>CAVRCG010000005.1:0-12552 GCA_963719525.1 uncultured Cytophagales bacterium | reverse complement strand
TAAATCCAAAAGAATGGATTTATGAAACAGGAATTCCTGCTAATATTCCAAAAATTGAATCAGAACGTTACAATAAAGCAATCGCAGCAGCAACAGAATGGAAAGATGGAAAACCAGCTTCACAATTAGAAGTAAAAGATTGGACTTTTCAGCAATGGTTGTTTTTTCTTCGTGCTTTGCCAAACGACCTTAGCTCACAACAAATGGGTGAACTAGACAAAATTTTTAAGTTTTCAGAAACAGGAAATAATGAAGTTTTGGGAGAATGGCTTATAAAAGTAGCTCATAATCAATACGAAAAATCATATCCACAGATGCGTAAATTTTTAGTAAATGTGGGAAGACGTAAGTTTTTAAGTCCAATTTATTCAGAGCTTATTGCAAACGAAAAAACACTTCCTTTAGCAAAAGAAATTTATGAGGACGCAAAACCAAATTATCATTTTGTGGCTTCTTCTAGTATTGAAAAAATGTTAGAAGGGAAGTAAGTAAATAGTTTTTAATTTGATAAATCAAATCACTACATTCAAATTATGTAGCAGTTTGATTTATCAAATCCTTATTGTAGCTCACAAAATAGCAGGGCAATGGCTTGATTTTCAATTCTAAATTTATCAAATGGCACAAGAGTACGATAAAATATTTAAGGAAAATATAGAACAAATTGCTCTTCCATTGGCTGAGAAATTGTTGGGTATTCGTCCTGAAAAGCTGGAGGAAATCTCTTTAGATTTACAAAAACAGTAGAACGAAAACCCGATTTTTTGAAAAAGGTAGTTCATAAAGATTCAACGAAAGATTATATTTTACACATTGAATTTCAAGTAGTTGATGAGCCTAAAATGCTGCATCGAATGTTGGAATATTATGGATTGCTTTTTCGTAAATTTGAGTTTGCACTCAAACAGGTTGTTTTTTATATTGGAGAAGGAAAAGCTAAAATGAATACAGAATTAAATCATGCAAATGTCAGTTTTAATTTTAGTTTGATAAATATAGAAGTTACGCAGTGTAATATTACGTAAGATTTAGTTTAATAATTTGATAGGTTATTTTATTATTAAGTTGATACCAATTTTCATATATTTTATTTTTGACATTTTCCTCTAATGTAACAAATGCCCAATAGACAGAGAAAATATGATTTTCTACTGCTTTTCTTGTTCGTACTAAAAACTTTTCAGCATTACAGAGTTGTTTTTTAGCTCTATGAAATTCTTCAATATGCCAATGTGATTGATGTGCTTTTTGAAATTCTTCTTTTGTAGCTTTTTTTGGAGTTTCATTTTTCTTTCTCTCATAGTATTTATAGTAAATATAATGACGTGTTTGACCTGCCTGTTCTTCTCTAAACAAAGTTACAAAGTCAAAATGTTTTAAATGAGTTACTATTCCTTCCTTATCTAACTCAACCTCTGCTACTTGTTGATAACTACCTCTTTGAGTAGAAACTTTGCGAGTTTTTTCGACTCCAAATAGAGCATTTAGTTTGAAAGTACGGATAAAACTTAAATTTTCTTTCGAAGAATACCAACTATCGCCACTAACAAGAGCAGGACATAAGCCCCATTCTAACACCTCTTTGAGCATTTGAATAAAAAGTTCATTTTTTGTAAAAGCTGAATTTGGCTCAAATACTCTATAATTAACAGGAAGACGAACCCCATTTATATCTGTATAAAATAAAGTAACCAAACAAATTCCTTTTACTACTTTATGATGTTTGCCTGAATAATGATGTCCAATAAGTGGATTTAATCTAGCATCACTATAAGGCTTATCCCAAATACTATCATCGACGCTTAAAGTACCTCCTGCTAAGACAAGTAATAAACAAACTCGTTTAAATAAATCTTGGGGAGTATAATCTTCACGAAGTAAGAAATTACGAACACTATCATGACTCATTGTTTCCATACCAAAAGCTAGTTGAGTACACCCTTTATTTTTAGGAGTAACTAATAAATAAGTACTGTAAAGTGATAAGTCGCACAATGCAGTTGATTTTCTTTTCAACACTCGCATCAAACGGAAAATTTATAGGTAAATGATATATATATATAAAGCTAAAACAAAATTACGTAAGTTTAGGGTGCGTAACTTCTAAAATATTCAAGAAATAAATTATACTGAATTTGTTAATTCTGATAAACCACAAGAAGTAATTTTAGCTATTTTGGCAAATTTTGAAAATCAATCTTCTACTAAAGTCATTCAAACTATTTTAGAAAAAGTAATTGTTACAACAAAACCCAACTTAGAACGACTAAAATACGTTAAACAGTTAGAAATACTTTCTATTCTAAGAAAATTACAAACCCAAGTAGTAAATCAATCAAAAACTATGGCACTTATTTATAACATTGAAGATGATCTTCGTTATCAACAAGGATTAGAAAAAGGATTGAAAAAAGGAGAGCTAGAAAAAGCGAAAAGAGCAATCAAAAATTTACTTTCTACTAGTCTTACCCATCAACAAATTGCCGATTCTTTAGAGGTTTCTATTGATTTGGTAAAAGAAATAGCTAATTGATCTAAGAAATAAAGCAATTCAAAAAAGCGAGTTCAAATATTATTTTTGAACTCGCTTTTTTGATTTATTGAATTTTCATCTCTAAAACATAACACAATCACAGCCTTCCAAACACTTAAAAAGATTCAAGATATTTCGTTCTCTAAGAGAATAATAAACGTTTTTTCCTTCTCTTTTAGAAGACAGAATTCCTTTTAATTTCATATTCGAAAGATGATGTGAAGTAAGCGATTGTTCTATTTCCAAACCTTCACAAATTTGATTGACTGATAAGCGTTCAGTTTTTTCTAAGAGTTTCAAAATACCTAAACGAACAGGATGAGCAACCGTTTTGAGAATAAAAGCTGCTCGTTCTAGGGTTTCTACATCAATTTGTAAAGTCTTTTCTTTAGATTCTTCAGATTTCATAAGTTGTTTTTTGTATTAGTATTCCCTTTTTATTAAAATCTTGTTAGAGAACGTAGCCTAAACAAAGATTAATGAATGTAAACATGTTTATATGTTCATATTTTAGTGTATCAACGAAAAAACAAAGTCTTTAGTTATCGTGTTGATTTGCTTTCATTTTCAAAACCTCATTGATGCTTTCATGTGAAACTCAAATACGGTTAATTTAACAATCTATCAATTATGAAAATTACTCTAATTTTTCCTCATCAACTTTTCAAAGAAAATCCTGCTTTATCTTCAGAAAGTGAAAATTGACCTGTTTTTTTGGTAGAAGATGAACTCTATTTTGGTCAATATCCATTTCACAAACAAAAACTACTCTTGCACCGTGCTTCTATGCACTATTATCAAGATTTTTTAGAGAAAAAAAAATATACAGTTTCTTATCTTGATCACTCAAAATATAAGAGTTTAGAAAAAGTATTTAACTTACTAAATGAAGAAGAAATCACAGAAATTCATTATACCGATACAACTGATTATTTAGTAGAAAGAAGATTAAATCGTTTTGCTAAGAAATTTGATATAAAATTGATTCAATACGAAACACCTCTTTTTCTGACTTCAAAAGAAGAATTAGACAAAACACTTCAAAAAACAAAGTCAGGTAGTTATTTAATGGCAACTTTTTATCAAAAACAAAGAAAACGTTTAGATATTTTGATGAATCCAGACGGTTCGCCAAAAGGAGGAAAGTGGAGTTTTGATGAGGAGAACAGAAAATCATTACCCAAAAATAAGGCAGAAAAAAATAAACTAAATATCCCAAAATTTCCTGTTTTTGAACAGAACAAATTTGTAAAAAAATACAAGCCAACTATTGAAAAGGAATTTGGAGATAACTACGGATTTTTGGAAGAATTCAATTATCCTACCACTTACCAAGAGGCTGAAAATGTACTTGATACTTTCTTGAAAGAACGCTTTCATTTATTTGGGGATTATGAAGATGCAATTACTACAGAAGAGCGTATTATTTTTCATTCTGTCCTTACGCCTGCTTTGAATATTGGTTTGCTTACACCAAATCAAATTATAAAAAAGGCAATGAATTTTGCTTCTCAAAGTATTGGAACAAAACAAGAAATTTCTCTAAATTCTTTAGAAGGTTTTGTGAGGCAGATTATTGGTTGGCGTGAATTTATGCGAGGAATTTATGAGAAAGAAAGCGTTTTTGAGCGTACTAACAATTATTTTGAGTTTAAAAGAGAAATTCCTAAATCTTTTTATGATGGAACAACTGGAATAGTTCCGATTGATGAAACCATCAAAAAAGTTTTGAAATATGGTTATTCTCATCATATTGAAAGGCTTATGATTTTAGGTAATTTTATGCTTTTGTGTGAGTTTTCTCCTGATGCTGTTTATCGTTGGTTCATGGAATTATTTATTGATGCTTATGACTGGGTAATGGTTGGAAATACGTATGGAATGACACAGTATGCTGATGGAGGACTTATTACGACAAAGCCTTACATTTCGGGTTCGAATTATGTTTTGAAGATGAGCGATTACAAAAAAGGCGACTGGGCTGATACGTGGAATGGACTTTATTGGAATTTTATTTCTAAACACAAAGAAACCTTTGCAAATAATCACAGAATGCGAATGATGGTTAGTATGCTAGACAGAATGAAAAAAGAAACACTACAAAATCACTTAGAAAATGCAAATGATTTTTTAGAGAAGTTAGATAAAGAACTGAAAAATAAGTAGCTAAAGGTTAGTAATTCGATTTTTTCATTTCTTTCCAATCTTGCCAAGTAATAAAAAAATAGGTTATCAAAAAAAATGGAGGAATTATCCAAAAAATGATAAAGGTAATTTCGTTTGTATTAGCAGAATTATCATATCCAAAAATTACAACTACAAAAATTATCAAATAAACGATAGCACTTATAGCATGGACTTTTCGGAACAGTTCAATTTTTTTGGAATAACTTCCCTTAAAGATATGATAAGTAAGACCAATAGAATTATAAAGCATAATAGGAAGCAAACTAAAAAGTCCTAATGCCATAAAATATCCACTAAAAGAGGATAAAAGTCCAAAAATAGAAGTTAAAACAAAGAAAAAGCATTGTATATAAAAATCAATCTTCAAAAAATGATGTTTATTTGGACTAGATAGTGTATTTTTCATAAGTTTTGATTAAAAATTAATTTTTTAAATATAAAACTATTTATTCGTTTTATTTAAAATTTCTAATAAAAAATCTACTAATGTAGTGGGTGAGTATTTATTGGTAAGATTATTAATCTGAACGATTCCTGTTTCTAATTGAAAACAAGTCTTTCCAATCTGACTTCTGTTTTCATCAAAAAAAGTAATTCGTATAAAGGTTTTGTCCATACCATCTGTATAAACACATTTTTTTTGCCATTTCCAGTTTGGTTTTTTTCAAAATGATAAGCTGTATTAGCTCATGGGCTGCAATTTCTTGTGTCATAATTGTAAAGAAGTATAAAATGTAATTGTGTGTTTATTTATTTTTTTCAACTATTAAAATACTAAACTTTTATGAAAATTGTAGATTTGTCATTTATTTCTTTTTAGACTTTTTATGAATTTAGTTGAAAGCCTATGTTTTGGATTGAACTTTATTAAAAGTCTGAACAAGTAAAACTAATCATTTTCCTTGAAAACACTGAATCCATAATCCGTAATTCATAATTGATCCTTAGGATAAAAACTACTCAAAATTTCCTTTTTCTATCAAAAGTTTCTATCTTTGTAATTCATTTTGGGAAGAATAGATAAATTTCTGTAAATCAATAACTTACCTTAATTTATATCTTTTCAAAAATGAATTTTAATCAAATTATTTTACCACAGTTAATAAACACCTTATAAGCATGATTTCTTTTAACTGACTTTATTGAACTTAGTTAAAAAAAATGCTACAAAGGCAGGCACAACTTGGCAAGCCTGAAAGTAATTGTCGTTTTTATTTTATTATATGAGTAATACAAACACTTCAGCAGGCGAAATCAATTGGGAAGAATTAGAGTCTAACAAAACAGGCTTTGGTGCTGGCTACAAAGATGCTCGCCAACAAGAATTAGCAGACCTTTACGAAGAAACACTTACGACTTTTTCAGAAAACGAACTCGTTACAGGTACAATTGTAGGCGTTACAGATCGTGAAGCTATCGTAAATATCGGACACAAATCAGACGGACTTGTATCTCTTTCAGAATTTAGAGATTTGCCAGACCTTAAAGCAGGTGACCAAGTAACGGTTTATGTAGAAAAACAAGAAGATGCAAACGGACAAATTTTACTTTCTCGTCGTAAGGCAATGGCTCTTCAGGCGTGGAAAAAAATTGAGCAGTCGCATCAAGGAGACGAAGTTATTGAAGGAATCATCAAACGCCGTACAAAAGGTGGTTTGATTGCAGATATTTTTGGTATTGAGGCATTTTTACCAGGTTCACAGATTGACGTTAAGCCAATTCGTGATTTTGATGTCTATGTAGATAAAAAAATGGAATTGAAAGTTGTCAAAATTAATTATGCAAATGACAACGTAGTAGTTTCTCACAAAATTCTTATTGAGAAAGACCTTGAAAAACAACGTTTACAAATCCTTGACAACCTTGAAAGAGGTCAGGTATTGGAAGGTGTGGTTAAAAATATCACTAATTTCGGTGCTTTTGTTGATTTGGGTGGCGTAGATGGATTACTTCACATTACAGATATTTCTTGGGGACGTATTAGTCATCCAAACGAAATATTAGAATTAGACCAAAAACTTAATGTTGTTGTTCTTGATTTTGATGAAGATAAAAAACGTATTTCATTGGGTATGAAACAACTTCAAGAACATCCTTGGGATTCGCTTGAAGCTGGTTTAGAAGTAGGTACAAAAGTAAATGGTCGTATTGTAAATGTGGCTGATTATGGTGCTTTCTTAGAAATCAAACCAGGTGTTGAAGGTTTGATTCACGTTTCAGAAATGTCTTGGTCGCAGCACTTGCGTAATCCACAAGAATTTTTGAGTATCAATGATACAGTAGATGCAGTTATCTTGACAATTGATCGTGAAGAGCGTAAAATGTCATTAGGTATCAAACAACTTACTGAAGATCCTTGGACAAAAGAAGAAGTTAAGACAAAATATGCTTCTGGACAGCGTCATACAGGTACAGTTCGTAACCTTACTAACTACGGTTTATTCTTAGAATTAGAAGAAGGTATCAACGGACTTGTTCACATTTCTGACCTTTCTTGGACTCGTAAATTTAAACATCCGTCTGAATTTATCAAAGTAAACGAAAAATTAGAAGTTCAAGTATTAGAACTTGATACAGAACAACGTCGTTTGGCTCTTAGTCATAAGCACATGGAAGAAAATCCTTGGGATACTTTCGAAACTATCTTTACACCAAACAGTGTACACAAAGGTACTTTAGTGAACAAAAATGATAAAGGTGCAAATATCGAACTCCCTTATGGTGTTCAAGGTTTCTCTTCTACAAAACATCTTACTTTGGAAGAAACAGGCAAAACTGCCGAAGTTGGAAACAACATTGACTTTAAAGTAGTAGAGTTTTCTAAAGACGAGCAACGCATTATTCTTTCTCATGTAGCTACTTACCGTAGTGGAAAAGAGGAAAGTGCTACTGCTGCTCCAGCTAAACCTAAAAAAGCAAAAGCTCCAAAAGGAGAGGCTACTCAAGAAACAGCTTCAAAATCTAAAGACATGAAAAAATCTAAAGATTTGGAAACTACTAGTTCATTAGGCGATAATTCTGCTCTTTCTCAGTTGAAAGACAACATGAAAGATGAGAAAAAAGAAGAAAGTAAATAATCTATTTTAATAAAATAGAAATATTCTTTTTTAGATATACAAAAACCCTTATTTCTTTATTGAAATAAGGGTTTTTTGTGTTTTAAGGTTGTTGTTTACTGACAGGGAAATGGCTTTCCTTTTCTTGAACATATGGAGTTATAAATGCACAATATGAAAATGAAAAGACGTGTCTTCTCCCTACAAAATATCAAGAAAGCACATTTTGAAAATAACGTTTAAGCCAAGTATTTGATGCTTTTGTTTTCCAAACAGAATCTAACTGTTCTTTCGTCTGAACCAAATTATCAAAAACAATCGTGTCAGAAGTAATTTCTTGTCTGCTTACTAATTCTTTAATACTTGAAAGAGAAGCAATTTTTATAGTACTTTCTTTATCGTAATAAACCACTTTTGTTCTGTCAAAAAGAGAAATCCCAAACTCCTCTTCAATAGCTTTCATCAGTCCTACGGATTTATCAATAGAACAACCTGTCGTTTGAGTAAGTTCTTCATTTACTGCCAAAACTAAAAAGCGATTATGACGAATTTCGAAGGAAGAAGACAAAGAATTTCCATGTGCTTGCCAATTTTCAGCAAAATTCATCAAAATATTTGTAATTGCTAAAGTTTCGCTATCTGTAAATTCTCTATCAGATTGATAAATCCAGAGACGAGAATACGAAGGCATTTTTTCGAAGGGAAGAAACATAATAATTTTGTTTAGATTATTTTGTACTAAAGATAGATTGAATTTTGGTACTACGGTTGTTTTGACAACAAAAAATACAACTATGCAAAGTTATGCGTTTTATTAGAGTATTGCAAAAGCAAAATTTTCATTTTTTAGATATATAACTTATTGAAAATAAACGGATTACAAGAAATCTAATTTCTCAAAAACTTCAACATTTGTTCTGACATAAAAGTATTTGAATGCAAGTTATCAAAACTAATCTCTTTCTCTTTTTTTGTTTCAACAAAGTGTTATTGTTTTAGTTTATGTAATTGAGTTTATTTAGAACTTATTAAATTCAAGAAATAATCTAAGAAAACAATTTCTACACTATTTTACAACTCCCAAAATGCACAAAGAAGTATCAAAAATTACTACTTTCCACGAATCCGAATCCACTTTATATTTTCCTCTTGAGACTTATAGAGGTAAAATAGGTAAAAAAATATCAATTTCAGAACTTTCTCAAACAGTTCTTTGCAGTTCTTATAATCAACTCGCCATTAATTTTTGTATGGAATGGCAAAGTAATAAAAATGATTTTGTAGTTCATACTTCTGGTTCAACAGGTATTCCAAAACCAATTTCTCTTACCAGAAAACAGATGCAAAATAGTGTTTTGGCAACGGCAGAAGCACTAAATTTGAAACAAAACGAGCGTTTTTTGGTGTGTTTGAATACAGAATATATTGCAGGAAAGATGATGCTTGTTCGTGGAATGGAACTGGGTGCAGAAATGATAATTGTACCACCAAAACGCAATCCGTTAGAAGATTTTGATGAAAAAATGTGGTTTGATTTTGCTGCCTTTGTTCCGATGCAATTGCAAACTATTTTAGATGAAACACCTGAAAAAGTGGCTATTTTACGCCAGATGAAAGCTATTATTATTGGTGGAGCTGCTGTTTCATATTCTCTTCTCAAAAAAATTCGTGCTACAAAAGCATTAAACCGAGTTCCTATTTATTCCACTTACGGAATGAGCGAAACGGTTACTCATATTGCTCTCAAAAGACTCAATAGTAAAGGTAATGGAAAAGGTAAAAAAGAAATTTCAGAGAATTATAAAACGCTTCCAAATGTAAAAATAAGAACCGATGAGCGTGGTTGTTTGGTTATTTCTGCTCCTCATACCTTAGGAAAAGAAATAATTACAAATGATCTGGTAGAAATAAAAAACGATACTAAGAATGGAATTGAGTTTGAATGGTTAGGTCGTGCTGATTTCGTCATTAATACAGGAGGAGTAAAAGTATTTCCAGAAAAAATAGAAAGTTTTATCGAACGAGCTTTCTATGAACTGGCTTTACAAAGACGTTTTTTTGTGTCTTCAATGGCTGATGAAATGTTGGGAGAGAAAGTAATCTTACTCATTGAAGGCTTGCCTTTTTCCAAAAAATTTGAAAATGACCTTTTGGCAAATCTCAAAACAAATCTTCCAGCTTACCATACTCCAAAACAAATTTTTTATTTATCAGAATTTTTACTTACACAAACCGATAAAGTAGATAGAAGAAAATGTGTGGAATTGGTTTTTGAGAAATATTAAGCTGAATTTTTACTTACAAAATAAAAATCCCTTCTACTCCAAAAAGTAAAAGGGAATTTTGATTTATGTAAACTATTTGTACTATTTAAAGACAAATGTGAAATACACCGTAGTCCTCACAAAACAGCATTGATTAGATTTTACTATGATTATAACCAGTTTAAGAATAATGTTTTTTAGTATTTAACGTAGTAATATAAAGATATTATTTATTCTATTCATTCAAAAAAATAATTAATTCATTAATAGATAAGTATTTAAAGCATAATAGCAAGTAGTTATACCAATAAATTTAACTCTATATTTATATTAAAATATCAATATTAAAAAAATAATTTTCTATATTTACACGACAACACTATGTTGTCTTTTTTTGTGCTTTTATATCACTAAATTTTTATTCCAATGAAAAAACTACTTTTTTCAGTCTTCATCCTGCTCACTTTTATGGGTAGCAAGTGCGAAGACGACACTCCCGAAAATCCAATAGATTTACTTCCACCTGCTACACAGATAGGTGCAAATACGTTTGGCTGCCTTATAGATGGAGAGGCGTTTACTCCTGATGGGAGACCTCTGTCTTTTACAAAAGAGTATTTCCCAACAGAGATTGGATATACATTAGGAGTAAAAGGCGATAGAACTGACTCTCAAAATGCTGTTAGTGTTGCTTGTATTATTCAAGATGTTTTTCTCAAAGAAAAGGACTACGATTTAATAGCAAAGTCTAGTGGAAATGCTTCAGGCAGGTATTTCTCTAAGTCTCAAGAAAATTATACTTCTTCGCAACACACTGGTAAACTTATTATAACACGCTTTGATTCTTTACAACAAATTATATCAGGAACGTTTTGGTTTGATGTTAAAGACCACCTTGGAGATGTTCATCAAATAAGAGAAGGTCGTTTTGATATTAAATACTAATTTTTCACAATTTAATCTTAATCTAAAAAACATGAAATCTTTTAAAATACTAATCTTGCTATTGTCTATCTCTTTTACTATTTTTGGTCAGAGTGTGAGCAATGATTATGCAAATCAAATAAATGCTGCTTTTGCAGGTATTGACCTAAATCAAGTTCCTCATGGCTTACTAAAAGACTATGCTATGGAGTTTGCAGAACTTAATGCTTACAACGGTACGCTTACAAATAGCAATCTACTTCAACGAGGTTCGTATGTTGCTCTTTACAACACACTACTTATGGCTCGTACTACGACTAATGTACCTGAACTAGTAAATCCTGAAACTTTTGAAACGAGATGGGAAAGCCATCGTAGTCCTCACAAAACGGCATTAAGTGGACTTTATTACAATTATAGCCAATTTAAAAGTAATGCACCTATCAGCATAAGTAATAATGTTCTTTACGAAACACCAAATTCAATATCTACTACCTATGAAACGAAAGAAGTCTTTGCAATGGCTGCCCCAGTTATGGTCTATAAAAACCTTGCTCTAACTGTAAAGCTTATCATATTCTGTATATCTTAAAATATCTTTTATGATGACAAAAAAATGAGCTATACTAAAAGTAATAAGCAATTGTAGAAGCCATCTATAAGTCAGATTATCAGATTGAGTATAATTTTCAAGGTATATTTTCTTGAATTTTATCAAAAAAATAAACATTAAAACTACATAAAATATCCATTGGATTTCGCCAAAACTAGAGAAAAAATAACTGGCAGTAGATTCATTATTTTGTAAAAAAAACACCTTTTGTTCTGCTGTTTGTAAATAAAAATTAGTGATAGAAATCAGATGAGCAACTAAAAAAGGAACGCTATGAAGTAGATATTTAGATTTCCATTTGAAATTACTATCTAGAGTAGATTTGAAATAAAGATAAAGGAGAGGCATTTCTAACAAGAATAAAGTCCTTCGCAAAAATTCTACTACTGGATATTGTTTTAAATAATCATAGACAAAAAAACCACTAATATTAATAGCCATCAAGATTGTAAAAAGACTAAAAAAGAAATTACCTAGTTTGTTTTCTGTTTTGACAGTAAATAAAAATATAGCCAAAAGCAGAGAAACAAATACAAATAGAGTTGCTGAGGTGTGTATAATTTTTAATTCCATAAGAAATTGGATTTTCAGTATTCATTTAAAGATAACTTAAAGAAAGCAAAAAATCCCTTTTATTCCGAAAAGTAAAAGGGATTTTTGGAAAATATATATACTTCAATATGAGTGTCATTTTTGAGTACTTGATTTTCAGTTGCAAGAGCAATGTAACCTTTGTAGAACATCAAAAACGAACTTTATCAGAGCTACAGAGTAGCGAAACCTTGTAACCTATATGAAATTAGAATTAAAAATAAGGTTACGCTACTCTGTAGCTTTTTAAATTAATTTTCTATTCTAATCTACAAAGGTTATGCTACTCTGTAGCTAAAAAATGCCTATTTTGATTTTTATCAATGACACTCATATTGATACTTACGACAGTTTGGAAACTGTTGGCTACATTTTTAATCTAAA
>CAVRCG010000004.1:0-3796523 GCA_963719525.1 uncultured Cytophagales bacterium | reverse complement strand
CAACATACCTCAGGAATCGGCTCGAGGCTGGGAAGAGGTGTTAGGGAATATTAAAGCAAGTGGTGTTGAAAAGGTAGGCTTATTTGTTTTTGATGGACTTACAGGCCTCAAAACGGCAGTTGCCAAAGTCTTTGCCCAGAGCATGCAACAAGAGTGTATTCTGCATTTTCAAAGAAACATCAACAAGCATATCCGTAAAGCTGACAGAAAATCATTTTCAGAAGATTTATCGGCTGTTTTTGATCCTGACAATCCGAGCCACACCACTGAGAAATGCCATCATAATGCTCATAGCGGTTCTTTCGAAATGGATGCCCAGATATCCCAAGCTAAAAGCTACCCTTAATAGAGATGATCTGAGTACCTTATTTACCTACCTTAATTTTGATTACAGGATCAGGAGAATGATCTATACTACCAACTGGATAGAACGCCTCAACAAAGCCTTTAGAAGGACTTTGAAAATGAGGAATGCACTACCTAACCCTAGATCTGCAATTACTCTGATTGGATACGTGGCTATGGAAATGGAAGAGAAAACATATAGTTATCCTATCATCAACTTTAAATTGTTGTTGTAAAATAAGGGCGTTCATTTGAACGCCCTTATTTATTTAGCTCGCTTATAGTTGATTTTCCAGTTCAACTGCCATGTTTTACCACCATCATTGGAAAACTCCCAGTCCCAAGTAAAAGAGTCTTTAGAAAAATTTTTAAAAACCATCCTCGAAATTACTATCTTCCCATTTATGTTTTGGGGCGTAGTGATAAAAGAGGGGTTATCGTCTACAAAACCTCCAGTAAAGTTGATGTTACTTTGTTGGTTATCCATCCACGTTTGATACCAAGTGGAGGTTTGAGGGTTGTAAACTGAAATACTAGTTCCTTTGTAGCCTTTTTGAGCGCCTTCAGTAGCTGAGAAATTTTCTTGAATCACCTTTCCGTCTAAAGTTTTTGCAATTATATTTTTACCGCGTTCTATTTCCCCATTGGCATCAGACCATGTCAAATCCCAGGTTCCTACCCAGAAATCATACCTATTTTCTGGTTTGTCTTGACCACGGACTATGTTCATACATAGAAGAAAAGCGATGAATAGAAAGGACTTTTTCATAACTAATGAATTTTTGATTAAAAAAATGATAGCAGTCTATTAAGTCGGCAATAACATATGCTCTTCTACGGGACAATCCATTTTAAGATTTTCTTCTTAAAGGCATAGTAGAACACCTCAATAAACCACTAAGTTTTGAGTTTTCGGTATAATCAACCTCATGCACGGTATAGCCTCGTTCCTTTAAAGCATTGATAAGCGCCTTAAAAGACCTCTCTACAACAATATCTCTGGGTGATAGAGAAAAAATATTGGGAAACATCCTGTTCATTTGTGACTGATCGACTTTGAGCATATTTTGCTCATCAAAAAGTTCGTAAATGATGCTGAGCCTTTTCTGCAAAACCTTTTTCATAAATAATGGCCTCCTTGGTGCCAATTGGCTGAAAAGTACAATCCAGGTGGAGTATATTCTTTTTTCGATCTTCTGACACCACAAGGGGTATGGGATGTACTGACTTATGCTTGAATGAATCACGAATAAACTCAAAGCCAGCATAATTAGTCCGTGCACTGATACCGACAAAGATATGCTCGTTCCATAAAATCACATCGCCACCCTCGACACAAGCTTCTTTAGGTGGATGGATAATCTTCTTCGGGTTGATTTTGCTTGTAATATGATTTACTGCGGGAAGTTCCAATTGACGAACCTCTTCCTGCATACTGGCCACTACATAAATATCGTCAATTACAAAGCCAATGTCGCGTGTAAAAACTTGTTCCAAGCCCTCAATATTCTTAGGCCGGTACACCTCTACGCCTTGCGATTTCAATACCCTTTCAAAGGTTGAAATTTCATGTTGAATGTCTTCTTCGGTAGGGTAGGTACCTGCTTCTTTATGGTGCTTGCTTGTTGGGTTAATTTCAGACTCCTCTCCCAAGTCTGTCCCAATACCTAGAACTACTGCTTCCAATGGAGCGGTTTCATTCACCACATGTAATTGTAGATAAGAACTGTCATTTTTTAGATTAGTGAGTTGAGTTTCACTCATCGGTTACGGCTTTAATTGAAAAAATAAATTTGAAACATTGTTGAAATGCTACAAATATTAACACACAAACTGAAATTTGGTTCTACCTAAAACTGTATTGGCTCAAAATCTATTGTTGATTTGGGTTGTAAGCCCTTAACGTTTTGGCGGCAAAGAAAATGCTCAACAAAATTAGCACAGCGCCTAAAGCAAAGGCTGCACCAGGGAAGTAGAAGTCGCTTTGTGAGGTGAAATAGAAGAAAATACCAGTCATTACAAATGGGCCTATAATATTTGCTAAGTTTTGAAGACTGGTAATAGCACCCATTAATTCGCCCTGTTCGTTAGCTGGCACCATGTTAGACATAATACCTTGAATAGAAGGGCCAGCAATTCCTCCTAAGACATAAACTGTAGTGAAGGCGTAAACCATCCATTCTTTAAACATGAATGAAAATAGAATTAGCCCGATGCAGTTGAAGGCCAGACCTGTATAAATGGCTACTTGAACCCCGAATTTTTTGATAAACACTTTGACCAATAATGCCTGTACGATGGAAACAAGAATACCCACATAAGTAAGCGAAAGTCCAATTTGCTTGGGTGACCAATCAAAAACTTCTTCGTTAAAAAATGACCAATTGCTATTCACAGAGTGCGTGGCGATGTAAATGATGAAGATTGAAATGATCATTCCCACCATCATGGGGCGCATGCGCAATTGCTTGAGCGAACCCACTGGGTTGGCGCGTTTCCAGCTAAATTCTCTTCTATTTTCCTTGGGAAGTGACTCTGGCAGAATAAAAAAGCCATAAATCCAGTTGAGTAATGTTAAGCCTGCTGCTGCAAAAAATGGAATTCTTGAACCGATTTCACCTAAAAAGCCACCAATGGCAGGACCTAAAACAAAGCCTAAACCAAATGCGGCTCCTAGAATACCGAAATTCTGGGCGCGCTTTTCAGGAGAACTGACATCGGCAATATAGGCCGAGGCTGTTGTAAAACTTGCTCCACCAATGCCCGCAATTAGCCTACCCACAAAGAGCAAAGCTATGGTGGGCGCCATGGCTAAGAATAAATAGTCTACTGTAAGTCCAAATAGCGAAATAAGGATAATGAGACGCCTGCCGTATTTGTCGCTTAGGCCACCTAAAATTGGCGCGAAAAAAAACTGCATTACAGCATAAGATGAAAGGAGTAAGCCTCCAGTTACCGATGCTTCCCCAGCACTTCCAGCCCCAAGTTCTTCCAATAATTGCGGCATCACAGGGATTATAATTCCTATACCGATGACATCGATAAGAACGGTAACGAAGATAAAACCTAAGGCAGGAGTACGTTTGGACATGAGTGATTCTTAGATCGGTCGAATTTATGCAATTGTAGCCATTGCACGAAGCATTATATAATATTCACCTCTGGGTTTAATTCTATACCGAATTTACTGGCTACCGAAGATTGAATCTTAAAAGCGAGGTCTTTGATATCGCTGCCATTTCCATTGCCATAATTGACTAAAACTAAGGGCTGTAGCTTATGCACGCCAATTTCTCCAAAAGTCTTTCCTTTCCAGCCCGCTTGTTCAATTAACCAAGCGGCAGGAACTTTCACTCGGTCATTGGGCAGTTTATAACCCGGAATATCTGGGAATTCTGCCTTTAGCCCTTCATAGTCGAGTTTGTCGATGGTGGGGTTTTTAAAGAAGCTACCCGAATTACCGATTTTGGCAGGGTCGGGAAGTTTACTTTGCCTGATTTTAATCACAGCATCGCTTACTGCTTTAAGGCTTAGCTTTTCTACACCCATTTCATTCAACGTGTCTTGAATAGCGCCATAAGAGATGTTGAATTCTGGAGTTTTCCGTAAGCGAAAGGTGACAGAAGTTATGATGTATTCACCTTTTAACGAAGTTTTAAAAACACTTTCGCGATAGCCAAACTCACATTCCTCAGCATTAAACTCTTTGTACTTACCCGAGGAAATTTCAACGGCTTCAAGGCTATCAAATACATCTTTAATTTCAACCCCATAAGCGCCAATGTTTTGCATTGGTGCAGCACCTACTGTACCCGGAATTAAGGAAAGGTTTTCTACACCTGCCCAACCGTTTTCAATACAATGCAAAACGAATTCGTGCCAGTTTTCGCCTGCCATGGCTTTGATCCAAACGTAGTCCCTTTCTTCGTCAATCAGTTCAATGCCTTTCAGTTCGTTTTTAAGCACTACGCCATCAAAATCTTGGGTAAGTAAAATATTGCTGCCACCGCCCAATACCATCATTTTCTGATCGCTGCTAATGAGTTTTAGGGCGTTCAATAGTTCTTTCACTGAAGTAAAAGCAACAAAGTGTGCTGCTTTGGCTTCCAGCCCAAAGGTGTTAAATGGCTTTAACGAAACGTCTTGTTCCAGTTTAATCATTTGTCTAGCAGCCTTCTGTGGTAATTCACTTGTCCTAAATGGTAGTTCAAATGGCCTTGCAAATGAATCAGGAAGAAAAGCGTGCTCATTTCTTTATTATTGAACACACGTAGCGGATACGGGTAATTAAGCACAGACTCAGTTACACGCAATAAGGTGTCGCTCACCGCGGTCTTAGTTTTTTGAATCTCCTCAAGCAATTCAGCCCGAGGTACATGCTTGCCTGCAAATTCAAAATCTCTGTTACGCTCGTAGCCCGATTTACCCAATACCGCACCGATAAAGTGCTGTAAGTTTCCGCAAAGGTGTAAGGCCAGATTACCCGCACTGTTCGTGATTTCGCCTTCTACAATCCATAAATTTTCTTCCTGCGCATAGGCTTCTATTTCTGATGAAAGGCGATCTAAGTCGCGAAGAATTAATTCTGAAATGGACTGTGATGCAAAACTCATAGGTTCAACGCTTTTTTAATGGTTTCGATTCTGGTTTCTAGCAGTGCTTTTGTTTCATGGAATTCACTTGCCGAAGCCAATGGAGCATTCACACTAATATAAAACTTGATTTTTGGTTCTGTGCCCGAAGGCCTTGCGGATATTTTCGAACCATCTGCTAAGAAGAACTGTAGTACGTTCGATTTGGGCTGATCGACCGCTTTGGTTTCGCCTGTTTTTACGTCTTTTTCAACCAAAGTTAAGTAGTCAATGGTTTTAATGACTTCGATTCCAGCCATATTTGCAGGTGTGTTCTCTCGCAAGTCCACCATCATCTGCTTAATTTCATCTGCGCCTTTCATGCCCTTTTTAGTCATGGACACTAAGGCTTCTAGGTAAAAACCGTTTTCTACATAAATCTGCTTAAGTAAATCGAAAACGGACAAGCCTTGGTCTTTTGCCCAAGCACACATTTCGGCCAGCATGGCACAAGAAGCAATCGCGTCTTTATCGCGCACAAAATCGCTGATCATGTAGCCATAACTTTCTTCGCCACCACCAATAAATTCTTTTTTGCCTTCCTCTTGCTTGATTAAGGCAGCAATGTATTTAAAGCCAGTTAGTGTTTCTGGGCAATCAACATTGAACTGTTCTGCAATACGGGTCAGTAAATCAGTAGTTACAATGGTTTTGATGATCATTTGATTACCATCAAGTTTCCCATTCTCCTTCCACTTTCTTAACAAATAGTAAATCAGCAGACTCGCAGCTTGATTTCCATTGAGTAATTCAAATTCACCTCGGTCATTTTTCGCTGCCATCCCCACGCGGTCGGCATCTGGGTCGGTAGCCATCACCAAGTCGGCATCTAATATTTTGGCTTTGTTCAGCGCCAAGGTCATGGCTTCCTGCTCTTCTGGGTTGGGGTAAACCACCGTAGGGAAATCACCATTAGGCTCAGCCTGTTCTTCCACCACGAATACATTTTCAAAACCTTTACGCTTCAGTATTTCGGGCACGAGTGTAATGCCCGTTCCGTGAATGGGAGAGAAGACGATCTTAAGGTCTTTTTGGTTTTTTATGGCCTCTGGCGCTAGGGTTAATCCCTCAATGGCCGAGAGGTATTTTTCATCCAGTGCTGCACCAATTAACTCTATTTTGCTATCGTCTCGCTCGAATTTCACGGCCTCAATGCCTGCAATGGCCTGTACTTCGGCTATAATATTTTTGTCGTGTGGTGCAATTACTTGCGCGCCATCGTCCCAATAAGCCTTGTAACCGTTGTACTCTCGCGGATTGTGAGAAGCTGTAAGTACCACACCACTTTTACAACCCAATTCGCGAATGGCAAAAGAAAGTTCTGGGGTAGGTCTGAGGCTTTCAAAAAGGTACACGTGAATGCCGTTGGCTGAAAATACTGCTGCGGTGGTTTCTGCAAAGTAACGGCTGTTATTGCGGCTATCGTGGGCTATGGCTACTTTAATGTCTTCGTTAGGGAAGGCATTATTCAAGTAATTGGCCAAACCTTGCGTGGCCATACCAATAGTGTATTTATTAATTCGGTTAGATCCAACGCCCATAATGCCGCGTAAGCCACCGGTACCAAACTCTAGGTCCTTATAAAAAGCATCATTCAGGTCTTCTTCAGAAAGAGAACGGATTGCAGTTTTGCTTGCATCATCAATTGGGCTATTTAGCCACAGATCAACTTTTGCTTGAATGTCGTTCACCATAAGATATGTATTGAAAAATAATAGGTCAAAGAAAGTTTTACAGAAACGTAAAGTTAAGTTTTAAACCTGCTTTTAAAAATGAAATTCGTCTTAAGGAAAGCTTTTTCTGTTATGCCTTGCATGTTTTAATTGAACTTACATTCTTTGTGCTACGCCTAGTATTTAGAATATGAATGTAGAGAAACTGAACGATGATTTTGCCGCAATTGCAGAGAAAATCAATGAGTTAGACGACATGGATTATAGCGATGAACGCTATGATGATTTAGAAGAAGAACTTCACGATATGGAGGATGCCTTCATTGAAGAATTTGGCTCCGAGTTAGAGGAGGCCATTGCCTTGGTGCACGATGAGTTCTGCCCTGACAATGATGTGCTTTTGCCCATTGCTTACTTTGCTAAAAACTATGTGCGATTACAAAGAGATAAAAGCGGTAAATACAGTTACGATGTTGAGTTTGGTGAAGGTGTACCTGTTGAGGTAGACGACTTTCCTGACCAAGAGGTAAAGTTGGTATTGGTGCCAGGGCCAACCCGTTTGTTGGTGACTGTAGGCCAAAACGCCAAACAAGAAGCTTGGAGAGCGAAATAGTATTCCCCTTGAAAATAAGATAATCTAAAAGTCTGGCCATGGTCAGACTTTTTTTATGTCCTGAACCCAGCGCAAAAGCACACTGCCGTTGCGCAAGCCCTTAATCTTGTCTATTATTGTTTTATGAAAGATCAACACCCATTCAGAATCATTTTCGTCCTCATCTTATTCTTCACCTGTGTTACTGCGTCAGCCCAGTTAGACCGCACAGAAAAACAACTGATTAAGTATGTAGATGACAATAACCCTCAATATTTAACGCTGCTGAAAGAATTGATCAACATCAACAGTGGCACGATGAATTTTGCAGGAGTGCGCCAAGTGGGCGATGTGCTTATGAAGGAGTTTGAGGCCTTGGGCATGGAGACCGAATGGGTAGATGGCAGCTCCTTTAACCGTGCTGGGCATTTAGTGGCTAGAATAGAAGGAGGAAAAGGCAAGAAAATTTTAATGATCGGTCATTTAGATACCGTTTTTGAGCCTGACAGCCCCAATCAAGAATGGTCGCAGGTAGATGAAAATACGATTAAAGGCCCCGGCATAGCCGACATGAAAGGCGGAGACGTAATCATTCTACAGTCTTTGGCGGCATTGCACGATGCTGGATTACTAAAAGACATGAACATTACAGTAGTGATGACGGGTGACGAAGAACTTTCGGGTTCACCATTGTCTGAATCGAAAAAAGCTTTGATTGACGCTGCCAAATGGGCTGATGTGGCCTTGGGTTTTGAAAATGGAGATGGAAACCCTGCAACGGTAAATGTAGCCAGAAGAAGTTCTTCGGGGTGGACACTAACCGTGACGGGCAATGCAGCGCATTCTTCGCAAATATTTAAACCTAAAGTAGGGGCGGGTGCTATTTATGAAGCTTCTAGAATTCTCTACCAATTTTATGATGAACTGGCAGGAGAGGAGTTTTTGACTTTTAACCCCGGAATGATTGCGGGTGGCACAGAAGTGAATCATGCGACATCTGAAAATACAGGCACGGCTTTCGGTAAGAATAATGTGGTATCTAAAGATGTGGTGGTAACAGGCGACATCCGCTGCCTGACTCCAGAACAAATTACACGCACGCAAGAGACTATGAAGCGCATTGTGGCCGACCATTTGCCAGGCACAAATGCTACCATTACTTTTTCTGAAGGCTACCCGCCTTTTGCACCTACCGATGGTAATTACCAGTTGATGAACCTTTTTAGCACAGTAAGCCAAGATTTAGGTTTTGGTGAAGTAAGCGCAGTAAACCCAGCCGATGCTGGCGCAGCCGATATTTCTTTTACCTCGGGTTATATAGAAATGGGTATTGACGCCATGGGCATGTCGGGTGCCGATGACCATACCATTAACGAAACAGGAGACCTACGTGCGCTACCAAAGCAATCGAAACGCGCAGCAGTGCTGATGTACCGCTTATTTAAAGGGGTAGACTTGAAGACTGGGAAGTAGGTGGTTGGTGGCTGTTGGTGAAAAGGACATCAACAGAGCAAATACTCTGAGACGGGTTAGAGTCAAATAGCAGTATGATTAATAAAGTGTTAGAGCTCATAGAACCGTAAACGCTCATTTTCTTTCCTTGAGGCACGAAGGGTCTAAAGTTTTGATGTCAATGGCATTGATAATAATTGACAATTAAAATCAAAAAACTTGATGACTAGTCTGAGAGTATCTATTCTTTTTGTACAGTTTGTCTAGTTTATGGAACTTTTGTGGCCTGTTGGTGAAGACACAATGGGCTAAAACTGTAGGGCCTAATCCGTCATTGCTTTCTTCCGAGGTTCTAAATTTTTGCTGTTCCTAACTGCTTTTGAACTTTTCTCTCTTCTTTTCCCAAGCTTATGTTATTCATGTTTATTGAGTGCTATTACAGAAACAAGAATGCGCTATACTTAATTGACAGTATCTTTTTCTGATTATGGCGTGAAGAAATTTGCCTGAGTATGTGAAGATCAAATGACTGCTTTCAGTTTAGTCCATTGATAAAAGATTGTTAGGTAGTGGTAAAATGGATCCGCAAGTGTGACATTACTCATCTTAATTGATACGTTGAGAGCTTTACAGTATCTTTGAGAATTATAACATATGGTTGATATTGAAACGGACTAAATAAACATTGTACACTTTCTGATTGGCTTGTCATAATAGCCTCTGTTAATTACTTAGTTTCAACAATATGCTTCTAATACCTTAATATGTATGATCACTGCTTAACTTCTGATTACCTCAGTCCACCCTTATTAATGTTCTTCATCAACAAGCTGCCAAGACAATTCTAAAGTTGATCCCATTCTTTCTATTTCTCGTTTCGAATCTCCTTTAAATGGTCACTTTCGCCAGTCATTTGCCAATGGCCTAGCGCAATGGGTACGCTGCCAATGCTGTTCAGGGTGTCAAAGAATTCTTTTAGCACAAATGGCTCACCATTCAGTTCTTTTACCCTGGCATAATCGGCCAATGCAACTTCTAAAAGATGCTTCCCTGTAATGTAGCTCGTACCATATCCAGGTTGACGCAGGTAAAGGTGTTGTTCAAAAATCAACAAGTCTTTTTCGGTCTTCATCCAGCCCCGTGGTGTATATTCAGAATGGATACTGCCCGCTTCTTCCATGGTCATTTCGTTAGCATGGGCATACAAAGAGCCTAAACCCCTGGCAGCCCGTTGGGCAATCATAATGTAGACAATCTCTCGTGTTCGTGGGCTATCGTCATAGAGACCAGCTTGCATAAACATTTCTTCTACAGCTGTGGCCGTGCCTTCATTTCTAGAATCGAAAATGTTGTAGAGTAGCGGCCCTTTTCTAATCTCACTGCTGTGCGGTTCATTTTCCATTCTGGCCAATTCAAACCAATGGTAGAAGTGTGAATAGAGCGGACGCGGATCGAAATGTTCGCCTATGGTAAAGAAGTTACGCTTTTCATTAGGAATGTATTCGCCCAAATGAGCACGAAGTGCAGGTTCAAAATAAGGTTTTACAGTAACAATTTCTTGCTCGTCTAAAAACGATAACAAGCTTTCAGCTCCAGCTTCTGCCATTTTATTATAGGCTTCAGGAGAGTCCGCAGCGACCAATTCTGGTAAATTCCTATTTCGGTGTTCTTCCAGTTTTAACGATGCCCAAGCCCTGGCCAGTTCACGCTTTAAAACCGTTACTTCGTCTTCCCAAGTCAATGGCACTAAATGTACATTCTGCTGATACCAAGTATAGTTTTCTTTGCCGATGCCCGAAGGACCATCTTTGGTTGCCGACTCATCTTGCAACCATTGCACAAATTCATCGGTAGATTCTATCGCTTCGTCAATCGCAGTGATTAAAGCTGCATCTCCATTCAGGTCGGGTCGGTTCTTTAAATCACGAAGTACTGCGCCTTGCTCTTCAATATCTCTGATACCGGTAATCCATAAATCCCGTGCGTTGCCTGTTAAATTCGTTTTTGCTTGACGGTTGAGCGGAGGAATTACATTTAAGTCTTTAATGAGTCGCTCTTTTTCAGCCGTGGTCAATGGAAACTCATAAGTCCAAAGCTCGGTCACGGCATGATGTGTAGGGTCCTTCGTGCGCGGGTACGTCACTTTTGGCTGTCCACACCGATTTGTAATAGGCAGGGTCGCGTACCCAAGGTTTTAGGGTTTTATGGTTGAAATCAAAACCGTTCATTTCAGCCCAAACCACCATCCAGTCTACCTGATTAGGAATTGACCACCCGCTAGTGTCCATTGTATTGAGCCTTGACCTGAGCGTTTCAAAGTCTTTCATTCTAGCGTTGAAAGTTTCGGCTGTATAGTCTGGGGCGCCATCCAATTGAGGTGGTTTTTCGAAAGCTCGCCATTCTTTAAATAGCGTAACCAAGTCTTGATATTCGTTCGTGGTGTATTGCTTTTCAGCTTCGGAGGGTTGTGTATTTCCACAGCTAAAAACAAAAACAATAAGACACAAGAGTAGATTGGAGACTGGTTTTTTCATCGGATTGCAGGTTGATTGAAGATGCTTTAAACATTCCAATATCCTAATTTCTTCCGACACTAATGTCTTTACCGAGAATATTAGTGTGAGCTTCTAGCTACTGGAGCTCTATTTTATCAATCAGCAATTCAAAACTTTCGGGTTTCTTGTTGCCAATTAAGAATACGACTTCTTCAATACTTTCACTAGAAAAGTTGGAGCGGTTTAATTTTCGTCCACGGAAAGAGGGGTACATATCTGCCAAGGCAATCTCTACTTCCTGCCATTCGCCTGTTGTGTTGAATGGGGCAATGTATGAATAGTAATCTCTGCGGTCGGATTTTATTCTAAATTCATAGGGCTTTCCATCGCCTTTTAGGCGCACTCTTACTTTGCTGAATGCTTCAACATTGATGGCTTTAAATTGATAGCGTACGGATGAAAACCCACCATTATTCTCTAATGAAACTGTACCTGAAAAAAGCCCATGACCTTCGGTGGTAAGCCGAAAGCTACTGTTCGATCGCCCGCCCATCACGGTATCATTCACGATCCACCAGTCACCTATGTTGATATCTTTTTTAAAATCGAATAGGGTTTGGGTGTTGGGTATGAGCATAATAAATAAAAGACTGAATAAATACTTCATGGCTTCAAGGTTTAGCTATTGCTACTTATTATTCATACTCGGTGTTGAACCGAAGTGTTTTGAATGCGCCTATTTACTTTACCCGAAACTTAGATTGAAAGTAGGCTTACCTACTTTCAATCTCTGCTTGTATTTTTTTTCTGATAGGGCTAAAAACCAATAGCGGAAATACGACCCCTGCAATAACTAAAAAAGGAATGAGCTGATATGCCTGGTTATTGTTTTTAACCAAGGCAGCAATGGTGAGGATAATTGCTGAAACCGCGGTAAGTACTAACATCATGATTTGCAGCCGCTTAAAATGCTTTTTCTTTTTCTCTAACTCTTCTAAAGAGTAGTTCGCAAATTCGTTTTCTTTAGCCATGACGGTTAAATCAATTGTAGGACAAATGGTTTAATAATTTTCTAATATTTGAAAAAGTTCATCAAGTTTTGGAGTCAGGATAATTTCAGTTCTTCTGTTTTTGGCTTTGTTTTCAGCGGTGTCATTTGCCGCTACAGGAGTACTTTCTCCGCGGCCCGATGCCGTAATAGATAATGGAGTTACACCACCATCGACTAAAATTTTAACAATAGAAGTGGCACGCAATACACTCAAGTCCCAGTTATCGTTCATGTATTGACTTTTTCTAGAAATCGGCACATTGTCAGTATGGCCTTCTACCATAATGTTAATGTCGGGGTTGGTTTTAATGGCATTGGCCAATTGCTTTAAGGCATTTACTCCTTTTTCGTCTACGGTAATACTGCCCGAACCAAACAAAAGCTGCTCTGCCAACGACACATATACTTTTCCGTTACGCACTTCTACCTTTAAATCATCTTCGTTAAAGTTGAGCAGGGCATTGGTGACCTTATTCTTTAATGCTTGAACGGCCGCTTCCTTGTCTGAGATAAGTTTTTCCAACTCTGCTACCCTGGCTTCGCGTTTACTTAAGTCTTCAGCCAGCTCTTCATTTCGTTTTTTCTGTAAGCCTAAGTCTTCTTCAATGGCGAGCAGTCTTTTTTGCTGCCTTGCTAAATCTTGATTCAGCTGACCGCTATTAGTCAAGAGGTTTTCATACAAGCCCTTAATTCTTCCATGTTCGGCTTTTAATTCGCGCAGCTCCTTGTCAATCAAATTGAAATCATTCTGAAGTGCGTTTTTTTCTGTGGTCATATTGTCCAACTGTACTTCAAGTCGATTGATTTTTTCGTTGGCTACAGACAGTTGGTTTTCCAATTGTGCTTTATCGGCTTCCAAGCCATTTTTCTGTGTCATTAAAGCGTCAAAATCTTTTTGAGCCACACAGGATGAAAGTAATAAAACGGTAAGAAGAGAGAGGTAGAGCGTAATCTGTTTCATAAAGAGCGATTTAAGGGACAAATATGAAAATTAAAGTACACAAAATCATGACTATTATGGACAGGTGGCGTTAAAGGATTGTGCTGCATGCATAATAATTTATATCTTGTTCAGCGAAGCTAAAAAGACTATGAGAACAGACGGAATGCTCAAAGAAGGAGCGCTAAAAGACCAAACGATAATAGTAACAGGTGGCGGTACAGGCCTTGGCCGTGCCATGG
This sequence comes from uncultured Cytophagales bacterium, assembly GCA_963719525.1. Lineage (GTDB taxonomy): Bacteria > Bacteroidota > Bacteroidia > Cytophagales > Bernardetiaceae > Bernardetia. Next base: position 3,783,102 of record CAVRCG010000004.1, on the reverse strand, counting down.
GTACCTATTTCCTTGAATTAGGTGCCAACTTGGTAATTACCAGTCGCAAGATTGATGTACTTCAGCAAACTGCAAAAGAAATGGAAGCGGCTACTGGCGGCAAAGTGTTGGCCGTGCAGTGTGATGTACGAGACTACGAACAAGTAGAAAATGTGTTGAAGGAGACTGAAGAAAGATTTGGGCAAATTCATGCACTCTTAAATAATGCTGCGGGTAATTTTATCAGCCCCACAGAACGGCTATCGAACAGGGCTTTCGACACGGTAATTGATATTGTATTAAAAGGCACCACCAACTTTACCCTGGCTTTGGGAAAAAAGTGGATTGAGAACAAACAACCGGGTACGGTTTTGAACATAGTTACCACCTATGCTTGGACTGGCTCAGGTTATGTAGTGCCATCGGCTTGTGCAAAGGCGGGTGTTTTGGCAATGACCCGCTCTTTAGCAGTGGAATGGGCAAAATATAAAATACGAATGAACGCCATTGCTCCGGGGCCATTCCCAACGGAAGGTGCTTGGAGTAGGTTGCTACCTGGCGATTTGGTAAAGAAATTTGACCCAGCCAAACTAGTACCAGTAGGAAGGGTAGGAGAGCACCAAGAATTGGCGAATTTGGCGGCCTATTTAATGTCTGACTATTCGGCCTATGTAAATGGCGAAGTAGTGACCATTGATGGTGGCGAATGGCTAATGGGTGCTGGCGAATTCAGTCATTTAGAAAAGATACCTCAGGAAATGTGGGACATGCTTGAAGCGCAACGCGGAAAAAAGGGCTAAGCCCCAAAGTGATTTGGGGCTACCTGATGGCCAAAAGAAAATTAAGAAAAATGGAGCTCTAGGGCTCCTTTTTTTATGAAATAGCATGATTAACATAGCCTTAATATTGGCGCTTAAAATGTAAAGAGCTTTCTACAAACCAACCTTGTTTTGCAAGGTGTTCTTAACATGAAAACAGGGTCTCTTGACTTTTTCTTAACCTTTTCGAAACAGTTAGTTTTTGTTTGATTACCAGTTTTGTGGACATCATTAAAAATCTAACCTAATCTATGAAAAGACTCTTACACACTTTAGCAATTACCCTATTGCTTTCCAATTTTGCTATGGCGCAAAATGGAATTCTCAGCGGTAAAATTACAGACGAATTGGGGCTTGGTTTACCCGGGGCTACTGTATTCATTACCGACCTTAACAAGGGCGGAATAACCGATGTAAATGGTAATTACACCATTTTAGAGCTTGCCGATGGTGCTCATAACGTAACCGTTTCTTATGTAGGCTATAAAAAGCTAGAGCAAGTGATCAATATCACTGCTGGGCAAACTACTGTGGCCAACATTTCTCTTGAACCTGGCTTTACACAAACAGGTGAAGTAATGGTAATTGGAGACAGGTTGAAAGGACAGGCCAAGGCCTTGAACCAACAGCGTACCAACGCCAATATTACCAATGTAGTAGCTGCCGATCAGATTGGCCGATTTCCAGACGCTAATATTGGAGACGCGCTAAAGCGTATTCCCGGTATCACCATTCAAAACGACCAAGGTGAGGCACGTAACATTATCATCAGAGGGCTTGCACCTCAATTGAATTCTGTAACAATCAACGGTGAGCGAGTGCCTTCTGCCGAAGGTGACAACAGAAATGTGCAGTTGGATTTGATTCCCTCTGACATGATCCAAACCATTCAGGTGAATAAAGCGGTTTTGCCCGATATGGATGCCGATGCTATTGGTGGTTCAGTAAACTTAGTTACTCGTTCAGAGCCTACTGGTCCTCGTGTTTCTGGTACCCTGGCCTCTGGTTTCAACTTTCTTTCAGACAAACCAATTTGGACAGGTGGCATTGTAGCGGCTAATCGTTATGCCAATAATAAATTGGGCGTTGTATTTTCGGCTTCTTACAATAATCATGAGTTCGGTTCAGACAATGTAGAAGCTGTTTGGTTCCAAGATGATAACGGAGAAGCCTTAATCGAAGAATTCGATATTAGAGAATATCAAGTTCAACGTATTAGACGAAGTGTAAACTTGGCTTTGGATTATGAAATCAATAAAAACCATAAGCTATTTCTTTCAGGTATTTATAACTGGAGAGACGATTGGGAAAACCGTTTTAGAATGCGAATAAGTCAAATTGATGACGCTTTTGACGATGGAGATGATATTTCTCTGGACCAGACCAATATAATGTACCTGCTAGGGTTGAGTTTCAGAGCAAAGGTGGAATCAATGGCGGTAGGGTTGATAACAGAAGGTTGGAAGACCAAAGGAACAGAAATATTTCATTAAGAGGAGAACACCAGTTTGACCTATTGAAAATGACTTGGTCAGCAACTTATGCAAAGGCTTCTGAAGAAAGACCAAACGAAAGATACATCAGTTATAGGTCGGGTGGGCAGAGTGTAAATCTTGATTTAAGAGATACTGAGTTTCCGTTGGCAATTTTAGCCAACCCATCTGATAATTTGGGTGTGGGACTGAATGAAATCACTGAAGAGTTTCAGGACACGTTTGATGAAGACTTTAATGCAAGGTTAGATTTCACCCTTCCCGTCCAAAAGAACACCGTATTGAAGTTTGGTGGCCGATTGAGAACCAAAGACAAGGTAAGAACCAATGCCTTTTTTTCTTATGAACCAGTTGATGAAGATGCTTTTGGTGCAGAATTGGGCGATGTGCCAAATACAGACTACTCCAACCCAGACTATTTAGCAGGCGAGCAGTACAGGGCAGGTAGGTTTGTAACACCAGCTTTTTTAGGCGGCTTAGACCTAAACAATAGTGCTCTATTTGATAGAACAGATGAATTAGGAGAATACTTGCCAGGTAATTATAGTGCCAACGAAAATATTTATGCGGGTTACGTAATGGCCGATGTAAGCGTAAGTGACAAATTATCGGGTATTGTTGGTTTGCGTGTTGAAGCCACAAATATCGATTATACAGGCTTTTTGCTTGATGTAGACAATGAGACTTTTTCTGAAGAGACGGCTTCGCAGAGCTACACGAACTTCATGCCTGGCTTGCACTTGAATTACAACTTCTCGGATTATTCAATTCTGAGGTTTGCTTATACAAACACCATTGCAAGACCAAATTATTATGACTTGGTACCTTATCTGCAAAGTTTAGCCCAGATGACGAGGAATTGGTACGTGGTAATCGGCAACTTGGAGGCGACAACTTCAATGAACTTCGACTTGATGTATGAAAACTATTTCGAAAACATTGGAATTGTATCGGGAGGTATTTTCTACAAAGACCTTGACAACTTCATCTACGAGCAACGTGTAGAAGGCTTTAACGATCCGCAGTTCGGTAACGATTTGGAATACACCACTTTCCAAAACGGTGGAACAGCGGAAATTTATGGACTTGAAGTTTCTTTACAGCGTCAAATTTGGAAAGGTTTAGGAATATACCTTAACTACACTTACACACAGTCGAACACTACGGGTATACAAGGAAGAGAGGCAGATGATTTGGCTTTGCCAGGTACCGCTGAAAACATGTTCAACGCATCACTTTCTTACGAAACAGATAAGTTGGTGTTAAGGGCATCGTTGAACTACGCCAGCGATTATATCGATGAATTGGAAGGCGAAGCCTTTGAGGACAGGTTCTACGACAAACAGACTTTCTTAGACTTGAATGGTTCATATGCTTTCAGCCCTAATTGGAGATTCTTCTTTGAAGTAAACAACCTAACAAACCAACCATTGCGCTATTATCAGGGCATCAGCTCGCGTACCATGCAGGTAGAATATTACAATGAAAGATTCAATGCAGGCGTAAAATTCGACTTGTTCAAGTAATTCATTTCCAAAAACAACTGCTTGTTTGGCTTTATACCAAATGGGCAGTTGCTTTTATTAACCGCCTTAATCAATGCGGTTTGTTTTGAAAAAAGATAATCAATGAAAAACACGAAACTTTTTATAATAACGGCTGCTGCGTTGGTCGTATCGGCTTGCGGAGGAACAAACGAACAAACAACCTCTGAGGTAGTAAGAGGTAATTCAACCAGTAATAACCACTGAAGCTACTCAGTTCGATACCGATGATCCAGCAATTTGGGTCAACCCAAATAGTAAATCCAGCCGAGAGCATGATTATTGGTACCGACAAGGATGTCAATGGCGCTTTGTATGCCTTCGATTTAGAAGGGAAAATTATTGAAGAAAGAACCGTTAGGGACTAAAGCGACCGAACAATGTAGACATTGAGTACGGTTTGCCTTTAGGGATGGACACGGTGGACATTGCCGTAACTGGCGAAAGATTTACGCATAATATGCGCATTTTCGCCCTTCCTGAAATGAAAGCCATCGACAACGGAGGTATTCCAATGTTCGATGGGGAAGAAGGCCTTGAGTATCGTGATTTAATGGGGGTGGCACTGTATAAGCGCTCAAAAGACGGTGCTACTTCTTTGGTTTCCAAAAAACAGTTTTCCAGCTTTGTCCTGTGTAAGGCATTTCCAAACGCACTGAATCTACTGGATCGTAATAAAGCTCCACATTTTTGTCAGAAGCAATCGTTTTATGTATATCAGGCATAGCGATCAAATCAAATTCTTTATTTTGAATTTTTTTGGCAATGTCCTTATCAAAGTTTTTAATTACTTCCTGTATTTCTTTATAGCGAGGAAATAAATTTTGCAAAAAAGGCTTTTCAACATTACCTATAAAAATAAATTGCACTAATAATCCTTGTTCATAGACTTTCAGTCCTCTTTCTTTTATAAGATTTGCAATAGCAGGTGTTCCTAATGTATTAGAACTATTCTGTATGTATTTTTTTGCTTTTTCCCATTGTTCAATTTGTTCTTTATTCATTTTATGAGGAAATAAAGCTTTTCTAGCATTCCATATCCCAAATAAAATAAGAATACATGCAATACTGTTCATCAACTTGCTTGTATTACGAGTTAGAGGAATCGTTAAAAGTACAAGAAAAGGAGTAATATGAGTAAAATAATAACTTAAATAAGCTCCATTATTTCTACCAAAAAAATAATGTATCATAAATAACATAAACAAAAACGTATATAATCTGAATGTAATTTCTATTCTAGTATTTTCAACTATAAAAAGAGGTGCATTGAAAGAACTCAAATTCCACCTTATGTTAGCTTCATTTGTTTTTACTTTTTTGTTTCTATTATAAAAGTGGCGAATAATAAAAATTAGTAGTAAGAATAAAATAGCTACATTAATACGAACAAATTGTATAAATTGGAAATTAGCATGACTCCAATCTCCTCCAGTTGAGTAATTTAAGAATGACAAAACAGTCAAGTAAAAAAATAATGGAAAAAAATAACTAACTATATAAATAGTTAGGATAAACAAAAAGAGAAAAGAAAAACCATACCCTATCCCCTTTTTTTTGGAAATGAAGAAAAACATAAAACTAGAGATAACAACACTTCCTAATACAAAATAAGACTTAGTATAAAATGCTAGTAAGCCAAAAAAAACACTTAACGATAAACTTTTAATGGAATAATTATATTTGAATGGAAGATACATAGATAAAAGCATAAAAAATAATGCCCAAGAATCTGGACGATATATACCTAACTGCCAAAAAAGAATGCTAAAGTAAAAAATCAATGAAGAACAGATAGAAATTATTTTAGAAACCTTTAATTCTATTAACCAAAATATTAAAATCAAACAACAAAGTAAGCACCCTAAGACCGTAACAAATCTATGAATTCCTAGAGAGGAACCAAAAATTTTTACAAAAGGATAATGTATTAGATCCTGCACAATTCCATAAGCCTGTGCATATTCTGGTTGATTTTCTATTCGATATGGATTACCTCCTTGTGACATTAGCTCTACTGATGATGCTAAGACTGTTTCCCTATAATCCATTTGATAAGGAGAAATTATTATTTCATATTGAGTATACAAAGTACGTCCAAAAAAATAACAACTTCCCAAAATAAGCAATACCAGGCTAAATTGATATGCTTTCTGATAAAAGTCTTTAGTTTGCATAACGAGTAATATTATTTCTATAAATTGTGTTCATATCGAATTTCTCTTGTAATTGTACAATAATATTTGAAATACATGTACTATTAATTCTATACCTGTTTAATAAATAATCAGTAAAGTAACGAATAAATAACCGCTTTGTCTAACTGAAAAATTTAAATTCGTAATTATGAATAATAAGTTATCACGTGAAACCATATTTTATCTCTTCTCTGGACTTGGAGCCGACAAATCTGTTTTTGATAACCTTTCTTTTCTCAAAACACAAAAACATAAATTTATAGAATGGGAGAAGCCAAAAACTAATGATTTAGAAAAATATGCTTTGCAGCTTTCTAAACAGATTGATAAAAACAAAAAAGTAATCTTGATAGGAGTTTCTTTTGGTGGAATGTTGGTTTCTGCTCTTTCGAAATATATCAAAACCGAAAAAATAATTTTAATTTCTAGTGCTTCAATTCCTTCTCAAATTCCATTTTTATATCGTTTTTTTGGTTTTTTGAAACTGCATTTTCTTATTCCTATTTTTCTATTAAACAAACCTAACAAACTACTTAGTTTTGCTTTTGGAGTTTCTAACAAAAAGTACAAGAAAGAAGAAAAACAGCTTTATCAAATCATCAAAAATTCAAATCCAAGTTTTGCAAAGTCATTTATAAAAATGATTATGAATTGGAAAGAGAGTGAAAGTAATAAATTTATAAATCATTCTATTTTCCAAATTCATGGTACTAATGATTTGATTATTCCCTTTTATAAGAAAGAAAACAAAAATACGAGCCAATTTCTAGTCAAAAATGGAGGACATTTTATGATTTTGACACACGCAGAAGAGGTAAATAATTATATTGAAAGAATTTTAGATAATGTATAAATAAATTGATACCTTGTTAAAATAAAACTTTTCAAAACCATTTTAATATAATTTAATTAATAGAGTATAAATTACAATTACATACTAAAAACCTATTCTTATGTCAATGGACAAACGTACTTTTCTCAAAACGGCAGGTCTTGCCACTATCGGACTTATCATAAATCCTTTTTCGGCTTGTGATTCTTCCAAAAAAACAGACACTACAACCGATGTAGATTCGACAGCAATGCTGCAAGAAAATGGGCTTTTTACGCTTAAATCTCCTTTTGAGTTGCCTGCTTTGCCGTATGACTTTGCTGCTCTTGCACCAAATATTGACAAACAGACAATGGAAATTCATCATGGAAAACACCATCAAGGCTATGTAGACAAGCTCAATAAAGCTATTGAAGGAACTAACTTTGCCAATCAAAATTTATTAGAAATAATGGAAAGTGTGAGCCAAAATGACACAGCCGTTCGTAACAATGGAGGCGGACATTACAATCACAGTCTTTTTTGGGAATCCTTATCTCCTAAAAATCAAATGGCAACAGGAAATATAAAAGCAGCTTTAGAAAAAGATTTTGGTTCGTATGAAGCCTTTCAAAAAGAATTTACAGAAGAAGCAAAAGGAGTTTTTGGTTCAGGTTGGGCGTGGCTTTGCAAAGCTAATGATGGTAAACTTTTTATTACCTCTACGCCAAACCAAGACAATCCATTAATGAAAAACCTTGCAGAAAAAGCAGGAACACCACTTTTAGGTCTTGATGTTTGGGAACATGCTTATTATCTCAACTACCAAAACAAACGTGCTGAATACATTGAGAATTTTTATAAAATAATCAACTGGGAAAAAATCGAAGAGCGTTTTAATGCTTAACTATTCCTGTAGCTTACGCTTTAGCGTGAGAGGAATTGTAAAAATCAGATACAAATTTAATTTTTCGAATGAGTAGAATATAAAAGAAATTTTGTAATTTGTAAAGAAATGAAATAACCTTTTCGAGGCTCTACTTAATTTATTTGAAGATGAAAAAGTATTTTAAATTTATTTTCTTAACTCTATTTTTCAGTTGTGCATTTGTATCTGTTTTTGCTCAAAAATTTTCTGTAGGATTACAAGCAGGTGTAAATAGTTCAAATTATTTTTCTACTATTCAAAATTCTAAAGACATTGTAGGAATTAATGTGGGAGGTATTTTTACGTACAATCCAATTCAAAGAATAGGTTTTTCTGTAGAATCAGGATATTTACAAGAGGGAAGTAGCTGGCAAAACAACGAATACAAAGATTTTACAAAATTAGATTATTTTAGAAATGCCGTTTTACTGAATTATACTTTTTTTAGAGAAAAGACAAGAGTTCGTCCTGTTCTACAAGCTGGTTTCTACTATAGTTTTTTGATAAATATGCGTTCGGATAGACCTTATAGAGAAGATTTTTTCAATACTACGGATAGAGGAGGAGTTTTGAAAGCAGGAGCAAAAGTTAAATTAAATAATCACTTTTTTATTGTCCCTACTCTCATGTATCAAAAAGGATTTGTTGGAATAGTAAACCCTTTACCTTATGAGGATTTTATAGCTAGACATCAAAATCAGACTTGGTCTGGAAATATTTCACTTGTTTATGGACTTTCAAAGACGAAAGATTAATTTCGTTTTCTCTATCAAAATTCTAATAAAACTCTTCAAAACAAAAGAACTTTGAGGAGTTTTTTTGTTTGTACTTTTGTCTATCCATTCTATCAAAAATATTCATATTTATTTCTTAAGAATAAGAATTAAATAAACTGCTACTTTTGAAACCATAACTAATTGATATTCAAGTAATTAAATTAGCTACGCTGAATACTTATTTCGTAATTCGTAATTTTTAATTCGTAATTGATCCTTATGAACGATTATCCTCAACAAAGAAAAATTATAAACGACCCTGTTCATGGCTTTATTCGCATTCCTACAAAGCTAATTCTCAAACTTATAAATCATCCTTACTTTCAAAGGTTGAGAAGAATAAAACAGTTGGGACTTACAGAATTTGTTTACCCAGGTGCATTACATACTCGTTTTCATCATGCAATTGGTGCCATGAATTTGATGAGAATGGCTTTAGATACATTGAGATTGAAGGAACATAAAATTTCTCACAAAGAATATGAATCAGCTTTAATTGCTATTCTGTTGCACGATATTGGTCATGGAGCTTTTTCTCATGCTCTGGAATGTACCATTTTGAAAGATTGTCATCACGAAGAATTATCGCTTTTGCTCATGGAAAAGCTAGACGAAGAGTTTAATGGACAACTCAAAACGGCAATAGAAATATTTAAAGGAAAGTATCATCGACCTTTTTTTCATCAGCTTGTTTCTGGTCAGATTGATGTCGATAGAATGGATTATTTGCAGCGAGATTGTTTTTTTACAGGTGTTTCGGAAGGAACAATTGGAGGCGAGCGAATTATCAGAATGATGAATCTAAAAAATGATAGATTAGTAATAGAAGAAAAAGGAGTGTATAGCATCGAACATTTTTTGAATGCTCGCAGAATGATGTATTGGCAAGTTTATCTACACAAAACGACCGTTTCAACGGAACAAATGCTCATTCAAACGATACGAAGAGCTAGATTTTTAGTGCAAAATGGAAGTAACCTTTTTTCTACTCCTTCACTTTCTTTTTTCTTAGAAAATGAAATTACTTTAGAACAGTTTAAAAATGATAAAAGCGTTTTAGATTATTTTGTACAACTAGATGATTACGATATTTGGACAAGTATAAAAGTTTGGACAAAAAATGAGGATAAAATTCTTTCTTCTCTTAGCAATATGTTGGTCAATAGAAGACTTTTCAAAACGCATTTAACAACAGAAGAATTAGACCAAAACTTTAAACAAGAAATAAAAGAAAAGGTAAAAAAACAGTTTGGAATAAATGAGCAAGAACTTTCTTTCTTAGTTTGTGAAGGAACAATTAGTAATTCAGCGTATGCACTCGGAACAGGCGAAGAAATCTGTATCTTGAAAAAAACAGGCGAAGTAATAGATATTACAAATGCTTCCGATATTCCTTATTTACAGTCACTTACTCAAGCCGTTACCAAAAATTATTTTTGTTATCCTAAGATGAAATGAGAATGAGAATGAAATTTATCTATCTGTATAATCGCAATCAATACACAATCTACTTTCTAAAACATTTGTACTATCCAAAGTATTGTGATCTTACAAAATCATCAAAAAAAATAGAATACATTGACTAAGTTTGACATCATCATAGTGGGTACAGGCGCAGCAGGACTTAGTCTAGCCTATCATTTATCTAAAAGTATTTGGTCTGATAAAAGTATCCTTCTTTTGGATAAAGATAATAAAGAAAAAAACGACCGTACTTGGTGTTTTTGGTCAAAGAAATACCTCAATTTGAATGTGCAAAGCAAGTTTATTGGAAAAAGATTTCTTTTTCGGGAAAAGATTTTGAAAAAAAATCGTCTTTATCTCCTTACCAGTATTACCATATCAAAGGACTTGATTTTTATGAAGAAATGAAAGCTCACTTGGCAGAATTTCAAAATATTAGTTGGAAACAAGAAAATGTCAGAGCTGTCCAAAATTCAGACTCTTGTGCCGAGGTGATTTTCAGTAGAACTTAGTGTTTTTGTTCTACTTATGATAGTGCTAGGTATTCCACATGGAGCAACAGACCATATTGTATTCTTTTTTAAAAAAAATACAACTTCTAAAAAACTGCCCTTGGACCTATTTTTTAAAAATATATCTCGGAATTATGTTGGCTTATGCTTTAGCGTGGTATTTTTTACCTATGATTTGTTTTATTGTTTTTCTACTTTTTTCAGCTTATCATTTTGGACAATCACAACTTTATTATTTTAAAATTAAGAAAGGAAGATGGTCAAAACTGATTTCACCTATTTTGTATCTTTCTTGGGGAAATGTCCTTCTACTTAGTATTTTGGGTTTTAATGCTAAAGAAACACTTTCTATTCTTGCTCAAACGCCTTTTTCTAATCTAATGCAGTTTGTTTTGATACATTTTACCTATTTTTTAGGTACAAACTTGACTATCTTATTACTACTATTGATAGGTTTATTTTTACAGTCAAAGGTTAGTTTTTTGAAAGTTCTGCAAGAAGTAGGCTTACTTCTCTTGTTATTATTTTTATGTTGGAGTACTTCTTTGCTATGGTCTTTTGCTATTTATTTTGCTCTTTGGCATAGCTTACAGACTATTGAACAAGAAATAAAAGTATTTGACAATCACTTTGCAAAAAAATACTCTTGGAAAAATTACATCAAAGATGCTTTGCCTTTTTCAATGATTAGTTTTTTAGGAATCGGAATGGTACTAATAGGCTTATCCTTTTTTGAGTTTGGTACTTCTAATTTATTATTCGTTTTTTTTGTACTTATTTCCATTCTTACAGCTCCTCATGCTTGGTTGATTGAGAATATTTATGAATAATACATTTGATTATAAACTTATGTTTTAAGTCAAAATTCTATAAAAGTACTTAGAAAACACTTACACTCATTCCACCATCAACGGTTATATTTTGTCCTGTCAGATAAGAAGATTTATCCATCGCCAAAAACGCAATTACAGAAGCCATTTCTTCTGCATCGGCAATTCTTCCCAATGGTGTTCTTAAAAGTATATTTTTTAGTTTTTCTTCATTTTCAAAAACAGCTTCTGTAAGTGGCGTTTTGGTGTACCAAGGCGAAACGGTATTTACACGAATATTATCTTTTGCCCACTCAACAGCTTGGCTACGGGTCTGTTGATTAATCCCTCCTTTTGACATGGCATAAGGCAAACCACTATTTACATCTTGACTTCCTGCCACCGAACCTACATTGATAATAGATGCCGTTTTGGACTTCTGTAATAATGGATATAAAACTCTTGAAACCTCAAAAGGAGCTATCAAATTAATTTCTAGTATTTTACGATATTCTTCTTCGCTATATTCTAAAGCCGATTTTCTGATATTTATTCCTGCATTGTTTACCAAAACATCTAGTTTTTGAAAGTTTTTTTCTATCCAATCAAAGACTTTTTGTCTATCTATTTTACTTGTAACGTCTGCTTGTATTCCTTTTATGATAGAATTTGGAAATTCTTCTTTAAGTTCTTTTTCTAGGTTTTGAATTTCATCTTCATTACGAGCCGAAAACAAAACATCTGCACCAAGCTGCAAAAACTCAATAACAGTTGCTTTTCCGATTCCCTTTGTTCCACCTGTAACAAAGGCTTTTTTGTCTTTAAGATTCCAAGAAGTTTTCATTTTTTGATTAATATTCAAGTGCAAAGGTAATTTGTATTCAACTAATAATTCATCACTAACAACTAATCACTATTTACCACTATTTCAGGAAACGTTCAACAATCTTAGACTCCGAAGCCTTTATCATTACATCTAGTGCTTTTTCGGCACGATTAGCAAAGGAGTCTATTTGTTCCATCATGTTTTTAAATTCTTCTATTTCTTTTTGTTTTGCTGCAATGATTTCAGGAGTTTCTATTTTTTGTATTTCGTCTTCCAAAAACTCTACATGTTTTACATCTTCTAACATTTTCAAAATAGGTTCTAATTCTCGTTTCCTGCGTTCTCTCATTACTCTTCTAGTAATTTCCCACATATTTTTTTCAGCAGAAAAATATTCTTTTCGTTCTCCTATTTTTACTGTTTTTTCAATGAGTTGCCAATCTATTAAGGCTCTCAAATTCATATTTGCACTTCCCTGCGAAACGGAAAGCGTGTCTATAATTTCTTGTGCGCTAAGAGGGTCGGCAGAAACTAAAAGTAATGCGTGAATTTGTGCCATCGTTCGGCTAATTCCCCAGCTTGTTCCCAAAACTCCCCACGCTTGTATAAATTTTGCTTTTGCGTCGTCTAATTTCATTTTGTTATTGCTTTATTCTTTCTTTTCTAATTATGTTGCACCAACTTATTATAAAAGTACAAAATTCTATGTTAAGTTTTTACTCAAATTTCAATTTCATTTGAAAGTATCTCTATTTATTTGGCTAACAAAAAAACCCCTATTTTAGTTATTGGCTTTAAATATTGGTAGTGTTAAAGATGTAATGCTGCAATTCTAAAAATCTGTGTTTTATTCGTTCAATCTGTGTTATCTGTGTTCTATTTTTTATTTACAGCATTACTTGTTATAGACTACCTAAATATTTAGTTTTTAATTGCTAATTGCTAATTGTATCTTTACTTTTGTTTTCAAATTTCTATTCATTAAAATTGCTTCTTCCTAGATGAAAATTTACCGTAAGGTTTCAGAATTTCCCCAGCTTCAACATACAATCCTGACCAGTGGAACGTTTGACGGTGTACATTTAGGACATCAAAAAATTATTCAACACGTAATTGACCTCAAAAAACGTAATCCAAACGCTCAAACAGTTGTTTTGACCTATCATCCACATCCTCGTTTGGTGCTTTTTCCAGACCAAAAGGATCTAAAATTACTGACTTCATTAGAAGAAAAAGCAATTTTATTGGAAGATTTAGGCATTGATCATTTGTGTGTAATTCCGTTTACTAAAAAATTCGCTGAAACTTCGTCTGAAAGCTTTATCAAAAAAATTATTCAAAAAAAGCTACAAACACGTCAGTTTGTGATTGGCTATGACCATCGTTTTGGAAAAAATAGAGAAGGAGGTTTTGATTATTTAAAAGAAAATGAAGCTAAATTTGGATTTAAGGTAGAAGAAATTCCACGACAAGACATAGAGGAAAACGCAATCAGCAGCACAAGAATTAGAAAAGCACTTTTTGATGGAGATATAGAAACAGCTAACGAACTTTTAGGGTATGAATTTTCGATTACAGGAAAAGTAGTAAAAGGAAAGCAAATCGGAAGGACAATCGGTTATCCAACAGCAAATCTAAAACTAACTGATAAACACAAACTTATCCCAAAACAAGGAATTTACGCCGTCCGAATTTATTACAAATACGAATATTATGGTGGAATGCTAAGTATTGGTGTTCGTCCGACGATAGGAAAAAACCTCAAACAAACCATTGAAGTAAATATTTTTGACTTTAATAAAGATATTTATGATAAAAATCTGACATTGCAGTTTGTGAAATTTTTGAGAGAAGAAGAAAAGTACAGTTCCTTAGAAGAACTCAAAATTCAACTTGCTAAAGATAAAGAGGAGAGTTTGGAGGTTTTGAAGGTGTAGTTCAACGATTGCTAAGGTTGGATTACCAACCCTTATCAACGTTTTAAATATTTATAGGAAGTTAGGTTTACCAACTATTAATAAATGACACAACACAAATCTAAATTATTTTTGTTTGATTACAATTTAACTCAAGAAGGTTATAAAAATCTAGATTATAGTTTTACCAATAAAGCTATAGAAGAACAATATCTACACAAAATTATTGAAGCAGCAAAAAGAAATTCTATAGATATTGGTATTGATTTTAGCAAACCTTGGGAAGAAATGGAGTTAGATGAAAATTATTATCAAATTGAATATCTTTTTATTGGAGAGTTATCAACACAAAGTTTTAACTATATTCAAGATAATTCTATTGGAATCAATATATATCGTGAAGCAAAATTTGGAATTAAAGAGTTTAAATCCAAACAAATATTGAATCTAACTTTAATAATTGAGAAGTAAAAAGAGTTGAAGCTAGCTGTGCATTCAATTCCTCAAAAAAATTAAATTGACTAAAATGGAACTCATTGGCAGAATTAACAGAAAAAAGATATACTACATTCAGATTAGAAACAACCCGAACTGGGAATCTGACTTACCAAATAATGATTGGATTGCTTTTACGATTGCCAATGAAGAAGATGAAGAATTAATCCCACCAACAGTAAAAATTTGTATCGCTAAAAATGTGTCTTATACTTCTAGTACTGGAGAATTTGCTCTTCGTACTAAAGGCTATTTTGATGAAGAAATAGAGTGGCTTATGACAGATTATGAAATAAAAGACGAAGAAAAATTCGATAATAAGAATCTAATTACTATATCTGATGAAAATTTTGAGAAAGCTTTTTGGCTTACTTTTTCTTCAATTTATAGTGATAATTTTATTCTTGATAAAATAGTTTGTATTGATTTTACGAAACGAAAAGTTAAAAATCAATTAATTAAATTGATAGAGAAAATTAATAATGGTTTTGTACTAAATGCTGAACCTAATGAGTGATAGGAATCATCTATAAAAAATTCTAAAATGATAAGTCCAACATGGAGAAATTGAAATATCGGAACAGCAAAGCAGGGAAAAATAAGTAAATTAAAACACAAATCACTTCCTCAAAACATGCAAATACTCCATAGTTGCATTGGCTTTATGTTCTCTATTGATGTCTTTATCAGCTTTAAAACGTTGGTATTCTGTTTTTTCTAAAGAATAAGAACCGTATTTACTCATTATTCTTTTTATAGTTTCCAAATTCATTAAACCTTCATTATTATAACTCAAAAAGATAAACTCAAAATCTGCATATTTTATTAAATCTTCAAAAACGTTTTCTACTTCATTTTTTTGGCAGTATTTTGAACGCTCATATTCTCTCAAACCTGTTTTTCCTTTTGGCTCAAAATCATCATAAAGTGCAATCGTATTGAGAATATGATAATTTGCTCCGTACTGGCGATTGTTGTAAGGTGGATCTAAATACAAAATATCGCCTTTTATTTTCTTTATTAAATTGTTTGCATCTTCTTTAAAAACTTGATTTTTTTGGTTTTTTGTAATAGGAAAATAAGCAGGAGAAAGAACTAGATTTTTTTGAGCCGATTTTTTGAGTTGTTTTAAAAATGCTCCGTAAACAGAAGCTGTATTTGCTACTTTATCTGCACTTTCTAATAAACTTGTGAGTAAGAAGAAATATTCACTTTGAGAAACAAAACTATTTACCTTCCATTTCTCTATTTTCTGTCTGATTGCATCAATTTTTTTTCCATTATCATCACTAAAATACATTCTTTTACTTCCACTTCCTTCACAGTAATTTTGATAAATAAAACCATTTTTTTGATTAAAACTTTCTTCTTTTACAGATAAATTATTCAATTCTTCTATCAAAAAAACGATTCTTTCATTCGGAATAGCTTTCACATTTTCAATATAATTTTTCAATAAAACATAACTGTACGGTTCTATATCATTCGCAATTATCTGATTTACAGATGTTTTTAGTTTTCTACTAATGATTCCTGTCCCTGCAAACGGTTCTGCAAAGATAGCTTTTGAAAGTGGTTTTGAAGGATTTGAAGCGTTGTACTTTTTAGTAATAATCTTTACTATCCAATCCGAAAGACGAAGTTTTGAGCCGATGTAATTCATTTCTTAGAAATACTTCGCACACTAAAGTGTACGGTGCATTTTCGCACCTTAAAAGGTACGCTACATTTTTATTAGCAAATAAATAAGTAAAGCCAAATTAATTAGCATTCCTACAAAGGTAATGATTTGAAAGGTAGAAATTTTGTCTAATTTATTTAAGTTTTCCAGTTTTGTTTTTTGTAAATTTAATTCTTCCGAAATCTGTTCTTGTATTGGAATAATTGCTTCATTTTGAGCCGTTTGAAGAGAAATAAGTTGATTTTTTTGCTGTGTAGCAATTTCTTGTTCTAATTTTATTTGATTTTGATTATAACTTTCACTTTGCAGTTCAAATTGTTTTTCTAAATTATCTTTTATTGATTTAAACTCTTGATTCTGATTTTCATAGATAAATTTTAATGCCTTTTTTTGATAGTCTGAAAAAGTATTGAACTGATTTTTTTGGTTTTCTTGCAGACTCGTTTGAGATTCTTTTAAAAGTTCGGATTGATTATAAATTTCTCTTTCCTGATTCTCCAAATTTGTTCCTATTGTATCAAACTGCATCTGAAATTCAGCCATTTTATCCAAAACAGATTTAAACTGATTGTAAGTTTTTTCTAATTTTTCTGAGAGTGAGTTTACTTGTAAAAAAAGAGCTTGATTTTCTCCGTGAATAGTATTGATTTTGACAACCAACATTTTCTCCAATTCTGTATCTCGTTCTTGTGTATGTGAAGCAAAATCAGATAGATTATTCCTAATTCCTTCCGTTGAACGCTCGTAAAAAGTAGTCGTTTCTTTACCTAAATTTTCTAATTGTGTAGCTAAAGTATGAGAAGTAAGCGAATAAAAATCTTCGTTTTTCTGTGTAAGTGCTGTAAGTCTATTTTGTATTCTTTCTGTTGTTTCTAAATAAAATTTTTCGTGGCTTGCATTTAGATTATCTGTTTTTTGGACTAACAAATCCTGTGTTTGTTCGTAAAAAGCCTTGTTTTGAGATTTTACTTCTTTGAGATGCGCTTCTATTGAACTGGCTTGCTCATCTATTTCTTCTCTGGTTTGTTTTATCTGACTTTCAGCTTGTTCAATTTTCTGATTGGTAGCTTGAAGTGCCGAAACCGAATCGGTATTTTGCTTTGAAATCGAAATTATCTTTTGGTCTAACAGATTTTCATAACTTTCTAATTGTAGTCGCAGTTTTTCGAAAAGCTCCAAATTTTGTCTATAATTCTCTTCTGTCTTTTCGGCTTTTGCATAGACTTCTGTCAAAGAGTTTAGGGTTTTGCTTTGCGTTTGAAGTTCCGAAATGGTATTTTGTAAGTTTTCTAAATGCGACATTTTTTGACTGAATAAGTTATAAACGAATTATAAATGGTATATAAATGATAAATGAATATGCAAAACAAAGTTTTTGAATGAACGAACAGCAATGATATACAAACGCAAAATACTAATTCATTTGCAATTTATCACTTAATAATTTGTAATTTTTCTACATTCAGTTTGCTTTGACTGTTTCTAAAAAGTGAGTAACCAAAAAATAATAGAAAATAATATATGACTTTTGCAAAGTTAAAATAGTACCAAATTTTATTCTATTCATCCAACCTATTTTTCCGTGATATAGGCTTCAAAACCTTATATTAAGAAAAGAATGAAATAGTATTCCATTCTAAAAGTGCTTGCGAAAGTCCTATACTAATAACTCTATAAAACTCTACAATTATCTATCTAGTTGTAATGGTGGCAAGATTTGTGAGCAAATCTATTTGAGTTTTTCTATAAAAATTCGTACCTTCAAAGTTGAATTAATTAGTTAGAACTTTCGCAAAGCAAATAATTCTCAAAATATTTGTCTTTTATTCCTTCGGTACTGACCTTGCAGTCAGACCTAATAATTAAGTAAGGTCATTATCTTTCAATCAGATCAACACAAATAATGGTATCCAAAATAAAAATGGATTTGCAAAAATCCTAGTTAGTATCAAAAACAAACTTGCTTTATAATCAAATAATAAAAAACCTCTGCATGCATAACTCTACCCTCTTACGCTTCACTTTTCTAAAAACATGTCTTTTTATTTTTTTTCTTTTTAGTATTTCTTTCTCTGCATCAGCAGAAGGCTCTAAAAATCTCACACCTGCTAATACAGGAGTAGCAAATGGAGTAAATCAGTTTATAGGCTACCTTCAGCACGACGACGGAGGAAATTCAGGAGCTTTTTTAAAACCTGGTGCTGCTGCAAATTTTCGCCTTTACATTCGTGTAAAAGCAGGAGAAATACTTTACTATGGTGTTAGACGAAGAGCTACTAATTCTGGTGGCGATCAAGGAGATTTAACGCTTACTTTGAGAGATAACGCAGGAAATATAGTTCAAAACACCACATTAAACAGGGATGCTGGAAGTTTTAGAGAATCTACTCTAAATGCTCAAGCTGGAGTAATCGGAACGTATGCACAAGCAGCAGCAGGACCGAGTGCAGCAGTTGGAGTTGCTGGCTACGATGCTTTATCCTATACAAATACTACTGGTACAGACCAAGATTTTTATATTGAGTTCACACAACCTGCAGGTGTACAACAAAAAAGCTGGTACGACTTATGGGATTTTTCTGTTTACGATGGAACTACTGAAAAGACAGGACGACTTTACGCACAAGCATGGTCTTTTTCAGCAGGTGCTGGTGATGCTCTTCTTTCTACAGATTTTAAAATGTTTGGTCTTATTCCTCCTACTCCTACAACGACAGACGAGTTTTATGTAAAACAAGTAGATTTAGCAGGTATTCGTCCTTTTGGAGCATTAATATATATGAATGCTGAAGGAACTACAAATGGAGCAGATTTTAGACAAAGAAGACAAAGTAAGACAGCTAACTCTGCCTATCCAGAGTATAAAATATTTGTGAACAATCCTGATATAGATGAATATCCAACTTCTATTTTGCCACAGGTATCTATCCTAAATCACAACGCTTATTGTAATATAGGAGCTGGAGCGTCTGCAGTTATTACTTACGAAACTAGTCAGATTGGATATACTACGTTAGTCATTGACCTAAACGGTATAGCAGGCTATCAACCTGGAACGGCTGACGTTATCATAGAAGAACAAATCAATACGCCTGGAAGAAAAACTGTTGTTTGGAACGGTTTAGATGGGAATGGAGTTGCTGTTGCTTCAGGTACTACTATACAACTCTCTACAGCGTATGTTAGTGGTGCTTTGCATATTCCACTTTGGGATGTAGAAGGGAATTCAGTAGGAGTTAATATTACAGATATACGCCCTAACACTACGGCAGATAGAATATATTGGGACGATACCAATCTTCCTGCAGCAGATTTTGACCCACAAACTGTCTTAGATGGAACAAATGTTCTTTTACACGATTGGCCAAATGGTAATTCAGGAGATGGTCGTTTAGTTAATACGTGGTCGTATGGTTTTTTTAAGAGTAATTTGGAGGTAACACCTTTTACGTATATTTGTGATTTTGATAACGATGGAATAGACGACCGTACAGATTTAGATGACGATAATGATGGTATTTTAGATACAGATGAGTCGCCTACGGATTATTATGCAGATGCAGATGGCGATAACATACCTAATTATTTGGATGTAGATTTCCCTGGATATGTAGATAGCAATAATGATGGTATCAATGATAATTTTGATACTGATAAAGATGGAATAGTAGATGCAAGAGATTTAGACAGCGATAACGACGGATTACCTGATGTACTAGAAGCAGGTGGTACAGATGCTGACGGAAACGGAATAATAGATGGCTTTACAGATGCAAACAACGATGGTCATGACGATGCAACTGCTGCAACTCCTCTAGCTAATCCAGATACAGATGGAGATGGAATTAGAAATATAGATGATATAGATTCAGATAACGATGGCATTTTAGATACCATAGAAGCAGGTGGTAATGTAGATGCTACTGGAAAAATCATAGGTTTTGCAGATGCTAATAATAACGGACTTTCAGACAACATAGAAGCTACAAGGCTACCAAACCCTGATGCTGAAGGAGATGGAAGAAAAAACTATCTTGACATTGATGCAGACAACGATGGAATTACAGATAATTTTGAAGGACAATCTTCATCTGCTTATATTCCACCTACAAATACAGATACCGATGGCGATGGCTTAGATGACGCTTACGACCCAGACAATGGAGGTAGCATACTATTTCCTGTTAATACAGAATCTACTGGTCAGCCAGATTATTTAGATACAGATTCAGACGACGACGGTGTAATTGACCTTATTGAAGGACATGACGGCAACTCTGACGGACAGCCAGATTGGGATACCAATAACAATTATACCTCAAATAATCCTACAGCAATTAATCCTTTTCTACCTTCTTTTACAGAAGAAACAGGAGCTACAGCTACAGCAGATGCTGATAACGATGGTTTGCTTGATATTTTTGATACTATCAATGGTTTTAGTCTTACTAATAATGCCGTAGGTTCGAGAGCCTCTCGTCAGAATACAGATAATGCTGATAACCCCGATTGGAGAGATACAGATGATGACAACGACGGCATACTTACTAATGCAGAAGGGGGTGGCGATGGAAATTGGTCAAATGACTTTACACAAGGAGGGAATACTACGCCTGATTATCTTTTTAGAGGCGATAGTGATGGCGATGGCGTGGTAGATATAACTGATTTGGACAGCGATAATGATGGTATTTTAGATACCGATGAAGACGGTGGAACAGGAATTGACCCAAGTCAAGATGCTGATACCGATGGAATACCTAATTATAAAGACGCTAACCTAACAGGATTTGTAGATACTAATAGTGATGGCGTAGATGATAGGTTTGATAACGACTTAGACGGTATTCCAGACTTCTTAGACCTTGATAGCGATAATGATGGCATTTTAGATGCTATTGAAGCTAATGGAGGTGGTATTCCAACAGGATTTGATGTCAATACAGGTAGGTTCACAATTGCAGACGATGACAACGATGGATTAATGAATAGCGTAGATAACACGCCAGCAGCTACAGGAGGAACTTCTAATTTACCGAATCCAGATACAGACGGAGATTTGAGAAATGATTTCTTAGATATTGATGCAGATAATGATGGTATTGTTGATAACCGTGAATCACAATCTTCTGCTGGCTATATTGCGCCAAGTGGAAATGATACAGATGGCGACGGTATAGATAATGCTTATGACCCAAATAATGGAGGAACATTAATCACTCCTGTAAATACAGACGGCACAGATACACCAGATTACATCGACAATGATAGCGATAACGACGGTGTAGTTGATCTAATTGAAGGACACGATAGTAACTCCAATGGTCAGGCAGATTGGGATACAAACAACAATTATGCAGCAAGTTCGCCAACTGCAGCCAATCCATTTACAACAGGATTTACCGAAGACGCAGCAGCTACAACAGATAGCGATAACGACGGTCTTCTTGATATTTTTGATAACGTAAACGGAAAAGGACTTGCTAATAATGAAACAGGCTCAAATGCTCCAAGACAAAATACGGATTTTGTAGATCAACCCGATTGGCGAGATACTAATGATGATAATGATGCTCTCCTAACTATAGACGAAGATAATGGAATAGGAACAGCTAGTGGAGACGGTAACTGGTCTAATGACTTTAACCAAGGACAGACTGGAACTACTAGACCTAATTATCTTTTCAGAGGAGATAGTGATGGCGATGGTGTAGCAGATGCCTTAGATTTAGACAATGACAACGACGGTATTTTAGATACAGACGAAGCTGGAGGTACAGGTTTTGACCCTAAAGCAGATGCCGATGGAGATGGAATTCCTAATTTTGCTGATAATAACGATGTTACTACTGGCTTTCCTGCATTTGTAGATAGCAATAACGATGGTATAAACGATGTCTATGATACCGACTTAGACGGTCTTCCAAATTACCTTGACTTAGATAGCGATAACGACGGAATTCCAGATGCGATAGAAGCAAACGACGGAATAATTCCTACAGGTTTTGATGTAAATCAAGGAAGATTTGTAGGAACAGATGGCGATGGCGATGGTCTTTTGGATAATACCGATAACACACCAGCAGTAAGTGGAGGTCCTTCTGTATTGGCTAATGCAGATAGCGATGGCGATGGATTACCTAATGCTTTTGATTTAGATAGCGATAACGACGGAATTCCAGACGTAAAAGAAGCTGGTGGAACTGATGCTAATGGCGATGGTTTTGTAGATGGATTTGTAGATACAGATGGCGATGGAATATCAGATACTGTAGATGCAAACAATGGAGGAACTGCATTGACTATTGCAGATACTGATGGCGACGGAAGAGTAAATTATTTAGACAAAGATAGCGACAACGATGGAATTACAGATGCCTTAGAAGGAGGTGGAAGCGATACCAATGGCGACGGAATTATTGATGGATTTGTAGATGCAGACCGTAACGGACTCAGCGACAATGTTCAGCCAAGCCGAGGAGGAACACCATTATCTGTACCTAATACTGACGGTGATACGTTGCAAGATTATCTTGATTTAGATAGTGATAACGATGGATTGCTAGATATTATCGAAGCTGGTGGAACAGATACCAATAATGACGGCAGGTTAGATACTTTTACTGATTTAGACCAAAACGGACTTGATGACAATACAGAAGCTGCACCACTTTCTATACCTGATAGTGATATTGATGGAAATCCAAACTTCAGGGATTTAGATAGTGATAATGATGGAATTACGGACACCGTAGAAAGTGGAAGTGTAAGTAATCCTGCTAATGGTCAGATTGGAGGGTTTGTAGATACTAACCAAAACGGAATTGCCGATGGAATTGAAACAACTGCAGTAACTCCTATTAATAGTGATGGCGATACTTATCCAGATCATTTGGATATTGATTCAGATAATGACGGCATTACAGATAACTATGAAGGTCAGTCTTCTACAGGCTATATTTCCCCTGCTAATGCAGATACGGACAATGATGGATTAGATGATGCTTACGATCCAAACAATGGAGGAACATTTATTACTCCTGTAAATACAGATGGAGCAGATAATCCAGATTACAGAGATAACGATTCTGACAACGATGGGGTAATAGACCTTATCGAAGGACACGATGCCAATAGTAACGGGTTTGCTGATTGGGATACCGACGGAGATAATGATATTACTGACCAAACAGGGTACAACATAGATGCAGATTTAGATGGACTTTGGGATATATTTGATACACAAATACTTAGTACAGGTTCTGCAAACGCAATAGGTTCTAATGCTGCAAGACAAAATACAGATAATGCTGATAATCCAGATTGGAGAGATACCGACGACGATAACGACGGCATACCCACTGCTGGAGAAGATGATAATGGTAATAACGACTGGTCAGACGACTTTACACAAGGAGGAGGTACTATTCCTGATTATCTTTTTAGAGGTGATAGCGACCTTGATGGCATACCGAGATATAACTGATTTGGATAGTGATAATGACGGTATTTTAGATACCGATGAAGACGGTGGAACAGGAATTGACCCAAGTCAAGATGCAGATGGCGATGGAATACCTAATTACGAAGATGCAGGCTTAGCAGGTTTTGTAGATTCTAATAGCGATGGTATAGATGATAGGTTTGACAATGATAAAGACGGTATTCCAGACTTCTTAGACCTTGATAGTGATAACGATGGCATTTTAGATGCTATTGAAGCTAATGGAGGTACTATTCCAGCAGGATTTGATGTCGGTACAGGTAGATTTACACTTGCAGATGCAGATAGTGATGGACTAATGAATAGCGTGGACAATGGTGTAACTTCTAATTTACCTAATCCGAATACAGATAATGATGGAAGAAATGATTTTTTAGATATTGATGCTGATAATGACGGTATTGTTGATAACCGTGAATCACAACCTTCTACAGGCTATATTGCACCAAGTGGAAACGATACAGATGGCGACGGTCTAGATGATGCTTACGACCCAAACAACGGAGGAACAATAATTACTCCTGAAAATACAGACGGTACAGATACGCCAGACTATATCGATAATGATAGTGATAACGACGGTGTACTTGACCTCATTGAAGGACACGATAGTAACTCAAATGGTCAAGCAGATTGGGACACCAACAATAATTATGCAGCAAGTTTGCCAACTACAGCAAATCCATTTACAACAGGATTTACCGAAGACGCAACAGCTACAACAGATAGCGATAATGATGGTCTTTTAGATATTTTTGATACGGTTAATGGCAAAGGAACTGTTAATAACGAAACAGGCTCAAATGCTCCACGCCAAAATACAGATAATGCCGATAATCCAGATTGGAGAGATACCGACGACGATAACGACGGCATACTTACTTCTGCAGAGGACATTAATACTAACGGCAATTGGTCAGACGATTTTACACAAGGACAAACAGCGCACATCTACTCCAAATTATCTCTTCAAAGGAGATACAGATGGCGATGGTGTTGCCGATGAAACTGATTTGGATAGCGATAATGACGGCATTCTAGACTCTAATGAAGACGGAAGAACAGGTTTCAACCCTAGTAAAGATTCAGATGCAGATGGAATTCCAAATTATCGTGATAATAGTGATGCAACAATTGGCTTTCCATTGTTTGTAGATACAAATAGCGATGGCGTAAACGATGTGTATGATTCAGATTTAGATGGCGTTCCAGATTTTCTTGATATAGATGCTGATAATGACGGTATTCCTGATGCAGTAGAAGCAAATAATGGTATCGTTCCTATAGGTTTTGATGTTAGTACAGGTAGATTTCCACTCGCAGACCCTGATGGCGATGGTCTTATGAGTAGTGTGGATAACACACCAGCAGTAGCAGGAGGAACTTCTGTTTTAATTAATGGAGATAAAGATGGAGATGGTATTCCTAATTCTACAGATTTAGATAGTGATAACGACGGTATTCCTGATGCTAGAGAAGCAAATGCTGGAGTTCCTCCTGCTGGTTATAATCCTTCTACTGGAAGAATAGTAGGAGTTGATACCGATGGAGATGGTCTAGTCAATTTAGTAGATGCTGGAAACGGTGGAACTCCATTCACTACTCAAGATAGAGATGGAGATAACATTGTAGATTATCTAGACCTAGATAGTGATAGCGATGGTATTCCCGATGTTGTAGAAGGTGGTGGAAATGATACCAACTTCAACAATCTCACAGATGGATTTGTTGATGCTAATAATAATGGACTAAGCGATGCGTTAGAAACCACGCCAGTATCTGTACCAAATACAGATGGAGCAGCAGGTTTTGATTATCTTGATTTGGATGCTGAAGAAGATGGTTTCCCTGACTGGATAGAAGGCTTCAATGATAATGAGGACGGAGAAGCTTATAACGACCTTATAGCAAGAGCTAATACCTATACAGGTAGTCCAACTCACTACCCACTTACAGACGGTAATGGCAACAACATTCCAGATTGGCTTGACGATAGTGATAATGACGGAACTCCTAATTTCTTAGACCCTGATAATGCTTTCTATCAAGATACTGACCAAGATGGTATTATTGATTTGTATGACCCTAATAATGGAGGAGCTACTTATGGAAGTGTTTCTGGTCCTCCTGATACAAATAATAATAACATTCCAGATTATCTTGATACGGATAATAATATTCTTCTTCCTGTTGAGCTAATTGCTTTCAATGCTCGTTTGGAGGATAATAGAGTTGATATTAATTGGGCTACGGCTAAGGAAATAGGAAATAGCCATTTTGAAGTAGAGCGTAGTAATAGTGGACAAGATTTTCAAACTATTGGGACTGTACGAACAAAAGCTACAAATGGAACTACTAACCAAACTATGAACTATAATTTTGTAGATGCAGAGCCAGCTACTGGTCAGAATTATTATCGTTTGAAGCAAGTCAATACAGATAACACCTACAAGTACACAAATACGGTATTTATTAACTATGAATTATCAATCAATGCAAATATTAATGTACTTCCAAATCCTGCTCAATCTTATGTAAACATAAATTTCAGAAACTATGTAGGAGAAGTATTTGATATTCGCATTATCGATAGTAATGGTAGAGTTGTTTTGAGTGAAGAGTTTCAAGCAGTAAGAGAAGCGTCAAAAGCACGTTTGTCTTTAGAAAAAATGGCTAGTGGATTCTATATTATAGAAATACAATCTAAAACAACTACCTTAGCTAAGAGAATAAAGTTGATCAAAAAATAAGTAGAGTAGTTTAGTCCTTAGCAGCAAAAAAGTGCAAGGCTAAATGAAATAGGATTTAACATAATATAAGCTGTATTACGGTTCATTTTTCCATAGCGATAGATTTGCAAACCTATCGCTATGGAAAAATAAGACTGTTTTGTTTATAATTTATTGATTATTAAGCCCACAAACAACCGTTATAACGTTTAATATAAAAACAAAAAACTACCTTTTGTGGTAGTTTTTTTATTTCTATAATTCAAAACCAATTTTTCCGTTTGAAATAATATGCAATTACTAAAGTAGTTAGAAGCATAACTCCCAACAAAATAAAATAACCATTCTCTGTCCTAAGTTCAGGAATATTTTCAAAGTTCATTCCATAGATTCCTGCCAAAAAAGTAAGAGGAATAAAGATAACCGAAAAAATAGTAAGCGTCTTCATTACTTCATTAAGGCGATGTCCTTGAATACTAAAAACTAAGTTGAGACTACTTTCAAGCGTTTGAAGTTCGAAATCAATGTCTGTAATAAAATCATTTATTTGTTCTTTTAACTCTGAAAAATAACTTGATTTTATGCCTTTATATTTTACTTTTTCCAAACGAATAAGCATAGAACGAAGACTATTTGCTGCTTTTTTGAAGGTAAGCAAGTTTCGGCGTTCTTTTTCTATCAAACTTGTAAACTCTGGCGTTGGTTTTACTTTGGTTGTATCCAACATTTCCGAATACGTTTTTACATAATTTTGATAGGTATTTTCATAATTATCGATAATAGATTCAATCAAGAAAAACAATAAATAATCAGCTTTCTTTTTTCTTATAATTCCTCTATTATCTCTAATTCGCTCCCTAATCCAACCAAAATAATCGCCTTTTTTTTCTTGAATACTCCAAACAAAATCCGAAGAAACAATAAAAAACATTTGTTCGGAGTCTAAAAAATCATTTTCAGTTATCAAAACTCTAATCGAAACAAAAAGCAATTCGTCTAATTCAATTACTTTATTAGATTGCTCATCATCTTTGATTAATTTCAATAAAAAATCATCTAGTTTATTTTGATTAATTACAGCTTTTAATTGGTCTTCGTACTCCATCCCATACGTATTTATCCAACGTATAAGACCATCTTTTTGAGTTACGACAATTTCTTCTAGTTTATCATAACTACTTGTTTGATAGTCAGTTTCATTATACTGAATGAGCGTAGTATTTTCTAAAAATGTTTTTGGCATATTTATTTTGAGAGAATTATTTTATTAAATACAAATACATTTTGAACCACAGAGTAAAAAGAGAATAAAGAGAAATGAAAATTAGCTAAACTGAATTTCAATTCTAAAATCTGACTTCTAACTTATTTTACCCTTGATAAATCTTTAAAAAATCTTCTTTTCTATCTCTTGCTAGACTGGCTTTAAAACCGTCATCCATCACAATATAATTTCCTGTTCGGATATACTGACTGATTTTATTCAGATTGACAATGTACGAACGATGAGAGCGAAAAAAACAAGGGTTAATTAGATTTTCTTCAAAATATTTTATTTTTTTGGTAATCAGAACACGCTTCTTATCCGAAAAAACAATTTCTGTATAAGAGCCTTCTGCGATCAAATACATAATATCATCGGCTTCTACAAACATAAGTCCGTCAGCCATCGGAAGAGCAAAACGAGTGATGTATTCGCCTTTAAGATTTTCTCGCAACGTTTCCATTTTCTGATTATTTTGCGCATTTCCTGTTGCTTCAAAACGCTTTTCTACCTTTTCAACAGCTTTTTTGAGGAGTTCTATATCTAAGGGTTTCAAGAGATAATCTACTGCCGAAACCTCAAAAGCACGAATGGCATACTCTTGATAAGCCGTAACAAAGATAAGTGCAAAATCAATATTTGTAATGAATTTCAATAACTCAAAGCCTGAATATTCTGGCATTTCGATATCCGAAAAAACAATATCAGGGTTTTCTCTATGGATAAGCTGCACAGCATCAGGAACATTTTGAGCTTCTCCAACAATATTTATTTGTGGACAATGTTCTGTCAAAAGTGTTTTTAAGATTCTTCTTGCTCGTAATTCGTCGTCTATAATTATGGCTTTCATACTATCAGTTGCCAGTTACAGTAAGTAGTTACCAGTTAAAGACATTTTATTTTTGGTTTGCCATTAGAGTAATTTGTTTCTTTACTTTTTCTAGTGATTATCTATTGGAATCATAATTATAATTTCTGTTCCTGTTGCATTTCCGTGTTCATCTTTCAAATCATTTATTTCTACTTCAATATTCTTATTTGAAAGCGACTGATTTTTGAGAAGTTCCAGACGTTCGTTTGTCGCTCCAGTAGCAAAAGAAGTATGGGTAGAATTATGCGTTTTGGCTTTTCGTTCATTTATTTCGGCAGATTTTTGTCTTCCTACTCCGTTATCTGTAATAATTAATCGAAGAAAACTCATCATTAGTTCTTTCTATTTTACTAAACTCTAAAGTCAGTTTTTTCTCTCCTGCTTTGTGTAAAAGTCCGTGTTTGAAAGCATTTTCTAAATAGGGTTGAATAAGAAGTGGAGGAATTTCTATCTCTTCTACTTCTTCTTCATCTATTTTTTCATCAAATATAATTTCATAGCTAAATTCTTCTCCTAATCGCAATCCTTCTAGTTCAATATAAGATTTTAATAAAGGTAATTCTTTCTCTAAACTAATTGTTGCTTTGGAAGAAGAATCCAAAAAACCACGCATTAGTGTTGCAAATTTTCCTAAATAATGCTGTGCATTTTCCTTTTCAGAAAGCATAATAAAATCTTGAATAGAATTGAGTGCATTAAAGATAAAGATAGCTTTAAAAAGTTCTTCTCCAATTTTTGCATTTTTATTAGAAATATAAAATGAGATTTCTTTATTTTCTTCTTGTGTTTTAGTGTTTATGCGTTTTCTTTCTACTTTAACTAAAGAACAAAAGCCTACTTTTTCCCATCGTGAGTCAAAATATTGATGACTGATATCATATAGTTCGTACTTTCTATATTCAATTCTTCCATGTCCTTTTTCCCACTCTTCACTTTGAAAAATTGGTTTTGCAGTTTGGATATAAAACTTCATATCTTCTAATAATATTGCTTGATTGTTCTTTAAACCAATCAAAAAAGTACCTCCTGCTTGGTGAATCAACTTACAAGTAGCTGGACATAAATGAAGTGCATCTAAACTAATTTTTTGTCCACTAGCTAGACTAGTTGTTAATAAATTACGAAGACAAGGTTTTTCACTTTCTTTGTCTCCATTGTAATACCATTGTCCTAAAACTTGTCTGCTCTCTTATCTACTAATTGTACTATAGCTTCTCCTCGTTTTTTACCTTTTTCTATACTTCCACGTAACTCTTTACCATCCCCTGCAAACCACCTTTTTTGTGCATCATTTAACTCTATTCCATATTTTTCAAATAATAATAGTTCAAAATGAGGAAGGGAAACCTTTTTTAGACAAACTGGAAGATAAGACCGAGATATAACTTCAGTAGAATCACATAATCCTAAAAAAGTACATAATTCTTGATGTTTATTTTTCATACTACGATGAAGACTTGATAAATTTCCATCACGTTTTCTTAAAAGAGCTATACTCAAACCAACTAAAACAAACGCTAAGTCATGAGTTTTGCCTCGGTTATCTCGTAAATCTAAACCTGCTAAATTTTGTAATTTAAAATAAAAACTAGTTTCTTTGTACATAGAAGAGTAAATTAGGATTAATTTGGTACTTGGTAATACAAAATTAAAACTTTTTTGCTCTTTTATTTTTTTATAAGAAAACCCTGAAAAATAAAATGAGGATTCATTTGAGAACGAATAGCTTTTAACTCGCTCATTTGTTTGGCTCTTTCTTTCTGTTCGGCTTCTAATTGTAAATGCAGGCGACGACGATTGACATACCAACCTCCACCAATCAAGAAGCGAAATAGGAGCAAGTAAAACCAAAGCCAAAATAGAACGCTGTGCTTGAAGTGAAGCTACTTCTTTTTAACTTTCTAATTTATTGATTCTTTTTTGCTGTTCTAAATCCTTTATTTGTTGTTCTTTTTTTTCGGTTTCATATTTAGTTTGAAGGTCAGAAGTATTTGCTAATACTTTAACAATAGTAATTTCTCCAGATAAATCAATTGCTTTTTTTAGATAAAAAACTGAACTGTCAGGTTCATAAAGGTAAGTATAAACTCTACTAAGCGAATAATAGTTGTCCTGTATGTTTGTTTTATCAGATATGTTATCTGTTTTTTCATTGTACAAGGTTAGCGTTTTATAAATATTCTCTTTTGCTTTCTTATAAAATTTATTTCCTTCTAATGCATTAGAATATCTAAACAATACATACTTTTTATATCTAGGATCTTTTTCTTTCTCAGGCATTCCTATTGCTTTTTCGATGGTTTGAAGAGCTTTTTCATTTTCTCCTTTCTTATAATAACACTCTGATAATTTTGTCAAAGAACGGTATAATCCAATACCAAAATTAGCTTTTTCTGATAAAAAAACAGCTTCTTTTGCATAAACAATTGCAGAATCTAACTCATCTTGATTTATATACGAAGCACTTATATTGAAAGAAATTTTTATCTGTTGATTGATATTGTTATTCTTTTGAGCAAGTAAATAAGCCTTTTTTCTATATATTTGAGCTGTTTTAAAATCTTGAGATAAGCTATATACATTAGCAAGACTACCATACGATTTTATGAGTTCCTGTTCATCATTCGATACCTCAGCTATCTCTGTTGATTTGATATAAAAATAGGTAGCACTATCAAAATAATCTTTATAGTAATAGCTAATTGCTAAATATTGATATACTTGTATAAGACTTAAAGAATCTTTTGCTATCTCTGGATAAGACAGAGCTTTTTGTGACCAAATAATAGTACTGTCATAATTTTTAACAACATCTAAATATTTTATTATTTGTATTTTAGCTGCCTTGATCTTTATATTCTTGTCCTCTGTTTTTTTTGATAAGTCCAAAACCTGATTAGCTGTCTTTTCAGCTTCTTTTGGAAAGTTATGGAGTTGTACATCAAATAGTTTTTCTAAAATAACTGGTTCTTCCGACTTTCTAGCGAAAAAATATATTTTGTATTTTGTTCAGTCTGTACCGAAGGTCTGACTTGAACAAAATAAGCCTTTACGAATTGCAAATGCGTATTTTAACTTGGTCAGACCTTCGGTACAGACCAAATTAAAATAGAAGTTAGTTTTTAGAATACGAAAATCGCTAGAAAGTCGGAAGAGCCAAATAATTACTTTTTCTATTCCTTTTTTGTTTTGTGATAAATTACTTAATGAATCTATAACTTGGTTAGACTGACAATATCCAATGGTAAAGGAAAAACATGAAATTAAAAACAAGAATGCTGTTTTGATTATAGACATAATTAATGTAGTAGTTTGAATATTTTTGTAGTGTATTTTTTAACCAACGTCTTCTTGAGAATGTATTACAAATATATTATATCTTAGATTATTTAAAAAAAATCCTACCGTTCGTGAAGTCAAACCTACCGTTTATGAAAAAAGCGTAAAATATAAGTTCAAATAAGGTAAATTTGAAGAGTAATATAAAAAAGAAAAGCCATTTACCTATTGCTTTCTAAAAATTAAATCAAATTTATCACAAACTTATTTTAAGTTTATCAACCCTCATCAACATTATGAAAACATTATTTTTGTCATTATCTATCGCTGCATCTGTATCTCTGATGAGCTTTGTAGCACCAACAACTACAAACTTAGAAACAGCTTCTGAAATCTCTGCACCAAAAGCATCTTTAAAAATCTTGAACGATACAGGAAGTAAATTACAAATCCATACAGGTTCTGGAATTGTTACTCTTAATAATGGAAGTTCTACAAGTGTAAGCTGCAACACAGGTAAAAAAGTACATACGGCTTCTAGTGGAACAAAAGACAAATTCCTTTTCGAAATAGAAAGCAGCATGTGTGGAAATACAGTTCGTCTTTCGGATTATATGTAATCCATAAAGGTATTTCGGTAATTGTAAGCCTTTATTAGAACATCAAAGAAACCCAATCTACTATTTAGGTTGGGTTTCTTTATGCTTTTTTGTTCCAATTTTAAAATATTCTATTCCAAATCTCATCATTTTGAAACTCTATTCTCAAAATTCCTTTTTGATTTACTAAAATAGATTTAACTGATTTATTAGAAGAAATTATCTCTCTTACTTTCAATTCTATAACGTTTTGATGCAAAATTCCATTTATATTTATTGCTCCTACAAAATTTCCTTGTGCATTCTGTTGATTATTCTGCGAAGTACAAGGAAGATTATTTGTAAGCGAAATACAACCTATTTCCTGTATTTTTGGATTCGGAACACCTGTTTGTAAAGGCGTAGAAGGTAAAAAATGATACGAAAAAATGGCTTCTTTGTCTGTTGCAATCAAATAATAGGAAAAACTTCTGATATAAAGATTATTCAAGGAATCTTGTAAAAAAATAAAACGAGCTGTATAATTTCCATTACAATCCTGTTTGTTTCCGTCAATGGTAATTTCTTTTAATTCAAACTCTATCAAATTACGTCCTAGTGTGGGTAAGAATTTGATTTTTTCATTTTTTAGAGGTGTCCAGTCCTCTGCGTCTTTACTTTTATTTTGATTACACTCCAAAAAAGAATCACAAGAAGAGAAAAAATTAGAAAGTAAAATAAAGTAAACCCAGAAAAAGAGAGTTTTCCATTTTTTTAGTGAAAGTAAACAGCTCAAAATAAATTTATAAATAAGTCTGTACATAATTGATAGCGATAAATAGACATAAAAAGAATAAATAATATTCACACATCAAATTAGATTTACAGAGTAGTAGCTTTTATAAATATACTCTTTTTTGATGAAAACAAAATATAAAATCCCTACTGATTGTTGGTTTATACAATACTAAGTAAACCAAAATCTACCATTCGTGGAATGAAACCTACCATTCATAAACTCTAACATGGTACTTCCATTGCAAACCTCTACTCTTGAAACATAATCAAACACAAAACTACGTGTAGCCACAAAAATTGAACTACTCTTTTCAGTAGGACAAATCAAATTAGCAATCACATTTAATTAATTTAAAATTTTATTACTCATTAATTACTATAAAAATGAAATATTTATTTGCATCAGTTTGTACAATTATTACTTTACTTCTTTTTTCTTTTACAACTAAAGACATCAAAGAAGTAAAAAGTCAAAACGAAGAACTCAAAAACATACAGAAAGGAGAATACACCGTTTATTTAACCCATAAGAAAGATGATGGTAGCTATATGGGTGGATTTTCTGACTATCATATAGCTGTAATAGAGTTAGCATCTGATAAGAATTTTCCAAATGAACATTATGAAGTGATGATTGAAGAGAATTGGACAGAAAGTAAATCAAAATATACTGGTATGTATTTAGCTGGTAATTTGGGTTTTCCTGCTACTTATGTAAATACAGGGTACGAAGGCAATCCAAAGATGCAGAAAGAGATTGGATTTGGCCAAGTTTTTATTCAGATAGCTACCTTTCTGGTAAAAGAGTAGCAGACAAAAGAGTTGTATTTTTAGAGGGTCGTATTTATATTATCAAAGGTTGGAAAAATAAAGACGATTATAACCTCAAAGCTGTGGCAGAATACGGAGAAGCTCCTAAAGGATTCAAAATGGTAAAGACTCTATTAAAAACTCCTAAAAAAATGGCTGCATTAGACCCTGATAAAGTCTTACAAGAGTATTTGGACGCTGCACATTCAGAACAACAAAAACATATCGCTAAACATAAAGCAGGGAAGAAAAAACTAAATACTCTTTACAATGAGATTATGAAAGCAATCAAAGGAGCAAACAATGAATATTGGAATTCTGAAGAAGGACAAGCTGTAGCTGCTAGAGTGAAAAAAGACTTTGCTGTTGATGAAAGCACAAAAGTAGTTACAATAAAAAATGTAGGTAAAAATAGTATTTGTCTTTCTACTTCATCAGGCACAAAATCATTAAGTGCAGGAAGTTCTACTACTTTTCAATGTGATAACGACGTTTCTTACGGTGTTGATAAGGGTTCTGGTTGTAGAAGTGGAGGAAGTCTAATTGTAGGAAAAGGACAAGGCTGTGGAAAAACGATAGAAGTACAATAATCAAAAATAGTTAAAGATAATTCGCACACGTAGTAGTAGCGATATACTAAACCCTTTCTGATTTTCAGTAAGGGTTTTTTGTGATGGGTATAGAATTTTGAAAAGAAAAGTATATATTTGTCCTCAAAACTCCCTAAATATACTATTACTTCTATGCTTTTTCGTATACCTCTATTTCTATTTATTCAATGTATTTCTTTTGTTTTTATACTTGATTTGAAGGCGCAATCTTCTTCAAGTAACGCTAAACAAATGCTAATTGATTCTTTGATAAATTTATCCAACAAGAAAAAAGGAATAGAAAAAATAGAAATTTTAGAGAAGGTATTTGATGCTCAATATTATGCTTTTCCAAAAGAAGCAAGCAAAACAGCAGATCAAATTTTGAACCTGTCAGAAAAAACAGATGGTAGCAAGATGAAAGGCAAGGCTGCAATGATACAAACATTAAAGTATCTTGATATTGTCAAGAAGCATGATAGCACAGTTTTTTGGTCAAATAAGGCTTTATCTTATCTTGAACCAGCAAAAGACTCTTTCAATATACTTCAGGTATATTGATATTTAGCTACTAGTTACCTTTATAAAGGTTCTTATGATAGTGCTACTTTTTTCTATATCCAATCTACAAAGATAGCAGAAGAATTGAACGCTGAAGCAGAACTTTTAAAGTCCTATAGCAGTCTTGCCAATGTTTATTCTACTGCTAATGACATCAAAACAGCAAAACTCTATAATAGAAAAGCATATTATCTAGTAAAGAAGACCAAAGATACTCTACAACAAGTAAAGGTATGCTACAATCTAAGTGAAGATTTTTTTAATGATAACGAAATTGATTCAGCTATTTACTACTCAAAAGAAGCAGTTGAGTTATCTGAAAAAATTAATTTTGGTATGGGATTGAACCGTACATTGACTCAACTATCTAGCTATTACTATGAAAATAAAGAAGCAAAGAAAGCTCTTCAAAGCATAGAAAGGGTTGTAGGTATGTCAGACCAAGTAAATGATTCTAGATACAAATCTGAAGTTTTGTACAATTATTCTAAAATATTGATATTAAACGAATTATATCAGGAAGCAAAACAAAACATTCATAAATCAATTGCCTATCTGAATACTGAAATAGAAGAAGAACATCACACAACATACCATAAAAATAATTACTATCTGTTAAGCACTACATATTCTTACCTCAACCAACCCGATAGTGCAAAATTTTATTTAGAAAAAGCAATTAACTTGTCTAAAAAAATTGATACTAAAGAAGCACTAGATAAAACCTACGAACTCCAAACCAAATACGAAACTGAGAAAAAAGAACAACAAATAGAAAAACTCAACCAAGAAGCCACAATAAAAGACTTAGAACTCAAAAACTCTTATTACCTTACTCTTGGATCTGTTATTTTAGGTTTTGTTATTCTTATCTCTATTTGGATATTTTTTAGACAGAAAAACATAATTGATACCTTCGAAAAAGAACAAGCAAAACTGCGTTGGAGAAGAGCGCAAATAAATCCTCATTTTTTCTTTAATGTTTTGTCGGCTATTCAAATGCTTGTTTATGAAAAGAAAACCGAGTCAGCAGGAAAATATATTATTGGTTTTTCTTATCTGATGAGGCAGGTTTTAGAAGGTTCTAACAAAGAGAAAATTTCTTTAGAAGAGGAAATAAAATTCATTCAAACCTATCTTGATTTGGAAAAAATAAGTCTGAATTTTGATTATACTATTGAGTTAAATCCAGAAGATATGGAAATAGAAGATATTTTTATTCCTGCTATGCTTCTTCAACCTTTTGTTGAAAATGCCATTGAACACGGACTTAGAAAATCAAATAAAGAAGCAAAAAAACTAGAAATATATTTTATTGAGATAAATCAAAACACATTACAAATTTCTATCAAAGATAATGGAGCAGGACGAAACCAAGAGCGCAAAAAACAACATATTTCAAGAGCTTTAGAAATTACTAAAGACCGAAAAAAGCTAATGAAAGATGCCTTTGATTATGAAATAATAGACCATAAAGATGATATTCAAAACTCTTTAGGGACAGAAGTTGTTTTCACAATTAAAATTTAAAGTCCCCACCTAATTAAAAAAAATGAATATTTTTATAGTAGATGATAACCCAAGTATTCGTAAGTTTTTGATGCAAATAATTCCTACATTATCAAACGAATACAAAGTTATAGGAACAGCTACAAATGTAGAAGAAACTCTATTGTCTTTAAATGCACAACAACCTGAATTATTAATCTTAGATGTAGAGCTTCCAGATGGAAAAGGTTTTGATATTCTGCAAAGGTTAAGTGAAAAAAGTAAGAATGGAGTTTTTGAAGGTAATGTTATCTTCATTACAGCACACGACCACTATGCGCTACGTGCCATAAAATATAGTGCCTTAGATTATCTATTAAAACCTATTGATCCAGAAACATTGAGGGAAGCACTTTTGAAAGCTGTAAAAGAAATAGAAAACAAACAAATCCTTCAAAATTTCACTAACAAAAAATTAGAAGTTCTCAAACAGAATCTAAACGAGGTAGAACAAAATAATTCAGACCTACAAAATAATCAAAAAATTGTTCTTTCAGATGCCGAAAAAATATATTTAGTTTCGGTAGATGAAATAATTCATTGTGAATCTAGTGGAAACTATACCACTTTTTATCTTACCAAAACTAGAAGTATCACTATTTCTCAACCTATAAAAACGTTTGAACAAATACTTCCAACTAGCATTTTTTATAGAGTTCATCGCTCTCATCTCATTAATCTTGACTTTTTTGATTTTTTAGATAAAAGAGATGGAGGTATAATCAACATGAAAGACGGCAGTACTTTGCCTGTTGCTGTCCGTAGAAAAGATTTGTTATTAGAAAAATTAAGAAAAAAGTAGTGTAATCAGGACTTTAGCAAATCATTTGTAGGACAAAATTTTCTTCTATTTTCATTCTAGTAGGGACAATGCATGCATTGTCCCTTAGTGGTAGAAGGTTTTCATTCAGAAGAACAAATATCTTCATTCTAGCAGGGACAATGCATGCATTGTCCCTACACGAGTATCCTGTTTTCTCTACACAAATATCATTTTTGTAGAAAAATCAACCGAAAATCTCCTCCTCCTCAACAACGTACCTCCTTCACTTATTTTACTTCTTACAGAAAGAAGCTACGTTTATACATGTTTCTCATACGTTTATCCAAACCTTAAAATAGAGTAGTAGAAGTCCATTAAGTTTGTATCAAGATAGTTAGCCAAAACAACTAAACGACTATCTAACAACTACGTGTAGTCAACAAAGCAAACCCTTACTTTTGAAACATAATCAAACGGAAAAACAAAATAAACTACTACGAACTCTTACTTTAACTTTATTATGATGAATCCTTCTAAACTTAGTATTGTAAAGATTATCTTCATTATTGGAATAACTTTATTCTTTATCTCTAGCAAACTACTCGCTCAACAAAGCCAAAACGAATTATTAAAAGATTTTTCAGCTACTTCACTAAATGTATTTAAGGCTACAGACTCAAAATTTGAGAAAGTAAAAAAGCCTTGGCCTATTAAATTAGAAAAAAATGGAGATGCAATTTCAAAACTAATTATTAATAGAGCAGGAGTTATAGAAGAGCCTTACGAACCCGATTTGGCTTCTTACCCAGCCTATTTTAAAGACAAAAAATATAGAGTTGTATTCGTAGATGGAAATTTCTACTATATCACTTGGAGCAGAAGCAAAGCAACCATAAAGTATATTCTAACAGAAAAAGGAAGTGTAGAAAAAGACCACGAAAAACACACCGATAAAATAGAAAGCTATATCACAAAAACAGTTGCAGCACAATCTGGCGACAGAAAAGAGTTAGCAGCCAATAAAGAAAAAGCAGCAGCAGCCGAAAAATTAGCCAATTCTTTGAAAGGGAAAAATGTAAAAAGCATTGCCATAAAATGGCTAGAAACACCAAGTCCTTTAGGTCATTTTACCAAAATACCTTACGGAATAGAAGCCAAACTAGCAGACGGAACTTATCTCAAAACAGAAAATTTGGGAGGAAAAACAGCTTGGGACGACTTCAAAATAACTGTAAAAGGAGCTGATTTTGGAGAAGAACAAGTTACCGTTTCGAAAGATGCAAGCAAAATAGCCAACGATAAAGTTATTGTTACAGTACAATCTGTACATATTCCTTCTCTGAAAGCAACAGCAGACATGGCAATTCCTTTTACTGCTCCGATAGATTTGGGATATAGTGGAAAAACAGGTGGTGTGGTTCGCAATCAAATTTCTCCTGGTTATAGAGGCGAAAATGGAAAAAATTTGAAAGATACTTGTGAAAGCCTATACAACCAAAGACGGAAAGACTATCAATAAAGTAGAGGTTCGTGATGGCTCTGGAAAAACCCTTCACCGACTAAAAATGGCGAAAACAGCTACATTAAATATCTATTCTCACGGAGGAAACGGAAGTTTCGGAATGGACGATACTCGTGGTGGAGACGGTGGCGATGGTGGAAACATTACTATCATTCAAGACCCAAGTGTATCTACTTTCACTTACACTGTCAATAACGACGGTGGAAACGGAGGAAAACATCAAGATTACAGACTCTACGACGGAAAAAGTGGTTCTTCGGGTTCTACAAGAAAAAGCACAGGTTCGGTAAGTTTTGATTGGTAAAATAGTAATTAGAAATTCAATTAATTACATCAATCCTTATACATAAAAACTAATCTGATAAATAAAAAAAGCCATAAAAAAACTCAATTCTCTTTTAACAATCTACTACATATTTTAATCATTTAATTTTAATACTACTATTATGAATTTACTTAATTTAGTAAAAACTGCTACCCTAGCGACTGCACTCTTTTGTGTTACAGGCGTAGCCAACGATGCCAACGCACAGTTTGGCAAAAAACTCAAAGCAAAACTAGAAAAGAAAATTGCTAATGCTGCTGAAAAGCAAGAAAATAAGCCTATGAAAGAAGGCGACCCTTACGCAGAAGATTTTAAAGATGATTCTGGAACTTCTGGAACGTATGCAGCATTAGATGGCGTCCCTTATCAAAATCAAATGGGAGGAACAAGAATACAAAAAACACTCAAATTTGATTTTGTAGGTAGAGATGGCGATAAGTTTGTAAACAAACTTAAAGTTTATATTAATAAAGAGGGACAATACCTATCCTTCCAATTACACGAAAAAGACACTAAGAAATTAGGAAAACGTGTATTTGATTACACTACTGGAAACGAAGCTATTTGGCTCATTGAAGTAGAAGAGGGTGTTTTTATAGTTGCTCAAAGTGATGAATTAGCTCCTCCTTTTGTACGTGGAACAGAAGAAATATCTGATGTATTTGCAAAAGACCCAGCCAAATTAGAAGTCTATGACCTTGAAACGGCTGCTGCCAAATTTGACCAAATGATGGGTGCAGGACAAGAAAAGCAAGACGAGAAAATTAAAGGTCAATTAATGGAATATAAAGCCTATAAAAATCACGTAGGAGATGTAGTTTTTGTAGATAGCTATGGCTATTTTCAGCGTGGTGTAAGAGATAAGCCAACAGAAGATCCTAAGCATTTCTTGAAAACTAGAGATATGGGAGATGACCTTTTCTTAGCTGCTTATTTCAAAGAAAAAGTAGCCTCTTCTTGTGGCGATGATTGTCAGATAAACATTGTTTATGAGATGAATGGCAAAAAAGGAGACCGTGTAGCTCTTCGCAATTCAAATGCAAAATGGAACAAAATGATTAGTGTTAAGAAAAACATAGACCAGTTTTGTTACAATTTTGGACACCAACTAATTTCTTCTCGTGAAAATATAGTTGATTATGCTTTCATGTACACCTTGTACCAAAACAAAGACCAATTTAAAGAAGGTCAGACCTATAAAATGAATGCAAAAATGTATTCTAGCCGTGATGGAAACAATGAAGCAGAAATTGCAGACGGAACAATTAGTTTTGTTTATAAGGCTGCAAAAATGGAAAAATGGTTCAAAATGTTTAGAGAATGGGACGAGGAATAAATCGTTTTTCTCTCAAACTACAAAAACAAATTAAAAACATTTAAAGACAATTCGCACACGTAGTAGTAGCGATATTACAAACCCTTTCTGATTTTCAGTAAGGGTTTTTTTTATACACAAAATTTCGATAAAAAAGAGAGTTAATTATAGTTTTGCCTTTCTACTTTCATAGAAACAAAAAAGCCATTTCCTTTATCAATTAAGACAAAAGAAATGACTTTCAAACTAATAATGTAGCGTACATTTCAAAAGAATGCTAAAAATACGCTGCAAGTTTTTAAAAAAACTAAGAGAATGATTTTTATGTAATAGAAAATAAATAATAATTTGTTTATTGTAAACTTTATTACACTCACAATTTACTATTTATAACTCACCATTCTTTTTACATCATTCCACCCATTCCACCCATACCCGATGGAGCAGACATAGATTCTTTTTCTTCTGGATCATCTGCAATTACGCATTCAGTTGTAAGAAGAAGAGAAGCGATAGAAGCAGCATTTTCAAGAGCCAAACGAGAAACTTTTGTTGGATCAAGAACACCAGCAGCTACTAAGTTTTCATACTTATCCTCACGAGCATTGTAGCCGTAATCAGCTTTTCCTTCTCTTACTTTCTGTACAATTACAGAAGCCTCAAGACCAGCATTCGAAACGATAGTACGAAGAGGAGCTTCAAGAGCTTGACGAATAATATTTACGCCTGTTTCTTGGTCTTGGTTTTCAATACCATTTTTACCAACAACTAAGTCTTTCAAAGCATCAAAAGCACGAATAAATGCAACACCACCACCTGGTACTACGCCTTCTTGTACGGCTGCACGAGTTGCGTGTAAAGCGTCATCTACTCTGTCTTTTTTCTCCTTCATTTCTACTTCTGTAGCTGCACCGATATAAAGAATAGCAACACCACCAGCTAATTTAGCCAAACGTTCTTGCAATTTTTCACGGTCATAATCAGAAGTTGTTTTCTCAATTTGAGATTTGATTTCGTTGATTCTACGCTTGATATCATCGCTTTTTCCAGCACCATTGATGATAGTAGTGTTGTCTTTATCGATAACGATTTTTTCAGCGTGTCCTAAGTAAGCAACTTCTGCACTTTCTAATTTGTAACCACGTTCTTCGCTAATAAGTGTACCACCTGTAAGCGTTGCAATATCTTCTAACATTGCTTTACGACGATCACCAAATCCAGGAGCTTTGACAGCAGCAATACGCAATGCACCACGAATTTTGTTTACTACAAGTGTTGCAAGTGCCTCGCCATCAACATCTTCTGAAATAATAACTAATGGTTTTCCACTTTGAGCCACTTGTTCCAAAATAGGTAAAAGCTCTTTCATAGAAGAGATTTTTTTGTCATAAATTAGAATATAAGCATCTTCTAATTCAACTTCCATTGTTTCTGTATTTGTAACAAAATATGGAGATAAATAACCACGGTCAAACTGCATTCCTTCAACAGTTTTTACTTCTGTTTCTGTTCCACGAGCTTCTTCTACCGTAATTACACCATCTTTTCCTACTTTGTCCATTGCATCAGCAATCATTTTACCGATTTCCATGTCATTGTTTGCAGAGATTGAACCTACTTGAGCAATTTCAGAAGACGCTTTAATCGGACGAGATTGAGATTTCAAATTCTCAACTACTTTAATTACAGCTTTGTCCATACCACGTTTCAAATCCATTGGATTTGCACCAGCAGCAACATTTTTGATACCTGCATTAAAGATAGCTTGAGCCAAAACGGTTGCAGTTGTAGTTCCGTCTCCAGCCATATCAGCCGTTTTTGAAGCTACTTCTTTTACAAGTTGTGCACCCATGTTTTCAATTGGGTCTTTCAAATCAATTTCTTTTGCGACTGTTACACCATCTTTAGTAACTGAAGGAGCTCCAAATTTTTTGTCTATTACTACATTACGACCTTTTGGTCCTAGCGTAGTTTTTACTGCGTTTGCTAAAGCATCAACGCCTTTTTTAAGTTTTTCACGAGCTATTGTATCAAATACTACTATCTTAGCCATATTATTTTAAGTTTGAATATTTTTTGTTCTATTAAAAATTTTTGCAGAAATACGCTTTTTATGGAAATGAAATTTGATAAATCAAATTGCTACTTTAAAAATAAATCCATAAAAAGATCTGACTTTTAGTGAAGAACGAAAATTAAATCACTGTTTTTCCTTTGCACGAAATTTATAACCGTAATTTTTAATTCGTAATTCGTAATTGTTTTTAAACAACTGCATAAATGTCAGATTCACGCATAATAAGGTAATCATTTCCTTCTACGTTTATTTCTGTACCTGAATATTTGCCATAAAGTACGTTATCACCTACTTTTACAGTAATTGGTTCGTCTTTTTTACCATTTCCGATCGCAATTACTTTTCCACGTTGTGGTTTTTCTTTTGCCGAATCAGGAATGATAATTCCACTTGCTGTTTTTTCTTCTGCTGCATCTGGTGCAACTAATACACGGTCTGCTAAAGGACGAATATTTACATCAGCCATAGTTGTCGTTTTATTTAATAGTGAATGATTTGTAAAGTTTTGTATCGTCTTATACTTATTCTCTTAAACTTTAGAATAGTTTTGCGATACGTTCGTGGTAGTCTTTACATAGAATATGCCAATGCCGAAAACGTATTCTTGTGTGTAAATTTTGTCTTTTTATGTAACTTGGGTTTTCATTTTACTGACAATTTGTCGGTTTGATTTTATGTTTCTTATTCTTCTTCAAATAAAAAGCTTTGTAAGTAGTTTGCTTTAGCAGACTCCTTACAAAGTTTGAACATATTAAAACCTCAAAAATCACTATCTTTGAATCTATTCTAACAAAAAGGATTTGATTGATATACATAAAATGAATAATACAGAATATTTCGCACAATTTACAGATAACACTTACTACAATTCATATTTTTTAGAATATGAAATGCAAGACTTTTTTGATAAAGACCATAAAGAAGATTGTCAAAAAGCATTTGAGAATATCAAAATTCTTTACAACAAATTAGATATTTCTATTCTTTCGGAAGCTCAATTAGAAGTTGAATTTGTGCAGCCTATTTTGGCAGAAATTGGTTATACATTTACCTATCAAGTTACCAAAAAAGTCTTTGGCAAAACGCATATACCTGATTTTGCACTTTTTGAAAATGAAGACACCAAAAATGAAAGTTATAAGGAAGATAAATCTAGTGTAAAAAATATTTTAGCACTTTGTGAATCTAAGGCATATAAAGTTCGTTTAGACAACAGAGAAACCACAACTAAAAATCCACATTTTCAGCTTTTACGTTATCAATCGGATTTGAGAATTAATTATGGTTTTCTTACCAATGGCAAAAAATGGCGTTTTTATGATATTACAAATCCAAAGCAAGACAAAATTTATTTTGAAATTGATATTGAATGGATTATTCAAAACGATGATTATAGAGCGTTTCAGTATTTTTATTATAATTTTCACAAAGAACAAATACTCAAGCTCTACAACAAACAGAGAGGAATTGCTATAAAAGAAAAAACTTTTTCAGAGCTGAATCAAGAATACATATTAGAAGTAGAAAAAGACCTTAAAGAGCTTATCTATGGTAAAGATTCTATTATTGAAACTATCGGACAGCGTCTTTTTGCTCGTTATGGCGACCAATATTCTATCAAAGAAATTTATGCCAACTCGCTTGTTTTTGGTTTCCGAATGCTTTTTATAGCTTATTTTGAAAGTAAATTTGGTTCACTTTTATTTGAAGCAACTAATAACTATAAAGATTACTCTTTACGTTCTATTTTATTTCTTTTAGAAAGTGAAGAATATAAAGAGAAACAGAAAAAACATCAAGGTTGGAATGCTTTAAAATTACTTTTTGATTATCTCAATTATGGAAATATTGACTTAGAAATGCCACTTCTCAATGGTGGTCTTTTTGCAGAAAATAAAGCTCCATTATTAAAACTTTCTCTCGTCTTAACTAATCAAGATTTAGAGCAAATTTTGAGTTTGGTACTCTATCACAAAAATGAAGGTTTGTTTAAACCT
Organism: uncultured Cytophagales bacterium; assembly: GCA_963719525.1. Lineage (GTDB taxonomy): Bacteria > Bacteroidota > Bacteroidia > Cytophagales > Bernardetiaceae > Bernardetia. The sequence continues at coordinate 3,738,321 of CAVRCG010000004.1, read as the reverse complement.
TTTAGAGATTACAAAACGCTTTCCGTTACTCATCTAGGAAATATTTATGAAGGACTTTTAGAATCTGAATTTAGACAGGCTTTTGAAGGAACGTATTATCTGACTTTTTTGGACGGCAAAACAGAAAAAGAAGGCTATTTTGATAGTTATGATTATCAAAATTATAAGAAAGATAAAAAAATAAAAATCTTGGAAGAACGCTTATATAAAAATGACGAGCTTTATCTTTCTAATCAGTCTGGAAACCGAAAAACAACAGCTTCTTATTATACACCACAAGACATTACGCATTTTATGGCAGAAGAATCTATTCAAAAACTGCTTAAAAATAATGGTAAAGAAATTAAAAATAGTAGTAGTATTTTAGATTTGCGTTTAATGGATAATGCTTGTGGAAGTGGTCATTTTTTGATTGCAACATTAGATGTTTTGACGAGTGAAGCTCTAAAACGGATAGATAACGAAAGTGATAAGAAACTAAAACAAAGCTTAGAAACTGAAAAGGAAATTATCTTGCAAAATCTATATGAAATTTTGCCAGATAAAAAACATGAAATAGACGAACTGACACTACTCAAAAGAATTCTTCTCAAAAAAAATATTTTTGGAGTAGATTTGAATGAATTTGCTATCGAACTCACTCGTCTTTCTCTTTGGTTAGATACATTTATTTTCGGAACGCCTCTTAGTTTTATTGAACATCATATCAAACAAGGAAATGCACTTATTGGTGCAAGAAAAGAAGAGTTATATAAAAGTTTGCAGACCGATAATAATTTGTTTGCAGATACTTTTAAGAGTAAGGTAGCCAAAATTATTGAAGAATTATCAGAGCTTTCTAACCTAAAAGACACCACACCAGAAGAAGTAAAACAGTCAAAAGAAATCTACAAAAAATTAGAACCTTCATTGAATCAACTTGATTTGGCTATGAACTTTCATACCTATAAGCGTTTTGTTCCTTTTATTTTTGAGGATAAAATGGAAGCAGAAAAAGAGTTAAAGTTACTTAATGCTACTTTAATTGATTTTGAAGAAAAAATATATAATAGAAAAGACGTTCCTTTGGTAGAACGAATTGAGAAAACAGCCGAAAAGTTTAGTTTCTTTAATTATGAAATTAGTTTTGCCGAAGTATTTCAAAATGGACACAGAGGTTTTGATTTAATTATCGGAAATCCACCTTGGGACGTAATGGAATTTAGTGATTCTGATTTTTTCTCTATGTGGAGAAGTTCGTATCGTACAATGAAAAGTCAAGAAAAAAAGGAAGTTCGACAGACTGTTTTAGATTATAAAGGTATTCAGAATGAATATGATACAAAAAAGTCATTCAGAATTAGTGGAAATGAATATTGCAAAAATTATTATCCTTATAATGCAGGTGGAAAAGGTAATTTATTTCGTTTCTTTATCGAACAAAATTTGGATTTGCTAACCAAAAACGGAACGCTTACTTACATTACTCCGTCGACTTGGATTTATGAAGATTCATCGACAAACCTACGGAAACATATTTTTGAGAATTATCAATTAGAGTTTTTCTATCAATTTGAAAATAGAAAAGAGATTTTTCCCGATGTTCATAGAAGCTATAAATTTGCCATTTTTCAAATTACTCAATTTGACAGAAGCATCAATATTGAATCGCAAAGACGTAAAACGCTGCCCGTTCGTTTTATGCAAACTGACACAGAAATTCTTTACAAAACAGAAACCTACGATGGTAAAAAAGGAATTTTGCAATATCCGTATGAAGATATTTATGCACTTTCGCCATTTCATCATGCACTTTTCGAAATCAAAGACCAGAAAGATTTGGATATAATTAGGAATGCTTATCAGCGTTTTGATGTAATTAATCCAGATTATATTGATTTTAGAAATGAACTAAATATGACAAGTGATAGGGATTTGTTTCAAGAACAGAAAGACGAAATGATTTTGTATGAGGGAAAAATGATTCATCAATACAGAAATAACTTAGCGCAGCCTAATTATTGGATAAAAAAAGAGGAATTTGAAGCAAAACTTATCAAAACAGAAACGAGTAGATTAGTAAGCGATATTTATGAATATATTCCATTAGAAAAAATACTTTCTACAAAGAAGAAAAGCGTAATTAGTTTTTTAGGATTGAATGAAGAAAAAGAGCTAGAACAGTTTGTAGTTTTTGATAAATCCTTTCCTAGATTAATGTATAGAGGAATAGCAAGAAATACAGATTCAAGAACATTAATTACTGGAATTATTCCTTCAAATCATACCTTCGGACATTCAATGTTTGGACATATTGCCAAAAAATATGCGTTTGAAAATGGAAAAGTAGTAATCGATGAAATCCCTTCAGAGCGAGTTTTGTTTGTTCAAGCTATCTTTAATAGTATGGTTGTTGATTTTATAATTCGTTTTATGGTTGATATTAACGTAGTAAAATCAATTTTGATGCGTCTTCCGATTCCACAACCAACTGACAAAAAACTTTCAGAAAATAAGATTTATCAGCAGCTTATCAAAAATTCACTTTTGCTTAATCTTGCTAATAACACAAATTTGGAAGAATTGAAGGAAAAAGTAAACTTCAAGGTTCAAAAGTCAGACATTCCGACCAATCAAAAACAAAAAGACAAGCTACAAGCCGAAAATGATTTACTTATAGCAGAATTATATGGACTAACAAAAGAACAAATCCAGCATTTGACTTCTCTAGCCTATTTTAAGATTCTGAATGATAAAAATAAAGCGTATTTGTCTTTGTTGGAGTAATGAGAAAATAAATAATTTATTTTTAATAGAAATAGTAGTTTTCTAATAATTAGTTCTTATCTTTGTATTGAAGGAACAACTTATGTCCTTCATTTTATTAGTTTTTATCTCAGTTAATTAGTTTTATGAATCTTTACGTATCAAACTTGCCTTATTCTATCACAGAAGAAGAATTAGAGGCTGTATTTTCAGAATTAGGTGTTGTTACATCTACTAAAATTATCACAGACCGTGAAACACGTCGTTCAAGAGGTTTTGGTTTCGTTGAAATGGAATCAGACGAAGATGGCGAAGCAGCTATCGAAGAATTGAACGGTATCGAACTTAAAGATCGTGAGATCCAAGTTAAGAAAGCCATTCCTAGAGAAGACAGAGGTGGTGGAAACTTCGGCGGTGGCGGCGGTGGTCGTCGTGACTACTAAACAAAACAGATTGATTAGTTATCAATAGTTTTGGTTTCGTACTAACCCTGTTCTTAATCGAATCAATATATGTTTAGCACAATGTAAACTCTACATTGACAACACAAAAAAAGCAACTTTTGAAAAAGAGTTGCTTTTTTTGTGCTTGTATTTTATTGTTTTTGTATTTTAATTGGAATTATCTTTTCAAAACTAGATTAGAGCCTAAAGTAGAAACTATAATCACAACTATTCCCCAAGCGACCAGAAAAAAGGTTGGTGAAGATTCTCTTGAAATAGCTATTCCATTGACATACACATCATAATAAAAATCACCAACATTTACGAGTGGAATTCCTACAATAATAAAAATCAAACCCAGTGCAAAACTGATATAACTATTACTAAAAAAATAGACTAATAAAGAGTGAAAATAGAGAACAGGAATAAGAGAAAGAGGAGCAAGACAAAATGTTTTTATTGCATCTAATAAAACGGCTTCAAATTCTTTGTCTTGAATATAATAATCAGCGAAATACAAAATTATAGTATTCGTAATTATATTTAGCAGAGTCAGAATAAGCAAAAACACAAAAGCAATAGCTACTTTCTTATTTATAAAACTAATCCAGTTCTTTTTGTAGGCTTTATAATAGAGTAGTGAATTAGTCTTTTTTTCTACTTCAATGAGTAATTGAATAAATATAATAGCAAAAAAAGGGTACAGTAAAGCTGCCCAAGCTCCAGTATTATTTTGAGAAAAATAGTCTAACGTTATTCCGTCTATTACCAGTCTTTCCATTTTAGTAAAAATGAAAATACAAGTAAAGGAAAAAGGAATAAAAGCGAATCCGAATGTTATTTTGTAAAGACTTTTTAAGTCGTATTTTTTGAGTTCTAATAAGATATTATTTTTCACTTTTACAGATTTAATAATTGATTATGAAAAATATTTTCTAAAGGTTCACGAGTTTCTATTCTAATCCAATTTAGATTATTTTGAGAGGCTATTTGTATAATCTTCCAACTAGGATAATTTTCTGTAAAATTAATTTTCAATCCTTCCGAAAAACTTTCTAATTGTAGCTCTGTATTTTCAAAAATAGAAATCCATTTTTCAGTTTCTAAAGTCGTAATAAAAAGAGTGGAATTAGTTGTGTTTGCTTTTCTCTCATCAAAATCAAAAATATTTTTTATCTCACCATTATCTATAATTATCCCAATATTTATCAGTTCTTCAATTTCACGAAGTTGATGAGAAGAAATAATAATTGTTTTATTGTTTTGGCTTACATATTCCTTTATTGCCTTTTTCAAAATCTGAATGGTAGGCAAATCTACGGCAGTAAATGGCTCATCTAAAATAACTAAATTTGAATCTGTTAGGAAACTTCTAGCAATGGATAACCTTTGTTTGAAACCTTGCGAACAGTTTTTTACCTTTTTATTTCGGTTTTCTTCATCAATTCCTACCAAACCCAAAACATAATCAATCTGACTAAATTCTATCTTTCGTTCTTTACAAAAGAGTTTTAGATTTTCAATGCCTGTTGCTTCTTCGTACAGGTTTGTTCCTTGAATAAGTAATCCCGTTTTTTCAATTCCTGTAATTTCTCCTCTGTATTTTTTGAATATTCCTGAAAGAATAGAAAGAAGTGTCGTTTTTCCCGCTCCATTTGCTCCAATTAATCCATATATTTTTCCCTCTTCGAAAGAAAGATTTATATTTTTTAGAATTGATGTTTTTCCGTATTGGAAATGTAAATTTTCTATTTTCATATTATTCACCTGTCGCCTTAAAAATTACATTTTTTTCTTATTTGCTTTGTCTTCATCGTCTTCTATTTTTCTAAACTTTATATTTAAAGTTTCCAATAAAGGAAGTAATATTTTTTCTTGTTCCTCTGTCAATTCAATTTGATAATTATTCATTTTCCTCTATTTTTAATCGGCTGATTAATTTTTGTATTTTCTTTGAATAAAGATAAGGAAAATATATTTTTATTCTTCAATATTAATAGGAGCAGAAGGAGGAGCTGCATGTAGAGTTTTTACAGTTACAAAACCTCTTGTATTTCCATTATATATTTTTCCATATTTGTAATAACTATAAACTTCTGCAATAGTAGAATCTCTTAAATATCTCAAAACATAGACAGGATCAAATTGAGGTAATATTACTGCATCAGATGATAAATAGGCTTTAACAGTTGTGTCTTCTACTTCTTTATAGAACAGAAGTAATTTATCTATCTGACTTTCACTTTTTACTAGAAAAGCTGGATTTAATGTTCCTCTAATATGACTATAACAATACATTTGAGGACTGTTTCGTACATTATAATTATCTCTCTCAAAATGATAAGTAGCTCCAATTATAAACAATGCAAAGAGGATAATACAAACATGTACCTTGTCTATTTTCATTTTTTTTAGATTATTAATTTTTGTATTTTCTTTTATAAAGATAAGGAAAATATAAAAATTTGTAAAAAGAACTATTGACAGCCTTCTGAAAGGACTCTCAAAGTTTATAAAATTGGATTCAAATAAAAAAAGCAACATTTCCAGTTAGACTAAAAATGTTGCTTTAAATATATTTTCACGACAGCTTGGAAGCTATCAGCTACTTAGGAACGCAAATTAAATAAACTACTATTTTTGATTTACGACAATCAATAAATTACATTCGTAATTCGTAATTTTTAATTCGTAATTGCACCTTATTTATACAAAACCTCAAAAGCCTCTTCAACTACTTTATCTAATCCAGACAAATCACTTCCTCCTGCCGTAGCAAAGAAAGGCTGTCCACCTCCTCCTCCTTTGATATTTTTGGCTAAATCTTTCACAATTTTTCCAGCATTCAAATTTCTTTCTTGTACTAATTCTGGCGAAATAGTAACGGCTATTTGTGGTTTGCCTTCAATATCAGCAGCCAAGACAGCGAAAAGATTTTCTACTTCATTTTTGAGTTTGAAACTAAGATTTTTAAGTGCATCAGCCGACGGAATAGAAATTTTTTGAATCAAAATATTTATTCCATTTTCATTTTTTACTTCTGTCAAAAGATGCTTTTTAATATTCTTTGCTTCCTTTTGTTGAAACTCTTCAATCTGTTTTTGCAATACTGCATTTTGTTCAACAAGTGTATTTACGTCATCTTTTAGATTTTTGTTCCCTTTTACAATTGAACGAATTTCTTTGACAAGTTTGTTTTGTTCTTGAATCCAATTGTATGCTTTTTCTCCAGTTAGAGCTTCCAAACGACGAATACCAGAAGCCACCGAACCCTCTGTTATAATCTTGAAGAAACCAATTTTTCCTGTTGCCCAGACGTGCGTTCCTCCACAAAGCTCAACCGAATAATCTTTATCAAACATAACTACACGAACCGAATTACCATATTTTTCGCCAAAAAGAGCCATTGCACCCATTTCCTTTGCTTCTTCGATAGGAACATTTCGCATTTCTTGAAGCTCAATATTTTCTCTAATCTTTTGATTGACGATAGTTTCTACTTTCTCAATTTCTTCATCAGTCATTTTAGAAAAATGCGAAAAATCAAAACGCAAAATATCTTCAGAAACTAAAGAACCTCGCTGTTGTACGTGAGTTCCCAAAACTTGTCGTAGAGCGGCATGTAAAAGGTGAGTTGCAGAGTGATTATTTTCTGTCGAACGTCGTAAGTTTTCGTTTACAATAGCTTCATAATTTGCCTTAAAGTCAGAAGGTAATTTTTTTGTGATATGAACAATCATATCATTTTCTTTTTGAGTATCAATAATGCTGATTTTTTCTCCGTTATTTCCTTCTGAATCTATATTCTGAATATATCCTCTATCTCCAACCTGTCCGCCACTTTCGGCATAAAAAGGAGTTTGGTCAAGAACGATTTGATACAATGTTTTTCCTTTTTGCGTAATTTCTCTCCATTTTACAATCTTTGCTTTTGCTTGAAGTGTATCGTAACCCAAGAAATCAACATGTACACTTTCATCTGTTTGTATTTCATGCCAATCTGATTTTTCAGAAGAAGCATCTTTTTGTGAACGTTTTTTCTGTTCGCCCAATGCCTTCTTAAAACCTACTGTATTGATTCTCATTCCTGCTTCTCTTGCCATTAAGTCGGTCAAATCATCTGGAAAACCAAAGGTATCATATAATTCAAAGACTTCTTTTCCTTCAATTATATTTCCCTTCGTTCTGTTCTTTACTTCCTCAAAACGCTTAATTCCATTTTCTAAAGTACGCAAGAATGAATTTTCTTCTTCTTTTACTACTCTTGCTACAAAATCTTTTTGAGCATCTAACTCTGGGAAAGTATCATCAAACTGTTCTGCCAAAATATGCACTAATTGAAACAAAAACGGTTCTTTCAAATCCAAATACGTATAACCATAACGAACAGCACGACGCAAAATACGACGAACTACATACCCTTGTTTGTTGTTCGATGGCAATTGTCCGTCTGCAATAACAAAAGCAATCGCACGAATATGGTCGGAAATTACACGAATAGCAATATCTGTTTTTTCATTTACACCATACGAAACGCCACTAATCGCCTCCACCATTTTGATAAGAGGAGTAAAAACATCGGTATCATAATTTGATTGTTTGCCTTCGATAGCACGAACCAAACGCTCAAAACCCATTCCTGTATCTACGTGTTGTGCAGGAAGTTTGACAAGTGATTTGTTTGCTTTACGCTCAAATTCCATAAACACATTATTCCAAATTTCAATAACCTGTGGATGGTCTGCATTTACCAATGTTTTTCCTTCGGTTTCTTTTCGCTCTGCATCGGTACGCAAATCAATATGAATTTCCGAACAAGGACCACAAGGACCTACATCGCCCATTTCCCAAAAATTATCCTTTTTATTTCCGTACAAAATCTGACTTTCTCCTCCCAAAATCTGTTTCCAAATTTGATAGCTTTCTGTATCCAAACCTAATTTATCTTCTTTATCTCCCTCAAAAACAGTTACATACAAACGCTCTTTTGGTAGTTTATAGACTTCTGTCAAGAGTTCCCACGCCCATTCTAAGGCTTCTTTTTTGAAATAATCTCCAAAAGACCAGTTTCCCAACATTTCGAAAAATGTATGGTGATAGGTATCAATTCCTACATCGTCCAAATCGTTGTGCTTTCCAGAAACACGAAGACATTTTTGGGTATCTGCAATTCGTTTGGAAGGAGGATTTCCATTTCCTAAAAAATAGTCTTTAAACTGTGCCATTCCAGAATTGATAAACATCAGCGTCGTATCGCCTTTTGGAATAAGAGGAGCAGAATCAACAATTAAATGCTGTTTTTCTTTCGAAAAAATTGAGAAAGGTTTGGCGTACTTCTTTAGCTGTCATGTTTATGTTTTTGAGGTCGCTTGTAGGGATACGAGCAACGGTAGAGTTGATTTTTTCTTTAAAGAACAAAGATAAGAAAAGAGAAAAAGAATTCTAATTTTTTAGATTTTAAACTTAGACTTTAGCCTAGAAAAAAAATAGGGAGGAATAGGAATAATAAAGTTTTGGATAAGTTGTTCTCGTTGTGAATCATTAGAAACAGTCATTGAAACCAAAAAATCCACAAATTTATTAGCATCTATTTTTATCATAGATAAAGGAACATTATTTTCTTCAAAGCCCACTGCTTTATTGAGTATGCCTACATTTTTTTGAAAAGCACTTTGATTTTTAGGGTTTATAGAAGTTATATTTAGACAAATAAATTTTTGATTATTTACCGAAGACCAGTATATTTCGTTGATAGTTTCCCATTCTATAATATCATCATAATTACGTTTTTTCCATATTGCTTTTTTATACCAAATTCCTTTTTGATTGATAATAATTTGAGGACTTTTATCAAACATCATAGCCAAACCAACTAAGGCACACAAACCAAAAAAAAGAAGTGCAAACCAAGCCATAAAAGAACCTTCTTTTATAACCATAAAAACTCCACCTATTACAAAAATAAAACTGCCTAAAAATAAATAAAAAGCATATAAAGGGGACCTATATAATTTAATTTCTTTCATAATTCTAGTAATAGTTTATTTTGCTAACCTACTGCTCCAGCTAATCCTGCTGACGACTGTTTGCGTTTGGTCATTATAAAAATTCCTCCCAAAATAAGTGCATTCAGATTACTTTCTCCTACATTTCCAAAATCAAACTCTCCTTTTGTTTCAAAAAAATCTAAAATTTTGTTTTGGATGAGCTTTTCAGTTGGTTTGTGTAAACTAGTTGATAGTTGACTATTGACTTCTTTTAATAACTCTGTCTCTTCTTGTTTTCGCTCCCACCACCATTTTCCAATTTTCCACATATTTTGACGAAAGATAAATGTTTCATTGTCTTTTTCTACATAAAGTTCTGTTTTTCTACTCCAAAAATGTATTTTTAGAGTAGCAATAACTCGTTCATCTATTTTATCAATAATGAGAACTTTTGTTCCCCAAATATTGACTGTCTTTATCTCAAATTCTCTATCCAAAAGCATTGCCTCTCCTCTATTATAACTCCACATGTTCATTTTGAAAAAGCCAATTTCTTTTCCTGCATAGAAAATAGTAGTTTTGTTTCCCCAACTGTTTATTTTCCATGTAATGCCTTGATTTTCTTGTTTTTTTGGTAAGTTTTTTTCGTTTGACATAATGATTATTTTTGATAAGAAGTAGTTTCAATTACTATTTAACTCAAGTTGCGTATTACAGACTTCCTAGTGTGGGTAAATAAAAAACGAGCAATTTCAATTAGAAAACCCTCTTCATTCAGACTAGGAAGTCTGAAATACGTTATAATCCACAAATTGTGGTTATTTAGCAAAAAAACAAAATTGAAGTTCACTATTAAACAATAAATTCTTCAAAATTATTCTAAATTCCAAACCTCAAACGAAGACCAAAGTTTTTGCCTAATCCTGTTTCAATTTCATTTTGCAGACTTGGATTAACAGCCCAAACAGCATCTACTCGCAAGACTTTGAAGATGCGTTCGAAACCTACACTTACTTCTGTGTAGTTAGGTGTATTTGGGGTATAAAGATAATGTACTCCTGCTACAAATTGCCATTTTAATCTTTTTATAAAAGGAATTCGGTTCATCAAATAGCCATTAAAATGCTGTTCTGCGTGGAACTGCACAAAATTATCTGTTGTGCTATACTCGTAATAAGGCAATAAAAGAAACTGACGCAAACGAGATTGAGCAAGTAATAAAGGCGAAGTTTGGAAATGAAAATTATCAGCAAAAGACGTATAATTATTCCATAAAAATGTTCCTGCTAGTGCATCATAATTTAATGAACCCACAACACCCAAACTGACATCATCTTGCATACTAAAAATAAGCTTCCCAAAATCAGTTTTGCTATCAAAGATATTCGGAACTCCCTGTAAATAGGTTAGTGCAAGAGTTGGATAATTACTCTCTATCGTAATTCTTTGTTTGGGACGCAAAATATACTTTTCTCCAATACGATAACGGAATTGTGCCAACAAAATCAACGAATTGTGCTTCTCAAAAAAGACATTATTTCCATCAAAATCAGTTGGTAGATTAGGACTAAATTCTACTTCATCTCTATTAAAATACGGTTTTAGAGTTGGGTCTGCGTTTTGTAATGGAATACGCTGTTCGAAAGCTCCTTGAAAACGGAAAAATGCACCATCAAAAATACGTGCACCCGTACCGATTTGAGCAAAACGTTTTTCGAATATTTTGAGATAATTCTCTTCTCTAAAAAGTGTATAAATTCCATTTATGAGAGGCGAAATGGCATCACTATCAAACTGTTCTACAAAAACTCCTCCTTGTGCATAAACGTAGGCATTGTTCATTTGGTTAAAACTATGAAATAAATTTCCTTTTGCATAAAACTTATTACTACTAAAACCATAACGACCATCCAAATTAGCTCGTGTTGTACTATAGTTTCGTTTTCTAAATTTTACCAAATTTACACCTACATTCAGAACATAGCCTTCTACAGTATTGGCTTGAATATTTTGAGTAAGAGGTAACAAAATTAAAAGTAAGTTCTCGCTTTCGGTTGCGATACGTATAACCTGTAAGAATATCCAAGACCTTAAATTTGTTGGCTTTTCTATCCATTGAGTCTAAATAAATAGGATCATTTTGTGCTTTTTCTGTGCTATCACTTTTTACATAATGACTACTTTCTTCATTTGTGAGAGGAACAGGACGCATTTTTTCCCAATATTCTGCACTTTTTAGATTTGAACTATCTGAAACAATAGAAATTTCTTTATTGAAAAATTTACGTTCCAAAACCATTGTTTCTAAATCTTCTTTTAGGCTAGAAATTGAATCTGAGCTTGTATTATGAGCTGTATTTTCTGCATTAATTGCATCTTCTATTTTGGTTTTTTGGTTTGTATCTTCTACCTCATCAATTAATTTCTTTTTATCCTTTTTGGAAAAAGTAGGTAATTTCTTTCTATTTGTATCTGTTTCTAACTGTGCTTTTGTAAAATTAGGCGTTACATCATAATTCGAAAAACTACCTGCATAGTCACCATGTCCTACTACTTTTGCTCCCATCATAGCAATCGAATAATTAAATGAAAAAGCCTGTGTACTACACAGCCAAATATCTTCAGTATTAGTTTTTGAGACAGGAACGAAGGTTTGTTTGATGGTTAGTTTGTCAATAAACTCTAATCCTACATCTTTTGAGACTTCTAAGTCTGTACTATGAACTCGCCACGTACTATCTTGAATGTAAATCAGACCTCCAAACAAAGGCTGTCCTTTTGAGCGAGGAAAAATACGTATCTTATGTACATTTACTCCCTTATCCATAAATTCGCCTTCGTGTTGATACTCATAATAAAGCATTGCACCTGCTGCAATTGGCGAAACAAAAGGACGGTCTCCAATGGGTGCATCAATCGTATTTTCGTAAATATCAAAACTCAAATACAAAGCACTATTCCACGAAAAACCACCTCTATCACCACTTACTTTCGAAGAAATAACAACTTCTTTTCGCTTATTAGGAGCCATAAAATAATACTTTGAAACGGATTCAGAAAAGTAAATAATTTTATTTTTTTCCCATTCTTTACGAAATTCTTCTACATCATCACTTTCCAAAAGTTTGGGAACTTTGAATTCATCTAATTTCTGTACATTTTTGATATATACATCACAGGAAAAAGCCTTATTTTGGGTTCAATAAAATTCTCTTTTTTTCTGTGCCTGACGAATGACAGCATAAGCAGGATCTTCACCATTTGGAGTAACAACAACTTCTTTTAAGCCTTGCGTAGAAGTTTGCATAACCACATTTAGCTCAATATTTTGTCCATTTTTTATGACGACAGTATGCGTTTGAGATTGAAAACCCACGTAACGGAAAACAATTTGATGCGTTCCTTCTTCCAATTCTAAAAAATAACTTCCTTCCTGATTGGTAGTAGTTCCGTAAGTTGTTCCCTCCTCATAAACTGTCAAAAATGGCATTGCTTCGCCATCTTCTGATGTTGCTACTCCAAAGAGCCGAGCCGCATTTGAGGTAAATGATAATAAAATACAAAAATAAAATAGTAGTAAAATTGGAGAATAACGCATTAGTTTAATTTATTAAGAATGTGATTTTTAACTCTGTCTTTTTTATTGACTTGTTTCTTAGACTATAAATAGATTGTAAGTGTTGCGTGCCTTTTTTTATTTTTAAGTAAAATTAAGACAATCCAGCTTGATAAATCAAGCTGCTACATAGTTCAATCGTAGCACCCGAAGAGCAGCCAAGCTAATTTGATTTATCAAATTCTAAAACCAGAAAACTAGAAAACTAGAATACTAAGTCCAAATTGTCAAAGCCTTTGAAATAGATTTATATTCTACACTTGTCCCTAATCCTCTTGATTCTCCATCTATATGTACAAGAATGGGTTTAGTAAAAGATATTTTTACTTTATCTGTTTTGTAGGTTTCTACGTATTTATTTTCTGGAAGTGTTTTATTAAAAACTTGCCAAGCTAATTGTAAAGACTGGATTTTTGGAAATGATTTAATAATAGAAATATCTAATTTTCCATCTTGAATATTTGCTTGTGGTGCAATGTAGGCATTATTTCCATATTGTGCTGCATTAGCAAAGGCTACCAAAAAGGCTTCTCTTTCTATTTTTTGTCCATCAAATTCTAAAGTATAAATAATAGGTTTATAAGAAAATAATTCTTTGATGACAAAATAAGCGTAGCCAAAAAGACCTCGAAAAGTACGTGCAGCAAAAGAAGCACTTACATGAGCGTCAAAACCAATTCCAGAAGTACAAAAAAAGTAATTTTCATTTGCTGTTGCTGCATCAATCAACATTTTTGTAGGTTTTAGAAGTTTTTTTATGGCTTCTTCTGTGTCAAGTGGAATTCCTAAATGACGAGCCAAACCATTTCCAGAACCTTGCGGAATGATAGCCAAAGCAGTTTTTGTTTTGACTAGAGCTTGAGCAATTTCATTTATTGTTCCATCGCCACCTACTGCCACAACAGCATCATACTTCTGTTCGATAGCTTGTTTTGTAAGTTCTGTTGCGTGTCCTACGAAGTTAGTATAGGCAATATCATAATGAATTCCTGAAAATTTTAAGGTTTCATGAATCCGTGTAATGATGTGTTCTTTTCGCTCTGTACCCGAAACAGGATTTATGATAAAGACAATTTTGGTTGCTTTTTCTTTTTCTGTTTTGAAGGTATTTTCTATGATTGGAGTTTGTTCTGATTGCATTGCTTTTTGTTCTTTACATCCTAAAAGGTCATTCTTTCGTACCTTGAAAATACGTTATTTCTGCACCCTAAAGGGTACGTTACACTTTCGTACCTTAAAGGGTAGATTACAATTTTTCTAAATATACAATAACTGCTTTTCTAATATCAGATTGTGGACTATCTGAATCATCTGAAGAAATTACGTTTTTTATTTCTGGATTTGTTTCCCTATTCATAAAATCCATATTGTTTTCTTTTCCAGTCAGTACGTAATCATTAGTAACTACTTTATATGGCTTTTCTTTATCAATTTGAAGACCATTGAGTAACCAACCTTTTTGAGCATCAAACTCTAATTTCTTTTGATGTTGTAAATATCCTCCTGAACCTTTGTTCTTCGCTCCTGCATCCAAATACTTGCTTAAAACATCTCCAGAAATAGTGATTTGATATATTTTTCCACCAAAAGGAAGCATTCTCAAAACGTCGTATTCTGTAATAGTACCCGTTAGTTGGTCGTCCAAACGCACCGAACCACCTGTTAGAGTGCTTAGGTCTGAATCAGGAAAAGCACTTGCCATTGCATTTACTATTAAAAGTCCTGCATTGGTTTGTTCGTTTCGGATGGTTACTTCCCTTGCGTCTAAAGGCTCATCCAATTTATAAATCTCTCTTCTAACATCAAAACCTTGTGCCTCAAAGACTGAATCAGCTATTTTGTCCCATTTATCAATTACTGCTTTTGTGATGGGTTCGTAACCAACGGAATTATCTATTGATTTTAGTTCGGAATCTATTTTTAAGTCTTTCGTTTTTTTGTTGTAGGTAATTCTATGGATATAAGCAGTTCTTGCATTGGCATCTGCTTTTGCCATAATCGTTTTTCCGTATGTCGAATTTCATATTTTCGTGGTCGTGTCCTCCCATTAAGAGTTTTAGGTTTGGAACAATTCTGGCTAACTTCTCATCTTCATTTTCTAAGAGATGTGTAATAGCAACCGTAAAATCAGTTTTTGATTCTACTTGCTGATAGATATTATTTGCCGTTTGGTACTCATCTGTATAACGAACAAATTCAGGTTGATTGTAATCAGTCGTAATTCCTAAGATACCCACTTTTATACTTTCTCCTTCCTTATTTTTTGGTTCGATAGTTAGGTAAGTAGGAAGTTTATTTCCATTTCTAGTAAAAGGCTGAATTTTGTTGTCTTTGTAATGAAAAGTATTAGAAGCAATCCACTCAAAATCTGACTCATCTATTCTATCTAGTACTTCATTTTCTTTCAAATCAAATTCATGATTTCCAAAGGTTACAAAATCCATTTGTGAAGCGTTCATTACCTCAATCATTTGCTGACCCGAAATACGTTTTCCATTAAGTTTTAATGTTCCCAAAACAGAGGGATTCAGAAAATCACCAGAGAGGATAAGGTAGGTATTTGGGTTTTCTTTTAAAAGGTCTTTTTTGAGTTGTGCTACTCGTGCAAGATTTCCGTATTTCCCTCCACTTACACCTCCAATTTCATAGACATCGTTTATGTGAAGAAAAGTAAGTTTAATAATTTCTGAACTTGAGGAATCAGTAGTAGATTTTTGGGAAGAACGACAACTCGTAAAGGAAAGTAGAAGAATGAAGAGCAAGAAAGTAAAGGAAGAGGAAAAACGTTTCATTTTATGGGTTGATATATTTTTGATTTGATTTGATTTTCTTATAAAGAGAAAGCGAACAAACTGATTTGTTCGCTTTCTTCATTCTGGAATAGTATTACATCAAGACTACAAATTTAGGAAAGAAATAACTATAAAGTCATTTTGTTATGATAGATCAATCTACCTTGAATCCAATTACAAGTACATCGTCTATTTGATTATAACGTTCACCTAGCCATGCATCAAACTCTAGTTTCAAGATTCGTTCTTGTTCATCAAAAGGCTGATTATGAATTTCTACCAAAAACTCTCTAAATTGTTTCTTCATATATTTCCTTCCTTTATCTCCTCCAAATTGGTCTTGAAAACCATCAGAAAACATATAAAAAGTTGTGGGAACGGTAACATCAACCGTTTGGTTATTAAAGGTACGTTCTATATCTAATCTTTCTCCACCAATAGGCATTTTGCCGCCTTTGAGCTGGTCTGGCTTTCCATTCTGAATATATACAACTTCACTTTTTGCACCCGCAAAATGAACTTTTTTGTTCTCTTTATCTATTACACAAAGCGTCATATCCATTCCATCTCGGTTGTCTGTCGCTCTCTGATTAAGTGCATTTATAACTCCTTCATGAAGGTTGTGCAGAATTTTTTCGGGGTCGTGTATATCTCTAGCATTCACGGTCTCATTCAAAACATCATTCCCGATAAGGGACATAAAAGCTCCTGGAACTCCATGACCTGTACAATCACAGGCTGCAATAACGGATTTTTGTTCTGAAATCTGACTAAACCAATAAAAATCTCCACTTACAATATCTCTAGGCTTGAAAAAGATAAATGACTCGGGCAAGGCTTGTTTTACTTTATTCAAGTCAGGTAACATAGCTGTCTGGATTCGTCTAGCATAATTTATACTAGAAGTAATATCGTGATTTTTTTTCTCAATAATTTCTTTCTGATTTTCTAGTTCTGATAAAGAAGCTCCTAGAGCAAGATTTTTTTCTTCTATACTCATCTTGACAAGAATAAGCTGCTCATTTGTTGTTTGAAGTTCTTCCGAATTTTGTCTTAGCTCTTCTTCAGAGGCTTGAAGATAATCGTTTTTGATAGAAATTTCCTGCTGCTGTTGTTCCAACACTTTATTTTGAGTTTCAATTTTCTTGTTTTTCTTTTTATTTTGAACAAAAGCAATTAAAGCAAATCCAAACAGCACAGTTGCAGCCACAGCAATCAGATAAGCAATATATTTAGAAGATTTTTGTTTTGAGGCTTCTAATCTTTCTTTTTCGGTTTCTAGTTCTTGAAGTTTATTTCTATTTTTTAAAAGTTCTTTTTCTTTTTTCTGTTGTTCTACTTGAAGAGTTTGTTCTCTTAATTGTGCACTATTTGCTTGCCTTTCATTCTCTAAAAGCTGAATCTCTTCTCTTCTTTTGGCAGCTTCAAGTTCGTTTTTGGTGAGTAAAAGAACTTGCTGTGTTTGTCTAGCTTGTAAAAGTGCATTTTTGGTTTGACTTTGTTGAAGTTCATTTTCACTTTTCAAAAGCTGATTTTCTTTTGCTTGTTTTTCAGATTCACTCTGTATTTTTTCTAGTCTCAATCGTTCTTGTTCTCTGTCATTTTCACTCTGAACAAGTTGATTTTCTTGCCTTTCTGCTTCTGTACGTTGCCTTTGTAATGCTTCTTTTTCTCTAGTAGCTTCTTTTTCTAACTTTGCTTTTATGTCTGTGTATTTTTTAAAAGCCTCTTGTGCTTGCCTAAAATCACCTTCGTATTCTCCTATTTTGGATAAAAGCAAATACGAATCGGCTAAAGATTGTTGTAGGTTATTTTTTTCAGAAATAGTAATTGCCTTTTCCACCTTTGCTCTAGCTTCCTGAGCGTGAGCCGCTAAGTATTCGTTTACTCCCAAATAATTATAGGAGTCTGCAATAGCAACATTATTATTTTTTGTCTGATTAATCTTTAAGGCTTCTTCATAATATTGCTGTGCAAGAGGATATTTTTTAAGTGCTGTATAGGTTACACCCAAATTATTAAGTATAATTTCATCTTTTTTATCTATACCTTGCAGAGCTACAAGTGCTTTTTCAAAATAAGAAACTGCTTCTTTTTCTTTTTCCAGTTGTCTATATAAATAACCAATATTGTTTGCTGCAAACGCAATTTGTTCAGGATTATTTCCCTTCTCTACCTCCAAATTATATTTTTCTATAGAATAATTTAAAGAGTTATTTGGGTTACTAGCTTTACTTACAATAGCTAGCTTTCCCAGCGAAAACGAAATAAGTTCTTTGTTTTTAGTTTTTTTGTCTTCTTCTAAAATTTTTAGATAATTTTCTTCTGACTTTTTGTAATCTCCGTTCAAAAATTGATTATGTGCTATTTTTCTATCCAGTTCTACCGCTTCTTTGGGTTTTAGATGGTCTTGATAGATTTGTTTTGCCTTTTCAAAATTCTCTATTGCTTTATCATAAGAAAACCAATTTTGATATAAAAGTCCTATTTCTGTAAAAACCTCTGCTTTACCTAATAGAGCTTCATCCTTTTTATTTTCTACTCTATCAAATTGCGTAGTAGCCTGAACAGCATAATTAAGAGCCGTTGAATAATCATCTTGATAACGATATGCACGAGAAATAATAATCAGAAGTTGTCCACGCTCCAAATCACTGTTAGTATTTTCTAAAGCTGCTTGTGCATAGCGAATAGCTTGATTATAATTCCCTTTTTCTAAGTGATAAAAAGGAGATTTTTCATCTATCTGTGCAAAAGACGACAAGGAAAAAAAGCAGTAAATAAAAGCATGTGCAAACAAAAAAACCAAACAATTACTCAAAAAAGAGGACGTAATTTTATTTTTTTTGATTTTAGTATAAATAAATGCTAGTGTCATTAAAACTTTTATTAGACCTTTATTAGACTTCTTAGGAATAAGAATTAAATAAACTACTACTTTTAAAGCCATAACTAATTGATATTCAATTAATTAAATTAGCTACGCTGAATACTTATTTCGTAATTCATAATTTTTAATTCGTAATTGATCCTTAGGAATGAAATAAGTTTTTTTGTAGATTTTACTAAAAAACTTTATTCAGATAAGATTATTTTATGTTGTTTTGATATGAATAAGTAGATGAAACAAATCAATGTATCAATTTGAACATTTTTTTATTAAAATGCAAAGATTAATTGAGCTACTTTCACAAAAGTTGTATTTCTTTTTAATTATCCAATTTCTGTAATTGGTAAAATATACGAATCAAAAATAGAGTAGAAAATTAATTCATAAAACAGAGTTTTGAATCAGTGCCGTGTAACATAAGTTTATTTATGTTTTTGTATTCATCAAGATTGCTCTTTTATTTAGCCATTATCAACGTCTTGTTATCTTCAATAACTGACGATTGCTAAGGCAAAATAAAAGGAAACAGAGTTTTATCTCCCTTAGCAATCGTCTATTTTTGAAAAAAATAGACGTTGATAATGGGAAAAATACCAGTTCGCAATATAAATAAACTTATGTTACACTGTACTCAGTAAATAATTAATGACTATTCTTATTCTGCTAATCTCAATTTTTCAAGTTTGAGTTCTCTAAAGTACAGAAAAAGTGGAAAAGAAAACGCAATGGCTACCAAAAAAGAAAGAGGAATAAAAACCCACCAATAGTTCATTTTTAGTTTTCGTGCCTCTGGGATATACCAAGCAAAAAATGTAATAACAACGACCGTCAAATCAGCACTGAAAGAACGAGCAGGAAATGTAGTTTTGGTTTGTGCAATATAATTAAGAATAGATGTATCTTCTTCTGTCAAGAAAAATTGAATATTAAAATACCACGTATAACAAATGCCTAAAATAGCTAGAAAAAGGTAGATATATTTTAGTTTCATGAGTAGTAAGCTAAAGTTAGAAATTAGGATGTGTCGTTAAATATATAACTTTTTTGTATAAATTTGTTTAAATTGTCAAATGATTTTTAATTTTAAAACTATACCTACATATGAATAGAGTAAAAGTAGATTTGCCAGACCAATTTTTATTCAAAACGGATATTGCCGTCCGAATTACAGACCTTAATTATGGTGGACACGTCGGAAATGATGCTATGCTTAGTTTGGTTCACGAAGCTAGAGTTCAGTTTTTTATGAGTGAAGGTTTTAAAAGTGAACTTGATATCATGGGATTAGGTGTAATTATGGCAGATGTGGCAATGCAGTTTAAAGGAGAAGGGTTTTATGGGAATATTTTTGAAGTTTATGTAACCGTTGGCGGACTTTCCTCTTCTGGTTTCAATTTATATTACAAATTTATTGACCAAGAATCAAGAAGAGAAATCTTAAAAGTAAAAACAGGAATGGTACTCTTTGATTATAAAAACAGAAAAATTGCAGCTCTACCCGAAGAACTCAAAAAACGCTGGCAACTCCCACATCCAGAAAATCGTTTGATAGGTAATGAATAGTTTTTGAGTGGTAAGTATATAAATGATTCGTAAATTACAATTATTGAAATAAACTCATTATCTAAAATGAAAATTTTACCTTTTCCTAGTTTTTATTTTACTACTTTATTTAAAGTATTGGTAATGAGTTTGTTATGCTTTTCTTGTACTTCTGAAACTAAAGAAGATATAAATCAAGAAACAAAAACAGTTGATTTTTCGCCTGCCCTGCATTTTGAAGAGTTAGAAAAACAAAATAGAGAAGCTGCTGATAGTTTGGAAGCCTTGTATGATATTCATTACAGAGCTTTGGAAGCAGATTCTACTATGAAACGAAAAGGAAATTTGCTTCGTCAGCGTACCGAAACTATTTTGCAACAGATAGACAAAACCTACTATGACCTTAGTTATCTTTTAGATAATATTCCTGCTGACAAAAATTATAAAGATGCAACAGTTTTGTTTTTTATAGGAAAAGATAAAAAAGGAAGAGGCTACGAATTAGAGAAAAATTTGAAAAAATATGTCAGTGAAATGAATAAAATTGATGAGAAATGGAATTTTAATTCGCCTTTTATCTCTCAAAATGATGTAGAACTTTTACACCACAAAAACGAAGATTTAGTAGAAGCTCACTTTCAAAAAACGTTTCCAGAAGCTGCTTTTGCCTTTCTTAGTGCACTCAAAAAAGAAGTGATTCTAATAGAACTACAAGCGATTAATGAACTAGCTAAAAGAGATAGATAGATTTAATCAACTTTTGTTGAGGTTGAAGTTCAGGTGAAACTATAAACGAGGTTTCAAATTACGAAACCTCATCTTTCAAAACCTCTTTACAATCTGCATTTTGCATCAAATTTCCTTTTACAAAACATTTTCTACAACGAGCTTCATACTCTGTCTTTTCGCCTAACAAGATTTTTTGTTTGGAAGGAGTAAGACGAAAAGAATAAGCTGCCACTTTCCCACAGCACATACAAATTGCATGTACCTTAGTTACATATTCCGAAATAGCTAAAAGATTTGGCATTATTCCAAAAGGTTTGCCTGCAAAATCCATATCTAAGCCAGCAATTACAACTCGCTTTCCTTGATTGGCTAGAATCTGACATACATTTACGAGTTCTTTATCAAAAAACTGTGCTTCATCAATTCCGATAACTTGACAATCTTTGCCTTGCAATATTTTCAAAATATCAGTTGATTTCTGAACAGCAATTGAATCAATTTCATTTTGATTGTGCGAAACTACCTTTTGCTTATCATAACGAGTATCGATAGCAGGTTTGAAAATCTGAACACATTGACGTGCAATTTTGGCACGAGTAAGACGGCGAATAAGCTCTTCTGTTTTGCCAGAAAACATAGAGCCACAGACGACTTCTATCCAACCTCCCATGGCAGGGTGGTCTAAATGATGTATGGTAGGTTCGATGTGCATTTTTTTTCAGGGTAGTCTATAACAAGTAATGCTGTAAATAAAAAATAGAACACAGATAACACAGATTGAACGAATAAAACACAGATTTTTAGAATTGCAGCATTACATCTTTAACACTACCTTTTTCAGTTATCAGTCATCAGTAAAATACAAAAATTATTAAAAATTAGGTAATTTGTATCTTCACTATATATGCTAAAATCTCGTAATCCGTAATTCGTAATCTTTAATTGAAATTAAATTCTCCCATTTCCTTCTAAAGTAGTAATTCCTTTTCCAATTAACAAAACTTGATTGTATTTCCCTTTATTTTCTTTGTCTTCTAAAAGCTCTAAATTAATTTGTCCGCCTCTTTTTGAGGCTTGATAAGCAAAAAAAGAATTTTTGTGTAATTTTGGTTGCCAATATTTTGCAAAAAGTCCGTGAGAAACCGCAGAAAGTGCATCTTCATTAATTCCAATCCAAGGACAAAAAAGGCGAGAAACAAAATCGTATTTCGAATCTCCTTTCACAGTAATTCCTACTTTTTTTGTAGCAATAGCATATTTATTTTTCACTAATTCTTCAAAATTAGGCTTTAGATTTTCCAATTCGTGTCTATTTTCAAATTCCAAAATCCACGTTTGTTTGATAGGAAAATAGATAGAGGAGTTTATTTTTTGAGTATCAATTCCTAACGATTTTAATAAATTAGTATCAGGAATTTTTTCCTCAAAATGCTCTTCTACTGGAAACTGCATTTTTATAAAATTTGGTTTTCCTTCAAAATCTTTTTTCTTGATAAGCAAATCACCACTTCTTGTGCGAAAAGTTATTTCTGTATGAACACTCTCTATCTCCTCAAAAATTACGTGTGCTGCTGCAAGAGTAGCGTGTCCACAAAGATTTGTTTCTTCATTAATCATAAACCAACGTACCTCAAAAAGAGTAGCCGTTTTCCAATTTACATTTTCTTCGTCTTTATTCACTTTTTCAGTCAATAAAGGACGTAAAAAAGTAGTTTCAGGTAGATACATTTCTCCAGCAATATTCAAATATTGCTCGTCTGTAAGAGCTTCATTACACAAAAAAACAGCAGCAGGATTTCCACTAAATGGTTTTGCTGCAAAAGCATCAACCTGATAAAAAGGAATTTTTTGAGAAAAAACAGAATTCATAATGACAACCAAAAATAAATGCACGAAAAAGATATAAAAGCAATATTTTAAACAAAGTGTTTTGGTAACACGAAGATAAATTTTTGTAAGGGTTACAAAAAAACGATTAATTTATTAGAATTCCGAATCTATAGTATATTTTCACATATTAAAGTGTACGCAATAAAAAAACACTTTTACATTTTTGTGTAAAAGTGTCTCTGAAACAAAATGAATAAATCAAAATGGTTCTTTATGAATCTGGTTGCAACTTGTATTTTTGATAGGTCTGTACTGAAAGTCTGACCTATCAAAAATAAGTAATTCTACTTTCAAACGGCTTATTTTGTCCAAGTCAGACCTTCGGTACAGACTTGAACAAAATACAAGATTAAGTTTGCAACTAAAATCATATAGAACCATCAAAATTATCTAATGAGCTAATGCTTTACTACAAATTTCTTAGTAATTAGGCTTTTATTATTTACCGAAATTGTATAAAAATAAATCCCTGCTTTTAGGTTATGTACAGATATTTGAAGACGATTCTCATAATTATTTAGTCTATAATCTCCAATTACGCTACCTAAAAGATTATATACTGTAATTTTTCCTTCTGAGATTCTATCAGTCATTTTGTAATCTAACTGAATATAATGCGATGCTGGATTGGGATAAGCCTCCGAAATTTCAATCTTATTTGCTTCATTTGTAGAAGAAGAAATAGTATGAAGATTTTGAGAATATGAAAACGAAACTGTTATAAAAAATACAACTGATAATAAGATAGATTTTATAACTAGTTTTGAGCTGAACTGTTGAGGCGGTTTTTTAGAGAAAGATAAAGAGTAATTTGATTTCATAAAATAATTAGTTAAAATTTTGTCATTCGGAATGGTAGGGTGTTTTTGAAAAATACGGAAATTGAATATGTTTTATTCTGATTGAATAAGTGGTTTTGCTTACTAGAACTGAATTTACGTAAATTAGGTTACATAATTTGTATAAAGAAGAGTATTTTTTATTTATTTTAGTAGATTTATCTAAAAAGATAAGCTAAATCAACATCAAATCAACATTTTTTCTTTTGGCTCTAAGAGGTGTATTATAACCTAATTTACGAAATAGTTCTGTTAGCTGCTGCAAAACTCATGATTATTATCGTAAGAAAAAAGTAATTAATTCTTAAAACTATACAATTTTGATTAAAAAAAACCCTAAGGAACTATGAAGAACCTTAGGGTTTAGAAAAAGTAAAGACTAAACTTTCTCAAAAATTTTCTTTGCTTCCTTAGCCACTTCATCAGCCACAACACGACCCGAGATAATAGAAGGAGGAACACCAGGACCTGGAACAGTTAATTGTCCTGTAAAAAATAAATTACTTATTTTTTTGGATTTCATTTTGGGTTTGAAAAATGCTGTTTGCGAAAGTGTATTTGCAAGTCCATACGCATTTCCTTTGAAAGAATTATAATCCGCTTTAAAGTCATCTAAAGCGTAACTGCGTTTCAAAATTACGTGTTCTCTAATTTTCTGCCCAGTTAGATTTTCCAATCTATCCATAATTAAATTGTAATATTTTTCTCTAATCGTTTCGCCATCTGGCAATCCTGGTGCAATCGGAACTAACAAGAACAAATTTTCTTTCCCCTCTGGTGCAACTTCACTATCCGTTTGAGAAGGACAACAAGCGTAAAATAAAGGCTTTGAAGGCCATTGAGGATGAGTATAAATTTCTTCTGCGTGCAAACCAAAATCCTCATCAAAAAATAGATTATGATGCTCCAAATTATCTAGCTTTTTATCAATTCCTAAATAAAATAAAAGACTTGAAGGAGACATGGTACGGTCGTCCCAGTATTTTTCTGTATAATTTTGGTCTGCTTTATCTAATAATTCTTGGTCTGTGTTGTGATAATCATTTCCTGCTACAATCCAATCTGCATGAAATTCTCCTTTTGAAGTAAGTACAGAATTAGCCTTTCCATTCTTAGTAAGAATTTTCTGAACTTCGGTCTCGGTTTCAAACTTTACGCCTTGTTCTTCGGCTACCTTTACCATTCCTTCAATAATCTTGTTCATTCCTCCCATTGGATACCACGTTCCCAAAGACAAATCAGCATAATTCATCATGCTGTACATAGCAGGCGTATTTTGCGGAGTTGCACCCAAAAACAGAACAGGAAATTCTAATAATTTTATAAGTTTTTCATTTTTAAAATATTTCCTAACGTGTTTGCTTATAGAAGTTAGCATCTGAATACGTAAACTTTCTCTCATCAAACGAAAATCTATAAATTCGGTAATCGAATGTGAAGGACGGAAAACATATTCTCCCATTCCTACCTCATATTTATATTTTGCTTGAGCCAAAAATTCACGTAATTTTTGGCTACTTCCCTCTTCATAACTCTCAAAGAGATTTTCTAATTCTTTCATAGAAGCTGGAATATTGACAAAATCATTCTCTCCGAAACAAACTCTATAACCTGGGTCTAGGCGATGAAGGTCGTAATAATCACTTACTTTTTTTCCAAAAAGAGCAAAATATTCCTCAAAGACATCAGGCATCCAATACCAACTTGGTCCCATATCAAAGGTAAAACCTTCCGTTATCCATTGCCTTGCCCGACCTCCTAAAGAGTCGTTTTTTTCTAAAACAGTTACATCAAAACCCTTTTGAGCTAAACAAGCAGCAGCCGAAAGACCAGCGAAACCAGAACCAATTACTATTACTTTTTTCATAAATTTATGTGAAAGCGATTGCTCGTGGGTACACAAGCAACAGTCAAATATAGCTGACACTTTCCTAGTGTCATTTATAAGAAAATACCTATTTTAAGATAGCCTGAAAGCTATCGGTTACATAGTTACAAAAAGTTTGAAAATAAGTTTGAAAAAATCAATTAAAATATGCTTTTTGCAGAACAAATATAAGAAAAGGCATGCCTTTTCCCTACAAATACAATTAATGAATGAAAAAACAGGTATGGATAATAAATGGTGCAAATCTTAATTTATTAGGGAAGCGAGAACCTTCTATCTATGGAAATCAGTCTTTTGAAGATTATTTTGAAAAATTGAAAGAAAATTTTGTAGAAAAACCTTTAGAACTCAATTATTTTCAATCCAATCATGAAGGAGAAATAATAGATAAATTGCATCAAATTGGTTTTTCTGATACCGTTTTGGGAATTATTTTAAATGCAGGAGCTTTTACGCATACTTCGGTAGCTATTGGTGATGCTATTTCTAGTATTTCTACGCCTGTCATTGAGGTTCATATTTCGAATACTTTTGCTAGAGAAGAGTTTAGACACAAAAGCTATTTAAGTAAGAACTGTATTGGTGTAATAGTAGGTTTCGGAATGGAAAGCTATAGTTTGGCACTAGACTTTTTTGAAAATCAACTAAAAAATACGAATTTAAATTACTGATTATCAATTTATTAATTGTTTTAAAATAGCAGTTTATTTAATTCTTATTCCTTAAAGAAATATTTATTTTTATTTCATTTATAATTTATCACTTACAATTTACCATTTCATTTATGTTACTAGATATATTTTCATTTTTCACAAATCCTTTAGAAGCCAAATTATTTTTGCAGGTAATTTGTTCTCTTTTCTTAGCTATTCTGTTTATCCAATCTGGTTTTAATAAGGTTTTTAGATGGGACGAAAATTCAGCTTGGCTCGTCGATCACTTTAAAGGTTCTTATTTGGAAAAAGGAGTAACTCCTCTTTTTGTGATTATTACTATTTTTGAAGTGGCAGCAGGTGTTTTTAGTGCTATTGGAGTTGTAACTCTTCTACTCAAAGGAGATGTAAAATTTGCTTATATAGGAGCTGTTTTGGCAACTATGAATATTACAATGCTGTTTTTTGGTCAGCGAGTTGTTAAAGATTATGTGGGTGCTGCAAATTTGGTGGCTTATTTTATTTTATGTATCATAACAACTTATATTTTGGGAGGAATGTCTTAATAATTACGGATTAGAAATTACGAACTGAAAAAACGTATAGCTAATTGTGGTTTCATTTTTTTAAACTATTCAACAAAATTCTGTTTCTTAATTCTTTATTCAGGTGCTTGTTTTCGTGCAATTTGGAAAAATAGATTTGGAAAAAATCGTCGTACATACAATCCTAGTCTTTCTTTTCCAAACGGCTTGCCTACATAGGTTTCTTTTTTTTGATTTTTGATAGCTCTCAAAATCTGATTCGCACATTTATCGGCAGGATAGCCTTCGCCTGTGTTTTTACCCATTTTAGCAAAACTCTCTCCTGTTGCTGTAAGTGCATTAATGGCAACATTTGTGCGAATAAAACCAGGAGCAATCATCGAAACTTTGATATTATCATTCGTAAAATTCTGCTCTAAGTCCATCAAAAAAACCATACAGAGCGTGCTTTGAGCTTGCATAAGCACCACGCAAAGGAGTAGAAAGTTTTCCCAAAACACTACTAATTACTACAAAATGTCCAGATTGATTTTCTAAAAAGTGTGGCAAAATAGCTCGTGCTAAGTCCAACATAGCCAAAGTAATTGACTTCCATTATTTTGCGATACACTTCCATTTTGGTATCCTTTATATACGAACGCTGACTAATTCCTCCATTATGAACTAAAATATCAATTTTTCCAAAAAGTGAAATTGCCTCTTTTGTTTTTGCTTCAAAATCTGATTGTGCTAAGTCCAAATCAAGAATAGCTATATTATCTTGATTTTGGCTTGCGTTTTTTACACGTACTAGTTCTTCAATTCTTCTAGCTGAAAGAATAATTTTAGTATTTTGATTCAGATTTGATAAGGCATAAACAAGCTCTTCTCCAATTCCTGAAGATGCACCTGTAATCCAAACTGTTTTGTTTTTGAAGTAATTCATTTTTTATGGTTTTCATTTATAAATCTTTCAACTTCTTCAATAGAAATTTTCAAAATTTCAGAAATTCTTTTAGTAGAAAGGTTCATTTTAGTTAAATTTTTGACTAATTGTACATTTCTTTTGTGATTGTTTTTTTCAATGGCATCTCTAATAGCTGTATCAATTACGTTTCTTAAATCTCTATATATTTTTAAAGATTCAAAAGAGTCGCCATGTATTTTTGCATATTCTTCGTAAGTATTAGGACAAAGTTCTTCTAGTGTCATAATTGATTATTTTTTAGTTTTTCTATTTCAAATATTGATAGTTTTGACAACTTCAGAAATTTCTTCAATAGACAGACCTTGTTTTAATAAGTCTCTAGCCATTTCTATGTTTCGTTCTCTTACAGCCGTATCAATTACATTTTTCATATCTCTATAGACTTTCAAACTATCTTGATACGCATATTTTTCTTGTTCGTTGTACTTTGTAATTTCAGCAATTTCAAATACTTTTTCGAATAATTTTGTTTTTAATTTATCTGGAATTCTGTCTAATCTATGCAAATTTTTGAGTACATAAAGCCACTTATCAAACTGCGTTTCTAGTTCATCTAACGTTTTATTGAACTTTGGCATTTCCAAATAAATGAAAAGTAATTTATCATAAAAAACCTCTTTCGTTGATTTTTCCATTAATGCAACATCATGTCTTAATTGGTCTTTATTAGTATCGTCAAAAACAAAATCCATTATAGAAATCGTATAAACTCCTTGTAATTTGAAATCCCACTCACCTCTCTGTGCTTGTTCTTGAATGGGAAAAGTGGAATAATAAATACTTCTATCTTTAAAATAAGTCTGTTTTGCTTTTTGTAATTCTATAATAAAACGTTCGTCTTTTTCATTTCTACAATACAAATCAAAAACAGCTTTTCTGTCTGTATCTCCTCGTCCTAAATTTTCATTTTTCAGAAAAGTAATTTCCATTATTTCTCCTCTTTCTGTAAAAAGTTGATTCAAAAAATCTAATAATAAATCTTTATTAGCTTCTTCTCCAAATATCTTTTTAAAACCAAAATCAGTAAATGGATTTATATATCTCTCTGTCATAATCTTTGTAAAATATAGTAAAAACTTAAATTATTTTCATAATAGAACGAATAATCAAATTTAATCAAAAAAAAACATTCATTCCTCTAAAAAAAGCAAAAAACAAACTTTCATTTTACAACAAACTTAAACTTAGTGAGCTAGTTTACGTTCAATTAAGCGAATTTAATTTGTCAAACGCAGTTATAAAAAAATACTAAAACGTTTTCTACTAAAAATAAACTTATTATGTTAGTACCTTCCACCAATTCAGAACTCAATTTTACATCAGAATTACACATTCCTACTGCCAATAAACCACGTATTATAATTATTGGAGGAGGTTTTGCAGGTTTAGAACTCTCTAAAAAACTGCGTTCTGTTGATGCTCAAATTGTAATGATTGATAGGTATAATTTTCATACTTTTCAACCCCTTTTGTATCAAGTAGCGACAGCAGGATTAGAAGCCGATGCCATTGCAGGACCTTTACGTAAAGTATTAAAGAGTGGAAAAAGCAAATCTGATTTTTATTTTAGAGTAGCAACTGTTTTGGAGATTCATAATGAAAAGAATGTAATTGAAACCAGTTTGGGAACATTGAGATATGATTATTTAGTAATTGCAAACGGCTCAAAGACCAATTTTTATGGAAATAAATCAATAGAAGACAAAGCCTTTGCACTCAAACAAGTTCCACAAGCATTAGCTATTCGCAATCATTTATTGAGAAATTTTGAAAAAGCACAGTTGGTAGAAACTATCGAAGAGCAGCAGTCACTTATGAATGTAGTCATTGTAGGTGGAGGACCAACAGGTGTAGAAGTGGCTGGAGCTTTGGGAGAATTAAAGTTACATGTCTTGCCAAAAGATTATCCAGAATTGGACTTTAGAAGAATGCAAATACATCTAGTAGAAGCAGGAGACAAACTTTTAAATGGAATGACTGAAAATGCTAGTAAAAAAGCAGAAGAATATTTAAAAGATTTTACAGTTCAGATTTGGAAAGGAGTAAGTGTGAAGGAATTTGATGGAAATCACGTTGAGCTTTCCAATGGAATGTCTTTATCTTCTACTACACTTGTTTGGGCTGCGGGAGTAACGGGAAATTTAATAAAAGGACTTCCAGAAGAAACAATTTTGAAAGGAAATAGAATTATTGTAGATGAATTTAATAGAGTAAAAGGAATAGAAAATATCTTTCGCTTTGGGAGATATTGCCGCTATGGTTTCGGAAGACCACCCAAAAGGTTTTCCAATGCTTGCACCTGTAGCTATGCAACAAGGAAAAACATTAGGCGATAATTTTAAGAGAATGTTGAATAAGAAGAAAGAAATGAAACCGTTTAAGTATTTTGATAAAGGAAGTATGGCAACAGTTGGAAGAAATAGAGCTGTCGTGGATTTACCTAACAAGATGAGCTTTCAAGGCTTTTTCGCTTGGTTTGTTTGGCTTTTTGTTCATTTGATGTTTATTATTGGCTTCAAAAATAGACTTGTAATCCTGACAAGTTGGATTTGGAATTATTTTACATACGATAAAAGTAATCGTTTGATTATTCCTACCCAAATTACTTCAAAGGAAAGAAAAGAAGAATTGTATGTTTAGAAACGAAAAACCAAAATGATTATGAATAACCAAAATGTAGAATTACCTATGGAAGTTGCTCTCTATTTTGTACAACAACTTCCTCCATCCTATCAACAAAATATTTTTGAGTGGCTTCTCAAAAATCAACCTAAAAATATAAAAATAGTAAGAGGAGGAGATAAAGAAAATGTAAAATTACCCTTGAAACGTGGTTCAGGAAAACATTTGATAGGATATATTGCCGATGATTTTGATGAACCTATGGAGGATTTTAAAGATTACATGTAATTATAAATTCGTATGAAAATTTTATTAGATACACATATACTTTTATGGTATTTGCACGATGATTCTCGTTTGAGTAGAGAAAGAAGTCAAATTATAGAGGATGAAGGACACACAAAATTTATTAGCTATGTTAGTATTTGGGAAATGAGTATCAAAAAATCTATCGGTAAACTAGAATTGTTTGCTCCACCAGAAACTCTTATTCCAGAAGATATAACTTTACTATATCCTAATTTAGAGGACATTACTGTACTCTCCTCTCTTCCTATGCATCACAGAGATCCATTTGATAGAATGATTATTGCTCAATCTATAAATAAAAACCTAAAATTAATGAGTAGTGATCCTCATTTTGAAAAGTATTTTGTTCAACTTTTATAGGTGTTTTCAACGCTGTAAAACAATATTTTGCCTATACGCTTGATGTAATTCTTTTATCATTTCATTCCACTTCTCATATTCTGAAACAGGCAGAATTAGATAATTACTATAGACTGAATGTTTTAGGGTAATTTGTTCGGAAGTGCGTATATATTCTACTGAAAAGCCAAAATATTCTGAATCATACTTTTTATTTTGAGGTAAAAATTTAATAGTTGCTCCTCGTGGAAGTTCTAATACATACACTTGTGTTTTCTTAAATTTATAGTTTGAGCTTATAGGTGTTTTCCTTAAACTATCAATTTCTGTATTTCTCCAAACAGGATTCAAATGAAGATTAATATAAAACTCACTATACAAAGACTGCGTATGGTTTGGAATTTCATATTCATAATTTATCTGTAATGGTTTTTCTCTTTTGGTAGGCAAAACCTCTGTTTTTTTGAGTTGTAATGTAGGTTCATGTGCATTTAAAAGGCGTTTGAAAGTCTGCATTTCTTGTTCTTTATCTTGAAAATTTAGATAAGGAGCAATAGTAGTTTTTGGAAAACCTTTCAAAATCATATTTCCTGTTACATTTACTTTTGCACCTTCAATTTTTACTTTTGCAGAATCATAAACTGTATTCTGGGAGTAAGGGGAAGAATTTACTCTCAAAATCTCAAAATTTTCAGCATCCATTGCTACCAAAGCCTCCTTATCTTGTATAAAATAAGATGGCATTCCGAATGTTTCTTGGTTTCCTGTTGCATCTAAAAAATAATTTTCTCCATTTATTTTAGCACAAACAATCATATGATTATCTACCAAAGGAATAGGCAGTTGAGAATAAGAATAAGGCAAATCTCTTGAACCCAGCCATGCAAAATGAGCCTCAATTCCTTTAGTACGTAACATAGCTAAAAGCACACTTGCCATATCTTTACAATCTCCGTATTTTCTTTTACACACTTTTTCAGGGTAGGCAGGTCTGAAACCACGTTCGCCTTCTTCAAAAGCAATATACTGAACTTGTGTAGCAACCCAATCAAAAATACGTTTTGCTTTTGCTAATTGTGTAGTATCATTTGCTGTTAGCTTATCAACAAAATTCTTTAATTCTGGAAATTCTTTTTTTATGTCAATTTCTCTAATAAAAGGATAATACCAATCATACAAATCTTTTATAGAAGAAGATAAATAAATTTGTTGAATTGTATCATTTGTTTTTATCTTCCTATTTTTGATAAATAAAACAATATGAGGTTCGTAATAACGAAGATTTGGAGAAGATTTTTCATCAGTATATTTGGGTGCATTTTCCAAAGACCACGTATATAGTTGCCTATTTCCTTGTATATTTTCTGTAAAATTAATTCTACTAGTATCATCATCCATTCCAAAAAGTTGAAAGCCAATTTCTATAGTAGAATCTACCGAAACTGAAAATTCTACTTTTTTGGAAGGAATATAAGAGGTAAAGAAAAAACTACCCAAAAAACGAGGTTCTAAAAGCTGTTCAGTATAAGAAAGATGGGTTTGTGTTCCTGCCGTAATATTAGGAAACAAAAATACTCTTTCTTTTACATCATTATAAAATACATCTTCCGAAACAGCATCCCGAACTTGAAAGTTAGTAACTTTTTTCTTCTTTATTCCATCTGCCGTTTGAATCAATGAATAGGCATCGATAGCAGATAGCCGAGTATAATCCGAATAAGTAATCGTTTCTTGTGCATAAGCCTGAGAGTGCAAACGCAAATGTAACATGCGTGATTCTATATTCGAAATGATTTTGAAACTATCCTTTTTTACATCAAAATCAATAGTTATTTGTTTACTCCTACCTATAAAAACAGCCTTTTCTTTGGGGTAAATTTTTCTATGCTCTTCTAAAATAGTATTTTGTGAAAAGGCATTATTTAATGAAAAATAAATTAGAAATAGAGAGAAAATAGAGAGAAAAAAATATTTTTTCATGAATCGTTTTAATTATCAATTGATTTAGGATAGTTTTTACAAAGTATATTCAAATGACTAGCCATAATTATATATTTTGTTGATTTTTTTTGTATATTGAACTGAAAACCAATTTTTATTTATCATTAATTAATTAAATTACTAAGCTAGTATGGAATCTCAAGAAAAAAAACAACCCGAAAACTTTTCAGAACTAGAAACGGCTACAGAAAGAAGCCTAACCATTTCTGACAAAGAAAAATCAAACGGAATTATTGCTTATATTACCATCATTGGATGGGTTATAGCATTTGTTCAGAATCAAGAGCCAAAATCAGAATATGTCAATTTTCATATTCGTCAGATGCTTGGAATAGGAGTAGCTGGAATTGCTTTGTCTGTTATTAATATTATTCCAATTCTTGGAACATTAGTTTTCTTACTTGGAATTATTCCTTTAGGTATTCTATGGGTAATGGGACTAATGGGAGCTATAAATGGAAATCGTAAACCTGTTCCTATTGTAGGAGAACATTTTCAAGAATGGTTTAAAAGCATAGGAGCTTAAATTCATTTGAGTATAGAAACCACAAAAAAATGACCAATAAAAAATGACCAATAAAAATAGTTTTATTGGTCATTTTTTTGTGGTCTTTGTCTTCAATTTTTATTAAACTAATTTACCTGTTCTAGTTTACCTGTTCTAGTACTTTTGGCTGAAAGACAAAACCTTGTTCGTTATTTCTTTCTTCAAAATCAATTTCTAGTCCTATCAAAAACAACATATCCTTCTTTTGATAGATGACTTCTATTGTTTCATTATTGAGTAAAGAATTTTCTAAGAAATAAGATTCATCTTCGTTTTTTTTCTTATCAAAACCCAAACGAAAATTTACACCACTACACCCATTTCCACCCTGAACAATTAAACGCAGACCATATTCTTTAGGAATACTTTTAGTTTGTAAAATGGTTTGAATATGTATAAATGCTTTATCAGTAATGGTAACTGGAATCATATGTATAAAATCTTTTAAAGCGAATAAAATTTAGTAAATAACTTTGATTTTCTGAACTGTGTCTCCTTCTACCTTAAAATCTGCTTCATCAAAGTCAGGTGCACTCATTTTAGGTTTGTAGTTAGTAGAAAAACCATATCCTTCTTTTGGAATTCCGAACATATTACTATCCATTTCATTGTTTCCATTTTCATCGTGAAATAATGCAAAAGCATAATCTCCTGAAGACAAATCAGTAAATGTAATAGTTGCTTTTCCTCCCTTTATAGTTACTTTTTCTCTTTTTACTGCCTTTGAATCGTCTTTTGGAAAACCTATTTCTCCTTTAAAAAGAGCTATCATAATTGTACCTTTATCACTTTTTATATTGGAAACCTCTACGGTCAATGTATTTTGAGCAGATGCAGAAAACGCAAAACCAATACTAAATAAAACAGCAAATAAGGTTTTTTTGATAAATTGAAACTTGTTCATAATTGAGTTGATTTTTTTAGATTAAAAAATGAGTATTAAAATTTCTATCTTAGAAAAGTCCATTATCATACCAATTTGATTTAAAAGAAGAATTATTATGATTTAAAAATACATAATTCTTCTTTATCATGGTGTTTGCTTATTTACTTTTAGCGTCTGAAACTCCTGCATCTTGAAAAGAAGCCATATCATTGAGAAAACCAATAGCTGACTTTAAGAGCGGATAAGCAATAGCACAACCTGTTCCTTCTCCTAATCGCATTCCCAACAAAATAAGTGGCATTCCTCTCAAATGTTCCAACATATGAACATGTCCGTATTCGTCTGATTGATGTGAGAAAATCATAAATTCTCTACTCTGCGGATACAGTGCCTGTGCTATCATAGCTGCCGAAGTGGCAATAAATCCATCTACCAAAATGACCATATTTTGCTGTGCAGCCTCCAGCATAGCTCCTACCATGTGAGCAATTTCAAAGCCTCCAAAGGTAGATA
The DNA here is from genome assembly GCA_963719525.1 of uncultured Cytophagales bacterium. Taxonomy (GTDB): domain Bacteria; phylum Bacteroidota; class Bacteroidia; order Cytophagales; family Bernardetiaceae; genus Bernardetia. The sequence goes on along the minus strand of CAVRCG010000004.1, from coordinate 3,703,578 downwards.
ATACTTCAAAAGGCTTCATGTTTTTAGAATATTTTCTATCCGCTTGCCTCAAAATAGCTAATTTCTTTTCTATTCCTTTTTCATTTAGTCCTGTTCCACTTCCTACACATTCAGCCAGTTTTATTCCTGTAAGGTGGTGCAAAATAAGAGAAGCAGAAGAGGTATTTCCAATTCCCATTTCGCCAAAACCAATAATATTTGTTCCTTTTTTTGCTATATTTTCTACTATTTTACTTCCTTGTTCGATAGACTTCCAACACTCCTTTTCACTCATAGCAGATTTCTCTAAAAAATTATTAGTACCCTGTGCTATCTTTAATTTTAGAAAGTTGGGTTGTTCTTCTTCAAACTCTCCTTTTACTCCTGCATCTACTATAGTAAGTTCGATTTCATTTTGCTTAGAAAAAATATTAATTGCAGCTCCACCATTCAAAAAATTCTTTACCATTTGATAGGTTACTTCTTGTGGATATTGACTTACTCCGTTTTCTGCAATCCCATGGTCAGCAGCAAAGATAACAATATGAGGTTTGGTAAGTATAGGAGAAAGTGTTTGTTGAATAAGTCCAATTTGAAGTGCAACACCTTCCAATCTTCCCAAAGAACCAATAGGTTTTGTTTTTTGATCAATTTTTTGTTGCAACTCAGGACGTAAGCCGTGAGAGGGAGCAGTAATAGAAAAAGATAGAGACATAGAAATGTTAATTAATAAAGATTTTTGGTTACCTGATAATTTTGTGGTGGGTAAAAAATCATTGGTGAGGTATTTTGATTACTAATGCTCTTTTTTTGCCGTTGATTAAAATAGGTGTTTAGTACATATCTCAATTATTAAATTCGCTGTTTCGCTAGTAAGTAATCATAACACAAACCCTGTACAATGGAAATAACAAATACAAAAGGAATGAAGAAAATAGCTGATAATCCTTGAGATGCATTCCATTCAGAATAAGATTCGTAATCTTCCATTTTTATAGAACAATACAAAACTGTATGAAGATAAATAAAGGAAATTATCATAAAAATGACGAACAAACTATGATTAACGTAAATAGGAACTTTTTTGAATGTTAGTAAATAACAACAGAATAGAGCTACAGAAAAGATATAGCCAGTTAGAGAAATGTTTTCTATACAAGAAAAGTTATCTAAATTAGGAGAGAAACAATAAAACAGAACTAGTAGTAGAACGTTACAAAAAACAGCAGAAAAAAGCCCAAATAATTTCATAGTATTATTTTTTTCAACCAATCAAAAAACCATTTTCAACTGGCTTATCCGTTGTAAGCAAAGTTACTTCATTTCCACCACCTACAATTCCCAAAACCAAACATTCAGACATAAAATTGGCAATCTGTTTGGGTGGAAAATTAGTAACAGCAATGATTTGTTTTCCTACCAAAACATGTGGGTCAGGGTAATTGACTGTGATTTGTGCACTTGATTTTTTGATTCCAAAATCTCCAAAATCAATGTGTAATTGATAAGCTGGTTTGTGTGCTTTTTCAAAAACAATGGCTTCTAAGATTGTACCGACACGCATTTCTACTTTTTCAAAGTCTGAATAAGAAAGCATAGTTGTTAGGAATTAGATATTGGGAATTAGGTAACGCAATTCAATAACTGATCAATATCTATAAACATTACTACTAATTAGCCATAGAAAAGCAATTAGTCTATTATTTTACTTTTCATCAAAATTCTGACGAATTTTCTCTGCTATTTTTTCAAATTGGTCTTGACTGAATTCAGGTCTTTTTTGCTCAAAATTCAAGTCTGCAATTTTATCAATCGGAACTAAATGGACGTGAGTATGTGGAACTTCCAAACCAATAACAGCTACTCCAATACGGTTGCAAGGAATTGCTTTTTTGAGAGCTAGAGCTACTTTTTTTGAGAAAAGCATGAGTTCAGAAAGTTCTGAATCAGCTAAATCAAAGATATAATCTGTTTCTTTTTTGGGAACACACAAAACATGTCCTTCTTTCAGAGGACGAACATCCAGAAAAGCAATATGATTTTCATCTTCCAGTACTTTATACGAAGGAATTTCTCCGTTTATAATTTTTGTGAAAATAGACATGTTCAATTACGAATTAAAAATTAAAAATTACGTTTCATACTATATTGTATTTCAGCTAATCACTTATCACTAAGAGTTAATAACTATTATCTAGTAATTTCTAGGATTTCGAATTTCATTTTTCCTCTTGGAGCTTCTACTTCTGCTGTTTCGCCTACTTTTTTACCCAAAAGACCTTTACCGATAGGAGAAAGAACCGAAATTTTGTTTTGCTTCAAATCTGACTCTTCTTCTGCTACAATGGTATATTGCAAGACCAATTTTTTATTAGCCGAATTTCTTATTTTTACTTTTGAAAGAATAGAAACCTTTGAAGTATCAATTTGAGATTCATCAAGAATGCGAGCATTACTAATAGTCGTTTCTAGCTTTGATATTTTCATTTCCAGCATTCCTTGTGCATCTTTTGCTGCATCATATTCCGCATTTTCTCTCAAATCTCCTTTGTCTCTCGCTTCTGAAATTTCTTCAGCGATGTTTGCTCTTCCTTTTGTTTTGAGGTATAAGAGTTCTTGTTGTAATTCGTCGTATTTCTCTTTTGTAAAATAAGATATATTTGCCATAATTCTGAAAGGTTGTGATTTGTTTTTTATAAATATGTGTTTCTAAAATAAATTATTTAAGATAGAATTTTTGCCAAAAAAAGAACACACCAAATCTATAAGAAATTTGGCGTGAACCTTTATATATGCTTATACGTGTTTTTTCTAGTTTGTGTTTCGAATTTTCTGCAATTCTGTACTTGCAAAGATACTAAAAAACGTATTGAAAAAGCTAGTAAAATGGATGTAATTTATTTGCGTTTAAAGTAATGATTTATTTTCTCCCATCAAACAACAATTAAAGTTTGTTCTCTGCTGCAACTGTCTTGGATTGATTGAGCTGTATCTTCTCAACTGTTATAATTTTATCGTTTTCATTTTTGGATAATTTCCAACTAAGCGTTCCGTCTGAAAGACGAGTAAGCCTTCCAACACCCAAAATTTCTAATGAATTTCTGTCTTTTATCTGGAGTGTTGCTACATCTCCTTCTACTGTTCCAGAAAGGGAATAATTGTACTTACAATCTGCTCCAAAACAGTGTGTTCCTAACACTTCTTTACCAACTTGATTCAGTTGAATAAAAACTTTTTTACCATTGAAGTTCCATTCCCAATCTCCCTTAAAATCTGCATATTTAGGCTGATTGTTTTGTGCTAATACCATTTCTTCAAGCTGTTTTGTCATTGGCTTAAAGGTAAGATTGATAATAGAGGGCTTGGCAGAATAATTTACAAATCTTAAGGTAAGAGAATCTGCCGTTTTATTTTGAAACTCAAAAACCCAATAGTAGGCACTTCCAGCTTCATTACTCAAAACTAAAGTATGATTTGTCTCTATAAAAAATCCTTTCAGACTATCTAAACCCAATAAATTTCTTGCATCATACTTTCCATCTTTCTCAAATGAAATTTGTTGTGCTCCTTGCTTGAATAATTTAGAGGTTATTTTGGAAGAAACGCTAGTATCCTGTTCACTCATTCGTTCCAAATACCATTTTGTGCCTTTTAATGTGGTTAGCGAAGTAGCATAAACATATCCATTACAAAAAAATAAAAGACCAATTAGAGATAAAAAAAATAAATATTTTGTAGTTTTCATTTAATAAAAAATAAGGGTAAAACGAGTGAGAATATATTTGTGTCTAACTAATAGACTAAGAGCATACCAAATAAAATAATCTGATAATTTCTACAAAGATATTGATTTTATATGTAGGATATTTTTTTCAAAAATAACTAGATTAATTGGTACTTAAACGAGATGGATGCGTTTTTGTTAAAAAAAACAAAAAAACATTCTACTTTTTCGACGAAAATAGAAATTATTCGTAACGTAGAGATTCAATAGGATCTAATTTGGAAGCCTTATAAGCAGGATAAACACCAGCAATTAAACCTACCAAAACACAAATTACAATTCCACTAATCATCCAAACCCAAGGAATAATAAATTGAGAATCTGCACTTCCTATAAATTTAGCAACTAGATTTCCTAATGTAATACCCAAAAAAATGCCAAATAATCCACCTAACAAACAAATAACGATTGCCTCTATCAGAAATTGCCTTCTAATTTGTTTGGCAGAAGCTCCGATTGCCTTTCTAATTCCTATTTCTCGTGTTCGTTCGGTTACCGAAACGAGCATAATATTCATCAGTCCGATAGAAGCACCAAGTAAGGTAAGAAGTCCGATTCCTGCTCCACCTATACGCAATAGTATAGTAGTTTCTCCTAAAGAAGAGGCTAAAGACTCACTACTAGAAACTTCAAAGGAAGGTTTTTGTGTAAGTTGGTCGCCTCTTATTATTCGCATAAGTCCTGTAGCTTCTCCCATTAAAGTTTCGGTTTGAATGGGATTTTTTACACCTACTGTAATCGTATAAGTCAATTGCCTGTCATTTCCTAAAATATTAGCCATAGGTAATGGAATCAAAACACTTCTATCGGTGCTTGACGAACTTCCTACGCCTCCCTCTTCTTCCAAAAGACCAATTACTGTAAATCCGTACCCCTTTACCAAAATTCGTTCTCCAATAGGCGAACTTTCTTTGAAAAGCGTCTCTTTTATTTCTTTTCCAATAATAGCAAACTGACTTCCTCTCTGAATATCTAAAGGTGTGAAATTTCTTCCTTCCAGAATATCAAATCCTTTTACTAAGTTATAATTTTCATCAATTCCAGTTACAGTAGAATTCGGATTCGTTTTTTCAGATTGATACTTGACTTCTGTACCAAAACCCACTCTCGTATAAATAGTAACCGCATCTTCTGAACTTACGTTTTCCTTAAAACGCTTTTCAAATTCCATTACTTCATTATATTTCAACGGACTTTCTGCTTTTTCTACCACTCCACGACGGCGAGAACGCATACCATTGTTTTTGTCTTTTACGTCAAAAGAATTAGCTCCTAAGTCTGAAAGACCAGAACTAATATTTTGTTCAATTCCATCAATAGCTGTCAGAATACCTACCAGAGCAGTAATTCCGATAGCAATCAGGGAAATAGTAAGGAGAGAACGCAGCCAGTTATCACGGGTGGCACGCAGAGCTTCGGCTGTATTTTGGGCAAGATTCATAAGTTATTCAAAACTGTTTTGTAAGATTAATAAGGCTAATACTAAGATAGTATTCTATTAGTTTGAATAAAATGGATTTATTACATAAAATGAAAATGTGTTGTTTATTTTTAGGAATCTTTTCTTTTAATAGGTTCTACTTTTTGCGTTGCAAGTTTGTCTAATTTTTCCAAAATAGTAAGTTGCTCATTTAGTTTTTCGCCTCCCTTTATTCCAAAATCCAAAGTTCGAATAGGAAAAGGAATAGTAATATCATTGGCATCAAAGGCTTTCTTGATGGCTACTCCTGCCTGTGTAAGAGCCTTATGATAAGCAGGTTGGTAACAATCGTCAATCCAAAAACGAACCACAAAATTAACAGAGCTGTCTCCAAAGCCTTCAAAATCTACACGTACATCACTATAGTCATCTTTAGTAATATCTAAATCTCGAATAGTTTCATATAATAATTTTACCACTACTTCTACATCGTCTCCATACGAAACCCCAACAGGAAGATTTACCCTACGGTGGTTCAGACGATTATAATTCAATAATGGATTTTGAAAAACTTCTTTAGAAGGAATAATTACATATTGTCCATCAAAGTTTTCTATATCAATAGCTCTCAAACCTATCTTTTTGACGTAACCAATATAACTATTAGTTTGTATAAGGTCGCCTACTTGTAGAGGTTTTTGAATGGCAAGAAAAATTCCTGAAATAAAATTAGTTGCCAAATCTTGAAAAGCAAAACTAAGTGCAAGACCAATTACACCCGCACCAGCAAGCAAAGAAGTAACTGTTTTGTCTAAATTCAGAACTCCTAATGCCACAAAAGTACCTACTAGCATGATAATGTAGAATATAATTTGAGCAGCTAGTTCTAATATATTTTTATTATCTACTAAGCGAGCAAGAGTACGATTTATTCCTACTTTGATAGCCTTTGCTAAAAAGTAAAAGACAACCAAGACAACGATTGCCAAGAAAAAATTGGGCAACATTGAAATTAAGGTTTCGAACCAACCTAGAAGTTTTGTAGATAAGGCTTTATATCCCTTATGAAGTAAGTCTAATTGATTATCTAATTCGTCCATTTATTCTAATTATTTGACTATTATATTTCTTTTTCGCTTTTTTCCAGCTTTTTTAGAACGTTTTATTTGTTGTTTGGCTTCTTTCCTTCTTTGTTTATCTGATTTTACTTGAAGGTCTTCTTCTTGCTGTTTCATTTTTTCAGCTAAAGTAGTTTGTCCAAAAATAACTTTTGGGTCAGAATCTCTATACGTAGGACAAGAAGAACGTTTTGAAGCTCCACAGCTAGAGAAGATAAAAAGAAAAATTGCAAATATAAATGAAAATAGAGTATATTTTTGGAGTAGATTATTTTTCATAGAAATGGAATAGCTTTTTTGATATCTAAAATATAAAAAGTTAGCTTCGTAATGTATTGAAAGACAAAGTTATAAATCAAAAATGACTTATCTAAGTAATTATATAAGATAGCTAATTTTATTTTATTTATCAAAATCTATAAAACCAAAAAATCCTAACTTATCTAGTTTAAAAAGATAAAGTTAGGATTTTTAGTTTGTTCGAAAGGATTTCGATTTATTTCTTACCTAAATAATTAGCTACACTTTCTCTAGTTTCGTGCATAGCTTCTTTTCCTTCTTCCCAGTTTGCAGGACAAACTTCTCCATGTTTCTCAACATAACGAAGAGCATCTACCAAACGAATATACTCGTCAATATTACGTCCTAAAGGAAAATCATTAATAGAAATATGTTTGATAATTCCTTCTTTGTTAATTAAATATGTTCCACGAAGACAAATTGGCGCTCCTTCAAAAACAAGTTTATTTTGGTCATCATATGTGTAATCTCCACCCAAAACGCCATAATTTGTAGCGATTGTCTTGGCAGTATCTGCTACCATTGGGAAAGTTACGCCTTCGATTCCACCTTTATTTTTAGGTGTCATGAGCCAAGCTAGATGAGTTTCTTCTGTATCAGTAGAACAACCTACAACAGCCGTATCTTTAGATTCGAAGAGAGATAATTTTTCTTGAAATGCTAGTATTTCAGTTGGACAAACAAATGTAAAATCTTTAGGATAAAAGAAAAGAATTACATTTTTTTTGCCAATATATTGGTCTAATGAAAAGTCATTAATAATTTCTTCGCCTTCAATCACGGCAGGAGCAGAAAAACGAGGCGCAGGATGATTTATTAAATTCATAGGTATATAGATTCTATTTAAAATGGTAATAAAAATTAATCTTAGTTTTCTTGCAAAAATAGACACTTTGAGTTGAGAAAAAAAATATTTTGCAAAAATGAGAAAGTGTCTTGAACTTTATCAATCTTTTAAACTTCTTTAATTTGAAATAGTTTTTGATTTTTAGAGAAATTAATCTTTCTTATTTTCTGAACTTATCCATGACAAAGTAGTTGAATAACTTGAAATTAAACGTATTATTTTATCATTACCATTCAAAAAAACTTTACTTATGGGATTAAAAGTCGGAGAAAAAGCACCTAATTTTACATTAGATTCTACATCAGGAAAAGAATTTACGCTGTATGATTTAAATGAGCCTTGCATCATTTATTTCTATCCAAAAGATTTTACAAGTGTCTGTACCGAGCAAGCGTGTTCGTTTAGAGATGAGTTTGGAGCCTTTAGAGATTTGGGAGTTACAGTTATTGGGATTAGTAAAGACGATATTGAAACGCATAATCGTTTTAAAAAAGAATATAATTTGCCTTTTGAGCTTTTGGCAGATACAAAGGGAAAGGTAGCCAAACTTTATGATTCTCTTCTTCCTATCGTTTCGATTCCTAAGCGAAATACATTTGTTTTGGCTGGCGACAAAACGATTATGGATATTCAGAGCGACCTTACTTCTGGAAAAAGTAAAATTAGAGAAGTAGTAGAAAATTTGACTAAGAAGTTTTGATAACTGATGTTACGCAAAGTTCTGCTCTGTGTGTTACAGAGCAGGGTTCAAAAAAACTAAAACCGTGTTCTGTGGCACACAGAACACTATACTGCGTAGCATCAGTTAATAAAATAACGTGAACTCGGGATTAAACTACTACTCATTCTTAGCTATTTTGCGTTTTTTTTACCATTATCAACGTCAGTTATCTTCATAACAGACGATTGCTAAGGTAGAGTGAAAAAACACCTATCTCCCTTAGCAATCGTCTATTTTTTCAAAAAATAGACGTTGATAATGGGAAAAACCACAAATGCTCTAAGTAACAATCCCGAGTTCACGTTAAAATAAAAAGCCAATTACTATAAATCTATTTATACTAATTGGCTTTTTCTAATTTTATTCTTATGACGTATCGTCTTTATAAAGTAATTTTAGTTTTTCGGTTCTATTCTACGAACAGAACGAAAACGCTTTGCATAATGACCGCTTCCATCTTTTGAAAGCAAACTATAAGCTACTGAATACTTTTTTCCAGAAGTAGCATGAATAAATTTTATAGGCTTGTTCGGTTTGTTTTCTACTATAATTCCTAAATGTCCTGTACGGTCAATGCTTGGGTCTGTTCCCGTAAAACAAATAATATCTCCCTTTTTTGCATCTTCAAAAGCAATAGTTTCGCCTACATTGTCATACATTCTTGAAGAAGCAGGAAGAGCAATGTCGTGATTTTTGAAAACGTAATATACAAATCCCGAACAGTCAAAACCTTCTGGCGACTTACCTGCATATACATAAGGAACGCCTTCTAAAGAAGTAGCCAGTTCTAAGATAGAGGCTACAAACTTACTCCTTTCTGTTGAATTAACAGTTTCTTTGTTTTCTATTTTTGCTTTTGCATCTACTTTGGTAGTGTTGTTTTTTGTTTCCTTTATCTTTGATTGCTCTTCTCCAATAGAAGAAGCATCAGAAACAGAAAAATATTTCCCTTCATTCTTATTCAACCTCTCGTTTTGAGAAAAAGCAGTACAGCCAAAGATAGAAAAAAGCAGAAAAACTGATAAAATATAATTTGCGATGGTAGTCATAATAATTTCTTTTTAGTTAGTATTAAAAACAAAATTTGTAAATGTAGTAGAATAAAATAAGCAAACTTTGTTTTGTTTAAAACTTACTACAAATAGTACAAATATATTGCCAAAATAAAAACTAACTAGAATAAATCTAAATAAAGTATAATTATATAGCTTTATTTTATAATATTACTGTGTTTTAGAAACTCAAGACAAGAAAAAAGGAAAAAGGCATGTCTTTTTCCTAATATACTTTTTTATAGCAAAATTTTATTCAAAGTGAAACAACAAAGATATCTTGTGTGTCGTCATTCTATCAATATTATTGTAATAAATACTTTGATTTCTGAGGTTCATATTTGCTATGCCGTGTGTAAAACGTATTTCGGGTGCAAATTTGAAAAAACTAAAATAATGATCCCAACCCAAACCATAGGTAACTTCAAGATTGTAATCTTCCATTCCAAAGGCTTCTCTATTAGCACGCTGCTTTCCTCCACCTACTTTTATACTCGGAACAACCCCTCCTACCATATAAAGGCGATTATTATTTCTTCTCAATGATTTGTATTTCATTAAAATAGGAAAATCAAAAAACACACTCTCAACAGGAACTTGTGTATCGATGTATTTTCCAGTTGAACGCTCTAATGTTTTGTGAGTAACGTTATACTCATATAAACCTACCGTTGGAGTAAAGCGAAAGTTCCACTGGTCAGCCAAAGGAAGATCGATGACCATTCCGACAGCAAAATTACTGAAGGTTCGTTGAGGCAATAATGCAATTGTTGTATCTTCATTATTGACAAAATGCTCCGAATAATTTAATCTCAAAGTAGCATAGTGCATTCCTAATATAAAACCATAATGTAAGGGTTTTGTATCATAATCAGGAATATTCATACTTTTGTCTCTTGGTCTTCTATCTTGATTTACTGGTGTTTTCTTATTTGTATTTTGAGCCGAAACAGAAGATACATTTGTAAACAAAAAAAGCACAAAAAATAGAAGAGATAAACTGGCTAAATAAAAAAGAGATAAAGTATTTTTTGGTCTGATTTTCATAAAAATAGAGAATAGCATATCGGCAAACTAATTAGTTATTTCTTTCCGTAATAAATTGAACTTATCCCAAAAGTAAGTGTTTCGTCTCTCGTAAAAACAAAGCCTACTTTCTCCATTATTTGAAGAAAATCTTTTCCATAAGGAAATGCAGCAACAGATTCAGGCAAATAGGTATAAGCAGAAGTATCTTTAGAAATGGTTTTTCCAATTCTTGGAAGTACTTGAGACGAATAAAACGAGTAAAACTGTTTTATAGGAAATGCTTTTGGTTGAGAAAATTCTAATACAACAAGCGAACCACCTTTTTTCAAAACTCGGTAAATATCTCTTAATCCTTGCTCTAGGTTTTCAAAGTTTCGCACTCCAAAAGAAACGGTAACGGCATCAAAAGTATTATCTGGAAAAGGTAATCTTTCGGAGTCTCCAATCTTCAGATCAATACTATCTTGAAGCCCTAGTTTATCTATTTTTTCTCTTCCATAAGAGAGCATTCCTGTAGAAATATCGACACCAATTATTTTCTTTGGCTTTAATTTTTTGTAGGCTTCAATGGCAAAATCACCCGTTCCTGTTGCTACATCAAGTATTAAGCTGTGGTCGTTCGGATTTGAGATAGGAAATTGCTTTTTTTCTCCAGATAATATCTATTCCACCACTCAAGATTCGATTGAGTAAGTCGTAATTATTCGATATATTATCGAACATTTGTGCTACTTGGTCTTTTTTGGAAGCCGTTTGGTCTTTATAAGGGATAACTGTCATGATCTTTGTGCTATATTTGTTAAAAGAGATTGCAAAATTAAGTAATTCAACTAAGAATTATGATATTTCAATGAGTAACTTAGATATAATTTAATTTCTCAAAAAATAATTGTACTTTGTGTTGTCTAAATTATTCGTTTCAAAAAAAATCCATTCTACTAAAGGTGCTTCTTACTTCTACTCTATCTTATTCTTATTGCTTTTTTTCTAACTTACGATTTGTAAAGTGTTTTTGTTTGCGTCTTTTGTTTTGTGCTGTATTCTTTTTCTTCGGTTTTAGTATTCAATTTAGTACTTCTTACGCTCAAGTATTTCTTTCTTCCTCCAAAAAAATTACGCAGTACAGCCAAACTACATGGCAAAAAAGAGATGGACTTCCTCAAAATAGTATTACCTCAATTACTCAGTCCAATGACGGATATTTATGGATAGGAACACACAATGGACTTGTCAAGTTTGATGGAAGAGACTTTACAGTCTTTTCTGCTCCTACTGATTCGAAAAAAAATCCAAATAATGGAATTCCAGATAATTTTATTTCAGTAGTTGAGAACACCAAAAATGATGGTTTATGGATTGGAACGAATGGAGAAGGACTTTCTAACCATAATTTTCTGACCTTCAAGAATTTTGATACACAAAAAGATTTAATAAATAATACTATTCTGTGTTTGGAAGAATGGGAGGAAAGTGTCTGGATAGGAACCCCAAAAGGACTTAGTCGGTATCGCAGAAATGTATTTAGAAATTATACGAAAAGAGATGGTTTATTAAATAGTAAAATAAATGCACTTCTGAAAGATACTAAAAATGGACAAAATGTTCTTTGGATTGGAACTGATGAAGGATTAGCCAAATTTGATTTAGATTCTGGCAAAATTATCCCTGTTTCACTCCCTTTACCTGATTTACAAATTTTGGCTTTAGAAGTGGATGATAAAAATAATCTGTATATAGGAACTGCAAATGGTCTTTTGTATTGGGACAAAGCAAAAAATGAATTAACGAATTTTAATAGTGGCACTAATTCTAAGAATGAAGATTTAATTACAAATCAGACAAATACTAGCTCTGTTTTTGATAAAAACAGACTTATCAGAAATGCTACTATCAATACATTACTTATTGATAAACTAGGTTCTTTATGGATTGGCACAAATAGCAGAGGACTTTTACGTTACCTTCCCACTTTAGAAAAATTTGAAGCTCTTACGACAAAACAGGGATTGGCAAGCAATAGTATAACAGCACTTTTTGAAGATAAAGAAGGAAGTTTGTGGGTTGGAATGAATAGGGGAGGACTTTTAAGGCTCAATGATAGTAAATTCAAACCTTATTCTAATTTAGAAGGACTTTCTGATAATCTAACAAATTGTGTTTATACGTATTCAAAGAATAATAAAAATCAAATTTGGGTAGGAACACAAAGCGATGGAATTTCTATTTTGAATCCAGATGATACTTTTTCGTATCTGAGTATCAAAAATGGTTTGCCTCATAATCATGTCAGAAGTATTACAGCCACAGAAAATGAAGCTAATGAAGCCGATTTTTGGATAGGAACCTATGGAGGAGGAATGGCAAAATACAATTCTGAAAGTAAGCAAATTACTACCTTTGACACAAAAAACGGTCTTGCAGGAAATTTTATAAGAGTTATCAAGGTAAGTAAAAACCAACCCAAAACACTGTTAATAGCAACAACAGAAGGATTGAGTGTTTTTGATGACACTAAGAAAGGTATTGATACGTTTAGTAAATTTACAAATTATACTACGCTACAAGGTTTGGTTTCTAATAATCTGACTTGTGTTTTGGAAACTCATGACGGACAAATCTTGCTTGGCACAGAAGATAATGGACTTTTATTAATAGAGAACCCTTATCAAGAAAACAAAAATGTAAACCCTCCTTCTTTTTTTTCTTTTACTACACAGGACGGATTAGCAGATAATTTGGTTTTGAGTTTGTATCAAGACCCTTTAGATAATACCATTTATATAGGAACAAAAAACGGAATTTCTACCTACAAAAATGGAAAAATAACAACACCAAAATCAACAAGTCATTGGTCTAGTGATGCAATTCATTCTATTTTAAAGGTAAGTTCGACGTGGTGGTTTACGAGTAATGACGGCATTTGGACAGTTTCGAATGAAAATTTTAGAAATTGGGTGATTGAAAAAACGGATAGTTTGAAGGTTACTTCCTATGATGAAAATGATGGACTTCGAAGCAGTGATTGTGCTTCACTTTCGTATCCAAATATCACAACTGACACAAACGGAAATATCTGGATTCCGACAGCACAAGGAGTTTCTTCTTTCAACTACACAGTCTTGCACGGTCTTTTACCCAAACCAAACGTAATTATAGAAGATATTCTTGATGAGAATGGAAACAATTGGCGATTCAGGGAAACTGATGAAAAAGGAAGAGTAGTTTTTCCTTCTGAATTCAATAATTTAGAAATTCATTTTGATGCTCTTACTTTTGTTTCCTCTCAAAAAGTAATATATAAATATAAATTGGAAGGATATGATAAGGAATGGAAATTTACAGATAAAAGAACTGTTTTTTATGGTGATTTGCCACCTAATAACTATAGCTTTAAAGTAAAGGCTGCTAATAGTGATGGAATTTGGAACGAAGAAGGAACCCATTTTTCATTTAGGATAAAGCCAAAACTGGTTCAAATTATATGGTTTTGGTTGGCGTTAGCTATGTTGGGTTTTATAATTACGTATTTTATTTATCAGTGGCGAACAGGAATTATTGAAAATCAACGTAAAAAACTAGAAGAACTTGTTGAAAATCGTACAGAAGCCTTGCTTATTCAGACTATTGAAACAAAAAATCAAGCATCAGAGTTGGCTGTAATTGATAGAATTGTAGCTAGTGTAAACCAACAAGTTACCTTTGAAAAGGTATTGAACACACTTTTGCAACAAGCCCTAACACTTGTAAAAGATACTAACAAAGGTTATTTCTTATATTATCAAGAAGATTATTTTCATCTAGCTGTTCCAGAAGGCTATACACATCATTTGCCTGAAAAAATTTCATTTGATAAAGTTATTAATTACTTCAAAAGAGGTACTCCATTAGCTCGCTATTTGTATAAAGTTTATCCAACAGACAGAGATTATTTACTTGCTCCTTACACGCCTCGTTTTTCGCTTGTGATTCCAATTTTGATACAAAACTTTCCAGAGGCAATTTTGGTTTTTGACTTTGAAGAAGAGCGTTCTTTTTCTCTTACAGAATCTCGTCAGTTGCAACGTTTTACCGAACATGCTGTTTCTTCGTTCTTGAAAGCTAGAGCGTATAGAGAAGTTCAGTTACAAAAAGAAGCCTTACAAGATACAGTAGGACATCTTTCGGATAGTATTCAGTATGCTTTCAGAATTCAGCAAGCTATTTTGAAAAATCCAATAGAAATAAAGTCTCATTTTGAAGATGCCTTTGTTTTTTATCGTCCTCGTGATGTAGTAAGCGGTGATTTTTATTGGTTTTATGAAAACAAAAAAACAGGTGTTATTACTTTTGCAGTTATTGATTGTACAGGACATGGCGTTCCAGGTGCGTTTATGACCGTAATGACTAACTCTATTTTGAATCAAATAATTAGAGAAAGTAATGTAGAAGACCCAGCCGAAATACTGACACTTTTAGATAAAAAATTAGAAGAAACTTTCTCAAACGAATCTAAGAGAAAGGACGGAATGGACATCGGAATTTTTAGCGTTGATAAATCTAATAAAACACTTAATTATGCCGCTGCAAAATTAGATTTGTGTTTTATCAGAAATAATGAGATTCATCAGGTAAAAGCTACTCGTTACCCAATTGGAAATATGGGAACAAAAAAAGCACAAGAAAAAGACTTCAAAACACATTCTATTAACTATCAGAAAGATGATATTTTTTATCTTTATTCAGATGGTTTTCCAGACCAGTTTGGTGGAGAAGAGAACCGTAAGTTTATGAGTCGTCGTTTTAGAGAATTTTTATTAGAATATCATTATTTATCTTGCGATGAGCAAGAGGAAAAATTAGCAACAGCTTTAGAGATGTGGAGAGGTAACCTCAAACAAACTGATGATATTTTGGTGGTAGGTGTGAAGGTGGAGTAAACTTTTATAAATTCGAAACTAGTTGTATATTTTTAGCTTAAAACTATTGTTATGTTTTCAAAACTAATTTCTCTTTCACTCTTATTTTGCTTTCTTCAAAAAGAACCACAAGAAATGATTATTGATTTTATCAATTCTGAAAAATATAGTTACTCTTCCTTTAAAGAGGATATTCCAAAGTTTGCACTTGATTATTTGGGTAAAACAGAAAAAAACAAAAACAAGAGTTCACTATTTAAAATTGGAGATAGTACAGAATTAAAAGATATAAGTTTAACTGATTCTTTTATAGAATATTCTGATGGAACTTTATCTCATAAATATACACGAAAACTAAATTTTGTTCTCTACAATGATTCCACTTGCTTAATGTCTTATGTATCAAATCAGTTTGATGTAATTGATTTTATTAAAAAAGAAAAAGATACCATAAAACATATTAGGTATAATCTAAGTGTATTTGTGAATAATTTAGATAGTCTAAAACTTGCTTTTTCTGATATGGAAAAAATTCCTTATTCTTTAATTATAAATACTTATGAGTAAATTTAATAATCAAACTCAATAAAAAAACCTATTCAATTAATTAAAAATTGAATAGGTTTCTATAAAAAATGCTTTATCAAAATTACTCTGCTGCCAGCACCCACGCACCTACATAGGTGTAATCTAATTTATTTTGAGCATCTCTAGCTTCTTCTTTTGTGCTGTACTCATAAAGTGCAATTCTATAACGGTCGCTGTCATTGGTTGTGATAACTCTAGCTTGTGGAAACTGTCCACTTAGTTGTCTGACGGCTGCATTTGCGTATTCTTCGGTAGTATAGCTTCCATAGATGAGATAAAACTTTCCATTTTCTAAGCCCGTATTTGAATTTGATTTTCCTGCATCAGCATTTGTATTTTCTTCTCCTTCTGTGAGTGTAGTTACACCATTGTCTGCTACTATTTCAGAACCTTTTACAGTTCCTGTTTTTAGATCATATTCAGGTTCTGCACCAGAGCAATTTTGAACCTCTTTTTCTTCGTCTTCTGCTTCTCCAAACCAAACCACAGTTACGTTTTTGTATTGTCCAATTCCAATAGCCGCCCAATCTTTATCTGCATAACGACCCGAGTTTTTGAGAATATCCGAATAAAAAGAACTTCCTTTCCAAAGTTCCATAATCCGTTTTGGCTCACTTCCGCCATTATAAATTACTTCGTATGCTTTTCCTTTGTATCCTGTAATTTCTTTTGGCTTATCCCACATACACGATTGTTTGCTATTATCTCTTTCACTAAAACAACAGGCATTCCAAAATCCTTTATCTGACCAACTTTGCATACTACACGAATCTTTATCAATTCTATTGTGGTACAAATCTCTAGCATGTAAGTTTGGCTACAAAAGTTAGTTTTTTAGATAATGCGATAGTATGAGCTTCGTTTTCGCCTCTGTACGTATCGATAAGAGCATACAGTTGCTGCTCAAAACCGTTTATACAGACTTCTTCTGGAATACTTACTTGTTGTGCCGAAGTAGTAGAAAAAGTAGATGAAAACAAACAGAGTAAACCAAAAATAAAGGTTGTTTTTGTATAAAAATATTTTTTTATCATAATCTTAAAAAGTGATTAGTGTCTAGTGATAAGTTTGGAATGAGTATTTGATTAAATAAAATAAGCTAGCTTATCTCATTATTATAAATTATTATTTCCTGTAATTCAAAAAGTGTGCGTTTTATGTCAGAAATGCGAATTGTTTCAACAAAGTAGCCAAAATATACTTATGAATAAATGATAAAAGTAGTTTTTGTTCACTACTTAGTTTAAGATTTTGGTAATGTAATGGAACTGATTTAAAGTCTTATTTGCCTAAATAAAAAAAATACTTCATATCTTTTCATATCTTTATTTAGACTAAAAATCAAACTAACTCATTCCCACATTTATAACAAAAACTGGCTAATTGGCTATGATGTTCTGCTCCGCAATGCGAACACTCTTTAATTATACTTTCCTTCTCTTCCTTTATATCTTGATTTTTGTGTTTTTCCTGTTCTAATTCTACTCTTAATTCCCTTTCTTCTCCAAATTCGTCTTCATCTTTTTTGTGAGTTACTTGTGTCGCAATTTCTGCCGATACAATTCCTGTCGGAACAGCAAGTACACCATAGCCTAATATCATAACAACGGCTGCAATACTTCTTCCAAGTGCACTTTGAGGTGCAATATCTCCATAACCTACCGTTGTGAGGGTTACGATTGCCCAATAAATACTTTTGGGAATACTTGAAAACCCTGGATTTTCTCTTCCTTCTACCAAAAACATGATAAAACCAAGTAGTACAACATTTGTAGCTACAAAGATTACAAAAACTGTGATTTTATGACGACTAGCCCGAAGAGCCTGACTAAGAATTTGTGCTTCTCCAGAATACTGATTCATATCCAGTATTTTGAAAATGCTAATAATACGAGTTACACGAAGAAGAAGAAAAAAATTGCTTCCAGCAAACGTCCAAGAAAAAACAGCAGGTACAAAAGCTAATAAATCAATAATACCATAAAAACTCAAAATATAACGCATCGGACGGTGTGAAGTCGCAACTCGCAGAATATATTCGATAGCAAACATCGCCGTAACACTCATTTCGATAGCCAGAAGATAAGTACCATATTGCTGGTCTATTTCTGATACACTTTGCATCATCACGACAGCTAAGCTAAGTACAATCAGAGACAAAAGAGCCGTATCGAATACTTTTCCTTCGATAGTATTTGATTTAAAAAAAAGACGGTCAAGACGAATACGCCATTTACTTTCAGCATATCGCCTTCCTCTTGAAAACTTACTTAAAGCTTTCTCTTTTACCTTCATTTCTGGTAATTTAGTTTTGATAATTTCTTTTTCTTTGAGTGTCGGAGACTTCATAAATACGTATATATTTCATATAAATCTGATAATCTAATTTATACTTTCCTTTTGTTTATACAAAGTATTTTTATTAAAAATTTGAAAATAGATGCAGGACTATTTATAAAAAAACAAACACCTCTTTTACTCTTTTTCCTAAATTTGCTACTTAAAATCTACGGTATTTACCTTTTGCTTTTGGTCTCTTTTTCTTCTTTGGTTTTTTGGGATATTTCCTCATAAGTGGACCAGGACGAGAAGGATGGTATTTTTTCTTACGAATTAGTCCACGTCCGTATCCCCGCTTACCTTCATAATCTGCTGTTGGAAGCTGGTTAAATTTATAACCCAACATAAGCTCATTGGTACTTCCAAATGCTCCTACTACATCTCCAATTGGAAAGTCTCTAATATAACCGAAACTAAAACTACCGTAATTAATACCTGTACCTACATTTATAGAAAAATTACTTCTATATGCTGTACTTACCCAAAAGGTATCATCATACATATATTGTAATCCACCTTCATATTGCAAAGGAACATTAGGAACTTGTCTGATTACTGCCATCGGACGAATCTCGCCTACTCCAACAGGAATCATTCCACGAACGGAAAGCATAAAATGATTTTGAAGACTAATATTATCGTTTGTTTCGTCTTCAGGACTGAAAGCAGGATTTATTAGCTGAGGAACAGAAAGACCAATTTCTAAATTTTTTCTAAAGGTATAACTTGCTCCAAAACCCAACTCAAAACCTAAGTAATTTCCCGTGTTATTAAGTAAAACTGGGTCGGTGGGATGGCGAATGTACCAATCATCAAAATCAATTTGATTATAAATAATCCCTCCCATTAACCCAAAAGACAATTTTGAGCTATTTTCATACTGTCCTAATAAATGATACCCATACGAAACCATAGCTTTTGTACGGCTAGTACTTTTTATTTCATCTTGCTGAATAAAAAATCCCAAACCAGAACGGTATTCATAAAAAGGCAAATCTACTGTCAGGAGTACCGTTTTTGGAGCATCTTCAAAACCTGCCCATTGAGAACGGTATGTCATAAAGACAGAGCTATAATCCGAACGTCCTGTCCAAGCAGGATTTTGCACAAAGGGATGTGAAAAATACTGACTATAAATAGGCACTTGTTGAGCTAAAGAATGATTTGAAAAACTACTTACTCCCAATATTAAAACACTCAATGAAATACTTAAAAAGATACTCTGTGAGAAATTTAATAGTAGAATTAGAATAGATTTTGAACGCTTCTGTACTGTTTGTTTCATAAATTAATTATCTATTTCTATCTGAATAGTCATGTGTGTTTTGTAAATAACTATTCAGAATTGAATTTAACTGCTAACTGATTATTACGCACTGATAACTGGTTATCGTATTATTTCGAAAGAACCTTTCAAAATAGTTGTAACCGTTTCAAATTTTATGATATAAAAATAAGTTCCTGCTGGCAATGCTCCTCCTGTCTTGTTGGTTCCTTCCCAGTCGTTTCTATATCCTTTCTTCCTGAATACTTCCTGTCCCCAACGATTTATAATTACGAGTTCATTGTCGGGATAACGCTCAATTTCATCTATATAAAGTTGGTCATTAAGTCCATTTCCGTCTGGCGTAATTACATCGACTGTTCTGAACTTTTGGCGTACCAATAACCGTTACAAAAACACTATCAAAGGTTACGCAGCCATTAATATTTTCAGCCCTTACGGTGTACATTGTACTGATAGTAGGCGTTGCGATTGGTGTAGCGATTGAGTCATTGCTTAATGTTTCTTTTGGTGACCAAACATAATTTATTGCACCATTCGCAAAAAGCTCTACTTCGTAGCCAATATTAATTACTGTATCTTGAATAATTTCTAAAATTGGTGTAGGACGAATTGTAATCGTTGCAATATTACTGCTATCGGTAAAACACTCATTGATAACCAACCTTCTGTAAAAAGTAGTGGTATCGATAGGCGAAGGACGATAACTAGAAATATTTGTGTTTGCAATATCTGTCCAATTTCTTCTATTTCTAGAACGTTGCCATTGATAACGAAACTGTCCAATATCATTTAAAGTATCTAAAAGAACTGTTCCATTAAGCCTTCCTAATGTATCCAAACTACAATCTACAAAGCCTTCATCAATTATATTATTTTTGATAGTAGGATTAATTCTAAGAGAAATAACATTTGATGTGTCATTGAAACATTGAACACCTACTACACGACGATATTCTGTGTCAAAATTAACTCTTCCTGTAAAGTAATTCTGATTACCACCCACATTTCTCCATATAGCCGTCGAGTCGTTTAGTCTTCGGGACTGCCAAACAAATCTATAGGCTGTGCTATCATTTCCACCTTGAGTCGGAAAAGTTCCCCTTAATGTATCAGCTGCAAAACCCTCACAGACAGTAGTCTGGAGAGATGATATTTCATTATTTTCTATAAATTGGATGACTTCTATTTTCACAACATTGCTAAAACTAGGTGGACAATTGCCCGAACGCACGCTTCGCCGAACATACGTAGTCCGTTGAGGTGTAACAGGATTGTATGCTGTTACAGTATCTGTTTCGGTAGGAATCCAGATGAGACTATCAAAGGAAACCTCCCATTCTGTAATAATATTTCCTGCTTGCCCTGCAATTGCATCACTAGCTCTAATTATGTTTGCTGTGTCTCCTTGACAAATCGTTTGTCCACCAAAAAGAAAATTATTTCTGGCATTTAGGATAATTGATACGTCAATTACATTACTTGTATCAGGACGGCAACCTCCTAAGACAATTCTCCTAAAATAGTTTCTACCTGAAAAGAGAGTATCTGGTACATATCTTTGGCTTTGTGTAAAGGTTCCGCTACTAAATGTAAAAGTAGAACTACTAAACCACACTACCGTATCTCTGGATTGTTGATAAAGATAACTATAACTTCCTCTATTTTCTGGATTTGTGCCTGTAAGTGTAATTGTGGTAGAATCTCCTATACAAATTTCACGTACAGGATTAGTGAGCTGATTTATTCCAAAAGGTTTGGCAACAGGTATAAAAACTACATTACTGGTATCTATACTACAACTATCTAGCACCAAACGCCTAAAATAAGTAGTATCTGTAAGTGCAAAATTCTCAATACGTAGAGAATCTCCCCGAGCAGCCCAACTAATACTATCAAATGAGATTTCCCATTGATATCTATAATTTTGCGTTCCTCCTCTGGGTTGAGTAGCATTCACTGTCCAAGCAGTATCTCCTTCACAAAGTGTGTTTCCAATAAAATTTCTAGAAATAGTATTGTTTCTAATTTGAGGAATTACATTTACAAAAATCCGATTACTAGTATCTATTTTACAACCTCCCAAAACTATTCTTCTAAAATAATTTTTGCCCCCAAAAAGTGTATCAGGTACAAATGTATGTGTTTGTGTAAAATTACCTGTACTAAACGTAAAAGTAGAACTACTAAACCATGCTATTGTGTCTCTGGATTGCTGATAAAGATAACTATATTTTCCTGTGCTTTCTGGATTAGTACCCGAAATGGTAATGGTTGCAGAATCGGTTGTACAAATATCTACGAAAGGAACGCTAATTTCATTTAATCCAAAAGAATTAATAACAGGAATAAAAACAACGTTACTTGTATCTGTACGACAGCTATCTAGTACAAGACGCCTAAAATAAGTAGATTCAGTCAAATCAAAGGTAGGAATATTGAGCGAATCATTTCTATCTGCCCACCTTGTACTATCAAAAGAAATTTGCCATCTATAGGTATATCTTCCAGTTCCTCCA
Organism: uncultured Cytophagales bacterium; assembly: GCA_963719525.1. Classification (GTDB taxonomy): domain Bacteria; phylum Bacteroidota; class Bacteroidia; order Cytophagales; family Bernardetiaceae; genus Bernardetia. The sequence continues at coordinate 3,681,701 of CAVRCG010000004.1, read as the reverse complement.
GTGGGTTGTGTTGCATTAATTTTCCAATCAAAAATAGTATCTCCCTGACAAAACTGTTTGCCATCATAAGTAATTATATTACTACTACTATCAATTGGTTTTATCATAAATAACTTCAATACATTGCTAGGATATGCCTTGCAACTATCAATTACCGAACGTCTAACTAAAAAGCTATCGGGAACCTCCATAAAGACACTATCAAAAAGCACTGAATCTTTAGGCGTATAATTTTGAGTAGAATCAACGCTTGACCAAAGAACAGAATCCAAAGAAACCTCCCACAGATACCTAAAACCTCCTGTTGCAGCAGGAGCTGTTCCTGTAACTGTCGGTATTTTGGTTCCTACACAAATTTGCTGGCGTGGAATAGAAATAGCAGAAGTATCATTTCCTAAATTTGGAGAAACAGAAATAGTAATAAAATTACTTGTATCTGCAAAACAAGCACTTCTCACAATCCTTCTTATATAATATTGAGAATTTGCAATGGGTGGAACAAAACGATTTCCTACTGAATCTGCATTTATCCAATTTGCTGTATCTAAACGTGTCGCAGTTTGCCAAAGGTACTTATAGGTTCTATCTCCTCCTCTTGGTCTGTCTCCTCTAACCGTATCAGGACGTGTATTGATACAAATAATTTGACTTTTGAAAATAGAATCAGCAACTACACGAGGAATTGAATTTATCGTAATTATATTGCTCGTATCGGGTTTACAAGCTCCTGTTACTATTCTTCTAAACTGAACCGTATCGGCTTTTGCTAGCGTATCTGTGAAAGCAAAATTTTGAGTTCGGAGACTATCAATCCAAGTAGTTCCTTTGTCTTTAGAAACTTGATAACGATAACGCAAAGGACTTGTAGCTGACGAATCTGAAGTAGAACCATAAATATTGGTAGGAAGAGTTCCCAAGCAAATATTTTGAACAGAAGGAAAAAGTGTATTTTGAGTAACATTAGGCAAAACAACCACTCTGACTTTCAAACTTGTATCATTTTTACAGCCTTGATTTGGAGCAGAAATAACAATTCTTCTAAAATAAGCCGTATCTGCAATCGTAATTCCTGCGTTATTTAGAGCATAATTAGGAACGTTTCCATTTGAGGCATTTACCCAATTTGTAGTATCTCCATTTAGAGTTTGTTGCCATTGATAAGAAAAAAAAGAAACTTCTCCTAAGGTAGCTTGCGTACCCACTAAAGTAGGTAAAACCTGACCAAAACACGCTGTTGTATCTGGCGTACTAATTTTATTATTAGAAGGACATTCAATTACATTTACATAAAAACGCTTTCTATTAAGTATTACATTTGGTGCACCTGCACCTGTATGTATTATTTCGGCTGTATAAATTCCTTCGTGGTCTGCAACATTTGCATTATTTACGACCAAAACACTGTCATCAGTTTGCTCATTTATTACATCTGCTGCACGTAACCAGCGATAAGTAGTTGTTCCGTTTATCTGATTTACTGAAACTGTATCTCTAAAAGTACTGCCCTGTGGCACATTAATAACTTTAAAAGCTCCTACACTATCTTGTGGAGAATATTCAAATGTGTATTGAGACTTATTATTTGGAACAATACTATTTAACTTGAGTCTGTTATTAGCAAAATTGAGCGTAATCGGTCTATTTACGGGAAGAGTAGGAACATTTTCTATAAAGTTAGAATCAATATTAATAGACTCAAGAGCTAGAAGTACGGAAATATCTGTTAATGGTCTAGGAAAATTACCTGTCAAAGAATTAAAACTAAGGTTTAGACGTTGCAATAAAAGAAGATTACTAAGTGATGCTGGAATAGTTCCTGTCAAAGTCATTTTCTAGAGAAATTTAGCTCTTCTAAAGTAAGTAATGTACCAAAACCTATTGGAATAGCTCCTGTCAAATTGTTATTTGATAAATCAATTTTCTTTATTCTATTCAATTTATCTCCCCCAAACATAGATGCAGGAATGGTATTTTTTAATCCTCTATTCGCTAGGTTAAGTTCTAAAACGCAATCATTTGTACTATTCAAAACTACACCCGTCCAAGTAGTCCAGCGAGTATTCAAATCCCAAGGAGTTGTCCAGTTTGCTCCATCAGTAGTATTATAAAGCTCAACCAATGCTAATGAATCATCAGGAAGGCACATCAGACGATACATTTCTGCTTTAGAAAGAGGACTTAAATAAGCATTTGCAAAAGAAGCTGGAAAATAATTTTGAACAGCTTCGTTTTCCATAAACGAATTTTCTACTAGAAAAGGAGAAGCAAAATTTTTGAATTTTTTATCTAAAGAAGGAGACGTAAAAGCAGTTATTCCTACTATAAAAAATACTGAAAATAGGATTTGCCAAATTACACCCGAATTAGAAAACTTGTTTTTAGTTAAAAATATTTTAATAAATAATTGTTTTAGTATTTGTATTGAAGTCATATATGTATAGTGGAGACGTTCTAATTTAATCTTTGTAGAAATAGTAATAGAGCGTTATTTTCGTAGCATTTCTAAAATTGATGGAAGGCAATATAAATTCTGTTTTATATTGATTTTGATGAAATTTAAGTGAAATAGCACTTATGTTCTGTTCAAATTGGTTATTTATATAGATAACGGAAAACGTATCTACAAAATTACAGTTTTCTAGTTCTAAAACAGAAAAGTAGTACAAATTATTTAATCTTTATTTTGATTTGACCTTCTATTTTTGGTAAGTTGAGAGGTCAATCAAATTCAAAAATAGTTCAAAATTGCGAAAAGGTCAGTAAATTTGTAGTAAACTTTGAATAAATCAATAAAAGAACACAGACACCAAAAACGAAATTCATTTATTTAAAATACTAAGTTTATGTATTCTTATCAAAATAATTCTGAAAATAATTCTGAAAATAATTTTCAAGGCGATACGCCTTCCCTTATTACTTCGGTTTCCAAATCTATGTTAAATGGTTTCCAAAATTCATTTCAATTAAAATTGCAATCTCTTCAAGATTTTCAATCTCAACTGCAAGATAAAAAAGAATTCACGATAGAAAAATTTGAAGCTCAAAAACAAGATTTACAAATCTTAATTGTAGAAATTGCTAGTTTTTTGGATGATTTGATGCTTCCTCTAGTAGAAAAAAATCCTTTTTATGTAGAAGACTTTCTAATATTTATGGAAGATTTTATCAAAAAATTAGAAACTCAATTTAGATTATTTACTACACTTTCTGTTTCGTCTTTACGTAGTGAAGTACGCAAGCAAGTAGCCAAAACGTCGCAAAATTTTGAAACAAAAGCTCTAAAACAGGCTTTTGAAGAGAAACAAAAGCAAACTTTAGCACAAACCGAACTTCTTTTGGAAACCCTAAATGAGCAACTTATCGATATTCGTCATCGTATAGAAAAACAAAAGGATAAAGTTTTAAACAATCCTTCTGTTTTGTCTTTACCTTCTTTGTCTTTATTATCAAACTCTTCCTCTGAATTATCTACTCTTTCTGAAAAAACAGTTTCTAATTTTGAGTTAATCAAACAAGATATACAGCGTTTTTTTATGTAAATTAATTCTTTAACTCCATCCAATTTTTATTCTTTTTATTTTTATTTTTATGCAAAAATTAACTTTTCTAATCGCATGTTTTGTTTTTATTGGTTTTTCTACCAAAACATTGGCTCAATCTCCTGTTCGTCTGGGTCTAAAATTTAGTCCTATTATTTCGTATGCAAAAGCAACAGATGAAGATAAAAGGTCTGTTGATGGACTTGATAAGAGTTCTAAATTAGGTTTTTCAGGTGGTCTGATGTTAGACTTTAACTTTTCGGAGCGTGCAGCTTTTCATACAGGTATTTTAGTAGTCAGAAAAGGATATGATTATTCATATCCGTTTTCAGTAACAAGCAGTGATAGCATTCCTATTACAACAACTGAAACAAGAAGTATTGATGCAAATGTAACTACTGTTGAAGTTCCGTTGGCTCTAAAAATGCGTTCTGGTGATATTGCAAATGGTCTTCGTATTCGTGGTCTCTTCGGTGGTCAGTTGGGTTTGAATGTTTCATCTAAAACAGAAACACAACTAGAAACAAGTAGCAAAACGACTGATTTTTATCAACCTATAAGTTTTGATTTTTTGGTAGGTGCGGGTATAGAATATGATATCGAAAGCGTCGGAACATTAGACTTTGGAGTGAGCTATCACAATGGATTAGCTCGTTTTAATAAAAAGAAAAATAGTGATGGAGTGCGTGTATTGGCTCATTACTTTGCTTTAGATATTGGTTTCTTTTTTTAAGAAAAATCATTTTTTGCTGAAAAGAGTTTGAGAAATCAAGCTCTTTTTTTTGTTTAATTAGTAAGTATAACAAACTTGGACACAACCTTTTAAAATCCACAATTTTAATTGTGGGAAAAGGGTATAAAAACTACTCTGCTTTCACTTTCTCCTCTCTCAAATTCTGTAATTCTTGCCATTCATCACGCAAGCGTGCCGCTTCCATAAAATTGAGTTCTTTGGCTGCCGTTTCCATTTTCTTTTTAGTTTGGTCAATTACTTTTGAGAGGTCTTTTATATTCATTCCTTTAATAACTGGGTCAATAGAAATGGTCATTTTAGATTCTTCATAGAATTCTTTAGGCAACGACTTAGCATCAGCAACCGAAGTTTGTTGCATAATGGCTTCTTTTGACTTAAATACAGTTGTTGGAGTAATTCCGTTTGCTTCATTGTATTCTTGTTGAATTTTTCGACGTCGATTTGTCTCATCAATCGAGAGCCTCATGGAAGGCGTAATTTTGTCAGCATACATAAGCACACGACCATTTGAATTACGTGCAGCACGTCCGATAGTTTGGATAAGTGAGCGTTCATTTCTCAAAAATCCTTCTTTATCAGCATCTAAAATTGCCACTAGAGAAACCTCTGGCAAATCCAATCCTTCTCTAAGCATATTTACACCAATCAAAATATCAATCACTCCCAAACGAAGTTCACGAATAATTTCTATTCTATCCAAAATCTTTACGTCAGAGTGAATATAACGCACTTTCATTTGTAGCTTCTCAAAATAACGGCTCAATTCCTCTGCCATTCTTTTGGTAATTGTTGTAATCAAAACACGTTCTTCTCTTGCTATGGTTAGATCGATTTCATTTAAAAGGTCGTCAATTTGTGTACGAGTAGGACGAACTTCAATAAGTGGATCAAGAAGTCCAGTAGGTCGGATAATTTGCTCTACAATTACGCCTTCACTTTTCTGTAATTCGTAGTCAGCAGGAGTAGCCGTTACAAAAACAGCTTGATCAATCATCGATTCAAATTCATTAAAAGTAAGTGGACGATTATCCAAAGCAGCAGGCAAACGAAAACCATGATCAACAAGCGAAATTTTGCGTGAACGGTCGCCTCCCCACATGGCACGAACCTGTGGAACAGTTACATGGCTCTCATCAATTATCATCAAAAAATCTTTAGGGAAATAATCTAACAAACAAAATGAACGTTCGCCAGCTTTTCTATTATCAAAATAACGTGAATAATTCTCAATTCCAGAACAATAACCTAGCTCTTTCATCATCTCCAAATCCGATTCAGTTCGCTCTTTTATGCGTGCAGCTTCTTCAAAACGTCCGTCATTCTCATAAAAACGAACTCGGTCTTCCATATCAAATTCTATTTGTTCCATTGCTCTTGTAATGGTATCTTTACTCGTAACGAAAAGACTTGCTGCAAACAAAAGCATATACTGTTCATCGTTTATTTTCTTTCCCGAAACTGGGTCTATGCGTTGTATGGCTTCTATTTCGTCTCCCCAAAAATAAATTCGGTACGCAATATCAGCATACGCAGGATAAACATCTACGGTATCTCCCTTTACTCTAAATGTTCCACGTTTGAATTCTTCTTCACTTCGGCTGTACATTACAGCTACCAAGTCTAACAAAAAAGCATTCAAAGAAATTTGGTCTCCTACCGTTGTTTTGACACTATTTTCAGCAAATTCATTCGGATTCCCCAAACCATAAATACACGAAACCGAAGCAATTACGATAACATCTTTTCGACCAGAAAGCAGAGAAGCTGTTGTGGAAAGTCGTAGCTTTTCAATATCTTGATTGATGGCTAAATCTTTTTCAATATACGTATCAGAAGCAGAAATATAGGCTTCTGGCTGGTAATAATCGTAATAGGAAATAAAATACTCAACGGCATTATCTGGAAAAAACTGTTTGAATTCTCCATAAAGCTGTGCTGCTAAGGTTTTATTATGACTAATAATAAGTGTAGGACGATTTAATTTTTCAATAACATTTGCCATCGTAAACGTCTTTCCAGAACCTGTTACACCCAAAAGCACCTGAAAGTCTTCGCCTTCTTTGATACCTTTTATTAGAGCAGCAATGGCTTTTGGTTGGTCGCCTGTTGGTTTATAGGGAGAATCTATACGGAAATTCATAGTTCAGTTATTTTTTTGAAACACACAACTGTGTGTTTGTACCAGTAAATTTCTTTTTCTTATTTCTGCGAAATAATTTATCTGAAATTTCTGAATTAATCTAAACAAAGATAACTAACTAATAGGAAAATGTTTTTTGAATTTTGCAGAAATTAAGTAGCATATTATTCGTAGCCACTCAAAACTCTCTATAAATTTATCTTGTTTTTTAATAAACATGTCAATAATCTCATTTAATCGTTTTCTTGAAATAGTTTGATAAAGAGGATACTCATCAATCTGTCCATTTGATAAAATAAATTCTTCTGTCAAGTTAAAATCATCTATATTTTTATCCAAAACTACAAAAGAACTATCATCATTCAGATACATTAAATAAATTCTTGTAGCATTTAGCAAAATACATATTTTTGATTCTTCTGTATATTCTACCCAAATCTCACCATTGAATGAATTTAACTTCTCTATTATCTTGTCTATATCTTCTTTAGAATTTAGAATATAAGTTTTATCTTTTATCAAAATTTTCATTATATATTCCTTTAATGTTTCAACAAATATATCTAAATAGAAGGTTATTTTTTAAATCTTGGAAAATTAATTTTCTAAAAGTAGAGTAATTACATATCCTTCAGTATATTCATTCTCTATGAACTCTTGTGTTTAAAAAACAAAAATATATTTGTAATTATCTCATTCATCTACCTCAATTCCTCATTCCCAAAATACTCAATAGAAGCCACCAAAATAGCACCAATTAGCATAAGTCCAAGAGCCATAAAAAAGTGGGTATCTATTTCTGGAACATAACGCATCGTTTCTAATACCTTTACTTTTTCGTGTATTATTTCACTTCGTACTACCTTTTTCCAAGGATAAATAATGGACAATGAACCCAAAACAAAACCAGTAAGAATAGCCAAAAGAGAATTTTCATAATTCTCAAAGAGCCAAGAAAGTACTTTTGCAAAAGATAAAATTCCTGTAACTGCACCTAAAGCAAAAGGAACAATTATCCAAAGACCTGCCATAATTCCAACCAAATCAAACTTTAAAAGTGCAGAAGGAAAATCACTAAGTACACCAATAACAAGTGCATAATTTCCTAGTAAAAGTAATACAAAAGAACCCGAAACGCCAGGTAAAATCATACTACAAATAGCAATAAAGCCACAAAGAAATAAATAAAAAGGATTAGAACTTCCTTCTATCTGTCCACTAAAAGAAATTCCGATAGCTAAAGCTGCACCAATCAAAAACCAAATAAAAGTAGAAATTTTCCATTCCTTAATACGCCTTCCCACTACCCAAACTGTTGCTATAATAAGTCCGAAAAAAAATGACATCGTCAAAACTTCATGATTTGCTAATAGATATTTGAATAATCTAGCAAAACTAATAACACTTGTGGCTATTCCTGCAAAAAGTAAAACTAAAAAAGTCAAATCTGTTTTTCGTGAAAATGCTTTAAACTCTCCTTTAAAAAGAAGTATTAATGTAGGAATAGAAAAACTCCCTATCGCTTCCAAAAGTCGTTCATAGATTCCCATCAAAAAAGCAATCGTTCCACCAGAAACGCCAGGAACTACATCGGCTGCTCCCATTGCCATTCCTTTTAGATAAATCAGTATTAATTTTTGCATAAAAAGTCAAAATTCAGAGTTATGAAATATTTATTTAGTAATGTTGATTAAAAAAAACAAAGTCAGAGGCAATTTTCATCAAACTGATTACTGCTTACTACTTACTGGTAACTGATTTATTTACTAATCCAATGTTCTGGATTGAGTTTTTCTTGATGCCTCCAAATTTGAAATTCAATTTCGTAGGTGTCATCTTTATAGCTTCCTGCTGTTCCGATAGGCTGTTTTGCACTTATTTTGTCGCCTGTCTTTATGATTATAGATTTTAGACGAGAATAAACTGTAAAGTAATCACCATGTTGGATAATTACTAAATACCCTCGTCCAGCAATTTCACTTACATCAACTACATTTCCTGCAAAAACAGCTCGTACAGGTTCGTTCGGTTGTGTTTGAATATCAACACCTAATTTTTCAATCTTGACAACTGGCTTTCCCTCTTCTTCTGGTAAATAAGGCTGAATGCCAAAATGAGCAGAAATAAAACCATTTTTGACAGGCCAAATAATTCTACCTTTAGACTTTGCAAAAGAAGTAGAAGTCATTTTTTCACTAGATGACAGACTTTCCGAAAAAGCTGAATTATTAATTGTTTTACTAATTAGGTTATCTACTTCTTTAAGTATTTTTCTTTCTTTATTGAGGTCTGAGAGCAATTTTGATTCTTTTACTTTAAAAGTTTTGAGAATTTGTTTCTGTTTAGTTTTTAACGTGGCTAGTTCTCTTTCTTCTTTCGTCTGGACTTTTAGAAGAGATTGTTTTTCTATCTTATTTTCTTGAAGTTGAGAGGCTCTGTTACTCAAGTTTTGTTTAACATATTCTATCTGCTTTATTTGTTCTCTACGAAGTAGATTATACTTTTGAAAATAGCGAAGGCGAGCTAAGAGTTCATTTATAGATTGAGAAGCTAAAAGCAGTGAGAGTTTTTCGTAACTGCTATTATTTTTGTATGCTAAATAAAGCATAATTCCGTACTCGTATTTTAATTCAGCTAAATCTTTCTCTAATGATTCTACAATATTTTGATTATCCTTTATAGATTCATCAAGTAATTTTAACTCCTTTCCTATTACTCTAACGAGTTGTTTTCGCTGGTTTATTTGCCCATTTATTGCAGAAAGCGAACTAATTGTAGTTTTTTTCTCTTTTTGAGTTCGTTTTAATATTCTATTTGTGTTAGTGATTCTGTTCAAAATAGTTGAGCGTTCTTTTTGAAGTTGTTTTTTACGTTGTGCAAAACCAGTATTGATATTTACAAAACAAAAAGACAAAGAAAAAAAAACTATAAAAATTATTTTGAGCAAATTCATTAGGAACAATTACGAATTAAAAATTACGAATTACGAATATAAATTACTGTTTATCAATAAATTACAAACTCAAAAATAGCAATTTATTTAATTTACATTCATTACGTTTAAAATAAGTACTATTTTTGAAACAACTATTTTAGATTATTATTTTTGCAAAGCCAGTAGCTTCCAAAACTTTATTTCCGTTCTTGCCTTCTGTTCTGCTCTATTTATCTGACCTAAAATAAAGGAAAGTAAGATGATTCTGGTAGAACAGACTAACACAAACAGACTATTATTATTTTGAGAAAAGACACTTTTGCAAAAGTCCTAATCATAAAAATGCATCATTTTTCTAAATAAAGTTTCTTTGCTGATATTTTAGTTATGAAAAATCACTATTTTATGGCAAAGTTTTATTAACTTTACAACAAAGCTACATATTTTTATAGTTCTATTGATAAATTTGTTCGAATCTTATCAATTAAATAGTAATATGAGCTTGCTCAAAACATAATTTCTTTATTTATTTATAAAATTATTATAAGAAATTCAGAAATATCACGTTTTGAAAGTAAAGTAACAAGTGTTAGATTTTGCAATTACTTTATATGGCACATGGTTTGCAACATTTAGTTTAAATAGTTATACAAACAATAAATTTATGTCCATTTTTGAAAAGGATTTATTTTTTTTGTTTATATTTCAGTTAAAAATTAATTTTTAGCTAATCTTTGAAACAAAGGGTTTGCGTTTATTCAATTTGCAAGCCTTCACTATATCGGTAAGAAATCTAGTTAAAATAAAGTTAGTAATTCGAACTTGTTTTTTTTATACTAAAATGATTACCTATTCTCTTTCGTTATATAAAACGGTATCAATATGAAATTTAAATTACTCTTAATACCTATCATTTTTATAGGTTTCTTTTTTTCAACTAGTACTTATGCACAAGCACAGCCACCAGAAACAGGTGTAGCTCTTGATGCCTTTGTGAAAGGTGAGAATTTTCGTAAGCAAAGACAATGGAAAACAGCTCTTGAGCAGTTTGATATTGCAGTAGCAAAAGATCCTTCTATTTATAAATATCATTATAATAAAGCACTTTGTCATTTAGTGCTTCGTGAGGCAGAACCTGCTATTGCTTCTTTAGAACAAACCGTTGCTCTTAAAAAAGAGTTTGTAGATGCTCATGAGCGTTTGGCACGTCTTTATAAAATTACTGGAAAGTATGATCAATCTGTTGCTTCTTACCAGAATGCTTTCAAATATGATACTGACCCGAAAAGAAAGACAGATTACAAACTTAATATTGTCTTGATTTTGGACAGAACAAAACGTTTGGAAGAAGCAGGAGCACATATTGCAGACCTCAAGAAATTAGCTCCAGATGATTTGAATGTTTTGTATTATGAAGCAAAATATAGTAATGCAACAGCGAAATACGAGCAGGCAAAAAATGCAATGCTCAAAGCAACTGAAATGCTTGCTACTGATAATCCAAAAGAGATAGCTCGTTATTATTTTGAGCTTGGCTTTGCTTATCATAATTTGAAAATGTACGACGAAAAAGAAAAAGCACTTGAGAAAGCTAAAGTGGGTCCTTTTATGGCTCGCATTACCAAATTAATGCCACAATATTATCATGCAATTGCTCTTTCTTATTTCAAAGTATATGACTTAAATAAGAGTAAAGAACTAGTAGAAAAAGCATTAGAAATGCGTAAAGATTTTCCTCAAGCACATGACCTTTTAGTGAAAATTGCAGCTTCTGCAACGGACAAGTCGGCTGTTATTGAGCATCAACTTTCTTCTATTCAGACAGAACCAAATGCAGTAAAACGCTCTCAAAAATTTGCAGACCTTGCAGAGCTTCAACTGGAATCTCGTAAGTATGAAGCTGCCATCAAATCTGCTGATGAATGTTTGGCTTCACAACCAAAAAATTATGCAGTAGTATTTATCAAAGCTATTTCACAGCATAAAATGGGAAGTACGCAAGATGCTATCAAAACGTTGGAGGACTTACTTCAATTTCCAGGAATAGATGCTGAAACGAAAGCTCAATATAATTTTGCTCTTGGTATGTTCTATCAAAAATTGAATCAAGAAGGACAAGCAGTAGGTGCATTTACTCGTTCTAAATATGGTTCTTATAAGTATGCTGCTTATGAGGAATTAGAAAAATTCAAAAATACTGAAGAAGAAATTGAAGAAGAAAAATTAGAAGATGTTGTTGAAGGAGCAGATACATCAAGTGGAGAATAAGATTTATCAAAATCTAAGTTTATCAATTTTTTAGTATAAACAAAAAACCCTTTTTAAAGATTTTTCTCTAAAAAGGGTTTTTCACTTATAAAAAAGTGTAGCAGTTTCTTCTATTACTTAGTATTATTTATCCCATTCTCTTATCCAAAAAGTTAGATTATGGAATTCCTCTTCTTCCTTATTTATCTCTTTCCAAGCAATTTGAGTTTGTAAATTAGCCTGTTTTTCATATTTTCTATGTTGCCAAAAACTCTCTAAATTTTGATATTCTTCTGGACGCAAAGGGTGATTATCTGGACGATTTATTCCACAAAAAGTAGTAAACCTTCCTTCGTCTATATTTTTTTTCTTGAAGTAATTAGCCGCCCATTTTTCTCGCTCCTCAAAGAAACGAACTCCTATTCCTTGTCTTCTATATTCTTCTTTCAGCACAGATTCTTCAAAATAAACACCTTTTGTTACATCATATCCTTTTGCTATAAATGGAAATTGAATGAATGTATCAGATTCTTCTAGTGCAATACAAGTAGAAGCTCCTACAATATCTCTTCCATCAAAAGCAAGTACTACGGCTGCATGTTTGGCATGTATATAAGAATACAAATAGACTTGTTCGTAATCAAAATCTCCGTCGTAGAGATAAGGATATTCCTTGAATACTTCAATTCTAAGGCTTGCTAAATTACGAATATAAGGTTGTATAGCATTACCTGTAAATAATTGTATGTGCATAATAAGACAATAAGGGTATTTTTCATTTGTTGAGAGAAACAAATAAAAACTGTTCTTGTGGTTATCAAAAAGTAACCTTCAAGAACAGTTTCTTAAATAATTTTTGACTATTATTTTGCTCTATCCTTCCAATTCTCTCAATGTTTCATGAGTAAGAGGTTTATTAATATACTTGCGAACAAAATTATAATTTTTGGCTTTACTCATATCTTTAGGATTAATAGAAGAGGTAAGCATCACAATTTTACAATAATTTTGTGTAAAATCAGAAAGAGTATTGAATTGATCTAAAAACTGAAAACCATCCATAAGAGGCATATCAATATCCAAAAAGATAATTTGTGGAAGAACCTTGTTATCAGGCATATCTTGTGCAATCTTTTCTACGTTACGCAAAAATTCAATAGCACTTTTTGCACCTGAATGGGTATAGATTTTATCACAAATTTCCGCTGTCTGAATCATTTTCTGATTGATAAGATTGTCGATTTCATTGTCGTCAATCAGCATTACTGCATAGTATTTTTTGTCTGCCATACGAATAAATTTAGTTTTGAGTTAAATTGCAAAATAGTTGATTAAGCAAAAAGAAGTACAAACAAATAATAAATAAAGTTTGCTTACTGAATAATAAAAATAATAAATACAAAAATAATATTATTTATAAATCTATTTCAATTCAATCTGTTTACTTATTTTGATATCTTATAGAAAAGGGGTTGTAGAAATAGAGATTGGCAGTACAATCTATACAAATTTATTCAAAATAAAAAATATTATTTTTATTATCAAATCTATATCTGAATTCTATCTACTTTTTAGATGTGCTTTGCTTCTAACAAAAAAAATAAAATAAGTTATTTGAACCTTTTTTTTATGTTTGTACTTGTAGATATACGAATTATTTCTTAGTTTTGCGTTCCCTTTAAAAACAAAGGGTTCTCTTTTAGAGTAATCAAATAGAGAATGGGCCTATAGCTCAGTTGGTTAGAGCACCTGACTCATAATCAGGTGGTCCCAGGTTCGAAGTCCTGGTGGGCCCACAAATAAGTCGTAATAGACAAAAGCAACAGAAAAATAAAAAAGCGAATTTTGAATTAGTCATCTTGATTAATTTAAAATTCGTTTTTTTGTTTTGTACAGATTAAGTTTAAACTTGTTTTCTTATCTTAAAGTTATTTAAATTTTTCAAATTGTATGACGAAGTAAATTTATTTATCGTAATATTGCAATGTTAATATTCTATTGCTATTTTGGTTTGGTTGATGATTTATCCAATGATGGTTCAGATAGATTTTGGTTCTATCAAAGATGTAAAGAAAAATCTAAAAGGTTTGTGGCTTACACTCATTATTAATTGGCTTGTGAAGCCTTTTACAATGGCATTTTTTGCTTGGATATTTTTTGATTATCTCTATCAAGCATACATTACACCTCAAGAAGCTGCTGAATATTTTGCTGGTGCTGTTCTTTTGGGTGCTGCTCCTTGTACGGCTATGGTTTTTGTTTGGTCGTACCTCACTCGTGGCGATGCGAATTATACACTGATGCAGGTTTCGGTCAATGATTTGGTTTTGCTCATTTTATTTATTCCTATCGTTCGTTTTTTATTGGGAATTAATAATATAGAAATTCCTTATGATGTCTTGATTACTTCTGTGCTTGTTTTTGTAGTTGTTCCTTTGAGTGCTGGTTATCTTTCCAACCGATATTTTATCAAAAAGAAAGGAATAGAATGGTTTAAAGATGTTTTTTTAGCCAGATTAAAACCTGTTTCGGTTGTGGCTTTACTTGCTACACTTATTTTATTATTTGCTTTTCAAGGAGAAAAAATTATTGAAAATCCATTTGCTATTTTTCTGATTGCCATTCCTTTGACGATACAGACTTATTTTATATTTTTTCTGTCTTGGAATTTGGGTAAATGGATAAAATTACCGTTTTCTATTTGTGCGCCTGCTGCAATGATTGGAGCAAGTAATTTTTTTCAAACTTTCGGTAGCAATAGCCATTTCTATTTTTGGATTAGATTCTGGAGCGTCTTTGGCTACCGTTGTAGGAGTTTTGATAGAAGTGCCAATTATGCTTTCTTTAGTCTATTTAGCTAACAAATGGAGTTATTCTTAAAAATTTACTTTAAAAACAAACTTCAAATTTGTATTTCTAATTTATTAATCGTAATATTGCAATATAAAGATTAACCAAAATAAATATAATCATAAATGGGACTTACCAAATCTGATATTTTTACTGATAAGCAAAACGAACTTGCAAGCCTTGCAAAAGTATTAGGACATCCTGCTCGAATTGCTATTTTACAGCATTTGATGAAGGTAAATACTTGTATTTGTGGAGATTTGGTAAATGAAATTGGACTTGCACAGCCTACCATCTCTCAACATCTCAAAGAACTCAAACGAGTAGGAATTATACAAGGAACAATTGAAGGAACAAGTATTTGTTATTGTATAAACCCTGAAAATTGGAAAGCAATACAAGAACTTCTCAATACTTTCTTTACTGACTTTACCTCAAATCAAACTGGTTCTTGTTGTTAAACATGTTCTCTGACAGCGTAGGACTTCAGCCTTCGTTCAGATTATAGTATTTTTTTAAATTAATCATCCATCGTTAAATTGCAATAAACAAATGAAAACTCAAAATTTAATTAAAACAGAAACTCAAAATATTTTTCAATCTGACCAAGAAATTAAAAATATGGTTCGTAATCGTTATGAAAAAGTAGCTCTACAAGATAAGGCTCTCAATGCTTCTTCTTGCTGTGGAACTACCGATGGCTCAAAAGAAATTTATAACATTATGTCAGAAGAATATGATACACTCAATGGCTATAATTCTGATGCTGATTTAGGGCTAGGTTGTGGACTTCCGACACAATTTGCTCAAATCAAAAAAGGTGATATCGTTCTTGATTTGGGTGCTGGTGCTGGTAATGATTGTTTTGTAGCAAGAGCAGAAACTGGCAAAACAGGAAAAGTAATTGGAATAGATTTTTCTCCTACTATGCTCAAAAAAGCTCGTCAGAATGCTGATAAACTAGGGTTTAATAATGTAGAATTTAGAGAAGGCGATATTGAAAATATGCCAATTTCGGATTCTTCTGTTGATGTAATTGTAAGTAATTGTGTTTTGAACCTTGTGCCTAATAAAAAAGCTGTTTTTACAGAAATGTATAGAGTTTTGAAAGATAATGGACATTTTAGCATTTCGGATATTGTACTTTTGGGTCAGCTTCCAAAGGCTTTGCAAGAAGATGCCGAAATGTATGCAGGCTGTGTTTCTGGTGCAATTCAGAAAGAAGATTATTTAGCTTTTATCAAAGAAGTTGGTTTTGAGAATATTGTTTTACAAAAAGAAAAAGCAATTTTTATTCCAGATGATATTCTTCAAAAGTATCTTTCTGAAAGTGAAATAGAAGAATTTAGAAACGGAAAAACAGGAATTTTTAGCATTACTGTTTTTGCTCAAAAAAACCCTTCTTCTACTTTTTCTAAAAAAGAAGTTATTCCAGAACAAAAAGCTGTTTGTAGTCCAAATAGTGGCTGTTGTTAAGTACCAATTCAATTACGAATTAAAAATTACGAATTACGGTTTCGTTGCTTTTGCAAATAGTAATTTAATTAATTCCTATACTGGTTCAAGCATTAATTACTGGTTCAAGCGTTGAGGCTTGAACCAAAAATATTTTTTTTCACTTCATTAAAAACTCATAAACTGATGAAAACTTCAAATTTGTTTTTGGTTTTGTTTTTCTTTGTTTCTGTATCTATTTCTTTATTTTCTTTTACCTTTTCGTCTTCTAATTCATTTTCCAATCCTTTTTTATCATCTCAAGATATGGAAAAAAATAAATTATATCCCAAACTTCAAAGCTATTCTGAAAACTTAGCTTCCAACTTTGAAAGTATTGATGCCGAACGAAAAGTAAAATTACAAGAAATTGGAGATTATGTTATTCAGCAAAAAAAATCTTCAAAAAATGTAGATATAACTGTAATTTGTACTCATAATTCACGTAGAAGTCATTTCGGACAAGTTTGGTTACAAATTGCTGCTTATTATTATGGAATTGAAGGAATAAATACATTTTCAGGAGGAACAGAAGCAACTGCTTTTAATCCTAGAGCTGTTGCAGCACTAGAAAGAGCAGGCGTAAAAATTGAAAAAACGACAGCACAGGAAGCAGATACAAACCCTGTTTATTCTATGTCAGTTGGAAATAAATTTCCTAAAACATTGATGTTTTCGAAGAAATATTCACACAGACAAAATCCTCAAAAAGAGTTTGCTGCGATTATGGTGTGTAGTGATGCTGACCAAAATTGTCCATTAGTTTTGGGAGCAGATACTCGTTTTGCTATTCCATTCGAAGACCCAAAAACTTCGGATAATACGCCTAATGAAGAACAAATTTATGCAGAAAGATGCAAACAAATAGGAACAGAATTTTTCTTTGTTATGGATTATGTCAAAACAGAATTAGATAAAAAATAGCTTTTTCTTGATACAACAGACTAAGAAATATATTTTACGAAATAATCCTTGCTCCATTTCCTTTACAAACAGGATTTATATAGGTTTGAATAGAAATATCTACGTTTTGATACACTTTTTCTAAAGCAGTTTTGATAATTTCTGCATTTTCTTTTCCTTTTGCCATCGCAAAAATAGAAGGTCCTGAACCTGAAATTCCGAAAGCTAATGCCTTATTTTCCAAAGCGGCTTGTTTCATTTCTTTAAATTTTGGAATTAAAAGGCTTCGCATTGGTTCAATAACCAAATCTTGCAACGAATCCGAAAACAAGTCATAATCTTTTTCATACAAACTAACCACAAAAGCTCCCATAAGTCCCATTTGCTGACTAAAAGTAGCGACAGAAAGCGTAGTTTTCAGAATCTTACGAGAGTCAGAAGTATTGAGTTTTATGTGTGGATAAAGCGTAACGGCAAATAAATCCTTCAAAACAGGAAGTTCCAAAATATCATTTGTATTTTTTCCTTTTGCTAAAATAATTCCTCCCAAAATAGAAGGTGCAACATTATCTATATGAGCACTTCCACAGGCTACACGTTCGCCTTCGGCAGCAAAAGCAACTAATTCTTTGTTAGAATACGGATTTCCGATTAATTCATTATATCCAAAAGCTGCAACGGCACTACTTGCACTACTAGAACCCAAACCACTTCCAGAAGAAAAGCCTTTTTTTAGAATAATATCAACACCAAGAAAATTATTTTGAGCTTCTTGCATTTTACGAATGACAACAGAAGAACAATTTTTATCTATTTCTAAAGGCAAATTATCGCCATTTATCATTTCTATTATTTTATTTTCTTTCGTTCCATTTGGAATAAGTGTAATTTCATCTCCTATATTTCCCAAAGAAAGTCCTAAAATATCAAAGCCAACATTAAAGTTGGCTATTGTGGCTGGTGCAAAGGCTGTTATTTTTTTCATAAATTGAATCTCGTCAGTGGGAACACTAATAGATAAAATCATTATTTGTCAAGTACGGTAAAAACTCTTTTTTTAAAACCTTCTACCAATATTTATTCCTACTCTGGGATATATCACTTCGCCATACCCTTCTGTTTTTGCAAAATTTCTACCTAATCCATATACCATTTCACCAAACCACTTCTGACTTCTACTCATAAATTTACTTCCTATGGCAAGTCCTAATCCATAGCCAAATTCAGTCCTTGTATCATTATTTCCATAAGGATTGTAAGAATAATAATTTTCATAACTAAAAGCCGAGCCGCTACCTTCAATAAAAAATCCTGCTGCATTATCTCTTTTACCAAAATAAATACGATAATAAGGAGTTAGCATAAAGTTATAATTGATAGTATTTCCTCCACCTAGTGCTAAAGAAACACCTGCTGCCGTTTCGTCGCTAAGTATTCTTTCATACGTGATTTCAGGAAAACCTAACAAAGTATAAAGTCCATTTACTTTGATTTCATTGGCTCTGAAATTTGGATTGTGTGTTACTTCACTCTCCCTATTGACAATATAAACGCTATCTACTTGAGCAAAAGCAAAATCTGTACTTGCTAGAAATAGAATAATAAAGAGAAATTTTAAACCTGATTGCATAATAATAAAAAATTTAGGGTAAAGATGGTTAAACAAAAAAGGATTTGTTTGGTAAATAAGACGCTTTTAAACTTTAAAACGTTGCATACACATTAAATTATTTTAACTATTTCTTTACCATTTTATAAAACAGTCGTTTTTCAATGAATATTTCTGCGTTATCAGTACTCTTAGTTTTTATTGGAGGTGGCTTAGGTTCTATTCTTCGATTTCTTTGTTCGAAGTGGATTGTAACTCCTTCTACTGACTTTCCGACAGCTACATTTGTTGTTAATTTTTTATCCTGTATAGCTTTAGGATTTATAGCTTATTATTTGGGGGAAGCAAAGCAAGAGAGTGAAAAAATGCTCAAAGTTTTTTTTATGGCAGGTTTTTGTGGTGGCTTTAGTACATTTTCTACGCTAAATCTTGAAACTTTCAAACTTATTCAAGACCAAAGTTATCAAACTGCTTTTTTATATTGTTTGGGTAATGTAGTTTTAGGATTTGTCGGAATTGCTATTGGCTTTTGGATTATCAATGCTGTTAGAGGTTAATTCAATTATCAAATCACACAAAACAAAACTCATTATTTGATTCAAATTAGTTCTCTAATTTTTTCAAAATACGGACAAATAGAATTTCTACCTCTGAAATAGAAAGGTTTAATAAATTTGCTATTTTCTCATTATTCCAACCCAAAATATGATGCAATAAATAAGGCAATTTATCTTCAAAAGGAAGCATATTTATTTTTTGCCAAACCTGACTATCGTACATTTTTTTTAGAAAAACTTCATTTTGTTCTTCAATTATATATTCCTTCTTTACTTGCTCATCTTTTATTTTAGCGTTTAATAGATAAAATATTTCCTCTTGCCATTTTTTAGATGTATTTTTATAGGCTTCTACTACTAAGTCAGAAATTTTATCTGGAACGATACCTAATAGGAACAGCGTTTGAATACTACTTTTCAATTCTTCGTTTTGAATAGTGAAAGGCGAATGTATCATGTTTTACTTTTTTTTCGTATTACTATTTTATTTCAAAATTAGTCAAAAAAATTTAAGAAAAATAACTACTACGATTACTAAATTTTATCTCTATTTTATATTATAATCAATTATGAAAATTAATTTTAGGCATCTAAAGAAACTACTTCTTGTTTTAGTTTTTTATTGTATTAGTTTTTCCATTTTTGCTCAAGAGAAAAATACAAATTATATAGATAATTTAATCGAAGTATTTGGGGAAGATTGTTTCAAAGATAGCTTTCATGGCTTTGTATTGTATGATTTGGATAATTCAAAGTATCTTTTTGAATACAATGCAGATAAATATTTTACACCTGCTTCGAATGTAAAAATAGCTTCTCTTTTTGCTGCTACCAAACTTTTGGGTGAACGCTTGCCTTCTCTGAGCTATTTTGAAAAAGGAGATTCTCTTATTTTTTGGGGAACAGGCGACCCTACTTTTTTGCATCCTGTTTTTGGTAATTCGGCTGTTATTGATTTTCTTTTATTAAAATCTAAAAATAAAAAACTTTATTTTTCAGACACTAATTATAAAGATGAGCCTTTTGGAGATGGTTGGGCGTGGGAAGATTATCGCACTACGTATGGCGTAGAAAAATCGGTTTTGCCTATGTATGGAAATGCGGTTTATTTTGAGGCTGATCCTTCTTGTGAGGTAGAAGTATTTCCTGCTTATTTCAAGTATTTTATAAATGAAAGTAGTAAAATAAAGACGAATAATTTTAAAGTAGAACGAGATTTGGGTATAAATTCATTTGAGTACAATATTGGAGATTTATATTATAAAAATGGCAAATCCTTTCCTTTTCGTGCTACTACTCAACTCATAACAGAACTTTTGAACGATAAATTAGGAGTTGAAATCAAATATTTAGACTATCCAATGCCAGAAAATACAGCTATGTTTTACACGGCAAAAGCAGACGAAATGTATAAGCGTATGATGCAACAGAGTGATAATTTCTTAGCAGAACAAACACTTTTGATGTGTTCGGCAGAGCTTTTCGGAACGCTTTCTACACAAGAAGTAATAGAATATTTGGATGAAAATTATTTCGATACATTTTATAATAAACCTCGTTGGGTTGATGGTTCGGGTCTTTCTCGTTATAATCTCTTTACGCCTCGTAATTTTGTAGAAATGCTCAAATCTATTCGCAAAGATATGGGAGAGGAAAAATTATTCGAAACCCTTGCAATTGGAGGAGAAGCAGGAACGCTCAGAAGTAGATACGAATTTTCAAGAAACTCAAAACCATTTCTCTATGGAAAAACAGGAACGATTAGTAATAATCATTGTTTGAGTGGTTTTATAGTTACTAAATCAGGGCGAAAATTTTGTTTTTCATTTCAAAATAACCATCATAGAGAGTCTTCAAAGACAATAGGAAATAAAATGGAGGAGATTTTGACAACTATTTATAAGAAATACTAGTTTTAAATTCAAAATAAAAAAAATTAGACAACCTAAAAAAGACTATCTAATTTATATAAAATGCACTTAGTACACTGTTTAAAAAGTTTTGTAATGCTTTGACTGTGCATTCAGTTCCCCAGAACTGAATGTTTCGCTTCCTCAGAAGCGAGATTTGTTTGTTTGAATCACGCTTCTGAGGAAGCGTTTCGTTCAACTCTGAGGAGTTGAACGCACGAAATAAATGAATTATTTATACTGATTTTTATTATATGCTGCACGTTTTTGTTTGGCAGCTTTTGGTTTTACATAACAAGCAGCACGGTTACAAGAAGTACCTACACCTGCAAAAGCTAAAAATGTAAAAGCAATAAAAAGACGGAAGAAAATAGAACGCATAATGAAAGAATTTTAGAAGTAAATAAAAACAATATAATTATTTAGTAGCTATTTTAGGATTGATTTGTAGAGATGAATAAAATCAAATTTAAACTATAACTAACAAAGCACAAACATTATACCTTAAAATTATATAAAATTAAGTTTTGTTATAATTTATCTTTTAAAAGATTGATAAATGCTTTATTGATATGGTTTTACTGTTAAAATGTTCAAAAATCATTATATTTTCGTTACTTTCGTACTTTAATCTGATTTACCTTAAGAATAATAAACTTGAAAAGAATAAAATTAAGATTTAAGAAAAATCAACTCCATACATTCAATGAAATTTCAGACAATAACCAAATTTATATTTCCAGCTATTTTTTTACTGACCCTTACGTTTTTATTTTCCTGCTCTGGAGATAGTAAAGATGAAAAGGTTTTTTCTTATAGAGATTTTCTTCCTCCCTCAAAAGGTGGACGTGGAGAAATTTTGCTTCAAATGGATTCTAGCAAATGGGAAGGAGATTTAGGAGCCGCTGTTCGTGAACTTTACATGGCTCCAATGCATGGTTTTCCACAACCTGCCGAACCTATTTTCAAACTCTATCACGCTGCACCAAAGAAAGTAAATGATTTGTTGGAAGAATATCATTCTATTTTTGTGGTGCTTTCACTAGAGAGTAGGTCTATAGATAGCGATATTTTACGCAAAAAATTTGCAAAGGAAAGTTTGGATAGAATAGCAGCCGATACAACTCCTTATTTGATTGTAAAACAAGATGTAAATGCCAAAAATCAACAAGTCGTTTATTTGATTGGAAAAAATGATGAACAAATTATTGAGCATTTAAAAGCAAATGAAGAAAAATTGCGTGAGATTTTCTATAAAACAGAGCGTCAGCGTTCGTACTTGGTAGCTTTTAGAGGTGGAAATCAGATAGGAAGAACAGAGCGTTACAAAAAAGAACATGGATTCACAATAGCAATTCCAGAAGGGTATCAAGAAGCAAAAGATACATATATTGAAAATACAGAGCAAGACTCTGGTTTTGTGTTTATGCGAATGATAGACAATACAAATGGAAGAGATAGAAATATTTTTATAGCTTACAAACCTTATACTTCGCAAGGACAATTAAACGCAGATAGTGTTTTGGCGTGGCGAAGGGAATTAGGAGAAAGGTACATGAAAGACCCAGATAGAGGTTCTTTTGTAACTGACCAAACCGATGTTATGCCTTACTTTTCACAAGAAGTAAATTTTAAAGGAAAGTATGCAATTGAAATTCGTGCGTTATGGAAACTAACTTCTAATACTTCAGGAGGTCCTTTTTTGGGTTATTTGATTGTAGATGAGAAGAAAAATAGATTGTATTATATTGAAGGATTCATTTTTGCTCCTACTTCCAAGAAGCGTGATTATATACGTGAAGTAGAAAGTATTTTGTGGACTTTTGAACCCTGATTTAGTAACTGATATTACGCAAAGTTCTGCTCTGTGTGCCACAGAGCAGGGTTTGAAAAAGCTAAAACTGTGTTCTGTGGCACACAGAACACTATACTGCGTAACAGTAATAATTAATTAGTAATGAAATACACCAATTACATCTCATATTGATTGTAATTGGTGTATTTTGCATTCAAATCAAAGAATTAAGAGAAAACTGATTTTTTGTAGAATAAATTAAACTTTCTTGTACAATAAAAAGTAATAGCGTTAAACAATGATATTTTTTGATAGTAATTTTTTAATTTTCTACTATTCCATTTTTTATTATGATAAATTCTACTTCCTTAAAGAATTTTGATAGCGATTTCGTTCAAGTTGATGTGAGTCGTTTTCCTCTTATCCATGTGGAAATGCTTGAAAAGAAACCTACTGCGGAGCAAATGGATAATTATATAGAGTATTATGCTGCTCTTCATTCTCAGCCAACTCCTTTTGTTATTTTGATGGAATTCCCTAAAAAAATGGTTTTTATGAATGCAGAAGAACGTATCAAGTTTGGAAAATGGCTGAAAGCGAATAAAGACAAAATGGAAACCTGTAAAGCAACTGCTTTCGTTATGACTAACCCTTTGTATAATGTTTTGATGAAAGGAATTTTTATTATTCAAAACCCTATAAGTGAGTATGTTGTAGTAAATACAAAAGAGAAAGCTGAAGAATGGCTCAATAGTAAAGTAAAAGAAAAAGGTATTTCATAGAAGAAATATCATTTTTTGTATTTTATCAAAAATGATTGAAACTTTTTAGTTCAAAACCAAGTAAACATACAAAAAATCTATTTTTATTCTCAAACCGACTTGTCTTGTTAAGACATTAGGAAAGTAAATCACAGATAAACTACGCTATCACCAAAACATCTCCTTATGAAACGAAACAATATGCCCTTAGATAACTTTGAGAGTCCTTATGTAAAAGTAAATGTAGCACGTTTTCCTATTGTAGATATTACAATGCTTCCAGAAGTTCCTACTTCTGAACAAATGGATGATTACATAATTTATTACGACAAATTACATTCACAACCCAATCCTTTTGTTATGCTGATGGAATTTCCTAAGCAAATGGTGTTTATGAAAGCGAATGAGCGTATAAAGTTTGGAAACTGGATGAAGAATAATAAAGAGAAGATGAAAGTTTGCAAAGCGGCAGCTTTTGTAATGACTAATCCTATTCACAATGTATTGATGAAAGGAGTTTTTCTTGTTCAGACGCCAGAATACGAATATACAGTAGTAAATAGCATGGAAAAAGCAGAAAAATGGTTAGATGAAAAGATGGCTGAATACGGAATAATAAGAAAATAAATCAATAAATAATTGTAGTGTAACTTATAGCAGACTTTTAGTAACTTTGTAGAATTATAAATTTACTTATTGCCTAGCTACTTTTTCTTGTCTTATAGTTATGAATATCATTTTCTTTGATGCTCCTTCGCTTCGCACTCATTTATTACCTTTTACCTTTACTCGTCCTGTTGCAGATTTACGTGTTGGGATTTTGACAATTAAAGAAAAGTTTGAAACTTATTTTAATACTTATCTAAAGAATACAACAGAAAACACAAATTTTTCAGAAACTGAAAACCATACATTTTCATTTTTGACACAAGAGTACTTACAAGAAAAGTTTCCTACTCATTTTTCTACTTCTGATAACCAAACAGAAAACATATATATTAATGGTGCAGTTTTGCCAACTTTAGAATTCTTCGAAAAATTGAATTCTATTCCCTCTGAAATGGCTATTTTTTCTGAAATTGGAAATGAATTAATTGCCTTCAAAACTTCTTCGCAATTTAAGAATGTAGATAAATTTTATGATTTTGCTTTAAAAATTTCCAAACAAAAACCGCAAAATAGCACTAAAATTAATATTCAATTTTTAGAAAGAACGTGGGATATTTTCAGAACTAACAAACAAGAAATTGAAAAAGATTTTGATTTGATTACTACAGGACGTAAAAGTCAAGTTATTACAGACAAACATACCGTTTTGTATAATGAAGAACGTATTTTTATTGAAGAAGGAGTAACCATAAAATGTGCTGTTTTGAACGCTTCAACAGGTTCGATTTACATTGGAAAGAATGCGAGTATTGAGGAAAATGCTATTATTCGTGGTTCATTTGCTTTAGGAGAAGGTTCTGTGATTAATACTGGTGCAAATATGCGAGGTGATACAACGATAGGAAAATTTTGTAAAATAGGTGGAGAAGTAAGTAATTGTGTATTTTTTGGTTATTCTAATAAAAGTCATGATGGATTTTTGGGAAATGCAGTAATTGGAGAATGGTGTAATTTGGGTGCAGCTACAAATTGTTCGAACCTAAAAAATAATTATGGAACCGTTCGTATTTGGAATTATGCAGAAGAAAATTATGAAAAAACAGAATTACAGTTTTGTGGACTTTTAATGGGAGACCATAGCAAATCTGGAATTTGTACTATGTTCAATACAGCAACTGTTGTAGGAACGGGAGCAAATGTTTTTGGAGAAGGTTTTCCGCCAAAATTTATTCCTTCTTTTGCTTGGGGAAATGGCAATCACAGAACACAATTTGAAACGACACATTTAGACGCTCTTTTCAAAACTGCCGAACGTGTAATGGTTCGTAGAAATGTAGAATTTACAGAAACAGAACGCAAAATACTCAAACATATTTTTGAAGATACAAATAATTATAGATTTTGGGAGTCTAACCCAATGTTTAGTTAGACAAATAATTATAAATGGTAAGTTGTAAATGATAAACTAAAAATCTATTATTATCTATTATCAAATAATACTAATAAAAACCAATGAAATTTAACTGGTTGCTGGTAACTGGTAACTGATAACTGATTAATTATGACTTTTGAAGATTTTAAATTAAATAGACAATTATTAAACGCCATTGAAGAAGCTGGATATCAAAAACCTAGTCCGATTCAAGAACAGGCAATTCCCTTGCTTTTATCAGGACACGATGTAATTGGAGTAGCACAAACAGGGACAGGAAAAACAGCAGCTTTTATGTTGCCCCTTTTAATGAAACTAAAATATAAACAGGGAGAACATCCTCGTGCCTTAATTCTTGCACCTACCCGTGAACTCGTTATTCAGATTCATGAGCATTTTGAGATGCTTGGTAAATATACCGATTTGCGTGCCGTTGCTTTGTATGGTGGAAGTGGAAGTATAAAAAGACAACTCGAACAGGTTAGGGAGGGAATGGATTTGATAATTGCAACTCCAGGGAGACTTTTGGATATTTATGAGCGAAACGAACTAAATTTGCGTCAAATCAAGACGATGATAATGGACGAAGCAGACCGTATTTTGGATATGGGTTTTATGCCACAAATTAATCGTTTATTAGAAATAATCTCTAGTAAAAAAAGACAAAATGCTCTTTTTTCGGCCACTATGCCAGAAAAAGTAGTAAAGCTAACCGAGAATTTTTTGACTTTTCCAGAGGAGATTAATATTTCGGCTATTTCGGTTACGGCTATTACAGTTGAGCAGAAATATTATGAAGTTCCTAATTTCAGAACAAAGATTAATTTATTAGATTTTTTATTGAAAGATAAAGAAGCATTTAATAAAGTAATTGTCTTTACCCGAACAAAAGAAGTAGCTAATAATGTATATAAGTTTTTGGGTAGAAAGGTAGATGATAGCGTAAAAGTAATTCATAGTAACAAAGACCAAAATACACGAAGTAATGCTTTTAATGACTTCAAAAATGGAGATATTCGTATTTTGGTAGCCACTGATGTAGCTGCAAGAGGTTTAGATGTAAGTGATGTAAGCCACGTCATTAATTTTGAAGTTCCGAAGCAGTACGATGATTATGTACACAGAATTGGACGTACAGGAAGAGCAGAGAAAGAAGGAATTGCGATTACGTTTGCCAATGTTTTGGACGTTCATCATATCAAGCAAATTGAAAAGGTAATTGGGAAGAAAATTCCACAAAGCAGAATTCCGACCGAAGTAGATATTACAGAAACCCCTTTTGAAGAAAATCAAAAATTAATAAAGGCATTAGATTTTATCAAACAGCGAGAAGACCCAACCTATAAAGGAGCTTTTCATCATAAAAAAAGGTATCTAAATCCGAAAGAGGCAGGTAAAAAGAAAACTAGGACTACTACCTCTACTCGTCAGCCTAAGAAGAAATAAGTCAATTACGAATTAAAAATTACGAATTACGGAATATAATTTAGTTTTTTCAACTTTGACAGTCCTTTCATAAGGCTGTCAATAGTTTAAACAAGCACTTTTTTAAACTATTGTCAAAAAAACTACTGACAAAGTTTTTATAAAATTGCTACAAGTCTTTTTTCACTTTTTACTTTCATTTCAAAAACTCCTGCCCAAATCATAAAATCAGTATAGTCAGTTTCTTCACCTTCTCCTTTTTCAAATTTATAATAAAATGAATCAGAAGACATATTATATTTTTCTTCATACGTTTTTAAAGTAGCATTCATTTTATTTATCCCTTCTTCTATTTCCTTTTTATAGTTTCCGATAAAACGTTCAAATAAAATATTTTTATTTGCATAAGAATTAACTAAGTATTCTATTTTTTGAGCTAAATCATTATTTAATTCAATCGTTATTTTTGTCATATTAGTATAATTTAGAGGTTTTTTATAAAAACGTAATTTTTTGAGTGAGAGTTTATTTTAAACTAGATTGAGTTTTAGTTTAAATGACTTTTTCCTTTTCACTTTCATTCAAAATAAACTGTAAAATACTCATCAATTTTGTTAGATTAGTAATAAAATAACGTTCTGTATCTAAAGTAATTACATTATTTTCCAATTTAAGAAAACGCCATTCTGTTCCTGTTGTGCTGCACCCAAACAGCGTTTTGAAATGATGTCCTTCTTCTTGATTTAATAAATTAGCTGCAATAAGTTGAGCAGAACATTGAATAGTTCCACTTTCAATATCTTGTTTTTTGGCTTCAGTAATGGCAAAAATCGGAGTAACTACAAAATCTTGAATTTTACTGAAAGAAAGCATGAAATCACATTCTCCATTAAGTCCACTCATTTCATATACGTTGAGATTCATTCCCGAATAAATCGTAAAATTTTCATCATTCATCAAGCTAAGTTCCATCAAAATAGGCGAAACAATACGTTCGGAACGAGATTTCTCAGAACTAAACCCTATTTTCATCGCCTTTTCTATTGCCTCATTGAGCCAATTTGTAGGTTGAACGACAGGTAAATTAGTTATATCAAAAAGATCAGTAGCTTTAAATTGGATTCCAAATTTTTTGATAAGTTCTCTTGCATTGAACTGTGTAGATGGCATCTTGATTCTATCTTGATTATTTTTATTTTATCCCTTTTATAAAAATACAATAGTTTTACCTTTTTTACTAATGGTTATATTGGTTTTGCTTACTGTACCCTACTATTTTTTTGGTAGAGTATTATTGTTAAGGATTAGCTTCGCTGAGCTATCGGTTAGTAGGATTAATAGGATTTGAAAATACAGATAATACAACTACAAGTCAGCGTAGCTAAAATACTATTTGAATAATTTAATTTCAAGATGATTTGTTCTCAAAAAATGTATTTTTATTCTCTGTGTTCTCTCTAATTTTTTTTTTTTAACTCTGTGTCTGATAAAAATAATAGGTTACAGTAGAGTTGGCTAATACAAGTGATCTCAAACTACATTTCTACATTCGCCCTTTCCACCCATTCCAAAAACTTCCCATAAAACTTTCCGTTCTTCAAAACCTCTGGATTGCCTAATAAAATCAACTGTTCTTTAGCACGGCTAAGAGCAACATTTAGTTTTTTATCAACAGTTTGTTTTGCATTCAAAGATTCCAAAAAACGCATTTGTGCAGCGTGATTGGTTGCCATTGATAAAATAATGATTTTTCGCTCACTTCCTTGATAGCGTTCTACTGTATCTACAGTTATTTTTTGTCGTAGATTTTCGTCTAATCGTTGATAGATTTGTGCAATTTGAGCTCTGTAAGGCGTGATTACTCCGACGGTTTCTTCATCAAAATCTTCTCCGAAAATTCGGTGTATGCTGCGTAAAAGCTCAACTACTTTGTCGGCTTCTTCACTATGAAATTTTGTTCCTCTTTCGGACTTAGTGGGAATAAATAAAACTCTTCCCTGACATAAAAATTTTTCTAATTCGTCTTCTGAATTGGCATTGTAGAAATTCATTTTCTCAAACTGTCTTTCACTTCCTGCTTTTAGCGTTTTGTAAAATTCGGTGCTGATAAATTCGGCAATATCTTGATGTGTTCGATATTGTGTTGAAAGCATTGCTACACACTTATTCCAGTTGCGTTTTTCGGCATTTTCTACCAAACGCTCAAAAACAGATTGGCTCAAGTCTTCAATCCCGATTTCATGTAATAACGGACTTTTTGCTTGACGCAATTTCAAAGGTTGCGTAACAACAGCAGGAAGCTGCTTTTCATCTCCAATCAAAATAAAACGCTTAAATTTTGGCAAAATTCCACACAAATGAGGTTCTAAAAGTTGAGAAGCCTCATCTACAATAAGTGTATCAAAAGTTAGTTTTCCTCCATTTGGGTCATCTCTATCTAAGATTCGAAGATTAGAATAAAAAGAAGAAACCGTTGAAACAAAAACTCTTGAGGTATGAATTTTTGCTTTCAATTCCTTCAAACTTTTTGATGATTTTAAGCTGTTTGGATAAAAAATGCTGTCTTCTTTTACATTTCCCAAACGAACAAAATCATCTCCACAAACGAGTTTTACTTTTTGGCAAATTTCATCAGTGGCACGATTAGTAAAGGCTAATAAAACTACAATTTGCTGGGTTTCGTTGTAGAGATAATCAACCATATTTTTGAGCATTGCCGAAGTTTTTCCTGTTCCTGGAGGTCCTTGTAAGAGGAAATAATCTTTTGCAGATAAAGCACGACAAAAAATTTCATTTTGCTCTTCACTCAACCCTTTATTCTGACCCTTTTTTGTATAATCTATTCTGAAATTTTCATCAAAACGTGGTTCTTGATTACCATAAATTATTGCTTTTTTATGAGTAGAAACTCCCAGAAAGTCAGCTAAAGATGCACTAAGGTCATTGAAAGTGCGTTCCATCAAATTAGGTTCGATTCCCCATTTTAGATAAGATTCGAAAAAAGTTTGATTGATATGCTTACTCCAAATCTTGAGAGTTACTTTTTCGGACGAAATTTCTTCAATATTTCCCTTTAAAATCTGATAATGCAGAGCCGAATGTAATTTTCCTTCTCCTTTTTTTCCGTCTTCTTCTATCGGATAAACAACAATAATATCGCCTGTTCGAAACGAAGTAATAGACTGATTTTCAGGACGTTTTAAAGTCAGTAAACATTCTTTTTTATCCCATTCTTCATAAATAAGTTCGTTCAATAAAGAAAAATTATCTACTTTTTCAGTTGGTGTATTTCTCCAAAGACTAGCAAAACCTTGTACAGGCTCACTTCCAGCCATTCCTCCCACCTTTGCAAACATTGCCTCACGCATCACAAGAGCAATAAATTCTACAAAATAAGCCTTATCCAATGCTGTTGCTTTTTGCCATTTATCATCAAAATCTTTTGCTTTATCTCTATCAAAAAAAGCAGGATTAGACATTTCAACCGATTTTAACAGATTATCAAAAACTTTTACACTTCCATTCGCTATCCACATATCCATCGCTACAATTCTATTTCTGATTTCCATAGCCGTTTGTTTGTCAAAATCAAGACTTCCACAATCTCGCAGACCGTTTTGAGAATCACTAGAATATAAAAGCGCACTAATTCCTGTTCGCTTTTCAAAAGTGCTATCAATCAACAAGTTATAACAAGCAACTTGTATCAAATCGTTTTTCCAACCATTCGATAATACTACCTCAGGAGCTTTTGAACTTTTCAATTCTATAATATCTTTTCTATCTTTTAGCTCTCCTTCTTTGTGTTCGATAAGCAAATCAATACGACCTTGCAAACCGTATTTGCTAGAAATAAAAGTTGGTTCTGTTGTCAGTAAATTTTCAAAATACGGACTTACATATTTCTGAACTACAAAAAAATGTTCTTTTAGTTGCCTTGAAATTTCCTTTAATTTATCTTTATCAATAAAAGCTGCATCAATACTATTTTCTATAAAAGCATCTTTATAGGCTTCTTTAAAAGTAGTTTCTGGATTTTCTACGAGTTTATCCAAAAGCTCATTAATTACCTTTCCTCTAAAAGTTCCTTCATTTCCTGCAAAAAATTCTAGTTTGGAAAGCAGGTATAAATAAG
Organism: uncultured Cytophagales bacterium; assembly: GCA_963719525.1. GTDB lineage: Bacteria > Bacteroidota > Bacteroidia > Cytophagales > Bernardetiaceae > Bernardetia. The sequence continues at coordinate 3,650,606 of CAVRCG010000004.1, read as the reverse complement.
GAGTTTGTCCTTTGAAAGTTTTGCATTTGGCAACAGAAGAAGCATCGACTAAATAATCTGGATTGAGAATAATGAGCGACTTATCGGTACTGACAAATTGATTTTCTCCTACAAGTTCCAAGTTCGTAACGCTTACAGGTTGATAAAGCATTAAACGAGGAATTTCTTTGCTTAAGTTATGCTGATGAAATATTGTATTTTTTTTAGAATAATAATGAATATCGGCTACCGATATGCTAATAATTCCATGTTCTTCAGTGAAAAGTGTAAAAGAAGCTGTTCCTCTATTTTTCTCATCATAGATAATTTCGGTGTCTTTATCTTGAACTGTTCCAAAGATTGAAGCAATAGTTTGTTCTGCTTCTTCTCTAAAAGCTAGGCTAATTAACTCTTCATTTTCGAATTTGTCTCTTAGTAATTTTGGTGCATCTTCAGTGGCAAAAATCTGAACCAGACGAGTAAGTAATGACAATGCAGTCAGAAACTGAATTTCGGAAGGAGTAAAGAAAACTTGAATACTATTTTTTCTCAAAAGCCTGCGAAGTCCTTGCAATTCGCTTTCCCATTCGTTTCCCAATCCATATGCCTGACACACAAAATGAAGTTTTGCATACCAACCTGTAAAAATTTGCTGTTCTCTATCTTCTGTTAGATTATTCAGAAGACTTAAAAAAGCTACATACAAACGCTGCAAACGCTGTTTTGAAGTTTCTTCCCCTTTGGTGGACAAATGTTGAAGTTGGTCGTAATAATATTGTGTTTCAAGTGCATTGAGAATGGTTTTTCGCATAATTTTTTGGGCTTCTAGTTCAAGCGTTGACGCTTGAACTAGAAAAATATCAATTTTCTAATTTTTATTGAAGCTACTCTATTTTTTAGAGGTTTGCAAAAAATTTGAGCAAAAAAAATACACCTAACAAAAAATATCATTAGGTGTATTGAAATAGCTAAACTAAAATTCTTAAAAATCATAACCAATACTCAAATAATATTTTGCTCCACCTATTACATCATCTTCTACACCCCAAGCTGTATCAAAACGAGTAAAATAATTTAAGATTTTGGTACGTACTCCAATACCATATCCCCACAGAAAAGGGTCTTTAAAATTCGATACTTTTGCAAAAAACGGATTTCCTGGTCTTCCTCCCACCTCTACTGTATTGAGTGCATTTTCTCTATTAAAAGGACTAACGCCTGTCCAAGCAGAACCAATATCATTGAAGGCTACAAACTGTAAGTTTTGCAAGAATGTAGAGCGAACTGTACCTCTATATAAAAGCTGTGCAATCGGAACACGAAGTTCTATATTAGTTAATAAAAAGTTGTTTCCAGATAGTTTGTTGTAATCAAAACCACGCATTGGAGTTGCATAACGCAAAAACAGATAATCACTATAATCATTTTGGTAAGAATCATATATCTCTGAATCTAAGAAAAAGGGGTCTTCTTGAGAAAGTTCTTCGGGATTAGGTTGTCTTTGAAATATCCAGTTATCTACTCCTCCTAATCTAAAGTTTTTTGGAGCTCTTCCGAATGATATTCCATAGGCAAAACGAGCAGCCAGAATTACCTTTCTTCCAAGAGGAATATAATGGCGAGCATCAATAGAAACATTAGTAAATGTTTCATTGCCATAATTTAAGCCTTGAAAATGATCAATAGTAGCTCTAAATTTTGAACCCTCCAAGGTATTAGGACCTGTAATGACACTATTATCAAATACAAATTCTGCACTTGCACCTCCGTAGCGAGTAATTTTGTCTGGAAAGGCTTGTATAGCAGGATCAATTTCGCTAGTTACAAAAAACTGTTTTTGAGCTACAAAAGGGGATAAAGAAATTCGTGTAGTTACATTTAATGGATAAGAAATTGTTCCAGATAGCTTGCTCAAATAATATTTCTGAATAAAAAAAGGTGTCAATAATTCGTATCCCTGACGGTCAAATCTTGCACCATAATCAATTCTATTTTTCAAATATTTGTATTGAGCGAAGAGCATTCCACTATTGATATCAAAAAAACCACGATTGAATAATCCTGCTTCTAGTTTGTGATTTTCAAGAGCATCGCTCATAGCTACTTCTAAAAGTAAACCAAAATTACGAAGCGGGTCAAGTGCAATTGTGGTTACACTTCTCTCAAATGCAAATTTGTTATTATAATCTAAGGGACCTCTGACTGTTACTTTTTGGTCTGTTTTGTTTCTTGCTCGTTGTGCAAAATAATCATAGTCTTTCAGAAGTCTCTTTTTACGAGTGGGTTCATCTTTGCTATTTTGTGTATTTCCATAGGTATCAAACTCATAACTATCTTTTTCTTTTGTCTTTGTAGTATCCGAAGTTTGAGGATTACTTTCAGTTGGATTAGGATTTGTTTTTCTATTTTCTTTTTCTTCTCTCTCCTCCTTCTTTCTTAATTCTTTCAAATAACGAGAATCTAAAAGCTGACTTCTATATGTTTTGCCTGTAAAGGTTTCGTGTTTTGGTAGTATAGTAGCTGTGAATAACTCTAACTCTTCTTGCTGCCGAACTACAAAAGCAAGTTTTTCTTTCTTCAAGTCATAATCATAATCTTCAATTCCGACAAAAAACGTAGAAATTTGAGCACCTACTTTGCTTTCCAAATCATACATAAATAAATGACGAATTCCGAGTTCTTCTGTAAGATAAAAAAGGCGAGTTTCATCAATAGAAATTGGCTTTATTGCATTACTATTCTGATTCGTAATCTGATTTAAAATTTCTTTTTCAGAAGGGTTATAAATAAATATATTAAAATAAGGAGATTGCTCAATAGTAGGCGTAGTTGTGAGAGAATCGGTTGTACGATTAGAACTAAAGATAATTTGATTTGTACTATCTTTTAGGAAGTGAGGATCAATATCATCATTATTATCATCTGTAATTTTGGAAAGACGACTTGAACTCAAGTCAAAAATAAAAATATCAGACTTTCCTCGCTGGGTAGCACTCAAAACTATTTTATCTCCTCGATTATTAAAACTAAAACTTTGTATATTTTCTAATGTCTTTATTTGATAGTTTTTTATTTTTTTTCCTTTTAAATTATATATTTCTAGGAGATATTTGTTTTTAGAATACGATAAAATCCCTAATTCATTATTATTTTTCCAAGACAATAGAGGCGAATTTTCATCAAAACGTTGATTAATGACGAATAAGCCTCCTTTTATAAATTTTTTATTTTTCTTATCGCTCTTATTCAATCCTTCTACATAAATTCTGAATTTTCCCTGATTGTTTTCTGCATACGCCAAAAGATTTCCATCAGGACTAAAACGAGGATGATGAACATATTGAGATTGTTCAGAAGTAGCTATTACATTCTCCTTTTCAAAGGCAGAGTAATTATCTATGTCTGTGTATTGACTTCGGTAAAATGCTTCCCATTTTTGAAGAAAAGTTTGATAATCAATTCCTAAAGTTCCTTGAATACCCTCTTTCTCACTTCTTACAATTCGTGTCAAATTTAGAATATTCGAAACTGTTGTTTGCCCATATTGCTCTACAATAAAATTCCAAAGTGATTGACCAACTAGTTGAGCATTCTTATCCTTAAAACTTTCAGGATAGGGAAATTTCTTTGCAATCAAATTACTTCTAACAAAATTATCCATCTCTGCACTCCACCCTTCTGCTGTATATGCCGCTGCTCCAGACATCAACCAATCAGGCAAACTCAGTAAAAACGAACTTTGTAAAGTCTCTTTCAAACTTCCTCCATACATCATTTCGGAAAGCAAAGAAGCTGCAACTTCTTTCAATAATTCTTTGCGATACGCCTCTCTGTAATCTGAAAAAGCAATTTCTACAACTGATTTTCCCAGATTAGTTTGTCCTCCAATATTAAAATCCTGCTCGTTTATTCCTATATTACTCTGCTGGAGTTCGCCAATAGAACGATACACAAAAATCTTTGTTTTGTTGTAGGGAGCAAATCCCAAAAATTGTGTCATTCTGCTAAAATCCGATTCTGCATAACGAGCCGTCAAGAGTGCCATTTCATAACCACCTTCATAATAATAAATCTCAAAATTATCAGAAGCTACATATTTCCAATCAAAATCTTGATATTGTACACGATTTTTGCCAAACTGATCTTGTTCGGTTGGGAATTGTTGTGCAAGAGGGATATTAGTAAAATCCTATAAGTAGGATAACTAAAAACGATAAGAAAACTAAAAGAGTTATTTTTCATAAAATTATAAAATCGTAATAATTGCAATGCTTTAAATCTAAAATTTCAACTATCTTCTAATTAAAACTACTTACGGCATATAAATACCAAACTTTGCAAAAGGTTATCAAATTTTGGTAAAAGTTAGCAAAAATAATAGACAAAGAATAAATTATAAAAATAAAAAAGGATAATTTCTGAATAAAATTGAAAACGTGTTTCTCTATTTATTCAAAAATTATCCAGTATTAAGTCCCCTCTTTATCAGATTATTCCGTTTCTACTTCTAATCCAAATTCTTGCAAAATCTGTGGAATCCATGCATTCAAACGCTCTTGTGTCATTTCGGGTTGATTGTCCTCATCTATTGCAAGTCCCATGAAAATACCATCACGCTCTCCTTTTGAGTTTTCGTAATCATAGCCTTCCTTAGACCAAAAGCCTACAAGCTCGCCACCTTTGCTTTCTATAACTTCGCCAATCATTCCGATTGCATCACAAAACCATTCTCCATAACCCCATTGGTCGCCAAGACCAAAAATAGCTATTTTTTTTCCTGTAAAATCAATGTTTTCAAACTCGGGTAAGATTTCCTCCCAATCGCTTTGAAGTTCGCCATCATACCAAGTGGGAGCACCCAAAATCAGATATTCGTAAGGAATGACTGCTTGTGCATCGTGTTCGCCAAAATTATACAAATCAACTACTTCTTCGCCCAACATTTCTCTGATTTGCATCGATACCGTTTCGGTATTTCCTGTATCTGTTCCGTAAAAAAGTCCTATAATTGCCATATATTCTAATTACGAATTATTAATTACGAATTACGAATTGAATAAATCAGTTTCGGTTATATTCCTAATTATAAATTCTTTCTTTTATTAATGATTAAATCAATTAAAATTCTACTTTTTCTTTTGAAATTGTCCTTGAATAATTGAGCCAAAAAGTCCACCTAAAAGTAATCCGTAAGCACTCATATTGTACCAAACTGATTGTATTGCACAGCTTCCAGTCAAGCAGCCGACTTCTTTCCAATAGAAAAAGCCAACTATTGCTCCTACTGTTGCACCAATAATAACGAGCTTTTGGTTACTAAGAATATTCATAATTGAATGTTGATTTGATTTGTTTTAAAAAACTAGCTTGATAAATCAAGCTGCTACACACAAAATGTAGTAATTTGATTTATCAAATTATAAAACGTGTTCTAAACTTTTTGCAAAGGTATTGAAAAGTCATCTAAAAGCCATTTATTATTTCTTCAAAAATTATACATTCCTTTTTTATCCACGCCGTTGTTAGTCATCGTAACGGCAAGCCGAAACTAAAGACACAACAACGGCTTTTTACTAGTACTTTTGGTTTTTGGAAGACCAATAAGAACGTAGTCTTTTTAAAAAAATCTTTTGCTCTCATGATTGTTTCTGTTTTAAGAAATTAAAGTAATCTGATGTAGATTTTTGTTTCATCTTACTGGACTTGAAAGTTGCCTACAAATAAAAAAAACAATTCTTTTCTACATTTCATTAGAAAGACAATTAAAAAACACATTTTTCATACTTATTTTTTTATAGACAATGAACACTAGCAATTCTAATTTTGAAGGCAAAAATATATTAATCATTGGTGCAAGTTCTGGCATCGGACACGCACTTGCCAAACAACTTGAATCTCAGGGAGCTACACTTTTTACGGCTTCACGCACCAAACCCGAAGGAATTACTTCCACACATACAGAACTTGATATAACTGGGGAAATCGATAATTTAGAAATTCCAGATGTACTTCACGGACTTGTTTATTGTGCAGGAAGTATAAATTTGAAGCCTTTTGCACGCTTAAAAATGGCAGATTTTGAGAAAGATTTTCAGATAAATGTACTTGGTGCAGTAAAAGTAATTCAGCATAGTCTGAAAGCATTAAAAAAAGCTGACACAAGTAGTATTGTTCTTTTTAGTACAGTTGCTTCAAAAGTAGGAATGAATTTTCACGCTAGTATCGCCACAGCAAAATCTGCCGTAGAAGGATTAGGGCAATCATTAGCTGCCGAATTAGCATCACAAAAAACAAGAGTAAATGTACTTGCACCCTCACTCACAGATACGCCTCTTGCAAAAGCATTGCTATCAACAGATGACAAAAAAGAGGCTTCTGACAAACGCCATCCGTTAGGAAGAGTAGGAACGCCTGAAGATTTGGCTTCTGCTGCTACCTTCTTACTATCCGATGAAAGCACTTGGATAACAGGACAAATAATTGGAGTAGATGGAGGAATGGGAAAGATAAAACTCGTCTAATGAAATTATAAATTGTGAGTGGTTAATTATGAATGAAATTGCATTTCATTCATAATTAACCACTTGTAACTATTATTTCTATCAATCCTATTTTTGTATATTCTAATTTATTACTACTCAATCAAAAACTTTCCATAAAGTGGAAAGTGATCAGAATCAAAATGTTCTAGTCTTTCAAACTTCACAACAGAAATCTCTTCTGTAACGTAAAAATGATCCAATGGCCATCTAAAAAAGTAAGATTTAGAATTAAACGTATTCACTAACCCTCTACCAATTCTGACATCTTTGAGTTTTGTATTCTCTTCTCCAAACAGACGTTGTGTCTTACCCCAAGCTACATCATTAAAATCTCCTCCTACAAGCGATGGATATTCATCTTTATCTACAAAATCAGCAACTTTGAGTAATCCTTTTTCTTGTTTTTGGTCTGCTCCTGTTATTTTCCCAACGTTAGTAGGATATTTATTGCTAGGAACGGGTGCAACGGGATGCATTCCATAAAACTTAAAAATCTTTCCAGAAGGCAAAGTTACCAGAGTATGAAAAGAAGGAACTTTAGAGAGATTCAAATGCTTTGATTCGGATTCTGTCAATGGAAATTTTGAATAAAGAGCCATTCCATACGCATTATCATACGGTTCTATCATCGTATGTGGGTATTCTTCTTTCAAACCCTCTAGCTCGCCAACCCACCAATCATCTACTTCCATCGCCAGTATCATATCTGGGTCAGACTTTTCTATTACTTCCAAAAACTTAGCCGAATTTTTATTATCAATCAGCACATTACCCAACAGTATTGATACAGTATTTTTCTCATCTACCGAAGCAGCTTCTACACTCGGAACTTCTTTTGGCCACAATAAATAAGGAGCAATAACACTAAGTTGAATCAAAACTGCCGAAACAAGACCTGCAATTAAAAGAATAGCACCTCTATCCCACCTCAACTTTATGATGACAAAAAATATAAATATTAAGATTGATAAAACAAGTTGTATCACTCGTGGAAAGTCTAAGACCTTCAAATACCATCTTGGAATATCATAAATCAAAGATAAAACGCTAGAAATAATAATGAGTACACTAAGTACAATGGCTGTATAAAATGCCCCCCATCTGAGCTTGCTGTATGTTTTGTCCATGTCTTCTGTAAATAAGATTAAAAAATGAGAGATAAATTATGAGGGAGTTATGTATCTTTGAAAACACTTCTTACAAAAAAATGGATAGTAAAAAGTAATATAGACTATTAAGCTGCCTTATAAAATAACACAACACACAAAATTCTTAAATGTTATTAATTTTGCTTTTTTATCGCATCAAAAAGCCGTTGCACTTGCAAATCTCCAAAACCATAAACAGATTCTCTTTTTGAAAACTCTTTAAAAACAAGTGCAAATTCTTCACTTTTGAGGTCTTTCATTATCTGAATGAGCGATGCTGTTGGTCGGTCTAATCTTTGTTTATTCGTTTCACTTGGAAAGCGTTGAAAATGTGCATTGATGGCAGGAAGCATGAAAGCATAATTTTTACCCAGTTCTTTAGCTGTTTGTAGTAATTTTTCGGCGTCATTATTTTTGTAATGTTCCCAAAGTAGTGCAATTTTATCTAATTGATTTTGAGTAATAGACAAACGATTTTCATAAATAGAAATTAATTCAGATTCATCAAGACCACCAAAACCGTATTGCGTATGTTCTTTCGGACGAACTAAAAAAACAGAATTTTTCTGACCATTTTTAGTCAAAAGATAAACCACAAACCAAAAATTCACTTGGCAAAACAAATCATCTTCAAACCATAAATTAATATCTACCTCACTAGCAGTAACCTGTATTTTCTCAAATTCAGAAACCGTTTTTTCAAAATAATCTTCTTTGCTATATCCTGCGTAATGGCTACTAATAAATGTAGCTCTCGTTTCATAAAACTCCTCCAAACTCTCTCCTTCTACATTTCCATCTACTAAAGCCTCTCTAGCAACGATAATTTTGCCTTGAATAGTTTTTGGAAATTGTTCTTTTAAAGAATCTCCGTTTAGAATGTGGTATTCAGGTTTCATTTAATTCAAATCATTTAAAATATCTTTCAATTTACGAGCTTTTTTAGTTCCTTTTTGAAATTGCTTTACTTCCGAAAAAGCTGTTTTGAGGTCATTTTGAAAAACAGAATGTTGCTCAAAAGCTCTTAATTGCTCTTGTATTTGTTGCCAGTCTTTTATGTCAATAACAACAGCTTCAACTTCTTTTTTACTATTTTTAATGTAATTAATTGGATTAAACATAGTATTTTTTTTGTAAATATATTTTTGATAATTTTTGTTTATTATACGCAGGAACGACTTGGAATGGTTTGATTAACTCTAAAAAACTAATTCAAATCATTAAAAAGGATTTTAAAAGAGTAGATTGAAAATCATTAGAAACCATTTTCAACCTATAAACAATCATAATTTGTTAATTCGTTATCAAAAAACCTTTTAGCATTCATTGAATTTAAAGTAAATTTAATTCTATCAAATTCATCAAAAATTAAAGAAATGTATATCTTGAAATATGGGTTATTTGTATCAATATTTTTTTTGTCAATTATTCTTTTCTTTAAAATGCTTTCAATATAAGAATTACGATAATTATAAGTTAGTAGAATCATTAATTTATCATACCTATCCTTCTGTTTTTCATCAAAACTATCATTTGGAAGAAAGTTTATCAAATAATTATCCCATAAATTACTGTATAAACCATCACAGCTTAAGATATTACTCAATAAGAAAAGTTCAACAATATAACTTCCTGTTGTATCTTCAGCGTATAAATAGTTTTCAACTATATTTTTATGGTAATAAACTAAGTTTGCAGAATCGCATCTTTTAGATTTATTGGCATACTCTTTTAAGATACAAACATCAATTTTTTCTTGTGTTTGAGCTTTACACAATCCGAATATTGATAGTAATAAGAATACTATTGCAATTTTTTGAAGCATGTATTTATTCTTCATCTTTAATTATTATTTTTTCTTTAAAAATTGGGTTTGAGCTAATTGATTTTCTCTAGCAAAAGCCTTTGAATTTTTATCAAACTCTTCTCTTTTTGCAGTTCCTACTTTTCCGTATTGCTTTTCTAAATGCTCTTTAAAAGTTGTCAGTTTCATTATTTCATAAAATTTAGTTGTTTACCTAAACCAAGTTCAATAATACGAAACAACGTAGTCATTTGTATATCACTTTGTCCATTTTCTATGCGAGAAATATAGTTTTTTGTTGTTCCTGCCTTTTCTGCAAGTTGAGTTTGAGTTAGTTTTGCTTCTCTACGAGCTTCTTTGATAAGTTCTCCAATAGCAAAAGCCTTTGAGTTTTTATCAAATTCTTTTCTTGTGGGAGTTCCTACTTTTCCGAATTCCTTATCTAAATGCTCTTTAAATGTTGTTATCTTCATTATTTCGTAAAATTTAATTTCATAAAAATAGCGTATTTAATCCTACAATTCATCGTAAGAATCATACAAATCACTCGCTAATCCTACCCAAATAGTTCTCATTCCTCCAAAAGCTCATCCAAAATTTTCATAGCAGCCTTTGCAATCACAGTTCCTGGACCAAAAACAGCAGAAACCCCTTTTTCATACAAGAAATCATAGTCTTTCGGAGGAATCACACCACCAGCCACAACCATAATATCTTCTCTACCAATCTTTTTGAGTTCTTCTATAAGTGCAGGAACAAGCGTTTTGTGTCCAGCAGCCAATGAAGACGCACCTACAATATGCACATCATTTTCGGCAGCTTGTTTGGCTACTTCTTCAGGCGTTTGAAAAAGTGGACTTATATCCACATCAAAACCCAAATCTGCAAAACTGGTCGCAATTACTTTCGCACCTCTATCGTGTCCATCTTGTCCCATTTTGGCAATCAAAATACGTGGACGACGACCTTCAATTTCTGCAAACTCATCAGAGCGTTTTTGAGCCAATGCAAAATCACTATTTACATTTCCATTTTCGCTTCCTTTATCCATTTCATTCGAATACATTCCTGCAATAAGTTGTGTTTGTGCTTGATAACGACCAAAAACAGTTTCCATCGCTTGCGAAATTTCGCCTAAAGTAGCTCGTTCTCGTGCAGCATCTACGGCAAGTTCTAACAAATTTCCTGTTTTGTTTTGTGCTGCTTCAGTTAGTTTTTGAAGAGCCTTTTTAACTTTTTCATCATTGCGCTTTTCTTTTACTTCTTTTAATCTCTTGAGTTGTGATTCTCTCACAGCCACATTATCAACATCCAAAACATCAATTTCTACTTTATCTTCTTCGTTTTCATCAACTTTGTATTTATTTACACCTACAATCGTATCTTTTTGTCCGTCAATACGTGCTTGTTTTCGTGCAGCAGCTTCTTCAATTCGCAGTTTCGGAATTCCTGCTTCAATCGCCTTTGTCATTCCTCCTAATGCTTCCACTTCTTCAATCAATTTCCAAGCACGATTTGCAATTTCATACGTCAGATTTTCCACGTAATCCGAACCTGCGAAAGGGTCAATCGCCTTTGTAATATCGGTATTGTTTTGAACAAATAATTGCGTATTACGTGCAATACGAGCCGAAAAATCAGTCGGAAGTGCAATCGCTTCATCAAGAGAATTGGTATGTAAAGATTGCGTTCCACCAAAAATAGCAGCTAGAGCTTCAATAGTTGTACGAGTTACATTATTGAAAGGGTCTTGTTCTGTCAGCGACCAACCTGAAGTTTGGGAATGTGTTCTGAAGAGCCATAGATTTCTCACTTTTCGGACTAAATTCCTTTATCATATTTGCCCATAACCAACGACCAGCACGCATTTTGGCAATTTCCATAAATGTATTCATTCCAATTCCCCAAAAAAACGACAAACGAGGAGCAAAATTATCAATATCCAAACCTACTTCAATTCCTTTTCGGACATATTCCAAACCGTCTGCAAGCGTGTAAGCGAGTTCAATATCAGCCGTCGCCCCTGCTTCCTGCATATGATAACCACTTATACTAATTGAATTGAATTTTGGCATTTTGTCAGCCGTATATTCAAAAATATCAGCAATAATTCGCATACTCGGTGCTGGTGGATAAATGTAGGTATTACGCACCATAAACTCCTTCAAAATATCATTCTGAATCGTTCCACTCAGTTTTTCTGTCGATACACCTTGTTCTTCTGCTGCCACAATATAAAACGCCATAATCGGCAAAACTGCACCATTCATTGTCATCGAAACAGACATTTCATCAAGAGGAATTTTGTCAAATAAAATCTTCATATCTTCCACCGTATCAATCGCAACCCCTGCTTTTCCCACATCTCCCACCACACGAGCATGGTCAGAATCATAACCTCTATGCGTTGCAAGGTCAAAGGCTACTGAAAGTCCTTTTTGTCCTGCTGCAAGATTGCGACGATAAAAAGCATTTGATTCTTCTGCCGTTGAAAAACCTGCATATTGCCTAACTGTCCAAGGACGAGCAGCGTACATAGTCGGGTAAGGACCACGCAAAAATGGAGCAATTCCAGCTTGATAATCCAAATGAGGTAATTTTGCAGAATTCTCTTTTGTATAAAAAGGTTTTACAGCAATTTTTTCAGGCGTTTCCCAAACAGGAAATTCTTTTGGAAGTTCTTGTGCTTGTTGTTCTGCTTTTTGTGCAGCACGATTTTTCAGGTCTTGAAGAGTAATATTTTTAAAATCCATATATGTAGAAGACAGCTTCCAAGCTGTCATTTAAAAGTTTTTTTATCTTGAAATTTTCCTTTTTCTAAATTAATTAACAATCAGAATAATATAACAAATTTGAGTAACAATTCTCTCATTTGGTTTTCAGTTGCAGAGCAACGTAACCTTTGTAGACCATTTAAGAACGAACTTCATTAGAGCTACAGAGTAGCGAAACCTTGATATTTGTTATTAGATAAAAGTTATTCTACTCTGTTGCTTCTAAAATATTTGTTTGATGTTTGTTCTACCAAAGGTTACGCAACTCTGTTGCTAGAAAATCCTATTTTAATCCTAATAAAATCAATCGTATTAATATTTTCGTAATTTTTAATTTCTAATTCGTAATTTCTCTATTATAAAGTTTGTATTACAAATTAGGTTTTCTTATTTTGGTCTATCGTAATATTTACTTAAAATTGAAAAAAAAATAGCGATTTAAAAAATTATTTAATGTATATCAACTTTATTTAGAAAATAATCCTATTTTCGTTCAAAAAATGTTCAAAAAATCCGTATTATTGCATTAAAATGATAATCAAATAAAAGGTTATACATAGCTAGACAAAAATACTACTCATACAAAAATAGATTTATCTAAAGATAAATATAGAACTTGACTTACTTATGGCAAACCCAACTCAAAATACAGACAAAATCGATTTAGTCATGCTTGTAGATGACAACGATACAGACAATTTTATCAGCAAACGTATCATCGAACTGACAGGCTTTGCAAAAGAAGTCGTTACCAAAAACTCAGGAAAAAGTGCTTTAGAATATTTGAAAGAAAATAAAGATGAAGAATCAAAACTTCCAGATTTGATATTTTTGGATATCAACATGCCTATCGTAGATGGCTTTATTTTTTTATACGAATTTGGACAAATGCCAGAATCAGTACACAAAAAATGCCGTATTTCGGTTCTTTCTAGTTCTGACAATAAGCGTGATATTGATAGAATTGTGGGAAATGAGTACGTAATTAAATTTACCACAAAACCTCTTACAGAAGAAGCATTAAACGCAGTAAAAGAAGTTTGGTTGAAGCAAAAATAAACCAATTCGTACTATTTATTGATTATATTCCTATTTTCTAAAACTTTTAATCCATTTTTAGCGTTTTGTTTTTGCAACTAAGTTGCATTTAGTTATATTTGCATACACAAAAAATCTTGCAAACCTTTTTCGCTATGAGTAATTATTTGTCTTTAGAAAATAGAATAAAAAATATCAATTCTGATTTTGTAGGAGTAATGAGTGCGTTTTTGTGCATTATTCATTGTGCTGTTGTACCTATTTTGATGGCAGTTCATTCTTTTTATTACGCTGGAAATTTTACGGTTGCTACGCATAATCATATAGAACATGAAGGTCATTTACACGAAAATACTTCGTTCATAGATATTATTCAAGGTTCACACTGGCATGCTTTAGATTATTTCTTTATTATCATTACTTTAGTAGCCGTTTATTTTGCTACTCGCAAAAATGTCGTTTCTTGGATTAAGATAGGTCTTTGGAGTGCAGCAAGTATCTTTGTAGTTTCTATTTTGTTAGCCGAAACTATTACAGGAATACATTATTTCGCTTATTTAGCTTCTGCTTTACTTATTGTTTTTCATTTTCTAAATCAACGTTTGAGCAAGAGAGTAAAATCAACTATTATTGTTACAAAGCCAAATGCTGTAAATCAAAACGAACTAAATTTTGATAAAGTTAGTTTTGAGAGTATGATTTTAGAAAAAGAACTAGAAGTCAAAAAACAAAATAGAGTGAGTTGTGCCTGTTAAAGTGAAAGCCAAACAACAATAATTTTTTTTGTAGTAAACTCTTGAAAATCAATCAGTAAGAAATGAGAACTATTTTTTTTGCAAAAAAAATCCGTTTAGCTATTGACTATTAAAAAAACAGTAGTATCTTTGCATCACCTTAAAGGGAAAGAAGAATAAAAAAGAATACTGATTATTTTATTTAGTAAATCAAAAATTGATTTATTTGATAAAGTGAAAAGTCAAAAAAAAATCTTCGAGTACTAACAAGCGAAAGTAGCTCAGTTGGTAGAGCGCAACCTTGCCAAGGTTGAGGTCGCGAGTTCGAGCCTCGTCTTTCGCTCAATTTTTACGGACTACACATGGAGAATTAATTTTTTGTTTTTGATAATGAATTAAAATCCAAAATTAGTCTATAAAAATGAGTGAACATTTAACTTTAAAAGAAAAAGTTAAATCACAAATGCTGGAATGGTGGAACTGGTAGACACGCAGGACTTAAACAGTAAATAAATTGAGTGCCTCTAAAGAAATTTAGAGAGTAGAACTTCTCAAATTCGGGGAAACCTTATTTTAATAATCTTAAAATGGCAATCCCGAGCCAAGCTCTAATTTTGAAAAAATTAGTGAAGGTGTAGAGACTTAACGGGAAGTACCTAAAATTTATAGATAAACTAATTTAATTAGTAGAGTCTATAAATAAAGGTAAAGAGAAAGTCCAGACCACAAAATATTTTTATATTCTGTTTTTATAGAATATAAAAATATGCAACGAAAGTTGTAGACGGTACGAAAATCCTGTGCCTTCATCGGCGTGTGGGTTCGATTCCCACTTCTAGTACAAATAAATTGAACGAGAAAGGTATATCTTAATTGATATGCCTTTTTTAGTGTCAAAATTTTATTTTTTGTATTAAGTATTTGTAATTATTTACCATTAATAACTCACCACTCCTTATTATTTATATCCTTCTGCTTGAAGATTGAATAATTCAGCATATTTTCCATCTTTTTCTAAAAGCTCATTGTGCGAACCAATTTCCAAAACTCCACCATCTTGTAAAACTAATATTCTATCTGCCATTCGTACTGTTGAGAATCTATGCGAAATCAAAACGGCAGTTTTTCCTTCAATCAGTTCTGCAAAACGTTCAAAAACCTCGTGTTCGGCTCTTGCATCTAAGGCTGCTGTTGGTTCGTCCAAAATATAAAGTTGTGCATCACGCATATAAGCACGTCCTAAGGCTACCTTTTGCCATTCTCCACCAGAGAGCGAAACGCCTCCATTAAACTTTCTACCTAACATTTGAGTATATTTTTCTGGTAATTTTTCTATTACATCATTTGCCAAACTCTTTGTAGCTGCATCTGTAATGAGTGGTAAATTCTCTCTTTGGCTTATATCTCCAACTGCAATATTTTCAGAAACTGTTAGTTCAAATTTTACAAAATCTTGAAAGATTACACCAATTAAATTACGTAATTGTGTAGGGTTATATTCTCTCAAATCGTGTCCATCTAATAAAATTCTTCCTTCGGTTGGGTCATAAAGTCGTGCTAAAAGTTTTACAAGAGTTGTTTTTCCTGCTCCATTTTCGCCTACTAAAGCTAGTTTTTCTCCTTTATGAAGTGTAAAAGAAAGATTTTTGATAGCATAACGCTCTTGATTTTGATATTTAAATCCTACATTTTCAAAAACAAAACCTTCTTTTATCGGATTTGGAACTTGTCTTTGTGTTTCGGTAACAGGAATAAGTGGTTCTAATTCCAAAAATTCAAATAAATCTTTGAGATACAAGGCACTTTGAGCAATGCTTGAAAAACGTCCCATAATCTGCTGCAACATTGAACGCAACCTTTCGAAAGAACCAGCCAAAAAAGTCAAATCTCCTAGAGAAATTACTCTAAGAATAGTTTGAGAAATAATAATAATATAGGCTACATAATAAGAAGCCGTTCCGATAAGTGAAAAAACAGTACCCCAAAAAGCTCTTTTTTGAGTCAATGATTTATTTTCATTGTAATAATTATCGGACAAAAACTTAAAACGAGAAGCCAAAAAGTCGGACAAACCAAAGACTTTAAGTTCCTTTGCAGAAAAATCACTTGCACCAATGTAACGCAAATAATCAAGTTCTCTTCGCTCTGGTGTCCAACTCAAAGACAAAGAATAAGCACGCTCATTAAAATGAGTTTCACCCAAAAAAGCAGGAACTAAAGCCAAAATCAAAATCAGAATAAGCCAACCATTAAAAGCCACCAAACCAATCGCCAAGGTAATAAGCGTAATGATATCTTGTCCTTGTGATAAAACTTGCGACATCAAAATTACACGTCCAGAAGTCTGCTGCCTTGCTCGCTCTAGTTTATCATAAAAAGTAGAATCTTCAAACTGTTCTAAATCTAGTTTTGAAGCATGTCTGATAAGCTGAACAGAAGTATAATTTGCAACTAAATCACCTAATAAGTTATCTGTAAGTGTAATTACTCTACTCAAAATTTCGGAAAAAATAGTCAGTCCTAATTCTACTGCTACCAAAATCCAGAGGTATTTTGTATTTTCAGAAACTAGCTCAAAAGCAATTTCAGAGTTTATTAATCGTACTATTTCATCAATAATAAGTTTTCCAACATAAAGTGTAATAAGTGGAATAACTGCCTTGAAAATCCGAAGAATAAGCGTAGTAAATGCAAGACGTGGACTTGTCTGCCAAATCAATTTGAAAAAACGAGGTAAATAATTGAGTGCCTTTGCTTGGTCTTTGATAGTTAGTTTTTCTGCATCTTCTTTTCGTTTTCTGTTTCCGTCTCCTTTTGCCATTTTATATAAATAATTGATTTGCTAATTTTTATTCTTTGTTGCTATTCAATTACAAATTTAAGACAAAATAGTTTTATGATTTTGAAAACGACAACCTTTGCCATTGAAGCCGAAGGAATAGTAAAGTTTTCTATTTTATTTTCAAATTTGATAATAGCTATTTCTAATATTTCCTTTTACCAATTAATCAAACTACAAAAAATAACTATCTTTACTACTTTCAAAAGAGTTATACATTTTTATTCCCATAGACATGAATTTTTCTAAAAAGGTAGTCGCCTTATTTTCTATATTAGTTTTTGTATTTTTTATACAAATTTCTACACAATCAGTATTTAGCCAAATAAGTAGCAGAGCAAGTAGTCAAGCAAATAAAACTCAAAAAGATGCTTTACAATCCCGTCCAAAATTAGTAGTCGGAATTGTAGTCGATCAGATGCGTTATGATTATTTGTATCGTTTTTACGACCAATATTCTGAAAATGGCTTCAAGAGGCTTTTGAACGATGGTTTTTCGTGTGAAAATACGCATTACAATTATACACCAACTAATACAGCTCCTGGTCATGCTTCTATTTTTACAGGTGCAACTCCTACCAATCACGAAATTATAAATAATAATTGGTACAGCAGAACCGAAGACAGAATTTTTTATTGTGCAGAAGACAAAACTGTAAAAGGATTAGGAACAGAAGCTCCAGAAGATAAAGACGGTAAAATGTCGCCTCGCAATCTCAAAACAAGTACAATTACTGACGAACTTAAATTAGCAACCAATCAAAACGCAAAAGTAATTGGTATTTCAATAAAAGATAGAGGAGCAATTTTGCCAGCAGGACATATCGCAAATGGTGCTTATTGGTACGATGGAAGTTCTGGAAATATGATTAGTAGCACCTATTATTTTGCAAGATTTACCAAAATGGGTAACAGATTTTAATCAAAAAAAGGTAGCTGACAAATACATCAAACAAGGTTGGGAACTGCTTTTACCAGTTACAGAATATTCTCAAAGTTTTGCAGACGAAAATAAATACGAAGGAAATATTACCGAAACTCAAAAAGCTATTTTTCCCTATTTTATTGATAAATACGATGAAAAAAGTCGTTACAAACAATTTCTTTACACTGCTCCAGCCAATACTTTTTTAAGAGAATTTGCAGAAGAAGCTATTTTGAAAGAGGAATTGGGAAAAGATAATATTACAGATTTCTTGACACTTAGTTTTTCTTCTACTGATTATGCAGGACATCGTTTTGGTATTTATTCGGTTGAAATTCAGGATATGTATTTGAGATTGGATAAAGAATTAGAAACTTTATTTGAGTTTTTGGATAAAAATGTAGCAAAAGGAGAATATACTTTGTTCTTGACAGCCGACCATGCAGGTGCACCAACACCTTCTCATCTACACGATTTACAGTTTGATGCCGAGTATTTAGAATGGAATTCTATGAAAGATAGTTTGAGTAATTATTTGAATGAAAGCTATGGAGAAGGAGATTTTGTAAGTTATTTTAGCGACCAAGATGTATATCTAAATAGAAAATTAATTTTAGAAAAAGAGCTTTTATTAGAAGAAGTTCAAGAAAAAGTAAGGGATTTTTTGGTTACTCAAAAGGGAATTTCTCAAGCCATTACAGCTACTGAACTCAGTAAAAGCGTTGAAAGAACTGGTTTTATGCAGCTTATTCAAAATGGATTTAATGCAAAACTTTCTCCCGACGTAGCTTTTCTTTTTCAGTCGGGTTATATGGATTCGTACTATAAAAAGGGAGGAACTACACACGGAACGCCTTATACCTACGATACGCAAGTTCCCTTATTGTTTTTTGGTAAAAATATCAAGAGTGGAAAAACGCATCGCAGAGTAGAAATAACTGACATTGCAGCTACTTTATCTTCTCTTTTGTATCTTCAACAGCCGAGTGGTTGTGTTGGAAATCCAATTGTAGAGACTTTTTGAGTAGATAAGTTTAAAATAATTCTAGCACAAAATTGTAAAAGCAGTTTCTGAAAAGAGACTGCTTTTTTATTGAAAAAATACTATCTTCTTCTTCTTCTCCAATATTTTCGCCATTGCTTTTTTGGTAATTTATTAGATACGATTTCAATATTTCTGTTTCTGAGTATCATTTCAATAACTTCTTTTTTCTGTCTAAACTGAACAACTAAATCGTCTAAAGATATTCCTTTCAAATAACGTCTCTGTATTTCGTCTTTTTGTTCTTCTGTAAAATGATTTGATTTTATTGTAGTAATGTTCTTAACTGAATTTTTTGCTTTACGATTTATTACTTTTTGATAGGCTTGCAAAACCTTGATTAATTCAGGCAAAACAGAGGAATTAATTTTTATAGATTGTGTTTCATTATCATCTTCATTTATAGATTGGACAATTTCTACGTACAAACTTGTATTTTCATGTTTTATCAAATCTATCAAAAAAGCACTTTTTGTAAATTCTAAATGAGTAGTTTGTAAAATATTTTTCAAATTATGGCTTATATCATCTTTCATTTTGCGTTTTATTGTGTGAAGTAATTTCAAAAATTACAAAATTCAAATCACTTTTCTAATTATTTCTCTATCAAATTTCCATATTTTTTCATCAATAGGTTGGGTATAAAACTGTTGAGAAAGAATTTTTTGTGCGATAATTTGTATTTCATTCTCCAATTTCCAATTTTCAATCTCTATTCCCCAATCTCCATTTGCCATTTTCCATTTTGGATTTTCAGAAATAAGCATGGGTTTTTGATAAGCCAAACATTCATAAATCTTTGTAGGAATACAGTTTTGAGTGCTTTTATTGAGTAGATAAGGCAAGATTACGAAATCTGTTTTTTGAAGTTGGTGCAATAGAATCTGATGAGAAAGAGGTTTATTCATCTCTTCATTGACTCTCAAAATAGAAATTTGATTTTCTGTAATTTCTATAATTTTTTTAGAATAATTCGTATCCGAACAATAACCAGCCAAAACTAAAAACACAGAAAAACCATGTTTTTGTAATTCTTTTTCTAGTTTTTTGAAAAACAAAACTCCTTCTAAAGTTCCGTAGGTTTTCGAAAACGAGCCATACATCAGAAATTTGATTTCCCTCTTCTCTAAATAATTAAAGGTATAAAAGTTATTACTTAAAGAATTTTCTATCAAAAATTTATTCTCTAAAAAGATGTAATTTGTCTTTTTTAAATAAGGCATTTCTTCTACATAACATTTCTCTGCCAAAAAATATAAATCAATAAAAGGAGAAGATAATTTTTCGAAACTTCTAATTAGAAAAGCGAGTGTTTTTTTTAAGAATGTAGGATAATTGTTTTGATACAAGATATTGAAGGCATAATTTTCTTGTACATCGTAAATTAATTTTGAGTTAGATAATAGTTTGAAAAGTAATGCAAAGGGTAAAAGTTTGACAGCACAAACTATAATTGTGCTAGGTCGTATTTTCAAAAGCTGATTGAACACCTTAAAGCCAGCAAAAAAACGCCAAAGTCCTAAACGATTTGTATTTTTTTTAGATGTAAATAATTCTATAAAATCAATGTTTGGGTTACTAATTTCAAAATTACTACTTGCCTCAAAACCTATTAATGTTATTTTTGTGGAATCATTTGAATCAATCAGAATAGATTTTGCTATTTTTTGGTAGGCACGAACATCATTTACAGGCTTCAAAACTGAAAGAATTGCTATACTTTTTATTCTGTGTTTTTTAGATACTGTCATTTTTACTTTATATTATCCTCTACTAACTGTTTTTTTCCTTTGTAAGACAACTAACAAATTTAGAAAATATTTTTATACGTTTATTATCAAGATTTACAAACTCTTAATTTTCAAAAAACAAATTAGACTATCTTATAGTAGCAATTCTGTATTAATTCTTTACACAAAAATCTAAAACCTTCTCTCTCTAAGCTCTAATTCCTTACTTTTACAAGAAAACACAAATTAACTGATAACTAAAAAAAACCAATGATTGAACGACACTATTTGGCATCCCTTTACGCCTCTTGCTGAAGGTTACGAACCTTTAGAGATTGTAAAAGCAGACGGAATTTATATTTATACAAAAGAGG
This sequence comes from uncultured Cytophagales bacterium, assembly GCA_963719525.1. Classification (GTDB taxonomy): domain Bacteria; phylum Bacteroidota; class Bacteroidia; order Cytophagales; family Bernardetiaceae; genus Bernardetia. Next base: position 3,629,677 of record CAVRCG010000004.1, on the reverse strand, counting down.
GACGAAAAATTCTGGATGCTGTTTCTTCGTGGTGGGTAAATATTCACGGACACGCCAACAAAAAAATTGCTGATGCTATTTCAAAACAAGCACACAGTTTAGAACACGTTATTTTTGCAGGTTTTACGCATCAACCAGCCGAGCAACTAGCTAAAAGTATGATTGAACTTTTACCTTCTATGAATAAGGTATTTTTTTCAGATGATGGTTCTACCGCTATTGAAGTGGCTCTAAAAATTTGTTTACAACATTTTCATAATAGAAACAAAGATGCAACTAGAACAAAAATTATTGCCATTCAAGGAGCTTACCATGGAGATACTTTTGGAGCAATGGCAGTCTGTGACAGGACGCCTTTCAATGCACCTTTTAATCCTCTACTTTTTGATGTAGAATTTATTGAACGTCCGACAGAAAAAAACTGGAACAAAGTCAAAGAAAATTTTACACAGATTTTGGAAAGTGAAGAAGTGGCAGCCTTTATTTTTGAGCCTATAATTCAAGGTGCAGGAGGAATGCAGACGTATTCTCCAGAGCATTTAGATGAGCTTATAAAATTAGCTCACAATAAAAACACGTTTTGTATTGCCGATGAAATAATGACAGGTTTCGGTAGAACAGATTATCTTTTTGCCTCTGAATATTTGCAAGAAAAGCCTGATTTAATTTGCCTTTCGAAAGGACTAACAGGTGGTTTTTTGCCTTTAGCACTTACGCTTTGCACAAAAGAAGTCGCACAACCATTTTACGACAATGATATTTTAAAGACCTTTTTTCACGGACATTCTTATACAGGAAATCCGATTGCGTGTTCTGCTGCCAATGCAAGTCTAGAAATTTTATTGAGCGAAGAGTGTTTTCAAAATAGAAAACGAATATCAGAAAAACATCTTCACTTTGCTAATCAAATAAATTCTAATAAAAAATTAGAAACTAGAGTTTTAGAAATCAGAACGTGTGGAACAATTTTCGCTTTGGAGCTCAAAACAGAAGAACAAACTTCTTACTTCAATGAATGGCGGAAAAATATTTATAATTACTTTTTGGATAGAAATATTTTGCTTCGTCCTTTGGGAAATGTAATTTATATAATTCCTCCTTATATAATTACAAATGAAGAATTAGACCTAGTTTATGATGAAATATTAAAATTTCTGGATATGAAATAAATAATGGAATAATTTTATATAAAAAAAAACATCGGTAAAAAATTACCGATGTTTTTGAATCACCAAATTTACCTATCACTAACTTAAAAAATAAGCAGTATCGGAATACTGACCAGTTTTACTAATCAGTATAATACTTTAAATTACTCTTTTGTTAGCAGGTATGCAAAGTCAAGTTTAGAACTTAAACTTACCTACTCACTACTATTCATTAAGTACTTTTGTTTCAAATATTACCAAATAATTGAAAAATTAATACAAGTAGTAACAAAAGATTTAATTCTTTTTAACTTGATTACGTAAAGCCTGTAATTCTTTCATTTTTGCTTTGCGTAACTTATCTTCTTGTTCCTCTATCCAAGCTGTCTTAGAATATTTCCCGTCTGGATATACTTCACTATAAGCAACATATTTTAGTCCTTGTTCTTCAAAAGACTCTAAATACAAGTCTTCTAAAAGTGCGAAATTTGCATCTACATTCTGACGCATTTCTTGTATTTCTGAACCTGTTCCCATAACCATATCTTCCAAATTACTCCATTCTCCTACTTGCATATCTCTCAAAATAGTTTCGTCCTCTGCATCTGTATCTACTTTTGAGGTTATAATTATGTCTGCATTATCAGATTGTAAAATCATCAATCGTTCTTGCCAAATAGCAATTTGGTTATTATCCTCTTCTGTAAAATTTTTTATTTTTTTTCCTAGATAAGTTTCCCAAAGAACTTGGTCATTAGGATTATGTTGAAGTTTTTTCCATAAATCAGGTTTGTTCATTGGGTCTTTCTTAGCATCATTAGCTGCCTCATTTTGTGCGTCCACTGCACCTACTAAAAAAAGTAAAAGCAAAAAAGCAAAAGAAAACACAAACCTCGAAAAAAACAAAAAGGATAGTTTTTGATATAGGCATAGTAATAAAAGTAAAAAGTAGAATATTTAGGATAGATTTTTTTGTTGATAGCCAAATACCAAAATATTTGTCTATACATTTATAAAAATACAGAATGTTTATGAGAAAGCAATAAAAAGGAGAAAACGCTCATGTCAGAAATAGAGCTAAAGGTTAGACAAACAAACTATTTTATATATAAATCTGTTTTGCTACTCTATTTTGAACATTTGCACTATTTTTTTGAAAAATTACAAAAAAACATTAAACAGCTAATTATAAGCAGTTTATAGTAAAAAATTAATAGAATATAGTTTAAATACTAACTAATTCTAATAAAAAATTGTATTTTTTTTGTTACTTTGGTGTAGTCTAATTCATTTGTCGTTCTAAGAAAGCCTGTTTCGTTTCTTCAAGTTTTTGAGTTTTGAGTTTCTTTAGTTCTTGTTCTTTTTCCATCATCCAACGAGATTCACTATAATTTCCTTTTGGATATTTTTGTTTATAAAAAACATAATCAGCTCCCAAAATTTCAAACTCATCTGCAAAAACAGCTTCCAAAATAAAGAAATTTTCATACAAATTTTCTTTCAACTCTTCCATTTCTGTAGATTCTGCTAAAAATGATTCTTCCAAATCTTTCATAAAGACTTGTACTTCTGGTCTTTCAAGTAACTCAATTATTTTTTGAGATTTACTAAACGATTTTGTAGAGACCACAGTTTCTTTTACTTCATTTTTAGGGACAGGCAAAATAGTTTGAGTATCATCTTTTTTTGCAACAATTGGCTCATTGGTTTTGACAACTGAAACATCGGTTTTAATTGAAGTATCTGTTTTTTTAATTTCTGATTTTTTAATTTCAATATCAACTTCCTCTTTTTTCTGCTCTGCTTTTATAGTTGTACTTACTATCAACTCTTTATCATTTTCATTTATTTTATTTAACCACATTTCTTGAATCCATAATTTTACTTGCAGACGCTCTTTTAGAGGCATTTCTGTCCATTGTTTTTTTACATATTTTTGCCACAGTAGAGAATCTAAAGGATGTTGCTGAAGTTGTGCCCAAATCGCAGGATTAGTGTGAGGATCGTAAGGAAGTTTTGCATATAAATTATTTTGAGCAAACAAAGAATTTCCTCCTATAGCTAAGAAAAAAAAGCAGATAAGAATACCTATAATTTTTTCAACTGTTTTAGTTTTAAAGAAAGAAGAAAATGTAACTGTTTTCATAAACATAAAATTAAGTGCTATAAATAATTTAAATACTCAAAATGTAAAATTAGACGATTTTGTAATTTTAATTTGCTTTATAACTACAAACGAATAAAAACCACAAATGATTTTATTTTTCATAATTTTTTATTTTTACTCAACGATTTTTAATCAAAATGTTCTATAAATAATACCATTAGGAATAAGAATTAAATAAACTATCGTTTTAAAGTCTGTAAATAATTAATGATTAATTATTTACATTCATTCACCATTCATAATTAATAATTCACCATTTCTTAGACTGCTGATTATCAACAAATTATTGAGTTTGAAAAATTAGTTGGTATTTATTTTTGATTATCTCACTAAAAATAGTTTTATTTGTGTAAAAAATACACGAAGCTACTTTTGCTATAAAATTTATTCCTACAAAAACCATTTACTAAAGTGTACAATTACCTTACTACCGAATCTTTAGACCAATTCATAACCCTTGCATTAAAGGAGGATATTGAAGATGGCGACCATTCTACGCTTTCTTCCGTTCCTGCTACGGCACAGAAAAAAGCACATTTGCTTATCAAAGGTAATGGAATTTTGGCAGGAATAGAGCTTGCCCAACTTATCTTTGCGAAGGTAAATAAAAATCTCAAATTAACTGTTTTTTTGAACGATGGAGATAAAGTGAAATATGGAGATATTGCTTTTATAGTGGAAGGAAACGCACAATCTATCCTAACAGCAGAAAGATTAGTATTAAATTGTATGCAGAGAATGAGTGGAATTGCTACCCTTACTAATCAATTTGTAGAAGCTGTAAAAGGAACCGAAACTAAAATATTAGATACTCGCAAAACTACTCCCAACTCAAGGATTACCGAAAAATGGGCAGTCAAAATTGGAGGAGGAACAAATCATCGTTACGGACTCTTCAACATGATAATGCTAAAAGATAACCACGTAGATTATGCAGGTGGAATAGAAAAAGCTATACAATCAGCTCAAAACTACTGCAAAACAAATAAAAAAAATCTAAAAATAGAAATAGAGACAAGAAACTTGGAAGAGGTAAAACAGGTTTTGAAAGTCAGCCAGAACGGACAACCAATAGATTTTTTGATGCTAGATAATATGACAAATGAAATGATGAGAGAAGCTGTTTTATTGATAGAAAAGTTTAATACCTCTTCTCCTAAAAAAATAATGAGTGAGGCATCTGGTGGAATTACTTTAGAAACAGTAACTAACATTTCAAAAACAGGTGTAAATTCAATTTCCGTAGGTGCATTAACACATTCTTATCAAAGTTTAGACATGAGTTTGAAAGCAATCTTATAACTATAGCTCACATTTTAGCAGTAAGAAGCATTTAATTGACTTACAAATTTGGCATCATAAAAAAAATCAATTTATAATTTATTGATTATCAATACCTTTAAACAAAAGACCTTTTCAGCTCATCAAAAAAATATTTTTTTTGCATAAATAGCTTGTAAAATCAAAAATACTATCTTACCTTTGCATCGCACTTAAGAAAAAGGAAAGTGCTTTTGACAGCTTCAAAAAAATAAAACTGTTGCTAATTATCTTTAGTTTTAATTTAAATGAACTTTTTTATTTAAAATCAAGTTCGTATATTTGAATTCTAAATGAAGAAATAAGTAAAAAAACATTCTGAAAAGCAAACAAAATACGGTTTGGTAGTTCAGTTGGTTAGAATACATGCCTGTCACGCATGGGGTCGCGGGTTCGAGTCCCGTCCAGACCGCAAAATTCAGAATAGTTTTTTTTAGAGTTTTAATTTGTTTTGAGAAAAATAATTGGATTATATCCCCAATTATTTTTTAGAAAGTAAAGTCAAAAAAATGGTTTGGTAGTTCAGTTGGTTAGAATACATGCCTGTCACGCATGGGTCGCGGGTTCGAGTCCCGTCCAGACCGCCATTTATTAAAAAGTCTTGTGGAGTTTTCTACAAGACTTTTTTTTTGATTATTTTTTTTTATCTAAAAAAATAAGGTACTACTCCTTAAAAATCCGTTTTTTATTGTTTTCTGATTTTAAAATCAAACAAAAAATTGATTCTATGCGTAATAAATAAAACAAACTAGTCTGTTTTTATATTTATGTTTTGATTAATTGCTTTATGTGCATTAATACAAATATGTGTATTAGATTCAATTGAATGACTCTATTTCGCCTCATTTATACTTTATAACCGTTTGCACGTCTATTTTTATGATTCAAATTGCTATTTTTGCTTCAGGTAATGGCTCAAATGCTGCAAAAATTATCGAACACTTCAAGTTACATAAAGATGTTTCCTTTGTAGTTTTGTCTAATAATGCAAATGCTTTTGTTATCGAAAGAGCAAAAAGATTAGGTGTAGAAGTAGCTATTTTTGAAAAAGACGAACTCTACAAGACAAGAGGAGTACTTCAGTTTTTGGAATGTAAAGAAATAGACTTAGTCGTTTTGGCTGGTTTTATGTGGCTAATTCCTTCTAATTTTGTAACTGCTTTTCCAGATAAAATAGTTAATATTCATCCTGCATTACTACCAAAATATGGCGGAAAAGGAATGTATGGAGACCATGTACACAAAGCTGTTATAGATAATAAAGAAACACATTCAGGGATTTCAATTCATTTGGTTAATGAGAAATACGACGAAGGACAAATAATATTTCAGGAAAAAGTAAAAATCGAACCCAAAGATACTCCCGAAATCTTAGCTCACAAGATCCACGCATTAGAACATCTTTATTACCCTCTTATTATTGAAGAATTAGTTGAAGAAATTCAACGTAGAAAAAAATATGGAGAAGAAATTATGGAAGAGGAGTAAAGTTAGAAGTCAGATTTTAGATTCAGGTTATTACTCAATTTCTAGTTCTATTCTCCTAGTTCCACTTTCTTAGTTCCATTTTCCTAGTTCCTAAGTCTCACTTTATCAAAAAAGAAATTCAACTCTTCATCAAAGACAGAAAAAGGAATTTGATGTGCCAAATCATTTCTTAAATGAATAGAAAGAGGTTCGTCCTCATTCATATCACTCATCAAGATGGGTAAGGTATCAAAAGGATTTACAGTATCATCGTGTCTTCCCAAAACAACACGCAAAAACTGTTTACGCAAATTCTTCATTTTGTTTAGTGTAATGGGTAGAGCTGGCAATTCTTGAATTATACTTCTATAAGGCAGTGCAGGATTGAAAGCCAAACACGGAATTTGCCAAAACCAAGAAAGGTAATAAGCCGTAAGTCCACCCATACTACTCCCAATTACGAGTTCTATTTTTTCATCTTTATAGCGTTCTAATAAAGTCTGAATAGTATAAGGGTCTTTCCGATAATCTATCAAAGGAGCAACTAAATTAGTTGTGTATTTTTCTAAAATAACTCGTTTTTCGTCAGATAAAAAACTATCCAAACCATGTAAATAAAGCGTTTTCATTATATAATAAGACTATATCGTAATTTAATAATTGAGTTGATTTTTCAAAAAATAAGAAAGAGTTGTACAAAGGTAAGTCAATATCAAATTAATTATAGTATTTTTAGTAAATTTAGGTTTTGAATCAGAAGACAAAAGAGGTAGAATACTATATATTTATAAAATCAATAAACTAAATTAGGATTAGATTTAATTAATGGAAAAAAGAACCTTTACAAATATTATTACTACGTTAGCTGTTTTGGCATTGATTCCAATCGGTTTAGGCATTTTTGCTTATCTAAAAAACCAATATATAGATTGGAATGAAGATTATAAAACAGAAAGCAAAGAGCCTTATAATAATTATGTAGTTTTTAATTTATTGAAAAATTATAAAGCAGATAATGAGTTTATTTTTATAGACAATTTATTAACTGAGAAATTAGCAGAACAAGAAATAAAAGAAGCTAAAAAACCAATGTCTTATGTTTTTCTGGGTAACACTCCTTATTTATTAGACGATGAAATAGATTCATTACTAAGTTTTGTTAAAAAAGGGAACACTGCTTTTTTTGCTTCCACTCATTTTCCCGATACTTTATTTGATTTATTAGACTTAGAATCTCAAAACTATGATTACGCATATGACTCTGTTATTTCTGTTAATTTCAAAAATTTAGTTCTTCAAAACCCAACTAATTTTGAATTTGATTATAGGCAAAAAAATGAATCAGCAGCTACCTCGTGGTATTATTTTACTACTTATTATGCAGATGAAAACAGAAAAGGAAAGTTTGAAACCTTAGGCTTTCTAAATGAAGAATCAAATACCCATATAAAACATAGCCAAGACTACACAGAAACACACCCAGAATCTACGGAAGGTATAACACAAGAAAAAGTAGAATTTATCAACTTTATTCGTATAAAATATGGAAAAGGGTATTTTTATTTTCATAGAAACCCTGTTCTTTTTACCAATTATTACGCTATTCAAGAAAACGGAAAAAAGTATATAGAACGTACTTTTTCTTATCTTCCAGAAGGAAATATTTTGTGGGACGAGCGTTCTCATTACTACAAGGAAGGGAAGAGAGAATATGGTGAAAGAAATATTTCTCCTAGTCCTTTGAGCTACATTCTTTCACAGCCTTCACTGGCTTGGGGATATTATACGCTACTAATAAGTGCGTTATTATTTGTAATTTTTAGGGGGAAAAGAGTGCAACGGATTATTCCAATTTTGAGAAAAGAACAAAATACTTCTTTAGAATTTACAAAAACAATAGGACAACTTTACTATTTACAAAAAGACCATAAACGCCTCTCTCAACTCAAAGTACGTCTATTCTTCGATTTTGTTCGTACTAAATATCATATGAATACACAGCATATAGACGAAGATTTTAAGAAAAAACTTTCTGAGCGTGCTGGAATAAATAAAGAATTTATAGAATTACTTTTAAATGATATTCAGAAAATAAACCAACAGAGTGAAGTGTCAGAATGGCTTTTACGAAAAATACATACTCAGATTCAAGAATTTTACACCAATTGTAAATAGAAGATTAATCACCAATTAAAAATTACGAATTACGAATTTGTTAGTGTTTATTTAAAAATAAAAAATTTCTTTGTAATTCATATCTACTTATTTTATGCAAGAGAATACGTCAGAAAACCCATTAGAAAATCAGTTTCGAAATACCGATTTTCAATCCGAAGAAACAAGTTCAGAGCCTAGTTTTACTTCTTCTTCCAATGAAGCAATTAGATTTTATTTATCAGGCGGTTTCGAAAGTGAAAAGTGAAATCCATAAAATTATTATTGGTCAAGATGAAATGATTGATTTGCTTTTGGTAAGTCTGTTTGCTGACGGACATGTACTTTTGGAAGGCGTTCCTGGAGTTGCCAAAACAATGACTGCAAAACTCTTGGCTCGTACTTTATCAATTGACTTTTCAAGGATTCAGTTTACACCTGATATGATGCCAACCGATATTTTGGGTACAACAATTTATAGTCTTCAAGAAGCTAAATTTTAACTTTACGCTGGTCCTATTTTTTCTCAAATTGTTTTGATAGATGAAATAAATCGTGCTCCAGCCAAAACGCAAGCTGCTCTTTTTGAGGTAATGGAAGAGAGACAAGTAACGATTGATGGAACGACGCACAAAATGAAATTACCATTTTTTGTAATTGCTACCCAAAACCCAATCGAACAAGAGGGAACATACCGTTTGCCTGAGGCACAACTAGACCGTTTTTTGTTTCGTATTAGTTTGGATTATCCAACGCTTAGTGAAGAAAAACAGATTTTATATCGCTTCAAAAACCAACTTCAAAATGATATTTCGGTTGTCAATGCAGTATTAAAGGGAGAAGATATTTTAGCGTGTCGTAAGATTGTTTCAGAAGTCCATATCAAAGATGAACTCTTAGATTATATTGCCGAAATTACCTATCAAACTAGAAATCATGGCTCACTTTATTTGGGTGCTTCTCCTCGTGCTTCGCTTGCCATTATGCGAGCTTCAAAAGCAATGGCAGTTTTGCGTGGTCGTATGTTCGTAACGCCAGAAGATATTCAAGAAGTGGCATATCCAGTTTTGGGACATCGTATTATGATAACGCCAGAGCGAGAAATGGAAGGACTGACAGGCGAGGATTTAGTAAAAGAAATGATACAAAAATTAGACGTGCCTAGGTAATAATTACGGATTACAGATGTGAATTACCTGATTATAAATTATTTGAGCAAATCACAAAACAAAAAAAACCATTCCTCAATGAAGAATGGTTTTTATAATATCTACTTTAATCTATTGAGATTTTCTTTTATTTCTTATTCAATGATTATTTGTTTTGAATAGACCGAATTATCCTGATGAAAACGAATTATATACATTTCCTTTGATTGCTTTTAGATTTTGAAATCTTGATTACTTTTTGAAGCTCATTATTTAAATAACAAAGTTGGAATTGTACGGTCAGAATCCTAGTCTGAATGGATAGGCATTTTTGTGAAACAGGCTGTTTACTTTTTGCTGACTAGGAAGTCTGTGATCGCAACTTGAATTAAATAGAATTTAATTCAAAAAAACTTGAATAATAGCTTACTATTTTACGTATCAACAGATTATATTCACTAATTTCTGCATTCGTTAATAGAAAAGATTGTGATTTTAGTAACATCAAATTAATACTATTGCTTCTCATTTTTGAAACTATTTCTTCTCTGAACAGTTAGAAATAACATTTATCAGAATAAAGAAGAAAATAAAATAACATAATTTATTTGTATCTTCACTCATTGAACTTCAAAAAATACTTCAATTTCAAATATCTTACATATGCGTTTTTTATTTCTTTCTATTTTTCTCTTTACTTTTAGCTTTCCTTCATTTTCCCAAAATGAGAAAAAGAATAATATAGAAACTACTCGCTTACCTGTCCAAAAAAATGGAAAATGGGGAGTTATTGACCAAAATTCGCAAAATTATTATTCCTCTTGAATATGATTTTGTAGAAGTTGCAGAATTTAATTATCTGCTTTTAAAGAAAAATGATAAGTGGATTGCAGCCGACCAAAATGGAAAATCTATTTTAGCGTTTACAGAAAATGCAACCGAAATAAAAGTGATTGATTCCTTATTAATTGCCTATAAAAGTAAAAAAGAAAATACAGAAAGTAAATATATTTTTTTCTCAAAAAATGGAAGTAAAACTACAACTAGTTTTGATAGAATTCATAAAATGAGAAATTCTTATGCTTTAGGATTTGATGAAAAAACTAAAAAGTACAGTTTGATAAGTCCAGAAGCTGCAATTTTGATGAAAGACATTGATACAGCTTATTTTGTAAATAACCCAACTATAAAAATTCAAAGTAATATCATTCTTGCCAAAAAAGGAAAAGAAGAGTTTTTACCTAATCTAAAAAATGAAACTTTAGCACAAAAATCACTTTATAACATCAACCTTTTACCAAATGGTTTTACAAGTTTTGGTGCTGGTCGTCCTTTAGGAGTAGCTGATGAGAATGGAAATGTAATAATTGAGCCAAAATATGCCTCTATTGTTGCTCTTTCAATGGATTATTTAGCCTTAAAATCACCTACAAAAGAATGGTCTTTGTACGATTTGAAAGCAAAAAAAGAAATGACGGAAGCCGAGTATTCATTTTTTGAAGTGATAGAAATTGATGTAAATAAGGACAAAAAACAGATCCGAATTACAGCTTGTAAGAGTGGAGATGAGGGCAAGTGTGGGATAATGGACGGCAACGCAAATTTTATTTTGCAGCCTACTTATTCTCAAATTTATAACCTTCAAAATCACCTTTTTGTAGGAAAAAATGCACAGAATAAATGGACAATTTTAGATACAAATGGAAAAAAAATCTTGACTGAAAATTTTGATTTAGTTTATGACTTTACAGCTTTTTCCCCTTTCACAAAAGTAACAACTCCAGAAGGCGACGGAATAATAGACAAAAATGGAAAATTAGTTTTAAACCCAATTTATACAGGAATTGATATTTTTGTTCCTAAGAAAAACGAAGCGATAGTTTTTGCGTATCAAAATGAAAAAATAACAGTTTTAGAATTTAGCACAGCCAATAATTTTATTATCAAAAAGAAAGAAACCGTTTTTCCATCTTTGCAAACATTGTCTTCTACTTATTCAAAATTAGACAAACCAGAAGTTTTTACGGCACAACTCGCCAATCGTCTTTCAACAGCATATCGTTGGTTTCAAAATCCGAGTACAAAAAAATGGCATTTATTAAACAAACAAAGAGAACTCGCTTTCAAAGAAGGTTTTGACGTAATTTTGGTAGAACCAATTTCAGGATTTACACTAGGCAAAAATAATGTAAATGGAAGCCTTTCCGATGCTTCGCTCATTGACCATAAAAATGGAAAACTCATCAGTCGGAACAAACTTTTTCATGTAGAATTAGAAGATTTCAGAACAGCAGACATAGCACGAGCTTACGCAGATAGTACAAGAGAAAACGCCATTCTGACCAAAACAGGTTTGTTAGTTACAGAAATTACAGGAAAAAAGATTGACTCCATGACTTATTTTTCTGAAAATCGTTTGCCTATAAGAGCAGGTGGAAAGTACGGACTAATGGACGAAAAAGGAAGAGTTATTTTGTCTCCTACCTATTCGTTTATTTTTCCCTATCAAAATGGAGTAGCAAAAGCACAAATAGGTAGTAATTTCAAATTGATAGATAAGGAAGGAAAATCAATCTTAATTCCAGAATACGAATATATTGGAGATTTTGAAAATGGAATGGCACTCATCGTAAAAGCCGACTCAGTAGGAGTAACAAACCTAAAAGGAGAAATCGTTATTGAGCCTCAATATGAACGATTAAGCATTGAAAATGGAATCATCAGAGCTAGAAAAGATGGAAAATGGGGCATCATAAACATGCAAAACAAAATTATTTTACCTTTTGATTATCAATACATTAGTACATTTTCAGAAGACTTAGCAATTAGTAGAAAAGATAATTTATGGGGGTTTTTGTCAAATGAAAAGGGAGTTGTAAAAATTACTTTAGAGCCTTCCATTAAAGCAGATTTTATACACGAGGTTAGAAATGGAATGGCAAAAGTGAGTTCTGAACGCTATATTGAAGAAGATGGCTATGGAAACAAAACCGCTTTTTACAAGAAAAATGGAGTTGTCAAAACAAATGGAACTTGGGTTTTGGAGCCAAAATACAGTTTTATTAAAGAAACTATTTTCGAACCTTCTACTACTCAAAATCAAGAACTCGTTTTGATAGAACAAAATAATAAAGTGGGTTATGCCGATAAGTCTGGAAAAATCATTGTTGAGCCTTCATACGATGCTATTCAAGACAACTTTTCTTCAATTTATTATGCTAAGAAAGGAATTTCAGAAGTCAAGAAGGATAATTTAATTGGTTATATCAATCACGAAGGAAGACAAATTTTGCCTTTAGAATTTTCGAAAGTGAGTGATTTTTATAAAATTTATGATGTAAAAGATGCTGTTACTGTGGCTCAAAAAGGCAATACTAAATATGGTACAATAGACAGGCACAACAATACAATTATTCCCTTCGAATATGACTTTATAGGAATGGATAACCGAAATGATACGCTTTCTTTTGTCAAACAAAACGGTAAATGGGGAGTAATTAATCCATTTGGAAAAACAGTTGTTCCGATTCGTTATTCGTCTGTCAAATATTTACAAAAACCAAATACAAAAAACTCTCTCATTGAGGTATTTTTGGATTCTTCGGTAGTTTCTTATTTAGATGAAAAAGGTAATTTTCTTACAAATAATCCAAACCAAAACTTAGTCATCGTAAAAGAAAACGGAAAATTTGGAATAAAAACAGACCAAAATTCAGAGACGTTTTTAGTAAATCCCACTTATGATTTTATAGAAGAGTTTGGAAAAATAGGCAAAATTTCTTGGGCAAAAGTAGCCATTAAAGACCCAAAAAATGCCAAACAAATGTTATATGGAATTATAGATAATGAAGGTAAACTAATCTTAAAACCTGATTATTTAGAAATCGGAATTTTGTCAGAAGGAAAAATAGCCGTCCAGCAAAACGATAAATCAAAAGACAAACAGCTTTTTGGTTATTTGGACGAAAGCGGCAAAAAGGTTATTGATTTTGCATACTACAAAGCCTTTCCATTTTCAGATAATATGGCAAAAGTAGATTTGTCAAGAGCAGGTACAAAATGGTCTTATATTAATGAAAAAGGCGAAGTAGTCATAAAATCAGCTTTTACTTCTGGGTCTAATTTTGGCGAAGGAATGGCAATTGGAGAAAATTTTTTGATAGACAAAACTGGAAAACGAATTTCAAGACTTCCTTATACAACTGTAAATCCAATAGGTATCTATAAAAATGGGTTTGAGAATGGAGTAATTGGAATAGAAACTGAAAGGGGCTTTATTCATATCAAAAAAGATGGTAGCGTACTTTATCCTTCTTATTTTGATAGTCTGACACAGTTTAGAAACGGAATTGCTTTTGTCAAGACTGGAGAAAAATATGTTTTGTTGAGGCGTTCTACTGAAAATCCTGATACTGTTCGCCTTGATTTTTCTGCAACAGCAATGCGAAATTATCAACTCAAGCACAAGAAAAACAGAAAAATCAAGACCAAATATGGTGAAACGATTGTCGATTTAGGTTTTGAAAAAATCAATGATGGTTATTGGCTAATGATAAATGAGAGTGGAAATTTTGTTTCGCCTACTCGTTATCAGTCTGTTTCTGTTTTGCCAACTTCTACTAGGTTAGTTACAAGTGGAGTGTATGGCTATGCTGATTTGGATGGAAAATGGATTTTGAAACCTTCCTTTGATGCTCGCCAGTATGTTCAAGGCTATGTTATTCGTCTGGAACGTGCTGGGAAAATTACGTATTTGGGTTTGGATGGGAAAATTATTTGGGAGGAGTAAATATGAGGAATTAGGAAGTGGATATTTGGAGTTAGGCAAATTTTAGTACAACAATTACAAAGGCTTCAACCAAAACCCACAAATTTATTCGTGGGTTGATTTCAAATTTATACAAAAATGCTTTCTAATTCGGTTAATAAAATTCTGATTTTTACTTGGATTCTTCTTTTGATAATTCCTTTTATGTTGTTCTTTTTAGCAACACTTTTGAGAATGCCTATTACTTTTTATTTGAGTCAAGTTACTTGGTTTTTGTTTTTAGCCAACGAGATTTTGGCGATTGTTGGCTTGGGTTTTAGTATTTATTTCGTCGTAAAAAAGCAGCCTTTCATTTCTACATTACTCCTTTCTATTGGAATAGGTATTTTTCCTTTTTTGCTTAGTTTTTACTTTTCTTCATTTTCAAATAATTAGGGATTAGGGATTAGGGATTAGGGAAAATACAAACTAATTTCCAATCTCCAAACTCCATTCCCCACTTACTTCCCTATTTCAAACTGTTTTTCCAAAGATTGTCTTTTTTCTAAATCTGCTTTAATTTTTAAGTTTAGAGGAGAATCTGCCAGTACATTGTATTTTTCCCAAAAAATTGGATTATAAATTATTTCTTTCAATTTAGAATCATCTTGTAATTCTTGTGAAATTGGATTTTCTAAGTTCACATCAACAGTCAATTGCTCTACAAAATACTCTGAAACTGATTCTTCAAAGGCTTCCGAACTCTCATAATATTTCTCTGTCGAACGCAAAGATTGATAGCTTACTAAATACCTTTCTTTGTCTTTCTCGCCATACTTTTTAAAATAAAGATGCTCTTCATTTTCTAGATAAATATTGTAGCCATAGCGTTCTTTTGCATTATATCCACCCATTGTTCCGATAGGAAAGTAAGTAAAATGCAATTGCAAAACAGCAAAATCGTCTTCATTGACAAACATTTTTCCTTTCAGTTTTCTGAATCTATCAATTGTTCCATTGTATGAAAAAGCAATTTCATAGACTGTTTTTCCACTTAGTGAAGTAAGATTTACAAGTTCATAATCAAATTTCTTGTACATTTCTTTATCAAAAATAAACTGATTTTTCCGTATCCAATTGTATTTTGTTCCATACTCTACATCAATAAAAAAGTTATTTATTTTAGATTTTGAGTAATCATAAGATGCTCTTCGCTCTTTTACTTGTGCATAATACTCTTCTTCTAGGTTCTGAATTTCTATTCTACCCGTTACTTTATTTTTGTGATTATAAATAATCGGAACATAACTTCTCTTGTCATAAACAGAAAGTGCAGCTTCCACCAAACGCACATAAGCCGTAGAATCTTTTAGGTATTCTCTATAAAAAAAGTCTGCATTATACGGATTTTGAGGATAATTTTCGGGTAAATTTTTAATTACCTGTTTCATTATTTTTTCTACTTTCGGAATTCGTTTGGAGGTAATAGTAACCGTTTTGAGTGATTCAGAAGGTTTTAATTCAAAAGCTAATTGATTGTTTTGAGAATAAGTATAGGCTTCCGAAACCTTAATTTTGAAAGGCTGATAACCTACAAAAGAACAAATAATAAACTTGTCTTTCCAAGAATTTTCTAATCGAAACTCAAAATAACCAGCCGAATTACTTGCCGTTCCTACGCTTGTTCCTTCAATTCCAATAGAGGCAAAGGGTAATAATTCTTTCGTTTCTGTGTCTATTACTTTTCCTTTTATCAAAAGATTATTTTGAGCTAAAAGCTGGGAACAGAAAAGTAAATAAAAAATAATGGATAAACTGGTAAATACTAATTTTTTCAGAAATTTCATTATGCTACTTCTTTTAAGGTTAATGGTAACTCAAATAGAGAGCAATATAATTATTTTTAGTTGATAAACTAAATTTTTAGTTGATATAATTATTTTTATATCGTTCTGCTCTTCAAGACTGATTCAAAGTAAAGTGCTAACTATTGAATTGATACAGAATTTGATCGTAATTCGTAATCCGTAATTTTTAATTAAATCAATACATATACCAACTTCCATCATTATAATATCTATACAAAACAGGATTTTGAGTAGTATTTATTTCTATTTTATCTTTCTCTTTTTCATCTACTTTCCAATTTTTCCCAAAAGAAGTAATTTGTAACATAGCTTCATTATTAAGCCATTTTGTTTCCACATTTTGGATTTGCAGACTTTGCATTGTTTTTTTGAGGTCTTCACTTTTGAGTGATTTATTTCCAATTACCCAACCCCATTCTCCCATTGTCAAAACTTGATTGTGCATCGGAAGGGTTTCAAATCCTGCTGCTTGCATTGTCTTATTGATACAATCAAATGCCTTTGCTGCATAATAGGGACTTCCAGCCTGCGTAATCATAATTCCTTGTGGTCGCAAATGTTGATAGCAAAGCTGATAAAACTCTAAAGTATAAAGGCGGTTTACTTCAATCGTTTTTGGGTCTGGAAAATCTACAATCATGACATCGTAAAAAACCATACTGTCAGCCAAAAAATTAAAGGCATCGCTATTATATACTTTTACACGCTCATTATTTAGTGAGTTTTTGTTTACTTCCAAAAGAATAGGATTTTCTTTTCCCAGCTTTGTCATAGAAGGGTCTAAATCTACAAGGGTAATGCTATTTATATTCTCATATTTCAAAACTTCTCTTGCAGCGCATCCATCGCCACCTCCTAAAATCAAGACATCTAACTTTCCTTCTTTTTTATATTTATTCTCTAATGGATTACCAAAAGTAGCAAATTGCATAACTGGATGAACTAATGGTTCGTGATACAACCACTCATCAAAAGTACTAAACTGAAGATGAGAATTTAGATATAGCCAATAATCATTTTTATACTGAGTCATTACTATTTTCTGATAACGACTTTGTTCTTCATAGATAATTTTGTCTTTATAGCGTTTTTGTTCGCCATACATTACAATCGGTTTTGCTCCTACTAATCCGAAAATAATTATTCCCAAAACAGCTAAACTAATTACTTTCAATCTGGATTGCCATCTTTCTGCAAAAAGAGGTGTAAGCGTAAAGAGAACTAAAATACCTACCAAAAAATTAATTATTCCTAAGATAAAAGGTGTGTAAGTAAGACCAATAAAAGGAAGACCAATAAAGGCAAAAAATACACCTCCCAAAAGCGAACCGTAATAATCTTTTTCCATGACAGAAGAAATATTAAAACGCAGTTCTTCATAATTTTCATTTATGCGAGTAACTAAAGGAATCTCAAAACCTATCAAAAGTCCTATCAAAATACTCAATGTATAGATTACAATTCCTATCCACTCACTAACAGAAGCGATGCCATAAGTAAGTAAAGAACAAAAAGAAACCAGTAAAGACAAAATAAGCTCACAGGCAATAAAGAGTTCGATAAGGTTTTTCTTGAAAAATTGACTCAAACGACTTCCCAAACCCATCGAAAAAAGCATCACCGACACAATAAGTGTAAACTGCTTTACAGAATCTCCCAAAAAATAAGTAGCCAAAGTAGAAAGAATATATTCAGCTACAATTCCTGAAAGTCCTGTTGCAAAAAGAGCTACTTTTAAAGTACGTGAAGGAGTCCAGAAAGTAGAAAAGAGAGAAGAAGGAGAGAAGTCCGATTTATTTTTATCCATTAGTAATTTATATATCAAAACAGAACAACAAAAGTCTGCAAAGGTCTGAAAATAAATTAGTTTTTGGAAACAGTATTTGAGTTGAAAATCTATAAAAAATTCTAGTTTTGATAAAAAACTATAAAAATCAAATTTCATTCTAAAAAAAATTAGTTTTATTTCTTTTTAAAGTGATAATATTAATATATTTGTAATAGCTGCATAGCAAATTATGCAGAAAACTAAAATATTGATTATCAATATATTAAACGTATATTTTCTTATTTTACTCTTATTTTTACCTTACAATTAACCAAAGTATATAATGCGTAATAGTATTACCCTCTATTTAAGTACATTTTTTCTTATTGGTTTATTTATGTTCTCTACGAACCTATTTACCAATTTAGCACAAGCACAATTTTCACCCAAAACAAAATACCAATTACCAAAAGGAATTACGACGGATGATATAGAAGCAGGTCGTGTTTGGATTACACTCAAACCAGAATATAGAAAAGCCTTTCAAAGCAGTAATGCTCTTTCTATGCTCATAAATAAAAGAGCAAGTAAAGAAGCAAGACAACATTTTCCGCAAACTGAACAAAGAAATAATTTCAAAAAAACCAAAGTAAACAAAAATGTTTCAGGTGTAGATATTTCTCTGATTTATACTATTGATTTGCAAGAAGGTGTAAGTATCAATCAAATGATTGATGAGCTATTAGCAACAGGAATGGTAGCAATAGCAGAACCAGTACCTGCCAACAAAATGTATTATACTCCAAATGATGCAGATATTGTAAGACAAAATTATCTATTCAGAATTAGAGCATTTGAGGCTTGGGATATTACAAAAGGAGATTCTACTGTCTTAGTAGGTATTGTAGATTCTGGTTTTGATTTTAATCATCCCGATTTAAAAGATAAAGTTTATTACAATCAAAACGATCCTATTGATGGAATAGATAATGATAATGATGGCTATATTGATAATCATTATGGGTGGGATTTTGCAGGTGCAACTGTTCCTGATGACTTTCAATTGATACAAGATAATAATCCGCAACTTCCTACATCAGGATTAGATCATGGTATCTCAGTAGCGGGTTGTGCAGCAGCTTCTACAGATAATAATATAGGAATTGCAGGTACAGGTTTTAATGTCAAATTAGTCAATACAAAGCATTCACCTGATGATGAAGTAAGAGGACTGAGTATCTATAATGGGTATGCAGGAATTATGTATATGGCAGAAACAGGTGTAAAAATCATCAATTGCTCTTGGGGAGGACCTTTTCCTAGTCAGATTGGTGCAGCTATTGTAAAGAGTGCAATTGAAGATTATGGCTGTTTGATAATTGTAGCAGCAGGAAATGATGGAGAAAACTTAGCTCAATTTCCAGCAAGTTATGATGGTATTTTGTCAGTAGGATCTACTACTGAAAGAGATGATATATCTGATTTTACTAATTATGATTATAGTGTAGATATTCTTGCACCTGGTAGCGGTATTTATACAACTGTCCATAGTGAAGCACTTACTGGAGTATATGGTACTACTTCAGGTACTTCCTTTTCTTCTCCTATTGTGGCTGGAGCAGCAGCTCTTACTTGGTCACACCGTCCAGAACTTACTCCTATTCAGATAGGAGAGCTTTTACGTATTACGGCTGATCCACTTGATGATGCTTTTCCTGAACAGTATAATGGAAAAGTAGGACGTGGTCGTTTGAACATGAGGCGTGCACTTACTGAATTTCCTGTTGCTGTACGTATGAAAAATTTTGAATTAGTAAGTGTTGAAGATGGAAAAATTCCTTACGCTGGAGACATGGCTATATTTAATGCTGAATTTTTTAGTTATTTAGCTCCTAGTCAGTCAGATTTCAAAATCAAAATCGAAACTATTGATACTAATTCATCTATAGATGGAGGTGATTTGATTTATGAAGGGGTAATGAATACGAATCAGTCTGTTGTTACTAAAGATGAGATTAAAGTACAAATCAATCCTGATTTGGAAAATTTTGGTGTCATCACTCTGCGTATTACTTATACACAAAATGGATATGAAGCACAAGAATTTGCTTCTTTTGTAGTCAATCCTGCTTTTATTACCATTGATAAGAATAATATTACTACATCGGTAGATAGTAAGGGTACAATTGGAAGACATGAAAAAATAACGGTTGGTGATGGTTTTATATACAAAGGAACATCGATGCTGTACGAGTTAGGTTTGATGTTTAGTTCGGGTACGAAATTAGCTAATGCCGTGCGTTCTAGCGATGAAGTACACGATGAAGATTTTAGAGTTGTTACTCCAATTGTGGCTCTACCACCAGATGAAGATACGCCTAACAAATCAGAATGGAGAACTACTTTTAATGATAGCGATGCTCGCAGTTCACAGCTTTCTGTAACTACAACTCAAAGTCTGCAACTTTGGAATCAAGAAGGTGCAGAAGATTTTATAGTGGTTGAGTACGTTTTTCAGAATACAATAAGCGAAGACATTACTAACTTCTATGCGGGTATGTATGGAGACTGGGATGTTGGAGGAAATGAGCAATCAGGTAATAATCAAGCAGTTTGGAAAGACGATATACATGCAGCTATTGTTTCTGCAAAAGTAGCTAGCTTACCTCGTGTCGGAGTAGGCGTATTAGACCTGTTTGCTACTGGAGCAAGATACTCCTTGATTTCGAATGACCCAGATTATGTCGGAACTCCTTATGGTGTCTATGACGGATTTACAGATACAGAAAAAAGAACTGCTTTAAGAGGTAATTCTAATCAGAGTATTGGAGTTACTACAGGAACTGATGTAAGCGTAACTGTTTCGGCAGGTCCTTATACGATTCCAGCAGGAGAAAGAATTGTTGTTGCCTTTGTATTAGCAGCAGGAGATAATGATGCCGCAATTACAAGAGCTATTGCAAAAGCAAATGAACTCTATATACCTTCTATTGAAGTACAAGAACTAGGTCCAGAACAGCCAACAGGAATTGAATTTGAAAACGAACTTACAAAAGGCATTCGTATATTCCCTAATCCTACATCTAGTGAAGTGAATATTGATATTAGTGCCTTAAATGTTACTAGAAATGAACCTATTGAATTTACAATACTCAATATATTGGGACAACAAATAGTAAAAACTACACTTACACAAAGTCAGACTACACTTAAAATAGAAACTCTTCCAGCAGGACAGTACATTTTGAGGTTTAATAATGGAAAGACTGTAGGAACAAAAACATTAATTAAAAAATAGTCCAAATATTTCAACACGAGTGTCATTGGTAAAATCAAAAAATGCGTTTATTAGCTACAGAGTAGCTTTACCTTGGTAGAACAAGAATAAAAATGGATTTAAAAAGCTACAGCGTAGCGTAACTTTATTTTAATTGCCAATGGCGAGGTTTCGCTACTCTGTAGCTCTATTAAAGTACGTTTTTGATGTTCTACAAAGGTTACGTTGCAGCTGCAACTAAAAGTCAATACCTGAAAATGACACTCATATTGAATATTTAAGACTCATTTATAACTACTCTCAAAACACTCTTCTTTTATGAGAAGAGTGTTTTTTTTCTGCTTCTTTTTCCAGTAAGTGAAAAGTCAATTTTGTTATTTAAAACAAAAACCAAAAATAAGTGTTCTTGTATTGAATCATTTTTTACTATTCAGACTTTTTAAACTCTAATTTTTATTATGAAAACATTCAGCAAATCAATTTCAAAACTTTTCTTTACTCTTCTTCTCGTTGCAGCTATTAGCTTTTCAATTTCTACTTCTTCTTATGCACAAAACACTACATCTTTAGGTATTAGAGGTGGTGTAAATATAGCTAATTTCAGAGGGGAAGATGTAGAAGATTACGATAGTAGAACAGGTTTTAATATCGGTGCAGTACTGAATTATAGTGTAGCAGAATCCGTAGGTCTTTCTCTAGAAGCTGATTATGCTTCTATGGGTGCAACTCTTGACGTTTCAGGAACAGATAACACAACTAGATTAGATTATCTACGTACTACTTTGCTTTTTAATTACTTTATGGGTACAAATGAAATGACTATTCGTCCAAAATTATTTGTAGGTCCTTATGCTGGATTTTTACTCAATTCTCAAGCAAAAGTGGGCGATGGAGATTATGTAGAGATTTCAGACGGTATTAACGGAACTGATTTTGGTGTTGCCTTTGGTGCAGGTCTTCATTTGAAAGTAGCAGAAAAAATATGGCTTACTCCTGATGTTCGTTACAATTTAGGTTTGACTAATATCTATGACAACGATAATTTTACGGGTCGTAATGGTGTTTTGTCTGTAAATTTAGGTCTTACATTTCCATTAAACTAAGAGATTCAGTTTAGGAAAATAAAATTAACCAATTAAAAACTCTTCAAAAATATATCATTTATTTGATATAATTTTGAAGAGTTTTTTATTTCCCATTATTGACGTCTGATATAAATGGTTGTTAGAGAAATTTGAAATATTTCTATTCCCATTTCCTATTTCCTATTCATTCCCATCTCCTAATTCCTAGCTCCAAAAAATCATTCTATATCCAAAATCTTCATTTCTACTCTTCTATTTTCTCCAGAATTAGAATTTACTAAAGGCTTTGTTCCACCGTAGGCTTTCTTTTCTATTCTTGAAGCATCAATTCCTCTATCAGTCAAATATCTATATACTGTATTGACACGCTGAGAAGACAAATCCAATTGTTGCTTGGCAATACGTGCATAACTTGGATGAGCTGGATGTGGATCTCTGTCTGTATGTCCAGAAATTTCTATTCTCACTTTTGGATTTTCTTTCATAAAATCAACTAAAGTTTGTACGCCTTCCGCATTATTGAGCGAATAACTTTTTATATTAAACTCAATATTTTCTAGGCTAATAGCTTCTCCTTTCTTTATTTCTTTTTGATTAAAAATTATTTTAGGAACTTCAATTTTTGCAATTTCAATAGTTGGTTTTATAACTTCTGTTTCTACTTTTATTTCAGGTGTTTTTATCTCAACTTTATCATTTACCTTAGTGGGTTTAATTTTTTCTACCACTGCCACAACTTCGGCTTCCTTAGGAATTTCTATTTTTTTGAATTGCATCTTAAATAACCCATCTTCTACAGTTCCTAACCAAATATCATTGTTAATATCATATGCCAAAGCCGTAACTGCACTTACTACCAAACCCGAATCCTGATTATAAAAAATAGGGATCTTCCTCTTTTGAAAACTTAACAATACCTTTGTTTCCTGCTATCCAAACACTTTCATTTGGTGTAACCAAAACATCATTAAATCTAAAATTCTTAGACTTTGTAACTCGTTTAGACATCTTAAACATTTCTTGATTACAAACCAAAAACTGTTTGTTTTTGCGATTAAGAGCCGTTACACACAAATTTCCATCTGGTTTTAAATCAATATGCAAGATATTATCATACCCATATCCATCATTAGTAACATCAAAAGCATCTTGAAATTTTCCATTTTTGATATTGAACATTCCTGCATTTGTTCCTACCCAAACAATATCATTATTATCTACCGTTACAGCATTGATTACATCGCTAGGAATATTAGGATTTATTTCTCTATTGTAAATTGTATTCTTGTTGTCTGCCGAAATATGCCAGAGTCCACCTTGTGCTGTTGCAATCCACTTTCCACCTTTCGAATCTACATCAATTGAATTGATATAAAAACTCTTATTACTAAAAGTTGGTATTTCGGTATGCCAAATGTATTCTCCATACGCATCTAAATTAACAATACTGACAAGGTCATTGGAAAAACTACCTAGCCAAATTGTACCCTTATTATCAAAACGAATTGAGCTTACTTTGTCTATCAAAGAATCATATGTGCCTGTTCTATTAAAGGTTCGGACAGTAGAATCGGCATAAAAGGCAACCAAACCATTTTCAGTAGCTATCCATTTTGTATCGTTTCCATCTATGGCGATAGAATTAATTTGTCCTTCTGGAAAGCCTGTTCTGTTCTTGCTAATATTTCTAAATTCTACTCTTTCTATTACTTCGGCTACTTCTGTATTTTGAGCAAATAAAGAAGCTATCGTAGAAAAAAGTAAAAATAAGGTAATGAATAATGTGTTTTGTTTCATAAATTAGTGAATTAAGAGTTTTGTTTTTTGATAGAATATTCAAGATTCGTTCCTAATTAGAATTTTAAGATTTATGATTCATAACTTAGGATCAATTACGACCTGCCAAAGCAGCGAAGCTAATTAAAAATTACGACCTGCTACAGCAGCGAAGCTAATTACGAATTTAATTAATTGAATATTAAATAGTTATGGTTTTAAAAGTAGCAGTTTATTTAATTCTTATTCCTTGACAATAAAAATGAAATAGATTATCATTTTTTGACTTGTAATTATTGATTATCAAGTAGTTATATTCGTTTATCATTTACAACTAATAACTTACCATTTCTTATCCTACTTATTCATCCATTTATCAATTCTAACTATTTTTTCTAATTCTTTTCCAGTAAATAAATACTCTACAAATTCGTTAGCAAAATAAGGAATCATTGAAACTCCTTTTGCACCAAAACCATTAAAGATACTCATTTGAGGATAATCTTTGTGCGTTCCCATAAGTGGATAACGTGTTCTTGTGGCTGGTCTAATTCCTACTTCTTGTTTTATAATTTTGTAATTAATATTCAAAATACCTTTTAGTTTTGTCTCAATTTCTTGTTTTGCTTCCTCTGTTGCTTCTAATGTCAAATCATTGTGATTGTAAGTAGAACCTGTTCGGAAAGTAGTAATTGATTCTTTATTAGAATTATTTACGTTTTAGCAATTTACTATTCAAATTATTTTTCTATTATTTTGCTCAACAAGTTTCTCATCAAAAGGAACTAACCAACACCCTTTATTTAGAATAACTTGATTTAGATTTTTTAACTATTTCTTTGCTTAACTCTTCCTTATTTTCATCAAAATTTATATGCAAAATTTCGCCTTTTGCTGGTGCAATGGGTAATTTCTCAAAATATGGATTTATCTTGTCTAATGCTCCTCTACAAAAAATAATATGATTAGCTTTTAGTGTCCTGATAAATTACCTGTTCATTACTCCCTCTTGGTTTAAGGTCACTTTATCAAACTCAAATAATTCTTTTCTATATGCCTTTTTCTCTGTTAAATAATTTTTGATTAGATTCTAAGAAAATATCTGTACGCAAATGTCCTCCATTTTTTATTAAAAGTCCTCCCAAATTATCGTTTACATTTTCGGTTAGAAATCTATTTTTAGGATAAATTACTTCCTCTGTTATTTTGTCTTCTTGTACCGACCAATCTTGTTGTTGTTCTAGTGTTTGAAAAGGACGATAAATAGGAGTCTGAAAAAAGAAATTGCGATTAAATTGTTTTTCTAATTTTGGATAAAAATCATTCAGAAATGGAAATAATTCCTTGCTCTTCCACGTTCTGACAAGATTTCGTCCTGTAATTGGATTACAAATTCCTGCTGCTATCTTCGAACAGTTTTGAAGCTTAGGTTCGTCCAAGACTAGCACTTTTTTTCCTCTTTCAATAAGTGTATAAGCTAAGATAGAACCCGCCAAACCTTGTCCAATAATTAAATAATCAAATTCGTTTTTCATTTTTTGATACAATAATTCGTTTAGAATAAATTTCAGTTTCTCTTAATAAAAAATGCCTGATGCTATAAAAAAGCATCAGACAAATTAATACAAATCTCTAATATTTTGAAACGTATTTATGTTTTCAATTTACTTTGTCAAAAAAGCATTTAGCTTTTCTATCGAATTAGCTTTATAAATCATTTTATGATTCTCATCCAAAACAATAAATGCAGGCAAACTCGTCAGGTGATAGGTAATTGCTGCATTTTGATTAGAAGAAATATCTATAAGCTGAATATGAGCTGTGGGTAACTGTCTGCTAGTTTCTTTCCACGCATCTACATCTGTATCCAAAGAAATTCCTACGAATTGATATTCTTTCTTGATTTTTGAAGTATCCAAAAGTGCAAATTGTTGTACCTGTGAGGCAGCTTTCGGCTCAAAAGAAGCCCAAAAATAAAGAACTGTTGGTTTTTTTTCTAATCCAGAAATAGAAGCTAATTCAGATTTTGTATTTTGAAGAGTGGTAATATCAGGAGCAATTTGTCCTATTGAAACTGTCTTGACTTGATTAATAAAAGAATTAATCTGATTTGTCCAAGTAGATTTTTTTCCTTTTACTAGATTTTCCAGTTCTGCTTCATAATCTTCTTCTAACATATAATTAACTGCCAGAAAAGAACGTACAATATAATCTATAGAATCTTCTGCAATAAATCTTTTGTTATAATTTTTCCATTCCTCATACTGCTTTTCGTATTCTGCCATCGAACTTTGATAAGTTACTGTATCACCCGTTTGAGAACTACTCATTGCTTTTGCTGTCAAGTCCTTCATACTTTTCTCATAACCTGTAGTGCCTTTTCTGTACATTTCAAAGTGAGAATGCGAACGAGAGCCTGTAACTTTTGCTTCTGAAAGTTTGCCAGCATCTGCTTGAATTTCCATTGCAGAAGGCTCAAAGAATACAACCAAATTATCTGAAGGTGAAAAAGTGCTATCAGATTCTCTAATTAAAGTAAGATAAAAAGGGATAGGTTCAGTAATTTCGCCTTTTAATTTGAATTTATCGTTTCTCTTGACGGCTACTTCATAAAGAGGTACAATATCTTTGGTACTAATATCAGAGACTACCAATTTCATATCTTGAGACAAATTATTGATTTTACCTTCTACTAAATATTCGTTTGCAGGTAAGTTCTTCTTAGAATCACAGCTTGAGAAAACGAAAAATACAAGTGCAAAAAGTGCAAACGAAGAATGAATAGTTTTTTTCATAAAAATAAATGAACGTAAATAAAAAATGGATAACAAATAATAGAATGAAGTTTTAAAACAGAAAAACAACACGTTTTGTTATTCTTAATTGAATTTGATTTTTAGGAAGATTATTTTATTTTGAAGAGTTACAAAAAACTATGATTTTTGGTTTACATAACGCTCTTCTAAAATATTTAAGTGATGGATTTCGTGTCCTGCAATCATATAAATAAGTGCACGAACAGACATTTCATTATTACTTGCTTTTCCTACTTTAGCTACTTGCTGATTATCCAAATTTTTGAAAAGAGCAATAGAAGACTTCCGAACAGCCTGATATCTACTCAATAAATCTGCATATGGAATTGCATCAAAATTAGCTCCTTCAATATATTTATCTTGGTCAAAACCCGTTAAAGACTGCTCTTCACCCCGAGAAAAAGCTAAGGCACGATACGACATAATTTGCTCGGTATCTATCATGTGTCCAAAAAGTTCTTTAATACTCCACTTTCCTTCTTCATATTTAAAAAGAGATTCTTGTTCTGAAAACTGTGCAAATCTTTCTTTAGTCGTTTTTCCAAGTTCTGAAAGAATTTCTACAATATCTTCAACTTCATTATCTTTTATATACTGACCAATTAATTGCATATAGATAGAATAAAAAGGAGCGTATTCACTTGGACTTGGGAAGGGAATCATGTTTTGTTTGTGTTTTGGATAAAGATGCTAAAAAAATAGAAAGTATAAAAAAAACTACGTTTACAAAGAAACGTAGTTTTTGGACAAAAGCCTTGAAATATAAGAATTATTATACAGAAATTATTTTGTATACGTTCTTTTTCCTCCATTTCCTGATAATACCATTTCTGTATCAGTAATAGATTCGATAGTATAAGTTTCGGCAGCTTTCAAGGCTTGTGCAGACTCATCCCAATCTTCTACAATTAGTTTGTTTCCGTCTTCTAATTTCCAATATCCAGTTACAGTATTGGCTGCCGTTCCTTCGCCATAAATTCTTTGATACGATAAATCACCTTTTTCAGCATCTTTTGCAAAGTTGAATTCTTCGCCTCCTTCTACTCCAGAAGTGGCTTTCCAGCGAACGTCCATCAGTTGTTCGGTTGTGAATGTTTTTGTAGTATCTGCTGTATCTTTATTTTCTTTGCTTTTACAAGCTACGAAACTAGTTACGAAAAATAAAAATGCGATAAGCAACGAATAATAGTTTGTTGTCATTTGAGAAAAAAATTAATGATAAATAAAAATTGAGAAATAAAAAATTGATACTTAGGATCAATTACGAATTAAAAATTACGACCTGCCAAAGCAGCGAAGCTAATTACGAATTTAATTACTTGAATATCAATTAGTTATGTTTTTAAAAATAGTAGTTTATTTAATTCTTATTCCTATAGAATTAGAAATTAATTAAAGATAACAATTTTCTTAAAATTCAAATATACGTTAAAAAGCAATAAAAACTTAAATTGTTTGATTCAAAACACAAAAAACCTTTCCTACAAACTGTAAGAAAGGTTTATTTTATCAAAATCTGAATTAATTTTTAGTTTTCCCAAAGATTACTTTCATATTCTAATAATTGGTGTTCGTACTGTTGTGCTGCAATAAGTGCAGAACGTTGGTCTTCATAAATATCAATAATCATATTGTCTCTAGCATTGTCATATTTGATAACACGAGCATTAAACAAACGTAAATCAAATGCTTCTTCTAAATTTCTATGATGACGATTATTACGCTCATTGTACCAAATTGCTTGTCCATTATCACGGAAAAGATTCTGAACTAATTCTTTATACGAAAACGCAGCTAATTTTTTCTCTAAACCTGTTGAAGGATTCATTTCGGCAGGAATAATAATTGTAAGTGCTTGAATATCATGCTTCATACGAGAGTGCTTATTATCAAACAATAAATCTTCTTTTATTTCTAATAAATGAAGTTGCTTAGGATAAAACTCGTTGGCTACTGTTTCAACTTCGGCACCGCCGCCATCACCGCCCCAGTCTCCACCAGAACCCCAATCATCACCACCGCCACCAAAACCACCAAGGTCGTCTTGTGTAAAGCCCATCGCAATTTCTTCTTCTGTAAGTTGTACTTCTTCTGAAGGAATAGTAAGATTTTCTAAAAATTCTTCTTGAGACATACGAGTACGCAAAGAATCATTTTTGTAAGGACGAATAATACCTAATTTTACAGCATCAATAATTACTTTTGTAATTTCATTATCTACAGCAAAGAAAGGAAGATTTTGTTTTTCCTTTAAAGACATTCTAAGCCAAAGTGTCTTTTTATACATGATGTGTGATTCATGTAAAGGACGAATAGAATTATGATTGTAGCCATCTTGTGCATATTCCATTCCAAACTCTTGAGCATTTGCCGAAAAAGTAACTCCGCAAATAAGAGCTGCCATTCCAATAATCCCTTTAGTAAGAAAGGTTATTAAATTTTTGTTTTGTTTCTTCATAGTATTCTTAATGGTAATAAAAAGTAATCTGATTTATAGGGTATAATAAAATAATTCGTTTGTATAAAAGATATGATATGTAAAATCTTTTTTTTGCAGAAGTAAAGTTAAATCTTTTTTCATTAAAAAACACTTCTTTACTTTGTTTCATTGCATATCTAACGTTGAATGTAACTCAAAATTGTATTAAAATTTAAGTTTTCTTCGATAAATAGAGTATTTTTTTAGACAAACAGGCTAATTTATTAGACAAACTTCCTTCTATTATTCTAATGAATTTTTTATGTTGAATTTAGCAAGCTATACAAAGTCAATTAAAAATCTTCTTTCAAAAACTTGGTAACTTGTTTTACTGTCTTTTCAGGAGCTTCTTCCATTGGAATATGTCCGACACCCTCATAAATCAACATTCTATTATTAGGAAGTAAATCTCTAAAGCGACGAGCATTTTGAGCAGGAAGCCATGCATCTTCTTTTCCCCAAATAATTAGAGTTGGTGTGTAGAGGTTTTTGAGTTCTTCGGTGTTATCATGTAAGTCTTGGCTCATTATATTAAAAAAGGCTTTCATATTACAATCACGAGTAAAAAAGTCAAAATAACGGTCAATAGTCTCTTCGCAAACCATTGATTTATCACAATAAACTTCCTTCACAAATTTCTCAAAAACAGGTCTTTTGAGAGCATACTTAAACATTGTTCCCAAAACAGGAAGTTTGGCAAGTTTAAAAGGAGTTGGAATACTTCCTTCGTCCACAAAACCTGCTGAAGAAATCAAAACTAATTTTTTTACTTGTTCTTTGTGTCTAAGTGCATATTCCCACGCAATCCAACCACCCAAAGAATTTCCTGCAATAGCACATTTTTTTATATCTAATCTATCTAAGAATATTTCTAAGTAGTTTAGGTAATTCTCTAAGCAATATTCTTCTTCCGAAATTGCTCCTGTGAGTCCAAAACCAGGTAAATCTAATGAAATTACTCTGTATTTTTTGGATAGCGTTTTTGTCCACTGCTCAAAAGTATGAAGTGAAGAAAAAGCTCCATGTATCAAAATCAAAGGCTGACCTTGTCCTTCTTCTCTATAATGAATCAAAGAACCATTGATGGAAACAAAACGAGAACGATTATCGGTATATTTTTTTAATAGCTGTTGTTCGCTACTTTTGGGGTCATTGAAAAGAGGTTTTAAAGAAGCTATTTTTTCAAATGAAATAGGAATCATATATAATTAGGCAAAAAAATGAGGCAAAAAATAAAATAAAGAGTTTAAAAAATGTTCTACGTTGTGTGTCAGTAGAAAAGAATTGAATTTTAAAAAATGGATTAGCTCCAATTCAATTTTATGATAGGTAATTTATAATACGTCTTTTTTATAGAAATTGTTGTGCTTGCAGAGTAATTTTGTTTAACTATCTTTGTATATAACTGATTTTGAAATGCTTATGTTAAACAGAAAATGCTTGTGTAGGATTGGCTAATGACTTTTATGATTGATAAACAGACGATACAGATAAATACATTTTTTGAAATAGAAAAAATGAAAAAACCGTAATTCTTTTACTAAAAAAGAAATTACGGTTTTGTGTTTTCAGAACAGACTAGGAAGTCTGTTATACATTTATTTAGCTAAAGCCATCAATAAATCTTGTTGAGTAATAATATGTACATTCTGGTTTTCATCTCTTACCAAAAGTGCTGGATTATCTTTATTGATAAGCGAAGAAAGTACATCAACTGTATTATTCATTGCCACAAAAGTAAATGGACTGTCCATAATATCCTTTACTGGCATATCTTTGAGTGCTGGATTATCAATAAGTTTTGCAAGCGTTTTTGAATCTACAAGACTTCCAACAATATGTTCCTTGCTTTTATCACTTATAGGAAGTTGAGAAATTCCTTCTTTGTTCATCATTCTGACAGCATCTCCTACTTTCATATCTTCATCGATTACCAAAAGATGAGAATGACCGTTTTTGCTTTGGATAATATCACCTGCTGTTGCGTATTCTCTTTCCAAAAATCCGTGGTCTTTCATCCAATTATCATTATAGATTTTGCCTAGATAACGAGTTCCATGGTCTGGTAAAATAATTACCATTACATCTTCTTCCTTTAAATTTTCTCTAGCATATTCCAATGCACCAAAAACAGCAGAACCACACGACCAACCTATAAAAAGTCCCTCTTCACGAGCTAGTCTTCTAGTCATGATTGCACTATCTTTATCAGTAACTTTAATGAAACGGTCTATTAAATCCATTTCTACATTTTCTGGCAAAATATCTTCTCCAATGCCTTCTGTCATGTACGGATAGACTTCTTTTTCATCAAAAATACCTGTTTCTTTTAGTTTTTTGAAGATAGAACCATAGGAATCTATACCTACCGTAACAATATTAGGATTTTTTTCTTTCAAATATCTTGCAGTTCCACACATTGAACCACCCGTTCCTACACCTGCTACATAATGCGTAACTTTTCCATCAGTATCATTCCAAATTTCTGGTGCTGTACTTTCGTAATGTGCCTGTTGATTAGATTTATTATCGTACTGGTTGGGATAAATTGAATTTTCAATTTCTTGATTTTTACGTTTTGCTACCGAATAATACGAACGAGGATCGTCTGGCGTAACATTGGTAGGACAAACAATTACTTCTGCACCCAAAGCACGAAGAATATCAATTTTTTCTTGTGACTGCTTATCCGAAACCGTAAAAATACACTTATACCCCTTTGCAATAGCAGTCAAGGCAAGTCCCATTCCTGTATTTCCAGAAGTTCCTTCAATGATAGTTCCCCCTGGTTTTAGAGTTCCTGCTTTTTCGGCATCTTCAATCATTTTTAGTCCGATACGGTCTTTCATAGAATTGCCTGGGTTTAGGTATTCTACTTTCACCAAAATTGTTCCTTTTATTCCTTTATTTACGCTGTGTAGTTTTACAAGTGGCGTATTGCCTACCGTTTCGATGATATGATTGTAATAACGCATAGTTATTTTTTTTTATTTTTTGAGTGTTTTTGTTTTAGTTTGTTGAATGCAAAGTTAGGAAAAAATCAGTTAGTAGTGAATAATTTAGTAATTTCTAATTTTATAGGACTTTATTATTCTTTTAAAGAAAAATAGACAAGAGAGGCAAAAAAGTTTTGGAATTTGATAAATCAAATTTCTACATTTAAATTATGTAGCAGCTTAATTTATACCGCTGACTTTTCTAAAACCAATTCTTAACCAGTATAGCATAATTGCTCAAGTTTAAAGTAGATTTACTACTATCTACACCTATGAAATAATTGTAATTTGAGATAATTTATAGTAATTTTAAGTGTTGAAAAACAAAAAGATGTGGTAAAATCTATGTTATTTAAGATATTTAAGTCCTCAATAATGAGCCTAAAAATCAAAATGTCAGATAAACTCACAGACAAAAAATAGAGTTAGCTCATCCAATAGAGCATCATCTGGAACATCCTTTCTGTAACCTTACAATAAATTACCTATTTTCACCACTTTTTTTCTTTACTACACACAAAGAAACAAATATCTTCTTTACAACTTTGCATAATAATCGCAAACGTAAAGGGCTTACAGTTCCCTACTTCTCAATTCTAATTTCACACTTCTAATTTTATTTATATGCCTCCTAAATCAAGAAAAGCGAGTAATTCTTATGTAACCATGACCGAAATGGTTTTGCCAAATGATACTAATCCATTGAATAATTTAATGGGTGGAAGACTGATGCACTTAATGGATATTGCTGCAGCTATTTCGGCTCAAAAACATTGTAATCGTGTTGTTGTTACAGCATCTGTTGATAATGTTTCCTTTGAGGCTTCTGTTCCTTTGGGTGGCGTGGTTACGTTAGAATCTCATGTCAGTCGTGCCTTTAATTCTTCTATGGAAGTATATGTAGAAGCGTATGGAGAGAATATTTTGGAAGGTTCGGGACGAAAATTAGCTTACAAAGCCTTTCTTACTTTTGTAGCCGTTGACCAAATGGGAAATCCGATTTATGTTCCAGAATTAGAACCTGAAACAGAAAAAGAAATCAAACTTTATGAAGGAGCTTTACGTCGTTGACAGCTTCGTTTGGTTTTGGCTGACCGAATGAAAGCAGAAGATGCAACGGAATTGAAGTCATTATTTTTTAAGATAAATCCTGATGGAGAGTAGTTTTTTGATTATTATTCGGTTCAAGCATTGAGCATCAATGCTTGAACCAGTAATTTTAAGTAAATCTAAAAATAATGCAAGATTACACCACCTTAAAAGAAAAAGCAGAAGAGTTTCGCAAAGTAAAAGATTACCAAAATGCTTTGCCTATTTACGTTATTCTTTGGGAACAATATAGAAAAGAATGCACAAAATGGGAAGGTTGGGGATATGCAGTTTGTTTGCAAAACACACAAAACTATCAAAAAGGTTTAGAAATTTGTAGGGAAGTATATGGATTGGATAACCATTTTTCAGCCATTCATAAAGTATATTCTTGGTGCATTTATTATACAGAAATTAAGGAAGTAAAATTAGATAAAATCAATGAATCTAGTTTTTTAAAGGCTGCAAAAGCAATACTGAAGTTATCCAAACAAGAAGATAATTTTTCTCCATACATCTTGACCGTTTTTAAAGTAGTAGATTATTTAGCTACAAAAACCATTTATCCATCAACTGACATTTTGGAATGGTGCAATAAATTAGATGTAAATAATTTAGATTCTACTCCTTATACATTCATAAACAAAACAGGCGAAAAGCAAAAAGGAGCATCAAAACAAGAACAATATTTTGCACATTGTACCAAAGCTTTATTTGAAAAAGGTTTGTATGATGAATGTATTTTTATGTGTCAAAAAGCATTGGAAAGTTTGGAAGAGTTTCATGATAATAATGCAATTTGGTTTGCTAGGCGTATTTCCCTGTCTTTTAAGGAATTAGGAGATACAGAAATAGCATTAGAATTATTCCAAAATCTGCTAAAAAAGAAGCGAGATTGGTTTATGTACAAAGAAATAGCAGAAATTTATCTTGAGTTAGAAGACAATGAAAATGCCTTAAAATATGCTATTTATGGTGTTTTGGCTAATAGTAATGATAAAGAAAATAGAGATAAAAAAGTAAATTTATACAAACTACTAGCTAAACTTTTACTAAAGACAGACCGAGAAAACAAAAAAGAAGAAGCCAAAAAACATATAGAATTTACTTATTTTATCAAAAAAGCAAATAATTGGAAAATAGATGCAGAACTGAATCAGTTTTTGAAACAATTTGAAATTAATAAAAATACAAATCTAAATGTAGAAATACATGAAAAAGAGCTAAAAAAAATTTGGCGAGAACTCCGAATTTATAAAAAACCTATTCAAACAGGAATTATAAACCTTATCAACACACAAAGAAAAGTAGGCAAAATAGAATGCGATAATGGCAAATTTTATTCTTTTCACGTTTCTAATTTTCTCTTTACGCAATCGTGGTTTAGAACAGGACAAACGGTTAGTTTTTACTTAGAAGAAGGACTAAACAGTACAGAAGAACGCAAAACAGAAAATGCTTTTATGATTCGGGTGGTGTAAATGAATATTTTTTCATTTTAGCTACGGTAAACTGATTTGTTTTTGTAGGGAATTAATAATAAAATTAAGAAAAAAACAAAAATTTATTCAGTTTTTAATTGGATAGGCTTTTTCATTTAAGCTACGGTAAACTGATTTGTTTTTGTAAAGTTAATGAAACAAATATATTGAAAATATAAGAAAAACGGATTTTTATGGTTTGGATATGATTTTTAAAAAACTTTGTAAATAGTTTTTTGGTAATTCGAAACAATTCTTATAATAGTTTGAAATTTGTTCGCTTTTCCAACTATTGACAGCCTTTTGAAAGGACTGTAAAAGTTATAAATGTACTTTACAATTTTATCATACTAAAGCTTTGTCAGTAGTTTGTATACATTTAATATTTTCGCTTGAGTTTAGAATTCATTTTATTTATGAATTGCATATGTATATTTTTTCAAAGTGCTAATATCTCTAAATTTTTCACTCTTTTCATCTTCAAATAAAGTATCATCAATTATATGGGTTTTTAAAAGGCTTTGTTTATTCTTCTTTAATTTTTCTAAGATATTTGATATATAATTAGCTTCATTATCATTTATTCTTATGAAAAAATCTATTAAATTTTTAGGAAATTTTCCTAAATTCAATATGTAGCTCAATAATTTAGCTATAATATCTTCAGTATTCTCCAATAAATATTCGTATTTTTTATTATCAGAAATAAGATTTTCCAAATTGTGTTTATTCGTAATACTTTCCTCCTTTAACTGTGTTATTACCTTTTGTAAACGCTCTACTTCTTCTTGCAAACCTTGTTTTTCTGAATACATCTTTATTTCATATTGTTCATATTGATCATAAAAAATTTTAGTTTGCTTCAAATTATCAATTCTTTCTGATTCTAATGGATTACTATACTGCTTTTGATTGGAATACTCACGTATTATGTCAATTTTTCTTTCTTCTATAATCCTTTTTGTAGTATCAATAGCATCTTGTAAATTAATTGTAAAAAATTCTTTATGGTTTAAAAAACGATATAAATCTAATTCTCTATGAGTACTAATCTCTAGATTTTTGTAATAAGAAATATTTACTTCTACAAACCATTCTACTATGAAAATACCCAAAACTCCTGTTCTTCTCGTAATAGTATCTGCTCTTACTTCAGGATTCAATTTGGTACTACCTATTTTAAATAGTGATGGATACAATGGGTTAGATAATACATATACGTAACCTGTTTTCTCTTTTTGTTTTCTAAATTTTTTGTTTAGCATATATAACAATTTATAAAAGTTATTTTATTAAAATCCCTTGAAACCTACTAGCCACCACAACCCTCATCTTCAAATACTGCACATCGCCATTGAGATTATATTTTTCTAAAAACAGCGTATTTTCCTAAACTCATAATTTTTTATTAAATTAGCCATAAATAAATTTCAAACCAAATAATACTAATATGTTGATAGAACAGCGAAAAAGTAGAATTACAGCTTTATTGGATAAGATAGGAGAAGATAAAATATTAGCTTATTTTGAAGATTTATTGAATAAAATCGTACAAGAAAGTGTCATTTTACACTATGCAAAACCTTTAAAAGATAAGATAAACCTTTCTTCACTTATTCAATCTCAAAATTATAAAACTGAAAATGTTTTGGCTTTGCATGGCGTTTTAGATGACGATGAGCCTTTTAACGTATGTCGGACTTCCCAGTCTGACGAATAGTTTTTTTAATTCAACAGACTGGGAAGTCTGTTATACACTTTAATATGTTAAACTTTCCAGTCTGACTATAAAATCATATAAACTCGTTATATTCTTCTTTGATATAATTCCATTTCCAATCTTTTCTATCTTCTATCAAACCAGCTTTCACAGGATTGTCTAAAATATAATCAACTATTCTACTCCAAGAATTTTTGTTTCTAACCCAATGGTCGTAGCTTTCTGCTAACCATAAAGTACCTTTTCGTTTTAGTTTATAATTGATTTCACTACCACTAAAACTTTTTATAGAGTGCATTATTTTCGATAAAGTAATCGGTTTGTTTAGTTCGTCTTTTTCAAATAATCTGAACATCACATGAACGTGATTTGACATAATGCAGTAGCTAATTAGTTCTAATCTAGTGTTATCAAAATAATGTAGCGATTTTTTCACAATTTCGGCTATCTCTGGTTTTTTCAAATGCTGTTCTCCATATCCCTTATTCAAACATTCATCATATTTTGCAAATTGCTTCTTATGCAAATCATTAAGCATAGAAGGAGTAAAATTTGGCTCTTTTTTTAATTGATTTACTTGCATTACAAACTCTTCTGCCATTTTTTCTAACATAGCTTGAGGTACTGCATCAGCCAAACAATAGGTAACAAAGAAAGTTCCTCCTTTTGGTGTCCAATGAGGCAAATTACGTCTATAAAATTCTTTTATCATTTTGAGTAATTTAGTATGTCAGACTTCCCAGTCTGACAAATAGTAATTATTTTTCATTTCCCCACAGAATAGGAAGTCCGTGATACTTTTATTACCGTATGTTAGACTTCCTAGTCGACGGATAGGTATTTTGATTCAACAGACTGAGAAGTCTGTTATACACTATTAGTATGTTAGACTTCCCAGTCTGACGAATAGGTATTTTAATTCAACAGACTGGGAAGTCTGTTATACTTTAAAACCTACTAGCCACCACAACCCTCATCTTCAAATATTGCACATCGCCATTGAGATTATATTTTTCTACCAACAAAATATAATGTCCGATACGTACTTTCCTACCATCGTCGGCTGTTCCGTCCCAACGAATAAAAGTGTTTTCTAATGCTACCGACTGGTTTTGAACCAAATCACGAACTTTCCTTCCCTGTACATCATAAATTTTGATAGTGATAAGATCGCCTACTTCGGCACAATCTAAATAAAGCTGCGTAAAATCTTCAAAACCATCGTTGTCTGGAGAAAAAACTTGTGGTTCTGCTCTCAAACATTCGTCTGAACTTGGTGTAGAATTAGACTTACTTTGAGAGTTTTTGTACCCTGGTGTTCCGAAACCTACACTTTGTGCTGCCGAAGACCAATTATTTCTATCTTGTGTTGGTGCATCTGCATCTATTCTTTCTAGCGAAACACCTTCATCATCTTTTAAAAGTCCTAAATGAAAATCTTCGTCGTAAGCAAAACGGTCTAGTTCTGTATTCTGATTATCAAACAAAATTACTGTTCCCTCTGTATCTGAATAGGTAGGTAATTTTGCCTCAAAAAATGCTGGTTGATTTCCGTTTGGATATTGATTTAAAAGAAGTTCATTTGAAGTAGAAATAGCAATATATTCATACGGTTTCAAAATCAAAACTTGAGTAGTAATTTCGTACTGCGTTCTGATTGTTCCGTCCGTATTTAGATTTGCTAAACTGAAATTTTGGAGGTTGATGTACTTATCTGAATTATTATAAAGTTCGACAAAATCCGTTCCTCCAACTGGTGGATTAAACAAAATTTCATTCAAAATAATATCTCCAATTTCGGCAGCTTCTGGCAAAATAGCCGTTGCAGTAGTGTTTTGAGCAATCAAATTTCCTGCACAATCTGTAATCGCTTCTACATTTAACGTATAAACCGTTTTGAGTTGTAGAGGAGAAGAAAGAGTAAGCGTTAGGATTTTACGAGTGGCATCTAGCGTTTTGTTTGTAATGGTAATGCTACTGTTTTGAATCGTAATTCTGGACTGAACGGCTTGCAAACTATCCAATTTTTCATCAAAAATAATGCGTACACTTGTTGGAGTTACGGCTTCTGCTCTGATTATTTTTGGTGCAACATTATCGCCACTTGTTCCTGCTACGGAGTTGGTTTGTGCTGGTGTTCCTCCCAAATTAGAAGTGGAAGAAGTCCAATTTTCACGCTCCAAACAAAAACTAGACATATCAATCATTTCAAGAGAATATCCTCCATCTTTTTTGTCGTTATCCGAATGCCACGCATCATCATACGTAATTTCAAAAAGTAATTCTCCCAAATTATTTCTCAAAATAAGTCGTTCTCCACCGTTATCAAGTGTTCTGAAACTTGATATTCCAATTGTTTTTCCAAACCTTGAAAAAGCCGTTACCGAACTTGTAGGACACAAAATAACTCGTTGATTAGGCAAAAGTTGGAAAACAGGCAGCGTTGCCGTTCCTGTATTATCCGTAATCGTAACGCCATTAATACTCAAAATTTTGTTGGTGTTGTTGGTAAGCTCTAAAAACTCACTTTCTGGCAAACCAACGACTGGCGAAGGGTCAGCCATAATTTCGGTTATCAACAGTTCTCCAAATTTTGGAATCGTTCCCTGTCCGAATGGCAAACGCAAATTTATAACTTCATTTCCCGAACAATCCCTAATTCCATTTACCAAAATTTCATACAACGTAGCCGTTTGAATAGCAGTTTGTAGATTTATTTGAATGGATTTTGAAGTGATAAATTCTATACTTTCAATCGCAACGGACGAAGAAATAACATAATTTGAAATAGTACTAGCAGAAAGAGAATCAATTTTTTCATCAAAAACTAAAATCAATGTCTGACTATTTACGACCTGCAAATTGGTAACTTGTGGACTTTGCGTATCTGGATTGACTGCAAAAACAGAATTTTGTGCGCTTGGCGTTCCTCCTCGTGGGTCGTTTGAAGAAGTCCAATTATTTGCTTCTCCACAAGGATTATTTGTATCTATCATTTCTAAGGAATATCCACCGTTTTTTTTTTCTGCATTTTCGTGCCAATTTGGAGTATAATCTACTTCAAAAACAGTTTGTCCATTTGTATTTTTTAGTATCAATGGTTCGCCTTCATTTCCCAAACTTGGAAAAGAAGTAACTCCCAAAACAGTAATCCCTAAATTTCTAAATTCTTGTGCTGCCGTCGTACTCGTCAGAGTCAAATATTCATTGGGTTGCAAAATTCTTGCAGGTAATGAAATTGTATTTGTCGCATCTGTTAGAGTCAGTTTTGATAAATCCAAACGCTTATTTGAATTATTAAAAATCTCAATGTATTCTCGGTTTGGAAGTCCGATAACTGGGTCTGGGTCTGCCATTATTTCGGTTATCAAAACCTCAAAACGCAACGGAACTGCACCAATTCCTAACTCAAAAACTCCATTTTCTAAAAGTGTATTTCCTGCACAATCTTTTACATTACTTATCGTCAAGATTACAATTTGATTAGGTTCTAAATTTGGCGAAAATTCAATTTCTATTTTATTGTTTTCTTGCCAAGTAATTGTTTGAATAGTTGCATTTTGTAGCGTAAAATTTGCAGGATTTACAATAGAAGTACTATCCATTTTTTCAGAAAAAGTAATACTAATTCTACTATTTCCAATGAGAGATACTGTTGTAATTGTAGGTTTAATAATATCAGGATTTGATGCAAAAATAGAGTTTTGTTCACTTGGCGTTCCTCCTCTTGGGTCATCGCTTCCTTTCCAATTTTGAGCTTCTCCACAAAGATTATCAACATCAATCATTTCAAGAGAATATCCTCCGTTTGACTTATTTGCATCTCTGTACCACGATTTTTTATAATTTACTTCGTGCAATAAAATGCCATTTGTATTGCGTAATTGCAACAATTCGCCATCATTATTCAAACTTACCATAGAAGGAACTCCCAACGCTCTGATAT
The DNA here is from genome assembly GCA_963719525.1 of uncultured Cytophagales bacterium. Taxonomy (GTDB): domain Bacteria; phylum Bacteroidota; class Bacteroidia; order Cytophagales; family Bernardetiaceae; genus Bernardetia. Next base: position 3,589,225 of record CAVRCG010000004.1, on the reverse strand, counting down.
TTTGAACTAAAAATGAATCTACTTTTGAAGTTGTGGTAAGCGTTAAATATGTGTTCGGATTAATCGCAACTTGTGGCAATCTTACGCTACTTGTCGCATCAAAAAGGCGAACTGTTCCCAAATTCAATAGGTCGTTTGTCTTGTTATAAATCTCTAAATATTCAGCTTTCGGAAGTCCTACTACTGGGTCTTCATCAGCCATAATTTCGGTAATCAAAAGTTCTCCATAAGTAGGCGTTCTTCCAATTCCGATAGTTCTTGTTGTTGGTAAAATTATATTTCCTGCACAATCCTTTACATTTTGAATAGTCAAAGTATAACTGTTTGCAGGATTTAGAGGAGTTGAAGTAATTATTCTGACTTCTTTATTTGTCGTCGCACTATCCGAATGAGAAATGTTAGCAATTCCAATTCCTGTACCAACTCCTGTAATTGAGTAATTTGCAGCATTTAGAGCAGAACTAGCATCTAATTTTTCGGAAAATGTAAGTAAAAGTTCTGTCGTATTTATTGGACTACTTGCCGTATTATTAATTATTCTAACAGTCTAATAAAACAGGTTTTTCGTTATCTGGATTTGAAGCAAAAACAGAATTTTGCATTGCTGGTGTTCCTCCTCGTGGGTCGTTTGAGGCTTTCCAATTACTAAATCTCTCCACAAAAATTAGTTGGGTCAATCATTTCTAAAGAATATCCACCGTTTGCTTTTGCAGCATCCTGATACCAACTTATTTTAAAATCTACGCTATGAATTTCTCTATTTGTAGATATCTCGCAATACTAATTTTTCGCCTGTATTGTTCAGCGAAGGAAAAGAAGTAACTCCCAAAACATTCTGACGACCACCAGAAACGGTTGCCATACTATCTACTTTCGAAGTTGCTGTCAAGATTAAATACTTGTTTGGTGCAAGCAAAAATGAAGGCAAATTAATTGTAGCCGTTGCATCAGATAATTTTACTGTTCCCAAATTCAAAGGCGAATTTGTAGTATTATAGATTTCAATATATTCAGCCTTTGGCAAACCAACTTGTGGGTCTTCGTCTGCCATAATTTCGGTTATCAAAAGTTCGAAACGGTTCGGCATTCTTCCCTGTCCAAAACTTGCTGTATTCCTACCAGTATTAATTCTATTTCCTGCACAATCATCTAAATTCTGAACCGTCAAAGTATAAATAGAAGTCGCTTGAACTGCCGTAGAAAAATAGAGAATTACTCTTTGATTAGTCTTAAAAACAATTCTTGAAACAGAAAGACCATTATCGATAGCATACGAAGAAGTATTTACTAATGCCGTACTATCCAAACTTTCCGAAAAATTGACTTCCAAACTATCTGTAACTACATTTCCTACTGTTCTTCTTCTCAAAGCAACCGTTGTAATACTTGGTGGAATGGTGTCATTGATTGTTCCAAAAACTGAATTTTGTACTGCTGGAGTTCCTCCTCGTAAATCTTCGGAGGCTTTCCAATTTGCAGGACTTTCACAATCAGAAGTCAAATCAACTCGTTCTAAAGTATAACCTCCGTTTGCCTTTGCTGGATTTTGATACCACGAAGACGAATAAGTCAGTTTTGCAATTTCTACATTATTTGCACCAACTAAACGCAATGTTTCGCCTGTATTGGAAAGCGAAGGAAAAGAAGTAACTCGTAGCGTATTTCCAAACTGGGAAAGACTATCAAAAGCCGAAGTTCCACACAAAATTAAATATTGACCTGCTCCCAAATTGTAACTTCCCAATGTAGCAAATGCTCCAAAACCTGTTCCGTCATAGAGTTTTGTTCCCTGTAATTGTTGTGCAGAATTTGAAGCATTATAAATTTCAATAAACTCATACGGAGGAAGTCCAACTTGTGGGTCTTCGTCAATCATTAATTCTGTAAAAACAAGAGAATTTGGAGCTGGTGGAGTTGGAAGTGAAAACGTAACGGTTTGAGAAACAAGCGTATTTCCTAACAAATCTTGAACAGAATTTACAGTTAATGAATATGTTGTAGCAGGCTGAAAAGGAGAACCAAATTTTAGTTTTACTTTATTTGGTGCTGTCAAATCTGCATCAATCGGCTGTCCAAAAGTCAGTAAATTATAATGATTTAATGCTTCTGCTGTAAGTTCTGTAATAGGTTCTGAAAAGGTAACTTCTATTTCTGTACTTGTCAGAACGGTTACACTCAAAACACTTGGTGGCTGCAAATCTCTTCGAAATGTATGTTCAGAAATAGGAGCAATTTCTTCATTTTGTAAATTAAAAAAGTCCTGCTGTCAGAATATAATCAATATTTGGAATAAAAACAGAGCTAAAAGTCAAGACGAACTTTTGTAGGTTCTCCACTAATAAGCTGTGCCGAAACAGGATTTCCAATTGAATTATTGACTGAATATTTAGCTGTATTTTGAGCATCGGCAGCCGTCGGTGGATAGTCAAAAGTAACTTCCAAAACAGTAGGCGAAAGAGCTAAAACATTTATAATTCTTGGTTTGTAAACGAATGTTTTGGTTTGAGAAATGATAGCATTTGCAGCCAAATCTTGAACATTTTGAACAGAAAGAGTATAAGTTGTTGTAGAATTTAATGGATTGGTAAAAGTCAGAATTTACTGTATTTCCACCACTAAAAACGACAGTTGTAGGATTTCCTATTGCATTATTTACGGGATAATTTGCTGTATTTTGTGCTCATACTGGTTGCAGATTTTCCGAAAAAATAACTTGAATTTCTGTTTTTGAAAGAACATTTATTTTAGAAATAGAAGGAGGAAGTGTATTGAAATTGAAGGTTTGAGAAGCCGAAGCATTTCCTTGTAAATCTCTAATATTCTGAACAGACAGAAGTAAGAGTAGCAAAATTATTTAATGAAGTTCCAAAAGTCAAGCGCACTCGTTTTGTATCAAAAGGTAATAAAACGGCACTTGTAGGATTTCCAATTCCATTATTTAACGAATAATTTAAAACGTTTTGACTAGACGTACTTCCTACCATTTCTGAAAAAGTAAGTTCGATTTGATTGTTTGGTAAAAGAACGGCAGAAACAACCGAAGGAGCTAAAGGGTCAAAAGAAAAATCTCTTGTTCTGGTTGTCATTGCATTATTTTGCAAATCCTTTACATTTCTGATTCGTAAGCTGGTAGGTTTGTTGAGCAGCAAAAGAAGCCGCAAAATTAATCAAAACTGTATTTGGAGTTTCTAAAACGGCATTGAAGTAGGATTTCCAATTCCTCCCAAAACCTCGTAATTTCCCAAAATTTGTGCAGAAATTGGATCAACTGGTTCATCAAAAATTACTCTCAACTGATTGGCAGAAAGTGCTTGTACACAACCAACGGCACACACATCTGGACGGTCTGTGTCATAATTAAAAGTAAGTATTTGTGTAACTGGCATTGCATTTCCTGCTGGATCTTCAATATTTGAAATTTGAAGAGAAAGTAAAGTATTTCTGTCAAAAATATTTGAAAATGTCAAGTAAACACGTTTCAAATTAGTATTATCACGAACGGCAGACAAAATTGTATTTCCTGCAAGACTATAATTTGCTAAAGTTTGTGCTGTACTTGCCGTTACTTCTTCCGTAAAATCTAATTGTAAAGTAGTCGGACTTAAAACAGTTAAAGTTTGTCCTAAAGGTGCAGCGTTATCAGCAAATGTAAAAGGCGTAGTCGATGGAACGATTACATTTCCAAAACGGTCTTCAACAGTTTGAACAGTTAGATTATAATTTGTACCGACAACAAAATTGTTTGCAAACGTAAGTCTAAAATTTCTCGCTTGATTGGGTTCGGCAGTTATTGAAGTAGGATTCCCAAAACCTGCAACTGTAAAATCGGTATTTTGAAGAGTAGCTAAATTTAGAGCTTCATCAAAAGTAACTCTAATTTGATTCGGTGCAGCTCCAAAAACGCCTGTAACCGTTGGTGGCGTATTGTCAATATAAGGTGCAATTGTTACGTTATCAAAAATGAAATTATTACTTCTTCCTCCAGCAGAATAATTATAAAAAACACCAAAGAAATTCGGTGTAAAAGTAGCCGTTTCGGTTGCTTCTCCTTGCAAAATGTTGTTTGCATAAACGAGCCACGAACCACCAGAACCAGTATCTGCAATATAAATTACACGAATAGTTACATTTACAGGACTTGAAAGAGATGTAACTGTTCCATTTGAAAGCGAAATAAGCGTTTCAGTTATTCCTACTTGTTTTTGTAGCGTTACCTTATCGGCAACTTCTATAAAATAACCGTTTAATGGACTTGATAAATTACTCTGGTCAGAAAGTAAATAGATTTTGGCTTTATTGGTAGAATTGGGAACATAACCAACAGGAAAAGTAAGCTGAACATCGAAAGTCCATTCGTAATTAGTGGTGGCTAAATTCAGTACAATTGGAGTAGATAAATAGGAATAACGAGTTCCTGTTCCACCCGTTGTACTACTTTGCAATTGCAAAGAACCGTTTATAGTAAAAGGAGGTACTTACTCCAACAGAATTTGCACCTGTCCACGTTGGATTTAGAGTAAAATTTCCGTCTGAAAAATCATCGGAGAGTTGGGAAAAAGCAGGGAATGAAAAAGCGAAAAATAAGAAAAGAGAAAGTAAAAAGTATTTCATTTTTCTTGTATAATTTTAGGGAATTTTTAGTTTTCACTAAATTACACGTTTTTTTTTTGAAATTCTGTTTTTTTTGGAATTATAGAACACTAATTTTACTGATTACAATATGTATTCAATTTTTTTTGCAATACAAAATATGTAGTAATAAAAAGGTAAAATGGAAGAAAAAGCAGTTTAGTTGCACTTTTTATGTATCCCCAAACTAGCAAAGAATAAAGAGAGAGAAATCAGATACTATCATTTTCTCTAAAACCGTATTCCAATAATAAGGATATCATCTACTTGGTCTTTATCACCTTGCCATTCTGAGAGTTCTCTCTGCAAGGCTCTTCGTTGCTGTGCCATAGAAAGATGTTGATAGTTCTGCAAAAATTCTCTCAAACGGCGACGCATATATTTTCTATCTTCTTTGCCTCCAAACTGATCTTGATAGCCATCAGTAAGCAGATAAACGGTATCGTTCTTTTGAATCTCAATTTGTTGTGATTTGAATTCAAAGTTTTCTTCCATTTTTCCTCCTATGGATTGTCTGTCAGCTTCTGTTTCAATAATTCTTTCTTTGTCTTCTGAGTTGAATAAATAGAGTTGATTGCGTGCAGAAGCTACTTCCAGAATATTCGTTTTATCATCCCAAACACAAAGTGTCATATCCATTCCATCTTGCGTAAAAGTCTGTTCTTGTCTAAGTCCTTTCGAAATTCCGTCGTGCAAAGCGTCCAATATTTTGGCTGGGTCTGTAATATGCCTTGCTAGAATAATTTCATTCAAAAGCTCATAACCAATCATAGACATAAACGCCCCTGGAACTCCGTGTCCTGTACAATCAATAGCACTAATTATAGATTTTCCGTTTATTTTGTTGAAGTAATAAAAATCTCCACTTACAATATCACGAGGTAAAAACAAGACAAAACTATCCTCAAACTCCTCTTGAATGGTTTCTAGAGGAGGCAAAATAGCACTTTGAATGCGTTTTGCATAATTAATACTAGAAATAAGTTGTTTGTTTTTGTCTTCAATTATATCTTTTTGTTCATTTATTTGATGATACGAATTTGCATTTTCGATGGCAATAGCCGTATAAACTGCCAAACTACGAAGCAGATTTAAATGATAATCATTGTACGAATTTTTCTCAAAACTCTGTACCGTAATTACTCCAATCACTTTCTTTTTGAGTTTTAATGGAATATAAATAAGCGAAGGAACAGGGTCGCCAATATAGGTTTTTGGCTGCTTAGACATATATAATTCGTAATCTATCTCGCTATCATTGATAAACAAATCTTGCTCATTTATGAAACACCAAATGGCAAATCGTCCTGTATCACTTATATCTTCCGAATGAAAAGGAAGTTTTTTGCCTTTTTCTATGGCAACAGGGAAATCTATCGTTTCATTTTCTGGATTATGAATGCCAATAGCAAAAACGGAGGCATCCATAAGTTTGCTAACATGCTGATAAACCATATCTGTAATCTCATCAATCGAACGAGTAGAGGTAATTTCTTGACCCAGTTTGCTCAACACACGAGTATTAAAATAAGCCTGACGCATATCTTCAGTACGCTCTCTAACGGTATTTTCTAAAAGATTCTTTTCTGTTTTCAATCGCTTTGTATAAATTTTAATTCCATACTGAACCAAAAAACCAGCAAGCAAAACCAAAGCAAGATAAAATAAAGGATGCTTGAACCAAGGCGTATTAATGGTAAACCTAAAGACAACTTCTTCACTCTCCACACCATACAAATTTTTAGCTCTAAGACGAAATACATAATCTCCTTCTGAAAGGTTGGTAAATTTGTCTTGTGTTTCGGTTGTCCAAGCCGACCAGTTTTTATTGAGAGGTTCTAATTTTGTTTGATAATAAACTTCGCTACGCTGCTCAAAAAACGAACTTCCAAAGCTAAAACGAAGCGAATTAAGTCTATAAGGAAGGTTTACTGTTTTTCCTTCCTGCAGATTATCTGTATTATTTTTCTGTTGATTGAGAATGAAATCGGTTGCAAAAAGAAGAGAATCTTTCGCACTACTATGTTCTATCTGTGTAATAAAAACAGAAAAAGGTTGTTTGTCAGCTATTGTATTAAGTGGATTGTAGGAAATCAAGCCTTCATTTGTTCCTATCAAAACAAGATTTTCATCTATCGGACGAACAGCTTGAACGATTTGTTTTATTTTGTAAAAAGGAGCATCATAACGCACATAACCCGAATCGGTTTTTTTTAATTCTACAAGCAGCGTTTGAGAGCTACTAAATTTGTGTTGTTCGTTTTGAGCAACTATCCACAAGTTATTTTTTTTATCTTTTTCAAAAATAGTAATCGCCTTTTTTTCTATTAATTTTTCAAAAACAGGATGAGGTGTAAATGTATTTTCTCTAAATGAATAAATTCCTTCTAGTGTTCCGAAAATGGCCTCTCCATCAAACTCAAAAACGTGATTTCCTTGATTTTTGGGAAGTCCATTTAATTTGCCAAAAAATTCGGAATGCGTAACGGTCAAGAAATCCGAACTCAAACTAAATCTAAAAATTCCTCTGTTATAATCACTTACCCAAAAATCATTATTACTATCTTGAATAATTTTGGTAGCAGCACCAGAAAAACCTTTTATCTTATCTACAAAAATCCAATGATTGTTTTGCCATCTCAAAAGTAAAAGCCCTTCAATAGAAGCAGCGATTAAGTGAGAAGTATCATTTTTTACTAACGCAAAATCTTGAATAAATGGATTGCTGGCAGCCAAAAGTTCTTCTACACCACGTTCTTCTATCCACGCAATACCTGGGTTTTGAGCAGCTAAAAGAATATTTTTGAAAACACCCAATTTCCAAGTTTCTCGTTCGGAATAAGGCAAAAGGTTAAATTCTTTTATTTTTTGAGAATTACTCGTAGTAGATTTAAAAACTCCCTGTACTGTTCCGATATACAAACTTTCTTTATAAGGAGGCGAAATACTCAAAATATTTCTGTTAATATCTGTAGCCTTATCAAAATATCGAAACGAGGAAGCAACATCAATATAAGCAATTCCGTTACTAAGGGCAGCCCAAAGTTGTTTGTTTGAATCTTCATAGAGATAAGCTACTCTGTCATCTTTTAAGCCATTTTTTGCAGATATTTTATAAAGAAATTTGAAATTAGAATCAAAAATTAAAATTCCTGAAAGGCGTGTTCCGATAGCAAAATTTCCGTCTGCAAGCTGAATTCCACAATATACTTGACTAGATTTTAATAAAGAATCTGAGGAGGTAACAAAACGTTCGAAACCTATATTTTGATTGTAAGTATAAATTCCCTTCTGCTCTGTAATTACAAAATAAGAAGAAGTTTTTTGAGAAAGGATGGCATATATTTTTTCGTCTGCAAAAATTTCACTTCCCACAACAAATTCTAATCCCTTTGGAGTAAGATAGTGAAGACCTTTTCCCCACTCTCTAACAAATAATTTGCTATTTTTGGTTGTAGAGGTAGAGTTTTGCTCTTCTGTTTTTTCTTTTACTTGAAATGCCAAATGAAAAGCTGAATTAGGAGAAATCGTTTTGAATTTTCCGTTTTTATACCAGAATATTTTTTCAAAAGATTGAAAAACAATTCCTTCTGAGGTAGAAAAAACTTTCCAAATAGTAGAGAATTTTTTATCCTGTTCTGACATTTTGTCCAATAAGGAAACATAAATTTTGTTTCCTATCGAATCGGAATCTAAATAACCTATTTCTGATGCTGCACCAACATAGATTTTTCCATCCTTTCCTTTCGTCAACGCTGTTACGCTGGCTAAGTTAGGAAGCTCTATCAATTTCCATGTATTTCCATCATATTCCAACACTCCTTTTGTATTGGCAACATAAATTCTGCCTATTTCATCTTGAACGACAGACCAGTTTTGAGGATGAGCATGATAATCGTAAATAGTATAATGCTCAGTTGTTGGAATAGCTTGTGCTTGAAGAGTAGAAGGAAATATACAAGACAAGAGAAATAAAAGTGTAAAAAAAACTATCGTAATAACTTTACGAAGAGAAGGAGAAAATCGATCAAAAAGATTAAAAAATAAATAGGTAGAATTCATTGTGCTAAAAATGCAACCAAATGCAACAAGAACGAAATTATTTAAAGTAGTTTTTATAATGTTACCGATAAGGAAATTATCAATAACTTGTCTATAGTAACAATACTATATTTTAAGCAAGATAGCTTTAAATCATTGAGGTAACAAAAACTAAGCAAAATAATTTATTTTTGTGAAAATAATTTTGTTCTAACATAATGAATTTTTAGAAAAACAGCAAAACTCACTATTTTCTTCCCTTTTTCCAACCGTGATTTCTATGTCTTCCCTGTCCGTATTTAGATTCTTTGGGTGTAAAAAGGCGTATAAAAAAGTTTCCTCGTTTGCCTTTAAATTCTGCTCCTTCATGGTAGTGTGACATTCTTACTTTGCAACCTTCATCTTTGCATTTTTTGGGTCTTTTCTTTTTCTTTTTTCCTGCTTCTTGTTCGCTGGCTTGATTAGAAGGCTTACCACCACCACAAGAAATTAGTGTTCCACTAAAGAAAAGTAATGAACAGATAATTAATAAAAAAGAGATATTTCTTCTAGAAAAAAGAGGGAATATTTGAGATTGAATTTTCATATACGTTTTTCTTATATTTTTATATCAAAAAAAAGTTACCTAACAGTTTTAATTCTTTGACAAAACAAAATGATAAACTTAATTTTGTCATAATTTATAACTCAAAAATCATACAATTAAGATAAAAAGATAGATTGTTCAGATTTTTTGACATAAAACAAACCTTAGTGTATATTTTACGTTATCCTAAATAAACTACTAATTTTACACTAAAGATAATGAAAACCGAAAACGCCCTTTTGATAATCGATGCACAATACGACTTTTGTAATCCTGCTGGAGCTTTGTATGTAGAGAATGCAGAAAATGATATTAAACGACTTTCAGATTTTATAACAAAAAACGCAAAATCACTTGATCATATTTGCGTAACACTGGATAATCATCCTGTTAATGATATTTCCCACCCTTCTTTTTGGAGAGATAATAATGGAAATGAACCTAATCCATTTACACAAATTACGCTACAAGAAGTAGAAAATGGAAAATGGATTCCTAATTTTTATCCAAAAGAAACGAAAGAATACCTAAAAAATTTAGAAGAACAAGGAGAATTTCCTCATTTTATCTGGACACATCATTGTTTGATAGGCTCAAAAGGAGCAGCACTTGATGAAACACTTTTATACGCTTTAGAAAATTGGATAAAAACGCATAAAGAACAAAATCACTACAAACAGTATCAATCCGTTACGAAAGGAACATATCCACTTACCGAACATTTCGGAATTTTTGAAGCGCAAATTCCTGTAAAAGACCGACCAGAAACGCAGCTTAATCAATCACTTTTAGACTTTTTAAATCAGTATGAAAATCTGTATTTAGCAGGACAAGCAAAATCACATTGTGTAGCAACGAGCTTAAAACAAATTATGGATTATGCACCAGAATTAGCCAAAAAAGTAGTTATTTTAGAAGATTGTATGTCTGATATTCCGAATATGGCATATTTGGGCGAACCCATTTATAAAAGAGCGAAAGAATTAGGGATTAAGTTTGTCAAGAGTAGTGAGGTAGAAATTGGAGATTAGGGAATGGAGAATGAAAATTCTTGTGAGAATATTAATCGTCTTTATTTTAAATGGATAGAGAAGATTCTTTATTTTCTCTCATAAAAACACAACTACTAAAATCTAAATTTGTTATATTTTACTTCCAATCTTGATTAGATGAATTTATCCATTCTTTAGCTGCTTCATCTTCTTCATAAAGTTGTGCGTAAAGTTCTGCTGAATCTATAATTTTTTGCTTTTTTTGTTCTTCTATCTCTAAACGCAGCAAATTAAGTGCATAAGAAAACAAGTCATCTGCACTCTCAAAGCCCAAAAGCTCGTGGTTTTGGAGCAAATCAATTTCTTCTTTACTTACAATAAAATTAGCTGATAATTGCATAAATAGAGTAGATTAATGAATGGAATACTAATATAAATAAAAAAAAAGCAATTCTAAAACCAAACACGAACTTAATCAAAAATCATTATGTTCGAAAATCTTAGTACCTTTGAAGTACATTAAAAGCAAACTAATTTATTTAGATTTGCAATTACAAAGAAATTTAGAAAAATAATAGAAACAAATAGAAAAAATGGAATACAATCCACGCCTTATTGAACCCAAATGGCAACTTAATTGGGAAGAAAAAGAGGTTTATAAAGTTGAAAACGATACTACCAAACCGAAATATTATGTATTAGATATGTTCCCTTATCCTTCGGGTTCTGGGCTTCATGTGGGTCATCCACTCGGTTATATTGCGTCTGATATTTTGAGTAGATTTAAGCGTTTAAAGGGTTTTAATGTCCTTCACCCAATGGGTTTTGACTCTTTTGGTTTGCCTGCCGAACAGTACGCCATTGAAACAGGACAACATCCAGCCATTACGACAGCACAAAATATTCAAACTTTCAAATCACAGTTTGACAAAATTGGTTTTTCCTTTGATTGGTCAAGAGAAGTAAGAACTTCAAATCCAGATTATTACCGTTGGACACAATGGATTTTCAAACAGCTTTTCGAATCATTTTATAATAATGAAACTGGGAGAGCAGAGGAAATTCAGAAGTTAATCACAACTTTTGAAAACGAAGGAAATGAGAAAGTAGATGCAGCTTGTGATGAAGATACACCTTCTTTTTCGGCTAAAGAATGGAATGATTTCACAGAAAAACAAAAATCAGATATTCTATTAAAATATCGTTTGGCATATAAATCGGAAGCGATTGTAAACTGGTGTGCCGAATTAGGTTCTGTTTTGGCACACGATGAAATAAAAGATGGACTTTCAGAACGTGGTGGTTATCCAGTTGAAAAGAAAAAAAATGCCACAATGGATGATGCGTACAACTGCGTATGCAGACCGTCTTTTGAGTGGTTTGGAAGAAGTAGAATGGTCGGATGCACTTAGAGAAATGCAAAAAAATTGGATTGGAAAATCGTTTGGTGCAGAACTTAGTTTCCAAATTGAAGAAAATCCACAAAACAGAAAAACAGAGGAATTAACAGAACTTACAGCCTTTACAACTCGCCCTGATACAATTTACGGAGTTACTTATATTGCGCTTGCACCAGAACTTGAAATTATTGAGGAGCTTACAACGCAAGAACAACGAGCAGCCGTAGAAAACTATGTAAAAGTTGCCAAAAACCGTTCGGAACGTGAACGCCAAACAGAAGTAAAAACGGTTTCGGGTGTCTTTACAGGAAGTTATGTAATTAATCCAATTTCTGGGAAAAGAACGCCTATTTGGGTGGCTGATTATGTTCTTTCTGGTTATGGAACTGGTGTTGTGATGGGCGTTCCTTCGTCTGATGAGCGTGATTTTCGTTTTGCTACTCACTTTGGTTTGGATATTATTCAAGTAATTAAAGAAACCAAAACTGACGAGAATGGAAACGTTTCGGAAGCCTACACAGAAAAAGAAGGACACATAATTAATTCTGATTTTCTTGATGGAATGAGCATTAAAGATGCCATTCAAGCAGCTATCAAAAAATTAGAAGACAAAAAAGCAGGTACAGGAAAGATTAATTTTAGGCTTAGAGATGCAGCCTTTGGTCGCCAAAGATACTGGGGAGAACCGATTCCGATTTATTACAAAGACGATATTCCTCATTCTCTTCCAGATGCAAACTTGCCTTTAATGCTTCCACAAGTGGATAGTTACAAACCGACAGCAGAAGGCGAACCACCTCTAGGACGTGCAGAAGGTTTTGTTTATGAAGGTAAATATCCTTACGAACTTACCACAATGCCGGGGTGGGCAGGTTCTTCTTGGTATTTTTTGCGTTATACCGATCCTCAAAATATGCGTGTTTTTGCTGCAAAAGAAGCCGTTGATTATTGGGGTCAAGTTGATGTTTATATTGGTGGTGCAGAACATGCCGTTGGTCATCTTTTATATTCTCGTTTCTTTACGAAATTTTTACACGACAAAGGATTTTTGAATTTTGATGAGCCATTTAAAAAACTCGTTAATCAAGGAATGATTTAAGGAAAATCTAGTTTGATTTATCGTATTAGTGGTTTTCAAGTTTACTTGAGTGAAGGAATTTACGAGCAAGTAGAAAAACTCACTTCCGATGCCGAAAAAATAGAAGGTATAAACGAAGTAGCAGGACACGAAGCTATTCCAGCCAATACAGTTGTCAATATTAGTCCTCTGCATGTTCCTGTAAGTATGGTAAAAGATGATGTTTTAGATATTAAAAAGTATCAAAAATTCAGACCAGAAACAGAAAATGCAGAATTTATAAAAGAAGAAAATGGTAATTTCGTTTGTGCTTCACAAGTAGAAAAAATGTCAAAAAGATTGCATAATGTTGTCAATCCTGATGATGTAGTTTCAGAATATAGTGCTGATGCACTCCGTTTGTACGAAATGTTTTTAGGTCCTTTGGAGTATTCGAAGCCTTGGGATACAAGTGGAATTGATGGCGTTCAGAAATTTTTGAGAAAAGTTTGGCGTTTATTCTATGATAATAATGGCGATTTGGTTTTGAATAATGAGAAACCAACAAAAGAAGAGTTCAAGACACTTCACAAGACCATCAAAAAAGTAGAAGAAGATATTGAACGTTTGTCTTTGAATACTTCTGTAAGTGCTTTTATGATTTGTGTAAACGAGCTTACTTCTATGAAATGTTATAAAAGAGAGATTTTAGAACCCTTCTTAATTATTCTTTCTTCTTTTGCTCCACATATTACTGAAGAGCTTTGGCATCTTGCTTTAGAGAAAAAGACTTCTATTGTAAAAGCAGAATTTCCAGTTTATGATGAAAATTATTTGAAAGAAGATGAGTTTGAATATCCAATTTCGATAAATGGAAAGGTGCGTACTAAAATGTCTTTCGCTTTAGAAACTCCAAAAGAAGATATTGAAAAACAGGTTTTAGATGCCGAAATAGTTCAGAAATGGCTAGAAGGAAAAGCTCCGAAGCGTTTTATTTTAGTTCCTAAAAAGATTGTGAATATTGTGATTTAATATTTATTTTAACGAACGGTTCGCTTTGAGCGAACCGTTCGTTTTAAAGTTCAATCAGAAGAAAACTATCTTTTGTTAGGTCGTTTGTTGAGTGAGTTTTATTGAAATAATAACTTAATGCAAAAAGAAAGTATTAATTATGAAGAGGAATTCTCTAGATTATTAAACGCTTCGTAAACAAATTGAAACCTATGAAAACTAAACTCATCAAATTTCACTTCATCATTCTTCTAATTTTAGTAGTGAATTTTATCATTTCGATAAGTTTTGATTTTGGATTGAATAATTATATCAAAATTGGATTGAAGATTTTACTTTATGGAAGTGCTTTAGTTGGTTTCTTTGTATCTCTCAAACCATTTAGAACTGTCGCAATTTATTGTTCTTTGTATGTGATTTGTTCTTTATGCTTTCTTCTAGGTTACTTATTTAAAGGAAGTTTTGTTGCAATAATAGGAAGTATATTTGGATTATTGCTTTTTATATTTCCTCCTTTATACGAAGACAATAACTATGAAATTCATTCCTATTCAAGTCTTTTGGGAACATGTTGTCAATATGAAGTATATGAAAATTATGCTCCATTTATACATTCTAAAGGAAAGTTTAATTATACTAAATTTACAGATATAGACGGAAAACAAGAAGAAGATTTAGCTCCTTTTTCAGATGTAGAGAAAATCAAAAACATCAAAATTGAAAAAGATAGTATTTTTATAGATTTTAAGGATAATTCTAGTAGAAGTTTTGAGCTTTATTAAATTAAGACTGTAACTACCATTTTTAATTGATAATTCGTAATTGCATATAAAATGAACTTTATAGAAAAAATAGACCAATTAGACAAACAACTTTTACTCTTCTTAAATGGATTGCATCATCCTTTTATGGACGATTTGATGTGGTACATTTCTCTAAAATATACGTGGATTCCTCTATATTTAGCTTTGGTTTTCTTACTTTACAAACTCTTCGGAATAAAACATTTTTGGAAAATCGTTTTGGGAATTATTGTTTCAGTTGCTTTAGCAGACCAATTTGCATCTGGTTTTTGCAAACCTTTCTTTGAGCGTTTTCGTCCTTCGCACAGTCCAGAAATTCAAAATTTAGTTTATATTTTGAGAGATTACAGAGGAGGAAAATACGGTTTTATTTCTTCCCATGCTTCTACTTCTTTTAGCGTTGCTTTTTTTGTTTTTCTGACTTTAAAGCGTTTTGTTACTCATTCAAAATACAAATGGGTAAAAATCATGCGTCCTGCTTGGCTTCTTTGGGCTGCTTTAGTGTCTTACTCTCGTGTCTATTTGGGCGTACATTATGTAGGCGATATTTTGGCTGGTGCAACAGCAGGAATTTTGATTGCTTGGTTTGTTTTTTGGATTTATACGCTGATAGAAAAACGATTTTCTGTACCTTTACAAAAAACTTCAGATAGCTTTTTAGAATAATTTATACTTTTCTCAACAACAGACATCAAACTCAAACAAATGAAAAAAAGATTCTGTTTATTTATTTGCTTATTCCTTCTCTTAAACCTAACTTTTTCTTCCTGTATTCCTGAAAGAAGAAGTGATTTTTTTGAATTGAAATATTCAAAATTTGCTTGTAAAGGACGTTGTCCAGTTTTTGAATTAAAGATTAGACAAGACCAGATAGTAATTTTTAATGGCAAAGAATATACTGATATTGTCGGACTTGTATTCATAAAACTCTCCGATGAAAAATATAAAAAATTACACGAAATAATAGTTGAAAGTAGATTTCTAGAAAAAAAGCCTATACTGTATAAACGTCCGTTTGATTTTCCTGCAACCGAACTAGAAATCATACGAGGTTATAGTGATAATAGACAAATTATGTATGATGAATATTCTTTGAATTTGGATAAGCTAATAAAGTTTTTAGATGAACTAGTTTTTGAAGTACAATCTTAAAATGAGTACTTTTGCACACAAAAGTATTTCGAACCTTATAGTCTGAATGAATTTTTACACAGACTAGGAAGTCCGTGATACAAAAAATAAATTAATCATTCAACATAAGTGACCTTTTAAAAAACATAAATAATTGCCAAATTTTGTTCTGTGCAATCGTCTTTTTTCCATAGAATAGGGTTTGCAAACCCTATTTTATGGAAAAAGCAAACTATTATTTTGCCAAAAATAAAATAATATGCAAAATTTGATAAATGTCACTCATATTGTCATTAGAACTAAAAACAAATGAAAAACACATTTCTCCTCTTTACTTTATTTTCCTCACTACTTCTTATTAGTAGCGCATTTTTTTCTTCTTGCAAATCTTCCAAAAAAGACGCAGCTAATTTTGAATTAGTCTATGCAAAATCTCCTTGTAAAGGTCGCTGTCCACATTTTGACGTAACAATAAAGGACAATAAAATGGCAATTTTTAATGGCAGGCAGTACACCACCATTGTAGGAATTGTACAAATAAAATTATCCGATGAAAAATATCAAGAACTTCAGAAGTTGATTACGGAAAGTAATTTTTTAGATAATCCAGTTATTGAATACGATAGAATGTTTGACTATCCTGTTACTACTTTGGAAGTTACGAAGGGAGATAAAAGCAAGAAGCAAAAAATGTATGTCGACAAACCTGAAAATTTAGAACCTATTATTAGATTTATGGATTTGTTAGTTCTTGAAATTCAAGCAGATAGCAAAACGAATTAATTTAGTTCCTAATAAAAGTGAAAATTGTATTGTTTTTGATAGGTTCAATAGTATTCTAAATTTAAAAATTTAAACTTAGAACTATTTTATTGTATTATTCTTATATAAAAATCTATCACAATGAAACAATTTAACTTCTTGATTACTGCTTTTTTCTGCTTCCTATTTTTCATTTCTTTCTCTGCATCTGCACAAGACACCACAAATGTTACTGTTGACGGAATTGCTACCGTTCCTATTGAAGTAATTCCTATCTGGACAAAAGGAGGTTCATTTTCTGGAACTTTCTCCAATGTTGGTTTGAGTAATTGGGCTGGAGGTGGACAAAGTTTGATTGCCTTAGGAGCAATTCTGAACCTTAAAGCAACACGAAAAACGGAAAAATCTACGTGGGAAAATATTTTACTCGTTCAGTATGGAATGGCAAGAATAGGAAAAAGTGATTTTAATTTATTCAAAAAAACAGATGATAACTTTCAGTTTGACTCTAAATACAGTTATAATTTAGGCAAAAATTGGAGCAGTGGAACATCAATGAATTTTCGCACTCAAATGGCTCCCGGTTACTTTTTTGAGCGAGATTCGTTAGGAGAAGAACAGCAGGGGCAATTTATTTCAAACTTTCTCTCTCCCGGTTATTTGCTTTTTGCAACTGGTATTCGCTACGAAACCAAAATTTTTAATATGCGTTATTCGCCTCTGGCTGCCAAATTTACTTTCGTTATGAATGATTCTTTGGCAAATATTGGAGCTTTTGGAGTAGAAAAAGGAGAAAATATTCGTTCAGAATTTGGTTCTAATCTTGATGCAAATCTAGCGTATGATGTAATGGAAAATGTAAAGCTAAGTTCTACGTTAAACCTTTTTGCTAATTACGAAAATATTACTCAAATAGATGTAAATTGGGAAAATCTGATTGTCTTTAAGATAAATAAATATTTTACGACAAGTTTTTCTACACAACTTATTTATGACCACGATATTCTGATTCCACAAGATGAAGAAGGAGAAGCTGCAAAACGAGCCATTCAATTCAAACACGTTTTGAATATTAATGTGGGTTATACTTTTTAAATTTTTGAATATACAATTCAGTTTATTTATTACTTACCTTCTCTAGTATAAAAAACAATGAAATCTACTTTTATAAAAAAGATAACTATTCTATTACTATTTTCATTTATCTGCTTTTATTCGTTTGCACAATCCAATATGAATTATTATCATTTTGAAGGAGCTATCCAAACGCCTAACAAAAAAATGAAAATTGTAATGGAGTTGTTAGAGTATAATTCGGAGTATCACGGAACGTATTATTACAAAGAATATAAAACATCTATTTTTTTACAGGGAAAAAAAGAAAAAAATGGTAAAATAACATTGTACGTAATAGATGATAAATACAGCCGTAACAAAACTGAATATTTTATTGGGACATTAAAAAATGATTCTTTTGGGGGACAATGGAAAAATGCTGATGCTTCAAAAGTATTTCCTTTTTCCGTCAAAGAAGATTACACTACTTCTAATAAACTACTTTTTTATAGACTTAAAGACAGTATAAATTATAATTCTACTTCTCCAAATAGACATTTGGTAAAAGCTAGATATGACAACACAACTGTAAAAACAATAGACCCTAATCAAGCTAATTCTACTCAATCTTTTCCAAAAAAAGAGAATTTACAAAAATTGAAACAAGAAAAAGAAGCCTTTTTTAAAGAGTATTTGTCTGCTGCTTATATAGAAAAAAAGATTGCATATATAGAAGAAGGAGACGATAATTTATATTACTATAATTGGAAATCAGAAAAAATTCCTTACGTTCTTTTTAATAAAAAAGGTATTATTTCTATGCTTTGGGAAAGTTATGAATATAAAGGAGAAGAACACGGAATGTCGGTAGATTGGTATTCTTCTGAATATACAAAAACAGGAAAGGCAATACAATTAGCAGATATTTTTCCTAAAAATAGATTATTGCTATTGAAAAAAAGAATTTTTAATCAAGCTAAAAAACAAAATGTAGGATTATTATCTGACTATGAAGAGGAAAGTAATATAGATTTGACTACAGAAAATTTTCTAGTACATGCAAAAGGACTTACTTTTTCTTACTTTTCTGGAAGCATTGCTACTTATGCAGAAGGTAAAATACATATTACCCTAACGTGGTATCAGCTACAAGATATTATAAAGGAAGACTCTTTTGTCAGACTAATTTTTGAAAACTAGATTTCTTTTTCCTTATCTTTATATCAAAATTCTGAAATTATTCTTCGTCTATTCTTACTGTTGTATTTTTACTAACGAAATAAAATTGCCTTTTTCGGTGTTCTTGATCAACAATATTATCCTCAATTAACTATGAAAATCATAAAAAAAATATCCATTGCCGTAATTATCCTTCTAATTTTGTTAGTAGGAGCAGTATTTCTCGTTCCTGTATTATTCAAAGACCAATTAAAAGCAAAAGTCGAAAAAGTAGCTAGTGAGCAAGTTCTGGCTGATGTAAAATTTGGAGATTTTGATGTTTCTATCTTACGTCATTTTCCAAAACTTACCGTTCAGTTAGAGAATATTAGCGTAATTAATCGTTCGCCCTTTGAAGGAGATACACTTTTAGCAGCTACTACTTTTGAGATTGCGCTTAATTTTATGTCTGTTTTTAAAGATAAAGTGGAGATTCATAGCATTTATGCTGATAAGCCTTTTGTAAATGTACGTGTTTTGAAAGATGGACGAGCGAGTTATGATATTTATGAAAGTACGCCAGACGAAACCGAAGCCGTAAAAACAGATACAGCAGCTTTCGAAATTGGTCTTGAAAAGTGGAATATAAAAGATGGAAGAATTCGTTATCAAGACGATACCTTGAAAATGATCGCCATTATTGATGGTCTTAATCACGAGGGAAGTGGAAATATTACTTCTGATAAATATGATTTGAACACAAATACAACCATCAAAGATTTGTACATTAACTTCGAAAAAGTGGCGTATATTGACCACCGTCCAGTTTCTGCTGATGCGACTTTAGAAATGGATATGAAAAATATGAAATTTACTTTTAAAGACAATGAATTTAAACTAAACGATTTGCCATTAAAGATGAACGGCTGGTTGAGTATGCCTTCAACTACGGCTTCTATTTTAATGGATTTGAATTTCTCTACGCCAGAAACAGATTTCAAAAGTCTTTTATCACTTATTCCTCCAGTATTTTTGAAGGATTATAAAGGTTTGGAAGCAAAAGGAGAATTTGTATTTAAAGGAATGAGCAAAGGAGAATTTAACTCTGAAAAAGAATTGTACCCAGCTTTTGACATTGCACTTTTGATAAAAGATGGATATTTTAAATATCCAGAACTTCCTACAGCAGTAGAAAATGTAAATGTTGATATGCAGGTCATTAATACTACATCAGACCTCAATAATACCGTTATCGATATAAAAACATTCGGAATGAATTTGGGTAAAAATCCAATTAATGGAAAAGTAAGGATTCAAGGCTTAGAGAAATATGATATTGATGCAAACATAAATGCAACTGTAAATCTTGCCGAAATTGCAGAAATTTATCCAATGGATAGCTTAGAAATAAAAGGACTTTATAGCCTCAAACTGCTTGTAAAAGGTGTTTATGACGAAACTCAAAACCGTATTCCTACTATTGATGCAGACATGACTTTGAAGAATGGTTATGTAAAATCACTTGCTTACCCTATTCCAATTCAGAACTTAGAAGTAGCTGCAAGAGCGAAAAACAGTACTGGGAAAATGGAAGATATGCGTGTAGATTTAGAGAAAATTACGATGCAAGTAGAGGGAAAACCATTTTCTATTTCTGGTCATACAGAGGGAATTGAAAATTTAGTTTATGATTTGATGATAAAAGGGGAATTGGATTTAGCCACGATTACAAAAATTGTTCCTTTAGAAGATATGACTGTTACAGGACTTATTAAAGCAGACATTGAAACAAAAGGCTCAACGGCTGCTCTGGATGCTGAAAAATACGATGAGCTTCCTACAAGTGGAGATTTATCGGTTCAAAACTTAGTTTTTACAAGCAAAGATATGCCACAAGGAATGAAAATCACGAATGCGAAAGTGAGTTTTACTCCTCAACAAATGATTTTGGATTCATTCCAAGGATTTTTAGGGAAAAGTGATATTGCGCTTACAGGTGGACTTTCAAATTATATTGCTTACGCTCTTGCTATGGCTGGTTTTCAAGAAGGAAAGCCTGTTTTGCGTGGAAATATGACTTTAAAATCTAATCAGTTTAATGTTGATGAATGGATGAGCGAAACTGACGACCCAACAACAGTAGAAGACGAAACAGGTGTTGTAGAAGTGCCAAAAGACATAGATTTTGCCTTTAATGCAACTATCGAAAAAGTGCTTTATGATAATATGGAACTCAAAAATATGCGTGGTTTGGTACGTGTAAAAGATGGAGAAGTTAGAATGGATAATCTTACTTTTGATGCCGTTGGTGGAAAATTCCGTACAAGTGGTTTGTACAGTAGCAAAGATTTGGCTCGTCCTGTTTTCTCTTTTGACTTGGATATTATTGAAGCAAATATTGGAGAAGCTTTCAAAACTTTTTCTACTGCAAAGGCATTTGCACCATTAGCAGAGAGTTTGGATGGAAAATTTTCACTTAATAATTTTAATGTAACAGGACTTTTGAAGTCGGATATGATGCCAGATATGGCGACGCTTTCAGGTGGTGGAATAATGAAAATTGTTGATGCCATGATGAAAGATAATCCTTCTATTAATAAATTAGCTGACGTTGCAAATATGCCAAAACTCAAAGATACTCGTTTCAAAAATTTAATTATGCAGACCAAAATTGAAGATGGAAAAATGAAAATTCAACCTTTTGATTTGGATTTTGCAGGTTACAAATCTACCATTGGAGGAACGACAGCACTTGACGGAGGAATTGATTTTCACTTGAAAGTAGATGTTCCAAAACAGGAAGCACTCTCTTTAGTCAGTAGTTTTGTGAAAATAAATCCTGATGAAATTGAAAACGAGAACATTCCTTTGTTTTTTAATATTGGAGGAACTTATAATAGTCCGAGCGTAGCAATGGATAATTCGGCTATCAAATCTCAAATCAAATCTAAGGTAACTCAAACCCTAAAAGAAGAAGCAACCAAAACAGGAAAAGAGTTATTGAATGATTTCTTCAAAGACAAGAATGAAAGTAAAAAAGATTCTAGCAAAACTACAAAAGCAGATTCTGCTAAGACAACAAATCCAGTAGAAAAAGCAAAAGAAGACCTCAAAAACAAACTCAAAGGTTTGGGAGGATTTGGGAAAAAATAAGTAGAAGAAAGTAAATTGTAAATCCGAAAAATCCATTGTTTATTTTTATGTAGATAATGGATTTTTTCTGTTCTTATTCGTGAAACTGATTTTTAATTTTATTCCTCAAATTTCTAAATCAAAAATGGTTTTTGTTTCTTTGTGAAAATAAACTAAACAATAATATTAAAATGAGTGGGTTCAAAAACGAAAATGATATAATAGAAGCGTTAGACGGTAAAAAGTTTAATGATTTGAATGATAATCTTCAAAAAATGGTCTTAAAAATTAATGATAATAAAACACCAAATTCTATAACAGCAAAGAAATACGCAGGAAAAGATAAAGCTGATTTATCTGTAATTTTAGATGAAAAAGAATCAAAGATTTCTGTAAAAAAAGGAACTGGGAATAGTGTG
Source organism: uncultured Cytophagales bacterium (assembly GCA_963719525.1). Taxonomy (GTDB): domain Bacteria; phylum Bacteroidota; class Bacteroidia; order Cytophagales; family Bernardetiaceae; genus Bernardetia. Next base: position 3,567,048 of record CAVRCG010000004.1, on the reverse strand, counting down.
CATCAAGAACCGATAGAAGGATTTATAACTTTTTTAGCTGAAGAAATAAAGGATGATAAAATTGTGTTTGATAATATGCGCCATTTCATTTGGGGGGATGAAACACTAAACGGAAAAGGAATAAAAGAAAATAGAATTAGTGCTTCTGCTTACAAGAAAAAATATCCACAAAAAGTAGCCATTATTCAAAATTATTTAGAAAAGCATAAAGCTATTTTGATAGAGCGTTTTTTGATTTCTGGAAGTGTTTCTACTAATAAAATTGATTATTTGTATTATGGAACAATAGAAGAAGGAATAATTTGTAAAACAGATGATTTTTTGAGTTATGCCATTCAAAATAATTGTAAAAGTGCTATAAATATTGGTGTTTTGAGTTTTTAAACCTATTTTTTTTATCTTGTAGAGATATAATGATTTTAATTCAAAATTATTTGTCTTTTATAATTGTACATTAATTTTTAATATTCTATGACTAAAGAATTATTATATGTCGTAATAAGCTTTGTTATAATCATTTGGATACTTTATTCTTGGTATTCTCGTAAGATTGGTGAAGTGAAAAATGAGCATGACATATTGAATAAAAATTTAGAAGATAAATATAAATCTTTAATTGAGAGAGTAGAATACGAAAGAACAAAGGTGAAAAATCAATTACATAGAGAATCCGAAAATCTAAAATTAAGAGAGAATAAACTTAATGAAATATTGAGTGAGAAAAACAAATTATTCACAACATTAGATAGCTTTTCAAATAAATCTGTTGAAAAAATAACTTCGCTATTCGCAGACTACACATTACTACAATATAACTTAAGTGCTAAATTTTTAAGACAAAAATCTCGTCCTGCCCTCAAAGAAGCAAAGAGGATAGCAGAATTGAAAAAGCAAACGAAGAAATACCTTGAGCAATATAAATATATTGTCGTTCAAATATGAATATCTTTTAAAGTTATTTCCTGACCTATCAGAATATGTAGATGACTTTGATACGATTAGTAACCTTGAAAAATATAATACTATCAGAGAAGTTAAAGAAGATTCTGATTATTCAAAGTTATATCTGTCAAAAGAAGAGTATGAAAAACTAAGTATAGATGATAGAAACCAAAAAGCATTGAATAATTATATAAAGGGAAAAAAAACAAATTGGCAGATTGGTAGAGATTATGAACTTTTTTGTGGGCAATACTATGAAAATAGAGGTTGGGGCGTTCAGTTCTACGGAATGGAGAAAAAGTTGGAAGATTTAGGAAGAGATTTAATAGCTAAAAAAGGTAACGAAGTTCTTATAATTCAATGTAAATACTGGGCTAAAAGTAAATTGATTCATGAAAAGCATATTTTACAATTATATGCTACGAGTTATATAGAAGAACTAACAAAAAACGACTTGTTTACAAGCTATAAACCTGTTTTTATCACAAATACTTCATTGTCTGAAACAGCACTAAAATTTGCTAAAGTATTAAAAGTGGAAGTAATAAATTTAGAAATGTCAGATTTTCCGAGGATAAAATGCAATGTTACAAGAAATTCTGATGGTACTTTAAATAAGATTTATCACTTACCCTTTGATCAACAATACGATATGACACAAATAAAAAATGACGGTGAATTTTATGCTAAAACTGTACAAGAAGCAAGTGAAAAAGGTTTTAGAAGGGCTTTCAAATTTAGGTTTTAAAAAGTATAGTTGCCCTCATAATTCTTCAAAAGCAATTCTAAATCCACCAATACCACAGAATAAATCTATAAATCTCATGCAAATAGTTTTAGTTGTTCTACTTTCTCTATTGGTTCTAACTTTTTAGTAGTTTCCTTTTCTATAACCTTTGTATTTGTAGTAATTTCAATAGGTTCTTTGTTAATTCCTTTCAAAAAATGCTCGATTACATGTACTGTAAAACCATTTCCAACCATTTTATAACGTTGTGCATCACTACAAATTGAAGTATAATTATCTGGAACACCTTGTAATCTTTCGCATTCTAAAGGAGTTAGTTTTCTAATTTTATTATCAATCAAAATTTTGGTCGTGTCTGCTCTTGCTAGAACGGTAGGCGATTTTCCTTCAATAGAAAAAACTCTTCGTTGTCTTTCGTGGTCGTTCCAAACTTCTTTCGGTAAATCAAATACTTTCATCAGTCCATCTTTTGAAGAGTTATCATTTTTAGAGCTTTCACTAATAAAATTATTTATTTCTGTTCTATCAAAAAAATACTTTTCATCTGCGTTTTTTTCTAAAATATCCTTTATAGCTAAAGGAGTTATTTCTGTTGGAAAATTATCAAAATCAATATTTGTCCAATAAAATCTAGGGCGAGATTGAGCAGAAAACAAACCCGAATTAACCTCTACATAATCAGTTCCTACATATTCACTCATCAAATTTCCCCACTTGTTTTTCACATTTTCAAGCAAAAAATAAGTAGGTTTTAGTTCTTTTAAAAGTCTAATATATTCATAAAATAAAGATGATTTTTCGCCTTGAAGTCCTACTCCTTTTTGTGCTTGACTCAAATCTTGACACGGACTTCCACCAATTAATAAATCTATTTTAGGTAACTTGAAAACATCAATATTTCGAATATCTCCTAAATGAGTTGTAGTAGGATAATTGTGTTTTGCTACTTGTATGGCATATTTATCTATTTCAGAAGCGTAGTAATTGCTTACTTCAATTCCTGCTTTTTCTAGTGCAATTCTAGCACACGAAATTCCATCAAATAGACTTAATACATTCATTTATAAAAGAGTTATTTTAAAAGTTTGACTATACAAATTTACTAAATTTTTGCTAAGAAAGCACGTTTTTGTTGATTTAATTAGCAATGAATGTTTCAAAATGAGAAGTTATACCTTCAAAGTTGCTTATCAAATTTCTAAATCAAAAATGGTTTTTGTTTCTTTGTAGTAAATCAAAATTACTCAACAATTAAAACCAATAGACAAACACTATGGCGACAATGACAGAAAATAATAAAACCAATTCGGCAATACAAAATGTATTGAACGAATTAGGAATAAAAGAACACAACGCTTGTTACTCAACAGGTACAAAATGGGCAAGTACAGGACAAAACAGAGAAACAAGAAAAATTTACTCTCCTGCTGACGGAAAACTTATCGCTACCGTTGAAATGGCTACAAAAGAAGATTATGATACCGTAGTAAAAACGGCACAAAAAGGATTTCAGAAATGGCGTACTCTTCCTGCTCCTGCTCGTGGAGAAGTAGTTCGTCAGATAGGAGAAGCTCTTCGTAAGCACAAAGATAATTTGGGCAAACTGGTAAGTTATGAAATGGGAAAAATCTATCAAGAAGGCTTAGGCGAAGTTCAAGAAATGATTGATATTTGTGATTTTGCTGTTGGACTTTCTCGCCAACTTCACGGCTTTACGATGCACTCTGAAAGACCAAAACACCGTATGTATGACCAATATCACCCTTTGGGAGTTGTAGGAATTATTTCAGCATTTAATTTTCCTGTTGCTGTTTGGGCTTGGAATTCAATGTTGGCAGCTACTTGTGGCGATGCTTCAGTTTGGAAACCATCAGAAAAAACTCCATTTACGGCTCTTGCTTGTCAGAATATCATTACAGATGTTTTGAAAAATAATGATGTTCCAGAAGGAATTTTCTCTGTAATTATTGGCGATGCAACTATCGGAAAGGCAATGGCAGAAGACGAGCGTTTGCCTTTGGTTTCGGCAACAGGTTCTACTCGTATGGGTAAATCAGTTGGCGCAGCAGTTGGTCAGCGTTTGGGTCGTTCTTTACTAGAGTTAGGTGGAAATAATGCAATTATTGTTACTCCAGAAGCTGATTTAGAAATGGCAATTCGTGCTATTATTTTTGGTTCGGTCGGAACGTGTGGACAGCGTTGTACCTCTACTCGTCGTTTGATTCTTCACGATTCGGTTTATGATACAATCAAAGAGCGTTTGGTTAATGCGTATGCAAAACTTCCTATCGGAAATCCATTAGATAAAGACACTTTAGTAGGGCCTCTTATCGACAAAGATTCGGTTAAAGGTTTTGAAAAAGCATTGAAAGAAGTACAAGCAGAAGGTGGAAAACTTATCTGTGGTGGAGAAGTTTTGGAAGGCGAAAAGTATTCTTCTGGAACGTATGTAAAACCTGCTATCGTAGAAGCAAAAAATGAGTACAAAATGGTTCAGGAAGAAACTTTCGCTCCTATTTTATATTTATTGAAATATTCTGGAGAAGTAGAAAACGCAATTGCTATGCAAAACGATGTTCGTCAGGGATTATCTTCTTCTATCTTTACCAAAAATATGTTGGAAGCAGAAGGATTTTTGGCACATTGGGGTTCTGATTGTGGAATTGCAAATGTAAATATCGGAACTTCTGGGGCAGAAATTGGTGGAGCTTTTGGAGGAGAAAAAGATACTGGTGGAGGACGTGAATCGGGTTCTGATGCGTGGAAAGTATATATGCGTCGTCAGACAAATACAATTAATTATGGAACAGAACTTCCTTTAGCTCAAGGAATTAAGTTTGATATATAAATAATTAATTACGAATTGTCAATTACGAATTACGATTATAATTTGATGTAATTTTTTTTCAAACCTATAAGGATTCTGAAATCCTTATAGGTTTTTTTGTTTAAAAAAATTGTTATTTTACTGTTTGACTACTTTTTAGACTTTAGTTTTAAGGTCAGATATTGAGCAAACATTAAAAAATGGCTTTTTTAATGTTTGTATGTCTTTTTTATATTAGTTTTAAGGTCAAATATTGAGTAAACATTAAAAAACGGCTTTTTTAATGTTTGCTACCAAAAAAGCCGTAACTTTAAGGTAATTATTTTACCAAACAGTAAAAATCAATTATTTTAATGCCAGAATCACTTTATTCTATAAATCCAGATAGAAATATTCCTTGGAATGATTTACCAACTTTACCAATAAAAGAGGAGATTTATAAAACTATCGAAATTATTGAAAAACTAGGAAATGCTAAAGCTGCTCTAGCAAGACTTCACGGAAGAAGTGCCGTTATTCCTAATCAAGGATTGCTCATTAATACGATAAGTTTGCAAGAAGCAAAAACTTCTACAGCGATTGAAAATATTTTTACTACTGATGACGAATTATATAAAGCATACAGTGAAAAAAATGATGCAGCAGAAATATCATCATCATCTAAAGAAGTGTTGAGATATAGAGAAGCTTTATGGTCTGGTTATAACTATTTGCAAAAAGAAAAATCATTTACAAAAGACTATTTCATTCAAGTATATCAACAAATAAAACAGACTACGACTCGCATAAGACCACCCTTTGTAGCTACAGTAATTCGACAAGGTGGAACAGACCTTAATGCTGGACAGGTAATTTATACGCCTCCTCGTGGAGAAAAAATAATTGAACAAAAGTTAGAAAATCTAATTGATTTTGTTAATGATGACCAAAAATATAACATAGACCATTTACTAAAAATGGCTATTGCTCATTTTCAATTTGAAGCAATTCATCCATTTGCTGATGGAAATGGTAGAACAGGACGAATTTTTAATATTCATTATCTAACAAATAAAGGGTTACTAGATTTTCCAATATTGTTTTTGAGTAAATATATTCTTGCACATAAAAACGATTATTATGAAGGAATAATGGGAGTTTCACAGCGAGGAAGTTGGAAAAACTGGATACTTTTTATGCTACGAGCAATAGAATATACTTCAAATGATACCTTTTATAAAGTGAATGATATTGTTTCGGCTAAAACGTCGATCGTTGAATATATCAGTAAAAAGAAAAAATTTAAAGATGTAGAAAAACTTATCGAATTTCTGTTTACACAACCTTTTATTAAAGTTTCTCATTTAGTAGATGCGAGAATTTATTCTGAAAATACAGCAAGAAAATACCTAAATGATTTATCAGATTTGCAAGTCTTGGAAAGGAAAGAAGTTGATGGTAAATATTATTATCTAAATAATGAATTATATAGAATTTTATCTAAATAGATTCATAATCAACGCTTGCTAAGGTCGGATTACCGACCATTAGCAACGTCTTTAAAAAACTTTGACAATGGTCTGTAATCAGACCTTGTCAATAGTTTAAATTAATTTTTAAATCCTTTTTCTTTAAGAAAAGATTTAACTTTGTCTAATAGTTCGCCTTGAATGATTATTTCTCCATCTTTTGCAGAACCACCCACGCCACAATGATTTTTGAGTTGTTTGGCTAATTCTTCCAAATCTTCTTTTTTTCCTTCAAAATTTTCTATCAAAACAACTGTTTTTCCTTTTCGTCTTTTACGGTCTAGGCTTACTTTTAGTCGTTGTTCTTCATTGGGAAGCGTTTCAATTTCTTCTTGTTCTTGAAACTCAAAATCTGGATTGGTGGAAAAAACCATTCCTCCATTTGTTGGGATTATTTTTTTTTGTTTTTTATCTCTTGCCATAGTTTTTTTTAAGAATTAATAAATTATTTCTTCATTATTTTCTCTTAATACTTTGTTCAATAAATTCAGTGAATAATATCTTTGGTTTTGCAATAATTTTATAAAATAAGGCTTCAATTCAAAAATCAATCCTTCTTGTTTTGCAGAAACTAACAAACCAATTGTACCAATACAATTAACATTTAAACTCTCTGCTATTAATCTTGCTTTTCTATCATCGATTAACAAATAATCAGCTTCAATCTCTTTGTACAAAGTAATTGCTTCAGATTCTCCATAATCAATAACAGACTCTAATTCATTTACCCAAGTAATAGCTTGTTTTTTAGTAAAAAAAAATGAAACTATCTCATTATAATAAATTGCATTTTCATCAAGTGTAATTTCGTTCCAAACTGCTAAAGGTATTTTTATAGTATCAAATAATTCATTCAATAAGTATATTTTTTCCAATACAGCTAGGGAAAATATAACTCCCGAATCTGCTATTACAACTTCTCTATTCATCTTTTTAGTTTTTCAGCATCATTTAAAACCTCTTCTATAGACAAAAGAGAAATAGGAATATGATTTTCAGAAAGCAAAGTTTCAAATTTCAATCTAGACATACCTGCTACTTGTGCAGCTTTACCAATACTTATTTTTTCCGTTTGATAAAGACGAATAGCAAAGGAAATTCTAATTTGTTCTTTTATTTCATTTTCAGAACTATCTAAAATTAATAAAACATCAGAAGGAAAATCAAGTGTTAAAGATTTTATATTTTTCATATCATAATTTATTTAAAAATTTGTTTCATAAATATACAGAAAAATCACGAAAAAAGAGTAGAAAATAAAACTTTTCAAATTACCTCAATTCCAACAAAACCACATTTTCCACATGATGCGTTTGTGGAAACATATTGAACAGGCTGAATCGCTTTTACAGCATATTTTTCATCTAAAAGCTGTAAATCTCGTGCTTGTGTAGCTGGATTACAACTTACATAAACAATGCGTTTTGCCGATATTCTCAAAAGCATAGCAATCACGTCTGGGTGCATTCCTACTCGTGGTGGGTCTGTAATAATTACATCTGGACGAGCATGTTTCTCTAAAAACTCCTCATTCAAAATATCTTTCATATCACCTGCATAAAAAAGAGTGTTTTCAATTCCGTTTAGTTTTGAATTGATTTTTGCATCTTCAATGGCTGGCTCAATATATTCTACTCCAATTACTTGCTTGGCTTGTTTGGCTACAAAATTAGCTATCGTTCCTGTTCCTGTATAAAGGTCATAAACCACTTCATTTCCTGTAAGCCCAGCAAAATCTCTAGTAATTTTATATAAATTATAGGCTTGAATAGAGTTAGTTTGATAGAATGATTTTGCTTGAACTCTAAATTCTAAGCCTTCCATCGTTTCGGTAATGTAATCTTTTCCATCAAAACAAATAATGTCCAAATCTTGAAACGTATCGTTCCTTTTGGTATTGACAACGTACTGCAAAGAAGTAATTTCTGGAAAAGAAGTATTTATAAATTGCATTAATTTTTCTACTTCCTCATTAAATTCTGTAACCTGCAACATAACCATCAAATCGCTTGTCGTTTGAGAATTTCGAATCATCAAATTTCTCAAAAGTCCTTCAAAAGCCATTACATTATGATACGATAAATTATGTTCTTTCGTATATTTATTGACAGCCAAACGAATTGTATTTGAGGGTTCGGCTTGCAAGTAACATTCCTTCAAATCTACAAGTTTGTCATAACGCCCTGGAATATGAAAACCCAAAGCACGATTATCAAAATCCTCTCCTGTTGCTATTTGCTCGCTGGTAAGCCAACGACGAGAAGAAAATGTAAATTCTAGTTTGTTTCTGTAAAATCTAGTATTCTCTGATGCTACAATAGGATTAATAGCTGGTAATTCTATTTTTGCTAATCGTTCTAAATTATCTTTTACTTGTTTTTGTTTGTAAAAAAGTTGTCTTTCATAGCTCAAATGTTGCCATTTACAACCTCCACAAACGCCAAAATGAATGCAAAAAGGTTCTACTCGTTCGTCGGAATAAGAATGAAATTTTACGACTGTTCCTTCCCAATAACTTTTTCTTTGCTTTGTAATTCGTAAATCTACTACGTCTTTTGGTACAACGCCTGTTACGAAAACTACTCTTCCATCGGCTTCTACGGGTCTGGCAATACATTTTCCTTCTGCACCAGCATCAAGAATAATTACGTTTTCTATAATTCGGTTTTTATTTTTTCTTCTTCCCATTTTTCTTTATTTTTTCTTTATTCTGAGTATTCTAAGTACTATAATTTTCTATTTTGATTAATGTACAAAGTTAGGAAAAATAAAATAAATTGTGTGTTCAGTTTTGGGTAATTGAACACACAACAATTTATTAAAATTTTGGAAGAACATAAATTTTTATCTGTATTTTTGTAGCCTTATAATTTTATTAAATCAAAAAAAACAGCGTGAATTTTCTTTCTAGCAAAGTTATCTTAGTCGTTAGAAGCTATCCGATTAGTAAAAGAAAGTAAAAGGTGGCATCCTGAAGTAAAGAAGGGAGAATTTATAGAGTCTAAAGTAACCATACCTGTTATTTTCAAACTTAAAAAGTAACAGCTTACTAGCACTAACTCGAAAAAAACAAAAAATTCGTTGTTTGAATTTTCTGTTTTTTTGAACCTATACATTTCGCAGACTAAAGTCTACGCTACAGAAACTCGCAGACTAAAGTCCACGCTACAGAAACTCGCAGACTAAAGTCCACGTTACAGAAATTCGCAGACTAAAGTCCACGCTACAGAAATTCGCAGACTAAAGTCCACGCTACAGAAATTCGCAGACTAAAGTCCACGCTACAGAAATTCGCAGACTAAAGTCCACGCTACAAAAAACAATCACAGTTTGTAAGCAATTCCTAACATTAGACCCAAACTTTTTTGGCGAAAACGGTCATTATCAAAAGCAAATTTTTGGTCTGTGGTATATTCTGAAAAGATAAAATTAATACCTGCACGAATAGCAATTTTTTCACTTGCATCATAATGAGCATAGATTTCAGAATTCAAACTTCCAATATCATAATCTCCTGTCAGCAGAACATTAAAATTTGTAACCGAAGCATTTGAAGTTGTTTCGGAAATGTCTTCGCTAAAAGAAGAAAAAGTACTTGTTTGGTCTTTTCCAAAACTAAAACCAATGGCATCAATATTAAATCCTAAACTAAATTTGTCAGAGAATTTATACATCAAAAAGATTGCAGCATTCAAAGAATTAGTTTGAGCAGTCGGCATAAATAAAGTATCTAATTTTTCCTCGTTTTGAGGTTTGAAGAAATTACCTTCCGAAACATCAGCAGGAGCAGTTACGAAATCTCCATTTCTGCCAAAATAAGAAGTAAAACGAACGCCATAACCGATATAAAAACGCTTTTTGAAAGCAATCGGATGCAAACGAGAATAAGCAATCGCTCCAGCAAAACCATTAGTATAAATTCCTGCTCCTAAATTAAAGTCAGAATAAACTTGATTTGATTTTTCATTAGTAGTAGCATCAACATCTTGAGCAAAACTTGAAAAAGAAAAAAAACTAAGCGCAAAGAAAACGAAGACGAGAAAGAGAATTTGTTTCATAAAAAATAGTGTAAAAGTTAAATTGAATAAGTAATTGTTGTATTATTTTTCCTTCTTCTGCAAAATACATATTTCAGTTCTTAAAATGTGTATTTAATCTTTTAAAAAATAAAAAGCCGTTATTTATAAAAACAACGACTTTCTATAATCTTATTCTACAATAAATCCTTTCCAATATCTTTTCGATAATATTTTCCTTCAAAAGTAACTTGTTCGGCTGCAAAATTTGATTCTGCAAGTGCTTCTTCTGCTGTATCGGCAAGTGCTGTGAGTGCCATTACTCGTCCTCCATTTGTTAGTGTTCGGCTTTCGTCGTCAATTGTTCCTGAATGAAAAGCAATTACGTTTTTCGGAAGATTTCCATGTCCTTTTATGACTTTTCTAGTTTCGTAATCTTCTGGATAACCACCCGAAACGAGTACAATTGTAGTCGCTGCTTTTTTAGAAATTTTGAGCGAATGATTTCCCAATTCTTTTTTTGAAGTGGCATCTAAAAGAGCTAAAAAGTCTGATTCTATACGTGGCAAAACGACTTCTGTTTCTGGATCGCCCATTCTAACATTGTATTCCAACACATACGACTTATCTCCAACTACCATTAATCCAATAAAAATAAAACCACAATAATCAATATTTTCATCTTGCAATCCTTTTAAAGTTGGCTTAATAATTTTTTCTTCTGCATTTTTCATAAACTCTTCAGTAACAAACGGAACTGGCGAAACTGCTCCCATTCCTCCTGTGTTTAGTCCTGTATTTCCTTCTCCAATCTGTTTGTAATCTTTAGCTTCTGGCAACAAAACATAATCTTTTCCATCTGTCAGAACAAATAACGAAACTTCTATTCCATCTAAAAATTCTTCAATGACTACTTTTTCGACTTGCTTCGCCAAATTTTTCCTCCAAAAGCATTTCGTTGAGTGTTTTTGTAGCTTCTTCTTTTGTTTGTGCAATCACAACGCCTTTTCCTGCTGCAAGTCCGTCTGCTTTCAAGACTACAGGAAGTGGTAAAGTTTCTATATATTCTTTTGCTGATTGAATAGAATCTTTTGTAAATGTTTCTGATTTTGCTGTCAAGATATTATTTTTCTCCATAAATTTCTTTGCAAAATCTTTACTTCCTTCTAATTGTGCGCCACGAATATCTGCTCCAATGATGCGAACATTCCTTACCGTGTCACTATTTTTGAAGTGATCTACAATTCCTTTTACTAACGGTTCTTCGCTTCCTACCAAAACCAAATCGATATTGCTTTCTCTACAAAAAGTGGTCAAACGCTCAAAATCAGTAGGTTTTATGTTTACATTTGTTCCTACTCGTGCTGTTCCTGCGTTTCCAGTTGCGATATAAAGGTTATCACAGATTGGGCTTTGTTCGATTTTCCATGCAAAGGCGTGTTCTCTTCCTCCAGAACCAATAATTAGTACGTTCATAAAAAATGGGGTTTGTAGTGTTTTCTCGTTTTTAGTAATTGGACAAAAATACAGAAAAATGAGTTGAAATGTACTTTTAGTTTAGAGTAATTTCGTGGCTTTTCTTCATAATTAAAATTATTAAAAGCAATACTATCGCTAAATAGTTTTACCTTTTCTAGTTTCTAATTAAACCTTTCACTTTTCATTGTATCAAAGAATTTAATTACTCACAATTAAATTTTTAGATACATGACAAACTTATTTTATACCCTTCTCATTTTTTGCGTTTTTAGTCCATTTTTTTGCAGCTATTCCTCTGCTCAAACTACGCAAGAACTTTTACAAGCTGCCAAAGAATTTCCCAAAATGCCTAAAGAATCTGTTGATTTGATTCCTTTCGTAAATATCTCAAATGGAATTACTTTCGGTTCGGGAACGCCTTTCAACGATTTGGAATATACTATTTTAGATACCGATTATATGGAAGGAGAAACCAATGGTTACAATACATTTATGCCTGTCAATCCGTCGGAACAGTATCCAGGAAGTGATAAAGTAAAACTTGTTCGTGGTGGTAATAATTTGGATTTGGAAGAAGCCTATTCAGGTGCAAAAGGAGATAGAATTATTTTAGGAATAAGTGAAATTGAAGTTCCATTTTTTTCTAAAGGAAGCGATGGAATTGATAATGACTATGCTGTTATCCAAAATATAGATTTTAATTATGGACATATTCAATTAGTAGGCAAAAAAGAAGATTATAAATTGATTTATGCAACAATAGCCGATGGAGTAAAAACGCAAGGACACTATTTATTTTATACCAAAAATTCTACTATTGATTTGATAGCTTTTATCTATGCGTGTGATGATTTGGGAGAAAGTGTTAGTGGAAGACCTCCGAGAAATCCTACTGTTTTATGTAATCAAGATAAAAGCTTGAGTTTGGAGAACACCACACAATTCAAATTTGCTACGCCTGTTTCTTCTATTGCTACTTTTGAAAAAGGAATTATTCAGTTAGGAACAACAGGAAAAGAAATTATAGGAGGAATTACGGCAGATAAAAATAGGAATACTTATCTTTTTGGAAATACAGATGGAGATATAGATGGAAGAGGAATTTCTGAAAATAAGATTTTTGTAGCCAAAATAAATACAAAAGGAGAAAGAATTTGGACAACAAGTCTAGAAACCAAAAACGGAACACTTATTTTTGATGCCGTTGCTGATGATACTTTTCTGTATGCTGTAGGAAGAACGCTCGGAAATCTGGTAGGTTTTACAAATAAAGGACGTTGGGACGGAATTATACTAAAACTGAACTTAGAAACAGGACAAATTGTAGATACCGATCAGTTTGGAAATGCAGGTCTTGATGGATATGGAAATGTAGTTTTAGATGGAGAGGGAAGTTTGTATGTTTCAGGACAAGGCAGTCCAGCAGGTGTTCAGGGAACAGACGATTCGTATTTGGTAGCCAAACATAGCACCGAAACATTGAATACTATTTGGAGAGTGATAGAACCACCTTCTGCTAATCCTGTTTTTGTATCGGAAGCGTGGGGAGGTTTATCGTATCTAAAAGGACAGAATGCAGGAGAGGGAAAGCTAATTGCTGCTGGTTGGTACATGACAAATGGAGGTTCGGATAGTTTTGTTAGTTTGTATGAAAATCTGAATGCCAATCAGCCTACACGTACTCATACAGCAACTATAAAAAGCAATGGACAACAAGCTGATTGGGTTTTGGATAATGTAATCGACAAAGACGGAAACATTTACGCTGCTGGTTATACAACAGGCAATCTGCAAGGTACACACAAAGGAAACGGAGATGCGTTTGTAGTAAAATTTTCGCCCTCACTTACTAATCCTGTTTTTAAACAAATAGGAACAGAAAAGTCGGATCAATTTAGAAAATTAGATATTGACGAAGAAGGAAATCTGTATGCTATTGGTTATACTTATGGAGATTATGCAGGTCAGAATAAAGATAATTCTGGTTTCTCGGGAGATGTTTTTATACAAAAATTTGATAAAAATTTGAATTTATTGGAAAAGACTCAATTCGGAACAGCTAAAGAAGAACGTGGTTATATGTATCTACAAGATTCTATTTTGTATGTAGGTGGAATGACAGAATCTAGTTTGACAGGACAGAATAAAGGTTCTTTTGATGGATATGCACTTGCTTTGAGAGCTAGAGATTTGATGGTCTATGATTTTAATAGTGAGCAAGACAACGAAGACGACGATGAAATTACTTCTACGAACGATTATTTTCTAAAAAATAATTTTCAACTTTTTCCAAATCCAACTACTTCGGATTTGATGTTGGTAAACTCAATTTCTCTAAAAGGAAATTATCAAATTTATACAGCGACTGGGAAAGTAATACAGACTACTGTTTTACAAGAAAATCAAAATTATATTTCTCTAAAAAATTATCAAGCAGGATTGTATTTTATTAGGCTACAAACTGAAAAAGGAGATGTAGTTTTTAAAGTCATAAAAAGAGAATAAAACTTGTGAAAAACTAAACCATTTTTTTTTAATTTATTAATTTTAAAACCAAATTAGTTATGAAATATTATTGGCTCGTATTCTTATTTGTGTTCTTCTCATGTAGTGATAGCGAAAAAGAGGAAGAATTAGAAAACGCTATTGAAATAGAAGCTAAAAGTGGAGTTGTAGCAACTGACCCTAATTTTGGAGATATTTTACGCACTCCTATCGAACAATTTGAGAATTTACAGGATTGCCCTTTCAAAGCAAATTATGTAGATGTAGGAGAAGAAGCACCTTTGATGATGCATTATATAGATGAAGGAAGTGCAAACGGAAAAGTAGTTTTGCTGATGCACGGAAATCCAGCGTGGTCGTATTTGGTCAGAAAATTAGTTCCTATATTGATAGAGAAGGGTTACCGAGTAATTGCTCCTGATTTAATCGGTTTTGGAAAAAGCGATAAACCTATTAATCGTTCGGCTCATACCTACGACAATCATGTAAAGTGGACAACTACTTTCATACAAAAACTAGATTTGAAAAACATTACTCTTCATTGTCAAGATTGGGGTGGACTCATTAGTCTTCGTGTTGCTTTGTACGAACAAGAACGTTTTGATAGAATTTTCGCTTCTAATACAGCTCTTCCAGACGGATATATCGGCGACGAGCGTTCTTTTTCTGTTTGGCGAGATATTATTTCTCAAAATGTAGAAAATTTTAGTCAGGTAATGCAACGAGCAACTCGTGTTTCACTTTCTCCTGAAGAAGAAAGAGCGTATGATGCGCCTTATCCTTCCAATGAATATACGGCTGCTCCAAGACAGTTGCCTTACGAAGTTCCTTTTGATCCAACTGATACAGAAGCAATAGAAAATCAAGAGGTTTTGAGAAGATTTAAAATCCTAAATAAGCCTTTCATGACTGTTTTTGTACTATCAGAAAACAATAATTCATCGACTGATGATGGGAGAGCGCAATTTATGGAATTTAATGGAGCGCAGGGACAGATTCACGATATCATAAGCGAAGAAAAAGCAGGACATTATATAAGAGAAGATATTCCTCTAGAGATTGTTCAATATTTAATAGATTTCATAGAACAGTAAAAGCAACCAACCTATCAAAGTTTCTGTAAATCATAAGTGATACTAGAAATTTTTTATATAAATGTTATTTTTCTAAAGTGGATTTTTTTAAATCGGTAAAGGAAGAGTAACATTTTATTTTTTTTGAATCTTTCATAAAGATTCTGCTATAATTTTACTCCCAAAATGGTAATATCATCACGCTGTTTTTGTTCCTGCTGATGATTATTCAAAAACCCTTCTAATTGTATCTTTTGTTCTGAAAGAGGGAAATGTTGAAACTTATCAAAGGCTCTTACCATTCTCTTAGTTCCTATTTTTTTCTTACTGATTCCGTTCTGGTCTGCAAAACCGTCTGAAGTAAGATATATTTTATCTCCCGATGAAAGAATAATTTTTTCTTCTTCAAATTCTACTCCTACTCGTAGCTTCTTTTTTGTAATTCCTCCAACTGACATTCTATTTCCTTTTAGCTCATCAATTGTTCCGTCTTTAATATAATAACACGGTCTTTTTGCACCCGAAAAAGTAACATCAAACTGTTGAATATCTGCTGGATTAGCCTTCGGTATTTTCTTGATAGCACACAAAGCTGCATCCATTCCGTCCATATTATTGCTACGGTCTTGTTTAAGAGATTCCTGCAAACGCTCATCTAATCGTTTTAATATTTTTCCTGGATTTGATATATTATCTTTTGAAACAATTTCATTCAGAAGAGCAAAACCAATAATTGAAATAAAAGCTCCCGGAACTCCATGACCTGTACAATCCAAGACAGCAATCAAAACTATATCTTCATTTGTAAGACTATCTTTCGTTTCATAAATCCAATAAAAATCGCCACTTACAATATCACGAGGACGGAAAAATACAAAATACTCATCAAAATTACTCGTTAATCTTTTTCCAAAAGGCAAAATGGCTTCTTGTATCGTTTGGGCATATCGAACGCTATCTGTAAATTGAGTATTGGATAATTTTAGTTGCTCGTTCTGACTGTTTATATAATCTTTTTGAAGGGTAACTTCCTGCGTTCGTTCGTTTACCTTTTTCTCTAAAATCTTATTCTGATCTCTTAATATTTTAGCATTTTTTCGCTCCAATTTATTCATTCTTTGTCCTAATCCTAACGAGAAAATCAGAATTTCCAAAATTACTCCTACCTGTACATACACATAGACATTACCAATTTGATCTCCATAAATTACCTTTATCGTATTGGCATAAAAAGCTACACCAATTACCATAAAAGAACCTACCAAAAAGTACTTTACCAGTACACCCGACCATTTATTGAGTATTAAATAACCCATAAAAATAAGCACAAAAAGCAGGACAACAGAAAAGGAAACTTTCGAAATAGCATTGTACAAAAAACTATTTCCAAAACCGTAATTGATAATAAGATAAGGAATAAGCACCAGCACCGAATAAATCATTATCCCATAAAGAGAATATCGCCAGAAATTATTTACAGAACGTTTGGGTAGAAAAGTGAGAATAAAAGCAGGCAAAGAAACCGAAATAATAGCAAGTGAAACCATTCTGAAAAGAAGCGACCATTCAGGATTATCGTAAAGAAAAAAATCTACTAAAAGACCAGAATTTTGGAGCGAAAACACAGAAAAACCGAAAATATAAATAGAATACGATAAATATACTCTTTCCTTTGTAGATAAATATAAAAAGAAATTGTAGAGCAGAATTATCCACATCATTCCTTGAAAAATGAGTTGAAAATAAATTCCTTTTACACGTCCTTCTATGTACTTGAAGTAAAATTCGGTATCCATTAATACCTCCAAATCGGTAGAAATAGGATAGTTGCGACTGCTCGTAATTTCTACATAAAACGGCTTTTGATAAACAGGTATATTGACAACACTAATATTAATGCTATAAGGCAATTCTTTTTCAGAACGAGCTACCGAATATCCAGACAGAAACGTTTTGCCTTCGTGATGTACTTTTATAGAATCTATATTATCGTCAAAATTGAGGTGCTTTTTGCTACGATTATTTACCGTTACTTTTAACCAAATCTTTTTCTCGTATTTTTTTTCGTTTAATTCTTGCAAAGAAATTTTTTTAAAACAATTATTACCTAACTCTTCCAATTTTTCGATAGAAAAGACAGTATTGTCTTCACATAATTGCAAAGAAAAATCTATGTCTGCTGTTTTATTCTGTGCAAAGACAGAAGTCAGAAAATAAAAATTGAAAAATAAAAAAAGTAACAAAACACTAAAAAATGGTTTTGTAAAAGTTGATTTAGGCAAAATAAAAAAATGGTTTGCTAAAAGTATATTTTTAAGGGTCAGATTAACAGAAAATAAAGAAAAGTAAAAATTAAAACTTCGAATTCTTGATTTTCAAAAAAGTTAGAGTTCCAGACCCATTATAGTAACGTCATCTCGCTGTTTTTGTTTGCCTTGATGAATGTCTAAAAAGTCTTCTAATTTCTTCTTCTGTTCTGCAAAAGGAAGTAAATGAAACTCTTCTAATAATTCTTTGAGTTTTTTTCGAACCTACTTTTTGTTGATTACTTCCATTCTGGTCTGCAAAGCCATCAGTGGTAAGGTAAATATTATCTCCCTTCGAAAGAATAATTTTTTGTTCTGTAAATTCTAAATCACTTCTCTCTTTCTTCTTTGTGATGCCTCCAACAGACATTCTATTGCCTTTTATTTCCTCAAAAACATCATCTTTGATGCAATAAAGTGGACGTTTAGCACCTGCAAAAGTAACTTGAAACTGCTTTTTTCCAGTAGAATGATGAATCGTATCTACCTTTTTGATACTACACAAAGCTACATCCATTCCGTCCATGTTATTGCTTTGCTTTTGACGAAGAGCCTCCTGCAAACGTTCATCTAATCGTTGTAATAATTGAGCAGGTTTTGTAGTCAATTCTTTTCGATACAATTTCATTGAGAATGGCGTAACCAATCAAAGAAATAAACGCTCCTGGTACTCCGTGTCCTGTACAATCCAAAACGGCAACTAAAATAATTTCTTCTTTTGTAACTAAATCTTCCGTTTCATAAATCCAATAAAAATCACCACTTACAATATCACGAGGACGAAAAAGCACAAACGAATCTTCAAAATGAGTTTGAACACGCTGCTTCATTGGCAAAATTGCTTTCTGAATTGTTTTTGCATAACGAACGCTATCAGTAAATTGTGTATTGGCTGTTTTTAGCTGTGTGTTTTGCTTTCCAATATAATCACGCTGCGAAATAATTTCTTCTTGTTGCTGTTGTAACTCCTCATTCTGAACCAAAATTTCTTCCTGTTTTAGTGAAATTTCTTTTGTTCGTTCCAATACTCTATGCTCTAATAGTTTATTCTGATTCTCTAATATTTTGGCATTTTCTTTTTCTAGATTTCTCATTCTATAACCTAATCCTAAAGAAAACAAAAGAATTTCTAAGATAATTCCTATTTGTGGAATCAAATAAACATCTCCCAGAGAATCGCCAAATGCAGCTTTCAAAATATTAGAGAGAGAAGCAGCTGCAACTACGATAAACGAACCTGCTAAAAAATACTTTACGAGCATATCCGACCACGATTTGCGAGCTAAATAACCTATAAAAACTAAAATAAAAAGCATCACAATTCCGTGAACTACTTTAGAAATAAGACTATATAAAAAGCTATTTTCAAAGCCATAGTTGATAATAATGTAAGGAATCAACATAGCAAAAGAAAACACCATCAGAATATAAAAAAAGCGTTTCCAAAAACTATTAATAGTATTTTGAGGGAGGAAAGTAAGAATAAAGGCAGAAAATCCGATAGCAATAGTCGCCAGCGCGCCCATTCTGAAAAGAAGCGAATAATAAGGATTTTCAGCAGCAAAATAATCTACTAAAAGACCTGAATTTTGAAGCGAAAAACAAGAAAAGCCAAAGATATAAATGGTATAAGCTAAATATACTTTTTCTCTACTGGTGAAGAACAAAAATAGATTGTAGAAGAGAATAATCCACATCATTCCTTGAAAAAATATTTGAAATTGGACTGCATTCTGACGTTTTTCTACATAAATTTGATTGAATTTATCTGCTGTCAGAACCTCTAAATTTGCAGAAATAGGAATCTGTTGACTGCTTATCAATTCTATATAAAAAGGTTGATTATAAACAGGAATTTCGATAGCACTAATATCGACACTTAATTGAAGTTGCTTCTTTGATCTCGAAACCAAACTTCCAGTTAAAAATAATTCATTGTTAGCATAAACCTTAATGGAATCTATATTTTTATCAAAATCAATGAATTTTTTGTTTGAATCTATAACAGTAATTTTGAGGCAAATTCTGTCTTTATACCTTTGACTGTTTAATTTAAATAACGAAATTTTCTTGAAACAAGAGTTTTCTAATTTATTTATATCACTACTCTTTTCATCACAAATTTCAATAGAAAAATCAGCATCTAAATCTGCAACTGTATTTTGTGCAAGGATAGAATGTAAAAAAAAGCTATTACAAAGAATGTAGATAAACAAAACGCTCAAAAGTCGTTTTGCAAAAATAGATATTGACAAAATAAAATTGTTTTTCTACTGTGAGTGTGTTTTATTAGATTGAAGATACAAATATTTTGAGAAAATACAATTTTTAATTTATTGCAAGTCAAGCTAAAGTTTTAAACCTAAAATTGTAATATCATCACGCTGTTTTTGCTTTCCTTGATGCAAATCCAGTATTTGTTCTAACTTTTTTCGTTGTTCTGCAAGTGGAAATTCTTGAAATTCTTCAAAGCAATTTTTTAATTTTGTAGAACCAATTTTTCGTTTGTCTGCTCCGTGCTGGTCTGCAAAACCGTCTGTTGTAATATAAATTGTATCATTTCTTGACAGAATAATAGTTTGTTCTTCAAACTCATACTCTTTATTCAACTTCTTTCTTGTAAACCCTCCAATAGAAAATTTACTTCCCTTTATTTCTTCTAGTTTATTATTCTTTAGAAAATACAAGGGACGTTTTGCACCTGAAAACTTTATCTCATAATCAACTAATTTGTAAGAAGAAGTTTTTTTGATAGAACACATTGCTACGTCCATTCCATCTAAATTTTGATTTTGCTTTTGTCGTAATGATTCTTGAATACGCTCATCAAGTCGTTTCAATATTTTGGAAGGAGAAGTGATATTTTCTTTTGCCACAATTTCGTTCAGAATAGCAAAACCAATGAGGGAAATAAAAGCTCCCGGAACTCCGTGTCCAGTACAATCCAAGACAGCTAAAAGAGTAGTTTCTTCTCCAGTCTGTTCATCTTTGGTTTCATAAATCCAATAAAAATCACCACTTACAATATCACGAGGACGGAAAAGCACAAATGAGTCTTCAAAATGAGTTTGAAAACGTTGCTTCATTGGCAAAATTGCTTTCTGAATCGTTTTGGCGTAACGCACACTATCTGTAAATTGTGTGTTGCTGACTTTAAGTTGCTGATTTTGGGTTTCTATGTAATCTCGCTGTGAGATAATTTCTTCTTGTTGTTGGTGTAATTCTTCATTCTGAACTAATATTTCTTCTTGTTTTACCGTAATTTCTCTTGTGCGTAGAGTTACTTTTTGTTCTAATACTTTATTCTGATTTTCTAATATTTTGGCGTTTTCTTTTTCTAATTGTTTCATTCTGTATCCCAATCCTAAAGAAAAAATTAGAATTTCTAGAATACCTCCAGTTTGTACAAAGAGATAAGCATTATTAGTTATTCCATTAAAAACTTGTAAAATATTAAATACAAAAGCACCTCCGACTACACAAAAAGAACCAATTAAAAAGTATTTTATCAAAGGTTCTGACCAATATTTGCGAGCCAAATAGCCAAAGAAAACAAACATACTAAGCATTATCGAACCAAAAATTACTCTAGCTATAGTTTTATAAACACGTTCGTTTTCCAGACCATAATAAAAAATGATAGACAGAACGACACAACATAAAGTTAGAATATAAATGGTTTTTAAAAATTTCCCCCAAAACTTATTTATTGTATAAGAAGGCAAAAATTTGATAGCAAAGTAGATATATCCAAAGAAAATAAACCCTAGAGCCATAACTCGCAAAACTTCGGAAATATAAGGCATTTCAGGAATAAAGAAATCATCAAGAAAACCTGTATTTTGTGCATTGAATATTGAAAAACCAAAAATATAAATACAGTAAGCTATATATACTTTCTGTTTGGTAGCAAAGAAAATAAGAAGATTATATAAGAGAATTACCCAGAGCATACCTTGAAAAAAGGTGTGAAATAGAATGCCTAATTGACGTTTGTTTACATAATTTTGATTGAACTCTTTGTTTGTAAGGATAGTAATATTGGTAGAAATAGGCAACTTTTTACTATTAATTATTTCTACGAAAAAATGTTGTTTATAAACAGGAATTCGGACTACATTTATATTTCTGCTAATAGATAAATGTTTTTCAGACTGTGCAACTGAGCGACCTGACAAAAACATTTTATTATCAAAATGCACTTTTATAGAATCTATATTTTTATCAAACTTAATCACTTTTTGACTGGTATCAGAAACTACGATTTTGAGCCAAATTTTATTTTGATATTTTTCTACATTTAATTCTGATACTAGAATATCTTCAAAACAAGACGTGTTTTGCTGTTGCAGAGAAAAATTACCTTCTTTACAAATTTGAATAAATACATTTGTATCTCTTTCTGAATCAGTATTTTGTGCAACTAAATAAGTGTAGAATAAGATATTTAGAAGGAAAGAGCTACACAGAAGGAGCAAAAATTGTTTTGAGTAAACCAAAATTAGTAGAGTAAGGTATTGATAAGTAGGTTAATTTGTGGCTAACGATAGAAATATACAAAAAATACCAAACAAAAAAGATTTCTCTTACTAATTAGTAAAAGAAACCTTTTGAATAAATTGTGAAATACAGAATTTTATGTTACTCAACTACAAAGGCTGATAATACGGACTTATCATAAAATAAACCGTAACTCCTGTAATGGCAACATACGTCCAGATAGGAAATGTCCATTTTACAATTCTTTTATGTTTTGTAATTCTTCCTGTCCACGCAAAATAAATTGCCCACAAAACTAACGGAACAACAACAATAGAAAGTAAAATATGAGTGATAAGCAAGAACAAATAAAATCCTCTAATCAGACCTTCGCCACCAAATTTTGTAGAAGGAACAGACGCATGATAAATTACATAAGACACCAAAAACAGCGAAGAAAGCACAAAAGCAGTCATCATAAGTCCTCTATGTAACTTAATATTTTTACCTTTTATAGCAAAAAAACCAGCAATCAAACAAAGCGAAGTAATAGAATTAAAGACAGCATTAATATGAGGTAAAATACGAGTATTAAAACCAAAATCAATTTTATGCTCATTGTTTAGAGAAAGCAAAACAGCCACCAATAAAGGAACGACAACAGACAAAATTCCGATTGTCCATTTCATTGTTGGATTAGTTTCTGGCAAAGGTTGATTTTGTTGTGGAATGTCTATATACGTTGTTTCTTTCATTTTTGTATTGTTTTTATTAAAATGTTAAACTTTAACCGTTGTTGAGGTCTAAACCGTCAACGAGGATTAATTACCTCTTATTAAAAAAACTATTTCTCATCTTCTAATTGAAGAACTTGTATTTCATGAATAAGTCTATCTACATCTACGAGTTCAGTTCCTTTGTAATATCCTCTAATTCTACCTTTTTTGTCTATCAAAACAAAACGTTCGGAATGGTCGATATTGACATACGTATCGTTTTTTTGAGCAGGTAAGAAATAACTACATTTTGCTTGTTGAAAAATCTCTTCTTCCGAGCCTGTCAAGAAAAACCATTTTGAATTATCGGCATCGTATTTTTTAGCATATTCTTTCAAGATTTCTGGCGTATCATAGGTTGGATCAATACTATAGGATACAATTTTTACATCTTTGTCATCTTTGAATGCTTCTTGAACCCGTATCATTTCGGAAGCCATTTTCGGACAAATATTCTGTGTACAACGAGTAAGAATAAAATTGGCAACATAAATATTTCCTCTCAAATCATCTTGAGTCATCGTTTTTCCTAATTGATTGGTAAGCGAAAAAGGAATTGTAGTATGTGTAGAATCTTCAAAATTTGGCTCACAGCCTAAAGTTCCTTCAATAAAAGTAGGGTCAAAGTCTGGCAATCTCAAACTATACATTACTGGAAGTTTTTTGTGCTGCGTTTTACCTGTCCAAAGAAAAATGATAAACAAGGCTGGAAGAACTAAAATGACAAGTAAAATTGCTAAGTTTTTATAACTTTTTTGCTCTGGGATTTTCTTTGACATAAATATTTTTTGTTTGTTATCATATCGCTCGTGAGGACACAAGCAATGGTAAAGCTAATACAATAACCGTTGCTCGTGTCCTCACGAGCGACAGATTACAAAACCCTAATCTTTTGCAAAACAAAAATGTTTCTCATAGTTCTGCAAAAAAAACAGAAACTACAAGAAACATTATTACTTCATAACAGACTAGGAAGTCTGTTGTACCGAATTACATTACAAAATCTGGAAAGCGAATTCCGAAAATAGTTGTTCCTTCGATGAGCATTGACAAAATAAGCCAACAGATAAAAATAGTAGGAGCAATGATAGCAAAAATAAGATACTTTGCTTCATGTTTAAGGTGCATAAACTCGGCTACAATATAACCAGCCTTTACGAGTGTAAGCAAAATAAATACTACATTTCTGTACAAACTTGGTGCAACAGTAAAGGCAATAACATATTCTATTGCCGTAACAAGAGCTAAAATGCCTGCTACCATCCAAATTCTTTTGATATTCTTAGACCTTTGTTCTTTTGGACTAAGTGATGAATCTACGTGAGCCATAATTTTATGTTTTTAAAGTTAATAGTGTAAAACAGACTTTAATCTGCTTGCAATATGTAGAATAGACTTTAGTCTGTTCAGTATTTCGTTTATACAAGATAGAAAAATGTAAATACAAATACCCAAACTAAATCTACAAAGTGCCAGTACAATCCTACTTTTTCTACCATTTCATAATGTCCTGTACGGCGATAAACACCCATCACTACGTTATAAAAAATGAGAATATTGAGGACTACTCCAATAAGAACGTGAGTACCATGGAAACCAGTAATGAAGAAGAAAAAGTCTGCAAAAAGTGGAGGTCCGTATTGATTTTGTGTCAAACTAGCACCAAAATAAGTTCCTTCTCTCAAAGCATCTCCCATAAAATTAGTTGTTCCATGGATAAAGTGAGCCCATTCCCATGCCTGACAGCTAAGAAAAGCGATACCACCTAAAATTGTCCAGAGCATCCATTTTTCTACTTCTGCTTGTCTTTCGTCTTCATTAAGGGCATCACTATGACCAGCTTCAACAGCCAGAACCATAGTTACACTACTCATAATCAAGATAAATGTCATGATACCAACAAAAACAAGAGGAGCATCTACTCCATGAAAAAGTGGCATTGCATTAAATACTTTCTCTGGAATAGGCCAGTATTCTTGAGAAAAAACAAAATCACTATACTCTCCTTGAAAAGATGGAAAAGCAAAACGAGCTACTCCATACGAAATAAGAAAAGCTCCAAACGTAAAAACATCGGAAAGAAGGAAAAACCACATCATTAGTTTTCCGTAACTCGCCTTTAATGGTTCATTTCCACCGTCCCACACACTACGAACAGGCGCATTTACTTGTGGTTTTGTAGATTCTGGTGCAATAATTTCTGCTGCCATTGTATAAGTTGTATATAAATTTTATAATAAGATTTTCTACTAAAATAAAAGCAAGGTAGATTTTGTTTCAAAAATTTGCTTTAAATTTTGTAACGCTATTGTATCTTGTCTTTAATTCGGTTTATTGTGTAAAATTAGTTAGAAAACTGGAATTTTCCTTATGTTAGACAATTAAAATACAGATTTTTTTCTAATTTAGAAACAGTATTTTAACTAAACTCTTGAAAATCAGTTTGTTTGAACATTAATTACTGCTTTTTTTGTTTAAAGTTTTTACCAAATTTATCTAAAAGAATATGCCTACTACCCAAATAAAGAAAATTTATGCAAAAAATATCGCTCTTATTCGTCTTTTGTTTAGCTTAATTGTAAATGCCTTTACTTTTTTTGGCATCATTGTCTGGAAATGGAATTTTTTTACAATCATTTATTTGTACTGGTTTGAGGAAGTAATCCGTATCGTTTTTAGATTAATAGAGAATAAAATTAATTACAGAAAAAATAAAATTTCAAAGTCAGAATCTAGATTTCAACACAAAGCTACTTTGAAGATGTTTTTTCCAATGGGAATTTACTTTATTTTTATTTTAGTAATTGTAGGAATTGTTGCTGTGCCAAATCACGATGCTTTTATAGCTAATTTTATGACTGTGGCTTTTCAAAATATAGAATTTAATGTAAATCTACTTTTAGCTGTTTTGAGTGAAATAGCAATTTTAGTTTATCTAGTTAGAAAATATAATCAAAGTAAAAACTCAACTTCTTTAAAAGAAGAACTAAGTGAAGAAGTTATTCAAGAAAATTTGGAAAGAGAGTTTTTGAGAAAACAGCAAGAAGAAGAATCAAAAAGGTATAAAAATCTTTATCAAAAGGATATGGCAAAAAATAGAAATCAACAACTTTCTCCTCAAATGATTGTTCTGCACTTGTCTATAATCTTTGGAACACTTCTTTATTTTGCAGCCAATACCGATAAATTACCTATTCAAATTAATATGGGAGCAGCAGGAGAATTTGCTTTTGTAATCGTTTTTGCTGCTGTGCAGACAATAGGAGAAGTGTTTGCTTTTGTAAAAGGTAGAAATAAATAATTTTCAAATTTGTATCATTGACTTTATAACTAAATCCAATATTATGAAGCATTCTATCTTTTTTCTTCTATTTTTATTTGGTTGTTTTTTTATTTTCTTTAGTTTTCAGCAGTACAATCAAACTAAATTTTTAGTAGAAACTGGAATTACTACAAAAGCTGTTGTTATAGATTTGGGAGAAGAACACGCAACAGATGGCTATGATTATACTCCTATTTATGAATATCAAGATAAAAACAACAACACAATAAAGTTTGTAAGCAGCACAACATCAAACTCTTTTTCTTACAATTTGGGCGATAGTGTAGAAATAATTTATATTGAAGACGAACCAATGAGTGAAAGAACAATTTCTTTTTTTGATTTGTACGGTTTGGCGATTATTTATTTCATAATAGGAATTATTTTTTTTAGTGTCAGTACAGGATATTTTTTGTATGTATGGAAAAATAGAAATAAGGAATTACGTTAAAAATCAAATTATTTTAGTGTAATTTTGTTTCACTTTAAAAAAAATCTACAAATCTACTCAAAATTAAATCTGCTTATGTATAATCTACTCAAAACTATAGTTTACTTTTCTATACTATTTATATTTTTACAATCTTGTTCTTCTGCTCATAAATCAGGTTATCCAGCGAACGAGAATACACAAGATGCAGAAATTACAACAGATGAAAAAGAAGATAAGGAAGAACGTACTCCTGTAGGTTCAGTAGGCGAAATTTCAAATGAATTACCATCAAAACCATTAAAACAAGTCTTTATTCCAGAACAAAAATTTGTAATAGAGAAAATAATAAAGATAGAAGATAGTAAAAACGATAGTAATGTAAGTAGTGAATATTCTAGTGAAAACGAACAATTAAGCGTTTCGAACAAACATGCAAAAGTAGTATTGTTTGCCAAAAAACTACAAAAAGGGTCTTATCCGATTGCAAAAAACAGCGTTCCTTACGCAAGCGTACATGTAATGCTTACACAAGGAGAAGATAAAATTGAAGGAGATTTAGAAGATGGAACTGTAAAACTTCTACTTTTAGACTCAGCAGGAATAACAAAGGGAAGTTTTGAAGGAACGCTCATCAAAGACAATGAACGTTATTTTATTGGAGGTAATTTTTCTAATTAATGCAATAAAAAACCCTAAGGGTCTTCGAAGACCCTTAGGGTTTGGAGGTTTAAAGTACCTCAATCATAAAGTTATGATTGGTATAAATACAAATGTCAGCAGCAATCGTCAGAGCTTCTTTTACCATTTCTTCGGCAGTCAAATGTGGCGCATGACGCTTTAAAGCAAGTGCAGCAGATTTTGCATACATACTTCCAGAACCGATTGATTCTACTTGTTCGTCAGGTTCAATGACATCACCCGAACCCGAAATATTCAAGATTCCATTTTTATCTACAATAATCATCATCGCTTCCAACTTACGAAGGTAACGGTCTGTACGCCAGTCTTTTGCCAGTTCGATAGCAGAGCGTTTTACATTTCCACCGTGTGCGTTTAGTTTTTCTTCGAAGCGTTCTAAGAGTGTAAAAGCATCGGCAGTTGAGCCTGCAAAACCTGTGATTACTTTTCCGTCTGCAATCTTACGAATTTTTTTGACAGTAGATTTGGCTACCGTGTTTCCCATAGTTGCTTGTCCGTCTGCACCAATGGCAATTTGTCCGTTGTGAGAAACGGCAAGAACAGTTGTTGATTTTATCTTCATAGTTTTTATTTATTTTTGCCATTAGCAAGGTCTGGTTACAAACCATTTCTAAGGTAAGAAACATTGTTTTTTTAAGTAATATTTTTCAAAAATGTAGTTGGAATTCTCTGTGTTCTCTGTAACTCTGTGTTCGATAGAAGAAATATATATTTAATTATCTTCATCAAAATCAGTATCAAAGTTAAATACTTTGCGTTTGTATTCATACTGACGACCAAAATAAACATCTTTTACTCTTTTGTCTGCCGAAACTTCTTCAGGAGTTCCACTTGCAAAAGGGTCGCCTTCAAACATAATATACACTCTATCACAAATAGAGAGCGTTTCGTTGGCATTGTGGTCTGTAATAAGCACACCAATATTTTTTTGTTTTAATTTTGCAACAAGCATTTGAATATTTTCTACAGCAATCGGATCGACACCAGCAAAAGGCTCATCAAGCAGAATAAAATTTGGATTTGTCGCAACTGCTCTAGCAATTTCGGCACGACGACGTTCTCCACCAGAGAGTAGTTTTCCTTTTGTCTTCTTAAAACGCTTCAAACGAAACTCTTCAATCAGTTCTTCCATTTTATCTTTTTGCTCTTGTTTCGTCAAATTACGCATTTGTAGAGGAGCAAGAATATTTTCTTCTACTGTAAGTTCTCTAAAAACAGAGGCTTCTTGTGCCAAATAACCGATGCCGAGCTGCGAACGACGAAACATAGGAAGTTTTGTAATATCTCTATCATCAAGAAATATTTTACCACTATTTGGCTTTACAAGACCTACAATCATATAAAAAGAAGTCGTTTTGCCAGCACCATTTGGTCCCAAAACGCCTACAATTTCTCCTTGATTTACTTCTATCGAAACGCCATTAACAACAGTTCTGCCTCCGTAGCGTTTGACTATATTTTCTGCTCTCAAAACCATAATTTTTCAGTTACCAGTTGAATAAAGTTAGAAGTTAGAATTCAGAAGTTAGATTTAATGAAATAACAACAACTTCTTACAAAGTATTTTTTTACTAACGTTATTGGTATTTTAGCGATAACAACACCAACAACTCATGTTACTAAATCAAAACTACAAACTAAAACTTATTTTGTTCGATAAAAATAGTTTCGAACGCTTCATTTTGTGAATAAATAAGTATTTTATCTTTATTTATAGAATTTTCTATCCATTTTGAAACGGAATTATTGCTAATCAAATCTACATTAATATTCAATTCATTTTCTAAATCTAATTGTAATCTTATTAAATCAAATAAAGAAAAATCATTATCGTGTTCTATCAAAAAATCTATATCGCTGTTTGGTTTTTGCTCGTTTCGTGCGTAAGAACCAAATAAATAGACTTTTTTTAGCTTGTGTTTTTGCCAAATGGAATGTAAATTTTTTAGCATAACTGTTACACGGAATATTATTCAAATAAAGCTAATCCTATCTGTTTTTCGAACTATTAGCAAAGTCAAGATTTTCATTGTTTGTTTCCCCTTTTACAAAAATTTCTTGTAGGTGCTGTCAATCATGATTATTTTCTTTTATGTATTGCCAATCATATTTTGTACAAAGTCCAATTCCTCTGTGTAAAGTTTTACCCCCATCATTGTTTGGTAATTCGTTAAATATTGGGGGAATATCTCCTATTACTTCTATCAAACAATGTGAATGGTATCCTCGCCATAAGTCAGTATGAAAGTAATCTCCGAAATTGAACGCATATTTTACAATAGTTTTCTGCTCCCAATATTTTGTAAAATCTCTCGTGTCAAATATAATATCATAAGTCTTGGGAAGAACAATATCTCCATAACAGTAATTTATACCAACAGATAAAAGTCTTTTATTATCTTTTTCACTTAGAAGTAACCTAAACTCTTGTTGTAAACCTTCAAAGTTTTTGTCAGAATGACTATTATGGTATATATCTCTTCTTAAAAACGACATATTTGTCGGCATAGAAAAAGGGATTTTGTCTTGAATTCGAATATATCTTTCTATTGGTTCTATATTTTGTTCGTAGTCCCAATTAATTTTAATATTACTCAGTTTGTCAAAGGTTGTTTCAATAATTTTGGTTAAAAGACTTTCAAATTCAACAGACTTTTTACAAGCTTCATTAAACAGTACTTCTGTTTTTGCTACTGAACTGAATTTTTGGTCAATTGCATCAAAATAAATAGGCAAAAAGCTATTAAGAAAATTGTTCCTGTTAGTTGTCAATTCAGTATCGGATGTCAAATATTTAGTGTTGATAAGTTCACTTATTAACAGTCTGACAAATGCCTTCTTTATTGTCGGATGCAAATAAGTCAAATTTTCAAAATCTTCTTGAAGTGTCGTCATTTATAATTCCTAAAAAATCATTGAATTTGTTTAAACTATTGTCAGAGTTTGCTTTGCCAAACTACTGACAGAGTTTTTTATTGAAAATAAAAGCAAAGAAATTATCCTGTATTTATCATACAAATCATATAAATCACTCGCCAATCAGTTCCAGTATTTATTCAAATAAAGCTAATTCTACCCATTCACACAAAATATGTCCTACCAAAATATGACTTTCCTGTATGCGTGGCGTATCATCAGAAGGAACATTCAAAATTATATCACAAAGTTCTTTTAGTTTTCCTCCTTTATTTCCAGTCATTCCTATCGTAATCATTCCGATTTGATTGGCTGCTTCTACGGCTTTTACAATATTTGGAGAATTTCCAGAAGTAGAAATCGCCACCAAAACATCACCTTCTCTTCCCATTGCTTGTACCATTCTTTCAAAAACAATATCATAACCATAATCATTTCCTACGGCTGTCAGATAGGAAGAATTGACGTGCAAGGCTTCGGCAAAAAGTGGTTTTCTATCTTTATAAAAACGACCAGAAAGTTCGGCAGAAATATGTTGAGCATCGGCAGCACTTCCTCCATTTCCACAAAAAAGAACTTTTCCACCTTTTTCAAAAGTTGTTTTCCAAGCCTGTGCAGCCTTCGAAATGCTTTCTACTAAAGGTTCGTTTGCCATTATTCGCTCTTTTGTGGCGATGCTTTCCTGTATGCGTGTGTTTATGAAATTTTTGTTCATTGTTTTAGTAATATTTTATCTCAATAATATAATTTCTCCAGTTTCTAAAAAGTTTTTTAGTTCAAAAACAGGAGGCATATTTATAACTTCTGGATAATTCTTTCTTTTGTGATGTTTTTTCGCATTATCTTCCCAGCAAATTATCAATTTACAATCTTTAGCTTTTCTACTTCTATGATGTTTATGTCTAATGTACTCATAACTCTCAAACTCAAATTCTGCAAATAACTCTGTATATTTTTCTTTTCTATTGTCTTTTAACTTACAAGTAATGCAAATATCAGGGAATGGAGCTTGTACAAATTTTATTTTATCGATTCTTAGCTCTGTATCTTCTATTATAAAATAGTCTTCAAAATAATCAAATATCAGACAAAAAAGTGCCACAACACCCATTTCATTAATAGGCTCTTTCTCCAATTTTATATCTGGAATAAAATCACTTTTTAAGTTTTTGCCGAACTCTTGATGTGTTTTTTCTTTTTGTTTCTGCTTCAATAACTCCCTTTTCACATCTGTAAAACTCTTCTTTGTTTCTCTTTCAAACTGTTCGTTAGATTTATACTCAGTATTTTCTATATCAGTAATGGAATCTTTTAATAATTCATTACTAAAGTCATCTTTATTATAACGTTTTAGAACCCTAACAATGACTCTTCTTTTTTGTGGGAGAGTTATAGTATCTGCAATAGTTTTTAAATAAGAAATCAATATTTCTCTAGTGTCTTCCTCATCGTAATTTTCATATATTTTTATATAGGCATAAGCTGTACTTGACGCAATATTAAATTCAGCTCTACAATACTTTTCAAAAGTATTATATGTCATTTGTCTATAAGTCTGTCGCCTTCGAATATCAGATAAACGTTGCCCTGCTATCCATGCTGCTGAACCAGTATCACCAACCTGACGAATTAGATTCTTTATATATTCTGTTTCTTTTTTAAAATCTTCCATAATTTATTAAATCAAAATTCCTTCCTTCTGAATAGTTGCATATAATGGAGTAATACTATGTTTAGTATTCCATTCAGAAATAGAATAGACAAAAGTAGAAATCGCTTGTTCGTATTCCAACTCTAAATAAAATAATTGATGTCTAAAAGATTGTTCTATTCTCAAATCTACTTTTTGAGGAGTAAGAATAAGAATATCCCAGTCTGAATCTGATTTGGCTTCATTTCTTGCTCTAGAACCAAATAAAATAACTTCTGCATGAGCATCAACTTTATAAACAGCTTTCCTTATTTCCTGTAAAAATTGTTCTTTTAAATCAGTTGAAATCATAATTTTATATTTTAAATCTATCAAATCTTATCGCTTATACAAAAATACCAAATAAAAAACTCAAAACTGTAATACTGTTTTTAAAGTTGCTACTAATTGAAAATAAAATGTAGCATACGCTTTAGCGTGTGAAAAATGTACCTTACACTTTAGTGTGAGGAAAAGTGGAAGAAAACGAAAGAATAAATTATGAAAGAAGTAATCCATACAGAAAAAATATCAAGGTGGTATAAAATGGGAAGTGAAATTATCCACGCTCTCAAATCGGTTTCTATTTCTATTAATTTTGGAGAATATGTAGCTTTTATGGGTCCTTCTGGTTCTGGAAAATCTACGCTGATGAATATTGTGGGTTGTTTGGATACACCTTCAAGTGGTTCGTATGTGTTGAACAAGCGAGATGTAAGCCGACTTTCAGAAGATGAATTAGCAGAAATACGAAATAAAGAAATTGGTTTTGTCTTCCAAACCTTTAATCTTTTACCTCGTTCGTCTTCGTTAGATAATGTTGCTTTGCCCTTGATTTATGCAGGTTATAATAAAAAAGATAGAGATGCAAAAGCCAAAAAAGCGTTGGAAGATGTAGGATTAGGCGACCGTTATCATCACAAACCTAACGAACTTTCAGGTGGGCAGCGTCAGCGTGTAGCTATTGCAAGGGCATTAATCAATAGTCCGAGTATAATTTTAGCAGACGAACCAACAGGAAATCTGGATACAAAAACGTCGTATGAAATTATGAATTTGTTTGCAGAATTGCACAAAAAAGGAAACACAATTATTATGGTTACACACGAAGAAGACATTGCCAAATATGCTCATCGTGTTGTTTTTATGCGTGATGGAAATATTGAAAGAGATGAAATAAATGAAAATCCGACGCAGATAGACCCAAAAGATTTAATTAAGAATCAAGAATAGTTACGATGTTGTTGGTGTCGCTTCGCTAAAACACCAACAACGGCATTGGAATAGTTACGATATTTTTGGTGTCGCTTCGCTAAGATAGTAGCAACGGTAAAAGATAAATATGAAAACGCTAAAAGTGAGCAGGATAGCATTTTTATAAAAAAATAATCGTAATTTTACGTTACAAATGGTCAGTAATCTGACCTTTGCAAGCGTAAAGAATCAAACAAAAAACGTCTTCAAAAGATTACAGGAAAAAATAATAGTTTCAACTACTTAAAGTAAAAACCAGTTATGCAGACTACAAAGACAGCTATAAAAGATACGAGTAATGAAAAAATAGTCCGTACAAAAAAGAATACATTAAAAGATTATTTTGCATTGATGCCTGTTCTGACGTATTTTTTTACAAAGAAAAATTCGAAAAACTTCAATATTCGTGCAATGCACACCATTAATAAAATTTCAATTACTGTTTTTTTATTAGGACTTATTTTTATTATTGTCAAAAAATTATTTCTTAATTGATTTTACCATTGCTAAGGTTGGATTACCAACCATTAGCAAAGTAAAAAATGAACTATTTTCTTGATTTCAACTTTGACAATGGTCTTGACCTTGTCAATAGTTAAAATTAAATCTATGATATACATTCATATTCCATTTTGCAAACAAGCCTGTCAGTATTGCGATTTTCACTTTAGTACAAATCTCAAACAAAAACAGGCTTTTTTGTGTGCGCTAGATAAAGAAATCGAACTTCAAAAGGATTTTTTTAAGGAAGCCGTCTTTCCAAATTCGATAGAAAAAGATAAATACCAACCGTTGCTCGTGCCCTCACAAGCGACAAATCGTCCTGCCGTTGTTGGTGTTTTAGCGATAGCGACACCAACAACTCAACCACCATTACAAACCATTTATTTCGGTGGTGGAACTCCTTCTATTTTAGAAATTGCTGAACTCAAAACCATTTTAGAAAAGGTAAAATCTACTTTTGAGATTGACCAAAACGCAGAAATTACACTTGAAGCAAATCCAGATGACCTTACTTCTTTAGAGTTTTTAAAGGGATTAAAAGAAATAGGTTTTAATCGTTTGAGTATCGGAATTCAATCTTTTGAAGAGTCTTTTTTGAAATTTATGAACAGAGCGCACAATGCAGACGAAGCTAAAAATTGTGTTCTGTTAGCTCAAAAAGCAGGTTTTGATAATATTAGTGTAGATTTGATTTATGGTATTCAATTACCAAAAGACAAAAAAAATAGTAGCAATTTAATTCATCAAACTGAAAATAATTTTGAAAGTCAAAGTGAAAAACTAAATCAAAATTTAGACTCAAATCCTCATTATTTTTGGAAAAAAGATTTAGAGTTTGCGCTTTCTTTAAATGTTCCACATATTTCTGCGTACTGCTTGACTATCGAACCCAAAACTCCTTTTGGAAACAGTTTGAAAAAGGGAAAAATGAAACCGATTGATGAAGAATTTGCAGCGCAGCAATTTGAAATTTTGACAGAAACATTGAAAGAAAACGGTTATATTCATTACGAGATTTCCAATTTCGCAAAACCAAACCAGTTTTCAAAACATAATACTGCTTACTGGCAAGACCAACCGTATTTAGGTTTGGGAGCTTCTGCACATTCTTACAATGGAAAAAATCGTTTTATGAATGCAGCAAATAATAGGAAATATGTAGAGAGTTTGAACAGTAATATTTTACCTCAAACTATTGATGAGCTTTCAGAAAACGATAGAATAAATGAATATTTCTTGACTTCTTTACGAACAATTTGGGGAATTGATTTGAATCATCTACTCAAAAAATACGAGTATAATTTATTAGAGAAGCAGTCAAAAATCGTTTCAAAATTAATTAAAGATGAAATGATTAAGATGAAAAATGATACAATTATTCTGACAGAAAAAGGAAAATTATTTGCTGATGGAATTGCTTCGGATTTATTCCTGTAGCCGACAGGTTAGCTTCGCTGATTTTCAATTCCAAGCTGTCGTTTATAAAAAACCAAATCCATTTTTACGACAGCTTGGAAGCTATCGGCTACTTTAGAAGTTGATTTGATAAAACGTATTCCATTTTTTCAAAAATTGTATCATCGTTTATTGTTTCTCCAAAAATAAATTTTCCTTCTTTATTCAGAATCATAATAACAGGTTTGCTTGTCGTCGGAATATATAAATCTTCAAAAATGGAATTACTACTCGTAATAATGTCAGCATAAAATGGCGTTCCTATCAAAAATTCTTCTACCTCTTTTTTCTTATTTTCTGTAAAACCATAAAAAGTAATATTATTTTCTGAATAGGTTTCAATCATTTCGTTGAGCTTTGGAATGGCTTCGATAGAATTTGTAGAAGAAGGCGACCAAAAAACAAAAACAGTCAAATTATTCTCCAAATTTTCCTTCGTAATCTTATTATCTGAAATCAACTTAAAACTAAAATCTGGAAAAGCATCAAACAAATTTCTTTGCATCGTAAAACCTTCAAAGAGAACTGTTTTTTCGGCTTTACTCATCTTCGAAAATGGATAAGCAGCAGTCGGTTTTATGAGTTGAGTTGTATCTATGGTTTGCTTTTCGTTTTTGAATGTATCAAAACTATAACTTTCTAATTGCGTAAATTTTGCACTCGTAAAATCACCATACCGAACAAACATATTCATAACCGAATCTTGATTATTAATTATTAAAGTCGAATCAATACTATTTTTATTAGATTGAAAATCATCTTGACTTTTTCTAAAAAAGACATAAATAGGTTTTGCAACCGTAGAATAAGGATTACCATATCCTTGTTGAACCTTTTTTTGAATTCCATTTTCTACCAAAAAAGTATTCGGAGCAGTCATATAAAGGGGCGAAATGTGTTGATAATTTTTGAGCCATAATTTGCCATCTTTAAAAATAATCTCTTTTCCTAGACCATAATTTCCTAGAAAATCTTTTGCATTAGTTGGTAACTGATACGGATTTGGTAGAGGTTTGGTAATCTCTTCAAACTGCTTAAAACGCTGTCCGTACTTTTTGACATAACTAAAATTACTCTTCAAAACGCTTTCTTCGTAAGCCATTTTGTGCGCCATGTCAAAGGCTTTATCTATGCTTGTTGTGTCGTAAGAAGAAACAAAAATGTCAGGTTCAATTTTATTTTGCTTCTGATTTTCTGCTGAATAAATCTCCATATTTGGAACGTTGAGCCAACTGTACGCACTTGTTCCTACTCTTTTTGTAACTATATTTTGTCCTTTTGTCGGTTCTCCTATTACGGTTGCATTTCTATGTTTCTGCAAACTTTCTGCAATCCATTCTGCTGCATCTGACGTATTTCTATCAGTCAAAATATAGATTGGTCTTTCGAAATAGCGATAGGTATAATATTTTTCGTAATTTTTATCTGCTTGTAAAGGATAACCAGAACTCCAACCGTCATAACGATTCCTTTTAAAAAAAGATTTTACTTTTTCAGTTTTGGTAGTAAGCGAAATAATGGGATTTTTTACTTTTTTCCTACGTGGTTTTCCATTGTCTTTTAGATATTCTCGTGTATGAAAAACCTTTGCTGTTCCCAAATTATAAACTGTATCTGGTCGTAAAAATCGTTCTACAAACCAAACAGGGACGCTCATTTCATTTATTGTTTTATCTTTTGTGAAAAACTTATTTTCAGATTTGTAATAACTTGCTCCTCTCAAATCCAAAATCAAAGCATCTGTAAACAAAAATTCTTTTATCAAATCCTTTAAAAAACGTTCATCTACATAATTTGATGTTGGCAACAAAGAACATTTCAAATAACCAATATTCCCCTCTAAAATCTCTTTTTTCTCAAATCCATTAGCTAAATAATCCAAATTTAATCGGTCATAATTGTACTTCAAAATATTCCACCCATAATTTACCCTACGTCTTCCTCTTTCAATAACTCCCTTTCTAAACAACGGTTTTCCTTGAACCATTCTATTATGAAAATTCTTTCTGTTATAACTACGTAAACGCCACCAAAAACTCTTAGTATAGACATGATGCGTTTCTTTATCTGACTTTATTTTATTTTTTTCTCCTTTCCACCAACCCCAATGCCATTCGTGTTCTCGTCCACAATTACAATAACTTGATTTTCTATAAAAACCATGTGCTTCAAAATCATTCCATGTTCCTGCATCTTGTGGCGCAGTATTTTCTAAAGATAAAGCCGAATTTTTACCTAATTTTTTATCCAATTCATACCAATAATTATTCACATAAAAAGCATATTCTTGTAAATTATATTTTATCAAAGAATCCAAAAAAGGATTATTTCCAATTTCTAAAATCGGTTTTCTGTAAAGCGAATCCGTTGTATGAAGACACAAAGCAGAATCTAAAACAGTCTTGAATTTTTCTACTTCTTCTTTTTCTATAATGCGTTCTGGTTTGCGCTGTGCAAATGTAGAACTAGAGAAAAGAAATAGAAGTAAGACAGAAAGGAAAGTAGAAAGTAAAATGGGTAATTTTGATATGGGAGAATAGATATTTTTCATTATTATTAATCTTTGACTTTTTATTTAAAAAGGGCATTTTTCCATAACGTTGGGTTTGCAAACCCTATTTTATGGAAAAAAGACGATTGCACAGAATAAAATTTGGTAACTATTTGTTTATTTAGAAATTTCACTCATATTGTTCTTTAAAAAATAACTTCTAAAATCTATATTTTAAAAAACCTTTCTTTTTGTAGTTCGTTAAGAGAATAATTTTTTACATTAATTTTGCTGTATTGTTTTTCATAGCGTTAAATTTTTGTTAATTTGGCTTACAGTTTTGTATTTTGATTTACATAGGTACAAGCAATTTTTATATTATTCATCATTTTTACTCTATATTATTTTTATGGCAAATTCAGATAACGGTGGTTTGGGAACAGCAACATTTCTTGCAGGTTTGGCAGTAGGTGCATTGGTAGGCGTTTTGATGGCTCCAGATTCAGGAGAAAAAACTCGTGGTCTTATCGCTCGCAAGTCAAATGACCTTTTGGAAGATTTGGAAGGACAGGTTGAAATTACGAAACACAAAGTAAACCAGTTCAACGAATCTATGAAAGAACGTGCAAACTCGCTTGCTTCAGATGCAAAAGCAAAAGCAAACGAACTTGCAGAAAAAGCAAAAAATCAAATCGGAACAGCAAACGAAGGAAATACAACAGAAGACTAATTCTTGCTTTTCTGGTAATAGAAAAATCTAAAATCATTTTTAAAGAATCTTAATCTATCCATTTGTTAGATTAGGGTT
The DNA here is from genome assembly GCA_963719525.1 of uncultured Cytophagales bacterium. GTDB lineage: Bacteria > Bacteroidota > Bacteroidia > Cytophagales > Bernardetiaceae > Bernardetia. The sequence goes on along the minus strand of CAVRCG010000004.1, from coordinate 3,528,817 downwards.
CTTTTTTTTGTATTTTCGTTTTTTAATGAAATCTAATTTTAGATAGGTAGTTCATTTACCATTCATCATTCATCATTCACAATTCATTTTCTATGCAACATTTTTCATCAAAGCTACACGTTTTATTCTCTAGCTTGCTTTTACTTTCTCTTTTTATGGGGTGTAATCCAGACAAAAAACCAGTAGAAACTCCTACTGACCTTACACAAACTGATTCTACTTTACAAATGAATACAGAAACGCCTACCGATATTCACACTTTTGCAGTTCCAGAAGATGCAAAAATTACACATCTTGATTTGAAATTAAATGTAGATTTTGAAAATAAAATGCTTTCTGGCGTTGCTTCTTATGACATTGAAGTTCAGAATAATATAGAAAAAATATACTTAGATACTCGTAATTTGACTATTGAAAATGTAGAAGTAGATGGACAAAAAGCAGAATTTAATCTTGAAAACGAAGTAGAAAATTTAGGACAAAAATTAGCTATTCCAGTTACCGTTCAGTCTAAAAAAGTAACGATTACTTACAAAACCTCTTCCGATGCAGAGGCTCTTCAATGGCTTTTACCTTCTCAAACGGCAGGAAAAAAGAGTCCGTTTTTGTTTACACAATCGCAGGCTATTTTGGCTCGTACATGGGTGCCTGTGCAAGATAGCCCCGGTATTCGCTTTACTTATACGGCAGAAGTAACTGTCCCTAAAGAACTTATGGCAGTAATGAGTGCAGAAAATCCACAGAGTAAAAACGAATCTGGTATTTATAATTTTAAGATGGAACAACCCATTCCTGCTTATTTATTGGCTCTTGCCGTTGGCGATTTGCGTTTTCAACCGATTGGAGAGCGCACAGGCGTTTATGCCGAACCTTCTATGATTAGTAAGGCTGCTTATGAGTTTGAGGAAATGGACGAGATGTTGGAAGCTGCTGAAAAACTGTACGGAAAATATGCGTGGGGACGTTATGATTTAATTGTTTTGCCTCCTAGTTTTCCTTTTGGTGGAATGGAAAATCCTCGTCTTACCTTTGCAACGCCTACTATTTTGGCTGGCGACCGTTCGCTTACTTCTCTTGTTGCTCACGAACTGGCTCACTCGTGGTCTGGAAATCTGGTTACTAATGCGACGTGGAACGACTTTTGGCTAAACGAAGGTTTTACTGTTTATTTTGAAAACAGAATAATGGAAGAAGTTTCTGGAAAAGATTATGCTGAAATGTTGGCTTTAATTTCCTATCAAGATTTGAAAGACGGAGTAAAGTCAATGACCGAATCAGGCGATATAGAAGACACAAAATTAAAATTAGACTTAGAAGGTCGTAACCCAGATGACGGAGTTACTTCAATTGCTTATGATAAAGGATTTTATCTTCTAAAATTAATCGAAAACACAGTTGGAAGAGAAAAATTTGATGCTTTCTTGAATCAATATTTTGCAGAATATGCTTTCAAAACTACAAATACAGAAGACTTTTTGACATATTTAGACAAAAACTTACTCTCACAAGTGGAAGGTTCGATGCAAACGATTAATCCAAAAGAATGGATTTATGAAACAGGTATTCCTTCGAATATTCCAAAAATAAAATCGGAGCGTTACGACAAAGCAATTGCAGCAGCAACAGAATGGAAAGACGGAAAACCAGCAGCACAATTAGATGTAAAAGAGTGGACTTTTCAGCAATGGTTGTTTTTCTTGAATGCGTTGCCAAATGATTTGACTTCGCAACAAATGGGAGAGTTAGATAAAGCATTTAAGTTTTCAGAAACTGGAAATAATGAAGTTTTGGGAAAATGGTTGGTAGCAGTAGCACACAATCAATATGAAAAATCATATCCACAGATGCGTAAGTTCTTAGTCAATGTAGGAAGAAGAAAGTTTTTGAGTCCGATTTATTCGCAGCTTATCAACAATGAAAAAACACTTCCATTAGCAAAAGATATTTACAAAGAAGCAAAACCGAATTATCATTTTGTTTCTTCGTCTAGTATTGAGAAAATGTTGGAAGGGAAGTAAACGTAATAAAATATTTTACTGTATGTGTAGGGAAATTACAAATACAATCAAAGGAAAGCCTTCAACCTACAAATACGATGTTTTATGTTTAAAAAAACATGTAGGTACATAAATACATATTACACAAAACCGTTAGCAACCTTTTTATAGAATGCTAACGGTTTTTTGTCGTTTATGAAATAAATGTCAGGCTTTATGAAAATTAGGTGGATAAATAGAATAGATTTTTCTATTTTTGACTTTAGAGAGTTTAGTAAATTTGTTTTGTATTTTTCCCTTTATCAAATGAGTACGTTGCGTTCCCAGTTATTTATCTTTGCCAGAAATATTGGTATCATACTTCTTATAACAGCTGTATTTGCTCTAGCTTTTGAGTTTTTTAGAGAGAAAAAGCCTAATGATAAAGAAACAGCCGAAAAAATAGATGGAACGTATGAAAGAAAGCTAATTTTAGCTCAAGATTTTGAAAGTAATTATTCGCATCTCATTGATACGCTCTTGACAAGAGAAGTAGAACGCCTTTCTAAGTTTGAAAAAATAACAAATGTAAAGTACGGTAAAAATGAAAATTGGTACAGACTAACCTATAATTTTGAAGGATTAGAAAACCTCAACGAAGCGATAGGAATAGAAAGAACAAGTGATTTTTTGTTTCACGGTTTTTATGTAGAGGATAATACATTGGTTTGTCATCGGCTTACTAAAGAAAGAAGGGAGTATTTGGAAAAAAATTATTTGTTAGACGAAAAGGAAAACGAAGAATTATATGAGGCTACTTTTGGTTTAGTAAATTTGGATTGGAAAATAGAACACCCTAATATGAGAGATAATAAGACCGATTTTTTTGTTCATAGCCTTTATATAGACCAGCGTTCTGATTATTTAGCTGCTACGAAAATAGAAGAAATAAAAACCATAGTAAAGTTTAATTATTCTGATAATTTACCAGTCAAAACAGATTTACACTCTTCCAAATCGGGTTTTGAATATACGATGTACGGTAAGTAAACTACTATTCATTCAGACTAGGAAGTCCGAAATACTTTTAATCCACAACTAGAACACTATTTACCCACAACTAAAATTATGCGTTATTTTATTTTTCTACTTTTATTTACTTTTCTACTTCTATTTTCTTCTTGTGAGAATAGAAAAAGCTATGTTTCTGCTGAAGAATATAAGGCTTTGGTGGACTTTTATAAAGCTACCGATGGCGATAACTGGGAAGACAATGAAGGTTGGGATATTACTCAAGACCCAGAAAAAAATACAGTAAACACAGGTTGGGAAGGAATAATAATGTCTGACAATAAAATAGTAGTACTTGATTTTAATAAGAATAATTTGAATGGAAAAATCCCTGCTTCTATTCAAAATTTCTCTTACTTAGAACGTCTTTATATAAGCGAAAATAATCTTACAGAACTTCCAAAAGAAATAGGAAACCTCAAAAATCTGAAAATATTAAATCTGTATAATAATAAAATCAAAACGATTCCAAAAGAAATAGGAAACCTTAAAAACCTTGAAGAATTAAATCTTAATAAAAACGTATTAGAAAGTTTGCCTACAGAAATTGGAAATCTGGATAGTTTGGTTTCTCTTGATTTGTATCAAAATAATTTAAAAGAATTACCAAAAACAATAGGAAATTTAAAGAAACTAAAAAGGCTGAATGTTTCATCAAACCAATTAACAAAATTACCAAACGAAATTGGAAACTCTCAAAGCTTAGAAAGTTTGGACTTATTTCAAAACAAACTAGAAGAATTGCCAGCAAGTATTTCAAATCTAAAAAATCTTACACGTTTAGAAGTTTCTTACAACAAACTAACTGACCTTCCTAGTGAATTTTCTCAACTAAAAAATCTAAAAACACTAAATTTAGGTAATAACGATTTTGATGGACAATTTCCTCTTGTTGTATTTCAATTACCGAATTTAGAATATATTGATTTCTATAAAAGTAACTTACAACATGTACCACCAGAAATCGAAAAACTGAAAAAAATTACTCATCTAAATTTGAGCAATAATGATTTGGATAGCTTTCCGAAAATTATATTAAAATTGCTTACGCTAAAAGTACTCAATTTAGAAAATAATCAAATAAAAGTCATTCCACAAGAAATAGGAAATCTAAAGGATATAGAAAGATTATATTTTTCTGATAATCCCATTAGAAGTCTTCCTATAAGTATTGGTTATCTTATGAATCTGAATTATTTATCTATAGACGAAAAAAGGATAGAAAATATGGAAGAGATAAAGGAATTAATTAAACTGAAAACCATAGTTTTAGGAAGATAAAATGTAGTCATTCTGTAGCTCACTCTTTAGAGTGAGAAGCGAGTTTAAATCAAAACATGACACACTCACAACCCTCCAAACATTTAAAAAGGTTGAGAATATTTCGTTCTTTAAGCGAATAATAAACATTTTTCCCTTCTCTTTTGGAAGACAAAATTCCTTTTAGTTTCATATTTGAAAGATGATGAGAAGTAAGCGATTGTTCTACTTCCAAACCTTCACAAATTTGATTTACAGACAAACGGTCTTTCTTTTCTAACAATTTCAAAATCCCTAAACGAACAGGATGAGCGACTGTTTTCAAAATAAAAGCTGCTCGTTCTAGCGTTTCGACATTGATTTGTAATTCCTTTTCTTCTTCAAAATCAGATTGCATAATTTGTAGTTTTAGTAATTATTTTTCTCCCTTTTTTAAAACTTCTTTGAGAGCAAAGCATCAAAGACGGCTAAAATCACAATAAATGTACACTTGTTTATATGTTCATATTTTGGTTTATAAATTTAGTAACGCAAAAACAAACTCTTTAGTTATTCTGTTGTAAAACTCATTTCAAAATGAAAAAATAGAATGAATTATGAATCGTATAAATCTTGTCTTTCCTCATCAACTTTTCAAGGAAAATCCTCTTTTATCAGAAAACGAAAAATATCCTATTTTCTTAATAGAAGATGATTTGTACTTCAATCAGTATCCATTTCACAAACAAAAGTTACTTCTGCATCGTGCTTCTATGCGCTATTATCAAAGTTTTTTAGAAAAAAAAGGATATGAAGTTTCGTATTTAGAACATTCAAAATATGGAAAGTTAGAAAAGGTTTTTGAATTGATTTCTATTAAGTCTGATAAAGAAAAAGTAACAGAAATTCATTACATCGATACAACAGATTATTTAGTAGAAAGAAGATTAAAACGCTTTTCTAAGAAATTTAATATACGATTAATTCAATATGAAACACCTTTATTTCTGACTTCAAAAGAAGAATTAGACAAAATACTTCAAAAAACAAAGTCAGGTTATTTAATGGCAAATTTTTATCAAAAACAAAGAAAGCGTTTGGATATTTTAATGAATCCAGACGGTTCTCCAAAGGGTGGAAAATGGAGTTTCGATGATGAAAATAGAAAGCCATTACCGAAAAGTAAAAAAAGTAAAGAAAATATAATTGAAATTCCAGAATTTCCTGTTTTTGAAGAGAACAAATTTGTCAAAAAATATAAGCCAACTATTGAGAAAGAATTTGGAGATAATTATGGATTTTTGGAAGAATTTAATTATCCAACTACGCACAAAGAAGCTCAGCAGGTATTAGATACTTTTCTAAAAGAACGCTTTCATTTGTTTGGAGATTATGAAGATGCTATTTCTACAAAAGAGCGAATTATTTTTCATTCTGTGCTGACTCCTGCTTTGAATATTGGACTTCTTACACCAACTCAAATTATAAAAGAAGTAATGAATTTTGCTTCTCAAAGTATTGGAACAAAACAAGAAATTCCTATTAATTCTTTGGAAGGTTTTATAAGGCAGATTATTGGTTGGCGTGAATTTATGCGAGGAATTTATGAAAAAGAAGGCGTTTTTGAGCGTACCAACAACTTTTTTGATTTTAAAAGACAAATTCCAAAGTCATTTTATGAAGGCACAACAGGAATAGTTCCGATTGATGAAACGATTAAAAAAGTATTGAAATACGGTTATTGCCATCACATTGAAAGGCTAATGATTTTGGGTAATTTTATGTTGTTGTGTGAGTTTTCTCCTAATGCTGTCTATAGGTGGTTTATGGAATTATTCATAGATTCCTACGATTGGGTAATGGTTACGAATACGTATGGAATGACACAATATGCAGACGGTGGATTGATTACGACAAAGCCTTACATTTCAGGTTCGAATTATATTCTAAAGATGAGCGATTACAAAAAAAGTAATGGTAAAAGCAAAGAAAATAATTGGGCAGAAATTTGGAACGGACTTTACTGGAGTTTTATTTTCAATCACAGAAAAATATTTGAAAACAATCACAGAATGCGAATGATGACAAGTATGTTGGACAAAATGAAAAAAGAAACGTTACAAAATCACTTAGAAAATGCAAATGATTTTTTAGAGAAATTGGATAGAGAATTAGAAAAAGAGTGATAAGTAACTATGAATTTAATTTTTTCATTGCCTTCCAATCCTGTAAAGTAATAAAGAAATATGCTACTAAAAAGAAAGGAGGAATACACCAAAAAAGAATAAAAGTAAATATATTCTCACTAACCACATATTCAAATACATAAAGCATAAATACAAGGATAATGAAATAAATCAATGCACTTGAAGCATGTATTTTTCTATACATTTCAACCTTTTTTGAATAACTTCCTTTGAAAATATGATATGTCAGTCCAATGGAATTATAAACTGTAATTGGAAGTAAAGCAACATAAGCCATAATCATAAAAGAACCTTCGTAAAACCATAAAAGTCCGAAAAACACAAGCAAGCCAAAAAAGAAACATTGTAGATAAAAATCAATGGTAAGGAACTGACTTTTGTTTGGGTTAGGAGTTAGGTTTTTCATAAGTATATAATTTAGATTTTAGAATGATTTTAATTTTCGTTCATGGCTTTCCAGTCTTGCCAAGTAATAAGAAAATAAGTTATCAAAAAAATAAGAGGAATAGCAGAAATAATATAAAAATCAATTCCTTCTCCTATTGTATTTCCTCTATAAATGTAAATAATTATTCCAGCGATAGATAAAAAACCTAAAAAAGCGTGAACGATTCTTAAAATAGTAACTTGTTTGGAATAACTTCCTTTGAAAATATGAACAAGAAGTCCAACAGAATTGTAAAGAGCAACAGGAACAATAAGCCACAACCCAATTGCAGCAAAAAGACCATCAAAAATAGACAAAATAGCAAGCACAACGATTACTCCAGAGAATAGAGATTGTGCATAAAAATCAAAATAAAGAAATGATCTTTTATTGGGAGTAGTAGAAAACATAGTAATAAATTTTAGTATAAGTGCATTTACTTTCAATACGTATAATTTGAATTGAAAGTTTAAATATTTCTCAAATTAGGCATTATTTATTGGTTTTGTCTAATATTTCCAATAAAAAATCTACTAATGTAGTAGCCGAACATTCATTTGTAATGGCATTAAATTGTACTTCTCCTGTTTCTAACTGAAAACAAGTAGTTCCGATTTGGATTTTTTGCTCATCAAGAAACGTGATTTTGATGAATGTTTTATCTATTCCATCGGTATAAACGCACTTTTGTTGCCACCTCCAAAGAGGTTTTTTTCTTATTATAAGTTGAAGTATTTCGTGAGCTATAATTTCTTGATTCATACTATATTTAGAAGAAGTATTGAAAGTTTATTAAATCTACTTAATTACTGATGTTACGCAATTAAAATGAAACCCACGAATTTATTAGTGGAAGCTACCACCACCTTCTTCGTTTTTTTGTTTCTACTCTATTCTAAAATAAAAGGAGTACTTTTAATAAAACGGAAAAGTAGATTCCTGTAAAAAGTAGTGGTTACTTTCCCACGAATAAATTCGTGGGTTTGGTCTAAACATCTCTAAACTTTGATGTTGCGTAACATCAGTTAATTAATAAAATTTGAAATTTGATATAATTCCATTTACGTTTAGTTAATTTGCTTTATTAATTAATCTTAAAATATTTCAATAACCTTATTTTAGGTGTTTTATTATTCGGTCTGCATACCTTTTAAAGGGTATTTTATATCAAAATTAATAAGATATTGAGTATATTTGTAACAGACACTTATTATTAACAGAATAATACGGTAGTCAAAACAAATCTATACGATAGAAAATTTTGTGTTCATTTTATCGTTTTATTTATGAAACCATTTTTTAACTTTCAAGACTAGAATTGATATTTCCCTTAATTCATATTCAATTCTATCGGTATCAAAACACATTCGCTACAAACATTTTCAACCAACAAGATGAAAAATATATTTTTACTTTTACGCTTTAGTTTACTCTTTACGTTATTTTCTGCACATTCGTTATCTCTTCTTGCTCAAGTTGATCCTTGTATTCGTACATCGGAAGGTCAAGAGTTTTGGGTGGGATATATGCACAATGACCCTGCTCCTTCTCCTAATATACGTTTGTATGTAACCTCTCGTTTCGCTGCTACAGGAAGTGTATTCGCAAATGGAGGTGCAACCAATGTAGCAGCTATCAATGTAGCAGCTAATGGCTCTCAAACTATAGAACTCACACCAGTCAATGATTACTCTGTTTCTACTACTCAAACGATTCAGAATAAAGGGGTTTTCGTTTCTACTTCCGAAACAGTCAGTTTATACGCTCTAAATAGAGGAACATTTACAGCAGATGCTACACTAATATTTCCATTAAGTGGTTTGGGAACTGATTATTATACGATGAGCTATGCGCCAGGAGGTCGTCAATCTCAATTCTTAGTAGTAGGAACGGAAGATGGAACAACAGTAACTATGACTCCTTCAGTAAATACAACAACAGGAAGTCCTGCTGGAATACCTATATCAATTACACTTAATAGAGGACAAACTTATCTAGTAAAGTCAAACTCTGACCTTTCAGGAAGTTTTATCCAAGGAAGTAATCCTATTGCTGTTTTTTCTGGAAATACTCGTGTGAATATAGATGCACTTTCATCAGATCACCTTTACGAACAAATGCCTTCTGTGAATACATGGGGACGTAATTTTGTTACTATTCCATCGGTAGCAGCACCTGGACTGACAGTTAGAGCGTATGATTATTTTAAGATAATAGCACAGCGAGATGGTACAGTAGTTACTGTTAGTGGTGACCCTACTTCTCCTAGAACGCTAAATGCTGGTCAGTCTTATCAATTTAGTACGCAAGGCAATAATGTTCCTCGTGTTATTAGCTCGACTGAACCTATTATGGTAGGTCAATTTACCATCTCTCAACAAGCAGGAGAATCAAATGCAGACCCTTATTTTGTATTGCTATCTGCTAATGAACAAACTCTAAAAGATATAAATGTAGAAGCCCTAGAAATTGTAGATGGTAGAGAAGACGACTTCTTTATTACTATTGTTACTAAAACAACAAATACAGCTAATATAAGGCTTAATGGAGCTAATCTTACTTTTGTTCCTATTGCAGGTTCTCAAATGTCATTTACTAGGCGTTCAGTAAATTTTGGAACATATAATATAGATAATACATTGCCTGCAAATGATGGGTTTATTGCCTATGTACATGGATATGCACAAACGGAATCCTATGGTTATCTAGCAGGAAGTAGCCTTGAAACAGTAGTAGATGTAGCTAATGATGTAGCCTATTGTGATGGAGTTACAACTGATAGAACATTAGAAGCTCCTGACGGATTTATTCGGTATGAATGGCGACTTGTTCCAAGTACAACTATTCTTAGCGTAAATCAAGATTATACTGTTTCTGTTTCTGGAAAATATGAACTTACCACCGAAAATGCAGAAGGCTGTGTAAAGCGAGATACTACCGAAGTTATTTTTAGTCCTCCTGCTGTTGCTGATATTATGTATGATGGAGTTGCTACTGATGAAATACGTTTTTGTGATCAAGCAGGAGCGCAAACTATTACAGGATTTAGTGCTGCCAATGCAACCACAAGTAATTACATTTGGAGAGTAGCTGGAAATCCTGCTATAATTGGTACTACGCCAGATTTGGTAGTAAATAATTTCTCTGCAACTACAGTTTATCAGCTTGAAGTTACCAATGGAGCTGATCAATGTAGCTCAACAGACAGAGGAAGTGCTTTTGATTTGATTACTGTCATCTTTGACCCTACTCATACTACAAATATTGGTTTTGATGCAACAAATCCGAGTGTACTTAATTTTTGTAATAGTGAGGGCGCACAAACTATAAGTGCATCATTAACGCCTCTCCCTGCCGATGTAACCTATAAATGGTTTAAAGATGGCGTTTTGATGCCTACAGAAACAAGTAGTACTTTAGTTGTAGACGAATTTTCAGCAACTACTCGTTATAGAATAGAAACTCTTCGTCCTGATCAAACTCTGCCTTGTCCTCAAACAGACGAGATTGATGTCATTTTTGGTGTTGGCGTATTTGTGGATATTTTCGAATAATGGAACTATTGTTTCTGGAGATACACTTATTTTATGTGACCCAGAAGGAGCGCAAACGCTCTCAGCTTTTAATCCTGCAAACCCTGCAAATGTAACCTATAAATGGTATAAAAGAGATAAAGAAACAGACCCTCTTCCTACCACTACTTTTGGTACATCGCCTACTATTGTTGCGAATGAATTTTCTGATTCTACGTATTATACAATCATTATTACAGACATTAATACAGCAGCACAATGTAATGATACAGCACATGTAACTGTCTTTTTCAGACCACAACCTATTGCTACCATTTATCACGATGAGGTCATTGCTCCTGCTATTCTTAATTTCTGTGATGGAGATGGAGGACAGTTTTTGAGACTTGATAGTGCAAATAATCCAGATAGAGTAGTTATAGAATGGTATGACGATGCAACAAATACATTATTGGCTAGTGATGTAAGTTCATTATTTGTTAATAATTTTTCTTCCACCACTACATACAGAGTAGAAACGACACAAGAAACCTGTTCGGATACCGATATTATAGAAGTCAAATTTTTTCCTACAGCTCTTATTCAGCACGCTGATAGTACAAGTGGAGATGGATTGTTTTTCTGTGACATACAAGGAGCGCAAACCATTTCTGGAGGTTATCCTGCAAGCACAGCTATTGTAGGCTATCAATGGCGAGACATTACAGACCCTAGTAATATTGTTGATTTGGGTACAAATATAGATCTGATAGCAAATAATTTTTCTGATACTACTCGTTATGAAGTAGAACTAATTGATATTGGAAATGGTCTTTTTCCTACTTGTAAAGTAAAAGATACTGTAGAAGTATTGTTTTTTGGAAGTCAATCTGCACAGATTAGAGAACTGGGAAAAACTCTAAATCCTGATACGCTTGTATTTTGTGCTGCTGACGGAGCGAGAGATTTAGAACTTCCAATCCCTGCTTTACTTCAAAGCGTTTCGAATGTAAAATGGTTTGAGCTGAGTGGTTCAACAGCTACTCAAATATCTGCTACTACTACATTAAACGTAAATGCTTTTCAAGCCAATACCAAAATCACGAAAAGATACATAGGAAGATTAATAAACACACTTACAGGTTGTGAAGCTAATGATACGATAGCAGTTGTTTTTCTACCTCCTATATCGGTAACTCTGACAGGAAGCAGGGATGTTTGTGATGGAAATACAGCTCCTGTAAAATTTAGGCTTAGTGGTTCTTTTCCAATGAAACTTACCTATAGAGAAATTCCTAGAGTAGGAATACCACAAGTAAGAGAAGTTTATGTAGGAACACCAACAACTACAAGTCCGTTTGATTATATTGTTCAATCAAGAGGAGGAACTTTTGAAGTTTTAGCACTTAGAGATACAATTTGTGATCTTTCTCCTATTCCTTCAACGATTGTAGAAATTACTGTTACTCCAAAACCAGATGTTCTTATTTCTTCGCCAGATACATCTATCTGTGTAAATGAAACAACAAAATTTGTAGCAACAGGCGCAACAAGTTATGTATTCTACAAAAATGGTTTGCCAATGCCAGCAGGTGGAGTTGCTAACGAATATCAACCAATTGTAGGAACTTTCCAAAATGGAGATAGAATTTGGGTAATTGGACAAACAAATGGGTGTCCAGATACAAGCCGAATTATGACAATGATTGTTTATCCTCTTCCAGTTGTGGATTTGGGAGTAGATAAATATAAATGTAAAACAGATACAGCTAGACTTATTGCACCAACAGGGGATTTTATTTACGATTGGAAAAAAATAAGTCCAACAGGAACAGTCGTTTCAGTAGGTAATGGAAATGATACACTTTTTGCATTAGATACAGGAACGTATTTTATTCGTTTAGAAAATGCACTTACAGGTTGTTCTACGACAAGTAACCGAGTAAAAGTATTTAATTTTGATGACCAAGTAGTGGTAGATTTAGGTGCTGATAAAACGGTTTGTTCTCCGTCTGATTTACCTTACAGACTTGTTGGAAGTGATTTGTCACATCTTGCAGGAACAACTTATAAATGGTATGTAGCAGGAACAAATACAGTAATTGGGTCAGATTCTGTTCTAGACATTACAGCAGAAAACACATATAGTGTTGTCGTTCAAGACCCACGAGGTTGTAAAATTAGTGATACCGTTCGTATTAATTTTGCTCCAAATCCTATTTTTGTCATAAAAGGAGCTGAAAATCCAAATTGTTCTACTTTTGATACATTGCGAATTGAACGAAGTAATGTAAGAGGAATGCTTATTAATTGGGCTGGAAATGGAGTAGTTTCTACTTCTGACTCTTCAAAAGTAGCTATCGTAAATGTAAGTGGAATTTATACAGCAACTGTTACAGACACAAGCACAACAGCAAACTGTTCTTACACACAATCCGTTCGAAGTATTTGTCCGTCCGAATATTAATTTAGGACTTACAGCAACAGCAGCGAGTGATACAGTACGACTTTGTCAGGGAGATTCATTAGTCTTGAATGCGTTCCGACCAGAACACAACGATAATTTTACCTATCAATGGAGAATAATTGAGAGTAATCAAGTAGTTTCTACCAATTCAAAAATTGCAATAAAGCAGTCAATGGTAAATAACTTTGTTTCTAATCGTTTTGAGATAAAAGTAACCGACCCAAATCTAACAGGAGGAGGGAATTGTAGTATTTTAGATACGATTAATGTTCGTTTTGATAGAAAATCAGGCGTTCAGATTGATTCTACATTTATAAAAACGCTGTGTTTAGGACAAACTCAAACGTTAAGAGCCGTTGGAGCAGATTCGTATGTATGGAGTAATGGTGCAACAACTCAAAACATCGAAATTACACCAACCGAAGCAGGTTTTTATACCTTTATTGTAAGAGGAGTTTTCCGAACGCCTAACCGTTGTGGTGCATCTGCTGATACAATTAAGTTTAGAGTTGTACCAGTTCCAGAAATTGATATTCCAGAGAGTTTAGTAATCTGTGAAAATGATTCGGTAGAAGTAAATGCTTTCTTGCCTTCTCACGAACCTCGTTATATCTATGAATGGGTAAACGAAAATACAGGAGAAATTATAGACACGTTAGCCGTTCACGTATTCAAACAAGATTCTGCTAACATTAATTACGAACCTCAAACCTATAGAGTTGGTGTTTATGATACATTGGGTGGTGGTCGTTGTGGAGCAGAAAGTTTGATTACGGTTACTTTTAATAGAACTTCCATCACAGAAATAACAGCTTCTGATACATTAGTTTGTGTAGGCGAAGAAATCATACTCCGTGCAACAGGCGCAACCAGTTTTAGATGGAACACAGGCGAAACGACACAAGAAATTACTGTTTCTTCTGATTCGGCAGGCGTATTTAGATATACTGTTTTTGGAAGTTATGGCGACGATGCCAATCAAAATGTGTGTGATAGCACAGGAACAAATATCTTAGTTCAGTTTAAAGATGTTCCGAAAATTACACTCAACAAACCAGATACAATTAGTATTTGTGCAGGCGATTCAGTTCAATTTATAGCAAAAGGTGGCTTTACTTATACATGGTCGCAATCTCCAGCAGCAAGTGGCGATTCGGTTACTGTTTATCCAACCGATACCACAACTTATGTAGTTACAGGATTTGATACATTGGGTTGTTCTTCTACAGATACAACTGTCGTTTTGGTTCAACCTCAAATAGATTTAGGTCAAGACCAGCAACTTTGTGAAGGCGATACGGCAATTATTGGTGCGCCTCGTCCGTTTGGTGCAACTTATTTATGGAACACAGGACAAACAACTGATTCGATTCGTGTCAGAAGAAGTGGATTGTATTATGTGGAAGTTGGTATTAATGAATGTAGTTATACAGATAGTGTTCGTATTGATTTTATTGAACCTCCAATACTTTTTGCAAAAGATACCATTTTGTGTTTTGAAGATGAAAATGCAGACCGTATTTTGCACCAAATTGGAGTAACTATTCAAAATTACGATTCTACTGCTCGTTATCGTTATCAATGGTTTGATGAAGATGAGAATTTAGTCGGACAAGATTCTGTTCTAAATGTTGAGTTTGGTGGAGTTTATTTAGCACGAGTAACGGTTGAATATGCCAATTCGTGTACTGCCATTACGAGTTTGCAGGTAGATGCCAACTGTGATCCTCAAATCTTTATTCCAAGTGCATTCACACCAAACCAAGACCAATTGAATGAAGAATGGGAAATTTTCGGACGTTATTATTCTAATCTTCGTATCAACGTGCTTGACCGTTGGGGAATGCCGATGTACACAGTTCTTCAAAAACGAAGCGATGACCCTATTGAGTTTTGGGACGGAACATACAAAGGAAGAAAAGTTCCAGCAGGAGTTTATTATTACGAAATAACTTATACAAGTCCGAGCGATAGAAGCAAAACTATAAAACAAACAGGAACAGTTACCGTAGTTTATTAAAATTGTAATCTGTCTTGAATTAGAAAATTCCCTATCAAAATTCATTTTTGGTAGGGAATTTTTTTATAAAAACATTTTTGTTTCTAAAAGTTTCTCGCTTGTTCAATGTCATTAAGTTATTTCTATGTCGCTCGTGGGACACGAGCAACGGAAGGGTTATCTTTCAATGTCGTTATTGGTGTTTTAGCGAAGCGACATCAACAACATAGTTTATCCGTATCTAAAAAATATCAAAATAAATTTTCCTTGCTTTGGTATTCTAAAAAAAAGTAGTACCTTTGCTAACGCAATCAGAAAAAACCTTTATTTTTGATTCAATTATCATGCGAAAGTAGCTCAGTTGGTAGAGCGCAACCTTGCCAAGGTTAAGGTCGCGAGTTTGAAGCCTCGTCTTTCGCTCAATTTTTACGGACTTTACATGGAGAATTAATTCTCTGAAAAAAGTAATTTGTAAAAAAACGAATTAATTAGACTAATTTCAAGATTTGATTTGAAATGAAAATCCCAAATTTGATATATTCAAGTTTGGGATTTTTTCTATAAAATAAACTTTCGTTTTTGCTTCGCTAAGGAATTTGTCGTTCTCAAAAACGAATGTTTCACTTCCTCAGAAATATTATTTAGATGCAAATAAATCTATTTTTCTAAAACTACTACTACGTGAATTTCTCACTTTTTGTTTTCTTTACTGTTTCCAAAAACTCTTTTATTCTTTGTTCTTGGTCTTTGTGACAAACTAAAACCACACCGTCGTAATCTGCAACAATATAATTATCTAATCCTTGAACGACTGCCAAACGGTTTTTCGAAATTTTGATAATTGAATTTTTTGTGTCGTAAGCCATTACATCTCCTGTAATTACATTTTGATTTTTATCTTTTTTGGCTTGTTCGTGTAATGATTTCCACGTTCCCAAATCAGACCATCCACAGTCACATGGGACTACAAAAACATTATCAGCCTTTTCCATTATACCATAATCAATCGAAATTCCGTGAAACTGAGAGTAAGCTTTTTCTAATGATTTTTTTTCATTTTTAGTATAAAAATCATTTTTCATATCTTCAAAAGCTTCTGAAATATCTCCTAAGTATTTGTCAAATGCATGCGCAATCGTCTGTACATTCCAAATAAAAATACCTGCATTCCATACAAAATCTCCACTTTCTAAAAACGATTTTGCCATTTCAAGATTTGGTTTTTCGGTAAACAAACGCACTTTTTTTACATTTCCTTTTTGATTTTCTTCGCTTTGAATATATCCATAACCTGTATCTGGACGAGTAGGTTTTATTCCTAAAGTAACAATTTTATCACTATACTTTGCTGCATCAATCGCAACAATCAGTTTGTCTATAAAACTATAGGTATCCAAAATTACATGGTCAGAAGGCGTAACAATAATATTTGCTTCTGGATTTTTGGACTTAATTTTATAAGACGCATAAGCAATACAAGGCGCAGTATTTCGCAAAAATGGTTCTAACAAAATCTGGTCTTCTGCAAAATTGGGCAATTGTTCTCTGACCAACTCTTTATAGTCTTGATTAGTAACAATATACATATTTTCAGGCGTACAAACAGGCTCAAAACGCTTTACTGTTTGTTGAAGAAGAGAACGCCCAGTTCCTAAAATGTCTTGAAACTGTTTAGGGTAATTACGACGACTGAAAGGCCAAAAACGGCTTCCAATTCCACCTGCCATAATAATTAGGTGTGTGTTTTTATCTTGCATATATTTTTTTTTGAGAATTTCAAATTTCTTTTTATCGAACACAGAGTTAAAGAGAACACAGAGAAATACAATTTCTTTTTTTTTTGAGAAAATACAAATTTCTTTTATCGAACACAGAGTTAAAGAGAATACAGAGAAATACAATTTTCTTTTTTTTGAATAATAAAGTTAGTTTAATTTATCCATCTGGAAATTCCGTCCTTTAGTAATACAGCATTGAAATTTAAAATTAATCCAACTTTACAATTAGCCAATCTTAGATAGGTATTTAATTGAGATTTATGAGTATTATCTATTTCCTTTACAGATTTTAATTCTAAAATAACTTTATTTTCTATGACTAAATCAGCGTAGAAAGCACGATCTAGTCGTATTCCTTTGTAAATAACAGGAATTTCCTTTTGCCTTTCAACTTTATAATTCGTTGTTGTTGTCAGTTCGTAATACAAACATTCTTCAAATGTTTGTGTACTTCTATTGCACAAGCTATAACTTTTTCAGTTATTTTATTTATTTCTTGCATTTGATTAGTTTCCATTTTTCGGTTGTGTAGTAAAATTGTGTTTCTCTCAATTTGATAAATCAAATTGCTACGTTTAAATGACGTAGAGGCTTGATTTATCAAGCCGAAAAATGACAAACACATTTCAAAGAACAGCGAAGCTACTACACTACCCATTTTTCTAGTAAGTTAGGTTGATATAATTTTGAAAATAAATCAGTATTATTTTTTCTAAGTTAGTTATTTAAAATGTATTTTTAAAACAGTATTTCCTCTGCGTTCTCTGTAACTCTGTGTTTGATAAATTTATTCTAAACCTCCCACCCTTTCACAAACTCAAACTTTCCTCCATCAAAAAGACCTTTATCGCTCAACTTTAAAGAAGGAATAACCAAAAGAGCCATAAATGAAAGTGTCATAAAAGGAGCATGTAATTTTTTTATCGTAGCAGGGTTTGTCATTAATTTTTTTGCAAAGCTATCAATTTGAGCGTACTTTTTACCTACTTCTTCTCCATTTTCTAAAGACATAATTCCTGCAACAGGAAGAGGCAAAACTTGATTTTCATTTTTGTCATCTATATTTCCCTTTCCACTTGTTGCCGAAATTCCTCCTTTTTCTTTGATTACTAAATTAACTGCACGCATCAAATCTTCGTCTGTAACTCCTACGGCTACAATATTATGCGAATCGTGAGCTACACAAGAAGCAATCGCACCGTTTTGCAAACCAAAATTTTTGATAAAAGCAACAGCAACTGGAGCATCAGAAGTATAACGATTTACTACAGCAATTTTGAGAATATCCTTTTCAATATTAGAAACCAAATTACCTTTATCATCTGTCAAATCATCACTATTTACAGAAACAGGATTTGTAATTAATTGTCCATCTAAGGCTTCAATAACTTGAATTTGTTTGATTTTGCTATCATCTCCAGTTACTTTACTTCGCTTTACTTCAAAATCTGATGCTTTTTTTGGTTGTACATCAAAATTATTAATTGCTTTTGTTTCTACATTTTTGATAAATGATTTTCCGTTTTCTGCTACTTTTTCGCCATTAATATAGGTCTGCAAAACATCAAAATCTACCAAATCTTTTACGACAATAAAGTCAGCTTTATCTCCAACTTTAAGCTGTCCAACTTCCAAATTATAATGATTTATAGGATTGATACAAGCAACTTGAAGAACTTTAAATTTATCCATTCCTAATTTTATAGCTTTTTTTACAAGCAAATTAATGTGTCCTTCTATAAGGTCGTCGGGGTGTTTGTCGTCCGAACAAAACATCATATTCTCATAGTGTTCTGGCAATAAATTAATCAAAGCATCGAAGTTTTTGGCTGCACTTCCTTCTCTAATCAAGATTTTCATTCCATACTTTAGCTTGTCTAGTGCTTCTTCTGCCGTAAAACATTCGTGGTCGGTGCTTATTCCTGCTTCTATGTATTTTTTTGCATCTTCTCCTCGTAATCCTGGTGCGTGTCCGTCTGTTGGTTTTCCGTATTTTTGGGCTGCTGCAATTTTTGCCATTACTTCGCTATCTCTTGCCAAAACGGCTGGATAATTCATCATTTCGGATAGATATTTTATGTGAGATTGGCTCATTAATTTCTTAATATCTTCAACTGAAACGGTTGCTCCTGCCGTTTCGAAACTCGTTGCAGGAACGCAAGAAGGCGCACCAAAAAAGAAATTAAAAGGAACTTTATTTCCATCATTGACCATAAACTTTATGCCTTCCATTCCCATTACATTTGCTATTTCGTGAGGGTCTGAAACGGTCGCTACTGTACCATGAAGAACAGCTAATTGTGCAAATTTGGAAGGAACAAGCATCGAACTTTCAATGTGAATATGGGCATCAATAAAACCACAGAGAGCATAATTTTGTATTTCTTCGGTAGAATTTTCATTATTTTTTATCTTTTCTATGGAATGAATTTTGCCGTCTTTAATTGTGATTTGCGAAAGGAAAATGGTTTTTTCTGCAATATTTACAAGATTTGTGCGTATTATCATATAATGGATTGTTAGAATAAATTAGGAAATTGTTTCTTTAAAAACTTTGCGTAATTTTACAGTTGTAATAATGAATTATAACTTCAAAGATAGTTTATTCTATCAAAATTATTTTTTACAGTAAATGTTATCACGGTTAATTTAGTAATGTTCATTTTTCCATAGCACAGGGTTTGCAAACCCTGTGCTATGGAAAAATAAGACCGTTCTACTTTTCTATAACTGATTGATTACTAGACCTGTAAATAGCCGTGATAACGTTTAGTATAGTCAAAAGTCATTTTCAGTCTAATTATCTAATTAATCAAAAGACTTAATTAAAAAACAAACTCGTTCAGAATAGTATAAACAAAATTATAATGAAAAACTCAATAAAAGACTCAATGAAAAATATATCTTCAAAATTTACTTCAAAAGCATTACTTTTAGCCTTTGTTTTTGTGCTTTCATTTTCGTTACAAAGTTGTCTTCATTCTCCTCAACAGGCTTGGACACCAACAAAGCGTAAAAATATGAAAGACAAACAACCTCGTTCGCCAAAACAAGAACAGCGTTTGAGAAATGTAAGAGCTTGGTAAATGATTTACTAACTCTTTAGTAAATAATCAATTTTTGTAAATCAAAACTTTATGAAACCTATTTGTATAGATAAAGAAATTATGGGTGGAACGCCTGTTTTTGAAGGTAGTAGAGTACCAATAAAAAATCTTTTCGATTATCTGGAGGAAGGACATTCAATTGATACTTTTTTAGATGAATTTCCAAGTGTAAATCGTCAGCAAGTGCTTCAAGTAATGAAATTTTATAAACAGAAAAAGGAAAAGGTATCAAAATTGTAACGTTACTAAATAGAATAAAAAGTAACAGTTCAGTTTTATTAATATAAGACAAATACCAAAATCAACTAAAAATGAGTCCTATCAAAAAATCTATTTTTTCAACTAAAAGAATAGCTATCTTTCTAGTAACTATTTTTTCTGCTGCCATAATGAGTAGCTGCGTACATGCTCCAAAACAACCTTGGACACCAAAATATAAAAGTTATAAAGCATCTAAGAAAAAAAGATAGCTATTTATAATAAACTTAAATAAAAAATATTACTACTATAACAATAAAAAATTGAAATCAATCAAAATAAAACTTGTTTATCTACTTTGTTTTATGACTCTGCCAGCTTTTATGATTACAACAAGTTCGTGTAGTTCGCAAAGAGGACATACATTAAAAAAGAAAAAACTTAGAAGAGGTCGTCCTATTCCTTGTCCTGTAAAAGATTGTTAGATTTTTCGTAACAAGAAACAAACTTAGTCTTCCATTCTCCATTCTTTTTGTAATGTATAGGAAGACTTTTTTATTGAAAAATTTTGACAAAAATATTTTTATCTGTTTTGAACAATTATATTTGTATCTTTATTTCTATATTTTAGTTAGAATTCAAACTTGATTTTCATAGCAGGCTAAAGCCTACACTACATTTAATACGTAATTATCATAATGAAAAAATCCTTATTCCTACTTCTGTTTTTTACTTTTGGAACTTTTTATTCTGCGTTGGCACAAGATAGTGTTGCGCTAATTTTGAAAGCTATCGATGAGCTTCGTTCTGAGCAACGCCAACTTCAACAGCAAAACAAAGACTTTGTACGTCGTTATCAAACACTCTCTAATCAACGCCAACAAGACAGTATTAAAGTTTTGGCTCTTACCGATTCGTTGAGAAATCGTTCGAAACAAATTAATTTACTTTCTTCAGATTTGGGACTTTATAAAGAAACAGTTGAAAAAAATGATGCCATTGTAAAAGGAGTTTCTCGTCGTGTAGAACTGACAGATGAAGCTCGTTATAAAATGGTCAGAACAAATTTGATTCATTCGGCTGAATTTTTTGAAGTTTTGAACGACCGTTTGAATACGCTTTATGCTATTAATCAAGTGGAAAGTTATCGTACCATGCTCAATAGTTTGAATAATCCTGCTGACGAAACGCTAGGTTTTTCTTACAACGATAAGGTAATGCAGATTATGGAAAAAAATCTGGTTAGTAAACGAGATAAAGGAGGTAAAAAAATTCTCAATATTGCTAATATGCTTCTTCAAGACCCCGTTGTAAGTAGTATTGCCTCTGCTACACCTGTTATTAATATTGCTACTTCGGTTCTGGGTTTTGTATCTGGAATTGCTGCTCAACGAAAAGATATTAGTGAAAACGATGTAAGAGAATTCAAAAATGAGCTAGAAAAATACACAGCTTATTATGCAAAGCTGAATCTAGTAAATGCTCGTTTTGCAAATAATATCGATAATTATCAAGTTCAGACCACAAATTTGCACGATAAATTGACAGAATATGTAAATCTTCAAGCAAAAGGGTTGAAATTTAACGTTCAACTCAAAGAACCAGAAGGAAATGCTACAAATGGAGAATATCTATTAGGTGTTTTTAGAACCTATAATAAAAGTTCGGTTACAGCTTATTTTGATAAATTAGAAAATGAGTTTGCTAGAGGTGGAAAGGTAGATTATTCGAAACTAATGTCTAAATATCCTCACATTATGGAAGCCAACAAAAAGATTGAAGACGTAATTTATCTCTACAAAGAATTTGATTATTTGTACGGTCAATATATTTCTATGATAGATGAAAATAGCCGTAACACAATTGTAATTTTACAAGGTGCAGTTTCTCAAAATTTGAGTAGCGAACCAGAAAAAGTAAATAGACAAATTGAAATCTTGAAAAACAAAAAAGGCGAAGCTGTTACAGGTATTCGTCGTGCCGTAAACCTTCCTCGTTTGAAGGATATTGTTAATGTTTTGGATAGTTATTATCCTTCTCTTTAATAATAAACGTTATCACGGTTGTTTATAGGGCTGATAATCAATTAGTTGCAGAAAATCAAAACAGTCTTATTTTTCCATAGCGACAGGTTTGCAAACCTGTCACTATGGAAAAATGAACATTACTAAATTAACCGTGATAACGTTTAATGATTGATTAAAAATGTTAAATTATTAATGAAATTACTGTTTTAAGTTCTTTTCCATAAAAAAATCTACTCAAATTAAATTTAAGTAGATTTTTTTTGTCCAATTATATTCTATCAATTACTATTACTTTCTTGAAAGAAAAGCAAATGAAACATAAAGTTGTGCATTCGTAATATTTATTTTCGTCTTATTATCTCCTTGAAAAAAGTTATCATCTCCATCAAAAGTTGGCTGACCAGCTAAATAACGAACACCTACACGAAAAGCACTCCCACTATCATAATTAGTAAACTTCAAACCACCACTTATAGAATAAGCAAAAGCAGGAGCAACGATAGCTTCTTCTACAAAACTAGCAGGGTAATTAATTTCTGGACGACGAGCAATCATAAGACCACCCAAGGCACGAAATTCTGGAGCTACAACAGGAGTAATTGGAAAGGAAAGTTCAATACCACCCATCAAGTTACCATAAACCCAAGGTTGTGCATCAGTTATTAAAGGATTAAAATCTGTATTGTAAGGATTAATTTGTCCATCAATAGAATACGCAAAACCAATTAAAGGATTGAAATAATATGCTCCTTCAAAACCTAATCCTCCACCAAATTTTGCTTGGTCTTTAAACTCATCACTCAAAGGAAAATTTCCATATAAAGTAAATGCGCCATAACTTACAGATTCTTCAGGTGTATTGTCCATATCTTGTGCAAAAGAAGTAGTCGCACCTACAAAAAATAAAACGGCTGATAAAAGTAAAGATTGAAATAATTTGTTTGTCATAATAAGAATGAAATAGTTGAAAAAATAATTGATTAAAAAAGTGTCTATCCAAACTAAAAAAGTTATTTAGTAGATAAAGATTGAAATACTAACGCTATTCTGAAAATAAAGTTTTAGACTAAGCATCAAAGAAATGACTATTGGTCATTTTTAGGTTTGTAAATGTTTATTAATCAATAACAAAACCATAAAAACATTTTGCATAAAACTATCAAAATTTTTTATCAAAGATAGTCTGTGTATATTTGAAACTCATTACAATCTAGCAACCAAACCCTAAACTGATAGAAATACAATGAAAATATACACCAAAACAGGCGACAAAGGAACAACTTCACTTATTAGTGGAAGACGAGTATCAAAAGCAAATCTAAGAATAGAATCGTATGGAACGGTAGATGAACTGAACTCGTATATCGGAATGCTTCGTGACCAAAAAGAACTCGCACACCGAAAAGAGATTTTGATAGAAATTCAAGACCGTTTGTTTACGATTGGTTCTATTTTGGCATCTGACCCAAAAAAAGTTTCACATATTGCCATTCCTCAAATTGATGAACCTGATATTGTAGCTCTAGAAGTAGCAATTGATGTGATGAATGAAGAATTACCTCCCATGACTCATTTTATCTTACCCGGTGGACATCAAGCTGTTTCGTTTTGTCATTTGGCAAGAACAGTTTGTCGAAGAGCCGAACGCCGTTGTACAGAATTGCATAATGAAGAAGGCATAGAAGAAGTAGTAATTCGTTATCTAAACCGTCTTTCGGATTATATTTTTGTGTTGTCAAGAATGACTTCTCACGAAGTAAAAGCTGATGAGATTGCTTGGAAACCTAGGGTTTGAAGTAGTAATAAGTAATCATTTACTAAACATTATTACGGTTATTTACAGTATTGATTACCAATAAATTAGCAAAAAACGAAAAGTGCTTATTTTTCCATAGCACTAGGTTTGCAAACCTAGTGCTATGGAAAAATGAACATTGCTAAATTAACCGTGATAACCTTTACTATTTATATTATTTTTTTAATGTATGAAACTGTATTTTTCTTAAAATACAGTTTTTGTTACATAAAATAACTATGAAACACATTTTTTGCAAGGAGAAATTATTCATACCGATAATTCAGTAGTAAAAAATACGTCTGTTTTGGGAACATTTATCCAGCCTAATCAAACACTACAAACTATTCAAACCTTGAATAAAATAGGAAAAAACAGTGCAAAATGGTTTAGGAAAAAGTAAGCTCAATAATCAATTTTACATAAGAATATAAATTCAAATTAATCATTATAAGTAAATGTTGATGCTATTTTTCTGTTGTCTATACTTTGTCTATAAGCCTTTCTTGCTAATACTGATTAAAAACGCTTTCTTACATCATTATCAAATAAGATAGAATATATTTGCCGTTACTTTACTACTATTAATTTTAGAACTCATGGACAGACGAAATTTCTTAAAGCAGTCAGTTTTAGTTTCTATTGCTGGATTACTTTTGCCCTCCACTTTTTTATCTTCTTGTAACAGCAATACGCTTTTTGAAGAAACTGATTACGATGGAAAAGTTACGATTATTGGCGCAGGTGCAGCAGGACTTTATGCAGCTTACGTTTTGAAATCAAAAGGAATTGATTTTGAGATTTTGGAAGCGAGTAATAAATACGGAGGACGAGTAGGAAAACTAGATACGTTTGCCAATTTTCCGATTGATTTGGGGGCGCAATGGATGCACGGAACAAATACTATTTTGGGAGATATTGCTCTCAAATCTAAGACAAAAATTAGTGTAGATAATTCTGATGCCGTTTTTTGGTTTCAAAACGAGCTTAGAGAATCACTACCAAAAGACATAGATATTTTCAAGGGCGATAGTTTGCCCGATGTTTCGTATCAAGAATATGCTACTCAAAAAGGTTTTGGAGAAGAATACAAATATATTGTAGAAAATAGTGCAGGCGACCAAGGAGCAGCAGCTTCAAGATTATCAGCAAAATACAATGCAACAGAAGAAGACAAACTCAATTCTGGCGACGAAGATTTGAAGTTTGAAGAAACCTTTTTTGATTTTATTGATAGAGAAATAGCCGTTCATGTAAAGGATAAAATTCAATTAAATACCATTGTCAAAAAAATCAATTATTCAACTGATAAAATTTCAATTACAGACAACAATAATAGCATTTATACAACCGATAAAGTAATTATTACTGTTCCGATTACGATTCTGCAAGATGGAGATATTGAGTTTTCGCCAGCTTTACCGAGCGCACAAACGGCAGCTTTTAATAAAATTGGAATGGATGCAGGAATGAAAGTATTTATGAAATTTAGCTCAAAATTTTACGAACAAAATATAATTGGAGGAAAAATTTGTGCAGCTTATGCCGATGATAGTGTCGGAAAAGTAGGGAATGATAACGTACTTTTAGGTTTCGTAATGGGCGTTCAAGCCGAAGAACTAACAGCTTTAGGAAGCGACCAAGCAATCGTAAACGCACTT
The DNA here is from genome assembly GCA_963719525.1 of uncultured Cytophagales bacterium. Lineage (GTDB taxonomy): Bacteria > Bacteroidota > Bacteroidia > Cytophagales > Bernardetiaceae > Bernardetia. The sequence continues at coordinate 3,503,353 of CAVRCG010000004.1, read as the reverse complement.
TTAGCAGAATTAGACACCATGTACGAAGGACAAGCCACAGCAAATTTTGTAGATTCTCATGTCGAAAACTGGACAACAAATCCATTCGTAAAAGGCGCATATTCATACAGTAGCGTAGGCATAGGCGATGCACGAAAAACGGCAGCCAAACCAGTAAACGATAAATTATTTTTTGCAGGAGAAGCAATGGCAGTAACAGGCTATCAATCCGTACAAGGTGCAGTTGAAACAGGTTATAGAGAAGTAATCAATCTTTTAAATACAATCAAAAAATAGTCTTTTAGTAGTTAACACTTTCCAAGTGGCGATTAAATATGTTTGTTTTCTGACACTTGGAAAGGGCGTTGTTGCATTGACTGAAACGCTGGAAACGCACTTTTTGAAAAAAACTAGCGTTTTATAAGTCATTTTAGCTCAAAAACAGTCATTTTTTTGACTAAAAAATCAAAAAAGTGCGTTTAAAGCAAACTGACCGTTGCAACAACGCCCTTGGAAAGTGTCAGCTACCTTAACTTCTAAAAATAATTATATGAAAAATAAATTTGTCTTTTCTTCTTTTTCTATCTTCTTAACTACCCTTTTAATAGGATTTTTTCTTACCGTTTTAACACAAAAATCAATCGCTCAACAGCTTCGTTTTGGTGCAAGTTATGAATATTTATATTCTAATTTATGGAATCAAAACATTCAAACTTATAATTTTAGTCGTCCATTTTTGGATAACAAACAACCTTTACTTTCTCACGGTTTTGGTCTTTCTGTTTCGTATCTTTTTGGTTCAAATTCTGATTTTTCTCACGGAATTGGTCTTGCTTATTCTCGTTTTGGAAGTAGTGCAGAAAACGAAAATTTTAATTCTAGTTTTAATCAAAATTTCTTAAAATTAGGTTATATTCTTCATTTCCAAAAAGACACAACTCCTTTTTATACAGAATTAGGAATTTCTGGAATTGGTGGAATATTGGGAAGACAAATCAATGATAAAACCTTTGAGTTTGATGGAGAAACAGCACGAGCTTACGGAATTGGAGGAGAAATAAATTTGAAAATAGGCTATGAATTTGCGCTAAGTGAAAAATTATATTTGTCGCCTTTTGTGGGTTTTGGTTATGTTCCTTATTATTATTCGCCAAATAGTGAAAGTATTTTGAATCAAACAACGGAATTAATTAGTGAAGAAGAACCTTCTCTGTTAAATGCTTCTTTCGGAATTATTTTACGTAGGTAATTTCATAAAGTAGCCGACACTTTCCAAGTGTCGTATAAACATTTTCAAAAACTGAAAGTCTAAAAATAGGCTTTCAGTTTTTTATTTTCAAAGAATAACTAAACTCTTAGTTGAAAGACTTGCATAATTAGTTTTAATGTTTTATGTTTGTATCAACTAAAGAGTTAGTTAGTGTTTTAATTCTGTATCACAGACTTCCCAGTCTGTGTTTTCATTTCCTAATCCCTAATCTCCATTTCCCTAAAAAAAAATTATGCAAGAACTCACAAAAGCCGAAGAAAAAATTATGCAACTTCTTTGGGAAGCAAAAGAAGCATTTGTCAAGGAATTAATTGAAAAAATTGAAGGAAAGAAACCAAGTTATACAACGGTTTCAACAATTATCCGAATTTTGGAAACCAAAAAATTTGTTGGACACAAAGCCTACGGAAATACACATCAATATTTTCCATTAGTAAGTAGAGAAGATTACGCAAAATTTGCCACTACAAATGTTCTGGATAGATATTTTGATGGTTCATTCAAAAAATTAGTTTCTTTTTTTGCCAAAAAAGAAGAAATTGATATTGAAGAACTAGACGATATTATGAAAATGATGGAAAAAGAAGAAGCGAAAAAAGAGGACAAAAAAGACAAAAACTCTAAATCGTAATTCCATTAATCACTATCAATTTACCATTAATCACTATTAAAAATGAAACTACTATTTTTTGATTATCTGCTCCAATGCAGTTTGTTTTTGGTCTTGCTTTACATTCCTTATTTCCTGTTTTTGAAGAACGAAACGTTCTTTAATCTGAATAGAAAATATTTGGTTTCGGCTCTGCTGCTTACGCTTGTTTTGCCATTCTTTCCACTCAATATTTCTAATTTTTTGGGATTATTTTTTGAAAATTCTACAACCGTTACTGTTCCAGAAATTGATGTTTTCTTAGCGTATGGAGATGCAATGAATAATGCAACTACAGAAACTGCTAAAAGCATTTTTTCAGAACCTTCTACGTGGATTTTATTGATTTATGGTTTAGGAATTACAGTTATTTTCGTTAGAATTTTGTTAGGTTTATCAATGATTTTGAAACTTTATTTTGAAGGAACAAAATCTAAAATAAAAAGTAAAGCAGAAAATTTCACACTTATAGAAACACAATCCGAAACCGAGCCTTTTTCGTTTTTTAGTTGGATTTTTATTTTCGAAGAATAATGATTTTTCAGAAGCCGAACAAGCCGAAATTATAACACACGAAAAAGCACATGTCAGACAAAAACACGGCTTAGATTTACTTCTGATTGAATTTTTAGGACTTCTTTTGTGGTTCAATCCTCTTATTTATTTCTATAAAAAAGCATTGAGAGATACTCACGAATATCTTGCAGACAAAGAAACGATTACTCATTTTTCTGATAAAAAACAGTATCTCAATTTACTTATCAATCAACATTTTATAGGTAGAAATCTACCTTTTGTTACCAAATTTCATCATTATTCATTACTTAAAAAACGTGTCATTATGATTACTAAATCGCCTTCTAAAAAAATCGCAAAGCTCAAAATTATGCTTGCTGTTCCTGTGCTTTTCTTGTGTGTTTTTATGACAGAGCTGCTTGAAAGAATATGTTGAATATTTCGGAGCGTTCGGAGGTTTCTAGTAACGATTTTGCTGGAGCTTTTCCAAAAGAATATAAAGACAAAAAAACTTATAAAATTCGTAAATCGACTAGCTTAGATGTAAATGTAGAAAAAGGTAAAAATTACGTAATACGTCTTTTTCCTGCTGATAAGTATGAAGGAATACTAATGAAATTGATTGACGAAAAAGGTCAAGAATTTGCAAAAAACTACTATCCTGAAGATGGAGAAGATGCACTTTATGAGAGAGATTTTTCATTTAGTGTTCCTTCTGCAACAAAATATAAATTAGAAATAATATTACCAGAAGATAAAAGTAATATTTCTGTAGTAATTGCTTCTCGTGAACTAACGGAAGACGAAAAACCTAAAATAGATGCAGAAGGATTTTCAAGAGTAAAAGTGTACAACATGAATACACCAAACACTAAATCTTACGAATATACAGTTGTTTTTTCAGCAGGAACACAGTATAAAGTTGCTTTTGAAGATGAAAATATGAAAGCACAATTAATAAGTGAAGATAGAAAAAATGTAGTAGTTGATTTTACTTCTACTTCGAATGAAAAATCAAAAACGTTTTTAATCGAAACTACAGGAATCTATTATCTAAAAGTGGAAACAGCAACAACAAATCCGAAAAAAGTAGAATTGTATTTCAAAAGATAAATTAAAAATCTGTGTCTGAAAAAACACAAATTATTTAAGGGGAATGAAAAAAGCACAAATAGTTTTGTTTGTGCTTTTTTGTAGTTGTATCTTTGCAAAACAAAAACAAAAACCAAAAGCAAAAGCAAACAAAACTACATCTATGCTCATTGCCAAAAATATAACAAAAAAGTACGGTTCGTTAGAAGTCTTGCAGGGAATTGATTTATCAATTGCCAAAAAAGAGGTTGTAGCAATTACTGGTTCTTCGGGTGCAGGAAAATCTACTCTTTTGCATATTTTGGGAACGCTAGATTCACCAGATGGAGGCGAAATAATTATCAATGGTGTAGAAGTTCAGAAATTAAAATCAAATCAATTAGCTAGTTTTCGAAACCAAGAAATCGGTTTTATTTTTCAGTTTCATAATCTGTTGCCCGAATTTTCGGCTTTAGAAAACGTTTGTATGCCTGCTTTTATTGGTAAAAAATCAGTCAAAGAAGCCGAAAAGCGAGCAGCCGAATTGTTAGAACGTTTCGGAATTTTGGATAGAAAAGACCATAAACCTTCCGAACTTTCAGGTGGAGAACAGCAGCGTGTAGCCGTTGCAAGAGCATTGATAAACTCTCCAGCCTTAGTTTTTGCAGACGAACCAAGTGGAAACCTAGACAGTAAAAATGCAAATGAATTACACGAATTATTCTTTACATTAAGAGAAGAATTTAGCCAAACTTTTGTAATCGTTACGCACAACCCAGAACTGGCAAAAATGGCAGATAGAGAAATAGTTTTGAATAAAGGATTAGTTGTTGCGTAAAATAAATTTAGATTTTAGAATTTTTTTTAAGTAGATTTTTTATTAATTTGTAATTGTATATATTTAGGAAATAGATAGTTTTTACAACTCAAATTCATAGGTTAAATTTACTGAATAGATAGTTTAGAATTATTTTGTGATTGACTTTCTAAGTTTAATTTTTAATTAGATACAGCGTAATTTTTAATTGAATATAACGTAATTGATAAAAGATGATAAGTAACTCAAGAAGAGAAGAACCAAGTATTTCGATAACCGAATTTGAACGATTGATGCAAGAAGGCGAACCTTTTTTCTTCGAAATTGATACGTATGAATTTTTGTTAGAACATTATCGCAAAACAGGAAATATAAAAATGTTATTTTCGGTTTGTGACATTGCACGTTCTCACCATCCTTTTTCGGTTAATTTTATTGTAGAAGAAGCAAGAGCGCACATCATAAATAATGATTTTGAGAAGGCGCAATCTACCATTGAAGAAGCAGAAGCATTACAACCTTCCGAAATTGAGGTTCAGCTTACAAAAGCGTGGATTTTGCAAGAGTGTTTTAAGTTTGATGAAGCTGCTCAAATTTATAAAAATGTTTTGCCTTTTGTAGATAAAAAAGAAAGAGATGAAGTTTTGTATCAAATAGGAAGTTGTTATCAAGCCAAAAACCAACTCAAAATAGCTATAAAATATTATAAAGAAACGTTAGTTCAAAACAAAGGACATAAGGAAGCTTTATACGAACTTGCTTTTTGTTACGACGAACTTAATGATTTAGAAGGAAGTATAGAATTTTATAAACAGTTTATTGATAATGATCCTTATTCTGCCGAAGCGTGGTATAATTTGGCTCTTATCCAAACTCGTTTGTCGCTTTATAGAGATGCCATTGTGTCGTATGATTACGCCTCACTTATTGAAGAGGGATTTTCTTCGGCATTTTTTAACAAAGGAAATTGTCATATGAATTTGGGGCAATATCAAAAGGCATTAGATTGTTTTATCCAAACTTCAAAACTAGAACGTCCGACAGCCGAACTTTTTACACATATTGGAGCAGCTTATCAAAAGTTAGATAAATTTGCCGAAGCACTCAACTTCTACAGAAAAGCATTAGAGTTTGACCAAGAATATGAAATGGCAGCTTTTGGAGTTGCAGAGTGTATGGAAGAGCAAGAACGTTGGAAGGAAGCCGTTCATTTTTATCAAAAATCACTCAAAAATAACAAAACATTAGGAGATGCATGGTTTGGAAAAGCTCGTTGTGAGTATCAGTTGGGAAATATGATTTCGTGTATGGAAGCCTATGATAACGCATCAAGATTATTGAGCGAAAATGTAAATGTTTGGCTTTCGTGGTCGCATGTTTATTACAAAGAAGAATGGTTTGATAAAGCAATTGCGATTGCAGAAGAGGCATTAGAAATTATTCCAGATTCGGCTGAACTCTTGTACCGTTATGTTGCCTATTTAATGGGAGGAGGAAAATATAAAGCTGCTATTATGGCACTTGAAAATGCTATTTTGATAGCTCCAGAAGACAAAAATTACATTTTAGAGTTTTTTACAGACTTGAATACACAAAAAGCAGTTTATCGTATTATCGAACAATTAGAGAATTAAATATGGTCATTCTGTAACTCACATGTAGCTCACTCTTCAGAGTGAGAAAGCATTTAAAGCAGGGATTTGATATATCAAATCCCTTTCTTTTTCGAAAAATCAAAAACACATTGGCAATCCTTCATAAAATATGTATTTTTGTAGTAAGCAAAAAAGAAATCACACCATTTTATCCATATAATTTATGAAATTCGGAGTTATTGTTTTCCCAGGTTCTAATTGCGACCACGATGTTTATTCTGTTCTTAAAGATACGTTCAAACAAGAAACGGTCAAACTTTGGCACAAAAGTACAGATTTAGAAGGCTGTGATTTTATTGTTGTTCCAGGTGGATTTTCGTATGGCGATTATTTGCGTTCAGGTGCGATTGCTCGTTTTTCTCCCATTATGAATGAAGTGGTAAACCACGCAGAAAAAGGAGGATATGTATTTGGGATTTGCAATGGTTTTCAGATTCTGACCGAAGCGCATTTGTTGCAGGGAGCATTACTCAAAAACACAAACCAGAAATTTAATTGTAAAAATGTATTCCTTCAAGCGACTACTCAAAATAGTTTGATTACCAAAAACACAGACCGTTCGACGGCTTATAAAATTCCGATTGCTCATGCAGAAGGTCGTTATCACGCTTCCAATGAAGACTTGAATAGTTTGATTGCTAATGACCAAATTTTGTTTCGTTATTGTGATGAAAAAGGTAGAGTGACAGAAGAAAGTGCGCCCAATGGTTCTATGATGAACATTGCAGGAATTTGTAATAAAGAAAGAAATGTTTTCGGAATGATGCCACACCCAGAACGTGCAGCCGATGAGATTTTGGGAAATACAGATGGTAGAGTAATTTTTGAATCTATTTTGCAGATGGTTAAACAAGTTTAGAGAGTTAATAGAATGATTTTGAATAAATAAAACTGTGTTTTACTCTTTGTAGAATACAGTTTTGCTAAGAATTAAATAGAAAATGAATATTCAAAGCATAAAAAACAAACTAAAGAAGACATCCAAAAAGGATATAAGATTAGATAGAACAAAATATAGGAAAGAAAAAAAAGACTTGCTAGATATATTTTTTACTATTGCTGTCAAAGTTATTTCTACTTTTAAATAGAACAAAGCAGATAATAAATTTCCAAATAGCCAAAAAGAGCTTGCTGAAACATTAAATTGTTCTCCACAAAATGTAAACAAATTATTAAGTGGTACTGAAAATCTCACATTAGAAACAATTACTAAAATTGAAAAAACACTAGATATTCGATTAATTGAAGTTTCTAAATTTGAAAGTACAATTCAGACTGAAAAAAATATCAATGAAAGAGTTAACATTAATAGAAGAACTAAATGCAGCAGATAATTCTTTTCTGATTGAATTGTTAGGAAAGGCAAACTGGAAGCATACAGCTTTAATAAATCTTATTGAAAAATTTTATGAAGAGTGTCAAAAGAGGGAAAATGATACTATGCTGAGTAGAGAAATTGCTGGAGTGGTTTGGGACATTACTGATTCTATAAAAGGAGGTAATCAACATGTTACAAATAACTTCTTTAAAGAATATTACGAAAAGGCATATGAACTTATTGATGACTTAGTTTATCATTACTTTATGGGAGAATCTTTGTATATATATAAAAGTGTTGTAGAAGATAAAATTAGAGAAATGAAACTATTTTTTATTTAAAACATAGTAACTTAAAAAATGAAAATAGGTTCTAAAACATATACTTACGCAAAACAAAAAAATGGAAAGGGAAGGTTTGGCAGAGTTGAAATTGAAATAAATGTTATTGAAACTGAATCCAAAACAGTAGATAATTGTCAATGGAAAACACTCAAAGAATCTTATCCTAATTATAAAGGAGTAGAAGTTTGGAAAAATAGTGCTTTAGAAGCTGCAAAATCAATGATTGAAGTTCTTAAATTAGAAAATATTGAAATCAAAATTAATGATATAGTAGGTATTATTGTAGATACTGTTCCTTCTCATATTGGAGTTGCTCTAGTAATTGGTGTTTTTGATCTACTTGAATCTCCTTTAAATAAAAATGAAATTGATGCAATTGATAACTTTGTTTCTAAGAATAATGATTCTGAATTAATACCAAATTATAAAGAATTAATAAACTCAATAGCTAAAAAAACCTAACAAATCTACTCCAGAGAAGCTATTTTCCTTATTTTATCAAAAGTATAGCTAAATTTAAAACTTAAAAAAGAAGCAAAACACATTAAAAAACAAAGTCAATAACAATTTTTTATCATAAATTATCAATTAAAACTTATGTTCGTAGATAAATTTGAAAAGCAAAGCAAAGACGTAAAAATGGATTCTCTAAAAAAAGAATGGTTAGAAACGACCACTAAATTCTTGAAAGGAAAACCGTATCAAGATTTAGAATGGGAGTTTTCGGAAGGAATTTTTATTGAACCGTATTATACGAAAGATGAAACAGAAACTACAAATTTATCTTATTTAGACATTCTTCGAAAACAATCAAATTGCACTAAATGAACCTGTTTCTCAACCTCGTTTTTGGTACAATCAGCCTTTTGTAGTCATAAATAACTTTGAAAAAGAAGAATTGGAAAGAGCAAATAAAGAAGCTCGTCAGGTTTTGATGAGTGGAGCAGAAGGAGTTTGTTTTGACTTTACAAGTTTGGAAGCTAATGTTATTACTGAATTTGAACAGAAAAATTTTGAAGAACTACTTTTTGAAGTTGCTTTGCCTTATTGCGCTATCAGTTTTCTTATTGATGCAAAAGAGAATAATTCAGTCAAAGAATTTTTTGAAGGGTATATAGAATATGTCGATAAAACAGGTTTCGATAAAAAACTCATGACAGGAGGAATTTTATCTAAAAATAGAGAATTAAAGGTTTCAAAAGAAATGCTAGATTTTGGTGCAAAGATAGAAACTAGATTTAATTCGGTTTCTTTGTACTTAAAAAATGGGAATGATGAAGCCAGAAATATTGCAGAACTTTTATTCGAACTAAAATCTTTAGTAGAAAATTCAGATACAACTATTCTCAAAAACATTCAATTTGTAGTAGAAGCAACAGATAGTTTTTTCGTTACGATTACAAAAATGCGTGCTTTGCGTTGGCTCTTGATTCAGATGTATGATTTGTACCAAGTTGATGCAAAACCTTATATTCATTCTATTACTTCACAAGGTACTGACCAGAAAAGTTTGGAAGATGAGAACTGGAATTTGATCAGAAATACAACTCAAGCATTTTCTTGTATTTTGGGTGGAACAAACGCATTGAGTGTAGTTTCGCATCAAAACAGAGATGCTGAAAGTTCTAAAATATGGTCTAACCGTATTGCTCGCAATGTTTCGATTATGCTTCGTGAAGAATCTTTTATAGACAAAAACGCTGACCCAATTTCGGGTTCTTATTATTGTGAGCAAATGAGCGACAAATTAATAGGTTCTGCGTGGCAAAAATTCCAAAAAATGATAAAATAAACAAACAAAAGTAATTATTTTCTATTATTTTTGTAGTCATAACAGACTTTTAGATTTTGCTAATAAGATTATAAACACGATAATTCAGAATTGTATTTTGTTTATTTATTGTTTGTGTTTAATAATGATTTCAAGATTACAAATTCAAATATTGATTTTTATCAAACAAAAAGGATTACATACTGTTCCCATGAAGACTTACTTTTTAGTTGCTTAATTAATTTTTATTTCAACCATTTTTTAAACCGTTGAATTTTGAGAGTTCGAATAATATTTGATTTACGGAATAGGGGAGCAGTTTTGCCCTTCTATCACCAGCACCTTTTTTCAGGATTTATAAAAGACTTGCTTACAGATACTTCCTTCGATGTAGATGATAATTTGTTTTATAATTTTTCTGGACTTAAAGGGCAAACCCGAGTGAGCCGAAAAGGCTTGCATTACTGTTCCCGAAAGGTTACCTTAGTTTTGTCTGCGCTTCGTACTGAAGTAATAGATGAGCTTTTGGATAGTCTTTTTAGTAGAGAACACATACAGATTGGAGAGTTAGAATTAGCTCCCGAAGCAGTAGAACAAGAGCTTATGCCAGAGCAGCGAGAGATGACAAAGTACATTTGTATTTCTCCGTTGGTGGTTTCGAGTCCTCGTTTTCATAGAGATACAAAAGAATTTATTGTGCCGAGTATGGACAAATTTTCTGACCTTCTTTATGATTCTACACTTACTCGTATGGAAGAATCTGGACACTATACTGATACCGAAATGGCAGAGTTTTACAAGTTTCAGCTTGTTCCTGACCGTCGTTATTTGGAGAAAATACAGCAAGAAGAAAAGAAATTTGCTCGTATTTATCCACTTGAAGGACAAGGAAGCGAAGTAGAAGTGAGAGGTTATACATTTCCTTTTGTGTTGTATGCTCACCCACAAGTTCAGAATTTTATTTGTAATTGTGGTTTGGGAGAGTATAGCGATTATGGATTTGGAATGCTAGATTTTGCTCACAGCGACCCTACACAACGTACACAAGCGTATGGAAAGTACGGTATAATGGAAGAGAATAAAAAGTAAAGCGTTTTTTAAGTTTATAAAATTCTTTTTTCTATTTCTATGAAAAAACTACATAATAAACCACCTTTAAACTATTTTGTTTTGAGGGTGGCTTTTGTCGTTATTGTTCTATTTTTCTTACTGACACATTTTTTTTTAATACATTGTATTTGGATTGGCTGATTTCTTAGGAATTTGTTGGATAGCGTCCCAATGTTCGCATATTTTACCATTTTCATCAAATCTAAAAAAGTCCATTGTTACATATTCATTTTGCCTATTTTGTTCTTGCCAAATTTGATGCGTATGCAAAGCTACTAAGTCTTTTTCTGCAATAGCTCTCACAAATTCAATCGATTTGTTGGGATATTCTTTCTCCATTCTCTCAAAATAATCAATAAATCCTTTTGTTCCATCGGCTACATCAGGATTGTGCTGAATGTACTTTTGGTCTGTATAATTTTCTATCGCTTTTTTTGGATTTCCTTCATAAGCTGTTTTATAAAATTTGATGGCATTTTTTTTATTCTGTTCTAAATTCATAACTTTGGTTTTAATTGTTTATTTATTTTAAAGTTAAAATTAGGTTGTGTAACATAAATTTGTTAGCATTTTTCTACCGTCGTTAAGGCTTTGCCGTCAACGAGGATTATTGCTCAAAAACCTTAACGACGGCTTAGCCTCGTTGACGGTGGAGTATAAAACGTCATTACTTTTATTAATAAACTTATGTTACACGGTATTAGGTTGTGTAGTAAAATTTGTTCTTAAAAATGTGTTTCATAGTAAAAATTCAATTTGATAAATCTGCATTTAAACGGTGTAGAGCTTGATTTATAAAGCCGAAATACAAACAAATATCGTGAAATATATAGTTCTCTTCAAAAATATATAAAATGAATTATCATAAAAAAATAGTATTATTATTTAGATTATTACTAATTTTCTTATTATTCAGTTTTGGGTTCTTTGAAAGTTTTGCTCAAAATAATTTGCTTATAAAAGGAAAAGTAATAGATTCTGAAACAAAAGAACTCTTACCCTTTGCCTCTATCGGAATTGAGGGAACAAGTACAGGAACGGCGAGTAATGCAGTAGGAAGTTTTGAGTTTAGACTTAATCCTAATTGGAAAGACAAAGTAATTATTTGTTCGTTTGTTGGTTATCAATCCTTCAAAATAACAGTTTCGGAAGCCTATCAGTATTCTCAAAATAATCAATTAGTCTTTGAATTAAAGTCTTCTGAATCGCTTAGAGAAGTAACAATTAGTTCGAAACGAGTTCCGAAAGTGGAAAAGATAATGAAGCAAGTCATTAAAAATTTATCTAAAAATTATCCTCAAACTCCTTACAACGCAGACTTTTTTTATAGAGAATATCTGAAGGATTTGACGGCTTATGTGCGTTTGGTAGAAGCTGCACTTTCTGTTTATGATAAGCGAAGTTACGTTCCAATTATCTATGATAAAAAAAATAGAGTAACAGGAATGATAGAAATTCAGAACTTAGAAAACGATTATTTTGCACAAGTAAAAGAGCGAAGAGCATCGTATGATTATTCAAAAACAAAAATAAATAACTTTTTTATTGATGTAGAATATGGAACAAAATACAATTGGATAAGAAAACAGCAATTTATTTTTGATGAAGAAATGTATGAAAGATTTGATTACGAACTAATAACTCTTACTTCATTAGGAGGAAAAACGGTTTATGAAATTGCTTTTTCGTATAACGGAACGATTGATAGATTCCGAAAACTCAAAGGAAAACTATTTGTCAATGAAGAAGATTTTGCTGTCTTGCAACTTCATTTCTCTTATTCACCTGTCGGAACAATGGGAGGTTACAACACAAAAGAGCGTTACGGATACAACATTTACTTAGAAAATGAAGAACATTTTTATTTTAAAAAATATGGAGAAAATGACAATGAAAAGTATTTGGTAAGTTATCAATCGCTGCGTTCGACGGAGAAATATTACGAGAGTTCGGAAGCCTTTGAAGAATCTGTTTCGGAATATTTTGTCGAACAACTGACCGTACATGTAAACCAAACAAATCCAGTTCCACAGGAATTACAAGACGATTCGAAGCTAAAAGAAATTGTTTATAATCCTACTTTTTGGGAAAGTTATAATGTGCTTGCAGATTCTCCATTGAATATAAAAATCAAAGCTGATTTGGAAAAACGACAATCTTTAGAGAAACAGTTTGAGATAGGGAAGTGATTAGTGGTTATTTGGTTGTTGGTGTCGCTTCACTAAAACACCAACAACGGCATTAGTTTTTGTACAAAAAAGTAGTTACTTTTATTCTTTTACAATCTTAAAAACACGTGTTTCATCTTCATCAGTAAACTCAATAATATACAAGCCTTTAGCAAAGTTTTCTAAATTAACAATTCCCTTTAAAAACGTATTTTCTTTTGTTCTTTCTTCTTCCCAAACAAACTTTCCAATCGCATCAAAAATACGAACTGTGTAATTTCCTTCGCTTTCAGATTCAAGATTATAGGTAATATTATCAGGCGTAGGGTTTGGGTAAAGTCCTATTGTTCCACTTTCAATAGAAATTATTATTTCACTACTCAATGCGCTACAAATTCCTTTTGTAATAACAACTGTTACAACATCATTATTTTTTAATGGAACAGAAACCGAACTGGAATTAAGAACAGAAGAATTTCCACTCTGAACAGAAACACCATTTATTCTAAAATCATAATTGAGATTTGAAATATCAGAATCTGTATTTGCTGTAAAAATAACATTTTCGCCTTCTTCAATAGTTGTTTTGGAAGCTGAAAGTTCTGCATTTAGATTTTCATTAAAAGTAATCGTAATTTCATTACTTATCTTTGAACAACTTCCTTTTGTTACGACAACGGTAATTTTATCATTATTTTTTAATGGAGTAAAAGAGTTTAATAAGGAAGTAGAGGAAAGTATGTTTTGATTGCCATTCTGAACTGAAACACCATTAATTCTAAAGTCATAATTTCCATTTCGCAACTCTGAACCTACACGAGTTGTGAAAATTACTTCTGTATCTTGACACGTTAGATTTGTCTTTGAGGCTGAAAGTGTAATTTCTGCATTTTGGTTTTGAGTTAAGGTAATTTTATTACTAACCGTTTCACAAATTCCATTATTTACAATTACTTCAATTACATCATTATTTTTTAATGGAATAGATAAAGAAGTAGAAGAGAGCGTATTTTGAGTAGAATTTTGAACAGAAATACCATTATTTCTAAACTCATAATTTCCATTTTCAATAGGTGTTGCTGTGAAAATAATTTCAACATCTTGACAAGACAAAACAGTATTTGTAGCCGAAAGAGTTACATCTAATGGAGGATTTACAGTTATCGAAACTGAATTACTAATCGCTTCACAATTTCCATTATTTACCAAAACATTGATAAGAGTATTATCAGTAATTGAATTTGAAGTAAATATATTTGAAGAAGAATTTTGAACAGAATTACCATTACTCCTAAAATCATAATTTCCAAAGCCTTCACTAGCCGTGAAAATAATTTGCTCGCCTTGACAGATTGTAGCTTTTGAAGCCGAAAGAGTTACATCTAAATTTGTATCTATTTTAATAGTAACTTCATTACTTATTCCTTGACAGTTTGGACTAGAAGCTGTTACGGTTATTTTGTCGTTATCCAAAATAGAAGAAGAGGTAAATGTATTTTGAGTAGAATTTTGAACAGAAATACCGTTTTTCTTAAAATTATAATTTAGATTTTGTAAAACAGGATTTGTAGTAGCTGTAAAAATTACTTCCGAGTCTGGGCAAATAATAAGTGAAGAAGCAGAAAGAGTTACTTCCAGTTGAGAATTTGCATTCATTTTAATTTCATTACTACTTACTTCACAATTTCCATTATCCACAATTACTTTTATTATATCATTATTTGATAAAGAAGAAGTAGTAAATGTATTTTGAATAGAACTTTGAACCGAAACGCCATTTACTTGAAAGTCATAATTTGCACCATTCAAATTTGTGCCTGTTGCTGTAAACGTAATTTCTGTTTCTCCACACGCCAAATTTGTAGAAGAAGCAGAAAGAGAAACGGTTGGTTTTGGAAGAATAATTACTACAACTTGATTGCTAATAGCATTACACGAAGTATTAATTTGAGTTACTTCTACACTGTCATTATTTGATAATGAATTTGAAACGAATCTATTATTTGTAGAATTTTGAACCGAAACACCGTTTACTTTAAAATCATATTTAGTAGCAGGATTTGAAGAACCAGAAGCTGTGAAAGTAACCGTTTCGCCTGCACAAGTAGGATTTTTGGAAGCCGATAAAGTAACTGGCGAAGCAGCAGAAACTTCTACTGAATAAGTAGCCGTAGCATCTGCACAAGAAGCATAAGAAGCTCTAGCCGAAACAGTAGCACGTCCAGAAAAAGAAGAACTCCAAGTTACTTCTCCTGTTGAAGCATTTATAGTTCCTGCACTATTAGGAGATAATGAATAGACTATATTTGAAGTTCCTCCAGAAGAAATTGAATAGGTACTAATGGAAGTATTACAAACATTTCTTTCTCCACTTATTGTAATTACGCCCGAACACGGAACAATACTACAATCTGTTCGTCCTGTTCCTCCTGATTGAAAGGCTGTAATATCAGTAGGATCATTAGAGAAATTAGTAATAAGCATAATCCAAACTTCACCTCTCGCTGTAGAAGTGAAATTCATCGTTTCGGTTGGGTCAGCCGAATAACTACAATCAACAGGAGGAATAGTACCTGTACTTAATTGACTGCAAATAGTTTCTAAAGAAGATCCTGCTGCAAAAGTACCCCAAATAGCAATATCTACATCTACATTATTTATAGAAATTAGGTCAATAGTATGTGTTCCTGCAGCAGCAATATTCATAAAAAACCAAGCTGGATTGGGGGTTGTAATCAAACAACCATAATTAACTCCTCTAGGGGCTTGAGTTCTATCTGTTCCCCCTGCGTAAAGCAGAGGTTGAGGAGAATTGGCGCAAAAAGGAGCTGCACTTGTACAAAGTGGATCAATGTCAGCAGTATCGGTAGCACTAGTCCTTAACGTAAAATCTCCTGAAGCTCTTCCAAACCCTTCTACTAAAACATAGTACTCTATATTATTTTCAGCAAAAAATGTAATTTCTTCAGTACCAGGTATCCAACAATTATCATTAGCTTCAATTAGCTGTGTAAATGTCTGGCAATCACTAGTAGTGTATACTCTGATATAACTATCGTAATATGTTTCTATACAAAGTGAAATAGTAACATTTCTGCCATCTCCTGTATATTTGTACCACACATCTGGTGCTTCGTTTCCAATACTATTAGTTGCTGTACGTGTACTTCCAGTAAAACCAAGATTATTTGTAAGTGTACCAGCTCCTGAACATTCATCATTATATACTTGTGCTTTTGCAGAATAGTTATAAAGAGAAAATAAAAGGAAAAGAAGAAATGTAAATTTTTTCATAGCAATGAGTAACAGAGAAATAGAAACAATAGATAAAAAATATTTTGTAAGATAGAATTACAAAAGTAAGTAAATTGAATCAATATCAAACTAAATTACTCAAAATTAAAAATCAACAGACTTTGAATAACACTATGTTCAGTACGCTACAAAACAAAAAAATGCTGCTTTTCGCTATGAAAAAAGCAACATTTTTGTAAAATCAATTTGTAAGAATTATTTTAATGCAATGAAGAAAGTATATAAAACCAAAACACAAAAGGTAAAATACCAATTACAAAAGATAGAAATAGTGTAAGAATAAAAGGACTTTTTTGAATTATAAAATAAATACCAAAACAAAAGGCAACAATCGCCAGAATTTCATTCGCTATAAATAAAAGCCAGCTTATTTGACCGAAAAAAAATGCTGTTGGTATTCTCAAAAGTGTTGCAAGGAAAAACAGAATAAACGGAATCAACCAGAGAAGAATCCAAGTTAGAATCAATGTTTTATTTACAGAACTAGAAATCATACTAATATTAATTGAAAGTTTTTACTGCTTATATACTTTAAGAAGTAGTGTACTGCATTCCCCATTTCCTAATTCCCATTTCCCAATAATCACTCCTCCCAAATCACTTTTCCATCTAGTCCTAAGTAAGTAATTCTGCCTGCACGTTCCAGACGAATAACATAGCCTTGTACATACTGGCGAGCATCAAAGGAAGGTTTCAAAATCCATTTTCCATCTAAATCTGCATATCCATAAACGCCATTTGTAGTTAAGATTGTAGAAGTTGGCAACACAGAAACTGACTCATAACGAGTAGGCGAAACAAAATTTCCACTCTCATTTATCATCAACCAGTAACCATTATCAACTTTTTCAAAACCCAAATCGACAATTGTTTCTCCATATTTTGTTTTGATTTTTCTGTTTTTCTGGTGTTTTAGTTGGTAGTTTCGCATTGCAGTAGAAGAAAAATTCAGACGAACGGTATCAGGACTTTCAGTAGAACGACGTAGCAAAACATATTTTTCTCCTGTTTTTACAAACCCAATTCCGTTTCTAAATTCTGTAAGACTATCAAAATAAGAAGGATAAAGTGCGCTTCCATCTTTTTTGATATGAATAAACCCTCGTTCTGTTTCTAATCCAATTATATTATTCTCAAAATTACCAATTGCATTTACCGTTTTGTAAGGAAGTTTTGAAAGTCGTTTTCCTGTTTTGTCTATCAAAAAATTCTCTCCAACTGCTGTTCCATCTCCAAAACCACTTCCAGAAGTGTACCCTGATTTTATGACAACTTCTCCTTTCTCGTTTATATAAGACCATTTTGTGCCTGCTCTTGACAAATCTACTTTTGCCATATTATCCGAAAATGGAAATGCTTTATAATACTGAAAGTCAATTACTTTTTTGCCATTTTCATCTAAATATCCAAAAAGCTGCTTGTCTTTTGATTTATTGTTTTGCTGAACAGCAATTTTTCCTTCTGATAAAACTCCTATTTCTAAATATTCAGGTTTTAAGATACTATTTCCTTTATTATCTATGATTCCATACAAAAGTTGCTTTGAGTTTTTTGGGTCTTTCATTCCTACTTTTGCCCACGAAGTTTTACCTATTTTTCCAAATTCTTCTATAAAATCATAAGTAGGATTTATTAAAAACGTTTCTGAATTTTGGTCTGTTTTAATTCCAAATTTTTCATTTTCTTTTACAATAATTAGATTTTTATTCGGATTATCTTCAAGGAAATTTCCTTTTTCATCTAAATAAGAAACAACGGAAGAATCTAAAAATACTTCAATCAATGCTTGTTTTTTAGTTGAGTTTGTACCTGATTTTTGTAAATATTTGACAGCAGAATAACGAATCGGAACAACTGGTTGCCCAAATGGATTAATTACGCCCCATTTATTGTTTTGTTTGACAAAAGAAAGCGTATCATTTTCGAGCATCCATTCCTATAAAATCATACTCAAAGGGAATAATTGTATTATTATGTCGGTCTATTGTTCCGTATTTCTTGTTTTGCTTTTGTGCAACTGTTACTGCATCTTTTACATCATAAATTCCGTAAAAATCGTTTACCTTCGAAAACTCTAAGGGTAAAATTTGTTTTCCTTGATTATCGATATAACCAATCAAATTACCATTTTTCACTTCTGAAATTCCTTTTTTAGCGTAATAATTTGCAGAAAAATTATTCTCAATATCATCGTACAATGGCTCAACAATTATTTTTCCTGTTTTGTCTGCATAACCAACCTTTCCGTTTTCTTCTATCAAAACAAGTTTATTATTCTCTTTTGTATTGGGCTGAAAAATTTCGTCTTCAATAAAACTATATTTCTGTTCCAAAATCCAATCTCCATTAGTTTTGATAATTCCATTTTTCTTATAAAAAGCGTTTTTTGTTCCATAGCCATCTTCTTCAATATAGCGTTCCGAACTCACTTTTGCCATTCCATTTCTGACTTCATTGATAAAATCTGCTTTAATGGACGGTTCTAAAATAACTTTAAGAATGTTATTTTGATTAGACAAAAACCCCCATAAATTATCCTTCCTTATAATGGCTGTATTTTCAGAAAATGTACTAATATATTGATATTCAAATGGCAATATAGGTTTGTTTTGCGTAGTTACAATTCCCCATTTACCGTTTTGTCTGGCTCTAATAATGCCATTTTCTATGCTTAATCTTTCGTATTGAGGTTCGATTAAAATCTTTCCTTTTGCATCTGTCACACCTACTTTTTTGTTTATTACAATGAGTGCCATTCCGTTTTCAAAACTTCCAATGTAATCGTATTCTGGAATCAAAACTGATTTTCCTTCTTTGTCAATCAATTTAAAATGGCTTCCAATTTCTGCTTTAGCAATTCCGTTTTCAAAAGGAAAAATATAGGAATACGTAGGAGGCAAAATTACTTCTCCTTTTTCGTTCATCATTCCCCATTTTCCACCAGCTTTTATCGGCAAACGGTTTTCAGAAAAATAAGTCATCGAATCGATGGTCATTCCTCCAATTTGAGTAACTAACAAACCTGCTTTTGTCAGAATGGCATTTTCTTTTGTGCTGTCTGCATACGCTCGTGCAATATCTGCCGTTCTAAAATCCTCTAATTCTGCATAAAAAAGTTTGTTTCTACTTATGAGTTTTCCGTTTTTGTGGTCAATAAGTGAAGCATCGGAAAGACTTCCATTTACATTATTTTTGCCTAACGTAAATCCTGCAATCGGTTCTACCAAAATTACATCAAAACCTTCTTTGAAAGCTGGTTCTCTTTGCTTGTTTAACAAATGCCATTTTTTTGTAGATGGATTTTGAAACCAACGATACTCTGTTGAAAGTCGGTTGGCAAGCCTAGCCGTAAAAACTTCTGGTTTGTCTAATTTTGAGTAATTGGAAGGTAGAGTTTGAAAGGACGAAAAAACGGTTTCTTTTCTTTTTGTGATACTGTTATCATTTACATTAAATTCTAAAACAGTAATTTTTTCATTTTGATATGCAAAAACAATAGTTTCATTTTTCTTTGCAGTAAAAACATCAATTCCTGTATAAATCGGATTCAAAACTAGCTTTCCTGTTTTGCCAATCAGTCCATCGCCTGTTTCTGTTGTTACTTTTGTAAAGGGAGAATACTCTGTAAAATCATAAACTAAATCAAAATCTTGAGTAAGGATTTTCTTTCCATTTGTATCTAAAATACTCCATTTATTCAAATTATTTTTTCCTACAAAAAGAACATTTTGAAGATTATAGATTTGTGAATAAGTAGGCTGCAAGATGAACTTTGCATTTTTGTCTAACACTCCACACGCTCCATTTTTACAAGCTGTAATTCTTACTTCTTTTGTATCATTTTTACTAGAGTTTGATTCAATTTCAACTACTTCAAAAAACGAATATTGGGCTTCTGTAATTTCTTTTTTTGCTTTCAAATCATACAAAGACCATTCTGCCGTAGGTGATTTTAATGCTAAATAATCCATAGAAAGTGCAACAATAGAAGCATATTTTGGCTCAATAATCACATTTCCATTTTCATCTGCTACTCCCAAAGGACGACCAGCACCAAAACTTGTATAACCATTTGGCAAAAGATTAATATTATAAAGCGATTTTTGAGCTAGAGTTTCATTTTTTAGGTTTGGTAAAAACTCATCTTTTCCTTTTTTTGCAAGAACTATATTACTCTGAGTTTTTACATTCGAATTATTCAAAAAATAAGCTGTATCAATACTTTCTATCAAAATTTTGGCTTCTGGACTTATCAAATCATATTTCTTTGTTTCGTTTTTGTAACCTAAAGAGTATGAGTTTCTCATTTTATACACTCTATCAAAAGTAGTAGTTGTTTTATTCCCATTTTTACTCAAAAAAGTATATTTACTTTCTTTGTTTTCTATTTTACTTTTATAGGCAATTAATAGAGAATCAATTACTTTTATTTCGGTTGCATTTTCTGTAAATGATAAAAGAGGTTTTCCATTTTGGTCTGCTGCAATCCATTTGCTTTCTGTTCCATTGTCTTTTTTGAGGAGCAAATAATTAAATTCGGCTACTTCTACAAAATCATATTCTATAGGAATAATAATTTTTGCATTTTGGTCAATGACTCCCCATTTTCCATTTTTTTGGACTGGCAAACGAGTAATTTCTATATCGTTTGTTTTGTCGTTTTGAGAAAAGGAAGGAAGGGAAAATGTAAATAGGAAAACAAATAAGAGTGTAAATGGGAGTATAAAGCGCATAATTTGATATATTATTTTTTAGATTAAGTTGATAATTTTCTTTGAGTTTTATGAAAATTGAACGAGTGAAGATACAATAAATTGCACAAAAAAATGCCAAACTCTAGAATGAGAATGGCTTTTCTGTAGCTTACTCTTTAGAGTGAGAAGCTGTACCAAAGACTTTAGTCTTCAAAATAAAAACAAAACTTAGAACTTTATATTTTTTCAAAGGCTAAAATCTGCGATACAATTCTGCAACTTATCTAGGCACGTCTAATTTTTGTATCATTTCTTTTACCAAATCTTGCCCTGTCAATCCTTCCATTTCTCGCTCTGGCGTTATCATAATACGATGCCCCAAAACTGGATAAGCCACTTCTTGAATATCTTCTGGCGTAACAAACATACGACCACGCAAAACTGCCATTGCCTTCGATGCTCGCATAATTGCAAGTGAAGCACGGGGAGAAGCACCCAAATAAAGTGAACCGTGATTTCTAGTTTGATAGGTAATTTCGGCAATATAATCTAAGAGTTCGTCCTTAATATGAACCTGTTCGACAATCTTACGACACGCCAAAATATCAACACCTTTCAAAACAGGATTTACAATCGAAATGTCATTTTGAAGTTGATTTTTGAAGCGATACAAAATTTGTTTTTCTTCATCAAGCGAAGGATAATCCAATTGAATACGAAACAAAAAACGGTCTAGTTGAGCTTCTGGCAAACGGTAGGTTCCTTCTTGTTCGATAGGATTTTGAGTAGCGATTACAAAAAACGGAAGTTGCATTTTGTGTGTCGTTCCATCAATAGTTACTTGTCGTTCTTCCATTACTTCAAAAAGTGCTGCCTGTGTTTTGGCTGGCGCACGATTTATCTCATCAATCAAAATAATCTGTGAAAAAATAGGACCTGGAGTAAAATTAAATTCTGCTTCTTGAAGACTATAAATTGTTGTACCCAAAATATCAGTTGGCATCATATCAGGTGTAAACTGAATTCTTGAAAAATCAATAGACAAAGTACGAGCTAATAATTTTGCCGTAATCGTCTTTGCAACTCCTGGAACGCCTTCTAAAAGTACATGTCCGTCAGCAAACAAACTTACCAAAAGCAAATCAATCATTTCATCTTGACCGATAATTATCTTATGAATTTCAGTTTTTATCTTCGAAACCGATTGATAAATGAAGTCTAATTGTTCGTTTGAAGAAGACGTAAAACTAGATTCTTCACCCAGTTCTGAATTCGAATTTGGACTTAGATTTTCGTTCGTTTCTGCATTTTCAAAATCAGTAATTGGATTTTTTGATGAGTTTTCTGGTGTATCGTTTGGTGTATTATCTGAATAATCTTGCATAGATAAATTTAGAAGTTAAGTTTTAGGTTTTATATTTTAGAACTAAGAATTAACTACTCTGACTTTCAGTTCGTAATTTCTAATTCGTAATTCGTGATTAATTTTTATTTACAGTTCGTATAAAATTCTTGAATCTGAGTATGTATTTTCCGTAAAAGCCATTCCGAAACTTCGTGTTGTCCATCTATTTTTTCAACATCACTAAGAAGAGTATTTATGAAATCTCTATTTATGTCTGAGCGTTCGGAAAGTTTCTTTTTAAAATTCTCATCTATGTGTTGCGTATTCATATGATATTTGGTTCGAACAAAATCAAGAAAGAGACGAACTTTGAGTTGAGAAAGACGTTTATGGTCTTTTTGTAAGTGATAAAGTTGTCCGACCGTTTTGGTAAATTCTAGTGATGTATTTTGTTCTTTTCTTAGAATTGGAATAATTCGCTGCATTCTTTTTCCTCTAAAAATGATAAACAAAAATGCACTAAACAGAAGGGTATAATATGCCCACGCCAGCGCAGGCTGAGAAAGAATATAGCTCAACGGACTCGGACTTTCTCTTTTATTGTATTTTCCTTTTTCCTGTTTGTAAGAATGCGAACGCTCATCCCACAAAATATCTCCTTCTGGAAGATAGGAAAAAGTGCGTTCTGCATATTTTTTTCCATCTTCTTGTATGAGATAATAATTAGTAAAAAGCACAGGGTTTTTATGAAAATAAAAATAACCTTTGCCGTATTTTACACGAATAAAATTAGTATACATTTTTTCTGTTGGTAATACCGCATTTCCTTCTTCCTCTCCCTCACTATCTTCCTGATAAGGTTCTACATAATTTCCTTCATCCTCATCAGTATCATCATACTGCCTGTAAGTATGAGGTGCTTTTATGTTTGTCTTTTTATAAACATAACCTAGTTTTTTCAACTGTTTGCCTTTCTTGTCTGTTTCAGCTTCCTTTAAATATTCTTCATTAAAATAATACCAAAATGTAGGTATTGATTCATTTTTTCTTCTATAATTAAACAAAAAATCGGATTGTTTTTGTAATGTTTGGTCAGAAAAATTAGTTGATATTAATGAGTCATATACATAATTATTATATCTAGAGTTTTTTATATTTAATAATTCAAACAACGTATCAGGATAATTAATAGATGCAAAAAAAGCAATATTTCCCTTTTTTACAAAACCCATCAATGAATCTACTTCTTGAGCCAACAAAATAGGTTCAGAACCAACAAAAACATAAGAAATAGGATTTTTAGCGTTTTTTATATCTTCATCAGCTAATGTTTCGGTAAGCAAATCTTCTACAAAAACAAATTCTTTGTCTTCGTTATAATTTTTCAATAGATTAAAAAGCATATAATTATTATATGGTTCTTTTTCGGTTGCTTCATAGCTTTCGTTCCAATCTATATATTGATTTTTTAGATAATAATAAGCACCAAGACCAATGGGAATGAGCGCTAAAAAAGATAAAGTAACCAGTATATTTTTAAAAGTTCTTTTTTCCATAAATCAGTTTCGTTGATTATTGATTAGAAAGCTACAAGATTAACTTAATTGTATTTAATGTAGCGTAATCTGTGTAGATTTTTAATGGAAAAAAATCCGAGCTACAGAGCAGCTAAACAGTATTATTTTTCAATCTTTTTTCAATCTTTGATAAAACAAGTTTCAAGGTTACGCTACTCTGTAGCCAAATAGATTATACTTTCTGTATTCCTACCAAAGGTTGAGTTACTCTATCAGTTAAAATTCAATAAAGTGAATAGACAATTTATATAAAAATCCTCATTTTTTGATGCAATTAACCTATCTACAAAATTAGCTAAATCTACTTTCTAATTTGTTCTATTTACTTTTTTTTAAAAAGTTGAATTTGAAAGCTAAATTTACTAAAAAAAACAGTAGTAATTCAATATTGAACTTTTTTATGAAAAATGTTTTGTAGATGCTAAGCTAATTTTGCTCTAGATTAAACTAAGATAAACTCTACGCCTGTTTTGTCTGTATCACTACTCTGAAAGATATTTACAATGATGTATTCTTTGAATAGCAACGGTAATAAAAAAGCATTACATTCTAAAAGAGTAGAATATAATGCTTTCTGTATTAATCATTACTAAATTACCAATTACTTTTTTTCTTTACGCTCCAAAACTTCGTCAATTAAGCCATATTTCTTTGCTTCTGGTGCAATCATCCAATAATCACGGTCGCAATCTCTTTCTACTGTTTCGTAATCTTGTCCAGATTGATCAGCCAAAATCTGCGTTAATTCTTTCTTAACAATCAGAATTTGTTTTGCCGTAATCTCAATATCAGAAGCCTGTCCTGAAATTCCACCCAATGGTTGATGAATCATTACACGAGCGTGAGGAAGAGCAGTACGCTTTCCTTTCGTTCCTGCTGTCAATAAAACTGCACCCATTGAAGCAGCCAAACCAGTACAAAGTGTTGCTACATCAGGACGAATATATTGCATCGTGTCATAGATACCCAAACCTGCATAAACAGATCCACCTGGGCTATTCAGATACATTAAAACGTCTTTTTCGTGGTCAGCAGATTCTAAAAACAAAAGTTGAGCTGTTACAATATTTGCAACTTGGTCATCAATAGGAACTCCCAAAAAGATAATTCTGTCCATCATCAAACGAGAAAAAACATCCATTTGTGCAACATTTAACTGACGCTCTTCGATGATATAAGGAGTAAAATTAGTGATGCTTTGACGAGCATATCCCTCTAAAGTTGTTGTCGGAATGCCTTGTGCTTTGTGAGCGTGTTTATAAAAATCTGTGTTATGAAATTTCTTGTGATCAAACATATAAAAATGGTTTTGTATATAATGAAGTAAATAAATTCTTTTTTAGTCTTGTTACTTATAGCTATTTTTACTAAAATAAAGCCGTTGTTCCATTGACTGACAAATAGACAGTTATAAGAAAAAAACAGTATTTTTGTTTTAATTTATCTGTTTTGATAGTTTGTTGTGTGTCGTAATACAGTTAAAGGCAAGTCTTTAACCGACGATAAAAATAATTAACTTCAAAAAAACACTTTCTAAAATCGTAAGTTTAGTTACAAAATCATTCTTCCAAAATTTTTAAATAAATCTTTCTTTGTTCAATTTTTTAGATTTTCAACATTTTTTCAAAACTCATTTCCCTTCGCTACATCTAGTGCAGTTTTCGGCTACACAATTTCAAATTTGGGATACTAAAAATGTCATTTGGGGAAAAATTGAAGTAAAAAAAGAAATAGGAAAGGAAGTAGGAAAAAACAGTTTTAAGATTACTTCTATTGAGCAAAAATCAAAAGTAGCTGACACTTTTCAAGTGTCAGAAATACAAGAATTTGTAAAAGAATTAGATAATTTAGCCACAGAATTTAATGAAATTATAAACTCGCTTTTAGAAACAGCAAAAAAAGATTTTGTAGAACGAAAAAAGGAAATCGAAAATCAGTTTAGAGCAGGATTTTCTACAAAACAGAAAGAAGACTTACAACCCATTATTCAGCTTTTGGAAGAAGGTGGACATTCGATTTATTTACTTTCTGAATGGATTACTGTTTTTGAGTTTTGGAAGGTAATTTATCAAAATAATCAAAAATCTAGTTTTAAAAAATCGTTTTTTGCTAGACATGAGATTACTAAATCATTGAGTAAATTTCTCATTTCCATTTCAGAAGAAGAAATTCCTACTTCTTATTCCGAACTAGGAAATTTTGTAAATGATTTTTGTCAAACTAATAAAATAAAGGAAAGCGAACTTTTGTTGTATGGAATTTTTGATGAATTAATGAATAATGATTCTGGAATAGTAAAATCAAAGTTAGATTTTATTCCAATTATTCAACAAAAAATCAATCAATCAAAACCTAAGAAGATTTGGATTAATGATAATTTAATTTTGAAATCACTAGAATATAATAGCGAAAAATTAAAGAAAAGAACTCTTTTTGGAACATTCGAAAATTTTGCCGATTTGCTTTTAGGTTTTTCTACTCAAAACGAAACTTCACAGTTTGCCTTCGAAACTAAAAAACCGATTTCACAAGTAGGAATTTTTGGACTATCAAAAAATTCTGAACTTGTAAATAAACTAGAAAAGAATAGTTATGATTTAATTATTCTAAATCCTGATAATCAAAATCTACATTCTGTAAAGGAAATTTCACTTTTTCAATCGCTATCCAAAAAAGACAAACAGCTTTTTGCTTCTCTTCAAAATAGTTTTAAATCACTTTCGGAAAGTGGAATTTTGGTTTTTTTATTAGATGAGAATCAAAATTATTTTATAGAAAAAAAGTCGCTGGCTTCTTTACGTCGTCTGTTGCAAGAATGGTTTGAGAGAATTGAAGTCTATCAAAATGAAACTGATAATCAATTAGGAATAATTTTTTACAAAAAAACAGGATTGGAAAAAGGAGTTTTTTATTCAGAATTGACACCAAATAATGAACTTAGCTTTCAAACTAATTTTCTGCCAAATACATGGAAGCCAAAACCAGTTTTATCAGAGTATCAAAAATTAATTCCTACAATAGGTAAAAACTCTATTTTCAAAACTTATTTTAGAGCTATTCCAAATCAAAAAATAGAAAACTTTGTACAATTAAATTCTGATATTAACTTTAAATTAGACAACAACAAAGAA
Organism: uncultured Cytophagales bacterium; assembly: GCA_963719525.1. Classification (GTDB taxonomy): domain Bacteria; phylum Bacteroidota; class Bacteroidia; order Cytophagales; family Bernardetiaceae; genus Bernardetia. The sequence goes on along the minus strand of CAVRCG010000004.1, from coordinate 3,476,623 downwards.
AATAATCTGAAAATCAAAGTAAAAGAGGTTATTCAGAATCATAATCAACAAATTCTTAAATCAGAAGAAAAGGAAAAAGGCAAGTTAGAGAAAAAGAAAAATGTTTTGGTTTCGAAACTGGCTACAAACACACTTTTTGAGAAAGACACGATAAAAGTAATTGAGGAAAAAATTGTTCAGAAAATTGAAGTAGAAACGAATCATAAAACAGATAACAAGATTTTAGAATTTGAGGAGAAAAATCTAATCGAAACGCAGGTTTCGGTTTTTGAGGAAGGTTTTTGGTATTATGAAAAAAGTGTATTTGAAGACTTTTATGATTTAGACAAAATTTTTCCAAACAGAAAGCAAGGCGAAAACATTCTTATTTTTTGGGCAAATACAGAAAATGGAGGAGAAGTTTGGGCAATTGATAAACCTATTCCACCAGTTTTTTTGAATGAAATTCTATCAAACTCTTATATTTTTCCTTTTTATGTTTATGATAAAACTGAAAATGGGATTAAGAAGAAGATTAATTTTTCAAAAAATATTCTGCATAAATTCAAACGAGGATATGCAGCAGCTTTCGAAAAACGAGTGGAAAAAACAGAAGATTTTGCATCAAGTTGGTTTGATTTTTCTGATTTTGAATTTCTGCAAGTCAATCAAGAATTGGCTTTTGAGTTGCAAGCCTTATCTAGTATAATGAATGAAGATGAGAGTAAGATTGCTAAAGAATTTAGGGAAAATCTGCATACTCCAAAACAAGTTACTTATACACAGTTTGATCAAATAAGAAAAGTTACCAGAGATACAAAACGAGCTTTCGAAAGACTAGAAAGCAAAGCAGCACGAAATAAAGAGAGTTTTGAAACGCTGAAAGATTATTTTAGAGAATCCGAAAAAGCAATTGATTTTATAGAAAGTTACTGGCAAAAATTAGAAGCCGAAGAAGCGAGTAATTTTGTAGTTCCGACAGAAGAGAACATGACCGATGAACTAATTTTGGGTTATATTTTTGGCGTTTGGCAACGTGATGTTTTTAAGTCTAAATATAAAGAAGAGCTAAAAAACGAAGCTCCACGCATTCCGATTTATAAAGATTTTCATCATTTTGCAAATCAAGGAAATTATGATTTACAGAAATTTTTGAAAGAAAATAAACATTCTAGCCAAAAAATTGAATTTGAAATTGTAGAAGTTTTTGAGGAAAAAGTAACTAAAAATAAAAAATCTTCTAAAATTTGGTTTGAGAAAGACAACAAAGTTTGGTACGATAATACTACCTTTTTGCAGCTTATTGAACCAAAAACAGAACTAGATTATGATACAATTAAAAGTTTTGAAGTAAATCAAAAATCATTTTTCGAGCTTACTTTGAAGTATTTAAGAAAAAATAAAGTAAATTTGAATGAAGGAAAAGAAATAATAAAAAAAGTAGTAAACTTTATAATTAATTAATTCAGCTGTTATGATTTTAGAAAGTGCAATGTATTTTTTGATTTGTGTCTTATTAATTTTAATAAGTTTCGTTGTAGGATTTTGCTTTATTTATAGGTTAGAAATAGAAAACAAAACTGCTCTGTTTTTTTCTACTCTTATTGGTTCGATAGTTTTGGTCAGTTTGGTTTCTATAATCACTACTTTTGGAGCTACATATAGTTGGTTGTATGTCATTATAGGTTTAGTTGCGTACTGGATTAATAGAAAAAAGTATCAAAACAAAGAAAAGTATTACTTTTATGATTTTAAGAGAATTTTGATAGAAGAAAAAATATTTTTGTTTTTTTCTTTTATTAGTTTGGTGTTAATTTTTACTGTGAAATTAGGAATGTTTTGGAGTGAAAATGAATTAATTTCCTATTTAGATACAGATCAAGCATTTTATGTTACTATCGCTTCTTGGTTGATAGAAACAGGTAATGAGAGTACTAATGCCCCAAATTCTTTATTTGATACAGGCTTTGAAGGTGTCGTCATTTATCATTATTTTGAAATATGGTTGGGAGCTTTAGTAGGCAAATTGGCAGGTATTTCTTATTCTATTGCCTTACTTTTGATTGTACATACTTTTTTTAATTTTCTTGTGTATTGGGGTAGTGTATGTGTATTTGAGACAGTTATAAATAAAAATAAATATTCTACATCTATTTATTTGAAAATTGGTATTTATCTGTTTTGTATTTTATTTCCATTTTCTTCATCTATTTATCTTACACAATTTATATCAGCCGAACTTCCTTACTCAGATGCTTTTCATTTTATACATGGAAACCATGGTGTAGGATTTATACACCTCAAAATGGCAGTGCTTGAAGTATTTTTTTTAGCTGTATTGATTTGTTTTTGGAAAAAAAACTGGTCAAATGGAATTTTAATGTTACTTGCTTTGGTGGTAATAAGTCCTGCAACAGCTCCTGTTTCTTTAATTTTGTCTTGTATTATTGCTTTCTTACAACAAATGGTTTTCTTGGTTTTGAAAGTACGTATTGACACTAAAAAACCATATTCAGGATATATACTTATCGTTCTGAGTTTTGTAGTAGCACTAGGCTTAGGAGGAAGTGCATATATTTTTGCACCACAAAACCAAGACTCTATGGAGTTGGGAGAGTTGTTTTTTGGAACTAAAAAATATTTTGAATTGGTATTTTATAGATTTATTCAACAGCCATTCTTATATCTACCTTTTTCATTTTTATTTCTATTTTTAATAAGAAAACGTTTAGATATACTCTTTATCTATTGCTTGATGTTTTTGATAGCTACTAGTATAGGTAGTATTTTTTACGAAATAAACTGGAAACAGTTTTTTAGCATGTCTGCATTTCCGAATGCTAAAATTTTGTTTACAACTCTTACAATTGCATTATCCATTAATTTTTTGATTGCTTTAGAAAACAGAAAAAAACAGCTCTTGTTTATTATTATTGTCTTGCCTTGTATAGTATTACTTTCATTCCGAACTTTGCGAAATATTCAATTAAAATCAAGAGAAAGGCATATTTCGAATACAGTTTATACAGATAAAGTGATTACTGCATTAGATTCTTTAGCTAAAGAAAATGAAAATAAATATGTTTTAGGAGGAAGTTATATGTCTTCAACTTTTTTTGATAGTTTAGTAGCTACTTCACCCATATTTACAGAAATAACTATTGGGGGAGCATATTCTCATTTTTCGAATTATCCTACTTTCGTAACAAATTATAATTTAATAGATTATACAGAAAATGAAAATGGTTATTTACAATCTTACACAAAGCGTTCTGTTTTGGTTACTTATGCTCAAAGAAATAATATTAGTTTATATAAGAAAGATGAAATCATTTATAAATTTAGTAAAGAAAACAACATACAATTTTTCGTGGTAAATGATATAAATGTTCTTCCTACAAAAATACAAAAAGGCATTACTAAAGTAATCAAAGATGAATATTCAAATGATATATTTTGTATTATAGACTTGAAATAAAATTAATATGACTTTTCAACAATTTAAGGAGATACTAGTTGCAGGGCAATGAAGTTAACGGTTAAGCAATTCTGTTGTTAGGGGACTGTTTCAAATTTTATACGTACACTTATATTGATCAATACCGATTCAGATAATTACGAATATCCATTCCCCAGTTGAGTTTTTCACGGAGAGTTTTGAGGAAGCTATCACCATCTAAGCGAATCATTTTACAGGTATAATTACATTTTCTGACAGCTAATTGAATAGTATTATCCACTTTACGAGAACGAGAATCCAGAGAAACTAAGAAATTCTTGCTTCTTCCTTCTATCTCAAAAGCAATTACACTTTCAGTCGGAACAATCAAAGGACGTACATTTAGATTATGAGGACTGACAGGCGAAATAACAAAATTATTCGATTGAGGAACAACTACAGGACCTCCAACACTCAACGAATAACCCGTCGAACCTGTTGGAGTAGCGACAATTAATCCATCTGCCCAATACGAATTCAAGTATTCGCCATCAATATAGGTATGAACGACAATCATAGAAGAAGAATCTCGCTTCATAATTGCAAACTCATTCAAAGCAATATTTACACCTTTAAACAAATCTCGGTCGGCTTCTAGTTCTAGCAAAATACGCTCGTCTAATGTATAACGACCTGCCATAAGACTTTCTAATGCGCTATGTATTTGTTCTTTTGAAGTGGTTGCCAAGAACCCCAATCGTCCAGTATTTATTCCTAAAATAGGAATATTTTGATGCTGAACAATAGTTGCTGCTTCCAAAAAGGTACCATCTCCACCTACGCTAAGCATCAAATCCACACCTGAAAGCTGATGGGGAGCAGAAAAAGTACCGACAATATTGGGACGAAAATTAATAGAATGAAGAAGTCTATCAAAATCTTTAGAGATTACAATTTCTACTCCGTATTTTTCTAATTCTGTAAAAATCTGTTTCACAAAAAAAAGTTTGCTTTCTGCTATGTCTTTACTGTGTATGGCTACTTTTTTCAAAATAAGGAAGAAGTTTTTTTAGTAATTGTTAGATTACGACTTTACGAGAATAATTAAGTTACCAAATTACTATAAAAAAATGATTAATCATTAATTGATAAAACAGAAAGAGAGAATTAGTTTGGCTTTTTGATTTTATCTCCCAGTTTAAGCCCCTTCAATACTTCAACATGTATTCCGTCAGAAAGTCCAAGAGTGATATAATGTTTCTCAAAAATATTATCTCCAGTCTGAACTTCTACATAAAGAGCATCTGTTTTTTGATTTTCATTATTTATTTTTGTAGAATCTTGAATAGTATTGTTTTCCTCATTTTTATCTACTGATTGCAACCAAGCTTCTTCAATTACCAAAACATTATCCTTCCTTTCCAGAACAATATCAGCGTTAGCACTATAGCCAGCACGTACAAATTGATTTGCTTTGAGCTGAACTTCTGCTTTGATCGGAAACTTAATTGCTCCTTCTTCTTCTATTCCTTTTGGGGCAATAAAATCTAATTTTGCATCAAACTTTTCGTTGTCTATTGCTCCGATTGTCAAGACCAAATCCATTCCTTTTTTGAGTTTTCCCACTTCTGCTTCATCTACTTTTCCTTCGAAAATCATATTACTCAGATCTGCAATTGTCGCAATAGTTGTTCCTTCATTAAAGGTATTACTTTCAATTACATTTGCACCTTCTTTTACAGGAATGTCTAAAATAATTCCACTTGTAGTTGCTTTTATAAGAGTCAATGTGCTAGAAGAACGGCTAGAAGTTCCTTCTCTTACAATAATTAGACTTTCAGAAGCTGCATTTACTTGATTTTTTGCCAAATCATAATCATCTTTTGCAGACATATAATCACGCTCTGCAATTACGCCATCATCAAAAAGTTGTTTTTGTCTTTTCATTTCACGTTCACGCATTCCCAAGGTAAGCCGAGCTTGTTCCAAATTATTCTGAACATTAGTAAGATTCGTCATATTGGGAATCACTTTTATTTTTGCGATTATATCACCTACTTTTACTTCTTGTCCTGCTTCGAAAAATAATTTATCAACAATCCCTGAAACGGCTGGTTTTACGGCTACTTCTTTCAAAGGAACAATCGAACCTGTAGCAACTGTTTTCTTTATAATAGAGTTCATGCTTGGAGAAACCAATTCTATATCTTCTTGTACATCTTTCTTTTGATTTATAAAATAATAAAGCAAAAAAACTCCCATACCTATTAATAAAATAATAAATAAGCCAATAAATATTTTTTTCATAATAATAGTAAATAAGCCAAAAAAATAATGTTTAGTTAATGATTGCCCAAAAAAAATAGGATTTTGAAATGGCTAAATTACATAAAACTTAGTCTTTTACAATAAAACAAGACTACTAAAAGGAGTTAAAAACAAAATTATGTGAATTTTAGAACGAAGTAGGAAAATAGTCAAACAGAAATACTTTTTGTAGATTTATAATTATTTGATGGCGAATAAAAATATTCTTGTTGTTGGCACTATTTTGGCAAATCTTTGTACTGAGAGTAGAAAGGTAAAAGTGTAAAACTGATGTTTCTACTAGTCTTTGTTTTTATATTGCTTGCATAAAAAAGATATAGAAAAAACAGCTAAAAATCACAAATTATACTATCTATTCTACCAAAAACAGTAAACATTTACAATTATGAAATCATTATTTTTACTTTGGATAACTTTCGGCTTAGCTTTAGTTTTGGGCGTTTTTTCGGCTTCTCCAACTTTTGCACAAACAGAAGAAGAAGTTATTAATACAGCCAAAACAGCCATTGGAGCAGCTTCTACAAAAGAATTAGTCAAGCTTTGCCACGATGCCATCGAAATAGGACTTGGCGACCAAAAAGCTACTTATAGTCAATCACAAGCTGAATTTGTCTTAAAAGATTTCTTTACAAAAAACCCAGCCAAACAGTTTGAATATATCCACAAAGGAGCTTCAAAAGAAGGTTTGAAGTATGTAATCGGAAAATATACAGCTACAAATGGAAATACATTTAGAGTTTATATCTTAGTAAAATCTACTGCTGCTGGTTATAGAATTGATACATTAGATTTTAGTAGAGAATAAAAAGATGCTCTTGGTGTCGTTTCGCTAAAATATCAATAAAGTCAAGAAAATAAATCTTTGTTAGAATGCCCCCTCTCACTTCAAGATTTTGTATTAGATTAATTTAGAATCCTTTTTTTATCATTTTTGATAAAGAAAGGATTTTTTTAGTAATTTTGGAATATATTTACACTTGACCGTGTGTTCGTTTTCCCAAAAACGAACCTTAAAGAAGTATTTTATTCAGTTTTGGGAAACTGAACATACAAATTATTCAAAATGGCTAAGAAGAAAAAAAAGGTAACAAAAGTAAATGTTTCGGTAAATATTGAGCAAACAGAAACTACTTCTAATAAATCAAGTAAAAAGTCAGTTAGAGAACCGATAAAGAACGAAAAGGCAAATTCTCCAACAAGTAAAATAGATACCAAAAAACAAAAGCAAATAGATGAAAATGTCCTTTTTTCTCCTCTCTCTACCAAATTAGCCTTCATTCTTACACTTCTTGCAGCGTTTCTGTATTTTGCTTTTTCGTTTGTTTCAGAAGGGTTTTATCAACAAGATGAAGCTGTTCATTATGTTTCGATGAAACGTTTCTGGTTTAATCCAAATCGTATTTTGAGCAACTGGGAAAAACCTGGTTTTAAGCTCTTCTATGCGTTGCCTTCACTTTTGGGAGTTCATTTTGTTACTTTTTTTAATTGTCTTTTGGCTGCTTTTTCTGGCTTTTTTGCCTTCAAATTGGCTCAAAAAATCAAAGTCAAAATTCCTGCTCTAGCTCTCATTTTCTTGCTTACTCAACCTTTTTGGATTGGTCTTTCGTTTCGCAATTATTCTGAGCTTTTGGCTGCTTTTCTTTTGATTGTAGCTGTTTATTTTAATGAAGACAAGAAATATATATTTGCTGCGCTATTTGCTTCTTATATTGTTTTTATTAGGCAAGAGTTTTATCCTTTTTTGGCACTTTATTTTTTCTTTTTGCTTTACAAAAGACAATGGCTTCCTGCTCTTCTGACAGGTGTTTTTCCACTTGTACACAATTTTTGGGGCTTCGCTATTACAGGCGATTTTTTGTATTTGATTAATCAAGTTTTGAAGACAAGTAGCGAAATAGGCGACCAATATCCCAGACAAGGTTTCGAACACTATTTCTTGATGTCTGCAACTGTTTATGGAGGAATTATTATAACATTGATAGTTGCTTATTTTACGTTAAAGGCATTTCAAAAGAAAATTCCACATGTTACGGTAGCTATTTTGCCAACGCTTTATTTTTTGATGTACTGCATTTTTAATATTCAATCTGTTCCAATAGGTCCTGCAACGGCTGGAAATTTACGTTATCTTATCATTATTGCTCCTCTTTTTAGTGTTTTGGGTGTGCTTGCCATTGAAGAGTACAGAAATACAGAAAATGCTTGGAAAGTAATCTATACGCTTATTCCGATGTCTATTTTGGTTGGTATTTATATGACTTATCCTGATAATCAGATTATGCTTTTGGATGAAGATTATGCTGCACGAATGGCACAAGCAGGGAGAGAATTTCAATTAGAACGTTATTTTACGCCTTTTGTAGCTGTTCTTGGGACAATTATTATTCTTATTATTGGTCTTTCATTTTCTCAAATCAGAATTGCTTTTACTGTTTTTGCTGTCTTTATAGCATTGATTATGCTCAAACCCAAACCACTTTCTGAGGAAGATTCAAGTGTTAAAAGTATGGCAAAATGGTATGAAAATTTTACAGATAAATATGGTCAAACACCTATTTTGGTCAATCATCAACTTTTCTATTATTATTTGGATGAAATTCCTGAGAGTTTTGAGATTACACCTAATTCAATAGATTCTACAACAGTCGCTACTCTTCCCAAAAACGGTCTTATTCTTTGGGATTCTCATTATTCATACCGTCCAGAGCAAAATAAAGCAATGCTCAATTATAAATACTTCTTAGAAAACCCTCAAAAATTTGATAAAATACAAGAATTTTGGGCAAAAGATAGGACTTTTGTAGGATTTGTGTTTCGTAAAAAGTAATTCTAAGTGTTAGATTTTGTAAATTAAGTACAAAGTAAAAGACAGACTGTAAATAAAATAATCAAAAAATGAATAATTCTATTCCAAAGCCAAAAAAGAAGCGATTTAATGTAACAGGAAACTGCTATCCTAACTTGCATTATATGATGGACATTAGTGCAAAGATGAAAAAAGTAATGGAATTAATAGATTATGGAGATTATTTTACAATTAATCGTCCTCGTCAGTATGGAAAAACGACATTGCTTTTGAATATTGAAGATACGCTCAAAAACAGCGAAGAGTATTTTCCTATTTTCCTTAATTTTCAAGGCATGGACGAAATTACAAATCTATCAGATAGTAATTTTGCTATTAAGGTAAAAGAAGATTTAGAAGACGCAATACAATTTACGAATCCTAGTTTGTATGAAATTACTCAAAAAACAGAAGTAATCGATATGGGTAGTTTATCAAAACTCATTACTAAGTTAGTTACTAACTCTGAGAAAAAACTTATTTTGCTTATCGATGAAGTAGATGCAAGCAGTAATTATAAGCCTTTTCTTACTTTTTTAGCAATTTTGAGAGTTAAGTTTTTACAACGTTATGTTAGAAGTAATTATACATTTCATAATGTAATTCTTGCAGGTGTTCACGATATAAAATCATTAAAATACAAAATCAAAAGTTCGGAAGATTTACAGTATAATAGCCCTTGGAATATCGCAGTAGATTTCAAAGTTCCTATGGAGTTTAACCCACAAGAAATTATTCCTATGCTTTCAGAATACAATGAAGCTGAAAATAGTGGAATGAATGAAAACGAAATAGAAGTGATAGCAGAAAAATTATATTATTATACATCTGGTTATCCTTTTTTAGTAAGCCGTTTGTGTCAGATTATTGCAGATGATATTTTACCAAAAAGAGTAGATGATAAAAATATTTCTTATAAAAAATGGACTTTAGAAGCTGTTGAAAAAGCTGTTGTTTTGATACAAAGAGAAGTAAATACCAATTTTGAGAGTTTGATAAAGAACTTAAAAAATAATTCAGATTTGTATAACTTAGTTTTTGACATGCTTTTAGAAGGCAGAATAGTATCTTACAATCCTGATAATGAAGTACTGCAAAAAGGAATTATGTACGGAGTTTTTAAGCAAAACGGTACTATAAAAGTACATAATTGAATTTATGAGCAGCGTATTTATAATTACATGATTTCGAATATGGATATTGGCAATTCGCTTTCTACTTATTTTACAAATCACAAATTTGTTTTACCAAATAATGTATTAAATCTTGAACTCATTTTGCAGCGTTTTCAAGTTTTTATGAAGGAAAATTATAGCCAAAGAGAAGAATCATTTTTAGAAAATCAATGGCGATTACTTTTTTTGAGTTTTTTACGACCTATTTTGAATGGAAATGGTTTTGATTTTAAAGAAGTTCAAATTTCAGACGAAAGAAGGCTTGATGTAGTCATTACTTTTCATAATCGTAAATATATTATCGAACTAAAATTATGGAGAGGAAAATCGTATCACGAGCGAGGATTGAATCAGCTTTACGATTATTTAGACAAACAAAATGAAGATACAGGCTTTTTGGTTATTTTTGATAATAGAAAAGAAAAGAAAGACTGGTTAAGGTCAGAATGGAGAGAAGAGAAAGGAAAAAAAGTTTTTGCTATTTGGATATAGAAATAAAGTTAGAAGTTAGATTTCAGAAGTAAGAATTAAATACAAATAATCAAAAAAAAGTAATGAATAATCTTATTCCAAAGCCAAAAAAGAAGCGATTTAATGTAACAGGAAACTGCTATCCTGACTTGCATTATATGATGGATATTAGCGCAAAGATGGAAAAAGTAGTGGAATTGATAGACTATGGAGATTATTTTACAATTAATTGTCCTTGTCAGTATGGAAAAACTACTTTGTTAGAAGTTATTGAAGCAAATTTAAGAAAGAGTGAAGAATATTTACCTATCCTTTTGACTTTTGAAAATATAGATGATGATTTGAATGAAAATAGGACTAGCTTGGCAGTAACGTTTGTGAGAAAAATAAAAGATAACCTAGTAAAAGTATATCCACAATTAGAAAATGAATTAGAAAATATAGTTCAAAAAACGGATTCGATGTTAGAGTTATCTCACTCTATTACAGAAATAGTAAATCTTGTAGATAGAAAAATTATTTTATTAGTTGATGAAGTAGATGCCAGTAGTAATTACGTTCCTTTTTTAAAGTTTTTGTCTGTTTTGAGAGCAAAGTATTTAAGACGGTTTACACCATTAGATTACACATTTCATAATGTAATTCTTGCAGGAGTTCACGATATAAAATCATTAAAATATAAAATCAAAAGTTCGGAAGATTTACAGTATAATAGTCCTTGGAATATCGCAGTAGATTTCAAAGTTCCTATGGAGTTTAACCCACAAGAAATTATTCCTATGCTTTCAGAATATAATGAAGCTGAAAATAGTGGAATGAATGAAAACGAAATAGAAGTAATAGCAGAAAGATTATATTATTATACATCTGGTTATCCTTTTTTAGTGAGTCGTTTGTGTCAGATTATTGTAGATGATATTTTACCAAAAAGAGTAGATGATAAAAATATTTCTACCAAAAAATGGACATTAGAAGACGTTGAAAAAGCTGTTGTTTTGATTCAGCGAGAAGTAAATACTAATTTTGAGAGTTTGATAAAAAACATAAAGAATAATCCAGATTTGTATAACTTAGTTTTTGACATGCTTTTAGAAGGCAGAATAGTATCTTACAATCCTGATAATGAAGTACTGCAAAAAGGAATTATGTACGGAGTTTTTAAGCAAAACGGTACTATAAAAGTACATAATTGAATTTATGAGCAGCGTATTTATAATTACATGATTTTCGAATATGGATATTGGCAATTCGCTTTCTACTTATTTTACAAATCACAAATTTGTTTTACCAAATAATGTATTAAATCTTGAACTCATTTTGCAGCGTTTTCAAGTTTTTATGAAGGAAAATTATAGCCAAAGAGAAGAATCATTTTTAGAAAATCAATGGCGATTACTGTTCTTATCTTTTTTACGTCCTATTTTGAATGGAAATGGGTTTGATTTTAAGGAAGTACAGATTTCAGACGAAAGAAGGCTTGATGTAGTCATTACATTTTATAATTGAAAATATATCATTGAATTAAAATTATGGAGAGGAAAATCGTATCACGAGCGAGGACTAAATTAGCTTTACGATTATTTAGACAAACAAAATGAAGATACAGGCTTTTTGGTTATTTTTGATAATAGAAAAGAAAAGAAAGACTGGTTAAGGTCAGAATGGAGAGAAGAGAAAGGAAAAAAAGTGTTTGCTATTTGGATATAGAAATGAAGTTAGAAGTTAGATTTCAGAAGTAAGAATTAAATACAAATAATCAAAAAAAAGTAATGAATAATCTTATTCCAAAGCCAAAAAAGAAGCGATTTAATGTAACAGGAAACTGCTATCCTGACTTGCATTATATGATGGACATTAGTGCAAAGATGAAAAAAGTAATGGAATTAATAGATTATGGAGATTATTTTACAATTAATTGTCCTCGTCAGTATGGAAAAACTACTTTGTTAGAAGTTATTGAAGCAAATTTAAGAAAGAGTGAAGAATATTTACCTATCCTTTTGACTTTTGAAAATATAGATGATGATTTGAATGAAAATAGGACTAGCTTGGCAGTAACGTTTGTGAGAAAAATAAAAGATAACCTAGTAAAAGTATATCCACAATTAGAAAATGAATTAGAAAATATAGTTCAAAAAACGGATTCGATGTTAGAGTTATCTCACTCTATTACAGAAATAGTAAATCTTGTAGATAGAAAAATTATTTTATTAGTTGATGAAGTAGATGCCAGTAGTAATTACGTTCCTTTTTTAAAGTTTTTGTCTGTTTTGAGAGCAAAGTATTTAAGACGGTTTACACCATTAGATTACACATTTCATAATGTAATTCTTGCAGGTATTCACGATATAAAATCATTAAAATACAAAATCAAAAGTTCGGAAGATTTACAGTATAATAGCCCTTGGAATATCGCAGTAGATTTCAAAGTTCCTATGGAGTTTAACCCAAAAGAAATTATTCCTATGCTTTCAGACTACAATGAAGCTGAAAATAGTGGAATGAATGAAAATGAAATAGAAGTGATAGCAGAAAAATTATATTATTATACATCTGGTTATCCATTTTTAGTGAGTCGTTTGTGTCAGATTATTGCAGATGATATTTTACCAAAAAGAGTAGATAATAAAGATATTTCTACCAAAAAATGGACATTAGAAGACGTTGAAAAAGCTGTTGTTTTGATTCAGCGAGAAGTAAATACTAATTTTGAGAGTTTGATAAAAAACATAAAGAATAATCCAGATTTGTATGAATTGGTTTTTGATATGCTCATAAATGGATCTACCGTAGAGTATAATCCTTATGTTGATGTGATTGAAAAAGGCACCATGTATGGCGTATTGAAGCAAAACGGAACAGTAAAAATTAATAATTGAATTTATGAACAACTCATCTATAAATATTTAGTAGCCAATACAGAAATAAATAAAATTAAACTGGCTTACTTTGATAATCATAAATTTATCTTATCAAATAATGTATTAAATCTTGAACTCATTTTGCAGCGTTTTCAAGTTTTTATGAAGGAAAATTATAGTGAGAGAGAAGAATCATTTTTAGAAAATCAATGGCGATTACTGTTCTTATCTTTTTTACGTCCTATTTTGAATGGAAATGGGTTTGATTTTAAGGAAGTACAGATTTCAGACGAAAGAAGGCTTGATGTAGTCATTACATTTTATAATTGAAAATATATCATCGAACTCAAATTATGGAGAGGGAAATCGTATCACGAGCGAGGACTAAATCAGCTTTACGATTATTTAGACAAACAAAATGAAGATACAGGCTTTTTGGTTATTTTTGATAATAGAAAAGAAAAGAAAGACTGGTTAAGGTCAGAATGGAGAGAAGAGAAAGGAAAAAAAGTTTTTGCTATTTGGATATAAAAACCAATTTAGAAGCAAATAAAAATACAATTTCATTCTAATAGTGAATTAACAGCTTCAATGTATTCTTTAGTTTCTATAATCGGACACATAATATGTCCACCAGTATAAATCAAGGACTTATTTGGAGCTGTGCAATTCTTTTTTACTTGCTCATAATGTTCGAAAGGTACTACAGTATCATATTTAGAATGAACAAACAAAACTTTAATATTTCTCAACGACTTTATATCTTCCTTTGCGCTATACGGAATTTTGAGCGTATTTTTTATAAAATAGTGGTTCATTGTCGGAACATAAGAAAGTGCAATATCTGCTATCGAACTAATACCACTATCCAATATAAGAGCTGAAACTTTAGATTCGTTTTGTTTGGCAAGATGGGTTGCAATCTGACTTCCTATTGACACTCCACAGATAATTATTTTTTGTGATTGAAGGCTTTCTTGTTTTAAAGCAAAATCAAAAAATGTTTGTCCATCTAAAAGTATATTCAGGTGTGTAGGTTTTCCAGTAGATTTTCCATATCCCCTAAAATCCACCATAAATACTTGAAAACCATCGTTTAGAAGTGGTTCTACGTATTTTATGTAATTTGAAACATTCCCTCCATTTCCGTGAAAATAAAGAACTGTCGCTTTAGCTTTTCTGTCTTTTGGATACAACAAATAAGATGTAAAAGTATCTTTTCCTACTTTGTGCGAAAACAAATCGTAATCTATGTAATCAAAATTTATCCAGCTTTTACTTGGGAAATAAAACATTTTATCCATTTGAGCATAAACTGATATATTCAAAACTAAAGAAACAAAAAAAGATAAAAAGATTTTAATAAAAATTCTCATAAAAAAAAGCAATATCAAAAAACAATGTATTCAGAAAACAATTTTGCACTAATCACTAATTCACATTACATTGACAATTTTAGCATACACATTGTCCCACAAAAAGGCTTTTATTTCTCCTGTATGCAATCTCAAAATAAGTAAATTATATTTGTCTGTGTGATCGCCAATTCCTAATCTAAAACCTGTCGCTTGTGTGTGAGGGTGAAACCCAAATTTTTGACAATTGGGAAGAACTGTTCCCAATGCAACGGAAGTAAAGTCGTGCAATCTTGAACTATAAAATATATTTTCCTTTATTGTATTAATCAACTCTGGATTATTAAATTTTAATGTTTCTTTGTTGTACATCTGGTCTGGTGGAGTATTTAATAAATTTTTTATAGCCTCATCAGACCTTCGTTTTCGTTCTTCTTTTGCATTAATTTCTGCATACGCCATTGCGATTCGCAATTTGTTCATAAGATTGTTTTCTCCTTGCAAATCCTCTTCTGTTGCACCATAAGCAGACCTCCAACGAATATTCAACCTCAAATGACTACGCACATCTTGCATCATAAAATAACGTCTTTCCAATTCTTTTGGCTCAAAACTACTTGCACTTGCAGCAGTTACGGCATAAGGTGCGTATTCAGATTCAAGTTGTGCCAAACTTTTAGTAGGACGAATGAGCTTACGAGTAGAATCTGTTGGCGAAATAGTAGAATCTACAATCACAATAGCTTCATTTATATCACTCGTATTTATGGTAGAATCATTTTCTTCAATGTAGTTATCTTCTGTAATTACTATTTCCAAATTAGTTGAGTCGTTTTGAGAAAAAGAACTATTAATTACTACAAAAAATAGAAAAACAGTAAAGAATACGGTAAAAAATAGAGAAGGTGTGGTTTTAGTGAAGGAAATTTTCATAATAGGATAAAATAGATTGTCTATAAATTATAATGTCAAGTAAAATAGACTTTTTTAATGATTAGACAGGTGTTTTTTCTAGCTTTTTCTTTAGATTATTCACAATATACAAAATTATGCTATTGACTTAACAAAGTAAACCCAAATTAAGTAACTTGTATAAAAATCTACTACAAAATAATACAAATTTAGTGCAAATTAATTTAGTATGCTAAGCCAATTGAACTAAATATTGTTTAGGTAATATAGAAAGCTAAGACGAAATTATATTACCATTTTTATCAAAAGAAGTTGTATTTTTGCAATCTCATTTTACCTTTTATGCCCCATTATCGTTATGAACCTCATTTTCTGCTTTTTCTCTTCCAAAAAAACTTTAATTAAAGCCTTTTTGATTTTTATCCTTTTGTGTTTTGGCTCTACTGTATTTGCTCAAAAAACCATTATTACAGGAAAAGTAACCGATGCAGACACAGGCGACGGTGTTCCTTTTGCAAACGTTTATTTTGATGGAACAACCATAGGAACAACAACTGATTTTGATGGGTTCTATAAAATTGAAACCGACAAACCTACCGATTCGCTTGTCGTTTCGTATGTGAGTTATCAAACTAGAAAAAAAGCTATTCAAAAAGGAATTACTCAAAATATTGATTATCAACTTGCTTCTTCCGACGAAACACTAAGAGCTATCGTAGTTACGTCTGGAAAACGAGAAAACCCTGCTTGGGAATATCTAAAAGGCGTTTTAGACCATAAATCGGAAAATGACAAACGCCGTCTTTCTGCCTATGAGTATGATGCCTATTCAAAGGTAGAACTTGATGTAGATAATATTTCTGATAAATTTAAAAAGAAAAAACTAGTCAAAAAAATAATCGGTGTTGTTGATAGTGTAGAAAGTTTGGCTGGAGAAGATGGAAAACCAATTTTACCCTTGTTTATTTCCGAATCTATCTCTAAATATTATTATAGAAATAGTCCTATAAAAACAAAGGAAGAAATTCAAAAAACACGTATAAAAGGAGTAGGCGTAGGAGATGGAAGTGTAGTTTCTCAGCTTGTAGGTTCGTCTTTTCAAGATTATAATTTTTATGAAAGTTGGATTCAGATTGCAGGAAAAGATTTTGTATCTCCTCTTTCAGAAAGTTGGAAATTATTCTATGATTACGAATTACAAGAACGAAGCGAGATTGATAATATTTGGTGCTATCGCATTGATTTTCAACCCAAAAGAAAAGAAGATTTGGCTTTTACAGGTACAATGTGGATTACAGATGATTCTACTTTTGCATTAAAACGAATTGATGTAACTGTTCCAAAAACAGCTAATCTGAACTTTATAGAAAAAATAAAGATTCAACAAGACTTAAAACGTATTTATGAGCAAAATAAAGAGAGTAATACAGAAAATAGTGCAAATACAGAAGGACAAGAAACAGCTTGGATTCCTGTCAAAACACGTATTTTAGTTGATGTAGGACAGATAAATGACCAATGGGCAGGAATGCTTTTGAAGTCCTATAGTTCGGCAGAAAACATTGTTATTAATCAGCCAAAAGAACTAAAATTCTATAAAGATGCGATTGTGGTTGATGTAGAAGCCAATAATTCTACTGATGATTTTTGGCAAAAAAACAGACACGATTCGCTCACAGCAAGCGAACAAACCGTTTATGCCATGATTGATACAATTAGTAATTTGCCGATGGTAAAGAGTTATATTGAAATAGTAGATTTGCTTATCAATGGGTATAAAGATGTAGGTAAAATAGATATTGGGCAACTTCTTACGCTTTATTCGAACAATAATATTGAAGGACATCGTGTTATGTTAAATGTCAGAACGAATAAAGATTTTAGTGAAAAAATACAATTTTCATTGGGTGCAGCTTACGGATTTGGCGATAAAAAATGGAAATATAATGGAGAAATCAAATCTATTCTCTCTCGGCGTTCTTGGACAATTTTGGGCATTCAACATCAATATGATTTGCAGCAAGTCGCTTTATTTAATGAAGATTTTAGGGCTAGTGGAAATGTGCTTTTTTCTTCGTTTAGTTGTTGGGGAAATTTGGACAAAAACCGTCCTTTTTACCATAGGCAAAGTAGCATGTATCTTGAAACTGATATTGTAAAGGGAGTTAGACCAAAAATTACGTATCGTCGTCAGAGCTACGAGCCTTTATATAGTTTTGAATATTTTGACCCAAAAAATCCAGAAATTCGTCGTCAAGATTTTACAGTTTCCGAAATAATGGCAGAGGTAAGAATTGCTTTTAGAGAACGGTTTATTAATGGTGGACTTAATCGTGCTAATTTGGGGAGTAATTTTCCTGTTTTTAAGCTTCGTTACATTAGAGGACTAGGCGACTTTTTGGGTGGAGACTTAGAATATCACAAATTTTCTGCTCGCATGGAGCATTCTTTTCGTTTAGGAATATTTGGACGAACGGATTATTTTATTAGTGCAGGTTTTACGCCCTCAACGCTTCCTTATCCACTTTTAGAATCACATTTGGGTAATGAAACTCCTTTTTACAATCAACTTTCATTCAATCTAATGAATTATTTTGAGTTTGTAAGTGATCGATATGCTTCTATAAATGTGATACACGATTTTAATGGATTTTTATTGAATAGAATTCCACTCATGAGAAAACTCAAATGGAGAAGTTTTGTAGAAGGAAATATGTTAGTTGGAAACGTAAGTCAGAAAAACATTGATTTGATTCCTGATATAGATTCAAATGGAGTTCCGACAGCACAGTTCGGAAGTTTGGAAGCTACGCCTTATGCAGAAGTGAGTTACGGAATTAGTAATATTTTTAGATTTATAAAAGTGCAAGGAATTCATCGCCTTACGTATCTGGATAAAGATGATGTAAGTCCGTGGGGAATTCGTATTTCGGCTCAATTTAGATTATAAAATTTGAAAATTAACCTACAATTTAATGAGATTTCTAGTATGTACACTTTTGTTTTGCGCTTTTTGTTCAATGAATTATGCACAGACGAATAATGATTATTCAGAAGTAAAATATAAAAATAGAATTGAATTAAATCAGCAAAGTTTATACAAACAGAATCGCTTAAAAATTAATTATTGCTTCTTGAAACCGAACCGTATTCATCCAAAAAGTGCAAAATCAATTGGTCATCTTCTACAAGGTGTTGGAGTTTTTATTTCAAGTTCTGCTTTAACAATGGGTTTTATACTTCATCGCTTTGAAGCTTTAGGAACAGAAGATTATTATGCTTTTGTAGGGATTTTTGTTGCAGGAGGAGCTGTTTTTTATGCAGGAACACGGATTGTCATAAGTTCTAAAAGGAGAATAAGAGAAGATTTGATGGGAATGAAAAATACGTCTTTGTTTCTTGAGAATCAAAGTATAAACCTATTTAATTCACGTTCTTCTCCTTCTATTGGTATTTCTTTTGGTTTCTAAAAAGTAGAAAATCATTTTATTTATTCCCAGAACCTTCTGAAACAGGTTTTTCTAACAAAATTTTATAGCGAGATTTGCTCATAACCCAAGTAGAGATTGTATCAGCCCAATATCTTGAAGATGCTCGTGTTGGATGTGCGCCGTCTCTTTCTCTATCAAACTCCAAATCTTTGGACAAGAAAAATGTATTTGAAGGCATATTTCGCTCAATAATTTCATTAATTCCTGTATCGTCTTTCCAGTTTGGAGGACCTACCCAAATAAAAGGTGTATCGCCAGCTTGTGCGATAATATCTTGAATATCTTTTTCTCTTTCGTAAATATCAGTACGGAAAAGTTCGTTCGCTCCTAGCGTAAAAATCACAATGGTAGGTTTATAAATTTCAATCAAACGTTTCAAACTATCAGTTTTGCTCCATTGAATTGTGAGTGAACTGTACCAAATCCGACCTTTCAAGAAATGATTATTATAGTTTGCATAACTTCGAAAAGCCAAGTACAAACCTTCTGACATAGAATCACCAGTCAATAAAATACGCTGTGCCGAAGTATCAATACTGTTTTTGCGAGCCAATTCTAAAGAATCTACTATAAAATAAGTCTGTTTAGCTAATTGTTGATACAAAAAATCTGTTGAAGGAGGAACAAACAACTCTTCTGCATTTGTTTTCTTAATAGATAAATTGGACAAATTAAAATCGATAGAATCTTTGTACTTATCAATCGCATACAAACCCAAAACGGTACACAAAATAACCAACCATACAGAAAATAAATTGTACAAGTTTGATTTGGAAGGTTTTTCTTTAAAAGAAGGAAAAAGGAAATTAGACAAGTTGAAAGAATAAATTATATAGAACAGACTTTCCAGTCTGTTCGAAAAAAAGGAAGAGAATCAACAAAGTTCAAATTTATTAATTCTCTTACTGAAAAGCTATAATTTTTTGTGAAAATTCTATTTTATCAGATAATTAAGCAGAAACATTCATGTTTTTCTTATGAAAAGAAAGCCATATATTTTCTTGATCTGCAAAAAGAACTTGATTTAATGGACTTTTAGAAAGCCATTTTTGTAGTATTTGAGATTCTTTTTGAGTAATTTGTCCACTCAATTGTTTTGTAATGAGCTGAAGGTATTTTATTTTGATTGGCATAGTTAAAATAGTTTTTGAAAGTAATAGAAAGTAATACGTGTTATGTTGGATAAAGTAAAGACGAAATAAAGTAATTTTTACCCTATCTATTTTATCTTTAAATTGTGTTAATTTATTTAATAATTGGTTGTAACTCAAATAATGAAAGAATACGAAAACTTAAATGAAGACTTGAATAGTGATGCTTTCGGAACGGCTCATTTGACCAAAATTATTGATAAAAATGGAGAACTTATATTTGTTCAAATTTCGGCTTCTCTTTGGAAAGAAATAAAAACAAAAGTAGAACCACTTGTTTATCAAGAACTTAAAGAGCAATTCAGAAAATCACAAAAACAAAAAGCAGATAAAGAAAAAGAAGAGTTTTCTCCCTTTGAATATATCGAAACGCTGCACGCAGAGCAATTAAATAATGATACTTTTATAAAGAAGCGTTTCAAGAACAGTACGCAGCAATCAGCTCAAGTGCAGCAATATCTTTACGCTTTACAACAAAAATTATCTGAACACAAACCTGTGAAGTAGTAATACGTAGCTGACACTTTCCAAGTGTCAGAAATAAACAAATGCCGTCAACATCACTAAATAAGTTTCTTTGTTCGAAAAATCATTTTGATTACCTTTGATTTTAATTTAGAATCATTACTCAAAATTCTTTTCTAATTCTATAATTCAAGTTTCTCTTTGCTGTATTGCAAATCATAAACCGTTATTTGTGTTTTAAGAAGAATTGTATATTATATATTTATGGAATTTGCCCCTTTATCATCTTGGTTTCCAAACAATCCGAATTGGAATACTGAAAACAATCCTTTGTTTATTGCTGGTCCTTGTAGTGCCGAAACGCCAGAACAACTTATGGAAACGTGTCAAGAAATAGCCAAAAATGACAGCGTACAAGTTTTGCGAGCAGGAATTTGGAAACCTCGTACACGTCCTAATAATTTTGAAGGTGTCGGAAAGATTGGTTTAGAATGGCTTTTAGATGTCAAAAAAGCAACTGGAAAACTTATCACAACAGAAGTAGCCAAACCAGAACATGTAGAAGAAGCTCTAAAACATGAAGTTGATATTTTATGGATTGGTGCAAGAAGTGTTGTAAATCCGTTTACAATGCAAGAAATTGCAGATTCATTGAAGGGAATTGATGTTCCTGTTATCGTAAAAAATCCAATTAATCCAGATGTTGCACTTTGGATGGGTGGAATAGAACGTATTTATCAAGCAGGAATTACTAAAATGGCAGCTTTGCACCGTGGTTTTTCTAGTTATGGAAATACAAAATATAGAAATGAACCGATGTGGCAATTAGCTATTGAACTCAAAAGCAAATTACCAACTCTACCTTTGCTTTGTGACCCAAGTCATATTGGAGGAAAGCGAGAACTTATTTATCCAATTTCTCAAAAAGCAATGGATTTGAATTATGAAGGATTGATGATAGAAACGCACCGAAACCCAAATGAAGCGTGGAGTGATGCCTCACAGCAAGTTACACCACAACGACTTGCAGAAATCTTGGATAAATTAATTATTCGTACAGGAAACTTAGAAACACTAGAAAAAGCAGGATTATCGAATAAATTACAAGATTTGCGTAATCAAATTGATAAGATTGATAGAGAAGTAGTAGAGAATTTTGTGGCTCGTCTTGAACTCGTTAAACAAATTGGAGATTATAAAAGAGAGAATAATCTTCCTGTTTTTCAGTTAGACCGTTGGCAGAAAGTATTTGAGAGCCGTCCAGAATGGGCAGAAACAATGGATATTAATCCTGATTTTGTTTCGGCAGTTTTCAAACTTATTCACGACGAGTCTATTCGCATTCAAACCGAACGTAAAGAAGATTTTTAGTAATTAGTGTGCGTTTAACTCCTTAAAAATGAATGAAACACTTTTTAAGAAGAGTGATTTCGAACTAGATTATCACTACTACCCTATCTAAATTATTTAGTACAACTTTTAAAAACGATGAAAACGCTTTATTTACACGGTTTGGATAGTTCCCTGTCTGACGAAAAACGAGTTATTTTAGAAAAATATACAAACGATTTGATAGCTCCTTCGATTGATTATCGTGCAGATCCTTACACTATTCAAACACTATTGGAACGCTATAAAGAAACAAGAGATGATAAAATTGAGCTTGTAATTGGAAGTAGTATGGGAGGTCTGACGGCTTATTATTTATCTTGGTTTTGGCAGATTCCGTGTTTGGCTTTCAATCCTGCTTTGCCGTATAGAAGCATAATTCAAGAACTGCCTGCTTTGCCAGTTACTATAAATAAAATGAAAAATCTACGCAAACAGTTTTTGCGTATCGTTTTGGGACGGCACGATACTGTCATAAATCCTTTTGATACGTTGCCTATTTTGATGCACGATATGAGTGAAGACGAACCTTTATCTATTCACTTTAGAAATGACTTGGCTCATCAAATTCCGTTTTCTATTTTTGATGAAGAATTGAATTATTTTTTCGAAAAAGTTAAATGATTGGGGCAGCAGAAGTAGCATTGGGGATGAGAAAAGCAAATCTGTTTTCTGATTCACAAATCTAAATTTTGTACCTGTTGGTTATTTTTATCTTCCAAAATCTATCCTCTAAGTTAGTTCTACTCTTCTTCTTGTGTCTCAAATTTTTCAGGATTTTCTTTTCTTTGACGAATTTCTTCTACTAATTCTTCTACAATTAAAGGATAATAAAGATGTTCTAGGGCATTGATTCTATGTGCTAATATTTCGTGATTATCTTTTGGTTCTATTTTTACTTTTTCTTGAAAAATAATTTGTCCTTCATCATATTCTTCATTGACAAGATGAATTGTAATCCCTGAATGGGTTTCCTTGTTTTCTATAACAGCTTTGTGTACATTTTCTCCATACATTCCTTTTCCTCCATATTTTGGCAATAACGCAGGATGAATATTTACTATTCTGTCTGGAAAAGCAGTTACAAAATTAGAAGGAATAAGCCACATAAAACCAGCTAAGACCACTAAATCTATTTCTTTACATTCCAAAAATTGAAGAACGCTTTTTGTTTTATAGAGTTCATCTTTTTCAAAAACAGCCACTTCTACACCTAATCTTTTGGCTCTTTTCGATAACAAAAGCATTCGCATTATTAGACAAAACAACAAAAGAGATGTCTTTATGTGTTTTGAAGTGTTTGATAATTTTTGCAGCATTTGAGCCATTACCTGAAGCAAAAATAGCAATTTGAATCATAAAAAAAATAGAAGTACAAATGGTTGTAAAGTAGAAACAATACGAAATAGAGTTTTTTGCAGGTTTTGATAGTCGTTTTATCTCAATTAATTGAGTTTAGTAAAGATTAACGAAAAACAAAAACTTAAAGCAAACATGTATTCAATGGTTACGAATAGAATTGGATTTTGTTTGATTTTGAAATCACAAAGCTACTAAAAAACTACTATTTTGCGAATATGTTTTTGTCAAAGCATTTACCTCAAAATGAAGGATTAAATACTATTTAAAAGGCAAAAAAAAAGCCTTGTAGAAAACTCCACAAGACTTTTTATAAAAATAGCGGTCTGGACGGGACTTCGAACCCGCGACCCATGCGTGACAGGCATGTATTCTAACCAACTGAACTACCAAACCATTTTTGACTTTACTTTTAGCTTCTGAACTTATTTAAAATAAAGTTTCTATTATAAAGAATGAAATACTTATTTATAAAAATAAATTTTGTTTAAAACTATTCTGAATTAGCGGTCTGGACGGGACTCGAACCCGCGACCCCATGCGTGACAGGCATGTATTCTAACCAACTGAACTACCAAACCGTATTTGTTTGCTTTTCAGAATGTTTCTAAGATTTAATTTTTACAATTTAGTCTTAAATTATTTTTATAATGTATGTTCAAATATACAAACTTGATTTTGAAAAAAAAAGTTCGTTTTGAAAAATTAGAAATATTTTTTCTTTTAATTGTTCTTATAAAATTATCGGAAACACCTATTCCTTTTGCTTAAGTGCGATGCAAAGGTAAGACAGTATTTTTGAATTTACAAGTCATTTTTATAAAAAAAACACTTTTTTTGATGATTTGAAAATGATTTTAGTCAAATGTATTGATAATCAATAATTTAGATAGCAACAATTATTTTTATTTTTTAGGTACGTTAAATTGCTTTCAAACTCATATCCAAACTTTGATAAGAATGAGTAAGCGCACCAACAGAAATAGAATCTACTCCCGTTTTGGAAATTTCATTTACCGTTTTTAGAGTAATTCCTCCAGAAGCCTCGCTCATTATTTTTTTAGATGAAGTAGAATTAAATTCTTGTATCAATACAACGGCTTCTTTCATCATTTCATTTGTCATGTTGTCTAACATCAAAAAATCTATTGGTTCTCCATTTTTACTGACTTCTAAAACTTGTTTTACTTCTTCTAAGTTCCTTGTTTCTACTTCGATTTTCAAGTCTTTATTATTTTTTTTGCAATAATTTTGCGCTGAATGAATTGCCTTTTCGATTCCACCTGCATAATCTACGTGATTATCTTTTAGCATTATCATGTCAAAGAGTCCGTAACGGTGGTTTGTTCCTCCTCCAATTTTGACTGCCCATTTTTCGGTAATTCTTGAATTGGGAGTGGTTTTGCGAGTGTCCAAAATTCTGGTTTTCGTTTCTTTTACGGCTTCTACAAACTTGTTGGTAAGAGTAGCAATTCCACTCATTCTTTGCATGCAATTTAAGACTAATCTTTCTGCTGTCAAGATAGATTGTGCATTTCCTTCTACAATAAAAGCAATATCTCCATGTTTTATTTTGTTTCCATCGTTTAGAAAAATGTCTAATTTTAGATTTTTATCTACTTTTGCAAAAATAAGTTTTGCTAGTTCTATTCCTGCCAAAACTCCATTACCTTTTATAAGTAAATGCGCTTTTTTTTGTGCTGTAGCAGGAACAGAAGAAAGTGTAGAATGGTCACCGTCTGCAATATCTTCTTTTAGAGCAAGACTTATGAACTGGTCTAAAGATTCAGTAGTAAGGTAATTATACATAGATTATTGATTTGTATGAGAAGAAATTTTTTGAAATATAGCTTCGTGTATTTTATACACAAATAAAGCTAATTTTACTGAAATAAGCAATAAATGATTTTAGAATTAGTTTTATCAA
Source organism: uncultured Cytophagales bacterium (assembly GCA_963719525.1). Lineage (GTDB taxonomy): Bacteria > Bacteroidota > Bacteroidia > Cytophagales > Bernardetiaceae > Bernardetia. The sequence continues at coordinate 3,451,476 of CAVRCG010000004.1, read as the reverse complement.
ACTTCTAATCAAGAAGGTGTTTAGGTAAAGGCTTGATAAAAGAGTTTTTTAAGTTTTTTGATTAAACAAATTTATCAAAAATAAAAATCTAGTGAAAATCAAATCATTTAAGCAGTTTATTCGTTTGTATAATTGAATCTAATGTTATTTTTTATCACAAGTTATTGTTACATTTTTGTTGATTTTTTTGATATTGAGTTTTAATTTCGATTTTTACTTCTAAGTTTTTATTCTCTTGCTCCTTACTTTTCAATATTCTGTGTGTACTTGCAGCAATTAGATTAAAGTTGATTATTTACTAGTATTTAATTTTTACGTTTATGAAAACATTTACACTTTCTTCTTTTTTTAAAACCAAACTATCTAAGAAAATTATAGGCACTCTTGCTTGTTGTGTTTTTTTGGGTGTAGGAGGAAATTCTGTATTTGCTCAAAACAATTTACACGTAAAACTTCCTTATGACCCTAATAATAATCCTGCAATATGGGCGCAACTTCAACAAAATCCTTTAGATTCATTGTTATGGCAAAAGTATGTTGATAAACAATGGACAGAAATGCCTTTAAAGCAGCGTTTGCAAGTAAAATTATGGATTCAAGAAATGTGGTTGAACAAACTGAATGGAAAAACAGATGAAATAATAGCAAGTAGAGTTACGAAAACAGAAAAACAGAATGACAAAAATGATAAAATTAAGGAAGAAAAAATAGATACTAAAGATATTGTTGTCAATCAAGTTACGAAGACTGAAAAGGTAGTGATTGATAAAAAGGTAGAAACTCCAACAACAATAACACCTCCTAAAGAAGTAAAAGAAGTGATAACTTCTACAAAATCACTTAGCAAATCTCAAAAAATAAATGAATTACTTGCCAAAACAGAAGTAAAGAATTTCATAAAAGACTTGGAGGAATCGTTTTTGGCAGAATCTACAGAAATGGAAGAGTTGAAACAAAACTTATACGAGAATTTCTTTATTTTAGAAGCTGTTTTTGCAGATGAGTTTGAGGTTTTGGGAGCAAATTATGTTTTTTACAAACAAAAATATCCAAAAGGAAATTATAGTGAATCTCGTTGGATGATGGAAAAGGAGCAAGAACTCAAAAAACTCAAAACTCAAAAACTTGAAGAAATGAAACAGGCTTTCTTAGAACGACAAATCAATTAGACTACACCAAAGCGACATAAATAGTACAATTTTTTATTGGAATCAGTAATTTTTTGAATTATTTTTTACTGAAATCATAGCTTAATTTGTTGATTAATAGCTATTTACCAGTTTTTACGATTATTACATAAAAATAGTGCAAATGTGTAAAATAGAGTAGCAAAACAGAATTTGGCATTGAATAGTCTGTTTGGTAACTTTTCACTCTATTTTCTGACATGAGCATTTTTTCCTCTTTATTGTTTTATCAAAAACATTCTGTACTTTTATAATTGTATAGACAAATATTCTGTATTTGACTATATAAACAAACTAATCTATCCTAAACTATTACTTTTTTACTTTTATTCTTATGCCTATATACAAATTTACTTTAAAGACTACTTTTTCATCTAGTCTGAATGCTTTTTCAAAGTTTATTCTTTCTTTTACTTTTCTATTATTACTTTTTTTTGCAGGAGCAGTAGATGCTCAAAATGCAGAAAATAAAGACCCAATGAATAAACCTGATGTATGGTTAAAATTAAAACAAAATCCGAACGATCAAGTGCTTTGGGAAACCTATTTAGGAAAAAAAATAAAAGATTTTACAAGTGATGATAATGATAAAATAGCCACTTGGCAGGAGCAATTAATGGTTTTGCAATCCGAACATGCAGACGTAATCATTACCTCAAAGGCAGATACTGATGAAAGCGATGAGGATATTCTTAGAGATATGCAGGCTGGAGATTGGCAAAATTTGGAAGAAGTAGTGATGAGTTCGGGTTCAGAAATAAAAGAAATGCGTCAGAATGTAGATGCTAATTTTGCTCTGTTAGAAGATTTGTATATGGAATCTTTTGAAGAACAAGGATTAGACTATATTTCTTACAATGAGAAATATCCAGACGGAAAATACTCAAAAACAGCTTGGATAGAGGCACAAGAGGAAACATTACGACAAGCGAAAATGAAAGAATTACAGGCTTTGCGTAAACAAGTAAAGAAGAATTAGTCTGTTTGTTTATGTTTACATTTATATAATTTTCCGTAATAATTCAAACAAAAATAGTTAATAAATAGTAGTAGAACTGCATATAAGTTGAAAAACTTAATTTTGCATACCTACTAACTATAAAGAGTAATTAAAATGTATTTTGTCAAAAAAATACTAAGGTACTGCTTATTTTTAAGTTAGTGATAGGTAAATTTGGTGATTCAAAAACATCGGTAATTTTTTGCCGATGTTTTTTTTACACAGACTGGGAAGTCTGTGATACAAGTTATTTTTTTAAGAAATTCAAAATCTCATTATAAACTAAATCTAATTCTTCATCTGTGATACTATAAGGAGGAATCATATAGATTACATTTCCCAACGGACGAAGCAGAATATTTCTATCTAAAAAGTAATTGTAAATATTTTTTCGCCATTCATTAAAGTATGAAGTTTGTTCTTCGGTTTTGAGTTCTAAAGCGAAAATTGTCCCACAGGTTCTGACTTCCAAAACTTTACTTCTTATCTCCTCTAACTCTTTATTAAAATTTATTTGATTAGCAAAGTGAACGTGTTTTTCTGCAATTCGTTTTCTATTTGCAAAACATTCATTACTTAAACAAAATTTCCAAACTAGCATTCGCAGCAGCACACGAAATCGGATTTCCTGTATAAGAATGTCCGTGAAAAAAAGTCTTCAAAATATCATTATCGTAAAATGGTTGTGCTACTTCCTTTGTGCAAAGCGTAACGGCTAGAGGTAAAAATCCTCCTGTAAGTCCTTTTGAAAGGCAAATTAAATCTGGTTTTTCTTCTAAATATTGAGAAGCAAAAAGATGGTCGGTTCTGCCAAAACCTGTCATTATTTCGTCGGCAATACAAAATGTGTTTTTGTTGTGAGCTAGTTTTATAAGTTTGTCCAAATGAGTTGGAGAGTAAGTTTGCATTCCTCCTGCTCCTTGAATAATAGGTTCAAATATAAAAGCTGCAACTTCGCCATTTTCTAAAATCTGTGTGAATTTTTCCTTTACATCTTGCCAATTTTTCTCTGTCGGACGTGGAATAAATTCTACATCAAAAAGCAATGAATTAAAAGGTGCATTAAATGGCGTTCGCTCACAAACTGCCATTGCCCCAAATGTATCTCCGTGATAAGCTCCTTCGATTGCAATTAGTTGTACTCTAGCTGCATTTTTATTCTTGTTGTAGAAATGCTGCAAACAGATTTTTAAAGCAACTTCAATAGCCGTTGAGCCATCATCGGAAAAGAAGACTTTATTCATAGAAGGCAAAAGTTCGATCAAACTTTTTGCTAATTTTTCGGCTGGCTGGTGCGTAAAACCTGCAAAAATAACGTGTTCTAAACTATGCGCCTGCTGTGAAATAGCATCTGCAATTTTTTTATTTGCGTGTCCGTGAATATTTACCCACCATGAAGAAACAGCATCAAGAATTTTGCGTTCGTCTTTTGTGTAAATATAAATTCCTTCTGCTGATACAATTTCTAAAGGTTCGTAGCCTTCGGCTAGTGGCGTGAAGGGATGCCAAATGTTGTTTTCTGTCATTTTTTTATAGTTGTCAATTACCAGTAAATAGTAATCAGTTAATTTCTTTTTTAGATAGAAAATTAATCTACTTTCTTTTGCCTTTGATAGGTTTTTCAGAGGTCAAAAACGAGTCAGAAATTATTTCACAGCTTTCATTGAGTAGATTGAAGGCTTCTATCTCATTATTTTCTAAATTTGTTCCATAACAATCTATTTTTATTAATTCGGATAAATTTCTTAGATAATCTAATGTATCAATGTTAGTATAGTTTAAATTAATTTTCTCCAATCTATCTAACTTTGATAAAGGTAGTAAATCTGAAATATACGTATTTGAACAATTTATTTCTTCTAAGTAAGTTAGTTTTTCCAAAGGTTTTAAATCAATAACAGCGATGTTGCTACTACAATCAATCATTCTTAATCTTCTAATCTCTTCAATTTCTTTTACTGAAGGTTTATAAGGAATATAAGAATTGAAAAGTGTTTTCTCCTTATTCAAATCGTTATACCACTTTTCAATACTTTGTGTAAACTTATTATTAGTAACTAATTTTAAAACTTTGTTTCTTAAAGATTTATCTTGACAATGGTCTATAATACTATGAACTGCTACTAATAAATTGATTTCGTTTGGTTGATAAATTAAATCCAAATGTCTTCTGAAAATCTGTTGCCAAACACTACTCAATTCATCCCACCATTCCTCTAAAGTAAGTTCTTTATCAGCAATTTGAAATAAGTTTAATTTATGTTGATGTTCTAACTCTTTCACTACTTCCTCTACTGCCCTTATAGCATCTTTTACTGGTATGTAGAAAAATTCTCTATTGAAATTTGCTCTTGTTGTTTTTAGTTTTTGATGAACCAAACGTTCAACTAAACCACAATCACTAACTCTATTTTCATAAGCTACAACAAATTCGGTAGGTACTGCTGTTTTTCCTTGTCTATATAATTGAATAGCTCTTTCTTCTGATGTTCCTTGAGTTTTTCCTATTTTTACCAAAGAACTAAAACTAGGATTTAACAGAACATAGACAAAACCTTCTTTACCCATCTTTCTCTTTATTTAGAATTAAAAAATTTGACAATAATACATAATTTTTAAATTATATGATAATTGAAATTTCTTAAATCCAAAAAACTCAAAACCTATAATTCCTTTCTCATGTTAATTACTCTGAAAACTCGCTATATTTTCGTTACTTTCGTGTCGTAAAAGCGTTCTCTTTACACAAACTTATAGGGTTTGGGAACATAAAACAAGAATCAAACAATCAATTCAATATATTCAATGAAACTTCAGACTATCACTAAATTTATCTTTTCGGCTTTCTTCCTATTTATGGTGGCTTTTCTTTTTTCTTGTTCTGATAAAGATAAGAAACCATTTTCGTATAAAGACTTTTTACCCATTGCTAAAGGTGGAAGAGGAGAAATTTTGCTTCAAATGGACTCTAGCAAATGGGAAGGAGATTTGGGTGCTGCCGTTCGTGAACTTTATATGGCACCGATGCCTGGATTTCCACAACCTGCTGAACCAATTTTCAAAATCTATCATGCTGCGCCAAAGAAAATGAATGATTTATTAGAAGAATATCATTCTATTTTTGTGCTTTTATCGTTGGAAAGTAAGTCAATAGATAGCGATATTTTGCGTAAAAAGTTTTCTAAAGAAAGTTTGGACAGAATAGAAGCCGATACAACTCCGTATTTAATTGTAAAGCAAAATGAGTTTGCCAAAAACCAGCAAGTTGTCTATTTGATTGGAAAAGATGATGAGCAGCTTATCAAACACATGAAGGCAAATGAAGAGAAATTACGTGAGATTTTCTATAAAACAGAGCGTGAACGTTCTTATCTGGTAGCTTTCAGGTATGGAAAACAGACAGGTAGAATGGAACGCTATCAAAAAGAACACGGTTTTATGATGGCAATTCCAGACGGTTATCAAGAAGCTAGAGATACAATTAATACTAATGCAGGGCAAGATTCTGGTTTTGTGTTTTTGCGTTTAATTGATAATGCAAATGGAAAAGATAGAAATATTTTTGTTGCTTACAAACCTTATCTTTCACAAGGACAGTTAGATGCTGATAGTGTTTTGGCATGGCGACGAGAGTTGGGCGAAAAATATATGAAAGACCCCGATAGAGGTTCTTTTGTTACTGACCAAACCGATGTAGTTCCTTATTTTTCGCAGGAAATAAATTTTAAAGGGCATTATGCTATTGAAATTCGTGCGCTTTGGAAACTTACTTCTCTTACTTCTGGAGGTCCTTTTTTGGGTTATTTGATTGTCGATGAGAAGAAAAATAGACTGTATTATATTGAAGGATTTATATTTGCACCAACTGCTAAAAAGCGTGATTATATTCGTGAAGTAGAAAGTATTTTGTGGACTTTTGAACCGTAGTTTTGAAAATCGATCTAAAATACTTAGGGTTTAAGAATGATATTTTGCTTATTTTTGTAAAAACACCTTTTAAAATCTATATTTACTTTTATGTTAGTAGAATTTACAATAAAAAATTTTCGTTCTATAAAAGAAACTTTAACAGTTTCTATGTTACCTTCTGCAAAAGTAAAAGAACGTTTTTACCCTCTTCATAAAACACACTATAAAGACTTATCTTTATTACAAACTGCTGTATTTTATGGAAAAAATAATGCAGGTAAAAGTAATATTTTGAGGGCTTTTTCAGCTTTCAAGTGGCTAGTAAGTTTTTCAAATAATTTAGCAATAGACAAAAAAATTCAAGCAAATGAATATTTTTTGTTTAACAAAAAAAGCATAAATCAACCTACTTACTTTGAGATTGATTTTATTGGAGAAAATACTGTTCGCTATTTATATAAAATTATTTTTGATGATTCTATTATAGAAGAAAGTGCATTTTTTTATCAACAAAATAGTGAAAGACAACAAGCTACAAAGTTATTTGAGAGAAAAAAAGGTAAACCTATTGATTTTGGAGAAGAGCATAAAGGAGCAAAAAAATCACTAGAAAAAGATTTAGGACACAATCAATTATTTTTATCAAAATCTTCTATCAATAACCCAAATAAACATTTGGAGGCTATTTACTCATTTTTTCAAAAGATAGAATTTATCTCTTTTGATAGTAATTATGAAGAACATATTTTTACCAAAAAAGCAAAGGATATAGCTTACAACAAACCTGAACATATAGGAAGATTGAGCGAGCTTTTAAATGATTTTGATACAGGAATTTTGAGTATAGATATACAAAATGTAGAAGATAAATTTAAGTTTCCAGATAATATTCCACAAGAAGTAAAGGCGAAAATTATAGAAGATTTAAAGCATCTGATACGTGCTGAACATCGTTTTTTTGATGATATACAAGAATTAGATTCAATATTTACACCTTTAGAGATAGAATCAGTAGGAACACAAAAATTGTTTTCTCTTCTGGCTGTTGTTTTAGATGCTATTGATAATAATAAATTATTAATTATTGATGAGTTAGATAAAAGTCTTCATACCTACTGGACAAATCACATTATAAAATTACTTTATGAAGAATTAGATTCGCAGTTGTTATTTGCTACTCACGATTCTAATTTAATAGATCTACCAATTTTTGAGAAAGACCAAATTTATACTGTAGATAAAAACTATTATGGAGAAACCGAAATTTTATCTTTAGCCGATTTTACAGGAATTAAAAAGAACGATTCTCTAGAAAAAATGTATTTAGAAGGAAAATTTGGTAGTATTCCTTCTCTAAAATGAAATATTTATGGCAAAGAAACATAGAAGAGTGAAAAAAGTAGGTTTGAAAAAGTCTATTGTTTCTGAACAATTAGTCAAACAGAAAGTAGAAGAAGACCTAATTACTAAAAAAATAAAAGACAAAGAAATAACAGAACGTATTTTGATACTTTGTTGTGGCGAAACTGAGCAAAATTACTTCAACGGAATTAATTAGAAGTCATCATTTCAAACAAGCTCCTTTTTTTGTAGACTGTTTGAAATCTGACAAAAATGAACCTCAAAATTTACTTGTTACTACTCTTCAAATTGCTTTAAGAAGTAAATCAATTAAGATGAATAATTCTTCTGAAGTATATTTGAAAGCATATCAAGATAAAATTGATTCAGAGGTAGTAAATAAAATTATAAAAAATAGTGATGGATTTGCATTTGATAAAATGTGGATAGTTTTTGATGCAGATGATAATTTAGGAATTAAACAAGTTGAGTTTGGAGAAGTATATCAAAACGCAAAGATTTTTTCAATTCAAATAGCGTATTCTGTTAGACAGTGGGAAGATTGGATGATTTTACATTTTGAGAAATGCAATAAACCTTTTCTTCAATCTCAATGTAAAGACAGCTTAAAAAAACCTGTAATTTGTGGAAACACTACTGCTATAGAAGATTGCAAAGGAGAAGTTTGTGCAGCAGGATATTTACGAGAAAATAATTATCATAAAGAGTATAAAAAAGGAGATTGGAAAACAGAAAGCAGAATAAAAACACATCAATATTGTTATGAAGGTTTGTTTGATAAGGGTGTAAATCTAGCTACTATACGTTTGGAAGATGAAGAAAATGTTTTTGATAAAATAAAAAATGCAATTTTTAATGCACATTGGCAACGATTTTTCTGTAATTTTGGTAAGATACCTCCTAATGTAGATGTTCCATATACAGATGTGGATAGCTTAGTAGCCAATTTGATGCAGGTAAAAACTAATTATGCCAAAAGTAATTTTGAAGACGAAAATGTCAAGCTATCTTATATAGAAAATTCTAGCACCAATTGTGTTGAGATTAGAATAAAAAATAAATCTGATAAATCTATAATTTTCAATCAAGCAAGTTTTGACGATCAATTTTTATTTTTTGCCAAAACGGATAAGAAAATTACTACAACTCACAAACAAGTAGGAAATAAGATAGTACGAAAAGATGAAAATTTTTTAATAGAAATTCCAATCTCTGACTTTTCTTCAAGTCAATTACCTTTTTATATAAAGTTTAAAATCTTTCAAGAAGAAATAATTATTTTTCTATAAAAACTAATCTCTACATTGCCAAATTCACAAAAACACAGAGGAGCAAATCCGAAAGATTATGCTGCTTTTACTGACAAAAATAGTGATAATCTAAGACAAGCCGTTTCTGATTTGTCGTGGCTTTTATCAAATGGTTATGCACAAAAATCATCTTTAAAATTAGTTGGAGATAGATTTTCTCTTACAGACCGTCAGAGAAAGGCAATTAATGCAGCTAGTGCAGAAAAAGAAAGTTTAGAATTGAGGAATAAAAATGAAATTAGTATTGGTTCTATTTCTGACTTCATAAATCATACTTCTGACTTTGTTTTAGTTATCGATGGTTATAATTTACTGATTACTACAGAATGTGCTTTATCGAATGCACCTCTTTTTGTTGGTCTGGATGGTTGTATGCGTGATATTGCGAGTATTCATTCTACCTATTGAAAAGTTGAAGAAACGATTCCTGCTCTAGAACTTATCGGAAAAGTGATTGAGGAATTAGAGATAAAAGAAACGATTTGGGTTTTGGATTCTCCTATCTCAAATAGTGGAAGACTAAAAAAGATTATGGAAGATTTGGCAGAAGAGAAAAAATGGAATTGGAAAGTTGTTTTGGAAAAACATGCCGATAAATCTATCGTAGAATTAAGCCAAAATTCAACTCATATTGTTGCTTCGTGTGATGCTTGGATTATTATAAATGCTTCAAATTGGGTAAATCTGTGTAGTTTTATTGTCAATAATTATATTCCTTCGGCTTGGGTTTTGGATTTTGGGAAAGTAGAATAAATGAAAAATCTTTAAGATTAATTTCTACTAGAAACTCAAACCTTTTTGCTAAAAATAGATTGTTCTAAGAAAATACTACTTCAAATTTTATATTTTATGACTCCACCACTACCAGATTTTGAAAGTGATTATGTTACAGTAGATATGAGCAAATTCCCTCTAGTGCATGTCAGAATGCAACCCAAAGAACCTTCTAATGAAGAAATGGACGCATACATTGACTATTACGATCAACTCCATTTACAACCTAAGCCTTTTGTCTTACTTATGGAATTTCCTCAAAAAATGGTCTTTTTGAAAGCAGAACATAGAATCAAATTAGGAAATTGGAGTAAAAACAATAAAGAAAAAGCAAAGAAATGTAAAGCCTGTGTATTTTTGGTAAGAAACTTTTTTTATAATATAATTATGAAAGGTGTGTTTTTGATACAAGCACCTGTAAATGAGTATATCGTAACCGATAAAATGGAAAAAGCAGAAGAATGGCTTAGTAAAACAATGGAAAATAAAGAATTATTCGTAGAAAAAACTAATCATTAATATACAATATATTATGTCAGATAAATCAGAGAAAAAGTTTGAAGGATTCAAATCAGATTATGTAATTGCTAACGTAGAGCATTTTCCGATGGTTTATATCAATGTATTAGACAAAAAACCTACCTCAAAAGAAGTAGATGACTATATTGCTTATACAGAACTTTTGTACGCTCAACCTACGCCTTTTGTGATGATTATAGAGTTTCCAAAAAAAACTATTGTTCTTAATGCTAAAGAAAGAATAAAGTTTGGAAACTGGATAAGAGATAATACGGAGCTGATGCGTAAATGTAAGGCTTGTGCTTTTCTTCTTGCAAATCCATTAATGAATATTGTAATAAAAGGAATATTCTTGATTCAAACGCCTGTTTATGATCATATTGTTACCAATACTGAAACGAAAGCAAAAGAATGGATAGATAAAAAAGCGAAAGAATATGATATAGTAATTCCTGAAAGGAAAGAGATAGAGTAAATAATATAGGTAGTTATTTACTAGATTTTACTAACTTTACGACATTAAACAACTACCTATTTTTTGCCATGAACATCATTTTTTTCAACGCTCCATCACTTCGCACACATTTATTGCCCTTCACTTTTACTCGTCCTCTCGCAGATTTGCGTGTCGGTATTCTGACGATTAAAGAAAAATTTGAAACCTATTTTAATCAGTATTTAATTAATGAAAATGTAAATAAATTTGATAATCAAAGTGAAAAGCATACTTTTTCATTCTTGACACAAGATTATTTACAAGAAAAATTTCCTGTTTATTTTGATGAGGGTAAAAGTGAAAATATAGAGAATGCAAATCTATATATTAATGGAGCAGTTCTTCCAACAGTAGCGTTTTTTGAAATGTTGCCTTTTCTTCCACTAGAAACGGCTATTTTTTCAGAAAATGGACACCAATTAATTGCTTTCAAAACCTTTACACAATTCAGAAGTATAGATAAGTTTTATGATTTTGCTTTAAAGATTGCCAAACAAAAAACCCAAAAAGTAAATGTTCAATTTTTGGAAAGAACGTGGGATATTTTTAGAGCTAACAAACAAGAACTTGAAAGCGATTTTGATTTGATTACTACTGGTCGTAAAAGTCAGATTATTACAGACAAAAATACTGTTTTGTATAATGAAGAACGAATTTTTATTGAAGAAGGAGTAAGTATAAAGGCTGCTATTTTGAATGCAGAGAAAGGGTCGATTTATATTGGAAAAAATGCAAGTATTGAAGAAGGCGTAATTATTCGTGGTTCGTTTGCTTTGGGAGAAGGTTCGGTACTCAATACAGGTGCAGTTATGCGAGGCGATACAACGATTGGAAAATTTTGTAAAGTAGGTGGAGAAGTAAGTAATTGTGTGTTTTTTGGATATTCTAATAAAAGTCATGACGGCTTTTTGGGAAATGCAGTTATTGGAGAATGGTGTAATTTGGGTGCAGCTACCAACTGTTCGAACCTAAAAAATAATTATGGAACTGTTCGTATCTGGAATTATGCAGAGGGAAATTACGAGAAAACAGAACTTCAATTTTGTGGACTTTTGATGGGTGACCATAGTAAATCAGGGATTTGTACGATGTTCAATACAGCAACTGTCGTGGGAACTGGCGCAAATGTTTTTGGAGAGGGTTTTCCACCAAAATTTATTCCTTCTTTTGCGTGGGGAAATGGAAACCACCAAACTAAATTTGTTTCTACTCATTTAGATGCACTTTTCAAAACTGCTGAACGAGTAATGGTGCGTAGAAATGTAGAATTTACCGAAACCGACCGTAAAATAATGAAGCACGTTTTTGAAGATACCAGTAATTATAGATTTTGGGAATTGAATCCGATGTTTAGTTGAATAAATGGGACGTGGGATTAGGGGCGAGAGAAGAGGGAATGAAAATGAGATTGGGACGAGGGATTAGGGGCGAGAGGAGAGGGAATGAAAATGAGATTGGGACGAGGGATTAGGGGCGAGAGGAGAGGGAATGAAAATGAGATTGGGACGAGGGATTAGGGGCGAGAGGAGAGGGAATGAAAATGAGATTGGGACTAGGGATTAGGGGCGAGAGGAGAGGGAATGAAAATGAGATTGGGACTAGGGATTAGGGGCGAGAGGAGAGGGAATGAAAATGAGATTGGGACGAGGGATTAGGAGTAAGAGAAGAGGGAATGAAAATACAAATACAAATGAAATTTAACTGGTTACTATTTACTGGTAACTGCTAACTGATTACTTATGCAATTCGAAGATTTTAAATTAAACAGACAATTATTAAACGCCATTGAAGAAGCTGGATATGAAAAGCCGAGTCCGATTCAAGAACAGGCAATTCCGTTGCTTTTAGCAGGACACGATGTAATTGGAGTAGCTCAAACAGGAACAGGAAAAACGGCTGCTTTTATGTTGCCACTTTTGATGAAATTGAAGTATGCACAGGGCGAAAATCCTCGTGCGCTTATTCTTGCGCCTACTCGTGAGCTTGCTATTCAGATTTATGAACATTTCGAAATGCTTAGTAAATATACTGATTTGCGTGCCGTTGCGCTCTATGGTGGAAGTGGAAGTATAAAAAGACAGCTCGAACAAGTGAGAGAAGGAATGGATTTGATTATCGCAACACCGGGGAGATTGTTGGATATTTATGAGCGAAATGAACTCAATCTAAGACAGATAAAAACGATGATAATGGACGAGGCAGACCGTATTTTGGATATGGGTTTTCAGCCACAAATTAATCGTTTGTTAGAAATTATTCCTACCAAAAAACGCCAGAATGCACTCTTTTCGGCTACTATGCCAGAGAAAGTAGTAAAACTGACAGAAGATTTTTTAGAGTTTCCAGAAGAAATAAATATTTCTGCTATTTCGGTTACGGCAATTACTGTTGAACAAAAATACTATGAAGTTCCTAATTTTAGAACGAAGATAAATTTATTAGATTATTTATTGAAGGATAAAGAAAAGTTTAATAAGGTAATTGTCTTTACCAGAACAAAAGAAGTTGCTAATAATGTCTATAAGTTTTTAGGACGAAAGGTAGATGATAGTGTAAAGGTAATTCATAGTAATAAAGACCAAAACGCACGAATTAATGCTTTCAATGACTTTAAAAATGGAGGAATTCGAATTTTGGTAGCGACAGATGTAGCAGCACGAGGGTTAGATGTAAGTGATGTAAGTCATGTTATAAACTTTGAAGTTCCGAAACAGTACGACGATTATGTACACAGAATTGGACGTACAGGACGAGCCGAAAAAGAAGGAATTGCCATTACATTTGCCAACGTTTTGGACGTTCATCATATCAAACAAATTGAAAAAGTAATTGGAAAAAAGATTCCTCAAAACAGAATTCCGACTGAAGTAGATATTACAGAAACACCTTTTGAAGAAAATCAAAAACTAATAAAAGCACTAGATTTTATCAAACAACGAGAAGACCCAACTTATAAAGGAGCTTTTCATCACAAAAAAAGGTATCTAAATCCGAAAGATGCAGGGAAAAAGAAAAATAGAAGTACTTCTACTCGTCAGCCTAAGAAGAAATAAGTCAATTAACTTTGACAGTCCTTTCAAAAGGCTGTCAATAGTTCAATAAACTATTGTCAGAGTTATTTTGGATTACCAAAAAACTACTGACAAAGTTTTTATAAAATTGCTATAAATCTTTTTTCACTATCTAATTGCATTTCATAAACTCCTGCCCAAATCATAAAATCAGCAGAATCATCTACTTCTCCTTTTTTAAATTTATCGTGGAATAAAATTGAAGACATATCATATTTCTGTTCGAATTTTTTCAAATCTTCTTCAATAGCATTTATTTCGTCTTCTATCTCACTTTTATAGTTTCCGATAAAACGCTCAAATAAAGTATTTTTGTTTTTATAAGAATCCACTAATTTCTCTGCTTTTTGAGCCAAATCGTTGTCTAGTTCAATCGTTATTTTTGTCATTATCTTTGATGTTTAAGTGTTTTTATCAAAACGTAATTTTTTGAGTGAGAGTTTATCGTAAACTTAAATTACCTTCACTTTTTCCTTAAAATAAATCAAAATTTCCCAAAGCATAGCAGAAAGAACAATCAAAACAAAAGCATTATTTCCTATAGAAAATTGAGTTGAACCAAAATGTAAACACCCGTATACTTGTTGTATATTATCCACATAGTATAATTGAAAAAAAGCTAATAAAGTTGTAAAAATGCCTATTAGAAAAAAGTGTAATTTTCCTTTTTTGAAACCCTCAAATACTCGTAAATTAAAAAGAAAGGGCAAGAAAATAAATAATGCACCTGCTGAAATATAAACGAGTAAATAACCTAAAAAGGCATTGCAAAAATAGCTTTTCAAACGAGAATTAATAGTTGGTGTTTTCATTATACATAAATTATAATTTTTTAGGCAGAGATAGTATCATCGAAAATAATGAAATAGTTTGAAATTGACTGCCTTTCTCAAACTTTGTAATTGAAATTTACGTATCTTCAAAGAACGACGAAATAATAAAATTATGAAAATAGAACTTAATTTAGATTTTACGCAGTTGCTTTTGATTGTAGAACAATTACCTGCTTCTCAAAAGGAAAAACTGATTGAGTTGCTTACTCAAAATAAATCCAAAGAAAAAACACAAGAAAGAATACAAGATAAAACAAATTTATCAACTTCTAAAAAAAGGAAATTAGGAGGATATGAGATTTATATGAGTGAGGACTTTGATGAACCTTTGACCGAATTTGATGAATACAGCAAATAAATATCTTATAGATACGCATATTTTTCTATGGATTTTGTCCGACTATAAAAAGCTATCTAAAACAGCTTTAACTATCATAGAAAACGAAGATAATATATTTGATAAAATTCAAAGCAATTACGACCTGTCAAAGCAGGTCGTAATTGAAAAATATTAATATTCCGTTATCAACGTTCCAATTTCATCTCCGTGTAATACTTTCAATAAATTACCTTCTTCATTCATATCAAAAACAATAATCGGTAAATTATTTTCTCTACAAAGTGTAAATGCTGTCATGTCCATAATATTCAATCCTTTATTATAGACTTCTTGAAAAGAAAGATTAGAGTAACGAATGGCATCAGGATTTTTTTCTGGATCTTCTGAATAAACGCCATCTACTCGTGTTCCTTTCAAAACTACGTCGGCACCAATTTCAATAGCACGCAAAGAAGCAGCCGAATCAGTTGTGAAATAAGGACTTCCCAAACCTGCTACAAAAATAACTACACGTCCTTTTTCAAGATGACGAATAGCACGACGACGCACATACGGCTCACAAATTTGTTCCATTTTGATACCAGAAAGCAAACGAGTATAAACTCCAACTTGCTCAAGTGCAGACTGTAAAGCCATTCCGTTGATAGACGTAGCGAGCATTCCCATGTAATCGCCCTGCACTCTGTCAATGCCGATTTTGGGAGATTGCATTCCTCTAAAAATATTTCCTCCTCCAATTACGATAGCCACTTGTAAGCCTTCATCAACTGCTTTTTTTACTTCTAAAGCGTACTGTTCTAACCGTTCGGCATCGATTCCGAACTGCTGTTTTCCCATGAGAGCCTCGCCACTAAGTTTTAATAAAATTCTGCGATAACGATAATTTGAAGCATTATTTGTATTGTACATTCTATTTTTGAATTGGGGAATTAAAAATCTGTAAAAATTATTGGGTAATTGCGTTTTGTTTGTTTTGAAAATAATTGTCTTGAAAACTAAAAGAAAAACAAAATTAAATTCCATAAAAAAACCGTTTATCTTTCAAAAAGTAAACGGTTAATTAGTAATGTTAGTAAAAACAGAAAAAGTAGAAACCAAACAAGTTTCATAGTTTGCTGTTTTTTGCTTCGAAATTTCTAAATGTGTCTTTGAGTAGTTCATAAATGACAATTTGTAGAATTTATGTTTTCTGTATTTTTTCTATAACTGGTTACAAAAATACAATATTTTTATTAGAATTCTATAATTTGAAAAAGGAAAATTTGATATAATCTCTGAAGTTGTTGGTGTCGCTTCGCTAAAACACCAACAACGGCGTTAAGGAAAATTTGATATAATTCCACAGACTGGGAAGTCTGTGATACCTACTTTTAGTTTAGAAATTCGTATTTTTACATTACCAACACAAAAAACATTTCGACAGTTGAGAAACTGTCGGTTACTCTTGAAAATACTTTTATGAATACTTCTTCTACCACTTTTGATTCTTCTTATTGGGAAAAACGTTATAAGGATTCCGAAACGCCTTGGGAGATTGGTTATGCCAGTCCTCCATTAGTTGCTTATTTTGACAAACTAGTGGAAAAAGAGAAGAGTAATAAAAATTTGAATATTCTTATTCCGGGTGGTGGAAGTAGCCACGAAGCCGAATATTTGCATAAAAAAGGCTTTCAAAATGTGTTTGTGATTGATTTGGCTGCAAAGCCTTTAGAAGAATTTTCAGAACGCTGTCCAGATTTTCCAAAAGAACATTTGATTCAAGATGACTTTTTTAAATTGGAAGGAGAAAATTCAACCTATATTAATTTCTTTGATTTGATTGTTGAACAAACGTTTTTTTGTGCTTTAGATCCACGTCTTCGAAGCGATTATGCAAAAAAGATGAATGAACTTTTGAAAACAGAAGGAAAATTAATCGGACTTTTATTTGATTTTCCTATTCAAGAAGAACAGGATAGTCCACCTTTTGGGGGAAATGCAAATGAATACAGAGATATTTTTGAACCTTATTTTGAAATAAAAAACTTGAAAAGATGTTACAATAGCATCAAACCACGACAAGGAACAGAACTTTTTATAGAATTTGTGAAATAAAGTTAGAAGTATGAATTTAGAAATAAGAAGTTGAATTATGAATTACTCTCTCGCTTTTTAAGACAAGTAATTCTAACAAAAAATAAAAACAAAACGTTTTCATAATTAATAATTTATCATTTAAAAAAATATAGAATTATGAGCAGTAAAATGGCATTGATTGCATTTATTTTAGTTATGTCTGTTCTTTTTCCAGCAGCAGGGTATTTTATGGATTATATGCGCCACCGAAAATATAGAATGTTGGATAAAGATGATATTCGTAATAATGTCGTCGGTGGGGACACCGACAACGGCAAGATAGAGTTAGAAAAGAAATAAATACAAAAACCGTTTTTTCATCTTTCCCCAAACTTCATAGTTTTCGTTTTCAGTAGGATACTGACAACTACGGACAAATCAAAAAACTGATGACATAAAGCGTAAATAGCGTTTATCAGCAGAATAAAATTTGGTTTTAAAACGTAAAAAATATTATTCAAATCTTTTTTTACTCAAAAACAGAATTTTATTTTTTTAAATATTAAGTATAAGTTACTTACAATCAATAAGTTACAATTTACTCCGTAGTTCTCAGATGTTTAGTTTTTTTTTGAATGTTTCTAAATAAAGTTAATGTTTTTTTCTGTGATTAAGAAAGATTATCTACAATCCTCTATAATTTTATCATCAAAAATAACTTTTCCATTTTCAGTCAAGAAGCCTGTTTGAATAATTTTTTGACAGAAAAGACTATCTATTAGATTTGTATTTTCTGTATTTGATTCAAATTCTCTGTATCTTTTTCCTTTAGTTATTTCTAAAAGCGTTATTTCTGTTCTTCTATCTCTTTTTGATAAATTTATTGTGCTTTTTTGATAACTTAATTCCACTTCTTCAAAAACATTAAAATTATCATTTAAAAGAATTGATTTTTCTTCTATTAAATTTCCTTTCTTATCAAAAGAAATAAGATTAGGATATTGAATATCTCCGATTTTATAAGCTAAGAAAGTAAAATGATTTATTGTGTCAGGTAAAATTCCTAAAACAGGAGTAAAATCGTAATCATTGTCCATTAATTCCATATTCATACCCAACAATTTATTTAATCCTATAAGTTTTGCTGATTTATCTTCTTGATAAACATCTAAAAAAATAGGCAATTCTAAAAGTTTAGTTTTAGAAATTAATTCCCTTAGTTTTTTTTCTTTATCAGAATTCTTAATTTCTTTTCTTTGAGAGAATTGAAAACTTAGGAAGATAAAACCTGCAAAAATTAGTAAATAGAAACTTCGTTTTTTCATAAATTGAAATGTACTTTAATTTTGTAGGGAACTTCTAAGTCAGCAAAGCTAAAACGGCTTGCCTTTTCCTAAACGTAATGGATTTAGAAATAAATAATATAAAAAGCCAAAGGCAAGCCGTTCAAACTACAAATAAATCAAAACTTATTCTGTTTTACCCAACAAATCCATCATAAAGGCATACTCTAAAGCAGTTTCTTTCAAGGCTTCAAAACGCCCAGAAGCTCCACCGTGTCCAGCATCCATATTAGTTTTAAAATAGAGTTTGTTTTTATCTGTCTTGAGTTCACGAAGTTTGGCTACCCATTTTGCAGGTTCCCAATATTGAACTTGCGAATCGTGCAAACCTGTTGTAATTAAGAAGTTAGGATACTCTTTCGCTTCGATATTATCATAGGGCGAATAGCTCATCATATAATCGTAATATTCCTTGTTTTTCGGATTTCCCCATTCGTCAAACTCGTTGGTAGTAAGTGGGATAGATTCATCAAGCATCGTCGTAACGACATCGACAAACGGAACGGCAGCAATAATTCCTTCATAAAGTTCAGGTCGCATATTAGCAACTGCACCTACCAAAAGACCACCAGCACTACCACCAGCAGCAAAAGTAGTTTCTGGACTTCCAAAACCTTCCTTTTGCAAAAACTCTGTACAAGCTATAAAATCTTCAAACGTATTTTTCTTTTTCAAGAGTTTTCCATCTTCATACCATTGTCTTCCCATTTCCTCTCCACCACGAATATGTACAATCGCATAAACAAAGCCACGCTCCAGAAGGCTCAATCTTGCCACACTAAAATAAGCGTCCATTGATGCGCCATACGAACCATACCCATAAACAACTAAAGGATTTTTTCCATCTTTTTTAGTTCCCTTTTTATAGACTAACGAAATCGGAATTTTTGTTCTATCTTTTGCAGTTGCATAAATTCGTTCCGAAACAAAATCAGTAGTTTCGTATCCTCCAACTACTTCCTGCTGCTTTTTAAGTGTTTTTTCTTTGGTTTTCATATCATAATCATACACCGAATTTGGAGTAGTCATGGAAGTATAACCAAAACGAAGTGTTTGTGTATCAAACTCAACATTTTGAGAAGTGTAAGCCATATAAGCTGGATCTTCAAACTGCATATAGTGTTCGGAATTATCCTTCTGGTTTCTAACACGAAGATTTAAAAGTCCTTCCTTGCGTTCACTCAAAACCATAAAATCATTAAATACTTCAATATCTTCTAACAAAACATCTTTACGATGAGCAATTACTTCTTCCCAATTTTTTTTATCGTTTTGCTGACCTACTTTTACTCTCATCAAACGAAAATTTTGTGCTTCCCAATTCGTAACTACAAAAAAGTGGTCGTCTTGATGCTCTACACTATATTCGTGTTTGGCTTCACGCTTCAAAAATACCATTGGTTTTGAAGTTGGTTTGTCAGCATTAATCAAATGAACCTCTGTATTTAGCGTACTACTCAAATAAATCATTACATATTTTTTGGACTTAGTCTTTCCAATATAAGTATAATAAGATTCATCTTTTTCTTCATAAATCAGTTTATCATTTTCTGGATTTGTACCCAAACTATGACTCCAAACTTGATGCGAGCGCAATGTTTCTGGGTCTTTTTTTACATAGAAAAGAGTTTTGTCATCGTTTGCCCAAACGATAGAAGGTTCTACATTTCGGATTGTTTCTGCCAAAATTTCGCCTGTTGCTAGATTTTTAAAACGAACCACATACTGTCTTCTTCCTGTCGTATCTTCTACAAAAGCCATCATGTTTTCGCCTTCACTTACTTTTATTCTGCCAGAATAAAAGTCATTTCCTTCTGCACGCTGATTTCCATTCAATAGAATTTCCTCTTCTCCTTCTAATGTTCCTTTTTTACGTGCATAAATTGGATATTCTTTTCCCTCCTCATAACGAGTATAATACCAATAGTTTTGATATTTGTAAGGAACAGAAGCGTCATCTTCTTTTATTCTCCCCCTAATTTCTTTATAAATTTTGGTTTGTAATTCTTCGGTATGCGCTAACGATTTTGCTGTGTAGTCATTTTCAGCATTCAGATAAGCTAACATTTCAGGTTTGGTACGGCTATCATCACGAAGCCAGTAATAATTGTTGATGCGTGTTAGTCCGTGTTCTTCTAATTTTTGAGGAACTTTTTGAGCCATAGGAGGCGTAAGTGTGTCGGTGCTTGTCATAGTTTCGTTTGAAGTTTCTTTTGGGTTTGTTTTATCTCCACAACTAAAAAGAAGTGAAGAAGCTATAACTGCTGTGGAAAGACAGATTTTTGAAAAATTTTTGTTCATTGTTTTTTGTGTAGAATAGATTTTATTCTGTTTGTAGCTACTATTTTTTAGTCTAACCAAATTACAAATTTATTGCATTGATCAAAATTAAGAATTTATAAAAATCAAAACATAAAATTACACAATCTGTTAGCAAAAAGGTGTTAAAACTAAATTTAATACAACTTTTTAATCTAAAAAATATTTTTATGTCTAATAAAATTAAACCAAGAGAAAAAACACCGAATTTAGAAGTTCGTTTAATCAATGATTTAAAATGGTCTTTAGAGGAACAGGAAGCCAAAAATTTTACAATGCTTGTCTTTTATAGAGGATTACATTGTCCTGTTTGTAAAAAATATTTGGAAGATTTGGCTACAAAACTTGATGATTTTTCAGAGCGAGGTATCAATATGATTGCTATTAGTACAGATTCGGAAGAACGAGCAAAAGAAGCAGGTAAAAAATGGAATATTTCAGACTTGCCAGTAGGATTTAATTTTTCTGTTGAAGATGCCAAAAAATGGGGACTTTATATTTCGGATTCCATTTCAGATAAAGAACCAAAACATTTTTCTGAACCTGCAATTTTTCTTATTCGTCCAGACCAAACACTTTATTTTTCTTCTATTCAAACGATGCCTTTTGCTCGTCCAGATTTTGAACAGATTTTGAGAGCAATTGATTTTGTGGTGGAAAAAAACTATCCTGCTAGAGGGGAAGCGTAATTAATAGTTACTTAGAATTATCATTGAAACAGGAAAACATAGACCAATCACACCGAATTCAGATGTTTTTTATTGTGTTATTTTTCAACATTTAGTAAGTCAAAATCCAGACTTATGTTGCTCTATCACTCAACAAATTATATTTCCTGTCTTTCCAAAGCGTGTGCTACCATTGAAAAAAGACAATTTGTTATGCACCCCAGAGTATTTAGTAATTTTCATTAAATATTTATTTCATAATTCGTAATTAATTGATTGAATAAGTACCTTTGTAAAATGAAAGAAACTACTCCACAAACGGAAATGAAAACAGAACATTTTTCTTCTGTTGCTCATCAAATTGCTTCGATGCTTTTAGAAATTGAAGCTGTAAAATTACGTCCTCATGAGCCTTTTCAATGGGCTTCAGGTTGGAATTCTCCTATTTATTGCGATAATCGTCTTACGCTTTCTTATCCAAAAGTAAGAACATTTATTACAAAAGTATTGGTGGAAATGATAAAAGCAGAGTTTCCAGATGTTACTGCGATTGCAGGTGTAGCAACGGCAGGTATTCCACAGGCTGCACTGATAGCGCAAGAGTTGGATTTGCCGATGCTTTATGTACGTGCAAAACCGAAAGAACACGGAACGCAAAGTCAGATTGAAGGAAAACTGAATGCTGATGACAAAATTGTTTTGATTGAAGATTTGATTTCGACAGGACAAAGTTCGCTGGCAGCCGTTCATGTTTTGCAATCTACACGAGCAAAAGTAATCGGAATGGCAGCCATTTTTACGTATGGTTTTGACCGTGCAACACGTAATTTTTCGCAAGCAGCAATAAATGTTAAGACACTTTGTGATTATTCTACGTTAGTTGAAGAAGCAATTACCCAAAATTATTTGAAAGAAGAAGACCACGCCATTCTGACAAAATGGAGAGATAAACCAGAAAATTGGATGCCAAAAAAGAAATAAATTTTATTGCAGTTTTTGTAGGGAAAAGGCACGTCTTTTCTTATATTACACATTTGAGAAGTGTAAATTCCAATTATTAAGAAACTACTTTTTGATATTACTTTCAATTTAAAAAGGATTATGAAAAAATCAACTCAATGTGTTCATAGTGGAACTTATTTCAACGAAAAAAGTGGAGGTGTAAATACGCCTATTTTTACTTCAACGGCTTATACGTATAACGATGAAGGCGCAATTCCGTATCCTCGTTATTTCAATACAATAAATCAAGAAGTAGTTGCTCAAAAAATTGCAACGTTAGAACGTGGAGAAGCTGCACTCATTTTTTCTTCTGGAATGGCTGCTACGATGTCGGCACTTTTGGCTGTTTTGAAATCTGGTGATCATCTTATTTTGCAAAATGATATTTATGGAGGAACTCACTATGCCGTTAGCAGTCAGCTTTCAAAACTTGGAATTGAATCTACTTTTGTAGAAGGACGCACGGCAGAAGATTTTAAGAAGGCAATAAAACCAAATTCGAAGGCTATTTTTATCGAAACGCCTTCCAATCCGTTGCTTTTACTGGTTGATATTGCAGAAATGGCAAATTTTGCGAAGGAAAATAATTTAATTTCGTTTATCGATAATACATTCGGTACACCTATTTTTCAAAATCCATTGCGATTAGGAATTGATATTGTGATTCATAGCGCAACAAAATATTTAGCAGGACATAGCGATTTGTCGTGTGGTGCAGTCGTAACTTCTCAAAAATTAATCGAAAAAATACATCATGTAGCTTTTAATTTTGGTGGAAACTTAGATGCTATGGCAACCTCGCTTTTAGAAAGAAGTATCAAAACGCTTGCTCTTCGTGTCAAGACACAAGCTCAAAATGCTCAAAAAATAGCCGAAGCATTACAAAAATTACCACAAGTGAAAAATGTATTTTATCCAGGATTACCCACTCATCCAGACCACGAATTAGCAAAAAGACAAATGAAGGGTGGTTTTGGGGCGATGCTTTCTTTTGAATTGGATACAGATGCAGCAGGTAGAGCGAAATTTGTTCGTCATTTGGAGTTGATTTGCAAGGCTGTAAGTTTGGGAGGAGTAGAGAGTACGCTTACCGAACCTGTCTTGACTTCACACGCAAAAGTTCCTGTTGAGATGCGTGAAAAAATGGGAATTACTGAAAACTTATATCGTCTTTCTGTCGGAATTGAAGATGCAGAAGATTTGATTGAAGACCTTACGAATGCTATTCAAACGCTTGAAATTACCAAAAGAACAGTTTTATTGTAGGTTAAAGAATTGCCTTTGACTGTATTTGTATTCGAAAACAAATAAAATCAAAATGACAAAATATATTGTTCTCACTCTTCTTTTTTTACTGAAAATAGGTTTTGTCTTTGGACAAAATGTAGATTCACTTTTTCATGTCATTTCTAAAAAATATGAAAATGCTCCTTATTACAAGATTATAAAAGAAAATATTTCTATTTGGAAAGAAGGAAAATCAATAACTCATACTTATCAATTTGTACAGCAAAAACACCAGAAAAAAATATTTGTTTTTTTTGTTTTATCAGAAGAAAATAGCTCTATAAGTTATTCTATTAGATATTATGCTTCCAAAAGCAAAAGAGATAAGCAATTCACTATTATTAATAAAAATGAAAGTTATTCTTGGTATAATATTGAATTATTAGATTTGAATAATGATAATATACAAGAAATAGCTCTCAATTATGAAGTTGGTTATCCTTGTAATGACAGAGAAATCTATAATTTTTCTACTGATTCGCTTGAGCCTGTTATTTTAAAAGATCCTTACAATAGTGGGATTTTGGTTTGTATTGACTCCATTAAAAATCTTTACTTTACAATACAGAGAAATAATTTAGATGGTTTGTGGAGTTCTGAATTATTTGTTATTCACAAAGACTTTTCAAGAGGAAAAATCAGAGGAGTTGCTATATGGGATGGTATAAAGTATAAAGAAAATACTAATACTAATGCTTATTATGTTAAGCCTGTTTTCGATATTAGGGGCAAGCAGACCACTTATTTTTACAGTAATTCTCGTTTAATTATCGAACAGTTTCATCCCAATGTAAATCGTTGGGATTCAAAAGAAAATATAGAATTTATGAAAAATACTTATCTCAAAATGATAAAAGAATTTCACATCGAATATTGAAAAATCTACCCTTTCAAAATCCCTAAAAACTTTTTTATTTTATCTGTCATACTTAATTTTCTTGATTGTGTTAGATTTTTTTCTTTGTATAAAATCGAAATCATACTTTGTTTGACCCATTCTTTTGGTGCTTCGGCTTCAGAATTGCTATATTTATTTATAGAATTGGTCAAGCGAATTACTTCATCTAAAGGAACTCCCAACATAACGGCTATTTGAGTAATGGCAGTTCGTTCTTCTGTCGCTACTTCATCATCAGAACGAGCAATGACCATTAAATCTATCAATAATATTTCTCTTAACGGACTTCTTGCAATATTTTGGGCGCAAAGTTGTATGTCTATGCTTGCAGGCTGACGAGAATAAGAAGCAAGTACTTTTGTATCTTCTTCGGAAAGCTCTGCTACTTCTGTTATTTTCTCTAAAAACATAACTTCATCGTCAGACAAATGATGGTCGCTAAAAGCAATAAAAATAACCAATTGAAGATAAGCTAATTTTTCTTTTGTACTACAATTTCTTAAAATATGTTCGAATGTATTCATGAGGTAGGAGAAAGTATGGCTGAAAAATTCTAATGTATAGAACAAATAGTGAAAGAAGAAAACTAAAATTTAGAATTATAAAGCAAATTAGAAAAAAAATCACGATTTTTGTCAAAAAATAATTAGTAATACATCAATTCTTGAAAATTTATGCAGCAATTTAATCTAAGCAATAGTCTAGGTATTAACAGATGCATTTTAAAAAAACTTTAAAACTAATTATAAGAATAAGGAATAAGTCAAATTACTGATTATCTGAGGCTAAGTAATTAATAAGCTTCAATTATCCCTTTTCTATAATCCATATTACGCCAATCTTACAAAATCAATTCAATTCAAAATTAATCTAAGTTATGTTGAATATTTCAAAATGTTTTTTATTTTACTTTTTAGCCTTTACTCTATTTGGTGCTGTTTTAACTTCCTGTGGAGAAAAGCAAGACGACCCAGAACCAGAAGAACTTCCAAACCGTCCTATCGTAAGTTGGAAAAATGCACCACCAGTAGATAAAATATTTTATACCGATGAAGCTGTTGTATTACAAGCTACCAGAACGGGTGGTTATGTAAAGGAGTTTGAATGGAAAATCAATGGAGTAAAGATTGATAACTCGCAAGAAGTTATTATAAATGAAGATACTACTTTAATTTCACTCTCCCAATCTTTTGATGCTCCAGGTAGGTACGATGTGAGTTTGAGAGTAGTAAATGAAGGAGGAGAGACTACAATTATCCAAGTTCTTAATTTTCAAGTACGTCCGATTCCTGTTTTAGACTTAATAGCAGGACAAGTAGCTAAGACGTGGAAATTTGTTTCTATAAAGCTAAACGACGGTCACTGAATTAATCAATGATTATGAAAAAGACAATACACTAAAATTTTTTAGAGAAATGCAAGTCAATGGTCAATCTACCTTTAATTGTGTCTTTGACAAAGGAACATTAACTAATGGAGAAACAAACTCCAATGGAAAATGGAACTTGACTTTTAGTGAACGTTTTATTGAGTTTACTAGAATAAACGTATTTCCAAGCACTATGCGTATAGTAGAACTTAATCAAACTGAAATGACTTTGTCAAGAAAAGAGGGGAATTCCGAAGTTATTTATAAGTTGAGTTTTATTCAATAATTTATTCAGCACTATAATGAAACAAAAAATTGACTTGCATTAAGCAATAGGTAATTTTATATGTAAAGGCTTTTTCTATTGCAAAAATGGAAGAAAGCCTTTTTTTGTTTTGAGTTTTTGAAAGAATGGAAAATTTTTTTAATTTTTTTTATTGCATTTTTCAAAGTTTTTGCTAATTGATTAATGACATTAATTAAAACAAACAAAGTTTCAATAAAACTATTTATCGTGTAACTTAAAGCTATTTTACTGGACGGTAGTACGATGTTGAGTGAAGCAAATTAGGAAATAAATTGCATTTTTTTAATAAAAATGATAGTTTTACTATTAAAAAATAATTTAGTAAATACTTGCAAATCAGAAAGTTATATGTTTACTTTGTGCTATAGTTATGCAAGCATACTATAATAAAGATTAATAAATGACTATCAGTCATAAAATTAATTTTACTAAAGACAAACATTCATTAATCGATTTATGTTACTCTGACAATGTAATTTATTTATACCCTAACATAATTTTAAATTACAATTTTTACACACAAACAATTAATATCCCTTTTTTATGAACAGAATTTTTCAATCTATCGTAGCTTTCTTTGTTTTCTTGCTTCTTAGCTTTGGAGCAGTAGCACAACAAATTCAAGAGTCAAATCTTGTTTCTCCTACTCAAATGACTAGCGTTGCTGGTGATATTTTAGGAAGTGGCGAAAGTGATGCAGGTAATATTTATTATGGAGCTACTCCTCCAAATTATAGAGAGGGTTCTCCTGTAATCGTTTTTATTCACGGTTACTCTTCTCGTGCTAGTACGTGGTGGGACGGAAACGATATGTACAACAAAGCATACGCAGACGGTTATCGCACAGCATTTGTTTCTGTAAATCCAGACAAAGATATGTGGGTAAATGGTCAGCTTTTTAACTCTATGCTCGGAACAATCACAAATCGTTTTGGTGTAAATAGAGTTGTGGTAGTTGCACATAGTAAAGGTGGATTAGATACAGATGCAGCTTTAGTACACTACGGAGGAAGAAGTAAAGTAGAGCGAGTAATTACTTTAGGTTCTCCTCATAATGGAACTCCCCTTGCTGACTTAGCTCAAAGTGGTTGGGTTTCTTGGTTATCAGGTGTTTTTGGTCAAGTAAATGATGCAACGAACTGTCTTCAAACAGGTTATGCAAGCTATTTCCGTTCTCAAACAGATAACAATTCAAATAATACAACTGGTTTCCGTACCGTAGGTGGTTGGGGATATGGTGGAGTGCTTTGGATTTCTGGACAATATTTAAACTGGAATGGTGGTAGTAGATGGTCAGGTGGAAATGACGGTGTTGTTAATTATTCAAGTTCAAGACGACCTAATTCTACAACTTTACATAGTGGACATGGAAATTCTACAACAAAAGTTGATCATAGTGAAATACATGAAGGAACTTACATGTGGAATACAGTAAAAAATAATTTACCTTTTGCTCTTGCTAAAGTAAATTCAAGACCAATACAAACAGAAGGTTCATTTAATCCAAATGCAATTGTTGAGAGTAGAGTACAAATTCTTAGCTCTGAGAAAACTAGCCGTAATTTTATGGTAGAAAAAGGAGTAACAGAAACAATGCTAGATATTCATCACTTAAATGCAAATGAAGAATTTGTAATTGTTGCTCCAAATGGAGAAAAAGTAAGTCCTAAAGTTATTCGTTCTTCTGAAAAAGTAAATGATATGTTAGGTGGTTTTGCTACTACACTTTCAATTCAGAATCCACAAATAGGAACCTATTCTATTGAATCTCAAGCTGCTTTTGTTGCTATGGTTACTGCAGATGCAGGCGTTGGTCTTCGTATGACAAGCGATTTGAACGACCAAAAATATATCTATAATGTTGGCGAAACAATCAATTTGAATATTGCTCTTTTGAATGAAACTGGAATCAACACACAAGGTGCAAAAGTAACTGGTGTAATGACACTTACTTCAAATGATGTTAAATCTCAAAAAACAGTTGTTTTAGAATTTAACCAAAAAGATGGAGATTTCACAGCTACTGTAAACGAAAAATTAGACGAAGGTATTTATAGTATTGCTATCCAAGCTGAAAACGGAAACTTTAGCAAGTCTTTAGTTACAAGTATTGCAGTTGTAGATGGCGTTTTGCATACTTTAGGAAATGTTGATACGAAAAATGAAATTAACGAAAACAAAGTAGAATCTATTAAATTAATGGCTTCTTTCCCAAATCCTTTCAGTACTCAAACTACAATTAGCTTCGAACTCAAAAATTCTACTCCCGCTGTTCTTACTGTTTATGATGCAGTAGGTCGTGTAGTTGAAACGGTTGATTTGACTTCTTACGGAATCGGAACGCATCAATATGTTTGGAATGTAAATCAGAATAAAGTGAAAAATGGTCTTTATATCGTTGAAATCCGTAATGGAAATGAGCGTGTAACTCAAACTATGATTTATTCAAAATAAGCTAAAAATAGATAATGTAGCAATTTGATTTATCAAATTCTATTCTCTCAAAATGAAAACAGAAAGTCGAAAGGCTTTCTGTTTTTTTTGTTTTATGTGTGTTCACTTTCCCAAAAGTGAACATTTTTATCTTTATGATTTACATACTTGACTTATTGCTTCAAAACATTCACTTATATTTTCAAAATAATATTTCGATAAATTTAGTTTGAATAGCTACACTTTTGTACTTTTGTAAAATATAGAAACATTAATCCAAAAAATAGTTTAATCCATTTCAAGATGACTGCATACAAAAAAAACGATAAAGAATTTTTAGAAAATATGGTTTCACAAGTCCGTAGGGATATTGTCAGAATGGTTCATCAAGTAAACTCTGGACATCCGGGAGGTTCTTTGGGTTGTGCCGAACTGTTTGTCGCTCTTTATTTTGAGATTATGGAACACAATCCGTCTTTTGATATAGACGGAAACAATGAAGATTTATTTTTCTTATCAAACGGACATATTTCTCCAGTTTGGTATAGTGTTTTGGCTCGTAGTGGTTATTTTAGCATTAATGAACTAGCTACTTTCCGTAAAATAAACTCTCGTCTTCAAGGACACCCAGCAACAGAAGAAGGGTTAGAAGGAATTCGTATTGCTTCTGGTTCTTTAGGACAAGGACTTTCTGTGGCTATTGGTGCAGCCCTTTCTAAGAAAATGAATAATGATAAAAAAACTATTTTCGTTTTGATGGGAGATGGCGAGCAGCAAGAAGGACAAGTCTGGGAAGCAGCTATTTTTGCAGCACATCACAAAGTAGATAATTTGATTGCTTTTATAGATGCAAACGGAAGACAAATCGACGGCGATGTAGAAAATGTAATGAGTCTGGGAGATATTAAAGGACTAGAAGAAAAATATAAATCGTTTGGTTGGAATGTTTTAATATGTCAGAATGGAAATGATTTTGATATATTAATTCCAATTATTAGACAAGCAAAAGACCTTACAGGAAACGATAAACCAACAATGATTTTGATGAAAACAGAAATGGGACACGGTGTGGATTATATGATGGGAAGTCATAAATGGCACGGTGTAGCTCCAAATGACGAACAATTAGAAACAGCATTATCTCAAAATGATGCTACTTACGGAGATTACTAATTTACAGTTACTAGTAATCAGTAATGTAGTTATCAGTTCAATGCAAAATTCCCTGCATCTCTTTTGAGGTTTAGGGAATTTTTTATGTATTTATGTTTATCACTAATGTTACGCACCATCAAAGTTTAGAGAAGTTTAGACCAAACCCACGAAAGTAACCACTACTTTTTACATGAATCTACTTTTCCGTTTTATTAAAAGTACTCCTTTTATTTTAGAATAGAGTAGAAACAAAAAAACGAAGAAGGTGGTGGTAGCTTCCACCAATAAATTCGTGGGTTTCATTTTAATTGCGTAACATCAGTTTATCATTCTCTGCTTCGGCTAAAGGAAATAAAATAGCTAGGTATAAAAAAATAGAGTTTCATTTTTGAAACTCTATTTTTTTGGTTTGGAACACATTGAACAGCAAATACAAAAGACCTGCCCTTTCAAATCTAAGACTTGATGAACTGATAGGTCGTAGTCATCGCTTCGCTAAAGACAACGCCCAACATTCATTTTTTTTGTTTGGCTATTGGAACACTACGAGCAACTGGGGAAAGTTACTACGTTGCCACCACAGAATCAAATCGACTTGGAGGGGCTACGATTAACGGGTGGGATTTATATGCTGAAAAGATATATATCATCCTTTTCAATATTATCGATTGCTTTTAATGTAATAATAGAGTAACCACCTTTGATCATGGAAGCAAGCAATAATATATAAGGTATTGG
Source organism: uncultured Cytophagales bacterium (assembly GCA_963719525.1). GTDB lineage: Bacteria > Bacteroidota > Bacteroidia > Cytophagales > Bernardetiaceae > Bernardetia. The sequence goes on along the minus strand of CAVRCG010000004.1, from coordinate 3,421,101 downwards.
TAGTATTGATATTATGATCGTAAAGTTGTACACATAATATAAAAAATATAAAATAAATAAAGTTAGAAAACAAAGTAAAATATTTATAAGCTTTCTAAATTTAAAATCTAATATATAATTAATTGCCCTTTTGTTATTAACTTTCAACACAAAAAAACCGACTTTTATCTTGCTAGAATTTACAAGTCTAGGTGTACCAATATATTTTTCTAATTTGTGTAACAATGTTTTCTCTATGTATATATTCATAATTTTTTATCATCTCGATCTATTATCTTGAATAGATTCAGTTACAATGTCAATGGTTTGTTGATTAGATTTATCATGGCTCATATCTATTCCAAAAAAATCATTTTTCTCCTCTTTTATATAAGCTCTATCTTCAGTAAGAAAATTTGTTTCTGGAAGTAAATTTGAGTAATCATTAGCATATTCTTTAGGAGAACCATTGTCATAAACCCAACGATTAATACTTTGAGCTCCCCAACCAACAACAGTAGCTGTTGCGCCAACTTTCCCAGCCGTCGCTCGTAAGATTGCTCTCGCTCGTTTGTAACGAGTGAGCAATATGTATTCGGCATCCCTGCCGTGTATTTGTATTCTATATTTTGCAGTTTTACAATAAACATCACAAATCTAATAAATTAGCAATAAAAAGCAACATTACGCAAAACGAATAATTTATGAACTTCCTCCAGTTAAATGCAAAATTCCCTAAAACTCAAAAGAATTTTAGGGAGTTTTTATTTCTTTTTGTAATTCTCATTCTCTCGCCCCACGCCCCAAATCTCCATTCCCTACTTCGGATTCGTAGCCCAAACAGTTGCATCAGTTACAAAACCAACATCGTTCATAGAAAGCAAAGAAACGATAGTATGAGCAATTTCATTTCCTTGTAATTTCGAAGGATTGTTTTTATCTTGATTTCCTCCTATTTTATCAGAAAACGGAGTTACTACTTCACTAGGATTAACCTGCATTACTCTAATGTTGTGTTTACGAAGTTCTGCACGCCAACATTCTGTCATCGCAGCAAGCGCAAATTTACTAGAACAATAAGTAGTTCCATTTGCAAAACCTCTTTGAGAAGCCGTAGAAGCAATATTTATAATATTTCCTGTATTTTCTTTTTGGAAATGTTTGGCAGCTTCTTTTCCCACCATAAAAGCACCTTTTACGTTTACTTCCCAAACTTTTGTAAAATCTTCTACTGAAGTATCAACAAGTGCACCAAAACTACCAATTCCTGCATTATTTATTACAACATTTACGTCTCCCATTTCTTGAAGAGCTTTTTTGAATAAATTTTTGACATCTTCTTCCTTCGAAACGTCGGCTGTTGTTCCTTTTATTCCTAGTTCTGAAATCGCTTTTTGAACATCTTTTTCAGTTCTGGCACAGATAAAAACATCTGCTCCTTGTTGTTTCAAAAGTTTGGCTGTATCGTAGCCGATTCCTGTACTTCCACCTGTCAAGATTACTTTTGCGTCTTTGATTTGCATAAAAAATGAGTGTAATTAGTTTTTATAAATTGATTTAAAATTAAAGTCATTTAGTCAAAGAAATACAAGATAACATTGTTTCAAATTTTATAAAGAAGTTGTTTTAGAATAATTCTTGATTCGTCATTCTCTCGCCTCTCGTCCCAATTCTCTTGCCCCTAATTTCCCATTTCCTCGCCTCTCGCCCCCATTCTCTCGCTCCAACCATTAAAACTCATACGTTTTTTTCCATTCCTTCACAGGATTTCTATTGGGAATAACTTCTCCTGTTTCTTCGTCTATTTCTATTTTTATTTTTTGTCCTGTCGTAATTTTTTTAATCTTAAATTTGGGCAATTCTTGTGTATAATAAAAAGGTTGATTGGGCTTATAAATATCTATATCCATGTTATAAAATGAAACAACTACATAACCGTATAATCTGAATTCTTCTGGCAAATCCTTTTTATTTACTGGATAAACGTATAAGAAAAACTCATTTTCAAGATTTCTAGCAGGTAGTTTTGGATTGTAATATGTTAGTTTTGATTTATCTTCACTCAAATAAACACCAAAAAAATCACTATCTATAACTCTATTTCCATCTACTTCTTTTACTTTATAGGTATTTTGGGCTGCTTCTTCGGTGCTTCTACCTTGCATAATTTTGTTATACGTGGGTTTTTCTTCTATTCTCCAACTAAAATTATTTAATTCCGAATTTTTCTTTGTAATCAGTTGAGGAGGAATAACTTGTCCTTCTGGTTGCTGCAAAAACAAAATTTCTTCCAGTTCATTATCCGAAATAAATTTCATAATAATATTACTACACTTTATATAATTCATTCCTTTTAAGAGTGTTTCTTTATCTTTTTGTTCTTCCAACATAAAATAAATACTTTCTCCATTTCCATCGACATTTACCCTTTTGATATATCCACTATCAAAAACGGCTAACAAATCTCGTCCTTTTATTTGATTAAACTGTCCAAAAATATCAGACGAAATAACAAATGCTTTTTCTGTAATGGTAAGCGAATCGACAGTATTATCTCTTAGTTTTGCCTTAATTCTTGTTCCAGAAAGCTGATTTGAAGTATTCCACAAAACAGGGTCATAGTCAAAATAAATAATTGAATCTTCTAAATCATAATTCAACGAATCACAAATTCCTTGCAAATCTCGTTTGAAAATTTGCACGTTTCTATAACCATAAAAACGTTGTTGTGTTGCCACGCTATCATTTATCGCAATCAACGTATCAGCCGAAATATAAAGGGTGTCATTTTTAAATGGTTTTACCAGCAGCGCATCTCCATACGCATCAAGACGGCTATTTATTCCATCGTAATAAGCCTCGTCTCCAAAAATGGTAATTTTTTCTTTCTTGTAATAAAGCTGTACATTTTCTTTAAAAACTCCCTTTTCAGTTAGATTATCATAATCAATAAAGTTTGCAGAAATAATGTAATCTCTATTTTCGATACGAGTAGCTACATTTGCACCTTCTGCTGTCTTCAAAATTCCTGTTTGTGCATTGATTTGTGTTCCTTTTACTGCGTTTATTGTTCCATCTCTATTTATAATTTTTCCTTCCGAATCAAAAAAGATTGTTTTGGTCTGTGTATTATAAACTACTGACTCTGCGATTAATTGTTGGTCTGGACTAAGAGCCTGTACATTTCCATTGAAAGTAGCGACTCTAGAATTTGTATTATAAGAACCTCTATCGCTTGTCAGTCGTGAAGTTTGGTCGGTAACTGTTCCCCCTTCAAAATAATTAGCTGTTTTTGTTTTTGTATTGTAATCTAATTTTCGTGTTCGGACTGTTTTTTCTTGATCTTGCATCACTACATTGCCACGCACTTTTGCAATTTTTGTATAACCGTCATAATACAACGTATCGCCAACAAGTGTAAGGCTATCTTGCTCAACAAAACGAATATTCCCAAAGGCTTCAATTTGATTTCTATCAATATATTGAAAAACGCTATCAGCATACATAACTGTATTTTTCTGTTTGAACTGAACTTGTCCACGTTCATCTTTTTTCAGAATACGCACCTTTTCGCCATTTGGCAACACGTCGCCTTCCAATACTCCAGCCTTCAAAAGTTCCACTCTTGATAAAGTTTGAGTAGTATCTTCAACTGTTTCTAAAGTGGGTTTTTTTTCTATGTTTCTATTTGTTTTTTGGGCAAAAGAAGTTTGAGAAAATAGAATTAAAAGAGTAAAAAACAGAAAAAATAAACAACGCATAAATGATATAGTAGAAAGTCGCTCGTGAGGACACAAGCAACGGTAGTGATTTTTTTAGTGATAAAGTTATAGACAAACTTTACCATTGCTCGTGTCCTCACGAGCGATTGTTTTACCAGATTACAAAGTTACTCTATTTTGATTCCATTTTTAATAAATCGCTTTACAAAAAAAGTGAATTTGTATTTCTTAATAGTTACGTAATTTTGTAGCGCATTTCTGTAGCGTACACTTTAGTGTGCGAAGCGTAGAGTAGTATTTTGTTTTTACCTTTACTAATTTTCTACCACACAAAATGCTACTCACTCTAAAGAGTGAGCTACAAAAAGGCTAACTTGTAATATAATTCTGTAGCGTACACTTTAGTGTGCGAAGCGTACTGTAGTATTTTGTTTTTACCTTTGCCAATTTTCTACCACACAAAATGCTACTCACTCTAAAGAGTGAGCTACAAAAAGGCTAACTTGTAATGTAATTCTGTAGCGTACACTTTAGTGTGCGAAGCGTACTGTAGTATTTTGTTTTTACCTTTGCCAATTTTCTACCACACAAAATGCTACTCACTCTAAAGAGTGAGCTACAAAAAGGCTAACTTGTAATGTAATTCTGTAGCGTACACTTTAGTGTGCGAAGCGTAGAGTAGTATTTTGTTTTTACCTTTGCCAATTTTCTATCACACAAAATGCTACTCACTCTAAAGAGTGAGCTACAAAAAGGCTAACTTGTAATGTAATTCTGTAGCGTACACTTTAGTGTGCGAAGCGTACTGTAGTATTTTGTTTTTACCTTTGCCAATTTTCTACCACACAAAATGCTACTCACTCTAAAGAGTGAGCTACAAAAAAAATTAAACTTTATTTTTTAACATTTCGTATAACTTAAAACACAAATCACTAATAAAAAACTAACTTACTATGGATAATTCTAATGAAGAAAATGATATAAATAATGGCTACGCAATTTTTTGTCAGAGATGGAATATTGATGATGTGAAAAAGGTAGAACAACTTTATCATTTAGAAGATTTAAAAGCCTTTTTGCCAGATGCACCAACAGAAAAAGACAAAATAGCTTTAAATAGTGTTTTGGGAGCAAGTTTTGATAATTTTTATGGATATATGGATTATCAAAAATCTACTAATACATTTGAACTTATTATGCAATGGAGAGAGAAAACAGGGAAATTTGAGATTTAATTCTCAAAAAAACAAAAATCAAGCACAAAAAAAAGCCAATTCAAATATTGAATTGGCTTTTATAATTTTGTACTCCGTAGGGGAATCGAACCCCTGCTACCAGGATGAAAACCTGGCGTCCTAACCGCTAGACGAACGGAGCGTTTTTGTACTCTAAAATTTCTACTTTACTTAATTCTAACTTCTAAAATCGTAATTCTAAATTTATTTTGTACTCCGTAGGGGAATCGAACCCCTGCTACCAGGATGAAAACCTGGCGTCCTAACCGCTAGACGAACGGAGCATTTTTTTTGAATTGTTCTTTCAACAATTTATTTTACTCAAGGAATTTTGAACAGTTTTTGTGTTTTTCTTTTCCCTTATTGCGATGCAAAGGTAAGTCTTTTTTTTATATCTGCAAATAGAATCTCAACTTTTTTCTAAAAATTTTGTTCTTTTTCGTTGTTCAATTACCTCATCTATTTTTTTCTGGAATTATAGATTAGGTAAATTGTTGATTTTCAAATACTAACAAAACCAAAAACTCTTTTATTTATCATAATTTATAAACTAATTTTTTTTCAAAATAATTCCAAAAAGACTAAAAATAGATTTTTTCAAACGCTTCTACAAAGAAAGCTAAGAAATTATTTGATTTAAAGGAAATCGCAAAATTTTATAAAAATCATAAAATACGAACGAAAATAAAACATAATTTGATAAAAACGAAGATATAAAACTGAATATGAAGGTAAAAGAGGGTTTTAATTCCGTTTTAAAATAATTGTAAGCGAGGATAGCAATAGATTATTAACAGTCAAAATTATTGTTTTGTCAAATAAATTACTTAATTTTGCACCACTAAGAAAAAAAACAATTCATAACTCACTATAAATCAACAGAATAAATTAAAATAGCTATTTAAGTATTTTTGATTTTTCTGAGAAATTGATTCAAGTTTTGTTAAACAATTATAAAAATACTCTAAGCCTTTTACATTAGTTTTTACTACCCTATGCAGTCTATCAGAAATATCGCTATTATTGCTCACGTTGATCACGGCAAAACTACTCTTGTCGACAAAATGCTCGTTACTGGAAATTTGTTTAAAGAACACGAACGCCCAGGCGAACTTATCATGGATAACAACGATATTGAGCGTGAACGTGGAATTACAATTCTTGCCAAAAATGTTTCTATTGACTACAAAGGAACAAAAATTAATATTATTGACACACCTGGTCACGCCGATTTTGGTGGTGAAGTAGAGCGTGTTTTGAATATGGCTGATGGTGTGCTTTTATTAGTAGATGCCTTTGAAGGTGCTATGCCTCAAACTCGTTTTGTACTTCAAAAAGCGATTGATTTGGGTTTGAAGCCTATTGTAGTTGTAAATAAAGTAGATAAATTAAACTGTAAGCCAAACGAAGTACAAGATCAAGTTTTTGATTTGATGTTTTCTTTAGGTGCAACAGAAGACCAGTTAGACTTTCCAACTATCTTTGGTTCTGCCAAAAATAACTGGATGAGTGATGACTGGCAAAAAGAAACTGATAGTATTGTTCCTCTTTTGGACTGTATTATGGAAACGATTCCTGCGCCAGTCATTGAAGAAGGAACTACTCAACTTCAAATCACTTCATTAGATTACTCTACTTATATTGGTCGTATTGCAGTAGGTCGTTTGGTTCGTGGCAAACTGACTGTAGGTCAAACAGTTTCTCTTATGAAACGTGATGGAACTATTGTAAAGAATAAAATCAAAGAATTGTATGTTTTTGAAGGCTTGGGAAAACTTAAAGTAGAGGAAATTCAAGCAGGAGATATTTGTGCGATTGTAGGATTAGAAGGTTTTGAGATTGGCGATACGGTAGCAGATAGAGATGAGCCAGAAGCATTGCCTCCAATTTCAATTGATGAGCCTACTATGTCAATGGTATTTACGATTAATAATTCTCCTTTTTACGGTAAAGAAGGCAAATTTGTAACTTCTCGCCACTTAAAAGACCGTTTGGAGAAAGAATTAGAAAAAAATCTAGCTCTACGTGTTGAACCAACTCAGGCTGCTGATGCTTTTAATGTCTTTGGTCGTGGTGTTCTTCACTTGTCAGTTCTTATTGAAACAATGCGTCGTGAAGGATATGAATTGCAAGTAGGTCAGCCTCAGGTAATTATCAAAGAAATTGATGGTAAAAAATGTGAGCCGATAGAAGAATTAACGATTGATATTCCTGACCATTTGTCTGGAAAAGCAATTGAACTTGTTACACAACGCAAAGGCGATTTATTGGAAATGAATCCGAAGGATGACCGTACAATCTTGAAATTTGAGATGCCTTCTCGTGGAATTATTGGTCTTCGTAATCAACTTCTTACAGCAACAGCAGGAGAGGCAATTATGTACCATCGTTTCAAAGCATTTGAGCCTTTCAAAGGAGAAATCAAAGGTCGTCAGAGTGGTTCTCTTATTTCTATGGAACTCGGAAATGCTATTCCTTATAGTATCAATAAATTACAAGACAAAGGTATTTTCTTTGTCGACCAGAATGAATCAATTTATGAAGGTCAAGTAGTTGGAGAGCATACTCGTGGTAGTGATTTAGTTATAAATATTACCAAAACAAAACAATTGACAAACATGCGTTCTTCGGGTACAGACGCTAAAACTAAAATTGCTCCTCCTGTAAAATTCTCTTTAGAAGAAGCATTAGAATACATTCAAGCAGATGAGTATGTAGAACTTACTCCTACAGCTCTTCGTATTCGTAAAATTTATTTGAACGAAGGAGAAAGAAAACGTAATTCTAAAGGTTTTGCTAAAGTTTAAGCAATTTTTAAACCCTAAGATTTTTATAGAAAGTCTTAGGGTTTAGTTTACAATTTGGTTTACTCAACTTTTTTAGTTTAGATAACGTTCTTAATCAAAAACATTTATTCTAATTAAATTGAACTAATAATGATAGATTTTAAAGAACATATTACCATTAATCCAGAAGTGAGATTTGGAAGACCTACTATTATAGGAACACGAATTTCTGTTTATGATGTTTTGAATTGGTTAGGTAATGGAATGAGTATAAAAGAAATTATATATGATTTTCCAGAACTAACAGAAGAAAATATAAAGGCTTGTTTGTTATTTTCAGCTAATAGAGAGAATAGAATTCGTATCACTTCCTAAATTATGAAATTATTATTTGATCAAAACATTTCTTTCAGAATAGTAGCTAAAATAAATTCCATTTTTTATAATTCAAAACAAGTTAGAGAAATTGGATTAGAAGATATAAAAGATGAATTAATTTGGAATTTTGCTAAAGAAAATGGTTTTACAATAGTAACTTTTGATTCTGACTTTTCAGACATTGCTTTTTTAAGAGGTAATCCTCCTAAAATTATCTGGTTGAGAGGAGGAAATAAAAATACAAATGATATTGTAGAAATTTTGAAAGATAATGAAATGATAATTAGGCAATTTGTTGAGAATGAAAAATTACAATCTATTTCAGTTATTGAGATTGAGTAAAAAAGTACAATTATGGCAGTTCATCAAATAACATTACCTAATAGTCTTCATTTGAAAGATTTTGATATAAAAATGATAATTGCTTCAAAATTATTTGAAGAAGGTAAATTAAGTTCTGGACAAGCAAGTGAAATTGTAGGTATCTCTAAAAGAGCTTTTATAGAATTAGTAGGCAAATATGGAGTTTATATATTTGGTTATGATTTTGACGAACTACTAAATGACATTAAAAATGCTTAGTTTGCAGCAAAACGAAACTAATTTTCGTGCTGTTTAAAAATATTTTCAGTTTAAAAGATTAAACCGAAAACTACAAGATATTTCATATTTTATTATTTGAATAATGATAAAATAAAACGGTTTTAAATAGGATAGCTATTTGTTTTTGATAGAATTTCGTTCTTTATATTTCTATTTTGAATAAAAAAACAGAAAAAGAATGAATGTTTTGCAACAAATGGCTTCCTTCTTCCGTAAGAAGGAAGATTAAGTTTTATATCTGTAAAGGGGATATAGAGTAAATTAAAGGTAATCACGCTTGTGGTTGCCTTTTCTTATTTATAGGGTTTTTGTACTTCAAGATTTTAAAATAAGACATTTAAAAAAAATCTAAAAAACTAACCTATCTCTGCCACGAATTACTAAGTAATTGCGTATAGATACTAACAAGCTCAAAAAAACAAATGAGTAAATTGTTTTCACTCAAAAAATTCTATTACACTTAATTCTTACAACTATGCTAAAATTCAATTTTAACTCAAAACAAGAAATTATTGGTTCTGTTAAAAGTGCTTTTTCTATTAATTTCCCTTTTTATGTTTTTGCATTGGGAGTTTTACTTGCTTTTTCAGCTTTTCAATGTGATGGAATAGAAACATGTGAAGAACAATCTTACTGTGGAGTTGGTCAGTGTGGGACAATCATGAATGCTGAAGTAACTGTCGAAGAAGTAACGTGTGGAGTTGGTGTATGGGATAATCTTTGGCTCAACGATGGTTTGAATGTTTATCTACAACCTTATTCTTTAGATGAAAATGTAAAAGCTGAAATTGAAAGAATTGAAAATCAAAGATAAAATGAATCTGAAAATCTATTTTGAATATGCTCAACCAGATACTCGTTATGATAGCGTTGTTACTTGTTATGCTTATCCAGGCGATAGCAATCCTATAAAAATAATGGCTGTTGAAGTAATTAATAATTAGAACATATTTGATTTACAAAGTAGAATGCAAATTGATAAATCATTTCTTTTAAAATAAAGGAAATGATTTTTTTTGGTTCAAACTTTATTCAATTTGATAAATAAATGTGCTACTTTTTGATAAAAAATAAACCAGTAACGCACAAAAAAAGCCTAAAATAAATTTCCATTATTTTAGGCTTTCATTATATGTATATTTTTGAAGTAAATGTTAATCCAAATCTGAAAGGGAAGGAATATCAACATGGCTTAGATAAACACTTTTTGCTTCTGTACAATCTTGAATCTTACTATCTTCTGAACGGTACGTTATATTGACGATTTGATTATGAGAAGGTTCTTCCAAAAAACTATTCAAATTAGTTGGAAGAATATATGTTCCATCTTTCAATAAAAAAGCTACTCTATGACCACACAATTTTTCCTCTTGCTCTACTTCTTCATTCTCCTTATTTTCGGTATTATTAGTATCAAAAATTTGAATAATGGCAGTACGAACTAATAAACTTCCTTGTGGAGTTTGTTCTTTTGGACTATTATTTTGACAGGCTGAAATTCCTGCTCCAAGCATCAAGAGAATCATCAAGATAAATGGAATACTGTGCGCTTTCATGAGTGTGCTATTTTGGAAGTTGATAAATTTGGAATAATCTTGAGAGAAATAGTAATAGATTAATAATTAAAAAAGGCTTTTTAAAGACAACCTAAATATAATTATATAAAACTCTCTTACTATCATGACCCTAAAAAGCTTCAAAAGGTTGCAATAAAATCAAAAATAATTCATTTATTTTGCATTAATCTTAAATTAACACCTAATTCACTTCAAATTAATCAGAAAATAGGGTAATGATAAGAAAGTACTTACGTAATCTTTAAAACTAATTTGCAATTTTTAGACCAAACCAAAATACCACATCACTACAAATTGCAATATTCCTGCAAACATTCCCAAAACTGCTCCCACCAAAATCAAAATCCATTCGTCTTCTTGAAAAACAGGACGTAAAAACTCTTCAAATTCTTTAAACGACAAATTACCCATTCGCTCAGCAAGTGTATTTTCTATATTGAGAGCAACCTCTGCATATTCTTCTGTCTGTTTGACAACGATTGGAAGTTCACGCATAAAATGAAACATAATGATATTTTTTGCAATGTCCATTCGCTTTCCTGCTACAAGCGTAAAAATAGGACGAGATGCGCCAGCCATATCTTCCACTACATCATCAACCAGATTACTAACTTCTTTATTAATTATTAAAGCCAGTTTATTAGCTGCCGGACCTCGTACCAAATACTCTGTCATTACTTCGGTAGGCAAGATTTTCTCTACAATTACTTTTGCGTATTCTCTAGCTACTTCTTTTTGCCTTTTCAAAAATAATCCTTGAAACTTATAAATTCCTAAAATATTAATGGGTTCTAAAGGTTCGAAGATGAGTTTTAGAGCCAAAACATTTGTCAAATAACCTACAATCAAGCCACACCCCGGTAAAATAAACCACGAACCAGTAGGAAAATTGTAAGAAAGAACCATTTGAGCTAATCCAAAAATTCCTCCAAACCAAAAACCAGATACTTCTATAAACTTAAATTCTTTATCTCCACACCGTAAAAATATTTCATTAACAAGGCGTTTATCAGCCATCAGAGTAGCAATGGCAATGCGTTTGAGATCTAGCATTTTATCAATTTGTCCGTTTACCTCTACCATTATATCTACTACAGCATTCGGAATTTCTTGTTTTGCTCGTTCATAAATCTGTTTTTTGATAGGAATAGGAGTGTTTTTCCAAATTATGCCTGCTTGTGCTTCCATTGCTTCATTGATAACTTTTACGCTCAATGTTTCCAATTCGGGCTGCATATAACGAGCAACGATGACAGGGTCAAGCTGCTCAAAACGCTCTTCGATACGCAAGAGTTTGGAGGTCAGCATTTCTACTGATTTGGTTGCCATTTTTTGAGCTTTCGAAGGAATAATTCCTTGCCAACCAAAGGGCTTAATTCCTATATATTCAATGGGATAAAAAGTCATCAAAAGAGCCATCCAGTTTGTAGCCCACCCAATAATGCCACTAGAAATAGGAATGGATAGATACACCAATAAAACCTTGATTTGCGCCCAATCTAGGTTTGAAAAAAAATCTGAAAAATAACTTGAAATGGTTAAAACGATTTCCACTTATTTAATTGAAATTACGACCTGCAAAAGCAGCGAAGCTAATTACGAATTATGAATTACGAACTAATAGAAATTAGAAATAGTAATCGACAATTCCATACTAGAAGTAAGAGATTAAAAAATAGCTTAAAATATTTGTGTGTAAAAATTGGAGCAATTACGAAAGATAAAAAAACTCTTTAAAACTAAAAATAGTTTTCTCGTTTTTTGTTCGTTTAAAAGAAAATTTTAAGATAAAAAGCAAAAAACCCTCCTTCGCTAGAATTAAATCATAGAAAAAGAGGATTTCTTTAAAACTTATATAAGAAATTGTAGTCTTATAAAACAAATAATTTTCAATTAAGAACAAGAATTAAATAAATTACTAATTATCGTAATTTATGATTCATCACTCCTAATTGATTAGTATCTATTTTACTTTTTCTACAACCGACTTAAATGCTTCAGGATGATTCATAGCCAAATCAGCAAGAACTTTACGGTTTAGCGTAAGACCTGCTTTATGGATTTTGCCCATAAATTGAGAATAAGACATTCCATGCTGGCGTGCGCCTGCATTGATACGTTGAATCCAAAGACTACGGAATTCACGTTTTTTGAGTTTACGACCTACATAAGCGTATTCGAAACTTTTTTCAACAGCATTTTTGGCTACTGTCCAAACATTTTTACGACGACCAAAGAATCCTTTGGCGTGTTGCATTACTCGCTTACGACGAAGCACGGGAAGCTACATGATTTACCGAACGAGGCATAATTATAACAATTTTTGAGAGGAGGCGACAAAAGAAAAAATCTTTCGTTCTTGCATCTATAAATAAGAGCCTATTCTCTGGTAAAAGAAACCTAAAATTAAAAAGTTTGCATACAGACTTTGTATGCGATGTTTTTCTGTTTTCTGGTTAGTTAGGTCTAATCACAGAAACAGTAAGAAAAACGTTTGCTTACATGTATTACTTACATGTTGATAAGCAATTTTTTGATACGCTTTTCGTCAGTTGAATGAACGATAGCAAATTGAGCAAGACGCTTTTTACGTTTGTGCGACTTTTTGGTAAGAATGTGGTTCATAAATGCGTGTTTACGCTTTATTTTGCCAGTACCAGTAAGTTTGAAACGTTTTTTTGCGCCTGAGTTGGTTTTCATCTTAGGCATAATTGCGCTGTTTTATTGAATTAAAAAAAGCAATTTAAAATCAAATTTTGTTTTTAGCATAAAATCAAAAAGATAAAATAATCCTTGACAATCATATAAGTCTAATTGAGTTTTACATAACATACTCCATTTGAGCCTACAAAGGTAGCACTTTTAAAACTGTTTTCTAAATTATTCTCTATATATTTTGTGTGCATTTTCTTTATAGGTCACAAAAAAAGCAGCTAAAAACTAATTTAACTACTTTTTCTTATCATAAAATGTCTGTTTTGTTTATTCTGTCAATTCCTGTTTATTCTTCTTCTTCGCTTTTTGCTTTTTTAGGAGCAGGCTTTTTAGTTGAAGTTTTGGCAGCAGGGGCTTTTTTCACAGGAGTTCGTTCAGTTTTATCAGCTTTGTCAGCTTTGTCAGTTTTTCCAACTTTAGTTTCTTTACCTTCTTTTGAGGTCTTTGCTGTTTTTGGCTTTTCTTCTGCTTTTGTATCTACTTTACTAGAAGTTTTGTCAGAAATTTTTACATCTGTTTTACCAGAAGTTTTCTCAGCGTTTTTATCAGAAGTCTTGTCAGAAGTTTTTGTATCTGCTTTGGTAGAAACTTTATCAGCACCTTTATCAGCACCTTTTTTTGTTTCTTTTTCAGATTTTGTTTCCGAATCGTTTCCAGATTTCTCTTTAGCTTCTTTCGAAGATTTGCTAGACTTTGGTTTGTCGTCCTTAGAAGCCTCTTCTTTTAAGACTGCTGATTTCTTTTTAGTAGGAATGTTTTTAGGAGTAAACATAATAATCATACGTTTTCCCTCCATTTTTGGGTAACCTTCTGGCTTTCCTTGTTCTTCAACGGCTTCTGCAAAACGGTCTAAAATTTCTCTTCCTCTATCTTTAAAAACAATTGTTCGTCCTGCAAACTGAACATACGCTTTTACTTTATTTCCTTCTTCAAGAAACTTTTGAGCGTGTTTTGTTTTGAAGTCTAAATCGTGTTCGTTGGTATTAGGACCAAAACGAATTTCTTTTACCACTACTTTGTGAGCATTGGCTTTCAGTTCTTTTTGTTTCTTTTTCTGTTCGTATTTGAATTTCGAATAATCGATAATTTTACAAACTGGTGGTGTACCGTTGGGAGCAATTTCTACCAAATCAAGTCCCAATTTTTGAGCTATTTCTAAAGCGTCGGCAGTAGAATAAATCCCATTTTCAACATCATCTCCGACGATACGAATTTCTTTTGCTCTGATACGACGATTTATACGATGAGGATCTTCCTCTCGTCTAATAGGTCGTCTGCCACCTCTTCTATATGTTTTTGCGATAGTAACCTCCTTATTTAATGAATAATTTGAATATAAAAAATGAGTTTGTTTAAAAATAATGATAAATTATCAATTGAAATGCTATCAAAGAAACAAATACAATCAAATACTTTCACTTTATCCTTACTATAACTCTAAAGATAAAAAAATAGTTTTGCAAATCGTTTCCACAAATTCAATTATGAACACAATTCTATTTTACTACTAAATTAAATACTTTTTACTGAATATGCAAATTTAAACTTTCTATTCGTAAAATACCAATAATTTGTAAACAATTATCATAAAAAGTAATGAATCCCTAATTCTATATTTTCGGACATTTTTTACAATGATTTCCTTTTTTCTTATATTTTTTACAACATTTATCTTTCTTACAACAACTAAACGACTGACAAAATGATTCTTCTTCAAGATTTAGATGATTAAAAAAAGAATTTGTTCCAGAACCAATAATCGAAGGAAAAGCAGGAAATGTAGTTTGCATAGCCGTTTTTGTAGATTTTGTAAAGAGAATTATAGTGTTCTACAAAAATAAAATTTATTTAGATTAATTCCAAATAAAAAAATAAATTTAGAAGTTAGATTTTAGAATAAAATGAGAATTTCTAATTACCACTAAGGCACTAAGAAAATAAACAGTTTCACAAGTGAATAAATTTAGAATTTCTAATTACCACTAAGGCACTAAGAAAATAAACAGTTTCACAAGTGAATAAATTTAGAAGTTAGATTTTAGAAGGTAGGTTTGAATGCGAATTACCATCAACCAGTAATTTCATATTTTCGTAATTTTTCTCTACACTAATCAAAAGGGCATATTCTTGTTGATTTTCTGTGTAAAATTCCACTTTTGTATGTTCGGAAGCCCACGCTAAAGCTAAAAGAAACGATTTTTGATGTTCTGGACTTTTGGTATCAAATTTTTCTTGAACAGTATTTCCATTTTTAAGACAAATTTTAATCTTTGCAGAAGTAAAACTATTTCCTTCTTTTACGGTGCGCTGGTATTCTATTTTCTCAATATTTGACCAAACAAATAGTGTGTCATTTATTTGCAAACCCTCTTCAATAATGTAAATATCCGTTTCCTTCGGTTTCTTTATTCCTATAAATTGCTTGAATTTATTACTTGTAATACCCATTACTGAAAGAAAAGCAGGAAAAATACCAATAAGCATAGAAGATAAAATTCGGTCTTTGAAGAGAAGGAAATCTTCTAATAAAAAATAAATTGAACTACCATACATTCCATAAAAGAACAAAATCAAAAGAATACTTATTGAATTTTTGCTTAATAAAGGTTCTGAATTATCTGCTTTTTTTCGCTTTGCTACAAGTTGAGTAGGAATATAAGGAGCAAAAAACAAAGTGTCGGTTTGTTTGCAATGGCTGTTGTTTATGTAATTCCAACTCTCCTCCAAAAAACAAGACTGGCAAGACAGACAAAAAACAACTTTATCATTTTCTTCTATTGTGTCGCCTGTGATTGGGTCAGTTCTGCCAATAATATGAGAATGAGAAGCCGAATTTAATTGATGCGAATGATAGCTCATATTTGTACTCTATAATTTTATATTTTAATTTTCTTCTGGATTATGTACGAGTTGTTTTGGAACTCCGATTTGTGAAAACTATAAATTATTGCAGTAATTGACTTTTGAAATAAATAAAAAAAACAATTGATTACAACAAAGTTTTATAGTACTAAAAATAGGTTTTGAGAACAGGATAAATTTTTTTCAAAAAAAACTTGAAAACTCTCGTTAAGAATAGTAAATTTGTCAATTCAAATAAATAGTAGAAATGACAGCAAAAACCGATTAGTTGGTTTAATTTAAAACAAATCAGTCAGTATTTGTTTTAACTGTACTTTATTTACTGCTATTTATTATTATTTATTATTTGTAGCAAACCTATTGCAATTATTTTTCGTAAGATATAATGGAAGTCAAATTTACTGAAGAGGGAAAAAACTATATTATTAGCGTTGATGGAGATTTAGATGCCTCTTCTTCTATCAAACTTGATAAGGTACTTGCCAAAGCAATCGGAGATAATCGCAATCCGATTTTGGTGGATTGTGATAAATTAGATTATATTTCGTCGCCAGGAATTGGTGTTTTTACTTCTCATTTGCAAGAATGTGAAGCCAAAAATATTAGTCTGGTTTTGTATGGAATGAACGATAAAGTATTAAAAGTTTTTAGAATATTAGGTCTTGATGAGATTATTCCGATTACTAAAACAAAAGAAGAAGCAAAAACTAGAGCTAAGTAAATGCAAATACATGCAATTGATTAGATAATTATAATGAAGTTTTTGCTTATTTAGCCAAACAAATAATAAATGATTCATAGCATCCGAATTTCTTGTTTGAAAAACAACCTTTGTAGGGTTCGCAAATTCATAGAAGGTGCACTCAAACAGCACTCAATTTCGCCAGTAGATATTAATCTGATGGTTTTGGCAGTAGATGAACTCTGTGCCAACCTTATAATTCATTCTCATGATTGTAATCCAAAAGAAGATATAGAAGTAAGTGTGAGTAGAAAAGATAATCAATTTGTATTTGAAATAAAAGATGAAAGTGCGCCGAGTTTTGATTTGCTTTCTTATAAAGAACCTGATATGAAAGAAATTATCGCAGAAAAAAGAGGAGGAGGAATTGGACTTATTTTAGTCAAAAAGATAATGGACGAAATACAATATGAGCGAAATGGTTCGGCAAATATTTGTAGAGTTTCAAAGCGTTTAGCTCCATAAAGCAAACAAATAATACTATAAAAAGAAGCAACTTTGTAAAAAGGTTGCTTTTTTTATTTCAAAAAGTTTAAATAAATTCAGAACATAATTTCCCCTAATTCCTAATTCCTAATCCTTAATTCCTAATTCCTAATTCCTAATTCCTAATCCTTAATTCCTAATCCTTAATTCCTAATCCTTAATTCCTAATTCCTAATCCTTAATTCCTAATTCCTAATTCCTAATTCCTAATTCCTAATTCCTAATTCCTAATTCCTAATTCCTAATCCTTAATTCCTAATCCCTAATTCCTAAAAAAATGATAGAAATTGCCATTCAAGCAGCCGTAAAAGCAGGCGAAAAAATCAAAGAAATTTACGACAAATTTGATAATGAACATAACACAGAATATACAAAAGACAATATTGTAAGCTATAAATCTGATAATTCTCCCCTCACACTTGCCGACAAAGAAGCCAACAAAATTATAGAAAAGCATTTGAAACCATTGGGCTTGCCTGTTTTGTCAGAAGAAGGAAAGATTACACCGTATGAAGAGCGTAAAAACTGGAAGAAATTTTGGCTCGTTGATCCACTTGACGGAACGAGAGAATTTGTAAAACGAAATGGAAATTTTACGGTAAATATTGCTTTAATGGAAAATAATGTTCCTATAATAGGAATTATTTACGTTCCTGTTTCAGGAGTTTTGTATGTAGGTAATCTTGAAAAAGGAGCTTACAAACAAGAATTAAATTTGAAGGAAATAAACTTAGAAAAGAAACTAGAAGAAACAAAAAAAGTAGCCATAAAAGTAAGTCAGAAAAAAAACGAAGATGGAATAATTGCTTTCAAAAGTCGTTCGCATTCTAATGCAAAAGATAACAATTATTTGGATAAATTTAATGTAAGAGAAATCCGTAAAAAGGGTAGTTCGGTCAAGTTTTGTTTGGTTGCTGAAGGAATTGCTGATTTGTATTATAGAAATGGAACAACAATGGAATGGGACACAGCAGCAGGAGAAGCAATTTTGAAAGCAGCAGGAGGAAAAATTTTGAATGCAGATACAAATACAGATTTGAAGTACAATAAGGAAAACTTAGAAAATCCACCTTTTTGTGCAATGAATTCATCTATTTTTGAAATATTTAAGGAATTATAAAACCATTTTCACGTAAAATTATTTTTTTTCTGAAAAATGTCTAATTTTTTTAACAAAAACTTAAACATTTTTCTCTTTTTTAAGATATTATATTAAGAATCGCATGTTATTCTTGTAGGTACAACCAAATTAAACTGTTTTTGAAGAAATACATTGAAATTAGTACTAATTTTCGTTTTTACTTCAAAGAACAGCTAATTATTTGAGTTAAGCATTTTTTTGTTAAAATTTGTAAGTTTTATTTAAAAAAGACTACCTATTTTATGAAAAAACTATTGTAACTTGCAACTCCTAATTAAAAGTAGTTGAATCAAAAGATAAAAAGGCTATGTCTTTTTTAATTTTTTTTCTAAATTTTTTGGAATAAGATGCAACGTTTGTTAAAAAATAGTGTCTATATAAATAGATACCTCTGTTGCTAGTAGTTTACTAGTTAGGGTTATGAAATTGCAAACGAACAAATTAGGACTTTCACTTAATAAATTTAATGATTATGAAACTTAAAATATCCCTTCTTTTCCTGCTCGTCTTTGGAGCTATCGGACAAACTATATTTTTGAATATAGATGCTAAAAGTAATTTTTTGTGGGAAAATTCAGAAAATCAACAAAATGATTATGTACATTCTTCAATACATAAATTTGATAAATCTCCAGTTAAATCTCCAGTTGAGGCTTCAGAAGTAGTTGTAACGATTCGCCAACACAATTCTGAAATTATAAATAAAAATGTTGATCAAAGTGTAGATTTTGATACAGAAAAAGCTCCAGCTTCTGCTAAAAAATCTTGTTCTGAGAAAACGAAAGAAGAGCGTTTGATTTGTCATAAAGCTAAGGAAGCAGCCAAACAAAAGCAAAATCGTATTTCTGGTAGCAATCATTTGAAAAATAGTAGTATCCAAACTCCTACTCCGTAATTTCTTGAATTTTAATTTTATACAAGTTGTTACTTTTTTTTACATAATCCTGTATTTATATGGCACTTATTTATAATTGATAGCCGAACATTGTCGAAATGTTCGGTTTTTTTATGTCATTTTTTAACTTATATTTTGCAGTAAAAAACACACTCAAACGCTTTTATTTCCAAACAATCTATAAATTTTACGGTTTTGTAAGCTATGAAATCTTCTACATCTTCAGAGTCGCCAGAGTATTCAAATCGATTACTTATTCAAGACAAATATTTTGTACCCTATTTGTCGGAGCAGCAAATGAAAGAGCGTGTACAAGAATTAGGAAAACAAATTGCAAATGATTATACAGACAAAAAACCTCTTCTTCTGTGTATTCTGAATGGTTCTTTTGTTTTTGCAGCCGATTTGGTTCGAACAATGGACACCGTTTGTCAGGTTTCTTTTCTAAAATATTCTTCTTATCTAAAAGATACATCTTCCAATGATGCTAAAGATTTATTAGGAATTCAAGGGTTGAACGAAGACTTAGAAGACCGTCATTTGATTGTCGTTGAAGATATTGTCGATACAGGAACTACAATGAACAAACTTCTGAAAGAACTTTCTTCTCATAATCCTGCTAGTGTAGAAATTGCGACGTGTCTTTTCAAACCCAAAGCACTCAAATTTGATATTTCTCCAAAATATGTTGCTTTTTCTATTCCAAATCATTTTGTAATCGGTTATGGATTAGATTATGATAATTATGGCAGACATCTAGCTGGCATTTATATTGTTGATGAAGATTAGAGAATACAAATAAATGGATTGAAATTATTTTCATATAAATTGGTAATACAAAAAGGAACTTTATTTGTTCTTTTCCTCTTTTATTTTTTAGTGAATACTATAATTTGGTTGCATTGACTTTATAAGTTATAATAATGTATAAATTTTATTTGTAGTATTCTTTTATCCACACTAAAATACGAATTGTTATGGTATATTCGATGAGATATAAAGACCTTAAAAGATTGGTTTCAGAAGGAGAAGGATTGCATATAGAGTTTAAAAGAAAAGTAATTTATCCTCAAAAAATATTGCGTGAAGTAGTTGCCTTTGTTAATACTGAAGGAGGAAAATTGTGCATTGGTGTAGCTGATAACGGACTTATTCCAGGATTGAAATATCCTGATGAAGCGATTTATATGATGGAAAAAGCAATGGAAGATTATTGCAAACCTGCTGTTACTTACAAGACCTATAAAGTTCCAATTCCTTATACAAACGGCTGTGAAGTAGTGGTTTTTGATTTTGAGCCACACCCAAAACGTCCTGTTTATTTATTGTACAAAAAAAATACACGAGTAGGAAAGGCGTATGTTAGGATTGAAGACAAAAGCGCACAAGCTAGTAAAGAAATGCGTATGATTATGAAGGCACGAGCAAACGAGAAAGATGTTTTGTTGCAATACGGACAACATGAAAGAACTCTTTTGCAGTATTTGGGTTCACACAAACGTATTAATTTAGAACAATATGCCAATCTAGTTGATATTTCAGAACAAGAAGCCTCAACTATTTTGGTAAATATGACTCTTGCAAATATCATTGAAGTAAAGCCACAAGAAGGTGGTTATGATTTTTTTGTACACGGACGAAGTGGTTTTAAGGCGTGAAAGTAGTTAGAAGTGGAATGAGTAGGTCAGGTACTCTTTTCTAAAGTATAATTTCCAAACCTTGTTCTTCTATTATAAAAGGTGTCAAAATCTCCTTTAAATATAAATCAACAATTTCTTCTCCAATCTTTGAACTATTCGTTTCACTTCTTCTATACACTTGCAGAGGTATAATCTCTTCAATTACGCTCTTACTAATTTTCTCAAACAAATTTTTAAAATAGTCATACGTTTGTTCTCTTATAGTCATTAATACTGCTTCGATAGTTTTGTTATCTGCTGAATAGAATGAAACAATTAAGTCGTAGGGATAGAATTGTGGATTTTCCTTTTTTTCATAGAAGCCCCTTTTAGCTGAATACTGGAGACAACCTCCTGTTACACTATTCTTTAAAAAATTTATACTTCTGATTGCAGCTTGTTCTGATTCTATATCTAATAAAACATCATCAGAAATAACTTCGCCCTCTTCATCCTCTATTTCATTAATATTACCAAAACCTAAAGAAATTTCAATTTCAAAGTTATATTCTAATAAAGTAGTGTGAACGCTATCGAATAGTTTGGATATGTGTATTTTATCTACAATAAAGATAGTTTCTATATGTGGAATGTCTTACATGAGTGAACGATTATTTATAATCTTTGAACTCTATAATTAATGTTTACTAATCTCTTACCCTTTTCTCTCGCCTCAGTATTTACTCAAAAACCACACTTTCGATAGTCTGACATTTCATTTCTGTTTCTTGCCATTCTTTATCAGTGTTTGAATCTGCTGTAATTCCACCTCCTGCATACAAAATAGCTTGATTTTCCAAAAGCTGCATACAACGGAGCTGAACATACAAACTACTTCCATTCTTAAAATTAATTCCACCCAAATAACCTGCATAAAATCCTCTATCATAACCTTCATTCTCCAAAATAAACTGTGTCGTTATTTCTTTTGGCATTCCACAAACTGCCGAAGTTGGATGCAAAAGCTCTAGCATAACAGTTGCCAACTGTGGGAAACGCTCTTGTTTTGTATCGACCAAAAACTCGGTTTTCAAGTGCAAAAGATTTCCTGCTCTAACTGTTTTGGTTCAATATCTTCGTACTCTCTCAAACGGATTTTCTTAAAACAGTTTATAATATAACGACTGACTAAAGCCTGTTCTTCGATTTCTTTTTGCCTCCAAAGTGCATCTTTGAGTTCTTTTACCTCTTTTCCAGACTGCGTTCCTGCAAGTGCCATTGTCTTGAAAATTCCGTTTTTATCTTGACTAACCAAAAGTTCGGGCGTTGCAGACATCCACGTTCCGACCAAAGGAATCGAAACCAAAGACACAAAAGCAGTTTTATAAGTTTGTTCTAATTTGTGGTAGGCATTAAGCGCATCAAAATTTTCTTGTAAGTCAATAAATTTGTTACGAGAAATCACTACTTTCTGAAACTCTTCATTTTGCATTGCCCTGATAGCTTTATCGACGGCTTTTTTGTGTGTTTGTTTTGTAGTTGCTGTTGGAATACTTGTTGGATAATAATAAGGCGTTTTACAATCTTGTTCGTTTTGCAAGTCTTTTAATTTTTGAAAAAACTGCTTTTTAGTTTGATTTAATTCTTCAAACTCTTGTTTATTTTGAGCTTTATTTTTAGAAGAAATATTCTCCACAATAAAATCAGTCGAAGAATCAAAGTAAAGATGGGCTTCTAAAAAATAGGCTTTTGAATTATTTTTTCCTTCATTATTAGTATTAAAATTACTATCAAATTCTTTTTCAAATTTGTGCATCAAAAAACCTGTTGGCAAGTCTTCCAAATCAGCTTCTACTAAACGTGTTTTTTGAGATAAATCAATCACTAACTGTAAATTATCAGTATTCGGTTCTCTCCATAAAGAAACACCTAAATTTTGAGCAACAGCAGCACACCACATTTTTTTGATAAATTGAAAAGTATTTAGTTTAATTTTCCCCTTGTTCTTATCAAAAAATGTGTTTTCGTTTTCTTTTGTAAAATCTAATAATTCTCTTAAAGCTAAATGGTTTTTCACGGCTAGTTGTATTTTATTTAATTTTTTGTTTAAGATTTCCTAAACATCTTTCAAAACTTTCAGATTAAAATGAAAGTTACTATAATTAACGGATAATTTCAAATTAAGTTACGAATTTATGATAATTTTAAAACCATTTCATTGATTTTTGAATTATGAAATTATCATTAGATTTATCTAAAAGTTCTACTGTTTTTTTCTAAGCAGAATACAAAATAACCTTTTTAGAATGATTAATTGCTTTCAAAATTAGTCTAAATTCGTTATATTGCTAAGAATAAAAGCAGTATTTTATGGTTATAATTTTGTAGTTGGCTCATTTTCAATACTAAAACTAAGCAAACTATAAACATGACTTTCTAAATTATGTAGATTACAATCTCTCTTTAATTTTTTTAGGTTTCTGTCTTTTCAATTTCATTACATAAAAAATCACAAAAATATACAACTATGCTCTCTACCGACACAAACATTTATATTGATGTTCAGCCTACTGAAAATTCACGCATTGACACACTAGATGAAAATAATATTCCTTTCGGACGTGTTTTTTCCGACCACATGTTTATTGCTGATTATAAAAACGGTGCTTGGACAGATTTTAAAATTGTGCCTTATGGTAATCTTTCATTAAGTCCAGCAGCTTCTACACTCCATTATTCCCAAACTATTTTTGAAGGAATGAAGGCCTTTTATAATAAAAATGATGAGGTGGTTCTGTTCCGTCCAGAAGAAAACTATGAGCGTTTGATGCGTTCGTGTGAGCGCATGTGTATTCCGAAAATGGAAAAAGAAATTTTTATGCAAGGATTGAGGAAATTGATAGATATAGACAGAAAATGGGTTCCCAAAATAGAAGGAAGTTCGCTTTATATTCGTCCGTTTATCTTTGCATCAGAAGGATTTTTAGGAGTTCGTCCTGCCGATGAGTACAAATTTATTATCTTTACGTGTCCTGTGGGAGCATATTATACGCAGCCTGTGAGAGTAAAAGTGGAAACAAAATTTGTGCGTGCAGCAAGTGGAGGAACAGGAAATGCCAAAACTGGAGGAAATTATGCAGCCGCTTTATATCCTGCCAAATTAGCACAAGAACAAGGTTATCACCAGCTTATCTGGACAGATGCAAAAGAGCATAAGTACATTGAGGAATCTGGCACAATGAATATTATGTTTGTGATTAATAATAAAATACTTACGCCTCCAACAGGAGATACGATTTTAGAAGGAATTACTCGTAAAAGCTTAGTTGTTTTGGCGAAAGATTTGGGTTACGAAGTAGAAGAACGTCCTGTAACGGTTGCAGAAGTAGAAGAAGCAATCAAAAACAAATCACTTACAGAAGCCTTTGGAGTAGGAACGGCAGCCGTAATTTCTCAAATTGCAGCTATCGGAATTGAAGGAACAGATTATGAATTACCAGCCGTAGAAACTCGTAAAATAAGTAATCATATTTTGAAAGAATTAAAGGCGATTCGTTCTGGAGAAAGTGAAGACCGTTTTGGGTGGATGGAGAAGGTTTAGATTTTAGTAAAAAACGCATTGTATTATAATTTAATTCGGTGCGTTTTTTTATATCTTTAAGGCAATATTTTAATTACTCAACAAGCATAACACTCATTTTAGCTTGTTGTTTGAATAAAAAACATTAAATAAAAGATGAATACACAAACCCATAATAGAGAAGCACTTTTATACGCTACCTCTAGAATGTTAGAGAGAGCTTCTTTCTATGGTCTTCGTGCAATTATTGTTTTATACATGATCGAAGGTCTGAAAATGGATAGTTCAGAAGCATTTAGTATTTATGGTTGGTTAGCAACTTCAATTATTTTTTCTCAAATTATTGGAGCATTACTTGGAGATTTGTTGATAGGAAATAGAAAGTCAATAGTCATTGGTGGAATTATTCAAGCCTTAGGAATATTTAGTTTTTGTATTCCTTTACCAATAGGAATCTATATTGGATTGTTTTTAGTCGTTCTAGGTGGAGGATTTTACACACCAAATATTATCTCAAATTTTGGGAAGTTATACCTAAATAAAATCAAACTATTAGATTCAGGATTCGCCTTGCTTTATACAGCCGTTAATTTGGGAGGGTTTGTAGGTTCCTTATTAATTGGTTACTGTGGAGAGCATTTTGGTTGGAGCATTGGTTTTATAATTGCAGGAATCATAACATTAGTATCACTAATTCCAATTCTACTAATAAAGGAAAATAATCAAAGCAAACTACCAACAAGTGAGCTACCAATAAAACGAAGATTTCTTAGCATTTTCATCGCTTTTGTTTTTATTGGTCTTTTTTGGGCTATCTATGAAATATCTAATATTGTAATTTTCAATTTACAACATAAACTAAGTGAAGTTTCAACATTAGATATTCCCCAAAGTATATGGTCATCTTTGAATGTTATTTTTATTGTGCCTTTTACCTTATTGGCAATTATTTTGTGGAGCTATTTTTATAGTTCTCAATTTTTCAAACTTACGATTGCTTTTATTTTTGGTGCTATCTCTTATGGAATTCTGTTTCTGATATCAGAAATACCTAATGAACAACATATATTTTTGTATATAATTTCATTGCTATTTCTTAGTGTTGCAGAAGTTCATATTACTCCAATAATTTATTCGACATTGACACAGTATGCAAATCCTAGATACCTAGCAATTCTGATGAGTTTGGTATTCATACCAACAAGATTATTTTCGATTATAACAGCTCTATTTAACGAAGGACTACAAGAAAAACCAGTAACTGCACTAATTATAGCTACTGTAGCAATGAGCATTTTGAGTATAGGTTTAATTATTTTTAATCAAATAAATAAAAAATACAATACTGTATAATAGACTTGAATTCAATCAAAAAAAGGCACTGAATTAAATTTGATTCAATGTCTTTTTTTGATTCAACCTAATAAGTATACTGATAGTCTATCCATGCATAGAGACGATTAGAAGAAGGATGATATTTTCGTTTTCGGACAATTAACTTATTATTTGAGATAAATTCATAATGGAAATCTTTTACGGAAGGAAACTCACCATCCTGTGAAGTTTGTGTAACAATAATTTTATTCTGCTCATAAATGACTTTACCATATTTGTATTGAGGGTCTAAATTTTCATAGTAACGAATCAGTCTGTTTTTTTCGTCATAGCTGTACCTCCATAGGCTCTCTATGTCTTCGTATTGATGGTTATTATAATGTTTTTCTATTAAGTTGCCAAAATCATCATACTTGTAGTGTGTTGTGTAGATACTTTTACTAAATTCATACGATTCTTTTTCTTTTTTCCAATATTTTAGCCACTCTATTTTATGCTCACGAATAATCTGATTGAGTGTATTGTAGGTAATATGAGTTGTATCTTTCCAAAGAGTCAATAGCTTCCCCTTTGCATCTATTCGGTTCTGAGTATGAAAATACTTTAAAGGTTTGCCTTTTTTGTCTAATAGCGTATCATAACTATGTGTGTATGTTATCTTTTTCGGTTTGTTTTTCATCTGTTTTTCTCTAGGACTTTCATAAGTCTGCTTTTTCGTGTAGTCTGTCGTTTCTACTAATTTTTGATTTTCAAATTTCCACTCAAAAACCTTGTTTGTTATAGTGTCATTTAGTGGTGTATAGACAGAGTACCAAGCAATTATTTTCTTTACCTTTTTAGGTATAAATATAGGAGGTGCTTCGTCTTCTATCCAATATTTAACCGTATCTTTTTGTGCGTAAAGATTTGTTGTTTTGGCAAGAAATAAAACGATAATAAATAGTATCTTCATAGAATGGTTAAAAATAAAATTACTCAAAAATATATTCGTACTCTGTCCAATTTCCCTCCTGATGCATATATCTACTATTTTTAAGCTCATTAACTCTAATTAACATCTCATCTTCATAGATAAATTCATACACAAAAGTATCTACATCAACAGAAATTTCTTCTCGTGTCAAAGTCATTTTATTTTCTTCATATCTATATTCCCATTTCTTAGAACGTGTAGAGTAAGGATTTATTTCTGTAATGTTTTTTGTAAACAACCTTTCTTCTCCATAATTGTAATAATTATAAAGCGTGATTATCTGTTTGTCTATTTTATTTTCTGCTTTTCCGTTTCCATAATACTGTTTTCTGTTTTCTCTTACTAATCTATCTTTCGAATCATAACTATATTCTACCTCTTCTTTTGTTGTATAATTTGGAATTTCAAACGTCTGTTCTTTGATTAACAAATTATTTTTGTAGGTATAGTTTGTTACTGTATGTTCTGCTCCTGTCATACTTGAATCTATGTACATAAACGTACTATCATATATTTCCTCTCTTGTAACTCTGCCTTTTTTATCTTTTTTTACTTCTGTTTTTTCATATTTGTATCTTATTATATCTTCGTAGAAATGAATAGTTGTAGTAGGATTGGGATATTGATACCAATCCATGGTAAAACCTGAAAACTTGTCCGTTTTAATTTTAATCCTCCCTTTTTCATCTTCTATTGTAATATCATTAGTAGGTTTTTGTAGAGTTTTTCCATTTTTAAAATAGATATTCCCTTCCGTAATACTTGTGTCTCCTTCACTATCTACGTATCCGTTCCAAATTACTAATGTCTTTAAATTCTTTGGTATTTTTGCATATTCCAAATGATTCACATCATCTTGAGCGAAAGAAGAAAGATAATAGAAAAAACAAAGTAAAAAGAGAGAGAATGAATGCACAAATTTCATAAGTAAAAATTAAATGTTATAAACTATAATTTAGTTAAAATTATAGAGAAAGACAACCCATTTTCCATAAATAGTGGATTCTTTTTTATGAAGGTTAGAACAGTAAACTAAACAAAAAAAAGGCATTGAATTAAATTTAATTCAATGCCTTTTACACTTACAACTTACCACTAAATAGTAGTATTGACATCAAAATTCTCTAAATAATCGGCTACTCTTCTCACAAACTTTCCACCCAGTCCACCATCTACAACTCTATGGTCGTAAGAATGAGAAAGATACATCATGTGACGAATTCCGATCATATCTCCGTGTTCGGTTTCTACAACAGCAGGTTTTTTGACAATCGCACCGACAGACATAATGGCAACTTGTGGCTGCATAATAATTGGCGTTCCGAGCATATTTCCAAAAGAACCAATATTTGAAAGCGTATAGGTTCCACCTGATAAATCATCTGGCGAAAGTTTGTTATTTCTTGCTTTGTCCACCAGCTCTGATACTTTTTTAGTAATTCCTAAAAGGTTGAGTTCGTTTGTATTTCTGATAACTGGAACGATCAGATTATCATTTGAAAGTGCAACAGCAATTCCTACATGAATCCCTTTTTTCATCAATATTTTATCGCCCTCTACCGAACAGTTAATTTTTGGAAAGTCTTGAATTGCCTTTGCAACAGCTTCTACAAAAAGAGGCGTAAAAGTAAGAGCTAATCCGTCACGGTCTTTGACTATTCTTTTCCATTTATTTCTCCAATTTACAAGATTCGTAACATCGGCTTCAATAAACGAAGTAACATGTGGAGAAATACGTTTTGAATCAACCATTCTTTGGGCAATCATTTTACGCATTCTGTCCATTTCTACTACCTCAATATCATTACTGTATGATTTTACAGGCTGTAATTGCTCAATTTTCTTATTCTCTTGTTGAGCTGCTTGTTGAGCTGGTTGCTGTCTTTGTTCTTTTACTTCAATCTTTTGTTGAGCAGGAGCTAAAACGGCAGTCTGTGAGCCATTACCATTTTCTTTTCTATCTTTCAGAAAAGAAAACATATCATTTTTGGTAACACGTCCTTCCAAACCTGTTCCTTCAATAGTTTCTAACTCTGAAACCGAAACTTTTTCTTCTTTTGCAATCGACATAACTAAAGGAGAATAAAAACGAGTTGCTGTAACAAAATCGGATTGATGAGCAGCTCCATTTCCGTTACTTCCATTTGAAGAAACGGTTTCTAAAACACGTTCTTCTGTTTTTGTTTCTTTGTCTTCTTTGATAGGCGTTTGAGAACTTGGAGTGTTTCCATTTGCTGCATTTACTTCTGTTTCAATGACTGCGATTGTCGCACCTACTTGTACTACATCACCTTCTTGCGCTAGTATTTCAATAAGCGTACCTGCATGTGTTGCTGGAACTTCGGTATCTACCTTATCGGTGGCTACTTCCAAAACCGATTCATCTTGTTCAATTGCATCTCCTACACTTTTCAGCCAAGTTAGGATTGTGCCTTCCATTACGCTTTCGCCCATTTTGGGCATTACCATTTCTATTTTAGCCATAGTGTTTTATGTTTTCTTAGTGGGTTTTGTTAGGTCTTTTGATACAAAATTAATATAAATCAATAATTGTAAATTGTTTTTAGGATAGTATATTTTTGTATTTCGAAAGCTAAAGCATTCGGTACATTTTCTCACTCTAAAGAGTAAGCTACATTTGGATATATAATTTACAAATTTACCAAAAAAATAACAATAAAAAGACAAAATTCAAAATTAAAGAGAGGAGTAGGTAATTTGGTAATGTTATAGAAAGATATGATAGTTCAATAGGAGTGACATTTTTCAATTTCTGCATAATAAACTTGTTTTCGACAAAATAATAGTTTTTTCGACTTGATAAATCAAGCCTCTACGTCATTTAAACGTAGCACCTGAAAAGCAGCGAAGCTAATTTGATTTATCAAATTGACTTTTTTGGTGTGAAACACATTTCGAAGAACAGCGAAGATAATTTTACTACACAACCGAAAAAAGACGATTACACAGAATAAAATTTGGCAACTATTTGTTTACTTAGAAATTTCACTCATATTGATAGTTTATTCTGTTGTTGATTCGCTAAAATATCAACAACGGCATTTAAAATTAGAGATACTCCAATTTGTCTTGCATTTCTTGAAAACTCACTTCTTCATATTCAATTTCTAGAGTTTCGTTTCCTGTTGTGGTTTCGTATAATGCCATAAAAAGTTTTCCATCTTCTTTTTTGACACTAAACAAAGTAACTTTTTCTCCTTTCGGAATTTTGGCAAACTGCACTCCTTTTGCATGTTCACTACTTCTCATAAGTGCATTCATTCTATTAAAAATTAATGTTGCTGGGATTTTTGTTTTTACGATAAGGTCGGTCTTTTGGTTTTCTGCAACTCCATTAAATCTATCACAATTAATCCAACCTAACTCTTTTGTTTTGAGGACATAATTTGTCATTTTTGCTTCATCAAAATTAGGATTATTCCTTGCTTGGTCTTCCAACCATTTGGCATAATTTAGATTGGCTACTTCAAATTCTCTCTTCAATTCTTCATCTATATATTTTTGATAAGTGCGACCTTCTCCTTCGTAATAATTTTCATTATTGTATTTTGATTTTGCTGTGCGAATTATTCCTGTCCAAATCATAATTGCTTTATCTCTTTTTTCATACGATAGTTTTTGGATTTCTTCTGTTCCGTTCTGGATTCTTTTCCACTCGTTTTTACTGTTTTCTGCTTCTGGCAAAACTCTAGAAGCAGCGTTGAGAGATTGCAAGAAAAAACGCTTTTTAGATTGCTGACAAATATCTCTTTCTAATAATTCTGCTGTCAAGAAAACACCACTATTCGGACGAATACTTGTTTGGGTTGTATATTTTTTGAGTGCGTTATGTGTACTTTCCAGACGTTCAACTACAGTTCCTGTTCTGAATTCATCAATTTCAAAAGCAACTTTTATGGTATCATAAAAATAGGTTTCTTCCTCCTGCAAACTATAAAAATCATAAACTAGACTAGTTGCGTTTCCTACTATTCGTATATTTTGTGAACCTTGTAAAGGAAAAAATTGCTGTTTTGACTTTTTTATTTTTTCAATATTTTTTTGAGATTTTGGGAAAATAGATTGTTTTTCTTGATGCGTAAAATCAACTTTATAGTCAATAGATTTTGACAACGGTTCTATTTTTTCATAGACTAAAGACACATCGGCACACTCACAAATTGTATCGGCTTGCAACTGATTTTTGTGCATCTGCTTTCCTAAATATTTCCATCTTATGTAATCTTTTACTGGAACTTGCATATCGATAGCAGTTCCATTAGTTCGCCAAACAGTAGGAGGATTTGAAGGTGAGTTTGCATCTAAGGAACTGTTAAAACTAGCATTCGAACCGTTTGAAGCAAAATAAACTTTCATTCCTTCTTGATTGCTAACCTTTGTATTTTGCGTAGGCATTTCGATAACAATTTCTTTTTTGAGTTTTACTTTCCTGCCTTCCGAAGTAGCTTGAATATGAACCATTCCACCACTTTCCAAAAATCCATTTCGTGTTTGTGTTGCTAATCCTGCTAAAAGCATTGTTTTTTTGCTGTAAAATTCCTTTAGTTCTACCTTTACTTCTGCTGTTACTGGCGTTCCGTCTTCAAAAACAAATGAGTTTTTGGGTACAGAAATGTGTGTTCCTTTTTCTCCAAAAATATGTTGGTCTTTATCGAACTCCATAACAAAGGTTTGCGTTTTGGGAGAAAAACGTTTGAAAAACTCTAGTGAATCTTGCTTCGTAAACGAATTAGAAGTTTCTGAATTAAGATTACTCTCAGAACTATTTGTTGAATTATCATCAGCTAAAAAATTGTCCCTAGCTCTATCGCCTTCACTTTTTATGCTATTATCTTGGTCTGAATAAGGTCGTAAAGAATTAGATTGTGAATCAGAACTAGAATTATTCCCCAAACTTTCATTACCATTTTGATCTTCATCAACCAAAATAGTACTGTTTTCCGAATTGGGAGTAGTGTTCTGACAACTTGTATTTATAAGAAAAAGAGTAAAGATAGCAAACAAACTAAATTTTGTAATGCCGTAATTTTTCCTTAGGTCTTTATTGAAAAAAAAGTTATTTTTCATAGAAATCATAATTAGATGAGTAGTTAGGATAGAATTAGAAAAACAGAAGAAACCTCTACGTCAAACAATTTAATTTATCAAGTTGAATTTTCTGGTATAAAACATAATTTTATTACACAACCAAAAATTTGACTATAGATTCTTCTTTCTATTAAAACGTAGAAAATACTAAATAGTATAGTTTTCACTTTTAATATTGAAGTATTACGGTTGATTTAGTACTGTTATTTTTCCGTAGCACTAGGTTTGCAAACCTAATGCTATGGAAAAATAAGACTGTTTTGTATTTTATATAACTTACTGATTACAATAGTCAATATGAGTAACATTTTGCAAATTCCGTATATGAACTTGTTTTTAACAAAATAATAGTTTGCTTTTTCCATAAAATAGGGCTTGCAAACACTATTTTATGGAAAAAAGACGATTGCACAGAATAAAATTTGGCAGCAATCTTTCTATTTTAGAATGTCGCTCATATTGTTTATTTAAACCCTAAAATTTTTAATAACCTTGTTAGGAAATAATTAAAAATTTCTTAAAAAATGTAATTTTTAGATCTATTATGCAACCTGTTGAAGAAATTAAGCTCTATTAAAAAGACTATAAAAAAAGCATTCTTCACTAACCCAACTACTTTTATATGCAATTAATAATCAAAAATCTCAATAAAACTTACGCAAACGGTGTACAAGCACTTACCGATGTTTCACTTACCATAAACAAAGGAATGTTTGGACTTCTAGCACCAATGGAGCAGGAAAATCTTCATTGATGCGAACTATCGCTACATTACAAGAAGCAGATAGTGGAACAATTACGTTTACAGGTTCTCAAAAAAGCAAAGGAGAAATAAATGTTTTAGAACAGAAAGATAAAGTTCGTTCAATTGTAGGTTATTTGCCACAAGAGTTTGGTGTTTATCCAAAGGTAAGTGCAGAAGTTTTGTTAGACCATTTGGCAGTATTGAAAGGAATTACAAACAGGTCAGAAAGGAAAGAAGTAGTGATGGCACTTCTAAACAAGACAAATTTGTATGATAAAAGAAAGAAAAATCTAGGAGGTTTTAGTGGAGGAATGAAGCAGCGTTTCGGAATTGCACAAGCACTTCTTGCCAATCCAGAACTCATTATTGTAGATGAACCAACAGCAGGACTAGACCCAGCAGAGCGAAACCGTTTTCATAATCTTTTGAGCGAGCTAGGAGAAAATACAATCGTAATTCTTTCAACACATATTGTAGATGACGTAAAAGAACTTTGTACCGATATGGCAATTATCAACAAAGGAGAAGTATTGTTACAAGTTCATCCACTTAGAGCGATTGAAAGTCTGCAAAACAAAGTTTGGAGAAAACGAATAGAAAGAAGTGAAGTAGAATCATATCAAAAACGAATGAGTGTAATTTCAGACAGAATGAGTGCAGGAAAACCAGTAATTCATGTCTTTTCAGAATCCCAACCCGAAGAAGGTTTCGAAATTGTAGAAGCTGATTTGGAAGATGTTTATTTTCAAACAATCACTAATAGTCAGTTACCAGTTACCAGTAAATAGTTACCAGTTGAAATGCAATTTCATTGAAACTTTCATTCTCTAATTCCTACTTCCCATTTCCCAAGCCCCATTTCCTAACTCCCATTTCCATGTTACTAGAAGTCATTCGTTTCGAACTCAAATACAGGCTCAAACGTCCTGCCACTTACATCTATTTTTCTATTCTTTTATTGCTTTCTCTTACAGCTATGGCGAGTGATGTCGTACAGATTGGAGGAGCTGCAGGACAGGTCAAAATCAATGCACCTACTACGATTACTACTATTGTTCTTATCATTACAGCCTTTTTTAGTATGATAGTTTCGGCTATTATGGGAGTAGGAATTTTGCGTGACTTTGAACATAAAACGCATTCTATGTTATTTACAACGCCGATTACAAAACGAGATTATTTGTTTGGTCGTTTTATAGGCTCTTTTATTGTTTTGGTGTTTGTTTTTAGTGGTGCTTTAATTGGAATGCTATTAGGTTATACAAAGGCTTATTTTGAGGCTGACCGTTTCTTGCCGTTTAATCTTTGGCATTATGTACAGCCTTTTTTACTTTTTGGAGTAACTAATCTTTTTATTAGTGGAACAATTATGTTTGCTGGTGGTGCATTGAGCCGTAAAATGTTAGTGGTTTATACGCAAGGAATTTTACTTTTGGTACTTTATAGTGTTGCACTTCAACTCTCTGACTCTTTAGAATATAGAGATATTGTAGCTTGGTTAGATCCCTTTGGAATTTCGGCAGTTCAGAGACAAACAGAATACTGGTCTATCGCAGAAAAAAATACGCAGACCATACAATTAACTGGCATTGTCTTGTACAATCGTCTTTTGTGGATAGGTATTGCCTTTGTTTCTCTGTTTATTCTATATAAAGCCTTTGCTTTTCGTGTAGTTCGTCAGAGTTTATTTAAGCCAAAAGCAGAAGTAAAGACGGCTGCTACTCCAATTGCGCTTACTAGTTTGCCAAAAGCAAATCTAAATTTTGGCTTCGGAGCAACTATTCAACACGTATTGAAATTGACTTTCTTTTACTTCAAAACACTTTTTAAAGAAGTTCCTTTTTTAGCCATTATTATTGCTGGAATGCTCATGACCGTTTCGGCTTCTACAGAAATGAACAGAACGTATGGCGTTTATTCTTTTCCTACAACGTATTCAGTTATCGAACTTATTCAAAATAATTTTAATCTATTTTTCTTGATTATTGCCGTTTTTTATACAGGAGAATTGGTTTGGAAAGAGCGTGATACACACATGGATTTAATCGTCGATGCACTTCCTACCAAAACATGGATTGGAATTGTAAGTAAATTTTTTGCGCTTGTTATGTCGTATTCTGTCTTGATTTTGATGCTTATTCTAACAGGAGTTTTGATACAGGCTTTTAAAGGATATTATGACTTCGAACTTGGCTTGTACTTCAAGACGATGTTTACCGATACGCTCTCCATGCTTATTATTTACACGCTTTTGGGTCTTTTTGTACAAGTAATGGTCAATAATAAGTTTATTGGATTTGCTACCATGATTGTCATTTTTATTGTAGATGGACTCTTACGATATCTTGATGTTGAACACCCTTTGTTTCACTTTGGAAGTGGAATGAGCTTGGGAACCTATTCAGATATGAATAGCTTCGGACATTTCGTAACTCCGTTTTCGTGGATGAGTGCCTATTGGATTACGTTTGGTATTGTTTTACTGTTTATGGCAATTTATTTCTCGGTAAGAGGAACAGAAACTCATCTCAAAACTCGTTATGATATAGGCAAATTTAGGACTAATAAAATTTGGACAGCAGGAGTAATTGTTTCTTTTGTAACACTTGTGTTTTTGGGTTCGTTTGCTTTTTATAATACAAATGTTTTGAATAAATATACTAATTCGGTAGAAAACGAGAAAAAACAAGTCGCTTTCGAAAATACATTGAGTAAGTATAAAGATGTAGAATTACCCAAAATTACGGCAGCAAATCTGAAAGTTGATATTTTTCCAGAAGAAAGAAACGCAGTTGTAGAAGGTTATTTTACTTTAAAAAACAAGACAGACAAACCTATTTCAGATATTCATATTCAGAAAACTGATCAAGGAAATCTAAGAACTGATTATCTAAAACTCTCAAAAGAAGCAGGCATAAAAGAAGAATTTAAAGAATTTGATTACATAATATACACGCTTGCAAAGCCATTACAACCTAATGAAACTATAAATCTTAATTTTAAAATGGTTTTCGAACCAAAGGGATTTGTTACAGGTCGTGGAAATACCGATGTAGTTGAAAATGGAACATTCTTTAATAATCGTTATTTACCTTCTTTAGGATATAGTCAAGATGGCGAAATGGGAGATGAAGACAAGCGAAAAGAATACGGCTTGCCAGAAAGGGAACGTATGCCAGCTCGTGATAACAAAAAATATCATTCGCATAATCTCTTTGGAAATGATGCAGATATGATTGATTTTGAAATCGTAATGAGTACTTCGCCTGACCAAATTGCAATCGCACCAGGGTATTTACAGAAGGAATGGACGGAAAACGACAGACGTTATTTTCATTATAAAATGGACGCTCCGATGGTTAATTTTTATGCTATGCAGTCTGGAAAGTATGAAGTACTAAGAGATAAAATTACTCTAAAAGCTGATACAAGTGGAAATAAAAAAGAGGTAAGTAAAGAAGTGAACTTGGAAATTTATTATCACGACGGACATACGGCTAATTTGGATAGAATGATGAACGGAATGAAAGATGCACTTACTTATTTTTCTGAAAATTTTGGAGCGTATCAACATCGCCAGTTGCGTATCATTGAGTTTCCTCGTTATAGTTCTTTTGCTCAATCGTTTGCTAATACGGTTCCTTATTCGGAAGATATTGGTTTTGTTTTGGACATGAAACAAGATGATATTGATATGAATTATTACGTTACGGCACACGAAACGGCACATCAATGGTGGGGACATCAGGCTACAGAAGCTCCTGTTCAGGGTTCTACAATGCTTTCCGAAACGCTTTCTCAATATTCTGCTTTGATGGTTATGAAAAATAAATATCCAAAAGAAATGCTCCAGAAATTCTTAAAATATGAACTTGATAGCTATTTGAGAGGTAGAAGTAGAGAAAGAAGAAAAGAACTTCCTTTAGATTTGGTAGAAGGTCAGCAATATATTCATTATCGTAAAGGTTCGCTAGTTATGTTTGCTTTACAGGATTATGTTGGAGAAGATAAAATTAATTTAGCTCTTCAAAACTATCTAAACAAATGGAAATTTAGTGAAGGTAATTATCCAATTACGACAGACTTAACAAACGAGTTGAAAGCAGTTACGCCAGACTCTTTGCAGTATTTGATTACCGATTTGATAGAAACTATTACTTTCTATGAAAACAAAACTGAAGAAGCAACTTATACCGATTTGGGTAATGATAGGTATGAAGTTACATTAAAAATTTCTAGTGAAAAGACAATAGCCGACTCTTTAGGAGTAGAAACTGAATTGCCTTTAAACGAATGGATTGATGTAGGAGTTTATGGAGCAGAACCAGAAAAAGCAGACGAAAATGGTTATAAATATGCTCCTCTTTTGTATTTTGAGAAACACAAAATCACGAAGGAAAACACAACTATAAAAGTCAAGGTAAAAGGCAAACCTGTAAAAGCAGGAATTGATCCTTTAAATATCCTTATAGACAAACACCCTGATGATAATGTGAAAAATTTGGAGGAAGAGTAGATTTACAAAACCAAACCCTAAGGGTCTTAAAGACCCTTAGGGTTTAATAACGCATAGAACTTCCCAATTATGAAACTAATTGGGAAGTTTTTTTTGTATTTTTGTTACGTCTTCATCTTATAGAAAATAAAAATTATGCAAAAATTACCATTAGGAATACAGAGTTTCAGAGAGTTAAGAACAAATGATTATTTGTATGTTGATAAAACAAAACAGATTTTAGAGCTTATTGAAACATCAAAAGTCTATTTTCTTTCTCGTCCTCGTAGGTTCGGAAAGTCATTACTGGTAAGCACTTTAAAAGAACTTTTTTTAGGAAATAAAGAACTCTTCAAAGGACTTTTTATAGAAGATAAAATTGAATGGAAAACATTTCCTGTTATTCATTTGGACTTTGCAAAATCAAATTACAAAAAATTAGGTTTAGAATTAGCCATAAAGGAACGATTAACTTATCAGGCTGATTTGTATGAAATAGAATTAACAAAAGAAACAATTAGCAGTCAGTTAGAGGAGTTGATTAGAAAATTAAAAGAAAAATACAATCAGAAAGTAGTTTTATTGATTGATGAATACGACAAACCAATTATAGATTTTTTGGGAGAAGAGACGGTTCATATTGCTGAAGAAAACAGGGATATAATGAAAGAATTTTATTCTCCAATCAAAAGTTTGGACGATGAGCTACAATTTTTCTTTCTAACGGGTGTTTCTAGATTTAGTAAAGTATCTATTTTTTCTGATCTTAATCATTTGAATGATATAAGTATAGATGATAATTTTTCGACTTTAGTAGGTTATACACAAAAAGAATTGGAATTGTATTTTGAAGAACGTATAAACAAATTAGCTAAGAAGCACAAATTAGATAAAAAAGAAACATTAATTGAGTTGAAGGAATGGTATAATGGCTATTCTTGGACAGGAAAAGAGCGATTGTATAATCCGTTTTCGGTAATGAATGCTTTACAAAAATCTAATTTTAATAATTATTGGTTTACGACAGGAACGCCTACTTTTTTGGTAAAGCTGATGCGAGAAGAGCAGTATTACGATATGGATAATACAATAATGGATTTGCAGACTTTGTCTAGTTTTGATATAACAAATATGCAACCCGTTACAGTCTTGTTTCAAACAGGTTATTTGACTTTGATAGAAGAAAAAAGAATGAACGTTTATAAGTTGGGTTATCCAAATAGAGAAGTCAAAAATTCTATGCTCAATATGCTTTTGAACTCTTATACGCACAATAAAGAAGGTTTTGCAATTCCTCTAGCCATTCAAATTGAAGAAGCATTTGTAGCACAAGATTTTGAAACTCTATTTATTCATTTTAATACTCTTTTTGCCAAAATCCCCTATCAAATCTTTGAGCAGTACAAAGAAAGTTATTATCACAGCGTTATTTTCCTAACCTTTGAGCTTTTAGGGTTTTATATAAATTCAGAAGTTAGTACCTCGAAAAGGAAGAATTGATGCCGTCGTAAAAACAGAAAAAGCTATCTTTGTTTTAGAATTTAAAGTAAACGGAACAGCAGAAGATGCCATTGAGCAAATAAAAGAAAAAGGCTATGCAGACAAATATAAATCAGAAAGCCAAAAAGTAAATAATAAAGGAAAGAAAATTTATTTAATCGGTGTGTCCTTCAAAGATAAAGGAATCGATAACTATTTGATTGAAGAATTGTAATTTACGACACTTGGAAAGTATCGGCTACGTAAAAATCAAAACGAAGTTATAGCATTTATCAACAAATCTGAAATAGAAGAAATTTCTATAAAATCTGTTTTTTGTGCTGCTTCTCTTGCTTTATAATGCGTATCGGTTACAATAATTTTTTCTATTAATTTAGAACTTTCTAGTCTTTCAACACTTCCTTCTGGAAAAACTCCGTGTGTTGCGACTACAAAAATTTGTGTTGCACCTGCTTCTTTATAGACTTTTGCAGCATTGATAAGCGAACCACCTGTACGAATCATGTCATCGTAGAGAACTACTTTTTTTCCATTTACATCAGCATTTATTCCTGTAATTTCGGTATCACTTCCAGACGAACGACGTTTGTAAACAAAAGCAGCATCAACTCCCAAATCAAAGGCTAAAGACTCAACCCATTTGGCACGACCTGCATCAGCAGAAGCTAAAACAAAATCGCTTTTTCCATTCTTTCCATTTTCTCCTCCTAATTTTCTTGCAGCTTCCAAAATCAACGGTTTGGCATACAAATGAACGGTATGAACACCTCTTTCAAAATAATATTGAAGACCAGAAACATGCAAATCTACCATAATAATTCTGTTTCCCAAATAGGATTGAGGAATGGCAGAAAGAAGTCTTGCACGAGTTTTGGCAGTAACAATTTCACCAGCTTTTACAGTTCTTTCCATTGTAGAATACCCATAAAAAGGAATAATAATCGTTAGCTTTTTGATTCCTTCATCTACAAGTCCACTTGCTAAATCGTAGAGTTCCATGGTATCACTTTCAGAAACAGTTCCACCTATCAAAACGGCTTCTTTAGATTGAAGTTTTGATAAAATCCTGTAATACGATTCTCCATCTGGAAAAAGTTTGTGTTCTAATTTTCCCTTTTCAAACTTACTTTCTTTTTCTACAAATGCTCCTCTAAAGTAAGCGTATTTTTGAGTGGAAAATACTAATATTTTTTCATCCATTTTATTATAAAATAAAAACTCTCGTTGAGATTCAAATGAAACTCTCAACGAGGGTTGTGAGAACGTAATTTTTGATTGATTTCTATCCTCTTCTACGTTCCAAAAGAATCATCATCATAAGAGCAAGAAGTATTCTTTCTTCTTCTATTTCTTCTACTTCCATTAGCTTTTCTACTTTAAATCTTCTACCAAAAAAAGACGCTTCTTTTTTTAGTTTGGCTACAATTTCTCCATTCGGACGAACAACATTATACGTAGGATTGAAAAAATAACCTGTTAGCATTCCCAAAACTGGAATCTCTCCTAAAGCCGAATCGGCTACTTTTATCCATGCATTAGCTTCTTCGATAACAAAATCTTTTTCATCAGAAGTATCATAAACATCGTATTGTGCTTTCCAAATTGAACGCCAACCTTTACGAGCTACACGACCTAAATTTTTGCCGTTTGCATCTTCGAAAAGATAAGAAGCCGAAAAATCTAACCATTTGTTGGCTTTAATAGAATATTTGAGTTCAGACTTAGAATCGTCAGTAAAAAGATTAACTTCTTCTTTTAGTTTGAACATTTTTTGGCGCACATAAGCGAGTGTTTGGTCGTTGGCATCGGTAGCAATAAAATCGTTTGCAAACGTACCTATCTTAAAAGTAAGACTAAGAGGAAACTGAAAATGGCTCATAAATAATTTGATTTAAGTTAAATTTGGTAATATTAAAAATTTCGTAGTAGTGTAATACATCTCTGATATTGTTGGTGTCGCTTCGCTAAAACACCAACAACGGTAGTAAATTGAAAATTTCGTAGTAGTATGATAAGGATTATTACGATTAAGGACATATCATTTTTCCATAGCACTAGGTTTGCAAACCTAGTGCTATGGAAAAATGATACTGATAAATTACAGTATTTTTTTGTAAAATTCGATAATACTTTGAAAAATATTCAATATAAGTTCTATTTCGTTAAGATAAACTATTTTTTTGTCAATCTTGATACACTTATTTTCTAGTTTCATAAACAGCCATTCGTTTCCAGTTGTTACACAGCCGTA
This sequence comes from uncultured Cytophagales bacterium, assembly GCA_963719525.1. Taxonomy (GTDB): domain Bacteria; phylum Bacteroidota; class Bacteroidia; order Cytophagales; family Bernardetiaceae; genus Bernardetia. The sequence continues at coordinate 3,380,373 of CAVRCG010000004.1, read as the reverse complement.
GATTTTTTCTACTTCTACACCTTTATTTTTGTTGTAAAATTGCGCTCCTACCATTTGTGCTGCACACTGTGCTACTCCTAATTCTACATCATTTTTTTTCGCTTCTACTAGTTGAATAATTGGATAATTTATATTGAACGAGTTTGTTTCTTTTGCCAAAATAAAATCACATTCCCCTCGTAATCCAATTTCATCATCAACATTTAGATGTTCACCAGAATAGATAGTGAAAAAATTTTGATTGTGTTTGCGAAGTTCTCTCAATATTGGTACAACTATCCATTCAGATTTTGCTTTTTCACTTCGAATAGGTAAATCTTGTACTTCTCTAAGGTCTTCTAACAATCTTTTAGAGGGAGTTATTTTTTGACTTTCTTCTAAGAGAAAATCTCCAGTTGAAAGGTTGAATAATTCCCTTTTATTTTCTATTCCAAACTGAACACGCAAATCATCTAAAGTAAAATCTTGGTATGCCATAATTTTATTGTTTTGCGCTCGTTTTTCGTGCAAACTCTGTAATACAAACTATTGTCAAAGTCTGATTACAGACTATTTACAAAGTTTTGAAAAATCAAATTAACACCCCGAACTATACATTACCTTTTCATTTGACTTCGGTTTTTGTTCTCCTTGATACAAAATAGGTTCTAAAAATTTTGGAAGGCTTGGTTTTTTATCTGTTTCTAATAATTTTTGCCATTCTTCATCATTCAATCGTGTATCTAAGTCTTGCACAAATTCGTGATACCCAAAAGTTGCTCCACGAGTAAGGTACAAATAACCTCCTATTTCGGTAATCACAAAAATATCATTTACCTTTCCCACTCCTACATGTAAAATTCCCTTTTGCTCTGCATCGACATTATTAGTATAAATATCAGCTACAACAGCAACCGATTTATCCGTTCCAGTTACGTTTTCCCAACTATCCAAATATGAAAGTTGATTATTGATAATAGAAAGCGTAAACATCTCAACGCTTCCACCGATATATTCTAATTCTATGAATTCTTGTTCAGTTACGTTTTGTCCTGCTAACTGCTTTTCTGATATTCTACTCAAAAACTCTATTTGTTCACGCATTTCTATTGTTTTATCTTCAAAAGGTTTGTACAAATTATGTTTTTCTAAAAGCGTTTTGTTCAAATCGACAAGTTCTAATAATCGCTTCCAAAAAATAGTATTTGGTTCTACATAACCCACCGTATAAGGACTTGGAAGTCCACCACCACCACATTCGGCTGCCATTGGTTGCTCTGCATAAAGGATTGCATCGTGCTTTAGTTCTGCCCATGAAGCAAGGCTTGTATTAAGTGTTTTCAAATCCCATGCATCGCTTTTGAGGTGTTCTGGCGTTCTTTTATCATACTCAAAACTTCCCAAAAGAGTATAAATCCATTTATTATAAACGGCTTCATTCCACTCATCGTAATCTTTTAATTTGTTTTGTAAACCTTCTAATCTTGGCATATAATCCTTCCAATTATTTTTTTCGTCATATACTTCAATCAAATTTTTCTGTGCTGCTTTGTTTCCAAAGGCTGCAAAAACATCTAAACCCTTCGGAAAAGGACGTTTTGTAGCTTCTCCTTCTTTTATTTCTACTAATTGTTGCAAAATTTCATTATCAACTAAATAGCGTTGAGGCATTAAATTAATTTTGTCTGGACAAGTTCTTTCTATTTCTGGTTTTATTTTATTTAATGTCTTTGCAAGTGTTGCTAATTTTGTACGAAGAGCTTGCAAAGGAGCTTTTTGTGTAAGCGTTTGAGGAGATTGAATGCCTATTTCTCCTAAAAGATTGACAATATTTAGAGCTGAAAGATTATCAGGTTCGCCAATCAAAAAAGTAGTAGGTTCTAAAATTCCTTTGTAAAGTTGAATTAATGATTTTCCTTGTGCCGATTTTTCTGTGTTTAGAAAATGTGCGTTTAAAGCCATTCTACGAAGATGTTCATCTTTATCCAAACATTGAGGAACGGTTTGAATCCAAATCATAGCACGAAAATAATTTTGCAACTCTTTTTTACGAGTATAATGTCCACGAGGTTTGAAAAGACTATATCCAAACTTTATAACTGGATAATCCAAAAACTCTGAATTATCATCTTTTTGAGCCATTACTTTCGCAATTTCACTTTTATAATAGTTTTTATGCGCTTCAATTACTGGCTTATTTTTTTGATTTAATAAATGAATTGCAATCGCAAAATAAGTAGAATTCCATTCAGCAGCTTTTTTGAGTTCTGGGTTATTTTCTGTTTTAGCTAGTTTATAATTTGCAGCATACAATCCTTCACAGAGGTTTGCAAGCATGGGAGAAAAATTTTCTTCTTCTAATGTCCTTAAAACATACATAAAATACATATGAAAAAGCTGTAAATACATATCACTCGTTACAAAATTGGGCGTTTGGCGATAATCGTTTTCTTCATAAACATGAAAAAGCTGAATATTATCATTAGGAACAATCGCAAATCCATTTTGAGCTACTTTTTTCAAAAACGCTTCCTCTACATTTTCATACTGCCACAAATTCACTACATTATTAATATTAGGAACTGTTTTTCCATTTATTTCAATGTAATTTTCTTTCTTCTTAGCTTCTTCTAATACCTTTATCTTTTCTGCAAAGGCACTTTCTTCTGCATTTAATTCTATTGGTTTTATATCTCCTCCTTCATCTTCTAATTCCCAACGCTGCATCATCAAATCATCATACCAACCTTGTGCGCTAAAAAAACCACGCAAATCGGCATTCATAAACAGATACCCCTGTTTTGCTACAAGTGCATTTCGAAGCAATCTAAGCTCTTCTAATGATTTTTTGCTCAAATCTTGATTTAAGTCAATATTGAAATAATCTTCGTTCAATAAATCTTTATTATACGAAAGTATGTTATCATTGCTTAGATTTTCCTCTATTTCCGAATTAGGAATAGTTGCTGTAGAAGTACTATCAGCAGAATTATCTTCTTGAATAGGCTTTTTTGTATCACAAGAAGAAGTACATAAAATAAAAACAACAAAAAAGATAAAAGGAAAAAAGCTAAACAGAAAATTTGTATTTTTCTTCATAACAATAATGAATTGGTGGAAATAAGAGGAAAACATTATAAGTAAAATTTAATGAAAATTTAGGTAAAATAATTTAGAAAATGAACTCTAAATGATTATTTATTTCTTGAATCTCACTATTAAACGTAATCATGGTTATTTATAGACTTAATAATCAATAAGTTACAAGAAATCAAAACGGTCTTGCTTTTCCATAGCGATAGGTTTGCAAACCTTACTGTTTGCCCACATCTTTTTTGATAGAAAAAAAGAGTTAATATTTAATGAAATTGCCGTGTGGGTACGCAAACGGCTTGCCTTTTCCTAGTCGGTCGTTGATATTTTAAATGAAATACATAATATGTTTATGAAAAGGTAAGCCATTTTTGATTATAAATTGATAAGTCAACTTGATAAATTAAATTAGCTTCGCTGCTTTTCAGGTGCTACGTTTAAATGAGGTAAAAGCCTGACTTATTAAGCCGAAAAAACTTTTTATTTTTACAGTATGCACAAAGATAAAAACTATAAAAAATATTTTCAACTATTTTTAAACTCTAATCACTAAATTGGAGTTTACTTGTTTTTAGATACAAAGTAGCCGATAGCTTCAAAACTATCGTAAAACACAGAAATACAATTTATGAAAGGACTCATTTTGCGCTCAACAGGTTTATGGTACGATGTTTTGGCAGAAGACAACCACAGGTATAAAGGTCGTCTGCGAGGAAAATTACGCTTAAATAATGATAGAGTAACCAATCCGATAGCTGTTGGCGACAGAGTAGAAATGGTTTTGGAAGACAAAGACGAAAATACCGTTTTGATAGAAAAAATACATAGAAGAACAAATTATATCAACCGTCAATCTCCTAAAAAAGACGGTTTTGCTCATACTATTGCAGCAAATCTTGACCAAGCAATTGTAGTTGTTACGCTGGCAATGCCTCGCACTTCACCGGGATTTATCGACCGTTTTTTGGTAGCAGCAGAAGCATTTCGAATTCCAGGAGTTTTGATTTTTAATAAAATAGATTTGCTTTCCGAACAAGAACTTTTTGTTCAATCCAAAATGATGGAGCGTTACGAACAAATTGGTTACAAATGCCTTGCTATTTCTGCCATAGAAGATGAAGATATTACAAAAGTAGAAAACATTTTGAAAGACAAAGTATCTTTAGTTTCTGGGCATTCAGGAGTAGGAAAATCGACACTTTTAAACCGTCTTTCTCCAGAAATTACACAAACTACACAAGAAGTTTCGGATTATTCAGAAAAAGGATTACACACCACAACGTTTTCAGAAATGTTTGAAAATCTCTGAAAATACCTTTGTTATTGATACGCCTGGAATAAAAGAATTAGGGCTTATGAATATGGAAAAATCGGAAATCAGTCATTACTTTCCAGAAATGAGAAATTATTTGAATAAATGCAAATACGACAATTGCCTTCATTTGAGAGAACCACAATGTGCCGTTATTGCAGCCGTAGAAAGTGGCGATATAGCCAAAAGTAGATACAATAGTTATTTGTCTATGATGGAAAATGATGATAATAGAAGGTAATCAGTTACCAGTAATCAGTAAAGTAGTTACCAGTTTATGATTTGAAGATACTTTGCCGTTGTCTCAACAACGACTTATAATAACCATTATTTATTCCCCCCAATATTACTTCGAACAATCAACAAAAATAAAAGTACAGCTAAATAAATAGCTAATCCATAACCCAAAATACTCAAATAAGGAATTCCTCCATCGGTTTTTAGGTAAGCTGGGAAATTTGCATTTAATGAAAGGGTAGCCGAAAGAATAAGCGCACAAATCAGCATTGTAAAAGTAAAACGATTTGTAATCAATTCTGCTTTTCGTAAAATAGGCTCGTCGGCTTGAATTTTTATATCAAAATTAAACTCTCCTTTTCGTAATTTTTTGAGAATATATCGAAGTTCGGAAGGAAAATTATACAAAAGTCCTCCAAATTCGGACAACGTATAAGAAAGTTCGGAATTAATATTACTAACCGAATATTCTTCTGCTAAAATTTTCACTCCATAGGGACGAATATATTCTAAACTCTGAAATTCTGGGTGCAATGTATTTCCAATTCCTTCCAAAATTACCAAAGCACGCAAAATAAGAAACACAACGCCCGGCATTTCCAAACTATAAGTATAGATAATTTTTTGTAATCTTTCTGTCAAATCTGCCATTCCCATATCACCAGCAGCATCTAAGACGACAAACTCTTCAATCAGTTCGTGCAAATCATATTCAAAACTTCGCATGTCTTCGATTTCACTATCGATAGCCAATTTTCTCAAATTAGAAGCCATTCCACGAGCATCTTGTTTGGCTAGATTAATGAAAACACCTGCAAAAGCAAATTTTTGCTGTGTCATTAGTTTTCCTACCATTCCAAAATCTAATAAAACTATTTTGCCATTTGGTTTTATCAGAATATTACCAGGATGTGGATCTGCGTGAAAAAGTCCATATTCAAAAATCTGTGTCAAGTAAATATCCATTCCTCTTTCTGCAATTCGTGTAGGATCAAGTCCCCACGCTTCAAGCTGCGCTACATCTGTAATCTTACAACCACTTACATATTCGATAACCAAAACTTTTGAAGTAGAAATATCCAAATATGGCTTAGGAACTTGAAACTCATCTCGCTTGTCTTTATACAACTTTCTAAACTGTTCCATGTGCCTCGCTTCCGTCATATAATCCAATTCTTTTTGCATTGTTTTTTCAAATGCCGTAACTACTTCTAACGGATTCAAGATACCAGCAGAAACAAAAAAGTTTTCTGTAAGACGAACAAATTCTACTAAAAGTGCAAGGTCAGTTTTTACTTTTGCACGCACATTCGGACGTTGAACTTTTATCACTACATCTTCGCCTGTATGCAATCTAGCCCGATGAACCTGTCCGATAGACGCAGCACCGATAGGCACTTCATCAAAAAATTGGAAAAGTTCGTCGGTCGTTTGACCTGTTTCTATAAAAATAATTTCTTTTGCAATCTCTGTATCAAACGATTGAACACTACTTTGAAGCTTTTTAAATTCGTGAATAAGTGCGTCAGGAATAAAATCTGGACAATTACTCAAAACCTGTGCTAGTTTTACAAAAGTAGGACCAAGTTCTTCAATAACCATTCGAAGGCGTTCGAAACGAGTCGAAAAAACCATTAAGGCTTCACTTTCTCCCTCTTCATTATTTGTCCAAGTAAGCGTAGTTTTGGGTGGAATAAGTTTTTGAAGCGATGTATTCATTACAATATCCTCAAAACCGTATTTCAATAAAACTTGAATTACTTGCCTAAGACGATTTATATTCTTGACGGTATTCTGAAAAAACATATATTTTTCTTTTTGAAAATTTGACTGTTTTTTCGCACCTTATTAAAATCTTAATAAGGCACGGTACGCTTTCGCAGACTAAAGTCCACGCTACATTTTAAAATTACACATTTTGTATCGAAAAAAGCCAAATCTTCATTCTTTTGTTTTCTCATATATAGGAATATAAGAAAAAAGAACAAAAATTTGGCTTTACATTATCTAAAACTAAGCTATAAATTATTTAATAACTACAGCTTTAGCAGGGGCTTTCTTAACAGTTTTTTTCTCGCTTTGCTCCACTCCACCAACTATACCAGAATTAGCTTCTAATATTTTGATGCGTTCAGTCAGTTCAGATAATTCTTTGTTTGAAGCAAATTTAAAAGAACGAACAATTTTTTCTACGATAGAAGAAAGTTGAGATTTCGAATTCTTTTTTCTTTTCTTCAGTTGTATCAAAAAATTCATCTACTAATTTTTTGCCTTCGTCTGCTAACATTTTGCGCTCACTAACCATTTTATCAACAGCTTCTTGTAACTTTTCTGCCGTCATTGATACTACACCAACACCTGTATAAACGAGTTTCTTTAATAAATCTTCCATAAGAATTGAATTTAAAAGTTTTTTTTGTTTGGAATAAAAATTTGTACAACAAGTCAGTAATTTTGACTTTTTAATAGAATTAACATCAAAAATCTACTGGAACAATCAAAATTTACACACACACTGAGAAAAATTGATTTGTTATGCTTGCATACTAATAACGACACAAAGTAACAACAAGTTACAGACAAACGCAACTATTTTATAGAAATAGGTAAAAATTTCAATTAATTTTAGTGAAATGTCATTTTTATTTCAAATTTTTGAATAAAAATAGCTTTTATTGAAAATATTCTAAACGATTAGAAATAAAATGACTGTTGGTCATTTGTAACCTTTTATTTTACTTTTATTCCTCTATTTCTGAATAGAAATAATAAGTGTAATCTGTCCAGACTACTAATTTGGGTTCATTATTCTCAATGACGTATTCTTCTGCTCTTATCAACTGATTACCTTGGTAAAAATATTTAACTGCTTTGATTAGCTGACGGTCAGTAAAATATCTTTTTTCTTTACTAATAGTCAATGAATCTAACCTTTGATAAGAATAAATAATCTTTTTGAACTCGTCGTGAGTCTTAATCATAGAAAATTCCTCTTCTCTCAAAATTTTATCTTTAAACTCTCCTTCTGCAACATAAAATACAGTCTCTATTTCTTTATCTGAAGAACCAGTAATCAAACCCTCTTTTGTAAAAGTTTTGGTTTGTTTAGACAATTTATTTTTAGTATAACCTGTTTTCATTTCATAGATTAGTTCTAATTTTTCTGTTGAATTAGAAAAGCACAACTCCTCTATTTTGTTTCCATATTCATCAAAGGCATAAATTAGTAGTACTTTTTTAGATGAACTATGCGTTTCCATTTTATCAAAAGTGGAATCGTATTTTATTTCTTTGATAATTTTACTAGCAGAATCGAAAATAAAGTCTGATTTGATATACTTATAAAAACCCATTTTATCGTGAATTTCTATTTTTTGATTTTTGGAAGGATATTGATATTCAATAATTCCATTTCCAAAACTTTCTCCATATAATCCATCAATTTCTATAATTCTATTTAAAGAATCATATTTTCGTTTTTCTTTTATATGATAAGGGAAATATTCCCAACTCGTTGTATTTCCTCTTTTATCAAATCTAAATTCAAAAAAAATTTCGGAAGTGGTATCTTTCTCATTAATGATATACTGGGTAGCTGTTATTTTCTCTACGTTTTTGGGTAAAGGTTCAAATGCTTCTATTTCATATTCATACTGAGCAAAAACGTTAATAGGAACACAAAAAAATAGTGTAAGTAAATAATAAAAAGACAAATTACTCATAAAACGTAGCAATTAGTAAGGAATAACTATGAATTTAACTTATTGAATATCAACTAATTAAAACTAAAATAATAGTTTGCTTAATTTTAATTCCTTAGAGTAAATTACGAAGAAAGCCAAAGATAAATATTTTTTGAGTAATTTTTATAATTAAAATAAATCAAAATAATTCAGAGGAAACGAATTATACCGAGATGTAATTGGTTTTCAACAAAATATACGTAGCTGACAGTTTCTAACTGTCAGAAATACAGCACTTTAACGACAGTTGGAACGGCTTTAGCCCTCAACGAAGTTAAACTGTCGCCTACTTTAAAACCAAATTCATTTTAGTATAATCAAAAATTACAATAAAAAAAAAGACCTAAACCATTTAAGATTCAAGTCTTTTTCGTTTTTCTTAACTAAAAATTAAATCAAGAATTACTTTTTATCCTTTTTAGGAGCTGCTTTCTCGTTCTTCTTAGCTGGTGCTGGTTTAGAAGGAGTTTGTTTACCTTTTTCAGTTTTCGGAGTGCTTGGTTTAGTAGCCATAATAATGAAATAAATATAAAATAACAGATAAAAATGTGCCTACTCTATGAGCTTTTCGGCTACTGCTCCTCTATTTTACATCATACAGGTTGATGCGACTTTTGAAATCTAATACTATAACGACGAAGTAGAAAATAAGTTTTTGTTTTGATTAAAAAAAGTTGAAAAAAACTAAAAATTTTTGTTAAATTTTAATTCTCTTCTAAAAATAAGTCAATCGCTTTCAAAGCCTTCAACGCACCTTCATCAATTCCGATATGAGGAGCTTTTATTTTGAAATCTTTTGGATTAATACGAATAATTTTAGCATCATAATTAGTCTTCAAAAAACGTGTTTTCATTCTGACAGCTTGCACATGGAGAACCTGAACCAATCTCAAAGACGACGATATTTTTTCCTTTATTTTTATCTAAAAATGCTTGAAAGTGTTGCTCTTGCGATTTTGTACGAGTATTCACAAATGTATCATCTCTAAACATATAGACATTCGGACGAGCCATAACCTTCGAATAAGGACATAAAGGAAATATGTTTTCTAAACTATCTTTTTGAATCTGTTTTCCTGTCAGATTATTTTTCCATATTTTGGTAGAACTATTTTTATCACTACTTTGAAAATAAGCTAACGAGCCGTGTAATTCTCTAATTTTATCTTCTTTAAATCCAGCTTTCTGAAAATGAGAATCAATATTTGAGGTAATGACAAAATAATCTAGATTAAACCTTTCAATCCAACTCTTTAAAATATAAAATCCTTGATGTGGCTCTGTATTTTCATATTCTTCCATTCGTTTTCCAAATAATCCCCAACTATAAGCAGGGTTTTCTAAAAATGCAGCAGGATTAACGGTTTCGAAAACTGTTTTTTCGGTTTCGGTTTCTATTTTTCCCCATTGCCCTCCTTCTTGTCCACGGTAATCTGCTAATCCAGAATCTACGCCCATTCCTGCACCTGCCGTAATTACGATAGCATCGGCATTTTTGAGCCAGTTTTTTATAGTTTCTAAAGTTTGTAATTTCATTTGTTTTTGAATAGTTAAGTTATTTGTATGATTTTGATAAGAAACATAAAACAGAATAGTATTTGTAAAGATAAAATTTTTCTTAAAATAGCACTTTCAAATAAGCAATTAAAGAAAAAGCATTTTAATCTCTATAATCAGTTAAATCTGCGTTCCACAAAAATAGCATTTGACTTTGCATTCATTTTATCTCAAATTTTGTTTTCACACAAAACCATTGTAATTTCGTAATTATGCAATAAAAAATACTACAACTTTACTGGCTGATCTTTTTGCTACAAAATAGCTTTAAGAAATCTATCAATCTTCTTTTTTCATTTCAGTAAAAGTACAATTTTGCTTTTTCTGATTTCAATTATACAATTCAATCTTATTTTATATTTTTCTATTTATGGTATCAATAGTAGTTGCTGATAGTAGCCATCAAAAGTACGCTATTTCAGTTTGTAAAATGATTGAAGAAGTTTCCAAATCAAAGGGAACAGGGATTGCCAAACGTGAACCAGATTATATTCAACAAAAAATTCAAGAAGGGAAAGCAATTATAGCATTAGATGACGACACGAGCAAAACGGATAAAAAAGTAGTTGGTTTTTGTTATATCGAAACGTGGCAAAATCAAGAATATGTAGTCAATTCGGGTTTGATTGTCCATCCAGATTATCGAAAAACAGGGTTAGCCAAATCTATAAAACAAGCTACCTTTGAACTCTCTAAAAAGAAATATCCGAACGCTAAATTATTCGGAATTACGACAAGTATGGCTGTCATGAAAATCAATTCTGATTTGGGTTACAAGCCTGTTACTTTTTCAGAACTTACTAACGATGATGCGTTTTGGAAAGGGTGTCAAAGTTGTACGAATTACGAAATTCTGCAAAAAAATGAGAGAAAGATATGCCTTTGTACAGGAATGATGTGTGATTTGGCTACTCATAAAGATTCTTCAAAATCAGAAAAAAATCAAGAAAATAATTCAGAGAACGATGTTTCAAAAAAGGAAAATGAACAAAAAAACTGGAAAGGTTTCGTTCGATTTCTAAAACTTCGTAGCGTTCGATTGAAACGAAAAATTAATCTTTTTCCAATATTCAAAGATGTTATTTACAACGAAAAAAAATCAAAATAATCTCATTATAATCTAGTGGTGTAATAAAATGGTGTTTCTTAACAAAAACCTAATTTGATAAATCAAATTGCTACGTTCAAACGATGTAGAGGCTTGATTTATCAAGCTAATTTTATTACACTACATACAACTCTTCTACAACTATGGCTCAAAAAAATATTAATAAATCTACTAAAGTTCTTTTGGCTTTTAGTGGTGGCTTAGATACTTCGTATTGCATAAAATATTTGATTCACGAGAAAAACCTTGAAGTTCATACGGCAATCGTAAATACAGGAGGTTTTTCTGAAAAAGAACTTCAAGCTATTGAAAAAAAGGCAATGGATTTGGGTTCGGTTCATCATACTACGTTAGAGGTAACAGAAGAATATTACGAAAAAATAATTAAGTATTTAATCTTTGGAAACGTACTTCGAAACAATACGTACCCTTTGTCAGTAAGTGCCGAACGAACCTATCAAGCGATTGCACTAGCAAAATATGCAAAAGAAATAAATGCTGATTGTATTGCTCACGGAAGTACAGGCGCAGGAAATGACCAAATTCGTTTTGATTTAGTTTTTCAATTAATTACTCCTCAAACAGAGATTTTGACACCTATTAGAGAGCAGCAACTTTCAAGAGAAGAAGAAGTAGCCTATCTAAAATCTCACGGTGTAGAATTAGATTGGGAAAAAGCAAAATATTCTATCAATAAAGGACTTTGGGGAACAAGCGTAGGAGGTGCAGAAACGCTCACTTCTCATAAGGCTTTGCCAGAAGAAGCCTATCCAAGTCCACTAGCAGATAATGGAGGTCGGTTTATTACTTTACATTTTGAAAAAGGAGAACTTTCTGGCATTAATGATGAGAAAATGAACCCAGTAAAAGCCATTCAAACGTTAGAAAAAATGGCGAATGTTTATGCTATCGGAAGAGATACGCATGTAGGAGATACGATGATTGGACTTAAAGGAAGAGTTGGTTTTGAGGCTGCAGCAGCAAGTATTATCATAAAATCGCATCATACTTTAGAAAAACATACGCTTTCGAAAATGGCAAGCCTATTGGAAAGAACAGTTGAGTAATTGGTATGGAATGTTTATTCACGAATCACAATATTTTGAGCCTGTTATGAGAAACATTGAAACGTTTTTAGAAGATTCTCAACAGAATGTAACAGGAAAAGTATTTGTTGAATTAGCTCCTTATCGTTTTGTTGTTCAGGGAATTGAATCTGATTTTGATTTGATGAAATCCGATTTTGGAGAATATGGAGAAATGAACAAAAGTTGGTCTGGAGAAGATGTAAAAGGGTTTACAAAAATATTGGGAAATCCACTTCAAATTTTTAATCAAATTCAAAATAAGGCGAAAGATAAAAATTAACTGGAAAAAACCTCGTTGACGGCGAAGCCTCAAAGACGGTTGAAGAAAAGTATATATTTTAATTAAATAATGAAAGAAATTACCACAAAGGAAACCATAAAAAGTCTTCAAGAAAAAGCCATTCAATTACTTCAAAACCTGATTTCGACACAATCTTTTTCTGGAGAAGAAGACGAAACGGCAAGTTTGATTGCTGCATATTTGAAAAATTACGATATTGATTTCAAAAGAAGTAACAATAATATTTGGGCAACCAATCTATATTTTGATGAAAAAAAACCTACTATCTTACTCAATTCGCACCACGACACCGTAAAACCAAATCAAGGTTATACAAGAAATCCGTTTGAACCTACGATTGAAGATGGAAAATTATTTGGTTTGGGAAGTAATGACGCTGGAGGTTCGTTGGTTTCTTTGTTGGCTACTTTTGTTTATTTTCATAAAAAAGAAAATTTAAAGTATAATTTACTTATTGCAGCAACAGCAGAAGAAGAAAATTCTGGTAAAAATGGCTTGCGTGGATTGTTGAAAGAATTACCAAAAATTGATTTTGCTATCGTTGGCGAACCTACTCACATGCAACTCGCCATAGCAGAAAAAGGATTATTAGTAATTGATGGATATGCAGAGGGAATTTCAGGACATGCAGCACACGAAAATACAAAAAACGCTATTTATGAAGCATTAGAAGATATTTTCTATCTAAAAAATTACGAGTTTGATAAAATTTCGCCACTTTTGGGAAAAGTAAAAATAAGTGTAACTCAAATAAATGCAGGTCAGCAGCATAATGTTGTCCCTTCTGCCTGTCATTTTGTGGTTGATGTTCGTTTCAATGAACTTTACACAAATAAAGAAATCTTTGAATTTTTGAATAAAAATGTAAAGAGTAATTTAGTTGCAAGGTCGTTTAATCTAAACTCTTCTGGAATTCCAATTTCTCATCCAATTATACAAGCTGGAATTGAGTTGGGTAGAACTACTTACGGTTTGCCCACACTTTCCGACCAAGCAGCTTTATCTTGTCCTTCTTTGAAAATGGGTGCAGGAGATTCTTTGCGCTCGCATAGTGCAGACGAATTTATTTTCATAGAAGAAATAAACGAAGCGATTGAAATTTATAGTAAAATGCTAAACCGTATTCTCTGATGAAAATGGCAACAAAACTTTGTAAGTAATCTTTCGGTAATCCGAAATAACTCTGACACTAGTTTATAAAAATATTAAATCAAAAAATATCGCCCTTGTTGGTATCCTTACCAACGACACATACATAAACATTATGAAACTTTGGGACAAAGGCTATTCTATCAATAATTTAATTGAAACTTATACGGTCGGAAACGATAGAGTTTTGGATATGAAACTCGCCAAATACGACGTTTTGGGAAATAGTGCTCACGCCAAAATGCTACACAAAATCGGTATTCTGACAGACAAAGAATTACAAGATATTGAACACGGATTGCAAGAAATTCAGACAGAAATAGAAGAAGGAACGTTTGTAATAGAAGATAATTTTGAAGATGTTCATTCTAAAATAGAGTTTCAATTGACAGAGAAAATTGGCGAAGCAGGTAAAAAAATCCATACAGCTCGTTCTCGTAACGACCAAGTTCTCGTCGACTTGCATTTATATATAAAAGACGAGTTGATTGAAATCAAAGAATTAACTAAAAATCTTTTTGATTTACTTTTAAAATTAAGTGAAAAACACAAGGATATTCTCATTCCCGGTTATACCCATTTGCAGGTGGCGATGCCTTCTTCGTTTGGTTTGTGGTTTGGTGCGTATGCCGAAACTTTGATTAGTGATATTGTTTTACTCAATGCTGCTTTCAAAATTACTGACCAAAATCCGTTGGGTTCGGCTGCTGGTTATGGAAGTTCTTTTCCGATTGATAGGCAAATGACGACGGATTTATTAGAATTTTCAACACTCAATTACAATGTTATTGCAGCACAAATGAGTAGAGGAAAACTAGAAAAAACGGTAGCTTTTGCATTGGCTTCTTTAGCTGGAACGCTTTCAAAATTTGCAATGGACGTTTGTTTGTACAATAGTCAAAATTTTGGCTTTTTAAGTTTTCCAAAAGAACTGACGACTGGTTCTAGTATTATGCCTCACAAACAAAATCCTGATGTTTTTGAGCTTTTGAGAGGAAAGAGCAACAAAATTCAAAATCTTCCTGCCGAGCTTATTATGATTACCAATAATTTGCCAAGTGGTTATCATAGAGATTTTCAACTTTTGAAAGGAAGTGTAATGGAAGCTATCGAAACGACAAAAGAAAATTTAATCGTTTGTCATTTTATGTTAGAAAATATTATTATTCACGAAAATATAATGGATAATTCGCTTTATGATTATGTCTATAGTGTAGAAGAACTCAATAAACTGGTTTTGAATGGAATGAGTTTTAGAGAAGCCTATCAACAGTTAGGAAAACAGATTTTGGAAGGTAATTTTAATCCTAAAAAAACGGTTAATCATACGCACGAGGGAAGTATTGGGAATCTTTGTTTGGAAGAAATCAAGGCAAAATTTGATGAGGAATTTTAAAATTTGATAAATCATATTATTACACAAAATACGTAGCAACTTGATTTATCAAGTTGAGTTTTGAAGATTAATTTTGAACAAATATAGAGTGTTTTTCTGAATTCTTGATTTGAATCAATGTTTTCGAAAAGTAGAGATATGTATTTTTGTATAAATAAATTATTAAAACTATAAAATTTCTTTCTCTATGAAAATTCAAGCCTCAAAACTTACTCAACAGCTAATTGAAGAGATAAAAATGTTACTTCAAAAAGCAAATCAACTTCAACAGTTATCTAATGAACAACTAAATATTCGTCCGAATACAGACAGCTGGACTATTTTAGAGTGTATCGAACATCTAAATCGGTATAGTAATTTTTATGTGAAAGAAATTGAAAAGCGAATTGATGAAAAAATAGAGAAGGAGAGTAAGACAAAAATAAAAAATGAAGACACATTAAACTCGAACAAAGATTATTTATACAAAAGTGGATTTATAGGAAATTACGCAGCTAATGCTATGCTTCCTGTTCAGAAAGGAGTAATTACGATAGCAAAAAGTAGAAATCCAACAGAAAACCATTTTCTGAAAATTGGAAATAAAATGAATACTTTTAAGGACAAAAATCCAATTCATAGTGGCGTAGATAGAAAAGTTTTAGATACTTTTATCAGCGACCAAAACGAGTTTGTACGTCTTTTAGAAAAATCGAAACAAGTAAATATCAACAAAACCAAAATTACGCTTACTATTCCTATTATGAAACTTAGCTTAGGAGATACGTTTCGTTTTGTCATCAATCACGAAATCAGACACTTTTTTCAAATTGAGAAGATTTTGAAAGATTGAGATTAGTTCTAGAAAATAATCTTATTTAGAAATATAGAAATTTAGCTGCGTAGCTGCGTAGTTTGTAGAATTTTTTTGTTTTCTTATTTTTTGCCTTATTTGATTAAAATAGTTGCCATTGTTGGTGTTTTAGCGAAGCGACACCAACAATAAATATTAATTCGTAAGACCAATTTTTTTCCAATCAAACAAACTCCCCGGATCACTTCTACGTGAAGGCGCATATTCATCGTGTCCAACTACGTGTTTACGGTCGTGGCTAATATCTGTATGACGACTTTCAATATCTTTTAAAAGTCTTGAGAGTGATTTGTATTGCAATTCTGTAAAACCAACATCTTTTTTAGCTATTTTTTGGTAGGTAGAAGTCGAAATAAATTTTGACATTTCGTCTTGTGTTCCGATTGCCATCATTTCAATTCCTATCGAACGTCCGTTTAAATCGTTGTGGCGATGTTCTTCGTGAGATAAATGTCCTCTTCCTGCGTGATGTGCTGCACGATTTTCATTTACTAAGTGATGAATAACTCCTTCTCTGTCTATAATATAATGCGCCGAAACTTTATAGGTTTCGAATACATTCAAAATATCTTTTAAATTATACGGATTTTCTGGTTTTTGCGCTGCATTGCTACAAAAATGAATCATAACGTGCGTAATAGAAGCATTTGAAGAACGATTACGAGAACAAGCATTTGATAAAAGTTTGGAAGCAACTTCTGTCTTTGGAATAAATTTTTCTTCGCCACCTCCTAATAAAGAAGAGTTAGGAGAAGAAACAAAAGCAGAGGATACAAAAAATACGATGAAAAGTAAGCAAGTAAGAGTCAAATAAGATTTTTTCATCTAAAATAAAAAGTTAAGGCAAGCAAATAAAAAATAAGTCAAAGACAATAATGAGAAGGTCTTTATAAAGTCTTCATATCGTTAGAAATCGTACTAAAAATAAGTCTTTTTGAATTAAGATAAAACTATAAAGAAGGTTATAATTTTAATTTAAGGATAAATCAAAAACTGCTTTTTTCTAATTTGGATTCTATTTGGAAGCGATTGTAACGCAATATAAACAGAAATGTTCAATAATCAAACCAAAATCAAACTTTTATTTGGTTTTTTTGAAGTATTGCCAAATAATTAACACATTATTAAAATTAAACTTTAGTAAAGTTTTAGAAGAGAAAAATATAAACTCTGTCAAACTGACACAAAAAAAACAGTCTGCACGTTTGGCAAATATATTGCCTTTTTGATACCATAATTAGAATAAAATTGTTTTGCTTTTACATTAATAATCAATATCTGTTAATTATTCTTTTACTATTTAAGTAGAAGTGAATTAATAATTTTTTTGGTATAAGCACATTATAAAGGTTACAACGAGCAATTTTACATATAAATTAAAAAGACATTCAAATCTAAAATATCAAAATCAAAATTTACGTAGTATGAATACTAACAATCATTCTGAAAACGATTCTATAAACAACAAAGCAGACGAAAATATAAATTCAGAACACAATACTGAAACCACTTCGGACACTTCGGCAGAAATGAATGAAAATCAAAACGAAGAAACTGACAGTTCAACAGAGAATACGACAGAAGAACCAAATTATCATGCTGATCTTTTAGAATTAAAGGATAAATACATTCGTACAGTAGCCGAATTTGAAAACTACCGTCGTCGTACTGCAAAAGAAAAAATTGAAACTATACAGCTCGCCAACAAAAGAATAATGGCTGCACTTATTCCTGTTTTAGATGATTTTCAGCGTGCCGAAGGTTCTATAAATCAAACAGACGACCAAGACCAAAAGGCAGATATTGCTTTTGATGCTATCGGAATTTTACAGAAACGTTTTCGTTCTGTTTTGGAGCAGCAAGGACTTAAAGAAATGGAATCGCCTATCGGTCAGCCATTAGATACGGACGTTCATGAGGCAATTACGACAACGCCAGCTTCGGAAGATATGAAAGGTAAAATAGTTGATCAAGTAGAAAAAGGATATTTTCTTAACGATAAAGTAGTTCGTTTTGCTAAAGTAGTTGTAGGCTCATAAAGTAGCCGACAGTTTCCAACTGTCGTTTTGACTAATCAAAAACAATCAAAAAAACATTGACATACTACTTTACCGAATTTAGAAAAAATTAATTATTAGTTATGACCAAGAGAGATTATTACGAAGTGTTGGGTGTTTCACGCAATTCATCAACAGAAGAAATAAAAAAAGCCTATCGAAAAGATAGCCATCAAATTCCACCCAGACAAAAATCCAGGAAATGCAGCAGCAGAAGACAAATTTAAGGAAGCTGCTGAAGCCTACGATGCTTTAGGAAATCCAGACAAGAAAGCAAAATATGACCGTTTCGGACATCAAGGAATGAACGGTGGTGGAGGTGGTGGCTTCCAAAATGCCGACGATATTTTCTCTCATTTTGGAGATATATTCGGTGGTGGTTTTGGTGGTCAGGGAGGAGGTTCTCCTTTTGATGACATTTTTGGAGGTGGACGAGGAGGACAGCAGCGTCAGAAAAAGGGTTCTTCTGTTCGTATCAAACTCAAACTTACGCTTCAAGAAATAGCAAACGGTGTAGAGAAAAAAATCAAAGTAAAACGTCAGGTTTCTTGTGATACATGTGATGGTTCGGGAGCGAAAGATGCTTCTTCCAAACAGACATGTAAGCAATGTAACGGAAATGGTCAGGTGCGACGAGTGACAAATACCATGTTAGGACAAATGGTAACGACGGCAGCTTGTCCTTCTTGTAATGGACAGGGAACGATTATTACTGCGCCTTGTCAGTCTTGTAGTGGCGAAGGTGTTCAGATGAAAGAAGAAGTAACCGAAATAAAATTACCAGCAGGAATTGAGGACGGAATGCAGCTTTCGATGGCAGGAAAAGGAAATTATCCACCACGAGGAGGCGTTGCAGGCGATTTATTGATTTTGATAGAAGAAGAAGAACATAAATTCTTGAAACGAGAAGGAAAAAATGTACATTATGATTTGTGTATCAGTTTTCCAGATGCTGTTTTGGGAACAACTGTTGAAGTTCCGACGATTGATGGAAGCGTAAAAGTGCCGATTGAAGCAGGAACACAAGGAGGAAAAATATTACGACTTAGAGGAAAAGGAATTCGTCCGTATAATACATACGAAACAGGCGATCAGCTTATTCATGTAAATGTTTGGATTCCTCAAAAACTCTCTAAAGACGAACGCAAAGAAATGGAACGTTTAAAGGTTTCGGATAATTTTGCACCCGATTTAGACAAACAAGACCGTTCATTTTTTGATAAAGTGAAAGAATTTTTTCATTAAATCTTGACCTTTTATAAAATATTCTAAAAAAGTAGAGTTTCATTTTTGAAACTCTACTTTCTTTGTACTTGGTTAAAAGATTAATTGAAGAAACCTTCAACTGTTTTTAATATTTTTTCTATTTTTTTTGATAAAATAGATAGTGGTTTAGAAAAATGATAAGGTATATACCTAATATAATTTATTTCAGCATCTTCTAAATTCCCATAAATATTGTTTTTAGTTTCTGTTAACGATTCTGATACTATTAGTATTTTAGTATATTGAATTAACCTCTTGTTTATTGCTTCCTCTTCTGCATCTGCGAAAGGTAAACATTCTTTGTTTACTTCTCCATACATCCAACTGATAAAATTTAAGCAATTAAATATTCGCAAAAAGTTACTAAAACTGTACTTAATGTCTGTTTCAAATCCATGAAGTATAATATTTCTGTTTAATTTATCAACAACTTCTCCTTTTCTAGTATCAAGATATAAATTATTTTCTAAGTAGTTTAGAAATTGGTCTATCCAAAGCCCAAAGTACTCTTTATGTTTATTCGTAATTTTCTTTATGTGATTTTTATCAAAAAAATGTCCTTGTTCTTTTAAATTAAAATATTTATTTTCTAAAAATGATAGTTGTAGTTCAACGTAATCTGCTAACAAATAAAATTTAATCTTCTTTAGCTCTTCGATATTAATTATTTTTTTAGGATTTTTCCCTTTACTGACTAAATATTTTCTAATAGAACCTTCAATGACAGGGATTAAAATTATTATTGCTCCTGCAAAATCTTTTTGTAAAGCCAATATTACAGATTGGTCAATTAGATATATAAAATCTTTTATATGAGGACGTTTTTTATAAAATCCTTCTACAAAGGCACTTGTGGTTCTTAAATCAAAAAAAGATCTAGCATAAATTTCAAATACTTTGTTCTCGTCTATAGTCTTTTCTTCTACTAATTTCTCTAATTCAATTATTTCATAACCAAAATTATATGGATTAATAAAAAGCCAATTTGAACCTTGCAATAATTCATTTAAGTGATATACTTTTTCTGTTTTTTGTATCTTTTTTTGTATTTCCTCTAACTCTTTGTGATAAGCTATTTTTATTTGTTCTTTCATATCTTAATTTATTACAATTGGTTGAATATACAAAGAATAGTTCTCTGGAAATTTCTTTTAATAAAGTTTTATTAACCTATTGTCTATACAAAATACTAATAGTGATTTACATTTGGGTTCGTTATTTCAAACTAAATAAACCCCCAAAAACACCCACCGATTTAATTTGATTTTTCTAACTTCCTCAAATCAATCCACCTTCAATAACGTTTATTTCTTTTTCATCAAGTCCATATAGAGAGTAAACGAGTTTGTCAATTTCGTTTTCTAACTCTGTTGTAGAAACTGTTTGATTTTCTTTTTTTATGGCTAAAATTTGTTCTACTTTTTGTTCTAATTGAAGGATTATTTCTTGATTTGGATTTTCTGGAATAGGTAATAACTTACAATTTGCAATCAGTACTTTTTGAAAAACTTCTTTTTCTATGTCTAAATACAAATACCTGTGAATAGTATTTAGAAGTTTAGAATTAAGCAAAGCTGTTATGATTTTGGAATTGTACTTTTCAGTTTTACAAATTAAAGCAAAGGCAATTTGTGTAAAATAAAGAGGTTTTTCGGTGCAACTAGCAAAAATTCGTGGAGGTTTTGATGATGCAATTTGCCTTACCAAAACTCTATCTTCTGTAAAAAAACGTTCTTCTCGTTTTGCTCCCAACCAATCGCCATATTTTATATATTCACTTGTTTTTTCGTCTATAAAATAAGGTTGAATATTTTTTCCTGCTATCAAAGGCTTGTAATTTTTGCTTGCTTTTTTGGTAGAATGAAAAACCTTTTTTTGTATTTGTTCCTCTGTATGCCCTTTGTATTTGTCGTAGGGAGTAATTCCTAATGAAAAATCACACATATCAGCGAGTTTTGAATTTTGCTTTTCTAGTTTTGAAAAAATAGATTGCAAATCGTTACTCAAATAGATATTGAAACGCTTATTTTCATCTTGTTTCCAAAACGCTTTATTTTTTTGTTCTACTGATGAATGAGTTGAACGAGTTGAATGATTTATTTCTTCCAAAACTTCTTCTCTTTGGTATTTTATTAAAGTACAATTATCTGAATTAGTATTTTTTTGTAATGAATAAATGATAGTTTCTACACTTGCTTCCTCAAAAACTCCGTCTGGTAACTTTATAGGTAAAAGTAAGTCATCGATAATCAATTCTCTAATTTTGGAATACGAAGAATTTACCAATAGCGAATTAGGAACAATCAAAGAACTTGTTCCATTTTTAGTCATAATTTCCAAACTTCTCTCTATAAAAAAGGAATACAAATTGATACGATTACTAGCCGTTTTATAATTTTCAAATAAATAAATTACTGTTTTTTTGTCTAATGCTTTGATATCAATATAAGGAGGATTTCCAATAATTGCATCAAAACCAACAAAATTACCAGCATCATCCAAAACTTCTGGAAATTCAAAACGCCATTCGAAAGAATTATCATAAATTTCCATTTTTTTATCGTATTTTTTTTGTGCAGCCTTGACATCTTCCAACATTTTATCTAAAATAGTTTGTTCTGCAAAAGGACTCAATCCATAGGTGGTAAAATTATTCTCCAATGTTTTAAGTTCAATATATTCTTTGTCTTCTGGACTCCTCAAACTATCAAACCACGTTCTATGTTCTTTTAGCTTCTTCTCAATTTGATATTTTGCCTTTCTATCTCGCACCGATTTATACAATTCTGTTTGTTTCTTGAAGTCAGGAATTCGCTTTTTTACCAAATCTCTCAACCGATTTCCAAATAAATTCATCTTGTCATCCACATTAAATTTGCTTATCAAAGAATCGCCTACTTTTATATTTATATCAATATTCGGAAAAGTTTCAAGGTCTTGATAATTTGTTTCGTCCATATAATACGCATTCTTCAAAAGTTCAATCCAAAGACGCAACTGGCATATTTTGACAGAATTAGAATTGATATCGACACCAAAAAGACAGTTTTCTATTAGTTTTTGCTTCTCATGAAAAATGGTTTTTTGTATATTCTGACTGTATTTGTTTCCCACTTGATACTCAAAAATCGTTTCTTCATTTTCTAAAATAACAAGTTCGTCGTTTTCAATTTTTGTATAAACTGAAAGTCGGTTTCCCTCTGAGTCTGCTAAAATCCGTAAATCTTCTTTTATTGCGATAAGTTCGTTCAATGCAGAAACCAAAAAGTGACCAGAACCAACAGCAGGGTCGCAGATTTTTATTGAATCAAAAATTGCATTATTTTTCAAACGTGTTTCTTTACTTCTGTCCTCAAACAAGAATTGTTGCAAGGCTTCAAAATTCTCAAACTCTCTAAATTTTTCGAAATCGTTTTTTTGTTCTATTCTATACGCATCTGAAAATTTTTGAACTATAGCTCGCCTTAACGTCTGACGGCACATATACATTGTTATAAAACTTGGCGTATAAAAAGAGCCGTCTTTATATCCATTTATTTTTTCGAAAATAAGTCCCAAAACAGAAGCACTAATAAGCATTTTTTTGTCTTCTCTAATTTCCTCCGTTCCTTCTGAACTAAAATTATACGCATCTAAAAATTCAAATAGATAATTTAGAGGATTTTCTTTTCCTGTTCAACGATTTCCATTTGCATCTTTCAAAATAGTTTTGGAATACAAAGTAATCATTGATGTGTCAGAAAGAGAATTAACAGAAATAGTAGTATTTTCTAATTCGGTAACCTCAAAAAGAGAACTATTTAGGTAAGGAACAGCAGATAAATGATCAAATTCGTTGGTTCGTTCCTCTCGTTTGACTGCCAAAACTTTGAAAAATAGTTTGTTTAACGCATCAAAATCTTTAATTGTAAAACTATTCAAAAATCTAAATTTTTGACGAATTTCTTTTTTTTCTTTCTTGTGATAGTTCAATAATTGTGCTTCCAACAGTTTGAGAAAAAGAATGCGATTTATCCACGTAATGGAAAGTTTTAATGCAGTAGTTTCGATTTTTTCGTGTTCTGATAACTTTCTATCTTCTATATTCGAAATGGTGTTTTCCAAAAAAGAACCTGCTTCTCTTTCTTTTTTGTTTTTTCGTTCAATGATTTTTTTGTTCTGCTGTTTTACTTCCTCTAATCCTAAAATATGCAAAAGTTCGTTATAAAAGTCTTTGTTTAGTGAATTAGAATCATTAGCAAAAGGTTTTTTGAGAAGATGAACAGGAGAAAGAATTTTGTATAAATGAATGAGCTTTTTGGTGTCTAACTCTTCGTCTAATTCTCTCTCGTTTTCAATTACATAATTATTTTTTCTAAATTTATTTATATCTTCTTGGTAATTTTTTAAATTAAAATAGGTACAATTAATTTCTTCTTCTGAATTTTCAACAAAGGAATGTGCTATTTCTTTATAAAAATGTTCTGTACTTTTTCCTTCTTTCTGAAAGCTAGTAAATTTCTTTAGTAATTCTTTGTTTTGATAAAATAATCTATCAAATTCATTCTCATCAAAAACAAACCATTCGTAAACATCTGTAATAATCAAATTCTTTATTTCTGTATTTTTTTCTTCTACTCGTTCTATCAAATAATAATAGATAAGTTGATGGAACGATTTTTTATTGAAATTATCTTTATTGATAAAATCTTTACTTTCTGGTTTTTTCGTTTCCATCATCACGCCTACATTACTTTTTTGAGTAGTTCGATGAAAAATAACGGCATCAATTTTTCCTTTTGTATTTATGGCGTGAATATTTTTGTAATAGGCATCTTTCAAAAAATCTGCCATCAGATTCTTTGTATTTTCTTCTCCTTGCTTTTCTGTTTCCTCAAGTAATTTTTGTAAGGCATCGGCAAACCGTTCGAATTCTTTCAATTCTACATGTTCCTTTCTGTAAGCTTGATTGAGAGATTGAGCTGGTTTGAATTCTTTTAATTTCAAATTTTGAAAATTAGTAGGTTTTGAGCTAAATAGAGTATCGTTTTTCAAAGATACATTTTAATATAAAAACAAAAATTGAAAAATGATATTTTGTAGGTTTATAAACCCCTAATTTCTGAATTATTTTTCTAACTTTGTTTCGTAGCTTATACTTTCTAATTTTTTTTTTTTTAGAAATGGTAAGTTTATATAATGAAAAACTGCCTTACGTATATTGTTTCTTACCAAAATCCTCGTTGACGGCAACGCCTCAACGACGGTTAAAAAAGTAAAAACAATAGCTTATTAATTATTTGCTGATTTTTATCTTGTACCTATTATCACGAACGACATGAACGAAGAAAACGACAACAGAAACGAAGAAGCCAACACAGACACCAGCGCAAACGAACAGAACCAAACTACTCAAAACACAGAAAATCGTGTGGAAAAATTGGAAGAAATTGAAGACAATACCAAAAACATTGAAGTAGGAAGCGAGGCAAGCGTAAGTATGGATAATGCAATTTCTAAGCAGATTGTCCAAGAAGCTGAAAGTAACATGGAAGCTGCCGAGCAAAAAGAATCAACAGAAAAGCCAGACTTGAAAGACGAATCAGCAGAAGAAGCTGATGAAGAAGTAAGTCAGGAAGATTTGGAAGCTATCAAAAAAGACAGCGAAGAAACAAACGCTTCTGACGACGAAAAAACCGACGATACAGAAAGCGAAAATTCGGAAAAAGAGAAAAAGCAAAATCAGAATCAAGAACAAGAACTTCCACAAGAAGACTATTCTACTCTGTCAAAAGAAGAACTCGTTTCTAAAAGTGCTATGCTTGCAGCCGAAGCAACGACAGCAGAAAAAAGAATTAACTTTCGTTATCTAGACGACCAAATCTCAAAGATAAGAGAATTTATAGACGTTTTCAACGAAACAGAGCGCAAAGAAGCACGTCAAAAATACGATGAGCAGGCTACAAGTGCAGAAGAAAAAGAAGGTTTTTCATTCCAACAAGATGCCATGACAGGAATGTTTTACGAAAACTTCAAGACCATAAAAGAAGCAAAGCGCAATCATTATTCAAAATTAGAAGGCGAAAAACAAGCTAATTTAAAGAAAAAACAGGCGATTATCGATGAGCTTCGTTCGCTTACCGATACATCAAAACCAAGTGAACTTTCAAGAAAAGGAGAGTTTGACAGAGTAAAATCAATTCAATCAGAGTTTAAGAATACGGGCTATGTTCCGATGCAAGAAGCTGATGAAATTTATAGAAATTATAAGGCGTTATTAGACCTTTTCTACAATCAGAAATCACAAGAACGTGAGCTTTTAGCTTTAGATAGAGAGCGTAATTTGGAAGCTAAAAAGGCGATTGTAGTTCGTGCTGAAGAGCTTTTGAATTA
Organism: uncultured Cytophagales bacterium; assembly: GCA_963719525.1. Taxonomy (GTDB): domain Bacteria; phylum Bacteroidota; class Bacteroidia; order Cytophagales; family Bernardetiaceae; genus Bernardetia. Next base: position 3,354,862 of record CAVRCG010000004.1, on the reverse strand, counting down.
TGACAAAATCAATGATGCAGTAGATGAACTCAACCGTTTGCACCAAGAATATAAGCGTATTGGTTCTGTTCCGAGAGCAGATAGAGAAGAGCTTTGGGAGCGTTTTAGGCTTGCATCTGACAAAATTTATGATGCTCGTAGAGAGTACGCAGAAAAATTCAAAGCACAGCTAAATGAAAACATGAAGCTAAAACAAGACCTTTGCTTGAAAGTGGAGGAGTTTGTAAGTTTTGATACCGACAGAATTAGAGATTGGAACAACAAAACACAAGAACTTGTTGACCTTCAAAAACAATGGGATTCTATTGGCCCTGCTCCTCGTGAAGTAGCTAAAAGTTTGAACAAACAGTTTTGGGATAATTTCAAGACGTTCTTTAATAACAAATCCAAATTCTTTGAGAAATTAGATGCAGCTAGAGATGAAAATTTAGCCAAAAAACAAGAGCTTATCAAGCAAGCCGAAGAACTAAAAGACAGTACAGAATGGGATACGGCTGCCAACAAATTAAAGGCTTTGCAAAGCGAATGGAGAGAAATCGGACACGTTCCAGAAAAACAGCGTGAAGTAGTGTATCAGCAGTTCAAACAAGCTGGCGACCATTTCTTCGACCGTCGTCGTAATCGTTATAAAGAACAAGATGCTGCACAAGAGGAAAATATGAAACAAAAAGTAGAAATTTGTAATCAAATAGAAGAACTTGCAAAAACAAAGTTGAACGATACACAAAAATTACAAGAGTTAAACTTGAAGTTTCATGAAATTGGATTTGTTCCACGTAAAGATATTCGCAAAATTCAAGACCGTTTTGATGATGTAAACAAAATGTTTATGAAAAATTCGGAATTGAGTAGTGAAGAAGCGCAAAAATTCCACTTCAAAACGCAAGCGAAAGCCATCAAGAAAAACCCTAAAATGGCTGGCGATTTCAAACAAAGTGAAAACAAACTCAAACGTAAAATCACAGATTTGGAAAACGAGATTAATTTGTGGCAAAACAACATTGAGTTTTTTGCAAAATCAAAAACGGCTGACAAACTTCGTGAGGAATTTAATGAAAAAATCGCCAACGCAAAATCTGAAATTGCAGAAATAGAAAATCAACTCAAAATCTTGACTACTCCTCCAAAAGAAGAAAAAAAGGAAGAGAAAAAAGAAGAAAAAGTTGAAAGCAAAACAGAGGAAGCTACAAAAGAAGCAGAAGCAAGCGCAGAAACTTCAAACGATAATTCTGAAAAGTAAAATCGTTGATTTTCTGTTTTGATAGAAAGCATTTTATTCAAATTTATTTTTTGAGTAAAATGCTTTTCTACTTTCAAATATATCACAGTTTCTAATCATTACAACAAAATGAAAAAAGATATTTTCTTCAATAGTTTAGTACTTATTTTAGGTGTTTTATTTTTTGCTTTCCAATTTTCTGTAGAGTATCAAATGTATGAAGGTCTTAAAGAACTCTTAGGAAAAGCAGGAGATATACAACCTTCCATGAGTGGAGGTTACATAGGAAAACGAACTTTGTTCGGAATCATACTTGTCATTATTTCCTATTTTACGATAAGAAAATCAATAGCTTTTAAAACTGTTGGAAAAGTGGGAATATTTTTTCTGTTTTTGGGAATTTTAGTTCCTTTTTTCTTTATAATTTTTGTTCTCATTTGCTTATAATAAGATTAAATTTCATTTGCAAAACAACACTAAATTTACTTTATTTGTCTTCCATATAATTAAAATAGCAAACAATGAAAAATCAATTTTTGACATTACAGGAAACTATTACGCTTATAGAAGAAAATAAAGTATTAGTTATTTCTGCCGATGATACCTTGCTGCAACAATTACCGAAAGGAAACTGGGTAGCAGCTACTATTCCTTATTTTTATTTTGAAGGAGAAAAAGGTAAAAAAGATACTACAAAACTAATTGTAAGTGATTTTACAGAAATAATAAGCAATTTCAAAATTATAACTTATAAAGAATACGAACTTTACAATTTTGTTAGTAATTCGTTTGAAAACGGTTTTAATTTTATTGTTATGCCTGCTCTTACTCCTATTCACCTTTCGTTTGCTTTGGAAGCTCCTATTTATACAGACCTTTACAAAAATCCACTTACTGGACTTATTGCAGGAGATGATTTGGATGAGTTTGATGAAAATCAAGTTTCAAAAGTCTATAATGGTTTGTTGGGAGAATCATACAATGAAAATGCAGTTATGTTACATGCTGAATTACCAAGTAATAAAAAGGCAAGAGTAGAGATTGTAAACTGTTTTGTACCTGATACTTCGTGTACAATTAGGGTAGAAGAGGATACATTTAGGGTAACTGATTGCACTATTGATGGAGAAAAAGATAATTTAGCCGATTATTTTATTCGTACTAATTACGATACTCGTTTTCCAATTACGTGTGATTATGGCGACAAAATTGTTAATGTAGGCATACAAAATATAGATAAAGAAAAACGAGAAGTAGTTTTGTACGGACCTATGTTTGATGTTTACAACTATCATTTATCTTTCAAAATTCCAGATTATCCAAAAGTATTTAAACAGAAAATGAAGGAGTTGGAGGAAACAGAAAAGAATATGATTTATAATTGCAACTGCATACAAAACTATGTAAATGGCGAATTAGACCAACAAACAACAGGTTTTACAGGAGCAGCTACATTTGGCGAAATTGCTTATCAGCTAGTAAATCAAAGTTTTACTTATCTTGCCTTAGATGATGTGGAGTAAGACGACCCTTTCTACATTAAATAGCTATTCAATTTACTATTTTTTACTCAAATCTTTTGAGATACGAATAATAAATACTACTTTTGCAGGTATATTAAAATGCTGCAAACACAGAGGAACAATTTATTCTGTTTTATATTCGGCTATTAACAAAGAATCAAATTCAAATTATCATAAACGAATGAATTGCGATTACTAAATTCCGTAATTGCTAATTTGTAATTATATTAAATATGGCAACAACAGGCAAAATCGTACAAGTAATTGGTCCCGTAGTGGACGTGAGTTTCGTAGATGGTACTTTACCTCATATCTTAGATGCTCTTCAAGTAACAAAAGAAGACGGTACACTTGTCGTCTTGGAATGTCAGCAGCATTTGGGTCAAGACCGTGTACGTACAATCTCTATGGAAGGTACAGAAGGGCTTAGACGTGGAATGGTAGTTACAAATACAGGCAAGCCGATTTCGATGCCTATTGGAGAAGATATTAAAGGACGTTTGTTTAATGTAGTTGGAGAAGCTATCGATGGTATCCCTCAACCAAAAGGCGAACAAAGAATGCCTATTCACAGAGATCCTCCTGCTTTTGAAAACCTCTCTACTTCAACGGAAGTACTTTTTACAGGTATTAAAGTAATTGACCTTTTAGAGCCGTATTCAAAAGGTGGTAAGATTGGTCTTTTTGGTGGTGCTGGTGTAGGTAAAACAGTTCTTATTCAGGAGCTTATCAACAATATTGCAAAGGCGTATGCTGGTCTTTCTGTATTTGCAGGTGTTGGCGAGCGTACTCGTGAAGGAAATGACCTTCTTCGTGAGATGTTAGAATCTGGTATTGTAGATTATGGTAAAGAATTCTTGCATTCTATGGAAAAAGGTGGCTGGGATTTGTCTTTGGTAGATCAAAATAAAATGACGGACTCAAAAGCGACTTTTGTTTTTGGGCAAATGAATGAGCCTCCTGGAGCAAGAGCTAGAGTTGCTTTGTCTGGTCTTACACTTGCAGAATATTACCGTGATGGCGACGGACAAGGAAAAGGACGTGATATTCTTTTCTTTATCGACAACATTTTCCGTTTTACACAAGCAGGTGCCGAAGTTTCGGCTCTTTTGGGTCGTATGCCTTCTGCCGTAGGTTATCAACCAACACTTGCAAGTGAAATGGGTGTCATGCAAGAGCGAATTACCTCTACAAAGCGTGGTTCTATTACGTCTGTACAAGCCGTTTATGTACCAGCAGATGATTTGACTGACCCAGCTCCAGCGACAACTTTTGCCCATTTGGATGCAACAACAGTACTTTCTCGTAAAATTTCAGAACTTGGTATTTATCCTGCCGTTGATCCGTTGGATTCTACTTCTCGTATTTTGAGCGCAGAAATTGTAGGCGATGAGCATTATGACACAGCACAACGTGTAAAAGTTATGCTTCAACGTTATAACGAACTTCAAGATATTATTGCTATTTTGGGTATGGACGAACTTTCTGAAGAAGATAAGTTAGTCGTTACTCGTGCAAGACGTGTTCAGCGTTTCTTGTCGCAGCCATTCCACGTAGCCGAGCAGTTTACAGGTCTTCCAGGACAATTAGTTGATATTAAAGATACAATTCGTGGATTTAATATGATTATGGATGGAGAATTGGATCAATTTCCAGAAAAAGCATTCCTACTTAAAGGAACTATCGAACAAGTAATTGAAGCTGGCGAAAAACTTCTTAAAGAAGCAAACGCTTAAAAATAAAGTTAGAAGTTAGATTTTAGAAGTTAGAATTTAATTAAACTTCAGAAATCTAATTTCTAAATTCTAAAATCTAAATTGGTATAAATATGTTTTTGGAAATTATTACTCCAGACGATAAAGTATTTTCAGGACAAGCGACAGGCGTTTTAGTACCAGGTTCGGAAGCCAAAGGTTCTTTCGAAGTATTGGACAATCATGCTGCACTTGTAAGTTCGTTGCAAGAAGGAAAAGTAAGAATACGCACTCAAGAAGGTAAAGAAGTTTTCTATACAATTAGTGGTGGCGTAATCGAAGTACTTAATAATCACGTTATTATTTTGGCAGAATCTAGTCAGATAGATCAGTTTGCTAGATAATTGTCAATTAATCCTTCTTCTTTTATAAAAAATTAGAAAACCGTTTTATTCATTTTTTTTTGGATAGAATGGTTTTTTTATGTTGTAGATAAAGTAGAAATTAAATTGTGTATTATTGTGAATATTAACTATTAAAAAATATTAGAAAAATGAACTCAAAATTATACATTGCCTTACTTATTGTATTAATATTCTTTGTTTGTGGTTGTAAACCAAGTCCAAAAATGGAAGAAAAAGAATTGCCTGTTGAAAGGATAGAAGGATTTAATATAAAAAATGGAAAATATTATAACTCAAAACTCGGTTTTGAAATAGATATTCCTAAAGATTGGTTAGTATTGAATCAACATCAATTAGATAGTATGATTGCCAAAATGAAAGAAGAAACAATAAAAAAAGATCCAAGCAAAAAAGAAATTGTTGAAAACTCTGATATTGGAATGGATTATTTGCTTCAGAGCTTTAAATACCCATTAGAAAACTCTGAAAAATACAATCCCAATGTTGCTGTTTTTGTAGAAGATGTAACAGATGCACCTGATATACATAGAGGAACTGATTATTTAGCTTATGTGCGTAGAAGTAGGTCAAATTCGGCAGCACTAGATTTTATGCAAGATGGATTTACTTTGAAAACTTTCTCTAGTAAAGACTTTTATTTTATGAATGCTTCAAAAAAGCAATCTGAATATACAATTTATCAAAAATATTATGCAATAGTTATGAATAGATCAGCATTAACAATAGTTGTTTCCTATTCTACAGAAGAACAAGAAAAAGAAATTGATAAAATCTTAGAAACTATAAATTTTGAAAAGTAGAAATCATTGTTTATTCTCATTTATTTTATGAAAAAGATATAAGTAATTTTGTATCCTTTTTTCTTGCAAAAAACCTACTCCATCAAATGAATTTCTATCGTTTTTCCATTCGAAAAAAGGCGTGCAGGTTCTAATGTTGTGATAAATTTTATTCTGTTATAAGGAAGGTAAAGCGTAGTTTTGTTTCTATTATTTTCAATAATTACATAACTTTCTTTAAAAACAAAATCTAGTAAAGGCGAAACAAGACAAACAGCAGGTTTTTGTACACTAGAATCTGTTGTTAGAATATGAGTAATAATGGATATTTGTCTAAATTCTTTTACATCCAAACTTTCCAAAATCTCTTGGCAAGCAGCTTTATCTAGTTGAGCAAAAACAGAAGTAGAACATAAATTTGAAACAATAAACAAAATAAAAAAGACAGAAAATAGTTTAACAATTCTCATAAACGAAAAATTAAGAAGTAAATTTTTAAGGAATAATTTACAATTAAGATGAGAATTTATAAATTTTGGTTGCTTAAACTGAAAGAGTAATTTTGTTCCATAATAATTTCCCATTTTCTACTTCCCAGTTCCCATGTCTTTAATTCTCTTTTCAAATATTATAGTTACTTCTTTCTTAGTAGGCTTAATCTGGTTTGTACAAATTGTTCATTATCCTATTTTCAAAGAAGTTGGAAAGCAAAATTTTCATCAGTTTCATCTTGCACATACTACGCTTACTGGAAAAGTAGTAATTTTGCCGATGCTTTTAGAATTAGGTTTATCTTTTTGGCTGGTTTGGGAAGGATATGAAATAAATTGTGTTCTAACTACAAATCAAGTAAGTGAAAATATGGTAATGAGGATGGGTAATTTTTATTTATATTCGTTTATTGCTCTTTTTTTTACAATCCTACTTTGGATTCTAACAGCTTGGATTTTCGTTCCTTTACACGGAAAATTAGGTGATGAAAATAAAGGTTATGACTTGGAAATAATGAAGAAGTTAGTTTCAAGAAATTGGTTTAGAACATTTTTTTGGTCGCTTCAATTATTGTTTTTGATTTATATGGTTATGGAAGTAACCGATAATCTTTATATGTAATTAAGTATATTCTTCTACCTTCAGAATTCTAACTTCTAAATTCAGAACTCTAAATTTATTTAAGGATATTTTTCTTGAAACTCTTCCTTTTGCTTCAAATACTCCTCATTATCCTTTGCCAAAAACCATTTTACTTTAAATATTCGTGCTGATTCTGCTTTGATTGGGTCTTCTTCTTGTCGGTCTAATTGTGGTCTTCCGTGCGAACCACTTTGTCCTTTTTTGTCGTCTGGAACTGCGCCTTTGTATTTTTTACCTCCTTTGTAATTTGCATATCTTCGTGAGCGAGTGTAACCCATTTGTAAAAACTTGCGTGCCATGTCTGCACCTACGAAATCCTTTTTCTTTAGATATTCTAAAAATAACTCGTAAATTTTTTCAGAAGATTCTGTCGCTATTTCTGGATTTTTGAATCTCCAATGAGGTAAAATTTCGGATTTATAAGGTTCAACAAGCAAAACACCTTGTTCTCCTTTTCCGACTGCATAGATTTCTGGATTTTTGCGTAAATCTAATTCTTTATAATTGAGTGAATAATCAAACTTTTTCATAGCTAATTTTTTTAATGAATTTTGAATTATCTTAAAAACCAAAAAATCCATAGCTTGTTTATAAACTTTGTGCTAAATTGATTTTACAAACTTTCTACACCAAATTTTGCCTTATTTTTTTTATATTTGTATAAAATAAATAGCAAAGTAAGTTCACAATAAGCTAAAGATAGAGCAATGGCGAATTAAAGGAACATTAAAAGTATATTTTGATAGTATAATAAACTAAAATAGACTAACTTTTACAATTAATCATTAAGACAATTATACATTATGCCATTAAACGAAGAAATTTATAGCGAAGTAAAGAAAATATTTACAGCTTACTTAGAAAATAAATCTCTACGTAAAACGCCTGAACGTTTTGCCATTTTAGAAGAAATTTATACACGAGGAGGACATTTTGATGTAGAATCGCTCTATATTAGTATGAAAAATAAGAATTATAGAGTCAGCCGTGCGACAGTTTATAATACCTTAGATTTGCTCGTCGATTGTGATTTGGTAAGTAAGCACCAGTTTGGAAAAAATATGGCGCAGTACGAAAAATGTTATGGCTACCGTCAGCACGACCATCTAATTTGTACAGATTGTCATAAGGTAATTGAATTTTGTGATCCTCGTATTCATAACATTCAAACTATGGTAGGCGAACTTTTGAATTTTAAAGTAATGCACCATTCCTTGAATTTGTATGGTGTTTGTGCAGATTGTCAAGCTAAAGTACAGTATGAAAACGACCAAAAGCAACAAAAAAATCACAAAGATAAAGAAGAGAAAAAAATGAGTGCAAATGATTGATACTACATTATGAGTAACATTATTTTGTTCTGTGCAGTCGTCTTTTTTCCATAAAATAGGGTTTGCAAACTCTATTTTATGGAAAAAGCAAGTTATTATTTTGCAAAAAAAAACAGGTTCATATACGGAATTTGCAAAATGTTATTCATATTGATACTAGAAACTAAATTATTAATTAACAAATGCAAGTTTGATTAGTTGATTTATTCATTACTCTTATTCGAATTATTTGCAATTTATCATTATAATTAAATTACTAATCAACAATTATAAAAAATGGATTTTAAACACGAGCTTAAAGGAAATATTCTTTTATTAGAATTAGATGGCGATTTGTTAGGCGCAAACAAAGAAAAAGAAGTACTAGAAGTTGTCAAAGACCAAATTGAAGCAAAAATCACTTCTTGTGTTATTGATATTGCCAAAGTAGGTTATATGAACAGTACAGGTCTTAGCTTTCTGATTCGTTTGCTTACTCGTTTCAGAAATGCAGGTGGAGATTTGGTGCTTCTCAAACCATCTGATCAAGCCAAAAAACTACTTGTTATTACAAAACTGAATAATATTTTTTCGGTTGCACAAACAGAAGAAGAAGCTATCAAATTATTTGATTAATCAAAAAAAGAACTCTTTTGCTTTACTGTAAAAGAGTTTTTTAATGTAATTTTTTGTTTCTATTTTAATTATTAAATTAAATGTAGCAATTGGACTTATCAAATGAGCAATTTCTACCATTCAATCATAAAAAAACAAAATGGATATTCTACTCGGCTTACAATGGGGCGATGAAGGCAAAGGAAAAATTGTCGATTTTTTAGCTCCCAAATACGATGTTGTCGCTCGCTTTCAAGGAGGTCCAAATGCTGGACACACACTTTTTTTTGATGGATTAAAACATGTTTTGCATCAAATTCCGTCTGGTATTTTTCGTCCTACAATTCAAAATGTAGTTGGAAATGGTGTTGTTTTAGATGCCGTAATATTAAAACGAGAAATTGAAGATTTGCAAAAACTAAATGTTGATGTAAAAAAATCATTATTCTTCTCCAAAAAAGCACAGCTTATTCTTCCTACACACAGAATCTTAGATGCTGCACAAGAAAAAGCAAAAGGAAATGACAAAATTGGTTCTACTCTAAAAGGAATTAGTCCGACTTATCAAGACAAAATTGGTCGTTCTGGTCTTCGTTTGGGAGATGTTCTTTATCCAAATTTCAAAGAGCGTTATCAGGCTATCAAAACAAAACATTTGGAAAGATTGATTGATTTAAACGATGAGTCATTAGTAAAAAATCATTCTGCTGAACATATTTTACCTGCTGATTTTCCTCAAATTGAACAAACTTTCTTTGAAGCAATTGAGTTTTTGAAGCAGTTCAAGATGATTGAAAGCGAATATTTTATTGACGATGCCATTAAAGCAAACAAAAAAGTATTAGCAGAAGGCGCACAGGGAACACTTTTAGATATTGATTTTGGCTCTTATCCTTTCGTAACAAGCTCAAATACGGTTGCTGCTGGTGCGTGTACGGGTTTGGGAGTGGCTCCGAGCAAAATAAAAGAAGTTTTTGGAATATTTAAAGCGTACTGCACACGAGTAGGAAGTGGTCATTTTCCAACTGAATTAGAAGACGAAACTGGAGAAGCACTTCGAAAATTTGGAAGTGAGTTTGGAGCGACAACAGGAAGACCTCGCCGTTGTGGTTGGTTAGATTTGCCTGCTCTGAATTATGCCGTTATGATAAATGGAGTTACGCAGCTTTTTATGATGAAAACTGATGTTCTTACTCCTTTTGACGAAATAAAAGTGTGTACGCATTACAAATTAGAAGACGGAACAATCAGCGACAGACTTCCTCACGATATTGTAACTCAAAAAATAGAACCGATTTATAAGACTTTTAAAGGTTGGGAAGATATAGCAGAAGGAATTACTTCGTTTGATAAATTACCTAAAAATCTACAAACCTATATTGATTTTATAGAAGAAAATGTAGGCGCACCAATTACGCTTGTTTCTTTTGGACCTGAAAGAACGGCAACGCTGATGAGAAATGAATTGCAAGTAGTTTAAAAATGTATCACAGACTTTTTAGTCTGTGGAGAAATAATATTGAATAAGCCCACGATTAAAATCGTGGGTTTTATTTTTTGTGTAAATAAACTAGAAGTAAAAAACTAATTTTTATGGTATTACGTTCTAATTAAGAATGACAAATAATTTTAAACTTTACCATTATATAAAATGCAAAACAGAAATTACAAAACACCACCTTCAAAAGCAGATTTGGCTAATGAAGTAAAAAAATGGATTGAAAAAGAAGTTTCTACACCTCAAAAAGCTCAGAAATTTTTGCAAAGAATAGGTGTACATACTAAAGAAGGTAAATTAACAGAAAACTATAAAAGCTAGTCAGATTCCTCCAAAACAAATTTCCATTTATCCGTTTCTGCAAATTCTTTGATAATTTGGTTTCTCTCCTCTAACAAATTCCTCATATAACTTTCCAAAAAAAGACTATCAGCTAGTTTTCCAAAAATTCCAAAAGGCGATTGATAATCAAAAATATCTGTCATTTCAATTCCATCTTCTGTTTCTTTGAAAAGATGTTGATGTTTGAACGATTTGAAAGCTCCTTTTACCATTTCGTCTGTAAAAGAATTTGGTCTATCAAAAGTAGTAATTCTTGAAGTTAGTTTTTGATACAACCCAAAATGTTTTGCTCGCCATGTTACTGATTCATTCAAATTTATTAGTCCAGTTGTTACGCCTGCAATGGCTTCTTCATTCGTTTTTTGAGTAGAAATTTTATGTAAATCTATACTTCTTGATAAATCAAAAACGATTTCTAAAGTGCTTTCAATAAATGTAATAATTTTTATAATTGGCATTAATTTACTGTTTGTCTTTGTAAAAATCTATTTTATCTTGTTTTCTACTTCCCTCATAAATCTCAAAACGCATAAAACGGCATTCTAAAGAACCATTAAAAACTTTCAATTTTGGTTTTGCCGAAAGTCCGATATGTTTTGCAGCATCCATATTTGAAGTAATAATCCACGCTGTATAACCTGCCCAATTTTGTTTGAGCGTATCTCCAATTTCTGCATAAAAAGCATTTATATCTTCGTCTTTGTCCATTCGTTCGCCATACGGAGGATTTATAATAATTATTCCTCGGTCTGCTTTTCGTGTTTTGAACCACGATTTTTTCTTTCCATTATTTTCCTTTTCCTCTCGTTGTTGTTGTTCTAATTCCATTCTTTCCTTTTCTATTTCTTGTTCTGTTTTGTCTGGTGGCATCAAATCATGAAAAGAAATATCTTTCAACATAATGTGTTTTTTTAGATTTGCTTCTGCGATGTTTGTTGCTGCTTTACGAGCTACATTCTTCGAAATTTCTCCTGCTAGAATATAAGGCATTGCTTCGGTATTTACTTTTTCCATTTCCTCATCAAAAACCTCTTCCCACAAATCAGCATCAAAATTTGACCATTTCTCAAAACCAAAAAGAGGACGAAAAGAACCTGCTGGAATATTGGCTGCCATCAGTGCAGCTTCAATCGAAAGCGTTGCCGAACCACACATTGGATCTACAAAATCACTTTTTTTATCCCATTTTGAAAGCAAAATTAGTCCTGCTGCCAAAACTTCATTCATCGGTGCAATATTCGTTTTATCTCTATAACCACGCTTATAAAGTGGGTCGCCAGAACTATTTAACATTACCATACAAAGATTATCCTTAATATACAATTGGATTCTCAAATCTGGATCTAATATATCTACCGACGGACGTTTGTCGTATTTTTCTCTAAATTTATCTACAATGGCATCTTTCGTTTTTTGTTCAATATAACGAGAATGTGTAAAAATATTTGTGCTTAATGTACAATTAATCGCCAACGTTTCTTCAACAGATAAATACTTTTCCCATTCAATTTCCTTAATTTTGTCGTAAAGCTCATGTTCATCTTTTACTCTAAATTCTGCAATCGGAATAAGTACACGCAGAGCCGTTCGAAGACATAGATTAGCTTTATACATCATCTTCAAATCGCCTTCAAAAGTAACAGCACGATTGTTTAGTTGGACATTTTTTGCTCCTAAATCTTTGATTTCTTGAAATAAAATTTCGTCTAATCCAAACATTGTTTGGGCTGTCATTTGAAAGGTTTCGTTGAGCATTTTTGAGTGTTTTTATGTCGCTCGTGAGGACACAAGCAACGGAGATAATAGATAGTAGAGAATGCAGTAAAAATGAAAAATACTTTTTTATTTCCTTATCGTTGCTCGTGTCCCACGAGCGACATGTAAAGTACAATTCAAAGATAAAGGCTTTTTTTGAAGGCAACTAAAAAACGGAAGAAAAAATTATTTTTTTATCTCTACTTTTTACAATCAAATCATAATTCTACCTAAAACATTTTACGAAATAACGTATATTTGCCTATATCAAAATCATTCAGCAGAAAAAATTACATTAATTTAGGTTGAATTTGTATTTTTTATTATAAAATTAGAATAAGAAAATGAACATACATTTTATCGGAATCGGAGGAAGCGTTATGCACAATATCGCTATCAGAGAAAAACAAAATGGAAATACCGTTACAGGTTCGGACGATGCGTGGTACGACCCATCTGAAAGCCGTTTGAAAGAAAATGGTTTGCTTCCTCAAAATGCAGGTTGGTTTCCAGAAAAAATTACTTCTGATTTGGATAAAATAGTGTTGGGAATGCATGCAAAGGCAGACAATCCAGAACTTTTGAAGGCGCAAGAATTAGGAATTAAAATTTATTCGTATCCAGAATATATTTATTCGCTTTCTGAAAATAAAGAACGTGTAGTGATTGGAGGAAGTCATGGAAAATCTACGATTACGGCAATGATTATGCACACATTAAGACTTCAAAGTTATCATTTTGATTATCTAATTGGTGCTTATGTAGAAGGATTTGATACGACTGTTCAGCTTTCAGATGCTCCAATTATTATTATCGAAGGCGATGAATACCAGACTTCGCCATTAGATGAAACACCTAAATTTTTGCATTACCATCATCATATCGGTGTTTTGAGTGGGATTGCTTGGGATCATGCCAATGTTTATCCTAATTTTGAAGGCTATAAAAATCAATTTCGTTTGTTTGCCGAACAGTCAGTAAAAGCAGGTGCATTTATTTATAATGAAGAAGACAAACTAGTAAAAGAAATTGTAGAAGATAATGACAAAATACATTTTGATACTATTTTGTTGCCTTACACAACTCACCCATCAAGCGTACAGGAAGGAAAAACATTTTTGAAAACAGAATTAGGACAAATGGAAGTGTCTGTTTTTGGAGAGCATAATATGTCAAATCTGAATGCTGCAAAGATTGTTTGTAGAAGATTAGGAATAAGAGAAAGTCAGTTTTACGATGCCATGATGTCGTTTAGAGGAGCTGCGAAGCGTATGGAATTGGTAGGAGAAAATGAACACATGCACGTTTTTAAAGATTTTGCTCATTCGCCTTCAAAGGTAGAAGCGACGATGAAAGCAGTAAAAAAGCAATATCCAAAACAGCGTTTGACAGCTTGCATGGAACTGCATACGTTCAGTAGTTTGAACAAAGATTTTATTCAGGAATATGCAAATACAGCCAAATCAGCAGACACGGCAATCGTTTATTACAATCCTAAATATGTAGAAGCGAAAGGATTACCAGCCATTTCGAAACAAGATTTGAAAGATGCTTTTAACAAACAAGATTTAGAAGTTTTTACAACAGTTGATGAGCTAGAGTCTTTTTTGGTGGCTCAAAATTGGAAAGAAAATAACCTTTTGATTATGTCTTCTGGAAAAATGGGAGGAATGAATATTGAAAGTTTGGCAAATCAGTTATTGGGGTAAAATAAATTTTTATTTGTAGGGAAAATGGCTTGCCTTTTCCTAAACATATTGTGCATTTTCATTGAAATATCAACGACCGACTATTACCCACGAATAAATTCGTGGGTTTTATTTTAATCTAAATAATCAAAAATCAGTTTTGATAATTCAGCTATAAGTGTATTATTTACATCATTACTTTCTGTCGAATTTTTGATAAAAACAGCTATTGCATAACTATTTTTTGGAGTAACGACTATTCCAATATCATTTTCGGCTGCCTTCAATCCAAATTCTTCTCCTTCTATTGGTTCTTTTCGAAACGAACTTCCTGTTTTGTGTCCTAAAATAATGGTTTCTTTTTTTTGTAATCCTGCTTTTAGTTTATTGTTTCCTGTTTGCGTTTCAACCAATAATTTCCATAAAAAATCTTTTGTTTTTTCCTCAAGTATTTTCCCTTGATAAAAATGTTTCAACAAAAGAACAGCATCAACTGGAGTAGTAGTATTTAGATATTGATTATCAAAACTTTCGTGCATTTTTTCCTCACTTGCTGTAATAATTGTGTTTTTTAAGCCTAATTTTTGAATAAATTTATTTGTTTTTTCTACTCCTTTTTGAGTACATTTTTTTCTGTTTTCTATGATTTGAGCTTCTGAAAGTTGATTTTTAGATTTACTTTTTTTACTTATTTTTTCATTTTTATAATTTTTTTCTCCCAAAAGACGAAACAGAATATCACACGCATTATTATCACTTTTCGAAACCATATAAGATAGTAATTCACTTAATTTTATCGAAAAACCTGTTTTTTTTTCATACTCTTCTGCGTATTGTTTCTTCAAATCATCTCTCAAAGGCGAATAGGTTTCTTCTAATAAGTCCTCTTTTGTAATACATAGTTCATCATTCAAATCAAATTTTCCTTTATCAACTTCTTTTAAAATGGCTAGAGCCAAATGAAATTTGTAAACACTTAATGTGGGAAATTCTATTTGACTTTCATATTTTACACTATCCTGTTTTTTGGAATTTGAATAAAAATGATAAAACCCTTCTGGATAATTATCTTGATATTTTAAATCTACTACTGCAATTCCGATAGTTAGGTTCAGATTTTTTTCTTTCAAAATTTTATCAATAATACTTCTATAATCAGCGTGTTGTTTATTACTTATTCCATACTTTATTTTCTGCCCAAAACAGTTTCCAAAACTCAATAAAAAAGCAAAACTAATAAGGAATAAAAAGGGAGAATAGACTTTCATAAACCGAATATTATAAAGATTGAATAAAATTTTAAAGCAATTTGAGAAAAATATTTTAATTGTAAATAAATTTAACTAACTTAATTAAATCAAATTAGGAAACTACTACTTTTACGAATTATTTTATAAAATGGCAATATTGCAAAATTAAGACAATTATGAAAAAATATCTACTTTCTACTTTCCTTTTTTTACTTCTATCCTTTCCTGCTTTTGCTCAAATAGATTCACTTCAAAACGAACTTTACAAGTTTTCATTAGAAGAACTTACCGAAAACGAGCAAACCGAAACAGCTATTAGTGTCGCTTCAAATATTTCCACAGATGAAAACAAACAGCCTGCTGCCGTAACGACAATTACTCGCCAACAGCTTCAACTTAGTTCGGCACGTACACTTGCAGAGGCTTTGACACTTTTTGTTCCAGGGTTTTTTCTTGTTGAAGATCAAGATGATATGATTATGGGTTTTCGTGGACTTGCTCCTGATAACAACTCAAAAGTAATGTTGCTTATCAATGGACACAATGTAAATACAGAGTTTTTTTGGGGTCGCTGCTGATGCCATTTTGAATAATACAAATTATGATTATATCGAAAAGAGTAGAAGTAATTCGTGGTGCTGGTTCGGTTACTTTAGGACAGGGTGCGCTTTTAGGGGTAATTAATATTGTAACCAAACAAGGAGAATTTGGAAAAACAGAAGGTCTTGCAAGAGCAAATATGACAGCAGGAGTTGGATTAGATGGAGCTTTGAATGGAAGTATTGATGCTCAACTGCGAAGTGGAGATTTGAAAAGTTACTTTTATATTTCTACAAGTCGTTATAATGGACAAGAATTGAGAGATTTAGGTTGGGCAAACCAACAAGGAAATCAAGGTTTTGCTGGTGGACAAGTAAAAGACATTGGACTGCGACTTCGTAAAGCTGAAAGTGTTTTGATGACTGGAAATATTGAATATAAAAATTTCAAGATTGAAGCTACTTATACCGACCAAATTCGTGATTTGTATAATTTTTATAGAGATAGAAATGTTTTTAATCAAACCCTAACTACGCTTACAGGTTCGTATAATTTTAATTTGAGTCAGCACGCAAATCTAAAAGCAGAAGTAAATTATGCACAAGATAATTTTGCGCTTTTTTCGGTTATCGGAACAGCAATGGGTGGAACTCGTGAAGACCGAATTGGAGGAAAATTACTTTTGACACTCAATGAGTTGATTCCGAATAATAGATTAGCAGTAGGAACAGAAGTACGAACTTTTCAGATGGGAAAAACAAATAATGAGAATAATAATTTTATAGCAAATGTAATTGGAGCTTTTGACCCTACTACAGCAAATCAAGTTCTGACGATGGGTTTTAGAAAAGACATCAACGTTTTTAGTATTTTTGCAGAAGATTATTATAGTGTTTCAGACAAATTAGAGGTTTTTGGAGCTTTTCGTTATGATAGTCACCCTTTTTGGGGAAGTAATGTTTCGCCTCGTATTGGTGCTATTTATTCTCCAACCGAAAAATTTATTACTCGTCTTTCCTATCAAACAGGTTTTAGAGGAGCAGTAGGTTTGCATTATACAGGTGGATATAATGGCGATGGTTTTTTGCGAGCTGATAATTATGGACGTGTAAATGGTGCAGAAATTCCTGTTTTTGATGACGATGGAGTTCCGACAGATGCCACAGAAACAAATATTCCTACTGTTTTGCCAGAGAGAATAAATGGTATTGAGGGTTCGTTTACTTTTCTTCCTTCCAAAAAACTAAAATTTAATGCTGTCGCTTTTTATAATAGTGTAACCAACGTAATTGATGTAGGTGTAATTTATCGCAATCCTGACAACATTATTTTAGATGAAATTGGAACGGACAAAGCAGGCGATTGGAATGGGTTTTGGTATTTCAAAAATACACCGGGGAGTTTTAATCAAGTGGGTTTGGAAACTTCAATGAATTATTCTCATGATATTTTTAATCTAATTGTTTCGCATTCTTTAGTAAAAGTTTTGGGAGCAACAGACGAGCAAAAACAGATTGCACAAGGTGGAAATAGTATGTATTTAGCAGATGGAGAAGATGATGATTTGCATTTTAAAGCCTATCCAGAAAGTGTTTTTCGTACTAATTTTATTCTAACTCCTATTTCAAAACTTTCTTTCGGACTCAATGCACTTTATTACAGCAAATGGTATTCGCCTATCGGAACGGTTGCAGATGGTGGATTTATTGTAAATCTTTCTTCGCAATGGAACATTACCAAAACGATTCAATGGGGAGTTTCGGTCAAAAATTTACTAAATGAAAAAAATCTCTCGCCTATGAATAGCAATGCAGGAGGAGAAGATATTTCTTCAGGTACACCAGCTTGGGAAACTACTACTGGGTGGACTACTTTTAGGTTGAATTTTTAGAAACTTAGATTTAAGGTCTTGGTTTATACACTTATTTTTTTCTATTAATTGTCCGAAAATACTGAAAATATCATACATACTGCACTAATCTCAGGAACATTACTATTAGCTCCACTTAAGATTAGTTGCTTAAAGAGTTTGCTATCAATTTTTTTTATGATTTGATTACTGTGAATAAATAAATCACGTCCTCCAAATTGAATATCAGTTTGATTATCTATAGGATAATTTCTCCCTTTTTGTGTAAATATATTTTTCAAACCTGTCAGAAAACCTGTTTCTATATCATAATCTACCTTGCCTTCAAGATATATTAGAACAAGTGATAAAGACCAAGACATCAATTCAAGGGCATTTTCATGCCTATCATTGGCTGAATTGTTAACTGCTTTTAAAAACTTTCTTAATGGTACAATTAACTCTTGTTGTTTCTCACTTGTGAGACTAATAACATATTCGTTTATTGAGTATACAAGATGAAGATTACATCTATAAGGGATATCAAGTAAAGCATTATATAAAATAGGTAATAATTTAGAGTTAAAATTAGCATTTAGCATAAACAATTCTACGAACAAATCAATTACATCTTTCGATTTGGCTTGATTTGTAATATCTGTGATTAAGGCTTCTATGTATGACTTTTTCCAGTCACCATCTGACATTAGGATTTGTTTCACTTTTAATAAGACTGCTTTATGCTTTTGAGTTTTTGCTCTCGCAAAATACTTTAAGCTACCTATTTCTTCAGCTCTTACAAAATCTTTCAATTCAAGAGAAGAATTTCTTGAAAACCCAACTAAAATGGAAAAATACATTGATAAATTACCTTTTAATGATAATGTAATCAGTTGTTCACTAGATAAATCTCCTTTTAGTAATACAGATTCTATTACATCAGATAAATGGTTTGGGATGTCCTCTCCATCTTCTAGAAGCACATTAAGTCGATCAACATCAAAGGAATCCAACGGAGTAATAGGATTCTTTGCAAACAAAGAGATATATTCAACGTATTCTTTCTCAGAGTGATATCCTTCAGGAATATGCCCTAGTCTATAAAGCAATGAGCAAGCAATTTCATCTTCCAAAATTTTATATTTCGTTAGAACTTGTGTTAATTCATCATCATTTAACTTACCAAATTCATGAGCAAAGACTGATAATCGTGGAAGTATAAAATTGTATTCACGCTCTTGACAAAATGTTGGATAAGCCATAAGTTCTTTGATGGCTTTACCCATTTTTTCTCTTATTTCTTTATCTGAATTTCCAATTTGAAGAATGAAACCATACAAATGTTCAAGCCGATCATGATCAATGGTTCTTTCACTTTTTAATAAGGATAGAAAAAAATCCTTCCAATTTCCACCCTCCTTAATAGCTTCAAAATACTTTAGAAAAATAGGGTTTTTTAAGCCATTTTCTTTCTCAATTTTTTTAGCTATATCTTTTAACTCTTGAACAAATTCAACATCTTCAAACAATTTCTGAAACTTATTATGAAAGTTAACTAAAGCAAATTCGCTATATTGAATATACAATAACCAGCATGTAGCTTTCTCCTTATTGCTGAGTTTACTTGGGTAATAAGAAAGCAGAATGCTGGACGCTGATTCTTTTATTTTCAACTGATCTAACTTCAAACATTTTTTTACCTGAGTATAAAACCTTTCTTTTCCAATGAGTCTTTCAACTCCATCATCCTGTAAATTTCCACTCCAATCTAGAAAATTGGCATCACCAATTAGACCTTCGATTAACTCGTTAAGTAATTCTTCTGTAAGTTTGTATTCATTGTTATGATATAGCAATTTGATTGCAAACACTCTTGAAAGGTTAGTCAAATCGTCTAATAATTCATATATAAAATCAAGCATTGAACTACTAAAATTCAACTTCATGCAAAGCCTAAGTAGTTCCTGATTATTGTTAAGTCTTTTTGATGCAGATCTTATAATTATCTCTAGTGCTTCTTTCTCATTTTCAGGATTACAAACCAATAAAATTGAAGCAGCATTATATCTTAAAAAACCATCAAGATGCTTTAATGATTTCTTTAGAGCATTATAGTATTCTTTTATAGAAAGAACATTAGTAAACGCATTTTCGAATCTCAGGATATCTAGGCAAAGAATACTTTGCTAAATGCTTAGTTACACACAAAAATTCATGTATGTATAGATTCTCTGACTTTGCTAAAGTCATTAGGAAATACTTCAAGTATAATTCTGGAACTCGATTATTTGTCTCAAAACTTGGTAAATTTCTAATGATATATCCCTCTCCTTTGTCGTTTTTATAAACAATTTCATTTAATATATTTTCCCGTTCTATATTTTTATAGTCAAACCATGATGATTTTCTTAAAATAGGTTCACCAATCAGAATATGATTTCTTTCTCCAAAATACTTGAACAATATTATTGCAGCAGCATCTGATATGGAGCTTTGGTTTAATATATTGTACCTACAATAAGCAAGCAGATTATTTTCTCCAACTCTATTTTTTAAGACTGTAAAAAGTTCATTATTTCCTCTTCCAATAATACTAATGCAATTATCAAGAATTAATTTAGGTATATCTCTATCAACTACTGACATCCATAGCTCAAGAGCATTTTGAGGATGATAATCTTTATTTCTACAAGCAATTTCCAATGAATTTACAACAGATACTTTTTCGTTGTTTTTAAGTTCTTTCCTAAGTAACTCCTCTGCTCTATCTTTCACTATATTTTTTCTTAATGCATCAGAAAGAAGAATACAACGATGATCAATATTAAATTTTTCTGGAATTGCTAAAGAAATAGTTGGAAGCAGGCTGATTGCATGAAAATGTTTTAGCTGCTATGTGAAAATCTACTACTGAACTGAGTTTTTCTTTTTTATTTTTACTAAGATTGAATTGAGAGCGAATAAGAAAATACTGTAGTATCGATACAGATAACTCATCATGTCCAGTATGTGAGGGATGTTTTGGGTTCAAGTAATTATCAAAAAACCAATTAAAGCCAACATCTTTTAAATCCTTGATTATGTAGGCATAAGCATTAGGAACTAAAGAATCTGACTGTTCCCAAAATTTTAAAGGTCTAAATCCAAGTTCTTTAATATTTTCTAAAAATTTTGAATTTAGGTTTGAGATTTTTGCTTCTGATAATAACACAGCGGTAGCAGGTGTATTGTCATCTATAAAAAGTAATTCATCAATAAATTCTACCAAATACTGTTCTATAATATTACTATCACTTTTAGTTCTTGCAATAGAGGCGGTATAAGATATTACTCGCCATGTATTGATTTTACTATCTTTGTATTTGAATTCTTCATTGTTCAAAATACAGAAATATAAATGTAATCCTATGGCAAGTTGATGTAGTTGATGAGACTGAAAAACATAGCTATCACCGATTTTTTGTAGAAAATTACTTTTGACAAAGTCAATAATCTCATTTACTAAAATATTCCTGTCAGGAAGATCATTAGAAATTAAATTACTCAAGTCCACAACTTGAAAAAGTGCATCTTCATTAACTTTTCCATCTATAGAACTATACAATTTATAAGCAATTGGAGCTATAAATTTTTCTCGTTGTAGTGTATGGGGATATTTTGAGAAAAAAGTAGTAAAATTCTCTTTTTGGTCAGCTTTAGTCCAATCTAGTCTACGCTTTAATACCTCATAAAGAACATCCCCTAAAGTTTTAGACGTAAGACTTTCATCAAGAAAGTCTCTTATCAAACAAACAGTCAAAGGAGTTGTAGCATTTGCTAATAACTCTTGTTTTGATTTCAAAATCTCCCAGCGAGTTAAAGTATCTTTTTCGGCGACAGCCTCCTCTAATCCTGCTCCAATGGCTTCATTTTTTAATAAGACTTTTATCTCATCTTCCGTCAAATCAAGTGTAGTAAGGCAGTTCCATTGACCAAAATTAACTAGCTCTTGCAATTCAATAGGTCTTCCTGAAGCAATAACTCTAATATTTGCAATTCCATTCAATAAGTTAACCAAATGACTTAAAAGTCTTTTTGATTCTTCAAAATCAAATTCGTCTAATCCATCAACAATTAATGTTAATTCCTTTTTTGTCAATAGAAAACCATCTATGTCGAATCCCTTATTCTCTATATTTAATTCATCATTAATAAACTGATTGATTATAGATATTAAATTCTTTAAATCAGCTGTAACTTTACCTTTGAGATAAGTCAACGGAATAAAAATGGGCAAAATTTCTACTTCTCCTTCTAATTCATTAAGAAAATAATGAGCTAATAATGTACTTTTACCACTACCAATTTCTCCAAATAAAAATGTTGGTCTTGAATCATTAATTAAATCTCCTAGATTCTTAACAACTACATCCAATTGTTGTGCTTTTTCTGGATCTGTTTGTTCTAAATTCTCTCTCTGAATTTTAATTTCTTTGTTGTGTTTTGCAACTTTTCGTTCGATCAATTTTGGAAAAGATTTATCCTTCACATTTGAGAAATACTTTTTTTCAAGAAATATTTTTAACCAAATTTGATTTTTTTTAATAAGTTCTGATTGATCAATATGAAGGTATTTTTGAGCTCTTACGTTAATTTCTCGACCAGCAGATACCTTTAGAAATAAATTTTCTACACTGGCTTTCTGAAGGAATTTTAAAATAGTATCAATCTCATCTTGTTTTTCTTCTAAGGCTAACATTAGAGCTGCATATACAAACTCAGGTTGATATAAATTTGTAAAAGATGAGGCAAATTCAGATTCTCTGATTTTTTTTAAAACCTTGCCTTTATACTCTTTTTCATTATCCTGTTCAAAGTTCCAATTAATTAAACTCAGAAAAGTTATCAATGAAGTATCATCTAATTCATTAGTAATATCTTCATTATATTGATCACTATACTCTGCAATCAGGTATTTTTTAACTGAATCCAGTAAATTATCTTCTGAAAATTTTCTTTCAGTAAGAAGTTTTAATATCCCCTCATTGGGCAATTTAATGTTAAGTTCTTTTACTTTCTTAGTATTGCTTTCCTTAGCGATTTTGCTTGTTGAGTAAAATCCAAATTTTATGTTTTTACTTTTACCTTCAGTTAACCATAGTTCAAGAAAATAAGCAAGAGTATTTAAAATTTGATGAGAGTTAAACGAAAAAGCTTTTTCATCATCATAGTTCTTCTCTTCTTCAACATATCCTGATTGTTCATTCTGAAGATAAACATCTCCTTTATACTCAATCGCTACATTAACATGAGCATTTGGATTAGATTTTACTTCATCAAAAAATAAAGCTATTGCTCTTTGTTTCTGAAGAGTAAATCCTTTTGTTTTGTCTCCTGCTTCTCTTATTTTCTTTTTAGTCATTAGTATTTGATGTGTAGAAACTTTTTTTCAAAATATGATATAACTGCGTTGAATTATTTAAAAAGGTTCATTTATCAGTTGAATCCAATTTACTATTTCAAGTAATATACACAATAAGAAATTATATAAATGAATATTTAACCCCTATTCTAAATAATAACCTATCAAATATCCCCAAGTTGTGGACGCATAACAATCTCTTCCACAACTGTCTGATTAGAAAGCGAATAAACAGAAAAAATAGAATCTGCAATATCATAAGAAGGCATAAAACGTTCTTCTGGCAAACCTGCACCTTCCCAACTTGAAGTATAAGTAGGACCGGGCAAAACAGAAGTAACTTTTACATTATGTTCTTTGAGTTCTTCACGCAAAACCTTTGTCATTCCGTGCAGCGCAAATTTAGAAATACAATAACTTCCACCATTGGGATAAGCTGTAATACTTGCCGTCAAACAAATATTAAATAAATGTCCACCTTTTCGCTCTACTAAAATAGGAACTAATATTCTGGTAAGATGATACGCACTAAAAAGATTCGTATGTATTTGCATTTCAAAGTTACCTTCTTCTTCTTCTAATATTTTTCCTGGAACAAAAACACCTGTATTGTTTACCATTACTTCAAAACCTTTTTTCTTGCTATCTTCTTTATTCGCTTCTTTTTCTACTTGTTTTTCATTGAGCAAAATAATTTTCTTAGCATACTGTCCAAAAGAAACAATATCTTCTTTTTTAGATAAATCGGCCTGTCGGTAATACAAAATAACAGGATTTTCTTTAGAAGAATATTTCTCTTCTAGTTCTTGTTTCAAAGCAAAAAGTTCTTCGTTATTTCTAGAACACGTAATAGCATCGTGTCCATTTTGCATAAATTTTTCTAAAATGGCTTTGCCAATTCCTTTTGTTCCACCAGTTACGAGTATCATATATTTTTTTATTTTAAAAACAAACCTATAAGGTTTTGAAAACCTTATAGGTTTAAATAATTATTTTCTTCTAACCACAATATTCCCTAAAACAAGAATATCCATTTTAGTACGTAAAAAGCAATCTAATGCTTCTTGTGGCGTGTTTACAATGGGTTCATTTTCATTAAAAGAAGTATTTAACAAAACTGGAACACCTGTTTTTTCTCTAAACGTATCGATAAGTTTGTGATAACGTGGATTAGTGCTTGCGCTTACAGTCTGTAAACGACCTGTTCCGTCGACATGAGTAACGGCAGGAATAACTTCGTGTTTTTCCTTTTTGATAGGATATACTTTTTCCATAAACGGAACTTTATCAGCACCTTCAAAATATTCCTCTACATATTCCTCCAAAATCGAAGGCGCAAAAGGACGGAAACTCTCTCTTCGTTTTATTTTTTCGTTCAATAATTCTTTTGCATCTCTACGACGTGGATCGACCAAAATAGAGCGATTGCCTAATGCTCTAGGACCAAATTCGGCACTTCCTTGAAACCAGCCGATTACACCTCCATCAAGAATTCCATCTGTAACCGTTTTGTATAATTCGTCATCACTCAAAACTGAATACTGAATATCTTTTGCTAATTCTTTTGTTGATCTTTCTTCTTTTAAAATAGTTTCTATTTCTGAATCTGAATAATTGCTTCCCGTGTAAGCGTGCCAAATAGGTTCTATTCTAGGTTTTTTTAATTCTTGATTATAGAAAAATAAAGCTGAACCTAAAGCTGTTCCTGCATCGTGTCCTGCACTCGGAACATATACTTTTTTGAAAGGCGTATTTTCTAAAATCTTTCCGTTGGCAACCGAATTTTGAGCTACTCCACCAGCAATACACAAATTATCTAATCCTGTTTTTTGATGCAAATGATTCAGGATATGAAAAATTACTTTTTCTGTCATGCGTTGAACAGAAGTTGCTAGATTAATATGGTCTTGTGATAACTCTTCGTCTTTTGTGCGAAGTTTTCCAAATTTTTCTACCATTTTATCTGAAAAAATAGATTCAATGGTTGGATATCCACCTTCCCACGCCATTGTTACACCTTCTTTTGCATGTTTGAAATAAGCCGTATTAAGCTCAAAAAGTCCATTTGGAAGTAAATGAATTACATCTTCCAATTCTTTCAAATAAGTTGGCTGTCCGTAAGGAGCTAATCCCATTACTTTATATTCATCTCCATAACTATCAAAACCAAGATACTGCGTAAAAGAAGTATAAAAAATTCCTAACGAATGAGGATAAATAACAGTATCTAAAACAGAAATCTGATTTCCTTTTCCAGTTCCTGTCATGGTAGAAGTAAAATCTCCAAAACCATCAATGGACAATAATGCAGCTTCTTCAAAGGGAGAAACAAAAAAAGCACTTGCCAAATGAGAACGGTGATGTTCTACATTTTTTACTTCTGCTTTTATTTTTGAAGTTGGAATATTTAGTGCATTAGATAACTCTTCTTTTACATTTGATACTTTTCTTGAATTAGTAAAACGGCTCACTATTGTATTCAGACTTACTCCTTTCTTAATTGTATGAAGGATTTTCTTTTGCAAATTAGCCGAAGGGTCACGAGAAATAGTAATATAATCTATTTCTTCAACAGAAATATTAGCTTCTTTTAAGCAAAATTTAATGGCTTCAATCGGAAAACCTGCCCAATGTTTGATACGTCTGATACGTTCTTCTTCCGTTGCAGCAATCAAAATTCCATCTTTCAAAATACAGGCAGAAGAATCGCCATGATACGCATTAAGTCCTAAAATATACATGAATAAAATAATAAGTGAGTGTGAGAATACAAAACAATGTTTTCTTAAAATAAGGTAGCAAAGATACTACATATAAAAAACTATTTCTTAAAAGCTATGAAATAAAAACGAAAAATTTTCTTTCTATTCAATTTCTTTACAGATTTGATAATCTAGTTTTGTTACCTTTGCATAAGTAGCTGACAGTTTCCAACTGTCAGAAAATAATATGTGTTACAGTATATCTTTGACAGTTGGAAACGGCGTTGTTGCATCAACTGAAACGCTGGAAACGCACTTTTTGAAAAAAACTAGCGTTTTATAAGTCATTTTAGCTCAAAAACAGTCATTTTTTTGACTAAAAAATCAAAAAAGTGCGTTTAAAGCAAACTGACCGTTGCAACAACGCCGTTGGAAACTATCAGCTACATTTGAGATGAAAATTCTAGAAAAATCCATTTATGTTTAATTTATTTTTAAAAGAAATACGCTCTTTCTTTAGCTCCTTGGTTGGTTATATTGTACTCATTATTTTTTTGGTTGCAATGGGACTTTTCGTGTGGGTTTTTCCTCAAACGAGTATTTTAGAATATGGTTTTGCTGACTTATATCCACTTTTCTCGGTTGCGCCTTATGTTTTTTTGTTTTTGATTCCTGCTATTACAATGCGTTGTTTTGCAGAAGAAAAACGTGCTGGAACAATGGAATTACTCTTTACTCGTCCTATTTCGGACTGGGAAATTATCTTAGGAAAATATTTTGCGTGTTGGGTTTTAGTTTTGTTTGCTCTTCTTCCTACACTGATTTATTATTATAGTGTTTATGAGCTTGGAAATCCTGTTGGAAATCTGGATTCTGCTGCTTTTGTAGGTTCGTTTATCGGACTTATTTTGTTGGGAGCAGTTTTTACGGCAATTGGAGTTTTTGCTTCTTCGCTTACCGAAAATCAAATTGTTGCTTTTATTATTGCTGTTTTTCTTTGTTTCTTTTTGTATGAAGGTTTTACTTCGCTTTCTGGTCTTAATGTGTGGTCTGATACGGCTTATTTTATTAGTCAGTTGGGTATAGATTTTCATTATCAATCACTTAGCAAAGGTTTGATAGATTCTCGTAATTTGTTATATTTCCTTTCATTGATTATCTTGATGTTAGGTTCTACACAATTAGTTTTGAGTAGCCGAAAATGGTAAAATCAGTTGCCAGTAAGTAATTTTCGTTTGTAGTGAAAATGGCTTGCCTTTTCCTGTATCTATTAAACTATAATTTTATGAAATTCCTATTTGTCTTACTAATTCCTTTTCTAGTTTCTATAAATTTTGTTTCTGAAAAGAATAATGTAGTAGATTCTAATGAAGTAACATTAGCTTGTAATTTTTATATTCCTGTAAGAGATGACTATCTAAAACAAAACTATAAATACTTAAAATCTTATTCAGTAGATTTTAAGCAAACAGAAAAATGTAAAATTGAATATACACTAGTAGCAGACAAGGGACATAAATATAAACTTATAACTGAATTTAGAAACCAAGATGCAGATAATATTGATGTGATTTTGAAAGATTCAAGGCGAAGACCACTAAAATATGAAACTAGAAAAATAAGCGAAAAGCAATTAGAATTAAAAACTATAATCCCAGAAAAAGGAATTTATTACTTATCGTTTTTGCTAAAAGATACTATTAATAGAATTCCTGTTTGTGGAGTAGCATTTTTATTGGAAAAAGGAAAACAAGATGTAGATAAGCAACAAAAATTACAATTAGAAATACAGGAAAAGTATAAAAAATAAACTTCAGAAATTTTAATTAACTAACTAACGTTATGAAATTCTTATTTATCTTATTGATTCCTTTTCTTGTTTCTATAAATTCTGTTTCAAATTATACGGAGAAAGTAAATAGGATAAAATGCTGTGATTTTATTGCAGATTGGAAAGAAGAATACTCGCAAAATGGTTATGACAAAATTCATTCTATGAGAGTGGATATGACATATCATTGGAAAGATAAATTACAGGATTATAGAAGAAGAGATACAATACGGTATCCAATGGTAAGAGAAGAAGGCGATAATATCAAATTGATTACACAGTTTCGCTATGATTATAATATAGACAATATTTCAGTTGAGGTAGAGGATATAAGAAGAAATCCGATACAATCACAGACAAGAAAAATAGATTCAAAACGAACGGAACTAAAGGCTAGAATATCAAAAAAAGGACTTTATTATATTGTTTTTATAGGACATAATCTTGACGACAAAAAAGCATACTGTGGTTCATCTTTATTTCTTTTGCGAAAAGAATCAAAAAAGGAAATAAAAGAACATAGAAATACAATTAAAAGTAACATGTATGAAAAGTAATTTTTACTTTCTAATCCCTAATTCTCATTTCCTCATTCCCCAACTTCCATTTTATGCTTCGTTTCATTGATTACGTATTTTTCCTCACTACTTACAAAGAAGCAGGTTCTATCAACCGAGTTGAAGATGTAAGCTATGTAATTCAAGGATATTTGATGGCAATGCAAGACGAAAAGCTAAATGAATTTATGTTTGATTTTAGTTCCTTTATATGTCAAAAATTATCTATTGGAGATAGAATAGAATGGAGTAAAGTAATTCGTTTTAATTCTCATTCAGATGCTCACTCCTTACAACTCTTCGAAACCTTTTTCAGAGATTACGTAAATAGTATTTAGTAAGTAAAGATTGGAAAATGGAGAAATAAGGATTGAAAAACAAAAATTGAAACTATTCAAATGAAAAAAAATCTTTCTAAAAATTAATATTCAAATAATAATTTAATTTTTGTTACTAAATTGCATATCTATTATTTTACTACAGAAAATTAACATCTATTTCTTTCACAACACAAGAATCAGTAACGAATAATTAATTACCACTTTATATATTTTTATGCAAAATCGTTTGACAAATAAGATAATTTTAAAAATAGCTTTCTTGCTCGTAGCAGTAAGTTTTATTTTTCCTACCTATTCTCAAGCACAAGACAAAACAGGTTGGGAATTTATTGAACAAAACGACCATCAAAAGGCTCGTCAAGCCTTTCAAAAAACACTAGAAAGAGATAGCACAGATTCAGAAGCCAATAAAGGAATGATTTTTCTCTCTGAAGTAGAAGGCGATACACAAGGCTATTATTTACATCTCAATAGACTTATGCGCCACCATTGGGAGGAAAATTATTATGACATTTTCAAAAGACAGATTTCTATTTCTTATTCTGATTTGAAGAAAAGATTGTACAATAAAGATGGAAATCAAAAAATGTCTTCTCGTTTTTATGTAAGTCCTGCCATTTTTGAAGCCTATAAAGAATTTAGAAGAAGAGAGTTTGAAGAAAGCAAAGCCTCATTTGCCAAAATTCATAATCGTTTGTATTGGTCGACAATAAATGGCTTTCCAAACATAAATGGCTATGGTTATACAGTAGAATATGCTGTTGAAAAAGAAGAATTTAATCCAAAATCAGAATATAAAATTATTACTGATGAAGTACTTTCTTGGGAAACATTGCCTTACTTTCAATACGATGGAGATATTTTTCTTGACCAAAACGAAGGTGTTCATTATGCCAATACTTTTTTTAATACCGAAAAAGAACAAGAAATTGATTTTAGAATTACTCGTTCTTATCCTATCAAAATTTGGCTAGATGGAAAGGAAATTTTTGCTTCTCCAAAACAAATATCAGCGCATTATGATGCCGAACGTATCTCCCTAAAATTACCTGCTGGAAATCATAGAATTTTGTTAAAGTATGCAATAGGAAAATATTTTAAAGGTGGTTCGGGTTCTTCCGAATTGGATTTTGAGGGAATGAAAAGAAACAATTACAGCAAAAATAATGACGACGAGGAGCAAGACGATAAAAAGAAAAAAACGACAATTCAAAAACTAGAGGAAAGAGAAGATAATTATAATCCCTATTATCAAAGAAATCTTTTTGTACGGCTGACAGATAAAAATGGAGTTGCCATTCCACTACAAGCCTATAAAGACCCTGTTACGTATTCAATAGCTCAAAATTTTGAAGACTTAAAGACGACAAATTTAGAAACGCTTCAACATTTCAAAAGTTTGGCAAAAGAAAATGGAGATAAAAAGGTCAATTCTTATTTTGATTATTATATGCTTATTCAATCTTATTTTTCTTATGGTAGAGGTGAAGAGTTAGAAGAATTTTTTGCTAAAAAAGTAGAACAAAACCCAAATTCTGTTTACTTTAAATATCTGGCAGCAAAAGTATATAACGAAAACAACAAAACAGAGAAAAGCTTTGATTTAATGGGAAAGTTTGACCAACAAAAAACACCCATTTTTACACTTCTTTACAAAGATTTGAAAGAAATTGATGCAGAAAATCAAAGTGAAGAATATGAAACAAAACTAGACCAATTAGACAAAATTAGCCGTTCGAATTTTAATATCATTCAAAGAAAACTTCGTTTTTATGACCAAAAAGGACGTAAAGACGAGCGAATTGCGTATGCTAAAAAAATGGCAAAACAATATCCATTTTATTCTTCAGACCTAAAAAAGTATATTGATGATAAAGACAATCGTCCAGAAGATTATTACAAAAATCAGAAAAAAGACGATAAAGACGATGATAAAGCAAAGGAAAAAGAATACAAAAAAGCACTCAAGAAATATTTTGACATATCGACCTATAAAAGTCTGATTGCGCTTTACAAAAAAGATAAAGAAGTAGAAAAAGTGCTACAGCTTTATGATGAAATGATTGTTGTTAAGCCAAATGAGAGTTGGATAATTTATCAAAAAGCAAATTATTTATATTCAAAAGAACGCTATGATGAAGCCATGAAAACTATAAAACAAGCTATTCCGATTGATCCAAATTCAGGTGGGATTTATGAAATGATAGGCGACATTCATAGTGATAAAGGCGACAAACAAACTGCACTTTCGTATTACAAAAAGGCACAAAAATTATCAGTTTCTCAAAATTCGTATGCACTACAAGATTTGAATAATAAAATTGAAAAAATAGAAGGCGAAAAACAGTATAAAAACAAGTTCAAGACGCTTTCTTTTGATGAATATAAAGCCAATTATGAGAAAGTAGCGAAAACGGAAGCCTTCAAAAAGCAATACAAAGATGCCGAATCTATTATCTTAGGTTATACTCGGGATGTAATTTGGAACGATACAGCACGAACCACACACTTTTATAGTACCGTGATGATAAAAATCTTGACAGAATCAGGTGCAAAACTTTGGACACAATCTAATTTTGACCTTCTAGGAAGGATAACGAGTGCAAAAGTAATTCGTGAAAATGGAACAGAAACTCGTCCAGATATTCAAGGTTCGTATGCTATTTTCAAAAACCTAAAAATAGGAGATATTATTCAAGTAGAGGGAATGGCTGGCTGGAGTACGGTTTCAGAATTGGGAAATCAATTTGGGATTAGTAGTTATATTCCTTTTCCTGCACCTATTTTATCAGCAAAATTAGAGTTTTTGATTCCAAAAGATAGAAATCTTTTTTATAAAACTCATAAATTAGATGGGCAATTGAAGGTAACTAATCGAGAAGATGATTTGGTTTCTTATCGTTGGGATTATGAAAATATTCCTATTCCTATTTCGGACAATGCAATGGTTGATGAACTGGAATATTATCCTGTTTTGAGAGTTTCGACAACAGAAGACTGGGGAATTATTGTAGATTGGTACAAAGCCAAAACCTATCAAAAACTAGAATCAAACTATATTATTGAGGATATTTTGAAGGATATTATCAAAGAAGAAATGACAGACAAACAGAAAATCGAAACTATCTTTAATTACATTTCTCAAAACATTAATTATTCTTCTACAAGCCTTTTGCAATCGGGTTATATTCCAAAAGATAGTGATTTGACTTGTTCTTCAAAAATTGGAGATTGTAAAGATGTAGCAACCATTATGATTACGATGCTAAGGAAAATTGGCATTGAATCGTATTATGTTTTGGTAAAAGTAAACGAGAATACACAGCCTTTTATGCCACTAGAAATGGAATTCAATCACGCCATCGTAGCCTATTATTTGGATGGAAAAATTAATTATTCTGACCCAACAACTGATTTTTATCCGTATTATTCGCTTAACGAAGGCGATACAGAAGCGTGGGCATTGCTTATAAAAGATGGAGAAAATAAGGCATTTCGTTTGCCAGCTAATCAAACTGATTCTACAAAAACATTTACAGCTTATGATGTAAAAGCAACTTTAGATGAATATAATACACTTAATTTGAATGTCAAAACCACTTATACAGGTCTTGTAGCAGGAAGATGGCGTTCAACGATGGAACTAGAATCAAAGGATAATTTACCAAATCATATCATCGGTAGTTTGGGAAGTAGTGCTTTCCGTAATCTTGAACTTGATGAATATGATTTTGATAAAGTAGAAAATATTTCTGTTCCTTTACAGGCAAATTATCAGTTGCATGCAAGAGAATTTACCGATGATGTAACAGGAATTTATTTTATGCGTCTGCCGTTTGTAAAGACAGTTGAAACGGACGTAGCAATTTATGGAAGTGAGCGAACTAATGCAATGGATATAAAAACAATTACATTTTCACAGCCTCATATTCAGCACATAAATGTAAAAATGAATGATAATTTTGCTATCAAAAAATTGCCACAAGATGTAAATTATAACACCAAATTCGGAACATACACTTTAAAATTAAAACAGACCAAAGAAGGTTTGTACATTGAGCGTTTTGTTCATTTCAAGCAAACTCGTATTGAGCCAAATGAATTTAAGGAATTCAAAGAATTTTATTTGCAACTCTTGAAATACGATAATTTGAAAGTGCTTTTGCAGCAAAAGTAAAAATGTAGTATATTCTTTAAAATGTAAAAATAAATAATCAAAAAAGTCTTAATTCTGAAAAGAGTTAGGACTTTTTTGTAGTTTTGATATTCTAACAGTTAATCTACTATTGTCGTTTTTCCATAGTACTAGGTTTGCAAACCTAGTGCTATGGAAAAATAAATCTATTTTTTGTGTAAACTATTGATTGTCAATATTTTAAATAACCTTGATGCTTTTTGTCATTCTATAATACTTAATTCTCTTGTTAAAATACCATATTCGTCTTCACTTTGTAATTTTTCTTTCTAGTCTTGTTCCTTTGGTGGTCAATCATATTGATTTATCGGCTACTGAAATTGTTTTTTACAGAACTTCAATGGCTGTTGTTTTCTTAGCGATTTGGCTTTTAGCTATCAAAAAGTTTAAATGGACAGGAAAGAAAACCTATTTTTTGATGGGAACAGGAATTTTGACTTTTGCTTACTGGACATTAATAGTGCTTTCGGCAAAGCTGGCAAATGAAGCTGTTTGTTTAATCGGACTAGCAACTATTCCTCTTTTTGTAAGTATTTTGCGACCCATTTTAGGAAAAGGAGTTTTGTCGGTAGGAGAAATCATTACAGGATTGAATGCTATTTTCGGAATTTATATTATTTATAGTTCTGATTTTGATTACGGATTAGGATTTTTGTTGGCTCTCTTTGCTGCTTTTTTTGGTGCTTTGGTTACTATTTTTAATGCTGATTTGGCAAAACAAGAAAATTCATTAGTTATTACATTTTATCAAATGAGTGGAGCTAGTCTGACAGCCTTTATAGTATTAGTTTTTTCTACTTTTTATGGTGGCGTGGTAACCGAATTTATTCCTGTGAAATGGAGTTTGAGTGGGTCGGATTTTGCTCTTATTTTTGGCTTAGCTTTAGGAGTTTCTGTCTATGCATATAGTGAATCGGTGCGATTGATGAAGTATTTGAATCCTTTTACAGTAGCAATGGTAGGAAATTTAGTTCCTCTATATGGTATTTTGAGCGTAATTATTTTGTCTTATTTTATCACTTCAGTAGAAGTGGCAAAAATGGATATTTATTTTTATGCAGGTGGAATTATTTTGGTTTCCTCTGTCGTCGCTCGCCCCTTTATTACTTGGTATTTTGAGGTTCATGATAACAAAATGCAGCGAAAAGCGAAAAAGAAGTTGTCTAAAAACAAGATTTAAAATTATCCATCTATTCTATTTCTTAGTCTTTCGTTTTAGTTTATCTTTTCCTATATATACTTTATTATTGTTCTTTATAAAAACGGTATCTATTCTTTTTTGTATATATCCAACAGAAATTGCATCTAGTTGGGTAGAAGAAATACAACTAATTTCAATCTGATTAGAATTTATTAATTTCCATTTTCCATTACAGTTTCTTCTTGTCATGCTACAAAACCCTGGATAAGAATGAGATAGAGAAAAAGTACTGTCAGATTTTAAATTGAGAGAAATAATATGGTCTTTTTCCGTGTGTACAAAAATACCTACCATAGTATCAAAATCAGAATCTCTATTTACAAAAGAAAACAATGTAACAAAAGTTAATAATAAAAAGATAACAATATTTTTTTTCATACTTAATAAATATTAAACGTTATCACGGTTAATTTAGTAATGTTCATTTTTCCATAGCACAGGGTTTGCAAACCCTGTGCTATGGAAAAATAAGACCGTTTCACTTTTCTATAACTGATTGATTACTAGACCTGTAAATAACCGTGACAACGTTTATTATACAAAGAATAAACAGTAATAATTAATTTACTGATTTTATGGTAGTGTAGTAAAAATGTGTTTGTTACATTTCGGCTTGATAAATCAAGCTTCTACGTCGTTTAAACGTAGTAATTTGATTTATCAAATTGAGTTTTTGACCAGAAACACGATTTTACTATACAACCGATTTTACGCTTCATTGTACTTTAATTCCATTCCCTCCAAAAAACTCAACGTTGCTTCTACATCAAAATAAGTATCTTGAAGTACTTTTACTTGATAGTTGTAGGGCAAATAAACGGCATATTTCGAAAAACCTATCGTTTTGGGATAGCTTTCCAGAAAGCTAGAAATACAATTAAAAGTAAACTCTTTTGATCTAAACTGAAAAGCTAATTTATCCCATTTCAATAAAAATTCAGATTTACTCATTGAAATTTCAAAGCAAGAAGTTCGTTCATCAAGAGTAGTTTTTATTCCTGCTGTTTCAAAAAAAAGTTGTAGCGTTCGATTTACTTTTGTTCCTGTAAAGGTATAAAGCTGCAAAACATTTTGTTTTCTCAATAAAGGACGCTGTTTTTCAGTAGATTTTCCATTATTTGTAATATTAAAGATAGCAAAATCAGAACGCAAAATTTCAATTTCTGTATTGCTTTCTTCATCTAAAAAATCATACGTTTCTTGTTCAGAAGTAGTACAAATTACATCAAACATTTTTTGTCTAACTTTCTGATGAACCGACATTGCACCACCAAAAAAGATAGGTTTTTTTCCATCTTTTGCAGGAGTTACCTCTATTTTTTGTGCCTTAAAATCGACACCTTTTATTTTCCACATCCGAGCAGAAAGCAAGATATTTTCATCTATACTAATTTGTGGAGAAAACGGAATTTGTCCGATTGTATTTCCTGCACAAACGACTTTATAATTCTGCTCACTCTCAAAGACACTATAAAATTCACGACTATTCACTACTCTTTCGCCTTCTATTCCTATTATTACTTCTCTATCTAGCTTCTCTAAAAAGTCAATTTCTATCAAATGATTGATGATATCTTCTATTTCTGATAGTTCTATTTTATCAAACGCAAAGTTTTCTTTTAGCTGTTTTATCAAATCTACAATCAAAATTCCTGAACGTCCTTTTGTGATTGATAAGGCTTGATACGCCAAAATAGCATACGGTTTTTCTTGCTTTTCTGGTGGTTCGATAAATCCTTCTTTATACAAAAGCCAACACGAAAGCGATTGCAACAAATTCCATTCTCCAGTAGCATACAAAATCAAGTTACTACTCGCTTCGTCTTGTCTTCCACTTCGCCCAACTCGCTGAATAAGTGAAGCAATACTGTGTGTAGCATCAATCTGAACCACTTTATCGACTGTTCCGATGTCAATTCCGAGTTCTAAAGTAGAAGTACAAGCAATAGCGAAATTTTGATTTTGATTGTTTTTGGCGAAAAATTCTATGTGTTCTCTTGTTTCTCTATCGACGGAGGAGTGATGAGAAAAATAACGTCCGTGTCCTTTTACTCTGTCCGAAATTTTTTTGAGTTTAACGGCTACTTCTTCTGTTTTTCCTCTACTATTCGGAAAAATTAGTGCTTTGCTGTCTTTTGTTTTGAGGTACAAATCCTTTAAAAGGTCTAACGGTAATTCGTCTTTTTCGGATTTAAAGTATTTAAAACTGACTTCTATTTCTTTCCCTTTTCTATCTAGTAATACTTTTGTTTTTTCTGTATCTCCAGTAAAATTTTTGGCTTCCTCGTAATCGCCTAATGTAGCAGAAAGTCCAATAATACTAAATTTGTCGTCGTTGATTTCCTGCAACCTTGATAAAAGTGATTTTAATTGGATTCCTCTATCTGTTCCGATAAACGAATGAATTTCATCAATTACGACGTAATCAAGATTTGAAAAAAGTATTTTTACATCAAACGGTTTATTGACAAACATTGCTTCGATAGACTCTGGTGTAATCAAAACAATACCATTCGGATTTTTTATTAACTGTTTTTTGAGCGTTTTGTTAGCTTCTCCGTGCCACTTTGTAGTAGAAATTTCAAGGTTTTTACATAAATCTTCTATCCTAAAAAATTGGTCGTTTATTAGCGCAATTAAAGGAGAAATATAAAGAATACGAACGCCTCTTTCATTGAAATCAACTTTTGATAAAATGGGTAAAAAAGCAGCTTCCGTTTTTCCAGAAGCCGTTCGAGAAGCCAAAATATAGTTAAAATCCGAAGACATTATCCTTTCAATAGCTGCAATCTGAATAGGACGCAATTCTTCCCAGCCTTTGTTTCGAATGTATCTGCGAATGGGTTCGGAAAGTAAATGGAAAGACATAAGAGATTTTTTTGGAAAGTGAAATACATCTGAATCACGCTTCTGAGGAAGCGTGATTGTTTTAAAAAAAATCTACAACTCTTCAATACTATCCAAAGAAACTTCGTCATTAGGTCGCTCGTCACTAATCTGAATATCACCAACTAATTTTGCTTTATCAACAGTTGGATTCTGACGAATAATATTCAAAATATTCAAGAAATCTCTAATTACTTCTCGTGGTGTAAGAAATTCGGCTGCCCCCGGTTTATTGAATAATTCTTCCATAAAACTCTGAATTTCGTTATCTGAAATCGAGATCTCCACGGAATAATTATAATCAAAAATCTCTTTCAATCTCTTTAATAAAACAAAAATTTCGTTGTGGTCTAAAGGCATCAAACGAATAACAGGTTGAGCATAATCTCTAACTTCAGCCGTTTCAAATTTGTTAGTCAAAAGTCTTGTTTTAAGTGCATCATAACTATAAAGTCCTCTTCGCTCGTTTTCCAAAACTTCTTTTGTGCCTGCAAAATTGAAAAATAAATTCTCTACCTTTCCTTGAAAACAATCATTATAAATCGTCAGAACCTTCTCGTAATTTTTGGTTCTCATCGTTGAAGTAGAAATCTTGTACAAATTAATTGCCTCATCAAGATTAATCATAAAACCACTATAACCAATGCTTACAAAGAGTTTGCAGAAGTTTTTGAGCATATCATAATAATTCAAATCATTAATAATCTCTCTTACTCCAAGGTTTTGTTTTGCTTCTGTTTTGGTTCGGTATTCTCCTTTTAGCCATTTGAGAGCGTGTCTTTTTAGCTCATTGTCATCTTTTATATATCCTTCGTAATACTTCATTATTACCGTCCCGAAATCAAAACCTCCTACTTCAGTAATTTCATTTACCGTTTTCATAATGGCTGTCTGA
Organism: uncultured Cytophagales bacterium; assembly: GCA_963719525.1. Lineage (GTDB taxonomy): Bacteria > Bacteroidota > Bacteroidia > Cytophagales > Bernardetiaceae > Bernardetia. Next base: position 3,317,232 of record CAVRCG010000004.1, on the reverse strand, counting down.
ATCAGATTTACATACTTTTCATCACGAATTTCTAAAAGCGAAATATCATTTTCTTGAGCCGTATTCATGACAATTTGTTCGATCCATTTTTCTAATAAATTAGGCAATGCTCCTCCTTCTGGTTTGGTCTGAATAGCGATATTATCCATAATAGATGAATAAAGTGCAACTGCTTTTCCGTCGTTTGAGTAGAGTCGATTATCAGGAGTAAAATCAGCATTCGCTACTACAAATTTTTGTTTTAGAGCAACTGTATTCAAAAGATGCAACATAAAAGACTTTCCAGAACCAAAATCACCAATCCAAAATTTGACCATACTATGACCCTTTTTGACATCTTCCAAAGCAGAAACAACAGCTTTTATTTCTTCCGAACGACCAACAGTAATATGTTGAACGCCAATCTTGGGAACAACTCCACCGATTAGAGAATTGATAATCGAAGTAGCTTCTTTTGGTTTTACATTTTCTATCATTTTGTAATTAATTTCTGATAATAAGTTGGATAAATAGTATAATTTTTTTCTTCTTCTTCAATCAAAACATCATCTAAAATTTCGTAAACAGTTTCATTGATACTTTCTAAAAGTTGATTTTTGAACATTCCGTTTTGAGTAGCTAATTTTTCAAACTTTTGATGCGAAATCTTAAAATTATTCTCTTTAAATGTATCAAGAACGGTTTTTTGAATTTGAGTTAGATTGAGTTCTGCTAAATAATTAGAGGAGCTTTCTTTGACAGGTTTGGTTTTTTTGCTAGATTTTGAAATAGGTTTTGAAATAGATTTTTCAGTTGATTTAATTTCTTTGTTCGTTTCTTTTTCATCTTGCAAGTATTCATTCAACAAATCAACCGTTTCACTATGCTGACTTTGAACGTTTTTTATAGAAGAAGAGTCTAATGTTATTTTTTTTCTTTCTACATAATAAATAGAAGGAATTTTTTCTAATGCAGCTTCTAATTTGTTTTCTTTGATTAATTCTTCTTTGATAGCAGTAAATTTACTTAACTGTTCATCTGTTGTAAATAATTCTTTAAGAGCTTTTTTGGTAAACTCTTTTGTTTTTGTAGTGAAATTATGGTCATAATAAAGATGAGTAAAATAATAAAAAATTGCTTGTTCTTTGTCGTAAGGAGCAATATATTTGGCTGCATCAAAAAACATGTTCTTATAAGAAAGTGCATTTCCGTTATTGAGCTTTGAGAGTTTAGCAAACTCTTCTACAAATTTGTTTACCGATTTATGTTCATTTTCAAAACTAGATTGTATTTCTTTGTATTTTATTTTCCAACGAGTAGAATCAATAGAATAAAACTTCAACTCTGTTTCTTCATCTAGCTCTTTTATTTCTTTGACTGATTTGTTCAGTATTGGTAGCACTTTTTTGAATAGTTTTGATTTTAGTTCTGCTTGTGCATCTTTTTTATACTTTCTAAGATCCAATGTACGCTTATATCCATACTGCTCACGAACAATATTTTCTGTCATTCTAAAAATTATTTTATAGATTTCTTTCTCAGAATCTTCTATAGAAGCATTGTAGTTTCAACTTCCTCTTCTAAAATTATGTTCCTTCTTTGCAATTACATCAGAAATCTCTTTAATAATGGTTTCTAAAGTAGTTTTTTCTTTCTTATAATCTTCTTCTAAGCTCGTAACAAGATTTAGGAAAAGTCTAATGATTTCGTGAGAAACAAAAGGAATATTGAAAAAATTATTATTGGGTTCATCAATAAGATTGAGGAGTTCTACTTCTTCCTCATTCAATTCCATATTATCTTTAAAATTATCACCCAGTCTTTGATAGTTGGAAAAATAATTATATCCAAAATTGGAAAATCTATCTATCTGTGCCCTAAACCGTTCTATTCTGTCTAATCTGTTTCTTTCGCCTTGCAACATTCTATGTGTAAAATCTCCTGTTTCTGGATATTTTGCACCTATTAGAGTAAGCTCATTTTCTACCTTTTCAAAATCGCCATGTCTTTGATACAGACTGAACATTTCGTGAACAAGAATAGAAAGATAATTTACATTACCCTCTACATCTATGTATTTTCCATTCAAGAAGTTTTCTTTGAAATGGGTATAAAAAGCCTTTTGAGCTGGCGTAGCTTGAGTGATTTCAGCATAAAAATAAATCTGTTTAAATTCCCAATAAGGAACTGTTCCTTTGTAGCTAAACAAACCAGTTTGTTGTTCTCTTAATCTTCTTAGCTTTTTTAATTTGTTCTTAGAACCCATATCGTTTTGATTTTTAGTGTCTTTTTTTTGGATTTTAAAGGTAAAATCTGAAATATCAATAATTGAATCGTCGTCTGAACTCTCTATTTTCATTTTATTTCTTTTCAGTCTAGAAGCATGGATTTTTTGAATTAAAAGATAATCTGTTTCTGATATTGTACCATCACGCATTTGTTGTAGTAATTTATTGTAGTTTTTTTCAGCTCTTTTTTTGATGTATAGAAAGAGTAAAAAAATAACTAGCAATACAAGCAAAAAGATTATCATTGTAATAGGTTTAGAGTTACGTAACAAAAATACTTGTTATTGTAGTAATTATCAAAAATAATCTATTTTTTCGAACAAAAACTAGCTATTTATAATTGAATAACCTTTTCTAATGTATAATCGATCAAATTATTAACTTCCTGCTGTGGATTTTCTGAAAACTGATGCGTAATTCTGTTTGCCAGAATAGCATTTAGAGAAAGCATTTTGTGTCCTAAAAGTCTGCCCATAGCATAATATCCAGCCGTTTCCATTTCCATATTGGTAAGTAGAAAACCTTCTATTTTATTTCTAATTTGTTCTAAATAATTATCTGTTTTTGGTTTCAATCTTACTTCTCTTCCTTGTGGTGCATAAAAACCAGGACAAGTGAGCGTATTTCCTTTTATGACTTTAACAGAACTATCAGAATTAGGTTTTGTAAAATGATTTATCAAACTCTCATCTGCCGAAACTATGTATGGATTAAAATCTACCTTCGAATTTTCCTTTATTTTTTGCGAAATTTCCTGCTCTTTTTCACTTTGTTGTAACCTATAAAATTGCATTAACGTGTCCATTCCGACAGCATTTTGAGAAGCCAAAAGTGTTCCTACTGGAATGCTTTCTTGAATAGAACCCGAAGTTCCGACTCTAATAATGGTTAGCGAAGTGAGTTTTTCTTTGATTTTTCTGGTTTCGAAATCTACATTAACAAGGGCATCTAATTCTGTCATCAAAACCTCCACATTATCAGTTCCCATTCCTGTTGAAATTACAGAAATCTGTTTTCCTTTGTATGTTCCTGTATGGGTAATAAATTCTCTTTTATGTATTTTGAATTCTATTTTGTCAAAAAACTGGCTTACGAAAGGTACACGCTCTGGATCGCCAACCGTAATAATTGTATCTGCAAGCTGATGAGGCTGAAGATTGAGATGATAAATAGAATTATCAGAGTTGATGATGAGTTCGGAAGATGGAATCATAGATAAATGGTTTTTTCGTTGGTACGACACCAATAGGTAAGTTTTGATAAGATAAAAGTAAACACAAAATTATGAATGGTAAAAGTACTAATTTATGGTAAATAAATTTTATGATTTGTAAGCATTCTTGTACAAAAGTTTCTTATAAATTGAAAATAAGCAGCATTTTGATTTCAGCTTCAATCAGAAAAATAATAATAGTTCATCATAGTATAATTTTACTACACCCCCTATATTTGAAAGACCTAGGGTAAACGCACGAAACTTTTTATACTGCTTTTAGTGTGTTTAAACACACTTTAACTATCAGAGTAAATTCAATTTACAAAGTTAAAAACTAGCTTGATTTGCTTTAAACGAGTACAATTTTTTTTCGTGCGTTTACCCTATGAAAGACCTAATTTGGCTGCTTTACAAAATTACTTGTGTAGAGTAAATCCAACTACACAGACAATTCTTGAAAACGGATTGGTGTTAGCAAACGAAGAAACACAAGAAAAAGTAAACAGAAATGAAAAACAAGAAGTAAGTACACGTAAACTTACGATTGAATAAAAGAAAAATACTTCATTAAAAAATGCTATTCATTCAGACTAAGAAGTCTAAAATGCTTTTAATCTATATTGGGTTAAAAAAAGAGTTGATTCCTTCACAGAAACCAACTCTTCTTTAAACATTATCACATTTATTTATAAGTTTAGTAATCAAAAGTATATAAAATGCAAAACAGACTTGTCTGATAGTATTAAATAAACTGTGATAACCGTTTTATAAGCACTAGAGTATGCTCTTCTATGCTCTTCTTTACTCTTCTTCAGAATTACTTTTGCGTTTCAATTTATCAAAAGCATTTTCTCTTCCTTCTTGCTTTTTAGCTCGGCTTTCTTTACTCTCTTTGATAATTGCTTCTCTTCTCTCTTCGGCTTTTTGCACAATTTGGTCTTCTAAAGATTCGTAAGCAGTAATAATATGACGAACAAGTTTGTGACGTACTACATCTTTTCCAGAAAGCTCAACAATAGCCACTCCATTAATATCTCTAAGTATTTTTACTGTTTGAGCAAGTCCAGAAGAAACATTTCTTGGTAAATCTACCTGTGTCATATCCCCTGTAATTATCATCTTTGAGTCTATACCCAAACGAGTAAGAAACATTTTGAGTTGCATTGTTGTGGTATTCTGCGCTTCATCTAAAAGTACAAAGGCATTCGAAAGTGTACGACCACGCATATATGCAATAGGTGCAATTTCGATAACATTAGTATCTTGATAAAACTTAAGTTTTTCGGGTGCAATCATATCAGCCAAGGCATCATAAATAGGACGCAAATAAGGATCAATTTTTTCCTTCATATCTCCAGGTAAAAAGCCCAAACTTTCTCCAGCTTCGACAGCAGGACGAGTGATAATTATTTTTTTGACCTGTTTGTTTTTCAAAGCACGAACTGCCAAAGCTACAGCAATATAGGTTTTTCCTGTTCCAGCTGGTCCTAACGCAAATACGACATCGTTATCAGATGCAGCTTCTACAAGTTCTCTTTGATTTGGCGTTTTTGCTCTAATAGGTGTTCCCTGTATACCATAAACTAGGTTTTCGTCTTTTTGGCGTGCTTGCGAAATCATATCAGCATCTTGCTCAATATAACTACGAACGTCTTCAACCGAAACCAATCCATACCTATTATAATGCTCCAGAAGGAGATTTATAATTTCGTTGATATGCAAAAGTTCGGGACGATTACCTTGTATGCGAAGTTCGTTTCCACGAGCCACTATCTTACTATTGGGAAAAGAGAGTGATATTTCTTTGATATTTCTGTTTTCTACGCCCAAAAAATCGACTAAAGAAATATCCTTTAAAGGTATTATTTTTTCTACCAAATTAAAATAAAGTTAGAATTCTGATTTAGAATTTTGAATGAATTAAAATTATAATTAAAACTAGAACTCAAATTTAAGGTATTTAGTTCTATAAATAAATTGAGAAGTTAGAATTCTGACTTGCTAAAGCAGCGAAGCTAATTTAGAAGGCTATACTTATTTAGTGTGAATAAATTAAAATTGTAATAAAACAAGAATTCAAATTTAATGTATTTATTCTAAAATCTACCTTCTAAAATCTAAATTTATTTTATTCATCATAAACTCCTATCGTCATTGTACTGGTAACAATAACATTACTTTCGTTGAGTTTTCTATCAGCAATACTTATCTTATATCGCAAAACATTGCCTTTTTGTACAGGTGAAAAGCCACCATGAATTACGTTAATAAAAAATTTAAGATCACCCTCTAACGCTGTTGGTTTTGCTAATGTATTCAAAACAGGAAATTTAGAGTTAAGAGTAAAATCAGGTGAAGGAAAGGGTACAAGTTCAAATTCTCCATTTTCATTCAAACGTTCTAAATCAATAAAAAAATTATGTCTAAAACGATTTATTGTTCCATCAGAATTTCTTTCAGAAAAAGGAGGTAATGTATCTGTTGAGGTAAGACCCAAATCGCCATCGCCATCTTGAAAAGACAACGTAATTACAACAGAATCTACGTTTGCTCTTTCTTTACTTTGCATGTTTTCTAAACTTACAAATTCAATTTGAGGTACGACAGGATAATCAGGTTCTGAAAAGCAGCCTGTAAGGAAAAGTAATCCTATAAATAAAATAAAATTGAAAAGTGATTTATTGTTTTTCATATAATTGCCTTTGATTTTCTACCTTTTTTGATGCAATCACACTCTAAAGAGTGTGCTACAGAATGATTCTTTCATCTTTTTATAATACAATCATACTCTAAAGAGTGTGCTACAGAATGATATAAGATTATATTTGTACGACGAAAGAATCAAAACTTGTGTTGCACTAAAAATGTTATGCTTTTACTGTATTATCAACTGCTTTTTTGTCCAAAATATCTTTAAAAAACTTGTAAGTTCTCTTTAATCCTTCTGCACGATCAATTTTTGGAGTCCAACCTAAGATAGTTTTTGCCTTTGTAATATCCGGACATCGTTGTTTTGGATCATCTACTGGAAGGTCTTGATAAACAACCTTTTGAGAAGTTCCTGTCAGTTTGATAATTTCTTCTGCAAAATCAGACATTGAAATTTCACTCGGGTTTCCAATATTCATCGGCAAATGATAATCGCTCAACAGAAGCTGATAAATTCCTTCTACCAAATCATCAACATAACAAAAAGAACGAGTTTGAGAACCATCGCCAAAAATAGTCAAATCTTCTCCTTCAATCGCTTGGCGCATAAAAGTAGGCAAAACACGCCCATCGTCTAAACGCATACGAGGACCGTAGGTATTAAAGATGCGAATCATACGAGTTTCTAATCCGTGAGCATTGTGATATGCCATTGTAATAGACTCCAAAAATCGTTTGGCTTCATCATACACACCACGAGGACCAACAGAATTTACATTTCCCCAATATTCTTCTATTTGAGGATGTACTTCTGGATCGCCATAAATTTCAGACGTAGAAGCCACCAAAATTCTAGCCTTTTTTGCTTTTGCAAGACCTAATAAATTATGTGTTCCTAATGCTCCCACCTTCAAAGTTTGGATAGGCATTTTGAGATAATCAATCGGAGAAGCGGGAGAAGCAAAATGTAAAATGTAATCCAAATCATCAGGAACGTGTACAAAAGTAGTGATGTCGTGATGATAAAATTTGAAATTAGGAAGTTCAAAAAGATGTTCGATATTTTTGATATTTCCTGTCAGAAGATTATCCATTCCGATAACATAATAACCTTCTGCAATAAAACGGTCGCAAAGATGAGAACCCAAGAACCCTGCTGCACCTGCAATAAGTATTTTTTTCATTTAATTAATTAATGTCTATTTTTATAAAAAGTGATATAGATGTAAATTTAAGGAAAATCTAGGGAAGTTTTTCATACAGAATGAAACAGTACTTGTTTTTTTAAAAAAAATCAGCATTCTTCAGTAGTGTAGTAAAATTAGCTTCGCTGTTCCTCGAAATGTATTTCCTATTTTTAGATTTGATAAACCAAGTCTCTAGCTCGTTTAAACGTAGCACCTGAAAAGCAGCGAAGCTAATTTGATTTATCAAATTGAACTTTTAATTACCTTTGATTTGCCTATGTCCAATAAATAAAGGCTCTTAATAGGTTTTGGACTGATAGCGACAAAAACTTAGTTAAATCATTTCTTAGCAAAATATTGTTTCGTTTTTTCCATAGCACAGGGTTTGCAAACCCATTTTTATGGAAAATAAGCACTTTTTGTTTTTTGCTAATTTATTGGTAATCAACACTATAAATAACCGTGATAGTGTATAATCTTTGTCTAATTCAACAACTTTCTCAAAAATAATTAAATAATTGTAAATTTCATAACTGTTTATTTATATTTTTGTGTAAATTGTATCAATTATTTTTATAAAAAACAAACTATGAAATTTGAAAACAGAATAGTATTCTATATCTTTCTCTGCTTATTAATTCCTTTAATTTTCAGTTGTAAAAAGGCAGAAACAGAACTTGATACAGAGGAAAATTCTGTTTTAGGAAAATGGAACTACGTTAGAATACAAGGAAAAGGATATCAAAACGATACTCTAACTTCTCAATTTGCTATTCCTGTCAATCCAAGTTCTTTTATAGAATTCAAATCGGACAATACCTACATTTCTGAACTTATATTATCCTCTTTGCAAGATAAAAGAGAAGGTATTTGGAAATTAAATCAACAGACCAACACAATTATTTTAGATGAAGGAATCGAAGATATAGACAACTGGCAAATTATTTCTTTTAACAAAAACAGTCTTCAAGTACTTTCTACAGGAATGGTAGGAAGTGATGATACTACAGATAATTCAACTATAAAATTAGAAACAACTTATATTTTTACACGATGAAATCGAACTTTTTAATCTACGGTGCTTACGGATATACAGGCGAGCTGATTGCAGAATTAGCCATCCAAAAAGGTTTAACTCCTGTTTTGGCAGGAAGAAATGCAGAAAAAACACAATCTTTAGCCAAAAAGTTAGGGTTAAAATGGGTGTCTTTCAAAGCAACCGACAAAACAGCGTTGCGACTAGCTCTTCAAAGAGAAGAAATCCATACTCTCCTCAATTGTGCAGGTCGCTTTTATCAAAACAGTTAAAGAATTTGTTCCAGCTTGTATTGCTGCACAGGTTCATTATTTGGATATTACAGGAGAAATTGAAGTTTTTGAATACGCCAAAACGCAAGATAAAGCAGCCAAAGAAGCAGGGATTATGATTATGTCTGGTGTTGGTTTTGATGTTGTGCCTTCAGATTGCTTAGCCAAATTCTTGAAAGATAAATTGCCAACAGCTTCGCATTTAGAACTTGCCTTTATGGGACTGGGAGGAGTGTCGCAAGGAACAGCCATTACGATGATAGAAAATGCAGGGGCAGGAGGAATGATTCGAGAAAATGGAACAATCAAAACAGTAAAAACGGCTTATCAAACAAAAACAATAGATTATGGAGTGCGAAAAATGACTTCAGTAACTATTCCTTGGGGAGACGTTTCGACAGCATATCATTCTACACAAATTCCGAATATTAAAGTGTTTATGGCACAACCACAGAAAGCGATCAAGGCAATGGAAATGAGTAGTTATTTTTCGTTTGTTTTGAAAAATGATTTTGTGAAAAGTATGATAAAAAAGAAAATCAAAGCAGGAGAAAAAGGACCTAAATGAAGAAAAACGAAATGCTAATCACAGTTATTTATGGGGGAAAGTAACCGACGGACAAACGAGCGTAGAAGCTAGATTAATTACCCCAGAAGGGTACAAACTTACCTCAATTACTGCCCTTTTAATTACTGAGAAGGTATTGAATGGAGATTTTAAAAATGGTTACCAAACGCCTTCTAGTGCTTATGGAAAGAATGTAATCTTGGAAGTAGAAGGAACAGAAATGATTGTTGTGGAAACTGGGAAGTAGAGAATAGGCTTTGGCATGTGGGAGGCATTGCAATTTTGATTTTAAGGACTTCATAAGTCTTACTATTATCCTGCCCATTTTTTGAATTCTCAAAACCAGCTCATCTTGATTAATTTTGTTCAAGTATTCAATGCCATTGTTGGTGTTTTGGCGAAGCGACACCAATAACATCAGAAAACTTCTTACTTTTTATATAAAGACCACAAATTTATCTGTAGAGACACTAAAAAAATTCTTATGAACATAATTTATCCTCCTTCGCCATTAACAATTCCCATAAATCAAAAAACTATTTTTTTAGCAGGAAGTATTGATATGGGAAAAGCGATCGATTGGCAGCAAGAAGTTATTGATCATTTTAAAGAACGCAAAGACGTTTGTTTTATTAATCCACGTAGAAAAGATTGGAATAGTTCGTGGGAACAAACCATTGAAAATGTGGAGTTTAATCAACAAGTAACTTGGGAATTAAACGCTTTAGAACTAGCTGATTTAATTGTCTTTTATTTTGCTCCTACTTCCCAAGCTCCTATTAGTTTGTTAGAATTAGGTCTTTTTGCACGGAATAAGAACGTAATTGTTTGTTGTCCTAATGGATATTGGAGAAAGGGAAATGTAGATATTGTTTGTAAACGGTTTGATGTAAAACAGGTGGAAAGTCTAGAAAAGCTGATTGAAGAGATTAAAACTGTTCTTTAATCAAGCTAAATTTTACTTCTCATTTTGCAAACCATAAACTCCATTTCCAATTCTCTTATCCTATGTTACAAAATTATTCCTCATTTCTACTTTATTTCTACTTTTTCTCATTTGGCGTATAAGTACCGGGAGGACTAAAAAGTACTTTAAAAATCTGTTTTGGAGAACGTGTCTTCTTCAAATCCTTTGCAATATCTACAAACTCATGAAAAACTAAACGAATAGGATTTTTCGAATTAATTGGTACAGTAATTCCATAAACAGCTTTCACTCCTTCGGGTTCGAAACTATTAAAAATTTTGTCCCAAATAATAAAGGTAGAACCAAAATTTTTGTCTAGATAATGTTCGTTCGTTCCGTGATGAACTCTGTGATGGGAAGGCGTAACAAAGAAATACTCAAACCAAGCTGGCATTTTTCTAATCTGTTCGGTATGAATCCAAAATTGATACAAAACTGCCACTTGATGACAAATAAAGAAAGTAAGAGGATGAAAACCTAACAGCGCAACAGGAACAAAAAATATAACTTTAAGTTGCTGAACCCAAGAAAGACGAAACGAAACCGTAAAATTATAATCTTCCGAAGAGTGATGTGTAACGTGAGTAGCCCACCAAAAACGCTGACGATGTGCCACACGATGCGCCCAATATCTACAAAAATCCAGAACGACGAAACAAATAGGAAAAGACCACCAAGACGGCTCAATATAGAAAGGCGAAATACTGAAAAAGAACAGAATTACTCCAAAAGTAAAAACTTTAGCAAGTGCAGACGAAATAAGATTTCCCAAACCTATCAAAACAGAGGGCAAGAAAGTGTGTTTGTTGTAAGTTGGTCGCTTTGATTTATTTTCGTGTTCGTGTTCGTGTTCATGAGCGTGTGCTTCTTTCTCTTTTCTTTCCAAATAATATTCGAAAGCAACTAAAGAAAGCATCACAGGAACAGCCCAAACAATGATTTGAGGCAAATTCAGTTCGTTGATTTGATTGTTGAAAAGTTCTAGATTATCAAAATTAAAAATGGGTTTATCAGCAAAAACAGATAGAAAAATGTAATTAAAATAATTAAGGAGCATAACTTTTTATTTTTATAAAAAAAACGAGTTTAATTAATTTAGAGGTAAGTTAGTTTAAAATAAGTGTTTTTTTATAGTAACTGCAAGTTACTTATTTTTAATGATTCTAAGTGATAGCCAGTTTGTTTTATTAATTATTTTTTCGTTTAAATTTGCTTCCACAAACAATTATCTATTCGGAAGCATCAAATTTTTTTATACAAAATGACTTATCAAGAAACCTTAGATTATCTTTTTGCACAATTGCCTATGTTTCAACGAGTAGGAGCAGCAGCGTATCGCAACGATTTGGAAAATATTAAGATTCTGTGCAAAGAATTGGGAAATCCAGAGCAAAAATTTGATACTATTCATGTAGCAGGAACGAATGGAAAAGGAAGTACTTCGCACATGATAGCTTCTGTTTTGCAATCGGCAGGATATACTGTTGGACTTTATACATCGCCACATCTAAAAAATTTTACTGAACGAATTCGATTAAATGGACAGGAAATTGAACAGGATTTTGTAATCAATTTTGTGGAAAAAATTAGAAAACCAATTACTTCTATTTCTCCTTCATTCTTTGAGGTAACTGTCGCAATGGCATTTGAATATTTTGCTTACAAAAAAGTGGATATTGCTATTATTGAGGTCGGAATGGGTGGACGATTGGACGCTACAAACGTAATTTCGCCTTTACTTTCTATTATTACAAATATTGGTTTTGACCATCAACAGTTTTTGGGAGATACTTTACAAAAAATTGCAGCCGAAAAAGCAGGAATTATTAAACCAAATGTTCCAGTTATTATTAGTCAAAAACAAGAAGAAACAACAGTAGTTTTTAAAGAAATTGCAGAAAAAAATAATGCAGAACTTATTTTTGCGACTGATAATTACGAAGTAACTCAAACCATTACTAGTTATGATAATGAATCTAAAAAAGAAAATTTTGATGTTTCTTCTATAACATATCACGCAAATATGCAAGCGACAGAATTAATTTATCTTTATGCAGATGTAGAATTAGATTTAAAGGGAATTTATCAAAAACAGAACTTAGCAGGAGTTATTTGTGCATTAGAAAAACTCAAAACTATAGAATCTGACAGAAGAATAGCAGAAGGAAAAGAACCTTTTTTTACTTTCACAGAAGAAAACGTAATTGAAGGATTAAAACACGCAGCACAAAAAACAGGATTGAAAGGACGTTGGTACAAATTGAGTAATCTTAGTAATGAAAAAAACGAACCAACCATTATTTGTGATATTGCTCACAATGAAGACGGAATAAATCAAGTCATTACTCAACTAAAAAAAGAATTATCAAAACAAGATTATTCTACTTTACGAATCATTTTTGGAGCAGTAAATGACAAAGATTTAAACAAAATATTTACTCTTCTGCAAAAGGAATTACAAGAGAAAATTAGCCAAAAAATAGGATTCTACTTCTGTAAACCAGATGTTCCTCGTGGTATGGAAGCAAGTATTTTGAAAGACAAAGCAAAAGAATTTAATTTAGAAGGAGAAATGTATGGAAGTGTAAATGATGCCCTTGCAACTGCTAAAAAAGATGCAAAGAAAACAGAAAGCAAAATAAAGAAGACTTTATTTTTGTAGGAGGAAGTGCTTTTGTAGTAGCAGAAGTAGTCTAATTATGTAGCTCACTCTTTAGAGTGAGAAGCAGATTTTATAATAAAAAACAAAAAAAATACTCTCACAAATAAATGTAAGAGTATTTTCCTGAATTTCTAATTTAAAATAAAATTAGTCATTTGCTTCTTCTGCATGTTCGATCGTTTCCATTCTTTTCCAGATTGTATAACGAGCATCTTGCAATACTTGAACTGATGAAATTGGCATTTCAGTTTTGTTTTTCAAAACGTCGTCCATTTCGTCCAAAATATATTTTTCACCACGCTTACATTCTTCCAAAATAGATTCTGTATTGTCAGAAGATAAAGCTGCTTTAAAATCTAGCCACGTTTTGTGAATAGCTCCTAATGTTGTTCCTTCTTTTTTACCTTGCGTTACGGCAGGCTGCACCCAAAGTAGCCAATTCTTGATTGATTGAGTTCAAAATACCTTCACGTTCTTTAGCAAAAGTATTGAATAATGTTTTCAAATGAGGAGTGTCAATTTTTTCTGATGCGTCTTTGTAGCCTTGTACGCCATCGATACATAATTCTGCAATGTCTTTAAGATATTCTTTTGATTTGTCGGTATTCATAATGAGAAAAATTTAGATAAAAAAATAATATTATTAAAAATACTTTATTTGAAATGTTTTATAGAATATGTAATTTTCAAAATACTTGTGTTAATAAATTCAGCATGATAAATATTACGTAATAAGAACACGATTATCAAAAAATTGTTTGAGATAGTTTGTATTTTTCTTGAAAATATTTTTTTCTCTGCTTGTTTTTGTTCAACCTTTGTTAGGTTTTAAACTTTTTGGTAAAAAAAATCTTTTAGTACTAGAAAATCATATTCCTCTAAAACTCTCACATAAAAACTTATTCTCCTTATTATGTTAAAATCACTTCCAAAATTTCGCTCTACTACTTGTCTTGACAACTTTATTGTTTTCTTGCGTTACACAAAAAACTGGTGCAACAGATAACGGAAAAGACAATCAAAACAATCAAAAAATAAATTATCTTGCTTTAGGCGATTCTTATACCATTGGAGAAAGTGTAAAGATAAGAGAACGATTTCCTGTTCAACTTGCCGAAAAGATAGAATTTCTTTCAAAAAACGATGCAAATAATGAAGACAAAACAGATAGAATTTTCTTTGAAGAACCTCAAATTATAGCAAAAACAGGTTGGACATGTGAAGAATTATCTGACAGCCATTCGTCTGGAAGAACAAAAAAATGAACTCAAAAAAAGATACGATATAGTTTCTCTTTTGATTGGAGTAAATGACCAATACGACAAAGAAGACAGTCTAAAATACGAAGAGCGTTTTGAAAAATTACTACAAAAAGCAATCAGTTTGGCTGGAAAAGAGGCTTCAAAAGTATTTGTCATCTCAATTCCTGACTATGGAATGACAGATTACGCAAAAGGAAAAAAAATGAATCCCAAAAAAGTAACTGATGAAATTGATTATTATAATAATATAAATAAACGAGTTTCATTGAAATATAATGTAAAATATTTTGACATAACTCCTATTTCAAGAAAAGCAGTTTCAAATAAAGATTTGATTGCCAAAGATGGTTTGCATCCATCAGCAGAAATGTACAAAGAATGGGTAGAACTAATGGCAAATGATGTTTTGCAGATGTTAAAAAAATACAATTCAAAACTTTACTTCTATCTATTAAAGGTTTGTCTGTTTATAAAATAAGAATTAAACTTTTAAAATTAAAACCAACTAATAAAATGGAGATTTTTTGTATTGTAATGGCAGTTGTTATTGCTGTCTTGGAAACGTTTATGTTTTATGTAGCGTACAAATATTTGGATAAAAAATTCTTGTGTGTCATTAGCTCAACTGTCTTAATAGGTTTTGGAATGGCACTTTTTACAAAAAGTATTTTGATGCTCGGTTATACAATGGGAGCCTACTTTTTTGTAAGTTTTTTGGTAACTCTTTATGGCTGGCGTTCCTTAAAAGCAGACACAAAAATGAAAACAATTATTTTGCATGTAATGATGATAATTTCGTCTTTGGCTTGTCTTTATTCTGAATTATATACTGCAACGGTTTCGCTTTATTTCCTGAATATTTTGATTTCTTTATTTATGTTTAGAAAAGATATTTTTAAATAAATTTAGAAGTTAGATTTTAGAATTGAAGATAAAAGTTTAATTGAAAAAATAAAGTATAATATAATTTGATAGAACAAAAAGCCAACTATTTCTAATGAAATAATTGGCTTTATTATACAATGTCTAATTCGTAATTGAATTTTACTTTATCCCTCTAGCATTCAGCGCATTGTGATAACGCCTTGCATTTGCTTCATGTTCTGCATTCGTTTTAGCAAAGGCGTGATAACCAGATAAATCTTCCTTTGCACAGAAAAATATATATTCGTGGTTTTCAGGTTTCAAAACAGCATTCAGACCAGAAATAGAGGGCAAACGAATTGGCGCAGGTGTCAGACCTACATATTTATAGGTATTAAAAGGAGATTCAATTTCTTTATGACGGTTCAAAACTCTTTTTATAGTAAAATCATTGTGAGCAAAAACAAGTGTTGGGTCGGCTTGAAGTAACATTTCTTTTTCTAATTGATTAAGGTAAACGCCAGCTACACGAGGTTTTTCGTCGGCATAACGAGTTTCTGCATCTACAATAGAAGCTAAAATTGAAACTTCTTTTTGAGAAAGGTTTTGTTTCTTTGCTAATTCTTTTCGCTCCTCCGTCCAAAATTTATCGTATTCTTTTTTCATTCTTTCTACTACTTCCTCCTTCGAATCTGTCCAATACATTTCATACGTATTGGGTAAAAACATAGAAATAAAATTGTCTTTATCGAAACCAAATTCTTTTGCTGTATTTTCATCTAACAAATAAGTCGCAAATTGCGCTGAGTCGATAGCTAAATTAGTAGTTATTTTTCCTGCTACATCAGATAGAAAACGCAAATTTTCATTAAAGGTAACATTTACAGGAGCTTGATTTCCAGAGCGAAGCTGACGCACAAAATCAATCGTATTCATTTTTGGAGTAAGAATATAACGACCAGCTTTTACATTATCATTGTAATTAAGCCACTTCGAAAAGACACCAAAAGCAACAGGGTGCTGAATCGTTCCGTCTTCACGAAGCTGTTTGGCAAGCTCATCAAAAGTCATTCCTTTAGGAATATACAAAACCTGCTCTTTCGAACCCTTGTTTGTCAAAACAGAAGGCGTATAAGCCATTTGATAAATATAATAACTTGTACCGATAAAAAAAACAGACAAACCTGCAAAGAGTCCTAAAAATATCTTGTATTTTAGAGTTATTTTGTTTTTAGAACCTTCTTTTATCGTTTCTTTTTCTTTTTTGGAAATAGCCATTTTAAATGTCTGTTTGTGTTGCTCATAAAGGTACAAGCAACGGCTGTATATTCTTTTTACTTTATTTGATAGAATTTTTCATAGACAATAAGTAAAATTCTACTGTTGCTCGTATATCCTTACGAGCGACATGTAAACAAAAATTACTTTTTAATTGCAGTAGTCAAATATCCTTTTCGACGAATAACTGTTTCTACAAACTTAATTTCGTTTTCCGATTTGAAAATGTTGAAAGGGAAATATAGAAATTCGAATTTAGATAGATAAAGCACAAAAGCATCTTCTCTTTTTTCTACTTTTATTATTTTATCCCATTTTATTTCCGAACCTCTTTTTGCATCTACCATCATCATAATACGCTGACTATTAATATCATACGCATATTTATCAAATAATGGTTTTGATTTTTCGTGCATCGTAAGTCCTTTAAATTGAATGTACCAGAAAAGCAGATACAAACCAGACAAAACAAGTGCAACTCCTAACCCCCAACCCCAAAGACCAAAAGCTAAGAAGATAAGAAAAATAGCTGGAGGAATAAACCAAACCCACCACCATTCTTTAAGAGCATTTACAAACGATATTTTGACGTAAACATCTGGATCAATTTTATATTTTTTTGTTTTGACAATCATAAAAACGAATTCGTAGTGAATTTTTTGAGAGTGGAATTACTATTTTAATTTGATTGCAAAATTAAGGAAAATAATTTGAATCAGTTACCAGTAACTAATAAATAGTAAGGAGATGAGAGCAAATAAGTTGAATTATCTCTAATTGTACTGTCTTTTTATATTTTTTTACAAAAAAACACTCATTTCAATATTCTGAAATAAGTGTTCTGTTGGTATATAAAATTTTAATTTTCGTCGTCATCGTCGTCCTCTGGTGGATTATGTCCTCCTCGTTTGGAAAGTTCTTTTAAAAGCATTCTTCTAAATTGTCTTTCTGTTCGGTAAAGTTCTCTTATTTTCTCTACTGAAATTACTTTCTTGAACTTATCAAAGTAAAGTCTGTCTAACGCTAATTCTTGTTCACGGAGTTGAAACGATTCTTTGAAAGATGTTTCTAGTTGCGCTCCTGTTTGATTTTTACTTCCTCTTCTATTTTGTTTTAATTGTCTTTTAATATTTTCTCTCTTAGCAGAATATTCATTATAGATAGGAAAAAATTTGGCAGCCTCATCAGAAGAAAGATTGAGGTTTTGAGTAATCATTGCCACTCGCATTGCTTTTAACTGCTCGCTCATCTCTTCATTTGCTCCTTTTCCTCTTTTTTGTGCAAAAGCAGAAATAGAAACAGAAACAGAAATACAGAAAAATAAAATGAATAAAGGATAAAATTTGTTTTTCATAGATTTTGATTGTTTGATTTTGTTGTTGGTCATCATAACGGCAAGCCGAAATTAAAGATTAGGAATGGCATTAATTTCAAAATTTACCATTTACTCGTATTTACTTATCACTAAAAATTATAAATATTCTTCTTCCAATAGTAAGTCTAACGATTCGGCATCAATAGAATTTAGATCCACTTCTTCAAAAATACCATTTGCTTCTAAACTAGAATTTTGAGGCATAAAACTCAATAGTTCGTTTTCAGAAATATTATCGTCCAATAAAAAAGTATTAATTTGTTCGGTCGGAATTTTTGAAAAATCTAGTTGTTCAGTTTTGTTGGTTATTATAACTAACTTTTCAACAGAATTTGCACTAGAGTTATAGTTGTAAACTCCTGTCAAAGCAATAAGAAGCAAAATTAACGTTGCAGCAATTCCTATAAATTGAGGTTTTAGCCAAAATTTGGAAGTTTTGTTTTCTTCGTTATTTCCGAAATTGATAGAAATAGATTTTACTTCTTCTTTTTCCAGTTGAGCATAAATTTTATTAGAAATGCTATCAAAATGCGCTTCGTTGGGCATTTCAAAGGGTTGCTTTTTTGGTATATCTTCTAATTTCATTGTGGTTTTTTTTATTATGTTATAATACAAATTCTGTTCTACGTTCTGAAAAACACGCTAAAGTGTGTTCTACATTCTGAAAACACACTAAAGTGTGTTCTGCATTCTGAAAACACACTAAAGTGTGTTCTACGTTCTGAAAACACACTAAAGTGTGTTCTACATTCTGAAAACACACTAAAGTGTGTTCTACATTTGATAATTCTCTTTTAAATAGGCTTCAATCTTTTTCGTCGCCAAATGATAAGATGCTTTCAAAGCTCCTACAGAAGTATCTACAATTTGAGAAATATCATCATACTTCATCTCATCAAAATACTTCATATTAAAAACCAAACGCTGTTTGTCTGGTAGAGTCAAAATTGCCTTTTGAAGAATAATTTCTACCTCTTCGCCTGAAAACTGCTCATCACTTTCTAAGTTTTGCATCAGTTGTTCCGATGTTTCGTTCATTGGAAGTCCATACTTTTTCTTTTTTCTCTCCAAAAAACGCAGCGTTTCATTAGTAGCAATTCTATAAATCCAAGTATAAAGTTTTGCTTCATTTTTAAATTTATCTATATTTTTCCATACTTTCACAAACGTTTCTTGCAACAAATCATCGGTATCATCTGCATCAATAACCATTTTTCGGATATGAGAATAAATCGCTCGCCTGTGCAGTCGCATAATTCCATCAAAAGCGATAGTGCGCTGTTTAGAACTTGTTTGTGGATTTTGTAATTCTTGAATCCACTTTTGTTCCTGTTCTATTTGCTGAGTAGAGTATGTTTCTGACAAGGAAAAAAATAGATTAAAATAATAGACTGAAAAGTTAAATTACTTGTTTTCATTAGATACAAGAATAGAGCGAAGGTTTAATGTTGTTTTGATAAAAAAAATAAAAAGATATAAGGTGTTAGATGTCAATCCTTTAAATACATTTTTTGATAAATAAAATTATGTTTTTACCAGATAAAAAACAAATTACGCTAAACAAAACTAAGTCTAATCTGTTATAGAAGCAAGAATTTCAAACAACTGAAATTCACTTTTTTAACTTAACTTTTTTAACTAGAAAATTATTATGGCAGAAATTAAAATTGAAAAAAAAGCACCTATTTGGCCTTGGATATTAGGACTTCTTTTACTTATGCTTATTGGCGCAGGGATTTATTTTGCACTTCAAGATGACGAACCAGAAGTGGTAACAGAAGAAATACCAGCAAATGAAATTCTTCCTATGGAGGAAGAAGTAGTAGAAACTAACACACTTCCAGCAGAAGTAAATGCTTTCATTATGTTTGCAGAAGAAGAAGCTACTTATACAGAAAAAGAAATGGATATTCATCACGAATATACAGGTACAGCACTTCGCAAAATGGGAGATGCTTTAGAAGCATTAGCAAACAAAAAAGGAATGGCCGATCAAATGAACGTGCAAGCTCTTCATACTGATTTGGATGCAGCAGCAGATGACATTCAGAAGAATTGGAAAGAAGATGACCATGCTGATCATATCAAAAAAGCATTTTTGAAAGTAAGTACAGCATTAAACCAACTTGCTGACGGCTCTACCGACGTAAACCTAAAGCAAGAAGCTAAAGATATTGATCCAAATACATTGACTCTAGAGCAGAAAGCTGATGTAAAAGATTTTATTGCCAAAACAGCTATGGTAATGAAGAAAATAGCTATGGAGTAACAAATCATAGTTCATCTTAATTATTCAAAATATTATCTCATTTTTTAAACTTATTATTATTATGGAACATAAAACAGATAAATCAGAAGATTTTCACAAAGAAATTACATTAGAACGCTTAGAAGACCTTAGTGGTTACAAAGTAGCCGATGGCTATGACAACGTAACAGGCTGGAAAGTGATGGCAAATGGCGAAGCTGAAATAGGTACAGTAAAAGGTCTTATAGCTTCAAAAGAATTGGGTAGAGTATTGTATTTAGATATTGCAGTAGAAAAAGGTTTGTGTAACGAGGGTGATAAGAAATTGTACATTCTTGTTCCTATTGGTCTTGCTACTCTAAATCATGATGCAGAGTTAGTAAATGTAGAAGCTATTGAAGCAGAAGCATTTGTAACTTATCCTCGTTATGAAGGTAATGATATTCATTTGGATTATGAGCGTATGTTGTTTGACTATTATGGCAAACATCCAGATATTCATCTAGAACCTTTTGAAGACCGTACTCCAAAACATTACGACCACGATTTGCTTTATAATCAAGCAACAGTTTATGGTAATCGTACAGCAGGATTCTAAAATGTAATCTCCTTATTACATATAAAACCTTATTTCAGTAAAATGAAATAAGGTTTTTTCGTTTTCATAATTTTGTAAATATACACTACTTTATAAAAATAAAACTATAATTATTGGAAAATCTTCTACTTATCTTCGCTGCTTTAGGCTTGGGTTTTGTTTTCAAACATATTCCTATTTTTCCAAAAGATACTCACAAAGGAATTAATGTTTACATAATTTGGGTAGCTTTACCTTGTCTAGCTCTTATTTACATTCCAAAATTAGAATTTTCTATTTCTCTCGTTTGGTTGGCTGCGATGGCGTGGATAGTTTTTGGTTTAAGTATTTTTTTTTTCAAAGTAACGGCTAAGATTTTTCATTGGAATAAGCAAACAGAAGGCTGTTTGATTTTAGCATGTGGACTTTGTAATACTTCTTTTGTGGGTTTTCCTTTGTTAGAATTTTTATATAATTCAAAAGAACCTTTGCAATATGCGATTGTGTGCGACCAAGCAGGTTCGTTTTTGGTAGTTGCGACAGTAGGAATAATTGTAGCGATGAGTTATGGAGGTGATAAACCGACACCACAAATTATTTTGAAGAAACTTTTTTACTTTCCTCCTTTTATAGCTTTTTTATTGGCTTTAATTTTAGTTCCTTTTGGTGGTGTAGAACAGTTTTTTAATTACTTTTTGTCTGATATAAACGGATTGGAACAGTTAGGAATTACGTTAGAAAATGTTTTGATGAAATTAGCTGCTCCTTTAGTTACTTTAGCTCTTTTTTCGGTCGGACTTCAAATAGAGTTTTCAAAAGAAAATTTTAAATTACTAAATCCTTTCTTTTTTGGTCTTTTGTACAAACTTTTCTTAGCTCCTTTAGCTATTTATTTTTTATATTTATTCGTTTTTCCAGAAAATAGTACTAAAAATATGGCTTTTCAAGTAGGAGTTTTAGAAGCTGCTATGGCTCCTATGGTAACAGGCGTTTTGCTGGCTCAAGAATATAATCTTAATCCAAAGTTAGGAGGATTTTTGTTAGCTGTCGGAATTCCTCTTTCTATTGGAAGTGTTTATGTGTGGTATTTATTTCTGAATTTATAAATTTAAAATCATATACTTTTTTTGATTTCTAAAACATACAAAAAATACGCTCACGAATTTTTCAGAATTTGGTTGTATAGTAAAATTAGCTTCGCTGCTTTTCAGGCACTACCTTTAAACGATCTAGAAACTTGATTCATCAAGTTGAAAAATAGGAAACACATTTCAAAGAACAGCAAAACTAATTTTACTACACTACCCAGAATTTGTTCCTTGTTTATTCTTCTATATACATATCAACTCTTTAGAATTGAATGAAAAACACTGTTTTTTGAGTTATGAATTACAAATAATTCGTATATGTATTCTTTGTGTTACGTAAAAATTACCTACTACAAAAAAAGTGTGCAGTTTTGAAATAGATTAATTAGATTTTTACACAAATTGTAATCTAATTACAAAATTCTATTAAACTAGTTAGATTTGCTAGGTTTTTGTTTATACTACTATTTTTAAGTATGTTTATAGAAAAAGTTGCTTATTTTGTAGCATCTTTTGTATTTTCTATAAAATTGAACCTAATTGATTGTATGAATAAGTTAGTATCTAATGTAATTTTCATAATTTTCTGTAGTACATTTAGTATAATTTCTTTTGGAAGTTTTGCTCAAACAGCTTCAGATATCGAAGCAGCAAAGCAAGAAAGTAAGAAAAATGAACTTTCGGCTCGTCAAAAACAAGAACTCAAAAATCCAAACCGAACACCTCTAACTGCAGTTATTGGAGCGATGCAAGTAGAAGTAGATTTATTCAAACTAAAGGTTCATCCAAAACGAGATACGGTAATTATGGGTATCACTTTTACAGTAGGCAAAATGCGCACTCGTGATGTAGTAGTGGTAAAATCGGGCATTGGGAAAGTAAATTCTGCCATGACAGCAGCACTTTTATTAGAACATTTCGACCCTTCCGAAGTAGTTTTTACAGGAATTGCTGGAGGAATAGATCCTTTGCTTTTACCAGGTGATATTGTGGTGGGAGAGCGAGCAGCCCAACACGACTTTGGGCAACTAACTACAGAAGGAATTATAGTTTGGCAAACCTTTGATTATGATGAAACTTTCGAATCCGTTATTTTTTCCCTGCGATTCTTTGCTTATAAAAAAGACACAAGAAGCAGGAGAAAAAGCAAGAATAAAATTTATAAGAACTTACGATGCCAAACGCAAGCCAACTATAAACACAGGCACAATCGTTACTGGAGATGTTTTTGTGGCTTCTACGCAATTCAAAAATCGTTTGGAAAAAGAGTTTGACGCAAAAGCTGTTGAGATGGAAGGGGGCGCAGTAGCTCAAATTTGCTATCAACAGGGTGTTCCATTTGTAGTCATTAGGAGTATTAGTGATACGGCAGATGAGAATGCAGCAAAATTGTACAAAAAGTTTTTGAAGGTAGCTTCCTTTAATGCAGCCCATTTAGTTAGCGAGCTTATTCTGCTTTTAGAGAAAGATAATAAAAAGCAAATCAGCAAGCAGAAGTAAAAAAAAATAGCAATGCATGCAGAAATAATTATAATTTGATTAAATTGTGATTTCAAATTAAGGTTTGAAAATGTCTAATTATTAACTATTTACTAAATTTATTAATTTTATTGTTATGAGAAAAATTGCTCTTGTAGTTATTGCAGCAACATTTATGTTTGCTTGTCAGCCAGAAAAAAAAGAAACTGTTGAGGAAACTTCAGTTGAAGATATGGTTCTTTTGGAAGATACACCAGCATTAGAAGATGCGCCAGTAGATGATACTCCAGCAGAAGAGATGTATCAGGTGCGTGGTCAGCTTCTCAAAATTGGGGAGACTGATGCAGAAGGAAATTCTGTGGTTACTGTTAGTCACGAAGAAGTTCCTGATGTAATGGGTGCTATGAAAATGGATTTGAAAACGAATGCAGCATTTTTGAGCGAAATGGCTAAAGATGACAAAATTTCTTTCGAAATGGTAAAGACAGAAGATGGCTATATGATGAGAAATGTAGCTAAACTTCCAGCAGAAACAGAGCTTATGTTGGTAAAATAATCTTAAAATTCAATAAATCAAGTTACTCTATAAACAGTGGTAATTTGATTTGTTGATTAAAATAATTTTCTTTATTTATCTCATAAAGTACACAGGTTTCTAGCCTTTCGTCGTTCTTTAACGCTATATGTTTGAAATCTTTTACATATTGCATTCCGATTTTATTCATTACCTTTCTAGATTTTAGATTTGTTCTCGGTGCTACAGCTTTTACAGATTTCAATTCTCTATCTTCAAAAGCGAACTTCAAACAACGTTTTGCTCCTTCACTTGCATAACCTTTATTCCAATATTTTTTATCTAATCGCCAACCAATATCTACACAGGGCGTAAAATCAGCCTCGTAATCTTGTTCTGAAATTCCGATAAAACCAATAAAATTTTCTGTTTCTAACTGATCAACAGCAAAATAACAAAAGCCATTTTCTTCAAACTGAACTTTCATTCTTTTTATGAATTCTTTTGTTTGTTCTAATGAAGGCAGAAAAGGAAAAAACTCCATTACTTCTTTATCAGAGTTTAGAGAAAAAAGTTTGTCTGTATCAGCTTCTTTCCAATTTCTGAAACCTAACCGTTGCGATTTAAAAATATATTTGTCATCCAAAATAAAGTATTTTTTAGTAAAATATGAACTCCATTTTCTGTTGTAAAAACGAGTGCCGTTGCTGTTCCATACAAAACATATCCTCCAATGAGCTGTTCTGTACCCTTTTGTAACACATCTTCTACTTTTGGCTTCGTTCCTTTTTCAGATTTGCGTTTGAAAACCGAAAAAATACTTCCTATCGAAACATTCACATCAATATTTGAAGAGCCATCTAAAGGGTTCATCGCCACTACATATTCAGCCTCGTTATTATCCATCAAAATAATCTCCTCTTCTTCTTCCGAACCCACTACACAAACCAAATTACTTTCTCTAAAAGCAGTAATAAAAAGTGTGTTGGCAAGTACATCTAGTTTTTGCTGCTCTTCTCCTTGCACATTACTCGAACCTGCTGTTCCGTACAAATCCGTAATGGCTGTACGAGCAATCGAATGTAATAAATGGTCTAATTCGGAAAGTGGAGCAGGAAGATTTGCCTCGTTAGCTTTGAGAAACTAGCGTAAAGTTGTTTTTTGACTCATATCGTTTTTATGGAAATTTTAGGTAGCTGACACTTTCCAAGTGTCAGAAATACAGTAGTTTATCAACAGTTGAAAACTGTCGGCTACTTATGATGTAAACTATTTTTATGGATTAATTAGCAAAGCAACATCTATACTATAAAATGAAGAGCTAATTAATACTTTTTTATAAAACAAAATTAGCCATTTCTAAAGGTTTTACAATTCTATTAGCACCATTTTCTAAAAATACTTTGCAACGTTATTAAGTTTTTTTACGAATAGGGAGGGAATAGTTTAATAATTATCCTTTCCACAAAATATTATTTTACAAAAATCATTTCAACTCACTAATTTATTCAGATTATGAAAATGTACAATTACCTATTTACAGTTCTCTTGTTTTTGGGAAGCTACTTTATTTCAGATTTTGCTTTCTCACAACGAACCATTACAGGAACAGTTACAAGTGCTGAAGGTACTTTACCAGGTGCAACCGTTCAGATAAAAGGAACGCAAACAGGAACACAAACCGATATGGACGGAAAATATTCTATTACTGTTCCAGAAGGTTATACTATTCTTGTTTTTCGTTATGTAGGTTATGGTTCAGAGGAAGAAACTATTGGAGATAAGAGCGTAATTGATGTACTATTGTCTAAAGAATTTCTTAGTGAAACAGTTATAGGAGGAAGTTATTCAAGCAGGAGTTCGAGAGGAAAGAGAACTAAAAGAACCAAAAAATATAGAAGTTCTAAAAGTAAAATAAAAAGTTCTTTATACAAAGATGTTAATACAGAAAGTTATGCTACAAAGAATGAAAATGGTTTTAGCTCTGTTTCTCAAAATCCACTTTCTACTTTTTCAATCAATGTAGATAGGGCTTCTTATAGCAATGTTCGTCGTTTTTTGAATGATGGAGAACTGCCTCCACAAGATGCTGTTAGAGTAGAAGAAATGATAAATTATTTTAATTATGATTATAACGAACCAACAAGCGAACACCCTTTTGGAGTTACGACCGAATATGGAAACTGTGCGTGGAACAAAGACCATAAACTTGTTTTGGTAGGTCTGCAAGCCAAAAAAATAAAAAAGGATAATTTGCCAAATAGTAATATTGTTTTTCTAGTTGATGTTTCGGGTTCGATGGGAAGTGATAATAAACTACCATTACTCAAAAAAGCTCTTACAGAATTGGTAAAAGAGTTACGAGAAAAAGACAAAGTTGCTATTGTAGTCTATGCAGGTGCAGCAGGTGTAGTTTTGCCTTCTACTTCTGGAAACAAAAAAGAGGAAATTATCGCAGCTCTGGACAAACTAAATTCTGGTGGAAGTACAGCAGGAGGAGAAGGAATAAAATTAGCTTACAAGATTGCAAAACAAAACTTCATTAAAAATGGCACAAATCGTATTATTTTATGTACCGATGGCGATTTTAATGTTGGTATGTCTTCTGATGGCGATATGGAAAGATTGATTGAAAAAGAACGTGAAAGTGGTGTTTTTCTGACATGTTTGGGTTTTGGAATGGGAAATTACAAGGATTCAAAACTAGAAACTTTAGCAGATAAAGGAAATGGAAATTATGGTTACATTGATGATTTTCAAGAAGCTAGAAAACTGCTTGTTACAGAGTTTTCGGGAACACTTTTTACGCTCGCAAAAGATGTCAAGATTCAAATCGAATTTAATCCAAATTATGTCAGCTGCTTATCGTTTGGTAGGTTATGAAAACCGTCTTTTGAATGAAGAAGATTTTGATGATGATACAAAAGATGCTGGCGAAATTGGTGTAGGACATACCGTAACAGCTCTTTACGAAATTATTCCTGTCGGAGTAAAATCTGATTTTTTACCAAAAGCAACAGAAAAAGAAGGTTTGAAATATCAAAGTTCAGAAGTTTCGCAAGCAGCAGGAAGTCAGGAATTGATGACTGTAAAGTTTCGTTATAAAGAACCCGACGGAAAGAAAAGTGTAAAGTTTGAAGAAGTGATTGTGAATGAAGTAAAAACAGATAATTCTGAAAATTTTGTTTGGACTAATGCAGTTGCTATGTTTGGAATGATTCTGACCGATTCAAAATACAAAAAAGAAAAAGATTCAGATTTGTATAAATGGATTTTGGAAAATGCTCCCAACGCAAAAACAAACGATGAAGAAGGATATAGAGGAGAATTTATTCGACTTGTAAAAACGGCTGAATCATTGAAAAAGTAGAAAAGTAGATTAATTACAAACTATTCTTAGTATTGCATAATTTTTAGGTAAGGGGTAGAAATTAATTAACAATATGAGTAACATTTTGCAAATTCTGTATATGAACTTGTTTTTTTTGCAAAATAATAGTTTGCTTTTTCCATAAAATAGGGTTTGCAAACCCTATTTTATGGAAAAAAGACGATTGCACAGAATAAAATTTGGAAGCAATCTTTCTATTTTAGAATGTTACTCATATTGAATTAAAGGATTAATTTTAAATTGCAAGTACTTGAATTAATTTACCATTTCTAAGTCATTTTATATTCAAATTGATTGAAAAGACTTATTTCAAATTTAAAATAAAAAAACAAAATGGCATTACGAATAACAGATGCGTGTATAAATTGTGGAGCTTGTCAGATAGAATGTCCGAATAATGCGATTTATGAAGGTTCTCAAAATTGGTCATTTGCAGAAGGAACAAATTTAAAACAAGTAGAAACTCAAGAAGGAAAAATAATAGATGCACATACAGAAAACCCTCCTTTAGATGATTTTATTTATTATATCGTAACCGATAAATGTACAGAATGTAATGGTTTTCACGACGAGCCTCAATGTGCCTTTGTTTGTCCTGCTGATTGTTGCATCATTGATGAGGATTTTGTGGAAACGGAAGAGGAACTATTATTAAAAAAGAAATGGTTGCATAATTCATCAGGAATAAAAATTAATTAACACATAAAACAATGGAAGCAATACTTTTCATGGGCATACAAGGAAGTGGAAAATCAACTTTTTATAAAAAAACATATTTTAATTCACACCTACGAATTAGTTTGGATTTGCTTAATACAAGAAATAAGGAATCTAAATTATTAGACTTTTGTTTAGAATTCCAACAACGTTTGGTTATTGATAATACAAATCCAACAAAAGAAGAACGTGCAAAATATATTCAAAAATTAAAGAAAAGAGGATTCAAAATTATTGGAGTTTTTTTTGAAACTACTTTAAAAATAGCACTAGAAAGGAATGATTTGAGAGAAGGAAAAGCCAAAATTGCTAAAGTGGGTATTTTATCTACTTTCAAAAAAATGGAACTCCCATTATACGAAGAGGGTTTTGATGAAGTATATAAAATCAATACAGAACAAAAAAATGCTCAACTTAAAAAAATGAAAAATGAAATTTGATGACTTAGACAAACGAATGCGTATTTATGAAACAAATAGTGATATATACGTGCTTCCACAAATTTATATGGTTGCTAGAATTGATGGTAGAAATTTTACAACCCTCACTAAACGCAAACACGATTTCGAAGCTCCTTTTGATATTCGTTTTAGAGATGCCATGGTAGAAACCGTAAAACATTTGATGAATGTAGGCTTTAACGTTGTTTATGGCTATACAGAAAGCGATGAAATTTCTTTACTTTTCAATCAAAATGAAACAGCTTTTGGTAGAAAAACTAGAAAATATAATTCTATTCTTGCAGGAGAAGCAAGCGCAAAATTTTCACTTTTATTGAATGACTTGGCTGCTTTTGATTGTCGAAATTTCTCAACTTCCTACTAAAGAAGATGTTGTGGATTATTTTCGTTGGCGCAATGAAGATGCTTTTCGAAATGCACTCAATGCTCACTGTTATTGGACACTAAGAAAAAATGGATTTACAGCAAAGAAAGCAACTCAAAGTCTTGAAAAGCAATCTGTTGCTGATAAAAATGAACTTCTTTTTAGTTATGGTATAAATTTTAATAATTTACCAAAATGGCAAAAAAGAGGAGTTGGATTGCATTGGAAAGAATATCGAAAAAGAAGGCATAAATCCTATTACTAATAAAATAAAACATACTGAAAGACGAAAGTTAGTTATCAATATGGACTTAGAAATGAAAGATGAGTACAGTAATTTTATAAGAGGATTTTTATGAAAACAGAATAATTTGTACTAATCTGTATTCAAAATCCCATATTTTTTATAACTACTTCACAAAAATTAAGCAAACGAAAGAATGTAATTCAGCATTTTATTCACTTCTAAATTAGCTTCGCTGCCTTATCAACTCTACATTCTAACTTCTAAATTTATTTTCAGTTTGTAATTCTACTCTTTTCCTTGTATTTTTAATCAAAATTAAATTAGTTTTCATTTTACTCTCATTTTTTATATGAATATTCACGAGTATCAAGGTAAAGAACTACTCAAAAAATACGGTGTAGCCATTCAAGAAGGAATTGTAGTTGATTCTGCTGCAAAAGCTGCCGATGCTGCAAAACAACTTCGTACACAAACAGGAACAGACTGGATTGTTGTAAAAGCACAAATTCACGCAGGTGGACGTGGAAAAGGTAAAGTTGTAGGTACAGAATACAACGGCGTAATGTTAGGAAAATCTCCAGAAGATGCTGCTGAAAAAGCAAAACAACTTTTGGGAAATGTCCTCGTAACGCACCAAACAGGCGAAGAAGGCAAAAAAGTAAATAAAGTTTTGTTGGCGCAAGACGTTTATTACAAAGGCGAATTTGACATTCAAGAGTTTTATGTAGCTGTTCTTTTGGACAGAGATAAAAACTGTAATGTCATTATGGCAAGTAAAGAAGGTGGAGTTGATATTGAAGAAGTAGCAGAAAGTCATCCAGAAAAAATTATTAAAGAATGGATTGATCCAAAATTAGGTTTGCAATCTTTTCAAGCTCAAAAAGTAGCTTTTGCTTTAGGCTTAGAAGGAAAAGCATTAAAAGAAATGACCAAATTTATCAAATCTTTGTATGCTGCTTATATCGGAATTGATGCTTCTCAAGTAGAAATTAATCCTGCTTTCAAAACGTCTGACAACAGAGTTTTGGCAGTAGATTCAAAAATTAACCTTGATGATAATGCCTTTTATCGTCATAAAGAATTAGCCGAACTTAGAGATGAGTCGGAAGAATCTCCATTAGAAGTAGAAGCAAGTAAGTTTGGTTTGAATTACGTAAAACTAGACGGAAATGTCGGTTGTATGGTAAATGGAGCTGGTCTTGCAATGGCTACAATGGATATGATTAAACTTGCTGGTGGTGAGCCTGCTAATTTTCTTGATGTTGGAGGTGGAGCTTCTGCTGAAACGGTAGAAAAAGGTTTTCGTATTATTTTGAAAGATCCAAATGTAAAAGCAATTTTGATTAATATTTTTGGTGGAATTGTTCGTTGCGATAGAGTTGCAAACGGAGTAGTAGAAGCCTATAAAAATATTGGAAAAATTGATGTGCCTATTATTGTTCGTCTGCAAGGAACAAACGCAGAAGAAGGAGCGCAAATTATTAAAGGCTCTGGCTTGAATGTTATTTCGGCAACAGTTTTGAAAGAAGCTGCTGATAGAGTAAAAGAAGTTTTGGCTAATCAATAATAGTTCTGAAATTTGATAAATCAAATTGCTACTATGTAAATTTTAAAATTCCCTTTTATTTTCTATTTTTTATGGAAAATGAGAGGGAATTTTTTCGTGAAAACTGTAGCGTAGGCTTTAGCCTTCGTAAAGAAACAGCATTTTTAGTTTCTTATGATTTTATCTAAATACTGAAGTGTACGGTACATTTTAAGCTACAAAAATACCTTTTCATTAATTTACTTCATGAAAAGCGATTGCTGCTAGATTGTGTAACTTAATTACTTTTTCAACTGGTTTTTGATATCCTCCTGCCAAATTTGTAACAACTGGTAGATTTAGCTCACGACAAGTTGTATATACAATTCTCTCTCGTTCAGCAATTTGCTCAGTAGTAAAATGTCCACTATCTACCTCTGGATCATCTATATGACAATCGACACCAGCTTGATAAAAAAGAACTTCACAATCACTAAAACGGTTACGAATCAAATCTGAAAGATTAGCAAGCCATTGTTTGTTATTGTAAATAGTAACATCATCGTATCCTAATGAATAATGTTCGACTAAATTTGTATGTCCTGTTTTGTGTAAAGTCTGGTCAGTTCCATCGCCTGAGTGTGAGTCAAGATCCAAAATTCCAATTTTCTTTGCTCCAAAACGTTTTTTTAACAAAATAGCTGCAATCGTTAAACCAGAAAAAGTGCAAAATCCAGCAGCTTGATCGTAACAGGCGTGATGAAAGCCAGAAGTGAGTGAGAATGTTGATTCACGATATTGATGAGCGTGAGTAGCTGCACTAACAAAACTACCAGTAGTCCATAATAAACTATTTGCTATTTCTTTGCTTTTGTTATCAAAACCATTTTTGATACGCCCTTTCAAAATACCTTGTACGTAAGAAGGATCATGAGCTAAACACAATTCGTCCACCGTTAAAGGGCGAACTTTCATCATCTCAACATGATACCCCAATTTTTTCCAAGATTGCAAAACGAGCTTAGGTTTTCCTGCACTAGGAGAATCAATACTAAGAGATTTGGCTGTTTGTTGTTTATTATAGAAAACTTTCATTTTTTACCCTTGTTGGTGTTTTAGCGTAGCGACACCAACAAGAAAGGCAATTAAAGTAATTGCAAACCTTGTTTGGTGTACGAATCAAATTTAGTATCATAAGCAATAAGAGGAATATTTTTACTTATAGATTGTGAAATTATCAACCTATCAAAAGATCGCCATGATGAAAAGGGAGAGTTTTCAGAACAGATAAGTCTATAAAGTCAAAATTTTGTATCGTAAAATTATGATTTATTAGAAATGATTCTAATTCAGAAAAAGGAATTGAAAGTTCTAATTTCCCCAAACTTGTTTTGATTGCTATTTCCCACAAGCAGACACTACTCACAAAAGGCTGATTCATTGCTTCGCTTATAATTTTGGTGTGTTTGGAGTTCAAACGTTTGTTGTTTTCTAAATACCAAATCAAAACATGTGTATCTATAAAAAAATTATGGCATGTATTCTTTAAAATCATCTAAAGGCTCATCAAAATCATCTGAAACATAAGTAAATATCCCTTTTCCACAACCTGCATACCGTTTATTTTCTTTAGATAAAGAAGGTTGAGTTTGAGTTAATAGGTTATCTATTTGAGAAAGAATTTGTATATCAGTCAGATTGATGATTTTGTTTATAAGTTCATATTTTAATTCTTTTGTATTCATAATCAATTTTGGTTTTTATTAGTTTAGACAACTAAAATACAGAAAAGTGGTTTAATGAAAAAATAATTAAAGTGTATTTAGTAGAAAAAACATGAAAGAATTATTTTGTAAATTTGAATAGATTTAATTTTGAAATAGAATAATCAAAAATGAAATATAAATTTATAGATTTATTTGCAGGAATTGGAGGTTTTAGAAAGGGTTTTGAAGATGCTGGTTTTAAGTGTGTTTTTACTTCGGAAATAAATGAGAAATGTCAAGAGGTATATTCAACTAATTTTGGAGAAAAACCGTTTGGAGATATTACGCAAATCGAACCAAAAGATATTCCAGATTTTGATATTTTATTAGCAGGTTTTCCTTGTCAGCCGTTTAGCATTTCAGGTAAAAAAATGGGTTTTGAAGATACACGAGGAACATTATTTTTTGATATTTGTCAGATTATAGACACTAAAAAACCAAAAGTAGTAGTTTTAGAAAATGTAAAGCACCTTATTTATCACGATAAAAAAAGAACGTTTACGACCATTTTAAAGGCATTGACTAATTTGGGTTATAATGTTACTCACAAAATAGTAAATGCAAAAGATTTTGGTCTTCCACAAAATAGGGAACGTATTTTTATTATTGCTACCAAAAATCATTATTTTGATTTCTCTAAATTAAAGAAAAAAAAGAAAGTAATTTTGAGAGATTTCTTAGATAAACAAGAAGATAAAGAAGGAGATTTTGAGTTCCTTGATAAATCAGAATATACACTTATCAATATGCCACGAAAACAAGATAGTGGTTTGCTTTTCGTAGGTTATCGCAACAAAAATATTTGGAAAACAGGAGTTAGAGAGAATACCGAACACCTTTCAA
This sequence comes from uncultured Cytophagales bacterium, assembly GCA_963719525.1. GTDB lineage: Bacteria > Bacteroidota > Bacteroidia > Cytophagales > Bernardetiaceae > Bernardetia. The sequence goes on along the minus strand of CAVRCG010000004.1, from coordinate 3,284,409 downwards.
GAGTACATAGGCAGCCAAACCGTATTTATTCTATTGATGGAACACACCCAACAATTCCCTCACAAGAAACAGCAGGACGTTTTTTTATTTACATTCCAGAATTAGATGCCGTCAGAAAATTAACCATTAACGAGTGTTATAGAATAATGGGTTTTGATGCCGATTTTATAAAACATTCTAATACAGGCGAACAGTACAAACAAATTGGAAATTCGGTTGCTATTCCTGTTATACGAACGATTGCAGAAAGTATAAAAGAACAAAAATTACTTATAGATGAATCACAAAGACAAATTGAAGGAGATTTACGTTCTCTCTTCTTCTCTTCTTGATATCAAGAATGTAGATACGAAAATACAAGAATATATAAAATGTATTGGGGGAAATAGCAAAAGTCAGAAAGGAGTTTTTACTGTTTTAATTACTTTGCTTACTCACAAAATTATTACTCCAAAACAAGATATTAGAAATCATCAATCTGGAATGAAAGATGGTTTTTCTGGTCGTTCAATAGATACACAATTCATAACACCAACTTTAAAAGAGTTGGGTTTGCCTTCTATGTCTGAAAGTGGTTGGCTTACTCGTTCTTTGGAACAGCCTTATCCTTACACATTAGATTACAATGGGAAAATTAGTAACAAAATAGTCAAAGAGGCGTTTTTGAATATTCTTGATTTTGTAGAGAAGAAACCGAAAACGGCAAAAAATATTTTGCGTCTTTTATTGTCCGATGCAATTCAAGTTCAGAAAAATTCTATTGTAAAGATAATTCCATTGAAAGATTCTGAAAAGCTCAATATTGAAATTATTTGCTCGTCTTTAAACGAACATTTCAACACAAAATATAAAACCTCTTTAGGTTCTAAACTTCCTGTTTTGGCTTTATTTGCTATTTATCAAAGTTTAATTTCTGAAATTGGAAGATATAAAAATTGTAATTTAGCTCATTTAGGAAGTCATACGGCATTGGATAGAACTTCAAAAACGGCTGGAGATATTGAAATATTTAATCAAGAAAATCTTTTTGAAGCTATTGAAGTAAAATTAGATAAACCTATTGATGCAAATATGGTAAGAATTGCGATTGAAAAAATTAAGCGTTACAATCCAAATCGATATTATATTTTGTCTTATGTAGGCATAAAGCAGTCAGAAAAAGATGTAATTATAGAATTAGTAGAAAAAATTAATGTAGAACATGGTTGTCAAATAATTATTAACGGACTTTTAGAAACTATAAAATATTACCTTTGTTTGATAAATTCTTTAGATGATTTTATCAAAAATTATAGTTTATTGGTGCAGAATGATACAGAACTCAAAAAAGTTCACAAAGAAAAATGGAATGAATTGGTAGAGAAGTATTTGAATTGAAATTAACAAAGAAATCTACTAAATTTTCAAAAAAGAAAATTCAGTAGGTTTTTATATAATTTATTTTTATAAAGGCTCATCAAAATCATCTGAAACATAAGTAAATATCCCTTTTCCACAACCTGCATAACGTTTATTTTCTTTAGATAAAGAAGGTTGCGTTTGAGTTAATAGGTTATCTATTTGAGAAAGAATTTGTATATCCGTCAGATTGATGATTTTGTTTATAAGTTCGTATTTTAATTCTTTTATATTCATAATCAATTTTGTTTTTTTATTAATATACGTAGAATTTTGAAAATTTGTTTTTGTTCAATTTAGACAGTCAAAATACACAAAAGCAGTTTAATAAAAAAACGCAAATTTTTTAAAGTTAATTGAGAAATTGCGTTTGTGTTTCTTACTTGATTAAATTCTACCCATCACTAATTGGAACATCTATTCTATCTCTTGCAACACAAAACCCATCTTTTATTATATAACATTCAACAAAGTGCGCACCCTCAAAACTAGAAGACTCTTTTCTTTCTGTTTCATTCAAATTACTTTCCTCAATTTGTCCTCTTAACATTTGTCTTTTGTTTGCCAGTTCTCCTTCATTTTTCACTTTCCATAATACTTCATAAGGTGCTATTACATTTGTATTACTAATAAAAAATCTTAGATTTTTGTTTTTAGATAAAAAGAAAATATCTCTTAATAACTGAGTTCTAAAACCATCTTGTTTTACTTCACAATCAATTCTTAAAGTATTTTTTATATCCAAAGGATATTGGTCTTCAATATATTGTTCTTGAAATGTATAATTATAACTCTTCTCTTGTTCCAGTTTAGGATAAGGAAAAGCTTTTCCAAAAACCTTTCTCCAAATTTCATATACTGTTTTATTTTCATTCTTTTCTATTGCTTCTTTAATATTTTTATAGGCTTTCTTTGCCTTTGATTTAAAATTTGATTTTTTCTTATAAACTTTTTGATTACTACCCAAAGCATACCAATACACTCTATTATCATCTTTTTCCTTTAGATAATAGAAAAAATTCTCAACTAAATTGTCGTAATCCTCAAATTTATAAGATTTATATTCCTCGTTTTGCTTAAAAAAATCAAAAACAAATGTATCAATTAATAAACCATTAATTTTTACTCCACATTTATTTTTCCAAGCTCTAACTATTCTACATAAATTGACAAAATTCCCATTACACTCCTCATTATAATCTATTGATGTTTCAGCTTCTGGTATTGGATTTGTTTTTTTCCACTTTCCTCCTTCTCTTGAGTCAGGATATGTAAAAGTATTATCACTTTCTCTAAATGCAGGACAAACTTCTATATAATCTTTGGTAAACTCAACTACTACAACTTGTCCATCTCCTCTAACTTTAGATTGTGAATAACTCTTAATTAAAGATTCTTTAACATCTTGAAGTAATTGACTTTGCTTATTGCCTTCTCTATTATCATATTTTGAAAATAAAGTTTTTGGTAATTCAAAAATCATATCTAAATCACTAATACCCTTTATAGCTGTATTTCTTCCATAACTTCCTATATATAAACCATTTTCAGAATTTGAGTCTAACTCATGAAAGTCTGTGTTCAGTCTTTTAGTAACTTTAGCAAATCGATGTTCTATGCTCTCTTGATTTTCTACAGTAAGATTATTTATAAACTCTTGAAATATTTGTTCTACATCCATTTAATTTTTATTGATTATTTTGGTAATATGTGAGACTAAATATAATTAATAATATGACTATTATTAATAGCGTTACTTTAAATGAATTAGGTATTTTATCTTTAAACCATTTAAGTTTTAGTTCTTTTTCTATCCAATCTACTTGCATTTCATAGAAAAATTTAAAATGAGCATACCATTGCGACATAAATACTTGTTTACTTACAGTGTTACTATAAAAATCATTCATTAGAGTTTGATATTTTTCTTCATACTTGTCATAACTAAAAGCTTCATCTGATTTTACTTCAAGATATAAATCTCTAGTTTTATTAAATATTTTAGTAAGTCTTACGCCTTCATTATCAAATTCTTCAATCCTACTTTTGAATACTTCTAAATAAATTATCGCAATACCAACAAAAATTAGCATGATAGATAGTTCTTTGCCGAAAGGCACTAAATAGGCAATCTGTGTTATGCCTATTGATAAAGAAATGAATCCTGCCCAACTCGGAAGTTTATTAATAATATCAAAAGAAGCAAAATTTTTTTTGCTCCAAAACCTATGTCATATCCTTTAATTGCTAAAGTATTTAGAAAGTATTCTTTAGTCATATTTAGCCTTATTTTAACTTAATATAAAAAATAATTTGTTTTATATAAATAACGTAATTAAAATTATAATTTCCAAACAAAAAAACCTACTAAATTTCAAAAAAAGAAAATTTAGTAGGTTTTCATAGTTCAAAACAGAAAATAAACTACTTCACTTCTGCCAATTCTCGTTCTTCATATTCTTCAACAGGAATACAACTACAAACTAGATTTCTATCGCCATAGGCATCATCTATGCGACTCACCGAAACCCAAAACTTGCGTTCTTTTACCCATTCTAATGGATAAACTGCTTTCTGACGAGAATAAGGAAAATTCCATTCATCAGACAACAAACGAGCAGCCGTATGAGGAGCATTTTTCATTACATTATTTTCTGCATCAGAATCTCTATCTTCAATTTCTTGAATTTCTTTGCGAATCTGAATCATAGCTTGTGCAAAACGGTCTAGTTCTTCTTTCGTTTCGCTTTCTGTTGGCTCAATCATTAGCGTTCCAGCAACTGGAAAAGAAACCGTCGGAGCATGGAAACCATAATCCATCAAACGTTTTGCAATATCAACAACTTCAATTCCGACTGTTTTTTTGAACTCTCTACAATCCAAAATAAACTCATGAGCACAGCGTCCATTCTTGCCTACATACAAAATTGGATAATGTTTTTCCAATATTGATTTCAAATAATTGGCATTTAAAATCGCTCTTTCTGTTGCTCTTTTGAGTCCGTCGCCACCCATCATTGCGATATAAGCATACGATATAAGCAAAATAGAAGCACTTCCATAAGGAGCTGCCGAAATAGGATGACTTGCGCCATTTTCTCCAATTTTTCCACGAATCTCAACAACTGGATGAGAAGGCAAATAAGGAGCTAAATCTTTTACTACAGCAATTGGACCCATTCCAGGACCTCCACCACCGTGAGGAATACAAAACGTTTTGTGTAAGTTCAAATGACAAACATCTGCACCAATATTAGCAGGAGAAGTCAAACCAACTTGTGCATTCATATTCGCACCGTCCATATAAACACGACCCCCATTTTGATGGATAATATCACAAATTTCAATAATAGATTCTTCAAAAACTCCGTGTGTAGAAGGATACGTTACCATCAAACACGACAAATTTTCTTTGTGTTTTTCTACTTTTTCCTTTAAGTCTGCTACATCAATATTTCCATTTTCATCACATTTTGTAATGACAACCTGCATTCCTGCCATAACTGCACTCGCTGGATTTGTTCCGTGAGCCGAAGAAGGAATAATGGCAACTGTTCTGTGTGTATCTCCATTGGCGACATGATAACCACGAATTGCCATCAAACCAGCATATTCGCCTTGTGCGCCAGAGTTAGGTTGTAAAGAAACATCATCAAAACCTGTAATTTCACAAAGCCAACTACGTAAATTATTTATAATTTCTTTGTAACCTTCTGCTTGATTAAGAGGAGCAAACGGATGAATGTGTCCAAACTCCGACCACGTTACAGGAATCATTTCTGCCGTTGCATTAAGTTTCATAGTACAAGAACCCAACGCAATCATAGAATGAACGAGCGATAAATCTTTGCTTTCCAAACGCTTCATGTAACGCAACATTTCGTGTTCGGTGTGATACAAAGAAAAAACAGGGTGTGTCATAAAATCAGATTTTCTGACTACAGCATCTTCCCAATTTAATTCTAAATCTTTTGCAAACTCATCTATTTCTTCTTTAAATGAATCTTTATGCGCTGCTTTTGCAAAAATTGCTGATAGCGTTTCTAAGTCTTCGTATTCTACACGCTCGCCAAACGAAATTCCTACATTTCCATTTTCATAATAACGTAGGTTTATCTCATTTTTCTCTGCTAATTCTTTTATTTTAGCTGCTTGTTCTGTTGTAGTATTGATTTTAAGTGTATCAAAATACTGATTATAAACTACTTCATAACCCAATTTCTCAACTATTTTATGGGTAATTTTGGCAAAACCATGTATTCTGTGAGCAATATTTTTCAGTCCATCTGCACCGTGATAAACTACATACATACTCGCCATCACAGAAAGCAAAACCTGTGCAGTACAAATATTTGAAGTCGCTTTTTCTCTTTTGATATGTTGCTCACGAGTTTGCAATGCCATTCTATAAGCAGGATTTCCATCAGCATCTTTCGAAAGACCAATTACACGCCCCGGAATAAAACGTTTGTCTTTATCATTAATCGCAAAAAATGCAGCGTGAGGACCACCATAACCCATCGGAACACCCAAACGTTGCGCTGAACCAAAGACTACATCTGCACCCATTTCCCCCGGAGGAGTAAGCATGGTAAGAGCCAAAAGGTCAGAAGCAACAGCTACCGAAACCTCATTTTCTTTTGCAGCAGCAATAAAAGCACTTATATTTTTAATATGTCCTTCTGTATTCGGATATTGAATCAAAAGTCCAAACAAATTCTCGTCGGTAATATCTAGTTTTGTAATATCTCCAATCTCCAATTCAATGCCCAACGGTTCTGCACGTCCTTCTAAAAGTGAAAGCGTTTGAGGGTGGCATTTATCAGAAACAAAAAACTTCATCGCTTTTTTCTTCGATTTTACCTTTGTAGCTTCCAAAAGTCGCATCGCTTCTGCTGCTGCTGTGGCTTCATCTAAGAAGGGAAGCATTCGCAATTTCCATTCCTGTAAGGTCAATAACCATCGTCTGAAAATTGATGAGAGCTTCCAACCTTCCTTGTGCAATTTCGGCTTGATAAGGTGTATAGGCTGTGTACCACGCTGGATTTTCCAACACATTTCTTAGAATTACGTTCGGAACAAGCGTTTCATAATATCCCATTCCGATAAAAGAACGAAATACTTTATTTTTTTTGGCAATTTTTTGAAGACTATGAATAAACTCACTTTCTGTAAGTGCAGAAGGCAAATCTAATGGTTTTTTGAGGCGAATGTCAGCAGGAATCGTTTCAGAGATAAGCTGTTCTATGGAAGAAGCATCTACTTTTTTGAGCATTTCAGTAACAGATTCATCTAAGTTTCCGTTATGACGGCTTTCAAAAGTGGTTTGGTTGAAGATATTTATTTTCATTCGTATAGGTTTACTAAAGGTAAGCTAGATTAAAAGACGGTATGAAAAGGCTAGTTGATTTCTACTATTTTTGTACTAATAAACGTTATCACGGTTATTTACAGGTCTAGTAATCAATCAGTTATAGAAAAGTAAAACGGTCTTATTTTTCCATAGCACAGGGTTTGCAAACCCTGTGCTATGGAAAAATGAACATTACTAAATTAACCGTGATAACATTTAATTATTCTCAATGAATTTCTGATTAAATTATCTTATTAAATCAAGAATTATATATGAATTTTTAGAGCAAATTTTGAACTACTTCAGTAGCAGACAAACTTACAAAAAGTTAATTCTTAATTCTACTACAAATATCCTTAGACTTATGTTTGAATCAAAATTAGAACAAGGATAAAGACGAAATAAAACGAGGGTAATTTTTATTAAATGGCTTATTTTGTTCTATCTATTGAGCAAACTAGAAATTAATTTAAAGATAATACAAAATTTTCTATCGAAAAACAACGTATAACTATTTTGTTTGGAAAGTAATTTTGATAAATTACATAATTAATAAAAATAAATTAATAAATAGTTATAAATAAAAATTTTTATTAGTAAATTAAGTGAAAAAAATAGTATTATAAAATTATAAAATTATTTATTTTTTATTCTTCAAAAAAAATGTTTCAGTTGGTACTATTTTTAGTAAAAAGGTAAAGTTCATTTTTTGATAGTTAATTGTTTGATGAATAAATAGTTATGTTTTAAATAAAGTTTGGAAATATATTTTTTATTCTGTGTTTTTTTAGAGAATTTTGTATCAAAGTTCATATTTCATAGTGATTATAAATCGTTACTTTACCTCAAAAACGCTATTCCTATTTTTTTTACTACCAAAACATACAAGAGTAGTATAAAAATGAAAAGCATTTTAAGATTTTTTTAAATTTGGTCTTGCGTTTGCTTATACCTAAATAAGTTGAATTGATTACTAATTAATTCAAAAATTCCTTATTTATTTGGTAATTTTTTGATTTACGCATACCCTTTTTATATGAACTAAAATTCTACATTCCTTTTTTGAGAGTTTCTCAAACCGTTTTACGAAAGATTTATAAGAAATTTAAGAGATTTATTTGAATGCGAAATAACCAACATAAGATGAAAATAGGAATTGTAGTCAATTCTTCTTGGAACATTTATAATTTTAGAGCAGGTTTGATACAAGCCTTTTTACAAAATCACGAAGTAATTGCCATCGCTCCCGACGACGGATATAAAGAATCATTGGAAAAAATGGGTTGTAAGTTTGAAGCTGTTCCAATGGAATGTAAAGGTACAAACCCAATCAATGACGCATTACTCATAAAAAGATTGGTAACTGCTTACAAAAAACATAATCTTGATATAGTGTTGCATTATACCATAAAACCAAACATTTATGGAACAATAGCTGCACAGATTTTGAAAATTCCCTCTATCAATAATGTAACAGGACTTGGAACAGTTTTTTTGAGAGAAGGTATTTCTTCCAAAATTGCTCAACAGTTGTATCGTTTTACGTTTCAATATCCCAAAATAGTGTTTTTTCAAAATAAAGATGATAGAGAACTTTTTGTCAATAAAAGATTAATTGATGAATCTATTGCTCGTCTTTTACCAGGTTCTGGAATTGATACCACTCATTTTGTTCCTAATAAACCTACTTTATCTATTCCAAAAGGAAAAAACAAAAAAGAATTTACGTTTTTATTGATTGCTAGAGTTTTGTATGATAAAGGAATTGCAGAATATGCCGATGCTATCAAACTTTTGAGAAGTAAAGGAATAAATGCACGCTTTCAACTTTTAGGAAAAATAGACGAAACAAAAGGTTTGGGTGTTCCTGAAAAACAGATAAAACAGTGGGAAAAAGAAGGTATTTTAAAATATTTGGGAACGACTAGCGATGTTCGTCCTCTTATCTCAAATGCTGATTGTATCGTTTTGCCTTCCTATAGAGAAGGAACTCCACGTACACTTTTAGAAGCTGCATGTCTTGGAAAACCGATTATCACAACTGATGTTCCGGGGTGTAGAGAAACAGTTATTCATAATTTTAATGGTTATTTGTGTGAAGCAAAGAATGCTTATGATCTAGCAGACAAAATGCAGCGTATGATTTGTTTGGACAAAGGAAAATTAGCAGAAATGGGAGTAAATAGTCGTTGGCTTGCCGAAACTAAGTTTGACCAGCAGATTATCATCAAAAAATATACAGAAGTAATTGATAAAGTGAGAGTAGAAGAATCTAGGAGAAATGTACCTATACGAACTCGTTTTGGAAAAATGCGTTCGAAAGGTTCAGCAAAGACAATTACAAGAACAAAGAAATAAAATAAAAATAGCTTCCATTCAACAAGAAAAGATTAATTCAAATGCAAGAACTGCTAGAGCCGTTTTGATAGAATCGTAGAAGCAGTTACGAGTTAATAATTATGACCTGCTAAAGCAGCGAAGTACTCTACCCTACTATTTTCAGAAAGTAGTTTTTAGTTGCAGAGCAACATCCTGTTTGTAGAAAAATAATCAAATCTTCTTTCAAAAGTTGCAGAGCAACGTACTATAGTTCTACTATATGAATAAAAAATATCAATAGTACGTTACTCTGTAACTTTCCGAAACTTCTATACTTCAATTGTTCTACAAACAGAGCGTTGCGCTGCAACTTGAATTTCAAATCAAAAAATAGTAGGGTAGAGTGGCAGCAAAATAATTATTGTGCCGTCCAGCCTCCATCAATCGGAATTGCTGTTCCTGTAAATGTACTTGCTTCCTTGGAGGCTAAAAATAAAGCCATTCCTGCAAGTGCTTCGATAGATACAAAGTCTTTCACAGCTTGTTTTTTCAACATTACTTTCTCTACTACTTCGTCTTCACTCATATTGTGTGTTTTGGCTTGGTCTGCAATCTGTTTTTCTACCAAAGGCGTTTTGACATAACCTGGGCAAATTGCATTTGCAGTAATATTAAAAGGCGCACCTTCCAATCCTAAAACTTTCGTAAGTCCGACAATTCCGTGTTTTGCAGCTACATAAGCCGACTTAAACTCGGAAGCACGAAGTCCATGTGCAGAAGCAATATTGATAATTCTACCGAATTTTTGTTTTTTCATATCGCCCCAAACGGCTTGCGAAGTGTGAAAAGCAGAACTCAAATTGATACCAATAATAGCATTCCATTTTGCAGCAGGAAATTCATCGATAGGCGCAACATACTGAATACCAGCGTTATTTATCAAAACATCAATCGTTCCGAATTTCTGTTTTGCTTCGTCTATCATTTTTTTGATTTGCTCTGGGTCAAGCATATTTGCATTCGAAAACATAGTTTTTACACCGTGTTCTTTTGCTACATTGGCAGCTATTTCTGCTCCGTTTTCTTCTAATCCGTTAAAAACTACGTCGTAACCAGCTTTTGCAAAATGTTCTGCAATGCCTAAACCGATTCCACTTGTGCTTCCTGTTATGAGTACTGTTGCCATAAAAAATGTTTTTCTTTCTGTACGTAAAACGGGCATCTTGCCTGTTTAGAATTTATAAAATATAATTTTGTTTTTAACAGACTAAGAAGTCTGTTATACTTTTAATTGATAGAATAATGAACTAAGAAAGCCACCAAACGTTTGAAATTACTTTGAATATCTTGATTTGCTTTTTGAATTACCAAAGAACGGTAATATAATTCTACCAGTTCGTCATACCTTGGGTTATTAGTAATTTTGGCTAAAACAATTCCTTTGAAAAAACGGTGGTGCTGATTATGAATATACAAAATAGGTTTTTTAGGGATTTTATTAAAAGCAGAATCTAATTCTTGCATTGAATTTTTCTCTTCCAAAAAAATCATTCCTTCATCTGTCATAAATTCCATAAGCTGTTCGGCACACACTTCCAAATCTTCCTCATTTTCTGCTTTATATCTGAAATACGGATTTTGATTTAATTTCCCCAAAGAAACCGAAATTGTAGTTGTGTGTTTATGAAAATCACTAAGATTACTCAAAAATTGTTGAGAAATATGTTCTACTTCATCTTTCCGAACTCCTAAAGTTACTTCAATCCAGATTTCAGTTTCGTATTGAGATATAGACAAAATTACGTTTTGAAAACCCATTTTATCCGTTTTTCTGAACTGACTATACGCATCTATATATTCAAAACCCCATTCTTTGAAAAAGGGAAGTAATTGTTTTACAAAAAAAGTTTGCGCTGAAATAATGTCCATGAACTAGGAAATGGGGATTGGGGAATGGGAATTAGAGATTGAATATCATATTTTATAAAAAAAATCTTCTAATTCTAAAGAATGAGCTACACAGTATATTTCTTTATTGTAGAATCAATAATATCAAAGGTTTTGTTTTTCAAACTTTCAATATCTTTATCTGTCAAATCAGTTGTATCAATAGGTTTATGATAAATCATTTTACAGTTATGATGAGTAAATTTCATCGGCTGCTTGTCTGGAAGAATTATCCAATTGTACAAAATCGTTACAGGAACTAAAGGAATACCAGTTTGAATGGCTGCACGAAAAGCACCTTCTTTAAACGGATTAAGTTCGGGTTGTCTGTCGCCAAAAATTCCTCCTTCTGGATAAATTAATACATTTTTTCCTTCTGCTAATGCTTCCTTTACCTTCTCAAAGGCTTCCGAACGACTAGAACCCTGTCCACGACTAACCGAAATATGAATTTTCTTGAAAATATAACCAAATAAAGGAACTTTACTTAGCGATGCTTTTCCCATAAAAACACTAAAATTAGGAATCGTTTTTACCATTGCCGAAATATCCAAATAGGAAGTATGATTAGAAGCATAAATATAGTTTTGATTTTTGCTAGGTTCAAACTCCCATTCTGTTTCTACTTTTATACCCATTCCAAAATATAAAATATCTGCCCAAAGTCTGTATAAAAAGCCATTCCAATGATGCCATTCTTTACGAACCGTTGCCAGAAGCATAAAAGGATATAAAATTATAAAGATGAGCATAAACCAAAATGCACACCAAATAGTGTATAAATTCATTTTTTTCAGTAATCAGTAACCAGTAATCAGTAACCAGTTTTTAGTTAGAAATTAAAGTTGCAGAGCAACATACTATTTGTAGCAACGCAATTTTTGTAAAAAACATGTTTTTGAGTTCGAAACATAATTTTACAAATTAACACAAAAAAAAATTGACAACCCTCAAAGAAGATTGCCAATTTATGATAATATTTATTCAGTAACGTTGATCGTTACAATGCAAAATTGATGCGTGTAAGTAATCCACCTGTCTGAACAAATACCCCTTCCGAACCAAGTGAGCGCACTGGAAATCTCCAATACGGTTCAACTTGTAGCGTTAAATGTTTTCCTAAAGACGTTTCAAGTCCTACAGAAACATTAATGGTTGCAAAAAGCTGTAAAGCTGATTGTGTTTCCCTTTGTCTTACTACTTCTTGTGTGCGAGTAACACGAGGGTCATAAATATCTTGTGTCGAAACGGTATAATCCGATTCATAATTTTCTTTTAAAAAGAAATAATTTGAAGTTCCTGCTGTTACAAACCATTTATTTTTCTGAGTTTGAACGGCATTATAGCGCAGTTGTAAAGGTAAATCAATTAATCTCCAATTAATTTTGGTTTTGTTTTTCTTTACCCAAGCTTCATCGTTTGAGCTAGGATTAAAATCATTTGCATCAAATAAAGGCTCTTCTAAATCAATTTGTTTTTGTGTATAAATTGCGCCAGCCGAGATATTAAAACGTCTTGCAACTTGATAATCAGCCATAACTCCATAACCATTTGTATAATTCATACGCTGCTTGTCATTGCTTTTATATACATTTACCATTGCCATAAGTGTAGCTCCAATTCTCCATTTTCCGATAGCACTAACTACTTTGTTTTTTCCATTTGATTCTGTTACGTCTTTATCTGCAAGCAGATTTTCATCAATTTCAATAAGAGGTAATGTTACTTCTTCTGGCTTAACATCTGAAAACAAATCAAATTTGGGTTTCTCCAATTTTAATGCGATAAGTATTCTGTTAGACTTTGCTTCTTCAATGGTTTCATTATCCTTCAAAATTGCTGTTTTTCCATTTAGATTTAATGAACTTTCTATTGATTCAGTTTCTTTATCAGAATTAAAGGAAGGTGTAATTGCTGTTTTGTTTGTTGATACAGAATTATCATTTTTTACCATTGAATTTTCAGTAAAGTTAGAAGCAGAATTTGATGATAGATTAGATTGAGAAGTTTTACTATTTTTATTTTTAGCTAAATTTCTGTTTCCATTTTTGATTTTTGTACTAATAGTAGAACTAGAGTTTGATTCAATTTTAGCAACATCATTATTATTAGAATTTGCATTTTCTAGGTTCTCTTTTTTTGTATTTGTTTTATCATTGGTAGAGTTTTGATTGTTAAAATTTTGACGAATAAATTTTTCTTTTTCTATATCACTTTCTTGAAAAGCGATTTGTTGATTTGCATTTTGAGTTGAAATTTTGTTTGCTGATTTGTCTAAAAATTTATATCCAAAAAACAGTAATAATATAGCTGCTGCTCCCATTGTTGCAAAAGTTGCCAAACGACGATAAACTACTGCTTTTCGGTCTTTTTGATTATGTATATCTAATTTTGATTGCATAGCCGACCAGTCAGCAGGATTAAAAGCAGGCTCGTAACTAGTTGCAACCTCTTTGAAACGCTGAGTAAAAAGCTCGTCTGATGACTTATTATTTTGATTCTGATTACCGTCTTGGTTATCGTATATATGCTTCATACTTTTTTCCGAAATGCTGTTTTATGAGTACCCGTAATTTTTGTTTTGCTCGTGATAAATTTGAACGAGAAGTTCCTGCTGGAATTCCCATTTGCTCTCCAATTTCTTCGTGTGAATAGCCCTCAATTTCATAAAGATTGAAAGTAATTCTATAAACGTCTGGTAAAGATTGTACAAGTGCATAGATTTCGTCTGCACTCATTTGGTCTATTACATCGCCCGTTGAATCTTCTTCTCTATCAGCATATTCTACATCTAAGTGATTGGTATGTTTTTCATTTTTTCGATAAAAATCTATTGCTGTATTTATTATTATCCTTCTAAGCCAACCTCGAAATGATTTTTTGGTATCATACTGATTGACTTTTGTAAATACTTTCATAAAGCTGTCATTCAAAACCTCACTCGCTTCGTCTTTGCTTTTGCAATAACGTAGCGAAACCGACATCGCATATCCATAAAAATGCTTGTATAACATTTCTTGACTCTTTGCGTGTTTTTTACGGCAGCCTTCTAATAGGCGAAGTTCAATATCTGTTAGCTCTATGGCTTTCACCAAAAATTAGTAATTAGTTGTTCGTTGTAGGGAATTTTATAAGTTGCTCTCAAAGTCTTTACGCAAAGAAAATTGAAAGTGCTGCAAAGGTGTAACAAAAAAATGAAAGTTTTTATTTTTACTACTATTTCATAGCTCATTTAAACAGAATACAAAAAACGATTTACCAAAAAAGCAAACCGTTTAATTATATGTTGAATAAGGACTAAATTACAACTGAACTAAGTTGCACTCGTAATTTTGTTACGCAATTAAGTGAAACCCACGAATTTATTCGTGGAAATTACCACCACTTTTCCATGAATTTATTCGTGGGTTTTGTCTAAATTTTTCTAAATCTTAATGTAACATCAGTTCATAATTGATTTAAGCATCCATATCCACTTCCACATCATCAGTAAGTGGGTGGGCTTGACAGGTCAGAATATATCCCTCCATAATTTCGGCTTCACTCAATGCTTCATTCGAATCCATAGTAACTTTTCCAACTCTACAAAGACCACGACAAGCCGTACAGAGTCCACTTTGACAGGAATAAGGCATATCAATTTCGTCATCCAGAGCAGCCTCTAAAATTGTTTTTTTGGAATCTACAGCTACTTGATTTTCTTCTCCATTAAGTGTGATTTTGACTGTTTTTCTGCCATCTGGTGCGATTTCACCTGTTTCATCTTCCGAACCAACAGGTGCAAAAAAGTTTTCTTTGTGTATAATTTGTTTGTCTACATTTAGTTCTGCAAGCGTTTCTTCTATAGTTTGCATCATTCCTTCTGGTTCACAGAGATAGAATATTTTGTCTCTAAGATTGGGTAATCTTTTCAATGTAGTCTTTACAAATTCTTTAGACATTCTGCCTTCAAAATAGTTTTCTTTGTTTGATAAATTCGTTTTAGGCTGTGTCAAAACATAAATCAAATTAAACCTTTCTTTGTGTTTTTCTTTTAACTTGTCTAACTGGCTTTTAAAAATTATACTCTCCTCATTTCTACACGTATAAATTAATGAAACAATACTATTTTGTTCGTAACTCAAAGCTACTTTTAGCATCGACATTAAAGGAGTAATTCCACTTCCACCACCAAAAAGAACAATATGACGGTTGTTATCTGGGTGTGTTTTTAGGATAAAATTACCCATTGGTTCCATAATTTCTAGCTTTTCTCCCCCCTTTAGCGTTTCATTCAAGAGGTTCGAAACTATACCTCCTTCTACTCTTTTTACCGTTACGGCAAGCGTACTATCTAAGTGAGGAGCAGAACAAAGTGAATAGGCACGACGGAATTTTTTGCCGTTAGCATCTTTAATAATAAGTGTCAAAAACTGACCTGCTTGATACGGAATTTTACGAAAAAGAGGTTGCTTCAAATGTATGGTAATGGTGTCAGGAGTTTCCTTAACAATTTCTTTTATTTTTAGAGTTTGATAACGATTAGATGACATAAAACAAAGTATATTTATGAGTTGATGGTTAATTTTGTATGAATTGGTAACTTTTTTGTTAATTTTTACTAAACAATGCTATGTATTAAAAACAAGCTATTTACCTTCTTTTTGTATTAATTTCGAAATTAATTATTCTGCTAGTTAATAATTTCTTAAATTTAAGCTATCTGCAAAGATAATCATTCGAACAAATTAAAAATAGTCTTTAAAGATTAAAACAGTTGGGAATAATATAATTAGGATTAATTAAAAATTACGAATTACGGACACGATTTCAACTTGTTGATTATCAATTAATTAATAATTCAAAAGTAGTAGTTTATTTAATTTACGTTCCTTAATTGGATTAGAATCAACTAGTCAAAACTAAAAAAGATATACTTACTAAAAACTGCTTTTGCTGTTGGTGTACTTATTAGTAGCAAAATCTAAACTTGATTAAATCAAATTTTTATGATAAAAACAGAAATTTTATCTTTTACTACTTCAACAGATTCAGAACTTTCTGTGCCTTCTTCAAATCAAGCGCAAACTCTTTTTTCGTTTCTCAAAACTGCAAATCATTGTATTTCTTATGATTCTTTGTACAATTCTATCTTCGAACATTTAAAACAAGTCTTTGAGATAGATTTTTATATTGTTACACTTTCTAGTCAAATTGTTTATTCAAAAAAGTATGCAGAAAACACACTTTTATTGAGTAGTAATGAAATTGAAAGTTTGGAGAGAGAAGCTACCACAAATACCATGGAGGCTAAAAGAGAGACTAATATATTAAAAAAGATTGTTTTCTTACAAAACAAAAGTAACTATTATTTCTTGTCTATTCCAATTCGAAAAACTAATCAATTATTGAATGCTTTTGTTTGTGTTTCTCAAAAAAGTTATGAAAATATAGATAAGCAAGCAATAGATTTTTTAGACCGTTTTTATCAAGTTATTTTGTCTACTTTGCTTCATTTGGATAAAAAACAAAACGATATAAAATTCAAAACTATCTTTGAATCTTTTAAAGATATTTATTTTCAAGCCAATCAAGAGGGAATTATAACTACGATTAGTCCTTCGATAAAGGCGATTTTAGAATACGAATCCAAAGAAGTAATTGGAAAAGCTCTTCATACTTTTTTACTATCAAAAGAAAAACTAGAAAATCTTTTTTTTATTCTTAAAGAAAGAAAGAAAATAAAAAATTATGAACTAAGAGTAAATTCAAAATTAGGAACATCAAAAGTATTACTCTGTAATTTTCAAGTTATAGAAGCAGAGAAAGAAATAGAAACAAAAAATACCAATCAGAAAGAAAACAAACAAACAACTACTTATATTGTAGGAATAGAAGGTGTTGCTAGGGAAGTAAATGAAACAAATAAAGTAGATAAGGAAGTACAAAAATCGAAGCAAAATATAGAGAGAGTATTGGAAAGTAAGAAACAGTTTTTAGCTGACATGGGGCACGAAATCCGAACGCCTATGAATGGAATTATCGGAATGATTGATTTGCTGCACACTACAAAATTAACTTCAGAACAAAAACAGTATTTGAATACTATAGAGGAGTCTTCAAACGATTTGTTGATCATTTTGAACAACGTGCTAGATTTGTCTAAGATAGAGGCTAATAAAATGCTACTCAAACCAGAAGTCTTTGAAATAAAATCACTTCTAGACCAACTTACACTACTCTATGAAAAAGAAATTCAGAGAAAACACATTCAACTTTCAATTATTATTACAGACAAAACTCCTCGTAAAATTATTGCTGATAAAGGTCGTTTGTTACAAATATTTAGTTATCTGCTTTCGAATGCAATAAAGTATAATATTCAAAATGGAAAAGTAATGATCGTAGTAGATACATTGAAAGAAGAAAACGGCAAATTGTTAGTACAAGGAGAAATAAAAGATACAGGAATTGGAATTTCGGATGAAAATCAAGAATATTTATTTGACTCCTTTTCCAAACTACAACACAACTACCAAAAAACAGTAAGTGGAACAGGTTTGGGGCTTACAATAGCAAAACAGCTTGCCCAAGTAATGGGAGGAACGCTGCAAGTTTGGTCTAAAGAAAAAGAGGGAAGTACATTTTATTTTTCTTTTGAAGCATTGAAAAGTACAGAAAATAGTGTAAAAGAGGTAGGAGAAGATTTAGAAAAAGTAAATGAGTCTGCAATTCAGAGCAGTAGCGAAAATCTTGAAATAGAAATCAACTGGGAAAATTCATTTATTAATAATCCTTTGATCTTAGTAGTCGATGATAATAGTACAAATTTGACAGTTGCCAAAAAGATTTTGGAAAAAGCAGGTTGTAAAATAACTACGGCAGTAAACGGGAAAGAAGCCATTCAACAAATCAAAAACAATAAGTTTGAGCTTGTCTATATGGATATACAAATGCCAGAAATGGATGGTGTAACGGCAACACGTTTTATAAAAAGACTAAAAATCCATATTCCTCCTATTATTGCACTAACAGCTTTTACGGTAGCAGAAGAAAAAGAGCGTTTTATTGATGCAGGAATGGACGATTATTTGCCAAAACCTGTAAAAGCAGAAGTTCTTATTCAGAAGACAAAACAATGGATAGATGTTAGGTTTCATAACACAAATGAAAATATAGAAACCACTAAGAATCAAGAAGCACAAGAATACAACTCTAAAAGAGATGCTAATTTAACAATAAAATCTACTACAGAATCTTTAAATTATTTGCCTATTGTAAATACTCAAACAGCACAACAACTTCAAAAATGGGGAGGTCAAGAGCTTGTCAATGAATCATATCAGCTTTATGAAGAAGAAACGACAGGACTTTTGATTGAAGCAATTATGGCATATAATCAGAAGGATCGAAGTACATTAAAACTTCATGTTCATACTATAAAAGGAAGTGCTGCCACACTAGGAATTGATAGAATGGCAACTATAGCTACAGGAATTGATGATCTATTGAAAGATAACATAGATGCAGAAATATCCGAACAAATGCTTTCCTTTGAACATTCTTTTGAAGAATACAGATTGAATTACCGAATAATTTTGAATTTGTGATAGCATCTATTGAATCTGTTTGAACTTTGATGACTCTCATTAACAAACATTCTAGTACAGACGATTTAAGGGGAAAACTTTTTGAAAAAGCAATTTTTCCTTTAGCACATACTGCAATTTCATTCAGTATATCAACCGTTGTATTATATTTTGGAGGATATGAAGGACAATGGGCGAGTGATATTTATTCACAGTATAATTTTATTTATCAATATGAGTGACATTCTAAAATAGAAAGATTACTACCAAATTTTATTCTGTGCAATCGTATTTTTTCTATAAATAGCGTTTGAAAACCCTATTTTGTGGAAAAAGCAAACTATTATTTTGATAAAAACAAGTTCATATACGGAATTTTGAAAATGTCACTCATACTGATTTATTGTGTATATTTAAGGTATTGACCAAATGATTAAAAGTTATCAAAAATCTTTATCCTAAATTAACAATCAGTAAAATTTTACTTATCCAGTGTTTTATTAAACATTATCACGGTTATTTACAGTATTGATTACTAAACGAAAAGTGCTTATTTTTCCATAGCGCTGGTTTGCAAACCCTACTGTTTACACACATGTTTTTTGAAGGCAAAAAAACATTAGATGTTGAATGAAATTTTTGTATGTGTAGGGAACTTTTAAGTTAGCGAAGCTAAAAGGCACGCCTTTTCCTAGTCGGTCGTTGATATTTCAACTAAAAACACACAATATGTTTAGGAAAAGGCGTGCCTTTTAGCTTCGCTGACTTAAAAGTTCCCTACTTTAATCCAAAATTTTAGTCCTCTTTTACTAAAAAACGCACATTTTAGACTTGTGGGTAATCGATAGGTTTGCAAACCCAGTACTATGGAAAAATGAACATTGCTAAATTAACCGTAATAACGTTTATTATCAAAGTACTGTTGAAAAAATAGTTTCTAAAACAGAAAACCCTACTTTTTTTGTCTTTCCAGATTGTTTTATGAATATGTCTTGTTAAAGTTGGGTAATTGTATTTCATTTCTTAATATGAGTGACAGTTATCAAATTCTGCATATTATTTCACTTTTGGCAAAGTAATAGTTTGCTTTTTCCATAAAACAGAGTTTGCAAACCCTATTTTATGGAAAAAATACGATTGCACAGAATAAAATTTGGTAGTAATCTTTCTATTTTAGAATGTTACTCATATTGATTTCCTATTTCTCATTTAATCTCTACTTCCCATTTTCTCCTCACAAACATTTTTAAAAAAAGAACGTCTTTCTTCTGTAAAAGACATTGAAACACTTTTTAAAAAAGGAAAATCATTATTTGTCTTTCCTTTGAAAGTAGTTTTTATTCTTAAAAAAGCAGAAGATACAGAATTAGGGAATTCAGAAGAGAATACAGAAAAAGAAGATAAAACTACTCTTCCTGCTCGTCTGTTAATTTCGGTTTCGAAGCGAAATTTTAAAAAGGCTGTCGACCGTAATCGTATCAAAAGACAAATTAGAGAAGGTTATCGTCTGCAAAAATCAGAGTTTGATTTGTCGCACATAGATACTTTCGCTTTTATTTGTGTTGCAAAAGAACATATTGATTCAAAATTTCTACACAAACGCATCAAAAAATTATTGACAATGCTAGAAAAAGAAAAATAACATACCAGAAAAAAATTGATATGCTATTCTTTGTTCTCAAAACTGTTCTTGATTATTCTTACTCATATCTATCGAAAACTAATCCTTTCTTAGTTACCTCATAAACACCTGTTTTGTTTTTCTTAACTTCAAGATTCTCTTGATCATAGATTCGATAATTGAAAGCCACTTCATCTCCATTATAGGTTATACGTGCCTCATAAGATTCTTTTTTGTCTTTTATTTCGCCACTCGTTGTAAGGTAATGCTTTTTAGAACCTGCTATTTCGCCTTTTCTATCAAAGGCAACAGTATGAATATCTATCATTCTTTTCTCCTCTTTATAAGCTACTCTTGCTACTCCATATATTACAATGGTTACTTTTTTGTTTTCTATTCTTCCTATCGGAAAAACATGAGAATCCGTAAGAAGAATTTTACCTTTCAAATAAACGTTTAGGTCTTCTCGCAAATCTGGAGTAGTTGTTATGAGATTTCTAATTGCAGTATCGTTCATTATATCTTCATCAAGAAGAGGAAATTTGCTCAAAACAACATCTAAGCTAGGCTGCGCTTGTGCTGTCTGTGCTTGATTGAAAGAAAAAAAAGATAACAACAAAAACGAAAATAGAAATAGATTTTTGAGCAATTTGTGTTGTAGTTTCATAAACTGATTCATAAATTGTAATAATGTGAATTAAAATAATTATTTGATTTTTATAAAAACCCACAACGTAGTAGTAGTTATAGCTCGTACAAACTACACAAAAAACACACCTAAACGAACAAATACTTGCATATTACTAATTCTTTTCAGACTATTGTAGTAATAAGTTGATTATTAAAGTATCTTTGAGAAAACTTCGTACTTTAAAATTTTGGCAAATAGAATTTTATAAAAAACAAAATTTGCTCATTTTCAATCGAACAGGTTTTAGCTATGTTGTTATCAGGAAAGAAACAAAAAACTAAATGTGATTTTGCTTATGTTTTAGTTTGCTAAAGTCATATACTTATTGCTCAATAATATAAAAAAATGTCTAAAAAAATTTCTTCGCTTCCTCCACAGGATTCCCAACAGCTAGTAAAAGGGCAAGGATTCGGAACTGCACCCGTATTTTTTACTGCTATTTCCACTATTTTAGGAGCAGTTATGTTTCTGCGTTTTGGATATGCTGTAGGAAATGTAGGACTTTTAGGTTCCATCGGAATTATTATTTTAGGACATATCGTGACCATTCCGACAGCCATGGCGATTGCCGAAATTGCCACTAATCAAAAAGTAGAAGGTGGTGGAGAATATTATATCGTTTCTCGTTCTTTTGGTCTCAATATCGGTGCAACTATCGGAATTGCCCTTTATCTTTCCCAAGCTATTAGTGTTGCATTTTATATTATTGCTTTTGCGCAAGCCTTTCAACCTGTTTTGGAGTATCTTTCGAACGCTTCCTTATATTGTTGATAATAATCTTTTGTTTTTTATTCAAGATAGATTGATAAGTATTCCTGCTCTGTTGCTTCTTATTCTAATGGTTTCTACAAAGGGAGCTGATTTGGGAGTAAAAGCACTTTATTTTGTAGTAGCTCTACTTTTTATTTCCTTAATTATGTTTTTTGCAGGAACTACAAGTTATGTTTATGATTATAGTTCGGTTGGTTTGAGTGATAAAATTGCCAATCCAGATTCATTTTTTCAAGTATTTGCCATTTGTTTTCCAGCTTTTACAGGCATGACAGCAGGAGTAGGGTTGTCAGGAGATTTGAAAAGCCCTCGTAAATCAATTCCATTAGGAACTCTCTCAGCTACGTTTGCAGGAATGATAGTTTATTTTTTCATTGTTTACAAATTGTATGTATCAGCTACGCCACAAGAATTAAATAACGATCAGTTAGTGATGCAACAGATTGCACTTTGGGGACCTATGATTTTGGTAGGTTTGGCTGCTGCAACGGCTTCTTCTGCGTTGGGTTCGATTTTAGTTGCGCCCAGAACTTTGCAAGCCTTAGCCAATGACGACGCTTTTCCTTCTCAAAAAATGAATAACTGGCTTGCAAAAGGAAAAGGAAAAAAAGCAGAACCGTTCAATGCGACTGTTGTTACTTCTGTTTTTGCACTTATTTTTGTTTTGGCAGGTGATGTAAATGCTGTTGCCGAAATTATCTCTATGTTTTTTATGGTAACGTATGGTACTATTTGTTCGATTTCGTTTTTAGAACACTTGTCTGGCGATACTTCGTACCGTCCTACGTTTCGTTCGAAGTGGTATATTTCTTTAGTTGGTGCGCTGGCTTGTATTTTTATGATGTTTAGTATGAACCCGTATTATGCCTTTGCATCTTTGGGAGCAATGGTATTTTTGCATATTGTAATGAGTTTGTACCGTAAAAAAAGTACAGGAATTGTATATCTGTTTCAAGGAGCAATTTTTCAAATCAATAGAGAATTACGAGTATTTTTACAGAAACGAGAAGATGAAAAAACGAATCAATGGAATCCTGCTATTGTATGTCTTTCACAAGATTTTTTCCGTCGCCAAAGTGCTTTTAATATGCTGCGCTGGCTTTCGCATCGTTATGGATTCGGAACTTATATCCATTATATTCAAGGATTTCTATCAAAAGATACAAATAGTATTGCCAAAGAAACCAAAAAAGATATTATTCTTATGGCTTCCAAAACCAAGAGTAATGTGTACATAGATACGCTTGTTAGTCCGTCCTTAACTTCTTCGATTGCACAAGTTTTGCAACTTCCAGGCGTTTCGGGTTTGGAAAATAACATGTTCTTATTGGAGTTTAGTAAAAACAATGCTGAAAACTTAAAGGGAATTATCGATAATTATCCACTTATAAAAGCTACTTCTTTCGATGTTTGTATTCTAGCTACCTCCGAACGTAATTTTGGATTCAAAAAGACGATAAATATCTGGATTACAAAACATAGTTTCCAGAATGCAAATCTTATGATTCTCTTGGCTTACGTAATTGTAGGGCATAGAGATTGGAAAGATGCAGACATCAAATTAATGGCTGTTTATCCAGATGCAGATATTGAACTAGAAAGAGAAAGATTGATAGAACTAATTAGCTCGGGTCGTTTGCCTATTTCTGCTACAAATGTAGAATTGATTGCACAGAGAGGTAAAAGTATGAAGCAGATCATCAATGAAAAATCTAAATCGGCAGACCTTACTATGATCGGACTCAACGACAAACAAGTAAAAGAAGAAGGCGAAACAGTATTTACAGGTTACGATACTATTTCAGATATTTTGTTTGTAAATAGTCATAATCAAAAAATTATTGAATAAAATAATTCTTGTAGGGAAAAGGCACGCCCTTTTCCTAAACATATTGCGTATTTCTTGCAAATCACAACATTAAAAGATGATAATAAAAGCAATAGATAATTTTATTGATAAAATAGGCGAACTCACTCAATGGTTTGCTTCTATTTTGGTGCTTTTAGTTTGTGTGGATGTAATTCTGCGTTATACAATCGGTTTCAGTAGTGCTTTTTTGTCTGAACTAGAATGGCATATTTTTTCATTCTTTTTCTTGGTTGGCGCAGCTTATACTTTGAAAGATGACAAACACGTTCGTGTAGATGTTTTTTATGCTCGTTTTTCAGAAAAAGGAAAAGCATTGGTTAATCTTTTAGGAACGCTTTTCTTCTTAATTCCTTTTTGTATTGTTATAATAAAAGGTGGGATTCCTTATACAGAATTTGCCTTCAGACTTTCAGAAGGCTCGCCAGACCCAGGTGGATTGCCTGCTCGTTTTGTAGTAAAAAGTTTTATCGTTATTGGCTTTGGACTTTTGTTTTTACAGGCTATTAGTTGGGTTGTGAAGAGTTTTTTTGTTTTGATAAAAAAATAAATTTATTGAAACTTTGTAAATAGTCTGTAATCAGACTTTGACAATAGTTGGTATTATTTTCAAACTATTGCCAGAGTTTGCTTAGGCAAACTACTGACAAAGTTTTTAGAAAACGAAAGATACATTTAGTAATTCTTATTAATTAATTCTTTCACTACTTTAGCAATCGTTTGTTTTTCGGCTTCTGTACCTAATTCTTTGATGGCTGCTCCCATTACTTGTCCCATTTGTTGGGGCGTAACTTTGCCCATTCCAGCCAAAATTTTCTCTACTCTTACTCTTACTTCGTCTTCTGAAAGCATTTGAGGTAAGAATTTTTCGATAACTTCTAGTTCTGCTTTTTCTGTTTCGGCAAGTTCTGTTCGTCCTTCTTGCTCATAAAGTACAAGTGATTCACGTCTTTGTTTGGCTTGTTTTAATAAAATATCTAATTCTTGCTGTTCTGAAAGTGTTTCGGAAGTACTTCCTTTTTCAGTCTGGGCTAACAAAATAGCTGATTTTATAGCACGCAGAGCCGTAAGTTTTACAGTTTCTTTTGCACGCATTGCCGTTTTCATTTCGGCTTCTATTTTTTCTTTTAAAGTTGTCATTTTGATAAGGTAAATTAATGTATAAAAATAAATTGTCTTTACGTAGGCGACACTTTCCAAGTGTTCAACAAAATAAGTCGTAAAATACTTAAACACGAATTTAGTCAAAATCAATCCCAAACAGGAGTTTATTTTTGATTTGTGTATAAAATTAAAACTAAATTAGAAAACAAATTTGATTTTTGTATTTTTATACCACTAGAATTAAAATCAATCAATCTTATCTTTCATAAATTATGGATGCTTTAAAAGTATTTTTTCGTGGACTTTTGTATGTGCTGGGCGTTATTGCAATTATTGTTGTCGGTGTAATTATTTATTGGATGTATCAAGGCATTCCTATTGTTCCTCTAAACCCTTTTAGTTACGTTCCTTCAAGTGCCATGTATATTTTGGAAACTGATGAGCCTGTTGATGCCTGGGAAGAAATCAGTACTTCGAAGCTCTGGAAACACCTGCAAACACAACCTTATTTTGGAGAACTGACAAAAGATGCCATTTCTTTAGATACACTTATTCATCAAAATAGAGAAATTTTTGATTTGCTCGGTAAAAGACAGGTTTTAGTCTCTTCCCATATTCACAAACAAGGGGATTATGATTTTCTGTTTATTGTAGATTTAAAACGAGAAATTCCTTTACTTTTAGAAAAAAACCTTGGCAGAGTTATGAGTAGTGTAGAAGATTCTTCTAATTATGAATACAAAGAAAATCGTATTTATCTGATCAAAAATAAAACAGACAACTCGCAATGGGCAATCTCTGTTCGCAAGCATTTACTTTTGTGTTCTCAAACGCCTGCTTTGGTAGAAGCTGCTTTGGATACACGAGAAAATCCAAATAATTTTGAAAGTAATCGTCGTTTTAAAAAGGTAGTCTCCAAAACTTCATCCAGAAACCTTGGAAATCTGTTTATTAATTATAATCTAGCCGACGAATTTTTTGGTCTTTATATGGATGAGTTGAATGAATATCTCAATGATATATCGGAGTCGTTGTTCTTTTCGGGTTTGAATTTGGACTTGGAACAAGTAGGAGATGATGACGACGAAAACGCCTCTACAATAGTCAAAATGATAGGAACAACGGTAATTAATGATTCTGTTCCTTCTCATGTGCGTGCGCTTTTGAGTTCTGGAAGTAGTGATATTACGGCTGCTAGGGTTGTTCCACAGCGTTCGGCATTTTATTTTAGTGTAAATTTTGATGATTTCTTGACATATTACGACAAATTTACAGAAGTCTTGCAGCGTGATAAAGTAGCGTATCAAGAATATCAAAATCAGATTAGAACTGTAGAAAGACTTTTAAATATTAGTGTTCGTGATAATTTTTTCTCTTGGATTGGTTCAGAAATGGCGATTATTCAAAGTGAAGCTACAGGTTCTATTGATAAAAACGATGAATATGCACTTGTTTTTAAGGCAAAATCTATTTCGGAAGCGACAGCACAATTAGAATTTATTGGAGAAAAAATAAGAAAACGAACGCCTGTAAAAGTAGTCGTTTCGGAGCATAAAGGACACAAGATTAGTATGCTTGCTGTAAAAGGTTTTTTCAAATTAGTGATGGGAAAATATTTTGAAAAAATTGACAAACCTTATTTTACCTTCATTGAAGATTACGTAATTTTTAGTAATAGTCCCAAAACGCTCAAAAGTTTGATTGATGATTATGAAATGGGACTTACATTAGCAAAATCGGCTTCTTTCCAACGTTTTTTTAAAGAATTTGAGGCTGATAATTCCAACTTTTTTGCTTACATTAATATGCCTGTCGCTTTGAAAACATTAAAACGTTCGATGAGTCCAGAGACTTGGAAAACAGTTCAACAAAACTCAAATTATGTAATCTCTCAACCTCATTGGGGTTTTCAGCTTCGTAGAGATGAGTCTAGTTTTTATGACACTCGTCTAGTTACTGTTTATGAAAATCCAGAGAAAGTAAGAAATGACTATAAATTAGCGCAAGAAAACCGTAAAAAATTATTAGAACAACTCAATAGTAAAAATATTTTAGAAAAAGTATTTGGTACAGAAGAAAAAATAGATTTGTTCGAACAGCTCCAAACCATTCCAGATTCCGAACTCATTGAGTTGGATAAAGATAACGAAAAACGCCGTTTGATTGTCCAGACAAAAGAAGATACCCGTTATGAATATGAAGTAGAAGGAACTATCAAAAACGGAATTTATCGTGAATATAAAGCAGGAAAGTTGATTATTGAAGGCTATTATGAAAATAATAAACGAGATGGAAAATGGCGTTTTTATGATAAAAATGGAAAAATAAAAGAACGAAAAAGGTATAAAGATGGCGAAGAATCCAAGTTTTCTTTGTTTTAACTGCTTCCTATAGTAGAATTACAATTGCAAATCCTTAGCTCAACAGCAGTGTTGTTTAGAGTATGATTTATTTCAAAATTTCAAGTGAGGTACATTTTTATATCATGAAAAACAAAAGTCTATTTTCTTGCCAGCCAAAAAATCCAAATCAAAAAATTTGGCGTGTTTGTCCTGACCCAAAGAGTGAATTTATAGTTTTAGAAATAAGAGAAAAGCAAGAACACAAAAATAGTTCTCAACTTTTAATTTTAGATAACATAAAAAAAGAAGGTTTTAGGCTAACAGAAATGAAAGCTACTCAAACGCTTGTTGCTTTTTTTGACAAAACTATTTTAGTTTCAGAAATTGATGTGCAAAGCGAAATGCCGATTGCTAAAGGTTTGAAGGCTTTAAATATGGATTTCGAAACGATTTGGCAGCTTGAAGAAGTAACTTATTATGGAATTATAGAAGAGAGCCAAACTAATAATGAATGTGATGCAAAAGCAGTTTTTTCTTTTCAATCTACTTATTATTCTGTTCCATTAAATCTATTAGAAGAAAACTATGATTTAGAAGCTAACGAAGAAAATTATGATACGCTAAAAGATAGAATAAAACAGTACTTTTACTCTACCGATGAATATTTTACTGAAAATGAAAATTATAAATATATTTGGGATTTTATTTTTGAGAAGACAAAACAAAAAGCACAACATTCTATTTTCTACACAGAAAGCGATGATTATTTGCTTTGTAGTTATTTAATTCAGAATGAAGAATTACAAAACGAGAATCATATACTCTGCACAGATAAAAAGGGAAATCTAGAACTTGATTTTTATATAGGAACACTAGAAGAGGAAGAAAATAAAAAACCACAAGAACTTCTCTTAGTACAGAATAAAATTATGTGGATAAAAAATCAATATGAAGAATTCAGAATGCTTAGTGTATAATACTTCGTTTTTGGTAATTAAAAAATAACGGCAAAATTGTTGTTGTATTCACTTCTAATTTCTGAAATCTAACTTCTAACTTTATTTTCTAGCTTGAATAATCTGCTCCAACGTTTTTATCATATAATATCGATTTTCCGAAGATAAGCTACTACCAAAACGAATCCGTCTTTGTCCTTCCAAAGAAATATAGCGTGTTGTCGAAGAACCCCCTCTAGTAGAGCGAGAAGTGCTTACATCTTCTTGAACACTATCTATTTCAGACCATAAGAAGCGTTTATGTTTTCCTATTTTTCCTACTCCTGTAAAAATATGTCCTCCTTCACTATCAAGCGTAATTTCTTCTCTTCCTGCAATCATCATCAAAGCCATACTCCATATAAACAAAGAACCTATCAAAAAAGGAATTCCAAAAAGGGAAATAAGAGGACTAAATTCTCCTTCCAAAATCTGCATTCCATAAATTCCTCCTAAAGCTCCTCCAGACCAAACGGTTGCAAAAGGAATAAGAAAGAGAGCAAACCACGAACGAGTAGAAGCTCCAATCTGAACTCCGTCGTGCAAATGATTGATATATGCACCTTTAGGAGGATTATTCATATCAAAATTACTCACACTTTTTCCCTCAAAACTTTTCTGGACAGATTTGTTATACAAACTTGCTTCTTCATACATAGATTGGCGAGCAATATCGTAATCGTAACTTTTTGTATTAGAGGAATTTTTTGAAAAATTATCTTCCAAATCATTCTTTTGTGGACTAACATGAGCAGAAATACTAAACACATTCCCACAATTCTGACACTGTGCAATGTCTTTTTGAATATTTATGGCATCTCTAGGAACTTTTATTTGGCAACTGGGACATTTCATAATTTAATAGCAGTTATAAGTAATTTTTTTGGACTAATATCTATCCTAAATTACGTAAAATTCTTTAAAGTTGTTTTGCTTTACTTCCTATTCAAAAAAGAAATAGCTAAAAACACCCAACCAACAATCAATAAAACACCACCAATGGGAGTAATTGCACCAAGCCATTTTATATTTGTAAGGCAAAGTAAATAAAGTGTTCCAGAAAAAATAAGCGTTCCGAAAAGGTGTAAATTTCCTGCATAAATCAAATAATTACTCTTTTTCTTTTGATTTTTATCGATACTATTGAATTTATTCAAATCTAGTTTCATCAAAATTCCTATCAAAATAAGAGAAAAAGAATGATAGAAATGATATTTGGAAGCTGTTTGAAATGTTTCCGTTTGATTAATAGAAATAAGCCAATCTTTAAGAGCATGCGCTCCGAAAGCTCCAATTCCGACGGCTAAAGCACCCAAAATTGCACCGAAAAATATAAAGTTGTTTTTCATCGTTTTAAAAATAATGTAGCTGACACTTTCCAAGTGTCAGAAATATAGTCGTTTATGAACATTTTATTACGACAGTTGGAAACTGTCGGCTACTTTATCCACAAATATCAATAAAATAAACAACGAAAATTACTTTTTTCTCAAAAAAAACGTTATGATTTTAGCTAAAATTTTTGTATATTAGTTAGCTTAATTAGCAACAATCACTAAAACACGAAATCCCCTTTTTACCTTTATTTTTCAATTATGGATAATCAAAACATAACAATTCTCAAATCAGCCTTTGAAAATGCTGCTCTAAAAGATGGAAATGATAACGAAGTTTGGTCTGCCAGAACGCTACAAGAATTATTAAAATATTCGAAGTGGGAAAACTTCGAAAGAGCTATCGCAAAGGCGCAAACTGCTTGTGTAAATAGTGAACAAGATGTAAATTTTCATTTTTTGAGAAAAGATAAAAAAGTCAAAACAGGAGTTAGTTCTCGTATGAAAATGGATTATTTGCTTTCTCGGTATGCCTGTTATTTGATTGCTCAAAATGGAGATGCACGAAAACAAGAAGTTGCTTTTGCTCAAACTTATTTTGCACTTCAAACACGAAAAGCCGAATTATTAGAAGAAGAAATTCAGAGTAGAGAAAGATTGCGCCAGCGTAGAATTTTGGCAAAAAATGAATTTGAGCTTTTTCAGATTGCAGATGAACGAGGAGTAAGTAAAGCAGGTTTTCAACGCATCAAAAATGAAGGCGATGAAACTCTTTTTGGTGGAACTTCTCCAAAAGAACTAAAGGAACAAAACGAAATTCCACAAAACAGAAATGTGTCCGATTTTATGCCAGCCGTAACGATTGGTTTGAAAAATTTGGCTACCCTTTTTACAAAATTCAAAGTAAGTAGCGACCCAAAAATTAGAGGAGAAGATTCTATAAAAGAAAATCATAAAAGCTCAAATAAAACGATTAGAGAAGCCTTTGAAAAAGAAACAGGAATAAAACCTGAAGATTTGCCGATGGAAGAAGACCTCAAAAAGGTAAGAGATAAACTCAAAAACGAAGAAACAACTCTTTTTGGATTCAAAATTACGATGGGAAAAAAGAAAAAGTAAATCCATTCTCCTGCAATTCTAATTTTACAAAATTCTTTATTTTATCTAAACTATTATTGGTTTCGTCTAATTAATACGAACTAAGAATAGTTTTTTGTTGCGAATAATTGTATCTTTAATAAGGATCACAAAAAAATAAAAGCAAAACTAGGTTTTCTGTAATAGTTAATTTGATTAACTTTGTGCTTCATTTACTACTCAACTAATATAATAGTAGTTTTGTATCTTTTTTTGCTACAATTATTTATCAAAAATAATATGCGTACTTACTATTTAGCGTTTATATTGCTAATAACCACTTTTTTTGTTACTATAATTTCAGTTTTTGCACAACAAACCGATGTTTTGCCTGTCCGTCCTTCGGTACTTTTTACTCAATACTCTACTGATAACGGTCTCTCAAATAATAGTGTAAAATGTATTTTGCAAGACAAAAAGGGTTTTATGTGGTTTGGTACCAGAGATGGATTGAGCCGTTTTGATGCCTATTCTTTTCAAAATTATAGGAGTGAGCCTACATTAGAAGGTGGGTTTTCGAAAGGTTTGTCGGATACATATATTCTCTCTTTAGCTCAAAGTACAAATGAAAATAATGAAACAGATAAAATTTGGATAGGAACAAATAATGGAGGTCTAAATTATTTTGATTATCAAAGTAAAATGTTTTTTCATTATTCCATTTCTATAAACAAACAGACTAAGCGAAAAGAGAATACAGTTTCAGATGTTACCATTCAAGCTCTTGCTGTACAAAAAAAACGAGAGGAAAATACAGAAAAAACTACAGAAAAAGATTTTGTTTGGATAGGTACAAAGCGAGGAGGTTTGCAAATTCTTGATGTAGAAAATAATACTTTTACTACCTTTTTGAAGGATGAAAAAGATTCTACTTCTTTGTTTGATAATAGTGTAACAGCCATTCGAATTGATGCAGCTCAAAAAATATGGGTTGCAACTACAATGCTGCAATTATTCAATGAAAATGGAACTTTCAAGAATTTCTACCTTCCAAATTAAAATGGAAGAGCAAGCATCTCGAATCTTTTTTTAGACAATCAAAACAAACTTTGGATTCTGACTTGGGACGAGGGAATGTATATTTTTGACACTCAAAAAGAAGAATTCATCAAAAAAATACCTGCTCCACCTATTACAGCAGCAACACAAGATTCAGAGGGAAATGTCTGGTGTTCTACTTTTGGTGCAGGAATTTTTAAATATGATATAAATGGAAATTTTGAGCACAGATTTAAAGTAGAAGAATATCAATTTGGACTTAAAGAGCCTTTAGCGTGGGATATTTATTCAGATGATTTAGGTGGAATTTGGATAGGATTATATTCAGAAGGAATTGAATATTTCTCTCCTCAAAATCAGCAATTTAGACTCTGGACAGGAAAAATGGAAGGAGTTACGAGTACACATATTTGGGATTTTGAATATGAAAATGATTCCGTTATTTGGCTTGCTACTCAAAAAGGACTGGATAAAGTAAAATTTAGTAATCAATTTCAAGATTTCGAAACAATTAATTATCTAGAAGAAAAAGAAATTCCTCCAGTTTTAGATGGACTGATTACAACACTTTTGAAGGCAAAAGACAAGTCGCTTTGGATCGGAACGTGGCAAGGATTAGCAAAGCTAGAAAATAATATAAAAAATAATGATAAGTCAAAATTAACTGTCTTTGAAGTAGATAGAAGCAATCCCAATGCTATAAGAGGAGATAAAATAACTGCTTTAGGAGAAGATAATCAAGAAAATATTTGGGTAGGAATGTTGTATGGACTAGCAAAATACGATACAAAAACTCAAAATTTTGAACATTATTTTCCAAATCCTACTGATTCTACTTCACTAAATGAAGCATATATTACAGCTATTCTGCAAGATTCGAAAAATAGACTCTGGATAGGAACAAGAAATGGTTTGCATATTTATAATGCTGAGAAAAATAATTTTGAACGAATTTTGAATGATGTAAAAAATAATAAAACGATTAGTCATAATCAAATCAATGCTATTTTCGAAGATAAAAATGGAACGATTTGGATAGGAACAAATGGAGGATTGAACAAACTAATAGAAAACAAAAATAAAAATAATACCAGTACAGAATTCAATTTTGAGAGTTTTACAGAACAAAACGGACTTCCCTCCAATGTCATTCAAGCTATTGTAGAAGATACAAACGGAAACCTTTGGCTAACTACAAATAAAGGTTTATCGTATTATAACAAATCACAGAAAAAAGATAAATTGGATAAACTAGAAAATAATTCTAAACAAAGACAATTTATCAATTATGACAAATTAGATGGACTTCAAGCAAATGATTTTAAACGTGGCGCACTCATTCGACTTCCAAACGGAGTTGTTTTTATGGGAGGAAAAGAAGGATTTAATGCTTTTCATCCAGATTTTTTGACAGAAAATAAGTTTGCTCCAAAAATGGCTTTTACAGCTTTCAAACTCTTGGGAAAAGAAATTTTTGTTAAGGATTCAATTAATAAAAACTCTCCTTTAAACAAATCAATCAATGAAGTAGAGGAAATTATTTTATCTCATGAAGATAGAGTAATTGAGTTTGACTTTACGGCTTTGAGTTATTATTTACCTCAAAAAACTCATTTTGCTTACAAAATGGAAGGCTTCGATAAAGATTGGAACTATACCGATGCCACACGAAAATTTGCTACTTATACTAGTCTTCCAGCAGGAAAATATACCTTCAAGATAAAGGCAGCTAATGCAGATGGAATTTGGAGTGAGGAAAAAAACATTCTTGTAAAAGTAACGCCTCCTTTTTATCAAACTTGGTGGTTTATGACTTTTACGCCTTTGTTACTTCTTGTTTTGGGTTATTTATTTTATAAAAACAGAGTAGCGCAAATACAAAAACAAAATCAAAAACTAGAGAAAACAGTAAAAGAACGGACAGCAGAAATAAATGTGAAAAATGAAGAATTAAGGACAACAAATGAAGATTTGAATGAAAAAAATCAAGAAGTTTTGGTTCAAAATGAAGAATTAGAACAGCAAAGAGAGGAGATTTTGGCACAGCGTGATGCCATTGAAAGTCAAAATAATTCATTGCAAAACCTAAACGAGAATTTAGAACAATCCTATCAAAACTTGAACACACTTACTAGCATAGGACAAGAAGTTACATCATTTCTGGAACTTAGAGAAGTCATAAAACATGTCTATGAACGCATTCAAACCATTATGCCAACAGAAGGATTTGGGATAGGACTTTTTAGAGAACATAAAAAAGAACTTTTTTATACAGGATACATTGAAAAAAACGATGTTTTGCCAGACCATACCGAAAGTACAGAGAAGGAAAGTATAGGAAATTGGTCTCTCAACAATCAAAAACCTGTTTTTATAAATGACCTAAAAACAGAGTATAAAACCTATATTTCGGAGCTAGGAGAAATTACGGAAGGCGAAGAACCTCAATCTATTTTATATGTTCCTCTTTCACTTTTTAGTCAAGAGGAGAACAAAAAAATAGGCGTTTTGACGGTTCAGAGTTTTCAAAAAAATGCTTATACAGAAAGACATATTAGTATTTTGGAATCATTAGCAACTTATGTTTCGATTGCACTAAAAAATGCAGAAACTTATACAGAGTTAGATTTAGCGAATGAAAATATGCACATTGTCAATGAAAAACTGACTGATAGTATTCGTTATGCTCAAACGATACAGGAATCTATTTTGTCAGTTCACAACAAAATGTATCGTAATTTTGCAGAATGTGAAATTCTTTATCGCCCTTCTAGTGGCGTGTCAGGTGATTTTTATTGGTTTTCTAAGATTATGCTTACAGAAAAACAGATTAATAAAAATACAGATAGAAGTACAAATAGAAGTACAAATAAAAATACGGAAAATGAAGATAATTTTTTAGCAATCAATTGGAAAGGCAAAACAGTAGCTAGAGTTTTGGCTGTAGCAGATTGTACTGGACATGGAGTTCCGGGAGCTTTCATGTCTTTGATTGGAAATGGACTCTTGAATGAAATTGTATTACAAAAAGGAGTTGTAGAACCAAAATTAATTTTGAAAGAATTACACAAAGGAATTCGTCAGCTTCTGCGTCAAGATAAAATAGGAAGATCAGATCACGCAAATCAAGATGGAATGGACATTAGTATTTGTTTGATTATTAAAAATGAAGAAAATAATAATTTCAAAATCGTTTATTCAGGTGCAAAACGTCCAATGTATTATACCGAAAATGGAATATTAAAAACTATAAAAGGAACACGCAAATCAATCGGAGGAAGACAAAAAGAAGACGAACGTGTTTTTGAACAAGAAGTGTTTGAAGTAGAAAAAAACCAAACTATTTATCTATTTACAGACGGAATAGCAGACCAACACAATAATAAATTAGAACGAATAGGAAGTCAAAATCTATTTGATTTTATAGATTCTGTCAGAGAAGAAAGTTTGACTATTCAAAGACAAAAGTTAGAGCAATTTTTAGATAATCATCAAGGAAATCAAAATCAAAGAGATGATATTACTTTTTTGATGGCGAAGGTGTAGAAATCAAACCTTACCACCAATTACTAGCACATCATCAATCGGTTTGTGGTCATTTCCTATCCAATTAGTAAAGGTTTGACTAAGGATTTGTTTTTGCTCTTTTATATCTTTCGTATGAATATTGAATAACAATTCTCTAAAATTCTTAATCATAAATTTGCGACCTGCTTCTCCTCCAAACTGGTCTTGAAAACCATCAGAAAAAATGTAAAACGTAGTGGGAACAGAAATATCAATAATATGTTCGGTAAAATCTCCTCTGCTTTCTTTGTCTGAACCACCAATAGGCATTTTGTCTCCTTTTATAACTTCCAAACTATTATTTTGAATATAGAAAAGTGGATTTTTTGCGCCTGCAAAAGTAAGCGTTTTAGCTTTTTTATCTATTGTAATCAAAGCCAAATCCATTCCGTCATGAATGTTTGTTTCGTCCTTATGTAAAGCTGATTTTATGCCTTTATTGAGTTGATTCAATATTTTTGCTGGAGAAGTAATATTATTTTCTGCTACAATTCTACCCAAAATCTCATTTCCTACTAGCGACATAAACGCTCCTGGAACTCCGTGTCCTGTACAATCTACGGCAGCTAAAACCGTTTTTTGCTCTTTTTCAAAATGGTGGAAAAAATAGAAATCTCCACTTACAATATCACGAGGGCGAAAATAAACAAATGATTGGGGCAATGCTTTTTCAATACTTACCAAACTTGGAAGCATAGCATCTTGAATTCGTTTGGCGTAAGTAATACTAGAAGTAATTTGCTTATTTTTATCTTCAATTTCATTAACGGCAATCTCTAATTCGTGATTTTGCTCTAAAATTTGAACTTGCTGAAAACTAATCTCTTCATTTTTGTCTTGAAGTGCCAAATTTGCTCTTTTCTTTTGTTCTTTGCTTCTATAAATAAAGAAAATTCCGATTAAAGCAAGTAATAAAATGGCTGCAATTCCTCCAGTATAAAGACGCTGCCTTGCAATCTGCTTTTCGTTTTCTGCTTGTTCTTGTGCAGATTTGGCTTCCTGTAAATCTGTTTCTTGTTGAAGAACTTTGTAAGCTAACTCTTGTTTTGTAAAGTGAGATTCTAATTCATTTATTTCATCATTCTTACTTTTTATACTTTTTTCTTGTTCTTGAAGTTTTGTGTTTTTTAAAGCAATTTCTAATTCTGCTCTCTGTTTTTCGGTTTCTGCGAGTGCTGCTTGTAATCGTGCTTTGTCTGCTTCTGCTGACACAACAGCTATTTTTCTCTGCTGTGACATTTCGTGAAAATTACGATACAAATCAAAGTATTCTTTTGTCTTTTCATTATTTCCTGCTTTTTCATAAGTTTCGGCAAGCATTCCATAAATACTTCGCATCTGTTCTAAATCAAGAGTTTCTTTTGCCAAATCTAATCCTTCTAAAAGATGTTTTGCTGCTTCATCGTGTCTTTTCAAATTATTCAAAACAACAGCTGATATTTATTTGAGCCGAAATAATAGGTTCTTTAATTCCTTGTTTTTTGCGTCCTTCTAGTGTTTTTTGAAAGAAAATATAAGAAGAATCAAATTTTGATAAGTCGGCATAAATAGTAGCCAAATTACTATAAATTCCATACATTCCACTTTGATTATTCACTTTTTGATTGAGAACTAAAGACCTTTGAAAGTAAGTAATAGCTGGTTTTAATTCCTTTTTATCCCAATGTATCAACGCTGCTTTATTCAAAAAATCACTTGCTCCCCTATAATCACCTTGGTTTTTGAGTTCTTCAGATTTTTCTAAACACATTTGAACAGTTAACTTTTCGCCTGATGCTGTTACAAATTGCGCTTTTAGAGAAGAAGTAAATAGAAAAAATAATAAGAAAAATAAAGTAAATATATAAGTAGATAAACAAGAAAGTAAATAGTTCCGCATTAGTACTAATTAGAGCAGAAAATAAGTAAAATAGTAGAAGAATGTTAAATGTCTTCTATTCAAATATAACACTATTTTATCTAAAAAAAGTAAAATCTGCCGATAAACTTTATTTAATTTTTTTGTTAAAATTGAATTATTCTATGAAAAATATAGGACAGAGAGAATGTAGAAATTGATGTTTTCTGTAATATACTGATGTTACGCAATTAAAATGAAACCCACGAATTTATTCGTGGGAACTCCCACTTTGTTTTATTTGTAGAATATAATGAGTAATTTTAATAGAACGGAAGAGCAGCTTTATATAAGATTCAGTACCCCTTTCCCACGAATAAATTCGTGGAAAAAAAACTTGCTTAGAAACGAAACATAAGTTCAAAAAATCTACATACGAATACGAACGGCATTTGCGTGTCCTTTTAGTTCTTCGGTTTCTGCCATTTGGATTACTGTTTCTGCAATTTGATTTAATCCTTGTTTGGTAAGCGATTGAAACGTAATTTTCTTGACAAAACTATCTAACGAAACACCACTATACGCTCTCGCATGTCCGTCTGTTGGGAGAGTATGATTTGTACCAGAAGCGTAATCTCCGACTGATTCAGGCGTATAATTTCCCAAAAACACAGAACCTGCATTGATAATATGTTCGGCTGCTTCTTCTGGATTTTCTAACGCAATAATCAAATGTTCGGGAGCATAAAAATTACTCATATCCAAGATTTCTTGTCTGTTTTTTAAGATTACAAAACGACTATTTTCTAATGATTTTTGTGCAAATTCTTGTCGTGGAAGCGATTTTACTTGCTTTTCTACTTCTGCTTTTATCTGATTTGCCGTTTCTTCATTATCGGTAATCAAAATAACTTGACTGTCTTTTCCGTGTTCGGCTTGGGAAAGCAAATCAGCAGCTACAAAACTAGGAACGCAACTTTTATCAGCCAAAACGGCTACTTCCGAAGGGCCGCAGGCATATCAATCGCAATTCCTTCATTCTGAATAAGCTGTTTTGCGACTGTTACATATTGATTTCCTGGTCCAAAAATTTTGTAAACCTTTGGTACAGAATCAGTTCCATACGCCATTGCACCAATCGCTTGTATGCCACCAATTTTGAAAATATCGGTTGCCCCAACAAGGTGAGCAGCGTACAAAATAGCAGGATGAATTTTGCCATTTTTGTTTGGAGGAGAACACAAAACTACCTTTTTGCAACCCCCTATTTTGGCAGGAATGCCGAGCATCAAAACAGTAGAAAAAAGAGGAGCTGTTCCACCAGGAATATACAAACCTACTTTTTCTATGCCTACACTTTTTCTCCAGCATGTAATTCCCTCTGTGATTTCAATTTTTTTTACATCTTCTTGTTGGCTTTGGTGAAAAATTAAGATGTTTTGATAAGCATGATTAATAGCCGTTTTTAAGGTTTCAGAAACTTGATTTTGAGCATCTTTTAGTTCTTCTGAAGTTACTCTAAAATTTTCTAGGTCTATTTTATCAAACTCTTTTGTAAATTTTTGAATCGCTATATCGCCTTCTTCTTTGATAGAATGCAGAACGCTTTGAACTTGAGTTTCGATTTGTTTTAACGAAAAAGTAGGACGAGTACAGATAGAATCCCACTCGCTGCGAGCGGGTTGGTTGTATATTTTCATTTGAAAAGTAAAGGCTAAATTGGTTTTTCGAAATTCAGTATAAGACAAAAGTAACTATGAACTTAGTTTTTTCAAAGAAAATAATTAGAAATTAGCTTTTTTATAGAAATGGTTTAATCATTAATGTTACGCAACATCAAGATTTAGAGAAATTTAGATGAAACCCACGAATTTATTCGTGGGAAAGTAACCCCTATTTTTTACACGAATCTGCTTTTCCGTTCTATTAAAATTACGCCCTTTATTTTATAATACAGTAGAAATAAAAAAACAAAAGGATTAGAAGGTGGTGGTAGTTTCCACGAATAAATTCGTGGGTTTTATTTT
Organism: uncultured Cytophagales bacterium; assembly: GCA_963719525.1. GTDB lineage: Bacteria > Bacteroidota > Bacteroidia > Cytophagales > Bernardetiaceae > Bernardetia. The sequence continues at coordinate 3,245,532 of CAVRCG010000004.1, read as the reverse complement.
AATTGCATAACATCAGTTAATCAGAGAAGCTAAAACAATAAATTCTATTACTCTTTTTCTTGAAATAAATTTATTTCTAAATCTGGGTCTAAATTTATTTCTATTTCTTTAATCTCTTTTTCAGACATTTTTCTAATAAACAAGGCAGAAGAACCACAATATTTTTTTGATTGTTTTTGCCATAAAAATGAAAGTAATAAAGTCCTTTTTTTGTTAATTTTATTCTTGTTTCACTTATTTTATGACTTATTATTTTTACATCGCAGGGAAACTCATCCGTTTTATATATAAGTCTTTCGTCTGTTTCATTCGTTTCCAAATTAAGCCAGTTATTCGAAATTCTGACAGACATATTATCTATTGAATCATATCTTAATTCTGTAATAAATTTTAATTCTTCATTTCCTTTCGAAACAAAAGTGAACATAGTATTCGTAGTTTCGCCTTTCTTTAAAGTCCTGCCATTAGAGACAACATAATTTTTTCTACGCTTAAATCCATTTTTTACATATTCTTCTTTATCCTCCACACGATGATCACAACATTTTATATCATTGGTTTTTAAGTTAAGATTTATTACAAGCAGAAAGAGAAGAAATACAATTTTCATAGTTTGTACTGATTTTAGTATATATTTGTTCTCGTTTATTTGCCAAAACAAAAATAAAAAGTAGAGAATTTGTCTTTTAAATTAGAGTAAAAAGAATTTGGAAGGTAGATTTTAAGACAGTAAAATTAAATTAAAAAATTAAATTAATCAATATTTTCATAGTTTATTACTTAAAACATAGTTTAAAATGAAATTTTTACATATAAAAATAATATTTCTTCTCTTATTTCTAACAAATAATAGTTATGCACAAGTAGAAGTAAAGAATGTTTACGATTACGAAAAAACTCATTACTCCGTTTCTCGTACTAACAAATTCGAATATGACTCTTTAATCCAAACCTATTTTTATCTTGTGAAGGTAGAAAATAACATGAAGTTTATAAGTAGTATCTCTTACAAAGGTAAGACTGTTTATACTACATTTATTTCAGATAACAAATTTAGAATGCAAGATAATGTAATCGATTCAATTTCTATTGATTCCTTGGGTTTAGATGAAATGAAATCTTACTTTTTATTAAAATATAATACTGAATTATCTGTACATTCTTTGCCTAAAAGTTTTTTTGATATTGGAGAACCTTTCGGAATAGCTTGTGGTGGCGCAGCCTTACCTAGAGGAAGAGGAAAGGAGTATATTAAACTACTAAACAAAGTAGAAAATGAAGAAATAACTGCTTTGCTTATTAGTTTAGATCCTTTCGAACAAGCTATTGGTTATCTTTTGTACAACTCAGAAATAAATAATGTAGATGAAATAAATAATGTAGATGAAAAAATTATAGACAGAATAGAAAAATCAACATTTAAGTTAAATTGCTGCAATGGATGTGGAGGTGCAGCATATCATTTTAATTTTGTGGAGATGAGAAGTTTGATAAATAAATAAGTTGAAATATTTATGATTAATAAACATTATCACAATTATTCACAGGTTTGAGAGTCAATAAGTTATATAAAATTTAAGACGACTTTATTTTTCCATAACATTAGGTTTGCAAACCTAGTGCTATGGAAAAATAACATTACCAAGTAATCCGTGATAATCTTTACCAATTTTTCAGAATGCTATATTTATAAGTCTAGCGTCACGAAAAAGTAATATTTTACTTTATAGTAATCCAAACTGTGTATAATGATGTTTGAAATGTTTGTAGTGAAAAAGTAATGTTTCTTGTGCCTGCAAATCACCTAAAAACGGATTAAAATTATACGCATCTTCTTTTCCTTCATAAATCTCAAAAAACCGTTCTAAAGAAGTAAGTAATTTTGTCTTTGCTTCTGTAATAGAAGGATTTGTATAATCTGGAAGACCAAAACGAAAAGCAGGGTTATCCAAATTTTTTGGCATATCAGCAGGCGAATAAATCAGTACTTTCTTTGTTTCTTCTTGGCGAGAAGTAGCTGGAATAGGAGGTGTTTTTTTGATAATAGTAGAACCAATAACGGTTGTATAAAGGTGTTCTATCATATGTTGAGCAGTCATTTTGCCCCAATGAGGTTTGTTTACAGACAGAAGTTTTTTTGTCGCTACAGGAATAGTTGTTTGTAAAAATCGGTTGGCTTCTATAATTCTATGAGGTTCTAAAATAAGTGTGGAATCAGAATTCATGTATAAATAATTGGTTTTTTGAGTAAAGTAAAGGTTTTAAATTCTATTTTTGCATACGGAAACTAAACCATAAAGTTTTTATCTACATCAGATATAAAGTAGATATAAGTATTTCATGATTTATAGAAAAAATAAAAAATTGGTTTCAATATAAAATATTCGTAAATTAGAAAATTAATTTAAGCGACTCAATAACAACTCTAAACTAACAAATCTGAGTGAGAAGCTAAATTAGATTTTTAGACTATTTTTTGTTAAAAAGCTTGTAAATTGTTATAAGTAATTCAATAAATAGATATATTTAGTTCTGTGTTATTTACACTAATTAATTACTAAATATATTATTCATTCTACTCAACATCAAATCAGTAACTATCAGTATGGATTTTAATGCCCTCAATAAAGATTTAGAAACTATCATTCAGCAAAAAAGTATGCTTGCTGAGATGGACTATAACGACGAGTCGTATGACGACGCAGAAGAAAAACTACATGAGTTTGAAGACAAGTTCTTAGCAAATTATGGAGAATATCTAGAAGATATTTTGGAAGATTTGTATGAACAGCATAGCCCTGGTTTGGATGTTTTGTCGCCAATCGCTTATATTGCTCGTGATTATTCGCCTTTAGAGGAGACCGAACACGGACAGCAATACAGTTTCAAACCACAAGATGCCGTTCAATTTGAAATAAAAAAAGCTCCAAAAATGGATGCTCGTTTGGTATTTATTCCTAATCCTGTTCGTCTTATTTTAGCATTAGACAAAAAAGAAGTAAGTGAGCTTTGGAGACAACCTGAAGAAAACCCAATTAGCTAATTACGAGTTATCAATTACGAATTACGATATATTTATTTTTATTAAATTTATATACGTAATTCGTAATTATTAATTTCTAATTGAATTATATTCATAATTAAAAATAGTATGGACGATAAAAAAAATCCTAAGAATATTAATAATTCTGATAATCCTAAAAACGAAGAAGATAATTTTGAAGAAAATGAAAAATTTCCCAATCAAAACTTTGATGAGAAAGTAAATCAACTTCCCAAAAATCTTATTCCAAAAAAATATACTTCACAATCTTCTACCAAAAATACAGATAGTGAAGCAAGTGATTTGTTGAAGGTTGCCGAAGGATTTAGAGAAGAAATACAAGAAACTCGTTCGTATTTGCGTCGTTTTGATAAAGATTATGAAGAAAATGTAAAGAAAGACCCTATTTATCATCATCTGAGTCAGATGAGCGACCTTACTATTGAAGATGACGAACTAGCACAGCGAATTTATAAAAATAAGATAAAAGAGTACAAGGGAATGCGAGAAGGTCCGACGCAAAACAGGCGATATGGTAGGGCGTGGGAGGAGAGTTTATTTAAAAGTTTTTGGACAAGACGAAGAAGGAGAACCAGGGCAAAGGAGGCAAAATACAGAACCAGATGCTCGTTATCAACCAAAAAGAACGACATTACAAAATCAAACTCGTGCTTTAGAAGATATTTATAGCCGAAGCAAACAAGATTTGGAAGGCTGGCTGGGAGAAAATCTGCTCAACAAAGTAGGTATCTTTATGCTTATTTTGGGTGTAATTATGCTTATTAATTTTGGTATTGATGCTGGATTAATTGGCAATATTGGACAGCTTTTTATTGGCTTTACAGTAGGTGGAATTTTGCTCACTCTCTCTCATCGTGAACGAAATACAAGCAAAAATGCAAGTGGTACGTATTTAATCGGTGGAATGATAATTTTGTATTATTCTGCTACTTTGCTCTTTGAATATTATTCGGTAGGAAGTCAGATTTGGGCGTATGCTATCAATTTACTTATTACTTCGATAGCCGTTATTTTGGCGATTGCACACGACAGAAAAACGCTCGCTTTATTTTCTATTATTGGTGGTTATGTTACTGCTTTTGTTGTTGTAGGTTTCGAATCAACAAATTATTTTGCTCTCTTTACCTACCTTTTACTTCTCAATATTCTTGCTTTAGCGATTGCACATAGAAAAGAATGGGGCAATATAAATATTTTTACTTTTATTGCTTCTTTGGTTCTCTTTGATGGCTGGGTTCTTTTTTATGCTGATTTTGATGTAGGAAATAATGCTATTACAGCTCTTGTTTTTTCTACTCTTTATTATGTTACATTTTTCTTAATGAATGTGGTATATAGTATGGGTACAAAACAGCGTTTGAAGGGGTTTAATTATACGATGTTGCTGGCAAATGTGATTTCTTATGTAATTATTATTTCCTATGTTTTATATCAAATTGATAATTTTGGTTATCTAGGAGCATTTATTTTTGGTCTGGCAGTCTTTAATTCTATTTATTCTTATTTGCTTTACAAATCTGATAGTGCAGATGTAAAACTTTTTTATACTGTAATTGGCTATACGATTTTGTTTTTTACAATAGCAATTCCACTTCTTGTAGATAAAGAATATATCAATATCTGTTTTGTTTTTGAAGGTGTAATTCTGATTTGGGTAGGTGTTCGTTCTCAAATGAGTGTCTTCAAAACGGCTTCTATGTTTTTGATTGGAGCTTCTATTATTGTTTGGTTTTTTGATTTGTATTGGTCGTATGAAAATGATTTAACAAGACGATTTTTACTGAATGGTGCCGTTTTGAGTAGTCTTTTGGCAATGGTTGGACTTGCCTTTTCGATTTATTTATTAAAGGACGAAGACGAAGAAGAAGACATTGGATTTATAACAGTCGGAATGTACACCAATTTCTTAGGAGGATTTTTGCTTCTTATTTTCTTTATGATAGGAAATTTGGAACTCATCATCCATAAATCCAATAATTTTGGAAGTAATGATTTTAGACTTATTCTTATCGGACTTTTTAATATTGTTTATGCTATTGGTATCTGGCAGTTTGCAAAAACGACGAAATGGCTAGGTGTGCAACAAATTATGGGAGGAATGGTCTTTATTATGGCTTTTGCGTATTTGGGTTTGGTTCAACCTCAAGCGATGGATTTGCTCTTAGAACATATTCGCACAAAGTCTGCTGAATCGCATTGGCTTACGAATAGCAACGCCCTTTCTCAATATTTAGGACATTATCTCAATCTTTTTATTACTCTTTTTGCTTTGCTTTTGCTTACTCGGGATGTCTATTATGAAGATGGAGACAAATCAGTCGTTTACGCTGCAACAATTTATATTTTGTGTTTTGCTGTCGTAGCCTATTTATCTTTAGAACTTCGAAATACAGTAATTTGGATTTTTTATGATATAGCCGATGGTTTGGAAGGAAAAGATGCTATTTTGGAAACAAATACACAATTTGGTTATCCTATTTTATGGGCGTTATTATCTGTTGCTGCTATTTCTTTGGGGTTAAAATATAAAATAAAAGAAGTGCGTTTGTTTGCCCTTATTCTATTTGTTGTACTGCTGGCTAAGTTTTTTGCATGGGATTTTTGGAGAATGGGACGAGTAGAAGGAATTGTTACGTTTGTTATTATTGGTTCGATTTTGCTGCGTATTGGTTGGAAATATAATCGTCTTAAAAAGATTGTCATGGAAGGAGAATTACATCAAGTCTATCAAAATACTTCAGAAGTAGAACAAGAAAGACAAGCTCCAACAGGCAGAATTTCGTCTGAACGCCAGCCTACTAAAGAAACAAAAAATAGAATGAATCCAAATCCAAATAGAAACATAGGCTCACAAATGGATGCAGAAGACAAGAAAAAAGAGCAAAAAGAATTAGCTGATTTGCCTCCTCCTCCTACGCCTCGTCCGACTTCACAGCAGCGTCCACCTTCGAAAAGAAAAAGCTCCAAATAAAATGGACGAAACAGAAAATGATGAAGATGAATAAATAGTTATAAGTGGTAAGTTATAGGTGATAGGATAATCTAATCCTATCCGACTTACACGTCTTTCTAATTTTTAGCTGCGTAGTTGCGCAATGTTTGTAGATTGTGTACAATTATTTTTCTTTAAATCACGTTTTCGAACAATTTCTGTATATAAAATCTAATCATGACTTTCCAAGAAATAGCACAACTTTTACAAGAAAAATTTCAAAATTCTATCTCCATTCAACATACAGAAACCCTACAACCACGTATTTTGATAGAAAAAAAAGAGTTATTATTAGAAATTGCTCTGTTTCTACATTCTAATGAAAGACTTTATTTTGATAATTTGGTCTGTATAACGGCTGTAGATAATTTAGAAAATCATGAAACTAGATTTGAAGTAATTTATCAACTCTATTCGTATCCTTTCAAACATTCGATGACATTAGCTATTTTGTTAAGCGAAAAAAATCCTGTTATTCATTCTCTTACTTCGATTTGGAAAGCTGCCGATTGGCACGAACGAGAAGCCTTCGATATGATAGGAATACAATTCGAAAATCATCCAGACCTTAGAAGATTATTAATGCCTGCTGACTGGGAAGGTTTTCCACTTCGAAAAGATTACAAAACACAAGAGAATTATCACGGAATAAAAGTAGATTATTAAATTATAAGCTCAAATCAAATTAGATTTTAATCGTTTTTGTTCTAAGTTTTTCTGAATGATAAGTTTTTTTGTGTCTAAATCGAAACAAATTAACGTACCAAGACCTTCTTTTTCAAAATCATAAAAAACAGCTCCATTATCCAAGCAAATTAAAGGAGAACTATTTTGAATAGAATAATGAATATCAATAAGTGGGGTAGGTTGATGTCCAGAAATTATTGTTTTAGATTTTGCTATTTTTTTATCATAAAACACATTGCGTATCCAAAGCATAGAATCAAAATCTTCAAAAGGCTTTTCTTTATCAAAATCAAAACCTGCATGAACTAAGAAGTAATCCTCTAATTCAAAATAATAAAACAAATTTTTGAGAAAAGAATGATATTTTTCTTCAAATTCTCCTTTGTCGTTGAGTAGATTTTCTAATTGATAGGCTTTATGAAAAAGGAGAGGTTCTTCTGGATATTCTTCTATACTTTCTAAAAGCATTTGTTCGTGATTTCCTCTAAGTAGAAAAATAGAATAATTCTCACTTTGAAGCTTCAAAATCTGATCAATTACGCCTTTGCTATCGATTCCTTTATCAATATAATCTCCTAAAAAAAACAATAAATCATCTTTTGTAAGAGCAATTTTTTCTAACAAAGTACGTAGTGTAAAAGAACACCCATGAATGTCTGGTATTACTAATCTTCTGCCTTTAGTCTGTTTTGTTTGAGCAAATATTTTTGTAGGAAAGTTCAAATTTATAGATAATAGTTGTGAATATAGCTTTTTGATTTATTTTAAAATTACAATTTATAAAAATAAAAAACAGTTAAAATATAATTTTTGAATGCTACTCTTGCTCACAATCTAACATATCGCCTTCTATTTTCCAATTATACTCATCGATAAGTTTCTGACAAGCTTCTTTAGATTTGCAGTAATTTAATCCATTTGAATCTAAAATAATATTCTTTGGTATATCTTTATTTTTAGACCAACCTAGCAGAGTAGAATCATAGTTTTCTCTGCTTAGATTTGATTGCTTAAACATATTATTCATAGTAGTTACCTTAGAAATATTCCACTTTCCAATAGGTTGATTGAAAGAAGTAGCTTCATTAAACATTCTATCCATATTCGTTACGTTTTGTGTATTCCATTCTCCAATAGGTTGATTGAAGTTTATAGCATTACTAAACATGTCACTCATGCCTGTCACGCTTGAAGTGTTCCATCCTCCAATGGGTTGATTAAAGACTGTAGCATGACTGAACGTATAACTCATATCTGTCACGTTGAAAAATGTAGTATTACTAAACATACGATTCATATTTGTTACCTTTGAGGTGTTCCATTCTCCAATATGTTGATTGAAGGATTCAGCACCAGAAAACATTTCTCTCATATCTGTTACGCTTGAGGTATTCCATTCTCCAATAGGTTGGTTAAAGTTTTTAGCTTCAAGAAACATGCTACTCATGTCTGTTACGCTTGAGGTATTCCATTCTCCAATAGGTTGGTTAAAGTTTTTAGCTTCAAGAAACATGCTACTCATGTCTGTCACATTTTTGGTGTTCCAATCTTCAATATATTGATTAAATGAAGTAGCATAACAAAACATAGCTTTCATATCTGTCACATTTGAGGTATTCCATTTTCCAATAGGTTGATTGAAAGAAGTAGCTTCATTAAACATCCAACTCATATCTGTCACATTTTGGGTATTCCATTCTCCAATGGGTTGATTAAATGAAGTAGCTCCCCAAAACATTCCATTCATATCTGTCACGTTTTGGGTATTCCAGTTATTCAGAGTAGCATTTCCATCAAATTCGTAACAACTATTAAACATGCTAGACATATCTTCTACCTTTTCTAGGTTGGGACTATCAGTAGCTTTATAAATAAGATTTTCGCATCCCCTAAAAGCCTTGTACATAGACTTCCATTTTATGTTTCCCCACTCTTCTATGGTTTGGAGCTTTAATCTTTCAGTTTGGTTTGTGTCCATATAAAAATGAGGAAATTTCCCTGTAATAGATATTTGGTAAATATCCTTGTTCTCTAGATTTTTGATAGTATAATTTCCTTTTACTTTTTTATCAGCACCATCTCCAACTCCTTTGTTAGTAAGGTTTTTCCAAGAAATAGTATAGTTATACTTCAAACTGTAATGCGTAAGAATAGTAATTTCTGAATCGGTAGTTATCCACGTAGTCCGAAAGGCTTGAGAATAGAGCAGATTTGTAATTGAAAGAATGAAAAGTAGAAAGACAAGTAAAAAATACTTTTTCATAATAGGTAATTTAAGATAAACAAAATTCTATTTACTAGAAACGGATATTTGCAAAATTATATGTAAATTAAAAAAAGAAAATTAAAAATTCCAACAGAATTAATTTTACCATACTATCAAAACTCTTAATTCATTTTTTCGTAGTTTTGAACTGCAAAATTAAAGTAGAAAATTTTTTTGCTAAATAATTTAGCATTTTAAAGAAAAATTCTTATTTTTGTAATCTCAATTTAGAATAAAAGGGTGTAAAACTTTTTTGACTAATAACATTAGCAAAAATATGTAACAAACTACTGTTTCTTGTGTTTCCACGAGCGATACTTAAAAAAACAAAAACAAAATAAAATATATGAGCGCAGACAATACAAACGGACAAGACCACAACGAAGAAGAAGAGGAAATGTTGCAAGAACACCACGAAGAATTTACTTCTCTCAATGGAGAGGGAAGTTCTGATGTGCTGCCTGTTTCAGGTCTGTATCAAAACTGGTTTTTAGATTATGCTTCGTATGTAATTTTGGAACGTGCTGTTCCTCGCATAGAAGACGGTTTAAAGCCTGTTCAACGCCGATTGATGCACGCTATGAACGAAATGAACGATGGTCGTTTTCATAAAGTAGCAAATATTATTGGTCAGACCATGCAGTATCACCCACATGGAGATGCCTCTATTGGTGATGCACTCGTCAATATGGGACAAAAAGATTTGCTCGTCGATGCACAAGGAAATTGGGGAGATGTCCGTACTGGCGACGGTGCAGCAGCAGCTCGTTATATCGAAGCTCGTTTGTCAAAATTTGCGTTAGATGTCTTGTTTAATCCTCAAACTACAGATTGGCAGCTTACTTACGATGGTAGAAAACGTGAACCAATGGCTTTGCCTGTAAAATTTCCGTTGCTTTTGGCGCAGGGAGTGGAGGGTATTGCAGTCGGACTTTCTACCAAAATTTTGCCTCATAATTTCAATGAACTCATCGATGCTTCAATTGATGCTTTGAAAGATAAAAAAATAAATCTTTATCCAGACTTTCCGACAGGAGGATTTATTGATATAGAAAATTACAATGGTGGAAAACGTGGTGGAAAAGTGCGTGTGCGTGCCAGAATGGAACAGTTTGATAAAAATACACTTGTTATTCGTGATATTCCGTTCGGAACGACAACTACAAGTTTGATTGATTCTATCCTGAAAGCAAATAATAAAGGAAAGGTAAAAATAAAACAGGTAATTGATAATACGGCTGCTGAAATAGAAATTTTGGTAAAACTTGCGCCTGGTATTTCTCCAGATGTTACGATGAGTGCTTTGTATGCTTTTACAGATTGTGAATCGTCTATTTCTCCAAATGCGTGTGTGATTATTGCAGACAAACCACATTTTATTGATGTCAATGAAATGTTAAAAACCTGTGCAGATTTTACACGAGAACTTCTAAAGCGAGAATTAGAAATTAGAGAAGCCGAACTGTTAGAAAAAATATTTTTCTCTTCTTTGGAACGTCTTTTTATCGATGAAAAAATCTATAACAGAATAGAAGATGCCAAAACGTGGGAAGAAGTCATAAGTACAATTCACGAAGGTTTAGAACCGTATAAAGAACAATTATACAGAGAAATTACAGACGAAGATGTCGTAAAATTAACCGAAATCAAAATCAAACGTATCTCAAAATATGATACTTCAAAGGCTGATGATTTGCGTTTGAAAATGGAAACCGAACTCAAAGAAGTGCGTCATAACTTAGAAAACATTACTCCTTATTCAATTGCTTATTACAAAGAATTAAAGAAAAAATACGGAAAAGGAAGAGAGCGCAGAACTCAAATATCATCGTTTGATAACATTGAAGCGAGCGTAGTAGCTGCAAATAATGCAAAACTATATGTCAATAGAAAGGAAGGTTTTATCGGAACAGGATTAAAGAAAGATGAGTTTGTAGAAGAATGTTCTGATTTAGATGATGTTATTATTTTTAGAGAAAACGGAGTAATGCAGGTCGTAAAGGTTGCTGACAAGGTTTTTGTAGGAAAAAATATTATTCATGTCGATGTGTATAGAAAAGGCGATGAAAGAATGGTTTATAATATGTCTTATTTAGATGGAAAAACAGGAACGAGTTATGTAAAACGTTTTCAAGTTTTGGGAGTAACTCGTGAGCAAGAATACAATCTTGCCAGTGATCACAAATTATCCAAAGTTCATTATTTTTCTGCTAATCCAAATGGAGAAGCCGAAGTAGTAAATATTCTTTTATCGAATGCAAGCAAAGCAAAAACAAAGAATTTTGATTATGATTTTTCAGAACTAGACATAAAAGGACGTGGCGTAAAAGGAAATCAACTTACAAAATATCCTGTTCGTAGAATAAAGTTAGCCAAAGAAGGCGAATCTACTTTAGGAGCATTAGAAATTTATTACGATACCGTAACAGGAACACTCAACAAAGACGAAATAGGCGACAAACTTGGAGAATTTGATAACGATGATACAATCTTAGTAATTTTCAAAGATGGAAGTTACGAACAAACTAATTTTGAACTAACAAATCGTTATGATGTAAAACGAGTTTTGGCTATCCAAAAGTTTGATGCTAAAGCTGTCATTTCGGCTGTTTATTATGATGGAAAAACAAAAACACATTTTATAAAACGTTTTAGAATCGAAACTTCAACGGTAGGAAAAGAATTTGATTTTATTCCACAACATCAAAAATCGGAGGTTTTGGCTGTTCATTTTGAAAATGAAGAAAATAAAAATTCTCAAAGTAATTCTCAAAGTAATTTAAAGGTAGAAATATTCTATCAAGAGAAACGCAAGAAGTTCAAAATCTCTTACTTACTTCATACCTTAGAAGATGTAAAAGGTTGGAGAGCATTAGGAAGAAAACTAGAAGAACCAGCTATTTATAAAGCTAGTTTTACAGTTCCAGAACCTTCAAAAACAGAATCACTCTTTGACCCAACAGTAAAAGGAGATATAAAAGAAGGAAGTTCTGACAAGGATAAAGAAAAGGGAAAAGATGACTCTCTTTTTGGATAATGTATCACAGACTTCCTAGTCTGTGCAAAAAAGCCTATACAATTCTTATGATTTGATAGGTTTTTTTTGTAAATTGAATAAAGAAATAATTTATAACTATTTATTTTATGCAAACAAGATTAGATATAAAACTCAATTCAAAATTCATTGAAAAATTTGATTTTGATAAAGCAAAAGCAGCTACTTTATTCATCTTTGAAAAATTTGAAAAAAAATTAAATCAAAAAGAAGTTGATTTTTTGAAAGTTTTTAAGATATTATATTTTGCTGATCAAAAACATTTAGTAAAATATGGAAGAACTATTCTTACAGATAATTATCTTGCTATGAAAAATGGTGCAATGCCTTCTACTTTGTATGAATTGTTTAAATCATTATACCATAACTCTACTTTAGAAAATCAATTTGTTAATTATTCTATCAAAAAGTCATTTTTATTAATAGATTATTATTGTGCAAAAGCGAGTGAAAGAGCTGATTTAGATGAGCTTTCAAGATCAGATATAGAATGTCTGGCTATTTCTTTTGAAGAAAATCAAGGGTTTTCCTTTAATGAATTGATAGAAAAATCAAAGGATAATGCGTGGCAAAATGCAGATAATGACAATCAGATAAATATAATAGAAATTGCTAAAGCAGGTGGAGCAGATAATGAAATACTATTTTATATTCAATCTTATTTAGAAAATCAGAATGTTTATTTTTCTACTCAAAAAATGCCTTATCAAACTAAATTGATAAGGCATTTTCTATAGAAGATATTTTTTAGTCGCTAATCAAATAAGAAAATTCTACCGTTGTTGGTGTTTTAGCGAAGCGACACCAACAACAAATTATTACGGTTTTCCTTTATACGGAGAAGCATTATAATATTTCATTGCTTCTGGTATCCATTTTTTGAGTTTTCTTATTCTTGTATCTGGGTGAGGGTGTGTCAATAAAAACTCTGGTGGTGCTTGTCCTCCTCCTCCAGCTTGTGCTTGCATACGTTGCCAAAAAGCTACAGATTCATTTGGATTATATCCAGCCATCGCCATAAAAATAAGTCCTAACTGGTCGGCTTCTGATTCTTGATCCCTTGAAAACTTTAAAAGTCCAACTTGCGTTCCTAATCCTGCTGCTTGCATAAGTAATTGTTTTCCCAAAGTAGGATTTTGATTCATCAAAGCTCCACCTAACGACAAAACACCTTGTGCAGCCATTCCTTGGCTCATTCGCTCATTACCATGACTAGCTACTGCGTGTGCAATTTCGTGTCCCATTACTACACCAACACCTGTTGGAGTTTGACAAATAGGCATAATTCCAGTATGAAAAATTACTTTTCCTCCTGGCATACAAGAAGCATTTGCAGTTGGATCTTGCACCAAATTATATTCCCATTTGAAGCCTTTGATAATGTCTGATTTGTTTACCGATTTGAGATATTCTTCTACGGCATACTGAATACGCTGCCCTACCTCGTTTATAGTTTGTGCCTCTTTTGTTCCAGTAACCACTCGTTGTTCACTAAGCATTTGATTATACGCCTGAAAACTCATCTGATTAATTTCTGAATCAGGTAACAGTTTTAATTGTCTTCTTCCTGTTAGTGGAGCTCTAGCACAAGAAATGAGAAGAAAGAACGAAATAAGTATGGATAAATAAGAAAATTTTTTCATAAAAAATAAAGGTTAAAAAGTGATTTGAGATTTCTTTGAGTAAAGACAAATGAAAATGTTAAATTTTGTTTTCACACCAATTCTCAAAAATATAAAATATTACAAAACTTGTTTGTTTATTTCAAAACACGTTTTTTTGTATAAAGTTTTGAGAAAATCATTAAATAATAAATTTAGTTAGAGAATTAGTTTTAATAAATAGAAAATAATGCCCTTAAATTACGAGTCTATCTTCATTGATCTAAAAACAGAACAAAACGATATTTTACATTTAAAAAGGATTTATAATAAAGACAAAGAAGACGTAGAACTAAAAAAATTACCTTCTATTTTGCTTATTCATGGAAGTGTGGAAAACGGACGTATCTTTTATTCTCTAAACGGAAAAGGATTTGGAAGTTATTTAGCAGAAAATGGTTTCGATGTTTTTGTAGCAGACCTTAGAGGAAAAGGAGAAAGCAAACCAACTGTAAATTCTAAATCCAATTTTGGACAAACAGAATATATTTTGGAAGATTTGCCAGCTTTTGCTAATAAAGTAAGAGAAATTAAAGGAAACTTTCCAAACTTTTGGATTGCCCATTCGTGGGGTGGCGTTCTGATTCCTCCCTTTATGCTTCGTTTTCCACAAATTGCAGAAGCAACCAAAAAAATGGTCTTTTTTGGAAGCAAGCGAAGAATAAGAACAAAAGGAATAGAAAAAGTTATGAAAATAGATTTGTTCTGGAATTTCTTGGGTAATCTTTCTGGAAAAACGATAGGTTATCTACCCACTACAAAAATTGGTTTTGGAACAGATGATGAAAGTAGAGGGTTTATAAAAGAATCTAACAAATGGATAAAGGAAGATAAATGGATTTGTAAAGATGGGTTTGATTATCAAAGTGAGTTTCAAGAGTTAAAAGTTAAAAATGGATATTTTCCTCCTACACTTCATATTGCAGCAGCAAACGATACTATTTTGGGAAACCCAAACGATGTAAAATTATTCAAACAAGAAATTGATAACGATAGTGATGAGTTTTGGCTTTTGTCAAAGGCGAATCAAAATCTTCATGACTACGACCACAATACTATGCTTACTCATAAAGACGCAAGAAATGATCATTTTCTGAAAGTTTTAGATTGGTTGAGAAACTAAATGTGTATTCTGTAGTGTATGCTTTAGCTTACGGCATTTTCATAAATAAGTATTTCACAATTGCAAAGCATTTAAAATAAAAATACGTATTTTTGAACCCTATAGTTTATATATAAAAAATCAAGAAACACTTACAAAATAATGAATTCACAAACAGAAGAAAATTACTTGAAAGCTCTTTTCAAACTTGCTTCACAAGAGGATGAGATAAATTTATCTGATTTGAGTAAAAAACTTTCTGTCAGTACACCAACTGCAAACAGTATGATTAAGCGTTTGCACGAGAAAGAATTTGTCGTATATGAAAAATACAAACCCATAAAATTAACAGAAAAAGGAAAAGTTACGGCAGCATTAATTGTAAGAAAGCATAGACTTACAGAAATGTTTTTAGTAGAAAAAATGGGTTTTGGCTGGGAAAAAGTCCACGCTATTGCTGAGCAAATTGAAACATATAAAATCACCTATTTTTTTTGATAAAATGGACGAGCTTTTGGGTTATCCTAATATCGACCCACACGGTTCGCCTATCCCAAATAAAGAAGGTAAAATAGAAAATAAAATAAATTCAGAGTTACGATTAAGTGAGTGCAAACAAAGCGATAAAGTCAAAATTATTGCCGTTTCTGAATCCTCATTAGAGTTTTTACAGTTTTTGAATAGCCGTAAAATTAGCTTGGGATTAGAACTAGAAGTACTAGAAATAGAAAAATACGACGGAACAATGAAGGTTCTTTTGACAGAAGAAAACGCTGAGAAAAGAAGTACGAAAAGAGAAGAAACACTCTCTAAAATAGTTTGTGAGAAATTGTGTATTAGTTATGGAAATTAAAGGTAAACAAGTTTGTCGTCTTTCAATTTATATGTATAGATTTGTAAAGACGTTATTTATCAGTTTGAAAATTAAAATTTTAGAAAAATGGAGTTATCAAAATATCCTTTACAAGTAATAACAGATTTGAAAGATTTAGAGGATTATTTACTTGAATTACTTAAGGATTCCTCAATAACAAACTATTTACTTCTAGATAATTTAACCAATAACGATATATTTGAAGTGGGTTTTAAAGGTATTCTTAAAGAATATTATTTTTATATTCAAGAATTTAAATCAGGTAATTCAGAAATGGATTATTATGTCAGCTTAAATCCACACAGTAGATTAGAGAGTGAAGAAGGTAATTTTGAACTTGGTATAGGAGAAGTTAGAAAGTACTTGCGTAACTGGTTGATTATTGTAGAGAATACATATTCTATAATAAAAGCATTTAAGAATACAACTCTAATAGATAAAGAAGTGGATTCAATTAATTTTTGCACTAAAAATATTAAATTAAAGAATTTTGAATTTATAAAACAAATAGAGCTAAATGAACTTTCAAACAAAAAAGAAATTTACATTTTAGGAGAAAATGGCGATGGAAAAACAGTTTTATTACAAGCTCTGATGTTAGCTTTCAAAGAACATTTTGTCAAAAGTATAGCTCGTAAAAGCTTAGTAGGTATATTTTTAGATTTTGAAAAAGATTTTGAAGGAGCGACTTATGAAATAGAATTAGATGATGAAACCATTCTTTCAAAAAGTAATTTTTCGTATCATTCAGACGTATATGCGTATGGAATAAATAGAGGTAATATTTTGAGTGAAACGGAAGACGAATATGGTTTTATGACACTTTTTAGTCCTCGTTATCATCTTCGAAATCCTGTCAATTGGCTTGTCGAACTGCGTGGTAAAGAATTAGAACTGAAAGCACAAAACGAAAATAAAGAACAAGAAAGTAATACTAAAAAACGAAATATTCTCACTTTAGAAACAGCAAAACACCTTTTAGAAGATATTATAAATTCTGGGGAGAATCCAAAAGATATTCATATTGAAGTTGATTTATCTACAAAAGAAAAAGTAGTTTTTAAAGAACGAAACACCAAAATTAAATTCGAACATTTGTCGGAAGGGTATCGAAGTGTTTTTATTTGGGTAGCTGATTTGGTTTCTCGTCTGGCAGAATCACAGAGTGTAGAGCAAATTGAAGATTTTAAAATTCAAGATTTTAAAGGAATTGTTTTGGTAGATGAAATAAATCTTCATTTACATCCAAAATGGGAAATTCAGATTGTACAAAAATTGCGTTCGTGGTTTCCAAATATTCAGTTTTTCTTTACTACACATAGTCCAATTTGTGTTTTGGGAGCGTCGGAAGATGCCGTTTTTTATAGATTGTACAAAGAAAATGGAGTGACGCAACTATCGGAGCAAATTGAGTATTCTCAAATCAAAGAAATGACTGCTAATCAGATAGTTACCTCAATGCTTTTTGATTTGGATAAACCTTTTATGAA
Organism: uncultured Cytophagales bacterium; assembly: GCA_963719525.1. GTDB lineage: Bacteria > Bacteroidota > Bacteroidia > Cytophagales > Bernardetiaceae > Bernardetia. Next base: position 3,228,341 of record CAVRCG010000004.1, on the reverse strand, counting down.
GCATACAGATAGTTCTCAGATTGATACAAGTGAGGATTATTTGTACAACAGAATTCATAAAAAAATTAGCCAGCGTTTAGATAAAAGAAAAGAAGAAGGAGAAGTTTATTTTTCTGATGAAGAAATTAATGCAATGATTGACGAAGCATTAAATGATGAAATAGAAGACGACGACGAATAAACTAAAATCCTCGTTGACGGCAAAGCCTCAACAACGGTTTAATTTGCAAATTCTAATTATTTAAAAACTATTTCAAAGATGATTTCTGTAAAAAAAGATTTTGAGAATATTCCTTTTCCTTTATCAAAAGAGCATTGTAAAGATGGCAATCAAAAACAAACAGCAACAACAAATGAAAAAAAGAGGAAGGAAGTTATAGAAAACCAAAAATATAATGACGATTTTAACGATAGATACAAACACAAGGAAGTAAAAGATGAGTTAATTAATATCTATGATGGAAAATGTGCTTTTTGTGAGCAGAAAGAGGAAATTATGCACGTAGAACATTATCGCCCAAAGTCAAAGTATTATTGGTTGTTTTTGTCTTGGGATAATTTATTGTTGGCTTGTGCAAAATGTAATGGTAGTGGAAATAAAGCAAATCATTTTCCAATAGAAAATACTGCTACCATTCCACCAAAAACAGATTGTTCAGATATAGATTTGAGTAAAATAAACAATCTCTGTAAAGAATATAACAAATTAGAAAAACCTCTCTTTCTTAATCCAGAACAAGAAAAAGGCTTACATTTTAGATTTTCTTTTGACAGAAATGGAGAAATTTGTCCTGCAAATTCAAATGATGAACAAGTAAAAAAAACGATTGATATTTTGAAACTCAATAGAGATGCTTTGAAAATAGCTAGAAAGAAAATCATAGATGACTTCGAGAAAAGTGTAATAGGCAAGAAAGTGAAAGACAAAAGGGAATTAAAAAGACATGTAATGCATGAAATGGAAATGTTAAAGGAGAAAGCCAGTTTGAAACATTCTACTGAAAACTTTTTAGCATTTAGAAATTATGTGGTCAATGAAGGAATTATGAAGCAGATAATTAAAAAAGTACTTGGAATGAAATCAAACTAAAATATTCTATTTAAAAACCTTTATCTTTAAAGCTATAAACAGAAAATGCTGTTGTTGGTGTTTTAGCGAAGCGACACCAACAACATAAATACCCAACAATTTTACAAAATCCACTCAAGACTTTCAAATATGACTTCTTATCCAATATTACTCCTAAAAAAAGGCAGAGAAAAATCAATTTTAAATCAGCACCCTTGGATATTTTCTGGTGCAGTTCAGAAGATGCCAAAAGCTGAAAATGGCGAAATAGTAGCTGTTCAAGATGCAGGTGGACGTATTTTAGGGTATGGATTCTTTGATACAAATAGTCAAATTACGTGTCGTGTTTTTGAGTTTACTCGTTTTCACGATAAAGAAACGGAGTTTGTAGCAGATCAAACTTACTTTCATCAAAAAATTAGAAACGCTTATAACTTACGTAAAGATTATCTATTGAGTTCTTCTACAAATGCGTACCGACTTCTACACGCAGAAGGTGATTTTTTTTCTGGTGTAATCGTTGATATCTATGAAAATGTGGCATCGGTTCAACTGTTGATAAAAGGAACGCAGCGCATTGCAGAACATATTTTTAGTGGAATTCGTGCTATTGGTGTCAAATATATTTACCTTCATATTAAAGAAAGTACAAGAAATATAGAAGGTTTTGGAGATGAAAAAAATGCAGAAAAAGGAGCTGTAACACAAGGTTGGCAGTTAGAAAAAGGACAGACGGAAAAGGATATTCCATTAATGCCAATTCAAATATTAGAAAATAATCTGAAATTCAAAGTTGATGTAGTGAATGGTCAGAAAACAGGATTTTTTATAGACCAAAGAGAAAACAGGGAATTGCTAAAGAAGTACTCAAAAAATAAATCTGTTCTGAATTGTTTTGGTTACACAGGTGGTTTTAGTGTCTATGCGATTGATGGAGGAGCAGAAAAAGTAGTTTCGGTAGATATTTCGAAAGATGCAACTGAAGAAGCAAACAAAAACGTTTCGCTTAATTTTAATAGTTTGATGCGAGCGACTAAAAATCATGAAGCCATTGCAGAAGATTGTTTTGAGTATTTGAAAGGATTAGAATCAAATTCAGAAATAGATAATGAGCAAAAACAACAGTTTGATATAATTATTCTTGACCCACCCGCTTTTTCAAAAAACAAACGTTCACTTCCAAAGGCTTCACGAGGTTATATTAATCTAAACGAATTAGGATTTAAGAAAGTCAAAAGTGGAGGATTAGTTTTTACTTTTTCGTGTTCGGGAAGTGTGAGTAAAGATTTATTTAGAAAATTAGTTTTTACAGCAGCAGCCGAAGCAGGACGAAAAATTAGAATTGTACATCAACTCACACAGCCTCTAGACCACCCCATAAATATTTATCATCCAGAAGGAGAATATTTGAAGGGGTTGGTTTTGCAGGTAGAGTAAATAAATAATAGAATGATTAGTCTGGCTTCTAGTGCAATTTTTCAAAAAATATACAGTTTTTAAGACAAATTACTTTTTTGGTCTTTTCAGAACATATTTTGTAAAATACACTTCATTTCCACCACTTGTAACCCCCATTACTTCCCAACCTTCTTTGCCCAAAATATTGAGTAAAACAACTACTTTTTCTTCATTATTCGTAATATTATTAAAATTAATACCCAACAAACTATAATAATTATCCATATCAATAAGCTTATCTGCTCTTCCATTTGCTCTCGTAATAATCATTCTTGAACGTCCTGAACCTCCAGAAATAACAGATTCTAACACATTGATTTGCATATATTCATAAGTAGTAGTTTCTTCTTTTGTATCTTGTATAGTAACTTTATTTAAGGCAGTAGTAAAGGAAAACAAGCCAATAGTTAGAAAAATTAAAGACAAGCCTAAAACAATTTGATTACGATTCATAGTAGTAATAAATTAGAGTTGATTAAAATAAAAATACAAGATGACAAAAACCTTCAAGAGGTTGCTTCTTGTCTTACAAAAGAGTAGATACACTATTAGTTTTTCTGAAAATCGTTTTGTAAGTAGAATATTTTTATTAAATTGAATTTCATTGATTTTGATAATTTCTATTTCTATAGGATTTAATCAACATTATTTCAAAATTCAATTTACCATTTTAAAAAAGAAAACTATGTCAGCATTCAAAGTAGATGGTCGTATGACTGTAAATACACTTAAAGTAAAATTCAAAGAAGCATTCGGTTACTCATTGCGTGTCTATAAAGGCAATAATGCAGGTCGTGGTGCACGTTTCGCAGACGACAAAACTCGTTTGGGAGAAGCAGCAGATGAGCGTGAATCAGTTGCAGCAATGGGAGAATTTGCTGTTCCAGAAACAATGAATATTGCAGACTTCGAAAAACTCTTCCAAGAAAAATTTGATATTGCTGTACAAATAGCTGATGCTGATGATAAAAAATTGTTAGATAACGATACTGTTTTGAAAGCGAAATAAAAAATCAACAAAAGTAACTGTAAAAGGCTTTTTATAACTTTTAAAGTTGTGAAAGGTCTTTGTTTATTAAATTTGTTCGACTAATTTTGTTTTATTAGCTCTATTTTATCAATTTCTAACTTAAAATTTTGTTCCTTTTTATTTCCAATCAAAAAAGCAAGTTCTTCTAAAGTTGCAGCTTCATAATTTGGTAAATCTAATTTTCTTCCTCTAAAAGTTGGTTTCATAGCATCTAAATTGAGCGTTATTATTTCCCATTCTCCATTTGTTTCGAAATGAGCGATATAAGAATGCTTTTCATTTTTACTAGATTTTACTCTAAATTGATAGCGTTTTCCATCTCCTTTTAAACGAATAACTACTTTCTTATAACCATTTACATCTTTTTTATCAAAATTGTAACGAAGAGAAGAAAACCCTCCATTGTTTTCTAAAGAAACTTTTCCTTCAAAAACACCATTTCCTTCTTCACTAAGAGAAAAATTTCCGTTTGATTTTCCACCCATTACTCCATCATCGACGATTTTCCAATCTGAAATGTCCGTTTCTTTTTCAAAATTAAAGATAAGCAAAGCGTTTTCTGTGTCGTTTTTCATAGTTGTAGATAAAAATATCAAGAATATAAAAAATAAATAGTTCATAATTAGTTTATTAAGTATTTATCTTCAACCTTTTGTATAAAAAATTGTTTGGCTTTTATAATTCTGTCGTTGAGATTTTAAGAAATTAATCCTCGTTGACGAAGAAGTCTCAACGACTAGAGTAAAAAAACGTAGCAAAACTGTTGAAACAGTATATCTATACTTGTATAAATTTTTGCTTTTATCTTTACCAAATTATTTTATTTCAACTCCTCCACAAGAAAGGAAATAAAATATAAGCCAGCGCACCCAAAACCAAGTCCATTCCCACTAAAAGCATAATTTCATCTTTACTGACACTCCACGCCAAACCATCAATGGCATTTTTGGAAGCATCAATTAAAAGTAAAACTAAAGGTAAAATAACAGGAAAACTAAGAATCGCCATCAGCATACTACTATTTTGGGTTTGCGCCGAAATACTAGAAATAAGTGTCAAAGAGGTAGAAAAACCAATCGAACCAAGCAAAACAATAAGCAAAAACAAATTCCAATCTTGAATAGGCGAACCCATCACGAAAATATAACCCATAATTCCTAAAAATGAAATCAAAATCATCAAAAAAGTATTATAAATCATCTTAGCAATAATCAATACTTCAGGTTTGAAAAGGGTATAAAAATACATATATCGCCCTTCACTTTCTTGTACAAAACTTTTAGCAATCGCATTTATACTTGCAAAAATCAAAATTATCCAAAAAAGTGCATTCCAAACCAAGGGAGGAAGCTTTTGCAAGGGAAAACTCAAATAACATACAAAAATAGTAGCTGCTAAGTAAAGCAAAATGCTATTTAAAGCTACTTGCTGTCGCCATTCCAGACGAAATTCTTTTTGTAATAAGGTAAGAATTTGAGAAATCATAGTTGTCTTTTTGTTCATCGTACAAAGATGAATATTTTTTGCAGAATTTTCACAAAATTTTTGATTAGTTTGTTAATCAAACAAAACTATTAAAACAATTTTACGTTATCAAAAGTCATTTTATTCAAGCTGTAATCAAAGCCTTATTTATTTACATCCCAACTCTATTTTTTATTTAAAAATCCTATTAATTTTTTAGAAATATGACTACTCCAACTACTACAGAATCTAATCTTGTATTGAAAAAACAACTCTTAGATGCTGCTCGCAAAAAACAACAGGAAATAGCCAATGATGCAAAATCAGCTATGAACGAAGCACAAGAAAGTGCCAACGAAGAAAAAGGAAGTATGGAAGAGAAATTTGAATCTTTTCGCACTCAGTTGCAACAAGACAGAGATATGTACGCCAAACAGTTTGTAGAAGCAAAGGACAAATTAGAGATTTTGTCTAGGATTTCGGCTCAAAAAATTAATACTTCTGTAGATTTGGGAGCAGTTGTGATTACAGATGCAAATCAAAAATTTTATATTTCTATTAGTTTAGCAGAACTCAAAATTGATGATAAACCGAGTTCTTATTTTGCCATTTCTACGGCTGCACCGATTTATGCTACAATGAGTGGAAAAAAGAAAGACGAAAGTTTTGAGTTTAGAGGAAAAATGATAAAAATAATAGACCTTTTTTAGATTGAAAATTGAAGTGCTTCTGTTGTTGATCATCATAATAGATAGCCAAAACTAAATACCAACCTTTATATTAGCATCATCAAAAAGAGGAAGTATTTAATGAAAAAAAGTCAGTTGAATTCTCTCGTAAATGTTGTATTTTTACAAGAATTCATCACAAGAGTAAACATCCTATAAGACCAACCAGATACTGGAAATCTATCCGTTGAAAGAGGAGTTACTCTTGTTCTTTTAGTTTAAACTCGTATAGAATGTCGGGACACCAAGCCCATTATCAAGGTAATGAGTACAACTAAACGATGAGTTTTGTAAATTATGTAGCACCCAAAGATACAAAAAAATGGAAAAAAGATATTTTTATTTCGTAGGCATTGATATTAGTAAAGAACACTTAGATTTTGCGATTTATCACGATGGACAAGTGCATTATCATAAAAGAATAGCTAATCAACAGGAAGTGATTGAAAGCTATCTTCAAGAACAACTTAGCAGAGAAGTTAGTTTTGAAAGCACCTTGTTTTGTATGGAAAATACAGGTATCTATACGCAGCTTCTTTTGCGTGTTTTAATAGCTCAAGGCTGCTCTATTTGGTTAGAACACGCTATGGAAATCAAACAATCTATGGGGGTAGTGAGAGGTAAAGATGATAAAATAGATGCTCAAAGGATCGCCCACTATGCTGCTCGTTTTCAAGATAAAGTACGCTTATACACACCTGCAAAGAAAAGTTTAGAGAAGCTCAAAGTATTTCAAACTCTTAGGAATAGACTTGTAAAAGTTCAAAAACAACTCAAAACACCTCTTAAAGAAAGTAAGTCATTTTTAGAAGAGGAGATGTTTACACTTTTAGATAAGAACTCTAGAGTTATTTTAGAACAACTCAAAAAGCAAATTAAGACCGTAGAACTACAAATCAAAACTATCATTGAGCAGGACGAAGTACTCAAAAGAATATTTGAATTAACTACTTCTGTTAGAGGTGTAGGGCTAGTAACGGGACTAGCCGTTATTATAGCCACAGGAGCGTTTAAAGATATAAATTGTCCTAAAAAGTTTGCTTGTTATGCAGGAGTTGCTCCTTTTGAGAATAGCTCTGGAAAATTTAAAGGAAAAGCTAAGGTATCCTACATTGCAAACAAAAAAATGAAGGCTCTATTACAAACCTGTGTAACAAGTACGCTTAAATATGAAGGCGAATTCAGAGAATATTTCGATAGAAAAAAAGCTGAAGGTAAAAAATCAAGAGTGGTAATGAATGCTATCAGAAATAAGATTATTCAAAGAATATTCGCTTGTGCTAAAAGTGGATAAAAATATCAAGAAAATTATCAATTTAATTTGTAATTGTCATAGAATTCAATTCAACGGCTTTGAGTTAATTTCAATTTGATTTTGGGTTAGTAGTTCATAATGGTAGTGTGTTTTTTGAGGACACAAACAACGGCAAAGCTAAATTATTTTGAAAACGTACTTTAGAAATGTTTTTTATAACCTACTTAAAATCAAATACTTAACTCTGTGTTGAGAAAACGAGCAATTATTCTTCATCAAAAGTCCATTTTTTCTATAAAAACAGTTTGCAAAATCAAAAAAAGCTCTTACCTTTGCACTCCCAAACGAGGGAAATGTATCTCATTTGTAGCTCACTCTTTAGAGTGAGAAGCAGCAGGTAATAAGCGAAATGAAAAAACTTTCAAATTAATTAAAATAAAGTTTGGTAGTTCAAATAATAAGTTTTACCTTTGCATTCCCTTACAGAAACGCTGAAGGGAAACAATAAGTAATTTAGAAGTAACTGAGATAAAAAAGAAAATAAAAAGATAAATTAATTTTGCATTTAGTTTGTTTTTAAAATAAAAGGTTGCTATCTTTGTGCTTCCAAAAAATGAAATATAAATGTAGCTCACTCTTTAGATTGAAAAGCAGTATTACAAGGTTCAAAACGAAACGAAAAAAAAACTTTCAAATTTTAGAAATAAAGTTTGGTAGTTTAAAAAATAAGTTTTACCTTTGCATTCCCTTACAGAGAAAGCTAATCAAAACGACTTACAAACGTTTTGAAAATACTTCAAAAATAATTGAAATTTTATTTGGAAGTTAATAAAAAAAGCTCGTATCTTTGTAAGACCTTTCGGAAACAAAATGATGTAAAAAGTTAATCAAAATGTAACGAAAGAGTAACAGAAAAATAACATTGAATTTAGACAAACAAAGTCTTAATTCACAACTATTAGAAGTAATATAATTTATTATTTTACGGACAATAACAAGTTCCTTGATATGCAGGTTATGAACAAAACAGGAAAATTTATGTATCAATTAGTTTGTAGTAATATAAACTGATTATAAAAAAAACTTTCTGTCAATTCTTAAAAACAAAAGTAATACGGAATTAATAATCAAAAAGAATAACCGTATATGTTACATATACAAAAATCAACTTTGATTCTTAATTAGAAGCAACAGCTTTATAACGAAAGTTAGAAAAGTTAGTAAGTTTATATTTAAGTCAAAGGATCAACTTTTTTTACAACGGAGAGTTTGATCCTGGCTCAGGATGAACGCTAGCGGTAGGCTTAATACATGCAAGTCGTACGGGATTCAGACTTCGGTCTGATGAGAGTGGCGCACGGGTGCGTAACACGTATGTAACCTACCTTGTAGAGAGGGATAGACCGAAGAAATTTGGATTAATACCTCGTGGTCTTGTAGAACGGCATCGTTTTACAAGTAAATGGAGCAATTTGCTACAAGATGGACATGCGCAAGATTAGATTGTTGGTGAGGTAACGGCTCACCAAGTCTGTGATCTTTAGGGGTTCTGAGAGGAAGGTCCCCCACACTGGCACTGAGATACGGGCCAGACTCCTACGGGAGGCAGCAGTAGGGAATATTGGACAATGGAGGGAACTCTGATCCAGCCATACCGCGTGAAGGAAGACGGTCCTCTGGATTGTAAACTTCTTTTATAGAGGAAGAAACGGTCATTTGCGAATGATTTTTGACGGTACTCTATGAATAAGCACCGGCTAACTACGTGCCAGCAGCCGCGGTAATACGTAGGGTGCAAGCGTTGTCCGGAATTACTGGGTTTAAAGGGTACGTAGGTGGGCAGCTAAGTCTGGAGTGAAAGTTTGAGGCTCAACCTCGAAAGTGCTTTGGATACTGGTTGTCTAGAATTAGATATAGGTAGCTGGAATTTGTGGTGTAGCGGTGAAATGCATAGATACCACGAGGAACACCAATTGCGAAGGCAGGCTACTGGGTCTATATTGACACTGATGTACGAAAGTGTGGGTAGCGAACAGGATTAGATACCCTGGTAGTCCACACCGTAAACGATGATTACTCGGTGCTTGTACTTACGTATGAGTGCCTTAGGGAAACCGTTAAGTAATCCACCTGGGGAGTACGTTGGCAACAATGAAACTCAAAGGAATTGACGGGGGTCCGCACAAGCGGTGGAGCATGTGGTTTAATTCGATGATACGCGAGGAACCTTACCTGGGCTAGAATGCGCGTGACGGATTTAGAGATAGATCTTTATAGCAATATACACAAAGCAAGGTGCTGCATGGCTGTCGTCAGCTCGTGCCGTGAGGTGTTGGGTTAAGTCCCGCAACGAGCGCAACCCTTATTTGTAGTTACCATCAGGTTAAGCTGGGGACTCTACAAAGACTGCCTACGCAAGTAGTGAGGAAGGCGGGGACGACGTCAAGTCATCATGGCCCTTACGTCCAGGGCTACACACGTGCTACAATGGTCGGTACAGCGTGCAGTAAGCTAGCGATAGCAAACGAATCACGAAAAGCCGGTCACAGTTCGGATTGGAGTCTGCAACTCGACTCCATGAAGTTGGAATCGCTAGTAATCGCATATCAGCAACGATGCGGTGAATACGTTCCCGGACCTTGTACACACCGCCCGTCAAGCCATGGGAGTTGGGTGTGCCTGAAGGCAGTGCTCGAGAGAAGCTGCTTAGGGCAAAACTAGCGACTGGGGCTAAGTCGTAACAAGGTAGCCGTACCGGAAGGTGCGGCTGGAACACCTCCTTTCTGGAGATTTTAGTTCCGTACTTTGTTTTAGAATGACAAGTTAATTTAATTATTAATATAAAGGGAGTTTTATTATCGTATTTACAAATGTTTTGTTCATCAACCTGCATAAGGAATTTTGTTTTAGAAAAGCTGAAACAGTTATTAGATAAGGTATGAATTGGTTATGAGTTTCTAATTTTAATTAATTAAATTCTTTATAATTTTAATTATATAGGTCTATAGCTCAGTTGGTTAGAGCGCTACACTGATAATGTAGAGGTCTGCAGTTCGAGTCTGCGTAGACCTACTTTTAATCTTGCAAAAGATTAGATATATTTTATCTTTGGGGGATTAGCTCAGCTGGCTAGAGCGCCTGCCTTGCACGCAGGAGGTCATCGGTTCGACTCCGATATTCTCCACAAGAGTTTATATATGACTAAGTAAAATGTTACTTAGAATTATATATACTATAAAAAGTTCTTTGACAATAAGGTGTATAATGTAAAAAGTCTTTGATTGACAATAAGTTGTTTTATTATGACTTATTTTAAGTTAAAGCAATTTTAAAAGAAATACTACGAAAGTATTTAAGGGCGCACGGGGGATGCCTAGGTTCTGAGAGGCGAAGAAGGACGTGCCAGGCTGCGAAAATTTACGGGGAGTTGCTAAGGAATGCTGATCCGTGAGTGTCCGAATGGGGCAACCCACCTGTTTACAGGTATTCCGCAAGGAAGGCAAACGAGGGGAACTGAAACATCTAAGTACCCTCAGGAAGAGAAAACAAAAGTGATACCGCAAGTAGTGGCGAGCGAACGCGGCATAGCCCAAACCAATCTTGTTTCGGCAACATTGGGGTTGTAGGACTTGCATAATTTAATTAATTTAATCAGAATGTTTCTGGAAAGAACAACCATAGAGAGTGAAAGTCTTGTATGAGTACCGATTAATTAATGGCGAGTATCCTGAGTAGGCGGAAACTGGGGAAATTTCCGTTGAATCTGGCAGCACCATCTGCTAAGGCTAAATACTCCTCAGAAACCGATAGTGAACCAGTACCGTGAGGGAAAGGTGAAAAGTACTCCGAATAGGAGGGTGAAAAGACCTGAAACCGTGCGCTTACAAGCGGTTGGAGGGACGTAAATGTTCTGACATCGTGCCTTTTGCATAATGATCCTACGAGTTACTCCTAACTAGCAAGGTTAAGGTACTAAGTGCTGTAGCCGAAGCGAAAGCGAGTATGAATAATGCGTGTAGTTAGTTGGGGTAGACGCGAAACCTAGTGATCTACCCATGGTCAGGTTGAAGCTTTGGTAACACAAAGTGAAGTGAACCGAACCCGTTGACGTTGAAAAGTCTTGGGATGAACTGTGGGTAGGGGTGAAAGGCTAATCAAACTAGGAAATAGCTCGTACTCTTTGAAATGTTTTTAGGAACAGCCTCGAATATAGTTTGTGTGAGGTAGAGCTACCAATAAGACTAGGGGGAGTCACATCCTACCAAATCTTGATGAACTCCGAATGCATACAAATGATTATCGGGAGTGAGGGCTGTGGTGCTAAGGTCGCAGTCCGAGAGGGAAAGAACCCAGACCATCAGCTAGGTGCCCCAAATATAGATTAAGTTGACCTAAGGTGGTCCGATTACGGAGACAGCCAGGATGTTGGCTTGGAAGCAGCCATTCATTTAAAGAGTGCGTAACAGCTCACTGGTCGAGTGATTGGGCGTTGATAATACACGGGCATAAAATCTATTACCGAAGCTATGGACTATACTTTTTTGAAGGTATAGTGGTAGAAGAGCATTCTGAGTGCGTAGAAGCTAGATTGTGAATGAAAGTGGAGCGCTTAGAAAAGCAAATGTAGGAATGAGTAACGATAAAGGGGGTGAGAAACCCCCTCGCCGATAGACTAAGGTTTCCTGAACAACGCTAATCGTTTCAGGTTTAGTCGGCCTTAAGGATAAGCCGAAGGGCGATTCCGATGGAAAACAGGTTAATATTCCTGTACCTCGTTTAAATTGTTAGGGGAGACGGAGTAAATAATGTAGTGCGTTCTGACAGAAATGGACGTTAAAGCCGAACCATAAAGGTCTTTTATAGGTAAATCCGTTAAAGATTGAATTAGGCGACAGTACGACAAACCTTCGGGGGCGTTGATAATCTACAGAATAGCTTCCAAGAAAATCCTCGTTAACGTTAATTTAGATAGCCCGTACCGCAAACCGACACAGGTAGTCAAGGAGAGAATCCTGAGGCGCTCGGAAGATTCATGGTTAAGGAACTAGGCAAATTTACCCTGTAACTTCGGGAGAAGGGGTGCCGTCTTATAGCGATATAAGCGGCTGCAATAAAAAGGTCCAAGCGACTGTTTAACAAAAACACAGGGCATTGCGAAATCGCAAGATGAAGTATAATGCCTGACACCTGCCCGGTGCTTGAAGGTTAAGAGGGGAGCTTAGGAGTAATCCAACGGTTTGAATCGAAGCCCAAGTAAACGGCGGCCGTAACTATAACGGTCCTAAGGTAGCGAAATTCCTTGTCGGGTAAGTTCCGACCTGCACGAATGGTGTAACGACTTGGACACTGTCTTAACCATGATTCCGGTGAAATTGAAGTATCGGTGAAGATGCCGATTACCCGCAACGGGACGAAAAGACCCCGTGAACCTTTACTATAGCTTCGCATAGTTGTTGAATACAGAATGTGTAGGATAGGTGGGAGACTTTGAAGTTGCGTCGCTAGGCGTGATGGAGTCATTGTTGAAATACCACCCTTTCTGTATTTGTCATCTAACCCTGAGAGGGGGACGGTGCGTGGTGGGTAGTTTGACTGGGGTGGTCGCCTCCGAAAGTGTAACGGAGGCTTCCCAAGGTTCCCTCAATACGGTTGGTAATCGTATGTAGCGTGTAATGGCATAAGGGAGCTTGACTGCAAGACAAACAGGTCGAGCAGGTACGAAAGTAGGGCATAGTGATCCGGCGGTTCTGTGTGGAAAGGCCGTCGCTCAAAGGATAAAAGGTACTCCGGGGATAACAGGCTGATCTCCCCCAAGAGCTCATATTGACGGGGAGGTTTGGCACCTCGATGTCGGCTCGTCACATCCTGGGGCTGGAGAAGGTCCCAAGGGTTGGGCTGTTTGCCCATTAAAGTGGCACGCGAGCTGGGTTCAGAACGTCGTGAGACAGTTCGGTCTCTATCTGTTGTGGGCGTAGGAAATTTGCGAAGATCTGACTTTAGTACGAGAGGACCGAGTTGGACAAACCTCTGGTATATCAGTTGTGGTGCTAACTGCATAGCTGAGTAGCCACGTTTGGAACAGATAAGCACTGAAAGCATCTAAGTGCGAAACTGACTTCAAGATGAGATTTCCCTTAAGAAACGTTATAGATGATGACGTAGATAGGTTGCAGGTGGACGTTTAGAAATAAATGGAGCTGAGCAATACTAATTTTTCAGTAGTCTTTTGTTAGTGTAGGTTTTCCGATATGCAAACGGGGAGCTATAGTTTTTAAATATATTATACATCTTATTTTGTTAAAGAACTTTTTAAGAAATTGTTTGAGTTGAATTAATTGAAATAAATTAGACACTCAAAACAACCGATAAAGGGTGATTATAGCATAGGGGTACACGTCTTTCCATTCCGAACAGAGCCGTTAAGCCCTATTGCGCCGATGGTACTGCGCTATTCGTGGGAGAGTAGGTCATCGCCCATCATTATAAGGATAGATGCAAAATAAAATTTTGTATTTGTGTAAGGAAAATAAATTAAGCCTTCAAAATCAATATACCGATTTTGAAAGCTTTTTTTTTGTACCTATATTCCATATAATTTATAAGAATTGATATAAAATAAAAATAAACAACGTTTGTTCTGTTATCCTTAGGTGAATTTTTGTATAGTTTAAAAACCAAATTAAATATTAATACAGGGCAAACGAACTGTAAAGATAGAACCTGCATGTTCTTCACTCTCCAGACGAATCGTTCCTTGCAATTTTTTAATAGCATTATGGACAATATAGAGTCCTAATCCACTTCCTTTTGCTTGTTCGCTGGCTCGAATAAACATATCAAAAATAGTTTCTTGATATTTTTCTGGAATTCCGATTCCGTTATCTACAAATTCTATTTCTACTCCTTTTGCTGTATCTTTTACCGTAATCTGAACTAAACAATGTTCGTGAAAACGTTTGGAATACTTAATTCCGTTTTCGACAAAATTTTGAATGATAGTGTAAAGCAGACTCTCATCGGTATAAAATTCCTTTTTGCAATTTATCTGTAATCTAAAATCAATATTATCATAATTTTCATAAAAAGTAAAAGTAGCTATGATACTATTTATGAGATATTCAAAATCAATCAATTTTATATCTAATTTTCCTTGTTTGATAGAAGAAACTTTAGTCAAATCTTTTATTAGTTCACTTAATTTACTGACAGATGTCTCTATCATAGTAGTGTATTGTTGAACAGTTTTGTCATCTTTTTTTTCTAATCTAAAAAGATTCAATACTCCTTCTACTGAACTAATAATGACCTTTCAAATCGTGAGAAGCACGGTAGAGTAATTGCTCCATTTCTTTATTAACAGAAACTATTTCGTTTTGAGCAATTTTTAATGAATTTACATCGGCAACTGCTAAAATAGTTCCTAGAGATTCCATGTGATCAGCTTTTATTGGATTGCTACTTATCCAAGACCATAAACTTTCCCCTGACTTTCTGCGAAGTTGAAGCTCATACTGTTCTGGTTTTGTCTTGGTTCTTTTCTGAATTGTAAGATGGGATTCCTCATCGATTTCTTTTGAAAAAAGAAGTTTTTCAAATGTTTTACCTATCAATTCTCCTTGTACATGTCCTAAAAGTTCCAAAATTCGTTCATTCACATAGACAATCTCATCTTTACTATTCAAGACGATAATTCCTTCACGCATTGTATCAATAAGTGTTCTGTACTTTTGTTCACTCTGTTTTATCTTTCTTTCCGAACGTTTTCGCTCACTAATATCACGCATTACAACAGCTATAGAAGTAGCTTCATGAGTTTCATTTAATTTTATCGGAAAAAAAGAAACAGCCACATCTAAAGGCATGTATTTTCTACGATTAATTATTCGGAGTTCGGTCTCCCAAGATTCATGTCTAGGAAACTGAAAAACTTCCATTCTTATTTTTTCTTGTGAAGAACGAGTAAAATAATCTAAAATACTCGTTTCAATTATCTTTTCTTCCTTTTTATCATAACGACTATCTTTATCACTTATTCCTAAAAGTATTTTCCCTGCTTCATTGATGAATTTCAACTTTCCTTCTTTATCTGTAAGACCAATAAATTCGTGACTACTTCCAATAAGCGAAATAAGTCTCTGATTTTCTTCTTTTGCAATCTTTTCATGAGTAATATCTCTCGCTACTCCTAAAAAACCGATTAAGTTTCCAACATTATCTACTTGTGGATTAATGCGTTCTTCCAACCACAAATATTTTTTTTCTGTATAATGTAAAATTCTAAAAGTACGTGCAACTTTAGTTTGTGTCAAAATAGCTTGTTGCATTGTTTCTAATACTCTTCTTCTATCTGCTTTATGGACGACACGCATCCAAGGAATAAAACCTTTATCAAAAAAATCAAGAGGGTAATTTAAAACTGATTGCAAATGTTCACTAACAAATGTAAGTTCATACGTCCCCGTATTTGGATTTATTCCTACTGCGTACACTATTTCATCTATATTATTAAGCAACTGTTTGTATTCTTGTCTATTCTTTACAATTGCTTCTTCATTTCGTTTTTGGTCGGTAATATTTCTTACAATCATAAGCACTTCGTTTCGTGTACTCAGGTTCATACGAGCTTCTAAGTGGAGCAACTCGTTAGTATCGGTAAGATGATTATATTGTACCGATTGTGGTTTTTTTGTAAATAAAGTTTTTCGAATAGCTTGTTCTACCTTGCTGGAAACCATTAGAAGAAAGACATCTCCTATTTTTTTATCAATAGGATTTTTTAAATTATAGTAATCTTGTTGATCAGCCTTATAATCTATAATAGTTCCATCTTCAGACAGTAGAAACATTTGATCTGGAATAGTATCTAACAGAGCTTTGTTTTTGGATTCACTTTGACTTAGCTGTTCTTGATTTTGTTTTGCTTTGGTAATATCAGAAGCAATTAATGCAAAACCTGTAACTTCATCATCGGTAACCATGGGAGCAATTCTAATACTCAACCAAATTTTGCGAGACTTAGTGACACTATTATGAAACTGACTTTCAAAACGCCCAATACCTTTATTTTTAAAAACCTGCTCAAATATTTCTTTTAGTTTTCCTCTTCCATTCGGTGGGATAAGTTCATATACATTTCTACCCATCATCTCCGAAATAGAAGTTTCGTTTGGAGTGCGATTGATATACTGAATATTACCCTCTAAATTGACGTGCAAAACATAATCAGGAGCAAATTTTATAAGCGAACGCCATTTTTCTTCATTCTGACGGCTTTTTGTAATATCTGTAAATTGAAGTAGGTAATGCTTTTTGTCTGCAATTTGCATCATCTGAACAGCCATTTTTACCCAGAAAAACTTACCTTTTTCTTTTCTTCTCATTTTTATTTCAAAGGCTCTTACTACTCCTCGTCTGCGTGTACGGCTACGAATTTGAGATAAATCGATGTTATTTATAAGAGTACTTATAGATTGTCCTAAAATTCTGTCTTTATCATACTTAAATGATTTTAAAAATATATCATTTGCTACTTGTATTTTGTTATCTGATGCAGAGAAAATGAGAGTAGGAGAAGGCAAAAGTTCGGCGCATTTATAAATTAAGGCATCATTTGTAGAATTAGAAGTATGATCAACAGAGTTTTCATAAGGTCGTCCTAAGCTAATCTGTGTTAGCATTCCTGCTGTTCCTACTAGCTTATTACCTACCTTGAGAGCCGTAATTTGAAGACGATAAAACAAATCATTATGATTTAGAATAGAATAAAAAGATTCACCTAAAAGTGCTTCTGCATGAGCTTGTGCCGAAAAAATCCACTTATTATTCTTTCCTTCAATTTCTTCTTTTTCTAATTGCCAAACTGTCTTTTTAATAATTTTGGAAGGATCAATTTCGAATTCATTTATCAAAGCACCAATAATATCTTCCACTACAAGTTCTGCATTTGTTTTCCAAATAAGCACAGGCAGATGAGCTAACCAAGAAAATTGATCAGCGTTTAGAGAAGACAAATTAGGAGTTGAAAGTGGATTGAGTTCTGGTCTTTCCATTGTAAATAATGCATGTGATAATTGAATTTCTAAAATCTGTCTAAAAATTATTCATAGTTTTAACTATATTCTATTCTATTTCAATTTTATAAATGTCAAAGTTTTATTTCATTTTTTCTTATCTATTCGTATAAAAATATAAACTGTTTTTACACTATATCATAATTATTCTATGAATACACACAATAAAAAAGATAGTTAGACAAATTACGTAAAAAAAATTATTAATTCGTATTTTTTGTAATAATTGTATTAGTATAAGTAAAACGGTCTGAGTTTTAGAATCATTGAAGCCTTTAATTAGTTGGTTTATAAACAGTTTAAAAAAAATAATTGTCTTTTTGAATCAAAAACGATAAAAATGGGTTATACAATTATAACAAAATGAAAAATATCGAAACAGTCTTAAAAGTAGCTAACACTTTCAAATTTTGGTAAATATTATATTTCTAACATTTACAAAGTATCAACTACTTATTAAAATTTACTGGTTACTGTCTCATTAATTACTGATAACTGAATACATGGTTTACCCTGAAAATATAGAGATAAAATTAGGATTTGATAAAGTCCGAGAACTTTTAGCTGACCAATGCCAAGGAATTTTGGGTAGGCAGCTTATAGATAAAATGGAGTTTCATAATGATTATGAAGTAATTGCTAGTTTGACAGAACAAACAGCAGAATTCAAGAAATTAATCGAAACAGGGCAAAGTCCACCAGAGAGTTATTATTTTGATGTGTCTTCTTATCTTGCAAAGGCTTCAATTGTAAATAATTTTCTTTCAGAAGAAGAGTTTTATGATGTCAAACGCTCTTTAGATACGCTTTATCAAACCTTGAGAGTAATTCGAAGACAGCCCAAGGACGAGTTTCCACGTCTTCAATCGATGTGCAAAGATATTGAAGTTCCTTATGAAGTTATTCAAGATATAGAAAGAGTAATTGATGATAAAGGACAAATGAGAAGTAATGCTTCGCCAGAACTTCAAAAAATTCGCCAATCTATTGTTAGAACGCAGGTTACACTCCGTAAAAAATTGGCTTCAATTGTAGAAGAATTACGCAAAAATGATTATTTGCGTTCCGATGTTGATACGACGGTGAGGGAGGGCAGAATGGTTGTTCCTATCAAAACCGAATATAGAAAACAGTTGAAAGGAATTGTTCATGATACGTCTTCAACAGGGCAAACTATTTTTATAGAACCTGAAGCGATTGTGGATTTGAATAATGATATTAAACAGTTTATGCACCAAGAACGATTCGAAATTGTGCGTATTCTAACTGATCTCACTACTTTTTTAAGACCTCATTTGTATACATTAAAATATGCTTACGAATTTTTGGCGCAAGTAGATTTTATTCGTGCAAAGGCTCGTTTTGCCATAAAATTAAATGCTATTAATCCAGATTTTGAAAAACGTGCGTTGATAGATTGGCAAAATGCGTATCATCCTCTTCTTTATTTATCTTACAAGAAACAAGGAAAAACGGTTCTTCCAAATACACTTTTTTTAGATGGAAATCAACGAATATTACTTATTTCAGGTCCTAATGCAGGTGGTAAATCGGTTTTATTAAAGACAGTAGGACTTTTGCAATATATGTTTCAGACAGGATTACTTATTCCTGTTCAAGAAGGTTCGAAGGTAGGAATATTTGACCAACTTTTTATAGACATAGGAGATGAGCAATCGATTGATAATGACCTCAGTACGTACAGCTCGCATCTCTATAATATGAAGAAATTCCTTATTACTGGAAACAAACGAACACTTGCACTAATTGATGAATTTGGAACAGGAACAGAGCCACAAGTAGGCGCATCGATAGCAGAAGCTATTTTAGAAGAATTTGAAAAGCAAAGAATGTATGCTGTAATTACTACGCATTATGCCAACTTAAAATTTATGGCAGAAAAATCGCAGTTTATTGTAAATGGTGCCATGCGTTATGATGTAGATAAATTAGAACCACTTTTTAAGCTAGAAATAGGAAAACCAGGAAGCTCGTTTGCATTAGAAATTGCTAAGAAAATAGGTTTGCCTGCTGATGTAATCAAATCGGCTCATTCAAAATTGGGTGGCGAACAGTTGGAAGTGGAGAGGTTATTAAGGCAATTAGAAAAGCAGCGTTCCAATTTGGATAGAGAACAAACTACACTTAGAAAACAAGGGTTGGAAGTAGACAAACTTTTGAGAGAAAATCAAGCCTTGAAAGATGATTTGAAGAAAAATAAGCAAAAATATATGCAAGAAGCCAAAAATGAAGCACAGGCTTTGCTTCAAAAAGCAAATCAACGCATTGAAAATACGATTCGAACAATTAAAGAGCAGCAAGCAGACAAACAGGCTACAAAATCGGTTAGAAAAGATTTGGATAATTTGCAGGACGAGTTAAACAAAGTAGAGTTTGAATCAACAGAAAAACAGCTTCCCAAAAGCGATGAAGAAATGATTCGTTATGTAGATACGGAAATAAAAGCAGGCGATTTTGTGCAAATAAAAGGACAAACAGCAGTTGCAGAAGTTTTATCTATTAAAAATAAAGATGCTTTGCTCCGAATTGGTTCGCTCAAAACGACTGTTAAAATGAACCGTTTGCAAAAAGTAGATGAACAATTATTGCCTATTTCGATTACAGGAACTATGAATTCTAGTTCAAACTCTTCTGGTTCTGGTTCTACTCTTCACAACAAAGTTTTACATTTTAGTCCAGATTTGGATGTGCGTGGAAAACGTGCTGAAGAAATAAATCCTATTGTAACGGCTTTTATGGATGATGCCGTGATGCTTTCTCAAAAGAATCTTAGGATTTTACATGGAAAAGGAGAAGGTGTTTTGCGTCAAGTTGTTAGAGATGCACTTCGCCAGTATTCGCAGGTACAGACTATAAAAGATGAACATGCAGATAGAGGTGGCGCAGGTGTTACGTTGGTGTCATTGAAATAATTGAAGGATTTTTAGAAGTTTGAGAGTCTTTTTAATTTTTTTTATAAGACTCTCAAACGTTTAAAGAAAACATTATTTCATTTCTCTTTACTGATTGCAAAATTTATAGAAGATACATTTACAATTCGTTGAATGGCTCTAAAAATTTCTGAAAAAGTAACTTTATCTAAGATAGCAAACGAAAGAGGTTGCGCTTTTTTATTCAAACGAACAACACTTGTTTTTACATTTTGTGGTTGGCTTGGAAGAGCTTCTACCCAAAATTCTATTTCTATTTTCTGTGATTTTGATTCTTTTTCTGAATTATCAATCTGATAATCAAACTGAAAAGTGACAAAACTGCGATTTACTTTCGGATAAGTAAGCCATTTATAGTTCCAGCCTTGAATTTTGGCAAACATACGGAGCTTTTTTTGGCTTAAAATTACTCCCTCAAAACGATTGCTTTCTTCTATTTCTTCCTCTGTTCTTTCAAAAATATTCCTAAAAACCTGTTGAAAAGGCTGCTTCAAATCTTTCTGTTTTATAAAGTCTTGCCAATATTCTAGCTCCTCATTATCTAACAAAACAGGGTGCAAAACACGAATTAAATCTTCCTCTCTTACTTCAACAGGATTTTTATCAGCATCAACAAAACGTCCAAAAGAAGACCAAACGGTTTTCCATTCTTTTTCTGTATTACTATTTACTTGCCAGACCAAATTCTCTACCACAGTTCCTAAAAGTCCGTGATTAGCGTAAGCGTTTTGCCAATGTGAATAGGTAAAAGTCGTTTGAGAAAGATACGTTTTTTCTAATCTTTCTCGCTGCAAAGTCAATGTTTTTTGTGCTTCGCTGGCTGTATTTTTTAGCTTTTCTATTTTGTGTGGAAACTCCTTTTTGAGTGCAGCAGGAACAGTTTTTAATTCTTTTCCATTTGTATCAAACCAAGTTAGTTTTACTTTATTTTCTACAACTTGCATCTGATAGGCATATATTTTTTCAGGATTTACTTTTGAGTTTATTTCTCCTTCTAAAAATCCATTTTCCAAACCGTAATCTGGCAAATGATTTTCCAATAATTCCATGAGTTCTACTTTCTGTTTTTTTGCAAGTTGAGTAAGTTTTTTTTCAATTAATTTTTTCAAAGAAAGTGATTGAAGTTGAATTTGTACAGAAAGAAGAGCAGAAATCGGATTTACTTTTTCTATATCTGCAAGTGCAAAAATAGCTTGTTCAGAGAGTTTATAAGACGCAATTCCTGTAATTTTATCCGTTTTGTTTGTCCTGTTTTTTCCTGCTTCTACCACCAGTTCGGAAAGCAAATCAATAGAATTTTGGTCGGCTACGAAAGGTAAAGCACGAATAAGGCGAGCAAAAATAGTTTCATTTGGGTATTCTAACAAATAGTTTCGCTCGTGTTCCAGTCCAGATTCATCTTCGTAAAATGCTGTTTTTGGTTTTTCCAAAATTACCAGCTCTAACCAACTATGAACTGTTTTGCGAAATGGTTTTTCTCCTATTTTTTCTATAATTGGTAAAATCTGTTTTTTATAACTTCGTGGTGTAACTTCAATTATTTTTTCGAATAAATACGACCATAATAGCTGTTCTTTTTCGTCTGCATAATCGAAAAATTCAGTTACTTTATTTCCCCAAACATCTTCTTTATTTAACATTTTCTTATTTGTATAACAGACTTCCCAGTCTGTTGAATTAATAAATTATCAATCATTATTCTGAAACAGACTAGGAAGTCTGTTATACATTTTGTTCTATTTAATTTCCTTCATTCTCTCAAACGGTTTTGTTCTGTCAAAAAGATAACGGTAAGTAGCGTGTCTTTTTACTTTTTCGGCTTCCAAACTCTCACACAATTTTACCATTCCAGTATTAAAATCTCCAATCCAATTAAATTCTATATAATCATATTGATAATTCGGAATTTTTTTTCGTGATTCTTGATACGCTACTACCATTCCAAGTTCTACTCCTTTTCGTTGAAATTCTGGCGAGACTCCAAAAATTACTCCAAAAACAGTTTTGTTTTTTCGTTGTAATTTGTGCCACATAAACTGTAATTTTTGTAAGATTCCAAACTTTCCATTTAAGTGTTTGAAAAGTTGATTGAGTTCTGGTAACATTACGTAAAAACCAATTGCCTTTCCTTCAAAATAAGCAAACCAAACCAAATCTTCCTCCAAAATAGGCTTCATTTGTTTTAAAAGTGCCTTCGAATCTTCTACTGTCAATTTTGCTACGCCTTCGTGATTTCCCCAACTTGCATTATAAACATCTCTAAAATCTTCTGCATGTTTATCAATGTTTTCTTTTTTTATGTGAGAAAATGAATAGCCTTCTCTTGAAATTACTCTATCAGCAATCTTTTGTAATCTTTCTGAAACGTCGTGCATTTCTCTTCCATAAGTAAACTGTTGAAAGTATTCTTGAAAGCCCCATTTCTCAAAAAAATGTTTGTAATATTCGAAGTGATAACCCATTTGATAATTGGGAGGTTTGTCGAAACCATCAATCAAAACTCCCCACCATTGATTGCGCTCTCCAAAATTAATGGGTGCATCCATCGCTTCCATTTTACGTTCTTTTAGCCATTTTTTGGCTTTATCGAATAACAGAAAAGCTATATTTTCATCATTTATACATTCAAAAAAACCTGCTCCTCCTGTTGGTTGATTATTATCTTGCAAAACCGTTTTCGGATTAATGAAAGCTGCAATTCTTCCAACCGTTTCTCCATCATTGTTTTGTAAAAGCCAACGAATTGCCTCTGCTTTTATGCCGTTTTCATTGTGCTTAAAAAGTGGATTTTGGGTTTCATCAAATACAATTTCTATATCTTTATTTAATGGACGAATCCAATACAGATTATCTTTGTACAAGCGAGCTGCAAAATCATTAAATTCTTTCTTGTGTTCTTTTGTCTGTACTTCTATGAAATTCATTCTCTACTTTTTGGAAAATTTTTATTAAATCTACAAAGACAAATTTACAATTTATTTTTTTTATAAAATGGATAGAATTTAATTGTTATCTTCGTTTTTCTGATTAAGTTGTCATTTCGAATTTATACAAGTACACAATATATTTGGGAAAAAACAAGCCGTTTAGCTTCGCTGACTTAAAAGTTCCCTACAAAACAAAAATTCCTCTATGAAATTATTTCTCCATTATTCTTTCGCTCTATTATTTCTCTTATCATTTAATTTTAAAATAGTTGCTCAAAATGATAAAGAACAAAACAAACGATTTTTTAAATTAATAAATTTGAAAGACAAAGCAAATGAAGGTTTTTTTCAGTCTGATAAACAAATAACGAAATTACTATTCGAAGGAGCAAAGAATGGAAGTTTGCCAATTTATAAAACAGATTATAAAGAAGAACCAAAAATAGTAAAAGTGGAGCGTCTGCAAATTGAATTTATGGATAAGTTTCAAACACTTTCTACCGACCAGCTTAGTGTTTTGGGAATTGATTATGTGGAAAGTACCATTAATTCTACCAAAACTATTCATATTCAATATTTACATTTATTTGTAGCAGGAAAATATTTTTCAGATTCTAAACCTCAACCTGTTGTTTCTTTTCGTTACGAAGATGCAAAGCGTTTTCTGGATAATGATCATCGTAGCGTTTGGATTCCTTCGCAAAATGAAATTGGAGAAGATGACAAATTACAGAACGATAGTTTTTTTGAAAATTTGTTTTTAGCAGATGAAAGCAAACAAGCCAAAATTAGTCAGAAGTTGGCGCAGCTTGTCAAAAGTGAACAAATTACGCCTTACGATTTAGAACAATTTGATTATAAAAAGAAAGAAAAAGGACAAAAGAAACAATTAAAAGAACCTCAAAAAATGAGTGCAGAACAGTTTTTAAACCGTTGGAACTCGCTTACCGATGCACCAATTGGAGAAGTTAGGATTCAAAATATTGATGATAGAATGCCGACAAAAGATTCACATGATTTTTTTACATCAAAATGGATTACGGTTTGGAATACAAAAAGTGATTATCTGAAACCTGTTGCTGCTTTTTTGGTAAAGGATATGAAACCGTTTTTCTCTTCTTATGATGGAAATTCAAGTTCTACAAATCAAAAAATAACTACTTATACAAAAGCGTTGAGAAATCGATATTTTGAAACGGAGAATATAATATGGCAAAATGAAGATTTGAAAGATGAACCTTTTTATAAGGATAATTCTATCAATGCAGACAGTAATCGCTTTTTAGACAAACTAGCTTATTATGTTAGAACGGAAATTCATTTAAAAGAAAATGTAAATAAATCGTTATTTCAAGATGATAACGAAATTTCAAAACTACTTTTGCAGGCTGCCGAAAAAGGAAAATTACAAGGATACGAATCAAGTTATAATGCTGAAAAAGGAAGTTTTTATGACAAAGAAATTGATTTTAAAGAAATAAAATCGAACTTATTAAAAGGTAAGAAAGAAAAATCAACGGCTGATATTCTTAATATTAGTGAAGAACAAGTAAAAATAGGAATTTCTTTAGAACAGGTTGCCGAACTAGAAAAGTATAAAAATCAGCAAGAAAAAGACCTTTTAGAAACCAACGAACTTTATACAAATCCGTCAAGCAAATTTTTCTATATGTCTGATATTTCGCTTTTAGAGATTGAAAACGAAGTTGTTTATGATGTAGAAAAAGACCGTTATTATTATCAATCGGCTTATGTTTCGTTGTATGTTCCTGCTGAAAAATCTGGAATTGAGATTAATAAATTGATTGCAAAATTCAAGATTCAAGATGTTTTGAATGTTCTCAAAACAAGTCCGAAAATTACGCTTTCAGAATATCAAAGACAGTTTATTCATCAGAATTTTAAGGAAGACAGACACATTCCTAAACGAGTAAATTATTCTTATTTCTTGTGTTGACAGCTTTATGTAGGGAATAAATGGCTGGTAGATGGTGTTTTTTGGGAGTAGAGTTTTTTTAATTATTTTTCGATTATATTCTCTTCAAACCACTTTCTAATCCTGTTCTTTTATTTCCATCTTGAAAAATATGATTTGCAATAATATTATACATATAAAGTCCAGCCTTTTGAGAAATAGTGGGATATATTTTATTTCCAAACATTTCTGCATCTACAATTTCTACTAGATAATCCAAATTAGATTCGTGAAGAAAATTATGAGGAGGAACAAAATTGCCTCCTACATCTTCAATAGTAAGTCTGTTGATGAGAATAATATCTCTTTTTTGTAATAATTCCATTATGAAAGAGCTTCAAAAGTTTCTTTAAAACGCACAAAATCTCTTTTTATAATAGATTTTATTTTTTCTTCTCTTTCTTTTTCTTGTAATTTTTCGTTTACTACTTCAGAAATAATAGTGTACAAAAAATCTTTGTCCGTTTCCATTACTTCTAAAATTAAATCTTTGATTTTTTTCTTCTCTTCAAGTGTCATAATTTTATTTGTTTAAGGTTGTAATTCTTGTAACGAAAATAGATTAGTTTGGGTTAAATAAAAGCTAAAACAATAATTTAGTTAAGCATACTTCTTTTTCCTCCAAAAATACCACGCCAAACCAAAAATTACAATAATAACATTCGGAACGACTAAATTTAGAAACTGCCAATAGCTTTTTTCTTCTTGTATCTTAAAAGTATCTAAGGGACGGATTTCAAATTCTTTGCTTCTTGAAGTAATAATTCCACCTTCATCAAGCATATAGGAAAGCGTGTTGAGGAAAAATTCTTGATTGGAATAGGTATTTTTACTTACTTCATCATAACCAATCGGCAAAGGCTGGCGAGTTCGTCTGTCAAAATCATTGGAAAGCAAATCGCCATCTCCAACTACCAAAACCTTCGAATCTTTTCCTTTTTGGATAAATTCTTTTTCAGAAAATCCTTCTGGTGGAAAACGCCCTTTAAAAGCCGAACTAAATTCTCCTTCCAAAAGATAAGCAACTGGAATGTTTGAAGTTTGATATAATTTTGGGTTCAAATCTAATTTCAATTCATCTAGTGAAATCAGCGTAGGCACTTTTTTAATCTTAGAATATTGAGAAGAAAAAACAAGAGGCGTTTGAATAATTCCATCGGCTTTTACAGAATCTAATGTACTGACAAATTTAAACAGTAGAGCGTCCATATTTTTAGTAATTGGGTGTGTCGAAAAACTTGCTGTTGTGGCATAGTATGGAAATATAGCAGCTTGAATATTCGCTTTATTTCCCATCTGACCAACATTTATCAAAATTTGACCCGATTGTGTATCTTGCAAAAGGTCTTGATTGACACGAACACCGTAGCGAAAAATCATTTCATTAAGTCCCAAATTATACGCAAAAGCATACGTTCCACCTTGTGCAATACTATCCAAATTCATTTGAACTTGATCGATAAAAAACAACAATTTTCCTCCGTTCATCAAATATTGGTCAAGCTGATAACGGTCGTTGTCGGTATAAGAAAGTGTCGGTTTTGCAATTACAATGGCATCGTAGTTTAATAAATTTTGAATAGGATTTTTAGCAACCTTGTTATTTTTATTATTATCTAACTTAAAAGAATTAGTCAAATTTTCATTCAAATTAAGTCGTTCTACAATATAATTTTCACTTAGCGTTTGTGTAAGCGAAATAAGTCTGTCGTTTGAAAGTTCGCCGTGTCCTTCTATAAAAGCAACACTACTTTTTTGTTTTTTGCTTAGTTTTTGAATAGCAGAAATAAGTTCGTATTCAATATTTTCGATAGATTGATTGAGCTGTTCTTGTGGTGAAGCTGTGCGATTTCCCTTCAAAAGTAAAACTGATTTTTCTTTATTTTTGTAAGAAACGATTGCCGAAGGAAAGATTAATTTCTGTACTCTTTTTCCCTGCACGGTTTCGAAAACAGTTGTCGGTTGGATTCCACGGTCAGAAAGTTGTTTGTAATAACGGTTTTGTTCTTCTGGATTGCTAGAAATTTGCTCTGGATTGATGAATGTAAATTGAATGTTTTTGCCTGCATACATTGAAAATTCTTGCAGCGTTTCCTTGACAGATTTTTGTAATCTTTTGAAAGAAGAATTGAGTTCGCCTTCCAAATAAATCTCTATAAAAACAGGTTCTTCTAAGTTTTCCAAAATGTTTTTTGAAGATTCTGTAATGGTATAACGCTTTTCAGAAGTCAAATCAAGACGAAAAAAATAATGTTGAGCAAGAATATTTATCAAAATTAGACTTAAAAAAAGGACAACTAATTGTAGAATATTTTCCCACTTTTTAGTATTGATTTTAGTATTGAGTTGTAATTTTGAAGAGGAGGAGTTTTGATTGTTTTGACTAGACATATTTTGTAAAAAAAAATTCTTCGTACTTTTCTAAACACGCTAAAGCGTATTCTACAAACGGATTACAAATTTAGTTATTTCTTTGATTTAAAAAATTGATTTTGCATTCTCTTGTGTTTCTTAATTTCTCTTAGTGTTCTTAGTGGTAATTATGTATTGGCATTAAAAAAAGGCTATTCTTTCAAAATAAATTAAAAGATAGCCTTCTTCTTGTATCAGTTCTGGAAAGCGAAAACAAAAAATAAAATGATTGGTGTGCGCTAAAAATTGATAAAACAACATACAATAAGGATTGTAAATTGAGTAATAAAACCTAAGTCATTTCGTTTAGCGTTTTTTACTTTCCAATTTGATTCTAAATAAAGACGTAAAAGCAAAAAATGTTTCAAATAATTTGTTCTTAAATCTTATACAAAGGTGCAAAAAAAATCTATTTAAACAAGTGTTTTATTTAGTTTTTTGAACTGATAAGCTATTCGGATAGTCTTTTTCTAAAAAAGTAGGCGATAACTATCAGAAATAGTATTTTTAATAAGATTTACTAATCAAAACAAGACACTAGTTTCTATTATGTCTGCTTCTAGTTAGTCTGATTATAGTCGGAAGAGAACTACAAAGAATAGAAAAGCTTAAAATTAAGACATAATTAATTTCTGAACGTTCCAACACTAAAATTCCATCATCACACATTGTACAAGTAGCAAGCCTCATATTTGCATCAAGAAATGAAATGCAAATTATAATCAACGTAAAAATAGATAATTGTAAAAATAAGTTTTTAGTTATCTTAGTCATTTTTAGATAAGCAAATTCGAAACTTGATAGAAGGAATGCAAATCCAAAGCTCAAAAAATAAATTGGGTTAAATCCCCAAAACCCTGCAAACTTACCTCTAAAATGTATATTTCCATTACTAACCCATTCATACAGATCCATGATTCTCCACCAAAAAAAATCACTAGCTTGAAAAGCTACTACTATTCCGATTACGAAAAAGGCTGTACTAATACTTATCTTTACTAATTTTTTCATTCTATATATTTATTTTCTGTTGTTCATCTGAACATAGATAATCCACCTAAATTTACTTAATTTTGTTTCGTAAACAACTATATATACAAAAAAAAGAACTTAAACGAATATCAAATAATGAACTTACCCAAAATAACGATAATTACGCCATCATTCAATCAAGGAAACTTTATAGAAGAAACAATAGATTCAGTTTTATCACAAAATTATCCGAACATTGAACATATTATTATAGATGGAAAAAGTACAGATAATACAGTAGAAATTATAAAAAAGTATGAAAAAAATATTACTTATTGGGAATCTGTAAAAGATAAAGGACAAAGTGAAGCGATAAATAAAGGAATGCGAAAATCAACAGGCGATATTCTGACTTGGATAAACAGCGATGATATGCTTACAAAAAATTCTCTTCATACAGCAGCAAATTATTTTTTAGAAAATCCTACTGTTTCACTTATACACGGTAAAACAAAAACGTTTGGAGAAGGATATGAAGATAAAATAACAGCAGGTTTTTATTCTGATTTGAGTGTTGATTATTTTACTCACATGTGTTTTCCTCAACCTTCCAGTTTTTTTAAAAGAGAGGTATTTGAAAAACAAAGTTACGTTTTAGAGAATGGAACGCATAGAAATAAAAATCTAGTCGACCAGTCGTTACATTATTGCATGGATTATGATTTGCTTTTGCGTATTGCTCTGAATTATGAAATCTTGCAAGTAGATGAGCTTTTTTCGGCTTATCGTCTGCACCCAGAAAGTAAAACGGTAAGTGAATGGAGTAAATTTGAGGTAGAAAAAGATAAAGTTTTTTTGAGATTATTGAATACTTTAAAACACAGTAATAAAAATGAAAAAGCGCAAGAAGCAATAGGTTTTTTGAAAGATTTAGGAATAAAGTCTGATGAAAATGTAGTTTATAATTTTGACAAACAGAAAGTTGAGCATATAGATTTGGAGAAAATTATTCAACTCTTTTTGTATCGTAAAATTCCTGTTTTATTTGAAGCAAAAGAATATCAAACTGTTGTTTTGTACTGTGAAACGTTACAAAAAAAATATCCAAATTTTTATAAATCAGTTAATTTGGATTCTATGTATCAGACCAGTAAATATAATTCGTTGTCTTCGTTTGGAAAGTTGGGTTGGAAATTTAAGAAAATTGTATGATTTCATTTTCATTTCAAATACAATCTAAAATAGTTTGCTTTTATGTAGACGTAGCAAATTTATTTTTTATCAGTATAAAACCAATTTAAATCAAATTAAAAATTGACAAAAAAAAAACCTGTTTAGATAATTTTTTAATTATTCAAACAGGGTTTTTGATTAGATGTATTAAATACCATTTTGTGAACCCGACAGGAGTCAAACCTGTAACCTTCACGGCCGTAACGTGATGCTCTATTCAATTGAGCTACGAGTCCATTTTACTTGTCTTTTACTTTGTCTTACTAATTGTAAAATCAATTTACAATTTTTTCATTATTGATCTTATCCATTAATTTTGTTATCACTACAACTATTCAAAGTAAAAAATAGTTCAAAGAATAGTAAAACAAAATAATAAAATAGTGAACCCGACAGGAGTCAAACCTGTAACCTTCACGGCCGTAACGTGATGCTCTATTCAATTGAGCTACGAGTCCATTTTCTTTGTCGTTCTTGCAAGTGCAAAGGTAATAATAATTTTGTAACTTACAAATAGATGCTAAGATTTATTTGTGCAAATTCATATAAAGATTATCTAAAGCGATTCTAAATCTAGTATAACAATTTAATAATCAATTAATTAGGTATTTAATATAAAAGCAATTTTTTTTCGAAAAACCTGTTTCTTCTTCTAGTTTTTCTCTACTTAGTGTATCAACTCTAATTATACAGACTGTGCAAGCACAAAGTGAATATAAGAAGAAACTATAGAAGGTGGTAAAGGAACTAATTTTGAAACTAATAAAATTGAGTTCTATAAAAATAACCTGATTGTTATTCATTAATCTTCATATACGGATCTGTTTTTGACAAAATGATAGTTTATTTTTCCATAGCGTTGGGTTTGCAAATCTATTGTCTACATAGCATTTTTTAGCAACTATTCAACTACAAGTATAGTCAAAGGAAGTCTTTAATATATAAATACGATGTTTTGTTTCTATTAAAGGTAAAGAGTAGAGTTTACAAACCCTTTTCTATAGGAAAACGAAATAATAATGAAATAAAAAAACATGAATTTATTTGTAGGTAAAATTATCGTTGTCCTTCATTCAAACCAGCTACTGAGTCAGCTTGTTTTAAATAAAGTTGTTGTTTTTCTGTATCTTTTTCCAAACCGTATAAATTAGCGATAGTTCTGTATAATTCTTCTGATTTTGGGAAGTAAATTATTGCACCTTCAAGTGTGTAAATTGCCTTCGTTACTTTTCCTTCGTTTTCATATAATTTACTCAATTTTATATACGCATCTAAATTTCGTTTGTTTTTGCTAACAGCTTTCATGTATAAATCAACGGCATCTTTCGTCTTATTTGTCGTTCAAATCATTCAAACTTTCACTTACATAAATATTTGCCATCCTGTAATACGCATCTCCAACTACATCGCTATAAGCAGCATCTTTAAAAGAAACAACCAATCCATAAGCTGCCGTTGCCGAATCTGGTTGTTCCAAAAATTCATACGTTTTTCCTAAATATAAAAAAGCTGTTGGGTTTAGTTCCAAAATTCCCCATTGCTTAAAACATTCTACAGCTTGATGATAATCCCCATTTGCTAGACACATTTTTCCATATTCTTCTTGTGTTACAATAGATTTTGGATTGATTTGAATTGCTCTTTTGTAGTATCGACCTGCTTTATCTTCTTGTCCTAAATCGGTATAAACTGTTCCTAAAAGTGCAATCGCATCGGCATAACTCGGATAAATAGTAACTGCTTTTCGAAGTTGGTCGGCTGCTTTTTCCAAATACCTCGCTTTCTGTCTAAACGAAACGGTACTATCAGCTTCAATAATATAATTTCTGCCAAGCATATAACGAAGACGAACACTATTAGGAGAATTATTTACATCTGCTTTCATAAGCGTTGTATCATTTTTCCAAGATTCATTTCTGAGTACCGTTTTTATACTATAAAGAACCAGAACAAGTGAAGTACCTACGAAAGTATAGGTATAAACCCACTTTGCAGCTCCTCTTTTGTTGGCGACTAACCAGCCAAATAAATCATACAGACCAAAAGCAGTAGCAATACAAAATGCTAAAGAAGGCAAGTAAAGTAATCTTTCTGAAATAATTGTTCCAGGAGAAAGAAAAACAAATTCGTTTGGATTAATTATAAATTCGGTTACATAAATAAACAATAAATAGCCAATGAAATAAAAATAAGCAAAGGTATAAATTCCCTTTTTTCTAATGTTAGCTATCGAAATTACACCAGCTCCAACAATGCCTAAGAAAGTCATTACTACACGCACATCAGACCATTCTTTTATCTTAATTTGATCGAAAGAATAATCATGAGATAGATTTATAGGAGCAATCAAAAGCTCAATATATTTTGCAAAAGCAAATATAAGTGTACTTATTTTTTGAGATAAATCAGCGTTAGCGAAAGGATTATTGAGAATGCTGTGCATCAAATGTGCTTGTTCGATATCCTTTGTAAAAAACTCTCGTAATTGCCAATATCCAAACGCAGTAAAAAGAACAGGAATAGCTAAGACAATAATATCTAGTTTGCGAAGTGGAATAAAATAATAAAGAATTAAAGGCAAAATAAACATAAATGAAATTGCCGTTTCTTCAGTCAAAAGAGCTAAGAAAAAAGATACAGCAACCAAAGGAAGATAAACAAAGCGAATCGCACCTCTAGCAAAAGCTGCACGAAGCAACAAATAAGTCATCAAAAGAAGCCACAAGAAAGAAAGAAGCTCATTTCGCCCTTTTATACTTGCTACAATTTCGGTATGAACAGGGTGTGCTATAAAAATAAGCGTTGCTACAAAAGCCAGAATTCTGCGAGGTCGTTCCTCCAAATATCCAGCAAAAATTCGGTTTAAGACCGATAATAAAAGCATTCCAGTAAGCGCATACAAAAGCACGTTTATGATATGGCTAATGTGTGGACTTTCTCCAAAAACAGCATATTCTACTGCAAAAGTAAGAAGTGTAACAGGCTGATAATGTTCGTTTGCAGGAATAAATTTGGCTTGTCTATCACTCACTTCAGCATAACTATCTTGCTGAAAAATACTCATAATTCCATCTATACCTAAGCCTTTATGTGCTATATCACTCTGTGAAAGCAAACGAGAACCTTCGGTAGCATACTCGTGATTAAAAGTATTGGCATAAATACCGATAGCAAAAATGATCAGAAATATACGTTGAAAAATAAGACTAGAAAGCCATTCTCTGCCAAGATAACGAGTGAATTTTTGAAGAGATAGAAGAAATGTAGAGCGTTGTTTCATCAAAAAAATATTAAACTAAATGTCGTTATTTCGATTCCACAATTTAATTTGAATATAGAGTCAAACTAATTGTTACAATCTGTTTCTTTAAAGTAGTACTATCACTATTTGTTTAAATTACCCTAAAAATACTATATAGATATTGATTTTCCTAAATCTTTAAATAAAATGCTACTAAATAAACGAAATTAATCAAGTATATAAATTATTACCTCAAATGCAGCATTTAGAGTGAAGTTAAATAGTGTTTAATTTGTAGTAAAAAGGCTTTCAAAACTAACCAAACAAAGTTCAATTCGTTTACCAAACAGAATTTATCAATCGGCTTTTTTAATTTACTCGTCGAATAATTTAAAGGTTTGTACTTTTACCTCAGAAAAAAGGAACGTTAAGCCTCTTCAACGTTTTTGTACGTCACTTTTTCCATTCCACTTTTTACTTCTATGAATCGACAATTATTTTCACTTGTCTTTGTTGTTATACTTCTTTTGTTAGATGTTTATATTTTTCAGCTTGTCAAAACGCTTACGCTTTCCTCTTCCGAAACCACACGTAAGATAATCTATACAGTTTATTGGGGAATAAATTTTCTGACACTTGCAGGGATTGTAGCCTATAACTTCTATCCTGCTGATCAAATTCCCTACACGTTTAGGCAGTTTTTGATGACATGGGCATTTATGCTTTATTTTTCCAAGCTTTTTGGTGCGTTAGTTTTGCTTCTTGATGATTTTATTCGTCTTTGTATCTGGATTTATCAAAAAACAAATCCTTCGGAAATTTCTCAAGTTTTGGAAAACACAAATCAGAATACAGAAGATATAGAAGACACCACAAATAAAATTCCTCGTTTGGAGTTTTTGATGAAAGCTGGCGTTGTGGCAATGGCTACTCCTTTGGTTACGATGGGTTGGGGAATTGTTTCTGGAGCGCACGATTATACAGTCAGAAAAAAGACAATCGTTTTGCCGAATCTACCAAAGGCTTTTGACGGAATAAAGATGGTTCAGATTTCAGACGTTCATTCAGGTAGTTTTTTTAATAAAAAAGCTGTTGAGGGTGGAATAGAATTAATTATGAAACAAAAACCTGACGTAATCTTGTTTACGGGTGATTTGGTAAATAATATGGCAAAGGAAATGAAGGATTATCAAGATATTTTTAGCAGGCTGAAAGCTCAAATGGGCGTTTATTCTGTTTTGGGAAATCACGATTATGGCGATTATGTACAATGGGAATCGCCAGCAGCAAAGCGCAAAAATTTGGAAGACTTGAAGCAAACACACGGTAGAATGGGTTGGAAACTATTAATGAACGAACATCATTTTTTGGAAACTAATAACGAAAAAATAGCTCTTATTGGAATAGAAAATTGGGGAGCAAAAGGAAATTTTGCTCGTCATGGAGATTTGGAAAAAGCCTACAAAGGAAGCGAAGAAGCACCTGTAAAAATATTACTTTCTCACGACCCTAGCCATTGGGATGCACAAGTGAACGGTTCGAAGTCGCATCTATATAAAGACTATTACGACAAAATGAATATTCAAAAGCGTTCTTTCAAAGATATTGATTTGACTCTAGCAGGACACACACACGGAATGCAGTTTGGTATTGATACAGAAGTTTTCAAATGGAGTCCTGTTCAATATTTTTATGAGCAATGGGCAGATTTGTACCAGCATGAAAATCAATATTTGTATGTCAATCGTGGTTTTGGATATTTGGGCTATCCAGGGAGAATTGGAATTTTGCCAGAAATTACGGTTTTGGAATTGAAATCGGTTTAAAATAAAATTTTATAGAAAGAAAAAACCCATATCTCTAATTAAATAGATTTATGGGTTTTACTTGATAGACAATTAAGCAGGTTTTAAATACTCTGAATGTCTTCTTTTTCGTTTGATTATCTTTAGTTATCGTGATTATCTCCACCCAAACTGTAATAATTATTCTCTTCGTCTTCCGAACCAATGCTTTCTTGTTGGTCATCTAATTCAGACCCCGGAACATCGATTGATTCTCCTTCAAAATTTGATTCTGCATTGTGTAATGGAGATTCTTCGTACATTTCGTTTCTATCGTTTGGAGTCGGTATTCCTTTGTCGATAATAAGCTCGTCATCGTTATCGATGCTAGCTACCTTTTTTCCTTGATTATAAATGTCTTCTTTTGGGTCGTAATCAAATTTGTCTTTGAAGAATTCTTGTGGAGAATCAGCATTTTTGTTTTGCTTGTTTTGTTCTTTGTTACTGTCTTTATCTTGCGCTTTCATAAAAGTAAAAATTTAGGTTAAAAAATGAGAAATCATCAAAACGTATTAGCTTGATATTTTCTTTGACTAATAAACACTAAAAAGGACTTAAATGTTGAAAATAATTTGAAAAATATTAGATTTTCTCTAACCTACATCTTTTATATTTCCTTTATCTTCTTTTTTAGGAATTTCTGGTTTTTTTTGAGGAAAAATAATAGAAGCCAAAATACTAATAGTAAGTATTCCTAAAATAATAAAAATAGAATGTTGATTAGTAAATCCAAACGTTTTGAGCCAAGAAGCTGCAAGCATTTTTATTCCGATATAAGAAAGAAGAAAAGCCAAACCCAGTTTGAGATAATGGAAAAGATGCATAATGTTTGATAAGAAAAAGAACATCGAACGCAAACCCAAAATGGCAAAAATATTAGAGAAAAAGACTACATAAGGGTCTTGTGTAACAGCAAAAATAGCAGGAATAGAATCGACAGCAAAGATTAAATCAGTAAATTCAATAACCAAGACAACAATAAATAAAGGCGTAACTGCCCACTTTATTTTCTTTGTACGCACTCTATTTTTGTTAGCAGTTGATTTTTTGTTTCTAAAACTTTTGGTAAGCATTCCGTCTTCGTAGGTAGGAAGTGGAATAAAAAAATGTGAGCCTACATAACGAGGATAAACATTAAATACCTTAGAAGCCCATTTTACAATCCAGCTATCATCGGTATCAATTTCTTCTTCTTCTTCTCCTTTTATAAATTCGTAAAACATCTTTCCACCAGAAAAAATCAAGAAAATACCAAAAATATACAAAACCCAGTGAGCGTGTTCGATAATTGTGGCACCAAGAAAGATAAAGATAAAACGCATCACGATAGCTCCCAAAATTCCCCAAAAAAGCACTTTTTTGTAATACTTTTCTGCTACTCCAAATGAGCTAAAAATCAAAATTATAACAAAAATATTATCTACCGAAAGAGAATATTCTAATAAATAACCTGTTATGAAGTCCAAAGACATTTTATCTCTATAATTTTGAACACTCAACTCAAAATTACCAGCCACTAAAATTCCATCTCTATCTGGTTTAGCAATGTATTTGTTTACAATCCGTTCAACGTCGGCATAATTTTCTACTCCGTGAACCAAATCGCCATAATAATCCAAAAATTGCCAAAAACCAAGTGCCAAACATATCCAAAATACACTCCAAATAGCAGCTTCCTTAAATGAAATAATGTGATTTTCTTTCGAGAAAACACCTAAATCAACTAAAAGAATAAGGATAACTAAGACGGTAAAAACTCCAAAAAATATATATTCGTTCATAAAATTACTGACTACAAACACTAGAGAAAAAGTGTCTATTAAAGATATTGAATAGTATTTCAATTAAATTATTTAGGATAATTAAATCAATAAGAAAGACTATTTTGATTATTTAAATTGATTGACTAATATTTATGGATAGTACGTTGCTAAAAATTTGAAGTTAAAAATTTGAATACTAACTGAAAGATATACAATTTCGTAGTAGTTTTAACAAAGAAAGTCAAAAAATACGATAATTCTATATTGAAACTAAAAACAGTTTAAGAAAAGGTACTAGTTTATACTAGTTATAGAAATATTCAAAGATTTTTTTCTGGATTTTATTACAATCAATTAATTGGTTCGCCTGTTTCAGGATTTACTCTTTTGATTTTTATCCCTACATACCCAAAAATAATACTCATAAAAGGACTAATAATATTGAAAAAACAATAAGGAGCATAATCCAGAGTAGCAACCTTCAAAACACCTGCTTGTGTTGCTCCACAGGTATTCCAAGGAATCAAAACAGAAGTAACCGTTCCAGAATCTTCAAGCGTTCGGCTCAAATTTTCGGGCGCAAGTCCTTTTTTACGAAACGCACTTGCATACATTTTCCCTGGTACCACAACGGCTAAATATTGGTCAGAAGCAGTAAGATTAAATACAATACACGTTCCGACAGTAGCTGCAATCATCGAACCAGTAGAATGAGCCAATGAAATAACGGCATTACTAATACGAGCCAGCATTCCAGCAGCATCCATTACACCACCAAAAATCATAGCACATAAGATTAGCCAAATTGTACCCAGCATTCCTTTCATTCCACTACTTGATAAAAGTCCGTTTACGGTTTCGCTCTCTGTAACCAAACTCACATCACCAAACATTGCCATCATAACAGCTTCATAACCTCCAAAATTTTGTAAAGCAAACATACGCATATTTCTATAAATACTTTCAGGTTCTTTGCTTAAACCTTCTAAAGTAGGAGCTACATTTGCCACTTGAGCAATAATTTCTGGTTGAAAAATAATAGCAAAAAGACCTCCTAAAAGGCTACCAATAAGAAGCGAAGGCAACGCAGGAACTTTACCTACAATCAAACCAATCACAACAATCGGAACAGCAAAAAGAAAAGGACTAATTGAAAATTTGTTTTCAATAGCATTCATAATCTCGTTTACATTACTTTCAGAAGCTACATTTTCACTCATTAATCCAATTATCAAAAACAAAATCATTGTGATAGTAAAAGAAGGAACAGTCGTATAAAGCATGTAACGAATGTGCGTAAAAAGGTCTGTTCCAGCCATTGCAGGCGCAAGATTAGTTGTATCGGACAAAGGCGACATTTTATCTCCAAAATAAGCACCTGAAATAATTGCACCTGCAACCAAACCTTCATCAAAACCAAGTGCAGCACCAATTCCTAAAAGTGCAATTCCGACTGTCGCAATGGTCGACCAAGAACTTCCTGTTCCGAGCGAAACCAAAGCACATACAACACAAGAAGCCACCAAGAAAAAAGTAGGTGTCAAGACTTGCAAACCGTAATAGATAAGCGCAGGAACAATTCCACTAAGCATCCACGTACCAGCCAGCGCACCAATCATAAGCAAAATCAAGACAGCAGACATAGCCGAATTGATACTTTCCAAAACGCCGTCCATTACCTGTACCCAGCTCATTTTGAGATACCAAGCCACTAAACCAGCAATTCCACCAGCCAGAAGTAAAGCCACTTGATTTGCGCCAGAAGTAGCATTATCGCCAAAAATAAGGACATTTAAGACCAATAAAACGATGAGAGCAAGTATAGGAATAAGCGACTGAAAGAGCGTAGGAGTAGGCGTTTTTGAAGGAGTAAGTGTTTTTGGAATGCTGGACATGAGTAGTTTTTGGTAGTTAGCTTTAAGTGATTGATGTGTTTTGAGTTGCTATTTTTTATCATAGAAAATTGAGAATACAATATAGTAATTAATCGCTAATCACTAAAAGTTAATCGCTATCTAAGGCAAATTAGTAAAAAAAATACTCTAAACGCATACGAATGTCAGGAGGTTTTAACGAACGGTTCGTTTTAAGCGAACCGTTCGTCTTAAATAGATAGGTAAGTTTATCTTTTTAACTCATAAGTAACTTGCACTTCAAGAACGTATTGAATCCCAATTACTGGAGAAATATCATCTAAAATTTTGTCAATACCGAGTTCTGTTTCCATTCCATCGTAATAAAATGTAGTTTCCTTTCTAACATCTTTTCTGATATAGGTACTGTTGTAATAGCTTTGAATAGAAGAAGTTTCGAAGGCTTCGTTGTATTGTTTGTATAAATTTTTTGGATAATATATTTTAAGTTTTTCAGAAGTTAGTCTGTAGTCATAAGATAATGTTACGGAACTATTTTTTTCAAATACTTTCTTCTTTTTCTCTACAATTTTGAGAGCTTCTTCCAAAAGTTGAGCATGTATAGTTTCCAAATCTTGACTTACATAATCTACTTTTATAATATCATAAATTTCTTCTTGAGCGCAATAATCTACAATTTTATCAATTTTATCTAATTGTTTTACTTTAATAATGATATTCTTACGAATACTAAATCCTTCAAAATATTCAGTTATATCTTTGCCTTCAACAGTATGGTCATACAATCTGGTTTCTGCAATAAAATCTATATAAATATCATCTTTATTGATACCTAGCTTTTTTATTTTTTTTATAACATTCTCAATTCTAGTATTTAACTTTTGACTAGCTTCAGAAACTGTTTTTGCTATCTGATTAGCTCCAACGGTTATCAAATAATAATCAGCCTTTTTATTGAGCAAAACTTTCGAGATAATAATTAAATTATTGCCTTGTGAACGAATACTCTCTGTTTCGACAGGATTTCTGTCGTACCTTATGTTGTTATCTCTGTTTTTATATACTTGATTACCAGCAACTTGTGCCTGTAATTCAAAATTAAATAAGATAGAAAAAGCAAGTAGGAAAAAACAATATTTTTGCATAGAACTCTTGTATGGTTTTTTTGTAATTTAAGCAAATTAACGTAATCGCATCACAATTCCAAAAATAAAGAAAGGTAAAAATCCGACTTTGTAACGAACCAACGCACCCAAATTAGGAGCAGATAAAGCTAAAAGTGTAGCCATTCCAACACAAAAAATAATTCCGATAAGCCATAAAATAGCTAGAGAATTAAGATTTTGTAATTCCAAATTTTGACCAGAAGAAAAAATAGAACGAACACGATAAACTAATTTTTTAATAGAAATAGTATGAATAAAGAAAAATAAAATAATCCAGTTTTCGATAACAGAAGCAAATCTATAAAAATTAAATTCTGATGTTCCGAAGGTAGAAAAATCAATACTTAAAGGAAAAAATAATCCTGCTAAAAGTGCCTTCGGACTTTGTTCTGCTAATTGAAAGAGTGTAGGGAAGTTTTGATATGCTCTATTTCCGTTTTCATCTTGATTGTAGTTGTGATAAATGGGTTCGAAATCATAATCGTAAGTAAAACGTATTTGACTATCAAAGTCAGAATTTGCTAAACTATTTTGTTGGTTAATAAAAACGGCTTCCGAAAGACGAGAAAACCATAAATTAGGATGGAGAGTAGAAGCCAAACTGACAATAAAAATAAAACTTCCTAAGAAAAGTAAGAGCTGAAAATGAACCGATTTTTTTAAATAATTCTTAATCAAAAAACTTATTCTAAATGCAAAAAGTAAAGGAACAAGCAAAGCAAAATAATAGTATTTTAGTAAAAAAAGACAAATAATAAGAATAAAAAAAAAGGCTGTTTTTATAACAATTCCTATAAACTTAATTTTTTTTGTTTTAATGATTGATAATTCAAATTTCTCAAAATACTTCAAAATATCTAAAAAGATAGCAATCAAAAATCCCATAATGAGCCATAAAAGACTCTCTTTCATCATTGAAGATGCCCAAAAAGCAACCGAAGGCGTAAAGAAAAAGCCAATACAGAGAGCAGTTTTTACTTTTCTAATTTTACTAACTGAACTATCTTTTTGTATAAACCAATTTGCCAAACTATTTGCACACGCCCAAAGTCCGAAAAAAGCCATCAAAGAGCTATAAAGACTTGT
The DNA here is from genome assembly GCA_963719525.1 of uncultured Cytophagales bacterium. GTDB lineage: Bacteria > Bacteroidota > Bacteroidia > Cytophagales > Bernardetiaceae > Bernardetia. The sequence continues at coordinate 3,187,823 of CAVRCG010000004.1, read as the reverse complement.
TAGATACATATTCTTTGCAGCCAAAAGATTCATAAAACTAAGATAACGAACAAAGAAAAATGCTCGTTCGCCTTCTGTTGCAAAAGTGTGCATCCAAACAGGATTTAGTTTTCCATTCAGTAAAAAAACAAAATAATTAATTGTATCCGTCCAAAAATAATCACTTAAACGGACTATATCTTGTTTGTAAGAAATTAGGTCTGGCAGAATAGTAAAACTCAAATGAAGTTGATATAATAAAATTCCACAGAATAATTTGAATGACAAAGCTAAAAAATAGAATTTAGATAGAATTTTATTTTTGTTGAAATGATAATGAATTGAAATGATTCCTATAAAAAGTAGAATGGATAAAATTATCATCGTTATTTGAAATTGAGAAAATAAAATAGTTGATAAGTTAGATAACTGAAGAAACAATTAAAATGATAATTTTGGAGTACAAACTCTAATTATACGTTTATTATTTATAAAACTACTCTTGTTTTTTTGTAAAGACACTTTTTTTAAACATTTTTGTAGAAGCGAATAATTCAAATACATAAGCTACATTAAAATAGAAAACAGCATAAATCTAAATGACAAGAAAAAAGAACGTTTTTTGCTTAACTTAAAAATAATTATTTAGAAGTAATTATGAGCTAAAAAATATCCTATCTATAAAATAAGTTTATCAAAGATGAATAAAAAGTTACGACTGACTAACTCACTATTTAGAAAAATATCTAAAAAGTATAAATATAAAGAAAATCAAAATAAAAAAGTATTGGGTGTTGCCTGTATTTTTTTGCTATTCATTTTCTCGTCTTTCTTTTCTCCATTAAATCAAATTGTTGAAAATTCTGTTCTGAAATTATACGAAAACTGGAAAGGTGTGCCTTACTCAAACGAATATAGGGAAGTTAAACATACCTATTCTCCTACAAATTATTTTCCTGAAACGCTTCTGCCAAAAAAAATAAATCCATTAGACGACCAACTTATTGACGGACGTTTTACGATTGGTTATGGCGATAAAAGTATTTTGTTCGGTTATCCTTACTCTTTTTCTACTTCTCATTTTGTATTGCAATCAAGTGGAAAGTATGCTTCCAACAATTCAGAATTATCTCAAACCAGAACTTTAAAAGGGGTTTTGATTTCTGAAACAGAAGAAGGTTCTGATATGACATTTACTTCTAAAGTAATTTATACGTATGATAATTTGCTGATTACCCAAACATTAGAACCTGTTGATGTTGATTTGGAAGAGTTAGAAAATAGCTCTAAAGGAAACTATTATAAGATAGAATATGAAATAGAAAATCAGTCTGATGCGCCGAGAGATATAGAATTTTCACTTTTGTTAGACCCAATGATTGATGCCGATGATATTTGCAAACTTTCGGCTGATGGCTCTCATATCGGAATGGATAAAAAATATGAAGGTACAAAAATGCCTTTGCATTTTGCTTTTTATAATGGAGATTTGCAGGCACGATTAGTCACCAAACACAAAAACGTAACTACTCCAGATATGGCTTACGTAGGTCAGTGGGCATATTTGACAAATGTTTTGCAGCTAGACCATCAAAAAGTAGGGAATTATACAGATGATAGCGCAATCCTTTTGAGGTGGAATACAAAGAAATTGAAAAAAGGAGAAACACGTACTTTTAGAGTTTTTTATGGAGTGCCAAAAGGAAAAGAAGGAATAAATTTGCAGCATCATCAACCAGAAAAGAAGTCTAAAATTACGCTTTATTTTGATGCAAATAAAAGTCATTTGAGTGCAGAAGAAGATGCTCGTCTTAGAGAATTTATTGGTGCAAGGCGTTGGAAAGCTGCTTTAGTAGAAGGTTATACCGATGCCAAAGGTTCTGAACACGTAAACCTAGAGCTTTCAAAAGATAGAATAAGTAATGTAAGCTATGCTTTGCAAATGGTAGGATTAAAGTATGAGAAAATTTTGCACAAATCGCACGGAGAATTTTTTGCTCGTGATGATGAAGCAGCTAGAGGAAGTGGCGAACAGAAAGACAGAAAAGTAGTCGTTACGGTTTGGAGGTAAGATGAAAACGAACGGTTCGCTCAAAGCGAACCGTTCGTTAAGCCTAGAAAATCCTCTTCACTAATTACTGTTACTTTTGCTTTTTCGGCTTTTTCAATTTTTGAGCTTCCTGCTTTATCGCCTGCTAGAAGATAATCTAATTTTTTGGAAACCGAACTAGAGATTTTTCCTCCCAAACTTTTTATTTTTTCCTTTAATTCTTCTCTCTCAAAATTCTGAAAAGTACCAGAAACTACAAACGTTTTTCCACTCAAAATTCCGTCTGTAACGACTGCTTTTTTCTCTGCTTGCTCAAATTGTAATCCTGCTTTTTCGAAGCTTTTCGATTAATTCTATGTTTTTAGGTTCTTCGAAATAGGCTTTTATAGCTTCGGCTATTCGCTCTCCAATTCCGAAAATAGCCGATAATTCTTCTTTACTAGCTTTTATAATGTTGTCAATCGACGAAAGCTCATCGACTATTATTTCAGAAACTCCTCTTCCTACATATTTTATTCCTAAAGAATACAACACATTTTTGAAAGGTCTTTTTTTAGAATTTTCTATTCCTTTAAGCACATTATTTACCGATTTTTCTTTGAAAGAAGGTAAATCTATTAATTTATTTTTATCCAATTCATACAAATCAGAAAAATCTTTAATCAGATTTGCATCTAAAAATGTTTGAGCCGTTTTGCTTCCAATACTATCGATATCCATTCCATTTTTACCCACAAAATGTTCTATTTTACCCAAAATTTGTGGAGGACAACCATTTTCATTCAAGCAGTAATAAGCAGCTTCGCCTTCTTCTCTTATCAATTTGGTTTCGCATTCTGGACACACTTCTGGAAAAATAATTGGTTTTGCGTTCTTTTCTCTAAGCTCTGTAACTACTCGTGTTACTTTTGGAATAATTTCGCCACTTTTTTCTACAAAAACGGTATCGCCTTCATGTAAATCTAATCGTTTTACTTCTCCTTCGTTATGCAAAGTAGCACGTTTTACCGTTGTACCTGAAAGCTGCACAGCCGTAAGATTTGCAACTGGCGTAACTGCTCCTGTTCGTCCGACTTGAAAAACAACACTTTTGAGTTTTGATTGTGCTTCTTGTGCTTTGTATTTGTAAGCTATTGCCCAGCGTGGACTTTTTGATGTAAAACCTAATTCTTCTCGTTGGTCTAAATTATTAATTTTGATAACAACTCCGTCGGTTTCGTAAGGTAGAGTAAAACGTTTTTCTTCCCATTCTTTTATAAATTCTAACACTTCTTGAATACCATTTGCTTTTTTATGGAATGGAGAAACTGCAAAATTCCATTTTTCCAAATTCTCTAAAATGCTTGTGTGAGAATCAAAAGGAGTTCCGTAAGCATCATAAACAAAACAAGAAAGTTTTCGCTTCGCCATTTGTTTCGAATCCTTCATTTTGATTGCGCCAGAAGCTGCATTTCGTGGATTTTTGAGTAGTAAATCTGGAATTTTTTCCTCTTCTACTTCTTTTTCTTTTGCACGTTCTACAATTTCTTGATTGAGTATTTCGAATTGTGTTTTGCTTAAATAAACTTCTCCTCGTAGCTCAAAATCATCTGGAAGATTAGTTTCGCCTTTTATTTTTAAAGGAATATCACGAATTGTCTTGACATTTGAAGTTACATCGTCGCCTTGATTTCCATCGCCACGAGTAACACCTTGCGTAAAAATTCCGTTTTCGTAACGCAGCGAAATAGCCACACCATCAAATTTGAGTTCGCAGACATAAACAGGATTATCGACCGTTTTTCGGATTCGCTCATCAAACTCTAAAAGTTCGGTTTCATTATAGGTATTCGAAAGTGAGAGCATCGGATAACGATGAACAACCGTTTCGAAGTTGTTCGTAATATCTCCACCAACACGCAAAGTAGGCGAATTTGGAAGTTTTAATTCTGGATTTTCTTCTTCTAATTTTTGTAATTCTTCCAATAGTTTATCAAACTCAAAATCAGAAATTTCTGAAACGTTGTTTTGATAATATTGAGTGTTGTAATGATTTAATTTTTCTACTAACTGATTTATTTTTTCTTGTATAGAAGAGGATTTCATATAGTTTTTATAATAGAATTATAGGTAGAAATGCTTTTTACGGCTTCTCACTCTAAAGAGTGAGCTACATTCTGAATTACGTTTTGTGTCAAATTTACGCTTTTTTATTTACTTAAAAGCCACTTTTCGCCACTTTCCAACTCTTTGAAAAAAGAAATATGAATGGTTTTGTAAATCTTTTGGACAGAAGAAGTGAGGAGAGAGGTTGTCATTTTTTGAAACAAATTTTGAGATTCTAACAAAGCCAAATAACATTCTCTTCCTTTTAATTCTTTTCCATAACGAGGCGCATAACTTGTCATAAACCAAGCTCTTGATTGTGGTGGGTCGTATTCTAACTTCAAATAATCAAAAATAGCGTGGGTATAATTTCCATCTTTAAAAAGCTCTAAATATTTTTCAAAACCTTCTTTGTGTTCTTCTATAGTAAGTTTTCCAACCAAATAAAGTTTCAGTACTTTTTGAGTTTTGTTTTCTTGATTGTTTTCTTCTGTTGATTTGTGGTCAGAATTAGATAAAATGACTTCTTCTATTAAAAATGTTTTCCTATTGTTTTGATAAATCATAAGGGAATTTTTTGAATAATTAAGGGATTATCCAATCAATAACCTTATTAAGATAAAAAAGTTTGTAGAAGTCAATTTGATAAATCAAATTATTACGTTTGAAAGTAGTAGCTTGATTTATCAAGTTAAACTGTTTTTTCTTCAACTTTTGTTTGCAAAAGCCAATCTTGAGCTTTTTCTACTTCTGTAAAGAAGGTAACATGTAAAGTGCTATAAATTTTTTGAACGCTAATTGCAATTAAAGAAGCTGCTATTCTTTGGAACATATTATTGGGTTCGATGACAGCAAAATAACAATGTCTTCCACCTAATTCTTTTGAGTAACGAGAAACATAACTTGTAACAAACCAAGCTCTAGATTTTGGAGGGTCATATTCTAAATTGATGTAATCGAATAAAGCGTAATTGTAATTTCCTGCTTTGAATATTTCAAAATAAGTTTCGAAAACCCTCTTTGTGTTCTTCAACTGTCAAACGTCCGATTAAATATAGTTTGAGAACCTTTTGAGAATTTAATTCTTTTTTGTCATTTTCTTTTGATATACTAATTTCTTCTATTAGAAATGTCTTTCTTTCGTTTTGGTAAAGCATAAAGTTGAATTATAAGAGGAAAGGATTTATGATTGATTAACAATTTAAAGTAGTTTTGTAAGTTAATCATTTTTTATCAATTCTATCTCTTCTTCTGTCAGCTTATACAATTCAAAAACCAAATTATCTATCTGGCTATCAACAATCTGAATCTGACTTTGAATATCTAAAACACGTTCTTTTATTTCTTCAAAATAGTCTTGCCATTCGTCTTGCTCACGAAGAGTAATAACTATTTTCTGTTTTTCTAATTCCTTTACCACTTCATTAAACCTATCTGTATAAAAGTTATCTAACTTTCTAGTTGTTTTTTTGAAAGCAAAACGCTCTTGCAGACGACGTAAAAAAAGGTCTTTTTTAGCAGAAAATTCTTCATTCAGAGAAATCATTTTGTTTGCTAAATCTATGAAAGGTTGTTGATTTTCTTTTGAGGTTTTCTTTATCGGTAAAGGATTTATGTACATTATTTTCACTTGTGCAAACACTTTTCCTGTTTCATTAATCGAACTTTCATATAAAAATTTCATCAAACGACTATTCAATAATGTCAAAACATAATATATTGAAAAGTTAGTATCTCTAATAATTCCATTATGGACAGTATCTAATGTATAATGTTGCTTTATATCGATAGCACAAATTGGATAAGAAGCAGTCTGTCTAAGTAAGATTTTTTCTTTTACTTCAAAAATTTCCTCATTTCTTGAACGATGTAGAATAGCTTTATCGTAAGTAACATATTGATTTGATTTTTCTATAGTGTATCGATTAAAATTGCTTCCTGTAATTACCTTTTTAGACAGTTCGCTTTTTTTATAAGTTACAAATCTTTTATTATCTCCTGTAATTATTCCTTGTTTAAAATTTATTACGTCCTCTACTTTGACAGAATCATTTGATAATCTCTTTATTAATTCATTGGACAAATTATGAACTAATGACAAATCACTTCTTTCTAATAAGATTTTATTTTGATTAATTTTTATAGTTTGAAACGAGTTATCAGCAAGATCTTTAATATTAAATACTTGATTATAATTATTTTGAATATCTATACTATTTTTGATTATCATAATAATAGAATCCACAGCAGCATCTTTAAATACAGTTATTCCTTTAAAATCAACAATTTCTACTAAAGAAGTATTTTGTAAAATAAACTTTCTACATTCAAAATAATATTTATTTTTAAGAATAGTATAAGGCGTTATAAATCCTAATAAACCTCTTTCTTTCAGTAGATTTATACCTTTTTCATAAAAAATCACATAAAGATTTATCCTTCCAAATGCTGAACTATACTTCTCAACAAAGTGATTTCTATTAATTTCAGAAATATATTCTGTAGGAACATAAGGAGGATTTCCAATTACGACATCAAATCCACCTTTTTTAAAAATATGAGCAAATTCTTTTTTCCATTCAAATGCTTTTTCTGCATCAATTTTTTTGTCCTCAATCAACGAATTTCCACATTTTATATTATCATTAAGTGTCGTCAATGTTCGTCCGTGTTGTGCTGTGCGTAACCAAAGAGAAAGTTTTGCAATTTCAACAGATTCTTCATTTATATCTACTCCAAATATATTTTTTTCTAATATTCTGTTCTCCAAATTGACATCGATGAGAGCCGTTCCGATTAATTTTAATTCCAATTCGTAGATATAATGGTGTTCGGTTATCAAAAATTCCAATGCTTGATTGAGAAATGCACCACTTCCACAAGCAGGGTCGCAGATAGTAAGTTCGAAAAAGCCATTTTCTGTATGCTTCAATTTTGGTTTTTAGTTCTTTGCTTACTTTTTTGTCGGTTATTGGTTTTCCGTTTTCTATTGCGTAATTTTTCTCTAATAACTCTTCCGACAAACCAATTTCTTGTTTCTTATCTTGACAGAGTTTTCCTGCTGTATTGTCTATAATATATTTTGTAATGTACTTTGGCGTATAAAAAACGCCATCTTTTTTTCTTCTTGTAGTTGTTTTTTCAAATTCTTTTCCTTCTATTTCGGCTTGTATTTCCTCAAATTCGTTTAATGAATGTTCGAAAAATATGACCTAAAATATTCACACTTACTTCACTATCAAAATCATACAAACTTATCTTTTGCGTATGACGAACCAAAAGCGCATCATCAATTTTGAGATTATCTAGTAATTTGTCTGTTTTGAAAAGTCCACCATTATAAGGAAAAATGTTGTGGTATTTATCTTTCTTTCCTTCATATAGATAGGTAAAATGTTTCTTGTAATTTTCATAAAGCGTAGTTTTTATATTATGCTTTTCTTCTAATTCTCTCCAATCTTCAATAACTGTATTTATGAAATTAGGAGAAATTAAGGATTTGTCTTCAGCAAAGAAAATGAATAAAAAACGGTCTAATAATTTTTGTGTTTTCTTGAAAAGAGTAAGTTTGTCGTAAGAGGGATTAAGCTCCTGCATGTTTTTGAAAATATCATCTCTAAAACCAGAGTAATCTTTATATAATGCAAGTGTAATGCTTTCTTCTTTGTTTATTGATTCTTCTTTCGCTTTTTTGGGTTTGTCATCACGCAAAAGTGTTTCGAAGGACAAACAAAAATAAAGTATTTCGAAGCGTTCTCTAGTAAGTGTAAAAAGATTAAATTCTTCAAATTCGATGGCATTATCGATATAAAAACGCAGCTTTTCGAAATTGGAAATAATGACATACGTACAATTTGGCTGGTTATTTTTATATCCAAAGGCTTGAGGTTCTACTCTCGAAAGGTCGGTGGTGTCCATTCCTTTGAGTTCGATGACAGCAAACGCATTTGTTCGTCTAAGAAGTGCGCCATCGGTTTTTTTGGCATCTTTTATATTTTTGAGTTCGGTAGTAAGGTTAAAACTAGGAGCTGGGTTTTTGGTGTAGCCAAAAACATTGACAAACAAATCATTCAGAAAACCTTCTTGATATTGTTCTTCCTTCGAAGCTCGTATATTTTCTTGAATAATTGGATTATGAAAATGACTAACAAAACTTTGCCAAGCGTTTTCCAGTTTTTCTTTTGGCAAAAATTTGAGATGATGCTTAATAACTGATTTTTGAAATAAACCCATTCTATTATAAAAAAAACTACTTAACTGAATAAAATTGAATAGATAAAAGTAGGTTATTTTAGTTGGTATTCAAAATTTCGAAAAAAGTAAAAAAAGCTATTCGTTCAGACTCTAAAAATTGGTTTTTAGTTGCAGAGCAACGTACTATTATTTGTAGTATAAGAATAAAAAATATCATCTTTGAAAAACCTAAAACTTAATTCTCATCTGAATTCAAATATCATTTCTCAAATCTCCTTCAATTCGTTCCAGTCCAGAACCGATTGTTTCTTGATTTCCGTATTTTGTGTACGCCCATTTTGCCCAAATATCAATTTTCTTTCCTGCTTTTACTTGTACCATATAAAAATTACGGAAACCACGCCCATAATAGGCAGGAATAAAGAAATAATACAAGACATCTTTTTCATACACATACTGACGGTTTTCATAATCATCGGTATCAAAAAGTGCAAAACGAGTAGAAAAACGAACCTTTCCAAAATCCAGATTTACATCTTGAACCAAAACTAAACCATGTGTTTTTTGTGCTTCGTGTTCATACGAGCTAAACTGAACTCTAGCACGCAACGAAACAATTTCTTCTGCTTTATAATCACAATTCAGTTGATAATTTCGGCGAGTGTAAGGAGAAATTTTGTTAAAGTTTGAGTTGGCATTATCGTTTTCTCTTCTAACATTTCGCTCTCTTACTTCCTGTCTAAACTGTCCGTAAAGTTGAATAGAACGAGAAGGACGATAGGTTAGGCGAGCCAAATATTCGTGTCCACCAGAAGGCGCATCGACCAAAAAACGCATCCAAGGAAAACGAAAACGGTCATAATAGGCTGCCAGTTGCCATTTTTTAGAAGGTTTGTATTTTATTCCCCAATAAAAACCCTGTTCATTTATCGGACGAGAACCCTCTCCAAAAGCTGCTCCATAAAATGTATGAAAATCTCTGTCGAAATTACGAACTAATAAAGACATTTCTAAAGGACGAGCAAGCGACAAAATTACGCCTGAAATAAGACCGATTCCACCACTTTTTGAGCGTGCAGCTTCTCCAAAAAAACTCATATTTCGCCACGCATACGAATAATTCATTCCAATATTATAATTTTCCTTTCCATTAAATTCGAAACGATTGTAGAGTCTATCATTTCTTTGTAGCGTTTTGTCGTAAGCAGTATAAGAAAATGTTGCACCCAATTCTAAATTATTTTCTTTATCTCTATAAGTAATATTTCCACCTGCATCTTGACGAATAAAATTATCTTTTTTTGCTATTTCGTTGGGTGTTCTGTGAAAACCTGTTGCAATTAGTGAACTAATTAAATCACCATCTTGTCCATCATTTAAGGTATCTAAAGCCAACCGAGTAGCTCCTCCATCTTCTCCAACTCGTGAATAATAGCCTGTAATATCAAATTGTCCAGCCGTATAAGTTGCTGCTGCGCCACGTTGAAAAGCCGTTTCCAAAACAGATGTATAAGGTCGAATTCCCTGCGTACTTCTACGAACTGTATTAATAGTTTCCGAGCCTTTTCCTGCTGCAAAACCTGCTCCCATAATTAATCCTTGACCAAATTGAAGTTGGTAATCTCCTAGAGCAATCGTTTTGAAATTACCCTGATTTTCCAAAACTACGTGGGCAGAAAGGAAATCAAAACCGTATCTTTTTGTATCAGGGTCCCAAATAAACTGTTCTCCTGCATCTTTTTCAAGCGTAAAACCAATACTAAAATCATTGGAATGCGAAATTCTCATTCTGGTATAAACTCTATCTGGCGAACCTACATAACGACTTGCGCCTGTTGTAGAAGGAGTGTAACCTCGCTGCTGCTCCAAAGTACGGCTATAACGAATGAGTAGAGTTTTGTTTTTTTCTGCCAAAATTCGCTCAAAAAGTCCTCTGTTATCTTGTTGAAGCGTACTTTCTTTAATGGTAACAAATGGCAAAACCCTTTCGATCGTGATTTCGTCCCAAGAAGGAATAGATTGGATTTCATAAATGCTAAGTAGTTTTCCGTATTTATCTCTGTGGTCTAAAAAATCTTCAATCTGGCGTTCGGAAAGTAAAAATGTACTTATCAAATCATTTTTTGTTGCTCTATTTAAGTCTAATGGCTGAATAAAAAACTGAAATAATGATTCGTACAAATCACTATAATCCACGTCGTCTTCTGGAACAGGAAAAAGCTCTTGCACCAAAAGGTCAAAATCGGCTTTTTCAGAACTGTACCTTCTAGAAATATCAAAATCGATAGGTTTATTTATTGGAGGAGAGGTATCGATGGTAGTATCTTGAGGAGTAATAATGATTTGAGCAAAAACAGTATTTCCAAAAATATTAAAAAACAAAATCAACAGAACAATCACAAAAAGGGCTACTCTTACCCAAATTCCTAGAGAAATTTTGGTCAATTGTTCTTCTTTGTATTTTGAGATAAATTGTTCGTTATAACCGTGAAATTTACTAAAATGGTCGTCTTGAAAACGTACTTTTTTACGTTGCTGCGCTTGTCTTTGACCAGAAATAGAATGGGGTGCGAAGGATAAATCTTTGCGTGGTCGTCCTGCTTGTTCGCTCATTTTGCTATAAATTGAATCTTTTTTTGTCACTAATAATAAAAATAATGACGACTAAAATTTGTCTAAAAGAAAATATAAATCCAAGATAGAATAAAATAACGTATTTTTTGAGTAAATGAAGTGAGAATTGTTGATTTAAGTGAATTTTGATAAAATTTACACAAAATAAAACCCACGAATTTATTCGTGGGTTAAAATAAAATTCGGCAAAAATCCTAAAACTGAACAGGAATCACAACACGCTGCTCAACAGCTTGTCCGTGATAAAGAGCTGGTTGCCAGCCTGCTTCATAGCTTTCTACTAATTGAATTGCTTCATTATCGATTTTACGATTAATTCCAGAAATAATAGAAATATTTTTCAATGAGCCATCTTCTTGAACAAAAAACTGAACATAAACTGTTCCCAAATCAGTATTTGGAGTATAACGGTAATTGCGAATGTGTGCGTAAAAAGCCTCTGTTCCACCATAAGGACTTGCTGAACGTTCGATATAATTTGATTCTTTAGCAGCTCTTTTCTGACAACCTCTTCTTTTTTCAATATTTACTTTGTATTCTGTACTGTTCCAACAACTTGTTTTTATTGTACAACTTGTATTTTGAGAATTGATTCCCCAAACTGTCAGACCGATTCCCATTGTAATACTTCCAATTAATAAAGGTTTGTGATAGCGATTCAGAAAAGCATAATAATCTTGTAACCAAAAAGGTGGGTGGTCTGCTAATTTCTGTCTTAAATTTTTACTGTTTTTGAAAACCATATAGGTAATAGAAGCCAGCGTAGTGCCGATCCAAAAAAGTCCGAATATCGTAAAGATGATGAATAATGCCATAATTGAAATTTGTTTTTAGTAGGTAGAATGATTGTTTAAACACAGAGAGAATGAAAACAAAAATTTGAAATTCTTTAGGTAATCTTGCCCAAATTATGTATCGTTTTTAGAATAGATGCTAAACTGATGTATTTTGCATACATTTTTCTTAATGATTTTGATTGATACAATAATTTACAAAATATTTTTGATTCTCCAATCAATTTTGATTCTAAAAAATCGTAAAATCTTTTTTTGATAGTTTTTGATTAAACTACTTTCCTACAAATGCGTTAGTAAACTCTTACATGAGATAATTAAACTAATTATTGAAACTACTTTCCTTAAAACATAAATTAAGCTATGAAATTATTTTTCAATCAGTTCTCCTATTATATAAAAGCATTTTCTATTATTTTATTTTTTACTTTTAGTATTTCTTCCTGCATTCCTCCTGATGTAAAAGGAACTGCTGATACACAATTTTTTGATTTAAAGGGATTTTTGGATAATCAAATCCAACTATTAGAAGACAAAGAGAAACAAGGAATAACTATTACTAAAAAAACAGTTTTGCAAGGACAAAAAGCAGAACAAACACTCTCAAAAATAGATTGGAAAGATGAGTTTGCCTTTTTTTATTCTTCAGACATTAACACGCCACAACTTCGTGATAGCTATAAAATTGATAAAACGCCTCAAAAATGGACTTTCAAAACAGACGAGCAAAAGCTAATTGTGAAAAATATGGAAATCACTTTTGATAAAGAAAACGATACTTCTTTTGAAAATGTAAAAGAAGTTTTTATCATTCAAGAAGATAAAAATAACCTTTATGAAAATAATAGAACATTGATTATCAAAGTAAAAAATGGAGTTTTGAAAAGTTATTCTATTAAAGGTTCGGAAGATGTTATTTTGAATGAAAGACAGGAATTTTTGGTGGAAGGAAATATTAATTTATAGTCAAGTATTACACTATTTTCAAAGTTTTTTAATAATAACTGATATTATGCAGCTTCAAAGTTTTGAGAAATTTAGACGAAACCCACGAATTTATTTGTAGGAAAATAATACCTATTTTTTAAATGAGTCTACTTTTCCGTTTTATTAAAATTACTTTTTTATTTTAGAATACAGCAGAAAAAAAAGAATTAGAAGGTGGTAGTTTCCACGAATAAATTCGTGGGTTTCATTAATTGCGTAACATCAGTTAGTAATGTTCATTTTTCCATAACGGATTTGCAAACCCTATCAGTATGGAAAAATAAGACTGTTTAGCTCATTGATTGTCAAACCTGTACGAGATAACACTTATTAAAATCCAATAGGCTTTTTCGTTAAAATAACTCTACACTTTTTTTTCTTCACTTTCTTTTTTATCTTTTACAAAAATATGTTTTATTTTTCCAAACAGAACCAAATACGCATCTACTTCAAAAAGCCTAGAGTCTGCTCTAGCTTGCAACAAAAAGATAATTCCAAAAGCTAAAAGTACCATATTTGCAATCCAAGAACCTACAAAAATGGAAATTATTTGCTCTCTAGCCCATTTATCGCCTGTAATGGTCATTATATAAAAAAGAATAAAAAATACAATTGAAATCAAAACAGGAACTCCTAGACCTCCTTTTTTTATGATTGCACCGAGTGGGGCACCTATCAAAAACATAATAAAACAAGCTACAGCTAATGAGAGACGTTTGTTTTTTTCTAATAATGCTCTTCTCGAATTATATTCAAAATTCTCAATTCGTTCTCCATTGGTTTTGGCAAACGAGCGCATATTTCTAACCTTTGTTAAAGCTCTATCTAGTATTGTCTCAGTACTTTGATCCGAGAAATTTTGGTTGGCTAACGTAATCGTATCGGATAAGTTTTTCCAATCAATGGAATCTAATCCATCCAAAGCATTAGGAATATAGTTTTGAGTAGTTTTGTCTTCCAGATAATCTGCGTTTTCTCCATTGTAAGTTCTGTCTTGCAGAAACCTTGAACTTGCATTATTCGGACTATTTGCAGGAATACCAGAAGAAATGGCTGGTCTATTTGTATTATTACTTTCAAGTCTTACTGTATCTAATATAGTCTCAGCACTAGTATTCACTCTTTTATTCAATTTTCTAGTAACCATTTTTAGTGAATCCATTGCTTTTTGTTTTTGCAAATCTGTCATTACCTCAGAATCTTCCTCTTCTTGATTTTGATTAGAAGAATCAGTTTGAACTAAAGCAACAGAATCGTTTTGCCCAATCGCTTTCAACGAATCGGCTTTTTCTTTTTTTATTTGTGCCTGCATTTCTTCTTGCTGCGCTCGCTGTGCTAATCTTTCTCTCTCAAAATCTACAAAAAAAGTATAATCAAAGTAACTCCTCGCTCGTTTTGCATTTTCCTCTTCTACTTCTTTTGCATCTAATAGTAATGAATCTGCTTCTGCTGCCAATTGATCCACGGTCATCATGTAACGGTTTTGAGTAAACAACTCTTCTGAAGTTTCATTCATTTGTAAGAAGGATAAATCGAAATTAAATACGGCTTGTTCGAATTTATCTCTCATAAAGGCATTTTTTTCCTTGCCTCCATTGGTAAGCTGTTCGGAATATCGGTAGCCATTTTCTACATGAAACTCTAATATTTGTTCGTCTTGTTTATTTATCATTAGTCCTTTATCAGCAATAATAACATCGGTATTTCCTCTTGCACTTCTATGATCATAAATAATCAAATCTTTGAGACTATCTGTTCCTTTTATTTTTTCTCCAATCCTAATACTCCAACCTGGCAAACCATTGTAAAAAGAACCTTCTGGAAAATCTAGAGTAGGCTCTTTTTGGCGTACATCGTAAAGCAATCGATAGGCTTTCAAATTTACTTCTGGAACAATCCTGTCATTAAAAACATACGCTACTCCTGTCATCAAAATAGCGAAAAGTCCGACAGGCATAAGAATACGAATGAGTGAAATTCCACATCCTTTTACAGCCGTCAGTTCGTTATGTTCGCCCATATTTCCAAATGCCATTAAGGAAGCCAAAAGAATAGCAAGTGGCAAAGCCTGTGGAACAAGAGTCAAAGAAAAATAGAGAAAAAGTTCTGCAAAAACTTCTGCTCCCAATCCTTTACCTACCAAATCTTCAAAGTATTTGGACATAAAAACCATCAACAGAATAAACAAAACTACCGAAAAAGTAAGAAAGAAAAGCCCAAGGAAGGAATGAGCAACCAGTTTATCTATTTTTTTTATCATAGTATGGGTAACGAGTTTGCTCGTGAGGACACAAGCAACGGTAGGTCTTCAAATGTACAATAATGAAGTATACTTATCTATTTATTAATTATTATTTTATCAACTATTTGTCAAATTCTCTATCGAATCAATCATTGAAATAAAATCTGCCATTGCTCATGTCCTCGTGAGCGATACCAAATAGAATAGCAAAAATACATGAATAGTCAGATATAAATAAGATAGAACACAGAAAAAGGTCAAGAATTCGAAATTTATAAGTTAGCTTAACAAACTTTATCCTATTTTTGTGCATTAATGTAGTAGTGATGTTGTCGCTTCGCTAAAATACCAACAACGGCATTGGAATTTAGTTGTTACATCAAATAATGTAGCAATTTGATTTATCAAATTATTAAAAACAAATTCATTTGAAAAAATATGTAGTAACCTGTGATTATAATTTAGAAGATTTGGTCATAGAAGAAATAAAACTTAAAATAAAAGAAGCCACAGAAGTAAAACAATTTGAGAATTTTTCTCATCGTGTTTCCTTTATTGTTCCAGATTCTGATAAGGAGCTAAGTAATTCTATTCTCCAAAAAATTCTTTCTCTTCGAAGTATTCATTCCCTTATAGAATTAAAGGGTAGTTTTTACTTAGAAAATCCTACTTTAAAAGCCATAAAACAAAAAGTAATGGAAATAGATTTGCCAGAACTAAAGACGGCAAAATCTTTTCGTGCAAGCTGTGAGCGTTATGGAACGCACAATTTTACATCGATGGAAATGGTCAAACATATCGGACACACCGTAATTTTGCGTTACAAAACGCCTGTTTCTTTAACCGAATATGAATATAATTTGAGAGTTGATGTAATCGGAACTTTCGTTTTTATGGGTTATCAACTTACCGATGATAGCCTTGCACACCGTCAAGGATTATACAACAGAATTGAACGAAATTTCCATCATAGAGCAGCTACAAAACATACATTAGCGTATCATTTACTTACTTTAGCAGGGCTAAAAGAAGGCGATTCGTTGTTGGATTGTACCTGTGGAGGTGGAACGATTGTTTTGGAAGCTGCTAGTTTGTTTGGAAATAAAATCAAAATTTTGGCTGGCGATATGCACCAAAAAGCGATTGCAGGAACGAAAGAAAATTTAGAATTAAATGGTTTTGATTTTGTAGAAACAAGAGAATTAAATGCTCGTCATTTGGACGAAACAATTCAAGATTATATAATCAAAAATGAAGAAGGGAGTAGAAAGATAGATAAAATTGTGTGTAATCTACCTTTCGGAATTCAGTCTGGAAAACAGGTAAATATGAGAGGTCTCTACGATCAATTTCTTACTTCGGCTGACAAAATTTTATCCAAAAATGGAAAAGTTGTTGTGCTTACAATGCGACAAGGCATTTTTAGGGAAGTTATCTTTATGATAAAAAAATACAAAATTACGAAAGAGTACGTAACCGAAGCAGGAGGATTGTATCTTCATATTTTTGTTTTGGAGAAGATTTAGCTTTTAATGTGTGTTCAGTTTCCCAAAACTGAACAAATGAACTCTAGTATTTCAAAAAAACTCAAACCATTCGCTTTTGGGAAAGCGAACACACAAAAATTATCCATTGAAAAAATTAGTATTTATTTATTGCTCGTTATTTATCATTTTATCTATTACTTTATTTTCTTGTACTGATAATTTAGGGAAAAAGGGAAAATGGAATGCAGATTACAAACAAGTTTTTCTCTCTGATTGTAAAACAGAAATTCAAAAAGAAAAATCATTAGTTAAAATTGATACGCTAACCATTTCTAGTATTTGTAAGTGTGTGGCTGATAAGGCTGAAAAAGAATTTGCACCATTGAAAATGGAGCAAGAAAGTTCACAAACACAAATGAAAATTATAAGTACAGATTGTGCTAGAGATATTTTGATAGAAAATCTGAATAAAAATTGATATATTGGTCTTTATTAGTCTGTTTGGAGTGTATACTAACTTATGAAAACGTTGCTTGTTCCTACTAATTTTTCTTTATCTTCTGCAAAATCGTTGCAGTATGCGACTGTGCTTGCCAAAGAATTTGGTTCGAAAATTATAGTTCATCATACTTATCCTCAAAATAGTCCTATTCATTTATTATCTGATTTAGAAAATCAACTTCACGTTTTTGTAAGTGAATATGATTTTGAATATTACACCAACTCAGAAAATTATCTTAAAATAGAAACTTCGGCGCAGCAAGGAAGAGAAAAGGAAAATATTATCAAAACTATCAAAAAACATGATGCTGATATTTTGATTCTTTCTGCAAAAGACCGTTCACAATGGGAAGGAATACCTTTTGAGAGACTTATCGCCATGACATTAGAACAAACACTTTCTTCTATTTTGATTGTTCCTTCAGAAATTGAAATTGAGGATAGCATTAATCACGTCGTTTTTGCGCTTTCCTTAGAAGAAGGAGATGCTGATATTATAGATTCATTATTGCTTTTTTGTGAAGTTTTGGGAGCGCATCTTACCTGTCTTCATGTTTCTTCTAACGAACATGGAAAAAACGGAATTGATTATCAATTAGAACCTTTAAAAAAAATTTATGCGTCTATTCCAAAAACACAAATGAATTTTGAAATTAATTATAACAAAAATATTCAAAAAGGAATTAGTGATTTTTTGGACAGAAAACCTGCTCAATTACTAGTTATGCTGACAAAAGAACGTTCGTTTTTTGAAGGTCTTTTTCATCGAAGCGTTTCGCAAGGAATGAGTTTTCAAAGTAAAGTTCCTGTGATGATTGTGAAATTGTAATTAGGGAACGAATGGGGCGAGAGATTAGGGGCGAGAGATTAGGGGCGAGAGATTAGGGGCGAGAGATTAGGGGCGAGAGATTAGGGGCGAGAGATTAGGGGCGAGAGATTAGGGGCGAGAGATTAGGGGCGAGAGATTAGGGGCGAGAGAATAGGGACGAGAGAATAGGGACGAGAGAATAGGGACGAGAGAATAGGGACGAGAGAATAGGGACGAGAGAATAGGGACGAGAGAATAGGGGCGAGAGATTAGGGGCGAGAGAATAGGGACGAGAGAATAGGGACGAGAGATTAGGGGCGAGAGATTAGGGGCGAGAGATTAGGGGCGAGAGAATGAGAATAATTAAAAAAACTAAACCCACGAATTTATTCGTGGACATACAATTATCAAACTCTAAACGTTTAATAATCCATTTTTCATTATAAATCTAATTTCTAAATTTGTATTACATTCTAACTTATAAATTTGTATATGCGTTTTTGGTTTATCTTTTTATTGGTTTTTGGAATCAGCTTTTCTGTTTTTGCTCAAAGCAATCAGACGGTAGAAGAGTTACTCAAATCTGCACGTCTGGAACAAAGTGAGCAGAAATTGGCTAGTGCATTACGCTATTATCTTCAAGCTGTTAATAAATTGGAAAAACAGAACGATAAAAAAGCACTTTTTCAAGTCTATACCGAAATAGGAATTATTTATCAAAATGGAGGATTGCATGACAAAGCCATTGAATATTTTACCAAATCGCAAGAAGTAATTGATGCAAATTCATCTTCACAAGCTGTCGTTTCGATGCGTTTGGGAGAATCCTATTTAGCTCAAAAAGATTATTCGTTAGCTATTGCAGCTTATCAAAATGCAAAACAGATTTATCAACCACAGCAAAAACCCTATGCAACTATTCAAGCACTTCGTCAGCTCATAACGGCTTATCAAGCCAATCAAGACTACCAAACGGCGTTAGAAGCAAATCAAGAAGTATTGGAAATGGATAGAATAATTGGAGATTCGGCAGCCGTTGCAGCTACGCTCAACAACATTGGTTATGTCTATAAGTTTTTGGGAAATTATAATAAAGCAATTACAAGTTTTGAGCAAGCTAGAAAGTTAGAACGAAAATTAGGATTAGAAGAAGACCCAATTACGCTCACAAACACAGCTATTGTATATCAAAATTTGGCTCAATATGATAATGCACTTCAATTTTTGAAGCAGTCTATAAATCTTATCGAAACGAGAAATCAACCACAAGAATTAGCAAGATTATATAACATTACGGCAGCCATTTATTATCAATTAGGAGATTATCATAACGCCAGAGAATACAATGATTTGGCTTTACAATTTGCTCAAAAGTACAAACAAAGAGAAGTTTCGAAAGATATTCATCTGACAGCTTCACAGATTAATCAAGCAAATAATAATTATGAAGACGCTCTAAAATCCTATGAAAAACACCTTAATATTCGTGATTCGTTGCTTTTAGAAGAGCGATTAAAACAACAAGAGCTTCTTCAACAACAGTTTTTGATAGAACGAACAGAAAAAGAATTGCAGCTTTATATGGTTGATGAAGAATTGAAAACAGCACAACTGAAAGAACAAGAATTAACATTAGAAAGGCAAAATCAAGAATTAGCATTACTCCAACAAAAACAAGAATTACAAGCCGAAAGATTAGAAAAAGAAGGGTTAGAAAAACAGCGCACCAAACAAGAATTATTAATCGCTCAACAACAACTCAATGCACAGAAAGCAAAACAGGAAGTTGAAGATTTGCAGCAAAAAGAAATTGACAGAAAACGAGAAGTAGAAAAATTAGAGCAGCAAGCTGATCTGAACAAACAAACCTTAGCTAGAGAGCGAGCAGAATCTGAAAAAAATCAAGCAGAAGCACAAGCAGAAGCCAATATAAAAGAAGCAGAAAAGGAAGCACAACAAAAAGTGTTTTCGATTGCAGCCGTTTTAAGTCTTTTAATATTGCTGATTATCGGTTTTGCCTTTTTAAATTCTAGAAAGAAAAATAAGGCATTAGCAGAACAGAAAAATCAAATTGAATCCAAAAACGCAGAATTAGAACAACAAACTGAAGAAATTCAGATGCAGCGAGATGCTGTTGCCCAAAAAAATGAAGAAGTAAATGAGCTTTATATCAAAGTTACGGATAGCGTTCGATATGCACAACGTATTCAAGATGCGATTTTAGTTCCTGCTGCACAGGTTTTTACAGATTTTGGCAAAAGTACGGACGGTTTTGTTTTGTTCAAACCTCGTGATATTGTTTCTGGAGATTTTTATTGGACAACCCAAAAAGACAATAGAGTAATTTTGACGGCCATTGATTGTACAGGACACGGAGTTCCGGGAGCTTTTATGTCGCTTATCGGAAATGATTTATTGAATGAAATTGTGAATCTAAGAGGAATCACAACTCCTCATGAAATTTTAAATGAGCTTCATAAAGGCGTACAAAATACACTCAAACAAAACGAAACAGAAAATCGTGATGGAATGGATATGGCTTTGTGTGTTTATGATAAAGACAAAAATAGCTTAGAGTTTGCAGGAGCAAAAAATCCACTTCTTTACATTCAGAATGGAGAAATAAAAGTCATAAAAGGAGATAAAAAACCGATTGGAGGAAAGGAAAGTAAAAAATATGATGCTTCTTTTACTACTCATAAAATAGATTTGAACGAAGAGAATGCTCCCAAAATGTTTTATATGTTTTCAGATGGCTATCAAGACCAATTTGGAGGAAAACAAGGAAGAAAATTTATGATAAAAAAACTACGAGAACTTTTATACGAAATTCATCAGAAACCAATGCAAGAGCAGCATAAAATATTAGACGAAACGATTGTGGATTGGATGAAAGAGGAAGAACAAATTGATGATATTCTTTTGATTGGGTTTAGAATAGGGTAACAAGCAACTTAGAAAAACGTACATACAACTTTGTAAGTAGTTTTTTTGGTAATCCAAAATAACTCTGACAATAGTTTAAACAGAACTATTGAGAGTCTTCTGAAAGAACTGTCAAAGTTTGAAAACACTTTAAAAAATTAAAATGACATCCTACCTACATTCTGCCAACGAAGTTTTTGATTTAGAAATTGATGCGCTCCGAAAAGCAAAACAACAGATTTCTACTACTTTTAATGAAGCTATTGAACTAATTCTTTCTTCAAAAGGAAAAATAGTAGTTACAGGAGTTGGAAAATCGGGTATTATTGCTCACAAAATTTCGGCTACTTTTGCAAGCACAGGAACGCCTTCTGTTTTTCTGAATGCTTCCGAAGCTCTTCACGGAGATTTGGGAATGGTTTCGAAAGGCGATATTGTAATTATGCTTTCAAAAAGTGGAACTACGATTGAACTTGTAAAAATGCTTCCGACACTTCACAAAGTAGGCGCAAAAACAATAGGAATTTTTAGTAATATAGAAACTCGTTTGGCTCAAAATCTGGATTTACTCTTAGATGCAACTGTTGAGCGAGAAGCCTGTCCCTTGAATTTGGCACCGATGAGTAGCACAACGGTTTCGCTTGTCATTGGCGATGCGCTGGCTGCTGCACTTATAAAGGCTAGAAATTTTGAAGAAAGTGATTTTGCTGTTTTTCATCCTGCTGGACAGTTGGGAAGAAATCTTTTATTGACGGCTGCCGATGTAATGCACAGTAAGGAAAATTTGCCGATAGTTTCATCTCAAAATTCGCTTAAAGAAGTAGTAATTGTAATGACAAAATATAATTTGGGTGCTGTCTGTGTTTGCGAAAATAAAGAAAATGAGAGTACTAATAAACTAGAGGGAATAATTACAGATGGAGATGTCCGTCGTTTTCTTACGCATTCAGATACATTGACTGCAAAAGCAGAACAAATAATGACTAAGAATCCCATTTCTCTAAATCCTACAATGCGACTTTCGGAAGTTTTGAGTGTAATGGAAAATAAAAAGCGACAAATTTATGTTGCGCCAGTTGTAGATGAAAAAAATAACTGTTTAGGAATTGTAAGAATGCACGATATTTTGAGCCAGTAATAATGTATAACATACTTCCCAGTCTGTTGAATTGAAATTTAATTTGCACCTTTATTTTTTGGTATGTTCTTTTATTGCTTTCAAAAGCTGTGCTTTATTCATCGTTGAGCGTCCTTCAAGATCTATTTCTTGAGCTATTTCATAAAGCTCTTTTTTTGTTTTTGAAGAGTAATTAATAATTTCAGGTTTTTCAGGTTTCACTTTTGAGGTAGTCTGACTTTTATCTTTTTCTTTTGATTGATCAATAACTTTATTTTTCCTTTTACTTTCAATTTCGCTTTTAATTTTGTTTTCAGCATTCTGTTTCGAAACTGATTTAGTAGATTTCTTCTGATTAAATTCTGTGTTGATAGATGAAATTTCTTTTTCAGTAGTTTGTTTCGAACCTTTCTCTCTTACAAAAGTAGATTTGTTTTCGTCTTTTTTGTTTTCGGTTTCTTCTTTAGGAATAGCTTTTATTGTTCGGAGTGGAACAGTTTCTATTTCTTGTTTTTTAGAGAAAGGTAAATTCTCTTCTATAGTAGAACCAATTTTTTTGGCGACCAATAGGGAACTATAAAAGGCAATTTCAAGTAAGTTTTTGATTATCATAATTTTTTTATTCTATTCTAGTATAAGTTTGCAGACGTTTATTTAAAAAGTAACTTTAATACAAGTTAAAAGTTTTTGATTATTTTACAAATTTCCCAACAAAAAAGACATAAAAAAGACTTCAAAAATATAAAATTTTTGAAGTCTTTTTCGTATTTATAAAAAATGTATTCTCATTCTTCGTGTTCTTTGTGAACTCTGTGTTTGAAAATTCATTTTATTTGTTGATTAATAAACGTGCTGACCACCATTAATTGCAAAATTTGCACCTGTTACAAAACCTGCTTTATCCGAAACGAGATACGCAATAATATCTGCAATTTCTTCTGGCGTTCCCAATCTTCCCATCGGAACTTCAGCAACAATTTGTTTGAGAATATCCTCTGGAACTGCCATTACCATATCGGTAGCGACATAACCAGGAGAAACTGTATTGATAGTAATGCCTTTACGAGCCGTTTCCATTGCCAAACTTTTTGTAAATCCGTGCATACCTGCTTTGGCTGCGCTATAATTTACTTGTCCAAATTGTCCACGTTGTCCATTTACAGATGAAACGTTCACAATTCTTCCATATCCACTTTCCAACATCGGATTAATGGCATGACGACAACAATTAAAAACACTTGTCAAATCGGCATTAATTACGGCGTGCCATTGGTCAAAAGACATTTTACGGAAAGAACCATCACGAGTAATTCCAGCATTATTTACCAAAATATCTACCGTTCCAACTCGTTTATTAATGTCTTCAAACATTTTTTCTACTTCATCAAAATTCGAAACATCAGCCATTACCAAAGGCAAATCATAACCATCGTCTTTTAGTTTTGTGTTCCATTCTTCAGCTTTTTCACGGTTGCGATAATGCGCTATGACCGTAAAACCATCATCGTGTAATTTTTTGCAAATAGCCGTTCCGATTCCACCTGTTGAGCCTGTAACAAGAGCAACTTTTTTATTGTTTTTGTCCATAATTTTAAAATAAGTGTGTTTGTGTGAAAGTTTAATTTTTTATAGTCTTTAATTTCTGAAATAAACATCTCCAAAAATTCTAACTCTCTCAAAACTAACATTTTTTTTCCTATTCTCTAAACTAATCTTTAACTAAACTCTACTAATCTTTCTCTTAAATCAATATGAGTGACATTTTCCGATTTCTGCATATAAACCTGTTTTTGACAAAATAATAGTTTGCTTTTTCCATAAAATAGGGTTTGCAAACCCTATTCTATGGAAAAAAGACGATTGTACAGAATAAAATTTGGTAATTGTTTGTTTATTTAGAATGTTAATCATATTCTTAAATTGAAAATTTACATTAGTTCTAGCCTACAATTCAAAAACAGAAAAATAACAGGTCTAACTTTTATTTTACTCAATCTAAATAAATTGTACTAAAACTAATTACAAAAAATAGATTTGTTGTCTATAATTTTGTAATCAGTAGCCGATATGTTAAATAACAAAGTAAAGGCTAATTAGCAAACATTAAAAATTTAGCAATAGATTATCTATTGCTAATTATTTTTAATCTACATTTATTCATAAATACAAAATAAATAAAAAAATTTTTTTAACGCTTAAATAGCTTATATACAGGTTTTTATATGTGTTTTTTAAAATTTATTAAAAATAATTTTCAAATAAGTTTGTTTGCTATCAATAAAAGTTGCTATATTTGGGAGTAGAGAAATTGAAAATTAATTGTATAAATCATATTTAATTTATCACTTTTTATTATAAATGTTAAATTGAAGCGAGTTAAGGAGCGTATTTACGTTGTTGAACTATTTTTATACTATTACAATCAATCTCTATATAAACGAATCTACCAAAATAATAAATAATCCCTTTCACTTTTAGTTAAATTTAATACACAGACACAATGAAAAAATTTATTTTATCGGTAGCCTTATTAATTATTTTCTGTTTTGCTTCTCTGCTTTTGCCTACTTCTGCAACAGCACAAGACTTAAAAAATAATACAGATGCTACTACTACACAAGAAAAAATCGTTTTAAAAAACGAAGGAAGAGTTCAGAGCAGTTTCTCTCTTTCTAATTTGCAAAGTCTTTCAGAAAATCAAAATCTAGTTCTTGATAAAAATAAAAGAATTACACTTCAAGACATCAAACAAAAAGGTAGTTTTACTACAAAACCTATCAAAATTGAACTTGAAAATCCTACTCCTTTTATTTCTGCTTACACGACTTGGAAAGGAGAAAATCTACACGACGAGTTTTTGACTATCGAACAAAGAACTTCTATCGACGGAAGAAATTGGAATAGTTGGGAACAAACAGCTTTTGATGGACACGTAAACGTTGAAAATCACAAAGAAGCAAAACGCCTTACTTCGATAGCTAGTTTTCTTCCAAAAGAAACTCGTTTTGTTCAATACAGAATTTCGTGGAAAACAGGAAGCGAACAAACAGCAAGCATCGAAGATGTGGAAGTTTCGTTTTATAGCCCAGGAGAAACGCCAAAGGAAAATTTTAAGAAAGCAAAAGACGACATGACAGACTATATTCAAAGTGGTGGTTGCTCGCAGCCTCCTGTAGTTTCTCGTAGCAGTTGGGGCGCACGCTCTGCTCGTAGTGGTTATTCTTACACAGATGTTACGCACTTGGTGGTTCATCATGCGTATGGTTATGATTGGAATGACGGTGCAGCAGCCGTTAGAGCCGTTCAAGATTTGCATCAAAACTCAAACGGTTGGTCAGATATTGGGTACAATTATTTGATTCACAAATCAGGTGTAATTTATCAAGGAAGACCAGAAAATACTATCGGAGCGCATTTTTGTGGATATAATGCAAGAACACAAGGAATTTGTATGTTGGGAACTTTCTCTACTCAAAACCCAACTACAGCAGCTCAAACAAGTCTGAAAAAATTATTAGCTTGGAAAGCAAACAAAGAAGGAATTAATCCTTTAGGCTCGTCGTATCATTACTCAACAGGTGGAAATGTCAAAAATATTGCTGGACACCGTGATGGTGGTGGTTGTACTGCTTGCCCAGGAAACTCACTTTATTCACTTCTTCCATTGATAAGAACTGAAGTAAATTCTATGATTCAAAATGATTGTGGTAGTGGTACTCCTCCCCCTCCACCACCACCAGTAGGCGATACAACTCCTCCAACGACAAGTATTTCTGCTCCAAATTCTGCAACTGATAATTTTACAGTTACGTTTACAGACGATGATAATGTAGGTGTAGTTCGTCGTTTTTATCAGGTTTTGGAATCGGTAAATAATGAATGGAGAGGAAACAAAATCAAAGGTTTCTATAATGATAACTTTGGCGATTTGTCTATCCATTCTGATTATACAAAAGGTTTAGATGATTGGGAAGGCACTTGGTGGGAAACTTCAGAAGGACGTTTAAGACAATCTAGTTTGAACTCAAATACAGCTATGTCGACCGAACTTTCTCAAACACAAGGAAATGCCTATCTCTATAATTTTGCTGCAAAAGTAAATAATACGTCTGGAAACCGTCGTTTTGGAATGCACATTATGGCAAGTTCGCAGACACAAAGAGAGCGTGGAAATTCGTATTTAATTTGGTTTGCTACCGATGCAAATAAAGTGTATATCTACGAAACGATTAATAATGTTCTTTATAACCGTGCAGATGCAACTCTTTCTACGGATAATTCTTGGGCAGATTACAAAATTGCTTACAGTACTAACTCTGGAAAAATAGAAGTCTTCAAAAATGGTACTCCTGTTTTGGATTGGACAGATGCTAGTCCACTTACTTCTGGAAGTTATATGTCTTTCCGTACAAATGGAGCTTCGGTTGATTTTGATGATTTGAAAGTTTTCAAATCTCGTGGAACAAGTCAAACTGTTTTTGTAGGTTCGACCGATTGGAACGATGTACGAGTAACAGGTTCGCCTGCTGCAAAAATCAAGTCATTGGTAAAAGATGCAGCTAATAACTGGTCTTCTTTAGGTGATGCAGAAGTAAACATTTCAAACATTTCGGCAAAAATTGCTACAAATCTTGAAGACGAGGAACAGATTAGTGAACTATCATTATATCCAAATCCAATTTCAGATTCTCGTTTGAATGTTGTTTATTCCTTGAAAGAATCTTCTGATGTCAATATTCGTTTGTATAACGTTTTGGGAGAAGAAATTTCTATTCTTTATGAAGGAAACAAAGATGCAGGAACACAAAAACAAGAGTTCGAACTTTCTAACCTTCGCTTAAAAGCAGGAACATATATTGTCAGAATTTCAACAAATGAAGGAACGAAAACACTTCGTTTGGTTAAGCTCTAAAAATGTAAATTATTCTTGTAGCATACAATTTAGTGTGCAAAATTAAGAAGTCAATCTATTTATTTTCACACTATCTTTTTTTCTAGTGCGATAGATTGACTTCTTATTTTATTCTCTTTTACAAAAAAATAATTAAAATAATATGAAATTATCAACTACTTTTAGAAGCCTTCTTTTAGGAATCGGAATTAGTATAGCAGGAAATGTTTTTGCTCAAGACGCTCAAATTGCTTTCTACAATGGAAACGACTTGATGAATACAAATATCAAAAAATATACTACTAAAAATATAGGCGATAATCTTAGATATGAACAGGAAAATTTTGTAAGACCTGATAAACTTGCCTTTTTTCCAAACGATATTTCTCCCTCTTTATCTACTCCAAAGGACTGGGTATTTTTTCAAGGTCTTAAATCTCCTTATTCAAATAAGTGGATTTATATGGAACGTACTGAAATAGGAACGGAGTTTTCTGTTTGGCTTTACGATGCTAATTCAGGAAAAAAAGTTTTATTGGTAAATCAAAAAACTACGCCACAAGAAAATTATTCGTTTAAGCCTATTGCGTGGAGTGCTGATAAGTCTGTTTTCTATCTTGAAATGCTAAAATTCAATACAGATTTGGATAATGAAGGAATATGGAAATATGATTTGAAAACTAATCAGATGAGTAAATTATCTATCTCAAAAAATTATTTCACAACTCCTATGATTTCTCCAGATAGGAATTATTTTTTATACCTTAATAGTAATGAAGCTGATAGGGATTTATTGCACGGTTATGCTGATGAAATTAGGATATATAATATTAAGCAACAAAAAGAAAAATCTACTTACAAAAAAGAAGGAACTCCTTTACAGTTAGTGGGTTGGATTACTGAAAAAAATAACGGTAAAGACATAAAAGTTCATAAAATATCCCCTGAACAAACAAAAGAAGAACATACTGTTTCGGCAGTTAATTATCTTTTGCCTTGGGATTCTGGACGAGCTTATTATGTTTCACGACACGGTTCGCCTGCACCTACAGGTTCTCACTCTCCAACAGGTTCTAGGTCTTCTATTTATGATGGAATTGGACAACATGGATATCCAGCAATCGACTTCGATACGCCAGATAATGCAGACCAAACACTACGAGCAGCAGCAGCAGGAACAGTAACTTCGGCAGGAAATTGTAATTGTGCATACGGCAATTTGGTTATCATTCGTCATTCTGACGGAACTCGTACTTATTATGCTCATTTGAAAAGTGTATGGGTAAGTTCTGGGCAATCTGTAAATCAGGGAACAGTTTTGGGAACAGAGGGAACAACAGGACGTTCTTCTGGCGACCATTTGCATTTTGAGTGGCGTGCAGCAGGTGGAAATTCTTCTACTTTAGGAACGTTTGATGATGTAGGTCAACCTCGTCAAGGATACAAATATACAGCAGGAAGTTCAGCTCCACCACCCCCTCCACCACCACCAGTAGGCGATACAACTCCTCCAACGACAAGTATCACAGCTCCAAACTCTGCAACTGATAATTTTACAGTTACGTTTACAGACGATGATAATGTAGGTGTAGTTCGTCGTTTTTATCAGGTTTTGGAATCGGTAAATAATGAATGGAGAGGAAACAAAATCAAAGGTTTCTATAATGATAACTTTGGCGATTTGTCTATCCATTCTGATTATACAAAAGGTTTAGATGATTGGGAAGGCACTTGGTGGGAAACTTCAGAAGGACGTTTAAGACAATCTAGTTTGAACTCAAATACAGCTATGTCGACCGAACTTTCTCAAACACAAGGAAATGCCTATCTCTATAATTTTGCTGCAAAAGTAAATAATACGTCTGGAAACCGTCGTTTTGGAATGCACATTATGGCAAGTTCGCAGACACAAAGAGAGCGTGGAAATTCGTATTTAATTTGGTTTGCTACCGATGCAAATAAAGTGTATATCTACGAAACGATTAATAATGTTCTTTATAACCGTGCAGATGCAACTCTTTCTACGGATAATTCTTGGGCAGATTACAAAATTGCTTACAGTACTAACTCTGGAAAAATAGAAGTCTTCAAAAATGGTACTCCTGTTTTGGATTGGACAGATGCTAGTCCACTTACTTCTGGAAGTTATATGTCTTTCCGTACAAATGGAGCTTCGGTTGATTTTGATGATTTGAAAGTTTTCAAATCTCGTGGAACAAGTCAAACTGTTTTTGTAGGTTCAACCGATTGGAACGATGTACGAGTAACAGGTTCGCCTGCTGCAAAAATCAAGTCATTGGTAAAAGATGCAGCTAATAACTGGTCTTCTTTAGGTGATGCAGAAGTAAACATTTCAAACATTTCGGCAAAAATTGCTACAAATCTTGAAGACGAGGAACAGATTAGTGAACTATCATTATATCCAAATCCAATTTCAGATTCTCGTTTGAATGTTGTTTATTCCTTGAAAGAATCTTCTGATGTCAATATTCGTTTGTATAACGTTTTGGGAGAAGAAATTTCTATTCTTTATGAAGGAAACAAAGATGCAGGAACACAAAAACAAGAGTTCGAACTTTCTAACCTTCGCTTAAAAGCAGGAACATATATTGTCCGTATTTCTACAAATGAAGGAACAAAGACACTTCGTTTGGTAAAACTGTAATTTATTTCTGTAGCATACACTTTAGTGTGTGAAGCATTTTAGTGTGCGAAGTATAGTTTTAAAAATCCTTCAATCTTTATTTTACTAAAAATGAGTTTGAAGGATTTTTTGTGCAATTTTATTCAATTTATTATCGATACCTATTAATTACCTGTTCTTCGAAAAGTTAATTTGTTCTTCATTTGATAATTTTATCCAAATTAGAACACAGATTTTCTGCTGCCATTTTATATATCTCTATCAATCAAAATAACTTATTTACACTTGTTTTTAGAAATAAAAAGCTAGTTAGTTAATTTAATTAACTTTTTTATCTTATATAAGTGGTTGATTATCAAATGTTTACAAAATTATGCTAGAATTTTTTTAAAATACTCTTTTTAATTGTAAATAAAGTTTACTAAATTTGTCTTATCAAAGTGATATAATAAACTGTTCGATTATTACAATACTATAAATAAATCTAAATAAATCTATTTTAAGAGTAGTAACAGAGCAAACTAAAACCTATTTGTCGCTTTTATCGGAGTAATATCCGAAAAATTATTAATCCCCTTTTTATAAAATTTAATTTTATTAGAATGAAAAAAAGAGATTTCTCTATTCATTCTTATTCTCGTTTACGTATGAAAACATTCAATTTATTTCTTGTCGCTATTGTATTATTTATGTTTGGAAGCTGTACTCCAGACAATATCTTAACAGAAAATCTATCGACAACAACACAAAATCATTCTAAAAAGAAAAGCTCGAACACACCAACTTCAGACAACGCCATGTCGGTAATGCCTGATGTAGCTGGAAATTGGGCAGAAACAGAAATCAATTATATGGTTTCGAACGGATATATGTCAGGTTTTCCTGATGGAACATTCAAGCCGAATAATAAAATGAGTAGAGCGCAATTTGCTTCTATGATTGTTGGCTGCTTGAATCCTTCTCCTAGACCAGAACATGCAAACCTAAATTTTTCTGATATTAGTGGACATTGGGCAGAAAGCAATATTTTACAAGCTGCACGAGCAGGATTTTTGTCAGGTTATCCTGATGGAACATTTATGCCAAATCAAAACATTAATAAACTTCAAGCAACGATTTCTTTATCAAATGGCTTCAACGTGTCTGGTGGTAATACTAATAATTTGGCTACTTTCTTTACAGACCACGCTGGTATTGTAACGTGGGCAAGACAAGATGTAGCCAATGCACTCGCTAACAAATTAGTAGTTAATTATTCTAACAAAATGGAATTTTCTTCTACTGAAGAAATTACTCGTGCCGAAGCTACTGCCATTATGTATTGTGCTTTAAAGAGAATCAATAGCAGTCTTACTTATACAAATTCGTATGTTGTAAATCCTAATGTTACTCCTGTTCCGACTGGCGATTTCTCATTGAATTATCAAAACCCAGTCTATACAGGAACACCTATTGTATTTTCTGGAACAACATCAAATGTTACTTCTCTAAAATTCTTTTTAGATGGTTATCCTTTGGGAACAGCTACACCTAGCAATGGTTCGTATTCTTTTACAGCGACTGTAAATACGGCTGGAATAGCTAGAGTTCTTCGTGTAGAAGGTTATTATGGTTCTATTTTAGTAAAAGCTCGTAACCAAACTATTGATGTTCGTTCAAGTACTCCTGTTAGTACTAGTCCTATTATTCAAGGTGTGCCTTATTATTTTCAGTTAAACAACACACTTTATCCATATCAGTCTTGTCAAAACACTTCTATTGCTATGGTTTTGGGATATTATGGAGCAGGTACTTCGCCTGATAATATTACTGGAAGACACGGCAAAAATGCAGCTCAAACTGTACCAGGTCTTCAATCTGTGTTTAATTATGAAGCGCAACGTGCAGGATTAAGTGTAAGAATAACAGGAACACAATCAGGAACGCTTAGCCAAATGGAAGCACTTTTAGACCAAGGAAAACCAGTTATTGCACATGGTTACACGACAAGTTTTGGTCACGTACTTGTATTTATAGGATACGATGCAAACTATTATTATGCACACGATCCTTATGGTGTATGGGACGGAGTAGCTTACAGTTCTGGTTATAGTGGTGGCTCAACTTCTGGAAAAGCTATCAGATACAGTAAATCTTCTGTTCGTTCTGCTTTCTCTCCTGATGGATGGTTATGGATGCACAGAGTAAACTAATTAGCTAAAATAGTATTATCAAAAATCCTTCAATTCTAATCTATGAGTTGAAGGATTTTTTTGTAAAGGTGATTTAATTATAATTCCGTATTTTTGTGTAAAGTTTTATTTCAATAAAAAATATTCTCTAACCGTCAACGAGGCTAAAGCCGTCGTTGAGGATTTTTTTTCAACTATAATGGCAATTAGCAATACAGAATTAGAAAAACAAGACAAATCAAAGCACCATGAAGATCTTCACAAACGAGAAGCCGATTTTCATGACGATTGGGCAACTTCTGAAGACCTTGCAGAAATAGATGTAGTAGCACTTTTTGAAGGACTTTGTGCCATTGAAAATCGGTATATGATTAAAGAAATGGGAAATCTTGAAGGCAAAAAAATTCTTGATGTAGGTGCAGGTTTGGGTGAAAGTTCGGTTTATTTTGCGATGCAAGGTGCAGAGGTTACTTATACAGATATTTCTCCACAGATGGGTGAGCTGGCAAAAGAATTAGCTGCTAGATATAATGTGAAGATTAATGTGGTTATTTCTCCAGCCGAAAAAATGATTTTTGAAAAAGATTATTTTGATGTTGTTTATTGTGCAAATCTAATGCACCACGTTCCAGAATCGGAGCATACAATTTGGTTAGAAAACATTCATCAGTTTTTGAGAAAAGGGGGAAAACTTTATACGTGGGACCCCATAAAATACAATCCTGTCATTAATGTATATCGCAAAATGGCAATGGAAGTCAGAACGATTGATGAAATGCCTCTAGGTTTTGATATTCTAAAAAAATATGAAGCTACTTTTTCAAACGTTCATCATAAAGAGTTTTGGCTCTCTACGCTCGTTTTGTTTTTGTATTATTATTTTATAAAAAGATACAATCCGAATAAAGTTAGGTATTGGAAACGTATTTATAAAGAAAATGAAAAAACAATCGGCTGGTGGTTCAAACCTCTTTCTGCTTTGGATAACTTTTTATTGAAAATTCCTTTGATAAATCGTTTGGCGTGGAATATTGTAATTGTGGCAGAGAAATAAGTTTTTATGTAGTCGCTCATGGGGACACGAGCAACGGTATTTTTTTATGAGCGATAAGTAAAATAAAAACACAAAAAAACAGTTATGGTTTTCTAACAATTTTTGTGGAAGTCGTCGGTAAGGACAACGGCAAAAATAACGTTTGGTAAATAAAAAATAGCCATTGTTGGTATCCTTACCAACGATTTTTACCATCTCCACAAAAATTGTCAGACAACCACAATTATTCTTTGATAGAAGGATGAGAAATATCTAAATTATTTCCTTCTAATGGGACAAATTTTATAGCTGGATATCCTAAATCCGTATCTTCTATTTTTTTTCCTTTCAAAAATGAAAGCATTGCCAAACTAGCCTTTGGATGATAACGAATTTGCTCATGTCCTGCATTTTTTATGATAATATGTTCACTACTAGAAAATCCCCAGCGTACTTCTTCTGCTTGGTAAGGTGGCGTATTAAAATCTAATGTTCCACTCATAAAAAGCGTAGGAATATTACTTGCAAAAGGACTTCTAAAATCATCTCCTAAATCGATATTCATTTCATTATTGCTACTAGTTTCCTCAAAAACAGTAGCAAACAAACTATTCTTTAGTTCATATTCTATTTGGTTGTTTCTGTATTTGGTTGCGCCAGATGCATTGTCCATAATCATACTCATTCCATTTATTCCATAAAACATTCCAATTCTTTTTTGAACAAACCATTTCAAAATACTGTAATCTCCTTTATCAATAGTATAAAGTAATCTAGGAAAAACAGGAATATCACTTGCATCACCTAAGTCAAAACGCAGCATCATATTGAGCGAATAAGCATTCATTTTTATCTTCATTGGTTCTCTTGTAAGAGGCGACAAAATTTCTAATTCTACTGGATTTTTATCTAGTTTTTCTATGACTTTTTTGTAAAGTTTCATCAAATTAGGAATTTCTTGATTTATAGTAGAATCATTAGCAGCCAATAAAGCGATTTTCTTGAACTGAATGTCCATACTCAAAGGCATTTTCTTGGTATGATTTAATCCTTCTGTTCCTATTAGAATAGCTTTTTCTACATTCTGACCATAATATTTCATATACGTTTGTGCCAAATGAGTTCCGTAACTAAATCCCATCAAAGAAAATTTAGGATATGATAGAGCAGTTCGCAAGTCTTCAATATCTTGTGCATTTTGAAGAGTGGTATAACCTTTCAAATCCACTTTTCTCTCTTTAAAAGACTTTAGAGCATCTTCTTCTAACTTAGAAAAATAGTCATTACGAAGTGCTTTGTCAACAAAAATATTTTTATCTACATCTTTATCTACAATATGTGTTACTCGTCTAGCTCCTTGTCCTGTTCCTCTTTGATCTAGCAAAATCACGTCTGAATATGCCAACAATTCTATCCATTTTTCTAAATAATAAGGATGACCAGCTTGCCATGTGCAACTAGAACCAGGACCTCCTTCTAAATAAACTAAAGGAACAGTAGGTTTTGAATTTTCACTTTTTAGCTGTATAAAATCAATAGAAATAATTTCTGAATTTGGATTATCTCTATTTTCGGCTACCTTTAAGTTTCCTAGAATAGCATTTATAACTTTTCCAGATTTAGAAGTAAAAGTGGTGTCTTGTGTGGTAAGTTTAGAGTCATTATTCTGAGCAAAAGAAAAAGAAGTAAGCCAAAATAATAAAGCAGGGATTAATAAATATTTCATAGTCATAAATTTAAAGTGAAGAATTACGGTTTAGTTTCTGCTTCAAATCTAAGAACCAAACAAAGACAACTATTCTAAAATCGTCCAAATAGACATTCTGACCAACAAATAAGTCATTCCTAATCGATTATAAAGAATAAGTAGTTTTTTATTAATTCATCTTTAGCAAATGTATGTTGAGGGGTAGGAAAGTTTTGTTTATCTTTTTTATAGTAGTTGAATTGTGCTTTTTTGTATTTTTAGATTTTATAAATCTCACTTTGAAATTTCATTGTTAAAAAAATGAATAAAATACCTATGACAAAGTTTAGTGATTTTGTAGAACGACTTATTGACAATCAAATTTTGAGACATAGTTTATTTTGGATTTTTGTTTTGCTTGTAGCTCCTCTGACTTCAAGCGAAAGTAGTACACAACTAAAAGAAGCCTTTGTTTTTCGTCTGGTTGGTTTGCCTATCAAAATTTTGGCTACTTATTTTTTAGTTTATTACCAAATTCCAAAACTTCTTGTTCATAGAAAATATATTTTATTTATTGGAAGTCTAATTTTGAGTATTTTTATTCTTTCGGTTTTATATCAATATTTTAATATTCATATTGCCGAACGAATTATCTATCCAAATGGGGAGCGAGAATCATTTTTTGAGATAATAAAACAAATAGAAATGACGGTTTTCTTGTATGTAGGAAGAGCTTATTCATTTGCTATTGTATTTTTGTTCTTCAAAATGTCTAGAGATAGTATTTTGGAAAAGCGTAAAATACAACTTCTTGAAAAACAAAAAACGGTTGCCGAACTCAATTTCTTGAAAGCACAAATTCATCCCCATTTTTTGTTTAATACGCTCAATAATCTCTATATGCTGACACTTACTGGTTCGGAAAAAGCACCTGATGTAGTAGCCAAACTTTCTGATATGTTAGATTATATTTTGTATCAATGTAAAGCAGACCGAGTGGCAGTAGAAAAAGAAATGCAACTAATTGAAAATTATATTGAACTAGAAAAACTACGCTATGGAGATAGAATTTTGGTAGAATTACACACTTTTATAGATGATTATCAAACACTAGTGCCTCCTTTGTTACTTATTTCGATAGTAGAAAATGCTTTTAAACATGGAGCAAGTGGAATGATTGAGAAAGCTATCATTAGAATCTCTGTTACTACAAAAGAAGGAAAATTATTTTTTGAAGTATTTAATACCAAACCAAATACAGAACAAGAAAATTTGGAAGGACATAAAGAAGGAATAGGCATCAAGAATATTATTCAACAGTTGGATTTGATGTATCCGAATAATTATCAGTGGGAAGTAAGTAATAAAGAAACAAGTTATAAAGTCAATTTATCAATCTGAAAATATGAATAGTACTCAAAAAATAAATTGTATGATAGTAGAGGACGAACCATTAGCAGCTCAACTTTTAGAGCGACACATTGGTAATTTTGAATCCTTGAATTTGATGGCTACTTGTACAAATGCAATCACTGCCTTTGAAGTATTAAAGAGAGAAAAAATTGATTTGATATTTTTGGATATTCAAATGCCTGTTTTGGACGGAGTGAAGTTTGCCAAATCACTCAAAAATCCACCAAGTATTATTTTTACAACAGCCTATCGTAATTATGCCGTAGAGAGTTACGAACTTGAAGTAGTAGATTATCTTTTAAAGCCAATTACTATTGAACGTTTTTTGAAATCTATGGATATATACTTCTCTAAGAAAAATATAGTTTTGAAATCAGAACAAATAAAGCCAGTAGAAAAAGAAGATAAAAATCATTATTTTTTTATCAACGTAAACAAAAAACATTTGAAAATAAACTTTGAAGAAATAGACTATATAGAGAGCTTGAAAGATTACGTAGGAATTTATATTAAAAAACACAGACATGTTACAAAACTCAAAATAAGCGATTTAGAAACCCTTTTGCCTACTTATTTTATCAGAGTACATCGCTCTTATATTGTGAATACAAATCAAATAACAGCTTTTACGATGCAAGATATAGAAATAGAAAAAATAGAAGTTCCTATCGGAAATTCCTATAAAGAAAAGGTAATTGAGTTTTTGCAAAAATAAAAGCCTATCAGATTATGCAAATCTAATAGGCTTTTGCTATTTCTAAACTATTGTCAGAGTTGTTTCGGATTACCGAAAAACTACTTACAAAGTTTTCAAAAACTATCCTAGCCGTTGTCGGTGTCCCCACCGACGACAAACACATATTACCTATTCAAATAAACCATCAAAACAGAAATATCAGAAGGACTAATTCCACTAATTCGTGATGCTTGTCCTGAAGTACGAGGCTGAAATTTTGGTCAGTTTGTCTTGTTTGTAAAGACATCAACAATAATAGAGTTGTGTTTTTTCCAAAATTTAATGATCCTAGTTTATTTATAATAGATTTCCTATTTTCTTTCTCTTTAAAATTCGTATTTTTGAAAATCTATTAAGCAAAAGACTAATAAAAGATTTTTTCAATTTACACACAAACAAAATTTATGAGAGCATTACTAGAAAAATTTGAAAATAAACATCCAGAAATAGTTTTCGAATGGCACGATTCGCAGACAGAAGCTGTCGGCTGGGTAGTCATTAATTCTCTTCGTGGAGGTGCAGCAGGTGGAGGAACACGTATGCGAGTGGGTTTGGATAAGCGTGAAGTAGAATCACTTGCCAAAACAATGGAAGTCAAATTTACGGTTTCGGGCATTGCAATCGGTGGCGCAAAATCAGGAATAAACTTTGACCCAAAAGATTTGCGTAAAGGTGAAGTTTTGCAACGTTGGTACAAAGCTGTCGCACCACTTTTGAAAAATTATTATGGAACAGGTGGAGATTTGAATGTTGATGAAATCCATGAAGTAATTCCGATTACAGAAGATTGTGGAATTTGGCATCCACAAGAAGGCGTTTTTACAGGACACTTTCAACCTACAGAACCACAAAAAATTAATCGTATTGGTCAGCTTCGTTATGGAGTTATCAAAGTGTTGGAAGATGAAAAATATACACCTCAACTCATAAGAAAATATACGGTTGCAGACATGATTACAGGCTATGGTGTGGCGTGTGGCGTTTTTCATTTTTATGATATTTGGGCAAATGGAGAAACAGATTATCAAGGAAAACGAGCAATTATTCAAGGTTGGGGAAATGTAGCGAGTGCAGCAGCCTTTTATTTATCTCAAAAAGGAGTAAAAATTGTTGGTATTCTAGACAAAGAAGGCGCATTATTAAAAGAAGAAGGATTTTCTCACGAAGAAATCGTACAGTTATTCTTAGACAAAAAAGGAAATCAATTACATGCTGAAAATATGCTTTCTTTTGAAGAAGCAGAACAAAAAATATGGGATTTTGGTGTAGAAATATTTATTCCTGCTGCTGCATCAAGATTGGTTCAACAATCTCAAATCGAAAGAATGATAAAAGGAGGGTTAGAAGTAGTTTCGTGTGGTGCAAATGTTCCTTTTGCAGACCCTGAAATTTTCTTAGGCAAAACATTGGATTATGTAGATAAAAATGTAGCCGTTATTCCAGATTTTATCGCCAATTGTGGAATGGCTAGAGTTTTTGCTTACCTAATGAGCAACGATGATGTAGATATGTCTGACGAAGGAATTTTTGAAGATACTTCGAATATTATCAAAAATGCGCTGAAGAAAACATACACAAGAAATCAAAGTAAAACAGGATTAGTAGAAACTTCTTTTGAAATTGCTTTGGAGCAATTAGTATAAAATGTAAAATGAGCATCTCTGCCTGTTGCATTATTCTACGAAGAGACTAGGAAGTCTGTTATACAAATGAAAAAGCAATTACAGTTTTGTAATTGCTTTTTTTGTGCGTTAAGTTAAATCAAAATCTCATCAATTTCTTTCATTAGTCTATCTGTTTCTATCAAAGCAACAATTATTTTTTGATAATGATTAATTTCTTCAAACGATAATTTTCTACCTTTTCTGTCTTTAAGCCATTTTTGAGCAGGCTGATAACCTCCAATATAAAACTCCCAAGCCGTAACAGGAATGTTATCAAAATATTGAGTTTCATTAATGAAAACTTTACCAATTTGTAGTTTTTTATTGAGAACGAATCTAGGTTTTTCTACTTCATTGTCATTGTTATCATTTTCACTTTTGCCTTCTACCAAATAAGAAGTAATAAAATTATTTACTATATCACTTTCCAGTAAATGAATTTTTCTTATTTTACTTCCCAAATTGACTAGTTCCCAAAACGCCTCTGTATCATTATTTTTAGGAAAAGGAATTCTGGGAAAATCTATCTTCAAAAACTCCTTATACTTTTCTCTGTATTTTGGAGAATGAAGAACAGCGTAGATATAATCCAAAATATCTATCGGTGCAAAAGTAGTTGTATTATTTTGTTTTTCTGTTTTGAATTCTAAACCCAACTTTTGAGAAATTTGAGTTATTATTTCTTTTTTTAGATTGGGAACTCTTTCATAATCCAACCCAAACGAAAGAGTTTGTGACTTTTGTTCTTCCAACTGACTCTGAATTTGTTCTACCGTTGCTTTTGCTTCTTCATACGAACTTCAATGTTCTTCAAAAAAGATTGCATTATTTTCATCTGCATCTATAGAATTATAAAATGGCAATACTTTCTTATTGAAAAAGTTTCTAACTTGATTATAATGGAATTTTGCTTGTTGCAAACGGATTTTGAGTTCTTCTTTTTTTTCTTTTGTTAAGGGACGAAACAAACGCTGACGATTTGGATAAATATAAAGTGGAAAAACATAGCTATTATCCAAAGTAGAAACAGCTGATTTATCAGTAATAAGATTTGTAATAAAAAATTTGCTTGTCAAATCATTACGTACACCCTTTAAACTCAACAATCCTACATTCGAATTTTCTATAAAATTTGTCATCAAACTTTCTCTACTTCTTTCTACTTTATTCAAATCATAATTAATATAACGAACATCAAACAAACGATAAAGTATTTTTTCAATTTTGCTTCTGTTTAATTCATTTCTTTTTTCCAATATTTCTCTATCGAATGCTATCAATTCAGCATCATTGGCCGTAGTAATTCCCATTCCATGAACAGGAAATAATTCATTTATCTTAAATCCTTCACTATATTTTTTTATTCCTTCAAAATCTTTCGGAACAAAGAAATAATTTGGAGAAAGTGTTTTTAGTTTTTTCCATTTTACAGATTTCAAACTATTTTTCTGCAAAAAGTCAAATTTAAACTCTCGCTTTCCTTGCAAATCGTAATGAAAAACGGTAGCTAATTTTTTATCCTTTTTTTCATTCTTGTTACTATCCTCATTTGTTGCTTCTGTTTTCACAAAAATATTTATTGAAACACCTTGCATTATATCAAAAACATTTTGGTCTGCTGTTCCGTCTACTGAAGTTTCTTTCTTTTTTGCATTTCCGTGCAAATC
Source organism: uncultured Cytophagales bacterium (assembly GCA_963719525.1). Lineage (GTDB taxonomy): Bacteria > Bacteroidota > Bacteroidia > Cytophagales > Bernardetiaceae > Bernardetia. The sequence goes on along the minus strand of CAVRCG010000004.1, from coordinate 3,148,114 downwards.
TAAAATATAAATTTTATCAAAACTTTCTAACAAATGTTTTCGCATCTGCCTATGAATAATTCCATCTAAAAAACTATTGTTTGAAATGTAAGCCAAAACGCCACTCTGATTTCTGTCTATAAAATGTTGTCCAAAACGAATAAACTTAATATAATCATCAGAAAGAGGTTGAATATTTTTTTCTTTTAGATTTTTCTTGTAATCAGTAATCAAATTCTGAATCCAATCACTTTTGTTCGAACTACTGACTGCATAGGGAGGATTACCCATAACAACCATTACAGGCGTATTTTTCTTAATTTTGTTCGCCTCATTTGCTTCGCTACTCAACCAACTTGCAAAACTACTTTCCAGTTCTGTACTTCCTTCTTCTAAAGAATTAGTCAGAAAAATACGAAAACGCTCTTGTGGATTTGACTTCGTAGAAGGTTTAAATCCTGTTTCTTTGAGTAGAAAATCTAGCTTTAAATGAGCCATTGCATAAGAAGCCATCAAAAGTTCGAAACCATTAAGACGAGGCAAAAGGTCATTTTCTACATACGAATTCCAAATTCCTGTTTGGTTTTCAAATTGTTTGTAAATAAATTCTATCGTTTCGGCTAAAAATGTTCCTGTTCCTGTAGCTGGATCAAGAATTTGTACTTTATGAACTTCCTTTTCTACCAAAACATTTTCATTGTTTACTCTTTCGCTTGCTTTTACTTTGGTTTTGCTGCTGTCTGTTAATCCTTTTTGTAAATCAAATTCTGTTTTTAAGATTTCATCAACGGCACGAACTATAAAATTTACTACTGGTTTTGGAGTGTACCAAACACCTCTCGTTTTTCTAAGTTTTGGGTCGTATTCTGCCAAAAAGGTTTCATAAAAATGAATGAGTGCATCTTCACTCTGTGTCGCTCTTCCATATTCTTTCAAAATCACTTCTACATTTGCATACACAAAAATATCGGAAAGACTATCTACAATCCAAACCAAACGCTCGTCCAAATCAAAACCTGCAATATATTGAAATAATTTACGCAAAAATGGATTTGATTTTGGAATTAATTCGGCTGCTTTTTTTCGTGTAAAAGTATTTGGAGAATCATCATGCAAACGTGCTGCAAACATTCCATACGCAATAGTTTGAGCATAAACATCAGCAAAATTTTTATGAGAAATATCTTTTATTAGTATTTGTTTGAAGGCTTGAAACTGCTCTTTTATAGAAGAATGAACGTTCTGTTTTTCGTCTTCATCAAGTGACTTTTCGATAACATCGGCTAAAAGTTGCGCCTTTGCAGCCATCATTTCGGCTAATTTTTTTGGACTTTTTATGGTTTGTCCTTCGTAATTGCAAAAATGTTTTATCTGTCTTTTCGAAACTCTCAAAATTTTCTCTAATTGGTTTTATCTCTCCATTTTCTAGTTTACCAATTTCAATTATCTTGATGAGTTTTTGATTTTCATAGAAGTAAAATTTCAAATAATCCGTAAAAGCAATATTATCAAGAGAAGTTTTGTATCTGTCAAATTGAGCTTTATTGCCTGTTTTCTTTTTACCTTCTAAATCAGAATCATTAATATTTTTGGCTTCAATAAATCCTATCGGAATATTATTATGGTTTTTTTGAGTCAATACAAAATCTGGCGCACCACAAGCAATACGTTTTGGTTCGTTTGTCGCTGCAATCTTCGGAACAATGCTTTCTAAAAGTGTTTGTAAATCTGCTCTAAACGTATGTTCGGTAAAATTTCCTAACACAAAACGCTGATTGATATTTAATATATATTCTTCTAAAGTCATTTTTTTTGTTTTCTATTTTCAAATTTGATGAATCAAATTGATATATTAAAATGAATTTTTTATCATTTTCTTTAATTTAAAAACTAACCAACTCAATATAATCTCCTACTTCTAATTTGTGTACGATATCCATTCCATTTATTACTTTTCCAAAAATGGTATAACGTCCGTCTAAATGTGGTGTAGGCGAATGAGTAATAAAAAACTGACAACTTTCGGTATCTTTTCCAACCGAAGCCATTCCCAAATACCCTTCATCGTCGTAATAAAAAGTAGAAAATTCGGAGCGAATGGTATAATCTATACTTCCCCAACCGTCGCCTCGTGGGTCGCCACCTTGCACAACAAAATTAGGCACAATTCTATGAAATTTCTTTTGATCAAAAAATCCTGTTCCAGCCAAATTAATAAAACTCGCAACTGTTGCAGGAGCTTCTTCGGTAAATAAGGAAACCATTATTTCTCCTTTATTTGTCTGTAAAGTAACCGAATTTCTTGCATCTAGCGTGTTTATGAGTTTCCAATCAATTTCTTGTGTTGGTAAAAGTGGTAATTTTTTTTCAGTTTTTCCAGTATAAAACTCTATTGTCTTACTGATTTCTTGATAGGTTTCTATTTGCTTTGGTAAGGTCAATTTTTTTCTAGAATCTTTTAATAAATTTACTAATTTATTGTGATTGTATCTATAAAAACCATTTTTTAAGTTCTCATCTGAAAGTCCGTTTGCAGCTAATGCCATTGCTCCTACATCGCCAGATTGGATAGCAAATTCGAATCCGTTAGTAATATTCTTAAATAATTCTTTTTCACTTCTATTGAACTTTGGTTTTGGATTTTTTGATAAAAAAGTAGTAGAAATATTCAAAAGTGCTTCTGTCGCAGCCGTTCGCAAAAGATGATTTTGAGTAGTTTTTAAGGTATCTAAAATCAAATCTATATTTTTTGTGTTTTCGGAAAGGGCTTGTAATAATGCCATTTTTTCATACACATTTTCCGAAGAATCTAACAATAAAACTGTTCTTTGAGAAGCTGTATTTTCTGTTCTTTCTGTCTTGATTGCACCTGCCAAAAGATTTGCTCGAGTTCTATAATTCGTTGCAGCTTCTGCCCATTGCAAATAAAGATTGTAATCTGGAAGGCGAGCCAATTCTTTGAGCGTTTGGGAAGCTACAAGTTGAAGGTTTGGATTTTTGGCATTGATATAATTTCCAATAGCTTTCTTTATTCTTGGCGACTCATCAAACTTCGAAAGCGCACGAATAGCCGATATTTTGACTAAATAATTTTCACTCTTTTTGTCCAATATCTTAATCAAAAACTCTTCACATTCTTTCGTCTTTATTGCCCCTAAAGCTTGTGTAGTATTCGAACGAACAAAAAGCTGTGTATCATTATTAGCTTTATTTTTTAAGGTTTCAAAGAAATAATTTCTTTTATTTATTTGAATAGAATCTTCTGCTAATTGAGGAATGACTTTGTCAGAAAGACGAGCAAAATAAGCCGAAGCCATCAAACGAACGTGGTAATTTTGCTTAGGAGGAGTCAGAAAATCAAGCATCAAAAGAGCAGCCGAATCTGAAACTACTCGTTCGTTTACTTTTGGTTTTGTGGCTGCACGATAAATTCCGATAGCTTGACCAACTCTCAACGTATCATTTTCATAGTTTTTTAAAGCTAAAAATTGAAGTCCTTTTTGTGTCGCACTTTTTCCAATCGCCTCTAAAAGTCGCTGCTGAACATTTACATCATAATTTTTTTCATTTCCCTTTTCTTGCATGTGAGTTACTTTTTCTATCAATAAATCTTCACTAGAAGTAGCCCAAAACTGACCGATTGCCGTTGCAGCAGCTAAACGAACAGAGGGTTTTTGATCGTTTAATAATTCTGATAAAGGAATCAAAAAACTACTATCTTGTAAGGAAGCAAAAGTCAGAGCTGCATGTTTTCTATACTGTTCTTCTGGATTAGAAAAATAACTAGCCACCATTTTGGAATCTCTTCTATTGGCTGCATCATAAATGTTTTGAAGCGTTGTGTCTGAATGAAAAACGTTCCGTTTGATGAATTTTTCTAAACTTTCAGGAGGTTTTTCCATTTTTTCGGGCGTACAAGAAATACTTAGAAATAGAAGACTGAAAAGCAATCCATTAAGCAAATAAAAACACAAACTTGAAAAAGTAAGAGATTGAAAAAATTTCATAGAATAGAAAAAAATAGAAAAATAAAATACGTAAAATTATCTTTGCCTAATTTAGTAATTATTTACTCACTAATAAGTTTTGATTAATAAAGTTTATTCAAATTATAAATGCTCCCAGCTATAACTGGTATATTCGTTAATCCATTTATCTGAAATAATTTCTAAGTTGAAATCTGAACTTCCTTTATACTCCAAAACTACAAATGAGTTTTTGGCAAGTGAACCATTGTTTTCAAACTCTAATTCCTTGATTTTACAAGATTGTGTAAAGCCATTATCATCTTCTACAACTGAAAACGGTTGTCCTGTATGTCCAAAAAAGTGATAAAAGGGTTTCTTTTTTAAAAGAAAATCTCTTATTTGCTGCATTCCAAAATCTTTAGTAGTGAAATGTAAAGCACTATCGTGAGAGATAAGTAAATCAATTTGCTTTTTGTTTTTTGAAGAAGTAAGTTTATTTAGAGCATCTATTTCATAAGGTTGAATGTATTGTTCTTTATCTTTTTGTGAGAACTTCCGACTGCCTGTTCGCCCAATTCCTACCCAATTTAACTCTACTTTTTCATTCTTAAATGTTTGTAAATGACCTGTTTTGCAAACTCTAATTTTTCCATACACATCAATAGGAAAACTAGCTTCATCTGACTGTTTTTCTAATTTATTTAAAAACTCATGGTCTTCATGATTTCCTCGTACAGCGTACATGGTAGCTTCTATTTTATCCAAAATCTGTTCTATTTTCTTGTTTTTTTTGATAAAATGATGATAAAAACCGAGTTCGGAAGGTTCTCTTCTTGCGTGGCGTAATGTAGCTTTATCCAAATTGGTAGGGTCAGGAAAAGCTCCTAAGTCTCCACATTGAAGAATTAGGTCTATTTTGATATTTCGTTCTCGTTCTAGCCTTTCAATGAGTTTGAAGGCGAGCAAAATTCTTCCGTGAAGGTCGGCAAACAAAGCAATTTTCATAATTGTATAATTTTATATAACAAGTTCTACAAGATTTTACAATTATGATTTAATAAAAGTTCAAATCAAGTCATTATTAGATAAGCTATAATAAAACAATGGAGAAATTAAAGGGTCTTTTATTAAAATCCTATTAACTCCGTTTTTTTTGGTTATAAACATTGAATCTAACAATTTCTCAAAAAAATACATTCATAATTCAATAAAAAAAAGTATCTTACCCTATATTTTCTAAAAACAGAAAAACAACCGAAATTCGCATACAAGTAAGACGAAACGCAAAGAAATTTTTTGATGGCAAAAAAGAAAAAACAAAGCATTATTTGGCTCTATTTATCTCCACAAAATTTTCGTGGCAGAATCACGATGGGCATTACTTTAATAGGTATTCTGGCAGTTCTTACACTTGTCGGAACATGGTGGTATATTAATAGTCAAGTAATTTCTCAATATAATCATATTATAGAAAATACTGCTCCTACTCAATATTATTCGAAAGTAATTGAAGATTGTATCAGTAGCAGTACCAGTTTGACAGCGATTTATCTAGCAACAAGCGAAGAAGAATATAGAGCCGAACGAGAGAGTGTTTGGAAAGATTGTGATGTTGCGCTTTCTGCATTGAGCAATTATACCGATCAATGGCGCAATGAAGCCGTTATTTCACTTGTTTATGATGTAAGAACGAAAGCAAATCGGTTGAGAAAAGAGCAGAACAATGTAGAACAAAAATATTTTGCTCGTAATGCCGACTTAAAGGAAGACTCAAAAACAGAAAGAGTACGACAAGTCGATCAATTAGAACTTTTGACCGATGATGTGCGTGCCGTTTTGGAGCTTATCATCAATATCCAGAATGAAGAAATTGATAGAGCAAAGACAGACTATCGGTTTTCATACTCAAAATCTTTGGGTAATTGTTTTGCCTGCTTGGTTTATTATTCTTACCCTTATTTGTGTTTGGATTGCGTATTCCATTAATCGCAAATTATTACTTCGTCTTCACGTTATCAAACATGCGCTTCGTCAGATTGCAAAAGGAAATTTGTCTAATCAGATAAAAACTATCGAACACGATGAAATTACACCAATAGAAACGGCTCTGAATCACTTGGCGCACGATATGGAACGCTTGAAAGTTTTTGCTAAAGATGTAGGAGAAGAACGATTTGATACTAAAATAATTCCTTTTAATGAAAATGGAGAAGTTGGAAGGGCATTTATAAATATGCGTGACAGTTTGAAAATGATTGCTCTAAAAGATGAACAACTCAATTGGGCAGTTAGTGGAGAAGCACATTTTGCCAAAATATTAAGAGATTTTAATGAAGATATTGATGAGCTGACACAGATTTTCACGAGTGAATTAGTAAAATATTTGAACGTTTCTCAAGCTAGTTTATATCTTCTCAATCAAACTATTCATTCAAAAAAAGAACTAGAATTAAAGGCGTGGTTTGCTTATGATTCTCACAAAAATAGAACAAATACAATTCAGATAGGAGAAGGACTTATTGGCGAAACATTTCAAGAAAACAGAACGCTTTATTTGGAAAACCTCCCTAATGATTACCTGCATATTGGTTCGGCTTTGGGTAGTGCAAAACCTGTTTCGTTATTATTCGTTCCTCTCAAAATTTCAGAAGAAAGTATCGGTATTTTGGAGCTTGCAGCTTTTAGAACGCTCAAAAAACACGAAATAGATTTTGTCGAAAAAGTATGTGAAAATATTACTTCTTCCATCATTTCCGTTTTGAATACCACTCGTACTCGCAATCTTTTACAGGAATCTCAAATGCAACGTGAGGCAGTTTCGGCACAAGAGGAAGAAATGCGACAAAATGTGGAAGAGCTTCAAGCTACACAAGAAGAAATGGAACGCAAGGAAAAACTAATCAGTAAAATGCTACAAGAAGCTGAAGAAAATGAGAAAAAACTGCGTACCGTAATAGAAGAATTAGAAGCAGAAAAAGAAGCCAAACAGATTGAAACTACTCAAGATTTGGAAGAAGAAAATTAATTGCATTTTTTGATAAAATAGTATCGTAATTAATTTATATTTGTCTTATAATTTTTGTAGTTCCAGTATAATTTCTATACACAAAAAACATTCTCAATAAAAAAACGCTACGTATGATAAAGATAGGTGTATTTTTCGGTGGAATTTCTCGTGAACGTGAGATTTCATTTTCAGGAGCAAAGACAGTTTCCCAAACCCTCAACCGTTCGCTTTTTGAGCCTGTTTATATTTTGGTGGATAGCTTAGGAAAATTCATTAAAATTAATCCTGTTCAGTTTGAGAATAAAGCTATATCCCATTTTTATCCTCCTCAACAGTTTATTCCAGAAGAGTACGATGAGTTTTCGCCTGTTTATATCGAAACACTTGAAGACTTGACTATCGAAAAACACAGGAAATTAATGGAACAAGTGGGAACACAAATTCCTACTGAAAGCCTATCCGAACATATCGATTTTGCTCTTTTGATGGTACACGGAACGTTTGCAGAAGATGGCATGTTGCAAGGACTTTTCGAATGGTTGCAGATTCCGTATTCTGGTTGTGGAATTTTTCCGTCTTCTTTTGCTATCGATAAGCATTTGCAGCAAGTTGTGAATGAGAAACTGAATTTGGTAGATGCAAATGGAAACAGGAAGTATCACATGATGCGAAAAGATGATTGGAAAAGTTGTGATAGAGATAAGATTTTTGAAATGCTAAAGTCAAAATTAGGCTTACCGATTGTCATAAAAGCTCCTTATCAAGGTTCTTCTATTGGCGTTTCAATTTTGAAAATAGATGATTTGGATACATTTATAAAGGCTGTAAATACTTCTCTTTTTGCTCGTCAGATTTCTAAAAACGAATGGACAGAACTTACAGAACCACAAAGAAAAGAATACATAAATGGACTAATGAGCTTAGAAAAAGGAATTGGTTTGCCTGTAATTTTTGAAGATAACTCGCTTTTAGCTGGAAATTTGGGTGAGCAAATTATTTATTCTCCCATTAAATTAATCGCAAAACTAAACGATTTTTTTTCGTATTCTGATGAAGATGCAACTTTATTTTCCTTTGAAAGTGAAGATATGGTCTTGTTTGAGCAACATTTATCTGGAAAGGAGTTTTCGTGTGGCATAATTCAGAATGAAAATTTAGAAGCGATTGCACTTCCTCCAACAGAGATAATTACGAGCGCACAAGTTTATGATTTTGAAGCAAAATATTTACCCAATGCAAGCCAAAAACGGATTCCGATAGATATTCCAACAGAGGAAATACTGAAAATTCAGGAAAAATGTAAAGCTATTTTCCAGACTTTTAAGTTTGATGCCTGTGCAAGAATTGACGGTTTTTATACGACTGATAACAAAATTGAAATCATTGATATTAATACGTTACCTGGTATGTCGCCTACTTCGCTTATTTTTCGAACAGGCTGCCGAAATTGGTTTTTCGCCTACCGATTTTATGACGTATCTAGTTTATCAATCGTTGAATTGTAGAGTTCATACAGCAAAAAGACCGTATTTTTTTAGGAAATTATTCAAACAATTAGAAACTGAAATTTTAGATGCTACTTATCACAAAAAAGAAAGAGTAGCGATTTTCTTTGATAGAGAAACTTTTGAAGAAGCAAGAAAAGATTTTAATAAAATTGCATCGGAAGGAAAACAGAACCCTTTTTGTGTTTTTTTGAAAGAGGAAAACGAAAATGTAAGTCTTTATAAATTACCTGTTTCTTTTCTTTTGAAACCAAATGTAGAAGAAGTAATTCAGAATTTGGAGACTATTCCTCACGCTGCCATTTCTCATACCATTGAAAAAGCAACAAAATTGACCGATTTTTTTGTGAAAGATTTTGTTTCTACGGCTCAAAAAATTACATTAGAGAATATAGCAGACCAAGCGAAAGAAATTATTTGGCTTATTGAAAGTTCGGCTAACAAGTCAAAAAGCAGAATAAAGAAACAACTTTATGAAATTGGAATGGTTGTAGTGGATTAGGAATAATTAAAAATCCCTGTTTGTAGCGTCTCGCTCAATGCTGTCAGTTTAAGAGTTTTGGGTATTGCTTATGGAGACACGAGCAATGGTAGAGTTAATTCTTCTTCGAAGAATTGACCTGTTTACAAAATAAAATTTTGTCTTTAGACAAAAATATATCCGTTACTCGTGTCCTTATTTCCTGTTCGTAGCGTCTGCTAAGAACCATAAAAACTAAAAGCGTCTCGCTTGTATTACGCAAAATACAAAGCGTGATGCCTAAATAAATTTATGAGTTCGTAGTGAGACACTACAAATAGGTAAATTTTCAAACTTTATCTTCCTTTTACATCTAATACTTTAGTAAATTTCTTTAATAGTTTTAGTGTTGTAAAGATTACTAAACTTAGTCCGAAAATAATATACCAAGCTGGAGGAAGCCCATAAACAAACGTTTGATAATAGTATCGAATGGCTACAAAAACAGTAAAAATAAGCATCAAGGCAAAAAAACCATTATACTCACGCTTCAAGACATTTTTCGTAGAAAATTCTAAATTTGCACCATTAAAACTAGAAAAACGAGGAATAAACGGAGGAACGTTTTCTGCCCAATCTAAATATTGCTGACCAAATTTGTTGCGTAAAAAATACTCTTCTGCATACATAATACGCTCATAATACAACCAATACGCCAAAACAAAACAGGTTATAAACCAAAAATGTGCTGTTAGCATTGCTACACCCAACCACATCAAAAAATTGCCTACATAAAGTGGGTGTCTTACAATAGAATAGATCCCACTTGTATTTAGCGTTTCTGCTACTTGCAGTTTGGTATTTCGCCCAGAAGTTCCCTTTGGTGTATGTCCGACGGTATAAGCTCTCACAAATTGCCCTAAAAGTCCGATTGCCAAGCATACATATTCATAATAGGGAAACCATTCTGGAAAAGCATTATGATGAGCTTGCCAAGCATAAATTGCTAAAGCAATAAACACAAAAGGTACTGGAAGCGTTCCTCTATGTTTGAATAAAAAATTACCTTCTTTGTCTAGTTCTTCAATTAATGCCATTTTGAGTAAGGTTTGTTACCACGAATAAATTTGTGGGTTTCGTTTTTAAGAAAAAAATCTTTTGCTAAAATTTTATAGAAGTCCGTTTTCTGTGATTTTGCAAAGGTAAGATATTTTATTTAGTAAAATTCAATTTGATAAATCAAATTATACCTTTCAAATTATGTAGCTGTTTGATTTATCAAACTACAAAATCACATCAATTCATTTTTCAAAAATTCTTTTTCATTTTTCACATCAATTTCAAATTCTTTTTCTAAGTTTTCTAACTCTAAAATCAGTTTTGCAATAAAGCTTTGATGAATTCTTCGGTTCGGAAAAAAGGGTTTATGATTTAAGGAATATATTACTTTTTGCCATTTCTTCAAGAAAATCTGTGTATGAGAATCAAAACAAGCTTCTGAGAATTTTGTCCAAATATATTCTATCGCTTGATTGTTTGGATGCAACAAATCACTTTCGTAAAAACGATAATCACGCAAATCATCTAAAACAAGCTCGTAAGAAGGAAAATAATTTATGGTAATAGATTTTTCTGTTTCATTATTCAAAACATAATGCGCCAACACTCTCAAAATGGATTTACTAATACTATTTTCTACTAATCCTTCTTTTAGATGACGAACAGGACTAAGAGTAATAATTATCTGTTTTTTTTGTCCAAATTGATTTATTTTTTTGATGAAATGTACGAACTTAATTTTTGCTGCTTCTAAATCAATTAATTTTTTGTCAAACAAATTTTTATCTTGTCTATGACAATTTGAAATAGGGATTTTATTAGTGCCATTATTCCCATTTTCTACAATTAGTTCATACATAAAAGCAGTACCAAAAGTGAGAATAATTGTATCTGCTTTTTCTAAAAAATCATACGTTTGTTTTGCTTTTTCTCTAATTATCTGTTTTAATTCCTCTTTATCTTGATTAGCAATTTTTGAATGTAGATGATAATTATACCACACTTCATCGTGCTGAATATAGAATTTTTCTAAATTTTGTTCTAAACTATTTCCGTTCTTATCTTCCATTACCCATTCCAAAATTTGAATTACTGAGAGAGGATTAAAGAGTACACCAAAAGGATTAATTAGCGTTTCAAATTTGTTTTCAAGAAGTTTTTGTCCCATATTTTCCGAAAAACAAGAACCCATTAAGAATACTTTATCTTTTAAATTTATCTTTTTTTGTAATGGAACAGGATTTAATTCAGTTCTAAATTTCACTTTTATTGAGTTTATAGTTTGATTTTGGAATTTAGTTTGTCTTATTTTGCAAACAAAAGGTAAAACAGACTTCTTACTCTGCACTAAAAATTCAACACAGACTAAAGTCTATGCTACAGAATACAGTAATTACAAAACTATGAAATATTTAATTGTTGGACTTGGAAATATTGGTTCAGAATACAAAAATACTCGCCATAATATAGGTTTTATGGCTGTCAATAAAATAGCAGAATCAAAAGGTGCAAATTTTGAAACCAAACGCTATGCAGATATTGCTTCCTTTAAATACAAAGGAAGAGCAATTCATTTGATAAAACCCTCTACATTTATGAATTTGAGTGGGAAAGCTGTTCGCCATTGGCTAACCGAACTCAAAATTGAAATTGAAAATTGTTTGGTAATTGTAGATGATTTGGCTTTGCCTTTAGAAACACTTCGAATGCGTAAAAAGGGTTCGGATGCAGGACACAATGGGCTAAAAAACATTCAAGAACTTTTACAAACTCAAAATTATCCTCGTTTGCGTGTCGGAATTGGAGATGATTTTTCTAAAGGAAAACAAATTGATTTTGTTTTAGGAGAGTTTGATAAAAATGAAAGTGCTGCTCTTCCTTTGATTTTGGATAAAATTGAAGAAATGACACTTGCTTTTTGTACAATTGGAATTGATAGGACGATGAGCCAATACAATTCATAATTACGGCAGAATTAATTACTGATGTTACGCAATTAAAATGAAACCCACGAATTTATTCGTGGAAGCTACCACCACCTTCTTCGTTTTTTTGTTTCTACTATATTTAAAAACGGAAAAGTAGATTCCTGTAAAAAGTAGTGGTTACTTTCCCACGAATAAATTCGTGGGTTTCGTCCAAACTTCTCTAAACTTTGATGTTGCGTAACATCAGTTAATAATTGATTAAGCTACTTTTAAAGTACGCATTACCTCTGATTTGGTAAATTGATCTTGAGCATATTCTTTTGTCAAAACTAATTCTTTTATGCTTGAGTCCGAAGGAACTTCATACATCGCTTCTAAGACAATAGCTTCACAAATAGAACGCAAACCTCTTGCTCCCAAACCAGATTCCATTGCTTGATCGACAATATAATCTAGTGCTTCTTCTTCAAAAGTAAGTTCTACATTTTCCATTTTGAAGAGTTTTTGATACTGCTTCGTAATGGCATTTCTAGGTTCTGTCAAAATACTTCTTAATGCTTCCTTGTCCAATGGATTGAGATGAGTAATGACTGGCATACGTCCGATAAGTTCTGGAATAAGTCCAAAAGAACGCAAATCTTGTGCGTTTATGTATTGCAACATATTTCGCTCATCAATATTTTGCTTGCGTTCCGAATTGCTCTCAAACCCTAATGACTTTGTGTTTAATCGTTTAGCTATTTTCTTATCAATGCCATCAAAAGCTCCTCCACAGATAAACAAAATATTTTCTGTATTTACTGGAGTCATTTTTTGATCTGGGTGTTTTCGTCCTCCTTGAGGTGGAACATTTACGATTGTTCCTTCCAAAAGTTTCAAGAGTGCTTGCTGAACGCCTTCTCCACTTACATCACGAGTAATAGAAGGATTATCAGACTTGCGAGCAATTTTGTCTATCTCATCTATAAAAACAATTCCACGTTCGGCAGCATACGTATCATAATCAGCAGCTTGCAGAAGACGAGTCAAGATAGTTTCAACATCTTCGCCTACATAACCAGCTTCTGTAATTACGGTAGCATCAGCAATACAAAATGGTACTTGCAATGCTCTAGCAAGCGTTTTGGCGAGCAATGTTTTTCCTGTTCCTGTCTTGCCAACCATCAAAATATTAGATTTTTCGATTACCACTCCATCTTCCATTTCCGTATGAATTCCTTGAGCTTGTCCAGAACGCATCAACCTTTTGTAGTGATTATAGACAGCTACAGCAAGGATTTTCTTTGCTTTTGTTTGTCCAATAACATATTCATCTAGGAGTTTTCGCATTTCCATAGGTTTAATCAAATTCAATTTGACTTTTCCTTTTTTGCGTGCTAATTCTTCTTGCTGCCAAATTTGTTGAGCCTGTTCAATACATTCGTTACAAATCGTTACGCCACCAGGCCCATCGACCATTAATTGACGTGAACGAGCCGAACCACCACAAAAATTACACGATTTTTCTTTTGCCATATTATTTAAAATCAATTACGAATTAGGAATCAAAAATTACGAACAGTAATTTGTTTGATTTTCATTCCTTACAGAATGAATTGGTTAAGATAGTTAAACTTAGTTTAGACTATTTCACTTTGGTTAAAATTTTTAAGATTGTACAAATATCGTATTTTTTTTACACTTATTTTCTAAGTGATTTGATATGTGTAAGCACAGCATCAATTTGTTTTTCATTTAATGCTTTTTCGTAAGCAGGCATATTTCCTTTTCCATTTTTTATTTGCATTTTGGCATCGGCATCAGAAATCATACTTGTTTGAAGATTTTTTGCACCTGAAAGTCCTGCTGCACCATCTACACCGTGGCAATTCCGACAATACTGCTGATACAACTGCTTTCCATAAATACTTGTTTCGGCTTCATTGTAAACCATTTCTTGTTTTTCTGGCTTTAAATAACTTTTCTTTTTTACTTCTGCAATTCCATACGCAGCAAAAAGCAAGACAACAGAAAGGATAGCTAAAACTTTATTTTTCTTTTTGAAACCAATAACGGCCAGAGGAATAGAAGCAAAAACAGCTACAATTTTAACCAAAAAAAGCGTTTGCAAAGGCTCAGCGACATTAATCCACATAATAATTCCTGTAACCAAAAACAGAACACTCAAAATAACTTCGAAAATACGTGCAAATTTGTTATTTCTCATCTTGTCTAAATTAACTTCACTAAAAAGTAAAAGAGCTAATTTAACAACATAAATAACTAGAAAAAGAAGGACGACTAATTTGTGAGTGTGCAAAAGTCCTGTATAGGCTGGTGTTGAGATAGCGTTTAACATTTGATTTTGGATTTAATAACAGATTAATTTTCTATTCTTAGGATATTTTTTGAATAAATGTGTAAGTTCTCGAAGCTACAACGTAAAAACAAATCTAAGAATATTTTCTTAAATTGATAGTATTGATTTTGTAGCCATTTACTAAAATGCTTATTTCTGAACAACTAATTTACAGGGAAAAGTGATTATTTACTTTCAAAAAATTATCTTTGTGATAAGTTATAGGAATATAAAATTTTATTTTAGTAATTTGAGTTTTAATTCAGCAAATAAGAAAAAATAGGTACAACACATTTATAAAACACACAAAATTATGATTATTGGCGTTCCAATGGAAATTAAAACTGATGAGAGCCGTGTAGCTCTTACTGTCGGTGGCGTTGCCGAACTTATTCATCACGGACATACGGTTTATATCCAAAAAGGTGCAGGTATTGGAAGTGGTTTTCCAGATGCACTTTATGAAAGTGTAGGAGGAAAAATATTAGGTACTATCGAAGAAATTTATGCGATTGCAGAAATGGTAATGAAGGTAAAAGAACCGATTGAGCCTGAATACAAACTTATTAGAGAAAATCAAGTCGTCTTTACCTACTTTCATTTTGCTTCTTCTGAGCCACTCACAAATGCAATGATTGCATCAAAAGCGATTTGTATTGCCTATGAAACAGTAGAACAAGCAGACCGTTCTTTGCCTCTTTTGATTCCGATGTCAGAAGTAGCTGGTCGTATGTCGGTTCAGCAAGGTGCAAAATATTTGGAAAAGCCAATCAAAGGACGTGGTATTCTTTTAGGTGGAATTCCGGGAGTTCAACCTGCAAAAGTACTTGTTCTAGGAGGAGGAATTGTAGGAAAACAAGCTGCAAAAATGGCTGCTGGATTAGGTGCAGATGTTACCATTATGGACATTAGTTTGCCTCGTCTGCGTCAGCTTGATGATATTATGGCAGAAAATGTAACGACTATTATGTCTAATCAATATAATATTGAACAAGCCGTTCAAGAGTCAGATTTGATTATTGGTGCTGTCTTGATTCCAGGTAGAAAGGCTCCTCGTTTGGTTACTCGTGATATGTTGAAATTGATGCGCCCCGGTACTGTTCTGGTTGATGTAGCTGTTGATCAAGGTGGTTGCTTCGAAACTACAAAAGCGACTACTCACCGTGATCCTACCTTTATTATTGATGACGTTGTTCATTACTGCGTTGCCAATATGCCAGGAGCTGTTCCTTATACTTCTACGGTTGGTCTTACCAATGCAACTCTTCCGTATGCGATTCAACTTGCAAATAAAGGTTGGTTAAGAGCGTGTAAAGAAAATACAGAATTATTATTAGGACTAAATATTGTAAAAGGTAATGTTGTTTATGAAGGTGTTGCAGAAGCATTTGAGTTGCCTTATGTAGATGTACATACTGTTTTTGAGAAAGAAATGGCTCATTAATTTTGCTGTTTTAACTCAAAGAAGAGGGCTATAAAATTTTACCTTCCTATAAATTCATTTTATAGAAAGGTATTTTTTTGAAATAGCAAATAGCAATTTAATCGGTTCAATCAGTAAAATCTGCGTTCCACAAAGAACAGTATTTGCATTCCAATATGTTCAATTCATAAAATCTGCGTTCTACAAAACAAAAAAGCAATACTGTTTTTTATATAAATTCGTTTTATAGACAAATTATAATTCAAAATTTACGATATTTGCTTCTTGTACACTTTTACACTTGTGCAAAATTTTATGCATTCTTTATCCTAAAAACTGAATGTGTAATAAGAAAATAAGTAGAACTGCTTTTTTATAAAAGGCAGTTCTCTATTTTTTTAATTTCTATCCTATCCTATAAAACGAATAATTAGAGTAATATCTACCAGCAATATGACAAAATCAATTTCAATCTATTCATTTCTTATAGTTCTAATTTCCAGTAGCATTTTTTTTAGTTGCGATAATTCTAAAAACTCAACCGATATGAAACTTCCAAATGGAATATGGCGAGCAACTTTACAACAACAAGAAGGCGCAGTTTTGCCTTTTAATTTTGAGGTAAGTTATCCCAAAAATAAAGATAATAGTGAAGCTGATACGATTCCAACTTTTACATTACTTAATGGAGAAGAAAAAATTCTTTTAGATGACGTAACTAAGCAAGGAAATACGTTTACAATTCCGATGCACATTTTTGAAGGAGAAATAATTGCAGAATGGAACAAAGAAACACAAAAATTAACTGGAAAATGGAAACGTAGAAGTTTTACCAATTCAAGTGAATTGGATTTTTTAGCTATTCCAAATACAGAAACCCGTTTTGAAGTAAATCAAAAACCAAAATTTGATTTGAGTGGAAAATGGGAAACTTATTTTTTACCCGAAGGAGATTCTAGTGCAGCTCTAGGCGTATTTGAAAATGTAGAAACAACAGATGTAAATGGTAATTTTAAGGGAACATTCTTGACCACAACAGGAGATTACCGTTATCTTTTCGGTAGCGTTTCCGATGATTCTTTGTATTTATCTTGTTTTGATGGTTCTCACGCTTATTTATTTGTAGCAAAAGCAGAAAACGAAAACACATTAAAAGGAAAATTTTGGTCTGGAAAAAGTCAGCCTATTGAGTTTGTTTCTACTCGTAATCCTGATTTTACTTTGCCAAAATCCGATACACTTACATTTTTGAAAGAAGGATATGAAACAATCGCCTTTGAGTTTCCTAATTTGGATGGAAAACTTATTTCTTTAGACAATTCAAAATATGATGGAAAAGTAAGAATTGTACAACTTTTAGGTTCTTGGTGTCCAAACTGTATGGACGAAACTAATTTTTTGACAGAATTACATTCTACCTACAATCAAAAAGGACTAGAAATAATCGGTTTAGCTTACGAACAAACAGAAGATTTTGAAGACGCTAAGAAACGTTTGGAGAGAATGAAAAAGCGTTTGAGTGTTGATTACGAAATTCTTTTTGCAGGACGAGCAGACAAAGAATTTGCAGCACAGACATTACCGATGCTAAATCATGTGATGTCTTTTCCAACCACTATTTTTATAGATAAAACAGGTAAAGTAAGAAAAATACATACAGGTTTTTCTGGAAAAGGAACAGGAGAATATTATGATAATTATGTAGAAGCAACTACTAATTTTGTGGAAATGCTTTTGAGTGAATAAATTTGTTTCAATTTTACAATTTCTCAAACACAAATCCTTTTTCTGCAAAATGTTCTAAATAACGAGGCAGCGTATAAAGCATATTTTTTGATGCCTTCAAACTATCGTGAAACGTAATTATTGAACCCGATTCGGTACATTCAATAGATTTCTGCAAACAGATTTTACGAGAAAGAAATTTGTCAAAATCTCCTGTCAGAACGTCCCACATAACAATCTGATATTCAGTAGAAACTTTTTGAAACTGTTCTGGAGTCATTTTTCCATAGGGAGGACGAAAAAGTGAAACCTGTTTGAACATTCCTAATTTAGAATATTGTTCCAAAATTGTGTTTTTACATTGATTTATATTCTCATAATAAAGTTCGTTTTCATTCTTCCAACCATTCAAATGATTTTGAGTATGATTTCCTATTGAATGTCCTGCTGTTACTATTTTTTCAAAGATATGAGGGTTTTCTTCTACATTTTTTCCAATACAAAAAAAGGTAGCCTTTGCCTCAAATTTTTCTAAAATAGAAAGTACATTTTCCGTAATTTCTGGAATAGGTCTCATCATCAAAAGTCAGATAAATAGTAGGTTTTTCGGAAGGTTTAAACCACAAAAGACGTGGAAAAAGCCACCGAACAAGTTTACCAGATTTGTGAGGATAAGGTTTGAAACGCATTTTACAGTTACCAGTAATTAGTAACCAGTTACCAGCTTAGCAACCAGTTGAAATAAAATATAAATTATGTGTTTTGTAGGGAACTTTTAAGTTCAGCGAAGCTAAAACGGCTTGCCTTTTCCTAAATTACATTAATTGCAAGCAAACACAGAATCAGAGTTGAAATAGTATTTCATTTCCCATTTCCTAGCTCCCAAACGCCTATTCCTTCTTAACAATCGTCGTAATTGAAACCATTGAAGAAGTCATAAAAATACCTAAAACGTTTGTACCTTTTATGTTTGTTCGTGGATTAACAGGAGGAGGACTAAAAAGACCACCGTCATTAAAAACAACGTTTTGAAGATCATTGTAATAATCAAAGGTTTCTTTTGTAATAGAATACTGCTCCAAACGAACCGTGTCGTCCAATTCAAAAGCAAAAGGAAGCTGCAAGCCGTCTATACTTTCGCCCACTATTTCATCAGAAGCAAGCAATAAATCGCCTGCATTATCATAAATAAGTGTGTCATTTCTGTAATTTCTCCAAAAATAAAAATCCCTTGTTTCCTGTGGTTCTTTTGCATAAAAATACAAATAATATCCCTCATCTTGAAAACGAGAACCAGGTGTAAAACGAACTTGAACCGAATCTATATTTGTAGTTGGAAAAATTTTGCTCTCCGAAGTAAATGTACTTCCTTTGTATTCAATTGACAAACTATACGTATTTCCTACAACTCCTTTGTATTCTGGGTCTTGTGGAAAATAGAAACCAGCTTCGGCTTCTTCGCTGCTTTCTAAAAAGTCCATTTTATTTCCGTTTTGGTCTGTAACTGAAATAATTGCGCCTGATGCTTGTGGTTCTTCTCGTGGGTCGTAAAAGTCTAAGGTTTCGCCTAATTTGACAAATGAAAATCCTTTTACATCGACTACTTCTGCTTGCACAATCAAAGCAGGAGAATCTTTTCCACGCAAAGGCAAATCAATTACTTGTTCGCAGGAAGAAAAAATAAGAACAAAGGAAAAAGAAAGGAAAAGCAAAATAAATGCTTTGTTTGATTTAGTTAAAAATGATATATTTTTCATAGAATGGTTTTGTTTTTTTATCAAATTGTCGCTCGTGAGGACACGAGCAACGGACATGTGTAGTAAAAACAGTGTAAAAGTTCTGCCCAATTGAAGAATAATAGGTTTTATTTCTGCAACAATTCAAAACCCTACCGTTGCTCGTGTCCTCACGAGCGACATGTAAATCTTCCTATTTTTTATCAAAAGAAAAAGTAAAGTTATAAGTTACAGAAGGAATAATTCCGAAAAGTGTTGTCTGAACAGCTTCGTATTCTCCTGTTCCTTCTTCATTTTCATCTTGCTTTTCTCTAAAATAAATAGAGAACGCATTCTGACGATTATAGAAATTATAGATAGAAAAATTCCAACTTCCTTTCCAATTTCTCTTTTGTTTTCCATCAATGGTAAGCGAAATATCAGCTCTATGATAATCTGGCAATCTATCGGCATTACGTTTTCCAGACTCAAAATATTCTACCACTTGATTTCCTACCTTATATCTTCCAATAGGAAAAGTAACAGCAGCACCAGAAGTAAAAATAAAATTACCTGCAAGCGTAACTCTAGGCGAAAAACTATGCGCCACCACAACAGCTAAATTATGAGGACGATTGTAACGTGGACTGTACGCATTACCTAAATTGATCTCGTCGATTTGTCGCTGCGTGTTTGAAAGTGTATAACTAATCCAACCTGTAGTTTTGCCATAATTTTTCTTTACGTAAAATTCCAAACCATACGACCATGCTCGTCCTGCTGCAAGTGCTTCTTCAATATTATCATTCAATAATAAATCTTCACCATCTCGTACATCAATCTGATTTTGCATATTTTTATAATAACCTTCAATTGATGCTTCCCATTTATTACTGGCAAAATTTTGAAAATAACCTAATGCTACTTGATCAGAAATCTGTGGGTCGATGTGTTTGTTTGTCGGAATCCATCTATCAAAAGGAAGTGCTGCTGTGTTTGGAGAAACCGTTTGTAGATACTGGCGAGTACGATTATACGATGCTTTGACTGCTGAAGCTTCATTTACTCTAAAATTAACTGCCAAACGAGGTTCGAAACCTGCATAAAAACTATAAGGTTCAAGCGTTCCAAAACGAAGTGTGTCGGTAATAGTTGCATCAGTTTTTCGCTGTCCTTCTTCGTATTCGTATTCTTCTGTTTTACCCAAATTTTGAAACATTGAAAAGCGCAAACCATATTGAAGTGTAATTACTTTACTTACTTTTTGTTCATTAGCAACATAAAAAGCACTTTCTAAGGCAAATTTATCAGTCAGTTCAAAACTCTGAAAAATAGATTCATCGTTTTGAGGTTTTATTTCTGTTGGATTGAAATGATGATAAATATTTTCTGTTCCGAAAGTCATCGTATTTTTGGGATTAATAAAATAATCAAAATCCATTTTGACAGAATAATCCGTAATTCCAGAACGCCACGTAAAGTTTTGTTCGCCATCATTTATATCAAAACCATAACTAAAATTACTATAAACTGCCGTTGTGTTTAAGAATAATTTTTGATTAAAAATGTGATTCCAGCGTAAAGTTCCTGTTGCATTTCCCCACGTAAGTCCAAAACCTTCTCCAAACTTAAAGACATCTCTACCAAAATAACCAGACAAATAAATACGGTCTTTATCCGAAATTTCGTAATTCGCTTTCGCATTAAAATCATAAAAATACAGTTTGTTTTCTCTAAGAGCCGTATCATTAGCAAACCTCAAAAACTGATCAGCATAAGTACGACGACCAGATAAAATAAACGAACTTTTATCATTTATAGGAGCTTCAACTGTCAAGCGACTAGAAACCGTTCCGACTCCACCAGAAGTAGTAAATTTTTTATTATTACCATTTTTCATACGAATATCGATAATAGATGACAAACGCCCTCCATATTGAGCAGGAATTCCACCTTTATACAACTTTACGCTTTTTATCGCATCAGGATTAAAGACAGAAAAGAAACCCAATAAATGGGAAGCATTATAAACTGGCGCATCGTCTAGCAGAATCAGATTTTGGTCGTTTGCACCACCACGAACAAATATTCCTCCTGTTCCTTCTCCTGCACTTTGTACACCGGGTAGTAATGTCAGAGTTCTTAAAATATCTACTTCTCCCAAAAGAGCAGGTAATTTCTTGACTTGTTCAACTTCCAAAACTTGTGTACTCATCTGTACTTCGGTTACGTTTGCATCGGCATCACGCTCACCTGTAATGACAACTTCTTTTAAGTCTGTTGCTGTTTTCATTTCTATATTAAGAACAATATCTTTACTCAAATCTATTTCAAAAATTTGATTTTCGAAACTAATATAAGAAACAATAATCCTGTATTTTCCAGATGGAAGTGTAAGTGAATAAAAGCCGTATTCATTAGCAACTGCACCAATACCCGGCATTTTTTCTACCAAAACGGTTGCTCCGATAAGTTCTTCTCCGTTGGCTGCATCTCTAATTTTGCCACTAAGTGTATGAGTAGTTTCTTGTGCAAAAGCAGAATTTTGAGAAAATAAAGTAAAAACAAAAATGAAGATAAAAGTAAGACTAACATTAGATACTAGCGTGGACAAAACGCACAGAAAATGCGTATAATTTCGTTTCATAAGACTTAATAAAAATTGAAGAACGTAAATGATTTAGCGAATAGTTTGTATGCTTTTTTGTTGTTGTCGGAAGTTATGTAGTAGAAAGAGGAAAGACGGAGGTTTGTTTGTGAAAGTTGCTTTTTTGATTGCTTTATTAACTTAGGTTAATGAGTTGTCTTTCTAATCTACTAATCTACTCAATGAGGAATAAGTTAAGTTTCCACTATATAGTTTACAGAAATAAAATAGGTTTAACTTGATTTAACTTCTACTAAATGCAAAATTATGCTTGTATGTCTTTTTATCTAGTATCACGATTAATAACTATAATTATAGAACCAAAAAAGATCAAAATTACAGTTATCAAACCTGCTATTGATACAAATTTTGTCCAAAAAACTATCTTCTTTAGAAGTTTTTTTGACTCTTTATTAATTCCGAAATGAGAAGGTTCTTCGAAGATGTCTTTGTCTAGGTTTTTCATATTACTTGTCTGTGTAATCTATGATTTTTAAAATAATCGTACCAATTGAGGAAACAAAATAATCAAAGTCATCAAAAATAATTGAATAATTATGAATGGAATAATTCCACGGTACAAATGTCCTGTTTTGATTTCTGGAGGAGCAACACCTTTGAGATAAAAAAGTGAAAAACCAAAAGGAGGAGTAAGAAATGAAGTTTGAAGATTCATCGAAACCAAAATAGCAATCCAAACCAAATCCATTCCATAAGCTGCAAAAATAGGCGTTACGACAGGCATAAAAATAAAGACAATTTCTATAAAATCAATAAAAAACCCTGCTACAAAAACTAAAATCATTACTAAAGCCAAAAAACCATACGGACTAAGATTTGAACTTTCAATAAAATCTATCAAAATTTTATCGCCACCCATTCCTCTAAAAACAAGTCCGAAAGCAGTTGCACCGACCAAAATAATAAAAACCATACAGGTAAGATACATCGTTTCTTTATTGACTTCTCTGATTATTTTGAGATTTAATTTTCCTTCAAGAGCCGTCAGAATAGTTGCTACCAACGCACCTACACCAGCAGCTTCCGTAGGCGATGCAATTCCAGAAAAAATAGAACCCAAAACCGACAAAATCAAAACCATTGGCAAGACAAAAGCCTTGAAAAGTGAAGAAAAAGTAAGTTTGTCATTAAATTCTTTTATCTCTTCTTTCGAAATAGCAGGAGCAGATTTTGGGTTTTTCCACGCTGTAAAAAGAATATACAAAATATACAAAGCCACTAACAAAATACTCGGTACAATCGCACCAATAAACAAATCTCCTACCGAAACATTCATCACACTTCCCAACAAAACCAACACTACACTTGGAGGAATAATCTGTCCTAAAGTACCTGCGCTGGCTATTGTTCCTGTGGCAAGTTCTGGTTTGTAACCTCGTTTTAGCATTGTAGGAAGGCTCAAAAGTCCCATCGTTACGACTGTCGCACCGACCACACCAGTAGAAGCAGCCAGAAGCGCACCCACAATCACGACAGCAATCGCAAGTCCACCACGCAAACGACCCAAAAGCAACGCCATCGTTTCTAAAAGTCGTTCTGCAATACCAGATTTTTCAAGCATTACACCCATATAAACAAACAAA
This sequence comes from uncultured Cytophagales bacterium, assembly GCA_963719525.1. Classification (GTDB taxonomy): domain Bacteria; phylum Bacteroidota; class Bacteroidia; order Cytophagales; family Bernardetiaceae; genus Bernardetia. The sequence goes on along the minus strand of CAVRCG010000004.1, from coordinate 3,124,756 downwards.
GGAACAGAAATCAAGACAAAATTTGTCATCGTTCCATAGATGCGAAGAGGAAGCAGATTGAAAAAATCAAAGCCAAAAAGATATGTACCAAACAAAACTGCCACTCCTCCCAACGTGAAAGAAACAGGATAGCCTTTGAGAAGCAAGACGAAAAGAGAGAGAAAAAGGAGTAGGACGAGCATAAATTCACTTTAATAGAAATTCAATTTAGAATACACGTTTATACAATAAAACATTTCCCTTCTTTTATATCTTTTTCTACTTTTTTGTATTTAGTATTTTCTATTATTTTTCCATTTTTGTATCTGACGGTTACTTTATCATTTCTTTGATAGGTAGTTTTGTTTTTCATATAAGAATTAAAAGAAGAGGCTTTTTCTTCGTAGTCATCTTCCTCGTACTGATTTTGAAGTTGATTATGAGCAGCATTAGCTTTGGAGTTTCTTGCTTCTTCTGGGTTTTCCATTCCTAAAAACGAATCCATTCTATCTCCTATGTCGAAAAAATTCATATCTTCTGTGGCATCTTTAAAAAGTTCTTTAGATTTTTCTTTGCTCTTCTTGTCTTCTTCTTCTGTACGAGGATAGTTAAAACCTTTTTGATTGTAAATTAAATTATATGCCTTTATGAGAGGAATGGTCAAATTGACTTTTTCGCTCTGAAAAACAGAATGAAAAGGCGTATCTAGTTCTTTCAATATGTCTTCAATAGGATTTATAACACCATTTATCAAACCTACTTTATCCAGTTCTATCAACTCTTGCTGCAATTCTTTTCCCTCTATATTAGTTACCAATTGTCCCAAATGAGATATAACATAGTGATCTGTTATATTTTTGTTGTTCTTATTTTCTATATAGAATTGAATTAAATCCTTATAAAAATCAATCGCTTCTTGTCTTCTATTAGGATTATGAAGTACTACCTGTGCAGGAATACTCATCATTCCCATTGTAATACTATTGGAGTTATTTTCTTCTTTTACAAAATTAGCAACAGTAGAGAAATCATCTTCAAAGAATTTGTAAAACAACCAAACTAAGTATGAAATATCTATATCCTCCCCTAACCAAAAATCCAAAAAATCTTTATCTTGCCTAAATACATCTAAAACTAAAGGAATAATTTCTTTTATATTTAAAAGAGAAACAAAATTCAGAATATGATAAACGGCATTATAAGGTATTTTATCATCGTCCTCATCGCTATATACATACTGCTTTCTAGTCTGAATATCTATTAATATAGCTCTGAAATCTTCTATGAGCGTTTTTCTAGGAAGACTAGCAATTTCATCTATTTGCTCTTGCGTTACATTATAAAAACCTTCAGACAAAAAATCTGCTAACTCGTCGTGATGTAGAGTAGGAGGTTTGACATTCAAAATTGGCTGGATACTACTGGTAGAAGTAGCTTCTACTTTTACGATAGTACTCATACGTTTTTGCGTTTTCTGTATGATTGAAAGATGAAAAAGTCTTGAAAACCTCATCTTAATCGTAGGCATTTTTTCGTCTAATTCTTCATATTTTTGAGCTAGTGTTTCTAATAATTTCCATATTTCTTTTATCTTTTTAGTTTCTGATTTTAAAGCTAAATAATCTAAAAATGCAGAATAAAAACTAGAAACTTCAGAAATATGAAAAGTTTCTTTTTGAGGAGCAAAGTCTTGAATAGAATCTACATTTTCAAGTAATTTATCCAACTCTGTTATATTTTGTGTAGAAACATAATGAGAAAGTAGATTTATTCTGGCAAAGAAATAATTTGGAAACTTTTTTATTGTAGCCTTTATCAGTTCATATTCTTCTTTAGACTTGTTTTGATCCTGATAAGCTAATGCTAAAAAATTGTAGAACGTATTTACATGAGGATATTTTTGTATCATTTTTTTTAGTTCTACCACAACATCTTTCTTATTTTTCATAAGAGCCTTGCGTGCCTTTGCCAAATCCAACTCTAATTGTGGAGTAAGAGTAAAGGCAAATGTAGGCTCATTAGTAATAGCTATTGCTCCTAATTTTGATGTGTTTTTATCATTTTTAGAAGACTTAATTGGTAATTTCATTTGTATTTAATTTAATCTATTTTTATATAAAAATTTTGATAAACTATTTCTTACTCTTCAAAAGAATTTTGTGATTATTGAAAAGTAAAAAAATAGTTTTGATATAATTTAGTAAATCCAGAATCTCAAATCATTAGTCTATTCTTAAAAAGAATCATCTAACTTACTATCTCACATTTCCCTTCCTTTATATCTTTTTCTACTTTTTTGTATTTTACGTTTTCTACTATTTTTCCGTCTTTGTATTTTACATTTATTTTGTCGTTACGTTGATACATTGGTTTGTCGGTTTTTGGATCGTAATAAGTAGGTAAATAATCATTTTTATCTTCTCCAAACTCCTCTATTTCCATTTGTTGTACTTTTTTTCTAAACTCTTCTTCTAGTTTTTCTTTTTCTTCTGTAGTGAGTTTATAAGTAAAAAGACCTCCTAAAGAGTTTTCAAAAATTTCGTAAGGAGTAAAATCTAACTTTAACTTTAAATTACTTTTTATGTAACGATCAATCTGTTCGAATTTTTTGATAACTCTTTCTTTTGGAAAAAACATTTCGTCAACCAACTTCTTATCATAAAGCTGTAAAACTTGCTCTTGCAATGCTTTTCCTTCAATAAGGAAAATTGAATGAATAAGTGTATCAATTTCAACATCATCAAATTGAGAATTCTTTTTATCTAATTTTACTATAAATTCAATCAAACTTTTATAAAAATCTATTGCTTCTTCTCTTCTACTGGGTTCTTTTAGAGCTACTTGTGCAGGAATGTTTATCAAACCGTTATGAACAACGTTATTTTTTTTGTTTATAATTAATTCCAATAAAACATCAAAATTATCTTTAAAGAAAGGATAATATAAAAAGGCAATATAACTTGGCTCTAAAAACTCACTAAACCAATAATCAGTAAATTTTTCATCTTCATTCAAAATTTCTAGAAACTTTGGCAAACTTTCCTTTGCTTCTAAAATAGATAAAAAATTGAGTGCATAACTGAGTAAATAATAAGATTCACTTACTTCGGTATAATAATACTCTCTCCGAGTCTGTAAATCAGTTATAAACTTCTCTAAATCTTCAATAAAAGTTTGACGAGGAAGAGCTAATCCCTCATCAATTTTTTCTTCAGGCAGTCCGTCATAATAATTTATAAGTTCAGATGTAAAATTATGATTATAAGCTGGTAATGACATAAATAAATTGAGTTTTTTGATTTTAAAATTTAAGTATATTTCTTTTACTTTTTGTTTCTTATTCTTTGTCTTTTACTTTCAGATCAATAACTTGAGCATCTTCATTTTTAGCTTTTTGATGTACTTCAAATAAAATTTTAGTTCTTTCCAAAAGGTTTTTAAAACTAGGCAAATCATTTTTTATATCAGGAAAATAAGCACCTGTTTTTTCTACCATTTTCGTTATTCTCTCCATTTTTGAGATACTCAAAGCACTTGGTTTTTCTGCTAAATATTCCATAATAGCACTATAAAATCCTGTAAATTCGGAAACATGAAAAGCCTCTTTTTTCGGCATTATATCTTGAATAGATTTTATGTTTTCAAAATAAATATCCAACGCTTCTATATTTTTTAGCTTTATATAATGAGCCAACAAATTGAGTTGAGCGTGAAAATAATAAGGAAATTTTTTGACAAGCGTTTTTATAACAGGCAAAACTTTTTCATCTTGATTGGCATTTTCATAAGCAATACTCAAATAATTATAAAAAGTAGGAACATAAGGATATTTGTTAATCAATGTTTTTAACTGATAAGGCGTAATTTTTTTCTTTACAAGTGCTTGGTAAGCTTTTTCCAAATCTTTATGTAGTTTGTCTGATATTTTATAGGGAACATAAGGTTCTTCTGTAATTGTTACAAATAATTCTTCCTTTGTATCTTCGGAAATAGAAACATTCATTGACTTATCTCTGGCCATAATTTGTAATATAAATTAAATTGTTTTTTAATAGAAAGAGTAAATTTATCAATTTCATAATTAATTACGAAAAATATTTTCACAAAATGCCTTTTACTTTTTCGCATCCTGCACTCGTTTTGCCTTTCGGTTTGATTTGCCAGCGTTATTTTTCTTTGACAGCTTTAATTATTGGAAGTATGACACCAGATTTTGAGTATTTTCTGCGTTTGAAGGTACGTAGTGATTATTCACATACTCTTTTAGGTGTTTTTTGGTTTGATTTGCCTATAGGAATTATCCTCTGTTTTGTGTTTCATTTAGTTATAAAAAATTCTCTTTTCAGAAATCTGCCTTCTTTTCTACAAATTCGCTTCAACAATTTCTTAGATTTTGATTTTATGGATTATTTCAGCAATAATTTTTCACTTGTTATTTTCTCTTTGCTTTTGGGAGCTTTTTCACACCTTTTTTGGGACGGATTTACACATTACAATGGATTTTTTGTGGAACTTTTTCCTATTTTACAAACCAAAACTATTTTCTATTCTATTCCTATTTTCAAGATTTTACAGCATTTGAGTACGTTTTTAGGTGGAATTTGTATTGCTCTTTGGGTTTATAAATTACCTCAAAATTCTATTTTTATTTATCCAGTTTCTGTAAAGTATTGGCTTTGTGTTCTTAGTAGTTTTGTATTTTTATTTTCTATTCGTCTATTTTTGATGTATTATTTTCAAGAAGATTTTCATATAGGTAATTTTGTTGTAAGTGGAATTTCTCTTTTATTACTTTCTTTGGTTCTAACAGGAGTTGTTGAAACATTTTACTATAAAAAAAACTATTCATAAAACTCATCGTCCACCGTTTCATCAAACTCAAAAATTCCATCTTCGTTTTTACTTACTTCTGTCATTCTAAAAATAGCCATTCTTGGAATATAACCATAAATATGAGGAAAAAGTAATCCATCAGGTGCATATTCATCTTTTATAAGCGAATGAACACGCTCTGGGGCAATATGCAAAACCAAAACAGAATCTTCATCTGCAAAATATTTATTAGCAGAACGAGCTACTTCTGTAGCATACGAACAATGGATAAACTCTCCCGGTGGACGAATTTGTGTGTCTTGATAGTGATCCAAATCCCAGTCCGAAAGTTTTACTAAATGATAGAAACGTTTTGGAAGTGGATGAGTAAAAATATTTTTTGGGTCTTGCCAGCGTTCCCAATCATAGGCTTTAATATTTGGAAAGCGTTTTTTATAATCGTACATAGAAGGCAAATCATAACTATATCCGTGATAATAATAGTCTTTTTGCAATTCTTTTGCGTATTCTATTTCCATTAGCATCGTATAAGTTCCCAAACTGTTGGTGTAATAATCTGGATCGTACATTCCATACACTGATGAAATAGCTTCAATTCCCATATCAAAAAAACTACAAGCAATCAACTTCCCTCTTCCTTTGTCAGTCGGACTTTTCTTACCTTCCCTTTCTGTATCATAAATATTTATTTGATAAGTAGGATTAGGAATTTTGTCTGGCTGGCGAGAGAGAAAAACATAAATATCTTGTGGAATAGTGTGAGAAAATTTCTCTTTATGTTTATCAAAAAGTGTATGATGTTCTGTTGTGAGCGCAATCGGCTCGATAACAATTTTGAAATGTTTGTTCTTGGATATAATTTTTCTAAAACTTTTGCTTGGTTTGTACTGCTTCAATTCTACTCTCAAAGGAACAACCATACAAAGCACATCATCGTATAATGCCCAACTATACCTATAAAAATGTGTACCAAAATGTCGCCACCCTTCTCTCCACAAGGTGTCTAATTGCTCTGGTCGGACACGCATCAAGTGTCTGCTTTCATTTATATAATTAGGAGGAATTGCCATTTAATGTTTCAATTACGAATTATGAAATAATCAGCGTAGCTAATTACGCTTTAGAGTTTTTTATTTTCTTGTATTAATTTTAATTCTAAGGTCTAATTTCATTAAACTGGCTTTCAATTCTACCTTCTAAATTTATTTACTACTTCTTGACTGCTAATTGTACCTTTATTCCTAATTCGTGTCCAATGTCCATTACTTGAATAATTTTCTGAATGGGCGTAGTATTTTCGGCATGAAGAACAATTTCTTTGTCTCCTGAATTGTAGAGAATAGACTTTAGCTCGTCTTCCATTTGCTCAATCGTTACTTCTTGTTTATTGACATAAAATTTTTCTTCTTTCGAAATTGTGATGGTCAGTTTTGGCATTACTGCGCCACCTGCATTACTTGTCGGAACGTTTACTTCTACTGCTGAGGGTGTTACAAAATTAGAAGTAAGCATAAAGAAAATCAATAACAGAAACACAATATCTGTCATCGAAGACATATTAAAAGTAGGATCGAATTTGAGTTGAGATTTTGGCATAACCGTATTTTCTAGAGGAAGTTTTTATAAAAATTAGTTTTTGATTTCAACATTTTAATTTATCAAAAAAATTAGCTTCTCTGTTGCAACATCAATATAAAATCGTGAATAAGAGTATTCATTTCTCCTGTTACTTTATGAATTCTAGCTATCAAATAATTATACATTATATAGGCAAAAAGTCCTACTACAAGACCTCCCATTGTAGTTCCCATAGCTTGATAAATTCCTGCTGCCAGCACCTTTGCACTTGTAGCTCCATCTTGATTGGCAAGTTCTGAAAAGGCTTGAATCATTCCTACAACTGTTCCTAAAAATCCGACCATTGGCGCAGCACCAGCAACCAACGAAATATAACCTACATTTTTTTCTAATTTGGTAAGTTCTCGTTGCGCTACCTCATCAATGCGTTCTTTTAGTTGGTCTGATTTTACGTAGGTCATTATTTCAAGGCTTTCCTTCAAAATAATAGAGTAAGAAGACGAAGATTTGCGTAATGCTTCTTGTGCGCTTTCCATTCCTCTACTCATCAATAATTGTTTTACTCGGTCTAATAAATCCTTTGAGTTTTCTTTAGTAAGTCTAAAAAACGTCCATAATCTTTCTAAGAAGAAATAAAATAATAAAATAGAAAGACCAATGAGGGTATAACTAACAATTCCACCTGTCATAAATACTTCTAGGTAATTTACGCTTGCAGGAGGAGTTTCAATGGTGGCTTGAAGTAAAATAAATGTAATATTCACAGTTAAAATTATTTAATAGATAGGAAGATAGCTTTTAAAAACAATTAGGAATCAAGAATCAAAAAATACGAATATAATTCATTAAACATTATCACGGTTATTTATAGTGTTGATTACCAATAAATTAGCAAAAAACGAAAAGTGCTTATTTTTCCATAGAACTGGGTTTGCAAACCCAGTTCTATGGAAAAATGAACATTGCTAAATTAACCGTGATAACCTTTATTAACTAGATAATATAAAGTTAATCTATATATCACTTTTAGTATAGAATTTGAAGATACTATTGTTTACTACATGTTTTTTTGAAATGAAATACATTGCATTTCTACACAACAGTATGTTTCTAAAACGATAGAGTTTGCAAATCCTATACTATGAAAATTTCTTATGAAAGGACTAAACAAATTTAGTAATTAAGAACCCACATATCAGGATATGCATTTCCTAATGTTTCTTTCTGATTGTATGCTTCTCGTTGCGATGCTTGGTCGCCTACAGTTACTCTATACATTCCACGTTTGGGATACATTACAATTTTGGCATCAGAAACGCCACTTCCTTTCAAATCTGTACGAAGTCTGCGAGCATTTTCTATTTCTGCAAAGCTGCCAATTACAATATAAAAACGATTTTTAGGGTCATTGATTATATCTTCTGGCTGTGTTTCCGAATTTCCTGTATATTGGTTTGATGGGTCTGTACCATTATTTGCTGCATCATTTGCCGAGTTGTCTGCCAAATTATCAGTTGCATTATCGGCTGTTGCGTTTGTATTGTCTATTGTATTATCTATATCTGTTACAAGGTCATTATTTGTATCGTTTGTAACAATTGTAGTTGAAGGTTTCTGCCCCAAAAGAGCCTTAACACTTGCCATTGCACTAGGGTCGGCAAAAATATAAAGCAAGAAAGCAAAAGCAAATATAATTGGAATAGCAATCAGCCACCAAACGAGCGAAGAGCTTCTCTCTTCTTCTTCTTCCTCCTCCTCTTCTCGTTCTACATTAATAACTGGAGGAACGGTTTCTCGTTTTGCAGGAGGATTTTCTACATGCGTAGTAGATTTGATAAACGCTTCTTTTTCTTTGTTTATACGAGCTTCTTCTTCTACTGGGTCGTTTGCAAACCTATCTCCTAAGGAAGCATAAATGGCTGCATTTTTTGTTGTGTCTTCCTCTTTTTCATCTTGATCAAATCGTTCTTTTTGTGCATCTCTATCAAAAACAGGTTCTTGAGTAGTTGCAAAAACTACGCTTTCAGAATCTCTATTTTCGTTGCCATTTTCCTGATTATCATTTTTATTATTCTCTCTCTTATTAAGTGGTTTGCGCTCAAGATTAGGAAGCCCAAAAGAGTCATCTAACAAATTATCGTCGTCTTGTTCAAATTCTAAAGAACCATCTGGTTTCTTCTTAATAATTCCTAAATGACTTACATGAGAACTACCTGAATTGCGAAGCTCATCATCTATTTTCGTTGTCATTTTTTCTAACTCTTCTTGAAAATCCGAAATACTAATTCCTTCGGCTTCGGTCACACGTTTGCGCAAAAGTTCGTTTTTATCACTTTTTAATTTTTCGTAAAAATGAATTTTTTTACTAGGTGGAGCTGACTCGAATACCAGAAATTTCTGAGCCTGCATAACCTGCTACAAAAGTACCGAGTTTTGGAACAACGACTTCATCGTTTTCATTTAATAATTGTTTGATATATTTTTCGAGCATGCTGCCTATATTTTTTTAGAGAATTGCGTAAAAAAGAAGTTGAAAAAATGAATGATTTGAATAAAATAGTATAGAATAATTTCAATCTAACCTATAAAACTTGTCGATTAAAATTCTATAAAAAGAAATTGAGAATCTATTTAACTCAAAATTTACGTATTTATATGAAAAAGTAAAAACAAATAACCAAAAAAAGCAACTTTTGTCTATAAATTTTACAGATTTAGCGATTTTTTTGGCGAGTTAGTAGAAAAAATGGAGAAAAAAGGAATAAATAATGAGTACAAATTTAATTTAGTCTAAAATTAAAAGTGATTAGAGAATAGAAAAATTGTGTTCTATACCCTAAATAAAATTACTCGCTTATTATCAAATCTATAAATTGGTAATTGTAAAGTTCCACAAGGAGGCTAATAGTTTTAAGAAACTCCATTAATGAATAAAGGTTATCACGGTTGGTTTATTAATGTCATTTTTCCATAGCACGTAGGTTTGCAAACCTAGGGCTATGGAAAAATAAGACTGTTCTACATTTTACATAATCTATTGTTCAGAGCTGTAAATAACCGTGATAATGTTTATTTGAAATCGTAATTAGCTTCGCTGCTTTGACAGGTTGTGATTTTTAGTTTGTATAATCCTAAGAAATAGTATTTCAACACGCATTCTCAGTGTCCTCTCTAACTCTGTGTTTGACAAAAAAAATATGTATAGATAATTCTGTTTTGATACTTACCTATTCAAATAAACCATCAAAACAGAAATATCAGAAGGACTAATTCCACTAATTCGTGATGCTTGTCCTAATGTACGAGGCTGAATTTTAGTGAGTTTATTTCGTGCTTCCATAGAAAGCGAAGGCATAGAATGATAATCAAGACCATCAAACAAATGCAAACCTTCCAATCGGTGCATTTTCTCAACTAATTTTTGTTCTTTCTCCACATATTCAGAATATTTGATTTGAATTTCGGCTTGTTCCAAAATCTCCTCTTTGTCTTTTGTTCCTGAATATTTCTCTAATAAATTAGCGATTTCATTATCCATTCTACCCAAATCTTGCAACTGAACTTGTGGACGTTTTACAACATTGACAGCTTTTACTTTTTGCTTCAATTCAGAAGTTCCAAGTTCTGCCAAAACAGGATTTGCATCTTCTAATTCAAGACTTCTTTTAGACAAAAATTTGATTACATTTTGCACTTCTTCTTCTTTCGCTTTCATCTTTTGAAGACGAGCTTCTGAAGCCAAACCAATATCAAAACCTTTTTGAGTAAGACGAACATCAGCATTATCTTGACGTAACAAAATACGATATTCGGCTCTTGAAGTAAACATTCTGTAAGGTTCATCTGTGCCTTTATGAATCAAATCATCAATCAAAACACCGATATAAGCATCAGAACGAGAAAGTGTAAAGGCTTCTTTTTCGTGTGCTTTTTGGTGGGCGTTTATTCCTGCCATAAGTCCCTGACAAGCAGCTTCTTCATAGCCTGTTGTACCGTTTATCTGTCCTGCAAAATACAGATTTTCAATACGTTTGGTTTCTAAAGTTTCCTTCAATTGTGTAGGTTGAAAAAAGTCATATTCAATCGCATAACCAGGACGGAACATTTTTGCTTTCTCAAAACCTACAATTTGATTGAGTGCTTTTTGCTGAACTTCGTATGGAAGCGAAGTCGAAAAACCATTTACATATACTTCTACCGTGTCCCAACCTTCTGGTTCTACAAAAATTTGGTGTCTATCACGTTCTGCAAAACGAACAATTTTATCTTCAATCGAAGGACAATAACGAGGTCCTAATCCTTGAATACGTCCTGCAAACATAGGCGATTTCTCAAAACCTGTCTGTAAAACTTCATGAACTTTTGGATTGGTATAAGTAATATAACAACTTCTTTGATTAGCTAACGGCTTCGTTTCATCAGAATACGAGAACTTTGAAGGATTTTCGTCGCCTTTTTGTTCTTCAATGGCTTCGTAATTGATAGTTCTGCCATCTACTCGTGGTGGCGTTCCTGTTTTCATTCTGCCAGCTTCAAAGCCTAAATCTACTAATTGTGCTGTAATTCCTGTGGCTGCTCGCTCGCCTGCACGCCCTCCTCCAAATTGTTTTTCTCCAATATGAATAAGTCCGTTTAGGAAAGTTCCGTTGGTTAGGATTACTGTTTTTCCTTCAAACTCAATTCCTAATTGCGTTCTGACACCACATACACGTCCATCACGCACCACCAAACCTTCAACCATTTCTTGCCAAAGGTCAATATTTTTATTGTTTTCTAAAGCTGTTCGCCATTCTTCTGCAAAACGCATTCGGTCGCTCTGACAACGTGGACTCCACATCGCAGCACCTTTCGAACGGTTGAGCATTCGGAATTGTATCATTGTTTTGTCTGTAATAATTCCAGACATTCCACCTAAGGCATCTATTTCTCGCACGATTTGACCCTTTGCAACGCCTCCCATAGCAGGATTACAACTCATTTGAGCAATCGTGTGCATATTCATTGTTACTAACAAAACTTTTGAGCCTAATGTGGCTGCTGTGTGGGCTGCTTCACAACCTGCGTGTCCTGCGCCCACTATTATTACATCGTACATATATATAAAGTTAGAATTTAGATTTCAGAAGTTAGAAGTAATGAAATTACAACTCCCTTTTTATCTAAACTTGTTTTTCAGTTATCATATAAAGTTAGAATTTAGATTTCAGAAGTTAGAAGTAATGAAATTACAACTCCCTTTTTATCTAAACTTGTTTATTTCTTATCGTAATCATTTGAAATTGAATTAGTCGTAATTGACAATTAGCTACGCTGAATATTCATTTCGTGATTGATTTGAACACAAAATTACAATAATGTAGCGTTTTTTACTAATTTTTAGTTCCTTGATTTTTAAGGAATTATGTAGGCGACACTTTCCAAGTGTCGTAAATACTATATTTCTGACAGTTGGAATTGCAAATCAGCTAAGCTAAACTGTCAGCTACTTTTTTTCACTCTCATTCAAAATAAACTGCAAAACACGCATCAGCTTTGTTAGATTAGTAATAAAATAACGTTCTGTATCTAGTGTAATTACATTATTTTCCAATTTAAGAAAACGCCATTCTGTTCCTGTTGTGCTGCACCCAAAAAGCGTTTTAAAATGATGTCCTTCTTCTTGATTTAATAAATTGGCTGCAATAAGCTGGGCAGCACATTGAATAGTACCACTTTCAATATCTTGTTTTTTGGCTTCTGTAATGGCAAAAATAGGAGTAACTACAAAATCTTGAATTTTGCTAAAGGAAAGCATAAAATCACATTCTCCATTAAGTCCAGAGGTTTCATCAACGTTTAGATTCATTCCCGAATAAATCGTAAAACCTTCATCATTCATTAAACTTAGTTCCATCAAAATAGGCGAAACAATACGTTCAGAACGTGATTTTTCAGAACTAAAACCTATTTTCATCGCTTTTTCTATCGCTTCAATAATCCAATTTGTAGGCTGAACGAGAGGTAAATCTTTTGCATCAAAAAGATGTGTTGCTTTAAACTGAATACCAAACTTTTTAGTGAGTTCTCTTGCATTGAATTGTGTGTATGGCATAGCTTTTTAGATTGTAGTATTTTATAAAATCATTCTATAAAAATACGATAATTTAGGCTTTTTTGCTAATCTGTTTTGCCAACCGTAAACGAGGCTTCTAGCCGTCGTTTAGGTATGTAAATCCTCGTTTACGGCTAAAAGCCTAAACGACGGTTACTTTACCAATAAAAAACACCAGAAATCATTTTGTTTTTATAAAAATAGTTGCGTTCTTTATTAGCTTACAAAAAATCTAAAAATACAGTTAATGGATAATAAAGAAGTAAATAAACCAGAACAGATTTTGTGGCTTGAGGAACAGCTTGGTTTTCAACTGATAGAGGTGGAAAATGAAAAAAAACTCTCAAAATATGAAGAATCCGAAAAACTGTACAGATACTTACTAAGTGAGAAAAGAGAAATAGTGGGATTAAACCTTAGTAGTAATCAAATTTCAGATATTTCATTTTTGTCAAAATTAAAGAATCTAACAAGTTTAAACCTTAGTCGTAATCAGATTTCTGATTATTCATTTTTGTCAGAATCAAAGAACTTAACAAGTTTAGACCTTAGCTACAATCAAATTTCAGATATTTCGTCTTTGTCAGAATTAAAGAACTTAACAACTTTAAACCTTAGTTTTAATTCCATTTCCGATATTTCATTTTTGTCAGAATTAAAGAACTTAACAACTTTAGACCTTAGTCGTAATAACATTTCCGATATTTCATTTTTGTCAGAATCAAAGAACCTAACAAGTTTAGACCTTAGCTACAATCAAATTTCAGATATTTCATCTTTGTCAGAATTAAAGAACTTAACAACTTTAGACCTTACTAAGAATCAAATTAGCAATATTTCTTTTTTGTCAAAATTAAAGAATTTAATAATTTTATACCTTTTTAACAATCAAGTTTCAGATATTTCATTTTTATCAGAATTAAAGAACTTAACAACTTTAGACCTTAGTCGTAATAACATTTCCGATATTTCATTTTTGTCAAAATTAAAGAACCTAACAAGTTTAAACCTTAGTCGTAATCAAATTTCTGATTATTCATTTTTGTCAGAATCAAAGAACTTAACAAGTTTAGACCTTAGCTACAATCAAATTTCCGATATTTCATTTTTGTCAGAATTAAAGAATTTAACAACTTTAGACCTTAACTACAATCAAATTTCCGATATTTCATCTTTGTCAGAATTAAAGAATTTAACAACTTTAGACCTTTTTAACAATCAAGTTTCCGATATTTCATTTTTGTCAGAATTAAATGGATTAACTACTTTAAACTTTCGTTTTAATCAAATTTCAGATATTTCATTTTTGTCAGAATTAAAGAATTTAACAACTTTAGATCTTCGTGAGAATCAAATTTCAGATATTTCTTCTTTGGCAGAGTTAAAGAACCTATTAGGTTTAAATCTTAGTAGTAATCAAATTTCAAATATTTCTTTCTTATCCAATTTACATAACTTAATTTGGTTAGACCTGTCTTTTAATCAAATTCTAGATAAAAAGGAGGTCAGAAAAGTTATAAATATTGAATCTTTACAAGATTTATATTTAAATCGTAATCCCTTAAATTACTTCCCAATGGAAGCAGGAAGCCTATCAGATATTAAAACACTAAGGAATTACTTCCAAAACCAAGACTTCGTACCCAACAAAGAAATAAAAGTAGTTATTTTAGGTAATGGAATGGTAGGAAAAAGTACGCTTTTGAATCGTTTTTTGAATCCTACTGGTGACTGGGAAAAAGAAATACAAATAGATGTTAGCGACCGTACAGAGGGAATTGTAATAAAAGAAAATATTCCTTTTGATTTGGAAGACGACAAAGAAATAAGATTGAATATTTGGGATTTTGGAGGACAAGAAGTGTATCATGGAACGCATCGTCTTTTTCTGAATAAAGATGCTGTTTATATTATTGTTTGGACATTGGAAACGGACGAACAAAAAGAAGAAATCCGTCAAGATTTGAATTATTGGTTAGATTATGCACAAGATTTGGCTATTGATAGTCCTATAATTTTGGTGCATAGTCAGTGCGATAAAGAAAGTGAGAAAAACAGAAAAAAAATAAGTAAGCAATTAGATAGTAGTGAGTTACCAAAATATGAAGGAAATATAATAGAGAATGATTTATCATTTTCTGCCAAAACAGGAGAAGGATTGAATCAGCTAAAAGAAGCCATTAAAAAGGCTATCAAAACTAAACTTTCTGCTAGAGTAGAAACAGAAATTCCTGAAAAATGGTCAGATTTGCGTGATGATTTAAGGAAATTAAGAGAAAATGAAGCAGATAAGAAAAATGAAATTTCAAAAGAAGATTATTTGAAAGAATGTGCCAACTATGAAATAAAAGAATCAGAAGCCGAAACGGTTCTTACTTTTTTGCATCGAACAGGCTTTTTGTATTATGATACACAATTATCAAACAACATTATTCTCAATCAGACGTGGGCAATAGAAGCCATTTATGAAGCCTTAAAGCCAAAAAGTATAGCCAAAAGAGCAAAAGGAAAACTAGAATACGAAGATTTAGAAAGTTTTTGGCTAGATAAAAACTATTCAAAAACAGAAGTCAAAACCTTTATTGATTTTATGGTAAGTTCTGAAATCTGTTTTTGTAAGGAACAGCAAAATTATAGAGAGTTAGAAAATCCTACTTTTATTGTTCCTCATTATTTACCAGAACCAGAAATTTCTCATACAAAATGGAGATATGAAAATAGTTTTTATATGACTTACAAACCTCAATTTTTTCATAAAGGAATTGCAGAGCGTTTTTTAAGTCGTTTAGGGCGTTTGAGTAATGAAACTGATTTATGGAGAGATGGAATACGTGTTTTTAGTGATACGTTTAATGGCGAAGCATTAATTATTTTTGATAGAGAAAAGAAAGAAGTGAATATTTCTACTGAAAACTATGAGCTTTTGGAAGCTGTACTAAAAGAACTCAACAAAATTTTAGATGAAGGTTCACAAACTAAGCCTTCTGAAAAAGTTACGTTTTTTTATTCGCTTGATGGAGAGGAGTTTGTAGATGGGAAAGAGTTAATCAAGCAAATAAAAGACGGTAATTATGAGAGCAATATCAGAACGCAAAACAATAAACTTCTAAAAGTAAGCGATTTTGCTGAAAAGTTTAGGTTAGCTCAAAAACCAAATGTAAAGCAAGACCAACACCCAAAACAGCAAGAAGAAGAAAAAAATCCACTTATTGAGGAAGCTAAAAATAAAAAAAATACTACTATTATGAATGAAAAGAAGCCATTGAAAGTATTTATTTCTTATTGTAGTTATGACCGTAAACTACGTCAAATTATGGAAAATCGTTTGAAAGTTTATTTGCAAGGAGCAAAAAATAAATACGAAACCATTTGGTCTGATGTAGAACTTAAAGTAGGAGATGATTGGAACGAGAAAATACAAAAAGCATTAAAAGAATCTACTATCGGAATTTTGTTGGTAAGTCCAGATTTTTTGGCTTCTGAATATTGTACAGGAGAAGAATTAACAATAATGTTAGATAAACAAGAGAATGAAGAGTATTTGATTGTTCCTATTTTATTAAGGGATTGTAGTTTTGGAAATAATGAAGTATTGAATAAGATGCAGCTTTTTAAAACTTACAAAAATGAGTATGATGTTGAAGATTTGAATGAAATCAATGATTTAATGCCGTTTGAAGATTTAGCTGATATTCCAAAACCTCAAGCTAGATTATTGAACAAATACTTTAAGAAACTAGCACAAGAGATTGATGATGCTGTGGATAGTTTGAAGTAATTTGACCGTCAACGAGACTTCGTCGTCGTTGAGGTGTTTAAGAAACAAATCCTCGTTGACGGCAACGCCTCAACGACGGTGCTTTACTGTTTACTGTTTCACAATCTTAATTTCTTCTTCTGTAAGTCCGTAAAGTTTGAAAACTAGATTATCTATCTCATTATCAGTCGTTTGGATTTGGTTATAAATATCCAATACTTCACTTTTGTACTTATCAAAATAATCTCTCCAACCTTCTTGTTTGAGAAGGGAAATTGTAATCTTTTGTTTTTCCAATTCTACCAAAATATTTCTAAAGTCAAATTCATAAAATTTTTCCAATTTCTTAGTAAATTTTTTTACTCCTAAATTATCTTTAAGTCCTGCTAAAAACCGTTCTTTTTTGGTAGAAAATTCTTCATTTAGAGAAAGCATTTTATTTGCTAAATCTATACTTTTTTGTGTTTGAGGTAGATTGGGCTTTGGGATAGGAAAATTTCCTAAATTATTTAAACTTATTTTAGCAAATACTTTTCCCTTTACATCGTGTTTAATTCTGTAAATATTAGTTGCTACACTTGAATTTAAAATAACAAGAATATATTTTAGTGGAAATAATTCATCTTTAGCATAAATTCCTTGTGTCAAAGTATCAAAATAATAATTTGAAGCATCTAATGAAGCAATCAAAGAATCTCCTGTTTTTCTTACCACTATTTTCTCATTTTCAAATAAACTTACAGAACGCAAAGCGTAATCTATTCGATTTTGCTTATTCATTCCAGATTTACTTTTTGTGTCTTCTAAAGATATTTTTTTATCTATATTTTCATCGTAATTTATAAAATTACCTGACCATTTTATCAAATACTTAGAAATATCTTTTCCCCAAATGATCTTTTTATGTAAATCAGATAATTTCTCATCTGTAATCAAAATATGTTTTATGTTTCCAGTATTTAGTCCATTTTTTAAGTCATAATAATCTTTTATTTTAGACATCTTAGCTAATTTCTTTATAATTTCATAAGCACCAGCAGAATGAACTGATATTTCATGATTCAAACGATTTATAAAAAAACTAGCTTCTACCTCATTTTTGAATGTATTGGTTTCAGTAACAAAGTCAAGAACAGTATTACTAGCAATCAACTTTATTTTGTTTTTAGGATTTACATCGCTTTTAATAGTAAAACTTAATAATAAACTTCCTCCCACTTCAGCATCTTCAAAAACTTTTTCTGTAATGGTAGAAATTTCATTTATTTGAGTGTTTTTCAGCAATTCATATCTAATTTTGTCATAAAAGGAATTAAATAGCAAGGACTTAGGAATTATAAAAAATACTGTTCCTCGTTCTAATATTTGAAGCATTCGTTCTATAAATAAGACATATAAATTAATCTTATAACGAGTTAATGGAAATTTCTTACCGTAATGGTCTTGTAATTTGCTATCTATAAAAATGCCATAAGGAGGATTCCCAACAACAACATCAAATCCACCTTTTTTAAAAATAGTAGGAAATTCTTTTTTCCAATTAAAAGCTTTTTCTCCTGCAATTTTTTTGTCATCAATTAATGAATTTCCACATTTTATATTCTCGTTTAATGTAATTAATTTTCGTCCTCGTTGTGCTGTTCTGAGCCAAAGAGAAAGTTTAGCAATTTCTACCGATTCTTCGTTTATATCTACACCAAAAATATTTTTTTCTAAGATTTTGTTTTCTAATTCAATATCAATAATAGCCGTTCCTAATAGTTTTAGCTCTAATTCATAAATATAATTATGTTCGTTTATCAAAAACTCTAGTGCTTCATTCAGAAATGCACCACTTCCACAAGCAGGGTCGCAGATAGTAAGCTCAAAAAGCCAGTTTTTGTAGGTTTCTAGTTTTGATTTTATTTCTAAACTAATTTTTTTGTCGCTGATTACTTTTCCGTTTTCTATTGCATAGTTGCGTTCCAAAATTTCTTCTGACAAGCCTAATTCTTGTTTTTTATCCTTACAAAGGTTTCCAACTGTATTATCTACAATATATTTTGTAATGTATTTGGGTGTATAAAAAACGCCATCTTTTTTCCGTTTTGTATTTACCTTTTCAAAATCTACCCCTTCTATTTCGGCTTGTATTTCCTCAAATTCATTCAAAGAATGTTCAAAGATATGTCCTAAAATATTGACACTTACCTCACTATCAAAATCATAACGACTTATCGTTTGGGTATGACGAGCCAAAAGTGCATCATCAATTTTAAGACTGTCTAATAATTTATCTGTATCGAAAAGTCCACCATTGTAGGGGAAAATATCGTGGTGTTTGCTTTTCTTTCCTGTATAAAGATAACCAAAATAGAGTTTGTATTTTTCGTATAACGGCATTTTTATATCATGTACTTCTACAATTTCTCGCCATTGCTCAATAATGGTTTCGTTTAGATTAGGAGGAAGTAATAATTTGTCTTCGGCAAAGAAAATAAACAAAAAACGGTCTAGCAGTTTTTGTGTTTTCTTGAAAAGAGTAAGTTTGTCGTACTCTGGATTTAGCTTTTGAATGTTATCAAAAACATCATTTCTAAAATTAGAATAATCTTTATAAAGTGCATTTGTAATGCTTTCTTCTTTATTTATTGATTCTTCTTTTGCTTTTTTTGGTGTGTCTAGTAGTAGCGAATCAATAGACAGACAAAAATAAAGCAAATCAAATTCTTGTCTTGTAAGTTTGAAAAGATTAAATTCTTCAAATTCAATAGCATTTTCAATATAAAAACGAAGTTTTTCGAAGTTGGAAGTGATTACGTAACTACAATTCGGTTGATTGTTTTTGTAGCCAAATGCCTGTGCTTCTACTCTTGAAAGGTCGGTGGTGTCCATTCCCTTTAGCTCAATAACGGCAAGTGCATCCCCTCTTCTCAAAATTGCGCCATCTGTTTTTTTGGCATCTTTGATATTTTTGAGTTCGGTAGTGAGGTTATAATTTGGATTCGGATTTTTGATATATCCAAAAACAGTAACAAACAAATCGTTCAGAAAACCTTCTTGATATTGTTCTTCTTTCGAAGCTCGTATATTTTGTTGAACAAGAGGATTCTGAAAATGAGTTGTAAATTTTTGCCACGCTGATTCTACTTTTTGTTTGGGCAAAAATTTGAGAAATTGCTTGATGACCGATTTTTGAAATAAACTCATTTTTGTGTTGTTCAAAACTCTAAAAGTATTCGAAAACTCTTGGAGTTTGTGTTTGAAATTGAATATATAAAATTAGCTTATTTTATTTGTTATTCAAAAAAGCATCACTTATAAATTACGTTTTTTTGACTGTAAAATAGGTAAATATCTGGAATAGACTTCTAAAAAAAACGCCAAAAAAATAACTATCTTTTTTGTATATTTGCAATTCAATCAAAAAAACAATGATTTTACTCATTTTATCTAATTACTGATTTTTTACTAATTTTACCACTTAGCTGAAAACTAAGAAATAGGTATGAAAACAACACACAACTTAGCAGTAAGTTCAACAATTAACACTATTGAAAACTCTCATTTTCCGTATCGTGTCTTGTTGTATTACTGTTTTACGCCCATCGAAAATCCAGAAAAATTTAAAGAAGAACATCATCTTTTTTGTATAAAACTAGGACTTTTGGGTAGAATTATTGTAGCCGATGAAGGTTTAAATGGAACAGTTTGTGGAACTCCAGAAGCGTGTCAGAATTACATGGACACTTTGAAAAATGATATTCGTTTTGAAGGATTTAAGCAAATTGACTTCAAAATAGATGCGTCAGAAAAAAATACGTTTTCTAAAATAAATGTTCGTCTGAAAAAAGAAATCGTTCACGCAGGTATTCCACATATAAAACCTTATTATGGAACAGGAACTCATCTTTCTCCACAAGAATTTAAAGACTTAAAAGACAACGAAGACGTAATTATTCTTGATGTACGCTCGGAGTACGAACATAATTTAGGGCATTTTAAAAATGCTGTTACTTTGGATATGGAAAATTTTAGAGATTTTCCAGAAAAGATAAAAGAATTAGAGAAATATAAAGATAAAAAAGTCTTGACATATTGTACTGGTGGAATAAAGTGTGAAAAAGCATCGGCATTGCTCTTAAAAGAAGGCTTTACAGATGTTTATCAACTTCACGGTGGAATTATCAAGTATGGAAAAGAAGTAGGAGGAGAGGATTTTGAAGGAAAATGCTACGTTTTTGATGAGCGTGTAGCTGTAGATGTAAATGAGATTAATCCTACTTTGGTAAGTACATGTTATGTTTGTGAAGAACGCAGCGATTATATGGTAAATTGTGCCAATCCAAAATGCAACCGACACACAACTATTTGCAAACCATGCTTAGAAAAAATGGAGGGTGCATGTAGTCAAGATTGCAAAAATCATCCAGAAAAACGCCAATACCAACCAGAAGGGAAGGGAATGTATAAGAAAAATTTGAATGGTTACAATCCTTATATTGGTTGGAAGGTTGATAAAATGAAAACAGATGAAAATGGAGAAGAATTCAAAAAATAAGAATTCAAAAAAACGAATCCATAATTATTAACAGAATATCTAAACTGTTTTGACTTAAAAACGTTTTATGCTTTGTTTGAGAAACGATACATCATTTTTTATTTAATTTCTCAAATGAAGCATTTTTTTATAAATTTACATAAAATAGAATCTAATATAATTGTTGCTCCTATTTTGAAAAGTAATAACAATATGACAACACATTTTTTCAACTAACAATCCTACATGAAAAGTCTTGGTAAGTATATAATTTTTTTGAGTAGAACGGTTACCGATATGGAGCCTTGGCACGTTTATGTTCGTCTTTTTGTAGATGAGTGTATGCGAATTGGTATTAGTTCGGTGTATATTGTTACAATTATTTCGACGTTTATTGGTGCAGTAACGGCTGTTCAGACGGCTTATAACCTTGTTAGTCCTCTTATTCCTAAGTCGCTCATTGGTACAATAGTTCGTGATATGACTATTTTGGAACTTGCTCCAACAATTACGGCTATCGTTTTTGCTGGAAAAGTAGGCTCAAATATAGCTGGTGGACTTGGTACGATGCGCATTACAGAACAAATTGATGCGATTGAAGTAATGGGAATTAATGCTACTTCGTACTTGGTTTTTCCTAAGATTTTGGCAGGAATTGTTACTTATCCATTACTTGTTATTTTAGCTGGTTTTTTAGCAATTACAGGTGGATATCTAGCTTCAACGCTTACAGGGCAAGTAACTTCGGTGGAATATGTATACGGAATTCGATTGGATTTTGTAATGTTTAATGTTGGTTTTATGCTCATAAAATCAGTTGTTTTTGCTTTTTTGGTTACTTCTATTTCGGCTTATATGGGTTATTATACACGTGGTGGAGCTTTAGAAGTAGGAGAATCTAGTACAAAGGCAGTAACCACAAGTTGTATTGCTATTTTGTTAGCCGATTATTTGCTTGCTCAAATGCTTATTTGATTTATTTTATAAAGATCATTTTTAATTTACTGATTTTTAGAGACAGAGTAGTGTAACCTTTGTAGAATATTAACCGTCGTTTAGGCTTTGTCGCCAACGAGCTTTGAACATTATAAAACCTGTTACTAAAAATTAATCCTCAAAAAAATTGGCTGATCAAAATCTTACTCCCAAAAAGTCTATTCGTCCAAACATTCCTAATGCGCTTCTTATGGATACAATGAGTGGCGAAGAACGTTTTCAAAACTCTACATTGCGTCCTATTTTAAAGCTTCAAAACAAAATTTTACTAGCTATTTTCAGAGATTATATCGTAGAAAAAGAGACAAAAAAGCAAAACAAAAAGCAAAATAAAACAGAAGATAAAAGAACTTATTCAAGACTCTCAGCAACCAAGCAAAGAGAATATATTGATACCGTTTTTCAAAAAGATATAAAGTTTAAAAGTCAGTTAGTAGGAATGATTATTGGTCATTTTGATTTAGAAGAATACAATCTCTACGCTCAAAACAGTACAGGGACAGATAGAAGAATTGTGAATCTGTTAAAAGAACGTATTTTTAATGGACTAGCAGAACTTCCACAGGATTTTTGAAAATAATTTATTAAGCGAAATAATCACTACTACGATAATTACTACTTTCTATTTACTAAATCAATTTAATTAATGAAAAATCTGTTTTTAGTTTTATGTATTTCTATCTTTTCACTTGTAAATGTCTTTGCTCAGAATAGTAATGAACATAAAAAGGATAGTATTTTAGTTATATCTAACGAGCAAGAAAAAAATATAGTTGCTTTACATATGGAAGGGGAATGGTCTTATGAAGTAATGGACGAAGAAAAACCTTATGAAACAGGTATTATTTTCCAAAAAGATACTACTATTCTTACGCTTATTCCTAAGAAATATTATGATTTCTTAGTGAAAAATCCTATTTATGCAGCAGGTTATATGATAATTTCTTCTAAAAAAGATGATAAAATGGAGGAGAAAAAAGTCCCTTTTTTACTTACTACACTCTTCGGAAATCCACATATTGTCTGGTTTAGAGAGCGAGGAGGAGATCCTCTGGGAGATGCCGAAAGCTTTAATGTTTTTATTCCTTCTACTGGAGAAAAAGAAAACGATATAATGTATCTGGGTGGAGATATGCCACATGAACCATTTAGACCTTTCAAGCGAGTGAAATAAAGTTTTCAAAACCGTTTTTAATCTTACAGATTGAAAACGGTTTTTTTATAAAATTTATATAATATATTTCTCAACAAAATTGAGATTTCTTATTTCTTCGTCTCCACCAATTCCAGATTTAACATTCTATCAAGAAAGTGATTTTTCTTAACGACTACAAAAAATAAATGAGAAATATTTGCAATTATGAGTGCAAAACCTAGAAATTTTTCTATAGATCCGTTTCCATTTGTAACATTTTCAAAAAACAGAATCATAAGCAGTACCACAAATGTAGAAAGCCAATAAATGATGTTTCTAAAAAAAAGAATAACAGGAAATACTTTATCTTTGGTTTTTAAATTGATAAAATGAAGTCCCATTATCTTTTTCCCAATACTTGTTTCTATCAGAATGACATCTCTAATGAGCATATAGACAATTCCTATAAGTGTAGATAAAGTAGAAGCTGTATCTTTACTAGTGAAAAAATGCAAAAGAAAATAGAATAATAATCCAAAAGAAAATCCTATAAAGCTATCAATTAAATAAGCAAAAAAACGATGAACTACATCTGCTTTTATATAAGTAGAAATAGTTTGTTTAGAGAGTTTTAATTCAGAAGAAACAGGAAATTTTTTGAGTGTAGAATACTGTCCACAATGCTCATAATTCATATATTCCCAACTTTCTCTCAAAAAAGCAGACTTGCAGGAAGCACAAAAAACAATCTGATCACCTAAACCAAATCCATCTCCTGTAATTGGGTCTTGACGATTTTCTTGTATAAAAAAAGTTTCTTTCTCAGTAAGTGTTAGAGCATTTTTCATTCTAGAGTATAATTATTTAATAAATGATTTTTAGTTTTTGTTTCTTTCTACCAATTCTACGTTTATCATGTTATCAAAAAAATGGTCTTGATTTGATAACAAAACAATTAGGTGAATAATATTTGCAATAAAGAGAACAAAACCCAAGAGACTTGACACAATTCCATCTCCTCCAAGAATTGAATCTATAAGACTTATAAGAAGCAGGGCTGCAATATTAGTTCCCCAATAAACTAGGTTTTTGAAGAAAAGCGAAACTGTAGTCGCATTTTCTTTAGTTTTTGTATTTATAAAGTAAAGTCCCATTATTCGCTTTCCCAAACTAGATTTTATTCCAAAACCATCTCTAAAAAGCATATATACGTTCGCCATCATAAAGGCAGCAAAACTAGTATCATAAATATAAAGAGAAGTTGATTTGAAAAATACATAAGCAAGAATAGCTACAACAAAAGCAATTCCGTTGTCTAATAAATAGGCTAAAATACGGTTTTTAGTTTCTGCTTTCTTAAATTTATAGACAATCGGCTTAGAGAGTTTTAGTTTAAAAGTTGTAGGAAAACGGTTTAGTGTAGCTGTTTGTCCACAATGTTTTGAGTCCATATATTCCCAACTTTCCTTTAGAAAAGCAGATTTGCAGGAAGCACAAAAAACAATCTCATCACCTAAACAAAATCCATCTCCTGTAACTGGGTCTTGACGATTTTCTTTTATAAAAAAAGTTTCTTTTTCAGTAAGTGTTAAAGCAGTTCTCATTTTTGTAGATGGTTCTAATAATTTATAGAATACGATTGATTCTATTAAGTTCTACTGTAAAAATAATGTTTTAGTTGTCAAAATTCATTAGAATAAGCAGAAAGTTTTAGTAAAACTGACTTTTGAAATTAAATCGCCTAATTAGTTTACGTTTATACTTAACTTTGTAAAAAGCAATTACAATCAATTAAAAAATAATGACACAAGAAGAAATTATAAAAGCTATCAACGAAAAATACTATAATTTAGGTGAAAATCCTAACACCTATTTGAAAGGATTATTGCAAGCCAAACCGATTAATTATTGGGATTATATTGAGGTAGATACATTACTTTCACTTCAAAAACCTCGTACTGATTTTAAGGACGAAGAAATATTTATTATTTACCATCAAATTACCGAACTTACTCTCAAATTGATGGTTCACGAATTAGAGCAAATCATCGAAAACGAGGAGATTACAGAAGAATTTGTTAGCACAAAGATAAATAGACTTAACCGTTATACTTCTATGCTCATCACATCTTTTGCCGTTATGAGTGAAGGAATGGATTACGATGATTACAATACATTTAGAAGTACTTTGACTCCTGCAAGTGGTTTTCAAAGCGCACAATTTCGTTACATTGAACTCTATTGTACACAAGTAAAAAACCTAGTTAATCAAAAAGGAATAGAGCGTTTGAAAACTACTGAAAATCCTACTATTGAAGATTACTTCGAACACATTTATTGGAAAGATGTAGGGCAAAATTGAAAAACAGAAGTAAAAACACTTACTTTAAGACAGTTTGAAGAAAAATATTTAGATAAGTTTATCGCACTTGCCAAGCAGTTGGAGGGAAACACAGTAGAAGATAAATTGCTGAAAATGAATGCCAGTTCGCCTATTTCAGAAAAATTTGAAAAGCTATTGAGAAAATTTGATACACTCTATAATGTTACTTTTCCAATGGTTCATCTCAATACAGCTAGGCATTACTTGGATAAAAAAGGAGAAAATAAAAAAGCAACAGGAGGTTCGGAATGGAAAAAATACTTACATCCAAAATTTCAACAACGCAAGTTTTTTCCTACACTTTGGACAGAAGAAGAAAAACAAAACTGGGCAAATAAAGAAGAATTATAATTTATGAAAGTCGATTGAAATTGAGTTTTTTATATCCATAATTATATTGATTTATGTTTTATTAGCTAAAATGAGTACAATTATTGAAACTATTTTAGTAAAAAAATACGTTATCTGTATAATTTAGTTTTACAATACTTACAAAGTATCAGCTATTTTATACTATTTACTTAATTTTACTAAAACAAAAATTTCATGAAAAACTCTACTCCAGACAAAATTATTTATATCATTAGGCACGGACAAACCGAGTATAATCGCTTGGGTTTGGTACAAGGTTGTGGAATAGACTCCGATTTAAACGACGTTGGAAGGCAGCAAGCAGAACTATTTTTTCAAGAATATGGAGACAAAAAGTTTGATAAAATCTATACTTCAATGCTCAAACGAACGCATCAAAGCGTGAAAAAATTCCTAGATTTGGATTTGGAATGGGAAAAACTAGTTGGACTAAATGAAGTCAGTTGGGGAGATAAAGAAGGAAGAGAAGTTACAAAAGAAGAAAATGATGCCTATTTTGAAATGTTGAAAGGTTGGCGAAATGGAGAACTTCATCTAAAAGTACCAAAAGGAGAAAGTCCGATAGAAGTGGCAGAACGTCAGAGAGAAGCTTTGGAAGTTATTCTTTCTCGTCCACAAGAAAAACAAGTTTTAGTTTGTATGCACGGACGAGCCATGCGAATTTTGTTGTGTCAGCTTATGCGACAACCTCTTTCAAATATGGATGACTTTCGAACATTCAAATTTGGGTTTGTATATTTTACATTACCGTTATGATACGCATAATTTTGAATTAAAATTGATTAACGATAAAAATCATTTGGAAGAAATGAATATTCCTAAATAAATCTGATCGAACAATGGAAATTACGTAATAACTCATACATTTTATTGATGTGTGAGTTTTTTATGGAAGTATTTTTAGTAAAATGGAATTTCACTTATCACTTACAATTCATTTTATTCTATTCTCAAAGAATCTTTACGAGCCTGTAATGTATCTTCCACAACAAATAAAAACAATTCCAAACGTTTGGGCATTTTCATATAATAGTTATAATTTACTTTAAAATAGTTAGAATCAATTTCGTGTTTTTTGTAAATATTATACCTATACTTCTCAAAACGCATTAATTTTGACTCTTTTGGGTCGTACTGTTGAACGACAGCAGATTCAGCCGTCAAAATATCTGCAATTACCTGTACAAATTTTTCTCTGGACAAAACACTATCAGGCAAACTAGAAGACGAAAAGAAAGATTCTGTACTTTTTTTCTTTTTGTTTCCACACGCTGAAAAAATACTTGTACCTACAAGTAATAAAAACACCAGAATAGGAAATTTGATTCTACTGTTTTTGTATAAATCCTGTACATTCATAAATATAGATTTCATAGAAATATTTTTAACGGAACAGTTTCATTTCTCTGTAAAATAGAGTTTGCAAATCCTATTTTATGGAGAAATTTGTTTTACTAGACAATAACTTTACACGACTTTACATGACTTTACAAAAATGCGATAAAATCTACTCTTTTTCTACCTCAGTTTTATTTTTTATAGTAATTTAATCTTGAAATTAAATTCAACAAAATTTGTAAAAAGAATAGATAAAAACTATCTTTGCAATCCAATAAAGGCAGCGTAATGTAAAATTTGCATAAATTTTGCAGTTGTTTTATTGGAAAGTTATACTATCAAACAAACAAAAAAGGTAGTTAGTAGGAGCTAATTACACAACTATAAAACTTTATATATTTTATTTGATTATACATTTGTTCTCAAATAAAGTAAGAAAAAATTATACTTTCTATGAAAAGTAATCTCTACTTTTTTGTAGAAAAATTTCAAAACACATTCATTTCATTTTAATAAAACACATTTTTATATGTTATCAATCAATGTAAAAGACAACGAGTCTATCAATAAGGCTCTCAAACGTTTCAAAAAGAAATTCGAAAAAAGCTGGCGTTTTGCGTACAGTTCGTAGCCGTAACTACTTCGAAAAACCATCTATTAGCCGTCGTACAGAGAAAATCCGTGCAGCCTACCGTCAGAAAATGCAAATGCAAGACGAAGAAATGTAGAAATTTTTTAGAATGAGTATCTTATTTTACTTAATTCTATCCCGTTCTATAGAAAAATCTATAAAAAAAGGCTTTTATTTTTTAACTTACTTACTAAGTTGAGAAATAGAAGCCTTTTTTCTATTTAACCAAAGTAAAACGGACTTTCTGGTCTGTTGATTTAAAATATTTATAAATGAATTTTATTAAACGATTATTCTTTACTATTTGCTTTTTTAGTTTACTACAAACAAATTTATCTGCTCAAATATTAAATATAGAAAAACAAAGACAAGCCGTAAAAGATACAGATTCTACCTTTTGGAGAGGAAATTTTATTGTGGGTTTCGGACTTACAAGACAACAAAACACCGTTTTACAGTTTAATAATGATGATTATTTACTTCTTTCAACTAAAAAACACGCTTATATTTGGATTGGTCATATTAATCTCATTAAGTCAGAAAATGAAAATGTAATTAGTGAAGGTTACTTTCATCATAGAATTAATTTTTGGAAAAGTAAGACATTATCGTATGAATTTTTTGCACAATATCAGTACAACGAAACAAGAGGATTACGAAATCGTGGACTTGTTGGAATTACACCTCGTCTGACTTTAAAAGCCTCCGAACATTTGGATTTTGCTATCGGAACAGGTGCAATGTACGAGTGGGAAGAGTGGAAACTCAAAGAAAACTATGCGCTTACTCGTCTGATAAAGTCCACCAATTATGTAAATGTACACGCAAAATTCAATGAAAACGTTGAACTTATGTTTATTACCTATTATCAGGCTCGTTTTGATAGATTTCTTCATGCACGTATTATTGGTGATGCGAATTTTAGAGCAAAGCTTTCAAAGCATATTTCTTTCAATATGAAATTTACGCCTTCTTATGATGCTGAACCTGTTATTCGTATTGAAAAATGGAATTATGAACTGACTTCTGGTTTAGGGATTCAATTTTAAAGATTATTTGATGAAATTATTTTACTTTTTATTTGATAAAAAGGCTAATACGGTTAAACAATTTGATTAAAAAATGATTGTACCTACAATCATTTTTATTCATTTTATCGTATTTATTACAAAAAAATTTTTATGAAAACTATAGCATTATTTGGAGCAACTGGACAAACAGGTGCAGAATTTTTGAAACTTGCCTTAGAAAAAGGATATAAAGTAAAAGCACTCGTCAGAACACCAGAAAAAGTAACTACTCAAAATGAAAATTTGAAGGTTTTGCAAGGCGATGTTTTGAGTGAAGCAGATGTCGAAAAGACAGTAAAAGAAAGCGATATTGTAGTCAGTCTTTTTGGTCATGTAAAAGGTTCGCCAGAAATGTTACAGACAAATGGAACAAAAAATATCGTTAATTCTATGAAGCGAAATAATATAAATCGCATTATTTCTCTTTCTGGTGGTGGTTTGCCGTATGAAAAAGATGAACCCAAATTTATGGACAAAGCCATACGTTTTATTATGAAAATTGTTGTTCCAAATGTATTAAATGATGCGATTGCTCACGCAGAATTTTTGAAAAAAACTGATACAGATTGGATGATTGTACGAGGACCTCGTTTGACAAATGATGCAGCACAGGGAAATTATAAAGAAGGTTGGGTTGGTGTAAATGCAAGTACAAAGCTAACTAGAGCAGATTTGGCTGATTTTATCTTGAACCAAATCGAAGATACAAAGTACAACAAACAAATGCCTTTTGTGAGTAACTAAGGCTTTTTGTAGCTGACACTTTCCAAGTGTCAAGATTTTATTAATTACCAATTAGTTTTGTATGGATTTTACAGAATTGATTGGTAATTTTTTGCGTAATTAATGTTTATTTCCATTCTCTATTTTCGTTTTCTTTATTTTTGTCTTTAAATGCTTGTGCCAAATCTATTTCAAAATGATTAGAAATATCCAACAAATAATTAAGGACATCGGCAAGTTCAGAAGCTAATTCTGCTTTTGTTTTTGTTTTGCTTTGTTCTTTTTGAGTATGCAGATTTGTATGGTTTCGAATTGCCTTTGCTACTTCTCCAATTTCTTCAGTCAGAAGCAAAAAAAGCTGTGAAGGAGAATTATTATCCCAACCTCTTTCAATACAAAGTTCTTTTATGTAGCTTTGAAATTCGTTTAAATCGTTTGTTTGTGGTAAATTTGCCATAAAATAATAGTGATAAGTTGTTCTGAAGTTGTTGGTGTCGCTTCACTAAAACACCAACAACGGCATTAAATTTTAGAATTGTATTCTCATTCTCCATTCCCTAATCTCCATTCCCTTGCTAAAAATAAGTAATCTTACAAAACTTTACGGCTCACAAGCTGCTGTTGATAATCTTTCTTTTGAAGCAAAAAAGGGGGAAATTTTGGGTTTCTTAGGACCAAATGGAGCAGGAAAATCTACAACAATGAAAATTGCAACTTGTTATATGGCTGCAAGTAGTGGAAATGTAGAAGTGTGTGGAATTGATATAACGAAAAAACCAAAAGAAGTAAGAAAAAAAATAGGATATTTACCAGAACATAATCCGTTGTATGTGGATATGTACGTAAAAGAATATTTGTCTTTTATGGGTAAATTTTATGACTTGAAAGGTATTTCACTAAAAAAAAGAATTGATGAAGTAATTCAGTTAGTAAAACTAGAACGAGAATCTCACAAACAACTCAATCAGCTTTCGAAGGGTTATCGTCTAAGCGTGTCGGACTTGCACAAGCATTGTTACACAATCCAGAAGTTTTGATTTTAGACGAACCCACAACAGGATTAGACCCAAACCAAATCGTTGAAATTCGTCAAGTAATAAAGAGTATTAGTGCAGAAAAAACGATTATTTTCTCTACTCATATTATGCAAGAAGTCCAAGCTCTTTGTGATAGAGTTGTGATTATCAATAAAGGAAAAAAGGTGCTTGATGTTTCAATAGACCAATTAAATGATAAACTCAAAACAGAATTAAACCAAAATGAATATGTCTTAAATTTGGAAACTGAAAGTATAGTTTTAGCAGAGAATTGGCAACAAATTGAGGGTGTTATGAAAGTGGAAATCAATCAAAACGAACCTACAAAAGTCAAGTTATTTACTCAACACGATTTGAGAAAAGAAATATTTTTACATTCTGCTCAAAATAATTGGATTCTTTTAGAAATGCAGCAGCAAAGCCAGTCTTTAGAAAATATTTTTCATCAGCTTACGAAGTAATTTTTCTTTAATTCAAAATCCTAGCAAGTTCTTCAAAGCTAATTTTCTCATCAAAAATAGCATTAATCTTTATTTCAAATCCTTTTACAATTTCACTTTTCAAAGTTCCTGTATCAGATTTCAAAATTAGTTCGTATTCGTTTTTATTAATTCTGTATAATTCAATTACTTTTTTTATTGGGTCAATAATCCAATATTCTGTAACATTGTGAGTCAAATAATCTTTAAATTTGATTCCATAATCATTACTTTTTGTGCTTTTGGATAATATTTCAACTACCAAATCTGGTGCAGGAAAAATACTTTGTCCTTCTTTAAATTCTTTTGATTTTTCTTTACCAAAAAAACACAAATCTGGCTCGTAATCGTTGCGACCAAGTGAAATCAGAAACTTTCCAATTCCTACATATCCCAAATTATTTTTCTTGACATACGTATTTACTAATGTAACTAGATTCAAAAGTACATCATTGTGTTCTTTTTTTACAGGCGAATGAATGATTATTTCTCCCAAAATAAATTCAGATTTTGTAAATTCAGCAACCTCATTGTAAAAATATTCACGTTTTTTGCGCTCTTCTTCTAGTTTTTCATTGGCTAGTTGTATAAAACGTTGAGGATTAGATAATTGAAAAATTTTATCTAAAATCTCTTTTTGGTCTAATTGATTTTGTTGTGAAATTCCCATTTTTGTTTTTTTTATTAAAATGTATTGTTAAATAGAGAACGAAAAATTGTTTTATAAGTTTCAAATTCAATTCTAGTAAAAAGATAGAAATTCATAACTTTACAACTTAAATACTTTACCGTTTCTCCTGTCCTCACGAGCGACACGCACTATAAAAAATGCAAAAACACAAACTTTTAGAAATCTACCAGCGCAGACTGACCAATCTTTCGGGAAAAAACCGTTCGCTTTGGCTTCCTAAAATCTACACCACTTCATTTTTAGATATAAATGAATTAGATTTTTTGTTGAATAAATCTGCCTTTTCAATTATTGAAAGTTTGCTCAATACAGGTTCTAAAAAAAGCATTCCGATTTGTCAGATTTCAGATGCAAGAGATAGCAAAACCAATAAAATCAGCCGACAACTAAAGGGAATCGAAAGGAAAACTAATTCTATTTTCGAAGAAAGTGGTGCGTATGATTTGTATGTCGGTTTTCCATTTGTTGAGGGAAAGTTGCACGATGACACGGTTGTACGCTGTCCGTTATTATTTTTTCCTGTAAAATTAGAATCTAAAAATAGGAAGTGGGAACTTTCGCCTCGTTCTGATGCAGGAATTAGTTTTAATAAAGCTCTTTTGTTAGCTTATTCTCATTTTAATGAAAGTGAAATTTCGGATATTATTTTAGAAGAAAACTTTGAAGATTTTCCGAATAATTCATTAGAATTTCTGACACAATTATATAATTATTTAGAGGAAAGTGAATTAGAAATTAATTTTAATCAAGAAACATTTACTCAAAAACTTCTACCTTTTTTCTCTCAAACAAAACAAGATGCTACAAATCTTTTTGAAACTGGAAAATTAAAACTGGTTTCTCAAGCCGTTTTAGGACTTTTTCCTCAAGCTGGTTCGTATTTGTATCAAGATTATGAAAAACTTTTAAATGATGAGAAGACTCCACAATTAGAAGATTTTTTTCACGGAGATTTAGACGATTTGAATGGTTTTAATGAACTTCAAGCTCAAGATGAAATTCTGAAAAATAATATACTCCAAAAACCTGTTTTAGAAGAAGAAATTTTTGCGCCCTTTGCTCTTGATGCTTCACAGGAAAAGATTTTGAAAGCTGTCAAAAACAATAATTCTTTTGTCGTTCAGGGTCATTCCGGTACTGGAAAATCTCAACTTATCTGTAATTTGGTAAGTGATTTTGTAGCGCAAGGAAAAAAAGTTTTGGTTGTTTGTCAGAAAAGAGCAGCTCTAGATGTGGTTCAGAATAGATTAAACGAAATCGAAATTTCTGATTTCATTGCCCTTGTTCACGATTTCAAGCAAGATAGAAAGGCAATTTATCAGCAAATTCAAAATCATATTGAGAGCTTAGAAAAATATGAAAAGCAAAATAAAAGTCTAAATGCGATTCATTTGGAACGTAATTTTCTGAAAATTAGTAGAGAAATTGATAGCCTTACAAACGAATTTGAAGAATACAGAACTGCTTTTTTTGATGAAAATTTTGCAGGAAAATCAATTAAAGAAATGTATTTTAGTGCTGATTTGAAAAAACAACATATAGAACTTTCGCAAGCTAAAAATTTTAGATTTGATGATGAATTTGATAATGAATTTGATTCTGCTATTGAATTAAAACCGTTGTTGAGGCTTCGCCGTCAACGAGGTATTTCTATTTTCAAGAAAAATCTAAAAACCTATATTCGTCTTCAGAATAATTACGATAATCCAACTTACATTTTGTCAGAAAGGCGAAGTTTTGCCAATTTTGATGAGGATAATAAAAAAGAAATTTTAGCACTTTTTACAGACATTCCAGATTTTAAAAAACAGATTGCAGAGAAATTCTCTACTCTTTTAGGCAAAACTATTTCTTATGAGCAAGCGAAACAATGGTCTAAAAAAGTTCCTCAATGGAAACAAGCTGTAAAAGAACTGAAAGACAAACAGTTGTGGCAAATTTTTAAGGAAAGTCGTTTTTATGAATTCGAAAAACCTGAATGGCTAACTGATTATGTAGAAGTTTCTCAAAAAGAAAATATTGCAGCTTCGTTTGCCAATGCAGAAAAAAAATGGCTTTCAGAAAAGGAAAAAGATTTGTTGAGTTACTTTCATTTTGGAGGAATGGAAAAGTTTTTAGAGTACGAAAAATTAAAAGAAGCCAAATTTTTAGTAGAAGAATACAAAAAACAAAAACAGAATTTTTTCCGAAAGATATGGAAGCGAATGGCTGCACCAAAAGCAGAGAAATTTTCAAAGGAATTATTAGAAAAGTACAACCGAGAAAATACCATTAAAGATATAGATTTTCTTCTCAAAAAAATTACCAAACGCAATAGTTTCGAACTCAAAATGATTGCGATGCAGTTGATAGAATGGGTTTCTGAACCTCCAACATCGATAAATCTCAAAAAGAATAGGCTCAAAAGTTGGTTTTCTACGCACCGAAAAGCACTAGATTTGAAATTGCTTTTAGTAGAATTAATAGAATACAGTCGTATTTTTTTAGAAAAAGAAATTACATATCAAGATTTGAATTTGTTTGTAGAAGATTTTGCAAACCTATTAATAGAAGTAGAAACAGAGGAAAAAAGATGGAATAAATACCTGACAGAAAATCAAATCGAACTTTTATTAAATCAAAATGAATTAGAAAAAATAAACGAAATTAAATCTACCATCAATTCAGATTTTGATAAATTAGTAGAGTTAGATACATTAAAAAGCAAGTTTTCGGAAGCAGAATTAAAGACGATTGAAGAATTAAAGGTAGCCGATAGTTTAAAAACTGTCGATAATCAACTGAATGAAAACGAAACTCAAAAACTTTTTGATAATTCTATTTTGATTAGTTGGATAAAAGAACTTGAAAAACGTTTTCCAGTTTTGCAGACTGTTGGTTCTCAAAATTGGAAAGAAAACGAGGAGCGTTTGAAGGTTTTGGTTACTCAAAAACAGGAAATTAGTGCAGATATTTTGCGCTTAAAAGTAAAAGAAAAAACGTATAAAGATATAGAATTTAATCGTTTGGCAAATCGAATAACGTATAGAGAATTGCATCATCAAGTAAAGAAAAAACGCAGTATTTGGGCATTACGCAAACTTTTGGCGAATTATTCAGACGAAATTTTTAATCTTTTGCCGTGTTGGTTAGCTTCTCCTGAAACTGTTTCGGCTATTTTTCCACTCATTCAAAATTTTGATTTAGTAATTTTTGATGAAGCTTCTCAATGTTTTGCTGAAAAAGGAATTCCTGCGCTTTATCGTGGCAAGCAAAGTATTATTGCTGGCGATGAAAAACAGCTTCCTCCACACGATTTGTATCAACCACGTTGGGAAGAGGATTTGGATAAATTAGATTTTGATGAATTTATTTTTGACGAATTTAATGAGGACGAAATTCAAGAAGTTCAAAATAATCAGAAGTATGAAAATCCTAAATTAGCTTTAGAGGTAGATTCGTTTTTGGATTTGGGTAAAAATTACTTGCCTTCCTTCGAATTGAATGGACATTATCGAAGTCGTTTTGCTGAATTAATCGCTTTTTCGAATTATCATTTTTACGGAAATCGTTTGAAAGTTATTCCAGATTTAGAAATGGCTAAAGAATATCAAAATTCTACACCCATAGAATATTTGAAAGTAAACGGAACGTGGCATCAAAATCAAAATCAAGAAGAAGCCGAAAAAGTAGTTGAACTTGTAAAACAGTTGATTAAAGATGACAAAACTGAAATAGGAAATAAAGCTAAATCTATTGGAATAATTACATTTAATGCAAAACAGCAAAACTTGATTCGTGATTTGTTGGAACAAAATTTAAAAACAATTCCAGAAGATTTATTTATCAAAAACATTGAAAATGTACAGGGAGATGAACGTGATTTAATTATTTTTTCGGTTGGTTATGCGCCAAATAGAAGTGGAAAATTTCGTCTAAATTTTGGTTCATTGAGTCAGCAAGGAGGAGAAAACCGTTTGAATGTAGCCATTAGTAGAGCTAGAGAAAAGATTTTTATGATTAGCAGTATTTTTCCTCATCAGCTTCCAGTTTTGGAAACGCACAGTAAAGGTGCACAACTTCTGAAAAAATATTTATCGTTTGCTCATTCTGTTTCAGAAGGAAAAAGCTGGCATCAAATCAATTTTGAAGATAATAATGAAGATAGTATTAATGTTGCTCGCAATACACAAACAAAGGAAAGTAAAAAAACGGAAACTAATTATTTTGTAAATCTAAAAAGTACAATTATTTCAAGCAATCAAAATCCAGAAATTGAGTTTTCTCAAAATACATTTTCAGTTATGGATTTGGTTATGCTTTCTGCAACCAATTTTAATCAAAATAGAGGAATAATTGCAGCCATTTATACTGATGACGAGCGTTATCATTCTGTTTATTCTGCTAAAGAATTTCACGTTTATTTGCCGATTTTGTTAGAGAAAAAAGGTTGGAAAGTAGAGTTTTTTTGGTCTAAAGATTATTTTTTGAATGGAAAAGTGATTTGATTCTATTTTGAAATGAAATTTTCTATAAACATTGTGCAGCTACGCAGCCAAAAGCTATTTTTTAGTTTTATATGTACTCTTATTTCAAATTCTATCTTTCAAGTAATTTTTTTATACCAAACAATAATTCATCTATTTCTACTCCTATTCCACTAAGCACAGCAACGATGTAAGCAAAGACATCCATTACTAAAGGCATAAGAAGAGATTTTTCTCTAATTTCTGCTTCTTGAAAAAGACCAATATCAATGCAAAGAACCATTATAAGTCCTACTACAAAACAGTACTTGATAAGGCTAAAAATGGCTCCAATAAAGGAATCTGCCGAGCCAAAAAGTGTAAAGCGTAAAAATTTTCTTCCCAGATTTCCCAAAAATTCCATTAAAAGAGTGAGCAGAATTGTAATAATAAGAAAGGTCAGAAAAGGGGTAGTGGTTTTAGAAAACTTTCCTATATATTCATTTTGATCAAGCGTACTAAAGCCTAAATAAGTACCTGTCATTACCCAATAAACAATAAAAATAAGGACAAACAAAGATAATAGTTCTACAATAATTCCTTTCAAATAACCTTGATACGCACCAAAACCAAGGAGAAGAAGAAGAATTACATCTCCAATTTTGAAGGAATAGTCCCAAAAAGATTTGTCTGCTGCACTGATTTCTAAGAGAAGGTTTAACATAGGTAGTTTTATTCTATAATTAATGCTATAAGTTCTATTTTACGTAAAATGAGTATACTAAAAATACGTAGTGAATAATTTGGAAAGTTGTTCTATTACTCGTAAATCTATTGAAAGATAATCAATTTTACAATAAAAATGTTATCAAAGTTCTTTAAAAAGCAACTTCAACCCTACTTTTATTAGTTTCGTAACTTAACACTATCCATCTAAATAAGGTTTGAAAACAATTTGACACTTTACTTTCTAACTTTTCAATCATGAAATTTGTACTATAGAAAGTTTTTTGTATATTTATTAAAGCTGTTATGTTTTGAGTATTATTGCAATTTTTTAATATAATAAACTAACGTTTCCTCACTTCCTTTCTTACACTTATTCAATCATCAAAAACGAAATCATTATGACAAAAATTTTGGAAAAAAAAGACCTTCTAGAGCGAATAAAGCAAGATTTAGAACAGACTAATACTGAAATTAGTAACCTAAAAAAAAGCATTGAAAAAGGTAATTTGAAAGATAATGAAGAGATAATGCCTCCTACCGATGATGTAAATGTTAGAGTAGCACAGATGTACCGAGTTTTGTCTTTTTATGGAAATAACGGAAGTGAAAAGCCAATTTGGAAGGAGCTTAGAAACTGTTTTACGGTTTCGGCTACGATGGCAAATAATACATTAGGCGAACCTGTCCGTTTGTCTGTTGATAGGTTTATTAGTTTATTTCGTTCGCAGATGCAGCAAAGTGATTTCCCTCCTTTTTATGTGCGAGAACTCAATTATAAAGTAGAACAATTTGGAAATATTGCGCAGCGTTTTGGAGGTTTCGAAATTTGTTATTATGATTCAAACATTGAAAACAAGAAAGGAATGGCGAGTATAGAATTACTTTTGATAAGAGGAGATTGGAAAATTAATTCTATGATTTGGCAAGAAGAAACAGAAGACTTTAAATTGCCTATGCGATTTATCTTGTGAAGAGAATCTTATTTAAATTGAAAAACGTCATAAGATTAGTTTTATGACGTTTTGGTTCTGTGTATTATTAAAAATTAATCTTTAAAGGTAATCTTGATAAACTGATATTTCTTTTTTCGTTTAGCAAACAATATCATTTCATTCTTCGAAACTTGTAGAGAAACTTTCGGACGAACAATTTCATCTTTTTTAGGCGTATTCAAAAGACTAGTTCGATCTTGTTTTCCATTTGCATCTACTGTATTCAGAGCAACAGCCAAATTTTTATAACTAAACGAATACACTTTTCCTTCTTTTATGGTTTTGTCATAAATATTTCTAGCATTATCATTAAAAACAAATTGAAGTTTGTCTCCCACAACAGCTAAAGCATACGAAGAATAATACCCTCCATCGTTTGTAGTGGTTTGCCTTTTAGGGATTTTGTGCGCCCATTCTATCTCTCCAGCAGGCGAAATACTGATAGCAATAATATCGTGATAATTGTAATAATAGTTAGTTCTTGTGCTTACCTGACCGTTTGCACCTGTAGTTCGGATAGTAGATTCACGAATATAAAACTGCTCGCCCACCAAAACAGCTCCTCCGTTATCTTTTATGATAATATCATGTAAATCATATTCGTAGAGTTCTACGTCTTTTCCTTTTGCAGCTCGTTTTTTTGTTTTCTTCTGTTTTCTTTCAGTCATGTCTTGTGTGATAAAATCAAGACCAAACTCTTTAAAACTTTTTGTTTTTATCTGTTTGCTCTCGTTATCTATCGTCAAAAAGTAACTTCCCTTTATACTAAACGTCCCCACATCAGAATAAAAACCAGCACAAATTAAATCATAATTATCAGCAATGGCAAGCTGCATGTCTGTAAAAAACTTGTCTTTTACCTGTACATTGTATTCTTTTACTGTTTTTCCTTCCTCCAAATAGCTCAAAATTTTATACGAATAATTTGGCTTTCCTGCTCGTTTTGTACGTGCTTTTTCTTTGTAGAGAATACTTAAGAGATGAACATTTCCTTGTTTATCTATTTTATAATCTGTTACTCCAAATAGTTTGTCTTCGTAAGGAAGTGTAACTTCTTTTGTCCAAAGCAAATTCATATTATTATCAAAAACGTGAAAACCAAATCTTTCATTTTCCTTTTTTTCATAAGGAAGTTGATAATAAATTAGTATTTTAGAAGTATCTCTAGCTACCGAAAAACCAAAAGAACCACTATTAAACCTACTTTTTCCTTCGAAAGAGATTTGAGCAAGTTGTTTTTTTGCTCCTTTATATTTCAAACTTTGATTATCAACTTGCTGAACAAAAAGTGTTTTTTCTTTTGATTTCTTGTCTAAGAGTTCTGAAAACAAATACAGCTTTCCATCAAACTGACTGATTCTGACAAGTGAATAATCATCTTCTAGTTCTAGTTTTTCTGATTTGAGTTGATTGAGGTTATTATCATAATGTTCAAGATAATTTTCTACTCTAAAAAATCCTTTTCTTTCATATTTGAGTAGATAAAATCCTGTTTCGTCGTAGCCTACAATCGAACCAATTTCTCCACCACGAGAAATAGAATATTCTTTACCCATTTTTATAGTTGCATACGGATTGTTATTTATTTGTGCGAAAAGAGAAGTAGAAAGCAAAAAACAAGAAAACGCAAAAGCATAAAATAAAATGTAATTGTACAATTTCATTAGTAAAAAGTTAAATGAAGTAAATAGATAAAGAAAAGTAAAGCTACTAATTTTTGCTTAATGAATCATAGAAAATGTTATAAAATTCTGTTCTGTGGTGTTTTGTGATATTATATTAATATTATTAGTAATAACTTGATGTATTCAATACCAAGTACAGATACTATTCGTTGAGCTTAGTCTTATGACTAAGATCTATCAGTTGGAAAGTCTTAGACTTGTGTTTTCAAGTAATTCTGTGAAAATTAAATACAAAATACCTACTCAACTTGCAAGTCTAAGACTTTATGAACTGATAGGTCGTAGTCGCAGACTTCCTACAACGTGATTTTATCAACGTAAAAAAAGACTATTTTAAATTAGATAAAGTCTATTTTTTGACTTAATTTTTTTTACCACGTTGGAATCACAGAATCAAATCGACTTGGAGGGGCTACTCCCAACTGGGCGTGGTTCACACTAAAAAATTTACTCTTCATCTGCTTTCTAATAAAAAATATATTGGTAATCTGTCCAACCCGTTATTTTTTTATTTTTTTTATTTTTGGGAGTAGAAAAATATTTTTTGCGAATTAATCGTTCATTTTTGTAAATTAACTGATAATTGCCTTTATCGGTCTCATCATGATAAGTATGCGTTTCTGTAGTTTCTACTTCTATCACGTTTTTTTGATAATAATTATATTCTTTAATAAAAGACTCTGTAGAATAATCTGATATTTCAGTTGTATTTATTATGAAAATTTTTGGCTTTGTTTCTCCTTCTTCCAAATAAGCGTAGTAATTGTATTTTGTAACTAAAATATCAAAGTGTCCATCATTTTGTTTTGTATTAGTTTCTTCTCGGGTTACTTGGTTGTATTTGTTATATGTATATTTTGTAGTTTGTAATGTAGTAAGGTTTGGTAAATCAAATGTGTTTCTTTCTATCAAATTATCTTTCTTATCGTACTTATAGACAGTTACAGTATGATTGATTTCGTATTCTACATCGTATGGATTATATGCTTGTTCGTAAATAGAGTCTTTCCATTCCATACGAATTATTTTTCCTTTATTATTGTATTGATATTCTGTTCTTCCCAGAGATATCCAACCTGTAACATTCATTTGTTTCAAAACCACATTTTTACTAGGATAACTATAAAAAGTGATTCCATTATTAGAACTCTCATCACAGTAATAATCAGTAGAAATTACTCTATTTTGTAAATCATATTCATTCGATATTCTACAATGTAGTTCTGGATACTCCCAGAAAATCATGTTTCCTCTTTCATCGTATTCCCAATATTTTACTCCTTTCGTTATGGTATCTCCTTTATCTGTGATATAGGAATCCCAAGCAATAATCTCTTTCGTGTTTTTTGGAATTTTACCTATAAAATCAGTTACGTAATCGTAATCAGTTTGAGCAAAACAGGAGCAGAAAGAAAAGGAGAAAAATAATATCATTAATAAGTAGAACAAATATATACTTTTAGGCATAATCTAATTTTCTTTTTTTATAAATCAATACAAGGCAAACGAACTGTGCGTTCTTGTTGGTCTTCCAAACCTCCAATACATATAAAAAAAGCCGTTGAATTCTATGACAATTACAAATTAAATTGATAATTTTCTTGATATTTTTGTCCACTTTTAACACAAGCGAATATTCTTTGAATAATCTTATTTCTGATAGCATTCATTACCACTCTTGATTTTTTACCTTCAGCTTTTTTTCTATCGAAATATTCTCTGAATTCGCCTTCATATTTAAGCGTACTTGTTACACAGGTTTGTAATAGAGCCTTCATTTTTTTGTTTGCAATGTAGGATACCTTAGCTTTTCCTTTAAATTTTCCAGAGCTATTCTCAAAAGGAGCAACTCCTGCATAACAAGCAAACTTTTTAGGACAATTTATATCTTTAAACGCTCCTGTGGCTATAATAACGGCTAGTCCCGTTACTAGCCCTACACCTCTAACAGAAGTAGTTAATTCAAATATTCTTTTGAGTACTTCGTCCTGCTCAATGATAGTTTTGATTTGTAGTTCTACGGTCTTAATTTGCTTTTTGAGTTGTTCTAAAATAACTCTAGAGTTCTTATCTAAAAGTGTAAACATCTCCTCTTCTAAAAATGACTTACTTTCTTTAAGAGGTGTTTTGAGTTGTTTTTGAACTTTTACAAGTCTATTCCTAAGAGTTTGAAATACTTTGAGCTTCTCTAAACTTTTCTTTGCAGGTGTGTATAAGCGTACTTTATCTTGAAAACGAGCAGCATAGTGGGCGATCCTTTGAGCATCTATTTTATCATCTTTACCTCTCACTACCCCCATAGATTGTTTGATTTCCATAGCGTGTTCTAACCAAATAGAGCAGCCTTGAGCTATTAAAACACGCAAAAGAAGCTGCGTATAGATACCTGTATTTTCCATACAAAACAAGGTGCTTTCAAAACTAACTTCTCTGCTAAGTTGTTCTTGAAGATAGCTTTCAATCACTTCCTGTTGATTAGCTATTCTTTTATGATAATGCACTTGTCCATCGTGATAAATCGCAAAATCTAAGTGTTCTTTACTAATATCAATGCCTACGAAATAAAAATATCTTTTTTCCATTTTTTTGTATCTTTGGGTGCTACATAATTTACAAAACTCATCGTTTAGTTGTACTCATTACCTTGATAATGGGCTTGGTGTCCCGACATTCTATACGAGTTTAAACTAAAAGAACAAGAGTAACTCCTCTTTCAACGGATAGATTTCCAGTATCTGGTTGGTCTTATAGGATGTTTACTCTTGTGATGAATTCTTGTAAAAATACAACATTTACGAGAGAATTCAACTGACTTTTTTTCATTAAATACTTCCTCTTTTTGATGATGCTAATATAAAGGTTGGTCTTCAGTTTCGGCTTGCCGTTACGATGACCAACAACAAGCAGCAAATACAACCACTTACCTCATCACTTTAGAACGCCAGCCAGAGGCTTCCAAATAGCTACTCACTCGTTTGGAAACGAGCGAGGGCAATTGTGCGAGCTACGGCTGGGGGACTACTAAAACTCAAGAAATTTCTTTATATACTTATTGACATACCAATTTTCAATATAAGAGCCTAAATAATAAAATACTAAAGAAATTGGAAATATTGGATATACTACATAATCATTAATAAATAGCATGACTGATACTATATCAACTAGAACTAAAAATACAGATGTCCAAATGATATATACTTTCTTTCTGTAATAATTATGTTCTTCAACTAAATGATCAGTATTTACAATATAACAATTAGAAATATCTATTATTTCTGTAAGTTTCCAACTACATATATCTTTGTTGTTGTACGGGATAGAGATTACTTTATCCATTTCTTTTAGTATTCCTGAACAAGTACTACATTGATCTACAGTTGCACAATAATCTACCACATTTATAAACTGGATAATATTTTCATAATTATCTATTTTAGTGTAGCTTTTAGTTGTACAGATACTTTGTACTGTCTTAAGTTTATTTAAAATATTTCTTTTATCACACATAATAATTTACATACCGTTATCTATATAATATTTTATAAAAGTCCAAATTTGCCAAGCTCTATAAGCCATCATTTGCCCCGCTAGACGGAGAATTTCCTCCAACGCCATGATCAGGGTGACTTAGCCAAAAATCTTCACTATCCGCTAACATTTTATCAAAGCCCACTTCTAATGCAGCTTTTTCTGCTTCAATTATCCCTCTTCTAATTTTGCCTTTAGTTATTTTTTTAAGCAAGTTAGCTAATTCTTTAATTGTTCCTATCCTTGCTCGCTCTAATCCATCATACCAAATCTTATTTAGTAAATCGTTTGTATTTCTAATCTGCGTTCTTGTTGGTCTTCCAAACCTCCAATACATATAAAAAAAGCCGTTGTTGGTCTTCAGTTTCGGCTTGCCGTTACGATGACCAACAACAAGCAAAGCTTTAGTACTGCAACAACTTCTTCAACTTCTCCATAAAACGCTCATAAGGCAAGAAGTTTTTCTCTAGTTCTGCACTAAACGGAACGGCTGTATCCAAACTTCCCTCACGCATAATTGGTGCATCAAGATTTCTGAAATGGTGTTCTGCAATCCACGCTGAAATCTCGCCACCAATTCCACCAGTAAGACAATCTTCATGCAGAATAATTACTTTTCCTGTTTTCTTGACGG
Source organism: uncultured Cytophagales bacterium (assembly GCA_963719525.1). Taxonomy (GTDB): domain Bacteria; phylum Bacteroidota; class Bacteroidia; order Cytophagales; family Bernardetiaceae; genus Bernardetia. The sequence goes on along the minus strand of CAVRCG010000004.1, from coordinate 3,081,128 downwards.
TTTCTGCAACGGCTTCTTTGTCCCATGGAAGTAATGTTCGTAAATCCAAAATTTCTAACGAATGATTTTCTCCTAATTCCTCTACTGCCTTTTTTGCCCAATGAACGCCCATTCCGTAGGTAATAACACTGACATCTTCGCCTTCTGAAACGAGTGCTGCTTTTCCAATTGGAAGCGTATAATAATCATCATAAATATCTTCCGAAATAGCACGGTAAAGAGCTTTGTGTTCGAAGAAAATAACAGGATTTGGGTCTTCAATCGAAGCATTCAAAAGTCCTTTTGCATCATAAGGAGAAGATGGATAAACAACCTTCAAACCCGGTGTATGAGCAAACCACGCTTCATTCGATTGAGAATGAAAAGGACCTGCTGCAACGCCTGCACCTGTTGGCATACGCACCACCACATCAGCATTTTGATTCCAACGGTAATGCGATTTTGCAAGATTATTAATGATTTGATTAAATCCACAGGTTACAAAATCAGCAAATTGCATTTCCATAACCGATTTCCAACCACGAATAGAAAGTCCTAAAGTTGCACCGACAATAGCAGATTCACAAAGAGGTGTATTTCTGACACGCTGCTTTCCAAACTGCTCTACAAAACCATCTGTAATTTTGAAAACACCCCCATAATCAGCCACATCTTGACCCATAATTGTCATTTTTGGGTAGCGTTCCATACTTTGACGTAACGAATCTGAAATAGCATCAATTAAACGTTTTGGTGTTTGATTGCTACTGATTGGCGCAATGAGTTCTTGTTCGTGAGGAGCGTACATATCTGCCACTTCTTCTTCTGTATTCGGAACAATCTTAGGTAATTCTAGAGCTGTATCTAACGCATTTTTTATATTCTCAAAAAATTCTTCTCTAATTTCTTTTGCTCTTTCTTCTGTCAGAATATTATTTTCTATCAAGAATTTTTCATAATTCGTAACTGGGTCTTTCTTCTCCCAAACTTCAAAAAGTTCTTTCGGAACGTATTTAGTTCCTGATGCTTCCTCGTGTCCACGCATACGGAAAGTAATCATTTCTAACAAAACAGGATGTGGATTTTCACGCATTTCTTTAGCTAACTTTTTGACAGTAGAATAGACTTCTAACAAATTATTTCCATCAACTTGTACGGCTTTCATTCCATAACCAATTCCTTTATCGATAAACTGCTTACAACGAAACTGCTCATGACTTGGCGTAGAAAGTCCGTAACCATTATTTTCCACAACGAAAATAGTCGGCAAATCCCAAACGGCAGCTACATTCAAGGCTTCGTGAAAATCTCCTTGCGAAGTTCCACCATCGCCTGTAAAGGTAACCGTAATTCTTTTTTTATTTTCCAAAACATCAGCTAAAGCAATTCCATTTGCAACTGTCAGTTGAGGTCCTAAATGCGAAATCATTCCTACAATATGATGCTCATTTGTTCCGAAGTGAAACGAGCGATCTCTACCTTTTGTAAAACCTTCTTTTTTACCTTGAAACTGTGCAAAAAGTTTTTCAAGCTCTATTTTGCGTGACGTAAAAAGACCTAAGTTTCTGTGTAATGGCAATAAATATTCATCTGCTTGAATCGCTTCTGCAATTCCGACTGAAATAGCTTCCTGTCCATAACCAGAAAACCATTTTGAAATTTTGCCCTGACGAAGTGCAATCAACATTCTGTCTTCAATCAAACGAGGGCGTAAAAGTGCTTTGTACAGATGAATAAGCTGATCATCGGAAATATCTGTTCTATCAAAAATCATTTCTTCTTCCGAATACGACTTTCTGATTTCTGTTTTGTCTTCTTCTGCAACAATTGGCTTTTCGTCTTCAATTTCTTGTTCGAAGAGTGCTTCTACTTTTATTTGTGCTTCGGTATCGTTTACCTCATTAGTTAATAAATCTACTTCAGAATCTTTTTCTAAGTCTTTTTCCGTATTTTCTAACTCTGCATTTTCTATTCTATGTCTTTCTAACTCCTCTTCTTCCTCCTGAATTGAATCTTTTAGATAAGTCATATCTAATAATTCGGCTTCCATTTCTAACTCTTCTTTAATAGCATTTACCTTATCAAATGTAGAAATTTCATTTAATTCGTTTTCCTGTTCCTCTGAATCTATTTTTGACTTCTTAGAAAAACCATTCAAATGAGTTTTTGGTTTTGGTAAATCTTCTGAAAATGATATGTTTTTGAAGAAGTCAGTTTCTGTTTTTTCTTCGTGATTTTGGTGCATATTCTCCAATTCTGCACTAAGATTTTCCATTTCATTTTCTGAAAATGCATCTTCTCTATCCAGAGGACTAGAAAAAGTAGTTGGTTTTTCTATTTCTTCCTCCTTTCTAAGCTCTTGTTGTTTTTCCTCTTCGTCTTCAAAAATCATATCTAAAGGGTTTTTAGCCTTTTTCTGAACAGAATCTTGATTTTCCTGTTTTGAGGTTTGATTATGTTTTATAGTATCACTTTTTTCTCTGTTTATCATTTCCTCATTTTTGTCTTCTTTTTCATCATCAAGAACCATATCCAAAGGACTAAAAACCTTTTTCTGAACAGATTTTTCAGTATGTTCTTTATTTTGTTTTTCTTGTTTTTCTTGTTTTGCTTTTGCTTCTTGTTCTTCTTGTAATGCTTTTTCTAATGGATTCATAATCTATAAAATTGAGAAGTGATAAGTTTGCTTTTGTTTTTTTGGATAGAGATAATTTAACTTTTTATGTAATCATTAAAAATACGGATTTTTTTTGAAAGAATGTTTTTAGAAAGGAGAATTTTCGATAAAAGTGTTTCATTGGTTTGTTGGCGATACCAAAACGAAGATAAAATATAATAATTTCTGACTAACGAACATGATAATTTAGAATAAGTATTTTCATTTGTTATTTCCCCATTTCCTTGTCCCTAATCTCCATTTTCCATTCACTCAAACGGAATTAAATCTATTTCTACAATTACTCCCTTAAATTTTTTCTGTCCAAGCATTGTATAAGAAAAATCTGGAACGGCTTTATAAATAATTTCACTTTTCGCTACAACTGTCAGAAAATGGTCATACGCTTGAATATCAAACGAATCTCCAAGAATATTATTAAATACATTCGAATTGCTCAAAACACCAGCTTCGATATGGTTTTCTTGCGAATAATCATACAAATCCATTGAAGTAAGAATAGACTCTTTTTCGTTGGCATAATATTTTGCATTCAGTTTTGACTCAATCCGAAGTTCGATATTGGTAAACTGCTTAAAAAATTCTACATCTTTGACAGCAATATTTTTAATCGGATTTTTTCCACTTTTGGCAAATAAAACAATAATTTCAAGATTTGGATTAATGAGTTTCACTTGCAATAATTTTTTGTAAAAAGAATGCAAACGAATATAAGGCGAAATAAGAATTAGCCTTTTTTCAGCTTTTTCTATGATTTCTCCTACTTTATGGTTTAGGTTATTTCCTGTCAAGAATTTTGGCATAGTTCAAAAGTACGAATAGTTTGGATTTCTAAAAACTATGAATCATTTTTTTAGTTAATTAAGGATAGAGAAATGCAATTTAGTTTTTTTCTGACTATTTTGTGTTCTCTACATTTTTCGAACTACTTAATTTTTTTATTCCTTATATATATGGATTTTGTCTTTCCTGTTTTGAAATGGCTTTTAATTGGTCCTACTATTTTCTGTTTGATAGGAACAGTTTGTAGTTTTATCAAAAACGAACAATGGTGGGTACGTGGTTTTGATTTCCCTCGTATTCAGATGCTTGTTATCATAATTTTTTCTGCTAGTTTGCTTTTCTTTTTTGATGAATTACCAATCGTTCAATATGTTTTGTGGGCAGCTCTTTTTATTGCGCTTTGTTTTCATAGTTGGGTTATTTTTCCTTATTCTCCTATCGCTTCAAAAGATGTAAAAAATGCCGAAAATGTAACAGATGAAACTACAAATGTTAGCGTTTTGGTTTCGAATGTTTTGATGACAAACAGAAAAACAGAAAAATTAAAAAAACTTATAGAAAGAGAAAATCCTGATATTGTTTTTATGGTCGAAACCGATCAATGGTGGGCAGACCAAATGGAATATTTAAAAGAAGAATATCCGTATCAGCTCTTAAAACCTATTGATAATACGTATGGACTTTTATTTTATTCCAAAAAAGAACCTACAAAATTAGATTTCAATTATTATGTTCAAGATGACGTTCCTTCTATTATTGGTACTTTCAAATTAGACAAAGATAGTGAACAAACATTTGATTTTTATGGTATCCATCCACGTCCTCCAGCTCCAGAAGAAGCAAAAACATCAATTCCTAGAGATGCAGAACTGATACTGGTAGGAAAAGAAATTGATAAAAAAGATAATCCAACGATTGTAGCAGGCGATTTTAACGATGTTGCGTGGTCGCATACTTCTCGTCTTTTTAGAAGGTTAGGAAATTTGCTTGACCCACGAATTGGAAGAGGAATGTTTAGTACTTTTCACGCCGATTATGCCCTTTTGCGCTGGCCTCTTGACCACGTTTTTCATTCAGACGAATTTCAAGTTATTGATATAAAGAAGTTAGAACATGTTGGTTCAGACCATTTTCCTATCTTTATTAATCTAGCTTATATTCCACAAGAAAAGCACCAACAAGAAGAACCAGAGCCAGAAAAAGACGACGAAGAAGAAGCAAAAAAAAAGCTCGAAAAGGCGCAGGTAGATAATACAACGGCTTTATGAACAAATGAAATCATATAATAATTAATTTAAACCAAGTATTCATGAAGTTTGACGACAAAGACATAGAAAACTATACTTGGAATATCAATTTATACGGTGCTTTAATGTCTGGAAATATAGTTGAATCCAATTTTCAAAATAGAGAAAAATCTGTAAAAGAAATTCAAAAACTGACTTCTATTTGTAATGAAGAATTGATTGATAAATTAATACAATCTACAAATTGGAGGGCGAGAGTTATTGCAGGTTGTTTGATTGGTTTTTGGCAAGACAAAGATTATATTGAAAGAATAGGAAAAAATCTGATGAATAATTGTGGAGGAATAACAGCTTATTGTTACGCTTTAGCCAAATTTGCAGACAAAAAATCGATTTGGTACTTGACTAGCTATTTAGATAATTATCTCTCTTTTAACAAATTTCCTAATGAGGGTTTGCAATATTGGGTTTTTAGTGCTTTGCGTTGGATAGATAAAATAAATAGTACAGTTATTTCTCAAAATTATTTAGGGAAAAATGGACTGTGGACAAGGTTTGTTGATTTTGAATTTCCTAAACGAAAGAACACAGCAGTTTTCAAATTGAGTAACTATGAACAATGGGGGAATTTAGAAATCAATAACACAAAATTTGAAGCGATAATGAATTTTTATGAAGCTAATTTTGAGGTAAAATAAAATAATGTATTAAAGAAAACTAATAAAAAAATAATTCCACTCTTTAGGTAATATAACGTAAGTATTTAAGCAGAATATAAATATAACTAAATTACATTTTTTCTAAGTATGTACCATAGGTCTGACTTACTACAAAGTAGGTTTGACTAAACACTATAAGAAATTTAATTATTTGTTATTCACAAAATCTGTCAGACAGCTATAACAACAAAGAATATCAAAACCAGATAATGAGAGTTTATTGCTCAAATTTTTTGCAAAAATCTAAAAAATAGAGTAGCTATCGGTAATAAATCATTCGGATAGTAAAACAGTTTAAAATATTAAAAGTAAATTATAGTTGTTTTTTTTGAGAAAAAATAATACATTTGCAGTTATTCTAACTAAAACAAAATTTATATTTATTATGAAATTATTAAAATTCGTGTTTGTATTTGCACTTATCTCTTTCTTATCCTCGTGTGGAAATGATGATGAAAACAATCCTTCTGGAGATGGTATTATCGGAACATGGAAAGTTACCGAGATAGACTATTCTGGTACTACTACAGCATCACAACAAGGAGTTGAATTTGAAGCAGATTTTGAAGGAGAAGGAGTAGATATGGATCTACAAATGCAGTTCGATAATAATATGAACTATACTACAAGTGGCGATTATAGTATTATTCTGACTACAAGTTTCTTCGGACAGTCTATAGAACAACGCTATGATGCAGTAGGATTTGTAGGTGCTGGTACTTGGAGTCAAGACGGTAACCAAATTATTATTACTAGTGGAACAGAAACAAACACACTTACTATCTTAGAAAATAGTGGAAACAATCTAAAAGTAGAATGGGATCATATTGAAGAAACAGAGCAGCAGGGTACTACCCAAACACTTAATGTAAACGGAATCTATACTTTTGAAAGACAATAAGATTTTGTACTTGCTAAGGATCAATTACGAATTTAATTAACTGAATACTAATTCAATATGAGTGTCATTTGTCAAAATACATGAATTGCTTCATTTTTGACAAAAAAACAGTTATATAGAATAAAGTTTGGTAACTCTTTAGCTTTTTTAAAATGACACTCATGTTGCTAATTAGTTATGATTTTAAGAGTAGTAGTTCATTTAATTCTTATTCTTAAGAAAGAAAAGCTATCAAATTTTATTGAAATTTGATAGCTTTTTTGGTTTAGAAAACCTGATAGTTTCTGAATTTGGTAGTTTTACTTCCTTGAAAGAAGTTGGCTCTATCTGATTATGGTAGAAACTCTATTTGGCTTGTTGAATTAAATGGACAAACAATAGCAAAATTAAGTGATGCTAATTTTGAAGATATGTTTTGGTTTTCTTATAAGATTACTTTTTTGAATAAAGAAAATATCATTTCCTCAAATCCCCAATCGTGGTGGGAGGACAGTTTCAAATTTAAGAATGAATATCTATCTGAATATGCTGAAAATCCTTTTTCTAATGATATGTTAGTTGATGGAAGGGTAAAAATGAGAGCTTTGTACGTAAAACCAAAAAATAAACTTGAAACATTTATAGGTTCTATTATTTACTGGTACTCACAATATATTAAAGAACCAAGTGTAGTAATTAAAAAATAGAAATATATGAAAACAAAAATCATAGGAGAAAAGTCTAAGTTTGCTATAGAAGTAAAACTTCGTTTAACTAGTAACTCAAGTTGCGTATTATAAAAAAGTGTAACCATTCAATAATTGTATTAGTTTTAGATATACTACTAACCAAAACTATACTTTTATGAACGATTACACGATTACAATATACTGTTTTTTAGACGATTATTTAAAAATTTCTAGTAATAAAGAAGATATTAGACGTAAAATAAGTGATGCTAAACTACTCACTACCGTTATTTTAGCAGCTCGTTATTTTCGTGGCAATTATGTAACTGCTTGCTTATACATGGAAAATCATCAAGGAATGAAAAAATTAGATAAATCAAATTTCAATAGACATTTACATCGTCTATCTGCTGTCTTATCTTCTATTTTTTTTGCTTTAGGAGACACTTTAAAACAGTTAAATATTTCCAGTAAATATCTAATAGATAGCTTTCCTGTTGCTATTTGTAAGAATATTCGTATTCCTAGAAGTAAATTATTGAAAGAAGAAGTATATAGAGGCTATAATGCTTCTAAACGAGAATACTTCTATGGATTTAAAGTACAAGTAGTAACTACTGAGGATGGCATTCCTACAGATTATTTTATTACAGCAGGTTCGCTTCACGATAAAACAGCCTTTGATATGATGCAAATACATCTACCTGAAGATAGCCAACTTTATGCTGATAGTGCTTATACAGAGTATGAAGTAGAGGACTTGTACAGAGAAGTAGAAAAAATAGAATTATTAGTAGATCGTAAATCTAATTCAAAAAGAAAAGATACGCCTACCGAGGCTTTTTTAAAAAAGCATTATAGAAAAAGAATAGAAACAACATTTAGTGAAATTACTAACTATTTTCCAAAAAAAATACACGCAGTAACTCCTAAAGGGTTTTTGATTAAGATACTACTATTTTTATTAGCTTTTGTATTCGAAAAAGTAAATCCATTATCCACAACTTGAGTTAGTAGTAATCGTTTATACGGAAACACTAGAATATGGATAAATAGTAATCCCTTAGGAGCTATTCAAGAGGAAATAATGATGGGTTCTTTTATTAATTGTTTAAGAATTATGAAAAAAAATAGTTATAATCTATTATTTAGTAAAAATATTAGTCTGACAGAAAATTTTGATGATTTTATCATAAGAGCAAACTATAAAAAAGAAAATATAACCTTCTACTGGAAATTAATTGGAAACAATTATGAATACAATGATATAAACAGAAAAACGTATTTTTATCAAAAGACTATAAGCTCTATATATTTTAGAGGAATAATGATAGAATTAAACAAGAGTGTAGAAAAAGAATTTTCAAAATGCTGGAAGTAAAATAAAAATGTAAGAATCAATCTTGCTCAAATTTTTTGCAAAAAACTAAAAAATAGAGTAGCTTCGATAATAATTATAAAAATTGTCAGACACTTCAAAGTGTCAGTACAATTTCAACAAGATAGAAAATAAAGCAATGCGAAAAACCATTCTCAACGCACTAGAAACGCAGTATTATTACGACCAACTTCAACATTTATCTACCAAAGGCGAAGAAACTCCAAAACAGCGTTTGCAGCGTTTGTATGTTGCTTTTCTTAGCCTTTTGAATAATCTAACAGAAGATAGAGAACAGCAAATTTTTACAGGTTGGTATGCAAAATTACATTTTGTGTGTCAGGCTTATGGATTGGGAAACGAATGGGAAAGTGAATTACAAGGACTTCGAAGACTTTTGAGAAAGAATAGTTTACAAGTTTTTTTTAATCCTTCGGAGATTCAATTTTTGACAGCTTTGTCGCTCCTTACTCGTTTGGTTCAGATTTTTGCAACCGAAGATGCGCCGAAATTACTAAAAGATAAATATGAAAACGAAGAGTTAATTAGTCTGGCTTTTAGAGAAGATGCAGAGCAGCGAGTGGATTCTATCTTCGGAACGGTACAAGAAAAAGATACAGAAATTATTTATGATGATAAAGGAAGAGGAACAGCTTCTTTTCAACTTTTTACAGAAGAACATGGATTGATTAGCATTTCGGTGGCTGATATTCATTATTACTCTAAAAAAAATACCATTTTTCATAAGCATAATTTGAGTAGAGAAATTCCTCGTTTGATGCCTTATCAACCTGTAAGTGTTACAAATTTGGAATTGGTGGGAGAAAATCAGTTTGTAAGCACCGACAAATCACTCATTATCTTAAATCCAGATTATTTAGTCGATGCTTCTTCTGTTGCAAAATGTAAAACTTTTAAAGGACAAACCCCTTACTTGTACCTTCTTTCTAAGCTAGAATTTTTTGCAGGAAATGAAGGAACTTTTAGAGGAAAGGTAATCAACGAACTTTTGGATAAGCTAGTAGAAAATCCAGAAACGACCTTTCAAGAATCCTACAAAGATGCGTTTATCGAAAATAGTATTGATGCTGCTTTTATTGATACAGACAAATTGAAGGAAATTAGCAGACAGCTAAAAGAACATTTCTTTGTAGTAAAAAAACATATTAGTCCGTATTTTGAAAATTTATTAACGACAGAACCAACTTTTATTTCTAGTAAATATGGGTTGCAGGGTCGTATTGACTTACTCGTCGAACACAAAGAAGGAGAGCTAAAAGACCGAAAAGATATTATAGAATTGAAAAGTTCGAAAGCTCCTGAGGTAGTATTATCAAATGGTTGGAAAAACGATTTGATACAAGTTGCTTGTTATAACTTGTTGATTGATAGTACTTTCGAAAAGCGAACAGGAATTAGTGCGCTTTTATATTCTAGTGATTCTCAAAATGGTCTGCGAGATTGTGGAAGTCTTGATTTTGACAAACAAACGGCTATGGAAATTCGAAACCGAATTGTAGCGATGGATATGTGGATTGCAAATGGAAGTGTAAAAGTTTTTGATAATTTATTGAAATCTGTTGAAATGTCGAATCCTGCTTTTTTTGATATGGATAAAGCGAAAGATTTTGATGATAAATGGCAAAAAGCAACTCCACTAGATAAGGCTTATTTTGTAGAATTTATTGCTCTTGTGATGCGTGAGGCGATGTTTGCGAAGGTAGGAGGAATGGCTGGAAGTGAGCCTGTACAGGGTTTTGCAAGTCTTTGGAGAAATACGCCAACTGAAAAAAGTGATAATTTTTCTTTGCTTAATGAACTTATTTATGAAGACTGGGATAAAAAGGATTGCTTACTTACTCTAAAACGTCCTGAAAATCAATCTATTACCTCATTTCGAAAAGGTGATATTATTGTGGTTTATCCAGTAGAAGAAGATGGAAAAAAAGGAGAAGGGAAACCACATTCTGCTTTACATTATCAAATTTTGAAAGGAAATATTGAAGAAATTTCATCAGAAAAAGTAACTCTCAAGATTTGGAGTAAGCATATCAATCAAGTATTTTTTGAAACGTATCCAAAATGGGGAATCGAACCCAATTTAATGGAACGCACTTTTAACGACCTTAGCGCATCTTTAGCCGATTTTTTGGGAGCAGATAACCATAAGAAGGGAATTATTTACGGCAATCAAGAACCTCGTTTTGATGAGAATTTCAGAATTGATTATACAAATAAAGGACAGAATAAAGGATTAAGTCAAGAGCAAAACGAAATTTTTTGTCGTGCTTTATCTGCTAAAGATTATTTCCTTTTACAAGGTCCTCCTGGAACTGGAAAAACTTCGGCAATGCTCAAAAATATGGTCGATTATCTCTACAACGAAACCGATCAAATTGTTGTTCTTTTAGCTTTTACAAATCGTGCAACAGATGAGATTTGTCAGAAAGTAAAACTGGTTTGTGGAGATGATTTTGTTCGTTTGGGAAACGTAAAAGAAGATAGTGTTTTTTATACTAATAGCTTGAAAGCCTCAAAAAGTTTGAAGGAATTAAAAGCAAAAATTCATACTTCACGAGTTTTTGTTTCCACGGTTTCTTCTTTTTATTCTAATCTTAGAATTTTGGATAGAGATGACCCAAATGGAGGAAAACTAACTTTTGATACATTAATAGTCGATGAAGCTTCTCAACTTTTAGAACCTCATTTGTGTGGGATTTTGCCAAAATTCAAGCGTTTTATTTTGATTGGAGATGAAAAACAACTTCCTGCTGTTGTTACGCAGCCTTTGAAATTGCGTCAAGCAAAAAGTCCGTATTTACACGAAATCGGAATTGAAGATTTGAGCCAATCTGTTTTTGAGCGTTTGGTAGAAAATGCCGAAAAACGAAATTGGAATAAATGTGTGGCAATGCTTTCAACGCAATATCGAACACATCAAGATATTGCCGAATTTATCAGTACCGAATTTTACAAAACGCTAAAAGCAGGAAGTGAAAGACAGTTTGAGAAGATGAATTTCTACAATGCTTCTTCCGAAGACGAATTAGAAAAGTTTTTATGTAAAGGAAGAGTTTTATTTATTCCTACCAAATCCGAAAAGGGAACAAAATTTCATAGCGAAGAAGCCGACAAAGTAGTCGATCTTTTACGCAGCATACACCGAATTTTCGGAGAAGATTTTGATGAAGAAACCGTCGGAGTAATTACACCATACAGAGCGCAAATTGCACAGATTTATCAGCGATTAGATGAAAATCTACGACAAAAAATAACTGTAGATACAGTAGAACGCTATCAAGGAAGTGAACGAAAAATTATTATTTTATCAATGGCAACTAATCACGCTGCACAAATGCGTTTTTTAGAATCGTTGAATGCAAAACAAACTGTCGATAAAAAACTAAATGTTGCTTTGAGTCGTGCCAAAGAACAGTTGATTTTATTAGGCAATCCAGAAGTTTTGAGGACAGGAAAATTTTATGGGAAGTTTTTGGAATGGGTGGAGAAGGAAAGTATTGAAGTAGAGTTGTAAGAATTGAAATTTTAAAGTATCTTTATTCTGCTTTGTTAAAAACAATAAAAACTGTATATAAAATGCTGACAAATAATTTTTACAAGATACTCAACCTTGAACTTACACAAATTATAGAAAATGAATCTGAAAATGATTCAGAATTGAGAAGACATAAGAAAATAGAACAAAATAAAGGGTATGCTTTTTTAGTATGGTTTCTCAATTTTTACGGTCGTACTCCCTCTTACAAGCAATATATTACTGATGGCAAAGATGATAGTTCTTGTGATATAATTTTTGATAAAACAGATTCACAGGGACAAAAAATGTTTTATGTAGTCCAATCGAAATGGGTAAATTTAGAAATTGATAATGAAGGTAATTTAAAAAGAGGAAAAAAAATAATACAAGAATTTCCAAAGATTGGAAAAGAAGAGTTTAATGCTGTAATAAAAGACTTTGATACAGTATTAGATGGTAGTAGAAAGAAAGGAAAAAACACAAAATTCAATGATAAATACCAAAAATTAATAGAGCACCTAGAAGCTAATGGGAAGGCAAGGTTTATCTTCTTTACGGCAGCAGACACAAATCCAGAAATTCAAGATACTGTTCAATCTTTTTCTTCGCAACATTTGCCAAACGTTACTTTTCAACTTATAGATATAAATAAAATAAAGCAGGATTACATTGAATTTAACTATAAAAAAATTGTGGTGGACAATCCTTTAGAATATAATTATAATCCAGAAGATGAAGACATTGAACTTATTATAGAGAGGTTTGAGAATGAAGAATCTAAAAGATATATGCTAGAGTTTGAAGGGCGTATGAAGGCTTATATTTTTCTACTAAAACCAAAAACTATTCATGCTCTTTTTCAACGCTTTAAATTTAGTTTATTCTTCAAAAATATTAGAAACCCTTTATTAATTTCTAAATATAACGGGCAAATTATAGAAACCTTACAAAAACGTCCAGATACATTCTGGTATTTTAATAACGGAATAACTGCAATTACAAAGCGTATTCCAGATGTAGGAAATCACGCCAAAACATTGACAGTAAAGGGTGTGCAAATTATCAATGGAGCTTAAACTGTCTATTCTATTTACAAGGCTTACGAATCAGCGACACTAGAGGAACGAGAAATTATGGATACAGATGCAAGAGTGTCTTTTCGTTTGATACGTTCTAGTGATGAACAGTTTAACATGGAAATTACTCGTTTTACAAACCAACAAAATCAAATGAAAGAAAGAGATTTTGTTGCAAATTTTGAAGAACAAAGAAGATTACAGCAAGAATCTTTTGGAACAAACCTTTGGTATGAGAAAAGACGAGGAGAATTTAGAGATATAGAAAATATAGAAAAACAAGGAATTAGTATTATTCCTAACGAAGATTTTGCAAAGGCTTACCTAGCATTTCATATGCAAAAACCTGTTGAAGCTATGCAAGATGATTTTGAAGAACAATTATTTTCTTTAAGAGATGAAGGACTATATAAAAGTATATTTCCAAATGCTAAATTTGAAGATATGTTATGTAGTTTATATTCACTTGAAATTTTAGACATCTTTTTTAAAAAAAGTCGTGCAAAAATGAAAGAGGAGCAGGGAGCTTTATCAGAATTTTTAGACGTTATAATAGTAGAAAATAGATTGCCTTATTACCCTCTTGCTATTTCAAAAATTTTGTTCCAAAAGTATTTTGAAAAAACTGGAAACAGAAGTTTGTACGCTTTCATAATGAGGAAGGATAATATAGAAATATCAAGTAGTATAATCCAATACGCTGTAAATTTAGTATCAAATTATGTAAAACCATATTTGAAAAATGAAGAAACTAGAAGAGATTTTGATGATTTTATTGTAAATCCAATATCCTATGAAATAATGAAACAAGAGATTGAAAAAATGGAAATTGATATAGATAGGATAGAAAATGTAGAAACTGAATAAATATCTATGAAACAATCAATCATTCTATTTGTAATTTTACTTTTATTTTCTTGTCAAAACAACAATTCAAAAAGTAAAGAAATCACAGATTCCACTCAAATAAACTTTATCCAAAAAGAAGTAATTGAAGAAACAGATTTTGATAATTTCTTTGAAAAATATCGTTCTGATTCTGTTTTTCAAGTCAATCATACAAAATTTCCTCTAAAATGTCATAACATAGAATTGGAAGAAATTACAACTATTTTTACTCAAAAAAGTAATTGGGAGTTCAATAATTTTGAAGATAACAAAACAAGTGAGTATGACCAGTATGAATATATAAAGGAAATCGGTAATTCAAATTTAGTTTTATATAAAATGCAAGGAATAGATAATGGAATTTTGGTTATCTATAAATTTGCTTTTGCAGACGAAAAATGGAATTTAGAGGAAGTAGAAAATGCTTCTAATTAAAATTTGTTTTATCTGATTGTGAAAGAGGTAAAACTATTTTACTGAGTAAATATATCTCTCAAGAGGATAATACAGTGTATTTAAACTAATCACTATTTTATCTATTGAATCAGAAGAGTAATTGGGAAGCTCTTTTACTAAAATATTTTTAATCTGTTCAATTTTCAGTTTTGTAAATTGCATAAGAAAAACATTTTTCTGTTCATTAGATTCTCAAATAAAAAAATGTTATTTTGTAGAATAAATTGATTTTTAATTTTTAAGATTGATTGTGCATAAATTTAGAAATAGAAGATAATGAAATTTAACATTAAACTTATTGATAAATTGCGATTTAGTGATGAGGAATTTTTTACTCTCTGTACTAGCAATCCCGAATTGCGTTTGGAAAAAGACAAACACGGAAATATTATAATTATGTCACCTACTGGAATGAATACAAGTTTTCTTAATGGAATATTATTTGCCGAAGTTTTCTCATGGAATAAAAAAGCAAAGGCAGGAAAAGTTTATGATTCGAGTGGAGGTATTACTCTGCCTGATGGTTCGGTGCGTGCTGCTGATGTTACTTTTATTTTCTATGAAAAATTGAATAAATTGTCAAAAGAAGAACAAGAAAAATTTGGAAAAATTTGTCCAGATTTTGTAATAGAATTACGTTCAAAGTCAGATAGCATGAAAGAATTACAGGAAAAAATGGATGTTTGGGTAACAAATGGCGTTCCGTTGGCGTGGCTTATTGATCCGAAAAA
This sequence comes from uncultured Cytophagales bacterium, assembly GCA_963719525.1. GTDB lineage: Bacteria > Bacteroidota > Bacteroidia > Cytophagales > Bernardetiaceae > Bernardetia. The sequence continues at coordinate 3,066,087 of CAVRCG010000004.1, read as the reverse complement.
TCAAGAAGTACATATTTATAAATTAAATCAAAAAACAGAAATTGTAAAAGGATTTGATAAATTTATTTCTGGAGAACCAGTTTTGGAAGGTTTTGAATTAGATTTGAAAGTACTTTTGAGTTAGAATGAAATTCTTAATCAAAAATCAATAAAATTGAAAATAGAATAAAAATTTCTTGCAAACTCCAAAAACTTTTGTAGATTTGCGTATAGGCATTTAATAAGGCAATCAAAAAAATAGAATGAAAAATACAAACTCACATATCGCTCACTTCTCAACACCTGCAAATTTTGCATGTGTGTGGCAGTGGCACTATATCAAAGATATAGGCGATAAGTCGTGTGCATTCTGAACCTAAAAATTTAAAATTAACAGGAATACAGAAAAATATATCTTTGATTTATATACAAAAAGACTTATCTCCAACAAGTGATAAGTCTTTTTTTGTTTAAAACAGAAAAACAACCGTTGCTCATGTCCTCACGAGCGATACACATCATAAAAACCTATGAACTTCAAATTAAAAACCTTTTCTCAAAAAATACTAGCTGATACGCTTACGCCTGTCGGAATTTATCTAAAATTGAGAGATAAATATCCGATGAGTTTTCTGTTGGAATCTTCCGATTATCACGGCAATCAAAATGCGTTTACGTACATTTGTTGTGAGCCGATTGCTAGTTTTAAAGTAGAAAATGAAATGATTTATCAATCTTTTCCAGACGGCTCGCAAACAGAAAAAGCTATCGAAAATCCAAAAGAAGTAACAGAAGCACTCACAAAGTTTTCAAAATGTTTTAAAGCAGAAAAGAACAAACACAATTTTATTACAAACGGACTTTTCGGTTACACTACTTACGATGCTGTAAAGTATTTTGAGAAAGTAAAAGAACCTAAAACAGAAAAGCTTAAAATTCCATTAATCCAGTATCACGTTTTCAAGTATGTAATTGCGATTAATCATTTTAAAAATGAACTTCATATTTTTGAGCATCAATTACTTAACGAAGGTAAAAGCAAAAACGGAGAAGGAGGTAAAAAGTCTAATGAGCCAACATTCAAAAAGGTATTAGAAACGCTTCAAAACAAAAATGCTCCTACTTATACCTTCAAAAAACAAGGTAGCGAAACATCTAATATGTCTGATGAGGATTATTTGGATAATGTAAATCACGGAATTTCGCATTGCAAGCGTGGAGATGTTTTTCAGATTGTTCTTTCAAGGCGTTACAAACAGAAGTTTGAAGGCGATGATTTTAATGTTTATCGTGCTTTGAGAAGTGTAAATCCTTCGCCTTATTTGTTTTATTTTGATTATGGCAATTTCAAATTAATGGGTTCTTCTCCAGAGGCTCAATTGGTTGTCAAAAACAGAAAAGCGACTATTCATCCGATTGCAGGAACATTTAAACGAACAGGAAATGATTCTGCCGATGCTGCTCTTGCCGTTCAACTTCAAAATGACCCAAAAGAAAATGCTGAACACGTGATGTTAGTGGATTTGGCAAGAAACGATTTGAGTAGAAATGGTACAAATATAAGCGTAGATACATTTAGAGAAGTGCAATATTTTTCTCACGTTATTCATTTGGTTTCCAAAGTAAGTGGCGACCTTTTGCCAGAAGTTTCTCCTTTGCAGATTGCAGCCGATACGTTTCCAGCAGGTACACTTTCAGGTTCTCCGAAGCCGAATGCACTTTCTTTGATTCACAAATACGAACCCGAAAATCGTAGCTATTACGGTGGTGCGATTGGTTTTATTGGCTTTAATGGCGATTTTAATCATGCAATTATGATTCGTTCGTTTTTGAGTAAAGAAAACTCACTTTATTTTCAAGCAGGTGCAGGAATTGTAGAGGGTTCTGTTCCAGAAAACGAACTAGCAGAAGTAGGAAATAAATTAGCTGCACTTCGAAAAGCGTTAAAATTAGCAGAAGAAATTGTTGTTTAACGATGACGATTGCTAAGGTCAGATTACTGACCATTAGCAACGTCTTTTTGATAGAAAATAAATAAAAATGTATTTCAACGTTGCTAACGGTTTGTAATCAAACCTTAGCAATCGTTACCAATAAATAATAAAATGAAACAAATAGCAGTCATAGATAATTACGATTCTTTCGTTTACAACTTAGTTCATTATTTAAGAGAACTAACAAGCGAATTTTTACTCAATTCTTCAAATTCTCCAGTAAACAAAGAAAATCAGGCACAAATTACCGTTTTCCGAAACGATGAAGTGACACTACAAGAATTAGAAAAATTTGATAAAATATTACTTTCTCCCGGTGGTGGCATTCCGTCGGAAGCAGGAAAATTATTAGAAATTATCAAGCATTTTGCACCGACGAAAGATATATTGGGCGTTTGTTTGGGACATCAAGCCATCGGAGAAGCGTTTGGTGCAAAACTAGAAAATCTTTCAAAAGTCTATCATGGAGTTGCTTTGCCTATAAATATTTTGACAGAAGATAGTTTGTTTGCAGGACTTCCTGCCAAAATAAATGTAGGGCGTTATCATTCGTGGGTTATTCAAAAGGATAGTTTGCCTAAAGATTTTGAAATAACTGCCGTAGATCAGCAAGGCGAAATTATGGCGATTGCTCACGCAACATATAAACTAAAAGGCATTCAATTCCACCCAGAATCTATCCTTACACCAGAAGGAAAAGCAATTATTAAAAATTGGTTGGAGAAAGAAACGGTGGCTAAAGTGTAATATAGACACAAAACAAGATTTTGATTAACTATGATATTTAAGTATTATTTGTCAATATCAGGAGATAATCTTTTTCCTGAAAAAATTATTAATCGTATAGAAGGTAATTTTATTATAGATTCTTATTACAGTCCAACAGATGGTAAATTTGAGGATAGAGATGATCCATACGGTTATGGTGGAATTTCATTTTGGCATCCTAAAAAATTTTCTTTAAAAGACAACATTGTTGAATATGAAGAATCATTTGTTAAATTTATAGAAGATAATTACCTATTATTTAGCGAGAATGGATTAGAAGATATAGAAATTTTTCTAGAAATATACTTTGATGGAGGTCAATGTAACTTTGAGATATTTGATAAGACAATTCTCAAAAGACTTGCAAAATACGATGTTTCTCTTCCTATTAGTGTTTATATATTAGGCAAGAGGAAGTTTAAAAAATGGAGAAATGAAATTGAATCTGTTTGGAATAATGTAAAATAAAGTATCAATTGGTTATAGACAAATTACTTATAAAGTTCTGTGAAATTAATGAATCAAAAACTTTGTCAATAGTCTGTAATCAGACTTTGACAATAGTTCAAAAACATACAAAAAAAATGAAAAATATCTTAAATCACTTATACGAACACCACACGATTACAAGAGAAGAAGCAAAAAATCTTTTGATAAAAATATCTAGTGGAGAATATAATCAACTTCAAGTTGCGTCTTTTCTGACCGTTTTTAATATGCGAAGTATTACCGTCGATGAGCTTTTGGGCTTTCGTGATGCGATGCTAGAAACCTGTTTGCGTGTAGATTTGTCGGATTACGATGCGATAGATTTATGTGGAACAGGTGGTGATGGCAAAAATACCTTTAATATTTCGACGATTTCTTCTTTTGTGGTCGCTGGTGCAGGTGTGAAGGTTGCCAAACATGGAAATTATGGCGTTTCTTCGCCTTGCGGTTCTTCGAATGTATTGGAACATTTGGGAGTAGTTTTTACGACAGATGAATCTGTTTTACAAAGGCAAATTGAGGAAGCAAATATTTGTTTTTTACATGCTCCTCTTTTTCACCCTGCTGCAAAGGCTGTTGCGCCTGTTCGTTTGCGTTTGGGAACAAAAACATTTTTTAATATGCTAGGACCTATGGTAAATCCTGCTTTTGTAAAACGCCAAATGATTGGTGTTTTTAGTTTGGAATTAGCTCGTTTGTATGCGTATCTTTATCAAAAACAAGAAAAATCACAGTTTTCGATTGTGCATTCCTTAGCTGGTTACGATGAAATTTCGCTTACTTCTCCTTTCAAAATGATTACCAATGAAGGCGAATTTATTTTTTCTCCAAAAGATTTGAATACAGAAACGTTAAAGTCAAATCAGATTGAAGGAGGAACAACCATAAAAGAAGCTGCCGATATATTTTTAAGTGTTTTGAAAGACAAAGCAACAGAAGCACAAAAAGAAGTTGTTCTAGTTAATTCTGCGATTGCACTTCAAACGGCTTTTAGAAATACAAACAAGGAAACCTCTTTTGAAGAAGCGAAAGCAGTAGCAAAACAATCTTTAGAAAGTGGAAAGGCGTATGAATCGTTACAGAAATTATTAAAATTTTCACCTCATTTTGCTTAGAAAATATTTTTTTACTCCGTAGGAGTTCAATATTGGTAGAAATTTGAGATAGGTTTTTTTATGCTTACTCCATAGGAGTTTTATATTGGAAATTTTGTTTTTAATTCTACCAACATATAGTTCCTACGGAACAGAATACTATTTTTTTCTGCTTTTTTTACTACCAATATAAAGTTCCTATGGAACACTTTAAGTGAAATGAAAGCAGCAAAACTAAATAATCCATAAAATAAACTTTTTAGTTTAAGCATCTTTTACTAGCAAGTAAGATAAAATTATAAAACTGGTAACTGTTTACTGATAACTGATAACTGAAAAATATGCTTGAAAAAATAATCCTTCACAAACAAAAAGAAGTTTCAACACGCAAAAAAGAAATTTCTATTGAAAGCCTAAAACAAAAGGCTTTTTTTAATAGAGAAACTATTTCTTTCAAAGATTCTATCCAAAATGGTTCTGGAATTATTGCAGAATTTAAACGAAAATCTCCTTCAAAAGGAGTAATTAATGATAAAGTAGATATAGTAGAAATTACACAAGGTTATGTTTCTGCTGGTGTTTCTGCTATTTCTGTTCTGACCGATACAAAATTTTTTGGTGGTAATTTGGAAGATTTGGAAACGGCTCGTAAAAGTAATCTTGATAAAATTCCTATTTTGAGAAAAGATTTTATGATAGATGAGTTTCAAATCTACGAAGCAAAAGCGTATGGTGCAGATGTAATTCTTCTGATTGCTGCCGTTCTTTCTCCTAAAAGATGCTTGCAACTTACCGAAAAAGCGAAAGAATTAGGTTTAGAAATTTTGTTAGAAATTCATGCAAAAGAAGAACTAAAACAGGTCAGAGAAATAGCTCATATTGTTGATGCTGTCGGTGTAAATAACCGAAATCTAAAAACTTTTGAGGTGGATATTGAGGAATCAATGCGACTTTTTGATGAAATTCAGAAAATTAAAACTCAAAATGAAAAAACAAATAAAAACGATTTTGTACTCATTTCTGAAAGTGGATTATCAGACATAGAAACTGTTTTGAAGCTAAAGAAAAAAGGTTTTGAAGGTTTTTTGATGGGAGAATATTTTATGAAACATGGTAATCCTGCACAGGCATGTAAAGAGTTTATAGAAAAATTGTAGTTTTGTGTAGCATACGCTTTAGCGTGTGTAACTGTACCGTAGGCTTTAGCCTTCGGAAGAATACATCGCTTTCATCTTACAAATATTAAAGTGTACATTTATTTTACGAAGACTAAAGTCTTCGGTACGTTTTCGCACTCTAAAGAGTACGCTACATTTATGCTAAAATTTCTCTTCCTTCTATTTTTCTTTATTAGTCATTCTATTTTCTCTCAAACTAATTCAGAACAAGATTCTGTCATTCAATTAAATGCTGTTGAAGTTCAATCAAATTCTTTAGAAGAAAAAGCAGCAGGTTTTGAGGTTCAGAAACTGGATTCTTTGGCAATGGCGAGTTATCAAACTTCGGATTTGGGCAGACTTTTATCGTATCGAACGCCTATTTTTTTGAAGTTTTATAGTATTTCGGGTTTGGCTTCTCCTTCTTTTCGTGGAACAAGTGCAGGACATACACAAGTTTTTTGGGAGGGAATTCCATTAAATTCTCCTACTCTAGGACAAGTGGATTTTTCACTTTTTCCTGTTGGACTTTTAGATGAAGTAAATATTCATTATGGAGCTGCTAGTTTGAGATATGGAGAAGGTGGTTTTGGAGGTGGAATTTCATTAAATCATAATCCTAAAAATTTAGTTGATAATAATGGTGCTAGTAAAAACGATTTTTCATTAAATTGGATTCAATCCATTGGAAGTTTTCAAACTTTCAAACAGCTTCTGACTACTTCGTATTCTCTATTAAATTCTGATAAATTACACCTAAAAGCTACAAGTCGTCTTTTTTATAAATCGGCAAAAAATAATTATCCATTTAATTACAACAAAGAAACTTTCATAAGAAAACGAGCAGCAACAGAGCAAAAAGGAATTGTACAAGAATTTTATTTACTCCCAAAAAATACATCAAAACTTTCAAATCATCAATTTTCCATTCACTTTTGGGGACAAGATGCAACTAGAGAACTTCCACCACCTATAACAGTTCCCATAAATGAAGAAACACAAGATGATTTTTCGCTTCGAAATCTTTTACAATGGAAATGTAAAAAACGAAACTTTGAAATTAGTACAAAAGCAGGTTATTTATACGATTTTTTAGAATATAGAAACGAAACTTCTGATATTACTTCCAAAACTAAAAATCAATCGTATCATCTTTTGTCAGAATTAAAATATGCGCCTTCTGAAAAATTGCTTTTACAAACAGGAATTAGAATACGACAGGATTTTGCAGATGTAGATGGATATGAAAAAACGCAAAGTCAGACGCAACAGAGTATTTTTGCTTCAATAGAATATTCTCCTTTTCCGTTTTTTCAAACTTCTGTTTTAGCTCGTCAAATTGTTTTGAATAATGAGTTTCAATCCTTTTTACCTTCTTTGGGAATTAATTTTCTTAAAAATAATCTGGAAGTCAAAGCTAATTTTGCTCGTAATTTTCGTGTTCCTACTTTGAATGATAGGTTTTGGTTTCCTGTTGGTAATCCAAACTTGAAAAATGAAGAAGGCTGGAATGGAGAATTTTCATCGACCTATCATTTTATAAATAAAATAAATAAAGCACAAAACGGAACTACTACAAAATTGTCTTTTTCTTCGCTTTATTTTTGGACAGCTATTGACAATTGGATTTTGTGGTCTCCTGCCGTTGCTGGTTACTGGCGACCTGAAAATTTGCGTTCTGTTTTTTCACAAGGCATAGAAAGTAATTTATTCTTCAAAAAATCTACTCAAAATTTCAATCTTGAAGCGAATATTTCTTATACATATACCAACTCAAAAAATTTAAAAAAGATTAGAGATTTAGACAAATCAGAAGGAAAACAATTAATTTACACGCCTTTTCATCAGCAAAAAAGTTTTGTTTACGCAGCTTATAAAACTCAATTTTTGAGAATCGAACAGCAATTTGTAGGAAGACGTTTTACCACGACGACAAACACAGAATATTTACCTTCTTATTTTTTGGCTAATTTTTCGATAGGAAAGAATATAGATTATAAAAAAGTAGACTTTGTTTTAGAGCTAAATTGTCAGAATATTTTTGATTATCAATACCAATCTATGGCTTTTTATCCAATGGTTGGACGTAGTTTTGAACTTGTTTTAAGAACGAAGTTTTAGAGTGAAATTTTTATAAAAAATAGGTTTTTGACTCTGTTATGTATCATTTCTTAAAAGAAGCAATCATTTTTTCCATTCCTTCTTCATACGATGTAACTTCAAAATCTGGAAAACGAGTAGCAAATTTTTCAAAAGAAATTATGTATTCTTGATTAAATTGATACAACATTTCGCCTACTTCTTTCAGAGGAGAAACAAAAAGAGCTAAGATTTTTCGCATAAAATCAGGTAAAAATGAAGCTTTGTAATTTGTTCCCAATTTTTGATTGAAGATTGCAGTAATTTCTTCTATCGTAATTGGTTTTCCCACAGGCAAATGCCAAACTTGTCCGTAAGTATCTTCATTCAGAGCAAGAAGAACCATAGCTTTTGCATTGTCTTCTGTATAAGAATAAGTATGTTTTATATTCGGTTTAGCAATGGATTGAGGAGCTTTATTTTTGAGCATATTTTCCAAAAAAGAAACGTACATAAGACTATTGGTAGCATATTGACCATAAAAATCTGCCGAACGAGCAATTACTGCTTTTATTTTTTTCTCTTTCATAGCTTGCAATAAATAATCAGCCGTTTCTTTTCTTGCCTTTCCTTTTCTGGAAGAAGGAAATTGAGGATGATTTTCTGTAATTGGATTTTGTAACAAATTTTGATTCGAATTTTTTGTATTACTTTTATCTACATCATTTCCATACATATAGATATTATCCAAAAATATTAGTTTGCTATCGTTTTCTTGACAAGCTGTTACTACATTCTTCATCGTTGTTATCCAGTCTTTTTCCCAAACATCAGAACGGTACGGCAATCCCACACACAAATATACATATGAGGAATATTTTATGGCTTCTTTGGTTTGAGAAAGGTCTAATAAATCAGCATTTGTAATTTCTATATTTTTATCGTCGTATTCTGTACTTTTTATATTTCTAGCAACAACACGAATAGAGGAATTAGGTAAATTTTGTCTTTCTAGCTCTGCTATAACTGCTTTTCCTGTTGCGCCTGTTGCTCCTAAAACGGTGTGAATGGAAGTTTTCATGATTTTGTTAGTTGTATTGATAAAGAAGTAATTTTGAAAAAATAAGCATTTTGAATAGGTCAAACTTGTTGTGTAAACCTATCCAAAATACAATTTACAAAATAAGTTTTATAGAATAATTAAAAAGACCAAATAAGATTTGCTCCGATTTGTCCACTTGTAAATCCTACACCGTCTTTTCTACCTGTTACTGTTCCGTTTCGGTTGGCGTATTCGAACTGTACTTCTAAGCCTAAAGCACTTTTTTTGAAGGGATAGGTATAACCCAATCCACCCATAAATGACGTTCCGATGGCGTACTGATGCGAATAATCTTGTGCATTTTCATTAAGGCGTTTGGCTGTCATCTGTCCGAAACCTACGCTTCCATTTATGTAAAATCCTTTATTAAATTCTCTTGAAACGAAGTAATATTTAGAAGCGATAGATAAATTGTAATAATTAAATACAAATTCGTCGGTCGTGTTTTTTCCTTTTATGGGCGTTCCGAACGTACCGTGAATGCGTGAACCAATTCCAAACCCTTTCCATTTTTCTGGACTTAGATAAAATCCCATAGATAAATTATTTCCAATTTGTGGGTCAAAATCTCCTCCTAAAGAAGCAGCTAGTTCATCTTGTATATCGCCAAAGAAAAGCGTTTGACCAAATCCGATTCCTACTTCTGCGTAAACAGGTCGTTTTTCGCTTTGAGAAAAAGAAGAAATAGTAAAACTAAAAAATAATAAAAATGTGAGCGAACTTAAATAAAATGTATTTTTCATTTTGTAAAGAATTTAAGGTTAAAAATAAATAGAACGACGTTCTACGATTAATTCTTTACAAAATTGGGAAGTTTGACTGTCAAAAAAATTGACTTGAGTTAATAAAATCAGATTATAGAGAATTATCACTCCATCTTTTTCTGATTCTACTAAGCGATTCGGGTTTTATTCCTAAATAAGAAGCGATATAAATTTGAGCAATTCGCTTGACTACTTTCGGACGGCTTTCAATAAGTTCTCTATACCGTTCTTCTGGAGTTTGATTTAAAAATGAATTATTGCGACTTTTGACACCTAAAAAAGCATTTTCAGCGATAAGCCTTCCAAATTTCTCAAATTTTGGAATTTGCTCAAAAAGTTCTAACATAGACGTTCTGCTAAGTAATAAAACTTCTGTTTTTTCTAAGGCTTGAATATTTTCAGAAGCTGGATTTCCCTGTATAAAACTTTCAAAATCGGTATACCACGAGTTTTCGAAAAAAAATTGTCCTGTGCTTTCGTTTCCATTTATATTAAAAAAATAACGTAAGCAACCTTTATTGATAAAGAAAGCATTACTACAGACTTCTCCTTCCATCAAAATCATTTCCTTTTTCTTGAATTTTTTGAAAACTAGTTTGCTCAAAAAAACCTCCCTTTCTTCGCTAGTCAGAGCAATGTACCTTGAAATATCTTTTTCTACTTGTTCGAACATCCTAAGTAAATAGACAATTTAAAATGGATAATTTATAATCACAAGAAATACCATGTCTTGCTATTCTTGAACGACTTTAGTTGAGCAAAGTAAAACATAAAATTCTAAACTTTAGGCATCTCAACACTTTTCAAAGTCGCTACATCTCTACTACTCAAATCTTTAAAAATATTAATTTTTCCTGTCGTTTCTAAAATAATAGCATCTACTTCTTCTATACTTTCCAACCCTTGTTCTCGCATATTCAAATTGATGTCTTCTATCGTAATTCGTTCTTTTTTCAAAATATCATTGTATAGTTCTCCTTTATAAGCTAAAAGTATAGGCTGGTTGGTAATTATGGTTTTCACAAATTTAAAGCGCACCGAAAGCCACGTAACGGCATATTGCATAAAAATAAGAATTGCAAAACACACCACACCTTCTGCTAAAGCAATATTTTTATTCAACGAAACGGCTGCAAGACTAGAACCCATTACGACCGTAATAATGAAATCAAAGGAATTCATTTTTGAGAGCGTTCTCTTTCCTGATATTCTCAACAAAATTACCATCGATAAATAAGCCAATGGAGTCATTATAGCTACTTTAGCTACGCTTTCCCAATCTGAATAAAATACATTTTCCATTAAATTGTTAGATTTTAAATTTCTGATTAAATAAAAAAATCTGATTTACTGAAAAACCAGATTTTAAAATGATTATTATACGATAAACTCTCAACGAGGTTGCACCGTTGTTGAGGCAAAAAAGCCTAATCCAAAAGTTGATACTGAATAGGTTTGAAACTTCCTCCGTTGCTGTCTTCTGCCGAACACGCCGTAAGAGCAACAATCAAATCCATTTTTGCTTCGAAAAGAACATAATCACCTGCTTTACTCAAAGGAGGCAAAACACTCAATTTTCCATCTGCTGCAAACTGAACATTCATAAAGATATTAAAAGCTGTCGGAACTTCATCAGGTTCGATGTCGTATTTTTCCAAATTGGTGTATAAGTTCTCAAAACAACTCGGATGATATTCAGGATTATTATACATAATCTGAAATGTTTCTGGACTGCAAGGAGCAAGCAGAAAATCATTTCTACCGTTTGTATCTTCCAAAATTTCCATCATCTTTTGACTACGATTACTCCAAATAAAATTGCCTTTTGTAATCAAAATGGTTTCTTCAAAATCAAGTGTTTTGCCTGATGAAATCTTTTCTCGTTTGTCGTCTGAATTAAACAAAACCATATCACTTACCTGCTGACCTTTTGGATCAATGACTTTTAATTTTTGTCCTTTTTTCATTTCAAAAGAACTTCCTGTCTGTTTTTCGATGGTATGAACCATTTTTTCAATTTGTTTTTTTTGATAAAATTGATGAATTTCTACAAATATTACGCAGCTACGCAGCTTTCTAAAATTTGGTAATTATAATTTCTACAAATATTACGCAGCTACGCAGCTTTTTTTGATTTCTTTATCCTTTGTGAAACGGACATTTCCATTCTTTCCCTGTTGCTCGTCCACTATATTGTTTGGCTTCGCTCGTTCCTGTTCCAAAATCTTCCAACATTGGATTAATGTTTCCTTGAAGTTTTTCATCTCGCTCACGAATCGAATCTCTTACTTTTTGGTAGACTCCCATTTCTCTTAATTTTTCGAACTGCTCGTGCAAATTAAAAGCAATTGCTGGCATTGGTGCTTGTCTTGCTTTTCTTGAGCTATCTGGATGCAGACCCACAATATAAAATGCTTTTCCCAAAATACTAAAACTAAACTCTTTATCTTCTGGATTATCGCTTACTGTTTCGTCCCATTTTTCAGTATCTAATTTATGGATATTCTGTAACTGTTTCCACAATAATTCCTCAAAACGTTTTTCAGAATAGCGTTCACAAGTAGTAAAGGTAGCAATAAAAGTAAAGAAGTCTTTCGATGCTGGATCGTAATTATCCAAATAATCTTGTAAATCAGAAAGGAGTTGGCGAGCAGTTTTCATCGAACCAAAATCAGAATACGTTCGAACACGTAATTGATTTTTTTTGAAAACAGTTTGCGCCATCAAACAAGGATGATTGCCTTCAATGATAAATTTTGTAAATTCTGCTTTGGCTTGTTTAGCGTTTTTCTTGTTGGTAATTGGCTGAATTGCCTGTGCTTGATTATTCATAAACAATTAAAAATAAAGGTAAAAAAATAGAGGAAGATTAATAAAAAGTGTAATCTTTATTTCCGATGTTGTACTAACGTTACTTTTTCAAATTTTGTTTATGTAAAATGCTTTTAATTACTAACTTTTTTAGAAAATAGTAAACACACTAGCATTTTCTACTGAATTTTCAAACTATTTTAGTTTTGGTGTATTCTAATCTAAACAAAACACATACTATTTTAGAATAATTCTTTATGAAAAACTATAACCTATCTTTCATCATTCTACTACTTTTATTTGTTTCTTGCAATCCAAAACCAAAACCATTTCCAGAAGAAGGATTCAGTAATTTGTCGGATTCAATGGAATTTGTATTACAGAAAAATCAATTTTATATACAACAAGTAAAATCTAGCGAATGGTTAGAATTTAATAAAGAACGAGGGCAAACTTTTACAGAATATTGGGATAAGAATAGTAATATTCAGCCTACTCAACCAACAGAAGAAAGAAAGAAAATTTATCTTCAACTCTATGGTAATTTTGATGAAACACAGCTTCGTTTGATGGATTCGGTTCAGCGTTTTTTATCTATTTTTTATGCATTACCTATTGAAAGATTAGAACAAGTTAGTTTAGATTCTACAACATTAGATATACAAAACTGGAGAGTTCACAATTACAATGGCTTTCAAGTAAAGACTGGTTTTATATTAGATTCTTTAGAGAGTAATTTACCTGATGATGGTGTTTTATTAGTTAGTTTTACGATGAATGATTTATATCCAAGTGAAAAATGGAGTTTTGTTTTTGGGCAAGCAAGATTATACGACAGAGTAGGAGTTTGGTCGATGAAACGTTTTGGAGATGTAGAATTAATGAGTCAAAATGCCGATGCTTTTAATCTTGCTTTACAGCGAACATGTAAAACGGCAGTTCATGAAATTGGTCATATTTTTTCACTTCAACATTGTATTTTTTATCGTTGTGCGATGCAAGGAGCAAATAATTTGAAAGAATTAGACGGACATCCATCTTATTTTTGTCCTGTTTGTGATGCCAAAATTATATCTAATCTCAAACTTCCTTTATCACAACGGTATGAAAATCTAGCTGCTTTTTGGAAAAATCAGCAGCAACTTGAAACAAGTAATTACTATAGAAAATCAGCTTTGAATTTGAAAATATTGGAGGAATTTCAAATGCAGGGGCGAGAGGCGAGGGATTAGGAAATTTCAAATACAATGAGTGAGAGTCTATTTTTTAAACAGTACAAATTATTTCAAACAAAACAATGGAAATTTCATTTCTCCCTAATCCCTAATCCCTAATCCCTAATCCCTAATCCCTAATCCCTAATCCCTAATTTCACTTCCATTCGATTTCAAATCCACCTATATCGTCTATGTAAATGGTAGTAAAATTTGTGTCTTTAGGTTTTTTGATAGTAATTTTTGTGTCTTTTTTACCAGTAGCTTTTTCAGAATCTTGTTCTACTACAATTCTGTTGTCTTGTTTGTGAAAAATTACATAACGCTGTCCTGTTTGCAAATCAAACTTAAATGTATTTCCTCTTTCCTCTACTTTTTTAATGGTAGATGTTGGTGTTTTTCCTTCCATAATTTTGATTGCATTTGATGCTTTTGGAATTCCGTAACCGATATAATTATTTCCAAAAGGATAAAGACTAGCCGATTTTTCTATCGTTTCGAAGATTTCTGCATTTGTCGCATCTGGTTTCTTTTGCCACAAACACGCTGCAAAACCTGTAATATTCGGTGCAGAAAAAGACGTTCCATTAAGTGAATAACAAGCTACATTGGGCTTCAAAAACTCTACAAAATCTGCTCCTATGCTGCTATAGCCCATTTTCAAGCCTGCTCCATTTGTTGCACCAATAGAAAGAGCAAACGGACTATCACCTGGCGTAGAAACAATTTTCCATTTATCCCAGCCTTCATTACCTGCTGAAACGACAATTAAAATCCCTTTTTCATTGAATGCTATATTTACAGCCTTACTGACAACACTCGTTTTCCCGTCCATTTGTTCGATGTCATAATTTTCGTTATCGTCATCAAAACCAACTGAATAACCAAGTGATGTATTGATGAGTTTTACACCTGAACTATCCATCCATTCCATAGCAGCGACCCAAAAATCCTCTTCCGAACGAGTTTCTGTAACTCCGTGATCGGTTCTGGCTAGATAAAATTGGGCTTCCGAAGCTGCTCCTACTTGTCTTAAATTATTTTTATCTTCATCATATCCTCCTATCATTTCCAAAACTGTTTTTCCGTGTGAGTCGTCCGACGTTTCTTTTTCTCTAAAAAGGTCTTTTTGCTTTGGATTGACAAAATCACGCATTCCCAAGATACGACTTGTATCTAAGTGCTTCAAATAATTACTCTCATTGCTTCCATAAAAACCAGCATCAATAACCCCAATGATTACTCCTTTTCCTGTTAGGTTTTCTTTCTTTAATACCGAAAGTTCCAGTTGTTCCATCGATTTGCCCATTTCTTTTTCTGTATCTTTTGTTTTTAATAAATTATAAGATAATGGTTTCCATTTTGTTGTCAAGGCTTGCAGGTGAGTAACGAAAGGTAATTCTCGAACTCGTTTTGCTTCTTCATCATCAAGATAAATAGAAATCGCATTGAGCCATTTTGATTTTACGACCGTTTTACTAACTTTATTAGTTGATGATTTAATCAATAGACTTTCTACTTTTGCTACAAATTTTTCAGAAACAGAGATATCGCTATATTGCCACAAAGGAAGGTTTTGTAACGTCCTATTTTTGATAGTCTTTTCAGAAATAGCAGATAAATAGTCGTAATTTGTTGTATCCTTTTCTGAAAAGAAAACCCAGTATTTGGTTTTATCAAAATTAGTAGTGAGATTGTCATCAACATTATTATTAATAATAATAGATGTAGAAAAATCTTGTGCAAAAACAGAAAGGCAAAAACTAAATTGAATAAAAATTAAAAATAATACAGCTAAAAAAGGATAGTTACGTATATTCATAAGAAGAGAATTTTGAAAAGTTTAGATAGGAGTTGATAGCTTAATTCTAGTAAAACAAAACAAGAAGAATTGATATTCTGATTGTTTGATAACAAAGTTAATTTATTTCATTCATAATTTGTTCCAAAATGCGTTTTAGATCAGTTAATTCTTATCAGATTGAAGAAGAAAAACATAAACATTTTTTGTTAGAAAAACGAAATGACCCTGTTACAGGAGATAGTTTTTTGGAAGGAGATGAGGTAGTTTTTTGTAGTACGTGCAAATCTGCTTTTCTAAAAGACTCTTGGGTTTATATGGGAAACAGACATTGCGACCAGCGTTCGACATTGCCTATTTTTCCGAAATCTAAAAAATTAACACTTCAAAAACCGATAGAATTACCTTTTGTTTTTGCAAATACAGACCAGCGAGTAACAGCATTTTCAGTAGATATTTCTGTGTTAATAGGTGTTTGTATTGGCTTATTTGTTTTAGGTATTACATTTAATTTTCTAGAAATAGAAGATGTTCGTTTTTATGTTTTTCTATGTGTTATATTATTTACATTTAGAGATAGTATATTAAAGAATAGAAGTATTGGAAAAGCCATAACAGGACTTTATTTTATAGATACAACTACAAATCTTCCTGCAACAATTTGGCAAACTTTAGGTAGAAATCTTCTTTTTTGGATAATGAACGGAGTTTTTGCGCTAACAATTATGGTTACAAAATCCTTACAATATGGATATGGAAATATTGGTGTGCCTTTATTTTTTGTAGGTGCAGCCGTTGTTATTACAAATATTTATTATGTCAAACAAAATTTGGAAAACAGTTATTCGTGGTTTGATAAATTATTAGGAATACGTTTGGTAAAAATGAAGTAGGGAATGGGAGAATTTCAAATACAGGAGATTATGGAACGGGAGAATTTCAAATATAGGAGATTAGGGAATGGGGAATTTCAAATACAGGAGATTAGGGAATGGTAGAATTTCAAATACAATTAGCGAAATCTATTTCTTAAAAGCACAAATTTTTTTGAACAAAATGATGAAAATTTTATTCCTTCCCAATTCCCAATTCCCAATTCCCAATTCCCAATTTCCAATTTTAAAACTTAAAGCGAAAAAAACCTAGAGCAAAAGAGATATTATTACCTCCATCTTCTAAATCTATAATAAAAGAAGAAATATCTTGCGTACTAAATCCTGCTTCATAATGCCCTCTTCTTGCGTGATAGGTCAGTCCTACAGGAATATTTACATTAAATTGTTGATTCCCTCCTGTACTCAACCCAGAAGAAAGTGTAAATAATTTGTTCAAACGCAAATCGCCACCAATAGCATAAAGATTACTTGCTAAACTACCAGGCGCATCTACATTTAGAGGAATGAGAATATCTATACCCAAATGAGCCGTTTTAAAAAACTCATAACTAGCTCCTACACGAGCCATAGCAGGCAGATCGTTTTCAAAACCCTCGCTTCTATCCCAAGAAAGAGCAGAACCTTCTCCTCCTAGCTGAAAAGTGGAGGGAGAAAAAGCAATAAAGTTATAATTATCAAATCCTGTTCCTTGGATTTGATTCAGACCTCCATCAGATAAATTATAGACATTTCCTGACCAAAACATTTTTCCATAATTGACTAAAGAAGCTCCCAAATATAGATTTCTTTTAATTACTACATTGATGCCTAAATCAAAACCATATCCTTGTCCGACAGGTTTGGGAAAAGCAAAACGAGCAAAACCTTTTTTTGGTTGATAAGCTTCCTCAGAAGGATTATTGACATCAAAATCATCGACTGGAAAAGAAGGCGAAAGAGCAATCGTTTGTCCTATAAATTCATTGTTTTGTGCTTCCAAATCTATAAGCGTAATCCCACTAATATAACGAGCACCAACTCCCAAAAACACTTGAACATTATAGCCATCTACTATTTTTGCGCCATAAGCTACATTATATTCTCTCGTCCAGAGCATCTGAATAGTTGAATTATTCATTACCTGACCATATCCAACTGTATCAGGACGAAAACCAAAAACTACTTGTTCTCTTTGTTGTGGAGTTACTTCCGAATTATTAGGAATAATACTATCTGTAGAAAGTAAAAGAGAACTAAAAAAAGGAGCGTTATGACCTAAAAACAAAATCTGACTTAGCGTAGGATTTGTTTCCATATAAAAATCTAATCTATCCCTAACACTAAAAGCAAGTCCTCCGTATTTTTCCGAACTAAAATGAACGCCAAACAAAGTAGCATTTACAGTTGTAGAAATTGGAGCCTTTGATAAACCTAATGCAGCTTCTTCTTTTTGAGCGTAAGAGAATTGATAATTTTTGTTGTAGAGCTTTGGAAAATAACTTTGTATAATCTGTCCGAGAGTAACATTTTCTGTGAAAAAACCAACGTTGCCTTCCAACAAACCAAAAGTAATTTTTGGGTCTCTAAAACTTTTTCGGATAGCTAAATTAGCAGGATTTACACCAATGGCTTGGTAATCGGTGGCAAAAGTAGTGGCTACTCCTCCTCGTCCTGTTGTGGCGTAGGAAGTTAATTCTTGTCCAAAAACAGTAGTAATTGTCAAAAATAATAAAACAAGTATAAAAAATAGTTTTCTTGTAGTAATTATTTTTTCTAGAATTTGAAAATTTTGTGATAGGTAGATTGATTGCATTTATTTATTGATTAGTCCTTAACAATAGCATAAATTCTGTATTAAAATTAGGAAATACAACTACAGAAAAAACACAAAAAATAGATTAGGACAGAGGACAACATTTTATTTTGTAATTAGTACCAAAAATTACTCAGATTCTGTCAAACAAACAACTTTATTTGTTTTTTAATTGTCTAATTTTAAGATTTATATAACTTTGCATTTATAAAATAGACTTATTCTTATTTTGAAATCGCTCTGCTGTCCTTTTTACTCTATCTTGTTATCAATTATGCTATCAATTATGAAAAATATTTATTACAGTATCGGACTTATGTCTGGAACATCTTTAGACGGATTAGATATTGCACTTTGCCAATTTGAAAACGATACAGAAAAACAAGAAAATAAAAACGATAACTCAATATGGAAGTACAAAATTATCAAAACCGAATTTATAGAATATAGCAAATATTGGAAACAAAATCTTCAAAATGCTCATCTTCTATCAGCCTTCGAACTCAAAGAACTAGAAACAGAGTGGACAAAACATGTAGTAAATAGTGTAAATAGATTTGTTTTACAAAGTGAAGAGTTTGATTTTTCTTCTTTAGATTGTCTTTCTTCACACGGTCATACTGTTTTGCATCAACCTTTAGTAAACGGTAAAAATGAAAGGAAAAATCAAGTGAGCGAAGAATTTGGCTTTACGCTTCAATTAGGAAATGGTGCAATGCTGGCAGCACAGACAGGTTTTAAAACAATTTGTGATTTTCGTCAAACAGATGTTGCTTTATATGGACAAGGTGCGCCACTTGTTCCGATAGGAGATGAGCTTTTGTTTGCTGATTACGATTTTTGTCTGAATCTGGGGGGAATAGCAAACATTTCTTTTAATAAAAACAAATATAATAAAGACAAAAAACCCAATGAAATTATAAATTCTCGTTTTGCTTTTGATATTTGTATTTGTAATATAATTTTGAATTATCTCTCTGCTAAGTTGGGTTTTGAGTATGATGAAGGTGGAAAGTTAGCAAAAGAAGGAAAAATTGATCAAAAATTGTTTCAAAAATTAAATAAATTAGAGTTTTATAAAAAAGATTATCCCAAATCGTTGGGAAGAGAATGGGTAGAAGAGTATATTTTCCCTTTACTTGAATTAGAAAAAATGGATGAGCAAAATATCAAAAATTTGTTACACACATTTACCTATCATTCGGCTTTTCAGATTGCTGAGAGTATAAAGAAAATTGAATTAGATTTAGTAGAAAGTTTGGTAGAAAGTAAAGCAAAGAAAAACATGTTAGTAACTGGAGGAGGAGCGCACAATGATTTGTTGATTAAATATTTGACAAAATTTTTACCCCAGCTAGAGGTTGAAAAAGGTAGTAAAACATTAATAGCTTACAAAGAAGCCTTGATTTTTGCTTTTCTAGGAATTTTGAGGCTTAGAGAAGAAACAAATACTTTAGCTTCGGTTACAGGAGCAACAAAAAACAGTTGTGGAGGAAGTATTTATTTGGGATAATTAGAATCTTCTAGTTCTTTAGAACGATAAATCACAGGTTGAGAAACCGTTTTGATATTATAATTTTGCTGTTGAGAATCTTGTTTTACAATTATTTCATTTGCTGAGTTCTCAAATTCTTTCTTTTCCTTTATCTTCGAAGCAAGAGCAAAAACAAACAAAGGCAAAATAATGAAGGCAGATAATTGAAGAGCTGTAAGTTTGAAATTTCTTATTATTCTTAGAAAAAAAGATGTAAAACGTTTCATAATGATTGTTAGTTGTAGTTATTTCTGATAAATCAGTTAGTTCTTTATCAAAAAAAAGATTTCAGTAGTTGTGTTATATGTTGTTATAACAAATATAATGGTTTTATTTTAGAAAAAAAATTACATTGTGGTTTTGTTTTGATTATTTGAGAGATTTAGTAGAATTACTTATATCACAGGTTGGGATTTGTGTAAATAGAATTACACAAAAAAAGTGCGACAATTATGAAAACGGTTACACTTTTGTTTTTTTGATAGAATAGACAGAATTAAATTGTTTTTGCAAAATAATTAGAGAACAGAGATTATAGATATAATACAATGGCACGGTCAATTTTCATATATGGAAATATCTGTTTTTACTATATCTATGTTTCAATACCACAATGGCTACGATTAATTAGAGACTGAAGGCTGTTTGTTATTAGGAAAAACGTAGTTTCAATACCACAATGGCTACGATTAATTCCACGCACCGAAACTATGTCTTTTTGAAATTGTAAAGTTTCAATACCACAATGGCTACGATTAATTGACAGGTTTAAGCCCTGTTTTGCAGAAATGTAAGTGGTTTCAATACCACAATGGCTACGATTAATTTCATAACGAGTATGAGCGTGTGAAATACGATTAAAAGTTTCAATACCACAATGGCTACGATTAATTGAATTAAAAGAAGTGTACAAAATGCTTTTTGTAAATGTTTCAATACCACAATGGCTACGATTAATTTCGTTTTTTTTTTGGAGGGCAAGGGGGCAAGGTCGTTGTTTCAATACCACAATGGCTACGATTAATTTCTCATTACGATTTGTTTGAAAATATAGAAGACAAGGTTTCAATACCACAATGGCTACGATTAATTAGAATTGTGTGAGGAAATGGAAATAGCACAAGACGAGTTTCAATACCACAATGGCTACGATTAATTATAAACGTGATGTTTATGAAAGTCTTATACTTAAAAAGTTTCAATACCACAATGGCTACGATTAATTATAAACGTGATGTTTATGAAAGTCTTATACTTAAAAAGTTTCAATACCACAATGGCTACGATTAATTAACCCACCACATACGCTGCTGGTCGTTTGCACCCATGTTTCAATACCACAATGGCTACGATTAATTCGGACAGGCGTTTATGAACGCAAAAGTTTCATTTAGTTTCAATACCACAATGGCTACGATTAATTCAAAAGATATTGCAGAAATATTAAATGTTTCTCAAGTTTCAATACCACAATGGCTACGATTAATTGGGTTTCATTGCAAAGTAATGAGTTTATCTGATAACGTTTCAATACCACAATGGCTACGATTAATTAACACCTTGAATTTCATCTAAAATTAGATTTTCGTAGTTTCAATACCACAATGGCTACGATTAATTCTCGTAGTCATCAAGAGGCTCACTCATTACATAAACGTTTCAATACCACAATGGCTACGATTAATTTAAAAAATAATGATTAAATCAGGACTAGGAAAAGATGTTTCAATACCACAATGGCTACGATTAATTACATCTTAATATTAGAAGCAAAATGCAAAAAGAGGCGTTTCAATACCACAATGGCTACGATTAATTATAGCTCCTTTTTGTGCTGCTTCATTAGCTGCCTGTGTTTCAATACCACAATGGCTACGATTAATTGTCTTTGGGTTTCATCGTAAATGTATAAAATTATCTGTTTCAATACCACAATGGCTACGATTAATTTATCCAAACACTACGAATATCATCTCCATTTAAGAGGTTTCAATACCACAATGGCTACGATTAATTACTATAAACTTTGCTTTTTGCGTGTCTAGGTAAAGAGTTTCAATACCACAATGGCTACGATTAATTATTGTTCAGACTTTCAATTAGATAAATAATATAAAAGTTTCAATACCACAATGGCTACGATTAATTCTGCATTGCCTAAATTCGTACCTGCATTTGTAGCTTTGTTTCAATACCACAATGGCTACGATTAATTTTTAACACAGTTATTTCGCTACCAGATGCAACATAGTTTCAATACCACAATGGCTACGATTAATTTCCCTCCTCGTATAGATACAGCTACTTTTGATTCTGGTTTCAATACCACAATGGCTACGATTAATTTATTACATCTTTGTAAAGAATTACATCAACTAGTTCTGTTTCAATACCACAATGGCTACGATTAATTAAGCAACACGGTTCAATACACAATGGCTACGATTAATTTTCGTTAACATTACAGATGCAAATTAGTTTCAATACCACAATGGCTACGATTAATTAGAAAACATGCTTTGGTATATAATTTCATCCCATCTCTTATATCTAATTTATACTCAATGTGTTTCAATACCACAATGGCTACTATTAATTTTTTTTTTAAACTAATTATAAAAATAAACTGTTTCAATACCACAATGCTACGATTAATTCAAGAAGAGGACTTGTTCTGACTGCTGCAAAGTTTCAATACCACAATGGCTACGATTAATTCATCTAAATTTAAAAGTGTGTCTAAAATAAACTCTCTGTTTCAATACCACAATGGCTACGATTAATTGTCGTCAATGGAAACACCGACAACGGTAGTTTTTAAGTTTCAATACCACAATGGCTACGATTAATTCTGCACGTAACCAGTTTTGATTGTAGTTTTCAAGTAAGTTTCAATACCACAATGGCTACGATTAATTGAAACATTACTCAAATCTCAATATCTGTCAAGTCAGCTGTTTCAATACCACAATGGCTACGATTAATTTTTTAGAAGATTTCTTAGATAAAGAAGCACAAAAAAGTTTCAATACCACAATGGCTACGATTAATTTATTTAAGACAAGCAGAAGTTGAGCATTTTAGAAAAGGTTTCAATACCACAATGGCTACGATTAATTCAACGGCTGGTGTTAGATAATCATTCGGACGGAAATGTTTCAATACCACAATGGCTACGATTAATTATGACGATAGTGCTATACGTCGCTACACTCGTTTTGGTTTCAATACCACAATGGCTACGATTAATTTTGTTGAGAGTTTATTTTGTTTCCGTTTGTGGCTGCGTTTCAATACCACAATGGCTACGATTAATTTGTACGTTGAAGTAAGAGAAAACGAGTATTTGATGTTTCAATACCACAATGGCTACGATTAATTGTAGAGTATAAAGGCTAGCTTTGAAAGTTTCCTGTTTCAATACCACAATGGCTACGATTAATTTTCACAACACTGAAAATCATATAACAGAATACTCAAAACGTTTCAATACCACAATGGCTACGATTAATTTGGATGTGCAGATTTGTCTGTAATGCTTGAAGTTTCAATACCACAATGGCTACGATTAATTATACAAAAAGAAGATGTAGAGTACCTTTACAAAAAAGTTTCAATACCACAATGGCTACGATTAATTGATAATTGATTTTGATTATTATTATCGATAAAGAATTCTGTTTCAATACCACAATGGCTACGATTAATTATTAATAATACGAATGTAATGTATATTTACTCCTTCAGGTTTCAATACCACAATGGCTACGATTAATTTATTAAAGCCTAAAACATTTAATATTAAATATCTTCACGTTTCAATACCACAATGGCTACGATTAATTAAGATACGATTGATTTCATATATTCAATCTATTTCTGTTGTTTCAATACCACAATGGCTACGATTAATTTGTGCATAATGTATAAACGCCTCAAATTAGTTTTTGAAGTTTCAATACCACAATGGCTACGATTAATTAGTAAGTCAGATTCAGTATCCGTTTTGATCATTTGGTTTCAATACCACAATGGCTACGATTAATTGTACGGACATAAAGGCAGCTTTGAAAGTTTCCTTCGAGTTTCAATACCACAATGGCTACGATTAATTTTCACAAACTGAAAAACCTTGGGAGTTTTTTCCAAAGTTTCAATACCACAATGGCTACGATTAATTTGCAAAAAGAGATGTAGATACCTATATAGAAAAAAATGTTTCAATACCACAATGGCTACGATTAATTGTTGATTTTATTATTATTATCAAAAGCAATGTCTAAGTTTCAATACCACAATGGCTACGATTAATTATAATAAAACGAAACTGTAATGTATATTTCTCCTTCGTTTCAATACCACAATGGCTACGATTAATTTTTAAAGCCTAAAAGATAATAATAAATATCTTCTAGGTTTCAATACCACAATGGCTACGATTAATTAAGATAGGATTGATTTCATATATTCTCTTTTCTGTTGTTTCAATACCACAATGGCTACGATTAATTTGGGCATAAAAAAAAGCCTTTCAAATTAGTTTTTGAAGTTTCAATACCACAATGGCTACGATTAATTAATATTCAAGATTAGCACTCCTTCAAATCCATTTGGGTTTCAATACCACAATGGCTACGATTAATTTACAGACATACACCTCTTAATGCGAACGATAACGCTGTTTCAATACCACAATGGCTACGATTAATTGCCATAACTCCAAATCTTACTGTTGATCAAGTAGAATGTTTCAATACCACAATGGCTACGATTAATTCATACAAGAATAAAAACGGATTGTTTCATTTCCTGTTTCAATACCACAATGGCTACGATTAATTATGCAAATCTATGAACGATGTAATTAATTTCCTATTCTAGTTTCAATACCACAATGGCTACGATTAATTTGAGGTTATTGATCAGATTTATTTGCATAGTGTATTTAGGTTTCAATACCACAATGGCTACGATTAATTTGATAGGTCAATAGAAATTAAAAACGCATAGAGATGTTTCAATACCACAATGGCTACGATTAATTGAGTACACATCAGTTAGCTGCCAACCACTTAGCGGCAAGTTTCAATACCACAATGGCTACGATTAATTCGCATCAATCGAATCAATACGAGAACGTTTTACACTAGTTTCAATACCACAATGGCTACGATTAATTAGAAAATTATGAAGATGTAATTAATTTTCTATTTACGTTTCAATACCACAATGGCTACGATTAATTTGAGGTGTCTTTATTCTTTTTTTTGCATAGTGTTTTAGTTTCAATACCACAATGGCTACGATTAATTGATAGGTCAAGAGAAATTAAAAACGCTAGAGAAAGGTTTCAATACCACAATGGCTACGATTAATTAGAGTACACACAGTTAGTCTGCCAACCCTTAGCACAAGTTTCAATACCACAATGGCTACGATTAATTCGCATCAATCGCAATCAATTTATGCGTTTTGGTAGAGTTTCAATACCACAATGGCTACGATTAATTTCAATCCATAAAGTAAAAACCATTTGTGCGTTTACGTTTCAATACCACAATGGCTACGATTAATTTACGTGCTATGATTGCACCTACTGTATTTACATTAAGTTTCAATACCACAATGGCTACGATTAATTTAAAAAATGAAGTAGCACAAGGAACGATAGAAAACAAGTTTCAATACCACAATGGCTACGATTAATTGTATCCTGTTTTCTTTCTACCTTCAATAAGTACAGTGTTTCAATACCACAATGGCTACGATTAATTACGGTAAAAAAGAAACATTAGATAAGTTTACACACGTGTTTCAATACCACAATGGCTACGATTAATTAGTAAGCCTATCATCTAACAAAGAAGCCTCTGCGTAAGTTTCAATACCACAATGGCTACGATTAATTTATTTTTGTTGGCATATTATAAAAATTTAGTAGGGTGTTTCAATACCACAATGGCTACGATTAATTAGACCCACACACGCTGCCTAGAAATTTGTATTTAATGTTTCAATACCACAATGGCTACGATTAATTTGCCAACGCATACAGAAATATCACACAATATGAAAAGTTTCAATACCACAATGGCTACGATTAATTAATAATAGGATTGTTTTCACTAATAGCTTGTTGTAGTTTCAATACCACAATGGCTACGATTAATTCCGTTGCAAAATGAGAAAAAAAGTTGATTTCTGCAATAAAAACCAACTTTTTTTTAAAAAAAATGAACTCCTTGTCGTCGCTCTCCAGTAGTATGAAAACCTCTGGGGTACGACGACACTACTAACTAACTGATAATCAATATATTAAGTAGTGTGTTGATTTTTGCAAGGTTTTAAATTTGCTTTTTTAGAGAGATAGACGACATTTACCTCCTAAAATAACTTTTATTGTGCTTTTTGAAAAGAGAGTAACCACTAGAAAAAAAACAAACAAAAATTATTTTATTTCTTGGTCTTCCTCTTGATTGTCTCTATTTTTAAATTCATAAACTTTCTTTGCTCCGTAGGCTGCTCCTGCTGCTAAAAGAAGTGAAAGACCTCCGTCTATAGGTACACCTGTAGCGTTAGGGTCTACAGGAAATCCTCCCCCTTGTGCCATTGCAAAATCTATGATGAGGAAACTAATAAAAAATAACGTGATTTTTTTGAACATAACTAATATAATTTATATAAATTTTTTAGCGAAATAATTAAATACTTTTCTTGTGTTATTAGCAAAAATTAGTTTTAGAGTAACAATATGAGTGACATTCTAAAATAGAAAGATTGCTGCCAAATTTTATTCTGTGCAATCGTCTTTTTTTTCATAAAATAGGGTTTGCAAACCTTATTTTATGGAAAAAGCAAACTATTATTTTGTCTAAAACAAGTTTGTATGCAAAAATCGGAAAATCTCACTCATATTGGAGTGAAGAACATGAATTAAATAAATTACTGCTTTTACAGTATTAATTAACTGGTAATCAATTATCTGAAATCGTAATTAGCTTTACTGCTTTGACAGGTCATGACTTTTAATTCGTAATTGTTCTTAGACAAATTGTCGGTGTCTCTAAAATTAATCTTTTCAAATATGCTTATTCCTTAATAATACGTACTATATTTACTTTTTTAGAATCTGAAATTTGAAGTAGATACAATCCCTTTGGTCTGGTCTCAAAATTTATTGTTCCTTCTAAAAATGCACCTTCTTTTGTTTTGCTTTCTTCAAAAACTAGCTTTCCTGTTGCATCAAACAAAGTTATTTTGTAATTTCCCTCCCTAGCCGTTTTTAGACTGTAAGCGAACTGATTTGTAGTAGGGTTTGGATAAACAACCACTTTCTCATTTGTAAAAAAGTCTTTGTTTGCATCTGCCTTAAAGACAAGAACAAAACGTTTTACCTCAGTTCCTATTTTAGCCTCAAATTTGTAATCTCCATTTATTCGCAGATTATGAAGCGAGTCAGTCAAAGAATCATACAAATAAATCTCGTGTTTAGAGTGAAAATATTTCATTGTACGAAGTGTAATTTCGTGATTTCCTTCTTTCAAAATATTCATAGCCAAAGGAATCTCTAACTGTTGGTCAAAATTAGCCAAACCATTTATAGAAAAGTACTCTTCTTTTTCCTTCTCCATATCAGTAGCATAAGAATAAATAGTAGAAAATTTACTGTTCATTTTGTGAAGTTTTCCTGCATCAAATCCGTTATCATAATTTGATGTAGCTCCTTTTTGAAAATAAATAGTTGTTTCGTCGCTCATTCCATCTTCAAACTGAAAAAAAGTAGGAAACGGACGAACAAAAGCAGGTTCGGAAGCAGTATTATAAGCTGTATTCAACACCAAACCCATGTCATCTCCAAATTGTGAAATAGTTGCATCAGAAAAAGGCGAAGAAAACAAATGATAAGCCTGCCCATCGTAGCCACCCCCACCAAAATTTGATTGTAGTTTCAATATAATTGACTGCATTAGTCTTGAAAGTGCATGTGTTGTTTACTGTAAACGGAAGTACATATTCATTATAAGGATTTCCAAATATATTAGTTCCAAAGGAGAAGAAAAAATGGTAGCTTCAAATGCGCTGCAAAACAAAACAGTTTATAGAATTTTTGCTTCGGTCAGAGATAATAA
Organism: uncultured Cytophagales bacterium; assembly: GCA_963719525.1. GTDB lineage: Bacteria > Bacteroidota > Bacteroidia > Cytophagales > Bernardetiaceae > Bernardetia. The sequence continues at coordinate 3,038,484 of CAVRCG010000004.1, read as the reverse complement.
AATGTATAAAAAAAATCAATTAGTACTTACCCAAAATAGTGCTTAACCAAAAGAAGAGTTGATTCCTTTACAGAAATCAACTCTTCTTTAAACGTTATTACATTTATTTATAGGTTTTAATAATTAATAAGTTATCCAAAATGTAAAACAATTTTGTTTGACATTATTAAATCAATCGTGATAACCTTTTTGGAATACTCCCCATTTTCATTTTAAGAAACGCTTTAAACTTATCTCAAATATTTCGAACTTTATTCTTCTTCAGAAACGATAGCTTGAATAAGTTTTATAATTGTGTTTTCTGCTGTCAAATCAGTATAAAACAAACCATTATTGTCTTCATTAGCTTCGCTGTCTGTATTTCCTACTTTGAGAAGCGAATTCTTAGCTATTGCTTTTGCGCATGGATTATCCGAAAAAACAATATCTAGTGTATCTTTCTTTGTCTTTAATCGCATGGCATACTTTGGCATCATCATACATTTTTTCTCTATATCAGAAATGTAATTAGTAGTATCCAAAAGTGCTGTTTTCAAACTATCAGATTGCTCAGTTGAAGTAATAATTTTTTCATATACTTCATAATCACACAAATAAATCTTACTTGTATCTTGCTGAGTTGGATTAATAGGTGTTTCTTTTACGAGATAAAGTTCTAATATCGTCTGACTTTTTTATTACTTTTTGCATCGCTTTTAATTCTTTTTCTTTACAACTAAGTAGAACAATAGAAGATACTACTACTACAAGACAAGCTACATAAAAAGCAGTTTTTTTTAGAAAAAAGTTTTGATAATTTTTATTTTTAATGAAATTCATAAGTATTCTGTTTTTTTTGAGTTAAAAATAAAGATTATCTTTTGCTTACCTTAGTATAATAAACTGGATTTTGAACCGTACAATTTTTACAACCAGCATTTGTTTTATTGACTGTATTGGTATGAGATTTTTTCAAAATATTCTCCCACGAAGGCTCTTGTGTTTTGAGGTAACTAATTTCTTCGTGGAAAGCCTGTAAAAAACTAAGCGTAAAAAATCCACCATTTACACTATTCGACCACGAAACCTGACCAGCACTAGAGGAAGTAACAATTAAATTTCCCTTTGTCGCCAGAAATAATTTTTGTAACTTTTCTATGTGAGGAGTTTGATAAGAACGACCAGCCAAAAAACTACTTTCTGTCATTTTATTTATTCCAATATCCGAATTACAACAATCTGTAATGACAATATTTAGTCTTGCACCCTTTTTGTCCAAAAGATTATAAACCGACGAAACGGAAAGCGTAGTTTCTGCCGTTAGCTTTGTATAAGGAGAAGCTCGTATGTCCATTTGAGGATAGGCATCTGTCTGGTCAGCCCATCTAAAACCGTGTCCACTATAATAAAAAATAACAATATCGTTACTTCCTGGAGTAAGTCCGTTCAGCACATTCATTGCATTACTTTTTGTAAAACTACTTCCTTTTACCTCATATTTTCTAAAATCAACATTCAAAGCAGCAGAAATATCTTCAAATTCTTTCGTCATATTTCGGCTATCGGTTTCACAGCTTGCACCAATATCACCAATACTACTATTGACAAGCATAACCAAATGAAGTTTTGCCTTTCCATAATTAGTGTCCTGTGTTTGTTGCTGCTGTGTATTATTGTTATAATTATTATTGGCTACATTCTGGTTTCCGACAGCGTTATCACGCATTTTTTGAAAAGCTACATATTCCTTTTCGTTGTCCCAATAAAATCTATGTAAATATTCGTTGGTAAGTTCAGCTACTTTTAATTCTCCATATACATCTACTCGCTTTAAAGATTCTTCGCTAAAGTTAGGGTCATCGGTTACAAACGGTTTTTCTCCTTTAGTTTCTTCGTCCCAAACCCAAACAAAATGATCAGGATTATAAGATTGGTCTTTTCCTGTAGTAGTGATAAAACGAGCATCTCGCCCTTTCATAACAAAATAATTGTAGCCGTCTTCTTGTCCTGCTACCGAAGTATAATCTATATGAACAACGTTATAAACATCATTATACGTGTAAGCAACACGCATATAAGCATCTTCTTCATTAAAATAAACCAAAAAACCTTTGTATTTGATTCCTGATGCAGAAAATTCAATTTCATAGAGCGATTGAGAAAAAACAGGTGCAGAAAGCGTTAGGAAAAAGCAAAATAAAAGCATTCTCCATACATAAGACGTTTTAATAGCATTTTTAGGAGTTTTCATAGATAAAATGTAAATAAGTAAATAAAATTGATTTCAAAAGTACATAATTCTACAACTTCAAAAAGAAAGCCAAACACCTTTACTTTCATTTTTAATTGAAAATACTGAAAGTCAGTTTTTAGAGCTAACCAGTTTGTCTAAAGTAGTTGTAGCTGGAAGGAATTGAGCTAAGAGTTTTCTGTTTTTGTTTTCTTTGTTACTGTTTACTATTTTCTTTCGGAATGGGCAAACCTAATTTTGCTAACGGAATATAATCAAAGAAATAAAAGCAATGAACACTATGAATATAGTTTAAAATGTCTTTATATTGAGGTTTTCTAAACCAATCACTCAATAAATATATGTATTCTACTTCAATATTTGCTCCAGATAAAAGTTTTTGATATTGCTTTCTTTTAAAATCACAAGTTTGTAATTGTTCATAAGCCGAATCCAAAATATGTTCAGATTTACATTCTATAATGAAAACGGTATTTACAATAATTACAAAAATGCTATCATTTGGAAAAATTTGTTCTGAAATTAATGCTGTCCAATTTATATCCAGTTGTTCTAAAAAAGTGTAGAAATCTTTTCTTCCATATATACTTCCAATTAATTCATTTTCGTAAAATATGTCATTATCTTTCATTTCATAACCTTTTTGAGAACTTAAAAAAGTAGCTAAATTAGTTTTTCCCTCGTAAGATAGATCCATTTTATCGTTTATATTATTTGTTTCTCTAAAAATCATAATAAGTTTGATTATAAAAATAATAAAATACTAATATAAGAAAAGGTTTGTGTTTTCACTACACATATTATTCCCTACTCTAAATTCTCCACTACTTTTTTATCCATCATATTTTTAATAAATCTCAAAATACCAAGACACAGCAAAAGGCTAAGAATACCTAATGGAATCATTGTTAATAAATCATTTACTTCCATTTTTGGCGTATTGAGCAGTTCTCTATCGATAAACAAAACCAGAATCAAAGTAAATCCATTATTGAGAATATGCGCCCAAACTGGAACAGCAATATTGTTTGTATAAATGTACAAGTAACCAAATAAAGCTCCTAAAAGCATACGAGGAATAAATCCGTAAAATTGAAAGTGAATGGCACTAAAAATAATTGCAGTAATCCAAATGGCTGCATGTTTGTTTTTGGTAAGATTTTGAAAAAGAGGTTGAACTACACCTCTAAAAAACACTTCTTCTGTCAGTCCTGCAATAATTGCAATTACTATAAACCCTAAAATTGTTTGAGAAGGCGAAGCAAAATCAGTCATAAAAAGAGTTAGTGTTTGAGCTTCTTCTTCCTTTATTTTCATCCAAGTTTCCAATCCCTGCAAAAAATTAGGAAACTCAACAGCTCCGTTTAATGCACCAGTTACCCAAACGGCAGGAAAGGCGACAACTGCAAGCACAATAACTACCAAAAAAATAAGTACAGGAGTTTTGTAACGTCTTAAAAATGGCTCTTCTAAAATCTGCTGCGCCAGATTAGGATTCAATAAATGTACTGCTCCTGTAGTTTGATTGGCTTGATTGTACTTATAAATGTATCTGACAAAAAATAAGGCAGCAGCCAAAAAACTAAAAATTTGTGTAAAACCTTGTAAAATCAAAATAGGTGTACGAAGTTCTGGATGTTGATTTATGTTTTGCAATTTGCTAGTAAACTCCATAAAAGGAATATCAAAAGCTATCGAAATAATACCCATTCCAATAAACTGTGCAGCTACTAAAGCAAATAAAGTAACCACCAAAAGCAAAATGAGAGAGAAAATGTATTTCATAATTAGGGATTAGGAAATGAGAACGTAACACGAGAGATTAGGGAATGGGAAATGAGAATGAAAAACTAATAGATGAAAAACTGCTTTTCTACTTTACAATAAAAAATCCATCATTTCCATCATCTTGATATAAAGGCATCAAAATATAACCTTTGTAAGGAGAGTAAATTTCTCTGCCGTCTTGATGAGCTAAAAGTTGCCCTTCTTCTATGGTATCAAAATTTCCAAAACCTTCTAGCATTTTAAAGGTTGAATTTTCTGGTATTTTATAAATATATTCACAATGTAGAATGTTTGGTACACCACTGCGAATTGTTTCTCCTAATGTATGTTCTAAGTTTGGAATAGGTTGATTAGTCATTTGAAGGTCTTGAAGAATACGCCAAACACCTGTAACAAGATTATTAGCAGAATTTTCTTTTCCTATCGTTCCCCCTTCAAAAGCAAAGGTTTCGTAATTCCATTGTTCCATATATGTCATAGCTGTTCCTTCTAGTTTTTTATCTAATCCAAAAATTATAGGAATTTCTAAAAGTTTGGCAAGCTCATCATCTGTCGTCGTTGTTCGGATTGTAAATGCTCCATTTGGCGCAGAAGTGGTATGCAAATCTATAAAAATCCTTCTTTTGTAAGTATCGTGAGGAATGACACGCAAAACTTCTATAAGCTGTCTTAGTTCTTCGTACTCCGAAATTTCTGAATCTATTGGAATATTATCAATTAGATTATTCAACCAAATCCTGTTTAAGTCCGTTTGAAGATAACGTTTTTTTTCTTTTAAGGCTTGCAAGTTTCCACCAATAGCCACAAAATGACCATTAAAAAGGCGTTTGTCCAGATGAGAAACCAAATATTCCAACGCATCGTAACCTGCTTGTTCGTTTCCGTGCAAACTACCGATACATACTAAAAGTGTCTGGTTATCTCCTCCAGAAATATCTCCAATGATGCGTTTGAAAAGTGTAATCTGTTCTGAATTCTGCTTCGGGATGTGTGTGTTTGCTTGTCGTTTTTGAATCATTTACTTAATCAATCTTAGATAAAAATGGCGAATAAAATTTCTTTTAAAGTTCTAAAATTTCCCCTTTATTTTTGTTGAAATTTAAAACTAATCTCTATAGTACGCAGAATATATAGATAATGATACACAAAGATACGAAAAACTAAATTTTATGAAATGTAAAGTTTTATAATTGAAATTCTATTTTGTCGCTAGTCTAAATCTTACGACTTTTGCAGGAAATTAATTTTTACACGAAAATAGAATCTATTAAAAAGTTCTATTTCAGTCAAACTAAGGTTTTATGCAAGAGTTTTTTTATGGTTATTTGAGTGAAGATACAATTTGGATTTATTCTTATGTTATTCTTCCTGTCTTGATTTTTCTGGCTCGCTTGACAGATGTGAGCCTTTCAACACTTCGGATTGTGCTTGTTACGATGGGAAAGCGCAATATTGCTCCTCTTATTGGTTTTATAGAAGCCTTTATTTGGCTGCTTGCTATCGGTCAGATTATGCAAAACTTGACTAATATTATGTCTTATCTGGCTTATGCAGGTGGTTTTGCGATGGGAACTTATTTAGGAATGTGGATCGAACAAAAGATTGCTTTAGGAATGGTAATGGTCAGGATTATTACAGGAAAAACGGCTGATAGTCTAGTTTTTAAACTTAAAGAAACCAATTATAGATTTACACACGTCAAGGCAGAAGGAAAATATGGAGATGTAGGTGTAATCTTTTCAATTGTAAAAAGAAAGAATTTGCCTAAATTTTTACAGTTGATAAATACTCAAAATCCGAATGCTTTTTATACGATAGAGAACATTCGCCACGTACAAAATACCGATGATATTCCTAATTCTGATTCTGGAACGTTTTCTCGCATAGTTAAGAGAATGAAGAAGGTCAAGAAATAGGAATTGGAGAATGGGGTTTAGGGAATGGGGAATAAAAATACAGAAACAGGGAAATAGAGGATGGGAAATAAAAATTATAAATCTGTTTTGAGAAACTTAGTTTTATAGTTTACTTTTGTAATTCGTAAATAGTATTTTACGTAGCCGACAGTTTCCAACTGTCGTGAATTATTGTACTCCTGAGAGTTGGAAACTGTCAGCTACTTTTTAAAAAATGAACAAAAACGAAAAAATAGAAAGCCAGCAAATAGACTTCGAAAAGCAAAACGGACTTGTGCCTGTCATCATTCAAGATTCTGAAACAATGCGTGTTTTGATGCTTGGTTTTATGAATAAAGAAGCCTTTGAAAAAACACAAAACGAACAAAAAGTAACTTTCTTTAGCCGAACAAAAAATTGTCTTTGGACAAAAGGAGAAACCTCTGGAAATTTTCTCTACGTACAAAAAATGCACTTAGATTGTGATAACGACACACTTCTTATTTTTGTAAAACCAGAAGGACAGGTTTGTCATACAGGAAATGATACGTGTTTTGGAGAGAAAAAAAATACAACAAACATTAATTTCTTGCAGTACTTAGAAAATACGATTCATAAAAGAAGTGAAGATACAGAGGAAAATGCAGATTCTTATACCAATAAACTTTTGAAAAGAGGTGTTCATAAAGTAGCTCAAAAAGTAGGCGAAGAAGCTGTTGAGGTAGTTATTGATGCTATGCGAGGAGATAAAGAGCGTTTTAAAGAAGAATGTGGCGATTTGTTGTATCACTTGCTTGTCTTGATGCGTTCGCAAGAGGTAAAAATAGATGAAGTAATGGAGGTTTTGGAGAAAAGACATTCGCCAATTAGCAGTAAGTAGTTAGCAGTAATCAGTTAATGGTATTGGTAAGTGTTATGCTGAAACCTAAAGTTGAGAAATGTACCTGCCGTCGCTCGTAAGATTGCCATCGCTCGTTTTTAACGAGTGATTTATATGTATTCGGCTTGTAGCCGTGGTTTTCGTATTTGGTTTCACTTGTACCTACAATTTAAAAAAGATGCTATTTAGCCATAATTTTATGTTTTTTTAGTGCTGATTTATTAGATTTGTGATTGTTGTAGAACAGAAATACAAATACACGGCAAGATGCCGAATACATATTGCTCACTCGTTACAAACGAGCGAGAGCAATCTTACGAGCGACGGCTGGGGACGAGGGCAATTGTGCGAGCTACAGCTGGAGTTTTTTTATAATTGAACGCAGTTGCGTTTATAAACAAGTTATCTACAATTTGAGAAAATGACTTATAGAATAACAAAATTTGACCCAAAAAAGAGAAATGAAGAAGGTCATTTTGTGGATAATTCCGAATGGACAGCGATTAGCGATATTGGAAAATCTGAATATAGAAATGTGGATTTTGAAGAATATGAAAAAACTGAAACGGCATATGCTGAATCTATAAAACTGATTCTTAACGAAAAAAATATAACAAGTCTAAAAATTGACTCATTAGAATTACGTGATACATTTGAAGATTTTGAAATTTATAGAAAAAATGGTCGATTAAAGAACATTGATATTGATTTTAATAATGAAATTGACATTTTGGAAAACGGAACTACTCTGAATTTAACGCAGATTCAAAAAATGATTCGCTTGATTTTAAGAGAAACTATTTGGATGAACTTACTCGGATCTAAATTTAAAATAACTTTCGGATATGATTATCATATGTATGTTGAGTGTTCGGAATTTGAAAAATCGACAATAAATCGGATTGAAAAAATGGGACTTTTTGTTGAACCAAATATTGGACAAAGAACAATTATAGTAACTGACGGAAAAGGAAACGAAATATAAAAACTGTGGGTATCCCCTGCTGTCGCTCGTAAGATCGCTCTCGCTCGTTTGTAACGAGTGAGCAATATGTATTCGGCATCCTGCCGTGTATTTGTATTCTGTATTACCGTTCTCCATTCCCTAATTCCCAAAAAATCATTCTCCATCTAATCGTTCATTTTCAGATTTTGCTACTAAAAGCGAAACCGTAGCATCGCCTGTAACATTGACAACCGTTCGGCACATATCCAAAAGCCTATCTACTCCCAAAATAAGATTGATTCCATCGGAAGGAATTCTGGCTTGTTCCAAAACAATAACGAGCATCAAAATACCAGCCCCCGGAACAGCAGCAGCACCAACGGAAGCAAGTGTAGCCGTCAAGACAATTCCCAATTGCTCTACAATAGTCAAATCCATTCCATACGCTTGTGCAATAAAAATAGCTGCCACACCTTGATACAGACTTGTTCCATCCATATTTACAGTTGCACCGACAGGCAAAACAAAACTTACAATTTCTTTCGGAACGCCCAAAAATTTGTTTACTCTCTCCATCGTAACAGGCAAAGTAGCAGCACTAGAGCTGGTAGAAAAAGCCAAAAGTTGTGCTGGAGCAATTCCTTGAAAAAATTGTAATGGATTGTAACGAGCAAAAATCATCAATACAACAACATAAAAAACAATCATCAAAACAAGTCCTAAAATTACTGTCAAGCAGTACAAACCAACTACTTTAAAAAGCTCCACTACTTTATTCAAATCTCCTTCTGCAAAATCTACAATCAAAAAAGCCAGCAGCGCAAAGACACCATAAGGCGCAAAGAGCATCAAGATTTCTACTATTTTTATGACCAAATCATTGAGGGCATCAAATCCTTTTTTGATAATTTCGCCTTTTTTATAGTCAATCATCACTAAAGCAACACCAAACAAAACAGCAAAAAATATTACTTGCAGCATATTTTGGTTTTCGGTAGCTGCTTTGACTACATTATCTGGAACAATATCGATAATAGGTTGTAATGGATTTGCTTCTTCTACTTTTTTCGCTTTTTCTTGACTAGCCTTTGTTTTTTCGGCATATTTTTGAGCAAATTCTAATCGTTTCTCTTCTGAAAATGCTTTCCCAGGTTGAATAACATTAGCCAAAACAAGTCCGATTGTAATAGCTACAACTGTCGTAATCAAATAAATTCCTATTGTACGAGTTCCCAAACGAGAGAGTTTCGAAATATCACTCATACTTGCAATTCCTTGTATCAAAGAAATAAAAACAAGTGGCATCGCAATCATTTTCAAAGAATTGACAAAAATCTTTCCCCACGGCTGAACCCAATCCGTTACAAAACCACTCCAACCCATCAAAACAGCAGCTATTCCAAATACAACACCGAGTATCATTCCAATAATAATTTGCCAATGTAGAGCGAGTTTGAAAGATTTTTTCATAATACGTTGCAGAACTAGTTTTGTGGAGAATCAATTCTTAATAAAGTTCAAATATAGTTTCATATTTTGATAAATCAAATTGCTATGTTGAGTTGAACAATTAAAAAAGATACTTTAATCTGTTTAATTCGTAAAATCTATGTTCTACAAAAAGCAGTAATTGTCTTTTACATTCGTCTTATCTCTAAAACTAGTGTTTTAATAAATGCAGCTAGTACACTTTTAAAATAAAATTATCAATTTTGAAAGAATAAGCGTAATTTTGTGTTCTAAAATAAAAATACCAGACTTAATTAGAGATTTATTAAATCTAAGAAAAAGTAAAAGATAAAGCTATGGTTTATTTGTGCCGAAAAGAACATTTTTGCGCTTCACACCGATTATTTAATCCTGCTTGGAGTGATGAGAGAAACGAAGAAGAATTCGGAATTTGTTCGAATCAATATTTTCATGGACATAATTTCGAGTTGATTGTAAAAGTAAAAGGAAAAGTCAATCCAGAAACAGGCTGTGTTTTGGACTTGAAAAAATTGGGAAAACTAATTCGTGAAGAAATTATAGATAAAGTCGATCACAAAAATCTAAATATTGAAGTAGAATTTCTGAAAGACAAAATTCCGTCTTGTGAAATAATTATTATGGAGTTTTGGAAAATACTTGCGCCAAAAATTATAGATTTAGCAGAAAAGAACGCAGTTCTACATTCGCTTACACTTTTCGAAACAGAGAAAAATTATGTGGAGTATTTTGGAGAGGAATGAAAGAAAGCAATGTTATTTTAATAACTTGAATCTAAATATATTTTGATTTTTAGTTGCAGAGCAACGTCCTATTTGTAGAACTAAAGATTTAATCTACAATTCCCCCTTTCATTTTTAAGATTTATATGTAGTTTTGTAGAAACATTGTACGAAAATATATTCTGCTGAATAAATAGAATATTCAACCATACAGCAAAAACTCAAAACTTCTTATGCAAAAGAAAATCAAATCTGCACTTATTTCAGTATTTTATAAAGACGGCTTAGAACCTCTTTTACAAACGCTTGCTAGTCAAGGAGTTACAATTTATTCAACAGGAGGAACTCAAAAATTTATCGAAGAACAAGGCATTTCAGTAGCTCGTGTAGAAGACCTTACCTCTTATCCTTCTATTTTTGGAGGACGAGTAAAGACGCTTCACCCAAAAGTTTTTGGAGGAATTTTGCACCGTCGCAATCTTGAAAGCGATAAAGAAGAAGCAAAAGAATATGATATTCCAGAAATTGATTTGGTAATTGTAGATTTATATCCTTTTGAAGAAACTGTAAAATCGGGTGCAGGAGAAGATGAGATTATAGAAAAAATAGATATTGGTGGCATTGCGCTTATTCGTGCAGCAGCCAAAAATTATAACGATGTAGTTATTGTTTCGGATAGAAAAGAATATGATTTTCTGAATACTATTTTGAGAGAACAAAACGGAAGCACAAACCTAGAAACTAGACGTAAATTTGCTACAAAGGCATTTAATACAACTTCACATTACGACACAGCTATTTTTAATCATTTTAACCAAATTGCTACACAGGGAGATGATTTGAATTTGGTTTTTAAGGAAAGCATAAAACAAGGAAGAGCATTGAGATATGGAGAAAATCCACATCAAAGAGGTTATTTTTATGGAGATTTGGAAGCCCTTTTCAAACAAATAAATGGTAAAGAATTATCCTACAATAATCTTGTCGATGTTGATGCTGCCGTTGCTTTGATTGATGAGTTTTCTCCTATTTCTACTAATCAATCTGATAATTCTGAAAACCAAACTCCTGCCTTTGCTATTCTAAAACATACAAACGCTTGTGGAATGGCAACAGGAAAAACAGTCAAAGAAGCTTATGAAAAGGCATTTGCAGCCGATACACTTTCTGCTTTTGGAGGCGTTTTGATTACGAATGTTGAGGTTGATAAAGATGCAGCCGAAGCCATGAATAGTTTGTTTTTTGAAGTTTTGATTGCCCCTAGTTTTTCAGATGCAGCTTACGATATTCTTTCTCAAAAGAAAAATCGTATTCTATTGAAACGTAAAGATGTAGATTTTCCACATGTCCATTACAAAACACTTTTGAACGGTGTAATTTCGCAAGATGCAGACAAGAAAAGTGAAACAGAAAAAGACCTCAAAACAGTAACCAAAAAAGAACCAACTCATCAGGAAATTGAAGCCTTACTCTTTGCCAACAAATTAGTCAAACATACCAAATCGAATACAATTATTTTGGCAAATGAAGGACAACTTTTGGCTAGTGGTGTCGGACAAACTTCTCGTGTAGATGCGCTAAGACAAGCAATTGCAAAAGCAAAAGTTTTTGGTTTTGATTTAAAAGGTGCTGTTATGGCTTCTGATGCCTTTTTTCCTTTTCCAGATTGTGTTGAGATTGCAGCCCAAGAAGGAATTAGTGCCGTTATTCAACCTGGGGGTTCAATAAAAGACCAAGATTCGATTGATATGTGTGACAAACACGATATGGCAATGGTTTTGACAGGCACTAGACATTTCAAACATTAAAAAAACGTAGCAAACAGTTTCCAACTGTTTATTTTAGAATAACATTGAAGCTGTTTGAAAAATAGTAAAGTATTACATTTCAGACAGTTGGAAACTGTCTGCTACTTCAAAAATACACAACCTATGATTTTAGTAACAGGAGCAGACGGACAATTAGGACAAGAACTTCAAGCCTTAAAAAAAGCATATCCTTTTGATTTTCATTTTACCGATTTTGAAAAATTGGATATTACTCACCCAAAGCGTGTAAACGAGCAATTCAACCTCCAGCGTTTTGATTATTGTATCAATGCAGCAGCTTATACAGCCGTCGATGCTTCTGAAAATGATAAATTAGCAGCTTATGAAGTAAATGTAGTGGGAACAACAAACCTTGCAAAAGCCTGTGAAAAACATGGCGTTCGTTTGATTCATATTTCAACCGATTTTGTTTTTGATGGACAGAAATGTACACCTTACACAGAAAACGATACACCAAATCCGAAAGGAGTTTATGGAACTTCGAAGTGGCAAGGCGAAAAAATAGTTTTGCAGCATAATCCACACACTATTATTTTGAGAACGGCGTGGCTTTATTCTACGTTTGGCAAAAATTTCGTAAAGACAATGCTTTCTCTTACTGACAAAAATCCATTGAATGTAGTCTATGACCAAGTAGGAACTCCAACCTATGCAAGAGATTTGGCTGATACCATTCTTCAAATTATCCTAAGTTTGGAACAGAAAAAGTTTGTCGAACCTCATTTGTGGGGAACATATCATTATTCAAATGAAGGTGTAGCGAGTTGGTATGATTTTGCTCAAGCTATTTTCGAATTATCCAAACAGACAAAAGATAAAAAAGTGAATTTGCAGCCTGTTCGTTCGATAGAGTTTCCAACGGCAGCAGAACGTCCTTCGTATAGCGTGTTAGATAAATCTAAAATTAAACAAAATTTTGATATTGAGATTTCACATTGGAGAGATGCTTTAAGGCGTTGTTTGAATAAAATGTAAGCAAAATAGTTGCAGATGAATATTCATAAAATAGATTCCACTTCACAAGAACACCAAAATTTCTTAGCTCAAAATAGAAAAGACCCAATTACAGGAGATTCTATTGTAGAAGCAAATGAAGTGGTTTTTTGTGCGAGTTGTAAATCTGTTTTTCTAGTTGATACGTGGAAGTATTTGGATAAAAAACATTGCAATCAGTCCGAAACATTAATTGAATTCCCTTCTACAAAGCTAGATTTGATTATAAAAGATGAAATTTATTTTCATACTTTTATCGTTCCTATTGAAGGAAGTGAAAATATTCCTAAGCTTTACGGTTCGAAATGGAAGGTAAAAAATAGAGAACTTTCAGATTATCACGATTTATTTAATGGCGCACCTCTTGCTTTTATAGTTATTTTTGGATTTTTGGTATCAGCAATTATAGGATTTATAAATCAAAATCCATTACCTCTTTCTGGTGGAGTTATTTTGATTATAATTGCAATCATATCCAAATATTTTCATAATAGTATTAACGGAAAAAAATTAGAAACTATTCACCGAAAATTTACAAAAAACACCTTTTTTATTTCTACTAAAGGAATAGGATTTAGTACTAATTATGGTATAAAAGAACATACATTAAATGCTAACAAAATTAAATCATTAGAGTTTAATTTTGGAAAAGGAGTATTTTCTGCTGTAAATGAATGTATAATAAAATACGAAAAAGGTAAAAACACTAAATTTTTTATTCGAAATTTTTTTAAAGAAAAGACCCATGCTAGATTTTTACGAGCTTTACACCAACTAAATGAAAGACATGCTGCTCCAATTCATATAACAGTAGGAAAAAAGATGGATTACAATATAGTAGCAGATTTTATAAATTCAAATCAAAGTAGGATAACAGTTTCTGTTTTATAAACTGCTTAATATTATCTATTTCACGAAGTTGTTGATAAACAGAACACCATTTTTTATTTATAGAAAGAATAGCTATTTTTAGGTAGAATTAAACATAGTAGAGAAGTAGTATTTCAAAACGTATTCTCATTCTTTGTGTTTTCTATAACTTTGTGTTCGAAAAAAAGATACATATAAGTAATTTTGTTTTTCATAATTCTCATTGTATTGCTCATAAATTCTACCTTCTAAAATCTAACTTCTTAATTTGTTTACATGCCTGATAATCCTAATTTACTTGAAATAAATAATTTATCTGTAATCTTCAAAGGAGAAAACGGAAACCATAAAGCTGTACAAAACGTAAATCTCAAACTCAAAAAAGGAGAAACCGTTGGTATTGTAGGAGAGTCGGGTTCTGGAAAAACAGTAACTTCGCTGTCTATGATGCGCCTTTTGCCAGATGCACCGTATTGCAATACAGAAGGAGAGATTTTATTTAATTCAAGAGAATATGGAGAAGTAGATTTATTAAAATTACCTTTTGACAAATTAAGACATTTGAGAGGAGGAGAGATTTCGATGATTTTTCAAGAACCCATGACTTCTCTAAATCCTGTTTTTACGTGTGGAAATCAAGTTTTAGAATCTATTGTAAGACACGAAACAGTTACCAAGAAATCAGCAAAACAGAGAGTTCTCCAACTCTTCGAAAAAGGCTCATCTTAGCAATCCAGAGCGTATCTATAACGCTTATCCTCACGAAATATCTGGAGGACAAAAACAGCGTGTGATGATAGCGATGGCACTTGCCTGTAATCCACTTTTACTCATTGCAGACGAACCCACAACGGCATTAGACGTAACGGTACAGGCTGCAATTTTAGAGATTTTGAGAGAACTTAGAGAAAAAGAAGATATGTCTGTCGTTTTTATTACGCACGATTTGGGCGTTGTAGCAGAGTTTGCAGATAGGATTATTGTGATGTATCAAGGAAAAATAGTTGAAGAGGGAGCAGTTTGGGATATTTTTTCGAATCCTCAACACCCTTATACAAAAGGTCTTTTGGCATGTCGTCCTCGTCTGGATTTGAAACTGCGTGTTTTGCCTGTCGTTTCGGATTTTATGGCAACCGACGAACACGGAAATATTTCAGAAATTACAGAAGCAAAATTTCAATCTGTTGGTCAAGCTTTGATGTTAAACTTTCAAAGTGAAGCCGAACTAAGAAAGCACCACGAAAAATTAGTATTGCAACCTCCATTATTACAAATAAAAAATCTTACAAAAGAATTTACCAAAACAAAAGGATTTTTTTCTAATAAAAAAGAAATTGTAAAAGCAGTAAACGGTGTTTCTTTTGATGTCTATCCCGGGGAAATATTAGGACTAGTTGGAGAATCAGGTTGTGGAAAATCTACTTTAGGAAGAAGCCTTTTGAGACTCGTCGAACCTACATCTGGCGAAGTAATCTTTGAAGGAAAAAATGTTTTAGGATTGAACCAAAAAGAAATGCGTGCTATCCGAAAAGACATGCAAATTATTTTTCAAGACCCTTATGGCTCGCTTAATCCTAGAATGACGATTGGAGAAATTATAATGGAACCGATGCGAATCCATTCGATTATGAATAATGATAAAGAAAGAAGAGAACACGTCATCGAACTTTTGGAAACGGTAAATCTAAATGCCTACCATTTTAATCGTTATCCACATGAGTTTTCTGGTGGACAGCGTCAGCGTATCTGTATTGCTCGTGCGCTTGCTTTGAAGCCAAAATTTATTATTTGTGATGAGTCAGTTTCTGCGCTAGATGTTTCTGTTCAAGCACAAGTTTTGAATCTTTTGAATGATTTGAAGGAAAAATTTAACTTAACTTATATTTTTATTTCACACGATTTGGCAGTTGTAAAATTCATTGCTGACCGTATTTTGGTAATGAAAGATGGACAAATTGTAGAAACTGGTTTTTCGGAAGATATTTATGATAAGCCAAAACGAGAATATACAAGACAGTTAATTCAAGCAATTCCGAAAGGAGATTTGGATACTATTAGAAGAATTATGTTGAAGAGGAAATTACAGAAATCTAGTTAAGAACATTCATTTGAATTTAATTTCTTATGCAGAACCCCTTATCAAAGTCAAATCTGATAAGGGGTTTTCTTCTTCTAGACTAAAAAAAGTGAATAACTTATCTAATAAACCACAGTAACTGTTCCTGTTTGTTTGATAGTTTTACTTCTATCTGTCGGACTTATATAGGTTACTTGATAATAATACACTCCAGAAGGTACATTTTTTCCTTTGTATGTTCCGTCCCAAAAAGTGATTTTGTCATCACTTCGTTTTTGTAAAACAGAATAAACTTCCATTCCCCAACGGTCAAGAACATTTATACGAAGGTTTGAATAATAACGCCCAAAAATTTCCCATTCTTCATTCAGATTATCATTATTTGGTGTAAATGCAGTTGGAATAAAAATCTGTGGCTCGCAGCTCGCTTCTACTTCCAAACTCGTAATGGCAGTACACGAATTTGCATATTCTACCGTTACTCGTGCTAAATAAACTCCTCCAAATTCTACATTTAAAAGAGAATCTTGTCCTACTAATTCCTCATTCTCATCAAACCATTGATAAGCATAACGAGCCGTAGAATCATAATTTTCTATTTTTACTCCAATTTGATGGAAAACACGATTTGAATTTTCATCTTCAAAACACAAGATTGTATCTTTTGCTGATAAAACGGGTGGTTCTATAAAAGTAATTTGAACGCTATCGGTATAACTACATTCGTTAATACTCACTTCTACATAATAAAGTCCACTTTTTCGGACACGAATCGAATCCGAAGTTTGTCCTGTGTTCCATAAATAAGTTGCATTATAAGGACGAGGCGCACCAATAATTGCCGTATCGCCTTGACAAAGTTGCTGGTCTTGTCCCAAATCTAGTTGAGGTTGAACCAAAATAACCGTCGTATCTGTAGAAGAACAACCCAATGTATCAAATCCTGTAACTATATACGTTGTTGTATCAGTTGGAAAAACGGTAACTGAATCGCCACTTGCTGCTGGAGAATGCGACCAATTATAAGTAAATCCACCTTTCGCAACAAACTGAACAGAATCGCCTATACAAATACTGATTGTGTCTGGTTTGTTTAATGTGATTTTTGGAATGGCTTTAAACTGAACTAAAATACTCGTTTTTGTGCTATCACAAACATTTTGATTTGCATTATCTCCATAATTTCCCAAAACAGAATATCTAAAAATACCTGCTGAATCGGAAGAAAAAGTAATTGATTGCGTTGTTTCGCCTGTGTTCCATCTAAAATTAGTTGCTCCTGTTGCTGTAAGTGTAATTTGTTCACCTACACAAACTAATGTATCAGAAGCTGTAATTTTTGTAATTGATGTTCTATTAAATGTAACTGTTATCAAACTTTCTGCACCACAACGTCCACCTTCTAATGTATCATAAACACCAACTCTATAGGTTTGAGGTTCGTAAGTGATGTTTGCAGAATCTTGTTTAAAGACATAAATAGAAGTAGAATCAATAATTTCGCCTGTGTTTTCGTTTTTCCACTCATACATGTAGCGAGGTTCATGAGAAGGTAAAAACGCATTTATTTCTACTGAATCATTCTCACAAATAGTTATGCTTTCTGGAATATTAATTTCTGGAACAGGTACAACTCTAAATTTTATTGTATCTGCTGATGCTCCACATAAATTAAGATTTCTAAAAATTCCATTAACACTAAAAGTATAAAAACCTGCTTCGGTTGGCGTGATTTTAATGCTTTGAGTTGTCGCTCCATTGCTCCATACATACGAATCTGCACCAACGGCTCTTAACGTTTGAGTTTGTCCTAAACACAGCGTTTTGATAAAAGTAGAATCAATCTGAACGCCTGATTTTCTATCAAAACGTACATTAATTGTATCTAAAACAGTACAATTTCCTCCTCCTGTAAGATTTGGGTCAGTTACTTTTACCTCAAAACGATTTGAAACAAAATTATCTACCATAGACTGCTTGATAGCAATTTTTGAGTTGGTAGAAACGGTTTGATTGGTTTCAATTACTCGCCATTGATAGGTAAAATTATCATTGTGTTCTGGTCGGAAAGCATTCAAGACTAACGAATCGCCTTGACAAAGTCGCAACGTATCGTTTGTTGCCGTT
Organism: uncultured Cytophagales bacterium; assembly: GCA_963719525.1. Lineage (GTDB taxonomy): Bacteria > Bacteroidota > Bacteroidia > Cytophagales > Bernardetiaceae > Bernardetia. The sequence continues at coordinate 3,020,639 of CAVRCG010000004.1, read as the reverse complement.
ATTCCTAAATCAATATTCGGACGGACAAAAACTTCAACAGATTGAGAATAAGAACACTTTGCAGGTGTAGAATTATCTGTTACGATTGCTGTATAAACTCCACTTTTGTTTACAATAACCGTTTTATTAGAATCAGAAAGCGATACAATTCCATTTCCAAACCAATTAATAGTCATATTTCTTACATTACTTCTCTCAATTTTTACTGTATCAAAAGCAGAACAAGTTGGATTTTCGTGTCCTTTTATAACGAAAGTAGGAGTAGGTGCAAAATTAATACGAACGGTATCACTTATTTTACATCCTCTTGGGTCTTCAACGACAAGACTATATGTGTTTTCTGCTGTAATATCAAGGATAGAATCTGAACCAATAATTGTATTTTCGCCTGCTACGTACCACTTATAAGTAGTTCCTGCAAGGTGCGATAAATCACTTCCCACCAGTCTGTACGGCAAATCTAAGGGAGAACAAACCGTTTTGTCTTGACCTAAATCTACAACTACTTCATCATCAAAATTAAAGACTTTTACTCGGTTACTTGTTGTTGAGCAGCCTGTAAGCGTATTTTCCAAACGTATAAAATAAGTTCCTGTATCTAAAGTTAAAAGTGTTCTTCTTCCATTTCCAACTGAAATTACTGTTCCTGTTGGACTTATTTTTTTCCAATCATAAATAAAATCTCCTTCTGGCGCAGTAAGTCTGGCTGTATCGGTTTTACATTTATATTTATCTACTCCCAAATCTACAACAGGAAGAGGATTTACGATAACAGTCATAACACGACTTTTATTAGGACAACCATTATTTGCTCCTCCAATAACCCAAATTTGATCGCCATTTTGTAAAGTGCCAACTGGAGGTGTATATTCGTTTACCGAACTTGGAGAAGTTACTGCTACACCATTTTTATAAAAAACATAACTTGTTGCTCCTTCTGCTTTGAAAGTAGTTGTTTCATTGACACAAATTACTGTATCAAGTGATGAAATAGTTACTCCTACAAAGGCTGGATCACGAGCTACATTTACGGTTTGTGTTTTGGTTACAGTATTTCCTGCTTCATCAACTGCTATCCACGTTACGATTGTTGTACCTACTGGAAAGTTGGCTGGAGCATTACTTGTAACACTTGCAATCGCACAGTTATCATTTGTTGTTGGTGCTACGAGGTTATTTGTAACTCTACAACCTGTATCTACAAACAGGTTTACAGAAACAGGATTTGCCATTGTTGGATTGACTGTGTCCAAAATAGTCACAGATTGTGTTGCTGTGGCTACATTTCCTGAATTATCTGTTGCAGTCCAAGTTACGGTAGTTGTTCCTGATGGAAAAACAGTTGGTGCATTATTAGTTACAGTTATAACACCACAATCATCTGATGTTGTAGGAGTTCCTAAAACTAAATCAGCAGGACAATTAACAGTTATATTAGGTGGTGCTGTAATTGTTGGGTTTTGGCTATCTCTAACTGTAACAATTTGTGTAGCTGAAGATGTGTTTCCTGCTCCATCAGTTGCTGTCCAAGTTATGGTAGTGTTTCCAATAGGAAAAAAAGCAGGAGCATCATTAGTGATAGTTGGAATACCACAATTATCAGTTGCAGTAGGCGTTGCCAAAAACCCAGAAGCTGTACAAAGTCCTATGTCTGTATTAGCTGTAATGGTTGCAGGAACTGTAATAGTTGGATTTTCATTGTCTGTAACTGTTACAATTTGTGTAGCCGAAGCTGTATTTCCTGAATCATCTGTTGCTGTCCAAATTACGGTAGTATTTCCAATAGGAAAGGAAGCAGGAGCATCATTTGTAACAGTTGGCATACCACAATTATCAGTTGCATTAGGCGTTCCTAGAATTACTGAAGCTGTACAAAGTCCTAAGTCAGTATTAGCTGTAATTGTTGCAGGAGGGATAATTGTTGGGTTTTGAGTTTCTGCTAATCCATTTCCATTTACACGAAAGGTATATATTCCTTCATCAGCATCACTGTTTAAAATTTCGATTATAGCTTCTCTGTTTCCTACCCCAGAAGGACTAAAGGTAACTGTAAATGTTGCACTACCTCCTGCTGTTACAGTTGTAGGAACAGAACTTATCACAAAATCAGTTGCATTCGTTCCTGTGCTAGTAATTCCAGTAATATTCAATACAGCATTACCTGTATTTTGAATAGTGAAACTAGTTACTAAAGTAGCGTTTAAACATCCTATCACATCTCCGAAATTGGTATTATTAGTTATACTTGTAGATAAAGTTCCACTAAAGATAGTATTTCCATTTCCTACTAGGTTTATCTCTGCTCCAGAAGGACACAAAAGTGCATCACCTCCAATTGTCCAATTATTTGGTGCAGAAATAAGTCTGTTTCTTTCTGTTACAGCATTACAGTAGTTTAGGTTTATTGCTCCCAAGTTTATATTTGGTTGTACATTTTGTGCTTCCCAACCTATTAGAGTTGCATCATAATTAGCCACACTTAGAGCTGAGTTGTCCAACATAAAATTCATAGTAGTAACTGCTGTTATATCCCACCCTCCTATATTTTGGTTAAAGGAAGTAGCACCATCAAACATGGCGATCATATTCGTTACTGCACTTGTGTTCCATCCACTAATATTTTGATTAAAAGAAGTAGCACTATGAAACATGTGGCTCATATCCGTTACTGCACTTGTGTTCCATCCACTAATATCCTGATTAAAAGATGGTGCAAGACCAAACATGCTACCCATATCCGTTACTGCACCTGTATCCCACCCACCTATATCTTGGTTAAAGGAAGTAGCACCAAACATGTTACTCATATTCGTTACTGCGCTTGTATTCCACCCACCTATATTTTGGTTAAAGGAAGTAGCATTACCAAACATGCTACTCATATCTGTTACTGCACTTGTATTCCATCGACCTATATCTTGATTAAAGGAAGTGGCAAGACCAAACATGTTACTCATATCTGTTACTGCACCTGTATCCCACCCACCTATATCTTGGTTAAAAGAATTAGCAATTTGAAACATGTTACTCATATCTGTTACTGCACTTGTATTCCATCGCCCAATATCTTGATTGAAAGACCTTGCAAAACTAAACATACTGTTCATATTCGTTACTGCACTTGTATTCCATCCACCAATATCTTGATTGAAAGAAGAAGCACTATAAAACATACTGTTCATATTCGTTACTGCACTCGTGTTCCATCCACCAATGTTTCCATCAAAAAGAATACAGCTCTTAAACATATATGACATATCTGTTACTCTAGTACATCAAGCCATAAATTTAATCACGTATCTTTTTACCTTTTGTATCATTTTTTTGATATCTTCATTTGAAGCTACTGTCCAGTTAAATTTATTTGCTAAATTTTCGTTGTAATACTCCATATACTTTAGAATTTTATTTTTTAAATCTTGTGTAGATAAAAAATTTCCCCTGTGAATTACTCGTTTAGCAAACCCAGAGAAAAAGCATTCTATTAGATTGAGCCAAGAACAGTGTTTAGGTGTAAAGACAAAACGAATTCTATGTTTTTTGTTTTCTAAATATGCCATTCTTGTCTTTTGATTTTTCAAAATACCACTTTTACCTTTTACTCCTAAATCTTGCTCGTCTTCAATAGATTTTGCTACCAGCCTCACTAACGTTTCTGATTTGTGTGTATTAAGTTGGTCAACAATAAATATCCACTCTCCTGTTTGATCTGTGGCTATTGTATTTTCAATATGTGTTGCAAAATCTTCTTCTTTGCGTGTATCGGCTACTGTAGGAGAGATACTTTTTCCTGTTGCTATTTCAAGATTTGCAGTCAAAACTTGTGTACCATGTCGCACATAGTTAAATTCACGTTTTTCACACACTCCTTCTTTGAGTGGCATCGTTGGATGTTGACGTTCTAAGGCTTGCATTCCTGTTTTTTCATCTGTGCTGATAAGATGAATACCTGATTCATACAACTCCTCAGCCCTTGCATTCAACTCACAAATACTTTCTACACGGTGGGTAAAATCTTCCCAATTATCTATGTTTGGGTATTCCCAATAGGATGATTTATGAGGAGATAAACGCTGATTTTTTTAAAATTCGGCAGATTTGCCGTTGACTTATACTTGCAACAATATTTCGTTTTATCACTTCCGTTTTTAGTAATTCTTGACTCCAATGCGTAAAAGGCAAGTCTAAATCAGAGGGGTTTTGGAGTGCCAAAGCAACAATTTGACTGCGCTCTGATTCTGTGAATTTACGAGGCGAACCACTACGAGGCTTATCTGATAAAATAGATAGTAATTCTTTACGGTATTCAAATTCTTTCAATTCTCCTTGAATATAAGCTGAATATAAATTTTGACGAATGAGAGCAGTTTTATTCCAAGTGCTAACCCATTGGCGTGCAAAATTTATAGATACTTGTAAGGAGGAACTCGTTTCTGAATAACGCTTATGAAGGTGAAAGGAACACAAAAGAGTAGCTCGCTTAACAAGCCGAACAGATAACTTTTGGCTTTTGCTTATCTGTTGGAGAAGTTCATGTTCTTTTTCGTTTATTTCTAAAATAGGCATAAGGATAGGTAGTTGGTAAGCTAAAGACAAAGATACTTAAATTTAAGACTTATTGTACTAGTAAGATTAGGATTATCAGTAGCAGTATAAGTAAGGTTTGAACAGCGATTAAAAGCATATTGCATACTTCTCCAAGCTATATCTCCCCATTCTTCTATGGTTCTTAACTTTGTGCTTTCTGAATTAGCAAGTCCCGTATAAAAATGAGGAAAATCTCCTTCAATAGCTATTTCATATGTATCGCCATTTGTTAAGCCATTAATAGTATAACGTCCTGTTCGTGCTATTGCAGAACCATTTCCTACCCCTGCATTAGTTAGGTTTGTCCAAGAAATGTCATAGTTGTATCCCCCTCCATTAGTGGGTATAGTAATTGTTCCGTCTGTAGTTATCCACGTAGTACGGAAGGCTTGGGCATTTACTGTTTGTTTACTTAGTCCTGCAAAGAATAAAATAAGGAGCAGTAAAGAAGTGAAAAAAAATGAGGTTTTGATAGTATTCAAAGGTGGTATAGAAATATGTTTCATTAAAATTAAAATAAAGTAAGGCTATAAAAGGAATTCTTTATCATAAATTCTCTTTTTGCAGTTATTATGTTAGCAAACAAATTTTTATTAATATTCAGAATCTGTCGTTATTGTATTTTCTTACATTTAACATTATTCATTCCAAATAAAAGCAGATTTATTTCATTAAGATCATTTATCTTCTTGTGGTTGAAGGTACAAAGTTACAAATTTAATTATATAAAATAATGTTAGCTAGAACAATAAACAATTTGTAAGTATAAACTGTAATAAAGCCATTACAAAAACTACTTATGTAGTTCTGTAGCTCACTCTTTAGAGTGAGAATGTATTTGTACTCTACCTTTTGAGGTATAACAAAAAACGATTTATGAATTTCTCACTCTGGTTAGAAAGCCTTTCTATGGCACTTGGCGCACTAAAAAGTAATTTATTACGAACATTATTATCACTTTTGGGTGTAACAATTGGTATTTTTGCGATTATTGGAGTACTTACTTTTGTTAATGCCTTAGAAAAAGGAATAAAAGGAAGTTTGTCATTTTTAGGAGAAAGCGTAATTTATGTACAAAAAATGCCTTGGATTTTTGCTGCTGATTATCCGTGGTGGAAATACATGAACCGTCCAGACCCAAGTATGGAAGAATTTAAGTTTTTAGAAAAAAATCTTACCGAAGCGCAAGCCGTTTCTGTTTTTGCTATTCGTTCTGGTTTTACAGCTAAATACAAGAAAAACAGTCTTTCTGGTTTGGTAGTGCAAGGAATTACATTTCAACATAATATTGTAAGTGATATTCCCATAGAGTACGGTCGTTATTTTACTCAAATTGAAGTTGATAGAGCTGTAGAAGTGGTAATTCTGGGAAGTACAGTTGCACAAGATTTATTTGGAGAACAGAATGTAGAAAGTGCAATTGATAAGGTAATAAAGTTGAAAGGTAGAAAATTTAGAGTGATAGGAATTTTGAAAAAGCAAGGCGATAACCTGTTAGATGCTCCCAGCAATGATAATATTACCATTATGCCTTATTACACGCTTACCGAAATGATTCCCGAAGGAAAAACAGGCGTTCAACCTTCTATTTCCATAAAAGGATTTGAAGACGACAAAGATTTACAAAATGTAGAGGGAGAAATTATAGGACTTTTACGGATAAAACGAGGGCTAAGACCCAAACAAGAAGAAAATTTTGCTCTTAATCGTCCTGAACAGTTTGCCGTTTTTTTAGATGGCGTAATTGCTGTTCTTACGCTTGCAGGTTGGGTAATCGGTAGTTTTTCGATTTTGGTAGGAGGTTTTGGGATTGCTAATATTATGTTTGTTTCGGTAAAAGAGCGTACTTCTCTTATTGGAGTTCAGAAAGCATTAGGAGCAAAAAAAGCGTTTATTTTATGGCAGTTTTTGTTAGAAGCAATTCTACTTTGTATTATTGGAGGAATTGGAGGACTAATTCTGGTTTCTCTGTTATCTTTGTTTTCTAGTGATACTTTTGTGATTGCACTTTCTGTCAGAAATATGATTTTGGGTGTAAGTGTAGCTACTATCATCGGAATTGTGGCTGGAATTATTCCTGCTATCTTAGCTGCAAAACTTGACCCTGTCGAGGCGATGCGTTCGGTTTAAAAAGTTATTGACCGAACCGTTCCCTTTGAGGGAACGGTTCGGTAGAGAATTGGTGTAATTTTTTTACTTTTGTAGTAAAGTCAGAAAACACACATCCAAATCACTTCACTTTATGTTGCATCAGATTTCAAATCAAACTATTTCTATTCAAGAAATTTATAAACTTGCCAAAAACCATACAAAGATAGAGCTTTCAGAACAGAGCAAAGCACAAATAATAAAAGCACAAGCCTATTTAGAAAATATCGTTTCACAGAGCGAAGAAGCCGTTTATGGTGTAAATACTGGTTTTGGATATTTATGCAATTACAAAATACCTAGAGAGCAGATTAGTGAATTACAAGAAAACTTAGTTATGTCACACGCTTGTGGAATGGGCGATGAAGTTCCTGTTTTTATAGTTCGATTGATGTTACTTCTCAAAATTCAATCGCTTTCTTACGGACATTCTGGCGTTCAGTTGCAGACCGTTTAGCGTTTTGTAGATTTTTACAATGAAGACATTTTGCCTGTCGTTTATGAGTTGGGTTCTTTGGGTGCTTCTGGCGATTTAGCTCCTTTAGCTCATCTTTCGCTTCCGATTATTGGAATGGGAGAAGTCAATATAAAAGATGAAAATGGTATTTATAAAAAGCATAAAACGGAAGATATTCTTACTCAAAAAAACTGGAATCCGATACGCTTAAAAGCAAAAGAAGGTCTGGCAATGCTCAACGGAACGCAGTTTATGAGTGCCTATGGAGTTGTATGTGTAGCAGAATCTCAAAACCTTAATAAATGGATTGATACAATCGGTGCGCTTTCAGCCGATGCTTTTTTGTGCCGTCATGAGCCTTTCAACGAGCTTACTCACAATATCCGACCACACAAAGGACAAATCGAAACAGCAAAGAATATTAGAGAACTTTTGGAGGGAAGCGAAATTATGCTACAGCCAAAAGCACATGTTCAAGATCCGTATTCTTTCCGTTGTATGCCACAAGTGCAGGGAGCAAGTAAAGATGCTTTCAATTATATAAATTCTATTTTTGAGTGTGAGATTAATTCGGTTACTGATAATCCAAATGTTTTTCCTGATGAAGACAAAATTCTCTCTGGTGGAAATTTTCACGGTCAGCCGTTAGCTATTTCGTTGGATTTTGCAGCGATTGCGCTTGCAGAATTGGGAAGTATTTCGGAACGTAGAACTTATTTATTACTAGCTGGAGAACGAAATTTGCCTCCTTTTTTGGTTCGTGATTCTGGACTTCATTCTGGAATGATGATAGCGCAATATACGGCAGCTTCGATTGTCAGTCAGAACAAACAACTTTGTACTCCTGCAAGTGTGGACAGTATTATTTCTTCAAAAGGACAAGAAGACCATGTCAGTATGGGAGCAAATGCAGCTACAAAACTCTACAAAATCTTACAAAATGTAAAACGAGTTTTAGCGATAGAATTAATGGCAGCAGCACAAGCCATAGAATTTAGAAGACCACTCAAAACATCAGAAAAGCTAGAACAATTCTTGGCAGATTATAGAACGTATGTAGAGCCTTTACAAAAAGATAGAGTTCTGCACGATGATATGATAAAAAGTGTTGTTTTTTTGGAAGAATATGAGATTTAATTACAGCAATGTAAAATATTGATGCTTAAATACATTTTTAGGTTTGTGGTGTAACACTACAAACACATGTAAGTTGAAAAAAATCACAATTACGTATATTTAATTCTGTTCGAAAACAAAAATATTTTGCATCCAAAAAACATACATAATTCGTTCTATAACTTTGAAGCACTTATAAAGTCTAATCCAAATTTAGAGAAGTTTGTTTTTGTGAATCAACACAAAATAGAAACACTAGATTTTGCTGATGAAAAAGCTGTTTTAGAACTAAACAAATCACTTTTAGCGCACCATCATAACGTTAAAAATTGGACTATTCCAGAAGGTTATTTATGTCCTCCTATTCCTAGCCGTGCTGATTATTTGTATTATTTAAAGGATTTATTGGCATTAGATTTAGTAGAAAACGATAATAAAATTAATAAATCTAAGAAGATTATAAGAGGTCTTGATGTTGGCGTAGGTGCAAATTGTATTTATCCTATCCTTGCTAGTCAATTATTTAATTGGAAAATGGTAGGAACAGATATTGATAAAATGGCTATTCAATCAGCAAAGAAGAATGTGGAGAGTTTGGATAAATCAAAAGAAAATAATATAGAGATTAGACATCAAGCCTCAAATGCAAATATCTTTAGAGGAATTATTAATGAAGATGAATATTTTGATTTCACTATCTGTAATCCTCCTTTTCATGCATCTGAGAAGGAGGCTAATTCGGCTGCTTTCAACAAAAATAAAAACTTAAAAAATTTGGGAAATAAAAACAAGCTAAATTTTGGAGGACAATCAAATGAACTTTGGTGCAATGGTGGCGAAGCACTTTTTATAAAACGAATGATAAAACAAAGTGTAGAATTCAGAAATCAAGTAAACTGGTTTACTACACTCGTTTCGAAAAGTGGAAATCTAAAAGCCATTTACAAGCAATTAGACAAACTAAAAGCAGAACACAAAACAGTAGATATGGAACACGGAAACAAAAAAACTAGGTTTGTAGCGTGGAGACTTTAATGGTAAACATGTTTAAACTTTTATTTTTCCGTTCAGTCTTTGATATTATGTAGGGAAAAGACACGTCTTTTCCTACTATACCCTAAATTAAACACTAAAAATGAAAAGTTCAAACAGTTTCGGTGTAAATATCGCTTCTCCAAACGATACTAATGAAATAAAATTAGTATGAAACCGTTATTTTTAATTCGTAATTCCTAATGAACTTACTATTTACCAATGCAAAACTTTCCAAAAATATTCCCTAAAATTTCATCGTTGGAAACTTCTCCTGTGATTGCTCCCAAATGTTCTAAAGCTGTTCGCAAGTCCAAAGAAAGCAAATCACTTGTAAAGCCCATTTCTAAAGCATTTGAAACATCGTTCAAAGCCAAATTTGCACCTTTCAAACTCTCGTAATGGCGTGTATTTGTAACAAGCGTATCTCCTGAATTAAAACTGTCTGCTTGAATAACTTCTAAGATTTTGGTCTTCAATTTTTCAATATCTTCTTTATCTGTTGTATCATTAGCTTGCGTAAAAATGGTATTTGAGTTTTCTATCCATTGTTTTAACCAAGAAAAATCAGTTTTATTTTCTATCTGTTTCTCTATTTTTGTCCAAAAATCAGCTTTATTCAAAACAAAAAGTGTATTAATATCTAATTCTTCAATTTCCTTTACTTCTTCAAAAAATAATTCTTCACTTATATTTTGATTAAATAATTCAGCTAAATCAATTACATACAAAATCAGAGAAGCTTCACTCATTTTTTTCCTTGCTCGTTCTACTCCAATTGATTCTACTTTATCTTCTGTATAGCGCAATCCTGCCGTATCGATAAAACGAAACGCAATTCCTTCAATACTTATTTCGTCTTCTATAAAATCTCGTGTTGTTCCTGCAATTTCTGAAACGATAGCTTTCTCTTCATTCAGAAGGGCATTCAAAAGTGTAGATTTTCCTGCATTTGGTTTCCCTGCAATAACAGTTGGAACTCCATTTTTAATAGCATTTCCAAGTTCAAAGGAACTCAATAATTGTTCAATCACGGTTTGAATAGTATTTACTAAGATTGTCAGCTTCGAACGCTCAGCAAATTCTACATCTTCTTCACCAAAATCTAATTCTAGTTCTATCAACGAAACAAAATCAAGAAGTTGCTGGCGAAGTTCTTTTATTTGAGAAGAAAAACCACCACGAAGTTGAGAAATAGCTACTTTATGCGAAGCTGCTGAGTCTGCTGCAATCAAATCAGCAACGGCTTCTGCTTGTGTCAAATCAAAACGACCATTCAAAAAAGCTCGTTGTGTAAACTCTCCAGCCTTTGCATACCGAACAGGCGAATTATCCAAAAAATTTTGAACAATTCGTTTTACAATAAAAGGCGAACCGTGGCAAGAAATTTCAATTACATTTTCTTTTGTAAATGAATTTGGAGCTTTAAAAATGGTAACGACTACTTCGTCCAAAATTTCATTTTCAAGATTTCTAATTGTACCAAAGTGAACCGTATGGGTTTTCTCTTCTAAAAGATTCTTTTTAGAATTAAGTCCTTTAAAGAAAGTCTGTGTATGCAAAATAGCATCTTTTCCAGAAAGGCGAACCAGCGCAATCGCACCACGACCAGCAGGAGTAGAAAGAGCTATGATGGTGTCCGAAAAATCGGTAAATTTCATAAAAATAAATTTAGATTTTAGAAGTCAATAGGAGTGTCATTTTTCAAATTTTGTACACGAGCTGGTTTTTGACGAAATAATAGTTCATTTTTTCCATAGCGTTGAACTTGCAAACCCCAATGTTATGGAAAAAGTCAGTTGCACAGAATAAAAATTGGCAATTATTTTTTTATTTAGAAATGTCACTCCTATTGAAATCTAATTTCTAAATTGGTTTCAAATTCTACCTTTTGAAATCTATCTTCTAAATTGGTTTCAAATTCTACCTTCTAAATTAGTTTGAGGCAGCCTTAACAATATCTACCAAAATTGGTTTTAATCCACTTCTAAAAAACTCAACGGCTACTACCATTACGATAAGTCCCATTAGGCGCATCAAAATTTTGTTTCCTGTTTCACCCAGCATTTTCGAAATTTTTGAAGAAGCCCAAAGTGTAACAAAAGTAATCAAACAAATAACGAACATTGTACCAATCAAAACGGCTTTTTTATCAAACGTTTCGGCATCTTGCATCATCACAATAGAGTTTGTGATTGCACCAGTTCACAAATCATAGGAATAGCCAACGGAGTAACCGAAATATCCGAAACATAACTTTTGACAGATTCTTCTTCCATTTTGGTACGAATAAGTCGTGCTTGAAGCATATCATACCCCATCATAAAAAATATTATTCCTCCTACCACACGAAAGGCATCAGCCGAAATACCAAAAAACTCAAAGAGTAATTGTCCTGAAAAAGCGAAAGCAACCATCGTAAAAAAAGCTGTAATTAGTGCTTTACGTGCCGTTGCTGTACGGTCTGCATCACTAAGGTCTGCTGTCATGGTCATAAAAACAGGCATTACTCCCAACGGATTTATGATTGTAAAGTAGGTAGTAAAGCAAAGTAATCCGAACTTAATTAAGTCGTCCATTTTTAATATATTTTCTAATTTTTTATTAGATAAAACTTGAATAAAACAATAATTTCTAGTTTGTGTCTTTTTTTGAGGACACAAAAGTACGAATAACAAATGAGAATAAGAACTTAAGTACCAATATGAGTGACATTTTCCAAATTTTGCATATTAAACTTGTTTTTGATAAAATAATAGTTTGCTTTTTTCATAAAGTAGAGTTTAAAAATCTTATTTATGGAAAGAAGACGATCGTACAGAAATGTATTCTCATTCTCTCTGTTCTCTGTAACTTTGTGTTCGACAACGAAATACATATAAATACTTCTGTTTTGGTACTTGGTAACGTAAATTAAATAAGCTACTATTTTGTATTATTAATTTATTGATAGTTAATGAGTTATAATCGTAATTAGCTTTGTTGCTTTAACAGGTCGTAATTAATCCTTATCTTTAAACATGTACAGCTGAGTTTGGTTTTTATTTTTATTTTCTTAATTTTTTTAAGGAAATGTAGAAACAATATTTGTTTTTTGAATTATATATATTAAATTGTGGATAGCTTATTTGCTTGACTTATTTACTATCCATCTAAAGTTTGTTTAAATAGGCTATTTACTATTTTTATGTAGTAATTTTGTTTTTCAAACTCTGTGATAATTAGGCGAATTAAATCTATTTTAATAAATACATTTTTTAAACTATTTTTATCAAACAAAAATAAACGAAGCAAATCCTATTTTTATTCGTTGAAATTATTATTTAATTAATTTTTTTCTATTTCGGCAGAATATGCACGACGATTTTCAGATTACTAAATATTACAACGAGTTTAACAAAAATGGCATTACAGCTATTTTTCAAGGTGCTTTGTCGCAATCTGTTTTATCAGAAATAGCAGAAAACCTAAAAGAAAAAATTTCGGATAGAGAGACCATAAAAAGTAAAATATTCGCCATTTTTATAGAACTCGCTCAAAATATTTACCACCATTCAGCAGACAAAAAGCACTTTTTTACTACAAATTCTGATATTGGAGTGGGAATAGTTTCAATACGTGATTTGCCTAATTGCTACTCTCTTAGTGCAGGCAATATGGTAAACGGACGCCAAAGGGAGGCTTTAGAGGAGCGTTGTGAATATATCAACGGTTTGGATAAAGAACATTTGACAGATTACTATAGACAAGAACGCAAAAATGCTAAAGGAAGAACAAGTACAGGAGCGCACGTTGGTTTGATAGATATGGTTAGGCGTTCTGGGAATCCTTTGGAGATACATTTTGATACGGTTTCGGAGCAGCTAAGTTTTTTTTCTATTACAGTAACTGTAGATAAAGATTGGCAGCCCAAAAATGTAGAAAAAAACAAAAATATTAAAACATAAAATTAAATAAATTATTGATAGAACTACTTTCTATGAGTAATTTTGAACCATCTATTTAGAAAAGCATTAGCTATTAAAATTATAGCGAAAATTATGGAAAATTTTTTTTTCAAAGGGCAAAAATTTACCCCTACAATTGATTTTAACGGAGAAACAGGAGTTTTGAGTATTGAAGGACAATCCTATCCCGAACACGCAGAAGAAGTTTTTGCACCTGTTTTTGCTTGGTTAGAACGCTATTTAGAAACTCCTAACAGAACTATTGTGCTTAACTTTCAGCTTTCTTATTTTAATACTGCTACTTCAAGACGTTTTCAAGACCTCCTAGAAACTTTAGAAATATATGAAAAAGAAAAAGGTGGAAATGCTACAATAAACTGGCATTATAGAGAAGATGATTATGATATGTTGGAAAATGGAGAAGATTATATCGAATCGATAGATTTGAATATTAATCTAGTTTCAGTAAAACATTCAGAAGGATAAGAAAGAACTACGAAATGAGAACTAGAAATTAAAAATAAGTGTAGTTAATTATTATTCTAAAATTATTTTGTAAAAAAGAATATAAGCTGTATTTGATTTTTTTTTGTTTCTAATCTTACAGTAAATTACTGGTTATGTAGTAAAATTAGCTTCGCTGTTCTTCGAAACGTGTTTTGTATTAAAAACTGATGTTACGCAATTAAAATGAAACCCACGAATTTATTCGTGGAAGCTACCACCACCTTCTTCATTTTTTTGTTTCTACTGATAACTATGGAGTAAATTGTTGATTATAAAACACTTACGCTCAATGCTTGAAAAAAATAAAATTCTATTTTTAAGTGAAAAAGTATTTGAATAATATTTTTTAGGTTTTAAAACCAAATTTTATTCTGCTGATAAACGCTATTTACGCTTCATGTCATTAGTTTTTTGACTTGTCCGTAGTTGTCAGTTTCTACTCTATTCTAAAATAAAAGGAGTAATTTTAATAAACTTTCCCACGAGTAAATTCGTGGATTTCGTCTAAACTTCTCTAAACTTTGATGTTGCGTAAGATCAGTTAAAAATTCAATTTGATGAATTAAATTGTTACATTTAAACGGTATAGAGGCTTGATCGTTCAGATAGATTACGATTCTGAGGAAACAGTTTTATTTGAACATGCTTTACCAGCATTTATTGGAATTTTATACTGTACCCTATTATTTTTTTGTAGGGTAGAATAGTTAAGGATTTATAGGATTAGTAGGATTTAAAATACAGATAAATACAACTGAAAGGCAGCGAAGCTAAATAATTTTGATTAATTGTAAGAATACTACTAATTTTAATCTGAATAGTAATATTTTAATCTGTATAATTTGTGTTATAAAAAATAGTAGGGTACAGTAGGAATTTTAGTATATGAATACAAAATAAATATATAAAAATTTTATTTTATATCCTGAATATCTATTACTGTATCTTCTTCGTGAAGAATAGAATCTAACATTTGTTGCATCTTCAAAGACTCCTGCGCCAAAATATTAGAATGTGGAATAGGTGGGTTTTGAGGAACAAATAGTGTATATACTTTTCCTTTTCTTATATCTTCTTTGTCAAAATTCAACTTATTTGTGAGCAGCCATGGGTTGTGATATTTTAGTGTTCTGTAACTCATTCCATATTGTGCAGCTAGTGCAGAAACATCGTTTACAGTAGTATCAATAGGTATTTTTCTGTATTTTACTGGAGGATAACGCAACTCTTTAGGAATTACAAAACCATATTTTTCAGCATTTTGCATAATCTCTTTAAACGCCAAAGCACGATAAATATAACGAGCCGTTTCGGTATTTAAAGCTACATCGTAATACGAAATTGCATTCTGGTTGCGAAGTGCAGCATTCATGCCTCCCATCCCCCGATTATAAGAAGCAGCTACAAGTGTCCAATTTCCAAATTTCTTGAACGAACGTTTTAGGTATTTACAAGCTGCATGAGTTGCCTTTTCGATATGAAAACGCTCATCTACTTCCTTCGAAATCTCTAAATCAAATTCTTTTGCCGTCTCTTCCATAAATTGCCAATATCCATCTGCACCAGCAAAAGAACGTACATTTTCAAGACCACTTTCAATAACAGCAATATATTTCATATCTTCTGGAACACCTTCTTCTCTCAAAATCTGTTCGATAATAGGAAAGAATTTTTCCGAACGCTTAATTATCAAACTAGTAGAGGAATGGCGAAAAACATTAATATAGAGTTCTTTATCAAAACTTTCTCGCACTTCTTCATCATATAAAGGAACCTGCTCACCACAAAATTCAAATGTCTTTGGTACACGAATAAGTACATTGTGATAACCCTCTGGCAGCGTTGTAATTTCACTTTTCAAGACATCGGTAATTTTATCTACTAAAATATAACCCAACAAAGAAGCAATAGTAAGTAAAATCAAACCAGTTTTCAGACGGTTGTTCATAGAAAAGTAAGGAAAATAATAGAAATATAAAGAAATATAAAAAAGATATGCTACTCTACTACTAAAAACAGATTTAGCTTCTATTGAAGAGTCTCAGATTTTGTGCTTTCAAAAGTAGCAAACTAAATTCAATACTAAAAGAAATATAGATAAAGTTTTTATAATAAAATTAGCAAATCGCTAATAAGCTAATAAATGGCTCTTATCTATATGATTTCTCGGCATTTTTATTTTTTATTTTTTATAGTTTTTAGCATAGTACTCACTTAATTTTTACAAGTAAGCTACGTTACATTCAGTTTTTCAACAAAAAAACGATTATCAACCAAAAAATTGATAATCGTTTTTATAAAAAATCTATAGAGGAAAAATTTATTTGTTTTATCTATCTTCCCAGTTACCGACCGTCGAAACTTCATTTAAAGAACCAAAACGCAAAAATTTTGTGCGACGATTCAAACTCTCATCCGAACGTTCTTTATTAACTGGATAAGGATCAATTACTTCAATATAATCTGCCATAATATCTGTTTTTCCAGTAGGTTTTTTCTCTACAAACATTTTGAATTGTTTTTCGCCTTTATTAGGAATATAGCCCATACTATCCAAATTAAAGTTAGCGATTCCCTCTTCAAAAACACTATTTATTGCAGGTATTGTACCTAATGTATCATAAATTGTACGAATACTATCACCTAAATAATAAGTTTCAAGTGTACGAATTTTGTCTTTAGGAATTACAATTTCTCTTTTATTGACGTTATAAATAACGCCTTCTTTCATAAAATCTTGCAAATCTTTCCAATTTGCAGCATATCTTCCATAGCGAAGTTGATATGTCTTTTGAGCTTCACGAATAACTTTTAGACGTTCAATGACACGAGCTTCAGATTCTATAATGAGACGTTCTTGGTCTATGCTCTGCTTTATGTTATTTCCAAGGACATAACTTAATGCGATAGCACATATCGAAAAAAATACAGTAGCAAGGGTTCGTTTTTTCATGTTGTTAGAGAAATAAGTTTTGAAATACAGTTTATAACTGTAAATTTCGTTAAATTATTGAGAAATCAAAATATTTTTTGAATTATAGGTCGTTTGTAAGGACACAACAACAATAATTCTTTGTGTGAATAATTTTTTTAGCTTACATACATTACATCTTTAATAGCATCGATGGTACGTTTTAGGTTTGGCAAAACAGCTTCTATAAGTGTTGGAGCATAACTCAAAGGAACGTCCATAGAATTTACTCTGCGAATCGGGGCATCTAAATAATCAAATGCATGACGTTGAACATTATACGTAATATCAGTTGCAATAGAAGCAAGTGGCCAGGCTTCTTCTACGATTACCAAACGATTTGTTTTCTTTACAGACTTGATAATGGCATCATAATCAATTGGACGAACAGTTCGCAAATCTATTATTTCAACAGAAATACCATCTTTTTCTAACTCTTCGGCAGCCTGCTGAGCTAGTTTCAAGATTTTACCAAAAGAAACAACGGTTACATCTGTTCCTTCCCGTTTTACTTCTGCAACGCCCAAAGGAATAAGATATTCTTCTTCTGGAACTTCGCCTTTATCGCCGTACATCATTTCGGATTCCATAAAAATAACAGGGTCATTATCACGAATAGAGGATTTGAGCAAGCCTTTTGCATCATGTGGATTTGCTGGAACAACAACTTTAAGTCCTGGTGTATTAGCAAACCAGTTTTCAAAGTTTTGAGAGTGTTGTGCACCCAGTTGTCCTGCATTTCCTGTTCGTCCACGAAAAACAATCGGTGCGCCATACTGTCCTGCTGACATAGCAAGCGTTTTGGCTGCCGAGTTGATAATCTGATCGATAGCAACCAATGAAAAATTGAAAGTCATAAATTCTATAATTGGTCGCAAACCGTTCATAGCTGCACCTACGCCAATTCCTGTAAAACCTAATTCGGCAATTGGTGTATCAATAACACGTTTCTCACCAAACTCTTCCAACATTCCCTGACTGACTTTGTATGCTCCATTATAAACGGCTACTTCTTCTCCCATCAAAAAAATGCTTTTATCACGACGCATTTCTTCGTTCATGGCTTCACGTAAGGCTTCTCTAAATTGAATTACTCGCATAGGTTCTATAAATTTTTATGTGATGAGGTAGTATTTCGTTTTCTGAAATGAATAACTCATGTGTTTGTGTCTAATTGTTTAGTTATGGTAAATTTACAGAATATAGCTAAATAAGAAAATTATTTTTACTTCTTTATTCGTAATATTTAAAATTTTGAAAGATTTTATTCTTTGATAATCCATTTTTTTGTGGAAAGTAACAGATTATTTTGAGTTTTATTTCTTGTAGAATGCAGATTTTATAAATCATACAGATTAAAGTGCTATCTATTTCTTGCAATATTATTTCGTAAGGTTGTACTAGAGGTAGCATTTTAAATCAAAATTCTACTACCATGTAGTTCCTAAACGAATAATGAATATATTTTTCTCTTAGTTCTCTATTTCTATAAATTTCCTAACACAATAGGGTAACGATAAAACTTTTAACTTGACGGACATAATAAGGATACGAGCAATATGCTAAAAACTTAAGATAAGCATTGAATGAGACACTACAAACAAGCAGATAGACTAATGAACACACAATTTTTACCACTTATCGCTTACCAACCCCAGCTTCCTTCTATTCCTTTAAAAGGACCTACAATATCTTCGGTAATCCAACCTCCATAAAAATTTCCAGGTTGTGGAATTACTATTTCTCCATCAATTGTACATGTATCTACTTTATGTGCATAAAAAGCTAAATAATTTTTAATAGACTCAAATCTTTCTTTTGGTTTATCGTAATACCAAGCAACATCTTTTATCGCTTTTTCGCCTACTTTCAAACTAAAATAAGAACCTTTTCCCTTCCATTCACAATAGGTAGAATTATCAGAATCTACCAAAAATTCTTGTTCAATATCTTCAAGTGGAATATAATAAACAGGTGGATGACTGGTTTCCAAAACTCGGTACGCTCTATTGGTCTGTACAATCTTCTCTCCATTGAAAAATATTTCGATAGTTTTGTTAAAAGGCTCTAACGCTGGTGGACGAGGATAATCCCATACCGATTCTTGTCCTTTTTTTGGCTTAATTGGTTCTGGCTTCATTTTTTTTTGGTTTGTTGTATGGTAATTTTGGAGTAAGCTAAAATACAAAAAAAATAGCCAAAAAATAGTAGGGATTTTATTCAAAATCAAAGATGTCAGTAACATCAACCTCAAATCCTTCTAAAACTTTTGATTGAACAACTCTTTCCTGCTTTGCTTCTGAAAAAATTTCATATTTTCCATTTTGATTCAAAACTTCTATACTCACTCTTTTCTGTTTTGGATAAATCTGCCAAAACTCTTTTACCTTACTTTTTTGATACAAATTTTTCTTTGAATTTCTTACTTCTTTACTCTCCATCGGCAACCAAATCTCCACAATCAAATCTGGCGCACCATTACTCTTCGCTTTCTCTAAAATTTTGTAATTGTTTTCTGCAACGAATAAAATATCGGGTTGCACAATATTATTTTCGTCAAGTTGTACGTCAAAAGGAGCCATCAGAAGATGTCCTAAGTCATTATCTTTCTCAAAACTATAAAATCCCCTAAGTAGATTCATCGAAATTCTTGAATGCTCAAGACCTCCACTTGGATAAACAAAAAGCCGATTATGGATAATTTCTACTTTTACTAAAAGGTCTTCAGGAATATATTTACTCAATTCTTCGTAATTCCATTTATAATCACTAGGAAACTGGTCTGCAATTTCTTTTATATCTTCATACAAATACTGCATTCCATTTTTGGGTTCTGGGATTTTGTGTTTCATAGTTTTTTTATTTGATTTTTGGTAACATTATCATACAAAATCAACCATATTACCCACATGGCGCAGATGGTTTTATTATTTTGTTATATTACATTTTTATAGTTCATATTATATTTTGAAATTGTTTGTTTATAAAATTACATCTTTTTACTTAGTCTGTAAAATTTATATTCTACATTTTTATACAAAAAAACACGCTAAAAGTGCCTTTTTACCACTTCTGACTGCATTTATTTTTCTTAAATCACTTTATCAATGTCTTTTTTTTGTGTAGCTACTTTATTTCATTTCAAATTTATTGATCAGAAACTGTATCTGTTTTTTTACTACTGTTTTCTTTCTTTGGAACTTGTAAAATCGTTTCTCCTAACTCGGCTTCTAATTTGGCAATCGAACGCAGCGTAAGGTTATGTTCTCCATTCAACCATTTATGAATTTCAGAAGGTTGTTTGCCCATTTTATCTGCCAAACTTTTCTGTGTCATTCCTTTTTCTTCTAAAATGGTATTTACTCGTACTACAATATCGGCATATAAACGTACAAAAATGTAACTTTCTTTTGGTTTTTCGTCTAGTATTTTTTGTAAAATTTTACTTTTTGTTTTCATTTTATTTTTTGTTTTTTATTATAAAATAATTTCATCGTCGTCATTATGAGAATTACGAAAAGTAGCGTTGTCTTCTGCTACATAAATTTCTTTGTCTTGTAGGGCTTCCAAAATACGATTTGCATAGCGTTCAGCTTCATAAAAACTCCAACTTGTTTTGCCTTCTTGTGCTGTGCTACTCGTTTTTTCTCCTCCATTGAACAAAACAATTAATTTTTCTGACATCCAAAGACAATATAAACGCAATGAAAAATTTCTAAAATCAAGTGTAATTTCATCAAAATAAACTACTCCTTTAGGTAAAGCCTTCGTTTTTCTTTCTTGTCTAAAATAATGATCCAAAGCTCCATCTTCATCGCCAATAATATCAAATAATAAAGTTATCAAATCATTGAAAGCATCTGATAAATGAGTTTCATTTTTGAATTTAGATAAAAACTTCTCTGTTTCGCTTATTTCGTACTCTGTTTCCAATGATTTGACAGTATAAAAAGTGCATTTATTTCCTCTATAAAGGACTTCTAAAGAAGATGGATTCATATATTCTAACTTGATTTGTTCTATTTTAGTTTTACTTTTAAGTGAATTTTACTGCAAGATACAAAAAAAATAGCCTTAGAATTACTCTTTGTAATACTAAGGCTATTTGGATTTTAAAGTTATTTATCCCTGTTGCTTTAGAACATAAGACAAAATAACGTCTAAGAATAATACTCTTCCCAATATTCTCTAGGCGTTAATATTTTTGTATATTCAAATTCTTTCATTGTAAAATCAAGTGTATTTCCTGTTACCAAATAATCAGCATAACTTACTACAGCAACTTCCAAAAATTTATTATCACTTGTATCTGTCAAAACCTCTATCTTCCTGTTTGTTTCGTAAAAAGTAGATATTTCTTTTAGCTTGTTCAAAACAATAGTTTCCTTTTCTTTGAAATTATGAAATCTGCTAAATTTATCTCTATTCAAAACAGTTATATATTCCTCAAAAACTTCATTTGAAGTGCAATGTTCTAACTCTTTTGTCAGAACTAAATCATATAAAATTTTGGTAGGAACAGAGTTTGAAATAAGTGCCGAAACAATCACATTTGTATCAAGAATTATTTTCTGCATTATTTCGCTTTGTTTCTTACTGCATTTATCTCTACGTTTATCTCTTCCAAACTCATTTCTGAAAGTCCTGTTTGTGTAGCTATTTGATTGCATTCCAAAATAGCTTTACGAGCATATTCTAAACTAATTTTTTCTACCAAATCAGTAAATTTTATTTCTTCTTTATCTAATTTGTATTTTTGAAAATCGCTCTCACTTATCTTTAATTGAATATTTCTCATTGATATAACATTTTAAAATTTGTTTTTCTATTACATACGATTCTTTGATAGGTTTTGTTGTTTTTGCTAAGGTTATAAAAAATAGCCTTAGCATTACTCTTTGTACTACTAAGGCTATTTTGATAGAAAGGAAATTAACGTGCTGATTTGTAAAATAAAAAACTATTTTCATCATTACTTTAGAATGAAAAATACACAGCATGACGCTTAAATACTCTTAGTGGGACACTACGAACAGATAGGGGTAGGGGTTAATTTAAAAACCAAATATTATGTTACCTGCATGTTCCTTGCAATTCTTTTTTAGATATTTTTTCATGAGTTCTCTATTTTCTTTTACCTTCCACAACTTATGATTTGTTACCCCTTTCATACATTCTTCTCCAAAAAAATCTGTTGGACTTAAATTATTCATACAATCACAAAAATAGTCTGACAACTCTTCAACAGTATTTATATCAAGTTCACTACTCTCTTCATCTGCCAGTTTTTTTTCAAGGAAATAAGGATTTATATAATTCATCAAAAAAGATAAAGGTAGTAACTTTTCAGTAGCAAGATTAAAAACATACCAATTCCTGCCTTTATCTAACGAAACTCCTAAAAAACGTATTTTTTGTTCGTGTATCTCTCCATTTTGGGATATAGATATATTCGCTTCTAATTGAGTAGATAAGACCGAATCTTGTTGCAGTAGAGAATCCAATTCTAGTATTTCTACTCTTTGAAGTTTAATATTAGTGTCATTCATTATTTTAAGCTGCATACTTGCCATTTCATCTATTTTCTCTTTAGAATTAATAACTAAATATTCAGGTGTATAGAAAGAACTCATTTTTTCATTACCTCCATCAAAGAATACAAACAGAAACTTTTCAGCTTGTTCTTTCAAGTTTTGTAAAGCAAGTGTATCGTGAGTTAATGTATAAACATCTTCTTCATGAAATCTTTCAATTTCATCTTCTAGTTTGAAGTTCATTTCATAAATAATAGGTCCTCTTTCTATAAGTTCAAGAGTTTTTTCAGACATTTTACAGCCTGTTTGAGATAGTATTCTAAATTTTCCTTTTGTCCAAACATTAAAACTCAAACTGTAATACCCTGCACATTTCTCAAAAACTGGATTTGTTGTCTTTAGAGTATTAAATACTTCTATAAACTGCTCTTCACTTACTAAATTTCCCTCTTTATCTTCTTCTTCTAAAGCAGCAGACAAGTAATCGAAGCAATCACACATAGGCGACGAGAATTCTTGTGAATAAGCAAATTGGAAGGAATAACTAAACAACAAGATAAAGATTACTTTTTTCATTTTAAATTTCGTTTAAATGGATTGTAAAGAAGAAATACAAATTTAAGCAAAAAAATTCCCTCAAAAGCAAAAAACTTTCAAGGGAATTTCATTACAAAAACAAACAAAAGAAATTTACTTTGTTGTTTGTTTAGTTTTTGGAAGTCCATACTTAGCAATTATTTCCTTTGTTTTTGCTAATTTTTCAGGAAACAAATTTTTGTCGTTATATTGTTCTAATCGCTCATCAAGAATGATGTTCAGTAATTTTATGTTATTTGATTTTTCTTTTTTCATAATTTTAGATGTTTTCTTTTTGGGTTATAAAAAATGCTTCATACTCTTTACCTATTACAAAACTTTCCCATTCTCTAGGGTAAGGGAGAACTTGGTATAGGACAACAACCATGTTTTCTTACTTGCTCACTTACACTTTCTATAATACATTCATCACGACTTACAATCCAATTAGAAATTATCCTACAATACACATTTAGTATTGACCTTAAATCATAAGGTATTTCTTCTAACGATTCTGAAATAATAAATAAGCAACCTGCTTCCTCTTCTTCGTTACAATATACAGGAATAAAATTGCAGTTTATTGTATAGTTACATTCTCCTTCTTTAAAACTGCTTGAATTAAAACCTTTTTTAGTTAGAGCCTTTTGAATATTACTTTTTATATCAATAATGCAATCTGAATGATCGGGAGTAACCATAAGCGATTTAGGTATACAAATTTCTCTCACATCAAGACTGTCCTCAATTACAAAAATGCCTCCATCTGACGTTAATTCATCATTTTCTCTAACTGGATTTTTTTCGTCGTTTGGCATTATAAAAACTTCTTTAAGGTATACACCAACTGTGTACTTTGAATTTTCTATTTCAAGAATTTTGTTCAGATTAGAAACAAAATTTTTCAAAACATTTCCCAAACTATCCTCAATAGATTTATGTATTAATTCATTTGGGGCATCACTACTTAGATAATCACAAGTCGTATTATTTAATGCTATCAATGTAGTAGTAAATGAATTATTAATTATATCTTTTCTCGTATTTTGTTGCTTAGACTTATTTAATTCGTAGGATTCAACTATTGACTGAGTAGCCTGATTCGGAAATAGTTTGTGATGATAGATTTGAAATAATCTAATCAATAAATATATGATTGTTACTATTACTAGAAGAGTTGTCCAGTTTGTATTCCATGTAGAAATAATTTCCTCATTCTTTATTTGCTTATCTATCACGTTGCTTGAGGCTATTCCAATGAAGGTCACTATCAATAATTCAATAAAGTGAACAAAGTTTATACTTTTATGAATAAACGAAATCCACTCTTGTAAGTCATTGATATTTGATTTTAGATTTTTCATATTGTATTTTTCCTATAAATGTAGAAAAAATTCCCTCAAAAGCAAAAAACTTTCAAGGGAATTTGTAGTAAAAATCTAAAGTTTAAAATAACTTACAAATCTAAACAACCTTACAAATGAGATTACCGTATCTTAGGAAGAGAATTTCTATTTCACTTAAACAAGGAGGTCATAATGAGCAATAAAAGTAAATTTGAAGGTTGTGTAGGTTTTTTTTCAGGAACTACATTAATGATAACAGATAACAATGGAGTTGAACATAGTTTACCTTTTTCATCTACCAATGAGGCAAAAAATTGGGCTAGAAATAATAAAGCATCTATTGCCTAACTGACAATGCAAAAATGCTTTTCATTTTTCATATATTGGTAACTAGGCTATAAATTAAATATCAATTTAACCAATAAAAATTCCCTCAAAAGCAAAAAGCCTTTAAGGGAATTTTCAGTATAAAAAAGCTACGTAATTCGTAATTGATAATCCGAATTGATTATTTAGTTACTTCTAACATTTCCTTCACAGCACCTTCTAATTGCTCATCTTTTCCATTACTTTGTGGCGTAGGATTATTTTTAATTTCAATATCTGGAATAAGCTCTGTGTTTTCCATATATTTTCCGTCGGTACGAATAATTCCTACTTGTGGAATACCAAAATAAAGAGTTGGATCGATTAGAGTTTCCCACCAAACAGCCGTTCCTGTTCCTGCAACTGGCATACCGATAAGTTTACCAATTTTCAAATGTTGATAGACATAAGGGAAAATATTAGCATCAGAATAATTGCCTTCATTCATCAAAACAGTAGAAGGTTTGTTCCATTTAAACATCGGCTCTGAACCAATTTGCTCTCCTCGTGGCACGATTTCAAAATACTGTTTTCCACTAAGGAAAGTAGCCAAATCGTCGTGTAACCAACCACCACCATTAAAACGAGTATCTACAATCAAGGCTTTTTTGTCTGCATGTCTTCCCAACGCCTCCGAAAATAGTTCTCTAAAACTATCGCTATCCATTCCTCTTACATGAACATAGCCGACTTTTCCGTCCGATAATTTTTCGGTTTCTGCTCTACGAGTATTTACCCAACGCTCATATAAAAGCTGACGTTCCTCTCCTGTACTTATCGGCAAAACAATCACTTCTTTTGTAGCATTTGTTTTTGCATCAAGAATGGTAAGAAGCGTTCTTTCGTCTGCTTTACGATTCAAAAGAATATGATAATTCATAGTTGGAGTAATTTCTATACCATCGATTTTTTGAATAATATCGCCTGCTGCAATCGCTTTATTTGCTTTTTGTAACGGACTTTTATTCAGAATTTCAGTTATCTTTAATCCATTTCCTTTGTAATTTTCATCATAAAAAGCTCCCAAAACGGCTGTACGGTCGCCCATTGGGTCAGAATGACGGTAACCAGAACCTGTATGTGAAGCATTGAGTTCTCCCAAAAGTTCGCTCGCCATTTCTGCAAAATCATAATTATTGTTGATATGAGGTAAAAAACGAGCGTATTCTGTCTTGTAAAAATCCCAATCTACACCGTGAATATCTGTAACATAGAATTTTTCACGCACTTGTCGCCACATGTGTTCAAACATATACTCACGCTCTGCTGCTGCATTGAGCTGCATTTTTGCATCAATAGAAACTGGTTTTGGAGTATTGGTAGCTAAATCAATAACTTGAATACTTCCATTTGCCAACAAATAAAGGTTTTTGCCTTCTTTATCTATTACCAAACTTCCACTTTTTACGCCTAATTTTAAGACTAACTTTGTTTCCTTTTCTCTCAAATCTTCCATCCAAAGGTCTGCACCGTCTTCGAAAGTAGTCAAATAATACAATTTATCTCCTTCTGGACTCAAGGCTGCATCACTCATTTGTGAAGCGTGACTTGTCAGACGTTCTTTTCGATCTTCGAAACCTGTCCAATCGAAGGATAAAGGCTCAACTTTTTCGTCTTTTTTGTCTTGGTCTTTATCGTCTTTTTTCTTCTTGTCTTTTTTGTCTTCTTTGTCTTCTTTGTCTTCGTCTTTATTGTCCTTGTTCTTGTCCTTGTCCTTATCTGGATCATTTAGTTCTTTCCAAAGTGCATATTCTTCTTTCGACATCGTGAATTTTTTCCATTCCTCTTCTTCAAAAAACTGAATATAGGCATCGTATTCAGAACCCCAACTTCCATGTGAGCGCAAACCTTCTCTATCCGAAAGCCAATAAAAAGCCTTGCCTTTCATTGCAAAACGAGGAGCAGCATCATTATAACCACTTTGAGTAAGATTTTTAATTGGTTCTTCTCCCTTTGCCGAAACCAAACCTACTTGCGAAATCCATACTTTATTGGGTTCATAATTAATCAAAAACCATTTCGAATCTGGAGACCATGTATAATACTGATCGCCGTCAGAATAAGAATACGAAAGTTTGTCGGTAATGGTGCGAACTTCTTTTGTAGCTAAATTAATGACTTTCAATGCTTTACGGTCTTCTATATAAGCAACTTCTTTTCCGTCTGGAGAAAACAAAGGTTGAAACGATTCATTTTTATTATTGGTAAGCTGCGTTTCGTTCAAAACTGTACTTGCATAAAAATATTTTTCGTCTTCTCTTTTGAGTTTTGCTTGATAAATATTCCAACTTCCATTTCGCTCTGCTGAATAAATCAAACTTTTTCCGTCTGGAGAAAAATCTACATTTCGTTCTTGCTCTGCTGTATTTGTGATTTGTTTGGTATAACCATTTTCTACTGCTGTTACGAAAACTTCGCCACGAACAATAAAAGCAATTTCTTTTCCATTCGAAGAAGCTGCCATATCTGTAATTCCACCTTTAATACTCTTGAATTCGATAGCATTATAACGGTTATCTTGAGCAATCTGAATAGCTACTTTTTTAGGATTTTGTCCATCTTTCATCGTATATATTTCTCCATTATATCCAAAACATAAAGTTTTATCATCTGATGCAGAAAGAAAACGAACAGGATGATTTTCTAATTTTGTAACCTGCGTTTGTGCATTAGGATTTGAAGCTGACATTTTGAAAATATTCATCGAAACCTTATCATTTGCTACGCCTCCTTTTTCACTCAAAAAATAAACATCGTCGCCTACCCAAACTGGATTACGGTCTTCTTCCAAATTTTTTGTGAGTTGTGTATGCGTTTTGGTAGTCATATCATAGACCCAAATATCTCTTGCAACACTTGAAACGTGGTGTTTTCTCCATTCATTTTCATATCCTTTACGGTCTTCATAAACGAGTTTGTTACCTGCTGCATTTAGATTTCCTTTTTGGGTAACTGCGTTAATTACCATTTCTGGACGTGTTTTTCCATCAATCGCTACTTTGTAAAGCTGTTCAAAACCACCAAACGGAAAAGCGACATCACTTTTTGCAGGCATTCGATAGGCATTGAAATAAACAAATTTTCCGTCTGGCGAAAAAGCAACTGGCGTATCATTTGAAGAGTGAACGGTAAGACGTTTTGGCTCTCCTCCATCGGCATTCATCAAGAAAATATCTTTGTTTCCGAAACGGTCAGAAGCAAAAGCAATCGTTTTTCCGTCTGGCGACCAAACAGGATTTACATCATAAGCTTCATGTAAAGTGAGCAAAGAAGCTCGTCCACCGTTAGCATTTACCTTGTAAATATCTCCTTTGTAGCAAAAAGCAATGTTTTGTCCGTTTGGAGAAATGGCTGAATAACGCATCCAGAGAGGATTTTCGTTTTTTTGTTGATTAGTTAGTGTGTCTGTTTGTGCCAAAATGGGAAGAGTAAATAGCAGAGCAAATGCTGCTAAAATCCATTTTGATGACTTTGTGAGTAGGTTCATAGAAAGGTAGATTGTGTGTTAGACCCTAAGGGTTTTCAAAACCTTTAGGGTCTGGAATTATAAAAACAGTAAGTAACAAATATACTTTCAGACTTACAAATTGTGCTTTATTGGAATTGAAATTAACTATTTTTGTTAATCGTCTTCCAACTCAATTGCTTTTTATGCGTTTAGAAAAATAATTGTAACTTAATTTTGCAACATCTAAAAACTCATTTATTTCTAATTCAAACCTTCACTTTTACACTTTTACACTTTTATAAATATAAACTATGGACAACATTTTTTGGTCAATTATCATCGGAATTTTAGCTGGTTTTATTGCTGGCAAGCTCATGCGTGGACACGGATTAGGCTTAATTGTCAATCTTATTGTCGGAATTATTGGTGCTTCTATTGGTGGCTGGATTTTCACAAAACTTGATATTATGGTAGAAGCTGGTTTTGTGGGAAGTCTTATTACTTCAACAGTTGGAGCAATTGTTTTGCTTTTTGTTATTGGAATTTTTACTGGTGGAAACAGACGAAAAAGATAATTTTTGAGAGTTTTCAACAAAAAAACGGTTACCAAACTATGATTCTTCATAATTTAGTAACCGTTTTTCATAAACTACTTAATTTCCTACTTTAATATTAAATGTAAGTCTTCCTATTGTAGATTCTGTAGCAGGCTTGGAAAGTGTACGCTCAAACTTTGTATTTTGTACAGCATTTTTGTAAGCCGTATAAGTGGCAATTCCGATTGTTAAACTTTTCTCTACTAATCCTACTTTTATTACATTTCCATTTTGGTCAATGGTAATATCAAATATAATTTTTCCTTGTTCGTTTAGTGCATCGTTTGGTTGAGGTTTTGTTATCCATCTCCAGCCAACAACACTAATTTCTGCTCCATCTTTTACTCCTATTTTTCCTTTGTCATTTGGGTCATCAGAGTTTCCTTGTTTGTCTTTTGTATTGGAATCGCCTTCTTCATTTGAGTTGCTGGTAGCATCGTTTTTTGTTTCTTGTTTTACTGGCGTTTCTTGCTTTTTTGTTTCTTGTTTTTCCACTTTAGGATCAACCTTCGGTTCAACTTTCTTCTCTGGTTTTTCCTGTTCTTTTTCTTCCTTTTTATCCTTTTTAGTATCAGGAACGCTTACTGTATTTTCATTTTTGGTAGTCTGAATATCAGGTATTTGAGTTTGTTTTTGAGGTGTAATATCTTGTACTTTCTGTGCTTCTTCAACTTCTGTTTCTTCTACTGTTTCCGTTTCGGTTACTGAAGGCGTAAACTCACTTTGAGAAGGTGCAGGCGTTTCAGTTGGCGTAACAACATTTCCAAAACTAACCATCGTAATTCCAGCAGGTTCGGGCGCAGGAATAGGACGCTCCCAAACAGGTTTTACAAAGAGAATAATTGCCAAAAAAATATGAATTATAATAGCTATAATTGCAACTATTACACGTTCGTTAGGAGAAAGTACAGAGTTAGAGTTTATCATCAATCAAAAACGGCTAATTTATTTTTAGGATAGATTTTTTTTAGATTTTCATTTACGAAATTTCTAACTAAAATTACAAATTTGTTTTGTAATATACAAAGTCTATCCTATTTTTGTTTTCTTTATTCTCTCTCTTTTCAACTTTTTTGCCATTGTTAATGTTCTCACTAATGACATTCTGCCGTTGTTGGTGTCTCACCAACGACATTATTTTTTTTGTTCTTGACATAATTCTACCAAAACTCCATTTGTAGATTTTGGGTGCAAAAAGCAAATCAATTTATTGTCTGCTCCTGTTTTTGGTTCATTACTCAAAAGTACAAATCCTTCGTTTTCTAATCGTTTCATTTCGGAATAAATATCATCCACTTCATACGCAATGTGATGAATTCCTTCTCCTTTTTTGTCTATAAATTTTGCGATAGCACTTTCTTCTGTGGTAGCTTCTAAAAGTTCGATTTTAGTTTCTCCTAATTGGAAAAAAGAAGTACTTACTCCTTCTCGTTCTACTTTTTCTACTTTGTAATGTTCTTTTCCGAATAATTTTTGAAAAAGCTCGTTTGATTTCTCTAAACTTTTGATAGCAATGCCGATATGTTCTACTCTTAAAAATGCCATAATTTGTGGGGCGTGGGTTTTGGGGCGTAAGAAGTGGGAATGAAAATACAGTGATTCGTATTAAATCTAACTTCCAAATTGATATTCTTAGTGAAACTTAATTCAACCTTGTCATTTCAGAACTTAGTGGTCAAAACGTATTTGCATTTAATTCTAAATTTATAAAGACGGGTATTTATCACTAAAATACTTCAAAAATACTTTCAAATCTTGCTTAAAATTATTTTCAAACATAATTTTTAGTGTATCTTGACTTGAATTATATCTTCTAATACTCATAAAATTAGTATTATTAAGTTCTCGTTTTTGAAAATTTTTAGACCAGTTTTTGTTTGAAAATGAAACGGTATCTATTTTTGATTTAATCAAATTAAGGTAGTTTTGTTTAGCAATTTCTTTTTCTATAGCTAATTTTTTACCTAAAAAATCAGAAGAAGTATACAGAGAATCTAAAGAAGTAGAAGCTGCAAGCATAAAATCTTTATACTTTTTGTAATCTTGTAATGAAAAAATATAATCATTTAATTCTTTCGAATTTTTGCCATATTTATCTTTCAAAAATAATTTTGCGCCTTCTTCTCCTACAAAATTAGCTAAGTTTTCATTAAAATTTACGCTGTCTTTTACATAAAGTGTAGCGTGGGTAAGTTCGTGCAAAATTAGTTCTACCAAATCGCCTTCGCTTCTCTCCAAATTATTAGAAAGCAAAACATCTTCAAACCAACCGAGCGTCAACCAAGCAGAAACAGAACGAATATTTGTATCAAAAAGAATTGTTTTTTCATCTATATTTTCGCCTTCATTTTTTAATCTATCTCTTTCTTTTTTGGCTTTCTCCAAATCAAAATAACCTCTATACGAAAATTTTCCTGCTATCGGAAACTTCCATTCATAAGCCTTTAATTCATAAGGATAAGAAGCCGAAACATTCCATAAAATATCCTCTCCTTTTTGGTCATAGATTTTGGTATAATTTTCAGAATATTTCATTCCTAATTTTTCCATTCCAAACTGACGAGCTTCTTCTATGATTTTGATTTTAGCTTTCAAAGAATCTGGAAAATTTGCATCTTTCTTTAATTCTTCAAAACGACGACCATTATTCATTACTTCTAACTGACCGTTGAGCTGTAAAAGTCCATAAGCAATTAATTCTCGTTGCCAAACTGCTAAAGCAGCAAGAAGTAGAAGAAAAATTCCTGTGTATTTTAGTATTTTTTTTTTGTTGAATTTAAAGCGTTTCATCTTTGATTTTGATTAAATCTTGAAGGCTAATATTTTTCTTGTACTTTTTATCCATTCGATCTACAATAAAACTTACTTTGTGTAGATTCTTCTTTTGATAAATTATCTTTTCAAATTCTTTGTATTCTATTTTTATGTTTTTTTCGTGATGTGATATATTATTTCTTCCTCTACGTGGAGAATTAAGACAAAATAAAAAATATCTAGGTATAAATTCTATTTTTTCTCCTTCAAAAACTTCTACCATTTTACATACATATTCTAAAAATAGAAAGCTATTTTCAAACTGTAATTCATAATCTTTTGCAGAAAAATCAAATGATTTTAATTCACAAAACAAAACATTCAATTTGCCTTCCATTTCACAAATCAAAATTGCATCACACCCTTTATTTATTCCTATTACTTGACACTCTTCATTCAAAAACTGATTTCTAATTTTTAAATGATGAGCATCAAGAGTAAACACTAAAGCATCTTTTGGAAGGTCTGTAATAGTAAGTTGCGTAAGTTTTGCCGTAGCTTGATTTTCCTTTATTTCAACGTAATCAATTATTTTTTGAGAAGGCAAAGAAACAAGTAAATGATTGATAAGACTTTCTATTTTTTCGATTTTACTCATACTTTCAAGTCGTTTTTATGGATTCTATGTTCATCAATAGCATCGGCTAGAGAATCAGAAACAGCATTTATGTTCGTTGCCTGCTCATTGAAAGTAGTCATTATCATTCCATACTCATCAAATTCGACTTTATCTACCGTACAACCTTCTAGCTTTTCATCGTAACGAGCAATGTAGGCACGAATATCATCTTTTTTCAAAATCTCGTTTTCCTTATAGCCCAATTCTTCTAAAAGCTCATTTTTATTTTCTATTCCTTGTGAAAACATCAAACAATTATTGAGTTCTTTGATGATATAATCACTATGTGTCGTTATCCAAACCTTTATTCCTGCATTGACAAGTTTGGCAAACAAACGAGCCATTTTAATTTGATTTTCTGGATGGAGATTCAATTCTGGTTCGTCAATCATTAATAAATCGCCTTTTTGCGCTTTGTGTTTTAGCCAAAAATGCAAGTGCATCAGCGAACGAACCGATGTAGAAGCCATATAAGCAGGCACTTTTTGAGTAGAATGTTTGTCTTTTATCAACACTTCATCTCCAGAAACTTCATACGTTACACCTAACAGATTTTCAATTTCTTTCAATAATTCAGGTTGTTCTTTTACAAGAAAACTTTCTGTTTTAATAACTTGACGTGTCAAATCTCTAGCAAAATCGATTAGCTTTTCGATAGGTTGTGGAAAGTGAGAATTTTCTTTGTCTGTTACTTTATCTAACAAGTTCAAATCTCTTGTAACTCTTAATTTATCGATTAAATCATTCTTATCAATTTGTTTACTAGTTTCTTCGTCGGTCTTGTTATAAAATAATTCTATACTATTTCTTTGAGAGGATAAAAGGAAAACGTTTGTTTCGATAGCTTCAAAAACTCCATACGTCAAATACGTTTTGCCAGTATTATTTTTTCCACAAATAACAGTCAGATTACCCATTTCTAATTGGGCTTCTTTTATTGTTCCTAAATTTTTGAATTCGAATTGCATAATTATTCTATAAATTAATGAGTAAAACTTAGTTTGCTTTTGGGAAAGCGAACGCACAGTAAATCAAACCGTTTTAAGCCATTCAGTAGCATCTTGTAAATTAGTAAAAAACTGAACGGTAAATTTTCCCTTATCTAGTTTATTTACAATCTGTTTGACTGTAATCTGATTAAAAACACTCTTTGAAACCAGAACAGCAGAAGTTCTGTAACCTTGTGCGTAGGCTTTCGGAAACCAAATTGTAGTGAGCCAATCTTGATTTCTTGGGCTTACTACCTCTGCCTTCAAATTATTAGCAATCATTTTGCTACTTTCTTTTTTGACCATTAACTCCAATGAAAAATCGCAGGCTTCTACAAATTCCTCGTGAGAAGCATAGCCAGACCACTCCAAAACAACTGTATTTATATTTTTGTGATGATAAATTTTGCATTTTGGTTTGTCATATTCTAAAGTAATTTCTTCGTTTTTCATAATTTTTATTTTCAGTTATATAGTTTTAAAATGAGAAAACGTCTAATTAGTAAAATCAATCCTTCACTCATCAGACGTTTAATTTATCCTATTTTAATTACAATTCAAAGAGATATAAAATTAATAGCTTTCATCTTTTGAAGGAAAATCTTCACTTTTTACATCTTTGATATATTCTTCAACTGCTTTTTGCATAATCTCATTCAAATCAGCATAACGACGCAAAAAACGAGGATTAAATTCTTTCGTAATTCCTAATAAATCGTGAGAAACCAAAACTTGTCCATCAACGCCACCACCAGCACCAATTCCGATGATCGGAATATCTACTGACTTAGCTACTTTTTCGGCAAGTTTTGAAGGGATTTTTTCTACTACGATAGCAAAACAACCACATTCTTGTAAGATTTTGGCATCTTCGATGAGTTTTGCTGCTTCAGTTTCTTCTTTTGCACGAACAGTATAAGTTCCGAATTTGTAAATTGATTGAGGGGTAAGTCCTAAATGTCCCATAACAGGAACGCCAGCAGAAAGGACACGCATAATAGATTCTTTAATTTCTTCCCCACCTTCCATTTTGACAGCATGTGCGCCCGATTCTTTCATAATTCGAATAGCAGAATCAAGAGCTTGACGAGAATTTCCTTGATACGAACCAAAAGGAATATCAACCACCACAAGCGCACGACTTACGCCACGAACCACACTAGAAGCGTGATAAATCATTTGGTCAAGGGTAATTGGAAGCGTTGTTTCGTGTCCTGCCATTACATTGGAAGCAGAATCGCCCACCAAAAGAACATCAATATTTGCAGCATCAAGAATTTGAGCCATCGAAAAATCATACGCCGTAAGCATAGAAATTTTTTCGTTTTTAGATTTCATTTCCTGCAACGAATGTGTAGTAATGCGTTTTGCAGAGGAAGAATTAGCGACAGACATAGGAATAAAGTTAGAAGTATAAAGTTAGATTTTAGAAGTAAATGCAAATACATATTAACCACTAAGTTCTGAAATAACAAGATTAAATTAAGCTTCACAAGAAAACCAATTTAGAAGTAAATGCGAATACATATTAAGCACTAAGTTCTGAAAATAACAAGATTAAATTAAGCTTCACAAGAAAACCAATTTAGAAGTAAATACAAATACATATTAACCACTAAGTTCTGAAAATAACAAGATTAAATTAAGCTTCACAAGAAAACCAATTTAGAAGTAAATGCAAATACATATTAACCACTAAGTTCTGAAAATAACAAGATTAAATTAAGCTTCACAAAGGAAATGAGGTAGAAAATATAATAATGACTAAAATATTATTCGTTTTCTTCGAAATGTTTCCAGCCTTGTGCTTTTATATCCATTAACTGCTCCGAATTCATAGCTACTTTTACACCTTTTTCGGCTTCGTGAATATAACCAATCAAATGAACATCGACTATTTTTTCTATTTTTTGTAAATCCTCCTGTTTGATTGTAAATAAAAGTTCGTAATCTTCTCCACCATTCAAAGCACACGTCAAAGGACTAAGTTTCAATTCTTCGGCTGCTGTAACGGCAGTTTGTTCAAAAATAGGAATATTTTTTTCATACATCATCGCTCCTACATTCGACTGGCGACAAATATGATGAATTTCAGAAGCCAAACCGTCTGAAATATCCATCATAGAAGTAGGCAAAATACCGTGTTCCTCCAACTCATAAATAATATCCATACGAGCCTTTGGTTTCAACTGTCTTTCTACTACATGCTCTACATTATCTAATTTTGGTTGTGCTTGTGGCGCATTGATAAAAACTCGTTTTTCTCTTTCCAAAATCTGTAAACCCACAAAAGCAGCTCCCAAATCACCTGTAACACATAAAACATTACCCTTTTTAGCTGTATTTCGATAAACAATTTTTTCTGGACTTGCCTGTCCTAATGCTGTAATTGAAATTACCAAACCCTTTGGAGAAGAAGTAGTATCGCCACCTACCAAATCAATTCCGTAATCTTCACAAGCAAATTTTACACCTTCATAAAACTCATCAACGGCTTCGACAGAAAAACGATTACTAAGTGCAAGACTAACCGTAATTTGATGAGGAATTCCGTTCATAGCAGCAATATCAGATACATTTACCGAAACGGCTTTATAACCCAAATGCTTCAAGGGAGTATAAGACAAATCAAAATGAATGCCTTCGACGAGCATATCTGTTGATACTAAAAGTTGTTTGCCATTTTCAATTTCTATGACGGCTGCATCATCTGAAATTCCTTTTTTTGATGAAGATTTTTGTAATGGAAAATTGGAGGCTATACGTTTGATAAGTCCAAATTCGCCAAGTTTATTTATTTCTGTACGCAATTTTTTTTTGTTTATTTTCTACTAAATGAGAATGAGTATAGAATGAATTTGCAAAAATAGGTAATATTAATGTAAAATGAATTTTTGAAAATAGGATAATAGTGTCAGAAATAGTATTTTTAATTCCATTGATTAGTATTGAACGTAATTATTAGTTCGTTCCAACCATTACTGATTCACTATTTCCTATCTCCCACTTCCTACTTCCCAAATTAAATTATGAAACAAAAAATAAAAGACGCTTTTTTCGGTTTTGCTGTTGGTGATGCGTTAGGCGTTCCTGTGGAGTTTCGAAGTAGAGAAGATATTGCCAAAAATCCTGTTGTGAATATGAGAGAATTCGGAACACATCATCAGCCAAAAGGAACTTGGTCGGATGATAGTTTGATGGCTTTTTGTCTGGCTGAAAGTTTGGCTACTCCAATTAATCCTAATTCTAGCTCAAACAAAAAATCCATTTATGATATACATGATATTGCAAACAATTTTGTAAAATGGAAATATGAAAGTTTTTGGACTCCTCACGGAAGAGTTTTTGATATTGGAATCGCTACAACTGATGCTATAAAAAAACTAAAAAAAGGAGAAAACCCACTTTTATCTGGAGGAATGGATGAATATTTGAATGGAAATGGTTCATTGATGCGAATTTTGCCACTCGTTTTTTATAAAGGATATTTGTTTGAAGAGTTTATAAAAAAGCGTTTTGAGCTGGTTTCGGAAGTATCTTCAATTACACACATGCATTTTCGTTCTGTTTTTTCTTGTTTTATTTATACTGAATTTGCTAGGATTTTATTGGAACAAAAATCAAATAAAGAAGGACAAAATGAAGAAGATAAGTTTTTAGCGTATAAAAAAATGCAAATTTTGATAGACGATTTTCTGAAAGAGTTTGATTTTAACAAAACTGAGATTTCTCTTTTTGATAGAATTTTGAAAACTGACATTACTATTTTTGAAGAAGAAACTATTAAATCATCTAGCTATGTTTTGCATACATTAGAAGCGACTTTTTGGTGTTTTTTAAAATATGATTCTTATTCTGAAAGCGTTTTGAAAGCTGTAAATCTGGGAGAAGATACCGATACAACAGGTTGTGTAACAGGTGGAATTGCAGGTCTTTATTACGGAATGAACACAGAAAATCATACAAAAGGAATTTTGAAAAAATGGGTAGAGGTAATTGTAAAAAAAGAAGAAATTAATGATTTATGTACACGATTGTATGAAATGAATTTTTAGAAATTAGTCAATATCTTTAAATCAAAACACCAATAATTTATTCAAAAAGTGCCAACGTCTGCATTACAAAAAGATGCAACGCAAAACAAAAAACGATAGCTGAAAGAACGACTTTCCAACGATTTTTGGTAAAATTAATATATTTCATTACTACAAATCCTACAAAAAGCCCCACCAAAACAACTAAAATTTGAGCAATTTCCAAACCAATATTAAATCCTAAGAGAGGAGAAAACAAAGAATCAGGCAGCATTTGGCGCAGATAATTAGCAAATCCCAAGCCGTGTATCAAACCGAAAAGCAAAGCAATACTATAACGACGTATCATTAAAGAAGAGTCAATTTTTTGATTATTTTCTTTACCCTTTTATTCTCTTCTTTTATCTTGGTAAAAAAATTCAAAATACAAACTAAAATAATTGTCAAAGGAATAAGCCATTCGATGACAGTACTAGGAACAGGCGAAATATCCGAAACTGTTATCAATAAAGTTACCGAATGTCCAACTGTAAAAGCAGTAATTAGCAGTAAAACCTTACGCCACTCCGAGAAAGTATAAATTGCACTTAACGCCAAAATAAAAAGCAAATGATCGTAGCCTTCTGGAAATTGAAGAATGTGTTCAATTCCCATTGCCATAAATGTAAAAAATTCGTTCATTTGTAATTGATTTTAGTCTTAATCTACTCTTTTGACTTCACTTTCTAGTTTTAATACTTTTGTTCCGTCTTCTTGTTCGATATAGAGAGCTTTATTTCCTTCTTCTCCATTTCTAACTACCTTTTGTCCTTTTATTGTCTTGACGGTTTTTTCTGTAAATGTCTCGATAACTTTCCCTGTTGCTGTTCCTTTGCCCCATTTCCATTTTACTTCTGTTCCTGTTCGTATCATTATTTTAGTTTTTTTGGTGAAATATTTTGTAGGGAACTTCCTTTTTATCAAAAATGTTATTTTATTTCAATCAAAATTATTCTAAAAAAGCACACAATCATGAAAGATAAAAATTTGAAAATCATTATTAGAGAATATAAAGAAACTGACAAACAAGAACTTATAAAATTAATCCAACTAAATACTCCAGTTTACTTTGAAGCCTCAGAAGAAAAAGAATTTATAGAATATTTGGAAAATAAGAGAGAAGATTATTTTGTAATTGAAGACAAAGCTACAAAACAATTACTTGGTTGTGGAGGAATTAATTACTTTCATAACAATGTTGTTGGTAGGGATACCAACAACGGCAAGCACAATTTGGGTCGTCTTTCTTGGGACATTATCCATCCAGATTTTCAAGGTTTTGGTTTAGGAAAAAAACTCGTTTTATACAGAATAGAATATATCAAGAGTAAAGATATTAAAATTATTGTTGTAAGAACGAGTCAATTAGCTTATAAATTTTATCAAAAATTAGGATTTGAAACAGAGAAAATAGAAAAAGATTTTTGGGCAAAAGGATTTGATTTGTACCAAATGAAATTATCCTAACTTTTCTATTTTCGGTGTTTTTACCATAACCATAAAGATGTTTTTTACCGTACCCTACTATTTTTTTGTAGGGTAAGATAGTCTAAGGATTTATAGGATTAGTAAGATTGAAACTACAGATAAATACAACTGAAAGGTAGCGAAGCTAAATAATTCTAATGAATACTAATAATTTTAATCTGTATAATTTGTGTTATAAAAAATAGTAGGGTACAGTAGATGCTTTTTAATTAATTGACTAGTAGTTATTTATAAAGATATTTTTTGCCAAGGTAGATATAATTAATTATTAATATACTTCAAAAATACTTCTGAATAATCTTTTCTAACATATTTTTGTTTTGCCTCCTCAAGGAATTGTCCAATATAAGTAGTTACTTTTTCAAGTTCTTCGGCTTGACTTGCTCCATCGTTTCTAGTATTTGAAACTACTTGAATAGCCTTGTTTAGCGTATCATAAGCACCATTATAACTTGAATAATTACTACTTTCGATAAGCGACATTTCATAAAGTGCTTTATACAAATCCTTTAATTGTTCTAATTGATTTTTGTCTACATCAATAGAAAAAGAAACTCCTTTATTAGACGAGTCATTCGTTTTTGAAATTGAAGAAGCACTATTTCTTGCACCTAATTTGAATTTTATTTCTACGTCCAGATCTATCGTTCCTGCTGTTTCTAATAAAACAGACGAAATTGGATATTTGTAATATTCATATCTTTTTAGTGTTCGTTTTTTACTCATTGCGCTGGTTCCATCTACGTGAATTAAGGCACGATTAGTAAAACAGTATTCATCTTGTTTGGACTTTATTAGAAAAAATATTTTTTCATTATCTTCATGTAAAATATAATCATCAGATTCTACTTTATCATAATCTTTGGGAGGAATAATTTTTCCAATATCACTAAGACCGAGAGCTTCAGAAGCAAATTTTTTGAACATAAGTAATTTTAATTAATTGAGTTTTGGATGTCTAATAAAAGTGATTACGGTTGATGTAGTAATATCGCTTTTCTGTAGTACTAGCTTTGCAAACTCTGCTTTATAGAAAAAAGACGATTGCACAGAATAAAATTTAGCAACTATTTAGCGATTTAGAAATGTTGTTTATTGAACTTTTAAATATACTAAAAAAAGCGTTCTATCTCAAAGATAAAACGCTTTTTTGTGAAAAAATGCCGTTGTTGGTGTCTTACCAACGACAACTTATTTTGCTTTTTTATAATGCTCTAGCTACTTTATTCCAATCTACCACGTTCCAAAACGCACCTACATAATCAGGACGTTTATTTTGATACTTTAAATAATAAGCGTGTTCCCAAACATCAATTCCTAAAACAGGAGTTCCTTTTTTAGAAGCTAATTCCATCAATGGATTATCCTGATTTGGCGTTCCCGTAACAGCTAACGAACCATCGGATTTTACGATAAGCCAAGCCCAACCCGAACCAAATTGTGTTTTGGCAGCCTCTTCAAATTTGGTTTTGAAATCAGCATACGAACCGAATGCTTTATTGATTGCTTCTGCAAGTTCTCCAGAAGGCTCGCCACCACCTTTTGGTGACATGATTTGCCAAAAAAGACTGTGATTATAAAATCCACCACCGTTATTACGAACAGCTTTATCGGTAGAAGAACTCACATTTTTCATAATTTCTTCAATGCTTTTTCCTTCCATGTCTGTACCTTCAATAGCTGCATTTAGCTTATCGGTATAACCTTGATGGTGTTTGGTATGGTGGATTGTCATTGTTTGCTCATTGATATTTGGTTCAAGAGCGTTATAAGCGTAAGGCAACTTTGGAAGCTGGAATGCCATAAGTAAAAAGTAATTTAGAGTTAAAAAATAGTATGAAATTTGATTAAAACAAGTTCTAAAACTAGAATTGAATTATAAAATAACCAACTTGATTAAAACTGAATTGTTTGATAAAATACATATAAAATTAAGGCTTAATAAATCAAGTCTCTACACCATTCAAATGAATCAAAATGATTTGTCAAATTGATTTTTCTAGTAGGAAACACATTTTGAAGAACAGCGAAGCTAATTTTACTATACTATACAACCGAATAAAGATTTTCCTTGTAGTTTTATAAAAACGTAATTCTAAACAATTACTAGTCTGTTTGATACCGTTAGTGGATAAAAATTCATAAAAAATCAATATGTTCTTGCGCTTACTTTAATTTGCACGTCTTCCACTACAAAAAGCAAACATTTTTATCTAAATTTACAATTATATTTTTCAATGAAAATACACATTTTAATTTTGTACCATCAATAAATCATTAAATAACAAACTTTTCTTATGGAACTTAAAAAAGGCGACCAAGCACCAGAATTTACAGCACACGATCAAAATGGACACGAAATAAAACTCTCACAACTCAAAGGAGAAAAAGTAATTCTTTATTTTTATCCAAAAGATGATACACCAGGTTGTACAGCACAAGCTTGTAATTTGAGAGATAATTATACTGAACTTCAAAAAAAGGGTTATACCGTTTTGGGAGTAAGTAAAGACGATGCAGCTTCTCACAAAAAATTCGCTAAAAAATATAATTTACCTTTCCCTCTTTTAGTTGATACAGATACTTCTATTAATGAGCTTTATGGAGTCTGGAAGGAAAAAAATATGTTTGGAAAAAAATATATGGGAACGCAACGCACTACCTTTGTAATTGATGCAGAAGGAAAAATTGAAGAAGTAATCAAAAAAGTAAAAACAAAAGAACATACAGAGCAGATAATCAAATCTTAGGAAGTAGAGATTGGGAATTAGGAAATGAAGAAATTTCCCATTTCCCATTTCCCATTTCCCATTTCCTATTTTCCATTTCCCACAAATATGATTTCCATACAGCAGTTCACATTCAATCAATTTCAAGAAAATACCTTTGTTCTTTTTGACGAGACGAAAGAAGCCATTATTATTGATCCTGGTTGTTATTCGCCACAAGAAAAGGAAGTTTTAAAATCTTTTATCAAGCAAAATGATTTAAAAGTAGTTCGCCTTATCAATACCCATTGTCATATTGATCACGTTTTGGGAAACAAATTTGTAAAAGATACCTATAATGTGAAATTAGAAGCACATAGAATAGAATCAGAGCAATTAAATCAAGTTCCTTTATATGCTCCTTCGTATGGTTTTGGAGGATATGATGCCACTACGGTAGATCTTTTTATTGATGAAAACACAGATATTACATTTGGTAATTCTGCTTTGAAGACACTTTTTGTTCCTGGGCATTCTCCCGGACATTTGGCTTTTTATTCAGCAGAACAAAAATTTTGTATAAACGGTGATGTTTTGTTTTTTCAAAGTATAGGCAGAACAGATTTACCAGGTGGAAATATGGAAGTTTTGAAAGATTCTATTCGCAACGTAATGTACAAATTGCCAGACGATACAAAAATTTATTGTGGACATGGAAACCCTACTATGATTGCTTTTGAGAAGAAAAACAATCATTTTATTAGAGAAGTTTAAAGAAAAAAAAGAAACTAATGGGACACTACGCAAACGAAAAATGGTATTTAGAAGAAAAAGCAAACTATTTGAAAAATATGGTGATGTTCCTCCTCCTTGGGTATATTATCCAGATGTACATCCTGTTAGCATAGGTTGGCGAATGGGAAGTGGAGAAGGTCATCTTATGGTGTTGGGAGAGTGGTTTGATGAACAAAACTTCAATTTTGAAGAGCGTTTGGCTTACCTAAAAAAATATCCTGCGCCTGCTAGATGGTATGAATGGATAGTCCAGTTTCTCTATAATATAAATTATCCTGATACTATGAAAATAGAATATTCAACTTATTTTGAAAAATTAAAAGAATTAGGATTTGAAAATGTAGATGATTTTGAGAAAGATTCTAATAGGACGGATTTAAGATGATTTGTTTTTTTTACTGTTATTGTATCTTTGGTTTTGTATTGAAAATGTATGACGATACAAAAATTTATTGTGGACACGGAAACCCTACTATGATTGCTTTTGAGAAGAAAAATAATCATTTTATTAGAGAAGTTTGAAAAGATTTGAACTATTAATTCTTATAACTTACATATTATGAAACAAATACAGCACAAAAAAGAAGTATTTTATGAAAGAAAATGGTTTAAATTATCAATGTTGTTCTTGGCTTTTGGATTACTATTTTTTTTTTCTTTATATATCAAATAATCGTGATATGGGGCAATTGGAAGAATTAAAAGTGATCATAAAAGGAAAATATAGAACAAGTAGAGATAGCGATCCAATAAAAATTTATTTTAACACAAAGGAATATTCTAATCCTTTTGGAATTGAGATAGGTGGAGTGTATGGAAGGTGGAAGGAAGTAGAAAAATCTCTTGCAGATAGCAGTAAAATCAATATCAAAATCCGTAAAATTGACATGAGCAAACTAAGTAATACAAATGAAGCAATATCAATTTATTATTTAAATGGGGAAAAAGAAGGATTGATATTTAATGAAAAGAATTTTGACGAAGGAAAAAACAGTTATTTCAAAAATGTTACAGTATTTCTTTCGATAGCATTCGTTTTTTTGCTTTGGGTTATATTGAGGAAATAAAGCTATATTTTCATGAAGTATTTGTTGAACAAAGCACATAATTCTCTTACTATAGTTTGTGAAATTTGGGTATCACTCGTTTACAAATAAGGGATTTGCATGCATTTTATCAATTACAATAAGTATAAAAAACAAATGTTTGTATAATCACATTTCCAAGTGAACTAATTCAACCTTTTGTTCTGTTTAGAGTTTTATAAAATAATCAAGAATAAAACAAGAAAATAAAATGATTACAGGACAAACACTTATAGATTTGGGTTTTAAACCGAATAAATGGTTTAAGGAAGCAATCGAACACGCTAATAACCACGACTTAGAAGGCGATAAATTATTGAATTATTTAGAATCCATTCGTCCAACTATTATCGAACCTTTTTCTGTTCCTATTGGATATTACAAAAATATTCGTGCAGAATCAGAGTTGGAAACTATCAATGTAGAAAAGATTTATCAAACAATGGACGAACTTATGAAAACGCCTACGTTGGTAAATGGTGCAGTAATGCCAGATGCTTGTCCGACAGGTGGAACAGGACAAATTCCTGTAGGTGGAATTGCCGTTGCCAAAAATGCTATTCATCCAGCTATGCACAGCGCAGATATTTGTTGTTCGGTTATGATGACTAATTTAGGACAAATTGACCCTAAAAAAGTATTGGATAAAGCGCATTCACTTACTCATTTTGGAGGAGGAGGGCGAAAAGATATTTTTGATATGCCTAGAGATTTGGAGGATAAAATTAAGTCAAATCGTTTCCTGAAATTCGGAGAGAAGTTTGAGTTTTGCTCGTACACATTTAGGAACGCAGGGAGATGGAAATCACTTTTTATATGTAGGACGTTCTGAGAAAACAGGCGAAACAATGCTCGTTACGCATCACGGAAGTCGTGGTTTTGGTGCGAATTTGTATAGTGAAGGAATGAAATTAGCCGAGTTTTTTAGAAAACAAATTTCTCCAAAAACGTTAGCCAAAAATGCGTGGATTCCTTACAATACCGA
This sequence comes from uncultured Cytophagales bacterium, assembly GCA_963719525.1. GTDB lineage: Bacteria > Bacteroidota > Bacteroidia > Cytophagales > Bernardetiaceae > Bernardetia. The sequence goes on along the minus strand of CAVRCG010000004.1, from coordinate 2,976,452 downwards.
AGAAGGAAAACAGTACTGGGAAGCTCTACAAATTATTAGAGAATGGACAAAACTAAATCATAAAGTTTTACATGATACAACGCAAAGAAGACTAAAAGTAGAGACGCTAGACCAGTTTTGGAACGAACATAATTTTGTTTTTAAAGAAGATGATTTGTTTTATCATGCAAAAGGAGCAACGCCACTAGACGACAAATTTGTACCAGATTCTAAAGACGGTCTGCGTTTGATTCCTTTGAATATGAGTGAACCTATTTTGATTGTAAAAGGACAAACTACCAATTCTAATCTTGGTTTTGCGCCACATGGTGCAGGTAGAGATGTCAGTTGAACGCAGCATATAAAAAGTAAAGGCAATAAAACAAAAGAACAAATTTTTGCAGAAGAAACGAAAGATTTAGATGTTCGTTTTTTTTCTGGTCATATTGATATTTCTGAATTGCCTTCAGCTTATAAAAATGCACAGAATGTACAAGACCAAATGAAAGAATTTGGGCTTGGAGAAGTAAAAGACAAAATTTTGCCTTATGGTTGTATTATGGCTGGAGATTGGCAAATCGATGCGCCTTGGAAAATAAAAGCTAGAAAAAAAAGAGAAGCAAAAGAGCGAAAAACAAAAAATAAGATTACAAAAGAAAAGTTTAGAAAAAGGTAAATTTATTATTCGTATGTTAAGCGTTATCACGGTTATTTACTGATGTTACGCAATTAAAATGAAACCCACGAATTTATTCGTGGAAACTACCACCACCTTCTAACCCTTTCGTCTTTTTTTTTCTACTGTATTCTATAGTAAAAGGAGCAATTTTAATAGAACGGAAGAGCAGATTTACGTAAAAAATAGGGGTTACTTTCCCACGAATAAATTCGTGGGTTTCGTCTAAATTTCTTTAAACCTTGATGTTGCGTAACATCAGTTATTTATAGGTTTAGTAATCAACAATTTATCTCAAAATGTAAAACTGTCTCATTTTTCCATAGCACTAGGTTTGCAAACTTAGTGCTATGGAAAAATAGCGTTACTAAATAAACTGTAATGACCTTTATTTTAATTTTCGTAGGAGAAAGGAACAGATTTATCTAAACTAACTTTTTTATCGTACTAAATAATCTTGAATAACTTCTGTTTTTTATGGTATTTTTCTAAGTGTAGTATCTTTCTTTGTTGCTTCGACATTATAACTTTCTTTACTGTCGTAAAATTTGTCTTTTAGAGAAGTAGAATCATTATTGATTTTTCTTCTTGTAGAATCTTTTTTCTTACCGATATTGTTGCGAATAGTAGAAACAATTTTTTCAGAAGGTGTAGAAACCTGTAATTGATGTCGGTCAGAAAAAAGAACAAAGAAAAATTTTAGAAAAACGTAAAAACCTACAAATATAATTGTGGGAAGAAGAACTACTAAAAACCTAGAATTTCCTATGTATTTGAAAAATTGTAACATTGAATTAAGTGATATTTGATTTCTTGATGATGAGAATAATAATGAAAAATTGTGTTTTTATCCTCTGTCTTCTTTGCGAACCTTGTATTTAAAAAAGCCATTCAATAAAAAATTAATTCAAAACTTTCTCTAATTTCGATGCAGCCTCAAAGAGTAAGTTTTCACTATTTGGCAAACAACAAAGCATTACAGAAGTAGGCAGCCCTGTTTTTCTATCTCTATATTTCCACGCAGGAATTGTAATAGAAGGCAAATCCATTACATTGGTAAAAATCATAGGCGAAAAAATATTTGGAACAAGTGGCGACATATCTATTTGTATGGTCTGATTATGCTTTAAAGCAATATCTCCAGAAGTAGGGAGAAGCAAAATTCCTCGTTGCCCTATTTGTTGATATACTTTTTCCTTTTCCTTTTTATAAAACTGAATTAATTTTTCTAGGTCTTTATCCGAAGGTTCTAAAAACTTAGAAGCCAAAAGTACGGAATAAATCTCATTCGAAACCGTTTTTTCTCCAATTACTCTACGCAAAGATTCTACAAAAACAGAAATACCAATATCTTTTTCATTTCTTAACCAATCTTTCAAACCCAACTTCATTGCTTTTATCATCATTTTACCAAAATTCCAATGTAGTTTGCCTATATTTTCAATAGTAATATTTCTAGATTTCAGTCCTTCATTTAGAAGACCCTGTTTTGCACTTATCAATGCTTCCTTTATTTTCTCGTTTTTTATTTCCGAATCAAAATCTGTACTTATGATAAGTTCTACATTGTCTAGACTACTACTATTTATCGGTGCTTTATCAGCAATTACTTCATAAACTAACTTCGCATCTCTTACTGTATGCGTAATAGAGCCAACAGCAAACCATTCGTTGAGGTACCAGTCTTCTCTTTTTGTAAATGGAAAAACTCCTTCTTTACTAACTGCCAAACCCGAAGGCTTAAAACCTACTAAACCACAACAATGAGCAGGATAGCGAATAGAACCTCCTACATCTGTTCCAATTCCGATAACCGAACCACCAGAAGCAACCAAAGCACTTTCACCACCAGAAGAACCTCCCGGAATATAATTTTTCAAATATGGATTATTCGTAACTCCAAAACGTGGACTCTTTGTTTCATGTCCAAAACTAAATTCTGGTGTATTGGTACGAGCGATAATAATTGCACCTTCGTTTTTTAATCGTTGAACGACTAAAGCGTCTTTTTCTACTCTTTTGGCTGGCATTCTGATTGAGCCTGCTGTTACTTCTTGTCCTTCTATTCCTATTGATTCTTTGAGTGAAATAGGAATTCCTTCTAGTTTTCCTCTTTTTTCTGTTGGTTTTTTACTTGTACTTTTTTTAGCTTCTTCTAGTGCTTCTTTTGCAAAAAGCTGTGTCATTGCGTTTAATCGTTCGTGATTATCAGCAATATTTCGCAACGATTTTTCTACCAAATCAAGTGAAGTAGTTTTTCCAATTTCAAAATCTTTTAAAAGTGAAGTTGCATCAGAAAATTCATTTGTATCTACTGGGCGAGTAAAGTTGTAGTCTTTCATTGTGGTTATAGTAAGTTTTGAGAATAATAACTATAAAGCAAAGTTTTAGAATTTTGTTTGGAAACTAAATTATTGAATAGATAGAGTTTTGAGAAAATAGAATATCTGAAAGATGATTTTAGTATTTCTTTTTTATAGGCAAAACACAAAAATATATATAAATAAACTTACATTTGTAGCACTGCACCCAAATTTTACATAATTTAGACTTTCTTCTTTTCTCTAAAAAACGTAGCTATATAGAACATCTCATTATCATAAAAAATACTATGAAAAGTATCACAGAAATAAAAAGTTTTAAAAGTGCTTTCAGGCTTCTTCTTCTATTGATTTTTAATGCTCTTTTTTGGAATGAAATGCTGGGCTTAAACTTATTTATATTTTCGAATTTATTGATAGGTGCTTTTTTATTCTTCTATAAGCAGAGTTTTAAATCTAAAAACGTTAGAATAGCTATTCTTTTCACCTTCGTTACAGGGATTGCTGTACTTATTCATAATTCTATAATTAGTAAAATTGCTCATATTACTTCCTTTTGGTTGATGCTAGGTTTTTTTCAACAAAAAAGTCTTCGTTTACTTTCTTCGGCTTTTTGGAGTAGTTTGGTAGCTCTTATTTCTGTACATCTTTCTTTTGTGGAGCAGATTAGTTTTATCAAAACTCCTACTACTGTTTCAAAATCTTCTACTTCGCAAACTTCGTCTTCTAGTTATTCCTTTAGCTGTTTTTATTTTATTTTTTGTGATTTTCAAGATAGCTAATCCAGTTTTTGATAAATTAACAGATAGTCTTGGGAATAAAATCTTTGATGTTTTGAGTAGTCTGTTTGTTGATTTTTCGTTTTTAAAAGTTCTGTTTCTACTTCTTGGAGCTGTTATAATTTTGGTAAGTCTTGTAAAACGTGAAACTACTGTAATAGTTGCTCTATGGGAAAGCATGAAAACGGACGTGCTAAGAAGAAAATCTAGCAGAGAAAGACGAGTAAGTGAAATGGAATTACTAGAACCAAAAAAGCAACGCACTTTCAAAACAATGGATTTGAAACAAGAATATCAAATCGGAATACTTTTGATTGCAATGGTTAATGCTTTGCTTTTAGTTGTAAATGGCATCGATATTAATTTTTTGTGGCTAAACTTTGATATTAGTGAAGTTGAAAATCTGGCGAAATTAGTTCACGAAGGAACGTATATGTTAATAGTCAGTATTTTACTTTCTATGGGGATTTTGATGTATTTCTTTCGCAAAAACTTAAATTTTTATCTCAAAAATGACTTACTCAAAAAGTTAGCTTATGTGTGGATTTTTCAGAACGTAATTTTAGTAATTTCGGTAGTTATCAGAACGTACTATTATATTATCGAACATGGATTGGCTTACAAAAGAATTGGTGTTTTACTGTTTTTGGCTCTAACGGCTTACGGTTTGTATTCCTTGTTTGTAAAAATTAAGAATCATAAATCAAGTTTTTATTTGTGGAGAGTCAATAGTTGGGCAGTTTATGCAATGCTTGTTTTTATGGCGTGCGTAAATTGGGATATGTTGATTGTCAAATATAATATTGAAAAATGTAAAACAGCAGAAGGTAAAGCCAAAATTGATATAGGATTTATGGTAAGTCGTTCGGAACATACTTTACCGATTTTAAAGGAGAATCTACAGTATTTTAAAGATGATATAAACAAAATTTCTACTTACAGAAAATCTCCTAATAGAAATACCACTTATGGAACTTATTTAGAAAAATGTATTGAGAAGTATTTGGAAGAACAAAAAAAATATACTTGGGTTTCTTGGAATTACGCTGATGCGAGTACAATTAGTTTGTTGGAGGAGAAATGAGTTGTTCGTAACTTGCGACTGCGTTAAATCAAAAATTAATTATAAAAATAAAAATATAATGGAATTAGATAAATTCGTTAGTGAAACGCTAAAAGCTATAATAAAAGGAACTTTTGATGCAATGGAGTTTGCTTTAGAACATAATGCAGGAATCAATCCACTAAACAAACGACATAATCAGACAAGTGATTTCGTACAAGTAGATAATGATTTACGTACTATAACGAAAGTGAGTTTTGATATAGCTGTGACAGTTTCACAAGAAGAAGGAGCTAAAGTTGGTGGAGGCATAAAGGTTCTTGAGCTACTTAGTTTTAAGAGTGATTACAATGCTAAAGAACTTAATAAAGCTATATCTAAGATAAATTTTGATATTGATGTAGTTTTGCCTAATCAATAAAACAAAGGTAATACAAAAAATAATTCTATCATTCTACATTTATTTTTAGATATTTGTATTTCATTACTAAAAAAAATCAAGGAATTGTAGCTTTGATTCATTTCCAAACCAAATGTTGTTGCGTTTGTAAGCGATAACTAACCCATTTTTATGAGCGAAATTAATGTAACTCTTCCAGACGGAAGCATCCGAAATTATCCACAAGGCACAAACGCCTTTGAGGTAGCACAAAGTATCAGCGAAGGACTTGCACGCAATGTGCTGGCAGCCGAAGTAAATGGACAAGTGTGGGATTCTACACGTCCATTACCAGAAACGACAGCTTTAAAACTTCTCACATGGAACGATGATAACGGAAAAATGGCTTTTTGGCATTCTTCTGCTCACCTTTTGGCCGAAGCCTTAGAAGTTCTTTACGAAAACGTAAAATTTGCTATCGGTCCTCCTATCGAAAACGGTTTTTATTACGATGTTGATTTTGGCGAAAAAACTTTTTCTTCTGACGATTTGCCAAAAATTGAAGCGAAGATGAAAGAACTTGCCAGACAAAAAAACGAATTTGTACGAAAAGAAGTTTTCGAAAGCAGATGCTGTTTCTTACTTTACAGAAAAAGCAGACCCCTATAAATTAGAAATGATTGATGCCTTAGAAGATGGCAAAATCACTTTCTATACACAAGGGAATTTTACAGATTTGTGTCGTGGTCCTCATATTCCAAATACAGGAACGATAAAAGCAGTAAAACTTTTAAATGTGGCAGGTGCATATTGGCGTGGCGACGAAAACCGTCAGCAGCTTACACGTATTTATGGAATTAGTTTTCCTAAAGAAAAAGAATTAAAGGAATATTTAGAACAGGTAGAAGAAGCGAAGAAACGAGATCACCGTAAATTAGGAAAAGAATTAGAATTATTTACTTTTTCGGAGCGTGTTGGTTTGGGACTTCCTTTGTGGCTTCCAAAAGGTACAATGCTTAGAGAGCGTTTAGAGCAATTTTTGAGAAAAGAGCAAGTAAAGCGTGGTTACGATCCTGTTGTTACGCCTCATATTGGACACAAAAATCTCTACATTACTTCTGGACATTACGAAAAATACGGTGCAGATGCTTTTCAGCCTATCAAAACACCTTCGGAAGATGAAGAGTTTTTCTTGAAACCCATGAACTGTCCTCATCACTGCGAAATTTATAAGACAAAACCTCATTCGTACCGTGATTTGCCGTTGCGTTTGGCAGAATTTGGAACGGTTTATCGTTATGAGCAAAGTGGAGAATTACACGGACTTACTCGTGTGCGTGGATTTACACAAGATGACGCTCATATTTTTTGTATGCCAGAGCAAGTAAAAGACGAATTTAAAAGTGTTATTGATTTGGTGCTTTATGTCTTTAAAGTATTCGGCTTTACTGATTATTCGGCACAGGTTTCTCTTCGTGACCCAAACAACAAAACAAAATATGTAGGCGATGATGCGAATTGGGATTTAGCAGAACGTCAGATAAAAGAAGCAGCCGAAGAAAAAGGATTAAAAACGGTCATTGAATATGGAGAAGCTGCTTTTTATTGAACCAAAACTAGACTTTATGGTTCGTGATGCAATCGGAAGAAAATGGCAATTAGGAACAATTCAGGTAGATTATAATCTTCCAGAGCGTTTCGAATTAGAATATATTGGTTCGGATAACAAAGCACACCGTCCAGTTATGATTCATCGTGCGCCTTTTGGTTCGATTGAGCGTTTTGTAGCTATTTTGATTGAAAGCACAGCAGGAAATTTTCCTCTTTGGCTTTCTCCAGACCAGCTTGTTGTACTTCCAATTTCGGAGCGTTTCAATGATTATGCGAAAGAAATTGTACAAAAACTACGTGAAAAAGATATTCGTGGCAGTGTAGATGAGCGTAACGAAAAAATTGGTCGCAAAATTCGTGATGCAGAAGTTGGCAAAACTCCGTATATGCTTTTAGTAGGCGAAAAGGAAGTTGAATCTAATACCGTTTCGGTTCGTAAGAAAGGAGAAGGCGATTTGGGTACAATGAACTTAGATGAGTTTATGAACCATTTTGTAAAAGCTGTTGATGCTGAATTGGCTGAATAGATTTTTTGAATTTTAGAATTATTTAGAACCTACTAAGTTTCTTTTTTTGGAAATTTAGTAGGTTTTTTATAATCAACATTTCTTATATTATTTACAATACTAATGGACACTTCGCTTTTTTTATCAACCCTACCCTCAATGATACTAAAGCCGTCGTTGAAGTAAAGAGGATAAATACTCGTTGACAACGAAGTATCAAAAACGGCTTATGTCTAGTAGAATAATTGTTTGTTTCTTAGTTTTTAGTAATGTTGTCATTGACAAAACGAAGTATTTAGTGAAACCAAAACTATTTCTATACGCAAAAAACACACTTCAAAATTATATTCAAAGTGTGTGTTCGTTCTAATAAAAATTTACAAAAAATCTAAAGTGTATTATCTTGTTTTTAGTCTTATTTATTACTTCCTAGCCAAGCAGAAAGCATCCAGACCGTTTTTTCTTGTGTTTTGATAAAACCACCTAACATATCACAAGTTCCTTCATCATCAGCATCTCCAGCAACAGGCATTGTTTCACGTTCCTTTTTGATAATTGTTGCATATCCTGAAATAACTCCGTTTACTGAATCTACTTCGCCACTTACATTCTTATGTACTTTTACGGTAGAATGTTTTAAATAATCTTCGTAAGTGTGAAGAGGTGTATGTCCTAATGTAAGAATTCGTTCAGCAATTTCGTCAATATTTAATTGTGCTTCATTGTATAATTCTTCAAATTTTACGTGGAGAGAAAAGAAATGATGACCTAATAAATTCCAATGAAATCCTCTCAAGTTTTGGTAAAATACTTGATAATTACACAGAATTTCGTTTAGATGCTCAACCGTTTTATCTGTTTTTTCTTTATCTAATGCAATTCGATTGACTTCTATCATGGCAGTTTTCATAAAAATATAATAGTTTTAAAAGTGAGTTATAAATTAAAAAATGAAATGACTAAGTCAAACTTTTTACAAAGGAAATTGAATTAGCCATTCTATGAAACAATAACACACAGAATTATTTTTTGTTAGATAAAATCAAAAATCACTTACATGTAAGTAAAACAGACTTGCTAGTTTATTGAAAACTATTCAAAAAACTAGTACTCTACACTATCAAACAAAGGTAAGTTCTTGTCTTTTTCAGAAAGAACAATTTTATTTACATCCATCTGCCATTCTATGTTTAATTTGGGGTCATTAAAGTACATTCCTATATCTGCTTTTGGCTCATAGAAAGCATCACACTTATAAAAAAATTCGGCATAATCACTCAAAACCAAAAAACCATGTGCAAATCCTTTTGGTATAAAAAGTTGTTTTTTGTTTGTTCCAGAAAGATTAATACTAAAACTTTTGCCATACATAATTGAATCTTTTCGCAAATCAACAATTACATCCTGAACTTCGCCTACAATTACTCGCACCAGTTTGGATTGCCCAGAAGGAGATTTTTGAAAATGTAGCCCTCTCATTATTCCTTTCGTTGAACCAGATTGATTATCTTGTACAAAATTAGGCTTCAAGCCAGTATTTTTTTCAAAATCCTTTAAATTAAAACTTTCAAAAAAGTAACCTCTATGGTCTTCAAATAATCGGGGTTCGAAAACCCAAACTCCTTCAAAATCTGTTTTGTTATACATTAACTATTCAATTAAAAATTAAAAATTAGGTTATTTGAGAGTTTTTGTGCAAATAGTAAAAAATCGTTGGTAAGGACACCAACAAGGACTAGGGACGACCAAAAATTATGACCTCTCAAAGCAGCGAAGCTAATTACGAAGCACATAGAAATAGTTTAATGAAATTAAGTTACAATTTGAAAGGAATATAATAAGACTTATTATTGTGTAATAATGACGTATTAGTTCAACTATCATCGCAATCTGTAATTCATAATTAAATGAGTTCGTAATCGATTGATGCAAAATAACGTATTAATTTTATTAATTGCTTAACTTTATTATTAATTCTTCAAAATAAACTTCATTAATCTACATAAAATGACAACTCAAAAAATTATTTTACACCAAATTTCTTCTCGTGCTTGGGAACATCCAGCCGACCGAGCAGCTCTTACAACACTCAAAAAAGTACCTGGTTTAGACAAACTTTTGAGTATGCTTTTCGGAGCAACTTCCGAACGCTCCCTTCGCCTTATGTATTTGGCTTCTGCTGTTAGAGTATCGGATAAGCAGTTTTTGAGAGTAAATTTGTTGTTTGATAAAGTATGCAAAACTTTTGACATACAAAAGAGACCAGAAGTATATGTTTCTCAAAGTACAATTTTGAATGCTTTTGCTGTCGGAATGGATAATCCTTTTATTGTTCTTAATTCGGGTTTGGTAGAACGATTAGACGATGAAGAACTAACAGAAGTTTTGGGACACGAATTAGGACATATTATGAGTGGACACATGCTTTATAGAACATTATTTGTAATCCTTCAAAAAATTTCAAAGTCTCTTGTTCAGCTTCCTATTCCAAATTGGATTTTTTCTGGTGTGTATTATGCGTTGCAAGAATGGAGTAGAAAAAGTGAGTTGAGTGCCGATCGAGCAGGACTTTTAGCTACTCAAAATCCTGATGTTTCGCTTCGTGTAGCTATGAAATTAGCAGGAGGAAATTTTGAACAAATGGATGTAGCAGCTTTTTTAGAGCAAGCCGAAGAGTACAATAAAAACGATAATGCAGGAGATACATTATTCAAGTTTTTTAATATAATTGGAGAGTCTCATCCTTTTGCTTCTACTCGTGCTTTAGAAATTGTAAACTGGGTTCGTTCTGGAGATTATGATGCTACTTTGCAGGGAAGTTATCCAAGAAGAACAGATGCCGAACAAAACGCTTCGGTTTGGGAAGATGTAAAAGAAGCTTCAAAAGGATATGCAAATGATTTTGAGCAAGCTACAGAGTTGACACGAAATTCGGCACAATCATCACAATTCAATGATGAATTTAAAAGAACAGCACAAAACGTTTCAGAAAAAATGGATGAGACAAGCAAAAAAGCGAAAGAGTTTTTTGATGACTTTTTTAAGAAAAGAAATTCTTAATATTGTTTATACAAAAATATAAACTAATAAAAAGGCATACACAAATAAATGTATATGCCTTTTTTTAATTATAGCCTAGTTTTTTAGTCTATTTTTTTAGTCTACTTTTAGTGATTCCTTCAGGACTCGAACCTGAAACCTACTCCTTAGAAGGGAGTTGCTCTATCCAGTTGAGCTAAGGAACCAATAGGATAAAATAAAAAAAATTGTTAGATAAAAATTAAAATTATACGAGATAAAATTAGTTTTACGACTAACAATTTTTTTATAATTTTGTCGGGATAGCAGGATTCGAACCTGCGACCTCCTCGTCCCAAACGAGGCGCGATGACCGGACTACGCTACATCCCGATTATACTGACTCGACATAGAGAACTGATTAATTTTAGTAATCTAATTCCTCTATTTGAGTATCAAATTTCAGAATACAAAGGTAATCTATTTTTTTATAAAAACAAAATAAAATTAAACTTTATTTTCCGTTTTGTTTAGAATATTGAAATTCTAGTAGAGAGGAAGGGATTCGAACCCCCGGTACCGTTACCAGTACAACACCTTAGCAAGGTGCCGCTTTGACCACTCAGCCACCTCTCTAGTTTTTGCTTAGTTTCTTATATTTGCTATCTGACTACAAAACTACAAACAAATTATTTTAGTTCAAAGGAAATTTGAAATTTATAGAATAATATTTTGTTGCTTCAAATGTTATATCAGATTCTTCAAATAACACGTTCGTTATTTGGTTTAAAAGACCAATTAGTTGTTCTTTTTTGCGATGCAAAGTAAGTAACTATTTTTGACATACACAAACAAAATATTAATTTTTTTGATTAGCTGAATGATTTTTTCGATAATTGAAAGAAAAATAAATTGTAAATAATTAGTTATCAATTTGTTAGGTTTTTTATAAATTTCAAATCTTTTTTTTGATTTGGTAAAATACCTCTTTTTCTACATTTCTACCAACTCAAAAAGAGCCGATTCGACAGTCAATCCAGGACCAAAGGCAAGGGAAGGGATAAGTTGATTATTTTTGAGTTTGTAATTTGCTTTATTGTTTAGAAGTTCTTTCAAAACAAAAAGTACGGTTACAGAAGACATGTTTCCATATTCTTCCCAAATTTTGAATGGAACATCTAATTTTGATTTGTTCATAGAAAGTTTTTTTGCAAGCGTTTCTAAAATCTTTTTTCCTCCTGGATGCACAGCCCATTGCGAAATAGCATCAGAATTTCTATCTATATCTAATCCGTCCATGAGTTTATCCAAAATATCTTCAATTTCTTCTCCCAAAATATCAGCTACATAAGAAGATAAGCGCATCTCAAAACCTGTATCTCTAATATACCATGCCATATCTCGTTTTCCCTTTGGCACAAGGTCGCAATAAAATTTCTTTAAGAGTAAGTTTGTGTTATTTGGTCTTGGCTTTGATTCTACCAAAACGGCAGCAGCACCATCAGCAAAAATTGAATTTGCCAAAATGTTATCATCATCGGATTTTTTTTGATAATGAAGTGTACACAACTCTACTCCTACAATTAAAACTTTTGCATCGAAGGCAGTACAGAAAGCATCTGCTACTTTCAAAGCATTAAAAGAAGCATAACACCCCATAAAATTAATAGAGGTTCGTTGAACGGAGGAATTTAAACCCAAATTTTCCAAAAGTTCAATGTCAATCCCTGGAGCAAACATTCCTGTACAACTTACCGTAATTAGATGCGTAATTTCTTTTTCTCTTCCTTTTATAATTGGTTTTGCAGCTTCTACACCTAGTTTTGTTGCCCATTTTTCATATATCTTCATACGTTGGGAGGTAGTGGGAAAAGGCTCTAAGTCTTCAGAATTGGGATAAAAGTCAAAATTTTCTTTTCTTGTATAATCTTCAAGAACAGTATAACGATTTTTTATTCCTGTAGCACGTTGTAAGATTCTAACTTTCCTCTTTTCATCTTTGGTTCTGCCCATAAAATGAGATGAAAAATCAGCACTTTGTTCTTGAGAAATAGTAAAAGGAGGATTGGCAGTATTCAGGGCAGTAATATAACTCATTAAGATAGAGAAAAGTAAAAGTATGGTAAAGCAGATAGAGAAGGTTGAATAATTAAAATAATTAAATTAAACAATCTGCAAGTTAGATAAAAGCTACTACATGACTAGTGAATGAATTGAGAGCAAGAGTTGAATTAGTAATTTTTAATCTAATTCTTTTAATCTGATTATTCTACTATAAGAAAAAATTGGTCTATAGTAAAACAAGCTTGCTTTATAACTCTCAAAGCATCTACTAAGTTTTGATAATGATTTGTAGTAGCTTCAAAATTGATTAAAAATGAACTTTCTAACAAATAATGGCTTAATGTTTGCCAAATTGCAAGTAATGAATTATATTGTTTCCAGATAAAGAAATCTTTGATTTAGTTGCTTTAGTTTACTTTTGCATCTGCTTTCAAATTTGTCTAAATAGTATTCTCAAATTATTTCTTTTAATTTGTTACATATTTGTGCAGCATTTACTGAATTTTGTAGTAAATTTAAGCTATATTAAATTTTATTTATATAGTAAATAACTATAGTCTAATTACAGTCAAGATTAGATTCAAAAATCAAATTTTCATTGCTTTTTTCTATTACCTTTCTCTATTGCCTTACGCTACCTTATCTATTCTATCAAAACTAGTACACTTTTAAGTATTTTATACGTATTTTCTATGAATAACATTTTACGCTATTTCGCACTAAACCTCACTTGTATAGCCTCTATGGCAATAATGCCTTCTCTTTTTGCTCAAAAAACAATAGATACTCCTATTGTAGCAGGGACAAATAGTGAATATATTACGATTTCGAAAATTGAGACTACTTCTGATAGTACTGTTTTTCAAATGGAATTGACTTGTTTTGAAGGGTTAGAATATACGCTTCACGAAAGAGGTTCTATTCACGCTTTCAAAATGATTGTAGGAGAAGAAATATATCCATTGTTACGCATTACGGCAGCAGAGCCTGGAGTTGTTCAATGTAAGATGATGAGTGTACAGTATTTTAATTTAGTCTTTAAAGATTTGCCAGAAGATATAGAAGTTCTGACACTTCAAGAAGGCGATCGTAGCGATTCAGATTTGTATTTTGATAACGTTCTTCTCTCTAGTTTTGAAGAAGCAACAAAGAAAGCAAAATCTGGAAATTCTAAATATCAAAAATTTTTAGCCAAACACTATGAGCAGCAATACGATTACGAAAGTGCACAAGAATATTTGAATATGTATATTGACCAAGTAGTAAAAACAGAAGGAACGCAGTCAGAAGAATATTTAGATGCTTTGGGAAGCCAAATTCAACTTAACTTGAATATAGGAAATTATGTAGAAGCCGAAGAACTCTCACTTCAAACCATTGAAGCTGTAGGTTTGGAAAACCCAGGTGTGGCAAGTATTTTATATACATTAGGTGATGTATACCAAGTGTTGGGCAAACATGAAGATGCAGTAGAGAATTATATTCAATATCTGCGTACTATGGAAAAAGGAAAAGACCTCAAAAGTGCTACTTATTCTATGGTAAATAATTTAGTTATGTATTCTTGGGCAAGTATGACAGATACATTAGACCGTCAGCCTCTAGCTGTTGGAGTAGCCATAAATCCATTAAAGATAGAAGAAGGAACTGCTCAAATGCGTATTTATGCTGTTGGTGCAACTGAATATATGGTTTCGGATAGTGAGGAATTTAAGGGAAGCAAATGGAGTACTTACGAGCCAGCACTTATGAGAGAAGAGAAATTAAAATCAGATACAAAGACATTATATGTTCGTTTTAAGGATAATAAAAATAGACTCTCAACTCCTTTTGCCATAAACATAGAACCTCAAAATTAGGTTGTGTAGTAAAATTAGCTTCGCTGTTCTTTGAAATGTGTTTATCCCAAGAAAATCAATTTGACAAATCAAATTGCTATGTTTAAAGAAGGTAGAGGCTTTATTTATCAAGCCGAAAAGTAACAAACATAATTTTACTACCCCACCAAAAATTAATATAGAAAAAGAAACAAGGTATGCTGAATAGATAATGACATTCTTTGATATTCTATAAAATAAATTATTGTTTTAAAAGGCTTTTCAATGTTTTCGAAAAGCCTTTTCTTATATTTGTATATCTCCGTTTTTCTAAACAATAGTTAATAAACCAACTTAACACAATTAGGTAAAGTTTTTGTCTATACTAGTACGTATTACTTAACAACTAAATCAACATTAAATAGTATAGAAAAAAATTATACAAAAAATCAAATTTAACCTTATATGATAACACCTACTCAAATATCCGAATATTTATCCAAACCACTTTCAAAAAGTTGCTTATTTTTAGCCTTTGTATGTAGTTTGTTTTTTATACCAATTACTTTTTTGCAAGCGCAAGAAGAGGCAGATACCACACATGTGGATGACACACACGAGCTTCCAAAGTCTAATAAAGGTGAAGGATTAGACGAATATGTAGTGGCAGAGCAATTGCGCATGACTCAAAAATTTCCACAAGCGATTGCCTTTTACGATAAAGCGATTGCAAAAGAACCTAAAAATTTGGAATATCTTTACAACAAATGTATGTGTTATTACGAAGGTCGTAATTATCCTTCTGCTGAGGAGTGTTTTCAGTCTGTTTTAAAGGAAAAGGCGAATTATATTCCTGCTTATGAAATGCTTGCAAATACATACAAACAGAAAAAAGATTACTCTAATGCTGTCAAAATGTATGACAAAATTATCAATATTGCAGAAGATGACGGTGAAAAGTTTGCTTATCAATTTCGTACCATTGACCTTCTTTTTCGTACTGGTAATGTAGAAGAAGCAGGTAAATATATCAAAAGTGCAAATGATTTGTTTCCTGGAATGCCTGATTTGTTTTACTTACAAGCTCGTTATGAGAATACAGTAGGTAATCATGAAAAAGCACTAGAGCTTATGAATGAACTTATGGAAGTTACGGGAGCAGAAACAGGAATTGGTTATGATAAAGATTTTTACGAATTAGGCTTTACTAATTTTAAACTGGGTAATTATGCAGAAGCAGAACGAGCTTTCAGTAAGATTACAAAAGGAAGCCAGTTTTCGGCTCGTGCAAAGGAATTTAGTCCAGAGTTTTTGATGAAGGTAGCAGATGGATACTCAAAAGTATACGAATTTAACGACGCAAAACAACTTTTGGAAAAAGTAGTGGTAATGAAAGATCCTTTTCCAGATGCACAAGAATTAAAATCGTATATAGAAAATAAAGCAGATAAAGATACGCTTCTTCAAAAACTTAATTTTCACTTAGAAATGGACGAAAAAGCTCGTTCAGGTAAGCTAGAAGGGAATCAAGATCCAAAAAAGTTTATGTTGAACACACAACAAAAGTTAGATATTTATGGCAAACTAACTAAAGTTTATTTGGAGGTAGCAAATTACGATGATGCATTAGAATTTTCTCGCCAGTATGCTGCCATTAAGCCCAAAAACCCTTTAATCTTGTTTTATCAAGCCTTAGCGTTGCAAAAAGTAGGAGACGATGTAGAAGCTGAATCATTACTTTTAGCAATTAGTAGTACACCTCAAATCAATAGAAATGCTAGGGCTATGGCTGCATTTGCATTGGGTATTTTTCAACATAGAGGAAAACAATATGCGCTTGCTGTCAAGAATCTAAAAAAAGCAGCTATTTTGAGTCCAGCTTTTGCTCCAGCCTCTAAATATGAAATAGCCAGTATTTCGGTAGAAGATCCAAATTCGGCAGGTGTAGATGAGGTGGGAATGGAAGAAGAAGTGATTGAAGAATAAAAATAGAGCTTTGTTAGCTCTCTGACAATAGTGTGAGAGTCGTCGGTTAAGAATTGACAACGGCAAGTTGATAAAGGTCATTCAATATTTATATTGAATGACTTTTTTGTGTAAAAAATAAAATCATTGAATTTGTTTTGTTCTACAATGGTTGTGCTACTCTGTAGCTAAAATAGAGTAATTCATATAGAAATATTCATTTTTGGGTTTAATTAATCAATCGCAATTTTTTAAATTCATAGAAAATACTATCTACAATTTTATTATTTCTATATTGGAGAGTATAAACAAGGACACAAAACATCAAACTTACATTAAAACATGAAACCAGTTCACTTTTTTATTCTTACTATTATTACTATTCTTACTCTGTTTTTATTTGTAGGAATGGCAAGTTCAAATTTTGCTTTCTTGCAAAATCAATCTCAATTTGATTCTACAAACAACAGAGTTTTGGTACTAGAAAACAAATTAGATTTACAATTAAAATCTACTTCTTGGGAAGATTTTTTGAATACACACGCAGAATTAGTTCGCTTTTATACTCAAAATGGAAATATAGATAAAGCCAAAAAATTACTCTCAAAACTAGATGAAATTCCAGTTTCTGTATATCAACAAAAACCTGCATTGGCTATTCAAGCTACACATACAAAAGGTGAATTTGCTCTTTATGAAGGAGATATAAATAAAGCCGTTGAGTTTTTTGAGAAAGCATATATTGATTTCAAAAAGTTAGACAGAAATGAAAATTTGTCGCCACAACAACAACTTCAACTCAATAAAAGTATGAGTATTGCGCTTTGGCAGTCTGGAAATCTAACTGGTGCACGTTCTTTTGCCGAACAATCAGTATTAATAGCACAAAATAAAATTGGAGAAGATTCGGAAGAAGTAGCAGATGCGTATAATAATTTTGGATTAATTCTGACAAGCCAATTTCCCGAAAATGCAAAAGAATATTATCAAATGAGTCAAGGTATTTACGATAAAATTGAACGAGAAAATAAGAGTAATCAGAATGCAACTAACCAAGAAACAAATAATAGAATTAGTAACAAATTAGCTTACACACAGATTAATTTGGGAGTAATTTTGAGAGGACAGGAAAGTTATGTTTTATCAGAAAATTATTTTAAAAAAGCCTTAAGTTCTTTTCGAAACTTCTCACAACGAGCTTGCAAAAGCATTTGTAATTAATAATTTAGGACAAAATTCATTCCTTCAAAATTACTTTGAACAAGCAGAAGAGTATGAAATGCAGGCGTTGAAAATTTATCAAAATAATTATGGACAAAAACATCCAGACATTGCGACAGTTTATAACCAATTAGGAACAATCTATGAAGCAAAACGAAAGTTTTCTAAAGCATTAAATTTTTATCAAAAAGCACTTCAAGCCAACACGATTAGTTTCGAACCCAAAAAAGTAAATGAGAATCCTCTTCCTACAGATTATCTGAATGCTGATATTCTACTGCTTTCTCTCTCCTTAAAAGCACGTACCTTAGAGAGAAAATACAACGAAAAAACGCTTTTATTAAATGATTTGAAAGATGCCATCGAAACAGTATTAGTTGCTGATAAACTAATATTGACTATCCGAAATCTAAGGACAAACAAACAAGACAAAATTGCATTGGGCAACCGTGCAGCAGAAATTTATGAAACAGGGCTTCGAATTTCTTATACCATTAGTGAGTTTCCTCTTCAAAAACAAAAATATAAAGAACAAGCATTTTATTTTGCTGAAAAAAATAAAGCCTCTGTTTTGCTGGCTGCTATTGCTGATACAAAGGCAAAGCATTTTGCAGGAATTCCAGATGCTCTCTTAGAAAAAGAACAAACTATTCAAACACAGATTGCTTATTTTCAGCAGCAAATTCAAAGCTATCCTATCTCTACAATTGGTACAGAAAGTACTCTTCAAGATTCAGTTTTGCTTGACATGCGCTCACAACTTATTAATTATCAGGGTCAGGCAAAAGAATTTACAAATTTATTAGAAAAGCAATATCCAAATTACTTTTCATTAAAATACAAAACTCAGATTGCTGATATTCCCAAAATTCAAGCAAAACTAGACAACAAAACAGCATTGCTATTGTATGCTCAAACCTATAATAAAAAAGATAATTCTCAAATTTATGCTTTCTTTATTACCAAAAATAAGCTAGAAATAAATACAATTAGTGAGAAAAGTTTGGAAAATGATATGGTCTATCTCAGAAATAGCATTGAATATCAAAGTTACGATGATTTTATTGAATCTTCTTCTCTACTTAGCCAGCAACTTTTGTTTTTTAGTATTCCCTCTTCCATCGAAAAAGTAGTTATTATTCCTGAAGGGAACATGGGTAAAATTCCTTTTGAAGCTTTGTTTACTCAAAAGATAGACAAAAAAAGTGATTTTGTAAAAAAAGAAAGTTATTCTGAATTACCTTTTCTCATAAAACAACATACTATAAGTTATAGTTATTCTGCAACCTTATTCATAGAAGAAAACGAAACTAGAAAACCTACCCATTCATCTATTTTTCTTTTTGCTCCCATAAATTTTCAGAGTAATGAATTACCTAATCTAAAAGGAACGGCGCAAGAAGTAAAGCAAATTAATTCTCTTTTTAGTGAAAAGAAAATCGCTACTTCTCTTCATACTTACAAGGAAGCCAACAAATCAATTTTGTTTTCAGACTCATTAAAAAACTATCGTTTTATACATTTGGCAACTCACGGAAAAGTAAATGAAGAAAATCCAGATTTATCTCAAATTTTTCTAACAAATGCTGATGGAACTACAGGCAGTTTGTTTGCGTCTGATATTTATGCCTTGCAGGTTGGTGCAGAGTTAGTTATGATGTCGGCTTGTGAAACTGGTCTTGGCAAAACTTCAAAAGGAGAGGGAATTGTCGGACTTACTAGAGCGTGGTTTTATGCAGGTGCAGAAAATCTAACGGTTTCTTTGTGGCAGGTGAGCGATGAGGCAACGAATAAATTAGCAACTACTTTCTACAAAAATAATCTGGAAAATGTAGAAAAATTAGAAGATACAAAAACAGAAGCATCAAAAAATACGTCTTTTCAATATATCGATTATTCGCTTTCTCTCCAAAAAGCCAAATTGTCTTTATTAGAGAATGAAAAATTTGCTGCTCCTTATTATTGGGCTGCTTTTATTTTAATTGGAAAATAGTTTAGTTTTGTCGTGAGCGAGACATCTATAACAGCAAGATGAGACGAAATAATTAGTTCTGATGAAATACCAAAAAGAGCTAATTTTGCAAAAAAAATCTTATTTTTTCAGACTAAGAAGTCTAAAATACTTTTACTACACAACTTACTTTAGTTATCAAAAATATATGAGCAAAAACACAAAAAAAACAATTTTTTGGACTTTACTAGGAGGGTTTGTGGTCACAAATATATTAGTTTACAAACACGCTTATCATTTTACACACGTTACGGAAGGTCAGCGTTCGCTTTCTCCTGAAGAGTTGTCGTTTACTCAAAAACTCAAAATTCTTTTAGGTGGAATTTCTTTACCTAAACCTCAAAATGTACTTTCTCCTTTTACCAATACTGACGAATTTAATAGAAAAACAGTTTTGATTCCGACACGAAATAATAAATATAAATTGGAGTGTTGGTACGATAAAATTGAAAATCCTAAGGGTACAATTATTCTTTTTCACGGTTATGGAGGTTGCAAATCTTCGTATGAATTGGAAGCTGATTATTTTAGACAAATTGGATATTCTACTTTATTGGTAGATTTTGTAGGACACGGAGGTTCGGACGGAAAAGAAATTTCGCTAGGTTATCACGAAGCAGACGATGTAAAAGCAGTTTTTGATTATGTAAAGAGAAATTATCAAACAGAGAATGTAATTTTATATGGCTCATCAATGGGAGCAGCTTCCATTTTGAGAGCAATATCTGTTTATGATTTGAAAGCGAACAAATTGATTTTAGAATGTCCTTTTGCCACTATGAAACAGACTGTAAAAGGTCGTTTTGAGGTAATGGGAGTTCCTTCTACAGGTTTGGCAGAGTGGCTTATGTTTTGGGGGGGATTACAACATGGTTTTTGGGCATTTGCGCATAATCCAGAAAAATATTCCAAAAAGGTAACTATTTCTACTCTGCTTATGGGAGGAAAAGACGATGCCCGAGTGAAAAATTGGGAGATAAGTAAAATCTATGAAAACCTAAATAGCAAAAAAAAAGAATTAGTTTGGATAAACGCAGGACACGAATCCTATATTATGGCAGAACCTACAGTTTGGAAAAAGGCTATTTTAGATTTCTTGTAGGTTGATAGATCGAAAAATATAGATTGAAGAATATAGATTGAATTATCGGATTATTTTGAATTTGTGATAATTTACTGATGTTACGCAACATCAAAGTTTAGAGAAGTTTAGACAAAACCCACGAATTTATTCGTGGGAAAGTAACCCCTACTTTTTACATGAATTTACTTTTCCGTTTTATTAAAATTACTTCTTTTATTTTAGAATCGAGTAGAAACAAAAAAGTGAAGAAGGTGGTGGTAGCTTTTTAATTGAGTAACATCAGTAATTTATATAAATAGTATTTTCTTTTATGATTTGTAGATTTGGATATTTATTTTTGTGAGTGGTTGATATAAATTTTATAGGTAGGTATTCTAATTATGAATAAGAAAAAACGAGTTTTAGAAGGAATAAAAAATATAGTTTCGACTATGATGGATAAAGTAATGAATAAAGTATTGATAAATGATCCGTTTATCAAAGAAAAACATTATTCTTCAAAACCTCTTTATGCTGCATTGATTCCTGATGAAATATTTAAAGGTTCTCATTTTGAAAGACGATTTGTTACACCATTTGGGGGCGTTTGGGAAAAATTAGCACAAGTTGTAGCGACAGAGAATCATGGAGATTGTTCAATGGGACATAGAGTTGATGGAATAGTGGGTAGTGAAAGTTTACGAAGAATTCAAGAAGTTTTGAACAACCTTGAGCATAATCGAAAAGGAAAAGTAAAAATCAAGCCTGACTGGGTTAAAGAACTTGAATATATCAGACAAGGGGCTGGAGAGCCAATTCCTGTTTCTGTAACTTGTGATATTTTTATTCATAACAAAGAAACAGACACTAAATATGTTTTTGAATTGAAAGTTCCACTTCCTAATAGCGACCAAACGAAAGTAAGCAAAGAAAAAATGTTAAAGTTATTGGCAATGAATCCAAAAAAAGTCGACTTTGCTTACTATGCACTTGTTTATAATCCTTATGGCAAAAAGCAAGATTATCAATGGTCTTTTCCAATGCGTTGGTTTAATATGCACGAAGATGAATCAGTTTTGATTGGAAATGAATTTTGGGATTTAGT
This sequence comes from uncultured Cytophagales bacterium, assembly GCA_963719525.1. GTDB lineage: Bacteria > Bacteroidota > Bacteroidia > Cytophagales > Bernardetiaceae > Bernardetia. The sequence goes on along the minus strand of CAVRCG010000004.1, from coordinate 2,954,874 downwards.
TGGAGGAGAAGGAACATATAGAACTTTCATAAATGAAGTAAATAAAATGGGTAAAGAGTATAAGGAAAGAATTTATCGTGAGTTTTTAAAAATTGAGCCTCCTCAAAATTTTGATCAAAACTTATTAAAATAGAAACTATGGAAACAAACAAATTTACTTTTATAGACTTATTTTCAGGTATTGGTGGTTTTAGAATGGCTCTTGAAAATAATGGGGGAGAGTGTTTGTATTTTAGCGAAATAAGTAAAGATGCAATTGAAATCTATTGCAAAAATTCAAATGAACCTGTTGAGAAAAATTTAGGTAATATTACTAAAATAAAAGAATTGCCAAAACATAATCTTTTGACGGCTGGAGTGCCTTGTCAGAGTTGGTCAATTGCAGGACAAAATTTAGGTTTTGATGATGACCGAGGGCAATTGTGGAATGATACTCTATTTTTATTAAATCAATCACAACCCGATGCATTTATTTTTGAAAATGTAAAGGGTTTGGTCAATCCAAGAAACCAAAAAGCATTAAACTATATTTTAGAACGAATAGCTCAAGCAGGTTATTCAGCTAATTATTATGTTTTAAATTCTTTTGACTACGGTGTTCCTCAAAATAGAATTAGAATTTATATAATAGGTTTTAAAAATAAGGAGTTTGCAGACAGATTCAGATTACCAAAACCGATAGACAAAAAAGTAAAATTAGCTGATATTTTATCTGATTTCGATGAAAAAATCATTGAAGCAGAAAATGAATTGCCTAGAGATTTATTTGGAGAAATAATCACGCAAAAAAGTATGAGTTTATCAACTAGCAATGGATTAAATGATTATTTTTTATTCAATGATTTAAGAAATGGACACTCAACAATTCATTCTTGGGACATTATAGACACGACCGAAAGGCAAAAAAAAATTTGTTATTTATTACTCAAAAACAGACGAAAAAGTGCTTACGGTAATTTGGACGGAAATCCATTATCTTTAAAGCATTTTCAAGACTTGGATAATTCGATTAGTGAAAGGGAATTAAATGAGTTGGTCGAACTCAAAATTTTAAAGAAAGTTAATTATTCATTCTCAATAAACAGAAAAAATTTAACCGAACTGACAGAAGAAGAAAGTATTATAATTAATAATTGTGATACTGATACTATGTTTGTATATAATTTGAAAATGAGTAGAGAACTTAAATTGAAAAAAATCTCTCTTTCCAAAATACTACCAGTATTAATTGAAAAGAAAATTATTATTCCTACTGAAATAAGATACGATTTTAAAAACACCAAAATCAGTACAGGACTGTATGGTGTAAATTAAATTTTTTTACCTACTTCAAATATTTTTCCCACCCTTGTTGCAAGTGATACAAACGATTATGTAACGACAAAAATAATTGATGCTAAGAATGAAGAAGGATATAAAAAGAAGTTTATTGATGAAATTTATAAAAAAGAAAATTATCGTAAAATAACAAAAGAAGAAGCGTGTTTAATTCAAGGCTTTCCGAAAGGTTATATTTTGCCAGAAAACAGAGCAAGGTGGATGAAATTAATAGGTAATAGTGTTTCAGTTCCAGTTATAGAGATATTAGCGAAGGCAATTATTGAAACGGGCGTTTTTGACACCATTTTAACATCTATAAAAACATTAAAAAAAACAAATTTATATTCAGAATAATTTATTGAAAATCAAAGACCAAAATATGCATCGTATTTAGTTGTGTTTTCAAATCTTATCAATCGCCAGTTCAGCGAAGCTTACCCTACAAATCCTTAACAATAATAATTACAGTAATTTTTTTCTTTCAAATTACACTTTTTTGTCTAAATTAGTGTAAAAATAGAATTATGTACAACAGACTTCCCAGTCTGTTACAAAAAATATAAAACAAAAATTCATTTATGAGTACAGTCGATAATAAAGTTATCTTTTCAATGGCAGGAGTGAGCAAGACGTATCCTCCTCAAAAACAAGTATTAAAAAATATTTATCTTTCCTTTTTCTATGGTGCTAAAATCGGTGTCATTGGTCTGAATGGTGCAGGTAAATCTACTATTCTTAAAATAATTGCAGGTCTGGAAACCGAATATCAAGGCGAAGTAGTTTTTTCTCCCGGTTATACAGTCGGTTATTTGGAGCAAGAACCAAAACTTGACCCAAGTAAAACAGTAAAAGATATTGTACAAGAGGGCGCACAAGAAACGGTGGATTTGCTCAAAAAATTTGAAGATATTAATCTAAAATTTGGTGATTCAGAAATTCTTGATGATCCAGATAAAATGGACAAACTCATCGAAGAACAAGCAAAAGTACAAGAAAAACTAGATGCTTTAGATGCTTGGAGTTTGGATACAAAATTAGAAAAAGCAATGGACGCACTTCGCACGCCTCCAGAAGATGCCATTATTGGTAATCTTTCGGGTGGAGAAAAAAGACGTGTAGCTCTTTGTCGTCTGTTGCTAAAAGAACCTGATGTTTTGCTGCTTGATGAGCCTACCAACCATTTGGATGCAGAATCTGTACATTGGTTAGAGCATCATTTGAGAGAATATAAAGGAACAGTAATTATTGTTACCCACGACCGTTATTTCTTGGATAATGTAACAGAATGGATTTTAGAATTGGACAATGGAAAGGGTATTCCGTGGAAAGCAAATTATTCAGATTGGTTAGACCAGAAGCAACAGAAAATGTCTGAAAATGAAAAAACTGCTTCTCGTTATCAAAAAGCATTACAAAAAGAGTTGGAATGGTCAAGAATGAACTCAAAAGGCAAACAAGCAAAATCAAAAGCTCGTATGTCTTCGTATGATAAAATGATGAGTGAAGACCAATCACAAAAAGAGGAAAAATTAGAAATTTATATTCCTGCTAGTGAACGTCTGGGAGATGTAGTAATTGAAGCAACTGATGTTTCGAAGGCGTTTGGAGATAAATTATTATTTGAAAATCTTAGTTTCTCGTTACCAAAAGGTGGAATTGTAGGAGTAATAGGACCAAATGGAGCAGGAAAAACAACACTTTTCAAAATGATTATGGGAAGTGAAGCTGCAGACGGAGGAACATTCAAAGTAGGCGAAACCGTGCAGGTAGGTTATGCAGACCAAGAACATATTCACATTGACAACGAAAAAACAATCTTTGAAACCATTACAGGAGGAAGCGAACTGATGATGCTTGGTGGAAAAGAAACAAATTCTCGTGCGTATGTAAGTCGCTTTAATTTTGGAGGTTCAGACCAACAGAAAAAACTAAAAGAACTTTCTGGTGGAGAGCGAAATCGAGTTCATTTAGCCTTGACATTGAAAGAAGGCGCAAATTTGCTTTTATTAGATGAACCTACCAATGATTTGGACGTAAAAACGCTGCGAGCTTTAGAAGAAGGTTTGGATAATTTTGCAGGTTGTGCCGTTGTGATTTCCCATGATAGATGGTTTTTGGATAGAGTAGCCACTCATATTTTGGCTTTTGAAGGCGATTCGCAAGTTCGTTTTTATGAAGGAAATTTTAGTGAATATATGGAAGACCGTCAGAAAAGATTGGGAGATGAAATTCCTAAACGCTTGAAATATAAGAAGTTAGTATAGTGGTTAGTTATTAATGAGTAACTTTTTGTTATTAAATCCTAAGAGTCTTCAGCGACTCTTAGGGTTTTTGTGTTTCATGCTTTTTCCAAAAATGGTCTTCTGAAAAAATCAAATTTCATAAGAACAAGAGAATAAGCCATTGAAACCAGAAAGATTCCACTATCTAACGGTTTACTTTCTAAAAAAGTAGTGTCTGCAACACAATAACAAATAGCTGTTGGAACTAAAATATAAAAAACACAATAATAAATTACTCTCAAAACAACATTTTTCTGTTCAAAATCAGTTTTAAAGAACTTATGAGCATGTTCGTGAGTTAGATAATTCAATCCGAAAACAACTAAGATAAACAGAAGACTGGTCGCACTAATTAAAAAAGATTCCATAATTGCAAAGAATTGAGTTGTAAGAATTAAGATTTAATTTGTAAGTAGTGAACTTTATAAAATTATTACAAAATTTTCAAAACAGAACCATTTTAGTATATTAGCGTTAATAAAAACAACTACTTAAACAGTTTGAAAAGACATCAAATTCAATAAAATAAATTACCTATCTATGTTAGACTATCTTCTCTATAAATTAAAGGACAAAATGCGTCTTGATGACGATAATGAACGTTCTGATAAAGTCATTGAAAACTCTGTCATTTGGGCAATGGCAGCTTCACTTATTCCAATTCCGTTTGCTGATATGATTGCCGTAACAGTTATACAGGCTGATATGGTCAGACGACTAGCAGAAATAAATGGAGTAACTCCAAATAATGCAAATATAGAATCTTGGTTAGGTACTCTTTCTGGTGGTGTTTTGTCAAAACTTGGAGCGCAGGCTTTAAAGCTTATTCCGGGTTGGGGAAGTATTGCAGGTGGTGTTGGAATGGCTGTTTTGTCTGGAGCTTCGACCTACGCAGCAGGAAAAACATTCTCCAAACACTTCAAAGAAGGAGGAGATTTAGAAGATTTTGATACCGACGCAGTAAAAGGATTTTATGATGAGCAGTTTGTAAAAGGCCGAGATTTTGCAAAAAAAATGAAAGATGAAGTAGAAAAACGTGCTAAGAAAGCGTATGCAGAGTTTTCAGGCGAAGAAGTAAAAGAAGAAAATGAAAAAGATTTTGATTTTGAAGAAGTAATGGATTTTGAAGAAGTGGTAGATGAAAAATACCAAAAACAAGAAACCAAAGATTCAGTAAAAAATACAGCGACTTCAAATTCTAATCAGTCTAACAAGAATACAAGTCAAGACAAGACCCAAAATACGAATAAGAGTACAACTCAAAACACCAATCCGAATAAAAATACTACTTCTAGTTTTGATGAGCAGCCACCTCATCAAGCCAATCCAAATAAACATTCTTCTCAAAAAGCACCGAAAACGGAAGAAACTCCTCCGACAAGTGCAACAAATCAAACAGACAAAACAACTTCTTCGTATCAATCTGCAAAAGAATCTGCAAACGCACTTTCAGAACTTAGACAATTAGCAAGTTTGAGAGATAAAGGAATCTTGACAGAAGAAGAATTCCAGCGTTTGAAGGGCAAATTGATGGAGAAATTGTAAAACCATATTCGGTGTTCTCGTTTGATAAATCTAATAACAGTTAGATTTATCAAACGACTGTTATGTTTATTTGGTAGTAATTTGACTTATCAAATTTTAAAACAAAATACAGTTGAGTTGATTTTAAAGATATAATTCTGAATCAAAAATCAATTCAGCTCATTTTTTAAACTAAATAATTATATGGAAAGCAAAAAAACTCTTATTCTTGGTGCAACACCAAACCCTACTCGTTATGCTTATCTAGCAGCCGAACGACTTACAAACCGAAAACACGAAATCGTTCCTGTTGGAATAAAGCAAGGCGAGCTTTTTGGACATCCTATTGAAATACAAACTCAAACAAACGACCTTACTATTCATAATGATATCGATACGATTACGCTTTACGTAGGAGTCAGAAATCAACCAGAGTGGTATAATTATATTCTTCAAACCAAACCAAAACGAATTATTTTTAATCCTGGTACAGAAAATCCTGAACTTATGAAAATGGCTAGAGAAGAAGGAATTGGTGTCGAAGTAGCTTGTACGTTGGTAATGCTAAATACAAATCAGTATTAAAACAAGTTTGGAAGGTAGATTTTGAAAGTTAGAAATAATACAAGAAATTGGTTCAAGCCGTTATGTTTGAACCAATTTTTTTTTAATGTAAATTTATTCATTTTGTGTTCCCTATTCTGTTTTCATTTGTTTTTAAATCGATTAATAAAGAATAAAATCCTGTTTCAAATTTATTATTAAGAATTTTACAAAAAAACAGTTCATACATTTGCTTTTTCACAAAAAAATAAGAATATTGTTTGCATTATCGTAACTTCAACAAAAATTACCCACAACAAAAAACAAATTATCGCATTATGGAAGCAATTTGGAAACAACATTATCCAGAAGGAGTAAAAAAAGATATTAATCCAGACCAATATAGTTCACTAATAGAACTCATCGAAGAGAGTATAGAAAAATATGGAGATAAAACTGCCTACATACACATGGGCGTAGAAATGACTTTCAAGCAAATAGGAAATTATTCGGCAAATTTTGCAGCCTTCTTACAAAATGAAACGAACCTAAAAAAAGGAGATAGAATTGCGATACAAATGCCAAATGTGATGCAATATCCAATTGCACTTTTTGGTGCTATTCGTGCTGGTTTGGTAGTCGTGAATACGAATCCACTTTATACGGTTCGTGAAATGGAACATCAATTTACCGATGCCGATGTAAAAGCGATTGTTGTTTTGGCTAACTTTGCTGATAGCGTAGAAAAAGTATTGCCTCATACAAATATCGAAACCGTTATTGTTACAGAAGTAGGCGATATGATGGGAATTTTTAAGCGTTCGCTGACAAATTTTGTAGTGAAACGTGTCAAAAAAATGGTGCCTTCTTATAGCATTCCTCGTGCTATTCCGTTCCGTTATGCACTTGCAAAGGGTCGTAAATACCCATTTACACCTGTAAAAGTTAAAAGTTCGGACAATGCTTTTATCCAATATACAGGTGGAACAACAGGAGTTGCGAAAGGCGCAGAACTGACCCATAGAAACGTAGTTGCAAATGCCGAGCAGATAAAAGAATGGATGAAACCATTAGCTAGAGAAGGACAGGAAATTGTTTTGACTCCTCTACCGATGTATCATATTTTTTCATTAACTGTTAATACTTTTATCTTTTTTGCTTATGGTTGTAGTAATGTTTTGATTACTAATCCTAGAGATTTGCCTGCTTTGATTAAGGAAATGGCAAATAATAAAATTACGGTCATGACGGGTGTAAACACACTTTTTAATGGACTTGCAAACCATCCAGACATTAATACTGTTGATTTTACACGATTAAAAATTGCTGTTGCTGGTGCGACTGCCGTGCAAAGTGCCGTTGCTCAAAAGTGGAAAGAAATTACTGGAAATTCTCTGGTAGAAGGTTTTGGTCTTACCGAATGCTCGCCTGTTGTGAGTTGTAATCCTGTAGTTGGAAATATTCAAATTGGTACAATCGGAATGCCTTTGCCTTCAACAGAAATCAAATTAATTGATGATGATGGAAATGATGTAGAAGGATTTAATAATCCAGGAGAGCTTTGTGTAAAAGGGCCACAGGTAATGAAAGGCTACTTAAACCGTGCCGACGAAACTTTAAATTGTTTGGGTGCTGATGGCTGGTTGAAAACAGGCGATGTTGCTATTTTGCAAGAAGATGGTTTCCTCAAAATTGTTGATAGAAAGAAAGATATGATTCTGGTTTCTGGTTTCAATGTTTATCCAAATGAAGTAGAAGATACAATTTCGATGTATCCGAAAGTAATGGAAGTGGCTGCAATTGGAGTAGAAAATGAAAAATCTGGAGAAGCAGTAAAAGTATTTATTGTCAAAAAAGATGATTCACTTACGATTGATGAAATCAAAAAATACTGTAAAGAAAACATGACTGCTTACAAAGTACCGAAACATTATGAGTTTAGAGAAGAATTGCCGAAGTCAAATGTAGGTAAAATCTTGCGTCGTGTTTTGAAAGATGCAGAAAAAGAAAAAATGGCAAATGCTTAATTTTATCTTCTATTCATTTATATAATTTAAAAAAGCGATACAGATTTATTTGTGTCGCTTTTTTGTATTTTTAGTTTTCAACCTAATTTTATACCAATGATTTTGAGATTTTGTAGCCTAATTTTTCTGTTTTTTATAGCCAACTTTTGTGAGGCAAATATGGGTTCTCCTGTTTATCAACGAACAAGTACAAGTAGTGCCATTACAAGCAAAGACATCAATATTTCGTCAGAACGTATTTATATCAAAATAGATAACGAATTCCGAACAGCGAAATTTATAGTTGAATATATTATTCAGAGTGATGTAAATGGAGTACAAATACCCTTGTTGTTTTTTGCGAAAGATTATAAGGATAATTTTTTAGTTTGGGTAGATGGCAGAGAAGTTACTACTCAAAATATCCCTATAGAATATACTAAAATAGACGATTCTCCTTTCGATAATTTTTCCGATATTTTTGATAAAGAAAATACCTATGATAGTATAGACAGGATTGTTATTAGTTGGGACAAAAACGAAAATCATTTGTATAAAATGAAAGATTTAAAATATTTTGAAACTGATATAAGCAAAGGAACTCATAAAATAAGAGTAGAATATAATGCAGAACCTTGGGAAGATTTTCATAATTGGGTAACAGAATATAGTTTTCATTACTCGCTTACTCCTGCAAAATACTGGAAATCTTTCGGAACTTTGGAAGTAATATTAGAACAAGAAGAAGAAATGAAACAAATTAGGGCTAATATTGGTAAACCAAACGAACAAAAGATACAAGCCAAAAATACATGGAGCTTCGATAAATTGCCAGCCGAATATTTGATTTTTAGTTATGTTCCGAAGGTAAATTTTTTAGCTAATATTCTTATTTTTATCCAACCTTTAGGACTTACAATTATTTTAGCACTATTTATTTTTAGTTTTCATATTTTACTCATAAAAGTATACAGAAAGAAAAAGCCAAGCAAAAAGTATTCTATTACATTAATTCTGACAAGTATCATCGTTCCTTTTTTATTGTTACTATTTTACCTAAATTCTTTTGATTTAATTGATGCTGTAATAGGAAAACATGCTGGGAGTTATCACGGTTATACGTTTTTGGCGATACTTACTTATCCTATTTTATTAATTATTTATGGTTTATTCGTATGGTTTGCTGATAGTATTATCAAAGAAAAATTATTAGAAGATAAATAGGTTGAAATTCATTTAACGAAAAAAGAACATTGTATTTTTATCTAAAACTAATTATTTTACGTATCTTAATAAATAGGTATAGAAAATTACAAACACAAAACAAGAACCATGGGAACACAACAGCAAGAATTACCAGTCTATCTTACAGAAGAAGAATATTTGATTCAAGAACTGAAAGCAGAATTTAAAAGTGAATATTACAAAGGAAAAGTTGTTGCAATGGCAGGAGCGCAGGACGAACATAATATTATTGTTAGTAATCTTATACGAGTTTTGGGAAATTGTGTAATTGAAAAAAACTGTATCGTTTATCCTAGCGATATGCTTTTGAAGCTAAAACATTGTGATATATTTGTTTATCCTGATGTAATGGTTGCTTGTGAAAAAAGACAAGTAGAAAGAAAAGCCAAAAATGGTTTGGACGCTCTTCTCAATCCAACTGTCATTGTAGAAGTACTTTCAAAATCTACCAGACACAGAGATCAAGTAATAAAACGAGATTGTTATTTAGAATTAAAAGGATTAAAACAATATATTTTGGTGGATAGTTTGAAAAAAGACATTACCATTTACTCAAAAAATAAAGATAAAGAATGGGTAATCAAAAAGTACAAGCCAGAAAATGAATCTATACAAGTAGAAAAATGTAAAATTGCTATTTCGGATATTTACAGGAATGTTGAGTTTGATTAGAAAAAATCTCTGTAACCACAGAATGAAACTACAGAGATTTAGAATTAAGATAAAAATTTTACAAACTTTCTAAAGCCTCTTCCAAAGCCTTAATTTTAGCTTCTGCATCAGCTTTCTTTTGGCGTTCTTTTTCGATAATATTAGGTTTTGCATTGTTTACAAAACGCTCATTGGATAGTTTTTTATCAACACTCATTAAAAATCCTTTTGCATATTTGATTTCCTTCTGCAAATTTTGGCGTTCTTCTTCTACATCAATCTGGATTGGAATAGAAAATTCATCTCCCTTTACTACAAAACTCATCGCTGGATTTGGCTTATCATCGGTAAAAGTAATTTTATCTACACCTGCTAATTTTTGAATTAATGAAATAAATTCATCGTAAAAATTTAAGTCAGCCGTTTTTATAAATAAATCTAGCTTTTCTTTTGGTGGAATATTTTTAGCATTCCTTACCTTTCCAACTTGTGAAACAATATCAAAAATCTGTTCTGTTTTCGCTAAAATAGCAGCATCTAAATCTTTTACTTTTGGATATTCTGCAACTATAATCGCTTCTTTTCCTCCTCTTTCTTTTAATAAATGCCAAATTTCTTCTGTAATAAATGGCATAAAAGGATGTAGAATTTTCATCAATACTTCAAAAAACTCAATCGTTTGTTTGTATGTTCCCTTATCTATTGGCAAACCATAAACTGGTTTTACCATTTCTAAATAATTAGAACAGAACTCTGTCCAAAACAATTTATAAACTCCCAGCAGCGCATCAGAAATACGGTATTCTTTGTAATTATTTTCAATTTCTGTTAAAGACTGGTTTAGTTTTGCTTCAAACCACTTTATGGCAACCTCATTTCCTTCTGGCATTGATTCATTCGACTGTTCAAGCGATTTTAAGAGTAGTAAAGCATTCCATATTTTATTAGAAAATTTACTTCCTTGCTCACATAATTTCTCATCAAAAGGCAAATCATTTCCTGCTGGAGAAGAAAAAAGCATTCCTACACGAACTCCATCAGCACCATACTTTTCAATTAAATCTAAAGGGTCAGGAGAATTTCCTAACGATTTAGACATTTTTCTACCTTGTTTATCTCTTACAATTCCTGTCAGATAAACGTCTTTGAATGGTCGTTTTCCTGTATATTCGTATCCTGCAATAATCATTCTGGCTACCCAAAAGAAAAGAATTTCGGGAGCAGTAACCAAAACCTGCGTAGGATAGAAAAAGTCTAATTCCTTATTTTTAGATAAATCAATTTTTCCAGTTTCTTTGTCAAAACATTCATCATTAAATCCGTCAAAAACAGCAATGGGCCAAAGCCAAGAAGATGCCCACGTATCCAAAACATCATCGTCTTGACGAATGTCGTTTTCATTAACTGTTTTTCCTGTTTTTTCTTTGATTAATTGGATTGCTTCTTCCTTAGTCTCAGCTACAACAAAATCATCATCATTTTCTCCATAAAAATAAGCAGGAATTTGATGTCCCCACCAAAGCTGACGAGAAATACACCAATCTCTTACATTTTCCATCCAATGACGGTATGTATTTTTGAATTTTGCAGGATGTAAAACGATTTCATCTTTCTCAACCACTTCTAAAGCCGTTTCAGAAATATCTTTCATTTTGATAAACCATTGTAACGATAATTTTGGCTCAACAACGCTTCCTGTACGTTCCGAACGACCAATTCTTGAAACAACTTCTTCTTTTTCAATTAATAAACCTGCTTCTTCTAATTTTTTAGTGATTAATTTACGAACCTCAAAACGGTCTTTTCCTACCATTTCTGGCATCTCACACTTTTCATTTAATGTTCCGTCATCATTAATTGTATCAATAATTGGAAGGTTGTGGCGTTGTCCGATTTCATAATCATTTGGGTCGTGTGCTGGCGTAACTTTTAGCATCCCTGTTCCAAAATCTTTCTCTACATATTCATCTGCAATAATTGGAATTTTGCGACCAATAAAAGGAACGATTGCATTTTTACCTATCAATTTTTTGAAACGCTCATCGGTTGGATTTACGGCAATGGCAACATCTCCCATTATCGTTTCTGGTCTTTGCGTGGCGATAGTAATTGTTCCACCGTCTTCTAATTCGTACTTTGTATGGTACAAAAACGCTTTTTCGCCTTCTTCTTTATAAATTATTTCTTCATTCGAAATGGTAGTTTGTGCTTCACAATCCCAATTTACCATTCTGTTGCTGCGATAAATGTAGCCTTTTTTGTACATATCAACGAAGACACGAATAACGGCTTTGTAATAGCCTTCGTCCATCGTAAAACCTGTACGAGTCCAATCACAACTTGCACCTAATTTTTTTAATTGTTCAAGAATTATCCCTCCATATTTGTCTTTCCATTTGTAGGCATGATTCAAAAATTCTTCTCTTTTAAGGTCAGATTTTTTAATTCCTTGTTCACGAAGCAAACGAACTACTTTAGCCTCCGTAGCGATAGATGCGTGGTCAGTCCCTGGTACCCAAAGAGCCTCAAAACCTTGCATTCTGGCACGACGCACCAAAATATCTTGAATGGTATTGTTGAGCATGTGTCCCATATGAAGGACACCTGTAACATTCGGTGGAGGAATGACGATGGTAAACGATTCTTTTTTTGGAGTATTCCCTTTTTCGTCTTCTTTTGGAACATGTGCTTCAAAAAACTTGTTTTCAAGCCAGTATTGATACCACTTATTTTCTATTTCGGTGGGTTGATAGGTTTTGCTAAGCATATAATCAGTTATCAGTTACCAGTAAGTAGTAACCAGTTAATTTCATTTATTTACATTAATCTGTAAAGTTCAGAAATTTTTGAGAAAGAATTAAATTTTAATTGGTTTTTATTGTATAAATGTGCTTTTGCTTCTGATAAATTTTAAGATAAAGTATTTTTTTAGTTTTAGTTTTCAGTAGTAAGTTCGTAAATTATACGTGTATATCTGTTGTTGGTCATCGTAACGATAAGCCGAAACTAAAGACAAATGCAACGGCGAGGTCTACTTCCCTACTTATTTCCCAATTAGCTCAAAAATTTCATCTAATTTAGGTAAAAGTACAATTTCAATTCTTCTATTTTCGCTTTTTCCTTCTGGTGTGGCATTGCTTGAAATAGGCAAATATTCGCCATGTCCTGCTGCGACAATACTTTGAGAAGAAACTCCATTTTCTACCAAAATTTTCGTTACTACAGAAGCACGCAAAGCACTAAGCTGCCAATTGTCTTTGAAAGGTAATTCTGCACCTGTTACGGGCATATTATCAGTATGTCCTTCTACCCAAATATCTAGTCCAGAGGCATTATTTTTGAGTAAAGCTGCTAATTTTTGGAGTGCTTTTTTTCCTTCCGAATTAATATCAATGCTTGCCGTTTTCAAACAATAATTTGTTGGAAAGTGAAATATACAAACGACCCGATTTTTCTTTTACAGAAAAAGATTCTTTATTGAGCGAACTAAAAGCTGTTTTGATAGACTTCTGTAAATCATTAGATTGTTTTTGACGTTGATATTGTTTGTTCTTTAGTATAGAAATGTTTTTTTCCTTACCCAAAATTTCGTTTTCTTTCGTTGTTAATTCTCTTTCCTTTTGCTGCAATTCCTTGTTTAATAAGTTATTTTTATCTACTGTTTTTTTTGCTAATTTTTGAAGACTATCTAATTGATAATCTTTGGTTTGGAGTGAAAAAATTACGTTTTTTAGAGAGTCCGAGCTTTGAAGTAAGAGATTTTGAGCTTCATAAAATTGTCTTTTTATGCGTTCGTTTTCTTGTTCTTTTTTCTCTACTTCGGCTACTTTGGCTTTGTATTTTTTAGGGCTTACACACGAAAAAACTACCAAACTCAAAAATGAGAATAAAAATAATAAAAGAGGTAAAACTGATTTTTTGCTAGTACGTAATCTTGATTTCACTAATTGTTTTTTTATGAGAGTAATTTTTGAATTTTTTCTTTGTAATTGTAAAGGTATTCATATTTTTCTTTTAAATATTCATCTCTAGTTTCTATTGTGAATTTTGCATTTTTTTCTTCAATAAATTGATTAGCTTTTTCTATATTTTCTTTGTCTTTTATGTAAAGAGTGATAGGAAAATCAAGACCTTGACTCAATCTGGCTAAAGCATTCAGAAAATTGTCAAGGTTGTAATCTATTCTACCTTTTTCTATCGGAACGTTTATGGTTTGTCCTGTTCCATATTCGAAGATAATTTCTGTTTTGAAAAAAAGTCCTAAATCACAAAAAGTAATTGCTTTCAAATTGTTTGAGTGAAGAAAAACCTCTTTTATGCCGTAAGCAGAACAAACCGAAATGCCATTAGGTTTGATTATAAATGATTGTGTTTGAATATCTTTATATTTACTAGTCAAACTCTTTTTATACTCTTCTCTTTTTAAGCTTTTGAGGAATGGATATGCTCCAAAAGTGAAAGTAATAGACAATAAAAAAAAGAGGCTATCTTGAATAATAAAATTTGAAATTAAAAATGACATAAAAGACAAAACATAAAACCAAGCTTTAAAGCTAAATTCTTTTTCGCCAAACAAACGATTATGAAATCTGCCTGTATCATTTTCTTTGTAAACCCAACCTTTCATGTAGGGAGTAATTTCGAGGTCTATCGCTTTTATTGTATTAGCTGGTTGATAATACAAAATATCACTCCCTAACTTCATTTTTATAGAAGTAGAGGGAATGCTTCTAAGTGTTCGAATTTGATTACAATGTTTTTTACCTAAATATTCCCACGTATCTTTTAAGAAAATAGACTTACAGCCAGCACAAAAAACTACTTCATCTCCTTCTAAAATAGTATCTCCAGTAATTGGGTCAATTCTGTTTTGAGCGAGTAATTCTTTGTGTAAATCTGAATGTAAAATATATGTATTCATAATTTGAAGAAAAAGTATTTCGTGTTTGTCTATATTCAAAATCCTATAAATCTTCCCAATTCTTGATCATAATAACTTGCTGTATTTTATTCAAAATATCAAAGATTAGAATCAGCAATGAATTGTAATGCTAAATCTCGTCCTTTTTTGATACAATCACTTACCGAAACACCACCAAACCAATTTGCACAAATATAAATATCTGATTTTTTGAGCCGTTTTAATTGTCTTTCTACTTTCAAAAGTTGCTCATCATATTGAGGAACTGATTTATCCCATTTTGTAAATTGCTGAATAATAGGCTCGTTTTTTATTCCATAAATCTTTTTGAGTTCTTCGGTATGTCTTCTCAAAATTTCTTGTTTTGGTAATTCTGTATTTTCTTGCCATTGCCTTCCCCCTACAAAACCAGTAAACAAAACCTCATCTTTTGGACTGCGCCCTTCGAAAACACTACTGCTCCAAATTGTTCCTGCTGAAAAAAGTCCTTCCACCTTTGGGTGTAATGCTCCAAAACCATCTAAATCAAAATCTACATCTTTCTTTTTGAAAACACTATGAATCAAACACATACTTGGATAATGAATATCTCTAATAGTAAGGGCGAGTTTTTCGAAATGAGGTTCTAAAAAATTAGCGCATACAGAAGGAGGAGTCGTCAAGAATATTTTGTCAAATTCTAAAGCTTCAATTTCTTTTCTACCTCGTTTTTCACTTTCAATCTCCAAAATCCAACGTCTATTTTTTCGTTCTATAAAATCACTATTTTTGAGTGAAATGACAGTATGATTATATTGAACGTTCAACTCTTTGGCTAAATGTTTGGTAAAAGATTGCATTCCATTTTTGAAAGAAACAGATTGTTTTCTGCTTCCAGACTTATTTTTGATAAATCCTTTTAGTATCGAACCATAGTTTTGAGAATATTCTGTTAGGATAGGAAATGTATATTTTAGTAAAAGCTGATAAGCATCGGCTGCATAAATTCCTGTAACAAAAGGACTTACGGCATAATCTACTACTTCTTTCCCAAAATGATTTTCCATAAATTCTCCTACACTAATATCTTGAGCTAATTCTTCTTTTTTAGAATACAATTCTTTGAAGAATTTTGCTTTCGTTTTGGTAGAGAAAAAAGAACCGAATAATAATCCTTGTGGAGACGAGGGTAATTTCTTCGGTTTTCCATTACGCACAATAAAACGACTTTTACTCACTTTGTTGGCATAAATAATTTCGTTTGCAAAACCTGCATTTCTAATAAAATCAAAAATCTCATCATCCATCAATAATGAATTTGCACCTTTTTCAAACAAATAAGCCTTGTTTTTCCCCATTTGTAGAGTCTTCAAATATCCTCCTACTTCGCTGCTAGATTCAAAAATTTGATAGGGAATATTTTTTTGATGTAAATGCCAAGCTATAGAAAGTCCTGAAATACCTGCGCCAACGATTGCTATCATTTTAGGAAATTGAAAAAATTGAAAATAATTTGGAATAGAAGAATGAAAATGAGTTTACTAAAGTAAAAAGTTATTGTCTAAGAAACAAAATTACTAAATTTGTAATGTATACCATTTTAATAAAGTAAGTAACTGAGCAGAATTATGTACACCTAAATTATAAAAATAGTGTGTTTTAAAAACTGTATTTTAGCTATGCTGTTCATTCTCTGTAACTCTGTGTTTGAAAATTCATTTCAAGACAATAAAGGTTATCACGGTTGATTTATTAATGTCATTTTTCCATAGCACTAGGTTTGCAAACCTAGTGCTATGGAAAAATAAGACTGTTTTACATTTTACATAATCTATTGTTCAGAACTGTAAATAACCGTGATAATGTTTAATACATATATTTAATTTTGCATCACTACTTACCAAACCAATCAAGACAAATTCATCTAACAAAACTACAAAATCAATATATTATCTTCACTTGTAAGTAAAAATTGTATTTAGGCAATATTAAATTTGATTAATTATAAATAAAATCAACCTTGGTTTATAAAACAAAATATTATTGCAATAAATTTGATTAAATCAGACTATTATTTTGTTTAATATCATTTTTGTTTTGCAAGTGAATTAACTAATTAGAACGTTTCAATAAATAATACAGTAAAAATCAACTGTTTTTTATATTGATTAATCTAGTTAATTATAAAAGTTTATTTCTATCTTCAAAATGTACCCAAATTTGCATTGTTATTTGTCAAAACACAATTTATTACCGACTAACAGAACTGCTCAAAAATATGTCTATGTTTCCTATTCCAAATTTAAGTACAATTGAATATAATAATGAAAATGATATTTTGGTTTTCAAAATGAAAGGTAAAATGATTTTTGAAGAATATAAAAACTATTTTTTAAATATACTCAAAGAAGCCAAAAAGTATAACTGTAGATATTGGATATATGACTTGTCAGAATATAAAACTGATTGTTTGCACGCCAGAACTTGGCAAATTACCGTTTTTCTACCTCGTTGTTTTAGAGAATTAAACAAAGAATTGATAGTAGGAGTAATTCCTCCTCAAAGTGCTACACACAGAATAAATATAAAAACGGCAGTTATGGCAACCAAAAAAATGGACTATTCTTATCAGTTAAGTTATTTTACAGATACAAATAAAGCTATAGAATGGATTTTGACTAAAAAAAGGTAAAATCAATAACCTATTTATTCCTATCATATTTTTTTGGTGCATACAAAAAACCAAATGCTTCTGAATCTTCTTTTTTGTGCGAACGATGATGAATACCGTGCGCTCTGACGATACGTTTTAAATATTTATTTTTGATATTTATCTTCAAAAATGGAAGCCTATTGTGTGTCAGTATATCATGGAAAACGGCGTATAATACTCCATAAAGTGTAATACCAGCACCCAAAGCTAACAAAATATTCCATTCTGGGTAAGCAATTCCTATCATTATCATAACCATTGCCTGAATAGAAAAAATAACTGCAAAAATATCATTGACTTCCAATGTATGAGTGTGATTACTGTGATGAGATTTATGCAAAAACCACAAAAAACCGTGCATAATATATTTGTGTGTAAACCACGCCACGCCTTCCATACAAGTAGCTGTAAAAATGCTAATTAAAATAATTTGCCAGAGAGAAAACATGAATAAATTTAGATTTTAGAATTATGAATTAAATGCGAATACAAATTTAGATTTTAGAATGTAATTTTACCTTCTTGATAAATTGATAACTTCTTTTTTAAAAATAAGGTTTTCATTAATTTCAATTTTATTCACTTCTAAAATCTAGATTCAGACTTCTAAGTTGGTTTTATTTTATTCACTTCTAAAATCTAAATTCAGAATTCTAAATTGGTTTTACCTTCTGTCTCTCCAATTATTTCTACGATTGAGTTTCAAATCTTGCAGAAGACTAGATTTTACACGTAAATCAAGAGAATATCCACGACGAAAGCCTACAGGTGTCCAACTGACACGCAGTTCCCAACAATGCAAATCTCTATGAATATTGAAGGTGGCATCTGAAAACAGGTTTTGCTCCAAATCATAACTTGCATTATAGCCTACTTTCCATTTTGGTGTAACGCTTACATCTCCATTAAATGATAGATTCTGACTTGCATTACCTTCAATTAATCCAATTCTATTATAATTCCAGTTGTAAGCTATACTTACTGTCCAAGGAACTTTAAAATCAACGTACAAATCTCTATTTTGATTGATAAAATCTACATCAGCTTGCGAAATAGCTTGACTACTTGCTTCCTCTTCATTATCACTAGCAAAACCATCTGCTGAAAAAGAAGTATTTAAGGAAATATTCAACGTACTCATAGTACCCAAACTAAATCCATCTTGCCAAGCGAATCGGTCTATTTTTGTTTGGTCATTTATTTTTCCAGTCAAAGAATCTCGTCCATCAATAGCGTAAGTATAAGGGTCTAACGAACTTCTTACATTTATTCCAATTTTATTTTTAAATAGTGAGGTTCTTAAATTAACACCAATATTACTTAAATTAAAGGAATCGGCTGCTAGGTTGTAAGCCGTTGAGAAATCAAAACTATCTAAGAGCTTTCGTTTTTCATCTTTTCCTTCCTTAGTCTCTACTTTTGCTTCTAATGTATTGCGAAGTGAAAATGAAACTGTTCCAGACTCGCCAGCAGAAGGCGAACCATAAACCCCATTCATACGAGCAATACGCTGCGTTCTGCCTCCTTCATCAATTTGTACTTCTTGATAAAATCCAAAACGAGGATCACTAAAATCGGGTTGATAACTTAATGAAATTGTCGGAATCATAGTATGGCGCAATGCCTTAAATTTCGGATTCTTAAACAAATAAGTAGAGTAAAGAGTGGTAGTAAAATCTATAGAAGCATTGTAAGAATAAAACTGTGAAAATCCTTGATTAACAGTCGTTCTGACGGTATCTTTTTGTGTCCATTCATACGAATTACTGCTTCCATAAATTACTTGACTAAAATTTCCACTTGGGTTCATCTTGAAATAACGCAAAAAAGTAACTGAGGTAGAAAGAGGAACAGAATGCTTCAATCCCCATTGCAAGTTTTCCAAAATCTCAGGCAGATTAGCTACATCAAAAGCTAACGTATCAGAGGTTTGGCGCTGGTCAGAAGGAATTTTGAAATTTCCTTTTATAGCGTTGGTAAGCAAATTTGAAATCTTTGCTTGTCCATCCAAACGGTACGAAAGACCTAACTGAGCCAAAGGAGATTGAGAATTCTTTATAAATCTTCGCAATGGAAACATACGGTTCATACTCAAATTGGCTTGTGGCAGAACGCTAACTATTTTGTTTTGTAGATTTTGTTCGTGCCTAAGATTTCCAGAAAAAACAAATGGCGTTCCTACAAAAGTCTTGTTATAACTTACTCCTGAAGAAACGGAAGCCTGTGTGTAGGCATTAGGATCGAATGAGTTTCGCTGATTAAAAGTTGCAGTCATCAAATTTACATTTGCTGAGAAGGAAGACGAACCTCTAGACTTTGGATTGTGTGCCCAAGTAAGGCGAAAATCATTACTATTATTTTCACTAATTCCTTTCTCTTCATCTCTAATCGTATTTACTCTAAAATCAAAATTTCCTGTGTAATAATATCGTTTTGAATAATTACTGCGTACAGAAGCACCATACACACCTTTTGAATACGCCTCACCCAAAAATGTAAGGTCAATATAATCGCTAATGGCCCAATAATATCCACCATCACGCAAGAAAAAACCACGAGGCTGTGTCTCTCCATAACTAGGAACAATAATTCCAGAACTACGAGTTTTTGGAATCGGTAGAAGACCAAATGGAAAACCGATAGGCGTAGGAATGTCCATTATTTCTAACTGAAAAGGACCTGTGATAATTTGTTTGTTTTCTATAACTTTTATCTTTTGCGAGCGAATACGAAAATGAGGGTGATCCGTATTTGTACAGGTTGTGTAAGAACCCTGAACACCATTAAAATTTCCTTCTGAGTCTCGCTTTCCCTTTTCTAAAAGTAAAAAGCCTTCTCCTTCTTTTTTTACAATTTCGGTTACGACGGCTCGTTCACTCACAAAATTATATCTTATTTTTTTGGCTTTATATTCTTCTTCTCCTTGCTTGAAAATGGGTGTTTCGGTTAGCCTTCCTAAAGAATCCTCTAATCCGATAGCTGTCAGTTCGTTTGTATTCCAGTCTAAGGTAATATTATCTGATTTCAGATTGATATTTGTATAATCAATTTCAGAATTGGTATAAAGAATAATTTTTTGAGTTTTGAAGTCATATTTTATTGAATCGGTAGCCGAATAAGTTACAATTGCCGTAAAATCACTACTTGCAGCAGGGCGATCTGTGGTATCGTTTTCTACCAAATTGATAGAATCTAGAGCTGCTTTGTTCTCTAATTGATTGAGTTTGTTTAGGCTATCCAACGAAATAGTAAGAGGTTTGATGTCTTGACCAAAAGCTAAACTAAAAAATGAACCCAAAAAAAACAAAGAAAAGCTATAAAAAAGAAGTGAAATTCTAAAACGCATAAAACTATAAATATATAAATCGAAAAAGGAAAGAGTAATTTTTTGCTGAGTTTGTTAGTGCTTGTAAAAGTACACCAAAAAGACGGTGCAAAGTTAATAAACGTAGCACATTTACTCTATTTTAACGGCAAATTAATAGTATTTAATAAATAAATTTAGAAGTCAGATTTTAGAAGTTAGAAGTAAATGCGATGCAAATACTACTTTGCTGTAAATTAATACTGATGTTAGGTAATTAACATGAAACCCACGAATTTATTGGTGGAAGCTACCACCACCTTCTTCGTTTCTACTCTATTCTAAAATAAAAGGAGTACTTTTAATAAAACGGAAAAGTAGATTGATGTAAAAAGTAGTGGTTACTTTCCCACGAATAAATTCGTGGGTTTGGTCTAAACTTCTCTAAACTTTGATGTTGCGTAACATCAGTTAATAGTCTTCACTTCTAAAATCTAACTTCTAGATTCTTCATTGTGTTAATTGGCTATGCCGACTTTCAGTTCTGACTTCTAACTTCTAAAACCTAAATTTATTTACACTACATAAACATATAGCGATTTCCAAACTGCTTGAGCAGGTTCTTTATAATTCCATTGCATTCCTTTTTTAGCAAAATAATTAGCTATTTTTTGCGCTTCTTCTTCTGATGTAGCTTCCCAACAAATCCATGTTGCAGGTTTGCCAAGTTCTCTTTTTGTTGCAACTGGATTAGCTGTTACGCCAATACACATATTTTTGTATTTCTTTTTCCAAAATAAAAGTACACGTTCTTTGCGATAATCTGCTTCACGTTCGATAGCTTTGGCGATTCTTTGTAGCTTGCTCATACTTCTAAAAAAATTAAGGTTGATAAGAATTTGTAGTTAATAGGAAAGGATAAAATAAGCATTTTTAAGTAAACTGCTTCTTTACCCTCTTTCTATACTACAAAGATAGAAGGGTAGAACGTAAAGGATTTGAGGTGTGAAAAAAAAATGAAAAATTATGTGTTGTTGGTAAGACACCAAGGGTGCATAACAAACTGTCGCTCTGATGTTGTTGGTGTCGCTACGCTAAAACACCAACAACGGCAGTTGCTATTGAAAAACGACAATTTGTTATGCACCCGACACCAACAACGGCAAAGATTTTTGTTATTTGTTGTAGATTCCAATGTGAGTGACATTTCTAAACAAGCAAATAGTTACCAAATTTTATTCTGTGCAATCGTCTTTTTCCATAAACTAGGGTTTGCAAACCCTAGTTTATGGAAAAAGCAAACTATTATTTTGTTGAAAACAAGTTTATATGTAGAAATCGGAAAATGTTACTCATATTGAGGTTAAAGACTTACTTTTCACTTTTTGTAAAACAAATTCTTGTAAACTACCAACAAAAAAAGCCAATACAGTTTTGTATTGGCTTTTCTCTTAAATAATCAAATATGAAAATCTAAAGCTGTTCTATTCGCTTAATAATTTCATCAAATGTTTTCTTATAAGATTCTTCTTGCTCCACTTTTATAGGAACAACTTTACACGCATGAATAACTGTACTGTGGTCACGCTTTCCAAAATGCCAACCAATTGCTTTCAACGGCAAATCGGTATATTCTTTTGTAAGGTACATCGCAAACTGACGAGCAACTGCAATCTCTTTTTTTCTTGTTTTGCTCTTCAATTGTTCTAAAGTAACTTGAAAAAAAGCGGCCACTATTTCCTCAATCGCATCAATTGAAAGTTCGTGTGCTGCACTTTGTGCCACTACTGCTCCCAATGCTTGGCGAGCTAAGTCTAACGTAATACTCATATCTGCTAGAGAAGATTTTGCCAAAAGGGAAGTAATTACGCCCTCTAATTCTCTAACATTAGTCGTTACACTTTTTGCCAAAAAATCAATAACATCTAAAGAAACCTGCGTTTCATATCCTTGTAATTTCGTATAAATAATTGCCTTTCTGGTTTCTATATCAGGAACTTTCAAATCTAAGATTGCTCCCCATTTGAAACGAGAAAGTAGTCGCTCTTGCAAACCTCTCATTTGAGCAGGCGCACAATCACTAGTCATTATTATTTGTTTTCCTGCGCTATGCAAGTGATTGAAGATATGGAAAAAACTCTCTTGTGTCTTTACCTTATCGCACAAAAATTGAATGTCATTGACAATCAAAACATCTAAATAATAATACTGTTCGGTAAACTGTGTAATTTCGTTTTCACGTACAGAAGCTATAAAATCATTTGCAAACTGGTCAGCAGACACATAAACTACTCGCTTTTCGGGGTGTTGTTCTAAGATTTTGTTGCCAATCGCATGTGCCAAATGCGTTTTGCCCAATCCTACACCACCATACAAAACCAAAGGGTGAAAACTCGTTCTGCCTGGATTTTTGGCAATTGCTCTACCTGCTGCAAAAGCAACACTATTACATTCGCCTTCTACAAAAGTATCAAAGTTGTATCTCGGATTAAGATTATGAGGCAATTCTTGTGTCGTCTTGACAGGTCTAAAATTAGAATTAGATTGCTGTAGCTGATGAACGTTTTGATAAGAATTTTGAGCTTGAAAGTTAGATTGTTTTACCTGCCGTTGAGTGCGTTGAGGCTGACGATTTTGCTCAAACGGTTGGTTTTGATTCTGAACAGATTGCTGAACAAACTGATTTGCGTTTGCTTCTATGCGCTCTTGTTTTCTTTGCTGCTGTGTTTTTTCCTCGTTATCTTCGTTATCTTCGTTACTTTTTTGAGTAGAATTTTTTGTAAAATTAGGATTCAACTGACTTCTAGAAGTAGCCGTTTCATAATCCGAACTACCGTTTAATAGAATTGGATGATCTAAATCGTTATCCTTTTGGTTAGAATTTTTTGAATTAGAATATTCGTTTTCTATGCTTTCTGATTTAGAATTTTCTAATTCCTTATTTAATTCTGTATTTTTTCGTGTTGAATTTTCATTCTTAAACAAACTAGTTTGAGAATTATCTTCATTTTTTTGTTTGTCTGCTCGTTGGTTCTGCTTACTAAACTGACCTTGCTGATTTTGCGTATTTTCTGTATTGCTGTCAAGCGAATTGCCAAACAAAGGTTGTTGCTTTTTTTCTGGAAGAAGAGAATACTCTAATTTTCCGTATTTGCCCAACTCTTCGATAATCGCTTTTCGGAGTACAAGAACATAGTGTTCTTCTAAAAATTCATAAAAATAGAGGCTCGGTACTTGAATCGTCAAAATATTTTGGCGCAAACGCAAAGGTTGAACAGGTAGAAACCAAGTATTGAAACTCTGCTCTGGAATTTCTGCCCTGATTACCTCCAAACAATGCTGCCAAACGGTCTGACAATCCTTATACCCTCCACTATTTGTTGAGTGTGAGTTGGGTAAGATAGTCGTATTTTGTTGAGAAAGTGATACCATAATTAATTAAAAACTGAATTTCCACACACGGTAAAAATTTTCAAAATTTTATTAAATCGTATCAACAAAATTAGAAAAGGCAATCCGATTACAGATTTTGGTATCATTATTTTACATAACAATGCCTTTTATTCTTATTGATTCTTTTAAGAAATTCTATTTTCCCCTACTATATATACGTTATATACACGCTATGGAAAAATGACGAACGCTTAATTGTTTACTTATTTCTGATTGTCTTAATTTTTTTCCTAATTTATCTTAATTTCTTTTTACTAATTAACCACAAAATCTAATTTGTAGCTCTACTATTGTAAAACTCTCAGTTACTCATTATTAAAATTAAAGACAAAAATCCATTTAGCCGTTTTTTTTAAAATTAAATTTTCAAGATTTATTAATAGTGAATTTAGCATTCAATTACTATAAAATAAATCGAAAACATTTAATGACTTTATCAAAAACTGGGGGTGCAAAAACTACCCTCTTTTTTTGTTGTTTTTTTTGAAAAATCATTTGCAATTGTCGTTTCTATGATTCTTCCAAAAAGATAGAGAGGCTAGTAATTATATTTCCGTTGTATGTGGTTGATAGTAACAAAAGTGAGGAAAAAAGTTGAGAAAAAAAATCGGTTTTTTGTTGAAGAATGTACCAAACTTTGAAAGGCAATGTAACGAGTTTTTGGGCATAATCTACCTTCTTGATAGTTTAAACGGCTTCGTGTAGATTTGGGTATTACTTAATCTTTACGAATATGTTACGTAAGGTCAAAAAAATTTTGTTTTTACGTTTAGATTACTTCTAACTCTGTCTTTCGTAGCTAGTAAAAATAATCTTCGTTTTTGCAAATCAAAATTGACATTTTACGTTGTTAAGAACGAATTTTTTTAAGAAAAAAATCGAAGTTTTTTCAAACAATTTGCAAGTTACTAAGTATCGATTTTTTGTTAAATAAATCAATTATTTTCTGTCTGTTTTATACTAAAATTGAAAGAAATTGCAGTTGATTTTTACATTATAGTTAAAGATAGAAATAAACCAAACTCTTTCTTCAAATTATTTCTTATTTCATTTTAAGATTACTTTCCGTAACTTAGCCGTTCTGTTTAAAATCTTGCTACAAAATAAAAATAGTAGAGTATTTAATCTACGTAACACTACTCATTTAACGAAAACTATTTAATCAAAATAAAAACAAGTTATAATGCCATACGACGAAAATTTAGAACAAGAAAACCAAGACAACAAACCATTTCAAAAACGCAAACTTACTACTGAATCTATTTCAAACGAAGGAAAAGCTGAAAAACCACATCAGCCAGATTTGAATGATATGGACGGAAACAAAACCGTCGAAGATGTTTTGGAAGGAAAATCAGAAGAAGAACAACGATTAGTTAGAGCTTTCCAGAAAAGAGATTGGAGTGAAATAAAATCAGCTAATTCTTGGGTTATCTTTAAGGTAATGGCAGAATTTGTAGAAGGATTTGAAAAATTAGCTCGTATAGGACCTTGTGTTTCTATTTTTGGTTCGGCTCGTACTCCTCCAGATCACAAATATTACAAACTGACTGAAGAAATTGCAGCCAAATTAGTTCGCCACGGTTACGGAGTAATTACAGGTGGAGGACCAGGAATTATGGAAGCAGGCAACAAAGGCGCACGTTCGGAAAAAGGAAAATCGGTAGGTTTGAATATCGTTTTGCCATTTGAGCAAGGTGCAAATGCCTACATTGATTTGGACAAGCTCATCAACTTTGATTATTTCTTTGTCCGTAAAGTAATGTTTGTAAAATACTCTCAAGGTTTTATTGTAATGCCGGGAGGTTTGGGAACGTTAGATGAGCTTTTTGAAGCCTATACGCTTATTCAAACCAAAAAAATTGCTCGTTTTCCTATTGTTTTGGTAGGAAAAGAATTTTGGGGTGGAATGATGGAATGGATAAAAACAACCGTTTTGGAAAAAGAAGCCAATGTAAGTGCAGTAGATTTGGATTTGATTAGTTTGGTAGATACGGCAGATGAAGCTGTAAAAGTGATTGATGATTTTTATTCTCAATATTTACTTTCTCCTAACTTCTAACGAAGAATTACGAATTACGGATTACGAATTATGACCTACTAAATTAGTAAAGATTGATACATGATTAAAACTTGTTAGTCTAAGATTTAGTCATATAGAATTTCTTATATCATCCGTAATTTTTAATTCGTAATTATTCTTTTATGATACTTTTTGTAGCAGCCATTTTATTTGGAATCGGAATTTTGATTGTCTTGACACGAAAAAATGCGATGTTGGTTTTGATGGGAATCGAACTATTATTAGTTTCTTCGATGCTCAATTTCATTGCTTTTTCAAAAACATGGAAGCACATTTATTTGTGCTTCTTATCATTGTAGTGGCTGCTGCCGAAATTACGATTGCACTTGCTTTAATTTTGAAGATGTACAACTATTTCGGACACATTGAATTGGACAAACTGTAGAACACTCTTTAGAGTGTTTGCATTTCAAAGTATGGTCTTTTTGTAGAACACTCTTTAGAGTGTTTGCATTTCAAAGTACGGTCTTTTTTCTAAAATCAAACTATTGTCAAAGTCTGCTTACAGACTATTGACAAAGTTTTAAAACGTGATGACTTAGATTTATAAAAATAAAATGCTCAATCAATTTACGGAAAAGATAAAAGAAAGTTTGGAAAATGATAGCTTCATCAAAATTACGCTTTCCAATTTTATGTCGCATAAAGAAAAATCAACATTAAATAGAATTTTAATTCGCAAAACGATTATCAAAAGGGAAGAAAAACTGACTTTTGTGTATCGTCATAAAACGAATGATATTACTAAAAACTATTCTTTTGAGGAAGGAATGGAAGAGGTTATAACATTTCTCACAAAAGAATATTCTAGTAATTATTCTGAAGGAGTTAAAGAAGGTTTTTTCAATCAAGCCATTTTATTTACAACCGATTTTGATTTGCATCTAAAGAATATAAGCAAAAGTCCAACTATTCATTCTCAAAAGCCTACTCAAAAACAAGCGATTTCTGTTTCACACGACAAACAGAAAAAACGAGTTATCCAGACAACAGACAAAAAAGGAAATTCGAAAAACTACCTTCACGCTCTCAAAATAACAGACCAAACAGGGAAAGTGTATAAGAATGCACAAGATAAGTATAAACAAATCAATCAATATATCGAAATTTTGAGTGTTTTGTTGAAGCAATTACCTTCTCAAAAACCATTGCATATTACAGATATGGGAGCAGGAAAAGGCTATCTAACTTTTGCTTTACATGATTATTTAGAAAATGTTTTGAAACTCAAAGTAAAAACGGTAGGTGTAGAGTTTAGAAAAGATTTAGTAGAGTTGTGTAATCAAATAGCTGAAAAATCTAATTTTGAAAATCTTAGTTTTGTAGAAGGAACAATAGAAGAATATCAAATTAAATCAGAACAAAAACATGATATAAAAGCAAATATTTTGATTGCTTTGCATGCCTGTGATACAGCAACAGATGATGCAATTTTTAAAGGAATTGAAGCTAATGCAGAGTTGATAGTTGTTGCGCCTTGTTGCCACAAACAAATTCGTAAAGAAATAGAAAAGAAGGAAATGGAAAATCAAAAAACTCAAAATCAACTTTCTCCTTTAACAAATTACGGTATTTTCTTAGAACGACAAGCCGAAATGCTTACTGATACAATGCGCTGTCTGTTACTCAATTATTGTGGTTATCAGACTAAAGTTGTAGAGTTTATTTCTGATGCACACACACCCAAAAATGTTTTGTTGATTGCCACAAAGAAAGAAAGTTTTTTAGCAGAAAACAAAAAAGCTCAAAGGTTAAAAGAATTTGAAGAACTTAAATCTTTCTTTGGAATAGAAAAACATTATTTAGAAAAATTGATTTTGAAGTAAAATATGTCTTCATATGTAAATCCGTAATCCGTAATTTTTAATTAAACAAGTCGTAATTGAGAAAAAATGATTCCTATAAAAAATACTTTAGTAAGTGATAATTTAGCTTTTACCGATTTTGTCTGTAATTTGAGCAAATGTAAGGGTGCTTGTTGTGTAGAAGGCGAAATGGGCGCACCTTTGGAAGACGACGAACGCCACATTTTAGAAGATATTTATGAAGATGTAAAACCGTTTCTGACTCAAGAAGGAATTGAAGCCATAGAGAAAAAAGGAAAATATGTTTTAGATGAAGATAATGAGTTTTCAACACCACTTATAGAACGAAATACAGCGTGCGCTTACGTTACTTACGATGAAAAAGGAATTACAAAATGTGGAATAGAAAAAGCCTTTGAAGATGGAAAAATTGATTATCAAAAACCTATTTCGTGTCATTTGTACCCAATAAGAATTACAAAATACGCTAGTTTTGATGCCGTAAATTATGACTATTGGGAAATTTGTAGTCCTGCTTGTAGCTTAGGAAAAGAACTAAAAGTACCTGTTTATAAATTTTTGAAAACACCACTTATTAGAAAATACGGGACAGAATGGTACGATGAATTAACGACTTTTATTGAAAAGGAACTATTGGGGGCGAGGAATTAGGGACGAGGGATTGGTAATTTCGAATACAATGAAAAGAAATATTTTTCTTAAAACAAAGATTTATTTAAAACAATACAATAGGAGCGCAATTTTTCCTAATTCCTAATTCCTAATTCCTAATTCCTAATTCCTAATTCCTAGTCATTTGCCAGTTCCAAAAGCGTTTCGTAGTAATTTCGTTTTTCCATTTTAGACTTTAGCCACGCATAAAAAGCCATTTCTTGCAAATCTTCTTGTTGTGTAGTTTCTGCAAAAGTGATTACTTTTTCTACCTTTTCTAAAAAGTTGGCATTCGTAACTCGTTGAGGATAACGCATATATTCCTCCAACAAATTCATAAAGGGTTTGCTATTCTGATTGTTGGACTGTCCTAAAATAGAAGCATATTTTTGTTTTATTTTCGAAATCATTTTTCGTGCAATATCATCGTTTTTGAGTTCGAATTGCAAGACTGATTCTATAAGCCACTTCCTGACGACCCATTCTTTACCCATTTTTTTCTCTATCCACGCATCAGAATGTCCAAAATCTAATAACACTTTATTAGCTTGTTTGAAATTACCTTTTTGAAAGTGATAAAAAACAAGATTTAGATGTGTGTTGAGAATATCATTTGTAGAAAGAATGGATTTACTTTTCTTTAGTAGATTTTCTAATAACTGAATTGCTTTTTCTCTATCGTCTGTAAAAGCTAAGTTTGCAGCCGTAAGAAGCGTGAATTTTGAGTAAAAAGAAGATTTGTAGCTTTTTCAAACTTTTGGTAGAAGATTCTAAAATACTTTTAAACTGGTCAAGATAGTTTAGTGATTCCTTAAATTTTTTGTTTCTATACAAAACGTGGGCTAACATATAAAGGAGTGATAATCTATAATACTGATTCTTTTCCGAAATCATTGTGTTTTTTGAAAGTTCCTCATAACTTACACGCAGATATTCCTCAAAATTGTAATACTCTTTCTTTGCCACAACGGCATTTCTAGCAATCGAAAGCAAATTGAAACGAATACGAGGACGTTCACTAATTGCTTCTGTCAAATCCCAATCTTCCAAAATCTGTTTCATTATTTTATCAAAATCCAATTCTTTTCCCTCTCGTTTTGCTTCTGTTAATTTATTTTTTAGGATACAATTTGCAATATGCGCTCGTTCTTCTTGTTCTGCAAAAATTTTATTTTGGTTACGCAATTTTAATAACTTCTCAAAAGGAGGCGCAAATTCATTATCCGTATTCGCTAAAGCGAGATTATAAATTGAATTCAAAAGGTGATATTGCTCATTTTCCTGTGCCTGACTTTCTGCTTTTTTAAGGTATTTCCAAGCGATATTTTCAAGGTTTACTTCAAAAAGATAATGTGAAAGCGAAATTATTCCCATTATATCTGTTCCCTCAATGGTCTGGTCTGTACTTCTGGAAAGGGTAATAAAATCAATAAAATGCTGCATCAATCTTCTACGGAGTGCGTGATAAGCCACCTTATTTTTTGTTTTGGGATAGAGTTTTAGTAACAATTCTTTTCCGTTATAGATAGTTTCTTGTTGTAAAAGTTCCAAAAGTTGAAGGTCTTTTCTGTTTTTACGGATTTTCTGACGCTGCACAAAAGCATGAAGAGCCTTTTTTTCTTCTTCCGAAAAAGTATCTAAAATAGAACGAAGATTATCCAAAATAAATTTAGAATTTAGAATTAAAATACAGATATTTCATTTATAAGACAAAGAGTTTGACTTTTGGTAATGTGAAATTTTGTATTTCTTTTGCAAATGCTAATCTATACCATAGGTATAATTTTATTGTTTTTATAATCAAACAACATCTTGCTATGGTTAGTGTCTTACCAACAAGTTTGAATAAATCATTACAATATAAAACAAAAATCCTACTTAATTCAAAAAATTAAATAGGATTTTTAGCAAACCAAAAACAAAATTATCATTGTAAGTTACTCACAAAGGATTACTTACCATTGCTGGTGTCTTATCAACGACATTGAATTTTATTACCTTTTATTTCAACCAACCTTCTACTTCTTCTTTGGTCGGATTTTTTACTTCTTTGAGTTTCATTTTCTTACGCATTCCACACATATCATTAAATAATTTTGAAGGAATAGCTTCTTTCAAATCTTCGATAGTAAGGAAACCTAGTTTTTGAATAATTGGAATAAGCTCCGAACGGATTCCCAACGCTTCGTAATCACTTTCAGAAGCATATTTCGGTTGTTTTTTAGGACGCATTTGAGGAAAAAACAAGACATCTTGAATAGAATTTTGGTTCGTCATAATCATAGAAAGACGGTCAATTCCGATTCCCAAACCTGCTGTCGGTGGCATTCCATATTCTAGCGCACTCAAAAAATCTTCATCCAAAATCATTGCTTCATCATCGCCTTGCTTCCCAAGTTCCAACTGTTCCTCAAAACGTTTTCTTTGGTCTATTGGGTCATTGAGTTCAGAAAAAGCATTACAAATTTCTTTTCCATTACAAACTGCTTCAAAACGCTCTACCAAACCTTCTTTCGTTCTGTGTTTCTTAGCAAGTGGCGACATCTCAACAGGGTAATCTGTAATAAATGTAGGCTGAATCAGTTTTGGCTCACAATGTTCTCCAAAAATCTCATCAATAAGTTTCCCTCTTCCCATTGTATCATCAATCGGAACGCCTAACTGTAAAGCAGATTTACGCATTTCTTCTTCACTCATTTCAGAAATATCAACGCTTGTAAAATGCTCAATGGCTTCATACATGGTATAACGTTTCCAAGGACGAGCAAAATTAATCGTATTTTCTCCTACCTTTACTTCTGTCGAATTATGAAGTTTTAGCGCAATTTTTTCTACCATTTCCTCTACCAAATCCATCATCCATTCGTAATCTTTATAGGCTACATACAATTCAATTTGAGTAAATTCTGGATTATGAAAACGGCTCATTCCTTCATTTCTAAAATCCTTCGAAAACTCATACACACCGTCATAACCACCTACAATAAGTCTTTTTAGATAAAGTTCGTTTGCAATACGCAAATAAAGTGTCATATCTAAAGTATTGTGATGCGTTTTGAAGGGACGAGCTGCTGCACCTCCATAAATCGGTTGCAAAATTGGCGTTTCTACTTCCAAATAATCTTTATCATTAAGATATTCTCGCATAACGTTCATTAACTGCGAACGCTTTTTAAACACTTCTCGTACTTCTGGATTGACAATCATATCGACATAACGCTGACGATAACGCTGTTCCGAATCGGTAAAAGCATCATACGTAGTAACTGTTCCATCTTCATTTTCTACTCGTTTTACGATAGGAAGAGGATGAAGTGATTTTGTAAGAACAGTAAACTGAGTTGCGTGAAGCGTAATTTCGCCTACATTGGTGCGAAAGACATATCCTTTCACGCCAATAATATCTCCAATGTCTAACAATTTTTTGAAAACGGTATTGTACATCGTTTTGTCTTCATTAGGGCAAATATCATCTCTACGAAAATAAACTTGCAAACGACCTGTTGAATCTTCAATTTCTGCAAAAGCTGCCGAACCTTGCACACGGTGTGTCATCAGACGACCTGCAAGCGAAATTTCCTTAAAATTATCAAAATTTTCCTCTCCTTCTGGTTTTTCATCTGGAAAACGGTTGTGAATCTGTTTGGTTGTATGTGTATAATTATAGAGTGCAGCAGGATAAGGTTCTATTCCTAATTGTATAAGTTGTTCTCTTTTCTGACGACGCAGAATTTCTTGTTCGCTAAGTAATGGTTGCATAAATAATGGCTATGTTCACTCTAAACCCTTAGGTTTTTTATAAAATTATATAATCTACAAAAGTCTTTTTCTAGATATAAGTTTCAAAAATACGTATTTTTTTTGATTTATGTTGATTTATTTAACTGTAGCAATTTGATTTATCAAATTAAAAGAATAAAAAATAGCTCTCATTTATCAAAAAATGAAAGCTATTAATCTTAAAACAAACAAATTATTTTATTCCAATAATCAATTTCTCATTTTCATACACCAAATCTCCCTGACGATTATTCCATTCTCTAAGTTGTGCTGTTGAAAGATTGTATTTTTGAGCAATAGAAAAAAGCGTTTCTCCTTTTGCTACGCTGTGATACGAATAATTTACTTGTGCCGTCGGATTTGTACTTTCTTGTTGGTTTGGCGTAACAACTTTGTTACTATTCGCCATTTTTAAAGCTCCTTCACTAATAATCATTTTCTTTCCAACAGGAAGATCATCCTCAAAGATATTATTCCAAGAACGAATTTTAGCTACTGGAACTCCATATTTTTCACTTAAAGCATACGTAGTTTCGTTTGCCTGAACGGCATGAAAACCTGCACCATAATAATCGAACGGATAAATAGTTGCCGTTTGTTGTGTATTTTCCACGACAGTGATAGTTTTCTTTGGTTGCGAAACGAAAAGCGTATCTCCAATATTTATTATACCATTCGCAGGAATTTTTGGATTCCAGACCATCATTTCTTTTGTTGTTGTACCATATTTTTGAGCAATTTTTCCCAACATATCTTTCGGTTGTACTACATACATCTGCGCTTTCGTTTCTGTTTCGACAGTTTTTGTTTTTATTGTATCTGCATCAATCAATGTAACTTCAAATCCCATTGCATCATATCCTTTTGTTCCTGCTTTATCAGGATTTCCTCCATTTGATATAATATACTCACGAGTATATCCAGATGCGCTTTTTTGATCTGTATTAGGCGTATTCGCACCTGACTGTCCATTATTTACTCCATTACTAGTAGCAGGGTCAATAAGAGCAGGGTCTTGAAATTTTGTTCCTTCTGTTGTATTATTTGTACTTGTAGAACTACCAGAACTAGTATTATTTTTAATCGTTTCAACTCTAGAACCTGGTGCAACTGCCAGCGCAGAATTAAGAATAATCTTATCACCTATATCAATATTATCTCCTGTAACAAATCCATTCCAAAGAATAAGATTTTTTGGGCTTAGATTATACTTTCTTGCAATTGACCAAAGCGTTTCATCTTGCTCTACAATGTGATAATTTTTGTCGCCAGAATTAAGATTTGGTTGAATAGGACGAAAATCTTGTTGAGGAATAGGCAAAAGAATACCAGAAGAGTCTATAAAAGAAACAAAATCACCATTTGCATTTTGCTTCACAACTACTTTTTTGTCTGAATTTGTTGTAGTGGTCTGTTTGTTGTCTTCTTTTTTTTCGGTAACTAATGCTGCATCATACATTTTGTTTGGCTGACTGACAATAATTTTCTGACCTGTATAAGTAGTGTAATCTGCTAAATTATTCCATTCTTTTAGTTTTGTCATGACAACATTATACTTCTTAGAAATATCGTACAAACTTTCTGCTTCGGCTACAGTATGGTATTTTACTGTGTTGGTAGTAATTACATCTTTGTTTGTATCTTTTTTTTCTGTAATAATAACACCTTCTGTTTCATCTTCAAATTCGGCAAAAGAACCTTGTTGAGTTTTATCAGAATTATCTGTTTTTACAACTGTGGTTGTTTTCTTATCTGTATTTTTATCATCTTTGTTTTTGTCCATTCCTGCCAACTCTGTTTTTTTGAGTTCTTCCCATTCTGCCATAAGTTCTGGATCAGCAGCTTCTTCTTCTGTTTCGTTATCATCAAAATTGGCAACAATTGGCGTTACATCTCTTACTTCAACAGGAATGCGTTTTGGTCTTTTGGTCTGAATCCATAATACACGACCTACTTTTACCTTATCATCATCGTCCAAACGATTATACTTCAACAAATATTTATAACGCATTGCATATTTTTGAGAAACATCCCAAAGCGTTTCTTTATCCATTAGTACGTGTGTAGCTACATCTTTAGCTCGGTTTCCCTTTTCTTGAAGATAATATACTTGACCTGTTTTGACGGGGTCAGTAGGTTTCATATCGTTCCAATCCAAAAAATCAGTAACTTCTACGCCAGCAGCACGAGCCATTTCACTCAAAAAATTACCTGAAAGCGCAACCATTCCTTTACGTTCATTAACGGTAGCAAAAACATATTTTTTACCTTCAATAAGTCGTTCTTGTCTATCTACTATTTTTGGATAAATATCTTTTTCGATAATTAGAGTTGTATCTAAAGGAGAAATGATAGGCGATATTGCCCAACTTTGAGAAGAAGTTAGCACAAAAAGCACAAAAAATGAAAAAACGAATACCTTACTTTGATATAAGTTTTTTGAAAAATGGTTTGAAAAATAATACTGCATAAGACGTAGATTTATAGTTTTATTTAGTGAATGGCTAAGGAGCAAACAAATACAATAAGTGAATACTATAAGTTTGGCTTTTTAGTTAATTTGATTTTTTCTTTTAAATAATTCTTTGAAGTAAAGATGTTTTTTTGAGAAAAATCCATAAACATAATTTACTATTTTTACTTTGAGTTTTATTCGATTAATCTCAATAAAGCAAAAATAGATTTAACAATTTACATGAAAGATAATCAATTTCCACAAAAAAGTACAAAAAATACTATACTTACTAACGAAAAGCCTATAAGTATAGTTG
Source organism: uncultured Cytophagales bacterium (assembly GCA_963719525.1). Taxonomy (GTDB): domain Bacteria; phylum Bacteroidota; class Bacteroidia; order Cytophagales; family Bernardetiaceae; genus Bernardetia. The sequence goes on along the minus strand of CAVRCG010000004.1, from coordinate 2,919,822 downwards.
TTTTTGGAGCAGAATCTTCTGGAAAATCTACTTTAACACAAGAACTTGAGAGTCATTACGACGTTTTCTCCAATCCAGAATTTTCAAGATTATATCTAAATGCAAAGATGAACTATTTAGAGTACGAAGATACAAATTCGCTTACTTTTCAAGATGTTGAGCCGATTGCAATCGGACAACTTTGTAGTGAAAATCAAACGAAAAAACTTGCTATTTCTCATAATCATTGCTTTTATTTATTAGACACAAATCTATTAACTACACTTATTTATTCAAAATATATTTACAAACAAGTTCCTTTTTGGTTGGAAAAAGCTGTTCAGAATCAAAATTATTCGCATTATTTATTACTAAATCCAAATACAAAATGGGAGTTTGATAAACAAAGAGAAAGTGATGAGGGAAGACAGTTTTTTTATAAAAAGATGAAAGAAGAGTTAGAAATAAGAAAAATAAAGTATTCAGAAATTGTAGAACTGAATGAAAAACGTTTGCAAGAAGCTATCAAAAAAATTGATAGTGTACTCAAATCGTAGCAATAAATGCTGAATAATAAAACTATTTTTTTTCTAATAAAGTCTTAATCTCATTTAGCTTTTTCATATAAGAGGTATGAGTTTGATCATCTTTTTTAGTGTATTTTTCTTTTTTTATCCTCTTTCTTTCGGGTTTCATTTTCTTGTTTTTGTTGTATCTTTTTGTCTATCATATCCTTAGCTGTTTTTCGTTTTCCAGCAAACTCACAAGCAAAATTTGGATCTGCCTTTTGTTTTATTATGCTTTCTATAAGCTCAATATCGTGTTTTTCTATCGCAACAATCAAAGGATTTTTTCCAAAAGAAAGACATTGATTCCAATTTACAGGATAGTTTTCTAATAGTTCTATCCACTCTTTTCTGGTGTGTTGATTTGGTTTTTTCTTACCACGAGTACTAAAAATTCGTCCATCAAAATTTTCATCAATTATATCTTCCAAAAAACTTCCATTTATACACGAAACATCAATTTTGTTTTCCAAAAGCCATTTTGTTCTCTCAAAATTAATTCGTTGAAACTGAGTTACTTTCACAATTTTATTGAACTCTTTACATGTCGTTTTGCTTAAATCAATTTCATATTTTTTTGCTAACTCTTCATAATTATCCTTTTCGAATAAAGTAATTTTATCAATATTATTTTTATCTGCACCATTTTGAATCAAAAAATCAAGTGTTTTTTCATTAGCCGTAAAAATTTCTATTTCTTCTGATTTTGCACCTAAACTCAAAGCAAATTTTAGCAGTTCCAACTTATTTTGATTGACATAATATTCTGGAAGTGAAAACACTTGTGTTGTTTTGATATTCAAATTTGCACCACGACTAACAAGCTGCCGAATCATACTTGTATCTTCACTAAAGAGCATCAAAATAGGATAACTTTTAAGAATTGTTTTTGATGTAGATGATTTTTTCTTAAATTTTGTACGCAGAATTCTGTTACTTACAGAAACTCCCATATTAATAAGAGCTGTTTCGGCAACATTAGAAGGTAATTCTTCTTCAAGACTGCAAGGGCGATTTATATCAATATTTTGAGAAATAAAATTATCAATCGTTTCAAGTTTTTGTTCGTTATTTACACTATCTAGCAAACACTCACAAAAAGCAATTTGCAGAGAATCCTGTTTTTGATTTTGTAGTAATTGAGCTTGTTTTTCGATTTGACTTTCTTCAGCCTCTTCCACTTTCTTTGCCGTCTGACAAGAAAAAATAAAGAAAGTAAATAATAAAATATAAAATAGAAATAAGTATTTTTTCATAGTATAAGTGTATTTATGTAACTCACTCTTTAGAGCAATGCTATTAAGCTAAGAGTTTTCATGTCGCTCGTAAGGATACGAGCAACGGCAAAGTTAATTTTTATTCTAAAAATTGTTCTAACAATAACAATAAAATAATAAACTTTAGTTTTAATTGTAAAATAATAAAAACTACCGTTGCTCGTGTCCCACGAGCGACATTCACACAGTCCTTAGCTTAACAGCATTGCTCTTTAGAGTGAGAAGCAAAGTAAAGTTGTGAAAATTTTCAAAAAATCAAATTACAATTTTATTCTAACAAAAAAGTCTTTTTTATTTTAATCTGTAATTTATCGCCTTTTTCAAAATCGTGATAGGTATTTGTATGAATTTTGAAAATTTGATTTTGATTATTCCTTCCTTCTATTTTATAACTATTCCCATAAAAGTTTATTTCTTCTATTTTTATAGTTTCTGTATCAGTTGAGGAATAATCTTTTTCTGCATCAACAATTTCAATCCATTCTGGACGAGTATAATTTTTTTGATTATCAGAATTAATAGTAGAATCTATCTCTTGAATTTCTCCAAAAAGTGTAGCTACATATTCGGTATTCGGATTTTGATATAATTTTTGTGGACTATCAAACTGTTCTATTTTTCCATTTCGCATAACGGCGAGGTTATCAGCCAGCGAAAGAGCGTCTTGCAAATCGTGTGTAACCAAAATAGTTGTGGTCTGTGTTTTTTTTAAAATAGCTTTTATTTGCTGCCTAACTTCTCCCTTTAGTTGTTCATCAAGATTAGAAAAAGGCTCATCTAAAAGTAAAAGTTCTGGTTTGGGAGCAAGCGCACGAGCCAACGCAATTCGCTGTTGCTGCCCTCCAGAAAGCTCATGAGGAAATCGTTTTTCATAATTTGGAAGTTCTACAAGCGATAACATTTCTTCTACTCGTTCCTTTTTCTGTGATTTGTTATAGAGTTTGCTATTCAATCCATAAGCGATATTTTCAAAGACAGCAAGATGAGGAAAGAGTGCATAATGTTGAAAAAATAAACCTACATTTCGCTTTTCAGGTCTTATAAAAATAGAATTAGTAATATTATCTTCTTTGTTAAAAACTATTTTGTTTTGCAAAGTGATTGAACCTTTTGTCGGTTTTTCTAATCCTGCTATCATTCGTAAAAGTGTAGTTTTTCCACTTCCACTTTCTCCCAAAAGAGCCAATGTTTCGCCTTTCCTCAAAGAAAAAGAGATATTATCAACAGCATAATTTTCCATCAAAGGAAATTTTTTATAAATATCAATTAATTCTACCATGTGTAATAATGTAGCGTCCATCTGTAGCGTACACTTTAGTGTGCGAAAAAGTACCGTACCTTTTAAGGTGCGATTGATTTATGAAAACAAAAAACAAATTTCAACAAAAAACAATGACATACCCCAATCTTTTATACTTCCTTAATAAACAAATTATTACAACGTTCCGTTTATAGAACTATGAAAACAAATACTTTAATTTTACCAATATTAGTAATTATTTTTGGCTTAGGAATGACTTCATTTTTGAGTTGTGCAACTGATTCTAAAAAAGTAGAGGCTTCTGAAAGTCTTGAATATAAAAATAATACTAACGATTCAAAAATAAAACAAACACCTATGAACGATTATAAAAACGATTATAAAGTAAAGAAAAGCGAAGAAGAATGGAAAAAAGAATTAACAGAAAATGAATACAGAGTTTTGCGCCAAAAGGGAACAGAACGAGCATTTACAGGCGAATTTGATGGGCATAAAGAAAAAGGAGTTTATACATGTGGAGCGTGTCACGAAAAATTATTTGAGTCAAATTCAAAATTTGATTCTGGTAGTGGTTGGCCGAGTTTCTACACAACTGTTGAAGGAAATGTAAAAGAAATCAAAGATTCCTCACACGGAATGGTTCGTACCGAAGTAGTTTGTAATAATTGTGGTTCTCACTTAGGACACGTTTTTAATGATTGGACCAAAACCAACAGGAATGCGTTATTGTATCAATTCTATTTCCTTAGATTTTGAAAAAGAGTAATCAAGTTTACTGAAACAGGTTTGATCAAATAACGTAGCAATTTGATTTATCAAATTATAAATATTTTTATGAGAAGCATTTTGATTAATTTCAAGATGCTTTTTTTGTACAAATAATTTAATTAAACTAATTCAGAATTTAATTATTTCCATAAAAAAAGGAAATTATCGTATTTTACTTCTAAATTCTTATTTCTAAATTCTAAATTTGTTTGTAAGAATGCACTTTTTTTGCTTTCTTAGCTATTCAATTAATAAATGTATTAGATTTAGAAAATAATCGGATTACAACTAACACAAAAAAACAACGTGTTCCAAGAAGATTTAATTATAAGAGATGAAAAGTTTGAGGTCGACCAGATTGGTAGATACAAACTTTGTTTTGCCCTTACGCCTACACAGTGTCGTTTGGTGGTTTTTGATACAAAATCAGATCGCTGTTTGTGCTATGAACGCTATACGGCTGATACTCCTCTCGAAACTGATGAGCAGTTTTTGGAGGCCTTTAGTAATTTGGTTGACACACATAGTTTTGCTTCGGCTGGTTATTGGCAAAAGATTACGCTGATGATGGGGCAACAGGAGTTTACCTTTGTTCCAGACGAATATTTCAGAACAGAATATGCACTTTCTTATTTGCGTTTCAATACTACATTAAATACTTCTGAAAGTTATGTTCAGTTTAGTGAGCATCAATTAGCTGCTACAAACTGTCTTTTTTCTATGCCTAAAACGGTTTCGGATTGGATTGAAGAAAAATATCCACATCAGAAAACAGGAATTACGTATGTGCATCAATCGGCTGCTTTTTTGGAAGGGCTTTTATTACAAGAAAACAAATCAAATCAAGTACATGCTCTTATTGAGGGAAATCAACTTTTTGTAACTGTTTTGAATGAGCAAGATATTCTATTTTTGAATCGTTTTGAGTTCAAAAATGCCGAAGAAGTAGCTTATTTTATTTTGGCTGTAAGTGATGATGCAAAAATAAATTCTCAAAAATTAGAGGTCGTTTTGTACGGACAAATTAATAAAGAAGGAAAAATCTTTCAACTTTTGGATAGGTATGCGTATGTAAAATTTGCTTCTCGTCCTGCACACCTTAGTTTTGGTTATCATTTTGACCAGCTAGAAAGCCACGAAGATTTTGATTTGTTTAGCCTTTATTATGTCAAAACGGTATAATCATTTCGTTTTCATTGTAGGGAAATGGCTTGCCTTTTCCTAAACAGTAGTCAGAAGAAATTACAAATCACAAAATTATGGCTAAGAAAATAGCTTTACATCTTTCTGAACCTTTGTTAGTTCGTACTTTCTCTTTAGAACGAACTTATGAAACGACGGACTTATTGAAGCAATGGTTTGATGCAGATTCTAAACTAACTGAAAATGAAGAAGAAATGTTGAAAAAAGCCTGTCAAAAACTCTTAGAAAACGCAGATTTTTGGAATGAAGAAGAATTAAAAATGCACTTTATTAGCATTTTGGTTTTTTTAGCAGATTATACAAAACCATTGAGAGTTTTTTTTGATAGAGAAATTTCGGCTAAAATAAATGATACTATCTTAAAAACAGAAGCTGATATGTTAGTCTCGAAAGGATTTGGAGATGAAATCGAAACGCCTTACTTTTTTCTTTTTTTTACTATAAGCGAATACGAAAGAGGGAAAAAATATTTTGGCGACCCAATCGGACAAATGTTAACAGGAATGTTGATTGCACAAGCCAAAAACAATAATCAAAAACCTGTTTATGGTTCGTATGTACAAGGTAGATTTTGGTTTTTTTCTATTTTAATGGATAAAAATTACGTAGTCAGTCAGCCTTTAAACGCTGCTAATTATTTAGAATCTTATAAAATTGTTTGTATGTTGAAGTTTATCGAAACAGTTACCAGTAAATAGTAATCAGTAACCAGTAACTAGTTAATTTCGTATATTTTGTAGAAGTTAGATTATTTCACTATAGGGAAAATGACTTGCCTTTTCCATTACATATTTGGTTAAACGAATTATTGAAAGGCTTTTATTAATAGATTAATTATCAAAAATATGGGATACAAAAACGTATGTTTAGAATGTAGAAGAGTGGAAAATTTAGGAACTAATTATGAAAATTTCTTTACTAACGATTGTACCGAATGTTCCGAAAAAATGTTTTTTGTGAATCAACTTTTTAAACCTCCTAAAAAATCAAATGATAAATTATGGAAAGTTGTAGTTTTTTTAATTCACAATGGGTTTAGTTTTCAACATATTTACAAAATGAAAGATAATTCATTGAGTGAAGAATTAGTAAATTATCCTATTACTATGTTAGATGCTAAATTGTTTGTTGAAGAATATAAGGAACAGGCTATTGATATTTTGACAAGCTAAGCAAATTATGAACAAAGATTACCTAAATACAATTACAAATGGAGATTGTATAGAACATTTAAAGAACTTAGAAACGGAGAGTATAGATTTATTTCTTTCTGATATTCCGTATGGAATAAATTTAGATGAATGGGACGTTTTACATAAAAACACAAATTCGGCTCTTTTGGGAGAATCCCCAGCACAAAAAGGAAAAACAGGTTTCAAACGAAGAGGAAAGCCAATAAACGGTTGGAGTTCAGCAGATAGAAATAGTGGAAAAGAATATCAAGAATGGTGTGAAAGCTGGTCGTCGCTTATTTTTCCGATTATGAAAGAAGGCGCATCAGTTTTTGTTTTTGGTGCAAGAAGAACATTACATAGAGCTATAAATGCTTTTGAAGATAGTGGATTTTTATTGAAAGATGTTTTGGTGTGGAAAAAACCGTCTGCTCATCATAGAGCGCAACGCCTTTCAGGAATTTTGGAAAAAAGAGGATTAAAAAATGATGCAGAAAAATGGAAAGGATGGCGATTAGGAAATCTTGCTCCTATTTATGAACCGATTGCGTGGTTTTTTAAGCCGTATAAAATTACAATTACGGATAATATTTTAAAATATAATGTTGGAGCGTTGAATATTGAAGAATGTAAAATAAATGGAACAAGTCCGACAAATTTATTAGAATTTGGTTTTGAATCTGTTTACGATGAAAATAAATTTCACGAAGCTCAAAAACCAGTTGCATTATTAGAATTTTTGATAACACTCACAACAACAGAAAATCAAATTGTCCTTGACCCTTTTATGGGAAGTGGAACAACAGCAGTCGCAGCCAAAAAGTTAAGTAGAAATTTTATTGGTTTTGAAATTGATGAAAAATATACTTTATTAGCAAATCAAAGAGTAGAAAATGTAATTCAGAAAAATGATACAAAAGCCTATTCTAACAAAAGAACAGAAAATGGAAATTTGAATTTATTTTATAAATCGTAAATTTAAAAAAATATCCGTTGCTCGTGTCCTCACGAGCGACACCAAAAAAGTAAACTATGGCAAAATTTGAAGTAACCAACATCTCATCAACAGAAGATAGCTTTTTTGACCGTCAAGAACGCATTGATTGGTGGCAACAAGATAAATTGAAAAATGCTACTGTTTTGGTAGTCGGTGCTGGCGCAATTGGAAATGAAACACTCAAAAATTTAGCTCTTTTAGGAGTTGGAAGTATTCTAATTACTGATTTTGATGATATTTCGAAGTCTAATTTAAGCCGAACTGTTTTGTTCAGAAAAGGCGATGAAGGCAAACGAAAAGCACAAACGGCAGCCGAAAGAATTAAAGAAATGGCTCTTTCAGATGATTTTAAAGTAAATTATTTTGAAGGCGATGTCGTTTGGGAACTTGGAACTGGCGTTTACAGGCATGTAGATATAGTTTTGGGGTGTTTGGATAATATCGAAACCAGAATTGCAGTAAACAAACAATGTTATTTAGCAGGAACGCCTTGGATTGATGCAGGAATTTATGAATTAGGATTACGAATTAATTTTTATCAACCTCCTCATGCGCCTTGTTATCAGTGTAGTTTGTCGCCCAATCAATGGCAGGCAGCTAGAGAGCGTTATTCGTGTGATGATTTTAAGAAACAGGTTGTCAGCGAAGGCAAAATTCCGACTGTTCAGATTGCCTCTGCTTTGGTGGGTGCTTTGCAAGTGCAGGAAGCGATAAAATTTTTGTGTGGACAAGAAGTAGCTATCGGAAAACAGATTTATTATCAAGGAAAAACGAATGATTTTGATGTTTTTGATATGCCAGATAATCCAGATTGTTGGGCGCATCAAGTGAGTTATGATGAAATTATTTCTTTAGATTTGAATACTGATATTTTATTGAAAGATTTCTTGAAAGAGATTTCAAAACCAGAATATTCAGGGCAAGGAGCAACTTTAGATTTTAGAGGAGATAGGACTTTTGTCAAAACGATGTCGTGTCGTGGTTGTCAGAAGGAAATAGAATTTTACCGTCCCTCTTTCCAAATTTTTGATTATGAAAGTCATTGTCAGGAATGTAGAAGTGAAGGAGAGGAAAACACAGAAAATCAAACTCCTGCTCAAAAACAAACTATCGGACAGTTTAATTTAGAAAAACTAAAGGCAAACGATGAAAGGTTGCTTGATTTTACATTGAAACAATTAGGCGTTCCTATTTTGCATGTCGTGGCTGTTCAAGATACAGATGGAAAACACAAATATTATGAAATGACTGGAGATAAGAAACAGTTATTTAGTAACCAGTAACCAGTTTATTTCAAATGTATTTCCTAATTTCCATTCCCTAATTCCCAATTCCTAAAAAAAGAATTTGAAAACTATCTTCATCGGTGCTGGAAATGTAGCTTGGCATTTGGCTTCGTTATTTCATAATTCTAAAAAAGAAGATTTACAAATCACTCATATTTGGAGTAGAAATAAAGAAAATGCAGAATCATTAAGGCAGAAGTTAGATAAAAATATAGAAGTTTTTAGTTCGATTAATCAATTAGATTTCTCAAAAACAGATGCAGATTTAGCTATTTTATCGATTGCAGATAATGCTTTTGAGAGTGTTTTGTCAAAACTTATTCTTCCTCCAACTTGTATTTTAGTTCATACTTCGGGTTCGCAGTCAATGGAAATTCTGAACTTAGCTAATCAAGATTTATCAAATCAAAATAAACAAAAAATTGGCGTTTTTTATCCATTACAAACCTTCAGCAAAGCCAAAGAAGTTGATTTTGTTTCTATTCCATTTTGTATAGAAGCAAATGAGAAAGAAACAGAGGAAAAATTAGTAGATTTAGCCAGACAGTTTTCTCAAAAAGTAGTTCAAGTTTCTTCAAAAGATAGAAGTGTTTTACATGTGGCTGCCGTTTTTGCGTGTAATTTCTCAAATCATTTATGGACAATTAGTGAGCAAATCCTGAAAGAAAAAAGCCTTCCTTTTGATATGTTAAAACCTCTTTTGGAAGAAACATTACAAAAAGCATTAGAAATTAATCCTTCGAATGCTCAAACAGGCCCTGCAATTAGAAACGATGAAAAGGTAATTGAAAAGCATTTACAGATGCTTAAGGAGATGGGTTTGAATACTAACTTTGTTCAAATTTACAAACTTATGTCAGAAAGTATTCAGGAGTAATGATATTTTTGATATTTATCAAAGATTTACTTGTAGAATGAAATCCACAAATTGACTTACCACAATTTTTTGAGTAATTTAATTGGTGTAAAATTTTTATAAAGTTAGTCTAAAACTTTATACAAATAAATTGCTAATAAATTTTGCTTTTTAATCAAAAATCCCTTCTCACAATCAAGTAAGAAGGGATTTGAAGTTTATAAAAAATAGTTAGTTAACCATTTACAGCATACTACTAGACATTTTACTTTGACCTCCAGCTCCTCCGAAGGAGGGGAGAAAAGCCTATTCAAAGTCCCTCCTTCGGAGGGATTTAGGAAGGTCGCATTTACAGTTAATTAATATTTCTTAGGTTTTTTAGGTCTTACAAGAGGTTGCGCTTCTTGCTGCGCTTGAGGATTTTCTGCTTCCTCTTCCATAGCTTTCATATATTCAGCCATTTCCTCTTTATCAGAATACTGCTGTGCATATTTTTGTTTTTTCTTTTCTAATAATTCTCTTTCGTGTTCGATGGCATTCTTAGAATACAAATCTAATACTAAAGGAGTTGCTACAAAAACAGAAGAATATGTACCCACAACTACACCAATAAGAAGAGCAAAAGAGAATCCTTTAAGAGCTTCTCCACCAAAGATAAACAAAATCAAGACTACCAAAAGTGTTGTAACCGAAGTAATCAATGTTCTACTAAGTGTATTATTGACAGCTCCATTAATTGTTTCTTGCAAATCTTCATCAACTCTATCATTCAAAGCTTCACGAATACGGTCAAAAACAACAACTGTATCATTCAATGAATATCCAATTACGGTAAGAATGGCAGCAATAAACACTTGGTCAATCTCAACAGCAAATCCTAAAAGGTAAGCGATGGCAAATAAAGAAAGTACAATCAAACTATCGTGTGTAAGAGCAGCTACTGCACCAACACCAAAACGCCAATTGCTAAAACGAACCGAAATATAACCAAACATCAAAATCAAAGCTACAATGACAGCAGTACGAGCCGAATCTGCAATATCATCAGCGATAGTTGCACCTACTTTGGAAGTACTTACTACTTCTGGATTGAGAGCAACATATTTTTCTCCCAAACTAGCCATAATTTCACTCTGAACCTGCTCATCTACATCAGTAGATTCTTCATCAGAACGGTAACTTGTCGTAATTTTTACTTTATCGTTTCCATCATAACTTTTCACTTCTACTGAAGTATTCAGTTTTTGTTCGAATGCTAGATTCAATTTGAGAAGGTGTTACATCTCCAGAAAACTGAACCACATAAGAGCGTCCACCTGTAAAATCAACACCCATATTTAATCCATTTGTAAGCAAAACACCTACACCAATAGCGATTACGATACCAGAAACGATATAACCAATTTTACGTTTTCCTAAGAAGTTAAAGTTGGTATTAGCAAGCATATTTTTAGTAAACGGAGTAGAGAAAGACATAGTACTCTCGTCTCCTTTTCGGCTCATCCAATAAATAATCAGACGGCTAATATAAACTGCCGTAAAAAATGAACAAACAATACCAATCATAAGTGTAACAGCAAAACCTTTAATCGGACCTGCACCTAATACATAAAGTACAACCGAAGTAATAAGTGTTGTTACGTTGGCATCAATAATGGTAATCAAAGCTCGTTGGAAACCGTCTTCAATCGAAACCATTAAGCCTTTACCCATTGCAAGTTCTTCTCTAATTCTTTCAAAGATAAGTACGTTTGCATCTACCGACATACCAATTGTAAGAACAATACCGGCAATACCTGGAAGTGTAAGTGCTGCACCAAGTTGTGCCAAAAGTCCGAAAATAAAGAAGATATTTGCAAGAAGTGCTACGTTTGCTACAATACCAGCCTTTGCATAATACACAATCATAAAAATAACAACTAAGCCTAATCCAACAAGAATAGACAAAATACCTTGAGTTTGTGCAACTGCTCCCAAAGAAGGTTCAACAACTGCTTCTTCTACAATACGAGTAGGAGCAGGAAGTTTACCCGCTTTCAAAATGTTTGCTAAATCTTTTGCTTCATCTACTGTAAAGCTACCAGAGATAGAAGAACGACCACCACCAATTTCTTCATTTACATTTGGTGCAGAATATACATAATCATCTAAGACAATGGCAATCTGACGACCTACATTTTTTCCTGTAAGGGATTTCCAAAGACGTGCGCCTTCTCCGTTCATTGCTAAAGAAACCTCTACTTGTCCGTTTGGACTAATATCTTGACGAGCATCCGTAACTACATCTCCTGTCATTGGAGCTTTTCCACCCGTCAAAGTTTTGATAACGTGCAAAGTATAAAAAGATTTTCCTTTGTCTTGTGCATCTGGCTTTACCCCCCAAAAGAATTTCATATCCTTAGGAATAATACTTTTTACCATTGGATCATTCAATACTTTATTGACAGCCAAAGTATCTAATGCTTCATACGTCAAAGTAAAATAATTTTGATTAATCTGTATTAATTTTGCAAATAAGGGTGAAGCCTGTTGATTTTGAGTAGTATCTGTTTCAGCTAATAAATCCTCGTTTTTTGCAGAATCTTCTTGATTGACAACTACATTACCCAGACTATCTGTTTGAGTTTGGTCAGTACTCATCATCAAATCATCTTCTGTATTTGCTATATTTGTAGTGTCAGGAATAATCAAATCGTTTGTTTTGGAAGGGTCTGTTTTTATTTTCTCCATACGATTTTCTACCCAAAACGTATTGATTTTTGTCAAAACTTCTTGGTATTCTTGAGGCTGATACACTTCCCAAAACTCTAATTTGGCAACACCTTGCAACAAATCACGAACACGCTCGGCATTACTCACACCTGGAAGTTCAACTTGAATACGGCTAGTTCCTTCTATAAGTTGAACATTAGGCTGTGTTACTCCAAATTTGTCTACACGAGTACGAATGATTTCGAAAGCTCGTTTGACCGAACCATCTACCTCTGTACGGATAAAATCTTCTACATCTTTATCAGTAGAACGGAAATTAATTTTGCCACTATTTGCAGAAGTAGCAAAAACGTCTTTTAATTTTCCTTCACCTGCTTTGCTTTTATAGGCATCAAAAAACAATTCAACGTAACGGTCTTGACTAGAAGCCTGTTGTTTGTTTGCTTCTGCTAATGCAGCCTGAAAATCTTCATTTTGGCTCTCATTAGACAATGATTTTAAAATGTCTATTGGAGAAACTTCAAGTGTTACGTGCATACCCCCTTGAAGGTCAAGTCCTAGATTAAGCTCTTTTTCTTTTACGTCTTGGTAGGTGAAGTCAGCAATACCAATAGGATAAACTACCTGCGACCACATAGAATCTAGATACTGTTTTTTGAGTGCTTCGTCTCCATTTGCGTATTCTGCTGCATCATTTTCTACACCACGAGAAACGAGTGTAAAAGAAAGAGAAAACAAACATAAAACGGCAAAGAGAATAGCAAGGAATATAATAAAACCTCTATTTTGCATAAAATTATGGAATTATGAATTACGAATTAATAATTACGGAACAGACAGTTCTGTATCAAATTAAAGACAACTCAATAGTGAAAATATGAAATATATAAATGTGTGAAATGAAATTGCGATTGGAGAGTAAACAGGATTATGAAATAATTGATAAAGTAAGAAACTTCAATTTTTATTCAACTGGTAACTGATTACTACTTACTGATAACTGACTAAGGAGCATTTGGGGAAATAAAGCAACTAAATAGCGTTCTGAAAAAACTAGAACTAGAAAAATAATAAGCGACACTATTTATAGTTTCAGAAAAAAAAGAAGGAGAACCAAATTCTATACTAGCAGTAAGAATGACGTTTTGAAAAAAGTCTGTAGTAACAAACCCTTGAAGAAGTGCATCAGAAGGAGTTGCTTTTTTGAGTGTTAGAGGTTCTTTTTCTGTTTGATTGTCTAAACCTTTATCCAAATCCTTGTCTAGACTTCTGTCCAATACAGAATAATCAATTTCTGTATTTTCGTTTAATTTCAAACTACTAACAAAATTACCTTTCTCTGTTTCCATATCTGCACCAGCAAAACGCATCGTCGTCGAAAAAGACAACAAGCAGTAGCATAAAGCAGGTCATGAAAAGGTTGCGAGAAGGAGTAAAAGAAGTAGTTTTTGACATTAACTGAATAATCTTTTTGTAAAACACAGTTTTTAATAGAACTGCAAAACTAGTGTTTTTTATTTAGAAACCAAAAAAATGATTTTATAAAATTAACTTTATGAGAAAATCAATAGATATTAACCATACATAAATAACCAGATTCATAAAAAAAGCCTTCATTCATTTTAGTGAATAAAGACTTACTAATTTTTGTAGCGAAAGAGAGATTCAAACTCTCAACCTCAGCATTATGAGTGCTGCGCTCTAACCAACTGAGCTATCTCGCCATATTTTTTTGTGCCTGTACAAACAGAGATTGTTTCCCTTATTGTGAATGCAAAGGTAAAACGTTTTTTTATTTTTACCAACATTTTGAAGAAAAAAAAACATATTTTTTTGAATTAGAATTAACTCACAACTTTAATTTGTTGAAAGTCAATTCATTGAAGTCACTTGATAATCAGTTTTGTTAGACTTATATAACATTATTTCACTACAATTCTAAAAAATACTCTATAACAAGGATAGGATAGCAGATATTGTATCAATTTGACAAATCAAATTTCTACGTCTTTCGAATATAGCAGTTTGATTGATCTTAAATTTACTTTAAAATACTACTTCACTAATTAAAGGTTATCACGGTTAGTTTAGTAATGTCTTTTTTCCTTAGGTTTGCAAACCCAACGCTGAGGAAAAATAAGTAAGATTTATTTTCTTCTAACTTGTTGAAAATCAAACCTGTAAATAACCGTAATAACGTTTACTATAGAACCAAGACAATATTACTGTTCGTTTTTATTTTCATCTTTCCATTCCCTAATCTCTACTTTCTTCTTAAGTTTACAAATTTTTCTTCTCCATCAATTTCTACATTAAAACCAAATTTCTCTGGAATAAATTCCACTTTGTCGTACTCAAAATCAAGTAATGTTTTTCCTTCAATATCCAAAATACCATATTTTCCTTTTTGTTTGGCTATAATGAGCGTTTTGAAAAAAGCATTTTGTTCGGTTTCTAAGGCTAAATATTTTATTTCTTCATACGAATCTTCTAATTTCTGCTTTCCCTTTCTATCTATAGCTGTCCATTTTCTGCCCTTTCTAACAAAAGCAATATCTTTTCTAAATGCTTCTGCTGCGTCGTAGTTTACCTTTATTACTTCTTTTCCTTCCAAATTTATCCAACCCCATTTTCCATTTTCTTGAACTAAAGCAATTAGTTCTTCTGCTTGACCTGTAGTTTTTCCTTTTTCGCCCGAAAATTCTCCTAAGTATTCGTATTGAGGAACTAAAATAGCTTTATTATGCAAAAGAATAAATCCATATTTTGTTCCTTGTTTGATTTTTAGAATATGGGTTGAATGCGTTTTTTTCTTCTCTTCTACTTTTACATCTTGCAAATAATCAATGGCATTGTATTCTGAACGCAATAGAGGAACATTATTATGAAGGTCAAAGAGACCATATTTCCCTTCTTTTTTGGCTGTAATGAGTTCGGGTTTCAACACTCTTTCTATACGTGTAGTATCTCCATAACGAGTAATATAATACTTTATAAACTCAATTTGGTCGTAAGAAGGACAAATAACCACGTTTCCATACGCATCTGCAAGTCCTGCTTTTCCTCTCTCATAAAAAAGCATAACCTTCGTTTTTCCACTTGCACTTTGACACGTCTCGGGCATAAACTCAATTTTTTCATAAAGTGCCGTTAGTGGTTTTCCTGTTGCATCCAAAACGCCATACTTTCCTCTACTCTGAACTAATAAAGTTCCTTCCCAACGTGTGCAGGTAGAATCTTCGCCTTCAAAAAAACTTATTTTTTCGTATTGAAACGGAACGATGGTAGCATTTGTATCATTCAAAACGCCTAATCTTCCTTCAATACTTGCTATTCTAATCGAATCTCCTCCATAAGCCAAAAGTGCTTTTCGTTCTACGATAGTTGTATCTATTTTTGGCGCATTATCTTCTGCTGTCGCTGTTTCCCAGCCGTCATCTGTAGTTGTATTTTGAGTTTTATTTTCTTTTTCTACTTCAATATCTTGCGCAAAAAGAAGAGCATTGGAGAAGATACTAGAAGACAAAAGTATTCCACAAAAGGAGAATAGAAATGAAAATTTGATAAAGCTACTTTTCAAAATTGAAGTCATCTTTGCTATAATTAGTGATTTGTAATGGTAGAATAGTATTTTTTGAAGAACGATTATTTTATAAATTGCAAATAGTATTCCCTTTTAGTTCCTGTTTTGTTCATTTTTTTAATTAACCTTTACTAATCAATCTTTGTTTTTATGGAAATCAGTCTTACTACACCTGCTTTGCTTTTTCCTGCTATTTCTCTTTTATTATTAGCTTATACAAATCGGTTTTTGGCAATCGCTACACTTATCAGAAATTTACATGAAAAATATGAAAATCAACCGAATAAAATCTTAATAGAACAAATTAAGAACCTAAAAAAAAGAGTTTACTTAATTCGAAATATGCAGTTTTTGGGTGTTTCTAGCTTACTTTTGTGTGTAATTTGTATGTTTTTACTTTTTTGGGGAGAAATAGAAATTGGTTACTGGCTTTTTGGAATAAGTTTAATCTTACTTATGCTCTCCCTTTCTTTCTCTGTCATTGAAATACAAATTTCTGTAAAAGCACTCAATATTCAAATTGGAAATATGGAGAAAAGAGGGAAATAAAGAATTAGGAAAATTAGGAAATGAGAAATGAAAACTATTTTTTTTAGATCTACTGACGTTACCTTTAGCGACGTTCTCATTAACGACCTTGCTTTATTTGCGTTCCTTCTGATTAAGTAAGTGAGCATAATTAAATAGATGTATTGTTTTGAAATGAATTTTCGAACACAGAGTCACAGAGAACACAGAGAATGAAAATACAGTTTCTAAGACACACCATTTTAATAATTGAGTTATAAATAATTTTGCTCAACTACTTACTTGTAATAAAACCACTCAAATAAATTGTGAATCCGTATCAAACTTCTTACCTTTGAAGTAAACTAGTTTCCCTAGAACCAAAAGAAAATCAAAAAATAAAATAGGTAGTCAATTCAAAAAACTATCTCAAATATATTTATATGGAATACAAAAACTTACTCCTTACGCTTTCTGACGGAATTTTGAAAATTACTATCAACCGAGAAAGCAAAATGAATGCGCTCAATTTGGAGACCATGGAAGAAATAGACAGAGCTTTTACTCGTGCTTATGACGACAAAGAGGTAAAATCAGTCTTGATTACTGGTGCAGGAAACAAAGCCTTTGTTGCAGGAGCAGATATTTCGGAAATTGCTCAAATCAACGAAATGAATGCTCGCAAATTTGCCGAACGTGGACAAGAAATATTCTTCAAAATAGAAAATTGTCCGAAGCCTGTTGTCGCTGCTGTAAATGGTTTTGCGCTTGGTGGAGGTTGTGAGTTGGCTATGGCATGTCATATTCGTATTGCTTCTGAAAATGCAAAATTTGGTCAGCCCGAAATTAATTTAGGAATTATCCCTGGCTATGGAGGAACACAGCGTTTGCCTACTTATATTGGTCGTTCGAAAGCAATGGAACTGCTGATGACAGGAGATATGATTGATGCCCATACTTCTCTTTCTTTAGGTCTTGTAAATCATGTTGTTTCTTCTCACGAAGTAGTCGAAAAAGCAGAAGAATTACTCAAAAAAATGAATAAAAAGGCTCCTATTGCATTAGGACAAATCATTGAAAGTGTAAATTCTATATATAGTCCAGAAGGAGGTTATCAAACAGAAGCTAATGCGTTTGCTAATTGTTGTCGTTCTGAAGATTTTAAGGAAGGAACAAGTGCCTTTTTGGAAAAAAGAAAAGCTAACTTCAAAGGAAAGTAATCATTTGTAGCTCACTCTTTAGAGTGAGAAGTGTATTACAAAAAAAACTCTTTTATTGCCAAAATAAAAGAGTTTTTTGTCTTACGAAATTATATCTTACCATTTGTTACCTACAATTTACCATTAATTCAAACGGTTTTGTTCATTCGGAAATATAATGGTAGGTTGGTGTGCCTTCGCTTCGTCATGGGTCATGAGGGCATACGAGATAATAATCACGACATCTCCAACTTGCGCCCTACGAGCTGCTGCACCATTCAAACAAATCGTTCCCGTTCCACGCTCGCCACGAATAACATACGTTTCAATTCGTTCTCCATTATTATTATTTACAATCTGAACTCGTTCGCCTTCATACAAATTAGCAGCTTCCATAAGTTCTTCATCTATGGTAATGCTACCTACATAATTTAGTTCGGCTTGAGTAATTCTGACACAATGAATCTTTGATTTGAATATTTGTAATAACATAGTTGATTTTTGATTAAAATAGCAAAGAAAGTAATCTTCTTTTGAAAGGATTTTAATGAATTATACCTATTTATACGAATTTGTTAATAACTAAGTTATGATTTTTTGTTGATTAATTTTATGAATAATTACCAGTTAAGTTTTTTGCTGCATTTCAATCAATGATTATATTATCAATCAATCTTATTTCCCCTAATTTTGCAGCTACACAAATAGCAATTTTTTTGCTACTTTCCAATTTTTTTAATTTCAATTTACCTTTCAAAGGTTGCAATGTAGAAGCATCAACGACTTCTAAATACTCAGTATCAAATTCCTTATACTTGTCCAAATGTGAAAGTCCTGCTCGCTGTGCTTTTTCTACTGACTCTCCTTTTTTAAGCATTTTTTTTGTCAAAATAAGGCTTTCATAAATCTTTGGAGCAATAATTCGTTGATTTTCATCTAATCTTCTATTCCTTGAAGACATTGCCAGTCCGTCTTCTGCTCTTTTGATAGCACGGCAATGAAGCTCAATAGGAAACGATAAATCAGTTATCATTTGCTGAATAATAGCAAATTGTTGAAGGTCTTTTTGTCCGAAGAAAGCATGTTGAGGTTGCACCAAATTGAATAATTTTGCTACCACAACTCCTACTCCACTAAAATGTCCTTGTCTGTGCGTTCCTTCCATCACATTATCTAGTCCATCAAAAGTCATTTTTGTACGAACAGTATTTTGATACATACTATCAGAATTTGGTAAAAAAAGCAAATCACAACCTGCTTTTTTGAGCATATCTATATCTTTTTCCAGAGAAGTAGGATAATTTGTAAAATCTTCTGGATTACCAAATTGAAGAGGGTTTACGAAAATACTACACACCACAAAATCAGATTTCTTTTTTGCTTCTTTAATAAGCGAAATATGCCCTTTGTGAAGTGCGCCCATAGTAGGAACAAAACCAATCGTTTTTTCCAATTGATTTTTTGATTGAGGGTAGCGCAATGATTTCAAAAGAGACTTGAGCTCATCAATTTTTTCAACAACTTTCATAGCAAGTAATAACAATTAATAATCTATATAAACTAAAAAACTACCTCTAATAATTGCACAGGTAACAATTCAACTGCAAAGGTCGTAATTTTTTTTGATTCTTAAATCCTTATTTCAAAAAGAATGTAATTATTTTATTGATTAAGGTCGTACTCCAATTAGAAGCATATCATCGGTTTGCTTGTTTTCTTTTTGCCATTCTGTAACAAAAGTACTCCAAAATGTATGTTGATTTTCTGCTGACAAATCTGAACTTTTTAATAAATATTCTTTGAATACTTTTCGCAGTAATTTTCGCCCTTTTTCTCCTCCAAATTGGTCTTGTATTCCGTCCGAAGAAAGGTAAAATTGAGTGTCTTTCTGATAAAATGGAATTGTATGAAGCATAAATTTATCTATTTCATTGTATTCTCCTCCAATGTACAAATTATCTCCTTTTATAGTTTCTAGGATATTATTTTTTACATAATAAAGAGGGTTTTTAGCCCCTGAAAAGTAAATTAATTCTTCTTTTTTGTCTATCAAAATCAAACAAGCATCTAATCCATCTTTATTTCTATTTTCGTTTTGCTTGAGTAAAAAATAAATCTGCTTACGAAGGGAATCCAAAATTTCATTGGGCATTATTTTCTTTTTTACAAGAACGATTTCATTCAAGATTTGAGAACTGATAAGAGACATAAACGCTCCTGGAACACCGTGTCCTGTGCAATCAAAAGCACCTACTAAATATTTGTCATTTTCTAAAGGCATATACCAGTAAAAATCTCCACTCACTACATCACGAGGGCGAAAAAAGACAAACAAATCAGAAAATACCTCTTCTATTCTTGATATGTTAGGTAAAATAGCTTCTTGAATGTTGTTGGCATAATAGATACTGTCTGTTACTTTTTTATGCTGTACTTGTAATTCGGCAAAAGTGCTTTGTAGAGAATCATTTGTAGTGTCTAATTCTTCTATTAGTTTACTCATTTCTTCATTTGTTTCTTGTAGTTTGGCTGTTCGGTTGGTTACTTGTTCTACTAATTCTATATTTTTTTGTTCTACTAACTGTTGTACTTCTAAAATTTGATTTTTTTCTAATTGCTCTTTTTCTAATTCTTTTTGAGTAATCTGCTTTTTGATAGAATTAAAACGAGAACCTAATGCAAAAGAAAATAAAAGTAATTGAATCACTACGCCAAATCCAAGAATATAACCAAGATTTATTGATGCTACAAACATATTACTAATTACGGCAACTAATACAGTAGGTATCAAAAAAGAATTTGCAAGCAAAAACCATCTTGAACCTAATACTTTCTTTTTTGCTTTATAGATAGAATAAACCAAAAAGGAAGTATAGACACTGATAATGCTAAGATTTCCTAACGATGCATAAGAAGGATCAGAATTATAAAATGTATTGTAAGTATAAAGAATAGATGCTACTATATGAATCAAAAGAAGAAGAACAATAACTTTTGTCCATTTACTTTTATAATCTTCTTTGAAATAAGCCAAAGAAAAAAGAGCATAAAAAATAATTGACAAAGGTGTAAGTATGTCAGAAAAAAGACTTACATAATCAATTTCCACAAAAAACTCCTTAAAAAGCATAGAGAACAGCAAAAGCTTCAAACCAGCAACAAAAATCGAAATGCTATAAAAATAATAACTATAACTTTTTGTGCTGATAGCAAGGAACAAATTATAGAAAAATAAACCAAATACGATTCCTACAACTAGCATATAAAAGACAGTATCATCTATAAACCTTCTTTCGTAAACAACTCTTTGTTTAATAAACATATTCGAATTACCATTCTTCATGATAGAGTAGGGAACTACTTTTATATAAATGCGCTCCACATAATCTAAATTTGATACGTGTGCAGCAATGTGTTCATCAGAATACAAATAATTAGAAGGCTTGTAGATTACCCATTTATTATTTCTCTTTATATACAAAGAACTGTTTTTAGTTTTCGCATCAAGTAGCCATTCTCTGTTACTTTTTGTTTTTACATCAAAATAAGCCCAAATGTATTTTGTTTTTTTGGTAATGTGTAAAGAATCTGAAAACTGGCTTTGTAATCTATCGTTGGTAATATCATAAATAGACAAATTACCTTCTTCATCATTGTAGTAATGTAAATAAGAATCCAAAGGAAAAGCGTAGGTAGAATCATCAATAATCAAGTAATCTTTAGTACTATCTTCAAAACCTTGAGCTGACAGAGAAGTAGAAAAAAATAATCCTACAAAAGTAATTTGAATAATTTGGATAAAATGAATTAAATTTTTACTCACAGAAGCAAAATCTACCTTAAGGTATGACATAGAATGAAGTAGTAGTTAGTAATCAAAGTGGAATTTGTAGTAGTAGTAACGCATTAATTAAAAAAGAAAATGAGCAAAACGTATGCAAGTTACAAATAAAGGAATGAAAATATTGTATAAAGCCAAATTATAATTAGTTCAGTCCCAAGTATCTGTAAATAATCTTTAAAACTGTTAGAAAGTTCAATTTTTAGTAAGTTGTTAACTTCCAAAATCGTAAGTTTGTATGTCAATATGAAAGTATCAAAAACCAATAAAAATTAGCGTGAAAATAATAGACAAATATATTCTCAAAAAATTTCTGACTACTTACGTTTTTGTCGTTCTGATAATCTTAGCTGTCGTTTGTGCGATAGATTATAGTGAAAAAAGTGACGATTTTATAAAACATTCTTTGGGCTTTAGGCAGATTGTTGTAGAGTATTATTTCAATTTCGCAATGCACATTATCGGACTCATAACGCCTCTGATGGTCTTCATTGCAACCGTTTTTGTAACTTCTCAAATGGCTGGTCGTACCGAAATTATAGCAATGCTAAGTGGTGGAATGAGTTATTTAAGATTGTTTTTTCCTTACATGGTTGGTGCGATTATTATTGCAATTTTTTCGTTTTATTTGAGTGGTTGGATTGTTCCTCGTGCTAATAAAAACAGAATAAAATTTGAAACGGCGTATGTAAAAAAGCCTTTCTCGTTTGATAAGCGAAATGTACACTCAAAGATAGATTCTACTACTTATGTTTATCTCCAAAGCTATAACAACAGTACATTTAATGGACGAAAAATTCACGATAGAAAAAATAGAAAATAGAAAATTAATAGAAAAATTTTCTGCTGAAAATATTACTTGGGATACGCTAAAACAGACTTGGCACGTAGATGATTATAAAATACATACCTTTTTTGCAGAACGAGAAATTATATGGACAGGAAAGGACTTGGATACGCTTATGGGACTCTTGCCAGAAGATTTTGAAAGTAAATATAGGTATAACGAAACCCTAACTTTGCCAGAAATAGATGCCTATATTGAAGAACAAACAGCTCGGGGAACAGCCCTGGGAATAGGAATTTATAAGGTAGAGAAATATCAGCGTTATGCTTCTCCTTTTGCTATTATTATACTTACCATTATGGGAGTAGTGGTTTCTTCCAAAAAGACAAGGCAAGGAACAAGTTTTAATATTGCGCTAGGTTTTATGCTGGCTTTCGTCTTTATTTTGTTTGTGGTGGTGGCAAGAAGTTTGGGGCAAAGTGGTACATTAGATCCTCGTGTGGGTGCTTGGATTCCTAATGTTATTTTTGGTGTCGTAGCTATTTATCTGTATTGGCGTGCGCCGAAATAAACTCAATAAATTTAGAAGTTAGACTTTAAAAGGTAGAAATAAATGCGAATGACCGTTTTTATGAATGGATATTAATTCTAACTTTATCTGTGTTCTGTGGCAAAAAGAATACAAAAAATTCTGGTCTATGTACCACTGTAGTTATTGGACTATTGGACATAATCCAACTTTTTTAGACTGTATTTTACAAGACCTTAATTATAAAAGCTACTTCAATTTGTTTAGATAATGGGTGTGTATATGAGAATAAATGGTTTTTGGGAAATTTATTACGTTTAGATTTGAGTTCCTTCGAAACTTTCATTCAAGAAAACATAGAAAAGTAATTTGCTATCTTTTAATTTTTTTGAACAAATATATAATCAGTTGCAACTTTAACAAAGGTTATCACAGTTGATTTAGCACTATCATTTTTCCATATTTAATTCTAATTTCTAAAATCTGACTTTTAACTTATTATGCGTAACCCTTTTGCTCGTAAATATTCTTCTCAAGATAAAAAAATAATGAATTTTCTTAGAAAAATGTTACTTTTTTCTTGTCTTACCGATGAGGAATTAATGGCTTTTCTACCTAATCTGTATTTACGAAATTACTCAAAAGAAGAAATAGTTTTTTTTAGAAATGACCCTAGCCAAGCTCTTTATATTGTAAAATCTGGACAAATACGATTAGATTTAGATATTGGAGAACGCTTTGAAGAATTAAGAAAAATCAAAACTGGAGGTTTTTTTGGTGAAAATTGCCTTATTCAAAATTCTCATAGACTCTACAATGCCATCTGTTCCGATGCCGTAACCGAACTTTATATCCTCCCATTAGCTAATATTTTAGAGATTTTTGAAGAATATCCACGTATAAAATCTAAAATGTATGAGATGATAGCGCAGTATCAACAAGAACACATTCAAAATTTGTTTACTGCTTATAGAGAATCATTTGGCATTTTCGAACTGAGCCACTCGTATCTTAAAAGTTAAAAAATAGTTATCGATGCGATATCAACAACCGAAAAGCTGCTGCTAATGTCTTACCAATGAGATAATCCACACAAAATTAAAATGAAATTCCTACACATCCACCAGCCCAAATTTTTGTGTTTGTAGTTCTATTAGTATAGGAATTTGAATAGTTTGTAACAGTTGTATCTTCTGCCAAAACATAAGGCGCAAGATTAGTCCCATAGTTATTGTTTTCAGAATCATAAACTTGAGAAACCGTAATATTAAATGTTGGTGCAATAAAAAATCCTACTTGTTTGCTTATTTGATAATGAACTTTGAATTTGAACTGACTTAAAAGGTTTAATTCATTTGTCCATTTTTCTTCATTGATATGATACGCCATAAGCTCAAAACCTGCGTGTAATTTTTTGTTTTTAGTAATTGGAAAACGAGTTCCTAGTCCACCACCAATTCCCCAGCGCATTTTATCGCTTGTCTGAATGCCAATTGATAAAATTTGATAGAATTTGTTTACACCAATATTATAAGAAAGAGCTGTATGAAATCCTTCGCTGGCACTTACATCAAAAGAACGATAGCCATTTTTAACAAAATTAATAAGACCAATCGGAACGCCTGTAACGCTATCAGCAATATTTATGAGTCCGATTTGTGAGCCTTTTACGGTGTCAGCTCTATTGATAAGACCTAGTTGAAGTCCTTTTACGTTTTTTGCAATATTCAAGAAACCAGAAACTTGTGCGCCCTCCACATTTTCTTTAGCTACATTAATAAATCCTGAACTTTGAATACCTTTTACATTTCCATTTACTACATTAAAAACGCCTGTATATTGCAAACCTGTAAAATCTCCATTCACTAAGTTCATAAGACCAGCAGCTTGAAAACCTTTCGTAGTATTTCCGTTGATATTCGCAAATCCTGCTACTTGAAAAGCGAAAACACTATCTTTTGTAATGTTTGCAAAGCCTGCTGCTTGAAAACCATTTGTTTTTCCTGCCACAATATTGGTAAGACCAGCTACCTGAACGCCTTTTACATCTTTTTTGAGAATATTGGCAATTCCTCCCACTTCAAAACCTTTCACACAACCGTTGTAACCAGCCAAAATATTAAGAGAATAATTGTTTGTTTTGTAAATGCTATTACTTCCGTTTGTTCCTAAAGGATAAATAAAAGTAACCTGTAAGGGTAGAGAATCAGGAATTGAATTGGGTAAAGAATCAATTTTTGAGAGTTTGGCATTTTGGTTTAATTCTTCAATATTCTGAATATTTTCATCTTCCTTTGTTGAAATAGAATCAACTTTCACACTATTTTTTATTTGACTTTCTATATTTTTTTCTTTTAAAGAATCGACTTTTGAGAGATTATTCTCTTCACTATTTTCAATTAATTCTACTTCATTCTCATCAGTTTTATCTTCTTTGGTAGAAACGCTGGCAGTCTTAGAGGTTTTATCTTGTTTGTCTATAATCAAAGGTTTTTGTGGAAGTGATACAATTTGAGGATTTTCTTTTTTCTCTAGTTGTTGTTCTGTATTATTTTCTACTAAATTTGATTTTGCTTGAATCACAATTTGTCCGTTAATCAAACGAAACTGAATTTGTGTATTTGCATCGTTAAAAGGCTCAAAAATCTGTGTCAAAACATTTTTCAGAGCAATATTCGAAACATGGAGATTAATTTTTTCCTGTAATGGAAGACGAGAATTACTGTACGAAAAACGAACATTATACTTCTTAGATAAGTCAGAAAGAACATTTCCCAACGTTTCATTTTGGACAGATAAAGTAACAGGTTGCTCCAAAACGGTTGTCGAACTGGTTTGGGCAAAAGACTTTTGATTGAAGCTAATAAAATAAAGGCAAAGAAAAGTAAGAACGAAAAAAAGATAATTTTTCATTGTTTATAAAATTAATGTAATTGTATTTTATGTAGCTCACTCTTTAGAGTGAGAAGGCATTTTGTTGAATAATAATCATCTACAACCCAAACCTGAAAGCAAATAAGTAGTAGAATCTGATTTTTTGATTTGAAGATTTGCACCAAAAGAAAGTGTTTCCAAAACATCGTTAAGAGGAGTTTGGTCAAATGTCCCTGTAAAACGGCATTCTTTCAAACTAGAATTTTCCAATTTTAGACGAACATTATAATAACTTTCTACTTTAGTTACGACTTCCTGCATTTGCATATTTTCAAAAACTAAACGATGATTAAGCCACGCTAAATAATTTATATCATCGTTTCGTTCGAATCGAACCAAACTAGGAACAGAATCTGGACGATTTTTAGTTTTGTCATACAAAACTCCTTTTTCTCCTTTTACAAGTAAAATAGAGTTTTGTTTTTGATTATTCTCCTTATTTTCTCTAAAACTGACTTTCCCAGAAGCTACCGTTACTTCAATTTTTTCGTTAGAAGGGTTAATATTAAATGAAGTTCCCAAAACTTCAACCTCTGCTTTTCCTTCTACATCTATCACAAAAGGATGATTTTTATCCCTAGCAATATCAAAAAAGGCTTCTCCTTTTAATTGTATGTTTCGTTTCTCATTTTCGGATAAAGCGTTTTCAAATTTCCCAAAATCAGAATCATAAGAAACACTTGCATTTTTGTTAAGCCAAATCTTTCGAACCGTCAGGCAAAATAAAAGGCGTATCAGAATGTTGATGAACGATAATTTGATTAGAACTTGAAACAGAATCAGAAGTAGTTTGAATAGAATTGATCCACCAACCCAGTCCTAAACCAATAATCAAAACGGCTGCAATCTTTGAAAATTCTTTCCAAATTGAAATTGATTTTGTAGTTGGAATAGTAGCAGGTTTTACCCAATTTGTTTTTTCTGCTTCAACTGATTTATTAGCTTCATATTCTTTTATTTGACTGCTTAACTTTTGCCAACCTTTTTCTGTATTAGGCGAATAATTTTTGCTTAGATTTTTTCCTAATCGATGAGTTTCTTCCCAAAGTTTAGAGTAATTTTGGAATTCTTTTTCAAAAAAAGGAATTTCTTTGCGCCATTTTTCTACTTCTAATTTTTGCAATTCAGAAAGTTCGCTAGGTTCTTTTGAGATGTAACGAGCTATATATTCAATCTGTTGGTCGGTCAATTTTATTTCATTATTACTCATATTTTTTATCAAAAAGACGTTTTATTTTATATTAAAGGTTATCACGGTTGATTTAGTACTGTTATTTTCCATAGCACATAGGTGTGCAAACCTATGTGCTATGGAAAAATAAGACTGTTTTGCATTTTATATACCTTTTTGATTACCAAACCTGTAAATAATCGTGATAACGTTTATTGATTTGGCTAATGTCTAATTGTATGACGCAAAGAAAATCATTTACCCTTATTTATTTTTAGAAATATTTATTTTATTTTTTATTGTAGGGAAAAGGCACGCCTTTCTTGGTGATATTGTGCATTTTTTAGGAAATCAAATCCATACGTTTAGGAAAAGGCAAGCCGTTTTAGCTTCGCTGCCTTATAAGTTCCCTACTAAAATACCAAAACAGGAATTCGATTTGGAAAGTCTGTAATAATACTATCTATTCCCCAGTTTAGAAGTTGTTGCATTTTTTCGGTATCGTTTACTGTCCACGTAAAAACTTTTAATCCTTTTTGATGCAACTCTTCTATTTTCTTTTTTGTGAGTAATCTATAATAGGGAACATAAACAGAAGGCAGAAAATGTAATTTTGCCAAATTTTCTTCAATTGAAAGTTTGTTTTCTACCAAAAAACCAATTTCAAAATGTGTATCTGTATTTTGAGTTTGCTTATAAAGTTCGTTCAAAATATTCACATCGAATGATTCTATCAATAATCTATCTTTTATTTTATCATAAAATGGATAATTTGTAATTTCATTTATAAACAAAGCCACCATTTCATTGGGCAAAGGCTGCATAAAACCATAAAAAGCAAAATCTGATTTTATTTCTACTGTATAAAAAGGTTTGTTCATTCCATTATCCAAAACATACTTTTCCATTTCCTCAAAAAAAGATTTTAAAAGAGGTTTTACAGCTTGCATAGGTTGCTGTTCTGGATAGCGAATATGTCCACGTTTTCCACAATCATATTTCTTTATGGTTTCATAATCCATTTTATAAATGTTATGCTGTAATTTTTCTTTTCTCAAAATAGCTTCTCCAGAAGGTTTTGAGCAAAACTCGTGAGAAAAATAAGGTTCGTGAGAAACCAAAAACTGATTTTCTCCTGTCAAAACGATGTCTAATTCTAAACCGTGTACGCCATACTCCAAGGCTTTTTTGAAAGAAATAATTGTGTTTTCTGGTGCTAATCCTCTTGCGCCACGATGTCCTTGAAAAGTAGTTTTTGATGATTCGTTTTTCATATATTTCTAATTGTTAAGCTAAAAAGTATAACAGACTTCCTAGTCTGTTTGAAGAAATAGAATTTGCTATTGCTATTCCACAGACTAGTAAGTCTGTGATACAGAATAAAAATAAAATTCAAAGTAAAAATAATAATTTGATAGTTTTGGTTTCTATTCTTTTTACTTTTGTGTTATGTAGCTGATAGGTTAGCTTCGCAGAGGGCTAAAGCCGTTCCAAGCTGTCAGGTTTCTTAGTATTAATGTAGTCAGAAAAAAACATATATCAATAAAATCTATGATTTCTTTTAAAACCATTTTCTCAAAGTTATTTTCCTTATTTACTATTTTACTTGTTTTTTCTTTAAGTAGTTGCATAGAAAAAAAGTCAGAACAGACTTCTAACTCCATCAAAAACTCATCTGTAAAGCTAGAAATTGTTTGTACAACTGGAATGATTGCCGACCTTGTAAAAAATATTGTAGGCGATTCGGCAAATGTAAAAGCTCTTATGGGAGTTGGTGTCGATCCTCATTTGTACAAAGCCACTCAAAACGATGTAAGCAGTCTGACAGAAGCAGATATGATTTTTTATAATGGACTTCATTTGGAAGGAAAGATGTCTGAAATATTAGAAAATTTCTCTTCTCAAAAATCCGTTACAGCAGTAGGAGATGCGATTGATGAATCTGTTTTGAGAGAAGTAGGACAAAATACTCACGACCCACACATTTGGATGAGTGTGGCACTTTGGAAACAAACTATTCCTTCAGTAGTGAAAGCATTATCAGAAAAGCAGCCTTCTAATGCAGAATATTTTGAAAAACAAAGTAAAATTTATGCTCAAAAGCTAGAAGAATTGAATACAAAAGTAAAAGCTCAAATTTTAGAAATTCCTGAAAACCAGCGTGTTTTGATTACTTCTCACGATGCTTTTTATTATTTTGGAAAAGAATATGAAATGGAAGTACAGGCTCTGCAAGGAATTTCGACGGCTTCGGAAGCAGGAATTTCGGATATGAATAATTTGGTTAATTTTATTGTAGAACGAAAAATAAAAGCCATTTTTGTAGAAAGTTCGATTTCTCCACAAGCCATAAATGCCGTTTTGGAAGGTGCAAAAAACAAAGGCGCTGATGTAAAAATTGGAGGAACACTTTTTTCTGATGCCATGGGTCAGGCTGGGACAAAAGAAGAAAGTTATATCGGAATGATAGAATTTAATGCTAACAAAATGCTAGAGGCTTTGAAGTAATTTTTACATTTTACGTTTTAATAAATCAAAAAAAAATCTTTAAATGAGAAAAGAATTATTATACAATCCTTTGCTTTTGATAGAGCGTTTGGGAGAAATGGCAAGCAAAAAAATAAGAAGGAACAGGCTCAAAAATACAGTTATGGCTTCTTATCATGATGGTCATATAGAATCACTAGAAATTTTGGAACTTATTAGAAATAATTATCCAAATGGAATAACTACTATCTTTGATATTGGTGGAAATATAGGAAGTTGGACACTTTTAGCAAAAACAATTTTCCCACAAGCAGAGGTTCATTCTTTCGAACCTTTAGAAGGTTTTGCAAACCAACTGAAAGATAACACAAAGAATTTTGCAGCTATTTTTGTTCATCAAGTTGCTTTAGGAAACGAAGAAGCGAAAAATGAAATGTATGTAGCTGGCGATTCGTCTAGTTTGTTGCCTTTGGGGGATTTGATGCAAGAACAATATGAAATCCAATCCAAAGAAAAAACACAAATTGAAACTGTTATTTTGGATACTTATATAAAAGAAAAAAATATTTCTCTACCAGATATAATAAAACTGGATATTCAAGGATATGAGTTAGAAGCATTGAAGGGAGCAAAAGAAGCTATGAAGCATGCAAAATATGTCTTTATAGAAGTGAGTTTGGAAGAATTTTATGTAGGACAACCACTTTTTCATGATGTAGTTGCTTTTATGGCTACTCATAATTTTTATGCAACTGCTTTAAAGAAAGAAACTCATGTAGGGCAGCGATTGTATCAAACTGATATTTTGTTCGAAAAAAAGATAGCTCACACACGAAAGAAACATAACCAATACGTGTATTCTGATTACATGTACTCTGATTTTTTTGAAAAAAATGAAACTTTTTTTTGAAAAAACTTGTCTATATCAAAAGAAGCTATTACCTTTGTATCACCAAAGAAAACAAGCCTTCTTAGCTCAGCTGGTAGAGCAATTGATTTGTAATCAATAGGTCAACGGTTCGATCCCGTTAGAAGGCTCTTAATCATAATACAATGAATTAAAAAACTCTCAAATATTATTTGAGAGTTTTTTTTGTCTAAAAATTTTACTAGCTTTTTATTAGATTTTCACTAGATTTTTATTTTTCTTCATATTTTACATTATCAAATTCTACACGTTGTTTTCCACAAGTAATAAGTCCAATTTTTTCAATTTTAGAAAAAGACATGTCTTCAGTCAGTACTTTTCTATCATTTACAAAGAACTCTAATTTGTTTTTTTGTACTGCTTTTATAGACAGACGATAGGTTTGTTTGCCTTTACTGACAAATCCTGTCGAAACATAGTTTGTTTCATGTGTAATTTTGTTGTCTTGATTTACAACTTTGAAAATTGCTTTTCCTTCATTATTTATCATAAATTCGCCTATTTCTTTATATTCAGAAATAAATAAAATACCAAAATCTTTTGGTTGTCCTTCTTTCCAAGTAACATCTGCGCTGAGTTCCCATTTCTCATCTTCTCTTATAATTGGTAAAAATGCTTCTGTGCGATGGCAAAAGTCAGTTTGTTCGTGCGTCATGACAAATTTTCCGTTTTTTCTTTCAAAATTATACTTTGATTCTGTTGTTACTTGCCAATCTGTAAGCATTTTTTCAGAAGGATTTTCAAACGATTCTTGTAAAATATACTCTCCTGTATCATTATTCTTAACTGTAATCTCTTCAAAGCCAATCGTTTGATGGTCGCAAAGTCTGAAACCTAAGTAATAAAAATCGAAAAGAAGCTAGTTTTCCTTTTCGTACAAATTTGTCATCAATATAGTATTCATAGTTTTTATTTTTTACTTCTATTCGTTGTGTATGAAGGTTTGATTTATCAGTAAAAACTTTATAATTCCAGTCGTTATCAGTATATTTATCGTAATGGCGCACCGAAACATTAGCTTTTCCTTCTTTATTAAAAGCAAAAACCATATAATTTTCATTATTATTCATAAGTATTAATCCATACATAGAATACGAACCTGCTTTCCAATTACTTTTGGCTGTAATAGTATAATTTTTTGGGAAATCTATAGCTGGACTACTATTGGAATAACACAACTCATCAATATTGGTTTGATAAACAAACTCTCCGTTCTCAATATTTTTTTTGTAGTTATAGTCTTCTTCATTTATAAAAATACTAGATTCTGTTTCAAAATCTTCTACATAAGAAAACAAAACAGGCTCTGGACGAAGTGCAAAATAAGTTACCGAAACGCCAATCAGTCCAATTACAAGAATAACTAAATAAATAGTATTTCTTGTAGTTTTTCTTGAAAGCTGTTCTCTTCTAGTTTTTTGAGCTTCTTCTGTTTTTATTTTTTGATAAAGTTTGTTGACATCTTCTTTATCTAGTGAAGTCATTTCGGCTAATGCTTCCTTTGTCGCTTCCCTGACGGATTTGTCGTTTTGATGATTTTTTAGCTCTGCATCTTTATCAAAAACTTGTTGTTTTAGTCGTTCTAAAATTCGTTTTTCAAGTTCTTCTTGCTCTCTTCTGTTTTTTTTTGATTGATTAGACATAAATAAAAATGATTAATTTGTTTGGTAAATTTGGGTAAAAACAAATTACAAAATAATCCTTTACTCTACAAAATATTAAGAACAATCTTTTTTACTTCATTGACGACTTCACTTAAGTTTCAATGACAGTTAGTTCTGCTTGTTTTTCAACCCTTAACGAGATTGCATAAAAAAACCCTAAGGGTCTTTAAGACCCTTAGGGTTTGAAAAATCAAGCTCCTTTTATAAGCTCAATTTCCTCTTCGCTCAATCCATATAATTCAAAAACCAAATTATCTATCTGATTATCGGTAGTCTGGATTTGATGTTGAAGAGCCAAAAGATCTTTTTTGTAGTCTTCAAAATAATCTTGCCATTCGTCTTGCTGATTAAAAGTAAGAATAATTTTTTTCTTTTTGAGTTCTGCTTTATGAATAGAAAAGTCATAGTTGTAGAAAGTATCTAACTTTTTAGTCAGTTTGTCTAGCTTAAAATTCTCTTCCAAACGACGCAAAAAACGATTTTTCTTTGCTGCAAAATCTTCATTTAAAGAGAGCATTTGATTGGCTAAGGCTATGAAGGGTTGTTGCGCTTCTTTTTTTATGTTGGGAATGGGGATACGAGATGTTACAGCATTATCAAAGTGCATAGTTCGTATAGCTTTTCCGAAAATAAAAAGGTACGAATACCAATTTATGAGTATAGAATTTAATAAAGTCCAAATAAATTTGTCTTCATAATTTGAATTTAAAGTAATTTGATTAATTGTATCTACAATAACATATTTTGTATTTTCTGAAGGTAAACAAGCTGTTATTTTAATATGGTCTGTTGGTCGTGTAATGTGTGCAATAATATCTTTGAACAAGAACAGAGTTTGAATTAATAAATACTCTATCATTATCTTCTACTGCTACTTTATTTACTTTTCCTTTTATTCCTACAATTCCATATCTTTGAATTTCTGCACCTCCCAAAACTTCTGTATCTCCTTTGTCAGTAATTAATTTTTGAAATATTCCCCCTCGGTTATTGGTTGCAATATCATTCAAAAATTGTCCTGTTTCTAATAATTTTTTACCTATTTTTAATTCCTCATCAGAAATTCCATTCAAGTAAAAATCAAATAATTCTACATCTGTTTTTTGAATAGTTCCAACTTCTAAAATTGATTTATCCTCACGAACCAAAGAGTTATAGCTTTTTGAATTACTGTTTTTTAAGAATGATACAATCACTTGTTCTAATTTAACTTCTGTCCATACTCTTTTACAATCTACAATTTCAAAAATATCTTCTACTAAAAATTCTCGTATGTATTTGTAATTAGAAGAAAAACTAAATGATTTTGGAATGATAAAACTTAGATAACTTTTGGGTTTCAAAAAATCGTATGATAACTTTAAAAATGAAATTACTGTTTCAGAACCTCCTCGTATATATTTTTCGTTTAAATAATTTTGTTCTTCATTAGATAATTTCGCACCATACGGAGGATTCCCCACAATCACATCAAATCCTCCTTTTTCAAAAATAGCAGAAAATTCTTTTTTCCAATCAAATGCTTTTTCTCCTGCAATTTTTGGGTCATTGATTAGCGAATTACCACATTTTATATTGTCGTTGAGTGTGGTTAGTTTTCGTCCTCGGTAAGCTGTCCGTAGCCAAAGAGAAAGTTTTGCAATTTCTACGGATTCTTCATTTATATCTACACCAAAAATATTATTTTTTAAGATTTTGTTTTCTAGTTCTTTATCAATGAATGCCGTTCCGATTAGTTTTAACTCTAGCTCATAGACATAATGATGTTCGGCTATCAAAAATTCCAGTACTTGGTTTAGAAATGCGCCACTTCCACACGCAGGGTCGCAGATAGTGAGTGCTGAAAGCCAGTTTTTGTAGTTTTGAGTTTTTTCTTGGAGCTGCTCACGGATTTTTTTGTTTTTGATTGGTTTTCCGTTTTCTACTTCGTAATTTTTTTCTAGGTTTTCTTCTGAAAGCTCTAGTTCTTGTTTTTTGTCTTGACAGAGTTTTCCGACGGTATTATCTACAATATATTTTGTAATGTATTTGGGTGTATAAAAAACGCCATCTTTTTTTCTACGAGTGTTTGTTTTCTCAACTTCTTTTCCTTCTATTTCGGCTTGTATTTCTTCAAAATCATTGAGAGAATGCTCAAAAATATGTCCCAAAATATTTACACTTACCTCACTATCAAAATCATATTCACTAATTTTGAGTGTATGACGAGCCAGTAGCGCATCATCAATTTTGAGATTATCTAGTAGTTCGTCGGTTTGGAAAAGTCCACCATTGTAAGGAAAAATATTGTAATAACTGGTCTTTTTTCCTGTATAAAGAAAGTGAAAATAGCGTTTGTATTTATCGTATAATTTGGTGGGTATTTCGTGAACTTCGTTTATATCTCTCCATTCGTTTATTATTTTGGCAATCAATTTTTTTTCTAAAAGTCCTTTATCTTCGGCAAAGAAAATAAACAAAAAACGGTCTAGTAGTTTTTGAGTTTTTTTGAAAAGGGTAAGTTTGTCGTACTCTGGATTTAGGTTTTGTATATTTTTGAAAAGCACATTTCTAAAGTCGGCATAATCATTATATAATGCCTTTGTAATGTCATCTTCTTTGTTTTGTGTTTCTTCTTTTGCTTTTTTGGGTTTCTCATCAATCAAAAGCGTATCGAAAAGACAAACAAAAATACAACACTTCAAAACGCTCTCTAGTAAGTGTAAATAGATTAAATTCTTCAAAATCAATAGCATTATCAATGTAAAAACGCAACTTTTCGAAGTTGGAAATAATGACGTAGTTACAGTTATATTGATTGTTTTTGTAGCCAAATGCCTGTGCTTCTACTTTCGAAAGGTCTGTCGTGTCCATTCCCTTTAGCTCAATGACAGCTAATGGATTGCCATCACTTCGGAGGATTGCACCATCGGTTTTCTTTGCATTCTTGACATTTTTGAGTTCTGTCGTTAGGTTGTAAGAAGGATTTGGTTTTTTCACATATCCGAATACTTTTACAAACAAGTCATCTAAAAACTCCCCTTGATATTGTTCTTCTTTTGAAGCACGTATATTTTCTTGTACAACAGGATTATGAAAATGTGCTGAAAAAGTTTGCCAAGCTACTTCGACTTTTTCTTTGGGCAAAAACTTGAGGTAATCTTTGAGAACTGACTTTTGAAATAAACTCATTTTTTGTATAGATATTTAAACCCTAAGGGTCTTCGAAGACCCTTAGGGTTTGGTTTTTTAGAGCAGATAAAAGTAGTTTATTTTAATCAATATTCAAAATTAAATAGCTACCACAATACGCTGCGAAAGATGCTGACCTTGCAGCGTTCCAGACTTCCATTTTGGGAAAGAAGCCAACACTTTTTTTGCTTCTTGTTCACAACCTTGTGCTTCTATGTCTGTAACTTGTCCCTGACTATTTACTACAAAAGCAACATACTTTGTTTCTGTTTTTGAAGATGCTATAAGTTTACAAGAATTTTCTTTATTCATTTCAGTTTTCAAAACTTGTGCAACTTGCTGCAAGGAAGCATTTTCAGGGCTTGCGTTTTCTTCTAAAATAGTTGTAGTAATAACTGCACCTTGTTTTGGATTCGGTAGAGCTACTTTTTCAGAGATAGAAGCAGTAAGGCGTTCGGCAGTTTCTAAATCTTTATTTGTAATAGAATAAGCCAAATCAGTTTTGTTTTTACTCTCAATACTGTTTTCTGCTACATTTGAGTTTGTATTGTTTTGAAGGAAAAATAATCCTATTCCGATTATACACAACAAACAAATGGAAGCAGCAACAGAAAAATAAGGATTTGAGAAAGACAGGAAAACAGTTTTTGTTTTATTGCCTAAATTAGTAGTAGATTCAGTATTAAATTTATTACTTTCTACTTCATTCAGAATTGCATCAAAGTTTTGATAGGATTTGATTTTTTCCGAAGAAATAGGTTTTTGGTTGAATTTTATATTTTGATTTTTCATATATTTTTTATTTTAAATTTCTATTACCACTAAGTACACTAAGGAAATAAACAGTTTCACAAGTTTTTAATGCAAGAAATACGAATACATTTTTCGAACACAGAGTTACAGAGAACACAGAGAATGAAAATTTCTTTTTTAATACAAATACATTTTATTGACCACAGAGAAAATAACTTTAGAAGTCAGATTTTAGAATTGAAAGCTAACAAAGTTAAATGCAATTCCCAATTCCCAATTCCCAATTCCTATCCCCCAATTCCCAATTTTATTTTTTCTAATATTCAATACACTCTCATTTTGGCTGCACTTTCAGTTGTTTCTAAAATAAAACCAATTTCTTTGAAAGACTTATCTTCAAAAAAGCGAAGTTCTATCATCTGCATATCTTTCGTTTTTAGTGTTTCCAGAACGGTTGTGAGTTGATTTATTCGTTCTTGTTGTCGTTCGTCTGCTAATTCTTCTGAAAAGTTGGTTAGTTTTTTTGCTGTTTCTTCTTCTAAGGAATAGACAGGCATTTTCTTCTGTTTTCTATAATATTTCAAAAACTCATTTGATGCAATCCTATAAAGCCACGCCGAAAAAGGAACTCCTTTGTACTCAAATTTTTGAATATTAGTTAGAGCTTTGATGAATGTTTGTGCTGTCAAATCGGCTGCCAGAGCTTCATCGTTTGCTTTTCTGTACAAAAAACGAAAAATAGCTTCATAGTTTGCTTCATAAAGAAACTTAAAATTTTTAGAATCTTTTTGAGCTGCTAAGATTTGCTCTTCTTCACTTAATTGTGATTGTGCAATATGGGATTGAGACTGTATCAAATGAAATTGTATCGATTAGAAATTTCTTTTTAATTAAAATTAAACCGTCTTTAAAAAATTCTATTGAGCTATTTTATTTACTCTTTACAAATAAAACCGTATTTTAGCTAAAAAGTAACATTTTTATCATTATTTTTTTCAGTTTATCAAAATATGTATCCATCTGTCTTACATAATAAGGACTTTGAAGCTGTTTCTGGCTTTTTTAAAATCAATTATATGAAAAATAGTAATTCTCAATATCTACTAATTACACTACTGATTTCAACTTTATTTTTGACTTCTTCTCTACAAAGTTTTGCTCAAACCGAAGATAGTTTATTTACTCAACAAAACTCATCTACACCTCTTCATTTGAAGAAAGAAAAACTAACAGAAGCAGACCTTACCAAAACTACTTTCGCAGAAGAAACTCGCTTAGTGTCGGTCAGTCGTTCGGAAAAAGAACTCAAAGATATTCCCTCTACAGTGTATGTAGTCACTAGAGAGGAGATTTTTGAAAATGGATATGTTACGCTCGTTGATGTAATGAAGACTGTTCCGTGGATAAAAGTTTCTCAACCGGGGTCAGGAACTTTAGGCGAAACATTTTTTATGCGTGGACAAATAGGAAACGAATACACTAAGATTTTGATAAATAATGTTCCCATTCAACCTGCTGTAAAAGGTGGAATTGCTATTGGTTCGCAGCTTCCCATTGCTCAAGCCGAACGAATAGAGATTGTTTATGGTTCATGCTTCGGCTGTTTATGGTGGCGATGCTGTGGCTGGTGTAATCAATATTATTACTCAAACTTCTGAAAAATCAGCGTATGCACAAGCTAATGCTTATTTTGGAACGGATAGTTACAGACATATAGATTTTTTGGCAGGAGGAAAAGCAGGACGTGATAAAAACGTTTTGCAGTATAGCATTTATGGAAACCTTACTAAAAGAAACGACTTGAATTTAGACAGAGATTCAGAAGCCTTCAATCCATTCAATACATTTGTGTCTGCTATTGACGGTGGCGACCCTCAAATAAGAGAATTCTTTACCAATCTTGCTACTAATGAGCCTGATTCATTCCTAAATTTTGTAGGTGAAGCAGCAGGTTTTCGTCGTTATGCAGGAAATGATCCTTTCAAAGCTGTTGTAAGTTTGCTTCCAGAGCAAAGTTCTTTGATAGGTGTCAAATTTAATTATAGAAGGTTTCAGTTTTCGGTAGATGAAATGTACACGAGAAGACATAGTGCATTAGGACGTACCCCTGCTTTTTTCTCGTATGCTAATCCAGAAACGTATATGGGAGAAACAATTCGAAGGACACATATCTCCTATCAAGCTAACAATAAAAAATCTTCTTTTCTTATAAATGCTTCTTTTTTATCGTATAGATTAGATGCAAATAGCTCTTTTGGTACCAATTACGACATAGGAAATGATTTAGGACGTTCTTATAAGTATGAAGGTTCAGATGATGTTTTTTTAGAAAGTATTTATACCAAAAAGATTACTTCTAAGTTTGAGATTACTACTGGAACTTCTCTCAATCTTTCTGTAAGTTTGCCTGTTACTAATGATTTGAAACAGCCTTTTGATGTTAATGAATACACTACTATTCTTGATGGAGATGTTCCTGCTGATTCTCTTTTTGATAATTTTGGATATAATCCGACTATTTTTATTAATGGAGGACTGTTCGTACAAGCCTATTATACAGGAGATAAAATTGTAGGTGTTTTGGGAGTGCGTGCTGATGCACATTCTTCTTTTGGTGGAGTTTTGAACCCCAGAGCATCGATTTTGTATAAATTAAATCCAAAATTATCGTTACGTGCTTCGGCTGCAAGTTCTTATCGTGCGCCTTCTCCTTCCATACAATATACTTCTCTTGCGCTGACAAATGCAGAATTAGATTCTATCGTTTATCAACAAATACCTAATCCTAATTTAAACCCCGAAACGTCTTTTACTGGAGAAGTAGGAATGCGTTATTTTCCCAATTCTACTTTTTCTTTGGATATAGTGGGTTATTTTACAGGAACAAGAAGTCCTATTGTAGGACGTTTTGTAAATCTTGATAGAATAAAATATCCTTTAGCTTCTTCTTTTTCAGGAAATAATGATGGAACAGCTAGAATTTTTTTCAATGATTCGGAAGGGCGTTCAGCAATTTATGGATTACAAGGAATGCTCAAAGTAAAAAATATTATTACATCCATTCATTTAGACACAGATTTATTTTTGAGTTTTACACAAGGAGGAGAAAATCTACCTAATCAAGCAGGTTCGATAAACGCATACCGTATGCAGCCTAATTTTATGGGACAATGGAGAATATCTTTTCGCCCTTCTTCAAAATGGTATATTAATTTTCAAAATGTAGTGATGAGTAGCTGGTACAACAGAAGTATTTCTACGCTTGAGCAGTATAATCAAGAGGAAAGCAAAACAGATGGATATTATACTTTGGATATGCTTGTTAGACATTATTTCAATAAAAATGTAAGTGCTTATTGTAGAATGAATAATGTTTTTGATACAAGTTATGGAGGAATAGATGCGACAGGATTAGATGTAGATGCTACTTTTAATCCTCAACTTTTGAGAAATATACAAGCAGGAGTTAGTTTTAGGATTAATTAAAAATCTAAAAAAAGGGAATACAAAAAATAGCCTTTCGATACTAATTGAAGGTCAATTAATGTGGAAAGGCTATTTACGAAAATCAAAATCTTGTTATTCTATTCTGTCTATTCTATCACAAACTTATAATTCTGCATTCCAAATTCGGTAACAAACTGAATAACATAGATTCCTTTTGCCATTGTTTGAGGCAAATCAATGGATATTCCATCAAAAGTAGTTTTGAGAGCAGGATTAACAAGAATTTGCTGTCCAGTAATACTAACAACTCGTAAGTTTTTAATAGAAGATTTATCCATAATTCCTCTTAGATTAAGTTCTCCACCTGCTCGGTTGGGGTTTGGATAGAGTACAAAAGGAAGATTTGTAAAATTACGTTCTATACTTACCGTTCTGGTAAGATTTGTTTCTCCATTAGTATCTACTTGTTTCAGTCTGTAATAAGCCGTTCCAGACCAATATTCTTCATCTACAAATTCATAAGAAACTCGGTTGCTTGTAGTTCCTCGTCCTTCTACAAAAATAAGGTCTTGAAAATCTTTTCCATTTATACTTCTTTGTACATAAAAACCTTTGTTGTCTTTCTCGCTTATGGTCTGCCAATCTACCAAAACACTATTATCTGAATAATGACGAGCATTAAAATCTAATAAAGTAATAGGTAAGAGAATATTATCGCAAATCACATTTATATCATCTGTAAGCGCAGCAGGACAAGCAGGAACAGTATTTCCTGTAACATTAAAATCGAAATCTATTTCATTAGTTTCCGAAACAGGTTCTATATTATAAGTAACAAGGATATCTCTTCGTGGCAATCCGTCGGCATCAGTATAAGTAGCTCCTGTTGCATCTACACTTACAAAATTCACATTATAAGTAGGTGTATTGTTTATTAGAGTAGAGTAGCTTAATTGAGCAGGCGTATATTTATTAGGATTAATAGTAACAGTAAAAGTAATTTGATCGAAATCATTATCCTGCCCTGGCGTACAAACCCCAGTAGCACCATTATCTGCAATAGCAAAGTCAAGATTATCCATTTGAAATGTACTCGTCTGTTCTACTCTACGAATATAAAACCACGTATTACGAGTATCATTATCTTCATTAGTCCACGTATGAGCTGGCGAAACTGCTCCATTTAATTCTCTAGTTTCTCCTGCTCCAAGGAGAGTTCTATCGTCCCAAAAAAGATTGGGAGCAGGTACAAAAGTTCCACCAATATCGTATTGAGGACGAACCAAACTTACTTCAAAGCCATTTGGATGATCTTCTACATCAAACAAAGGTAAATGAGTAAGTCCTGATTGTACATAAGCTGTAAAAGATACGACTTCACCTTGAGGAACTGCAGTACCAAGCCCATCTAAACCATTCCAAGGTATATAAACAGTACTTGTAGTAGCAGGAGCAACAGGGTCAGGAACAAAGCCACCGTTCAATAAAACATCTCTAGTACCAGGCTGATAACCTACTGGAGGAGATAAATCTAAAAGTGCTTCTACAAATCCTGCTGCATTTATTTCTACACGTACTACATATTCTCCACAATCTCGTGCTTCTACATCCGAAATAGTCAAATCTGGAATCCGACCAGTAGGATAAACAATAGAATCAGGATTGTTTAAAAAAATAGGGTATTGTGGCAAACTAAAATCTCCTCCTCTTGATAATCTATCTGTAGCAGAATTACCAGTATTTAATGTTCCGAAAGAATTCATATTGACTACAAATCCATAAGGCTGTATATCATTAAAATCTACTCCTAACGTAATTCTATCAGGTGTATAAGGATACATAATACCACAAAAAGGATTAGCTGATCCATTTGTATTCAAATCCCAAGACTGGCTAAAAAGTTGTCCATTTATTACAATAGGAGTTACTCCTGAAATATTAGCTACTGATAAATCAAAGTAGGTAGGTCGTCCTGTTGTTGTGTTTGCAGTCAATCCTTCATTAAACTCAATCCAATAATCTCCATTCATAGTAGGAGCATAAATACTAGGTGTATAACCACTTGTTCCTATTGCTACACCGTCAGGACGTAAAATATTATCAGGACCATAGACAGCTTCAGCATAAGTATTTATAAAACCTGCTCCAGCAGTAGGTACAGGCGTACTAGCAACTAAAAGCACTCCATCAGGTCGGTAGATACGAT
This sequence comes from uncultured Cytophagales bacterium, assembly GCA_963719525.1. Classification (GTDB taxonomy): domain Bacteria; phylum Bacteroidota; class Bacteroidia; order Cytophagales; family Bernardetiaceae; genus Bernardetia. The sequence continues at coordinate 2,878,538 of CAVRCG010000004.1, read as the reverse complement.
AATGCAAATTACCAGTCGCTCTTCGCATACCTAAATAGATTCTCTCATTATTAAAATCTGCTATATGAAAATAAAGCCTTTTATCTGCTGGAGCTCCATAAGAAAATGAATTACGTCCAGTTTTATCCCATACTTGCAGAATTGTAAGAGCAGGATTACATTGAGGAACAGGAGTAGCTGCCATCGGAACTACCGTAACAGGAATAGCAGGAGGATTGAGCTGTGCTGTTCCTTCTCCAAAAGAGGAAAAATTAATCAACAAAAAAAGGGGAAATAAAAAGAGGGTAATTTTTTTCATAATATTTTAATTAGAACTGAAAAATAAAGAAGTTAAGTAGAATTTGTAATAGACCAAAATTTAAGCCATTGTTTGCTAACATAAACCCATTATAAACACAAAAGGTTATGTTTAATTAAAACTCTAAGGAAAGTACAATTTCATTTTCGGAATAAAATCATTACATTGTCTATCTTTTTTAGTAGCTTTCGTGAAAATAGAGAGATGCAACTGTTAGTTAAGTAAGTTTCCTTTTTCGGCACAAAAAAACATTAAAATAATTCAATGAAAAGTCGCATTATAGACAAACGCCTTCAAAAATACCGTCTTCGTTTGGACGAAACGATCAAAAACCTTCATACACTAACACAAGAAATTCAGAGTAAGGAGCTTTCTAGTACGGTTAGTGAGCTTCGTCAGCGCATTAATGAGCCGTATATGTTTGTGGTGGTAGGCGAAGTAAAGGCAGGAAAGAGTAGTTTTGTCAATGCACTTTTAGAAACCGATAAAGATATTTGTAAGGTTGCACCAGACCCTTGTACTGATACGGTACAGCAGATTTTGTATGGAGAAGAAGAACAGATAATGGTAATGAATCCACATCTGAAAAAGATTTTATTGCCAGTTGATATTTTAAAGGAAATTGCAATCGTCGATACTCCTGGAACAAATGCAATTTCGGAAGGGCATCAAAAGATTACAGAAGATTTTATTCCTTCGTCTGATTTGATTGTTTTTGTATTTGAGGCTAAAAATCCGTATCGCCAGTCTAGTTGGGAGTTTTTTGATTTTATACATAAAGATTGGAGAAAGAAAATTATTTTTGTTCTTCAGCAATCCGATTTATTGAATCAAGCTGATTTAAACACAAACATTGAAGGAGTACGCAAACACGCAGAGAAAAAAGGACTTTTAGAACCTCAAATTTTTGCTGTTTCGGCTAAGCTAGAACAAGAGGGGAAAATAGAGGAAGGTAATTTTGCAGGAATACGAGAATACATAAAAGAAAATATTACAGGAGGGCGTGCGCCACTTTTAAAGCTCAAAAACAATATTGATACTTCAAAAACAATACTTGCAAGGATAAAAGAAGGAATGAATCTTAGAGAACGGCAGTTAGAAGCTGATAATAAATTTAGGTTAGATGTACGAAAATCACTTGATGACCAAGAGAAAAAATCATTGTATCAAGTTGATGTGTTGATAGAGAATATTTTGGGTGCGTATGAGAAAATAACACGAGAAACGGAAGAAGAAATTGATAAAGGATTAGGTTTGTTTAGTGTTTTTGGAAAGGCTTTTCGTTCTATATTTTCGGATAAAGAATCTGTCAAGACGTGGTTTGACCGTGTAGCACAAGATTTGGAAAGAGATTTGACCAAAACATTAACTCAAAAACTAAGCGAAGGAATTACGGCTATTGCAGATACTATTCAGCAGATGGCAAAAATGATAGATTTGCAGCTCAATAACAGTCCGAAAATCTTGAAAGAAAATCACGCTATTTTTGGAGATATTGCAGACCGTAGAAGTAGAGTTTTACAAGATTTGCAAACCGAATTTCACGAGTTTACGAAAGAAACAGAAAATTTTGTCAATAAAGATTTGTTTCCAAAAGATACTAGCTTTTCAACTGACATTGCAGCAGGTGGAGGTTTGGCAATCGTCGGAACGGCTTTAATGGTACTGACACAGGGAGCAGTTTTTGATGTTACTGGTGGAATTATTACGGCTGTCGGTGTGCTTTTTACTGGGATTACGGTAATGGTAAAAAAGCAAAAAATTATGCAAAAATACCGTGAGCAAATTAGTCAAGGCAAACAAGCTCTAAAAGAAGAAATCTATACAAAACTCTCTACCTATATCGCTAATCTAAAAAATCAAATTGATGCCAACTTTAAAGATTTTGATTTGCTTATGGAAATGGAAGACAAGCAGATTGTAGAACTCAAAAATCAGTACGAAACGATTGATAGGGAACTGGAGAAGATTTTGGATGAACTTATTTGATTTTAGTTTTTTATTTACAGAGTAGTACAACCTTTCAATGCCGTTGTTGGTGTTTTAGCGAAGCAACATCAATAACATTAGGTTTGCTTTTTCCATAAAATAGGGTTTGCAAATCCTATTTTATGGAAAAAAGACAATTGCACAGGATAAAATTTGGTAGCAATCTATCTATTTTATCAGGGCATGGTTAATAATAAAAATCGTGTGTTCAGTTCCTCAGAACTGAATAAAATGCTTCCTCAGAAGCGTGATTCATGTTAAACCTGTTTAATAATGTCACTCATATTATTAATCAATTCCTTCAAAAACAAAACCCAAGTTTTTGAAGGAGTTTTTTACATAAAAACATTTGTTGCAAAATCATTCTACAAAAACAAGTATTATTTTACGCTTAAAAATTTTACCTTTGTGGATTAAACCAATCAAAAAAAACTATTTATTACTTTTTCTTATGGCAAAAGGACTTCCAACACGCAAAGAAGATTATTCAGCGTGGTACAACGAACTCGTAAAACAAGCAGATTTAGCAGAACATTCAGCCGTGCGTGGTTGTATGGTCATAAAACCCTATGGGTTTGCTATCTGGGAAAAAATGCAGCGTATCTTAGATGATAAATTTAAGGAAACAGGTCATAGCAATGCTTATTTCCCTCTTTTTGTTCCTAAAAGTTTGTTTGAAGCCGAAGAAAAAAATGCAGAAGGTTTTGCCAAAGAATGTGCTATCGTTACGCATTATAGATTGAAAAATGACCCAGATAAAAAGGGAAAATTAATCATCGATCCTGATGCAAAACTAGAAGAAGAATTAATCGTTCGTCCGACAAGTGAAGCTGTTATTTGGAGTACTTACAAAAATTGGATTCAGTCTTATAGAGATTTGCCTTTACTTATTAATCAATGGGCAAATGTGGTGCGCTGGGAAATGCGTACTCGTTTGTTTTTGCGTACTGCCGAATTTTTGTGGCAAGAAGGACATACAGCGCACGCTACCAAACAAGAAGCCATTGAAGAAACGGAGCAAATGGTAAAAGTCTATGCCGATTTTGCAGAAGAACACATGGCACTTCCAGTTATTAAAGGTATAAAAACAGAATCTGAACGGTTTGCAGGTGCAGAAGAAACCTATTGCATCGAAGCACTTATGCAAGACGGAAAAGCACTTCAAGCAGGAACGTCTCACTTTTTAGGACAAAATTTTGCAAAAGCATTTGATGTAAAATTTGCTGCAAAGGATAATAAATTAGATTATGTTTGGGGAACTTCTTGGGGCGTTTCTACTCGTCTTATGGGTGCGCTTATTATGGCACACTCTGATGATGAAGGATTAGTTTTACCTCCAAAATTAGCTCCTATTCAAGTAGTGATTGTTCCAATTTATAAAAAAGAAGACGATTTAAAAGAAATAAAAAGAGCCTTAATTCCTCTTATGCACGACCTAAAAGCTGCAAATATTTCTTTAAAACTAGATGATAGAGATTCATTCCGTCCAGGTTTTAAGTTTGCAGAATGGGAACTTAAAGGTGTTCCTGTAAGACTGGCAATCGGAATGCGTGATGTAGAAAATGGTACAATAGAAGTAGCTCGTAGAGATACAAAGGAGAAAATGTCCTTTGAATTGGAGAATGTAGGCGAAAAAATAGAACAGCTTTTAAAGGATATTCAACAAAACATTTATGATAAAGCGTTGATGTTCAGAACTTCAAATACTACTTATGTAGATACGTGGGAAGAGTTTGAAAAAGCACTTGATAACGGTGGTTTTGTAGCTGCACATTGGGACGGAACAGCAGAAACAGAAGAACAAATAAAGGACAAAACAAAATCTACCATTCGCTGCATTCCCTTAAATAATCCATCCGAGGAGGGAACGTGTATTTTGTCTGGAAAACCTTCAAAAGAACGTGTCTTATTTGCTAGAGCATATTAAAAATTGTATTTCTATTTTCTAAACCCTAAGGGTCTTTGAGACCCTTAGGGTTTTTAATTTTTATAATCTATCAAATCTATGAAAAAATATTTATTCCTTTTCTATTTTATTCTATTTCCTTTTTTTGCATTTTCACAGGCTCATGTGATGCGAAATTTTCAGGCTTCTCCCTTTTTAGATACAACTGGAATTCATTCTACTGAGAAAACCTATTTAGCTGTTACTAATTTTGCTTTTCATACTTCTAGAGGGTTTCAATCAACGGAAAATTCACAAGGTTGGAATGCACAGGTTTGTGGAATGCTGGATATTGTACGTTGGAAAAGTAAAAAAAATAATATTGGATTACATTCTTTTGTCTTTTTTTCTTCTATTGAAGTAAGCGCAAATATTTATAATAATATTGCTTTTAATCCAAGAGGAATTATTTTGCAAGAGAGTTTTGCCTATTTTAATAAAAAGAAAAATTTTACTTGGAATATTGGTTTTACACACAAATCAAGACACGAAATAGACAGCGATTCTCCTCCCAACGATAGCACTTCAAGGATTGGTTATCAACCTACTTCAAGAGTAGCAATATTAAACGGAGTACACTTGGAAGCAACAAGCGACAAAATAAATCTCTCTAAAAGTATAACAACAAATATTTGGGGACGAGCAGAATATTATACCATTTCAGAAGATGCTCGTTTTCCACGCTTTACAGAAAAGCAAAGTTGGGATAATATGTTAGGAATGGTTCTTTTGGGAGGAAGAATTGATATACAATTATCCAAAAAAGAAAAAAATGCAATAGGATTTTATAATCGTTCTTGGGTAAATACAGCTATATTTTCTAATAAGGTAAAAGAGGAAGGAGGAGAAATTTTTAAGTTTAATCATCGAATAGAATCAGGATTTGATTTTAAGGGATTAAAAGGAAAAGCAGAATTATTTGTAGCAAGAGAATATTTCTTTGATGATTTATCTAGTCCAAGACCTGTTTCTTCATTGGTCTGGTTGATTGGTTTTCGTGGAAGAGGATTTTTGCTTTTATGATTTTTAGAATTTCTAGTTTACTTTTGAATTACTCATCAATTTTAAATTTGCACAAAAAAAACCTATTTCATTAAAGAAATAGGCTTAGTCTTTTACCTATTTAAGCAAGGTAGTTTGCTTGATTTTTTATTTTTCAATTACTTTTTAGCTATTGGGTCGGCATTTCCATCTGGGTCATTCTGAACATTTCCCTGTGTATAAACCGTTCCATTATTAATAAGCAAAATACCAGCTACATGAGGAGTTGCCATCGAAGTACCGTTGATAGAACAATATCCTCCACCTGTCCAAGTAGATTCAACATTCACACCAGGCGCACAAACATCAATAGGAGGATTTCCATAATTAGAAAAACTGGTAGCATAATTATTGTTAATGTCCATTGCCGAAACAGTCAGGATACGACTTGCATTAGCACTTGCAGGAGAAACATTATTAGCATTTTGACGCTCATTTCCTGCTGCAATAGCAACATAAATACCTGAATTGGCTGCACTAATAACTGCATTATTCAAAGCTGTAGAACGTCCTCCACCCAAACTCATATTAGCTACATCACTTGCATAAGCATTCGCTTTTACATAATCTACTGCCGAAATAATGGTAGAATTAGAACCCGTTTTTCCAGCAAATACACGACAAGAAACTACCGTTGCGCCTGCTGCTACTCCCACTACTCCAATATTATTATCCTTGGCTGCAATCGTACCTGCTACATGTGTCCCATGTCCGTTGTCGTCTTGTGTTCCAGAATATCCACTTACAAAAGAACGGCTAAATTGTGTATCGACCGTCAAATCGGAATGACTTGCATCTACTCCAGAATCAATAACCCACGCCCAGCGAGTTCCACCTGCATAATTTCCATATCCTACACGAGAAATTCCCCAAGGAATAGATTGCGCTTCTGTTCTTGAAACAGTATTTGTACTCGTTTCGCTTTTCCCATTGTCAGCAAAACCATCTGAAATACTCATTATTTGGTCTTGTTCTACATATTCTACACGTGAATCAGTTCGAATAGCTTCAATTTGTTCATCTGTAAACGTACCTGCAAAACCCAAAAGAGCATCTCCATAAACAAATTGGATAGCTTCTGCATCAACACCAAATTCTGCAACCAGTTTAGTTACAGATTCTGTTAGGAGAATTTGTTTAGCTTCAAAGTTTTTCAAATTTGTAGCTCTATCCACAATAGGAGCAATGGCTATTTTACCCAACTTCTGATTGAAAGTACCTTCTTTTAGTACGACAATGAATTGATTTTGAATAAATTCTTGTAAACCCTTTTGTTCATCTTCAAGAGTAGTTTGCTCCAACTCTGCAAGAGTTTCGTTTTGAAAATCGTTTTGACATCCAAAAAAGGTTAGCGAACCTACAAGGCTCAAGCTAAGAATAAATCGGTTTGAAAAATTGAATTTTGACATAATAATATTGGTTGTAAAGGGGATTAGACATACATTAAATTTTGTGTCTAAAACATTTGCAAGTAGATAATTCTGTTTGACAATTCCAAAACTTACATACCGTTTTCATAACTATTGCATTATTATAACAAAGTACAATAGGGTTTCATAGAATTATGTTTTCAGTATAAAATTCTTAATTATTTAAATAATGCAGAATATTATTCTTTTTTCACGAATTTTGTCAGAATATTACTAAATAAAATTTTTAAAACGTAAAATTCGTAAGACAATTAAGTATTACTCAAAAAAAATAAAAATAAATTTTTTAGGTATCTGAAATTAGAAAAATGAAGTAATTTTTTTGTTAATTAGATTAACTAATGCTAATTTTAAACATCAAATACTTGTTTAAAGGTATTTAAAGGCGTTTTATCAAATTTAATTTTGAGAAAAAGAACAATAAACAAAAGTTAGGTAAGCTAAAATAACTTAGAAAAATCCTACTTTTCTTTATTTTGTCCAATTTTGTTAAAATACTAAGGTCAGCCTAATTTATGTACTTTGATTATTTTAATTTTAATTCTAGCGAGTTATAGGGTTCATAATTGAGAGCATAATTTATTCGTTGTACACAAATGTCAGTTTAATTTCTCACAAAAAACCATTTTACAGATTTATACAAACCTACTCCTACATATCCTAAAATACCTAATTTTGTTTTTTCTCTTATAAAAATAGTAATTGTAGCAAATTCTTCCAAATTATCCAACTTGTTGATTTGACCTTTTAATAAGTCTATATCTTGTGTAATTCGTGCTAATTCTCGTTCTACTAAAATAGCTTCCTCTACATTTTGAGCCATTTTCAAAAGTTCTAAGTAGCGTTTTCTAGTTTCTAATGCATTATCCAAACGGATTTGAGCGTCCCAGTAACGTTCTGTTACATCATTTCCATAAATATTTTTTCGTACTACATTACCTGTTGCATTTCCTAATTTTTCAATCTGTTCTACAACAGTTTCGAAATGTTCGCTTTTTATTCTAATTGTCGTTTCGGTTGTACTCAAATTATTTATGTAGCCATTGTATTTTTCTGTGATTTGTTGTAATTGTGGATTGATGCTATCTGGCAAAGTAGAAACAAGTGTTAAATCGGCTGCATAGATTATTTTTCGTTTTTCTTGTGGCGATGTAGGGTCTTTAGGATTCTTCTGAATTTTCTCTAATTCAATTTTTTCAAAATTAGCTGATGAATTAGAATAGTTTCCTGTGTCTTGCCTCATTGTAGGATACCTTTTTGAAGAAGAACACGAGCTAAATAAAGTAAAACTAGAGAATAATAGAAAAATGAGAGCGAAATTTTTGAAAGTTGAATTAAGAGTTGAATCAGTCATTGAGATAAAAATTTTGATAGAAATAAATTTGGTTAAACTGTTTTGATTCTATGATGCTCAAAATTGTTTTTCTGCATAATTCTTTTTCAAATTACTCAATATATTACCCATTAATTCATCTTTTTCTTCCATTCAAAATACCCAAAGACAGCCAAAAACAGAAATACGGCATACAATCCTGTTGTAAAATAAAGACCTTTGTAATAATAAATTCCGACACAAGCAACATCAATTACAAACCAAAAAATCCAATTTTCTACCCAGCGTTTGGCGAGTTGAAACTGTGCTACCATACTAAAAGAAGTGGTAAAAGCATCGTAATAAGGAACAGCAGCATTTGGCAGCGTAGCAAACCAAGCACCCAAACCAAAAACTCCAGCAATACCTACAAGAATACTAATTATCCAAAATTTGATTGACATGTGAGTAATTGGAAGTTGTGTAGTTTGTTCTTTCTTTATTTCATTATCATAGAAATTTTCTGAATTTAATTCGCTTATTACACTTTTGTCTAAAATGGAAGATTCGGAAGATAATTCATTCGTTTTTCTACTTTTTCCACCAAAAAGCCAATGATACCAACCCCAAATACTCACTACAAGATAAAAGATATTCAAAATAGAATCTCCATACAAACCTGCTTCAAAAAAAATGTAGATATATGGAATAATGCTCAAAATACCGAAAAACCAACCCCAATGATTGTTTTTAGTGTTTAGATAAACGCAAACAAGACCAGTAAGAGCTGCGAAAAGTTCTAATTTGTGAGAAAAAAAGTAGGTCAAGAAAGAGGATAAAGGAGAGTCTAGTAATTGTTCCAAAATAAGTTTTAGATTTATAATTTTTTTTAGACGAATGAAATTTTCACTACATCTGAAATGCTACTCATTCTAAAGAATGAGCTACAGGAAATGATGCGTTACAGGAATTACAAAGGTAAGATTTGAAAATCAAGAAAAAATAATTTTAAAGAATAAATTTTACGTTCAAAAAAGCCTTATTATTGCTAACTTTGTAGTATATTTTTTTACCAAAATCAATAAAGCAAAGTAGGGTTTTTGAACTAATCATTAATTGGCTACGCCGACTTTCAGTTCTAACTTCTAAAATCTACCTTCTAAATCTATTTATTTATTTATGCAAACTATTTTTGTTCCCTTAGACTTTTCAGAAAACTCATTACAGGCACTGCGCCACGGCATCGAACTTGCCAAAACATCGGAATCCAAAATTATTGTTTTTCATTCGTATCAAGCTCCTCAAATGGGTGGAGGAAGTTTTACAGGACGTAAAAAATTGATTACATTAGGAAAACAAGAAGCCGAAGATAACATGTATAAAGTAGTTATGCGCTTAAAAGAAACTGAAGCCGATTTAGATTTCGAACATTTAGTGGTAGATGGCGACCCCATGCAGCGCATTCTTTTCTATTCGGAAGAATATCGTGCTGATTTAATTGTGATGGGAACAAAAGGTGCAAGTGGACTAAATGAGGTTTTTTTGGGAAGTGTAGCTGGCAAAATCATTAAAGATGCGTCTTGTCCTGTCGTTATTGTTCCAGAGGAAAGTCAAAAAGCAACGTATGAAAGAATTGTTTATGCGACTTCACTTATTGCAGACGACAAAGGTGTTTTGAATTACCTCAAAGGACTAGCTGCTGATTTTAGAGCAAAATTAGAATGTATTCACATAGAAAAAGATGAAGAAACGAATGCCAAATTTGAGAAATTTGCACAAGAATATAGAAATGAAAGTGCAGAAAATAATCTTGTAGAATTCAAAATTGTACCTAAAAACGATAAAGATAAAATAGAGAATACATTATTGGATTATATTGAAGAAAACCCTCTTACTCTTTTAGTAATGCTTCGTCGTGAACGTGATTTTGTGCAACGAATTTTTGGTTATAGTGTTACCAAAAAAATGGCGCATCATGCAGAAAGTCCACTTTTGATTATGAAAGCTGCTGATAAAATAGAATTTTAGAGGTAAAATGAATTTTTTTAATATTTGATCTAATTTAAAAGAAACTTGAACAATCAAGTTTCTTTTTTTACTAAAAAACAATTTTGTTTAATTAAATAATAAATTTGTTAGTTTTTTGGCTGAAATAATTCAACAAAATAGTAATAAGAACAGTATTTTTTGTTATCTTTGTTGAATGTTAGAATTCAAGATACACGTTTAGGTTTTAGCCAATTTTTTTTATAAAGTTACAATTAGATGGAAAACGGAAGAAAACAAATATCTAATAAAGATTTTTATTCCTTAGAAATTAATATAGAAAAAAATAGAATTTATTTTTGTATTCTTGGACATTGGAACAAAAATATTAGTTACGAAACCTATATAGCAGATTGGGAAGAAGCAATTTCTTATCTACAACCTAATTTTACTGTTATATCAGATATTCGTTCTATGTCGCCTCATTCTGTTGCTGTAGAAAAGCTTCATGAAAAAGCACAAAAATATATAGTTGAAAAAGGGCTTTTCAAAGTAGCTGAAGTATTTCCAGTAAATAATATTACAGAACTACAAGCTAGTAGAATTGCAGGAAAAACAAATCTACCTGTTAATAAATTTGGCTCTTTTGAGGAAGCTGAAAGGTATTTGGATCAGTTGGTTGCAAAACTAGATTGAATAGAAATTATCTTTTACGGACTCCCAAAACATTTGGAATCTCCCAAAAACGATGATTGTCATCATCCAAATTAAAATTGGTTTCATAACTTCCTTGTTTCGAAATTACGCTATCGCCATATTTTATAAAAAATGAAGTTTTGGGTTCATCCCTCCAAATACATTATTTTCTTAATATTGAGTTCAGATTGTAAAAGCATATTGTTATACGTTTCGACATTATAAGGCGAACGAGTATGTATAAAAAGTACGTTTCCGTTTTTGTCTTCTGCCAAAACAACCATACTCCAATAGCGTTTTTGATTTCCCCAACGGTTTTTCTGACGGCAATCTACCAGTCGCAAATTCTGAATCAGCGTATTATAATTTTTGATAGTTTCCTCCCAGTTTTCAAATGAATTATCTTTATCTATAATCTGAAATAATTTTGATCAGGATAATAAGTATCCCTAATGTTTTTAAAAACTATATGAAGCCTGTATTAAGAAATGACGAGACAAAATAGAACTTCTAAAAAGTGTCTCAGAAAAATCAGTTATTTGTATTTGTTCAAAATTCTTTATATTAAGTATATTGTTTACACTTAATTCGTATTTCCATTTTTTATTTTTTGGATTATATTTTACTCTAGTGCTAAGAAAAGCATATTTACTCTGTTTATTTCCTGTACTTGGTAAAAAGTAATCATAAGAAATCATTCCAAACCATTTATCACTTGGTTTTATAATTAAGCTAGATTTATTTTGTATAGCATGATTGTTGAATGCGTTAGTATCTTTAGTCAAATATGTCTTAGTGCTATTGTAGTTCCAGTTTATATTATTTTCAAAGTTGAGTACAAAATTGAAAGCTGTTTTGTAAAACAACATCATAAAAATATGTTGGCTTCTATTATCTCTCAATTGGGAGTTATTTACTATATTTTTGTAATTAGAGAGACTGTATCTACAATCAAATTTTACTGAAGAACTTATTTTGTCTATGTATTTTTGTATGCTAAAATTGCTGTTCAGAGTAGAGCTATTTTCAGCCAAGAAGAACTCTTGTGTTTGTGTAAGAGTGGGTAAAATAAAAAAATTAGAAAAGAAATTTCCGTTTATTTCAGTATAATCAATCCCCAACTCCATATTAAATTGTTTATATAAATTGATTTTATAGTAATGGATTCGATAAGTAAGCATTTTCTGAAACTCAAGACTAGGAATGTTATTAGAAATAGTTCTATTATTCATCAACACAGGATTGAGAAATAGATTTCTTTCATTGTTCGGTTGCTGATTGTAACCTACCTGTGCCATTATAGAAGAGATATTATTGATCTTATAGTTTAAGGAAAAAGAAGGTTCGAAGATGATCGTTTGTTTGTCTTTCAATAGGGCTTCTTCTCCTTTAAAATCAACCTTTTGATACAAATAAATAAAAGAGTAAGAAGGTGATAGCTTCCATTTTTTATATTTAAAATGAAATGCACCCAAATTATACAACTTATGTATTCTATAGTCAAAATTATTAGTAGAAATTATCTTTTTATCAAAATCTCCTTGATTAGATAAAATTGAATAGTAAGGGTTTTGATTAGATACTGCGCCTACCTCCAACATGTATCGATCATCATTTCTTGCACCTAGAAGTGTGATTTTTACTTCTGAAAACCTTTTTGTAAAATTACTTTCTTGAACACTTTTTTTGTAAAAAACGCTATCTTCTTGATATAAAGAATCTAACAAACTTAGTTCAGAAATAGAAGGTAAAAGTGTATATAACTGAGGCAAATCATTATATGTGTTCAATATACTATACTGTATTACTTTCTTCTTGGATAATTTTTGAGTAAAAAGTAATTGTTGATTGACATAAAATTCTTTTGAAAGTAGTTTAGAATTATAGGGAATTGTATTGTTAAGTAAAATAGTTGTTGGAGTAGAAATAGTCTCTTTTCTTACTTTTAATTTGTATTCTAATAGTGAGTTTTTAGAAGTATTATATTTCAATTCTAAATCACCTCTATACTGTATAGGATTTTTCTCTATAAAAGTATCATCAGAAGTAGTGAGCGTATCAGTATTAAAGCTATAAGTGTTGAGTACGAGTTGTTGATTTGATATTTTGTCGTTTACGAAGTAAAGATTACTCTTGATGCTCAATCGTTTCTTTATTCGAAAAGTAGCATTATAATTTCCAAAAAGCTGATTATTTACATTAATCAATCTATCATCCAGAAAACTAGAAAAGCGAGTTTCAGACAGAACTCTATTAGCTAGGTATTCATTCTCTTGCAACTCTTCATAGTTCATTGAAAAGCCTAAGTAATCAAAAGGAGTATAATTCACACCTATATTATTGTAAGAGAATGTAGAGAATGATTTGTAGTTTTTGGTAATACTTAAAATATTTGTTGTTAATATAGTAGCTACCTTTTTTGTGTCAAATAGACCAATACCTGTCTCTAATTCTCCAGAAAAATCTACTTTTCCTTTTTTCAACTTAAGATTTAGAGCTACTTTTTCTCCATTATCTACTTCTTTGAGTAAAGGATTTTCATTGTAGTTTTCTATAGCTTCTACTTGTTCTACTATATCAATATTAATATTACGAGTACCAAGGGTGTAGTTTCTTCCAAAAAGGTTGTCTCCTTCCAGTGTTACAGTTTCTACTTCTTTACCTTTATATTTTATTTTACCTGTTTTATCATCTACCTCTACACCAGGTAGTTTTTTCAAAAGGTCTTCAACCTTTCTTTCTGAGCCGTCTTTGTACGCATCAACATTATAAGCAATAGTATCGCCCTTTTCTTCGAAGCGTTTGTTTCTTCGTATAATTATTTCTTTTAGAAGCGTGGTATCTTCTTTCAAAACAAAATCTATTTTATAGGTAAGTCCTTTTTCAGGAGTAATAATAGACTTTGTTTGTGATATGTAACCCATAGACTTTGCTTCTATAAGTAGAGTATCATACTCTTTTTTGAGAAGAATAGAATAAGTGCCTTTACTGGCAATAGCAAATTCTTTTATTTTAGTAGGAGACGAAGCCTGTTTTATAAGTAGATTGGTATAAAAAAGTGTATCACCTTCTTGATTTTTTATTATTCCTTTTAGTTCTTGCGAATAAGAAACAGAACAAAAAAACAATATGCTGTAGACAAAGCAAATAAAAAATAAATTTTTCATGAAAACGGATTAAAAAAAAATATACGCAATTCTAGAATTACGTATATTTAAAGTGTTTTGAATGTAGACTAAAAATATTATTTTATTTCTGTGAATCCTAAATCTTCCATAGGATTATCGAAAGTAATCCTTGCATTCGCTTCGTCTCCGTCTTCTGTGTCAGAGTTCATAGACTTTACAACCTTTGTCATAGTTTTCTTTAAGTCTTTTGTGTACTGCTCCCAAGACATAGTTTCTTTTTCCTCAAAAGGATTTACTAATTCTGTTGTCTCTTGTTGTGTTTCGATAGCAGTAGCTTCAAAGCTATATACCTTATCTTCAGATTGTGCATACAAAATAACTCCAGGTAATCCTTCAAATTTCCATACTCCACCCGTAAAAGGTAATTCTGTTGTAAAAAAAACAGTCCATTCTCTACCTTTATAAGTAGTCGTGGCTACTTTGCAATTCATTTCCAAAAAAGTAGTATCCTTTTCTGTAAGTTTCCATTCCATCTCATCAAGAGCCTCTTCTATATATACTTTTTTATTGAAAATAAATGTATTAGAGGTAACAGTATTCTTTTCCTTATTCTTGAAATAATGCTTTCCTTCTTCTGGAGTCATTCTAACATGTGAATCAGATACTTTTTGTATTACCTTTCCATTGCCTTTTGTAGTTTCTACATGTTCATAGTCTTGTAGAAATTCACTTTCTGCTGAACTTGAAAGAGAAAATGAATTAGTAATATACATTCTGTAACCATCTTTAGTAGCAAGTTCTGGGGTAGCACCATTATTAAAAACATAATCAACTACCAAAGTTTGTGCTTGTAGAAAACTAGTGCAAAATAAGAAAATAAGTATGTATAACGTAGTTCTAATTTTTTTCATTTTTGAGTGTTTTAGAAGAATCAACTAAAGCTTTTTAGATTAGTTGATTCTATTTTTTTGATTTTAATTGTGTAAGGTTTAATTGCTTAAAGCAAGCAGAATTCTTCTTGTTAAGCCACTTCTACAACGACTCTCTGCCGTTTCACAGCTTGTAAACCAGTTTCCACCTGAACCGTAAATCGTGGTAGAAGTCTCGTCAATAGTAAATGTCATAGAACATGAAGCTCTACATTTAGGACTTTTTTTGTCCTCTGTTTTGCTTTCTATAGAAGGTTTTTCTTTCTTATCTACTTCATTGCCTTCTGCAAAAGCATAGGTAAATACAAAAGACAGAGCTAAAAGAGTAAGTGTTAATTTCTTGAACATTTTTGTTATATATGTATAATGTGAATAATTTAATTTTCTAGTTTCCTGTAGCGTTTAGTATCATTCTATTCAATCTTCCATGACATCTAGATGAGGCTCTTGCACATCCAGTAAATGAGAACTCCTCCTGTTGCTGTTATAGTATAGTATGACCCATCACCTAAATCCATATTATAGGAACAGCTCACTCTACATAGAGGCTTTTTATTTTTGCTCTCTAGAATTTCTGTCTTAGTAGATAGATTGTCATCTATATTTTTAGTTGGAAGGTTAGCAAAGCTAGAAGAAGATACAAATAGAAGTGAGAGACTTAAAAATAGCACTTTCATAAAAAAAGGATTAAGGTTAGTTGTATAATTTTTTACAAAATTCAGTAATAAAAATTGTAGTATAACACTATTGTATATAATAATATTGTGCTGCAAATCTAAAAAAAAAAATAGAAAAATCAAAATATGTATATGATTTTTTTACGTTAAAAAATCAAGTTATTATTGGCTGCATTTTGATATTAAATGATTTTTTAAAATATAATTTTGTATTCAGTCTTCAAAGCTACTTATTATTTCGCTGAATCAAATTTAATAGATGTTATAATTGGTTTGAAATATATTATTAACATTGTTTTTTTTATAAAATGTTTCTAGTTTTTTTTTGTTAATTATGACGAAAATGCCTATACTGTTCCTTGAAAGAATATTAAAATTCTTTTATAAAGTTCAATGATGATGGTATTTATTTTTCGTGATATTGTTATACTCATACGCTTTTGGTTTTCGAAAAAGTAAACCTATTGGATACTTTCATAAGTGTCAATACAGTTAATAGAACGAACTATCTGACACCTGAGAAAATTTAGAAATCTAGTTATGGAGGAGTATATCAATACAATAGTCAGAATGATTTGAAAGTTCTAAAAAATTATTTATAACGTTTTATTTAAACCTACTCTGTCGGAATTAATTAGGTTTCTTTTCAAAAGAATTGATATTTTTACATTAATAAATATTTTGATAAAAATTATAGCAAACAAATGGAAGAATCTACTTATCACAATCCTGTAATGCTTTCTGAATGTATAGAAGCGTTGGATATTAAAGAAAATGGAATCTATGTCAACCTTACTTTTGGAGGAGGAGGACACAGTCGAGCAATTTTGGAAGAGCTAAAAAAACAAGGAAAGAAGACAGGAAACAATACAACAGGAAAACTCTATGCCTTTGATCAAGATGCAGACGCACAACTAGAAGCTCAAAAACTTTCCAAAGAATTTAATACGCTTGAAAATCCTTCTCGTTTTGTGTTTTTGAAAGCTAATTTTAGATACTTAGAAAAATACTTGAGAATGTACAAAGTGGAAAAAGTAGATGGAATTTTGGCTGACTTAGGAATTTCTTCACACCAAATAGACGAACCTACACGAGGATTTTCTACTCGTTTTGAGGCTGATTTGGATATGCGAATGGACACTTCGACAAGCCAAACGGCAAAAAATATTCTGAATGAATATGGAGAATCAGAATTGCACAAACTTTTTGGTATTTATGGAGAAATAAAAAATGCCAAAACACTTGCAAAAACGATTGTTGCTTCAAGAATTAACAAAGAAATAGAAACAACGACCGAATTTAAAACTATTTTGGAAAGATTAGCACCAAAAAGACAGGAGTTTAAATATTATGCACAAGCTTTTCAAGCCTTGCGAATTGAAGTAAATCAAGAAATGGAATCGCTGGAAGATATGCTCTTACAATGTGCCGAAGTTTTGAAACCAGACGGACGTTTGGTAGCTATGTCGTATCACTCTTTGGAGGACAGACCACTCAAAAAAATGATACAAATGGGTAAATTTCACGGAGAAGTAGAAAAAGATTTTTATGGAAATATATTAAAGCCTTTTGAAGCAATTAATAGAAAACCGATTACGCCATCAAAAGAAGAAATTGAACAAAATCCAAGAGCAAGAAGTGCAAAACTTCGAATTGCGAAGAGAATTTAATTGTATTTTAGAAATTTAGCTGCATAGCTGCGTGATGTTGAAATTCATTGGTTTAAAAAAACAGCAACATTTCGCAGCTACGCAGCTAGAATACAATTTGATTTTGAATTTCCTACAAATATTACGCAGCTAGAATACAATTTAGAACAGACGTTTATTTATAATTTCTGCCATTCTGCCCTAATTTTCCATTAAACAAAATATAACTAGGCTTGGTACATCACTTGCAAACGATTGATAATAAATGAAACAGTTTGACTGTTTTTTTATTACTATCTATGTTCAATTTACATAAAAAAGATAATCTGGGAATAAATTATAGGATTTCGTAACACTAGTTATTCAGTTTGCAGGATTTAATTTAAACAGATACTGACAATCTGACATTTTTTTGTTGTTATAATTATTTATTCTCTTTAGTTTTGATATTCAATCACATTAAAAATATATACATTTTTTGAAAAATATACAAGTGCCTTTTACAGAAGACAATATCCCTCAAATAGATTTAGAAGAATTAGAAAATGCAGCTCGTGAATTAGAAGACGATTTGCCAGAAGAGTTATTTATTTTGCCTGTCAGAAATACCGTTCTTTTTCCAGGAATCATTATGCCTATTACTGTTGGGCGTGAAAAATCGTTGCGATTAATAAAAAAGGCGTATAGAGATGAAACTTATATTGGTGTGGTTTCTCAAAAGAATTTGGGAGAAGACGAGCCACAAAAAGAAGATTTACATTTTATCGGAACGGTTGCCAAAATTGTGAAAAAAATCACGATGCCAGATGGAAATACAACTATCATCGTACAGGGAAAGCAACGTTTTGAGCTTACCGAAATTACGCAAGACGAACCGTTTTTGATTGGAAAAGTAAATTATCTGACTGATTTGTCATTAGATGATTCAGCAGGAAGCAAGAAAAATGACGGACGTAAAAAAGAAGCATTAATTGAATCTATAAAAGAAGCTGCTTTTAAGATTTTGCATTTGAGTTCGGATATTCCACCAGAAGCACAAATTGCTTTAGAAAACATTGAAAGTCCTAACTTTTTAGTTAATTTTCTTTCTGCCAATACAAATGTAGAAGTAAAGGAAAAACAAAGACTTCTTGAACTCTCAAAAGTAATCGATAGAGCCGTGCAGCTTTTGAAAATTATGCACAAAGAAATCCAGCTTTTAGAACTCAAAAGTGATATAAAAGACAAAACAAATTCGGATTTAGACCAGCAGCAAAAAGAATATTTCCTCCGTCAGCAAATCAAAACGTTACAAGATGAAATTGGAGATGAAAACGATAAAGATTTAAATAGATTACACAACAGAGCAGAAGAAAAACAATGGAGTGAAGAAACAAAAACGTTTTTCTTGAAGGAAGTAGAGCGTTTTGCTCGTATGAATCCTGCTGCACCCGATTATTCGATTACACTTTCTTTTTTAGAATTTAT
This sequence comes from uncultured Cytophagales bacterium, assembly GCA_963719525.1. Taxonomy (GTDB): domain Bacteria; phylum Bacteroidota; class Bacteroidia; order Cytophagales; family Bernardetiaceae; genus Bernardetia. Next base: position 2,859,991 of record CAVRCG010000004.1, on the reverse strand, counting down.
GTTGGATTTGCCGTGGCAGTTCACAACAGAAGATCATTTGGATTTGCACGAAGCAAAGAAAGTTTTGGATAAAGAACATTATGGATTAGAAAAAATAAAGCAACGTATTTTGGAATATTTGGCTGTCTTGAAACTCAAAAATTCGTTGGATAGTCCTATTTTATGTTTGTATGGTTGCTCCTGGAGTTGGCAAAACTTCATTAGGAAAATCTATTGCAAAGGCTTTGGGTAGAAAATATATGCGTATTTCGCTTGGTGGAATGCACGATGAATCCGAAATTAGAGGACATCGTAGAACCTATATCGGTGCAATGCCAGGAAAAATTATTCAAAATATTAAGAAAGCAGGTTCTTCAAATCCTGTTTTTGTGCTTGATGAAATTGATAAAGTAAGTAGTGATTTTCGTGGCGATCCTTCTTCGGCATTGCTAGAGGTTTTAGATCCAGAACAAAACGATACTTTTGTAGATAATTATTTAGAAACAGAATACGATTTGTCTAAGGTTTTGTTTGTTGCGACGGCAAATTCTTTGGATACTATTCAGCCTGCTCTTCGTGATAGAATGGAAATTATTCAAGTTTCTGGTTATACGATTGAGGAAAAAATAGAGATTGCGAAACGTCATTTGATAGCCAAACAAAGAAAAAATCACGGTTTGCAAGCAAAAGATATTAGTTTTTCTGTTGAAACATTGCGTTTTGTAGTAGAAGGATATACAAGAGAATCGGGTGTGCGTAGTTTGGAACGTCAGATTGCTTCTCTTTGTAGAAGTGTAGCCAAATCGGTGGCGATGGAAGAAAAGTACCAGAAGAAAATTACGATTGAAGAAGTAGAGAGAATACTTGGAAAACCGTCTTTTGATAAAGAACTTTTTGAAGAAAACGAAACGGTAGGCGTAGCAACTGGACTTGCGTGGACACAATACGGAGGCGAAATTTTGTCTATCGAAGCAAGTTTGAGCAAAGGAAAAGGACGAACTACTTTATCTGGACGACTTGGAGATGTGATGAAAGAATCAGTTGGTGCAGCACTTTCTTATTTGAGAGCTAATGCAGAAGAATGGGATATCGACCACAAACTTTTTGATCAGTATGATTTACACGTTCATGTTCCTGCTGGAGCAGTTCCAAAAGATGGTTCATTCGGCTGGTATTACGATGCTTACGGCTATGGTTTCGGCGTATTCTCGTAGAAGAGTCAAAAATCAGTTGGCTATGACTGGCGAAATTACACTACATGGAAAAGTACTTCCTGTTGGTGGAATTAAGGAAAAAATATTAGCTGCCAAACGTGCAGGAATCAATGAAATTTTGATGAGCAAACGCAATCAAAAAGATATTGAAGAAATTGAAGAACATTATATTAAAGGAATGAAGTTTCATTTTGTCGAACGAGCTGGCGAAGTTTTGAAACTTGCTTTAGTAAAAGAGCAAGACAAAGAAGCTAGAGTTCTGGAAATACAAGAAACAGAACAAAAAAAGAAGTCAGATAAATCAACTCAAAAAATTAGAGTAATTCCGACCACACCAAAAGGAAAAAGTGGAAGTGTAGGAGTTTAATTTTATTTTTTAAATTATATCGCTCGTGAGGACACGAGCAATGGTAGATATATTTCATTAAAATTTAACCGTTGCTCGTGTCCTCACGAGCGACTATTTTTATTTATGAAAATAGTAATCATAGATTATAAGGCAGGAAATATTCGTTCTGTTGATTTTGCTTTGCAGCGTTTGGGAATCGATGCAGTTGTGAGTGCAGATAAAAATGTTTTGCGCTGCGCTGACAAAATTATTTTTCCTGGTGTTGGTCATGCAGAATCTGCTATGCAGCAACTCAAAAATGCAGATTTAGATACTTTTATTCCTACTTTAAAGCAACCCGTTTTAGGAATCTGTTTGGGAATGCAGCTTTTATGTCTGCATACAGAAGAAGGAAATACAAAAGGGTTAGGAATTTTTGATGTACATGTAAAAGAATTCAAACCTACTAATTTGGCTGATAAAGTTCCTCATATGGGTTGGAATACAACCGAAAACCTGAAAGGAGAATTATTTGATAGTAATTTGTTTGGCAAAGTGAAAGGTAATAATTTACTTCAAGCTCAATTTTACTTTGTACATACCTATTACGCAGAACTTTGTAAAGATACGGTTGCAAGTTGTGATTATATTTTACCATTTTCGGCTGCTTTACAGAAAGATAATTTTTATGCAGCACAATTTCATCCAGAAAAAAGTGCAAAGGCTGGAGAAGAACTTTTGAAGAATTTTTTGAAAATATCATAATTGAATATAAATATCTTTTTTGCAGAAGTTAAAAGCGAATATGAAAAATGACAAAAATAAAAATATTATTTTCAACCAAAGATATAAAAAACACACAAAATATTTTAAAGAGTATTAAAATAGTAAATTGCTTAGGCAATAAAAAAAACTATATATTACTGCCGTTGTTGGTGTTTTAGCGAAGCGACACCAACAACATCAAGCGACAATTTGAAATGCACCCTTTTAATGAGTGACATCAATTACCAAATAAAATCACTTATACAAAAAAGTAGAGGTTTCATGAACTTGTTATGACTTCTTATGTATTTATTCTCTGTCAAACAAAGAGATTACTGTATATTTGAACCTAAGTAATTACTATAATCGCACTATTTATAAGGCTGTACAGGCGAACTAGTACTACTTTTATTAAAATATTTTATAATATATAATAATCAAATCTTAACAAATATGAATTTTAGAAAAAAATGCCAACTTTTAAATCTGATTGTAGGTTTATTTCTGGCTACTCTGTTAGTTAGTTGTGGTGGATCTAGTGAATCTGTTATGATAGAAGTTGGAAAAGAGTTTGAAGTAAAGGGAAAAAAACTCAAAATAGAAAAAATTAAGGCAACTACTATTCTTTCCAACGATGAACAAAAGGTAAGTATATTAGCTCCAGAGGGAAAGCAATATGTTTATTTTGAACTATCTAATCCTGATGATGTAATGGTTTTTATCAAGGCTGAATCTGATGGAGAAAAAATAGAAGTTGTTGATGATATGAGGCTTGCTTTAGATTTTTCTCACGAAGTAGGTACTGGCTTTCAAGATGCTTATTTTTTAGTAGATGAGGGGCAGGATATTGAATTTTCCATTACTACGCCTTCAAGCGATACTTATAAAGTAGCTAAAACAGATCTCAAAATAGAAAACGATAGAGAAATATTACCAGAAATGAAGGAGCTTTTGACAAAGTACTCTGAGCCTACTAATTTGCTCAAACCTTTAGAGCTTTATGTAGAAGGTAAACCGATTAGGTTAGCAAAAGAGAAAGGAGAATTAGTTCCTACAAGCCCACTAACAAAAGACATGATTATTGACTATGTTTTTCCTGATGGACAAAAGTATCTTACTAGTACAGGAGGACTCATTTCTACTAAAGATGAGATTACTTGGAAAGATGGAAAAATTGTCGGCTTTGAGTTTGGTTGGTAACAGTATTTTTCATAATGAGCAATTTATATAAAAAATTGCTCGTTATGTTTCTATTTCGGCTTTAATCTATTATATTTCTAGCAAGTGTCTTTGTAAACTGTTAGATTAGTAAAAGCAATGTAATAATGAAAGGCTTTTTCAAAGAACCCATTTCCATTTCCCAATTAGTAAGTTTCCGAATTTTATTTGGTTTGCTTACTTTTTTTAGTACACTTCGTTTTTGGTATTTAGGTTGGATAGAAAAGCATTATATTCAGCCTGTTTTTCATTTCAAGTATTTTGGTTTTGAGTGGGTTGAACCGTTGAATAGTTTTGGAATGTATGCTGTTCATATTATTTTACTGCTGGCAAGTTTGGGAGTTACGTTTGGTTTTTTGTATCGTTTTTCTGCTGTTTTATTATTTCTGACTTTTACATATTGCCAATTAATCAACCTTACTTATTACCTCAATCATTATTATTTTGTGAGTTTGATGGCTTTCTTACTCATTTTTGCTCCTGCTCATCGGTTTTATTCATTAGATTCAATTCTTTTTGTAGATAAATCTGAAAAGCAAAGTAAAAATAATAAAAAAAATAGTTTCTCAAAACTCTTTTCTGTATCTCCTTCTCTCTCTATTTCTCGTGCTTGGATTCTGATTTTTCAACTCCAACTTTCAATTACTTATTTTTATGCAGGTCTGGCAAAACTAAATTCGGAATGGCTTTTTGATGCAATGCCACTCAAAATTTGGCTTCCTCCACATTATGATATGCCGATTTTTGGTTTCTTGATGCCTTACGAAATTACAGCTTATATTTTTTCGTGGACAGGAATGTTATATGATTTATTGATTCCTTTTGCTTTATTCTACAAAAAAACTCGTATTCTTGCTTATGTTGCAGTTGTTGGTTTTCACGCTATGACAGGATATTTATTTCAGATTGGTGTTTTTCCTGTTGTGATGATTGCACTTACTTTAATTTTCTTTGAAGCGAAATACCACGAAAGAGTATTGAATTTTATTAGTTCTATATTTTTCAAAAATAATAATCATAAAGCAAAAAAATATTTTACTTTCCATTCTACCAACAAAAAACATTCTTCTCATTTATTATTATCTCCACTAAAAAATTTCAAATTCATTTCGAAAAAGCTGGATTTACATTTTATCTATTTATTTAATCTTTCAAATTTTGTTTCCGTTTCGTTTTCTATTTTATACAAATCAGCCGTATAATGAAACACTTTTTTGGAAAGAGGAAGGTTTTCGGTTTTCGTGGCGAGTAATGCTAATGGAAAAATCTGGGAGTGCTACTTTTTACGTCAAAAATCCGATTACAAATAAAGAAGGAATTGTCGATAATAGTGAATTTTTGAATAGACATCAAGAAAAACAAGTGGCTTTTCAACCAGATATGATTTTACAATATGCTCATTTTTTGGAGAATAAATACAGGACAAAAGAAAATCCGAATCCGATAATAAGAGCAGAAGTCTATGTTACTTTGAATGGAAGAAGAAGTCAATTATTCTTCGAATCCAACTCTTGATTTGAGTGAAATGGAAGATGGTTTTTTAGAGAAAAAATGGATTAATCGATTGAAATGATTTATTTTTCATGTGAGTTCGCTTTCCCAAAAGCGAATATTCACATTGTTTAAAACACAAAATATGATTATTCAGTTTTGGGAAACTGAACACACAGAGCCGAAATAATAGAATTATACTAATTGCGTTTCCAAAGCCATAAAATGAGTAATTCCATTTGCAAAAAGAGGAAAAATCTGAACTCTACATGTATAAGGAGTTCTGTCTTTTTTATAATTGATGACTGATAACTCAAAAGGATTTCCAGTTTTGAGATTCTGTTTGATTTCTTTTTTCGTTTCTGTTGAAGTCATTTCTCCTTGCAGGAAAGAAGGATATTTATTTGTCGCAAACTTTTTTGAGTAGCCTGTCATTTTGGTAAAACCATCGTTTACCCACATTATTTTTTCTAAAGAATTGGTAAGTACAATCGCTTCAAAATTAGTATTGAGGAATATTTTATCAATATCATTTTCCCACTTATATTTTTTAGCAAAAGAATGGATTTTTTGAATATCTATTTCTCGTTCAGTCTTGGGAGAATAAGTTGTCGTAGCAATATCCCAACTCAAAAGAGGTTTTGATTCTGCCTTTGAATTTATAGAAGAAACAGAAAAATCAATCTGTTTTTTTATTTTATTAAACTCTTTTGTTTCTAGATTTGAAAGATAAACATCTAAACACATCATATTAGTTAAGCTATTATCCATAATTTTTTTTGTTAAAATATAATTAAAAATGGTAAAAATAGACAACTAATTGTATTTTCTAAATGTTATTATTTATTTCAACTAATTTATCGCCGTTGTTGGTGTCCTCACCGACGACCCATGAAATCAATTCACTTTCGGCAGCCACGTATCAATTTGAGATTGAATCGTTTGAGCATAAATAAAGTTAGCATCGTCTTTTCCTACCTCTAATGCTTTTTGTGCGCTCTCTACTGCACCTTTGTAATCATTTTCTAAAGCTAAAATTTCGGATTTTACCCAATGAGGTAAATAATGGTCGTTTTTGAGCTTGATAGCTTGATTTGCCCAATCTAATGCTTGGCGAAGTTCTATTTTTTCGTTTTTGTAATAGCCAGCACTTCTAACTAATACTTGCCAATCTTCTGGGTATTTCGAAACGGCAGCAGCAATATTTTTTTTTGCTTCTTCTACCGTATTTACTTGAATGGTAATGCGTGCTAATCTACATTCCCAACGCAAAATAAATGTACCTTCATTTTCCAAAATCTTATCAAAATCATACGCTAATGTTTCTTGAAATTTTGATTTCTCAACGGTCGCATTTACTCTCAAAACATCATTTTTTTGGTCGTAGGCTTCTTTTCCCCACGAATCAACGGCTGTATTAAATATGAAAGTCCAATCTCCTTTTTTTTGTGGAATAACGAAAATGGCATATTTTCCTTGTTTTAATGGCTTTCCATTTATTTTCACATCACTAGAAAATTCTATTGTTGTAGCTTCGTTTGCTCCAGCTCTCCATACTTTTCCGTAAGGAACAAGGTCGCCCCAAATATCGCCTTTTCGTCCTTTTACACTCGGACGGCTATAACGAACGAAAAAATTAGTAAGTCCAATTTCTTGTTGTAATGTAGAAATCGAACTCTTGCGTGGAAGTTCTAGCTTTTCCTCTTCTTCCGAAGTATCATTTGCTTGTCCTTCTTTTTGGGCAAAAGTAGAAAATGAAATAAGAAAGCACAAAATCAAAAAATAGAGTTTCATAGATATAAATTAGAATGAGAATTTCTTTTATCAAACACAAAGTTGCAGAGAAAATAAATTTAGAAATTAAAATGAAAATACTTTTCAAACACAGAGTTACAGAGAAAATAAATTCAGAAGTCAGATTTTAGAAGTTAGAATTGAAAGACAAAATAAGTTTAGAAACTAAAATGAAAATACTTGTCGAACACAGAGTTACAGAGAACACAGAGAATGAGAATTTCTTTTTTTAAATGAAGATTTCTTTTTATAAAACTTTTCATTGAAATTTACTGGTAACTAATTACTGGTAACTGTTTACTGTAAAGAGTCTTTTAGGATTCTAAATTCAATGGCTGGCGAAATTTTCTCATAAAGTGTATTATAGACAGCTTTTATGATTGGCATATCCACTTTATGTTTTTTTGTAACGTCGTACAAACCTTTCACGGCATAATATCCTTCTGCAACCATTCCCATTTCAATTTGTGCAGATTTTACGGTATAACCACGTCCAATCATATTTCCGAATGTTCGGTTTCTACTAAATTGAGAATAAGAAGTTACCAATAAATCGCCCAAATAAGCAGAGGCATTAATATCTCGCTCTTTCAATGGATAGGCTTTATCCAAAAATCGTTTGGCTTCCTGCACGGCATTCGAAACCAAAACGGCTTGAAAATTATCGCCATAGTTTAGCCCACGAGCCATTCCACAAGCCACAGCCACAACATTTTTGATGACTGCACAATATTGAATTCCGTTCAAATCTGGATTGGTACGAGCTTTTATATAATGTCCTCTCAACAGTTTGGCAAATTTATCTCCATTATTTTCATCTCCTCCAATAGTCAAATAGGCTTGTCGCTCTTGTGCCACTTCTTCGGCATGACAAGGACCTGCAATGGTAAGAAGTCTGTCGTGGGGAACATCAAATTTTTTCTCTACATATTCAGTTACCAAAACATTTTCCTCTAAAATCATTCCTTTGATAGCCGAAATAATGATTTTATCTTTAAAGATAGCAGGTTCTAATTTATCAAAAACATCGGTAATAAAAGCAGACGGAACAGCTAAAACAATATATTTGGAATCCGAAATAACAGCTTTTACATCGTTTAAAGGAGTAATTTTGTCAATATTTAATAATGCTAAACTCAAATAACGTGGATTTCTATGGTTTTTGCGAATAAAATCAATGTCCTCTTTCAAACGCATCCACCAGTTTATACGAACATTATTTTCGGAGAGCATTTTTACTATTGCAGTTGCCCAACTACCACCACCCAAAACGCCAATACGAACAGGCGCACCACTATCTGAAAAACCAAAAGCTGCCAAATCAATTTATTTTAGTAGAAAAATAAGATTAAAGTAGAAGAAAACAAGAAAAAATAGTTCTTCATTCAATTAGTAAATAACGTACTTTTTTATTGTTTTACAAAATGATTTTCTTTAAAATTCTGAAAAACAAATTATCTTATTTCACTTAATTCTAACAATTTTTTGAAACATCTAGTTTTTAGAAATTAAGATTCAAGCAAAATATAACTAAGATTTAGTATTTTTGCTTTTAATAAAATAGTGTCGCTCGTGCAACACGAACAACTGAAAGGGTATGTCTTGAAAATATCATAATCATTTATCAATAGAAGTGACGTTTCTAAATAAACAAATAGTTGCCAAATTTTATTCTGTGCAATTGTCTTTTTTCCATAAAATAGGATTTGCAAACCCTATTCTATGGAAAAAGCAAACTATTATTTTGTGAAAAACAAGTTTATATGCAGAAATCGGAAAATGTTACTCATATTGATTCATAAATTCTACCATTGCTTGTGTCCTCACGAGCGATTCTCAAAAAAAAGAAAAATCACTTGGAAAATTCATCAACTTCATCAGCTTCATCCATCAATTATACAGATTCTGACCTCACAGCATCATCTCGCAAGCAAGACCATATCGAAATGGCTTTTGATGCACAAGTGTTTGAAAATCAGTTAGATAATCGGTTTTATTACGAACCTGTTTTGGCAGCACACCCAAAAAAAGAAGCACAGCCGTTTGAGTTTTTGGGCAAACAAATGAATGCGCCTTTGTGGGTTTCTAGTATGACTGGAGGAACAGAATGGGCAAAAATTATCAATCAAAATTTGGCTAAAGTATGTGGAGAATATAAGCTCGGAATGGGTTTGGGTTCGTGTAGAGCATTATTGACCGATGATGACTGCTTACCAGATTTTGATGTCAGAAAATATATTGGCGACCAGCCTCTTTATGCAAATCTTGGAATTGCACAGCTTGAAAAATTAATCGAAACCAAACAGACAAAAAAGATTGATAAGCTCTTAAAAAAATTGCAAGCCGACGGACTCATTATTCATATAAATCCTCTGCAAGAATGGCTGCAACCAGAAGGCGATAGATTTGAAAAAGCTCCTTTAGAAACAATAAAACAACTTTTACAGACTGCTAACTATCCAATTATTGTAAAAGAAGTAGGACAAGGATTTGGAAAAGAGAGCTTGGAAGAATTATTAAATTTACCGATTGCAGCAGTAGATTTTGCAGCAAGTGGAGGAACTAATTTTGCACTTTTAGAACTAAAAAGAAGCGATCAACTTTCGCAATCTTTATTCGAACCTTTGGCACATATCGGACATAGCGCAGAAGAAATGGTAAAGTTTTGTAATGAAATTAAATCTGATTATGATAAAAATTTGAAAGACAAAGTAAAATATTCAAATAGAAGTATAAAATGTAATCAAATCATTATTTCTGGGGGAGTAAAAACATTTTTAGATGGCTATTATTTGACCGAAAAAATAAATTTTGATGCCATTTATGGACAAGCATCTGGATTTTTGAAACACGCTAGAGGAAGTTATGAAGAACTGCAAGCCTACACAGAAGGACAATTAAACGGCTTGAAGGTAGCAAAACAGTTTTTAAAAGTGAGATAATTTGATAAATTTGATAGTTTGGAATAAGGAAAATAATTATTTACTCCATTGAATATTTTGATTTTGTAACAGTTTGTAAGTGAATCTATTGTTTATTTATCGAAATAAATGTATTTTGTGAGATAATTTGATAGATAGAAAGTAATTTTTTCTGTCTTTACCACACTTTCTTGCACAAACCAACTGAAAAATTATAAATCGTTTATGAGTAATACTACGCTGACTGTTCCTGATACTATTCCTGAAGAATCTTCTCTTGCTTGGCTCAAAAATATAGAGCTTGCAAAAGAGAGAAATGTGCCGAAAGACATCCAAAAAAACATTGAAGTTTATTACAAACATTTTGATCAAGAATATGCAGAAGCGTTTGTCAAACATGTAATGAGTCCTGTTTCGGATTATTATTATCGTCCTGTTTTTGTAGGTTTTGAAGAGTTAGAAGAGCGAAATAATCCAGAACGACCTTTGATTTATTATAGCAATCATTCAGGAATGGCTTTTCCTTGGGACGGAATGGTGTTTCTGGCAGAAATTTTTAGGCAGTTTGGTTATCAAAAAAATGCTATTCGTCCCTTAGTCGCTCCGATGCTTTCTCAATCTGCGCTCATGAATCCGTTTGGAGCTTATAATTTGTGGAAAAAAATGGGAGGAATAGATGCCACGACTATCAATTTTGAAACGATGATGAACTGTAATGATTATAACATTATGGTTTATCCAGAAGGCGTTCCTGGTATTGGAAAAGGCTTTAATAGAAAATATGAAGCACAACGTTTTTCTACTTCTTTTATTCGAATGTCCTTAAAATACAAAACCGATATTGTTCCTTTTGCTACCGTAAATGGCGAATATATCAATCCTCATACGTATAGCATTCCTTGGGTAAACAAAATTATTCGTAAAATTGGAGTTCCATTTTTACCATTAGGATTTATTACAGCTTTAGTTCCTATTTTTCCTTGGGTTTTTTATACTGGTTTTCCTGCAAAGATGTATTACGTGAAAGGGCAACGAATAAATCCTGCCGATCTTTTAGACAAGCCTGCTGAGGAAGCGACACAAGAAGATATTGTCAGAATTAGAGATTATGTCAGAGATGAATTTCAAAAACTGCTTGATGAATCAGTAGAAAAATATGGACAAAAACCTTTTAATTGGAAAGACTTGCGAGAAGCTAATAAAGGAAAAGAAAAACGAGGAAGCAAAATTCAATTTTTTCCTTATCTAACACCAATCGGTTGGCCATTGCTTTTTAGTGAGTTTGATAGAAAATATAGAAAATACGAACAAGAAGGAAGAACAGGAGAATTTACATTGAGAATGCGTAGAAGAGATTTTTTACCTTTACTTTTCAAAAACTTAATTACTATATCTTATTTTATTCCTGTTTTGGGTTGGATTCCTCTTGCTATTCGTGGATATTCAAAGCCGAAAGGAGAGAAATAAATTGTTGTTGGTGTCGCTTCGCTAAAACACCAACAACGGCATTGATTTTAGAAGGTAGAATTAAAAATAAAATAAAAATTTGTACTGTACCCTACTATTTCTAAAAAGTAGTTTTTAGTTGCAGCGCAACGTTCTGTTTGTAGAAAAATGATTGAATCTTCATAAGTTGCAGCGCAACGTACTATTATTTGTAGTATAAGAATAAAAAATATCATCTGTAACTTTCTATAATTTGACTTTCTACACCCAATAGGTTAGCGAAGCTAAACAGAGTGTTGCGCTGTAACTTGAATTTCAAATCAAAAAATAGTAGTGTACAGTAAGGAATTTGAATATATTCCAAATTCCTTTTAATATTTATCAACAAAAAAAATGAAAAAAATAATTTTTATTGTATGTATAGGATTTGTTATTTTATTTTCTTCTTGTCAGAATCAAAACAAAAAACAAGTAGAAGCTATAGAGGGAAATTCAAATGATATAGAAATGATGCAAACTGTAGGAACAATACAACAAGAAAATTCTATCATTGACAAAGATTATTTTAAGGAATTTGATAAAATAGAATTAGCTTATTATCCAAACAGTAAAAGAGCTATGTTTACTATGGGTTGTGATACATTATTGAAAAATGGTGTGTTTCAAGTTGATTCTCTTCAAAAAAGAGTTGTATTAGAAAAAGAACAAGAAGAAAAACTAAATAAAATACTTTTGCAAAATAAAGGAATGAGTAGTCCATCAGATTGTTATAGACCACAACATGCTGTTCTTTTTTATAGAAAGGAAAAGGTAGAAAGTTTTATAGAAATATGTTTTGACTGTAATCAATCTTGTTCTTCTTTTTCTTCTTATTATTTAAGAGATATACAACTTGAGAGTTTAAAACCATTATTTGATAAAATTCTAAAAAACTAAAATATTCTACTCAAATAGCAAAATTTTAAGACTACTCACTCGTCGCCAGTACAATTCTAAATGTAGTTCCTTTTCCTACTTCTGACTTCAAAACACTAATTTTTCCGTTGTGATATTGTTCTACAATTCGTTTTGCTAGAGTAAGTCCAAGTCCCCAACCTCGTTTTTTTGTAGTAAAACCAGGTCTAAAAACGGTTTTTATTTGGCGTGGTGGAATTCCTTTTCCTGTATCAGTAATATCCAAAATAAGTTGTTTTTGATTTCTGTTTGATGAGAAAAACAAAGTTATATTTCCTTTTCCTCCTGTTTGAGTCATTGCATCAACGGCATTTTTGCAAATATTTTCAATTACCCATTCAAAAAGTGGTTTATTAATTTTGGCGTATAATTTAGTATCTTTATTAGCTCTAATGGTCAGTTTTACTTTTTTAGAAATTCTTTTTTTAAGATATTCCGTTACTCCTTCTGTTACTTCTAATACATTTTCCGAACTCAAATCTGGAATAGAACCAATGCTTGAAAAACGCTCTGTTATCATCGTAAGACGAGCAATATCTTTTTCTATTTCTTGCAAAATATCTTCTTCTACACTCTCATCGGCTCTAAAATATTCTACCCACGCCATCAAAGCAGAAAGTGGAGTTCCGAGTTGATGTGCTGTTTCTTTTGCAAGACCTACCCAAACCCTATTTTGTTCGGCACGACGAGAAGAACTAAACAAAAAATAAGCAAAAATCAAAAAAGCTGCAATAAGTGAAAGTTGTGCATACGGAAAATATTTTAGCTGATTGAATAAAGTAGAGTTTTCATAAAAAATATAATACTTCCATTCTTCCGAAACTTTTACTTCGATAGGAGGATGTTCTTTTTTCATAGAAACCAAATGTGTTCTCAAAATCTTATTTTTTTGTTCTTCGGTAGCATTTTGATCAAACTCTATATTTCTAGATTGACTTGGATTTCCCTCTTCATCTACAACAATCATTGGAATAGACTGATTTCCTTGTAAAATATTGGTAACTAGAAAGTTAAGCATCAAACTGTCCTCTACTTGTACTACTAATTCTTGCGCTTTTGCTACCAAATCAATTTGTTCTTGTTCACGCTCTGCTAGACTATCGACAAGTTGATTGGTGTAGTAAAGAGAAGCCAAACCGATAAAAGAAGCGAATAAAATAACAATCCATTTGAGTTTGTAAGGAGATTGACTAATGTAAAACATAGATTATGACTAATTTTTGAGTAATTTTGCACTCAAATTTATAAAAAATAGAGCATAAAGACAGAGATTTATTTTTTAATGGTAAGAAAACGAACCTATTTAGTGAAAATAGAGTTTAAGAAAAGTATAAGTTGGTTGATTTGAGCTTACTTTTTATTTGTCATTATTTACTTGTCTATCTTACTTTTTAAACAAACTTACGATGAAGAAAAACAAAGAGGAAAAACTAGATAAAAAACGTGAAAAATTAGCTAAGAAAATAGATAAAAAGTTAGATTACGAATTTGATTTTTTGGGAATGCGAGTAAATGACCTACTAAGAAATGAAACACATGAAGTAATTTCACATCCAAAGATTCAAAACAAAATGTCGTATCTTCATCTTTGCGCTATGTTTTTTAATGAAGACAAATTAAAAGATTTTTTGGATATGCCAGAATGGGATGAAAAAATAAGAGACAGAAAACAGCTTCTGACAGTTATCGGAAAAGTGAGAAATGAACTTCAAGATATTGAAGACAAACTCTATAAAAGTATGATAGATAAGAATGAAGGGAATTAGGCATTGTTGGGGCGAGGGAATTGGGGCGTGAGGCGAGGGAATGAAAATCGGTAATTCTTTAATTTAGTATTTAGTTCTGACTTCTAAAATCTAACTTCTAAATTCAATACCGTTGTTGGTGTTTTAGCGAAGCGACACCAACAACATCACATATTTATTTTATTTTGAACTATTCTTTGTTCTTCTCGGTTGTAGTTGTATATTTGCAACCCAATTGATTTTCGAAAGTGAAGATTGATTTGTAAAATAAACAAATGGGGCTGACTGGTTTCGACAGGACGAGTCTTTGCGTGTATAAGCATGTAGGCTAATGAGAAAACTAGCCTTATATCGATTTCTCAAAACAACAATCGGCGAATCTAATTACGCCATGGCTGCCTAACTCTAGGAGTTAAGTAACCATTGTCTTTGCTTAGTGTCTTTACTCTTCCGACACTAACATCCGTTTGCCACGCAAACACATAGACATCAACCCCCGTAAGAGTTAAGCAATGATGAGTGCAACGGCATCTGCGACGAAAATTCAGTTGATACGGAAAAACCTTGGACGTTATCGCCTAGTTCTTTCCCGACAACCAATAGGATAACTAAACATGTAGAAACCACGATGAATGCCGTATCTGGACGTGGGTTCGACTCCCACCAGCTCCACAAAATTGTAAAAAAAAGGGTATATCTTAGTTGATATACCTTTTTTTATTTTCTTATAGAACTAATAGCATTTCCTAATGACCTCCTTTTTGGCAACAAGCAGGCAAATCATTATAAGCACCAGATTCTGCTTCCATTCCATTGGCATCATAACCTACATTTGAGATTAATTTTTTGATTGCTTCCACGTTTGTAGTTTTAGGATTAAAGACTACTGTTGTTTCTTTTTTATCTACATCTACGTTTACAGATTGTATTCCTTTTTCTGCTGAAAGTGCCGTTTCTATTCTGTCTTTGCACATTCCACATTGAATAGTTTCGGTTTTGATGACTACTTCGTCTTTTGAAGCATTGGCAGCCGTACTGTTTGCACAACTAGAAAAAGTAAAAGATAAGAACAAGGAAGCGAAAATTAAAATGATTGATTTCATAATGATGTAATTAAAATTTGATTAATATAATTGAGAGTTGAAAACTAAAAACCTCGTTGACGGTTCAGACCTCAACGACGGTTAGAAATGTTTAAAAGTAAAAACGAAGACCTGCATAACCCATCGCACCCATAATTGGCGCATAAATGTTACTCGTATCAAAATTATTCCCAAACGGATTATCAGAATTTAAGATAGGATTGGGTTGAGAATAATTCGTTAGATTTTCTCCTCCTACATAAATTTCTAAAGGACGATTTGATACTTTAAAGTTGCGAGTAATTTGAGCATTCATCAAGAAATAAGCAGGACTTTGAGAACTCGAAACGATTTGATTATTGTTCTTATCGTCATAAAAAGCTGGCAAACGCTGCGAACCTATAAATTGTCCTGTCCAATCAAACGCCCATTTTTTGTTTTTTGTTTGATATTCTAAGTTTGTGAAAAAACGGTGTGCAGCATTAAAAGGAACAGTTACGAGTTTGTCTTCAATCGTTGTTTTGACATCGTAATATTTGTAAGCAACGATAGCTTCCAGACCTTTCAAGATTTCATATTCTGCTTGAATCTGAAAACTATTTGCAAAAGATTTACCATTTAGATTATCAAAACTAATTGTAGTAGGATTTTCTACATTCAAAACAACTTGATTTTCAAAATCGGTTCTATAAAAATCTACTGAAACTTTTCCTTTTCTATTTCCAAGATTAAATCCTTGAACAAAACTTGTTCCTGTATTCCAAGCAATTTCTGGCTGCAAATTGCGATTAATATTCAACCTTCTAGAGCTTGCAAAGAAACGATTATTTTCTACAATCGGATTTGCTACACGAAAACCACGACCAGCAGAAGCACGCAAAACAGTATTTTTCGAAGCATTCCATTTCAAACTTAAACGAGGAGAAAGCTGCGTTCCGTACAGGTTATGAAAATCTGAACGCAGACCAGCCACAGCCGTAAAATCTCCATATTGATTAAATGTATATTCTGCAAAAACAGCAGGAATAGATTCTTTTCTATCCAATATTAAACCTTCGTCAGTAGGCTCATTTTGATAATCAAAGTAAACTTGAGAGGTATTATTATACACATAACTCACACCACTACGCAATAGATGTTTGTCAGAAATTGTCCAGTCCAAAATTCCATTATAAAAGAAATAGTCTTCTTTTCCTTCATAAAATTTTTGTCCCCAAATTTGATTTAACTCATGATGATTTGCCGTAATTTGATTACCAAAACTAACATTATCTCCTAAGAAAAAACCTAATTTTGCCCAACCTTCAATCCTGCGAGTATTCATTTCTACTCCATACGATTGTTGAGAAATATTACCATTGATTATATCGTTTTTCGAAACAGGTTTGTAATCAAGCTGACCACCAAAACGATTTTCATCTAAAACACGAACTCCAAACTGTGTTTCAAATTTTTTACCTTCATATTTCCAACGATTCAAAACGTTTACGTGACGGTATTTTGGTAAATCTAAAAAACCATCATTATTTCTATCATTTTCTGTTGCATTTCCACTTGCATGTAAAAGTGTTGCCGAACTCCATTTGGAATTGATATGATGGATTAAATTTAGATTTGCTTCTAATCTTCCATTCGGATTGAAATAAAGATTCAACAAATTCTCATTTTCTTCTTTCTTTAATGTTGGCGAAATAAGTTGTGTATTTATCTGACCAGTAATTGATTCATAACCATTGACAACCGAACCAGCACCTTTATTAATGTCAATCGCAGAAACCCAAGTACCAGGAATAAATTGAAGTCCAGAACGAACATTCAATCCTCTCATCATCGGCATTCCCTCCACTAAAAGTTGCGAATATGTACCATCAAGACCAAGCATTTTTATTTGACGAGAACCCGTAACAGCGTCAGCAGTAGTAGCATCGACAGAAGCATTCGTTTCAAAACTCTCCGAAAGAGTACAACAAGCAGCCTTTTTCAAATCTTGGCTCGTAATTGTTTCGTTTTGGCTGACGATTACATCACTCACACTAGAAGCTACCGTAACACTTGAAAGAGAAGAAGATTGCA
Source organism: uncultured Cytophagales bacterium (assembly GCA_963719525.1). Lineage (GTDB taxonomy): Bacteria > Bacteroidota > Bacteroidia > Cytophagales > Bernardetiaceae > Bernardetia. Next base: position 2,842,981 of record CAVRCG010000004.1, on the reverse strand, counting down.
AAGTAATTTTCAGAAAAGATTGATTTTCTGTACAAACCGTATCTGATTTATAACCTGTATAACTAATAACCAAATCATCGATTTTAGCTATTTTTTTGAGTTTAAAGTTTCCGTTCTCGTCAGTTGTCGTTCCTACGGTTGTTCCCTTCCAAACTAAGTTTGCAAAAGGTAAGGCAGAAAGAGAATCAGCATTTGTATCAGAATTAGACTGGCTAATTTCAGAAATTGTTCCTTCTATAAAGGAATCATTTTGTGCAGTTGCTGTATTGGTAAGGAAAATAGATGAAATAAAAGCTACCAAAAACAGACTATAACCGATAAAATTATATTTTTTCATTGGGATTGAATTTATTGAGATTTAAAATGTAGAGAAATTCTGTAGCGTACACTTTAGTGTGCGAGCATTTCGTACACCACCGTAAACACAAAAAATCTACTATCTACAGTCTAAAAACCTGAATAAATACAATAAAAAGTTTGCCTATCTTCCAGTTGGGAGGAGGAAGGTCTGCAAAATGAAGGATTTGAAAAGCAGTAAAAAATGACTTTTCTGTAAAATTTTTGAAATAAATATCAGAAGGAGAAATAAAAGGAGCTACAAAATGACTAAAATCAAAAACAGTTTTGTCTAAAGAAATAGCTTCAAAGTTTGCTTTTTTATAAGAAGTTTCTGTATCACAACAATCATCTTTTGTATTATCTTCTGTAATTGAGTGATGATTTTTTTCTAAATTAGTACTTATTTTATCAAAATTTTGTGCTGAAATTTTACAGCAGCATTCTTTTGCTTTTACTAAAATAGAAGTATTTGTCTTTCCACTCATTTCACAATAATGCTCAATAATAGGCAAACCCACCGAACCCAAAATGAGTTGGAGAGAAAGCCAAAGGCAAGTAATTGTGATATGGAATTTTTGAAAAATCAACTGTTATTTTTTGAAATTGAAGTTTACTAATCTTAATGACATTATAAAATAGATAGATTGCTGCCAAATTTTATTTTGTTCAATCGTCTTTTTTCCATAAAATAGGGTTTGCAAACCCTATTTTATGGAAAAAGCAAACTATTATTTTGCCAAAAGTGAAATAATATGTAGAGTTTGATAAATGTCACTCATTATTGTAATCTGATAAATCAAATTGCTATAATCGTTTTCGACAAAGTTAGCTATTTATACATAAAAAATGAATTGAAAGGTTTCATTTTTAATAATTCTGTATAGCTTTGTAAAACTTTAAGATTGCGTACTATAAAATAGCTGCAAAATAAGCTCCAAAGCATTTTATTTTTCTAATCTTTAACCTAATTATATCAACTAAATTACCTATCACTTTTATGAATTTTGAGTATTTACTAACTGCACAAGGACTGACAAGTCTTTTTATTCTTGCCTTATTAGAAATCGTTTTAGGAATAGATAATATTATTTTCATAAGTATTATTGCTGGAAAAGTTGCACCAGAGAAACAAAATTCTACTCGTTTAATAGGCTTAGCAATGGCTTTGATTGTTCGTATTTGCCTGTTATTCGCTATTACTTGGCTTATTGGTCTTACGGCTACTGTCTTTGATGCAACAGAATTTATACAAATGTTAGGAATAGAAAAAGATTTGGGAGCAGGTGGGCAGCTTTCTTGGAAAGACATCATTTTGCTTTGTGGAGGTTTGTTTTTGGTTTATAAAAGTACAACCGAAATTCACGACAAAATGGAGCTTACAGAAGCAGAAGAAACCCCAAAAGTAGGTAGTAATGCTGTTGCAGCAGCTATTTTTCAGATTATTTTGGTTGATATTGTTTTTTCTTTTGATTCTATTCTTACGGCTGTCGGAATTGTAAAAGAAGTTTCTGTAATGGTTGTGGCTGTTATTATTTCGATGATTGTAATGATGATTTTTGCTGGAAAGATTAGTGATTTTATCAATAACAATCCTACTTTCAAGATGCTTGCACTTTCATTTTTAATCTTAATTGGTTTCTTACTGGTTTTGGAATCTTTAGATGTTCACGTTGAAAAATCGTATGTTTATGTAGCAATGGCGTTTGCTTGTATTGTAGAAGTGGTAAATATGCGTGTCAGAAAAGGAAGCCAAAAACACCGTAATATTATTCCAATGGGACAATCTGTGCCTGTTCCGTTTATGAAAGATGTAAAAGAAGAAAATGATTAATTGTTGGTAATAAATAATTAGTTAGTCAATGAAATTTTTAGAAAAGCATTAGATTTTTATATTCTAATGCTTTTTTCTGCTATTTTAAATACGATTTTCATAAATGCTCAAAACCCAAAATCTAACCATTGGTTATCCTTCCAAAATTATTTTAGAAAATCTAAATCTGAATTTAGAAAAAGGAAAACTAACGGCTCTTTTAGGAATAAATGGTGCAGGAAAATCTACACTTTTACGAACCATTGCAGGCGTACAAAAACCTATTTTGGGAAATGTATTTATAAATTATAACAATTCCTATAAATCAATAAATAAACTATCAAAGAAAGAAATTGCCAAAAAAATCAGTTTGGTTTTGACAGAACAAGCTGCAACTACTCGCCTTACGGTCAAAGAATTAATTTCTTTAGGGCGTTATCCTCATACTTCTTGGAATGGAAATTTTGATAACGAAGATCAAAAAACAATTGATTGGGCAATACAAGCTGTAGGAATGAATGAATATGCAGAAATTCCGATAGGAGAATTGAGCGACGGACTTCGACAAAAAACAATGATTGGACGTGCGCTGGCACAAGAAGGGGATATTTTGCTTTTAGATGAACCTACGGCACATCTGGATTTGGTCAATCGGAGTGAGATAATGCTACTTTTATCACAAATTGCAACCGAATTTGACAAGGCAATTTTAGTTTCGACGCACGAATTAGACCTTATTTTACAGATTGCTCATACGTTATGGCTTATTTCTTCTGTTGATAATTCTGAAAATAATACAACTCAATTAAATCAAAAAGGAAAATTAAAGAATCGTAAATTACTTGTAGGACTAGCAGAAGAACTCGTTTTGAATGGAGAATTGGCAAATACTTTTGTTCGTCCTCCCCTTTATTTTGATAGAGAAAAAGGAAACTTTAAGATTATAAACAAAGAACACAAAATTACTCTTTACATTGAAGGTGATGCAATCGGAACATACTGGACAAAATTAGCATTAGAAAAAAGAGAAATTTATTCCGAAATAATTGATTCTAATTTCAGCAATGACAAAATAAAAAATAATTTGATTGTCAAAGTGGAAAGACAAAATGAAAATAGTTGGAAATGGATTTTTGAAGGGAGAGAGTTTTTGAATTTGGAGGAATTTTTGGAGTTTTGTAAACAAAAATAAATAACCACTAAGGAACTAAGAACACAGAGAACCCAAGAAATTACAATTTTAGATATAAAAAAGGACAAAGCGTGCTTTGTCCCTACATAAATTTCATTTTTAATAATAATTCTTAAACCTCTTTTCTAAGTCTAGCCACAGGAATATTGAGCTGCTCTCTATATTTGGCAACTGTTCGTCTTGCAATTTGATACCCTCTAGCACGTAATAATTTTTCTAATTTGTCGTCAGAATACGGTTTGCGTTTGCTCTCATCTTCGATAAGTTCTCTCAAAATTGCTTTTACTTCTTTGCTACTTACATCTTCGCCAGAATCGGTTTGAATACTTTCAGAGAAAAAATATTTTAATGGAAAAACGCCAAAATCAGTCTGAACGGCTTTACTATTCGCAACCCTAGAAACTGTTGAAATGTCCATTCCAATTTCGTTTGCAATATCTTTCAAAATCATAGGACGAAGTTTTGAATCTTCTCCTTCCAAGAAAAATTCTCTTTGGTAGTTCATAATTGCACTCATCGTTTTGAGTAATGTATGCTGACGCTGTTTGATAGCATCAATAAACCACTTTGCAGCATCTAATTTTTGTTTTACAAAAGAAACTTCTTGTTTTAATTTTTTGTCTTTTTTATCACTTTTATCATAACCTTCTAACATATTTGTATAATTTCTACTAATATGAAGTTGAGGAGCATTTCTAGAATTGAGTGAAAGTTCTAAATCTCCACTATTGTATTTTATCGTAAAATCTGGAATTACATATTGCACCTTTACCATTCCCGAACCCGACCCTCCCGGTTTTGGATTTAATTTTAAGATAATATTCATAGCTGACCTCAACTCGTCTTCTGACAGGTTGAGTTTGCGCTGAATTTTCTTAAAATGTTTTTTCTTAAACTCTTCAAAACACATCGAAATGATATGAATTGCATCTTCTAAAATCTTAAACTCTCCCTTGTTCTCATCTGTCAAAGGCTCGTCTTCTTTTTTTACTTTTTCTTGTCTTTTGAGTTGAATCAACAAACATTCCTGCAAATCTCTTGCTCCAATTCCTGCTGGATCAAACTGCTGAATGCGACGCAATAATTTTTCTACTTCTGGCTTATCTGTTTGAATATTTTGGATAAATGCAAGGTCGTTTACAATCGCATCCAAATCTCTTCTTATATAACCGTCATCGTCAACACTTCCGATAAGTTGCATTCCGATTGTGTGCATACGCTCATCTAAACGTAAATATCCAAGCTGGCGAGTAAGCTCATCAATAAGCGAAGTCATCGAAGAAATTGGCATATCTCTATCTTCCTCTTGATAATTGCCATCACCTTGCATTTTGTAACCAGCAACATCATCTTGACTCAAATAATCATTAATGTTTATATCAGTTGTTGAGTCTTTTAAAGCCTCTAATGAAGTTTCAGAATAATCCATTTCGTCATAATCATCACTATTATCATCTTCTTTTTCCTTTTCTTTCTCTCTTCCTTCTTCTAAAGCAGGATTACTTTCAAGCTCTTCTTCCACCCTAGAGTCTAGTTCTGCTGTCGGAATTTGCAGTAATTTTATAAACTGTATCTGCTGTGGCGATAATTTCTGACTAAGTGATTGTTTTACAAATAATTTTTGCATAGGATAAGAAAAGTTTAAAAAGTGAGTGTGCTAAATATTTTATTTAGAGATATATTTTATTAATTACTCGTAATTTGAACTATAATTATGAGCAATGAAAAGTCTTTTTTTGCTGAGATACGAATTTTAATTTCTTCTTTCAAAATTGAATCTTGTTTCTATATGTTCTATAAACGCAAAAAAGGCAAAGTCGTTTAGATAAAATCAAAAAAAAACGATTTTTTTTCAAAATTGGAACGGATTTTATGGTAGAATTTGATTTTTTGGAGTAAAAATGTAATCAAATGTAGCTCACTCTTTAGAATGAGAAGCCGTACTCTAGTATTTAGAGTTTTAAATTAAAACATATTTTTTCATAGTTATATTACTCTTCAATGTGTCAAAACTTGCTCTGCTTTCTCATTCTGAAGAGTGATACACTAAGTAAAATACATTTGATACAATTTGCTACATTTGTTGAATGAAAATACCAACGGTTGATAAAACCATTCTCGTTCATTTGGCTCTCTTTGCTGTTGCGCTTATCTATGGTGCAAATTATACAATTGCAAAAGAAGTAATGCCTCTTTATATTTCTCCTTCGGCTACTATTTTGATGCGTGTTTTGGGAGCGACTTTTTTGTTTTGGATTTTGGTAGGAGGAAAAAAACTTGTTTTATCAAACAGAAAAGAAAAAGTAATTCTATTATTGAGTGCAATTTTTGGAGTTGTAGTAAATCAACTTTTATTCTTCGAAGGATTAGCCAGAACTACGCCTATTAATGCAGCCTTAATTATGACCACGACACCTCTACTTGTTTTGGTAGTTTCGGCAATAAGTGGAGGAGAAAAATTTACTTTTTTGAAAATTGTCGGAGTTGGTTTGGGGCTTTTGGGAGTTGCCATGCTAATTAGTAGCAAAACGGTTGTAGATAACTCTGGAAATTCTAGTTTTATGCTTGCCTTTGATTTTAATTTGGGCGATTTATTTATTCTCTTGAATGCGACTTCTTACGCTATTTATTTAGTGATTGCCAAACCACTTTTGAAAAAATACTCTGCTTTATCTATTAGCAAATGGATGTTTACGCTTGCTTTGCCTTTCGTCTTGCCCTTTGGTTTTTCAGATTTGGGAACTACTAATTTTACAGAAATGCCAACAGAAATTTATGTAGGTTTGGGTTATATTGTTCTTTTTACTACATTCTTTGCTTATTTGTTGAATGCATGGGCTTTACGGAGTGTTTCTTCTAGTGTGGTCGGAATTTATATTTATCTACAACCTGTTTTGGCTACTTTTATAGCTGTTGCTTTGGATAAAGATTCTTTGACGATTACAAAAATTATTTGGGCAACCTGTATATTTTTAGGTGTTTTTTTAGTGAGTAAAAAGTAGTTTCTTTTAATATAACTTCAAAAATTATAGAGAAAAAGCGTAATTTATTTTCTTAATTTTTAAGTTTATTATCAGATTAATAAGACGGTATAATAGATTTTTCTTATAATACTAGATTTGCAAATCTGGCTGTAGAAAAATGATATAATTACATAAACCATAATAACTCTCAAACCAAAAATGCAACAAAAACAACCCTTCAATCCAACCAAAAAACCTATCGGAATTGTTCTTTCTGGTGGTGGTGGACGTGCATTAGTTCATTTAGGAATCTGGAAAGCGTTGGAAGAAAGAGGGATAAATCCTCAAAAAATAAGTGGCGTAAGTATGGGAGGAATTATTGGTGCAATGTGGGCAGCAGGTTATTCAGCAGGCGAAACACTAAAAGTTTTTCAATCTGAAAGCTGGAAAAAATGGTTCAGACCTACATGGAGTGAAAATGGAGTTATTTCTATCCAAAAACTAAAAAAATTATTCTCAACCTATCTTCCCAAAACGTTCGAAGAATTACATTTTCCTCTCACAATTTCAGCTTTTTGTTTACAAACTGCAAAAATAGAACGGTTTGAAAGTGGCGATTTGATTTCTGCTCTGCTGGCTTCAATGGCTGTTCCTGCTATTTTTTCTCCTATCAGAATTGGAATGTATGATTATGTTGATAGCGGGCTTTTAGAAAATTTGCCTGTAAAACCATTTTTTATTAATCCTATAACTTTTGAAAATTCTGAAAGCAAAGAAACTCAAATTTATTCTGATTATTTTGTTATCGGCATTCATTCAAATCCACTTTCTGAAAATTTTATTCCTACTTCTACACGCTCTGTCATTGAAAGGTATTTTCAAGCTGTAGGAGTTTTTATGGTACGAGAAGACATTCCAAAATGTGATTTGTATATTGAACCTAAAGAAATTTCTACTGTTAAATTCTCAAATGTAAATATCAATAAAGCCTTTCAAATTGGATATAATTCTACAAAAGAATTTTTAGATAAATTTGATATTCAAAGTCAATAATCTATTTTTCTGAAATCATAATCACAAAACCTAAACAAAATTCTATTTTGATGTTTTATAGAGTATATAGTTTTTCCACTTTCGTGTTCAAAACAAAATAGAAAACATTTTTTGCTATGGCTACTGAATCAAACTCTTCTGTCAATTCTAATTTTCCGAAACTTACCATTTCTACCAATCACTTTTTGAAATTTCTCTTGGTGGTAATTGCTATTATTATAGCCTGCTATTTTGCTTCTTCGGTTTTGTTGCCACTTTTGTTAGCTCTCATTTTGGCTGCTGTTCTGGACAAACCGAACGAATTTTTTATGAACAAATGGAAGTTTCCCAAATGGTTAGCCATTACGTGTTCTGTGTTTTTGTTGATACTTGTTTTTTTGGCAATTAGTGCAGTTGTTGTTGAGCGAGTAGAGAATATTTCAGAAGATTGGGAAGAAATTCAACAAAAATCTAAGGAAAAATTAGAAAGAATGGAAAACTGGTCAAAAGAAAATTTGGGTTTTAATCCTATCAAAATGGCTTCTAATTCTCAATCTCTCAAAGATCAACTAAAAAGCTATGGACAAAAAATGGCTGCTTCCTTAGTTACTCTTCTTTCTCAATCTTTTATTATTCTTATTTATATAATTCTTCTTTTAATGCAAAAAAAGATGTTACATAATTTCCTATACAAACTTGCAGAAAAAGATAGAATTCCGATGCGAGATATTATAAACAAATCAGCTCAAACGGTCAGTAATTATCTGATTGGAAAAGGAAAAGTTATGTTCATTCTCTTCATTATGTACTACATTGGGTTTTTGGTTGGAAGTGTACCTTATGCGTTGTTTTTGGCTCTTTTTGCAGCTTTTTTCTCAATTATCCCTTACGTAGGAAATTTTATTGGTGGAGGTGCAGCAATGCTTTTGGCTTCACTTTATTCTGGTTTTACGTCTGGTCTTATTGTTTTGGGAGTAGTTACGGTCGCTCAAATGTTAGAGAGTTATATCCTTACTCCTTGGATTATTGGCGATGAGATAGAACTTAATCCTTTTATGACTATTTTTAGTGTTGTTGTTTTTTCTTCTCTTTGGGGAATTGTAGGGGCAGTTATTGCGCTTCCTGTGGCTGGCGTTTTGAAAGTTATTTTTAGTCATGTAGAAGGTTTAGAACCGTATGGATATTTAATGGCTCAACGAAAAGAAAAAGAAGTAGATAGTTATTGACAAAAAAAATGTTTACTTATTCCCTAACTTTATTGCTCGCTTACATCACAATTCATTTTTCAGTATTATGAAAAAACAAACCGAACTTCCCAAAGAGCTAAAATGGATTGATAAAACCTCAACAGCTTTAGATGATATTTTCAAAATTCCTGCTACAAATGTTCGCTTCGGACTTGACCCACTTATCGGACTCGTTCCTGTGGTGGGTGATTTTGTAGGTTTTGCTATTTCGGCTTCTATGGTTTTGGCAGTTGTTCGTCACGGTGTTAGTCTTCCTGTTTTGATGAAGATTTTGGGAAATATTACCTTTGATTATCTAGTTGGATTATTCCCATTTTTAGGAGATTTTCTTGATGTGGCTTATAAGTCTAATAGAAGAAATGTAGATATTTTAAAAGAGTATTATACGTCTGGAAAACATACAGAATCTAGTAAATATGTAGTTTGGTTTGTCGCCATATTATTTTTAATTCTTTTGGCTGGTTTTGTAGGAGGAACAATTTATCTTACTCTACAACTTTTGAGTAATTTACTGTAGCTCACTCTTTAGAGTGAGAAGCGTATCACAGAAAAATACAATTTACTTTTTCTATTAATTCTCTCATCACTTCAACCTGTTTTTGAGTTGTAATTTTGACAATTGAAATAGATTGAACAGCATTTGTAGTAAAGATAATTTGCGATTGATTTAATTCTTCTTTAGTAATCGTTTTTTCTTCAATCATTATTTCAAAATTACTCTGCTCGTTTATTTCTTTTATGTTGTCTAACAAATAATTTCGAAGCGTTCCCATTACACCACCTTCTGACGATAAAGGAGTAATAAAATGAAATTTATTTTCTATTTGATTTGATAAATGAGTAGATAAAATAAAAACATTCGCAGCTCCAGCTTCTGCAATTCTACCAAAACTATTCAACAAAAAAACTTCGTCAGCTTGTTTTTCTTTTCTATACTTTCCTGCCAACACATAAGGCAAGGCATCAACCTTCTTAAAAGCCGAAAAAGCAGAAGGAAAAAGAGGTAAATCATCAAAAAAAACATAGTTCTTTTGTAATTTTTCCAGACCAAAATCATTGAAATTATCCAATTTATTAATTAATGGATTACTAATTTTAGAAATCTCTTGTAGCACAATTGCAAATTCAGATTCAGAATTAGTGGGCGTATATAATCCTCCTTCACTTCTAAAGACAGTCAGACGAGCTTTAAAATCACTATTTTCATTTGTAGGAAGCGATGAATTTACTGTTTTCAAAATTTCATTTTTCAAAAAATCACTTTCCAGTTTGTCATATCCGAAGGCTTTCATTCCTGTTGAAAGGCGTTTGAAATGGTAATTCCACAAAGGAATAAAAAAGGGAATAGAAAATGGAATTGAAGAATTTGAACCTTTATTTACAACTCGTATCGTTTCGAAAAGTGCATCGGCATAACAAAAAGCCCTATTTTGTGCAGAAAAAAGAAGAGCGTTTTTGTCTTGATAAATCTTTCCGTTGTGATTGAGCATTTATTATATTCTAGCTGCGTTATGTTTACAGAATTTGATTTATATAGAAGAGAAATGTAAACTGCGTAACTGCGAAATGTTGTAATTTGTGTTTGTTTGGAAAGAAGAATTAAGCTCGTTCAATAACTCGATAAACTCTTTGAAATCCTTGTCTAGTTCCATATTTTTTTGAGTTAATTTCTTGTCTTATTTTTTCTAGTTCGACCATTCGTTCCTTTTCACTCAAAGATAACCAATATAAAAGATTAGAATCGTCTTGCCCTTTTTTTACAATTCTGACTACTTTTTCCATAATTAATTTGTTCTTAGTAAATGTTTTGAGTTTGTAGAATGCTAATAAATATACTGTTTTAAAAGCAAAACTCAAAAAATACTCATAACTCTATTGGTAATTAAAAACAATAAATTGTATTTTTGAGAATGCAAAAAAATCTTACTTCTACTTATTCATCAGAAATTATAGAATCTATTCTTTCTTCTTTTTCTCCGTATCAAAAACGTTTTTTTCAAGATATTCTGACACTTCATTATGGACAAAATGAAACGAAAAACAATTTTAAAAGTAATTCAGAATCTATAAACGGTTATAAAAATAAAAAAACAAATTTTGGCAGAGAAAAATGGGTTTATTTTTCGTCTTATATTTCGCCTTATGCAATGCGAGATGTTTTACTCTACGCAAAATTAAAAGGTTTTGATACGATTGGTTTGAAGATAATTGCGATGATAGCTTACTTTCAAAAAGATGAAGAAGGACAAAAAGATTTTTTTGTGGAAATACTTCAAACTACACAAGATGCTGTTTTCTTCTTCGAATTTTATGTAGAAACCTTTGAAAAACCGTTTCCTAATTCTCTCAAAAAAGCAATCAAAACTTCTTTAGAAAGCAAAGTGAAGGGAGATTTTGAATTATTTTTTGCAAATTTTCCACATAAGAAAACGCTTTTAGCCGATTGTTTGAATATTTGTCGTCCACGATTAAATTCTGATATAAAAAAGGAGTTTTTAAAAGAAAATTTTGCTTCAAAAATTCCTATCAAAGAATGGAAACAAGAACTGACAAAAGCACATTTAAAAAAAGGTTCGTATCAAGAAAAACGAACAAAGCAAAGTGAACTCTGGAACGAATTTATAAAAAATGATAGACTTTCAAGTAACGAAATTTTGGAAGAATTACCATTAATATTTAAAAATTCTCCTAAAACAGTAAAGATTGCATTAGAAAAACTCAATGAAAAATTAAATTATAATTTGGATAAAAATACAGAAAATCATGAAGCAGAAACAGAAAACAAAATTTCGCCATTTCAAATCCTTGAAAGTTATCAGCAAATTCATAAATCGTATGTAAAACGAATGCACAGAATTTTGCATACACAGGAGTTTGTCGAAAGTATTGTTGCAGAGCAGGAAGAAGAATTACACCGTTTGCAGGTAGCTTCAAAACGTATTTTCAAGAAGTGGGAAGGCGAGCTTTTTTTTGGTGGTTATCATCGCTTGATGCTTATTTTTCACGAATTAGACGAACAGCAACGTCTTTTTTTTACGCAGATAAACAAGCCTAATTTGCAACAAGCACCCAAACAGATGGCGCAAATTATGAAACGAAGTGAGCAAATTGACAACTTACTTTTTAGTTTTGAAGAAAATTATTTGAGTGAACTTCCACCTTCATTAGTTCAACAAGAAGGCTGGCGAAAAATAGAAAGACAAGCTCTCAAAAATTTGCGTCGTAAAGTAGGATTTTTTGGAGAACTTGCAGATGTTTTTTATTCGGAAAAGATAGAACAAATCAAACGCCTTTACTTTTATTCACCAGAAGAAATACAATTTGTCTTGAAAGATATTGCTATTCATTTGGAAGAATTAGAAGATACGATTTTACACAGAATTAGAGGTAGAATTGCAGCTTTTAAGGACATTCAAGAACTGTATTTGGAACAAGCTCGTCCACCCATGCAAGCAGCTTTACAAGAAATGTTTGAGGTGGCAAAAGGTGTAAGCGCACATTTGACAACACAATTAAATCAAGTTCAGAAACAGCAAAGTGAGCATTTAGAAAATAGTTCTGAAAATGAAAATGATACTTCAAACGATATTTTGAATGAAGTAATTGAAAAGAATTTGAGTAAAAAACAAAAGCAAAAAGTGCGAAAGGGACTTAGTTTGGAGGATTTTCAAAATTTGTATGAAAACGAAGTTAGACAAACGTATTGGGACAAAACAAAAGAAAATCAGAAAGAAGAATTATCTACATTACGAAATGAATTAAGAAATCAGTTAGAAGAAGCACGAAAAACCATTCAAAATATTATTCAAGTTACCAAAGAAGATATTGAAAATACACTTTCGAAAGCACGAAAACAATTAGCTTCTATCTATCAACAAACGGCACAAGAAGAGCGAGAAATGATTCCTTTCTTTCAAGAAATTAGAGGAAAAGTAGAACGTATTTTTGAGCGCAAACCATTTGAAGAAGATTTCTTGACACTTTATCCAGACCTTACAAAAGCAAACGATATTCAAACAGGATTATTAAAGGAAATATTACCAAAGACAATTCAGAATATCTCATTATTAAATGATAAAAGCGACAAAAAAGACAACAAACGTTTTGGTAAAACGCTGCTTATTTTAGATGAAGCTTTGACAACAGAATCACAAGCATTAGAAAAAGCAAGTTGGTTGTCTGCCTTTATTTTTCAGAATGTAAACAGAAACAGCAGTACAAAAAATATCATTTCGGAAAGTTTGGTGCAGATAAAAATCTTGAGTGAAGATGCTTTAAATACGTATTATACCAAAAATCAAAAAGATGCAGCAGCTTTTCAACACCGTTTGCAAGATGCGATGATGAATTATGCTACTTCTGAAAAGGGAAATCTGACAGTTGCACTAAAAAAATTAATTCAAGATAAAGAAACCTATTCACGAATTATTCTTTTGAGTAAATGGACAGAAACGCCTCCAAATTTCCCGTTTAAATTATTGAAAGAATATTGACAAAAGCACCGTATTTCGCCTTGTGTTTTTCTGGTAAATCTTCAACCTCATCTTTCTCCACAGCTCAAGATGCGTAGAAATGGCGTTTTTGCCGTACAGGGAATTTATGAAAATCTAGTGGATTGGATTTTGGAAATGGAGTGTTTGTAATTCATACGAATGAAAAGCGATTAGTTTTTTTTCTTTTGTAATTAATAGTTTTATAGCTATATTCAGTTACTTTTTATTAAAAAAATAAAATTATGCAATTTACTATAGAAATAAATAATACTTCTGATTTAACCTTGGCTTTAGCTTTTTTAGAGCGTATTGGTGCGAAAATTTTAGAAAAAGAAGCTATACAAAAACATTTTATCTATACTAAAGAAGAACAATCTCCTGTATATTGGTTAGAAAAATTAGCCAAACAAGGAGGTATTCGTTCTATTCAAAACCCTTCTGAATGGCAACGAGAACAAAGAAAAGATAGAGATTTACCATTTAGAGAAAAGAGCTAAAAACTAAATTAGTGTGATTTTAGACAGCAATATTGTAATTTATTCTATTAGAAGGTTTGAGAGTGAAAGCAATGAAAAGTATTTAATTTTATAATAAAAATTACATCTTAAATTTATTTTTCAAAATATAAAATTAAAATTCCTTTTTTTATGGATAACGAACTTTTAGAAGGATATAAAAGACAAAAATCTCTTTGGACAGAAAAAATCAATTTTTTCAGAGAAGAATTTATAATTACAGCAGATGCAAGCCAAAAGTTTAGCCTTAAAAAGCATATTGAAGGAATAGAAAAAGAACTCAAAAGAATTGATGAAGTCTTAGAAAATAATTCTTCGGCTATTTCCGAAAGTGAAATTGATGCAATAAATACAAGAATGAATCAATCACAAAATGAAATTGATAGAATAAATAATAATTCTGAAATCATCGGAAGTAATAATGCAGTTTTTCAAGGTATTTATAATAGTCAAATAGATAATTCTACTACAATTAACAACATTTCCCAAGACAAAAAAATACACAAACTTTTAGCATCCAATGTAGCAAAAGTAAATGAAGAGAATTTTTTGGGAAGAGAAAAGGAAATTAAAGAAATTCGAAAACGACTTACAGAAAACAAAAAGCTTACTCTAATAAATGGCGAGGGAGGAATTGGAAAAACTACTTTAGCTGCAAAATATTGGCAAGACAATAAAGATAATTACAAACATTTGGCTTGGCTTTTCTGTGATAACGGAATTATAGAAAATGTAAAGACAACTTTATCACAAGAAATAAATTTAGATTTAAAAAATATTCCAGAAGAAAGACAAATTGATACGCTAATAAACGAGCTTAATAATTTAGAGAAAGATTGTTTGTTGATTTTGGATAATGCAAATGATAAAGATGAGCTAGAGAAGTTTAGAAGCAAATTTATAGGTTTGAATTGGCATATTTTGCTGACAAGTTGTTGTGAGAATGTAACAGAGAATCAATATTATATTGACCATTTACCACCACATTTAGCTCAAAAATTATTCAAAAGGAATTACGATGAAAAGACAAATGATTTTGATGAGTTATTAGATATTTTTTTAGAATCTATTGGATATAATACGCTTTGTATTGAGATTTTTTCAAAGACTTTAAAATCTAGAAAGTCATTGACAATGAATGATTTGATAGAAAATTTAGAAACGAAAGGATTATTTTTAGACAAAAAAGCAAAGTCAATAAAAGTAAATTGGACACTTCACACTAAAAAACTTGATGCAACTACAAGCGACCTTATTATAAAAGAACTTTATGATATAAGTCAGTTAGATAAAAATGAATCAAAACTACTCAATCAGTTTGCTGTTCTTCCTGCTCAAAATCACGATTTTGATATTTTATTAGAACTTTTTCAGCCACAAGATGAAGATGATTTTGAAGACCAACTAGATAATCTAAATCAAAAAGGTTGGATTTCTTCTTCTGAAAATGGTTATCGTATTAGCCCTGTTGTACAGAAAATCCTTTTGAGCCAAGATAAAGGTGTGTTATTTGTAAATTGTGACATTTTAATAGAAAACCTTACTGCGATTTTGTCAGTAGATCAAAATGAAGTTGAATATCATGAAAAGTTCAAATGGCTTCCTTACACAACATTAATTACTGAAAATTTTATAGAATTTGAGATTCCATTTTTCTCATTTTTGTTAAATAACTTAGCAATGATAATGAAAGAAATAGGAGGCGAAATAAATTTAGTTAAGGCTAAAAATTACCTTGAAAAAGCTATAAATGTTTATCGTAACACTTTTGGAGATGATATATTTTTGTTAGGTACTTCTTATTCCAATCTAGCAATGGTATTTCACAAATTGGGAGATGAAAATAACTTAATAAAAGCAAAATCCTATTTGAAATCCTCTTTGAAAATTCAGACAGAAATATATGGTAAGGAGAGTTTAGAAGTAGCTAATGCACAAGCAAATATGGGACTTGTTTTAATGGATTTAGGTGGAATAAGTAACTTGAAGAAAGCTAAGTCATATTTAGAAAAGGCTCTAAAGACTACTTTAATGTATAACGAGGTAGAAACGCCAAACATTTCAAGAATTCAGTCTAACTTAGTTATCGTTCTCTGTTCTATAGGTGGAAAAAGCGATTTAATATTAGCTAAAGAATTAGCTACTATTTCATGGAAAACAGATTTAAAGTATTTTGGAAAAAATTCCTCGAATGTTGCTATTAGCTTGTCAAATTTGGCATCTGTGCTTCAAATGCTTGGAGGTAAACAAAATTTAGAAAATGCAGAAATATATACGAGAGAAGTTTTAGAAATTCAAATAAAAATTTTTGGTGTAAAATCATCTGATGTAGCAGGAACTGCGTCTAATTTATCAACTATCTTAGTTAAGATTGGAGGAGAAAGTAATTTTTTAGAAGCAAAAGAATTATTAAAATTATCTCTTTCTATATACTCTATTTTATTTCCTAATAATGACCATATAAAAAAGGGTGTTATCGGTAATTTAACGTACTTATACTTTAAACTAGAAGAAAATAAAGAAATTGAAGATTTCCCAAATGAAGATGAACTAGAATTGATAATACCACAGTTTTGGGAATGGTTTCACAGAGAAGACTAAAAAACAAAAAACCTATAAGGTTTCCAAAAACCTTATAGGTTTGAATAAATTAAATCTCATCTCCAATCAAATCAGCCACCAAACGCCCAGAACGCATCGCAGCATTCAGAGAACCATTCAAAAGATAATCACCACAACGATACAAACCATTATGTATTTTCAAATCTTCCATAGAAGGCGTGTGTTTTACAGAGTTTTGATTTGGTAGAGCGTAAGGAATAGAATAAGACTTCAAAAAATCCCAGTCGTAGGCGTGCGTTCCGTACCACAAACTAAGTTCTCTTCTCGCTTTTTCTATTAGTTCTTCTTCTGTGAAATGGTTGTTTTCATCATCTGTAACAATTGAAACAGAAAGTAATGATTTATCAATCGGTGCATAATCCGAAGAAATATCACTTATCACTACAAAATTATTTACCAATCTGTTTTCTAAAGAATTTAGACACAAAATAGGACGTTTTACGATAGATTTGTCCATTGAGAAATACAAATTTGTTGTTCCTCTTGGTTTTTCGTCTTGTGTTAGATTTGCTCTATAGGATTGTGCAAGTTCATTATCAAAACCGTTATTATCCGTTGCTATCAAAATTGTTTTGGCTTCAAACTCATTTCCACTTTCTGTAGTAGCGACGTTTTTATTTATTGAAACTACTTTTTCATTTGTAATAATAGCATCATTTGGCAAAACACTAGCGAGCTGACGAGGAATTTCTTCCATTCCCAAAGCTGGAACTGCTCCTGCACCATTCGAAAACATTTGAAAGACAAAATCAAACATTCGGTTAGACGTTTCTAAATCTTTTTCTAAAAATATTCCTGCTAAAAATGGATTCAAAAACTGCTCTATCAACGAGCTTTTAAAATTATAATTTTCTCTTAGAGCTTGATAAGTTGTAGTTTCTGGTTGCGTAAAAATCTCGTGCAAATCTTTTCCGTTGATTTCTGTTTTTACCAAAAGCATACGGAGTTTGTCTGCCCAAGTTCCTACAGGATTAGCGAGTGTAGTAAGTGTTTTTGATGGATTTCTAAATGGGTCTGCAAACTCAAAAATTCCTTTATCAGTATGCAAAAGCGCACCTGCATCGATAGTGCGAAGCTGAAGTTTTGAGTAATTCAATGCTTTTTGTGCTTCTGGATAAGCTGTCAAGAGAACTTGAAAACCTCTATCTAATCGAAAACCATCTACAATATCGGTTTTTATTCTTCCTCCTATTCTATCGGTTGCTTCGATTAGTTGCACAGAAAGTCCTCTTTGATGCAAATTTTTAGCAGCCGTAAGTCCTGCAATTCCTCCTCCAATGATAAGTACGTCGGTCATAGTATAATAATGTATAACAGACATCCCTGTCTGTTGAATAGTCTGTTGAATAGTCTTTTTAATTAGTTTACTTTTTTGCACAGACTAGGAAGTCTGTGATACGTTTTAATTAATCAAAAATACGCTTTCTTGTTCAGAATTACTCAAAAAAAACAGTAGTTCTTATTTATCTTCATTTATCATATAAATCATATACCAATCCTATCCTACAAAAAATCAAAACAAAAATATTAAGTTTACTCTTCATTTATTGAAAAACAGAAAATAAAAACGATTTTCATTTTGAACTACAAAAATGAAGTTGTAAATTAACTTCTTAAACTGTATATAAAAAGCCGAGCAAGAATAAATAAGAGTAAAAGTAATAATGAAACAATATATTAGTGTAGAAAATTTTGTCCCAGATGATGCTCTTTTAGAATCCTACGAAGAAGAAACCTTCCATTACATCGATACGGTAATGGAACGCTTTCTATTTATTTATATGGGTTTTAGTGGAGTATTGGCCGTTTTTTATAGTGATTTTATACAAATATATTGGGTTTTGCCTAGTGTAGGAGCTTTTTTGAGTTATCATTTGATAAAACGTTTTGTGATGCCACAAGATTCTCGTTATGTCTTGACGGCTGTTTTGGCACTAATGGGCGTTTTGTACTTAATACAATTACAGGGAGCTTTTTATATTCATTTTGTGTTTTTTATTACGCTTACTGTTTTAGTTTTTTATCAAAACTGGCGCATTCTGATTTTTTATGCTTCCCTAATTGGTTTTTATAATACTACTTGTTTTTTGCTTTATAGTGCTTTTGGACAAGAAGAGATTAAGTTTTATTTCTTGAATGTTGAAAATTTAGATGCACAAGTTGCTTTTTTTGGTTCTCTTTTGGGGGGGGCACAGCTTGCTATAGCCGTATTTTTTGCAAGTTATCTCAAAAAACAAACTGACCAAGATGCACGAAATAAAATTTATCTCAACGAACAACTCAATTTTTCTGGTAATTTAGAGTTTGCCAATCAGATTGCAGAAGGAGAACTCAATTCGGAATTTAAACCTGCTGATAACGATGTAATGGGAGAAGCACTTTTGAATATGAGAAATAGTTTAAAAACATTTGTAGAAAATGAAAGGTTGAATAAATGGCGAAGTGATGGAGTAGCACAAATTAGTGATATTTTGGTGTCTAGTGATTCGATAAACACACTTTCGCAGCAAGTTTTGAATAAAGTAGTTTCTTATTTGGGAGCGCATCAAGGTATTTTTTATTCCCTTCATAAAGATTCTTACAAACATGAACCTTATCTGAAAGCTACAGCAGCGTATGCGTATGATGACATTGAAAAATTAGACCAAAAAATAGTAATTGGCGATGGTTTGGTCGGACAGGTAGCACAATCTCAAAATCCGATTTATCTCAAAAATCCTCCTTCCCATTTTTTCAAAATAAAATCAGCCATCGGACAAGCTCCTCCACAGGGTCTTATGCTTTTACCTTTACAGCTTCGTGAAGATTTGGTTGGCGTTTTGGAAATTGCACTTTTGAGACCTCTTTCTCAACATGAGCGTAATTTTTTAGAGGAAATTTCTAGTCGTGTGGCTGCAACAATGATTGCTCTTCGTTCGCAGGAAGAAAACAAAAGATTGCTGGAAGAGTCGCAAGAATATGCCGAACAAATCGCCTCTCAGGAAGAAGAAATGCGCCAAAATGTAGAAGAACTAACTAGCACACAAGAAGAACTCGCCAAACAAATGCGTGAAACTGAATATATCAAAAATGAGGTTACAGCACAATTAGAAGCTCTAAATCTTTCTGCTTTGCTTATTCAGCTTGATACAAAAGGAAAAATTATTTCGGCTAATGAACGTGTTTCAGATGCTATTAGAAGATATGAAGATGATCTGGAAGGTTTGAAATTAGCCAAGCTCATTGATGATGAAGAACATTTGCAGTCATGGGAACGTGTTTGGGCGCAAGTTCAGCTTGGAGAAATAGGACATTTAATATTTAGAAATAAAAGACCTGATAAAAGTAATTCTTGGATTGACCTTACTATTGCTCCTGTACGAGATAAAAATGCAAAAATTTATAAATATATTGCCATCGGACATAATATTACTCGTCAGATGAAGCAAGATGCTAGGTTAAAACGCCTTTTAAAAGAAACTGAAGAAGCAAGAGAAAAAGCAACAACAGCAAGCCGACAAAGTCAGGAGCAGCTTAGAGCTATTGATAGTTCGGTGGCAATGGTAGAAATGAATGGCGAAGGAATGATACTTCAAGCAAATAATAATTTCTTAAAAATAATGGGATATGAAAACAAAGATTTAGTAGGCAAATATCATAGTTCTGATTTAGTAACCCAAAAAACAGCTCAATCAGAGAAATATGTAGAGTTATGGAGAAGACTGAACCAAGGAGAAATTGTAGAAGGAACTTTCGAGAGAATATATTCTACAGGAAAAACAGTTTGGGTAAGAGGAAGCTATACGCCTACAATGAACGCAAAAAATGAACTTCAAAAAGTAGTAAAGTTATGTTATGATGTAACAGAATCCAGAAAACAACAAATTGAACTTGAAAATATGTTGGAACAAATGAAAGCACAAGAAGAGGAAATGCGTATCAGTATGGAATATTTACAGACAGCGCAAGAAGAGCTAGATTACAGAACTAGAGAATTTAAAGATTTTCATGATTTTATAAATGACTTTAATATTATTATTGATTTCGATAAAAAAGGAAACATCTTAACTGTCAATAAATTATTCGAAAAGGTAACAGGATACCAAGATGACGAAGTAATCGGACATAGCTATTCTGATTATGAAGAGTTGGAAGGAAATGAAACCTTTGAACATCTGTGGAAAGAAACTATTGAAGGAGATTATACAGAGCGAATTGTAAAATTAAAAGCAAAGAATAATTCAACTATTTTTCTCAAGACCTTTTATATTCCTATAAAAGACCAAGAAGGGAATGTAACCAAAATTACGGCTGTAAGTGATGATATTACAATGCAGAAAGAACAGGAAAAAGTAATACGAAGAAATATAGCCGATTTGGAAGAACACCAAAACAAACTAGAAAAAAGAGAGAAATTCTTAGAATCGCTCCTTAGTATTCTTGATGAAGTTCCTGCGCTTGTTGGGCGTGCTACATTGGGTAAAAAGTTAGAAATCTTGTACCTAAATGAGTATGGCGAAGAATTGGTGGGTTACGATGCCAATTATATAAAAACGAATGGTTTTGCTAGTTTTATCCACGAACAAGATTTGCCAAAATTAGGAAAACTAACAAAAGAAAAGTTAGCAGAAGGAGATAGTTATTCGGCTACTTTTAGAGTAGTAACCAAAGACAAAAAAGTAAAAACAGTTTGGGAATACGTCCAAAAGGTAGATTTTAATGGGCAAGAATGTATTGACTTTTTTATCATTGACCCAAGCATCATAAGTCAGTTACCAGTTACCAGTAAATAGTAACCAGTTAAATGCAATATTGTCCAGCCGTTGTTGGTGTTTTAGCGAAACGACACCAACAACCAGAATAATAGTATCAAATTACCTATGAAATCGTATCGTCCAAATCTACAGCTACAGTATGCTGCCTAATAGGCATCTTTGATTTACTCAAAAATACTTCCTCAATATCACATGTAGATTCGTTGCCTATTTTGTCAAAATTTTCTTTCAACCAACGGTCGGCAGCAGATTTTCCGTATTTTTTGAGTTTTAAGAGGAACTTAATATCTGCATTCATCTTTGTTTTTGAGCTTAATTTTGCCATCAAACGCTCTGGTGCAATATTATGAATATACAAATCTCTAAATTTTCCATCAATATTTATTCCTCGGTCTAGCATTTTTCGAACTAAATTTATCTGACGAATATCATGTATCAAACTAGAATTAAAGGCAATTTCATTGATTCTATCTCTAATTTCTTCTACCGTTTTCGGAATATTCGGAATGCGAATTGGATTTATTTGTACAATCATAATATCAGAAGTACGAGTATTATCAATGAGTGGATAAAGAGGAGGATTTCCCATATAGCCACCATCCCAATAAGCTTCTCCATCAATCTCAACAGCTTGAAAAAGAAAAGGCAAACATGCAGAAGCCAAAACAGCATCTAAATTCATTGTTTCGTTATCAAAAACTTTTGCTTGACTTGTCCTTACGTTGGTCGCACAAATAAAAAGCTTGTTGTAGCGAGTAGCTCTAAGCTTTTCAAAATCTACCATATCAGCCAAAATATAACGCAACGGATTGATATTCAATGGATTAAACTCGTAAGGAGAATATCTCGCCATAAACATTTCCATCATATTATAGACAGGTGTTAGTTTTAGCATTCCACTACCAAAAAGTTTGTCAAAATCACTTGGTTTTATCATTCCAAAAGATTGAAGATGAGCAATTCTTCTCCAAAACTCATTCAAGTGTGCAATAGCACCTTCACGACCTCCTTTTTGTAATCCTGCTGCCGTAATAACAGCATTCATAGCACCAGCAGAAGTTCCACAAATTCCATCAATTATTATTCTTCGGTCTTCTAAAAGACGCTCCAAAATTCCCCATGTATAAGCTCCATGAGAACCTCCACCCTGTAATGCTAAATCTAATTTTTTACGTTTCATAAATCGTTTATAACTGTAGCTGACACTTTCCAAGTGTCAGAAATATATAATACACGACAGTTGGAAACTATCGGCTACTTTGATGCACTTATTTTTTAAAAAAAAAGAAAATTCTACCAAAAGTACGTTTGACAAAGTTCCAGAAGAAATTGAACTGTCCAAAAATAGCACCGTAAAATAAAAGTACAAGTTGATAAATAGGCAAAATAAGAAGAATCCAAACAATTGTTTTTGTGTACCACGCTGTGTTTTCATCAAAACCAATAAGCTCAAAAAACCAACGTTTGCCATACATAACCGTAAAACCAGTACAGGCAAAGACAATCAAAATAATAAAAACTTGAAAGGCTGAATCTACTTGCCAACGAGTTTTGAGTTTTTCTATCCAGCTAGATTGTTTGTTTTTCTCTTTTTCCATTATGTAAATTTACGCATAAATCAGTTACGAGTACGATTTTTAATCTAACTTTAATCTAACAATAATAACTTCTAACTGTTTTGAACCTAAAAATTAAAATTCTGATTGTACAAAAAAGTCATAATCTCGTTCTAGTTTTGAAGGATTTATAAAATTCTGAACGTCCTTTTTGTCTAGCTAAAGTATGTTCAGATTGAAATTTCTATAAAATTGGGAAATGGGAAATGGGAAATGGGAAATGGGAAATTTCAATGAAATTAATGTATTACTTCTAAATTTATTCCACTTCTAACTTCTGAAATCTGACTTCTAAATTTATTCCATTATCTTTGTAGGTACAATCAATTCAGAATAGAAATATAAAAGTAGTGTTTTTCACTAATAATTAATCACTAAAAAATAATCACTATCTATTTATGACTATAAATGAAATTCAAGACGAAATCATAGAAGAATTCGAACTTTTTGACAACAAAAACGACCAATACGGTTATATTATAGAATTAGGAAAAAAACTAGAAAAATTACCAGAAGAAAGTTATAAAGAAGAAAACTTAATAAAAGGGTGTCAGTCTAAAGTGTGGCTAACTGCCGAAAAGTCCGAACAAACAACAGAATTACAATTAAAATATTTTGCCGATAGTGATTCTACACTTGTAAAGGGTTTGGTAAGTCTTTTGATGCGTGTCTTATCAGAGCAGCCAGCTAAAGAAATATTGACAACTGAACTTTATTTTATTGATAAAATTGGTTTGGGTCAGCTTTTATCCATGAACCGTTTGAATGGACTAGCTTCTATGGTAAAACAAATGAAAATTTATGCGCTTGCTTATCAAGCTGTGTAACTTTTTTGGTCGTTCCTTCAATGATGGTCGCTCGTGAGGACACGAGCAACGGCAAGTTTAAATTTAATTTAGACAAGAAAAATAATTAAGATAACAAATTTATAACTTAGTTGTAGATTGAAAAATATACCGTTGCTCGTGTCTCACGAGCGACAAAAAAAACATAAAATGGAAAATAAAGAAATTACAAATCCAGTAGTATCGACACGAGATAGGGTCATTAATGCAATTCAAAGTATTTTTGATCCAGAAATTCCTGTTGATATTTACGAACTGGGTTTGATTTATGAAATCAATACGGTGGAGCTTGTTCCAAATAATGCAAGTGTTCATATTTTGATGACACTTACTTCGCCAAACTGTCCGTCGGCAGAACAAATTCCAGCAGAAGTAAAAGAAAAAGTGGAAGCTGTTGTGGGAGTAAAGGAAGTGAATGTAGAACTTACTTTTGACCCTCCTTACGAAGCCGAAATGATGTCTGAAGCTGCTCGTTTGCAGTTAGGTTTTATGTAAAGATAGTGGCAATTTGATAAATCAAATTACTACTTTGTTTAAAAATAAATTAATGCAGTTGTTGGTGTTTTAGTGAAGCGACACCAACAACAAAATAATTCTCAATTAATATAAAAATTATGTATCCAGAACATTTGACTACGCCTATGAAAGGCGAACTCGTAAATATAGGTTTTAAAGATTTGACAACTCCAAAAGAAGTAGAAAACATTCTTGCAGAAGACGGAACTACGCTTATGGTAATTAATTCTGTTTGTGGTTGTGCAGCAGGTGCAGCTCGTCCAGGAGTTCGTATGGCATTAGAACAAACCAAGAAGAAACCAACTCAACTGGCGACTGTTTTTGCAGGTGTTGATAAAGAAGCTGTTGATAAAGTGCGTGAGCTTTCGCTTCCTTATCCTCCTTCGTCGCCTTCGATTGCACTTTTCAAAAGTGGCGAAGTAGTTCATTTTGTAGAGCGTCATCATATTGAAGGGCGTTCGGCAGCAGACATTGCAACCCATTTGACGGCTGTTTTCGAACAGTTTTGTTAATATTTTTTGTTGTGTCTCGTTGATGAGACACCAACAAGAGCGTGATTTTTCTATCAATATGTAACTTTTCTGTTGTCGGTGTCTTACCGATGACTTCGTATCACTAAACCACCTTTTAAAATTTTTTTTAGAGGTGGTTTTTTAGGCTAATCGCATCAATAAATAAATATTTTTGAACAGATTAATCATTTGAATTACTGAATTCTAGTTACAGAGTAGCACAACCTTAAAATTTACTGTGTCAAAAACTGAAAACAATACCATTTCGCTATTCATAACAAATTGTCGCTCTGATGTTGTTGGTGTCGCTACGCTAAAACGCTAACAACGGCAGTTGCTATTGAAAAACGACAATTTGTTATGCACCCCTATTCTGTAGCTCTAAATTTCTGTTTTCATTACATTAAATCAATCTACAAAGGTGGACTACTCTGTATCAAAAAAATCATACCTATTCTTATTCTAAATATTTGTTTCAATGAAGCTATCAAAAAAGGTTGTTTGAATTCTATTCTTGATAAAATTATATTACAACTGATGTTACACAACATCAAAGTTTAGAGAAGTTTAGACCAAACCCACGAATTTATTTGTGGGAAAGTAACCACTACTTTTTACAGGAATCTACTTTTCCGTTTTATTAAAATTACTCCTTTTATTTTAGATATAGAGTAGAAACAAAAAAACGAAGAAGGTGGTGGTAGCTTCCACGAATAAATTCGTGGGTTTCATTTCAATTGCGTAACATCAGTTACAAGTCAAAGTAGAATTTAATTTTTAGGTTTTTGATTTCAAAAAAATCAAAACTTAATACAAACATTTTTCTCTTCCGTAAAAAAATGTAATGCTTCATATCCTCCTTCTCTTCCAATTCCAGATTGTTTTGCACCACCAAAAGGAGTTCTCAAATCACGCAGCAACCACGTATTTATCCAGACGATTCCAGTTTCTAATTTGCTTGCAACTCGGTGCGCTCTTGATAAATTTTGTGTCCAAACCGAAGCAGAAAGTCCGTAAGGCGTACAATTTGCAAATTCTATCGCTTCGTTTTCGTTTTCAAAAGGAATAAGTGTAGTTACTGCACCAAAAATTTCTTCTTGATTAGTTCGGCAATAAGCAGACAAATTTTCTATGACAGTAGGCTGGATAAAAAATCCATTTTTGCATCTTTCTGGTAGGTTTTTAGCAACTACTTTTTTTCCTCCTGTCAAAATTACACCTCCTTCGTTTCGTGCAATTTCTATATAGGACAAAACTTTCTCTTGATGTGCTTTCGAAACGGTTGCACCTTGCTGTGTAGTTTCGTCGGTTGGGTCGCCTAGTTTTAATTGATTTACCTGTTCTATAAATTTTACCTTAAATTCTTCATAAACCGATTTTTCTACCAAAACTCTAGAACCACACAAACAAATTTGTCCTTGGTTGGTAAAGGCTGCTTTTACGGCTGTTTGGGTAGCTTGCTCCAAATCTGAATCTGCAAAAATAATAGTTGCATTTTTTCCTCCTAATTCTAAAGAAAGTTTTTTAAACATGGGTGCAGCAACCGAAGCAATCGTTTTTCCTGTTTGTGTTCCTCCTGTAAAAGAAATTGCTTTTGTATCTTCGTGTTCGACGATGGCAGCACCTGTTTTGTGTCCATATCCGTGTACAATATTCAAAACGCCAGCAGGAAAATCAATGGCTTTACAGGCTTCTGATAATAGATAAGCCGTATAAGGAGTAAGTTCGGAAGGTTTTGCGATTACACAATTTCCACTAGCAAGTGCTGGCGCAATTTTCCAAGTAAACAGATATAAAGGCAAATTCCAAGGCGAAATACAACCCACAACTCCTAAAGGTTGGCGTAATGTATAATTCAAAACATCGGTAGAAGTGTGATGAGCGTCGTCTCTATCGTGCAGAATGGCTGTTGCAAAAAAAGACAAATTTTGAATAGCACGAGGAATGTCCATTGAACGAGATAGTAAAATGGGTTTTCCATTGTCTTCTGTTTCAGCTTGTGCAAATTTTTCTACGTGTTCTTGTATGTAATTTGCTAATTTTAGAAGCCATTTTGAACGGTGTTCAGCACCTTTTGAAGACCATTCTGGAAAAGCAGATTTTGCAGCTTCGACGGCTAGATTTACATCTTCTGTATCAGAATTTGCAATCAAAGAAAAAACTTCTCCTGTTGCTGGATTCACGTTCTCTATATAAGTAGCTGAAAAAGGAGCTATAAAATTTCCTCCTATGTAGTTGTTTAGTTTTTTCATAAAAGCAAGATAATACAATAAATTTATATTTTGTTTGTATATAGCAATTTGCTTTATCAAATTGTCTAGGTTGTGTAGTAAATAGTTGCTTTTCAATTGGAAGAGGAGCTGAGTAAGTCTATGTCCATCAAGACGTTACAACGATTGCTTAAAGAAAGTGTTGTTGGAAACGTTTCAGAAAGGTAACTAAAAAGAAGCCTGTCCCTATTGTTTATCAAGAAAGAAAGCGTAATTCAATTACTGTTAAAAATATACTTAATTATCAATATAATTACAATTATCTAAATACTGTATTTTTAGAATTTAGGAGTAAGGAATGAGAGTTAAAATATAACTTTCTACTTTCCATAGATTAGCAAGTCTATAATACAAATTAATAAACTCCTTTTACGCTATTATCCCAGCCGTTTTGTTGAAAAAGTATTATTTTTCTTCCGTTTTCTGGCAAATCTACAATTAATAAATGATAATTGTCTTTTAAAGACATTCTATAGCCAAAAGCTCTTTGTCCTTTCTTTACTCCAAATTGTGAAACGTTTGGCAAAAATTTTTCTAATTGATGTACTTCAAAATTGGGCTTGTCTGATGATGCAAATACATATTTTTTTATTTCTTCTAATTGATTTTTGTTTACAAACTGATTTCTACCAAAATCATATATTCTTTCTATAGGCTGTGTTCTGAAAACTGAAATGGTAGAGTCAGCTTTGTTTTCTCTTAAGTAAGCAATTTTGTTTTTTGCAATCGCAATTGAACTATTTATACCATAGTTTATATCACTAATTTCCTTCAAACGAGTAGGCGTGGCAAAGTAAGCAACGGCAGCTTTATAGGTTCTGAATGTACTTGGTTTTAAGTCTTGTAGAATACTAATACGTTCCAAGAAATCGCTTTCTGTTAGGTGTGTGCCAGAATCTATTTTGTATCTATCAAAACGTTCTTTTATTTCTTCTAACGTATAATAAGTATATTTGGCTACATTTTTATCTTTTGTAATTATTTGTGCTTTTAGAGTAGAGAAAACAAAATTGCATATAAAAAACAAAAACGTAAAAGTGAAAGTAAAAAATAATTTATTTAGAAGTGTCATAATTTTTGTAGTTTTCATGATTGATAGGGATAAGAATACATTTTATATCTAGTCAAATATTCAAATTTCGTTCTTATTTTACTCAATTTGTCAAATTATTTATTCAAAATTAATCAATTTATGAAAAACTTAATTTTAGTTCTCTTCATTATTTCATTTTTTAGTTGTGCTAATACTAAGAATAATACCTCTAACACCTCAAGCCAAGATACTCTAATGAACTATGAAGAATTAGCAAAGCAAAAAGTAAACTTTACAAACAAAGCAGAAGAAAAGTTTGAGTGCATAGAAAATACAAACAAAACGTTTGTACTCTGTAAAAATACAGTTGATGGAACAAGGATGCAACCCAGAAATTCTATTTCGTTTGTTGTTTATAATATGAAAACGAACGAGTTGGTATATGAGAGTTATGTGAATGGTGGAAGTGTTAGTTGGTATGAGACAAACCGTATAGCTCGTTTATCAAAGGCAGGGAAACCCACCAAAAGGCACAACCGTTGATGATATGACAATTATTTATGACTTGCTAGACAAAACTCAAAAACGAAAAAGTGATATAGAAGCAAAATAAGCATTACGAACAAAAATTATCGTTGGTTTTATTGATAATTTAAAAAAATAGGTTTAAATTCGTTTTTGCATACCAAACCAGAACAATTTAGGAATAAGTTACTTTAAGAAAACTAGAAAAAATAGATGGAAATCAATAAAATAAGCGAAAAAATATTTACGGGAGATAAGATAATTTGGGGAGTAGTTTTCCTTTTAGTTATCATCAGTATTTTGGTGGTTTATAGTGCTACTGGTGCAATCGCTTTCAAAAGAATGGACGAGAATACAGAGTACTATCTTTTCAAACACGGTGTTTTGTTGATTATGGCTCTTATTATTATGTGGGTTTGTCATCGAATAGATTATAGATATTATTCTCGTCTTTCTCGCTTGGCTTTACTTATTTCTGTTCCTCTTTTGATTCTGACTTGGCTTTTCGGAACGACCGTTAATGAGGCAAGTCGTGGTCTTATTATTCCTTTTATCAATCAATCTTTCCAAACTTCTGATTTTGCTACCCTTGCTTTGATTGCAAATGTAGCAAGTATGCTTTCCAAACGGCAGCAAAGTATTCGGGAATTTCAGCGTTCTACGTTACCCATTATCTTTTGGTCGGGTCTTATTTGTGGTTTAATTGCCTTAGCAAATTTTTCTTCTGCTGTTTTGCTTTTTGCTACCTGTCTTTTGATTATGTTTATTGGGCGTGTTCCTGTTCGTTATCTGGTAATGACAATCGTAATTGGTGCAATAGTGGGAATGATTGCACTTAAATTAGGACAACGTTCTGGAACGGCAGTTTCTCGTATGAAGGCATTTTTTGATACTGAGCAAGTTACTTTTCAAGAAGAACAATCGTATATAGCCGTAGCGACAGGTGGATTTGTAGGAAAAGGAGCAGGAAATAGCCAGCAACGAAATTTTCTTCCTCATCCCTACTCCGATTTTATTTATGCCATAATTATTGAAGAATATGGATT
This sequence comes from uncultured Cytophagales bacterium, assembly GCA_963719525.1. Classification (GTDB taxonomy): domain Bacteria; phylum Bacteroidota; class Bacteroidia; order Cytophagales; family Bernardetiaceae; genus Bernardetia. The sequence goes on along the minus strand of CAVRCG010000004.1, from coordinate 2,813,651 downwards.
GCTTGGAGGGATTGTCGTTTTGGGACTTTACCTTATTTTGCTCTATCGGGGGATGGTAGCGATGGCAAAATCAGAACGAGCCTTTGGAGGGCTTTTGTCGGCTGGGCTTAGCTTTAGTTTGGTAGTACAAGCACTTATTCATATGAGCGTAGTGGTCGGACTTGTACCCGTTACGGGACTTCCTTTGCCACTTTTGAGTATGGGTGGAACATCTTTATTTTTTACAGGAATTTCTTTAGGAATAATTTTGAGTGTAAGTAGAGGAGAACTGGAAAAAGTAGAAAAAGAAACAGTAATGCCTGTTCAGAATGGAAATAATTATCAGCGAATTGTGCATACGATTGAGTAAAAAACAATTATTAATTATCTAACATAGGCTGTATCTGCTAGATGAGTGCTTAAATGCAAGACAAGAAATTACATCTATATTATCTAATACAAACCTAAAGGCAAGCGTGTATTCTCGAAGATAATGAAGATGTTGATAATGCGCAATGCGCTATTAAAAAGAGTAATAATTGGAAAGTTTAAGTAGATTCTCAGTTATGGAAAAGTAAAATTACTAAATCAGTCGCAATAATTTTTGTTAAAAGTAATCTACAATACGTATCAAAATTCATAAATTTTTTGTAACTTTTATAAGAATTAAAAGAATAAGAAACATAACTAATACCAATGTGTTAGCAGGCAAATGCAAGAAGTAAAATTTTAGATGATAATTATTCAAAAACAATCAAAAAAGCGACAAACGAGCAATGCAAAATCATTATACTACTTTAGGAATTCCCGAACTCTCTTCACAAGAAGAAGCTAAAGTAGCCTTTAAACGATTGGCAGTAGAGTTTCATCCAGACAAAAATCCAGGTAATCCAGTTGCAGAGGAGCTTTTTAAACGAATCAATGAAGCTTATCAGGTTTTGTCTAATCCAGCTAAAAAACAAAATTACGACATTACGCTTCGTTTTGCATATTCCTATAGTTATTATGCCAATCAACGTCCAGAAGAAGCCGACCAAAATTTTCAACGGTATTATGTACCAAGACAAAAACAACCGAAGGAAAATAATATTTATTCAACTCTAGCTTCGATTGCTTTTGTAGCCTATATGTTTTTGATTGTGAGTTCTGTACATAATTTTTTGAGTAGAATTTATTATTACCAAGCCTTGCAGAGTGTGGAAATGGAGGATTACAAAAAGGCAGTAGATGAACTGACAAATTCGATTGCTTATGATTATTCTTTTTCTCAAGCGTATTATTTGCGAGCCAAATTATATAGCCAATATTTTAGTTTTCCGAGTGGAGCGTTGGAAGATTATACAAAGGCGATTGATAATTCTATTTTTCAACAAAGTATTTTTTATTTGGATAGAGGAATTGCATACAGCAAAGTAAACGAAAGGCAGGGTGCTATTACAGACTTTTCGACAGCACTTGATTTGAGTAAATACGAACAAAAAACAGCACAAGAAGTAGCCGATGAATACTATAATAGACTAAAGGAATATGAATTAGCTATCGAAATTTATACAACTTTGATACGACAAAACCCTACAAATATTCTTTATTATGAGCAGCGGGCATTGGCTTATGCAAATCTTCTAAATGATAGGTTGTCGCAACAAGACTTTGAAACAGTAATTAAGAAAAGTAGTAATCAAACTCAAAAAAGAACCGAAATAGTAGAAAAGTTAGAAAATGAAGTTAAGAATTATGTCTTGGCTTTACACAACAATTTTATTCTTATTAATGAAAACCCAACAGAGTCAGCGTTTCATTTTACTCGTTCTGATTTGTTTTTCAAATTAAATAATCAAGAAAAGGGAATGGACAATTTGGATTTGGCTATTTTATATAATCAAGGAAAAAAAGAATTATATATCAGAAGGGCGGAACTATTGTTAGACCAAGAACAACCTCAAAGAGCATGTAGAGACTGGGTAAAAGCTAGACAACTAGGTAATACAATCAAAAATACAACATTAGATTTTTTCTGTTTTAATGAAGAGTAATTAGTTTGTTCAAGTGTATCTTAGTGTCTGTATGGAGTAAGGAAATCTGCTATTTCGAACAAAAATTTTGTGCATCAAGAATAGGAAGTTTGCACTACTTGTAATCCATGATTTGAATTAATTAATAAAAAATAATCATAACATTTTTTTATTCGATGCAGCGTTTTCTTCATTAGAAGGGTCTTGTTATAAAGGTATTTATGCGTAATTTTGCATTTTACAAAACCAGAATAATTAAAATTAAAAAAAAATACTACAAATTATGAATATTCAATCTAACCCAAAAACGAACTCAATTTATTTGCTTGTTCTCTTTGCACTTGTTTCTTTACTTGCATTTAGTTCTTGCGAAGAAAAAAGCAAAGAAGAACCAACACCTGATTACAAAACTCTAATGATTGGAGATTATGTAGGAACTATCAATGCAGGATCATTTGTAATTGATACGGTAAAGGCAACTGTGAAAGCAGGAAGTAAAGAAGACGAAGTAATTTTCACAGAATTTATTTCTGGTTCGGACAGTACTACTCAAATCAAAATCGAGTTGAGAGACTTGGGTTCTAGACAGGCTATTGATTTATTTATTGAAGAACAACGAATAAGTGGTGTACAAGTAGTAGGAAAAGCGATAGGAGAATCAAGTACAGACAACGATCATGGTTATTTTTTATATCAAAATTTGGAAACAAAAGAAATAATTAATCAATTTGCATTCAATATTTCTGCTAATGGAGGAGATTATTTGTATATTTTTGAAAAAAAGAAGGAATAGTTTGTTATCAAAATAATTGTTTGTTAAATGAAGAATAAAGACAATCTAATTTTTTAGGTTGTCTTTTTTTATAATTACATTTTGAGTTTTAAAATGAATTTGGGATGAAAGATATAAAAAAGCACAAAGAATTAGTAGAATTACTTCTTTTACAAAAAAACTCTAAACTTTATAAGTAAAGCTACGTTTTGAATACAAATTTTGAATAAGAACTACAAAAAATCCTTAATTAAATTACGATGAATTTAATTACAAAATTCATCTCCAAACTTTTCAACGAACCTATAATGAACTGGAATAAACTAGAGACACCTGAAACGCTTCAAGAAATTATAAAAAATTCTGATACTATACCTGTTCTTATTTTCAAACATAGTACACGCTGTTCGATTAGTACAATGGCACTTTCTCGTTTCGAACGCCAATGGAATCAAGACAAAATGGCAAATGTTCAGCCCTATTATTTAGATTTAATTCAGTACCGAAATATTTCTAATCTGATTGCACAAGAATTAAATGTTAATCACGAATCGCCTCAAGTTCTGTTAATAGAAAATGGAAAATGTACTTATAACGCTTCTCATTCAGCAATTTATTTTGATGATTTGGTAGGTAAAATTTCTTAGTCAATTACGGATTACGAATTATTAATATTACAAATTATTGTTCAGAACGTGATTATGTTATTCGTTAATAAAATAATTTTAGGGGAAACGATACTACAAATTTTACTCATACTCTTTCTTACTTTTTTTACAAAAATAATCTTCAATGAAAATAGGAATCGTCTGTTATCCTACTTATGGTGGAAGTGGCGTAGTAGCTACCGAACTCGGAAAAGCTCTTGCAGAGGCAGGGCATCAAGTTCATTTTATTACTTACGACCAACCTTCACGCCTTGCCTTTTTGAGTGGCAACATTTTTTATCATAAAGTTGATATCCGTACCTATCCACTTTTCAAATATCCTCCTTACGAACTTGCCCTTGCCAGCAAAATGGTAAATGTAGTAAAATGTGAAAAACTTGACCTTCTGCATGTTCATTATGCCATTCCTCATGCGTCGTCTGCGTACATGGCAAAACAGATTTTGAAAGCAGAAGGGATACAAATTCCTGTTGTTACGACTTTGCATGGTACAGATATTACGCTTGTCGGAAAAGACCCAAGTTATGCGCCTGTTGTTACGTTTAGCATCAACGAATCTGACGGAGTAACGGCAGTTTCGGATAGTCTTCGCCAGCAAACGTATGATACTTTTAAGGTAAAAAAAGAAATTGATGTCATTCCAAATTTTATTGATTTAGAGCGTTTTAAGAAACAAAAAAAGGATCATTTTAAGAAAGCTATTTGTCCTAATGGAGAAAAGTTAGTTGTTCACACCTCTAATTTTAGAAAGGTAAAACGTATTGACGATGTAATAAAAGTATTTGCTAAGATTAGAACACAGATTGAAGCAAAATTACTATTAGTTGGAGAAGGACCAGAAAGAAATCCGATGGAGGATTTAGTAAAAGAATTAAATCTTTCGAATGATGTTCGTTTTTTAGGAGAAATTGATGCGATTGAGGAGGTTTTGTCGGTAGCCGATTTATTCGTAATGCCTTCTGAAACGGAGAGTTTTGGTCTGGCAGCTTTGGAAGCGATGGCGTGTGAAGTGCCTGTTATTTCTAGTAATGCAGGTGGACTTATAGAACTAAACGTACAAGGTGTAAGTGGGTTTATGAGTGATGTTGGCGATGTAGAAGATATGGCAAAGAATGCTTTGATTATCTTAGATGATGATAATTTGCCTACCTTTAAAGAAAATGCACTAAAGAGAGCAAAAGAATTTGAGCTTTCGAATATTTTACCTTTGTATGAAGCCGTTTATCATAAAGCAGTAGAAAAAGTAAAGGGAGCAGTTATAATGTAAAACACACTGTAGAACACTCTTTAGTGTGTTTTCATTCCAAAACATAGTATTTTATGGTAATTTTGTAGAACACACTTTAGTGTGTTTTCATTCCAAAACATAGCATTTTATGATAATTTTGTAGAACACACTTTAGTGTGTTTTCATTCCAAAATATAGTATTTTATGATAATTTTGTAGAACACACTTTAGTGTGTTTTCATTCCAAAATATAGTATTTTATGGAACAAATTTTAGATAGAGAAAAGCCAAAAAAGAAAATAAGCAATTGGATAATTTTCTTTTTAATAAATCTAACCGTAATTCTAATTACAGCACTTATTAGTGTGTTTTTAGAGGATATAAATAATATTGCTTTTGTAGTAATATTAGGTGTGTTTATACTTATTCAGACTAATGTTATAATAGGAATAGGCTTTTTATACATTTATTTAAAGGGAGTAAAGTAATTATAATCATGTAGAATAAAACTATGGAGGAAATTTTGGATAGGGAAACAAAAATAGAAAAGCCAAATGTTTGGATAACTATTATTGCATCAAATATTTTTATTATTTTTGTCATCTCAATTATTTTGTTTTCTGTTTTATCAGAAAGACTTTTTGAAATAGGAAGCGTAGTACTAACTACAGGATTAATTACATTACTTCTTTGGAATATCGGAATGACTTGCAAACTTTATTTCTCTTCTTCCTCTGATTGGAAAAAGTGGGCTACCGTTTTAGCTATTATTTTGACACTAATTTTTGGAGCTTTTTTGTATCTTTATCTTGTTGTTAAAAACTTGTAGTTTACTTATTTAACTTAAAATCCAATGACAGACCGATACATCAATCTTTTTACAGATTTTGGCTTCAAAAAAATATTTGGAGAAGAACCAAACAAGGATTTATTGATAAATTTCTTGAATGGATTATTGAAAGACAGAGAAAAAATAATTGATTTGACGTATCTCAATAATGAACATTTGGGGAAAGGTCAGCGAGATAGAAAAGCTGTTTTTGATTTGTATTGTACCAATGAAGAGGGAGAAAAATTTATTGTAGAAGTTCAGCGAGTAAAACAACAATTCTTTAAAGATAGAAGTCTGTATTATTCTACTTTTGCAATTCAAGAACAAGCACGAAAAGGAAAAGACTGGAATTACGAACTGCGTAATGTTTATACAATTGGAGTTTTGGATTTTGAATTTGATGATTCAGAGCCAGATCAGTTTCATCATAACGTAAAGCTCATTGAAACTAATTCCAATAAAGTTTTTTATGATAAACTAACTTTTGTTTTTTTAGAAATTCCTAAATTTAAAAAGCAATTAGAAGAGTTAGAGAACGATTATGAGCGTTGGTTGTTTGCCTTCAAAAACTTACACAAATTAGCAGACAAGCCAAATAATTTGCAGGAAGGAGTTTTTAGAAGACTCTTAGAAATAGCTGAAGTGGCAAAATATAATAAAAAAGAACAATTTGTTTATCAAGAAAGTCTAAAAGATTATTGGGATTTACAAAGTGTTGCTCATACTTATTTTTCGGAAGGAAAAGAGGAGGGGAGAGAAGAAGGAAAAGAAGAGGGAAAAAAAGAAGGAAAACAAGAACAAGCTATTCAATCAGCCTTAGTAGGAATAAAAAAAGGATTGGATAACCAGTTCATAAAGGAAATGACAGGATTATCTGATGAAAAAATCAATGAACTAAGAGAAAAACACACCAATTAAATCATTTTTAGTATGGAAAGAGAAATTATTGACCCATTTAAAAACAACCAAAGAAATATTTGGGACTGGGAAAGTATAAAGCAAACGGCTTTTATGGAAGGAAAAAAAGCAGCAAAAAAAGAAAAGGTTATTAAAATTGCTTTAGTAGGAATAAGAGAAGGTTTTGATAATGAACTAATAAAAGAATTAACAGACTTATCCGAAGAAAAAATCAATGAATTAAGACAAACTAAATAATAACAATTCACATAAACACACTAACTAAAAATTATGTTTTCATTAAAAGACAAAGTCGCACTCATCACAGGAGGCGCAAACGGAATTGGAAAAGCAGTTGCTCAAATTTTCCATAAAGCAGGCGCAAAAATCGCTATCTGGGATCTGGACGAAGAAGGACAAAAAACGGCTGATTCTCTAAACGGAAAATTCTACAAAGTCAATACTTCGGATAGAGAAGGATTAGAAAAAGCTACTCAAAAAGTGCTTTCTGATTTTGGTAGAATAGATATTTTAGTAAATAATGCAGGAATACTTAGAGATTCTTCCTTCATGAAAATGACTGACGACCTTTGGGATAGTGTCATTAATGTAAATCTTACAGGCGTTTATAACTGTGCAAAAGCAGTTGTTCCACACATGAAAGCACAAAAATATGGAAGAATAATCAATGCTTCTTCTATTGCTGGCGTGTATGGAAATTTTGGACAAACAAATTATTCGGCTGCAAAAGCTGGAGTAATTGGTTTCACAAAAAGCTTAGCTAGAGAAGTTGGAAAAGATGGAATTACGGTAAATGCCATTGCACCAGGTTATATTCAAACGGAAATGACGGCTTCGATTGCAAAAGAGTTTCAAGAAAAAATTATTGCTTCAATTCCTGTTCGTCGTGCTGGAAAGCCAGAAGATGTAGCAAATGCGTATTTGTATTTGGCATCAGAGGAAGCTAGTTTTGTGAATGGTTCTGTTCTGTATGTGGACGGAGGAGGAATTTTATAGTTTCGCATTTATGTAGAACACACTTTAGTGTGTTTGCATTTCAAAACATAGCATTTTTGATTTTACCTCAAAGACGGCGAAGCCTCGTTGAGGGTTGTAATTATTTGTACTTTAAAACCTTCCAACTCAAAAACAATATTTATGAAAACTATTTTTAGTTATTTTATTCTTCTTTGTGCTTCTTCTGTTTTGCTTTTTTCATCTTGTCAAGATAATAAAAAAGTAGATACAGAAAACTCTTCCGATTCTCTTCAAAATATAAATACAGATACAACGACTATAATTATCGATGAAGGTAATGTTGCAGCAATACAATTACCTTTCGTTCAGAAAAATCATTCTAAATCAGTAGATGAGGTTTATAATTCCATCAAATCGGCTATTGAATCTAATGAAAATTTAAAGATTATTGCAGAAGTAAATCATTCGGAAGCTGCAAAAGGTGTACAAATGGAAATCCCTCAAAGCCGTTTGATTATTTTCGGTAATCCAAAAGCAGGAACACAATTAATGCAACAAAATCAAGCTGCTGCAATGGATTTGCCGATGAAAATTTTGGTTTATGAGGACAACGGAACTACAAAAATAATTTATAACAATGCTTCTATTTTGATGAACCGTTATGAGATTATGCTTCCAGAATTGGAAACAAAAATGAACGGACTTTTAGATAAAATAAGTCATTCAGATGTAGAAGAAACAAAGTTACAAGACTTGAAATTAGGCAGTAATTTATCCGATTTGCAGACAAAAGAAAGCGTTTTGTCAGTAGATAAATCAAGCGCAAAACTAGAAAAATTACTCAAAGAAAAAGGTTTTAGACTGATTGCAAAAGTAGAACACAACAAGGCAGCCAAAGATGCAGGCTTAGAAATTCGTCCTACTCGTTTGTTTATCTTTGGAAAACCAGAAGTAGGAAGTCAATTAATGAAACTAAATTCTACAATCGGTCTGGATTTGCCTATGAAAATTCTTATTTGGGAAGATGAAAATGGAAAAACACAAGTAAGTTATTATAAAGGTTCGTTTTTAGCAAATCGTCATGGAATTGAAAATGAAGAACTGACTACTAAAATTGATGAAGTTTTGGATATGTTTAGTAATGCTGTTTTGAAGTAGGTTTTGATAAGGTAATTTGTAATTTTAGCATAATATTTTTTGGTTCAAGCATCGACACTTGAACCATTTTTTATTTCTAAGAAGGCAACTCCATTTCCTTATTCAAATTCTTAATCGTTTCTTCTGGTACTTCTTTAACATCTAAAACCATCAAGCCATCGATAGCGTCATTGAATTTTGGGTCAAGATTAAACGAAATTATTTTTGCATTAAGTTGAATATATTTTTTCAATAAAACAGGTGCAGAATGACGATTCGGTTCCAAATCCCACAAGAGTTTATCCAATTGAGCCAAATCATGTGCGCCTTCAAAAAGTGCATCTGTATCTAATAAATCTATTTTTGGATTAAATTCTTTTCGTGGCGTAATCAGTTTTGATAATTCTTCATCATAAAAATAACGCTGGATAAATCTTACAATCAAAGCTCTTGATGCTTCTGTATAACTACTGCTAATGCTTACAGGACCAACTAAATAACGGTATTGTGGATTCTGGATTAAGAAAAACAAAATTCCTTTCCATAATAAAAACAAAGGAAGTCGTTTTTGTTGGTATTCTTTTGTAATAAATGAACGCCCTAATTCTAACGATTTTTCTAAATAAGGTGTAAACTCGTCATCCATTTTGAACAGACTTTCTAAATAAAATCCTTTTTTACCAAAACGTTCCATTATTTTGTCGCCTCTTCCTACACGATATGCGCCTACGATTTTGTTTTCGTCTTTGTCCCAAATAAATAAATGATGATAATACAAATCAAACTCATCTAAATCCGTTTTTTTGTTTGTTCCTTCTCCTACTTCTCTAAACGTAATTTCACGTAACCTTCCTATTTCGCTCAAAATAACAGGAATTTGATTCGAATTGGCTACATAACCTTCGTAATTTTGCTGAACAAAAAGTAATTTGTCTTCTTTTCTAAGATTTTCTACTTCTGCAATTATTTTTTCTTTCGGATTTTCTTTTACAATTTCTTGAGGTTTTGAAGGAAATTTAAAGGAAGGATAATAGAATTTTTTGACTTCCATTGTTGAACCCAAAGCATACGTTTTTGCTCTCAAAAAACGACCAAAACGCTCAATATCATCAAACTCTTCTTGACTTTTTACCGAAATCGGATTTCCAATTCTTATCCTAACTTCTTCGCCTGTTTTATTAAACATTTCACGAGGAATAGAAGCTGTACGCAAAAGTGGATGTAATTTTCCAATTAAATGAAAAATACGACTGTTGCTTCCTTGAAAATAAATAGGAACAATCGGAACTTTTGCTTTCTTGATGAGCTTAATGGCTGGCGTTTGCCATTGACGGTCAGAAATCATTTTTGAATCAGCTTGATAACTAGACACTTCGCCAGCAGGAAAAATCCCCAACGGTTTTCCGTCACGAAGCTGTGTAAGTGCTGCCTTCATTCCAGCCATACTAGAATAGGCATCTTGATGGTTTTCTAACGGATTTACAGGAATAACATAAGGAGCTAAACGCTCAATTCGCATCAACAAAAAATTTCCCATTACCTTAAAATCCTTGTTGTGTTCGACTAAATAACGCATCAGCAAAAAGCCATCAATAACACCGAAAGGGTGATTCGAAACGGTAATAAATGCACCTTCTTTTGGCAAACGTTCTAATTCTTTTTCATTGACGACCGTTTTTATATTCAATAATTCAAAGAATGATTTCAGAAAATCTAATCCTTTGTTTGATGAAATGGCTTCATAAAGTTTGTTTGCTTTCTGCAATTTTAAAGCACGCATCAACAAACCTGCAAACAGTTCGATATGATATTTATTGAGATTTGTAGCTTCAATGAACTCTTCTTTATCTATCAAGGCTTTGATTTGCTCTTCTGATTCTTGTTCTAAGTTCAATTTATTTTGATTATTTTCCATAACTGAATACGTGTAGTTAGTTGCGCAAAAGTGCTTTAATCTTGCAATATAATAAAGTCAGTTTGAAATAAATCAAAGTAGAAGATAAAAAAAGCGAAAAGGAATGTTAATAGATTATGAACTCAAAGTAAAACACAAAAAAATATCCATTTTATAATTTTAGTTTTATGAAATGGATATTTAGAAAACCTATGTAGTAATTTGATTTATCAAATTAAATTTTTAAAAATCGTCTGCATCTAGTCTTCCTTCTTCTTTGTAGTTTTTGTAATTTTCATCGTCTTCTTCTGGAGCTGGTGGAATATCCAAACTATCGATGAGTTGTTCTATTTCGGCAGCTTCTTCTTCTGTTTTATCAATAAAAAACTCTAAGTTAGGAACTTGACGAAATTGATGTCTTACTCGTTTTCCTACTTCACTACGAATCATTCCACTTTTTTTCTCAATTTCTTCCATCACAGCATACTGTTTGACTGGAGGAAAAACGCTTACATAAATTCTGCAAAGTCCTAAATCAGGAGCAGATTTTACAGCCGTAATCGTAACTAAGGCATCTTTCCCTATATTCTGGATTTGGAAAATTTCGCCTATATCTTTTTGTATAATCTTTGAAACTTGTTTTTGTCGTTGGCTCTCGTTGTGCATAATACTATTTTTTCGTTGTAATTATTTTGTTGATTTACTTAAAAGTAACTTAGTAAAGTAGTAAAAAGTTCGTTTTTTTCGTTCTTGTGTAGCTCGTGAGGACACGAGCAACGGTATATTTATCCATTGCTCGTGTCCTCACGAGCGATTTAGTGCAAAAACCTACTTAAAAACTGCCTTTGTTGCTCCATAGCCAAACTTATCTTTATAAGCATCTTGATAATATTTTACATGTGGATGCTGGCTTAATCGTTTATGAATTTCTTGTCTAAGTTTGCCAACTCCAATTCCGTGAATAAAAATAATGGATTCCATATTAGAAGCCAACGCTTTATCCAAATAAATTTCAAAATGCTCTAACTGCATTGTAATAATGGCTTCATTTGTCATCACATCGTAATGGTCGGGCGATAATTCTTCGATATGCAAATCAATTTCGGAAGGTGGAGCTTCTGTTTTGTAAGGAGAAACTTTTGAGCTATTTTCTATAATTCTTTCTCTAAGACTAACAGCATCAACAACTTGCATTTTTTCCTGCTCCAAATCTGGCTGAACTTCTCGTCCTTCTACTCTAAAAAGATACGATTCTCGTTCCAGAACAGGGGCAGTTCGTTTGATTCTGAAAAAAGAATTATTAAAACCCATTTGAAAAAGTAGTGTTTCTTTAGGCTCAAAATTACCTTCTTTAAAGAAAATTGCTCTAATATTGAGAGGTTTCCAATCATTAAACTCTTCTCTACTTAGTCTATGAATTCTTGGTGCATCTTTTTTGTCTATTTGTTCAGAAAAAAGATGTTTTTCGTGACCATTTTCTAGCTGCTCACTTACCGTAACAAGCATAGAATAAGCCATATTATTTATCAAATAAACATTCAATAATTTATCATTAAAATCTGTAAAGGCAAGATAAATTCCTTCTCCGACAGTAGATTTTTTTATTTTTTTGGTAGGTTTAAAAAGAGGTTTTTTTTCTTCTTCTACAACTGAAACAGGAGATTTTCTACCAAAATATTTTTCTTCTTGTTTGTTTATCAAAACTACTTCGGAAGCCATAATAGGCAAACAAAAACCGTCTTCAATTTCTATTTCTACTTGTCCGTGTTGCAAAATTTTTGTGATTACGCCTTCTTCTGTTCCTGTGAGCATACGCACTCTATCGCCTATTTTCATTTTTATTTGATTCTAATATGATTCTGTTTCGAATTATTTTTTGTGTAAAAATACAGTTTTTGAGTTTGACAAACAAAAAAAACTCTATCTCAAAGAAATAGAGTTTTGCGAGGATTTACTACTTTATTACATTTGGTTTACCCTCCCCTTAATTTTCACGGTTTTTTATATTTTTGCCTATTAGAATATTATTTTTCTTCAAATACTCTATGTTTTCTACACTTGGTTTTTGTATTTCTACAATCCTTTTAGCTGGGCTTCGTATTTCATATTAAGCATGTAGTGTCCACAATTGGGGCATTGTTTTGCTTTCGCCATAGTATTTTTTAATTTAAATTTTTTGTGTTTCTCTATCCGTTGTTGGTTTGTTGTTGGTGTCGCTTCGCTAAAACACCGACGAGGGTGGGAAATTTAGCATTTTCGATGACCATTTATTTACGCATTTTGGATATCTCAATAATTTGCCAAGCAAAAAAATCATCAAAAAAGTAAGCAATAAACCGATTATGTTTCGAATTGTAAATTTCATAATGACTTTATTTTAAAATGATTATTTCCCTACCATTTCTTTGATTTCTTTTCTACGATAGTCTCCGTAGCCATTTTCTTTTAGATACTTTCTAATTTGCCCGATTCGGTAGCCTTGTGCATTTAGACTTCTAGCTATACTAGAAGCAGATACAGGAGGAGGATTAGAGTATGTAGAACGACTAGATGATGAACTCAATATGAGTGACCTTCTAAAATAGAAAGATTGTTGCCAAATTTTATTCTGTGCAATCGTCTTTTTTTTCATAAAATAGGGTTTGCAAACCCTATTCTATGGAAAAAGTAAACTATTATTTTGTCTAAAACAAATTTGTATGCAGAAATCGGAAAATGTCACTCATATTGATGAACTAGAACCTCCAGAATATGGCTCATGTGTACTTGTACCTCCACAAGAATAACAATCTTCTGAGTAACTATTTTCTACTGAACAACCACTAAACATTTTTCCTAATACAGAAAGCACAATTCCAGCTAAAATAATGATATACATGAAGCCAAATAAAACACCCAAACAACCGAAATTACTAGCTGCTTTGACGGGTACGAAAATGAGTAGTAAAGGGTTTTTCATATTTTTGGAAATATTTTTTTAGAATTTTAAGTAGAAACTAAGTTATCAATCACTAGATAAATTATCTAAAAACATATAACTATTTTCTACATTGATATTAAATAATTCATTAATCTTTTTTCTTATTTGACCATTATTATCTTTCAAATCACTAAACTGATTAAGACCAATGTTTGAAAGAAAACTATTTACAGAGTCATCACTTCCTTTCTTAGGTATGAACATCGCATTAGTACCATATTTATCACAAATAATAACTCCTTCTATTGTTTCCCACTGTGAGTATTGATTACCTGCTTGATAACTAACACTCATATGGATTATAACTCCATCGATTTCTTTGTGTTTGATTACCTTAAAATCATATTTACGAAGTTGTGAGGGACGTAGTTTATAAGCTATTCTATAAGCTCCTCGTTTGGCATATTTACCAACAGTTTCAGTCGAAACAGTATTATTTGTATTTGTACTTAAAGATGTACTTGTTGTGTTAGTACTACTATTATCATTGGATAACGAAGTCTGAATCTCATCATCTAAACATAAATGCCATCCTTTGCCAGATGATTTTATCCATATTAGATTGTTTTTAGTCAAGCTTTCGCCTTCATAACTTCCTCCTGGACTTGTAACGACTTTAATTTGAGCCATTGATTTGTCTTCATTCCATTGATTGAGCGTACCGACAACAACTCCACCCGAAACATCATTACAAATTTTATTGCCCATTTTCCATAGTGCTTTGTTTGAGTTCGCTTTTATTTTGCTATCACGAACTGCTTGTGCTTGTGCTATTTTGGCTTGTTCTGCCTCTGCTTTTGTTTGAGCTTCTGCCTCTGCTTTTCGTTGGGCTTCCAATTCTGCTTTAGCTATTCTAGCTTGTTCTGCCTGTCGTTCAACTTCATCGATACGTTTAGCTTCTTTTGCAGACTCTAGTTTGTTTATATCTAGTTCCAAAATAGCATAAATATATTTTCCACCTTTTTCAATAGAATAATAGCCAAAATACTTGTTATCAAAACTTACTCTAGAATAACGGCGAGAGGAGTAATTAAATCCCTCACCACTTAAATCTATCTTATAGGGTATAACAACCCCTTCCTTCACAATTACTTCATTTGTGACTATTACTTCATCATTACCTACTCTTATTAAAGCCACATCATCTTTACCTTCATAGATATTATCCTTCTCTCTGTATATAACATCTCTTCTATTCAAGTTCCATAGTGCTACTGTATTACATCTTGTAATGGAAGAAGATGTAACTACCTTACCGTTGCTAAGATATTTAACGAAATATATACTACTAGCATAACAAGGTTCTTCTTTACTTGAAAAAGAATATTGGATTATTCTATCAAATTTGTTTAATAAGTTTCCTTTCTGAATACTATAGACTTTAAATAGTACATGACCTTCCATAGTATTCATTAAAAAACATACTTCCTTTTCTTCAAATACATCAAAATCAATTATAGAAGGCATTTTTTTGTAATCACCACTATGACTATGTAAGGCTGAAGAGTTGCCATGTAATTGTATTCCTGTTCCTAATTGCTTTTTGTCTTTTAGTGAGTATATCTGCAGAAAATTACTTGATGGTTTAATTGCAATAAACTCTCCATTTCTACTTACCCAAAACTGTTGAACATCATTCAAATAAGTGCTGCTTTTCTGTGTGTTAATATTCCATAACTGAACTTCATTATATTTAAGAGCTAAAATTTGTGTCTGACCATCAATGAAAATAGGCTGTATGTTTTTAACGTTACTTCCAAATATTTTAAGTATATCATATTCAATACTTTTTTTATGGATAACATCATGGATAATTACTTTTTTGTTATTGTAGAGAATATATTTTCCATCAGAGCCTATAAAAGAAGTGAAACCATAATCACTCTCATCACTTTCTACATAACCGTATAACTTGAACAAATCCTTAGCCTTAGCATATTGAGCATATGTTCGTGAAATGGATAAAACCAAAGTTATGGATAATAACAGAATCCAAAATATAATTCGTTTCATAGTTTTAAGAATTAAGTGTGATAAATCAAATATGATATAGCAAATGGTTTTATTTTACTAATTCAATACTTTCAAAAGAAAAAGAAAATTTATAATCGCCCGATGGAGGTTCTTCACCTTTAGGTTTGAAATAACCTGAAATACGATTTCCATCTACTTTTGTAATGGTAAGTGTTCCATTCCAATCATAATCTTGAGCAAAGTCGTATTGACAAAATCCATCATTGCATTTAAGCATAATATAGTTTACAAAAGAGTTGGGTAGTTTTATGTTTCCCTCTTTGATACTCTCTTTGTTTTCAAACCAAAGTCCACAGCTAAAAAACTCGTTTGACTCTCGCCCAAACATTTTATAACTCAATGAATCTCCAAAAACAGCTACATAACCGTTTTTGACTTTATCTTTTGATTCAGGATTATCTACGAAGTTGAGAAGCATTTTTTCTTTTGAGATACTCTTTAATTTACCTTCTGCTTTTTCTAATTCGTGATCTTTAAAAGCATCTTGCACATAAGTGAAGGTACTGGTCTGTGCAAAAGCAAGATTAGTAAAAAGTAGTACGAAAATAAGTACTGTAAATCGTTTCATAACTGTGGAGTTAATTTTTGAGAGAAAAAAAATTAAAAAACCCACCCAGCACAATCCCAAAAAAAGGAATTGCACTAGATGAATTAATAAAAAAAGACTACTTTATAGCGTAACGCACACCTAATTGAATAACAACTTGTCCAGCTTCAGAAACTACGTAACGCAGTTCTCCAAAACCACATAATTTTTCAGAAAAAAGATAATCTGCGCCACCACCGATATTCAAACCCGTGTTTGAAGCACTTACTTTTTCATCAAGAAAGGTAACAGTAGCTGTTGCAAAACCTACACCTGCCAAAACATAGGGCTGAATGCTGCCGTCTAAAGGAAAATAATAATTGACATTCAAATCAATTTCACGGTACGAAAAACCTTCTTCTCCCATCAAATAAGAAGAGAAACCAACTTGTGCAGCAATTTTTTCAGTAAAGAAATATTGCGCTCTTACTCCGATTGAAGGCTTACTTACATCAAGTCCGTAACCCAAGCCACCACCTAAAGTGATACGACCTGCTTCATATCCACCTTCTTCTTTTATAGTTTTGGTAGATAGAGTTGTAAAAGAAGCTAACGGATTTACTTTTTCTGTATTCAAAACTTGATTGTAGTTTTTTACAGAAAACGAAGAGTTTGTTTTTGCAAAACTGTTTTGTGCCGAAACAGAAGTGCTAGACAAGAAAAAACAAGAAACGATCAAGGCACAGAAAATAGCGAAGTAATTTTTTTGTAAGATCATAGTAAACTGTTGTTATAAGTGTTTTTGAATAAATAAATGGTAATAGAAAACTGCCAAATCTAAAAGAAATAGTTTTGCATAAAAAAACTCCTTTTAAAAACTTGATACTTCAAAGTTCTTAAAAAGAGTTTTTTTTTCTTTGTGGATTTTACGGTATTTTTGGTTAATTTTCCGTTTTTTAGGTATTTTCATTTCCATACCAATGTTTGTTTAGTTTCCACCACGCATATAATTCGGTACGATTCATTTCAAAACGGTCTAAAAGTTTAGATATTCTATCTTCTACAGTTCTTGGAGAAATACAAAGTTTTTCAGCTATATCTTGATTAGATAAACTCAATACATCAATCGTTTCTATTTCTCTCTCATTTAGAGAAGGCAAACCTGTTTTTTTCTTTTGTTCTAATTGTTGATAGGCTGTTTTTCCATCAAAAATATTTTTTATCGCTTTTAGGAAGTTTTCATTCAAATCTTTTCCTATGACATTGTCTGCACCACCCAACAAAACTTTACTTTTATCGGAAGCATCAGCTATATCACTAACTGCTAGTATTTTGCAATCAGGTTGCTGTTTCTTTACTTTTTTAATAAACTTTACCAAATCAGAAACTGGAGAATCTGGAAAACGAACATCTGTAACTAATAAATCAACATTATTTTTTTTAATAAAAATATAGGCTTCCACAATGCTTACAAACTTTCCTACTACTTCATAATCTAGTTTGGATTTTTCAATAGAGTTGGCGTAGCCTTCTACTAAGGCTTCAATATCATCTACAATGACTATTTTTTTCATGTTTTTCAGGAGTATAAAATATTTAAATAGAGTCTAAATCTATTTTTGGAGTTTCTTGATTTTCTTGTTTGATAAAAGGAAGCCTAATTTCTATTCGTGTCCCTTTTTTAGAGGAATTGATAATCAAATTTCCACCTAATTCTTCAATTTTCTTATTTGTCATTTTCATACCTGAAGTTTCGGTGGCTTGTGTATCAAATCCTTTTCCGTCATCGGTTACTATGATGAGCAAATTATCTCTAGTTTCTTCTGAATCAATTTCAATAAATACAGTTATTTTACTTGCTTCTGCATATTTTATTGAATTTTCTACAAACTCTTGTATTATAAAATGAATATCTCTAGCTCTATTTCCTTTTACTTCTGTAACAAGTTGAGGAAGTTCTGTATCGTATTCGAAGAAAATAGTAGGGTTGTTTTTAGCTATTAATTGGGTATAGTTTTGCAAACTAAACTCTAGCGTAGTTATCTGCTCAATATTTTGGAAAATACGTGAAATATCTCTAAACTTTTCTTTAAGTTCTTTGAGTTGCTGTAAGGCTTTTTGATTTTCTTCTCTATCTGAAAGTGCTGTCAGCTCATTTATGGTAAGGGTCAGCGTTCCACCAGCTTCGTTGTGGATATGATATGCCATATCTCCGAAGGCTTTTGTTACTACTTGATTGCGTTCTTCTACTATTCTAGTTTTCATTTCGGTTTTGGTTTTTTCTAAATTATAAGCAATTTCTTTGTTTTTGCTTTGTAGTTCGGATTCTTTTTGTTTGGCTCGTTGGTTAGTTAATTCTAATTCAATTACTTTCTTTTGTTCAGATTGGTTTTGTACTTCTAATTCGGCTACTTTTCTTTGTTCAGATTGGTTTTGTACTTCTAATTCAATTACTTTTCTTTGTTCGGCTTGATTTCGAACTTCTAATTCTGCTTGTTTTCTTTTTGCTCTTTGATTGCGAGTATAAATAATTACTCCCAAAATAGAAATTGAAAGAAAAGCAATTATTATGCTTGCCCACGTTTTGAGTTCTGCTTTTTCTAGTTCTTCTTTTGTGAGTTGATTTTCTAATTCTTGTTGTTTTTTATCCATTTTGGCTCTTTCTGCTTCTAATTCTGCTAGTTTTCTTGGTACTTCTGAATCATAATTTAAAAACGCAAGCGAATCTTGTAACGTAAGTAAAAAATTTATGTCTTGTGCCACTTCTTCTATATATCCTATTTTTACATTTTGTAATGCCATTTTTACTTTTATTTCTGTAAAATTTAACCGTACTTTGGTAAACAATGTAATTACAGGATACTGTTTTAATTCTTTCAATAGTTCATTTGCTTCATTATTTTTTGCTGCCAAAAGAAGTATTTGACATAAGTAACTACCACTTCCTACTATTTTGTCATCACTTTTTTCCTTTTTAAAAAATTCAAATGCTTCTCTTTCCATTTTTATTTCTTCTGTATAATCTACTAATTTTTGACTAAACTTTTGCGTAGCTTGTCTATATGCTAGTGATTCTTTTGCATATGCTATACCTTCTAAATCTCCAACTTTCTCGTAACTTTCTAAAGGGTTTTCTTATAAAAAATTCATTTGCCTAAGAAAGTTTAGTAAAAATTGAAAATCATCTTGAAATTTTTCAAGTTGTGCTACCATATTCTTAGGCTTTAAAATATTCAAAAGAGCTAAACTGAGTGTTCTAAGCCCTGCTAACACTTTTGAAACAGGTTTTTTTTGAGTTTTGAGTTGGTCTTCTTGAAAAGTAGTATCTCTGATATTATTATTTACTTCTATCTGCCAATGATTTCGGATAGCTCTAAAAAGTTCTTCTCCAATTTTTGCATTTTTATTAGAAATATAAAATGAGATTTCTGTACTTTCTTCTTGTGTTTTAGTATTTATGCGTTTTCTTTCTACTTTAACTAAAGAACAGAAGTCTACTTTTTCCCATCGTGAATCAAAATATTGATGACTAATATCGTATAATTGATACTTTCTATATTCAATTCTTCCATGTCCCTTTTCCCACTCTTCACTTTGAAAAATTGGTTTTGCAGTTTGGCTATACAACTTCATATCTTCTAATAATAGTGCTTGATTATTCTTTAAACCAATCAAAAAAATACCTCCTGCTTGGTTAATCAACTCACAAGTAGCTGGACATAAATGAAGGGCATCTAAACTAATTTTTTGTCCACTAGCTAAACTAGTTGTTAATAAATTACGAATACAAGGCTTTTCACTTTCTTTATCTCCATTGTAATAGGATTGCCCTAAAACTTGTCTGCTCTCTTGATCTACTAACTGTACTATAGCTTCTCCTCGTTTTTTACCTTTTTCTATACTTCCACGTAACTCTTTACCGTCACCTGCAAACCATTTTTTTTGTTCATCATTTAACTCTATTCCATAGCTTTCAAATAATAATCGTTCAAAATGAGGAAGAGAAACCTTTTTTAGACAAACTGGAAGATAAGAGCGAGATATAACTTCAGTAGAACAACATAATCCTAAAAAAGTACATAATTCTTGATGTTTATTTTTCATACTACGATGAAGGCTTGATAAATTTCCATCACGTTTTCGTAAAAGAGCTATACTCAAACCAAGTAAGACAAACGCTAAGTTATGAGTTTTGCCTCGGTTATCTCGTAAATCTAAACCTGATAAATTTTGCAATTTAACATAAAAACTAGTTTCTTTGTACATGGAAGAGTAAATTAGGATTAATTTGGTACTTAGTAATACAAAATTAAAAATTTTTTGCTCTTTTATTTTTTTATAAGAAAACCCTGTAACTTTCTATCGCTTTTTTTAAATATATATTTACCTTTTCTTGTTCATTAGTATAAAAAAACACATTTGACATATTGTAATATACATATCCAATATCTTTACTTCCTAATTGATTCTTTATCTTTAAACATTTTTCGTAGTACATTAAAGATTCATCATATTTTTTATAATCCATATATACACTACCCATGTTTCCATATAATTTAGCTAAATTATCTTTTTCATCTGCTTTAATTCTATACTTTTCAATATCTTTACATACTAAAAGCACAGAATCTTGCTTATCTAATTTGTAATATAACATAAATTGGATATCTAAAGTATTTGCTTTATATTCTTCATTATTTTCTTTCTCATAAATAGATTTTAAAACATTCAAATATATATATGCGCTATCAAAATTACTATCTTGAACATATATGTTTGACAAAGATCTATTTGCTAAAAATTTATTTCTTATGCTCAAATCTTTATCTTTAAGTAATCTGAATAATATTTCCTTAGCTTCTACCTTATTACCTGCAAACAATAATGCTTGTGCCTTTATATTTAAGGAAGTATATTTAGTTTTGTCTTTAAGATAAATTAAAGAAGAATCGCTATATGATATAGCTTTATCTAAATCTAATTTTTTTAGATAATAATCAGAAATTATACTGTAAGCAACACCTTTGTAATGAGGTATAAAATTTAATTTCGCAACATAACGATTAGTAAAATTCAAAATTTCTTCTGAGTAAGACAGGATTTTGAAAATAAGCTATTTTATTTTCTATATTGTTTATAAAAATAAGTTTTGCTGTATCTGTTTTAATATCATTAAACTGTTTTCTAAAATCTTGAATAAGCTTATCGTCTTCTTGACCAAAAACAAAACTAAAATCAAAAAATCCAAAAAACAATAAAGCCAAAAATAAATATTTCATACAGAATAAGTAATAATTTAATAAGTAGTAAGTTTAGACAATAAAAAAACGCAATTTGTTCGTAATAAACAAATTGCGTCTTAAAAATCAGTAAAAATACTGTATTTACTAACTCTATTATGCCTTAAATCCCAATATCAAAATATCATCTGTTTGCTTATTATCTCCGATATCCATCCATTCATAAAGTGTCATTTTGAGGTAAACACGCTGTTTATTGAAAGAAAGATGATGAATATTATGTAGTATTTCTCTAAAATTTTTGCTCATAAACTTAGAATTATCTTCTCCTCCAAACTGGTCTTGATAACCGTCTGAATAAATATAATAACAACTATTTCCATCTAAATCTATACTTGTATCTTCAAAATGAATGTCTTTTGTTTTATTAATATTCGAACCTCCAATACTTCTCCTAGCTCCTTTTATAACTACCATTGTATTATCTCTAATACAAACAAGTGGATTTCTGGCACCCGAAAAAGTAAGTTTTTGATTTGCTTTATCAATTACACAAAAACCAATATCCATACCGTCTTTATTTCCTGTAAACTGTTGTTGAAACGTCTGAAAACTCTAGTATGAAGTTCTTCTAATATTTGAGCTGGTGAGATAAGATTTTTGTCTATTATAATCTCTCTAATCAGATTCATTCCTATCATCGAAACTAGCGACCCAGGAACGCCATGTCCTGTACAATCTGCTGCTGCGATAAAAACAAGACCGTTTCGCTCCAAGAAAAAATAAAAATCTCCACTTACTACATCTTTGGGCAGATAAAGAACAAAATTTTCTTTAAATGCTGCATTAAATAGTGTTTTGGGTGGCAACGTAGAATCTTGAATCCGTTTTGCATACCGAATACTATCTCCAATTGCTTCATTTTTGATTTCTATTTCTAATTTTTGCTTTCCGACTGTTTCGACGGTTTGCTGTAACTCTTCATTTATTTGTGATAGTTCTTCATTACTTTCTCGCAACTTTTGAGTACGCTCATGTACTTTACTCTCTAATTCTTGTGTCGTTTGTTCTTGTAATTGTAAGGCTAATCGTGTAGCAATTATTTTCTCTCTTCTAATAGTACGGTATTTATCAGCCAAAGCAAGCGAAATCAAAACTACCTCCAAAGCAGAACCAATCTCAACAGCGTGAGTAGTAATAAAAGTAATTGGTAAAGTTCCCTTATTTCGAAGCGTAATAAATAATGCTCCTATGATATAAACAAGCCAAGCCAAGACATAAAAACGAGCGAACTTGTTTCCCTTTATCCAAAAGTAAGTTCCACAAGAAAGCATAAGAATAGTATGAACACTAACCATTGAGTTCACAATAGACTTAGAAAAACCCATTTGATTAACTACAAACGCAATTATTGTAAGAAAAGGAACAATCAATAGCGCAAAATAAAATCCTTTACTAGATTTTCTGACTTCAAGAAATTTGATGGTAAATAATGCCGTCGTAACTACACCCAAAGTCATCGAAAGGCGAATAATCCAGTTGTTTATTTCAGGAATGGAAGGATGAACAAACTTGAAAAAATAACCACTTACAGATGAAAAAACAGCAAGCGTACACAAAATAGTAGCAGCGTAATAAACATAATTGGTATCTCTCAACCCTATAAAAATAAATAGATTGTAGAGCAGCATAACTAGCATTAGACCAAAATAACCACCGTACCACAAATGTTTTTCCTTTGCTTTGGTTTGTAGATTTTCTTTTCTGTCTATATGAAAAGGAAGTAGAATTGGATAATCAGAATTGACACGAAAATAATAGGTTTTTGACTCTTGAGCTTCGATAGCTAAATCAAATATAAATCCTACATTTTTTATTTCTCCTCTGGAATCAAATTCTTTAGACCAGCCAGTATGTTGAGTTTGCCAAATTTGTTTTTGATTATCAAAACTATAAAACTCTAGTGTGTCTATAAAAGCCAAATCCAAATCAAGTAACAAATCATCAAAATTACTCTCATTTTTGATAGCTAATTTTACCCAAACTGCGTTTTTTGTATAACCTAAGTTTAAGTCTTCTTTTTGGTTTATTATCCACTTTTCAGAATCAAGATTTGTAATATCTTTAATACTCAAAGATTGATTATCCGAACTTTCAAAAAATTGTAACTCTTTACCAAATTTCTCTATTTTACCATCCTTCGGAACAATGATTTGCTGCCCTATTACTTCGAAAGAAATAAAGAAAGATAAAATAATTAAAAAATATATAAAATACTTTTTCACAAGTAATAAAATAGTGTTAAATAAAATAAGTAGTATAAGCAGATAAGTACAGAAGAGTGTACTATTTTTCAAATATACTAATTAAATTGATTAAGTTATTATAAAATGGAAAAAATATTACTTCAATTCCTCTCTCAAAAACTTAGCTGTATAACTTTTCTTATTTTTAGCAACTTTTTCAGGCGTTCCTTCTACCAAAATTTGTCCACCTGCTGCGCCTCCTTCCAAACCTAAATCGATTATCCAATCGGCTACTTTCATTACATCCAAATTATGTTCGATGACCAAAACAGTATTTCCTTTTCCTACCAGTTTTGTCAAAACATCTAATAAAAACTGTACATCTTTAAAATGCAATCCTGTTGTAGGTTCATCAAGAATATAAAATGTTTTTCCTGTATCTTTTTTGGATAGTTCACTAGAAAGTTTTACTCGCTGCGCTTCTCCACCTGAAAGCGTTGTGGCGTGCTGTCCTAAGGTAATATATCCCAAACCAACATCGTTTAGCGTTTTGATTCTGCGTAGAATATTAGGTTGATTAATAAAAAATTCTGATGCTTCTTCCACACTCATATCCAAAACATCAGAAATTGATTTTCCTTTAAAACGAATTTCTAACGTTTCTCTGTTGTAGCGTTTTCCTTTACACAACGGACATTCTACATGAACATCTGGCAAGAAATCCATTTCAATGAGTTTTCTTCCTGCTCCTTCGCATTCTTCACAACGTCCACCTTTTACATTAAACGAAAAACGCCCTGGTTTGTAACCTCTCACTTTTGCTTCTGGAAGCTGTGTAAACAAGGCACGAATATCTGTAAAAACTCCTGTATAAGTAGCAGGATTCGAACGTGGAGTACGACCAATAGGCGACTGATCAACCTCAATAACTTTATCAATTCCCTTCAATCCTTCAATTTCCTTGTATTCTAAAGGCGTTTTGACACCTCTATAAATGTGTTTGTTCAAGATTGGATAAAGCGTATCATGGATTAATGTAGATTTTCCAGAACCCGAAACACCAGTAACACCAATCAACATTCCCAAAGGAAAATGAGCTGTTACATTTCTCAAATTATTTCCTGTTGCACCTTTCAAAACAAGTTCTTTTCCGTTTCCTTTTCTTCGTTCTGTCGGAATTTCGATGCGTTGCTGATTATTGAGATATTGCGCTGTCGTACTGTTGCCCTTCAAAAATTCGGCTGGCGTTCCTGCTTCTACAACTCTTCCTCCATGTCTTCCTGCGCCCGGTCCTATGTCTATCAAATAATCGGCTGCCAACATCATATCCTTATCATGTTCGACAACAATTACGGTATTTCCCAAATCACGCAAATCTTGTAATGCCTTGATTAACTTTACATTATCTCTAGAATGAAGACCAATACTCGGCTCATCTAAAATATACAAAACGCCCACTAACTGCGTTCCGATTTGTGTAGCAAGACGAATTCGCTGCGCCTCTCCACCTGAAAGCGTTCTTACTGGTCGGTCTAATGTTAGATAATCTAATCCTACATCTAGTAAAAATCCTATTCGTTTTCTAATTTCTTTTAATATTTCGGCAGCAATAATATTCTGACGATTTTCAAGACGGCTTTCTATATCTTCAAAAAATTCTGCTAACTGATTAATGTCTTTTTGTGCTAACTCTGATATATTCTTTTCTGCAATCTTAAAATATAAAGATTCCTTTTTTAGTCGTGCAGCTTCACAAGTTGGACAAACTGTAACGGTCAGATAATCTTTTAAATTTGCTTGCTGTTTTGAGCTACCACTTTCAAGTTGATATTTTTCTAGATAATTGATAATTCCTTCAAATTCACTATTCCATGTTCGGTCTGAAGATTTGGCTTTTACTTTTACGATTTCTTTCGAACCATAAAGAATTTTCTTCTGAATTTTCTTATCAATTTCTTTCCAAACTGTCGTAATATTTACCTTTTGAGATTTCATAAAAGCAGCCAACTTTTTGAAAAAATACGTATCACGGTATTCTCCCAATGGCGCAACTGCTCCTCTACTTATACTAATTGTTTCGTCTGGAATAATAGATTCTTCGGTAAGCTGTTCGATTTTGCCCAAACCATTACAAGTCTGACACATTCCGTAAGGCGAATTAAAAGAAAAAATATTTGGTGCTGGTTCGTCATACGCAATTCCTGTAGTCGGACACATCAAAAAACGAGAGAAAAAACGAGCTTCTGATTTGTTATTATCATCGGTATGTTCTTGAACCATCACAATTCCATTACCTACTTTCATAGCCGTTTTGAGTGATGCCATTATTCGCTTTTCATCATCTTTGGTAACAATAATCCTATCTACAACAACTTCAATATCGTGCGTTTTGTAACGATCCGTTTGCATTTTGGGAACAAGTTCCATTATTTCTCCATCAATTCTTACTTTTGTGTAACCACTTTTTCGTAATTGCACAAAAAGCTCTCTATAATGTCCTTTTCGTCCTTTTACAACTGGCGCAAGAAGCACGAGTTTTTTATCTTTATAATCTTCAAAAATAATCTCTGAAATCTGCTCTTCTGTTTGACGAATCATTCGCTCGCCTGTATTATAGGAATAGGCAATACCTGCACGAGCAAAAAGCAAACGCATAAAATCATAAATTTCTGTCGTCGTTCCTACTGTTGAGCGTGGATTTTTGGAAGTCGTTTTTTGTTTGATACTAATTACTGGACTAAGTCCATTTATTTTATCCACATCTGGACGTTCCAAATTTCCCAAAAAAGAACGTGCATACGCTGAAAAACTTTCCATATAACGACGCTGACCTTCTGCATAAATGGTATCAAAAGCCAAAGAAGATTTTCCACTTCCACTAATTCCTGTAATGACGATGAGCTGCTGACGAGGAAAAGAAATATCAATATCTTTTAGATTGTGTTCTCTTGCTCCAAAAACTTCTATAAAATCGGTTGTGTTTGGATGATTTTCACTAGAATGAATAGAATCTACTTTCTCTTTATTATTTTTTGTTTCTTTTTTTATAACTTTCTTCGTAGCTGTTTTTTTTATTGCTTTCTTATTTTCGGTCTTTTTTGGAGTAGCTGATGCCATAATTTTAAACTAGATTGCTTGAGGAATTAGAAAATTATTCTATTATTTTTATGCTAAACAAAGGTAACAAATTTATAGCCTTTTGGTTAGATTTTTAGCAAGATTTAGTCTGTGCATATTGTTGTGTGAAATTATTATTTTACAACATAACAGTTTCATTAAAATTAAATAGGAGAAGACAAGTATCAAAATTTCGAAGTATCTAATAGTACTATTTTTAAATCTCAAATACAAATCCTTCTTTTACAAGTTGTTCGTATTTATCTTTATCAAATTTATAGAGCTGGGCTGCACGGTGTGAAACGTTTTTTTGATACTCATCTAAAGGAAGAACAAGTTTTGTTTTTAATATTTTTCGTCTAAAATTGCGTTTATCAAGTGTTGTTCCTAATACATGTTCATATAGAATTTGAAGTTGAGAAAGAGGGAATTTTTCTGGCAACAGCTCAAAACCAATAGGCTGATAACGAACCTTTCCTCTCAATCTTTCTAAAGCTACTTTCATTACTTCTTGATGGTCAAAGGCAAGCTCAATTTCTGAAAGGTCTTCTATACTAATCCATTTAGTATCAGCAGCATCAGAAGCAGCTTTTATCTGATCTGCATGATGTGCCAAACTAACCAAAGCATAATAAGCCACACTAATTACTCGTCCTCTAGGATCACGATTTGGCGAACCAAAAGTATATAATTGTTCGATAAACAAATCATTCATACCTGTTTCTTCTTCTAATTCTCGCTGTGCTGCCGTTTCCAAATCTTCATCCATATCTACAAAACCACCTGGAAATGCCCAATTTCCTGCAAAAGGATCATGTCGCTCTTTCAATTAAAAGAACTTTCAAATCCGAGTTTTCACTATCCCAAGCAAAAATTACACAATCAACAGTAACAGAAGGGCGTGGATATTGGTAGCTATACATAAAATCGTAATTAATTGTGAAGCAGTTTTTATTTCTTAGTGTTTTTTGTACACAAAGTAAGTTATTTTTTTTGAATAAAGCAATTTTTGGATTAAAAATAGAAGTATATTAAAGATTATGAAAATTAATTTAGCCAGTCCATTTTTTCATAGAGATGTATTTACGACTCTATCTTTATGAAAAAATAGATAATCTTTATTGAAATGAGTGTCATTTCAAAAAACGTAAATTGTCACCAAATTTTATTCTGTGCAACTGCCTTTTTTCTATAACATTGGGTTCGTAAATCCAACATTATGGAAAAAAACGAACTATTATTTCGTCAAAAATCACCTAGTGTACAAAATTTAAAAAATGACACTCATATTGCTTTATTAATCTAACTTATTAATTTAAAAAAAAATAGTTTTGATGATTGATTTTGTTCAATTCAAATTAAAAATTCTTGTTTTGATTTTGCTTTCATGTATTTGTTTTTCTTGTTTTAGTCAAAGTTTTAATCAAAAAACAGAATTTGAAAAAGATACTATTTTCAATAGTAAAGAAATAGGAGAAAAAACTAAACCTACCCAAAAATGGCTTTTTCCAACACTTGCAGCGACGACTTATGTAACTGGAATGACCTTTTTATATCATTCTTGGTACAAAAATGAAAATCAAACTTCCTTTCATTTTTTTAATGATAACAAACAATGGAATCAGCTTGACAAATTTGGACACGCTTATACTTCTTATCAATTGGGAAAGCTGAGCTATTACTCTTCTAAGAAACTAAATTATTCTGAAAAAACGGCTTTAATTTCTTCTACGGCTGGTTTTTGGTTAATGCTTCCCATTGAAATTTTTGATGGGTTTTCTCCTACTTACGGTGCAAGTTATGGAGATTTGATTGCAAACGGAACAGGTTCATTCCTGTTTTTATCTCAACAAATTGCTTTTAAAGAACAACGAATTCGGATGAAGTTTTCGTTTTTTCCTACTTCTTATTCTGATTTGCGACCCAATACATTAGGCGAAAACTTACCCACAAAAATTTTGAAAGATTACAACGGACAGACTTATTGGTTTTCTTCTAGTCCTGCTTTATGGATAAATAATGGTAATTTTAAAAATAATTCTAAAACTAGGTTTCCAAAATGGTTGGCTTTCTCAGTTGGTTATGGCGCAAATAATATGTTGTATGGAAACGAAGACCAAAATAATGAAAATGGTTATTATAGTTCACGAACATTTTACTTGTCTTTAGATATAAATTTTGATCAAATAAAGACAAAACGAAAAGGCTTAAAACTGTTTTTTGACATTTTTGATGGAATAAAAGTTCCTTTTCCTGCATTTTATTATGACACAAAAAAAGGAATTGGAGTAAATAGTTTAGCGTTTTGAGAGACCAAATTTTTTATTTTTGTTCCTTTATCCAGTCAATAGCTTTTTCTAGATTTTTAAATGGAACTACATGTACACTTCCTTTTTGTTTTACCATAAGCTCGTCAGCCGAAAGCTGCATAAACAAATCTTCTGCTAATACATATCCAAAATAATTTAATCCAACTTTTAAAGCACGAGGAAACCAATCTTTATCTATCCAATTTTGGTCTTCATCGGTATATGTTTTTCGATAGGTCAAATCTACAATTAATTTATTTGTATTTTTTTCCTCTAAAAACAAAATAATTTTATCTAAAAAAGTTCTTAGTTCCACATCATAAACAAAACCAATGCTACGAGTAATTATGCAATTTGCTTTCTTGTTGTAATAAATACGTAAGGCATCATCAGCACTAACATTAACGTTATAAATTAATTCGTTTTCTAATGGAGATAAGTGTTTGGGCAGATTCATAATTTTATAGTAGTCGTAATAGAGAAAAAACGGTTTTTTAAGTGTTCTTGGTAAAGCAAGTTATTCAAAAAACATAAAATTTAGAAATCTAGGCATAAAAAAAAGCGCAATCCAGAGAATTGTGCTTTTTTGTTTTTACTGTTATGTATGAAAATAAAACTATAAGTCATCGATAAAAATACCTACAAGAGTAGGATTTTTCTATGAAATTTGAAGTTCTAAATTATTAAATCAAAAAAAATATTTTCAATAGCCTATTCTTACTAATTACTTAATTTTCTAACTTTTTCTGTTAATTTTTACTGATTTGTCGTAGTAAATTCTTGAAATTTATCTTCCAGACGTTGCACAGCAGTACGCAATCCATCTAAATCAGATTGAGGAAGCGACCTTCCAATATAAGCTACAAAACGCCAAACTTCTCCTACTTCTGCAATTTCTAGTTCGTAAGGGTCGTATTGTGGATTAGTAGATTTGAGTAGTAATGTTCCTTTTTCTTCAATTTTATTAAATACTTTTTTGAGTACAATTCCTTCACTTCTCAAAACAACCACACAAACTTGTCCATCTTTTACTTCGTGCCAATCGGTTACATATTCCCCAATTACGATAGTTCCAGATTGTAATGGAAGCATTGAATCTCCTGTAATTTCAAATGCTCTGTAGGTTCTGTCTTTTGGTAAAAAAGGCAATCTATATTTAGGCAAATCCTTCAAATACTGTACATCTGTATAACCTTTTGTATAACCTGCTGCTGCTTTTTCGGGCACCATTTCAATATTTTCGTTATTATTTTCATCTACCGTTATGGCAAGAACACGCAATGAATCGGCAGCTACATATCGGGCAAGTCGTTTACTCGGTGTATCTTGGCTTTCTTCTTCCAAGTTTTTGGTTACCAAATTATCTATCTGCACTTCAAAAATCTGTGCTAATCGTTGCAAAGTTTGAAGGCGTGGTTCTGCTCTTCCTTCTTCGTAAGAAGAATAAGCACCCCGAGAAATAGAAGCTTCATCAGCTAGTACTTGCTGGCTTTTTTTGGATTTACGGCGTAAATAACGTAGGTTTTGGCTTAAAAACATGACAGTATTAATTATTAATTGTATAACAGTATTTTTGCAAAAATTTTGATAAATTGCTCTGACAAATTCCTTATTATAAATTCTTCTTTCGAATAATTCTCTTAAAAAAATCAGCTATCTTTATCCAACTACTTCTACAAATTATTTCTTTAGATGATATTTATAGATTTAAGCAATCTAATTTTAGCATTATCTAATAAAAGTAACTAAATTTATCAAAAATACCAAAATATTTTGAAATATATACTATTCTTAGCCAAAAAAATGCTAAAAACAGTTGCTTTTTCTGTTTTTTTGAGAAAAGCGTGTTTGTATTACGTTTTTTATTCATAAAGCAGCTCATCCTTTAAAAGAGAAAATTATTAATTTATGAAAAAAAATAAAGACAAAAAACTAGAACTTTCATTTTTGGAAAGTAAAGACGGTTCGCATACACTCCTCCGTCATGATATAAACGAAACCTATCATTCTCACAATGGAGCAATACAGGAATCACTTTGGGTTTTTATTGATAAAGGATTGAATTATTTAAAAGAGAAAAATTATACTTCAATCAAAATCCTAGAAATTGGTTTTGGAACAGGTCTAAACGCTATTTTGGCGTATGAGTTTGCTCACAAAAACAAGATTGAAATAGAATATATTTCCCTAGAACCTTTTCCTGTTCCTTTAGCTATTGCTCAAAAATTAAATTATACTGATTTTTTGGAACAAGAAAGTAAACCTGTTTTTAATCAATTACATCAAATTAACTGGCAAGAAAAGCATAAAATTTCTCCTTATTTTTCGTTGCAGAAAATTGAATCTACTTTAGAAGAATATAAAAATAATTTTGAAAATCAAAGTAAAGAGGGTAATAAGAATGACATTATTTATTTTGATTGTACCTTTTACGATGCCTTTGCGCCTAGCAAGCAAGCTGAAGTTTGGCAGTTATCTAATCTTCAAAAAGTTTTTAATCTTACAAAACAAAACGGAATTTTGGTAACCTATTGCGCTCAAGGGCAGTTCAAACGAGATTTGAAAACAGCAGGTTGGAAAGTAGAAAGCCTAGAGGGTGCGCCACCAAAACGAGAAATGGTTCGTGCAGTTAAATCAGTTGTCAGTAATCAGTAACCAGTTAAATACAATTTCTTTCTCACTCCCTAATTCCCATTCCCCATTTCCCATTCCCCATTTCCCATTCCCCATTTCCCATTCCCCATTCCCTAATTCCCATCTCCCATTCCCCATTTCCTAAACAATATGAAAATCATTGCAATTATTCCTGCTCGTTATGCTTCTAGCCGTTTTCCAGCTAAAGTTTTGGTTGATATAAATGGCAAGACGATGATAGAACGAGTTTTTGATCAAGCTAAAAAGGCTACAAAATTAAGCGATGTTTTTATTGCTACCGATAATGAGCTTATTTTTGATACTGTAAAGAAGTTTACGGACAATGTTTTGATGACAAGCGAAAATCATATTTCGGGAACAGATAGAATTGCAGAAGCAGCTTTGACTTTGGAAAAAAATAAGGTTGAATTTGATTTTATTATTAATATACAAGGCGACGAACCGTTTATAAAACCAGAACAAATTGATAGTTTGGCAGAGATTTTACTGAAAAGTTCGGAAACTAAAAAAAATGTACAACTTGCTACTTTAGTAAGTAAAATAAATGATTCCGAAACGCTTTTTGATTCTAATGTTGTAAAAGCTATTTTTGATACAAACAATAAAGCTATTTATTTTAGTAGAAATCCAATTCCTTTTGTTAGAAATATTGATAAAAATCAAACACAAGAAGAACAAAAAAATGCGTGGATTTCAGAACATACTTTTTACAGACATATAGGAATGTACGCTTATCAAAAAACTGTTTTGCAGCAAATCACAAAGCTAAAACCTTCTACCTTAGAACTTTCAGAATCGTTGGAACAGTTACGCTGGATAGAAAATGGATTTGAAATACAAATTGCAATAACGCCTTTTGAGAGTATAGGAATTGATACGCCAGAGGATTTAGATAAAATAATGAGTAGGTTTATTTTAAATGAAGAGAAATAGCACAAATTACTATAGTATTTCTTACTTAGCTTTACTTCTTTTATAGGTCGTAATTGACCTTTATACTTGTATGTCAGTCCTTTTCCAAAAATTCTTTGGGAATAAAGTCTACTAACCAAACACCATTTTCAGAACAATAAAATTCTATTGCTGCTGCTTGCATTTTGAAAGTCTCTATCTTAAAAATATAGGGTTTTCCGTGTCTTGAACCTACTTTGAAGGCTGTTTCTTGATCTGTTGAAAGATGAATGTATTGTCTGTTTCCTTTCAAAATTCCATTCTTTAAAATCGAATCTACGTTTTTTGTAGCTGTTCCGTGATACAAAACAGAGGGTGGGGTTTTGGGTTCATAATTCATTTTTACATTTATTGAATGCCCTTGATTTGCTCTTATTTTCGTTTTGTCTTCATTAAAACCAAAACGTTTTTTGTCATCCGTTTCTACAATATATTCCAACTCCTGAAGCGTAATGGATTTTCCATTGTTATGCTTATTGATTTTATTTAGAAAGTCTTTTATGTTTGTCCAACCTCCTTCTTCTATCTCTAAACCTATCAAATCAGGTCGGTGTCTTAAAAGGGTAGAGAAAAACTTACTTCTTTTTTTTGCTTTTTTTGCGTCCATAGTGATAACTGACCTTTGTTTTATTAAAATTATTTTCTCTTTAACACTAACCCACACTAAAAAAGTTCTTTCACTTGACAAATCAATTCTCTTTTAAATGGAGCAATTTGATTTACCAAATTGAATTTTCTGGTATGAAACAAGATTTTACTACACAACTAGATAAAAAATGTATGCAAACCGAATTTTAAATTAAAAAACTACAGTATTAACATATATAATTCTTTATTTTTGCAGATTATACTTATTTACTACGCAATTTTAACTTATTTGAAGCGTTGTTTTTCTAGAATTAAGAACAAAAAATGCTATATTGCATTTGATTTAATGGTTGTAGATTAATGCTTAAATCAATAAGTACTAGAATATTATTTGCATTGCCTTAATCATTTCTTTATTTTTATAAAAAATTACCAGCTATAAAATTTTAAACCTACTTTATATTACGACGATGAATATAGAATTACTCAAAAAATCCTTCTGGAGTATTGCTTTTGTTGCTTGCTTCGGGCTTTTCTTCGGATTTACCTATACTGTTTCTGCACAAGATTTGCAATTTTCCCAATTTCACAACGCACCTCTTTATCTCAATCCAGCCTTTGCAGGAATGCATCAAGGAGGAAGAATGACACTCAATTATCGCAATCAATGGCCTGGCTTAGGTGCAAATTATATCACTTATGCAGGTGGTTTTGATTATTACTTTCCAAACATACGCTCTTCTATTGGCGTAATTGCAAAAGTAGATGAGCAGACTACCGATGTCATGTCTTATAAAACTACAGACGTTTCAGTTATTTATGCCTATATGATTCCTTTGAGTGACAGAATTACGGTTCAGCCTGCTTTACAAGTTGGGTATGTACAAAAAAATGCTGGTCTTATTGATCTTACTTATCCCGATCAATTTAGTAATAGAGGGCTTACAGGATTACCAACAACTGAAAATTTTGCTCGCAACCAACTTGGGTATGTAGATATTTCGACTGGTGCAGTACTTTTTGGGCAAAACTTTTGGATAGGTGTTTCTGCTAATCACATTAATAGTCCTCCAGATAGTTTCATTGGAGATCAAAATCGTTTGCCTATGAAATTATCACTTCACGGGGGTTACAAAATAGATTTTGCTAACCGTTACGATGACCGTGCTAAAAGTGTTACGCCTTCTTTTATGTACAAAAGACAAGGTTCTTTTCAACAAATCAGTATTGGAGCACACGGAGAATATTCGCCTTTATTATATGGTCTTTGGTATAGAGGGTTTCCGATTGAGCAATCAGCAAATAATTTTCCAAAACACGATGCTATTGTAGCTATGTTAGGTGTAAAATTTGGAGGTTGGGCATTAGCGTATAGTTATGACTGGTCTATTTCAGAAGTAGCTGGAGGAAGAGCAAATACACACGAAATTTCTTTAGTATATAGTTTTGGAGGAAAAGATGGCGTAGATTGTCCAAATCCTTTCTCCGAACCACGTTACAAAGGTGCACGTTATCGTTAATACTCTCGTCGCTGACTCAACGACATCAAAATAACTAATTTAAGATTCCTGTTTGATTGATTTTTCAATTAAGCAGGGATTTTTTTTCTGCAAAAAACTCAAATCATACAAAAATTGTAAGACAACCAAAACTATTCACTATTTTTGTAAAAGATTTTATTTTCAAATAACCAAAAAGGTAAAAAAAAGACATAGTGAATACAGAAAACGAAAATAATGAATTTGCAGAAAGTGAATTTATAGAAAAAACAGAGACTAAGAACGTTGAGCAGCAAAAACCAGAGTTGGAAATTGAAATGGCAGAACCGTTAGATGAGCCTTTTGATAATATAGAAGATGATGACGACGACGAAAACCTCTACGAACATTACCGTATAAAAGTAGATGGAAAACAATTATTATTGCGTATTGATAAGTATTTAATGGAGCGTTTGCCTAGAGTTACTCGTAACCGTTTGCAGACGGCCATAAAAGGAGGATATGTAAAAGTAAATGAAAAACAAGTAAAGCCGAGTTATAAAGTGCTGCCTCATGACATAATTACGGTTCGTTTGCCAGACCCAGTACGTGATTTGAAAAAGGTAGAACCCGAAAATATTCCTTTACAAGTTGTTTTTGAAGACAAAGATTTAATGATTGTTTTCAAACCTGCTGGAATGGTTTCTCACCCTGCAACCGACAACTGGACAGGCACTTTAGCCAACGCAGCAGCTTATCACATGCAACAAAACGGAGAGCAGTTTTTAGGACTTTCTCATCGGATTGATAAGAATACAACAGGACTTTTAGTAATTGCCAAAACACCAGAAGCTAGGGATTTTATAGGAAAACAGTTTTTTCATCATACCATCGAACGAACCTATTTGGCCTTAGTTTGGGGAGAAGTAAAGGAAGACAAAGGAACAATAAAAGGAAATATTGCGAGAGGAAAAAATGACCGTCGGATTATGTCCGTTTACCCAGATGGAGAACGTGGAAAGCGTGCTGTTACACATTATAAGGTGATTAAGCGTTTGCGTTATGTTACTTTGGTGCAATGTAATTTGGAAACGGGAAGGACACATCAAATCAGGGCACATATGAAGCACATTGGACATCCTCTTTTTAATGATTCTTTTTATGGAGGAAACCGAATTCTACAAGGCTCTGTATTTTCAAAGTATAAGTCTTTTGTAGAAAATTGTTTTGGAATGTTGCCCCGACAAGCACTTCACGCAAAATCATTAGGATTCGAACATCCAACTACTAAAAAATGGGTTCAATTTGATTCCGAATTGCCCGAAGATATTGTTGGCGTAATTGAAAAATGGGAGAATTATGTGAAATATACGTAAGAACAAAATTAGATTTTAGAAGTCAGAAGTAATACAAAATTACACTACTAAAACTAAATAATTACTGGCTAGGCAACTGTTCTATGAATTTTGCTTTCAGTTCTGGCGTAGGAATTCTACATTCGTTTTTCTGTCCAAACCACTTGTATCTGTTTTTAGCAACTATATTATAGACTTCATTTCTCAAAAAAGCAGGTATAATTTTGAAAACACTAAAAAATCTCCAATTTCCAGAAAGTCCTGCTGCAATGCGTAGAGCTGCTGTAGATTTAGTTTTGATTTTTCCGTTTTCATAAACAATCATAGAATCAAAATCGGTTGTGTCTTTTTCAAAATAAGTAAGAAGAGCTTGTCCGAATTCGGATTGCAAGGAGGCAAAATGAAAGTTATTGTTTGTATCTTTATCGATAACAAAATTAATTGCACTGTTACACAGATTACAAACACCATCGAAGAGAATAACTGTTTTATTTTTGGCTACTTCTTGAAAGTTTGTTTTTATTACTTTTATGGTCTCTTTATTTTGAATAACTGTTTCCATTTTTTTATTGATATGATTATACTATTTACTTTATCTAATCAAACTCATAGTTTTAGCTTATGTTTTTCTTAAAACCACAAATTTTCGAAATTCTTCTTTTTGATACTAAATTTTATCGTATTTTTGAAAAATAGAAAATCTAAACTAAAAAAAAATCATTCACAATTTGTAAAATAGTAGTGAAAGAGTAAATTCAGCAAACTAAAAAAGATATTGTATTTACTTCTAAACTCTAACTTCTAAATTCTAACTTTGTTAAAAATGGGATTACTTTCAGGAAAAAATGTACTTATCACAGGCGCATCTCGTGGAATTGGACGAGCAATGGCAGAACGTTTTGCAGAAGAAGGCGCAAATGTTGGCTTTACTTACCTCTCTAGCATAGAAAAAGGAGAAGCACTTCAAAAAGAACTTTCAGAAAAAGGAACAACTATAAAAGGCTACCGTTCTGATGCATCTGATTTTAAGGCTGCTGAAGAACTGGTGGAAAATTTTGTAAAAGATTTTGGTTCGCTTGATGTGCTTGTCAATAATGCAGGAATTACGAGAGATAATTTGTTGATGAGAATGACTGAAGAACAATGGGACGAGGTAATGAGAGTAAATCTGAAATCTGTTTTTAATCTTGTAAAGGCTTCTACACGTACATTTTTGAAACAAAAACAAGGTTCGATTATCAATGTAACTTCCGTAGTTGGAATAAAAGGAAATGCAGGACAGGCAAATTATGCAGCTTCAAAAGCAGGAATAATTGGTTTTACAAAGTCGATTGCACTAGAATTAGGTTCAAGAAATATTCGTTGTAATGCGATTGCTCCCGGTTTTATTGAAACAGAAATGACAGACCAGTTAGATGAAAAAATGATTGCAGAATGGAAAAGTGCAATTCCGTTACGTCGTGCAGGCTCATCTAAAGAAGTGGCAGATGTTACTATTTTCTTAGCTTCTGATTATTCAAAATATGTTACTGGTCAAGTATTGCAAGTTGATGGTGGAATGCTGACCTAATCTAATCTAAGTATAACAGACTTCCCAGTCTGTTCGAAAAAAAATTACCAAAAACCTTATTTGTGATAAACGAATGAGGTTTTTTGTGAAATAAAATAGCTAAAAATATGAAAAATTTTTTGATTCAACTTTATAAATGGATTCTTTTTCCTATTTGGGTTTTGTCTTCTATTATTCCTTTTGCTTTACTGACAGACACTACAGAATCATTTTTCAATGTAATTATCTATCTAATATACTTTGTCTGGACAATAATAGGCTGTGGTTTTCTTTATTTCTGGTTTGAACTTTTTGAAGTAGAAAAGCGAAAGATTTATTTATTTGCTTGTAATTTTATTATCGTTCTTTTTGTATCAAGTTTGGTAGTCTATGGATACACAAAATATAAAATGAATAAAGATTATTTTCTGTATGCTTATCATCCAACAAATTCTCATCATCAATGGAAATATTATTTTAGAGATAATAACACACTAAAGGTTCACGGACTTTATGCGATGAGAGAGGAATATCATTTTTATGATTTTGATAAAAAAGGAGGTACATTATTTTTTGATAAAATATTGAAACACGAAGGTTTAGAATCCAAAATTTATCTGATAAAACAAAATAATGATACGTTAACAAAAAGCAATTTTAAGGCTTTTCTAATTCCTTTAGATGAATCATACAATTGTATTGAGAGTTTAGAGAAAATGATTGTTCCAGTTCAAAAAAAGTAGGCTTCAAATAATTGTGTATCTAATTAAAATGGACTTAAACCTATTTTATTTACCTAACAGAAATTCCATATTTATTTACTTTCACATATTGGCTTACATCATTATAAACTAATTCACTATTTTTTATTGTTATAGAAATTGGAATTTTGGCAGTTTTACGCAAATTATACAGTGCATCTAAAAAGTTTTTTCTTTCAGTTTTTTCAGACTTAAAATAATTTTTTATACCAAACTCAATTTTTCTGCCTGTTGCATCTACGATAGTACATTTATTTGTATCAAAATAGGAAAAATCAAAACGAAAATACAAAGAAGAAAGAGAATCAGCATTCAAAGTGCGTTCTTTCATTCCATAGGGACTACTAAAACCTATTCCATTTTCAGAAATATAAAAGACATTATTTACAAATTCTCTATGAATTGTTTTTACTTTTTTGCCTTTTGAATTTTTTATTGACATCAGAATTACTCCCATTATCATCATAAAAATAAGAGAGAAAACAATAGGAGAGCGTTTTCCAGTTTCGGCAGCAAACCAAAAACCAATAACAAATCCCACAATAATTGAACAGATAATAGAAGTACGGAAAATAGC
This sequence comes from uncultured Cytophagales bacterium, assembly GCA_963719525.1. Classification (GTDB taxonomy): domain Bacteria; phylum Bacteroidota; class Bacteroidia; order Cytophagales; family Bernardetiaceae; genus Bernardetia. The sequence goes on along the minus strand of CAVRCG010000004.1, from coordinate 2,774,888 downwards.
AAAATTTTTAGAGAGTTTTCGTTTTTTTGTCTTCCAAATTTTCTTATCCAAATTCATAGGGATAGTACTTCTACCTTTACTTTCAATAGGCAAAAGACTATAAAATAAAATCTGATCACTTTTTTCAAGTCTTATTTTATCCTCGTTTAATGGAAAATTTTTTAATGTTTTGTTCTGTTCACAATGTGTATTTCCCAAATAATTCCAAGTTTCCTTTAAAAAAACAGATTTACAGCTTGCACAAAAAACCACTTCATTACCTTCTAAAATATTATCTCCTGTAATAGGGTCTTTTCTGTTTTGAGTTAAGAAATTTTTATGTTTTTGGTTGTTTTGAGTATCAATTTTATGAATATTCATCTTCTTTAAATGATAGTTGTATTATTTGTTTTCAAGTTCTTTTTTACGCTCAATAGCTTCTGGCTCTCCTTTCTCAACAGCCATTTTTAGATATTCCATTGCTTCTTCGGTTTTGCCTTGTTTGAATAAGAAATTACTGTAATGCAACTCCAATAAATCTACTGAATAAATTACTTCCTCAAACGCTAATTGAAAATTTTCTTCTACCCATTCTTTATCTGCTTGCGTAATGACTGGAAATTTGCCTTCTTTTTTGTGAAAACCTATCTTTTTTGATTGCTCTCTTTTAATTTTTTCGTTGGTAGGTTTTTGTTTTTTTGATTTGTCGCCAAATTCGAATCCGAATAATTTCATTTTTTCTTTACTTAGAGATAAGGTAACTTTGTGTTTTCAAAAATAGTAAATTTATTGTTCCTATTTATTCTATTTCTTTCTATTATTTTTAATCTATCGTTTACCATTCCTAATTAATCATTTACCATTTCCTTTTTTATGTCTAATTCTATCAAAAACCAAAAAGCCATTTTATCCAAATTAGGAATAGAAAAACTGAATGAAATGCAACTAGAAGCACAATCTGCTATACATTCTTCTGACGAAATAATTTTGCTTTCGCCAACAGGAACAGGAAAAACGTTAGCTTTTTTGTTACCTATTATCAGTAATTTGAGTGAAAATTTGGAAGAAATACAAGCCTTAATCGTCGTTCCTTCCAGAGAATTAGCCATTCAAATCGAACAAGTGATGCGTGAAATGGGAACAGGATTTAAAGTAAATGCCGTCTATGGAGGACGTGCAGGCTCAAAAGATAGAATAGAAATAAAACACCGACCAGCCGTTTTGATAGGAACAATGGGAAGAGTGGCAGACCATTTGAGAAGAGAAGCCTTCGAAACAAAATTTATCAAAACACTCGTTTTAGATGAATTTGATAAATCTTTAGAAATTGGATATGAAGGCGAAATGAAAGAAATTATTACTCTTTTATCAAAGGTAAATAAGAAAATATTGACTTCTGCTACTCACGGAGTAGAAATTCCAAGTTTTGTAAACTTAAAAAATCCTTTGACTATTGATTATGTCAATTACTCAAAAGGAAATCAAAAAAGTGCTTATTTAAAAGCAAAATTAGAAATAAGATTAGCTCTTTCTCCCACAAAAGACAAACTAGATTCTCTTTCAGACTTGCTTTCTTATATAAACCATAAAGGAAATAATAAAGGAAATAAGGAAGCACAAAACGGCATTATCTTCTGTAATTTTAAAGATTCTATCGAAAGGATAAGTAATTATTTATCAGAAAATAACATTTCTCACGGCACTTTTTTTGGTGGAATGGAACAAGTAGAAAGAGAACGAGCATTGATAAAATTTAGAAACGGAACGCACCGAATTTTATTAGCAACCGATTTGGCAGCACGAGGAATTGATGTTCCAGAACTAAATTTTATTATACATTATCATCTTCCACAACGTAAAGAAGAATTTACTCATCGAAACGGTAGAACGGCTCGTATGAACAGCAAAGGAATTTCATATGTTTTGCATTATGAAAATGAATATTTGCCAGATTTTATTGAAGAATTAAAATTAGAGAAAATAGAAGTAAAGGAAAATTACAAATCAGATAGTTTAGTCGAAAAATCAGATTCTTCATCGTCATCATCTTGGACAACCCTATTTATTTCTGGAGGAAGAAAAGATAAAATCTCAAAAGGCGATATCGCAGGACTTTTTTTCAAACAAGGAAATCTAAGTAAAGAAGAATTAGGAATAATCGAACTTAAAAATGATTGTGCTTTTGTTTCTGTCAAAAAATCAACTGTAAAAGAACTCTTGTTGAAAGTAAATAATGTAAAATTGAAGAAGAAAAAAGTTAGAGTTTCGGTAGTTTAATAAATATAAACATTGCTACCAGATTATATTCTGTGCAATCGTCTTTTTTCCATAGAACAGGGTTTGCAAATTCTGTTAAAATTGAAAAGAAACAAAACGATCATTCCAGAAAGCAATTTTCCATAACTGGTAACTGGTAACTGGTAACTGGTTTATCGTCCTCCTCGTCCACCAGTAGTTCCACGCCTATTTTGGTGTGTAAGTGTTGCATAATAACGAGCCGAAACCGATAAATCTCTAAAATCTCCAACTCCATAAGTTACGCTATCCCACGCACCACCACGAACAATAAAACCATTAATTACATCAAAATCTAAAAAATCAGCGTTTCCATTCTCATCTAAAAATCCATTTCCTGTTTGATTTCTTTCAAAATTTAATGCGTTTTGATTGTTTATTTTTACACAATATTCCCAAACATTTCCACTAAGTTCCAAAACGCCCCAAAAACTTGCGCCTGCTTGCAAACGGAGTTCAAAATCAGAAGTAGAAAAATTTGCATCTTTTGCACCAAAGCCATTTCTCAAAACTCCATTCAATTGATTAAATTCTATTCCAGAATTATAAGATGCAAGTCCTGCTGAATCTGCTAGATTTGCTAATTCTGAAACGGTTTCACTTTCTGTTCCGTCGTTCTGAACTGTATTTGCATCAAGTATGTAAGGCGTTCCCCACGAAAACTCTCCTTTTATGGGATTTGTTATTCCTCGTGCTGCTTTTTCGAATTCTAATTCTGTAATCGGTCGTAAGGCTGCCCAATCCAAAAAAGCAGTTACATCTTCTGCATTCAAAAAATTACAGGCTCTATATTTTCCTTCTTTATTATTATAATTAGTTTCATAAGTAGCTGGAAAATTTACTCGTTCATTTCCCTTTTGTTTTATGAAAATAGAATTACGTAAAAGTGAATTTGAAGAAATAGCTAAAGCAGGTGTACCGATTTCACTTTCTGGAGAAGTTGCTGTTCTATTTTTTTGCTGTCTGAAAGTCAAAGTATTGAGAAAGTCTGTATATTGACCTTGATTAATTTCATATTTCATAATCCAAAAGCCGTTATATCCTTTTGGAAAAGAAGCAGGAATAGTTGATTTGGGAAAAACAGTTGTATTATTATTACCATACAAATTACCTTCATTTGTTCCTACCAAAATCTCATTTTCAGAATTTATCAAAAATGGTTTTACATCTGTACTGTCATTTGTTGGAGTAGCTTTTTCGAAGTGCGTTTTGAGAATGAACACCATCGCCGATAAAAAAACTTCCTCCATCTACCCAAACCATTTCGATAGCACGAAGCGCAATATCATAAACTCCAAACTGGTTTTTTATTTCGTCTGGTAATTTTATAGAAATAGAAGTTTGAGAAATTCCGTCTTTTTGTTGTGTAATAATCGAACGTAAAAAGAATCCTCCTTTGTCTTCAACAGTTTCTAATTCTGTATCCAAAATCTGATTGTTAATAGAATTTATAGAAACTTCATTTTCAGATAAATAGATGTGTTTCCACGTATAATCATTTGTTCGAATCTTCAAAAAACACCAAACTCCATCTCTAAAAGTAAAATTCTTTTTCTCTGTAGAAGACAAATCCTCTGAAGCTGTGGTAAGTTCTTTGTTAAAAAACCAACTGTTCTCCCATTTTATCGTACATTGTAAAAAGTTATTTTCTGTAATTTCTATATTCTCTATTTTTACATTATTAGCAAAGCTATTTTTTGAAATCAAAATAAGAAAAAATACTACTAAAAAAATAACTTTAAATTGTCTTCTATAAATGTGTTGCTTCATTTTAATTATGTCTAAGTTTCATCTCAATTTTTGAAAGTTATCTTGCCTTATGAAAAAAATATGTACTTCTAATTCTTTATTGAATGTCTTTGTTTTAGGATTTATTTTGATTTTATCCATCCAATCAAATGCTACTTTTGCTCAAGGTTGTAGTGATGCAGGTTTTTGTACGATGGGAGCGATGCGTCCAGACCAACCTTTCAGTAAGAAACTAAATATTCGTCTTCGTTCTGTCAGTATGACTCAATATATAGGACTTACAAAATTTAATGATGTTATCCTTTCTTATGTTGCTGAAGCAAATGTAGGTATTTCTGACAAATGGCAAGCACAAATTAAACTTCCTTATACTTTCGTGCAAGGACCTTTAGCCAATACACAAGGAATTGGAGATATTTCGTTGAGCCTAACAAGAAGCCTTATTCAGAAAAAAGAATGGCAACTTAATGCTACTTTGGGTGCAAAAATACCAACTAATGATGCAAATTTCAAAAACGATGTAGGTTTGGCTCTTCCTATGTATTATCAAAGCAGCTTAGGAACGTATGATGTAATTGCAGGAATTGCGTTTATAAACAAAAATTTCTTATTTGCAGCAGGAATACAACACCCTTTTAATCAAATTGATAATGGGTTTAAATGGGGAATTTGGAAAGAACATCCACTTACAGAAATAGCGAATACATATCCTGTTTCGCAGCTTTTGGATAGAGGAACAGATGCAATGCTTAGAGCAGAATACAATCTTCGGTTTTCAAAGTGGAGTATGAATATCGGACTTTTACCAATTTATCGTTTTACGCCAGATGTAATTACAGACCCAAAAACAGGAGAACGAAAAGAGTTAGAGCAGAGCAAAGGAGTTGCTTTGAGTGGACTTGTGGGAGGAACATATAATTTTTCGGTACGCTCTAGCTTAAAACTTCTTGTAGGAAAACAACTATTACAACGCTACAAAAATCCTGATGGACTTTCTAGAGAATGGGTAAATACAATTACCTATCAATATAGATTTTAATACAAATTTAGAAGTTAGATTTTAGAATGTAGAATTAATGAAATGAAATATAATTCAGAATTTATTGTAGGGAACTGAAAGTCACCGAAGCTAAAACGGCTTGCCTTTTCCTAAGCTAATCTTTTGTATTTCCTTCTTTACCAAAATCATTTATACAAAAATCAAAGTTATTCATAGAATAAAAAGGGACATCTATGAAAAAGGGAAAACTATTAGAATATAGATTGCGTATAGTAGAATTAAGAAAATTTAATTAATTAACTCAAGTTGTGGATAATGGATTTACTTTTTTCGAATACAAAAGCTAATAGAAATAGTAGTATCTTAATCAAAAACCCTTTAGGAGTTACTGCGTGTATTTTTTTTGGAAAATAGTTAGTAATTTCACTAAATGTTGTTTCTATTCTTTTTCTATAATGCTTTTTTAAAAAAGCCTCGGTAGGCGTATCTTTTCTTTTTGAATTAGATTTCCGATCTACTAATAATTCTATTTTTTCTACTTCTCTGTACAAGTCCTCTACTTCATACTCTGTATAAGCACTATCAGCATAAAGTTGGCTATCTTCAGGTAGATGTATTTGCATCATATCAAAGGCTGTTTTATCGTGAAGCGAACCTGCTGTAATAAAATAATCTGTAGGAATGCCATCCTCAGTAGTTACTACTTGTACTTTAAATCCATAGAAGTATTCTCGTTTAGAAGCATTATAGCCTCTATATACTTCTTCTTTCAATAATTTACTTCTAGGAATACGAATATTCTTACAAATAGCAACAGGAAAGCTATCTATTAGATATTTACTGGAAATATTTAACTGTTTTAAAGTGTCTCCTAAAGCAAAAAAAATAGAAGATAAGACAGCAGATAGACGATGTAAATGTCTATTGAAATTTGATTTATCTAATTTTTTCATTCCTTGATGATTTTCCATGTATAAGCAAGCAGTTACATAATTGCCACGAAAATAACGAGCTGCTAAAATAACGGTAGTGAGTAGTTCAGCATCACTTATTTTACGTCTAGTATCTTCTTTATTACTAGAAATTTTTAAATAATCGTCTAAAAAACAGTATATTGTAATCGTGTAATCGTTCATAAAAGTATAGTTTTGGTTAGTAGTATATCTAAAACTAATACAATTATCGAATGGTTACACTTTTTTATAATACGCAACTTGAGTTAATTATCACACTTCAAAAAACTTACTATGTTATCCAAAAAAATGTTTTTATGTGCTTTATTATTGTGTTTTACTATCTTTTCGTGTACGATGCGAACGAGTAAAGATGGAAAAGAAGTTAGTTTTGATTTTGATGGAGAAAAATTTGCTCAATCGTTGGAAGAAACAAATCTTGCTTTACTAAAAGCTGAATTAGGTTGTGAATCGGTAATGAAAAATTCAGATTTAGATGTTGTTTTGAAAGAAATTGATGACACATGGTTTGATAAAAATAAACTAGATGTTGCAAAAGAAGAAATCAAAAAATCAAATCAATGCATCAATGTTTATCAAGTAACTTCGATGATTGATTATGTTCCTGCTGATGATAGATTTGAGTTTGCTCGTTTTGCGTATGGAAGAACAATAGATAGAGAAAATTTTGGAAAAGTAAAAGCCTATCTAGAAGATGAAAATGAAAAAGCAAAACTAGAAGCTATTTATGAACAAGATGTGCAAAAAATTAAAAGTAGAAAAGAACATACAACTGGCGCAGAACAAGAAACCATAATTACTAAAAAGGAAGACGAAACGGTTGAAGAAGAAACTAAAATAACTGCTTGTACATCACCTTCATTTAGTGAAGCAAAGTTTGAAGAATTATCAGATTATATATTAGATGGACACATGCCAGAAGACAGACTAGACCGAGCCAAACAAGTAACGAAAGATGCCTGTCTTTCTGTAGTACAAGTAAAAGATATTATGGAAATCATTAATTTTCCAGACGAGCAAGTACTTTTTGCTAAATATGCTTTTTCAAGAACTTTTGATAAAAACAATTATTGTTCTACCAAAAATAGTGTAATTTACCCAAGGCATAAATCACGTATAAGTGCTTATCTAAAACGAAAAGGATTAGATTGTGAAAGTTCTCAAATGGAAGAATTATTAAAGAATATGTGATTTTAAGCATTGTATTTAATGATTATTACACAAAAAAATGGTTTGAATATTACTATTCAAACCATTTTTTATAAATCGTATAATTTCTAATTTCAAAAAAAATCTAAGAAAATTGTTCTATCAAAAAGTGATATAATGTTCTTACTGCTGTTCCTGTTCCACTTTTGCCTCTATAACTAGATGGTTTCATAAGGTAAGCTGGTGCAGCAATATCCATATGAATCCAATCAAAATCCACGAAATGCTCTAAAAATTTTCCTGCAATGATTGCGCCTGCAAAAGCTCCTCCTACATTTTTTATATCAGCAACATCAGATTTTAGATATTCTTTGTATTCGTCCCATAATGGAAATTCTACTAAACGTTCATACGTTTCTCGTCCACTTTTTTCTAATGCTTTTTTCAACGTTTCATCTGCATTTCCCATAAAAACGCCTCCTTCTTCTCCGATTGCACGAACGGCATTTCCTGTAAGTGTTGCCAAATCAATGACCAGTTCTGGCGATAATTCTTTTGCATAATTCAAGGCATCGGCCATAATTATTCTACCTTCTCCATCGGTATTGGTAATCTCAACTGTCGCACCACTTCGCATCGTAATTACATCTCCCGGAACTAAGCCTTTATTGCTAATTGAGTTATCAGTAATAGGTAAAAGTCCAATTACATACAAAGGAATATTATTTTTGGCAAGCGCATAAATAAGTCCGATAACACTTGCAGCACCTCCCATATCCGATTTCATAATCTCCAAAGCAGCCATAGAAGTCTTGATATTCGAACCACCAATATCAAAAGTAACTCCTTTTCCTACTAAAATAATTGGATTTACATTGGTTGCTTCTTTTGGAGAATAAGTAATTTTTGCAAAGATGGCATCTTCATGACTGGCTTGTGAAATTCCTAAAAGACCTCCCATTTTTTCGGCTTCGATGCGTTCTTTGTTCCAGATTTCAGTTTCGAAACCTGCTTCTTTTCCTAATTCCTCTATTTTTTTACCTAATATAGAAGGCGTTCCAAAATTAGGTGGGTCATTTACCAAATCTCTAGTAAGCCAAACTGCATCACAAAGAGTAGTTAATTTTTCTAATTCTTCTTGTTCTAATTTCTCTGTTTCGTTTGTAAAGACAACTTCTACTTGCAAGGTATCTCTAAAATAATCTTCTGAATCTCCCTTTTTCTCATATTTATAGCTTGACAAATTTAATCCTTCCAAAAAGCAAAGCAAACTTTCTTTACTCAAAATAGCATCTGAAAAAACTTGCAGTTTGTTGAGTGCATGTTTTTTGATAAACGTAGCTACCAAATGCCCTTGATTACGCATTTTCTCTTTATGAACATAATTTTCTTGCGTTGGAGCAAGATAAGGAACAGCAAAAACAACTTGATTATCCAAAAAAACAGAAGTTGGAGTTTGTTCTTTTTCAAAATAAGTAACTAAAGAAGAAACAGGGAAATTTTCGGAAAAAGTAGAGGGAAGATTATCAAAATTGTCGCCAAGCAAATATATACAAGGAATAGATTCTGAAAGATGCTCACGGACAGTAAAAAAAATTTGCATAAAGAGGAAAAAGTAAAAAAAGTGTGTTTTTAGTTTATTTGTTTTGGTCTAATTAGTCAAGACAAAGTATAACAGATTGGTCTTGAAAAAGTTTTGAGTTATAATTTGGTTGTTGGTGTCGCTTCGTTAAAATACTTGCAACGGCATTTTGATGGTCTGAATGAGTCTGAATGAATAGTTAATTTAATTCGGTTACACAAATTAGAAAGCCTGTGATACATAGAAAATCAACAAGAAATTTTATCTACTCTTTTTTGGTGTCTTCCTCCTTCAAAATCTGTTTTTAAAAATATTTCGACCATTTTTTGAGCTAGTTCTTGACTCACAAAACGAGCAGGAATACAAATTACATTTGCATCGTTATGTTGGCGAGCAAGCGCAGCCAGTTCTTCATTCCAACAAATTGCTGCACGAATTTCTGCATGTTTGTTCGCACTCATCGCAATTCCGTTTCCACTACCACAAATCAAAATTCCTAATTCGGTTTCCTTTTTTGTAATAGATTCAGCTAAAGGATGAGCAAAATCTGGATAATCTACTGAATCAGAACTATCTGTGCCAAAATTTTTTACTTCGTGTCCTAAATTGGTAAGATAATTTTGTAAAAATGTTTTATATTCTGTTCCTGCGTGGTCGTTTGCGATTGAGATTTTCATTGAATAATCGGCTAGAAATGATAAATATTTAATTTTTCCGAAAAGTACGGATTTTTAAACAAATAAGAAATAGTTTTTTGTATTTCTTTTCTATAATTTGAGATTTAATTGTCGTTCTATTTTTCAGATATAAGTTGCATAATTTTCTTATGACTTTGTTTTGTTTTGCTAGTTTTTTGATAGTTACTTGCAAACAATCAAAAATCAATATTCATTCAAAGCAATCATTTATTCAGCCAAAGTAGGTAGATATTCATGTAGTTTGAAAAGTAAAAAAAGATTAAAGATATTTGAAATGTTGTCATAATTTTTTCAAAAAAACACTTTTCTTATGAACTACTCAAATTATCTTTTTTCACTCGTTCTACTACTTTTTTTTATGGATAATCTACATGCACAAGATCAAGGAATGACTTCAGATGCTCATTCTGATTATGTCGGAAAAATTGTATTTACATCTGATCCTTCTGCTCTAAATTTTGGGAAAGATAATCCCTCCAAATTCAAAAACGAGTTTGATGCTTCCGACCCAATTTATTCAAAAGTATTTCTATCAAAATCACTTGCAAACAATATATATCAAGACGGAGAACAAGAATATGCCTTGATGATAACTGGATATAGAATGTACATCGATGGAAAACTTATTGAACACAAAAGAGCTTTTTCTAACGCTCCACAAATGAGTGGAGAAAACACATTTTATTATACCGAATTTGATCCTTCTGGAATTGAAGCCTTCAAAAAATGGACAGCTTGGCGACACTTTATTTTACCCAAAGAAGACGATGAAGAACTAAAATACGGCAATCGAAATATGTCTGCAAGAGCTTTTACGCTTGCTTTATTAGAATTGGAAGAAGGAAAACACAGCGTAAAAATAGAGGTAATCGGTTGTAGTGTAGCAGAATCTCAATACACAGATGTACTAGCAACAGGAGAGTTTAAGATTACATTATCAAAGGAGGACAAAAAGAAATTAGCCTTCAAATATGCTGCACCTCTACCAAAAGAAAAATGGCAAGGAGGAAACAAAGAACAGATTTTGAAAGAATTAGAAATAGCTTTTCAAAACGAATTTAAAGAGAAACCTTTATATATTGGGATTTTAGATGCAGGCTGGAAAGAAGGAACATATTCATTAAATGGACAAAAATACCGTAAGATTTCAGCGTATGCTATTTGGGCAGATAAAGATGGAAACGGAATGAACTCCCTTACAGGGTACAACTGGATTTCAGATTATTCAAGTGGAAACTGGACAAAATTGCGTTTTGATAGCCATTGCAATACGTGTCCTCGTTATGAAGTCGAATATGTAGCCATAAAAGCACTTGCCGAAGGCTGAAGGGCAGACAAATCTTCTTCAACAAATCAAAAAGATGAAGATGTAAAACAAGAAAGCAATCAAGAAAACAATGAAAATAATGAGGAGAATGAAAACAATATTCCTACTTGGGTTTATTATTCAATAGGTGTTTCTATTTTACTTAGTCTTATTGGCTGGTCAAAGTTTGGAAAAAATAATTATCTTAGAAACGAATAATAAAATAAAATCATTGATTATCAATAGTTTAACTGTTTCTATATGATTTTAGTTGCAAACCTTAATTCTAAAACAAACTATTTCGCCAAATTTATCTATTTTGAAAATCAATTTTTTGAATAAAATTATTTTATGTTGTGTCTTTACTTTCCTTTTTGGAGAGGTAAAGGCACAGCATTTTTTTGCTTCTTCTGAGCTAAAACAAGTTTATTTGCTTTTAGATTCTTCTCCTCAAAATGCGCTTTCTGCAAGTGATTCTGTTCTGCGTTCGAACTCTAATTTGTCTGATTCTGACAAAACACATCTACATATTATTCGAAGTGATGCGTATTATTATCTGGAAAATACCTATAAAAGTAATGAAGCAATGCAGCAGGTTATTCGACTTATGCCCTTCGATTTTCCAATTCTGAAAAAGATAGAAGTGTATAATAGTTTTGGTCAAAATCTAGCTTCTTTAGGGAAACCAGACTCAGCTATCTCTATTTATAAAAAAGGACTTTATTATGCAAAGAAAGCAAAAGATACTATTCAGATAAGTAATTTGTATTATAATATTGGTGTAGAACACAAAACGAAATCAAATTTTGATACAGCTTTAGTTTATTTGGATAGTGCGTATCGTCTTACACTTATTAAACAAGATTCGTTTTCGCTTAGTCATACATTACGTGCTATCGGTTATATGAACGAACTTTATTACGATTATCAGACTGCAAAAACAGCTTACAAAAATGGATTGAAGTATGTTTCATCGCAAGACCTTGTTATGCAATGTGTCTTATTGAGCAATTTGAGTGCATTGTATCACACTACCAATCAATTGGACTCTTGTTTTATTTATATTCAAAAAACCAAAGAATGCTATCAAAACAAGGAAGACCAAAATACAATACACTATTTTTATAAAAATTATGCAAGATATTATTTATCCAAAAAAGATACATTTGCAGCTATTCAGATGTTGGATAGTGCCATCGTGAAGTCAAATCAAATAGGCGATTATCAAGAATATCTGGCTAATTCTTTTCTCCGTTTGTCAGTAGATTCTATTTATAGGCAAAAAATTGATATAAAAAAACTTTTGAAGGAAGCCGAAGAGAGAAAAATGAAAGAACAGTTGAGCATAGGCTATGTTTTATATTCGGAAATTCTGATGAATCAAAATAATGAAAAACAAGCCTTTTTTTATTATAAAAAGGGGACAGAATTACGAAATGAAATGGTAAGTTTGAAAAATCAACAACTTGTAAAAGCTCAAACTATTCGTTTTGAAGTGAAAGAAAAAGAAAATCAAATCAATATTTTGAAATTAAATAATGAACTACAAAAACAAGAAAACAAAACTACTTTAGCCAACTGGATAGCTATTTTTTCTGTTTTGCTTGCTTGTCTAATTGTGCTTTTTCTGTTTTTCGTTTATCAAAATAAAAAGATACGACTAGCAGTTAGAGAAAAACAGCTTCAAGAGCTTTCGGAAGCACAATCAGCAGCTTTTAGGGCGCAAATGAACCCTCATTTTATTTTTAATTCTTTGAATAGTGTAAAAGGATTAATTGTAGGACAACAAAATAAAGAAGCAGCAATTTATATTTCAAAATTCTCAAAGTTAGTTCGTTTGGTTTTGGAAAATAGTCAAAAAGAAGTCATTTCCTTACAGCAAGAAATCAAAATGGTAGAGCTATATATTTTTTTAGAAAAATTACGTTTTAGAGATAGTTTTGAGTATTCTTTTTCTATTGAGCCGACGCTGAACACAGAAAATATTTTTATTCCTCCTGTTTTGTTGCAACCTTTTGTAGAAAATGCGATTTGGCACGCTTTCCGAAATAATCTAAGAAAGAATACACTAAAAATTGATATTCAAACCTTTTCGAAAGAACTATTTATTTTTATAGAAGACAATGGAATAGGAAGAAATACAAGCCAGTCTGTAAATCAAATGAACAATAAGGTAAATTCTGAAACAGAAGGACAAAAACAAAAGTCTTATGGCATCGAAATTACTAGAAAAAGAATAAATTATTTTGCTAACTCTTTTAAAGATAATGAAGCACTAAAAATCATAGATTTAAAAGATGAAAATGGGTTGCCTTTAGGTACAAGAATAGAAATTTTTTTACCTCTAAAATTACATAAGAAACAAAACTAAAAAATGCCAGAAACAATAAAATGTATCATCTTAGACGACGAAAAACTAGCCATAGATACGTTAAAATGGCAATTAAAAGAATTTTGTGATAAAATAGAAATTGTAGAAAGCTTTACAAATCCAGTAGCTGCAACTGATTTTTTGAAGAATAATCAAACTCAAATTGATGTCTGTTTTTTAGATATTGAAATGCCAGAAATGAACGGATTTGAGTTTTTGAATCAATGGAAAAATTTGATTATTCCATTTGATGTTATTTTCACGACAGCTTACAATGATTTTGCAGTAAAAGCTTTCCGAACAAATGCGTGTGATTACCTTTTAAAGCCGATTGATGAAGATGATTTAATAGATGCAATTCAAAATTATAGAGAAAAACACCATACGATTAAAAACAAAGAAAATTTGGCGAATCAAATTCAGAGTTTAGCCAAACAGTTAAATTATAATCTGTACAATCTAAGTAACGAAAAAATTTCTCTTCCGACTTCTGAAGGGGTTCATGTTGTTCCTCTTCATACAATTATTCGCTTAGAAGCTGATAAAAACTATACACATGTTTTTTGTAAAGACAACAAAAAAATATTGATTTCTAAAACTATAAAAGAATTGGAAATCAATTTGAATCCTTCCCTTTTTGTGCGTATTCATCAAAGTCATATTGTCAATTTAAATTGTATAACAATGTACAAAAAAGGTAAAAACGGAGGAAGTATAATTTTAGAAGACAATACATTTTTACCAGTTTTCGAAGGCTAGAAAAGAAAAATTAATATTTATGATAAATGCGTAAAATTAAAACTCTGTATAATTATTTTTCCAGACGAATACATTTTGATAAAAGCTAAAACCATAAATAATTGATTTAACTCTTTCTTTTTAAACCATAGAATGATTTTGATGTTATAATGAATAGAATAAATTAATAAAGTATTTTTAGAATAGTAATTAAACGATAATTTTAATGGACGCATCTCAAATTTTGATTCTTATTATTGCCATTTTGGTTGGCGATTTTGCACTAGAAAATTTTTTAGAATGGCTTAATGCTAAAAATCAACCTGCTCATTTGCCCAATGAGTTTTCAGATATTTACACAGAAGAGGAATATCAAAAATCAAAAGCCTACAAGAAAACAAACGCTAGTTTTTCTCTAATTAGTAATTCTATTAGTTTTGTACTCACACTTATATTTTTAATTACGGGTAGTTTTGGTTGGTTGAGTGAAGTTTTGGAAGTATATTTTCAAAATCCTATTTGGCATGCGCTTGCATTTTTTGCTGTTGTTACGATTGCTTCTTCACTTTTGGGTCTGCCGTTTTCGTTGTATCAAACTTTTATAATTGAAGAAAAATTTGGATTTAACAAGACTACAAAAGGGCTATTTTTTAGTGATAAAATAAAAGGATTATTGCTTGGTGCAGTTGTGGGAGGAATTATAGGTTATGTTTTGCTTTACTTAGTTTTAGAAATTGGTCAATATTTTTGGGTTTATTTTTGGATAATCATTACTATTTTCTCTGTTGGAATGCAGTTTTTTTATGCTTCTTTAATAATGCCACTTTTCAACAAACTTACACCTTTGGAAGATGGACAACTTAGAACATCAATTGAAGAATATGCAGGAAGTGTTTATTTTCCTCTCCAGAATATTTTTGTGATTGATGGCTCAAAACGTTCTACAAAGGCAAATGCCTTTTTTATGGGATTTGGAAAACAGAAAAAAGTAGTTTTTTATGATACCATTTTAGAAAAACACAGCACAGAAGAACTAGTAGCTATTTTTGCTCACGAAGTAGGACATTATAAGAAAAATCATATTCCTCAAACAATGGCAATTTCTATTTTTCAAACAGGACTTACACTTTTTATATTAGCTCAAATTATTTTCAATAAAGATATTTCTTTAGCTTTAGGAGCAAACGAATGGCAAATTCATTTGAATATGATTGCCTTTGGCTTTCTCTATTCTCCTATTTCTACAGTAACGGAAGTTTTGTTTAATATATTTTCTCGCAAAAATGAATATGAAGCTGATGATTATGCAAAGAAAACGTATGGAAGCAAACCACTTGCAACAGCTCTCAAAAAACTTTCTGCCGATTCGCTTTCCAATCTTACGCCACACCCTTGGTATGTATTTTTCAATTACTCGCACCCTCCACTTAGTGAGCGTTTAAAAGCTATGAAGGAAGAATAAATTTTGAAGGTAGAATGAAATACAAATTTCTAATTACCACTAAGACACTAAGAGAATAAACAGTTTCACAAGGAAAATAATTTTGGAATTTAGAATGAATAAAATAAGAAACTAACAAAATGTAATTGTATTTTTTCGTATCTTTAATAAAGAGAAATAGGAAAATAAATAAATACGATTATGTTAGCTAATTTAGACAATGAAGTAATTTTCAAAAAAGCATTTACTAATAAAATAGTTTTTACTGCTTTTGTGCGTGATATTTTAGGAATTGAAATTGAAGTAGATAAAATAGAAACGGAGAAAAAATTTGAACCTAAAATTGGTTATGTAGATTTTGAGTTAGATATTTTTGCAGAAAGTAAAGACAAACGAGTTTGTATAGAGATTCAGCGAATAGAATATGACCACCATTTTGATCGTTTTTTACATTATTTTTTAATGTTGATTGCCGAACAGCAGAAAAACAGTAAAGAGTATACTTTAGAACGAGTAGTTTATGTAATTGTAATCTTGACTATGCCTTATAAACTCAACGAAAAAAATGGTAAACCTATTTTAGATGAAGTCTTGTTAGTGAATTTAGATCCACAAACTTTGCAGGGAGAATTTAGAGATTTATATGGGCATCAGTTTGTTTGTTTGAATCCAAATCATTCTGATAAAGGAACGCCAAAACAAATTAGAGATTGGTTAGATTTGATTTATCAATCTATTCATAGTCCAGAACGTACTACTTTGAACTTAAAAAATAAAGGAATAAAAAAGGCTATCGAACTTATAAGTTTTGAAAATCTCACACTAGAAGAACGCACAGAAGCCAAAAATAAAGAAGCTGCCAAAATAACGATAACCAAAACAGAGGAATATGCGAAACGAGAAGGGAAAATAGAAATTGCAAAGTTGATGTTAAAAGATAAAGAACCAGTAGAGAAAATTATAAAATATACAGAATTAACGATTGAGCAAATAGAAGAACTAAGGAAAACTATTTAAAAAATAAAATTATGTTAGCTAATTTAGACAATGAAGTAATTTTCAAAAAAGCATTTACTAATAAAATAGTTTTCACTGCTTTTGTGCGTGATATTTTAGGAATTGAAATTGAAGTAGATAAAATAGAAACGGAGAAAAAATTTGAACCTAAAATTGGTTATGTAGATTTTGAGCTAGATATTTTTGCAGAAAGTAAAGACAAACGAGTTTGTGTAGAAATTCAGCGAGTAGAATATGACCATCATTTTGATCGTTTTTTACATTATTTTTTGATGTTGATTGCCGAACAGCAGAAAAACAGTAAAGAATATACTTTAGAAAGAGTAGTTTATGTAATTGTAATCTTGACTATGCCTTATAAACTCAACGAAAAAAATGGTAAACCTATTTTAGATGAAGTCTTGTTAGTGAATTTAGATCCACAAACTTTGCAGGGAGAATTTAGAAATTTGTATGGACATCAGTTTGTTTGTTTGAATCCAAATCATTCTGATAAAGGAACACCAAAACAGATTAGAGATTGGTTAGATTTGATTTATCAATCTATTCATAGTCCAGAACGTACTACTTTGAACCTAAAAAATAAAGGAATAAAAAAGGCTATCGAACTTATAAGTTTTGAGAATCTCACACTAGAAGAACGCACAGAAGCCAAAAATAAAGAAGCTGCCAAAATAACGATAACCAAAACAGAGGAATATGCGAAACGAGAGGGAAGGCAAGAAGAAAAATTTGATGTTGCTAAAAATTTTATTGAATTAGGTTTGGATAATTCTATTATATCTAAAGGAACAGGATTAACTCTTGAACAAATTGAAGAACTAAGGAAAACCATTTAAAAAATAAAATTATGTTAGCTAATTTAGACAACGAAGTAATTTTCAAAAAAGCATTTACTAATAAAATAGTTTTTACTGCTTTTGTGCGTGATATTTTAGGAATTGAAATTGAAGTGGAGAAAATAGAAACGGAGAAAAAATTCGAACCTAAAATTGGTTATGTAGATTTTGAGCTAGATATTTTTGCAGAAAGTAAGGACAAACGAATTTGTATAGAGATTCAGCGAGTAGAATATGACCATCATTTTGATCGTTTTTTACATTATTTTTTGATGTTGATTGCCGAACAGCAAAAAAACAGTAAAGAATATACTTTAGAACGAGTAGTTTATGTGATTGTAATTTTGACTATGCCTTACAAACTCAATGAAAAAAATGGTAAACCTATTTTAGATGAAGTCTTGTTAGTGAATTTAGATCCACAAACTTTACAGGGAGAATTTAGAGATTTGTATGGGCATCAGTTTGTTTGCTTGAATCCAAATCATTCTGATAAAGGAACGCCAAAACAAATTAGAGATTGGTTAGATTTGATTTATCAATCTATCCACAGTCCAGAACGTACTACTCTGAACCTAAAAAATAAAGGAATAAAAAAAGCTATCGAACTTATAAGTTTTGAAAATCTCACTCTAGAAGAACGAACAGAAGCCAAAAATAAAGAAGCTGCCAAAATAACGATAACCAAAACAGAGGAATATGCGAAGCGAGAAGGGAAAGAGGAAAAGGCTATTGAGATTGCTAAATCAATGTTGGAAGAAAATGAAAGTATAGAAAAAATTATGAAATACACAGGTTTAACTCTTGAACAAATAAAAGAATTACGAAATAAATAAAACTATGTTAGCTAATTTAGACAATGAAGTAATTTTCAAAAAAGCATTTACTAATAAAATAGTTTTTACTGCTTTTGTGCGTGATATTTTAGGAATTGAAATTGAAGTAGATAAAATAGAAACGGAGAAAAAATTCGAACCTAAAATTGGTTATGTAGATTTTGAGTTAGATATTTTTGCAGAAAGTAAGGACAAACGAATTTGTATAGAGATTCAGCGAATAGAATATGACCATCATTTTGATCGTTTTTTACATTATTTTTTAATGTTGATTGCCGAACAGCAAAAAAACAGTAAAGAATATACTTTAGAACGAGTAGTTTATGTGATTGTAATTTTGACTATGCCTTACAAACTCAATGAAAAAAATGGTAAACCTATTTTAGATGAAGTCTTGTTAGTAAATTTAGATCCACAAACTTTGCAGGGAGAATTTAGAGATTTATATGGGCATCAGTTTGTTTGTTTGAATCCAAATCATTCTGATAAAGGAACGCCAAAACAAATTAGAGATTGGTTAGATTTGATTTATCAATCTATTCATAGTCCAGAACGTACTACTTTGAACCTAAAAAATAAAGGAATAAAAAAAGCTATCGAACTTATAAGTTTTGAAAATCTCACACCAGAAGAACGCACAGAAGCCAAAAATAAAGAAGCTGCCAAAATAACGATAACCAAAACAGAGGAATATGCGAAACGAGAAGGAAGGCAGGAAAACACTATTGAAATTGCTACAAAAATGATTTTGGCAGGTTTCGAAGATAAAATTATTTCTCAAATGACAGAATTGACAGTTGAGCAGATTAAGAAATTAAGAAAAGATTCTAAAAAATAAACAAAATTCAATACTATTTATTAATTCAAAAAAAACTCATTTGTATGAAAAAAACAATTTTACTTCTTTTACTCTTTTTCTGTATTTCTTCATTTATTAAAGCGCAAACTCTTAGTAGTGAAACCTTCAAAACAAAAGAAGATTATTACGAACATCAAATTCAAGTAGAAAAAGGCTTGAAAAACTGGTTTGATTACAATCCTTTAGAAGAAGACAATACAACGGTTCAGCTTCGAAATATTTTGCAGGCTTATTTGATGGCGTGGATAACAGGTGCGCCACATGTGAGTTTGTCTATTGATGGAAAAATTGAGGGAGAAATGCTTTCTGATAAAAAGTTTACTTATACACAAGATTTGCTCTTAGCCATGATGTTTGCCAAAACGACTTATTTGTTGGAAAATGAAGGTTCGAAAAGTAATGATTTTGAAGCTGATTTAGCTGGTGTAAAAGGAATGTTAGTCATTTATAAAAAAATAAAAAAACAAACCAAAAACAAGAAAAAATACAGAACTGATTCTATGGAAGAATATTTGGAATGGGAAAAAGAAGGTAAGTTAGAAGAAAAAGTTAGAGTAATGGTAAATGGCTAATTACCTCAACGACGGTTCAAACCTCGTTGACGGTTATAATTACTAATTTACTTTAACACTTTTAATCAAAAAATCCCTTATCAAATCAAATGATAAGGGATTTTTCTGTATGTCAAACCGTCGTTGAGACTTCGTCGTCAACGAGGATTAAATCAAAAAATTATTTCGCACTTACACCTTGATACATTGCTTTACGAGTTTCTTTTACAGATTCATCAGTAATATATTCATCGTAAGTCATCATTTTATCAATAAGTCCATTAGGAGTAATTTCGATAATACGATTTGCAACCGTTTCTGTAAATTCGTGGTCATGAGAAGTAAAAAGAACACTTCCTTTAAAACTCTTCAAACCATTATTAAATGCTGTAATCGATTCCAAATCCAAGTGATTTGTAGGCTCATCTAAAATCAAAGCATTTCCACGCTGCAACATCATTCTTGAAAGCATACAACGCACTTTTTCGCCACCAGAAAGAACATTTGAAGATTTCAGAGCCTCTTCTCCAGAAAATAACATTCTACCCAAAAAGCCACGAACAAAAGTTTCATCTCTCTCTTCTTCTGTTTTTGTATATTGACGAAGCCAATCGACAAGGTTCAAATTATCTGTAAAATAGTCGTGATTTTCGTTTGGTAAATAGGTCGGAGTAATCGTTACACCCCATTTTACGCTTCCTTGGTCTGGTTTTATTTCGCCAGCCAAAATTTGAAAAAATTGAGTAACAGCCAAACTATTCTTTGACAAAACAGCTACTTTATCTCCTTTATTTATCGATAAATTAATATCGTGAAAAAGGCGTTCTCCATCAGCAGACGTTTTTGAAAGTTTTTCGATTTCTAAAATAATATCTCCAGCTTCTCTTTCTTGATCAAAAATAATAGCAGGATATTTACGAGTAGAAGGTTGAATGTCTTCAATGTTGAGCTTTTCAATCATCTTTTTACGACTAGTCGCCTGACCAGATTTAGCAACATTGGCAGAAAAACGAGCAATAAATTCTTGTAATTCTTTCTTTTTATCTTCTGCTTTCTTATTTCTATCATTTCTTTGGCGAAGTGCAAGCTGACTTGATTCGTACCAAAATGTATAGTTTCCTGTGTGCATCTGAATTTTTGCAAAATCAATATCTACAATATGCGTACAAACGGTATCTAAAAAGTGTCTGTCGTGAGAAACCACAATTACTGTATTTTTGAAATTAGCCAAAAAATCCTCTAGCCACATTACCGTTTCAATGTCCAAATCATTGGTAGGCTCATCTAATAAAAGCACATCAGGATTTCCAAAAAGAGCTTGCGCTAAAAGAACACGTACTTTTTCTGTTCCGTCTAATTCATTCACTAATTTATAATGCTTGTCTTCTGTGATTCCTAAGCCACTCAAAAGGTTTGCTGCATCACTTTCAGCATTCCAGCCGTCCATTTCTGCAAATTTTGCTTCTAATTCGGCAGCCTTGTTTCCGTCTTCTTCCGAAAAATCTGGCTTTTGATAAATGGCATCTTTTGCTTGCATAATATCCCACAACGGACGGTGTCCCATCAAAAC
Organism: uncultured Cytophagales bacterium; assembly: GCA_963719525.1. Lineage (GTDB taxonomy): Bacteria > Bacteroidota > Bacteroidia > Cytophagales > Bernardetiaceae > Bernardetia. The sequence continues at coordinate 2,753,934 of CAVRCG010000004.1, read as the reverse complement.
AGTATGCAGAACAGGAATCTCATCGTATTCGAAGTGATTTTGTTTCAAAACTGCCATACGAGCACCTGGTTGCATAGAATAGCTACCACGAGTTGGGTCAATTTCTCCAGAAATAATCTTTAAGAAAGTTGATTTTCCTGCTCCATTTGCACCAATGACACCATAACAGTTGCCGTTAGTGAATTTTAAATTTACTTCATCAAATAAAACACGCTTACCAAACTGTAAGCCTAAATTTGAAACATCTAACATAGAAGGAATTTATATTTATTATTGAAAATGTTTTTATTACAAGTATGAATGAAACATTTTTTGAGAATAATTCGGTTGATTAAACTATTGAATATGAATAACTTACCACCAAAAGTAAGCCGTTTTTTCAAAGCACAAAGATACAAAATTATTTTGATTTTTTGAAGTGATAGGTAAAGGATAATTTTTTAATAACCTATTTGATAATTTTCTTTAAACTCTTTCCATGTTGGAACAATAGAATGAGCTTCTTTTGGCATCTGCTCTAAAAAATCGTGATATAATTGACAGGAGTAAATATTCAAATCAGATTCTTTACAAGAATATAAGAATTGTAGAAATACTCCAATAGTTGTTTGTTCTTTGCTCTGAAAGTAATTTTCTTGATATGAAACAGGTTGTTTTGCTTCTGCTAAAACACACGCATAACTTTCTATTTTTCTACCCTTATTAGTTTGTATAGAAAAACTATATATCACTAATGATGAGGGTTTTGAAATTATTTCTTCTTTTATGTTTTGTTTTCTCAATTTTCCCTTTACTTTTTGCTTTGTAATAATGGTTTTTTTATAATTTGGTAGATTATTCCAATTAAAGACAAAGAAATTCGTATCTAGCTTATGAGTTGTGATTAGGCTATTTCTCATATCTTTAATTTCTATCTCTAAAGTATTAGGCTTCATTTCTTCTTCCTCTCTAAGCGAATATTCTAAAATTCTTGCAAAAATTTTTAGACTATCTCTTAGGTATGTGCTTTTGGGTTGCGCTAAAATTCTAATTTCCTTAGGGAAACAACGAGTTATATGTGTTCCACTCATTCCTAAATACATATATTTTTTATCATCTCTATTTTTATACATTCTATCAAGAACAGAACCTCTTACTATATACTTTCTAACAGCATTAAAAGTAGTATCACTTTCATCAAATTCAATTTTATAATTTCCTGTTTCTTTATTTTTCCATTCCAAAATACTTCCGTTTTCATTCATTAAAGCTAAATACGCATTTTCCTTTAAAAAAATAAGTTCGTTCTCTTTACCATTTAGGTTTTCAGAATTATAGGAAACTGTATCGCCTATTTGCAGCGTATCTTTATCAGAATTGAAGGCATTATAAGCTAATAAAACTCTGGCTTTTTGAGCGAAAGAAGTAGAAGAAAAGATAGAGAATACTAGTAGAGTTGATAAGAATAGTTTCATTCGTAGGTGTTTTTTTAGTAGGAATTTTGTTTTACATTAGAATCATGTCCTAGCTCAAATCTTTAAGCATAAAGTTCGTATTTCCTTCAATAATTAATCTCTTGATATGAGAACTCATGTTTTTCGACCTGCTTTTTATGTGTATAGGAAGTTGAGTAGAACCAGTTGCTAATTTTAGAGAATCAATAAGAGAAGTCAAGTTTTGAAAAACCTCTTGTGGCAAACTAAAATCTAATTCTTTATTTTTTCCATCTTTTTTATAATAGATTATACAATATATTGAATTTAAATATCTATTTTCATCAAAGAAAATCTTATCAATATTTTCTATCTCTAAAGTATAACTATTTATTCCGTAGGGTTCTGTAAAACCAATCGATTTTCTAGTAAGATAGAATGTATTACTTTTAAATAGGTTATATACCGACTTTGATTTTTTTCCAAAATAATGATTGTGAAGAGCTTCAATTATTTCTAAAACAAAGCTCAACAAAAATGCTCCTAATATAAAAGGAGATTTAAAAGTAAAAAACAAAGCTAATCCTACTGCCCAAAGTCCAACTTTTATAATCTTGAGTAGAGGATGATGAAAAAAATTTTGAAATTTTGAAATCTTAATTTGCCTATGATTCCAAGGCTTCCTTTTTGCTTTTTTGGGAATGTTTGAATTATTACTAGCTTTATTTGATAAAGATTGATAAAACAAAATTGTTTCTTCGGCTTGTTTCAAATGAATAACAGAAGCAGAAGGAAAATCTTCTAACGTTTCATACTGCTCGCAATGTTTCTCATCTAAATAAATCCACGTATCTAATAAAAAAACCGATTTACAACTCGCACAAAAAACTACTTCATCGTTTTCCACAATCAAATCTCCTGTAATGGGGTCTATTCTATTCTGCAATAAAAAATCTTTGTGTTTTTCGCTTTCTATTTTATGAACGTGCATAGTTGTTTGTAAATGTAGAATAGAAACTGTAATGAATTAACGAAAAAATGATATGAAAGTTAAACAAAATTCTTTTTCAGAAAAACAAAAATGTGTAGCTTTGCGCTTTATTTACTCTCTAATGTATTTTAAAGTTTTCAAATCATGAAAAAAATTATTTTAAGTGGTCTTGTTCTGACTGCCCTATTGTCTTCTTGTGATAATACAAAAAAAACAACTGACACTCCAACCGATACAACAACTGTTGTAGAAACTCCAGTTGTGGAAGTAGAAGAAACAGAGATGAGCGAAGAGCATAAACAAGAATTAGTAACAAAAATCGATGCTCAAAAAGCAGAAATCGAAACTAAAATTAAAGAAATAAAACCAACAGAACTCAAAACAGCAGAGCTAAGAGAACAACTCAAACAAAAGTGGGAAAAAATTCATTTTTATGTCGATAATGGACAAGTTATACGTGTAAAAACGTATGCGTATGACAAAATTTCAAAGCGTACAGAAGAATTTTATTTTGAAAACGGAAATCTTATTCTTGCAGTTATTGAAGACGACGGAACAGGAGAAGCAGGAAAAGAGAAAGCTGAATTGAATAAATTGTATTATTTCAATGAAGGAATGCCTGTTCACGAAATCAATAATACGAATGAAACGGAATATTCTGTAAGAGAATCTGATGCAGAGCGTTTGTTGGAAGAAGCAAACGAATATTTAAAATTATATGCTGAAAAGATGTAATTTATGTTTTTTCTTGTAGCATTAAATTTAGCCTTTTTTCAAAATTTTTGAAAAGAGGCTTTTTTTGTTATTTTAGTAGATTAAAATGTTAAATCAATTATGTCTTATTTTATGGAAACATTGAATCTAAAACGACTGGAAATTCAACTCAAAAAATGTTATCCATTTATCGAAAACTGGGGAAGAAAACAAACTAATAACTGGGATAAACAAACTAATTTTATTTACAAAGTAAGGCATTTTCAGACATTAGAAAGTGAAATAAAAATTCGTTTTGATAAAGAAAGTAATTTTGAAGAGTTGAGAATTTATGCTCTTAATCGTTGGTATAATTTCTGGTCTGCTAAAGGAATTGAAGCTATTTTTTGTAGTTATCCGAATGTAAAACCTCATTCTGACCCTTATCATCAATTTATAGATTTTTGGATTGATGAAATTCCGTTTGACCACAAAACAAGTGTTTTTCCAAAAGGATATACTAAAAGTATGAAATTTGCTAGAGAAAATCCTGCTGATTTATTGGGATGGCTTTATGACAATCAATCAAAACAAAAACGGTTTCACTTACAAAACAGATTGTTTTTGATTTTGTGTGAAAAGGAAGGAAAGCACCAGAAACTCAAATCTGAAATTGATTTTATACAACCCATTATAGAAAATTATTTAAAGCATTTTTCTTTTGATAAACTCAAAAAAATAGAATTTGATACAAAAAAAGTAATCTATTCCGATTGCATTTTTATTGAAATGTAATGAAAATAGTGCAACCTTATATTTTTACTTTTCTTTTCTTACCAAAACAGCCACTCCAAGAAGTGCAATAGTCAATAAAATTCCACCTAACTCAAAAAACAAAATGTAATCTGTCAAGAACAAACGAGCAATTTGATCAAGTGTAGAAGAATCTGCATTTGATGAAGTGTTTTTGTTTGGAATAAAATCAGTTAAATTACTCCTAAAAATCCAGCTTGAAATCAGTAAAGTAAATAAGATAGAAAGCGATATTCCAGAAAGTTTGTACTGTTTGTCGGAAATGATTTTTTCATCAGACATTTTATGAACAAACATAATTCCGAATAAAAGCAAGACCACAACTCCACCTACATAAATAGCCAAATGCGTTGCAGCCACAAAATCTGCTCCTTCCAAAACAAAAAGAGCAGCTACTCCAAGCATAGCAGCCAGAAAAGAAAAAGCTGATTTTACGACTTCTCTTTGATACCACACACTCAAAGCACTTAAAACGACAATTATTCCGAAGATAATTTCTACTATTTTTAAATAATTCATAATTTAATTTGATGAATCAGATTGCTATATTAAAGGTTATCACGTTTAATTTGGTACTGTTCGTTTTTCCATAACAACAGGTTTGCAAACCTGTTGCTATGGAAAAATATGCCTATTTCTATTTTAGATAACTTACTGCTAAACCTGTAAATAATCGTGATAACGTTCATTGAAATAGGAATGCTATATTTTTTCTATCAAATAATCTGTAATTGTTTTTTCATTACAGGCCACACCAATTATGTAAATTTCTTTTCCATTTTGTTTTTCAGCCTTGTATTTTTCTGCGTAATTCTTTTCTTTTATCTGTTTGATTGCATTTTTGGCTGTATTCCCTGATTTTCTTATCTTGAATTCTAAAATATAAATGTAGTTGTCATTTTGTACAAGTGCATTGATTCTACCTTCCGAAGTGCTAACTTCTGCCTGTGTATAATACCCTAAAAGTTTGAAAGTCAGATAAATAATACTCTGATAGTAGCTTTCCATTTTGTCTTCAAAAATCTGATGTGGAATACTGGCAAAGAGAGAATTGAGATGAACAAAAACTTTATCAAGCTCATTTTTATCAAAACTTACCTTCAGTTGATACAACAGATTTGAAGTTTGAGTAGTAAATTTTTGAGTATATTCTGCTAAAAGTAATTGTTGCAATGAATTTGCAACTTCTTTGTTTGGATAATCTAAACGATACATATCAAAAACTAAATGTTCTTTTAAAGTCAAATAGCCTGTTTGAAATAACATTGCAATCGGACTCAAATCATTAATTTCAAATTTTCCTAAAGAATCCAGATTAGTTTCTATGTTTTGCATGTCATAATATCCACCTTGAGCGATTAGCTTTACCAAAAAAGTAGGTGTACCTGTTTCAAACCAGTAATTACTAAATTTTTGTTTTTCAAAAAAATTAAGCACAGAAAATGGATTATATACTTTTTCTGTTCCATCAAAATTATAGCCATTGTACCACGAACGCATTTCTTGTATTAACTCTTCTTCTGAAGTATCATTATTTTTAGCTGTAACTTTAATGTAATCAGCAAAATTATACAAAACTTCTTTCTCTGTATAACCTAATAAATCAGCAAAGTTATTTCCCAGACTTATGTCATTTAGATTATTCAAATCTGAAAAAATAGACACTTTACTAAATTTTGAAACGCCAGTCAAAAAGAAAAAACGCAAATGAGCATCTAATCCTTTTATAGGAGAATGAAATGTTTTCATAATATTTCTATTTTTTTCTGCAATATGGATTTCATCTTTCCCTAAAAAATCAATAATAGGTTTGTCGTATTCATCAACTAACAAAACAACTCGTTCATTGAATTTTTCATTTAATTTAAGAATTAATTCCTCCAACTGACTAGAAAAATTATCCTTCTCTAACTCAACCTTATAAGAAAGAGCAATACTTTTCATTCTTTCACTAATTGCTCGTTCTAAGCCTATACTCTTGTAATCTGCCTTAGAGAAATCTAAATGGATAATAGGATATTTTTTCCATTCAATTTTATCTTGTATCCATAAATCTTTGAAAAGTTCTTTCTTTCCAGAAAAAATCTCCTTTAAAGTATTGATAAGTAAAGACTTGCCAAAACGACGAGGACGAGAAAGAAAATAATATCCTGCACCATCAACTAAATCAAAAATTCTTTCTGTTTTGTTGATATACATGAAGCCATTTGTACGTAGCTTTTCAAAATCTTGAATTCCGATTGGTAATTTTTTCATAGTATTCAATTTAGTTTGTCTTTGTTTATTCTTTAGTAAAAATACAAAAAATCGTATCATTATTATTTCACATTACTGTTTCAAATAACGCTTTTTGTACTTAAACAAATCTGATTGTGTAGGAATACTTTCATTATGTAATCTATCAACTGCCGTAACCAGATACGTATATTTACAGTTTTTACGAACATTAGGATCGATATAAAAACATTCTTTTTGTCGCAGAATAGCTGCAATGTTTTCAGGATTTTGAATGTCAATTTCTTTTCCATCTTCAAAACGATAGACGATAAAATAAGTAGGCGCATCAAAAGGATCAGACGTTTCTTGTGCTTGCCAGTGCAGAACTGCTCCTTTTCTAGAACCTGAAATAGTAAGATTCATAGGAGGAGGTGGTGGAGTTTTGTCAATCCAAGTCAAGACAGGAGGTAGAGCTTTGAAACGATAATAATTAGCTCGTAAAGAATCTTGAACATGTGCAGGATTATCTTGCAGAAAACGAGAACGATAAAAAATACTTCCAGATGCCATTCCTGTTCGCCCTCTCATAATCCTAATTTGATCGCCCATTTCAGCAGGATTATTCCAACGTTCATCATATTTATCATTTTGGATTTTATAAACAGCATGACCAATGTAAATATGTCTTCCAAAACTATTCTCTTGCCACCAATTTGACATCGTTTGATAAGGAACAGCACTTGATTTTGTGCTAAAATAAACTTGTGGAGCTAGATAATCAATCCAACCACGTTGCAACCAGAGACGAGTATCAGCATGCAAATCATCGTAAGCCGAAATTCCTTTTGTGTCCGAACCTAACTTGTCCTTACTTTGATTTCGCCAAACAGCACACGGACTAATTCCAAATTTAATATACGGTTTAATATTTTTGATAGCTAAAGCCGTTTCTTTGATAAATGTATTAATATTATCTCTTCGCCATTCTTCAATGCTTGAAAACCCTGTTCCGTATTTTTTGAATGTTTCTTTATCATCATAAAATCCTGTATCTGGATAAGGATAAAAATAATCGTCCAAATGAACGCCATCAATATCATAACGCATCACGACTTCAATAATAATTTCTTTTACAAACTCCCTTGCATCAGGTTCTCCTGGATTAAAAACCAAACTATTTCCTGCTTGCATAAACCATTCAGGGTGTAATTTTGTGATATGATTGGCTGGCAAATCTATTTTTTGAGACAGACTAATAACGGCACGAAAGGGATTAAACCATGCATGAAACTCCATTGCTTTTTTGTGTGTTTCTTCAATCATAAAAGCCAAAGGGTCGTAAAAAGGCATTGGCATTTGTCCAGTTTTTCCAGTCAAAACAGGCGACCACGGCTCACGAACAGAGGGATAAAGCGCGTCTCCAGAAGGTCTGACTTGAACGATAAGCGCATTCAAATTGCTTTGAGAATGGATATTTACTAAATCTATAAATTCTTCTCGTTGTGCCTTTGAGCCTAAATTTGATTTGGAAGGAAAGTCTATATTTGCTACACTAGCAATCCAAACACCTCTAAATTCTCGTTTTGGAGTAGGATTTAATAACAAATCTTGACAAAAAGCAGTTTGATAAATAGATAAACAAAGGAATAGAGAGAGTAAGGCAAATACTTTTTTTGTAGGAATGGATAAAATTTTCATTTTTTGGATAGAATTCAATTTGTAATTCAGTTTTACTTTATTAAACGTTATCACGGTCATCTACAGGTCTAATAATCAATTGTTATAGAAAATCAAAACAGTCTTATTTTTCCATAACGATAGGTTTGCAAACCTATCGTTATGGAAAAATGAACATTACTAAATTAACCGTGATAATGTTTATTCAAAGGTATTAATTATTTTGCAATTCTGTTTTTATGATTTTTATTTCGTTTATTAGTATAATTATCACAAAATTTACCTTTTCATTAACCAAAACCATTGCCGTTGTTGGTGTTTTAGCGAAGCGATACCAGCCACATGTTACCGTTGTTGGTGTTTTAGCAAAGCGACACCAACAACATGCATCTTTAAAATAATACAATTATGGAATACAAAAACCCACTTCAACTCATCGATAATCTTGTCGGACAAGCCAACGAATACCTTACCAATCAGATGGTCATTAGCCGTCCTGCTGTAAATGTTTCGGAAACTGAAAATTCATATTGTGTTCAACTTGCAGCTCCTGGACTAAAAAAAGATGATTTCGAAATTGATCTTTCAGAAGGAAATCTAACCATTTCGGCAAATAAAGGACACGAAACAACTGCTTCTACAGGAAAGAAATTTACTCGTAGAGAATATAGCTTTTCGCAGTTTAAACGTACTTTTTCGCTTCCTTCTCATGTAAATACGGACAAAGTGGCAGCAAAATATGAGGACGGAATTTTGGAAATAATTTTGCCATTCATAAAACCAGAATCACAATCAGAAATTAGAAAAGTAAAGATTGATTAATCTCACTTCAAACCTCGTTGACGGTTTCATTTGAACCTCAACGACGGTTGTTTACTTTCAAGTAGAAATTCATTACATTTTTCAGACAAGAATTAGATAAAAATAGAAAATCAATTATGGATTATTACAATACATTAGGAATAACAAAAACGGCTTCAGCCGACGAAATAAAAAAAGCATTTCGCAAGCTCGCTGTACAATACCATCCAGATAAAAATATAGATAAACCAGATGCCGAGAAAAAATTTAAAGACATAAATGAAGCCTACGAGACCTTAAAAGACCCAGAGAAACGCAAAAAATACGACCAACACGGTAAAGATTACGAGAAATATCAAGGTGCTGGTGCTGGACAATATGATTTTAGTGGAAATAGAAACAGTAATGGTGGAGGATATGCACAATACGAAACCAACTTTGACGATGCTTTTGGACAAGGAGGATTTAGTTCTTTCTTTGATCAAATGTTTGGAAAGCAGGGCGCAAGTGGTTTTGGTTCGGCTCAATCGGCAGGACGAGATTTGGAAGCTGAAATGAGTATTACCCTTCAAGAAGCCTATTTTGGAACTACACGTACAATTAGTGTAAACAAACAACAACTTCGTATAAACATAAAAGCAGGAACAGATGATGGCAAGAAATTAAGATTAAAAGGAAAAGGCGAAAAGGGTGCAAATGGGCAAAGTGGAGACTTATATATAAATGTAAAGGTAGAAAAACATCCAACTTTTGAAAGAAGAGGAGATGATTTGTATTGTACTATAAAGGTAGGTTTGTATGCTGCTGTTTTGGGTGGAAAGGTACAAATACCAACTATAAAAGGAAATCCGATAAGTATTCCGATACCAAAAGGAGCGCAAAATGGACAGAAATTAAGGTTGAAAAATCTAGGAATGCCTGTATATGGAAAGTCTGATAAGTTTGGTAATATGTTTATCAAACTGCGAATAGAAATTCCTACAAAACTGAGTGATAAGGAGGAAGATTTGTTTAAGGAACTGAGTAGATTAAGGAACGACTAATTGATAATATTAAACAGAAGGTGATTTAGTGGAGTATTTTTAATTCATAGTGTAATTAAAGTGTTGATTACCTATTATTTTTATTGGAGTTTTGAATTAGAGTATGTATTTTGCAGAGATTTATAGTTGATAAATGACTTAGTGTAGTAAAATCGGTTAATTAAATTAGCCAAAATTAATTATCTTTATAAATCTTACAGAGTTAGATAGAACAGATTTTTTATTTTACCTGTTCATTCATTTATTTATCTCTACGTTTATGCACCCTTAATTAGAAATTTTGATGTCTTCTAATGTACGCACGTATGTCATGCTTCACATGATTGTATTATTGAGTAGTTTTATTCCCTCCATAGTACTTTTGATTGATATGCCTGCTATCGAACTACTTTTTCTGCGTACTCTATCAGCTTTTTTTATGTTATTGGTCTTGATGAACAAACGAATTTCTCCACGTTTGTTTACACGAAAAGCTGTTTTGAATATGTTGGGTTCTGGAATATTAGTTTTTCTATATTGGGGACTTACTTTTATCTCTGCTAAAATATCAACAGCTTCTGTTTGTTTGGTCGGAATGGCGACTACTTCACTCTGGATTAGTTTTTTAGATCCACTTTTATCAAAACGCAAAAGTCGTCCGTTTCAAGTTTTGGTCGGGATGAATGCTATTTTGGGTATTTATATTATCTTTAATTCTGATTTTGATTATGGTTGGGGACTTGCCGTTGGTATTATAGGAGCTATTTTTGGCGCATTACTGACCATTTATAATGCAAAATTAGCACATCAACACGATGCCTATGTCGTTACTTTTTATCAAATGGGTGGCGCACTTATTAGCACGACTATATTTCTTCCTTTTTATTATTACTTCTTTCTAGTTCCAAAGGGAGAATCACTTCAATTTGAGGCAAGTTCTACTGATTATATGCTTATTTTGGGTCTTGCTTTTGTTTTTTCAATTTATGTCTATTCTATTTTTATAAGTATTATGAAGTCCATTCCTCCTTTTACGGTGGCTTTGGTCAGTAATCTAAATCCAGTTTATGGAACGGCTGCTGCTATTTTGCTTTTTCAAGAAACGGTAATGAATACAGGTTTTTATATCGGAACAGGCTTGTTACTTCTTTCTGTTTTTACCTATCCAATACTTAGTGACTATATGAAAAACTACAAAAAAGAGCAGCTAGAAAGTTTGAAGGAAGAAGATAATAAAAAATCAACCGAAATAACAGAATAATCTTGTCAATAAGAAAAGATAGCTTTTCCAAAAATTTAGTAGAAAACGTTTTCAAGTTTAACAACTCAAAATTTAAGGTTGTATAAAAGCTGTTTTTTTCAAAGAAACTAAACCCACTAGTTTGTTTGTAGAAATACAAGCCACTAAACTCTAACGATTTGTTAGAAATAATTTATGCCCACGTTTGCTTACTTCTAAAAAGAGAAATTTCATCGTTTTGAAGTAATAATTCTTTACACGCTTTCTTCGGAGTCGGATGTTGTAAGAGAAACAAAGTAAGGATACTCATCACGGCAAGAGCAAATTCTGTTCGCCCAGTCATATAATAACCTAATGCTGCAATTACACCTGAAAAAGCAGGAAGTGTATATTTATAACTTATAGCACGAAGAAAACGCTAAACTTTCCAACGCAAAAGAACTTGCGCACGAGCATCCGAAATTCGTCTTTTATATAATAAAATACCTAAAAAAGCTATACCAATACAAGAAATAGCTAGTAACCAAACAAACCATTCTGGAAAAATCACATAAGGAGAAGCATAACTGTTTGGTTTTTGATAACGACTCAACCCAAAAACAAAAAGAATAAGAGGAGCAGAAATAGAAGAATAAAACAAAACATATAAACGTTTGATAAAATCAGAACGTCTAGTAACACCAAAAAAACCTTTCTTTTGCATAAAAATATAAATCAAGTAAATAACTGAAGTAAATAGTAGAGTTGAAATAATGTCAATTTATGTAAATAGTAGTATAGGCTGTTTTAGTTTTTGATTGTACTTTTTAAGAAACTTTGTATTTCTAATTCTTGTAAAACAATATTTAAACCAATTTCATTAAATTTTTATCAATATGTAGTAGATTTTGTTGTGTTTTTCAATGACATACTATATAAATCCTACGAATAAGAACATAAAATAACAATACACAAAAAAATCTTGCCTTTTCTGTCCATTTTTTGATAGAATAGAAAAAACAAGATTTAATAACTTTGATTATTTATATAAAAAACTATTACTTTTCTACTGCTATAAGACTTAATAATTCCATTTCTCCAGATGGCTTGTACTTATATTGAAAAAAACCTTCGTCAGCAATAAGCAAAAGCAAACCATTGAAAGGAATTACATCTTTCGCTTTTATATCTCCAAATTGGTGCAAAAGCTGAACTTGGTCAGGTGTAAAAGTAACATCAAAAACCTTCAAACCAGCACTTCCATCACACACAAAAAGCAAATTGTTATCAATTCCTAATCCATAAGGATTTTCTAATTGATACTGATTTACTGCAACAGGATTAACAGGATTACTTACATCGATTACTTCAAGTTGATCTATATTAAACGTGTTTCAACAGTTTGTTCCTGAACGCACTGTTACATACGCATAGTTTCCTTGCACCACAACAGGGTCGCAAGCCTGAACGTGTTCGTATGTAGATACATAACGAGGCGCAGAAGGATTTGAAATGTCATAAATCAACATTCCTGTTTGCGTTCCTAGATACAAATGATTGTTGTAAGGAAAAACCGTTTCAACACCAGAGTTTCTTAATTCTACAGTCTGCTCAAAATTAGGATCTGTATTGTTCTGAACATCAAAAATTCTCATTTGGTCGTTGTCTATAGTGTATAGTTTGTCGCCCACAACTGTAAAACGAGCGAGTGAACCTCCCTTTCCATTAGGGTTGACAGAAGCTATTTCGTTACCAGCACTAATATCTGAATCACTTTCGTAACAGCTTGTAAAGCAAAGAATAAGTAAGCTTAAAAGTATATAGTTGCTATATTTGATATAATTGGTATTTTTCATATCTAGTGTAAAATTATATTATTTTGTTATTTTGATTGAAGCATTAAATAGGTGTAGAATTAATCGATTTTTGTCCAACTAACGATATACCCTTTTCTAGGATTATATTCAAACTCTCCTCCATCTGGTGGACGTACTAAGTTTGCTTCTGGGAAACTTTCTTCCAAACGCTTCAAAACTTTAATTTCTGGTAGGTTTGAAATGTCTATTGCCACCAAATCCACGGCATTATCAGCATACATAACGTTTCCTTTTGTAGCTACATCAACGTTTCCAGAAATAGCAATAAAACCTACATTTTTTGGTTCTCTTGGATTTCGATTATCAATCACATGAACACCCTCAAAGCGTTCTCCTACAAAAACATACGAACCTTTCATAAATATTTTTCCTGTATTTTTGAGTACACGAGCAGGTTCAAACTTTACAGAATTATTCAAATCCTGACGACTCATATAAACAGGACTATACTGTGTTTCATAAACAGGTTCTGATGGTTCTTCTATATAGGAACAGGCAGCCAGACAGAACAAGACCACTCCTAATAAAGAAGTTTGGAGTAATTTTTTTGATGCGAAATAGGTTAGTAACGAGTATTTTTTCATCTCTAAATAAATTAGTAAGTTAATGAATTAGTAAAATTAAATTTTTAATTTTTTTAAGGGTTGTATCTAAGACGTGAATTTTTTGAAAATCGTTGCAATGATTTTTTATCTTTGTTTTATTCTATTCTAATTTCTCCTTCTAGCTTTTCAACGTCTTCTTCCTTTATAATTTCTATAGGAGATAGTTGGGAAACAACATATTTTTTTATCTGTTTGCCTTCTTCATTGTTTTTGTAAAAACTACAATAATGAGTTGTTCCTCTATAATACACAATTTCCTTAAATTGATTTTCTATACAGTAAAAAGAGGTAGAATAATTTCTGTCACTTCCGATTGAATACTGGTAATATAATTTCTCATTTACCTTAAAACTATTTTTCGGAGTTATAAAAGTAAAAGTAGCCAAACAAATTCTATTTTCTTGATGCCTTTCACAACAATCTATATTGTCTTGACAAACAAAATCATTTCCAATTTTAGTTTTTGAAGGAGTACAATTTTGGAATGCTAAAATAAAAAATAATGTTCTAACAAAAATATCCATAATTGACCTAAAATTTTAAAAAAAAGGCATTCCAATCAAGAAATGCCTTTGTAGATTATTATATTTTCAAATCAAATCAAAACACTACTTCACTACTTCTACCGTAGTACGACGATTGAGTTGGTGTTCATCTTCATCTTTAGCATTTTCTATTTTCAAACGATTTTCTCCATAACCGACAGCTTTTATTTTACTTTTAGAAATTCCTTTTTCAATAATATAACTAACTGCCGAATTTGCACGACGTTGAGAAAGGCGTTGATTATACCCATTCGAACCTCTTGAATCGGTATGCGAACCCATGGTAAGTTTTGCATCTGGATACATTGCCAAATATTCTTTCAAGAAAACAACAAAATTATCTAGCTTTTCTTTCGCTTCTGGGGTAAGTCTGTCTTTATCTAATTCGTACAAAATCTCAATTTCTGGTGGCAACATATCTTTTCCTTCTCCTCCACCTGTAATGAAAAAGTCTTTCGTCAAGACAAAGGCAGTATCAAAATAAACAAGGGTGTACATTTGAGTCAGTTTTTTGACATCCAAGCCACGATTAACAGTAGAAAAAGGATTATCATTTTTTGGTAAATAACCTGTTGCCGATACATCAATATCATACATTTTGCCGATAACAAGCGAAGTATCAAATAAGAACTTTCCTTTATCATCAGTATAAACTTTTACAATATTGGTATTTTCTTCTGTACCCAAGTTCAGATCTAGCTCTACACCAGAAAGAAAACTTCTTGTGTCTTCTACTTTATCAATTCCTTCAACTGTTCCACGCAAAACATAGCGAACCAAACGAATATCCAACGAATCCAAATGAAAACGATAAATATCATCGTTGGTTTCTACTATTTTAGTTGTGCTATCCATTTTCATAGTCGAAACATTCTCACGTTTTGAAGTAAAATAACCACCTTTGTCCTCTTTTTCCGTAAAAGTAAGTCCAAAATCATCTCCTGCACTATTTATTGGCGCACCTACATTTCTAATTTTCTTGATCATTGAAGTAGTATCTATATCTGAAGGATTTTTCATTTCTTCTTGAACAAAAATATCCAATCCACCCAGACCACCGTGTCCGTCGGAAGCAAAAAAGAAACGTCCTTTCTCATCAATGTAAGGAAACATTTCGTTTCCTTCTGTATTAATATCATCTCCCAAACGCTGAACATTAGACCACGTTTTGTCTCTATCATTATAGCTCGCCTTATAAATATCCAAACCTCCTTTACTAGAAGAGCGATTAGAAGAAAAATAAAGTGTTTGTCCGTCTTCAGAAATGTGTGGCGTTCCGTCCCAATAATCACTATTTACATATTTTAGAGGTTGTGCATCTGACCAAATTCCACCACTAATGGAAGACGTATAAAGACTAACTTCTTTGTCCGATTCTCCTCTCTTATCACCATTTCCACTACGAGCAAAAATTACAGTATTTCCATTAGGGGAAAAAGTAGCCGAAGCGTCGTGAGTTCCTGCTTTATTAAAAACTTCTCCACCCCAAAGTTTGACCATTCCTACACAAGACAATGCTGTATCTGCTACATCTTGAGGCGTTTCGAAACTATACAAATCATAAAAACCTTGTCCTGTTCCTTCGTAAGTGGCTTCTTTTCTTCTATCCGATGAAAAAACAAGTTTGTTCATCCATTTTGTAGGCGCAAAATCCGAACTTTCTGTATTTATTCCATCACAGGGAACAACAGTAACATATTTGTTTGCTTCTGCAATTTGATTAATGTTTTCTAAGTTGTCGATTTCTGTTTGTGCCAATGTTTTTAGTTTTTGATTAATGCCTAATTTGACATAATCTTCAAACTGTGCCTTTGCTTCTGCATATTTTTGATTTACTTTCAAGGCTTCTGCTGTGTAATATCGGAGTGTATCACGGTCGCCTGCTGTCAGTTTGTCTGTTCCTGCGTCCTTTGTTTTGGTGTAATAAGGAAGTGCCATTTGCAAACGGTTTGAGCGTCTGTAGGATTCAGCAATTTTGTAATTTACTTCGGCTGCCTTTGCTGGATTTTTGGCTAAATAAGACTGATAAAGCGTAATTGCTTTGTTATACGCTGCTCTATCAAATTCGGATTCTGCTTTTTGATACACAGACGAGCAACCTGTGAAAAAGGCAAAAAGTAAAACTAAAGCTGCAAAGAGCTTGATAGAATTACCTTTTTGAGATTGGTTTTTGAGATTCATATTTTAGAGTTATTTTTATTTACTGGTCGCTCGTGAGGACACGAGCAACGGTCGGTCATATATTACTTATGTATAAAATATTATTTGTAAAATTAATTACATTTTTTAGTCAAAAAAAATAATCTTACCATTGCTCGTGTCCTCACGAGCTATATACTAAAATAAAATTAAAAATTCCCTTCAAAAACTGCTGTTGCAGCTCCTATCAGAAAAATATTTGTAAAATTGTGTTCGGAATTTTGTCTTGTCTTGTCATTAAGATACTCAAAACGCACTTTCAAATTTCCACCTAAAGTCTTGATATTTACTAAATTAGTATTCAGTTCTTTATTGTGTAAAGAATAAGCAATAGCACAAGCCGTTACACCAGTTCCACAAGAGAGCGTTTCATCTTCGACGCCACGTTCGTAAGTTCTTACAAAAATGCTATTTTTTTCTGAATTATTTGCATTTCTTGTATTATTTGCCACAAAATTAACATTTGTACCTTCTTTTTTAAATCTTTCATTGTATCTAATTTTTTTTCCTTCTTCTACAACATTATAATCTTCTAATTTTTTTTGAGTTGTTACTTCATTTAAAAAACGAACATAATGAGGAGAACCTGTATTTAGATAATAATCATTTTTTGCTTTATCGTTGGCATTAATATTTGTTTCAATTTCCGAAATATCGTTCATTTGAAGTTCTACTTCTGTACTAGTTTGTTTCTCTTGATTTTCTTGGTTTTTTTTATTTGCAATTTTAGCAAAATGAAGTCCATCAAAAGCCATAAAAGTAGTTTTATTTCCTTCAAAAACTCCTAAAGAATGTGCAAAAGCGACAGCACAACGTCCACCATTTCCACACATTGAACCTAGTTTTCCATCAGAATTGAAGTAAACCATTACGAAATCTACTTTTTTATTCTCAGAATTTTCTATCAAAATAAGTCCGTCAGCACCAATTCCAAAACGACGATGACAGAGGTTTTTGATAAAATTTTTATCTTTTTTTTGCTTTTCAGAAAACGAATTATCACGATTATCAATCATAATAAAATCATTTCCTGTTCCTTGATATTTATAGAATTTCATTTTAAATAAATTTAGAAGTTAGATTTTAGAAGTTAAAATTAAATTATATAAATCTAAATTCTGACTTCTAAATTCTAAATTAGTTTCAACCTATACAAACTTCTGTCAAATCTACTAAATATTTCTTTGCTATTTTTTGTACGTCTTCTATAGTTACTTTTCTAAGCTTGGTAATATAATTATTGTAATATTCTTCATCAAGATTATACAAATGAATATCTTGCATTTTGTCCATTACTGCAAAAGCTGTTGAGAGGGAAGCCAAAAAATTTCCACTCATATAATTTTTGACATTCTCCAATTCATCTTCCGTAACAGGTTCATTTTTTAATTTTTCTATTTCTTTATAAATCTCATTAACGGCATCTTGATATATTTCTTTTTTTACATCTGTACCAATCACGAAATAAGAACCATTTTTCATGGCTGCATTTCGTGATGAGATTCCGTAAGTATATCCTTTATCTTCTCTAATATTTTGCATCAACCTTGAACCAAAATATCCTCCCAAAATCATATTCATTACCTTAAAAGCTGCATAATCTGGGTGTTTTTGATTAAAAAGGAGTCTTCCAATTCGAATAGAAGTTTGTACGCTTCCCTCTACTTGTTCATAAATTTTGGTAACTTGATTAGCAGGGTTTTCTAAAACAGATTTTTCTTTTTTACTTTCATCTACTTCAAAACTCTCAATAAAATCTGTAATTAGTTTTTCCGAATGTTCATCAATATCTCCTACTAAATAGGATTCAAAAGCATTTGATTTTATATTATTCTCATAAAAATCTACAATGTCCTGTTTTTGGACTGCTCTAATAGTGTCTTCACTTGCAGAAGTAGCGTAAGGGTGGTTTTGCTTAAAAAGTTCTTCTTTTAATTTTACAGTAGCAAGATAGGCTGTTCGTTCTTCTTGAATTTTTAGGTTTTGAACCGAACGATTTTTTAAGTTATCTAATTCTGATTGTGGAAAAGTTGGTTCTTGCAAAATCTCCTTTAATAAAGGTAAAAGATGCTCCAAATGCTTTCCTAATGTATAAAAAGAAACAATCGTAAAATCATTTCCAGAATCTATATTAATGGAAGCACCGTAAAATGAAATTTTATCAGCAATTTGTTTTCCTGTGTGTGTAGTTGTTCCTTCCAACAACATTTTTGCCATAAAAGAAGCTTCACCCGTTTTATTTTCTTGACATCTTCCTGTTTCAAAAGCAATCTGAAGTCCTAAAACAGGTTGATTTTTAGTAATTAATTGATGAAAAGAAATACCATTTTTTAATTCTTTGGTATCAATCTCTGGTAGTTTATGTTCAGTAATAAGTTGAAAATTAGGAGCTGTTTTACGGTCAAGCATAGAGTTTTTTTGTATTTGAGTAGCTGACACTTTCCAAGTGTCATTATAAAAGCTGGGTTTTTCTGATACTTTTTGAGCATCACTATAAAGGTTGTGTTTTCTGACAGTTGAAACGGCTTTAGCCCTCAACGAAGTTAAACTGTCAGCTACGTTATGATAGGCGAAAATAGCCATTTTTTAATCAATCTTCTATAAGAATCTAAAAAACATTTTTTTGTTTGTGTAAGGTTGGTATATTTTTGGAATATGTAGTAATTAAATTGTGGACTACAAGTATTTCAGACTTCCTAGTCTGAATAGTTTTTTTACTTGAAATAAACTTTTACGCAATTTCCACAGACTAGGAAGTCTGTGATACGCAATTTACGTTAATTATAAACCTCTATTTAAGAAAAAATAATGGCTTTGATACAAATTTGGCTGCAATAAGCGTTTCAATCAAGCGTTTTGATTGTAAAAGTTTAGAAAAACAAATAATTGAGTAAAAAGAAATAAAAACACCAATAAATAATAAAAGCAAACCTATCTATGAAAAGCAATATAAAAACTATAATGAAACACAAAATCCCTTATTTTTTAGCCTTTATAATTTTATACATTTTTCCTTTTGGCGTTTTTGCACAGCTTTCAGCTTCTGCACAAACGACTGAAAATGAACGTCTTAAATCTGCTAACCAAAATGGAAGAAAAGTAGTTCGTACTTATTATGATATGGACAATACTATTTTGAAAGCAGAATATTATTTTACTGGAAATGACAGTACAAATGTAGATGGAGAATATAGGCTTTTTCACGTTACGGGCGAACTGAAATCTATCGCAAATTTTGAAGAAGGCGAAATACAAGGTAGAGCAATTGAATATTATCCCAATGGAAAAGAAAAATTAGTGGGTTCGTATAAAGAGGGAAAAAAAGATGGAATATTTAAGGAATACTATTACGAAGGTGGTTTGATGGCAGAATATGCTTGTAAAGACGATAAAAGAAACGGAAATGCGAAAGTATATAATGAAAAACAAATCATCGTTCAGGAAGCAAATTATCAAAACGATCACTTAAATGGAATTATCAAAACATTTTATCCAGATGGAAAACTGAAAGCAGAAACGCCTTTTGAATTAGACAAAATAAACGGTCTAGTAGAAGAGTTTTATCAAGATGGACAACTGAAAAGAGCAGTTGTTTTTGAGAGAAACAAACCAAATGGAGAAGAAAAAACATTTTATCAAAACGGAATTTTACGTACCGTTACGACCTATTTAGATGGAGAAATGAGTGGTAATTTTAAAAGCTATTACGATAATGGAATTTTGGAATTAGAAACTATAAATATTCACGGAAAAAAAAATGGTTATTTTAGAAGGTATACAAAAGATAGCGTTTTGGTTCAAGATGCAAATTATAAAAATGGACAATTAAATGGCGATAATATTTTGTATTACGACAACGGAAAACTAAAACAAGAAGTAAAATACCGTTCTGGGCAGCAACTTCTCATCTAAAGTTTATAGAGAGAATGGAAATCCTTTGAAGGAAATTAATTTTGGTAAAACTATAAAAGACCGAAAAGAAACGTATTATTACGAAAACGGAAATAAAGAAAAACAAATTGAATTTAACGATGATAAAAAGAATGGAGAATGGAGCTATTATTACTCAAATGGGGAGAAAAAAACAGAAGAAAATTATGAAAACGATAAATTACACGGAAAGCGAGAAACCTATTTTACAAATGGGAAAACGCATCTGAAAGAAGAATATGCCTTCGGATACAAAAAAGGAACAACAAAAGAATACAGCGCAAAAGGAGATTTGATTTCTGAAACTGAATACAAATTAAGTAAAAAGTGGGGTGTGGCTACGTATTATCATCCAAACGGAAAAGTTTCGGCAGAAGGAAATTATTATAAAGACATCAAAAATGGAAAATGGTATTATTACGACCAAGACGAACGATTAGAAAGAAGAGAAGTTCATAGAAAAGGTAAGATTTCTTCTGCAAAATCATACAAGAGAGGGAAA
This sequence comes from uncultured Cytophagales bacterium, assembly GCA_963719525.1. Taxonomy (GTDB): domain Bacteria; phylum Bacteroidota; class Bacteroidia; order Cytophagales; family Bernardetiaceae; genus Bernardetia. The sequence continues at coordinate 2,733,431 of CAVRCG010000004.1, read as the reverse complement.
ATTCGTAAAAAATCTCCTTTCAAAAAATAAATTAATTGATAATCTATGGAAGAAAATTTAAAAGAAGAATTTGAAATCTTTTTACATTCTAAAAAAATTAGTTCAAAGCTATTTAAAGAAGCAGAAAAAGAGCGTTTTCAAGAATGGGAAAGATTGTTTTCTGCTGTCCACCCCAAAAGTTTTATAATCCAAAAACTACATTTAATAAATGATATAAGGAGAAAATATCATATAAATAAAGACTCAACCAACTCAACACTCAATAAGGCGTGAAACTCTTGTTGAGGATTTAATTTACAAAAACTCATTAAAATGAAATATGATATACTCATTGTTGGAGGTGGAATTGTCGGACTTGCGACGGCATATCAACTTCTTTTGGCTCGCCCTTCCATTAAATTGCTTTTGGTAGAAAAAGAAAATTCTGTTGCAAAACATCAAACAGGAAATAATAGTGGCGTTATTCATTCAGGCATTTATTACAAACCAAATAGTTTGAAAGCGACAAATTGTATTCGTGGTTATGACATGCTTTTAGATTTTTGTGAAAACGAGAATATTAATTTTGATAAATGTGGAAAAATAATCGTTGCTACAAAACAAGAAGAGATTCCAGCACTCAAAACGATTTATGATAGAGGATTGCAGAATGGACTTACAGGATTAATAAATATTAAAAAAGAAGAAATTACAGATCACGAACCTCATGTAAAAGGAGTAGCAGGGATTTTTGTTCCTCAAACAGGAATTATTGATTACAAAGAAGTTTGCCAAAAATTAGCTCAAAAAATACAAGAATTAGGAGGACATATTCATCTTTCTGAAAAAGTGATAGACATAAAACTCAACGACCAGATAGGAGGAAATATAAAGTTAGGAAAAATAATCACTTCAAAATCGGAGTATCAAGCTGCATTAATTGTAAATTGTGCAGGACTATATTCAGACAAAGTGACCAAAATGACAATGCCAGATGCGCCTATCAAAATTATTCCGTTTAGAGGAGAATATTACAAACTTGTTCCAGAAAAAAAGCATTTAGTGAAGAATTTAATTTATCCTGTTCCAGACCCAAACTTTCCTTTTTTGGGTGTTCATTTTACAAGAATGATAAATGGAGATGTAGAAGCAGTGACCCAATGCAGTCTTGGCTTACAAGCGTGAAGGCTATAAAAAGACAGATATTTCAGTTTCCGAATTAGCCGAAACGCTTGCTTTTAGAGGGTTTCAAAAGGTAGCTTTCAAGTATTGGAAAACAGGTTTGGGAGAAATTCATCGCTCGTATTCGAAAAGTGCATTTACAAAAGCATTGCAGCAGCTCATTCCAGAAGTCCAAAAACAAGATTTGATTACTGCCGACGCAGGCGTGCGAGCGCAAGCCTGTGATAAAGATGGAGGACTTTTGGACGATTTTAAGATTTTGGAAAAGCAAGGAGTTATTAATGTGGTAAATGCACCTTCGCCAGCAGCTACTTCTTCACTTTCTATAGGAAAAACGATTTCGGAAATGGCTTTGGATAGGATTTAGAAATTTTCTTATAAACGTAATATATTTTATAAAAAAAATTTTGTACGAAATAAAATAGAATAACGTTTTAGTTTTAAATAGTTAATATGAGTAATATTCTCCGATTTCTGCATATGAGCTTGTTTTTGGCAAAATAATAGTTTGCTTTTTCCATAAGATAGGGTTTGCAAATACTGTCTTATGGAAAAAAGACGATTGTACAGAATAAAATTTGGTAGAAATCTTTCTATTTTGTAGTGTTACTTATATTGACTAATTGAATCACAAATGTATGAAAACTAAAATTATCCTTTTCTGTCTATCTATTCCATTACTTCTTGGTGGAATTTGGATTTTGATTTCTGTTAAAGAAAAAAGTAATTACGTAGATAAAAGTATAGAAAACTCTACACAATTAATTCAAAATAATCCAAAAGAAATAGAAGATACTGTAAAGCATATAAATCAAATCTATCAAATTCCAATTCCTAAACATAATCAAAACTATCAGAATTATGTTAGAAAAGAATTTTCAAAAACTTCTTTTGCTTCTTATCTTCGTCATCTTTCTTTAAAAGAACAAAATACACCTGTAAAATTGTATAATGGAAAGTTGAAAAATTACCAAGATGTACATTATAGAGTAATTAATATTTCTGTAGGAAAGCGAGATTTGCAACAATGCGCCGATGCTATAATGAGACTGAGAGCAGAATATTTGTTTCAAACCAATCAAAAAGACAAAATTAAATTTAATTATACGAGTGGAGATGCAGCTATTTATGATAAATGGAAAGCTGGTTATCGTCCTTCTATAAAAGGAAATAAAGTAAGTTGGAGTTTGAAAAGCAAAGCAGATACAACCTATTCTAATTTTCTAAAATATATGGAAAATGTATTTATGTATGCTGGTTCGGCTTCCCTAAGTAAGGAATTGAAACCCAAAAACATAGCAAATATTGAAATTGGGGATATTTTTATACAAGGTGGTTTTCCAGGTCATGCTGTTTTGGTAATTGATGTAGCCACAAATTTAGAAACCAACAAAAAGATATTTTTACTTGCTCAAAGTTATATGCCAGCACAAGATATTCATATTTTGAAAAACTTTAATAGCGAAAATTTAAGTCCTTGGTATGAAATTCCTACAGATAAAAACGAGAAAATAAATACACCAGAATGGACTTTTCAACAAAGCGATTTGATGAGTTTTGAGTAAGGTAATTTAATTCTGTAAATAATTCTGTAAATAGGTAAAATTTAATTTCTACCGTCGTTGAGACTTCGTTTTCAACGAGAATTAGTTTTATAAATCCTCAACGACGACGAAGTCTCGTTGACGGTTAAATATAAAATATAAAATATTAAAACTTCAGAAATCTTATGAAAATCACTCTATTTTTTCTAGTATTTTTATTAACCTGCATCAATTTAGAAGCACAATCAAAAGACAATTCTCCTTTTATAAAACCTTGGGAAGACACAGAAAAACCGATTGTTATAGATGTTTATTCCAAAAATGATTATACCATAAATCAAATTCTAAAAGAAAAACGTATAAAAGGAATTGTACATAAATTATCCGAAGAAGATAGCAGTATTTTTTATAAGAGAAGAAAAGAAGCCTATCAAAATAACTTACTTTTTGGTTCGTATTATTTGCCAAAACACAATACAGACGGAAAAAAACAAGCTGATGAATATCTCAAACTCATAGGAAAAAAGTATATAAAAACAGAATTTTTAGCTTTAGATTTTGAGATGCACAAGACAACAAAAGAATTTATCTCTCCTTATAATGCTTATCTTTTCGTAAACCGAATTTATGAAAAAACAGGTCGTTATCCACATATTTATTCGTCGCTTACAAATATAAAAAAACTAGAAAACTCTCTCTATTCTCAAACCTTCAAAAAATGTAAACTTTGGTTTATTGCACTTACAAAAGATGGAAATGTTGCGAATAATTTTGAAAAGCAAAGTAATGATAGTAATAAAAATAGTAAAATTTGGACTACCTATTCACTTTGGCAATTTGGTTGTGAGATGAATTGTTGTTCGGAAAACGATGAGAAACAGGAAGAAGATAGTACAAAAAAACCGTGTTTTTATAAAGTCAAAGAATTAGAATGTGGAATTGATTACAACATATTTAATGGAAATAATGAAGAACTGATTAAAATGTGGAGTTCTTGATGGTCTCAAGGCTTCTATTAAAATAACTCAAAAAACAAGATTTTATACAAACAAGTCTTTTTATAAAAACTACCTTTGCGCTTGACTGGAAATAATCAAATTGATTCTTGTACAAAAAGGTAATTTTTATTCTATTTATGAACAGTTCTACTACAAAAAATCCTGTATTTTTATCTTGGTTTTTGCTTCTTTTGCTTGCTCTTATTTGGGGAAGTTCTTTTATTTTGATGAAACGAGGATTGCTGGTTTTTTCTCCTTTAGAAATTGGTGCGCTTCGTATTTCATCTGCTTTTATTGCTCTCTTACCATTTGCGATTGTTCATGCACGTAAAATTCCGAAGTCAAAATGGAAATATTTGCTTGTCTCTGGACTTCTGGGAAATGCTATTCCTGCTGTTCTTTTTCCACTTGCTCAAACTCGTTTGTTAAGTTCGGTTACAGGAGTTTTGAATGGACTTACACCTCTTTTTACGGTTTTGGTAGGTGCGCTTTTTTTTAGTCAAAAACTGAAATATAAGCAGCTTATAGGCTTAGGAGTTGCTTTTTTAGGAGCAGGGCTTTTGAGTATTGCCAAAAAAGGAGGAGGGTTTGGAGATATAAATGAATATGTTTTGCTTGTCGTTTTGGCTTCTTTTTTTTATGGAATTAGTTTGAATGTAATCAAAAGTAAACTCTCTGAAATTCCCTCTTTTCCGATTGCTTCTTGTGCTTTTCTTACTGTCGGAATTCCTTCGGTTTTATATTTATTTTTCGGAACTCCTTTTCTTACTCATTTTAGGGAAGCTGAGCAAATTACTACACAAACAACCATTCTTCCTCCTATTTATCTGGTTTGGAAATCCTTTTTTTACATTGTTGTTTTGGGAGTAATCGGAACGGCAATCGCTCTTATTATTTTTAATAAAGTAATTCAATTAAATGATGCCGTTTTTGCGAGTACAGTAACTTATTTTATTCCTATTGTAGCTATTTTTTGGGGTGTAATTGATGATGAACCTTTGCAATTAGAACATTTTATCGGAATGGCTTTAATTATTTTTGGTGTTTTTGTGGCAAATAAATGGAAGTAAATTTTGGGAAATGGGATTTAGGAAATGAGAATACAAATTTATGCTGCTTTCGATGTTTCTTCTTGCCGTTGTTGGTGTCTCACCAACGACATGAAATTATTTTAAAAATTCTTAATCTATCTTTATTTTTTTATCCTTTTGTAATGAATTGAGTTGTTTTGTAACTGCTTAATAATTAATTAAAAATTACGAATTACAAATATAATTTGTTTGTAGAAAGTAATTTACATTTTATCAGCTAATCATTTTATGAAAAACATTTCCTCTTCTGTTCATTGTATATATCAATTTTTATTACTCTTTACTTTTTTATCTTGTTCTCCATTAGTTCAAACGCAAGCGCAAACAAATTCTACACAAAGTGAAGTTTTTAAGGTTTCTAATTCTGTTCTTACTCTTCAAGAAGCGATTGCTGAGAGTCTTAAAAATAATTATGGTATTTTGATAGAAAGAGAACGAATTAATCAAGCAACATTAAATAATAATTGGGGCGAAACAGGGCGTTATCCAACAATAAACCTGCTTTTGCAACAAAATAATGGAGTAAATAATATCAACAACCCTGCTTCATTTTTATCTGGAAGTGTAATTAATAATAGCATTCAACCTGCTTTTAATGTGAATTGGGTTATTTTTAATGGATTCAGAACGCAGATAGCAAAACATAGACTAGAAAAACTGCAAGAAGAGTCGGAAGGAAATGCAGAAATTGTAATCCAAAATGCTATTCAAGCCGTAATTTTAGGATATTACAGAGTTGTTTTGGAAAAAGAACGAATTGATGTTCTCAAAAAAGTGCTAAATTATTCAAGAGATAGAAACCGTTATTCAGAAGTACAAGTAGAACTCGGAACGGCTACAACTGCCGAAACCTTACTTACCAAAACTAATTTCCTGACCGATTCTATAAATTTGATTAATCAAGAATTAGTTTATCGTAATACAATGCGAGATTTGAATGTATTAATGGGAGAAAAAGAAATTGAAAAAGCATACCAAATAAATGAAAAATTACAAGCACCAGCAGAAACTTATCAATTCGACGAGTTGAAAAAACAGATGCTTGAAGCAAATCCAGACCTTACTAGATTAGTGATTTCTCAAGCTATTTTGCGTGATGCAACACTATTAAATCAAACTGCTATTATTCCACAACTTTCTGTTGCAGCAGGAAATTCGTATAATTACAACAGACAAGATTTGAGTCAAGCTACTTTTGCTGGCGACCGTGCAGCTCCTACAGAACCGATAAATGCACAAACGACAAATTATTTTCTTAATTTTAATTTATCGTTTACACTTTTCAATGGTGGACAACTAAAACGAGCTGTTCAGAGAGCCAAAATTTCGGAAAATATTGGAAATCTTACCATTCACCAAAACAAACTTACTCTTTCAAGAGATTTGGCAAGAGCTTTTGATTTGTACAATGTCAGAAGACAATTATTACAACTGTTGACGGAAAGTAAAAATGTATCCGAACAAAATTTGGATATTTTGGAAGAACGTTATAACTCTGGATTAATAAATTCGTTTGATTACCGTCAAATTCAAAATGCTTTTCAGACGGCTGCTTTTAATGAATTACAGGCAACTTATAACTTAATTGATGCAAATACTACCCTAATTCGTCTTACTGGTGGTTTGACAGAGTAGAATAATTGTGTAATTGGCAAGGACACCAATGACGGTTAGACTCAATTAAATCCTCGTTGACGGTTTCATTTCAACCTCAACATCAGTTAGTTAGTATAATAATATGATAAAAAAACTCTTCAAATTCTTTCTAAAAGTTGGAAAAATTACAATAATCGGATTCTTATTAACTCTAATTCTGTTTTTTGTATGTAATTATTTCTTTCCTTTTAAGTTAGACATTTCCTATTCAAGTCTTATTTTGGATAGAAAAGGAGAGATAATATATGGTTTTTTGAGTGAAGATGATAAATGGCGTTTTCAAACAGAGCTAGACGAAATTAGTCCAATTTTGAAAGAAACTATTTTATATAAAGAAGACCGTTGGTTTTATTATCATTTTGGCGTAAATCCATTTTCAGTAGGACGTGCAGCAGCGAGAAATATTTGGACAGCAAGACGAACTTCTGGTGCTTCGACGATTACGATGCAAGTTGTGAGATTATTAAATCCAAAATCAAGAACGTATTTTAATAAATTAATCGAAACGTTTAGAGCTTTTCAATTAGAATTAAATTACTCAAAAGACGAAATTCTACAGCTTTATCTTAATCTAATTCCGTATGGTGGAAATATTGAAGGCGTAAAATCGGCTTCTCTTTTATACTTTGGGCAAGAACCAGAAAAGCTGAGTTTAGCGCAAATTACGGCTCTTACTATTGTTCCAAATCGTCCGACGACGCTAGGTTTTTCTACTACTTCGGATAGAGATTATTTGATTACAACTCAAAAAATTATTAAAGAACGTAACAAATGGCTTACTCGTTTTAAGAGGGATAATTTGTTCAAAACCGAAACTATAAATGATGCTTTAGAAGAACCTTTAGATATTAATTTTAGGAAAATGGCTAGAGAAGCTCCTCATTTTTCATTGTTTCTACATTCACAATATCCAAATCAAAACGTTCTTGAAACTACTCTAGACCGAACTATTCAGCAAAAAGTAGAACAAATTTCTCAAAATTATACTCGTCGTTTAAGTAAACTAGGTATTTATAATTCGGCTATTTTGGTAGTCGATAATCAAACAAAAGAAATTCGTGCTTATATCGGTTCGCAAGATTTTTACGATACGCTGCACAACGGACAAGTTGACGGAGTTCAGGCGTATCGCTCACCTGGAAGTACGTTAAAACCACTTATTTACGGAATGGCATTTGATGAAGGATTTTTGACTCCAAAACGAAAACTGCTAGATGTTCCGATTGATTATGACGGTTATACACCAGAAAATTTTGATAAAAATTTTAATGGAGAAGTGAGTGTAGAGGTTGCGCTGGCGTACTCGTTGAATGTTCCTGCTGTAAATACATTGAAGGAATTAAGCGTTTTCAAAATGGTTTCGAAGCTTTCTGATGCTGGTTTTTCTCAAATTGAAGCCGACAAACACAAACTAGGTCTTTCACTTGCTTTGGGTGGTTGTGGTGTTTCGTTGGAGGAAATGGTCGGACTTTTTTCTGCTTATTCTACAAAAGGAATTTTTGAAAAACCTCATTATTTGAAAAAAGATAATGGTAAAAGTAATGATATAAAAACTACTAAAAACGATAATCAAAATCATCATTTAATCACAGAAAACTATTTTTCGTTTCCACTTATTTCAGAAGAATCTGCTTACATGATTTCTGATATTCTGACAAAGGTAGAACGTCCAGATTTTCCTTCTGATTATCAAAATAGTAAAAATGTTCCCAAAATTTCTTGGAAAACAGGTACTTCGTATGGTCGTAGAGATGCGTGGAGTATTGGCTACAATGCACATTATACGATAGGCGTTTGGATTGGGAATTTTAATGGACAGAGTTCGGAATATCTGACAGGAGCGCAAGTTGCAACACCACTTTTGTTTCAGCTTTTTGGAAGTGTGGATTATGCAGCCACAAATGAATCTATTAAGCAACCCAAAACGTTAAAACAGCGACTAGTTTGTAGTGAAACTGGAAAAGTTCCTGCTGATTTTTGTGAGAGTTTGTTGAATGATTTTTATATTCCGACGATTTCTCAAAGTGATAAATGTACGCATTTGATGAAAGTTTTTGTGAGTGATTTTGTAGATAATGGACAGAAAAGCAATGAAGAAAATGAAAAAATAACCTATTGTTCTTTCTGCTTGCCGAAAGATAATTCTACCTACAAAACGGAATATTTTCCCAACATAAAACCAGAACTTACTTCTTATTATTTGAATAGAAATCTGCCTATTTGAAGCGTTCCTGCTCACAATCCAAACTGTACGCATATTTTCAAAGATAAAAATTCGCCTCAAATTATTTCTCTTTTCGAAAATAGAGAATATATTCTAGATGACGATTCGACACAACTTTTGTTAGAATGCAGAACGGCATCAGATATTAGTAGTGTTTTTTGGTATATTAATGACAAATTTTTGAAGGAAAGCAAGCCAAACGAACGTGTTTTTTTTAGTCCTTTTGAGTTTGAAAAATCTACTATTTCTAAAAGTAACAACGATAAAAAAGGAAAAACCCATACTAAAACGAAGATTTCTTGTACCGATAATAAAGGACGAAATACTGATATTTATGTGGTTTTGAAGAGGAATTATTGAGATTTTAATTTTTTACACGAATAAATCTAGAAGCAAACTGCAAACAAGCCGTAATATCTTCTCTTTTTATGAAAATCAATTCGCTAAATCAAATTGACTTTTTTGGTCTAAAACATAATTTTATTATACAACCTAATTTGGAGTTATGGTAGCTCTGGAATGTAGGCTAAAAAATAGTATGTTTCTATGTGTAAAGTTTCACTTAACATTTTCTAATTTTAATTCGTAATTCCTTTAAGATACTCTTCCATAATTTCTACACCCGAAGAAGTTCCGATTCGTTCTGCGCCAGCAGTTACAAAGTCTTGAACTTGCTGGTAGGTTTTTATTCCTCCCGATGCTTTTATTCCTATCATTTCCGAAACGGTATTGCGTATCAATTTTACATCTTCTAGTTTTGCACCTGCATAAAAATCATTATTCTTTAATGATTCTGAGCAATACAAATTAGCCGTTGCAAATCCTGTGGAAGTTTTGATAAAATCTGCTCCTGCTTCTTGGCAAAGTAAAGCTGTTTGTTTTATCTCTTTTGATGATAAATAAGCTGTTTCGATAATCACTTTTAGCATTTTTTCGGATTGATGAGCTATGTCTGCTAACCTGATGATTTCTATTTTTGCCCAAAACGGATTAGTCTTAAATCCTGTCATTGAAATTACTAAATCTAGTTCGTCTGCTCCATCTTTTAAAGCGATTTCTGCTTCTCGGACTTTTGTTTCGGTTCGATTATATCCCAACGGAAAACCAATAACAGTAATTACTTTCGTTTGTGTTTTCATTAAATCTCGCTTAACTTTTTTTACCCAAAATGGAGGAACACAAACACCCAAAAAATTGTATTTTAGTGCTTCTTCTATTAATTTTTCAATGTCATTTCCATTGATGGTAGGTTTAAGATTGGTTTGTTCTATATATATTGAAGGATTCATTTTTGATTTTTTTGTGTAATTATTAAGGACATAAAAATATAAGTAGAAAAGCAAATTAACGGAAAATGGTTTTATAATTTTAGATACAACAAATTTTTACTAGGTTAATCGCATCTAATTTGAATTTTTACTTTATTTCTAGCTACAGAGTAGTATAACCTTTTTAGATTTTTAACGAAAAACAAATTCAGAGCTACAGAGTAGTGAAACGATATTATTTTTCAATCCTTGATACAGCAAGTTTCAAGGTTATGCTACTCTGTAGCTAAAATTCATTGAACAAAATAAGTTATTCATATCGGAAACCTTCTTTTTTGATGCGATTAATCTAAATTTTGCTGACAATAATCATTCAATCAAAACAATTAAATTCCTATTTTTGTACTAATCACATTGCAAAGGAAAATTGAATACTCAAAACAGAAAATAAACCAAAATACATGCAACCAGTAACGCTCACAAATAGTAAAAGTCTTTTTTCGGAAGCACAACATCATATTCCGGGAGGTGTAAATTCTCCTGTTCGTGCTTTTCAAGCTGTTGGAGGAACTCCTGTTTTTATGAAATCGGCGAAGGGAGCATATCTTTTCGATGAAGATAATAATAAATATATCGATTTGATTGGTTCTTGGGGACCTATGATTTTGGGGCATGGAAAGGAAGAAATTACCAATGCCATTATTGAAGCTGTTCATGGGTCGTCTTCTTTTGGCGCACCGACCCGTAGAGAAGTAACGATTGCAGAATTAATTTGCCAAATGGTTCCGTTGATAGAAAAGGTAAGAATGGTAAATTCGGGAACGGAAGCCACTATGTCTGCTGTTCGGGTAGCTCGTGGTTATACAGGAAGGGAAAAATTTATCAAAACTATTGGTTGTTATCACGGTCATGGCGATTCATTTTTGATTGCAGCAGGAAGTGGAGCAGCTACAATGGGAACGCCAAACAGCCCAGGAGTAACAAAAGGAACGGCAAAAGATACGCTATTAGCCCCTCATAACGATTTAGAAGCTATTCAAATATTGGTCGATGCCAATCCGAACGAAATTGCAGCTATTATTATCGAACCTGTAGCTGGAAATATGGGATGCGTTCTACCAAAAGAAGGATATTTGCAAGGACTAAGAAAAATATGTGATGCCAACGGAATTGTACTCATTTTTGATGAAGTAATGACAGGTTTTAGATTAGCAAAAGGGGGAGCGCAACAAATCTATGGAGTTACGCCAGATATGACAACGTTAGGAAAAATAATTGGTGGTGGAATGCCTGTAGGAGCTTACGGAGGTAAAAAGGAAATTATGGATTGCGTTTCACCTATCGGAAAAGTATATCAAGCAGGAACACTTTCTGGAAATCCTGTAGCAATGGCAGCAGGCTTAGCACTTTTGACTATTTTGAATACTAATCCTCAAATTTATCAAAATTTGGAAAACAAAACGACTAAAATAGCTAATGGAATGCGTAAAGCAATCAAAGACCAAGGATTGAATTATACAGTAAACCAAATCGGTTCGATGACAAATATTTTCTTTACAGATAAAAAAGTAGAGAATTTTGATGATGCACTTTCTTGTGATACAGCTCTTTTTGGTAGATATTTTCACGCTATGCTCAATCGTGGAATTTATATTGCGCCAGCTCAGTTTGAAAGTTGGTTTTTATCAAATGCACTTTCTGATGAAGATGTAACCCGTATTATTGAAGCTAATGAAGATGCGTTGAGAGAAATTCATGCATAGATTTTTTATGCAGCAGTTACTTTTCAAGTGTCTGTAAATTGACCCACGGACAAATTCGTGGGTTCTATTTTTCATACTATTGGATTATTTTATTTACTATAATTAAAAAACTATCTTGTAGATAAAATCTAATTCTTAAAAATTACCCAAATGATTGATACTTTCTTAACCATAAAAGAATCTTCTGAAGGAGAATACAAAGAAAAAGGAAGTAAATTTATAGCCTTTACTTTTCAAGTCAAGACAGAAGAAGAAGTAAAAGAGTGTTTGGACGAACTGAGAAAAAAATATTACGATGCTCGTCATCATTGTTATGCCTATCAACTAGGGCAAGATGGCGAATTATGGAGAGCAAACGACGATGGAGAACCCAATCATTCGGCAGGAACTCCAATTCTGAATCAAATAAAATCATTTAATCTTACCGATATTTTGGTTGTCGTCATTTGATACTTCGGAGGAACAAAATTAGGCGTAAGTGGACTCATAAACGCCTACAAAACAGCCACACAAGAAGCTATAGAAAATGGAATTATAGAAGAAAAAATTATTACAAAATCGGTTTCTTTTTCCTTTGATTATTTGGGAATGAACGATGTGATGAAAATCATAAAGGATTATGACTTGGAAATACTAAGTCAAGAATATACGAATACGTGTCAGATGAAACTCTCCGTTCGGTTGGCTATTTTGGAAGAAGTAGAAGCAAAATTGAGTGATGTGAAAGAGGTAAAAATAAACTAAATTGAAATAACGCTCTGTTTTTGCAGATTTATTGAAAAATATTTGTTCTCGCTCAAACAATCAATTATCTTTAGAAGACATTAAAACTTATGTAATAAGATTACATGATGCGCTACATTTTTTCAGTCATTTTACCTTTGTCTCGTACTGAAATAGCGTTACAGGTTTTTAGATACATTTTATATGAATCAGACGGTTTCTAAACTGTCTGATTTTTCTTTTTTATAGGTTCTCCTCATCTGTTCGTAGTGTCCCACTACGAACCTCAATGTATTGAAGTGTCACGCTTTCCGTTGTCGCCTCTCTGTGTTCTCCGTAACTCTGTGTTCGATAAATAGGTATAGGTAATTCTGTTTCTCATAATTTTTATTGTATTACTCATTCATTCTAATTTCCAAAATCTAACTTCTAAATTTATTTTAGAAAGAATGAAGTATCAAACAGATAAATAACATACTGATGTTGCGCAGCATCAAAGTTTAGAGAAGTTTAGACCAAACCCACGAATTTATTCGTGGGAAAGTAACCACTACTTTTTACATGAATCTACTTTTCCGTTTTTAGAATAGAGTAGAAACAAAAAAACGAAGAAGGTGGTGGTAGCTTCCACGAATAAATTCGTGGGTTTCATTTTAATTGCCTAACATCAGTAACATAGTTATTCTATTCCTAATTATTTTCATTTGTATTACTTCTACCTTCTAAAATCTACCTTCTAAATTTATTTAATGCCGTTATGGCATCAGAATTTGTTATGCACCCATCAACTTTATTCTGCAACTAATTTCAGGTCTTCATATTTTGCCACTCCAAAAAACGCATATCTAATATTTTAGCTACTTTTTCATAGTTTTCCCATGTATCCTCTACCAAATACATACAATCGTGCTGAGGAAATATTTTGCGATAATCTTCAATGTATTTTCCTGTTTTATAATAAGCAATAGCAAATTTGTTGGCTTCTTCGTTCAACATCTCATCAGAAATAGTGCCGTCCCAAAGTTCACTAAAAATACAGCAGGAAATAGAATGTTGTTGAAAATGACGTATCTGTAAGCCTGCTTCATCTTCAAAATCTTCACTTGCAAGCTCACTCTGGACTATCCAACCCAAAAACATACCTATATGGGTATGTGCATGAGTAAGTGATAAATCCATAAATTCTTCTTTTTCTTGGTGGTCGTTGGCTTTGTCGTAGAGCATTTTTGTTGTTTACTTGAGTTTAATTTATTTGAACAGATTTACTTATTTTTCGTCGTAATGTCCTTTACAGGAATAAATGATTACCTTTTTGTTTTCATTCTTTCCTTCTAAAGAATAAGTTATTCGACGAGCTTGTATTATTCTTTTTGAGTTTCTATTCGATACATTTTTTAAGGCTTCCGTTTTGCCTATTCCTCCCATAAATGGATTGATTTCTATATTTTTTAGAAGCGCATCAAGTCTGAAATATACATTAATATTATTTCTCTTCCATTCCATCAATTCCACAAAAGAATTATTTTCAAATTCGTAAATAGGATATTTTCTCAAACCTAATAACAAATTTACTAGTATACAATTTGCCTTCTTTTAAAATAAACATTTTTGGAATGTCTTTCCATCTCTGAGAACTTGATATTTATTAGTGTTTGAGCAAAAACAAGTTTTTTAAAATTGAATTTATCTTTTGCAATTTTACAAATAGCTATCAAATCTTTCAAACGTTGATTGAATTCTGGTAAATCTATTGCATAAGGTTGTAACGATAATTCATTAAAAACTATATTTTTCATTATACATTATTTTATATTTTCTATAATCAATAGACATTATATTGTAATAATTTATTAACTTTGCAAGTTACTCAAAATTTTCAAAAAAGTGATGAATTACGAAAAACTACGTTTAGATAATAAACAATTTCAAGCTTTGACTAGCTTCAATGTCGAAGAGTTTGACAACTTATTGTTGTACTTTTCGAAGGGTTGGCAGGAGCATAATACAACTTATTTGTATAATGGTTCTTACCGTTCTAACAAAGCAAGTACATCTGGTCGTGGTAAGCTTCCTACTGTAGCTCATAAATTATTTTTTATATTGTATTATTATAAAAATAATCCTATTCAAGAAGCTCTAGCTGCTAGTTTTGACATGAAACAATCTCAAGCTAATTTATGGGTGCAAAAAATAGAAGTTGTTTTATCTAAAACTTTAAAAGAAAGTGGTTTTACACCTATTCGCAATGTTGACGTTTTACATGACTATTTAGAAAAACATCAAGAAGAAGAACATCTTTTGTTAGATGCTACTGAACGTGAAATACCTCGTTCTTTAGACTATGAAGAACAAAAAAGTCATTATAGTGGAAAAAAAAAGGACATTCAGTAAAAAATAACCTTCTTAGTAATTTTGAAGGTAAAATTATATATTTAAGTGAAACCTATCAAGGAAGTAAACATGATAAGGGTATTTGTAATGAAGTTCCTTTTCAGTTTCCTGAATTAGAAGATGGACAGCTACGTTTCCTTTGGCAAGATACTGGTTACCAAGGACATCAAGTAGAAGGAGCAGTAGTTCTACAACCTATTAAGAAAAAGAAGAACATAGACTTAACTGAAAAAGAAAAAAAGTACAATAAAAGTATCAGTCAATTTAGAGTATATGTAGAACATAGTATAGGAGCAGTAAAACGACTTAGAGTGGTTAAAGAATGCTTTAGAAATTGGAAAGAAGGAGCTAGAGATAAGGTAATGGAAACAGCTTGTGCCCTACATAATTTTAGGATTAATCTAAGATGTAAAAAAAACAAACCTGTTTTTGTATCAAAAATTTAAAAAATGTTAAAATAGCTTTAAGCATAAAAAAAATTCTAAAATATAATGTCTAATGAACGTTATCACGATTATTTATAGGTCTAGTAGTAAATTATCTAAAATAGAAATAGGCTTATTTTTTCCATAACAACAGGTTTGAAAACCTGTTGTTATGGAAAATGAACAGTACCAAATTAACCTTGATAACATTTAATCTATACTAATCTGAAAAATTGATTGCTCCACTCGTCTAAAAAATTATCTGAATAATCACTTAATTCTCCATTTTTATCAATCTTAATCAATTCTATTTTAGAATATTCTTCATTTTCTACATTTACTCTATCGTGGAAAAAAATATTTATAGTATTTCTCAATTCTGGATTTTCTTTAATAGTTACACGCATTCCGTTCAAAATAGGGTCGCTATGCGTTTCGATGATAATTTGTGCTTCGGTTTGTGTAGCTAAAGCAAGTAATTTTCATAATTTGGCTGTCCTTTTGGGTGCAAATGCGATTCAGGATTTTCTATTATAATTAATCTGTCTTTTTCGGCAGTCAATAGAGCCACCAAAATAAGTGTTGTATGCTCGCCATTCAAAACCAATGTTTTTTTCTTAATTACATTTTCTACTGATGCAGAATAACTATCTCTAGGACTTTCTCTTTCTGTAATCAAATACTGAAAATTATCATTAAAAAGAAAATATTTTTTCAAAAATTCTTCTCCAAATTCGTCTAATCTGTCTAAATAATCGTATTTTCCGTCTTCCTCTCTTATATGATTGATTATTACCAACGTTATCAAAAAATTAGGCTCTTCCGACTTTTTACTATTCGCATACCGTTCTATAATTTCGCTAAATTGTTGGAAGAGCCAAAACATTTCTTATTTTTGATCATCTCAAAAATTAATATTTTGGAAATGTGATAAGTTGTTAATGCAATGCTATTAAGCTAAGCGTTTGCGATTGTAATTCTACTCCGTTAGGAGTTCAATATTGGTAGAAAAATATGAAAAATGAATTTTCATTTACTCCGTAGGAGTTGTATATTTGGTATTTTTGTTTGATTAACATTTAAAATGCTACCAATATGAAGTTCCTACGGAACAGAATTTTTTAGCTTAATAGCATTGGTCGTTAGGGTAGGTATCAAAATTACCCTTATTCTTCCTAATCACTAAGCTAAAACAATTAATTTACTAAATTTGTATTTTTTTGCTTTTCCCTTCGTTTCATTTTATATCAATCTAGCTTGATAAATCAAGCAGCTACGTTAGGTGTAGCCATTTGAATTATCAAATTCCTTTGCCGTTGTTGGTATCTTACCAACAACTATTTTATTCTACCATTTTTCATAAAAATATGAATCCAAAAGATAAAAAATATTTGTTTGTTTTATACCTTAGTTTCTCATTATTTGTTTTTCTTTTTAATAGTCCAGTTGTTTTAGCTCAACAACCTGCTTTTTCGGTTTCGAATACAAAGGGTTGCGCTCCCCTAACTGTTACGGTTAATGATTTTTCGGACGCTGATCCCAATTTAGTTTTTTATCGTTTTGGAAATGCTCCTGTGCAACGAGAGACTATTTTTACCTTCCGAGAGGCAGGTATTTATTCTATCAATCAGTTTATAAATACAGGGGGAGCAGGAGGAGATTCTCTGGATACACCTCTTTTTGTAGAAGTACTCGAACCCAGACCGATAGATTTTGATGTTACTCGCTGTGCAGATAGAAATGTTAGAGTACAAATAAATGGAGATTATTATGATTCTTACAAAATAGATTTTGGAGATAATCAGTCCGTAACGGTTGGAGACAACGAGTTTGCAGACCATACTTACAATTCTTCAACTAATTTTACCATTACTGTAAGAGGACTTTTTACAGGAGGGGCAGAAAATTGTACACCCAGTAGTTTAATAATAAAACCTGTAGGTGTACTTTTGCCACCTAAGGTAAATCGCTTTGAGAGTTTTGAAGATGGAACTGCAAAAATAGAGTATGAACTAAAAACCGATTTGCCTCATTATTTAGAAATACTAGCAAGTAGTGGATTCGAAAAAATAGATAGTATTCCTATAGGTTCTACTAGTTTTATAATTCAAAATAGCGATCCAAACGCAGTTTATCGTATTTCTGTTGAAGATATTTGTAATGATAGAGCAGAAAGATCATCTCTTTTTTATGTTTCTGATGTATTTTTGAGAGGAGAAGAAAATTATATTGACATTAGCTGGACACGAGTAACAGCAATTGATGATACAGAATTTGTAAACTACACACTTCTAAAAGATGAAAGTGTGATTTATGATACTGCCAATGTCTCCATTACTCGCATTTTAGATGAAGCTGTCGTTTGTAAAGTTACGTATTGTTATCAGTTAGAGACTGAATTTGCTTCTGGACTAAAAATCATTAGTCCAAAGCGTTGTATTTTGGCTGCTTCGAATGCCATTCCTCCTCCTGTTTTTGATGTCTATTCAAGTTTTACTCCAACTGGACAAGCCGTTTTTTCGTGGTCTTATCCTGCTAGTAGATTGGGTGCAGTAATTACAGGAGCTAAAATTACCAGAACAAACAGTGCAGGAATTGAGAATGTATATGTCATGAGTTCTGCTGATTCTAGTTTTGAAGATAGAGCTGTTGATTTGGAAGCTGCGCCCTATTGTTATTCCATTACTTATACGAATGCCTGTGATTTGACTTCTCTAGCAAGTTCTCCTATTTGTCCGATTATATTGAAAATGGAAGGAAATACAAGCCAAAAACAAGGAACACTTTATTTTGATTGGATGGGTTTTCAAGGCGAACCAACAAGTAATTATACATTAGAACAAACCGATTCTATCGGAAAAATGCCTTTTTTTACACAATCTGTTTCTAGTTCTGGTTCGTATGCAATGGATATTGAAAGCCAACAAAAACAAACTAGTTTTATTAGAATACGTGCAGATTTGGGCGATTCGGTTACATATTCAAACCCTATTCGAATAGATTTTAATTCTTTTATCAATTTCCCTAACGTTTTTACACCTAATGGAGATAATCTAAATGATACGTATGGAGTAGATAGCAAGTTTATAAAGGAATATGAAATCATTATTTTTAATCGTTGGGGAGAAGGTGTTTTTCAGAGTAAAGATGTAAATGCACGTTGGGACGGAAGATATTGAAATGGTTTTGCTCCTTCAGGAGAATATACGCTAAAAGTAGTAGCGACCGATCAGCGAAATAGAAAATATGTATTTACCGAAATGGTAAAACTGATGAGGTAGAAAGCTGCGTAGCTGCACAATGTTTATAGAAGGCAAATTTTGTTTTAGAAAGATTTTTTATGTAAATTTTAAGGAAGAATTATGAATATTGAAATTTGTAGTTCAACTTTGTAGTGAATTTTGCATTCTTCTAACTCATACCGTTGTTGGTGTTTTAGCGAAGCGACACCAACAACACCAGAGCGACAATTTGTTATACATCCCTTTGTAGTTAGTCTTATGTTCTTTTTATTTTTCATACCGTTGTTGGTGTTTTAGCGAAGCGACACCAACAACATCAGAGCGACAATTTGTTATACATCCCTTTGTAGTTAGTCTTATGTTCTTTTTATTTTTTTACTTCTAGCTTTTTACAATTATGAAACAAAAAAATGTAGTTATTCTGGGTGGTGGAGAAAGTGGTCTGGGTGCAGCTCGTCTAGCAGCCGAAAAAGGATATAGTGTTTTTCTTTCTGAAAAGAACAAACTCTCCGATGAAAACAGATATGAATTAGAACATCATAAAATTTTTTACGAAGAAGGACAACACACCGAATCAATAATTCTGGCAGCAGACTTAGTTGTAAAAAGTCCAGGAATTGCTGAAAGTACTTCTATCATGGAAGCTATTCGATTGCAGCATATCAATGTAATTTCTGAAATTGAATTTGCTTCTCGTTTTATTTCTGGAAAAATTATAGCCATTACAGGTACAAATGGAAAAACAACAACCACACTTCTTACTTATCATCTATTGAAAAGTGCAGGTTTGAACGTCTGTGTAGCTGGAAATATAGGAAAAAGTTTTGCTCGTGAAGCCATTAAAGATGACTATGATTATTATGTTGTCGAAATTAGCAGTTTTCAATTAGATGATATTGATGAATTTCGTCCTCATGTAGCTGTTTTGTTGAATATTACGCCAGACCATTTGGATAGATACGATTACCAGATGGAAAATTATGTAGCTGCAAAATTCAAAATCAATGAAAATCAAAGCAATAAAGACTTTTTCATTTATAATGAAGAAGATATAGAATCGCTCAAATACATTCGTTTCCATAGATTAGCAGGCAGAATGTTACCGATTAATATTTCGAAGCAAAAACAATATTTATCGCTGCAAAACAAAATTAGGATTTCGGCTACTCCTGCACAAATGTTAGATATTTCAATTTCAGATTTACCTTTAAAAGGAGAGCATAATTTTCTGAATATTGTAGCAGCAGGAATGGCAGCACAAATAATAGGACTTTCAGATGATCAAATAATTAAAGGTCTAAAGTCATTCAAAAACGCTCCTCACAGATTAGAAAAAATCAAGACAATAAAAGGAATTACTTTTATAAACGACTCAAAAGCGACAAATGTAGATGCCGTTTCGTATGCTCTTGAAAGTTTTGACAAACCTCTTATTTGGATTGTCGGAGGAGTAGATAAGGGAAATGAATACGAAATTATTGAGCAGTCAGTCAAAAAGAATGTTCGTGCAATCGTCTGTTTGGGAAAAGATAATAAAAAACTGACTACTTTTTTTAAAGGAAAGGTAAGTGAAATTAGGGAAACAAATCACATGAAAAAAGCTATCGAAACGGCTTTTAGTTTAGCAGAAAATGAAGATATTGTTTTGCTTTCTCCTGCATGTGCAAGCTTTGATTTATTCAAAAATTACGAAGATAGAGGCGACCAGTTTCGTCGTTATGTTCAGGAGTTAGCCTTAAATCTGAAAGAAAAAGAAAAACAAGAACCTGCATAAGTAGCCAACATCTTCCAAGCTGTTGTGTAAAGTTATCTTGTAGTTTACGACAGTTTGGAAGCCGTCGGCTACAGTTTCAATAAAACAAAAATGGAAGCATCTGTAAAAGACAAATCAAATCTAAACGAAAAAAAAGAAAAAAAACAGACTCGTCTGTCTGACCGTTTTTCTATGAATTGGATTGTAAGTCCTCGTTACGACGGTTTCTTTTTTATTGGGAGTTGTATCTTTACGCTTTTATTTTTGGGTATTTTCTTGTATGCCGAAACACTTGATTTAGCACCACAAGGCGATTCTGTTATTGTTACTTATTTTATTTTTACGGCTGTTTTTGATCACCCTCATATTTTCCAAACCTTTTCCAGAACGCACGCTGACAAAGAGGAATTTGAAGAACGAAAACACATGCATACGTGGGGATTGGCTGCTTTTGTTATCGTTGGTCTTGTCTTAACAGGATTAGGATTTGAAAGGCAACTCATTGTTTTTGCTGCTTTTTTTGGAAGTTGGCATATTATCCGTCAGCATTCTGGTTTTTTGAAAGCCTATAAAGGAATCAATCAAGATTTTGATAAACTAGATGATTTTCTGGATACAGGACTTTTTTATACTGGAATGTTTGCGTGTTTTTTTAGAGATTATTCGGATATTGAAAGTCCTGTCGTGATTTATAAAGAACTAACGGCTGATTTTCCTTATCTTCCTCCACAGATTACGGAAATAATTTGGAGTATTTTCATACTTTTTTTATTTGCTTTTTCATTGCGACAGGTGTGGCGTTTTTACAAGCGAATGCCAATTAATATTCCTAAAATACTATTTTTGGTGGCTGCACTTTCTACACATTATTTTGTATTTTTTCTTACTGCACTTCCCTTTTTGATTGCCGAATCGTTAGAAACCGTCTATCATAATATTCAGTATCAAGGTTTTGTGATGCACTACCAAAGAAAGCGTTTTTCGCATATCAAAAATGTTGTTTTGAAGTGGTTTGGAGTAGCTATGATTTATGGTTTAGTTGTCGGAACGATAGAAATAATAGGACTTATGACAAATGGTTGGGAAAAATGGCTTTTTGTTCCTTTCATAATGATTGTAATTTATCATTACTATATCAATGGTTTTATTTGGAAATTTGGGCAAAATCCAGAGCTTCGAAAACTTCTTTTTGATAAAAATGCTGTGGTTTTTTCTGAATCTGCTTCTTCTGATGCTGAAAATATTGATTAATGAAGAAAAAATAATTTTTATCAAAAAAACAGAAAAATAGTTTTTTACTTCAAATAAAGCTGTATATTTGCCTCCATACTATTGAGAGTGCTTGATATTATTCAATGCTATTAGTCATTGTTTTGCGCTTGCTTCTTCCGTCTTCATTCCTTCAATCTGTATAAAAAACTCACTAACTAAATTAATTATCATACGCTATCACTTTAAAAAAGTGTAATCATTTTTCTTTCTCTATTTGGATAGGTACTAATAAATACTGCCAAAAAGAAATTGAGAAACTTTTGATTACAAGTTTAAAGGAGGTAGATACTACTGTTTATTTTTTTAAATTAATTTATTCTTAGATGAGAAATCTTCATTATTCTTTGCACAGCCCATTACTTCTATGCGCTGTATTCTTTACTTTTTTTATAAGTAATTTTTATCTTTCTAGTTCTGCTTTTGCACAGTGTAATCCTGCTGCTAATGACCCTACTTTTAATCCTTTAGATGGTGGATTTCATATTGTTTTAAAAGATGTTGCGAAATCTATACATACATTAGACGATAAAGTTCTACTAGTAGGTGGAATCAATGGTAAAAGGGCGTTGAGAATAAATCAAGATGGTTTAATAGACCCTTCCTTCAATTTTGAATTTCCTTACTCAAATTTTCCTGCAAATGGTTACATTCAAAGTGTTATAGAGCAAACAGATGGTAAATTTATTGTTGTAGTACAGGCAACTATTACCAGTTCTAGTACCTATGTTTCTTATATAAAAAGACATAACGCTAATGGAAGTATTGATACTAGTTTTAATTCTTTTCTTGTTTATCAAGAACGTATTTCTTATGTAAACATTCAATCAGATGGAAAGATTTTAGTGGCAGGTTATTTAGTTGTAGATAATGTTCCGAAAAACTTGGTTCGTCTTAATGCAGATGGTAGTAGAGATACTTCGTTTACAGAAGGGGTTACTACAGGTACATCTACTCCTCTCATAAGAAAAATAGTTGTAAAAAATGATAATAAAATAATTTTAGTAGGTTTATTTGAAGTTTATAATGGGGTTAGTAAAAATAGTATTGTTAGATTAAATGAAGATGGAAGTATAGATAATTCCTTTAATCTAAATAATATAGGAGTGCAAGCGAATCGTACCGTTTATGACATTGGATTACAGCAAGATGAAAAAATAGTCATTTCAGGTAATTTTGCTACATATAATGGAACAACAGTAAAAAAAGTCATACGTCTAAATTTAGATGGACAATTAGACAATTCGCTTAATGTGGGAACGTTATTCGATGGTTCTGACCCAATAAGTTTTGATATTCAGCCTGATGGCAAATTATTAGTAGGAGTTATTCTTCCTTTTGGTACTCTTAGTGGAACTTTGGTTCGCCTTCATTCAAACGGAATACATGATACCTCTTTTGAATTGAATAGATATGCCGAAATAAGAAGTTATAATAATTGGCAAAATTTTCTAGTTTTACCCAATGGTAAAATTTTGACATCCTGCCTTAACAATAGATTAGAGCGCATTAACACTGATGGAACACTTGATGTTTCTTTTGATGCTACTTATGGTTTTAATGATAAAGTAACCCAATTAGTAGAATTGGATAATGGGCAAAAAATGGTTGTAGGAGAATTTAATAGATATAACAATATTTCTACTAAGTCTATTATTAAACTCAACGCAGATAATACAATAAACAATAGTTTCAATTTAGATGATGGATTAATATACCCTACTATAAAAAAGATTTTGGTTCAAGAAGATGGAAAAATAATAGCATCTGTTAGACATTACGGTCAAGAACGCTTAATGAGGATAAACATAGATGGAACATTAGATTCATCATTTGATGATACTTCTTTGTATTACTATATGCAAAATCATCGCTATTATGATGTGAATAAGATAGCTATTCAAGAAGATGGTAAAGTGCTAATAAGTTTGACCAGAGATTCGAATGGGAGTTCTAATACATACACTTCTAGTGTTTTGCTTAGACTAAATAGTGATGGAAGTATAGATACAGCCTTTGATTCAAACTTTGTTTTGCATTATTACAGCGGAAATTCTGTTAATGGTACATACGCTGTCAATGGTATTAGTATTCTGCCAAATGGCAAAATAATTATTGCAGGTCAATTTTCATTTTATAATACTACTACGCAATCTTACGAATATAATATAGCTCGTCTTCTTCCCGATGGAACTATTGATGAAATGTTTGTTTCTGATTTGGATTCTTACTACACGAATACGTACTTTATTTCTAATCTTGTTTCGAAAGATAATGGAGATTTAATAGTAGTAACTAAGGGTTTTTCATGGCAATCAAATCCAATTCTTAGAAAAATGAATGAAGCAGGCACCGTTGATGCTACTTTCGAAACAAGTTTGTCTGAAAGAGCAGTAATCAATACTATTCTACCTCAAGAGAATGAGAAACTAATTATAGCAGGGGATTTTAGCGAAGTAAATGGTATTACTAGAAATAATTTGGCTCATCTAAATTCAGATGGAACATTAGATGATAACTTTGATAATCAAGGAACGAACAATACTATAAGTACTGTAATTTCTCAACCAAATAATTCTTTACTTATGGTAGGTGACTTTACAAGCTATAATGGAATAGGAAGAAATAGAATTGCAAAACTTAATAACATTTCAACTCCAGTAGCTGTTAATACAATTTTGCCTCAAAATCAATACACATTATGTCCAAATCATACTACCGTTCTACAAGCTAGAGGACAAGGAACAGTTTATTGGTATGATTCACGAACAAGCATTATCCCTATTCATACAGGGGACTCATTTACTATACCAATTTTGACAGCAGATTCCACTTATTTTTATGCTCTAGATTCTGTAGTTGGGTGTGGAAGTAGCTCCAGATTAGAAATTTTGGTAACTACTTCAAGAACACTAAGTGCTGTAAGCAAAACTAATTATACAGCTTATTTAGACAACAACGGTCAGATAGAAGTAGATGCAATTTCATTAGATAGTATTAGTGTTGCAGCGTGTGGAAATACGATTGATTCTTATCTATTTGATGATACAGGTTTGGCTACTCGTTCTTTCTCTTGTGCTGATACAAATATAGTTCAGAATGTAGTTTTGAGAGTTGCAGATAATAATGGCGACACAGAAACTTCTGCTACTCGTATTCATGTAAGAGATACAATTCGCCCAGTAGCTACAATTAGATCACTTCCAGTACTTTTTAATGCTTCAAATCAAGCTACTATTTCGGTTAGAGATTTTATTACTTCTTTAAGTGATAATTGTACAGATTCGGTAAACATAAATGTAGTATTCAATGATACTGGGTTAGAAACTAAATCATTCGATTGTGGAAACGCAATAGGAACAAATCTTGAATTACGAATTACAGACCAATCAGGAAATACGGTTATTCAACCTGTAATAATTATTCCTTCGGCTACAAATTTTGATTTTAATGTAAATATAATTGCAAACACTTTCCGTCCTGCAATAGCTTCAAACATTAATGTTTTTGTAAATAATTATTCTTGCGCTCCAAAATCTGGAGAACTTAAAGTTACCCTTTCTAATGATGTCACTTATATTTCTTCTTCTATCACACCAAATAGAATTGTAGGAAATGATTTGTTTTGGGATGTTACAGATTTAAGCTTTGATAGAAATTTTGTAACAAGAATACGAGTAACACCAGATATTAGCTTAAACATAGGCGATGAAGTTTGTTTTACAGGGCATATTACTCCTGAAGTGAATGACCTTAATCGTTTGAATAACTTAAAACAATACTGTTTTCCAGTTGTAAACTCTTACGACCCTAACGACAAACAAGTCTATCCACAAGGAATTTGTGATGATAAATTTACCAAACGTTCAGATTTGCCTCTTACTTATACAATTCGTTTCCAAAATACAGGAAATGCTCCTGCTCTGC
Organism: uncultured Cytophagales bacterium; assembly: GCA_963719525.1. GTDB lineage: Bacteria > Bacteroidota > Bacteroidia > Cytophagales > Bernardetiaceae > Bernardetia. The sequence continues at coordinate 2,707,996 of CAVRCG010000004.1, read as the reverse complement.
GTGTCAGAATTGCAGATTCGTTGAGTAATAAATTAAATCGTCGTTCTTTGCGAGTTGTTGGTACAAGTCATCCGATGGTTGTTGATACAACAGCAAATAATAATGTGATTAATTTTGTTTTTGATAATATTAATCTTCCAGATAGCACGACAAGTCCAGAATTAAGTCAAGGCTATGTTATTTTTGAGTTGAGCGAAATTGCAAATCACACCGATACATCAAGAATAAGCAATCGTTCGTTTATTTATTTTGATACAAACGCTCCGATTATTACAAATACAGTTAAAAATACAATTGTAAATACATTGCCTTTGTGTACTCCACCGAATCCAAATCCTACAGTTGCAACTTGTACATTGCCAACTAATCTAAGAACTGAAATCATTAGTTCTACTAGAGTAAAATTGCTATGGACAACACCAGCAAATACAAATGCAGTTACCTATGAAGTATTGAGAAATGGACAGCGACTTGCTACTATTCCAGCTTCTAATTTATCTTATCTAGATTCAACATTAATCGCAAATACACAGTACAATTATTCTATAAAAGCAATTTGTGGAAATAGTGTTGCTACTTCTGGTCTAGTTCAAGTTCGTACACTTCCATCTACTCCAATTTTACTTTCTGTTGTTGCAGCATGTAGAGGCGAAAGAGGTAGAATAAATGTACAAAGTGCTGGTGCAACGTATAGAGTTTATTCCTCAAACACTTCTACAGCTCCACTTTTCGAAACAAATAATGCAAGTATTGAAACACCAGTTTTAACTGATAGCACAACATTTTATATTTCTGTTGTCATTAATGGACAAGAAAGTAAAAGATTAAGAGCAGTTGTTCCAATCAAAGAAGTATTTAGTGCCACTATCGAACAAGGAACTTTACTTGAAAGTTGTGCAACCGAATTTACTTTATCTGCTCAAAATGTAGAGGGCGCAACTTATACGTGGTTTAGAGAAAATATTCAAGTAGGAACTGAAAGAACATTAAACACAACTTTTGAAGCTCGTTACAAAGTACGAGTAATAAAAAATGGTTGTTCTTCTGAATCTGCATTTACTACGACACGTTTTGTAGATGCTCCAACAGCGAGAATACAGCAAGGAAATTCTGTTTCTTTTTGTGGAAACGGAACTCTCAATGCACAAGATACAAGCGCAAATGTAACTTATACGTGGATTCTAAACGGAACAAATGTAGGAAACGGAACATCACTTTCTGTTTCAGAATCTGGAACTTATACCTTGAAAGCAAGTCAGCCGTCTTGTGCAGATAGTGTAAATGTAGTTGTTACGATTACGACTGCACCAACAAATGTTTCACTCACAGCAGACAAAACAGCAATTTGTGAAAATGCTCAATCTGTTCTTTCTGCTACAACTGGTACAGGTTTTACTTACAAATGGTTTAGAAACGATGTAGTAATTTCAAACACTTCTGCAAGTCTTTCTACTTCTGAAATCGGAAGCTATAAAGTAGAAATCACAACGCCAGAAGGTTGTAGAGTAACAACAAGCGAAGTAGAAATTACTCAATCACAAGCAGCAACTTCAACTATTACAGTAAATAAAGTAGAAGGAAAAGACAAAACAATAACTGTTGCTTCTCAAGATTCTATTGTTTCTGTAATTTGGTTTAAAGATGGAAATGAAGTTTCTGCTTTGAATAATCAAAGAACAATTACTCCAACAGAAACAGGAAATTACAAAGCAAAAGTAGTTTATGCTTCTGGTTGTGAGTTTGAAACGGCTGAAAAAACATTTACTTTTGAAGTTTTTACAGGAATTGAAGAAGAATCTGCAACCGTTTTCAATATTTACCCAAATCCGAATACTGGTTCGTTTAAAGTAGAATTTGCAGAAACTACAAATCAAAAAACTAGACTTACTTTAGTTGATGGATTAGGTAGAATGATTTATAGCAAAGAAATTTCTATGAACGAAAAAACACTTTCTATTAATCTACCAAAAATAAGTGCAGGAGTTTATGTAGTTCAGATTGTTTCGGAAGGAAAAGTTTATACTAAACAATTGATTATTCAATAAAATAATTATTGATAGTGTAGTAAAATTAGCTTCGCTGTTTTTCGAAGTGTGTTTGATGTTTTTTGGCTTGATAAAACAAATTTCTATGCCATTTAAACGTAGCGATTTGATTTATCAAATTGATTTTCTAGTATGAAACATAATTTTACTACGCAGCAATTATTCAAAATAAGTATTCGCATTCTGAGCAATGTGCTACATAATACAAAAAGCCTTTACAAATTGTAAAGGCTTTTTTTTATGCTACGTATCCGATAAGGGAATAAAGAAAATTCAGAAAAATCTTGCATTGTTAAACTATTTCTTTAAAAGTTTAGTTATTTTTTTGATAAAATCGTATTTTTGTAACTGGTAAAAAAGTCGTTGGTAAGGACACCAACAACGGCAAGTTATTTCATTTTAAGTTTTATATCAATATTATTATTTCAATTATGAATCAATTCTCAAATTCTTCTAAATTTCCTGTTTCAGTTTCTACAAATTTTTATTCTCATACAGAAACCGAAGTTTTAGAAGAAGTAGATACCAAAACAGAAGAAGGTCATCGTTTGATAGTTTTTAATGATGAAGTAAATACCTTTGACCACGTTATCGACACATTAGTTTCTGTTTGCGAACATTCAGAACCACAAGCCGAGCAATGTACTTGGATTATCCATTTTAAAGGAAAATGTTCGGTAAAAGAAGGTTCTTGGAACGACCTTGTTCCGATGCGTAACGCAATTTGTGATCGTGGAATTTCGGCAGAAGTAGATTAAATAGTGATTAGTTTTTAGTGAAAATGCAATTAAAAGGCTTTTAGAATGATTTTGAAAGTCTTTTTTTATGAATTGTACTATCCTGTAATTAATCATATAAATCACTTGCTAATCAATTACAGTATTTTTCATTAATTCTACCGTTGCTCGTATCCCTACGAGCGACATCATATTTCACTCCCCTTCCGTCAATCGAATAGCCTCCAAAATAATCCCACAAGCCTTTTTTATTTCTTTTTTTGTAATGATAAGAGGAGGAGCAATTCGCATTGAATCATCACAATACAAAAACCAATCAGAAAGTAATCCAAGTTGCAAGCAATGAGCAATTACGGTTTGCAGAAACTCAAAACTCTCAAACCGAACGGCTAACATCAGACCTATTCCACGAAATTCTTTTATAGATTTGTTGGTTTCAGGATTTAATAATTCTTTAAATAAATTGTGTTTTTCCTCCACAGAATCTAATAAATTCTCTTCTTGAATTACTTTTAAAGTCGCTAAAGAAGCCACACAACTAATTGGATGTCCTCCAAAAGTAGAAATATGTCCCAAAATTGGATTATCAGAAAGACACGCCATCATCTTTTGAGAAGCCATAAAAGCACCAATCGGCATTCCTCCACCCATTCCTTTTGCAGCTACGACAATATCAGGAAGAATATCAAAATGTTCGAACGCCCAAAGTTTGCCTGTCCTGCCAAAACCACATTGAATTTCATCAAGAATTAAAAGTGTTCCTGTTTCTGTGCATTTTTTTCGTAATGCTTGTAAATAAGATTTTTTAGGGATTCTGACTCCTGCTTCTCCTTGAACGGTTTCGATGATTACGGCTGCCGTTTTTTCTGTAATTTTGGAAAGACAAGGCTCACTATCAAAACAAATATGGTCTATGTTGGGAAGTAAAGGTAAAAACGGTTCTTTCCATTCTTTGCTTGTTCCTAGTGAAAGTGCTGCATGAGTAGAACCGTGATACGCATCATGGCAACCGATTAATTGAGTTCTGCCAGTAAATCGTTTGGCTAGTTTTATTGCTCCCTCAACAGCTTCACTTCCAGAGTTTACAAAATAGACTGCATTTTGAGGGATATTTTCGTGATTTGTTATAGTAGAATTATCATTATTACTTTCCTCATGTTTATCTATTAGAAAATCTTGTCCTAAAGTAGTTCTAAATGTTTTTGAAAGAGCCGTAGCGAGCTGAACTTGTGGCGTTTGGACAAATTCTCCATAGACCATTAAGTGCATATATTTTCGAAGTTGTTTCTGGATTGCTTTTACCACTTTTGGGTGGCGATGACCTACATTACTCACTCCAATTCCTGAAATAATATCAATCCATTTTTTGTTTTTGCTGCCAAACATATAAATTCCTTTTGCATGATGAACCTCCAGAGCAAGAGGAAAAGGCGATGTTTGAGCGACATGATTTAGGAAAAGTTGGCGAGATGAAAGCATGTATCAATTAGAAATTACGAATTAAAAATTATGAATAGAATACAAAACTACGAAATGCTTCTCACACTAAAGTGTGAGCTACAGAAACTACGAAATGCTTCTCACACTAAAGTGTAAGCTACAGAAACTACGAAATGCTTCTCACACTAAAGTGTGAGCTACAGAAACTACGAAATGCTTCTCACACTAAAGTGTAAGCTACAGAAATTACGAAATGCTTCTCACACTAAAGTGTGAGCTACAGAAATTACGAAATGCTTCTCACACTAAAGTGTAAGCTACAGAAATTACGAAATGCTTCTCACACTAAAGTGTAAGCTACAGAAATTACGAAATGCTTCTCACACTAAAGTGTAAGCTACAGAAATTACGAAATGCTTCTCACACTAAAGTGTAAGCTACAGAAATTACGAAATGCTTCTCACACTAAAGTGTAAGCTACAGAAACTACGAAATGCTTCTCACACTAAAGTGTAAGCTACAGAAACTACGAAATGCTTCTCACACTAAAGTGTGAGCTACAGAAACTACGAAATGCTTCTCACACTAAAGTGTGAGCTACAGAATGAGTGAGCTACAGAATTTCGTATAAAACAGGTTTTGAAGGAGCTGCATCTATTTCTAAAGATGGAATTTGAAGGTTTAATAAATACAATCCGTCTTTTATTTTATTATCTACAAAAATAAGTTCTGTAATGGTAGCGTTTGCTCTTACTTGTGAAAAATCGTTCTTGCTATTTTTATCTAAATTTTCATTAGTGTTAGTAACAATATTCCAAAAACCTTTATGTACCGATAACTTTCCTTTATCAGATTCTCTATCCACCGAAGGCAAATCTAAAAGCAAATGATTAATATTTTTTTGAGCTAAATATTTTCCTACACTCGGTTCTAAATAAGGAGGGTTTGTGCCAGAATATTGCCTAGTTTTTTTATTTTCAAGATTTGGTAATGTACGAATAATCAATGCTTCGTAAGGAATAGAATTATTATTTTCTTTCTCAATAACTTTCTCAATATTTTTTTTCAAAATTACATTATCTCCAACTTCTGCTATTTCTTTTAGCTCACTAAATTTATCAAAATCATTATCTTCTACATGTTCTTGCGTGATTTTGGTAGGTTTCAAAGTAATCAGACGAGCCACAAACCAAAACGTTTTTAAAGATTGATTAATCGTTACTTCATTTTTTTCTTGATTGTTTAGATGTCCGTAACACTCTGTATGTGTGCCGTTTCCGTGAGGTGTAATAGTAATTCTTTGATAATTACACGCTCCTCCTTCTGCTACATTTCCGACAAAATTTTCTCCAAAACGAATCGTTTCAAAAACTGGTTCTTCAGCATAATAACAATTTGGGTTTAATTTTTTAGTTCCATTTTTACTGCCTTCTTGTAGTGGAATCGAAATATCTAAGGGTTTGGATAAATCGGCTGAGTAATTTTGATTGTTTATGGAATAATTAATTTTCATTTTTTATTATAATTGAATTGATTTATCAAGCTAGATTGTCTAATTTCGATTTTATAAACAATAGTAACATAAAAACTATTTAGTTCAAAGTCAATTCTATTTTTTTAAAATAAGAAAATACTACATTAGGAAAGGCACGCCTTTTCCCTACAAATTCCTTGTTTGAATTTACTTCTAAAATCTAACTTCATACTTCTAAATTTATTTCTATGGATTTATTCCACGCCTTTACTGTTCTGATTGTTCTCTCTGCTATTTTTGCGTATATCAATCATCGTTATTTAAAACTTCCCACTACAATTGGTTTGATGTTGATTGCGCTTCTGGCTTCTTTGGGTATTGTCATAGTAGGTCAGTTTAATGTGGCCGTTATAGACCAAGCTCAAGCACTAGTCGGAAGTGTAGATTTTTCTAAAGTATTGATGGAAGTAATGCTTAGTTTTTTGCTTTTTGCTGGTGCGCTTCACGTAGATACGCCCACACTTGCAAAGGAACGAACACCGATTATATTTTTTGCTACCATAGGAGTTACGGCTTCTACCTTCATGATAGGAACGGCAATGTATTATATTTTGGGTTGGTTAGGACTTGGAATGGATTATATTTATTGCTTGCTTTTTGGTTCTTTGATTTCTCCTACTGACCCAATTGCAGTTTTATCAATTTTGAAGAGTGCAAAAGTTCCCAAAAATTTAGAAGTCAAGATTGCTGGAGAATCACTTTTTAATGATGGTGTGGCTGTTGTTGTTTTTCTTACACTTTTCAAAATGGCTAGTCAAGGTGTAGAAAATACTACTGCTCTAGATATTGTTCAACTTTTTGCTATTGAAGCAATTGGAGGAGTTATTTTTGGTCTTGCTATCGGTTGGATTTGTTACAAACTCATGTATTCGATTGATAATTATGTAGTGGAAGTTTTGATTTCTCTGGCGACTGTTATGGGTGGATATGCTTTAGCTGCCTATTTGCACACTTCGGTCCTCTGGCTGTTGTGGTGGCTGGTCTTGTAATGAGCGCAAAAGGACGAGAGTTTGCTATGTCGGACAGAACGAGAGATTATGTAGATAAATTTTGGGAGCTTATAGACGAGGTTTTGAACGCCGTTTTGTTTGTTTTAATAGGATTGGAAGTTTTGATTCTTACTTTTGATGGAAAGTATTTGATTGCTGGTGCGATTGCAATTGTAGTGGCTCTTACTTCTCGTCTTATTTCGGTTGGTTTGCCTATTTCGTTTATGAAATTAAAACGAGATTTTATTCCAAATACAATTTTGATTCTTACTTGGGGAGGTCTGCGAGGTGGTATTTCGGTAGCTCTTGCTCTTTCACTTACGCCAGATATGGGACGAGATTTGTTTGTAACGATTACCTATGTTGTCGTTGTATTTTCTATTTTGGTACAAGGTCTGACCGTTAAGAAATTAGTCAAACAAGAGGTAGAGGAGATAAAACAAAGCTAGATTTAAGAATGTCAATAGGAGTAACATTTTTCGATTTCTGCATAAAAACTTGTTTTCAACAAAATAATAGTTTGCTTTTTCCATAGAATAGCAAACCCTATTTTATGGAAAAAAGACGATTACACAGAATAAAATCTGGCAACTATTTGTTTATTTAGAAATGTCATTCATATTGAGAATGTAGAATTGAAAGAAGTAACTAATGTTACGCAACCTCAAAGTTTAGAGAAGTTTAGACCAAACCCACGAATTTATTCGTGGGAAAGTAACCACTACTTTTTACATAAATCTACTTTTCCGTTTTATTAAAAGTACTCCTTTTATTTTAGAATAGAGTAGAAACAAAAAAACGAAGAAGGTGGTGGTAGCTTCCACGAATAAATTCGTGGGTTTCATTTTAATTGCGTAATATCAGAAGTAAATAATATGACAAAACGTATAATTTTACCTATCATCGTTTTATCTCAATTTTGTTGTACTTCTTTATGGTTTGCAGGAAATGCCATAATGAGTGATTTGATAATTGCTTTTAACCTTTCTACTAATTCGTTGAGCTTGCTTACTTCTGCTGTTCAGTTTGGTTTTATTATAGGAACATTGATTTTTGCTTTCTTGATGATTGCTGATCGTTTTTCGCCTTCAGTAGTGTTTTTTGTTTGTGCAGTTTTGGGTGCTTTATGTAATTATTTTACAATTTTTGAAGGAAATGATTTAGCAAATCTTTTATTTTTTCGTTTTCTGACAGGCTTTTTTTTAGCAGGAATTTATCCAGTCGGAATGAAAATAGCTTCTGATTATTACCAGAAAGGTTTAGGCAAATCATTAGGTTATTTAGTTGGAGCTTTAGTAATCGGAACGGCTTTTCCACATCTTTTAAAAAGCATTCAAAGTCTTGATTATATTCAAAACTTTCAAACCCTATTTTCTTGGCGTTTGGTAATTAAATTAACTTCATCAATTGCTCTTTTTGGAGGAATTTTGATGATTACTTTTGTTCCAAATCGTTCTATAAAATCAGCGCAAAAACTAAAAATCACATCGTTCTTTCAAATCTTCAAAAGTGCTAATTTTCGTTCAGCAGCCTTTGGATATTTTGGTCACATGTGGGAATTATACACCTTTTGGGCGTTTGTTCCTATTATTTTGGCTACTTATTCAAAACTCCATCCAGAAGTAAATCTAAATATTTCCTTTCTTTCTTTTCTAATTATTGGTTTAGGAAGTTTTGCTTGTGTAATTGGTGGTTATCTTTCTGAAAAATTTGGAACTAAGAAAATAGCTTTTCTATCCTTATCGCTTTCTGCGCTTTGTTGTCTTGTTTCTCCACTTATTTTTTATGCAGATTCTTATTTTCTCTTGATTGCTTTTCTTATTTTTTGGGGATTGGTAGTGATTGCAGATTCTCCTCTTTTTTCTACTTTGGTAGCTCAAAGTGCTATTCCAGAACTAAAAGGAACAGCACTCACGATTACAAACTGTATTGGTTTTGCTATTACGATTGTTAGTATTCAATTTATAAATTTGCTTTCTGATTTTCCTAATTTTCCTAACCTTATAAATGAAAAATATATTTTTGTGTTTTTAGCTTTAGGACCTTTTTTGGGTTTGATTGCTTTGAGGGGGAATAATCAATAACGACTTGCTTTTTCCTTTTTATATTGTGTATTTAACAAATCTATACATTTAGAAGAAGGCAAACTGTTTTCCCTACATTTTGAAAATATTACTTCTTCAACTCTATTTTATGCAGTCTAGAAATAATTGCATCTTTATCTCTACCCATTATTTTGGTTATTTCTTTTATAGTATGTCCTAAATGAAATAAATCTTTAAGTCTGTTTTCTTCTTTTATAGTCCAACGTTTATGAGAATTTTCATTTGTTTTCTTTTCTTGTTTTTTACCAGATGAAAGAGTAGATAATTTTGAAGGAATAATTTTTTCGGTATTATTTATTTGATTAATTTCTGATTTCTCTACTTTATTATTTTCTTTTGCTTCTGTGCTTACTTCTTTTTTGTCTTCAAACGAAGTTAGTTTTTTTGCCCAAAACAAAAAGTGTTTTCTAAAATCTTCTGTATTGGTATCATTTCTATATTTCAAGGCTTCTATAAAATTATCATAAACACCTTCAAAATCTTTGTGTTTTGCTGCTTGTCTGGTTTTTTTGTAGTAAAAATCTGCTTTTCCTGCATTTATTTCTTCCGATATGGCAGCCTTTGAGGTTTCTGTTTTGGCAAATGCCATCACTCTTTTATCGGTTTTGATAGCTCTATGAGGAATTGGAGAAGCCAAAACCAGCCCTTCAAAAGATGTACAACGACTAAGGGCAACATACACCTGACCTGCTGCAAAAGCACCACCCAAATCTGCAATTATCTTTTCAAAGGTAAGCCCCTGACTTTTATGAACCGTAATCGCCCACGCTAATTTCAAAGGAAACTGTGTAAAAGAACCTAATTCTTCCTCTTCTATTTTACCTTCTTTTTCGCCCCACGTATATTTTATATTTTTCCAAACTTGCTGTTCGACTTCAATTTCGTTTTTTGATTCATCTTCTACAATAATTTTCCCCTCTTCTATTCGGATTATTTTTCCAATTTTTCCGTTGTAATATTTTTTATCTTTATCGTTTTTGATAAACATTACTTGAGCATCAATTTTGATTTCAAGATTTTTTTCAGTAGGAAAGTTTCGGTCTGGAAAATCGCCTGACAAAGCAGCATTAAACTTTCTAATCGGTGTAGTAATACGACTCAGTTTTTCGTTATTTACCTCTCTTACTTTTTCGTTATGCGTACAAAGCATAATACAGTTTGTGTAATTTTCGAAATCAAAAGTAGGTTCATATTTAGTATTTAATCCTTTTAGCTGCTCACGAGTAAGATTACTATTTCTTATTTTGTTTAATAAATTAATAAAACGCTGGTCTTTCTGACGATATATTTTTTTGAGTTCGATGTAAATAGGTTGTGTTTCTTGAATTACTTTCGAACTAAAAAAAAATTCACTCTCATAATGAGGCATCAAAAGTTCTTTGTCTTCCTCTTTCAAAACAGGAGGAAGCTGAAAAGTATCGCCAATCAAAACGACCTGCACACCACCAAAAGGAGCATATTCTTTTTTACGAAAAATACGTAAAAGCCTGTCTATGACATCTAATAAATCACAACGCACCATCGAAACTTCATCAATTACTAAGATTTCTAAATTAGTAATGATTTTTCGTTTTTCTTTAGAATAGGTAAAATGTTCGAAAATCGTACTCTGGTCATCATCGCCAATATTGGCAACTTTGCGTAGTCTTTTGTCATTGGGAACAAACAAACTCGGACTAATCTGAAAAAAAGAATGTATCGTCTGACCACCTGCATTAATGGCAGCCACACCCGTAGGCGCAACAATAACCATGTTTTTATCAACCGTCGTTTTGAGGTATTTCAAGAAAGTTGTTTTTCCTGTTCCTGCTTTACCAGTCAGATAAACCGTTTTTTTGGTGTGTGTAATAATGTCTAGCGCATTATTAAACTCTATATTTTCTTTGTCTAATTCTATATTATCTACAATCATTTTTTTGTAATTCCAGTTCTATTGGTATTAGTTTCAAATTAAAATTACTAAAAAAATAGTTATTAATTATCATATATTTTGTTTTTAGCTAAAAAAAATAGCACATAAAATTCTAAATAGAGTTTTATATGCTATTTTTAAAAGGAAAGAATTAAATGAAATGAGAAATTTCATTTCAGAAATATATTTATCTGATATTTTGTATTCTCATTTCCCAATCCCCATTCCCTCGCTCCCAATTCCTATTCAATCGTTACATCAAATTCTACTTCAATATCAGTTTCCCCACCTGCATTAGCAATGTTTCCATCTTTTACGCCTGCTGCACTTTTATTTGGTTCGTGGCGAAGTGTAATTTTTAATTTTCCTGTCGAAGGCTGATTTGTCTTCATCTTTGTAGATAATCCTATTGGATTTGTTCCATCGTTATCATTATAAGTAACGGTAGCATCTAATCCATTTGTAGCAGCAAAGAAAAACTGGTGTTCGTCGTCTTCCTCTTCGATTTCTAAAGTGATATTTTCTGCTGGCGTTTCCGTTTCATTGAGTAAGATAATCGATCCAATGTAAGTAGTATCTGCTTGAAGTGTTCCTCCTGTAACTATAGGAGCTGCTCCTCCATCACCATCTAAATCCTTAAAAGAAAAAACAACAGGAGTTCCTCCACTTTCTGGAGTGAGTGTGTAGGTAAGAGTTGTAATTACTTCTTCTTCGTTTACTACTTCTGGATCTTCCTTTTTGCAAGAAGAAAACAAAACAAGAGAAGAAAAAAGAATAATTAAAAATGAAGATATTTTCTTTGATAAAGTCATAATTTTGTAAAAGTTTTAGTTTAATATAAATTTTAAATGCAACTCTGTTGCAAAAATCAAATGCAAATATAGAATTGTTTTTTCGCAAATGCAACTCTGTTGCAACTATTTTTTTGAATGGAGAATGAAATTGATGTATTTTTGTGAATAATTTTTCTAAACACAGAGTTCACAGAGGCACAGAGAATGAAATTACATAAAATATAGAACTCGATTTATTCTACTAATTGTATTATCCTGTATTTATCATATCAATCATAAAAATTACTCGCTAATCAGTTACGGTATTTTTCTTATTCAAATTTATGAAACCTAATTTATCTCTATCAGAAAATTATCCAAATTACTACGCACTTTTGCAAGACGATATTCAGAGTTTTATAATAGAAAACAAGGAAAAAGAAATTACCCAAACTCTCTTGAATCTTCCTAAAGAATACCAGCATATAAGAATAGAAATTGGTAATCAAATCAAATCGCTTCAAAAATCAAAGTCAAAACTTTCTCTTTGGTACACTACTGATAAAATCCTTTTTCCTCCTTCCTTATCTATTGAACAGGCTTCTTCTGAAATTACGGCAGAATATAAGGCTGATTTATTGAAAAATTATAGTAGTAAAATAGATTTGAAAAATGCTACTTTAGTTGATTTGACTGGTGGAATGGGCGTAGATAGTTTTTATTTTTCCAAAAAGGTAAGAAGGGTAATTTATATTGAACAAAATGAACTACTGGCAAGTCTTGCAGAACATAATTTTCGAAAAGTTAAGAGCTAATAATATAGAAGTAATTTGTGGAACTTCAGAAGATTTTTTACAGAAAGCAAAACAAGAAAATTTAGTTTTTGATTGGATTTATCTTGACCCTGCACGCAGAGATGATGTACAAAAGAAGGTTTTTTTATTAGAAGATTGTCAGCCTAATATGATTGAATTATGGAACTTGTATAAAAATGTAGGTAAAAAATGGCTTCTCAAAACTGCTCCTTTATTAGATATTCAATTAGTTTTGAATAGATTAAATTATGTAGAAAAAGTAGAAATTGTAGCACTTCAAAACGAATGTAAAGAAGTTTTGTATCAGCTAAATAGCTATGGAGAAAAATCAAATCTTGAAAAAGTACAGATAAACACTACAAACTTACACCTTAACAAAAGTGAAATAAAAAATTCTTTAGAGAGTAATGCAGAACAGTTTAGCTTTTTTTTAGAAGAAGAGAAAGGAATTACAATTGATTATTCCATCAAAAATGAAATTCTGGATTTTTTGTATGAACCCAATGTAGCCGTTTTGAAAGCTGGGGCATTTAAAAGTATAAGTAAAAAATATCAAATAAATAAACTTTCTGCAAACACACATTTATATACTTCAATAGAATTAAAAGAAAATTTTATTGGCAAAACATTCAAAATTGTAGAAGTATTGACGTATTCTAAGAAGGAAGTCAAAAGAAAGTTTGGAAAAGGTTTTTTCAATATTGTTACTCGTAACTTTCCCATTTCTGTAAAAGAACTCCGAAAACAGTTTTCTATTTTAGAAGGACAAAATGAATTTTTGTTTTTTACTACACTTACTTCAAATTCGGTTGATGAAAAAGTAGTATTAAAAGTAGAGAAGATTTAAAATTCTTATAAAGTTTAGTTAGGATTTATTTTTCTCTTATTTTTGTCCTAAAAAAAACGAACTTCTATTTTTTCTTACACTTTGCCTAATCTCCTTCGTTTGTTCACAATCAAGTAACATAAAGTAGTTAATTTTGTGAATAATAAGTTTGAGCAGAATTACCTCTATCTATTCCCTTTATACTTCATTCAGATAATTCAAATAGCTTTATAGGTTATTTTAGTTTTAGTCTGATGGAAGTGTAATTAGTAGAATAGGAGTGTTTTTAGAGTTCTGCATAACGAAATTTTATTTTTTTCTTAACAATTTATTCATATTACATTTATGCAAACAGCTATACTTAAAAAGTGGCTTTTAGCGTGTTTAGTGATTCTGACAGGAGTAACATTTACTTCTTCTGATACACAAGCACAAAACGACGTATTTATTTCGGAATACATAGAAGGTTCTAGCAATAATAAAGCTCTTGAACTCTATAATCCTACCACAACAACAGTCAATCTAACAACAGATAATTATACTATAGAAGTTTATTCTAATGGTAGTCCTACGGTAAGTACAACTTGGAATCTTACAGGAACAATAGCTGCAAATGCTACTTTTGTATTTGCCAACGTTTCTTCTAATGCTACAATACTAGCACTAGCAGACCAAACTCAATCAAATTCAGGTTGGTTTAATGGAGATGATGCTATAATCTTAAAAAGAGGAACTACGATATTAGATATTATTGGACAAGTTGGAACTGACCCAGGATCTCAATGGGGTTCGGGTGGAGTTACGACACAAAACCAAACGCTGCGTAGAAAATCAACTATATGTAGTGGAGATTTGAATGGTGCAGATGCTTTTGACCCTGCAACTCAATGGGACGGTTTTGCTCAAGATGATGCTACAGGTTTGGGAACACATACGGCTACTTGTACGCCTCCTCCAACTACTAGTCCAGTAATAAATGAAGTGGTATCTAATCATACAGGTAATCCAGATACGAACGAATTTATTGAAGTATTCGGTGCTGCTTCTACTGATTATTCTGCTCTTACGCTTATCCAGATTGAAGGAGATGATAACGGTAATGAAGGAAACATTATCTACGTTGCTACTGTCGGAACAACTGATGCAAATGGATATTGGACAACAGGTTATCTAAATGAACAACTACAAGGAGGAGATGCAGCTTTCTTGTTAGTAGAAGGATTTACAGGAGCTTTGGGAGATGATTTGGACTCGGATGACGATGGAACACTAAATGCTACTCTTCCTTGGACAACTGTGGTAGATGAAATTGCTTTTTCAGATGCTACAACAGGAACTATTTTTGGTTATTTAACGCTTAATAATGGTTTTGATGGCGTTACTTTTGGTCCTGGTGGTGCTTCACGTATTCCGAACGGAACAGATACAAATACTACGGCTGACTGGAAACGTAATGATTTTGATGGTTTTGGTTTTCCTGGATTTACAGGAACGCCTTTAGTAACAGAAGCTGTAAATACATTAGGTGCAGAAAATATGATGTATGTTGCTCCAACAGGAACAGTAAATGTTACAGGAACACTAAACGCTTTTACTACAACTGCTCTTAACGTTGCTTCTGCCGAACAATCTTATCAAGTAAGTGGAACTACGCTTACGGCTGATGTTGTGATTACTGCACCTGCAAATTTTCAAATTTCGCTTACTACAGGAGCAGGTTTTGGAACTAGTCTAACTATTCCTTTTGCTACTGCAAATGCAGGAAATACAACTATTTTTGTTCGTTATAATCCTACTGCTGGAACTTCTCATACTGGAAATATTACTCATACAAGTACAGGAGCAACGACTGTAAATGTAGCTGTAAGTGGAAGTATTCCTGCTGGACCTATTACGATTGCTGTTGCTCGTACTCGTCCTGTAAATGATGTTGTTACTATCGAAGGAGTTTTGACTGTTGCTAACCAATTTGGAGGTCCTGCATTTATTCAAGATGCAACTGGTGGAATTGCTGTTTTTGATACACAGATTCACGGTGGAACATATCCTATCGGTCAAAATCTTCGAATTACGGCTACTCGTACTAACTTCAATAATCAGATTCAACTCTCAAATGTAGCTTCTGTTGTTGATTTAGGAGCAGGAACGCCAGTTGTTCCTCAAATAATTACGCTTGATCAACTTGATGCACACAGAGGAGAATTAGTACAAATTGTATCTGTTACCTTCCCTAATCCAGATGCGTTTCTGTTTGGAAATTCTAATTACACAGTTACGAATGGTGGAAATTCTGCTAATGTACGTATAGATGGAGATACTGATTTGGCAGGTCGTACACAGCCAAACGTTGCTTGTGATATTACTGGTGTGGTAGCTTATTTTCAAACGGCTTCACAACTTATTCCTCGTTTTCAAGCAGATTTGCCTTGTACAGGAGTTTATGTTTCGCCTACTTCTTCTACCGTAACTACTTGTATTGCACTTCCTAAAACGTTAGAAGTTTCTACGTACAATGTAGAATGGTTTGGTTTTGCTCAAAACAATACTCCTTCTGGTAATACTTCTCCTTCTGCACAAAAAGCAGCCGTAAAAGCAGTATTGAAAAATCAAAATTCTGATATTTATTTCTTACAAGAGATTAATAATACAGCATTGATGCAAGAAATTGCAACAGAATTAACTGCTGAAACGCCAGATACTTGGGCAGTTTTGTTTTCTGAACGAACTTCCTATCAAGCTACCTCTCCGATAGCTGAAACTCAAAAAGTAGGATTTTTGTATAAATCAAATATCATCAATCCTCAGTTTAGTTATGCTATGCACGAGAGTATTCATCCTTATTATAATGGTGGCGTAATAGACCCTGCTTTAGCAGCTTATCCAGAAACAGACAAAACTCGTTTTTGGGCAAGTGGACGTTTGCCATTTATGATGCGTGCTAATGTAACATTAAATGGAAGTACAGAGGAAGTAAACTTTATTACGCTTCATGCTCGTTCGGGTTCTGCACAAGATAGATATGACATGCGCCGTTTTGATGTAACCTTATTACAGGATTCTATTTCGGCTTGGCTTGGAAACGATAAAGTAATTATGGGTGGAGATTATAACGATGATGTTGATGTTTCTATCAATGCTGGAACAACTACTTCGTATGATGCCTTTACTACTCGTCCTGCTGAATATACAATTTTATCTAAGACGTTAAGTGATAATGGTTTCCGTAGTACAGTTGGTTTTTCTGATATGATTGATCACATTACAGTTTCTAATGAACTTGCAAATGGATATATCGCAAACTCTGTTAGTGTTGGTTACGAATATTATGACGGAGATTACGAACGCACTACTTCGGATCACTTTATTGTATCGGCTCGTTTAGAAATTGTTCCGATAGCTCCTTGTAATGCTGGTACTGTTCCGATTTCGTCTTCCGAAATAGAAGTAAATTGGGCAGATGCTTCAAACATTGAGAATACATATGTAGTACAAATGTCTTTAGATGGTGTAACAGGTTGGACTAGCATTGCAGGTTCTCCATTTGCTGCTAATACAGGACTAACTTCAGTAACAGGACTAATAGGGGGAACACAATATTACTTCCGTATTCGTGCAGAAGTATCTCCTACAAATGTATCTGAATGGATACGAGTACCTGGAATAACTCTAGCTGCGATACCAACTGTAACAAATCTGTCTCCTTCTGATAATTCTACAAATGTAGCTATCGATACAGACCTTGTACTTACTTTCAGTACGAACCTACAGGCTGGAACAGGAAATATTACGATTACTGATGGAATAACACCTATCACATTTCCTATTGCTGGTAATACTGCTGCAAATGTAACGATTGCTGCAAACACAGTAACAATCAATCCGACGGCAGATTTAGCTAATGCAACAAACTACTACGTTCTTGTTGATGCAGGTGCACTAGAAGCTACAGGAATAGGAGCAGCAACAGGAACTACTTTTGCTGGTTTTGCTGCTGCAACAGATTGGAACTTTACGACAGTTGCTGCAACTCCTCCTCCAACAGGTGGTGGTGGTGGAACTGCTCCAACAGTTACTACACCAACTAATTTTAGAGCAATTCCTGTTTCTATTTCTCAAATAAATCTTACTTGGGGAACAGTAGCTAATGCAACAGGGTATTTGTTGTATAGAGATAATACATTGGTTGCTACTTTGGGAACAGTTACTTCTTTTCAAGATATAGGTCTTAATTCTGATACATTCTATACGTATAGATTAGTAGCTACAAATGGTGGTCGTCAGTCTGATCCAATTCAAACAAATGCTAGAACACTTCCTGCTGCTCCCTCTTTGATTTCAGTAACAAATGCATGTAGTGGAAGTAGTGGACTTATTAAAGTAACTTCTTCAGGCGCAGTATATCGTGTTTATGCAGATTCTACTTCTACAATACCTTTGTCAGAAACAGATATTGCAACAATTACTACTCCTTCTATTACCCAAACAACTACATTTTATGTAAGTGTAATCAGTAATGGAAACGAAAGTCGTCGTACTGCTATTACCGTAAACATAAATCAATTACCGACTGCAAGAATAATAGAAAATCGTATTTTCTCTTGTGCTTCTACAGGTACAATTACAGCAGAAGAAGTAACTGGCGCATCTTATACTTGGTTAGTAAATGGAGTTTCGGTTGCAACAACTAGCGTTCCTACTTACGAAGCAAATCGTTCTGGAAATTACCAAGTACGAGTAACTTTAAATGGTTGTTCGGCTACTTCTAGTATCGTTCCTGTTCGTCTGAATTATTCTCCGATTGCAGAAATTGAACAAGGTATTGTTGTTCGTTCTTGTGAATCTTCTACTACAATTAGTGCAAGAAATGCAAACTCAAATGACAGTACGACAACTTATGAATGGACAAGAAACAATGTAGTAGTTGGAAATACAGCTTCTTTTTCTGTTTCAGAATCAGGTGTTTATACACTTACTGTTACTCAATTCGGTTGTAGCGCAACAGACCAAATTACAGTTGAGATTAGTACAATTAATCCAAATGTATCGTTTACTGCTTCTCAATCTACATTCTGTCCAGAAGAAGAAGTTGCTTTAACGGTAGAAAATCCAGCGCAAGACGTAATTTATACGTGGGTGCGTAATGGAAGAGTTCTTCGCAAAACAGGAACTCAATATGTAACTTCTATAGCTGGAGAATATAGAGTACAGGTTTCTCAAAATAGTTGTACAGTTCTTTCTGCGCCAGTTACGATTACTCGTACTCGTGTAGAGCCAGTTTATTTACGTAAGGTAGATAGTGTTTTGAGTGTTGAATCGGTTACACCTATTACTGACGTTGTCTGGTTATTTGAAGGGGAAGAAAATACTTCTCTTGCAGGTCAGATGATTTTTACACCAATTGTAACAGGTTATTATTCTGCTCGTGTTACTTTCGATACAGGTTGTCAAGGTTCTACTCGTACAGTTTATTATTCTATCCCTAGAGTTCCAGTAGTTACAGGAGAAGAAAATATAATTGATGTAGAAACAATCGTTTATCCAAATCCAAGTAAAACAGGTATCTTTAGAGTTCAGCTTTCAAGCTCTATTACTTCTAATATTACTTTCACAATTACAGACAATATCGGTCGTGTTTTGGAAAGCAAAGTAATAAAAGCAAACGAAGTTTCTACACTTCAAACTCTTGATTTGAGTAAATATGCTAAGGGAATGTATGCTCTTACTATTGAAACCGAACAAGGAAAAATAATTAAGAAAATTATCATTGAATAAATAATGATTGGTTTATAATTGAAATGAAAAAGCAAAAACCTTCACTTTTTGAGTGAAGGTTTTTTTGTTTTAAAGTAGCTGACAGTTTCCAACTGTCAGAAATACAGTATTTGAATATTGTAGTTTACGACACTTGGAAAGTGTTGGCTACTTATGAATTTATTCCCACTCAATTGTAGCAGGAGGTTTCGAACTAATATCATAAACAACACGATTTACACCTCGTACAGTATTGATAATTTTATTCGAAATATCAGCTAAAAACTCGTATGGCAAATGACACCAATCGGCTGTCATTCCGTCCAAACTCGTAACGGCACGCAAAGCCACCACATTTTCATACGTTCGTTCATCGCCCATTACACCAACCGAATTGACAGGCAAAAGGATAGAACCAGCTTGCCAGACTTCATCGTATAAGCCTGCTTCTTTTAGTCCATTGATAAAAATAGCATCTACTTCTTGTAAAATATCAACTCTATCAACCGAAACTGCCCCCAAAATACGAATCGCCAAACCTGGACCAGGGAAAGGATGACGTTTCAGAATAAACTCATCAATTCCAAGTTCTGCACCCACTCGTCGTACTTCATCTTTAAACAAATCACGCAAAGGCTCTACAATTTTTAGATTCATTTTTTCTGGAAGTCCTCCAACATTGTGATGTGATTTTATTGTTGCAGAAGGACCATTTACAGAAACCGACTCGATTACATCTGGATAAATTGTTCCTTGTCCGAGCCATTTTACATCTTGGATGCGTTTTGCTTCTTCATCAAAAACTTCAATAAACGTATAACCGATTGCTTTACGCTTGTCTTCTGGGTCTGTTTTGTCTTTTAGTTTGTGATAAAAACGTTCCTTTGAATCTACGCCTTTTACATTCAAACCCATTCCTTTATAGGTTTCCAAAACTTGTTCGAATTCTCCTTTTCTTAGAAGACCGTTATCGACAAAAATTCCGTATAAATTTTTTCCAATAGCTTTATGAAGTAAAACAGCAGCCACCGTAGAATCTACACCACCCGAAAGAGCCAAAACAACTTTATCGTTGCCTAACTTTTCTTTTAATGCTTTGATGGTATCTTCTGCAAAAGCAGCAGGAGTCCAGTCTTGCGAACATTTACAAATATTGACTAAGAAATTTTCTACAATCTTTTTTCCGTCTGTCGAATGGGTTACTTCTGGGTGAAATTGCAAACCATAAGTAGGTTCGCCTTTAAAATGATAGGCAGCAACAGGAATACTTGCTGTTTTGGCGATAACCTCTATAGAATCTGGAAGCGAATAAATACTATCTCCGTGCGACATCCAAATTTGAGAATCGGCTGTGATGCCTTCCAAAAGTGGATTTTCTGTAACCGTAATTAGTTTTGCTCTGCCATATTCACGAGTTTCTGAACGCTTTACTTCGCCTTCATGTGTATGAGCTAATAACTGTGCGCCATAACAAACGGCTAAAATAGGTAGTTTTTTGCGCCATTCTGAAATCTGTGGTACTCTAGGCGAATCTTCTTGATGCACCGAATACGGACTCCCTGAAAGAATAATTCCTTTGACTTCACCATCGGACAAATCAATTGGAGGAATATTATTAAAAGGGTGGATTTCACAAAATACATTGAGTTCACGAACACGACGAGCGATAAGCTGTGTATATTGCGAACCAAAATCTAGGATTATAATTTTTTCTTGCATAGAGCAAAGGTAAGAAAAGCCTTTTTTTCTGAAAACTTTATTTTGAAGAAGTTACAGAACATATTCATAAAAACTTTGTCAATAGTTTTTTGGTAATCCGAAATGACTTTGACAATAGTTGAATAAAAAAAGTATTGGTTATTGATGCTGATGACCAGCAGAGTTTGGTTCGGTATAGAAATGAAGATGTAACTGAAAATTTGGAGGTAACACTTCCTTATACTATTATTTCTTGTTTGGGAGATATAAACAAACTTCACGAAACCCTTCAACGAGCTGCTACTACACACGACTATATTTTTATAGATGTAGCAGGACGGCTTGATGAGTTTACCAAAAAAGTATTATTTTACGTAGATGTGTTAGGTATTCCTTTTCAAGCAGGAAATTTTGCCTTAGAATCTACCTTCGATTATATTCAGTTTGCTTTGAATGTTTCACAAAAACGAGTAGCCAATAAAATGTCAGATATAAAACTGATTGGTTTTGTCAATATGTACATGAAACGTCGTGTTCGTTCGAAGGACATACGAGAAAGTTTGGAAGCCTTTGAAAAACACATGAGCATAATGGAGAATAACTTAGGATTTTATTCTGCTTTTATGGATGCGACTACATTGGAAACGGTCTATGACCAAGAAGCCAAAGATACAGCAAAAACAAATTTTATAAACTGGTTAAACGAATTTATTAAACTAGCTCAACTATGACCAAAATAGCAAAAAAAGGAAAAAACCTAGCTGACAAATTAAGTCAGTTGCCTACACCTAATAATGTAGATAAAATGTTTGAAGATGTAGATTCTTCAAAAGAAGAAAAAGTAACTATAGATAGAAAAAAGTTTGGAACGCAGCTCCGTCCAGAACTTATCATGAAACTAAAAATGAGAGCCATACAAGAAGGTATGACAATTAGCGAACTCTTAGAAGCAATATTAGACGAATACTTAGAATAGTATAAGCATATAATAAAATATATTTCTCATTTAACTTTAAAATAATAAAAATAATTATCTAACTATTTAATTATTAGGTTGTTAAAAAATAAATTATTTATATATTATTCTATATAATCATAAAAAATAATTATCTAAAAAAATAGAGTTTCAAAAATGAAACTCTATTTTTTTTGGTTTGGAACACATTGAACAGTAAATACAAAAAGACCTACCCTTTCAAGTCTAAGACTTGATGAACTGATAGGTCGTAGTCGCAGACTTCCTACAACGTGATTTTATCAACGTAAAAAAAGACTATTTTAAATTAGAAAAAGTCTATTTTTTGACTTAATTTTTTTTACCACGTTGCCACCACAGAATCAAATCGACTTGGAGGGGCTACGCCGAACGGGGTTTGCCAAACTGATAAATCGTAGTCAATAGACAACGCCTAACAAATTAAAGACAATCTAAGCCGAACGGGGAGGGTAAGTTTTATTCTTTTCGAAGAGAACAAACAAGTTAGTATCAATTTTAATGAAAAGTAGTTAATACCCTTTGATTCGTACACTTTATTTTTGTTCAACAAATGATTATTTACATTGGTTAATATCTCTTCTAATATCTTCTCTGAAATAATTATCTCACTAGGTTTCAATATTCGCAATTCTATGACTTTGTTTGATTTGAAATCGAAAAGCACACCTAATTCAATCTTCTTTATACCTACAAATTTACTACTTGGTTTCAATTTTTTAGCTATTACATCTTGTAAAAAAGTAATATCATCTATGTATTTAGACTTACTAATTAATGTAACACTTACAGTATCTTTGTTCAACATAATATAATTTATGTTAGAACTATCAGTATTATTATACATAAGCTGTTCATAATAATCATACATGCTTGTAGACTTTGTGTTTTGTGCTTGTAGTCCTAAACATATTATAAAAAACAAGACTGTTAATGTATATTTTTTCATTTTTAATAATTGTTAATTTATTGAAATAGCTTCTTCACCACTAGAATTAAGAGTTCCCTCACCTTTGCTATTCTTATTTATATCTCTTGCTCTTTTAATCTCTCCACCTGTTGATAGACCAATTATTGTCCAACCATTTCCTTCTGCATCTCCCATTTCTTCATTTAATGGGTCAATATAATACTCGCCTTTTTCTATTCCACCTCCAAGAGAATTGATATCAGAATTACCCATAATGTTTATTCTACCTTCAGCAAGAAGGTATATGTTTTCCATCAGTTTGAGTCCATCCTTTTCAGCAATTTCACAAGAAGCTATAATAAAATTTCCATCATTTTCTATTTCCTGTAGTATTCGATAAAGAGAATGTAAATACTCACCTTCATTTTCTAACCACTGAGAATATTCGGTTAATTTTCCATCAGCATCCGTAAAGATATTATTAGCTTTGTACTTCTCCCAAGTCTTTCCTTTTTTTAATTTTTTAGCTATTCTAAGAAAAGATTTTACATCTGTATGATCGATACTATTTCCTAAAGTACCTGTCATGTCAAAATCATCTTGCTTCTCTTTTGGTACAGCAAGTATACCTCTATAATTTTCCTCAGATTTAGATTTAGGGTCACTATAACCAGTTCCGTGAGCTATTAAGACTACGTTTTTTATACTTACAGGATTTCCATTATGATTTTTAGTTTCTTTCTTTATATCCATTATCTGTTGTAATGCACTTTGCATTGTATTTGGATGCCTAGCTATCCAGAACTTTCCTTTTTCACCGTATCTATTTATTCCTCTCACAAACATACTATTTCCTAATATGATATTTTTTCCATATTCAACATCACCCAAAACAGGCTCTAGTCCATCAAGGTCAATAGCTATTATTGGCTGATTCCCAGCGAATTGATATGGAGAATAAAAAGGATAAGAAGCTGTAAGAGGATCAACCCTATCAAATCTTTTATAGACAGGATTATAATCTCTAAAACCATAATCTTGCCATCCAGTAGATTTGTCTATTTCTTTACCATTGAAAGAATAGGTATAATCTTCATTTTCAAGAGAACGCCCAGCCATTACAGCACCGAAGGCAAGATAATCCCTTTCAGAAACAACCATAGCAATATAGGTATCAGCAATAAAATCATTATCTACATCTTTTCCTATTTTGTTGTCAGTAATAACGACTAAGGCATTGCCTAAATGATTGCTTAGTTCATAACGTTTATTTCCTAACGTTCGTTTTCCTGCTTCTGTTTTTCCGTTGTAAGTACCTATACGAGAAGAACCATAAATATTTAGTTCTTTTAACTCTCCATTTTTGTAAATGGCGAGTGTGTTTCCAGTACCATCACGTAAATAATGAGTAGTTTCGGTTACTCCATTTGCTTCTGCTTTTTTGTAGATACGGTTATTCATCGCATCGTAACGGTAATACTAACCAGTTTGATTTGAGTGTAATATCTTTACTAGAATATAATAGTCTAAATTTACGATTTCTTACTAAACCTCTATACAAGGTTTCTTGAAAACAATAACTATTATTAATCTTAGTAAGGTTGATATCCTGCACATAGTCTAAATACGAAGTTGTTAAACCTAAAGAGTCTGTCTTGTACAATAACATAGGTTGAATAAAGTATAAATTTGATATTCCATGATCATCAGATAGAATTTTCCTATCATATATATTCCTCCCTTGTTCATACTCTATCATCAGAAATTCATCTCCGTCTCTTTGTCCCCACAAATCAAATACTAAATGGTTCCATTTAAGACTTACTTCATCAACCATTGTGTCACGAATAAAACAAAATTCTAATAATAAGGAACTATCATACCTGTACTTCACAAATGATATTGTAAACTTAACTACTTCAGAATAGCTAAATAAATCATTTATTATATTCTCTTTTGATTCTAACTTTGAAGTCTCAATCTTATATATAGAGCTTTTATGTAAAGTATTACTACTCATAAAAATTAAGAATACTAAAATTAAAAAGATTCTATAATTTAATAATTTTATCATAGGTTATATATTTTTATTTTGTTAGAGTATTTAAATGATGGAGTTCATATTTATCTACTTTGTTTATATGGGCATAAGTAACTTTTTTCCAAGTACTATGCTGCATTTGTGCCTCCATAGCTCTCAGTTCTCTACTAGCTTTCCATTTTACTACTTTATCTGTGTCAGAAGAATATAAGTAGGAATAATCATCCCGTTGCACGTAGTGTTCCGTAGTCGTTAAGCGTTGTCTATTGACTACGATTTATCAGTTTGGCAAATCTTCAGATTTGCGAGTGGTGGTAGTTTTGTATGTACTTGAAACTACAAATCTAATCACTTTCTACACAACCAAAAAACTCAAATCAAATAAAACAGATTTTTATTCAAATTCCTCCACATAATGAGTTAGAAAAGGATACATAGTTTTATTACTAAGACAATAACTACAAATCTAATACTAAAAAAAAGTTTTTTTCTTGTATTTTTATCATTTATCAAAAACAAATGATAGCCATCTGTTTTTACAAGCAGTAGTAAAAATTTATATATCAAAAATAACTCTCTTCAAATTTTGTAAGGCATAAATTATGTTTAACAAATCATTCTTTTCAGTAGCAAAAAACTGTCTGCTTGTACAATAATCATTTTCTACAAGGACAGCCAAACGCCAAACTGAACCTATCAAAAAACCACCATACACAGGCGTTTTACCATTATTTCCTTCCAAATCTTCATTACTTTTACGAGCTGCCAACATAGCCAATAACATTTGTGCTTCTGGATCTGATTTTTCTCCTTTTGCTTTCTTAAACTCTTGTAAGAAAAAATAAGGTATTTTTGGCGTTTTGAAAATAGAAGATGAAGCTATCATACAATTACAAATTACAGATAACTTGTATTCTTGATTTTTGATAGAAACGATTTGAGAGAGTGGACGCTCGTAAAAAACACGAATTTTGTTTTCTTCATCTATATTTGCAATCTCAAAAAGGGGAGCAATTAGTCGTATTTTTAGTTCTTCTTCATTCAAATAATCACTTGAAACCTTCATTTCTTGGTATATTCTCTCTAATAAAAGATTTTCCAATTCATCTAACTCAAAAGAACTAGAAAGCCATTTTCCTAATTCTGTACATTCTTTATCTCGTCTTAAATCAAATAATTCTGCAATAATAGCGAGGTCAAAGGGTATTTTTTTAAATTGTTCCATTAGTTATAATCGTATTAATTTATTAATTCTACTTATTAATTCTATTTATTAATTCTAATTTTTTACTAAAAATACGAATTTTTATAGTAAAATCATTTCAGACTTAATTTCAAAAAAATATATGTAGTTATTGTTTATCTTCGTTTTTCGTAAGAATTGTATAAGTTATTTACCACTGCTACTCTACTTTTTACCTATTTATTCATCAATCAAAAACATAAACTTTATACCTATAAAATCCGTTAAACCAACAGAAGCATTTTGTAGTTGCTAAAATAAATCGTATTTTGATACATATTTAAACTAAAAAAATGGTTTTTACTCAATTTGTAATTTAATTCACTCTAAAAATAAATACACCTTTTATGGACAATCTTTTATATCCTTTAGCGTATGGTGGACTTCTGCTCTCGGCAGCTGTTTATTTCTTTTTGAAAGAACGCCAACACGCAGCAGGCTTTGCAAGAAACAGTTTTTTAGTTTCTTCAGTTCTTTATGTTTTATCACTATTCTTTAACGATGGTGGACTTATGTACGACCTTTTAGGCGTTCTTACTCCAGATTTGGCAATTCTTACAGTTGTCATTTTGATTTTTAACCGTCTTGCTCCTCGTCCGAAAGTACTTTATTTTACTATTTTTGCAGTTATTGCAGGATTAAAATTATTCTTCTTTGATGCAGGAAAAGATGCCTTAGTAAATGCGTATGAAAACGGTTTTACTTGTGGAACGGAATCAAATGAAGCTGAAACTATTATTGGCGATAAAGAAAATGCTATTTCTAATCTTGATGCAAATGGCGAACTTCTTTTAGACTTAAATATGGCTGATAAAGAGGCTATTGTTCCAGTTTTGGAAAAGTACAATATTACAATGCGTAGAGCATTTCCAGATTTGCAGCACGATGAATATTCTGAATTAGAAGAATATTATGTATTAAATATCCCTACTTTCCAGTTGAAAAACATGGATGTAATCATTGGCGAACTTCAAAACTCTGGTGCAGTAGATTATTTGGAAAATAACGAAATATTGACGTTGCCAGAAAATCCAACCACTTCGTTTGATGTAGCACCAAACAAACCTTCTTTTGGAATTAATGATCCTAATTTGAAAGACCTTTGGGGATTTGAAAAAATGGGGGTTGCAGAAATGTACGCTACCTTGAAAGAACAAAAGCCGAAGAAAAAAGCTAAAATTGTAATTTTAGATACTGGTGTAGAAGCTGACCACGAAGATATTACAGCAAATTACTTTTCTATTAATAAGAAAAATGATTATGACAAATTAGGACACGGAACGCATTGTGCAGGAATTGCAGCAGCAGTTACCAACAATGCAAAAGGAATCGCTTCTTTTTCTCCAAATTCTGAATTTGTAACTGTTTCTAGTATTAAAGTTTTGAATGATGCTGGTTTTGGTTCTCAAGAAACTGTTTTGGCAGGAATTATTGCAGCAGCAGATGCAGGTGCAGATGTAATTTCGCTTTCTTTGGGAAGTCCTTCAAACGATGCTCATCAAAAAGCGTATTCAGAAGCTGTAAAATATGCAAATGCAGCAGGTGCGATTGTAGTGGTGGCAGCAGGAAATTCTAACAAAAATGCAAAAGATTTTTCTCCAGCTAATGCAGACGGTGTAATCGCTGTTTCGGCTATTTCTCCAGATTTGAGTATTGCGCCTTTTTCTAATCACGTACAGGATATGGAAATGGGAATTGCAGCACCAGGGGTTCAGATTTTTTCTACGTATCCAAAAGGAACGTATAAATTCTTGAACGGAACTTCAATGGCAACTCCTTATGTAGCTGGTCTTTTGGGTGTAATGAAAGCATTAAATCCTGAATTAGATACAAAAGCAGCGTATGAGATATTGAAAAATACAGGTAAAGAATTAGAAGCTGGCGAAAAAGCTGGTAACTTTATTCAAGCTGACAAAGCAATCAGTGCAGTTTTAGAACAAGAATAAGTCTAGTTTTATAATACGTTTTATGTTTT
Source organism: uncultured Cytophagales bacterium (assembly GCA_963719525.1). Classification (GTDB taxonomy): domain Bacteria; phylum Bacteroidota; class Bacteroidia; order Cytophagales; family Bernardetiaceae; genus Bernardetia. Next base: position 2,680,208 of record CAVRCG010000004.1, on the reverse strand, counting down.
TTTAAAAGTAAAAGCCTATTCAATCTTTTTAATTGGATAGGCTTTTTTATTTTTTATACTCTTTTCTCAAAAAGATCATTTACATCGATTTCAAAATTTGGTAAAACAGTACAAGGAACACTTTCATTTATCCGATAAAACCCTGCTGTTTCATATTTATTTGTAGCCAAATTTAATAAGAATTTATGAACTGTTTTTTCCAAAGGACGAGCCAACCAATATTCAGCAACTCCATTAGCTGCATATACTTCGTACTTTTCTGCTGTATCTTTTTGTGCGTTGGCTGCACTTTTTTCAGATACAATTTCAATAATCAAATTAGGCGCACCATTACAACCCTTATCATCTAATTTTTCTAAATCACACACTACACAAATATCAGGCTGTACAACTGTATAAATTTCTTTATCTGTCTTTTCTAATCTATTCTCCAAAGACTCATTAGGATTTCTCAACAGACGAACATCAAAAGGAGATACATAAACGATACATTCTAAATGATTATTTTCAATAAAGTTTCCTATACGTCTGTCTAATTTCGAAACGGCTTCTTGATGCACACGAGAAGGAGCAGACATCGGCATAATCTTTCCCTTTATAAGTTCTACAAAACCGTCAAACTGCCAAGTCAGATAATCGGCATACGAATACGTTTTATCAAAATCCAATTGGTCTAGTGAAGTAATCATAATCTTGTTTTCTGGTTTATACTTTATCAAAAATACATAAAAATAGGGAAAACAGGGAAACTTTAGAGTTTGTTATAACCACTTTTTAGTTTAAAAATAATCAAAAATCAACTTCCAAAAGCTGTCCGTTAGCTTTGAGCCAATCTTTTGCCTTTTGATAATTTGGAACTTGAATAGAAACCATATTCCAAAACCTTTCAGTATGATTGCTTTCTATCAAATGAACCAACTCGTGCGCCACCAAATAATGAAGAACATATAAGGGTGCTTTGATGATTCTCCAATTAAAAATAATGTTGTTAGCTGGCGTACAAGATGCCCATCTATATTTCATTTCAGACGTTTTGAATTGATTGTATTCTACACCCAAATTTTTTGCATACTGTTTTGCTAAAGGTTCTATCTTTTTTTGTGCTTGATTAATATACCAGTTTCTAAATAATTGATTTGCATTCTTTTGACTACTTTTTGAAATCTTGAATTTCTTGTCAAACTCAACTCCTTCTATTTCTTCGTCTACTACTATAAGCTAATAGTTTTTGCCCAAATACATTAATCCTTCGCTTGGTACAAATTCTTTTTGCTCTGGAACTAAAGGATATTTCTGAACATGATTTAGCTTTTCCTTAATCCATTGCCTTTTTGATTGAACTACATTCTTCTATTGCAAACCAACCATTTTTTTTATAATTTTATTCCTTTGAAGAAATCAAAACACGTTTATTTATTTACAGAGATTCAGAAAAAAAAACACATGAACATAATTACAAATCCTAGCAAAGTTCTGAATCCTTCTTACCGCAAAGTCAATATTATAAGGAATGAAATAAATCAGTTCAAAGGTTCATTGTTGGAGTGCTTAGAGCATATCAAAATTAGTGATGAGAAAGAAGAAAGTGAAGAAAATATAAAGAAATACATAGGCGATTTTCTGCAAAAAACATTTTATCAAAACTATTTAATCAATACAAAATACCGTGTTGATCTGGCTATCTATGCTGGAAAAGATGCCACTAGCAATATAAGCGTTTTGATAGAAGCCAAACGACCGAGTAATAAAAGTGAGTTTTTGAAAAAAGACGACCTAAATAAAAAAGCATTACACGAACTTTTATTGTATTATTTGAGAGAACGAATAGGAGAAAATAAAAAAGAAGGTAATAATCAAATTAAGCATTTAGTTGCGACAAATGGCTATGAATGGTATTTTTTTAAAGGAGAAGATTTTTATAACATATTCTATAAGAACAAAAGTTTGATTAAAGAATATAATGAGTTTGTAAACAATCAAAAAGACTCTTCCAAGAATGAATTGTTTTACAACGAGATTGCTAAAAAGTACATTGAAGAAGTAAAGGGCGAATTACCGTTTTTGTATATTGATATAAAAGAGAATTACGAAAAACTTTTACCTCTCTCAAATACAAATGATGATGAGCTGGTGTCTTTGTACAAAGTTTTTTCTCCAATTCATCTTTTGGCACAATCCTATGGAAATGATAGCAATGAACTAAACCAAGATTTTTATTTCGAACTTTTACATATTATTGGGCTTGAAGAAGTACAACAAAAAGGTGTGAAATTAATTCAAAGAAAAAAGAAAAAAGAAAGAAATAAGGGTTCGTTATTAGAAACAACTATTTTTATTTTAGAGGATAGAAATTATATAAAAAAAGTCAAAAATCTTGAAAATTATGGGCAAGACAAAGAAGAACAACTATTTAATGTCGCCTTAGAACTTAGCCTGACGTGGATAAATTGAATTTTATTCCTCAAATTATTAGAAGCTCAACTGGTAGTCTATAATAAAAGTAAAGAGTATGAGTTTTTGAATATTGATTTTATTACTCGTTTTAATGATTTGGAAGATTTGTTTTTTTCGGCTTTGGCAAAGAAACCAGAAGAGAGAAACAAAGAACGTATAAAGGAAAAATACAAGCGTATTCCATATTTGAATAGTTCGCTTTTCGAACCCAATGAATTGGAAGATGCAGCTCTTCAGATTTCGAATATTAATGGTGTAGAGTTAGAAATTTATGATAAAACGGTTTTAAAAAATAACCTAAAACGTTCTACTGGAAAAATTCCTCTTTTGTCTTATATTTTTCGCTTTTTAGATGCCTACGATTTTAGTGGAGCAGACCAAAATAAAGTAGATGAAAGCAATCAAAGCAAGACACTTATTTCGGCTTCTGTTTTGGGGCTTATTTTTCGAAAAAAATAAATGGCTATAAAGAAGGTTCATTTTACACGCCTGCTTATATTACAATGTATATGGCTAGAGAAACGCTGCGTAAAACGGTCGTGCAAAAATTCAATGCTTATTACGGTTGGGAATATGATAATTTTGATATACTGAAAGAAGATTTTTACAATTATATTCGAAAAAGGCGACCGAAATGTTGCACGAAAAGAAGCCAATCAAATAATTAATTCTATCAGAGTATGCGACCCTGCTGTTGGTTCTGGACACTTTTTAGTAAGCGTTTTGAACGAACTTATTGTCATAAAAAATGAGCTTGATATTTTGGTAGGCAAAAATGGAGAATATTTATATATTGATGTCAGAGTTGAAAACGATGAACTTGTAGTTTTAGATAAACAGGATCAAATTTTTATTTATCGTCCTAAAAATCAGTTAAATCAAACTATACAAAAAACATTATTTCACGAAAAACAAACGCTTATAGAAAATTGTCTTTTTGGTGTTGATATCAATCCTAATTCTGTCAAAATATGTAGGTTGCGTTTGTGGATTGAACTTCTGAAAAATGCGTATTATACTGATTATAAAAAAAATGAAGACCTTCAAACGCTACCAAATATTGATATTAACATCAAAACTGGAAATTCTCTGATTAGTCGTTTTGATATAAATGATATTGAGTTTTATAATGATTTAAAGGCAGCTCCAAACTTCAAAAAATACCTTGAAGAATATAAAAATTGGGTGTTTTTATACAAAAATACAAAAGATAAGGAAGCAAAATGGGAGCTTACCAAAAATATCAAAACTTATAAAACAAACCTAAAAAAGCAGCACCCAAATTTGAAAAAGTTGCGTAACGAATTACAAACTTTATTGACAAATTATTTTACAGAATACAAGAATGCACAATTTTTTGATACGAATACAGAAGGATATTTAGAAAAAAAGCAAAGAGCAGATAACAAAATACTTGAAGCAAATGAAAAAATATCTTCTTTCGAAACAGATAGAATTTATAGAAATTCGTTAGAATGGCTTTTCGAATTTCCAGAAGTTTTAGATGAAGAAGGTAATTTTATGGGTTTTGATGCTGTAATTGGAAATCCTCCTTATATAAGACAAGAAAAAATAAAAGAACAAAAATCTCACTTGAAAAATCATTATCAAACCTATACAGGAAAATCAGATTTGTTAGTTTTCTTTATTGAATTGGGAATAAATCTTTTAAAACCAGAAGGTATTTTTTCTTTTATTGTAGCAAACAAGTTTTTGAGAGCAGGTTTTGGAAAACCTTTACGAGATTTTTTACAGAAACAACAACTTCTTGAAATTATTGATTTTGGTGATTTGTCTGTTTTTACAGAAGCTACAACTTATCCTTGCATTATTTCTGCTGCCAAAAAAGAACCTAAAGAAGAAAATAAGCACTCTTTCAAAGCCGTTAATATAGATGATTTGGATTTTAAAAATTTAGAAGAAAAGACTACTATGTTAGGTTTTGAGATGAACCAACAACAATTGGAGAGTACAGGCTGGAATCTGACAGATGAGAAAACACAAAAACTGCTTTTAAAAATAAAAAGTCAAGGTAAAACTCTAAATGAATATGTAGATGGAAATATATTTAGAGGAATTGTAACAGGTTTTAATGAAGCCTTTGTAATAGATGAAGAAACAAAAAATGAGCTTATTCGAAAAGATGCAAAAAGTAAAAAAATTATAAAGCCATTTTTAGCAGGAAGAGAAATTAAAAGATACCAGAAACCAGAAGCAGAAAGCTATTTAATTTTCTCTAATAGAGGAATTGAGATAGAAAAGTATCCTGCGATTTTGGAACATTTGACAAAATATAAAGAACAATTAGAGCAAAAAGCTGGTGCTGCAAAATGGTATGAATTACAGGCTAGTCCGAGTAATTCTGAAAAATTTGAAAGAAGTAAAATTATGTATCCAGATATATCGAATGGATTAAATTTTATTTTAGATGAAGAGAAAAATTTTAGTGTTAATACGGTTTATAACATCGATTCTTCAAGATTAGAACTGTTAGGTTACCTAAATTCTAGTTTATTTCTTTTCTATTACAAAAGTATTTCTGTTTCTATAAGAGGAGGACATTTGAGATTTTTTACCGACTACATGAAAAACTGTCCTGTTCCAAACGGATTAGAAATTTTAGAAGAAACAGTAAAAAAACTCCTAAAATCAAAAAAGAAAAATCCAATTACTGATACAACAGATTTAGAAAACGAAATTGATGTTTTAGTTTATAAACTCTATAATTTGAGCTATGAAGAAGTCTTGATTATTGATTCAAGTTTTAGAATGAATGAAGAAGAGTTTCACAAAAAGTAAACAATCATTAATTTGAAGGCAATAAAAAAAATAAGAAAATAAACTCTCAAAATCTGTATCTTTACAAATTAATAAATAATTGAGTTGTATCGGTTATTTAATTTCTCAAAATAGTAGTATAAGTATCTAGTTGCCACTAATTGGTAACTGATGACTAGCAACTGATAACTAAACAAAATTTGGATTCTCCTAACTTCATAGATTACGTTAAATTATTTCTTCGCTCGGGTAAGGGTGGAGCAGGTTCTAGGCACTTTCGCAAAGAAAAACACGTTCCTTTGGGTGGTCCCGATGGTGGCGATGGTGGACGTGGTGGACACATTATAATTCGTGCAAACTCTCAACTTTGGACACTTATCCATTTGCGTTATCAAAAACACGTTTTTGCAGAAGATGGAGGAGGTGGAAGTGGACAAAAAAGCTCGGGCAAACAAGGCGAAGATACTATTTTAGAAGTTCCATTGGGAACAGTAGTAAAAAATTCTGAAACAGGTAAAAAAGTAGCCGAAGTATTGGAAGACGGACAAGAAGTGGTTTTGATAGAAGGAGGACGAGGAGGATTAGGTAATTTTCATTTTCGCACTTCGGTCAATCAAGCTCCTGAATATGCTCAACCAGGCGAGCCTTGTGTTGAAGATTGGTTTACGCTAGAACTCAAAGTTTTGGCAGATGTCGGTTTGGTAGGTTTCCCTAATGCAGGAAAATTGACTTTGCTTTCTGTCGTTTCGGCAGCCAAGCCAAAGATTGCAAATTATGCATTTACTACCCTTGTGCCTAATTTGGGTGTGGTTTCTTACCGTGACAATCGTTCTTTTGTAATGGCTGATATTCCAGGTATTATTGAAGGCGCAGCAGATGGAAAAGGTTTAGGAGTTCGTTTTTTGAGACATATCGAACGCAATTCTATGTTGCTCTTTGTTATTTCGGCAGACACAAAAAATATAAAAGCAGAATATGATATTCTGGTCAGCGAACTTCAAAAATACAATCCAGAATTGTTAGACAAAAAACGCCTTCTAGCTATCTCTAAGATGGATTTGATAGATGACGAACTCAAAACTATGCTAACACCAGATTTGCCAAAAGATATTCCTCATATTTTTATCTCAGCAGTTACTCAAACAAATTTGGATACTTTAAAAGATAAAATCTGGGAGAACTTGCAGAAATAAATTTGATGAATCAAATTGCTGCATTTATTATGCAGTAACTTGATTTATCAAGCAACACCTCAATACCGTTGCTAGTTTTTTGGCAAAGAAAGGTAACCAACAACAAATTAAAATCCTCTGATAATCTGTCTATATCTTCTCAAATGGGCTTTCATTTTGACCCAAAAAGCAAGAACTAGATAAATAAAAATGGGAGAACCAAAAGTTATAAAAGAAACATATATAAAAGAAAGGCGAATGCTTTCCGAAGAAATGCCTAATCGTTCACCTATTTTGGCACAAACTCCAAAGGCATTTTTTTCAAAAAAGTAAAGTATTTTTTTCATTATTGTATAATTTTTAAGCATTTTGAGTAAAATTGTCGTGATTAGCTTTTGAATAGTTGCACCATAAATATACCACTATCAAACAAATTAGTGAAATATAGTTAAAATATAAGTGTAATTTAATCAAAATGTTTTTTAGAATGCTTTTAAACTAATTTTTTCTTGAAAAAATAGTTACTATTGTGTTCGTACAAACAAGCTCACTAAATTCCTTTCCTTCAGAATACATTCAAGTTTATGAACACAGTTTTCAATCTTACGAATACCTCTTCTATTGCTCATTATTTTATGAATAATTTGAGAGATACAACATTACAAAGTCATAAAGGAAATTTTCGTCAAAATCTAAAGAAAATAGGCTATTTATTGGCGTATGAAATATCAAAGAAACTAGAGTATCAAGACTTTACAGTAAAAACAGGCTTAGGAGAAAAACAAATTAAGAGATTGTCAGAATTTCCAGTCTTAATTCCAATTTTGCGTGCTGGTCTTCCATTGTATGAAGGTTTTGCAGAATTTTTTGAGCAGTCAGATAGTGGTTTTGTGGGAGCATATAGAAGTGAGTACAAACAAGACTTGCAAGATAAACTCAATCAATATGACTTTGATATAGACTTGCTTTACACGGCTTGTCCAAATTTGGAGGGCAAAACAGTTATTTTGATTGACCCTATGCTCGCTACAGGAAAATCACTTATCAAAACTTATCAAGAACTTTCCAAACAAAAAGGAATGCCAAAAGAATTGCATATTGCTTCCGTTATTGCAAGTAAAGAGGGAATAAAAAATGTGCAGAAAGAATTGCCAAAAGCAAATTTATGGATAGGGGATATTGACGAGAAATTAGACAAAAAATCGTACATCATACCAGGTTTGGGAGATGCAGGGGATTTGTCTTTTGGAGAGAAGATATGAAAAAAACGGAAATAATTACGTAGCAATTTGATTTATCAAATTACTAATCAATCATTCCTTCATAATGAACGGCTACTAAAATGTTTTGCTGAAAAGTAAAGAAGTAGTAATTTGTTTCCTCTTCGTCCATTACCACAACCACAACATCGTTATTCATTCCTTCTTCTGTTTCTGAAAAGCAGCGCATAAAATCGCCTTTGTTCATTCCCATAGTAAGTCCTTTTCCAATAGATAAAGGCTCAAAACTAACTTTTGCTTCTAACAAAAGGTCTTTTTCATCAGCACGATAAAAACGCAATTGTGTTTTTTCTGTAGTAACATGAATTACTGTATCTGTTTTCAAGTTGTCATGAACATTTTCTATAGGAGTACGTTCAATCTTGGCATTTGGATAATACGTAATCCACTCATCAGCACTACGATTATGAAAAACCCAACTTGAAGAAATAAGCTCATCTATTAAAGCAACCGTATCAGGAATAATCATAGAAGTATTTTCAAGCTCTAAAATAGTACTTTGAGAAGATTTCAAAACGGTTTGAGAATCGGCATCAAAATTCATTTGACACATACGAGCCTGAACAGAAGTAACTGCTGCATAGGCAAACAGAACAAAAAAAAGTCTGACAGTCAGTAGATTAGACATAATTGAAATAGAAAATAGTAATTGACTAATATAGAATAGGTTGGTTTGACTTTAATACGTTAAGAACCTGAAAAACGTTGCCTTTTTTGATTTAATTCTAAAATCCAAACTCATAAATTTATGTTTTCTTGTTTTGAGATGAAGTACAACTATTCCTAAATTTGAGTTTTACGTTTTATAAAGATTGCGATTAATTAAAAAGAAATCCATAAAAAACATTGCTTCTGAAACAAAAAATAAGAATTTGCGTTAGCAATTTAATTTTGGTAAAACACGTAAAAAAAACAGAGAAAATTTTCAAAAAAAACTTTTAAAAGTTGCTTGTAGAACCGATAATTCTATATACATTTGCAGCCTAATGAAATCACTATTTCAAATATTGCTTGTCTTTGTTTCTGCCCTTCTATTTAATACAAATGGAAGCAGTTTTTTATATGCTCATACAAGTCAAACAGGTAGTGATACTGAATTAGTAAACCAGCTCACAAGTTCTAATGTAGAGAAACAATGCAACGCTCTTACTCTACAATCAAATTCGTTTCCTACTAGACAAAGTAAAAGCGAATTTCCTAATTTTTCATTTTTCGAAAAGGAAGAAAAGGAAAAAGAAGACAAATTTACTTCACTCAAACATGTTATAAAAGTTAGTTTTGATTTTACTTCTTTTCTAACTATTCCTCTACATAATAGATTTTATAATTACGATAAAAACTATCTTCATGTAAGCGAAAGCCTCAATTATTTCTTATCTCACAAATGTTATATTCTGTTCCAAGTGTTCAGACTATAGTACTTTTTTTGTTTTCTACCCAAATTAAAATTAGGTCTTTATTAGTAATTCTCCAGTTACTTACCTAATCCTGTATAATCAACTTTATTTTATATTTTTTTGCACTTATCTAAAATCAAAATTGTTTCATTTAAAAACTTGATTTTATTTATTTGTATGTAAATATTGTTGTATATACTACTTTTAAAAATAGTATAAATTTCATTTACTCTCATTTACAATTAGAAATAAGAAAATAATCATGAACAAGATATTACTTGTGCTTATGAGTTTGTGTACACTTTTGTTTTATACAAGTTGTGAAAACCACAAAGAAGAAAAAGAAGAAAAAACCAATTTCACGGTAACTAGTCCGATAAAAATGGACACTTCTATTATCAAAAACTATGTTTGTCAGGTACGTGCTATTCGTCATATTGAACTTAGAGCCTTGGAAAGAGGCTACTTGCAAGATACGTATGTAGATGAAGGACAAAGCGTAAAAAAAGGACAAGCTATGTTTCAAATTTTGCCGATGCTTTATGAAGCCGAAACGCAAAAAGCACAAGCAGAAGCAGATTTTGCCGAAATTGAATACAAAAACACCAAAAGATTGGCTGATAGTTCTATCGTTGCACCAAACGAATTAGCTCTTGCAAAAGCAAAACTAGACAAAGCAAAAGCAGAATTAAGACTTACACAAGTTCATTTAGGATTTACTAAAATTTCTGCTCCTTTTGATGGAATTATGGACAGATTGCAGGTAAGACAAGGAAGTCTTTTGGACGAAGGCGAACTGCTAACTACACTTTCTGACAACAGTATTATGTGGGTTTATTTTAATGTTCCTGAATATGAATATTTAGAGTATAAAGCCAATGAGAAGAAGGATAGTTTGATGAAAGTAAATCTACTTATGGCAAACAATAAACTGTTTGATCAACCTGGATTAGTAAAAGCTATCGAAGCAGATTTCAACAATGAAACAGGTAATATTGCTTTTAGAGCAACTTTTCCAAATCCAGATAAACTGTTAAGACACGGAGAAACAGGTAATATTCAGATGGTTGTTCCTTTCAAAGATGCTATCATTATTCCACAAAAATCTACTTTCGAAATATTAGAGAAAAAGTATGTTTTTGTAGTAGGAAAGGATAATAAAATCGAACAACGAGAAATAAAAGTAGGAGGCGAACTTCCAGATTTGTATGTCATACAATCAGGATTAAAACCAGAAGACAAAATAATACTTGAAGGAATCCGTAAAGTAAAAAATAATCAAGTAATTGAAGAATTTGAGTACAAAGAACCGAAAGAAGTATTGAGAAACTTGGAAGTATATGTAGAGTAAAAAAGGTAGCTCATTTGTAGCTCACTCTTTAGAGTGAAAAGCTGTATTGAAAGCTAATTTTACTTATCAAATCAAAAAAGTCATATCTCATTATTTCAAAAAAATACATTAAGTTTTAAAAATATAGGTTAAGAAATTAACTATTTAAACTACAAAAAAATGTTCGAACAATTCTTAAAACGACCAGTGCTTGCCATTGTACTCTCGCTGGTCATCATATTTTTGGGCGTAATGTCCATTTATACATTACCTACCTCTCAATTTCCTTCTATTGCTCCTCCGATGGTAATGGTTTCGGCTTCTTACCCTGGTGCAAGTGCCAAAACGCTGACCGAATCGGTTATCGTTCCCTTAGAGCAAGCCATAAATGGAGCTTGGGGAATGCGCTACATGAAATCCGATGCTACAAGTGCAGGAGAAGCCAACATTCAAATTGTATTCGAACCAGGTAGTGACCCAAACCAAGCATTGGTACAAATTTCTAACCGTGTAGAGCAGGTTCGCAACCGTCTTCCCGAACTTGTGCAGCGTGAAGGTGTAATTATCACACCCATGATGCCGAGTATGCTTATGTACGTAAATTTGTACAGTACTGATAAAGATGCAAACATGAAGTTTCTTTTCAACTTTGCAGGTGTAAATATGTTGCCCGAATTGCAGCGTATTAATGGTATCGGACAAGCAAGAATTTTGGGTAGCCGTCAATATGCAATGCGTATTTGGCTTAATCCAGAGCGTATGAGAGCTTATAAAGTTTCTCCAGACGATGTAATGAAAGCACTTGAAGAGCAGAGTGTTATCGGTAAAGCTGGTCGTATTGGTCGTGGAGATGGTCAGCGTGCAGAAGCATTAGAGTACGTTTTGGCATATTCAGACAGGTTGAGTGATGCCGATGAATATGGAGATGTAATTATAAAAGCAAATCCTGATGGCGAAATATTGCGTTTGAAAGATATGGCTACGGTAGCTTTAGGAAGTGAATATTATGATATTTATTCGAATATAAATGGTTATCCTTCGGCTGCTATTGTACTCAAACAAACCTACGGAAGTAATGCCAGCGATGTAATCGAACAAGTAAAGAAACAGTTGGAAGAACTCAAAGAAACTTTTCCTCCCGGTATGGAATACGAAATTAGTTACGACGTTTCAAGTTTCTTAGATGCCTCTACTGAAAACGTTGTCCATACGCTTAGAGATGCTTTTATACTCGTGGCTTTGGTAGTATTTATATTTTTGGGAGATTGGCGTTCTACACTTATTCCAACTTTGGCTGTACCAATTTCACTTATTGGAGCGTTTATTTTTATGCAGCTTTTTGGTCTTACTATTAACATGATTACGCTTTTTGCGCTCGTTTTGGCAATCGGTATTGTTGTAGATGATGCTATTGTGGTTGTGGAAGCCGTCCATGCGAAAATGGAAGAGGAAAATGTTTCGCCTTATGTAGCCGTGCAAAAGGTACTTAAAGAAATTAGTGGTGCTGTTATCGCCATTACCTTGCTTATGACGGCTGTATTTATTCCGATTGCCTTTATGTCGGGTCATGTTGGAGTTTTTTATAGACAGTTTTCGATTACGATGGCTAGTTCGATTGTACTTTCTGGTTTTATTGCCCTTACGCTTACGCCTGTTTTGTGTGCCATGATTTTGAAAAATAATCATGGAAAAGAACGAAAAAGAACGTGGCTAAATAGAGGTTTAGATACCTTTAATAGAGGTTTCGAAAAACTAACCGATAAATATGTAAGTCTTTTGAGATTAATCGCACACAGAAAATTAGTTACTGCTATTATGTGGCTAAGTTTTGCTGTCGGAATTTATTTTATCGCTTCTAACTTGCCTTCTGGTTTTATCCCGAGTGAAGACCAAGGAATGATTTATGCCGTTATCCAAACTCCTCCTGGTTCTACTTTGGAACGTACAAATGATATTACCAATCAGTTGCAAGAACTAATTAAAGATGTAGATGCCATTCAATCGGTTTCTTCTATTGCAGGCTACGAAGTTTTGACAGAAGGACGTGGCTCAAATGCTGCAACCTGTTTGATTAACTTGAAACCTTGGTCGGAAAGACATCATACTGTAATCGAAGTTATTGAGGAATTGGAAGAAATATCGACACAAATCCCTGGTGCTACAATTGAATTTTTTGATCCTCCAGCCGTTCCGGGGTATGGTGCAGCAGGTGGTTTTGCGATGCAACTTTTGGATAAAGCAAATACAGGAGATTATGAATTACTAGAAAAGGTAACCAATGATATGATGGTAGGATTAGAAGAACGCAAAGAACTTTCGGGTGTATTTACGTTTTATAGTGCCAATTATCCACAATACGAAATTGAAATTGATAATCAATTAGCGATGCAAAAAGGAGTTTCGATTGGTAATGCCATGAACACGCTTTCTATTTTTGTAGGAAGTACATACGAACAAGGTTTTATCAAATACCAACGTTTCTTTAAAGTATTCGTTCAGGCTTCTCCAGAATTTAGAAAACTGCCAGAAGATGTACTAAATTTATGGGTAAAGAACGACCAGGGCGATATGGTTCCGTTCTCTGCTTTTATGAAAATCCATAAAACACAAGGCGCAAACGAAATTAACCGTTACAATATGTACACTTCTTCTGGTTTTAGTGGTGTTCCTGCGAAAGGATATAGTAGTGGAGAAGCGATTGCAGCCATACAAGAAGTAGCGAAGGAAAGATTGCCAAATGGTTTTGATATAGATTGGTCGGCTCTTTCTTATGATGAGGCAAGACGTGGAAATGAGGCTATTTATGTATTTCTTGTAGTAATTGTGTTTGTTTATTTTGTTTTGGCAGCACAGTATGAGAGTTTTATTATTCCATTAGCTGTTATTTTCTCTCTTCCTGCTGGTGTTTTTGGTTCGTTTTTATTAGTCAAAACAATGGGACTTGCCAATGATATTTATGCACAGGTAGGACTTGTCATGCTTGTCGGACTCTTGGGAAAGAATGCCGTCTTGATTGTAGAATTTGCCGTACAAAAACAACAACAAGGTTTTACCGTTTTGGAAGCTGCTATTGAGGGTGCAAAAGTTCGTTTTAGACCAATTTTGATGACTTCTTTTGCTTTCATTGCTGGTCTTATTCCTCTTATTTTGGCTCACGGTGCAGGTGCAATCGGCAACAAAACGATTGGTTCGTCTGCGCTTGGGGGTATGCTTTTCGGTACCGTTTTCGGAGTTATTATCGTTCCAGGTTTGTATTATATTTTTGGCTCGATAGCAGAAGGCAAACACCTTGTAAAAGGAGAAGACGAAACGCCACTTACGGAAGATAAACATGCTACCGATTCTATGCATAGTTTATAGAATTTGTTTTTATGTGTTGCTCGTAGGGATACGAGCAACGGATATATTTCTGTATGGAATTTGATTTTTATACAGAAATTAACCCTACCATTGCTTGTGTCCTCACGAGCAATATAAAATAATAAAGCATCAAAAAAACATAAAAAATCATGTTCAAAATAAAAAAATATAGAATCTATAAGTATCTAGCAATTCTCTGTATTTGCTCGTTTTTTACGGCTTGTTCTATTCCTAATTTGGTAAATAGAAATAATAAAAACCTAAAAACGCCTGATAATTTTGCCAGTCAAATTAATGCGACAGATACTACCAATACAGCAAAAATGAATTGGAAGCAGTATTTTAATGATCAAAATTTGATTGCCTTAATAGATACAGCACTCAAAAACAATCAAGAATTAAATATCACTTTACAGGAAATTCAGATTGCAAATAATGAAGTCAGAGCTAGAAAAGGAGAATATCTTCCTTTTGTAGATTTGTCAGCAGGTGGAGGAATTGAAAAACCAAGCCGTTTTACAAGTAGAGGTGCAAGCGATGCCATTACCGAAATTGAAGACGGAAGAAGAACGCCAGACCCATTGCAAGATTATATGATAGGAGCGTATGCAAGCTGGGAAGTTGATATTTGGAAAAAATTACGCAACGCAAGAAAATCAGCGTATCTTAATTATTTATCTACCATAGAAGGCAAAAATTTCTTAGTAACAACTATTATTGCTGACATTGCGAATGAATATTACGAGCTTTTGGCGTATGATAATCAATTGGATATTATTAGACAAAATATTGATATTCAAACAAATGCTTTGCGAATTGTTCGCATTCAAAAACAGTCTGGAAAAGTTACCGAACTTGCTGTAAAGCGTTTTGAAGCACAATTATTAAATACAAAAAGTTTGCAATTTGATATTCTTCAAGATATTATCGAAGCAGAAAACAGAATCAACTTTCTTTTAGGTCGTTATCCTCAACCGATTGAACGAGATTCTAAAGATTTTATGACTTCTGTTCCAAACACTATTTCGGCAGGTATTCCTTCACAGCTTTTGGGAAATCGTCCAGATATAAAACAAGCAGAATTAAAACTGGCTGCTGCAAAACTAGACATTGCCGTTGCAAAGGCTAACTTTTATCCTTCCTTGAGATTGACGGCTGGCGTAGGTTTTCGTGCTTTCAATCCTGCATTTTTGATAAAAGCACCAGAATCATTACTTTTTTCTTTGGGTGGAGATTTGGTTGCGCCTTTGATAAACAGAAATGCAATAAAAGCAACTTATTTTACTGCAAACTCTAAGCAAATTCAAGCTATTTTTGATTACGAAAGAGTAATTTTGAATGGCTATTTGGAGGTTACAAATCAACTTGCGTATATTAATAATTTAGAACAAAAATATAATTTGGAAATAGAACAAGTAGAAGCACTCAATCAAGCAACCACTATTTCGAACGACCTTTTCCAATCTACAAGAGCCGATTATATGGAAGTTCTCTTAACTCAGCGTGATGTTTTGGAAGCAAGAGTAGATTTAATAGAAACCAAAATGCAACAAATGCACGCTGTTGTGAATGTATATCGTGCTTTGGGTGGTGGTTGGAATTAAAGTAGCTGACAGTTTAACTTCGTTGAGGGCTAAGCCGTTCCAAGTATCAGAAATACAGTAATCAAAAAACACTTTTCAAAGTTATTGGAAAGTGTTTTTTTATAAAAAAAATGGTTCTCGGACAATTCTTGCCCTAGCGTTTATTAAAAATAATCTCTTATTTTAAATCGGTCTTTACAGAAGGTTCTTTAGGTTTGTAGTTGTTATATAATATAGTTGGCTTCGTAGAATTTATAGTAATTTCTTTAAAAGATAAAACTCATAGTAGATAAAAATCAGAACTATCATTTTTGACAAAAAGCTTGTTTACACTAATATTGAAAAAATAAGTAGTCTATAAAACATACAGACTACTCATTTTAAGTAAATTTACATAAAAATCAATCTAAAAAAATCGTTTTTACTTCTAATGAAGGTTATCACGGTTGATTTATTAATGTCATTTTTCCATAGCACTAGGTTTGCAAACCTAATGCTATGGAAAAATAAGACTGTTTTACATTTTACATAATCTATTGTTCAGAACTGTAAATAACCGTGATAATGTTTAATACAATTCAGGAAATTGTTCTGGATTAAATTCATGCATTAGATTATAAGCTGCTTCTGTAATATCTTCTGGCGACGGTTTAGAAAAATAATCTCCATCGGTTGCATACGCTGGACGGTGGTCTTGAGCCGAAACACAAACAGGCTTTGAGTCTAAAAATTGATACGCATTCTGCTCGTCCAACACTTTCTGCATCATATAGGCACTACCTCCACCTGATACATCTTCATCAGCAAAAATAACACGGTTTGTTTTTTTGATAGATTCCAAAATCGCATGATGACGATCAAAAGGTAATAAGGTCTGAACATCAACAACTTCAATGTTTATTCCTAATATTTCCAATTGCTCGGCTGATTCCATTACAATCCTACACATTGAACCATACGTAACAATCGTAATATCGTTTCCTTCTCTCAAAATTTCTGGAACTCCCAAAGGAACAGTAAATTCTCCAACATTATCTGGCGTTATTTCCTTCAAACGGTAGCCATTCAAACATTCAATAATAAGTGCTGGATCGTCAGATTTGAGCATCGTATTATAAAAACCTGCTGCTTGAGTCATATCTCTTGGAACTAAAACATAAATTCCACGAAGCGCACCCAAAATAGTTCCGATAGGCGAACCTGCGTGCCAAACGCCCTCTAAACGGTGTCCACGAGTACGAATAATCAATGGTGCTTTTTGTCCTGCTTTTGTTCTATAACGCAAACAAGCCAAATCATCAGACAGAATTTGTAATCCATACAACAAATAATCTAAATACTGAATTTCTGCAATCGGACGCAATCCACGCATTGCCATTCCAATTCCCTGACCCATAATTGTCGCCTCACGAATACCTGTATCTGTAATTCTGCTCTCTCCAAACTGTTCTTGCAGACCTGCAAAGGCTTGATTTACATCGCCAATTTTTCCTACATCTTCTCCAAAAGCAACTACTAAAGGATTATTTTCAAACGCTTTTATAAAACAAGATTGCAGAACTTCTCTTCCATCAACCGAAGGACTAGAATCTGAATAGGTAGGTTTTATTTCTTCTACTTTTAAGGCTGAAAGTTCTGTTTCAGAATACAAATGAGAATTATAACGGTCGTGATTTTCTTCTCTTGTGCGTGTTAAAAATATCTTCAAATCTACACGAATTGGATTTTCTAATTCATTTGATAATATTCTCAATGCAGATTTTACGGCTTTTATTGTGTCCAGTCGCATTGCATTAAGCGTATTTTTTAATGTGGTATGAGTTTCTTGCAATTCACTTTTGACAGCATCGTTTGAAGATTGATTAATTCCTCTTTCTAACAAACTCAAAGCATCATCTTGATCGCCTTTCATTGCTTCATTAAATACTTTCCACGCATAATTCCGTGCATCTTTCGCTCTAGCAAACGATGTTTTTTCTATTTCATCAAGTTCTTTTTCAGTTGCAATTCCTTCTGACAAAATCCATTTACGCATCTGTACCAAACAATCAAATTCTTTTTCAAAATCCAAACGCTCTTTTGGCTTATAACGAGTGTGCGAACCCGAAGTTGAATGTCCTTGTGGCTGCGTAACTTCCTCTACATGAATCAAAATAGGCTGATGCTGAGTACGGCAAAGATTGGCAGCTTTTGCATAAACTCTACACAATTCGGCATAATCCCACGCTTTTACTTTTATAATTTCGTAACCTTTGTGTTTCTCATTTCTTTGAAAACCTGCTAACACTTCCGAAATACTTTCCTTTGTAGTCTGGTATTTTTTGGGAACAGAAATCCCATATCCATCATCCCAAACCGACATAATTACAGGAACTTGCAAAACGCCCATTGCATTAATCGCTTCCCAAAAAAGACCTTCCGAAGTAGAAGCATCGCCAATTGTTCCGAAGGCAATTTCATTTCCATTTTTAGAAAAATTAGTATATTCTGATAAAATTTCAGCGTTTTGTCTATATGTTTTTGAAGCCAAAGCAAGACCCACCAAACGAGGCATTTGTCCTGCTGTTGGAGAAATATCGGCACTTGAATTGTACTGTTCGGTCAGGTTTTTCCAGTTTCCATTTTCATCTATTGAGCGAGTGGCAAAGTGTCCATTCATTTGTCGTCCTGCCGATGCTGGTTCTGCTTCTACGTCTGTATGAGCGTATAATTGTGCAAAATACTGTTCTAAAGTAATTTCTTCTAAGGCAAGCATAAAGGTTTGGTCACGGTAATATCCCGAACGAAAATCACCTTTTTGAAACGCTTTTGCCATTGCAATCTGTGGAACTTCTTTTCCATCTCCAAAAATTCCGAATT
Source organism: uncultured Cytophagales bacterium (assembly GCA_963719525.1). GTDB lineage: Bacteria > Bacteroidota > Bacteroidia > Cytophagales > Bernardetiaceae > Bernardetia. The sequence continues at coordinate 2,661,995 of CAVRCG010000004.1, read as the reverse complement.
TAGCTTTTCCTGCAAAAACTTCTTTTCGTCCTAACAAACTGGCATTTCTACTCTCCCAACCAATTCTATAATATTTCAGTACTTCTTTTGGTTCGAAACTGGTGTTTTGGCTACTGTTCTTCGACTCTTCTTTTTTTAGTGTTTCTTTTGTTTGCATAGTTTTAGGTGGCTTTATTTTTTTATGTGTGTTTATTTTTCCTTTTTTTTGTCTTTTCATCGGTTTGAATTGAGAACATTGAATACAAAACAGACTAAAGTCTATTCTACAGAATACGAAACAGGCTAAAGCCTATTCTACAGAATACGGAACAGGCTAAAGCCTATTCTACAGAATACGGAACAGACTAAAGTCTATTCTACAGAATACGGAACAGACTAAAGTCTATTCTACGAATGAATTTTGTGTTCTTACAAATTTAACAAACGCTAAGCAGATTTGGAAATTTAGTTTTTTGTAGAATAATGATTTTTGTAAGCTATTCATTTTGAGAGAATTGTAGTTTACAATCACTTTTATAAACTCTTAATAGGGTTTTCTTTGTTTTTGTTTTGTAGAAAGAGGGAAATTCAGAAGGGAATTTTGATTGTGAAAGGTGTAAAATTATTCTTTTTTAGACTGATTTGATTTTAAACTTTCAATCTTATTTTGAATATCTATTTCCCAATTCTTTCCATGTCGTCTAGTGATTTCGTTTTTTATAATTGAATTGTAAATCCATTTTCCTATTTGGTAATTTAACGCATTTAAACAATCCATAGAAACGTCTAAGTATAAAAAAGAGTAATTTATAGTAATTGAATCATAATTTCCTGTCCCCTCTCTACTATTATATCCCATTCCTCCAAAAGAAAATAAAATTAATGTATCTCTTTCAATTAATTTTGAGGCTTTTTCTCTTATTTCATTAAAAATAAATGTAGTATCAGCTTTAGAGTTAATTGCAACAAATACTAAATCTTTTCTTATTTCTTCTACAGATTCATCCAAAATAAGATTTTCTCTTATATTGGTAAGTTTCTCATTTTGAGAAAAAGAATTAAAACTTAGAAAGACAAAAAATAGAATGAGTAAATTTTTCATAGCGTGTTTTTTATGGTAAAAACGCTTTTCAGTTTTATAAATTGTATCAAAAAGTAGTTTTTAAATGTACTAGATTTTTCGATGAAAAAGATAAAATCATTTTACTTTAAAATGATAGCTACCAAGATTATCCCATTCATTCCATTCTTGAACAGAAAAAGATATATTGATTAATGTAATCACTTTTCCATTTCTGGCTAATATACGTTGTACTACTCCTGTTATATTATGTAACTGTACGTCATAGAACATTTCTTTTATAGTATCGCCTTCAAAAAACCATATAGAAGCAGTAATTACATTGCTATTATTTCCACTATTTAATTCTGAATTTACACTTTTCAAATTGGCAAAATAAGTTTCTAATTTATATATTTTTTTTATTTTTATTACTTTTATATCTCTATTTTTTATTTTAAATGAGAATTTTAATTTATTTGTAGTAATTTCTTCTTCAAAAGTAGTTGGGTTTATTTTATCAATTTTTTTTTGAATGTTTGCTTTCCATTTTCTTCCATGTCGTCTAGCAATTTCTTTTTCTATCATTTTATTGTACATCTGCATTCCATCAAAAAAACAACCTTCCATTATACAACTTGTATAAATATCATAATATAAAAAAGAATAAGGTAAAGTAAGAGAATCATAATCGCCTCTTCCTCTAGGACTATTATTTCCCATTATTCCTTGCGTATAGATAAATAAAGTGTCATTTTCAATAATATTTTCTCTTATAAAATCTTTGATTTTAGCAAAGTGAGGACTACTATCTCTACATTTTATAAATTCAAGCTCAGAAAGAAGGTACTGTAAATGTAGTGTAGTTTCATTATTTTGAAGCAGAGAAAGTCTAATTTCTTCAGCTTTATTGTTTTGAGAATAAACAGCAGAGTTAAAAAAAATAGAAAGTAGAAGAAGTAAATATTTCATAAGTAATGAGTGTGTTTTTTTATACTAAAAACGCTTTTCAGTTTTATAAATTGTATCAAAAAGTAGTTTTTAAATGTATTAGATTTTTCGATGAAAAAGTGTTATTTTGTGAGAGCAAACAGATTCAAAAGTAGCCGACAGTTTCCAAACTGTCGTTGTTAAACTATACCTCTGACAGTTGGAAACTGTCAGCTACTTAAATACTGAAAATGATGAAATATACAATCAAACTTACTGATGAATTACAATTTAGTGAAGAAGAGTTTTTTCTGCTTTGTACTGTTAATCGAAAACTCCGTCTGGAACGAGATGAGTTTGGAAACATTATTATTTTGCCTTTAGATGATTTGAATTCTAGTGTGTTACAAGGTAAACTTCTTGCAGCTCTTTCTATTTGGAACGATGAAAATAAAGCAGGAAAAGCTCTTGATTCAAATGGAGGAATTACTTTGCCTGATGGTTCAGTACGTGCAGCTGATGTAGCTTTTATTCCTAATGGAAAAACTAAATAAGTTATCAGAAGAGGAATTAGAAAAATTTGGAAAAGTGTGTCCAGATTTTGTAATAGAATTGCGTTCAAGTTGGGATTCGATGAAAGAAGTACAAGAAAAGATGGATATGTGGATAATAAATGGTGTTCAGTTAGCGTGGCTTATCGATCCGAAAAATCAAGAAGTACATATTTATAAACCAAACCAAACGACAGAAATTGTAAAAGGATTTGATAAAATTATTTTTGGAGAACCAGTTTTGAAAGGTTTTGAATTGGATTTGAAGCTACTTTTGAGTTAGAAGGGAAGTGCTTTTATGATTTATTAGAAAAGGATTTGTATGAGGAATAAAGATAAATGCAAATTGCTTTTTTAGCGCAACTTTTACAGAAAAAAAATAAAAATTATGTTGCCCTACGATTGAAATCAAATTCTTATAATTTTATTTCTGTTCATAATTAAATTCTTGTCGTTTATTACCTTCAAAAATAAGATTAAAATTTTCTTCGATTGTACCAAAACTGACAATTTCTGAAGTATTTGGAAAACGGACTTCTCCAGTACAACCTGAAGTTTCTTCACTTTGACTACATTTTTGAGAAACAATTTCTAGACTTATTTTTTCTTTGTTTTCAGTATTCCAGTACAAAATCTCTAGTATTTCAGTCATATCAGAGTTTCTACGAGATTGTATCCATTCGCTTTTTATACCAGTTTTAAAACCATCAGAGCGAAAAATACTTGTGTAAGTTGTTTGATTAGAATAATCTGCTAATTGTGTAACTTCCGTTTCTTCTGTCAAAATTGCCGTTGAAACAGAATCTTGATTACTTTCTTGACTTGCAGAAGAATTTGAGTTTTGACAAGAAGAAAAAATAAATAGACAAAAAACGAAAACTGTAATATGCTTTTTCATTGAAATTGCTGTAAAATTAAATTGATTTAAGTAGCAAACGTAGTAGTATTTTTTTCAAACTTTCAATCAGAACAAAAATTATTTCTGTTCATAAAAAAACTCTTGCATTTTTTCGCCTTTAGGAGTTAGATTAAAACGGTCTTCAATCATACCAAAACCAACCGTTTCTTTCTCATTTGGAAACCGAACTTCTCCTGTATAACCAGAAATTTCTCCACTAGAAAACTCTTGAGAAACAATTTCTAATTTCATTTTATTTTCATCTTGTACATTCCAATACAAAACTTCTAAGATTTTATTCATATCAGAATTTGTACGAACCTGTACCCATTCACTCGCCATATTAGGTCTAAAACCGTCAGAGCGATAAACGTTTACATACGTTTCTTGATTAGAATAATCAACTTCTTTTTCTTCCGTTTTTTCTTCTACAATTGTTGCTTCATCTGTCATAGCAGATGCTGTAGCAACAGAATCTTGAATAGTTTCGGTTGTTGTAGGAGAGTTTGAGCAAGAAGAAGTAGAGATAAGAAGACCAAAGGCAAAAATTAAAATGTGCTTTTTCATTGAATTATCATTAAGATTAAATTAGTAAAATTAGCAAGCGTAGTAGTATTTTTTTTAAAAATAAGAAACATAATCATATAATCAAATTTGAGAATTAAATAAATGCGTAATATTAAAATCAAACCAACAAAATCATAAAAAAACACTACCTTTGCAGCCTTAAAGAAGATATAAAACGAATAAAATTAGTCAAAAAGAAATATAAAAAATGGCAGCAATCAACCTCATTTCGGGCGAGCATCTTTCAAAAACGTATGGCGATAGATTCCTTTTCAATGATTTGAATTTCGGAATTTCACAAGGCGAAAAAGTAGCTCTAGTAGGAAAAAATGGAGCAGGAAAATCTACATTATTAAAAATATTAGCAAAAATAGTTACTTCAGATAAAGGAGATGTAAGTTTGCGTCAAGGTGTTAGAGTTGGATATTTGGCGCAAGATCCAGATTTGCCACTCAATAAAACAATTTGGGAAGCAATTGTACAGGCTGATAGTCCAACGATTACGGCAATTAGAAATTACGAAAAATCTATCTTGCCAGAAAACATAGAAGATTCTGATGCAATGGAAAAAGCAATGAACGAAATGGAACGTTTAGATGCGTGGGCGTATGATGCCAAAATAAAAGAAATTACCTCAAAATTAGGATTAGAAGACACAGAAAAAGGAATTGCACAACTTTCTGGTGGACAAAAAAAGCGTGTTGCACTTGCCAAACTGCTTTTAGATGAGCCTGATTTGTGGCTACTAGATGAACCTACCAACCATTTGGATTTGGCAACCATTGAATGGCTTGAAAATTATTGGGCTTCTTCTAATACTACTCTACTCCTTATTACTCACGATAGGTATTTTTTAGACAAAATTTGTAACCGTATTTTTGAACTGGATAACGGTCATATTTATCGTTATGAAGCAAATTATGGACAGTTTTTAGAATTGAAATCAGAACGAGTTGCACAAGCGCATACCGAAGCAGACAAGGCGTACCAACACATGAAAAAAGAATTGGATTGGATTAGAAGACAGCCGAAAGCACGAGGAACAAAAGCAAAATATAGAGTAGAAGCCTTTGAGGGCATAAAAGAAAAGGCAAGTAACCGTCCAGAAGGAAATAATATGGACATTCAGTTTGGTGCAAAACGCCAAGGAAAGAAAATTATTGAACTTCACGATGTGAGTTTTGATTTTCAAAGCGATAAAGGTAGGCAGAAGATTCTGGATAACTTCAATTACAAATTCGTAAGAGGAGAACGCATCGGAATTATAGGAAAAAATGGTGCAGGAAAATCTACTTTTCTTGCTCTCTTAACTGGCGATTTAGAACCTACAAAAGGACATATTGAAAAGGGAGAAAACACACATTTTGGTTATTATACTCAAATGCCACCTACTTTTGATGATTCTATGCGTGTTATTGAAGTTATTCAAGCGATTGGAGAAGTAGCGACTGTTTCGGAGGAAAGTAAGCATCAAGTTTCGGCTTCGCAGCTTCTTACACAATTTAATTTTCCACCAGCACAACAATATAAAAATGTAGGTACACTTTCGGGAGGAGAAAAAAGACGTTTGCAGCTTTTACAGATTTTGATAAAGATGCCTAATTTTTTGATTCTTGATGAGCCTACCAATGATTTGGATTTGCAAACGCTTTCTGTTTTGGAAGAATTTTTATCTAATTATGGAGGTTGCTTGATTTTGGTTTCTCACGATAGGTATTTTTTGGATAATCTTGTTCGAACATCTTTTTGTATTTGAGGGAGAAGGAGAAATTAGGGATTTTAATGGTAATTATACCGATTATAGAGAAGAAGAGTTGGAGAAAATTAAAGAATCTCAAAACAAACCTTCTAATAAAAACGCTCATTCGATTGCGCCAGTAAAAACAAACACGTCTAACAAACTCAACTTTAAAGAGAAGCAAGAACTAGAAAACACCGAAAAAGAAATTGTAAAACTTACCAAACAGAAAGAAGAATTAGTTGCTCTAATGAATAGTGGAGAAACGGATTACGACAAGATTTCGAAATGGAGTGCAGAAATGGAAGTTATCGTAAACTCGCTTGATGAAAAGGAAATGCGCTGGTTGGAACTCTCGGAAAGAGAGTAAATATCAATTAAAAATTACTTAGATTTAATGTTATCAGTTGCCGTTGTTGGTGTTTTAGCTAAGCGACACCAACAACATCATTACTACATTTTATGAGCATAAATTAACTAAAAATTTTGTATATTCGGATAAAGAAAAATTCAAAATTATAGAAGTCATGATTATGTCAGTACAACTAAAAATTGAGGAATTAAAAAAACAGCGTAATTTACCAATTTTACTAAAAGAATTAAATGATTTTTGGCAGACAGAGCAGCAGAAAAGAAGGGATTTTTATGAACTTGTTCATGAAGATATAAAAGTTGAATTTATAAATGGAGAAATATTTTTTCATTCTCCTGTAAAGGGAAAACATTGGATTACATGTACAAATATTTCTGCTTATCTGACTGTTTATGTCAATCAAAAAGACTTGGGACGAGTAGGAGTAGAAAAAGTAATGATTTAATGTACTCGCAATGATTACGAACCAGATATTGTGTTTTTTAAAAAGGAAGTTTCGCAGCACTTTACAGATGATCAACTTATTTTTTCTCCACCAGATTTGGCAGTTGAAATTCTATCGAAAAGCACAAAAGGAAATGATTACGGAATCAAATTTGAAGATTATGCAGCTCATCAAGTAAGTGAATATTGGATAATTAATACAGAAGAGGAAAGTGTGGAACAGTATATTTTGAATGAAGATAAAAAGAAAGAACAGGAAAAAACTTACAAATTATATCAAAAGATAACAAAAACAGGGATTTTAAAATCGTTTGCCGTCAAAGGTTTTGAAATTGAATTGAAAGCTATTTTTAAATAAAAAAACACAACCTTGAACACATTCGGACATATTTTTAGGATTACAACTTTTGGAGAATCTCATGGAGAAGGAATTGGTGTTGTCATCGATGGCTGTCCTGCTGGCTTAGAAATAGATTTAGATTTTCTAGCAAGCGAAATGAAACGCAGAAAACCTGGACAGTCCAAAATAACAACTCCAAGAAAAGAGAAAGATGAACTACAAATCTTGTCAGGAGTTTTTGAAGGAAAAAGCACAGGAACACCTTTAGCTATTTTTATTCCTAATCAAGACCAAAAAAGTGGCGATTATTCACACATTGCTACAAAATTCCGTCCTTCTCATGCAGATTATACCTATCAGCAAAAGTATGGAAACAGAGATTACAGAGGTGGAGGAAGAAGTTCGGCAAGAGAAACGGCTGCTAGAGTAGCAGCAGGAGCAGTTGCAAAACTGTTTCTAAAGTCAAAAGGGATTTCTATTCAAGGATATGTTTCTCAAGTTGGAAATATAGAATTGCAAAAAGATTATTCAGAATTAGATTTTGATTCTTACAACAAAAAAGGAGAAAATATAATTCGTTGCCCAGACAAAGAAACGGCAACACAAATGATTGATTTAATAGAAAAAGTCAAAAATGAAGGCGATACAATCGGTGGAATTGTTTCTTGTGTCTTGGAAAATGTTCCTGTTGGTTTGGGAGAACCTGTTTTTGATAAACTACATGCCGAACTTGGAAAAGCAATGTTGAGTATAAATGCTGTAAAAGGTTTTGAATATGGAAGTGGTTTTGAAGGTGTAAAACTCAAAGGTTCGGAGCATAACGATGAATTTTATACAGACGAAAACGGCAAAGTTCGCACAAAAACAAATCATTCTGGAGGAATACAAGGAGGAATTAGTAATGGAGAAAATATCTATTTCAAAGTTGCTTTTAAGCCTGTTGCTACGCTGATGCAAGACCAGCAAAGTGTTGATAATGAGGGAAATAAAGTTACTGTTTCTGGAAAAGGAAGACATGATCCTTGTGTTGTTCCTAGAGCCGTTCCGATTGTTGAGGCGATGGCTGCACTTGTGATTGCTGATTTTTATTTGAGAAACAAGTAGTTTTACAACAAACCTATAAGGTTTTTAGAAACCTTATAGGTTTTAGGTTTAGATTTTCTATTCCTCTTCTTCTGCAATTTCTTCTGCAATCGTTCGGAAATAACCTTCTAATTCAGATGGATTGCGAGGGTGCTGGGTATCTAATTTTTTACGAGTAGAACTTTCTCTTGATTCGGAAAGGCTATCGGTTACATATTCCAAAATATCGAAGGCTTCTTCTGCCATTGCATTTTCCCAATCTAAGGTAGGATTTACTTCTACCATTTCCCACGCACAAACTTTATCATTACTTATCAAAAGAGAGTTTAATTGTTTGGCTTGCTCTACTGTCAGACCATTTTCAACTGGCGTTCCTGTTCCTTCCGAAACCTTTGGGTCAAGACTATCGACATCAAAGGAAATATAAATTAAATCACAGTCGGATAAATGTTCCAAAACTTCTTCTGCAATCGTTTCTACCCCTTTATTATTTACTTCTGAAGTAATAAAATTACGGATTCCGTATTTATTCATCAAAAACTCTTCTTCTTCTTCTATATCCCTAACTGACACAAAAACAATATCTTTTGGTAATATATTTTGTCCAGTTCCTCCAATATGCTTGAGTTTGTTCCACCATTTTACGGTGTCTTTATGTGGCTCATTTCTACGAGATTCTTTGTTGTCTTCTCCTGTTGCGATGGCTAGAGGCATTCCGTGAATATTTCCAGACGGAGTAGTGTAAGGCGAATGAAAATCTGCGTGTGCATCTATCCAAATTACGCCCAGTCGTTTGTCAGGATAAGCTAATTTTATTCCTGCAATTGAACCTGCTGCTGTGGAGTGATCACCTGCCAAAATCAAAGGAAAATAACCATCTTCAATCGCATCTCTAACGGCTTCACAAGTTCTGCGCTCTACTTTATAAACTGCATCTACATGTTTTGCGTGGTCGTAAGGTGTAGATTCGAAAAGAGCATCGTTTTCAGTTTCTACTTCTGCAATATCAAAACGAATAAAATAATCGCTTCCTTTGTCTAGACAAGCTGTTTTGAGTGCATCAATTCCCATACTTGCGCCTCGTGTTCCTGCTCCTAGTTCTGAACGTACTTCGATAAGTTTTATAAAATCCATATAATGTTGTTGGTATTGGTAAAGTTCGTGTTTTTTGTCTGTGTATTGCTTTGTATCTTGCTTTTGTGTTTAGTTCTAATAATTTGAAGTTAAATCAAAATTAGTAAAAACGAAACGGAAATGTTGAAATATAGGAAATTTCAATTCAAAATGCTATTTCCTTACTGAATTTTGAACTTAAATTAAGGCAAAAAGTGTCTATTTTTTCAATCTGCAAAAGTAATCAAATTCTTTAAAAGAAAAAGTTTGTGAAATCTAGTTTTTCGGAAAAAGTAGAATTGCACTTTTAAGCGTATCAAAAATAAAGAATTTTGATTTTCTTTCACTTTTATTAACCCAATTTCAAAATAAAAATGTAATTTTGTGATTATAAATCCCCTACTATTACTATTTATTTTATTTCTACACCGAATTTCTTTAATTATAAATTATATTCAATACCAAAGAATAGTAATTTTTGATTTCATAATTCGTAATTGACTTGAATCTTATGACAAAATCATATTCTAATTTTAGAAACCAAATCAAAACTATATTATTTGGTTTCTCTCTGCTTTTTACTTTGCTTTTTTTTAGCACACAGACAGCAAATGCACAAGCCTTTCGTACTACTTGGAAAGCTACTGATGGAACAATTCACATTCCTGCTAATGCTTATTCTACTAGTGGAGTGTATAACTATGACATTACTTGGACAAACCTTACCAACACAGGTGTAGGTAATGGTTCTGCTACAGGAATAACTTGGGGGTATTTTATAAGAAATTTAGAAAGAAATAGCACTTATGAAGTAGCTATTACAGGAGAATTTCCTCATTTTTATATGGGATACGATAATCCAGAAAGTAGTAAATTACTTACTATAGAATCTTGGGGGGATATAGAATGGTCAAGTATGGAAGAAGCTTTTAGAGGTTGTTCTAATCTTACTTATAACGCTACTGATCTACCAGACCTTTCAAGGGTAAACAATATGCGTGATATGTTTCGTAGTTGTACTATTTTTGACGGAAATATAAGTATTGGAAATTGGAATACGTCTGCTGTAACAGACATGAGTTATATGTTTGCTGGTTGTTTTGCCTTCGATCAACCTATTGGAACTTGGAATACATCTGCCGTAACAAATATGAGTAGAATGTTTTGGTCTTCCTCTTTTAATCAGCCTATTGGAACTTGGAATACATCTGCCGTAACAGATATGAGCTATATGTTCTTTAGTTCTAGTAGTTTTAATGAAAATATTAGTAATTGGAATACGTCTGCTGTAACAAATATGAGTAGTATGTTTGAGAGAGCTACGAATTTTAATCAACCTCTCGGAAGTTGGAATACGTCTAGTGTAACAGACATGAGTTATATGTTTTGGCTTTCTAGATTTAATCAACCTATTGGAAGTTGGAATACGATTTCAGTAAGAAGCATGGAAGGAATGTTTAAAGGTTCATCTTTCAATCAGCCTATTGGAAGTTGGAATACATCTAATGTAATGAATATGGAAGATATGTTTTCTGACAATGGATCTTTTAATCAACCTATTGGAAGTTGGAACACATCTAACGTAACAAATATGGCAGGTATACTTATTGCTAGATCTTTCAATCAAAATCTTGGAGGTTGGGACATTAGTAATGTTACAAGTTCAATTGGTCTTACTTTTTCAAACATAAGTATAGCCAACTATGATGCTACCCTTATCGGTTGGGCAGGACAAAATGTACAACCAAATATAACTTTGAGAGTTAATGGTTTAACTTATTGTAATGCTGTAGCAGCACGTAACATTCTTACTTCTGCTCCTAATAACTGGAATATTATAGGTGATTCAAATAGAAATTTGATAAATAATACAACGTCATCACAAAATCAATATGGTTTGTGTTTAAATACACAAACTACTCTTTCAGTAAATGGTAATGGAATAATATCTTGGTATGACTTGCCTACAAGCACTACACCTATTCATACAGGAGCTAATTTTACTACGCCAGTTCTAACAGCAGATACTACTTATTTTTATGTTCAAAATTCAGTAGCTAATTGTGGAATTAGTAATCGAATAGAGATAGTAGTTACGACCTTTTCAATGGACAATATTACTTTACCACAAAATCAATATGGCTTATGCTCAAATACACAAACTACTCTTGAGGTAAATGGACAGGGATTAGTTTACTGGTACAATTCACCTACAAGCACTACACCTATTCATACAGGAAACAGTTTTACCACGCCAGTTCTGACAGCAGATTCTACTTATTTTTATGCTCAAGATTCTATTGTAGGGTGTAATAATAATAGATTAGAAGTTTTGGTAACTACTTCACAGACGTTAAATGCAGTGAGCAAAACAAATTATATTGCTTATCTAAATAATATAGGACAGATTGAAGTAAATGCAGCTTTACTAGATAGTTTAAGTTCTGCAGGTTGTGGGAATGTAATTTCGTCTTTCCTTTTTGATGATACAGGATTAGCTACTTGCTCTTTTTCTTGTTCTGATACAAATACAGTTCATAATGTAGTTTTGAGAGTTACTGATAATAATGGAAATACCGAAACTTCACCTACTATTATTCATATAAAAGATACAATTCCCCCATTTGTTACAACTAGAATATTACCTGTATTTTTTAATCCTTCTAATCAAACTACTGTTTCAGTAAATGACTTTATTACTTCTTTGAGTGATAATTGTACAGATTCAACAGATATAAGTATCGTATTTAATGATTCAGGACTAGAAAATAAATTATTAGATTGTAGTATTGTAAGCAGAAATATTGAGTTAAAAATTACTGACCAAGCAGGAAACCAAGTTATCCAACCTGTAATTATTAATCCCTCTACTACAAATTACGATTTTAATGTAAACATAATTGGTGGTGTTTTTCGTCCTGCACTACCAGCAATAATTACAGTTGTTGCAAATAATTATTCTTGTGCTCCCAAATCTGGCGAGCTTAAAGTTACTTTACCTAGTGATGTAACTTATAATACAGCTTCGATTGTGCCAACTAGAATCGTAGGAAATGATTTGTTTTGGAATGTAACGGATTTAAATTTTGATAGAAATTTTGTAGTAAGAATTGCTGTAACACCAAATATTAGCTTAAATATCGGCGATGAAGTTTGTTTTACAGGACATATCACACCTGAAACAAATGATATTTCTCGCTTAAATAATCTAAAATCATACTGTTTTCCAATCGTAAACTCCTACGATCCAAACGACAAACAAGTCTATCCACAAGGAATTTGTGATGATAAATTTACAAAGCGTTCAGATCTGCCTTTGACTTATACCATTCGTTTCCAAAATACAGGAAATGCCCCTGCTTTGCGTGTACGAATTGCAGATTCATTAAGTACTTTATTAAATCGTCGTTCCTTGCGAGTTGTTGGTACAAGTCATCCGATGGTTGTCGATACGACAGCAAATAACAATGTGATTAATTTTGTTTTTGATAATATTAATCTTCCAGATAGCACTTCAAATCCAGAAGGTAGTCAAGGATATGTTATTTTTGAAGTAAATGAGATTGCAGCGCATACAGATACATCAAGAATAAACAATCGTTCATTTATTTATTTCGATACCAATGCACCGATTATTACCAATACGGTTAAGAATACAATCGTAAATACGCTGCCTTTATGTAATCCACCGAATCCAAACCCAGCAGTTGCAAATTGTACATTACCAACTAATCTAAGAACTGAAATTTTGAGTTCTACTAGAGTAAGGTTATTGTGGACAAGTCAAGCAAACACAAATGCAATAACCTATGAGATTTTGAGAAATGGACAGCGACTTGCTACTATTCCAGCTTCTAATTTATCTTTTGTAGATTCAACATTGACAGCAAATACTCAATATAATTATTCTATAAAAGCAATTTGTGGAAATAGTAATGCTACTTCTGGTGCAGTTCAAGTCCGAACTCTTCCCTCTACTCCAGTTTTACTTTCTGTTGTGGCAGCATGTAAAGGAGAAAAAGGTAGAATAAACGTTCAAAGTGCAGGTGCAACCTATAGAGTTTATTCTTCAAACACGAGTACAACTCCACTTTTCGAAACAAATAATGCAAGTATCGAAACACCAGTTTTAACTGATAGCACAACATTTTATATTTCTGTTGTCATTAATGGACAAGAAAGTCAAAGACTAAAAGCTCTTGTTCCAATCAAAGAAGTATTTAGTGCAACTATCGAACAAGGAAGTTTATTAGAAAGTTGTGCTACTGAATTTGTACTTTCGGCTCAAAACGTTGAAGGTGCAACTTATACGTGGTTTAGAGAAAATATTCAAGTAGGAACAGAAAGAACATTAAACACAACTTTTGAAGCTCGTTATAAAGTACGAGTAACAAAAAATGGTTGTGCAGATGAATCTGAATTTACAACTACTCGTTTTGTAACTGCTCCAACAGCGAGAATACAGCAAGGAAATACTGTTTCTTTTTGTGGAAATGGAACTCTTAATGCACAAGATACAAGCGCAAATGTTATTTATACGTGGATTTTAAATGGAACAAATGTAGGAAACGGAACATCAATTTCTGTTTCAGAGTCTGGAACTTATACATTAAAAGCTAGTCAGCCATCTTGTGCAGATAGTGTGAATGTAGTGGTTACAATTACAACTGCACCAACAAATGTTAGTCTGACAGCAGACAAAACAGCTATTTGTGAAAATGCTCAATCTATACTTTCTGCAACAACAGGTACAGGTTTTACCTATAAGTGGTTTAGAAACGATGTAGTAATTTCAACTACTTCTGCAAGTCTTTCTACTTCTGAAATAGGAAACTATAAAGTAGAAATCACAACGCCAGACGGTTGTAAAGTAACAACAAGCGAAGTAACGATTACTCAATCACAAGCAGCAAACTCAACTCTTACAGTAAATAAAGTAGAAGGAAAAGATAAAACAATAACTGTTGCTTCTCAGGATTCTATTGTTTCTGTGATTTGGTTTAAAGATGGAAATGAAGTTTCTAACTTGAATAATCAAAGAACAATTACTCCAACAGAAACAGGAAATTACAAAGCAAAAGTAGTTTATGCTTCTGGTTGTGAGTTTGAAACGGCTGAAAAAGCATTTACTTTTGAAACTTTCACAGGAATTGAAGAAGAATCTGCAAAAATTTTCAACATCTATCCAAACCCAAATACAGGTTCGTTTAAGGTAGAATTTGCAGAAACTACAAATCAAAAAACTACATTGACTTTGGTAGATGGACTAGGTAGAATTATTCACAGTCAAGAAATTTCTATGAACGAAAAAACTACTTCTATTACGCTTCCAAAAATAAGTGCAGGAGTGTATGTTGTTCAGATTGTTTCGGAAGGAAAAGTTTATACGAAGCAGTTGATTATTCAATAAAATAATTATTTAAAACAAATACTCACATTCTACTCACACTTTAAAGAATGTGGCTACACAAAAAGCCTTTACATCTCGTAAAGGCTTTTTTTATGCACAACGAAAAATCAATACACTTTTCTTTAAAAAGTTATATTTTCGCTATACTAGTTTCTATCTACTAGCAAAATAAACCTACTTAAGATACTAATTTGAAAATTAAATGTTAAAAATAGGATTTAATTAAGAATATTTTAATATAAAAGTGTATATTTGATTCGCATTCCCTTTATTACTTATAATCTAATTAATTGACTTAATCGTTATTCTAACTTTTTTTTAGTAAAAATACATACTTTCCTATATTTATTTTCTACTATATCTTGTTTAGATTGATTTTCAAGTCTTATTTCTATTCAATCATTTTTTACTATTAATTTAAGCCAATGAAGAATCTACACACACATTTTTACAGGCTCTTTTCGGTCTGCATAATTCTATTGTTAAGTAATTTTTATTCTAATAGCGCACTAGCGCAGTGCAATCCAGCAGCAAATGACCCTACTTTTAATCCTAATGATGTAGGTTTTGGATTTGGACAAGGTAACGTATCAGGTATAAGCAAATTTGTTGTTATGGCTGATAACAAAATAATCGTAGCTGGTACTAGTGCTGATAAATACAATAATCAACCAGTCAAAAAACTTTATAGACTAAATGAAGATGGAACACTTGATAATTCGTTTACTCTTTTCTCTGCTACACCGTATGCTAATTCTAGTCCTTCTGATATAGAATTACTTCCTAACCAACAAATACTTATTTCTGGAAATTTGTTTGATGCTACAAACCAAGCAAAACATATTATTCGTATTAATTCTGATGGAAGTGTAGATAATACATTTAATGTTACAGGATTAGAAGCTACAAGTAGTGTTAGAAGTATGATTCTACAGCCTGACGGAAAAATTATAATTATTGGTTTCTTAATAATAGCAGGAGAAGATAAAGACATTGCTCGTCTTAATGCAGACGGAAGTTTGGATACATCTTTTCTTCCAGGAAATGCAGATAATCCTTTTAGTCAATACAGACTCTGGAATAATAAGAGGTGCAACTGTTCAAAACGACGGAAAAATAATTGTTATAGGAGATTTTCCTAAATACAATACTGTAGATAAGAGAAACATAGTACGATTAAACACAGATGGAACAATAGATAATTCATTCTTGACTTTTGTTTCTAGTACACTCGCTAACGATATATCTAATGTTGTCATTCAACAACCTAGTGGAAAAATTATCTTATCAGGAAATTTTGAAGAACTAAATGGAACTACTCTCGGTAGTATTGCACGACTAAACCTAGATGGAAGTTTGGATATGAGTTTTACACATGGAGTAGGATTCAACAGACATGTAAACGGAATTAATTTTCAATCTGATGGGAAAATGATTGTAGCAGGTTCATTTATTTCTTATAATGGAGCTACTACTTATAATTTAGCACGATTAAATGCAGATGGAACACTTGATAATTCTTTTTCAGTACGAAATATAAAACCAAGTCTAGGTTATATAGTTCAGTTGGCAAGTGGGAAATTTCTCACTACACAGAATGTTTCTGAATCGGGAATAAGCAGACTAAATGCAGATGGTAGTTATGATGTTACTTTCAATCCAAATACAGGATTTAATAATACAATACTTCAAACAGCTTCTCTTCCCAATGGACAATTTTATGCATCTGGTTTCCAAATGGGAAAATACAATGGAGTAGCAACAGGTGCAATAGCTAAGTTAAATGCAGATGGAAGTATAGACCCTACTTTTAGTTATAATGAGAATCAAATTGGAAATGGACAATTAGTTCATATTAGTTATCATACTTCTTTGACTATTCAAGCTGATGGAAAGCTGTTAGTAGGAACAATTACAGTTGTACCTTCTAATACAAGTGAAACAGTTAAGCTATTTCGTCTAAATACAGATGGCACACTAGATAATACATTTATAGTAGAAGGAGAGTTTGCATCATCTTTAATAGCAGGTATGGTTGGAAAAGTAATTGCTCAAGATAATGGGAAAATAATTGTTAGTGGTACTACTAATATATCAAGCACTGCTAGAGAGTTTAAAATTGTACGTTTGAATAGTGATGGAAGTTTAGATGCCTCTTTTCCAGAAATAACTGCAAATCAATCTATATCAGACATGATTCTTTTACCAGATGGAAAATTTCTTGTTGCAGGTTGTTTTAGTAGCCTAAATGGCAGTCCTGTAAATAAACTTGCTCGTCTTTTGCCTAATGGAACTATTGATAATACGTTTTATACTGACTTAGATTTGAATTCTGTTTCGTTTATTGATACACTCAACAATGAAGTTTATGTGTCAGGAGAGTTTGATAATGGCTCGGCTGTAATGGCTGGAGCTGTCAGAAAAGTAAGTAATACAGGTATCATGAATCCTAATTTTAATATTGATTTTACAGGAGGTACATCTCCTACTCCTTTCGCAAACTTAATGGTAGAACGCAATGGCAAAATTATTTTGGCAGGAGATTTTGACCAAGTAAATGGAGTAAATCAAAAAAATCTTGCAAAGCTAAATGCCGATGGTAGTTTAGTTTCAAATTTTGATGTAGGCACAAGTACAGATGGAAGAATTTTTATGTCATTCTTACAGCCTGATAATACTATACTAATTGCAGGAGAGTTTTTAAGTTATAATGGAACAGGAAGAAATAGAGTTGCTAAAATAACAAATACAAGCGTTTTGGTCAGAAATACAACTCCTCCAAGTCAGCAAGTAGGTTTGTGTCAAGGTAATTCTACTACACTTACAGCATCTGGTTTGGGAACTGTTTATTGGTACGATTCGCCTACTAGTACAACACCAATTCGGACAGGAACTTCATTTACTACACCTACAATTACACAGGATTCTACTTATTATTATGTCTTAGATTCAATTGCAAGTTGTGGAGTTACCGACCGTTTGGAGATTTTGGTAAAAGCACTTCCTAGTCTTGATGCTATTAGTAAGCCGAATTACACACTTCTTTTAGGAGCAAATGGACAAGCAGAATTACAAGCAAATCAAATCGATAGTGTAAGTACTGGAGGTTGTACTGGAACGATTGCTTCTTTCCTTTTTGATGATACAGGTTTGCCTACTCGTACTTTTGATTGTGCCGATACAGCAGGTGTTCATAATCTAGTTTTAAGAATAACCGATACAAATGGAAACACGGCTACTTCGCCAACTATCGTGAAAGTAAGAGATGGAATTGCACCAACTGTTACGACTCAACCTGTCAACATTGCTTTTGATGCGACTAATATAGCTACTATTTCAGCAATTGATTTTGTTACTTCGTTGAGTGACAATTGTAGCGATTCGGCAAACATTAATGTAGTCTTTAGTGATACCAGAACAGAAACTAGAGTGTTAAATTGTGCCAGTGATTCCATCAATTATTTCGACTTGCGTGTTACAGATTTAGCAGGAAATCAAGTTATTGTACCTGTTTTTGTGGCAGTTACGGCAGTTACACATGATTTTAATGTAAATATTGTTTCTAGTAATTTCCGTCCAAGTCAGATAAGTTGGATTAATGTATATGTAAATAATAATTCTTGTGCTACCAAATCAGGACAAGTAAAATTCACTTTGCCTCCTAGTTTAACTTATCTTCCTTCTTCACATTTTAATACTATTCCACCAGATAATATTGTAGGAAATGATTTGTTTTGGAATGTTACAGATTTGAATTTTGCCCAAAATTTTCTTGCTAGAATCGCAGTAAGAGCTGACAACAGTATAAATATCGGAGACCAAGTTTGTCTTACCTCTTCTGCTACTCCTACTCTAAATGATATTAATCTTGTCAATAATGAGAAAACATACTGCTTTCCAGTCGTAAATTCGTATGACCCAAATGACAAACAAGTTTATCCACAAGGAATTTGTGATGCAAAGTTTACCAAGCGTTCAGATTTACCACTTACTTATACAATCCGTTTCCAAAATACAGGAAATGCGCCTGCTATAAATGTAAATATTGTAGATTCATTGAGTAATAAATTAAATATTCGTTCTCTGCGAGTAATTGGAAATAGCCACCCAATGGTTGTAGATACATTAGCAAATAATACATTGCGTTTCCGTTTTGATAATATTATGTTGCCAGATAGCCTTTCTAGTCCAGAATTAAGTCAAGGTTACGTAATTTTTGAGTTGAGCGAAATTGCAAATCATACCGATACATCACGCATCAAAAATAGGTCTTTTATTTATTTTGATACCAATGCTCCAATTATCACAAATACAGTCAAAAATACAATTGTAAATACATTACCTATTTGTAATCCATCCGTTCCAAATCCACCGATTGCAGTCTGTACTTTACCAACTAATCTTAGAGTAGAAAATCTAAGTTCTACTAGAGTAAGATTATTGTGGACAACTCCAGCAAACACAAATGCAATTACGTATGAAATTTTGAGAAATGGACAGCGACTTATTACTGTTCCTGCTTCAAATTTATCTTATCTAGATTCTACATTGACTGCAAATACACAATATAATTATTCTATAAAAGCAATTTGTGGAAATAGTGTTGCTACTTCTGGTCTAGTTCAAGTTCGTACACTTCCATCTACTCCAATTTTACTTTCTGTTGTTGCAGCATGTAGAGGCGAAAGAGGTAGAATAAATGTACAAAGTGCAGGAGCAACCTATAGAGTTTATTCCTCAAACACTTCTACAACTCCACTTTTTGAAACAAATAATGCAAGCATTGAAACGCCTGTTTTGAATGATAGCACTACATTTTATATTTCTGTTGTGATTAATGGACAAGAAAGTCAAAGGTTAAAAGCTCTTGTTCCAATCAAAGAAGTATTTGATGCAACTATCGAACAGGGAAATTTACTTGAAAGTTGTGCAACCGAATTTACTTTGTCTGCTCAAAATGTAGAAGGCGCAACTTATACGTGGTTTAGAGAAAACGTACAAGTAGGCACAGGAAGGACATTAAACACAACTTTTGAAGCTCGTTATAAAGTACGAGTAATCAAAAATGGTTGTTCTTCTGATTCTGAATTTGCTACAACTCGTTTTGTAGATGCTCCAACAGCGAGAATACAGCAAGGAAATACTGTTTCTTTTTGTGGAAACGGAACATTGAATGCTCAAGATACAAGCGCAAATGTAATTTATAGTTGGTCAAGAAATGGAACAAATGTAGGAAATGGAACATCAATTTCTGTTTCAGAATCTGGAACTTATACATTAAAAGCTAGTCAGCCATCTTGTTCAGATAGTGTAAATGTAGTTGTTACGATTACGACTGCACCAACAAATGTTTCACTCACAGCAGACAAAACAGCAATTTGTGAAAATTCTCAATCTGTTCTTTCTGCTACAACTGGTACAGGTTTTACCTACAAATGGTTTAGAAACGATGTGGTAATCTCAAACACTTCTGCAAGTCTTTCTACTTCTGAAATTGGAAGCTACAAAGTAGAAATCACAACGCCAGAAGGTTGTAGAGTAACGACAAGCGAAGTAGAAATTACACAATCACAAGCTGCAACTTCAACTATTACAGTAAATAAAGTAGAAGGAAAAGACAAAACAATAACAGTTTCTTCTTCTGATTCTATCGTTACTGTAATTTGGTTTAAAGATGGAAATGAAGTTTCTGCTTTGAATAATCAAAGAATAATTACACCAACTGAAAGTGGAAATTACAAAGCAAAAGTAGTTTATTCTTCTGGTTGTGAGTTTGAAACGGCTGAAGAAACATTTACTTTTGATGAGGTAACTGGAATTGAAGAAGAATCTGCAACTGTTTTCAACATTTATCCAAACCCAAATAATGGTTCTTTTAAAGTAGAATTTGCAGAAACTACAAATCAAAAAACAAATCTTGTTTTAGTTGATGGATTGGGTAGAATTATTCACAGTCAAGAAATTTCTATGAATAACAAAACTACTTCTATTACGCTTCCAAAAATAAGTGCAGGAGTTTATGTAGTTCAAATTATTTCGGAAGGAAAAGTTTATACTAAACAATTGATTATTCAGTAACAAACATTTTTTTCGTATTGAATTTAACTGGTAACTCCTTACTGATTACTGGTAACTGTAAATGTTTATACCAAGCAGTTAATTATTCAATAAAACACATCTGTAAATAATCAGTTCTATTTTAAAACAGTCTTTTCATTACTTGAAAAGACTGTTTTTTTAGCTTTAATTAATCTTTAAAAAGTAATAAAAATGAAAAAACACAATTTAATTTTCTCAATAATTTTTCTGTTGTTGTTTACAGCCTGTAAAACTGACCCTAACAAAAGTGTGGATGAAGGAAAAGTAGAAAATGATGCTTATACTAGCGAAGAACTCGGT
This sequence comes from uncultured Cytophagales bacterium, assembly GCA_963719525.1. Taxonomy (GTDB): domain Bacteria; phylum Bacteroidota; class Bacteroidia; order Cytophagales; family Bernardetiaceae; genus Bernardetia. Next base: position 2,641,110 of record CAVRCG010000004.1, on the reverse strand, counting down.
TGGACTATCCAAATTCCTACAGATTGGTATATTGTAAAAAAAGAAATGAAGGAAGCAATTCAGAAAAAGGGAAACGAAATGGTAGAAGAATCTACTGGTATAGAAGTAGTAGAAGATGAAACCAAAAATCTTATCGCTTTTCGAAAAGATGATTCAAACATGTTTATGTCTTTGTATGCACCATTTTCAGTAGAAGTAAATGAAATGAGTTGGGAAGAAAACAATGCCCTATTAAAACAGGGTATGTATGAAACATTTTGGAGTCAAGGAATCAAAGTTGACTCTTCCTCTACCAACATAGAAAAAATAGATGGAATAGATTTTCATACTTTTTCCTTCAACCTCTACAGTTCAACAGGAAATACAGTAATTACACAAATAATTTATAGTAGGTTGATTGATGATAAAGATTTTATTACATTTATCAATTATAACAATGAAGATTACAAAAATGAAATGCTGGAAGCCTTCAGAAGTTCTAAATTTACTAAAAAATAAAAGACGAAACCTACGAATTTATTCGTTTAAACATAATTGTGTAATCTCATAAATAAAAAAAACGCTACTTCAAGAAGAAGTAGCGTTTTTAGTTTTTAAAGTCTATTTTATGTTTATTTTGCTGTCAGAATTTTCTTATACTTTGTTTGGTCATTCAGAACTTCAATAGCTGCTTTCATATCCAAATCATCATCAAAAGTAGCCTCTATTTGTCCTCTCTCCAAATAATAACGAGTAGCGATTTCTCTTTCCAAGAGTTCCATAATTTCAATTTTATGATTTTTCAAATCATTATCTTTATTATGCGCAATTCCTTTTTTAAATTCATCAATTTTGGGTTTTAGAGCTTCGTAAGAATCTTCTTTTTGTGCTGCTTCTTCCAAATTTTCTATCATTTTTTCTACTCTCGTCGTATAATCGTATTCCTTGCTAGAAAGCCATTTGATAAAATCAGTATATTCTGCATCGGTCAAATTAAATTCCTTAGCTTCTGCAATTGTCTTATGATCAAAATGATATTTATTTGCATAATCAAACAAAAGACCTTTCAAAATCAAAGTCTGAGTAATAGGTGCATATCTATCGTGGTCAATAGAAATGTCTGGCTTTACACCACCACCATCATAAACAGTACGTCCAGCAGCAGTTTTGAATGGCATACGGAGTGAGTCTGCTACTTTTCCAACACTTCCATCTTCATTTCTGTGTGCATAATCGATAGCTTGAATGCATCTTCCACTCGGAATATAATATTTTGCAATCGTAACTTTTAGTTTAGAATTGTAAGAAAGCGAACGAGTAGCTTGTACAAGTCCTTTTCCATACGTATTTTCTCCAATCAAAACGCCTCTATCATAATCTTGAATTACTCCAGAGACAATTTCAGCAGCCGAAGCACTTGTTCCACTTGTCAAAACAACTAAAGGAATTTGTGTATCTGTAGCATCTGAAAGACCATTATAGGTTTTGTTCCAATCTTTTACTTTTCCTTTTGTACTTACAATTTCTTTTCCTTTTTCTACAAAAATATTAGAGATTTTTACGGCTTCATCCAAAAGTCCACCTGGGTTTCCACGTACATCAAAAATAATTTTTGTTGCTCCTTTTGCCTTTAAAGCCAACAAAGCATCGTTTACTTCCTTGCTTGCATCACGAGTAAAATCGGTTAGTTTTATCATTCCAATATCATCGGTTACCATTCCATAATAAGGAACATTATAGGTTTGAATTTTCTCTCTTGTAACAGTAATATCAATCGGATTTTCGTTTCCATAACGCTTAATAGAAAGAACAACATCTGTTTTGGCTTGTCCTTTCAAAAGCTGACTTGTCTCGTCGTAGGTTTTGTCGGCTAAAGAAATTCCATCTATAGCAACAATTTCATCACCTATTTTTATACCTGCTTTATCGGCTGCAAAACCTTCTAAAGGCATCATAATTAATATTCTTCCATCTCTAGTTCCGACCGATGCACCAATTCCACTATATTCCCCTGTCGTCATGGTTCGGTAATCTTCAATTTGGTCTTCCGAAATGTAGTTGGTATAAGGGTCTAAAGATGCCAGCATAGCATCAATTCCTGTTTTCATTAGTTTTGCAGGCGTTACATCGTTGACATACCACGTATTTACTTCTTTGAAAAGAGTAGCAAAAATATCTAGGTTTTTGGCAATCTCAAAGTATTTTTCACTTGGATTATAAAACGAAGAACCTGTTACAAAGACAATTAAAAGTCCTGCAATTCCGTATTTGAATTTCTTTTTTAATTTTGGCAATTTTAATTTCATAGAAAGAGTATATATAATTTTTAATGGATTTTCTTTTTTATAATAGAATGATTAAATCAAATAAACAGATAATCAAAGCGTAGTTATTTGATTTATCAAATTTCAAAGCTAGTTTTGTATTGGTTTATATGCTGGTTTTATTTTGAGGTTTATTTTACATTAAATCAAACACAAATAAACAACCATTTTTCATTCTGATAATCTAATATACAGAAAAAACGCAAGTTTCGTTACCTGCAAATAAATTGTTTATTGAAATTTAAGAATGATTTTAATTACAGGTGAATAATTAGAACAAAAAAATAATTGAATTTTGTTTTATGAACATTATACGTTTAAAATAGTAGTTCAAAACGCATTTTCATTCTTTGTGTTCTCTGTAACTCTGTGTTCGATAAAAAATACATACATCTAATTCTTCTTTAGTACTTATTAAATATAATGTAAAGCCTTGTCTTTCAACGAACTATATTTTATAGTCATAATATCCAATGGATAATTTTGATTTAATTTCCAAGGCGTTTTCGAACCCTGTTTGGGCAAAGAATCAAGGGAACGCAAAACATACGACGAATTAAAATCAAGAATAGGTTCGTCGGTAAACGAATCTTGAACTTCCTGTGTGAGGTGTGGAGTACAGACTTCAAAACCGTTTTTCTTCATATAATTGAGCAAACGACAAACATAAACACAGGTCAAATCTGTTTTTAAAGTCCAAGACGCATTTGTATAACCTACACAAATTGCCATATTTGGAATATCCGAAAACATCATTCCACGATACATATACTGATTGGGAAGTATTATTTTTTCGCCATCTTTTTTGAGTGTCATTCCACTCATAATGTCTAGTTTGAGACCTGTTGCTGTTACTACAAAATCAGTTTCTAGTTCTTTCCCAGAGTGTAATAAAATTCCTTTTTTAGTGAACTTTTCAATATTATCAGTTATTATTTGAGCTTTTTTCTCATTAATAGAATTAAAAAGGTCGTTATCAGGAACTAAGCACAAACGCTGTTTCCAAGGGTCATATTTTGGTGTAAAGTGTGTATCTATATCATAATTTTTTCCTAATTGTTTGCGAGTTTGTTTTTTGATATATTTTTTCACAAAATTTGGTCTTTTCATCGATAATTTATAAAAAAACAAACCAAATAGTACATTCTTCCATCTATTTAATTCATAAGCTATTTTAGAAGGAAAAATCTTTCTAAAAAAATCGGCTACTTTATCTTTTGAAGGTTGAGAGACAATATAAGTAGGCGAACGCTGCAACATAGTAACTAATTCGGCTTTTTTAGCAAGTTCTGGAACAAGCGTTACGGCAGTTGCACCACTTCCAATTACAACTACTTTTTTGTTTTTATAATCAATATCAGAAGTCCATTTTTGAGGATGAATAATCTGTCCTTCAAAATCCTTAATTCCCTCAAAATCAGGTGTATAACCTTCATCATAATTGTAATATCCACTACAGAATAAAAGAAAGTTACACGAATAATGTATAGTTGTTTCCGTTTTTGTCTCTTTGTTTGTACTAACGGTCTCAATATTCCAAACCTTTCCTTTTGAAGACCAATTTGCAGAAACTAATTTTCTATTAAACTGAATTTTCTTATCAATTCCTTCATCTATTGCTGTCTGGCGAATATAATCAAGGATAGAAGAACCATCTGCAATCGCTTTAGCCTGCTTCCAAGGACGAAAAGCATATCCCAACGTGTACATATCCGAATCGGAACGAATACCAGGGTAGCGAAACAAATCCCATGTTCCACCAATAGCTTCTCTCATCTCCAAAATAGCATACGAACGTTCTGGACAGCGATTTTGAACATAATGTGCTGCACCAATTCCTGAAAGTCCTGCACCGATTATCAAAACATCGAAGTGATTTGTACTTTTATTATTCATCTACTTTTTTACTTATTGAGTTTTGTATGTTGTTGCATAATGTTGCTATTTTTGTGTATTAAAACGTCAAATTCCAACGTTTTGCAGCTACGCAGCTTGAAATCAAAAAAAAACGTCCAATTTAGATGCGATTAACTTAATGCTTATAAAACACCAACGCCAAATCAAAAAGAATTGTTAGACAAAACTTGTAAACTTCTTAATCCTGATCAAACCTATCATTTACCCAAAAGTTTGAAAATTGTAATTTAGCAAGGAACTTTTAAGTCAGCAAAGTTAAAACGACTTGCTTTTTCCTAAGTATATTGTGTATTTCATTTAAAATAGCAACGACCGACTGGCAAAAGGCGTGTTTTTACGTTGAATATAATAGGTCTAAATTTAATCTATTTTAGAGGAAATTCATAACATATTTACCTATAAAAAAGAAACATAATGAATACAGATAAAGAAAATAATTGTACTTTTGGTTTTGTGAAAAATAAAATAAATCTTGTAAATTAAAATCTTACAGTTTTAATTTTTACAAAAAAACTGTATCTTAGTTTTGATAGATAAAAAACGCAAATTTTATCAGTATTTTGTGAATAGCTAGACTAACAAAAAATAATTTCAATTCTTTTCAACAAAATAATCTATTATAAAGTTAGAGTTCTATTCTGTTTTGAATTTGTATAGATACAAAAACAAATTAGCACATAGCTAGAATAAAATTAGGCTTTTTTATTGCTTTATTTTATGCCAATTATACAAGATTTTGAAAATTTTAATCATTACCAAACGCCAAAGCTATTTAACCCTAGATTTACTTTAAACTAGGTTTATTTTAATCACTCCAAAAATCACTACAAACAATGTCCACTACAAATTCAGCCAACTCAACTACCAATCACGACAATTCTTCACAAAGTTCTTCAACTCCTTTCGGTTATATCAAAGATGAGAATGTTTATCTAAAAGGTTATAATGATAAACCAGACCGACAAATCGGAGTTGTGAAAGAAAATGAAGAAGCCAGTATCGCTTATTTTGAAGACCGTTATCAAAAATTATTAGACAAAGTAGAAGAAGTAGCACAGGCTATTGAAGAATCTCAAAACAAAGGTTCTTATCTTATGAAACTTGTTCATATTAGAGAATCTCTAGAAACATATAATGCTATCGGTGATTATGTAGCCGTAGAAAAACGAATTCTGGAACTAGAACAAGGAATTGAAGATTATATTTCTGAAAACAGAGTAAAAAACACAGAAATAAAAACAGCTTTATTAGCCGAAGCACAAAAATTAAAAGATAGCGACGACTGGGAAGAAGTTTCGGAATACCTCAAAGACCTCAAAATGCGCTGGATTCGAACAGGAAGTGCAGGCGAAGAAGACGAAGAAATGTCAGAAGAATTTGATAGATGTTTAGATGTCTTTTTTGAGCGCAGAAAAGCCTTTTTTGATAATGAAAGAATTGTTAATGATGAGCGAATCTTGAAATACAAACGAATTAGTAGTAAAGTTAGAAAGCTCAATTATCAAAAAGAAAAAACGCCAGAAATGCGTCAGGAAGTAATTGATTTGCAGAAAGCGTGGAAAGATGTAGGTGTAATTCCGAAATGGAAATACCTAAAATTATACAGAAACTATAAAAGAGAAGTTGATATTTTCTTTGGTAATCCAGAGCAAAGTAATGATTATGGTTCTTATCGTCAGGAGCCACCCGTTCCGACAACGCCAGAAGGAATTTTGGAAGCAAAACGAAAACTGACCGAAGAAGTGGAAGAAATTGCAAGCAAGTTTGAAAATGTACATTTGAATAACGTCAAGACGAAACAAGTACAATGGAAAAAAATGGGAATTATCAGAAATAATGATGAAGACCGTTTACTAAACAACCGTTTTCACGCTGCTTGTAGTGAGATTTTCACGCATGTATTTTTGGAAAATGATGCAAAACAAAACTTTGATGGTTACGAAGAGAAAACAGGTTTCGAACAGTTAAAACTCAAAATCAAACTCATCAAGGATAGCATCAGAGAAGAAGAACCAAAACTTCAAAAGATTGCAAAAGATATTCCTCAAGATAGCTATGGAAGACCAATGTTTGACAGAAATGAACCTTCTCATGCGCCTGTTCGCTCCGAATACATGAACCTGTTGAACGTAATCCGAACAAAGAAAAGGTTATCCAAAAAGTTTCAAAATCAATTAAATAGTAGTTATAATTTCTAATTTTTTGATACAAATTGTTAATTTGATGAATCAAATTACTACACAAATTTATGTAGTCGTTTGATTTATCAAACTATATTGTTTAAAATTATAGTATGAATATTCCAATTACCACCAAATTATCTCAATCTGAAAAAACAGGGCAGGGAGGTTTGGTGGTTACTTCTTTAGAAAACCTTGTTCAGTGGGCAAGATTATCCTCTCTTTGGCCTATGACTTTTGGGCTGGCTTGTTGTGCCTTCGAAATGATTGGTGCGTATGCTCCTCACTATGATTTGGATCGTTTTGGGGTTTTTCCACGTTCTTCTCCTCGGCAGTCTGATGTAATGATTGTGGCTGGAACGGTTACTTTCAAAATGGCTGACAGAATAAAACGCCTTTACGAGCAGATGGCAGAACCTCGGTACGTGATTTCGATGGGAAGCTGTTCCAATTGTGGAGGTCCTTATTGGGAACACGGTTATCATGTTGTAAAGGGAGTTGATAGGATTATTCCAGTAGATATTTATGTAGCTGGCTGTCCACCACGCCCTGAAGCACTTATTGGAGGGATTTTGAAATTGCAAGAGAAAATCCGTTCCCAATCTCCTGCGCCAATGGGAATTTTGAATTTGATTAAAAACAAAGGATAATTATCATTTGTACAATAATGATTTTTTCAAATTATTCTCAACAAAATGCTACATAAGATTGTATAACTAGGAGAGAACTCTCTATTTTTTATTTCTAAATTTACAACTTTTTTATGATGACACATTTTTTCAAACGCCTTTTTTTATATCCATTTTTAAGTTCTATTCTCTTTTTATCTATTCTTTTTACTTCTTGTAGTCCTACTAAAGATGCTTCTTTTGCAGAAAACGATACATTGAGTAGCGTTGTAGTTACACCTAATGATACAGAGATTATTCCTGACGTTGATGACCCTATAATTGATACGCTGTACGGTTTTTATGAAGGGGAATATGTGGCTGTCAAACAGGGAAACGAAGAATGGTTTTTAGCACAGATTATTGCTTTTGATGGTGGAAAAACAAATTTGAGATACATGGACGACAAAACAGATTCAAAAGATTTTGTAGAATTGATAAAACTGGAAGACGTAGATATTCAGAACAATGATAAAGTATGGGCATTGTTTCAAGACGGCATTCGTTTCAGACAGGGTATGGTAAAAAACATTGAAGCCGATTCTGTTACGATAAAATTTGATGAGAGCAAAAACGATTCGAAAGTGCATCGTTTGAAGATTTTTAAGGACAAAAAATAGAAAAATTAGTTTTGTGCAATTTTTTAAATAGACAAGAAATTATTTTATGGTTTCTTGTCTATTTTTTTTGTAATTTGGTTTTGTTATGAAAATAATGTCAAAAATTCCCTCTTACAAACAAACACTATTTAAAAATGAGTTCCTCCAAAAAAATTTACGACGACTTAACAAAGCTTCAAAAAAAAGTAGAAATATGGAAATTTAATAATCAACAAGTAGTTTTTACGAACGGTTGTTTTGATATTTTACACCTCGGACACGTTGATTACTTAGAAAAAGCTGCTGCATTAGGCAAAAAATTAGTCATTGGAGTAAACACAGATGCTTCTGTCAAAACATTAGATAAAGGAAAAAATCGTCCAATTAATGATGAACAAGCAAGAATGCGAATTTTGGCTGCTCTTGGTTTTGTCGATGCCGTAATTTTGTTTTCAGAACCTACGCCCTTAGAACTTATCACAACTTTAAAACCCAATATTTTGGTAAAAGGAAACGACTATTCAGTTGAAAATATCGTAGGCGCAGATGTGGTTTTGGAAAACGGAGGAGAAGTAAAAACGATAGAATTGGTAGAAGGATATTCTACAACAACTATCATTAATAAGATTTTAGGTAAATAAATTTATACATGAGTAGTATGTTTGAAAAATGGAAAACAGGACATAACTCTTCAATTCAGTTTGTCTTAATTCTGTTCTTTTGCTTTTTTATCAATTTTGCTTTTGCTCAATATCCAGAAGCTCCTACTATTTATCTATTAAGTAGAAATGAAGTTCCTCCTAATTTACCCAAAAATATAAAGGAAATAATAGGCTGGGAAACTGAAGTTTGGGATACTGACACGACTACTAAAAAACAACTTGTTTGGGAATTTGATAAGAATAAAAGGTTAATCTTTTGGAGAGATAATTATCATCATTTTTACGAAGCGATAAAGTATGACAATCAGAATAGAATTACAGAAATAGAAGGATTTTATGATGAAAGTAGTAGCAACGGATGGACTTTTCATGTCTATCTTAGTCCAGATACTGTTCTTAGTTACCCTGCTTTCGTGCCTGCTAAAGTTTCTCTCAAAACTATTTATGGGTACGATGAATCAAAGCGATTGATACGAAAGGAAGTGTTGGACACAATTGTATATGATGAACCTGATGATTTGCTTAATAAAAACGAAACTTCACATCAAGTCCATAAATACAAATATGGTAAAAATGGTAAATTAATAAAAGAAACTATTTTTATTCTTCCAGAATATAGCACTCAATACGAAACAGAATATACGTATGATGATTTGGAAAGACTACTTAGAATAGACGAGAAAAAATTTGAAGACAAAAGTAGGAATATCATAGAACATCAATATATAACAATTTACAATTATTACGCATCTGGAGAGCGAAAATTGTATGAAAAACACATAACAGATATTTATTTGAGTACCTCTACAGAATCGTATGAATATGATTTCGGAGAAAATTATGTGAGAGTAAAAGAAAAAGGAAAATATCTAGAAAGCGACCAGCAATGGATTTTCAAAGATGGATTATTAGTGCGTTGGAAATCTTTAGACAAAAATGGAGAAGCATATCATTGGGTAGATTATCAATATGTTTATTTTGATAAATAAACGTTATCACGGTTGATTTAGTAATGTTCATTTTTCCATAACGACAGATTTGCAAACCTGTCGTTATGGAAAAATAAGACTGTTTTGTTTTTCTATAACTAATTGATTGCTAGACCTGTATTAGAACTATAGATAACCGTAATAACGTTTAATAGTTTCTTCTCTTAGGTTGATAAATCAAACCTCTATATCGTTTAAATATAATTATTTGATTTATCAAATTAAACTTTTATTCATTCCTCTTTTTTTATAAAATCATATTGTTTTTATCTTAATTTCTTCTATTCAAAAAAGAAGCATAATAAAGAAGTGTTGCTAGAGAAGAAAGTGCAGCCACTACATACGTCATGGCAGCCCACGATAATGCACCTTTTGCCATAGAATATTCTTCTGGATTTACAATATTCTTCTCTTTTATCCATTTCAAAGCTCTTCTACTGGCATCAAACTCAACAGGCAAAGTAACAAAACTGAAAAGTGTAGAAATAGCTAAAAGCAAAACACCAGCAGCCAAAACATAAGGAATATCAATGAAAATCAAAAGTCCGATTCCAATCATTAATAAAAAAGGAGTAAAACGATTTGTAATATTCAAAACAGGAACCATTGCCGAACGAAAACCCAAAAAAGCATACGCCTTTGCATCTTGAACTGCATGTCCACATTCGTGTGCAGCAACAGCAACGGCAGCAGCATTTCTTCCATTATAAACGCCCTCACTTAGATTGACTGTTTTGTCGCTTGGGTTGTAGTGGTCGGTAAGCCTTCCTGCTACTGAAAGAATTTTTACACCTACAATTCCTCTATCAGAAAGCATTTTTTGAGCTACTTCTGCGCCACTCATTCCAGAAGCTAAAGGAGTTTGAGAATATTTTTTAAAACGATTTTTGAACATATATTGTACACCCATACTTAACAGACCTACAACAATTATTAATATATAACCTCCACTCATAACATAAAAATTTTTAGTTGAAAAAATAATGTATAACAGACATGCTGCCTGTCAAATTTTGAAATAATACGCACAGACTGGGAAGTCTGTGATACATACTTAAATTCAAACGAAAATAAAGAAAAGTTGTTTACTTTGACAAATCAAATCACTAAATTTGAATCAAAAGTAGGCGATAGGTTAGCTTCGCAGAGGGCTAAAGCCGTTCCATGCTGTCGTTTGAACATTCGATAATGTATTTTAATTTTACGATGGTTTCCAAACTGTCGTTTTCGAAATTCAATAAATTATTCTAAAATCTTATGAAAAACATAATTTATATATTTATATTTTTTAGCTTTCTTGTTGTACAGAATGCAGAAAGTCAAACGCTGAAAGAAGTACAAAAAAGCGAATATGAAAATTATCTTAAATCCTCTTTAGGACATTTATATCAGCCAAAAGATCCTCCTAATGTTGAAGTATTGGAAAGACATTATTTTAAAGTAATTTATGAACCAAAACAAGAGTATGGAGATTCTGTTTGGTTAGATTTACCAATTCTTTCCGACACCACAAAAGAGTATTCTATTTCCTTTAGAGGAGCAGGAACAGGTTATTATGTAGCTCTATTTTGTAATAAAGATTCTACTGTAGCTCAAAATTATTTCAATGGAAAATATTACGATGGTTTTACTTATGATTTTCATAATGATAATGCTTGTGAAATGGAAAATTTAAAACTACTTCTCATGACACATAATAAAGATTTAACTCAACGAGTTTATATCTTTCTATTCATATATTCAATAGAGAGAAGAAAAAAATAAAAATATATTTTAACCTATTTATAAATTAACCAAAAACAAATGTACGATACACTTCAACCTTATTTAGAAAAGGAATTACAAGAAATAAAAGATGCAGGACTTTACAAAAAAGAACGCATCATCACAACGCCACAATCAGCAGCCATCAAAACGCAAAGCACAGGCGAAGTAATTAATTTTTGTGCAAACAATTATCTAGGTCTTTCCTCCAACTCTCGGGTTTTGGAAGCAGCCAAAAAAGCGATTGATACACATGGCTTCGGACTTTCATCAGTTCGTTTCATTTGTGGAACACAAGATTTACACAAAGAATTAGAGAAAAAGACAGCGCAGTTTTTGGGAATGGAAGACTGCATTTTGTATGCAGCAGCTTTTGATGCAAATGGTGGACTTTTTCGAACCACTTTTGGGTGCAGACGATGCCATTATTTCAGATGCTTTGAATCACGCTTCAATTATTGACGGTGTTCGTTTGTGTAAGGCAAAACGTTTTCGCTATGAACACAACAATATGGCAGACCTTGAAAAACAACTTCAAGATGCCGATGCAGCAGGTGCAGTTCAGAAAATGATTGTTACCGATGGTGTTTTTTTCAATGGACGGAACGATTGCACAACTAGACAAAATTTGTCAGTTAGCAGAGAAATATAAAGCTCTTGTTATGGTAGATGAATGTCATTCGTCTGGTTTTATTGGAAAAACAGGACGAGGAACTCACGAATATAGAAATGTAATGGGCAAAATCGACATCATTACAGGAACGTATGGAAAAGCTCTTGGAGGTGCATCTGGTGGATTTACGGCAGCAAAAAAGGAAATTGTAGAAATGTTACGTTCAGCGTTCTCGTCCTTATTTATTCTCAAATACGGTTGCGCCACCCATTGTAGGAGCTTCTATTGAGGTTTTGAATGTACTTATGGAATCTACAGAGCTTAGAGATAAGTTAGAAGAAAGTACAAAATATTTTAGAGAAAAAATGACTCAAGCAGGTTTTGATATTGTGAAAGGCGAACATCCGATTGTTCCTGTGATGCTTTATGATGCGCCACTTTCTCAAAAATTTGCCGAACGACTTTTGGAAGAAGGAATTTATGTAATCGGTTTTTATTATCCTGTTGTTCCGAAGGGAAAAGCTCGTATTCGTGTTCAGATTTCAGCTCTACACGAGCGTGAACATTTGGATAAAGCTATTGCAGCTTTTACGAAAGTAGGAAAAGAATTGGGAGTGATTTCTTAGATTGTGTTTTTACCGAACTACCGAACGGTTCGCTCAAAGCGAACCGTTCGGTTTAGTTCGGTTTATAATTTAAAATTAAATTTTCACAAATGATTTTAGAATATCAGATTGAAATAGATAAGATAAAAGAAGAAAACAAAAAAGTAGAGTGTCCTCCAAGTAATTATAGTTCTAAAAAGTACAATGCTTTTCGGTTTGTATTTGAAGATATTAAAAATAAAAATAATTTTAAGCCTGTTTATTACCTCAATCCATCAAGAATTGAGAATGCAGATCCAGCATTAAAATGTAAAAGTTTAGCTATTTCTTTGTTTGACAGTTTGGAAAATGCGAAAGCTAAATTTCAAAAACTTACAGCTAGAAGACCAGCCAAGATGTACAAAACCATTGGAACTCATTTAGCGTTTTCAGAATTAAAGGAAGCAGATGGCATTTGTGATAATTCGAATAATGATGGACATATTAGCCATTATTTTGTGAAAGGCTTTGATTATCAGAAACGCTTTGCAATTATTAAAAAATTAGCAAACAAATAGAAATGAAAAATTATGGATAATAAATTAGAAATTATAAAAGGTATAACTATAAAAAAATTAGATATAGACCTAAAAAAAGGTGGAGATTTAATTTATTATGAGGGCGTTCTTTTGGCGCATTATTACAATAAAAACAATCCTAAAGAAAATTATTTTTATGATTGGTCTGATACAGATAATGTAGTAAACCGTTGGATGATTTATAAAATTACTCAAAAAGATTTACTACTTTTCTTAAATAAAAAATTAAATGCTTTACAACTTATTCAAAAAAACGCTTATTGTTATTTCGTAGATATTGATAAAAGTGGAAAACACAAACAAATAATAATGTGTTCTATTGATACTATTCCGAAAGATTATTTACCCAAAACAGACTCTTATTTTGGAGAAGATTTGTATGAAGAGTATGCTTTAAAACTAAAATCTGACTTAGAAAACAAACAAGTATCTGATAATAAAACTAATGATTTTTCTAGTTTCAAATCTGCTAGGACAAAATTAGAAGCAAAAGTGAAAAAGATATTACAACAACAAACGCAAGAAAAAAATATCAAAGAAGTAAAGCAACATCTTCAAAAAATTTCTACTTCTGTTGATTTTATAGAAAAAAAATATGTAAAGAAAATGTAACTATTTTTCAAATCCTCGTTGACAGCGAAGCCTCAACAACGGTCTGTTTACTCCATCTCCACAACCGTCAACGAGCTTAAAAGCGTCTTTGAGGATAAAAAACCACAAAAAAAACATTTCCTTCTTCTATTATAAAAAAAGAAAAAATAACTATATTCGTTTTTACAGAATTACTTAAAGAAATAATGAAATGGATGATAATATAAAGGAAGTTGAAAAAAGGATTAAAGAAAATTTACAATCTAAAAACGAATTTTTGGATTTATCTATTTGTTGGCTTACAGGAAAAGAAGATGTATTAAAAAGATTGAGAGATTTTCAACATTTACGTAGTATCAAATTGACCTTCAATCAAATTATAGATATTTCGTTTCTAAAAGAATTAAGAGGAGTACAAATTATTGATTTAAGAGATAATCAAATTTCAGATATTTCATTTCTAAAAAAGTTTGTACAATTACAGGAACTCAATTTAGGAAGTAATCAAATTTCAGATATTTCAATATTAAAAGAGTTAAAGCAATTAAATACCCTTGACTTAAGTGTTAATGATATCTTGGATCTTTCAATATTGAAAGAATTAAAAGAGTTGAGTATACTTAATTTAAGCATTAATGAAATTTCAGATATTTCAGTACTAGGAGAACTAACAGGATTACAAAAATTAGATTTAAGTAACAACGAAATCTCAGATATTTCAATATTGAAGGAGTTAAAACAGTTACAAAGTTTGGATTTAACAGGAAATAAAATTTCAGATATTTCGGCATTAAGAGAACTAAAAGAATTACAAAACTTAGACTTATATGAAAATGAAATTTCAGATATTTCAATATTGAAGGAGTTAAAACAATTACAAAGTTTGGATTTAACAAGAAATAAAATTTCAGATATTTCGGCACTAGGAGAACTAAAAGAATTACGAAACTTAGATTTATGGGGTAACCACATTTCAGATATTTCTTCTTTGAAAGAGTTAACTAAAATAACATTTCTAAACTTAGGACATAATGAAATTTCAGATATTTCTCCTTTGAAAGAGCTAAGATGGCTAAGTGATCTAGATTTAATGATAAATGAAATTTCAGACATTTCTTCTTTACAAAACTTAGAGGAATTATTTGCATTGAATTTGATGGGAAATGAAATTTCAGATATTTCAGTTATAACAGCATTGAAACAGTTACAAAGTTTGGATTTAATGGGAAACAAACTTTCAGCTGTTTCACTAGATTTTATCAAGCAATTACCTAAATTATACTACCTTCGTTTACAAGAAAATCCAATAAATAATATTCCAAAAGAAATTTTCAATAAACAAGAAAATGTTTTAGAAGCAGTCAAAAGCCACTTAAAATCCATAGAAAAAGAAGAGGATAGAAAAGAACTCAACGAAGCTAAACTAATTTTTGTAGGAATAGGAAAAGTAGGAAAAACAGAACTCGCAGAAGCATTAAGTGAACCAATATATAATTTTATAGAAGGTAGAAAAGAAACACTAGGTATTCGTGTAAAGAAATGGCAGCTAGTAGATTGCGAACGAGATGGACAAGGAATAGATTTTATAGCTAATATTTGGGACTTTGCAGGACAAGAAATAAACTATGGCACACATCAGTTTTTTCTTACTAAAGATTCAGTTTATGTTTTTGTATGGGAAAAACGTGAAGGAGAAAAGAAATCAGATTTTGATTATTGGTTACGTATTGTGTCACTACTTTCCAAAAACGCACCTATTTTTATTGTTCAAAATAAAATAGATGAAGGCATAGAAGAAATAAATCAAAAACAATGGAAAGAACAGTTTCCTAATATTGTTGGTTTTTATAAAACGTCTTGTAAAGATGGAACAGGAATTAATGAACTTAGAACAAATATACAAAATCAACTTTTAGAACTTCCACACACTAGAGAAATTTGGAATAAATACAGAGTTGCTGTGCGTGATAAGCTTATAGAAAGCAGCAAAAACACCAATTATATTAGTTACAAAGACTATTTGAAAGTCTGTGAAAAACATACGGTTTCAAAAGAAGATGCGCCATTTTTGAGCGACCAACTTCATAATATTGGTTCTATTCTTCATTTTTCAGAAGATGCAAGATTAAAAAATACAGTTGTTCTCAATTCAGAATGGGTAACTGATGCAGCTTATTTGCTTTTAGACACAGAAAAAGTAGACAGAGGTCGTTTTCATTTTTCAGAATTGGATAAGATATGGGAAGATGACCGTTTTGATGAAAAGCACGAGTTTTTGATAAATCTAATAGAAAAGTTCGAACTCATTTTTCAGTTTCAAGATAGCGATTTGTATATTGTTCCTGAAGGTTTGCCAGTAGAAGAACCGACAGGTGTAGCAGAAATAAAACCTACTTTTGAGAGTAAAAAAACTAAATATTTGCGTTTTGAATATCATTATCCTTTTATGCCAAAGGGAATTTTGAGCCGTTTTATTTGTCGTCTGCACGAAAACGTTTTTGAAGAGTATTTTTGGAAAAATGGTGTTGTGCTTGTTCTGGAAGCTAAGGAAAAAGAAACGTTTGCAAAAGTAATTCTGAATGAAGTAGAAAATCCAAAAACAATAAAAATAGAAGTTTGGGGAAAACAAGCCGACAAACTTTTGGCTATCATTCGCAGAAATATAGACCATATTCATAGCAAATTTGAAGAATTAGAGATTTTTCAGAAAATTCCTTGTGTTTGTGTGGATTGTAAAGATTCTTCTAAACCTTATTTGCATGATTATAGTACTTTGAAACGCTTTCAAGAAAAAGGAAAAACTACAAGAGAATGTGCTATCGGTGCAGAAGATGTAGAAATTACTACACTTTTAGACGGAATTTTAGATACAAAAACGACAAGAGGAAATAAACTAATAGAGTTAATTGAAATGAATAATGTATCTGGTTTTTTTACTGAGTTAGACAGAATGGGAATAAAGGGAAATACTGTTGCAAGTTTGAAAGATGAATTTATAAATGGTGCAAATGATTTCAGATTTCATAATAGATTGATTACTTTAGTTTCCAAATTCTAAGAATTTAGTTCAAAACTTTGCAAGTATTTTTTCACTAATCCAAAACAAATCTAACACTAATTTTATCATCATTAATTCTATTAAAAAATTCTATCAAAACTCAATCGGTTCTTCTTTTTTTCGTGTAAAGAAATTATAACTAACACCAAAAGAAAATACTATATTTACTTGTCTGTCGTGGTTTGTTTCCCATTTAGGAGTAGATTCTGCTCTCTTTTCACGATTAAATAGCAAATCTCTGCTAAATGTAGTTTGTGATATAAATTTAAACTGCTTGAATCCTACTCGCCCTGTAAACGTTGGTTCTAGTATAAATGCCTTATTATGTTTTCTTAGATAATCTACTCAGCTCTACACGAGCGTGAACATTTGGATAAAGCTATTGCAGCTTTTACGAAAGTAGGGAAAGAATTGGGAGTGATTTCTTAGATTGTGTTTTTACCGAACTACCGAACTGTTCGCTCAAAGCGAACCGTTCGGTTTATTTTATTCTTCTATCTTTTTCATACGAATTTTATCATTTGTAACTACTGTAAATTTGTATTCCAATTCACTTTCATATTTTTCTAAAATTTCTAAAACTAATTCTATTTGTCGCTCAATTTTCAGATTTTGAAAACGAAGCAAAATAATTCCAAAACTAGATTTTTTTAAACGATAGGTAAGTTCTCCAAAATCTTTGTCTGAAGTAATTAAAACAACTTCTAATTTGTTAGCTAATTCTAAAACTTTTTCATCTGTAATCCCAAAACTAATTTCTATAATTGCATCTACTTCAAAATCATTTTCTCTAAGAGCTTTTACAATTAGCTACGCTGACTTTCAGTTCTGAAATCAACACTTTCATCTGCAAGTAATCTTTTCATTTTTCCTTAATAGTTGTTTAGTTTAGAATTTTAAGAGGCAATAGAATAAATAACTTCATTTTTTACGCTATCCATTGCATACGCCAAACAAGCATAAATAGACTCTTGTTTTAAGTGAGGATAACCTTCTAAAATGCTAGAAATAGTTTCTCCTTCTGCTAATTTTTCTAAAATCAACTCAACGGAAACTCGTGTATTTTTTATTACAGGTTTTCCATACATTACTTGAGGGTTTGAAGCGATATATTCTTTCCAATTTATCATCTGTATATAATTTAATAGGTTTTTATAAAGATACAATTTTTCATATTCTACTCCAAAACAAAAAACTACAAAAAAATAATTCCTTCTTCTATTATAAAAAAAGAAAAAATAGCTATATTCGGTTTTAGTGAATTACTACTTATAAGGAATAATTAGATGGTAGATATAGAGAAAGTTGAAAGACGTATTGAAGAACATTTTAGAACTAAAAATCCATCGTTAGATTTATCTAAATGTGGTTTAATAAAACAGAGTATTCCACATTCTTCAATGAAGCAAAAAAAATAGGAAAACGAAATGCAGAGTTAGTCAGATTAGAAAAAAAGTTTATGTATGACGGAGGAGGATTTGAATTTGCTGAACAACTGAAAGTCTGGGTGTTACATAATTTTACCGAACCGTTCGCTCAAAGCGAACCGTTCGGTTTAATAATTATCCTCTACAACTGCACATGCACATGGTCATCGTGCCTAGAAGCCTTACAGCCGTGAAAACGCCATTTTGAAGAAGTAATATTCAAACGAGTTTTCAAATGTGGTTCTAAAAAAAACTTCTTTATAGATTGTTCTTTTATAATCAAAGTGATTAGATAATTTGTTCGTTCTTTATCAAAAGAGTAATCTTCTTTATTGCTATATATTTTGGCATATTTTCCTACTTCATAGTACCAACTTTGTTTTAGACAAATTTCTGGTTGATTGAACTCTCCCTTTTTGGGTTCTTCATAAATTCCATATCCAGAAAAAGAGGGTTTTTCGTTAGTTGGTTTTTGTGTTTGTTTGTATAAATAAAAGAAACTCAAATCTATTTTTTTTCCGTCGTTATGGCTAAGATGAGGCAAAAGTGGAAATCCTTTATTTTTATAGAAGGCTAGAGAAAATGGAAAATTGGCATCTAAATAACTCACTTTCGAATCTGAATATTTTTTCTCAAAATTATTTCCTATTCTGAATAAAGTCTTTTTTAGTTCTGGTTTTACATACTGTCTATTCAAAATACATGTCCAAATAGTTGTAGGTTGAATATTATTTTCTGTAAAAATAGGTAAAGCAGTTCGGTTGCTATATTTTTCTGCTGCAAAAGGAACGATTACAAATGTAGAGAAAAGATAAACTCCACAAAACAAAAGCAGCTTGATTGTAAGATAAGACGAATAAGATTTTCGCTTAATTTTGAAAGAAAGAAGGTTTGCCAAAATCCAGATGGTTAGCCAAATTATTCCTCCAACTTGAGTAAGAACGGTAAGCAAAAAAGAGAGTAAAATTTGCAGGAAAAAAGAAACTGTTTTCTTGAACATAGTTTTATAGTTGATTTAACAATTTAGTAAAAATTTATCATCTACCAACAAAATTATAACAATTATTCATCTCTAAGAGCTTCAATCGGATTTACTTTTGCTGCCAAAATCGCAGGAATAAGACCAGCAATCACACCAGAAACAACCAACAAAGTAAGCGCACCAACAGCTACTTGCCATTGAATTATGGGATTAGCAAAAAATTGATTTTCGGCTTTCATTGTCTTTAAAAGCGTATTCACTCCAAAAATAACAGCCGTACCAGTTACCAAACCCACATACCCCGGAAGAGCAGTCAAGAAAATAGCTTCCTGTAAAATAAGTGCAACAATAGAATTCGGTGTCGCTCCTAATGCTTTTCGAACACCAATTTCACGAGTACGTTCTTTTACCGTAATAATCATAATATTTCCTACTCCAATAATTCCAGCCAAAAGAGTAAAAATTCCTACAAACCAAATAAAACCACGAATGGCAATAAAAATAGTATCAAATTTTTGAAATTCTTTACTCGTGTTCCACGAACCAATCGCAGAAAAATCTTCAGGAGAAACAGAATGATAACTTCCTAGAGTCAATTTTACTTCTTTTTCTATCTCAATCGCATCGGCTTTTGCGTTGAGGGTACAGACAAACCAATCTATTTTATCTCCCATATTAAAAATTTGTTGTGCCGTCGTAACAGGAATAAAAACAGATTCTTCTTCTTCTGCTGCACGATTTCCACTTCTCACTTCTCTAGATATTCCTATTATTTGAAAAAATACATTTCTTGCTTTAAAATATTTTCCTACTATTTCTTTTGGATTATTTTCTACCATTTCTGTTCCGAAAAGCTCTTTGGCTACCGATTGTCCTAAAACGGCTACTTTTCGTTTTTCCTCAATGTCAAATTGATTCAGAAAACGTCCTGAAAGCATTATTTTTTCATTGATTTGAGTGAGTTCTGGTGTTTCTCCACGCATTTGGTAAGAGGCATACTTTGTTCCATAGCTCATCAGAACAGTTCCGACACTTATTCTAGGCGCAACCACTTCAATTTCTTTTATCTTTTTCTTTAATGCTTTTACATTTTCTAACGTGTATTGAAAACGCCTTCCAGCCTGTAAGCCATTATAAGGAATTGTCGTTTTTCTTGACCACACAAAAAGTGCATGCGAAGCAAAACCTGCAAATTCTTGTTTTACTCCGTTTTCAAGTCCACTTCCTGCACCAAGCATAAAAACGAGCATAAAAATTCCCCAAAAAACACCAAACGCTGTCAGAAAAGTACGCAGTTTGTTTTGCTTTATAGTAAAAAATATTTCTTGCCATTTATCTAAATCAAACAAAGTAGTAGTATTTTTGTCGTTGGTAAGGATACCAACAACGGCGAGTAAAATTATAAACAAACTAAAATTACTCGTTTTTAGGAAACAAATAGAATTTTGGACTAATAAAGATTTATAAATAATAAATAAATTCTAAAAATCAGCTTTCCAACCTACACGAAAACCAGAAATTCCTGTACTGGTAAATGAATATTCTGCTCTCAAAACCATATTAAAATAAAGCACCATATCAATTCCTGCACCTGTTCCATACAACCATTGATTGGGAAGAGAATTAGATTCGAACTGATTTATAAGTTGTGAGTAACCTGTATCAAAAAATACTTTAGGATAAATAGCGACAGGAACTTTCGAAAATTGAGAAGGCATTTTATCAAATCGAAACGTATTTTCAAATAACTTAAAACGAAGTGTATTCTTCAATACAAAATGCTGCTCTGATTCTGTTACATTATACTCAAAACCACGAATTACATCACGCCCATAACCAATTCCACGTAAATTTGAATACGGAGTATTTTGAGCAAAAGTAAGTTTCATTGTTGCAGAAGAGTGAAAAAAGAACTTTTTAGAAAGAGGAACAAACTTAGCAAATTCGGTACGAGCTGTAAACAAACTAAACTCATTCTTTGCAATTCCCAAACCCTGCTGCTGAACGGCAAACAGAAAATAATATCCCTTTAACGGATAATTTGCTCTATCTCTCAAATCTCTAAAAAAATTATATTCTAGTTCTACATAACGCTGATTCGTTTTTCCTTCTCCAAAATAATTTGCATTTAATTGTGCTACCGTATCGGCAATGGTCTGCGTTCTGTAACCCACAAAAAAAGTATGACGATCATAAAAACGACTGCGAGCTGTCAGAGAAAGTCCACTATAAAAACGAGAACTAAGGATTTCTCTATCAGCAGTTTCTACAAAACGAAGCGTATCACGGTCTGTAATATAACCTACATTGGTGTTTTCGGCATAACCAACAGACATGCTAAGTCCTAAAGTTTGCGCTTTATTAATGTAAGGAACAGAATATCGAAGGTCGTATTTATTGGTAAAACCTGTCTGTAAAAGTAATGATAACTCTTCTTTTCTACCTCTAAAATTATTGTGTTTTACTCTGATTCCATATTCCAAACGCCTCAAATCTCGCCCTTGCTGATTCCACCAAACATTAAAATTTCGGTCTGCAAGTTCTATCAAAGGAATAGGATAAATATACCATTGTTCCGTCAAACTAATTACAATGTCTAATTCTCCCTTCGTAAACTCCTCATAAAAAATATCTACCGTAACAAACAGACGAGTATTAAAAATCTTATTTGATTCTTGTTCTAATAGTTGTTCTATATCCTTTCTATGAACCTTATCACCTTCTTTTATAGCTAATTCTCTAAAAATAATTCTGTCCTTTGTTCTTTTATGGCATTCCAAATGAATATGAGAAATGGTTACACTATCACTAGAAAAATAAGTTATCTCTTCATTTGGAGATTTTTCAGACTGTTTTTTTGAGGAATTAATTCTACGTCCTTCTTTTTTTATTGTATTCGATTTTTCTGTTTGTTCCTTTTGTTCTTCTGGATTTTCTTGTGCTTTTAGTTCAAAATTAATTCCTATAAAAGTCATTAATAGTAGAAATAAAAAAAGTATATGTTTAGTTGAATATGGAATCATTTATTAATTCTTTTTTGGAAGTGTCTTTTTTTGCTTTTAGCATAGTCGTAAATCAATTACACTACAAATTTATCTATTTTTTAGTATAATGACCCTATAAGATGGCGTTTTGGTTGCAAATTTTCAAAACTTTGTTTCATATTTTTCGTTAAATAGCTTTTTTTAATAAAATAGGGCAAAAAAAAGTCCTACTCTACTAAAACTCATTTTGGTTATAGTTAAAATAGGAATTTTTAATTTTTAAATATTGCTACTGTCGATTTAGTAGTGCCATTTTCCCATAGCACTAGGTTTGCAAACCTAGTGTTATGGAAAAACTTTTTTAGTTTCCGTCGTCTGTTTTTACACCTGTTTCAATTTCTTTATCTGCTGCTCCAGTTACTTGTACAGGGTAATCTTGTCTTGTACTACTTACTTCTTTAGATTCATACATCTTAGCATAAATAGCCTTCGAACGACTATTAATTCCTTCTGGGTCTTCATACTGATTAGGAAGTTGTTTGGGAGCTGCCTCTCTACTTTCTCCATAAATACGCTCACTATCTAAGTTCTGTCCCTTGTGAGGTGCTGGTTGATTATGCTCGCCACAAGCAGTGAAGAAAACTAAAAGTGCTGCAAAAGATAAAATTGTTCTGAATTGATTCAACATATTTTTATAATTATTTTTAATACTGATTAATTGTAAATGAACTTCCTAATTACTTATACATACAATTTGCAAAATAGAAAGTTTATTTAATTTCTTGATACTTCAAAATTACGCACCAAAACTCATATTTAAAAATAAGAATTGACTTTTATTCTAAAAAAGAGTGAAAATATTTATCTAAAAAATTTGTTAGACTAATCTAACTTTGTATATTTGTGCTATCAAACTAATAACTAAGATTTGATAAATACTAATTTTAGATTGTTCAATAATTTCATTTACAGCTATGCAAAAACAGATTCTACTTTTTACATTTTTTCTTTCTTTCTTTTTTCTCTCTTTCCAACTAATTGCTCAAAATAATTCTCCAAATAATTTAGAAGGAGAAATAATAGGAAAAGTCAGTTTAGAAAATCAAGGTGTTGGTTTTTCTACTGTTCAAATAAAGCAAGAAATTAATGGAAAATTAATAGGAACGGTAACCAAAGAAGATGGAAAGTATAATTTGAAAAATATTCCTTTCGGAACTTATACACTTGTAGCTTCTTATTTAGGATTTGAAACGCAAAGTAAAAATTTTACTCTTACTGAATCAAATCCAGTTTTGGAAATTAATTTCGTATTAAAAGAATCTATTTCAGAATTAAATCAAATTGTAGTAACAGGAACACGTACAGAAAAAAAGCAAAATGATTTAGCCGTAATCGTAGATATCATCGATAGCAAAACATTACTCAATACACAATCTTGTAATTTGGCAGAAGGACTAAAATTTCAAGCAGGTTTGAGAGTCGAAACAGATTGTCAGACCTGTAATTATACGCAGCTTCGAATGAACGGTCTGGCTGGTGGCTATTCACAGATTTTGATAAATGGTCGTCCTATTTTTAGTCCTTTGACAGGATTGTATGGAATGGAACAATTACCTGTAAATATGATCGAACGAATTGAAGTAGTGCGTGGTGGAGGTTCTGTTTTGTATGGTTCTAGTGCGATTGGTGGCGTTGTGAACGTGATTACCAAAATTCCAAAAGAAAATGCGTATAATTTATCTTATACCTATCAAAACATAAACGGTCAGTCAAACGACAATCTTATTACAGGAAATGGAACCGTTCTGACAGAGAATAAAAAGGCAGGAGTTTCTTTTTTTATCAATAATAGAAAACGAGATTTTTACGACCACAACGGAGATAATTTTTCAGAACTTCCAAAATTAGAGAACAATTCTTTTGGTGCGAACATGTTTTTTCGTCCTGCTGATAATCAAAAATTAGAAGTAAATTTTAGTAGTATTAATGAATATCGTTTTGGAGGAGAAATGGTAGAAGGAAAGCCTGCTCATTTGGCTTTGCAGTCAGAAGAACGAACGCACAATGTTTTGCTCGCCAATGTTGATTATCAAATCAATTTTAATGGTGGAAACTCATCTTTGATTACTTATTCTGCTGCTCAAAGCACAAATAGAAGACATTATACAGGTATTGTTCCAGACGAGGAAGACTCTGTTGAGTATCAAAATCACTTATCAAATCCTCCTTACGGAACGTCAGATACCAAAACTTATCAAGGTGGTTTTCAGCTAAATCATAGTCTTTATAACTTTTTGGGAGGAAGTAATATCTTGACTTTTGGTACTGAATATGTTTTTGATGATGTTTTGGACGAAATAGAAGCCTATAATTATAAAATTGACCAAACAACAAGAAGTTTGGGTGTTTTCCTTCAAAGTGATTGGCAGATTACAAACAAAGCAAACCTACTTTCAGGAATCAGAATGGACAAACACAACTTTGTAGATAAGCCTATTTTTAGTCCTCGTCTGTCTTTTCTCTACAAATTACGACCTCAAATGCAGCTTCGTGCTACTTGGAGTACAGGTTTTCGTGCGCCACAAGCGTTTGATGCCGACATGCACATTGCTTTTGCAGGAGGAGGAATTTCAAGAATTAGTTTAGCTGATAATTTGGTTCAAGAGCGTTCGAATAGTTTTAGTGGTTCTTTGAATTATGACAAACCAACAGAACATTTTATTATAGGATTTACGGTAGAAGGATTTTATACACATCTTCAAAATGCCTTTTATTTGAATCCGATTGGAGAAGATAATTTTGGACTTCGCTTCGAAAAACGCAATGGAGCTGGAGCAGTTGTGCAGGGAATTACAGTAGAAACACGAGCAAATTACAACAAAAAAGCACAATTGGAAGCAGGTTTTACACTTCAAACAAGTAGGTTTGATGAAGCTGTAGAGAATATTGAAGGTTTGGAAACAAAAAGAGAATTTTTGAGAACGCCAAATGATTACGGTTTTGCAACACTTTCAATTACTCCAAATGATAAATTTGCATTGAATTTTAATGTCGTTTATACAGGAAAAATGCAACTTGCACATTTTGCAGGTGCGCCAGAACAAACCATTGATGAGTATAAAGTTTCTGATACCTTTACAGAGTTTAGTTTCAAAATGAGTTATGATTTTGATTTGAAAAAAACAAATTCAAAATTGCAGCTTTTTGGAGGAATAAAAAACTTATTTAATGCCTATCAAAATGATTTTGATAGTGGAAAAAATAGAGATAGTAATTATATTTATGGTGCTGCTGCACCGAGAACTTTCTTTATAGGAATAAAAATTGGAAGTTAAATGTATAACAGACTTCTAGTCTGTTGAAAATCAGAGTTAAAAAATAGATTGTTACAAGGACGAGAATTTTTTTTGTCCTTGTTTTTTTTGAGAGAAATCAATTATGAATTTATAAAAATAAGTTGTGTTTTAGCTGCGTAATATTGCTATTCTTAACGTAAATTGTTAAACATTGAATATAACGCAGTTAAGATACCTGAAAATTATATGAAAAAAATTCTCTTAGCATTAGCAATAAGTATATGGTCTTTTTCAACCTTAGCCGTTGCTCGTAAAACGACTTGCCATCGCTTGTTTTTAACGAGTGATTTATATGTATTCGGCATCCTGCCGTGGTTTTTGTATTTGGTGTTAGCAAATATAAGATTAAAAAAAGTGTATATTTAGACGTTAGGATTGGAAGTTGAGTTTAATAAAGTAAAATCAATAAGACAATGAAAATACTGGATAGAAAATTCAATTCAGAAAAAGAAAAAAGACAATTTTTCTATAATGAAGTTTCAGAAAACAAAAAATCTGAATTTATCAATGGAGAAATTATCATTCATTTTCCTCCTACAAAAGAGCATAATGACGTAATGCGTAACTTAGTTTCCTTGATTTCTACTTTTGTTGCAAAAAATGAAGTAGGTTATGTAGGAATAGGATATTTATTGATTTGTCTTTCTGAAAATAATTATCAACCAGATTTATGTTTTTTCAAAAACGAAAAATCTAATGCTTTTAAAGAAGGACAAAGTATATTTCCAGCACCTAATTTAGTGGTTGAGATTTTATCGAAAAGCACAAAAAAGAATGATTACGGAATCAAATTTGAAGATTATTTAGCTCACAATGTTACAGAATATTGGATTATTGACCCAATCAAAAAAGTAGTAGAATTATATAGAATCAATACTAAAAAACAGTACGAATTAATTTTAAAATCAAGTACAGGGATTATACAAAGTGAAGTAATAACTAATTTTGAAATCAAGATTGAAGCTATTTTTGATGAAACTATTAGTTTTGAGGAGTTAGCAAGAATAGTAAATTCAAAATAGGATATTACAAATCTATAAACTATTTTTTTTGTCCCTTTTTTTTGTCAATTCTATAACTTCTTGTTTTTTACTAACTACCTTTAACTAAAATCATAAGTAACCAATCAAACCATTTCCGAACTCCTACTTTTATAGTAATTATGAAAAAAATATTGATACTATTGTTTTTGAATTTATTTACACAAAATATTTATGCTCAAACACGGCAAGAATTAGTACAAGAAGGACTAACTGCATATTACGATGAAGGAAATTATACAAAGTCTATAGCTATTTTTGAAAAAGCTGTTGTTTTAGTTGAAGAAGAAATAGGAAAAAACAATGAAGATTATACAGGCTGTCTCAATATGTTGGCAGTATCCTATCAACAGCAAGGACAATATGATAAAGCCGAAGATTTACATCTACAATTAATAGCAATTAATAAAGAATTATTAGGAGAAAAAGCTCCTTTTTATTTAATTAATTTGAATAATTTGGCAGTAGTTTATAAAGCGCAAGGTAATTATGATAAAGCAGAGCCTTTGTTTTTACAAGTTGCTGCTACAAAAAAGGAAGTGTTAGGAGAAAAGCATCCAAGCTATGCGCTTGCTCTTAGTAGTTTAGGAGGATTATATCATGAAACAGGAGATTATGAAAAAGCAGAATCTTATTACAAACAAGCATTGCTCCTACGTAAGGAAATTTTTGGAGAACAACATTTGGATTACGCTTCTTCTCTTAATAGTTTAGCCATTTTATATACTAACCAACAGCGTTATGATGAAAGTATCGATCTTTATTTAGAAGCACTAGAAATTAGAAAAAATATTTTAGGAGGAAAACACCCTTTTTATGCAGCAACACTCAATAATTTAGCACAAATTTATGAAGTCAAAGGGCAACACGACCAAGCAGAAAAGTTACATCTAGAAGCTATGTCTATCAGAGAGGAAATTCTTGGCAAAAAACACCCCGACTATGCTCATTCTTTAAATAATTTAGCATCTGTTTATCAAAGTCAGAAAAGAAACGATGAAGCTGAAGAACTATATTTAGAGGCTTTGGGTATAAATAAAGAAATTTTTGGAGAAAAGCATGTAGAAGTTGCGATTGTTTTAAACAACTTAGGAACACTTAATGAAAATCAAAAAAAGTATGTAGAAGCCGAAACATATTATAAAAAGGCTTTAAAAATTATAAAACAAACAGTAGGAAAAACTCATCCACATTACCAAAATACATCAACTAGTTTGAAAAGAATAAACGAATTGCAAGGTAAAAAATAATCGTTTGTTAGTCTTGAAATAGGATACTATAAGTCTATAAATTACTCTTTCTTCTTTATAATTAATATGGTTTGAGGTTTCCATGACTATAATAAATTATATGATTTTAAGTAGTAGAATATAAATTGAAACTAAATTTTCTCTTTTGTTAAAAGCTCATTTATCCATTCTATAGCTTCCTCTTCATCTTTGCAAATCTTTACTTTACTAGGATAATTTAAAAATAGAAAGACAGTTTTTGCGAATGTTCTTTTAAAAAACGAACGAGCTATTATAGCTAAACCAACAGCTTTTTCTTCAATTTGTTTTTTGTTTTCTTCTATTTCGTATGCTTGTAAGGTTCTGTATTTTTCTTCTACAAATTCTACCTTCGAAATATTATATATCATTCCGTACCGTTTCCAATCAAAAACTTTTTTAGACTGTGTAGCATATTCTTTAAAACTCTCGTCAGTAAATTCGTTTCCTGTAAAATTTACATAAACAATTGGTTCTTCAAATATAAAAGTAGCTATGGGATTATTTTTATTTATTTTATTCATTCTGTTTGTTTTCTTGTTCTTTTTCCATAATCTCTCCAATCCATTCTTTTGCTTCTTCTTCTGTCTTACAAACCTTTACTTCACTTGGGTAAGGCTTTATCATAAAAATCCCCTCTAAAAGCATTCTTTGCAAAACAGAAGGAGCAATAACTGCCATTCCGATAGAATAATCTTCTACAATTTTCTTGTTTAGTTTTAACGCATTTCCTTGAATAACACGGTATTTAGAAGCTACATATTTTGTTTTTGTTGTATCTAAGATAATCGCATAACGTCCTTTTTTATATATTTGACCCACTTCATTTACATAATTCTGAAAATTTTGGTCTGTAATTTCTACATCTGTAAGTTTGATGTGAACGATAGGAAACTCCGAATAATCAAAAACGGCATAAGGTTCTGAATCAGTAGTCATAAATAGAAAGTGATTTTTTGATAAGTGAATACATTAAATTCCTTGTAGCTCAAAGCGAATATTTTTTGTTTTTTCTAGTTCTAGTTGAAGTAAAACAGTCAAACTATAAACATCTTTTAAAGTAGAATAAATTTGAGTAGCTCGTTTATGCTTATTTTCTTTCTCATTTATCAATATACTTTCTGATAAATATGATTTTGATTCTTCAGACAAATTAATACCAAAAGAAATATACTTTTCTATAAAAAAATCAAGATTATTTGTAAAAGATGCACCTTTTATAATTCCATCTACTGAACCAAATAACATTTTAGGAGCATTTTCTAAATCAAAATTTCCTTTGTTTATTCCTAAAGACAGTTCTAAAATAGATTTGTAGAAATCTAGAATTGCGTTTGTTTTTACCTCGTTTTCTGTTTTTTTGTTTGTTCTAGTTCTCCATTTTTCTACAAAGTTTAAACTAGATTGTCTTTCTTCTTCACTTTTTTCTATCGTCATTTTATCTATTTCTTCAAAAACCCATTCTATTTCCTGCTTTGATAAATCATAACATTTTTCTGTTTCATTTTCTTTCTCTATAAAGTAAAGAAGACGATTAATAGAAGAATGATAAAGAAAAGGCTTTGCAAAAACAGAAATAATAGGCTTATTTTCTTTTATTTGATTTTTTGCATATTCATAAACTTGATTGAGGTTGTTTTTGAGATGATAAATACTATTCTCGTGAATCCATTGTAAAAATAAAAAACAATATTTTTCTAAAATAGAATAATTCTTCATTGAAAAAATAGTTGCATATTTCTCGTCTTTATGAATTTCGAAGTCGGATTGATGAGTTTGAATAATATCAAAGATATGTTTTCAAACACTATTTTGATCGTGTTTTTGTATCCAAATCTTAAATTTTGTGTTCGAAATGTGTGTCGAATATTCCCAATTAGACAAAATTCCCATCTGATAAAAACGAATAATTGTACGTTCAACAGCCAGTTTTCTATCTACTTTTTGAGAAAAAAGTCTAAAATCTAAATCTGAAATTTCTACTTCTGAAATTTTTATTATTTCATTATTAGTACTACCCTTTTCATTATTTATTGATTTATCTTGCTGATTTTTCAGCATCTTCTGTAGTAGTAATCAAGCAATATTTATTATAAAACTGTTTCATAAATTCTACTTCTTCCTCAACAGGTTCAACTCTAGCTGCCCATTCTAAAAGATGTCTGTACATATCTCCACCGAGCCAACTTACTTCTCTATCCATATTTCGAATATCTGAAAGACGGGTAGTTGGTTCGAATAGTTTTAGGAGTTTTTCTTCCTCTTTTTCCTTTTGGAAAATAATATATGTTTTTGAGTTTTGCTTTTTCGTCCGATTAGAAATATCCAATAATTCAGTTAATGATTTTGGCAAACCATATTGAATTACAAAGTCAAGATTTTCCAAATTAATTCCAGAACTAAGTGCAGAAGTAGAAGCGACCAATATATCTTGAGAAGTTTTGAGCGCATTTCTCAAATAATTTCGTTTAAGAAAATGGGTTTCTTTGTCATCGTGAGAATCAGTAGGAATTTCAACAGAATAAGGAAAAACTTTTTTCTTCAAATCAAACTCCAGACGTTCTGAAAGTAGATAAGAACCTGTACTTCCATTTACTCCAGAAGTAAAAATTATTCCTGTATTATGGTTATTTTCTTTCTCTTTTTTCTCTACTTCTTGTTGAATATTTTTGAGAAGATTTACAAGCGCAGAATACGTATTTTCTGTTTCTATAAATTCAAAATTAGAAACTTTATTTTCCAAAAAATCAGACGAAACAACAGAACCATAAAAATTATTCTCTTCTATTTTGAATGTATTTTGAATCGTTTTGGAAACAGAATTATCCAAAAAATGAGATAAAAAGACAAAAGGTGTTTTGTGTGAATCGTTATAAAAATAATTGTAATAAATTCTTTCCAGCGCAATATATTCTTCTTTGTGCTGTGGACTCCATTCTGAAAAACGATGAATTTCGTCAACTAAAAAGTAAGCCCAACTTATTTTATTTTCTTTATTGTCTTTATTAGAAATAAAATTTTTAAATACCTTTGTGTTCAATAAATCGGCTGTCAGAATAAGCAAAAAAACTTTGTTTTCTTTAACTAAATTTTGTGCTTGTATTACTTCTTGACTGCTCATTTCGGAATGCCAAACTATGACTTTATCAATTCCATTTTTGCTAAGTTCTTCCATTTTATCCAAAGCAACATCGGTAGAAGCACAAACAAGGAGCGATGGCGAAGATTGCAAAACAGAAAGCCAACCGAAAAGCAAAATAGAATCCGTTTGTAAAGGCAAATTTGCCAAAATAGACTGACCATTGAGAGCCTTTGCAAGCAGGATTTGGAGAAAAGAGGATTGATTTTGTTGTAAATCTTGATCAAAAACAGAATCAAGCAAAAATTTGGAGCGTTTTAAATCATTGTGAGTTTCAAAGTTCCATCTATAAAAAGGAGTAGAATTTTCTTTGAAGAATGAATGCGAAAAAATAAGAAGCTGTTTAGAAAGTGGTTTGCCTTCATCAGAATGAAACGAAAAACGGTAATTTTCGGCATATTCATTTCTTATTTTTATCCAATTTTTATTCTTATCAGAATCTGTCCAACGATGCAGAATACTAAAATCTATTTTTAAATTTTTATCGTCTTGTTTTTCTAAATCTAATTCAGAATAAACAGTTGTAATTGAAATTTTAGGAAATTGATTTAATAAGTTTGGAAAAAGATTTATAAATAATTTCTGTACACTTTCAATTCCTAATTCTAGTATTTCTTTCGGAATTTGTTCTTTTTCACGCATCAAAAAAGTAGCTTTCCAAATCTTATTTTCTTCATTAGTATTCAATTTATCTAATTTCCAAATTCCTCTAAAAAGTAATTCTGCTGTCAAAATTTGAACACGAATAAGTGCAGCTTTCCACCAAATTTGAGTAATAATAGTTTCTCGTGGCTGATTAATTGCTGTTCTGTTCCATTCTTTTAGTTTGTTTGAAAAAATAGGTTTCTCTACTTGGTGACGAATCCATTCCATTTTTTCACGAATCAAATCTGTTTCTTCTATAATTTCTTCAGCCGTAAAACTAACTACATAAATTCCCTTCAAACGCAGTTTTTGTTCTATCTTCTGTTGCTTTTCTCGCTGCTCGTTGTTTTGGATAATCAAAACGGCAAGTTCTGCAATCGGTAAATAAAAAGTTACTGTTGCATTTTTTAATTCTTGATTTTCTTCTTCTTTTGCTATTTCTTGCTGCAAAACTTCACTTAAAGGTGCATTTGCCCAAAACAAAAACTCCAAAAATTCCCATTCAGGTAAATAACTCTGCAAACGTTCACGCAAAAACAATGACATTGCTTTCTCAGAATTGGTTTGTTTTCCTTGTTCTTCAAATTTCCATTTAGGAATATATTTATTTTTTTCTGAAATCTGTAAAGGAAGAAGAGGAATGTAATTTTCCGTAACATTTGCTTGACTATCTTGAGTTTGAAATTTTTCGTCTAATTCTGATGACAAAGGAATTACCAAACCACGCTGCAAAAAACGCAACAAAAAGGCAAACTTAGCTTTTTCTTCTTCAATCACTTTTTGAGAAAAGAAAGGTAAATTCTGAATCACAAAATGATTTGTTGTTTGTGTGTAGCCTGCTGAATAGTGTTGCATAGAAATAATTTTTGTTTACCAAACTATATTTTCTGTATATTCTTTTAAACGATAATCTGTAAAATCTTTGATTTTATTTATATCAAAAGTTTCTATATCTAATTCCCAAATAGAAGATGTTTCACTCCAAGGGTCAGTAAGAACTTCAACGATTTTCTCCGTTTTCACTCTTGACGAATAAATCCATCTAAACTCTTCTGTTTGTAATGAAATACTTTTTTCTGGTGTCCAAATATGCAAATGCTTGTTTGCAACTATTGCCCATTTGTTATTTTTATCAATTAATGCAACATCTGGATCTCCATACAAATCGTCTTTAAGTAAGATTTCATTAGTTAATTTGTCTATTAACCAAGTACTTTCAAATTCGTGTTCTATTTTTAACCTGTCTGTTTCGTAGAGTATATTTCTCATAATTTTATAATCTACCTTATGATGATAGTGATTACTAGTATTATTTCTAGACTTGTATTTCAAATATAATATAAAATTTTAGAAATGAGTTGAGTTCTAGTGCAAGATTCTATCTTGTACTGGTTGTTTGGCTACGCCGACTTTCAGTTCGTCAGCATATGCTGACAAAATAATTGACACAAGGTAGAACCTTGCGCCAGATAGGGGAACTAAAAGTACAATTGATTTTTTGAAGATACATTTATAGAATTTTCGCAGTATGCTTAACTACCTTTCATCTAAAAAAAGAATGATGCTAGTTATCTTTTTCTTTATAATTTTCAGTATTAATAGTTGTAGTAGCTTTCAAGTCCATTTCCAATAATTCAATATTACGTACTTGTTTGCTGCCAAAATCAGTAATCTGTGTAAGCTTCATCTCTATTGGAAACAAATTTTGATCTAAAAATTCCTCTACTAAAAAGGTGTATAAAGTGGTAGAAGAAAATGCCAAACGAATAATATTTTTATCACTGATAATATCTTTTGCCAACCACATTTCAGATAAATACTTATAACCCATATCTTCATAAGAAACAGTCCATTTAATGCATTTTATTCCTTTTATGGTTCTAATTTCTCCAGTATCTTTTACGTCTGGTTTGGGTAAAAACGAATTTTCTTTAATAGTGTTACCAAATGTACAAGAGTTATCAACTTTTAACTCATTACTTTTTGGGTAGAGGTTTATAGTATTAGAGTTGATTGAATCCAATATTTTCAATAAAGGCGTTTCGTCATAAGCATCTGTAGAAAAATCATATCTTTTTTCCTCTATCAAATGAACAGCATTTATACCATCTCCTAAAAATAGTTCTATTGTGTCTTTATCGACTTGAGAAGAAATCTGAAAGGCAATATAACCCTGCTCAAATGTATAGTTTTTTTCTACATCTACATATTCAATTTCTGTTATAACTTGAGCTTTTAATGTAGAAAATATGCTTAAAAATAAAAGGCATAAAATAGTATTCTTAATCATGTATAATTTAATTTGAGTTGTGGAAATATATTCATTAGTTCTTGTTCAGCAAAATCAAAGCTACGTATTTAATTCTATTATCCATTTTAATGATAATTAAGTTTTTAATCAAATCGAATAGCCCGAATAGGTTTTATTCTACTTATAAAAATAGAAGGAATCCAAAGAATAAGAAGAACAAGTATAATAATGACAAAATTAAGCAGTAAAATCAAAGGAATATTCCACGAAATAGGAACGCTACTCATATAATAGGTATTGATATCTAAAGGAATAATTTTGAATGTATCTTGAATTACACAAAACAAAATTCCTATGACATTTCCCACCAAAATTCCTTTCCAAAGAATAACCAAACCATTTTGAAAAAATATTTTCAGAATCTGACTACTTGTTGCACCCAACGCTTTCAACATTCCTATCATCGTAACCCGTTCGGTAATCAAAATAAGTAAAACAGAAACAACATTGAAAAGTGCAACAAATAAAATTACACTCAAAAATATAGTTACATTTTTATTGACCATCGAAAACCATTCAAAGAAATGTGCAAATGTATTTGTTAGCTTTTGCAGGTACATATCATAATCGCTATTGGCTTCTATTTCATCATAAATTGCATCTATATCATCAAAATCATTGAGAAAAACTTCGTAACCACCGACAAGCGTATCTCCCCAATCGTTTAGGCGTTGCAGAAGTCCTTGGTCGCAATACACCAAACGCTCATCAAAATCTTCAATTCCTGTTTGATAAATGCCTACCACTTCTAATTTTCTCTGTCTTGGTGGGTCTTGCAAGAAAAAAGCGAGTAAATCATCACCTACTTTAAGACGTAATTTGTCTTTTGTATCCTGACTAACAATTATTTCTTTTGAGTAATTACTTGTATCAAACTGAATGAAACGTCCTTCTACTAGATTCCTTTTGAAACCAATTGTATCGTACTGTTTATCAACTCCTTTCAAAACTAATCCCATCAAATCTTCATCTGTACGCAGCAAAACAGGTTTTTGTGTATAAGGTTGAATGTGAGAAACGTAATCTTGATTTTTGAGTTCTTCATAAAAATCACGTTGCGTAGAAAGTGGACTTGTTTCGAAAGAATTATTCATATCAAATTTAAGAATCTGAATATGACCCGATTGACTCACTATTTTATCTAAAATAGTCTGTTTGAAACCCTCAAAAATTGCCATCGAAACAATAAGAGCAGCAATTCCTAACGCAATACTTCCAATGGCAATGCGTGTAATAACTTTCGAAAAACTACTTCCCTTCTGACTTCTGATGCGACGAGCTATAAAAAGCGAAAAATTCACTATATTTTATTGATTTTGTATAATTATTCTGTAATTTATTTATCATTTTCGTAATGATTAACAAATATACATTTCTGCTTATCGTTTTGCAATTTGTTTTTTGTGTAAATGAACTCACAAAATTAAAATACAAAGAAGATTTAATTTTTTGCTA
Source organism: uncultured Cytophagales bacterium (assembly GCA_963719525.1). Lineage (GTDB taxonomy): Bacteria > Bacteroidota > Bacteroidia > Cytophagales > Bernardetiaceae > Bernardetia. Next base: position 2,605,976 of record CAVRCG010000004.1, on the reverse strand, counting down.
ATTTTTATGAAAAAAACAGGTATATTTGCAAATCGTTTTCAAGTAACACCTTTAATTTTAATTAATCAAAAAAAATTTTATGAAAAAGTATACTCATTTTGTTTATCTAATTTGTATCATAATTTCTTCTCTATTTATTTCATCTTGCCAAGACGAGCAGCAAGAAATGGAAGATGAATTTGAAGAAGAACTAGAGTTTTCTTGTTTTGCTAAGCGTGTAGAACATTATGATAGAGCCACAAACTATCCAAAGTATAGTAAGATAGAATATAATAGAAGTAAGAAAGTTATATCTGATTCTACTTTTTCAATGTCAGATGATGTATTAGTAAGCGTTGAGAATAATACGTATGATAATAGAAATAGAATTATAACTTCTAACAGATATGATTATTTGAATGGTTCAAATCCAACAAACAACAAGCTAGAAATTTCTTATAATGGTAATTCTCGTTCGGAAAAATATTTCACAAGATCTGTTGATGGAGTTTTTTTTAAGTTTTATGAAAGATTTTATAATCAAGATAAAATGGTAAAGATAATCTATTTTGATGTAGATGGTAATCAAACAAGTGAGATAGTTAGAACTTATGTCGGAAACCTCATTTCTAAATCAGAAAGTATTGTAGATGGAACTATACAGGGTGCTATAAAATATGAGTACAATAATACTACTCTAGTAAAAAGGGAACATTACGAAAATGGAGAATTAAAAAGATATTATACATTTTCTAGAGAAAATGATACAGAAACAATTAAGGGATATAGTAGTCAAGGAAATGAGTTGCACACAGAGACAATAAAGTATGACTCTTATGAAAATACAGTTTATACAAAATTTGTAGAAGAATTAGGTTACAGAGAGTCAACGAATACCTACCAATATAATGAACATGGATTTATTATTTCAAAAATATGGGAATATAGTGCGTACAATAATCAAGGAACACAAATAGGTATTGGTTATAGTAAGACTGAATACAAAGAAGTTCAGTGTTATTAGTAATTTTACAAAACCTTCATAACTAATTTATGAAGGTTTTTTCTGCTTGTCGTTTTGCAATTTGTTTATTGAGCTATTTTATTTCGATTTCAACAAAAAGGGTTTTTTACTACAAAACGAGATATTTAGATAAGTTTGGTAATCTTCCTTACTTAAACGAAAAATATAAAAATGAATAATTAACATCAATTTATAGAAGAATTCATAAAACGTTTCTTTTGAAAATTTATCGTTTATAATTGATTTAAAGTAGGTTTTTACTTGAATTTTTTCAAATTATTTTCACAAAATAAAGAACTAGAATTGAAATTTTAATTTTTTTGTTTAACTTTGTTTCCTAAATGTTCGTATTTACTAAACTATCATATTATTTGTCTTATGTCAAGCAAAGTTCTAATAGCAGATGAGAAATGTTATCGTATTAGTGTAGATGTTTCTAAAAACAGAATGTATTTGGTAATTGTTGAAAAATGGGTAGATGAGATAGATTTAGAAGATTTTCAAGCAAACTGGATAAAAGGCGTAGAACAACTCACTCCTAATTTTACTATTCATTTCGATGTCCGTAAAATGGCAGTAGTATCTAATGAATTGGGACAAGTGTTTGCTGCAATGCAACGTTATTCAGTAGAAAAAGGCTTATTGCACGCAGCCGAAGTAGCTGCTACAAATGATATTGCCAACCTGCAAGTTCAACAAATGTCTAAACGATCCGAACTTCCCTTTAGCAGATTCAAAACTCCCGAACAAGCAGAGAAATTTTTGGATAGACTGCAAAACAATCAGCAACAGGACACATAGCAATAGGATTGAGGAAAGGTTTTTCTGTTTGTGATGTAGTAGGAGTTCTTAAAAGTAACTAAAAAATTGATGTGTTCTTTTTTATAGGAAATTGTTAGTTGAGAATTATGTAATTTCGTTTTTAATTAGTCCTATACGTTTAAAATCATTCAAAACCCTAAGTATCTTCAAGACACTTAGGGTTTGTAGTAAAAATCTATGCAATTTCTCAATCCTTCTCTTCTTTGGGCTTTGTTTTTATTGATTATTCCAATCATTATCCATATTTTCAATTTTCAACGCCCAAAAAAAGTATTATTTACTAATGTAGAATTTTTAAAACAGGTTCAACAGGTTTCGAAATCTCGCAATCGGTTGAAACATATTTTGATTATGTTGGCTCGTATGGCATTTATTGCCTTTTTGGTGTTGGCTTTTGCTCGTCCGATTTTGCCTTCCAAAAATTCTGATGCTGCTTCTTTTTCGGCAAGACAGCAAGTTTCTATTTATTTGGATAATTCGTTTAGTCTTCAAAATGAACAAGACAACAAACGCCTTTTGGATTTGGGAGCGACGTATGCACAGACAATTCCAGAACTTTTTCCAAAATCAGCTACCTTTCAGCTTTTAGATAATTCTTTTGAGGGAAATACTAATTTTTTCTATCCCAAAACAAACATTAACGACAAACTCTCTACTATTGATTTTAGTGGAATTAATAGGAGTTTTTCAGAAGTTTACAAAAAACAATTGCGAACTTTTGAAGCAAAATCAAATCAAGAGGGAACAGGAACAAAAGGAGGACATATTTTTTGGATTTCAGATTTCCAGAAAAACACACTTCCAAACCTAAATGAAATAGAATTTGATTCGGCTTATAATTATTATGTTTTGCCAGTTTCTCCAAATACCATTTCCACTTTACTTGTCGATTCGGTTTGGTTGGACAATCCTTTTGTACAGCCTAACACGCCACAAAATATTACGGTTCGTGTCAGAAATTTGGGAACAGAAGCGATTGAAAACAAAAGTCTTCAATTATTTATAGATAACAATCAAGTTTCGGCAAGTGTGGTAAGTTTGCCAGCACAGAGTTCGAAGGAAATTGAAATGAACTTTTCCGTTACCAAAACAGGAGGAACAGTTTCAGCCAAAATAAGTATTGAAGATTACCCTGTTTTGTTTGATAATGATTATTTCTTTACGCTAAGAATTGCACCAAAAATAAATATTCTAAATATATTTGAAAGGCAAAGTGAAGCGCAAACGTATATTAAGAATGTTTTTACAAATGCAGATTTCTTTGTTTTCTCTGCTACCTCTACTCAAAATTTGGATTACAACGTTCTTCAAAATACTGATTTGGTAGTTTTGGAAGGAATAGCTACGATTGATGAAGCTTTACAAAGAGCATTGAGAAAATTTCTTTCTGGTGGTGGAAATGTTTTAGTTTTTCCTGCTGCTAATTCCAAACCTACTGATTTTAATTCTGCTTTAGGAATTTCTGTACGTTCTATTAATGCAGAAGCTGGTGTAGGACTTTCACTTTTGCCTCCATCTGAAAACGAACCTTTTTTTGAAGGCGTTTTTGAGCAGATTTCGCCTTCTATGTCTATGCCTGTTGCGACGAGTGTTTGGTCTGGACTCTCATCTGGACAATCTATTTTGAAGTTTAGAAATGGACAGCCTTTTTTGATGCGCCAACAGACAACAGAAGGAAACGTTTTTGTTTGTTCTGCTCCTTTGGAGAATAATTGGAGTGGATTTGGAAAACACGCTCTATTTGTTCCGACGATGTACAAAATTGCACTTAGCAGTTTGTCGCAAGCTGATTTGTTAGCTTATAATTTGGAAGAACAAACGGCTATTTTATCGTTAGATTCCCTTCAAAAAAATAGTGTTTTTGAATTAGTTCCTTTACAGAATACTACTACAGGTCAAGCAAATTCTACAAATCAAAACTCCATTATAAACAATCAAGGAATAATTCCTTCTCAACGCATTTCTGGAAATAAGATTATCTTTGAAGTTCCTCGTTCTTCGCTCAAAGCAGGTGTTTATCAGTTACGCAACAAACAAACTCAAAAAATAGAAACTTTATTGGCTTTCAATTATTCACGAAAGGAATCTTATCTTGATTTTTATACAAAAGAGGAGTTGATAAAAGCGTGGACAGAAAAGCCAAATGTTCAGATTTTCTCATTAGATGGAGAAAATGCAAAAGATTTTGCCACTACTTTTAAAGAAAAAAACGAGAATATTCCTCTTTGGAGGTATTTTCTTATAGCTGCTTTAGTTGCTGTTTTTGTGGAGGTGGTTTTGGCTAGAGTTTTTAGTAGGGCTTCGGAGTAGGTAAAATGGTATTGTTGATATTTTTTTATTGAAATACCAACAATAACACATCCTGAAATAGTATCTACATTTCAAACATAGAATCTTCTAGAATTGCTTTAACTGCAGTTTCGAATGAAATATCATCATACATAAATAGAGGTTCCCATTTTCCAGTATGTCTAAAATAGGAAAGATTAAATTGATTTTCTCCGTAATATTCTAAACGAGCTAATCCTGTATCAAAAAAATCTTGAGTACTATTTTTCCCAGTTTTATATTTTAGCATGATATAGAAAAAGTTTCCTCTCCATTTGCTGAAAATATCAATACAATGATTGAATTCTTGAGGTTCTGGAATTGGTTGGATATTTTTTTTTAGTTCTTCAATTATTGGTTCAAATTGCTTTGAGATAGCTGCTTTCTCTGTTTTAGTTGCTGTTGGAGAATATACCCAGCCCATTTGAGGTTTTGATTTTGCCATAATTTTTGTATTTGAATTATAAATTTATTTTTGAATAAAGTACTTTTTACCTTAGCGAGTATTTGACTTCGTAAAACGATTGATAAAAAAAACAAAATTCTATATAAAGTAATTAACTATCAACTGCCAATTTGTTTTAATCAATAAGATTTTTTAAAGTTTACTTTTTCCTAATCGTTCTCATAATTAAAACACTAATTGCACAAGCAAGCGTTATACAAGCAAGCGCAAATAAAAGTCCGTTGTCATTTTGTACACGAACTCCCAAAACAAAAATATGAGAAGCAATCGCACCAAGCATAAGAATAATCGCACCAATCGCACCAACACGACGGGTTTTTGGAATAAGAATAAGAATAGCTACAATAAGTTCCAGAAAACCTGATAAATATCTACCAGAAGGTTCGGCATTAAGCTGCGTAAAAATCCAAATTGATTCAGATGCAGAACCAAATTTGAAATAAAGTGTTTGAAGAAGAATTACAGTCACTACAATAGATAAAATACCTTCAATCGTTTTTTGCATGAATCTTTTGGCGTATTAAATGCTCTCTGATAGAAAATTATATAATACAATATAGGAATTTTTTTGGATTATGATGATTCGTATTGTTTCTTTAATAAAAATGAATAAAGTAGATTTTCAAAATTACTATCTTTAATAAAAAAACTAAACCAACTTTTGACAGATGAAAAAAATAATTTTATTCTTTATTACTTTTGTATTTACTGCCAACTCTTTTGCACAAGATGTAAAACAGAAAAATGCCTTACAGATAATGCAGACTTTTCAGAATCAACAAAAATAGTGGAATAATGGCGATTTAGAAGGTTTTATGAATGGATATTGGGAATCAGATTCATTAAAATTTATTGGAAAAAATGGAATTACTTATGGTTATGATGCTACTTTAGAACGTTACAAAAAATCATATCCAGATGTACAGGCAATGGGAAAACTAAAGTTTGATATTCTTTCGATGAAGAAACTAGATAAAAAACACGTTTTTGTTATCGGAAAATGATACCTCAAACGAGAGGAAAAGGAAGATTTAGAAGGACATTTTACGCTTCTCTGGAAGAAAATAAATAAAAAATGGGTTATTATTGCAGACCACTCTAGCTGATGAATAAATTTAGAATTGAATACAAATTACCACAAGGGGAATAAATTTAGAAATTAGATTTTAGAAATTAAAATTAATACAATTACAGAATAATAAAGTGAAAATTAGATTATAAAAAATGGATTTAAACTTCTATGCTTAAACCCATTTTTTGTTTTTAGACTTTTTCTGTTTTTAGTAAATTATTTTTTACTAAATATTCAGCAATCTGAACGGCATTTGTGGCTGCTCCTTTTCAAAGATTATCAGCTACAATCCACATATTAAGTGTATTTTTCTGACTTTCATCTCTTCGTAGTCTTCCTACAAAAACTTCGTCTTTTCCTTCCGAATAAATCGGCATTGGATATTCGTTTTTACTGACATTATCTTGTAGAATAATTCCTTCCGAATTTCTCATTATTTCTCTCACTTCATTCAAATCAAAATCATTCTCAAATTCTACATTGACAGCTTCCGAATGTCCACCCATTGTAGGAACACGAACAGCAGTAGCCGTAACCTCAATAGAATCATCTCCCATTATTTTTTTGGTTTCCAAAACCATTTTCATTTCCTCCTTTGTATATCCATTTTCTAAAAAAACATCAATGTGAGGAAGAACATTTAAATTGATAGGGTGTGGATAAACTTTATTTCCAGTTTCTCCTTTTCGTTCGCTCATAAGTTGATCAACAGCAGCTTTTCCTGTTCCTGTTACAGATTGATAAGTCGAAACAACTATACGTTTTATTTTATATTTTTTGTGTAATGGATTAAGAGCCACCACCATCTGAATCGTTGAACAGTTTGGATTAGCAATTATTTTATCGTTTTCATTTAGTTCGTGAAGTTCGTGTGCATTTACTTCTGGAACAACTAATTCATATTTTGGATTCATTCTCCAAGCTGAAGAATTATCGATTACGATTGTTCCTTTTTCTGCAAATTTTGGTGCAAACTCTAAAGAAACAGAACCTCCTGCCGAAAAAATGGCAATATCTGGAACAGCATCAATGGCTTCTTGCATACTATGTACACGATACTGCTTTCCATCAAATTCAATTTTATTTCCAACCGAACGCTCCGAAGCCACAGCAATTAATTCGGAAACAGGGAATCTACGATTTTTCAAAACGAGTAATAGTTGAGTTCCTACAAGCCCAGTAGCTCCAATGACAGCAATTTTCATAGTTATATATTTTTGATATTTCTTTGATGATTATTAATTTAATTAGATAGAACAAAAATAAGGTTTTAGATTGAATTTGCTTCAAAATTTGAATTTGCTAGACTATTTTTTGATAAATTAATAAATAAGGGCATAAAAAAACGCTTTCCTATTTCTAGAAAAGCGTTTTTAATAATTTATAGATAAAATGATTAATAATAACTAATCATTTGAGATTCTATTTTATAGTTTACTTAGTTGATTACTTCTGTATAGTTTACTTAGTTGATTACTTCTGTAAAACTACTTTTTGTACATATACTTTGTCGCCGTTTACAGCTTTAACAAGGTAAGTACCTCCTACAAATTTCTGGATATTCAATTCCATGTTTCCACCACCACGGTTTGAAGTACGTAATACTTCTTTACCAGTAATTGTATAAACACGAACGTCATAAGAACCAGTTACTTTAGGCAATTCGAAACGTACCCAATCTTGAGTAGGATTCGGATATACTTTCAAGCTAATTGCATTAGTAGGATTCAAGATACCAGTAGTAATGCTAACATTTGTATTAGTTACATTTACACTACCTTTTTTATTACTATATGCAGCATCTGTACTTGTAGCAGTAAGATTCACTTTATAAGTGATATCACCGTCTTCTTCTGTATCAGCAACACCTGTAACTGTTACTGTTTGTGCAGTTGCAAAGTTAGCAGGAGTAAATGTAAGTGTAGCTGGAGAAACTGTTCCTTCGGTAGGGTTAGCACTTACTACAGCAACGGTTACGTTAGCAGTTGGAGCAGTAGGTAATTTTACAGTAAATGTAGCTGTTGTACCACTTTCAGAAGTGCTTCCACTAATAGCTCCTACAGTAAGACTACCTGCTGGATCTGGATCTGGTCCTGGATTACGATCATAAGTAATACCCATATCAGAAGACCAAATTCCACGACCGTGTGTACCAATTACAAGCTGTCCATCATTCTCTTTTACTGTAAGACTAAATACAGCAACAGGAGGAAACTCAGCGATACGTTCCCAGGCACCACCATCGTTATAAGAAACCATAATACCAATTTCTGTACCTACAAAAAGAGTATCACCCCATACTACCATTGAGAATGGTACTACATCAGGGAATCCTGTACGACTAGCTTTTCCTAAACCAAAACCAGAAATTTCTCTCCATGTTTGACCTAAATCTTTTGTACGCCATACTTTACCTACTTCACCTTGTCCGAATAACATATACGCTACATTTTCGTCTTCTGGATCAGTTGCAAAGCCAGACATTTCTCCAATATTAACTGGATTAGGCATTGCTACGAAGCTATCTCCACCATTTCTAGAAAGGAATAGAGTACGCTCTTCTGACATTCCACTACCTGCCCAAACAATATCTTTGTTTGCCAAAGAAGGGTAAATGTTTGTAGTAGAACTACTGAAATTCCAAAGCTCATTAGAAATAGCTTTTCTACTCCAACGTTGTCCGAAGTTAGTTGATTTGAAAACTCCACTAGCACCAATTGCAAATACTACATCTGGATTCAACAATGAATAACCTAAACGAGTAACAAAAGGAGAAGTGCCATCTTCAGCTGTATCAGAAATACCATTGTTAGAACGAACGAAGTTATCTCCTCCGTTTGAAGAACGATATACTGTATTGTACTGAGAAGAACTAAGTACTAATTCAGGGTCTGTAGCATGCCAAACTGCATCCATACCATCACCACCTGATGCAAAATCATAGTCTGATGAAGCAGTAGGGTTTGCAGCAGAAATCCAAGAACCGTTATCCTGTGTACCACCTACATATCTGTTTTCAGTAGGGTGTCTGTCTGCTCTATAATATTGTGAAGTAACAATATTGTTTGTAGCTAAGTCATCTACCTCCACCCAAGTAGCTCCATTGTCATCAGAATAAGCAAGTCCACCATCATTAACTGAAATAAGACGGCTAGTACCAGCATACTTAAGCATGTGGTGATCTGGGTGCAGATCATTTAAAGGATTACCTGCACGACCATACGCATCACTTACACGAGTAATAGTACTGTTTTGATAGGTAGCACCACCATAGTTGAAACGAATTGTAGAAGTAGCATTTGTATCAAATGTTTGTCCTTCCGTCAAATAAGGCCAAGAAAAATAAATTTGTTCCACTTCGTGTCCACCATTTACAGTAATACGAGGGCTTGGAGCAGCAGCGTCATAAGGAATAGAATGAACAAACATATATTCACGAACATTCAAATACTCTGGATCATTAGCCTCATCACGTTGTGTCCAAGTAAACTCACCGTCATTTTGTTGATCACGGAAAGAAAACATCAACTGGCGATTATTTTCAGTATCCCATACTTCAAAAGGAACATCTACATAACCACTATACACATACTGAGCAGCAGGAACACCCGATCCTACACCACCACCACCAGCTACAAAACGGTGCGCTTTTTGGGTTTTTCCAGGTCCGAATCTGATTTCTACAGTTACGGCTTGAGCAGGATTATTTACCTCTAACTGACCACCTAATAATGTAAAACCAGATACGTTAGTAAAAGTAAGCCAACCCATGTTTACTAGATCTGCTCCCAAGAACTGACGAGGACCTGTACGAGTACTAGGAGGATTGATTGTAGCAGTCCACAAATCTACACCACCCCAATATACTTTATATTCATTGGTAGGATCTACAACTACACAGTTGTCATAATTACCTTGCACTAAATAATCTTGTACTTCTTGACGACCGTTTTCTTCTACAATTCTCCAATTTAGACCTCTATCAGGAGACATAAGAAGACGAGATTTGCCACCGAATATATAAACAGAAGCATACAGAATAGCAGGATTAGAAGGAGCGATATTTATCTCCGAACGAGCAACTCCAGCACCATCTGTATCTTCTACTGCAGCAATAGAAGTTAGCTTCATAGCATTCCATGTAAGACCAGCGTCAGTAGAACGGAATGCTGTAGTAGGTGAAACACCCGAAGCATACATATTATTAAAGTTACCTGGCTCTGCTATAATCTGCTGAAGACGTGTAGGCGTAGTAAGTGTAGGAGTCCAAGTATTTCCTCCATCTGTAGAACGCAATATATAAGCTGTCCATTTGTCTTCTGGATCATTGTTAGCATCACCAAGATAAGCTGTATATGAAGATGTAACCAATACTACATTTGGATCTGTAGGAGAAACGATTACACGAGAAGCTTGCAAGAAATTTGTTACACGAGGAATAGTAGAAGCAAGACGATTCCACGTATCACCACCGTCGGTAGATTTGAATACACCACCACCATTGATACCTGCATTATTAAAAGCAGTTTCACCAGTTGCAGCATACATTATATTCGGACTAGAAGCAGCTTGTGCAATAGAAGTAATTCCTAAATGCGCCATACTGCCCGACTTATCTTCCCAAGTAGCACCTGCGTCAGTAGTTTTCCAGATACCACCACCAGCAGTACCCATAAACCATGTATTATTTGAAGCATCTCTACTATCGACAAGAATAGCACGAGAACGTCCTGCTACGTTTCCAGGTCCACGTTCGTCAAATGTAAAGGCTTCTGTACGAGATACACGAGCATTTGTTAACGTTTTTTCTAATTCTAGTTGAGCATATCCTGGTCTGTAGTTTGGACGTTTTTCTCCGTCTTTAGTACGGATAGCATCCATATATGCAAAATACCCTTTGGCTTCTGCTGTTTTGAAATATCCTTTTTTATTATGTTTGGCTGCTTTTTTTTCAGCCATTGTTTTTGCCCACTCTTCTGCACTTATTTCTGTGTCTTGATTTTCGGAGCTACTCACTAAATCGTTATCGTTTAGTTGAGAATATCCAAAAATACCTGCACTAAGTCCGAGAGCTGTTGCACCGGCTAAAAGGTACTTTTTGTTCATCATTTATATAAAGTTTAAAGTAAAATTGATTTATTTTGATTTGATTAAATTCGAAGAGGAAGTCTTGATATATTGATTTTCTCTACTGTAAAGATAACAGTCAAATTGCATTTTACCAAATAAATTAGCAATAATTAATCACTATGTCAGAAAATTATTTTAATAACAGTAAATTTAAAGATAGAAACAGCATCTTGCTATTGTGTTTTTGTAGTGAAAATAAATATACGACTTTTTCAGAAATTTTTTTGTTAAAATTTCATATAATTAAACTAGTTGCTGTTTATTAAATTTAGTTTTGAAAGTTGAGATCAAAATTCATCATCTTCTGAACTATAATCATCGTATTCATCAAAGTCAGTATCAAACTCATCAAAATCAGGATCTAAATTTACATCTGAAAAATCATCCTCCAAATTAAAATCAGCATCATCTTGATTATCTTTATCTTGGCTGTTCATAGTAAAAAAAGTTGAAAAAGAAGAGCGTTCTTCAATGGAAACTGGGTTGGTTTGGGAAACGGAACTATTAAATAGCATAAAAGTAGGTAGTTTTAATTAAAAAGTATAATAAAATTTAGTTCAATAAATCAAGTACAAATAGTGCTTTTTTTTATAAAAAAATGAAGCAAGGGAGTTTTGGTACAAGTTTATCAAACACATTTGGATTAGTAAAGATAATTTTGAAATGAGTAGACTTGAAATATTTGGTAATAAGGATTTGAATATACGAATATATGAACTATATTTTTACTTATAAAAAAAAGATGAAACTTTTTGATAATTTGAATCATTATCTCAAACTTCTCTCAAATTTATATTTTTATTCGTATTTTGCATTGTATATGTATTGCTAAAAACAGTATCTATAAAATCTACACAATTTATAAAATTTGATACCTATCAAAAAATTATATAAAAACGGAAGGTTCGACTTTGTTTTCTACTTGATTTTCTTCTTTTCTTATTTTTTACAGAACTATTACTTATCGTGATTTTTGAGCTTACCATATTAGGTGCAAATGCTGCTATTCCTGCACACGGACGTTTTCCTACTTCTCAGATTTTGTGTATCAATCATAGATATTACATGATTGATTGTGGTGAAGGAGCGCAAATACAGTTGTTTAGATACAAAATAAAAATAAATAAAATACACGCTATTTTTATAAGTCATCTGCACGGAGACCATTATTTAGGACTTATGGGATTGCTCAATACAATGAATTTGCGTGGACGAACCGAACCACTTTATCTGCACGCACCAAAAGGTTTGCAAGAAATAATTATTCTACAACTCAAATATTCGTATGCCATTCTTAATTATGCACTTCATTTTGTAGAAACAAATCAAGAAGAGTCTGTATTTATTTTTGAAGACGAAAAAGTAAGTGTACATACAATTCCTTTATTGCATAGAATACCTTGTTGTGGATTTCTGTTTAGAGAAAAACCAAAAGATAAAAAGTTAATTAAAGAAAAAATTCCTATAGATTTGTCTATACCTGGAAGAATTGCGCTCAAAAAGGGAGAGGGTTTTTACCATAACAATCAACTACTCAAAAACGAAGAATATACACATTTGCCTGCTAAAAGAAGAAGTTACGCCTTTTGTTCGGATACCACTTACTTGCCTTCTTCTCCATTAATAGAAATAATCAAAGATGTAGATTTGCTCTATCACGAATCTACTTTTACACACGTACACGAAAAACGAGCTGCACAAACATTTCATTCTACAGGGCAGCAGGCTGCTTTGATTGCTAAAGAAGCAAATGTAAATAAACTTATCTTAGGGCATTTTTCTACTCGGTATTATGATTTGTCGCCTGTTTTGGAAGAAGCACAAGCCGTTTTTCCAAATTCTGTCTTGGCTATCGAAGGAGAAACATTTTCTGTAAATGACTAATTCTTATGATAATTTATAGGCTTCTTCTTTACTTTAGTAAAAATAGAGTTGTTGGAATAAGAGAAAAAGTTAGTAACTAACTCAAGTTGAGTATCACGGACTTCCCAGTCTGTGTAAATAAAAAAGTCATCAACAAAATTAATCTGTCAATGACTTTCTTGTTAGAGAGTTTGTGGTAATTCTATTTTTTCAAAATCACTTTTTTATAAAAAATTCCTTTTTGAGAAATAATTTTTACAAAATAAATTCCATTACTCAAACTTTCTAAATTAAGTGTAATTTTATTAGAATTTATACTTTTTACGTTCTGCAATTCCATTCCCAAAGCATTCACTAAAGTTACCTCATTTACATTTAAAGCCGTATTCAATTCTACATTCAATAGCGAAGTAGTTGGGTTTGGATAAACTTTAATGTAATTATTGAGAATAAAATTATCATTAGAAAGCGTAACATCTAAAGTAAAAGGTTCAGAAGTAATAGAAGTTCCACCACCAGAAATAACGACAGTATAAACACCTAAACCACTATTTGCCTCATCTAGGTTTAATCTTCGAACCTGTTTGTCCTGTAATTAAAACGCCATCTTTATACCATTGATACGTTACTTTTCCAGTCGGAACAGATAAAGTATTACTCGTTTCATTCAAATCAATAGTAAACTTATAATTTGCATCTGTCAACAATACCGTAATCGTATCTTGTTTTGACTCTTTACAAGCTGCAACTGTCCAAACAAATTGAGAAGGAAAAGGTAAAATCCCTGTAACTCTACTATTGTTTCTAGATGGATTTTCTAAAACACCAAAACCAGAAAGCAACAACCAACCTCCAAACGCTTGTGTTGTTTGTGCTGCAAGAGTTGCCGTAGAATTTGGTGTTTCTATGTCCGTTCCTGCATTTGCATTCAATTCAAAACTAGCATCAGAACAATTGAAGACTGCTAAATCTACGTTATTATTTCGAAGTGGAAGAACGGCTACCTTATTAGAAATTGTATTTGTGATAATTGGAGAATTAAAATCAAAATAAATAGCTGCACGATTTTTTATAACCGTTCCGATACGATTATTCGCTTTTTGTTTTATTTTGAATTTAATAAATCCGTGAGAAGCAGGCTCATTGCTATTGCTATCAGGGAGGTTGATGTTGTCAAACTGAAAGCGCAATACACGAGTATCAGCATCGCCATCAATAAAAAACTTATAATCGTGAGAAACCATTCCCAAACGAATCGTTTCAATATCCAAAAATTCGGAAAGTGTATCTAAAACTACAATATTTACAGCTTCAATCGTTCCAGTATTTTGAAAGCGAATGGTATAATCTAATTCTGTAGTTTTCTCAATTAGGTTTTCGTTTGTCAAACCAAACGGAACAACTTGTTTGTCATTTGGGTCATAACTATCCAAAATTTCCGAACACGAAGTTTCTATACGTTCTCCTCCGTCATGTTGAGGAAGAGCAAGACCAGACTCTGTTATAGGAGAAGCTGATAAAGGAGTAGCAGGATTTGCAGAATAAGGAATAATTTCTTGACACCCTTCTACAAAAGCAGAAATAGGATCGTGATTAAGAGGCAAGATTTCCATTGTAATCGTTCTTCCATTCGTAAAAACCTCGAACTCTATTTCTGCATTAGCAGGAAGCAATACATTTCCTTCTTGAAAGATTTGAGAATCAACATACAAACGATATGCAATAGAATCAGTAGCGATATTTGTTAGGTTTTTGATTGTATAACGAGCAATTCCACCACCTACACATTGTCCAGAAATTTCATAGTTGTTTTCATTATCTGTCCACTCTTCACAAGAATTAGCAGGAGAAATAGTAGCTTTCACACACTGCGTAAGTCCACGAATTTCTTCAATGCCACAAATGACAGAATCTTGAAAGACAATTTTCTCTACACTTCCAGCAGCTAGACTTCCTACATTAAAGAAATAGCTGTTTCCTTCTTGTCTTGTCCAAGCAGGGGAGCTAGAAACAGGGAAGATATAATCAGGATATTCTACTTTTACTTCTACATTTTGAGCATCTGAAAAACCTTGGTTTTGGTATTCTACTGTCGTGCTACTCATAAAGCATCTTCTGCGTTGTTTATTTGTAATATCAATACTAAGGTAAGCACAAGGTTTAACTTTATAGCCGAAATTGATTGAATTTGGGTCTTGAAGTTGTCCATTTTCTATGATTACTTGTTTTATTGTATCGCATTGATTAGCATTTGGAATAGCATTAAAGAATCTATTATTTACTATTTTAGTTTCTATAGTATGTGTACCATCTGCAAAAGGTATAGTAAAATTACCATCTGCATCTGACATTTGATAAACAAAATTAGATTTTACTAGCACTCTTCCTAATTTTTTATCTTGATTGTCCAATTCACAATTATTACCTTCTTCTATAAAAGTCTTTCCTTGAGCAATATATGTTGCTGGAGTTATTTTAAAAACTTTTAGTATATATGTAAAATTATCAAAATCAGAAAATCAAACTGCTATTTTACTTCCATCTTTTGAAATTTTTAATGGTTTATAATTATTTGTGGTATCACTGATAAGAAGTACTACATTCCAAACGCTACTCCCTCTTTCTACTACTTTTATTTGTTGAGAAGTAATAATAGGGAAACGCTCTGTGAACAATATGCGTTTAGCGTCATATGAAACAGAAATATCATCAAAAGAATAGGACTGGGTGCCTTTAAGAATAGCTGTTTGATGCCAACCTTCTCTTTTATATTCATAGTTTATTATAGCTTCTATTGTCTGTCCTTCGGTATTCATTATTGTACTTAACATAACTAGTTCATTACCGTCTGAGGATAAATGGACGAATTCTCCAGTAGAATTAATTACCGTACCCTCAGATAAATCTGCTTTAATATCTGAACCTAATTTGACCCAATCGTTATTTTTAAATTCATATACGACTACGAAACGCTTATTAGAAATAAAATTAGATGATCCTATAGCTAAACGAATCCCAGTAGATGAAAGTGAAACACTACTACCGAAGCCATTTTCTATCTCCTCACCTAGCAATTCTGCACCTACTATATCACTACCTATCTGCATCCATTCTTCATTCTGAAGTTCGTAAACCTTGACATATCCTAAACTTTTGTATTGAGTAATTCCAATTTTCTTCTTGTAGATATAACCCAAAGCCATGCGTTTTCCATCTCTAGAAAATGAAATTGAATTAACAAACCTTTCAAGCATACTTCCTTCAAATCCAACTCCTGTTTTCTGCCATTGATTATTAGATTGTAACGTATATACTTGTAGAAATCTTTTACCTAGCATAATGGTCCCAAAGTTAGTTTCAGATAAAACAGCAACTCTATTTCCATCATAAGACATAGAGATTTTTATAGGGTATCCCATTAAAGGAATATCTTGACCTATTTGTACCCACCTATCAAAATATAATTCATATATTTTAAGTAAGCTTTTATTTTGACCAGCAATATAGTTGACAGTAGCCATTTTGTTACCATTGGAAGAAAAATCTACCTTTGTTTCACGATATTCTTCATCATAAATATCCTGACCTACTTGTATTTGTCCAAACCCCTGTTGCGTAATAGTAAGAAAGAGACAAAACCAAAAAACCGTAAAAATCCGTTTCATATAAAATCGTAAATAAGTGAATGAAATAAAATACAAAGGTAAGGTTTGCTAACCATAAAAAGAAATAATTACCTCAAAAAAGTGCAGTAACTTGTATTCTACCAATATGAATAGCAGGAGTTTCTTCTGATTTTCTACCTTCATAAACTACACTCAACTGCAAACCATTGAAAAGTTTTTTTTCTGTTTAGATAATTAAGAAACTTTATACAAAAGGCAAGCGTTACATAAAAAGTGAATTTTAAGTCAAAAAATACTGTAAGAGAATGGAAAAAGATAATTTATATAATGACGTAGGTAGTCTAGAGTTTAAACACGTTGCTAAGGTTTTAAAAACTTTACGTAAACGTAACCACTTTTCTCAAAAGTTAGTAGGCAAAAAACTAAATAAAAGCCACTCCTTTATCTCTAGAGTTGAAAATAATAAGCGAAAATTAAATCAAAATGAAATAGAAAATTATTTGGAAGTTTTAGAAATCAAAAAAGAACGTTATTTTTCTTTATTAGAAACTCTTTTGTTTTTTGAAAAGGTAGAAAGTGATTTTGATGAACTTGAAAATAAAATTAAAGATAAGACTCAAAATAAGACAAAAATTGAAAAAACAGTTCTTTTACAACAACTCAAAACTTACTTTGAAACTAAACCTATCAAAACAGCTTATCTATTTGGTTCGGTAGCAAGAGATGAACATTCTTTTGATAGTGATATTGATTTGTATTTAGAGTTTTTAGAAGATTACAAACTTAATCTATTCTATCTTAGTAAAATGAAAAACGAAATTGTAGCACTTACAGGAAAAGAAGTGGATTTAGTTTTGAAGGGAACAGAACATAAATTTATTAAAGAAAATTTAGAACGAGAAAAAATACTTATCTCTCAAAAATACTAAAAAAGCGCAGTAACCTGTATTCTACCAATATGAATAGCAGGCGTTTCTTCCGATTTTCTACCTTCATAAACGACACTCAGCTGCAAACCATTGAAAAGTTTTTGTTGCAAATTCAAATCCCAAGTTATGTTTTGACCTGCACGCAGAGCTTCCAAAAGCTCATAACTGACAGGCGTATTATTCTCTCCTTCAAAATCAATATTCAGATATTGAAAACGAACATTGAAAACTCTATCGCCTACTTTTGAATAACGCAGTTCGCTTCTAAACTCATTTATTTGTGCGTTTTCTTCTCCAAAAGTGTTTTGTTTTTGCTCAAAACGGTAGGCTGTCGTTAGTCTGAAAGCTGTTGTGGGCTGAAAAGCGAGTTCGGTTTGTGGACGTAAAAGCTGTAAATTATAATTTCTATTTTCCAAAAAATCAGAAGCATTGCTTCTCTCTCCCAACAAAAAACTAGACTTTGAAGCTATCGTTTTAGAAAGACTTACTCTAAAAATAGTTTCATATTCTTCTACATTTTTACTGTCAAATCCTCCTGCTAAAAGATTTTTTTGTCTAGTTAATGTGTAGCGAAATTCTCCTCCCCAACGTGGATTTGTCCTGTTTAAAAATAGTACATTTCGAAGTGCGCTTTGTTCGCTTAAAATAGATTCTGGACTTCGTTCTACAAAAGGAAGAAAACGTTTTGCAAACTCATTTTCAGTAGTCTTGACAGAATTTTGAACCGAAAAAACAAGTGAAAAAAGTTGTAATGATTTTTTGATAAACTTTGCTTTTTTCCATTTTCGTGGAGGAGTAAGCGTAATTTTGTAAATAAAATCGGTAGAAAAAGCCGTTAGATACGTACTTGTTGGCGTAAAAATCTTGATAAAATTTCGTTCATCTGGATTAATGGCTTCATAAAATTCTCCCAACTGCTGGATTCCGTCATCGTTATCATCTCG
This sequence comes from uncultured Cytophagales bacterium, assembly GCA_963719525.1. GTDB lineage: Bacteria > Bacteroidota > Bacteroidia > Cytophagales > Bernardetiaceae > Bernardetia. The sequence continues at coordinate 2,587,793 of CAVRCG010000004.1, read as the reverse complement.
CCACGTATGTGTCCCTTGAGTTCCGTTGACGGCAATAAACGTAAATTCTCGTGCAGGTTCTTCGTCCTGTTACGGTTGAATAAGTGAGTTCCTGACGGATTGCACGCTCAAAAAAATCACTTCGCCAATCAATCCGTCCCATTAGCGTTTCGGTATCGTCTAGCTTTAGCGTGTCCAAAAATTCTTGATTGTATTCTAGTTTTCGATAGGTAGAATTAAAAGTCAGTTTTTGAGTTGATTTCTCTCTCTCAAAATCTAAACTTGCTTCTGCTCGTGCCGTTTGTGAGTTGGTATAAGATTGGATAATTCCGTTTTTTGGTAAAAAATCTTCTCTTAAAGCGTATTCTACTTTGTAATTTGCTTTTTTGCTACTATCTCCTTGAAAAAGATAAAATTTATGTTGTTCGTAATTCATCAACGAAGAAGTAACCGAGTCTTGATTTTGATTATTGATTAATGAAAAAATATTTTGTGTAAATTGTTGTTTATCAACCGAATAGGTATAAGCAGGAACAATGTAATTATTTTGATACTGCAAATCGGCATCATAGCGAATCCAAGAAACATTTTGAGGAGTTTCTAAAATATTAGTTTGAGTAGTTGGAATAGAGGAAATAATAGAATTTTGAGAAACAGAAGTCGAATTCAAATCAGAAAAAGAACCTGCTGCATTATTTGCAAACTGTAATTGATTTTTTCCATCTAAGTAAAAACCGTTTGTAGAAAGCTGAAAACGCTTGATCTTTTTATTGAAAATAACCTTGTGCTGCTGTCCTGTAATGGCGTTCTCTCTATTTCTGTATGCAAAATTATACTCAAATTTGTTATTTGTGTTTTGTTCAATGATGGTAAAAGCCTGTAAAATCTGGTCTTGTCCTTTCGGCAGACTTCCAAAAAAAGTAGGCAAAGTCCAATCTCTATCAAACTCAATATTTCTAAAACGGTCTATGGGTTCGAAATCTTTACTATCCAATTCATAATCTATTCCATAACTCAGCTTATAATTTTTTCGAAATAATGAATTTTTAAAAGCCCTTTCTTTTGTATGTATTCCTACAAAAAACGCATTTCCTTTATCGTCTTCGCTATTTATTTCTGAAAAAATATTTTTATCTCGTTTCGAAAAAGCTGTTTCTGCAAAAATATTTGTATGATTATTTGGAGAAAAACGAACGCCAGCATTTGTTAGTTGTTTCGAATTTGGTGCAGGTAATTGTCTAATCGGTGCATAATTTCCCTGATTAATTCCTACAAAAATATATTCTCGTCCGTTTGCAATCGCTTGTCCTAAATTATAATCGCCTTTATTTTGTCCAACTTCTGAAAAAGAAACGGTATAAAAAGTTTGATTTTCATCGTTTTGTGTAGCTCTGACAAATAGTTGATAAAAAAATCCATCTATCAATGTATCTTTTTTTACATATAAAATTTGATTGACAGAAAAATTATCTACTTCTTCGGCACTTTCCACAACGGCAAGCGACAAACTATCGCCAATATTTTCCAGAAGCGTTTGTCTTTCCTGCGAAATATCAAAGTTAATCGGTTGTTTTTCGTTATCACTTTCCGAATAATTTTCTATAAAAATGTTCCAAGATGATTTTTTTAATTTTGTAGAATCAATATTCTTGTTTTTAGAAGTAAAATTCACACTTGCACCCAAATTCGAAATCGTTCGATTATAAAACTGATTTGTATATTCAAATTCTACACGAACTCTAGAAAACTGCGTAATGACAACGTGAGGATTAAAGGTAATTTCAGCAGTATTATAATCTATAATGTAATCGTAATTAAAACCACGCTGAAGAAGTTGTCCGTCTAAAAAAACTTTTTCCGAACCTGCTTGAATAATTATAAAACGCTCATTATTTGCGCCAACTAAACGATAAGCACCCTGAACGCCTTCCTGAACAGGTAATTGATAACTTTGAAACTGACCTTTTGCAGCAGCTAAACCGATTTTTTGCTGTGTTGAAAAGGTAGAATCAATTTGAAAATTAGTTTGTAAAACTCCTCCCAAAACATTCTTATAAAAACGTAGGAAGTGTGGATTATTGAAATTAGTTCCTGTTCCTATTCCTTGTTTCAAAACTACATCTCCTGCTGTCAGCGAAGCATTTTTGTGGCGAAGTTGTATCTGTATTCTATCAAACTGTTGGATTTGCTGCGTATTTCCTTCGGGTTGAAAAGGTACATTTTGGTCGGAAATGATGGCTGTAAGTTCTATTTCATCAGTTAATTTTCCTTCCAACTGCAAATTTAGATTAGAATTTACAAAAACATCTTGACGATTTCCTACCGAAACACCACGAGTAATACTTCCTGCTTTTTGAAGATTTGAGCTAAAAAGTTCTTGTCGTTCTTCTACTACAACTTTGTTTTTCTCTGCCTTTCTATCAACAGTATCAATAAAATTTTGCATTGCAGCTTGTTCATATTCTTCTTGTGAGCGTTTGAAAGTCCAGTTTTTTATTTTGAAAGGAATAGTTTGATAACTTATTTTGATAGAATCTAATTGAATATTTTGCAATTCAGTTGAAAGAGAATCAAACAAAATAATCTGTTTTTCAAAATCGTAAATTGCTTTTATAGTTTGTAATTGATTTTGAGAAAGTGCTGGTTTTGTTTCTAAAATCTGAATAGAAATAGGAGGAAGAGAATCAATTTGATTGAGCCAAAAAGCTGTGTAAGAATTATTATTTTTGCTTTTCTGAATAGCTAACCATTTTGTTTTTTGAGAAAATGAATCAAAGTTTATTACAGAATTTGTTAAGTTTAAGGAATCGGTTTTAGTGTCGTTTTTATTTTTTTGAGCAAAAACGGTTTTTGTGGAGATAAACAGGAAAAAAAATGATAAGAAAAGTAGAAAAAATCGCATTACTAATTCGCTAAGTTTAATAATTTAGATAAGTTATATCATTGTTTCCTCTTATTTCTTCGTTGAGTGCGTCTAATATTCTTTTTATTTTCGCTTCATATCTGTTATTTTCTTTGTCTTCATTTTTTCTTTTAAATCCTTGACGAAAATATATTTCTTTGTTTTCTACTCTTTGTTTAGGAATAGGTAAAAAGAAAGGTTTTCCTTTTTGAGGATTTTTATCAAATAGCACATTTATTACAATAAATTCTCTTGTTATATTGTAATACATTTTCAAAATCTCGTTCAAAAAAATCAGAAATAATTTTACAGCTTTGTATTTTTTTTGTAAATCTTTTGGATTTTCAGATTTGAGTTCTACTGCTAAAATATAATGTTGATTGTCTATTTCACAAAAAATAATTCCATCACAGGACTTTTTTAGAGATTTTCTGCTATTCTTATCTCCTTTTTTCTTTGTCTTAATCAGGTCACCTAAAAATCTATACTTATCTTCATCTGGTTTGAAGGCAATTATAAATTCTTCTTTTTTAATTCCTATAGTAGCAACAGATTGCAAGAGTTTATCACAATTTTCAGGCTTATAATTTTCTCTTCCTTCGTGTAATTCTACAATTTCAATTGCATTGTTTTGTTCATCAAAATCAATTAAAACGTCCTCATTGATGAGTTCGAATAGTGCTTCTTTTAGTGTCATAGTTTTACTCTTCTTCGTCTTCTGTGTAATAAATAGAATCAAAACGTTCATTCAAATCGGTAATAACTTGATCAATAGATTCTATTTCAATTCCACGTTCTGTAATAGGAACATTTACAGCCTTATTTGTTCCTTTCTCAAAATAATAAACGCCTATATTTTCTTTGTCCAAAATTTGATTTTTAGTGTAGCCGTATCTTTCCATTATTCTATCCTTCTGTTTGAAAGAATCAGAAAGCAATAATAATGTACTCAATTCTTTAATAATATAATCGCTATGCGTACTTGCCACCACTTTAAAACCTTTATTGACCAGACGAGCCAAAAAACGAGCTACCAAAACTTGATTGTTTGGATGTAGATTTAATTCTGGTTCGTCGATAATAATACAATCATTTTTGTTAGCTAAATGACGTAAATAAAAAACAAGAGAAGCAAGCGATTTTACGAGGGAAGAAGTTTGATAAATTTCTAAAATTATATTTTCTTCTTTTCCATTTGTATTATTTCCTTCATTTTGAGTATAAAAATTCGGTTGATAGTGTAATCCTCCATACTGTCCTACACTTATTTTTCCCTCTAAAATAGTCTTTTCAAGTTCGATAGCTAGAAATTCAAAATCACTTTTTTGTTTTTGTAGATGTAATAAATCTTCTGCTATGTTTAGTTCGTCTGCTATTGGTTTTTGATAACGACTGATGTTTTCTTCTCCGTATTCTAATAATTTCAACCTATCTTCTTTCTTAGATTTTAGAACTGTATCTAAAAATTTATTTTTATTTAAGGCTAATTCCTTACTAAAAATATTTATCGCTGCTCGTTCGGAAGTAAAAAATTGTGTTTTAGTCGTTTTATGGTTTTCATTTTCTAATTTTTCCTCATTTACTTTATTATTCAAAAATTCAAAAATCGCATAAGCCACATACGTTTTTCCAGTATTATTATGTCCACAAAGCAAGATTAGGTCTTTGCTAAGGTCTATCTCTGCTTCTTTAAGTGTACCTAGATTTTTTATGTTTAGTATCATTGTTTTCTTGTATAAATTTGAAATAAAAATTTTATTTGTTTTGTTGGGAGATAAAAGGATGAATTTTAATAGAATTATTTTCTTCATCAAAATTAATCCGAACTTCTTGTGAAATGAGAGCTTGAAGAGCCTTTTTTATATTATCCATTAGTTAGATTTTACTTTTTCCTGTTTCGTTTCTTGTTCTTTCTTTAATTTTTCTTCCTCTAACTCGTCTTGAGCTATTTTTTCATCAGACTCTAAGTAAGTATAATAAATATCATCAGAACGTTCACCAAGATTAGCGATTGCCAAATCAATAGAATCTATTTCAATTCCACGTTTTAAAAGAGGAACATCAACAACTTCATTTTTTCCCTTCTCAAAATAATATGCACTTATATTTTCGCTTTTTAAAAGCTCATTCTGATTATAGTTATATGTTGTCATTAATTTTTCTCTTTCTCCAAACGAATGAGTAAGCATTAATAAAACATTTATTTCTTCAATAACATAATCACTATTTGTATTTAATATTACTTTGAATCCTTGGTTGATAAGACGAGCCAAAAGACGAACCAACACAATTTGATTATCTGGTTGCAAATGTAATTCGGGTTCATCAATTATAATACAATCATTTTTCTTTGCTAAATAACGTAAATAAAATACAAAAGAAGCCAAAGCCTGAACAGCAGAAGAGGCAAAATAAAGTTCTAAAGGTTTGTTTTCTTCTGGTTTTTCGTGGAAATTAGGCTGATATTTTAGGTTTTCATTTTCGCTTACGATTATTTTTCCTTCTAAAATATTTTTTTCAAGTTCAATAGCCAAAAATTCGAACTCACTTTTCTGCTTTGAAAGCATTGAAAAATTACTTGCTAATTCTGACTCATCTAAAATGGGTTGAGTAAGAAGACGAGCTTGTTCATCTTGTTCATCTTGTTCATTTCCATTTATAGTACTAAGCATTTCTTTTTTCAATGTTGAATTAATACCATAAAATGAAATAAAAGTACGTTTTGTAGTAAAGAAATAAACCTTTTTTTTATATAAATTTTTATTGTACAAACTAGAATTATCGTTTTTCAAGTAATCATAGATGGCGCATAAAGTAGCCGTTTTACCAGTATTATTATGTCCAGAAAGTAGAACAAGGCTCTTATCAAAATCTATATCTATTTGTTTCGATGTGCTTAGTGTTTCTATTTTTAATATCATTGCTTTTCTTGTTTATTAAAATCATTTAGTTTTTAGTTCTCTAGTTCTTGTATGTAAATTTAGTGATATTTTTATTAACTATTGTCAGAGTTGGTTTGGATTACCAAAAAACTACTTACAAAGTTTTTGTAGAGATTCCCTCTAGCAAGTTATAAAAAAATGTAACAAAAGAATAAAACGAAAGAAACTCAAATTTGACTACCATTTCTTTCTTGTTAAAAGGACTACTAAATTAGCCCATTTTCAAGAAGTAGAACAATGGAAAATAGAATATAACCTCACAGATGAAGACATAGAAGAATTTATGAAACGAATTAGAAATTATAAGGAAGATCTTGGGAGTTTGTAGTAAAAATGAAACCCACAAATTTATTTGTGGAAATATTTCGCACAAATGGATATATAAAAAACGCTTTACAAAATAAAATGTAAAGCGTTTTGGTAGCCGATAGGTTAGCTTCGCAGAGGGCTAAAGCTGTTCCAAGCTGTCGTAAAATAATACTAAATTCTCCTAATCAAATTAAATTCCAGCTTTTTTCAATGCCTCAGTAAGTTTTGGAACAACATCAAACGCATCTCCAACGACACCATAATCAGCCGACTTAAAAAATGGAGCTTCAGAATCTTTATTGATTACAACAATAGTTTTAGAAGAGTTTACACCTGCCAGATGCTGAATGGCACCCGAAATACCGATAGCAATATACAAAGAAGGAGCAACTTTAATTCCTGTCTGACCAACATGTTCGTGGTGAGGTCTCCAATCCATATCCGAAACTGGTTTCGAACAGGCCGTTGCTGCGTGTAATTCATTTGCCAATCCTTCAATCATTCCCCAGTTTTCTGGTCCTTTCATTCCACGACCAGCCGAAACCACTAAATCAGCTTCTGGCAACAAAATATCGCCTTCTTGTTTTTTTACATCGGTTACTTTTACAGCAAAATCTTTCGCTCCATATTCTGGATTAAATGCTTCAATAGTAGCCGAACCACCAGCCGAATCATCAACTGCCAGCGCATTTTTAGCTATTGTAAGTACTTTATTTTCGCCTTCTAATTTTGTATCTGCAAACGCTTTTCCTGTAAAAACACCTCTACGAACTACAAAACCGTTATCGGTTTGAGGTAATGCAATTACATTTGATGCGACTGTTGCTTTCATTTTTACGCCTACTCGTGGTGCTGCTGCATCAACGGTAGAAGAACGTGACATAACAACTACATTTGCACCTGCTTTTTGGGCTGCACCTGCAATCGCACTCGCAATTGCACCAACAGGACGAGCAGAAAGTTTCTCATCACTTACTTGCAAAACGGTTTTGACACCATATTTCCCAAGTTCTTCTAAGTTTTCGGCTTTATCTGTAACTAAAGCTGTTACATCGCCTGCATTCATTTTGGCAGCATACGTTAAGGCTTCCAAAGAAGACTTTTTTACTGCATTATTATCTGCTTCTATATATACTAAAACTGACATTGTTTTATTTGTTTATTTTTTGAATATTTTAATATTAATGATTGATGTCGCTCGTGAGGACACAAGCAACGGTAGAGCTAGTTAATGATTAAAGAATTTAGAGCATAAACGACGAGTAAAAAGATAAAAAACGAATAGAGTATTCTCATTCCCTATTCCCCAATCTCTCGCCCCTCGCACCTAGAAATTGTATTCCCATTTCCCAATCCCCATTTCCTAAAGCACCTTTGCTTCTTCTTTCAAAAGTCTTACAAGTTCGTCCATATTATCGGCATCAATCATTTTTACATTTCCACGAGAAGGAGGAAGTTCAAAATTTACAATTTCGGTTGGTGCTGACTGGCTTGTAGGCTCAACTACTTCCAAAGGCTTTTTACGTGCCATCATAATACCACGCATATTAGGAATTTTCCATTCTGCGATTGGCTCCTGACAACCTGCTACAAATGGCATTTCACATTCTACATATTCTTTTCCACCTTCAATTTCACGACCCATTTTAGCCGTATTGCCGTTTACTTCTAAAGTCATACAAGGAACAATACAAGGCATATCCAACATTTCGGCAACCATTCCATGTACCTGTCCACCGTTATAATCGCTGGCTTCACGTCCCATCAAAATCATATCAAAATTCTTGTCTTTTGCATACGCAGCAATTTGTTCGGCTACAAAATAAGCATCTTTTGGGTGTGCATTGATACGGACAGCATCATCTGCACCAATAGCTAAGGCTTTACGGATAGTAGGTTCGGTATCTGCTTCGCCTACATTAAGGACAGTCAGTTTTCCACTACTTGCATCTTTGAGTTCGACGGCACGAGCAAGAGCATAATCATCATAAGGTCCAATAATAAATTGTACGCCATTTTTATCTAATTCTGTACCAGTAAATTTAATTTTTGTTGTGGTGTCGGGTACGTGACAAATGCAAACTAATATATTCATATAATGAGATTGGTAAAAGTATTATTAAAAACAAGTAAAAAAAATGAGTAATTCCCTTTTTACATAGCCTTTAAAACGAATTAAATTAATTATAAAAAGGAATGAATAACAAAATTGTTTTGGAATGTGTGTCAATCTAATTGCGAATATACGGTATGTTCTTTAAAAGCGCAATTTTGTACTGGATTGTTGAGTGAAAATGATTTATTTGAGAAATAATTCGCTACTACAAATGAATGAAGTATATTTGTTCATCATCAATACTATAAAATATAATTAATGGAAAATAACATCTACATTCGTAAAGAAAACTACAAATCTCTAAAATGGCACGGCTACAAAATAAAGCACCTTGAAAAACAGGGCGAAGAGTTTTTAGAGATTGGACATTGGAAAAGGGATATTACATTAAAGAATAGAACTTATCTAATTGAATTTAGAGAAGAAGTACGAATGTTGCAATTTCTTTTGTTAGCAGTTACTTTAGTAGCAGTAGTTCTTTATTTTATCTATTCTATACTTTGGCTTACTCTTATTTGGATGCTAACAGGTGCTTTACAACTTTGGCTACCTAGCAAGACTTTCCATATAAAAGAAGTAGAATACATAGAACGTGATTTTTTAGAAATAAATCCTCTGATTGAAGAATATAAAGTCAAAGTAAAATAAACATTCTTTTTTACTATCATCGGTGTCCTCATCAACAACACAAATTTAACTTCCTATTTCTCACAAACAACAAGCTCAATTCCTCCCATTTTAGCAGCTGTTTCAGAAAACGAACTAGCATGAGAACCATAGATTTTTGAAGTTTTGGATAAACAAACTACATTGATATAAGCATCTTGAACGCCCTTTTCGGAATCTCTATCGAAGGCTTTATTTTGATTTGTAATTATTCTTTCTCCAAATAAGTGTAGTAATTCTTTTTCTGTGTCTTTGTCGTCGGTAGCCAAAAAGAAGTTTGTATTATCCTTTACAGCTATTTCCTCATTCATTTTTTCTATAAAAAGCGATAACGGACTGTTTTCGATTGCGCCTACGTGGTCAGTCCTGCGAATATGAAAACCGATTGTAGAATCTGTAAATGTCTTACTAATCTCTTCTATTTTATCATTCACAAAATTATGGGCGACAAATTCTGAAAAAGGATAATTCATTGTTTCCTTGTTCATTGAATATTTATCTGTATAATCAATTTCAAAATCAAAACACGAAGCAATATATACAGATTTGTATTCTTTTAGTTTATTGAAATCGAATTTATTGTTCACTAGTTCCATCATTTCATCTTGATAAATAATTTTATCAAACTTCATTTCTTTTCCCAAAAACTGACGGATTTTATAAGATTTTTGATAATTCTTTTCTGTAGGTGCAATAACATTCCAAACCTTCAACATCTGAACAGGATTTAGCATGTTCTTTCCAACAAAAGGTAATGTTTCAATTACTTTTATCTTATCATTTTGCTGAAAAAGAGTTTTGTAAGCCGTTCCTAGTTCGTGATTATTTTCCCAAACTACTGTAATAAAATCTGTCTTGATTGTCGTTTTTAATAAATGAAGAACTGAATCAATGGTACGCAATCGATTACAAAGTCCTCCTGTCGGTTGTACGACGATTTTTTTTAGCATTTTAGCTTACTTTTTCGTACACCAAAGGGTACGGTACATTTTCTCACTCTAAAGAGTGAGCTGACAGAATTGCAAAATTACCAAACTGTTTTAGATTTTGATTTGATAAAGCTATTTTTTTATCTAATTTTAAAAGAAAAACAGATTGCTGTATTCAATCTAGCCTTTGTTGGTATTTGAGCGAAGCGACACCAACAAAAAACACTAACTAATAAAATGAAAAACGAAAATATAAAAAAACTAGACCGTATCTTAATTGCCAATCGTGGAGAAATTGCAATCCGTGTTCTGCGTGCAGCTTCTGAACTCAATATCAGAACTGTCGCAATTTACACGTATGAAGACAGGTATTCTCTACACCGTTACAAAGCTGATGAAGCCTACCAAATTGGCACAGAAGACGACCCATTAAAACCGTATTTGGATATTGAAGAAATTATAAATCTTGCAAAAGCCAAAAAAATTGATGCCATTCATCCAGGGTATGGTTTCTTGTCGGAAAATGTTCATTTTGCAGAACGTTGTCGTCAGGAAGGGATAATTTTTGTTGGGCCTTTGCCAGAAGTAATGAATCAATTAGGCGATAAAGTAGCTGCAAAAGTGATTGCTCGTCGTGCCTTAGTTCCAGTAATTGAAGATAGCAAAGACCCTTTGAGTTCTGCTGAAGTGGCTGTGAAAGAAGCGACCAGAATTGGTTATCCAGTAATTATAAAAGCTGCTGGTGGTGGTGGTGGACGTGGAATGCGTGTTTGTCATGACGAGCCAACATTAATAAAATCCTTCAAAGAAGCAAAAAGTGAAGCCAAAAAAGCATTTAATGACGACCGTATTTTCTTAGAAAAGTACATTGATAATCCTAAACATATCGAAGTGCAAATAATGGCTGATAATTACGGTCGAACCGTTCATTTATTTGAGCGTGATTGTTCTGTTCAACGTCGTTTTCAAAAAGTGGTAGAAGTTGCGCCGAGCATGACACTTTCTCAACCTACAAAATATGCGCTTTATGATTATGCCTTATCGATTGCAAAAGAAGTAAAGTACAATAATGTCGGAACGGTTGAGTTTTTGGTAGATGCAGACGAAAATATTTATTTTATTGAAGTAAATCCACGAGTTCAGGTGGAACATACAATTACGGAAGAGGTAACAGGAATTGATATTGTGCGTACTCAAATTTTGATTGCTCAAGGTTATCCACTCACAGACAAACGCATTTATATTCATAGTCAGGCTGATGTTCCTTGTAATGGTTTTGCGATTCAATGTAGAATTACGACAGAAGACCCAGTAAATAATTTTAAACCAGATTTTGGTCTTATTGTCGCTTACCGTTCTGCCGATGGCTACGGAATTCGTCTTGATGCAGGAAATTGTTATACAGGAGCTAGAATTTCGCCATTTTTTGACCCTATGCTGATAAAAGTTTCGGCAAAAGGACGTACACTTTGGGGAGCTGCTATTCGTTTGCACCGTGCTTTGAGAGAATTTAGGATTAGAGGAGTCAAGACGAATATTGATTTTTTGTTGAATGTAATTTCGCACCCAGTTTTTCAAAAAGGAGAAGCAACTGTTAAGTTTATCGACAATTATCCAGAGCTTTTCGAAATGCCTCGTCGTTTTGATAGAGGAACAAAAATTCTCCGTTATATCGCCGAAACTACCGTTAATGGAAACGAAAGTGTAAGTAAAATAAATCCAACTATTGTTTTCAGAACGCCAAAAGTTCCAGATTTTGATAAAAAATATATAGATAAATTTCCGAAAGGAACGAAGGATAAATTAAACAAATTAGGACGAGAAGATTTTTGTAAATGGCTCAAAAAAGACAAAGCGATTCATTACACAGACACTACTTTGAGAGATGCTCACCAATCACTTTTGGCTACTCGTGTTCGTCCGTTTGATATGTTGGAGGTAACAAAAAGTTTTGCCAAAAACCATCCAGAAGTATTTTCTTTAGAAATGTGGGGAGGAGCTACTTTTGATGTTTCGATGCGTTTCTTGCACGAAGACCCATGGGAAAGATTGAAAAATATCCGAAAAGCTGCGCCAAATATTCTTTTACAAATGCTATTGCGTGGTACAAATGCAGTAGGTTATAAGGCTTATCCAGATAATTTGGTTATAAAATTTATTGAAGAAGCAGCCGAGAATGGAATTGATATTTTCCGTGTTTTTGATTCTCTGAATTGGGTAGAAGCAATGAAAGTAAGTATCAAAACCATTCGAAAACATACAAATTCGCTTGCAGAGGCTTGTATTTGTTATACGGGTGATATAATTACCAATCCAGAAGGAAAGTATAATTTAGAGTATTATTTAGATTTGGCTAAAAAACTAGAAGACGAAGGAGCGCATATTTTAGCAATCAAGGATATGGCAGGACTTCTACGACCGTATGCAGCCGAATTATTAATCTCAAAACTCAAAGAAACCGTACACATTCCTATTCACTTGCATACTCATGATACCTCTTCTATTCAATCTGCTACGTATCTCAAAGCGATTGAAGCAGGTGTTGATGTAGTTGATGTTGCGCTGGCTTCTATGTCTGGTCTGACTTCTCAACCTTCATTTAATTCAATGGTTGCAGTAATGGAAGGACACGAACGGGAGCAAAAAATATACTTACCAAAACTCAATTCTTTTTCGAATTATTGGGAAGATGTAAGAGAATATTACTATCCTTTTGAGTCCGATTTGAAGGCAGGAACGGCAGAAGTGTATGAACACGAAATACCGGGAGGGCAGTATTCGAATCTACGTCCACAAGCTGAATCCTTAGGTTTAGGAGATAAATTTCAAGAAATAAAGAAAAATTATGCTGTTGCTAATGAGCTTTTTGGAGATTTAATTAAGGTTACACCGAGTTCGAAAGTAGTGGGAGATTTTGCTCTTTTTATGACAGCAAATGGGTATTCAAAAGCAGATATTTTCGAAAAAGGAGAAACGATGTCTTTTCCAGAATCGATAAAAGAAATGATGCGTGGAGATTTGGGGCAGCCACAGGGAGGATTTCCAAAGAAAATTCAAAAGATTATTCTCAAAAAAGAAAAACCTTTTACGCAGCGTCCGAACGAACATTTAGAACCGATTGATTGGGAAAAGGAATGGAAATCATTCAAGAAAGAATTCAAAAATGCCAACGAATTAGATTTGCTTTCTTATTTATTGTACCCAAAAGTATTTACAGATTTTTATAATACGGTTCAAGAATTTGGAGACGTTTCGATTTTGCCGACCAAAATTTTCTTTTATGGCATTCAACCCAACGAGGAAATAATGATCGATATTGCAGAAGGAAAAACGCTTATCGTAAAACTTCGTTCGATTAGTCAGCCAGATGAAGACGGAATGAAAACAGTTACTTTTGATATGAACGGACAAATTCGTCGTGTTCGTGTTTTGGATAAAAGCTTGAAAATTACCAAAATTTCTAATCAAAAAGCAAGTGCTACCGAAGACGGAGAAGTAGGATCGCCACTTCAAGGAAAAATAGCTGAAGTACTCGTAAAAGAAGGCGATGTTTTGAAAGCTGGAGATTCTCTTTTTGTAATTGAAGCAATGAAAATGGAAACTACCGTAAGTACGCCAAAAGCAGGAACAGTTAAAAAAGTTGTTTTAGAGGGTGGTTCGATGGTGGAACAAGATGATTTGGTGATTTTGGTGGAGTAGGTTTTCAGATTTAATTAGTGTTTAAATAGGTAGTTTTATTGACCGTTAAGGTTTAAATTCATAGACCTCAACGACGACGAAGTCTCGTTGACGGTAGATAAAGCGACTATTTTCCTGTATTGTTAAATAAAAAATGAATAATGGAATCCATATTTATAAAAGAAGAAAATAAGCAAAGTTGTGGAAAAATAATTCAAGATTTTGAAAGTAGAAAGTTATTAATCAATAGAAAAATTGAAACTACTAAAGACAAAAATCAAATTGCTGATTATCTACTCTTACTTAGCCAAGCAATGGAGAGTAAAAATAAATGGTATTTATTAGGAGTTGATGTAACAGAATTATATTTCAAGTATATAGAAAGCGATGAAATTTTGAAAGCTGAAAAAGAGCTTTTAAATATTTTATTTAGAGCTTCTGTAGAATCAAAGCGTTACAAAACAGCACGAAGATTATTAGCAAAAGCAGAAAAACACAAACTTGAAATTTCGTATGCTAACCAATATAGAAGGCAGATAAAAGAACTCAATTTTGTTTTAAATAAAAGAACCACAATACATTTTATTTTAGGAGTATTACTTTCTAGTGGCATTTATATGAATCATGTTTTTTTCAAAATTGAACAAAATATTTTCAATGTAACTATTATCATTGGTACTTTAGTTTTAATGACTGTAGGGGTAGAAATTTATTTTTATCTCAATCCTGATGAGAATGAATAATTTAATGTCAATTCTTGAAATCAACAAAACTAAGTTTTGATATGAAAAGTAAAAACGAAAAAGATAATTATTCTTACTTTTCTAAAATGTCCTTCAGATTGATAACTAACTTACAAATTAAACCAATAAGAAACCTTCGCTACAATAGCACGATTTTTTGAGCCAAAATTTTCTGGTAAATAATTTTCTGAATAAACCAGAAAGAAATCTGAAACAGGTTTGAAACGCCATTGAAAACGAGCGTTTAAGTTTATATTATCGGCTTGCGTATTGTACTGCAAAAATGTTGTCAGAAATAAGCTACGAGTAAAAGAAACATCTACACGAGGACTAATAATCCAAAAATCTGCATCATTATAAGGCTCTGGCAATTCGATGATATTATGGTCAAAACTAACTGCAAACTGTCCGTAAGGCTGAAAACGGTAACGAACTGTTCCATCGATATTAAAGCGAGTTCCTGTGAAATAACTACGGTACGATGCAGAGCTAGAAAAATTAAAACGCTTACGAGAATCAGAACTATAATAAACATATCCTCCTGTGTTGGTAAATTCTTCTCCTTCCTCAAAACGTTTTCCACCTGAATTAGTAGGGTCAAAAGGAAAAAATAGATAGGTATAATCAGTAAAAAAACCTGCTCCAAACTCACTTGTATTAAACAAATCGGCATTGTATTCTAACGAAATATTTCTATCAGTCATTTTCCAATTCAAATCAAGATAAGTATTGAAATAAGCGTGAAAATTATGACGTTGAATTTTTCCTTTATTGGGATAAATATTATAACCTACCCAATCTTCAAAACGATAAAGTCCCTTTCGAGGCACAAAACCAATATCGTTGATGTTATAATTCTGACCTACAATTTCGTGATTCCAAGCTGCATAAAATTTACGAGTATTGTACGCCAAAAAAGCAGCGTGAGCAAAAGCTCCTTTTTCTTGATTAGGTAAAAAAGCCTGATGATAGAACATTTTCCCTCTCCACTTACTATCCTTTGATTGCAAATTATAATCAAGCCCTGCCATTCTAGTATAAGGTTTATCCGAAGTTTCGTTTCCTGTTTCTTGTTCATTAATAAAAATTCCTGCGATATTAGAACGAGAAAAAATCTGCCTTTGGAAAGCTGCAACCGTATAATTATTACCAATAATTCCTTTTTCTTTATCCTGCCCAGTTTGCATATTCAAAAGTCCGACACGCCAATCTTTATTTACTTTTCCACTAAGCCGTGCGCCATACAAAATAGGATTCTGAATAATTTGATTGACTGTTGTATCAAAACCAATTCCGACACGACGAGAGAAAAATGGGCGCATTCTACTAAAACCAAAATTGGAAAACAAATCACTGTTTTCTAAAAAAAACTGTCTTCGTTCTGGAAAAAAAATCTCAAAACGGCTCAAATTTGTTACTTGCTGATCGACTTCTACCTGCGAGAAATCAGGATTTACTGTTAAATCCAAATTTAGAGAAGGCGTTATAGCAATTTTGGCATCTCCACCTAAGTTTCCTTTTGTTTCATAAGGCGTATCATTGATGTTGTCTTTCGCTGCCGAACCTGCTAGATAAGGAATAATTGAAATATTTGAGCCTACTTTTTTAAGATTTTCATCAAAGATAAGTTCGCCTGTAAAAGCCAAAGAAATGGTCGTGAATTGAATGGGAACAGGAATCCAAGAAGAAATCTCATTTCTAAAGGCATCATTACGAGCGAAATTTACTTTCCATTTTGATTTATCTTTTGGGTAACGAAGCGTTTTGAAAGGAATCGCAATTTCACATGTCCAAGAACCATCAGGCAAATCGGAAACGGCACTATACCATTTGTTGTCCCAATTATTGGCATCTCTATCGCCTTCAAAAATAAGTCCTTCAAGCTGTGCTCCAACAGGCGAAACCGTAAAAAAAACACCATTCAAACCATCTCCAAAAGGATCAAGATTGACAGAAAAATTATCGTTTTGTCCCCAATTATAATCTCTACGCATCGAAGAAACAATATAATTTTGCTCTGGATTTCCTTTACAAATTGCAGCTACATAAAGGTAGTTTTCATCGTAAGCTACTCTAACTTCGGTCTGAGAAAGAGCAACCAAAGAATCGGTAGGAAAATTTTGTGTAAAGCCTGTAGCCACTTCCGAAATTTGCCAAATTTCTTCATCTAATGCACCATCTATGCGAATAGCAGCCGTTTTTCGGACAGAAAGGCGATAAGCAGAAGTAGAAATAGAATCTTTTTTAGTAGTATTTTCTTCTTCTATTATTGTTTCCGTTCCATTAGGAGTAGTTTGAGAAAAAGCTGAAAAAGCTGAAAAAATAATAAAATGAAAAATTAGAAAGGTAGAAATAAGAACGTAAAAGTGCTTCATTCAAAAATTGTTGAAGTAGTGAGTTGTAATTAGTTAAGTTAATCAAAAATAATAGCTTCCGACTTCTTATCTTGTTACAGAAACACAAAGACAGAATTCTTTAAGAGAATTTAATAGTTGTGATGCTTATTGGTAGCAACAAATTTTCAAGAAATAAATATTTTTTTAAACCTTTTTATAAAAGTAGCGTTTTATATAGTGAACTTCAAAAAAAAGTGAGGAGTTTCATTTTTTTTATTTAACTTTGCACCTTTAATTAAATAAGTCATTTTAAAGATTGTGTCATTTTTATTTACAGAATCGCCCTTTTTAATTTATGACATTTTTAAATAAATTTGCTAATTTTGCCCTCAAAACAAAACGTGTTTCAAATAAGACTTCAAACACACTAAAACTATAGGTAGTAAAAAGTTTATTATACTATTTAATATAACTTTTTTATAACAAACTACCATTTTAACTTAATTTCTTTTTTACAAGATTAATTCTTAATCAACTATTTTTATCATTATGAATACTAAAATTTCTGTATTTTTATTTGCATTATTATTTTCATGTACTTCTCTTTTTACTGCTTGTACTCCTGCTGAAAACAAAGAGGCTAAAGCTGAGGTAAACGAAGAAATGGCTGAAGCAAACGCTGAACTAAACGAAGCAAGTGCTGAGTTCAAACAAGAGCGTATGGAATGGAAAAACGATTGGAACACAAAAATGTCTGCTTGGGATACTCGTTTGGCTGAATTAGATGCCAAAATTGAAGCACAAGGCGACAAAGCTTCTGCTGAATTGAAGGAAGAGCGTGAAGAATTACGCACTAATTATGCACAGTTTAAAACAGATATGGAACAAGCTGAAAACAAAACTGAAGCAGAATGGAACGACTTCAAAACTGATGTAGACAACAGAGCTAACAAAATTGCTTCTGACGTAGATAATTTCTTTTCTCGTATGGATTTAGACGGCGACGGCAAATAAGAAATCTATAAAATAAACTTACAAAAATCTGTTTCTGTAAAAAGAAGCAGATTTTTGTTTTTTACAAATTACTCAATATCAAATAACATTAACTAAAAATCAAACTTATCATTATGAATACTAAAATTTCTGTATTTTTATTCGCTCTTTTGATTTCTTGTTCTACTCTTTTCTCGTCTTGTGAATCTACAGCCGACAAAAAAGAAGATGCTGCTGAAAATGTAGCTGAAGCACAAGAAGATCTTGCTGAAGCAAACATTGAATATGCAAAAGCAAAACAAGAATGGCAAAACGAAATGAACTTGAAAATGGCTGAATGGGATGCTCGTTTGGTCGAATTAGACAAGAAAATTGCAGATGGTGGCGACAAAGTTACTGCTGAAATGAAAGAAGAACGTCAGGAATTGAAAAACAATTATGACGCTTTCAAAACAGATATGCAACAAGCTGAAAATAAAACAGAAGCAGAGTGGGATCAATTCAAAGCTGACGTAAACAAAACGGCTGATAAAATTGCTACTGATGTGGATAACTTTTTCTCTCGTATGGATGTAGATGGCGATGGCAAATAATCTAACAGAAATCTAATTTCTTTCTTAGATAAAATTAGACAAATAGAAAAGCTATTTTGAGTAATTTTACTTAAAATAGCTTTTTTTTAATTAAATTTTAAAACGATTTTCCATGTGTAAGACTAACTACCTTACGAGCTAATGAAGGAACATATTTAAACGTATTAATCAAAAGTTCGCTAGATTTTCTTCCTCCAAAAAAACGCTGAACCGTTCGACCTGCTTTTAACCTCAACTGAAACTGACTATTCCACCTTCTCTGATATTGATTTTTTAATTCAGTAAAATCAATTTGATTATCAAAGTGATGAATTAGTAAATCACTCAAAATTTTGGAACTATGAAGAGCCATCGCCATTCCATTTCCACACAAAGGCGTTATCATTCCTGCTGAATCTCCACACATCAGAATATCATCTTCAATTAGTTTTTTGGGAGAAAAAGAAACTTGATTTATAATTTCTGGTTTGTCGTACAAAAACTCGGCTTCTTTTAATATTTTACTCAAAAATGGATTTTCGGTAAAAAGTTGTTTTTCTATTTCTTCTACCTTCTTAAAATCGGTAATGTTGTCTTTATGAGAAAGGTAACAAAAACAAAATTTGTCATCTTCAATTCTAGAAATTCCACAGTAACCTCGCCAAAAGTTGTGTAAAGCAATTACATTATCTGGCATCAAATCCGTTTTCAAATGGTATTTTACACCGATATACGGAAAATTTTTGTTTGTAAAATCTCTATTTAGTTTACTATCCAAATTACTCCGTTTTCCATACGAACCAATCACAATCTGACTTTGAATACTTCCATTCAATGTTTCGATTGAAAATTTAGTTTCATTATCGTATTTCTCATTCGCAATTCCCTCTTCTCTCGCCCCTAATCCCTCGCCCCTCTTTTCATTCGTATTCTCATTCCCCATTCCTCTTCTCTCGTCCCTCTTGAAAACATCTTTCACAAAAACTCCTTCCCAAACCTGTACGCCTTCTTTCTTGGCTATTTTGGATAATTCGTAATCTAAAGTATAACGGCTAATTCCGAAACCTCCCAAAGGCAAGTCTAATTCTAGTTTGTTTCCAGAAGGCGAAGAAAGCCAAAATTTTTCTAAAGAAACTGCTCCAAAATCAAACGGATTTACGCCTAAAGATTTTATATATTCTAAGGCTTCGTTTGAAATATATTCTCCACACACTTTGTGAAATGGATAGGTGTTTTTTTCTATTAAAACTACTCTTATTCCTTTTCTTGCTAAATTTATACTGCAAGCCAAGCCTGCCAAACCTCCTCCAATAATGGCTACTTGTGTGAAAATAGGCTTTTTTTCTTCTTTTTTTATCACTTTTTTTTATTTTTGTTTTGTATTTTACAAACATTACGCATTCTACAAACATTGCGCAGCTACGCAGCTTTCTGAAAATTGCAATACAATTAAATTCTAAAAACATTGCGCATTCTACTACGCAGCTTTTTTCTACTATCTAATTTTTTAAAAAGGCGAACCCATGTCTATTCTGTCGTTTCTATCATTTGAATCATTAAAAAGAGAAACACTTTGAGCAGAATTTTCAGAATCAGATAGAAGTGAATATCTTTTCAAAATATTAGTTTCTTCTTTAATTCTTTCAACTTCATTTTCTGAAATAAATACTTCATATATTTCTCCTGTTTTTGTTGTGATAATTAAGTCATAATAATCATCTCCTTCACTAAATAAATTTGCAAGGCGAGAAAATAATTTTGCTTTCTCTACTTTGATAGATTTAACTTCTTGAATAGAAATAACAATTTGATTTCTTTTGTCTTTATCAATTATAAAATAGCCAGAGTTTAGAAAAAGTGTTTTTTGTTTGTACATTTTTTTTCCAATGCCTATACCGATTAAAACAGGGACAGCACTAAAAATAATACTATTCATACTAAAAAGAAAGGTTGATAAGGACATCAAACCACCAATCAAAGCAAAAAAACCAGTATAAATACCAGTAACTTCTGATTGTCTTACTGTCCTGAATTGAAAGAAAGCAAGTTTGTCTAACCGTTCGTTTCTTGATTCTCTATCAATCTTTACAGCTTCCTGTTTCGGTATTTCTCTTAAAGTATGCGTTTGATTGCAATGTTTGCCGTTCATATAAGTCCACGAGTCAGCAAAGAAAGCAGATTTACAGCTTGCACAAATCACAATCTTATCTCCCCCTTCCAAAATATCTCCAGTAATTGGGTCAATTCGTTCTTGACTTAGAAAATCACTATGTTTTTCTTCATCTAAAATATGAATAGTCATTATTTACAAATTTTATAAAGTTTACAAATTTTCCAATTGATTATCGATGGCTCTCATACTATTTAGCCTATTATGTTTTACATTTGACGCTGCCATTCTGTTCAGTTTTGTAAGAAGTTGGTTTTCTCTCTCAAAACGTTTTAACTTTTGGTCTTCTATCAAAAAGTTAAATGTTTTATGTTCTCCTTTTCCCCAAATTTTTATCTTAAAGTCACTTGTCGGACGAGCTTGCCTGTAAATACCCAAAGAAAGTAAATTAGAATAAACACTTCTTTTTTCATTTGTAACTTTATCAATGGCATCAAAAGAAAAAGTTCTTTGTGTTTTTAGTCCTCTATCTATAACCAAGTTTCTGTTTTCTATTTCTAATGTTTTGTTGTAAGAACTGAAATAACTATATTTTATTTTTCCTACTCCAAGCCCTATAAAATAAGCCAGAAAAGGAAAAATGTAGTTGAGAGAAAGTAAAATAGAAACCAAACTAACCAAAATTCCGACACCAGAAAAAACGCCTTCGTGCGCTCTCAAAACCATTCTTGGGTCAAGTAATTCTACATTCAAATAACCAGAATTAAAATTATTTTTGTCTAATTTGAAGACTTCTTGTTTCGGGATTTCTCTCAAAGTAACATGTTGGTCGCAATGTTTTCTATCAATATATTCCCATGAGTCAGCTAGAAAAGCAGATTTACAAGCAGCACAAATTACAATTTCATCATTTTCTTGTAATAAGTCGCCTGTAATTGGATCTATTCTTTTTTGAGCTAAAAATTCGCTGTGTGTTTCTTTATCTAAAGTATGGATAGTCATTTTTGTACTTTCTTAATTCGCTTAGTTTACTCAATCGGCTTGATTTATTATTTTTTTTTCAATCTTTTGATTAACGGAAAGAAGAGGAAAAGGGTTTTTGACAAATTTCTGTAGCAAATTGGTTTCATTATTTATTCGTTCTAACTCGCTAGTGTTCATCAAAATATTGTGTGTTAGATTCCATCTGTCTATTATTTTTAGTTTAAACAGATCTCTCTTCTTTTTATAAAGTTTTCCTATCGTATTGGTAATAAAAAATCGTCTGGGTTTCTCAATTTCTATACTAATTATGTCTCTTATCTCTAAATCAGTTTCACTAAATAGTAATACATTATTTTTTATTCTTACTAATTTTTTGTAAGGAGAACTGACATAAAATACAAGAACAAAAAACCAAGAAACAAAATGTGCTAAATTAATCGTATTAAGTTGAATAAATCCAAGCCAATGCGCAATAAAAAAGGAAGCAAAACCAGTCAAAGAATAAGGAGCTGCTGCTTTGTAGGCTGCATCAAAATTTGAATACGTTTTTATTTCTAATAGATTAATAAAAGCAGCTTTTTCCATTCTAACTACTTCATTAACAGGAATATTTTTTAAAGTCAAACTTTGATTACAATGCTGCTGATTCATATATTCCCAAGAGTCAATTAGAAAAGCAGATTTACAGTTTGCACAAATCACAATTTCATCATTTTCTTGTAACAAATCACCTGTAATTGGATCAATTCTGTTTTGTGCCAAAAAATTATTATGTTTTTCTTTTTCTAATGTATGAATAGTCATATTTTAATTTTTTCTACTTTACGATTTTATAGAAATTAGCTTTCAAGACTGTTTTACTTTAAAATTTAGATTACAATGAAATTAGCTTTAAAATTTGATAAATCAAATTGTTACCTTTAAATTACAACAAAAAATAGCTCACATTGATTTATCAAGAATTATATTAACACTAAAAACAAAAATATGAAAATCTGTTTTGCTACCAACAATCCTAAAAAAATAAAAGAAGTAAGTGCTGTTTTGCCTTCCAACATCGAATTGGTAAGCCTAAAAGAAATCGGTTGCACAGAGGAAATTCCAGAAACTACTCCTACTATTGAAGGAAATTCGGAACAAAAAGCTGTTTATGTATATCAAAAATATAATACCAACTGTTTTGCAGATGATACAGGGTTAGAAGTTGAAGCCTTAAATGGAGAACCAGGAGTTTCTTCGGCTATGTATGCAGACAAAATTATGGGTTCGTTTAGAGATGCAGACGAAAATATGAAATTAGTTTTGAGAAACTTAAAGCAGCAAGCAGAAGCAGGAAATTCGAATCGAAAAGCACAATTCAAAACTGTCTTTACGCTCATTGTAGATGGAAAAAAACATCAATTTGAAGGAATAATTAAAGGTAAAATAATCGAAGAACCAACAGGAAAAGATGGTTTTGGCTACGACCCTATTTTTGTCCCAGATGGTTATGAGAAAACGTTTGCAAAAATGTCTTTAGAAGAAAAAAACAAAATTAGTCATAGAGCAATCGCAACCAGAAAACTAGTTGATTTTCTAAATATGCTTAACAAAGTGTAGCCATAATCAACTATTATTCTTACATTTGAGAAAATACTCTTCGGAAAATTCAAAAATACTTACTTTTATTCAAAAGCTACTTCTCTATGAAAAACAATTCTTTTTTTCTCGTTCTATTTATTACCATTTTCTCTACTATCGTTTTTTTTTCATGTGGAGGAACAGACGACCCAGAGCCAGACACCACTCCAGACCCAGTAGATACGCCTTGTAGTAATCCTCCAACACTATCAATAACTTCAGAAAATACAGGTTGTGCAGCCAATACAGGAAAATTAGTTGTTACAGCAACAGGAGGAACAGGAACACTTACTTATCAACTAGGAAGTGGAAATTTTCAAAGCAATAGAACCTTTGAAAATCTGGCTGCTGGAGAATATACAATAACAGTAAAGGATACAGAAAACTGTACAACAAATCAAAAAGCAACAGTTCAAAATGCAGATGCACCTACTATTTCTGTAACTTCAGTAAATGCAGGTTGTGATTCAAGTGATGGTTCGATAACAGTAGTAGCAAGTGGTGGAAGTGGAAATTATCAGTACAGTATTGATGGTGGAGCTTTCCAAAACGAGGCTAATTTCTCAAATCTAGGAGCGGGTAGTTATGCCATTTCTGTAAAAGATTCGGAAAATTGTGAAGCAACAGCCCAAGCAACTCTACAATCAGGCGTAAATTATACCGATAATGTAGCATCAATTATAAATACAAATTGTGCTATTTCGGGTTGTCATTCTGGCAATCAATCTCCAAAATTATCTACTTTTAGTGAGGTTTCTGGAAGTGCTGCACGAGTGCTGAGTCGTGTTGCTTCTCGTTCAATGCCACCTCGTTCTTCTGGTCTTACGCTTTCAGATGCAGAAATAAAAAGTATCGAATGTTGGGTAGAAGATGGCTCGCCACAGAATTAAGAAGATAGTAGAAACGTATTTAGAAAAATTGGCTTTACAATTTGATTATTACAAATATTAGGGTAAAAATTGTCAAAGAACTAAATTAAGTAGAAGAATAATTTGCAAATTGCTAATAAAATGGTAAATTACAACTACTTATAGTAAATCATTTTTAAAATTTTTTTACATAAGCACAAAAAAATAAGTCAGCAACAAATTTGCTGACTTATTTCAATCAATCCTATCCTAAAAACTAAGCATCTTTTTAAGAAATTTTGAAGTAAAAATCTAATTTCTGAAAAGGTGCTTTTGTGATTATAAGTATACAATTCAAAAGTCCTTCTTTCTTAAATAAGTTTCAATTCAGTTATTCCTCAATTTCCTCAAAGTTTTTATAATTAAGAACAAAATCATCAAATCAAATTTGTGTGTCTTTGTCTTAATCGTTACGCTAATATACGGTAAGAATCGATACAAGATTTGTTTCTTCAATATATCTAAAGAACAGGTCGGTCAAACATTAAATTCAATCGGTAAAGCAATTTGATCTTGTTGGTATTGCTTCGCTAAAACACCAACATTAGTTTTTTGAATTAACTGCTAACTATTTCAACTTTCTCTTTGTAATGTAATCATCTCCACAAGTTTGGCTATCGTTTTTTGTATTCCTTCATTAATTTGGCTAATATTTGCTTCCATCATATAACAAGGCGAAGAAACAATATTATTTGCATCATCTGTAATTACTTCTGTAACCGAACACAAAACAGGATTTGCACCTACTTTTTTCATTTCTCCATTAATTTCTGCAATCTCATAAGGTGATTTTTCTTTTGTTGTTCCTACTGTTAGACTAGTTTCAATTCCACTTCCTTCTAGTGCTTTTGCGACCGTAGTAGGCGACATACAAACGGCTGCAATCGGCTTACTTTGTTTTACCATTTGAGTAATAAGTTTTTTTACATCTTGATTTATTTCTCCCTTTGCACCTTCAAATGCCCATTTTGTAAAATTTTTAGCTACCCCAAACCCACCAGGCATTACAAGTCCGTCCATATCTTCTGTACTTACATCCGACAATTTTTTAATATTTCCTCTTGCTATTCGGGCAGCTTCTACAAGTACATTTCTTTTTTCGTTCATGGGTTCTCCTGTCAAATGATTTATGACATGATGCTGCTCAATATCTGGAGCAATACAAAAATAAGATGCTCCTGATTGTTCTAAAGCCAATAAAATCAAAACTGTTTCCTGAATTTCTGCACCATCATAAACTCCTGAGCCTGATAATAAAACACCTATTTTCATAATTTTTAGCTTTTTAGTTTAATAAATTGATTTCTTAGAAATTGTATTCCAAAAGTAGAAAAATTGAATTGAATTAAAAAATTAATATTTTAAGCTTCGTCTTGCTATTGTTTATAATGTTATTGTAGCCGTAAGAATAATTGTAGT
This sequence comes from uncultured Cytophagales bacterium, assembly GCA_963719525.1. Taxonomy (GTDB): domain Bacteria; phylum Bacteroidota; class Bacteroidia; order Cytophagales; family Bernardetiaceae; genus Bernardetia. Next base: position 2,562,587 of record CAVRCG010000004.1, on the reverse strand, counting down.
TGTCATTTTGAACGAAGTCAAAAATATAATAACATTCCTCATTACAATATGAATGACATTTTCCAATTTCTATATATAAACTTGTTTTAGACAAAATAATAGTTCGCTTTTTCCATAAAATAGGGTTTGCAAACCCTATTCTATGGAAAAAAAGACGATTGCACAGAATAAAATTTGGTAGCAATCTTTCTATTTTAGAATGTTACTCATATTATCATTATCAACATTTATTTCTATGGACATCTGTTCATCGACAAGCTCCAAATTATTCTTCATATCTTTCTAAAGTAGCTAAAAGTAGTTCATTTTCTTCTGGCGTTCCGATCGTAATCCTTAAACAACCTTCACACAAAGGTTCTTTCGAACGATTTCTTACCACAATTTCGTTTTGTTGTATCAGAAAATTATATACCTCTTCTACTTTTATACAGTCTTTTAATTTTACTAAAACAAAATTTGTATCTGAAGGAAATATTTTTTCTATAAATGGAAATCTAGCTGAATTATTCAAATTTTTAATCAGTTTTTCACGTTCAAAATTCAAAACTTGAACAGTTTGTTTTATTTTTTGAGGAAAATTTAAAGCTTTCAAAACTATTTTTTGAGTAAGCATATTTACATTATAGGGTGGCTTTGTTTTTTTATAATACTCAATAATCTCAGCCGAACTAAAAGCCATTCCCAGTCGAAGTCCAGCCATTCCCCACGCCTTCGAAAGTGTCTGTAAGACTACAAGATTTGGATAATTTTCTAATTCAGAAACAAAACTAACTTCTGAATTATCCTTATCAATACTTACAAAATCAATATAGGCTTCATCGACAACTACAATTCCATTAAAACTTTGACATAATTCTTTAATATCTTCTTTATCAATCAAATTCCCTGTTGGATTATTCGGACTACAAACAAAAATCAGTTTTGTATTCTCATCAATTTGTTTTTTTATTTCTTTTACATTTAATTGGAAATTTGTTTTTAATACTGTTTTTCTGATTTCTATATCATTTATGGCTGCACAAACGGCATACATTCCATACGTAGGAGGACAAATAAGTACGTTGTCTTTTCTTGGAATACAGAAAATTCGAAAAAGCAAATCAATTGCTTCATCGCTTCCATTTCCTACAAAAATTTGTTTTTCATTTATATTTTTTAGTTTTGCAAGTTGTGTTTTTATTTCTCTCTGATTAGGGTCTGGATATCGATTGTAATCCGTTCCGACCATATCAGAAAGAGGTGAACCAAGTGCGTTTTCATTAGCATCTAAGAAAATAGGTGCAACAGATTGAAAATTTTCATCTATTTTTGTAACTTCTATATCACTCTTTTTATATTCATCTCGGGCAGAAGAGTAAGCCTTTAGAATTAAAATATTAGAACGAATAAGTTTTTGTAAATCAAAATTTGGTTTTTTATTTAAACTTTTAGTTTGATTTTCTGGATTAATTGTATCTTGATTCATAAAGTCTTATAACTTGATTAGCGATTAATGGGTATAATTAACTCAAGTTGCGTATCACAGACTTCCTAGTCTGTGTAAATATAAAAATAAGCGATTTCAACGAAAAAAACCTATTCATTTAGATTAGGAAGTCTGAAATACTTGTAATCCACAACTTGAGTTAATTATAATAAAGTATTGATGTTTTTTTACAAATTTACTGTATTTATAGAAGTAAAACCGTAAAATTATTTTTTATTATACCTCCAAACGGAAAATCTGAACTACTTATACTCCATAATTTGAGTTAATTTATAATTTACCATTTAATCATTGTTATGCTCTCTCCTTATTTTTCAGAATTTGTTTTAGAAGCTGGTGTTGATGAAGTAGGGCGTGGCTGTCTTGCTGGAAGTGTAGTTGGTGCTGCTGTTATTTTCCCAAAAGAATATCGAAATAATTTTTTAAATGACTCAAAAAAATTATCTAAAAAAGATAGAAAAGAGTTAGATATAGAGATACGAGAAAATGCCCTTTCATTCGCTATTGCAGAAGCTAGTCCTGCTGAGATAGATAAAATTAATATCTTAAATGCTTCTTTTCTAGCAATGCAGCGTGCTATTATTCAATTAAAACCCAGTCCTGAATTTCTGATTGTAGATGGAAACAGATTCAAAACTGACCTTCAAATTCCGTTCGAATGTATTATAAAAGGAGATTCAAAATATATATCCATTGCAGCAGCTTCTATTTTAGCCAAAAATTATAGAGATGATTTTATGATAAAATTAGCACAAAAATTTCCTTATTATGGCTGGGAAACAAATGTGGGTTATCCTACCATAAAACATAAATTAGGAATTGCAGAACATGGGCTTACAGAATTTCATCGTAAAACATTTAATAGTAGCCTAAAAACAATTTAAAATTTTGAATGGTGTTCGACAAGGTATGATAAATCTACCTCATATGAATCCAAAATTAATATAGTGAAAAACCAATTTAAAATACAAGATTATTTTTAATAAAGGCTAGAGCAGCAAAGAGTGTCAAAAACACAAAAATACTATCAAACGTCCTTCTTTTAAAATAGTCAGGTAGTAAAGTGGTTATCTACAGGTCTAAAATCAATTAGTTATAGAAAAGTAAAACAGTCTTATTTTTCTATAACGACAGGTTTGCAAACCTGTCGTTATGGAAAAATGAACATTACTAAATCAACCCTTATAACGTTACTAAATCAACCCTTATAACGTTTATTATACTTTTTACACCATCATCAAATATTCAAATAAGAACCTATAAAAAAGAAAAATCAGACAGTATAAAAACTGTCTGATTCATATTTAATTTATTTAAAAACCTGTAACGTTATTTTAGGACTATACAAACCCCATTGGGTAGAAAAATATATATTTACTTACTTACCTTTCTTTCCACTAGTAGCCGTAACCAAATTCATCTCATCGATAAGACGAGTAGCACCAGCTAGTTTGTCAATACAGAAAAGAACATAGCGAATATCTACGTTAATACAACGTTTATACTGCTCATCAAAAACCAAGTCGCCAGTCATGGCTTCCCAATTTCCATCAAAAGCAAGACCGATAAGTTCGCCATTTCCATTAATTACAGGGCTTCCAGAGTTTCCACCTGTGATGTCATTGTTTGTAATAAATCCGACATGAAGTGTTCCGTCTTTGTCTGCATATTTTCCGTATTCTTTAGACATTTGCATCTCTAAGAGTTCTTTTGGAGCATCAAATTCGTCATCATTAGGAACATACTTTTCAGCCACTCCTTCTAATGTAGTATAATATTGATATTTTACTCCGTCTTTTGGAGAATAATCTTTTACATTTCCGTAAGAAATACGAAGCGAAGAATTTGCATCAGGATAATATTTTTTGTCTTTATTTTTTTGTAAAAGACCAGCTACATAATCTTTCATTGCAGCAGAAGTTTCTTCATTAGAAACCATTAGTTGAGGTCTTACCTTTGCGTAATATGTTTCAAGTACAGAACTAATAAGCTGCATAACCACATCTTCTTGCATTACTTTAGGATTTGGATTATCTAGTAGTTTCATTGTTTTTTCTTCACTTGCAAAGGCAGAGTTTTCGAAAAGAATTTTAGCATACTTATCAAAATTTCCTCCATTTTCGTCAGCAATTCTTCCAAATATTTCTGGGTGATATTGCTTGTCTATATCGGTATAAAACATTCCCAACAAAGATCCTGTTACATTTTGATCTACTTTTACATTGTATTCTTCAAAGTGTTCTTTCGTAGATGCTTTTAATTCTGTAATCATTTCATCTACTTGTTCTTTGTTTTCATCGTTTACCCCATCGGCTAATGTTTTTTGTAATTGTAAGAACTTTGAACCAAATCCTACAATTTCACTCCCAAAAAATGCTTCTTGCCAGTACGCACTCCAAAGCGAATAATCTACTGCGCTACTATATGCTTTATCCAGACGAGAAAGAGTCTGTACTATAGCCTTCGTTTCCAGAAGCATCTGCCCAAGTCTGATAGTCTTTTTCTTCTACACGTTTTTTATCAATCGTTTTCATACGTTTCAAACCTTCATTTTGACCAATAAAATACTTGTAATAATTACTGATACCAGCATATTTTGAAGCATACGCAATGCGTGTTTTTGCATCTACGTCCATTTGCTCTTTCATTAGAGAAAGTCTTTTTTCACGCAATTTTATACGAGCTGGGTTTGTAACTGCATAATCAACATCCAAACCATACGACGTTTTGAAACGCTGCGTACTTCCTGGAAAACCAAAAACCATAGCAAAATCGCCTTCCTGAACGCCTTTCATCGAAACAGGTAAAGAATGCTTTGGCTTCAACGGAACATTATCCGTAGAATAAGCAGCAGGTTTTCCATCTTTGTCAGCATAAATACGAAGCAAAGAAAAATCGCCTGTATGACGTGGCCACATCCAATTATCAGTATCACCACCAAATTTTCCGATAGACGAAGGAGGCGCACCTACCAAACGAACATCTAAAAATACTTCTGATACAAAAAGATAATACTCATTTCCGTAGAAAAAATCTTTTATATAACCTTTATAATGCGTGTCTTTTGTATGTTCTGCAATTATTTCAGCCTTTATTTCTTCTAATTTTTTGGCTTGCTCTTCTTCATTAAGTCCGTCAAGAGCTTTTTTGATACGCTCTGTTATATCTTCCATTTTTACCAAAACAGAAGCCGTAATTCCTGGATTTGGAAGCTCTTTAGCCATACTTTTAGCCCAAAAACCGTCTGTCAGATAATCATTATCTACACTACTATGGTTCTGAATCATATCAAAGGCACAGTGATGATTGGTAAGCAAAAGTCCTTTTGAAGAAATTGCTTCCGAAGTACAGAAATTCCAAGAAGGATCGCCAAAACCAAGACCAAAAATGGCATCTTTCAAGCTAGAGTTATTGACACTATAAATTTCTTCAGCTGTTAGTTTTAAGCCGTTTGCTTTCATGTCTGCTTCATTCAGGCGTTTGACGAGCATAGGAAGCCACATACCTTCATCGGCACGAGCAAAACCTGTAAGCATGATAAAAGCTAAAACGAGAGTAGAAATTTTTAGGCTAATTTTTAAATTAGGTTTGTACATTATGTGTATTTTAATTTTTGAAATAAGGGTAATCGTAAACTTTTCTGAATTGAATCTTTACAAATTATAAAAAATTAGTCGTCTTCAAATCAGATAACTTACAAATGTAAAAAAAATATGCTAGTGTTTTTAGCAACTTATTAACAAAAGTCAAACAAAAATCAATTACTAGTACACTTTTTATGAAATTTTTGTAAGATTACTCTCCTACTAATATAAAAGCACCCCAATAAAAAGGTTCTGGAAACTCTTTTCGTAGTTCTTTTTGAGCCAACTGAAAGGCTTTGTGTTTGTCTTTTGTAGCTATCCAATGTTTGTAAAAGTGCTGCATCATTTTGTTGGTCGCTTCATCGGACACTTTCCAAAGAGAAATAATAACTGATTTTGCACCTGCTTGCTTAAACGCTCGTTCCAGTCCATAGACTCCTTCGCTATCTCTAAATTCTCCCAAACCTGTTTCACAAGCAGACAAGATGACTAATTCGGTTTCGTTTAAGTCAAAAGTCAAAACTTCTTCAGCACTCAAAACTCCATCTTCGCCATTGCCTTTCTCATTTTCTATAACTCCATTTTCTGCTCCTGCCAACAAAAGTCCTGATTGTCTTAGAGGAGAATCATTTTCTGATTGATTATCAGAAGGACGAAAAAATCCATGTGTAGCAATGTGCAAAACTGTAGGACTTTTCAGATTTTTCAAATTACTTTCATTGGCTTCTTTTCCCAAAAAAGTAAATGTTTTATAATTAGATTTTATCAAAAGGCTATCAATCGTTTCTACTTCTTCTTTTGTTCCTAAAAGTGGCGTTATTCCTCCATTTCTCCAAAAACGCTCAGATGAAAAAGAACGTTTGTTTGTATTATTATCTTGCTGTTTTTGGTCTAATAAGTTGTATTGAGGATAACCAAAAAGATAAAATTGATAGTCTGTAAAATTCTTTTCCAATTGATTTGTGTTCTGCTTTTCCGATTCATCAAATTCAATCAAATCTCTACTACTACTTATCATCTGAATTTGAAATTTGTCTATCAAATATTTTTCATTGTCATAAAGTGTATTTATACTTATTTTATGATATATTCCATCTGGTGAAAAGAATATTTTTTTGGTAGCAGGATTGAGTTGTTCATTAATTTGTTTCCAATAAGTAGAATAAGATTCCGATTCTTTAATATTAAATTCTATATTATTTCTATAAAACATAAGTTCGGAAGTTTCCATTTCTTCTCCTTCTTCCAAAATCAGTAATTTTGGCTGGCTATTATTTTCAATAAGAACAGCAATATAAACGGTATCAAATTGTTGTTTTTTTGTATCAAATTCTTCTGTTCGTATTATTTCAATAAGCGTTTCATTTTCTTTCAATACATGTTGAAGGTCTTCAAAAGAATAGGTTTTATTCAAAAATTCTAGTGTTTTTGTTCCTGAAAGTCCTTTTTCTTTGGCTAAATTAATAAGTGTAGATTCAGCCGTTTCAGCTTCTTGTTTTAGTTTTGAGAGATTGATTTTTTGTTCTTTTTGTTCTTCTTCGGAAAGCTGCCACGCTGAGGTAAGTTTGTTTTTCTTGTCTTTCCACGTTTGAAAAGTAGCTATCATTTCTTTGTCTTTGCTAGTTGCAATATTCTGACGCAATTTTTGGGTAGATTGAAAAATTAACCCTTTCGTAATCATATTGAGTTCTATCAACTCCTTTATTAGCTCTGGTTTTTCTTTATAAAATTGAAGTATAAAAGACTGATACGTCTTAAATTGATTTTCTACTGTCTGAATAAATTTTTCTTTTTCTTGTTCGTTCAAAATAGGAAAAACATTTTTAATATTGCTTTTATTAATAGCTATAATTTCTTTATAAAGTAAGTCTGCTTTCTCTATTTCATTTGTTTTTGTATAAAAACTAGCTCTATTGATAATTATATGTCTATAAATATGATGTTCTGAAGAAACAGTACTTTTAGCCGTTTGATAGGCTTGCTGATGATACGGTCTAGCTTTTTCAAATTCTGATTTGTCGGTATAAAAGTTAGCTAATGAAGAAGCAAAATCAGCAAAATTAATGCTATTTTTTCCTTCTAATTTCTGTATTTCTACATAACATTCGTTATATAATTCTTCTGCTTTTGGGTCGTCTAAATATTCATACGCCATAGCCAAAAAATGAGTTGAAAAAAGATAATCTAAATTTTGTTTGCCATACTTTTTTTGTGTCAAATACTGAGAAATTTTGAAAAGAGGTGCTGCTTTTTCTGCTTTTCCTGCATCGTAATACAAAAAAGCAAGCTCATGTATTCGGTCGGCATAACTAATAGAGAGTGTATCTCCTTTATCTTTGTGTTTCTGAACTACTTCTTCAAATAGTTGTGTCGCTTTTTCTAACTGATTGAGTTCTCCCAACAATACAGCTCTATAAAGTTGATTATCTATGTATAATTCATCGTCTTGTCCTACAATTTCTCTCAAAATCGGTTCAATCGTTTCGTATAACTCTTTTGCTTCTGATTGCTTATTTATATATTTATAACTATTCGCAATCTCATTCAATAAGTCGGTATATTCTATTGTTTTCTTTAAATTCAAATCTTCATATATTTCTTTTGATTCTAGAAGATAAGTTGTTGCGACTTCATAGTTAGAGTAAGAATTTTGTAATGTACCATAAAGGAAAAGAGTATAGGCGTAAAGTTCTGTATGGGTTTGATTCAGTTTCTTTTGAATATTCAAAATTTCATTCAATCCCTTTTCAGCTTCTTCATTTTTTCCTAGATAAATATAAGAGTCAGATAAGTAATTTATACTTTCTATATATATATTACTTTCTCTTCCACTTTGTTTAGCTAATTTTACTGCCTTTTTACAGTAATAGATAATTTTATCGTCTTTCTCTATTTTATCATACAAATCAGAGAGAAGTCGTAGAACAGCCACTTTGTCAGCAGGATTACTATTATCTTCTTTGTTTAGTTTTTTCTCTAGTTTCAAAGCCTTTTTGATTGCTTCTTCTATGTTTTCAGCATTTTCTAACTCTATAATATGTTTTTTTAGTTCAGAACTATTTTGAGCCTGTACATTGAAACAAATCAAGAACAGAAATAATAGAGTTGAAAGTAATAATTTTGTATTCTTCATAATTGATAGTACTTTTTAATTTATCTTTTTTTAAAGATAATCAATTTTTGTGCAAAAGATTATTTTTAGTAAGAATGTGTAGTTTTTGCAGTTTTTGATTTTGGTATATCGTTTTTTAGATATATATAATTAGTAGGACTTTTTATAGAAAAAATATCTTACACAAAACTTAATCAAATCAATCTCGTACTTTACTATAAGTTAAGAGAATAGCAAAATCAATAAAATCATACCATTTTGTAGCGTTTACTTTTCTAAAATAGTAATTTATTTCGTATATTAATTATTTTAGTTAGTTTAGCACCTTAACTACAAAAATTGCTTACTGATCTAAAAACACTTACTCAATTTTACTCTCATCATTCAATCTATCAATTCAATGAAAAATAAATTACAACAACTTTTATTACTTATTCCTTTATGCCTTTTCCTAATTCCATCTTCTTATTCACAAACTACTATTTGGGAAGAAAATTTTACTGGTCTAGCAGACGGAACTACTACAGATGCAGGTGCAACAGCGTGGACTAAAAATGCAGACAATGGAAGCGTACAAGCAAACCGTTTCGAAGCTAGTAATATAGGAGGAGGAAATGAAACGGTCTGGACTTCTCAAGTTATTGATATTACTGGATATACAAACGTTAGTCTAGAAGCCTTTTTGCAGTCAGAGGCAACAGGAGCAGCAGAATTTGAAACACCACAAGATTATTTCCAAATTTATTATAGACTAGATGGAGGAGCAGAAATTCTTTTTGCCACCAACGGAACACACGCAGGAAGCATAAACTCACAGACAGGAAATGCAAGTAATGGAACTCAAAATGCAACAGCATCACAAACAGGATTAAATGGAACAAGTGTACAAATAATTGTCAGAATGAGAAACAGTGAACCTCCTGAAATTTATCGTTTTGATGATGTGATAGTGAGAGGAACACCTATTACAAATCCTGCTACTTGTGGAGGAACAACAAATCCGTTTTGGAATGAAGAATTTTCACTTGCAAATGGTACAGATTCAGATAATGGAACAACAGCTTGGAGTGAAAGTGGAAATGCTGGAGCAGGAGAAGTAAATGGAGGTGGATATGAGTGGAATAATGTTGCTCCTCAAGGAGTTTGGACAACTGGAACTATCAATATTTCTGGTCTTACTGGCGTAGTTGTGTCAATGGATGTAAGTGAAACAGGAGGTTTGGAACCTGCTGATAGATTGATAGTAGAATATAGTACAGATGATGAAGTTTCTTGGACAGAATTTTTTAATCAAACCGATGATTTTGCCAACCAAACTGTTACTGCAAATGTTCCTCCCAATACACAATTGAAAATTCGTGTTCGTGCTTTGAATAGTTCTACTGGAGAAACCTATCGTATAGACAACGTAAGAGTTTCTTGCGTTACAAACACAACAGGAGGAGGTGGAATAGATCCAAACTGTATTCCACCACTTGCACCACCTACTTTTACAGAAGTTGCAGCCACAACAGGAGGGCTAAATGTAGGAGGAAACAAAGATGGAGGTACAGCTTGGGGAGATTTTAATCAAAATGGTTGTTTGGATTTACTTGTCAATACACAAGACGATGGAACACAGCTTTTTCAGTCTAATTGTGATGGAACATTTTTTAGAGTTCCTAATACACGAGTTCCTGCTGAAATGGGAACGTTGAGAAGAGAACGTAGTGTTATTTGGGGAGATATAAATAATGATGGTTGGTTGGATTTTGCTCGTAATACGTCTGCTACTGGAAATAATGATGCTTCTATTCACTTTTATCTTAATGAAGGAAATCCTCCAAACAATTCATTTATTTTAATACAAACTGTTTGTGACGGAAGTGATAATGGAGATATAGGAGGAGGAGCAGTTAATCCTGCACAGCAAAATGAAATAAATAATGGTAGGCTTGTAGATGGACAAAATACAGAAGGATTAGGCTGGTTGGATTATAATAATGACGGTTTTTTGGATTTAGTAATCGAAAATCACAACCACGGAATAGATATTCTTGAAAACCAATTTTTTAGAGGAGCAGCTAATGTACTTACTGTTGTGCCACAAAATGTAGATTGCAATCACAATAGTAACCCACCTACAGATTATCCTCCTTTTATGCACGTAACGCCCGATGAAGACCCAAAAGGACTTATTACAGGAGCAACAGACGGAGATTACATGACTATTGGAGATTACAACAATGATGGATATTTGGATATTTTGGGTAGAAAAAACAATGATTTTGATTTATTTCAAAACAACGGAAATAATAATTTTCCTGAAAACACTACTTTCAATGGACAGGCAAGCAATAATAACAAGGGAGGAGTAATGTTTTGTGATTTTGATAATGATGGAGATTTTGATATTATGTGGACGGCAAACGACAATCCAACAGCAGGAAATGAAAATTTTATTTGGATGCAGACAGGACTTTATAGTGGTGTTTTTGAAAAGCTAGACGGTACAGCAGGAAAACCCAATCCTATTGCAGGAATCCCTACTGACGATAGCAATAATAATGATGGAACTAATGAAGCTATAGATGGATGCGCTTGTGGAGATATTGATAATGATGGAGATATGGATATGTTTCTTTCAGACGATGTGGGAGCTAGTTATCTTTTCATCAATCAATTTATGGAAACTGGTTTAGTTGGTGGCTATCCTACTTTTATTCGTAATAATTATGGAATCAATGTAAACGGAAACGGAGAAGGTGTAAATCTAGTAGATTATGACAACGATGGAGATTTGGATTTGTATGTAAATGTTAGAAATGGAAACAATCAACTTTGGAGAAATGATTTGCCTTGTCCCAAAAATAATATGAAAGTAGAAGCTCTCATGTGTATTGAACCAGGGCTTTATAGAGAAGCCGTCGGAACAACGATACGAATAGAAGATATGACAGGGACTTTTTCAAGTGGTCTGCAAGATGTAAATGCTGCAAAAGGACACGGCTCTCAAAACCCTTTGAAAGTTCCTTTCGGTATTCCTGATAATAATGGTTTGTATAAAATCATTGTCCGTTTTCCTCCTTTTAATATAGATTTAGATGGAAATGGAATAATACAAAATCCAAATGGAGCAGGAAATAACGAAACAATTAGCGAAACTTATACCATAGAAAACATTCGCCCTACTGATTTTCCAAACCAAACAGTTCGTATTACAAGTCGTTTTGCAGTAAATGGAGGTGTAGATTGTAATGGTGGACTTTTGCCTGTTGAGATGCTTTATTTTACAGGCGAGCAGCTCGTTTCTGGAGAAAATCTTTTGAAATGGGGAACTGCTTGGGAACGTGATAACGACAAATTTGTCGTTGAACGTTCTTTTGATGGAACTAATTTTGAAGCAGTTGGAGAGCGAAAAGCAAAAAGTGAAAATTCGGTTTTGGTTACGGTGTATGAATTTTTGGATAGAGAGATTACGCAGGAGCTACAAAAAAATTCTACAAAAACAGTTTATTATCGCCTTCGACAAATAGATACAAACGGAACAATTAGCTTTTCAAAAACAGTCAGTATTGCCATAACTAATTCTGATTTGATAAGCAATACTTCTAATTTAATCTATCCTTCGCCTAACAAAAAATCAAATGATTTTATGTTAGATTATGAAGCAATTAAAAGTAACCAAAAATTTGATTTAAAAATCTATAATGTAATTGGTCAGCTTGTTTATCAGAAAAAATACAAACTCAAAAAAGGAATGAACAAATTAATTATTCCTACCAAAAATTTACCAAGAGGAATATTGATTGCCAAATGGACGACAATTAATGAGAGTAATTCTCAAAAGATTGTCTTAGAGTAGATAAACATTATCACGGTTATTTATAGTGTTGATTACCAATAAATTAGCAAAAAACGAAAAGTGCTTATCATTTTCTTGAAGGATAGTTCTGAGGTGTTCGTGCAAATTCATAAAGACCGTTTTTTTATTATTTTTGTAGAAATGGCTATTGATATAATCAAAATGCTTCTTTTATTAGCAATCAAATATAGTCAAGTAAACGGATAATTGAAAATGGGAATTGGGAAATTGTTGCTGTCGCTACGCTAAAACACCAACAAAGGTAGAAAATTCATTGTATTTCATTTATTCTAACTTCTAAAATCTGACTTCTAAATTTATTTATTTGTAACCTGTAAAATTAAACGGTGTAATTTCTAAAAGTTCGTTTTTTATCTCCTCCGAAACGTTCAATGTTTGAATAAATTCTTTTATTGTTTCTTCGTTCATTGGTTTTCCTGTACGAGTGAGAGCTTTCAAGGCTTCATAGGGTTTGGGATAGTTTTCTCTTCTCAAAATAGTCTGTATCGCTTCTGCTACAACTGCCCAATTATTCTCTAAATCTGCTTTTATTTTGACTTCATTTATTTCTAGTTTCGAAATTCCTTTTTGTAACGATTTGATGGCAATCAAAAAATGCCCAAAGGGAACACCCAAATTTCTTAAAACGGTAGAATCTGTCAAGTCTCTTTGTAGCCTAGAGATAGGAAGTTTTGTAGATAAATGTTTGAAGATAGCTGTTGAAATTCCTAAATTACCTTCTGCATTTTCAAAATCTATTGGATTTACTTTGTGAGGCATAGCAGATGATCCTACTTCATTCGGATTAATTTTTTGTTTGAAATATCCCATGGAAACATACGTCCAAATATCTCTACTAAAATCTATCAGAATTGTATTTATTCGTTTGTAGGCATCTAATTTTGCAGCCAAAAAATCATAATTATCAATTTGTGTTGTCCATTCTTGGCGTTCTAATCCCAAATGAAAAGCCAAAAAATTCTTTCCAAATGTTCTCCAATCTATTTTTGGATAAGCTACTTTGTGAGCATTAAAATTTCCAGTTGCACCACCAAATTTTGCTGTATGAGGAATAGTTTTGAGGTGTTCGAACTGCTTTTCCAAACGGTAGGCAAACACTTTTATCTCTTTCCCCAAATGTGTAGGTGATGCTGGTTGTCCGTGTGTATGTGCCAGCAAAGGGATTTCTTTCCACTGTTGCGAAAGAGAATTTAATGTTTCTATAATTTTATCTATCTCAATAAAAAGAACAGTTGATTCTGCCTCTTTGAGCAATATCGGATTTGCAGTATTGTTTATGTCTTGAGAAGTAAGTCCAAAATGAACAAATTCGTTATAAATCCCTAAATCCAGTTTTTCCAATTCCTCTTTCACAAAATACTCTACTGCTTTTACATCGTGGTTTGTAACCTTTTCAGTTTCTTTTATTTTCTGAGCATTTTCTAACGAAAACTCGTTATAAATTTTTCTTAAATAAATAATCTGCGTTTCAGAAAGTTCTGGAAGCTGAACCAATTCTGTCTTCGAAATTTTACAAAGCGCAATAAAATATTCAATTTCTACTCGTATACGAGCTTGAATAAGTGCATATTCTGAAAAATAATTCTGTAAAGGCTTTGTATGACGTTGGTAACGCCCATCGATAGGAGAAATAGAAGAAAGACTCATTGATAAGTATGAATTACAAATTAAAAATTATGATTAGAGAATATAAAAGTACAAACTTCTACCTTTAAATTCTAAACCAAAATTTATATTATTTTTTTTGATAGAAAATAGCGACCTTTGTGGTCGTTTTAAAAATTCACTAAAAGTTAGATGAAATCAAAAACTATGAAAGTTACTTTTTCAACTATTGCTACCTACTTTTTTCGTGGTTTATTAATTGCTGTTCCTTTAGCAGGGACAATTTATGTAGTAACTTCTTTTTTAGAATGGATTGATTCGCTTCTCGGTTTTCGTACCTGGGGAGTAGGAATTATAGTAATTCTGGTTTCCCTTACTTTTATTGGTTACCTGACTTCTCTTTTTATAGCAAAATCCTTTTTCGAATGGTTTGAAAGAATGCTTCTTCGCCTTCCTATGGTCGGACTTATTTATGCTTCTATTAAAGACTTAATGGCTGCTTTTGTGGGAGAAGAGAAAAAATTTAGCAAATCAGTTTTGGTAAAACTCAATGCTGAAAACGAAATTTATAGACTTGGTTTTATTACAGCCGAGGATTTATCACTTCTCAAAATCAACGATTTGATTGGTGTTTACTTCCCTCACTCATATAATATTTCAGGCAATTTATATCTAGTGGCAGCGAAAAATATTACACCTATTGAATATGATAATTCGGCTGACCTAATGAAATTTATTGCTTCAGGTGGCGTTTCGGAACTGGTAGCTGTAGAAGAAGACAGAAATAAAGAATTTGGAGAAGACCTTTTATAACCAATTTAGAAGTCAGATTTAAAACCAATTTAGAAATTAGAGTTTAAGTTTATAACTGATTTTACGCAACATCAAAGTTTAGAGAAGTCTAGACCAAACCCACGAATTTATTCGTGGGAAAGTAACCACTACTTTTTACATGAATCTACTTTTCCGTTTTATTAAAAGTACTCCTTTTATTTTAGAATAGAGTAGAAACAAAAAAACGAAGAAGGTGGTGGTAGCTTCCACCAATAAATTCGTGGGTTTCACTTTAATTGCGTAACATCAGTTAATAAGTTAGATTTAATGAAATAAAATGAGAATTGTGAATTTAATGAAATTTTATTTTCATTTTCCATTCTCTTGTCCCTAATCCCTCGTCCCCAAAAACAATGGAATTTAATTTTAAAGAAATAGCTTCGGTATCACTTATTTTGTTTTCTGTGATTGATATTTTGGGTTCGATTCCCATTATCATAGACTTGCGCAAAAAAAATGATGGCGAATTAAAGGCTTTACAAGCGACAATCGTCTCAGGAGTTTTGATGGTTGGTTTTTTATTTTTAGGACAAGAAATTTTGCAACTCTTTGGTCTTGATGTAGCTTCTTTTGCTATTGCAGGAGGGTTGATTATGTTTCTGATTGGCTTAGAGATGGTTTTGGGAGTAGATTTTTTTAAGTCTGATCCAGAAGTTACTAGTTCTACTGTCGTACCTTTGGCATTTCCACTTATTGCAGGTGCAGGAACCATGACAACGCTGATTTCGCTTCGTGCAGAATATTCACAAGAAAGCATTTTGCTCGGTGTTTTTATCAATTTAATTGTTGTTTATGCTGTTTTGCGTGCTTCTAAATGGATTGACAAAAAATTAGGTGCAACAGGAAAAACTATTTTGCGCAAAGTTTTTGGTATTATTCTTTTAGCGATTGCCATAAAACTTATTAAGACAAATATCGTAATAGGTATAGTTTAATTTATGAAGCTGTTTGAGCTTTCATAATTCCCATTATCAACGTTGGTTAATATTCTTATTAGTTATATATACTATGAAAAAAATGTTATTTGTATTTCTCTTGTTTTTTTGTTGTTATCAGATCAGCTTTGCACAAAAGGCTATTGTTAAGATAAATCCTTTTAATCCTATTTTTGGTCGTTATACCGTTGGTGCAGAAGTAGCTATTACAGAACATTCTTCTTTGAGTTTGTTTGTAAGTCGTTCTCAAGTTAATTATAATAGTTTGAAATTTCGATTAGCAAATGGGACAAAAATAGGTGGAGAACTTAATCTATCTAGCTGGGGATTTATGCCAGAATATCGTTATTATTTTAGCAAACAAGCATTAAACGGTTTTTTTGTAGGAGCTTTTGCAAATTATGCTCGCATGAAAGCTGATGTTTCTATTAGTGGAGGCACGGAAAGCACAACAGGAGGTGTAAATACTGAGTTTAATAATTTCGGACTAGGAATTCTGACAGGTTATAACTTTATAATCAAAGAGCATTTTTCAATAGATGCTTTTGTTGGATTAGGTGGCTTTTTTTATGATATAAGTAATGTTACAATTCGGTACAAAAACGATGATGTAGTTACACAAAATATACCTATTCCTATTACTGCTCCTCTTCCTCGTATTGGTGTAAATTTGGGTTATGCTTTCTAAAAAACTACTTAGAAACGAGAATTAAACAAACTGGTCTTCTCTTATTTTAATTAGCTTCGCTGCTTGTTTTGGCAGCTCATAATCGCTCCTTAGTTTAGATTATTAATTTATAATCTCATTATATTTTACCTCTTTAACAAAAGTTATTGTTTTTTTTCGTAATTTTCCATTACCATCTTCTTAATTAAAAGTTAATGAAGATAATCAATTTTTCTATAGCTCATTTAAAACTTAATTTATTAAATTAGACTTTACCGTTTTTAACAAAAAACAGACGCTATTTTACACTATTCAATCAGATTTATTTTCAAAAATCAATTTACCCTCAAATGAATTTCCCTATTTCTATGAAACTTAATTCTTTATACTCGTATTTTCTTGTTTTTTCTTTGCTTTTTTCAATCGGAGCTTTTTCATCGTGTGCCAGCTCTCAAAGCACAACAGAAGAAGTAACAGAAGAAACTACTGAGCAAATAATAGACACAGACCAAGAATCTCCTACAAAATTTGCTACCATTGACGAAATGATTATGGATTTGGGAGACTATAGCACCGAGAATAATACGTATGAGAAAATGTCGGACACACAAATTCGTATTTCTCCTGCTGTTCCTGCAAGTGCAGACGATGCACAAATTCAAGATATTGTCAAAGCAAGTTTGATTTCTACTGCTATGCGTGCTTTTATTCATACCGACGTTTCGGAAGTAAGCATTAAAGTTGTTCCTCAAAAGGCATCTATGAATCCAGAAGATGCAAAAATGATGGAAAAATACATGCAAGAAGGAACAATTACTCGCCAAAAAGCACAAGAAGTAACCAAACAATATGCAGGATCAGACCTCAACTCTTTGGTAGGAAACAAAATTGGAGACCTTTTCCGTGCTGATATGCCAAATGATAACCTAGAAAAATTAAGAGGAAGCGAAAACTTAAATGCTGTATTCTCGGCTCTTGTAAGCAAATAAACTCGAACTTAGTTTTAATTAGTTTTGACCAATGCAAAAAGCATATTCTTTTATTAGAGTATGCTTTTTTTTGGTGGTGTAGTAAAATTAGCTTTTTGGCTTGATAAATCAAGCTCTACGTTTTTGAATGTAGCAATTTGATTTATCAAATTGTTTTTTAAGCAATTTTACTACACCACCTTTTTTTGATAAAACTCTTATTTTTTATTTTAGTATCTTTGATTTTTATGTTTTCATTCGCACTTATTTATTCACAAATTATTATGAATTTTTTCAGTATAAAAAATAATGTATTCGTTTTATTATGTCTTTTATTTATAGGTTTTGGTTGTACTAATAAAGAACAAAGTACGCAAAAAAAAAATAAGGCAGAGAATACTAATGAAAGCAAAATTTCTACTACACAAACCCAACAAGTTGAGGGAATTTTAATTGTATCGACAAACAAATATTTAACAGAAATACAAAAATTTAATTCTCCAAAACCCTCTTCCTCTACACAAAAAAAGGCTGATCAATCTTATGAAAAAGCAAAAGAAGTAGTAAGTATAAAGGATTTGTCTACTAATCAAAAAGATAAAAAACAAAATACGTATATTAAAAATTTGAGTGTACTTACCAACTTAGATTATGATAAATTAGCAGAAATAAAATTTAAAAAAGGACTTAGAGAAATAGAAAAAGTAATTGCTACATTACCAGAAAACGAATCTAAAAAAGAAGCATTGCGATTGACTACATTAATGCGTTTTGGCAGAGCTATGCTTCCAACACAATCAAAAGAATATTTGTTGAGCAAAAAAGATGCTTCACTTTCCCAAAACGAGCAACTTGAACTTTATTTGAATGTGTATGTAGAAGCTGCATTAGTAAGCTCTGATTTTGAAGAAGAAATAAAGCTAGATAGCAAAAACTTTGAAAAATCTACACAACTTGCCCAACTAACAGGATTAAGTTTTGAAAAATTTGCTCTTATAGAAAACCAGTTAACAACTCTAGGACTTCATTCTGCGATTGCAAATATCCCAGATTTTCCTAAAAAAGAAGAGGCATTAAAAATTATTTCAAAGTAACACATTTTTGTCATTTTAAATACAAGTAATGAATAAATACAAAAATCACTTTTGGCTTTTTCCTGCTTTTGTTTTTCTTTTTTTACTTCGTTTTTTTGGTTCATCAGAACTAGGTTTGCACGATTATGATGCAATAACTAATTTTTTGGCTTCAAAAAAAATAGTAGAAGGAGATTTTTCGATGCTTTTTCATCACGCTGCACCATTTTTACATAGTTTTGATGCCTTTTTTTATTTGATTTTTAGTTCTTTTTCAAATACGTTTACTTTCTTGGTTTATGCACAATCAGTTTTACAAATTGTTGCTATTTTGTTGTTGTGTTCAATGCTAAAAAAGAATTGGGAGTTTTCAGCTACAGCAGCTTTTTTTCTAACTATTTTTGTTGGGAGTTCGCCTTTGCTAGTCTATTCTGGTCGATGTCTGACGATTGATAATGGAAGCTTGCTCTTTATTTTTTTATGTATTCATTTTCTCAATCAAGAAAATTACAAATCTATACTTTATTTAAGCGTTTGTTTTGCTATTGCTTTTGGGTTTAATTACAAATCTATTTTGATTTTACCTTTTGTATTTGGCTATTTATTTTACAAAAATGTCAGTACTGATTTTATAAAAAAAATAACAGTTTTTGCTGGGGTAAATCTTCTCTTTTTAGGATTTTGGACGGTAATAGCAAAACTTTTTTTGGGAAAATGGACAGCTTATCTAGCAAATCTATATTACTTAATCTTTCAAGCACATCAGCGAGAAGTTACTGGAGAGGCTTGGATAGAATTTGATTTGTTTTATTATTTCAAATACATTTTTTACTTCGAAAATCCTCTTATTTGGGTAGGAATGGGAATGGTAATTTTTTCTGTAATCAAAGCCTTTTTGAAACGAAAGGAAAACCAAAATCAAACTAATAAAAGTACAAAAACAGTTTCTAAATTATCCTTCGATTGGAAACAATTAATTAATCAAAAAATTATCTTTTGGCTTTTACTTTTAGGTTCTATTGCCGTTCCAACTCTATTTTTGGAAAAAGCTCCTCGCATCTGGATTTTAGTCTTATTAGTAGCTTATTCCCTTTCTGCTTGGGCGTTTTTGTTTGGAGAGTTGTTGAATAAATTTGGAAAATGGTTACTTTTTTTAGGAATAATTTATAATTGCTGGCTGATAATGCTTCATATTTATTCTTATTCATCTACTTCTTACGATGAAGTAACCGAATTTGTAAAAGAAAATATAGTAAAAAATGAACTAGACAAAACCGAGAAAATTTATTTGAAAGGAACGTTACAACCTATTCCGTTTTTTGAAAACGCAGGCATAAATTACGAAATTTTACCTCAAAATTTGGATACTGATTTTACTCTAAAAAATAAAAACAAACTACACAGCATTGATTCTATTTTCTATATTCTGACAGATGATTATTGTATTTTGGCTAACGACTGTCTGGAAGCAGAAACAATAATGAATGATAAAAAAAATAAATATTCGGTAAGAAATAGGTATGCACAAAAATACAAATTGATAAAAGAGTGGAAAGAAATCACGCTCTCAGAACCTTTTTTATATGTAGAACACAGTCAGTATTTGGGTCTTAATTTTTCTGAAAGTTATAATTTGTGGCAAAAACAAGCAAAGGATAGTACAACAATTCGATTGTATAAAGTTTTTAGGTAGTTTTATTATAATCTTTGATAGGGAGTGAGGAAGTAGCTAAAAGTAGTCGTAGAGATACCGAAAACGGCAAAGTTTGTGTCTTATCGACGAGATAATATTTCTATTTCCTACGCATCAATGTAATAAACTCTTCAATCAAAACAGCATTTTTTTGGGCAGGTGCAGTTTCGAATTTACTATTGATATCAAAACCGATGCAATGATTATGGATAGGTTGTTTCAATTTTTCTACATCTTCAATAGAAATCCCACCACTAAGCATAAAGGGAATGTCCAAATCATAAGTTTTGAGTGTTTGCCAGTCAAATTTGTTTCCACTTCCACCATAGTTTGGCGTTTGTGTATCAAACAAAAAATAATCTACCAGATTTTCATATTGTCGCAGATGAGGAAGAGAAATACCTTCTTTTCCAACAGAAAAAACTTTAATTATCTTAAATCCCTTATCCTTTAATTTCTTACAAAAAGCAGGAGATTC
Organism: uncultured Cytophagales bacterium; assembly: GCA_963719525.1. Classification (GTDB taxonomy): domain Bacteria; phylum Bacteroidota; class Bacteroidia; order Cytophagales; family Bernardetiaceae; genus Bernardetia. The sequence continues at coordinate 2,542,287 of CAVRCG010000004.1, read as the reverse complement.
ATTTCCGTGTAGTTGCACGAAATCCAATTTCCAAATTTGTGCAATGCGCTCTACTTCTGCATCTGGAGATTCTACAAAAACACCTACTCGTTTTATAGAAGTAGACAAATTTCTGGGCAATAATTTATCCAATAGTTCCGAACTCAAATCAGACTGTCTAATGTAGCGTTTCGAACGAGGATAAAAAATAAATCCTATAAAATCAGGACATAATGAAGCAATCTGTTCAATATTTTGAGCATCACGCATTCCACAAACTTTTATCAAAGGAGAAGACATTTTATTTTTGTTTTATTGCTATAGAGTTAAAAAAAATGCTGTAAAAATTACATTCTACTAAACTACATATTTTTGATTAAAAAATAAAATGTAATTTACTTGCAACTTATTCTTGATAGTGAAAAGCAGTTTGAAAATATGGATGCATAACAAATTGTCGTTTTTCAATAGCAACTGCCGTTGTTGGTGTTTTAGCGTAGCGACACCAACAACATCAGGCGATAATTTGTTATGCACCCGAAAATATTTATTTGTATCTATTCAAAAAATTGACTTACCTTTGTGATGCGAAAGGGGTGCTGATATTTTTTTTAGTTTTTGTAGAAATGCAGAAACAAAAAAGTAAAGGCTGAGATTATACCCTATACAAAATTTTGTAGATGAACCTGAACTTGGTAATGCAAGCGTAGGGATTCGCTCCTCATTTTAATCTTATTTAAAATAGTCAATCAAGAAAACGTTAGCAATGGTTTGTAAGCAAACCCTAATAAGCGTTGCTATTTTTTATCCCCTTTCCGTTTTACTTTTCCAGAAACATTAAAACAAAACGGAAATTATGAAAAACTTGTATTCAAATTTAGTTTCGAATGTATCTTGTATTTTTTCTATTATCATCTTTCTTTCTTCTTCTATTTCTTTCTCTACGTCTTCTCTTGCCCAACCTAATACAGATAACTATTCCATTACAGGAACAGTAAAAGATACAAAAGGAGAAAATCTTATCGGTGCAACTGTTCTTCTAAATTCTGCTAAAGGAAACCTAAAGAAAGGAACAATTACGAATACAAAGGGAGAGTTTGTTCTTGCAAACCTGCCAGCATCTTCTGTTTCTAACTTTGATATTTTGAAGGAATATAGATTACAAATTTCTTATATTGGTTATCAGACCTTAGAAAAAAATGTTACGCTAAACGCTGATATGAATTTTGAAATTGTGTTGCAAGATGGAAAAACACTTTCTCAAATCATAATAAAATCATATAGAGAATATCCTGTTACACTTACAGAAATAAACAAAGAACAACTAGAAGAACGTAATTTAGGACAAGATTTACCGATTTTGTTGCAATATACGCCTTCTGTTGTCAGTACTTCTGATGCAGGTGCAGGGATAGGTTATACAGGAATGCGAATTCGTGGAAGTGATGCCACTCGTACCAACGTTACCGTAAATGGAATTCCGTTGAATGATGCCGAATCGCAAGGTGTTTTTTGGGTAAATATGCCTGATTTTGCTAGTTCGGCTAGTTCGGTTCAAATTCAAAGAGGAGTAGGAACTTCTGTAAATGGTGCAGGTGCGTTTGGTGCGTCTGTAAATATTGCTACGCAAGAACCACAAGACCAAGCAGGCGCAGAAATCAATAATTCTTTTGGTTCGTTTAATACGTTTCGCCATACTCTTCAATTTCATACAGGACTTTTAGAAGATAGAATAAAATTTTCTGGAAGGTTTTCAAAAATTACTTCAGATGGATTTATTGATGAAGCCTTTTCAGATTTGAAATCTTTTTTTGTTTCTGGTGTCTATCAAAACAAAACAGGAACAAGTATAAAATTGAATATTTTTGGAGGACGAGAGCAGACTTTTCAAGCGTGGAATGGTGTACCACAAGAAATTTTGGAAGAAGGAAATCGTACTTACAACGAGCTTGTAGGCTACGAAAATGAAATCGATAACTATGGACAAGACCATTATCAGTTTATTTTAGACCAAAAAATTAATCAAAACATTACAGCAAATGTAGCTTTTCATTATACCAAAGGAAAAGGATATTTTGAGCAGTTTAAATCTAATGAAAATTTTTCTGATTATGGTTTGGAGGAAATTATAATTAATGACTCTACCATCATTAATTCTACTGACTTAATTCGTCGTCGTTGGTTGGACAACGATTTTTACGGAACTGTTTTTAATCTAAATTATGAAAGCAGTGCAACCAAGGCAAATCAATCTACTTTGACTGCAATAATTGGAGGTGGATATAACATTTATGAAGGTGGACATTTTGGAGAAATTATTTGGGCAGAGTTTGCTTCAACTAGTGAAATTCGTCAAAGATATTATGAAAACGATGCTACCAAAACTGATTTTAATCTTTTTGCAAAAGTAAATTATCAAGTTATAGAAAACCTTTTTGCCTTTGCTGACCTTCAAATCAGAACTATTAATTACGATTTTTTGGGCTTTGATAACGACCTTAGTAATGTAGAACAAACAGCAAATCTTTCATTTTTTAATCCAAAATTTGGCTTGACTTACAAACTAAATAATCATCGTTTTTATGGTTCTTGGGCAAGGGCAAATCGTGAACCTAATCGTGATGATTTTACAGAATCTACGCCTTCTACTCGTCCAAAATCTGAACGTTTGGATAATATAGAATTAGGTTGGAATGGTCGTTTTGACAAACTTTCTTTGTCGGCCAATTATTATTTTATGGATTATACCGACCAACTATTACTCACAGGACAAGTAAACGATGTAGGTTCTTACACTCGCCAAAATGTAGATGAGAGTTATCGTTCAGGAGTTGAAATTGTAGTAGATTATAAATTTAGTCAAAAATTTTCTTGGTCTGCAAATGCTACTTTTAGCCAAAACAAAATAGACAGTTTTACAGAATTTGTAGATGATTTTGATAATGGAGGACAACAAGAAATCAATTATGGAAAAACAGATATTGCTTTTTCGCCTTCTCTGATTGCTGCAAATACGTTTACTTTTCGTCCTATAGATGGTTTTTCTATAAATTTGTTATCAAAATATGTAAGCGATCAGTTTTTGGATAATACCAGTACAGATGCACGAAAATTGGATGCTTATTTTGTAAATGATTTACAGTTTGTATATAACTCTTCTTACAAATTTTTCAAAAATATAGAATTGAATTTACTCATTAATAATATTTTGAGTGAAGAGTATGAAAGTAATGGTTATACATTTGGATATATTGAAGGAGGAGAAACAGTTCGCCAAAATTATTTTTATCCACAGGCTGGGCGTAATTTTTTAGTAGGATTGAAAATGCAGTTTTAGAAATTGAAGAACAAAAATGATAAAATACGGTTTGTTCGATTTTGGGTCGGATAAATCGTATTTTTACTTTTTAGATAATTTTGATTGCTGATTTTGCAGCCGTTTTGCATCAATTTAATAAAAAGAAAGTTTAGTTTTTGTGGATACGTAACGCAGATAATACGGATTTTACGAATATGAAGTGATTTTTTTAACTTATAACTTTACAAATACGTAACGCAGATAACACGGATTTTACGAATATGAAATGATTTTCCTAATACGGTGTAGTATTGTATTTGTAGGTTAAAGGCTTGCCTTTGACTGTATCGCTGTTTTTTGTTAAATAGTATAATATAAATTAGGCTAAATAAATGCAAATTGTTAAACAAAAAGATTTGTTTCAAGTTTTACTTTTATTGATTTTCATTTTTACTTACTCCTAATTATACGTATAAAAACGTATTACATTTTTTATGGAAAATATACTCATTACAGGAGCGACAGGAAATATTGGAACAGAAATTTTGAATTTTTTTGTTCCTTCTGATAAACAAAAATTGTTTGTTGCTAGTCGTCATATTGATTCTAAAATCAGAAAAACAGATAATATAGACAAAACAGAAGTAGAAGAAGTAGAAGAAATAGAGACAAAACTTTTCTTTGATTTTGAAAATCTTGATAAGACTATTCAGTCGATAAAAAAAGCAGAAATAAACACTATTTTCTTGCTTCGTCCTCCACAGATTGCAGATATAGAGAAATATTTTGAACCTTTAATCTCTAAATTAGAAGACACAACTGTAAATCATATCGTTTTTTTGTCGGTGCAAGGAGCAGAAGATATTTCGTTTATTCCTCACGCCAAAATTGAAAAGTTATTGCTAAAAAGTGCAGAAAAAGGGAAACTAAATTATACCTTTATTCGTCCGAGTTACTTTATGCAAAATCTAACGACGACTTTAAAGAAGGATTTGCAGGAAAAGAACGAAATTTATTTACCTGCTGGAAAGGCAAAATTTTTATGGGTAGATGTTCAGGATATTGGAAAAGCAGTTGCAAGTGTCTTGTCAAATGTAGAAAATCATAAAAACAAAGCCTACACCATTACAGGAACTGAAAACGAACTCTTGAATTTTGATGAAGTAACTACCATTTTGACCGAAGAACTACACGAACAGTTTGTTTATAAAAGTCCTAATCCAATTTCATTTTTTATACATAAGAAAAAGCAAGGTGAAGAAACAGCTTTTATATTCGTTTTGATAATGCTACATTTTGCACCACGTTTCCAGAAACCACCAAAAGTAAGTAATGATTTTGAAAAACTGACAGGAGAAAAACCAAATAGTTTGAGGGAGTTTGTAAAGCGAGAAATGAAGAAATGAAAGGAATGAAAATTACCACTAAGATAGAGAGAGAATAAACAGCTTCACAAGAAACTAAATTTATTATCTCTAACTTTCATTTATATCCACCCTTTTTTCTTAAACCAAACATAAATTCCTACTACCATCGTAATCATAACTACCCAAACGATAGTGTAACCGTTTTCAGATTCTAGTTCTGGCATCGATTTAAAATTCATTCCATAAACACCTACAATAAAAGTAAGAGGAAGAAAGAAAACTGAAAAAATAGTCAAAACGCCCATAATTTCGTTGGTTCGGTGAGAAGCCAAAGACAAACGAAGATTAATCAAATTATTTGCATTCTCGTGCAGCTCATCAACTCTATAATAAAGAGAGTTCGAAAACTCAACATTATGGTGCGCTAAAGGATATTCCTTAGAATGCTTCATATAATTCATAATCAGTTCCTTGGTAAGATAAAGCATTCGTTTGAAAACAGAACCACGCCTTTTTAGCTGGTACAATCTTTCAAAGATAGAACCGTCTTTCATCTCTTGAAAAACCTCTTTTTCATAGGCATCTAATCGCTCACTCGCTTGGTTCATTCCCAACTCGTAGGTTTTCAAGAGCATATCTAAGAGCTTATAGGTAAAATGTTCGCTACTTTCATAACGAGAATGCGAACCGTTTCGCCATTCGTTGGCAAGCTGTGCAAGGGTTGGCTGCCCTGTCCTATGGATGGTAAGAATATAATCTTTACTTACAAAAATGGCTACTTTATTCGTAATTTCTTGAATAGTATCAGCATCATCTTCACAATAAAGGTCGTAATAACGAACAATAAAATACGTCCAGTCGCCAATAGGTTCTACTTTTGGCATGTGAAAAGCAGCCATACAATCCTTTACGGCATTAGAAGGCATTTTGTACTGACGAATAAGTTCTCGTAAATCTTTATCACTCGGACTGATTACATCTATCCATTGATAACCCGATTCGGCTTCCAGAATAGTTTTTATCATAAGTAGCTTTTATAATGTTTGTTGTTCCAAACCCTTAGAGTTTAAGCAAAAAATACCCTACAAATTTAAAGAATATTTTGCTTTAATCAATCCTTAATTAATAAAGTAATTTCATACACCATAAATATCCTTTATTGCAATCTGACAACCCAAGATGTCTAACGTTTCATCAATTCCTATTATTTTTTCTGTAAACGTTTTTTCATTTTCTATATCTCTAACATACACAGTAGGTTCTTTTTCCTTTGTATCACTTTCTACCATAATATATCTTTTGAGCGACTTTATTTTTCTATAACATTCAAATTTATCTCCTTTGTCGTAATTTCTTGTTCCTGTTGAAAGAACTTCAATTATCAAAGTAGGTTCTGTAAGTGCATACGCTCCGTGTTTGAGCTTTTGAGTTTTTACTTCTCCACAATAAATATGAATATCTGGATATAGAAAAGCTTTTTCGCATTCTGGAGAGTGCATACGCATACCTCCTGTAACAACAGTACAGCCTTTTTTCTCTAAACATTCGTCAATAAAACGCATAATTCGTTTTATAATCATTTCGTGTTCTAATGTAGCTCCTGCCATTGCTACAATAGTTCCATTGATAAACTCCAAACGGTCGTCTGAAATTTCTTGATAGCGTTCGTATTCTTCTACACTAACTTTTCCTTGTGGTATGGACATACTTTTTTTGTTGAATTTTGTATTACTTCTAAATTCTTAAATCTAACTTCTAAATTGGTTTTACCAATCTCCTTCTTCATTTTCCTTAATTTCCTCTTCTACATTTTGTAGCCGTTCTTTTTCTAATTCTTCTTCACTTTTTTCATTTTCTTTATTCGGATTAGAAAGTAACATATCTTTTTTGAATAATCTAAATTCTACTCTACGGTTTACTCGTTTGTCTTCTTCGGTTACTTCTGGAAAAACTAACGGCTTTTCAGACCCTAATCCGAATGGTTTTATTCTGTCAGCTTCTAATCTTCCATACGATAAAATGTAATCTCTAATAGATTCTGCCCGTTTAAAGGAAAGTGTTTTGTTTTTTTCTTTATCTCCATCGCTATCTGTATGCCCAAAAATATCAAGTTGAAAATCTGGATGTTCTACCAAAAAATCAATAATCAAATGAAGGTCATTTTCCATTTTTGGTAAAATTCCTGTACTGTTTGGTGCAAATTCTATCGACTTAAACTGTATCGTTTCTATCTGTGTGGCTGGCGAAGAAGCCACTTTCTGACGAACTCCCTGAACTTCTACTTCTCTATAGGTATCGCCATTTACCTCAAATAATTCTTCTAAACGGAAAAAATTATCTCCACTTACAATCAATAAATATTTCTTTTTATCGATTAATTCAAATTCAAAATTACCTTCTTCATCAATGTATTTTGGTGCAATCGGAATTTTATCAGCTATATCATACACCACTACAACGCCTCCAAAAACTTCTCCTGTCTGTTTTTCAGTTACTTTTCCAGAAAAACGAACGATTGCTTTTGGCTGTCCTTCCATCGGCAAAGGAAAAGAATACAAATCGGAATTGGTGTAAGGGTCTTGAACGACAGGTTCATTTCGCATCAACCGAACTTCTTTTTCGGCTCGTGCATAATACAAAAGACGTGCAGCAGCATCGATGGTAAAATAATATTCACTACTTTTTGTATTGACAAAAGGTCCTAAATTTTTGGGTTCGCACCACGTATCACGACTTGTTTTGTAAGACTTAAAAATATCATAACTCCCAAAAGTAAACAAATGACCATTCGAACTAAAATACAAAATATTATCACTCGGATGTAAAAACGGACTTAACTCATTGGATTGTGTATTAATAATTGGTCCTATATTTTGAGCAACCGACCAGCGTTTTCTTCCTTGCCGAACCGTAAAATAAATATCTGTTCCTCCAAAACCTGTTTTCCTGTCCGAAGCAAAAAATAATGTATCGCCTGTAACCGAAAAACTAGGGTGAGAATCCCACGTAGTAGAATTTACAGAAACTCCAAAATTTTGCACATCTCCCCAAATTTCATCTTTTTTATCCCATTTAGCAATATATAAATCACAATCTCCAAAACCATCTGGCGCATCGCAACGAGAAAAAGCCATATATTGTCCATCTCTACTAATACAAGGCGAACCCTCATTATAAGGAGTATTAAATTCTTTCATTGGCGTAGGAAAATCCCAACCAAATTCCCCTAAACGAACCGATTTATACAAATTTTCATCGTACTTGACAGGTAAATATTTACGAACAGGGTCATTTACGGTGTCTTTCAAAAGACGTTTTGAAGTGAAATAAATTATAGAATCTGTCTGACCAATTGCTAAACCGTACTCTTCATAAGGCGAATTTATCTCCTCTCCCATACTCGTTCCCATCTGGTCTGGTGGGCGTAATGTATCAACTAATTGCCACTTATCAATTAAGTCATAATAATATTTCAAAGGAACATATTTAGGTTTTTCACTAGCCGAAGCCAACGAATCAAACGCCAACTGACTTTTTACGGCTGCTCCTCTGTGATGTTTTATTAATAATCTGTATAATTCTAATGCTAAAGGCTGATTTCCTGTTGCTTCGGCTGCTTGTGCATACGCCCAAATTAAATCTAAATCTTTCTTGAAATTTTCTATTCCAAAATAACGAATATAGGTATCTAATGCTTTTTTGAGTTCTGATAGCTTAGTTTTATCTCCTTCTTTTATTTCTTTTTGTAATTGATTTATAACCTTCAACTGACGAGGATCATAATAATAACGGTAGCTTTCGATATTCAAAAAGGTAAGGCTCGGACAATAAACTGCACCAGATTTGTTGATAGGACGAAATTCTTCTAATTTAATATTATTTTTGTTTCGCTGTCCGTAAGAAGGAATCGCTGAAAAAATAAATAACAATAAAAGGAAAATGATTTGATATACAAAGTTAAATTTTTTGTTATTTATTGATTTACCATAAGTAGAGCTAATTTTATTTATAAATATATTTACAGTATTTATTATCTTTATCATATTTATTCTTTTGAAATTTTGGAATTTCTGATTGTCTTCTGTTGTACAAATTAGCCAAAAAGTATGCAACTTGTGCAAACTAGGTGTTTGATTTTTGGTTTATTCTACAAAATTTAACTTTTTGGCTATCAATTACTATTTTGAAAGGGTAAAGTAGAGGTAAATAGGTAAACCAAAGGCGAATAAAACGTAAATTTTTATTAAATTGATTTTTATAAGTAGCTGCCAGTTTCCAACTCTCAGAATAACAATATTTTACGACACTTGGAAAGTATCGGCTACTTTAATACAACGCTTAAAATCTTCAAATCCTATTTATTCCAGTTATGAACGAACAGTTTTTACATTATATATGGAAATTTCAATATTTTGATAAAAGTAATCTATTGACAGAAGAAGGAAAAGAATTAAAAATTATTTCAGCAGGAATACACAATCACGATGCAGGAGCAGATTTTGAAGATGCCGTTTTGAAAGTTGATAATACAAAATGGCAAGGAACAATAGAAATTGATACATTCGGTTTCAACTGGGAAAGTCATCATCACGCTACAAATGAGGCTTACGAAAATGTAATCTTGCATGTGGTATGGAAAAATCCGAAAGAAGTTTTTAGAAAAAATGGTTCGAAAGTTCCTGTTCTGGTTTTGGAGAATAGAATTGATGAGCGTTTGTGGTTACGTTATCAAGAATTTTTGAGAAATGAACATAAAATTCCGTGTCAAGGATATTGGAATACAGAAAATGAAACAAGAGATAAAGAAGTTGGAAATGTAGAATTAATTCCTGCTTTTGAAAAAATGATGAACAGAACATTAGATGAGCGATTAATTCGTAAATCTAGGCACGTACTTTCACTTTTAGAACGAAACAGTTTTGATTGGGAAGAAACGAGTTATCAAATTTTGTTAGAACATTTTGGTTTTAAAAAGAATAATGCACCATTTTTACAACTAGCAAAAGAATTACCCTTCAAAATTATAAAGAAACATTCAAATCAAACCTTTCAAGTAGAAGCTCTTTTTTATGGAATGGCAGGATTTCTTATTGAGGAAAATGAAGTAGGAAGTAGAAAATGGAAATTAGGAACTGGAAATAACAATGAAATTCAAAGTGAAGACAATGAAGAATTGGAAGAAAAATATTTTGAAAACTTACAAAAAGAGTTTCGTTTTTTATCGCATAAATATTCTCTACAAGAAAAAGAAGTGAATCTAGCTCAATGGAAATTTTTAAGATTACGTCCTTCTAATTTTCCAACAGTCAGAATAGCACAAGTGATTGGACTTTTATCACAGCAAAATCATTTGTTTTCGGTAATTCTAAATGCTACGACTTTAAAGGAATTTTATAGTTTTTTTAAAACTGAATTACCAGAATATTGGAAAACACATTATCATTTTGGAAAGCAAAGTAAAAAAGAAAATGTTGGTTTAGGAAGAGATGCACAGCAAAATTTAATCATTAATGTAATTATTCCTATTCGGATAGCGCATAGTTTGTACCGACAAAAAGAAGATGATTTGCCTAAAAAGTGGCTTAATGAACTGAAAGCAGAGAAAAATAATGTTATAAATTTGTATAAACCGTTAGAAAAAGTAGAAAACAAAAACGATGATACGACTTTCAAAATAAAAACGGCAGCACAATCACAATCTTTATTAGAATTATATAGTCAGTATTGTAACCCTAAAAAGTGTCTTTCTTGTGAAGTGGGGAAGGAGATTTTGAAGCGGGAAGGATAGATTTATAATTTTCAAATTAAAATAAAACTTACAAATTTACTTATGGCATTTTTCTCTTTTTTACCTGTTCAGAAGGCTGCAATGAAAGATTTATTGCTTGCCAAACCTCGTTTTTACGTTCCTTTAATGAATTATGCTCAAGCTGTCATGCGACAGAAATCTGAATTGAGTATAGGCGATAAAGAATTGATAGCTGCTTATGTTTCGGCTCTCAATGGTTGTGGTTTTTGTTATGATATGCACGCCTATATTGCTAATCAGTACGATGTTTCGGAGGAAAAACTGAAATCATTAGTAGAAAATATAGAAACGGCAGATATTACGGAAAAACAAAAACCTATTTTTAGATATGTCAAGAAAATTACACTTACACCTTCAAAAGTGGTTCAGAATGATATAGATGTAATCATAAAAGCAGGTTGGAAAGAAAAAACGGCTCACGATGCTTTACATATTGCTGCGCTTTTTGCTACTTTCAATAGAATTGCTGACGGTGCAGGGCTTCCACCTGTTAATCAAGAAGACAAAAAGGATTTTACTTCATTTGTTCATAAATTAGGCTATTTGCCTTGGTACATGAAACCTGTCTTTGGTCTGATGAAGATTTTCAAAAGGTAGATTTAATTTGTTGTTACGGTTTTTTACTAAACTAGACAAACGTAAAAAAATATGTTTCGTTTTTAAAAACACTTTGATTTTAAAAGCAAATAAAAAATCTATACACACATTTTTTTTCTTCCTCTCTCTGAATTTGAGAATTGATATTTTTCATCAGAGAGAATTATTTACCAGATTTGATAGAATTTTAATTTACGAACTATTAAATACAATATAGTTTGATTAGCAAAGTTAAAACCAATTAAAAAATAATTTTCTTTTATCGTAAATTCTAAAAAGGTATAAATCAAAAAATTCAAAAATTATAACTTCCCATAAATTATTATTTATGGGATTTGTTATAGTTTAATTTTGTAAGTTTGGAATAATTTTAGAATAGTATTTAGTAACTTCGTAAAACGTTGTGTAAATCATTAAAACCAATCCTATGAAAATTTTATCTTACAAATTCAGTTCTGTTTTTTCGTTTATTCTATTAGTATTTGTTTTGTCGTCTTGTGGCAACTTCAAAATTGTTACGATTAATGATATGAACAAGTCTAAAGAAGAACAGAATGGTAATAGTAACAATGAAACTTTGAAAAACAAAGTAAAAAAGGAAAAAACTAATTCCAAAACAGAAAAATATAGTGAGTTTCAAGAAAAGGCTCAATTAGTCGTTGAAGCAGCTCGTCAGCAGTTGGGAACTCCTCATACGTATAAGAATCCACGAAATGAACCTTCTGTAGATTGTTCTGGTATGACTTGTAAAGCCTACTCTGTTGTTGATGTAAAATTACCTCGCACCACAACTGGACAGGCAACTGTTGGAAAGTTTGTGCCTAAAAAAGCCCTGCAAAAGGGAGATTTGGTGTTTTTTACTTCAAAAAAGAACAATGGGAATATTTCTCACGTAGGTCTTATTAGTCGTGTAGAAGACGGACAGACTTTTTTTATTCATACCTCAACTTCTAGAGGAGTTGTAGAAGATGATTTTTATATGCAGCATTGGCAAGATAATTTTGTAACAGCTCGTAGGATTTTGTAAAAAATGTAACTTGTTAGTAATAAAGTGTTTGTAACATTTATTCTGCATAGGTCATCTGGTCATCTCTGCTGATATAATATAAACCTAGATTACCTTCGTAAACTATCACTTTAACGACTTTACAATCCACTTGTTCTACTTTTTTAGAAAATTTAGAAGAGATATAAATATCAGTTTGATTACCTTTGTATTCTAAAATAAGTCTATTTTGGTTCTCTTTACCAAAATATTTTTTCATTTCTACAATTCTTACGTACTTTCTTTGTCCACTTTTGGCTTTTTTGTTTGCTGTTGCAACAATGCTAAATGTTGCATCATATTGGCTTTTTTGTTTGCTGTTGCAACAATGCTAAATGTTGCATCATATAGGACATAACCAGTTAAAGTTTGACTGATTGCTACGAATGCAAAGATTACTATTGTGGCAATAATAGAATCCTCTTTTCTTCTGTTTTTGAGGAAAATAAAAATTAGCCATGATATGAAAAATAGTACATAACCAATCAAAGGTAATACGATATATGCTAGAGGTGTAAATACTTGCAGTCCTAACGATAAATGAAAAATCATTATAGAAAATGAAAGTACCCAACTTCCTATAAATGAATAGAAAAATATTTTGAGTGATTTGTCATGTATAGATTTTTTAGGTTTTGATAAAGTAGCTTCTTTTATATTCACTTTGTCTTTCATAGCATCAATCTAATTTTTTAATCATTTCTTTAAACAAAAAAGCCATTTTCGGCTCGGCTTCGGCAGCAGCTTCTAATACTTCTTCTAATGTAATTGGTTTTACATTTTTTGGCTGACACAAATCCGTCAGAACAGAAACGGCAAAAACGGGTAAATTCATATGTACGGCAGCAATCACTTCTGGAACAGTCGACATTCCGACGGCATCTGCTCCTATGGTTCTCAAATATTTATATTCGGCTCGTGTTTCAAGATTAGGACCTGCAACACTTACATAAACGCCTTTGTGAAAATTGATTTCGTTTCCTTTTGTATTTTGTTCTAAGTTCTCTTTTTGACTTATTTTTTTTGCTAGTTCTATAAGTTTTTTAGAATAGGGTTCAAACATATCTGGAAAACGAATACCCAAAGCAGGAATATTTTTTCCGATTAATGGATTTGAAGGTAAAAGGTTGATATGATCTTCCAAAACCATTAATTCGCTCAATTTATAATCTGGATTCAATGCACCAGAAGCATTCGAAACAAACAAATAATCGATTCCTAACATTTTCATTACACGAACAGGAAAGACAATTTGCTGCATTGAATATCCTTCATAAAAATGAAAACGTCCTTGCATCACGATTACATTCTGACCAGAAAGTTTACCAAAAATAAGTTTTCCTGCGTGGCTTTCTACCGTTGAGAGTGGAAAATGTGGAATATCTTGATAGGATATAGTGAGAGAAATATCTACTTCATTTACCAATGCGCCCAAACCAGTTCCTAAAATAATTCCTACTTTGGGTTTGTCTTTATAAAACGAACGTATAAAAGTAAGTGCTTCGTTGAGCTTTTCGAATTCCATTTATTTAGTGATTAATTAGTAGTGATAAGCGATTAATGAAATACTATTTTCACTTTGAATTTCAAAACTCAACGTAAAAACTATAACATTATTCTATTCAATTGAAAAACAATCACAAAGATATTAAAATAAAACTTACTTTGTATATCAAACACTAATAGAAACGAAAACGCTTATGTTTAAAAATTCGTTGTGTTTTGATACTGCCATCTGTTTGTACTTCTTCAACTGATTTTCGTTCTGTTGTGGCATAGATAGGAATAGCATAGTTGTTTTTCTTGCAATAATCTACTAAAAAATAGGTCGCTCCAAAATCTCCCTGCACTAAAATATAATCGTTTTTGTCTGTGCAATGCTCGTTTATCCAACTCAAAATAGGTTGTAGATAATCATCAATCGTTTCCAAATCAGCAGGAACGTTACTAAAAATTTCTTGCAGTTCTTTGGGCAAACTAACAAAATCCGTTATTTGTAGTGTCTTTTGAGCATCTTGAAATTGCTCTTCGGTAACGTAATGAGAGAAAAGAAGGAATAATTTAGGCATAATTTAAAGTGGTAAATCTGGATTGTCATCTCTAAATTTTTTCATTTCTTCTTTACTTATCTCGTCTTTTTTAGCTTTCTCTCGTTCTTCGTACTCTTTACGAAATTGTGCTTCACATGTGCAGTTCTCACTTCCCCACGGACAGCTTTCTTCTTCGTAAGTACAAAAATCCATATGAACTGTTCCGTCGCTACCAGGTAAGATTTGAATTCCTTGTTCTTTCCAATACGTAATCAGTTCGTTATATAAATTTTTGATAGGTATGTTGGTGTCAGAAGGCAGATCAATTTGTAGATTATTTACTGACCATAAATTCATTATCGCTTCACAAATGTCTTCTGCTTGCTGGTCTGTTAGTTTTTCAAAAGGAGGAAAAACTTCACTTTGTATATCAAAAACACTAGAAAAAGAGTTGCGAGGCGCACATTCGAAAGCCAAAATATCTTCTAATCCTTCGTAGTCGTTAGATGGATGATCTGGATATAAAACCTTATAATTAGGAGCTTCGATTCTAGTTTTGGCAGCTTCTTGTAGGTCTTCTAATAATTGGTCGATGTAGGTTTGCATGTGCTTTTTTGGTTACTGATTTTTAGAAAAAATTTTTTTTTAAGCGCAAGACGGAACAAGACAAAAGTAACAACATTTTTTTACAAAACTAATCTTACTTTGATTTTCAAAATTATTACAAACAAAAAGTTTTACCATTTAAAATCTCTACGATTTACTTTTGAATCTCCATACGCTCCAATAATACAGCTTCGCATATAGCCACCAACAGAATCAGAATCTAAAAGCTCTTCGAAAGTTTCTTTTTCTACTTCGTAATACGCATATACGTGTCCTGTGTTTGAAAACTCTGCGTATAAAATTTGTTCGTCTTCATCGTAAGCAACAGCGTTCAACATAGAAGAATCTACGGCAATACGTTCTATTTTTTTTGACATTTTGTTTTTTGTTTTGGGTTAAAATTTTATTTTTAGAAAGGTATATCTGAATCGTCATCTTCTTCAAATTTACGTTTTATTTTCGTTTTTGCTTTCTGCTTTGTTTTTTCTTCTATTTTTTCTTGTACTTCCTCTGTTGCTATGTAGTGTTCTCTATCTTTGCAGGCGCAATATTCCATTCCCCACGGACAGGTTTCGCCGTTGCAATGACAAAAATCTATTCCCACCATTGTATAACTATCAGTTGGCAAGATTAGGAATATTCCTTCGTGCCATTCCCTTCTCAATTCACGGTACAAAATTTTGTAAGGAGGCAGACGTTCTGGAAAATTTAACGAAACCTCATTTACCTTCAATAGATTTACCATAGCTTCGACTAGTTGTTTTGCTTGATTTTCATTAAGCATTTCCATAGGTGGAAATGCTTCATTCGGAATTCCAAAAATATGAAAATAAGAATTATCAGTAGCGACCTTGTCTGTATCAAAAGACTTATAAGGAGCTTCAAGTCTTGTTTTCGAAACTTCTGTTAAGTCTTCTATTAGTTGGATAATGTAGGTTTGCATGGTTTATTGATTTTTTTCTCCAATAAAACCAACTTGTTGAAATTTCCCCTTTTTATCTACTTCTGTAATTGTAACTTTTATAATAGCTCCCATTTCCAATTTATTAGTAATACGGTTAATTTTTATGTTTTCTCTTATGTCATCTTTTTTTACATAAATGGAAGCATAATAAATTTCGTTATATCGTTCATCTTTCCCTATTTTAGTAATTATCCCTTCTAAAGTAGCACCTTTATTAATTTTTTTATCTCCATAGTAATTAGGTTTTATTTTTTTAGGTTCATACATTCTACCATAACCTACAGCCGTTTTAGCCCCTATTCCTTGTTCTTTCAAAGTTCTAAAAAGCCAACCTGTTTCGGATTTAGTAAGAGGAGTTAGTAAATCTTTATCATCACTATTTTTTACACCAAAAATAAACTCAAAATTAGTGTCTTTTAAGGTTAGAAAAAATACAGGTATCGGGTTTTGCCAGTCTGCTGGTGGTTTCTTTTCATTGTAGTATTCAGAATAGTGTGGATTCATTATATCTGGCTGAATACTATCATTTCTTAAATCAATAGGATAAGCATCAAAGAAAATAACCTTACCTAGATTATCTTGTGAACCAAAAATATTTTTAAATTCAAGATTTTCTAATGCTAAATTTTCATTTCCATCAAAATTTTCATCTATTACCCAGTTACGGATAACTCCTTTTATTCCACTTGCAGGAATATAAGGAATACCATAAATATGATGCAAAGTAATAGAAGTTTCATAAACAGATTCATTCCCTAATCCTACAATTAAACGCCAATTAGAAGTAAGATTATTTACTTTTACAATGTCAGAACAAAGTGCAGTAGCATTTTGAAAATTAGAATTTAAAATTTCATTTGCTGGAACTTTTGAAAAATCTGAATTTATAGTAAAATGATCGTCTTCTTCTTTTTTGTATTTAAGAGCATCTAGTTTGGTTGTACCTGTTCTTGAGCTTTTAATTGTTGATATTCCTGATTCAAAAGTGTTTTTTTTGAACCAGTTTACACACTTATTTAATTTTAAAGAAAAATTATCAATTTTATTTAAATCTATTAATTTGTCTAAAGTATCTTTTGGTAGAATTATATTTTCTTTACTGAACTTATTCACTTTCTACCTCCTCTCTATTACTTTCTAATTCTT
Organism: uncultured Cytophagales bacterium; assembly: GCA_963719525.1. GTDB lineage: Bacteria > Bacteroidota > Bacteroidia > Cytophagales > Bernardetiaceae > Bernardetia. The sequence goes on along the minus strand of CAVRCG010000004.1, from coordinate 2,525,446 downwards.
CTGGTATTTCAGTTTCAATTAAACCTTCAGCAAATCGTTTTAACCAAGCAAAAAAAGCAAATGTTTCGATAGTAATTTTACGATACTCTACTGTATTAAGAGTTATTAAATATTGAACGAAACTTGCTTCAGTTGTAACTCTATCTTTAAACCATTCTCTTATTTGATTATCAATTAAGGCGTAAGCGTTACCTTCTTCTGATTTAGAAAGAACAAAAGCAAAAGCATTATTAATTCCATGATTCTTTACCATCATAGGAATACTTCTTATATAAGACTTATATTCTTTTATTTTAGTAGATTTTTGATTGTATTGCTCAATGGCTGATTCAACACATTCGTATGCTTTTCTAGCTCGTTGTTGCTCTACATTTTTTAAGTATCTAGGCATAATTATTTTAGTTTTAAGAGTACATTTTTACAATTCCTTTTCCTAAAGACGAATTTCCTCCAATTTGAAATATTCCTTTTGCTTGATTTGATGTAGTTTTTGTAAAGAATTTCAATACATTTTCTTCTTCTGAAACCTTATCTTCTCCTTGCGCAAACCCACTTTCTTTCGTTTGAAAAATAGGACTTGCCATAATTAAAGAATACAAAATTGATTCGGCAGGTAAAAACTCCTCTGTAAATAATGCTCCACCAACTACTACTCCATTTTCTCCAATTTTATTTCTTGTAATTACCTCTGTATGTAGTGTTACAAAGTCTGCAAAATCATCATTGTGAAGGATAACTGTTTTGTTTATGTCAATTTCAGTTACAATATTTTTAATAGCTACTAATAAATTTGGCAATTCTGTAAAATCATTTTTTACAGTAAAAGCATATTCTTCCAAAACTACTGCTTCTTGTCCCGAAATTTTTAATTGAGAAGAATTTGTATAACAAAAACCTTCATTAGTTTCAGCTTCTAAACTACTAATATATAGTGTTTTTACTAGCTCATTTAACTTATCCACTTTTTCATTCCAAGCAGCATCATTATTTTTAGTTAAAGTTAATTCTTCTGCAAACTTTTCTAAAATATAAGGACAAGTTACAAGAGCAAAAACTCCAGCCATAGATTTAACAGGGAAAAATAACAAACGAGCATCAGTAAAACCTAATGCACCAGCGTATTGCTTTTGAAATTTTGTATTGTCTTTCGAATTACCTGTAAATTCACTATCAATACTTGCTGCACTTGCTGAGTCATATCCAAATGTCAGATGAATAGACAACGCATCAGCATTTATCTCTTCAAATCTTTGACGCAAAGCACCTTTAAGACTAGAAGACTCAAATTTTGGGAATTGAGTATGTCCCTCTCGTTGTATAGGCGAATCAATAATGCCTAAATCAGAGCCACTTCCTACATGAGTAGGTGTTTGGCAATGTAAAAATAATGGCTTAGTTAGTTTAAACATCGTTTTGTTTTGTTTTTATGTTACCGTTGTGAATATCAATCCAAGAAATATCATTTAATCTTTCTCTCAAAAGATTTGTAAAGTTTAATTTTAAATCTTTTTGTTTTACATTGATGTAAAACCCTCTTGTTCTAAATATTACATTTTTGAATGTTTTTGAAAACAAGCCTTCGTATAGTTTAATAAAATCTTTTACTGCTTTCTCTTTCTCAAATTGTTGTTGCCTTTTATCAAAAATAACTTGATAAAGGAAAATTGAAAATTCTATGGTTTCTGTATCAGCCTTAATTTCATTAAACTTCCAATAAGCAAACAGACGTGGACAAACCTGTCTATAAAAATATTCTTCATTAAAGTTTGAAATACTACCAATAGTTTTAATCTCACAAAGCATTTTACTATTATTGGTTTTATTTTCAACAATCAAATCAATATCTCCTAAATCAAATTGACCAATACAATTATCAAATTTATAGTTTGGAAAATCATTTATAATTTCATAATTAAATTTTTTTTGAGGTAGGTTAGAAATACGAGATTTATGATAATTATCTTTATTCTCCTCATTGAAGTATATATAAAGTAAATGTTCTAAAACCCAACCTAAGTAACCTCTTTCTAATACTGTGGAGTTATTAACAAGTTCAATTAATATGGCTGAGAATTTAGAAGGTATGATAGTCTGTTTTTCTTCGTTTTGCTGATTTTTTTTTATTTCAATCAAGTTATATTCATTAAGTATCACAAAAAGCTCATCATCTTCCCCTAACTGATTTATTAACTTATTATCCTGAATAACACCTATCAAATTTTCAGCTAGTTCCCAATCAAAGTTAATAGGTAAGTTACCAACTGTAATTAACTCATCACTTTCTTCATAAATATATTTTAAATCTATTTTTTTCAGTTGAGCTATGATAGTCACATAAGGTATAAGAGCCTTATATCCACCTGTTACATTTAAAACTAATTCGGCATCTTGTCTTTTAGACTCTCTGTCTATTAGGCTAGATAAAAAATTAATAACTTTACTTTGAAAATCTTTTGCACTATCTACAACCAAACCCTCAACAGGAGTTTCATCCAAAATCACCTTATAATTAGAGTCTAATATTTTTTCACTTTCTAATAATTTTTTAATTATGGTAGCTGCTAAATATCCATCTAAAGTATAAGAAGATAATAAAATTACTTCTACTTTTTTATAGCCTTGTGCTATCTGATTGATAGATTGAAGTTCTGCACAAGATTTTTTCTTATATTTTTCTCCATAAGAAATAATATTATTTTTCAATGATGTAGGATTAACCCACTGCTTAGTGTGCTCTTCCCACTTTTCCTTAGAAAAATGTATATTTTTTTTTGTGCTAATATCTTCTTTCAATTCTTTTACTTTAGAAGCTAAAGACTTATTTTTCTCAAGAAAATTACTTATTAGTGAAGTTCCAACTGTAGTTATGATGCGAATTTTTTCATTTTTCATTTTATACAAATTTTAATTGTGCAAGATGTGCTAACCCAAATCCTTCGTTTTTGCCAATGGTAGATAATTTTTGATTATGAAATATTTTAATTAAATTTTCAGAAGTAGTATCTTCTAAAACTTTAAAATAATAAACACTACCAGCAGGAGCTGCTTTATACATTTTTTTTGGTTCATTTTTATTTAAATCAAATCCTCCAATAGAAACATATTTTCCTACAAATGCAGATATTAATTCTACTCGTATTCCTCCAATTTCTCCTTTTAAGGTTTTTGTATCAATAAAGTCAGGAAATGCCCCATTTTTTCTAAAAATAACAGGAGTAGAAAAATATATTTTAAAATAACTTCCTTTGGTTGCTTGTAGTGTTGGTTCTTGCAATTCAATACTTTCTTCAAATTCAGTTGCAACAACAGTCTTACCCTCTGCACCAAGTTTTAAAATAGTTTTATTTTCAGACTCAATGAAAAAATTTGTATCAACTAGTAGTGAAAGTACTTGAGTGGATATGTGTTTTTCTTCATCTTTATTCCACTTACTAAAACGATTCATTTTTAGTTGATATAACTTACTATCATCTGTTGATCTTGTATCGTTTTGTAAGCCGTTACCAACTTTTTTTTCTAAGAAAACAAAACTGTTTGTATTTTCTATATTTGAAAAATTTGTACTACCGTTTATGTATCCTTGTAATTGTTCAAGGTTTAAAATAGAATTTTCTAATCCTTCTACTTGTTCGTTATGTTTTATTATTTGAGGTAGAGAACTATTAGAAAAGTAGCCTTTTTCTTTTTCAAAAATTTCTATACTTAAATGAGCTTCACTATCTAATTTTTCATCTTCTGTTTGAACTAAATCTAATGGTACAGGAAAATAAATTTGCGAAACACTAGTTTTGCTTTCCCAAAAAGTTTCTTCACTTAAATAAGCAAAACCATTTATTCTTATATACAGGGAAGAATCAATATTTTCTAGTTTAAGTTTTTGAAATTCCTGCATATCTTCAGCTAAATATTTACTCCGTAAAGCTCCATAAATTACACTTAGAGGAGGAGGAAAAATACCTTGAGCAAAAGAATCAGCACCCATTGAAAATGGTTTACCATCTCTAAAAAAAAGTGTGTCTAAAGCGTTTAGTTTAAGTATCATATTGATAGAGTTTCAGAATGTTCTTGTACTATATTTATTTGACGACTAACAAAATTACAGATATAAAGAAATTGCAAAAAGTTATTAAGACCTAATTTAGGATTTGTGTTTCCTTGATTTTCGTAAAGTAAATATAGTTGTGATGAAAAATTAATTACTTCTTTTCTACTTGTATTAGATGCTTTTGCTCTAATCATCAACCTTTCTAACTCTACCTTAATTATCTTTTCATAATCAAGTCCATTTAAGATTCCATCTTCCATTAAGATATTCATTTCAGTTGCAAAACTTGTAATAAACTTTTTAGAAATTTTTTCAGTTGAAAGCCATTCTATCAATTTATTAGTAATCGTTAGAGTTGAATCTGTTTTTTCTGTTCCATAATCCCATTTAAAACAAGCTTGATGAGTTTCGCCAGAACCTTTAGAAGCAACAACACAAAAAGCATTTCGATTTCCTTTTTCTTTGTCTTTAGCTACTTTTTCAGCATTTTTTGCTTGTTCTAAAACTAAACTTAAAGGTTCTTTATAATGAGCGATAACTATACCTGCTGAAAATGTTAGTTTATGATTATCAGTGATAAGTTCACTTAATGGCTTTTCATCTTTATCAAGGTATGTTTCATCTTTAGAGTCCTTTCCTTCATTTACTATTAGTTCAAATTCATACTGCAAATCTATTAGAACTTTTACTAAACAATTCAAATTAATAAAACCTAAAAAATCATCACCACCTGCATATATGGACTGTCCATTATGATTTTCTATTTTTAAATAATTAGTAGCCCAATCTGCAAATTTTGATAAAGATTTAGATAAGATATGATGATAATATTCAGGCTCTATTCCTTCTTTCAAAATATTGTTATCATCTTTATCTTTTGCTGATAACCACCTACCCATTTTATCTCCATCAAAATGGATAACAGCATAATATTTATCTTTAAAATTTCTACTAATCTTATTCAAAAACTGCAAAGCGCATTTTCTTTGCGATTCGTTTGGAATGGTATCATCTGTAATATTCTCTTCAAAAAGTAATTGATAATCAAATGGATGTAACCAATTTTCCTCATCATAGATAAGCTGACAAGGCTCTCCGTTTTTTATTACAGCACTAGCATACTTATCTTTTGTAAATAAATTCTTGTAATTTTCTAGGATTTCTTTGTCCTGTTCTTTTAAATCCTTTTCATTTTGTAATAATGCAATTTGAGCAGTTGATGAAAACTTATCAGATGAATTATTACTATCTGAATAATTTCTTTTTAACATTGAAACAGCACTTAATCCTTCCCCTTTTTTAAAGTTGCCAGAATAGACTTGAACTGCTGAATTTGTATAATTAGGTTTGTGATATAAATGGCTGAAAAATAGGGCATTATTTTGTCCATCAAGAGAACATTTTCTTCCTTGTTCTGGATTTTGACTAAAATAACGTAAATTTTTTACTGACCCTAATATTCTTTCTGTTCTTTGAAAAGCATCTAAATATTGTTCATTTTCCTTTTCATTTATAGGAACTATTACCCAATGAATATCTAGATGTTGTTTTACCTGCTTCCAAAAATCCTTTTTGAAATTTGTAGACGTGTTTTTTCGTTTTATGTCCAGCAAACTTTTACACTCCTCCTCAAAATAATTTTTTACTTCGTTTTCTATATCTTCTCCTATTTCTTGAAAAGACATTTTAGAGTGTTTAAACAGTTTAGCAATAAACCGATTTGGTAAAGATTGATTTAAGTTTGCTTTATCTACATAAGGAAAAATAATTTCTCCCCCTAAACTCTCAGTTGTATCAATACCTTTTTTACATAATTTAGAAAGTATTTGACTTCCTGCATACAAATCCTTAGTTTTTCTAGCCTGTCCTATGAAAGACTGTACTGGCGAAATGGTAAATATAAATAGATGGGTCATAGTGTTATTTCAATGTTATCGTTCTCAATTAATTCTTCTAAAAATAACGTAAGCAAGGATTCATTAACAGGTTGATTTTCAATTACAATTTCTTCAACATTTAGACGTACTAATGAAATATCTTTATCTAAGTATATTCCATTTAATCTTAATACCAACCAATGAGTATTATCATTGATCTTTATCATTCTAATTATGATTGGGGATGAGCGTCTATCTTGGTCTTTATCTTCTGTTACTATTTTTATTTTAGTTTGTTCAATTCTAGGACGGATAGGAGGATTTGGCATTTTAGATTCTAAAGGAAGTCCAAAAGCTGCCTTCAACATTAAAAAATTATTACCTTTTCTAGTAGAGCGAAAATCTTTGTATTTTCCTTCAATAAATGCCAAACTAGAGGGAGTATTTGATATAATAATTCTAGAACCTATTAAATTAGAATAATCTAAACTTTCTGTTTCTATATTTATTCTAGCAATATTCAATTTGCATATATTTAGATTTCTTTGTAAAAATTCTTCTAAGCCTTCATTTTTTCTAGGACAAAAATCAATTTCTAGCTCTTTGAGTATATCAAAATCTCCTTCTATTGGTTTAGAATATATATTGCCACCTCCTCTTCTTGCACGAAAACCAATTCCACCTAAAAAAGATAACAACCAAAAGGCACAAACTCCTTGTTTCAAGACTTCATCATCCTTTGAAGCTAGTTCAATTGTGAAATTTTTACCTGCTGGAATACCTTTTCTTTCATCAAGCATTTGTAATGGAAAAAATAAGTATTTATTAGTGTAATTTTGTTTCGTAACATATTCACTATTTGAACATTTCCAATTTTCAATGATACTAATTAAAAGTTTACTTTTAATTTTAGTACTCCCAAAAATCTCATCTTCTCTTTTCTTCAACTCTCTATAATCTCCCCCATTCATAGCCCTCCACCAAAACCTCAACGCTCCTTTTATACTTGGAGGACGAAGTTCAGGAGTTGAGCCGTCTGCACCACTCAAAAACATGGGAGTAATGGTTTCGCAGGTAAAAGTGATTGTTTTTAGTGCCATTGAATTGTGAGTTAAGTTGTGAGTTTTGAACAGACTAGGAAGTCTGTTATACATTTTCTAATTATCCAAAATATGTGAATGTTGCCCACGTCCTGCTGAAAATTGGTAACGTTTGGCTTCTTTTTGTGCTGCCTTCAAACTGCTTTCGATGAGCTTTGCGAAAATGGAAAACTGATTTGCCAAATCTTGTAAATGTTCGTTTGTGAGTTCTCTTCGCTCTCTCAAATGGTCGTACATTCGGTAATAATCTTTTTCGGTTTGTCCTCCAATGTCTTTTAAAATAGCTTTTAGTTGTAGAGAAGAATGTCCTATGTTTTTGGGAAAGACTTCTAAAAATTCCTTTGAGTTTTTGGAGTTGGGAAACTTAATTACTCGTTCTAATGATTTTACCTGTGTTTCCAAATCTGACTGTATTTCTTTGAAAATTACCTTCAATTTTTCGTATTCCTCCTCTTGAAAACGGTGTTTTTCACTCATACGACTGTGCAGACGTACATTATTTGCCTGTGAAGGTTTTTTGTACAACAGTTCTGCTAGTCTTGAAAGGACTATGTACGGATGTTTGAGAAGTAAAATAATTGAATCCACGTTTTCAGTTACCAGTTTTTTACAGTTACCAGTAAGTAGTTACCAGTAACCAGTTATTAATTGCGAAATATATTTTTTATAGGTGTGATTTCGTTGATAATTTTCTTACAACTCACCACTTATAACCTATCACTTTTTCAAAAATACTGTTCCCATTCCTACACTTGTTTTTGCACCCAAACCGATGTATTGAGGAATAAAAACGTTGGTTTTGAAATCTACATTAAAGGTTTGCAACTTTTGTTTTTTGTAAGAGATAAGCTGTACTTGTGGCAAATCTGTAATTTTGAGTTCAATATTTTCGGTAATATGCCAACCGATGCCTTTTGCAAACGATAAAATATTTCCGATTAATTTTTTCTCTAAAAAAGCAATTTTTTCTACAATTCCATCTAATTTTTGATATTGATTGTAGGCTTGCTGATTCAGTGCGACCCAATTACGAATAGAATACGCATTCAATCTTTGAGAAACTCGCATTTCAAACTCGTTTAAATCCAGTTTTGAAATACGCATTTCTAACAAATCCTTTCCTATGTAAATATCCCAATTCTTTTTCTCAAAAAACTTATGAATTTCTTCTACGCCTTCGCCTACACACAAAATAACAGGCTGCTTACCTATTCGTTTGTACTGAATGCGTGGATAACGATACGCAAATTTTGATTCTTGTTCTTTTGTATCTTTATTTTTATTACTTTTATCATTAATATGATTATGAAACAAATCATTTTCTATCCCTACTTTATCTATAATTGCTCCACGAAAAGCAGCTATTTCATAAGGTGCAATTTCTACATTAAAATGTACTCTAAGTAATTTTAGCGTGCATTTTTCGTACTCTTTTTTGTCTGATAAAGTTTGAAAATCGGTAAGCGACATAGGAAAAAAAGATAGTAGAGAAACAATAGAACAAATGATAAAGAACATCAAAGAAATTACTTTGTGTTGTAATTTCTTCCAATAAAAACATTAAAAATGACTTTTGCAAGACAAAAAATAAATAGTTGCTAATTTTGTATGAAAATTTTTATTATCCAAAAAAAATCATTTTATTTAGAGAAATTAGGTAAGGAATGACTAAAAAGAAGCAAATTGATTTGTTTACCTATTTCATAGATTCTTCAATATAACCCTTGTATATCATTACGTCCATATTACTCAAAATTACTTTCATCGTAAATGTATTTCCGTTAGGTTTATAGACTACAAATAATTTTACATCAGCACTACCTGATTTATTATCGTAACTGTTGAAATATCTCCACGTAAAACTGTAGTTGGTATAACCGTATTGTTTGTCTGTTTCTTTTGCAGAACTTACTTCATTAAAGTTATAAACCCTTCCATGTGATTGTGTATTATCTGTACAACTATTACAATAATTGGCTAAATAATCTTCTCCATCGTGTATATAAAAGATAAAAGATTGTTTTCGTTCTGCTATCCAACTGGTATAATCTTCTCCATTTTTTGTAAACTCTAAAATGCGAAGTTCGAATAGTTTTTTTTGGTTTTGTGCCAACGAAAAAGTACAACAACAAAGTGATATAGTAATAATTAAAAATATTTTTTTCATAAAAATAAAAGTTTTAAAGTAATCTGACAGCTTGGAAGCTATCAGCTACATTTAGATAAAGACGCTTACCAACAGAATTTTTAACGTTCTGATTAGTAAGGTCTTTTACCCAAAATAAAGGTTGTTTTGAATTATAATAATTTCCCTAAAACGAAATCCCCACGTTTAGACTAATAGCTTTTGAAGAAATAGAACCACTACTTCCATAATAAGAGTCATAATATTTTAGTCTTTGGATGTCATAGCCTAATCCGATATTAATGTCCGAAGACGAGGAAGTAAGAATACTCACTCCAATTTGTGGACTAATCAAAGCTCCAGAGCCTTGAAAATCTGCTGTTGCATCAAGCGAATAACCCAAAGCAAGTGCTGCATAAGGCGATACTTTACCTGTCAAAAAACGGCTTCTTGCATCTATAAAAACAGGAATTAATAGAGCTTCTGCATCAGGATAATATCTTGCGCCAAAACCTAATCCAATAGAAAAATAATTATTGATACGGTAACCATTTATAAAATTAAATTTGATATTATCTATTCCAAAATCTCCTGTACCTGCTCCATAACCCAACTCTATGCGACCAGAATAACCAGAATCCATTCGGTCTGAATTATTGTTTCTAGAGTTAAAATTGTTTGCATTTGGGTTTTCTTCTTTGGTCATTTTTTCTATGTCTTCTATTTTATAGACAAAAATATTTCCTTCCGAAGTTTTGAGTTTGACCGTTTTGTTGGGAACTTGTTCAATAATAATTCCTCTTATAATACTTCCATCTTTTAGATAGACGACATCTTGATAATCAGATTGAGAAAAAGCGAAAAAGCTAATGAAAAATAAAGCAAAGGCAATAAGTATTGATTTCATTTTTGAAAATGATTTTGAATGGTAAAATAAGAATTGAAGTAAAAATTAAGCTAACTTTAAACTGACTTTTTGAATATCATAAAATGAGCTTCTCGTCGGAAGAAAAACAAAACACGCTGCGTTTCGTGGATAGAGCGAACAAATTCCCAATCTTTGAGAGCATATGAGTATGTTTTCTAATTTTCTAGGATTGAGCGTACCGAAGAAAAAACTTGTTTTGAAAGGAACTACAATATAACGTGGCATAAATTTTTGGTAATAAAATGTTATTTAAGAATAGATTTTTGTGTATGTTTTTATTGGTACTTCTACATTTTGAACTACAATGACTACTTGGTACGCTTCTCACTCTAAAGAGTAAGCTACAGAATGAAACACTTTTACGATTACTTTATGTTACAAAACTACTACTATTACGCTTAAAAATAAAGTAAAGTTCGTTTATTATATCATTTCAAAAAACATAAAAAAACATTTGGAAATAAAATAAAACAAAAAAGACTATTACTTTATAGCAATAGTCTTTTTTGTTTGGTTAAAAAGTTAAATATAAGTCGTTTACGCTTTCATGTTTCTTTGTTTCATTTCGTTTCTGCTTGTTTTTATCTCATTTTTTGATTTGTTTTTTCTTTAATAATCAAGCTAGAATTTTCAGTTAAAAAGTCTGCTATTCTTCCTGCTTTAGATTCATTTAGTTTTTCTATATCATCTTGATTATCTGTGTAAATCAGTTCGTGAAACCATTCTTCATTTTGCTGATTTTCATCGTCAGATAATTTTACAAAAACCCTTTTATTTGCCATTGCTTCGTTGGTAATGGAAACAGTTGTGGATATTCCGAAAAAATGGAAAATCTCTCCATTTTGCATATTTCCGTCAAGATTGGCAAAAATATGATAATAAAATTTTTCCTCTTCTCCATCTGGATGAATAAGCGTGTGCATCTGAATAGATAAAAAACTTCCCTTAAAAATTTCGGCTTCCCCTCTGTGCCTGCAAGCACTATAGGCATCAATACAAACTTCTCCGTCTTCACTAATGCGAATAATGTTTTTGAGAATAGTGTCACCAAAATGAGATAAATGATACATTTGATATACTCCTTTTACGTTTTTGAAGGGTTTCTTTAGTTCAAAACTATCTTCAATAGTTACGCCTTCTTCATATTGATAATTTTTTGATTGTTCGTTCCAAGTTATTCGTAAAGAGTTGAGGTAACTCTCTACAAAAGTAATCAGGACTTTACGCACAGGATTTTGTTCGGGAGTTTTGTAATGTTTGTTTAATTGTCCCCTAGAAGTACCTGGAATATATCTTTTATCTTTTATTTTTTGTTTATGGTTTTCTAATTTTAATACAATATCTGTATAGGTATAATTCATTTCATTTTTCATGAAATCCATTGCCTTTTTGAAGCGAAGATGATTTTTTTCTAGCATAGCAAATATAGGGTTAAGAGTAGATTAGTATTTTCATAACAAGTCTTAATCTACGAAATTACATATCAAATGTTTACTTTTAATTTTATTTTTTTTGTTGATAACTATTTTGTTTCATTTTATTTCAAAACATTTCATAGCGTTTCTTGAAATGAAATAAAACGTATCTTTTTGCTCAATTTTCAAGTAATTAGTAGTGTTCTTTTATATTATTTATTTACACTTTAATCTTTTACTAGTATGAGTAATTCATCAGAAAATGGTGCTGCTGGTCTTTTGTTTGTTATCGCTACTGTTTGTTCTTGGCTTGGTTCGGGATTTATGGCGTGGAATATTGCAGAACCAAAAAGTTTTGGAGGCGTTCTGGTTTTTCTATTTGCTTGGGCTATCTGTGGATATATTGTTGATTTTGTGATGGCAGCAATTTTAGTTTTTGTTATTTCTTTGTTTAAATAAATCTAAACCCTAAGGGTCTTTAAGACCCTTAGGGTTTTATTTACATTATCACTTTATAAAATTACTTACACAAATAATGCAAATAGTCATTCATACAAAGGGAACATATTTGAAACGCAGCCAAAATATGTTTGAGATAAAAACAGAAAATGATATTCAACGGATTTCGGCAGAAGATATTGATACTATTTTTTTGGCAAAGGGAACATTATTGACTACCGACGTTATTTTGTTTGCACTTTCTCATCAAATAGAAATCATTTTTACCGATTATCATGGAAGTGCAAAAGGTAGGATTTGGAATAATAAATTTGGTTCTACTCCTCTTATTCGTCGTAATCAAGCCATTTATTCTACCCATTCAAAACCGATTCAATGGATAAAAATGACACTGATAGAAAAAATTAGCAATCAAATTGCGTTTCTGCATCAGATTAGTTATGGTGTTTTGCCAAATGGAGAAACGACAAAAAGACGGCTGGCTGATGCGATTGAACAAATGAATAAAATTCAAGAAAACCTACAAGCCATTTCTGTAAAGCGAATTAAGAAAAAAGAAGACACTTGGAAAGATTCTTTTCGTGGACATGAAGGCAGTATTTCTCGCATTTATTTTCAAGCTCTTGCGTATTCGTTACCACACAGTTATTACTTTGAAAATCGGAGTATGCGACCAGCAAGAGATAAATTTAATTGTCTTTTTAATTATGGTTATGGTATGATGTATGGCTATGTACAGGGCGCACTTATTCGTGCAGGACTTGACCCATCGCTTGGAATTTTACACGCCGACCAGTATAATAGTACGCCTACTTTGGCATTTGATTTAATTGAAAAATACAGAATTTGGGTTGATACGGTTGCTTTTCGTATGTGTCAGAGTTACTCTTTTGAAGAGAAAGATTTTATTCCGAAAGGAGAACAAGGCGTTTGGTTGCACGGAAATGGTAAGCGAAAATTTGTAAAAGCATTGCACGATTATTTGCACGAAGTAATTCCACAAAAGAATGTAAAGCGAAGTCGGTTGCATCATATTCAGTTAGATGCACAGAGTTTGGCGCAGCTTTTTATGGGTCTTAGTGAGTGAAATGCAAATATTGGGACGTGGGGCGAGAGATTGGGGAATGTGGGGGAATTTCAAATGAAAATACTGGGGCGTGGGGCGAGAGAATGGGGAATAGGGGAATTTCTAATGCAAATACTAGGGGCGAGGGGCGAGAGATTGGGGAATGGAGGAATTTCTAATGCAAATACTGGGGCGTGGGGCGAGAGATTGGGGAATGGGGGAATTTCAAATGAAAATACTGGGGCGTGGGGCGAGAGAATGGGGAATGGGGAATTTCAAATGCAAATACTGGGGAATGGGGAATTTCGATGAAATTACTTATGGAAAGAGAATTAATTTTTTAGCTTATTTTTACTTCTATCAATTCAAAATTTACATGAAAAATTACAATTTAGTTGGTTTTTGTTTGGTGTTATTGTTTTTTGGTTTAGTCATTAATTTATCAATTTCTTCATCTGTTTTTGCACAGGATAGGGGACAAATACAGCGAGTAGGTTGTATTTGTAGAGATGGAGTTCGAACAAAATATAACAGGTGCAGGTGCTTGTTCGAACCACAAAGGAGTAAAATTTTGGTTGTATGCCGATGTGAGTATTTATCAGCGATATGCAAGTGATTTGCCAGCGATTCCAGATTCGGATTTGATTCAAATTACGCCAGAAGAAGCCAGACGGATAGCGAAAGGCATTGCAAAAGAGGTAACCGAAACGCTGCCCATTTTGTATGATGGAAAGAAGGAAAAAGATGGAAATGAAAATTCATTGATAGAAAAAGAGAAACAGGAGTTGGAGGAATGGAGAGAAGATAATCGGCAACAACAGGGAATTGTTAGTGCGCCAACTAACAGGTTTGAGGTTTTGGATTTTTTTATTCCTTTTGTAATGTGTTTGGTCGTAATCTTACTTTTTTTGTTGATTGTAATGGTAATTAAGAAAGTTTTGTAAGGATTAATTATAGATTTAATCAATTGAATATCAATTAGTTATAACTTTAAAAATAGCTTTTTATTTAATTCTTATTGCTAAGCAGATTGAGAAGGACACAAACTACCTATTATCGTGCTATAAGATTTTTTTATTTGTTTATTAATGCTTTTTAAAGGGAGTTATATTTGATTCTAGAATCTGAATTCTACCTTCTAAATTTATTCAACTATGACGTATTTAATTTTGTATGATATTTCGGAAGATAGGATAAGAACTCACATTTCCAAACATTTGGAAGAGCGAGGTTGTCGTCGTGTTCAGAAGTCTATTTTTATGGCAAAGACGAGTATTCAGAAATATCACGAAATAAAGGATTATTTGCAGCAAATTCAGGATGAATATGATAACGATGATACAATTTTGTTTATGCCGATTTCGAAACAGACGTTGAAGAACACGTATATGATAGGAAATAATACGGCTTTTTTGGATTCGGTAGAAGATAAGAAAATACTTATTTTTTGAAAATGTGCTAAAAACGAGTTTTTAGAATTTTGGAATATATACAAATACTGATTTATATTTTGAAAATTGATTTTTAGAATGTATTTTTGAGAAGATTTAGAAATTTAAAAAGTAGGTTTAAATGAAAATAAGGCTGATTAGTAATTAATTTTCTTTATTTTTGTCAAAATGTCGTGCTATGGATTAAAAACCAATTTCCATTACAATAAGGATTGCGACAATTCCTTTAAAATCCTTTCTAAGATAGCTGTGAGGGATTAAAAACCAATTTCCATTACAATAAGGATTGCGACGCTATAAAAAGAAAGCTTTTTGTTTTGATAATAAAATTAAAAACCAATTTCCATTACAATAAGGATTGCGACAGTATGAATCAAACAAAATTAGTGTTAGTTGTACCAATTAAAAACCAATTTCCATTACAATAAGGATTGCGACCACGTTTATAAAAGATAAAAGAGAACTGTCTCATTTAATTAAAAACCAATTTCCATTACAATAAGGATTGCGACTAGAGAGGATACCTAACTCATCCATCAATTTAATTAAAAACCAATTTCCATTACAATAAGGATTGCGACAGGGTTTTGTTTAGATTTCGCAGAAGTTACCACATATGATTAAAAACCAATTTCCATTACAATAAGGATTGCGACGTTTGCTAAGGAAGATTACACTATTGAGTTTTCTTATTAAAAACCAATTTCCATTACAATAAGGATTGCGACGGTCAAATACTCCATATAAAACTGTAAGAGTAATCAGCATTAAAAACCAATTTCCATTACAATAAGGATTGCGACTACTTTTTTAGATAAGATCGTGTTAGCGAATTAAATTAAAAACCAATTTCCATTACAATAAGGATTGCGACTTGATATTATTACTATTGTAGATTCTGAGGTTAATCCAATTAAAAACCAATTTCCATTACAATAAGGATTGCGACTTATATAACTCAGAAGCTCTGTTGCACTTATAGTATTATTAAAAACCAATTTCCATTACAATAAGGATTGCGACTATAAGGACTCCCAAATATTTTAATACCTTCAATTGTATTAAAAACCAATTTCCATTACAATAAGGATTGCGACTTTTCTTCGTTGGGCGAAAGTCATGAAGACTCTATATTAAAAACCAATTTCCATTACAATAAGGATTGCGACTATAGAATTTTGGATGAAAGAACCCCTAAAAAGAATTAAAAACCAATTTCCATTACAATAAGGATTGCGACCAATTCCCAACTCAAATAATATGAGTTAGAGGACGCATTAAAAACCAATTTCCATTACAATAAGGATTGCGACGTATACCCAATTTCTTCTATTTCTTCAGCTGTAAGATTAAAAACCAATTTCCATTACAATAAGGATTGCGACAGCTTACTAAGTTCTTGCCCTGCAGCTACTGTCAATTAAAAACCAATTTCCATTACAATAAGGATTGCGACCACAAAAACTCACAAAATGTACTTTTACCGTCGTTTTGCTATTAAAAACCAATTTCCATTACAATAAGGATTGCGACATTAATTGGGGATTGGGGATTGGGGATTGGGGATTGGATTAAAAACCAATTTCCATTACAATAAGGATTGCGACCCTTCGGCTGTAGACAACTACAAGTTGAACAAAAAGATTAAAAACCAATTTCCATTACAATAAGGATTGCGACTGCTAATGCTTGTTGTGCTAATGCACGTCCTAAACTGAATTAAAAACCAATTTCCATTACAATAAGGATTGCGACGTACCTGTGATTAAGTTTAAAGCTACTATTGTATCTTATTAAAAACCAATTTCCATTACAATAAGGATTGCGACCATCGATGTGCAAGGGAAAGGTTTGCGTGGACATTTTGATTAAAAACCAATTTCCATTACAATAAGGATTGCGACTTAAAAGAGAATCTGATGACAAAATATTAAAAGGCCATTAAAAACCAATTTCCATTACAATAAGGATTGCGACTATTAATAATCCTCACTCTCGTAGACACGTTATATCATTAAAAACCAATTTCCATTACAATAAGGATTGCGACCATTTTGAGGTATCCTAACTGTCTTGCCAACTAAAGATTAAAAACCAATTTCCATTACAATAAGGATTGCGACATGGTAGTAATGCAGTAGAGCTTAACACTAACAAATATTCTATTAAAAACCAATTTCCATTACAATAAGGATTGCGACATTAAATCGTTCATAACTTCTTTATCTGACCCAAGAATTAAAAACCAATTTCCATTACAATAAGGATTGCGACTTGCTTAGTTGTTCGTTTTCCTGTTCGCCCGAACATTAAAAACCAATTTCCATTACAATAAGGATTGCGACGCCCTCCCTATTTCTAACACCTTCTCCAATTTTTATTAAAAACCAATTTCCATTACAATAAGGATTGCGACTTTCAATAGGAAGTAGGACATCCTTTAATAGACCATTAAAAACCAATTTCCATTACAATAAGGATTGCGACAACCCCCTCTACCTTTGGAGCAAAGTTGGTTATCCCATTAAAAACCAATTTCCATTACAATAAGGATTGCGACAATGAAATTACAAATCCAGAATCTTTTTATAAAGAAGATTAAAAACCAATTTCCATTACAATAAGGATTGCGACCTTATGCTTTAGAGTTTGATAGTACATTAGCTAAAGATTAAAAACCAATTTCCATTACAATAAGGATTGCGACTATAGTTTTCACTATTGCTTAACATTTCCAAGTTAGATTAAAAACCAATTTCCATTACAATAAGGATTGCGACTGTATAATCTGAATGCGTATCGTAACATATACGATTAAAAACCAATTTCCATTACAATAAGGATTGCGACTTAATTTCTCGTATATGATAGGTAAATTCTTCGATTAAAAACCAATTTCCATTACAATAAGGATTGCGACCCTAATAGTTTTTTGCGTTCTATTAGAATAAATCACGATTAAAAACCAATTTCCATTACAATAAGGATTGCGACTTATTTTCAAATTATTTTAATTTACGCCTTTACAATTAAAAACCAATTTCCATTACAATAAGGATTGCGACAAGACAATTATAAAAAATAAAAAAACAAGATAAAATATTAAAAACCAATTTCCATTACAATAAGGATTGCGACTTACTTCAAAACGTGGTTAGATGAAAATAAAGACATTAAAAACCAATTTCCATTACAATAAGGATTGCGACTTGTTTTTATTAACGATTTGGTTTGTGAATTAGGAATATTAAAAACCAATTTCCATTACAATAAGGATTGCGACTAAAGATCTGATTTCTTGCTGCTGATTCTCGCAAATATTAAAAACCAATTTCCATTACAATAAGGATTGCGACATTTGACTTACCAACATAGTAAGCCAAAATAAAAATAAATTAAAAACCAATTTCCATTACAATAAGGATTGCGACATTTGACTTACCAACATAGTAAGCCAAAATAAAAATAAATTAAAAACCAATTTCCATTACAATAAGGATTGCGACTAATCAAAACCAAAACATTCCTACACCTCAAACATCAATTAAAAACCAATTTCCATTACAATAAGGATTGCGACTTTCAAATTTACAAGGGTTATAAACTTATAACATCCATTAAAAACCAATTTCCATTACAATAAGGATTGCGACAGCTTGATTATAGTTTCCCAAATTGTATAGTTCTTATTAAAAACCAATTTCCATTACAATAAGGATTGCGACAAATTCTCTTAACCATGCTTATGAGAACAAACTTGAATTAAAAACCAATTTCCATTACAATAAGGATTGCGACTCGTAGAGATGAAGAGGGTAATTTGATGACTGTATTAAAAACCAATTTCCATTACAATAAGGATTGCGACGATTACTCCATTTAAACAAGTTCTTACTATTCTTATATTAAAAACCAATTTCCATTACAATAAGGATTGCGACGTTAGATACTTTCTATGATAATCTTTTAGATTCTAAATTAAAAACCAATTTCCATTACAATAAGGATTGCGACAGATTTCTCTCTTATATATTGATATAAATCAAATCCATTAAAAACCAATTTCCATTACAATAAGGATTGCGACATTTGTTATTTACATTAAGGGGAGAAGGAGAAGAAATTAAAAACCAATTTCCATTACAATAAGGATTGCGACCTTGTTATGTTGCTGCCTATGATGTAAAACTACATTAAAAACCAATTTCCATTACAATAAGGATTGCGACCAGTAATTGCACTTTAATCTAAACACTAAAAAATTAAAAACCAATTTCCATTACAATAAAGATTGCGACTGAAATACATATTAATCTTACTGTTTGTGTTGACTAATTAAAAACCAATTTCCATTACAATAAGGATTGCGACATTGTTTAGTCCTGTAATTAATGTTTTTCTATTCTTCATTAAAAACCAATTTCCATTACAATAAGGATTGCGACGTTATAGGAGCTATTAAATCTTATTTAACAAAATCTTATTAAAAACCAATTTCCATTACAATAAGGATTGCGACATAATTAACTCTCTAATTTGGTATAAAATTGATATTCTATTAAAAACCAATTTCCATTACAATAAGGATTGCGACAAATGTTTGGAGAAGTTCGTTTTGTACTATCAACCTCATTAAAAACCAATTTCCATTACAATAAGGATTGCGACGGGTCTCTAGGGTCTCCTGAGTAATGCTCGTATATTAATTAAAAACCAATTTCCATTACAATAAGGATTGCGACTTTATTGAGATACAAATTAATAGAAAGTGGTAAATCATTAAAAACCAATTTCCATTACAATAAGGATTGCGACTTGATGTATTTCCTGTGAACAAAGTTGAATAGAAGGATTAAAAACCAATTTCCATTACAATAAGGATTGCGACTGAAAATTATTTTGTGGCTTCATAATTTTTATCATTATTATTAAAAACCAATTTCCATTACAATAAGGATTGCGACAACCCCCTCTACCTTTGGAGCAAAGTTGGTTATCCCATTAAAAACCAATTTCCATTACAATAAGGATTGCGACATTTTACACCATGAACAGGAAATTACTCACAACTGAATTAAAAACCAATTTCCATTACAATAAGGATTGCGACAATGAAATTACAAATCCAGAATCTTTTTATAAAGAAGATTAAAAACCAATTTCCATTACAATAAGGATTGCTACAATTTTTAAAATGGTAAATCGTCTGTTGATGATTCTGATTAAAAACCAATTTCCATTACAATAAGGATTGCGACTAAAATCAAATTATCTAATTGCAAATTATATGAAAATATTAAAAACCAATTTCCATTACAATAAGGATTGCGACTTTGTACAAAACAGTTTCATATCCTTTAGCTTTAAATATTAAAAACCAATTTCCATTACAATAAGGATTGCGACTTTTAATGCGATCCATAAGTTGCTCAGAAGTCAATTAAAAACCAATTTCCATTACAATAAGGATTGCGATAAAAAGGTTTATGTTACAATTATTATTATTTTAATAATTAAAAACTAACTTCCACTCTGCAATATATAGCAAATATTATAAAAAAAGCCTATACATTTGAGAATGTATAAGCTTTGTTCTGTAAAACAAACATTTGTCTTAAAGCCATTTGCTCTTTACTTTATATTGATGTTTCTTTTTTCGATAAAGGTTTATCAGTATCCAATAAATAAAGTATTTTTGATAAACTTTCATTTTTATAAGTAATAGCTTTATTGTATATTAATTTTTCATTTTGGTAAAATAATGCAAATGTAGTACCTCTACTTGAATACAAATTAATTTTGTATTTTTTTTCTTTATATACAAACGAAATTATATCTGCATCCTCAACAGTAATAGGTATTTGTTTTTGTTCTGCTAACGTTTCGGCTATATTTTTTACTACATAATAACGAGTAAAATAAATTCCTGCTATCGTAAGAAGAGTCAGACCTCCAAAAACAGAAGCCATTACCAATATTTCTTTCCTCATTAGATTTTGAGACATTCCCACTCCTACAGAAACAACACCTACAATAAAGCATAACAAAGGATATTTATTTACTATAGCATAATTTAAAATTTTAGATTTCATACTTTTCTATTTTAAGATTCATAATTCATTAAAGTTAATGTAACGTTAATTTAACATTAAAGCAATTTTATTACCATTCTTTATAGAAAATGTTTTGAAAAAAGTTGAATTTATTTGTCTTTTTACTCAAAATGTCATTGCGAACTAATATTTTCTTTCGCTTTTTTGCTACAAATTATGCAACTTTGTAAATTAATCAAAAAAATAAAATTCTTAGAATTTTTTTACATTTGGCTATAGAATGTAAATCAAATAAAATATTATTTTTGAATTATTAATTTATTGGTAATCAAAAAGTTAAATTCGTAAATCCGTAATTTTTAATTGCTCCTATGATAGTTCAACAACTCCAAAAAGAGATTCAAAACGCCTTTCAATCACTTTTCAATCATACTTTACCCTTAAAAGATATTGCTTTCCAACAAACTCGCAAAGAATTTGAGGGCAGTTATACGTTCGTTACCTTTCCGTATGGAAAAATTACGAGCAAACGACCAGATGAAACAGCTACTCTTTTAGGAGAGTATTTAAAAGAAAATGTAAAAATCATAAAAGATTTTAATGTTGTAAAAGGTTTTTTAAATCTTGCCTTAGAACAATCTGTCTGGATAAAAATGCTTGCTAATCTCAATGACAAACCTGTTTGGGAAAACATTAAGAAAAAGGACGAAAAAGTAATGGTAGAATATTCTTCTCCAAATACAAACAAACCTTTACACTTAGGACACCTTCGTAATAACTTTTTAGGGTATTCGGTTTCCGAAATTATGGCTGCAAATGGTAGTGAGGTAATGAAGGTAAATCTTGTAAATGATAGAGGAATCCATATCTGTAAATCAATGCTTGCTTACCAAAAACACGGAGAAGGAAAAACGCCAAAAGAGTTAGGAATAAAAGGCGATAAAATGGTAGGAAATTACTATGTGAAGTTTAATGATTTGTTCAAAAACGAAGTAAAACAGTTAGTTGAAGCAGGAGAAAGTGAAGGAATGACACAAGAAAAAGCCGAAAAAGAAGCTCCAATTTTGAAGGAAGCACAGCAAATGCTTTTAAAATGGGAACAAGGCGACAAAGAAACAACCGACCTTTGGAAAAAAATGAACGGCTGGGTGTATGAAGGATTTGATGCAACCTATAAAAGTATCGGAGTAGAATTTGATAAATTTTATTACGAATCAGATACTTATCTTTTAGGAAAAGACATCATTAATGAAGGATTAGAAAAAAATGTTTTCTTCAAAAAAGAAGATGGTTCGGTTTGGATAGATTTGACAGAAGACGGTTTAGATGAAAAACTTGTTTTACGTGGCGACGGAACTTCCGTTTATATGACTCAAGATATTGGAACAGCAGATTTGAAGTACAAAGATTTTCCGATGCAAAAATCAGTTTATGTAGTTGGAAATGAGCAAGATTATCACTTTAAAGTTTTGTTTTTGATACTCAAAAAATTAGGACGTTCGTATGCCGACGGAATGTATCATCTTTCTTACGGAATGGTAGAATTGCCAGACGGAAAAATGAAATCAAGAGAGGGAACTGTCGTAGATGCCGATGAACTGGTTGCTGATATGGTTGCGATGGCAAGAGAGAGAACACAAGAAGTAGGAAAAATTGATGATTTTTCGGAAGAAGAAGCCGAAAATTTATATAAAATGTTGGCTTTAGGTGCATTGAAATATTACCTTTTGAGAGTAGAGCCTAAAAAGAAAATGCTTTTTAACCCTGCTGATTCTATTGATTTTCAAGGAAATAGTGGAGTTTATTTGCAATACACACACGCCAAAATTTCGGCTGTTTTACGTAGAGCAAACGAAAATAACATTTCGCACACATCTACTTCTTTTCGAAACTTTAGACGAATTAGAAAACACAGAAGAAGAATTAATCCGTTTGCTTTCAGATTATCCAAATTATTTGAGTGAAGCTGCTCAAAATTATGCCCCTTCATCGGTGGCTAATTACATGTACGATTTGGCAAAACAGTACAGTAAATTATATGCCGAACTTCCAATTTTTGGAGAAGAAAACGAAGCTAAAAAGTCATTACGTGTAGCCCTTTCTGATGCAACTGCCAAAACGCTAAAACACGCAGGAAAACTTTTGGGAATTGAAATGCCTAGTCGTATGTAATTATAAAAACAATGCAACTCCATCTATTCCATCTGTTCGTAGTGTGATACTACGAACAGATGGTAAATAAAAACATAGACTTTTATATAGGACGAAAAATAGTTTTTAAATCATAATTAAATAAATTACTTCCCCTTCAAAATCTCATGTCCTAACTTATCTCTTTTCGTAGTAAGATACTTTTCATTATGAGGATTTGATTTTATTTCAATGGCTACATTATCCACTATTTCCAAACCATAACCGATAAGACCAACACGTTTTTTAGGATTATTTGAAATAAGTTTAATTTTACTTACTCCCAAATCTCTCAAAATTTGCGCTCCTACTCCGTAATCTCTAGCGTCCATTTTGAAACCTAGTTTTTCGTTCGCTTCTACGGTATCGTAGCCTTCTTCCTGCAATTTGTAAGCTTTGAGTTTGTTTATAAGTCCAATTCCTCTTCCTTCTTGATTCATATACAAAACAACTCCTTTCCCTTCCTGTTCTACAAAACTCATCGCTTGTTGAAGCTGATCGCCACAATCACAACGCAACGAACCCAAAATATCACCCGTTACACAAGACGAATGAACACGAACCAAAACAGCCTCGTCTTTTTCCCAATCTCCTTTTACAAGTGCCAAATGATTATCTCCTGTATCTAATTGTGTGTAGGCGTGAAGTTGAAAATCTCCCCATTTGGTAGGCATTTTTACTTCAACCTCTTTGTTTATGAGTGTATCATGAGTAAGTCGGTACTGGATCAAATCTTTGATAGTGATAAGTTTCATATCAAATTTATCTGCTACTTCTCTAAGTTTTGGCAATCTAGCCATTGAACCATCATCGTCCATTACTTCTATCAAAACACCAATCGGCTGAAAACCTGCTAGTTTTGATAAATTGACGGCAGCTTCTGTATGTCCTGCACGACGTAAAACACCACCTTCTCTAGCTTTAAGTGGATTAATATGCCCCGGTCGTCCAAAGTCTTCAGGTTTCATATTCGGATTTGTAATGGCTTTTATAGTTGCAGCTCTATCGTGTGTTGAAACGCCTGTCGTACAACCATGTCCTAGTAAATCAACGGTAACTGTAAAAGCAGTTTGTTTTGGATCAGTATTTTTTCCTACCATCAAATTAATTCCAAGCTCATCACAGCGTTCTTGCGTAAGTGCCATACAAAGCACTCCACGAGCTTCTTTTAGTACAAAATTTACCATTTCAGGTGTGATACATTCGGCTGCACAAATAAAATCGCCTTCGTTTTCTCTATCTTCATCATCTACTACGATTACGAATTTGCCAGCTTTCATATCAGCAATTGCTTCTTCGATAGTGTCTAGTTTTATATCTAAATTTTTTAGGTCTGAATTATTTGTTTTCATAGCAGAGTTTGTCAAAATTATTGTGAGGGATAAAATGATTCTTATTCAAATCATTTAAGAATAACATTTTTCCATAGCACAGGGTTTGCAAACCCTGTGCTATGGAAAAATAACATTGTGTTTTTTCAAACAGTTGAAAATTGCTTTTTACTTTTTCTTTTTTAAAGAGCGAATAACTGCTTTTTGACTCAAGAGAATGCTCCAAATTCCTTCAAACTTATTTTCTGTAGAATTAAAACTTGGGTAATTATAAAGTATTTTTTCTTTTCCATGAAGAAGTTGTAGATTTTCTTGGTAGAATGTTGTGTCTTCTATATTTTGATAGGCTTCAAAAATCTGTTTTTCTTCGTCGTAATTTATCTTAGAAGCATCTTTATAAAAACTTATTTCTTCGATAATTTCTATCTCTGAGCTATCCAACTCTAAAAGCTGATAAAGTTTGTTTTGATTATCATTATTCGATTCTAAAAATTCAATTACTACTTCTTTTTTATTTTTAATCTTTTTGTAAATATTTTGCGCCTTTGGAGTAGCATTTTCTAATATTTGTCCTTCTGTCACTTTTGTAATAGTTACGTTGTCTTTTAATTCATAAAACTCTTCTTTCGAAACAGCTCTTTTGTCTGTAAAAGCATCGCAACTTTGTAGTAAAATGAGAAGAATAAGGAGAGGAAAGAATAATTTCATTGTAGGAATTAGAGATTAGGAAATAGAAATTGGTAAATACACATGAAACTGCATTTGAAATTAACTGATTACTGGTTACTACTTACTGGTAACTGATCAACGGTTTAGTTCTACAAATTTCTCTACGTCGTTTGATTTACCCAAAACGATAAGTACATCAGATTGTTCGATGGCAATGTCGTTTGTTGGTCTGTTAATTAAGTGTTCGGCAAAAAGTTTGCGCCCTTCGTGGTATTCTTCATAAACTCTTTTTATAGTTATTAAATCAAGTGCATAATTATCTGTAAAACGAACTTGTCCTATTTTTTTGTTTACAATTCTTCTGGGAGCTTGAATTTCGACAATTGAAAAATTATCTGGAAGTGGCAAAAATGCCTTCATATTAGGGTTTAGCAACTTTTCGGCAACTAACTTTCCAACTTCATCTTCTGGCGAAAGGATTTCTTTTACACCTAATTTTTCCAAAATCAAACGCTGTTGGTCTGCCATTGCACGAGCAATAATTCGCTTTACACCTAGCTCTAGAAGCTGAACGGTTGTAAGTAAAAGTCCTTCAATATTTTCTCCAATAGCTACCAAAACGGCATCCATATCAGCTACATTTTGCGAGCTAAGAGCTTTTATATCTGTCGCATCAAGCGCAACAGCATAAGCGACATCATCTTTTATGGATTCTACTCTTTTCGATATCTCTATCTATGGCAAGTACTTCTGCACCTCTTGCTGCTAAATTTCGTGCTACTGCATAGCCAAAATGTCCTAGTCCGATAACTGCAAATTTGTCTGCCATTTGATTTATTTGATTTTAGAATTACTTATTACGTACTTTTTATTTATCTGTAGGTTGAGCCTTTGTTTTAGGAGTAGAGGGTAGGGGAAGAAGATGTAGTTTCTTTTTCAAATGATTAATCACTACTTCAAGTGCAATATCGCAAGAATGATTATTAGGAACAATAATATCAGTATTTTCTTTGTAAGGACGAACATAACGCTCATAAGCTGGCGAAACGTGCATTACATACCTATAAAGAACGTCTTCCAAATCATAACCACGCTCTTTATTATCTCTCATGATTCGCCTTTTTATCTTAACTGGATCGGTTGCTTCCACAAACAATTTCAAATCTAATAAATCAGAAATTGTCTTGTGATAAAATACGAAAAGACCTTCTACAATAATAATCGGCTTTGGTTCGAATACCAATTGCTTCGGAATTACGTTCGGATTATTGAATGTATATTCTTCTTTATAGACCATTTTACCAGCGCAAAGGTCTTCAATATCTTTACTAAATTGCTGATGGTCAATAGATTCTGGTGTATCAAAATTAGACACTCCATTTTCATCTATAGGTTGTTCTTCTCTAGGTCGATAATAATTATCTTGCGAAATCAGGCATACATCATCTGGATTTATGCTCTTCAATAAACGATTCAAAAAGTAGGTTTTGCCAGAACCACTTCCTCCTGTAATACCAACTAAGTAAGGTTTCTTCATAGCTTGCAAAGGTACAGATTTTTTGAGAGATTTTTTGTTTTTTTTAATGATTAGGGAAGGGAGATTAGGAAATGGAGAATAGGAAACGAAAAATCAAACTCATTGAAATTAACTGTTTGCTACTTACTGGTAACTAGCACCTACTTTTTTGCATAATCTTCCAGAAGTGCTTGAAGATAACTTTTTGCAAACGGCAATTCATTCAAAATTAATTCTTTACTTACTTTTTCTGTTTTGACTTGTACATCTTTTGTAATTTCTGTATAGCGTAGGGAGCCATTAGGAACAATCCAAGTCATTCCTTCATCGTAACAATAAAAAGCAAACTGTTTTGAAGATGGATTCAGTAAATCTTTTCCCCATTCAAATTGAGAGTTTTTTATCTCTAATTGTTCTAAAAGAGTAGTTGCAATATCTGTATGCGAACCAATTTGAGTTACTGTATTATTGTTGTCTTGTAAAAATTCTTTTGAAATTACATTTCCATAAAACAATAAAGGAATTCTATATTTTTCAGTTTGGTGTGTGTCTTTATATAATTTTGGCAAACGATGTCCGTGGTCAGCTACAAAAATAAATAGTGTTTCGTTGTACCAAGTCTGTTTTTTGGCTTCTGTCATAAATTTATTTACACTCCAATCGGCATAATAGGCAGCTTTTCTAAATTGATTTGCTTCTTGATTACCTTTGTCAGTTTCTGTTATGCTTATTCCTTGAGCAGCTTGATCATAAGGCGTTTCGATAGGCGTTTCGAAAGGCTCATGACAACTTAATGTCAAGACCGTTGTAAAAAAAGGAATTTTTTGAGTATTTGTTTTAGTAAAATTATTCAAATCTTCAATTACTTTTCCAAAAACGATATGATCGTGCGCTCCCCATTTTGAATTTTTATCTTTTTCTTCAAATTGATTTTGGTCTATTATTTTATCAAAACCTGCTTGATGCCAATAGGCTTTAAAATTTGCATATTCAGATTCCCCTCCATAATAAACAGATGTAGAATATTGTTTTTCTTTGAAAACGGAAGGCAGAGCAGGAAGTTTTTCAAACTTTTGTGGTTCTTTTATGATAGAAGAATGCGTTTGAGTAGGATAACCACTTAATATTCCTACAAGTCCTTTGTCAGTTCGGTCGGCAGTAGAATAAATATTATCAAATAATAAACCTTCTCTTGTTAGTTGAGAAAAATGAGGAGCAATTCCTTTCTCACCTCCTAGTGTTTCTACTACATCAGACGTATAACTTTCCAAAATTACCAAAATTATGTTCGGACGCTTAGTAGTAAGTATCTTTTGGTGTTCTGCTGGATTGGATTTATAAATCTTTCTTAAATTCTGCTGAACTGTTTTATCGTCAAAATAATTAGTACCTCCTTGCTGACTGGCATTGTTTGCTTTCAAAACTGAAAACAACAAGTTCCAAGAAGTATTCGTTGCCAAATGATTGAGAGGTGCATGTATAGAATAATATGATGCGCTTTGATTGATGGGTGCAAGTCCTGTATTTCCACGAATTGCCAAAAAAGTAAGAGCAGCCACAAAAAGACTGATTATTCCATACAATAGGGGATAAAACTTATTCTTCTTAAAATCAAATTTCTCAAATTGATATTTATTTTCCTTCTTTATTCCAATTCTTGTAACAAAGCGGTATAAAAAAATACCAAAACCAATTAAACTAATTTCCAAAACTGTAGCTAAAAACAACTGATAAATAGTAACAGAAGCCATCATTTGAGCAGGATAAAACAAAAATGAAAGTGCATACGCATTCAATTTGTATCCCCATTCGTGATAAAGTAATGTATCTGAAACACTAATTATTCCTATTAGTGCAATTAGTAAGTAATTGAGCTTATCAATAAATTTTACAGAAAAAATATAAAAAATTAATAATAAAGTTGGAATAGTAATTAAATAACCTGCTGTAGAAAAATCTAAATGAATAGCTTCCCAAAACCCTTGCAGTTGCTCCGAAACGGAATATTGATCAAAAACAGATTTATTATAAAAAAAGAAAACTATACGATGCAGCGTGAAGTAAAATAACCAAAATATCCAAAGACGCAACCAAAAAAAAATGCGATAATTCTTTAACATAAATAATTAAGTAGTACAGGAATTAGTAAAATCAAGCAAACAAGCAGAAGTAAATTTTTTACAAAATTACAAAACTAAGAATAGAATAGAATAAAAGTGCTACACTAAGAATAGTTAAAATCTAACTTCTATATTTGTTTTACCCACATCCTTTTAAAAATCTATCCAAATATCTATCAGCTAGTTTGAATGTCTTGAATCTTTTCATAGGAACTTTTGAGCGTTCGGAAATGCGTGCTAATTGAAGGTTTGGAATGTCGTCTTCTGCTCCAATTTCTGCTAAATGACAAAGACCATTTCTAGTTACATATTCTTGCATTCCCTCAAAAAGTTCAACCATTTGAACAGACAAAACAGGCATCAGACGAAAATCACAAATAAGCGTAAAATCAATCGTAATTTTGCTAATTACTTCCTGCCATTCCTCAATAAAACTAGAAAAATCCTCTTCCTCTCTCCATTTTTTGAGTATGGTTAGATAAACTCTATTCTTTGAATAATCTACTTCTAAGCTATAATATGGATTATCTGATACTTTTTTCTTCATAAATAATTATTCTCTTTAATCAAAAAACTCTATTTTGTCGGACTGACAAAGATAGCTTTTATTTATTCTCTTGTTCCAATTTATCCAGATATTTTTTAGCCTCTTTCAAGGAGGTAAATTTGTGATTTGACATTTGCGTTTTTTCTACAATTCTACATGCTTGATAATTTGCAATATCGTTTGGAGAAACTAATTCGGCAACTTGAAACAAACCGTTTTCCATCAAATATAATTGTGCCTGTTGGTGTAATTTTTCTATTTTTAAAGATTGAGGATTCAATTTATCTGACGAACACTCTTTTTATAAAAAAAATAGTAGTCTTTGTGTTGTGCAAGTTATTTGAGTTATTCTTTTTTAGCTTCTACCAGTTCATCAAGATAACGCTCTGCATCTTCGACAAATCTAAATTTGTTTTGAGGAAGTGCTGAACGTGTTGAAATACGTGACAACTGTAAATAAGAAATATCATTCATAGCTATTACTTCGGCTACACGAAAAAGTCCTTTTTCCATTACAAAATGCTGAAGTTGTGAGAATAATAGTTCTACTTCTTTAGAAAGTATTGGCATTACTCTCAAATCAGAATTAACTGTAAAATTGGGTTGTAGTTCGTCAATTACTTTTCCCCAATGTTCAATAAAATTAGGAAAATCTTCTATACCTTTCCATTTTTTGATGAAAGCAAAGTAAATTCTGTTTTTTTCTTTGTCTATTTGAAAGGAATAATAATCCGTTTTTAAGAAATCAGTTTTCATAATGTTCTTTTATTAAAAATCAGTTTAGTTTTTCTATGAATTAACTAATTCATCAAGATATTTTTCTGCTGCTTCTATAGTCGCAAATCTATTTTGAGTAATTTCGTTGCGCTCTTCTAAACGGCTAATCTGTAATTCAGAAATATCATTCATTGATGCTACTTCTGCTACACGAAAAAGTCCATTTTCCATAAAATAATTGTGCATCTCAGAGAATAATCCTTCAACTTGTTTAGATAAAATCGGCATACGCCTCAAATCTGCCAAAATTGTAAAACTGGGTTGAAGTGCTTGTACAGCCTTGTACCACGAATCATTAAAGGTAGAAAAATCTTCTATTCCATTCCATCTATTAAGTACAGTAAAGTAAGCTCGTTTTTTCAAAATATCTATTTCTAAAGAGTAGTGAGGTGTTTTTGAAATTATTTCTTTCATGATAAAATGATTTATAGTTTTGTTTACTTTCAAATAAACAAAGAATTTTTTTGTGTAAGTAATTGTTTTTTTTGTGTCTAAATATTAGGTTTATACTCCACAAAAATACATTTTTTTCATTAAAAACACGTTATTTTATTCTTCTCAACTCAAAATTGTTTCTGTTCAACAGACGTTGCTAGTCTATCAAGATATTTTTCTGCTGCTTCTAATGTCTTGAACTTTGTTTGTTAGCTTAGTGAGCTACTTAACTTAAACAAAAATACGATTTTTTTTCTCAAAAAAATAATTTATTCTACTGAGCAAAAAGCAATATATACAAATAAAAAAAGTCTTTAGTCAAGGCTTGCAAAAGCATCAGAAACAGTAAGATAATTACAGCAGAAGAGTTGATGAATAAATTTGTAAAAGTCAAAAAACAAAATAAATGTGGAAGTCTATTTTTAAATTTATAATTTTGCATCATCGCACAAGAAATATAGATTACATTTTCAAAAAAACAATTCAAATTCCTTTGTCGGTGTTTTAGCGAAGCGACACCAACAACCAAATAAAATTAGCAATTACATTTAAAAAGTAAAAAAGTCAAATAGGTTAAGATGATAGAATTCAAAAGATTAATAAATCATTTAGTAAATCAATTTTTAGTTTATACACAACAAGCTCCTCTACTCTTTAATAGTGGTGTTTTTTTGGTACTTTTTCTTCTTTTTTATAGTGGTTATATTATCTTTTACAAAACTGATTTTTTGCGTATTGTTTATGTAATTGCTTTTAGCTTCTTCTTTTATTATAAGTCTAGTGGAGGTTTTGTTTTTCTGCTCGGTTTTTCTGCTATTTTTAATTATTTAATTGGATTTTTTATAGATTCTTTTCAACTAAAACGGAACAGGCAACTCGTACTTTGGATTAGTATTTTGATTAATGTAGGATTACTTTTTTACTTTAAATATACATTTTTCTTTCTCAAAAATTGGAATTTGATTACTTCTCAAAACATTCAATTAGATTCTATTTTTCTTCCTATTGGTATTTCATTTTTTACGTTTCAAGCCATTAGTTATGTAGTTGATGTGTATAAAAAAGAAATTTCGGCTTGTAGAAATTTGTTTGATTTTACGTTTTACCTTAGCTTTTTTCCTCAACTCGTTGCTGGTTCTATTGTGAGAGCAAAGGATTTTTTACCACAAATTAGACAAAAACTAGAGTTTGATTCAGTTACTTTAGGTTGGGGATTATTTTGGATTTTGAAAGGATTATTTAAAAAAGCTGTCTTAGCTGATTATATTGCACAATATGTAGATTTGATTTATTCTAATCTGGAGGGTTACACAGGTTTCGAACACCTTTTGGCAATGTACGGCTACACCATTCAAATTTATTGCGACTTTTCGGGGTATTCGGATATGGCAATCGGACTTGCTTTATTAATGGGTTACGAGCTTTGCATTAATTTTGACCGTCCGTATCTAGCAACTTCCATTACTGATTTTTGGAGACGTTGGCACATTTCGCTTTCTACGTGGCTTCGTGATTATATCTATATTCCTTTGGGTGGAAATCGACATGGAATTTTCAGAATGTATTTGGCATTAATGGCGACAATGCTAATCGGTGGTTTTTGGCACGGAGCAGACTGGAAATTTGTTTTCTGGGGAGCTATGCACGGAGTTGGTTTGATAGTTCACAAAATTTACCTTACACTTATTTTAGAATTTAGAAAAAATAATTCAGTAGAAAAAGGTAATTTTGCAAGTAATAGTAATGACATAGAAAAAAGCGAAATACAGAAAATCGGATTCTTAAAAAAGACTATTCTACCTTTTACAAATAATGTATTCAATTCTATCAAAAATAGTTTAGGTTGGTTTTTTACCTTTCACTTTGTTGCTTTTTTATGGATATTTTTCCGTGCAGAAAGTTTTGAAAAGGCGTGGTTTTCTGTTCAAAAGATTTTTACAGCGACAGATTTTAATTATGCTTTACCGTTTTGGGAAACTCGCCCTTTGTTTATTGTAATGCTTTTTGTAGGATTATTCTTGCATTTTAGTTCTAAATTGTCGTATCAAAACTTAGGGAATTATTTTTCAGTTCTTCCATTTTGGGCAAAAGCAATTTGTTATTTAATTGTTATTCAGATTATTTTACAAACGCAGTCAGAAGGCGTACAACCGTTTATTTATTTTCAGTTTTGATTAAATCAATTTGTAGATTACACGTAGTTCAGACTTTTTATTCTGAATGAATCGATTTTTTTATTTCCACATACTCAGTCTGTGATACATAATTCTAATTAATCAAACTTCTAAAAAAGTCATTCAAAGGCTCAATATCTTTGTTTTCTCTCTTCAAGTTACTCGCATAAATTCCACATTCCGAAATTTGAGTTTCGATAAAAGGATGAATAAAAGCAGGAATCTGTATTCTGTCGCCTTCATTGGCTATTAA
Organism: uncultured Cytophagales bacterium; assembly: GCA_963719525.1. Lineage (GTDB taxonomy): Bacteria > Bacteroidota > Bacteroidia > Cytophagales > Bernardetiaceae > Bernardetia. The sequence goes on along the minus strand of CAVRCG010000004.1, from coordinate 2,492,915 downwards.
TTTTTGTTGCCAAAGATTTTCGATAGCGTGTTTTATTTCTTTGTGTGAATTATCTAAATTATTTACCAAAAACTTGAATTCTGTTGGTGCAACTTCATTTCTGGTTTTGATGTAGTAAGCAGCCAAAACAGGACGCAGAATATAGAAATATTTTTTGATAGAAATTTGATTATTTTCTATTTTTGAGAGCATTCCTTTTGCAATTCCTAAATAATGAAAAATAAGTGTTTTTGGTGAAAAATAGTGCTTCGCAAGCTTGAAAAGCTGCTTTCTAAACTTCTCACTTTCTTCATTTTTTCTATACAAGATAGGAGATTGAAGCCATTCAAATGGTGTTGCATTAGATTTTACTAAAAGTGCCAACGCCTTTTTAATATCCCAAGCCGACAAATCTACTTCTTTATCAAAAAATTTGTCAATAGAATCTAAAGGGGAATTAATAGATAAATATTTTTCCTTTTGATGAACAAACAAAAAACGCACATCATAATCACTATCTGGAGAACCAAAACCCCAAGCACGACTTCCACCTTCACACGCATATAAGATTTTGATATTTTTTTCCTTTTCCATCTTTTTCAAACATTCTTCTATATATACTTGAATATCTACTGGAATAGAATTTTGTAAATTTGTTTGCATATTTTTTTAGTTTTCTGCTTCATTTTCTTGTGATTTTTCAAAATCTTTAACTACTTTATCCAAATATTTTTCTGCATCTTCAACCGTGTAAAATACAGTATTTGGAATAAAAGAACGTTTTGCAATTCGTGCAAATTGAAAATTTACAATATCGTTATTCGGCAAAACTCTGGCTAATTTTAAAAGCCCGTTTTCAGCTACATATCTTTGCGCTTCCTCGTGCGATTTGTCTAATTTTGGAGATTGCATTTGTAAATTACGAATATCTGAAAGAATAGTAAAATTATTTTCTAGTTGTGGAATGACTTCTTTCCAATCTACTAAAAGAAAACTCACATCGTCTGCTTTCCACGCCTGTTTGTGAAGTTGAAAATATATACGATTTTTAGTTTTGTCAATTGAAATTGTGTAATTTTTTCTATCAATTATTTTTACTTTCATTTTGATTAAAAAGAAGGATTTTGAAAATTTGTATATCAAATTATCGTATAAAAACTTTGTATTGATTTTACAAAAAATGATCTTGAATCACTATAAATTGTTATTTTAACTTTATTGTTTAGCAAAGTTAGTAAAAAAGGTTAAAATTGATTAAACAAACAAAACACTTATTTTTCTATTTTCTCAATTTATAAACAAATATAGAAGTCTTCTTTATAGTAAAAATCATTATTGACAAATTTTATATAGAAATAACATAAAAAAATAGTAAAATGCTGTAATAAGAAAAATTTTGTAGTAATTTTACATTCTCTTATTACTTCATTATTTCGAAGGATTGAAAGAGCATTTTTTAGAAAGAACAAATCATTTATATGGAATACTTAGACAAAAATTTTGAGAAAAATTCTGAAAAAGAATTTGACGATAACAATAAAGAAGAAGCTATTCAAAAACGAGTAGAGTTGTTGTACAAAAGTATGTCTTTTTCGGAAGGTGTAGCACCCAATTGGACAAATTTTCACGACTGTTTTACGAGTAGCGCACAGTTTATTAATGCCAATCTTGATGCACCTATGTTTTTAGATGTTCGTACTTTTGCACAAGTTTTGGAAGGACAGATAAAGCAAAATGATATTCCTCAACTTTTTACACAAGAAATTTCGCATCGTACACAAATTTTTGGAAAGATAGCACAGCGTTTTAGTATTTTTGCCAACAAAATTGAGCTAGATGGACAACCAACTACACAAGGAATAAATAGCATTCAACTTATTTGTGCAAAAGGAAACTGGCTTATTCAGTCTATTTCGTGGTACAACGAACGCAGTGATGACAAAATTCCTTCCTCACTTTTTACTAAGTTGTAATTTCGTATTTTTCGCTAAAAACAGACAAGTTTTTGGAGTTGGTAGTGAACTTTTAAGTCAGCGAAGCTAAAATGGCTTGCCTTTTCCTAAACGTATTGTGTATTTTTATCTGTTTTTCATCAAAAAAGCCTGTTTCAAAGATAAAATGTGCAAACAATAAGCAATTGCAACTAAAACAGTTGGCAACCAAACAAACGGAAAAGTAGCTACAATTTTTGCGCTCGGTTCATTCATAAAATAACGGATCGGCAAAGGAGCAGAAAGCACAGAAATAATAACAATGGTAGCCAAGAGAATAAGACCGAAAATATTCCAGACAATAAGTATTTTTTTAAGCAAACTCTTTTTCGTTTTGTATGAATTAATGGAGTTTTGTTTTGCTACAAAATATCCAACAGGCAGCGCAAAAATTCCTACCAAAATATCAAAATTATACCCTTCAAAAGTCATCTGAATAGGTAGTAAATTTTGGATAAAAGCAAGCCAAATTAATATTTCTACGCCAATTCTAAAACTCTGAAAGTAAACTAACTGGTGAGCAGGAGCAACTTTTAAAATTTCTTTTAGCGTTTTATTAAAAGTAACAAGTAAAAGAATTATTACCAAAGGAATATTTATCAAAACGATTAATGGAGGAGGAAGAACTGGTTTTTGTTCGTTCATTTCTAACAATCCAGTAAAGGATAAAATTCCTGTCAAGCAAAGCCAAAAAACGAAAACAAATGAAGTTTGAAGCAAAATTTTGTTTTGTTTTTTTTTGGTAAAATCAGTTTTTTTGAGTACAAGACGAAGACCCAACAAAATCAAAAGCAAACACAAAATAGGAAAAACTACAAATCCTATAAAAGTAGTGTAATACAATGTGTTTTCCATAGATAAAAGATAAAAGAAGGTAAATTGAGTAAGCAGATTATTATTTAACTCAAGTTGTGGATTACAAGTATTTCAGACTTCCTAGTCTGAATGAATAGGTTTTTTTCGTTGAAATCGTTTATTTTTATATTTACACAGACTAGGAAGTCTGTGATACACAACTTGAGTTATTTACCCTAATTTACCTTTATTTTTTGTAAAACATAAATTTGCTTCTATAGTCCTACTCATTTCTGATAAAATTATTTACCATAAATTATAGTATTTCAATATTCTAAATCTGCTCCAGAGCCTCCTCAACACTATTTACAGGCAGTTGACACATTTTATTTTTACAGACATAAATTGTCGTTTTATTATTCATAACTGGTCGCATCTCTAAAAGTGGTAAAGCAGACTTTTCTCCTTCTTCTTCACTTTTTGTAGCCACAATTATTTTATTTGGGATATAAAAGCTAGAAATTTGTTGTACAATTTCTTTGTATTTTTCTCCTACAATCACTATTTCTGGAGTAGGAGTAAGGAAATAGGTAAATAGTGAAGCCCAATTCGAAACGTGTCGTGGTTCGGCAGCAATCAAAGAAGCTACTTTCGAAAGCATTTCTTTACTCGTTTGTTTGTATAGATTATTTTCCAAAATTATTCCCAAAAAATACAAATTTGTAGCCATTACAGAATTAGAAGCCGAAATTACGTTATCAAAAACTTCTTTCTTTTGAGCGACTAATTTTTCTTCTTCATTCTGATTTGTAAAATAAAATAGCTTTTCTTCTTTATCATAAAAATTAGCAAAAACATATTTTGTCAATTCATCTGCTCTTAAAATCCATTTTTCATCAAAGCAGATTTGATACAAGGCAATATAAGATTCAATCAAAAGCGCATAATCTTCTAAAAAACCATCAATTTCTGCAGTTCCGTTTTTGAAAGTATGATAGAGTTTGTTGGAATTATTTTTAGCGAAAAGATTATTTTCTATAAATTCAGCCGTCTGTAAAGCTAGTTTTAGATACTTTTCGTCGTTTAATGAAGAATAACAATTACAAAAACCCTTTATCAAAAGTGCATTCCACGAAGTCAGAATTTTATCATCAAGACTAGGACGAACTTTATCTTTTCTGACTTCTAAAAAATAATTCTGCCACTCGCTTACTTTGTCTTTCAGATTACTTAATTTAATATTGTTTATTTTGCTAAATTCTTCATCTGTATTATTTCTATACAAAATATTTGCGCCTTCGGTGGCGTGTGGACTTTCCCAATTTCCTGTTGCAGTAATGGAATAATAAGATTTGAAAAGCTGTAAATCTTCTTCTTGATTTGTAGAAGTTTTGAAAGTATGATTTGTAAAAGCGTTTTCTATTTCATCGATTGTCCACGTATAAAATTTTCCTTCTTTTCCTTCGCTATCAGCATCTAGAGCAGAATAAAAACCATTATTTTCATTACTTTGGTCTTGTAATTCTCTTAGTAAAAATTGAGTTGTTTGTTCTATTATACTTTTATAAACTTCTTTTTGTGTTTGGTCTTCTGTAATTGTATAGGCTTCTGCAAATAAGGAAAGTAGTTGTGCATTGTCATAAAGCATCCTTTCAAAATGAGGAGCAAACCATTCTTTATCGACAGAATAACGAGCAAAACCTCCTCCGATTTGGTCATAGATTCCACCTTGAGCCATTTTATTTAATGTAAAATGAACTTGTGATAGAATTTTCTCTTTTATAGGATTTGTTATAATATCACTACTAGCATCTTTTCCACTTTGCAAAATCAAGTAATTATAATAACGTAGCAGAAATAAATAATAAGAAGGCATAGGAAATTTTGGAGCTTGTCCGATTCCACCAAATTCTGTATCAAAGTTTTTCTCTAATTGTAAAAATGCTTTTTCTAAAATAGCAGCATCAAAATCAGCAACATCTTTCAAATTATATCTCTCTAGTGTAGAAACAGACAACACTTTCGTCATTTTAGTTGCCGATTCTTCTACTTCTTCTCTTTTATTTTGATAGGCTTTTCCTATTTGCTCAACAATATCAATCCATTGATTAGCAGGAAAATACGTTCCTCCCCAAAACGGTTTTGCATCAGCCGTAAGAAAAACATTCAGAGGCCAGCCACCAGAAACGCCCATCATTTGCACAGCTTCCATATAAATTGCATCTACATCTGGTCGTTCTTCTCTATCTACTTTTATACAAACAAAATGCTCGTTCATCACTTTTGCAACTGCTTCATTTTCAAAGCTCTCGTGTTCCATTACGTGACACCAATGACAAGCCGAATAACCAATACTTACCAAAATAGGTTTGTCTTCTTGTTTTGCTTTTTGTAGTGTTTCATTGTTCCACATCTGCCAATGAACGGGATTTTGAGCATGTTGAAGCAAATACGGACTACGACTTTTTGATAATTGATTCAAAGTTAATTGGGTTTGATTTAGAATGTCTTGATAAATTTTAGTAGATTTTATTTTACAAAGAACGCTATTTTTTAGAAATAAATTTGTAGCAAAATGGTATAAATCAAACACACAAATTTGTTTGTAATTGGATTTGTAAAAATTCTACTCAAAATTTTTACCTTTGTAATCAAATCTTAATTTATCAGCAAAAATTCTTTTTCTACAACATGCAATCAGATAATTCAACAGCTTACTGGCTTCCAAAAGTAAAAATTATAGATACAAATTATAGTTTAGATAAAGAGTTTAATATCGGAATTAAGAATGGAAAAATTACTCATATTGAAAAATACAGTAAAAATACCAAAAATAATGAAGACAATTTATCTATAACAATTCCTGCAAATTATGAAATAATAGATTGTCAAAACGCTTTTGTTTCTGTTGGTTGGTGTGATATGCGTGCTTTTGTTCCTGAACCAGGAATGGAAGAAAGAGAAACGTTAAAGTCAGCTAGTAATTCGGCAAGTTTAGGAGGTTTTACACAGGTTGCTATTTTACCCAACACAAAACCGACTTTAGAAAACAAGGAAAATGTTTATTTTTTGGAACAAGAGAATAGAAAAATCAATCTGGATAAGAAAAGAAAACAAGAAAATAATCATTCGAAAGTAACATTTTTAGCCATTGCAGCACTTACTCACAAAACAGAAGGACAAGACATGACACAAATGTACGACCTTCACAAGGCTGGTGCAGTTGCTTTTTCGGACGGACTAAAAAATATTTCTCATACAGGAGTTTTGATGCGTGCTTTACAGTACGTACAGGCTTTTGACGGACTTGTTATGCAGTTTCCTTCTGACCAAAATCTTTCAAATGGACACATGCATGAAGGAATTAGTTCGACACAATTGGGCTTAAAAGGATTACCAGCTCTAGCAGAAGAAATGATGATTCAACGAGATTTAGAAGTTTTGCGTTATACAGGAGGCAAGATTCATTTTTCTACTATTTCAACGGCTCGAAGTGTGGATTTAATTCGAAAGGCAAAACAAGAAGGCTTAAATGTAACGTGTGATATTGCAGCCTATCAACTTTCTTTTTTAGATGAAGATTTGACAAAAGATAAGTTTATTTTTGATACATTTTTGAAGGTTTTTCCTCCTTTTCGTACTCAAAATGATAGAAATGAACTTCTAGAAGGTTTGAAAGATGATACGATTGATGTCATAGTTTCCAATCATATTCCACACAATGAAGAAGCTAAGAAATTAGAATTTGATTTGGCTGATTTTGGAATAATAAATTTTCAAACGGCTTTTGCAGCAATCCGAAAACAGACAGAAAATCATTTGAATTTAGAAAAATTGATTGAAAAATTTACAGTTAATCCAAGACGAATTTTAAAATTAAATCAACCTCAAATAAAAGTAGGAGAAAAAGCAAATCTGACTGTTTTTTATCCAGATGAAGAATGGACTTTTACAAAAGAAATAAACGTTTCGAAAATCTAAAAATTCTCCTTTCATAAATTTGGAAAATAGCTTGAAGGGAAAAATAGTTGCTACCTTTTCTTGAAAAATTTTCACTCCAAAATACACTTCACTTCTTCAAACTCATTTCCTAAAAAGCATTTTACTTCTTTTCGCTGTGGATTCAAGACCAAACCAAAATGCCAGTCTTTATCAAAAAAAGTAAGATGATTCTCTTTATCAACATGAGAAAAGTAAACCTCTAACTGCTTTGGGTGCGTGTGATACCAACCGATGAGCTGTTTTTTAGATTCTTCGCTGTCTATTTTTTCTTGTTCTTCTAAAAGAGAATGCCAAGTAGCGTGATTAAAATGTAGATGCCTCATCGAACCTTCAGCCGTCCGAGCAGCAAGCGCAAAATTAACAATTCCTATAAATTTGGTTTCACTTTTTTCTTTTTCCTCGTTACATTCTTCTGTATATTCTATTACTTCTCCAAAAAGCAAACCTCCTTGTTCGACTTGATTATCTTCTGTGTCTGTTCCAAAACCGATATGATTTTTGATAACCTCAAAGGCTTCTTGATGAATAAAAATAGCATTTAAAATAGTTTTTTTCTCAAAAAGTTTTTTCAAATTATTCTCAAAAAAAGATTCCCAAAAAGGCATAATTGATGCTTTTTTGGGAATATAAGGCAGTGTTTCTTTCGTGATTTTGAACATTAAATTTTTGTTTAATTGTTGATGCCGCTTCGTTAAAACACCAACAACGGCATTAGGGAGGCGTTTCTTTTATGATTTTGGACATTAACTTTTAAAAAAATAGACACGCATAAAAAATAAAACGCAGACTAAAGTCTACGCTACATTTAATTTAATGAATTCTGAATCCACCTCTTTTGTCTTCTTGTGAAGATGTAGTTTCTTGTTTTTCTGCTGCTGCACTTGTATCTGTTCCAAACCCAGTAATTTTGAATCCTGAACTTTTCTTTGCTGCACGTTCTTTTGTTGGGTCGGGCATTTCTTGTTTGTCACATGGAAAAATACCACTATTTCGCATACGCAAATACCAATTACGAGCTTCTTCGTTGGCAGGACTATGCTCATTCGTAATTTCCATATCATATTGTAATGTACGAATCATTCGAATCATGTGTCTTCCCAAACCTTCCGACATTTCCCAAGTTCCGTAACACCAACGTCCATTTTTAAACCAGTTTGGATGATAAATAAATGGCTCGTCCAAAAGTTCTAATTGTGGTGGAGCTTGTGGATAGGCTTCTGGAAGCGTAATTTTGAGTTTGTGTTGATTGCGATAAGTAGGCTGTGTATCGATAATACTTCGAACAAAAATTGTTACTTCGTATTCTTCTACATAGGGCGCATTTCCTACAAGTGGCTCAAAGGAAAGCAACGAACCACTAATATTTTCCATTTCTTTATAATCGTTCGCCAAACGACGATTTCGTATTTCTTGAGGAGTAGCCATTTTTCAGTTATCAGTAATCAGTTATGCAGTAATCAGTAATCAGTAAATTGCGCTACATAACTTGATGGTTAATATTTTTATTTTGTTCTAAAATCTAAATTTGTATTCATTCTGACTTCTAAAATCTAAAATCTAAATTTACTCTCCCTGCATCTGTTGCTGGAATTACTCTAAAAGTAGTTCCGTGAGTGATTCCTGCTTGTCCTAAAGTCTGGTGATTGAGCATACGATTTCCACCTTTTATAGCCAAGTTATAACCTTGCTGACTATTTTTGATAAAATCGTGTGTAATAAGTTCGCCTATAATTTCTTGTACGCTCATTGTGTCGTCCAAAGTTGCACTAATCATCCGTCCGTCTGTTGGATGTACAAAGTTTACGTTTACGTCTGCCATGTCTGGAATTATGTATTTTTTTGTAAGAATTTTTTTTAATTATTTTCTAATTACTCGTCATTAAATAATGAATAGTTTTGCTTTTCTCTTTAATAAACTTCTACTACTGATTTGCTAAGAAAATGAATTGCTATCAATTATGCAAAAAATAATTTGTAGTATTAAAATCAAATTACTATAAATTACTATGATTAAGTAGTATTTATACTAATTTTGATGGATCAAGTTTCAATTAGATAAGCAAATTTACATATTTAGGATTTTAAAATCTATTTTCAAACGTATGTTTTTCAATTTTTGTTTAGTTTTATTAATTTTTATAGCGTAGGCTTCAAAAAATGTAGTATATGCTTTATTTTAGGTAAAGATTTATGCTTTTTTTATTATCCCCTCAACAAGACTAAAGCATTCGTTGAGGTAAGGAGAGTAAATCCTCATTGACGATGAAGTCTCAAAGACAGTTTATGTCTAGTAGTATAGTAATAATTGTAAAATAGTAGTTTAATTAATTTACGTTCCTATATTTATATAAACAAACTTTTAAAACAGTATATTAAATGTTATCACGGTTAATTTAGTAATGTTCATTTTTCCATAGCACAGCAAACCCTGTGCTATGGAAAAAAGACGATTGCACAGAACAAAATTTGGCGATTATTTGTGTTTTTTAAAATGTCACTCATCTTGAAAAGTAATACCAATTTAGTTTTTGGTAGCTGAAAATCTATACTTCTTTCTTAGCCATATATTTAAAGGCTCTGAGAAATAATCAAAAATTATTTTTCCAAAAAGATATGAAATAAAAACGAGTAGTAAAGAGTAGGGAATTAGATAATTATCACTTAGTTCAAAGTACTTGTAAATCTGAACACCAAAAATAACGACAAACATGTGTGTTAGATAAATTTCGTAACTGTATATTCCCATATTTTTGAGCCATCTAAAAGCTAAATAATCTTTTTCTTTGTCTGTCTTATGATGATTGTGAAGCCACAACAAAATCATTGAAACTCCTAGTGAAAGAATTGTGATGTTTATTCCTAAACCTACCAAACCAGACTTATAAACAAAACCTTTGAAGGCAAAAATTAGAATTACCATTGCAAAACCGACAGCTGAAAAAGTACGAAGTAGCCACTTTCTAAATTCAAAATTGTGAGCAATAAGAGCAGCCACACAACCCAAAGCTAGTGAATCCAAGAAGGCAAAATGATTTCGGTCTGCAAGTTCGTTTCCTTCGTAAAATTGTGTTCTGGCGTAGGGAGATAGAGAAAGCAGAAAAACTAAAACGGCTACTAACTGCCACTTTTTTCTAATAAAAAGACAAGCAAAAGGAAAAATAAGATAAAATGTTTCTTCAATAGAAATTGACCAAAGAATATCCCAATTTGCAGGCAAATAACCAATTTGTATTTCAAGCAAATTAATATGAAAAGTAAGTGCTGCCACTACCGAACGAGCTAAAGAAGCTTTTTCAGTATTAATTACAAAACCCTTTATTTCGAAAATATGTAGTCCAGAAAGAACTAAAAGCAGTAGAACCAAAAGAGGAATAATTCTGGCAAAACGAAACCAATAAAACTTTCTGACTTCTATGTTTGAAGGCAAAGTCCACTTTTTTAGTACAGATTTTGTAATCAAATACCCTGAAAGTGTAAAAAACACAACAACTCCATAAAAGCCACTCCAAAACAAAACTGAAAACAATTTTTTAGGTAATAATTCTTTCAAAAACGAATTTGTGTAGCCAAAATGAATATTGAGATGTAATAGAATGACAAAAAGAATTGAAATTCCTCTCAAAATATCTATTCCAATATTTCTATCTTTTTCTTCAGTATGAATGACATCTTTCAAATTTTGCATACGAGCTTATTTTTGACAAAGTAATAGTCTGCTTTTTCCATAAAATAGGATTTGCAAACCCTATTTTACGAAAAAAAGACGATTGCACAGAATAAAATTTGGTAGTAATTTGTTTATTCTAAAACGTCACTCATGTTGTTTCTTTTATTGTATTTTGCACTCTTATTTTATCAACTTAAAACTCTTCACTCAAAAATTTAATTACTGCTTTGCTTGTCTGAACGGGAGCTTCTTCCATCGGTAAATGCCCAACACGCTCATAAATAAGCATTCTATTTTGTGGAATAAGCTCATGAAAACGGTGTGCATTTCGGACAGGAATCCAACGGTCTTCACGTCCCCAGAGTATCAAAACAGGCATTGCAAGGTTTTTGAGATTTTTTGTGTTTTCTTTGTGTTTGTTATTTACCAGTAATAAAAATGCTTCTGGATTGCCATCTCTAGTAAAAAGTTCGTAGTAGCGTTCTATCATTTCAGGCGTAATTTTGGATTGATTGTAATATACTTCTCTTACAAACTGCTCCAAAACATTATGCTGAATTACATATTTTATTACACGACCAAAAAAAGGAGTACGAGCCATTTTGAAAGGTAAGGGAATACTTTGAGCATCTAAAAAACCTGCTGCATCTATCAAAATAAGTTTTTTTACTTTTTTGGGATAAGCAAGCGCATACTCCCACGAAACCCAACCTCCTAACGAACTTCCTCCTAAAAAAAAGCTCTTTATTCCTAATATTTCTATAAAACTATTTAGATAATGCAAATGATTTTTCATAGAATAATCATCATTGGGTACACTTCCTGTAAGCGCAAAACCAGGTAGATCAAGACGAATAACTTGAAATTTTTTGGATAATAGTTTTGTCCATTCTTCAAAAGTGTGTAAAGAAGAAAAAGCACCGTGCAACAAAATAAGAGGCTGACCTTCTCCCTCTATTCGATAATGAATAAGCGCACCATCGACACTCAAAAAACGTGAATGCTGGTTTGTATATTTTTTTAAAAGCGTTTGAAATTCGTTCACAAAGAGCAGGTTGAAATAATAATAGGTAGTATTTTTATGAAATCTGAATAATTTGTGTGTTTGTTGTTTGTGATAATTGATATATCAAGAAATCTTTCCGAATAACGCAAATTAATACTTAATTTCATAATCTATTTACTTAAATAAAGCTAAACAAAATTCTATCAAAAGAAATAAAAATGTACTTTACTGATGTTACGCAATTAACATGAAACCCACGAATTTATTCGTAGAAGCTACCACCACCTTCTTCGTTTTTTTTGTTTCTACTCTATTCTAAAATAAAAGGAGTAATTTTAATAAAATGTAAAAAGTAGATTCATGTAAAAAGTAGTGGTTACTTTCCCACGAATAAATTCGTGGGTTTGGTCTAAACTTCTCTAAACTTTGATGGTGCGTAAGATCAGTACTTTATATTAATTTTTATTCCTAATAACTGTGTGTTTTCTCTAAATCCAAACCTTCCCAGTGAGGAACAGTTCTTAAATAACGGTACGAATTGAGTTTGTAATTTCGCTTCTCAAAAAGTCTAAGAAATTGTATTGATACTAATGAAATAAAACCACTTGATATAAGTGCCGTTGATCCATTTTTGTTTAACAAGGTATTACCAACACCTAAAGTCATAAATAAAAGTCCTCCACTTGTTCCGATTATACGAGCAGCTTTAATTTTTTTCTTGCTTATTTGGATTACTCTAAATTCTGATAAAGGAATTTTTGCTACTCCATTTATAGTAATCGAATTCGAATCGATAGCTGTAATAGTTGCTGTTCTCTTGAAATCTTCTTCTTTGAGCTTGAACTTTAATTCGTCGCCTATATAAAATTGAATTCGTTTTTTTATTCCGGGTTTGTTTAGTGTTAGATAATAATCCTGATTTTGTGTGTTGATTTGTGAAAATCCTGTGTTTCCTATGAAAACAAAAGCAATAAAAAATACAAAAAACAGTAATGTAGATAGAGTAGTTTTCATGAAAATGTGGTAATGAAAAGTTGATGACTATACTTATTTTAGATGGGCAAAAGTAAAAATTCTTATTTTCTTTAACTAATTTTAGCTGCATAGTAGCGCAACCTTTGTAGTAAATAGTTTGCAAAAAAAATAGAATTTGTAATAGTTAGTTTTCGTAATTTTGAATAACAAAATAACTAAGTAAAAAAATCATGACCGATACGTGGATAATTGCTCAACTGTTGGCACAGAGTTGCTGTTTTTTCTTACTTTTTATGATTTTGATGACTGTTTTCAGAATTATTAAGAACTGGAATAGTAGAAGCAATGAAGAATTACAAGTCAATCTTGAAAGACGTACCGTTCTGGTCGGTGCAGTTTTGGAGCTGGTACTTTTATTCCAAAGTTTTTCATTAATTGCTTTTTTAGTTACAATTAATCAGCATATTCCTTCTCTTTTACGTGGTGCTATGTGTGCAACAGGTGCATTAGAAGCAAATAAATTTGGTTATCCACTTTTATATTTTAAGATTTTTAGTTTGTTTGTCTATACTAGTTTTTTGTTTTTACATTTTTTAGACAAACAAGAACCTACTTATCCACTTACACCTCAAAAATATTATTTGGTTTTTCCTGCTTTTTTGTGTGTCAGTACCGAACTAATTTTGATGTTACTCTATTTTTGGAATATAAATCCTGATTTGATTGCCACTTGTTGTAGCGTGAATTTTTTTAGTCAGGAAATTAACACAAACTATTTTTTAAACTCTTCTTCGTATATTAATGAAGGAATAATCGCTTGGATTGCTACAGGAAGTATTTTAGGAATTTATTTATTAGTCAATCTTTTTTCTAAAAAAGCAGATTCAAAATTAAATTATACTTCAAAAATTAATTTATTTTCTACTTTATTCATTTTCCTAATTGGTATTTTTTATATCATTTTGAGTGTTTATGTCTTAAAATTCTTTTTTGTAAAATATATTTACGGTCTGCCGTCGCATCTTTGTTTGTTTGATATTTTCTTTCAAAAATATGATTATATTGGTTACTTGATTTTCTTTAATTTATTTTTCTTAGGACTCTTTCTGATTAACAAATTGAGCTTTGCGTTAGTAAAAGATAGATTAGACACAAATTATATTACGTTTTGGAGAGCTTATAAACAAATTACTTTTGCTTTTTGGCTTGTTTCTTGGCTTATTCCTTGTCTGTATTATTTTGCTTGGGGAGGAAGTTTGTAAAAATAATTTCATCAAAGATAAGAACTACTAAAATACATAAAATGAAAAAAATATTTTTACTTATTCTATTTCTCATTAATTATAATTTCGCTCTTTCTCAATCCGATACCTTAATTCTACATAAAACTATTTACTTTGAAAATGAAATTATTTTGAGTGATATTGATACATACGGACGAATATATATTTGTGATAAAAAGGGAGTAATTAAGCGTTTGGATAGTCTGGGAAATATGGAACTTTTGTTTTCGCCACCTTCTTCTATTGTTCCGACAAATTTTACAGCACAAAATCCGAATCAAGTTTTTGTTTTTTATCAAGAGTTGCAAGAATGGGTAGTTTTGAATCGTTTTCTGACAGAAATAGAACATTACAAAATTTCTAAAAAGATAGAAACGAATAATAATTACGGAGAGATTGGTTTTGTGCGTCTGCTTGCTCCTTCGCCTACCAATACACTTTGGTTTTTTGATGAATCTGATTTTAGTTTGAAAAATTATGACGTTCTGAACAAACAAATTTTGTCTCAAACACCTTTAGGACTGATTTTGAAAAATGAAGATTACCCCATTTTCCATTTACAGTTTTATCAGGGACAGATTTTTTTGGGCGTAAAAGGGCAAGGAATTTTGATTTTTGATAATTTTGGAAATTATAAAATGATTTTAAAATATCCAGATTGGAGTTCTATTTCGTTTGAAAAAGAATTTATCATTATCTCTAGTATAAATAAAGATAAAAACAAAATAATACGAAAAGGACTTTATGATAAAAACATAACAGAATTAATTCTGCTTAATCAGAATATAGAAAACACAAAACACACAACAAATCATTTTTTCCAGTTTAACTCAACTTATTATCAAATTATAAAATCTGCAATGTACATTTATACTTCCAAATAAAAGTAAAAATAGGAGTATAAGCAAAGACAAATACAAACAAAACAGTAGGTTCATTCAATTTTTTTTCTATTCTCTCGTTTAATTAACAAGTATTGCTTATTTTTGAGTTGCTTTACAAAATTCTATAAATTAGAATTATATTTATTGACTAGTACAGTTACAAACTTGAACCAAAAGAAATTTTAAATCCTATATAAATCTTAGTTATGATTACAAACATGAAAAAAACGTTTTTTCTCTCTCTCCTTTTTTGCATTGCTTTTTGTTTTACTCAAAATGCTCAAATCAAAGCACAAGGATTCTCTTATTCAGGTTTTAAAGGAGGAATGTCTATTTCTCAAATGCCTATTGCTTTCGAAACAACTGAGCAAGACACATTAGGATTTCTTCAGGTTACAGATAACAAATCGAATGGAAGACTTCAAACTGGAGGACAGTTTGGCGTTTTTGCAGGAAAGGAATTTTCTAAGACTATTGGTGTTCGTTTAGAACTTAATTATATCCAAATGGGAAGAGTAGATACCGTTAATTATAATCAACATAATAGATACAAGTTGCATTATTTCTCGTTTGACCCTATGTTGCAGATCAGAATTGCTCCAAGAAGTCCCAATCATTTTTATATTTTGGCATGGACCTTCAGCTCGCCTTTTGATAGACAATCAATCTTCTTTAGCAACAGAAGTTCAAGCATTAAATAGGAATAGAATAGCTACAGTTGGTCAAACCGATTTGGGTGTAAATTTTGGATTTAGTTATTTGATCGGACTTACTCCTTATGTTTATCTTACTCTTGAAGCTCGTGCCTACTATGGATTTATGAATATAGCTGAAAAACCGAAGGAAAAAACAATACCGATATCTCAATATGCAAATGCTTTTAATTCTCTTCGTACCTCTCTTTTGGCTATTCCTCAAGGCGAAATAAGCGCAGAAACATTACTGACTCTTAAAGAGGCAGCTGATTTTGGGATTAATAATAATACAAGAGTAAGAAATCAGGGAGCTATGTTTAGTATTGGTTTTTGTGTACCCTTGCGTCCACCAGCAGACAAGTTGATCAAAATGAAGAAACAATAATTACAGGTTACTACAGTTAATTTAGTAATGTCATTTCTTATAGCACTAGGTTTGTAAACCTGTCGATATGGAAAAATAAAACTGTTTTACTTTTCTATAGCTATCTGTAACTAATTGATTATTAGATCTATAAATAATTGTAATAACGTTTGATAGTTGGTTTTTTAGAAAAAAATTAGTCCTAGTATAACTTTATTTATACTAGGATTTTTTTGATATCATTTGTCAATATTCTCCATCATCCACATAAACTTCCAAAAAAATAGAATCATTTTTTCTAACAGAAGTGACAAAACCAAAATATCCTTCTTTGTGAAAATCTATCATATAATCGCTACAATAGTCATGAGAAAGTTTGTAATGTCCATTTTTGTCTGTAAAAACTGGTGTTTTCAAACTATCGTCATGAATCATCGACAAATGGATACTTATTTCTACACTTTCTATAGGTAATTTTGTAATTTTATCTACTACAACACCGTTTGCTTCGGTATGACAATCACAACTGCAAAAAACAAATGCAAATAAGACAAAAAACAAACAAAACTGATAAGAGAATTCTTTTTTCATAAGTGATATAATTTTAAAGGTTTAAAATAAAGTAATTTTAGTAATTATTGACAGTATTATTAGTCTTTCTTAGTACCTTTGTAACTTAATTTAGTGAAATAATTAAGGTAAAGTAATAAATTTTAATTTTGCTGATTGGTATATAAAAATTTATGGAAATTTGCTTGATTTATTAAATTATAAAACTTATTTAAAAAAGAATAAAGTCATGATAAAACTTATAAAGTTTCTTTGGATGCTTTCAATGCTTGCAGTTATGGGAGTTCTTCTCTATGAAAATGTAATCCTTCAACCTCCTATTACACTAAAAATTGATGATACTGGTGGTGTTTTCAATCTAACCAAAAATGGATTTTTCTATCTTTTTTTAGCTGCTATTGTTGTTTTTAATGGAATACTTTTGATTTTGGGAACAGTAATTCCTACTTTACCAGAAAAATTTTTACCTCTTCCAAAACGCAAATTTTGGTCAAGTAGTCAGGCTACACGCAAAATTTTACTCAAAAACTTCAAACTTTGGACAAAGGGAATAGGAATTTTTATCAACCTTTTTCTTATTATTTATCTAGTTTCTATCCAAATTGAAAATGGCGCAACTCCTGCTTTTCCTTTTGATGCTTCTATTTTGTCTATTATTATTTTAGTACTTTTGGTAGGTTGGTTGCTTTTGTTTTTTGTTTGGTTTGGAATGAACAAAACGGCTGCCGAAAAAGTAAGAGTAGAGGTAAAAAAGTAACTATACTATTGGTTGATAGTTGAGAAGTAGCTATTTGATTTATCATATAAGGAATTTAATCTTCGTTTTGGCACAATAATTTGATTATAGAGTTTGTATAAAAGTTTTATTTCCACGGACAAATTCGTGGGTTTTACCTTTTTGAAGAAACCATTTTTTCAAAACTATATATTTATCAAATTATTTTCTATCAAAATTAGTATATCAATCAATTATGAAAATCAAAAAAATTAGAGAAAACGCATTCAAAACTATTTCTTTTGCTCTTTTATTTCTTCTCACTTTCTCAGCTTTCAATTTTGCAGGACAAATGCCCGATAAATACAAGAGAAAGCGAATCGGCGAAGGCGTAACATTACTCGTTCCCAATAATTTTGTAGAAATGTCTGATGAAGAAATTGCAACGAAATATTTTACTCCAAAACGCCCTTTAGCTATTTTTAGAAGCCCAGACCGAAAAGCCGAGTTAGGCGTTAATTCAAGTATCTTTGAATGGGGAGAAATCGGTTTGGAAAGCGAAATGAATATGGAACTCTTGAAAGGATTTTACAAAGGGGCAATCGCAAATTCGTTTTATGAAAAAGTAAAATTCTTGAACGAAGGACAAATTATTAATATTGGAGACAGACAAGGTGTTCTTTTTGAGTTTATTGGAGCAATTCCAGAAGACCCAAATGCCATAATTAATAAAGGTGGAAAATCTCGTTATCATCAAGTTTTGTATAGCGTTTATAATGGAAAAGTATTAATCGTTAATTTTAGTGTCATCGGAACAGATTATAAATACTGGCAAGAACACGCTACAAAAATGGTTACTTCTGTGAAGATTTGATTTCTACTACCTTTCGTGTGTTTTGTTTTTGCCTTCCCCACGAATAATTTTATTGATTTAGTTTCGGTATTTCCCAAATCCTAAGAAAACAATGACAAAACCTTTTTCAGTAGCCAGTATGCAAGACGTTCTTTTAGCACAAGAAAGCCGAACTATTTTTGAAAACGTAAATTTGGAAGTAGCAAGTGGCGAATTTGTATACTTAATAGGAAAAACAGGAAGTGGAAAATCTACTATCTTGAAGGCTTTGTATGCTGATTTACCAGTAGAAAAAGGAGAAATTGTAGTGGCTGGTTATCGTGTCAATCATTTAAAACACCTTGAAGTTCCGTTTCTTAGGCGAAAAATAGGTATTGTTTTTCAAGATTTTCAATTGTTTACAGACCGTAGTGTTTTTGAAAACTTAGCTTTTGTAATGCGTGCAATAGGTTGGACAGACAAAGTAGCCATTCAACACCGAATAGATCAAATTTTGCTGCAAGTTGGAATTGAAGAATTAATGTATAAAATGCCTCATCAATTGTCTGGTGGAGAACAGCAGCGTGTCGCCATTGCCAGAGCATTACTTAATAATCCTTTAATTGTTTTGGCAGACGAGCCTACTGGAAATCTTGACCCAACAATTGCAAACGATATTTTGAATGTTTTTGTAGAAATAAATAAAGCAGGAACAGCAGTTTTGATGGCTACACATCATCATAATTTTTTGAAAAAACACCCTGCACGAGTTTTTTATTGTGAATCTGGACAAGTGAAAGATATTGATAGAAATTTGGTTCTTCAAAAAATGATGGATTAGATTGTTGCTAAACTTTCTAAAAAGCTTCATCAATTTCCCTCATCACTGTATCTGTTTCTACTAAAGCGACAATTATTTTTTGGTAATGATTGATTTCTTCAAACGATAACTTTCTACCTTTTCTATCTTTGAGCCACTTTTGAGCAGGTTGATATCCTCCAATAAAAAATTCCCAAGCAAATAAAGGGACAGCATCAAAATATTGAGTTTCATTGATAAAAACTTTTCCAATTTTCTCAATTTTATTTTCTACATTTTTATCAAGAACAAATTTAGGTTTTTCTACTTCATTATCATTTCCAAATTCGCCATTTATAGGATAAGAAGTGATAAAATTAGTTACTGCATCACTTTCTAACAAATGAATCTGTCTTAATTTTCCTCCTAATTCTACCAATTTCCAAAACATAGTTGTATCACTTGGAAAAGGAATTTTAGGAAAATCTATCTTCAAAAACTCTTTGTATGTTGAACGGTACTTCGGAGAATGCAAAATGGCATAGATGTAATCCAAAATATCAATCGGTGCATACGTTCCTTTTTTCTCTGTTTTTTCAACTGTAAATGTTAAATCTAATTTTTGAGAAAATATTTTTACGAGTTCTTTTTTTAGATTTGGTTTTCTTGGTTCTTGTTGTTCTTGACTTTTAAAAAGAGAATTTGTAGAATAGTTTGATAAATCATTTCTAAATTTAGTTACATTTTCTTTTAACTTTTTATACAACCTTATTTGCTGTTTGTAATGGCGAGTTATGTCTGCTTCGGGATTTTTCAAGGATTTGTACATTTTTTCTATCTTCTTAAATCCTACCGTAAAATGTTCTAAAGAAATACACGCTTCTTCGTAAACCAATTCCAAACTATTTATTCTCTCCTCTTTTTCTATTTTGGAGTAAAGATTTGGATAAATGTAAAGTGGAAAAGTAGTTTCAGCACCCTGCATTCCTGGTCTTGACCAACCTCTTCTATCAATAATATTTTTAGTGAGAAAAACAGGAGCAGCATTTTCTTGATCAAAACCTCTTTTTATCACCAAACCTATATTTTCTCTAAGCAAATGTTTCATTACATTATACCTTCCATTACAAACAAAGCCGTTTTGCTTTCCTGTATAAAATGTTTTCCTTGTATCAAAAGGACGATAATTAATTTCTTGATACGCTTCATCTTTGTTTATATTGTTCATCACATCTGATTTTGCTCTCTTTATTTTCCAATCTCTTGCATCTTGTGTTTTGTATTTTAGTGCAATTTCTTCTTCTTCTAAATTATTAAAATCGTTCAACACTTCTCGGAGTTCAGTAGTAGTAAAATGAATCGTAATTGCATCTCTTATGGTTTCTATTCCTGCTACTCCTTCCACAAATAATTCATTAATTTCAAATCCTTTGTCATATTCTTTTTTATCACTAAAATCTTTAGGAACAAAGAAATAATACGGTTTTGTATAATTTAATTTCTTCCACTTTACAGAACTTAAATTATTGTTATCCAAAAAATCATATTTAAAATTTCGCTTTCCCTGCAAATCGTAATGAAAAACTTTTCCTAATTCATTCTTTTGTTCTACTTTATTTTTCTTTTCTATTTTAACAAAAATATTAATCGAAACGCCCTGCATTATATCAAAAACATTATTATCTACACTTCCATCTGGACAAACTTCTTTCTTTTTTGCGTTTCCATGCAAATCTAAAATATAGATTTTATCAAAACTTTCTAACAAATTTTTTCTCATCTGACGGTGCGTAATTCCATCAACAAAACTATTATTGGAAATATATGCCAAAACGCCACTTTCATTTTTATCTATAAAATGCTGCCCAAAACGGATAAATTTAATGTAATCATCATCAAGATTAATTTTTCGTTCCTTCAAATCTTTTTTATAATCGCTAATCAAATTTTGAATCCAATCACTTTTATTCGAACTGCTGACAGCATAAGGAGGATTTCCCATAATAACCATTACAGGCGTTGCTTTCTTAACTTTGTTGGCTTCATTAGCTTCTACACTCAACCAATTTGCAAATCCTTTTTCCAGTTTTTCATCTCCTTCTTCCAAACTATTGGTAAGAAAAATTCGTAAACGCTGTTCTTTTTTAAAAATAAAATTTGTTTCCTTCAACAAAAAATCCAATTTTAAATGTGCCATTGCATAAGAAGCCATCAAAAGTTCAAAGCCGTTTAAGCGAGGCAAAAGGTCATTTTCCACATAACTATTCCAAATTCCTTTTTGATTTTCAAACTGTTTGTAAATATGTTCTACCGTTTCAGCTAAAAAAGTTCCTGTTCCTGTGGCTGGGTCAAGAATTTGTACTTTATGAAATTCTTTTTCTACTGTTTTTCCATCATCGTTTACCAGCATTTTCATTTTACTACTATCTGTCAATCCTTTTTGCAAACCAAATTCTGTTTTTAAGATTTCATTGAACGGCACGAACTATAAAGTTTACGACAGGTTTTGGAGTAAACCAAACGCCTCTTGATTTTCTTAATTTTGGGTCATATTCTGCCAAAAAGGTTTCGTAAAAATGAATTAATGCATCTTCACTTTGTGTCGCTCTTCCATATTCTTTCAAAATCAATTCTACGTTTGCAAAAACAAAAATATCAGAAAGACTATCAACAATCCAAACCAAACGCTCATCCAAATCAAAACCTGCAATGTATTGAAATAATTTACGCAAAAATGGATTTGATTTCGGAATTAATTCGGCAGCTTTTTTTCGTGTAAAATCAGTTGGAGAATCATCGTGCAAACGTGCTGCAAACATTCCATACGCAATAGTTTGAGCATAAACATCAGCAAAATCTTTGTGAGAAGTATCTTTTATCAGGATTTCTTTAAAAGCTTCAAACTGTCCATTTATAGAAGAATCAATTTTATTTTTCGCATCTTCATCAAGTGATTTTTCAATGACTTCGGCTAATAATTGTGCTTTTGCAGCCATCATTTCGGCTAACTTTTGTGGACTTTTTATAGTTTGTCCTTCATAAAGACAAAAGTCTTTAAAGTGCCTTTCAAAACTCTCAAAATTTTCTCTAATTGGTTCTATCTTTCCATTTTCTACCTTTCCAATTTCAATTGTTTTGATAAGAGTTTTATTCTCATAAAAGTAAAATTTTAGATAATCCGTAAAAGCAATATTATCTAATGAAGTTTTGTATCTATCAAATTGTAACTTGTTACCATTTTTCTTTTCTCCTTTTAAATCTGTATCATTAATATTTTTAGCTTCAATAAATCCTATCGGAATATTATTATTGTTTTTTTGAGTCAATACAAAATCTGGCGCACCACAAGCAATCCGTTTTGGCTCGTTGGTGGCTGCAATAGTTGGAACAAGCGTTTCCAAAAGAGTTTGTAAATCTCCTCTGAAGGTATGTTCGGTAGCATTTCCCAACTCAAAACGCTGATTTATTTTGGCTATATATTCTTCTAAAGTCATTTTTTTTACAAATCTGAAGTGATCAATACTTTCTAAATGTTGATAAAATACTGTATTATCTTTGACACTTGAAAAGTATCAGCTACAGAAAAATCTATTTTTGATAAAGTAAAGATAACTTTTTGTGAATGAATAAATAAATAATTGCGTAAATTAGTTTTAAGAAAAATTTGAAATAAAGAAAAACTAAAGACGGACTAAAACGTTTTGCAGTATATGAAAGAAGACAAAAAAGAAAATAATAAAACATATTGGAAAGATTTAAAAGAAGCCACTCAAACCACAGCAAAAGGCTTGAGTATGACGTGGGAACATTTTCAAAAATCTATACAAAGTTTAGCCAAAACAAACACAAACGCAAACTCGCCTCAAAATCAATCTTTTGAAATAGATGATAATTCGAATCTAGGAATCGTAACCAATCGTTATCCACACGAAATGATGCCTATTCCTGATAATGGGCGTTACAAACTGCATAATGAAATTGAAGATTGTATTGTCTGTAATAAATGTGCCGAGGTGTGTCCTGTAAATTGTATCGAAATTGATGCTATTCGTGGAACAGAACAAGTGGGAAGAGCTTCTGACGGTTCGCCCATTCGTTTTTATGCTGCAAAGTTTGATATTGATATGGCAAAATGTTGTTTTTGTGGACTTTGTACGGTGGTTTGTCCGACTGAATGCCTAACAATGACCAAAGAATTTGATTTTAGTGAAATTGATGTCGCCAAAATGAATTATGACTTTAGTAATCTGGACGAGCAGCAAACTAGTGAGAAGCAGAAAGAATGGGACGATTTTGAAGCAGAAAAAGCAGCAAAGAAAACAGTCAAAAAAATTATTGCAAAACCTATTATCAAACCTACTCTGAAAACTGAGAAAACCTCAGCACAAGTAGAACAATCTAAATCTGGAGAAGACAAAATAGATACAAAGAAAATTATCAAAAAACCAAGCATCAAAATTAAGAAAATCCAGTCTCAATCTGCTGATACAGAAGAAAATAAAACCATTAAAAAGATAGTTATAAAGCCTACTTTGAAACCTATAAAAATAAAATTATCTACTCCAAACAAACCTTCTACAGACAGTACAGAAAATAAAGAGTAGAAAAGCATAGAAAAGAGTAAATTTGTGTAACAAAAAATTTTATCCTGCGTTACTAAAAATAGATATAAAAGAGTAGGTTCAAAACTATAAAAGTGTTGTTCATACTCTCAATGATAACTCAGAGATAATTCAGAGCTAACTCAGAAAAAGCCAAATCTATAAGAGTTTAATAAAAACTATTTTTTGCTAGTATTATTTAATTGATTAATTTCAATTATTATTTTTCATAATACAAGTGGTCAATCTTATTTTTTGTGGACAGTGTAGTAATACAATTGTTAGTATCAACATTAATTATCAACTCTAGAATCACTTTATAAAGAAAGTAACCTATAAGGATTATCACACGTTGATAACTGTATTATCTGTACTATTATTTTTTATATCTATTTTTTAACCATTCATATATCTCATTTTACCTGCATTATTTATGAACACATTTACTATTTACAGGAGTTGTCTCCTCATTTTTTTACTTTTATGTGTACATATACAAACTTCTTACTCCCAAAATGTACAACAACAACGTGCTAGTGTAATTTCTGGTGGTGGTGGAACGAGCAGTTCTGGTGGATTTCAAAATTTTGGTGTCGTGGGTGAAGCTATCGTTTCTCCTCAAATTGGAAACGGAACTACTACTGGACAATTGGGTTATATTTATATGACCTTAGAAGATGAACCTTATTATATTGGTAGAAATGATTCACTCATTTTAGTAGATATTTATAACAATACAGGAGGACAAAACTGGACAAATTCTTGGGATTTGACTACTCGGGTTCGTACTTGGGCAGGTGTTCAGATTGCTTATGGTTCAGTAGTTAGTCTCAACTTAAACAATAATAATCTTACAGGAACACTTCCTAATTCAGTTGGTCGTTTCTCAAGAATTAATAAACCTGATTTTGAACTTAATATTGGAAATAATAGATTAGATTTTGAGTCAGCAGAAGATTTTGTAACTCTTATTCCTTTATTTACTTATTCTCCTCAAGCAAAAATCTATGCTCCTTTAGACACTACAATCCGTCAAGGAGAATCTGCAACTTTTACATCAGAAACACGAGGAAATTTTAATAATTATCAGTGGTATAAAGATAATGCTGTTTTAGCTGGAGAGATAAACTCTACTCTACAAATTACGAATGCAACTCTGGACGATATGGGAACATATTATTGTAGAGTTACGAATACACAAGCTACACGATTAATTTTGGAACGCCATACGATTAATCTTAATGTAGAAGGATTTCTTAATTCAACAGATTCACTTGCATTAGTAGAAATATTCAATGAAACAGGAGGAACAAACTGGACAAATTCTTGGAACTTAAACGACCCTGTCGCAACATGGGAAGGCGTAACATTGAGAGGAAATAAAGTAAGAGAATTAGATTTATCAAGACGTAATCTTGTAGGATTTTTGCCAGATGTATTTGATGCAGAACTATTTTCAGAATTACGTTACTTGAGTTTCTTCGACAACAAATTAGAAGGACAAATTCCTGCAACAATAGGACAAGCCACTACATTAACGTATTTAGATTTAGATAAAAATCAGTTTTCAGGTGCAGTTCCTTCTTCATTTGGCAACCTTATCAACCTCCAAGCTCTTTGGCTTTCAAGGAATAATCTTGAATCTTTACCTACCGAAATTGGTAATTTGTCTAATCTTCAAAATCTATATCTAAACGACAACAAATTTACTTCTCTTCCTTCTACAATAGGTAATTTAAGTGAACTTTTGGTACTTAATGTAAATGATAATAACCTTTCAGCATTTCCAAGTTCGATTACAAATCTTAGAAAATTAAGAGAATTATACGCAAATCGTAATTTTATTATTAATCTTCCAACAACAATGAATAATTTAATTGCTCTTGTTATTTTGGAAATAAATACGAATAAACTATCAACATTGCCAGCTACAGAAATTTTACAATTAGCTAACTTGTCTGTTCTTCGTGTTGCTGAGAATAGTTTAGAATTTGATGATTTATTGCCTTTTGCAAATCGTAATTATCAAACTTTTGATTATGCTCCACAAGCTCCTATCAATGAAGAACAGGATATTCTGGCAACTGTAAATCAATCTGTTTCTTTCACAGTAGAGACGGTAGGAAATGGAAATCGTTATCAATGGCAAAAAGACGGACAAAATATTTCTACTCTTCAAACATTAACTATAAATAGAGTTACAAATTCAAGTGTTGGAGTTTATATTGCGACTGTTACAAATCCTGCTTTGCCTGATCTTACTCTTCAAAGAAGACCTATTACACTTAATGTAGAATGTCCTGAAAGTTTGGTCTTTACATTAAATCAACCTCAACAAACGGTTTTTTGCGAATCTCAACCCTTTGGTTTACGTTTAGAAGTTGGTTCTGGGTTTGCTGGTAGTCCTCAAATTCGTTGGAGAAGAGATGGTGTAGTTTTGGCTTTTGCCAACGAAAAAAATTATACAGTAACCCAAGCAGGAAAATACACAGCAGAGATTGTAACAGCTCAAGGTTGTACAGACTCGTTCAAATGAAGTAGAAATTACTGTTCTTCCAAAACCAGAATTAGTGATAGAACTAGTAGAGAATACAGTTTTTACAAGTAGCGTAACAAGTCAAGAATCAGTAACTTATCAATGGTTGAAAGATGGAAAAATAATTTCGAATGCAAATCAGGAAACTTATACACCAACTGAAACGGGAGAATACAGTCTTTTGGTTCGTACTCAAACAGGATGTAGCTCTGTTTCTGAAACTATTATATTTACAGAAGGACAGATTACTGCTATTGAAGAGCCGATTGAACTTCGTGGTCTTACGCTTTTTCCTAATCCAAACAATGGTAGTTTCTTCTTAGATTTTGGAACAAATTATCCAAATGGAACGCCAAAATTTATATTGATAGATGCTTTAGGAAGAGAAATAAATCTGAAAGTAGATCAAATTTCTTCTAGTCGTTATAAAGTTTATGCCAGCAAATTAGCAGGAGGAATGTATCAATTACGAATCGAAACGTTAGACGGTGCAGCTTTACGCAAATTTATTTTAGCTGAATAATAAACGTTAGCACAGTTCTTTGCAGGTCTAGCAATCAGTAAATTATCTAGAAAAGAATTAGTTGTAAAAATAGTTGTAAAAATATTTTTTACCGTATTAAACGTGTTTTATCAAAAAAACACGTTTACAATAATAGAATAAATAATAGTTTTATACTATATAATGTTCTTATTAATTAACTAACAAACTAATTTTTCTTTTTGTTAAATTGATGCAAAACTGCTGCAAAATCGGAAATAAGTGAAGGTTCTTCTTCCAAACGAGTTCCTACCACGACTACATCGGCACCAGCAGCAAAAGCCATGTGTAATGCTTCTGGTGTTCGTATTCCTCCTCCAATTATCAACGGAATATTAATACTCTGTTTTACGGTTCTGATCATTCGTGGAGAAATTGGTTTTGCTGCTCCACTTCCACCATCTAAGTATGCCAAACGCATTCCCAAATATTCTCCTGCAAGTGCTGTATTTGCTGCTACTTCTGCTTTTTCGTAAGGAATCGGTAGTGTCTGAGTGACATAAGAAACTGTCGTTAGATTATCACACAAAACTAACATATATCCTGTCGGAATTACTTCCAAATCCATTCTGCGAAGTCGTGGAGCTGCTGCAACGTGCTGTCCAATCAAATATTCTGCATTTCTTCCTGATATTAAAGAAAGTAAAAAAAGACTATCAGCTTCTGGGGCAAGATGAAAATAATGCCCAGGAAACAAAACAACAGGTAATTTGGCGTGCGATTTTATGAGTTTTACAGTTTGAGAAACCTCGCCTTCTGTCAAGAGACTTCCTCCTACCATAAAAAAAGAAATTCCGTAATGAGCAGCCTGTGCAGCTAAAAGAGCCGTCCTTTTTGGGTCTATACGGTCTGGGTCTATCAAAACAGCTAACATTTTTTGACCTTTTAGAGCTGCTTCCAAAATTTGAGGATATACATTCATTCAGTTACCAGTTATCAGTAATTAGTTACCAGTTAAATGCCAATTACCAATTTTGAGTAATTTCTAACTAGTTAATTTTATATTCATTAAAATTTCTAACTTCGTCGGTGTTTTAGTGTAGCGACACCAACAAACATACACATTACTTTTCAATTAAATTCTAATTAAATAGCGTAATTTTTGATTCGTAATTCGTAATTGAATTATGAATGTTGTAAGTTTATACAAAAATACATATTCATAACCGACTTCACAATAAATATGAAATTTAGCTTCAATAAAACAAAGGTAATTGCAACAGTAGGACCAGCCTCTTCTACTCGTGAACAGATTTTAGAACTTATGGTAGCAGGCGTAGATGTTTTTCGTCTCAATTTTTCGCACGGTTCCTATGAAGATCACAAAAAAGTATTGGATACAATTAGAGAACTCAACCAAAAATTTGAGTTTAATGTTTGTATTCTTCAAGATTTGCAAGGTCCCAAAATTCGTGTTGGAGATATAGAAGGAGGACAAATAGAACTCGTAAAAGGCGCAAAAATCCGTATCACAACCGATAAAGGAGTAATGGGAACACAAGAACGAATTAGTTGTGCGTATGAAGATTTTGTTAGAGATATAAAAATAGGAGAACCTATTTTGATGGACGATGGAAAACTAGAACTTGTTGTATTAGAAAAAGACAAAAATGATGTAATTGCAAAAGTAATTGTAGGAGGAACTCTAAAACCAAGAAAAGGAATAAACCTTCCTAATACAGTAGTTTCTGCGCCTTCTATGACAGAAAAAGATTTAGAAGATGTAATGTTCGGAATTGAAAATGAGGTCGAATGGGTAGCTCTTTCTTTTGTTCGTAATGCAAGTGATATGATTCGTTTGAAGGAAATTATCACAAAACACGGCAGCAAAATGAGAACGGTTGCCAAAATCGAACGCCCAGAAGCTGTTACAAATATTGACAGTATAATTGAAGAAGCAGATGCCCTTATGGTTGCTCGTGGAGATTTGGGTGTAGAAATTAATGCTGAAGAAGTTCCTGTTGTTCAGAAACGAATTGTCAGAAAATGTAATGAAGCTGCAAAACCTGTCATTATTGCTACCCAGATGATGGAATCGATGATTGAAAATCCTCGTCCTACTCGTGCCGAAACCAACGATGTTGCTAATGCAGTCATGGACGGAGCCGATGCGCTTATGCTTAGTGGAGAAACGGCAGTAGGAAAATATCCAGTTGAGGTAATCAAAAGTATGGTCAAGACGATTAGTTCGATTGAAGTAAATGTAGAATCGGTTTATCATCAATATTATCCAATTCCTGTAGAAATGAAAGATTATACAAGCAAAAGTGTAATCACGACAGCTTGTAGATTGGCTCAAAACGTTCATGCAAAAGCTCTTATTTCGATGACACAATCGGGTTATACAGCTTTTCAGTTGGCCAGTCATCGTCCAAAAGCAGGCATTTTTATTTTTACATCAAATAATAATTTACTGACTACACTTAATTTAGTTTGGGGAGTGCGTGGTTATTATTACGACAAATTTGTTTCGAACAGATCAAACTTTCAAAGACACACAAGAAATTTTGTTTGAAAAAGGACATCTACAAAAAGGAGATTTGTATGTAAACACAGCCAGTATGCCGATTGATGAAAAACAAAGAACTAATGTTTTGAAACTTAGCAAAATGGAGTAAAAAGTAAAAGTTTATCATTTTTCCATAACAACAGGTTTGCAAACTCTGTGCTATGGAAAAAGCAACTAGGGTAAACGCACGAAGAAAAATTGTACTCGTTTAAAGCAAATCAAGCTAGTTTTTAACTTTGTGAATTGAATTTACTCTGATAGTTAAAGTGTGTTTAAACGCACTAAAAGCAGTATAAAAAGTTTCGTGCGTTTACCCTAAAAAGCAGCAAAAAACAAAAAAAATTCCACAAAAAACACTACCTTTGCAATCAGAAAAGGTGGTGTTTTTTATAAACAAAAAGAACACTGAAAAGGGAATACGATAGTCATTTTTTGATTTATTGCGTAACTGTACCCGCAACTGTGAATTTGGTTTTTTAGTAATAAACGTTATTAATGTTCATCTTTCCATAACGACAGGTTTGCAAACCTGTCGTTATGGAAAAATAAGACTGCTTTGCTTTTCTATTACTAAAAAATAATTGCATACACTTCTACACTTATAATAACTAAGTATGCAATGCTAAATTTTGAGTTGATTTCTGTATTAGTAATTTTTCATACAATTATAAATTCAGACTTCTAACTTCTAAATTAGTTTGAATCAGTCAGGAGACCTGCCTTTTCTATTATTGTACTTTTGGTTCGGGAAAAAACCGAGGTCATTATCTAATTTTATTCTTTTTGTAATTTTATGTCTATTCGTAATGGTAATTTACGTCCGAGATTTTGGACGCTGTTTTTGTATGCTCTTGTTTCTACATCTTTTATTTTTTCACTTTCTTCTTGTTCGAAAGATAATGAAAACGTTCTTAAAGGAAAATATGCACAAGGTTATTTGGTAGTTAATGAAGGTGTTTTTGGTCAAAATAATGCTTCAGTTACTCATATTTCTGAAAACGATGCCTTGACACAACAAATTTTTCAGACCGTAACAGGAGAATCTTTGGGAGATAATCTTCAATTGATTTTTGTTTTGGGAGATAAAGCGTATTTAATGGTAAGTAATAGTAATAAGATTGAAGTGGTTAATCGTGGTACTTTTGAAAGAATTACGACTATTAGAAATAATGATTCTACCTCCTTATCAAGATTTGCAAATCCTCGTTATATGACAAATATTGGAAATAATAAGGCTTATATTAGTACATGGGGAAATTTTGATAATGACGATAAAGTAGATGGAAAAATTCTGATTGTAGATACCAAAACAGACCAAATTATTACAACTATTGAAGCTGGCTTAGGTGCTGAAGATATAGTTTATGATAATAAAACAAATAAAGTTTTTGTCGCTAATAGTTTTGAAACAACTGTTTCGGTTTATAATGTATCTAACAATACATTAGAAACGACACTTGATTTTGCGCCAAATAACCCGAATCAAATAGTTATTGAACAAGAATGGAAACCTTTGGCTCACAGCTAGACAAACAGATTTTTCAAATTATACTTCTCCAACAGGAAATTTATATAAAATAAATACAGCCACAAATGCTATCGAAACTACAATTCCATTAAATGCAGCAAGTGAAAATGTAGGTAAAAAATTAGCGATTAATCCTAGTAAAGATGTTTTGTATTACAATTTTAGTAGTGGAATTTATGAATTACCAATTACTCAAACCGTTCAAACAACAACGCCTTTTATACAAAATAATACGTATGGAATAAGTATTGACGCTAAAAACGGAGATATCTGGGTAGGAATTGCTGACTTTGAAATCTTAGCAGGAAACGAAGTTTTACGCTACGATAAAGATGGAAATCTTGAAACTACTTTTGCAACAGGTGCAGCACCAAATCAAGTTATTTTTCTTCCTTAATTTTAACTGATAAATTTAGGGCTTTAAAGATAAAATCCTTCCCTCTGGGGGGGATTTAAAGTATAATTTCAAACAGGCTTTTTATCCAACTTCTTCAAATACTTCAAAAGAATATAATATTTTGTAAAACGGTTTCCTTTTTCATCTTTATAGATTCCGTTTTTGTCTAAAGCCATTATCGTTGCTCGTTTTGTGATTCTATGAATGATACCTTTATAGTGTTTTCCATCAAACGAAAAACTTACCCAATCGCCAACTCTCAAATTGTATTCTTTTAGAGCTTCCATTTTCCCTGTCAGAAGTTGGTGTGTAAAGGCTGTATGTCCGAATATCCGATTAGCTAAGTTTTTGAAATTATCTTTCTTACAACTAGAGTCATTAAAAGCTAAAAATTCTATTAAATGGATTATTTCGTGTTCGATGACGTGTAGAAGTGCTTCCAAACGGTTTTTGGTCTGAAAACCAGCTAGATTTATCGTTTGTGGAATTAAATCTGATGAATTGTTTTTGAAAGAATTAAAAATTAGATAAGACGAAATACGCATTCTAAACTGAACAGGATTTTTATTTGAAACTTTATAGTACATTAGTTTTGCACCTGCTGAAGTCATTTTTTTTGATAAATCAAAAGCCATTTTTTCCGTTACTTTACTTTCTTTAAAGTAATTATCAAAAAAATAGTTGTCGTACAATTCGAAAATCAACTTTATATCTTTGTCGGCAATGGTAAGGAAATTAGCCGTTTTTATTTGATTCGATTGCAGAAAAACTTCATTGCGAACTTTCTCAAATCGCTCATTTATTTCTTGTTTTGAATAGTGGTAGGTTAGAAGTTTCATAGTTTTTTGCTTACTAAAATACTTCTCACTCTAAAGAGTGAGCTACAGAATGAGATACATTTACATTTCAATTCCCATTTTTTGCATCAAAAATACAGCATTTGTATTCTGACAAACACCCTTTTTAATCTTATACGGATAATGCAAACCTGTTTCTATGTTTTCTACCTCAAAAGCGTAATTGGTAATTTTGTCTGGAAATTCTGCTTCTAGTTTTGAAAGTTCAATATCGTGAGAAGCTACAAAAGCCGTCGTAGGCAATTTTAAAAGTTGTTTGATAATCGCTACCGAACCTAAATAACGGTCTTTTGAGTTTGTTCCTCTCAAAATCTCATCTAACAAAACCAAATTGTATTCTCCCTTTTTATCTGCTTCTGCTAAAATATCAATGATTTGTTTTAGTCTTTTTAATTCTGCAAAAAATGAAGATTCTCCTTTTTCTAACGAATCAATAATACGCATACTGCTACTAATCAGCATCGGCACAAAATCAAATTTGGTCGCACAAACAGGCGCACCAGCACACGCCAAGACCATATTTATTCCCAAAGCTCTCAAAAATGTACTTTTTCCTGCCATATTTGAGCCTGTAATCAATGCAATTTCTCTTATGTTTTTTGCCGTAAAATCATTATCAATTCTGACTTCTTCTTTCAAAAGTGGATGAGCTAAATTCTTTATTTCAAAAGCATTTTCTGTAATTTTTTGTTCATTTCCATTACTATCTCTCGAAACTGAAATTACAGGGAAAACATAATTTGGATGATTAAACGAGAACGAAGCAAAGCTAAAAAGTGCTTCAAATTCTGCCAGCGTTTCTACCCATTTTGGCGTATGTAGTTTGTGTTCTTTTCTCCATTTTTCTAATTTTATAGCAAAATGAACGTCCCACAGAAAAAGTCCATTCAAAAATAGAAATGCAACTCCATTCATTCTATATTCAAAAAGTTCTAAAGTTTTGGCTAATTCTTGTGCAGCCTTCGAACTTCCTTTTAGTTCATTTTGAAGCGTTTTGGTTTCTTGTTTTTCAAAAGTAGCTTTTTCTATTATTTCCCATAAAGAAGCATATTTTTGAAGAAAAGGAATATTTTTTCCTACCGTGTCATAGCTCATTTGTAATTTTGGAAACAAACTTCCCACAATTCCGAGCTGAATAAGCGACAACAAAACAGGTAACGCATAAGTAACAAATCCCATAAATGTAGCAATCCAACTTCCAACCGTCAAAACAGGCAATACGAAGCGAATTACATTCAAAAATTTACTTTCCAGAAAAGCATCTTCCGATTGAAGCCATTTTTGAAGCTGTAGATACTGAATAGGAGTTTCTTCACTAAGACCTGCCGTAGTTTGGAAATGCAAACGCAAGTCAGAGTTTTTTTCTTGCGCCAGTTCTTTTGTTATTTCTTGTCTTTTATGGATAGAATCTTCATCTGTTTTTTCTGAAAGCCAGTTTGCTAATAATGCTCTTCCTACACTTGTACTTGTTCTTGAAATATAGGAAAAAAGGCTCGTTTGTCCGAAAATATCTAAATCTTTGATGTAAGCGTGCAGAACGTCGTAAAATTCCATTCCGTCATCCAGATTCTCAAAATTATAATCTAATCTTTCGTTTTCTGTTTCCAAAAGTTTGATTCTAGCTTTCCAATAATTTCGTTTTTGTTCGGATTGTTGATATAATTTTACTAAAAAAATAAATCCAAAAAATAGTAAAAAACTAGCTCCTGTTACTATCTTCCAACCTTCAGGAAGTAAAAAATAAAGAATTACCAGCGCAGCAAAAAAATAAACCAAGCGAATAGTTGCAATCAAACGAGATTGATTCTTGAATTTGGAAAAGGCTTGATTTGCTTCTGAAAGATAGGATTGATACATATAGAATGGACAATAGATAGTTGAGAATTATTTGTACTTTAGTTTCGTATAAATAATTAATACAAACAATCTAAAATAATAAAGGTTTTAGTTTGGAAATAGTGTAGTTTTGCGTGATTTTAGAAATTCACTTGATAGCTCATTTCTCAAAAAAAATGAGAGTGCAAATATACACAATACTCCACAAATTAACTTTGTAAAAATAGCTTTTTGTAGAGTGATTTTAAAGAACAATTCGTTGTTCTGTCTTTTTTAACCTAAATTAGTAGCTTTTACTAATCTTAATTCTAATTTCCAACCAATTTTATGGCAATAGATAAAATGTCAAGACCTCAAAAAAAACTAAAACAAGATTTAACAAATCATCATATTCCCTCTTTCGAAACCGAACAACACGTACTAAAGCTCCGTACCGTTCAACCTTCTGATGCAGGCGATATTGAAGAAATATCAAAACTCATTTATGCAAAAGATCAAGCGTGGACAAAAGATTCTATCATGCAACTGCTTGAAATGTTTCCAGAAGGTCAGATTTGTATAGAAGACAAAGGAAAAGTAATTGCTTATGCGCTTAGTATAGTCATTGATTACGACAAATTTGGCGACAAACACACGTATCACGATATTGTAAAAGATAATTTTGTAAACCATGATGATGATGGCGATGTGATTTATGGTATCGAAGTAAGCGTAAATCCGAATAGCCGAAATATGCGTTTGGGAAGGCGTTTGTATGATGCACGAAAAGAACTTTGTGAAAATCTAAACCTCAAAGGAATTGTTGCTGGTGGTCGTATGCCTAATTTTAGTAAGTATTCGGATTCGGTAACGCCTAGAGAATATTTGGAGAAAGTAAGACAGAAAGAAATTTATGATCCAGTTTTGACTTTTCAATTGAGTAATGGTTTTCATGTAAAGAAAGTGTTGCGTAATTATCTTCCAGACGATACAGAGTCGGAAGCGTATGCAAGTCTTTTGAAATGGGATAATATTTATTACGAAGAAAAGCCTACACTTGTCAATCAACCGAAAGAAGTTATTCGTATTGGTGTGGTTCAATGGCAGATGCGTAACGTAAAATCAGTAGAATCATTCTTTGAAAATGTTGAATTTTTCGTAGATGCGCTTAGTTCGTACCGTGCTGATTTTGTTCTTTTTCCAGAGTTCTTTAATGTACCTTTAATGGCAGAATTTAATGAAGAAGATACAGCAAAAGCAATTCGTAAACTAGCCGAATATACCGAAGAAGTGAGAGATAAATTGGTCGGTTATGCCGTTTCTTATAATGTAAATATTATTGGTGGAAGTTTGCCACTTTACGAAAACGGAAAATTGTATAATGTGTCTTATTTGTGTCGTCGTGATGGAACGTGGGACGTTCAGTACAAAATTCATATTACGCCAAGTGAAGTAAATGATTACGGAATGGTAGGAGGAAATAAAGTAAAAGTTTTCGAAACTGATGTAGCAAAAATTGGTATTTTGATTTGTTATGATTCCGAATTTCCAGAGCTTTCTCGTATGATGGCCGATGAAGGAATGCAAATTTTGTTTGTACCTTTTTCTACCGATATGCAAAACGGTTATATGCGTGTGCGTGTTTGTTCACAAGCTCGTGCCGTTGAGAATGAGTGTTATGTAGCCATTGCTGGTAGTGTTGGAAATCTTCCAAAGGTAAAAAATATGGATATTCAGTTTGCTCAATCGGCTGTTTTTTCGCCTTCCGATTATTCTTTCCCTAATAATGCAATTATTGCAGAAGCAACTCCAAATACAGAAATGACAATGATTGCCGATGTAAATCTTGATTTATTGAAAGAATTACACAGTCATGGAAGTGTTCGTAATTTGAAAGACCGTCGTACTGATATTTATTCGTTGAAATGGACAAAGAAAAGTGATGAAAAGTAGAAAGTTATCAAAATAATTCTTAATCGTTTATTATTTTGTTGGTAATTTTACAACAAAAAATCTACTTCAAATTAATTTTTGAAATAGATTTTTTTTGTTTTTAATAAATTAAGGAGAGAAAACACAGGTACAAGCCCGTCAATGAATGACATCCCTGCCCTGCTCACTTCTCCTTTTGTCTTAAACTATTGTCAGAGTTGTTTCAGATTACTGAAAAACTACTTACAAAGTTATTCTATTTTTACATTCCCAGTCCACCCAAATCCATTCCTGGAATATTAGGCATCATTCCTTCTGTGCTTTTTTGCATGTGTTCTTTGCTTTTTTCTTCTGCTGATTCTAGTGCTTTGTTTACGGCTGCGACTACCAAATCTTGCAACATTTCTTTGTCGTCCGATTTTATAATGTCTGCATCGATATCCAATTTTATGATTTGTTTTTTTCCATTGGCTACAGCTTTTACCATTCCACCACCAGCTTCTCCTTCGGCAGTAATATGTACTAATTCTTCTTGTACTTTTTGCAGTTTGGATTGCATTTCACGCACTTTTCCAAACATATTCATCATATCTTTCATAGGATATTTTTTTATTTTTTAATTATAATTAATTTGATTGAGAGTAAAAATACAAAAATTCTGGTTTAAAGTTGATTTGAAGGAATACTATTTTACTTTGAATTTCAAATTTTGTTTTTTTCTTTATAGTAATGGAACGTTTAGTTTGTTAAAAGGTTTATTTTTTGTCTTTTTGAAAAGTTGAAACAACTGCTCACTCTAAAGAGCAGTGCTATTAAGCTAAGGATTTCTATGTCGCTCGTAGGGATACGAGCAACGGTAAGGTTAATTTTTATTCTAAAAATTGTTTTAACAACGAGAATAAAATAATAAGTTTTGATTTTAATTGTAAACTAATAAAAACTACCGTTGCTCGTGTCCCACGAGCGACATTCACATAGCTCTTAACTTAATAGCATTGCTCTAAAGAGTGAGCTACATAAAATTACAGTTTTCTCATTTTTATATTTCTACCTTTTTGATTAATTAATTTTTCTACTTCTGTTACTGCTTTCTCAAAACGCTGCTTCCAATTTCCATTTATTTCTGTATATTTTACTCTTTCTTTGTCAAGCATTTTTCTATGAAAACCATCTAATTCATTTCTTTTTTTTTCGGATAATCGCTGTCCGTCTTGTATGTATTCTGCATCGTTGCAAAGATAAAGATACAAACTTGCTGTATTTGCTTCATAAATAGATTGATAAACTTTTTCATCTAATTTCAACTCTTTTCCAAAAGCAAACAAAGCATACGATTTTGTGATATGAATATCTGTATCAATAAAAACTAAAGGTGTTTTACTTTCAAAAACTGTTTTTTCTATATTTTGAGCGTGTTTTTGAGCTACAATTTCTAAATCTTGATACGTAAAATTATCAGAATGAAAAATAATTTCTCGTGCTGTTTCATTTACAAAAGAAGTGTTGAAATGATTAGCCAACTTCTCTGTCAAAACTGTTTTTCCTGTTCATTCTGTTCCTAACACAACTACTTTTAAAGCAAAATATGGTTTTACAGAATTGGGTAAAAAACTCCAATACTTAAATATATTTTCATAAATTTTTGTAGCAGAAATATTATTTTTTTGTCTAGCAAAATCAAACTCCAAATGAATGATATTCATATATTTAGCTACTAATTCTCCATATTTTTCAGAAGTAATAAGTAGATTGTAATCTGGAAATAATTTTTTAAAAATAGCTGACCAAAGTTTGGAAATCTCTAAAGACGGTTCGGAACTGCTTGATAATTTGCTTTCAGAATAATTGTAAATCTTTACTTCTAGTTTTTTAGAATATTTAGCTTCATTTATAAACGTTTCTTCAATCCATTTTTTTCTAATTTTTCCTTCAATTATTTCTTTATCACTCACACAAATCAAAACAGTAAGGAAATCACATTTTGAAAGTGCAAATTCTATCATGGCTTGATGTCCTTTGTGAAAAGGGAGAAATTTACCAAAAACAAAGGCTTTTATCATAGTATCAACTTTCTAGAAAAAATTATACTGCAAAGCCACATAAAAATTAGTCGGACTTTGAACAAAATATTTATTACTTCCATCAAAATCTACATATCCATTATTAAAATAATTTTGATTTGTAATATTATTCACGAACAAACGAAACTGTATTTTATCACTCATTGAATACTGAACTCTTGTATTAAGCAAAAAATAACTATTTACTTGTTCAGTATTTGCAAAATCTATAAAAGAAGCATCTTGATATTTTCCTAAAAGAGCAAGTAGAAAATTTTTGTAAGAATAAATGATTTCTTGATTAATAATAATGGGAGGAGTGAGAATGGGCGTAAAAGTTTCGTTTTGTTCTTTTATTTGACTGTAATTAAACGAAGAATTATTGACAAGTGTAAAATGTTGATTGATTTTATAATTAATCGTTGTTTCAATTCCTGTTCTGATACTTTTTTCTACATTATTGGTAAGTGCTAATCCATTAGGTCCAAAATTTCCATTCAATACAATTTCATTTTCAAAATCCATATAAAATAGATTTAGATTAAAATTTAATTTTTCTCCATTTTTCCTAAATCCTAATTCGTGATTCAAAACATATTCAGCCTTTGTAATGGGTAAAATAGCGTTCCCCAAACTATCTGAAAGTAAATCATCATTTCCTGCAAACATATCATTTCGTGTAGGTTCTCTTTTTGTACTTCCGATGCTATAATAGAAAACAGAGTTTGAGTTTAGATTATAACTAATTCCTGCTTTTGGATTAACAAAATTCCATTCCAGTTTGTCAAAACTTACACTTCCTTCATAATCAAAAGATGCATAACGGTACTGAATATCTGCGAAAAAATTGAACTTGCTAGACTTACTAAATTGATAATCTATTTTCGAAAAAAACACTCGCTTCATTCTTGAAACCTGTATTGACATACAACTCTCCCAAAATTTGCTCACTTCCTGTATGTTTTCGCTGGTAAATATTGGCGTGAACTCCTGTTGTCCAATTTAGATTTTTATTGGAATAGGTATAATTGCTAAAAAAGCCGATTAAATTAGATTGAAAATCGTAGCGAAAAAGTTCTTCTGTTGTAGGCAAACCCAAAAATCCATTCAAATTAAAATCATAGCCACCCTTTAAAAATGTATAATAAATACTAGATTGAATGGAAGAATTAGCAGTTGGATTATAATTATTTTGAAGTTGTGCCAAAATCTGGACAAAATTATCTCTTTCATTTATATTATTGTTTGTTCTTCTATCTTTTGCGATAAGCGAATCCGAAACTCCTAGCCAAGCTAATTCATTTCTCTGGTTTCCTGCTAAAAGATTGATTTTCCAAGACGACTTATCTAAAAATAATCCTGTACTCAAAAACGCAGATTGAGAACTATTCGAAGAATTATATTTATAGCCATCAGAATAAATTTTTGAAGCTCTTACATAAATAGCTTTTTTGTTTTTTATCCCACTTCCGTATTCTCCAAATGCTCTAAAACTATCAAATGAACCATAACCAATTCCGAAAATAGCAACAGAATCATATAAATTAGGCGAAAATAATTGTACACTTCCTCCATAACTCGCCACCCCATTTTGTGAAGTTCCGACTCCTCGTTGTATCTGAACCTTACTAACCGAATTAAAAATGTCTGGATAATTGGAAAAATATGCTCCCTGATCTTCGGGTTCATTTAATGGAACGCCGTCCAAACTAATATTTATTCTTGTTTGGTCAATACCTCTAATTCTAAAATAAGAGTAACCTTGAGAATTTCCAGCATCGGAATAATTAGTAATAGACGGAGTTTGAGAAAGTAAAAAAGAGGGTTCTTGTCCTATTGATTTTTGTTTTATTTCTTTTGCAGAAATATTTTGAAATGTAACTGGCGTAGTTTGGTCAGCTTGATAAGTTACAATTATTTCGGATAGATTTTCTGTTTTTAAGCTGTCTTCTTGTGCTTTTAAAGAAAAAGAAATGCAAAAAGAAATAATTAGTAAAAATAGAGTATAATTTTTCATTGTTTTGATTTTTATATTTTATAGGTAGTGTAGTAAAATTAGCTTCGCTGTTCTTCGAAATGTGTTTCTTATCAAAAACCCAATTTGATAAATCAAATTGCTACGTTTAAATGATGTAGAGGCTTGATTTATCAAATCGAAAAATAGCTTGTAGTTGTAATTCTACTCCGTTAGGAGTTCAATATTGGTAGAAAAACATGGAAAATTAAACCTCATTTACTCCGTAGGAGTTTTATATTAGTATTTTTGTTTGATTAACATTCAAAATGCTACCAATATGAAGTTCCTAACGGAACAAACGACTTTTCTTTCTGCTTTTTTCTACCAATATAAAGTTCCTACGGAACAAAAATCCTTAGCTTAATAGCATTTCTCTAAAAAGTGAATGACAGAAACTACATTAAAACCATAAATCTAGTTCATTTTCTGTAAAACCAATCGGTAAAAGTATTTTTTCTAACTCTTCTCTTTTATAAATCTGTTTTACTAATTTCTGTAATTCTTTATTCAACAAATCATCTTCCACATTAATTTCTTCTATAATTGCTCCTCTACTTAATTTTATTTTGGTAGAATATTCTTTATTCTTAAAAGTAATTTTTCTGGTAATTTCACAGGCTGGCGAACGTCCCCAAACCCATTCAAAAGATTTGTATTTCTCTTTCGCTAATTCCTCTACTTCGTCTGCTTCTTGTTGTGTTAGCGAATGAATATGAACAGGTTTATTAAAATAAAGTAAAATAAATTGAGCCAGTTTCTCCTCAAATTCTTCTATTGTTGGAATATATTCTAATTGATTATCTTTTAACTTTGCTTCTAAAACTTCTTTAATATTAATTACTTTACTTCTGACTGATTTAAGACTTTTTGAGTTTACTTCTACATTTGTAGGAATTGTTATAGCTTTTTCTAACTTTTCTAAATTTGTATCAAAAAGTAATGTTCCGTGTGTAATAAAACGGTCTTTGTTGGTGTACTGTGCTGTTCCTGTAATTTTTCGTTTTTCTGTTTTTGCTTCTTTATCGTTTTTATTAGAGCTTTCTAACCAAATATCCGAACGCTGACCAATAGAAGCAGTTAGGTTTAATGTCTTCAAAAATTCTATAATTGGAAGTAAAAGTGAATCATAATTCGCAACCATTTTTGTATCTAATGGCTTTATAAAGCTAAAGTTTAGGTTTTTCAAATCGTGATACACCGTTCCACCCCCCGAAATGCGACGAGAAAGAAAAATATTTTGAGATTGCAGATAATTAAAATTCATTTCCTCCCACGCATTTTGATTTTTACCCATTACCAAAGAAGGTTCATTTCGATAAAAAAGTAAATATTCACTTTCTTTGTCAGTAAAATTGGATAAATATTCCTCTAAAGCGAGATTGAAAAAAGGATAATGAGAAGGGGAAAAAATTAGTTTCAAGGTTTTGTAGAATTATGTCTTTTTAGAATTTTTAATCTGTAAAAATAAGCAAATAAAAAAGACGATACCAAAAATTAGTACCGTCTTTTTTACTTTATTAAATATCCTGTCCTAACATAGCGTTACACAATTAATTTAATTATGGAACGCAATTATGGTATTCAACCTAGTGGAACAGATATTAAATGGCTTGAAAAGTAGGGTAATTTTGATACTCATTAAAGCTCATTCATTTGCAGTGTGCAAACAAACGAGCTTTTCTTATTGTACAAAAATCTTTACTTGTAATTCTCTACTTCTTACTTCAAAGGAATAGAAGGTGTAGTTGGATAAAGACCTCTAAAACGAGCCATAAATTCATCTACATCTGCTTGGTCTGCCAAATCAAATTTGTCTTTTGCTTTTGGGTCAGTAATAATAGTATTGTATTCCTCGCTTGAAGAAAGTGTTTTTAGATTACGTCCATCAAACTGAAAATAATACCATTTGTCAGGGTCAAGTTCAAAATAAAGTGTAAATTCATCTCTACTTCCTGTCTGTGGGATTTCGAAGTAGCCTGTTGTTTTGACATCAATTTCTTCTTTTAAGATAGAAGCCAAACCAATACTTCCTATACTATAAAATGTTTTTTCATCTGGCGACCAGTTCATCATTACATCTGAAAGTACAATCGTTTTATTAAACACATTCGATATGCCGTAGTCATTTGGTGCAAATCGTTTTTGAAAACTCTGTGCTTCTTTTGCTCCTGCAATTCCTGCGATTTTCAAAAGAGTATTTTTAGATTTGTTTACCGTTGGCGCAAGTTTCAGGCGTTCTCGGTTTTCTTCTACAAAGGCATTCAAATCGTCTTGCATAAATGAAAAAGCATTTCCCTTTGCCTCTATATTTATGCTCGCCATTGCATCAATTGTATATTGTTTGTTTTGAAAATTTGCTTTTCCAACTCCCGAAACATCCATTTGCGCTCTCTGATTACCCTTAAACAGAGTTAGTTTTCCATCAAATTCGGCAGTTCCTAGAGTCTTACTGGCTTTAAATGAATTTCCCTCTTCAATTTCAGTAGAATTAGCTCGTTCTTCCGAAATAATCAGAATAGATTTCTCTTCAGGTTTTACTTTTACTTGTCCTTCTCCTAATAATATAGGGTCAGATTTTGGAATATCTTCCTGCATAACTGGAACAAACAAACCGTCTTCGCTCAAATAAATTCCTGTATAAGCTGGCTGTCCTGCTATTTTTTGCCCTCTAATTAGCTCTGAAGAACCTGCTGCTGCAATTTTTTTGGCTTTTTTAGAACTTGCATCTACATACGCAGCACTTACCAACGGAAACCAACCTGTCTGAGGAACGCCGTCAATTACTAGCCTTGCTTGTCCATTAAATTCTAATTCTGAAAGCCACGCCTTTAGTGTTACTTCTCCTCTAAACTGCTTACCTTGCGAATAAATAAAATCGGTATCATCAATTACATCATCGTTTTCTTCAATGCTCGTAACCGAAACTGTTCCTTCTGTACCGACAAGCTTTTCAGCAACACTTGTTTTACGCAAGCTATCTGGCAAGTCATCTTCTGTAATAATCTGTTTGCCATAGTTATTCAATCGCAAATACTGAATTTTATCTGTTCCGTTGTCATAATTCAGAACGGCTTCACCTTGGTATTCATTTCTAGAAACAATGTCGACATTACCTTCTGTTAGCTTATGGTATTTATTGATATTATTGATTACAAGTTCGGCATCTTCCAATTTATCCATTTTAGCATTTTTGCGAATAGTAACGTTTCCTTCTCGTGGATAAATCTCGGTATCCAAAACCAAAATATAAGGAACTCCACCGATAGTAAGATTTCCACTAGGAATATGATAATTGGCAAAAGCAGCTCTAAAATTCAAGCTATCTTGCTCTGGCGCAGTCGAAACGAAATACTGTTTGCTAATATCTCCTGTTTCATCCAGACGAAAAGCTACCGTTTGGGCATCTGCATTCCAATATCCTGTCGCTAACGAAGTTTTGTATTTCAGACTAGGAAAATCAAAAACTTGCTCTCCCAAAACTTCCGAAGTGATAGTGGCAGTACGTGGAGAAGCCAAAATATCATATTCAAATTTTACATTGTTGGCAGCCACAGCAGGAGGCAAAGTTCCACCTAAAGACTTAATTTGAAAGTCAGACTCACGTCCGAAAACACGAGTAGTTTCGAAAGCAAACAAATCAGATTCTATGATGGCATCTTGTGTTTCTACTTTTCCATATCCTTTTAATCCTAATGGAGTAAGGGCTAATGTTCCTGTGTAATTTGCTTCTTTTAATGTTCCACCTTCTCCTTTATACATTCGGAAAGGAGTGTCGGTTGTGGTCAGCATCATACTGTCTTGTTTTGGCAGCCATTTCATTTTGTAGTTTTCTAATTCTACTTGTGGAAACATCGCATCATCAATTGTAACAGCATTTATTCGCCCTGTTGAAGAAGCTAAAGTAGCTGCAAATTCTCCTTTTGAAGTAACCGAATCGGCAAAGAAAATAAAATCATTCGAACTAAGCTCAGCAGCTAAATAATTCATCTTTGCTGGGTCATTTCGAATTACGTCTTCATCTTTAGAATCTTTTGTTTTTACATTTTTCTTTGGATTTTCTTCAATATCTTGAATGTAACGTTCACTACCAGCACGAATACCACTATTACTCACTACAATTTTGCCTGTCAGTAATTTACCTTTTCCACCATAGAGAGACATTCCGTCTGCATGTTGCTCGTCATTTACATTATGCGTAAAACCTAATGATTTATCAGGCATTACTCGTATCGGCTCTTTAAATTTATCAAAAATAGGAGTATTAAATGTCCCTCCAAAACGCAAGTCTTCTGGTTTTCTTTTTGCCAAACTATCTAGCGTAAAGTTATCTACATCAAAACGAACCGTTCGAATCGCTATATGCTCCTCCCATTACTTCCTTTCCTCCAAAACGAAC
This sequence comes from uncultured Cytophagales bacterium, assembly GCA_963719525.1. Taxonomy (GTDB): domain Bacteria; phylum Bacteroidota; class Bacteroidia; order Cytophagales; family Bernardetiaceae; genus Bernardetia. The sequence continues at coordinate 2,449,169 of CAVRCG010000004.1, read as the reverse complement.
CGTTCCACCCGAAGTAGTATTAAAAAGTGGATAGCGTTGAGAATCTTTAAATTTCCCTTCGTCATAAACTCCAGCTTTATTATAAGGAAGATTAATAGAAAACGTACCCGAAACGTCTTTAAAACTATTTGGCATCGTATCTCCATCTACAAAAAACTGCATTGAATCTATTTTTTCCATATCAAACTTGAAGTTTCTGTAGTCAAACTTAAAATCTTCTCCATTAAAAATAAAGTTTTTGGCAGCCACTTGTCCGTTGATTGTCATATTTCTATTTTCTGTAATTATTACCTGTTTATCAACTGGTTTGGCTTTTACAGCGTAATAATTTACTGAATCCACTTTTGCATTACTGTACAATACTTCTTCTACACCTCTAATTTTGAGTTCATTATTTTCAAAATAATAAGTAAGATTATCACTATTTGTACCTAAAGAAGAAAGTCTAATCTGGTCGTAATCAGAACGCAATCTATTATTAGTTGGCAAATTTGCTCTGGCATACAAAACTCCTTTTTGAGTAAGCGTAACCCAGTCGGCAGCTTCATCGTATTCTACAAAACCTGAACCTGCCATATCACGCATTGAGCTTTTTACGTGTACAGCTTTCTGTTTGAAATGATTAGATAATTCTTCACTTGTAAACGACAAACTAAATGGTTTTCTCTGCGCCACATACGCCCAAGCCATTACTAAAGGATTGAAAGGGTACATTCCCTGCACAGCTCTCAATTCATATTCATTGAAATAGGCATTCGAAGTAACGGTAACAAAATCAATCTGTTTTAGAATAGAATCTCGTTTTGACTCATTCCTACTTGCAGCTTCATAAGCAGCCATAACAGCACCACGACCAGCCAAACTATAGATATTCATGGTATCAGATTTCAAATCCCAGTTTACATAATCAGCCGAAATACTCACATCGTGATACGAATCCATATAGGGAGCATACTTAAAAAGTTTCTTGTCTCTACGAGCTAAAAGTTGTTCCTCCTCATCGTGATAACGAAGTTTTACGCCCTGATGGGCTAATGAATCTTTATCGGTTGTATAAATAATGAGTTGGGAAAGACGGTTTGTAACAGCGTGTTCGCTAAAGACATAATCTTGTCTGGAAGTCGACCTAAAACGTACTTTTCCTTCTTGCTCTAAACGAATAGAAGCAGCTCCACCTCCTAAAGACCTAGAAATTATTTTTTTTCCTATCAAAGAAAACCCTCCTTCATAGATAATATCTTTCAAAAATCCTTTTACCTCTATATCATTTTTGTAAGAAGTAAATCGTGGATATAATGGATTTTCTTTGTTATTGGTACGAGAAGCAAAATAATCAAACTGACCCACAACGGCAGAATCGGTATAACTACTATAATACAATTTGAATTCCTCAGCTTTGATTTCTGGTTTCTTTACTTCAAAGCTAAATTTGCTAAACTCTCCATATACATCTGGCAGAACGCCCCAGTCAAAACGACCTCCTTCTCCTGTAAAGGCAGCTTTTGCAAAAACTACTTGTCCTGTTGTATTTTTTATTTGTACAGTATCGTTTGGCGTTTGGATGGTAAAGGTTATGTCGTCAAGCTGCATGTAAGGACTTGCTAATTCTATTTTTTCTGCTGTTGGAGCAACAAAACTATTCATTGGATTAGGTTTTACGATAGGGTCGTATGTCGCTGTTTTTTTTGTTTTATCAGTTGTTGTGGTTTCCTCTGAACCCCAATCTCCACCACTTCCCCATTCGTCGGAACTTCCCCAAACATCAGTATCTGCTTCTACAAATCCTGTATTTTCTTCTACTGCATCCCAACCTGTATTGTCCCAACCTCCATTATCATTTGTTGTTTCAGTTTCTCCCCAGCCCAAATCTTCGGCTGTTTCTTTTTTATTTTCTTGTGTTTCTGTATCTGTTTTGCTATCTATAATTTGAGCTACATCAGCAGGAAGTTTGACGGCATCTTTCGGCACGGCTGCTTCTCTACCATATCCAAAAGAAAAATTATTGTTTCCCTCTACAATTACTCCACTTGTTTCTCTATACTTGTACAATTTATTTTCTGTAAGATAAAGACGTGTAATTCTATAAAAATTGGTAGATACACCAATTGAGGCTTCCAAAACAGTTGTATCTGATACTTGCAAAAATGAAGTGAGAAGTTGATCGGTAAGTCTTCCATTCTCTTTTCCATAAACAATACAGGCATAAAAATCTTCTGAAGTAGGATTTGTAGGATAATTGCGTTTGTACATATTCTTCGCTACTTTGAAAAGCAGATTTTTTTGTTCTTCTGTAAATCCATTTTCCCAAAGTGCAGCTACTCGGTCGGCAATAAATATAGTATTAGGTTGAGATTTGCGTTCGATGATTTGTCGCATATCTTGAACAAAATTTTTCTCATCGTTGAAATGTCTTTGTGCTTCGCTTACAAAAGAAATGCCGATAAACAAAAGAAAGGAGAGTAGACTAATTGATTTTCTTATATCTTTTCTTAGCGTTTTCCGTTCTTGAATTTGATTTAATTGTCGTAGTATTTTTTTTAGAATTAGCATAAATTTGATTTTGTAATTATTGTTTTTGCAAGAATATTAAAAATACGAATTTTTTTATGAAATAGTAGAAGTAAGCGAAATAGAAAAGGCTTTTTTTTGTTAAAATAGTAACCTCAATAGAATTAGAAAAGTTTGTTATTTGCTTTGATAGACTGGTTTGATTAATGAACGAAAAAGCAACTTCTTTTTGTTAAATTTGTAGATTAATCAATAGGAGTGACATTTTCTGGTTTCTGCATACAAACTTATTTTTCAACAAAATAATAGTTTGCTTTTTCCATAAAATAGGGTTTGCAAATCCTGTTCTATGTAAAAAATACGATTGCACAGAATAAAATTTGGCAACTATATTTTTATTTAGAAATGTTACTCATATTATCAATCAAACATATATTTCGATGACAAAGGGTAACTAACTAAAAAAATAAGGTAGTGTAGTTTTTTCTTGATAAATCAAGTCTCTACGTCATCTAAACGTAGTACCTGAAAAGCAGCGAAGCTAATTTGATTTATCAAATTGACTTTTTTGGTGTGAAACACATTTCGAAGAACAGCGAAGCTAATTTTACTACACCACCAAAAATAAGTAAAATAGTACTTTTAAAAAGTATTTATCTTCATTTTATCATAAAATCTTATAAACAACCAATACGTTATAGTATTTTAATAGCTTAAAACAAAAATATAAAATGTTACCAACTCCTTTTAAAAAATGGGCTACTCGTTCTGTGTATTCCAAAACCTTCGAAATTAGAATCCCCTTCAAAAAAGAAGATCAATTTATCAAATTTACTATTCAATTAGACAATAGATTGATAATGGCTTTGATTGGTATATTTAGCGTAGTAGCTATTCTGCAAGTTTCTATACTGAGTTCTGAAAAAAACGAGCAAAACGAAACTCAAACCGTTTCTAGTACAGAAAATGAAACAAAGAAATATTTGGAAGGTGAAGGATTAGAAAACACTATTACTACTGATTCAAATGAACAAAATAATACAGTTATCGACGATGAGGATGTAGAATATACCGATGTAGTAGACTATGGATACAAACATTTATCTAAAAGTAATCCTGTTTCACAAACCGAAACAGAAGACAAAAGAAAGAATTTTTTGAAAGTAAAACATACTTTGATTAGCGAAGCACTTATAGAAAACCAAGTTTCTCGTCTAGATCAACTTAGTGATAAAAAGATGATTGTCTTGAATCAACAATTGAGTGAAGCCTTTATAAATACGGTCTTGAATCATACAAAAGTAGAATCTCATGTAATGGCCTATTTTACAGGAACAAAAGACCTCAAAAAATTTGAAACGGCACTTATGGAACAAACCAAATATCACGTTCCAGCATCCATAAAACTCGCTCAATCAGCATTAGAGACAGCGTATGGACAGCGAATTGTAAATAATAATTATTTCGGAATAAAAGACAAACGAGGAAAAACAAAAGCCATAACGACAACAGAATATTATACAGCAGCCGAATTTAAGGCAAATAAAAGTAAAGTAGTAAGTTCTAAGATTATTCAAAAAGATGGCAAAACGCTTTACAAATGCCTTATAAAAGATAGTTTTGCAGATTATACTTCGCCTTGGGAGTCTTTTAGAGCGCATTCTATTTTTCTCAACGAAAGCAAACGTTATTCTCCCTTATTTACAAAAGGTAAAAATTATGCAGACTGGGCAGACAAAATTGGTTCGACAAAATACGGTGGTGTAGGATATGCCACTTCTCCTATTTATGGAGAACTGTTGAAGAAAATAATTAAAAGATATAACCTTGATTTATTAGATTATTAAATGAGGAACAATTACGAACTGAAAGACGACGAAGTCAATTATGAAATAATCAGCGTAGCTAATTACGATTTCAAGTTTCTGATTATCAATTAGTTATAATCTTAAAATAGCAGTTTATTTAATTCTTATTCCTGAGAATGAGAAAGGGAAATCGCAGGTATAGAAGATCGATTTTGTAAATAACTATTTTTATTTTTATTTCTTTACTGATGTTACGCAATCAAAATGAAACCCACGAATTTATTCGTGGAAGCTACCACCACCTTCTTCGTTTTTTTGTTTCTACTCTATTCTAAAAACGGAAAAGTAGATTCATGTAAAAAGTAGTGGTTACTTTCCCACGAATAAATTCGTGGGTTTGGTCTAAACTTCTCTAAACTTTGATGTTGCGTAACATCAGTCTTTATTTCAAAAAACGTGTGTTCCTTAATCTCTCTTTGCCTTTTTAGTAATCAAGAATTCGGTATAACTTTTTGTTCTCAAAATCGTATATAAGGGTACAAATTTTGCTACTAGGCGTTTGTCTTCCATTTTTTGGCATTTTTTAGTATTTTTTTTTAGCATTTTCTCATTTTTTTATCTACTCCATTTCTCAATTATTCCCTTATGAATTACTCTTCATTTTACAAAAAAGGCTATATGTATGCTTTTTTATTACTTATCTTTTCAGTTGTTTTTTCGTCTTGTAAGCGAGACAAATTTGGACATTCTACGGAAGAAATAGATATTGCTTATTTGATTCCAGAAACAGAAATGGATACCGAAGAAGCACAAATTTGGATAAAACAATTAATGGATGCCAAACAAAGCGAACTTTATTTTCCAGATTCGTTTGCTAGAGATTTTCTTAAAGAACAACTTTATTTATTTTATCAAAAAAATGATTTTCAACCTTCGTGGTATTCTGCCACTACTGTTTTATCTCATACACAATCGTTGATGGGATATTTGAAAAATGCAGGTTCGGAGGGGCTAAATGAAGATGCGTATGCGCTTGCAGATATAGATGAGATTCAAAATTCACTTTTAGGAACAGACGGAGAATATGATTTGCCAAAACTAATGAAATTAGATGTCTTTACGACAGCAATGGCTCTAACTTACCTTCATCATACTCATGTAGGACGTATAAAACCAAACGAAGTAGATGACGAAGAAAATATTTGGGTAGAAAAATATGAACCTGCTGATTTGGTAGATGAGTTGTATAGTGCCGTTCAGAATAATACAATTGATGATATAATCAAAAAAGCAGAACCTCAATACGAGCTTTATGCCAAACTAAAAGAAGCTAGAGAAGAATACAAAAAGATAGTGAAAGAAGGAGGGTGGGAAAAAATTAATCTTGAAGATTACACAAAATTAAAAATTGATAGTACAGAAGAATTTAAGCGTCATGTACTCGTACCTACAATTCGTAACATTTTAAGTAAAACAGGTGATTTGCAACTTGCTGAAAACACAGTAGCTGATACTTCACAAATTTATGATGACAAACTTCGTGAAGCCGTTAAGAATTTTCAAGAACGTCATACATTGGAAAGAGATGGCGTAGTAGGAATGAATTTGCTTAGAGAAATGGCTACTTCGGCAGAAGAAAGACTCGCACAAATTGACTTAAATATGGAACGTTTGCGCTGGTTGAGAGACTCATTAGGAGATAATTATATCGTTGCAAATGTACCTTCGTATTGGATGCGTTTGTATGATTATGGAAAACGCAGTTTTGAGACTAAGATAATGGTTGGACAATCTTTTCACGAAACTCCTTTGTTTGTTGATACAATGCAATATATCGTTTTGAGTCCGAAGTGGCACGTCCCAGTAAGCATAATGACAAATGAATTATTACCAAAACTTCGCCGTGGAGGGAGCTACTTTTCAAGAAATAATTTTAGTATTTATCAGCGTACAAGTAGTGGTTTGAGAGAAGTTAGTCCTAGTTCAATCAACTGGAATGGAGTTAGAAATATGAGAAATTATTCTATTGTTCAAAATTCAGGTGCATCAAACGCATTAGGAAGAGTAAAATTTATTTTCCCAAATTCGAATAATATTTATATGCACGATACCCCCTCTACTCGCTTTGATGAAGCAAATAGAGCGTTGAGTCACGGTTGTATTCGTCTTTTTGAACCTGAGAAATTAGCTAATTATTTATTAAAAGAAAAAGCTGAAATCTGGACTCCAGAAAAAATTCACGAAACAATGTATAGTGGAAATACTACGCACGTAAATCTTGAAAGACAATGGGTTGTTCATATTGTATATTGGACAACATGGGTAGATGATGCTGGGCGAGTTCATTTTTCAAAAGATGTCTATGGATATGACAAAACGCAGGAGGAAATCTTGGCAAAACGAGATAAAAGTTTGAAGGAATGGATGGAAAAACGTACTAAAGAATTTGATAATCTCAAACAGAAAAGACTTGCTTTTAATTTGTAGAAAATAATGGGTGCATAACAAATTATCGCTCTGATGTTGTTGGTCTCGTTTTGTTAAAACACTAATAATGGCATTTGAAATTATAGGTTTGTTTGACAATTTTTGTAGAGAGGATAAAAAATCGTTGATAAATACGCCAACAATAGCTAGTTTTATTATGCAGAACACTCTTTTTTGTTGTTGTCGGTGTCCTTATTAACCACTTTTACAGCAGCTATAAATGTAAAAAGCTAGAATAATGAAAATTTTCATTGTTCTAGCTTTTTTGTGTATAATGAGCAAAATTTCCAATAGTTTTAGACCCTCTTTTCAGAAACAAATTTATGAAAATTTGTTATCATTTTCATCAAAGACATAAAATAAATACTAATTCAGATTACTCATTTTAGTTTTTCCTTCCTGTCTGAATTCATTTTCAGAAGGCACATTTGCCATTCCAATCATAAAAACAATTTCCTTGTTTACTTCCAAACGAGTAACATTTGCTAAGACAGAAATTTCTTTTTTACCTCTTGTTGCTGCTGTGTAAACGTGATACATTACCTTTTCACTATCTCTTTTTGCATGTTTATTAAGACCACGCAACTCTGGTATAAATTTGCTTATCGGATTCCCCACTACTTCCTCTTTACTGAATTCTAGAAGCTGTGTAAAAGAGTAGTTAAGTCTCAAGACTCTTCCAGAGGCATCTACAAAAGCAAAAGCCTGATTGCTATTTTCGAAAATATGATCTTTTTCATCCACCTGTCCTTTCACTTCTATTAATTGTCGTTCTAGTTCTTCTCTAGTAGCCATTAATTCTTCTGTATTTTGTCGGAGTTCTTCTTCTTGAGAACTCATTTGTTGTGCAGCATAATTACTTTTTTCTAATAGATTTTTCATTTTTTCTGCATTTGCTACGCTTGAAATAGAAGCAGCTAGTACTTCAGCCGTTCTTTTCGACTAATCTGATTTCTGTTTCTGTCAAGATTTCAAAAGAAGCTACTTCCAAAACGCCTAATACTTTTTCCTGTGCTTCTAAAGGAACAACCAATACACAATTTGGCTTCGCTTCTCCCAAACCTGCACTAATTTGAGTGTAATCATTTGGAATATCGGTCATAAAAACTCGTTCTCCATCTTGAAAAACTTCTCCCAGAATTCCTTCATCACTTCTTATTTCTTTTTCTATAAATTTTTTGCGCCCATACGCATACGCCGAACGCAAGATAAGAGTTTTTTCTTGATGCGAAGGAAGAAAAATTGCTCCTTGTTGTGCATCTATATATTTTACCAGATTAGAAAGTAATTCATCACAAAGCACTTGCATATCCTCGGTATGTTTTCTGATTACTTGTCCCATTTCGACAACACCTTGATTTTGCCAGTTTCGTTCTTGTTCGGTTTTGGCGACCTGTTCCAAGCTAATTTTCATTTCGTGCAAGGCTTCTCCTAGCTCGGAGTCTATCGGAAAGCTATTGATATTTTTCTCAAAATTTCGCTTTCCTACTTCCTGTGCAAAATCTTTCACTTCCTCCAATCCTTGCGAAAGCTGACGAATATAAGTGAGCGTTTTTCCAAACTCGTTAGGCAAAACCATAACAGATTCTGGAATTTTGCCTTCTGAAAGAGATTTTATATAAAAATAAACAAGTCGTAATCCTTCTACTACCTTATTCAATGCTCTTCTGCCCAAAAAATAAGTGATTGCAATAATTATAAGAAAGAGAGGAATAGCAAAATAGTTGTTCTTTTCAATCTTATCATTCAATATTTCTCTAGCTTTCACTTCTTGATTTTTCTCATCTGTAATAAATTTTTCCATACTTTTATTAAGACGCATTACCAATCCTATCATATCTATACGAAGATAATTTTTGAGTGGGTCTCCTTTTTCAGAAAACTTTCTCAAATGGTCGTACTTAGTATTAAGCTGGTTCATTATCGGTTTTATTTCCAATATAGCTTCTATTTCTCCTTTTGAATGTGTTTGTACAGAATCAAAATTTATTAATGCTTTATCAAAAATATCAATAGCAGTTACATAATATATGTCTTTAGCATGTGGAACTGTATCGTATTGAGCATACAGTTGTAAAAGCATAAAAGAATGATTGAGCGAATTTCGAAGTTCGCTGGCGTGATACTTCATGCTGCGCTTTTTGTACAAATCTTCATGTTCTCTAAAAAGAGTATTTCCTCTCCAAATAACGAGCAGAAGAGTAAATCCAAGCATTATGGTGACAAGAATGTACGAAAATTGAAGTGTTCCTGTAAGTGAGTTGAGTGAAAAACGTTTTTGCATTAGTTGAATTGAATCACAAAAAATATCTCTTTATTAAAAATCATTCTTAAAGATACTACAATATAATAAATTTAGAAATAAGATTTGAATGAAAACTTCTAATTATCACTAGAATAAGTAGAAGCTCTCATTTCATCATTTCCAAACTCTAAATTCAGACTTCTAAATTCTAACTTTGTTTAGGAGCTTTATAGCCTCCAAAAATATTTTCTAAATGTTTTCCGACAGCAAAACAAATATCTTCTCTAAAATTATTTGCCGTAATCTGAACACCAATCGGCAGTCCTTCTTTTGAAGTTCCACAGCGCACTACCAAAGTAGGAAGACCCGAGAGATTATGAAGTTGAGTATAAGCAAAATCTGGCATTTTGTCGTAAGTATTGCCATGTAAAGGAGCAGCAGTCGTTGAAACAGGTGAAATAATCACATCAGCATTTTGGAAAACTCCCATAACCTGCTTCGTAATAATATCCCATTGCATCAAAAACATCTGAAAATCGCCTAGTGAAACTATATTTTCAGGTTTGTCCATGGTAGTAAAAAGTTTTTGCAAAACTACTCCATATTCTGTTGTATTAAAAAACTGTTTTAAAGCAAACTTTGTAGGCATACTTCCACCTCCTCCAGCAAAGAGAGTAAACCAAGTAGAAAAAGCTTTTTCTAAGAAAATAGGATTTATTTCTTCTGTTGAATGCGTATCTTTTTTGAGTGCAACCATTACATTATTCATCGTTTTCAAGGTATCTTCATCAATTTCTGCAATTCCTTCAAAACCTGTGTAATAAGCTACTTTTAATTTCTTTACATCTATTTTTTTACTTGATTCTAAAGGACAACTGACCGAACGGGGATCAATTCCATCACTTCCAATAAGCTGATGATACACCCATTCGACATCATCTACATAACGAGCCATTGGAGAAACATACGCCATAAAACTAATCATTCCGTTTGTTTCTGGCAAAATACCTGTAAGAGGAACACGCCCACGAGTAGGTTTTATTCCAACAATTCCTGTATAATGAGCAGGAACACGAATACTTCCACCTGCATCTGTACCGATTCCCAAAGGCGAACCTTGTGCAGCAACTAAAGCAGATTCTCCTCCACTACTTCCTCCTGGTGAACGATTTAGGTCATACGGGTTATTTGTTCTTCCATAAATTAAATTATCAGTTTCGTAAGCTCCACCAAATTCTGCCATATTACTCACTCCCAAAACAATTGCACCTGCATTTTCCAAACGTTGAACGATAGTAGAACTTGTTTGATTTACATTGCCTGCTAAGCCCTTCAAACCAAATGTAGAAACTCCTCCTTTTACTTGTACATGGTCTTTTATGGTTACTGGCAAACCCAAAAGAGTTAATTTTTTGTCTTTTGACTTTTTATTATCTAGTTCTTTTGCCTTTTCTCTTGCTTGCTCATACAGAGGAACTGCCATCGCATTTAAAGACGGATTTACTTCTTCAATTTTAGAAATGTGAGCTTCTACAACTTCAGAAACTTTGAAATCTTTCTTATCAATTCCTTTTAGAATATCAATAGCAGATAATTCTGTAATAGTTTGTGTTTTCAAGTTTGCCATAATTAGAAAATAGGATTTTATACTGTTTTTTTTTTAAGAACGTTAAATTGACAAAATTCTTTCATTTTTACAAATTTCTGTCCTATTTAATTTAAAAATAATTAACAAAAACCTTGTGTAACTCTGTGTTCCTTAATTTGCCTTAGTGGTAATTAGGAATTTTCATTTCATTCCTTCTAAATTCTTACTTCTAAATACAAATTTGACCCTATTTAATTCAGAATTAGTATGGCGTTCTAAAATTATACTAATCAAAATTCATTAAAAAAAACCTTGTGTAACTTTGTGTTCCTTAATTTGCCTTAGTGGTAATTAGAAATTTGCAGTTCATTCCTTCTAACTTCTAACTTCTAAATACAAATTTGACCCTATTTAATTCAGAATTAGTATGGCGTTCTAAAATTATACTAATCAAAATTCATTAAAAAAAACCTTGTGTAACTTTGTGTTCCTTAATTTGCCTTAGTGGTAATTAGAAATTTTCATTTCATTCCTTCTAACTTCTCACTTCTAAATACAAACTTGCCCTTATTTAATTCAGAATTAGTATGGCGTTCTAAAATTATACTAATCAAAATTCATTAAAAAAAACCTTGTGTAACTTTGTGTTCCTTAATTCGCCTTAGTGGTAATTAGAAATTTTCATTTCATTCCTTCTAACTTCTCACTTCTAAATACAAATTTGACCCTATTTAATTCAGAATTAGTATGGCGTTCTAAAATTATACTAATCAAAATTCATTAAAAAAAACCTTGTGTAACTTTGTGTTCCTTAATTTGCCTTAGTGGTAATTAGAAATTTGCAGTTCATTCCTTCTAACTTCTAACTTCTAAATACAAATTTGACCCTATTTAATTCAGAATTAGTATGGCGTTCTAAAATTATACTCATCAAAATTCATTAACAAAAACCTTGTGTAACTCTGTGTTCCTTAATTTGCCTTAGTGGTAATTAGAAATTTTCATTTCATTCCTTCTAACTTCTCACTTCTAAATACAAATTTGACCCTATTTAATTCAGAATTAGTATGGCGTTCTAAAATTATACTAATCAAAATTCATTAAAAAAAACCTTGTGTAACTTTGTGTTCCTTAATTCGCCTTAGTGGTAATTAGAAATTTTCATTTCATTCCTTCTAACTTCTAAAATCTAATTTCTAAATTGGTTTCTAATTCCCATTCCCAGACTTATCAAAACAACAATCAAAACAAGCCAAGAAGAAATTTGAGTAATTAGTGTACCTGTTTTATACGAGTCAGACTCAAAAGTAAATACGATTTTGTGTTTTCCTTTCGGAATTTCCAAACCACGTAACACATAATTTACTGAAACGATTTTTGCTTCTTGTCCATCAATAGTTGCAGACCAGCCTTTAGGGTAATAAATTTCTGAAAAAACAGCAAAACCATCATTTGCATTATTACTTTCATATTCTAATACCTTCGAATCGTACTTTGTTAGTTTTATAGTTGCTGCACTATCCAAATCATAGTTGGCAGTTTCGGATTGAGAAATTTTGAATTTTTTTCTATCCAAAACAGCCGTTTTTGTCCAATCTATTTTTTCATTTAGTCCTGTTCCCATCAATGCTCCCATTTCATCGTCTGGAGAATCTACTTGAATTATTTTTCGAAACAAACCAAGCACTACCAAACGCATTCGGATTAAAAAGCATTTGTTCTTTCTGCGTTCCATAGGTAATATAACGAGTATTGAGCATATTCAAAACAGGAATTTGAGCAAAATCTGGTCGTTTTTGAGCTTGAAGCGAAGACATAATATAGTTTTGTTCTCTTCCTAAAGGACGTTCTAACAAATCTTGATAGCGTTGCATTTTGGCAGCAAAATATCCTCCTACCGAACGATGAAAATACGAAGTACGAGATTCTTGTTGAAAATTTTGAAGCGACATTACTCTATATCCTAACTCTTTATCCTTAAATATTTCAGTATTGACTGGCGCAGGACTCATAGCCGTTTGAGAAGATGCTCCTTTCTGAAATTTAGAAACAGGTAAATAATTTTTGCCTATCAAAAATACATCACCAACAGCCAACAGAGCAATCAGAGCAAAGGCAGCAAAAGCAGGAATCGTTTTTTTGATGTATAAATAAATCGCACCAACAACAATTACAATCAAAAACAGAGAACGAAAAGCACTAGAGCGAATCATTGACAAACGGTCATTGCGAACAAAATCAGTAAGTTGTCCGAGCTGTGAATCAGAAGCTGCGTTTAAATCAATATTCCCAGAAAAAAGTAAAATCAAAACTACTGTTCCTGCTGAAATTCCTCCAGCAATAAAAAGATTTTTGAGAAATGTTTTCTCTCTACTATTTATTTCTGCTGGTTTGGTAAGTGTTCCTATTTTGCCAGTATCAGATTTTAAAGTAGAAGACACAAAATAATTTTCTAACTTTTGACTTAACGTTTCAAAAGCCAAAATTGTCATGAGTAAAATCGTCAAAGCAAGAGCCATTGAAACGGAACGAAACTTATTAAATCCTGGTACATAATCAAATAAGAAGTAGTTTAGAGAAGCAAAATTTTGTCCCCAAGCAAGCATTGCCATAAAGAGTGCAGCTATCAAAATCCACCATTTTTCACGATTATCAAGTACAACTAATCCCCAAACAAATAGAAAACACAAAACTGCTCCAGCATAAATAGGTGCAGCCGTAAAAGGTTGAGTTCCGTGATAAAGTGGAATAGGAAGCTCTGCAAGCTGCTTTTCTGAATACTGTCCAGATTGTCGCAATGCGTTGTAGGTTTCAGAATCTTTAGCCAAGATTTCGGAAGACGAACCACCATACAAATAAGGAACAAGCAAAGTAAACGTTTCGCCAATTCCTTGACTCCAACTAAAAGCATAATCTTTACTCAATCCATCGTTGTTTTGAGATTGACTATTCGGATTTGTATTGGTTGCATCAATCGTTAATTCTGTTCCTCCACGAGTAGAATACGGACTGTATTCCATTGTCGTGAGTATTTTTCCTGCATTAACAGCTACTCCCAAAATAAAAGCAACTGCTAAAAATCCAGCTTGCTTAATAAAAACAGGAATTTTGTTATTTTTAGCTGAAAAAATAAGTTCATTAATTCCAAAAATTAAACAAATAAATCCTAAGTAATACGTAATTTGATAATGACTAGCTTTTACTTCTAAAGCCATTCCTAAAGCAGTAAGCGCAAAACCTAGCCAATATTTTCTATTAAAGGTAAGTTTCATTCCTCCCAAAATAAGAGCAGCATAAGCAATTGCCCAAAGTTTGGTAACGTGTCCGACTTCTATCAAAATTAGATTGTAAGTTGTAAAAGCAAAAACAGCTCCTCCAACAGCACTCCAAAGAGGTTTTGTACCAAAACACAAAAGCATAACATACGTACAAAGCATTGTCAGAAACAACAAATGCGCTGCCATTTGTTCAGGAATTCCACCACGCAAAACAGCTTCAATGATAGGCAATGCACCATAAGGAAAAATTGGATATGTCATATAAGCAGGCATTCCAGAAAACATACGTCCATTCCACATTGAAGGCTCACCGTTTTCTTGCAAATACTTTGAGTTTTCCTGTACCATTCCTTTATATTGCATCATATCACTTTGTCTAAGTGATTCTCCTTCTATAAACTCAGGATAGAAATAAGCGAAAGTGAGTACATAAAAAGCTGCAATAGCAATCAAATGAGGTAAAAGACGAGCAAAAGAAAAGTTTTTCATGAATTTAAACTATATAATGATTCTGTTTTTAGTTTTTTTGTGTTACAAATATAGGATATTTTTTTTAGGTTGTGTATTTCAATTTTAAAGTTATTTGGTTGTCATAAAGTCTTGTACAAAAGTCCATCTGTTTGTAGTGTGATATTACCAACAGAGAAGGGAATTTTCTTGAATTATTTAATTCTTCTCTAAATCTCTTTTAATTGTGGCTTTACCCTATCAAAAAACGCTTTGTAACTATTATTACTATCTTCTCTGGATAATCCTGGAAATCCATATGCAGCAAAACATATCCTTAAATATTCTATGAAATTGGTATCATTTGGCTCATTCATAAATCTTGAATCAATCGTTTTAGTGTCTGTAATTTGGATAGCGTAAGGAGGTCCACCACTTATTCCATCTTTGTGTAAATCATCTGCTGATAGATCCAAAAAAGCACACCCAACATTCTGGTCATCTACATACTGCTGAATGTGTTCTTTCCAATGTTGGTCTGTTACTTCTTCTGCTACACTATCCAAACTACCAATCCAAATTGGATCAGCCATATCCCACATTATATTTTCATTTGTATCAATGTCCCAAACAAAATTTACACCTCCAACAATTTTATAAAAAAACTTCAAAGACAAAGGAACAAATCCAAAAGGACTTACTGCATCATCCAACTGTTTGAGAAGTAACTCTGTATTTTCTAAAGGCTTGTGAAGAGGTTTTTCAAAATTATGTTTGCACTCAGTTTTGAATACATATCCGATAGCTACCAGTTCTTTGTGTATAATTTCTAAATTGAAAGCAACTCTTTCAAACGTTTCAGTTACTACTTTTTCTACTTCTTCTTTGTATTTGGGACTAAAAGCTAAATTGCCTAAACCAAACATATCTTGATAAACTGTTCTAGTTTCTCCATTTAAGTATCTTTCGTATAAATTCATAAGTTGTTTTGTTATTTCTCTAGCTTATCTTTCACTATTTGTATAAATTCTTCCTTAGTCATAAAACTATTAAAAAACTCTTCTAATGTTCCTTGTTTTGTTATTTCATCAAAAAAAACTTCGTGGTCAGTTCCATAAACGATTGGATTCTCTGGATTAGGGTCTGTTAGGCAAATAAACAAATTATCTGGAAATCCATAAGCATATCCGATAAACATAAGATTCATATTTGTTCCTTCGATTATTTTCTTGAAGTCTTCTTCTTGCCAAAATTCCTTCCATTCTTCATAATCTTCAGTTCCTTCTTGAAAAGGAGTAAAAAGAGTATTTCTAAACATGACTTGTCCAAAACCTTCGTCAGTTATTTTGTAATACTGATTAATAATTTTATCATAAAATTCTGTTTGATTAGAATTGAATAAGTCTTTATTTTCATCTATAAATTCTCCTATTCCATTGATAGGTTCTGCTTCGTCTGCACTAATCCAAGGCGTATCTTTTGGCTTTGGATAAAGAACAGTAGAAAATGTAATAGCTTCCAAATCTTTCTGTAAAGAAATATTTTCGACGGCTGAAATATTTCCACCTAAGGCTTCGATTCTATTTAGTATTTCCTTTTTCATGATTTTATGTTGATATTTTTTCTAGAATTGCTTCAGTAATTTCTTTTAAAGGTTCTTCTTTTTTCCATTTTGCAATTTCATCATAACTATTCTCAAAAACAGCTTTTACTTCTTGTCCATATTTTGTTTCTTCTTCTGCTTGTTCTTTCTGACGTTTATATGTTATAGTTTGAATATCACGCTCTAAAGTATCAACAGAACCTTGCTGCAAGTTATAGAGTAATCTCAATATTTCAAATTTCACTTCTTGATGAGCTGTATTGATGGATTTTATCAACTCTTCTGTAATATAACTTGATTGATTATAGAGTGTTCCTTGATGAATACAACCTTCCATAAAAGATAAAGAACGTAAAATATCATAAGATAATTTGGGTTCATTTTCTTGTCTCAAAACATTTAAACAGGCTTCGTAATTATAATCTGTGTCAAAATAAATAAAATTTTGTCCATTCATTTCTTCATCTGAACTTACTTGAAAACCAAAAGAGAAAATTTGAGCGGGAAGAAAAACAGGTTTATAAGCTCTGATTTTGCCAAATTCTTTATATTCATATTTCAAAGTCAAGGCTTGTAATTTAAAACTGTCTTTAAAATCTTGAAAAGGAAAAGGTTTTTTGAAACGATATTGATATGCTCTATCTAACCAATCATTTTTGAATAAAAAATCTTCGTCAATCAGTTTATTGACTATTTGTTTTTCTGTTGATAAAAACTCCTCCAAATCTAGAGTTATTTTTTCTGTCATCTTCTCTACTACTCCTGGAGATTTGTCTTTCAAGTTTAATCCCCAAATGTTTAAACTAAAAGGAGAACTACATTCAGTTTCCAAAACATCATCTGAATAAGAACAAGAAATTAAGGAAAGCACACCCAAGCGACTAGAAATATGTATTTTCATATTCTTTTTTCAATTATTTAAGAAGTTCTTATCATAGCGTTCTGAAACTTGTGAATCATACAAAGGACAATCATATTTATCCATAATTTCTATAATTCTGTTCATATTATCGCCATTCATTCTATAACAATCAAATCTAACAAATTGAGAAGTAGTAAAGATTTGAAAAGAACCATCTCCGTTTGGATTTTCTATATCAAAATTATTACTTTCATTAATTTTCCAATCCTCAAATTCTATTTTGATAGCTTCGATTATTAAATTTAAAGGTAACTCTTCCAACCCTTCAACAATTTCTTCATCAGAACATTTCTCATATACTTCTTGATGATTGAGGTATATATTTTTCTTGTATTTCCAAAAATTTAAGTCGTAACTCATTGTAGCTTTTATTTGGTTTTAGTTGTAAATTTCTACGCTTATTTTCAAAAAATATCTCAAATATAGTTTTATCTCACTCTTCTTTTTGTAAAAAATTATCGTTTTACAAAAAACACATTTTTTTTAGGGAAAAACTAGATATTTTTTTAGATTGTACAATCATTCGTAAAACAGACTTCCCAGTCTGTTGTAAAGAAACAAAAAATTCAATTCACAGACCAATTCATAGACGAAGAAGTCTTTTGTACATAAATACACACACAAACAACTAATTATGAGAATTAAGACTTTAGAAGATTACACAACAGCCTACCGAAAAAGTATAGAAAATCCAGAACGATTTTGGGAAGAAATAGCCGAAACTTTCTCTTGGCAAAAGAAATGGAAAAACGTTTTGGATTATAATTTTGAAGACTATTATGTAAAATGGTTTGAAGGAGCAAAATTCAATATTACAGAAAACTGCTTGGACAGACATTTACTTACAAAAGGCGATAAAGTAGCTTTGATATGGGAGCCTAACAGTCCAGATGAAGATGAAATAGAATTTACTTACAAGCAGTTGCACGAAAAAGTATGTCAGTTTGCCAATGTTTTGAAAAATAATGGCGTAGAAAAGGGCGACAGAGTAGTTTTATATATGCCCATGATTCCAGAACTTGCGATTGGAGTGTTGGCTTGCGCTCGTATTGGTGCTGTTCATTCAGTTGTTTTTGCAGGTTTTTCTTCGTCTGCTTTGGCTGACCGTATCAATGATGCACAGGCGAAAGTAGTTTTGAGTTCGGATGGAAATTTTAGAGGAGAACGTATTTTTGATGTAAAAAATGTAGTTGATGAAGCACTTGAAAGCTGTCCTTCTATTGAAAAACAAATCGTTTTGAAACGTACAGGTTCAGAAGTTACGATGAAAGAAGGAAGAGATATTTGGTGGAATGAAGCAGCAGATAAAGCTGATCCTTTTTGTCCTGCAACAATTATTGATGCCGAAGATCCATTATTTATTCTTTATACTTCGGGTTCGACGGGGAAACCAAAAGGCGTTGTTCATCATGCAGGAGGATATATGGTGTATGCAAAATATAGTTTTGAGAATGTTTTTCAACTTCAAGACGATGATATTTATTGGTGTACGGCTGATATTGGTTGGGTTACTGGTCATTCCTATATTGTTTATGCTCCACTTTTATCAGGCTCTACTACGATGATGTTTGAGGGAACGCCTATGTTTCCAGATGCAGGTCGTTTTTGGGAAATTGTAGATAAATATAAAGTTTCCATTTTTTATACTGCTCCGACGGCTATTCGTGCTTTGCAAGCAAAAGGACTTGAATTTGTAAACAAATATGATTTGTCTTCGCTACGTGTTTTGGGAACGGTAGGAGAACCGATAAATGAAGAGGCTTGGAATTGGTACCATCAACATATTGGAAAATCAAATTGTCCGATTGTAGATACGTGGTGGCAGACAGAAACAGGTGGAATCATGATTTCAAATTTAGCAGGAGTTACGCAAAACAAACCTACTTTTGCAACGCTTCCACTTCCTGGAATTCAACCTGTTTTATTAGATGCTGATGGAAACGAACTAAAAGGAAATAATGTAGAGGGTAATTTGTGTATTAAATATCCGTGGCCCAGCATCTTACGCACAACATATGGCGATCACGAACGCTGCAAAAACACTTATTTTTCTGCTTATAAAGGTTATTATTTTACTGGAGATGGCTGCAAAAGAGATCATGACGGAATGTACCGAATTTTAGGAAGGGTAGATGATGTCATCAATGTTTCTGGACATTGAATGGGAACAGCAGAAGTAGAAGATGCCATCAATCAACACGAAGATGTCATCGAATCGGCAGTTGTCGGTTATCCACATGATATAAAAGGACAAGGAATTTATGCTTTTGTGATTTGTGATGCAAGTTCTACAAAATCAATAGAAGAATTGAGAAATGAGATTTTGAAAACCGTTTCACAAGAAATTGGAGCGATTGCCAAACCTGAAAAAATTCAACTTGTTTCTGGACTTCCAAAAACTTGCTCTGGAAAAATTATGCGTAGAATATTGAGAAAAATAGCAGAAGGAGATGTTTCTAATTTGGGAGATATTTCTACATTGCTTGACCCAGAAGTAGTTGATGAAATAAAAAAAGGTGCAGGTTTATAATAATTCTTGCAGTTTTCGAATTTGATAAATCAAATTACCAATATGAGTAACATTTCTAAATAAACAAATAGTTTCCAAATTTTATTCTGTGCAATCGTCTTTTTTCCATAAAATAGGTTTGCAAACCCCTATTCTATGGAAAAAGCAAACTATTATTTTGCAGAAAACAAGTTTATATGTAGAAATTAGAAAATGTCACTCATATTGAAATTACTACGTCTAAATAAGTCTATTTTTGATAGATTGCTAAAAATGTAAGTTTATTTTTTAGTGTTTATAAGCAATACCCATAAAATAATTTTCCTTATGTCTACCAAAAAGATCATTACTTTCATTTTTCTACTCTCTGTTTTTTCTTGTTCTTCTCCTTATAGAGCGTGGCAAAAACAGGTAAATAAGAGCGTAAAAAATCATCTTACTCAAAAGCCAAATCTTCCGACACCTCCAAATACGGTTTGGATAAACGATAATTTATTTATGGACAAAACCGAAGTGGTAAATCTTAATTACTTGGAATATTTACATTATACAAATGAAGATTCTTCGTATACTTATTACCAAAATCAAATTCCTACAAATGGCGTTTGGATGGATAAAGAAGTTCCCTTTTTAGATTCTGTAAAACTTTCACTTTCTTTGGGTTATCTAGAATATGAAGCCTACCGATTTTTGCCTGTTGTGGGAGTTTCATATCAGCAAGCGATTAATTATTGTAAATGGAGAAGCGAAATAGCAACACAAAATTTTGTCAGTACAAGAGAAAGCAAGTATCGTTTTGACTACCGTTTGCCTACTGAAAAAGAATGGGAAAAATCTGCTTTGTCTTTTATTGATACAGTAGGTTTGAATGAAGAAAATATAAAATATGGTTTTGATATTTCTATTATTTCGCCTTCTGTTTTTAATTTGAGCAAGACATTGAATAAGTCCAAATATGATAACGATTCTACTGCTATTCCTCCAACCGTTTATGTTTATTCTGAACCTACAAATCTTCTAGGACTTCATCATACAATTGGAAATGTAGCTGAAATGATAGCCGAAGAAGGAATTTCGAAAGGGGGTTCTTGGCTTCATGTTCCTCTTCAAAGTACAATTAGAGAGCGTATTCGTTATCGTTATCCGACTTCGTGGTTGGGTTTTAGGTGTATTTGTGAGGTTACAGAAATTAAAAACTGAAAATTATGTACAATAGACTAAAAGTACTCAAAAGTACAGGAAAAAAAATAACATATCCATTGCCTTTAGTAATGATATATATTTTCTTAGAAAATTATTTTTCTTTTCCCAAATGGATAGAAAGCTTGGTACATCTTTATATATTTATATTTATAGGTTATCTTATAATTAGCTTTTATATTGTTTTGTATTTGAGAATAAAATACATTTTATCAAAAAACACACTTGTATTGCACAAAAAAGACAAGCAAATTTTTAGTAAATTGATAATGCTGTTTTGTGGAATTTGTTTTTCTACTTATGGAATTTATCTTTTGTATGATTTCCCTTTTGCACTTTCTAATAAGATTGAATGGATAAACTATTTTATTCAATTTGTATTCTCTTTTATTATTCTGTTTGGAGTAATAGTAGTTGCAAATGCTATCTTTTACTTTGATGATTTATTAATTTTCGAAAACGAAATTATTTATTTAGACAGTGAAAAAGACATTCTCTTCAAAATAAAAAATATTGAAAGAGTAGAAATAAGAAAAATAGAACAAGAAAAAGTGTTGTCAATTTATGACAAAGAAGGAGCAAAAACGGATATATTAGAGAGTTTTGAAATAAAAAAATCTACTCAAAAAAGATTTTGGGAAAGAGTAGGAATAAAATTAAAAACAGACTAAAATTTCTTAAAAATTATGCACGCATAACAATTTTTACTTATATTTGTCTATACATTGTTTATTCAAATGTGTTAGAAAAACAACTAAATAAGAGGTATTTTGAAAGGCAATCAATCAGAACAATTTTACAAAACAAACAAAAATGAATAGTAGCAAATCAAAGATAGAAGCTAATAATAACAAAGACAGTAAGCACAATGATTCTTTTTCAGATAATTCTTTGATTGACAGAAAAAAAAGACGTTCAGTTGATTTTGCCATAAAAGCCTCTTGGTTATCGATTGCCAAAATGTATAATATGATTGGCACAGAACACGGAATTACACATTCAACAGGATTTGTATTATTAAATATTGATCAAGAAAATGGCTCTCCTGCTACCAAAATAGCTCCTCTTATGGGAATGGAAGCACGCTCATTGACACGAATTTTGAAGTTGATGGAAGAAGAAGGTTTGATTATACGTAAAAATGATAATGAAGACCGTCGTAAAGTTATGATTTGCCTTACAGACGAAGGAAAACTAAGAAGAGAAGCAGCTCGGCAATCTGTAAAAACCTTTAATCAACAAATTTTTGGTAAGATTTCGCCAGAGAAAATGGAAAGTTTCTTTGAAGTCATTGAACACATAAACAGAACAGCAGAAAGAAATTTGTCGCAAAAAAATGATTTTGTACACGATGTACGTACAAAGGTAGAAGAAGCACAAAAAAATAATTTTCAAAAATAGATTTTCGACTCTAAAGCTCATAAAACTCTTCAAAGACCATCAAGTTTTTTTAGAACTTCTGGCTATAAAAATTTCTTAAATAATTATGCGTGCATACTATTTTTTACAAATTTTTGTTATCTTTGGTTTTATGTAGATTATACAGAATATTATTTTTGGTACAGCAAATTTTTAATTGATAAATAATTGTATAAATTGCTTACAGATAAAAAGTTCTAATAGAATAAAGAAAAAAAGATTTTATATTAATTCAAAAAACATATATTTTTATGACTCAAGCCCCTCAAGCTCCTGCTCAACAAAGCAAAAGTGCCAAAAAAACAGCAGAACGCCATATTCGTAAAGTGGCAATTTTAGGTTCTGGTGTAATGGGTTCTCGTATTGCTGCCCATTTTGCTAATATTGGTTGCGAAGTTGTCTTATTAGACATCGTTCCTTTAGAAGACCCAAAAGACGAAAAACAAGAAAAAAGTCTTCTTTGGAGAAATAGTATTGTAAACAAATTTTTGGTAGAAGCGACTAAGTCTAAGCCAGCTCCTTTTTATAGTACTAGTTTTGCAAGCCGTATCAAAACTGGAAACCTTACTGACAACTTAGATTGGATTGCTGATTGTGATTTGATTTTGGAAGCCGTTATTGAAAGATTGGATATCAAACAACAACTTTTTGAGCGTGTAGAAAAGCACCGTAGAGAAGATGCAATTATTGCTTCGAACACGTCTGGTATTCCGATGCACATGCTTGTTGAAGGTAGAAGTCAAGGCTTTAAAGAACATTTTTGTGGAATGCACTTTTTTAATCCTCCACGTTATATGCGTCTTTTGGAAATTATTCCTTGTAAAGATACCAAACAAGAAATTGTAGATTTTCTTCTTCATTATGGCGACCTTTATTTAGGTAAAGAAACCGTTTTGTGTAAAGATACGCCTGCATTTATTGCTAACCGTGTTGGTGTTTTTGCAATTATGTCAACGCTTCATGCAGTAGAAAAATACGGTCTTACAGTTGGCGAAGTAGATAGACTTACAGGACCAATTATCGGACGTGCAAAATCGGCTACTTTCCGTACTCTTGATGTTGTTGGATTAGATACCACGATAAAAGTAGCAAAGGGACTTGCAGATAATGTTCCGAATGACGAACGAAAAGAAATGTTTGAATTACCAAACATTGTAAAAGAGCTTGATAAACGCAAATGGTACGGAGATAAGACAAAACAAGGTTATTTCAAGAAAACAAAAGACGAAAAAGGTAAAACTGAAATTCTTGAATTAGACCTAAATACATACGAGTATAAGCCAACTGAAAAGCCAGATATTAAGATTTATGGAAAGGCAAAAGACGAAGATAATCTAAACAAACGTTTTGCTATTTTCTTAAACGATGATTCAAAATACGGAGAATTTTTCCGTACTACATTTTATGATGTTTTTGCTTATGTTTCTAACCGTATTCCAGAAATTGCAGACCACGTTTATCAAATCGATAATGCCGTTGCTGCTGGTTTTGGTTGGGAAATGGGACCGTTTGCAATTTGGGACGCACTTGGTGTAAAAGATACGATTGCCAAAATGGAAAAAGAAGGTTATAAAGTAGCTGACTGGGTCAAAAATGTAGATTCGTTCTACAAAACTGAAAATGGTAAGAAACAGTATTACGATATAAATTCTAAATCTTACAAAACCATTCCGGGAACAGAAGAATTTATCATTTTAGATGCTATTCGTTCTACAAACAAAGTTTGGGGAAATGATGGAACAACTATTTTTGATTTAGGCGATGGCGTTTTAGGTTTAGAGTTCCATACCAAAATGAATGCTATCGGTGGAGAAGTAATTGAAGGAATTAATACGGCTATTACTTTAGCAGAAAAGAGTTATTCAAGTGTAGTAATCGGTAATGATGCACCCAACTTTTCAGCAGGTGCAAATCTAGCAATGCTTTATATGTATGCCTTGGAGCAAGAATTTGACGAGATAGAAATGATAATTCGTCAGTTCCAAAATACAATGATGAGAGCCAAATTTTCTGCAATTCCTGTTGTTTCGGCAACTTCTGGACTTGTTTTGGGTGGTGGTTGTGAGCTTTGTCTGCATTCTGACCACGTTCAGGCACATGCAGAAACCTATATGGGTCTTGTAGAAGTTGGTGTTGGTCTTATTCCTGCTGGTGGAGGAACGAAAGAAATGGTTCGTCGTACTGCAAATACTTTCGTAGATGGCGACCCTAAAGTAAACCGTTTGCAAAATGTATTCTTAAATATTGCGACTGCAAAAGTAGCTACTTCGGCACAAGAAGCCTTAGAAATGGGATTTTTACGTGGACATGATGATTATACCCTCAACCGTTCAAGACTAATTGCTGATGCCAAACGCAAAGCCATGGAAATGGTAGCTTCTGGATATACGCAGCCTACGCAACAAATGGACATCGAAGTAGAAGGAAAAACGGCTTTAGCAACCTTTACGGCTGGTGCTGTCGGAATGCTTTATGGACATTATGCAACTCCTCACGACATCAAAATTGCTAAAAAATTAGCGTATGTAATTGCTGGTGGCGACCTTTCTGGTGCTGCAAAAGTTTCGGAACAATATCTTTTAGACTTAGAAAGAGAAGCATTTTTATCTCTTTGTGGTGAGCAAAAAACATTAGATAGAATTAATAGCATCTTGTTTAAAGGCAAACCTTTAAGAAATTAATTGTGGTTTCATGTCGTTGGTGGGGACACCATAGCCGTAAGGCTAAAACTTTTATTGTAATTCTGTTCCGTAGGAACTTCATATTGGTAGAAAAAATGAAAATAAGTGACTGTTTCTTGTTCCGTAGGAACTATATATTGGTAGAGTTTTAACCAGAATCCTACCAATATACAACTCCTAAAGGAGTAAATGAAGAGAGATTCTTAGATTTTTCTACCAATATGCAACTCCTAAAGGAGTAAATATCAAAATTTATTTATAGCCTTACGGCTATGGTGTCCTTATTGACGACATCAGAAACAAGACATTTTTATAAAAAAATTAAATAACATAAGTTGCTAGTTTTTCAAAAAACAAGTAATTGAAAATATAATTAAAAAAAATGAGTCAAACAGCTTATATAGTAACAGGCTTTCGCAGCGCAGTAGGCAAAGCAAAAAAAGGTGGTTTCAAAAATTACCGTTCAGATGATTTAGCAGCCGATGTAATTAAGCATCTTGTAGAATCAATTCCTAATCTTGACCCAACACGTATTGACGACCTAATTGTTGGTAATGCAATTCCTGAAGGCGAACAAGGAATGCAAATGGGAAGACTTATTTCTCTTCTTTCTTTGCCTTTGAGTGTTCCGGGAATGGTCTTGAATCGCTATTGTGGTTCTGGTTTGGAGGCAATCGGTTTGGCTTGTTCTCGCATTCAGGCAGGAACGGCAGATTGTATTATTGCAGGTGGAACAGAATCTATGTCGGTTCTTCCAATGATGGGTTACAAACCAGCATTAAACTGGAATATTGTAAGCGAACATCCCGAATATATGCTTTCAATGGGTCTTACGGCAGAAGAAATTGTTCGTGATTACAAAATTAGTCGTGAAGATCAAGATGCGTTTTCTGTAAATTCTCACAAAAAAGCATTGAAAGCGATTGCAGACGGAAAATTCAAAAGTCAAATTGTACCTGTTGAAATAGAAGAGAATTATTACGAAGACGGACAAAAGAAAACTCGCAAGTTTACGGTCGATACAGATGAAGGACCTCGTGAAGATACTTCTATGGAAGGTTTGTCTGGTCTTCGTCCTGCTTTTGCAAGTGATGGAACGGTTACGGCTGGTAATTCTTCTCAAACTTCAGACGGTGCAGCTTTTGTAATCGTAATGTCTGAAAAAATGGTAGAGGAATTAGGTTTAAAGCCACGACTTAAAATGTTAGCTTATACATGTGCTGGCGTTGACCCACGCATTATGGGAATTGGTCTGTGGCTGCTGTTCCGAAGGCATTAAAACAAGCAGGTTTGAAACTAGAAGATATTGATGTAATCGAACTCAATGAAGCCTTTGCAGCACAATCGTTAGCTGTAATTCGTGATTTGAAATTAGATGAATCAAAAGTAAATCCGAACGGTGGAGCGATTGCACTTGGGCATCCACTTGGTTGTACTGGCGCAAAACTGACTATCCAACTGATGAATGAAATGGAAGTTCAAAACAAAAAGTACGGAATGGTAACGGCTTGTATTGGTGGTGGACAAGGAATTGCAGGTATTTTTGAGCGTGTAAATTAAATGTAATAATGTAGCGTGGGCTTTAGCCTGCGTTGTATTTGTATAGCAAAATATAGTATTTCAAAATTTCCCTATTCAATTTATTTTGAGTAGGGAAATTTTTTGTATAAAATCATATATTTGCATCTAATCAATTTAAGAATCTTAACTTTTAATTTTAATGAGAAAAACTATAAAAATAATAGAATTTGTTTTAATTTTCCTGTTTGTCGTGGCAACAGCAATGCGAATATTTGAGATAGCAGGAGGAGGAGTTATTACTGTTTTATCTTTATGTGCGCTTGGTTTATTTTATTTAGCTTTCGGATTTGCTATTTTTTCCAACATTAAATTTGGTAAAGAAAAAGAGAGTACTACTGAAAAACAGAATCCAATATTTATAATAGCAGGTGTAATTATTGGAATAGTGGCAAGTTTCGCTTGTTTTGGAACACTTTTCAAAATTATGCTTTGGCCCGGAAGTGGAATGCTTTTAGCTTTAGGAACTATAGCCTTTGCTCTTTTTTTACTGGCTTTTGTAGCTGTGAAATTAGCCACAAAAAGTTCAGATTCCTTTTATACAACAATGATTATACGAACAGGAATATTTTTCTTAGTAGTTTCATCTTTATACTCCATATTGACAAATACTTGGATAGATATTATACACAGAAAGCAACCAGAATATGCAGAAATGATGAAAGAAAGTTTGGCTAATCCGACTGATGAAGCTATTAGAATAAGAATGGATAATTATAGAGATAGTCTTTATGATGAGAAATATTTACAGAAGTAGATTATTCTAAACGAAAAATTTCCCTATTCAATTTATTCTGGATAGGGAAATTTTTGCATAGAATGTAGCTCATTATGTAGCTCACTCTTTAGAGTGAGAAAGCATAGTACAAAATTCATTCTACTTAAAGTATTCTTTCTCCGTAAGCTCAAAATCTGAATCAATTATCAGTACTTCTTCATACGTTAATCCATAGAGTTTATAGACTAAAATATCAATTTCATTTTCTAAATTACTCGTATTTGCATCTTGATTTTCTTTTTTTGCTTTTAAGATTTGATTTACCAAAACGACTATTTTATTTTGTTCTTCTGATGATATATTTCTTATTGGTAAACTTCTCAATTCTCCTAAAGTAGTTTGTCTAAAAACCTGTAACACTATTTCAGGACTAGACAAAGAAAAAATATAAATTCATTTACTAACTGATGGTACGCAACATCAAAGTTTAGAGAAGTTTAGACCAAACCCACGAATTTATTCGTGGGAAAGTAACCACTACTTTTTATATCAATCTACTTTTCCGTTTTATTAAAAGTACTCCTTTTATCTTAGAATAGAGTAGAAACAAAAAAACGAAGAAGGTGGTGGTAGCTTTAATTGCGTCACATCAGTTACTAAATCAGTATCGAAAATAGAACTAACAAACTACTTAAATTTCACATTATTTCCGACATCTACTTTTTTCTCATCATTCATTAATTCCAAAAAAGGAATAGTCATGGTAAGTGTTTTTTCGTCGTCTGAAACGGTTGTATGTGATTTGTTAGAATATGATTTTACCTTATTCGGAACGTGAACGATATACGTGTAATTTGCATCTCCAAAAAATAACTCCATCATTTTCTTTGTTTGTGCCTTTTCCTCTTCGGTTTGTTCTTCTTTACTTTCTCCTTTTTTTCCTCCCATAATACTTGACAAATCCATATTATTACCACTCATTGAGAAATTATTTGCTCTGCTAAATTCTCCCTTTTTAAAAGAATATATTTTCTGCATTATCTTTACTTCTCCTTTTTTTTCTGTTTTTGCTGCATGCATTGCTCTATTTAGTGCATCAACGTCTTCAAACTCATACATAAGTGTATATTTCAATTCCTCTTTTGAAGAAGCCGTCTTGATATTTGAAATTCCTTTGACGTTAGCTAATTTAGCTTTCGTTTCTTCCAAAGTAGAATCCATTTTATTCATAGCTTTGTCTGACTGTTTGCCATCTTCGTCTTCAGAATCGTTCTGCATATTCAAAGCCATTTGCATCATGGGATTATCCCCCATATCAATCGTTTGTATGAAAGAACCTGAGCCATCTTCATGAATAGTTACTTCTTCTTTTATGTCAAAACAACTGGTAAAAGAAATTGATAAAACAGCAATAATAACAAAATTATAAAACCTTTTAAAATTAATGTTCATTTGATAAGGGGTAAAGGGAATAAGAAAAATAAATTTGGAAATCTAAATATGTTAATAGATAATTCTACTTTATGTTTTGCAATGTATATGCCATTTACAAAACTTACTAAAAATCTCCTCTTTGTGAGATTAATAAAATAGAACCATTTTAATTTGAATTATATTTGTAGAATAAAATGAATCTGTAATTGTTTGTATTTGCCTTTTGTTGGCTTACTTACTTACCAACGAAATAAAAAATTAATTATGCCCAAAAAACCAGAAGAAATTTTAAAAGATTTGCAAGCAGGAAAATTTTCTCCTTTTTATTTTTTGATGGGAGAAGAATCTTTTTATATAGACAAGATTGCAGATTATATTGAAGAAAACGCATTAGAAAAAACAGAACGAAGTTTTAATCAAACCGTTTTGTATGGAAAAGATATTTTACTAAAAGATGTCATCTCGCAAGCCAAACAGTTTCCTATAATGGCAATGCGACAAGTCGTAATTGTAAAAGAAGCACAAGAAATTAGTGATTTTGGAAGAGAAGCAGCCAAAACACAACTCCAAAATTATGCTGAAAAAGCCGTCCCTTCTACTGTATTAGTGTTTTTGTATAAACATAAAAAATTAGCTCTCAATACAAAACTTGCCAAAGCAATAGACAAACATGCTATTTTGGTAGAGTCAAAACCATTGTATGAAAATCAAGTTCCTGCTTGGATTGGAAATTATTTACAACAAAAAAAATACAGAATTACACCCGATGCAACAGCTTGGCTCATTGAAAATGTAGGAATAGAACTCTCCCGATTAGCCAACGAAATAGACAAATTACTACTCAATTTTGACAAACCTAACTCATCATCACAGCCTTCGCAAATTACGACCGAACTAGTAAAAAAATACATCGGCACAACAAAAGAATATAACGTTTTTGATTTGCAACGAGCCATAGCACAAAGAAACGGTCTAAAAACACACAAAATAATAAAAACATTTGCAGCTAATCCAAAGGATAATCCTGTTATTCCAATTGTTTCTTCTCTTTTTGGATATTTTTGTAAACTTATTTTGATACATAAAAATCAAGGAAAAAGCAACAACGAACTTGCAAGTATTTTGAGAGTAAGTCCATTTTTTATAAAAGATTACTCTGCTGCTGCTCGTAACTATAATGTTCCCAAAATTTTGTTTGTCTTGCACGCCCTTCGCATTGCCGATGCACAATCAAAAGGAATAAATAGTAGTGCCAAAGATGGAGAAATACTAAGGGAGTTAGTGGTAAGAATATTAGGATAAATTTTGTGCTGGTTTTGCAATGAAAATGTACTTTAAGGTAAATAATTTGTATTATTAATGTAAAATAATTTATATAAATCAGAATACAGAAAATTGTAAGTAAAAAGGAAATATTATTTGTAATGTTGAACTTAAAAATCATAACTTATCTAGTATTATATTTATCTATTCTAAGTCATTTACGTGAACAAATTAGTTGATTTTTGTTTACTATAGTTTCATATTTCTATTTAGTTCATTCTTATCCAAATGTTTGAAAAGGAACAACGTATTGCAGAGCAAGCTCAATTACTTTTGAATGAAAGTTTTTCTGCTGAAGAATGGAAAACAGCCTATGCACACCTTGCATTAGATTACGCAGATCTGTTGGCTGATATGAAATTTTTGACTAAAATTAGTGATAGGTTACATAACAAATTATCGCTAATAAACGAACAAACAATCAGTCATTCCATTGAACTAGAAAATGCAAAAAAACTCATTGCCATTCAGAATAAAAAACTAAAAACAAAAGTAGATCAACGAACTTCCGACGTAAGAAATGCTTATTCTCAGCTTTTAGCCACCCATTCAGAACTAGATCAGTTTGTTTATAGAGCTTCTCACGACTTAAAAGGACCAATTGTTCGGCTTCTGGGTTTATGTCAGGTTGCAAATCTAGAAGTAAAAGATCCGTTGGCAATAGAATATTTAGACAGAATTGGTAAGACATCTTCTGAGATGAATAACATTTTAGAAAATCTTTTGTATATAAATATGCTCAAGAATGAAATTGCAGAACCTTTGAATTTTAATGTTTTAGAAGAAATTGAAAGTGTATACAAAACGCTCGGTTTTCTGGGAAATTATTCAAAAACAAATTTTAGTATACATTCAGAAATGGATAAAGTAGATTTTTATACAGACATAGAAATTTTCAGAACTATTATAAAAAATTTGTTAGAATTTGCTGTCAAACACATAGATGCTAAAGAAAATCAAAAATCGTACATTCAGATTCAAGTTTTTCAAAAATTAAATGACTTAGAAATTATTATTACCTACAATGGAATAGAAATCCCAGTTTCTAATTATCACCTTATTTTTAATTTGTTTCATAAAGTAGCTAATCTTTCCGAATCTACAGGAACAGAATTGTACACCACACAATTAGCAGCCTACAAATTACACGGTTCTGTAATTTTGTTAGAATCTACACGAGAAAAAACTACATTTAGTCTTCATCTTCCTGCTTTTAATAAAGAAATAGAAGGCAAATAACTAAAATACGAATTTGTAAAGAAAATAGATTATTAAACATTATCACGGTTATTTATAGTGTTGATTACCAATAAATTAGCAAAAAACGAAAAATGAACATTGCTAAATTAACCGTGATAACCTTTATTACTTTTCTTTCTCAATTTCTGCTTTAATTTCTGTTTTCTTCTTTTTCGTTTTCTTCTTTTTCATTTTCTTTTTAGGTTTATCTTCTTTTACTTCTATTCCTGCTTGTTTATCTAGCTGTTTTTTGTAGGCACTTTTTAGTCTTCCTGTTGCCCATTTCCATTTATCATAAATTTCTACTGGCTTTATGTAATTTTTTGGTGGGTTTTCTAAAAGCCAAGGCGCATGCAACAAAACTGGTACTTCATCTTTTAGCTCATCATTTAGTTTTACGTCAATTTCTGGAATCCAATTTTTGATATATTCTGCTTTTTTATCGTACTTCAATCCTTGCCAAATCGGATTTGTATAATAAATATCCAATGCTTGTGTGTTCCAATTCAACCAATTACTACACGTATCGTAATCTAATAAATGGCTTTCAAACCACGCTGCGCCCCATCGCCAATCAATTTTGTAATTTCTTGTAAAAAAAGAAGCACAGTTTACTCTCCCTCTATTAGACATAAAACCTGTTTGTAAAAGTTCTCTCATGTGTGCATCTACAAAAGGAACTCCTGTTTGTCCGTTTGCCCATTTTTCAAAAAGTTCGTAATCTTCTACAAACTCTTTTGCTTGTTCAATTTTGTTTTTTATTCCTTCAATTTTGAAAATCTGATTGCCGTGTTTTATAGATTGATAATAAAAAAAATCTCTCCAAACAACTTCAAAAACAAGCCACCATGTACTTATATTTTTCTTAACTTTTTCTTCATATTCTTTTACTGTCCAATAAATTTTGCGAGGAGAAAGCGCACCAACTGCCAAATAAGGCGAAAGCTTAGAACTATAATCTTTACCCAAAGAACGATTACGAGTAAATTTGTAACCTGTCAGAAGCTCACTCTCAAATGTATAATAACTCAAACGCTCTAACGCTGCTGTTTCTCCACCTTCAAAAGCAATTGTTTCTAAATGTTCTAATTCTGGTTCTTGAAATCCGAGTTTTTGAAAAGTTGGAATTTTACCGAAAAAATCAGTATCAGAAAGTTCTATATTTGCAGGCAAGTTTATTTCTTTTGGCGTTTCAATTAATTCTCTTACGTCTGTTTTTTTGGTAAGTTCAATTCTAAATTCTTTTCGAAACTTGTGGTGTTTCTGATGGTGGAAAAGGAGAATCTTCAATGTGATATAATGTTTTGCCCCAAACCAAAGTGAGTTTGATTAGCTTTTTTCCTACTCTCAAATCTCGTTTTGCAAGTTCATTTTTTAGATTTTTCTCTATAATTATTTCTTCATAAGTAGGTTCACTTTGTGCAAAAATTTCAATTATTTTGTGTTTTGTTTCTTCATCTTGATTAAATTCTTCTATAAAATTCGGAATCATTTCTTCTGGATTTCCTGTTTTAATAATCAAATCTGAACCTGTTTTTTTCAAACTCTTTTTGAAGTCTTTAATTGTTTCGAACAAAAACTGAAGACGTTTTGCATCTGTTTTTCTAAAATTCAAATCCAAATTTTTATTTAAGTCAGAATTGGATTCAGAGTTTTGATATGTTTTTTCATTAAGAATTGTCTTTTCAGTTAATTTTTCAAACTGTCTTATATCAAAGCAAAAAATACAAAGTACATTTTCATATTTTTGAATGGCTTGATGAATAACTTCATTATCGTGAAGTCGTAAGTCGTTTCTGAACCAACAAAGAGCTGTTTTTTTCAATTTTGTCATACTATATTTTTAATATTTATACGTAGCCATTTGATTTATCAAATTTATTCTTTCTACTTGTTTTGATAAGGAATTTTAGTTTGATTTTTTGGCTCTTTTTCTTCCTTCTTTTCTGTCTTCTTTCTTACCGACTTTATTTTTGTTGTTTTTTCTTTAGGCTTTTTTGTAGTAGTTTTTTTCTTTCTTCTGCTTGCCATCGAACCCATTCTAGAGCCGTGTTTTTCATATACCAGTTTAGAAATTTCTTTTGTTTCTGGTAATTTTCGAATAGCAAAAAATTTATCTTTCATTCGCTTAGACTCATCACTCCAATCTACAATCGGTTTTGGATAATTTTGAATAACTGTCGTAGTTGGATTTTCGGCATGAGCAATAATTTGTTCTGGCGAATAATCTCTTAGTTCTGGAATCCATTCTTTGATAAAATCACATTCTGGGTCGTGGTCAATAATTTGTTTGGTAGGACTATAAACTCGTAGCGTATTAATTCCGACTACGCCAGCTTGCATCTGTAATTGACTGATATGAATTCCAGGTTCGTAATCTGTATATAATTTTGCCATTGGAGCGTTGATAGTTCGCCAGCTCAAATGTAATGTGTGCATTGCAAAAGATGAAATCATGGCACGCATTCGAAAATTAATAAAACCTGTTTGATTGAGGCATCGCATACACGCATCTACTAATGGAAAACCTGTATGACCTGTTACCCAAGCTTGCAAAAAATCTGGATCATCGTCATATTCCAACTTTTCATACGCTGTATTGAGTGCTTCAAACTCCATTTGTGGCTCGGTTTCCAAACGTTGAATGAAATGATCACGCCAATGCAGACGAGACAAAAAAGAGGATAATGAAGATTTCCAACGCTTTTTTTCTTTTATCAAAACTTCTATTTCTTCCTTTTCTTTTTCGCTCAGAGATACCGATTTGCTCTTTAATTTTTTGTCTAATTCTTCCAATTCTGATTTGAGTTCTTTTTGTCTATTTTGAGTAGCCTGATAAGCAAAACGACCAGAAAGAGTTCCCCAAGCCAAATGCGTAGAAAAACGAGAACCTGCTGTAAAAGCAGAATTAGGCGAAGAAATGCCTCCACGGTATGCAATTCCACGGTAATACAGAAAATCCTCTAAGGTTTGATGTGCCGATGTCTCACTCACTGATTGAAGTTCTTTTATACTTTCTTTTTCCGAATTTTTAATATCATTTTTCAAAGTAAATCCAAAATCTTCTACTTCTAATTTATTATGTTTTTTATAATATTCTTTATATCGTTTCCAATTTTTTGGAAAACCAACTACTTCAAAATCTTCTTTTGAGGGAACAGGATAAGTTTTGGCATAATTAAATGTACTCCAAAGTTTTGCTCGTTCGTCTCTAGATTTTAGTCTTCTAAAAACGCCTGTTTGAAGCAGTTCTATCCATTCTATATTGTTCTTCTCACAAAACTCAATTACCTTTTTATCTCTTTCAAATGTCCAATCAATTCCTATTTCAAGATGAGAATAAAGTTTTTGAAAAGGTGTTTTGCTATAAATTTTCTCAAAAATATCTAGTACATTTCCTCTAAAAACAGCTATTTCTTTATTATACTCTTTCTTAATCACTCGCTGCAAATCTGAAAGTGCAGTAAAAACAGAATTAACATGAAAAACCGAAGTTTCTGGTGCTTCTAAAAATTGGTCTTCGATTACAAAAAGCAGAGCTATTTCTGTATTTTTGTTTTTTGCATCACTCAAAGCCTTTGTCAAAGCAGGATTATCTGTAAGACGAAAATCTTTTTTCATCCAATAAATTGATAAATCGTTGTCTTTCTCGTTTGTGGAATCTTTCATAATCAAAAAACACTATTTGTACAATAGTGTTTTGTTTTTAGAGAAAAATTTAAACACAAAATTGGTTGTTGCTGAACAAGCTTTTATCTTAGATCTGATGTTACGCAATTAAAATGAAACCCACGAATTTATTCGTGGAAGCTACCACCACCTTCTTCGTTTTTTTGTTTCTACTCTATTCTAAAAACGGAAAAGTAGATTCATGTAAAAAGTAGTGGTTACTTTCCCACGAATAAATTCGTGGGTTTGGTCTAAATTTCTCTAAACTTTGATGTTGCGTAACATCAGTTAGATTAAGGAATACTTTCATTTATTCTATAAAACCCTTCTGTTTCATAGTTGTGGGTTTTGCTTTTTTGCCTGTTTAGTATTTTTTTTTACTTTTTTTTTGGTTGTATAATACTATGTTAGGACAACAAATAATTTTCAAATAAAAAAATCAACTTCCAAAAGAAGTTGATTTTTTTGTTCCAACAATTAAAAAAGTAATTAGAATCACTAATTTAGAAACTAGATGTAGGAAATTGATTTTAGGTTGCTTTTACATTTTATTTGAAAAATAATTTCAATCTGTTTAATTTGTGTTTTAATCAAGACAAAATATATGCAACTTATTTTTGAAAAATGGGACAATAATCAACTACAAAATTACAAGAAAGCAATACAAGAAACTGGCTTTTTACATATTAGAAATTATATTTCATCAAAAGAAGTAGAGGAAATAATACAAACACAGGCAGTTATAGAAAAAAAATGGATAGCAGAAAATAAAGAACAAATGTTTGGAGTTCCTGTTTTGTATGGACAAGATTTAGATGGAAAAACGATGATACAAAGAAGCCCTTTTATGTCTTTGAACACCTCTTATTTTGATGATTCTGGATTAATGAACAAACTAAAGTCAATTATTGAAGTAGTAGGAGAAGAATTTAGAATAGGAGAAAAAGAAAACGATGGCGCAGTTTTTAATCATTATCTAAAAAAAGAAAATCAAGATTCTAAAAAGAAATTAGGCTGGCATACAGATAGTGGTAGGGATTTTTGGGTGCTTGAAAAACCAAAACTGTATTATAATATCGGCATTCATTTAGACGACTGCCAAAAAAGTAGGGGAGGTTTGCGTTTGCTATTGGGTTCTCATCTACAATCTATTTCAAGCATGTTATTCAAAAAATGGCACTTTATAGACCACCGTCAAGATAAAAAAGAATATTGTGTGGAAGCTAAAGCAGGAGATTTGACAATTCATGATGCTAGAATTTGGCATCGTGTCGCAGAATGTCCAGAACATGGAGAAGCAAGTAGAAGACGTGTTTTGTATTTTCCGTTTGTAAGAGGAGAAATAAAAGAAAAAACAGACAAAAGTAAACCTCCTATTTACTTGGTTATTTTGAAGAGGTTTAATAAAATTAAGAGTGGCTTGTTTCAGTAAAAATCGTTCTTCTTTCTTTAAAATGAAAAAGTCTATTTTTAGCTGTTGCAGATTACACAAGATGTTACGTTTGAAAAACTATTACAATTTATTCATAAATTACCTTTTGAAGAGCAAAAACAAATCTTAGAAAGCACACTTTCTGAATGGAGAAATAAAGGTAGAATTGCTCAAATAGATGATATTTTGGTAATGGGATTTAAGATTTAAAAAGTTTTTCATTGAAAATAATGTTTTATCTTTTCTATTTACTTAAATTTAGGATTGATTATTATTTTAGTAAAAAATATTACCTGTCTTGAAATATAGTTTTCTCATCACTACATTATATATCAAACTTTTTGTAGTACTTTTTTTGTGTACTGCCTGTTTTACTAATAGACATTATATTGTAATAATTTATTAACTTTGCAAGTTACTCAAAATTTTCAAAAAAGTGATGAATTACGAAAAACTACGTTTAGATAATAAACAATTTCAAGCTTTGACTAGCTTCAATGTCGAAGAGTTTGACAACTTATTGTTGTACTTTTCGAAGGGTTGGCAGGAGCATAATACAACTTATTTGTATAATGGTTCTTACCGTTCTAACAAAGCAAGTACATCTGGTCGTGGTAAGCTTCCTACTGTAGCTCATAAATTATTTTTTATATTGTATTATTATAAAAATAATCCTATTCAAGAAGCTCTAGCTGCTAGTTTTGACATGAAACAATCTCAAGCTAATTTATGGGTGCAAAAAATAGAAGTTGTTTTATCTAAAACTTTAAAAGAAAGTGGTTTTACACCTATTCGCAATGTTGACGTTTTACATGACTATTTAGAAAAACATCAAGAAGAAGAACATCTTTTGTTAGATGCTACTGAACGTGAAATACCTCGTTCTTTAGACTATGAAGAACAAAAAAGTCATTATAGTGGAAAAAAAAAGGACATTCAGTAAAAAATAACCTTCTTAGTAATTTTGAAGGTAAAATTATATATTTAAGTGAAACCTATCAAGGAAGTAAACATGATAAGGGTATTTGTAATGAAGTTCCTTTTCAGTTTCCTGAATTAGAAGATGGACAGCTACGTTTCCTTTGGCAAGATACTGGTTACCAAGGACATCAAGTAGAAGGAGCAGTAGTTCTACAACCTATTAAGAAAAAGAAGAACATAGACTTAACTGAAAAAGAAAAAAAGTACAATAAAAGTATCAGTCAATTTAGAGTATATGTAGAACATAGTATAGGAGCAGTAAAACGACTTAGAGTGGTTAAAGAATGCTTTAGAAATTGGAAAGAAGGAGCTAGAGATAAGGTAATGGAAACAGCTTGTGCCCTACATAATTTTAGGATTAATCTAAGATGTAAAAAAAACAAACCTGTTTTTGTATCAAAAATTTAAAAAATGTTAAAATAGCTTTAAGCATAAAAAAAATTCTAAAATATAATGTCTAATGTCTTTTCTCAAACTATTGTTTTAGAAGAAGAAAATGATATTGCTAGTCTGGGAAGTTCGTTGTCTTATTTTATAGATTCCGAAAAAAAAGAATATACATTTGAAGAAATAAGTAGTAAAGATTTTGATTCTAAATGGAAAAAAAATCCCTCCAAACACCTCAATTTGGGTTATTTGTCTGCCCCTATTTGGTTGAAAGTAAAAATTTCTAACAAGAGTAATGTCAATGACTGGCAGTTTATTTTGGATATGCCTTTCACAGATAGCATTAATTTTTATCAGAAAAAATACGATAGTTTGATAAGTTATTCTCAAACAGGTTGGCTTTTTCCTTATAATTCTCGTGGAGAAGTAAAAAATAATAGCTTTGCTTTTCCTTTAGACATTTCTCAAAATGAAGAGGTAATTTGTTATTTGCGTGTTCGTTCTAATTACCCCATTTTATTGCCTATTTATATTCTAACGAAAGAAAAAACACATCAAGAAGGAAAGGATAGTCATATCGGACACGGTATTTATTTTGGTATTCTCTTAGTGATGATGCTTTATAATTTAGTTATTTTCCTGATAATTAGAGATACAAACTATCTGTATTATGTCCTTACAATTCTTTTTACTTTCCTTACTTTTGCAGGTGTAAGTGGCTATTTATTCAAATACATCTATCCAAATTTTGCTGTTGCAAACATCTACTTTACTCGTGCTGCTATGGTTGCGACAGTAATTACGGCTTCAATTTTCACAATAAATTTTTTACAACTAAAAAAGAGTTTTCTTCGGTTGTATAGACTTTTTTTGGTCCTAATTATTCTTGCAGCTATTTCTTACCCAATAAATTATCTTGTTTGGGAAGGAGCTATAAATACGATTACAAAGATATTTTCTATTACTTTATTATTTACAGGAATTTATTGTTGGATAAAAGGAAATAAATTTGCTCGTTTTTTCGTCTTGGCTTGGAGTGCGTATATTATTGGAGGTCTTATGATTACGCTTCGCAATAGTGGAACATTACCTATTAATTTTCTTACAAATCACGGTGCAAATATAGGTTCGGCTTTAGAAGTAGTCTTGATTTCAATTGCACTGGCTGATAGGTATAGAATTATCCGAAAAGAAAAAGATTTAGCAACAAAAAAGGCTCTTTCAGTAGAAAAAATATCAAAAGAAGAACTAGAAACAAAAGTAAAAGAACGTACCCAAAAACTCAATGAAAGTAATGAAGAGTTAGCACAAATAAATGAGGCATTATCAAATACAGTAGAAACAGTAGAAAGACAAAACACAGAAATCGAATCAAAAAATTTGGCTATTACAAATAGTCTTAATTATGCAAAACGCATTCAAGAAGCCGTTTTACCTTCTCAAAACCAGATTTGTGATTATTTTGAAGATTGTTTCACGTTCTATTTGCCTAAAGATGTAGTGAGTGGAGATTTTTATTTCTTCTTAAAAAAAGAAAATTATACGTTTCTGGCTGTCGCAGATTGTACAGGACACGGCGTTCCGGGGTCGCTTATGGCAATGATAGGAATTAATTTATTACACGAAATTATTACAGATAATAATTATATTTCGGCTTCTAAAATTTTGATGAATTTGCATCAAGAAGTTGTGTCTACATTAAAACAAAAAGAAACAAAAAATCGTGATGGAATGGATATTTCATTATGTGTAATAAATAGATCTGATAATAAAATTTGTTTTTCAGGAGCTAAAAATCCATTAATAACTATAAAAGATAGACAGATTACAGAATATAAAGGAAGTAGGTTTAGTATTGGAGGTTCTCTGAAGACAGAAGGAATTTATTTTGAAGATAGTATAATAGAAGTTGATAATCAAACCTCTTATTACATGTATTCTGATGGTTATCAAGACCAATTTGGAGGAGAAAATAATAAAAAATTTATGCGTAAAAGATTAAAAACTCTACTACAAAAAAATCATAAACTACCTTTTGAAGAGCAAAAACAAATCTTAGAAAACACGCTTTTTGAATGGAGAGATAAAGGTAGAATTGCTCAAATTGATGATATTTTAGTAATGGGATTTAGAATATAAGTTTATAATAATGAGGAGAAACAAATAATTTGTAATTTTGAATATAAAAATAGCAATCAATTACAAAAAATTCCTTCGCCGTTGTTGGTATCCTTACCAACGACACAATTTTATCAAAATGACTCAACTTATTCAATCCAAATTAAGCGTAAACATCAACAAATTTGCTACTCTACGCAATGCACGAGGAGGAAATAATCCAGATTTAATAAAGGTAGTACAAGACTGTGAGCGTTTTGGAGCTCAAGGAATTACGATTCATCCACGTCCAGATGAGCGTCATATTCGTTATGATGATGCCTTTGCACTTGCAAAGATTGTCAAGACAGAATTTAATATTGAAGGAAATCCACAAAAAGGACGTTATTTAGAAATCATAAAAGCAATAAAGCCTACACAAGCTACTTTAGTTCCAGATACAGACGGAGTTTTGACTTCTAATGCAGGTTGGGACACAATAAAACATCAAGATTATCTAAAAGAAATAATTACGGATTTGAAAAACTTAGGGATTCGTGTTTCTATTTTTATTGACCCGATAGATCAGTTTATTGAAGCTGCTGCAAAAACAGGTGCTGATAGAATAGAGTTTTATACAGAAAGTTATGCCACTAATTTTAAAGAAAATCCAGAAAAAGCAATTCGTAAATACGCTCAATGTGCCGAATTTGCTCACAAATTAGGTTTGGGAATAAATGCAGGACACGATTTGGATTTGGATAATCTGAATTATTTAGCCAAACATTTACCGTATTTACAAGAGGTTTCGATTGGTCATGCACTCGTTTGTGATGCGCTGTATTTAGGACTTGAAAATACGATTGGACTTTATAAACGAGCTTTGAAGATTTAGTTTCTGTATGTGTCGCTCGTAGGGATACGAGCAACGGTAAAGTTAATTTTGTCTTACTATTTTTCTTAAAAAGTGAAGATAAATACCGTTGCTCGTGTCCTCACGAGCGACATTACAAATACAACTATATTTTTTTACATTCTTTGATAGTGATATTTGTTCCCCACATAAAAACTCCAAACCCCATAGATTCTTCGCCTTTTACTTCTACTTTCAAACCTTCTTTTTGAAATTCGGGTGCAAGATTTTCTGGTTTGTATTCTGTGCCGTCGTCTGCGATAATTCCCCAAAAACCACCTTCTAAATCTTGATAAACTACTTTGCCTTTGAAATGTGTCATAATAAAAAATTGAAATTTATAAATAAAAAAATGAATGAGTAATGATAATAATTGTTGGTGTCGCTTCACTAAAACACCAACAATGGCGAGTAATGATAATGAATTGTTGGTGTCGCTTCGCTAAAACACCAACAATGGTAAAAGTAAAATGTCGTAATCCGTAATTTTTAATTTGTAATTAAACGTTAGTTTTAGGTTTTTTATAAACAGGAACACTACTACACGCCTCTCCAAACATAATCAGTTTTGCAATTGGTGCAAGTCTGCGAGTAACTTCTCCATAAACATAGTTAGGAATTTTGATTTTACTACACCCTTTTATTACAACCTTTGAACCTTGAAAGTGTTGCCAATCGTAAGAATTAAAAATATCTCTATACAATTCGCTTTCTAATTCTTGATTTGTTCCTATAATTACTTTTTTTGCAAACGGTTCGATATTCAAAACGACAACCATAAATGCCCACATCGGAACAATCGCATCAGCCGAACAAACAACGTTTACAAACTTGCCTTCATACCGACTCCAATCATAATCTTTTACAAATTCTCTAAACTCTTTTTCTTTTAGAATAAGTTCTTGAAAAAGATTAATTTTTAAGTCATACGTAATTCGTTCTCCTTTTGGATATAAATCTTCTAAGTCAAAAGTTATGATTGATGAATTTATTACTTTGTTGGCTATTTCCATATTTATATATAATTATCTTTTTTTTGTAATGAACTTTATGGCACGGCTGAACTCACTCTAAAGAGTGAGCTACATTCTGACTACATTTTCTACTATTGTTTTTTCATCATTTTGAAAGTAAAACCTGTCAAAACTAAAATGATTGTTCCCATAAGAACCCACAACCAAAACGAGTTTTCAAAAAGTGGTTTTACTTTTTCTACTTCCTTTTGTGCAATTTTTTGTTCAGGTTTTAATTCTAATGAAATTATATCTTGAGGAATACTATTTTCAAAACGAACAATATCGTAATTAGGTTTTTGTATTCTTTCATTTCCATATACAATAAAATAAGTTAGATTTTTATTGGTTGGATTATCTTTTTTTGCAGCAACTCTACAGAAAATATGATTTGTATAACCTTTCAATTCTATCTTTCCAATATCTAAAGGTTGATTGTCTTGATTATTGATAATAATTTGATATTTCTTAGACTTTTCGTTCGAACCAGTATTTGGATTAATAAAGAAACTTGAAACTCCGTTTTGTTTTTCTATTGAAGAAAGCGTACTTGTATGAAGCGTAACAAAATTATAGATAGTTCCTTTTTCGGTAATTGTACTATCCAATAAATACTTAAATTGAATAGTCCTGTAATAATCAAAATCATTTTCTACTCTTAATGAAAGATAATCTACTGGAACAGAATAAGCCAATTCTATATCAATACTAGTTTGTTTTTTCTCTTTATTAATCTTTGTTTTTTGAGAAATAATCTCTAAATCCTCAAAATTTCCTACCGTTGTTTTTTGTAAAAATACAGTTGCAGCATTTAATTTTGGTTCATTATCTTCAAAACTATTTTCACTTTGACTTTCAGATTTGTTTTCAAAACTGTCAGATAAAATTATTCTATAATACTTATATTTTGAGTCTGCAAATGCAAGTTTTGTAAATTGATAGTCTGTAAATTCATTCTTGATAGAAACAATTCTATAATTATCTAAAATCTCAAACCATTCGTTTTGATTTTGGCTTCCTTCTAGTTTTATTCTCCAATCAAAATTGGTGTTTTCAAAATTTAGCTTAATTAAATTAATTATTTCTTTTCTGTTTTTTTCTGTTTCTAAAGTAAAAAAATAAGAATTATCTTTTTTAGAAGAATTAATTATCTTGAAATCAAGCTGTTTTTTTTCAGATTTCTGCGTTATTTTTTTAGTCATAAAAGGAACTTCTACCGTGTCAGTTTCAGCGACTCCAAAGATTCGAATATCTGAAAAATCTGTATTCGTTTTTTCCGAAACTTCAAAAGGAATATTTATTTTATACCATTGAGTTTCTTTATTTGTTTTAATTCCTGTTAGTTCTCTTTTGTAAAGAAAATTTTGAGCAAAAATGCTATTGCATAAAAACACGAGAGTAAGTACGAAGCTAATTTGAACGATTAATTTTTTCATAAGATTTTTTATGTTGATTGTAGAAATTTGATTTGATAAATCAAATTCAATATGAGTAACATTTTCCAATTTCTGCATATAAAGTTGTTTTTCACAAAATAATAGTTTGCTTTTTCCATAGAATAGGGTTTGCAAACCCTATTTTATGGAAAAAAGACGATTGCACAGAATAAAATTTGGCAACTATTTATTTATTTAGAAATGTCACTCATATTGCAAATTACTACGTAAAGAAAGTAGCAACTTGATTTATCAAGTTAAATAATTATTTTTTAGCATTCATCAAATCCTCAATTTCTTCTACTTCAATAGGAATAGTTCCCATCAAATCATCGTAACCATTTTTTGTAATTACAATATCATTTTCCAAACGGATTCCAATTTTTTCTTCTGGAATATAAATCCCTGGTTCAACAGTAAAAACCATTCCTTCTTCTATTTTTCTATCAAAAGCACCATAATCATGAACATTAATTCCTAAATGATGCGTTGTTCCGTGCATAAAATATTTTTTATACAACGGATTATTCTTGTCTTGATTCTTGACTTCTTTTTTATCTAAAAGTCCTAATCCAATCAATTCTTTTTCCATTAGATGTCCTACTTCTTTATGATATTCTTGAAGTGTGTTTGAAGGATTTAAAAGTTTCATTGCATCACGCTGAACACGCAAAACAGCGTTATAAACTTCTTTTTGTCGTTTTGAATATTTTCCACTTACAGGAATTGTTCTTGACATATCAGAAGCATAACCTGCATATTCTGCACCGACATCAAACAAAATTATATCTCCTTTTTTACAAACATTATCATTCTCTACATAATGCAAGACACAAGAATTTTCTCCTGCTGCAATAATTGGTTCATAAGCAAAACCCTTCGAACGATTAATCATAAATTCATGCAAAAATTCGGCTTCAATTTCGAACTCCATAACACCAGATTTCACAAAAGAAAGCACACGACGAAAACCTTTTTCAGTAATGCTACACGCATGACGAATAAGTTCGATTTCAGTTTTTTCCTTTATAGCACGAATTTTTTGTAAAATTGGTGCGTTTCTTTGATAGTTATGCAATGGAAAACGATGCTGCATTTCTTTACGAAAACGATCATCACGAGTTTGAGTTTCTACACCATTTCTTGTATGTTCGTTTGTTGTAAGATAGACATTTTGAGCAGGAAAAATCATAAACTGCTGAAAAATAGACCAAAATTGATCAATCCAAAATACTGTTTTTATTCCTGATTGTTTGGTTGCAGCTTCTTTAGTGAGCTTTTCGCCTTCCCAAACCTTTATATGTTCGTTGGTTTCCTTGACAAACAAAACCTCTCTATATTTTTCATCTTTAGCATCTGGAAAAAGAACTAAAATTGTTTCTTCTTGTGCAATTCCTGTCAAATAATAAATATCCGAAT
Organism: uncultured Cytophagales bacterium; assembly: GCA_963719525.1. GTDB lineage: Bacteria > Bacteroidota > Bacteroidia > Cytophagales > Bernardetiaceae > Bernardetia. The sequence goes on along the minus strand of CAVRCG010000004.1, from coordinate 2,404,835 downwards.
GCTGGACAAAAGGCAATGTACCGTCTGCACTTGTCGGCATAATGTCATTTGAGTTAAAAATGGCAATCGAATTGGGTAATAAATCTTTCGTAAATTTCTTACGATTTTTTTCAAAAAGTTTGCTTTTTATAGGTTCGTGTCGCATAAATTGAGAATAGAATGTAGTATAATTATTTTCTGTTTGAGTTTATTCAAATTTAAGAAAGTAAAACAGATTTATCAATTTATAAATCTTTTAGTTGGGAGATAAAAGCTATTTTTGGCTTGTTTTTTTGTATTTTTAGTAAGAATTTATAAAAAAGATGATTTTATTCTGAAATGAATTGAAAATAATTTAACCGATAGACTTATGAAACTAGCTAGATTAGACAACGAAGTATTTTTCAAAAAAGCATTTACAGACCCATTTGTATTTCGTGCTTTTGTGAAAGATATTATAGGGATTGAAATTAATCCAAAAAAAATAGAAACTGAAAAAGCATTTAGTCCAAAAATTGGAAACATTAATTTTAAGTATGATATTTTTGCAGAAGATGTAGAAAAAAGAATTATTGTAGAAATACAAAAGATAGAATACGACCATAATTTTGATCGTTTTCTGCATTATCATTTACAAGCCATCACAGAGCAGCAACGAACGAGTGAAGATTACAAAGTAAATCGAACCGTTTATACGATTGTGATGATGACTGCTCCCTATAGAATTGATAAAGAAACAAACGAAATTTATAAAGATGAAGTTTTGATTTCTAAATTAAATCCTAAAAACTTAAATGGAATTGAACGCAAAATTTTCAATCACGAACTTATCTATCTTAATCCAAATTATAGAGAAAACGATACGCCAAAAAATTATAAAGATTGGTTGGATTTAGTGTATGAGAGTATTCACAATTCGGAAAATCCTAAAATAAATATGAAAAATAAAGCTATAAAAAAGGTTTCTCAGATAATTAGTTATGAAAGCATTACGCCAGAAGAATGGGAACAATCAAAAATAGAAGTCGGAAAAAGAAAAGTTTTGACTCTGCAAAGAGAAGATGGAATAAAGGAGGGAATGGAAAAAGGAGTAGAGAAAGAAAAAATTACAACGGCAAAAAAAATGATTTTGAAAGGACTTGAAAATGATTTTATTTCAGAAATGACAGGATTATCTGTTGAGCAAATCAATGAAATTAGAAATAAGGCAAAATAATCATTTCAACAAAATATAAAAATAATGAAACTAGCCAGATTAGACAACGAAGTATTCTTCAAAAAAGCATTTACAGACCCATTTGTATTCCGTGCTTTTGTGAAGGATATTATAGGAATTGAAATTAATCCAAAAAAAATAGAAACTGAAAAAGCATTTAGTCCAAAAATTGGAAACATTAATTTTAAGTATGATATTTTTGCAGAAGATGTTGAAAAAAGAATAATTGTAGAAATACAAAAGATAGAATATGACCATAATTTTGATCGTTTTCTGCATTATCATTTACAAGCCATCACAGAGCAGCAACGAACGAGTGAAGATTACAAAGTAAATCGAACCGTTTATACGATTGTGATGATGACTGCTCCCTATAGAATTGATAAAGAAACGAACGAAATTTATAAAGATGAAGTTTTGATTTCTAAATTAAATCCTAAAAATCTAAATGGAATAGAACGCAAAATTTTCAATCACGAACTTATCTATCTTAATCCAAATTATAGAGAAAACGATACGCCAAAAAATTATAAAGATTGGTTGGATTTAGTGTATGAGAGTATTCACAATTCGGAAAATCCTAAAATAAATATGAAAAATAAAGCTATAAAAAAGGTTTCTCAGATAATTAGTTATGAAAGCATCACGCCAGAAGAATGGGAACAATCAAAAATAGAAGTCGGAAAAAGAAAAGTTTTGACTCTGCAAAGAGAAGATGGAATCAATGAAGGAATAGAGAAAAAATCAAAAGATGTAGCAAAAAAAATGATTTTGAAAGGACTTGAAAATGATTTTATTTCAGAAATGACAGGATTATCTGTTGAAGAAATTAATGAAATTAGAAAAGAATTGAAATAGCAAAATCTTATCTATCCACTTCTCCTAAATTAATATCCAAAGAACCAACGATAGCAATCAAATCAGAAAGTAAGGTATTTTTAGCTAAAAAAGGCAGAACAGAAAGATTACAAAACGAAGGCGCACGAACTTTCAGACGAAAAGGAATGTCGCCTTTTTTGTGTTTTGGATTATGACGAAAGAAAAAACCGAGTTCTCCTTTTGCACTTTCTCCTCTAAAATAAAAATCTGTTTGAGGTGGTTTTATGCGTTTTGGAACGAGTGCTTGTGGGTCAAAATCTCTTGTTCGTTTGTGTTCTTTCGTAAGTTTTTCTAGACATTGTTCTATTATCTTTATTGATTCTTTACATTCTTGAAAACGTACAAAATTTCTGTCCCAACAATCTCCAACTGTTCCCATTTTTCCTTCTCCAATCGGAACATCAAAATCTAGTTCTTCATAAATGGAATATTTATCTACTTTTCTCAAATCCCATTTCAGACCAGAACCTCTAAGCATCGGTCCTGTAACTCCGTAATTAATAGCCGTTTGCATTGGCAAAACTCCAATATTTGCCGTTCTTAAAACAAAAATTTTATTATTGATAAGTAAATTTTCTAAGTCTTCTAATTTTGGTTTTAGATGATTCATATATTCTCTACATTTTTCCTCAAAATCTAAAGGTAAATCGTAATATAATCCACCAATCCAGATATAATTATATAAAAGCCGTGCGCCACATATCCATTCTAAAAACCTCAAAATATATTCTCGTTCTTTCATTAGCCACAAAAAAGGCGTTGTCGCACCAATATCTACAGCATACGTTCCGATAGCTACAAAATGTGAAGCAATTCGATTCAGTTCTGCTACCAAAACACGAATATATTCTACTCGTTTTGGTATTTTTTCTGTAATTCCTAGCAGTTGCTCTACTCCCAACGCATAAATATGTTCAGAATTCATGGAAGCTACATAATCCATTCTATCGACATAAGGAATAATTTGAGCATAATTCAGACTCTCAGCGTGCTTCTCGAAACAGCGATGCAAGTAACCAATATGAGGAACAACTTCTCTAACAATTTCGCCATCTGTAATGACTTCCAAGCGCAAAACTCCATGCATAGACGGATGTTGTGGACCCAAATTGAAGAGCATTTCTTCACTTTTGAGCGTTTCGGAAGTGTATTTTGTAGGTTCGGATTGTTGGAGGAATGACATAGATACAAGTACGAATTATAAATTATAAATTATGAAATAATCCAAAATCAATTAAAATTGTGAGTTACAGAGTAAAGACTAACTATCAACTTTGCAAAACATAGTTTTTTCATTTAGAAACTCTATCCATTTTTTTCCTTCAAAAAAACTTCTCTCACTAGCTCTAAAATCTGTGAATGAATATTTGTAGCTGCAATAATTTGTTTTCCAAAAACATAATTATCTACAATTTCATTTCCTTCAAAATCACTTACAATTCCTCCAGCTTCTTTTACGATAAGTGCGCCTGCTGCTACGTCCCACGCATTTAAGTTATACTCAAAATAGCCTTCAAAACGTCCTGCTGCCACAAAAGCCAAATCTACGGCTGCCGAACCTAATCTTCTAAGTCCGTGTGCAGCTTTCATCATCGTTCCCATCATAAAGAGATAATCCTCAATTCTATCAAAATCTTCATACGGAAATCCTGTTGCGATGAGTGATTTTCCTAACTCTTTTTCTCCAGAAACAGTAATTTTTTTACCATTAAGGGTTGCTCCTCCATTCTGATGTGCTGCAAAACATTCATTTCTATTTACTTCATAGACAACTCCTACTAAAAGTTCGGTTTTATTATTTTCTTTTTCAGAATTATTTTTTTCTGTATGAGCAAGCGCAATACTGATTGAATAAACAGGAATTCCGTGTACAAAATTTGTTGTGCCATCTAGTGGGTCAATTATCCAATTAAAACCTTCTTCTTTCGGTGTTCCTGTTCCTTCTTCGGCAATAATTCCAGCTTGAGGTAAAAGTTCTCTTAATCTTTCGACGATTCTTTTTTCTGCTTCTTTGTCCACGTAAGAAACCAAACTATTAAAACTCTTGACTTCAATATCCTCTTTGTCAAAATCTTGTGCTTCTTTGTAAATAAATTTCGCTACTTTTTCGGCTAAACTGCTTACCTCTTTTCTCAAGAAAGGTAAATCTAGTTTCGTTTTGTCTATAGAGGTAGAATCTGATGAAATAGTAGTCATATTTTTTTGATTAATAATGGTTGCCTTTACAGAAATAGTATTTTTAATTATTTTAATGTTTGTAAAAAAAGACTGATAATTAAGGGTTATCACGGTTGATTTAGTAATGTCATTTTTCCATAGCACAGGGTTTGCAAACCCTGTGCTATGGAAAAATAAGACTGTTTTACATTTTACATAACTTGTTGATTACTAAACCTGTAAATAACCATGATAGCCTTTATTGATAACTTTTATAATGATTTTAATAATTCTTTTATATCATTTTCAATTTGTCTTTCTAAGGATTGCCTAATGTTTGTTTTTAATACACCCAAACTTTCCAACTGGCGAGCATAATTGAGTAATGATTTTTTAGTTTTCAATATTTCATCTCTAGTTCTCATTCTGTCTTCTACAAAAGAACGTTCTTTTACGAAGTCTTGTTTCTTAAATTTGTTTTCCCTTGTTGCTAATATCGATTCTGCTTTTATTTTCTGTTTTACTGCGACACTCTGTTTTTGTATAGCAGAGTCTATTTGTGCTAATGCTGATTCTAATTGTGTATTTTTCTCGTTTAGTGTTTGAATTGCTTGTTCGGCCTGCAATTTATTTTTAATAGCTTCGTCTTCATTATCTTTAGCTAATCTCTCGCTCTCTATGGCTCTAAGTTCACTTTTTTCTGCACCTGTTTTTTCTACAAAAGCATAAATACCTGCTGCTATAGATATAAGAAGTGCAAATGAAGCAATTATAAGAAATATTTTTTGACGTTCAATTCTCTTCTTTGCTTCTGCATTTCTGTCTTTTTCAAGTGTCAATAACTGCTCTTCTACTTTCTTTTTTTCTTCTTGTTTTGTTTCAATAGCTTGTTTACTAGCTTCTAAATATTCAGTCTGTAAGGCATTAGGTGATGGTATTTTCTTTTTTAATATAGATTCCTCATACCAAGAATGAGCCAAAAAATACTCCGTTCCAACCAACAAAAAATCATTATTCTTATCTTGTTTGTTCCATTGTGATGCTTCTTGATACCAATGATTGTGTGCTTTTACGTGTTCTCTATCTGTATCTAATGTTCTGACAAGCTCTGAAAATGAATCATGAAAACCTACTTGATTGGGAATAAAATTTATCCATTGAATACTTGAAAGTTCCATTGGAATATCAAAAGTTTCGGTTGCTCTGTAGAGAATAGTAACAATCCTTTTTCCTAGTTTGTACGCAAATTTTACTTCTTCATCACAATATGGCGACTGTACGGAATCAGGAGAAATGATAAACACAAAATTCTCACACGCTTCAATTCCATTATAGATTTCTTGTTGAAAATCAGCACCAGAGGCAATACTTTCTTGGTCAAACCACGTTGTTTTACCATTTTCTTGTAGTTCATCATTAAGCTTTCTGGCATAATCTCCATCTGCTCTTGAATACGAAATAAAAACTTCTGTACTCAATTGTCCACTTTTGGCTTCACTTTCTCTTATAAACTCTTCGTGCAAGCGTGAAGGCAAATGTTTGTCCCTTTGCAGACCAATTTTTAACCATATTTTTGCTTCATCTAGATTATGCCCTCTTAATAAAATACTTGCATTATGGTTTTGTTCTTTCCAGCGAATTGCTTTATTAAGGATAACTTTATGCTTGTGGTAATAATCACGGTCTGTGTTTATTTGGTTGAGTAGTTCGTCTATATCTTTCTCATAATCTGTTTTTTCATTTCTAGAGCGAGGAATAAAGTCATAATTATTATCTGTAAAATCAATAAATTGTAGATTTCTAATTTCTATTGGAAATTCATGAGTAGGAACGCTATCCATTCTTAAAGGAATGATTCGTTTATTGTATTTTACAGCGTGCTGAAGTTCTTTTTTACAATATTCTGATTTTATAGATTCTTTTGTAATAAAAAAGATAAAATTATCTGCTTGTTCGATACCACTTTCTACTTCATTTTCAAAATCTCCTCCTGCTTGAATGTCCATTTGATGTGTCCAAGTAGTTATCAAATATTGCGACAACGAACGCAGAACTCGGTTTCTAATTTCTTCATCTTCTTCGGCATAAGAAACAAACACATCGGTCATTCTGTTTTCAGAATTTTTACGAGCCTCCGAAATAAATTCACAGTGAATAGAAGAAGGCAAACAAGGAGGTTGTCCATCTTTAAATTCTGTAAGCAACCAGCTTTCGGACTCTGATTGTCTGTCTCCAAAAGGCAAATAACGAGTATTTCAATATTGCTTTTCCCATTCTAAAGCCGTATGGAGAAGTTCTGTATGACGACGAACATACTTTTTATGACTTTCCAAAATAGAGAACAAACCTTCATATCCTTCTTCTCTGCTATCAATATCTGACCATTCATTTTGATTTTTTCCTTCTTCAAACGCCTGTCTCATATACAACCAGTTGCGTTTTTTGATAGAAGAGTCCATAAACTCATTTATCATTTCTCCAGAAGGCTCAATATGTAAAATCGGAATAATTCGTTTACTATACTTTATAGCTAATTCAATTTCTTTTTCACAGTAAGGCGAACGAATAGAATGGGGCGCAATTACAAAGATAAAATTATCCGATTTTTCTATTCCTTCATCTATTTGGTCTTGAAAATCGACGGCTAGAGGAATATCGTTTTGATCAAACCATACTTTATAGCCTTTTTCAGTCAATAAATCGTGCAATTGAGATGCAAAATATTTACTTTCTGCTCTTCCGTAAGAAATAAAAATATCTTTATAATTAGGATTGGACATAGTTAGCTTTACAATATTTTGAATAGGAATGAAGAATGATTGTTATCAGATAATTTGTAGATATACCTTTATTTAGATTATTGTTTTACAAGTTAGAAAAACTTTTTGAGTAATCATACAAATACCAAACTTGTTTGACTCTATACATTAAACATACTACTTTTTTTTAAAATTTTGGTACAGATTATCTCCCTTTTTATAAAACTTAAATCAACTGAACTTTTTTTCTATTAAAGGAGTTGAATCTATAAATACAAATGAATAGTTTATTTTTTGGTTATGAATTGATACTGAAAGAGTTAGGAAAACAACAAATTTATACCCTTCTTTAAAATAAAGTTTGAGAGAAAATTTTCACAAAAAAAACGAAAAAGTTAATTCAATCTCTTGCAAACTTCAAATAAACGTATTACCTTTGTATTCAATTACGGAGAAAGTAAGCATAATATGTTTTATATTTCTGTAATTTTATATGGCGATTATAGCTCAGTTGGTTAGAGTATCGGTTTGTGGTACCGAGGGTCGTGGGTTCAAACCCCACTATTCGCCCATGTTTTGTTTTAAAAAGGTAGTTTCTAAATTTTAGAAATTACCTTTTTTTTATTTGGTCTTTCCCTTTAAAAAAGCCTATAAAAATTAATTTATAGGCTTTTGTTTTTGGCTAGTTTTACTTGTCTTTGTAGTGTCCAATACACGATAAAACAATTAAATTATCGTCTTCATACTGGTAAACTATTCTATTTTTCTTGTCTAATTGTCTTGAATAAATTGCTACTTCATAGCCTTTTAATTGCTCTGGACTTCCTATTCCTACTAACGGATTGTCTTTATTTTCTACAATACTGACTATAAGTTCTAAAAATCTCGTTTTGTTTTTGATAATAGATTGATATTCATTTATGCTACAGATTTAGATGGATTGTACTCATAGTACGATGCCCTTATTTTAATATTTGTTACTAGTTGTCTTCGGTCATCGTCTTTTGGTGTCCACGTTCCCAAATGTATCTGATTTACGGCATATTCTTCTAAAGTTATTCTAAGAAGTGGTCGCAACCTTTCTACATCAAGTTGAATTTCTCCCTTAATTACGTAACTACTTACAGTCATCAAAAAGTCAAGTAAAAGTCCATTTCTAGCCGTTTTGATGAGTAAATCAATACTAAAATTAGGCATTATTTCACTTAGAAAATCAATATGTTTTTGAGTGAGTTTTTCAGAAAATACAGAACCTACAAGTTCCATTTGTTCGTCAGAGAGTGGTAATTTTTCTGTTTGAATGGTATAAATAACCTCAAAAACTTCTGAAAGCAAACTTTCCAATTCAGAAAACTTACTTTTCTCTTTCAACGCTTCTTTTAATTCCTGCGCTTCCTGTTTGTGGATAGTCGATTCTAGTAAACTTTTTTGCTGAAGACCATACAAAAATGCCTCTTTTTGCAACGTAAGCAAAGAATTTTCTACTCTGCGAAACACGTCTAAAATGTCCATTTTGGGTATAAGTTCCTTTATTTGGCTAAGCAAATCATCAACTAAAGCTTGAACTTTTTTGGACTGGATAGAATCGTTGTGTTTTTTAAAAAACTCTGAAATTGTCAATGAAGGTGCTAAAATTCCCATAATTAAAAATATTTAATAAGCGTGCAAACTGTTTTAATTCAACGAATAAAGTTATTTAATAGTTTGGATACTAACAAATTCTGGTTGTGTAGTAAAATTGTACTTGTTACTTTTCTTAAATCAAATTAGCTTCGCTGCTTTTCAGGTGCTACGTTTAAAGAATGTAAAGACTTGATTTATCAAGCCGAAAAGGAAACCACCAAAATTCTACTTGTCAGTCTTTATAATCAAATGTGTTTAAAAGGCTTTTTTCATTGTTCTTTTTTAATTAGAAAAAGTTATCTTTACTTTCTGAAAATTTAGATTTTTATAGATAGTTTTTAGTTTTGGATATAATGACTTTAGAAGAATACATCAGTAAAATAAATCAGCGTTTTCAAGCAGGAAACTCTACCGAACATACATTTAGAGGAGATTTACAAACCCTTTTGGAAAGCATTGTACCAAACATTGCAGCGACTAATGAGCCTAAACGGATTGCTTGTGGTGCGCCTGACTTTGTGCTGACTAAAAATGATATTCCTGTCGGATTTATTGAAGCCAAAGATATTGGAGATAAAGACCTTGAAGGAAAAAAAGGTGGAAAAAGTAATAATAGAAACATAGGTGGAAACAAAGAACAGTTTGATAGGTATAAAAACTCACTTGATAACATTGCTTTTACCGATTATTTGGATTTTCATTTCTATCAAGACAAAAAATTTATCAAAAGTATTGCTATTGGACAACTAGAAAATGGAAAGATAGAACCCATTAGAGAGAATTTTGAGAGTTTTGAAAGACAGATAAAAGACTTTTGTATCTATGAAGGACAAACTATAAAAAGTCCGAAAAAATTAGCCGAAATGATGGCTGCAAAAGCACAATTATTAGCCGATGGAATAGAAAAATCACTTGACGCTGACCAAAATTCAGGAAATAAAGAACGTGAAGATTCATCATTACAAGGACAATTTATAGCCTTCAAACAAATCTTGATAAAAGGTATTTCACATAAAGCCTTTGCCGATGTTTATGCTCAAACGATAGCTTACGGAATGTTTGCAGCACGTTTGCACGATGATTCGCCCACTACGTTTACAAGAAAAAAAGCAGCCGAACTGATTCCAAAATCAAATCCTTTTTTACGCAAATTATTTCAATATATAGCAGGTTTTGACTTGGATGAGCGTTTGGTTTGGATTGTAGATAGTCTTGCAGATATTTTTGTTTATGCAAATGTGGAAGCAACTTTAAAAGAATATGGAAGACAAACACAGACAGAAGATGCCCTGATTCACTTCTACGAAACTTTTTTGGCAGAATATGACCCAAAACTAAGAAAAACAAGAGGAGTTTGGTTTACGCCAAAACCAGTAGTTAATTTTATAGTTCGTGCTGTTGATGAGATTTTGAAAACTGAATTTAATTTATCTAAAGGACTGACCGACAATAGCAAAACCAGAATAAAAGTAAGCGAAACGATTAATAATAAAAGCGTTTTAGTAGAGAGAGAAGTCCATAAAGTACAAATTCTTGATCCAGCAACAGGAACAGGAACATTTTTAGCCGAAACAGTAGAACATATTCACAAACAATTCCAAAATCAAAAAGGGATTTGGAATAGCTATGTAGAAAACGACCTTTTACCTCGTCTGAATGGTTTTGAATTACTGATGGCATCGTATGCAATGGCTCATTTGAAATTGGATTTTTTATTGAAAGAAACAGGTTTTAAATCCAATTCAGAATCAAACAAACAAGAGCGTTTTCGTATTTTTCTGACCAATTCATTAGAAGAAGGAAGCACAGAATTAGAAAACAGTTTTGCAAATTGGCTTAGTACGGAAGCAAATGAAGCCAATAAAATTAAAAAAAACACGCCTGTTATGGTTGTTATGGGTAATCCTCCCTATAGTGGCGAGAGTCAGAATAAAGGTAAATGGATTATGGAATTGATGGAAGATTATAAAAAAGAACCAGAAGGAAAAGTAAAACTAAAGGAAAGGAATCCGAAATGGCTCAACGATGATTATGTGAAATTTTTGCGTTATGGTCAGCATTTTATAGAAAAAAATGAAAGTGGAGTTTTAGCTTTTATCAACCCACATGGCTTTCTGGATAATCCTACTTTTAGAGGAATGCGTTGGAATTTGCTCAAAACGTATGATAAAATTTATACGATAGATTTACATGGCAATTCCAAGAAAAAAGAAGTTTCGCTTGATGGTAGCATAGATCAAAATGTTTTTGATATTCAGCAAGGTGTAAGTATCAATATTTTTATCAAAAATGGAAAGAAGAAAAAAAATGAATTAGGACAAGTTTTTCATTATGATTTGTATGGAAAAAGAGAATTAAAATATGATTTTTTGGAGAATAATTCTCTAAAAACTATTTCTTTTACACAGCTTCCAAATGTTGCACCTAATTATTTTATGGTGCAAAAAGATTTTGAAGGACAAAAAGAATATTATAAAGGGTTTTCTGTAAATGAATTATTTGTCATTAATTCAGTAGGAATTGTGAGTGGTAAAGATGCCGTTTTGATAAATTATAGTCGTCAAGATTTAATTAAAAAGATAGAATCAGTCTATCACTCTAAACCTGAAAATGATTTGATAAAAAATATTGATTATCGTCCTTTTGATACTAGATCTATTTATTATGATTCAGATTTATTGGAACGAGATAGAGAAAAAGTAATGCAGCATTTTTTAGATAGGGAGAATATTAGCTTGATAGTAGGAAGGCAATCAACAGAATTTTTTTGGTCTAATGTTCAGGTTACTCAAAACATGATTGATAATCGTTATCATTTTAGTTATAGAGGTATATCGTCGCAATTTCCTCTTTACCTCTACCCAGAAAAAGAAAAACCAAAGAAGTTATCGGAAGAAAGAAGGGCTATCATATACCTTCAATGGGAAGAGAGCAGAGCGAGTTTGGAAGTAATGAAAAATAATTTTGCAGTTATTACACAAATGTATGAACTGATAAAATGCAAAGATATGAGTGCAAAAAAATTAAAAGAACTTGACAAACTCTATCAAAATCAAACTAAGGAGTACAATAAACTAAAAGAAGAAGTAGAAAAACTCAAAAATGCTTTAGAAGTAAAAGAAGTAACAAACGGAACGCTTTATGAAGCACAAGAAGAGCCAAGAAAACCAAATCTAAAAAAAGAAATTATAGCTCAAATTGCTCAAAAATTAGGTTTAGAATTTACAGACGAAAAAACAGAAAAAAAGGGAACTTTTGCCCCAATAGATATTTTAGATTATATCTATGCTATTCTTCATTCGCCAAAATATAGAGAGAAGTATAAAGAGTTTTTGAAAATAGATTTTCCTAGAATTCCTTATCCTAAAAATAATGATACAAAAACATTTTGGAAATTAGTTAATTTGGGAAGTAAAATAAGACAACTTCATTTGTTGGAAAGTGATGTAATAGATAATTTTATTACTTCTTATCCTGTAAAAAGTGATTCTCTAGATGATAATAGAGTAGAAAAACCTAAATTTGTTGTTGATAAAAAAGATTCGAAAGAGACTACAAAAGTAGAAAAAATAGGTAAAGTTTTTATTAACCAAACTCAATATTTTGATACCGTTCCTTTAGTAGCTTGGGAATTTTATATTGGAGGATATCAACCTGCACAGAAGTGGCTCAAAGATAGAAGAAATAGAAAACTAACTTTTGAAGAAATTAATCAGTATCAAAAAATAATTGTTGCACTTTATCAAACAGATAAATTAATGAAAGAAATTGATTTAGTTTTGGTAATGCAATAGGCAATGGTAGTGTAGTAAAACTGTGTTTGTTGTTATATAGACGTAGTAATTTGATTCATTAAATTGAGTTTTTGACCAGAAACACGATTTCAAGTACTCATACATAATTATTGTAACAACTTTTTTTTAAGCAATCGTTGTAACATCTTGACAGACATAGATTTAGCCAATTCCTCTTTCAATTGAGAAACAACTACTTACAATCTATAAATAATACCGAAAATTTCATTATTAGGGCGGGGAATGATAGTTTTAGTTTTCCGTTTTCCGTTTTCCATTTCTCATCTTCCATCTTTCACTTTCTATTTTCCAAAAAATGTTTAAGTTCAAAAAATTCAGTATCAATCAAGAAAATTGTGCAATGAAAATCTGTACAGATGCCTGTATTTTTGGAGGATACATTGATATTTCTGAAAGCAAATCCATTTTAGACATCGGAACAGGAACAGGATTATTGTCTTTAATGTTGGCTCAAAGAACTGATGCTTACTCAAATAATGATCTGAATGGTAATAAGTATGATGAAAAGAAACCAAATATTACAGCTGTAGAAATAGAAAAAAACGCCTTTTTGGTAGCAAAACAGAACTTTGAAAGCAGTATTTATAGAAACAGATTGAATATTTGGAATGCTTCTATTCAGGATTATACGCAAAATTTCGATGAAAATTTATTTGACCATATTGTAAGTAATCCTCCCTTTTTTCTTTATCAATCTGAAACAAAAAATAATTCTAAAAATTTGGCTTTACATAGCGCAGCTCTTTCTTTTGATGAATTACTGTATTCTGTTGATAGTTTGCTTTCGGAAAATGGAAAATGTGACATATTACTTCCTGCTTATGAAATGGATGTTTTTAGTAGAAAAGCTAAGGATTATAATTTGTTTAGCCAAAAGAAATTATACATTTATACAAGAAAAGAACAAGGTGTTTTCAGAGTGATAGTACGATTTGTAAGAAATAGATTTGATGCAATAGTGGAAGAGAATTTTGTAATTTATAAATCTAAAGGAGAAAAAAATAGTGAATTATATAGAGGTTATACCGAGCAATTTGTACAACTTTTGAGAGAGTTTTATATAATTTTTTGATATAGAGTAAGGTAGAATAGAGTAAATGAAAAATACTTGTAATTTATTTTAGTTTTTTGCTCAAAATAGTTGCAAATTAAATTTCTAATCTTTTACTTTGTTTATCAAACAATATTCAATTCAAATAAACTTTACAAAAAATATATGGCAGACTTACGCAGCATCATTACCGATATGGACAAAGAATTTAATAATCGTATTCGTCTAGGACTTATGGCAGCCATGATGATAGAAGATTGGATAGAATTCAAAACTATGAAACACCTTTTAGACCTTACGGACGGCAATTTGGCTAGTCATGTGGCAGCTCTAGAAACGTGTGGATATATGGAAGTTCGTAAAAAATTTATTGGAAAACGTCCAAATACCTCTTACAAAATTACGCCAACAGGAAGACGTGCCTTCGAACACCATTTGAAAAACATGGAAGAACTTATCAAAAAAGCTAGAAGCTAGAAATAGATTTTATTTCTTTATCAGTATCACAAAAAACGTAGGGAAAAGGTACGCCTTTTCCTTTATCATTTGTCTGTTTTTTTATTTTTACAGTTTTATTTTCTTATATTACTGTATAATGATCTGATAAAAAAGCAATTATTTTATTTTACTTTATGTTATATCTCGTTTTTATTTTTTTCAGAATTAGGCTTTGCAATCGGACGAATCAAATCAGCTACTCTTTGTGCAGCTTGTTTTGAAGTTTGGTCTGTATGGTGTGTAAAATACACTTTTTTGGTTTTATATTTTTTATCAGAATTTGATACTTTTCTTCTAACTAAAAAGAAAATACCTTTTTTATGAACTGTTTTTTTGTCTTGATAAATTATCCTTTTAATATCTTTCCAATTTCCTTCTTCTCCTACAAATCCTAAAAGCCCATAATTTTTTATGGAAAAAGTATGTTTATCTTTATCAAAGCAAGCAACTTGATAACGTCCACTTACACTCAAAAATAGAAGTCCAATAAAAGAAACTCCTGCACCAATTCCCCAATATCCCATAAACCAATCCCAAGCTGATACGAAAGGAGACATATCAATAATAAATTTATTGACCTTTGCACTAATTACTTCTGGAGTGAAAGCAATATCAGAAATTCTGCGCAATGGATACGGTTTTTGCAAAATAGTTATGAGAGTTGGATTGTAATGAAAGGTAGAAGTAGACTCATTTCTTGACGAAGAATAGCCTTTGTCCATACGAAGTATTTCTTTTAAAGCGATAGAATCTGTTCTAAACCCTTCTTGAAAACTAAAATGAGTCATATAAAAATAAGCTTCACTATTCGTTTCTTTGATACTTTTATTTCCCTTCTTGGAAATCTGGGTTAATTGCTCTATTGGTCTTTCACTTTTTACAGAAATATACTCAAAACCCATATACATACTCAAAAGTAGAATGGTCAAGAATAATCCTGTCCAAACAAATCCCATAGCTGTTTTGCTACGCACTTCTAAAGCTGAGTCTGTTTCTTTTATCTTATACATATAGGAAAAATGATAGAAAAGCAAATTGAATATCTCAAAATCAAATAATTGCAAAGTTAATAATTAATTCAATATAAGTGACCTTTAAGTAGCGTTAATAAGGTCTTGAGGTCAATATGAATGACGTTTTCCAATTTCTGCATATAAACTTGTTTTCGACAAAATAATAATTTGCTTTTTCCATAGAATAAACGTTATCACGGTTTTCTACAGGTCTAATAATCAATTGTTATAGAAAAGCAAAACAGTCTTCTTTTTCCATAACGACAGGTTTTTAAACCTATCGTTATGGAAAAATGAACATTACTAAATTAACCGTGATAACATTTAATAGAGTTTGCAAACCCTGTTTTATGGAAAAAAGACGATTGCACAGAGTAAAATTTGGCGACTATTTATTTAAAAAGAGCACTCATATCGGAGGTATAAATTTGACAAATCAAACTTCTACTTTTTACAAAAATATAAAGGCTTGATTTATCAAGTTAAAAGGTATCAAATGCAACTTTGTTCTATTACCAGATTTATTTATTCAAACTAAAATTTAGCACTCTTAATCAAGAAACGAGTAGTTTGTATATACTAAAAAAAAATTTTTGTTGACACCAAACTCATTAAAAACCCTACTTTTAGAAAAAAGTTTAAACATTTTTATATCTCTCAGGTTAATTATCCGTATTACATTACTACTTAATGAGTTTTCTAACATACTATAAAAGTTATTTTTTAAACTCTGTTTTTACGAAGTAGTTTTATTTTTTAATCTAAAATTATTTTTTTTATGTTTACTTTAAAATGCACAAAATTATTTTCTTTATCTTGTTTTCAATTTAATATAAAATGGATAAAATTTCTATTTGTACTAACACTTTGTACCGTTTTCTTTTCCTCTTGTAAGGATGATGAAGATGACAAAGAATTTACACCCGAACAAATAGAGGAAGAGAGGATAAAAGAAGAAAAAAAGGGTATAGTCGGAACTTGGCAATTCACTTCTTCTCAAATAGGATCATCATTTTTTGCAGATGATAGTACAGATCACCGAAATATTAGAAAGAATCTAGGAGCAGTTGGAAATGTAAATTCTTCTGAATTAAAGCTTGAAGCTAACGGTAACTATACATTTACCAATCAAGTAATTGGTGGTGGTAGTTATGTATTTGACGGAAAATGGGAATTGAGAAGAAATCCTGATCTTGATGTTGATTTTCTTCAGTTGGAAGGTTTGTACAGACAGTTGTTTATTGAGTTAGATGTAGATAGAGAATATTTTACCAATGATTTTGCTGAAAAGTTTGAGAATTTTAGGATTGATTCTAAAAAGGAAAATGAAATTGAACTTGTCAATAATGCTACTATAATAGATCTTGAAGGTATTGATGCTCCTCCAAGAGAAATTGTTGTAGAAGGAACTTACACTATTGAACGTCAGTAACAAAAATTGAATTGAATAGCTAGTTATCTAACAGCATAGCTTTTTCACAAAACTACTTCTATTTGTTTAGAAGTAGTTTTTTTTGTTGAATAAATTTTATGTTCATGTAATTATAGTATTTTTCGTAAATTTACAGTATCAAAATCGTTTGTAGGAAAAAGTAAAGAAAGCTCAGGAAAATAAAAAAGTAAAAATTATAGAATATTAATATACTAATTATGGTAAAAATTGGAAACGTAGAATTAGGAGAATTTCCCCTTTTACTTGCACCGATGGAAGATGTAAGCGACCCTCCCTTTCGTGCTGTCTGTAAAGCCTGTGGCGCAGATATGATGTACACCGAATTTATTTCCGTAGAAGGACTTATTAGAGATGCCGATAAAAGCGTAGAAAAGCTAGACATTTTTGATTACGAACGTCCTGTTGGTATTCAAATTTTTGGTGCAGAATTAGATTCTATGCTTCTAGCAACCGAAATTGTAGAACGAGAAAATCCAGAAGTATTAGACATCAATTTTGGTTGTCCTGTCAAAAAAGTAGTTTGTAAAGGTGCAGGAGCAGCTATTTTGAAGGATATTCCTAAAATGGAATTGCTATCAAAAGAAATTGTAAACAAAACAAAACTTCCTGTTACCGTCAAAACTCGTTTAGGTTGGGATCACGATTCTATCAAAATTCTGGAAGTAGCGAAACGATTGCAAGGTGTTGGCATTCAAGCACTTTCGATTCATGGGCGTACTCGCAAACAGATGTACACAGGACAAGCCGATTGGTCATATATTGCAGAAGTCAAAAATAGTCCTGATATTCATATTCCTATTTTCGGAAATGGTGATATTGACTCTCCTCAAAAAGCACTAGAATATAAAAACCGTTTTGGTGTCGATGGAATTATGATAGGGCGTGCAGCCATTGGCTATCCTTGGATTTTTAGAGAAATTAAGCATTATTTAGCAACTGGCGAGCTTCTTCCACCTCCAACATTAATCGAACGTTTGGATATTTGCAGAAAGCATTTTATGTTTTCTTTAGAATGGAAAAGAAGCGAAATTACGGCTATCAACGAAATGAAACGCCATTATGCAGCTTATTTTAAAGGATTAAGAGGAATAAAACAATACAGAATGAGATTGGTTCAGTCTAGTAGTTCGCAAGAAGTGTTTGATATTCTTAATGAAATTGAAAACGTGTATGCAGATGTAGAATTTGCTCACGAGTATTGAAAACATAAAATTGAAAACATGAAGTAGTTTAGATTTCTAGTCTGAACAAAATTACAATCACAACAACAGACAGGATGTCTGTTCTACACTTAAACCAAAATTACTATGAAATTTATTAAATCTGTTTTTCCAGTTATTACTTTAGCTCTCCTGTTTTTATTTTCTTCTTGTGATGAAAATAATATTTATAGAAATCACGAAGATGTAAATTCGGTAGGTTTTAAATGGAACATGAGCGACGAAAAAACCTATAAAGTAAATGTAGAAGAAGAAGGAATGTATGATGTTTCTATTGAACTGCGCCACGGAATCAGTATTCCTTACCAAAATTTGTTGCTCATTCTTAGTTACGAAACTCCAGACGGAAAAGCAACTGAAGAAAAAATTGATTTTGTGCTGCGTGATGCTGGTGGGCGTGCAGTTGGCGAAGGTGTAGGAGATACATACGATACGAAGCAAGTAGCGATGAGTAATTTTAAATTAGAAAAAGGAACTTATACATTCAAAATAAGACATGCTGTTGCTCAAGCAGATCCATTAAGTCCAATCTTAGAAGTGGGTTTGGTGGTAGATAAGGTAAAAAAATAAAAGTATTGTAGTTTTTAGGAATAATTACGATTATAATTAAACATTATCACGGTTATTTATAGTGTTGATTACCAATAAATTAGCAGAAAACGAAAAGTGCTTATTTTTCCATAAAACTGGGTTTGCAAACCCAGTTCTATGGAAAAATGAACATTGCTAAATTAACCGTGATAACTTTTATTAATTGATTTTAATTAGTTACTGATGTTACGCAATTAAAATGAAACCCACGAATTTATTCGTGGAAGCTACCACCACCTTCTTCGTTTTTTTGTTTCTACTCTATTCTAAAATAAAAGGAGTAATTTTAATAAACGGAAAAGTAGATTCCTGTAAAAAGTAGTGGTTACTTTCCCACGAATAAATTCGTGGGTTTCGTCTAAACTTCTCTAAACTTTGATGTTGCGTAACATCAGTTAGTTGTTCTTTTAGAAGAAATAAATAATCTTTAGTATTTCATTGTAAAATAAATTATTACAATCCAAAAAATGAATCTTCAACTTATTCCTGCCATTGATTTAATTGATGGTAAATGTGTCCGTCTTACTCATGGCGATTACGACACACAAAAGATATACAATTCAAACCCTTTAGATCAAGCAAAAATATTTGAGGATAAGGGAATAAAAAGACTACACATTGTTGACTTAGATGGTGCAAAAGCTGGCAAACCTCAACATCTAAAAATCTTACAAAAAATAGCTTCTCAAACTAATTTAATTATTGATTTTGGAGGTGGAATTCGTCATTCAGATTCTATCAAAAGTATTTTTTCTAGTGGTGCAAAGATGGTAAGCATAGGAAGTGTAGCCGTAAAAAATCCAGAAACATTTGAAAGTTGGCTTTCTGAATTTGGAGGAAACTCTATTTTACTGGCTGCCGATGTGCGTGGCGAAAAACTCCTTACAGATGCGTGGAAAAAAGAAAGTGAATTTACCATCTTTGAGTTTATTGAATCTTGGAAACAAAAAGGACTTACACAGTTTTTCTGTACTGATATTACTAAAGATGGCGCATTAGAAGGCTTAAATACTGATTTTTATGGAGAACTTAAAACTAAGTTTCCTACTCTTACAGTTATTGCAAGTGGTGGCGTAACCAGTCAAAATGATTTGGTTTTGCTTGATGAATTAGGCGTTGATGGAGCGATTGTAGGAAAAGCAATTTATGAAAATAGAATTACAATTTAATTATTAAATAGTTGATATAGCTTATTTATATTTTACTTATAACTTATCACTAACAACTTATCACTATATTACTTTGCTTTCAAAAAGAATAATCCCTTGTTTAGATATAAAAGATGGTCAGACTGTAAAAGGAGTGCAGTTTGAAGAACTTCGTTTTGCTGGCGACCCTGTTGAATTGGGCGAAAAGTATGCAAAAGAAGGAGCTGATGAGCTTGTTTTTTTGGATATTACAGCCACTCATGAAAAACGAAAAACACTAAAAGAATTAGCTCTACGAATTGCCAAAAACTTAAATATTCCTTTTACAGTGGGTGGTGGTGTCAGTAGTGTTGAAGATGTTTCGGTTTTGTTAGAAGCTGGCGCAGATAAAGTTACCATTAATTCGGCTGCCGTTCTGAATCCAAAACTAATTGAAGAAACTTCTAAACGGTTTGGCAATCAATGTATTGTTATTGCGATTGATGCCAAAATAAGTCAATCTGGAATAAATAAAGGAAAATGGGAAGTACACACAGGAGGAGGACGAAAAAATCTAGGAATTGATTTATTTGAATGGGCAAAAGAAGCACAAGAACGAGGAGCAGGAGAAATATTATTTACCTCAATGAGCCACGACGGAACAAAGAATGGTTTTGCTATTGATGTGTATTCTAAATTAAATCAAATTTGTAGCATTCCGATTATTGCTTCTGGTGGAGCAGGTTCTACACAGCATTTTGTAGATGTTTTTAATGAAGGAAAAGCCGATGCTGCACTGGCTGCAAGTATTTTTCATTTTGGAGAAATTCCTGTTCCTGTCTTAAAGAAAGAACTTTTTGAAAAAGGAATACATGTTAGGGTTTAGGGAATGGGAATTAGGGAATTAGGAAATGGGGAAATTACACATTCGTTGAGAAATTTATCGCTAAATAGCACATAAAACAAGATTTAATTAAACAAATCTGTACTCATAATTGTATTTCATTTTCATTCAACTCTAAAATCTAACTTTCTAAATTTATTCCTTGTGAAACTGTTTATTCTCTCTTTTCCTTAGTGGTAATTTGTATTCGCATTCAATTCTAACTTCTAAAATCTAACTTTCTAAATTTATTCCTTGTGAAACTGTTTATTCTCTCTTTTCCTTAGTGGTAATTTGTATTCGCATTCAATTCTAACTTCTAAAATCTAAATTCTAAATTTATTCCTTGTGAAACTGTTTATTCTCTCTTTTCCTTAGTGGTAATTTGTATTCGCATTCAATTCTAATTTCTAAAATCTAACTTCTAAATTTATTTATGATTGTCAATACTTCTACTCAAGGTTGGGAAATAATTTTCCAACGAGCGCACGGACTTTTGGCTTCTAAGATTGGTTTTTATTGGCAAAAAAAAGACCGTCCAGTTCGTTGGTTGGAAACACTAACAGCTATTGCCGAACACGATGACGAACAAATTGGCTTTGAAGGAATGTATCATATTACAGATGCAGGTGCGCCACAAGATTTTTCTTTAGCAGAGTTTTCGTTGCAACAAGCACAGCAAGTTTCGGCAGTTTCTCGTTACAAATCTCAATGGATTGCACTTATGATTTCGATGCACATGTCTTATTTGTATGAGCCTTTGAGAGAAGAAGCTGCTGCAAAAGAAGCAGGATTAAGCAAAAAAGACTTGAAAGAAACGATTGAATTTTTAGACTTACAAAAAGAAAATCAGAAGTTGTTCAGAAAAAATTTAAAGGTAACTAAAGAAGAAGCTCAAAAGTCGTACAATCTAATTCACTTTTGCGATAGGTGTTCACTTATTTTGAGTAGAAATAATATTCCAGAAGATGGACGAAAAGTAGAAGTTTTTGTTTTGCCAAATGGAGAAAAAAGCTATTTGCATCAACGAGAAGACAAAACTATTTGTATTACTCCTTGGATTTTTGAGGAAGATGAGTTTGAGGTAAGTGTAGAAGTCCATTGTCTTTCTCAGCTAAAATTCAAGAATGATAAAGAACTTGCCGATGCGCTTCCATCTGCTGAAATTATAGAAAAAACATGGATTTTTAGAAAGGATTAGAAGAGAAAATTAGAAAGAATAAAACCCACGAATTTATTCGTGGGTTTATTTAAACGTAGCAATCTAATTTATCAAATTGGCTAACTTTACTTTGCATAAAAAAGTTATCTGCCTTGCTCGTTTACCCAATTATATTCAAAATCAATAACTTCTTGGTCAGTAAATTTATAAATTTGTTGTAATTTATCGATAGCTGATTGAAGTTTTGGTAATTCATTAAATGAATCTGTAACAAACATAAAAGAAGTAACATTTCCGTTAGCAGGTGCATTCATAAGCTCCAAAATTTGATCAATTTCTGCATCACTTATCGCTTTATCGTTCTGTGCAACACCTTTCCAACCGTGTACAAAACCAACAGCTTCACCATACGCATGCAAAGCAGAAGCTCTATCAGCATCAGTAGAATTAGTATCATTTAGCTTAGAAATGGTAGCCAAAAGGTAATTAATAACGGTTGCCATATTTGATTTTTCCCAATTGTAACGGAAATCAGAAAGTGCTTTATCACGGTCTTGGTTATAATCTTCTCCTTTTTCGATAGCAGATTTTGCAATAATCAAATTATTTTTGATAGAAGTATAGAGTCCTTTTCCATCGTTTTTGTCTCTACGAGCTGCATATTTTGCTGCAAAAACATCTTTGTTTTGCTCTGCTTTATCACTATTTTTAAAAGACGGATGCGCTCCAAAAATAGCGACCAAACGATCAATATCAGAAGCCATTAAATTATCTGACTTTATTACTGTAAGTGCATGATTATAAAGTGCAGCACCAAAAAGACCCTTTTCTACTACCTGCTCCAATTCCAAACCATTCTCATCAAATAAATAACCACCATATACACCACCATTTCCAGCAGGTGCAGTTGTTGGATTGAACGTTCCACCACTTGCTTTTGCTAATTCTGACAACCAAACAGGAACTTTTTGAGCATAATAAGAAGTAGTAATATCTTTTAAAGACGGATTTCCCTCATTAAATGCAGCTACAAGTTCTGAGTCGCTTACTGTTGTTCCAGTTCTGCCTACTTGCATTTTAGAAACTAGAGTAGAAAGATTTGAACGAACAGCTAGTTCTGTACTTGCATTAGACTCATAATTCGCACTCTCATACGTTGTTGGTACTTCTAAAGTAGGAAAAGTCTTTTCTGTATCATCATCACAAGAAAAGAAAGATGCAGAAAGAGCTAAAATGAAAAATGAATTTTTCCAGTTAAATTTCATAATTATATCGTTTTTATTTTAGAAATTTTAATTACTATGTTTATTTAGACTAATTTTAAATAGTAACACAAAAGTACAGTAGAAATTTTGAAATTGCAAATAGAACTTTACTTTTTTATAAAAAATGCTTTTAAGAAAGAGCAAAAAAGTAAAATATCATTTTTTTGCTTTATTAATTTTATGTAGTTTTAGTGTTTCTTATTTTCTTATAGTTGGGTTTTGACACTTTTTTATAATAAATGTAGTGCCTGCTTTATCAAATTTTAAAACTTATCCATACAGAATGCGCATAAATTTAGACAAGTTTTCAGAACTCCAACAACGCCTTATTACAGGAATTTTGGGAGCAATCACCATTCTGACAGCGATTATGTGGAGCGAATGGACTTATTTTTCGCTTTTTTTCTTTATCAGTATGTTTGCGCTTTGGGAGTTTTACAAACTTTTGGGCTTAGATGGAAATTCCCCTTTACGTACTTTCGGCACTTTCAACGGTCTTTTTCTTTTTACCTTATCTTTTTTGATAGAACGGTTTGCACTCAATCCCAATTATTACATTTTGCTTTTGGTAAGTCTTTCAGGAGCTTATTTTATCAAACTCTACAAAAAAGGAGAAACAAAACCGTTTCATAATATTGCTTTTACTTTTCTAGGAATTATCTATGTTGCGCTGCCGTTTGCGCTTCTGAATATTGCCGTTTTTAAAGGGCAAAATTATTATTACGAAATAATTTTGGGTTCTCTTTTTATTCTTTGGGCAAATGATACAGGTGCTTATTTTTCTGGCAAAAACTTTGGAAAACGCAAACTTTTCGTTCGTATTTCTCCCAAAAAGACGTGGGAAGGAAGTATTGGAGGAGGAATTTTGGCTTTACTTGTCGGAACTACGTGGGGATATTTTTATCAAGAAACGCTGTTTTTGTGGCAATGGATAGGGATTTCATTAATTATTATCGTAGCAGGAACGTATGGAGATTTGGTAGAATCATTATTCAAGCGAAGTATGAGTATAAAAGACTCTGGCTCTGTTTTGCCCGGACATGGAGGTTTTTTGGATCGCTTTGACGGACTTTTGATTGCAGCACCTTTTATTGTAGCTTTTTTGAGAGTTGTTCCTATTATTATGGAAGAGTTTTTTGGGAAGTGATGTAAAGTTGGATTTGTAGTCAACTTATATCACTTCCATATCCAAAATTATCTCCTTTTCTAGTTCTCCTCTAAATATTTTCTGTATTATTACTTTCGTTTTTCCCTTTGTAAGTGCTTTAAAAGTAAATTTTTTCATTCCTCCATCTCCTCCTGCACCTTTAAAATTTGGATTGTCATAAATAATTTTGCTTTCTTTCAGTTCCAAAACTCCATCATCTGCAAGAATATGTTCTGCTGCCATTCCGACAGAACCATGAACATTTGTTTTGAAACTTATCTCTTCTCCTACTTTCAGTTTATGAATAGTAGTTTGGCTTGTTTCTGGTAAATCTACATTGATAGCTTTACCTGACATAGAATTACAACCTTGTAAAACGAAGACGAATAGAATGAAGAGTGTTTTTAATTTCATCGATGTATAAATTTCTAATAAAAAATGTTTTTTAGACTTAAACCTTCTTATAAACAACATTTATTTACAATAATTACTCAAAGGTTTGTGAGATTCTTGACTTCCATAACTTACTGCAATTTTCCAACTCTCACAAGCGTTTTCTTTATCTTTCGCTTTTCCTTCTTCTGCATTCTGATTAGGTTTTTCCCAAAAATAGAAACCTTTGTAATACCATAAATACGCATTTTTTGGATTAATCTTAATTGCTTTATCCAAAAGTTCTCCCATTGCTTGATAATCTTTTGCTTGCAGTTTAGCAACAGCTTTTCCGATATATGGTTCTACCAAATCAGGTTCATTATCTATAATTTCATCAAAATACAAACTTGCTTTATTATAATCTTTTAGCTTTTCAAGATATAAATCAGCAATATTCATAATCGCTATTTGGTCGTAACCACTCAAAGAAACAGCTTTTTTATATTCTTCTATGGATTGATAATATTCATTCATTAGTAAATATGTATCGCCTTTTGTTTTGTAATATTTTGCTCTAACTTCTGGCTCATCTTCAGTAGAGTAAGCAATCGCTTTATCAAAAAATTCAATCGCATCAACATAATCCTTTTTGTACTCTGCTTCTATTTTTCCAAGCAAATAATTGATTTCTGCATCTTTTTCTTTTTGAGATTTTGCATCTTCTAATGCTCTATTTGCTCTCGCAAAATCTTCTGCATCTATGGCTACTTTTGCTTCTTCTATGTACATATCATAGGAATAACTGTTCATAAAATTCATCAAAAAGTAAGCAAAAACAGTCATTAGAGCAAACCCCAGAACAATATATATTTCTGTTTTCCCAAATACAAAAGTAGGTTGTTTCTCTTTTTTGGTTTCTCTTCTTCTATACGTATAACCTGTTCCTTGCTGCTGCTGATATTGAGTATTTTGATTATAACCTTCACTTTGAGAATTAGAGCTATCTGAACCATAATTTCCAGTTGAAGTATATTGCTTATAATACTGTTGCCTTTTGACTTCTTCAAACTCTAACTGATTGTCATACATCATTTTTTTGTATGGGTCAGAAAGAACTTGATAGGCTTCATTAATCAACTTAAATCTTTCTTCTGCTAATTTTGATTCATCTGAATTTGTTGCATTTCTATCTGGATGAAATTTTAGTGCATTTTTTTTATAGGCAGATTTTATTTCTTGTACAGTCGCCGTTTTTGGGATTCCTAACAAATCATAATAATTACTCATAGTTGTATCTTACTCTTTTTAATTCTGTTTTGTGCAGACTTTCTACCAAAATCTACAAACACTTTATAGTTTTTATAGTTTATAAAAATAACGATTTTGAAAGCAATAAATTTTTTAAGCTCCTTGATTCTTCAAAATTGATTTCTATCTTTATAATTTAATTTATTAATAAAGAAATTTTTTTATCTTAACTCACTTTTTTATGTCTTACTTCAAAACTATCTTAACAAAAGTAATAAACTTTAGCTTGTCTAAGCCAAATCCTTTCTACAAAAAAATAGCCTTACTTGTTTTATTAGGAATTTGTATAAATTCTGCTTTTGCTCAAAACAAGCCTATTGTTCTTTCTGAAACAACGCAAATGAATAAAATGCCTTACTTTGCAGGTTCGTTTGACCAGTTGCAAGAAGAAGGCAAAAAGAAAAACAAACCGTATTTTGTGTTTGTTCACGCCAACAAAAACAAATTTGATTCGGTTACTTTTGCAAACCAATATGTACAGTCGTATGTAGTCAAACGTTATTTAGCTCAAAAACTGCAAGCTCCTTCTTTGTATGCTGATTATGTAGTCAAAAAATATGATGTAAAAAGTTTTCCTCAAATCTTGGTTTTTACGCCTCAAGGAAAACTGATTGATAGAATCTCATCGTATCTAAGTCCTAAACAAATGATTGCTCGCTTGAAAGTACACGAAGACAAAACAGGCTCACCAGATGACCGTATTTCTGCTTTTGCGAAGGCCGCTTACCCCGAACTTTCATTAAAATTACAGACAGAAGGAGAAATTCAAGAAATTTATCGTTTCAGTATTCGTCCTTATGGAGTAGAAGAAAAAACTATCGGAATTCAGTTAGGTGTTTTCGAAAATTACCAAAACTTAGTAAATAATGTTTCTGAATTAGAAGTTCATTGGCACGACAATATCTTAGTAACTTTTGTAGAAGTAGATGGAAAAATGTTGTATAGACTTTTGTTGGGTCCTTTTTATAGCTATGAACACGCAGAAGTGTATAACAAAAATTTGAAAGAAAAAATGGGATTGCGTGGAATATTAGTAAGTTTGGAAAATTTTAATCCAATTACAGACGATAATAAAGACAAGTATTTACTGAAAAATATAGAAACTCCTGTTGAAAGCGAAAATCCAAATAAAAGATAAAATTTGCTTTTATAAAATTCAAATAAATATTAGTTTTACGAAAAATAAAGAGGAGAATTACATAAATTCTTCTCTTTTTTTGTGGTCTGTTTTTTGGCTATCTTATTTTCTAAAATATAATTACACAAAGATTTTGATAAACTATATATTTTATTTGTCAGATATGCGTTTATAGTTTAGATTGCAATACTATTAAAAACAGAACCCAAAATCGTATTAAATTACATTAGATTATGGTAATTTTTATTCGCTTTTATTAGCACGTCCAAAATATTTTAAATTTACTTAATGTTTATACAATTACTCTCGCAAAAACTATATAGAAATAAGATTAAAGTTTTATCTTTTACATTTTTACAAAAAGCTACAGTTATTTTTTTACTCGCTTTTTCGTTTTTCTTTGTTACTTTGCCTTCTCAAGCTCAATATTCAGAAACGCAAATGAAGATTGGGTTTATTATTCACTTTATCGAACACACAAAATTTCCTCCTGAAGCCTTCAAAAGTCCTAAAGAGATGATACAAATCGGAATTTTGGGCGACGACCCTTTTGGCGACGAACTAGAATCTTTTCTGGCTCATTACAGAATAAATGGTCGTGGTTTGCGTGTCCGAAGAAAGAAAAATGCCTCTGATTTGTGGGGTTGTCAAGTAATTTATATTAGCAAATCCGAACAAAGCAAATTAAGTGATATCTTGGATTATTTTAGAAGATACCCCACTCTTACCATTGGAGATAATCTAAAAGGATTTATTGAGCAATGTGGAATTATTAATTTTGTAACCGTAGATAAAAAGCCGTATCGTTTTGAGCTTAATATCGAAGCTGCACAAAAATCAAATCTTGGTCTTGATGTAGGACTTTTCAGAATGGCACAACGAATTGTGGCTTGTCCTTAACGTATTTATAATATACCGACAACGTAATTTGGAAGCACGAAATTAATTTTTTGTGCTTTTTTTATGGAATTTTCATTCAATCTACATCTTACTTAAAAAATAGAGAAACTCATAACTCATTATTCATAAAAATTTCTTAATTTACCTCATTACTATTTAGTATATTACATCAATCATGAAACTAAATTTTTTCCGTATGTGGCATCTATTAGCAGGCGCAGCAATTACAGCAGGCGCACTTTCACTTTGGGGTTTTCGTTCAAAAAATGGAGGAAAAGATAGCGATTGGCTCAAAAAATTAATCGAAAACAACATTACTTTTCAAGAGAAATATAGCTCCGAAAGAGTGTATTTGCATCTTGACAAACCATTCTACAAACCTTCTGAAACGATTTGGTTTCAAGCCTATGTGCAAGACGAAACTACTCTAAAACCTTCAAAACGAAGTGATATTTTACATGTCGAATTTATTGACCCAAAAGGAAATGTAGCCAAAAAGATACAAGTAATTTTGGAAGAAGGAACAGCTTCTGGAGAATTTGATTTAGGAGAAGATGCAGCAGGAGGACTCTATAAAATTAAAGCCTATACAAAATGGCAAGAAAATTTTGTTGTAGAAGATTCTGATGAAAATGCAAAAGAACAAAACGGCAATCCACTTATTTTTGAAAAAGAAATTACAGTTCAGAAAGTAGTTTTGCCACGCCTTAAAATGAAATTAGATTTTCAAAAAGATGCCTACGGTGCTGGCGATAAAGTAAATGCAGATTTGGATTTGCAAAGCCTTACTAACGAAGCACTTGCAGATAAAGATATTGATTTTGTAGTAAGCCTAAAAGGTCAGGTAATTTCGAAAGCAAAAACCAAAACAGACAAAGAGGGTAAAACAGTAATTACTTTCGACCTTCCAAAAAAACTAGAT
Source organism: uncultured Cytophagales bacterium (assembly GCA_963719525.1). Taxonomy (GTDB): domain Bacteria; phylum Bacteroidota; class Bacteroidia; order Cytophagales; family Bernardetiaceae; genus Bernardetia. Next base: position 2,376,354 of record CAVRCG010000004.1, on the reverse strand, counting down.
ACAGCCGACGGACTTTTGAATGTTTTGATTTCTCACAATGGACAAACAGAATCTATTTCTCGTTCTATTCCGTTAGCAAATACTGTTTTTGATTTACAATTTTTTCCAGAAGGAGGAGATATTTTGGCTGGTACAGAATCAAATGTAGCCTTTTGGTGTAAAGATGAATTTGGAAAACCTGCTGATGTTCAAGGAATTATTTTAAACAAAAATGGTAAAGAAGTATCAAGTTTTTCATCGTTTCATAAAGGAATGGGAAGTTTTGAGTTTGAAGCAAAAGAAGGAGAAGTTTATACAGCCAAAATTACAAGTCCGAAAAATGTAGAATCTACCTACAAATTACCCGAAACAGTAGAAGTTGGGTATGGATTGCAACTAGATTTTCCTGTTTCAAAAGCCAATAAAGAAAAAAAGTACGATACTTCTAATCTAAAGTTTTCTATTTATTCGCCTGTCATGGAAGAGGTTTATTTAGTTGGAAAGTTGCGTGGAGAAATTATTTTTACTAAATCTATTTCTGTCAAAAAAGGAGAAAACTCAATTAATATTCCGACTGATGAAATGCCTATTGGAGTAGCTAATTTTACACTTTTTGATTCTAAAAAAATAGAAAGAGCCGAACGTTTGGTTTTTCTGAATACAGACAAACAGCTTAATATTTCTGTAAAATCAAATAAAGACAACTATCAACCTCGTGAAAAAGTTATTTTAGATATAAAAGTTACTGACCATAGAGGAATTCCAATGCCAGCCAATTTGTCGCTTTCTGTTGTTGATGACAAACTTCTTTCGTTTGCTGATGACAAATCTAGCCATATTCTTTCGCATCTTTTATTGGAAGCAGACCTAAAAGGAGAAGTAACAGAACCTCGTTTTTATTTTCCAAAAGATTCTGATGATAAGAAAGAAAAAGCTGCACAAGCTAGAGATTTATTAATGCTTACGCACGGTTGGAGAAAATTTACTTGGGAGCAAATTCAAGAATCGTCTATCACTTTAAAGTATGATGCCGAAAAATCAATTATTGCAGGAACTGTAAATAAAGAAAATGGAAAACCTGCTAAGAATATAAAAGTGGAAATTCAAGGTACAACTATTTCTACCAAAACAGATAATAAAGGGTATTTTGAGTTTAAAAATTACAAACTCTATAAGCCAATTACACTTGTAGCTACAGATAGTTCGAAAAAGGCATACAAAAACGTTACAACTTATTCAGAATCATACTCACTTAATCTTTTTGATTATGACAGAATAAAAAGAAAAGGAGCTATTAGAAGAGCTGCTGGAGGTGCAGTTCCTGTAATGGCAATGCAAGAAATGAGAAATGATATAGCTGAAGAAGAAATGGTTTTTGGTGCAGAAGCTGATTTTATGGAGGAAGAAATAATAGAAAATAATAATGCTCTAGAAGAAAAAATAGCAGTCGTTCAAAATGAAGCTATTGAAGAAAAAGAGAAGGAACAAGTAGTAAATGAAGCAAGAATGGATTCTACGGTAGTAATTCTGGAGGATACTAGAATGAAGAAAAAAATTAAAGCAGAAGAAAAAAAACCTCCCACTTATCATCGTGCTAGAGTTTTTCCTGTTGTTGATTATTCTACCAAAAAAGAAGACGAAACAGAAAATCAATCCAAATCAAGAACAGATTTTAGAAGCACCATTTTTTGGAGTCAAAATATAAAAGTGGATGCAAAAGGAAAAGCACAAGTAGAGTTTTATCTCTCTGACGAAATTACTGCTTTTCGTGCTATCTGTGAAGGTATTGCAAGCGATGGAGGAATTGGAAGAACGGAGAGTATTTTTTATTCTCAATTACCTTTTAGCTTGGATACAAAATTACCTTTGTTTATGTCAATGGGAGATAAAATTTCTATTCCATTACAGTTACATAATAACACAAAAAAGGAGTTTAGTGGTATGATTTCGGCTGATTATCCTTCTTCTTGGATTCCTGTAAAAGAAAGTGCTTGGAAAAATAGAATGACTTTGCAGCCTAATGAAACAAAGGTCGTGAACTTAGATTTCTTGATTGAAAATGAAGCTGGCAAAGGAAAATTTATTGTTCAATTTGTAGGACAAGATGGCATTCAAGACCGTTTTGAGCAAGAAGTTGAAGTGTTTGCAAAAGGGTTTCCTGCTGCGATTGCGCTGTCTGGAGAAAGTGCTGATAAAACCTATTCTTTCGAAATTACAAGTCCTGTAATGGGAACAAATAAAGCTACTTTTACGGCTTTTCCTTCTGTTTTGGACGACCTTTTGGCAGGAATTGAATCTATTTTGAGAGAACCGTATGGTTGTTTTGAACAAACTTCTTCTTCTACTTATCCCAATCTTTTGGTAATGGATTATCTTTCTACGCAGAAAAATCTGAATGCAGAACAGCAAGCAGCTTTAGAAAAAGCAACGGCATTGACAGAAAAAGGCTATAAACGTTTGATTTCTTTTGAGTCGAAAGACAAAGGTTATGAATGGTTTGGCGCAAATCCTGCTCACGAAGCTCTAACGGCTTACGGTTTGATGGAATTTAAGGATATGCAAGCCGTAACTGGAAATTTGGTTGACGAGCAAATGGTAACCAGAACGACCAATTGGCTTATGGAACGGAAAGATGGAAAAGGTGGATTTAAGCGCAATCCGAAGGCTTTGGATAGTTTTGGAAACGCAGATGACGACATTTCGAATGCTTATATTACCTATTCACTTTCCGAAGCAGGTTTTAGAGATATTAAAACAGAAGCAGAAGCAGCTTATCAGAATGCAATTAAATCTCAAGACCCTTATTTAATTGGACTTGTAGTAAATACGCTGCAAAATTTGAATGATAATCGTGCAGAGAAATTACTAGAAACACTTATTTCTCTACAAAAAGAAACAGGCGATAATGCTGGAGCTTGGGAAGGAACAAAACATTCCATCACTCGCTCAACAGGTCAGGGTCTGACAGCAGAAACGACTTCTTTAGCTCTTCTTGCACTTATGAAATCAGATAAAAAACGAATGAATATTCTGCAAAATGGAGTAAAATATTTAGTTTCTTCTCGTTCGCCTTATGGTGGTTTTGGAAATACGCAAAGTACTGTTTTGGCTCTAAAATCTTTGACAACCTATGCTAAATACGCACAACGAACGCCTGAAAGTGGTGATATTGAAATCTACGTAAATGGCAAAAAAGTTTCGAACAGCTCACTATGAAGCAGGAGAACAAAATGCTATCGAAGTAGGGAATTTAGGCAAACATTTGAAAGCAGGTAAAAATACGGTTCGCATCAATTATGTAGGCGTAAAAGAACCATTACCTTATACTTTTTCAGCAGAATGGTTTTCAGATTTGCCAAAAAGTAGTGATAAATGTAGTGTGAAATTAGAAACTTCACTTGCAGAAAGCAAAGTAAAAATAGGCGAAACTGTACGACTTACCACTACTTTAGAAAACGTAACAAAGGAAGGATTACCAATGACAATAGCGATTGTAGGCTTACCAGGTGGACTTTCTGCACAGCCTTGGCAGCTCAAAGAACTCATAGAAAAGCACAAAGTTGCTTTTTATGAAATTCGTGAACATAGTGTTGTGTTTTATTTCCGTCAGATGACTCCCAATGAGAAGAAAATTATCAATCTTGATTTGAAAGCTGATTTGGCAGGCGAATATGAAGGTGCAGCTTCTTCGGCTTATCTCTATTATACTTCTGAATTTAAAGACTGGAAAAAAGGCGTTTCAGTTACCAGTAATCAGTAAGTAGTTACCAGTTAATTTCAGTTTGATTTTTATTTAAGTTTAACTAGAAACGGCTATTCATTTTTTATGGATAGTCGTTTTTTTAAAAACGCTAATTCTACGCTATTTTTTTTATATTAAATCAATGAAAATATGAAACCATTTTTTTTCTGTCTATTTATTCTATCTTTTTCTTTCTCTTCTCCTGTTGAACAATCTGAAGAGTTAATTATTTACAACTTTTATAACGATGATGAAAAAGGCACAATCATACTCACAGATAGTTACGCCTATAATGAGCATCCAGATTCATCTGTTATTGCGAAAGAATATTTGAGCAATAAACCTACTATTGATCAAAACAATTATCACAAATTAGACCCAAAACATAGAAAAAGATTTCTCAAATCAAGTAATATTAAAGAAACAGATATTATATATATTTATGATTTGATTCAAAATTCTGTTTTTGCTTTTAATGTAAAAGACATTGATTTGATAGCCTATATTAGTCCTTATGGAGGTTCTGTTCCTTTAAATCAATGGGATTTTATGATTTGTTTTGAGCTGCAAAAAACGGAAACAGATTTATTAAGTAAAGGGTCAGATTTTTTTGTTTATGTTGGAAAGCGCAATCCATTTAAAGAAGGAGAAGCCAAATCTATAAAGTGGAAAGAAATAGAAGAAACACTTTTTCCTAATTTTTCGAACGGAAAATGAAATGTTGAAGAAGATTCTCTCTTCTTCTGAAAGTAAAGTCCGTACTTATAGTTATAGCGTAAACGGTATGAACTATTTTTTAAAAGATATTGCTGATTATAGAATTTTACTAGTTGCTGATAGTAATGGTAAAATTATTTTCGAAGAACTACTTAACGAGCAAGAGGGAGTTTATTTAACTCCTTTGTTTACGCAAGAAAGAGCAGATAAAGGAGAATATTACGCCACTCAATGGACAGGAGCTATATTTAAAAACAATCCTTCTATTTTATTTGGGTTTGAAAGTTTTTCTTTCGGCTGTCCTTCTATCAGTTTTATAGACAAAAAAGAATATTATATCAGAATAAAATGTGATAATAGACATTGAAAGGATTTTAAAGATTTATAGCAAAGCCTTTTATTACTTATGTAACTCAAAATCAACAAACAAAACTTTATACTAATACAAAATAGCTATTCATTTTTTATGGGTAGCCGTTTTTTTTGTATCTTTATTGACTAACCCAAAAACATAATGCAAATCATAAAACACGATGCCACTTTAGAGGAATATTTACAAATTGATGCTAATTCTGATGAGCGTTTGGAGTTTATTAATGGTACTATTGTTTCTGTTTCTGGAGTTACCATCGAACATTCTCAAATTTATACAAGTCTTGTTGTATTATTACACAAAAACTTGATGGAAAAAGGTTTTTTAATGGTAAGTAGTCAGATGAAATTGTATGTTTCAGATAATTGCTTTTTGTGTCCAGATGTTCATATTTATAAAAAAGAGGTTCAGAAACAAGATATGAAATATGGCTATTATGCTCTTAAAGAACCAATCGTTATTATAGAAATTCTGTCAGCTTCTACAACTGCTTATGATAAAGATGAAAAGTTTGAATGTTATAGGCAAATAAAATCACTCAAAAAATATATTATGATAGAAAGTGATTTGACAGAAGAAGATGAAAATGGAGAGCAAAAACCGAAGAAAGAACCTAAAATATACGTTCGTGATATTGAAAAAGAAAACAAATTTGAAGAAGAAGTTCTAAATTTAGAGGGAATTTTAGATATTTTGGGTTGTAAAGTAAGTGTAAAAGATATTTATGAACCTGTGATTTAGAAAACCTTTGCTATTAATTTTCTCTATATTCCTGCTCACTCAACTCAAAATCTTCATCAATTATCAAAACTTCTTCGTAAGTAAGTTCATAGAGTTTATAGACCAAAATATCAATTTGATTTTCTAAGTTATTTGTATCCGAATTTGGATTTTCTTCTTTTAGTTTTAAGATTTTGTTTACTACTTCTGTTAGTTGATTTTCTTGTTTTTGGGTTGGAATTTTTATTGGTAATTTGAAAAGTTGTATCGGCTTTACTTCTGGAAAAATTCTGTTATCTTCATTTACCAAATCTCTATACAGAAAGTCTAACAATGAAGAATTAAGCAATCCAAGAAGAGATTGATAAGACAATTTGCTTGCTTTAGGTAATTGAATTATGATACCACTTTTAAGACAATACCATTTTCCCTCATCAAAGGCTGCCATTATTTTATTAGCTGTCTGTCTTATTAATATTTTTGGTTCGTCAAACAACTTTTTCCTTCTGGGCCAATTTAATGAATACCATTGAATTTTTCCATTTGCAGCTTCTCTTCTTTTTACAAGTTTGTTTTTATAAAACAATAATGCTTTTTCTGTATTCGGGTAATCTTCAATGTTATTTTCATTAGTTATATAAATCAATTTCTTTGTAGAAACAGGATTGATATAAAAACGATTAATTTCGCCTCCTACTACTAATTTTTTTAGAAGTTCTTTTTCAATATTTTTCTCTTCAATCTGTTCAGAACTATAAACGTATGCTTTATCCAAACCAGAACTTACTCCTGTTGCTACCTCTTCTGTAACTTCTTTTAGTGTCAATGTATTTTCATAACATTTAGTAATAAGTGGAACATATTTTTTGTAGATGAAGCTATAAGATTGATTTTTATTTATGTCTTCTACTTTTACTAGTTCATTTGAAGTTTGAATAGTACTATCTAATTCTTTTCTATCTAAAGCAGTTAAATCTCCATAAGTAATTTCTTTATGTTGATTATTTGTGTCAAATCCTATTATACAAGTAGGAGCTGTAACCCTCCCAAAAACGCCATCTCCAATATTTACTACTAAAAAAGGAGAAAATTTAGTTAAAATTAGTTTCCTTGTTTTTTCAAATTCTGCTTGATTGAGAAAGCTAGAAGGAATAATTAAAGAACAATAGGCTTTTTTTGATGCTAAAGTTGTAAATAGTTTCACAAAATAATTATATGATTCTGGTGTTCTCATATGAATGTCTTGAAAAACGTTTTTGAGATGTTCTTTTTGGTCTTTATTAAATTTTATACCATAAGGAGGATTTCCAATTACAATATCAAAACCTACAAAAGTTCCATTTTCATCTAAAACTTCTGGAAACTCAAAACGCCACTCAAAAGCCCTTTGATAAAGCACATTATTCAATAATGCTTCTTTTTCGTTTTGCGATTGATTCAAAGCAAGTTTGAGTTTTTTAAACTCTGTTTTTATTGTCTTGCTTACCTTTTCTCCAAATGCTTCTAAGTTTTTTACTTCGGTTTGTTTCTGTTCTAACTTCCCTCGTGCCGCTGCTATTTTTTTCTTAAACTTGTTATCTAATGTTCCTGTAAAAGCTGATTTTATGGTATCAATAATTTTGATAATTTCTGTTTTTCGCTTTCTATCCTTAATATTTTTATATTCATAAACAGCATTTTTGTAATCTTCTAAACTATACGGATTGTCTTTGCTTTTAAAAGCATTTTTGTAATCTTCATCTAAATCAAAACGACTTATCAAAGAATTTCCTGTTTTAATATTAATATCAATGTTTGGAAGCGTTTGAAGTTGTTTTTCTTCTGTATAATACGCATTTTTCAAAAGTTCAATCCACAAACGAAGCCTACATATTTTGACAGAATTAGGATTTATATCTACACCGAAAAGACAACTTTCAATAAGATTTTGTTTTTCGTGAAATAATGTTTCTTGTATAAGCTGGCTATATTTATTTTTGGGTTTGTAAGCAAAAACTTCATCGTTTTCATTTTCAACAATAAGCTCATCATTGATAATCTTAATATAAAGATTTAGTCGTTTTCCTTCTTTGTCTAACAAAATATTAAATTCACTTTTTATGACAATAAGTTCGTTTAATATACTTACCAGAAAATGTCCAGAACCAACAGCAGGGTCACATATTTTTATCGAATTGATGATTTGATTAGCCTGTTTTCGGATAATTTCTCTATTTTCATTTTGACCTCCATTTTGACTTGCTTGACGAACATAATCCTTAAATTCTTCTTTTACCATTTCAAAACTTGTACAGCTCCAACCGTAATATTCATTAAACTTTTGCACAACCGTTTTTTGCAAAACTTCCCTAGCCATATACATCGTGATATAAGCAGGTGTGTAAAATGAACCATCTTGATAGCCATTAATTTTTTCGAAGATAAGTCCTAAAACAGAAGCAGAAATAAGCGTTTTTTCTTGGTTGCTCTCTTCTACTTTTTCGGTGTCTTCTCCACTAAAATCATACGCATCTAAAAAGCGAAAAATATAAGATAAAAGAGAAATTTTCCCTGTCAGTTGTTTCAAATTATTCTTCAAGACCGTTTTATCATACAATTCTAATTCAATTCCATTGATACTAGAAATCCTAAGCGTACTGTGTTCTAGTTCATTAGGCTCAAAAAGCGAACTATTAAGATATGGAATGTACTTAAATTTTTCTTTTATTCGTTCTTCATTTCTATCTTCTATTTTCTTGGCTAAAGCAGAAAAAAACAAATCTTCCAAATCATTAAAACGCTCTAAAAAGTCAATATTCAGGAATTTATAATTCGAATTTTCATTATAAGCAACCAACTGCGCTTCTAATAATTTGAGAAATAAAATTCGATTTATCCAAGTCAGGCAAAGCTCCAAAGCAACATTAAAAACTTGTTCTTCTGCATTTTTTCCATAACTAGAAAGACCTTTTACTTTTGGTAAATATTCTCTATCCTCCAAAATAAAAATAGTAGTTTCTAATAATGAACCTTTATTTCGTGTTCCTTTTACCTTTCGTTTGATTAAAATTTTTCCTTCTTCTTTTACTTCTTCCAGTCCAATAATATGTAAAAGTTCGAAATAAAAATCTTTGTTCAATAAATTACTATCATTTCCATAAGGCTGCGCCAATAAATGAATAGGAGAAAATACTTTGTAAAGAGAAATTAATTTTACATCATTTTCCTTGTCCTCCTTATTTTTATTAGACAAGATTGATTGATAATCCTTTAGATTAATGTACAAGAAAGGCAGTTCATTCTTTACTTCTTCAATATATTTTTTAGCAATTTCGTTGTAAAATAATTCATTTTTAGAGGAATCTTTTTGATTATTTACAAACTCGTTATATTCTTTTATTAGATTTTTGTTTTTGTAGAATGTGTTGTAAAAATCTTCTCCCTTAAAAAAATACCATTCGTAGCCATTTGTAGCAATCAAGTGTTTTATTTGATTGTTCTCTGTTTCTGGTTGGTCTGTCTTTCCAATTCTTTCTCTCAAATAATACAATAAAAGTTCTTGTAATGCTTTTTTATTTATATTATTTTCTCTCAAAAACTCATTTGTGTTACTTGGTCGTTTGGTTTCTATCAAAACATTTACTTTGCTAGTTGCATCTTTTCCAGCATAAATAGCCAAATCAATTTTATCTTTTGTATTAATTAGATAGTCTGTATAAAATACTTTATTCAGAAAATCGCCTATATATTTTTTGATATTCTCCTCACTTTCGTTTTTTTGCTCACTAATTTCGATATGTTCCAGACATTTATTTACTGAATTTTTGAAATTATCTATATTATTTCTGGTAACATTTACTTTTCGATAAGCAAGATTTAGAACTTTACTCGGTTTTGTAATTTTGTTGTCATTCATATATTTATGTAGCTATATTTTAATTTTCTCAAAAAACTCAAGTAAAAGATAAAACTATAAAGAAACGACTTATTTTGCAATAAAAATATTTTTCCTTTGAAGTAAAAATACGCTTTTATTAATAACAGGCTTCAAATTTTGGTATCATTTTGCAATCTTACTTTGAGAAGAGTTTATATTACATTTTTTATTGCTTCTTGCTAAGAAAAATAGTATTTTTATAAATCCTTTATCATTTTCAAACCATTTTTTCAACTATACCGTTTTTAACATGCGTTTATTTCTCAAAATATTTGTTGCCGTTGTTCTTGTCCATTTGATATGGAATTTTCGTTCTTGCTCGTATAGTGCACTCAAACCTATATTTTCAGAACGTGCAAAAATGAATGCAGTAATGAAGGTAGAGCGAAATTATGGCGCAGAAATAGAACGTATTTGTGAAGAGTTACATGCTCCTTCTGAATATTTTAAGGCATTAGTTTTATTAGAATGTTCGGCACAAAACCCACCTCAAAGCCGTTACGAACCCAATGTTTTTAAGAAATTACAAGCCGTAAAAGAAGGCAAGAGAAAAAGATATGGAAATCTGACACAGAAAGATTTAGAACGCTATTCTACTGAAGAACTTACCATGCTCGCTACTTCTTGGGGTCCGTTACAACTTATGGGTTATCACGTAATAAAAGAAGGATTGACAATAGATGATTTGAATGGAGAAAAAGGACTTCAAATAGCCATTCAATGGTGTATCGCTACTTATGGAAAATATTTGGAAGAAGGAGATTACAAAAATGCTTTTCATATCCATAATACAGGAAAAGAACACCCTATTTTTTGGCAAGCAAAAACCTATGACCCACTTTATGTAGATAAGGGGTTGATTTATATTGCATCTTTAGAGTAAAGAATTTTGGTTTTTTAGCTTGATAAATCAACCATCTACATCGTTCAAACGTAGCACCTGAAAAGCAGCGAAGCTAATTTGATTTATCAAATTCAAATCTACTTTTTTTCATACAACACAAAACTATAATCGTATTGATTTTTGTCATCGGCTGGAAAATCGTCTTTTCGTATAATATTCCATTCCGACTCATCAAATTCTGGAAAGAAAGTATCACCATAAACTATTGCATCAATTTCTGTAATGTACATGTGTGTGAGTAGATTTTTTTCTAATGCTTCCTTATATATTTCTCCTCCTCCAATAATAAAAAGTTCGGTTTCGTTTTGCTGCTCTGCTATTTTTATTCCCTCTTCTAAAGAATGTATAATTTTATCTTCTTTGTGTTTGGGTTGATACTCTTGCTTTGTCGTCAAAATAAGAGAAGTACGATTGACAAGTTGCTGTTTGAAACCTTCATACGTTTTTCTTCCTACAAGTACATGATGAAAAATGGTACTTTGTTTGAAAAAACGCATATCAGAAGGCATTTTCCAAGGTAATGTGTTATTTGAACCAATTACACCGTTTTTCAAACGAGCTGTTATAATACTAATTTTCATTTTGCTTTATGTCTGCTTTTTGTAAAAATATTTTATTCAAAATTACTACAAACTAAACGTTTTGTTTGAAATACTCAATAAATAATAAGTCAAATATAAAATTGATTCAACAAAAAAAGCCTTATCTGAGTAAATCAAATAAGACTTTCATAATTTTATGTTATAACAAAGCTCTGTTTTATTCTAAATTTTGAACTTTTAGAATCCAGAATTTTCGTTGCGAAGAACACTACTAGAAGAACCTTCTACAACTGTTGCTGTAAGCTTTATAGTCGTTGTTGATTGCGAACGGCTATTTGTATAAATTACGATATTATCTTCAAAAGCTCCTGTTTGAGTAGGCGTAATTACAATTTCTAGCTCTTGTGTTTGACCAGCTTCTGCTGTTGCTCTGCCTGCTAATTTTACACAATTACATGTACTAGTAAGGTTATGAACTTGAAGTTGTTGTTTTCCATCATTTTTGAAAGAGATTTTGTAAGTAACAGCTTCTCCTTTTTTTATTTTGCCTAAAGCAACACTAGAACGTTCTACTGTCATTTTTGGGTCATTTGCTGGATCGCTTACTACATTTCCACGAATTGTCAAAACTTTTGTTGCTTCTGTTGCATTCGAAGTAATTGTAATCGTTTTGTTAAACGCACCTGGGCGACCAGCACTATTATAACTTACTTCAATTTTGCCAGACTGACCCGGCATAACAGGCTCACGAGTCCAATTTGGAGTAGTACAGCCACAAGAAGCACGTACATTACTCAAAATAATTGGTTGATTTCCTGTATTTTTGAACGTAAATGTTTTTTCTGCTTTCTCACCTTCTTCAACCGTTGAGAAATCAAAAGATTCAACATCAAATTGAATAACACCTTGCGCCATTGCACCAGATGAAAGAAATAAGAATAAACAAAAGCTAAGAACTAAAGATGATAAAGAGTATTTTGTGATTTTCATTGCTAATACGGTTTTGATGATAAAAACTAATTTGATATAAGAGTAAAGAAAATTCTGATACTGACAAAATTACGAAATTTGTAAATCAAATCAGCTATTTTCTTCGGTTTTAAATGTTAATGAGATGTTAAACTAAAATTTATAATTTATAATTTATCTTAGTCTAATGTTTTAGCACTTTATAAAGAATGAAAAATCCGTGCCTATTTTCCTTATTGTGAAAGAAAATATCTAAAAAACATCTTTCAATAAAAAATGTTAGTGAGTAATTAGTTTGTTCATTTAGGTTGAGCTTCATAACCAATTATTATTTTTTATGGATTTAGGTAATTTAAGACAGAGTTATAAAAAGGCAGAATTTACTATCAAAGAAGCAGTAGAAAATCCTATTGAGCAGTTTGAAAAGTGGTTTCAAGAAGCCCTTGATGCAGAACTCTCAGCAGAAGCCAACGCTATGGTACTCTCAACTGTAGGAGCAAATAGTCGCCCTTCGGCTCGTGTCGTTCTTTTGAAAAGTGTTGATACTGGATTTGTTTTTTATACCAATTACGAAAGTAGAAAGGGAGAAGATTTGGCAAATAATCCGTATGCAAGTTTGACTTTTTTTTGGGCAGAGCTAGAAAGACAAGTGAGAATAGAAGGAAAAGTAGAAAAAATTAGTGCAGAAGAATCAAATCAATATTTTAAAAGCCGTCCTATTGGAAGTCAGATTGGAGCAATTGCTTCTCCACAAAGCAGAATTTTGAATACAAGAGAAGAATTAGAAACACTTTTTGATTCTATTCAAAAAAATTATGAAGAAACAAAATTTATCGAACGTCCTCAAAACTGGGGTGGTTACCGTTTAGTCCCTGATTATATAGAGTTTTGGCAAGGAAGAGAAAGCCGTCTGCACGATAGAATAAATTATCTTTTGAAAGAAAATGCCGATGATAGATATGCTTCGCCTTGGGAAATTGTACGGTTAGCACCTTAAACAAATTTAGAAGGTAGAATTATATGTTAATCGTACCAAAAAACGAGTATTTTTATAATGAATTTTAGCTGCGTAGCTGCGCAATATTTGTAGAATGCGTAGCTGCGTAATGTTGTTATTTCTTAATTTTACAAACATCAAATTGCGACCTTGAGGTTATTTCTTAGCAATTCATTCGATTGGTCTGTCGTCTTTTATTTCCAAATTCTAACTCCTAACTTAGTTTTCTGTTTGGCAAAACAATCTTGAAAGTAGTTCCTACATTAGGAATAGTATCGATTTTTATTGTTCCTTTGAGTTTCAGAACAGTTTCTTTTACAATATAAAGTCCTAAGCCAGAACCCATTTTCTGGTCGTTTGCTCTATAAAACATATCAAAAATATATTCTACATGTTTTTCACTAATTCCCAGACCGTTATCACTAATATTTATTTTAGCTTCTTTTTCGTTTATGTGAATTGTTATCTTCACAAAACTAGTATCTTCATAGGGATTATGATACCGAATAGCATTTGAAATAAGATTATCAAAAATAGCTTTAATACGAATTTTATCACTCCTAAAAATCCTTTTTTTTGTTTGTGGACTTACATTCAATTCTACTTTCACTTCCTTATATTCCTCTAAATAAGCTAAATCTATTTTTATTTCTTCTATAAGTTGTCCAAAATCAATTACTTCATTTGCTATATTTGTACGATTATTTCTAGAAATACTAAGCACTTCACGAATGTAATTATCCAATCGAATAACACTTTCCCAAATGAGTTTGAGGTACATTTGTACATTCGAAATAGCTGAACTATCTGTTTTCAAAAGCTGCAAAATTCCCATTACAGAAGTCAGAGGCGCACGCAAATCGTGTGAAACACTATATACAAATTGATCCAATTCATCGTTTGTCTTTTTGAGTTGTTCGTTTTTTTCTTTTAAAAGATTTTCTACGTGTTGAGTAGTCAGAATACCTCCAATAGTAATGGCAAGATTGAAGATAAAACTCTCTTCTGTGAGTGTCCAATTATGTTTTCCAGTACAATCTTCTAAACCTATGAAACCCCAAAACTCTTTTTCATTCACAAAAATAGGAACAGTAAGAGTAGATTTTGCATACTTTGTCCACAAAAAATATTCGTCTAAACGTTCATCTTTTCCCTTTATATTTTTGATTCCTTCTCCTGCTGCAAGCTGTTTTTCCCACTGTTCTAGTCCTGTAAGTTTGTAGTTTACGTTGTGCCATTTACTTTTACGAATTTGCTCATAACGAGGTTGGCTTGTCCATTCGTGAATAATTTTGCAACATTTTTCTTTTTCTTGATCCAAAAAATTCTGAAAAATAAATACTCTATCTGTTTTCGTTGTCTTTCCAATCGTAGAAACGGTTGTGTCCAAACCATCTGCAAAACTAGGAGTAGTGAAAAGCTGAAAAATACAAGAATTAATTCCTCTAAGTAAATTATCATTGTGGAGTAATCGTTTTTCAGCTTTTTTGTGTTCCCAAATTTCTAAAAGAAGAGCAATGATATTTCCAATTGCCAGTACAAATTGTTGTTCTCGTATATTCCATTGCCGAGCCTTTCCAGTATGATTGCAACACAAAATTGCCTTCAATTCTCCTTCAATATGAATAGGCATATCAATCATCGAAGTAATCGAATTAGGTATAAAATAAGTTTGGATTAGTTCGCTCAGCCGTTCATCTTTATAGACATCATTTGCGACAATCAACTCTCCTTCTTTCATTTTTTCAAAATAAACAGGCATTCTCTCATTATCCAAATTAGCATTCGAAACAGTTACTTTTTCTTCCTGCGAATGGGCTACACATTTGATTTGATTTTTCTTTTTATCTATCAGCCACAAATTTATACTTGCTACTTTCAACGTATCAATAGCCGTCTGAATTACTTCCTCTACAGCCTCCGAAAAATCCTTTAATTCGGCTTTCTGGCTGCGAGTAAGTTTGGCTAATGCCTCAAAATAATCAATATGAATAGAAGAATCTGACAAATTAATTGAAATAATAAAATGAACTATTAATTTTTATAACGCTAAATATACATTTTTTTAACAACTCTTAAAATAAACTGAAAGTAAATTATGAATTATAAATTTTTATCTATCCAATTATCTATTAATTTGTTTGAATAATTGCGACCTTTGTTATTCAAAACTCTCATTCATTACCCCAAATTTGAAAAAAGCAGTACAATCATCTTTTTTCCATAAATTGGCTTGCAAACCCTACTTTGTGAAAAAAGCAAATCATTATTTTACCAAAAATGAAATAATATGCAGAATTTGACACATGTTACTTCTATTGAATTGTTAGCTTAAAGTACAAGTATATTTTTTTATTTTGATTAAAAGATAAGATAAATTATTTTAATTATAAAATCTTTGTAGTTAATTAATTATATTCATAATTTCTAATTTTTAATTCTTATTATGTCATTAGATTCTATTTTCGAAAATTTTAATACCCTTACAGCTTTAGTGATCGGAGATGTGATGATAGACTCCTATTTATGGGGAAAAGTAGAGCGAATTTCTCCTGAAGCTCCCGTTCCTATTGTAAGTTTGGAAAACAGAGAAAATCGACTTGGAGGAGCTGCAAACGTTGCTTTGAATATCAAATCTTTAGGAGCAAAAACGATTATGTGTTCGGTTGTTGGAAATGATAAAGAAAGCGAAACACTTATCGACATGTTGAACAGCAGAACATTGATGTTCGTGGAATTATTCACAGCATAGACCGTCCAACAACTATAAAACATCGTATTCTAGCAGGTTCGCAGCATCTTTTACGTATAGATTCTGAAACTACAAAGCCTATTTCAGAAAGTGATAGCGAACAATTAATCCAAAAAGTGAAAGAATTAGCTCTTGAAGCCGATGTTATTATTTTTGAAGATTATGATAAAGGTGTTTTGACCGAAAAAGTAATTTCTGATCTAATAGATTTTGCTAATCACAACGAAATTCCTACCGTTATTGATCCAAAGAAAAGAAACTTTTGGCACTACAAAAATGCTACACTCTTCAAACCTAACTTGAAAGAACTACAGGAAGGGTTGGGAAGAGATATTAATGTAAAAAATGATATAACAAGTAGTGATAAAAGTAATGCAAAAAACACTAATTTGGAAGAACTTTCTGAAAGCGAAGTCTCTATTGCTGTGAAAGAACTCGCTCAAAAAATGCAACTTAACTCTGTCTTGATTACCCTTTCAGAATATGGTGTTTATATTGCTAGTTCTACCGAAAATTATAAAATAGCCGCTCACAAACGAGAAATTTCTGATGTTTCGGGTGCTGGCGATACTGTTGTGAGTATTGCAGGACTTTGTATGGCTTTAAAATTGCCTTTAAAAACGGTAGCCGAACTAGCTAATTTGGGAGGTGGTTTGGTTTGTGAATCATTGGGCGTTGTTCCGATTGATAAAGCACTTTTCAAGCAGGAAGCCAAAAAGAAAATAGTCTTTTAATTTATTATTTAAGACCTCAACAACGGTTCAAATCTCGTTGACGGTTATTGCCGTACTTATTCCATTTAATCCTATGAAATTTATTTTTTTAAGCATTTTTTCTATTTTATTCTTATTTTTATCTTTTTCAGCTTGTAAATCCACTGTAAAATCTTCGTCCAAACCTATGAACTTCGAAACTGTCTTGAAAACAACTTCTTTAGGAAGTGAAACCGAAGGAACAAAAGTAGTTCAAGATAAAAAAGAATTAGAAAGTTTTGAAGTAGCTAATGGAAACGATATACCGAAAGAGCTTTTAGAAGTAAATTTTGATAAACATACACTCATTATGGTTATGTTAGGAATGAAAAATACAGGTGGTTTTGATATAGAAATAGACAAAATTATTGAAACAACTGATAAAATAACTGTTTTTTATAAAGAAACAAATCCTTCAAAAGATGCTATGCTTACGATGGCTCTTACTTATCCAATGCAAGCTGTAACTATTGAAAAGACTAACAAAGAAATCGTTTTTGAAAAAATGGGAGAAGAAGAAGAGAATAATTAATTCAAATTAGTACTGATTTTACGCAATTAAATGAAACCCACGAATTTATTCGTGGACACTATCACTACCTACCAATTTTGTTCTACTTGTCTATATTTTCTTATAAATCATAATGAATAATTTTAGTAGAACAGGTTTAGATAAAAATTAGTGGTTATTTTCGGTTGTGTAGTAAAATTAGCTTCGCTGTTCTTCGAAATGTGTTTGGTATAAAATCGTTTCTCTAAAGACTAACGAACCCTTCATTTTTGCCTTAGCAACGGTCTTTTTTCGAAAGAAAAATAAGACCTTGCTAATGGCCAAAAGGAAGAAACACAATTTTACTACACGACCTTATTTTCTCACTAATAAATTCGTAGGTTTCATCTAAATATCTATAAACTTTTACGCTGCGTAACATCAGTTATTTTTAAAAATCTATTTATTATTCAACAAAATTTCTTCATACTCTTTTCTTGCTTCTTCTTTTATTAAAGGAGTTGATATTTGAGTAGAATCTTTCATATTCTTTGCTTCTCTAAGTAGTTTGAGGTCTAATTTGTTGATATAAACAGGGTCTTTTAAATCAAAAACACGGTTGGAATCACTATCTGAAATATATCTAAAGTAGATTTGTCCTTTTTCTCGTTCTACTGTCCAATCTATTGTTCGTGTATTTTTTGGTGTAACGGCTCTAAAATAACGCCCTCGGTTATCCGAAACGTACATCACAACGGCATCTTTCCAGTCATAAAAACCATCCTTGTTTGAGTCTTCTTGAATTGTTTTGTATAAAATAATTGTGGAAGACTCTTTATATGTTCCTATTTCTTCGAAAAGAAAATGCTATTCGTTTGAACTTTTGAGTAGTCAGAAGATGCGTTTCTTTTGTTCGTTCATCAAAGAAAATTAGATTATGAGCATTCTGTGAAATATCTTCTGCTGTTTTTCCATCATCTGTATAACTTGCTTCTGCAATATCTCGGGCATCTACAATTTGCATCGGAACAACAGTAAAATCTGTGTTTTTAATAGAAACAGGTTGTCCATAAATTACTCTTCGTTGGTCTTCTTCCACAATCGCTTCTGAGATAGGCTGTTTGGAATCACAACTACTAAAAATAAAGAGAGGAACAAACCAACAAATAGAAAAGATAAATAAAGAAGAAAATTTTGATAAGAATAAAATAGAAATAAAAGAGTAATTTTTTTTCATCTGAAACAGAGATTATTTTTTTTTTGTAAAACAGGAATAGAATAAATAGGAAATAATTACGAACTGAAAGACGACGAAGTCAATTAAAAATTACGGTTTCAACTTATTCACTAATGTTACACAACATCAAAGTTTAGAGAAGTTTAGAACAAACCCACGAATTTATTCGTGGGAAAGTAACCACTACTTTTTATATGAATTTACTTTTCCGTTTTATAAAATTACTCCTTTTGTTTTAGAATAGAGTAGAAAAAAACGAAGAAGATGGTGGTAGCTTCCACGAATAAATTCGTGGGTTTCATTTTAATTGCGTAACATCAGTTATCAAGTATCAATTATCCATTTTGAATTATCTGTTTATTTATAAGACATTTTTTATGGGATAGAATTTTTAATCCTATCCCACAATTTAGTCAAAAATACAAAAAAACAAAATTGACTGTCTACAAGATTACATAAATTAATTATCCTCAGAATCAGTAATTACATCTTTTTGTTTTGCCATTTCTGTTTTTATAAATTCAATATATTTTGCTTCATCTCCTGGGTTGTACGAAGTATGTTGCCACACGATTTCTCCTTTTGGACTAATAATAAAAGTATGAGGAACATTTTGTACATTCAAAGCACGTTTTAAGTCGCTATTTTCATCACTATATACTTCAAATTGCCAGTTTTTTCCGTTCACAATAGTAGGAATACG
Source organism: uncultured Cytophagales bacterium (assembly GCA_963719525.1). Lineage (GTDB taxonomy): Bacteria > Bacteroidota > Bacteroidia > Cytophagales > Bernardetiaceae > Bernardetia. Next base: position 2,357,561 of record CAVRCG010000004.1, on the reverse strand, counting down.
AATTTTGCTACGAGCATCATCTATAGAAATAGCAATTACTTTTACACCTGTTTCTTCCTGCCAATCAATATATTCATCGTTGATTGCACTAAGTTCGGAAATGCAAGGCTTACACCAAGTTGCCCAAAAACTAATAATTGTATAGCCTTCTTTGTTAAGTGTTTCTTGAATATCAATGGTTTGGTTAGTTAGCGTTTTGACAGAAACTGAAGGAACAGTTGCTTTTAAAGCAAGCATTTCTTTACCTGTAGTAAAAGAGGACAGAGAAACGCCTGTTACAAATAAAAGAACTAAAGAGGCAAGAATAGAATTTTTAATATTCATCGTAGAATGATTTAGTTGAAATAATTTATTTTGATACAGAAGAATTTCAAAAATACTGTTTTCTTTGCAGAAAAATTTAATAGAAACGAAATTCGATAGTTTATTTTTAATAGAAATCGAAATCACAAATCAAAAAATGTTATCACAATTATTTACAAGTTTGATAATCAGCAAGTTGTAAAAAAGTGAAGCAGTCTTGTTTTCAATAACAACAGATTTGCAAACGTGCCGTTATGAAAAAATGAGCATTACCAAATTAATTATGACAACCTTTACTCTAGTAAAAGCCAAAATTGTGCTACTTTTTTGTAAAAAATAATTTGAGCTTTGACTAACTATTCTGTATTTTTGTAGTTAGTTTCAATAATTGTTACCTTTTTCTTGTTGAGCAGGACATCAACAACAACGAGAGAGTTTAGTTACAAACATGCAATTTTATTTTTTTGAGACTAAGCCGCTGTCGGTGTCCTGACTGACAACTTATACATCCATCACTCCAAAACCTACAACTATTATCAAAGCACCTGGTTACAAATCTACAAAACGCTACAAATTATCGTCATTTAAGTTTGACTTACCTCAAGAGTTGACTGCAAAATATCCTACAGATAATCGTGATGACTCTCGTCTTATGGTTATTAATCGTGATACGGGCGTTATTGAACACAAAATGTTCAAAGATGTATTGGATTATTTTGGAGAGGGCGATAAAATGATTATGAACGATACAATGGTTTTTCCTGCTCGTTTGTATGGCTATAAAGAAAAGACGAATGCCAAAATTGAAGTCTTTTTACTCAGAGAATTAAATCCTACTTCGCATCTTTGGGACGTGCTTGTCAATCCTGCTCGTAAAATTAGAGTAGGCAACAAACTCTTTTTTGGAGAAGGAGAATTAGTAGCCGAAGTCATAGACAATACTACTTCAAGAGGGCGTACAATTCGCTTTTTATACGACGGTGAGCCTGAAGAGTTTTACAAAACATTAGAAGAGCTGGGCGAAACTCCTCTTCCTCGTGAAATTGGTAGAGAAGCCGAAGACTCAGACAAAGAACGTTATCAAACTATCTTTGCAAACAAAAAAGGAGCTGTAGCTGCTCCTACAGCAGGTCTGCACTTTACACCTCAACTGCAAAAGAAATTACAATTACAGGGAGCTAGTTTTCATCCGATTACTCTTCATCTGGGTTTGGGAATGTTTCGCCAAGTAGAAGTAGAAGATTTGACAAAGCACAAAATGGACTCCGAAAATTTTGAGGTAGGAGAAGAAACCGTAAATGCTGTCAATGAAGCTCTGGATGCTAGAAAGAAAATCTGTGCTATTGGAACTACTTCTTTGCGTGCTTTAGAATCTTCTGTTTCTGCAAACAACCATTTGAAACCAAATGGAGGTTGGACAGACAAATTTATTTTTCCTCCTTACGAGTTCAAAATTTGCAATGCTCTTATTTCTAATTTCCATTATCCTCAATCTACTCTCTTGATGATGAATTGTGCCTTTGGTGGTTACGAATTGGTAATGGAAGCGTATGAATTAGCGATTAAAGAAAAGTATCGTTTCTTTAGTTATGGCGATGCCATGCTGATTATTTAATTTCTTTTTTTGAGAATTAATCATAAATTGAAACAAAATCAACAAAAAATCCTTTTATTTACACAAATGAAAGGATTTTTTAATTTTTAATCAACTATAATGGACAAAGAACGCTTATACGATGCCTTTGGTGAGCTTATTTATGCCCTTGCTATGGCAGACGGACTTATTCAGCCAGAAGAAATACAAGCCTTAGATACAATTTTGGAAGGACACCGTTGGGCTTCTCAAATAAAATGGTCGTTTGATTATGAGGCTAATAAAAATCTTAATCTACATGATGTTTATACAAAAGCATTAGATACATTTTCGCAACATGGACAAGATAAAGAGTATGTTTATTTGATAGAAATTTTGAAAAGAGTTGCCAAAGCAAGTGATGGAATTGATGAAAAAGAGCAAGAGATAATCGAACGTTTTCAAAAAGATTTAAAAGAAAATTTTATTAGCGAAATGGAGAAAAGAAAATTAGTGTAGATAATTATTTCCTATTTATTCCTTATTTTTTTAGATAAAAAAGTAATGCTTGACTTTTTCAAACCTCCAATTTCTCTCAAAAAATGGATTAGTATTGCTTTTTTACTGCTTATTTTTTGGCTCATTGTGCTTACTTTTTTTTATGCGCCAACGCTTGTCCGAAGTATTTTCTTGAAGGATTTTTATTTAGATAGATTAGAATTTAATCAAGCTAACATTTATGTAAACCCTAAAATGAATGAAGAGGAAAGAGAAAATATTATCCTTCTCTATCAAAAATCAAGGCTTCGAATTGATTCTCTTTTTGGAAGTACGACATCAAAGCCTTTTATTTTAGCAGGAAACACAAATGAAGTAATGCACCTTTTTGGTAATTCTAATTCTAAAAATCAAGGAAAAATAAAAGTACCAAAAACAGCAACAGGAATGACTCATCTTACTCCTTTTGGGTCATATATTATACTCTCGCCAAATGGAACAAACATCGATGTTTTGAGCCATGAACTTTGTCATGCCGAACTTTTAGAACGGATAGGCTGGCAGACAAGAAGGCAGAAAGTACCGATTTGGTTTGATGAAGGCTTAGCAATGCTAGTCGACAAACGCTTTGAATATTGGACAGTTTTGCAAAAGGATTGGAAAACTCTAACCGATTCAGAAACGCTGAAAAATAACGGTTTTAATAACTCTACTCCTTCAGATTCATTAAATTTTTCAACTTTATCTTTGCAAAACCTCCAAACAACAGAGCAGTTTTTTACACAAGATGCACAACTTCATTATTTTTTGGCGCAACAAGAAGTCTCTCGTTGGTATAATGAAAAAGGACAAAAAGGACTTTTAGAATTGATTGATAATTTGAAAGAAAGCGATTTTGAGGAAAGCTACAAATTAGAGAAATCTATCAAATAATGTAAAAATGTATTTGATAGATTTTGATTTTTACTTGATTTTGTCTGGATAAACAATAGCTATAATTTTTTGAAGTGCTTCTTCTGTAAGTGGCTTTTGAGAATACGATTTTATTTCTTCGTATTTTTTTATATTTTCGTTTTCTACTTCCGATGATGAAGTGGAGAGCATACAGACAACAACCCCTTTTTTCTGTTCTTTGTCCAATTTTTTGTATTCTTCTAAGAAATCCCAGCCATTCAAACCGGGCATATTTATATCTAAAAAAATTAAATCTGGATTTGGGTATTGTCCATTTTCTTTTATTTGAAGATAATCTAGTGCTTCTTGTGCGCCCATTTTTACGACAACTTCATCTGTTACACTTGCCTTCTTAATCACTCGGCTGTGGATATAATTATCGGCTTCAGAGTCATCGATAAGTAATATTTTATTCAGTTTGGTCTTCATCATTATCATTAGTTATGTTTTTAGAAATTGTAAAATAAAAAGTTGTGCCTACACCGAGTTCAGATTCAACTCCAATTTTACCTTTGTGTAAGGAAACTATTTTTCTACAAAAAGCAAGTCCGATTCCTTGCCCTTCGTATTTTGAACTTCGATGCAATTTAGCAAAAATTCCGAATATTTTTTTCCTATGTTCTTCTGGAATTCCAATTCCATTGTCTTTTACAGAAAATTTCCATCTTTGAGGTTGTTCTTCTACTGAGATTTCTATTATAGGTGCTACGTCTTCTTTGCTAAACTTGAGCGCATTGGTAAGAAGGTTTTGAAAAAGTTGTTTCAATTCTAGTTTGTATGCTTCTATAGTCGGAAGTCTCTCATAAACAATAGTCGCTTGTTTGGTTTGAATTAAGGAAGATAAATCTTTTTTCAGTTCGTAGAGCAGAACATTTACTTCAATTTTTTCTACTTCACTAGATTTTCCAATTCTTGAATAATTCAGAATTCCATCGATCATATTTTTCATTCGTTCGGCTGCCAAACTAATAAAGTCAAAATTTTGCTTTGCTTCTTCATCAAATTTATCTCCATAATCTTCTTGAAGAATAGTTATCATACTCGTAATGGTACGCAAAGGCTCATTCAAATCGTGAGAAGCGATATAAGCAAAGCGTTCTAATTGTTCGTTTTTTTCCTTTAATACTTCTCTTCGCTGTTCCAACTTATTATTAGAATCCACTAAGTTATCAACCAAAGGACGAAGAATAGAATAAATATTATAAAAAATAAACAACATAGATATCGAAGCAATAACTTGTATTATAACAATAATATTATTCAATAAAGCAATTTCATTTTTATTCTCTTCTAAAGATCGATAACTTATTTGTCTTAGATTTTCAATTTCTACTCTAATATCGTCCATTGTCCTTTTTCCTGTTCCTGTTTTTACTACTCCAACTGCCTTCTTAGCCTCATTATTTCTTATGTAGTAAATAGTCGTTTTTATTTTATCATATTTTTTTGCTATAAGTTTTCTCAGACTACTTACGTTTTTTTTATATTCTTGATTTTGATTTGGATAATCTCTTATTTTTTTTAATAATTTGGGTGTTTTTTCAATAGAACTATAATAAGGTTCTAAATATTTTTCTTCATTTGTAATTACAAATCCTCTTTGTCCTGTTTCTGCATCTTGCATAGAAGAAAGCAAATCACCGAGTTCATTTTCTAAAAGTAATATTTGACGAAGTCTTTCTTGTGTATTATTTTCTATTCTATGAGAAACAAAATATCCCAATAAAAGCACTAAAATCAAACCCAAACCTAGAGTAAGTGTGCGTACAACCTTACGGCTTTCAATTCTTCGTAGATAAGTTTGTTCGTCTTCTTTAAATTTGCGAAGAATCATAAAAAAATAATCTAAATTAAAATAAAATAAGACAGATTTAAAACAGGTAGAATAAAAAATACACGCAATTAAACGGTATTACGATTGCCTACAAGTCTAATAATCAGTTAGTTATAGAAAAATAAAATAGTAATAAACATTACTAAATTAACCGTGATAACGTTGATTATCAATTTATCACAAAAAAACTCCTATTCATTTTACAATAAATAGGAATTTTATTTAGAACTCAAAAATAATACAATTGGTTACAAATTCATAATTTAATTTTACTTTCTTTACATATTTGGTGGTGGAGGTGGTGGAACGCTTCCAAAAAGAGATTGTAATTCCCCTACTTTTTCGGCTGCTGCCCATTCTGCCATTCCATTTTTCCAAACATAAGAAGTACGAGTAATTTGTCCACTTTGTATCATTTTCTTTAGTTCGCCAATCGGAAAAGGACCTGCTTGTTCTCCATCTACGTACACATGAAAAGCAACCATTGGAGGTGGTGCTTGATTACTTTGCTGTTGATTTTGATTGTTTTGCTGATTTTGCATCTGGTTAGACATCTGGTTTGCCATCGCCATTCCCATTCCCATACTTAATCCATCGTTTCCTCCACTTGGATTATTTGCCGAATCTTCCATTGCTTTTCCCATCTTAAACTGCGAATAATTATTGAGGTCGCCTTGCATCGAACGCCCCATAATCTCCATTTCGTTTCTCTGGTCAAGTACTTTCTGTACATGGTCTGGCAAAGACATATTTTCTACCAAAAAATCAGTAATATCGACGCCATAACGGTTGAAATCTAATACTAATTTTTTCTTAATAATTGCGCCTAATTCTTCATAATTAGCTGCCAGATCCAAAAATGGAATTTTGCTTTCTCCAAGTCCGTCTGTAAACTGCTTTACGACTAGACCCTTGAGTTTGTTTGTAATTTCGTCTGTCGTAAAATGCCCGTCTGTTCCAACTATATCGATAAGAAAACGACTTGGCTCAATCACTTTAAAATCAAAACTACCAAAAGCACGAATTTCTATTCCCATCGAACCAAGTTCGGCATCTCTTACCCGAATTGGATTGCGAGTTCCCCATTTGTTATCCACAAACGGACGCATATTTACAAAATATACTTCTGCTTTAAACGGACTATTAAATCCATACTTCCAACTCTTTAAGGTCGTCAAGAGAGGCATATTTTGAGTAGTAAGTTCGTAACGTCCAGGAGGAAAAACGTCTGCTAATTGTCCTTCGTTGATAAAAACGGCTTGTTGTCCTTCTCGTACAGTAAGCTGTGCACCATATTTAATTTCATTTCCTGCTCTTTCGAAACGATAAACGATTGTATCTCGACTATTGTCTATCCATTCGATGACATCGATAAACTGTCCACTAATTTTGTCCCAAAGTCCCATAAATAATAATTTAGTTAGTAATTGATAAATTTGATTTATAAACTGCTTTATCAGTAATCTGTTCTTAATTTACAAAAAAGAAACAAAAAAAACCCATTTCTGAAAATATATTTCAAAAATGGGTTTCGTATAATTGGTAGCATTATTTATTTAAAAATACCTTTTAAGATACGACGGATAATAATACCTACAATAATTTTTTTCCAGTCAATGCGCTTTAAAATAAGCCAGATTAAATTCAACATAATATAATAATTTTATGGGTGTATGAAATTGATTTTGAGTTTTGCTATTTGATTTCACTATTTAATAAATAAAAACGGTATAAAGTTTTGTATTCGTTAAAAACAGCGTAATTAAATATACGCTTTATTCTTTAGAAACGAAAAATCAGGTCAAAAGTTATTATAAAATTTGTTAGTTATCCTATATTTACTTCTGTTTGATTAAGCAGAACAATCAAATTTTGCCAAATTGAACCAGAGCATATACCATTTTCCATTTACATTTGTAAATCCAATTTCTAAAAAATCATCTGTAAGCACAACTACACGACTTATTTTTCTATCTGATTGTTTTGCTAATTCTTTTTCTTGTTGAGAATGAACTTTAGAGATTATTTTTTCATTGATTTCTATTCCTTTTTCTATTTCGTCAAAAGAAGAAGTAGTTTGATAAAATGTTCCTTGTTTTCGAAAAAGCTTCACAATTGAATTTTGGAGTTTCTTCGTTTTTGGGATTTTTTCCATTAAATTTTTTAAAGTAAGTTTCTAAATGTGGAAGCTGCTCATAGACTTCATCTAAATCTCTAAAATGTTCGACAACAGAAATTGCCCCTGGTTTGTGATTAATATAAAGACCAAGTTGAGGATGAATGTATTCTTTGAGTTCGTTGTCTGAGGGAATATCTAAGAAGTCTTCAAGTGCCTGCTCAAATTCATTCTTAGTTGGAGAACTTGAAGAATTTGCAGAAGCAGCTAGGAGCAGTTTTTCAGAACCAATCTGTTCCCAATTTTCGCTTGTATCCGAACAACTAGAGAGATGAAACACACTAATAACGCAAAAAATGGAAAAGTAAAGCCTAATAGAAACTCCTTTGAAAAGAGAATCCGTTTTATTTGAAATATTCATAATTATTTATTTAGGATAGGTTTTCCTAATGAACGTATATTATTAAAAAAAGTTTATAGGACTTTACAAAGAAAAAATTTATTTGTACATAATTACATCTAAAGAATAGAAAAAAGAAAAAGATATTCCCAAATCAATAGGAATATCTTTTTTTTACTGTTACTTCTAAAAGCAAATTTTTTGAGCTTTATTCGAATTTACTCAAATTTATTTATTTTGTTTCAAATTACATTGCATATTCTGACAAAAACTTGATACGCATTAAACGAAGTTCGTCTTCTCCGTATTCGTCTTCTTCAAACTCATCTAGGGCATCTTGAATGCTATCCGTTTCGGCATTCATAAAATAATCATAGATTTCATCCTGACGGTCATAATCCATTATTTTGTCAATGTAATAATCAAGATTTAATTTAGTTCCTGAATAACAAATGTGTTCGATTTCAGAGATAAGGTCGCCTACTTTTATTCCCTTTGCATCAGCAATTTCTTCCAAATCAATCATTCTATCGATCTGTTGAATGATAAATATTTTGACTTTAGATTTATTAGCCGTTTGTTTTACCAAAACTTCTGCATCGGTTTCTATATCATTTTCATCGACGTATTTATTGATTGCATCTAAGAAAGCCTTACCAAACTTTTCTACTTTTGCCATTCCGACACCATTTATTTGTGCCAGCTCGTCATTTGTAGTCGGATAAACAGTTGCCATTTCTTCCAAAGAAGGGTCTTGGAACAAAACATAAGGAGGAAAACCTTTTTCTTTGGCTAATTTTTTACGTAATTTTTTGAGCAAATCAAATAAAACAGGGTCGTGTCCTCTGTCTTCTGTTGTTCCTCCAATGTCTTTTTCTTCGTCTTCTGCCGTAATCTGACTAAAATCGTGGTCTTCTGTCAGCATTACTTTGTGAGATTTTGGATCTTTCAAAAACGCTTTTCCTTTATCATTCAGTTTTACAACTCCATGATTATCAAAATCTTTATTGAGGTAATTGAACAACAAAACCTGACGAATTACGGAACGCCAATATCTAGCCGTTTGTTCTTTACCTTTTCCAAAAACACTTACTTTATTATGGCTATAACTTTTGACATAATCGGTTTCTTTTCCCATCAAAACGTCAGCGATATGACTAATCGTAAAACGCTCTTCTGTTTCTTTTACAGCTTTCAAGACCCATTCTGTGTGTTCATTAGCTTCAAATTTTGGTTTTGGTTTGTCTGTATTATCATTAAAACCTCCATCTTTTTCTACATTCTCTCCAAAATAATGAAGTAATTGTCTTCTTCTACAAACACCTGAAGTAGCGTAATCCATCATTTCTTGTAACAAATGGCGTGCATTATCTCGCTCCGTAACGGGTTTGTCTTTATTGAATTTTTCTAACTTGTGAATATCTTCTGGACTATAAAACATAATACAATCAGCATTCAATCCATCTCGTCCTGCTCTCCCTGTTTCTTGATAATAGCCTTCTAATGACTTTGGGGCATCATAATGAATTACACAGCGAACATCTGGCTTATCAATTCCCATTCCGAAAGCAATTGTGGCAACAATTATATCCACTTCTTCATTCAGAAAGGCATCTTGATTTTGCATTCTGACGGTAGAGTCCAAACCTGCATGATAAGGACGTGATTTTATATCATTGACTTTCAAAAACTCGTGTATTTCTTCTACTTTCTTTCTACTCAAACAATAAATAATTCCAGATTGCCCTTTTCGTCCTTTTAAATATTTTATTAATTGTTTTTTTACATTCTTTTTCGGACGAACTTCATAATATAAATTCTGACGATTAAATGAAGTTTTGAAAACATTGGCATCTTCCATGTGAAGATTTTTCTGAATGTCTTGTTGTACCTTTGGCGTTGCTGTTGCAGTTAGGGCAATTATGGGTAAATTTCCTAAACTATCGACAATAAAACGAATGCGACGGTATTCTGGGCGAAAATCGTGGCCCCACTCTGAAATACAATGTGCTTCATCAATAGCAATAAAAGAAATGTTTGCTTTACTCAAAAAATCTAAATTTTCTGGTTTTGTGAGAGATTCTGGAGCAACGTAAAGCAGTTTGGTATTTCCTGCTAATACTGATTTTTTGACTTTATTACTTTCAGACTTTGAAAGCGTAGAATTTAGAAAAGAAGCATTTATACCGACTGCATTAAGCTGGTCAACTTGATTTTTCATGAGTGCAATCAAAGGCGAAATTACAATTGCTGTTCCTTCTCTTATAATAGCTGGGAGTTGGTAACAAAGCGACTTGCCTGCTCCTGTAGGCATAATTACAAATGTATTTTTGCCATCTAGAAGGTTTTGAATAATTGTTTCTTGGTTTCCTCTAAATTGATTATATCCAAAAACTTCTTTTAATGTTTTTTTAAGATTTACTTTTTGCTCTACCATTTTAAAACCTTTTATAAGATAGGGTACGACTTATTGAATAGTATTAATACGAATCTAATTAGATGGTCTGTAATTTATTCAAATTACTTTTATCCTTTATGCTTTCTACTATATCTAATTATTTCGTGCTGATTAAAATTTTGATTTTCTAGTTGTTTATAATAAAGTTAGCATAAATCTTTCAAAAAGCAAGACTATTTTTGTATTTTTTCAGAATTAAAAGAAAAAATAATTGATTTTCAATGGTTTTCAAATTGTAGTCTAATTACAATTTTTTTATAAAATAACCAGAAACCTGTTTGCTAACAACCTTCTTGTTTTGGCTCTCTTACTGCTGTTAGCATACTCATTTACTACAAAGAAGCAACAATTTTGATAAAGGGTATCGCTAATTTATGGATAGTATAAACTAAATACTTAAACAGTTTTATTTTATAAAAAAATACAATAAATACTAAAATTAAGGAATTTTGTAAATTATGTCTCTATCGTGGTGCGTAAAAAAGTAGGCATAATTAGAGCGCAGTTCTTCCCAACCTTTTTCAGTTTTGAATTTTTCGTTCATTACATCTTCCCACGCTATTCGCATACTTCTAGCACAAAGTAAAGGCGCAACTTGTCCTACGCCAGTACCCAAACCTGAAAGTGCAACCGTCTTGACTTTGTCTTTTATAGGTTCTCCATTTTCAAATTTTCCATACTGTAAAAGTGTCAAAATGGCTTTCATACTTAAATATACATTCGGACTTCGATGAATCGTCATTGGAGTGCGCATTGTAGGCGCAGAAATTAGGTACGGAAAATCAGTATGGTCTGTGGGGATAATCTCGGCTTGTCCGACCAAAAGCTCACCAAAATATTTTTCTCTAATTACTTTTTGAAGCCTTTTTTCAATGTGCCAACCCAAATTTTTAGAAATGGCAAAATCAATTCCTCCATTCATAAATCCGAAGCTATTAGCAGGACTTACAATAACATCAGAAGGATAATTAAAAATCGAATCGTTTTTGACAATTACATTTTCTACATCTTGAAAAACTTTTTCCCAAGCAGCAGTAACTTTTTCGTTTGTATCTACAAAATAAAATTTCATTCTATAAAGATAGGAAAGAGTTTTATGAATTTATGATTTTGTTAGATAGAAAACACAAGGCGTTTAGAAAACTGTAAAAACTCTCGTTTTTTAGTGCGATTAATAAACGTTATCACGGTTATCTACAGGTCTAACAATCAATTAGTTATAGAAAAGCAAAACAGTCTTATTTTTCCATAGCGACAGATTTGCAAACCCTGTCGCTATGGAAAAATGAACATTACTAAATTAACTGTGATAACGTTTAATTAAGGCAAAATTATCTTCGTACTATCATTTAAGTAATCTGCATTCATTATTATTTCTTTATACGATTTATCTACTATTTCATCACTTCTCTTAATCAAAAAAACTTTTTTTCCACCTTTAAATTCTATTTGAGTAAAATTACCTGCTTCTGGTGATGTAGTAATAGACTTTATTTGATAATCTACGATTGTATTGGCTATTTGGTTCATAGCTGCTTCGAAGTCTTTGGCTTCTAAGTGATGTATATGAAATTCATTGAAAAAGTAGATAGGTTCTATGCGAGATGAATCTGGTTCTTCTAGTATATGTTTGAAAGAAATTATACCATTATATACTCTATATTTTGTTGGAGAAAAATCTTTGTATAAGTTTTTCATTTTTTCCTTTCCTATTATTTCTAATAATGTAGAATCTCTAAAAGGATTCATTGGTGTAAATCCTAATTCTCTATAAATTTTCATATACGTTCGATTTTCTATTAGATTTATAGTTATGGAATCGGTATGTATGTTTTCTAATTTCCAGAAGTCAGCTAATTCATATTCCATAAAATGTCTGCTTTCATAATCTAACACAGTATCTGACAAAGCTAAAGTATCTTCAAAAACCAATTCTTCTTCTAAAGCAAAATTATCGATTTCTTCTATTTTCTCTGTTGGTTCTTCGACAACGAAATTTATAAAGATGGTAAAAGCTACTATAAAAATAAGTAAAGCTATTCCCAAAAATGAAGAAAATTTGTTTAATGTTGGATTTTGTGACATAAGATTATTTTAAATAGAATAAGGATAAATTATTCGTGTGCTGTCATTGAGATATTCTCCTTTTCCAAATAGCATTTCCAAAACAGCATCTGTTATTTCTACATCTTTTTTCAGCAAAATTACACCTCTTCCATCTTTGAGTTCAATCCAAGTAGAACTCCCTTTTCCAAGTTGAGATACAGTAATGTCTGTAATTTGATGGTCTAAAAAAATAGTTCCTATTTCCATTAGCTTAGAAAAATCTGTATAAGTAGCATTTAGTGAATCTACTTCTATGTTTTCGAATACCACTACGTTTTTTCTGACATCAAAAGTATTTTTGAATACCAATGTTCCGTAATAAATACTTTTGTCTAGTAAAGAATCTTCTGAATTACTTTCTCTAAAGTAAACAACACCAGAACCATCTTCTAATGTATCAAAAGTTAAATATTTTTCTTTAAATCTTGTATTTACTTGCTTTATGGTTTTATAAATCTGTATATATGTTTTTCCTTCTCTTACGATTGTAGAATCGGTTTGTAAATTCTCCAATTTCCAAAAACTAGATAAATCTTCTTTTTTAAAAGGTCTAAAGTTTCTGTTTCTTTGTATATCTTCTATTTTCTGCTCTGTATCTTTTTCAGAGAAGTTCATCAAAAATGTAAATCCAACTATGCAACTAAGTAGTGTAATTCCGATGAATGTAGAAAGTTTAGCTTTTACTCTGTTGTGTGGCATAAAATTAATCTTTTATTATTTCCAAGGTTGAATTATAAATGTGCTATCGTTCCAGTATTCTGCATTTTCTAACACACTTTTATATTCTTCTGCAACTTCTGCATTTTCTTTTAGTAAAAATATTTCTCTCCCATCTTTCAAGATAATATGTGTAAAATCGCCATACATTATATTCGTACTAATAGATTGAATTTGATACTCTAATAACAAATTTCCTATTTCAGTAAGTTGCACAGAATCAGTTTGAACAGTATTCAAGTAGTTTATTTTTACATTATCAAAATCTGCTCTATTATCTTTAGCAGTATAATAAGTGTGTGCAAAATCTAATATTCCGTAATTGACAACAAATTCTATTTTAGAATTACCAAATTCTAATCTGTAATCATCATTAAAATCTTTTTCAAATTTCTTTCTTATTGAATTAAATTGATCGGAATGCAAATCGATAGTCGAATCATAAGAAACCGTTCTCAAATTCTTGTTGATTTCTATGAGTGTTTGAAGTCCATCGTCGCTTGTAATTATTTCAGTTTGTAATTTCTCTAACTTCCAAAAATTATCAATATCCCAACTATCAAAAGGTTCAAAATAGATTTCTTCCTCTATTTCTTCTGTTTTGAATGCACCTTTTTCCTCAACAAAATTTATAAGAATGGTAAAAGCTACTACAAAAAGTAACAAAATTATTCCTACATAAGAAGAAAATTTGTTTGATGTTGGATTTTGTGGCATACAGAAATGGTTTTATCTTATTTTTGAAATAGGGAAAATTAGTTTTGTACTATCATTAAGAATTTCTACTCTTTCCAAAATACCTTTGTAATGACTTTCTGCTGTTTTTGTATCTTCTTTTATCAAAATTATTTTCCGTCCGTCTTTCAATTCAATTTGCGTAAAATCTCCTTTCTCTGGTTGAGTGGTAATAGACTGAATTTGATACTTTAAAATTACATTTCCTATTTCTAACAGTTTGACAGAATCAGAATGAATACTATTCATAGAAATTACTTTTACATTTTTCAGTACTATTTTATTATCTTCATCAGTATAATCAGCGTGTTGGAAAGCCAATCCACCATATTTTACAACAAACTCATTCTTAGAGTTATTAACATATACACTTTCAAGCATTTGCTTTACAGAATCAGACATATTTTCGTAATTAGAATCTTCTAAAGGATTGTAATCTGTTTTGCCTAATGTTTTTTTCGATAGACATAAAGGTTTGTTTTCTATGACTATAAACATACACTCCTGTTTTTAAATTTTTTAGTTTCCAAAAATTAGCCAAATCTTTATTATCAAAACCTTCGAAAATAGAACTCGTTTGTTTTTTCTGTTATATCTTTTACTTGTTCTTTTATTTCACGTTCTAGTTCTTCTTTACTTTTATTTTCGTCTTCTAGATTTATAAAAATTGTAAACGCAATTATTAGCATCAATAAAGCTGTTCCGATAATAGAGGATAATTCTTTCGGTGTTCGATTGTGAGGCATATAAAATAAAGTTTACTTGAGAATTTTATTTAAAAAGTCGCTTTCCAAAAATAACAAAATGTTGCCAGACTGCACCTACAAAACCAATGTGTTTTTGAAAGATTTTGAAACGCTCTTGAAGCGATTTTTTCTTTTGTGATGTAGAAATTCCTCCAGCCAAAAAGTGAGCGATTACTGTTTCTACTTTTCTTACTCTAATTTCTTCTTTGTTATTTGGATTTTTTTTTCGTTTTTCTATTTCTTCAAACAAACGAATAGACCAGTCAATATCTCCAGCTAACCGAAAATCAAGGTCGTAAAAAGGTGCGATTTCTCTACGAACTAACATCGCTTGATGACAAATTACCATTCCTTCTAAGAAATTTTTGTAACCTAATTTTGCTAACTGCTTTTCTGTAGGAGTAATTTTATGATAATCTGTAAAAGAATTATCTGAATGTTTGATTTTTACTTTTCCATAAATAAAATCTACATCATTAATCAAATCACTTTCAGATTTATTTTTAAATGTATCTCTGTTTAAAATTTCATCAATTACATTTTGCAAAGTTTGAGGAGTTGGAATTGTATCTCCAGCGTGTAGAAACCACACAAAATCTCCCGTAGAAAGTTTTAAGCCTTTATTCATTGCATCGTAAAGACTTTCATCTTTTTCACTTATCCATTTTGCAACAAATTCTTCGTTTTGTACAATTAGTTCTTTTGTTCCATCGTCAGAATTTCCATCAATTACTACATACTCTATATTTTTATAGGTTTGATTTTTAACTGATTCTAATGTTTGCAGAAAAAGTTCCTTTGCATTTCGGACGACAGTAATTATAGATATTTTCAAGATTAGGGAATGGAGAATGGGGAAATACAATACATAATACATTTCGAACACAGAGTTCACAGAAAACACAGAGGAATGAAAATACATTTCATAAAATGCTAATAGTGTAATTTCATTAATTCTAATTTCTAAAATCTAACTTCTAAATTTGTTCAAACTGGTTACTGATTAATCTATTTTGACTTCAATTTTACGGTGCATATCTAACTTTACCAAAATAAAAAGCAAAAGTGTAAAACCTCCAAGCGACGAACCTCCATAACTAAAAAACGGTAATGGAATTCCGATAACAGGAAAAAGTCCAATTGTCATTCCGATATTTACGATAAAATGATAGAATAAAATCGAAACTACACCATACGCATAAACTCTAGAAAACTTTGATTTTTGCCGTTCTGCAACGTGAATAAGTCTAAAGAACAGTAATACAAATAACACCAAAACACCAAAACTTCCTACCCAGCCTTGTTCTTCTCCAATTGTACAATAAATAAAATCGGTACTTTGGTCTGGAACGTAATTTAATTTTGTGTGCGTACCTTCTAAAAATCCTTTTCCTGTAAGTCCTCCTGAACTAATGGCACTTTTTGAGTTATATACCTGCCAGCCGAAGTCTTGTTTTCCCTGTGTTGGGTCGACCAGAACCTCTAATCTTTTGCGCTGATATTCTTTCAAAACGTCTTTTACGAAAAAGTCTAATCCACCTACAATCGCCACAGCAGCCATTACGATAAAACCAACGAGCCAAACAGGTTTGTATTTTTTGTCTATTGTGATTGAAAAAATTCCTTTGATAAATAACCAAATAGTAAAAACACCACCTAACCACATCAAATTTTGTCTAAATGATTCCGAATTGATAAGGGCAACCTGTTCTTCAGATTGATATTCTTGAATAGGAAGCCACCAAGGAATAGTAACCAAAATTACATTAAGCCCAATTTCTATGATAAAAACAAACCATTTCGGACGGTCTTCGGCTCGCCTTCTAAAAAAATCTATGAGCTGAATGAGAAGTAAAATTGTTCCACCAATAACAATTATTCGCTGCATAAGTCCCCATAAATCGGAAAGCATAACAAGCGTAGCCACCAAAAGCAAAATGGCAGAAAGACCAGCTACCATAATAAAAGAAGGCAATCCTTCACGGTAAAATACAAGAAAAAAACTAGCAAAAACCATTGCCGAACCTGTATCGCCTTGCAAAATTGTAAGCACAGCAGGAATACCAATAATACCCATCAAAACACCTATGTATTTCCATTTATCAGCACTAACACGCTTGTTTCCCAGAAAATAAGCTATCATAAGAGCCGTTCCTACTTTGGCAAGTTCGGCAGGTTGGAATCTAATTCCTCCAAAATCAAACCACGACTTTGAGCCTGCTACTTCCCTTCCAAAAAGCAAAACACCTACTAAAAGTGCCATCGTTCCAATATAAAAAAAAGGAGAAACAGAAGCAAAAAGCCGAACATCTAAAAGTGTCAAGACAAAAGCTAATAGTGTAGCTACTCCAATCCAGATAATTTGTTTTCCTGCATTGGTTTTGAACAAAAATTCTGTAATAGTATAGGTTTTTTCTGCATCGTAAATGGCTGCATAAATACTAAACCAACCCCAAGTAACAAGACCAAAAAACAACAAAATTGTCATCCAATCAATTTGAGAATACGCAGAACGAGAAGAGGAAGAAGAGCCGTACATAATTAAAACTATTGAACTTTTTTACTATAAAATTGTACTACAAAAGTAAAGAAATCAAACTACACTATAAAATTTATTCGGTAAAACGGACTTTAATCACGTTAATTCTACAAACATTACGCAGCTACGCAGCTAAAAACCAAAAAAACGTATAACTAGATGCGATTAATCTACAATAAAACTTATAATTTGATAAATCAAATTGCTACATTCTTTGATTTATTTTTGAAATGATTTCAACCATTCAAAATCTTCTTCTTTCATTTTCTCTAATTTTTCTATATTTTTTTGAGGAATCAATGCCACATTTCCAAAATCTTCTGTTGCTTTTTGCACACTTTTTTCTCTCAAAATATGTAACGTAGGATAAGGAGAACGGTTTGTATAATGACTTTTTGAGTTAAGTTTTTCTACTTCAAAAATAAAATTAGGATGAAAAGCAACAAGTTGAAATTCAGAATCCAGTTCGTTTTGTTCTAAATATAATTCTATTAAAGCCACAAAGTCCAGAAAATCTTCAAAGGAATCTTTAAAGTTAGTTTGGTTTGGGAAAATAAGAAGTGTTGTATCGATATAACATTCGGTGTCATCTTCTAGTATTTCATCTTCTGCATGTGAATCTGAATCGTGTTCTATCAAAAATTCAATTTCTGAAACAGCTTTTTGTACACACTTTTTAAAATCGTTGCTTTCTTCTACTTCAAAACGAATTTCTTTCTTTGCGTGAACAGCATAAGCAAATGGACAAAGATTTAATTTTAAAATCCACTCTTCAAACCATTTTTTGGTGTTTAATTCTGCGTTTTTATTCATTTTTTGAAATCTGAAACTGTACTTTAAAAAATAGGGTACGTTTTCGCAGGCTAAAGCCTACGCTACATTTGAATTACATTTTACTTTTCAAACTATCTATTAATTTATATTTATCTAAAGAAAGTGCAATTCCTTCTGTTATACAATTTTCATACAAAGCTACTACTTTGCCGTTTACATTAGTTGGACAATTATCAAAGTTTTGAGAATATTGATACAACAAATCAGCTAGTACATAAATCTGTTTTGGAGTAAACTCATGTTTTTCTTTCAGATTTTTTACAAAATCTTGCTCTTCCATTTCTAAAAGGACTGAAAGAGGTAATTTTTTTTCTTCTGTCAGAATTTTATCAAATTCTACAGCAAACTCTTCTTTTGTAAAAGCAAATTCTGTTTTTGTTACCTTTGATAAAAGTTCTGCCAGCATTTGGGCTACTTTATCAATTTTCTTTTTTAAGTAATCTTTTTCTCTTTGCATAAAATTAAGGAATAGGAAATAGGAAATAGGAAATAGGAAATAGGAAATAGGAAATAGGAAATAGGAAATAGGAAATAGGGAAAATCAATTTTTGAGATGAATGTTTAAATTACTTGTTATTTTTTTACGAAAAATTCGAAGATAATAGAATCAAAAATAACTAAATTCGCATTCAATTAATCATTTACTAAAAATTAATCACTATTAAAAAATGGAACGTTTAAAACAGCTTTTAGAGTTTTCAGAAAAAGAACCAAATGATCCATTTTTAATTTATGCTCTTGCTACCGAATATCTAAAAATAGATGCTCAAAAAGCACTAAATTATTTTGAAAATTTACTTCAAAATCATTCGGATTATATTCCTACTTATTATCATGCAGCAGCATTATATGCCAGTTTGGAAGAATATAAAAAAGCTAATGAGGTCTATTTAAAAGGAATTGAGATGTGTGAAAAAGTAATTCAAGATTCTAAAAATCAAAATCAAGAAATAGATAAAGTTACTTTAAAATCGTTTCAAGAACTCAAATCTGCTTACGAACTTTTTTTGATGGAATTTGAAGATGATTTTTAAAACATAAAGAAAGAATAAATAAGATTGATAGAAAGCATAAGCACAATTATATTGAAATAAAGAAATGAAATAATGTTCGCTTTTATAGTTGTTTTCCAAAATCCCTGTTTATATACTTTTTTGAAGGCAAACCAAACATAAACTATCAACAAAATGCCTAAAATAATACACAACGAATAAAGATTCCAATGGAAAAATATCGCTGATAAAGTCAAAATAATAAAGGTAAAGGATTGCAAATGAAGGGTAAAAATAAGGTGGTCTATGTAGTATTTTTTCCTACGAAGATAAAAAGGCAAAAAACAGAATGCAAGCAAAGGCAAAGTAACAAACATAATTGTACCAATATTATTAATGATATTTGCTAAAAAAATGGCTGGATCGTTTCTTCCTATTTTCAATAACTGTTCTGCTGCGTATAGGTTCATAGTACTTCCGTTATTGTCGCTATTAATTGAATCTAACAATTCTTGTGGAGTTACTTTTCTGTCTTGAATCATACGATAAAATTTCCGAAACGAACTTCCTCCTTCTTGTACCTGTTTATCAAAAAGTAAAATAGTTTCTGCCAAAACTGCACTATCCTGAACTAGATTTTGCAGCGAATCTATATTTATCGTCGAATCGTTTAATTCTCCTTTTTCTAGAGATGCAAGTACTTTCGATAAAGAATCTCTTATAATTATCTGTTTTTGAGTAATTTTTTTTAAAACTTTATCAGAAAGAGAATCATCCAAGTTAACAGGTTCTTCGTAATTGTCAAAGCCAGTTTCTAGGTCGTCCAAAACGGTTTTTTCTTTTTTGTTTTCTTTCTTGGAATCAGAGTTTCCTACATGAATAACAAGATCTGAATCTTCATTCACTTTTGCATCAATATTTCTAAATGACTTTTCAAGTGCTGGCGTAAATAATTTTATTACAACGAAAAAAAACAAAATACTAGAAAGCAGATATATTTTGAATGGGTGCATATAACGCACTCGTTTCCCTTCCAAAAATTCATTGGTTAATTTTCCTGGATAAAACAGAAAATAAGGAATCGTTTGAAAAAACCTTGCTTCAAAATTAAAAGCAGTTTCAAAAGAATCCTTTAACAAGAGCTTTAAAGAAATACGTTTATCAGCATTTTCTTGTCCACAATTCGGACAATATTTGTTTTCCGTCTTGACTTCAAAATCACAATTAAGACAAATCGTTTTGGTAGGAAGCTTAGTAGGCATAGAGTAAGTTAGTGAGAATAGTTTCAGTAGTTGGTATTACCTAGTACGTAAATTATCTTTAAAAAGTTAAATTTATCTTTCTCTCGTCTGTGCTTACTCTTTTATCGCCATCATTAGTCCGTCACGCAACGGTAAAAGCACGTTAAAAGTACGCTTGTCTTGATAATTTTTTTGATTGTACTCTACTAATGCTGGCGTATCTTTATCATTTTTCTTTAGCTCATCTGTAGGAGTCAAAACTTTTCCACTCCAAAGAACATTATCAGCGATTATTATTCCTCCCTTTCTTACTTTATCAAAAACTAAATCGTAATACAAACTATAATTTGACTTATCGGCATCAATGAAAACTAAATCCCATTTTTCATTTTCTAAACTATTATCTTCTAATAGAGTCGGAATAATTTCGGCAGCATTTCCCAAGTGAAGTTTAATTTTATGTTCCAAACCTGCTTTTTCTATAAATTCTCTCGTAATGCTTTCTTGTTCTGCATTGTTATCAATGGTATGCAAAACTCCATTTTCTTGTAAACCTTGCGCCAAACAAATGGCTGAATATCCTGTATAAGTTCCAATTTCAAGAATGCGTTTGGGCTGTACTAATCTTGAAATAAGTTGTAAAAAATTTCCCTGTAAATGCCCAGACAACATACGAGGTTTGTTTGCTCTCAAATTTGTTTGTCTATCTAATTCCTTTAAAACAGGCAATTCTTCTTGAGAATGATTTAACGCATAATTTTCTAATACTGGTAGTAATTCTGGTGGTAAATAATCCATTTTAGTTTAATTGTGAATGGTAATGTAATTACGATAAAACACGAATATACGAAACGAATAAATAGTAATTACGTATTACTGGCTTCCTAGTCTGTATAAATGAGATATTTCGATTAAAAGATGTACAATATATTTAGGTAAAAGCAGGCTGTTTTAGCTTCGCTGACTTAAAAGTTCCTTACAAAAGATAAATAATATAAAAATACAATTTGATACAATCTTGATTTTTAACGAACTTGCACGACTAAAAAATAAGAA
This sequence comes from uncultured Cytophagales bacterium, assembly GCA_963719525.1. GTDB lineage: Bacteria > Bacteroidota > Bacteroidia > Cytophagales > Bernardetiaceae > Bernardetia. Next base: position 2,336,459 of record CAVRCG010000004.1, on the reverse strand, counting down.
GATTTTTCTATCAGATTTATATAAGAGATTCAATGAAATTCGAATTACACACTACCGACAAAGAAACTTCTGCACGAGCAGGAACAATCACGACAGCACACGGACAAATTCAAACTCCTATTTTTATGCCTGTTGGTACATTAGGAACTGTAAAAGGTGTTCCACCAGAAGCATTAAAAGAACAAGTAAAGGCTCAAATTATTTTGGGAAATACCTATCATTTGTACTTGCGACCAAATACAGAAGTACTGGAAGCAGCAGGTGGATTACATAAATTTATGAATTGGGACAGACCGATTCTTACGGATAGTGGTGGTTATCAAGTTTATTCTTTAGGACAGATTCGTAAGATAAAAGAAGAAGGCGTAATTTTTAGTTCGCACATTGACGGCTCAAAACTTAATTTTACACCTGAATATGTAATGGATATTCAGCGCACCATTGGTGCAGATATTATTATGGCTTTTGATGAATGTCCTCCCTATCCTTCTGATTATGAGTACGCCAAAAAATCAATGGAAATGACTCATCGTTGGCTTACTCGCTGCATTAATCGTTTTGATTCTACAGAAGGAAAATATGGATACAAGCAAACACTTTTTCCGATTGTACAGGGAAGTACCTACAAAGATTTGCGTAGAGCTTCTGCCGAATTTGTTGCAGAACAAAACCGAGATGGAAATGCAATCGGTGGACTTTCAGTAGGCGAACCTGCCGAAAAAATGTATGAATTTACGGAGCTTGTTTGTGATATTTTGCCAAAAGATAAACCTCGTTATTTGATGGGAGTAGGAACGCCAGCTAATATTTTGGAAGGAATTGCTTTAGGTGTAGATATGTTTGATTGCGTGATGCCTACAAGGAATGCACGAAATGGAATGCTTTTTACGACGAAAGGAATTATTAATATCAAAAATAAGAAATGGGAAAAAGATTTTAGTGTTTTAGATGATGGTTTGGATTGTCATGTCAGTACTACCTATTCAAAATCCTATTTAAGACATTTGAACAGAGCCAATGAAATTTTGGGAGCTTATATTGCTTCTACACATAATTTATCTTTTTATCTTCATTTGGTTGGACAGGCAAGGAAACATATTTTGGCAGGAACTTTTGCCAGTTGGAAAAAAGAACAAGTGGAGGTTTTGATGCAGCGATTATGATTTACTTTACAACATTCAGAAACTAGTACTACGTACAAACAAAACTCAATTATGAAACTAAACAAAACCTTATTTTGGGATATTGACTATGAAACAATAGGTTATCAAAAACATATTCGTTTTGTAATAGAACGAGTACTAACGAGAGGTAATTTATCAGAGTGGTTTGAATTAAAAAAACACTATAGTTCAGAACAAATAAAAAAAGAAGTAATGGAAATTCGTTTTTTAGATAAAAAGACATTAAATTTTTGTAGTTATTTATTTAATATTCCAAAAGAACAATTCCGATGCTATATTCAAAAGTATGATTTATTTTGAGGATGCAGATTTACAACCTAATCCAATCATGATAAAACCAATAGATTGGAAAGATATAAAGCATGAAATAATTCAAAAGATGAAAGATTATCTTTGATAACCAAAAAAACTCCTTTCAATTCCAAAAAGAATTAAAAGGAGTTTTCAATAAATAACGATTTACAGATAAATATTAAGCAGCTTTTTTAGCTTTCATACTTTCAGCACGCCCTAAGGCACGCTTTGCTTTATTTACCATATCTGATTTTGTATGTTTTTCTACAATTGTTTCGTAAGCTTGTGCAGCCATTGAATAATCGTTTTTGAGTTCATACGCCAAACCTAATTTCATCAAATATTCTGGTGTAAAAAAGTCATTTGGAGAATGATTTGACGCTTTTTTATAGTAAGTTATTGCATCATCTAATTTGTCAAGTTCCATATACGCATCTCCAATTAAAGAATAAGCTCTAGCTTGAACTAAATAATCATCGGCATCAAACTCTTCCAAACTTTCAATCGCTTCATTGAATTTTCCTTCTTTAAGATAAGCTACTCCTGCATAAAAGGCAGCCAAATCGCCTGCTTTTGTCATAGAATACTCTTCAGCAATTTTTTCAACACCTGCACTCGTTCCGTCGCCTTTCAAGGCAGCACTCAAAGAATCGTTTTCAAAGTAAAATTGAGCTGCGAAAAGTTCTTTTTGTGCTTTTACTTCTTGCTGCTCTACATACCATTGCCACACAAAAATACCTATTACGGCAAGAGCTATCAAACCCAAAACACCAAAAACGATGTTTCTCAACCCTTTATTTTCGCTTACTTCTAAGATACTTTGTTGCAAACGGTCGGCTTCTACAGTTTTGTAAAACTGTTCTGTTCCAGCTTCTATATCTGGATTGATTTCTTGTGGTTGAGTTTTTTCTCCTGCTTTAGTTTCTGCTTTCGCTTTTGCTTTTATTGAATCTTTGTCTGTTGCTTTTGCCATTTTGATGTTATGTTTGATTTTTTTAAATCCTAAATCTTCAAAATCCTTAGAGTTTCAGAGTTTCTTAGGGCTTTAAAGAACAAAAATTTGTTTGATATTTCTTTATTCTTTCAAAATAGTTACTCTTAATAAACGTTATCACGGTTATTTACAGGTCTAGTAATCAATCAGTTATAGAAAAGTAAAACGGTCTTATTTTTCCATAGCACAGGGTTTGCAAACCCTGTGCTATGGAAAAATGAATATTACTAAGTTAACCGTGATAACTCTTAATGAGTAAAATTTTATGGCTGCAAAGGTAACAAAAATATTTTTTAGGTTACTAATCACAACTCTATTTTTTTTAGATAAAGACACAATTTTATCTTATTTGCTTTCTCCATTTTTACCTTCGTTACTTTCCTCTTTCTTTTTCTGGTTTGCCTTGTAATCTGTACTAATAGCAGGGTTATTTGTAGAATTAGGCTCTTCTTTTGATTTTCCTTGCGAAGCAAAGCTATCTGAAGGCGAGGGCGCAGTAACACGAGTACGAGAACCGACGTGCTGAACGACCCACGATTTGCCCCAATTTTCCAGTTCTTCTTCGCTCCAAAGAGAAGGATAAAAAACCTGTCTTTGAAATCTTGGAGGAAGGTATTTTTGCCAATTTGTGCCTCCTGTTGCCGAAATAGCCTGCGTATCTTTATTCAAATATCGAACGGCAGCCTGAAAGTGGGCAAGTCGCCAATCTATATTTATGAGTGCGTCGAGTGTGCGAAGTTCTTCTATAATCTTGTCTTTCAAATTCGAATCTTGCAGACGATTAGAAAAAATAAACCATAAGTTACGAGTTCGACAGCGTTTGGTTAGTTTCAATAAATCCTCTGAATATTTTCGTTCAAACTGACGTAAAGTAAGCGTTTTATGTCCCGATTCAGTTTCTATTGCTCCTCGTTTCCAATAGGCATACCCAAACATTTCCTCAATGCGTGAATGTTCATCAAACAAATCTCTTTGGCTAGGTTCTACCAAAAAGCGAAAGTCTGTACTCAAAATTTCTATCTGACGGTACTGTGCAGACTGAAACCCACTTGCAGGAAGCAACGACATTCTGAATTTCAAAAATTCGCCATAATCCATTCCTTCTACCATTATTTCAAACGAGTTTACTAAATGCCTGAAATAGCGATTTACACGTCTTACTTTCTCTAAAAACACTTTTCCGTTACTATCTTTTAGCCAACTTACTTGATCAAGTTCGTGCATAATGAGCTTAAAATAAAGCTCTGTTATTTGGTGATACGTAATAAAAATAGTTTCATCAGGAAAGTCTGTTTTTGGGTCTTGAAGGCTCAAAAGTGTATCTAAATGGATATAATCCCAATAAGTAAGGTAATTTGCATACAACAAACCATCTAAATAGGACGTTAAATCTTGCCCCATTGAGTCGTATTTGAGAGCTAGTAATTTTATCTTTTCTTCTATTTCAGGTGTAAGTTTGAAGTCCATACTAATTAGAAATTCTATATTAATGTGATGTGCTGGTTCTTTATTAAGATAGTAAAAATACTAAAAAATGTCCTATTTTGTTGAATATTTTTTGAGTTTTTCGATGGAATAAGAATATTAAAGGTTATCACGGTTGATTTATTAATGTCATTTTTCCATAGCACTAGGTTCGCAAACCATTGCACAGAACAAAGTTTGGCAATTATTTATGTTTTTTAAAATGTCATTCATGTTGACTTCTAAAATCTAATGTTTAAATTTGCTTCATGAAATTCAATCTCCACTCCCTATTCTCTACCTTTCAATCTCTAATTCCCTTTTTCCACTATCAATTAAGGCTTTTCTTGACTGCACTTATGTTTTATACTCGTATTCCTGTTCCAAAATGGGTTGGGTATAGTGATGAGCAGCTCAACAAATCATCTATTTATTTTCCTTTTATTGGCTGGCTTGTTGGTGGATTTGGTGTGCTTATTTTTCTTGGAAGTGAGTTTTTGTTTTCTTCTCCTGTCGCTATTATTTTGAGTATGATTGCTACTATTTTGATGACGGGAGCTTTTCACGAAGATGGTTTTGCCGATGTCTGTGATGGTTTTGGTGGAGGCTGGGAAAAGCTCAAAATCTTAGAAATAATGAAAGATTCTAGGATTGGAGCGTATGGAATGATCGGAACGGCTCTTCTACTGCTTCTCAAGTATGTAGCTTTGCTTACTCTTTTTGAGTTTATGAATGCTAGTTATCATAATTCTTTTTGGATAATTTTTTTGATAGCACATAGTTTGAGCCGTTTTACTGCACTTACTTTTGTTTATACACACCAATATGCTCGTGAAGATTTGTCTAGTAAAGTAAAGCCGATTGCAAAACAACTTTCTTCTACCGAAATTATCGTTAGTGCCATTTTTGGGTTTTTGCCTATTTTTCTTTTTTCTCCTTGGGCAGTTGGTGCATTGGTTATTGCGCCACTTTTTGCATTAAAATTATATTTGGGTTATTATTTCAAAAAGTGGATTGGTGGATATACAGGCGACTGTTTGGGAGCTACACAGCAAATTTCGGAAGTTATTATTTATCTTTATTTTATTGGTATTTTGAAACTTTTGGGGAGTTTGTGATTTTATCAAATAAATCATTGAAAATATATAGTAGTGCCAAATCATTCGTTATAGCTAAACTTGATTGCTCAAAACTAAAATAATCAACTCTTTATCTGCTTGTTTTTAGTAATTTTGGCATACTTTTAGGGAATTTATAAGTAAATCTCTATCAAGAAAATATCCTATAAAAGACACATCAAAAACAACTTTCTATAAAACTGATTATTAATAAATAGTATAAAATGATAAATTGCAGCTCATTATCTCGCTCTACTTCTAGTTTTTATTTTTCCTTTACTTATTTTAAGTCAAAAAAATTTCTAGCAAGTTGCATTTTTCTACTTTCTTTTTTCTTTGTTTCTACTGCTGCACAAGCTCAATTTAATTTCAAAAAAGATTCTACCAATAGGCTTACCATTAACAAAGGAAGTCATTATACCAGAACTCCTTTTGTTACGCTTCAGATTGCAGCCTTTGATGTTTCGCAGATGCAAATCAGTAACCGTCAAGACTTTATAGATGCACATTGGATTCCGTATCAGCCTACTGTTTATGGTTGGAAAATAATCCCAGAAGATGGCGACCAAAAAGTATATGTTCGTTTTAAAGATGCCAAAGCAAATATGATGGCAATGGTAGTAGCAGATATTCATTTGGACATGACTCCACCCCAAAACCCAAAAGTAAAAATAGATGTGGAAGGAGAAGCAATAAAAGATTCAACACAACTCGTAAAACTTTTTGTAGGTGCCGAAGAAACAGATAAGCGTTATTATGTAATGGTTTCGAATCATCGTTCTTTTTATCGTCAGCGTTGGCAACTTATTACGCCTGAAATAGAGGACTGGCAATTAGGGAGCAAATTAGATGGAGTAAAAATGGTTTTTGCTAAATATCGTGACCGTTCTGGAAATATTTCGGAAGTAGTTTTTGATAAAGTAACGTTAGACACACAAGGTCGCTGTTCGTCCTTCCATTTTGATAAATAGTGGTGAGCCAGCTCTCACAAAACAAGCAGCAGAAGTTCAGCTTACACTTACGGCAGGTGGAGCGACCGAAATGATGGTGGCAGATAACGAAACTTTTGAAGGACAAGAATGGCAGCCTATCAAAAAATATTTTAAGTGGAAACTTTCTGATGGCGATGGAGAGAAAAAACTCTATGCAAAATTTAGAGATAATGCAAAAAATGAAACGAGTGTTGTTTCGGCTTCCATAGATGTAGATTCTACTCCTCCCTCAAATATGAGCATTACAATAAACGGAGGTGATCAGACTTCAAGACATATCGACGGAATTGTGGAGCTTACCATAAAAGCAGAAGACGCAAAATATATGATGATTTCGAATATAGATAATTTTAGAGGAGGGCGTTGGTTGCCGTATGAAGAATTAGTGAGTGATTGGCGTTTGACAGGAGATAATGGTAAGAAAAGCGTTTTCATAAAATTCAAAGACGATGCAGGAAACGAATCAGAAGTAATTAGTGATGAAATTGTGTTGATTAGATAGGTTGATTAAACAAATGGATACTTTTTCTTTAAATTATAAAATACAGAACTCTTCGTGTAAAATTATACGAAGAGTTTTTAGTGCCATTATTCTGAAATCTAATTGTATTAGCTTCTGCAAATAAAGACAACTTTTATGAATTTAAGTTTCGTAATCTATTAAACAAATCGTATATTTGTATAAGAGTTAATAATAGAGTTGTCTAATTTAACTTAATAGGTTTTACATAATAAAAGATTTGTTTAACCTTCATATTTATTTTATCTCACAAAGCTTGAAAAAATCTTACTGCTGTATTTTACCAAACAACGATAAAGTGTTTACTCAAAATTACTTACTAAATTCTTTTAATATGAAAACTCTTATTAAAGAAAACAAATATTACAAATTATATACAAATACTTCTAAGAACAGAATTTACTTTGATATCACAGGTCGGATAAGCAATCTAGCTGCGATTCCTTATTTTGTAGAAGATTGGAAAGAAGCTGTTTCTCAAGTAGATAATAATTTTACCGTTCTTTCAGATGTTCGTACAATGGGCATTCAGACCAAAGAAATGGAAAAGCTACAAGAAAAAGTTCAATCTTTTCTTACCGAAAACGGACTTGTAGAAGTTGCCGAAGTAATGGCTACTAATGATATTGCAGATTTGCAGTCAAGCCATATTGTAGAGCGTTCTGGAATGCCAAGCACCAAATTTAAGAGCTTAGAAAAGGCTGAAAAATACCTTGACCAAGTGGTTGCTAATTTGAAAAAACCCAAATCTAAAGAAAATAGAACTATTATTTCTTTTGCCGAAAACAAAGACAATAGAAGGTCTGATTTTAGATAAAAACCGTAATTTATTAGTCACGAAAAAATCCTTGTATAAAAATTTATGCAAGGATTTTTGTTTTTGTTGAAAAAGATAATTATAAAATTACTTTTTCCATTTGATAGAACAACCAACAGCTTTAGCTTCTTTCTTATCTATTTTTTTACCAGCCAAAAGAGCGTTTACTGCATCAGCTACATACGTTTCTGTTACTTCATCTGCAGTTTTCGGATTGTCATCGATGGCACCAATATATTCTACTTTCAATTTTCCATTATTTTTACTCAACACATAAACGTGAGGAGTTTTGGTTGCGCCATACGTTTTTGCAATGCTTTGGTCTTCATCTGAAAGATAAACAAAAGGAAATGATTTTTCTTCTGCACGTTCAATCATTGCTTCAAAATTGTCAGCTTCCGTTGTCGATACATTTGGATTAATAGCAATTATGGGATACCCTTTTTCTGCAAATTCATTATGTAAAGAAACCAAACGGTCTTCATATAATTTTGCATACGGACAATGATTACACGTAAAAGTAATAATGTAGCCTTTCGCATCTTCAATACTAGCAAGTGAAATCATTTTGCCATCGATATTTTTGAGATTAAAGTCTTTTGCTTCATCGCCAACTGTATAACCAGTTTTATCAGTTGCAGCCGTAAACAAAAAAGCAATAGCAAAAACTGCTACTAACATAGAAAGAGAAGTAAAAATTTTGTTGTAATTCATAATTTTGAAAGTTTAAGAAGTTGAGAGAGTTTTTGAGTTATTTAGATAATTGAATGTAGAATTTTTGTGTAGAACTTTTCGGCTTTAAACGTAGCAATTTGATTTATCAAATTTGTTTTCTTAAGAGAAACACATTCCGAAGAACAGCGAAGCTAATTTTACTACACAACCGAATTGAATTATAACGTTGAAAGGGAATCAATAGTATGATATAATTCTTCTTTATTTTCATAATCGCCTTCATGAAAATGATAGATATTTCTTATTTTATTATAAAAAAGCGTTGCAGGAATAGAACCCGACCAGTCTTTATCTATTTTGGGCATCCAGTTGTCATAATCCATAGACGTAACTAAATACTTATTCATTGCATAATTTGAAAAACTTTTTCGCTGAAAGAATGGAATTACTCGCTTTTCCAAATCTTCCTCAAAATCCATACTGATGAGTTTCATTGAAATCTTACTTTCTATGCTATCATATCTTCTATAAGCAGCATCAAAATAAGGAAGTTCACGGACACAGGGAGCGCACCAAGTAGCCCAAAAGTTAATTATATGCAACGAATCATCTTCTTTTTTTGTCAGTTCAATTAGTTCATTTTTATCTAGTAAAGTAATTTTAGAAAAATTATACTCTTGCTTGTTTTTATCTGAATTTATTTCTGAATTTATTATAAATGAAAAACAAACTATACCAAACAGAACTACTAAAAAAGAATAGATAAAATTTTGCTTTTTCATAATTGAATGTTTTAAAAACGTAAACTAAACAAATTACTCTTATTTAATCTTTAACTAACTGATAATCAATAAGTTGTAGGTGTAACTTTTGATTAGCTTAGCTGCTTTAAGTAATATAATTTTTCGGCTTGACAAATTACGTCGTTTAAATATAATAATTTGATTTATCAAATTGAATTTTTAATATGAAACATATTTCGGAGAACAACGAAGCTAATTCTACTACAAAACCCTGCTTTAACAGGTGGTAATTGATTCTTTTTGTTCTTCAATTTTAGCAAAGATACTTATTTTTCAAGTATATGGAGCTTCTAATAATTCAAAAAAATAGTTATAAAAGTCTATTATTTGATAATTTATATTCCAAAATTACACCAAAAGAGTTCGTCTTTAGCTTTGATTAATTCTATTTTTGAAAGAGTGATTATTAACCAAATTCTTAGAGAACAGTAACACAAAATTTTTAAGAAAAACCACCTTCAAAAAAAAATAGAGTTTCGAAGGTGGTTTTAAAATTTCATCAAAAATCAAGAAAAAGACTAAAATTTAATCTGTTTTCTTTTTTGCAGCAGGTTTTTTAGGAGTAATTCTGGTTGGTGTAGCTGGCTTTTTGGTTGTCGCTTTCTTAGCTGATGGCTTTTTAGCTGTTGTTGTTTTTGTTGTAGCTTTTTTTGCTGTTGTAGCCTTTTTGGTAGTCGCTTTTTTAGTTGTTGTTTTCTTCTTAGCAGGAGCTTTTTTAGTTGTGGTAGCTGTTTTTTTGGCATACCTACCTTTTTTCTCTGGCGCAGCTTCTGCAAGCTCTAAGCATTTCGCTAAAGTCAGATCAACAGGTTCGATTTCCAAATCTTTTGGAATCTTTACATTCTGTTTTCCAACGGCAATATAAGCTCCCCAACGCCCATTCAAGACACGCACTTCTTCATTTTCTGGAAAAACTTTGATGATTTTCTTCGCATCTTTTTCTCGTTTTTCTTTTATTAGTTCGATAGCTCGTTCCTCATTTATTGTGAGTGGATCTTCTTCTTTGGGAATAGAAACAAATTTGCTATCGTGGCGAATATAAGGACCAAAACGACCAATTGCAGCCACTACTTTTTTATCTTCAAACATTCCTACATCACGAGGTAACTTGAAAAGTTCTAAAGCATCTTCTAGCGTAACTTTATCTAAATATTGCCCTTTCAAAAGAGATGCAAATTCAGATTTTTGTTCTTTGTCTTCTGGGTCTAATGGTAATTTTTCTACAATTGCACCATAACGCCCCATTCGTGTCTGAATTGTTCTTCCTGTTTTTGGGTCTTTCCCCAACTCTCTAGCTGTGCTGGCGTACTCTCCATCTTCGGCTACTTTGACTACTTGTGGGTGGAATTGTCCGTAAAAAGATTTCAACATTTTCTCCCATTGCAAGTTTCCTTCAGCAATTTTATCAAATTCGGCTTCTACTTGTGCTGTAAAAGAGAGATTAATAATATCTGGAAAATTACCTACCAAAAAATCATTTACTACCATTCCCATATTAGTAGGAAAGAGTTTGTTTTTTTCTGCCCCTGTATTTTCTGTTTTTATTTTACTTGTAATTTTATCTTTCTTCAAAGTCAAGACAGAATATTCCCTTACCGTTCCATCTCTAGCTTCTTTAATTACATATTCACGTTTTTGAATCGTTGAAATAGTTGGTGCATACGTAGAAGGACGACCAATTCCCAATTCTTCTAGTTCCTTTACAAGCGATGCTTCTGTATAACGAGCCTTCGGACGAGTAAAGCGTTCGGTAGCTGTCATTACTTCTAAATCTAATTCTTGTCCAATTTTTAAAGGAGGTAACACGCCTTTTGTTTCGCTGTTTTCGTCGTCATCTTCATCATCTTTTGATTCTAAATAGACTTTCAAAAAACCTTCAAAAATAATTATTTCGCCTGTTGCTTTTAGCGTATCTTTTAATTTTTTACTGCCTTTTGTAATTCCTATCGTTACAAGTGTTCGCTCTAGTTTTGCATCTGACATTTGAGAAGCGATAGCACGTTTCCAAATCAAATCATAAAGCCTTTGTTGCTGATTGTCCGAAACGGGCTGACGGTTAGCAAAATTAGTAGGTCGAATGGCTTCGTGAGCTTCTTGTGCCGAATTTGATTTTGTTTTATAAGTACGGTTCTTTGCATATTCAGGACCATAAGCGACTTCAATTTCTGCTGCTGCATTCTGACGAGCTTCTACTGAAAGATTGACCGAATCGGTACGCATATACGAAATATGTCCTGCTTCGTACAATCTTTGAGCAACCATCATGGTTTGAGAAACCGAAAAACCTAATTTTCTACTCGCTTCTTGTTGCAATGTTGAAGTAGTAAAAGGAGCAGCAGGAGATTTTTTGGCTGGTTTTTTCTCTAAATTATCAATCTTAAAGGTTGCAGCTACACAACTTTCCAAAAACTGCTGTGCTTTTGTTTTTTCATCTAAACGCTTTGAGAGTTCTGCACTTAGTTTTTTGCCGTCTTCTACATCAAAAGTAGCATCTATTTTATAAAATCCCTTTGAATTAAATTCATCAATTTCTCGCTCTCTTTCCACCACAACACGAACGGCTGCCGACTGTACACGTCCTGCTGAGAGTCCATATTTTACTTTTTTCCAAAGAACTGGAGAAAGCTCAAAACCTACCAATCTATCCAAAATACGCCTCGCCTGTTGAGCATTTACCAAATCATCATCAATCGTTCTTGGATTCTGAATGGCATTTAGGATAGCCGTTTTAGTAATTTCTCTAAAAATAATACGTTTTATATTTTTCTCATCAAGATTTAGAGCTTCCTTTAAGTGCCACGAAATTGCTTCTCCTTCTCGGTCATCATCTGTCGCCAGCCAAACTGTTTCTGCGTTTTTTGCAAGTTTGCGAAGAGAACGAATGACATCTTCTTTATCTTTAGAAACTACATAAGTAGGAGCAAAATTATTTTCGACATCAATGGCATCATTAGACTTTACCAAATCCCGAACGTGTCCGAAACTTGAGGTAACTGTAAAGTCTTTTCCAAGATAATTTTCAATCGTTTTTGCTTTGGCAGGAGATTCTACAATGACGAGATTTTTTGACATATTTTTTATAGTAAAATTGGCTAGTTGGGTCTTATAAGTTGTTTCAAAATTTTCCAAAACAGACTTTAATTTAATTGCCTAACGCATAAAAACAAAAAAATGTTAGATTATTTTGTTTTTATACAAAGGCAAAGTTACCTATTTTTTGATATTTGCCTAATTTGTGAGATTATTTTTCAATATGAGTGACATTTTCCAATTTCTGAATATAAACTTGTTTTCGAAAAATAATGGTTTTCTTTTTCCATAAAATGGTTTGTAAACCCTATTCTATGGAAAAAAGACGATTACACAGAATAAAATTTGGTAATTATTTGTTTATTTAGAAATATCACTCCTATTGATTTTTTATTCAAATATTTTCTACAAAGGTTGCGCTACTCTGTAGGTGAAATTAACTGATTACTGGTTACTTACTGGTTACTGGTTAAACATCAATTCTACCAGTTATTTTTTTCTTCGAAAACGGCTTTCTTACTTTCAATGAAAATGTATGAGGAAGTTTGTCGTAAGGAGGTTTGAAACGGAATTTACCTTTCTCTATTTCTTTTAGGTTTGGGAAACAGTTGTAAACACTGTATTCGTATTCATTAAAAAACTCTAGTTGCAATCCTTGTGCAAGCAAAGAATTTATGATTTCACTAATAGAATGATTCCAAGAATACGAAACTTGTTTTTGTTTGTGTCTGTCGCCTGTGTAAGACTGTTCTACTTCTTCTACAATTGAAGATTCATTAAAATATGAATATTGAAGAGCAAAATTATTTCCCCATTCGTACATATAAATAACAGGATGAAACTCTACCATATAAAAAAAACCACCTTCTTTTATATAAGAAGCTACTATTTCAGCCCATTTATTCAAATCGGGTAGCCAGCCAATTGCACCGTAAGATGTAAAAACAATATCAAATTCGCCTTGCAAATTATCTCTAAGCGAATAAACGTCTGAAACTACAAAATTAGCAGGCGTTTCGATTTCTCGGCTAAGCTCTCCAGCAAGCTCAATCGATGCGTCTGACATGTCCATTCCTGTAACTTCTGCACCCATATTTGCCCAAGAAAGTGTATCCATTCCAAAATGACATTGAAGGTGTAAAAGCGATTTCCCTTTTACATTTCCCACTTCATTCATTTCGATAGAATTTAACGAATTTCTATCTTTTTTGAATTGTGCAACATTATAAAAATTAGAATCTCGGTGCGCTTCTGTGAGCGAGTTCCACATTTTTTTGTTGGCTTCCAGATAGTCGTTGGGTTCTTTTTCTTGCTCTTTTTTGTAGTCCTCGTAGTCTTTATCTTGCTTAGTCATTGTTTTATTTTTTAGTGGGATAGGATAAATAAGTTTGTTTAGTTTTGCTAATTTAGCTCAATTTAGCAATAAATTTATTAAAAATTAAACCAAAACAAACCTACTCTTTCATTATCTATCCCAATAATAGCAGGAACGTTTTTTCTATCTTTTTCAATTAGACTCTTCTTAGTTTTTTCTAGATTATGATTGCAGTAAAACTGAACGTTTTCTGAGAACAGATTATTCAAAAAATTATCTTTTAATTCTTTATGCTTCACAAAAACTGGTTTGGCTTCTTCATTCTCATTTATGAAGCTCTGCTGATAATGCTGTTCAAGATTTATTCTTTCTTTTAATTCTTCTGGTGCTTTTTCATATTCTTTCATTCCATTTACATCAAAATAAGAAAGCCAAATATTACGTTCTTGTATTGCTTCTTGACGTTCTTGTTCTCTAAAGATGAAACAATATTTTATCATCTCATCTATAATATCTATGTGTTCATTTTCTGTAGAAATAGTCCAATTATCTTCTCTCCATTGAAAATTATAGGTAAAACTCTCAGAAGTATAATTCATACATATCGTTTCAATACTTTCTAGAATGAGTGCTTGGACGGTGTCATCATTTTTATTTGGCTTCAATTTTTGGCTATTAATTGTTTTGCACCAAACAGAATTATATTGTTCGTAATTATAATGATTTATTATATTGAAAGTTTGTTCTTTTGTGTTCATTATTTTGTAAAGTTGAAAGATTTTATTTTTGTATATAGTACGCTATTTTACACAAAAAAAGTTTTCCAACCATTTTTAATTGAAAAACTTTTTTATTTTGTTTATAAAATAGTGTTACGAAAAAGCAGCTATCATTAATGTTCCGACAATACCTAAAACATAAAAACCTATAAATATAAATACTATTATTCCCTGAAATTTTAATACAGATTTTAGGTTTTCGAAGGCTGTTTCTAATACCACACTATCTGAATTGCGTATAGATATTTGTGTTTTTCTAGAAAAATTGAATAAATATAAAGAAGGAAAGAAGATAAATAAAGCCGTGACCATGTAGATAAGACCAAGTCCTACTCCTCCTATAGCTGCAAATCGAACCAGCTTGTTGTTCTAATTGAGAAAATTGAGAAAACAAAGAACCAAAAGAAAACATAACAACTAACCCTCCTAAAGCCGTAAATGCAGCCGATACAAATCCTGCAATAGATACAACTTTTCCCCAAAAGGCAGCCGTAGCCAAAAATCCTTTTGCACGATTAGTAACCTGAAAACCTCCTTCTGAATAAAAGGAATCTTTATCTAAAAATTCGTCGTTTTGCATTTTTTTTTGATTTGAGTTGAATAAAATTAAATATATAAAATTCATTTTTCTACTATCCGATTTATTGTAATTTTTTTTTACAATTTTTATCTAAAAGGAGAAGCATGTCTTATCTTTCTGGGAGCAGTATTCAAAAACGAAATACATTCATCTAATGAATCAAAATGTTTTGCACCATTACTGACTACCATTTTGGTAACTGCCATCATAGATTTTACCTGAACGGCATCAAATTCTTTATCTCCATCTTTATTAAGGAAACAAAATAGCGTTTTTTGAGGTCTTTTATTAGAGTCATCTACTACTTCGGCAATCGAATAAACACCTTTCATCATTGGAGTAAGAACGTACAAACAGTACTCACACTGTTCTCTTTCGTGAAGTTCTTTTCTGTAAGCTTCATCGTTCCATTCCTCAACTACTGGGTCAAAATAGTCTATGTTGAGGCGAGGCATAACATAATTTCTCCATTTCGAACCGTTTACTGTTCCTCCTAAAAATACTTTTGGCATCTTTTTATAATTAAATGTAAGTTACTATTCTTCGTTTTTTCCACCAATTTTTTAGTATTGATTTTCTAATTTTTCAAAGAATTTGTATTTTTATTGTGTATTTTTTCATCTTCTTGAACAGGATTTTTGGCTTGTCGTTCTGTTTTTTTATCAATCTGTTTCCAACGCTGCGTTTCCGAATTCAAGATAGCTTCTATTTTTTCTACCAGACGTGGAAAAGCATCTTCTTCATCGTAGGGTTCGCTGCGTGTCATGTACATATAACGCTCATGTCGCATCATTTCGCACGTCAGGCGATATTCTTTCCATAATTTGTAGTGTTCATCAAGTTCTAAAAAGCTATTCATAATTACCAAAGCCACACCAGCCAAAGCAGCCGTAACTTGCAAGTAAACACCCAAACCATTTTCTTGTACTATCTGAAAAGCCCCAAACGTAATCACGACAGGAATAAGAGCAGCAATTACTGATTCAGTGCGCTTGATATTTTTATATTTTCGTTTGTTATCACTACTTTTTTTGTCATACCAATTCATTTGAGAAACCAAACGCTCGTTTATGTATTCTTCATCACTCATTAAAGCGACTGTTCGTTCTTGTGGATCATGATTGTATGTTTTTCCTGAAAAGTTGGGTTTCGAAGTTCCGTTTTCCATAGATTAAATGATAGTTAGTTGCATTAAATTTCTAGTAGTTCTGATAATATTCGTTTTCGACAATCAAAATATATCAAAAAATAAAATCAAAAACCAATTTAGATTTTTATTTACTCAAAAAAAATAACTTTTCGTTGAATTTTCAGAATTTAATAGTCTGTGTACGTTCATCATTCGTAAAATTCAAAAATTCCTTGTTTTTATTTTCTCCTTGTTCTTTAGTCAAATAAAGCATATTTCTTTGGTCATCAAATAAATCCATCAAAATCATATTTTTTATAAAAATAGATTGTTTTTCTGCGATAACTTTATCTGTTTCAATAACTCCATAAACCCAAACAACATCGCCTTCAAACTCTACTCCGATATAATTAATTTCTGTTTTTTTAGAATCAATTTTTACATCAACTGATTTTTTGAGATAATCATAAACGTATTTTTCTACTTCTTTATGTTGTGTCTTTGTAGAAAGATTAGGTTTATTTTTCGTAAAAGTAGTTTCATAATTCTTACGAAGAGCATTTTCCAAATCATCAATAAAGATTTTATGAGAAACTTGAATTTCCGTTTTTTCTCCTTTTACCTTAAAATCCATTTCCGTAATGCTCAAGTGCATAGCGTGTTTTGGAATGAATGAAAAAATAAAAAAAGAAAGGAATAAAAGGATGTATAAATGTTGTTGGTAAGGACACCAAAAACGGCAAGATGTTTTTTTAAAAAAATGATTTTTTGACATATTTTTGATAACTGTAATTGAATTTATTTTCATTTTCCTAATCCTCATTCCCTCGCCTCTCGCCCCTATTCCCTCGCCCCTAATTCCCCTCCTCCTCATCTGGAAGCATTTCGATATCGTGAATCAAAACTCGTTTTGAAATCTGCTGTCCTGTTGTAGTTGCTGCAAGACCTCCTAAAGCCGTTTCTTTGTATCTACTTTCCATACTTTGACCGATTTCTCCCATTGCTGCCACACATTCATCGACAGGAATAACAGCATTTACATTAGCCAGCGAAATTTGAGCCGAAGAAAAAGCAATCGCAGCAGCACTTGCATTTCTGACCACACAAGGCACTTCGACAAGACCAGCCACAGGATCACAAACTAGTCCCAACATACATTGAATCGTAATCGCAACAGCTCCAAAAACTTGATTTATATCGCCTCCCAAACAGTACACCATCGCACCAGAAGCCATTGCAGCAGCACTTCCCGTTTCAGCCTGACAGCCACCGACGGCACCAGCTAGAGAAGCATTTTGTTCTATGATAAGTGCAATTCCAGCAGCCACTAAAAGTCCTTCCAAAATCTTGCTCTCTTCTATATTATGAATTTCTTGTAGCGTGTAAAGTGTCCCTGGTAAAATTCCAGAAGCTCCTGCCGTTGGTGCAGCTACAATACGTCCCATACACGAATTGACTTCTTTTGCAGCCAACGAACGAGCTATCAAATGCTGAAATTCTAGCGACAAAACAGGCGTAGGATAACGATACACTTTTTTTGCACCATTGTTTATCATTCCAGAACGAGAAATCATTTCTTCTTTAAGTCCTGTTTCGACGGCATCTTTCATTACGCCAAAAGCCTTGCTAAGGTTTTCAAAAATTTGTGTTTCTGATTTTCCTCGTAAGTCTTTTTCGTAATCTAAAACAGATTTGTATAAAGGTTCGTTGTTCGTTTCGCAATGGATTTGCCAGTCTTTAAAGGAATTGAATAGTAGTGCCATAATTTTATTTTTTTGTGTTGTATGTGTAGGTTTGTAATAATTAAGCTAATTTACCAAAATTCTATCCATTCGTCTAAGAAAATGAAATTGGTTTTGATTTTTTATATTTAGCTTCGCTAAACTTTGGGTGTAGAGCTATTTTTACTTTAATATTCTATCAAAAATGAAAAAATATATTTTGACTTTTCTGTTTTGCTTTTGTAGTTTTTTGAGTTTTGCTACCAGTTTTTCGAATATAAATTTTCATACAGGAAAATCCGAACTTGTTGATTCATCAATAGAGGAATTAGAAAGAATAATAGAATACTTAAATAATACTCCTTCTTCTTGCCTTGATATACGAGGGCATACAGATGCCTACGAATGTAAAGATTCCTTAGATGCGATTCGTTTGGGTTGGCAAAGAGCTTATACTACACAGCAATATTTAGTAAAAAGAGGTATTAATAAATGTTGATTACCTATTTATTCTTTTGGAAAAGATAATCCAACTGTTCCGAATGTGTTAGAGGGAAAACAAAATGCAGCCAATAAAGCCATTAATAGAAGAATAGAATTTTTCCCAACCTATAAAAAATATAAATTATATGCATCTAAAAAAGTGGGTTCACTTGATTCTTTATTAGAAATCACAAAGAAGTTTAATGAAGATTATACATTTTTAAAGAATAGCCAACTTGTTATTTTCGGTACGACAAATAAAGATAATATGAAAGGTTTCGATAGTTATATGACTGATTTGGGTAGGCATTTGGTTGTGATTGAGCTATCAAATGAAGAGAGTTATATTTTTGAAGATACTTTTTTGTTAAATGAATTGGCAAAACAAAACGCATTTTTAGGGTTAGATTTTGGTTATTTTGCAGAAGGGCATAAAGTTGATAAAACATTCAATTTTTATGTTTGTGTTCTAGAATGGACATGTGAAGAATAATTAAATCATTAAGAAAACTAAAATTTTAAAGCTATTTTTGTAATTGATTAAAAAACTAGAATAGGAAAAGACGTGTCTTTTCCCTACAAATACGTATGTATAACTTCTAAATTCTAACTTCTGACTTTGTTTTATGCTTTCCACTCCCAACGCTCCCAAAAAATTATTTCTTCTTGATGCTATGGCACTTATTTATAGAGCGCATTTTGCGTTTAGTAAAAATCCTAGAATGACCTCTACAGGAATTGATACAGGTGCAATTTTGGGTTTTACCAATTCTATTTGGGACGTTCTTCAAAACGAAAAACCTACTCATATAGGCATTGCCTTCGATACTTCGAAGCCTACTTTTCGCCACGAGCGTTTTGAAGCCTACAAAGCACATAGAGAAAAACAGCCAGAAGCCATTACACTTTCAAAACCTTATATCAATCGCTTATTAGAAGGTTTGAATATTCCTATTTTGAAAATGGACGGTTTTGAAGCTGATGATATTGTCGGAACTTTAGCCAAAAAAGCAGCTAGAGAAGGCTTTGAGGTCTATATGGTTACGATTGATAAAGATTATGCACAGCTTGTGGAAGAAAAAATATTCTTTTACAAAGTTGCTTATGCTGGTCGAAATCCTGCTGCGATTTGGGGAGTAAAGGAAGTTTGTGAGCGTTGGGAATTGGATAATCCGATGCAACTTACCGATATTTTGGGTCTTCAAGGAGATGCTTCTGATAACATTCCTGGTATTCCGGGGATTGGAGAAAAAACGGCTATCAAACTTTTAAAACTCTATGATAGTGTAGAAGGAATTATCAAAAATGTAGATAAACTAAAAGGAAAGCAAAAAGAAAATGTAATTAATTTTGCAGAGCAAGGACTTTTATCCAAAGAACTAGCGACTATAAAATTAGATGTTCCGATAGAATTTGATGCAAAAGCATTGGAATACGATGATGTAAAAGATATTACTACAAAAAATAAAGACCTTTTGTCTGCTCTCTTTGATGAGTTGGAATTTAGAACATTAAAACGAAAAATCTTGAATGAAGAAACTCCAAAGTCATTTTCTCCAAAATCAAGTGCAAAAGTAGGAAGTTCGTCATTAAGCAAAACGATAAGCGAAAACAGAAAAGCAAGCACAAATCAGATAGATATGTTTGGAAATTCTCAAAGTAATGAGAGTTCCAAAACAGAAACAAAAAAATCAAATGTAACGCCAGAAGAAGCCAAAGAAGCATTAGAACAATTACCTTTTGTTTTTAGTGAAGAAGAATTAAAGAAATTAGGAGAAAATAAAGAAAACACAAGTTCAAAACCTTCACAAATTGCACAAGAATTACAAAATCAAGAAGCAATTCCTGTTCAGTTAGATACACTTTTTACCACAAAACACGATTATCATTTAATAAACTCAAAAGCAAAACGAGAACATTTAATTGAATTTCTTTTACTTCAAGATGAAATTTCTGTTGATACCGAAACGGATAGTTTAGATGTAATGGAGGCTAATATTGTAGGTTTTTCGATTTCTTACAAAAAGTTTGAAGCCTTTTATATTCCTGTTTTGGGAAGTGAAGAAGAACGAAAAGAGATTTTAAACGAGTTTAGAAGCGTTTTAGAAAATCCAAAAATCCTGAAAATTGGACAAAATATAAAGTACGATTATCAGATTTTTTATAAATATGGAATTGAACTAGAAGGACAGTTTTTTGATACAATGCTGGCGCATTATTTATTAGAGCCAGAGCTTCGTCATAATATGGATTATTTGGCGCAAACCATTCTCAATTACAAAACTATTTCGTATGCTGAACTTGTAGGAACTGGCAAAAAAGCCAAAACGATGGCAGATTTTGAGCCGAAAGAAATTCTGAATTATGCAGCCGAAGATGCAGATATTACGCTTCGTCTAAAAGAAAAATTATCATTTGAACTGGAAAAAGAAGAAAATAGTGATTTGAAAAAAGTTTTTTATGACATAGAAATTCCTTTAATTACCGTTCTAGCAAAAATTGAAATGAACGGAATTAGTATTGATACAAAAGCATTAAGTGAATTTTCGATAGAATTGGGTGGACAGGTTGAGATTTTGGAAAAAGAAATTTATGAAATAGCAGGAGAAGAGTTTAATATCGCTTCGCCAAAACAGTTGGGAGAAATTTTGTTTGATGAGCAAAAATTAAATCTTACTCCAAAACCAAAACTGACTACAAAAAGCAAACAGTACAAAACAGACGAGAGTATTCTGGTTCGGCTTGCCGATAAATATCCGATTGCTTCGAAAATTGTGGATTATAGACAGCTTCAAAAACTCAAATCTACGTATGTCGATGCGCTTCCATTATTGCTTTCTCCAAAAGATAATAAAGTTCATACCTCTTTTAATCAAGCCGTTACGGTAACGGGAAGGCTAAGTTTGACCAATCCAAACCTTCAAAATATTCCTATCAAAACCGAACGAGGACGAGAAGTAAGAAAAGCGTTTGTTCCTTCGGATGAAAATCACGTTTTGTTAGCGATTGATTATTCTCAAATTGAACTTCGCTTGATGGCATCTTTTGCAGAAGACCCAACAATGATTGAAGCCTTCAAAAATCAGCGAGATATTCATACAGCAACAGCAGCCAAAATTTTTAGTGTAAAAATAGAAGATGTAACGCCAGAAATGCGTCGTTCGGCAAAGACAGCAAACTTTGGGATTATTTATGGAGTTTCGGCAATGGGATTAGCCAAAAACCTAAACATTAAAGTAACAGAAGCCAAAAAATTAATTGACTCTTATTTTGCAGAATTTTCTTCCATCAAAAATTACATGGATAAAGCCGTTAATGAAGCACGAGATACCGAATCAGCCAGAACACTTTTGGGAAGAATTAGACCATTACGAGATATTAATTCAAGAAATCAAACACAGCGAGGTTTTGCAGAACGAAATGCCGTAAATATGCCAATTCAAGGAACGGCAGCCGATATTATTAAACTAGCAATGGTAAAAGTACAGGATTATTTAGAGGAAAATAACCTTCAAACCAAAATGATTTTGCAGGTTCATGACGAACTCGTTTTTGATGTTCCGAAGACTGAATTAGAAACTGTAAAACCAAAGATTATGGAAATAATGAGCAAGACTTATCAAATTGATGTTCCTTTAGATGTTGAAGCTGGAACGGGTCAGAATTGGCTGGAAGCGCATTAGAATAAAGTTAGAAGTCAGAAGTTTGAGGTAAGAAGTAAATACAATCAGAATTAATATAAATTAATACAATGAATATAATTTTGTAGAGAACTTTTAAATCAGCGAAGCTAAAACGGCTTGCCTTTTTCTAATCGGTCGTTGATACTTCAGCGAAAACGCACAATATGTTTAGGAAAAGGCAAGCCATTTTCCCTACTAAATCCATCAATAGGGTTTTAAACCTGTTTGAAATTACTATTTATTTAAGAAAAAATACTGTAAAATATTTGAAACAGTGTAGTAGATAAGCGTAAAAGATATTTACCAATTTGTAACTTGAGAGAAATACACCTATTTCATCTACCTATTTTACTTACTCATTTTCCAAAAATAATTTAGTTTCTTAAAAAAGCTATCCCAATTTTTGCCTTTATCTTCTATAAAAAAAGTATGAATGGCATTACTTTTCATGTAGAGTTCCAACTGGTGTCTTCCTTTTATTCCGTAATAAAAAAGTAGTAATCCGACTGCTCCTAATCCCATTCCAATCCATAAATTAAGCGCACCTTTCAGACTTGCTACAATAGAAAAAGCTCCTCCAATTCCACCTAAAAGCAAAGGAAACATTAATCTTTTATAACGCAGTTCTATTTTTGAAATTTGAGAAAGAACAAATCGTTTTTGCTTTCTTTCTCTCTTATAAATCAATGTTTTGTCGGTAAGAATCCAACGAGAAATTAAATCGGTCTGGACACTTCCTTGCTGTTGTTCTGGAAAAGCAATCCAAAAAGGACTAAAACTATAATGTTGCTCAAAGGGAATAATTGAAATCGTTTTTTTGAAAGTAGAATTGAATTTGCTATTCAAATTATAAGGAGAAATGGAATAAATAGGATTTGAAAAGTAACTATTTGTTTCATCGTTTTCGAACCAAAAAATCCTTTGAATTTTTATCTTCTAAAGGATTTTTCTTTTTTTTAGATTTGAAAAGCGATAAGATGGACAAATTAATTATAAATGGTTAATTGTGATATTGTTTGTGTCGCTTCGCTAAAACACCAACAACGGCATTGAAAGATTAATTGTAAACTATAAATGCCGTTACTCCAATATAAGTGACATTTTGCAAATTCCGTATATGAACTTGTTTTCTGCAAAATAATAGCTTGCTTTTTCCATAAAACAGGGTTTGCAAACCCTATTCTATGGAAAAAAGACGACTGCACAGAATAAAATTTGGCAGTAATCTTTCTATTTTAGGATGTTACTCATATTATTATTACTTCCTTCTTTCCTTACCCTAATCCTACATTCCTCCTTACTCAAATCTCATATGTTTCATCGATTCGCCTGATTTTGCAATACGCTGTAAGGTTTCAATTCCAACTTGCAGATGACGTTCGGCAAACTGTGCTGTAACAGTTACATCACTCTTTGAAGTCTTCACTCCTTCTGGAATCATAGGATTATCCGATACCATCAAAAGCGCACCACGAGGAATTTCATTGACAAAACCAACTGTAAAAATAGTGGCCGTTTCCATATCAATCGCCATTACACGCATATCTTCTAAGTACTTTTTGAATGAGGTATCGTGTTCCCAAACTCTACGATTTGTCGTATAAATAGTTCCTGTATAATAATCTAGTTGATGGTTTCGAATGACAATAGAAGCCGATTTATGAATTCGAAAAGATGGCAGCGCAGGCACTTCACTTGGCAAATAATCATTACTCGTTCCTTCTCCACGAATGGCAGCAATAGGTAAAACAAAACTTCCCAACTCATTTTTCTTCTTTAACCCTCCACATTTTCCCAAAAACAAAAGAGCTTTTATTTCAATGGCAGAGAGCAAATCCATAACGGTTGCAGCCATTGCACTTCCCATTCCAAAATTAATAATGGTAATATTATCAGCCGTTGCTGTCTGCATAGGCTTGTTTCGTCCGTGTACTTCTACTTCAAAGCGTTCTGCAAATTTTTCTACATAACCAATAAAATTAGTGAGTAAGATAAATTCTCCAAAATCTTCTAACTTGCGACCTGTATAACGTGGCAACCAATCTTTGACAATGTTTTCTTTCTTAGACATGTCTTGTTGTGAGTGGTCTTCTTCGAATGAAGTATTAAAATTTTTTCCCAATGTAAAATAAATTTAGAAGTTAAATTTTAGAAGTCAGAACTAAAATTAATTTAGGGATGCATAACAAATCTGCTTTTGTTGGTTTCGCTTCGCTAAAACACCAACAACGGTATTTATTGAAAAAAGACAATTTATTATGCACCTTAATTTAGAGTTTAGACTTCATTTTCCCAAAAATACATATAAATCTTCACAAAATTTTATAATCGTGTTTCCAAAACTCCCAAACCTAAATATTCCTTCTTTTGAAGCCAAAATCAAGCAAGTAGAAAACAGTACTGACAAATTTGCCGATACGATTAAAGATAATTCTAAATCTAAAGGAAAATATCAGATTTTTGACATCATAAGAAAAAAATGGATTATTCTTACTCCTGAAGAATGGGTGCGTCAGCATGTCATTCATTTCTTACTTTCTCAAAAATATTCTAAAAACTTGATGCAAATAGAGAGTGAACATTGTTATCAAGAGCGAAAAAAGCGAACTGATATTTTGATTTTTGATAGAACAGGAAAGCCTTTTTTGGTTGTTGAATGTAAAGCTGCTCATATTTCGCTTTCTTCTGAGGTTTTTTCGCAGGTGGCTGTCTATAATTATTGCATTGATGCGCCTTTTGTGATGATAACAAACGGAATGCAATTAGGAATATTTGAGAAAATAAATGAAAGAAAGGCAAATAACAATCAATATAAAATGATTGAAAATCTGCCTGTTTATTAACCTCAACAACGGTTTTAGCCTCGTTAACGGTTTAGAGTTATGATAAAATTATCCTGCCATATCAATCAGAAGTTCGGTAACAAAACCATCTTTTACCGTTATTTCGTAACGCTGATGATGTTCTCCTTCTTCTTTTGTTCTTTTTTCGTTTAGTTCATCTTCCTGTTTTATGATTCGCTGCATTCTACCAACATCCAAATCGTTTGGAGGAAGAAGCACGGTAGAAGAGTTGAGTATGAATGTTCGTAGTTTTGGATTTTCATTTACTTCTTCATACGTTTCCATTCCACCTTCTTCCTCTATCCAATTTACCTGTATAAAATCAACTGTAATTAGTGTTTTTTCATTTTCCTCAAAAACTTTTACTACATGACAATACGATTGTGTGGAATCCATTGAGATTTCGGTATCTGTCTTTTCATCTGTTTCTACCATTTCTGAAGCGTTTGCTGTTTGTGCTTCCAGTTCGTTTGAAGTAGAATTTTTATTTGAATCTTGACAACTCATAAAGAAACTTAGCACGAATAATAATACAAAATTTAGTTTTACAATTTTCATAGTTTTAAAATTGATTTTTGTGATAGATAGTGTTTAAAACTCTTTTGTAGTAGTAGTTTTTTTGAATTTCCAATATACAGTTTTTATCTCCAAAGCGAAAGTTTAGAACACATTTGACTTATCTGTTGTAATTCTGTATTCAGAAATCTTTCCATTACACTTTCTTGAAATTCCATTCCTATCAAAATCATCATTCCACTTACATTTCTTTCTTTAAAGCGAATAATTGCACCTACTTTTTTCTGTTTTTCATTATAAACATCAGCCACAACTACATCGGCATTTGAGTTAGGTAATTTGAAAACTCTAAAAGCAGACATACTAAGACCTTCTGAAAGATACGTTTTGCTGGCTTCTCCATAGGCTTCATACGTAAAAACGGCTGCTTGTGCCGAAGATTCTATCCATAAAAGTTCGTGTAACCACAAATCAGAATCTTCAAATTCGTAGGTGTAAAGCAAAGAGCCGTCGCCATAATCTTCTTTTTCTATCTCTTCTCCTGCACTTGCATTTTCATAAACAATTCCTAAAGGCTCAAAATTTTCTATGGTTGTAAATAGCTTTCTTTCCTCATCAGAAATGATTGTTTGAGCAAATATTGGATTTGAAAAGATAGTTAGAAAAGCAAAAAATACAAGAAAAACAGAAGAGTAAAGAAAGTTATAATGAAATTTGTAGAAACGAATTATTTTATTTTGAACAGACATAAGAAAGATTATTTTTTGTTGAGTAGGATTGTAGGATAAAATATAGAATTTTAATTTCTGTTAGCAAATTAAGCAAATACTATTCTATTTCCATTTTTTTGATGAAAATTTGTTTTCAACTTTCATTTTGCAACTTTCAAAACACAATTCTATTTTGTAGGTTAATCTACTACGAGAATTTTCTGTGTATATTTACGCACTAAATTATTGAAAATATAAAATTATTTATCCTAAATTGTATATGAAATTTTTCAACTTACTTATATCGTTTTTATTGACATTTTTCGTTAGTTTTCCCTCTTTTTCTCAAGACAATGCAGATGATTTTGCTTACGAAACTCAACTTGTATATGGTGTAAATCTGAATACACAGTCGGGTTTGATTGGTGGTTTTGCTTTTCGTTATTCAAAGGCAATAAATGAAACGATGTATCATAGTTTTTCACTAGAGATTGTTGATGTCAGACACCCAAAAGAACAACGAAGAGCCAGCCGTCTGACAGGCGAGTTTTTTACACCTGGAAAACGTAATTTTTTGTATGTTTTGCGTCCTCAATATGGCAGAGAATGGGTGTTGTTTAGAAAAGCAGACGAGCGAGGGATTCAAGTAAATGCCATTGGTGCAGTTGGACCTACTATCGGAATTGTAGCTCCTTATATTATTGATTATGAATTTCCCTCACAAGAAATTAGAACAGAACAATACGACCCAAATGTACATACTTCTTTTGAAGCCGTTTTGGGAACAGGCTCGTTTGCTCAACGCATTTCGAAATCCAAAATTCAGTTGGGAGCAAGCCTAAAAACTTCTCTTGCCTTAGAATTTAGTGCTTTTAAAGGTTCGCAAGTAGGTTTTGAAGCTGGAATGATGGTCGATGCCTATTCTCAAAAAGTAGAAATTATGGGATTAGCAGAAAACAAACAATTATTTCCCTCTGCTTTTTTTACTCTTTTTTATGGAATTAGTAAATAAAAAAATAATGCAAGAAAGACCAAAATTTTTAGTTGTCTGTGGTAAAAACAAAAAACGTAGCCGTACAGCCGAATTTATCTTTAAAAACGATGAGCGTTTTGATATTCGTTCTGTAGGTGTAAGTCCGAAAAGCAATCGAAAAATCAATGAAAAAGATATTGAATGGGCAGATTTGATTTTGGTAATGGAAAATGACCACAAACAAAAAATAAAAAAAATCTATTCTCATTTAGAAATCCCGACAATGGAAGTTTTGAATATTCCAGATGAATATGAATTTATGGACGAAGAACTTATTGAGATTTTGAGAGAGAAAATTGAATCTTTTTTGTAAAAACTATTGTCAAAGTCTGATTACAGACTATTGACAAAGTTTTAAAATCTAATATTCTGGAAAATGCTTCAAAAAAGGATCGATAATCTTATCTTGATTTGTTTTGATAGCAAAAACCACTTCTTCAAAACAGTTATTGAATTTGGTAGTTAGAAGCTCGTGAAAGATTTTGGCAATATCAGCAGGTTCGTTTTGAAAAACTCCACAACCCCACGCTCCCAAAACTAGATTTTTGTAACCGTTGCGATGAGCAATAGCTAATACTTTTTCGGTTCGCTGATACATTACAGGAATGATTTTTTCTATTCGTTTTCGCTCCTGACGATTTACTACTCCTGCATTTACGGCAGCCGAAGTCAGAATACTTACTTTTTTTGGTGTATCTAAATATTCTCCTTCATCGTTCTTGAAAATCGGAACGTTGGGTGAATAAATCATCGTATCGGTATAAAGCATACTTTTGCTACTTCGATGAAACTGATAATACTCCTCAAAAAACTCAAAACAGCAGGCGCTAAGTCCTGTTACTCGTGCGATAGATTCCTCTTGTGCTTGCGCTCCTGTCAGAAAACCACCTCCAATATTTTTGGCAGAAGCAAAATTCAAACAAAAAACAGGTTCATTATTCGCCTTCAACAAATCATCAATGACGACCATAACCGATTCGTTTCGTGTATAAATTTTTCTCTTTATGCTTTTTAGAGGTTCATAATGAGCTTCTAGCATAAAATTATCTTTTGCTTCAAAAAGTTCTGAATTTTTCTGTGCTTGCTCCTGAATTTCTGATATATCTACTTTTTCATTTTTCTGGTTGATATAAAAACCATTTTTGATTACCTCAACGGTATCTTTTGCAATGGTTATTCTTCTTGACTTTTGCATTTCTGTTTGTTTTGAGTTATTTATTTTTTAGGCAAACAGTTTTTTTTGGGGTTTTAGTTCGGTTTTGTAAATATTCTATTTCTTAAATAAATCATCTACTGCTCTAGAGTCTTTTTCTTCATTATCATCAGAATAATATAAAGTTTTCTCAATATGATTTTCCTTTTTGTTTTCTTTGTTATATTTGAT
This sequence comes from uncultured Cytophagales bacterium, assembly GCA_963719525.1. Classification (GTDB taxonomy): domain Bacteria; phylum Bacteroidota; class Bacteroidia; order Cytophagales; family Bernardetiaceae; genus Bernardetia. The sequence continues at coordinate 2,308,392 of CAVRCG010000004.1, read as the reverse complement.
TAACTCTAACCAATATTCTTCATCTATATAAATATCATAATCTGAACTAAGATATAGATTTTCATGATTGAAAAATTCTTCTTGTAATTTATCTAACATGTTTTCTAACTCTTGGTATTCATATTCTATATCTTCAAAATCTAAAATTTTACTTTCCCACTCCTCTTTTACTCTTTCTTCTTCTTTACCTACAATATTTCCAATCATTTTTAAAATATCATTATATCCTTCATTTTCAGAGTACTCTTCATAATCATACTCGTAAATATCAAACAATTCTATTAATTGTTTAGCCTTGTCTAATACATTTACACGATATGAAAGTATTTTTACAATTTTTGTAAAATTGTTTTTAATATAACTAAAACTATTTTTTAATTTTCTAGCGTTAAACATAACTAGAATTATTTCCTTATCTATTTTATTGAAATCAATTTCTTTTAAAATAATTAAATACTCGTTATCGACATCAATATCTTTGCAGTAGTTAGTTAAAGCATTTAATTTTTCTATACAAAAAGAGTATTTGCTACTCTTGTATACAGTCTGCATATCCTTAGCAGTAATCTTATCAAAAATTATTTCTTGGAGTTCTTTATTAAGCTCAAAAACCTTACTATTAGTACTAAATCTTCTGAATTGCTCTATGTAAAGTACACTAGAAATTATATCTTTTTTTGTTGAGTAGGATTGCTCAATATATGGAATTAAAAAATCTGTTAGTGATGGATTGATAAAATCAAAATATTGTTTATCTGAATATCTATCATAAATTTTTGATACTATAAATCCATCTTGTAATATTTTAATTGAATTTTCAAAAGCATTAGAACTTATAGATAGATTATTTTCTTTCTTTTCAAAATTTAATCTATTTTCATAGGATTTTCTCAAAACACTTATCTCTGTACTTATTCCAAGAGTAAATAAAGTAAATAATAAAAATCTATCTAAATCAGATATTTGATTTTCAAATGAGTGTTTCCAAATATCTTTAGGATTATCTAATTTATTTATTATCAGCTCTTTATATTCAACAGGTGTTAAGTTTTCTATTTCTCTTTTCTCTACTAAAAATTCTATGAGGCGAGGAGTATAATTTTTATGTTTTATAATATTCCAATAAAATCTTTCTTGAATAATAATTTCGTACAAATCATTACTAATTTGATTAAAATATAAATGATTGTATAAAATAAGAGCTTTTTGGTAATCATTGTAATCTGTTAATTCTATTTCAAACTTATCTCTTTTTAAAGATGCACGACTTATTTTTTCATACTTTTCATTTGCATAGTTGAGAATTACTGTACGGGTTGTCAGTATTAAATACTTATTTTCTGAATGTCTAATTCTATCAATAAAATTAGTTAGTTGTGTTTCTGTTTTATCAGCATTTACTATCTCTAAATAATTTGCTCCTAAAAAATCATCAAAATAAAATAGCTGTTTCTGCTCAGGGTTTGGAGAAAAAACGTCTTCTGCATCTCTTACGTTTTCAATTTGATATATCCTGTATCCTTTTTCAGCTTTGTCAAGTAACAAAATTTCTGCTAAGGTAGTTTTACCAATTCCTGCTGACCTGTTATAAGTAACAGCTTTTCCTTTTCCAATATTCTGTTTGCGTCATCTGTTTTTTTAGTAGGAACATAAAATGGAAGTTTTCTTTGTATTTTTTCTATTAAATATCTTGTTCTTCCTTCAACAGCATTATTTAGAATGGAATTAAATATATTGATACTTGAAAACCATAACTTGAAGTATTTTTTTTCTATTTCTTGGTTTTTGGATAAATAATCATTTAATTCATTTCTTGCAATTATATCTTGTGAACTCAAAACGAACGGATGTAACTCCTTTTTTAACTCATCTTTTTCATAAGCAGCTAACTCTAAAGATGTTACTACGATATATCTATTTGGATTTAATTCTTTTACTTTAGGAAGTTCTTTATTTATATCAGATTTTAGATTAGAATATTTTGATTTTATGTACTGCTTAACTTGTATTACTAATGAATTATCATTTTCAGAAGTTGAATATCTCAAATCTACTCCCTTATCTTTTCCTTTTTTGAAATCTTGTAATTCAAGTTCAAACTCAGCATTCAGTAAATCTTTTACTAAAGATTCAAATTCTTTGTCATTGAGAGTTGAAAAATCGTAATCATTCATTCTATTCTACTTCTTTAAGTCTAAATAATCAGTATTCATATATATAAAAATAAATATATTAATAACTTTCGTTTAAAAAAAATCCTAATCGTAAATCGTAAATCGTAATTTTTAATTCGTAATTGAAACTACCTCTCCTCTCTCTTAATCGCCAAAACATTCGAAGGAGCTTCAAAGAGTTCAAGATTAAAGTAGGGAACGGCAGCAAAAAGATGATTGAAGATATCACACACTACTTTCTCGTATTCCATCCATTCTTTACTCTTACTAAAAGCATAAATTTCTAACGGCAAACCTTGTGGAGTAACGCTTAATTGTCTGCTCATCATCAACATATCATTATTTACGTGAGGATTTTGTTTGAGGTATTCTTCGATATAAACTCTAAAAACACCTAGATTTGTCATATTTTTTCCATTTAAAAGAAGTGTTTTGTTACTATTTTTTTCTTTGTTATAATTATTGACTTCATTATCCATTGTTTCCAAATAATTTTTTATCAAATCTACATTTTTGAGATAAGTTACTTCTTCTTCACTCAAATAATGAATGCTAGAAACCTTCAAAAGGAGAGAACGTTTTATTCGTCTTCCATCTGATTTTTGCATTCCTCGCCAGTTTCGAAACGAATCCGAAATCAAGTAATAAGTGGGAATAGTAGTAATGGTATTATCAAAATTTTGCACTTTCACGGTCGCTAAGCTAATTTCTATTACATCGCCATCGGCACTGTATTTTTCCATGGTTATCCAATCTCCAATCCTGACCATATCATTAACCGTAACTTGAATGCTGGCTACAAAACCCAAAATAGAATCTCTAAAAATGAGCAAAATAACGGCAGAAAGCGCACCCAAAGCAGAGAAAAATGTCCAAGGAGATTTGTTTGTCAGAAGGGTAAAAATATAAACGATAGCAGCCAACCAAGCAAAAATCATAAATACTTGTACATAACTATGAATTGGTTTGTCCCTAAAATTAGGCATCGTTTTGAGATAATCGCCAAACGTTCTCAAAATACTTTGAACAAGCAGAACGACTACAAAAGTGGCAAAAATATCAACGGCTTTTTCTATGTAAACATAACTATCAGGAAAATCCCAGAGTACATACGGCAATGCTTTTACAACAAAAAGAAGGATAAAAAGATGTGCCGTAAGTCCAGCAGCATTATTTTTCACTAAATAATTATCAAATTGGTTAGTAGTCCTTTCAGAAATATTCGTTATTATCTTTACGAAAAACTGTTTTACAATACGGTCTAAAATATAAACTATAATCAGCAAAACAAGTACACCGATAAGTGCATTTAAGTATTTTGCCGTTTGATTTTCCATTCCTGCATCACGGAAAAGACGATAAAAAAAATGGACAATTTGTTCTTGTGTAGGCATAAATAAAGTTAGAAGTTAGAAGGAAATAAAGTTAGAAGTTAGATTTCAGAAGTTAGAAGTTAGAAGGAAATAAATTTAGAAGTTAGATTTTAGAAGTTAGAAGGAAAAATACCGTAACTGATTGAAATGAGAATTTTTGATAGATAGATAACAAAGAACCTCAAAAAAGGGTAGAAATTCAAACTACATTGAGTTCTAAAACTAAATTATTTTAAATTATATACCATTATTTCAAATTATTTTTAGAACTTTGTATTTTGTATTATTAAAAGGATACAATCAAAAAATAAATAGTAGGTTCATTTGAAATTGAATCAAAATTTAACTGATAGTTTACACACAATAAAGACACAAAAGTTATAAATTGATTTTATATGTTTTCGAAGATTTAAACACTTATCCAACTATTTATCTCGTAAATCTTATTATTCTTATTCATCAATTCCTATGCGTAAAAAAATTGTAGTCTTGACAGGTGCTGGTGTAAGTGCTGAAAGTGGAATTGCCACATTTAGAGCTTCCGACGGACTTTGGGAAGGACACCGAGTAGAAGAAGTAGCATCGCCAGAAGGGTGGGAACAAGACCCAGAGAAAGTATTGCAGTTCTATAACGAACGCAGAAAAGGAGTTTTAGATGCTCAACCCAATGAAGCACACAAAATTTTGGCTCAACTAGAACGCAATTTTGATGTAACCATTATCACTCAAAATGTAGATGATTTGCACGAACGAGCAGGTTCTACTCACGTTTTGCACCTTCATGGAGAACTTATGAAAGCAAGAAGTTCGGTAGATGAATCACACGTAATAACGATGAAAGGTTGGGAACTGAAGATGGGAGAAGTCTGTCCGAAAGGTCATCAGATGCGTCCGTATATTGTCTGGTTTGGAGAAGCTGTTCCGATGATGGAACAGGCTGTTATGGAAGCCATGGGAGCAGATATTTTTGTTGTCGTGGGTACTTCTCTTTTGGTTTATCCTGCTGCTGGCTTGCTGGATTATGCCCCTCGCCAAACTCCTAAATATATTATTGACCCAAAAATTCCGTCTGTTCGTTCGCTTCCTAATCTTCATTTTATAGAAGAAGTAGCGACTACAGGAATGAAACAATTAGAAGCTATCTTGATGAGAGATTATACGCATTAAACAGTGATTAGTGGTTGGTTGTAAGTGATAAGTGAGTGAAAATACGTTGATTTCTGTTTTGTAATGATGATATTTTTTCCATAGCGTTGGGTTTGCAAACCCAACGTTATGGAAAAATCAAGTCTTATTTTGCTTTTATTCTTTCATCAATTATATTTTTAAAATCTGTTTTTTCATCAACGTGAAAAGCCAACACTTCAAACTCTTTATCCATTCCATAAATTCCGTTTACTATTGCTTTTTCATAAAGACGAATAATGATATTATGCTGTTCTAGATTTCCCAGAGGAGAAAGTTTTTGATATAATTTGCTTTTCTTATTCCCTTCTTCTTCCATCAATTCTTCTAATGGTTTTTCAGAAATTTCTATAGATTCAATATTTTTGATTTTGATTTCTGCTTCACTCATTATTCCATAACGCAAATAAAGTATATCGTTTTCTATTAGAATTGGTCGCCTTGAAAATGATTTTGCAAAAGCAAGAAGCTGAAAACCTGTATAAATACTCAAAACGGTCAAAATCCAAGCTGCTGTAGCATTCCATTCTGCAAGTAATAGATGAATAGCAATCGTTTCGATGGCAACTATAAAAACCAATGCTCCCATTAATCCAACTGTTCCACTATTTCTATGATAGGTAAACTGTTTTGTAGGATTTATTTCTATTTTTTTCCAATTAATGATTGAATAATAAATAACTGCTATTTCGGTAGCTAATAAAGTAGCTGGTAGTTTTGGTAAAATCTCTTGACAACTGCTTTTTAAAACTGTAAAAAAATCAAACAAAATTTCTGTATTATTTCTCTTTAACGCTTTATATTTCTTTACTGCTCTTACAAATTTCCAAATTACTACACTTATAATTCCTAATTCTAATACAGGAAAAAAGTAAGTTTTGACAAATTGCAAATAAGTTTGATTTTCTTCTGGCAGAAAGTACAATCCTAAAAAAAGTCCTGCAACCATTGTTGTAATAGCTGTGAGATTAGAAATTTTAGTTTTTCGGATTATCAAAAAATAAATAATCGGAATTGTAATTACAAAATCAATACTAATTCCTAGAGTCAGATTATCTACTAGATTATCTGTTAGATTATCAGACTGAACAACAGCAGAAGCAAAATAAGATGATTCAATCAATAAAATAAGACTTCCAAAAAGAAATACAGGAATGAAGAGTAATAAAAATTGTCTGTTTTCTTTCCAATGCTGAGTAACAATTGTGTTCATGTTTTTTCTAAAGTTTGGTAAAGTAAAATATAAGATTATTCTTGATTTCTTTCTCTATATTCTTTTCTCCAATGACGAATTAGGAAAAACAATATAATCAAAACTGCCCCAAAAGGTATATCTTGCCCACCATAAGACGGATGATTGATTAAAGAGCGCAAACCGAAAAGAAATATATAAGTTCCTAATCCTAGCGTAATTGAATCAACTATAATAAATAAAATGAAGTATTTTAGATTGAATTTCTTGTTTTGATTTTCCATTTTTATAAAGTTTATTTTTGCGAATTTCTTTCTCTATATTCTTTTCTCCAAAGACGAATAAGAAAGAATAAAGCAATAAGTATGCTTCCTACTGCCATAGGTAAGCCACCACGGCTTTCTCTCAAAGCATCACTTAGACCTAATGAAAAAGTATAAACTCCCCCACATAAAAGAAATATATCAAGAATTATACGTAGAATAAAATTCGTGGAATTGAATTTTTTGTTTTGATTTTCCATTTTTTACTAATTTAATTTTAAAATCCTACCGTTGCTTGTGTCCTCACGAGCGACATACCACAAAAAACCTAAAACTTCACAACTGCTCTAACATTCAAAAAACGCTGTGAAAGTCCATTCGGAACGGCAAGTTGAACATCGTTTACATAATCACTTATCCATTGATGCGAAATAATATTTTCTACTCCCAAAATATTCAAAACTTCCAAACCTAACCAAACCGATTTTATACGCCTATCTTCATCAAAAATTAAGGATTTTGAAAAACCAATATCTACACGACGGTAAGCAGGATTAGTAAAAAACGAACGATATTCTTTATTATTTGGCGCACCAAAAGGAACTCCAGAACCAAATAAAAGACGTAAGTTTACTCTAAAAGTAGGATTATTTGGAAAATGATCTTCAAAAAATATAGTTGCTGTAACTCGCTGATCTGTCGGACGGCGTACAAAAGCACGTTCATCAAAATCTACATTTTCTTTGGTCTGTAAATAACTCAAACTAAACCACGATTCTGTACCTCTAATAAATTCTCCACTAATACGAGAATCAATTCCCCATGCATAGCCTTTTCCACCATTTGTAGCATAATAACGCAGACGCATATTGTTGACATCATAGGGAATAAGATTTGCAATTTGTTTGTAATAACTCTCCACAATGAGCTTGAAAGGACGTTTGTCGAATTTGAAATCCCAATCCATACTTCCAATAATATGAACAGAACGTTGTGCTAAAAGAGATTGATTAATCTGTCCTGCGAAATTTCTTAGCTCACGATAAAAAGGCGATTGTTGATAAATTCCTGCTGCAAGTCCGAACTGAATATCTGCTTTCCAGTCTGGCTGGTATTTATATTGAATGCGTGGACTGATAAAAGTTTGACCGTTTAATGACCAATTATGAACACGAACACCAATCGTTACATTATGCCATTCGGCTGTATCTGTTCCAAAAAAGTGTGAAATTTGAGCATAGCCTTGTGTTCTGATAGAATTAAGATTTGTTTTTGTATCGACAAAATAATCAATATCTGCAAAACCTGCTGAATCTAACACTTTATATTCATATAATTCATCGTTTATATTCTCGCTCTTTATTTCTCCTCCAAATTCTACCATAGTTCGGTTTCCTAGTCGCCACGAAGAACGATTTTTAAACGAATAAATTTGTGCATCAAGCGCATTACGAGCATAAAAATATTCGGAAGCTGCACCACGAATCAACGTACATTTATTAAAATTATCGGAAGTAATATCATTATTTACATCGCACAAACGATATGCACCTTCTGTATTCGATAAATTCTCGTTCTTGTGTGTTTACTCCTGAAAGCGTAAAATCCATTGAGAAATTTTGAGTGAATTTTTGAGTAAGTCGTAAAGCCGTTTGATAGGTCGTATAATTCATCAATTCCTCGCCTGTATATTCTACAAAAAAACGAACTTGCTCATCAAAAGTACCAAAAGTGGTTTGTCTGCTTGAAGGAAAAACACGATAACGATTTTGAGAATAAGCTGTCAGAAGGCTTAATGTAGTGTTTGTATCACGATTTTTGAAATTACCATCTTTATCTAATTTGCCTAATTTGTAACCCAAAAGAGATTGAAAATCTGTAAAACGAGGTTGATATTCGCCTTTTGTTTCTAAAGTTCCCAATAAATATCTCAAATCTTTGTGCCTAATTCCTGCTAGATAAGAAAACCGTTTTGATTTGTTTGTACCTTCCAAATGTGCATTTCCACCCAAAAGACCGATAGAAGCCGAACCAGCAAACGAAGTCGGATTTTTATAATCTACATTCAAAACAGAGGAAAGTTTGTCGCCCCATTTTGCTTGCCAACCACCAGCCGAAAATTCTACTTTTTTTACTAAATCAAGATTGACAAAACTAAGTCCTTCCTGCTGACCCGAACGAACCAAAAAAGGACGATAAATTTCTATTCCATTTACATAAATCAAATTTTCCTCATAATTTCCACCACGGACAGAATAAGCTGATGAAAGCTCACTATTACTGACAATTCCCAAACCTAATGTTACCAAAACTTGTGAAAATTCGCCTGTTCCTGTGGGAGTTTTGTCTAATCCATTTGGGTCTAAGGTAATTAAGCTGGTTTGTCTGTCGTCGTTATTTATGATAGCTCTTATTTCGACGGCTTTTAGTTCTTCGAATTTCGGAAAGTGTAATACTATATTTTTGATAAGATTTTAAAGTTATCTTTTGTCTAAACGTTCTAAATTCTGGATGTTGAGCTGCTAGAGTAACTTCTTTATTCAAAAATTCCTTTGAGAAAGCTAAAGAAGACTCTAATCTAAATCTACCTAAAGAATCGGTTTGAACTGCTTTTCCTTCTTCCAAAATTCCGACAGAAGCATTTATGACAGGGTTTTTTAGTGTATCCAGAATTTGTCCTTCAACGATTACAGTATTTTTATCTTTATCATTTTGTGCAGAAGATACAAAAGATATAAAACAGAAAATCAAAATTAAATTAGAAAGTATAAAATATTTTATAATAAATTGCTTTTTCAAAATAGGCAGTTTTTGTTGGATAACAAGAGTAAATATAAAAATACAAATGTACTTAAAAATTTACTCAAAAATAGTTGAAAGACAAAAGATAGCTTTTAGTATATTTGTGAAAAATGTGGCTTGTGCTATAATTCATTATGTAGCTTACTCTTTAGAGTGAGATTGTATTTAATTAGCGAAAAAAAATAAATGTATGAACGACAAATCAATCAAAAATAATAATACAGGCTTTTCCTTAAAATTACAACTCCTTTCACTTTTAGCAGTTGTTTTGTTGTTAGCTATATTTTTTGCTATTCCTTCTCAAAGTTCGTCTTCGGATAAGTCTATTATTAGTGAAACAAAATACGCTTTAGAAGATACTACAGGAATTACAAAATTAGTGTTGGGAGAACAAACACTAACACAGAGCAAAACCAATTCTAGTGAATGGCTGATGAATAATGAGTTTGTAGTCGATGAAGAAATGATTGCTTCTCTTTGGGCAATTATGCAGCGCATTGAAGTAAAAAAACCTGTTTCGGAAACGATAAAAGAGGAAGTAATTAATAGTTTTTTATTAAACGGAATTGATGTAAAAGTTTTTAAAGGTGAGAATCAAATTAGGAATTACAAAGTCTGTACGCATGAAGGCGAAACCTACGCTATGCAAGAAGAATCAACTTCTCCGTATTCGATTTATATTCCAGGATATTATTTACAGATTAGAGATATTTTTGATATTCGTCCGTATGAGTGGCAAGACAGAACACTTTTAGCTACTACGCCAAATACATTTCGTTCGCTTTCAGTTTCTTATCCTCAAAATAAAGAACAAAGTTTTAGCTTAGAATTTACAGGCAAAACATTCAAAATGAAAGAATTAGCAGAAGCAGATTCGAATAAAATCTATGAATATTTACCTTATTTTAGTCAGGTAATGGGTGAGCAATATGTCAAAAATGATAACCTACAAGATTCTTTAAAGTCTGTTTCTCCAATAGCTATTTTTTCTTTGAATGATATAAGAAGTGAAACGCCTCAACAGTTAGAAATTTATACAGCTAGAGGAAAATATTTTGTTTTGTCTAGAAATCAATTACTACTTTTTTCTCCTCAATTTGCTAACTTAATTTTAAAGACAAAATCGGATTTTGCTAGAGTAGAATAGCTTTTAAAGCCTTTTTACTCAAAAATCAAGACATACATAAACCTAATAAATGATAGATTAATTTTATTATTTATTAGGTTTATTTTTTTATTTACAAAATAATCTATACTTTTTTTTGAATTTTCCGTTATTTATTAAAATTGTACGTTCGTACAATGTTATTATCCTACAATTCAACTACTCTAATTCTATACCTCCATGAAACCTAAACTTCAAAAAAGTTCTAGTCAAAACTACAATCGTTTTTATTTTGCTTTTTCTCTTCTGCTTTTAATTAATTTTTCTAGTTGTCAGACTGATAAAAACAATGAAGAACATAAAAATGGTTCTGAAAATAGCTCTACGACTACAGCAAATTCAATTCGTCCAGACTTAGATAGGGAAGATCAACGAACAGCATTACTAGAAGATGATGCTTTAATCAATTTATCTGAAAATAAAGATGAAAATAAAAGAATATTTTCAGAGGGAGAATTAGATTCTTTTTCCTCTGCTGATTCGGCTAAATTTTTCAGTCGTTTTGCTCCCAAAACTCAAACCTTTAAGATAGTGGACAATGGAGAACAGGATATTTTTTGTGATTTGGGAACCTACATTCATATTGATTCTGGTTCTTTTCACTTCAAAGACGGCTTGCCAATTACAGAACCTATTATTTTTGAAGTAAAAGAATTTTATGATAAATCAACCGTTTTACTTTCTGGACTGACTACAAATACAAAGGGTGGTTTCTTGGAAAGTGGTGGAATGCTTCACTTAAAAGCTACTTCTGATGGAAAAGAAGTGCATTTACAGAAAAATATTGATGTAGAAATGCCTACTAGCAACACCCAAACAAAAGATAAAAATGGAATGAGTATTTATTTGACTTCTGCAACTACTTCTACTGCTAATTCTGTTTCGAATCCTCCGTCTGAATGGTCTGATACAAAAGAAGTAATAAAACTGAGAGGTATGTTGAGAGTACCTTATCCAAGAGAATTTTTTGAAAGTAGTTTTTTATTCAAAAAAGAAGTAGTTGATTATAATGAGAGTAAGCTATTTGATTGTGAATGTGGCGATGTAAAGATAGTTTCTGAAACGGTAGAAGCTCTTTCTGAAAGTCTTGATGTAACAACAAGCAAAGAACATGAAGCTATTTTTAGAAATGTCAATCACAAAACAACTACACAGAAAAAATTTCACTTCCGTGAAAGACCTAGAAGTCTGAATAAAGATACAAGTTGTATAGATGTCTATTCTATACGTCATCACGAGATTTTTCCAAATAATGAAAAAGGAAATAGATATGTCTATGATACTATACAATTAGCTCTTGAACTTGGAAAAAAAGGAACTGCTTTAGTAGTAGATGAATTGTACAGAACAGAACATGGACTTTCTCAAACTTCTATTATTCGTTCCGTAAATTCAGGTTCAGGACTTCGTTTTGCTACCAAACTATCTACTATCAGAAGTTGTAGTCAAGATAAAAAGAGTTTCTATGTTCAGTCTTTGGACATTTGGAAAGACTTGTTAGAAGAAGGGGAAGACGAGTTTAGAAATTGGAAAAAAACACAACGAGATAGTGAAGAAAATTATAGTATCTCTTACAAAAAGCGTAAAAATCCTATTTTGGTATGGACAGCAATCGTACAAACGACAGCAAAACCATTCAAAGAAAGCCATCAAGTGATAAAAAAACGAGAGTATTATAAAAAAACACCAAACGTAGCAAAACAAGCAAAATATGATACTTACCGAAAAAATATCATAGATAGAAACGATAAAATAGTAGCTAGAAATAATGCAATAGTCGGTAGAAACGTAAATAAATTATCTACTAATTCATTGGAATCTTATGTTATGAGTACAAATAATTTGGGTTGGATAAACTGCGATAGATTTTATGATGTTCCCAATGATGAGAGAGTTGATTTACTTGTTAATTCATCTACTCCTGTTAGATTAATATTCAATACTATAAATGGAGTAATTAGTGGAAATAATCGTGATGGAATAAATACCTTTGCATCTATTCCGAAAAATGAATCTATCACTATTTTTAGTGTTCGTAAAAAAGAAGACAAACTTTTTATGGCTCTCAAAAACACAAAAACTTCTTCAAATCCGATAGACTTGGAGTACAAAGAAGTTACTTTTGAGGAAATGCAAAAGGCAATTACATTTTTGAATCAATAGTTTTTAATAAGAATTTAGTATTTACAAACAAGAAGTCAATAATTTTTATAAGTTATTGGCTTTTTTATTTTAAATAGTTGAGAATTATTGATTTTGAGAATAAAAAATAATTACTTTACAGTGATAGCCAAAATTTTTGTTTTGATTTTCTTCTTCAAATTATGTCCAAAAAAGTAATTTCTACCTATTGGTTTTTTATTTATTACACTATTTCAGCGTTGGCTGTGGTGCATATTGGAAATGATAATACTTTTTCCGAATTACTCAACAATCCTAGTTATTATACAGACCTTATTTTTGCACTTGTTTTGAGTTATGTGTGTGGTCTGTATTTGTATTTATTTTACAAAAAACTAGATGCTACTTATTTTTATAAACAAGATTTTTTTAGCAGAATCAAAAAACAGTTTTTGATGGGAATTCTGCTTCCTTTAGTTTTGATTATCAGTATAGAAATTTTGTATTTGATTTATTTGTTAGACATTCCATTGAGTAGCAGTTCTATATTTTATCTTGAATTACCTTTGATTTTTATATTTTTGTTTTTAGCAAATGCTGCTTATTTTCTTAATTATGAATTTAAACATAGAAATGAATTTTTGGCTGAAAATATAGAAAAAAATTTGAGTGAAAAAATTGAAAACAACCTAAAATCTAAAGTAGAAACCGAAGTTACAGAAAAGATTACCAAACAATTAACAGTCAAAATAGAAACTGATTTCAAAGAAAAATTAGAACAAGAAAAGAATAAATTCCCATCTTACTTTGTAGTCAATCGTGGACACGAGTTTATTAAAATTCCTGTTGAAGAAATTGCTTTTTTTGAGCTTTCTGAAAAAAATATATATCTCACTACTTTTGAAGGAAATCGTTTTTACCAAAAAGAAAAATTACAACACTTTTCAACACTTCTTTCTCCTCAAAATTTCTATCAACTCAATCGTCAGATCATCGCCCACCGAAAAAGTATTGTAGGTTACGAAACCACAACTACTCGCAAACTCAAAATTAATTTTTCGCCAACAAGTTTGGAAGAGCAGTTTGTAGCCAAAGCAAATGTGTCTATATTTTTAGAATGGTATCAGATTTAAGAAAATTGTCTGACACTTTGAAAGTGTCTTGACAATTAAAAAATTGTTTTCTCTGTCCGTTTCAGTTTCAAAAATGCCCTTTTGAGTGGTTTTGAGGTATAAAATAGTATTTTTTCTCCTAGCGTTCTTTTAGTTTTGCATTATCAAAATTAAAAAACAGTTTCCTTAACTTTTACAAAGAACCAGCTATGAAAAACTCAATGTTATGCTTTTTACTCTTTCTTTTTTCGTTCAATTTCAATTTATCTTACGGACAAGATACTGACTTACCCAAAACTAAGTTCATGGTAGGTTACTTTGGCGAAACAGTTACGCATACAGGACTAAACCTAGGAATAGAATATTATCCTTTTCAGTCACAAAAATACCAGATGATTCTTTCTACATCACTTGGAGGTTATACGCATATTAGAAATAATACTTCGGTTTTTCTTCGCCAACAATGGGGACAACGAATTACTTTTTCTAGTGGACTTTTTATTGACCAGTTTATGGGTTTGGGATATTTACGTCATTTCTCCCACGGAGGAGAAAATTATGAAGTGCTTCCAAATGGTGCTGTTGTCGAAACTAAAAACAACGGTCGTTCTATGATTATGCCTTCTGTTTCGATTGGAACAGGTTATGATTTTTCTAAAAAGAGAAACAAAAACATCATTTATTTTTTGCGTCCAGAACTGTTTTGGAAAGCTCCCTTTAATGGATATTATCTCACTCATTTTGCTCTAAATACAGGAATTATTTTTAATCTATAAAAAATTATGAAAATGAAAATCAATTGCACTTTTACGTCTTTTATCTTTATTACTGCTCTAGTTTCTTTAATTTTTTTACTGACAAATTGTAAAAATGAAGAGTTTCAAGAAGACGGAGATTTCTTTTATTTGAATAGTGCAGAAGCTAAAATGCCTATTTGGGTAAAGGGAAATAAAAGTTCTGGCAAATTTATTATTATGCTACACGGAGGACCAGAAGGAGGTTCTTCTCAATATTATACTATTTTTCCTTCACACAAAAAAATTGAAGAAGAATTTGCTATCGTTTATTGGGATCAACGCATGTGTGGAATGAGTCAAGGAAACCCGTCTATGGAAGATGCTACTCTTGAGCAGTTTACAGAAGATTTGGATAAATTGGTTACTCTAATCAATCACAAATACAAAAGTCCAAAATTATTTTTGATGGGACATTCTTGGGGTGGTGCATTGGGTACAAACTACCTATTAAAGCATCAAGAAAAAATTAGTGGCTGGATAGAAATTGATGGAGGACATAGCTGGACACAAGCCAATGCCATTTCTAGAGATACAATGATGCTTTTTGCTGAAAATAAAATTCAATCGGAAGACGAAAAAGAATATTGGAAGTTTGCTTTAGATTGGTATCAAAAACACCCAGTTGTAGGAATTAATGACAATGCACATTATTCTTTTGTAGGAACAGCAAATGGATATGATTATAATTTTGAAAGCGACTCACTTCCAATTCCTTTTACTCAACTCGTTTTTTCTTCGCCTATTTCTACAGCTTATTTCTTTTCGCCTTATCAATTTGCTTTTTTAGATAACGGTTTGGATTTGCAAAACGAGTTACATAAAATTACAATTCCTACTTTGATTTGTTGGGGCAGACACGATAAAGTCTTTCCTGTTGTTTTGGCAACCGAAACCTATGATAAGTTAGGTACACCTATTTCTGATAAGTATATTCATATATTTGAAATTTCGGCACACTCTCCAAATTATGAGCAGCCTATGGAATTTGCAGAACAAGTAATTGATTTTGTTGATAGCTATTAAAATTAATTTTATTCATAAAAAAAAACCGATACTTCGAAAAGTGTCGGTTTTCATAAATCACTCAAGTTGCGTATCACAGACTTCCTAGTCTGTGTAAATATAAAAATAAGCGATTTCAACGAAAAAAACCTATTCTCTTGAATAGACTTCATCAACAGGACTTTCATTTATTAAAGTTTATCACGGTTGATTTAGTAATGTTCGTTTTTCCATAGCAACTATTGCATTTTAGTTTCACCAATTTCTTACTTCTAATCCTTTACAGATTTTATTAAAGGAAAAACGAAAAGCGCACTTATACCAATACAAACAGCAAGTATTCCTACCCAGTTATAATGGATTAATTCTTTGGTGGGGGTGTTTGCTTCAATGACAATAAAACCTCCAATGATAGAAGCCAGCGCAGAACCAAGCTGCTGAACCGAAGAATTCAAACTCATAAAACTAGCTCTACGCTTAGCAGGAATTGCCATTGTAAGTTGCGTTTGAGCAGGAACCATTCTTCCACTACCAAAAACAAAAAAGAAAGTAGTTGCACATAAGGCAACCCAAATCGGTGTAGAATCCAAAATAATATCAAGATGAGTAAGCAATCCAACGGCAACAAACGAGGTAGGAAGAATGATATTAAATAGTCGCCTAGCACCAAAACGGTCGACATAACGTCCAAAAAAAGGAGAAGTAAAAATAGTGAAGCCACCACCTATAAAATAAATAAACGTAATCTGTTCTTCCGAAAATCCAATATTACGAATCATATATGGAGCAATAAAAGGAATAATCATAAATTGCCCCAAAACAAGCGTAAAGGTAAGTAACAAAGCCAGACGAGCATTTTTAGAATTCAGGATTTGTAGAAGTGCTTCTTTGCGAGTTTCTCTGTGTCCACTACCTATATCGTCTTTTTTTTGAGCATCTATATGAGAACGCAAAGAAGGGATATGTTTGAAAGAAATAATCCAAATAATAAAACTTAAGACACCTAGAAGCTGAAATGGAGCGTGCCAGTCAAATTTTATAGCGAGATATAAGCCTGTCGGAACACCAATTACGGAAGCCACCGAAAAAGCCATCATAATTATTCCTACTGCTTTTCCACGTTCTTCGGCTGCAAACAAATCACTTGCCATAGCCAAAACGATTGCACCAATTACACCACCAAAAAAACCTGCTATTCCTCTAAAAATCAAGAAAAAATAGAAGTTAGGAACAAACGAACATGCAAAAGTAGCCATTCCAAAAAAAGCATAGACAAACAAAAACGCCGTTCTTCTATCAAACTTATCTAAATAAACAGCACCAAAAAGCCCAGCAATAAAAGCACAAGACGAATAAGCTGACACTAAGAGCGCATATTCTTGAGGAGCAATCTGGAAGAGTTTCATTAGCCTATCACTCAAAGGCATAATTATCATGATGTCCATGATATGTGTAAAATTGGCAGCAGCCAACAAGAAGAGAATAAAAGATTTGTTTTTCACAGTATAGTATAAAAACGAATTACTGATTATGAACTAAAAGATAATTACATAACTCAAGTTGTGGATTACAAGTATTTCAGACTTCCTAATCTGGATGAATA
Source organism: uncultured Cytophagales bacterium (assembly GCA_963719525.1). Classification (GTDB taxonomy): domain Bacteria; phylum Bacteroidota; class Bacteroidia; order Cytophagales; family Bernardetiaceae; genus Bernardetia. The sequence continues at coordinate 2,291,603 of CAVRCG010000004.1, read as the reverse complement.
GGGTTTTTTCGTTGAAATCGCTTATTTTTATATTTACACAGACTAGGAAGTCTGTGATACGCAACTTGAGTTACATAATTTATTGGTAATCAATAATTTAAGAATGAGTATTTAGTGTAACTCCGTGCCAAAAAGAAGATAAAAATCTTATTCAAATTTATAAGAAATAACAAGGCACAAAAAAACAACTAACAAAAAGAAAGCAAAGTTAGTTTTGAGTTTTTTGATTGATTATGATTTAGCTTGATAAATCAAACAGTGACATAAAAAAAGTGTAGAAATTTGATTTGTTAGATAATAAATCTTCTAATTTACTTTAGGAAAATTATCTACATATTTGATTTTGAAGTCGCCAAAATTATCTACAATCTCGATTTTATAATCTGCAAAATTATTGACAATTTGCCATTTTCCTGCCGAACTTGCCGAACTGGTTACGATTTGTACATCTATATCTGCAAAATTATCTACTACCTCAACTTTATAATCTGCAAAATTGTCTACAAGTTGAATTTTTCCATAAATACGTGATAAATCAGGCATAATTTGTTGTTTTTATAAGTGAGATTTTTCTTTTTAATTTTTTCTACACTTCAATGTACAAATTATTTTGTCCTTTATTACATTAGGTTTACATAAAATTAGGCTTCTGAGGAAGTTTTTTATTCAATTTTAGAGAGCTGAACACACAATTTTGTTTTCTTACACTACTTTGTTATAATTAAAACTCTTTTGTTCAGAACGTATATATTATTTTTTTTGAGAAATTATGTTTGTGAAAGTTTTGTTAGCGTTTTTTTATACTTTTTCAATAAGTTGAATGGTAATATTATCCTTTCCTCCTGCTTGCAACGCTTTTTCCATCATTCTCTCAATTTTTTCTTCTAACGCAAGCGTGTCATTTTCAAGAAAATTTTTGATTTCTACGTCACCCAGTTCATTTGAAAGACCATCAGAACAAAGCAAAAATACATCTCCAACTCTAATGTTTTGCAAAACTCTTCCCAGATTTGCAATATCAGGCTGTGCATCATCTGAACCCAAAGCACGTTCTATCAAATTTCTTTTTGGATGGTAGAATGATTCTGCTTCCGTAATTATTCCGTCGTCTATCAACCCTTGTACAAAAGAATGATCCTTTGTCAGTCGTATTAATTCGTTATTCCTAAAAACATATAGACGACTATCGCCCACATGAGCGCAAAAAGTAGCATCTGGGTGAAATAAAATAACAACACACGTTGTTCCCATTCCTTTCAGAAGTGGATTTTTTTCGGCTTCGTAAGCAATGGCAGCGTGTGCAGAAGCAAAGGATTGATCCAAAGCATCATTGAGTTTGGCTAAATCAAAACGCTTCGAACCCATATATTCGCCTATTTTTTCTACTGCAAGTTTGGAAGCTCGTTCTCCTCCCAAATGTCCTCCCATTCCATCACAGACAACACAGAGAAGACCGTTAGGCGTTTCGAAAAAGGCACAATGATCCTCGTTATGTTTACGAATTTTTCCTGTATGTGTTTGTTCGATATAAACAAAGTCGGCAAATTGGAAAGTAGATTTTGAAGTAGAAAGTGGCATAAAACCAAGAAGGCAAAATTGTTTGTGTGTAGTTTTTAATTCTAGCAAATATAATTTGTTTTATACAAAAAATACCATTATAAATGAAAAATGTTAGGCGTGCAGCGTTTTTTATTGAATTTTAATTAAAATGCTTAATTATTTTATTGAATTACTTTCAAGTTCAAAAAACCAAAAACGATTTTGTTTCGTTTAAAAACTATATGTATCTCTAAGGATTAATTACGAGCTGTTGAAGCAGCGAAGCTAACCGTTAGCTTGGCAAGGTCAGTTAAAAATTACGAACTGAAAGACGAGATAAGTCAATTACGATTACAACTCATTGATAATAAAATAATTAACAATTACAAAATAGTAATTTGTTTAATTTTAATTTATGTTCCTAAACTATTATTTTGCAAATTAATAAATGAAATTTATGACTAACTATTTGTTACTAAGTTTTGGAGAAATAAATTTAGGTTCTTTAAATGGAGAATATGAAACCGTTATTCACTTGGCTGAAAAAAAAGGAAAAGAAGCAGCAGATGTGAAGGTTGATATTAACTTCGCCAAAACTACCATTGAAGAAGCTGATATGGATGTAGTAAAGAGTTTTGTTGAAAATATTCCTATTTTTGATAAGCAAAATAGAGCATTTATGACTGAAAATTTCGATGACGAAGAAGGGCAGATAGATAAATACACAGATTTCCATCTTGAAGAAATAGACAACGAGTTTTTAGAGAAAATTGGAATCGACTCTACTCAATCTAAATCGAATCAACAGAAGCAATTTTTGAAAAATCTAAAGTTAGCACGAGTTGGACTTTATCCAGATGGAAAGTATAATTCAAATGCCTATGCTGTTTTTGATTATACCACTAATCCTGATTTGAGTGATCAACTACTTGTTGCAAATACAGACAGTAAAGGGGTTTTGAAATGGATAGGTTGGGAAAGTTGATAAAATAATGAGTAGTCGAACGAAAACAAAGTTGAATAATTTGTGGAACTTTATCTAAAAAATCGTATTTTTATAATTCTTGAAAATTAACTATCTTATTAATTATCTCAATAGTAAATAAACAGATTAAAAAGTCTGTTATAGAGATCAATAATTATCCTAAAAAATTAACCAAAAGCCTTTTACCAAAACTATGACACCAAGTCCATTTAAAGTACTTGAAGCGTATGGACGCAAAGACAAAGAAATTTTTTTTGGTAGAGATGCCGAGATTCAATTACTATTCAAAAAAACGACGGAGAGTAATTTGGTCTTGGTTTATGGTGCTTCTGGAACAGGAAAGACGAGTTTGGTTCATTGTGGATTACCCATTTGTTTTTCTTCTGATGACTGGCTTCCTCTTCATGTGCGTCGAAAAGATCATATCGGAACAGCAATTTTAGAGGAAACAAATAAATATTTACAACGCAAATTAAAACCTCATACGCCTTTGCATCTTGCTATTAAGGCACTTCACATGACGTTTTTCCGTCCTATTTATGTAATTATTGATCAATTTGAAGAATTATATATTTCGGGAAGTAGGGAAGAGCAAAATCAATTTTATGATTTTGTACAGACAGTTTTGTCTAGTGAATATAATTGCAAAGTTATTTTGGTCATGCGTGAGGAATATTTGGCTGATTTGTCGGAGTTTGAGCAGCGAGTACCCCAACTTTTTGATTATAGAGTTCGGGTTGAAAAAATGCGTCGAACCAATGCAAAGGAAGTAATCTTAAAATCGGCAGAAGCCTTTAAAATAAAGGTAGAATATCCAGAAGAAACGGCTGATTTAATTGTTTCACAAGTGGCAGAGCAGCGAAGTTTGATAGAACTTACTTATCTTCAAATCTATTTGGATCGACTCTTTGAGCTTGCCAAAAGCAAACAAGGGGTTTTGGTAAGTGGCTTTTCTGATACTATGACTGATAATTGGGTTGAACCGACAACTTTCAATCCCGAACTTGTAAAGGAGCTTAGTACCATTGGCGATGTGCTGGGGGAATATTTGGAAGAACAAGTAAAAAAAGTTCAAAATCGTTTGCCAAAATCAGAAGAACGACAAGTTTGGACAATCCTAAATTTGCTTGTAACAGACGATGGAACACGTGTGTCGATGGATTTGCATGAAGCTACAAACTTGATGTATTCGCATGGCGCAAGCAAAGAAAATATTAAGTTTTGTTTGGACGAGCTTAGTAAGGTTCGGATTGTTCATCTCTCAGAACAGCGTGTAGAACTGGCTCATGATAGTCTTGCTTTGAAAATTATTGAAAGGCTTACGACAGAAGAGAAAAGCCTATCTAAAGCAAAAGAAGTTTTGCAAACAGGTTTGAAAACGTATCAAAATACGGGTGAAGTATTGTCTAAAACCAGTCTTTCTTTGATAGAGCCTCATTTGGAAACGCTTCAACTTATAAGTGAAGAGCAAGATTTAATTACTAAAAGCAAGCGTAGAATAAAGGCAAACAAAATAGTAAAGACAGCTTTGATAACTTTTATAATACTTATGCTCGGCGTTTTATCTGCTTGGGCGTTGCGTGAAAGAAGCATTGCTGTTGATGCAAAAGATGAAATTGAAATGCAAAACGAACAGATGAAATTGCAACTTAACAACTCAATGAGAATTAGTAAACAGTTGGATAAAAAACTAGGAGAATTAGTAGAAAAAGAAAAAATATTAGAAGAAGTTTTGAAACTTGATAAAAGTACGATACGAGTTATTGAAAATAAAAACAAAGAAATAAATCAATTAGGTGTAACAGTAGATGCGTTGAAAGATAGGATTGATACAAAATCCAGAATTCAAGAACAAATAGAACGTAAAGCTAAAGCAAACGAACTTTTGACAGAGTCATTATTGAAGGCTGAATACAATCCGAATTATTCTATACGTTTGGCAGAAGCTGCGAATCAGATTTATCCAAGCAGAAACGCCCAAACAACGATTGAGAATATTTATAGGGAACATTTTTTGAGAAATTATCCAACAAACAAGAATATTTCTATTTATCAAAATGCTAAAAACCTATTGAACAGTAACAAAATTCCTCAATTATCGCAAACACAGAAGGAAGGTTTGGGAATTAGTGAGTTTGAAAAGTAATTTATCTTGCTTTTCCAACTTTTTCCAACTTTCTAACACTATAGGTACTATTTCTTGAACTTTATATACGAGCTTATTTTTGACAAAACAGTAGTTTGTTTTTTCCATAAAATAGGGTTTGCACGAAATAAAATTTGGTAGCTATTTGTCTCTTCTAAGATACTACTCATATTGTTACACACTAAACGTTATCACGGTTGATTTAGTAATGTTCATTTTTCCATAACGACAGGTTTGCAAAAATGTCGTTATGGAAAAATAAGACTGTTTTGTTTTTCTATAACTAATTGATTGTTAGACCTGTAGATAACCGTGATAAAGTTTACTATTTAATGGGCTGCTTTCAAAAAAACCTTTCAATCATTCCTAAAAAGGAAAAATCAAAAGGTTTTTATAAAAATAAAACTATAATTTACACTGTAAGTAACATTCTATAATAGAAAGATTACGGCCAAATTTTATTCTGTGCAATCGTCTTTTTTCCATAAAATAGGGGTTTGCAAACCCTATTTTATGAAAAAAGCAAACTATTATTTTACGAAAAACAAGTTCATATACGGACTTCGCAAAATGTCACTTATATTGATTTACAAATAATTATGCTTCAACAGTTTTAGAAGCGTGTTTGAATGCCGTTTTGATTTTATCTACATAATCTAATTTTTCCCAAGTAAAGAATTCTACTTCACGTTCTTCTGTTGTGTGCGTTTGAGTAGTAACATTTGCTTTTTGTTCAGATTTGATAATTGAGAATTTTACTTTTTCTTTATAAGATTCACGCCCCATGTGACCGTAAGCAGCCGTAGGAGAGAAAATTGGATTAGTAAGTCCCAAACGGTTGATGATAGCAGAAGGACGCATATCAAAAATTTCATTTAATTTTTCTGCAATCTCACCATCTGTCAAATCTACTTTTGAAGTTCCATACGTATCTACAGAAAGAGAAACTGGTTTTGCAACACCAATCGCATAAGCTACCTGTACAAGAGCTTCGTCAGCAATCCCGGCAGCTACTAAATTTTTGGCAATATGACGAGTTGCGTAGGCTGCACTTCTATCTACTTTTGAAGAATCTTTTCCAGAAAAAGCTCCACCACCGTGTGCGCCTTTTCCACCATACGTATCGACAATAATTTTACGACCTGTAAGACCAGCATCACCGTGAGGTCCCTCCAATAACAAACTTACCAGTAGGATTAATATGGAAAACTGTATCTTTTGTAATTAGTTTTTCAGAAATAACACGAGGAATAACGATACTCTTTACATCTTCATTGATTTTCTTTAGCATAGTAGCTTCCGAATCAAAATCATCATGCTGCGTAGAAACAACAACGGTATGAACATGAATAGGTTGGTTGTTGTCGTCATATTGAATAGTAACCTGCGCTTTTGCATCAGGACGTAAATAAGGCATCAAATGTGATTCTTCCTTACGAATTTTGGCAAGTTCTTTCACAATTCGGTGCGAAAAAGCGAGTGCCATTGGCATATATTCAGGTGTTTCTTTGGTCGCATACCCAAACATCATTCCTTGATCGCCTGCACCTTGTTCTTCATTTTCTCTATCTACACCTTGTGCAATATCAGGAGATTGGCTGTGAAGAGTAACAATAACGCCACATGATTCAGCATCAAAACGATATTCATCGCTATTATAACCAATATGTTTTACTGTTTTGCGAGCTACCTCAGCAATATCAACATACGCTTTTGTGGTAACTTCTCCAGCTACTACAACAAGTCCTGTTGTTACGAGCGTTTCGCAAGCTACTCTTGATTTTGGGTCTTGAGAAAGCATTGCGTCTAATACAGCGTCGGAGATTTGGTCAGAGATTTTATCTGGGTGTCCTTCAGATACAGATTCAGAAGTGAACAAGTAAGCCATTCGTATAAATTTAGAAAAATGAAATGAAATAATTTTTTTCTTTATTAAAGATTATCATAGTTATTTACAATTTTAATAATTAGTATTATGTAAAATGTAAAGTAGTCTTGTTTTTCCATAGCACTAGGTTTGCAAACCTAATGTTATGGAAAAATGACACAACCAAATTAATCCTAATAATTTTTGTTACAAAACCTATACTATTTTGCAGATTTATAATTAGTATTGATTTTAAGCAAGCAAAAATACAAACCTTAACTCATAATTACAAAATTATAAGCCTATCTACCATTTATTTTTTGATTGTAGAGAATAAACTAAAGATAATACATTCAAAAGATAAAAAAAACTAGAAATAAGTAAAATTTTACACGCAAAAAATGGATAATTCATTTTGCATGAATTATCCATATTATCTAAACTACAAAAAGGTTTATTTTACTCTAAACCAGTTTTGCGAACGTCCTACAAAAGAAAACCCAATATATCCTCTCACTTCTAATTTGTCATTAGAAATAAGTTTTATTTCACAACTATATTCTTTTCCTTTTCGAGGGGTCATAAATTTTTCCGTCTTCCCATTCGTTATCACTATCTTTCTCCAAACCTGAGAGAATTTCCATTCCCACAATTTTTTGTCCTTTTCGTTTTCCTGTACATTCAGTACAAACGGCATCCTGATCTTCTCCATTCAAAAGTTTGACCACTTTTCCATGAACTTTTCCATTTACTTCATAAATTTGAATAATAGACTTTGCCACTTTCGTCTCGTCATCAATCGTTTTCCATTTGCCCAATACTCTTGCATTTGGACTATCTTGTGGAACAAAAGCAGTTAAAAGACCAATGCAAAAGAGAAGAGTAAAAATTTTTGTAATGCGAATCATATAATTTTTGAGTTTTATAAATTTATAATCAAAAGAGAATTAAAATAAGTTTATAGATTAAAATTCTTGTAAAAAACTGTTTTAAAGAATAATTTATCTAAAAATAGTCTACTTTGTTAGGTTTGGCAAAATTTGAACCGAAATCAATAAATTCAAATTCTAGACATGTTAAAATAGCGAAGCTAACTCAAAAATTAGATTAAAATAATGTCAGAAATTGATTATCAATTCTAAAGTCTAACTTCAGAATTCTAAATTAGTTACTGATGTTACGCAACATCAAAGTTTAGAGAAGTTTAGACCAAACCCACGAATTTATTTGTGGGAAAGTTTTTAAAATTACTCCTTTTATTTTAGAATATACTGATAACTACGGAGTAAATTGTAACTTGTTGATTATAAAACACTTATACTCAATGTTTGAAAAAATAAAATTCTGTTTTTAAGTGAAAAAGTATTTGAATAATATTTTTTAAGTTTTAAAACCAAATTTTATTCTGCTGATAAATGCTATTTACGCTTTATGTCATTAGTTTTTTTATTTGTCCGTAGTTATCAGAACATAGTAGAAACAAAAAAACGAAGAAGGTGGTGGTAGCTTCCACGAATAAATTCGTGGTTTTCATGTTAATTGCGTAACATCAGTTAGTTATTAATTCTAAACTGATTTTACTAAAGTCATCCAATTTTCTAGCAACTGTAATCCGTACTGTGTCAATGCTGCTTCTGGATGAAATTGAATTGCTTTTATGGGAAGTGTTATATGAGAGAAAGCCATTAACTCTCCTTTTTCGGTATAAGCTGTCGGAATTAGTACCTCATTTTTTTTATTCTTTTCTAGTTCTATAAGTAGCGAATGATACCGAACAACTTGAATTTGTGAAGGCATGTTTTGAAAAAGCAAATCTGGTTTGTTTTTTACATTTTCCCCCTTTTCTTCTATATTGATACTAGAAATTTTTCCGTGCATTGGTTTTTCTGCATAGATAAGTTTGGCATCGAAATAAATTCCTAATGCTTGATGTCCCAAACAAACTCCTAATATGGGTAATCTTTGATGGTAATAATCAATTACTTCCATCATAAGACCTGCTTCTTGAGGCTTACCAAAACCAGGAGAGAGAATAATTCCTGTAAAATTATGCTTTTTAAGCGTTTCTAAAGGCGTATCATTTCTAAAAACTCCACATTCTACTCCCAAACGCTGAACATAATCCCACAAATTATATGTAAAAGAATCAAAATTATCTAAAAGTAAAATCAAGGTAAAATCGAGGTAAATTGGAAATGGATTTTTTTATAAAATTTTTACATTAAATCTTTTTTCAAACTGCTGTTTTACTCGCTCTTCTACTTCACTCATTTCTATTCTTTTGCCCAATTCTTTTTCCAAGGAAGTAACACCTTTATCTTTTATTCCACAAGGAATTATCAAATCAAAATAAGACAAATCTGTATTTACGTTTAATGCAAAACCGTGCATTGTAATCCATCTGCTGGCACGAATTCCGATAGCACAAATTTTTCTTGGATTTGCTGAACTTGGATTTATCCAAACGCCTGTAAGTCCTTCTATTCTTCCAGCCTCCAAATTGTAGGTTTGCATTGTTTGAATAATTACTTCTTCTAGTTCTCTAAAATACCAGTGCAAATCTTGTTTGAAGTTCATCAAATCTAAAATAGGATAACCAACAAGTTGTTCTGGTTCGTGAAAAGTAACATCACCACCTCTATTAATCTCAAAATACTCAATTCCTTTTTTATCTAATTCTGATTCTGAAAGCAACAAATTTTCCACAGAACCAGCTTTTCCCATTGTAAAAACAGGGTTATGCTGACAAAAAAGAAGATAATTAGGCGTAGGAATTTGTTGATTGTCTTTTTCTAAAATTTTATTTTGCTTTTTTACATCAAAAATTTTATCAAAAACTTCTTGTTGATATTCCCACGCCTGTTTGTAAGAAAGTGTTCCTAAATGTTGGAATAAAACGTTTTGCATTATTTGTTTTTTACGCTTTCTCACTTTTAAAGAGTGAGCTATATTTGAATACAGTTAAGAATCCTGTAAAGATGATTTTAAGAAATTAATTACTTCTACTGGAAATGGATCAACGCCATTTTCTTCTGCTAAATAATAGGAAATCCAATCTGTAAGATAAATAAGATAAAATATTTGTTTGAAAAACGAACTTCCCTTTGCCGAAATATGTGTTATTGAATTGGTATGTTTACTAAAAATAGTTTCACAAATCTCCATTCTTTTATTGACTCTTTCGTGGTCATAATCTGAATGAAAGAGCAAAATGTGAGTTTGTGACAAAATTTCTTTCGGCATGTGCCAACCCACCAATTCATTATGGTTCATTTCTGGAAATACAGCTACATGACAAAGTTGTTTTGCATTTTCATTTATTTGTTGTTGAAAACGGATAAGCATAGCTTCCAAAATAGCATCAGCATACAAGATTGGAAATTTGTTTTTCAATGATTTTGCTATCTCTTTGGCTTCTGTTTTTATAACTTCGTTGTTTTGATTAAGATTCTGTACAGTATCATTTATTTCTTTCTCAAAATCAACCTCTATTAATCCATATTTATTTAAAAGCAGCGCTAATGAGGTAGCAGAATAAGGCAAATGTGCTCTCGGACAAGCTGCCAATGCCTTCAAAGGAACTAAATCAAACCCTTTTTCAGTAGCAATTTCTTGTACCTTTCCACCTGAAGTAAGACAAGCTATATAAGCTCCCTTTCGTTGTGCTTCTTCCAGAGAAGCAAGTGTTTCTTCTGTATTCCCAGAAAAAGAAGAGACTATAACAAGCGTATTTTCATTTATATAACTTGGCAAATTATAGGTTTTACAAACTTGATAAGGCACTTTCAATAAGCTGCGAGTAATTGTTTGAACTAAATTGCCTCCAATCCCAGAACCTCCCAGCCCTATTACTACTATGTTTTTTACTTCTCTATCTGATTTTTCAAAAGAAGAAATTTTAAGTTTTTGAAAATTCGAATGTGCATCTTCCAACTGTTGAGGGAAACTAGCAATTAATTCATTCATCATAATTATATTTTTATTTACTTTTAGTCGTGATAATATTCTTAGTTTTTCTTTTGTTTTTAATTACAGATGCCTCGTTTTATTTTATTCAAAAACTTAATTGCCAGCAAAAACAAAAATGTAAAAATAAGAAATTTTAAAATATAAATTCAACTAATTTTACTGTTTTACTATAATTTCACTGCTTTTATTAAGGAATCCAGAAGTCAAATATCAAACCGTTCATGCATTTAAAATGACCTTTTGGGCATTTTTTGAAACCAATTTTTCGAACACGGACGACACGAAATTTTGTTATTTTCAAATACAACAAACTGTGTTTTGTAAGGATACATTCCGAAAGAAGGCGTAGTGTTTCCCCAAATAGAATAGATTTTTTTCTTAAATGCTGCTGCAATATGCATCAGACCTGTGTCGTGCGAAAAAACGAGAGTTGATTGTTTGAGAAGTGACGCAGACTGACCTAAGGTAAGCTTTCCACACCCATCAAAAATTCGTGTTTTTTTACCTAATTTTTCGATAGCCTCTTTTAACTCAAATGTATTTCTATCTTTTTCAAAAAAGTCAAAAATAGCTTGTCCATTTTCTGTATCTTCTTTGCCTCCTAAGAGTACAATCGGCTTATTTATCCTATCACAAAGTTTGATCATTCGGCTTAAGGGAAGTTTTTTTGTGTTATGCGCTCCTCCAATCGCAAAAGCAATATACCCTTTTTGGTGTGTTTTGGGCAACCAATTTAATTCAAAATGGTCTTCATTTCCCAAAAAATAATCTAATCCTGTTACTTCTTTTGCTTTTTTATCACTTCGTTTCTCATCTTCTTCTAACGTAATTCCTAACGGTTTTAGGGTGTCCATATATCTTTCAACAATATGACGATTAGGCATTTTGTTTTTCTTCAAATTTACATATATCCATTTTTCAAAATTGAGCTTCTCGAAGGTATATGATTTTGCAGATAATCTAAATTTTATACTACTTGTCCTCAGATTTTTGTGTAGATCAATGATTATATCAAATTTTTCTTTTTTTAGAATTAAAATAAAATCAGATAAAGATTGATTTTTTTTGAGTAAATGAATTTTGTCTAAATAGGGATTATATTTCAAAATGCTTTCAAAACTCTCTTTTGTCGCATAATGTAATTCTAATTCTTCATTATTTTTAGAAGAAAATTGCATTCTCAAGCAGCGAATGACAGGCGTAGTCAAGACAATATCTCCAATAGAAGAAAAACGAAGAATAAGTATTTTTTTCAAAACAATTCTGTTTGTATATTATTTTTGGTTCTCTGACAATTTTTGCACCTACCTTAATTATTGAAAATTATCTTGTATTTTAAATTGGTCTGTACTGAAGTCTGACCAGTTTAAAATAAGCATTTAAAGCTCTGGAAAGGCACATTTTGTCAAAATCAGACCTAAGACACAGACTTAGACAAAATATAAGATAGAGTTATTTTTACACTAAAAAATATAAAAGTACAGAAATTGTCAGAGAACCTTATTTTTTCTGCAAATATATATATTTCTGACAGCTTGGAAGCTATCAGCTACATTAAAACTTATTCATTACTTCAATTACTCTCAAAATATTGTTTTCTGTATGACAATACGAAATAGGAAGACTAAGAATAGTTTGATGAATCTGTTTGGCTATTGGAAAATCTGTTTTTTCTAAAATTCCTTCTAAGGCTTTTTGCTCAGCTGGAGGAATCGGATAATGGATTTCTGTACCAATTTGATTTTTGAGTAAAAACTCTTTGAGTTTATCTCTTTTTTCATGTCTTATTGCAAAGATATGATAAACATCGTGAAAGTCTTCTTGCACAACTGGAAGAATAAAATCAGATTTGAGATTCTTTAAATAAAGCTTTGCTAATTTTCGTTTATGAGTATTTATTTTATCTAAACTTTGAAGTTTGACTCTCAAAAAAGCTGCTTGAAGCTCGTCCAAACGAGAATTGAAACCTATTCTTTCGTTATAATATTTTTGTTTTGAACCGTAATTTCGAAGCGAACGAAACAATTCATTTAGTTCTGCATCATTTGTAGTAATTGCTCCTCCATCTCCTAAAGCTCCTAAGTTTTTGGTCGGATAAAAACTAAATCCGTTTGCAATCCCAAAACTACCTGCTTTTTGATTATTAGAACCTATTTTCATACTTGCTCCATGTGCTTGTGCTGCATCTTCTACAATTAATAAATCATACCTTTTAGCAATTTCTTGTATTTTATCCATTTGACAAACTTTTCCGTAGAGATGAGTAATCACTATCACTTTGGTTTTTGGAGTTATTGCTTTTTCAATTTCTGTTGGATCAATGTTGTAGGTTTGTAGAATTGGTTTGACCAAAACAGGTTTGAAACCGTTTTGAAGAATGGCTAAAATAGTAGCGATATAGGTATTTGAGGGAACAATTATTTCTGCTTTGTTTTTTTCTTCGGAAAAATTATACTTTTCTGCTACTGCTTTTAGGATAATTGTAAGTGCATCAAGTCCATTTCCTACACCGACACAAAAATTTGTTTGGCAGTAACTGGCAAATTCTTTTTCAAACTCTGTTACTTCATTTCCCAAAATAAAATATCCTTTTTCTAAAAACTCATTGAATTTTTGTTTGTATTCTTTGAAAAAAGGTTTGTTGGATTGGTTTAGGTTTTCGTAGGGAATCAACTATTTTCTAAGATTGAGTGATATAATTCTATATATTTTTTAGCTTGTACTTCTAATGAATATTTTTCTTTCGCTTCTTTTGCTATTTTTTGTGTATCAAAAAAAGAAGGATTATCGATAAATTTTGTAATCGCAGCTTCTAATGAATTTACACCTATTTCTTCACAAAGATACCCGTTTTGATTATTCTCAATGGCATCAGGAATTCCACCAATAGGAAAACCAATTACTGGAGTACCACATAACATAGATTCTATCATTGTATTGGGTAAATTATCTACCAAAGAAGGAATAACAAATAAATCAGCGGCAGCATAAGCAAGTGCCATAATTCGCTCATCTTGAATACTTCCTAAACTAACTATATTATCCACAAGTTGTAGAGATATATTCCCAGCACCAATAGCACAAAGACAGATATTATCTTTATTGGTAGAAATAGACAAAATGTTTTCTAATGATTTTTGCAAATACATAAATCCTTTACGTTGATTATGTATTCCTTCTGAAACAAATAAAATAATTAACTTGTCTTTAGGAAGATTCAGAACTTTACGACAAAATTCTTGATTATAAAGTTGGAATATATCTGTTGGAAAGCCATTTGGTATATGATGATGTGTGTAATTTTTAAATAATGCACTATTTTGAGAAGATTCTAACAACCATTTTGAAGGCGAAACAATATGTATATTTTCTATATTTTCTAATCCCTTTTTCTTTGTTTGTATATGTTTTGCCTCTTCTTCAAGTTCTTTATCAGAATATATTCTCTGAATTGGTTTTCCATCTTGACTGATACCATATATTAAATTTTGATAGTGATCACCACCACTAAATGGATTTTGGTCGTGTAAAGTCCAAACCAAAGGTTTGTTGTTTTTTTTAAAAAATGAAGGATAATCTAAAAAATTAGCTACCCAATGAAGATTTATAATATCTACTTCTTTATAATATTTATTTTCTGTAATATCATATCTTGAAGTAGGCAAACTATAAGTATCCAATCCTTGTGGACGAACTTTATAAATCATATCATGAATATAGGCTTTTTCTTTTTCTTCATTTGTAGTAATATGAGGTAATCTCAAAGGTACAGAAAGCAAATTGTATTTATTTATTATACGTTCTGATAAATCATATTTTGGAAGTTTATCAAATTCTACTATTGTATTAGAAGAATTCTTTTTTCTTAACACTAATGTTTTGGTTTCTACATCTTGTTGTATTAAACCTCTATTAAGTCTTAAACAAGCATTCGCTGCTCCTCCTCCATCATAAGTATTGACTAACAGTATTTTCATAGTATGGTTTATAGTTTGATTGCTTCTACAAATAAAGAGTCAGGCTTGAAAACTATATTATCTTTAGTTTCTAATTGATAACTATTCCAACTTGGGATTTGACTTTCAAAAGCGGTCTTGACCTCTACTTTCTCAAAGCCACATTCTTCTAATAGTTTTTTAATGGAATATCTATCATACATCCACTGATGAATCTCACCTTCTAAACGGAACTTACCCAAATCAGTATATTTTTTATTTGTGTTTATTTCTTCAAACTCGTGTTTAAAGAATGTGAGTTTTAAAACGCTTTTTACTTTATCTTTTATTTTTCTTACAAAACTAATTTGCTTCTCTTGTTCTGAATGCGTACTACTAATTATATTTTTGTTTTCTAAATAGTCCTTTCTCAAATTTCTTCCTTCTTCTCCAACTCGTTGAAACACATATTCTTCATTAGGGATTTTCTCTTGAAAAATATATCCTGCCATATCTCCACCACCTTTTGTTCTGACAGTTTGGTCGTACATTTCTAATTTTATCCACTCGTAATTTTGCTTTGCTTCTTCGCTTCCTTGTAATGCGCCTTCCAAATTTTTGATATATTCTCTCGCTATTTGCTCTAAATCTGGAACAGCTATTCTAATAATTCCGTTTTTTTTGAGAACTCTATGACATTCTTTGATAAATTCTTTACCATCTTTTTTGGCAAAATGTTCTAAGACGTGCGAATGATAGACCACCTTAAAATGATTGTCTTCAAACGGAATTCCTTGTAAAAGATTGTGAGCTAATACATCTTCTCCAGTACTGACAAAATCTACATTTGTCCAGTCAGAATGATAGCGATTTCCACAGCCTAAGTTTAAATACGTTTTCATTAAAAATTGATTATAAAATAGTGGGTTGAACCTGCCAATCAATGTGATTTTTTAGCTTTGTATTATCTAAAACAATACTTTCTACATCTTGTTCTTTAGTCTGACAATGGATTACTTCAATTTTAGTATCGTACTTGTTTTCTATTATCTTTATCATCTCATTGATACTATATCCTTTGTTAGCACTCAAATTGAATTCAGTATTACTTGCTTCTTTTTGTATAATTTTAATTAAAGCATTATTTACATCATCTATATGTATATAATCTTTTTTGTTTTGTCCATTTCCCCAAAGATGAAAAGGATTATTTTCGTTTACAGCACTTACCAATGCACTAATAAGTCCTTGTTTCTTCCCTGTTTTCCAATCAAGACTATAAATATTAGAAGGTCTTATGATGTCGTACTCTATGTTATATTGCTGATGATACAGACGAATTGCCTCTTCCATATACTTTTTACACATTCCATAAAAAGAAATAGGATTTAATTCATGTTTTTCTTCTACCAAACTATTTTGAGGTTTTCCATAAATAGCACCACCAGAAGACAAATAAATCAATCTACAATTTTTTAATTTTTTGATATGTTCTAAAAGCAGTAACAGAGGAGTTAAGTTTTCTTCAACTTCTCTTATCAAGGTATCATTTTCGTGCAATGGATAGCCAATATGAGCCGTATGTATCAAAACAGTACTCTCCAAATTCAAACTCTTAATAAAAGGAATATCTTGTATTTTAGCTCTAAAAAAGCCTTTTTCTATATTTTCTTCTACATGTGGAGAAAGGACTTTTACGTCAAAATTAGTTGTTTTTAATTTTTTGTATAAATTCTGACCGACAAATCCATATCCAATAAGCAGAATATTAGGTAACATATAATAGAAGTAATGATAAAATGACTATCCTTGAATGAAACGTAAAATACGAGTTCTGATTCTGATCTTTTGTTTAAGATTTTCAAAAGTAGTGTTTTTTTCACTCTTTTTTACAATTTCTTTGTTTTTTTCTAGCTCTTGTAGCTCTTTTGCTCTCTGTAATCTATAAGGTTCTGACAGATGAGCGTATGTAGTCAATGATTCTTGCCATTTATTAAGATGTTCTGTAAGTAATGGTTCTTTACCCTCTTTTATATCTTTGACTAAATCCCCTGTAAAATGGATAAAAACAATTGGATATTTTTCATTAATCCATGTTTGTCCATTTGACATTTGGGTTCTTTTACATTCTGTTCGATTCCATTCTGATATATTACAACCTTTATGCCTTAATGTCTTTACATTTTCGAAATAGATAGGCATTAGATTCAAATAAGTTTGATCGACATAATGTCCTTTTTGAATATTTATTTCACATTTGTACTCACAACACATTGCCCACCAATCCATTACTTCTTTTCCTTTTTTATTAACAGCTAAAAAACCTGCGTTGAAGAGTCCTGAATAAAAAAGTAAATCAAAACTATTGTGAGGACTATAAGGATCAGAGTTTCGCCAATGAGGAGTAAGAAGTACATTATTCATTTCCAATTCTTCAAACAAAAAATTATAATCATTATAAAAGCATAAATCACAGTCTAAGACTAATACTTTTTCATATTTATCTAGTAAATAACTCGCTAAAACAGATTTTAAAGACCAGCGCAAAGCATCTTCATAAACTCCTTTATATTTACTTATTATTTTATTGGCAATATCTGACTTTGAAATGTCTTCCAAAGATAAAAAATGAATATTAGGAAATTGTTCTTTTATAGGACTTTCATCTATTTTATCATCTACTATTAAAATGTAAATAGGTAGAGTTTGAAAATTCAACAAAGATTCATTTAGAGTAAGTGCGTAATGCAAATAATCCGAAGTAACAATGGTACAGATAGCGTTCATAAATTTCTTTTATTTTTCTCTATTTAATAGTTTCCTTAAACGTGTTATAAATTGTATTTTATGAAAAAACATAAAACATATTTTTCTTATTTCTACAAAAAATTGATTTACAAAAGTAGGGAATAAATAAAGAGAGAACAAAATTTGTATAGTACACGTAATTCTTAACTTCTTTTAGAATAAAATAAACGACTTATTGTTCTTAAAGGAGAAGTAATTACTCTTCCTATCTTATAAGATTTAGAATTTTGAATAGATAAAAATTCTTTTTTTAAATCTATATTTTCTTGAATTACGTTATGGTTCTTTTTATAAAATTCAATTTGAGAAAATAAATATTCATTCAATAAATGTCTGTGTTCTTTGAATATTTCATCATTATTGAATACTATTGCTTTTTGTAATTGGAAGTGTTTCTTAAGAGAATTCTGTAGCATAGATGAACCCTTCTGTCTATATAAAAATAAAGATTCCTTTATTATATATACTTCGTACTCTAAGTTCGTAAGCTGTATCCAAAAATTCCAATCTTCATAGCCATCTTTCATATTTTCGTCGTATCCTCCTAACTGCTCCCAGAGTTTTCTTCTTATTAAAGCACAAGCAACAGAGTTATTTTCAACTAAAAAGTTTTGAAGTTTTCCTCCTTTTGGTTTCCACTGATTATTAAGATATTCTCCCTGCTCGTTTATGTAACTAACCCAAGAAGAAACTGCTCCAATTTTACTATTATCTTGAAGAATTTTTACAGCTTTCTCTAAAAAAGTTTCCTCAAACATGTCATCGCTATCAATAGTAAGAACATACTCCGAGTTGGCTTGCTCGAAACCAACATTTCGTGCTGAAGATAAACCTTTATTAATTTGATTTATAATTCTTACTTTTTCATTATCAAAATGAGCTAACTTTTCTATTGAGAGTATATCTGTTGAACCGTCATTTACTATACTAATTTCAGTATTTTTGTAGGTCTGATTTAATATGCTATTTACCGTTTCTTCTATATAAGCTCCATCATTGTAATACGGTATTACTACACTGATGAGAGGTTCTATATTCTTGTTTTCCATTTGACTAGACATTTTATAGTAAATAGCACTTTTTCCTTTATTGTCAATTTTGAGAAAGTAGAAAAAGGAAATAAAAAATATAATTTTAGCAATCTAAAATTATAACTTAAATAGGTTGATTTTATTAATATTTCTTGTTTGATACGTAGCAAATCTTCAAAGAGTTGAGCATCGTATATATTGTGTTCTAAATTATAAGAATAAATGTTCTGAATAGAATGCAATAATCCTATTATTTCTTCACTCTCTTTGGGACTTTGCAAATAAGAATCAGTATTAAACAAAAGTTCCCATAGTCGTTCTGCTTGTTTTCTACTTTTTATACCAATCCTTTGTAGCTGATTAAATTGTATTTCTTTAGCCTTAATCAACTGATTTGCAGACTGTTTTAAACTCATATTTTGTCCGTGCCAACGATATAACAAGTGTACTTTGGGCAAATTATGAAACTTAGTCTTCAACACCAGTCTTGACCATAATTCATAATCTTCTGCTGCGTTATAATTCAAATCATATTCATTTTCTTTAAGCAACTTGGCTCTTGCCATAACGGTAGGGTGTCCTAGTACAGAGTTTTTGAGTAAAGATAGTTTTATCTCACTATCTATAACAGGATGTCGTACATTTAGTATTATATTGCTACTATCTTCCTCAAAAATATCAAAATAAGTTCCACAAACACCTACTTCTTCATTCGCCTCCATATATTTTATCTGTTCTTCAAAACGATTAGGTAAGCTAATATCATCATTATCCATTCTCGCAACATACTTACCTTTTGCATTCCTTACTCCATCATTAAGACGCTGAATAAGTCCTGCATTTTGCTTGTAATCTATAAATCTAATTCTCTCATTTTCCTCTGCATATTCCTTTATGATATCTACACTTTTATCTGTTGAGGCATCATTCAATATTAATAATTCGAAGTTTGTGTAAGTTTGGTTCAAAATGCTTTCTATAGCCTCTGCTATGTATAATTCAGCATTGTAAACTGGTAAAACTACCGAAATTAAGGGTGTTTTCATTTTTTTATTACAATTAAGGTTCTTACTTTAAACTGAACTGATAATAAATAGTAGATAATTTTACCAAACTTTATTCCGTACAAATATCTTTTCTTTCATAAAAAAAGGTTTTCTAACTTTATTCTACAAAAAAATAAATGAAATTACATTTTCATAAGTCTAAAATAGATTAAGAACCATAATTAAACTATTTTTAGCGTTTCAAAATAATATACATCTCACTCCCATTTTCATGATTAGACTCTTGCAACCATTCGTTTTGCACTTTTTTCAAAAACCCTTCATATTTATAATTAGTAGTGTATGCTTTTATCACATTTTTAAATTGTAGAGTTTAAAATTGCCGTATTTTATTGAAAATCAACTCTGTACGGCAATTATATTTTGCAAAAGTCCTATATTTGTTTTTAACTACAAAAATAAATTAGTACCTTTTTTAAAATACACTACAATGATAAAAAAAAAATAGATGAAAAGATAGTTTCTTTAACAAAAAAATATTTTGAAAATGAATTTTTGGATATTTCTGCTCTTTTTAACAAAGCATTTTCAGAATTAGACATTTCCAAGTTAGACAATAAAGAAATAGCATTTTTTGAAAAGATGAACATTCTACTTTTTTTAGGTCAGTTACTTGGTTTACCTACCCTAAAAAGCATCTTAGTAAAGTACGGTGTCATAAGTAGTTCGCTCTATATTAACTGCAACAACTTATATGAAAAGCTGACTATCAATAAAATACGCTTACTTTATGAATATGTGTTTGAAAACCAAGTTGTTGATTTATTAAAAAAAAGGCTTTCAAAAGATAGTAGTATTTGGTCAAAAAAAACAGTTACTGCAGTTTTAGATGATAGTATTTTTCGTCAATGGCTCTCTGAATTAGCTAGAGAAAACGACTATTTTGGAAAATTCTTTAGTGGACAGTATCGTGCTACTACTTTAGGATTTAAAGCTGTGTGTTTTGGATTATATATTGATGATGTTTTTCATCCTTTATTCTTAGATTTTGTGAGAAAAAAAGATAAAGCTGATAAAGGAGAAGCGATTGAAGTGGCTAAAAAATTAGTAAATCGTTGGGGTAGATTACAAAAAAAATTGGCTAAAGAAAATATTGTATTACCTGCCATTCATTTTAGCTGTGATAGTGGCTATAGCAACCTTTCTTTAAGTGAAGAATGTAGTAAAAAAGAAAACAATTTAATTTACATTAGTGTACCAACTAAAAGCCATATTATTTATCTAAACAATAAAAAAAGTAGTTTGAGTAAATATATAGAAAATGTGTTTTTAGAAAAAGAAAAACAGCATCAAGACCAAGAAAAGTATCTTAAAGAAGAGGATAAAACACCCTTCACTTTACGTATAAAAGCATTTTATCAATGTCAAAAAAGAGAAGTTGTTTTTTTATTTTTTAGGTTAAAGGGTTCTAAAAAAGTAAGTGTTATATATACGCCACATTTAACTATTTTTGCAAAAACATTGAGAAGACATTGGTTCAATAGAACGTACATAGAACAATTCTTTAAGACACTTAAACACGTTTTAAAAATTAGTGAACCAAGAACAAAAACAAAAGAGGAATTTGAAAATAAACTTTTACAATTTGCATTTTTAGGTATTGAGGTTCAAAAAATAGTCCGATTTATTAGACGAAAATGTAAACAATTTAAACAAAAAGGATTTATTTCTTTACAGAGAATACTTTGTTCTAGCCAAGAAATACTAGACCTTTTGCAAAATCAAATCAATGTAAAAACTTGAAAATCAAAAAGTTAAATCATAATTAAACTCTACAATTTAAACACACTTGGAATCGATTTTAGCCCGTGTATATATGTAATACCTTGTTTTCTATAGCCTAATGCAGATTCTTTCAATGACTTTACTTCTAATACTTTTTCTTTCACCTCTTTGATAAAGTCTGATGATTGTTTAGAAACTGTTTTATTTTCATCAAAAAGAGAGTTAATAAAACCTGTGTCATATTCACTTATCCAATCTAAAGCTCCATAATATTGGTTTGCAAAATAACCTTTTTTATTTACAAAATTAAATCTTTCGAACAGTTCAATTAACTCCTTAGAAGTTAATCTACGCAGATGTCCTTCTTCTTCGAAAAAAAACCTATTACCCAACTCTGGATTTATACCCTCTTTGTACATACTACAAATACGGTGTTCTAAACTATTTTCATTCCCACAAGGCAATATATGCAACATTTTCGCTTCTTTTTTACACAAATCACTTATCTGTTGGGTAGCTAATTGTATATCATAGACATGTTCTAATACGTGATGTGTAAATACAAAATCGAATTTTTCATCTGTTGGCTCTAATAAATTAAAGAAATTATATGGATGTTTTTTTTTGGCATTGGCTACAGCCGTTTCACTAATATCTGCTCCAAATATTTGCCATTTAGGTAAGGCAAGAGCTAATATTTCTGTAAATACTCCATTTCCACAACCATAATCTAATGCAATACCATGTTCGGGTAAGTTAATATCTTTGATAATATTTAGTACTCTTTCCTTTTTTGCATTATTCCACTCTTCCATGTATCCATCTTTAAATCTATTTTCATAAAAATCTATAGAGGAAGATAGTTTAAAAAGTTCTTTTGTTTTCATGTTATAAAAGTTAATATGAGTTGTTGTTTTACCACGCAAAAGTAGTGTTCATTTTAAAGTGTGAAATGAATAGCTCATTCCTAATGTATTTACACTAACATATTTAGTATATTTTATTGATAAACACTAATTTTTATTTTTAATAGTCTTAGTATCAAGTTTGAAAAAAAAATTATTTTAGACAAATTCAACCTTAGATATGATTATCATTCATAATGACTTTAATAATTGTCTATTCTAAGCCAATCATTAGGAATAATATCTGTTTGATTAATATTCATTTCCTTACACCAAGCAGAATCAGGATTAAACCATTGGGTGGGAGCAACCACAATTTTATTGGGATTGGGGTTTAACCAAGCACCCCACCAGCTAAAACTGCTATTGGCAATAATATTGTGCTGACATTCACTCATCAACCTCAGATCTTCATAGTTTTTTTCAGCATCATTATGTCCTACAAAAATAATAGGATAAGCTATTTTAAGATGTTGTTCTGCCCACTCAATATCATCTGAAAAAACAAAAAAAGTAGGATTTTCTACTTCAGAAGCCACTTCTTCAACAGCATTTTGATAGTATTCTAATGAACACATTCCGTGTGCTTCTACAGTTTCAGGATTGGTATAATCTGCTCTTCTAATATGTAAACTTATCGCATTACTATTCCTAATTTTTTCAGAAATAGATTTATCTTGCTCGCCTTGTGGTGTAGTGATTTGAAATTCTTTATATAAAATTTCTTTTATAGATTCAAAATACTTTTCAGTTTGCCAATATCCATCAACAAAAATATGTTTAGAATTATACTTTTTGAGTACCTTTTCATCAAAATTAAACGCTTTTTCTTTTATTACAATAAATGGTGTTCCCAAAAAAACCTGAATGGCTTTTTGCCACTTGTTAGGTTTGGGATAGTTCTTTATTTCATCCACTATATGTCTATCAGCAATCTTGGCACTTATACCAAAATGCTGCAAACTATATTTGTGTAGTTTGTAAGAATCGTGAAAAGCAGAAGTATCTAACACTAACTCTGTCTTATTAAGTTTTGCCATGTGTTTGCCAAAGGCATATTGGAAGAGTTGGTTTCCCAACCCTCCAATGAGTTGAACAATTACCATATTTTCTTTTTTATAATCTATTATTTTAGCAAACAACTTGTAATTGTTTCTAAATCTGTTTTTGTAAGTTCAGGGTAATTTCCACAATAAAAACTATTTTCGTGTAAAAAATCAGTATTAGGCAAATCATACTCTTTGCCTACATATTTTTTATAGAAAGGTTGTTTTTGCATGTTCCCTGCAATCATAGGACGTATCTCTATTCCTGCACCCGAAAATTGAGCTAGATACATTTTTCTGAGTTCGGCTGTTTTACAAACTACAGGAACGGCAAAAGTAGAAAGCAAATCTATGTGATCATGCTCTAACGGAATCAAGTCTGGATTTTTTAGAATCGTTTTTTCTAAAGTAAGGTAATTTTTTTCTCGTATAGAAATATTACTATCCAAAAACTGCATTTGATATAGACCTAAGAATCCTGTAATTTCAGTTGGACGAAGATTATAACCTAAATCATAAAATGTATATTTGGCATCAAATTCTGATTTTATATCAAACTTTTTGCGCCATTTTGATTGCTGTGCAGCTGTAAGATTTCTATCCCAGCCATTGGCACGTACAATCCGAAGCATTTCGGCAAACTCTTCATCGTCTGTACAAACCATTCCACCTTCTATAGTGGACATATGATGAGCTACAAAAAATGAAAAACTAGCTCCTATACCAAAATTACCTGCTTTTGTGTTTGCTACTTTTGTTCCTAGAGATTCACAATTATCTTCTATTAAAATAATATTTCGCTCTTCACAAATCCGTTTTATTTCGTGAATATCATCTACAAAACCGAGAACATTAGTAATAAAAAAGGCTTTTATATCAGAATGTTTGAGCGTATCTAAGAAATTTTTTGAGCTTACATTCAACGTTTCAACCTGACAATCAACAGCAACAGCCTCAAAACCCATTTGAATAATAGGCATCGTATTGGTTGACCAAGTAAGAGCCGAAAAAGCTACCTTATCGTTTTGTTTCAATCTGCCCAAATTTTTGAGTGCTTGCAACATAGCTAAATTTGCACTTCCTCCACTATTGAATAAAATTCCGTCTTTTTCAACCCTGTTTTTTGGAAAATTCTACTTCAAATTCTGCACATTTGTCGTGCATACTCAATCTATCGGCTTTCATTATAAATTCAGATAACGCTTTTTTGGTTTCATATTCGTTCAGAAAAGCATTTTTCATTAAGGGTATCATAGAAATGTGTTTATTTTCGTTTTTATACGTTTAATAAAAAACTGGATAAGTAAAATTTTACTGATTGTTAATTTAGGATAAAGATTTTTGATAACTTTTAATCATTTGGTCAATACCTTCTTCTAAATCAATAGTTGGCACAAAACCCATTTCTTTCATACGATTTACGTCCATACATTTTTTGAGCATTCCATTTGGTTTAGAACTATCCCATTCTATTTTTCCTTGATAGCCTACTTTGTTAGCTATAAGATGAGCGAGATCTTTGATAGAAATATCTTCTCCCCACCCAACATTAATAAATTGGTCGTAATCTGTATAGTTTTCCATCATAAAAAGAACAGATTTGGCACAGTCTGTTACATTCATAAATTCTCTTTGAGCAATTCCTGTTCCCCAAAGTGTAATACTTTCTGCATTTTGTGTTTCTGCATCTGAAAAACGCTTTACTAAAGCAGACAAAACATGTGAATGTTTGAGGTCAAAGCTATCTCCTTCTCCATACAAATTACAAGGCATCAAAGAAATTGTTTTGAAACCGTACTGTCTATAATACATTTGACAAATTTTCAGTCCTGCAATTTTGGCAAGTGCATATCCTTCATTTGTAGGTTCTAATTTTCCTGTCAAAAGATATTCTTCTTTCATAGGTTGAGGAGATTCTTTTGGATAAATACAAGAACTTCCCAAGAAAACTAACTTTTCTGTTCCATTCAAATAAGCCTGATGAATGATATTGTTTTGGATAGCCAAATTATCATATAAAAAAACAGCAGGATTATCAATATTAGCTTGTATTCCTCCTACCTTTGCAGCAGCCAAAATCACATATTCAGGTTTGTGTTTTTCAAAAAAAGATTTTACTTGGATTGTGTCTGTCAAATCCAATTCTTTACTAGTTGCATAGATAAGATTGGTGTAGCCTTCTTGTTGAAGAAGTTTTTTGACTGCTCCTCCTACCATACCTGTATGTCCTGCAATGTATATTTTTGAATTTTTATCCATTTTTTAGTTTCCAATGTTTTCAAACAAATTCGTACTGATAAATAAGCTTGTGTGATAGATAATTTTCTTGAATAGTATTCTTTCTTTTGTACTCTACAATGATATATAGGTAACATTTTCTTTGACTAATTTATCAGTAAAAAAGGAAATATCTAATTTTAAAAATACATTCTATTAGATAAATAAAGCTTTGACTACAGTATATTTGAACATTTAGTTGACTAAACTACCTATAAGTTTTACAATAATCATAGAAATTACTTAAATATATATTTTATTTTCCTAAGAGGATATGTTATAATTCTGCCTATTCTATAACTTACACTTTGCAAGGTAGAATTAATTTGCTCATTAAGAGTATTGATAATTTCAATCTTAATTTCTTCGTTTTTTTTCATATCATCAATATCCAAATTGAGACTTTGTCTATATGCTACCAAACTAGAAACAAAATCATAATAAGCAGTACCATTTGCAATAGCTTGTAATTTTTGTAAAAAGAGTTTTCCATCCTCCTGCAATATAACCCCATTAATATTTGGATTGAATATATCTATCGTATTGATAGTATCTTCCGAATCATTTAACCGAACAATTCTTTTTTCAAAAAGCACCTCATCAACTATATTAAAATTTGTTCGACACAATAAACCGAACACCATTACCATGTCATCAAAATCTGCCAAATCTTTTCTCTCAAGAAAATTTAATATGAACTCTTTACAAGAATGAAGATTAAGCATACTATAAAATAAGTTAGCTTTGCCCATGACTTCTGGACTTAATATAAAATTTAGTATCTGTATGTGTTTATTATCGTGGGCAAAAAGTTTAAAAGATGGATAAGACCTTATAACTCTTCCAAAAGAGTCTGTATTTTCTATATTTGAAAAACAAAAACCTATTTCTTTGCCTTCTCTAAACCCTAATAAGACTTTCTCTATAAAAGTTGGTCTGATTACATCATCAGCAGCAAGCCATAGAAAGTATTTAGTTTCTGCCCTTTCAATAAGATAGCGAAAATTTAAAAGAGCGCCAATATTTTCTTTTTGACGAACTAAGGTAATTCTTTTATCTTTTTTAGTATATGCTTCACAAATGCTATATGTGCTATCTGATGAGCAATTATCTGAGATTAGTAATTGCCAGTCTTGAAATGTTTGGTTTATTAAACTCTCAATTGCTTGTGCTACAAATTTTTCTCCGTTATAAACGGGCATACCTATTTGTAATATATTCATTTGAATGAAACAGTTTTATAATATATTATAAAAAAATAAAGGTCTATAAATATAAATGTACGATAAAGAATATAGAAATAATGAATCCAATGATTTACATATTGACTTTTTTAAATTAACAGCAATATAATACTTATTAGGGCACATCTCAAATTAGCTACGCTGTTCTTCGGATGTCGTCTTTGGATTCATCCCATCAGTACTGACCTAAGTAGTTAAAATAATGTCAGTGCCAAAAGCAAGACCGACATAATTAATCTGTTTTTTTGTAGTGCGACAGATAACTTCAAGGTTCTGATAAGTATGTTGTAGAGCAGATACGATTGCTTTTTTAAGATAGTTAGGTCTATTGAAAGTAGGAATACCTCTACTCACTAAAGATTCAAACATTATTTGGGATACTTATTTTATTCTTTTCAGATAGCCATCAGGAGCTACTGTTATCAATAGTTTATCTTGAATAGATTTATCTATTTCAAAGTTATCATTTTCTTTGAGAAATGCCCAAACTGCAGTTTTAGGGTTGTTACCTTTACCCCAAGGGCGAGGACTCCAATCGTAGTCAGCAGGCATATCTTCTACTACGGTGTCATAAACGATACAATAACTTCCGACACTAACTAAATCAGCATAAGCATTGAGTTCTCCTAAAACATGTTCGTGGGTATGATTAGAATCTAGTATTACTAGCACTTTTTGCTTACCTTTTGCAAACTCACGTACTTGATCAATAATAGCAGTATCAATAGAAGAACCTTCAATCATAGTAATTCGTTTGGACATTGGGTGTTTTTCTATTTCTACTTTGTTATGCTCTCGAATGTCTATATCTACGCCTAACACTTCTCCTTTTCCTCCAAGAAGTTCCAAAATAGAAGCACTAAGAATGAGAGAACCACCGTGAGCAATTCCCATTTCTATGATCAAATCTGGTTTGACTTGCCAAATAATTTCTTGTAGAGCAACTATATCTTGTGGAAACTGTATAACAGGTCGTCCTAACCAAGAGAAATTATATGAGTATTTATAGGTAGCAGTTTTGGTAAGAAAATTAATACCAAGCTGAATTTACTTCTTTATCTGCACCTTGCAATTTAATATTGTTTTCCTTTTCTTTTTCAAATTCTTTATTCATATTTTAATTAGTTTTTAACGTTTTGATTATTTTAGCTGGGTTACCAACAACGATACAATCGTCATTAACATTTTTAACCACAACTGCTCCTGCACCTACAGTAACATTTTTACCAATTTGCAATCTTGGTAATATAGTTGCATTAGTTCCTATAAAGGTATTTTCTTTTACATAAATACAACCTGCTAAAGCTGCACTCGGTCCGATATGAACGCCTTTTTCAATAACACACTCGTGGTCTATATTTACAGATGTATTAATTATACAGTAATTTTTCAATACTGTTCTTGCGCCGATTGTAGCATTCATCATAATTTGACATCCAGCTCCAATTTTCACATTACTCGCAATATTACTTTTTGGGTGAATTGCAGTTATAGGAATTATATTAATTGATTCAAGTTTTTCGGAGATCATTCTACGAGTTTCGCCATTGTTTCCTCCAATTGCTACAATAAAATACAATTTATTTTTTGATAAACATAAATTTAAAAATTCCATTTCAGAATGATAAATCGGAACATTACTAAAAGGTGATTCGATATTTGCATTTTTATCATATAATGCTATAATATTGTATTCTTCTTTCAGAAATTCTTCTAAAACTATACACTGCCCAGTAGCACCCCAAATTACTAATTCTTTTTTCAAAATAATTTCAAATAAAATTAATTAATAAATTGCAAACAAACTTAATCTCGTCTATTGTCATATCATGAAAACTCGGCAAATTTATACCTCTTTCAAAAATACTATAGGCTACTTTATTTTCTAATTTAGTTTCAAAGATAGGCAAATAACTAAGAGGATAAAAAAAAGGACGAGTATCAACATTATTTACTTTACAAAACGCAAAGAACTTTTCCCTATCAAAGGCTACATTTTCTTCTACTACTATCGTAGGCAACCAATAGCTGTTTTTAGCATACGACTGTTCTGCATTCATTTGGAAAGGCATATCTTTAAAACTTTGTTTGTACCGATTGAAGATTACTATTTTTTTAGCTACTAACTCTTCTATTCTCTCCAACTGCGCACAACCCATGGCTGCTTGCAAATTAGACATTTTATATTTGTAACCATAGTCTCGCATCCAATAGGGTTTATTTTCAAGGTCTTTTGGATTTCTGCCATGGTCGTTTAATATTTTAGCTTTTTCATAAATCTGTTCGTCATTAGTAGTTATAATTCCACCTTCACCTGTAGAAATAGTTTTAGTTCCATGAAACGAAAAAACTCCTGCATCACCAATACTTCCACATTTTTTACCTTTGTATTCAGAACCTAAACCTTCAGCAGAATCTTCCAACACTTTTAGATTGTTTTTTCTAGCAATATCCATTATTTCGTCCATCTCGCAAACATTGCCATACAAATGAACTACTATAATCGCTTTGGTTTTGGGTGTAATCGCTTTTTCTATTTCTTTAGGATCTATACACCAAGTATCTCTCAACACATCTACAAAAACAGGCTTTGCACTTATGTACAATATAGGTTCAGCAGTTGCTATCCATGTATTTTCAGGAACAATAACTTCATCCCCAGCTTCAACTCCCATTGCCATCAATGCCAAATGAATTGCACCAGTACAAGATGAAGTAGCTAGACTAAATTTTGTTTGCTGATAAGCTGAAAACAAATTTTCAAACTTATAAATATAATCATAACACTTTTCTCCCCAACCGTTTCTGATTGCATCGTTTACATAACTTATCTCTAAGTCAGTAATGGAAGGTTTATTAATAGGAATTTTTTTAGTCATTACTTTATTCATCTATATTATTTCAAGGTGTGGAATAGTAGTAACAAATTTTGCTTGCCATTCTTCTTTGGCATAACTAAGCTGTGTCATAATTTCCTCTTTAATATTCCAAGGCAAAATGACTATAAAATCTGGTTTTGCTTCTCTAAGAATATCTTCTGAAACTACAGGTATATGACTAGAAGGTAAATATTTACCTTGTTTGTGTGGCGATTTATCAACGACAAAACTAATCAAATCTTTTTTTATTCCACAATAATTAAGCAAAGTATTTCCTTTAGCTGCTGCACCGTAAGCTACTACTTTTTTTCCTGCTTTTTTTCGTTCAAGTAGGAACTCCAAAAAACTATATTTAATTTTATTGACTTTTTCTTGAAAATTTTTATAGTATTCTAACGTATTCATACCCTTTTCAAGCTCTTTTTTCAATAACTTTTCAACGTTTTGAGATATTGGCTTAGAACTATCTTCTGAATGCTTTGCATAAATCCTTAAAGAACCTCCATGAGTAGGAATTTCTTCTACATCAAATAATACAAGATTGTGAGCTTTAAAGATATGTTGAACCGTAAAGAAAGAAAAATAAGAGAAATGTTCGTGATAGATGGTATCAAACTGATTATTTTCTATCAATTGCATCAAATGAGGAAATTCCATTGTAATAACTCCGTCAGATTTTAAAGCTATTTTCAAACCTGCTACAAAATCATTAATATTTGGAACGTGTGCTAACACATTATTTCCTAAAAGTAAATCTGCTTTTCTGTTTTCTTTTGCTAATCTGTTAGCCAGTTCTACACCAAAAAATTCTACCCAAGTTTCTATACCTTTCTGTTGAGCAACGTTAGCCGTACTGCGTGTTGGTTCTATACCTAGTGTAGGGATATTTTTTTCTTTGAAATACTGTAACAAATATCCATCATTTGAAGCAATCTCTATGATTTGTGAGTGTTGATTAAGCTCAAAACGTTGAGTCATTTGCTCCACATAGTTCTTAGAATGTTCTAACCACGAAGAAGAAAATGAAGAAAAATAAAGATAATCCTCACTAAAAATTTCTTCAGCTTTTTTATGCTCCTCTATCTGTACCAAAAACGTTTTTTCGCTAACATACAGTTTAAGAGGATAATATATTTCAGGTTCATTTAGTTGAGAAAAAGTCAGTAAGGAGTTTGAAGGAGGACTAAAGCCTAAATCAATAAACTCTTGTGTAAGTGGAGTATTGTCAAATCTGCAATTCATAAACTAATTGATGTTCTATTAGTGTTCTATTTTAATACCTTTAAATGTTTTATCTAACCAATCATACGATTGATCCCTATCTGATAATTGCAATGAAGACGAGTCTAATTTCCAATCAATATTTAAGATAGGATCATCATACCTTATTCCACCTTCTGATTCTGGAGAATAGTAATTAGTATGATGATATATAAGCTCTGAATTATCTTCTAACGTTTGAAATCCGTGAGCAAATCCTTCTGGAATAAGCAAGCTTTTTTGATTTTCTTTAGATAATTCTATTGAAAAATGATGTAAAAATGTTTGCGAATTTTCACGAATATCTACCACTACATCAAAAACTTTTCCATTAATACATCTAACTAGTTTTGTTTCACTAACAGGAGGATATTGGAAATGCAAACCTCGCAATGTTCCTTTCTTTGTATTAATGGATTGGTTAATTTGCACAAAATTTCCTTCAAAACCTACTTCTCCATACATCTCTTTACAAAAAACTCTAAAGAAACTTCCTCTCTCATCTTCAAAAGGCTTAGGTTCTATAACCCATAACCCTTCCAAGTTTGTTTCCATAAAGTTGAATAATGTTACTTTACCCATGTTGCATTATTGTTTTTAGCTTTTAGAATAAAATCGTTTAATTGCTGACTAGATATAACTTTATTATCTTCAATATATGCTTTGTACCAAAGTACAGTACTTTTTATAGTATCTTCTATATTCCATAAAGCATTCCATTTTAATTCTTTTTTGGCTTTACTACAATCCAATTTGAGCAGTTGAGATTCAGAAAATTCAGCATTTCCATACCTTACTTTTACTTTGGGTAGATAGACTTGCATTTTACTCAAAACATCTTTTACAGAAATAGTATCTTCATCACTAGGACCAAAATTCCAACTATCTGCGAAAGATACTTCGTTTTGTAGTAATTTTTGACCTAACAATAAATATCCTGTAAGAGATTCAAGTACATGTTGCCAAGGTCTGACTGCATTAGGATTTCGTATTTCTATAGTGTCTTCGTTTTGATATGCCTTTATTACATCAGGAATCAGCCTATCTTTAGCCCAATCTCCTCCTCCAATTACATTTCCTGCTCTAGCAGTAGCCAAAAGGATTTTGTTATCTTTTAAAAAAGACTTACGATAAGATTGAGTCATTATTTCCACACAAGATTTAGATGCACTATATGGATCAGCACCTCCTAGTCTATCTATTTCTCAATATCCCCAATTCCACTCATTATTTTGATATACTTTATCAGTAGTAATACTAACAATAACCTTTACAGAATCAGCTTTGCTACAAGCCTCATACAAATTCAGAGTACCTATCAAATTAGTTTGAAAAGTAGATATGGGTTGAATATATGCTTCTCTTACAAGGGACTGTGCTGCTAAATGAAAAACAATCTCTGGCTTTACCTTTTTTATGACTTGACTTAATGATTTTGTATCACAAATATCATTATAATGATTTTCGCAACTAAGGTCTAATGACTGGAAATGTTTGCTAGTTTCATTTGTTGTGTCTAAAGGAAGAGAATAGCCAACCACTTCAGCTCCTAACATTTGCAACCAAAGACACAACCAAGAGCCTTTAAACCCAGTATGACCAGTAACAAATACTTTCTTGCCTTTATATATATTGTCAAATAATGTTACTTCCATACTTTCCATTTGGCTTGTTTGGTTTCCCAGAGTTTTTCTAATTCCATTTTATCCCTCAAAGCGTCCATACATTTCCAAAATCCATCATGCTTGTATGCTACCAGTTCATTGTCTTTACTTAGCTGTTCCAAAGGAGATTCTTCCCACATAACGTCCTCCATATCTTGCTCATCTAAGTAGTTGAACACCTCTGACTTTAAAACAAAAAAACCTCCATTTATCCAATTTCCATCTCCTTTAGGTTTTTCCTTAAACACCTTCACACTGTTAGAAGAAGTGATCTCCATTCCTCCAAATTTTGCTTCAGGTTGGACTGCCGTAACTGTTGCTATTTTACCATGTTGTTTATGAAATTCAACAAGTTTTTTTATGTCTATGTTAGCTACTCCATCGCCATAAGTAAGCATAAAATCTTCTCCATCTAAAAACTTTTTTACTCTTTGAAGTCTTCCTGCTGTCTTGGTCATCAAGCCAGTATCTACTAAAGTAATTGTAAAAGATTCAGAGTCAGATTTATGTACTTCAATCTTATTGTTCTTTAGTTCGATAGTAACATCAGAATTATGTAAAAAATAATTAAAAAAATACTCTTTTATCATATAGCCTTTATAGCCCAAGCATATTACAAAATCATCAAAACCATAATGATCATATAATTTCATTATATGCCAAAGTATTGGTTTGCCACCTATTTCTACCATAGGTTTAGGACGGGCTTCAGTTTCTTCCATTAGGCGAGTTCCAAGCCCACCTGCAAATAGTACTACTTTCATAATTATTTAAATGTTTTCTATTTCCCAAATCAGTTTAGGACGAATGACACCAGGCATCGATGAGTTATACTCATTTTCTCTTTCATTAATATTTTCAATGATATCAATAGATAAAATATTTTCTGCGTAAAAATGTACTTTTACAGGAGCCATTGTCGATAATGCCAGTCCAATAATATAAGTTCCTACATTTAAAAAATGAGATGGAATCCATACAATGGCTTTTTGTATTCCTTTACTGTTTTTGTTTTTTATTTGTTCATCTGGAGCACCAGTTACAAAAATATAATCCTGCTTTGAATTAAATACATGAACATTAGGAGTAAGCTTATGTCCTTCCTCTTTTACTAGATAAGTATATTCGATACCTATTTTGTCGTCTAAGCGAGCAAAGCTAATATCATCATGTTCTTTATTTATAATTCTTGCTGATAACAACTTTGCTACCTCATCCTCTGGTAGCTCATGAGTGTTTGCATCTACTTTTTGAAGAGTAGTATTTTCTGATGATAAATATTGTCCAACAATATCTTCAATATTACCTACACTCTTCACTTGACCTTGTTTTAAATATATACCTCTAGTACACAATGTTGTTACCGAGGTCATATTATGGCTAACAAAAAGAATTGTCCTTCCTTCTTCATTAGATACATCTTGCATTTTGCCAATCGCTTTTTTCTGAAATTCGGCATCTCCCACTGTCAAGACTTCATCTACTACCAGAATATCTGGGTCTAAATGAGCAGCTACAGCAAATCCTAAACGAACTGTCATACCTGAAGAATATCTTTTTACAGGAGTATCCATATATTTTTCTACACCTGCAAAATCTACAATTTCATCTAACTTTCTAGTAACTTCTCTTCTAGACATTCCCAAAACAGCACCATTGATATAAATATTTTCCCTACCTGTAAGCTCTCCATGAAAACCTGTACCTACTTCTAAAAGGCTTGCTATTCTACCTTTTACTTTGATACTTCCAGTAGTAGGAGCAGTTATCTTTGATAAAATTTTGAGAAGTGTAGATTTTCCTGCACCGTTTTTTCCAATAATACCTAAAATTTCGCCTTGCTTTACTTCGAAGTTGATGTCTTTTAACGCCCAAACATAATCAGAATCAGACTTTTGGGTACGATCGTTTACTTGTCCTACTAAAAGAGTAGGATCTTCTTTGCCTCTAATTTTCGCCCAAAAACGAGCCATATCATCTTTAAGAGTGCCACTTCCTACCAAACCTAGACGGTACTGTTTGCTTATATCAGTAGCTTTAATAACTATATCACTCATTTAAAATAATTTGAAAATTAAGGAAAGAAAACTAAAAAAGATATATATGAAAACTTTTATAAGTTCAGAATGCAAATATAAGTTTTTAATTTGAAATATTTACGAAAAATCTGAAATAGCTTTCTTTCAAACTTCGGATTCGGCTAAAATATAAGATTCATGACCTGCATTCAACCAGACAGTAATTAATTTATGATCAGTAAATTATTATCGTAATTGATTCTTAATTTTGCAATTACTCTTTTTCTTTTTCCTTTTTATCAACCTGATCAGCTGAGAATGGAAAACGCAGACGAGTAAAATAAAATACTTTTCTACGAGCAGGACTATACAGTTCGTTTCTTACAATTTGATACCCTGAAACTAAATAAGTATCATCGTACCAATGCATCAAAATTTCATCAGAACGATTAATTACATTATCCAAACTGTCCCTTCTTGGTACTTCGTATTCAGAAATTAACGTTTGTTCTTTACTTTTTACGGTTTGTTTGTAAAACAATTTTTTTTCATCTAATCTAAAAAGAGCTAATGTATCATTTCTTACACTATAAGAAAAAAAAGGAAATATTTTTTCCGATTCAAAATCGTCAAAATCCAATTGATTGTCCCAAAGTAATTTTCCTTGTTTATCAAAACTACAAATCATTCCCTGTTCATATTTATAACTAACTGTTACATTCGAATTTGCTGTATTTTGCCACATATTTCTATTCGACAATCTATTACTATATACCCGAGAACCTGTAGAACCAAAATAAGGATTTGCCACCATGGGATTACCAGCAGAATTATTTTGATAAATAGGGTTATAGCCTTCTAAGGATAAATAAATTTTGTCTTTTTCTACTCTCAATGGACTTATAAAATAATCATTAGAATAACGTACAGCTGAGCCTTTTTTTCTTGCCTTTTTTACTTTACTCGCCATTCTTTCACGCTTTTTATCATTTAAGTTGTTGAAGAAATTATTTAAGTAAGAAAAGTCGTAAAACCTAAAGCCGTCTTCCTTTTTATCTTTTATTTTGAGGCTATAAATTCCTTGCGAACGCTTCCACTTTGGAGCAGAATAAGTACCAAAAACTAATACTTCATGTGTTCCAGTAATCAAAGGACGGAAGGTTTGCAAATCATACTCTTTATTATCTGGAATGGTTACATTGTAGCGTAACTTGGCATCAAGCCCATAAAAATAGAAAAACGAATATTTATACGAATTGTATTTTCCTGCAACAATAGCTAGAATCACATCATTTTCAGTGTCGATAGTTAGGCTTGCTAAGTATGTATTTCTTTGCACCAAAGAAGGCAAAATTTGCTGTCTTCCTGTTTCAATATTTAGATGCAAAACAACGGGATTGCCTTCTGCTTGTCCTCCTAATAAAATAATATTCTCAGATGCACATATTTCTGTGTAAGTAGCTTTTAGTATTTTCTCATAATTAATCACTCTCATCGTTCCATTATTCAAATTTATCCTTAATATTTCATATTCATAGCGTTGTTTGTCTACCAAATAATAAACAAAGCTGTCTGCAACTACGTAATGAATGATTTTGTCTTCACCTTTTATAATGTGTTTTTGTTCCCAAACACTTTGAAAAGAAGTATCATATTTAGCAATCAAAATTTCTTTTTTCATTCTTACATAATGGGTCAAAGAAACGAGCAGACCTTCCTTTTCTAATGGAACAGCTGTATAATCCGAAAAATCAGAACCTTCTTCCGATTTTGTTGTAATTTCTGTATGATCAATTACTTGTATCTGTGCAGAAGTATCAAAAAATATTCCTATACATGAAGGCAATAAAAGCAAGAAAAATACAAAATATTTTTTTCTAATAGATTGTACAGTTTTTTCTGTTTTTGTTAGTTCTATTATTTTTGATTTATCATTTACCATATTGAAATCTATGTGTTTTTTTGTAGCGTGGAATAACTTTGATAAAACAAGAATCAAATTTTTATCCAGTTTTACAACTTATTTATGCGTTTGGAGTAATCAAAATACTAATCTTTCTAAAATTTATTCTGATAAACATAATTTGATTTTAGGTATTTTGTTTCTGATAGCTTGAAAACTGTTCAGTTACATGTGTTTTGGCGAAAACCAATTATGTTTTGATTTGTAATAAAGGATAAATCAGTTTTCCGAAAAGTTCCACAATAACTATATTCATTTTTTATTAATTCTACTACACTTTTATTTGTGGTAAGGCTTTTGCAAAATCTACTCTAAAATGCCATTTTTCAAAAGTAACCTATTCAATAACAAAATTATTTATTATGAATACTGATTTAAAACGTAAAAGAACCGTAAAAATCAAATTAGAGTCAATAGTGTTTTTTGTATTTATATTATTTTCTATATTTTTCCTTTCTTCTTGTGACACATTGTTTGCACCAGTAGAAGACGAATCTTCCACTTCAGGAGCTTACACAGAGGAAGGAATAGCCTCTTATTATGCCGATAAATACGAGGGCAGACCAACAGCAAGTGGCGAAATATTTAGACAAGACTTGATGAGTGCAGCTCACAAAACACTTCCTTTTGGTACAATGGTAACGGTTACAAATCTCAAAAATGGAAAGAAAATAAGAGTAAGAATAAATGACAGAGGTCCTTTTGTAACAGGTAGAATAATTGATGTAACAAGCAGAGGAGCAAGAGAATTAGATTTTATCCGTGACGGAATTGTTGATGTGAAAATAGATTATGACTTGTAGAAACAAATTTGGAAGTTAGAATTTAAAACTAATTAGAATGTAGAGTTAATTTAATTTTATAAAAAACAGAAAAGCTCAAATTATTATTATAATAATTTGAGCTTTTTTTGTAGAAAGATTATTTTACTTAATTTTCAGAATTACAAATTGAAAGAACTCTTAGCATAAAATTCTAAAAGATTTCCGTAATTTTTGATTGATTGTTTTATCTAATATAAAATTCTTTTGCTTTAATAATCATAAAAAGACCATAGAAAGCTAATCCAAGAGCGACAATACCCACAATCCAAGCACTAGTAGAAGAAAACATAAATTCAAATGCGCCTTCTGTTCCACCAGCTTTACTTGCATTTGATTCAATAGCTGCACGCCCTGTAATATAACCAGCGACCAATAATACAATTCCTCTTGCAATATAGCCTACCTGTCCAGCTTTTCTTACAGCTTCTTTTGTTTTAAATCCTAAATCACTTACTTTATCCATATGTTCACTAGAAATACCTTTCCAGATTTCGTAACCACCTTTACCAATAATGGCAAGAGCTAAAATACCGACGATAACTTGACCACCTGGAATATCTAAAATTTGTGCAATAACAGTAGTACGACCACCACCAGAACCACCACTCCCTTGAATAGCCATTTTCATAGCATAGGTAGCAAAAGTACCGTAAAGAAAGCCACTAATAAAATAACCAGCACGTTTTAATTTATTTTTTATATCATCATCGCTATTTTCTGGGTCAATAAACGCTTGTGTCCATCTCCAAGCTGCATAACCAAAAAGACCAACCGAAACGATTCCTAACAAAATACGTCCGAAAGACTGTTCTAAAATAAATTGAAAAATACCTGTCTTTCCACTTACTTCTCCTCCCAAGCCAAAAGCTGTCATGGTAGCAAGAATACCGATAAGAAGATAAACAACACCTTTCATAAAAAAGCCAGATTTGGCAAATTTTTCTAGGGCATCTTTTTTGTCTGTAGATAATGAATTAATTGAAATCATAAAATTGAGAGTTTAAAAAATGTGAATGAAAAAGAAAAAATAGTATTCAAAAAATACGGCATTACAAAAGATAGTTTTCCGTAAATACTAATGATACAACTATTGTAAACTTTCTTTGTTCAATAAAATAATTTGAGTCTACCTTTGTATATAGTCTATAAATGATCACTTTCATTATTCGCTCCTCGCCTAATATAGTACAAACTGTATAAAAAATTAGACAACTTGGTAGATCAATTTGGTTTAAAATCTTAAAAGATTTCTAATAAAATTAGCAAGAAATAACTACTATAAATATAAATTTCTTCGTAACTTCGTCGAATGGAAAATTATGTAGTTTCGGCAAGAAAATATCGTCCAGATACTTTCGATGCTGTCGTCGGACAATCTCACATTACGGACACCCTCAAAAACGCAATTCGGTCTAGCCAACTTGCACAGGCTTTTCTTTTTTGTGGTCCTCGTGGTGTTGGTAAAACAACATGTTCTCGTATTTTGGCAAAGACAATCAACTGTTTGAATATTACGCCAGAAACCGAACCCTGCGATGAGTGTAGCTCGTGTATTTCTTTTAATAATGGTAATTCGCTTAATATTAGTGAGTTGGATGCAGCTTCGAATAATTCTGTTGAAGACATTCGCAATCTAATTGAACAAGTTCGTTATCCTCCTCAAGCTGGAAAAAAGAAAGTGTATATTATTGATGAGGTTCACATGTTGTCCAATCAAGCCTTTAATGCTTTTTTAAAAACGTTGGAAGAACCACCTTCGTATGCCATTTTTATTTTGGCAACAACCGAAAAGCACAAAATTATTCCTACTATTCTTTCTCGTTGCCAGATTTTTGATTTCAATAGAATACAGCCCAATGATGTAGCTCGTCATCTGGAAAAAATTGCTACAAAAGAAAATGTAGAAGCAGAAGAGGAAGCCCTTCAACTCATTGGTAGAAAAGCCGATGGTGCGCTACGTGATGCGCTTTCGATTTTTGATATGTTGGTTACTTTTTCGCCAGACCGAAAACTGACTTATACTCGTGCAATTGATAATTTGCACGTCTTGGATTATGATTATTACTTCAAACTCACAGATGCTTTTTTGAGTAGAAATCATACAGAAGCATTACTGATTTTTGATGAAATATTAAAGAAAGGTTTTGATGGACATAATTTTGTAGTCGGACTTTGTGAGCATTTGCGTGATTTGTTAGTTTCGAAAGATGCTGCAACGGTTTCTTTGCTTGAACTTTCTGATTCGATAAAGGAAAAATATAAATCACAGGCTGGACAATCTTCTTTTTCATTTTTGATGTCGGCTCTTAATTTGGCTTCGGCTTGTGAGTTGAGTTATAAAAGTAGTAAAAATCAGCGTCTTCATGTAGAAATGACACTTTTGAAACTTTCCCATGTTATGGCTGCTCTTTCTATTCCTCAATTGGTAGAAGATTTAAAAAAAAAAGACTAACTAATTCTCAAAATCTATTAAAAGAAAGTTCTAATTTAGAATCTTCAACTACGAAATCTAATTACGTAAATCCTGCATTAGCAAAATCTACAGAAGAAACACCTTGGAAAAAAACGCCAAAGATTACAACAAACGTAGTAATTAGTAAAACTTCTCAAAATGGAATTGATCAAAATAAGGAAGAAGAGAATAAAGAAAACAAAGAGGAATTAGAAAAGATAGCCAAACAAGAACTAGAAAAAATAGTTCGTTCGAGAGCAGACAGAAACTCTGTTTTTGATACAAAAAAAGCGCATAAAGTTTGGAAAGATTTTTTCAAAATGAGTCCATCTGGATTTGCTTCTACACTTATAAATGTAAAACTGGTAGTAGAAAAATCGCCTATTATAAAAATAGAATTATTAAATAACATTGCGCTGCGTTCAGAATTTTCTACTATCCGAATTGCTCTAAATCCTTATTTAGCGAATAATTTGGATAATGATTTTGTACAATTAGAAATCATAGATCAAATAATTGAAAAACAGGTAGCCGTAAAATCATTGTCAGAAAAAGAAAAATTAGAAGAGTTAGTCAAAGAATTTCCATTGATAAATGAAGCTATGCGAAGATTTGGTTTAAAATTAGAATAAGTCTGATTTGAGTTTCAAATATCATCTAGGGAAGAAGATTTGTTTTCTTCCTTTTTCTGGTCTCCTTTTTTTACGTTTATATCCATTGTCATAATGTCTCCATAATCAATTTGTATGGATAAAAAACTGACTGACAAATTAATATGTCTGTTTGCATTTATCCAAACAAAATCGTTTGGTTTGTACATATTTACTCGTTCTAAATAATCGTTTCCATATTTTTTTGTATACAGTTCAACAAGATTTTTGTACAAATTTTCTGTTTTTGTCTCGCCTAATTCTGGAGAAATTTTGGCAGAAATAGAAACTAATTTATCTTCTTTAAAAACAGGAACAAAATGTAAAGGATAGAACTCTCCATTTATTTCTAATGGATAAAAAAAGGCTGTTGTGTCAGCAGATAACGATGCAAACTTTGAGTTCTCTTTAAAATCAACTAATGGTTTTAGTGTATTTTGTTTTACTAATTGATCAAATTTTTCTGTGTATTTTTCTATATCCATTCCTAGTTCAAAACCCAAGAGAATAGAATTTTCTTTCTTAGTTTTGGATTTCTCTATTTCTTGATTTATCCTTTCG
Organism: uncultured Cytophagales bacterium; assembly: GCA_963719525.1. Classification (GTDB taxonomy): domain Bacteria; phylum Bacteroidota; class Bacteroidia; order Cytophagales; family Bernardetiaceae; genus Bernardetia. The sequence goes on along the minus strand of CAVRCG010000004.1, from coordinate 2,250,788 downwards.
GTATATTTTTCTGTGAAGGTTGGAGAAATGTTATTTCCTTTTAGATTGTTTTGATTAGAATTTTGACACGAATGAAAAAAGAAACTACTAGCAAAAATAAAAAAAAGAATAAAGTGAATATTTTTCATGAAAAAATTATTTTGTGGTTTAAGAAGAAACAAAATAGTTGTCTAAAAGTTTTTGTAAAAGTCTCTAATAAGAAACCCAACTTGACAAATCATTTTACTTCTATCACTTCAATCTTGTAAGTCAGCTTAGAGATTTGTTTTTTATCTACATCAGAAATTGCCATAACTGTACTCAAAATGCGTGTTTGATTGCGTTTTATCTTTGAAGAAGAACCCGAAGCAGCATATCTAACCTCGCTTCCTACCATTTTTTTGGAAGAATCAAACCAACTAAAACGAAACTTTAAAAGAGAAATAGAAGTATTTCCTGTATTTTCTACTTCCAGAGTTACGTGATGAAAACCTCCTTTTGTTATGCCACCTGAAAAACGACTTTCTCTTTCGCTTAATTGAATATTTACATTTTGAGGACGATTTTGTTCCCAAGTTACATCAATTTTTGGAGATTTTTCATATTTCATTTCCCTACTAAATTGTTCTTGTTTTATCAAAGAAGACGACATAACTACTTTTGCAATAAGAGGAGCTTTTGTTTCTTCGTACTTCATAACTTGAAAAGGAATCAAATCATCTTTTCGAAAAACAGCATCAGTTTCTTCTACAATTCTTTTGTATTCTGTTCCAACTAATTTTCCTTCTTTATCAAAAAACTCTAGTTTTATTTTTAATTCATTGATTTCAGCATTCTTTACCAAAAAATCTCCTATTACTTCTACTTTATAACTGTCATCGTATTTTACAACAACTGCACTTTCGGTTTTCCATTCCAAATTTTTCAGTTTCGAATCTTTTATCTCAACAGGAATTTCATATTCATTTGCATTAAAATCTATTTTAGTAGTTGTAGAAGTTGTAACAGTTTCTGTTTTTTGTTCTACATCATCGGAATAAACCTCTTCCACTTCTTCTACTTCTTCCATTTGCTCACCAGTATTTACTGTTTCTTTATTTTGCATTTCATTTTGTTCACTTTTTTCTGCAATTTCATTTTCAAGTTTAGTTGCTTCTTCTGAATAAGAAACTGGAAATTTTAGATAAATCAAATAAATAACGAAAACCAAAGCAATTATTAAGTATGTTTTTTTATTATTCCCTAATTTATTTTTATCTAACTTTACTACTTTTTCTTTATTTTTTCGTTTTAATTCCGAAATTATTCTCAAAGAAGGATTATGACTAGGATTAGTATTCAGACAAACTTTACTATATGAGATAGCTGCCTGTTTGTCTTTTTCTTCTCTAAACGCTTTAAAACGCTCAAAATGTGCTTGTGCTAAAATAGCTGTCGTTTCGATAGAATTATAATCCAAAACATTTGCCTGCTCAAGCTCCAGAATTGCATCATCGTAATTTTGATGAGATAAAAAACCACGTCCACGCAATAAATGTCCTTTATAAGTGTCTTGAACGGCTTGCCAGTCTGCATCTGAAAGACCAATTTGAGAAGCTATTTCTTGTTGTTCGTTTTTTGAAAGTGGTTTGTCTTGTCGCTTTTGTTGAACGGCTAAGAGTTTTTCTACAAATTCTCGTTGTCTTTGTTGGTCGTTATTCATAAGTAAATTTATTTTCGGTAATTCCTGTTTTCCTACTTTTTTAATTGTATAAGATACAAAATAATTATCTTTTACTAAAAATTCTAAATTAAAGTTTTTATTCAAACAAACTATTCATTTCTTGCGTATCAATATACAAACATATTAACATTCATTCACATCAAAAAAATTATTTATCATGAAATATTTAGATAAAAGTTACTTAAAAAAATCTCTTTCTTACGGACAATACAGAACTATCGGACAAGAGCTTTTGGAAAGAGGAACAACAACGAATGGCGATAACCGTCCCGAAATTTTGGAATATACCAATATGAATATGTATCGAATGAATAGGTTAGATAAGACTACTGAAATAAATGAAAACGTAAAAAGTGTTTTATCTAAAATCACATCTGAAGAAAAACTATATTGGATTGTACTTACAGAAAGTTGGTGTGGAGATGCTGCTCAAATCGTTCCTGTTATGAATAAAATCGCAGAAGAAGCAGGCGAAAAATTAGAACTTCGTATTCTTTTGCGTGATGAAAATCCAGACTTGATTGATGAGTTTCTGACAAATGGAGGAAGAGCAATTCCGAAACTTATTTTTGTAAAAGAAGAAAAAACAGAAAATAAAAAGAAATTAAAAATTATAAATTCTTGGGGAGCAAGACCAGCAGAAGCACAAAAATTAGTTGATGCCTACAAAGAAAAAGTAAAACAAAATCCAGAATTAGAAGATTTTAAAGGGTTTGCAGAATCTTTACACGGCTGGTATGCAAAAGACAAAACAGAACATACACAAAACGAACTTACAGAGATGATAAAGTCAGAAGTCAGAAATAAGAAGTATGAGATGATAAAGTTAGAAGTTAGAAATAAGAAGTAGGAGATGATAAAGTCAGAAGTCAGAAGTCAGAAATAAGAAGTAGGAGAGGATAAAGTTAGAAGTCAGAAGTCAGAAATAAGAAGTAAGAGAGGATAAAGTTAGAAGTCAGAAGTCAGAAATAAGAAGTAGGAGATGATAAAGTCAGAGGCATGAAAATTTACTTCTGACTTTATAACTCTAACTTCATACTTTATTTAATCTTCAATAATTGGATGGTTCGAACGGCGAATATTTGCATTAAAAGTCAGAAGCAACGAAGGGAGCAAGATCAAATTTGTAAACATCGCCACAAGTAAAGTTATCGAAGTCAAAATTCCTAAAGCAACCGTTCCACCAAAAGAAGAAAAAGCAAAAATAATAAAACCTGCAAACAAAATTATGGAAGTATAAATCATACTCTTTCCAGTTTCACGCAGCGCAACATCGATCGCTTTGTGTCTATCAAAATCAAAAGCTATAAGTTCTTGACGAAAGCGAGCCAAAAAGTGAAGCGAATCATCTACTGCAATTCCGAAGGCAATACTGAAAACAAGTGCCGTACTCGGTTTTAAAGCAATATCAAAGAATCCCATTATGCCAGCCGTAACTAAAAGAGGAATCAGGTTTGGAATAATAGCAATGAGCATCACACGAATATTCTGAAAAAGTGCACCAATTATTATAGCCACCAAAATACAAGCTAATAACAAACTTCCTCTCAAATTCTTTATTAAATAATCATTTCCTTTCAAGAAAATGAGTGTCGTTCCTGTTACTCGTGCAGTCATTTTACTCGAACCAACTGAATCAGCAAAAATACTATCTAGTTCTGGTTGAAGGCTCATTGTTACTAAAGAATCTAACCGCAGCGAACCAATATCAGCAACTTTCAAAGAAACTCTCAAAATCTGTTCGGTACTATCGACAAAAGAAGCAGAAATTGAAGTGGGGTCATTTTGCCCTTTCAAATAACGCAATACATACGCACCTGTACGCTTATCAGGCAGATTATACGATTGTTCGCTCTGATTAAAGTAGGCTTGATTGGCAGCTTTTATAAAAGTAACAAGTGAAATGGCTGTTGAAAGATGTGCAGAACTATCCACATAATTCTCAATCTGTTCTATTCTTTCTAATGTTTGGCTTCTACGATATGATTTTGGTTTTCCTGTATCGATTACAATTTCTAAAGGCATTGTACCCTTAAAATTCCTTTCAATAAAAGCAATATCTTTCTTTTCTTTGCTATCCTGTGGCAAATCATCAACCATAAAAGAATTTACTTTTATGTTGTAGAGTCCGATAGAAGACAAAACAACGATTAGGAGTGTAAATCCATATATATAAATTCGATGATTTTCTATTAAAAAATCAAAAGAAGTCAATATTTTATTTATTATTCCTCTATCAAGATGTTTTGTACGTTGTCCTTCTGGCATTGGAAGATAAGAAAATACAATCGGCAAAAGAATAAGAGAAATGAAGAAAGTGGCGAAAATTGTAATCCCGGCAGCCAAACCAAATTCACTCAAAATCCCTATTCCTGTACTTACCAAAACCAAAAAACCAATAGCAGTAGTCGTATTTGTAATCAAGGTAACGATTCCTATTTTCTTAACTACATATTTTATTGCATCTATTTTGTTTCCTTTATTATTACACTCTTGATGGTATTTTGTAATAAAATAAACACAATTCGGAATACCAATGACAACTAAAATAGGGGGAAGAAGAGCTGTCAGAATGGTAATTTTGAAACCTAAAGTTCCCAAAATACCAATAGTCCAGATGATAACAATCGTAATCAAGCTCAAAGAAACCACAACTGGCGCAAAAGAACGAAAAAATATAAATATAAAAATAGCTGTAATGGCAATAGAAAGCGATAAGAAAATAACCATTTCCTGTTTTATCTTATTCGAAATCGCTACACGCAGAAACGGAAGACCTACATAATGAATATAAATACCTGTTTCTTCTGAAAACTTCTCTCCTAATTCAGCAATTTTCATAACCGTTTGATAATTATAAATAGTGCTTGTAATGGCTGGAGGGAGCGTTATCAAAACTAAAGAAGCCTTGTTTTCTGGATTTATGAGCTGATTTTCATAGAATTTTATTTGATAGGTAAACTTCAAAAGACTATCTAATTCTTTCTGTGTCTGTACTTGTTGGGGGAAAATTGGTTTTGGCTCAAACTTCTTTATATCTTCATTTTTATAAATATAAGGTAGTTTTCCCATTCCAATTACTCCTGTAACTGCTTTTATAGTATCACCCAAACTTTTTACATTCTCTGTATTTTCGAATTGTATTCTTTCCAAGTCATACAATAATTTTTGCCACTTCTGGAAGTTTTCCAACTCAAAAAGTTTCTCATCTTCTACTCCCAAAACAATTACGTTATCATCTTGTCCGAAAAGCTGTTTAAACTTTTTGAAATAAATAATATCTTCATCAGAATTAGGAACTACTTTCGAAAAGGTATAAGAAAGTTCTGCTTTTGTTCCTTGATAGCCCATGAAAGCCGTCAGAGCAAAAAGTAGAAGCAAAAGCCACAACCTGTTTTTTAGAATAAAATTAGCTATTTTTAGCCACATAAATACAAATTTAGAAGTTAGATTTTAGAACTTAGAATTAAATACAAATACATATTAACCACTAAGTTCTGAAATAACAAGATTAAATTAAGCTTCACAAGAAAACCAATTTAGAAGTTAGGTTTTAGAACTTAGAATTAAGTGCAGATTTTGCATTAATTCTAAATTCTACCTTCTAAAATCTAAATTGGTTCTAAAAACCTATTCCTGTTTTTGATTTCGTCATTATCTCTGTATGAAGACCAAGCATTTTTATTGCTGTAATGGCTGCTTCATCACCTTTATTTCCGTGTTTTCCTCCTGCTCTATCCAACGCTTGCTGCTGATTTTCTGGTGTCAAAACTCCAAAAATAACAGGTTTGTTGTGTCTAAGATTTACATTCGTAATTCCGTGAGCGACGGCATCACAAATAAAATCAAAATGACGAGTTTCGCCTTGAATTACACATCCTAAGCAGATAATAGCATCAATAGTTGCTTTTTGTGCTGCCCATTGTGCTGCTAGAGTAAGCTCAAAACTTCCTGGAACATCGTAACGATAAATGTTTTCTTGTTTTGCTCCATATTCAATCAATTTCTTATAAGCTCCCTCGTAAAGTGCTTCTGTTACCTCTTCATTCCATTCTGCTACAATAATAGCAAACTGCTTCTTTGCAATATCTTGAACAGACTTTTCAGAATGAAGACTTAGATTTTTATCTTTTGACGACATAAATAAATTTGGATTTTAGAAATTAGATTTTAGAGGTAAAAATAAGAGATTCTTTTAACAATTTTTGCTCTAGTCTTTAATAAAAATAATCTTGCATTAAAGCCGAAAAGAGCTTATTTTATCTAAGTCAGAACTTCGATACAGACTTAAACGAAATACAAGACAGATTTATTTTCTGCTACAAATCACAGAAAGACAAAACGTGTCAGAGAACCAAATAAGAATAAACACAATTACTTTTTTCTCAACTCCTTTTTATCATAATTATTAGGAATAGAAAAAGGAAAAGAAAGGTCTGATTTTTCAAAGGTAATTCTGCTATGTTCGATTTCTATTTTTGTCTGATCGGTTTTATTCTCCTTTTGATTAAAAAAATTAGCAACTGCATTTACTTTAAAAGGAATTTTTTGTCCTTCTAAAGTTTGAAAATTACTATAATCTACAAACAAACTATTCATTCCGTCCTTTTCTTGTACAGATAATTTTGAAAGTTTTTTGTTTTCTCTACTCACATACATTGAAGTCTCAAATAACTCATAAATTTGTTTCAAAACAAAATATTTCTCTTGTTTTTCTGGAGTGATATTTTGATCCAATGGAGGAACGTTTCCTAAAAATAGAGCTTGGAGCATTTTGAAATCTCCATCAAAATTTACTTGTTGGCTTAGTGAACGAATATCGACAGCCGAATAACTTTTTTCTAATCGGTTGACCAAAAAAGCCGAATCAGTACGAATAAGCATACGAGCAGCCTCAATTCCGAAAGCAGGACGAGCAGAAAGCCAAATCAGACTATCCTTTGCCAATCGCATATCTACTTTACTTCCCAACTCTTGTTTTTGGTTTTGAAAAGAAAGATGAGATTTTGTACTCAAAAACTCAAAATCAAAAGTTTCTACACCATATTTTTTGGCAAGTTCTGCAGGAGTAGAAACCCCCTTTTTACAAGCTGAAAGAAGAAAAATAAAAGAAATAAAAAATAAAGGGAGATAAAGAGAAAGGCGAAAAAATGAGTTTTCTTTCATAAAATATCAGAGTTAAAAAAATGGTAACATGTCAGTCTTACTTGTATTTTTTGCCATTACTGCACCAAAATACCGTACAGTATATGAAATTACTTTATCCAAACTCTATTTTCAAATGATTGTTTGATTTAAAATTGGAATTCATTTTGAAAAAAAATACTGTTGAGCTAAAAATTGTGTTTTAAAGATTCTATATTCTGCTTTATTACAAAAACAAGAAAGTCAAGATAGTTACAAAAGTAACGTTTTTACTTGACTTACCTATTTTCTTTCAGAATTATAATTATAGCTTAATTTTTTTACCCTGCTCCGACTACCCTTTTACCATTTCGTCATAAGTAAGAAACGTATCCATTCCTTTTTCTAAAAAATAGGCTTGTGTTTCTTCTTTTGATTTTTGGCTTGTAACAAGCACAAAATCTCCTCCCCAAGCACCAAGTGATTTTACTTCGCCCCAGTAATCAGAAAAGTAAAGTTCTTTTACACGCTGCATTGCCATATTTTTAGCAATAATTTCTTCGTGTTTGGCAATCAGTTTTTCAAATTCGTCTAGTTTTGTTGCGCTTACAATTTTGTGCGTAATGCCTGAAAGTTCTTTCACTAATTTATCTTTCTTGCTTTTCAATTTCTCATAATAAGATATTCCTTCAGCAGAAGATTGTTTTTTTCCTAGATAAACAAAATAAATTTGATTTTTGAAGGGAGGATTAAAATCTACTGGAATAGTGCGTGGAATTCCCTCCGTGTCTTTCGTACAAAATAGCCGTTTCAGATTCTGCACAAGCAATATCATAGCCCGAACCTCCCATCGTTTTGGCAAGCAGATCAAAAGCATTTATTCCTGCCCATTTTGCGATAGTATGAATAAGTGTTGAGCTACTTCCCAAACCCCAAAGACGAGGAAACTCTAAAAAGGTTTCTACTAAAACAGATTCTTTTCCTACCAAAAAATTCTTTGAAATTTTGCGTGTCGTTTGTAATATTTTCTGTAAAACCAACGATTTTTGAGAAACATAGCCTTCTAAGGCTTCAAAGGTTTCAATATCAAAACGAGCTTCAAACCAAATTTGCCCGTTGCTATCATAGCTTTTCCAGTGCAAATCACGATGTGTTGAAGGTGCATAAGTAACTTGTAATAATTGTCCTTTTTGAGTGGGAACAGCTAGTGCAATTGCGCCATCAAGCACATAATATTCGCCACTAAGAAGCAGTTTTCCATTTCCATGAAAACGATTCATAATATAAAGAGGGATTTTGGAAGAGTAATAAGTTTTTGTTTTTTATTAAAATATTCTGTGTGTTTTTGGCTTTTCATAAATGATTAATTATTCTACAAAAAATAGAATAACTAATTATTTGAATTTGTGAATCTCAAAGAAATTAACTGGTTACTATTTACTGGTAACTGTTAAGCTGAAATTCTAGTTTTTTCTAAAAATTCTCTTACAGCATTAAAAGAAACCGTATTATTTTTAAAATATTCTACAGCTTGTTTTACTTCTTTTTCTGTTGCTTCAAAGTTTCGAAGAATATTCAAAAGGTGCATTTTCATGTGTCCTTTCTGTATTCCAGTCGTGGTAAGTGATTTTATTGCACCAAAGTTTTGAGCCAAACCCAATGTAGAAATAATTTGCATGAGTTTTGGAGCAGACGGATTGCCAAGCATTTGTAAAGAGCGTTTGGAAAGTGGGTGAAGCGAAGTAAGTCCTCCAACCGTTCCGACTGCAATCGGCATCTCTAACCAAAACTTAAAAATTCCATTCTCTATACTGCAATCTGACAAACTTCTATACTGACCTGAACGTGCAGCATAGGCATGTCCACACGCTTCGACGGCTCTAAAATCGTTCCCAGTTGCCAAAACTACGGCATCGATGCCATTAAAAATTCCTTTGTTGTGCGTTGTTGCACGATAAACATCGTTTTTAGCTATTTCGATAGCTTTCTTGAATTTGAAGGCAAATGTTTTAGCATCTAATCCATCAATCATTCCATCGTTTCCACCTAATTTTTCAATCGGACATTCTACCCACGTTTTGACCAAACATTCGGGCGTATAATTAGAAAGAATGCACATTATTATTGTTGCATCTCGCTCTTCATCTGTAAAAATTTCTTGTGAGGCAACCCAATTTTGAAGTGTTTTTGCAAATTGTTCTAAACAAGAATTAATGAAATTTGCACCCATTGAATCGCAGGTATCAAAAGTAGCTTTTATTTGATAATAATTATTGTCTAGATGTCGCATATCCAAAAGCTCAATATCCAAAATTCCTCCTCCACGCTGACGCATATTTTTGGTAATATCGGCTGTATCTTTCAACATTTGCTCTTTTACTTCATCAAAAATGCAATACATTTTATTATAATCGCCTTTCCAAAGAAAATGAACTTGACCTATCTTTGTAACAGAAATAATTTCAGAACGAAAACCTCCTCTTGATTGCCAAAATTTTGCTGCCTTCGAAGCTGCTGCCACTACCGAACTCTCCTCAATCGTCATGGGAACGGCAAACGTTTCGCCATTCAAAATAACGTTTGGAACTACACCAAAGGGCATATAATAATTCGTAAGTGTGTTTTCGCTAAACTTATCAAACACTTTTTGTTGATGTGGGTCATTGTGCCAAAAACTACTGAATTCGTTGAGTAATTCATCTGGAGAATGCTCTAGCTGCTTAGCAATCCATTTAATTTTTTCTTCTTTGGAGAGTTTTGAAAAACCTGAAATTAATTCCATACTTGTTTTTTTATTAAAATAAATCTGTCTTTTATGAGTTTAGAAAAATAGAATCTGCAAACAAAGACAGTCAATTAGGTAGTAAGAAAAGTGCATATTAAATTTAAAATACGGCTTACTAACCTTAGTAAGTAAGATATGTTTCAAATACATTTTGACAAATTTACTACTAAAATCCTTAAAGTTAGGACAATATAGCAAAATAAAGAGTTTATCTATTGCTTATACTTTCAAATCTTTCAAAAATTTTTGAAAATTGAAAAATAAATTAAGTAGCTAAGGAATAAGAATTAAATGAATTGCTGTTTTTATAACTATAACTAATTGATAATCAAATAATTAAATTCGTAATCCGTAATTTGTAATTGATCCTGATAGGTTAGCTTCGCAGAGGGCTAAAGCCGTTCCAAGCTATTAGAAATACAAAATTTGAACTACCTGTTTAAACACAAAAAAAGGGACTTGATAAATTAAATTAAATCAAATCCCTTGTTTTTTATTTTCTAATTCTAAATAAAATTCTTAATTCTGGTGCATAACAGGTCTTTCTTCTCTACCCATTTTTTTCAAAAAACGAACATGAGAAGCAAGAGCAACAGGAAAATCTGCCGTTAAATAAGGATGTCCGTATTCGTGTGCCGTTTCCTTTACAATTTTAGAAAGTGCTGGATAATGCGTACTACAAATATTTGGAAACAAATGATGTTCTACTTGCTGATTCAATCCACCTGTAATAAAAGCCATAAATTTGCTTTCTGTTCGAGAAGTTAGCCGTTGTATAAAGCTGATGAACTGCCCAAGAATTTTCCATACTTCCCTCTTCATTGGGTAAGAAAAAATGGGCTTCTTCTACTACGTGAGCCAACATAAAAATAACGGCTAAGAAAAAACCACTTACTGCATGCATTAATAAAAACCCTAAAATTGTATTCAAATAACCGTGAGGTAAAACAATAAGAGGAATTATTAAAAACAAAGTATAATTAATGAATTTGTAAAAGAACAATAAAAAATATTCCTTTTTAGGATGTTTTGCTCCATTATAATTTCCTACTTCATTGGCAAAAAACTTCTTATAGTCCTTCATAAAAACCCAAGAAAACGTACTCAATGTATATAAAAAGAACGAATAAATATGTTGATAGCGATGAATAGACCACAAAGGAGCTTCTGAAGAAAGCCGAACAATCGGAACAGGCGAAATATCTTCATCGTGTCCGTCTATGTTGGTATAAGTATGATGCGCTTGATTGTGCATTTTGTTCCACATATACGCACTAGCACCATTAAAATTAAAGGTATGAGAAAGCAAATCGTTTACCCACTTGTGTTTTGAATAAGCACCGTGAATGGCATCGTGAGCAATATTAACGGAAACCATAGCAATTGAAAATCCTAAAACTGCCCAAAGCAAGTAATTGATTTCTACACTAAATCCACCAAAAATAAGCAGGCAATACGAGCCAATCCAAAGTGTAGCATGAAAAAGACTTTTCAAGACCATTGCTGTATTAGCATCTTTCGAAATATTATTGTCTTTAAAATAACTGTTTACTCGTTGAGTAAGCGTTTTAAAGAACTCATTTTGTTCTCTGTTATCAAAGCGAGGAGCTTTTTTGAGTTCAAGGTTTTTTTGAGTTTGACTATTATTTTTGATTTGAGGAGTCTTTTTTTGACTGTATTCTTTCTGAATTGTCTTTTCTTTCAGTAGGTTTTCCATAAAGGGTACTATAAGGATTGCTGTAAAGTGGGTTTATTTCTATTATTTTCTGATATATTTACCTTTTGTTTATCCTAATTGTTATATTATTGGATAAGTAATTTTTAATTAGTCTAAATAAGTAATTTTCTATAATACACAAATTTAGCCTTAATTTAAAAGTCTATCTATGATTTTAGTCATATTTTATAAATTTACGTAAAAAAAAGGTATTTTAAAGTAATTTTCAAATTAAATTGAAAGTTTGTTTAGTATTTTCTTATTCTTTAACTGTTTTGCAAGCATAATTTTAAAAATAATTTTTGCTTTATCTGATTTTTTTATTTACATTTACGGAATATTTCAAAAACGAATATTTTTTTCACTTTCTACCTGTACAGATGAAGAGTACGTATAGAATTTTGGTAGCATTACTTTTACTGGTAATTTATAGCTTTGCAATAACTCATTTTGCTAAGTCTATACTTGATTACGGTATAGAGAATGAAAAAAACACTAAAAATCAAGCGTATTCGAATAGTCTGAAGGATAATTCTTTAACTTACTCTCTAAGTTATTCGTTAGCTCATTCTTCAAATTATTCTCTTTCCGATTCTCCACAAACGTTAAGTTCGGTAAATGAAGTTACTACTTTTTCTGTCGTAACTCTAAAAAGTGTAATCAATCAATTTTGGATAGTACGCAAGGCGAAAGAACAGTTAATTGAAAGTGAATTTTCTCAATATGCTCGTTTTTCTACAAATTTTCTGATTTTATATCGGAAAAAAGACATTATTTTTCCCTCTCATTATTTTTGGTAATTCATTTTTTAAGTAGTCAATTTTATCATCAATTACAACGAATTGAGAATTGACTTTCAAACTTACCAGATTTTGTAAATTTTATTACAACTACAATTCATATTATTCAATTTAATCTCTTCTCTTCTTTTTTGTAGCTTTTTTGGCTTATGAAAGAATTGTTTTGTATTTTCTCGTTGGTAATTTTATTATTTACATTATCATTCTAATAAAAAAAATAATGAATTTTAAATAAAAATAAAGATGGAACTAAATTGGGGAGCTGCTATAATTGGTGTTTTGTCATTAATTCTTTTGATGATACCTTTTTTTTTCGATTATAAAAAAAGAAAAAAGAAAGAAAATAATTTGCTTCAATCTTTGAAAACCGTTGCAGCACAACAAAACGGACAAATAGATGACTATGAAATTTGTGAAAATCTAATTATTGGAATAGACAGAACGAAAAATAATGTCTTTTTCTATACCAAAGAGAAGAACAATGAAATTTCACATTGTATTGATATTGCCGACATTCAGAGTTGTAAAGTTGTCACTTCGCACAAAACATTAACGAATGCAAAAGGTAATTATAAAATAATTGACAAACTAGAATTGAGTTTTATTCCTCTTAGTCAGAGCAAAATAGAACAGTTGATAGAGTTTTTTAATATGAATAATTCGCATCGATTGAATGGAGAAATTCCATTCGTTAATAAATGGTGTACTATTATTAATAATCAGCTCAATAATCAAAATCAACTTGCTGGTAGAGTGTAATTAAAAATACCCTAATTTATTGTAAAAAGTAAATTAGGGTATTTTTTTTATTTTATTATGCTTGAAATTATATATTCTTGACATCATCAGTTAGTTCAGAAGCTGGAAAATTAAATATAGAAACGCCATAATTCCCTAAACTTTCTATAAAGTTACGTTTGCTTATACCTGCTAAATCGGCAGCTTGTCCCAAAGAAAGTTTGCTTTTTTCATACAAACTAGCTGCGAGTATCATCATTATTTCTTTATTTTCTAAGTCTATATTTTCTGGCAATGATAAAGTTATAGTTCTCATAATTACTCTTTTTTATTTGATTTACTGTCCCATCCTAACATAGCGTTACACAATTAATTTAATTATGGAACGTAATTATGTAAAACGAACTCAAAAAGATTATACGATGCAGTTCAAACTTCAAGTCGTCCGAGAGATCGAAGATGGAGTTTTTACAGTTAGTCAAGCTCAACGTAACTATGGAGTTCAATCTCGTGGAACTGTTGTAAAATGGCTTGAAAAGTATGGTAATTTTGATCCTCATTACAAAGTAAAAAAGAAGGTTATGAAAACAGCAGAACAACGTTTATTAGAGTTAGAACAAGAAAATCGTTTACTCAAAAAACAAAAGTTAGCCTTAGAAAAAGAATTATCTAATACAGATAAAAAAGTAATTTTGTTTGATATGATGATTGATTTGGCAGAAAAAGAATATAAAATTCCGATACGAAAAAACTCCAATCCCAAGTAATTGATTCTTTTAGAGAAGAAAATAAAACTAGCATTGGCAATACCTGTGAATTGCTTGGGATAACTAGACAGGCGTATTATCGTTCTATTTGGCGTGTTGAATTACGAAACGGAGTAGCTGAGAAAGTTTTAGCATTAGTGGACGAAAAAAGAAAACGAATGCCAAAAATTGGGGGTCTTAAACTCTATCATCTTCTTAAAGACTCTTTAAAAGAACTTGGTGTGGGTAGAGATAAATTATTTCTTATTTTGAGAACTAATCAGCGTCTCATCTATCCTAAACGCAGTTATCACGTTACTACTAATTCCTATCATCGTTTTAAAAAACATAAAAATTTGATAGAAAAATTAAAAATAGAGCGAGCAGAACATGTTTGGGTAAGCGATATTACTTATATTGGGACGAGAGAAAATCCAATGTATTTAGCTTTGGTTACTGATGCGTATTCAAAGAAAATTGTTGGCTATGATGTTTCTAACAGCTTAGAGACAGTTGGTTGTTCAAATGCTTTGAAAATGGCTTTGAAAAAAAGAAACTATCCTTTACGAGAATTAATTCATCATTCGGATAGAGGGGTTCAATATTGTAGTGATGAATATCAAACGCTGCTCACTAAGAATCGTATTGGTTGTAGTATGACAGAATGTTATGACCCCTATGAAAATGCAGTAGCAGAGCGTGTAAATGGAATCTTAAAACAAGAATTTTTATTAGAATCTCAACACTCTTATTTAGAATGGATGAAAAAAATGGTAAAACAAAGTGTCCAAATATATAATCAAGAAAGACCACATTTTTCTCTACATTTGCAGACACCAGAGCAAACCCATAAAGAAGAAAACATTCAAATAAGAACCTATAAAAAAGAAAAATCAGACAGTTTAGAAACCGTCTGATTCATACAAAATTTATCTAAAAACCTGTAACGCTATTTCAGTACGAGACATACTAATTACTTATGAATACGATTTTTTCTTAGAAAAGTTGGTTTTGATTTTATTGAAACCAAAGATTAACAATATAGAAATGAAATTATTTTGTAAACATTAATCCTCCCAAAACATACAAATCTGAAATAGATATTTCTTTTGTCGCTTGAGTAGATTTTACTAATTTAATTTCTATTACTTCAAAAAACGTATCAGATTTTATACTTGAAGAATTATTATACATAAAGAGATAAAAGAAGCTATATTGAGTTGGACTTTCTAAGACTTCATAAATATCATTTCCCTCTAAAAAATAATGCGAAGTAGGTAAACGAAGTAACTTACGATGAATACGTAATGTATCATTTTTTAAAAACCTATTTGGTTCTTTTATCTGTATATTATTTGCTTTCATGTATATAGATTTTATTTTTCCATTTTCTTCAAATGCTTCTCTGGAAGAATAATCGCCATTTAAAAAAACAACACCTTTAGGAAGAATATAATATCTATCGTTTCTGACAAACTTCTTCTTAGTAAAAATTTTTATCCAATCTCCTTCTTTTCCTTTCCAAACTGTATTTGGGTCATTATCTATCAAATAATTTGCATTTGGAGCAGATGAAGCTATAGAATCTATTGCTGCCACACCATTATGTTTTTTCCAAAATCTACCTACAAATCTTCTAGTATTATCATAAGTAACTCCAATATAAGAACGCTTTTTTAAATCAAAATCTGTTTGTTCAAAACTATAAATTTCATTTTCATTTTCAGTAAGATTTTTTAATCCTTCTATTTTATATTCACAATCATGTTTTTTGAGGTCTGATAAATCAAATTTGAGAGAAAATTTTCCTACAATTCCATTTGACCAACTGCTTGAAGGAAATAAATCATATACAAAATAACGCTTTGTAGTAGTAGGAACAAATCCCATTTCTCCTCCTTGACTTCCTCTTTTTCTGTTTAAAACTGCATATTTTATAATTAATTCTTGTGTGCTATCTTTCTGAAAATCTAATTTTAAAACATACCATAATCTATCTACTGAAACGTTATTTTCTATGTTGTTTTCAGATAAATAAGCCTCATTATAAATATTTGCTGTATATGCTTCTTCTTGTTTCCAAAATATAATCTCTTTTTTCTCTCCATTCAAATAAGGCTCAAAATAAGGTACATATTTTCTAAAATCATAGTAAGGAATAATCTCAAATGGAACTCCATAATCGTCTGCACCCCAAGTTCCATCATATAAATCAATCGGAAAACCATAATGTACTTTCTGCGTTTTTCCTTTATTTTTAAGAAAATAATGTACTTCTATATAAGTTGTGTCATCGACTACTTTTATAAATAAATCTTCTTTTAAAAGCTCAATATCAGCATTTTGTAGTAATCTAATATTTACAGTTTTTTTGAATCTACTTCCATCAATAGGTCCTCCATTAGCTAACACAAAACCAAAAATACATAAAAACGAAATGAATAAAATGATACGGATTAAGAACATAATTTTAAATTTTAATGGTGTAATCTAAAAAAGCATTTCCAAACTAGTCTGTAAAACACTTCCCATATTCCTCGCTTTCATAAATTTATCATTTTTATAAAAATCGGCTAATTCTTCTCTAAGCTGAACTACATTTTCTTTTGGAGAAATAGGTTCTTTTCGCATCGCTTTCAACAAATCTTTTACCGAATGTAGAGATGCTTTTATGCGTTGTGCCATTAGTGAACGCTCTTCTTTTTGATATTGCTGAACTGTTTTTGGTGTCATCATATCAATTCCCAACTGAATAATAGGATTATTTTCTTTAAAATATTGTGGCATATAGACAATTCTGCGTCCTTCGAAAGACTGCTGGTCAAAATCTATTGCACGAATCCTGTAATGCACTTCCTCAAAATCAGGTGTAATATCAATCACAAAATTATTAGAGTGCATATCTCCCAAAAGACGAACAAAACAACGCTCATTGAACTTTACAAACTCTTTTGCTAATCGAATCCTGTTTAATTCTGGATCTTTTAATCCTTCTCTAATAAATTGATACCCCGGTATTCCTGCAATGTGTTCTTCTATAAGTGTCTGTTTATGAACGAGATAGTTTATTCTGTTTGGCGAAATCATATCTTTCAATTCCAACCCATAGACACGAGAAGCATCGGCTTGTTTGATGTAATAATAATCAAAATTATCGTTTATTTGATTTACAATTCGGACACGAAACGGCTTTGTATTTCCATACGAACACAAATCTACTCTATCGATATACAAATGTTCCATAACAGAAAGGTCGCCATCTGCTTTAAGCATCGCATAGATTTTCTTTAGTCCATTATAAATTTCTCGCATATCTTCCGAAGCATAAAAAACAGTTAGCCATAATGTATCTTCGCCTTTTTTGTCGTACAAATTTATCGAACTTGTAAAACGTGTAAGGTCAGAATAAGCCACAGGAATGTCTATTTCTTTTTTATATTCTACCAAATACTTGCGTAAAGGCTCGTTGATAGGATAAATTGTTTTTTTCTTTTTAATCAAAGTCATATAAATAAAGTATGAAGTTAGAAGTCAGAATTAAGAAGTAAATGAAAATAAAGTATAAAGTTAGAAGTCAGAATTAAGAAGTAAATGAAAATAAAGTATGAAGTTAGAAGTCAGAATTAAGAAGTAAATGAAAATAAAGTATGAAGTTAGAAGTCAGAATTAAGAAGTAAATGAAAATAAAGTATGAAGTTAGAAGTCAGAATTAAGAAGTAAATGAAAATAAAGTATGAAGTTAGAAGTCAGAATTAAGAAGTAAATGAAAATAAAGTATGAAGTTAGAAGTCAGAATTAAGAAGTAAATGAAAATAAAGTATGAAGTTAGATTTTAGAAGTAAATGCAAATTACGAATTACTGAAAATACTTTATCAAACACAGAGTTACAGAGAACACAGAGGAATGAAATTGAAATTCCCCAATCTCTCGCCCCTCGCCCCAAATCATTTCTCTCTCGCCCCTCGCCACTTTTCATTCTTCAAATATTTCTTTCAGAACTGTAAGCGAGCGCACAAACCCAAAATCTTCTACATGTTTTCTATAAAAAGCCAAAATCCAATATAAAAACATACTTCTCATTTTTCCAGTCATCGGTAAATAATCACTATATTCTAACTTCATAAGTGCATTGATGTAGTCGGTCGTCATTTTATTGACTTCAAATTGTGGTTTTTCTAATTCAAAATATTCTTCTGCCGAATTTGTCCCAAAACCTAAAAAAGGAATTAATTTTAACATAAACTGAACGTGGAAATTTTCGTATTCTGTTTCTACATTATCCAAAAAAATCATACTCTTGATTAGAAAATCAAACAATTCTTCGTTTGCGCCTTCTTCTTGTAGAGCTTTTCTAAGAATTTCTGTTAAAAATAAAGCAATACTAGATTTTTTGGGTTCGAAGGGAAGACTTCTAAAAGGATGATCAATAGAAGAATCTGAAATGCGTAATAATCCTTTGTTTTCTTTGTAGTAAATTACTAAATCTAAAATAGTTAGAGGTTGATAAAGAGCCATTTTACGTGCGCTAGTCTTACTTTTTTGTCGTACTCCGTTTATGATATAGGAATTTAAGCCAAATTTTTTGGTAAATATTCGGCAAATAATTGAAGTTTCGCTATATCTTGTAAATCCTAAAACTATTCCTTGCGTTTTTGATAACATAGAAATGAAAATATAAATTGAATTTTCTACTTTATTTTGTAAGAGTTTAATAACAGTTTGCTAACTATTTAGTAATATTTGTAAGTTACGTTTTGTTTTGTGAGAAAAAAAAGCGTTTTTTCGTAAAGTTACTGTTTTCGTTCAAAAAAATATACAACACACAATTAATTAGTATTGCTTCTGTGCAAAAGCCTAAAAACAAATTTTTTATTTATTTTCCGTTTATAACTTTCCTTTTTTTTATAGGAAATTTAATGCCTTTGTATGCACAAAATACTGTTCCTCAAGAACACAAACATATAGAACAAGAAGGAGAACGAATCCATTTAGAACTTTTAAAGGATTTGAATCATAAAGCTAATTTTGAGAATATTTCTATCTATGAAGTAGAAAAATTAAACGCTGATTTTGTTCCTATAAAATCACTATACTTGAATTTGGGTTTTGAAGAACACGCAAAATGGATACGAGTCAAAATTCCTCCTCATGTAGAAGACAAAATTTTTTATTTAGAATTAGAATATCCGTTATTGGATAGTGTTTCGCTTTTTTATAAAGATACGATTTTCGAATTCCTGGCAAGTAAAACATAGTGGCGACGCACTCTCATTTCATCAACGAGATATTAATTATCACAATTTAATATTCAAAATTCCTGTTTCGAAAGATAGTGTTTCTTATTATTTTCGTATTAAAACAAAAGGTAGTTTGCAGGTTTCGGTAAAATTATGGAATGAGAGTAGTTTGTATCAAGAAATATTAGGTGAACAGTTTATTTTTGGTGGATTGTTTGGCGTTTTTATGGTTTTGGCTGCTTATGGTCTTCTTATCGGAACGCTCTTGAAAATGCGTTCGTACCTCTACTATGCAATGCTCGTTCTTTCGGCAGCACTTTTTTTGTCTGTTTTGAATGGATATGCTTTTCAATATCTTTGGACGACTGCGCCAGAATGGGGAAATCAGGCTCTACCTTTTAGTGTTGGAATCTTGACGGTTTCGGCACTTAATTTTACGCAGCTTTTCCTTCTTACCAAAAAACATGCGCCTATTTTGCAACGTCTGATGCAACTCTCTTCGCTTATTGCTGGTATTATCGCAAGTATTGTTTTTATAGGATATTACAATCTTCTTACACGAATTGTAGTTGGAAATGCTGTTTTTGCTGCAACATTAATTCTTTATACGGCAATCATTACTCGTGCTAGAGGATACGCTTATTCTCGTTTTGTGGTTTCGGGTTCGTATCTTTTTTCTATCGGAATTTTGCTTGCCGTTTTGAAGTCTTTCGGAATTGTTGATACTACTTTTATTACCAAACACGGAATTGAATTAGGAACTGTTTTTTATCTTTTATTGTGTGCCGTTTCTCTGAATGACCGTTATACCGTTCAGAAAATTATTAAGAAAGAAGAGGAAGAATGATTTGAAAATAGTGGAACTGATTGGTTAAGGATTAGCTTCGCTGAACTGTCGGTTGGTAGAATTAATAGGATTTTGAATACAGATAAATACGAATTGCCTTTTTAAGCAAAAAAAACTATACATAAATGTTACAAATAATTTTCAACAACCAAAAAAATCAAAAGTGGATATTTGCATCACTACTTTTACTTATTTCACTTCCTATTTATCTTTTTGTGTTTTTTGGTAGTAATCAAGTTGCTTTATCAGTTGCATCAGACCCTACTAGATTTGATGTTTTCTTTGGCTCTTTCAATATAAGTAGAAAAATGCCTAACTCTTTAAAATCTGTTGATTATAATGTTTATTGTGTAGATGCAATCAATGAAGACGATTTTTATGAAGGAGGAGAATTTGCCTACGATGATATTTACATTGTTACTTTCGATAGCGTTGGACTTCAACAATCTGAAAATTATTACTATCCTCTAATAAAAGTAACAGATTCTATAAAGATAAGTTTGTGGATGCTACAAATCTATTTGGTAATACTTGCTATTGTTGTTGGATGCACAATTTATGAGATTTTAGATTCTGTTAAAAAAGAAAATTAAATTCATCAAAAAAATCAAATCTCAATTCGAACTTGATTTTTAACTGAATTTATCGGACTTTTGTGAGTATTTTATTTTTACAAAAAGAAATTCAAAACTGATTACTGGTAACTGATTACTGGTAACTGAAAAAACTGATAACTGATAAATCAATGTTACAAATTGCACACCTACAGGCGCATAAAGAAGAAGTCATTGCAGCACTTCAAAAACGCCATTTTAGCAGAGCTACTGAGCTTGTCGAAAAGGCTATTTCTATCGATAATGAAAGAAGAACGACACAGTCCTCACTCAATGAATTACAAGCTGGTGCAAATGAAGTAGCAAAATCTATCGGTGCTTTGATGCAACAAGGCAAAAAAGAAGAAGCGAATCAAGCAAAAGAAAAAGCTGCTCAAAGCAAACAATCTATAAAAGATTTAGAAGATAAATTGAAGGAGTTGGAGAATGATTTAACTTTGTGTTTGTATGAAATTCCGAATACACCTTACAAAGATGTAGTTGCAGGAAAAGGTGCAGATGATAATGAGATTATAGAAGAATGGGGAACAATTCCAACACTTGCAGCCGATGCGCTTCCACATTGGGAACTTATCAAAAAGTATGATATTATAGATTTTGAATTGGGCGTAAAAATCACAGGTGCAGGTTTTCCAGTTTATAAAGGAAAAGGCGCAAGGTTGCAAAGAGCATTGATTAATTATTTTTTAGATGAAGCCATTTCAGCAGATTACAAAGAAATTCAGCCTCCAATTTTGATAAATGAAGCATCAGGTTATGGCACAGGACAACTTCCAGACAAAGAAGGACAAATGTATGAAGCCACAGCCGATAATCTTTTTTTGATTCCGACAGCTGAAGTTCCGATTACAAATTTATACAGAGATACAATTGTAAAAGAAAGTGATTTGCCTATCAAAATGACAGGTCATACGCCTTGTTTTCGTCGTGAAGCAGGTTCGTGGGGTGCAGATGTACGTGGTTTGAACCGTTTGCATCAATTTGATAAAGTAGAGTTGGTGGTTATCGAACGTCCAGAAAAATCGTATGAAAAATTGGAAAGAATGCTCTCTCATGTTAAGGAACTTTTAGAATCATTGGAATTACCTTATCGTGTTTTGCGTTTGTGTGGTGGCGATATGGGTTTTACATCTGCTATGACATACGATTTGGAAGTTTATTCGGCTGCACAGGGTCGCTGGTTGGAAGTAAGTTCGGTTAGTAATTTCGAAACCTATCAATTGAATCGTTTAAAACTTAGATATGAAGATAAGGATAAAAAGAAACATTTAGCGCATACATTGAATGGTAGCGCATTAGCTTTGCCACGTATTGTAGCTACAATTTTGGAAAACAATCAAACAAAAGATGGAATAAAAATTCCTAAAGTGTTGCAAGATTATTGTAAATTTGAACGAATTGATTAGTTTTTATCTAATTTATTTTGAAATAGTAGTCTCAAACCATCAAATACAAACATACTAAAAAACCTATTCTCTTTTATGGAGAATAGGTTTTTTGTGTTTCAATACCAGAATGGGTACGATTAATTAAGCAATCAGACTCTGTTCACTTATATCTTTCAATATTCTAAAAGAACTACGATTGATTTCTCTTATAGTATTAAAGCAAATATAGAGCAAATTAAAAAATATTGTAACCTTTTTATCGAAAATTATGTATAAGTAATAGAATTAGGATACAAAATCTTAATCATACTATTTTCACTTATATAGGAATATGATTAATTCAAACTTCAAAAAGATATTTCAACATTTATACTTAAAATTTTCTGATGAAATGTCAGTTGATGAAATAATAACCAATGCTAGAGATTATGCAATGCTTCTACGCAAATACCCTGAACTTAGAGTTGTGGTACATAAACAAAAAGTTCCGAATGAAAAAGGAGGAATAGTTCTGAAAATTAATTCTTGTAAAAAAGAAAAACCCAATATACAGATGTGTTTATTCCCTACTACAAATCATAGAAAGTAGTTTATGATGGTTACCAAATTGAACAGGTTTGAATTTTTACATTCCTGTTCAGTTTAGTATGAAATTTCGTAAAGATAAACGAGCAGAACGTAAACGATTTACGTAGTAAAGTTTTATTTCAAGAAACGGAATTATATTTTTTGAAACGTAAATAAAAGCTATTTTTATTTGTTTATTTAGAAATAAATCAATAGTATTGTATCACAAGTTAATCTATAGAGTAGTTGGTTTGTTTGCAGACATAGAATAAGTAGTGTTTCCCCAAATATACTTTCTGTACAAACTGAATTTTTTAGCTGCTTCGATTTAGAATATAGGTTACTTACAAAATTCCCTTTAGTTAGAAAATAATTCCCCTTTTTTTCTTGATGTCAAAATCAAGGCTTTAGTGCTATGTCTAATTTTTATGAAAATGAAATCTGAAAGTAAAATTTTTATTCACACTCAAAAATATATTGCTTATGCGAATGCTCGTTAATCTCACGCCAAATACTCGTCCTGTACCTTTCGAATATCCTCAACGCCTTTTAGGAAGAATTCATAAGTGGTTAGGCGAGAATAATTATCACGACGAAATTTCTCTGTACTCTTTTTCGTGGTTGCAGGGAAGCCGAAAGAAAGGCGATTTTCTGGATTTTAAATATGGTGCAAAATGGTTTATTAGTGCGTATGATATGCCTTTTGTACAAGAACTGGTACGAGGAGTTTTTCAGAATAGCCACGTAGAATATGGAATGGAAGTAAAAGATATTTCGCTTGTAGAAACGCCACAATTCGGAACAAAAGCGCAGTTTTGGCTTGGAAGTCCTGTTTTTTTGAAACGAAATGAAATAGATAAAACAGGAAAAGAACACCAAAAATATTATATCTACAAAGATGAAATTACGAACGAGCTTCTTACTCAAACTTTACAAACAAAACTCCAAAAAGCAGGAATCAGCGACCCAAATTTGAAAGTTTATTTTGATACGAGTTATGAGAAAGCAAAAACAAAAATGATGCGTATCAAAAACAAAAATTACCGTGCTTCGATGTGTCCTGTTATTATTGAAGGAAAATCCGAAACGCTTGCCTTTGCTTGGAATGTGGGTGTTGGGAATAATACTGGGATGGGATTTGGTTCACTTGTTTAATCAAAAATTAAAAACAAAATAAATAGAATGAATACATTTTTTGTAGTAAAATATGAAGGTCAGTTTGGCTTTATCAAACCTTGGACGGCTGTTAGGGATAGCGAAACTTTTTCGCAGCAGTTTCTTACGCCTTCTACAGTTGAGGGGATGGAAAAAAAGATATTTCCAGAGCTTCTCAATAAAAAAGGAATACATAAAATCAAAAGGTATCGCCTTAATTATCAAGGTATTGATGTTCAGCAAGAAAGAACGTGGGCAAAAGGAGGAATAAATATCTATAAAGATAAAGGAATTTACAAAACGAACTTGGGAATCTTAAATCGTGGCGTATTACTAAATCCTAATCTTTACTTAGCTTTTGAAAATGAAGAAGATGCTCAAATAGCTTTAAAACAAACCATTTGTTTATGTAGAAATGAAGATTTAGTTTTTCCAAAAGAAATAATTCCTCTCAGTGAAGAAGACTTTCAAAAAATTGAAGGCTTCGAATTAATTTTTACTGATGAAAAAAATGGTTTCAAAGTAGGTTATAATCGTTTTGCAGATAGTCAATCTATGTATGGAAAATTAGAAGTAATAGGTAATCCAATCCGAACATAAATTATGAATACAAACACAAATACAGAAACCCAAAAAGCTAGAGTTCCATTAGATAAAATTTTGGCTAAGAGTATTAATTATGGTGGAACTACTCTACTAGAACATACAAAGCATGTCGTTTTAGCTATTGAATTATTTGCTCAAAAATATGCCTTCGATTTTGATGTAGATTTGGCTAAGAAAGGAGCTATTTTACATGATTTGGGAAAAGCACATCCACATTTTCAGCGAAAAATAAATAAACTCAATGGCAAAAGTTTAGCAGAAAATCAAAAATGGAAATTTACGCACCGTCATGAAATTTCCTCACTTGCTTTTTTGCCTGTTTTTCCAAAGAATGAATGGAATACGCTCATTGATTTGGTTGTTGCTCATCACAAATCTATGCAAAATGACAAGAGAAAAAAGGGGATTTTAGACATAAAGACAAACAACAGAGCTTGGAAAGACAATCATTTATTGGAATGGGAGAATTGGAATGACTACGGATTAGAAATTCTAAATGAATTTGGTGTTTCCACAAAATCAATTTCAAAAAACGAAGCTGAAAATGCGTTGAATTATGTAGTAGCATATTGTGATGATAAAAAAATGGGTTGGTCGCCTTTGCGTGGTCTACTAAAATCTGCTGATCATTTTGCATCTGCTTTTGTAGAAAAAACGGAAGAAAAGCTAAATCATTTGTTTGAAACTCCTGATTTAAGTTTTTATTATAAAGATTATAGAAAGAGTGATATTTATCCTTTATCGCAAGTAAATACTGATGATAATCGTCTTCATACGCTCGTAGTTGCTCCAACAGGTGCAGGAAAAACGGATTTTTTGCTCAAACGTTGTAAAGGTCGTATCTTTTATACATTACCTTTTCAGGCTTCTATTAATGCGATGTATAAAAGAATGGTTGATACTGTTCCGAATAAAGATATTCGTCTTTTACATGCGACTTCTAAAATTGTAGTAAAAGACAATCAAGAAGGAGAAGACGAGCAGATTTTGCAATCTCTTTTTGGTTCTGCTATTAAGGTTCTAACTCCTCATCAATTATCAGCCATGATTTTCGGAACGGCTGGTTTTGAAAGTGTGATGCTTGATATACAAGGAACTGATGTAATTCTTGATGAAATTCATACCTATTCAGACCATTCAAGAGCAATGGTAATTGATATTGTCAAAACGCTTTTGAGATTAGATTGTTGAATTCATATCGGAACAGCTACTATGTCGTCCGTTTTATATAAGGAATTACTATCCATTTTGGGAGGAACTGAACATGTTTATGAAGTGAGTTTACCCAATGAAATTTTGGATAAATTCAATAGGCATCAGGTTTATAAAATAGATATTGAAGAGGAAGAAAACCTAAACTCTGAGATTCATTCTATTCTTAAAACTGCCTTTGCTCAAAATGAAAAAGTATTAGTCATTTATAATACTATCAAAAAAGCACAAGATGCGTTTGCCAAATTTGAAGAGGATTATCCTACTATTCCTAAAATGCTAATTCATAGTAGATTCAAACGAGGAGATAGAGTACAGCTTGAAGAAGAATTAACTAGCAGTTTTAATGAAAAATCAGAAGCCTGTTTAGTTGTTTCTACGCAAGTTGTTGAAGTTAGTCTGGATATTAGTTTTGATAGAATGATTACTCAAGCTGCTCCTTTAGATAGTTTGATTCAGCGTTTTGGTAGAATAAATAGAAAACGAAGTAAAGACACAATTGGCAAATATAAACCTGTTCATGTAATTGCTCCATTTGGAAATGTTTTGCCTTACAAAATGGAAATATTGAAAGCAAGTTTCGAACAGCTTCCTAACAATGGCGATATTTTACAAGAACGAATGCTACAAGAAAAAATAAATTTAGTTTATCCAAATCTTGATATGAAAGAGATAGACATTTATTTAGTCTATAAAGATGGAAAATATTGTCGTAGAGAACTTTGTGATGCTAAAAAAGCTGTTTTGGTAGAAGCATTAGAAATAGAAAGTGCAACCTGTATTTTGGAAGAAGATAGAGAAGAATATCTAACGGCTGCTTGGGAAGAGCGTCTGCAAATGGAAATTCCTATTGGTTTCAGAACCATTTCAAGATATAAAAATCAATACGAACAATTAGAAATAGGTGCTTATCCTTTTGTAGTTCCACAAGACGAAGAAGCTTATAAAACTTTTGGTTTACAATTAGTTGAACACGACAATTTTTTATAAAAAACAATTATGTACACAAGTTATATCGGAAAGAAATTTCTTACACTTTACAATGAAAAAGAAGACAAAAATCTAACTGCAAAAGAGTTTTTTGAAGAAGTATTCTTTGAATTATTTTTTGAAGATGGAAGTCATCTCATGCACGTTGGTAATTCACCCTTTTTTCAAAAACCTAAAAGTCAGGATGTAGAAAAACATGGAAGCAAATCGCTTGCACAACTTCACAACTTACAAACTAACATAGAAAATGACGAACCTAATATGGCGATTTTTGTAGGTTTTGCTGCAAAGGATTTACAGGGTACTACTTCTGGGCAACTTACTAGTATAGATTTCAAAATTGATGAAGAAGAAATGTATTCTTCATGGTTTGGCGAAGCTCTATCTATGGGGGTAAGTGGAGGTTATTTGATGGCAATCGACGAACCTAATGTTTTGTGGGCTTTGTATGAGGGTTGGAAGCATTATAGAAAATTCTTGATACAAACGCCGAATGTAAAAGACAAACAAATTGAAACTTGGAATGGGCATTGGTTAACTCATTATTTTGATAAAAATTATAGTGAAAATAATACGCTAGAACCCGAAACAGTAAACACACTAGGAAAAATTGCCATTCCTACGAATGACTGGTCGAAAGTAATTTTTGGATTATCTAAAAAGTATCCTAATCAGACTCTTACTGCGTATTGCTACAATCTTTCTCAAACCAATACTACATTAGGATTTATCAATATTTTTCTAAAAGAAGTAAGAGAAATGTATGAGTTCAGGGATGCTATTTTCATCGAAAACGAAAAAACAATTTTGAACGATGAGCAAATAGAAAACCTACAGACCTTTTTCAACTTCAAAAGTGCGTGCAAAATAGGAACTATTGGTTTGAAAGCCTTAGAACCTGCTAATCTTCGAACCTACATGCCTAAAGGTTCTGTCATGTATGCACAAGGCAAAGACTTTAAATTTACTAATGAACAATCTTTTATTGATTATCAACTCTATAAACTTTGGATAACTGCTATGCTAAACAAAACCGAATTACTCAATCTAGCTGCTGATGTAGCTAAGGCTTTAATTGAATTTGAAAGTAAATCTCAAGGAGGAAAAACTGTTCTTTCTCGCCTAGTCGAAGAAGTAAAAACATCCTCAAATATAAAATTTTTCATAGACAAATTAACAGAGGTTCTAAATCATGAGCCTACAAATGCAGAAAAATTTAAAGAAGTAGTAACACAAGTTTTGAAAATGCCTGCTGATAACTTTCCTTTATTTTCTACTCTTATTCGCTTTGAATATCAATATCAAAAATCTCAAAATTAATCTTTTAAACTTATTCTAAATTATGAACACATCACCTTTTATTTATTTACGTGGATTACGTCATGCAGAACATACTGTTTTTGGTGTAAATGACGGACAAAAGTATTTTATCGATCCTCAATTTGGTAAAAAAATGGCTTATTCTAGTGGACAGCAAGTAAAACGCTCTGTTATAGAAGCCTTGAACCTTCCTTTTTCAGCTATGACTTTTAACTGGGAAATTGACAAGAAAGAAAATAAAGCAAGTCAGAAAGAACCTCATTCTCCTTGTGACCCTACTTTTGCCGATCAACTTTTGGGAGGATATATGAAAGCAGAAGGAGGAAGTAAGACAGTAAAACGTCGTAGTCCTTTATCTATTTCTGCTATGCGACCTTTGCATCCATTATTGGGAGGAATAGAATATCCTACTGAAAACTTGACTTTTGATAGAACTTCTCATCCAGAACATCATACTGTAAATGTCTATTGGTTAGACAAGAAGAAACGAGGTAGCAAACTTACAGAAGAAGAACTAAACGAATGGTTAGACAAAAATAACAGAAACTTGCCTAATAGAGCTTTTATTCAAGACCAAACTCGTGCTTCTGGTTTGTTTGTCTATGATATTGCTATTGATTTGAGAACTTTATTTTGTGTTTCTACTAACAAACTAGAACCAGAACTCTTTGAACATGTGGAAGAAAAACTAAAAAATGAAGGTTGGATAGAAGGTAAAAACATTTTCGGAAAATGTTTAATTTGTCCGAAAGATAAGCGAGAGGAAATTATAAAATCTCTTGCAAATGCTTTGGTAAATTGGAGAATTACTTCCAATCAATCAAGAACATTTAGTTTAATGGAAACTTTGGCTTTATCAATTAGTGATAATGCAAATCAGTTAGCTTATTCTATTCGTGGAGAATTGCGAGAAGATTCAGATAGACCACGAGCTACTCCAAAAATTGATGAAACGGCTAAGGCTAAATTATTTGTAACACCTACTGCATCTGGTTACGTTGCTGGTTCTGTTGGAAGTGTGGAAGCACTAGAGAAAGCAGAACAAGAACTTATAGATTTGATGATGGCTTTTGATTACGAAAACCAATAATTGAAACTAATCCCTTCGAAAGATGAAAGTCTTTTGAAGGGATTTTATTTTTCACACCAATAAACCAAAATGCAACCACTTACACCCACGCAACTCAATTACTACAAAATTTGTCATCGAAAACTGTGGCTTTTTTCTCGGCAGATTACGATGGAACAAACTTCTGATGCTGTTTTTGAAGGAAAACTGACACACGAATATAGTTATCCACAACGTGCAGCCAAAAATAACGAACTAGATTTGGGAATTGCTAAAATTGATTTTTATGATTCCAAAAATAAAATCGTTCACGAAACCAAACAGTCCGATAAAATGGAAGACGCACATTTGTTGCAGGTTTAATATTATCTCTATCTGTTGGAACAAAATGGAATAGAAAAACCAACAGGAATTTTGGAATATCCGAAGCTACGAAAACGTGTAGAAGTAGAACCTTTGACTGACGAAAATAGAGAAGAACTAGAAACTATTTTTTTGAAAGCAAGAGAAATTATTGAACAAAAAAACTGTCCTGCTACCATAAATAAGCCTTTTTGTAAAAAATGTGCTTACTATACGCTTTGTTATGTGGAAGAAGAATAGAAAATGGAGATTAGAGGCGAGGGAATGGGGGCGAGAGGCGAGAAAATGATTGACTATGAAGATTGGGGTAAGGGAACGGGGAATGGAGAATGAAAATAAGAGTAATTCATTTTAATACAAATATAATTATCAACTAACTACGCAACTTATGAGCAAACAAGAAACCTATATTATGACCTCTGGAAGATTGGCACGAAAAGACCAAACGGTTGTTTTTACGCCTATTGATGAGGAGGGAAACGAGGGAAAAAAGAAATTTTTGCCTATCACAAATTTGTATTCTATTTATGTTCTTTGCAATAATTTGGAAGCAAACAATAATCTGTATATGTTTTTGAACAGGCACGGAATAAGCGTTCATTTTTTTGATTATTATTCTAATTATGCAGGTTCGTTTTGTCCGAAAGAAAAATATCAATCTGGTTTTGTTCATGTTCAGCAAACCGAATTTTATCTTGATTTTGATAAACGAATGACGATTGCAAAACAGTTTGTTTTGGGAGCAATTCATAATATGCGTGTTGTTTTGAAGTATTATGAAAACCGAAAAGATAATTTTGATTCTTCTAGTATAGAAAAATTAGAATATTATTTAGAGGAAGTTCCGAAGGCAACTACGATTCAGATGTTGATGGGTTTGGAAGGAAATGCAAGAGTAAATTATTATTCAGCTTTTGATTATATCATCAATGATTTTAAGTTTGAGAAAAGGAGCAAACAACCTCCTCAAAATGAAGTAAATGCGCTTATTTCTTATGGAAATATGTTGCTTTATACAGCCTGTATGAATGCGATTTATGAGAGTACGCTCAACAATACAGTTAGTTATTTGCATTCTCCAGGGGCAAGGCGAAATTCATTAGCATTGGATTTATCAGAGATTTTCAAACCTTTTTTGGTAGATAGATTGATTTTTGAGTTATTCAATAAAAAGATGATTCAAGCTAAACATTTTCGAAAAGAAGGTACTATGTGTATGTTAAACGATAAAGGAAAAGAGGTTTTTTTGAGAGCATATAGAGATATGATGAAAGAAACCATAAAACATCGTTCGCTAAAACAGAAAGTAAGCAAACGTACTTTGTTAGTTTTGGAAGCTCGCAAACTAATGAAATATGTTACAGGAATGGATTCGGAATACAAACCTTTTAAAGCACAATGGTAAAAATAGGAAATGGGAATTAGGGAATGGAGATTGGGGAATGAAAATGAGAACTATTTTTAATCAATTTTCACAATAAAAAGCAACATTATGTATGTAATTTTGATTTATGATATGGATTCGAAAAGGGTTGGTAAGATGCTCAAACTTTGTCGGCAGTATCTCAACTGGATTCAGAATTCTGTTTTTGAAGGAGAGATAAGTCCACCTAGATTGAAGGAACTTTCTGCAAAAATGAAAACGATTATGAATGAAGAATATGATAGTGTAATCATTTTCAAACATCGACAGAAAGTACAGATGACTAGAGAGGTAATTGGAATAGAACGCAATCCATTAGACGATTTTCTATAGATTTTCTGGTTTTGCGAAAAGTGTGTTTTTGATAGTTGTGGGCTAGTGATGTCGTCTAAGTACGAAAAAAATGTTCTTTGAAGTAGTAAAAAATCACAAACAAATCATAAGTTGTTGATTTATAGTGATTTAAGTGTGTCGTCGTACTCTAGGGGTTTTCGTACTACTGGAGAGCGACGACAAAACCGTTATTTTTTGGAAATAAAAAGTATGTTTCTATTGCAGAAACCAATTTTTTTTCTGAATTTGCAACGGAATTAATCGTACCCATTTTGGAATTGAAACACTTAGTTGACTTATAATTAATCGTACCCATTTTGGAATTGAAACTGTTTTAAGGCTAATCGCTATAATTAATCGTACCCATTTTGGAATTGAAACTAGAAAGAAAGTTTGTTATGGTTTAGTCTTCCTGTTAAATTAATCGTACCCATTTTGGAATTGAAACTACTAGCGACGATACAGTTATTACAGAATTTATTACAATTAATCGTACCCATTTTGGAATTGAAACTTTGTTCGTAATAGTGATTCACACCTTCTTCTGAAAGAATTAATCGTACCCATTTTGGAATTGAAACATACTTTCTATCTGTTACATTTGAAAGTGAAACTCAAAATTAATCGTACCCATTTTGGAATTGAAACTAAACAGAAATTTATGGGAAGTTAATTTAAAACCAAAATTAATCGTACCCATTTTGGAATTGAAACTTGGTTAGCGTAACAAAGGTTTTAGGTAAGTTAGATAATTAATCGTACCCATTTTGGAATTGAAACAAGAATCAAATTATGTTACTTATCCAAATGAAGAGAAATTAATCGTACCCATTTTGGAATTGAAACTTTTTGAATAATAGGCAAGTATTCCCTTACACGATTAATTAATCGTACCCATTTTGGAATTGAAACCCACTATCTCAAAAGAGAAAATGGGTTTGGTAGAAGAATTAATCGTACCCATTTTGGAATTGAAACAAAGTAGAGTATATCAATAGTAAACAACAAAACGAGCAATTAATCGTACCCATTTTGGAATTGAAACCTAAACAACTAAAACCTTATGAGAAATAATAAAATAAATTAATCGTACCCATTTTGGAATTGAAACACTCTTTAGCATTTTCTTCTTGCTTCAAGTAACGGCAATTAATCGTACCCATTTTGGAATTGAAACATGCTTCTTTTGTGCGTGTGCTAATAAAATAATGTTAATTAATCGTACCCATTTTGGAATTGAAACTCACACGCTACATAAATAGAACGGACTGTACCGTTTAATTAATCGTACCCATTTTGGAATTGAAACACTTTATAACCTGCATTAGCGATGCCTACACTCTCATAATTAATCGTACCCATTTTGGAATTGAAACACGCACTTGCTTATCGTAATGCAACAGGTGCTTATAAATTAATCGTACCCATTTTGGAATTGAAACACGGCAACAGAGGTGTTACCTGGCAATCTAGTTTTACAATTAATCGTACCCATTTTGGAATTGAAACCCTATAGACAAGAATTATTTACTGGAAGAACAGTTGAAATTAATCGTACCCATTTTGGAATTGAAACAACAAAAGAAACACAAATTATATTCAAATCTGATTTAATTAATCGTACCCATTTTGGAATTGAAACAGATAAGCGTAAAATTCGTCTTTGATAATTGGATTGTAATTAATCGTACCCATTTTGGAATTGAAACTTCCGTTTTCAGTCATAACCTCCTTTTGAGAGTTCAAATTAATCGTACCCATTTTGGAATTGAAACCCACGTCCTTTTAAGTTTCTTGGAACATCATTTACAAATTAATCGTACCCATTTTGGAATTGAAACTTGGGTCGTGTCCAACCTGCTTTTAATACCATTTTAGCAATTAATCGTACCCATTTTGGAATTGAAACGCAGGTACTTCCTTTTGTGCTTTATTATACTCACTAAATTAATCGTACCCATTTTGGAATTGAAACGTCGCCTATACAAGTAAGTGTAGAGGCGAAGAGTAGAATTAATCGTACCCATTTTGGAATTGAAACCCACTTACAGAACCATACCCTTTTACACCCAAGTCTAAATTAATCGTACCCATTTTGGAATTGAAACCCGTTTTTTGACTGGGTTAAAGGGTTGATTTATATAAAATTAATCGTACCCATTTTGGAATTGAAACCTTCTTGCGTGTGTAGCCGTGCTTTTAGCTTTTTGAATTAATCGTACCCATTTTGGAATTGAAACACTAAACCTCAAAACGATGCAAAAAGTAGCAAACTTAATTAATCGTACCCATTTTGGAATTGAAACACAATTACGTAATCACGTAAATATTGGATATTTCTACAATTAATCGTACCCATTTTGGAATTGAAACGAAAAGAATGTTTATCGTGGAGACAATTACAATGTTAATTAATCGTACCCATTTTGGAATTGAAACGTTTTTTGCTACTGCTGGGAGAAATAGAAATTTTGATTAATTAATCGTACCCATTTTGGAATTGAAACTTTTTAGCTGCGTTGTCTCTAACTTTTATATGCCCAGAATTAATCGTACCCATTTTGGAATTGAAACAAATGAATAGTAAAAAAGAACTTCTCAAGAAAGCGCAATTAATCGTACCCATTTTGGAATTGAAACTTTTTCAGTACAGTCTTTGCGAAATGGACAGGTTTTGAATTAATCGTACCCATTTTGGAATTGAAACCTTTGTCGTAATGAACTAATTTTATGTCTTCATCATCAATTAATCGTACCCATTTTGGAATTGAAACGTTTTCATTTCAAGCCTATTCGAAAGACCTAAAAGCTAATTAATCGTACCCATTTTGGAATTGAAACATCCAACTGGTTCAAATGCAAAACATTCTGAATAATAATTAATCGTACCCATTTTGGAATTGAAACTAGGTTTCAAGTTTTGTATCTGATTCTCTTGCTTGAAAATTAATCGTACCCATTTTGGAATTGAAACTTCAAGTCAGTATCTGACAATTTACGAAGATTGTCATAATTAATCGTACCCATTTTGGAATTGAAACAATATTTCAGAATCTTCTTTGGCTTCTTTTTGGTCAGAAATTAATCGTACCCATTTTGGAATTGAAACAAGTTTTGGCTGCTAAGATAAAGCCGAATAAGGAAAAATTAATCGTACCCATTTTGGAATTGAAACATTTTAATTATGCAAAAACAATCAAATAGAAACTACAAATTAATCGTACCCATTTTGGAATTGAAACAACACGTTACGCATCAAAAAAAAGGGCGCTACTACAATTAATCGTACCCATTTTGGAATTGAAACAATCCTTGACAATATCAATTTGATTTTGATGAAAATTAATTAATCGTACCCATTTTGGAATTGAAACTTGGTAAGTTAATGGATGGTTTTAATGGTGCTTTGAAAATTAATCGTACCCATTTTGGAATTGAAACGACTTTAAGCCAACAACCAACGATTGAAGAACAAAACAATTAATCGTACCCATTTTGGAATTGAAACTTACTATCAATACAGAAGTAAGAGATTCCCATATCTAATTAATCGTACCCATTTTGGAATTGAAACTTCTATAAGAACGAAGTAAGCACAAATATAATCTAATAATTAATCGTACCCATTTTGGAATTGAAACCCTGCAAGAACAGTCAGCTCCTACAACGGCATTGGCAAATTAATCGTACCCATTTTGGAATTGAAACTTTTAATTTTTAGATTTATGAAGTTATTGAGATTTAAATTAATCGTACCCATTTTGGAATTGAAACCATCTGGGAGCATAGAAAAAAAGACAGTTGCAAAAAAATTAATCGTACCCATTTTGGAATTGAAACATTATCTAAAGACTTTGTTTTTGTGAGCTCAAACTTAAATTAATCGTACCCATTTTGGAATTGAAACTTATATTCTTAAACTCCTTCCAAACCTTATCTTGATAATTAATCGTACCCATTTTGGAATTGAAACCCGATAACAGCAGGATCAAGAAATATTTCTACTTCTTAATTAATCGTACCCATTTTGGAATTGAAACATTATTTTGTCGCAATAGTCGCATTTAAAGCTATTGAAATTAATCGTACCCATTTTGGAATTGAAACGCTATAATTTTAAATAAAGTTGAAGCAGGGTTTTGTAATTAATCGTACCCATTTTGGAATTGAAACATTGTTTCATTTTCATAAAACCCTAACATAAAAACGCAATTAATCGTACCCATTTTGGAATTGAAACCACTTTGTATGCTTTACATTCATTCTACCTACACTACAATTAATCGTACCCATTTTGGAATTGAAACTTTGCATAGACTGTTTTTGTAGTAATACTTCTTACGGAATTAATCGTACCCATTTTGGAATTGAAACTTTTGCTAAATCTTCTAAGGAAAATAAAATTCACTTAGAATTAATCGTACCCATTTTGGAATTGAAACAACATCCATTAACGCCTTTTCGCTGGCGTTTGATGCTAATTAATCGTACCCATTTTGGAATTGAAACACAAGCAAGCAACGGCTTATTCCTAATAAATGTAGATAATTAATCGTACCCATTTTGGAATTGAAACCTAAGAATTTCTTTTGTCTGTCCAGTCTTTTTAGAAAATTAATCGTACCCATTTTGGAATTGAAACCTTCCAGGATTTGGCACTATTTCCAAACGAGTTCCTTAATTAATCGTACCCATTTTGGAATTGAAACTCTATTATTGCGCTTTCAAAAACAGTTGCATAGCTTTAATTAATCGTACCCATTTTGGAATTGAAACGGAAACATTGATAACACAATTAACAGAAAGCTATGCAAATTAATCGTACCCATTTTGGAATTGAAACGACGATAATCACAAATGGATGGCAAAACTGAATTTTCAATTAATCGTACCCATTTTGGAATTGAAACCACTTATCGTCTGAGGAAATCAAAAAAATCAAAATAAATTAATCGTACCCATTTTGGAATTGAAACCCTTTAAAAAATTTCTTATAAGCTGCATCTAATCGTTAATTAATCGTACCCATTTTGGAATTGAAACACTATTGACTAACCTATCATTTACATTCATTCCTTTAATTAATCGTACCCATTTTGGAATTGAAACTTTATAAATCCTTTGAGCGCAATAGGACTGAATGAATAATTAATCGTACCCATTTTGGAATTGAAACGAAAATGAAGGGCGTGGCTTATTGCAACGTTTTATAGAATTAATCGTACCCATTTTGGAATTGAAACATCATATCTGTTACATGGGAGGTATAGATAATTACACTAATTAATCGTACCCATTTTGGAATTGAAACGCATTTTGCAACTCTCTACATTGCTGTTCTGCTGTTAATTAATCGTACC
Source organism: uncultured Cytophagales bacterium (assembly GCA_963719525.1). Taxonomy (GTDB): domain Bacteria; phylum Bacteroidota; class Bacteroidia; order Cytophagales; family Bernardetiaceae; genus Bernardetia. The sequence goes on along the minus strand of CAVRCG010000004.1, from coordinate 2,214,691 downwards.
CATTTTGGAATTGAAACTTTGCATGGATTGCATCTTTATCTGTGCAAGTGCCGAATTAATCGTACCCATTTTGGAATTGAAACCTGAAATCATTGTCCGAAACATCTTCTATACTCAAGAATTAATCGTACCCATTTTGGAATTGAAACTTTCAAAAAAACGAGCTTCTGAAACACGTTGAGCGTAATTAATCGTACCCATTTTGGAATTGAAACAAAAACACTTTATAAGAATAATAATATTCCTCGTGCAAATTAATCGTACCCATTTTGGAATTGAAACTTTTGTAGTTGTACGCATTGCCACGTATTTTGACTAAAATTAATCGTACCCATTTTGGAATTGAAACGAAGACGGAAACGAGCAGGAACTTGTAATGATGGTTAATTAATCGTACCCATTTTGGAATTGAAACTTGTTTCTGCAAAGCAAGTAATGGTATGAATAAGCAAATTAATCGTACCCATTTTGGAATTGAAACTAATTAATTTAATGATTCTGAATAGTGTATTTTCTAATTAATCGTACCCATTTTGGAATTGAAACAAAAGTTTTTTGCATGTCTTAAATAATAATGCTAATAATTAATCGTACCCATTTTGGAATTGAAACTAGCTACTGTACCTTTATAATCAGAAGTTGCATTTGCAATTAATCGTACCCATTTTGGAATTGAAACAAATTATGAACATTTAGATTGTGCTTTTCTGCAAGAAATTAATCGTACCCATTTTGGAATTGAAACAAATTATGAACATTTAGATTGTGCTTTTCTGCAAGAAATTAATCGTACCCATTTTGGAATTGAAACTTACGCACTTGAACCAAATTATTTCCACTTGCATTACAATTAATCGTACTCATCCTAGTAAGAAAAGTAATTTCAAAAACGACAAAAAACTTTAACAATCACAAATATTTACGCAAATCTATTTTTGGCTATTCTATTTTTGTATATTTGGTTTATAAACAATCTAACTAATGATTTAGTAGTGGGTTGTAACTTTTTTTAATCCTTTTTTCATAAAAATACCTCAATAAAAATGACTTTTCCAGAAGAATTAAAGTACACCAAAGAACACGAATGGATTAGCTTAGAAGGCGACATCGCAACCGTAGGAATTACAGAATATGCCCAATCTGAACTTGGAGACATCGTTTATGTCGACATCACAACAGAAGGAGACGAAGTAGAAGCTGGCGAAGTTTTTGGCTCTGTCGAAGCTGTGAAAACTGTTTCAGATTTGTATATGCCAATAAAAGGAACAGTAATCGAAATCAATCCCGAACTTGAAGACGCTCCCGAAACAGTAAATTCTGACCCTTATGGAAAAGGTTGGATGATCAAAATTCAGGTTGAAAGCAAAGACGACGTAGCTGCACTTATGTCTTCATCGGATTACAAAACTCTAATTGGTTAAAAAATTATAACTGATTTTCCACCTTAAAAATGGTCTTGAACCTTACGAGGGTGGAAAATCATTTCTTTAATGTCTTAGCTAAATACCTTCTTTCATTTATTTTTATTTCTAAATCCTCTACTTTCTTCTTGTTTTTTCTACTGATTTTTTCAGAAATATCTAATTTTTGAGGAGTTGTTGTGGGATTTAATACAAGAACCTCATTATTACCATTTATAAAAACTTCAACAGGCATATTAAATTTCTCTCTTATTTTATCTTTATTTACTTCTTGCTCTATTTCTTCACTTGATTTTTTGCTCATTTTTTCATTCATTTTCCAAAAATAAGATAAGTATATTTTATTGTCTTCTTCCAAAATTTCATACTCTAAAACAGGAATTTCTTTATTAGTAAGGTAATAATTAAAAATTGAACCTAAATTTCTACCTGTTTTCTGATTGAAAAAATCTATGACTTGCTGTGTATTTAAGTGTGAATGTTTGTAAGTTTGATAAAAATCTTTAATCGTAGCAAACCACAATTCATCATTATCTATTACCGAACGCAGACAATGTAACATCCAAGTTCCTTTGTAGTACATATCTGCACCCAACCAGCTATTATAGTTTACTCCTAAAGGCGCAAGAATGACATCTTGATTTATAATTTTTGGTTTTTGAGTAAGTAAATAGTCAATTGCCTTTTCCTTTCCTTGAAAATATTCTACAAAAAGAGCTTCTGAATACGTCGTAAAAGATTCATGTATCCAAAGTTCGGCGTTATCGTCTGCACTTACACTATTACCAAAATACTCATGTGCCGATTCGTGAATAATTATAAAATCAAAACCAAAAGGATTTAATTTATAATTATTTCCATACGCTACACATGTTTGATGCTCCATTCCCCAATAAGGCGTTTCTACCAGCGCATAGCCATCTTTTTTAAATGGATATTCGCCCAAATAATATTCAAAAGCCTCTAACATTGGTTTTACTTGGCTCTCAAAATAAGGTTTTGCCTTATCTTCGTTTCCTTTAATTACATAATAATCCAATTTTAAAAAGGAATTATTCGCATTCGTAGAAGTAGCTGCTGCTTTCCTAAAATCTACCGAATTTTTATAAAAAAACTTGTCTTCAAAATGAATATAATCACCAATATTCAATGTTATGTTGTAAGAAGCAATCGGATAACGAGTTTTCCATTCATAACCTATGTAATTTTTGTCTTTTGTGTTTTTGTTAGTAGAAATTAAGTCACCATTCGAAACACAAAATAAATCTTTCGGAACTTCTACATACATACGAACGCTATCAGGTTTGTCACTCAAATGATCTTTTAGAGGAAACCAACTGCTTGCTCCCAAACCTTGACAGCTAACTGTTATCCAAGGTTTTTCATTTGCTTTTTTGTTCCATGTAAAACCTCCATCCCAAGGAGGATTGATAGCATTTTGAGGTTTTCCGTGATAAAAGACACTTATTGTCTCTATTGTTTTATTGCTTTTCGAAATGTTTAGGCTATTTCTTATTTCGGTAGGAAGTTCTACCCAAATTACTTTTCCTTCTCTTTGGTTTCGCAAGGTTTGAGTAGGATTTATAAATTTTTGCGTTGAATGTTGGTTGTAATAAACAATGGAATCAATCTCAAAATTTTCAAATAAATCTAATTGCAAAACAGAATCTAAACCTATATTTTGAAACGTAATTTTATTAAATCCAGAAATAGATTGATTTTCAACATCAATTTTCAAATTCAAGTCATACTCTTTGACATCATATGCTCGTTCTTTTCTCAAAGAACCACGCAAAGAATCTTGATAAGAAAAATCCACCTTTGCGTGTTGGGCATAAATAATATTATTTTCACTTTGCAAAACAAATAAAATTGCAAAAAACATTAATTTTGAGATATAAATTATTTTTTTCATCTTTTGATTAAATTGGTAGTATTACTTTTTTGAAAATACTCTATTTTTGAGGATTGAAACTGTCAGCTACATTATTTTTGTTTCCTAAATCTAGTTTCTAAGAAACGCAAATTAAATAAATTACTATCCTTGAATCTTTAGCTAGTTGATAACCGTAATTTATAATCAGTTTCGCTGCTTCAACAGGTCGTAATTGATCCTAACTTTATTTTATGCCTTTACAAATTTTAGAAAAATCCGAACATCGTTTAATTGCGCTTTGGCAAATTAGTGAAAATAGTCTATTCTTTGAAAATAATTTACCAAAAGAAGATTTAGATTACATAAATAGTAAATATGTAGTTACTAGTCTGAGCGAAAAACTAAGAGTAAAACAAAACGAAAAGAAACTAGAACGATTAGCTGTTCGTGTTTTAGTAAGAACGTTAGTAGAACAAATAGGATTTGATTATACTTTTTTAGAAAAAACAGAAACAGGAAAGCCGTTTTTGAGTCCGTCAAATACAAATCTAACTATTAAAATTTCCATTTCACATGATTTTCCTTTTTGTGCTGCCATTATCGATACAAGTAATGAAGTAGGTATTGACATTCAGTCGCTTACACCAAAAATCAGCCGAGTTTTTCATCGTGTAATGAGCCAATCAGAACAAGGAAAAGCACAAACTTTACGACAAAAAACTTTTCTTTGGTCTTCTAAAGAAGCACTCTACAAATATGCAGATATTGAAGGACTTTTTTTTAAGGAAGATTTGAATGTAAAATTGTATAATCATTACGAATTGAAAGACCAAGAATGTCAATTAAGAATTAAAAATTATGGAGATGATTTAGAAGACGATAACAAAAACCAGCTTTTTGGAAGAATAAAGAATAATTCTATTTCTGATAAATGGCTACCTTTATTTCATCATACTTTTGAAAATGAAAATAAACAATTCGTGGTCGTTTGGTTATAAAGTAGTAATGCAAACGGACTAGAAAGTCCGTTTTACTTAATTACTCTTTGCTTTCATTCCTAACTTTCATTCCTAATTTGGTATAAAGTTCTGTTCCAGAAAGCTCCAAAATGTCTCCAGATTGCATTTCTTCTAGTTCAATATTTTCAATCGCATAACGAACTAAGCGCAAAGTTGGAAATTTTACGGCTGCTGTCATGTGCCTAACTTGTCTGTTTTTTCCTTCTCTCAAAGTAAGTAAAATCCAAGAAGTAGGAATCGCAGCCCGATAACGTACAGGTGGATTGCGAGGTGGAAGCACAGGTTCTGTAATAGATTGTGCCTTAGCAGGACTTGTAAAATAATCTTTTTTCTTGACACGAATTACCACACCTTCTTCTAACTGACTTATCGCTTCCTTATGAATTTGTCCATCTACTTGCACATAATATGTTCGTGTATGAGCAAAATCAGGATTTAAAAGTTTATGATTTAGCTTTTTATCGTTGGTAAGAATCAATAACCCTTCACTATCTGTGTCTAATCTTCCTAATGGATAAACATCTTTTGGAAAGTCAAAATCTAAATCTGCTAAAGTGGCTTTGTTACCTTCCTTTGAAAACTGACAAATCATTCCGTAAGGTTTGTAGATAATGAAATAACGCATTTTTTATAGCTATTTAATTTTTTTAAATAAATTTGATGCAACAAAAATAGTCATTTGATATAGAAAAAAGTGTTGTAATTGCGTAATAGTGGCATTAATTCTATTTACTTAATCTTGACGAAAAACAAAAACAGGTAATTCAGAATGATTGGCTACATTTTCGGCAATACTTCCCATCATAAATCTAGAAAAACCTTTTCTTCCGTGTGTTCCTAACATAATCATGTCAGCTTTATTTTCTTCTGCAAAAGTCAGAATTCCTTCTTCTTCTGTGTAATAATTAAAGATATTCATCGTAAAATCAGCTTCTTCTAACTTCAAATCTTTTGCAAAATCCTTCATTCTTTTTTGAGTAGTGGGAGTGGCTTCAAATGTGCTTGGCGTAACAATATTCAAAAAGTGCATTGTACTTCCGTAAAGCGTTTTGAAAAGTGGAAAAAGTCGTGCTGCTTCTGCTCCCATTTCTGAAAAATCTGATGCAAAAACTATGTTACGAGGATTAAAATTACCCTCATCATCTTTGATTACCAAAACAGGACAGTTTGCATTTCTGACTACTTTTTGTGTATTCGAACCTATAAAAACTTCACTCAAACCAGATGCGCCACTCGAACCCATCACAATTAAATCTACATCTGTTCCTTCCACAACGGTATAAATCTGACGATGAACTCTATCAAAAACTACTTTTTTCGATAAACTCTATTTTTGGATATTTTTCTCTTGCTTCACGAAGTTGTCTTTTTGTTTCCTTCATTGCAAACAAAATAGTAGGAATATCATCTTTTCCACTCTTTTCGTGGTTTCCAACTGTATCTAACGCAACTTGATACTGTGGACGTTGAGATTCTGGAACATCAATAATATGTAAGAGAGTAATTTTTCGAACCAAATTGATTCGAAATATCAGTAGCAGCCTCCAAAGCAGCATACGAACGAGGAGAAAAATCAATAGGAACGAGAATATTTTTGAACGACATAGTAATTAAGTTTAATATAAATTTTACTGATTTTTTTTGATAAGCTAAGATAGTGAATATCTAATTGCTTATGTTTATAATAACGTAAAATTACTATTTTAGATGCTGTTATTTATATGATTATTGCGTTGTTGGTTTATGATTTTTGTTAGGTTTTGAGATATGTGTTGCTTGTATGAACATGAAAAGGACGAACATTATATTTTTTAATTTCTACAAATAGTACGTTGCTCTGCAACTAAAATACAAATTTGATTTCAAGAAAAAACTCCTCAAAACCAAAAAGTCTTCAAGGAGTTTGTAAATTTGTCATAAGTTCGTTTTCGGGGAAACGAACACACAATTAAATATGTACAGCACGATTTTCAGTTGCAGCTAGGCATGCTTCTTTTACAGCTTCCATATACGTTGGGTGAGCGTGGCTTTGTCTTGCTATATCTTCGGCTGATGCTCTGTATTCCATTGCCGTTACGCCTGTCGCAATCATATCGGCTGCTCTTGCGCCTATTATGTGCATTCCTAATATTTCGTCTGTTTTTTCGTCTGCCAGTACTTTTACAAGTCCGTCTGTGTCCATTGAAGCTCTTGCTCTTCCGAGTGCCATAAATGGAAATGAACCTGTTTTGTATTTTCTGCCGTCTTCCTTTAATTGTTCTTCGGTATATCCTACACTTGCTACTTCGGGCCATGTATAGACAACTCCTGGAATTAGTAAATAATTGATGTGAGGTTTTTGTCCTGCCATTATTTCGGCAACCATTACGCCTTCTTCTTCTGCTTTGTGTGCCAGCATTGCGCCACGAACAACATCACCGATTGCATAGATTCCTTTTACTTCTGTTTCCAAATGTTCGTTTACTTCTACTCGTCCTCTTTTATCGGTCTTTATTCCAATATTTTCTAATCCCAAACCTTCTGTATAAGCACTACGACCAACAGCAAGCAAACAGTAATCAGCTCTAAATTCTACTTCTTTTCCTTTTTTATTGACGGCTTTAATCACCGTTTCGTCGCCTTCTTGTTTTGCTTCTTCTACTTTGTGTTGCAAAAAGAACTTCATTTTGAGCGTTTTTTTGCTTATTCTTTCTAATTCCTTTCCCATTGAACTATCCATTGAACCTAAAATAGAAGGCATAAATTCAATGACTGAAACTTCTGTTCCTAAGCGAGCATAGACAGAGCCGAGTTCCATTCCGATTACTCCACCACCGATAACAATCATTTTTTTAGGAACTTCTTTTAATTCCAATGCTTCTGTTGAGGTAATAAAACGTTTTTTGTCGTAGGGAAAGAATGGAAAAATAGTTGGCTTCGAACCTGTTGCAATGATAACTTTATCGGTTTCGATTTTAGTTTCTTTGCCATCTTCTGTCGTAATTTTAATATTAGTTGCATTGATGAAAGAACCGTGTCCTTGATGAACATCAATTTTGTTTTTCTTCATTAGATACGCCACACCATCACATGTTTTGCTTACTACATCACGCTTACGATTAATCATTTGCTCAAAATTTACTTTCGGTTCGTTGATGTTGATTCCGTGTTCTTTGAAATGTTTTTGAGCTGTATGGTAATGTTCTGAAGAGTCTAAAAGTGCCTTTGAAGGAATACAGCCTACATTTAGACACGTTCCACCCAAAGTAGCATATTTTTCTATAATTGCAGTTTTGAGTCCTAATTGTGCTGCACGAATAGCAGCTACATAACCACCGGGGCCCGAACCAATAATTGTTACGTCGTATTTCATTCTATAAATTTGATTAAGAAAATTCGAAATTAATGTATATGTAAAATTAACTCGTTTTTCCCATTAATTCAAATCTTTATAATACGGAATTTCAATTACCACTAAGGTACTAAGAGGAATTAAGGAACACCAAGAATGAGAAATGCAATTCAACTTAAATCTGTTATTATTTTGTCCAAAATTATTTCAAACTCACCGTATTCATTGATTTTTGTGATGTGAGAGTAATATTCTGTTTCTGTTTTTATAGTTATTAATAAGGTATCTAAATTAGTTTCCACTTTTTTCTTCTGTTTTAGGAGTTCTTCTTCTACTTTAGATGTCCATTTGTTCTCCTTCTTCATTTGAACCTCTAACCTTTTTAAATTTGAATTTAATAGTCTGTAGTTAATTATCTTACTAAACCCAAAATTTATGATTACTGAACTAAGCGCATTAAAATCTAGATTTTCTTTAAGAACAATGTCTTCAAGTGCTATATGTGGATAGAAGATTTCACAACAACCTTTAGATTTTAACCATTCTAAGGTGGGTAAAATAAAATCTATTCTTTTATCTTTAGTTCTGTTCATAATTCTATCCCAAGTTTCCTTTTTTGTTTGTTTCATATTTTTTGTTCAAGATTAAATTCAAATAAAACATTTCACTTCCATAAATCAAACTCAAATACCTATTTTTGTATAAAAATTAATCTAAATTTCAGTTTCAAAAAAATGATACATACTCACAAATTATCTACTCAAAATCATTTTGATTTTCTTAATCAAGACCGTAAAGACCCAATTACAGGAGATTTGATAAAAGAAAACGATGAAATTGTGATTTGTAGTTCGTGTAAATCTGTTTTTTTGAAAGAGAGTTGGGAATATTTGGGAAATACACATTGTGAGCAAAACAAAACTTTAAAAACTATTCCAAGACGAAATAATTTAGAACTCAAAACAGGATTAATAACTTCTCTTCCTCTTGCTGCTACTGAAAATGTCCTTACACAGTTTTTTGGCGTTTTGTTTCTTGAACTTTTTATGATTCCTGTTTTGTTTTTGAATATGGACGATTCTCTTTTGCCTTTACTTATTATTGGTTTTATTGTTTTGCTTATTCCGATTGCTATTGGTACGCTAGTTTCTCCTACTATTCGTTTGGATTTGCACGGTTCTTATCTAGTTTCGAAGAAACTAATAGGAAAAACTAAAATAAATTATACAGATATAAAACATATAATTATTAATTGTGATAACTCAAAAAAGACATTGAGTAAAATCCATATTAAGCATAATGAAACAGGAAGTACAGATATTCCTCTGCCAATAAAATATACTTATCTAGAAAAAAATAAAGAATTGATAGAGTTTGTAAATTACCTCTCTCGTTATGTAAAAGTAGTTTTTATGACAAATTCTTCTTACAAAGATTTAATTGAAGAAAGAAATCTTGATGTAAAAATAGAATGGATTTAGGTATTTGATTTCTTTAGTAGTAGTTAATTCTGCCTTCTAAAATCTACCTTTTAAATTTATTACACCATTCCAACTTGCTGATAAATCAAATAAGCAATATAAGCCACATAACCAAACGTCAAGGCTGTTCCTTCTCCTCTGCTTATTTTTCGTCCTTCTCCCAAAAACACAAAAGCAACAACCATCAAACAACCCAAAGCTGTAACTACAATATCCATATTATTCGCATTTGGATTAAATGGAATGGGTCTAACTGTCGCACTTATTCCCAAAACAAAAAATACATTGAAGACATTCGAACCCACTACATTACCGATTGCCATATCTGCACTACCTTTTCTGGCTGCCATTATCGAAACTACTAATTCTGGAAAAGAAGTTCCTGCTGCTACTACGGTAAGTCCGATTATTCCTTCACTTACGCCCCAAGATTGTGCAATTTCTATGGCTGCATCGACCATAAATTTCCCTCCTCCAATAAGTCCTGCAAAACCTCCTAAAAGCATTAATATCGATAATCCTAAAGGTAATTTTTGTATTTCTTCAGATTCTTCAACAGACAATTTCTTGTCTTTTTGAGCAGAGAAAAACGTATAATACATAAAAATCACAAAGAAAAAGAGTAAAATAATTCCGTCACTTCTTGATAAAATAGAACCACTAGAACCGTCTATTAACATATCATTTGCCAAAATCCCCAACACCAAAGCAGCCAGAAGACCCAAAGGAATTTCTATCTGAACGGTTGCTCGTTTTACCAAAACAGGAGAAATCATTGCACAAATACCCAAAATAGCTAGTGTATTAAAAATATTACTCCCCAAAACATTTCCAATGGCAAGGTCAGAGCTTCCACTACTAGAAGCGAAAAGATTAACAACCAATTCGGGCGCAGAAGTACCTATTGAAACGACTGTCAGACCAATAATAAGGTCGGAAATATTAAAGCGTTTGGCTATCGAAGAAGCTCCGTCCGTTACCCAATCTGCCCCTTTTACGAGTACAATAACGCTAACTATAAAAATAAGATAATTCATTATGAAATGAGTGTTGGAATGGAGTGATTTGTATTATTTTCCCTAAACTGTTTTGTATCATGTTTTCAACCGTCGTTGAGGCTGAAGCCGTCAACGAGGATTAATTTCAAAAAGTCTTAAAAACTTTTCAATTAAACAATTCTTTGTTTTTCTGATAAATAACAAACCACGAACCAAAGGCAATGTAAACACTTTGTTTTTAGACTATCGTAGCTTTTAGCTAGATGAAGGTTCTTTTTTTGAAGAAAAAGCCGTATATTCAAGTTCAATTCAGAATTTTTATTTTTTGCTACGTTTAGACTAAAAATTTTGATTAAAATTGGTAAAAAATCATTCGATACATTCACATAAACATATCTTTTAATGAGTACACATTCAGAAAAAACAGAAAATTATATAGAGAAAAACAAAGAACGCTTCTTAGAAGAACTCAAAGATTTGCTTCGTATTCCTTCTGTAAGTGCAGACAAAAAATACAAAGAAGACGTTTTTAGAGCTGGAGAATTTATCAAGACAAAACTAGAAGAAGCTGGCGCAGATAAGGTAGAACTTTGTCAGACAGCAGGTTATCCGATTGTTTATGGCGAAAAAATGATTGATTCTTCGTTGCCTACTGTTTTGGTTTATGGACATTACGACGTGCAGCCACCCGACCCGTTAGAACTTTGGGAAACTCCTCCGTTTGAGCCAACTATTAGAGATGAAAAAATTTATGCTCGTGGAGCTTGTGATGATAAAGGACAAATGTATATGCACATAAAAGCATTTGAAGCCATGATGAAAACCGATTCTTTGCCTTGTAATGTTAAGTTTATGATAGAAGGCGAAGAAGAAGTAGGTTCGGATAATTTGGGAATTTTTGTACAAAATAATAAAGAAAGACTAGCTACTGATGTAATTTTGATTTCTGATACTGGAATGATTGCCAATGATATTCCTTCGGTTACGGTTGGGTTGCGTGGTCTTTCGTATGTAGAAGTGGAGGTTATGGGGCCGAATCGTGATTTGCATTCTGGTCTTTATGGAGGTGCTGTTCCAAATCCGATTAATGTTCTTTGTGATATGATTGCTTCTTTGAAAGACGAAGACGGACGTATTACGGTAGAAAATTTCTATGATGATGTAGCAAATCTTTCAAAGGAAGAACGAGCGCAAATGGCAAAAGCTCCTTTTTCTTTAGAAGAATACAAAAAATCTATTGGACTAAAAGATGTAGAAGGCGAAAAAGGATATTCTACTTTAGAGCGTGCTTCTATTCGTCCGACTTTAGATGTAAACGGAATTTGGGGAGGTTATACAGGCGAAGGCGCAAAAACGGTAATTGCTTCAAAGGCGTATGCCAAAATTTCGATGCGTTTAGTTCCTAATCAAGATTCAGATACGATTACAAAACTCTTTAAAAAGCATTTTGAAAAAATTGCTCCTCCTTCGGTAAGTGTTTTGGTAAAACCTCATCACGGAGGAGAGCCTGTCGTTACTCCGACAGATTCACAAGCGTATAAAGCTGCAAGTTATGCCTACAAACAAACATTTGGAAAAGACCCAATTCCGATGCGTGGAGGTGGAAGTATTCCTATTGTTGCGATGTTCAAATCCAAATTAGGAATTGATAGTATTTTGATGGGATTTGGCTTAGATTCTGATGCCATTCACTCGCCCAACGAACATTACGGACTTTTCAATTATTACAAAGGAATAAATACAATTCCTCATTTTTTCTTCCAATATGCTAAGATTTATAAACCTGAGTTGGTTTAGAATGTAGCATACGCTTTAGCGTGTGAAATGTATTATATTTGATTTACTTAAAAAACGAACTATAAATTATTTTGTAGTTCGTTTTTTTTTATAGGAATAAAAATATATGAAATCAGATAACAATAAAGTAAAAAGTATTCTACAAATGTTCTCCAATATGCCCTACTAGAATTTTATCCCCTTGAATATGATTTTTACCTTCATGAAAATAAATACGATGTTGAAAATAAGTGTTATTTCCTGAGTTATTATTGCTGTTTATTTTTGTGTGAGGTTCACAATAAATAGATTCTAATGTTCCTTTCTCTGTCTCAAAATCAAAAGTCAAATCGGATTTACGACTCATACTTCCTTCTAAACTAGTTTCTATATTACGATCAGATGAAAAAGCTATTAAAGCATCTGGCAAATGAGAGTAGTCATTTCTTATGATTTTAAATTTATCATTTAATTCTGATAAATGACGTACAATTTCTATTGAAAAACCATATAAAATAGGTTTTATACTTGTCTCATTATTAGAATGAAAATAAAGAGAAGGAAAGTATTTTTCACATTCAGATATAAAAAATAAATTATCAATAGGATAAAGAGCTAAAAAATACCTATGAAAACTTAACCAGTCATTCTTATCATAAACTAAGTATTTTTGCTCTATATTATCAATCATTTGAAAACATAAAACCCCAAAAACTTCCTCTTGAGAATGAGTTGGAAGTAAGTTAATTATTTCTTCATTACTCAAATCTGTGTCAGTAGATTTTTCTACAATTAATCTTAGAAACTCTAATGTATCTCTATCAAAATTTTGTTTGTATTTGATATCATACATTAAATCAACCACTGTTATATTAGGAAAAATATAAGCATCATAAACAGAATCTTGAATGAAGACATTGTCATTTTCGTACTCTCGTATGTACTCATAGTCTGCTGAAAATTTTTTGATTTTCTCTTCTAATTCGTCAGTAGTTATCCCTTCTTTATATTGAAAAGAATCTTTAAATAAATAAAATTTGGCAATCATTTTTGTTTCCTTCCTAGTTTAAAAATTTCAGCTAAATCTTGTTCTTGTTGGTCAAAAAAACCATCTACCCAGTTTTTGATTTTGCCATTAGGTTGTAAATCTAATTTTACAAATGGATTTTCTTCTTCATTTTGAAAATAAAGAATATTCAAATCTTCATTATTTATTTCTATATCTTCTTTTAGCATAGCCACTCTCAACCCATTCAAAATATGCTCGCTATGACTTTCTATAAAAATCTGAATACCACAAGAAGCTACTTTTGCTAAAAACTTTGTGAGTTCAGATTGTGCTTTTGGGTGTAAATGTGCCTCTGGGTTTTCTATAATCAAAATTTCGCCTTCTTTGGCTATTAAGCCAGAAACTATAATTGGCAAAATGTACGAATAGCCAAAACCGACATTGGTAGGTTTATGTTGTTTTCCATTTATAGTAAATAAAATTTCAAATGTATGAGAACCATCTTTTACTTCAATTTTTACCTCTGTATCAAAAATTTCACTTAACCACTCTCCAGTTTGTGTATTCAAATCTTTTTTCATTTTCTCCTAAATACAATTTATCATTGACTAATTTTTTTTTTAACTCAAATAAAACAGTTGCTAGATTTTCACCTTTTTTATCTACACTTATAAATTCATTTAGATTTATTTTTTTGTAAAACTCCTGTGAACCTAATCGGTCGGCTGCAATGGAGTTAAATTCTCTAATGTTCTTATATGAATCTGTATTATTTGCTTAATTCGTAAACAAATACCATTAACATCTTCATCTGGATATTACTTTCATCTTCAACAAGTTAAGTAGATTACTTCTCTGCTTCATATTTTCACCAAATTTTATTTGGAGAAATATAAGATAAACAATCTGAAAAGATATTTTCTTCATTCTAAATTTATTTAATCAAAATTTACATTTAAAATTTCTTACATCTTCTTTAGAGTAATTAAATAAAATAAATATCAAAGTCTTCAACACTTAAATAACTTATCAGATTCCATTACAAAATTAGTTGATAGTTCATTATCACTCAAGAGCTTTTCCTATATCTTCATACGTTCCCAAGTTTACACAATTTCCATTCAAAATAAGTTTGTTTGTATATTCATTGTGTTCTACACTTTGTTTCATCAAAAGCATAGATTGTAAAAGCGTAGATTTTCCTCTTCCATTTATTCCTGTCAGTAGGTTTATGGTAGAAAGTGGAAAAGTAGTTTCTTCACGAAAACATTTGAAGTTTTTTAAACGAATTTCTTTGAGCATAAAAAAGGTGTGCTATACGTTTGATAAAATATCTTTGGCAAAATGAAGATTATCTTGTATTTTATTACTTGTACTTGTTTTTGAAATCAAATTTTTAGTATAAGTTGGTTTTGCAATCAAGTCTTTATAGTTATTTTTTATTTTTTCTTTATTTTTTTCTATAAAATCATCACTTACTTTGTCTATGAAAAAGCAAATATAGAATAATGATAGATAAATTATTTTTTTTTTTATTAGAAGATAAACGAAAATTTTCTTCTCCAAAAGTAGAATAAGACAGTCTCATCATTCTTTCAAATCTCTCTTTTAATCCTTCTATTTCATTTTCATTTAGGCTATTTATTTCTTTCATTCCTTCTTCCAAAAAATCATTCATATCTGTTATATAAATATTATTTTTATTTTCAAAAAAAACAAATGATAAAACATGTAAAACAATCTCTTGAGCTTTTAATCTTTTTTCAAAAATATATTGTGTGTAGCTATCTTAAAATATTCATTTTGCACTAATTCTCCTAGCAATTGATTAGATTTTCCTCCTATAATAACATTTCTAACATTTTGTTCCCAATACTATTTTTTCTAGCATTTATGCGTTTTAGAATATCATAAATAATATTTATTTTTACAGAAGGCTGAAATAGAAAAATATCTAATAGTTTGCTTTCAATTCTTGCTTGTAAACCAATATGTTCTCTCAAGTCTTGATAATTTTTTCCATTTATATAAGGAAGTCCTTTTAAGCCTGTTAATCTAAAATTTGCCTTTTTGTAAGCCTGTTTTTCTTTTATCTTTCCTGTAAACAAAAGTAAAGTAAGAATTCTCTGTTGTCCATCTATTATAAGATTTTTATTTTCTACCGTCTGACTAAAAAAAAAGCAGGAATAGGCAAATCTAAAATAACTGATTCTATAAAACGACTCATTTTATTTTTGTTCCAAACAAGATCTTTATCTTCAGAAATGATATTAGTATTCTATCTTCTTTGTAATACTGATTCAAAAGTTCATAGACCTTAAATTTTTCTTCTTTGATGCCTACTTTAAAACCTCTTAAATCTTTAGGATAAATACTTTCCCTTCTCTTTTCATCAATATCATCATCCTTCTCTATAATTTTATTTTCTCTTCAAAAGAAATTTTCAACAATTTTCATATACATTCTAAATTTATTTTTTCAAAAGATACAAAAATTCTCAACTATTTGTTTCAAACAGTTGAGAATTAAATGTTAGTTTAAGATAACCTGTACTATAATTTTACACCAATTTCTCTAAAATTCTACTCATCGAACATTCGTAAAGTAGTTTTGCTTTCAGTTCTGAAATTGGAATACGAATTTGTTCCATTGTATCACGATAACGAAGCGTAACCGTATTGTCCTCTAGCGTATCGTGATCGACGGTAACACAAAAAGGAGTTCCTACTACATCTTGACGAGCATAACGCTTTCCGATAGAAGCACTTTCTTCATAAAAAGTATCTAAATCTAAATTCAAATCCTTCAAAATTTCCATTGCTTTTTCTGGCAAACCATCTTTTTTGGTAAGAGGAAAAACAGCTACTTTTACAGGTGCAAGTGGCGCAGGAAAAGAAAGAACAATACGCTTTTCTACATTTCCTTTATCATTAGTCGATTCAATTTCTTGATACGCATTACTTATCACAGACAAAAACAAACGGTCAAGACCGATAGAAGTTTCGATGACATAAGGAACATAATTTTCCTTTGCTTGTGCATCATGAAAACGCAATTTTTTCTTAGAAAACTCTTCGTGTTGCTTTAAATCAAAATCGGTACGAGAATGAATTCCCTCCATTTCCTTCCAACCAATCGGATAATTAAACTCTATATCTTCGGCTGCATCGGCATAATGTGCAAGTTTGTCATGAACGTGAAAACGCAATTTTTCAGCAGGCGTTCCGATTGCTAAATGCCATTGATGACGATTTTCTTTCCACTTTTGAAACCATTCTTGTTGTGTTCCTGGCTTAATGAAAAATTGCATTTCCATTTGTGTAAATTCACGCATACGCATGATAAACTGGCGAGCTACAATTTCATTTCTAAATGCTTTACCTACTTGTGCAATACCAAAAGGAGGTTGCAAACGGCTTGTTTTCTGAACATTAAGGTAATTTACAAAAATTCCTTGTGCTGTTTCTGGACGTAAATACACCTGACTTGACTCATTATCTACCGAACCAATTTGAGTAGAAAACATCAAATTAAACTGACGCACTTCTGTCCAGTTTGCTGTTCCTGAAGTCTCACAAACAATATTTTCCTCCACGATCAAATTACGGACACCTTCTAAATCTTCCTTTTTTAGATAGTCATTCATTTTGTCTATCAACTCATTTGCCTTTTGCTCATTTCCTTCTTCTCTATATGTTTCGGCTTTATTTTCGATGATTTGGTCGGCACGATAACGCTTTTGAGAGTCTTTATTATCAATCATTGGATCATTAAAACCTTCAATGTGTCCAGACGCTTGCCACGTTGTTGGGTGCATAAAAATAGCTGCATCAATTCCGACAATATTATCATTTAATCGTGTCATGGCAAGCCACCAAGCCTGTTGAAGGTTGTTTCGAAGGGCAGAACCATTTTGTCCGTAATCATAAACGGCTTGCAAACCGTCGTAAATTTCAGAGGATTGGAATACAAAACCGTATTCTTTACAGTGCGAAATTATTTTCTGAAAAACCTCATTTTCTGGTTTTGCTTTTTGTTTCTTATTTTTCTTTTTTGTGCTTTCCATGAAAGTCGTTTATGATTTAAAAGAGTTGATTTAATTTCTTTTGAGTTTTTCTATTAAATAGAAAGCAAAGATAAGAATTTCGTGTTAAATAAAAATTGATTTTCCAATTCACTTCATTATTGTAAAATAATTTTGCACCAATTTATACGTATTGACTTAATTTTTTCGTAATTGTATTATATTGTGATTACTGATTCAATAAAGCACAAAAAATTATGGGAAGCACAGAATTTACAAATCCAGAAAATACTGAAAACTTCGAAGATTTTTATCAAAAAAATATTGCTCCTTCTATCCAAAAAATAGAGTTGAATAGGCAAAATTTGGATAAAAAAGGTGCTAAAATTATTCCTATCGTACAAGGAATTATGATAGCTTTGATGGCTATTGCTTCTTACTTTTTTGTAGAATTGTTTGAATCTTATGTTGCTGCAATCGTCATTTTTCTGATGGGAGTAGTTTTTATAATTGCTCTAAAAGACGAAATAAAAAAGATTTTGGTAGGAAAAGGAAAGGTCAAAAATCTAAATCACGATTACAAATCAGAAATCATAACAAAAGTAATTTCATTTTTTGGAGAAGATTTTCATTATAATCCAACTGAAACAATTACAAATAAAGAACTCAATGAATCTCATCTTTTTGATATAAAATTCAATACAAAAATAAAAACGGATGACGTAATCAGAGGAAAACTAAATGGAAATGATTTTGTAATCGCTGATATGAATATGGTTTCTTCGTTGCAATCGTTTGAAGATAATGACGATGTGGGTAATACAGGTCTGACAGGAATTGGAATTCAGAATACAAGTAGTCAAAATTTTAATGGCTTTTTTGTGAGAATGAAATTGAATAAAAATGCTGATAGCGAAGCAAATTTTGATGGAAGAGCATTTATTTTACCCAAATCATTAGCCGAAGAAGGCTCAAAAGAAACAGTAGGAGGAGCGAAGATTTTTAGAGATAAATCTATGACCATAGAAGAGCAGCGAAGCCATAATTTGAAAGCGTTTAATCCATTATTGCGTGGCTACCATTGGAAACCAGAATATGCCAAATTTACAGGCGAACTGGAGAGGTATGAAGTAATTAGAACTACAAATAGTAATACAGGAAAGAAAGAAGAAGAGTATTTTTTTTATACAAATAATGAAACAGTTTATCAAAATCTTTTAGAAAATAAAGCACTAGAAGCCTTACAACAAAATTCATTTGCCGACAAAGAAAGCGAAGATAAAGTAGTAGAATATAGAAGTTTCTTTCAATTTATAGATAAAAATCAGTTAGACAAAGCAGTAGAGAAAAAGCTAATCTATGCTATTCATTCGGGTTATGTTTGGGTTTTGATTCCTTCTTTTAACGAAAAATTTGAAGTGGATTTGTCGCAGTCTATTAACAAACAAAAGGTAAAAGATATTTTTGAAGAGGTGCAACTTGCCCTTATGAGTATTTCTGTTTTTGCTTGACGATAAGGAAATTAGATTATTTTCTTTTATAATTTCTGTACTGCATTTGATGTCTGTTTTGGTAATGATGATTTCTATTTTTACTCTGTTTAGATACTTTTTGGCTTTTTTCTAATTTAGTCAAATCTATTGGATTGAGTGGATTTTCTAGTTGAATCATTGTCATTTTTTCGGAATATTCTTTACTCTCTTTTTTACTAGGCTGGGGTGTCGGTTTAACAAAGATAAATTCTTTATAATTTCTAAGATTCTTTTTTAAGTATTTTTCTTTATTAGGAGGAAAATCTATCAAATTTACCTTGCTTTTATCCATAAAATGATTCTTTTGTTTTGCAAGTGTAAGTAAAAATTCACTCATTTTTCGCTTAGAAAAAAAGACCAAAGAAAAAAAAGTTTCCTCTTTCATTTGATTTTTGAGTTGTAAGGATAACTGTTTATCAGAAATATGAAATATAATTATTTCATTTTCATTGAAGCAAAAAGATAAAATTCTATTATCTTGGGTATATAAGAAAAATTTATTCTCAATGATACCAAATAAAGTATTTACATTATTGTTATTTGTTTCTTCAACTATTTGATTTAATCGCTTAGGTAGTGATATTGGTTTACTTTTCGTTGATAATAACAAGGCAACTTTCTGTTTTAAATGTCCAAAAGTTAGTTCTGTAAATTGATACATAACATATAATATAGGACATGTACAAAGAATAAGTATAGATTGCAGAATTAGGCTACTATATTCTACTTCGATAGGAGAAGAAATGGCAGGAAATATAGTTATTATAAGAGCAAAGACATTAAAAAGAACAGAAAGCCCAACAAGAGGCTGACTATCTAAAAACCATATTTTATCATCTCTATGGTCATCTATATAATTTTTAATACGTCTTTTTTGTCCTCTAAAACGTCTTTTTAGCTTTTTAATGTAAGATAATGGAGCAATTTGTTGTGCAGGCTCTCTGTACATTTTTTTGAAAGTCTGCTTTTCTACTTGTGGTAGTGCAGACTTACTGTTTTGCCAATCTATAATGAAATTAGATTTAAGATAAATCGTTGCTTTTTTATCTTCTACATCAAAATCGTTCAAATGCTCTTTCCATTCTTTCATAGAAAAAGAAGATAGTAGAGGAGTAATAAAAACAGGATTTATAACAGGTGCATTCAGTAATAATTGTCTAGCAATAGGAAACTCTTTGAGAGTATTTTTTTGTCCACAATGCGTTTCATTGATAAATTTCCATGAGTCTTTTAGAAAAACAGACTTACAAATTCCACAAAAAACTACCTCGTCATTTGCCTGAATCAAATCTCCTGTAATTGAATCATTACGTTCTTCTTCTAAAAAAGATTTATGTGAAATGTTATTTATTGTATGAATATTCATTTTTGTAGATTTTGTGTTCTTCTTAACTTTGGGAAACAAATTTATTTATTATTTATCACATTTAATTCAAACATTTTTCTATATTTTGGCTACATAGCTACGCAATATTTGTAAAAAATTTCTTCAAATCAAATAAATAATTTTATAAAATGTTTCGTTCTCCTGCATTTATTTCTAATTATTTCCACTTATTAGTTGCTTATTAATTAAAGAGTTAGTATTTTTGCACTCCCAAATAGAGGAAGACTATGTTCTTTTGTCAGTATTTTTATAATTAAATTTATGCTAAGATATTGATAATCAAACCCCTATTTTCCTTTCAACTATTCAATTTTAGAGGTATAAAAGTAAATTTTTGGGAAACGAATTTCTATTTTATATTTTACTATATAAGGAGAAATATATTTAATCTTTTATGACTTCGCTTAATAATTAAATTCCAGTATAATGCCGATAGGTTTAATTGGTAAAAAAATCGGAATGACTAGTTTGTTTGATGCCGATGGACGTAGTGTCGCATGCACAGTAATACAAGCTGGTCCTTGTGTCGTTACACAAGTCAAGACGGAAGACAAAGACGGTTATCGTGCCGTACAAATGGGTTTTGGAGAGCGTAAAGAAAAAAACACTCCTAAGCCACTTCAAGGACACTTCAAAAAATCAGGAACTACTCCTAAACGCAAACTTGTTGAGTTTCGCAACATGGGCTTAGAACTTGAGAAAACGTATGAAATTGGTCAAGAAATCAACATTTCAGATGTTTTTGAAGAAGGTCAATTTGTAGATGTTGTCGGAACTTCTAAAGGTAAAGGTTTTCAAGGTGTTGTTAAGCGTTATAACTTTGCAGGTGTGGGTCAGGCTACTCACGGTCAGCATAACCGTTTACGTGCTCCTGGTTCAATTGGTGCTTCTTCTTATCCTTCTCGTGTATTCAAAGGTATGCGTATGGCAGGTCGTATGGGTGGTAATCGTGTGAAAGTGAAAAACTTACGTGTAGAAAAAATTATGCTTGAAGCAAACATTATTGTTGTTTCGGGTGCAATTCCTGGTGCAAACAATTCTATGATTCTTATTCAACGTTAATCTTTCAATTCATTACACACTTGAAATTATTGATGTTCTAATTTTAATTACATTGATAATAACAAAAAACGAAATACCATTATGGAATTACCTATCTTAAACAAAGAAGGAAAAGAAATTGGTAAAAATGCTACACTTTCAGACAGCATATTTGCCATCGAACCAAATGACCATGCTATTTACTTAGACGTGAAGCAATATTTGGCTAACCAACGTCAGGGAACGCACTCTTCTAAGCATAGAGGTATAGTGTCAGGTTCAACTCGTAAAATAAAACGCCAAAAGGGAACTGGAGGCGCACGTGCAGGTAGTATTAAATCTCCTGTATTTGTAGGTGGTGGTCGTATTTTTGGACCAGAGCCTCGTGATTATGGTTTCAAATTGAACCGTAAAGTAAAACAGTTAGCTCGTCGTTCGGCTCTTTCTCACAAAGCAAAAGCAGAAGCGATTACAGTAATGGAAAATTTGGTAATGGATACTCCAAAAACTAAAGATTTTGTTGCTTTACTTACTAATCTCAATCTTTCAGGTAAAAAAGTGCTTGTTGTAACAGGAGAACAAAACGATATTGTTTATCGTTCGGCTCGCAACTTGCAAAAAACTAAAGTTTTGCCAGCAAATCAATTACATACGTATCATATCATGAATAGTGATGTGGTAGTACTTGCAGAAGGTGCATTAGAAGTACTTCAAGCTGAAGCTAACTCTGAAACTAACTAATACGTATTACAATTTTTTAAATAGATTAATCAAAGAAAAAATATGAAAACTATTTTAAAGAAGCCTGTAATTACCGAGAAAGCAACAGCAATGAACGAAAATGGTGTATATGTTTTCATTGTAGATAAAAAAGCTACAAAGGCAGAAATCAAAACTGCCGTTGAGAAAATGTATGAAGACCAAGATGCTAAAGTTGCAAAGGTACGTACAGCAATTATTTTCGGTAAACCGAAATATCGCTACCTAAAAACAGCAATTACTAAAGGTCATACCTCGACCTATAAAAAAGCGTTTGTACAACTTGCAGAAGGAAGTACAATCGATATATTTGATACAGAAGAAGCTTAATTTTCAGACCCTAAGGGTTTTCAAAAACCTTAGGGTCTAGAGTTTAAATTAAATAATAGACTTCTTTTTTTATTCTGTAAGAGAACATCAATTAATTTTTAATTAATTAAATAGTGTCAAGGCTAGTTCTCTTTTTTTTCCATTTTAGTTGTACTGTTTCTTAAAGAAGAAACCACGAAAAAGTAGCAGTAATAGCGCAGAAAAACGGTTATACATTTATCAAGAATTTCGTATTCTAAGGTAAAAAGTTATCCATTAAGTAAAAATTACGAAGTAATTCTAATTAACTGGTAACTAATTGCTGGTAACTGGTAACTGGCATTATTGTGCTGCAAAGCCTTTTTCGTCTAATCAAAATCAACATGGCTGTTAAAAAGTTAAAACCAATGACTCCAGGTCAGCGTTTTCGTATTGCTCCTACATTTGAGGAAATTACGACAAGCACTCCTGAGAAGTCTTTACTAGCACCTTGGAAAAGGTCTGGTGGTCGTAACGGATCAGGGAAAATGACAATTCGTCAACGTGGTGGTGGACACAAAAAACGCTACCGTATCATAGACTTCAAACGTTTAAAGCACGGAATTCCTGCTACGGTGAAGACTATTGAATATGACCCTATTCGCACGGCTCGTATCGCTCTGCTATTTTATGCAGACGGTGCAAAAGCATATATGATTGCTCCTCAAGGTATCAAAGTAGGACAAACAGTGATGTCAGGAGAGAAAGCTTCTCCAGATGTAGGAAACTGTCTTCCTCTTGGTATTATGCCTTTGGGTACAATTGTACACTGTATTGAAATGAAACCTGGTCAGGGTGCAAGCCTTGCACGTAGCGCAGGAGCGTATGCTCAACTAGTAGCTCGTGATGGCAAATATGCTATTCTTAGACTCCCTTCTGGTGAAACTCGCATGATTCTGGGAACCTGTTATGCTACCGTTGGTACGGTATCTAACGGCGACCATATGAACGTAATTATGGGTAAAGCTGGTCGTAAGCGTTGGCACGGTCGTCGCCCTCGTACTCGTGGTGTTGCCATGAACCCTGTCGATCACCCAATGGGTGGTGGTGAAGGTAAATCATCTGGTGGTCACCCTCGCTCACGCAATGGCTTATATGCTAAAGGACAAAAGACTCGCAAGGTCAATAAGTACTCCAATAGCTTTATTATTACTCGTAGAAAAACACGTAACTCTTAATTATGGCTCGTTCACTCAGAAAAGGTCCCTATATAGACTATCGCTTAGAGAAAAAAGTAGTTGCTTTAGAGCAAACTGGCAAGAAGACCGTCATCAAGACTTGGTCTCGCCGTTCTATGATTTCTCCAGACTTTATCGGACATACTTTTGCTGTTCATAACGGCAATAAATTTATTCCTGTTTATGTTACTGACAATATGGTTGGTCATAAATTAGGAGAATTTTCACCTACTCGTAACTTTCGTGGGCATATTGCCAAGAAAGACAAACGTGGTAAGAAGTAAGGTAGTCGTTTTTTTTAATTCTGTTTCACCTTTCTAAACAACAAATACATGGAAGCTGTTGCTAAATTACAGAACGTACCTACATCTCCACGCAAGATGCGCTTAGTCGCTGATATGATACGTGGGAAAAAAGTAAGTTCTGCAATAAATATGTTAAAATTTGAGCCCAAAATTGGTGCTCGTTATATGGAAAAATTACTCCTTTCGGCAGTAGCCAACTGGGAAGTAAAACACGAAGATTTCGCTAACGAAATTGGTAGCTTAGTTATCAAAACTGTTTTTGTAGATGGTGGTAAAATGCTTAAACGCATTCAGCCAGCACCTCAAGGACGTGCTCACCGTGTACGCAAGCGTTCTAACCACATTACGCTTATCGTTGGATTGCCTTCAGAAGGTGCTTCTCTTGCAGATATGACTGAATCAATTGCGAATCAGGCAGCAGAACAAGCAGCAGTAGCTTTGGAAAATCAAGACAATGATACTCAAAATGTTAAAAATGACCAAAACCAAGACTAATCAAAAACTAACACTATGGGACAAAAAGTAAATCCTGTTGGCTTTCGCTTGGGTATTGTCAAAGGCTGGGACTCAAACTGGTACGGTGGCAAAACTTTCGCTGACAAGCTCGTAGAAGACGAAAAAATTCGTAAATATATTCGTGCTAGAATTCAACGTGGTGGTATTTCTAAAATTATCATCGAACGTACACTCAAGCGCATTACCGTTACTGTTCATACTTCTCGCCCTGGCGTAGTAATCGGACGTGAAGGTAAAGAGGTAGATAATCTTAAAAACGAACTTCAAAAATTGACTTCGAAAGAAGTACAAATCAATATCTTCGAAATCAAACGTCCAGAAATGGATGCTCGTTTGGTAGGTGAAAATATTGCTCAACAATTAGAAGCTCGTATGTCGCACCGTCGTGCCATGAAGCAGGCAATTCAAGCTGCTATGCGTGCAGGCGCAGAAGGTATCAAAGTCAAATTGGCTGGTCGTTTGGGTGGTGCAGAGATGGCTCGTGTAGAACTTTATAAAGAAGGAAGCACGCCTCTACATACACTTCGTGCAGACATTGACTATGCTATTAGTGAAGGAAATACTATCTATGGAAAAATAGGTATCAAAGTATGGATTTACAAAGGGCAGTTGTACGGAAAGCAAGACTTATCTCCATCTGCTCTAGCTGAAAAGCAAGAACGTGGTGGTGGACGTGGTGGAAATGACCGTGGTGGTAATCGCCGTGGTGGAAACCGTAATGACAGAAATGACCGTGGTGGAAACAATCGTGGTGGTAATAGCCGTGGTGGAAATCGCAATGACAGAAATGAAGGTGGCGATTCTAAAAACGACTCTAGAGGAGGCAATAATCGTGGTGGTGGAAACAACCGTGGTGGTGGAAACTCTGGTGGTGGAAACAATCGTGGTGGTGGTGGTGGAGGAAAAAGATAATTTTAGCTTTAAAACTAAATTTGTTTTTTTCTTAAACTAAATCAACCTAGTTTTTGATATATTAAAAATGAGATGTATTTCTTTTATAGAAATGTATCTCATTTTTTTTGTTTTTGCTTTTTTTTTGTATGTTTAAGGAAAATAATAATTAAAGCAGGTAAAATTGTTTTAAGCATTCTTCTCTTTTTACATTCTTTAATCTCATTCATTATAAAAAAAAAATGTTCAAAAAAATACTCCTTCTGTTCTTATTTTTTATAGCATTTACTTTTGCTTCCCAAGCTCAAGGACTAAAAATATCTTATTTTGTAGATTCTTTACATCAATATACTATTGAAGAAATAGATAAAGTGCAGTTTATAGAATCTCAAAATAATCTGCTCAATTTTGCTAATACAAATAATGCTATTTGGGTTCGCATACAAGTACCTACATCTACTAAGAATAAAGTTTTAGAAATTGCTAATCCTTTAATTGATACACTTGATGTATATCGTAACATAGAAAACAGTTTTGAGGAAAAACGTTATGGTTCACATCTACCTTATGAAAGTCGTGAGTATAATAATCGAATGTTTTTGTTTGATGTTATTGATAGTGAGTTACTTTATATACGATTTAGTAGTAAATTTCCTTTAGAGCTTCCTATACATTTAGCTGATAAAAAAGAGATTGATAAAAAAGAAACTACTTCTAATTTCTTCTTCGGAATGTACTTTGGGATTTTGTTTGCCCTCTTTATGTATAATTTTATTCTAGCATTTAATGTAAAAGATAAAGCTTATATCTATTACTTAGGTTATATTGTTTTTGTAGGAATATTTTATGCTATGCTGACTGGCTTTGCTCAGACATTTTTGTATCCGAATACTCCTAGTCTAAATTCTTATTTGGTATTTGTACTCTCTGTAGGTCTTTTTTTTATTACAGAATTTTGCTCTCAGTATTTAAAGGTAAAGGAACATAGCATCAAAAATTATTGGGTTCTCAAAATTCTTGCATTACTGTGTATAATACTAGCTAGTCTTGATTTGTTTATAGATAGCACTGTCTTAAATACCTTATCTCAAATAATGAGTTTGGTAGCTAGTGTTTATCTAATTGCATTAGGATTTTATGTTCTTATTTTTGAAAAACAAAAGCAAGCATTTATCTATATTATTGCTTGGACTGGTTATCTAACTGGTATTGTATTATTAATACTACATATCAATGGAGTTTTGCCTTCTAATTTTATTACTCAAAACTCTATTTTCATCGGTTCGGCTGCTGAGCTTATTTTATTTTCTATTGCTCTTGCTATGCGTATCAATCAGTATAGAAAAGAAAAGGCAATGGCTCAAGCAAGTGAAGTAAAGCAACTCAAAATCAATCAAGATTTAATTAAGGAGCAAAAAGAAGAGTTAGCACAAAAAGTAGAAGAACGTACTCTAAAACTTAGAGAAACAGTAGAAGAATTGGAAACCTCTGTTCAGGTTATTACTACTCAAAACGATGAGATTACACACATGCACGATGGTGTAACAGCAAGTATAAATTATGCAAAACGTATTCAAGAGGCTCTCTTACCTTTTGATTATCGTATGTCTGAATCTTTGAAAGATTATTTTGTATTGTATATGCCAAGAGATATTGTTTCAGGAGATTTTTATTGGTTTTCAGATTTGGGAGATAAAGTAATTGCTATACAGGCAGATTGTACAGGACATGGCGTACCAGGAGCATTTATGTCGGTTATAGGAATCAATATCTTAGAAGAAATTATCAATGCAAGGGGTATTACTAATCCAAGTGAGATACTAATTGAAGTAGATAGACTGGTTAGATATTCATTGAACCAATCAGAAAATCAAAGTCAAGATGGAATGGATATGAGTGTGGTTTGCTTTTACAAAAATGAGCGTAAAATAGAATTAGCAGGAGCAATGAATTCAGTTTATATTGTTGAAAACAACGAAATCAGAAGAATAAAAGGAGATAAACACAGCATTGGAGGATGGCGCAATCAAAAGGAAAAGGTGTTCAATACGCATACTATTATTCCTACAGATACTACTTATATTTATCAAACAACAGATGGTTATCAAGATCAATTTGGAGGAAAGAAGAATAAAAAGTTTGGCTCTAAACGATTAGAAAAAACGTTCTTTGAAATTCATAATAGACCAATGAAAGAACAAAAGGAATTTTTACAAGAAACAATAACTGATTGGATGCAAGAAGGCGAAGAATCTCAGATTGATGATATTTCTATATTTGTTGTGGAGTATTAATTATTTTACTTCTTCTTACTATTAAACTCTTAAACGAACCTAGTTTTTGATATATTAAAAATGAGATACACTTCTTTTATAGAAATGTATCTCATTTTTTTGTATTAAGTAGCTGACACTTTCCAAGGGCGTTGTTGCATTGACTGAAACGCTGGAAACGCACTTTTTGAAAAAAACTAGCGTTTTATAAGTCGTTTTAGCTCAAGAACAGTCATTTTTTTGACTAAAAAATCAAAAAAGTGCGTTTAAAGCAAACTGACCGTTGCAACAACGCCCTTTCCAAGTGTCAGAAAAACAGTACTATGAAAATAGTGTTTTACAGACAGTTAGAAACTGTCTGCTACCTAGTTCCAAAGTTTATAAGCAAAACGAACATCAGCAGCAGGATAAATCGAACCTGCTTCAGCATCCCAATCGAATCCATATCCTACACCTAGATACGACACAAAATATTTTAATTAAGTCTTGAAAGTAAATGATAAAACTGCGTAATTTTTATACAAACGCTATTATTTCGTAGATATAACACGAAATATTGTCAACTAAAATTTAAAAAGGCAACTTTTTTGCATTGTTTAGAGTAGAAATAAATACAATCCTATCTCCAAACTATTCTAATTGTTTTTTTACTAATGAACGCAAGCACAAAATCCAGTAATCGGTCAGATAATAAGCCAATTAATCAATCAGAACCTACAAATTCTGATGAGAGTGAGGTTTCAGACAAACATAAAAGTATAGTCAAAAAGAACAAGAGTTTTACTCATTCCTTAATTAGAATGATTTATTTCCTTACTATTTTTAGTGGGTTTTTATTTACTGCGTCTTCTTGCAAACCTTCCGTCAAAAAATATACAGAAAATGCTCGTCAGTTGATGCTAGAAGGGAAATTTGAAGAAGCATTACCGATTTTAAATAAAGCAATAAAGAAAAATTCTAGTAGTCATGAAGCCTATAGTTTGCGTGGTGCTGCGTATTTAGAATTAGATAGATTTGAAAAAGCAAAAGAAGACTTAGATAAAGCTATTAAATTACATAAAAAGGATTATCGTTATTTTTATAATCGTGCAAAAGCCAAAAAAGTGCTTAAAGAATATGAAGCTGCTGTAGAAGATTATGATAAAGCAATAAAATTAAATGAGAATGTTTCGGAAATGTATTTAGAAAGAGGGCAACTTTTTCTTACTCTAAACAAAGGAGGAGAATCTATAAAAGATTTGGACAAAGCTGTACTACTAAACTCTTCTGAAAAAATGGCATATTATAATCGTGCAGAAGCACATTATCTACTTCATGAACTAAAAGATGCTGTTATAGATTTGGAAAAATGCGTTCGTTTGGATGAAAAATTTGGAAAAGGACATTATCGTTTGGCTCAAATTGCGCTAGAAATAAATAAAAATAAAGCTAATACAGATATTTGCATGCACCTCCGTTCAGCCATAAATGGAGGTTGTTTAGAAGCCGAAGCATTAATAAATAAAGTATGTAGGTAAAACGCAGTACGAACTTGTTAGTCTCTACCCAAATAGATTATAAAATCTGATATAAAATTTGAGTTTGGAAAAGTAAAATAGATACACTTAAGTTTTTAAAAAAACTTTAAATAATTCTACAAACTCAAGCACAATAATTTGATTTAGCAATTCTTAAGGTCAGTTTGATTTCAACAAGAAAATATAAATTTTATATCTTTTTTTTGTTAAACGTTATCATGGTTAATTTAGTAATGTTGATTTTTCCATAGCTAATTGATTAGTAGACCTGTAGATAACCGTGATAACGTTTAGTATACAAGTCATCGATTTTTATTTATAATTTAATCTCCAATCCATCGTAAGCCAGTTCAATGTTCTGGGGTAATTCTTCCGAAACCTGTTTGTGAAGCCCCATTCTATGACTAATATGGGTAAGATAGGCTTTTTCTGGATTGAGTTTTTTTATTACTTCAACAGCTTCATCCAAGGTAAAATGCGAAATATGCTTTTCTTTCTGTAATGCTCCCAGAACTACTATTTTTGTTCCTTTTATTTTTTCTAATTCTTGTTCTGAAATAAAATTGACATCGGTAATATAGGTAAAATCCTTAATTCGGAATCCAAAAACAGGTAATTTGTAATGCAAAACTTCAATAGGAATAATATCTATTCCCTGCACTTCGAAAGGCTTGTTTTCTATAACATGAGTTTCTATTCGTGGAATTCCAGGATATTTGTCTTCTGCAAAAATATAAGCAAATTCTTGTTTTAGCTGTTCTAAGACGGCTTTTCTTGCATAAATTGGCATATCCTTTTTCTGCAAAAAATTAAACGATCGTACCTCATCCATTCCTGCCGTATGGTCTTTATGTTGATGCGTGTAAAGAACGGCATCTAGTTTTTTTATTCTTTCTCGCAAACATTGCTGACGAAAATCTGCTCCTGTATCTATAATAATACTTTTTTGTTCTTTTTCTTTGTTTTCCATTTCTATATGAATAGAAACACGCAAACGGCTATCTCTATAATCCAACGATTTACATACTTCGCACTCACATGCAATTACAGGAACACCCTGTGATGTTCCTGTTCCTAAAAAAGTTACTTTCATTTATTTTATATTATTTTTTCTAATCTTATAAGTCAAATTGCGACATAATTTTGCAGAATGTAGTAAACGTTATAACGATTATTGACAGATTTAAT
Organism: uncultured Cytophagales bacterium; assembly: GCA_963719525.1. Lineage (GTDB taxonomy): Bacteria > Bacteroidota > Bacteroidia > Cytophagales > Bernardetiaceae > Bernardetia. The sequence continues at coordinate 2,184,821 of CAVRCG010000004.1, read as the reverse complement.
GAGTAATAAATTGCGTAGAATGTAAAACAGTCTTATTTTTCGGTGGTGTAGTGGTGTAGTTTTTCGGCTTGATGAATCAAGCCTCTATGTCATTATAAATGTAGCCGTTTGATTTATCAAATTGAATTTTTAATGTGAAACATAATTTTACTACCAATATAAGTGACATTTTAAAATAGAAAGATTACTTCCAAATTTTGTTCTGTGTAATCGTCTTTTTTCCATAAAATAAGGTTTTCAAACCCCTATTTTATGGAAAAAGCAAACTATTATTTTGTCGAAAACAAGTTTATGTGCAGAAATCGCAAAATGTTACTCGTATTATTACTACATAACCTATTTTTGATAGGTCAGACTTGCAGTACAAACCTATCAAAAATGCAAGTTGCAACCGAATTCATAAAGAGCCATTTTTAATTTGTAACTGCCTTTCAATTACTCTTCAACCTGTCCTATTGTTCTATCAAAAAGTTGATAAATTCGTTTGTATTCATCTGCCCAACTGCTTGGATAGACAAAACCGTGTCCTTCAACAGGATAGACAGCAAGTTCCCAGTTTTCTTTTTTGAGTTCTATTAAACGCTGCGCCAAACGAACGACATCTTGAAATTGAACATTTGTATCAAGCATTCCATGACAAATCAATAAATTACCCTCCAAACCATCGGCAAAATAAATTGGTGATGAACGAACATAAGCCAAACTATCTTCCAAAGGTGTATTCAAAATATTAGCCGTGTAAGGATGATTGTAGTGCGCCCAATCTGTAACCGAACGAAGAGCAGCACCAGAACGGAAAACTTTTGGTTCTTTGAATAGTGCCATCATAGTCATAAATCCACCATACGAACCACCATAAATTCCTATTCTATCTTTATCAATTCCATAATTTTTGACTAGCAAATCTGCGCCAGCTACATAATCAATAAGTTCTTTATTTCCCATGTGCCTATAAATTGCTGTTCTCCAGTCTCTTCCGTAGCCCTGACTTCCACGATAATCAATGTCAATTATGGTATAACCTTGTTCTCTCAAAAGATTGTGAAACATATATTCTCTATAATATGAACTCCAACCATAATGAACATTTTGCAAATATCCAGCTCCATGAACAAACATAATTGCAGCTTTATTTTTTACATTTGCATCAGGTTCATAAATTCTAGCAGGCACTTCTGCACCATCAGGAGTTTTGAAAGTGATAATTTTGGGTTCGTACCAAGAACGTTTTTTAAATTCTTCCGAAACTGAATTTGTAATTTCTCTTTGCACAGAATTTGCTCTGTTTTCAAAAACAACTAATTCCCAAGGCTTATTTGAGTAGGAATAACGAGCAATCCAGTATTTCTCATCAGGTGATAAAACAAGGTCTTCGTAGACTCCTTTTTTAGAAGTTATTTTTTCTAAGTTATTTTCGTTACCTTTTTTCGGATTAAGTTTGTACAAATGATATTCGTGAAAATTTTCTTTGTTAGCACGAACATAAAATGTTTTGTTACCTGTTTTGTTTTTTCTTGAAAACCAAACATCTGTAACTTCAAAATTTCCATTTGTAAGTTGATTGCGCTCTTTTGATTCAAAATTATACGTGTAAAGATGTGAAAAACCTGTTTTTTCAGATTGAAAATAAACTGTTTCGTCATCTTGCCAGCCTAATGTTCCTGTTGAAGCGTGCCAGCTACTAATTCCTTCTCCACCAATCCAGGCATCGTCGTGTTGATAATCGACTAGTTTTAATTTTTCATCTTTGCTTGTCAAATCCATTCCTACAATCCAACGGTCTTTTGAGTCGTCTGCACGAACTATCAAAACGCCTTTTTGTCCATTTGGAGACCATTTTATTTCGTGAATCCAAACATTTCTCGCTTTTTCTCTTTTTAATTTTTTTCCGTATTCTGAATAATAAGTAGGGTTTTCCATCATTTTGGGCAAACTAGACAAATCAATTTCATCATTTGCATTTTTATATCTATCATAGATATGAAGCGAAAAGTTAGCTGTTGAATTGCCTACCTTTGAGCGTGCAGGTAAGTTTTCGGTGTAACCAAACTCAGTTATATAATTTGGAACTTGAGTAGCTTTTGAAGAATATTCTCCTAAAATATAAATTGCAAAACGTCCATCGTTACTAATCTGAACGGAAGAGACATATTTTCCGTTTAATGGAATTGCTGTCAATCTATAAGGTTTTGGTTGTACATTTTTGATAGAATCTTCTGCTTTATTTATCCTAATTATTTCTAATAAATCGTTTTGTTGATTGTTTAACCATTTATCAGCATCACTTAATGACTTTTCCTTTTCTTCACTTGAACTAACAAAAGAAGTAAGTTGCTGCGTTTGTCCAATTTGTTCTCCTCGTAGCCAAAAATAAAATAAATCACTTCCTTTTTGATAAACGATTGCACTATCATTTCTTGTAAAATGTGGATTAGTTTCATTGTCTAACGTATTTGTAAGTCTTTTTGTAGCTCCATTTTGCATATCTTGAAGATACAAATCGCCATCTACCGAAACTACTTTTGAAGTTCTGACTTTATCATAATTTTCAAAATTTGTATCACCACTTGTACCATCTCCAAAAACATAATTTTTAGGATTTAATGTAAAATCATTTTCTACAATCTTCAACGGCTCGCCTATTGGATTTCCATTCGAAATACTTTGTTTGTACCACGTTGGTAAAGGCTGCAACGATGATTTTTTAGAAAAATAGATTTCTTTTCCATCATAAGACCAACGTCCATTTTCTGGTAAAAGTCCTACAAAGTTATCGCCTTGCATAATCTCTTCGATGCTGCTTAACATTTCTTTTTTTCTATCCTTTTGAGAATTATTTTCTTGGTCTTGAGTAATTTGAGCAAAAGAAAATGTAGTTGTAAAAAGTAGTGCGAAAAATAATGAGAGTAAGAATATAATTTTTAGTTTCATATAGTTTTTTGTGTTTTTTGTATGTTAATTTTGATTTTCTCAAAATAAAATTGGTTCTAAAATTTGATAAATAAAATTGCTACGTATGAATTTTGTAGATTTATCAAGTGATTCCAAATTGATATAAAATGGTAAATTAGCGAAATTTTTGTTTATCCTAATTTAAGAAACAATTAAGAAACAACAAAAAATAGTTTAAATAGCAATAGGAGCTTTAATAATAGGATGTGGATTATAATTTTTAATTACAATATCTTCATAGTTAAAATCAAAAATAGAGTTTATTTCTTTGTTGAGTTCTAGAGTTGGAAGTTCTTTTTCCTCTCTTGTAAGCTGCAAATTTGCCTGCTCAAAATGATTGTTATACAAATGTGCATCGCCCAAAGTCATAATCAAATCGCCTACTTCTAAGCCACTTACTTGCGCCAACATGTGTGTCAGAAGTGCATAGGAAGCAATATTAAATGGCAAACCCAGAAAAACATCTGCGCTACGTTGATAGAGTTGTAAAGATAATTTTCCGTTAGCGACATAACATTGCCAAAGCGTATGACAAGGAGGCAACGCCATATTCGGCACATTGACAGGATTCCAAGCCGAAACTATCATTCGACGAGAATTGGGATTGTTTTTTAGAGAATTTAGAAGTTCATTTATTTGGTCTATGCCACCAAAATTTCTCCATTGTGCGCCATAAACTCTTCCTAGATTTCCATTTTCATCTGCCCATTCGTCCCAAATCGAAACACCGTTTTCTTTCAAGTATTTTATGTTTGTATCACCTTTCAAAAACCAAATAAGTTCGTGAATGATACTTTTGAAATGAACTTTTTTAGTAGTCAATAATGGAAAACCTTTTTTTAGATTGAAACGCATTTGATAACCAAAAATAGAACGTGTTCCTGTTCCTGTTCTATCAGATTTGTCTGTTCCTTCTTCTAAAATTGTTTTTAAGAGTATATGGTAATTTTGCATTTTTTTTTATTTTTAAACTTACTTTAGTGTTACATAATGACGTAAAAGATAATTTCTAATTTTTTTTAGTCCTGTTTGAGTTTTTTCGTTTGCCGAATTAGCAATTACTAGGATTGCAATATTATGTTTTGGAAGCACAAAATTAATACAAAAAAATGTATCTGCACTTCCCGAGTGCGTACTTACCATGTCATCAAATGGACTATTTTCATCAGATTGATGTATAGAATACCAACCTATTGAATACTCAGAATTTTCAATATTGAAGTAATGTAGATATTCATAAAATTCTTTACTATGTTCTTTATCCAATCCATTTAGACCTAATAAATTCTTCTGAATAAATTTTATATAATCTATAATGGACATACTTATATTTCCAGCAGGCGACAAAATAGAATCCATTTGATATTCAGAATGTGGATCGTGAGCAATAAGCGTCTTTTTTTCTTCATCAAAAATATGTCCCCAAGCTCCTTCTTTTTTATTATTTCTAGCAGCCCAGCCAAAGGTAGCATCAATTTCTAAAGGTAAAAAAACTTCTTCTTGCATCAATTTTTCCCATTCTTTGTTTGTTGCTCGCTCTATCATAGCTGCTGCAACTCCATAACCTGCATTCGAATATCTATAACCTGCTTTTCTGTCTTCTTTTTTAAAACGTATTGGTTTTTGAGAAAGAACCCATTTTGTAAAATTATATCTTCTTTTTTGAGGGTTTTTCTCTGTAAAACGGCTAAGTTGTTTCCATTCTCCATCTGTAAAAAAAGGAGGTAATTGGCTTTGATGTGAAAGCAAATCACTAAAAGTAACCTTTCTAAACTTTTTATTCATAGTCTGGACTAGCTCTGGAAAAATTTCTTCTAAAGTAGAATCCCATTTTAAAATTTTCTTTTCCACCAAAATTCCTGCTAAATATCCTGTCATTGCTTTACCACAAGAACCTAAGTGCATTTTATCAGAAATTTCTAAAGAATCGCCTTCTAATTTTCTCAGTCCAAAAGCTCCTAAATTTATAGTTTCGGTAGAAGAAACGACAGCGACTTGAACGCCTACCATTTTATGAGTTTTGATTATGTTTTGAACATAATTTTCTAAGCTATCCGAACTTACTTTTTGTTCTACTTTAGTTTGTGCAAAAGTGAATTGAACAGAATAAAGAATTAGTGCAAGAAATATAAATATACTTTTCATATGTTATTTTAAAGGTCGCTCGTGAAGACACAGCAACGGTTATATTTTTATTCAAAATGAATATGTTTTGGTATTTCCTTTTTAAGAAAAGAAAATTTGTCAGCAGTTTGTAGTCAGACTATTGATAAAGTTACAAAACCTAACCGTTGCTCGTATCCCTACGAGCGACATTTTCAATATTAAAAATTAGCTCTCAAAGCTACAATAAAATTTCGTCCTGCTCCACCAATGCCAGAACCATACGAAATATAATATTTATCTAAAATATTTTCAGCCGTTAGATTTGCGCTAAGTATTTTGTTGATTTGATAACTAGAACGAACATTCAGAGTCCAAAAAGAAGGAATAAAATTTTCTGGATAAAAAACAGTATCTCCTTGGTCTTCTGGCGACATTTTATCAAAACCTACACTTTCTACTTGATAATTAATAAAACTTTCTACTTTAAAACGCTTATGTTGGTATTTTAATGAAACCAAACCAAACGAAGGAGGCGTATCTGGAAGTCTAATTTCGGAAACATCATCAAATCCATAAACATAATTAAAGGTAGATTTGAATTTGAATTTATCAGTAATTGCAGCTTCAATTTGCGTACTCAACCCATAAATATAACCAATATCTGTATTTTGATACGAAACAACTTGACTAAGAACACCATCATAAACAATAGAATCTTGACCATTAAATTTTGAAGTACGCAAAACCATAGCATCATTCAAAAGCGTATAATATCCTGTTGCCGAAACTCTGACACGATTAACAAACGTTTTTGTAATTCCTAATTCTGCATTATAGGTATAAGCAGGCGATAAATTTGGATTAGGAACGACTACACTCCCCGGTTGAGAATCAAATACTTTTCCCAAGTCATCAACATTTGGCGCACGAAAACCTGACGAAAGATTTGTATTAATTTGCCAAGAATCCGATGGACGGAAAGTAAGACCCAAACTTCCATTCAAAGCTCCAGTATTTACACTTGCTTCATCAAAAGGAAAATCAAAAAACTCTTTGTTTTCAAACTTTGCTTGTGTAGAAATTTGTGTATAACGTGCGCCTGCCGTAGCTGTCATTTTTTTGGAAACATTCCATTTATAATTAAAATAAAGAGCTGCCATTGACATGGTACTTCCTCCGTCTGGATAACGAGTATCTAATGGAAGAGTTTCATTATTTGTAATGTTAGTTTCAAGGGCTGAAGATTTCACAGTATTATAATTAAAATCAAAACCATAGAAAATTTGATGCTTTTTATTATCATTCAAATCTTTATCAAAATCGATATTAAAAGAAGTCATACTTACGTTTTCTGTCCTGTCGCTTCGCCAATCTTTTCCTCTTTTTCGGCTGTGGCGAGATTCTTCTACTTGCTGATTCGAAACAATTACACGCATCGCATCAAACGCCTTTTTTTGTGCAAACCAAGTTAGTTTTCCATAATTCATCATCCAAAACTGACGACCATAATACCATTCTGCATAATGTAATTTTTCATTTCTGTACTGTGTAAGACGGTCGTAACGAGGAATATCCGACGAAGAAGTATAATGAAAAGCATATTCTGCTTGTAGATTATCCGAAATTTGATAAGTCAGTTTTTGCAATAAATTCCATTGCGAATAACCAGATTGTTTTTGAATAAGTGGATTTGGATTGATTAGAATACTATCTTTTCCAACTCCATTTACAATACGTCTTTCAACATATTCCAAACGTTTTCCCCAATCTTCATAACCTTCTTTGTCTGGACGAGCAGAACCAACACGCAAATCATCGTAATCTGTAAAGGTAAAAGTAGTCAAACTTGCTAGTCTTCTTCCTGCAATATTGAGCGTAATATTTCCTGTTTTTTCTTGATTAGCAGAACCATAACGCACAAAACCACTTCCATTAATAAGCAGATTTTCCTCTGTCGCAAAACGTGCTTTTTTGGTATGAAAATCCATTACACCACCTAGCGCATCACTTCCGTACATCACAGAACCTGGCCCAAAATTACCTCTACTTCTTCCATCGCACTCGCATCAAGATTGATAACATTTTGAAGATTTCCAGAGCGATAAATTGCATTATTCATACGAACGCCATCGACAACAATCAAAACCGAATTTGCATTAAAACCTCTAAACATGGGACTTCCTCCTCCCATTTGGCTCTTCTGAACATAAACTTGTCCTGTCTGTGCTAACAAATCGGCAGAAGTTTGAGGATTATTAAAAGCGATTTCTTTTTGAGAAATTTTGACAATCTCATTTGGAATCTCTTTTTTGTCTTGTTCCCATTTGTTAGCCGAAACGACAACCTGCTGCGTTTCGAAAACTTTTTCAGCTAAAAGAATCATTCCTGCTGCATCGGATTTGGCTATTTTCTTGTTTTCATAACCATAATAACGAAAATATAACGTATCGTTTTCTGCAAAAACACTTAGATTAGCTTTTCCACGAGAGTTAGTAATAACGGATTTTTCAGATTTATTATAAATCGAAACGCCTTCTAAAGGCTGTAAAGTAGCAGCATCTAAAACTTCTATAAATTGAGAATAAACGTGATTTTGAGTAGAATAAAAAGCACCCAAAAGTAGCACAATTATTAGTTTGAAATAATTTGTTTTCATTTTTTTGTATGTAAAAATATCACTCATAAAAAAATGAGCAATGGTAGAATATTTTGAGAAAAGGTAGTTGATAAATCAACTTTTTATTTACGACACTTGAAAAGTATCGGCTACTGGAGGAGGAAAATCTGGCGCAAAAACAAATTCTTTAATAGAAAAACGCCATTTGCTTTTTGGAACAATAGAAATAAAATTACTTGTAAAAGGTTGTAGTGATTTAATTTCTGATAAAATAAGAGCTTCTTTTATAAAATTTTTGAGAGGATAAGCAGGTTTGTTTTGATGAAAAGGATTTTGATTTTCTTTGAGTTGAAAGGCAAAAGTTTGATATAATTTCTTTTCGTCTTTATCATTATATACCAAAAAATAAGTACTGTCGCCTTTTTGATAGGAAGAAGAAACGTCGTACATATTAGTATTATACTTAAATTCTTTTTTAGATTCTACCCAAATAAAACTATTTTCTATTCCAGTTTTACTATCAACAGTCCAATTTGTAGGAATTGTTATAATTTCTAATTCATTTTTATCTTTTAGTTGTCTTCTTACTTCTCTTTTTATTTGATAGTGCATAGTTTCAAAAGCCAACCAATAACCTAATTGATTGAAAAATATAAGCGATGCCATTATAAGAATAAGAAAAGGTAGAAGTTTTTTCAAAGACTAGTTTTGCTGATTTTTTGATTTGAGATGATTTTTATACAAATTTCGGTATAAAAAACAGAATTTAGAAATCTTTTTGTAGATTTTAACGTGAAAAAAAGGGTGGTGTAGTATCTTTATGTAAATAGAAAGAAATTATACAGGAAAAATTATAGCTAGAAGAAATTATCCACAAATAGAAAACACAGACTAAAAAAATTATTTTTCAGTCTGTGTTTTTGCTTTCAAACAGTTACTCACTCTAAAGAGTGAGCTACAAAATGACTACATTTTACTCGCCTTCATTTACTGTTTTCCAATAATCAAAGTCTGTTTCTTCGCAATCCCATAAATGTTCTTTTTTAAATTTTACGCCTATTGTTGGTGCGCCTTCTTTTTTTGCCGAAATCATTTTTTGAATAATTCGTTCTCTTTCAATTGCTAATTCTTGACGTAGTTTTTCATCATTTTCTCTATCAAAATAAAGAATTCCGTCAACAAACGTTTTTTCTGCTTTTGCATAAATAGACAACGGATTTGCAGACCACAAAACTACATCGGCATCTTTTCCTACTTTTATACTTCCTGTTCGGTTATCAATTCCCAACATTTTTGCAGGATTGAGTGTAACAAATTTCCACGCTTCTTCCTGTGAAACACCACCATATTTTACCGTTTTGGCAGCTTCTTGATTCAATCTTCTTCCCATTTCTGCATCATCAGAATTAATTGAAGTCAGAACTCCTGCTTGATTCATTAGTGCAGCATTATAAGGAATGGCATCTTTTACTTCATATTTGTACGCCCACCAATCCGAAAAAGTAGAACCTGCAACACCGTGTTTTGCCATTTCTGGAGCAACTTTATAGCCTTCCAAAATATGTGTAAATACGTTTATTTTGAAACCAAATTTCTCTGCAACTCTCATCGTAGAAAGAATTTCAGAAGCGACATAGGAATGACAAGAAATAAGCCGTTTGCCATTGATAATTTCTAAAAGTGTTTCTAATTGCAAATCTGTTCTTGTTGTGTTTGGGTTTGCTTTTTTGGCTGCTTCATATTCTTTTGCTCGTGTAAAAGCATCTGTCAAAAACTGCTCAACTCCCATTCTTGATTGTGGAAAACGGCTATATTCTGCCCAATTTGAATGTTTTACATTTTCTCCTAATGCAAATTTTATTCGTTCTGGTGCGCCTTTGATTTTCATTTCTTCGGCAGTTTTTCCCCAACGGAGCTTTATCACAGCCGACTGTCCACCAATCGGATTTGCAGAACCGTGTAATTGCTGCAAAGCCACAACACCACCAGCCAAATGACGATAAATATTTACATCTTCTGGATTGATTACATCAGCAATTCTTACTTCCGAACTGTTTGCATAAACGCCTTCATTTACTCCTCCAGAAATAGCAATATGAGAATGTTCATCAATTATTCCACTTGTGAGATGTTTTCCTGTTCCGTCGATTGTTTTTGTATCACTATTTGGAGCAGAAAGATTTTTACCTATTTTGCTTATTTTTCCATTAACTAATAAAACATCTGTATTTTCTAATATTCCTTTATTTTCTCCATCACTTTCATTTGTCCAAACGGTTGCATTTTTTATCAAGACAGTTTCAGCTTTTGGCTGTGTTTTGAAGGCATAAGGAGCAAAAGGAAAAGTAGGTTTGTATTCTTGTAATGTAGAATCTGCTTTTGGAGCATCTCCAATAGATTGATTTATTCTTTGATTAGCATCTGAATTTTTGGCTTCCCAGTTTACCCATTTTCCACCAGATGTACGTGTAGAGCCAGACCAAAACTTGCCTTCTGAATCGTACCAACCTGTTAAGCGAGTAGCTTCGGTTTGATTTTGAGGAGAAAATTGTAGTGCAAAAATTCCTTTTTCGTAGGTTGCTTTTGCTTTTATAGTATCTTTTCCATCTATGATTTTGTAATCCAGATTATCCTCTTCTCCAGAAACTTCCAATTTATAAAGTTTTGGTTTTCCATCTTCTTCCAACGTCAAATCATAAACTCCAGCATACGAAGAATTAGCAAAAGGGACGATTTCATTTTTTTGTCCTTTAATCCAGTTTTGATGAATTTTTGTTTTTGATAAAAATAAATCGCCAGAAGTAATAATAAAATTAGCAATTGCACCTTTTTTCAAAACACCTAAATTATTTCCTTCTCCAATCAGATTTGCTGGCGTATGCGTGAGAGCTTTCAGAGCTGCCGTTTTGGAAAGACCTGCTGCTACGGCTTTTCTAAGATGCTCCAAAAACTTAGACTTATCTTTTAATCCGTCTGTTGTGAAGGCAAAATTAATTCCTACTTTTTCTAAAATACTTGCGTTTGAAGCTGCATATTCCCAGTGTTTTAAGGCTGTAAAAGAAATAAATTGAGCATCTAAAGGGTCGTTTACATCAAAAGCATCTGGAAAATTAAGAGGAATAATAAAAGAAGCGTTTGTACTTTTGAGTAAATCAATAGCTTGATATTCGTCGCCATTTCCTTTAAAAATATATTGTTTTCCAAACTCTTTGCCTAATTTATCAGCACGCAAAACATTCATTTTATCATCTACTTCAAAGATTTGAGGAAGATTTTGAATGGTGTTCCAAGACGAAAGTGTGAGGTTTTTATCTCTCGTTTGTCCTGCTGGAATTTGAGTTGCATACCATTTTCCATCAAGATAAGTTTGGCGTAAAAGAGCAATCGAACCCATCAAAGAAGAAGGATAAGATTGTGAAGATGAACCTTTATTAAACGAAAACCCTGCTGCTGCATCGGTTTTATATAATTGCTGCTGTGCTGTTCCATTTCCCAAAAAAACAAGTGCAGAAGTTCCTCTAACTATTCCGTCTTGCTGGTTTGAAAGCAAAGTTCCAAAACCTAACTTTCTAAGACTTTCAGCTTCTTTTTCTACTGTTTTATTAGTTGGGTCAAACATTTCGCTGGCTTTCTGATGTGCTTTTACGGCTTCATTATTTCCGTAAGCGTAAGATGTTTGTGGATTAAATTGAACTTGAAACCACGAACGAATTTTTGCTTTCTCAACGGCTGGCATTCCATAATCCGAATACAAATCTATAAAAGAAGGATAGATAATTTTTCCTTTTAGGTCTTGCGCTACTGCTCCTTTGGGAATAGTTATGTTCGTTCCGACTTCCAAAATTTTGCCGTCCTTTATTAGTAAAGTAGCATCAGAAATTTTGGTTTGATAATCTGTATAAATGGTTGCATTAGTGAAAGCATAAACAGTATTTCGATCGTCTGTAATTCCGTTTGTATAAAATGTTTGTTGTGCAACCGTTTTTTGAATGGAAAAAAGCGACACAAAAAACATAAAAAAGCCTATAAAAAACTGATTTTTAGCGTTTTGCATAAAATATAGAAGTAGATTTTTTTTCTGTAAAGTTATATACAAGCAATTTATGGAAAGCGATTGTTTTTTGTGTCTTAAAAATTGGTAAAAAAGCTTTCGTAAATTAGTGTAAAAAAGAAACTACTTTTATTCTATCCCTCAATTTTATCTTTGTATTTATTATATAAAAACGAAATTACTAAAAGAATACTTCCTAAAGAAACAAAGACAATCGTTTTCGAAATAGTGGATAGAGAGGCAATATCGTAGAGAAATAATTTCACAAGTGTAATTCCGAACCAAAGCAGTCCACCCAAACGCAAGTATTTTTTCTTTTTCCAGATCCCTAAGACGATAATAAAGAGAGAATAAATTCCCCACAGAATACTCAAACCCAGTTTATAGGCATCTGCATTGCTCGTAAGGCTCAAAATATGAATAAGTTCGGCACTAAGAAGCCACAAAACAGAAACGTGAAGAATAAAATCAAAGAAAGGAATAAAATCAAACTTCAAAAAATCTTGCTTTGCCATTTTGAAAAGTGTAAATAAAAGACCTACAACGAGAGCATAAGAAACATAACGAACCAGTAAATTAGAAATTCCGACTTCGTAATAAGTGGCTAATTTTTGTGAAATGTAACTTTCTCTAAGCTCACTAAGTTCGTACAAACCTCCAGTCATAAAAGCAGCTAAAAGCACAATAGAAGACAGATAATAAAGAATCACTGGCATCTGAATTTTGACTTTTTTGATGCAGTAAAAACCTAATCCGATAAAGAAAAGAAGCGTATAATTAAGAATCCAAACGGATCGATACTGTTTTAAATCATAATCATAAAATGTATCTGTGTAATTTCCTTCTACCAAAATTTCAATTCTTGAAGCCTCAAAAAGCTGAATTGAAATAAATAGAAATCTCAACTATCAAAGGCGAATACAAAGCAAAAAGTAAAGTTGTAGTAATTGCAATCGTTACAAAACTCAAAAAACCATTTGCTTTTTCTTTCAATGGAGAGATGTATTTTTCATTTTTATTTATAAAATCGATAAAGAAAAATGACGCTGCAAAAATAATCGAAGTCAAGAAAATAACATTAAAAATTGGTGTTACTTGATTGGTAATTCTGCTTTGAGTTAGTGCATCATAAATTCCTGTTGAAGCATCTATCGCTAAAATCCAATCTTCAAGCATACTAAGGACAGCCAAAACCATCAAAGGAAAAGATAGCGATTCATAAACACTTACTTTCTTCGTTCTTCCAATCCAGAATAATAGTGCAGCCTGTAACGACCAAATAAGCGTTACCCAATTTCCATCAAGTTGAACAGGAACGGCAATCGTAATGAAAACCAACACTAATCCAGAAGCTAGATAAAATAAATTTCGGTCAGCTAGTTTGTTTTTATATAAAATTACGCTTACTCCAAAATGAATACTTGCTTGCCCAAGTGTAAATAATCCTACTAAATTTTCTGTTCTGACGTTTGTAGAAAGTGTTGCATAACCAATTCCGTAGAAAATAAATGAATTGAGAAGCATCAAAATCACATCTCCAACATCAAACGTTTCTTTCCTGATAATTTTATACGCCAAAAATGAAATATAGAAAATAAGAAAGAAAATTGTAGAGAAAATTAGAGTCAAATTAAAATGCAGTTCTTGTACATAAGACGAACCGTACCAACCTATAAGAATCAGCCATGTGAGCGAAAAAGCATTTATGTAAAGAGCTTTCCAGTATTTTTTGATAGAGATTACTAAAATTCCTAAATTGATAATGGTCATGTAAGAAAACAAAATCATCACTTTTCCAGAGCCATCGCTTAATAAAAACGGAACTCCATACGCTCCTACAAGTCCGATATGTGCAATAATTTGTCTATCATAATTGAGGGAAGAAACAACTGTGAAAACTGTAAAGATTACCATCAATCCAAAGGCTACTTCTTTATCAAAAAGACCATAAAAATCATAACCCATAAAGGTTACAAAATAAAAAATCGCCATTGCACCACTCAAAAGTCCTGCGCTAAATTTTTCGTACTTTGTCTTCAAATAAATTGCAAAACCCAAAAGTGTAGCACCTGCAAGATAGCCCAAAATTATTCGTGTAAGTGGACTAATAAGTTCGTTATCGATGGCATATTTTACTCCAATTCCAACACCCAAAACGATAATCAAAACACCAATTATGTAAATTACATTTTCGCCAATAAATTTTTCAATGCTTGATTTGACTTGTGGTGATTCTTGTTTTGTTCGTTCTTCAAAAACAGGTGTTTTTCTTCGTTTTAGTTCATTATTTCCCTCTTCTTTTTTATCATTATTTTCTTTTTCAGATTGAGGGAAGTCAGACGGAATATCTCTAAAAATTGGTTTCTGACGTAAAATTGGTTCTTCTTTTTTTACTGTTTCTCCTTCAAAAGAAGTTTCATTTTGTACTCCTTCAAACTTTTGAATTTCTATGCGTAGTTTTTTTATTTCCCTCTCAAAAACGGATTGTTTGGATTCTACAATCGATAGTTTTCGAAAAAGTTCTGCTATTTGTTTTTTATTTTCCATAAGTAAAGCGTTTGATGATTCGTAGTTTTAGGAAAGTACGTATTTTTTTAGATAAATTAAAACTCTTTTTTTCAATCTTTACGAAAAATACAAGGGAACAGATGAAGCATTTTTTAATAAAACTGACTTTTTTAATTATGTCTTTCTAAACAAAAAATGCTATCATCACTAATTAGTAACGACAGCATTATATAAAACTGACTTTTAAAAGGTAGAATATTCTAAAATCTAAACTGGTTCATGAGTATTTATCAACTCCAACGCCTTATCGACCATATTTGCAGAACCGACATAATAGGTAGTTCGTTGATGCAACGAATCAGGTTCGATTTCCATTATACGAACACGCCCGTCATACGCTTTTCCACCTGCTTGTTCGGCAATAAACGCCAAAGGATTACATTCATATAACAAACGCAACTTTCCTTTTGGTATTTTCTGTGTGCTTGGATAGATAAAAATTCCACCTTTGAGCATATTTCGATGAAAATCTGCTACTAGCGAACCAATATAACGAGCTTTGTATTCGCCTGCCTCTTTGCAAAAATCAAGATATTTTTTTACGCCTTCTGTAAAACCTAAAACTCCACCTTCATTACACGAATAAGTCTGACTATCTTTTACAATTTGAATGTTTGTATGCGTAAGCAAAAACTCTCCTCCTTTTGGGTCATACGTAAAAATATGAACTCCATTTCCTGTTGTGAAAACGAGTGCCGTTGCTGTTCCATACAAAACATATCCTCCAATGAGCTGTTCCGTTCCCTTTTGCAAAACATCTTCTACTTTTGGCTTTGTTCCTTTTTCAGAAGTGCGTTTGAAAACTGAAAAAATAGTTCCTATCGAAACATTAACATCAATATTTGAAGAGCCATCTAAAGGGTCCATCGCCACTACATATTCAGCATCATTATTATCCATCAAAATAATCTCTTCTTCTTCTTCCGAACCCACTACACAAACCAAATTACTTTCTCTAAAAGCAGTAATAAAAAGTGTGTTTGCAAGTACATCTAATTTTTGCTGTTCTTCGCCCTGTACATTGCTCGACCCTGCTGTTCCGTACAAATCCGTAATGGCAGCACGAGTAACATGACCGTGAACCGTTTTGGCTGTGCGAGCAATTGAATGTAATAAATGGTCTAATTCGGAAACTGGAGCAGGAAGATTTGCTTCGTTATTTTTGAGAAATTGGCGTAAAGTTGTTTTTTGACTCATATCTTGTTTTGTAGAAATTTTAAGTTTGATCAGTCAAACTAGCTATTTATTTTTTGATAGAACAAAATTAGCCATTTTTGGAGGTTTTGCAATTCTATTGTTAAGAATTTATATAAAAACCAGACTTAAGAAAAAAAATAAGTAAAATCTACTGTAATTTTTCAAGAAATTAAACAACTCACTTGCCGAACCGTTAATTCATTCTATTTTTAGCAGTTTCGTAAAAAGCTGTATTTCATTCTAAATTCTACTTTCTAAATTCTAACTTTGTATATGTCTAATAAAAATATTTTTATCATTATTGGTGTTGTCGTCTTGCTTGTAGTTTTGGGCATAACAGGAAAAAAAATGGGTTGGTTTGGCGCAAAAGACGGAATTGAAGTAGAATTTTCTCCTGTCAAACGCACTCAAATTATCGAAAGAGTAAGCGCATCAGGAAAAATTTATCCAGAAGTAGAAGTAAAATTATCGCCAGATGTATCAGGAGAAATTACTGAACTTTTGGTAAAAGAAGGCGATTCTGTAAAAGAAGGACAATTACTTTTGAAAATCCGTCCAGATACTTATCAAACTGCCGTTGATAGAACTCGTGCCTCTTTGGGTTCTCAAGGCGCAAACATCGAACAAGCCAACGCAAGATTGCAACAATCAAAAGCACAATATTTTAGAGCAAAAGCAGATTTTGGAAGACAACAAAAACTCTACGACGACAAAATAATTTCTCTACAAGATTTTCAAGCTGCCGAAGCGACCTTCAAAGTAGCTGAGTCAGAACTTAAAGCTGCCGAAAAAACTGTTGAAAGTGCCAGATATTCACTTCAAGGTGCTAGAGCAACACTAGAAGAAGCGCAAGCAAATTTATCTTTAACCAATATTTTTGCTCCTCAAAGTGGAATTATTTCTTCTCTAAAAGTAGAACAAGGCGAGCGTGTTGTGGGAACTGTACAAATGACAGGAACAGAACTTTTACGTATTGCAGAATTTAAAAATATGGAAGTGAGAGTAAATGTAAATGAAAATGATATTATCAGAATTGAAATGAATGATACGGCTTATGTGGAAGTAGATGCGTATCCAGACCAAAAATTTATAGGAATTGTTACTTATATTTCAAGATCTGCTAATAATCTACAAACGGTTACGGCTGATGCAGTTACGGAGTTTGAAGTAAAAATTAGAATGAACAGAGGTTCGTATAAAGAATTATTAGAAAAAAGAAAATTTCCGTTTTTACCCGGTATGACTGCAAGTGTTGAGATTATTACCAACCGAAAAAATAATGCGCTGGCTGTTCCTTTGGCTGCCGTTACGGTCAGAAATAGCAAGTATAATAATGAAGAAATAGAAAATAATGAAGATTCTCCACGAGGAAAACCTAAAAAAGAAACTCCTCAAAACGGAAAAAACGAAGAGGATAAAATGAAAGAAGTAATTTTTGTAAAAGATGGAGATAATAAAGTAAAGATGATTCAAGTAAAAACTGGAATGAGTGATTTTGATAATATAGAAATTTTGAGTGGATTAGAAGAAGGACAGCAGGTAGTTGTCGCTCCTTATAATGCCATTTCGAAAACTTTGGAAGACGAAAGTACTGTCAGAATTGCAAAAGACAAAAAAGCGAAGTAACTTGTACTCTGTCTAGTAATTTTAGTAGAAATTCAATAGAAAATTAACATATTCTCATTTTTAATACTAAATTTGCTATTCCATTGTACTGCTTTTATACTGCTTTATACTAATTAGTCTATTTTTTTACTTCAAGATGCAATTATGACATTAGCCAACATTGATTTTTATAGAAATATTCAGATAGAAAAATTCAAAGAACTTGCAGGCGTTACAGGATTTGATACAGGTGTGGATATTGACCAAATTTATCCTCAAATAAAAGACTGTAAAGCTATTGCAGAGCTAGGAGTAGGCTATGGAAGAGCCGTTGATCAGCTTTTAGAACGTGGTTTTGAAGGTAAAATTTATGGTATCGAAAGAGTAGAATCTTTTGTAAATCATATGGAAAGAGAGTATAAAAATGAGAATTTGTTTATGCTTCATCAAGATATCGACGACTTAAACTTACCTGAAAAAGTAGATGCCGTTTTGTGGCTTTGGTCTGGAATATTAGAACAAAACCTCGAACAACAGCGAGATTCTATTTGCAAAATTAGAAAATACCTCAAAACAGGTGGAAAACTATTTGTAGAAGCTCCACAAGACAAAATTAAGTTTGTCGGAATGAAAATCAACAAACATTACATTCGTGTGGAAATGGATTGGGGAACGCTTGACGCTTATATGCCTTACGAGGAAGATATGCACCTAATAAAAGAATCGTGTCATTACAAATCCTTAGAAATGATAAAATATCAATCTGTAACTGGTTTGGACAGGGTTTTTTATATTTTTGAGAATTAGTTTTTTTTTATCTTTCTTTTCTCTATTCCCTAATTTCCATTCCCCATTCCCTAAAACTTGATTACAACAAAACTTCCAAAAGTAAGCACAACTATTTTTTCGGTTATGTCTGCGCTTGCACAAAAGCACAACGCCATTAATCTTTCTCAAGGTTTTCCAGACTTTAAAGTCAATGAAAATCTTATAAAAGAAGTTACAAAGGCGATGAACAATAATTTTAATCAGTATGCTCCCATGGCTGGTTTTATGCCGTTGCGTGAACAAATTGCTCAAAAAATAGAAAAAATGTATGGCGTTTATCCAAATCCAGATACAGAAATTACTGTTCTCTCTGGTGCATCGGAAGGAATTTTTGCTGCCATTGCTGCAACAGTAAGAGAGAATGATGAAGTAATTATTTTCGAACCTGCGTATGATTTGTATGTTCCTGCGATCGAACTTCAGGGAGGAATTGTAAGACGTGTTTCTCTGACTGAACCAGATTTTAGACCCGATTTTGACCATTTAAAACGACTTATTTCTCCTCAAACTCGTTTGATAATTTTCAATACGCCACACAATCCAACAGGTACAATTTGGACAAAAGAAGATTTACAAAAACTAGATTCACTTTTAGAGGGAAGTCAGATTTTGGTAATTAGTGATGAGGTGTATGAACATTTGATTTTTGATAGTCAAAAACATGAAAGCGTGCTTTCTTATCCAAACCTTAGAAAACGTTCGCTTGCTGTCTTTTCGTTTGGCAAAACTTTTCATGCAACAGGTTGGAAAGTGGGTTATGTGGTTGCTCCAAAAAAATTAACGGCAGAGCTTCGCAAAATTCATCAATATATTACCTTCAGTACCGTTACGCCAATTCAAGTTGCTTTGTCAGAATTTCTAAAAAATGAGGAAAATTATATTCATTTAGCCGATTTTTATCAGGAAAAAAGAGATTATTTATGTAGTCTGCTCACTCAAACCAATTTTAGTTTCACTCCAACACAAGGAACGTATTTTCAACTTATAGATTATTCCAAAATCTCCGACCAAAAAGATACCGATTTTGCTATTTATTTAACCGAAAGGATAAGTGTTGCCACAATTCCAATTTCTCCTTTTTATCAAAATGAGAACGATAATTCTACTAAAATTCTACGTCTTTGTTTTGCTAAAAATAATGAAACGTTGGAGAAAGCTGTTGAGAAGTTGAGTAGATTGTAAATAAAAACAAAAAAACGAACGGTTCGCTTAAAGCGAACCGTTCGTTAAAAACCGTTCGTTAAAAGTGCTATTCCTTCCCCAATTCTTTCCAAACCTGAAAATACCCTTTTTGAAAATTTTTATCAAGTGAAGGATTTAACAAACTATATTTTGTAATAATTTCTTCTGGTTTTGCAGTTGGTTGAAGGTAATAATCTTTTTTGCCAATGTCTTGACCCAATTGTTGCCACTCATTTTTCGAAATATCGGTTTGAATAAGACGCTTCAAAAGTGAATTTGTGATGGGCAAACTGAGTTGTGAGTAACGAGCTGTCGCATAAATCAATAAATCTTTTTGTTGTTGTTTCTCAATATTCTGTCCTACTTCTTTCCAAAAAAGAGTAGAATCTGAATAAGTAAGACCTGTTTTTAATCCTACATTTAGCTCTAAGGCTTCAATAGCTTCTTCCCAATTTTGAATAATAATCGCATCCTTCATTCGCTTGTCTAATTTCTGTGTCAGAACGTCAGCATGATTTTTCAATTCTCCTTCTGGTTCTTGTTCACTTCCTGAAATAGTTAGAATATTTTTTGATTTTACTACAAACCCAACAGCTTCAGATAGATTATTTTCGTACAAAGAATTTCTAATTTGTGCATCTAAATATTCTAATTGGTCTTTTTTGGCATTTTCTAATCGTGGCAAAAGCTGCTCATTACAATTTGGTAGAAACGGATTTTCTTCACATATTTCTTTTGCTTGAGAGAAAAAACTAAAGGCTTCATCAAATTCTAAGTTTTTGGAAGCATAATCTCCTTTTCGGATAAAAAACGCAAATAAATCAAAATAAACACTTTCTATAAAAATCTGTAAATCATTATCTTTCTCCAAAACAGAATTTAGCTCTTTGCCTTTTGGAAGGTGTGAAAGGTCTTGACGAGCATTATCAAAATTTCCTTCTTGATAAAATAATTGCGCTCTAAGAATAAGCGAAGGAATATGCGTAGGACACTTTTGTAAGACAGAACTAAAAGCTAATTGAGCCGAATTACCTTTTCCATCTTCCAAAAACTGCTTTCCTTTCTGATATTCTTCTTGACAAATTTTTTCTGATTCTGCTGTTGCAGCAAAAAGCATAGCACGAGTTTGAGTATAAGATGTTTTGAGTTTGCTAAGTTGTTGACGGAGTTTTACAGGGTCTTCATCTTCAGTAATAAGTTCTTGTGCGTAGGCATCTAGCTTGCGAATAGCATTTTCTATAGGCTGTAATTTCTGTTTTGCTTCCTCTCCTTTTTTAGAATTAGATTCAATTCCTTGCTCTTTTTGGATAGCATTCAAATCAACTAAAAAGCCTTCTATTTTCTGTGATTCGTTATAATATTCATCAATTAATTTTACTCTTGAAGAAAGTCCTCTTTCCTGCAAATCTCCATAATGAAATATAATATTTTCTATCAAAATAGGACGAAAATCTGCTGTAAGTGGAAACGAAACATCAACGCTTGTTTTATGATTAATGTCAAACTCTACTCTGGAAAATTCTTTTTTTATGGTTCGGCTATCTGTTTTTCCATCTTTTGTTTTGTGTCCCCATGTTACATCAAAACTAATTTGCTCTGGCAATAAATAATCTGCTATCGAAAAATTACGATACATTCCCTCAGTTACTTCTTTAGAAATAAACGTAATAGTATAGTTATCTTCCTTTTCAGAATTAAGTGCAATTTCGACATCGTACTTTAATTTATATGAAGTAATTGATTCATGTTTTGATAAAATTTGTATTGCTTTTTTCGGAAATTCGTCTTCTTTTAGGGTAGGCGATTTAGATTTCTCAAAAACAAATTCCATTACACTTATTTCATTATCGCTTACTTCAATTCTTTCTTCTGTTTGAGCAGAAACAAAAGAGAAAAATGAATAAAAAAGGAGTATAGATAAGGTTTGAAACAATTTTGAACTAACAAAATGGTTTATAGCACAAAAAAAATAGTTCATAAGTTTTACCGAATATTAAATAGAGTAGTATAGATAATTTGAGTTTATCTCTCGTTTGTTTTTGAAAATTTTACCTTCAAGATTTTATAGCTTTATAACGGAAATATAAACAAAACCTTATAAAAACAACACAAACCTTAAAATCAAGAAATCTAAAATTTCGAAAAATCAAAATAAATCAATAAAGTATCAACACAGTATCTATCAACTTGTTTTTTACGTGCTTCAAATTGCACGAATAATTTTTCTCAAAACATTTACTAAAAAAAAGCATTTATCCATTTTGATAATTAACTTTGTTCTTTTGTTGAGTTAGTTTTTGAGGAATAGATGTATTTCCACTTATCACTAATAACTTATCACTTACAACTATTTCAATTTTCTATGAATTTTTCTGTAACAGACACCAATTTTTTTAAAGAAACTTCTCTCCTATCAAAAGAAGAAAAACAAGGAACAATTACTCACAAAAGTCCGTCAAATATCGCTCTTATAAAATATTGGGGCAAACACGGAGTACAGCTTCCCAATAATCCTTCGCTAAGTTTTACGCTTACAAACGCTTTTACAGAAACAAAACTAGAGTATAAATCAAAATCAGAAGACGAATCAAAATCAGAAATTTCTTTAGAATTTTGGTTTGAAGAACAGAAAAATGAAAAGTTTGAACAAAAAATACATAAATTCTTGGAAAGTCTTTTGCCTACTCAACCCTTTTTAGGATTCGTTCATTTCAAAATTTACTCAAAAAATTCGTTTCCTCATTCGGCTGGAATTGCTTCTTCAGCTTCTAGTATGGCAGCTTTAGCGTTGTGTTTGTGTGAGTTGGAAAAAGTTCTTTTGAATACGTTGCAAAACGAAGAAGAATTTTATCATAAAGCTTCTTTTTTGGCTCGTTTGGGTTCTGGAAGTGCTGCTCGTTCTGTCTATTCTACCATTCCGATTACGACGTGGGGAAAAACAGAATTTATCAAAAACTCATCTGATTTGTTTGCTAGTCCGTATTCTTTACCCATTCACGACATTTTTCAGAATTATCAAGATACGATTTTGATTGTTTCAGCAGAAGAAAAAAGTGTTTCTAGTCGTGCAGGTCATGCGCTTATGGAAAATAATCCTTTTGCAGAAACTCGTTACGAACTAGCACATTCGAACTTAAAAAAATTGATAATTGCTTTGGAAAAAGGCGATACAGAAACGTTTATTGAAGTAGTTGAAAATGAGGCTTTCGTCTTGCATGCACTCATGATGTGTAGTTCTCCTCCTTTTATTTTGATGGAAACAGGAACGCTAACGATTATCAAAAAAATTCAGAAATATAGACAAGAAAGTAACGTTCCCATTTGTTTTACGCTTGATGCAGGTGCAAATGTACATGTTTTGTACCCTAAAAAGTATGAAAAAGAATGTATTGATTTCATAGAAAATGAATTAAAACCATTTTGTGTCAATGGTAAATATCTAAAGGATCAGTTACCAGTAAATAGTAACCAGTAACCAGTTGATACAAAAAATCTTTTTCATTATCTTGTGAAACTGTTTATTCTCTCTATGCCTTAGTGGTAATTGTATTCGTAATTAATTCTAAATTCTAAATTTATAGTGAAATCTCCTTTTTTTAACTCAAAAATACTCCTTTTTGGTGAGTACGGCATTATCCACGAAGCCATGGGACTTGCTCTTCCGTATGATTTGTTTCAGGGAAGACTAATTTTCAAAAATGTAACACAAGTTTCTTCAAAGATTTTACAGTCAAATAAAGAGCTTCGAACTTTTGTTGATTATCTCAAAGAACTTGTAAAAGAGGAAGATTTTCCTATTTCTTTTGATTTTACTTCCTTAGATTTTGATTTAGAGCAAGGTCTGTTTTTCGAATCTACCATTCCACAGGGTTTTGGAGTTGGGAGTTCGGGTTCATTGACGGCTGCAATGTACCAGCGTTATGCTCGCAAAAAATTACCGATTGCAAACGGAGTTCCGACGACAGAGGAAATTACTGATTTAAAGAAGGTTTTTGCTAAAATGGAAAGTCATTTTCACGGTGCAAGTTCGGGTTTTGACCCTTTGATTTGTTATTTGAATATGCCTTTATTAATAAAAAGCAAGCAACATATTGAGGTTACAGAAATTCCAGATTTTGAAGCAAGCAAAGATAAAGATGACAACACAAGAGGAGCCGTATTTTTACTAAACACAGGCAGACCACGAAGAACTGAACCGTTAGTAAATCTTTTTTTAGAAAAATGCAAGAATAAAGAATTTGCAGATGCGTGTCAGAATGAGTTTATTCCGTTAAATAACAAATGTATCAAGACTTTTTTAGCGAATGATTTGGAAGCTATGTTTAAGAATTTAAGTGATTTATCTCATTTTCAATATAAGAATTTTCAGCCTATGATTCCGTCTTTGTACCGTCCACTTTGGAAATATGGTTTGCAAACCGATGATTATTATTTGAAACTTTGTGGTGCAGGTGGAGGAGGTTTTATTTTGGGATTTACAAAGGATTTTGATAAAGTAAAACATCATTTTTCGCAATATCAAGTTAGGGTGGTTTATGAGATTTGAGTAAATTTCAAATTCAAAAAGAACAAATTTTATGAAAACAAAAAAAACGCAGATACTGTCTGCGTTTATTATTATCTAAAACAAAACAAGATTCGTTTTCTAATTAAACTGTCCTCTAAGAAGATGAAAACGAGTAGTTAGAGAAAATATATTTTGTCCTCTTTCAGTAGGTGCATTTTGTGTAGTTGCGTATTCAGATGACCATTGTGCTTGATTTATAATTCGTTGATAAGAAAAAGTAATCTCTCTTATTCCAAATCTTGAATCTTTATTAGCCATCAAGAACCCTATATTTGCTCCCAATCCCACTGGTTTGTATTGCAGCTCCATACTTCCTGTTTGTGTATTAGGTCTAAGAGAATTGAAATCAATGGAAGTATTATTTGAAAGTAGGGCAAGGGAATAGGGTGTATAACTAGCTGTTGCTCCCAACTCCAAAAGGAATTAATATCGCTTTATAAATCAAGCAACTACGCAATTTATGTAATGACTTGATTTAGCAATTTTCAAAACTAAAAAAACAAATTCTGAACTATCACTACTAAAGTCTGTTAGATAGAATTAGATTACCCATTTTATTAGACTAAACCTTTTGTAATGACATTTTTTATTCACTACAACCTTCATTTTTCATTCCTCAAAAGTATATTTGTTCCTATAGCAATTTGTTTTTCTTTATTTTATTTTCCTCTTTCTGGTTTTGCTCAAAATGATACTATAGATACAAGTAAGAAAAAAGAAGAGTTACCCGAAAAAGATTTTTTAGTAGATACGTTATTAAAAAGTGATAACGACCGTTCTTTTATTGGAGAATACAGCGATTATTACTTCAATATCAAACAGTTGAACAAAGGATTACCCAAATCAGAAGAGTTTATTAATCTTCAAACTCCACAGGCTGCAATGGAACATTTTCTGTTGTCTTATAGAGAACAAAAATATGAACTGGCTGCACATGCTTTAAACTTAAACCTTCTTCCTCAAAAAATTCAGACTGAAAAAGCTGCTACTCTTGCCGAAAAATTAGGGTATGTAATCGACAAACGAGTGAGTATAAATTGGGACGACCTTCCAGACCGACCCGATGCACAAATAAATCAAGCAGGAGCAGGAAAAAAGTCTATTGCAGGAAAAGCACAAAAGAGTATTCGTTTTGGTTCGCTTAATTTGAATGGAAGAACTATTTCGCTTCGTTTGGATAGAGTAAAAATAAAAGATGAAGCTCCTCTGTGGGTAATTTCTGCTAATTCGGTTGAGAATATCGAACTTTTATATAAAGAATATGGCCCTTCCAAACTAGACCGTATTGTTCCAGAATGGGCAGAAGTAGAGTTTTTAGGAATCCAAGCTTGGAAAATAATAGGCTTGATAGTCTTTGCTATTTTGTGTTATTTGTTGGGAAAACTGATTGCTTATATAATTAACAAACTTGTTAATAAATCGGACAAACATTGGGTAGAAGAAATAGGTGATAAAATAGCTACTCCAATTTCATTAGCGATAGGAGTTTTGATTTTCTATTTTGTGATGAATAATTTCCTGTCTATTTCAGGTTCGTTTTCTCCTATTTTTTATGCTTCTATGTTGATTGTTGTGATTGGTTGTTTTACGTGGCTGATTTTACGAGTAATTGAATACTTTATTGATAGAGTTTCGGAAACACAAGTAGGCGATATTTCGGACGAGGAGAATTTGGAATCTAGGCGTTTTCTTACTCATATTTCGGTTGCTCGTCGTGTTTTTACGTTTATTATTATTGGTATTGGTGTTGGTTTGGTGCTTTCTCAATTCGAATCTTTACAAAATTTAGGTATTTCGCTTATGGCTTCTGCTGGTGTGGCGACGGTGGTTTTGGGTATTGCGGCACAAAGTACACTCGGAAATATTATTGCAGGAATGCAGCTTGCCATCACAAAACCTGCTCGGATTGGCGATACAATACTTTTTGAAGGTCAGTACGGAACGGTAGAAGATATTCGTTTTACATATTTGATTATCAAAACTTGGGACGATAGAAGAGTAATTGTTCCTCTAAAACATTTTATCACAGAGCCTTTTGAAAACTGGTCTATGAATGACCCTCATCTGATGAAACCAATTTTAATTTATGCTGATTTTAATATTGATGTAGAAAAGGTAAGAACGAAATTTTCGGAGCTTTTAAAGAGTTCGGATAATTATGATGAGAAAGAACCACCAAAACTACAAGTAACTGGAAGCTCAAAAGAAGGAATCGAAATGCGTGCTTTATGTAGTGCAAAAGACCCTTCTAGAGCGTGGGATTTACATTGTGATATTCGTGAAAAATTGTTGAAATATGTAGCTGAATTAGAAGACGGAATTTATTTGTCTAAAGAAAGAATTTTTATTCAAGAAGACAAAAGTAGTAATTCTGATAATTCGGAAAATAGCAGAAATAATAAAGAAGTAAATCCTAAAACAGCTATCAATGGAGTTTTGAAGAAGGATAAAGAGGAGTTTGAGAAGAAAGAAGAAGAACAAAAACGGAAGGAAGAAGAAAAGGAAAAATCTTAAAAAATTGATGGTACAAATTGTTGTATTACAAACTTGAAAATGTGTTTAAGCGTTATGCTTTGTATTCATATAATACAAGCGTGACGCTTTTAGTTTTAATAAGTTCTTAGCGTGACGCTACGAACAGAGGGGGCTTTACATCATTAATTTTTTGTGGCGAAGGAGTGCTAAAAATTGAATATAAAGTGTAGCAGGGGAGTTAGCAAAATTATCTATTCCCTTTTCTGCTCTTATATTCTTACCAAAATAAAAACAAGGCAAATTGTCGGAAAGTGAAATATATTCTTCTATTTCCTCTGGTTGTGTACTTAGTTTAGTATCATTATTATAAACTAATAAGACATCTTGCTCCTTAACTTCATTTATTTTTTCTCTGTAATTTTTTTCGTTAAAAAATTTTATTTTACTTTCATTGAATTTATAATTGCTAAAGAAACGTTTCAAAAAATCTTGAGATTCATTTGATTTCATAAGTACGGCAATAGAAATAGTATTTTTTAATTCTACATCTTCTTTTTGAGTTAAAATAATCTTTGTCATCTGTTCTGGACTTGACTCTGCAATTTTTGCTAAATTTGCTATGATTTCAGTTTCCATGTCTTCAATCATTTTTTTATGGTCTGTATCAATTTGTTTCTTTACATTTTGAATTTTTTCTAATAATTCCTTATTTGTTGCCTCCACTTGTTTATTGAGTTCTTTTTTTACCCTCTTTTTGTATTCAAGGAAAAAATATGCTAGTGCTAATAATGTAATCGTACCTACACTTCCTACAATTATTATTATCCACGTATTTTGAGATTTCACTTCTGCTTGAAAATCTTTCGCTTCAGCTGTCCAAAACTTATTCTCTGACTCTATTCTTTCTTTAAACCCTCCACCTTCAAACATATATTTCCACGCTCTATCTCTATGAATAAGCGAATCAATCAAGCTATCTTTTGTTTTTATTTGATTTTTTAAATTTGAGATTTCTTTCTTTACCTCAATATATTCCTTCTTTATCTCTGCATTCGTTTGTGCTAAAGAAGAAAAACAAAGCAGTATTCCCAACAAAACGAAAATATATCTTTTCATAACACTTTAAATTTGTATTAGATTCAAACTACGTCTGAAAGCTAAAGCATTCAGTACAAAACTCACACGCTAAAGCGTATGCTACTTTTTCAAAAACTTTATCATTCCAAATCCTCTACTTACACCTTTTCCCAAACCAATATAATTAGGTAAAAACAAGTTGGTCTGGAAGGTCAGACTAAAAGCAGTCAGTCTTGTTTTCTTGTAAGACATCGTATAATGAGGTTGCAATTCTTGAATTTCTAACTCAAAACGTTTTTTTACTTGCCAACCTATACCACTAGCAAAACTAATAAGATTTCCTGTCAGTATTTTTTCTAAAAGCTCAATTCTTTTTTTGAGGGAAGACGTATTTTGATAGATTTCGTAATTTTCGTGATTCAGAGCGAGCCAGTTTTGAATAGAATAGGTATAATTCTGTTTTTCGCCTTCATAAACTCTTAAATTACACTCACTAAGTTTCAAGTTATTTATTTTTAATGGAATAGTAGAATTTCCTATTTCAATTTCCCAATTACTATCTTCAAAAAGATGATGAATTTCGTTTACGGCATCTCCCAAACAAATAATAGCAGCTTTTCCATACAAACGCTTGTACTGAATAAGTGGGTAACGGTACAAATACCTATCTTTTGTTTCTTCAGTAGTAACAGCAGCATTTGGTTCAGTTTCAGAAGGCAAATGATGATGAAAAAGAACCTGTTCTGTTCCTACCTTACGAGCTACTGCACCACGAAAAGCACCTATTTTTTTAACAGAAATAGGCAAATCAAAATCCATACGGAGATAGCGAAGTTTCATGTAGCTTACGCTTTAGCGTGAGAAAATGTACCGTACCTTTTAAGGTGCGATTAAGAATTTTAAATATAAAAAAAATATTTCGTTTTCATAACTAGTAATGACATTTTTTTTACAAAAAGTCATTTTTTATTTTATACTGTCAAAAACTTTGAGGAAATAGAAATGTACAGAATATAAACTCTTACTTACTGATATTACGCAATTAACATGAAACCCACGAATTTATTCGTGGAAGCTACCACCACCTTCTTCGTTTTTTTGTTTCTACTCTATTCTAAAATAAAAGGAGTAATTTTAATAAAATGGAAAAGTAGATTCATGTAAAAAGTAGTGGTTACTTCCCCACGAATAAATTCGTGGGTTTCGTCTAAACTTCTCTAAACTTTGATGTTGCGTAACATCAGTTGCTTACTCCAAACTCTAAGGGTAGCTAAAGACTTTTCGTGGTCGTCTGCCAATGGGAACGCCTACTTCGCCCGTTCTTTCCAATTTTGCAACACGAAAACTAGATGCTGATTTATTGGAATACTGCCAGCGCAAAAACCTTACACTTAGTCGGTATGCCGATGATATTTCCATTTCTTCCAAAGAAAAAATAAGTCCTGCTTTGATAGAAAATTTCAAAATTATTATTCTACAAAATGATTTTGAGGTAAATGAGAAAAAAATAAAGCTCTATCAAAAAGATGAACCAAAAGAAATTACAGGACTTATTTTGGAAAATAAAGAAGTTCGGCTGCCGTCTACCTTTATTCCTGAAATAGAAGACGAAATTGAAAAATTAAAATCTACTCTGCTTGTTCAGAACCAACAAGGAAAGCTACATACCAATTGGGTAGAAGAGTATCAAAAACAAATTCAAGGAAAAATAAATTTTGTAGGCTATATTTTAGGACAACACAGTCCAGAAAAAATACGATTAGACGAGCTTTTAGATGAAGCACTACAACCTCCCATTGAAGATTTTGGAAGTTATAGTTGGAGAAGTTTTATGTATCGTGTATAAATAATGTCATCGGTGAGGACAACGACAACGGCAAAAGTTACCAGTTGAATAAATTTAAACACAAAAAAAACAGACCTATAAAATTTTATAGGTCTGTTTTTTTGTCCTTTTCTTTCTCCTTAACGACGACGAAGTCTCGTTGACGGTAGAAAAACAGAACAGTTTTCAAATCTTTACTACCGTTGTTTTTACAGTAACCAGTTAAATTATAATACAAAAACTACAAAAATAGCCTTTCTGTATTTGTATTCACTGATAACTTTTTTACAGTTACCAGTAAGTAGTAACCAGTAACCAGTTAAATTATAATACAAAAACTACAAAAATAGCTTTTCTGTATTTGTATTCACTGGTTACTGATAACTGTTTACTGGTAACTGAAATGTCCCTGCTATAATTGGAATGGTGTCTTACAAATTTGCAAACACGTCTCCCTCCTATTATCAAGAGTCGCAGTCCCTGCTATAATTGGAATGGTGTCTTACTTGATCAAAAAAAAGTTTCTGAAGCCAAAGCAAAAGTGTCGCAGTCCCTGCTATAATTGGAATGGTGTCTTACTTGTGGTGGAGTTTCTTATTTGCTCTAAGACACATACGTCGCAGTCCCTGCTATAATTGGAATGGTGTCTTACCTATTAATGAAATTCTAGGGAATTTAGCTTCTAAAAGTCGCAGTCCCTGCTATAATTGGAATGGTGTCTTACACGATACGTTGACCACGCAAATGTATGATACGTTGGTCGCAGTCCCTGCTATAATTGGAATGGTGTCTTACCAGACGATTGATGCGCAAGAAAAAGAAGTCTTAGAGAGTCGCAGTCCCTGCTATAATTGGAATGGTGTCTTACCCTTACCTTTCGGTAATATGTTGTAAATGAATGAGTTAGAGCCTTATTTACTCACAAAAAATACGGTGTTTTTTGCACTTTCAAACACAAAGTTTATTTTTTACTTTACATTTCAAAGAGCGTTTTGCAATAGATTTTCATTCTTATTTTCTACAAAATAAGTGTGTGTCTATCATCACTTAGGTCGTCTTTGTTCCATTTTGGATTTCCCAAAATAAGCATATTTTTGAGTTGTTGATTTGTAAAACTCAACACCAAAATACTGTCATTAGCTTTCCAATTTTTGTGAGCAGGTACTTTATTGAGCCAGTCTATTGTTTGTAGCGTAGCTTTTTCATTTACAGTACCAATATAGACAGAAAATTGCACTCTTGCAAATCCTGCATCGATAATATAATCAGCAATTTTTTTGCGTAAATAATTGTCTTCAATATCATAACTTATTAGTAAACTCATTTTTGGGAAATGGGGAAATGGGAATTGGGAATTAGGGAATGGGAATTGGGGAATAAGGAAAATTACAATTACCGACGAAACAATTATTCATTATTTTCTAACTTATCAAAAGTTCTTAACCTACTCGCCAAAAGTCCTGCTAAATGATACATGTGATTTCGGTTTGTGCTATCTCTTTGATTGAAACGTCTATTCTGTCTAAGCCATTCATTAAAAGTAGGAATAATCAAACCTTTAAATACCGTTGTTGGTGTTTTAGCGAAGCGACACCAACAACAGCAGAATTTGTTATGCACCTCTATTTTTCATTCAACTAATTACTACTTACCAGTTACTTCAAAACCTACATACGCAATTCCGAAGCCTTGTTTGTCTGTTTCTAATTCGGAAACAGATTTTGAGTGAAACGTTTTGATGACTTCTTCCATCGTTCCTTTCAAAATCTCAAAATAATAAACTGCTCCTGCTGGCACGTATTTGTGCATCTTTTTTGGCTGTCTTTCTTTCAAATCAAATCCACCAATAGAAATTGATTTTCCTAAAAAGCTAGTGATTAATCTTAGTTTCAAATCAGAGTTTTTATTTGGTTCTCCAATTCCTGTTTCTTTATCTAACCACTTCGGAATGCTTCCCTTTTCGAATAGGGCTGGCGTAGCAAGACACAAACGAAAGATTTTTGCTTCTTTATTTTTTGGTTCTGTTATTTCTGTTTTCAAATTCAATTTTTCTATCTCTTCTGGAATTGTTTTTTCTATGGAGTAAGAAAATGTTTTGCCTTCTCCTCCTGTTTTCGAAAATGTAGTTTCCTTGTTTTAAAGGTAGATTTTCACAGATTACTACAAACTGTATGGCATCGTATTTTTGTGTATCAAAACGTTGCATTTCTACTCTATATAATTTTCCTTCTTCGCTGGCGTGTGTTTGATTGTTTCTAGCCAATCCAATTTTGGGTTCTTTTATAATCAAATCATCTATTATTTTTTCTGCTGTTATTGTCTTTTTTTCTAATAAATCGGAATACGAATTTGTATCTACAAAACCCTCTATTTGTGTAGCTCTCAAAGGACTTACAAGCAACTGTTTGTCGTCGGAAGAACTGATTAATTCGTTTTTGTTATTTTTCTCATTTTCTTTATCTTCTTTATCTTCTTTATCTTCTTTATCTTTTTCTGTTTCTCGTAATTCTTGTAATTTTAGAAAGAATATTTTTTTATCTTTTTTTGCTTGCACAACGTCATTCATTGTAGGCAGTAGATATTGTTTTTCCCCCAACTGAATAAAGATATTTTTTATTTTGAAGTCTTTTAATTCCTCGTTTAGTTTCTCTTTTGAAAGATACAACAAATCATTTTCAATAAAATAAATACTACGCAAAGCACCATAAATCACACTCGGCGCAGGTGGAAAGACACTATCAGCCCACGACTCATCACCCATTTCAAACGGTTTTGCATCACGAAAAAAGAAAGCATCTAAAGGATTGATACGGATAAGAAGTTGATTAGCCATTTTTTTATATTTTGATGAAGAAAATGCCGTAACTGATTAGCGAGTGATTTTGATGATGAATACAGGATAACTGAAAGTCGAAGAAGTCAAATACAAATTGCTTTTCATCGTAATTGATAATTCGTAATTAATTTTTCATTTCCCTTCTAAGAAAACGAGCAATATGTAGCATCTGAATAAAATTTTGAAAATTATACGCATTCTCTTCAGAAAGTAATTTTTGAGCTATTCTATATATTTTTTCTACTTCGTTTTTCTTCTTTTCTCCAAAAAGATTACAACTTCTGTTTAAGAGGCGTTTCATTTCTTGTTCTACTAAAGGTTGAAGTTCTTTTTTTAGCTTAAAATGATTTGATTTATCTACAAACAAAGCAAATTCTGCATCTAAGTTTTGAATCCATTTAGAAGAAAAATCACTTTCCAGACTTTTTACTATTTCATAAATATCATTTAGATTTTCAAACTTGTTTCCCCATTTAAAAACTGTATCGTGGCTATCTCCAGAATGTTTTAGAACGGCAATCGCAAAGGCGTTTCGGTTTCCTTCGTCTTCCGATTTGGCTTTGTGTTCCATTTTTTTGGCTGTCTTGACGACAATATCCAACGGCATTTTGTAATGTGCAATGGCTATTCCTGCCGAAAAATTAAAGTTTTCGTTGTCTTTTAAAGGAAATTGTTTTTGTAGAGGTTGATTGACTTTCTCTTCAAATGTGTTTCGTAGCAAAGTCAAAACAGGAAACAAACAATGAAGATTGATAAAACCCAAAAAATCATCTCCACCAGCATAAACGGCTGCACCATTATACTTTTCTTTTTTCAGAATTTCTTTAGCCGAACTCGCATAAGCCGATAAAAGATTGGATAACGTAGTTTGATAATTTTCTAAATCGGTATTTGATTTGTCTTTCAATAGATTTCCTGCCAGCATATCGCCCATTTTGTCGCCATCAAAAGCCAACAAAGCGTAATATTTATCTTTGAAGTAAGGTTGAAGCTTTTCTAAAAGAGATTTTGAATACTCTAATTGTTGTTTCTGAACTACTTGCGTTTCGAAGTTTTCTTGATATAATAATTGGTAATCAAACTGCTTTTCGTAAATCCAATCTTCTGGTTTTAAATTATTTCCTTCTAGTGAAATTTTTTCTTTGCCTGTATGATATTTTACATACGAAGTAGTGAAAATCTTTTTAAATTCTTCAAAATACGTGCTTGCTTTTTCGTCTTTATTCAATTGCTGTTCGGCATACATAAGCGCAATTTGTGCTGTAGAAGGAAAAGATTGTTTTTGTTTCTGCTCTTGTTTTGGTTCTTGTTCTCGCTTTTGTTCTTCTGATTCATAAAACCTTTTGAGAAAGCTAATTGCGCTTAATCCTTCTTTTTCTCTAAGCGATTTACGAACGACAAGACTATTGTTTTTCTGTGTGGAAACTAAAAAATTCGGTCTTTTTTCTCCAAAAAACAATGCGTTATTTTTCCCATCTATCGAACATTTTCTCCCTTGTTCTGCAAAGGCTTCAAATCGTTTGGAGTTTTTGACAGCTTCCAGATTAGCTACAATAGAAGAATATGCTCTTTGAAAATTATTTTCTTTTATTTCCTCAAAAACCCAACTGACTTCTAAGTGATGGTCGATTTGATTGTAAAATTCGGTTTCTAAATTTTTGATATTCTGCTCGTGAGATAGTTCTTTGTTAGACTTTTGTTTGAAGAGTTTGTCATCTTTTGCCTCCTCTAATGCTGTTTCGCCTAAACTTTTGAAATGAGCTTTTACTTTTTCTTCTATCGTTTTTCCTAATTTTTTCAGAACTTCTCTTTCATTTGGATTATCACTTTTTATATCCACTATTATTTTACCTAAAAAAAGATTGGGTTTTGATTCGTTTTCTTTATTGGGATAAATGATACTTGTTTGAGGATTTGTTTCGAAATGATTCATTCCTGTTTTTGTCAGTTCGGACAAAATATGACTTCCTGCATACAAATCTTGTGTTTTCCGTGCCTTTTCGATAAAGGACTGAACAGGAGAAATACTAAACAAAAATAAATAGCTTTTTTGATAGGTATCGGTTTTCATAAAAGAAAATAAAAAAAGTAAGTAAATGTATTTTTATTTTCTAAAAAAGCAAATTTTAAATGAATTTTCCAAAAACTGGTTTATAAATAGTGATGGTGTTTATTCTGTTGTTGGTGTCGCTTCGCTAAAACACTAACAATGGTATTAAAAATTCAGTTTATCGTAATACCATAAACAAATTATCAAACCAACTGATTTTTAAAAGCAAATTTTATCAACCCAACTACATTTTTGACATTGATTTTATGGAGAATGTTTTTTCGGTGGGTTTCTACGGTTCTTGTACTGATAAAAAGAGTTTCAGCTATTTCTGCACTTGAATATTCTTTGCAGATTAATTGTACAATTTCGGTTTCTCGTTTGGTTAGAGAACTGTTTTTTTCGTCTTTACTGTTTTTCTTTTGCATAATTACCTCCAAAACCTCTGGACTGTAATGTGAACTTCCTTCTGCTACCTTTTTTATTGCTTTTATGAGTTCTTTTCTACCAATATTTTTTAGGATATAACCTTCTGCTTCTACTGCTAGAATCTGTTCAATTAATGCTCGTTCATTATGCATCGTCAAAACCAACACTTTCAAATCTGGAAAACGAAGTTTTGCTAATCGTGTCAATTCCACTCCGTCCATTTGAGGCATACTAATATCAGTCAGCAAAACATCAATAGGAGTATTGTTGTCGGCTTGTTGCTGTAGAATTTCTAAAGCCGTTTTTCCATTATTCGCTTCTGCTATGATTTCAATGTCTTTTTCTCTTTTTAAAAGTGAACGAATGCCATCTAAGAGCATTTGGTGGTCGTCGGTAAGAAGTAATTTTATAGTTTGTTTTTCGTGCATTTTTTTAGTGTTCTATAATTTTAGTTTTTATAATTTCACTAAGCTAAAATACAAACAAATTTTGAAAAAAACCGTTGTTGAGGTTCAAATGAAACCGTCAACGAGGTTATAATTTCTTACACTTTTATATCTGCAAGTACATTTTTATATACTTTTTTGATTCCTTCTTCTAACGTAATTCTATGTTTCCAACCCAAACTATTAATTTTTTCTACACTCATTAATTTTCGTGGTGTTCCGTCTGGTTTGGAAGTATCAAAAACTAATTCTCCTTCAAAATTTACGATTTTCTTTACTAATAATGCCAGTTCTTTTATACTCAAATCTTCGCCTGTTCCGATATTTACAAGACTTGGATCGTCGTAATTGTGCATCAAATAAACACAGGCTTCTGCTAGATCATCAGCGTGAAGAAACTCTCGCTTTGGAGAACCTGTTCCCCAAACCTCTACTTCTACATTTGCCTCAATATTATTTCCGTTTTTAGCTTTACGGATTCCATATTTATTCAATACTTCCAAAATCTCGTTTTCAGGAAGCTCGCTCATATCTTTTCCTTCTATCAAAAAATGACGTAGATTATTTCTAATTCCGTCCCAGTTGTTCTGTTCCAAACATTTTCCTAAATGGAATTTTCGGATAAGTGCAGGTAAAACGTGAGAGTTCATCAAATCATAATTATCTCCTTCTCCAAACAAATTGGTAGGCATTACAGAAATGAAATTGCAATCATACTGACTTCTATAGGCTTCACAGAGTTTTATTCCTGCAATTTTGGCAATCGCATAAGGTTCATTTGTTTGCTCCAAAAGTCCTGTCAATAAATACTCTTCTTTGAGAGGTTGCTTCGCCAATTTTGGATAAATACACGACGAACCCAAAAACATCAATTTCTTAACATTTGTTTGTCGTGCAGCTTCGATAATGTTACATTCCATCATCAAATTATCATAAATAAATTCTCCTCTGTAGGTATTATTTGCCCAAATTCCACCTACTTTAGCTGCTGCTAGAAAGACCCAATCAGGTTTTTGATCTTCAAAAAAATCATTTACAACTTGTTGATTGCGAAGGTCTAATTCTTTTCAAAGTACGAAAAACAAAATTAGAATACCCTTGTTTTTCAAGCTCTTTTTTGATAGCCGAACCGACCATTCCACGATGTCCTGCGATGTATATTTTCATTTTTTATTTTTTTTTGTCGTTGGTAAGGACACCAACAACGGCAGAGAGAAAATAAATTTAGAAGTTAGGTTTAAGAAATCAGAAGTGAAATACGAATACTTTTTGACTTATGTATTTACTTCTAAAATCTAACTTCATACTTCTGACTTTATTCATAATAGTTCATAGTTCTATGTCCACCTTCTTGCAAATATTTATCTTTTTTGAATAATTCTACATCAGCCAAAATCATATCTGTAACAAGTTGTTGGAGATTATATTTTGGTTTCCAACCTAATTTTTGTTGTGCCTTTGTAGGATCTCCAATTAGTAAATCTACTTCTGTTGGACGGAAATAACGAGAATCAACTGCAATTACTTCTGTCCCTATTTCAACTTTATATTCTGGATTCGAACACGATTTTACAATTCCTTTTTCGTCTTCGTCTTGACCTACAAATTCTAATTCAATTCCTAATTCGGCAAACGCTAATCTACAAAAATCTCGTACTGTTGTGGTTACTCCTGTTGCAATTACGTAATCTTCTGGCGTATCTTGTTGCAAAATCAAATACATAGCTTCTACATAATCCTTTGCGTGTCCCCAATCTCTTTTCGCATTTAGATTTCCTAAAAAAACTTGATCTTGTAATCCTAGCGCAATTCTGGCAGTTGCACGAGTAATTTTACGAGTTACGAAAGTTTCTCCTCTAATCGGACTTTCGTGATTAAACAAAATTCCATTACAGGCATACATTCCATACGCTTCTCTGTAATTTACGGTAATCCAATAGCCATACATTTTTGCTACTGCATACGGCGAACGAGGATAAAAAGGTGTCGTTTCAGATTGTGGAACTTCTTGTACCAAACCGTAAAGTTCAGAAGTAGAGGCTTGATAGATACGAGTTTTTTTGGTCAAATTCAGAATCCGAACAGCTTCCAAAATACGCAGCGTACCCATAGCATCAACATTAGCCACATATTCAGGCATATCAAAACTTACCTTTACATGCGACATTGCACCCAAATTATAAATCTCGTCTGGCTGGACTTCTTGAATGATACGAATCAAATTAGTAGCATCTGTAAGATCACCATAATGGAGCTTAAAACGATAATTATCGACGTGTGGGTCTTGATACAAATGGTCTATTCGGTCGGTATTGAAAAGTGAGCTTCTGCGTTTGATACCGTGAACTTCATATCCTTTGTTGAGAAGAAGTTGCGCCATATATGCGCCATCTTGACCTGTAATTCCTGTAATGAGTGCTATTTTCATTCTAATTTTTAATGTCTATTTTAATTTCTATTGTGATATTTTTACTTACTACCTGTATGTTTTGGCAATTTTGACTATTCACAAAAGTAATAAATATATGCTAAAATGTAATGGTTCTATTTCACTTTAAGGTAAGTATTTTGAATGTTGATTGTTGAATCGGCACTTTTTTCCTTTTTATATAATTGTGAAATCAAACTAATACAAATACGTTTGTTTCCAAATTTGAAGACTTGCTAAATGTACAGACTGTTCACAATAATTACTTAGGTTAAATTATTCTGTAAATGAAATCAAGTTATCAGTAGACTCTTTACTGATAACCAAAACGACGTATATTTTGGTAAATTCTATTTTTGCAATCTGTACTTGTTTGCCTGCATCTATAAAATCCCCATTCAAAGAACGGACTTCGAATATTTCTCCATCAAAATTTACTCTTCCATTGGGTCTCAAACTAGAAACTGTTTTTCCTATCTGTTCTGGATAAAGAAATAACTTTCGTTCGCTGTCTTTATCGTCGTGTTTTCCTTCTATCACTTGTTTTTGTCTAAATTTTTCCCAAGATTTGGAGCGAACACTATATGTTATTGCACCAATATTAAAGATAGAAGAAATTCCGAGTGTCCAAAGAGAAGCATCCATACCAAAGAAAAAATGGGTTAAAGCAGTTCCGAAAAGAGTTAGAAAAAGACTGATTACACCAAATTTTATAGTTCCTGAAAGGATTTCTATAGTTAGTGTAACCATCGCAAGAAAGAATAAAAAACCGATTACGAATACTTCCATTTAAAATTAAAATTGAGAGTAATTAAGTAGATTTGAAATTTAGGAACAAACAATTTGCAAAAAAGTCTTGATTTATCGTATATTTTTGAAACGTATTTATGAGCTATTCAGTTATTAGAATTACAAATTAAATTTTAAATCAAAAAAAATTATGAGCAAGAAAAAAGACAAAAAATCGAAAGTAAATCCAGAATTGGAAGGATTAGAAGTTCACGTCAATGAGTTTGGCGAAATTGTAACTTCTTACAAAGCCGAAGAAATAAACAAATTTTTGGATAAAACGCTTTATGATAAAAAAATTAGAAATCAAGATGCAAAAACTGGTTCTTTGAAAGAAAAGCATAAAAAACAAGATGAAGAAGAATAGGTTTGTGAAAAACCAAAATCTATAAACTCAAATAAGGATTTTCCCTTCCTATTTTGTATTTTTGTAAATAATCATTCAACCAGTCATGAAAAGTAGTATAAAAAGCAAATAATGTCTATACAAATTACGAAAGAAGGAATTTTAGAAGCACTCTCAACAGTAGATGACCCAGATTTGAAAAAAGATTTGGTTACTTTGGGAATGATAAAAAATATATCAATAGAACAAACACCAGACAAACAAACAGTACATTTTACGGTCGTTTTGACTACTCCTGCTTGTCCATTGAAAGAACTTATTCGCACTAACTGTGAAAAAGCAATTCATTTGAAGTATGATGAAAGTGTTCGTTGCCAGATAGAAATGACCTCAAATGTTACTACAGTCAGAAAAGGTTCTATTCTTCCTAAAGTAAAAAATATTATTGCTGTTGCTTCTGGAAAAGGTGGTGTAGGAAAATCTACGGTAGCTTCTAACTTGGCTGTTGCGCTTGCTCAAACAGGTGCAAAAGTAGGATTAATTGATGCCGATATTTTTGGCCCTTCTATTCCTACTATGTTTGATTGTGAAACGGCACGTCCTGGGGTTCGTCAAGAAGGAGAGCGTTATATTATAGTTCCTTTTGAAAAACACGGTGTAAAACTACTCTCTATTGGTTTTCTTGCTCCTCCTGATGATGCTATTGTTTGGCGTGGACCTATGGCGAGTTCTGCCTTTAAGCAGTTTTTGGTAGATACGGACTGGGGAGAATTGGATTATTTGTTTATTGACCTTCCTCCCGGAACGAGTGATATTCATCTTACGTTGGTTCAGACTGTTCCTGTAACAGGTGCAGTTATCGTAACAACGCCTCAGCGAGTGGCTTTAATGGATGCACAAAAAGGAGTAGCGATGTTTACGCAACCCAAAATTAATGTTCCTGTTTTAGGAATTGTAGAGAATATGGCATATTTTACACCTGCTGAGTTACCAGAAAATAAGTATTATCTGTTTGGACAAAATGGTGGAAAAGTATTGGCAAAACGAAACGATGTTCCTTTTTTGGGAGAAGTTCCTTTGGTACAATCTATTCGTGAAGCTGGTGATGAAGGAATTCCGTTAGCTGCAAAAGACAATCTAGACTCACAATCTCAAATCGTTACCGAAACATTTAAAGATATTGCCCAAAAACTGGCGCAAAGTGTAGCTGTAAGAAATGCAGAACAAAATCCGACAGAAGCTGTTTTTGTAAATTAAACGGTTTGTTTTTTATCCTCAATGAGAGTTTTCGATCTTATTGAGGATTGAAAACAGAATGAAAGCAAAACTAAAGAAATTCATTAAAATTGATTATATTTGACTATAAATCAGTATAAAAAACTAGTATAAAATAAAACTATTATGAGTTTGGAAAATAATCTAAGTGAAAGAGTAGAGAAAGCATTAGATACCGTTCGCCCTTATTTGAAGGCAGACGGAGGAGATGTAAAAGTAATAGAAATCACAGAAGACGGAGTTGTAAAAGTAGAAATGATTGGCGCATGTGGGTCGTGTTCAATATCTCCAATAACCCTAAAAACAGGAATCGAACAAGCAATCTTGAGCCACGTAGCAGAAATAAAAAGTGTCATTGCAACAAATCTGACTTATGAAAAGCATACTAATGTGGCTGTAAGTTAGTAGATTTTGTTGTTGGTAAAGAAAATAACAACTGCAGAAAATAA
Organism: uncultured Cytophagales bacterium; assembly: GCA_963719525.1. Taxonomy (GTDB): domain Bacteria; phylum Bacteroidota; class Bacteroidia; order Cytophagales; family Bernardetiaceae; genus Bernardetia. The sequence goes on along the minus strand of CAVRCG010000004.1, from coordinate 2,144,723 downwards.
ACGAGTAAAAGCAGAAAATTTAAAATCTATAGCAATTCAGTAAGAACTTACTCAAAAAAGATTTGTCCTTAATCTTAAATAAAGTGTTTTAATAAACGGTTTTTATTGAGTTTTAAGGCTAATAATAGAGAAAACTAAAAATAATTTCAGTTTTTTAACCCTTTTTTAAGAAATAGCTTGCAATTATCAGTATCAAATCATACATTTGGTATTAGAAATACATTTGTACTTGGTACAAAAAAATTTCTAAGCTTTTTCATAGCTGGTTGAAAGCCTTGAGGGGGAAGTTTTGCTTCCCTCACAAGTTTCAAATATTTTTTACGATTATGAAATTATTATCATCTTCTTTTAATTTTTTGTTCCAGTTTCTGTCTTCGTTACGTCCTCTCAATTTATTCTTAATCGCACTTACTCAAACACTTACAAGTGTTTTTTTATTAAATCATTCACTTTGTATTTCAAATTTATTTACAAAAAATAGATTAACTAATTGTATTGATTTTTACCTCCTTATTTTGGCTACCGTTTTATGTGCAGCAGCAGGATATATTTTGAATGATGTTTTTGATAGAAAAATAGATTTGATAAATTCTCCTCAACGTGGAATTTTTACCACTAAAAATATTTATCTTCTTTACGTTTTGAGCAGTTTATTTTTCGGAATAGCTTTATTTATAGGATTTGTTATTTCTCTTTCAATTGGAATTTCTATTACTTCAAGTGTAGTTTTACTTATTTTTTATGCAAAATACAGCAAAAGGATAGGAGTTTTTAAACCAATTATTGTTTCTTTTCTGACTGCTTTTTCTATTGTTTTGATTGCTTTTCTTAGTTCTGATTCTATTCCTAGTACAGTTTACTTTTTTTCTAGTTGGGCGTTCTTGCTTTCTATGAATAGGGAGATTATCAAAGACTTTGAAGATTTGGAAGGCGATAGTTTTGAAAATAGCTTTACTTCTGTGGTTCAGTTAGGCAAACGAAAAAGCATTTTAGTTTTAAATCTGATTTCTGTTTTGCTTATTATTTCACTACTTAGTTCTGTATTTTTTTCTATGAATAGTTTTGCTACTTCTATTCATAAAGTTTTGATGATTATTTTGGTAGGAATTTTTATTTTTTTATTGAATAATCAAAAATCACATTCTTATAAAAAGTTGAGTTTATTTTGTAAAGTAATGATGCTAATTGGTATTTTGGGAATGATTGTTTATTGAAATCTATTGAAATACTGGAACTGATTGGTAAATGATTTATATCATTTTTAAGAGAAATGGAGATAAATACATTTTGAAATATAAAGAAATCAGTCAAAATTGCACAAAAGTGAGATTTATTAACATTTTTTCAAAAAAAAGAAAAATAAAATGTACTTTTGTATCTTTCTTAGAAATAATTTCTCATTAACCTTTTAGTATCTATGAAACTACTTATCTTTTTTCGCATCATATTTATTTCGTTTTTGTTCTTTTACTGCTCTTACAGCTTTTCACAAACCACAAACTATCAAGCAGTTATCAAAAATAGTGAGGGAAAGCCTTTAGCTAATCAAGCTATTGCTATAAAATTTAGTGTGCTAGAATCTTCCTCTTCAGATATTATATTATATTCAGAAGAACATCAAACTACTACTTCAAATGTAGGTATGTTTAATTTACAATTAGGAGGTGGAAATCCTATTTTAGGAAACTTCTTAGAGGTAGATTGGTTTGAAACTACTCGTTTCTTGCGTATAGAAGTAGCTATTGAAAATCAAAATTATCAACTCTTCGGTACTTCTCCTATCCAATCCGTACCATTAGCTCTTCAATCTCGGTATGCAGAAAAAGCAAAAGTTGCAGAGTCTTTAATAGATCAAGAGGGAAATGAAATAACTATTGAACAAATTGTACAAAATACAATTATACAAGCCATAACAGACATAGAAGATGGAAGTATTTCTCCTGACAAACTTTCTGAAAATTCAATTACAATTCAGACAGAAGAAGGAATTGAAGGAGGAGCAACCGTAAAATTAGGAGAAACTATTACGCTAAAAAATACTTCTCCAGATAAAATTGTTTCTATAACTCCTTTAGATACACTTTTGAAAATAGGAGGTACTTATCCAGATTTCACAATAGAAACAAATCTGCCTCCTAGCTTAGAAGCTGGCGAAGGAATTGAAATCAATCAAGATAATGAAGTTGTAAATACTTCTCCAGATAAAGTAGTCGAACTTAGAGCAGGAAATAATATCAATATTGGTGGAGAATATCCTAATTTTACTATCTCTAGTAATACAATAGGAAATTATGCAGCAGGAAGTGGAATCAGTATTTCGGGAAGTACTATTTCAGCAGCCGATAATAGTAGTTCGAATGAGCTACAAGATTTGAGTTTGAATGGTACTATATTATCCCTTTCAAGCGATGCTACAACGGTAGATTTATCTAGTTTGGCAAATACGGATGCACAAGATTTGACACTTACTGGAAATAATCTTTCGCTTACAAACGATGCCACAACGGTAGATTTAACTCCTTATTTAGATAATACAGATAATCAAGATTTAGTTTTGACTGGTACAACACTTTCTCTTACTAATGATGCTACAACAGTAGATTTATCTAGTTTGGCAGGAACGGATGCACAAGATTTGACACTTACTGGAAATAATCTTTCGCTTACAAACGATGCCACAACAGTAGATTTAACTCCTTATTTAGACAATACAGATAATCAAGATTTGGTTTTGACTGGTACAACTCTTTCTCTTACAAACGATGTAACAACAGTAGATTTATCTAGTTTAGCAGGAACGGATGCACAAGATTTGACACTTACTGGAAATAATCTTTCGCTTACAAACGATGCCACAACGGTAGATTTAACTCCGTATTTAGACAATACAGATAATCAAGATTTAGTTCTGACTGGTACAACGCTTTCACTTACAAACGATGCTACAACAGTAGATTTATCTAGTTTGGCAAATACGGATGCACAAGATTTGACACTTACTGGAAATAATCTTTCGCTTACAAACGATGCCACAACGGTAGATTTAACGCCTTATTTAGACAATACAGATAATCAAGATTTGGTTTTGACTGGTACAACGCTTTCTCTTACTAATGATGCTACAACAGTAGATTTATCTAGTTTGGCAAATACAGATGCACAAGATTTGACACTTACTGGAAATAGTCTTTCGCTTACAAACGATGCCACAACGGTAGATTTAACTCCTTATTTAGACAATACAGATAATCAAGATTTGGTTTTGACTGGTACAACCCTTTCTCTTACTGGTGATGCTACAACAGTAGATTTATCTGGTTTAACAGGAACGGATGCACAAGATTTGACACTTACTGGAAATAGTCTTTCGCTTACAAATGATGCCACAACGGTAGATTTAACTCCTTATTTAGACAATACAGATAATCAAGATTTGGTTTTGACTGGTACAACACTTTCTCTTACTGGTGATGCTACAACAGTAGATTTATCTGGTTTAGCAAATACGGATGCACAAGATTTGACACTTACTGGAAATAATCTTTCGCTTACAAACGATGCCACAACGGTAGATTTAACGCCTTATTTAGATAATACAGATAATCAAGATTTAGTTCTGACTGGTACAACGCTTTCTCTTACGAATGATGCTACAACAGTAGATTTATCTAGTTTAGCAAATACAGATGCACAAACATTATCACTAACAGGAAACACACTTACTATTAGTGGAAGTGGAAGTAATGTAACTTTACCTACTGGAACTACTTATACAGCAGGAAACGCAATTACAATAACTGGAACAAATCAAATTACGCCTAATGTAGATAACCAAACCATAGAAATAGCAAGTAACAACCTACAAGTAAAAGATGCAGGAATCACGCCTACAAAAATACAAGCAGGAACAGCAAATCAAGTTCTGACTACTAATACAAGTGGTAATGTAGTTTGGCAGAGTAGCACACCAGCCATAGCAGCCGTACCTACAGGAGGGATTATATTAAGCGAAACAATAAATCCAACCATAGCAGCAGCAGGCTACACGCTTATAGGATATGCAGATGAAGAAACTACTACCACCACTACTACTACTACTACTGACTGGAAATGGTATGATGTTACTTCGCTTGATAATGCTCCTTCTGCAAGACAAGGGCATACTACTGTATGGACAGGCACGGAAATGATTGTGTGGGGAGGGAATGGTAATAATACTGGAGGAAGATATAATCCTACAACAGATACGTGGACTGGTACATCTACTATAAATGCTCCTTCTGGTAGAAATAATCATACTGCTATTTGGACAGGAACAGAAATGATAGTATGGGGAGGTAATGGAAATAATACAGGAGGAAGGTACAATCCTACAACAGATACATGGATTCCTACTTCCACTACAAATGCGCCTTCTGGAAGAAGCAATCATACTGTTATTTGGACAGGTACAGAAATGATAGTGTGGGGGGGATATGATAGTAATATTCTGAATACGGGAGGTAAGTACAACCCTATTACGGACACTTGGACAGCTACCTCTATTATTAATACTCCTTCTGGAAGAGGAACTCACAATGCTGTTTGGACAGGAACAGAAATGATTGTGTGGGGAGGATATAATGGTAGTCTTACAAATACAGGTGGAAGATACAATCCTACTACAGATACGTGGACACCTACTTCTACTATAAATGCTCCTTCTGGTAGGCAATTTCATACTGCTATTTGGACAGGAACAGAAATGATTGTGTGGGGAGGATATAATGGTAGTCTTACAAATACAGGTGGAAGATACAATCCTACTACAGATACGTGGACACCTACTTCTACTATAAATGCTCCTTCTGGTAGGCAATTTCATACTGCTATTTGGACAGGAACAGAAATGATAGTATGGGGAGGAAATAGTGGAGATAATACAGGAGGAAGATATAATCCTACTACAGACCTATGGATAACCTTACCTACTGATATTACTAATCCAAAGTTATCACATTCTGCTATTTGGACTGGAACGGAAATGATTGTATGGGGAGGGATTGAAACAAAGAATCTACAAGGAATAAATTTAGAAGGTGTTTCCTCTAGTGGCTACAAACTAAAAATAGTTTCTACTGGTGAAGAAGTACCTAACAAATCTGTAGTAAAGCGTTTCTACAAGTACCGTAAAAATTAATCCTCACTAAATTATACTATAATGAAATTATCATTTTTATTTGTATTTCTTGTTTTGTCTTTTGCTCTCAAAGCACAAGATATAGAACGAGAAGTACTAGCAACAGCAGGAGAAACTACTACAAAAGATTCTTTAGTGTTAGAATGGACACTAGGAGAAGTAATTGTGGGCGACTTGGCAACTGATACACTTTTACTTTCACAAGGTTTTCATCAGTTTTTTGTAGAAGAAGTAAAACTACCTGATTATACGGCTGACTGGAAAGTAGATATTTATCCTAATCCTGTTCCTGATAAACTAATCATCCGTTTGTCGCAACCTTTAGCTCTTGATATTCAGATTTATGATGGAATAGGAAAACTTATCACTAAGTTCTCCTCACTACAACAAGAAGAACACTTTATTTCTTTTGATAAAATGAGTTCAGGATTATACATTTTGCAACTAACCGATAAAGAAGGACAAAAGAGAGTATTCAAGATTGTCAAGGAATAAAGTTTTCTTTGTTTCTAAACCATAAAAAAACCACGCTACAGAATAGTGTGGTTTTTTTGGTTTGTTCTTTTTTGATTTTTACTCTTCTTCCTTCAAAGAAGCTGTTTCTGTTTTCTCTACTTCCATTTTATTTGATAGAGATTCTACCAGAGCAGTCAGTTGTTTTTCTAATGTTTCTACCTTTTGAGCAAGAGCAGAATTAGAATTTTCATTACTGTTTTCTTGCAGACTTACAACGATTTGTTTCAACTCTGAAATCTGTTTTTTGAGATTTTCCAGTTCTGTTTTTTGTGTTTGGATTTCCTCTTCTTGATTGTCTATGATGGTTTGTTGTTCTTTTGTCGCTTCTATCAAGACAGGAATAAGAGAAGAATAATTTACAGACAAATATCCATCATAACGAGTTTCTACTGCTTCTGGGTAAATTTGAGCTACTTCTTGAGCAATCAAACCAATTTGCAGCCTTTCACTAAAATCTCTATCAGCAAACTCCTCTGTTCTCCAATTATAACTTACTCCACGCATTTTCAAAATATTATTCAATGGATTTTGTAGAGTTTGTATATTAGTTTTGAAACGAGCATCAGAAGTAGTGAAGTTTGCAGCTGCATGTACATTTCCACTAGCTGCTATATCTCCTTGTACTGCTAGTTTGAGGTTAGCTATTGCTGCTGCTGCTGATGATGGCTGTATCGATATATTTGCCGTATTAGTAGTTATCGCACTTATAACACTAGGGTTTCCAATAGTTACAATTCCATCACTAGCAATTCTCATTCGTTCTACTAAATTACCACTTGCATCACTCAACGTGAAACGCATATCAGCTCTTATACCAGATGGGTTATTTGAAGTAGTAATCATATCTATTTTACCAGCATCTTTGAAAGACGGAAAACTTATATCATCACTATATCCATTAAAAACAAGCTCTCCTATAACATCGTTAATTCCTAAAGGAGCAGTTGAAAGGTCACTTCTTGCACTCTGCAATACAATAGAACTTCCTGTAAACGCAGGATTTAATAAAGGCTCAAATGTAGATAGTTTTATAGTAGCAGAACTTGTGTGCACTCTCTCAATGTGCAAATCTGCCGAAGGTGGATTTGAAGAAAAATCTCCAATTCCTATTGTTCCATTATTTGTAGGATAATATAAATTATCTGAACCGTCATTTATCCAAGGAGTTGCAGCTACTAAATTTAGATTCCCCCAATATAAACTTCCACCAGTAGCATAAAGTTGATTTCCAGTAAAGGAAGGAGAAGGTAGGTCAGCAAGTGTAATATTTCCACTTACAAATACAGTTGAATTAGGAATTCCAATGCTTACATTTCCTCCACTTGGCTGAATGTTTACATTTCCTCTACCTAAAACTCCGTTTCCACCTGATAAGGTAACATTTCCACCTTGCTGACCTGTAGCTATTGTTGATCCTGCTGTGATAGAAACTCCTCCTCCACTTCCACTACCTGTACTATTAGTCTTTAAGTTTAAATCAAAATTGTATATTCCTGTTACTTTGTTTAATGTTAGTATATCTCCTATTATTGGGTCTGAATCTGTTATTCTAAAATCTGCATCCGATACTTCTACTTCCTCATCACTAATATTCATTTTTTCATTACCATTCACAAAAAAACGCATTTCTGATTCCATAAAAGGAGTAGTAGAAGCATCTGTAACTATCACATCTATTTTTGCATTTTCTTGGAAAGTAGTGTTCTTATATCCTTCAAAAAGAATTTTTCCTACTACTTGGTCATCTGATAAATCATCTTCTGTATCAGCACCACTTCTAGTAGCTGTTCTCAAACTAATATATGAGGATTGATTAAGATTACCTGTTAAAGTAGCAATTCTCATATCAGCTTCTGCTCCAATTCTTCGTATGTGTAGATTTGATACAGGAGGAAAAGAAGCATTAAAATTACCAATTCCTACTTTTGCATCTCCAAAAGTTCCATTAAAGTATATCTGTGTTGCGCTCTCTCTTTGCCATAATAAAGCACTTTGTGAAAGATTTTGAGAACCCCAACGTAAATCTCCTACATTGTCGCTATAAAGTTTGTTTGATAAGTTAGAACTTAAAGCACCTGGTAATGTAGCTGGTAGACTAGGTAAATCTATCCAACCATTTAGTGTTAATGGAACTGGAGTACCTGAATTTCCAATAGTTACATTTTGTTGTAATACGGTGCTTCCCACTACTTCAGTATCACTAGAAAGAATTATGTTGCCAGTAAAGTTGGCATTTAATTCTATATCTCCATCTACATCTCCTGTTCCACTATTCAAAAGTATATTCCCTGCTGTACCACTAGAGGTAGTTTCGTTTCCTGCCTTTATTGTGACATTTCCTGCAGTTCCATTTCCACCAACATTACCTGCGATAAGTTCGATAGAGCCACCAACAGATATAGGAGTAACTGGAGAATTTAAATCAATACTAAAGTTATGTTCTCCATTGTCGCTAGTAATAGTAGTATTTTGATTCAATTCTCCTCCTAAATCAACTTCATTACTTCCATTTATAGTAATTCCATTTCCAGCATTTAGTGCATTGCTGCTTGTGAGTAATGATACGCCTTGCCATGTCAATTCTCCTGATCCATCAACATATAACTTACTTGTTGGATCTGAAGGGGGTGGGTCTAAAACTGGAAGGTTTAACCAACCATTTACTCTCAATTCAGAATCAAAACTACTACTTCCTATTTGTACATTTCCTCCGTCATTTTGTATAAAGATAGTTCCCTTATTACCGACTCCAGCACCACCATTTAAGATAATATTTCCACCTCTGAACAAATCTGCGTTTCCACCTTCTACAAGCAAATTCGCACCATCGAATAGGTTTCCACTAACATCAGCATCTTGGGCTTTCAAATTTATCTCTCCTCCAGAAAGCACTTGATCAGTAACTCCTAAATCTACATTTAAATCAAATACATCTGTATTACTATTTCGAATAGAAAGTAACTCATTAGAAACATCATCTTGAATAATAAAAGCAGCATCATCGATAAGCGTAATTTGTACTTCTTGGTCAGCTTCTAATTCTATATTTCCTTCAGCACTTAATTCTATATCATTGTCAGCATCTAATTCTATATTCTGATTTGATTCTATTTTTGTATCAAAAGAAGTACTCGTACTAAAAGAACTCAAGTCTGAAAAATTTACTCCAAATCTACTAGCACCATTATTTCCTAAAATAGTTGTCGTATCTGAAAGTGTTCCTCCTAAACCTATCTCATTACTTCCATTTATAGTAATTCCATTTCCTTGACTCAAAGTAACACCACTAAGCTGGTTAGCGACATAATTAGTCATAGCCAACTCACTTACCAAAGCATTATCCGAAAAAGGAGTTGAAACACCTCCTCCAGCAGTAGTAAGAGAAGTAACATTAAAACCTCCTATGCTCAAATCATTTACGGATAGACTACCTATGCTTGTAGAGCTAGAAATGTTTACACTTGCTCCATCGTCTGTAATCGAACCATCCACTAACTCAATCCCATTCCAACGAGGAACTGCATCAGAGTTTGTTATGTTTATCTTTGAATCTTGCCAAACTACATTATTACTTCCATCGGTAGACAAAACTTGATTTGGAGAACCAGAAGAAGCTATTTTATCTGTCGTAACAGCATCATCTGCAATAGTAGGGTTTGGATAACTCCCTGTCAAATCTCCTCCTGCTGCACCTGTAGCATTAGAAACGGTTGCTCTATCTGCCCAAACTACTTGTCCATTTCCGTCAGTAATTAATACTTTATTTTGCCCTCCACTCGCTATATCTATAGTCTGAATTGTTCCATTTACTATTTTTAATGAAGTAATAGAATTATTAGAAACCGAACCAGCCGAAAGAGAATACGGAACGGCACGCAAAACCGTAATAGGTGTGAGCGTATTTCCATTTACACTTACTCGCAAACCTAAAGACGGATTTTGAGAGAAAAAATTAGGAGTAAATGGATTTTGAACACCCAAAACGACAGAATAAAGTCCATCCTGAACATCTATAGTTTGGGTTTCTGTCCATTCAATTATACTGTTAGAAGGATTTATAAGTTCGAAAACCATAGTAGCAGAACCTGAAAAAGGTCTTCCATTTTCAACTAATTTTCCTTGATAGGTAATTTGTTGAGGCACTGTTTGTGCCTGCAAAGTAAAGGTAGAACTAATAAGAATAGTAAATCCTATTAATAAAATAAAGACCCTTAAATATTTTTTGTATAGTAAATTTGGATAACTCTGATTCATAATAGCTGTTATTAATGTTAATAAATGGTTTTCTGTCTAAACGTAACAGTATGCTAATTTAGTGATTTTTTTTGCCTTAATGAAAGTTATACCGTTAAAATAACAATGTATATACGAAAATAAAATTTACTCTCTATATAGGTTACGATTTTGTCTAATAAACAGATGCATGAACAGATTGTTTTGCACAAAAAAACCTTTGCCTACCCACTAAGCAAAGGTCTTTCTATTTATATTTTACAACTATTAATTTTTTCTATTTTTTCTATTTTCTAGAGTAATTCAATATTTTATCTACAACTTGACTTGACGGTTTGTGTCTTGTCTGACAATCGTCCATTTGTTTTTTTAGATTTACTATTTCGTAAAAAAACTGATTCAGCTTTTCATCAGATTGAAGTAGTAACTCTATTTTCGAATTTTCTATGGAAGAAGTTTCTTGATATACATAACGAACTACTCTATTTTGCAGATACTGAAAATCAGTTTCTTTTTTGGTAGAAATTGGTTGAGAAGTAGAATTGACTATAGAATTAATTTTTGATAGGATTGAATTTTTCATAGACTTTTAGCTTATATAGATAGAATAACCTTTGTTTTTTGAGTTGTTCTGATTTAAGCTCCTTTTCAATCCTTGTTCTTATTGTTTGGTCATTAAAGTTAATTAATTTTTTTAATCATTAATTCCTTCGCTTGCTTCCATAAGTTTTCTAAGATTGATAAGAGCGTAACGCATTCTTCCTAGTGCTGTATTAATACTTACATACGTTGCATCTGCAATTTCTTGAAAGCTCATATTAAAATACTGACGCATAATCAATACTTCTCTTTGAGCATCTGGCAACTGACGTACATGTTTTTTCAAATTCTCACAAATCTCTTGTTCAATATGTGCTTCTTCAGAAGATTTTTGAGTAAATTCAATAGTATTAAAAACTGTGCTACCGTCTTCTACGGTAATAGTAGGATAACGTTTTTGCTTTCTAAAGTAATCTATCGCCAAATTATGTGCAATACGAGAAAGCCAAGGTAAAAATTTTCCTTCCTCATTGTATTTGCCCAAACGAATTGTATCTACTACCTTTATAAAGGCTTCTTGCATCAAATCTTCAGCAATATATGTATCTTTGACAATCGTAATGAGAATTGTAAAAATTCTATTTTTATGACGGTTCAACAAAACTGCAAAAGCATTGTCGTCGCCTGATTTGTAAAGCGTAATGAGCTGACTATCGTTAGCTTGTAATAGTTCTTCTAAAGGAGGAGAATTCTTTTTTCTCTTACTTACTTTAGATGTATTTACTTTTACTTTAGAAGTAGTAGTACTAGACTTACTAGATTTTTTTTCTTTGCTTAAATTACTTTTAGTTTGCATCTTCTTAACGTGGCTTAGTAGTGGGTATTGCTTTAAAAAGAAGTACGAAGTGTACCGTGTCTGTAATGATTGATTGATATATACAAATATAACAACGTTTTTTTAGAAATGAAAGTTACACACAAAAAATTTATTCACTTCATAAAAACACGCTTATCATTAATAATGCCAATTATCACAAACAATAACTTTGTATCGGCAAACAATACTATATTTTCGACGAAGGAATGGAAATCAACGATTAATTTTCGAAAAAAGCAGAATCATAAAATTGCTAATTATGTTAATTTTTCTCTGTTTGTTTGTCAAAAGTTACATAAAATATTAAAATCATAAATGAGTAATTTTTTAACACCTTTTTCTCACAATTTTTTTATGCAGGAGGCATTAAAAGAAGCTCAAAAAAGTTTTGAAGCTAATGAAATTCCTGTGGGAGCAATCATTGTTTACAATCAAAAAATTATTGCTAGAGCGCATAACATGACCGAAAAACTACAAGATATAACTGCTCACGCCGAACTAATTGCTATTACTTCTGCTGCCAATACGCTAAATTTTAAGTATCTGACAGGTTGTAAACTCTATGTTACTCTCGAACCTTGCGTTATGTGTGCTGGCGCATTGGCTTGGTCGCAGATTTCAGAAATTTATTATGGTGCAACTGATTTGCAACGAGGCTTTTCTACTCTCACAAATGCAAACTTGTTTCCAAAAAAAATAAAAATAGAAAATGATATTTTGACGCAAGAATGCGAAGAGTTATTAAAAAAATTCTTTAAAAAGTTGCGTAGCTAGAATTTTATTTTGTCAAATAGTTTTTTTGAAGTCATTTTGTAAAATCAACTACAAAATTCAAAATGAGTGAATTATCAATTTTTTATTTTTTTTCACTTTTTTTTTGGCTCACTTTTTTGAATGAAATCTTAAAAACCAAAACATCAAAAAAAGCCAATTTAAAAACTGTATTCTGCAATTTTCAAACTGGCTCAAATTTTAATGATTTTTAATTTAATTATTTTTAACTTTTACAGGACTGATTTTAATAGACAATTTTACGTAAAATTTGAGTGAAAAAATAAAAATGCTATCCAAAACTAGCTACCAAATTACTCATCTCTAAGAAAGGAGCAGGCAATTCTTCTATATTATTTATCAAATTTGGGTGTTTTGTATTATAGGTATGGTCTGCATTTTCCACCAAAATCATTTTTACATTTTCATTTGTAGTAATTAGAGAAGTATCAGAACTCCATTTAAAAATATCTTGTGCATCTTGTATGGTTACAGAATCATCTTTTGCTCCATGTATGATAAGTTGTGGTGTATTGGCTTGATTTAATTTTTGTGTGGCTTCTTTTACGGAATAGTTATTTGGGTTTTTCTTAAAGTCTTCATAAAAAGATTCAAATAAAGGCATTTTTTGATTTGTACGTCCATTTTCAATCACTACAACTCCGTTTTTATGCCATTGCTTTTTATTTTTATCATTAAAATATCGCTCTTCCAAATCACTAACTGCCGAAAGCGTAATTACTTTATTGATTCGTTTGTCTTTTGCAGCATAAATAATAGCTGTACTTCCTCCTCTACTGTGTCCTACCAAACGAATATCTTCTATATTTCGCTTAGGCAAATCTGAGGTTCTGTTACAAATAAAATTTATTACTGTGGCTGTATCAGAAAGTTCTTTTGTAATAGAATTTTGTCCAAAGGCTTCCAAATCTTCAAAATCAAGAGGACTTTCGGTAGTTGTTCCGTTGTGAGAAAAATTTACTTTAAAAACTAAAAACCCTTTTTGTGTCCAATTTTGAGCCATAAGATTAAATGCTCCCCAATCCTTAAACCCTTTAAAGCCGTGTAAAAACACAATAATAGGAGTTTGAGAATTTGTTCTTTGTTCTGGAAGATAATAATCTATCAAAATTGGTTTTGCTGGCGCAAGTGGATTAGGTAATTTTATTTCAATTTTTTTCATAGTTAGTTTGAAGTTTGGGAATAGGGAAATACGAATACATCTAGTATACGGAGAATAACAAGTACAGAATTGAAATTAACTGGTTACTGATTACTAATTACTGATTACTGGTTACTGGTTTTGATTTCTTTTACAAAATTAAAATAATCAAAAGAAAATTTTGTGAATTCTTTGTAAGAAATTTTAGGTGTTTTTTCGTTGAGATTAGGATACATTTCTTTCCACGTCTGTAAGATAAAATTTATTCTTCTTGTAATAATATTTTTTTGTAGAATAATTTCATTTTTGCTTTTATTATTTTCTTTAATAGAAAAAAGATGTTTTGCTCCCAAAGCCTCAAAAAAATCAGCGTGTATAATCTGAAAATAAAGATGTAAAAACTCCTTTGTCGGACGTGGCAAACCGTAATTAAACAAACAATAGCCTGCAATATATTCAAAAACGAAAGGCGTAAATTCCTGTTGATCGTTTTTATCAAACCAAGAAGCAGCTTGTACCTGTTTTTTTATTATGTCCTTAATATCTTTTTCATAAGCAGGTTTTGCAATGCCGAAAGTAGATTTAGTCTCATAAAAATTAGGTAATAATTCTTCATCAGAAAATGCCAGTATTTTTTCAAACTCTTTTATAGCATAGGCATTTCTTTGAACAGGCAAACGGTTTTGGTCGTGAAAAACTACATTATGAATATCTTCTAACATTGCCGTAATCGTTCCTTCTGGCGTTAAAAGATAATCTATTCGATACAAAAGCGTCAATAACATATACGAAATAGCCGATGCAAGCCGTTCAGCATTCAAGTTTTTTATTTCCTCTAGTATTTCTTTTATCCATTTTTTCAAGAAGCGAAGTTTTACCTTTTGATGGTCTTCTGATAAATATTCAATGTGCTTATCATCAATAGCTTCCAACTGACTGGTAAATTCATTGAGTAATAAATCATCTTGCGCATCCGAACGAGTAGCGATTTCTCTAAGTCCGTTGTATAATTTTCCTGCAAAACTATCTACTGTATTTGTAGTGAAACGAATCCAAATAATGCCATTTTCATCTAGCGAAAAACCACTGTACAAAAGATTATAATTCATTTCCATTAGCCTTCTACCCAAAGCGACATGCAAATTATCCTTTATTTGTACCAGTTTTACTTCTCCTACAAACTCTTCCGAATTGGCAAAGCCACGAACTATTTTTGAGCCTTGTTGAAGTGTAAAATCTATCTTAAAATCAGTAACGTTTCCACCTTTATTTATCTGCACGGTATCGTAACTCAAATTACTTTCGTCATCGTCTAATAGATAATTAAAAAATTCTAAATAGGCTTGCAAGTAATTTTTGTCTTCAAAGAAACCTGTCGAACCTTGCCCAAGAATCATATTTTTCTAGCGTTTTGTGGGCATCAGAATATCTACCAAAACGAATAGTAATTCCATCGTTTGTATCTGTCTGTCCGACAAAAGCTGTTATTATTTTTTTAAAAAGCATGTCTGTTTTTTAAATAGCTCGTTGAATGAGTAAAGAGTTTTTTTCGTTTAATTTGACAAAACAATCTAATGAAATTGTCTATTTATTAAAGGATAGATTGAAATGTAGCTATAAAATAGCGCAACCCTAAAATTTGAAATCTACAATTATAAGAATAGTAAGGCTATGTTGTTTCTAAATAACTTCAATTACACAAATTAATTGTATCTATTTGATGTGTCAAATTTAAAAACTAAAGTCAATTTAGGCAAAGAATAGCAAAAATAAATGGTATTTTTTGAAATTACTCTTTATCGTTTGTATTTTTAATAAAAAAATAATCGTTAGACTATAAAGTGCGTATAAAACAGTAACTTTGAAATTGGTTCTGATTCACATATAAAAACTTTTCAATCTCTTTTTAGTTTTACAAAAATTACCTATCGGCTTTATTCCCTTCTTGTTACAAGGTCGCTTTATATAAATCTATTACAGCTAAATTACAGAATTTATGAATTTTTCTTTACATAAAGCAGTTTGCAAAAAACGTCTCTCTACATTTATCTTCTTTTTATTTTTGTTTGTAGGCTTCTTTAGATGTGTTGCTATTGAAGACCTTTTGCCTCCTTCTATTGGAGATTTTACTTTGCAAGAACAATATGATGTAACCGAAACTATTTTTTTAGATGTTTTGCTTACTGATAATTTTGCCTTAAATGAAGTAATTGTTAAAATACAGAAAATAAACGGTGATACCAGTAGCACTCTGAACCGTACAGATACAATACGAACAAATGTAAGAGCTAGATTATTAACCTTAGAACGCTATCCACTCGTAGTTATTCCTGCTGATGCTGCTTTAGGTCAATATGAACTTACACTTACAGTTGTCGATGGTAATGCCAAAACAGATGCTACAAGTAATGTAGAGAGAAAAGCTCCAAATAGATTTTCTGTTACTAAAACGTTTACAGTAGTAAATAGTCGTCCAGAACCTCTTACAGATATTATATTAGATTTAACTTTAACAGTTGATTTATCAATAACAGTTGTAGATGTAGAAGCCAAAGAATATAAAGCCTGTAGATCAAGTATTATTCCTATATCAGGCGAAGCTAGTGATAATGTAGCATTAGATAAAATATCCGCTCAATTTGAAGGATATCCTAATTCTATCATTAATCGTGATTTGAGTGGAGTGCCTTCGGTTAATTTGCGAGAGGTTTTTGGTAGTTCTATTGTAGTTCCTAATACTATACCTAATGGACAAACAATTAAACTGATTTTCACAGTTACGGATACAGATGATAATGTCGGTAGTGATACTCTATTTTTTTTAATTGATTGTGATGATCAAAATCCAGTAATTGAAAGTATAATAACTAACCTCAATGATCAAATAGATGAAGAAGGGCAAATAGAAGTTATAGAAGGGCAAGAACTATTTATTGAGAGAGGAGAAATTAGAGATAGATTAGGAATTTTGAAAGATGTTTCTATTTATTTTGATGGTTCGACAGTACCTTTAAGGACATGGGACATAAATCAAGAATCTATCAACCTCTCAAATCTTGATGGTTTTCCGTTTCGCATTCCTATTCCTTCAACAGCTAGTGTAGGAACGCTCTACAATATAGAAATAAGAGCTACCGATGTAGCTGGAAATATTCCAGATATATATACACTTATAATTGAGATAAAAGACAATGACAATCCTAGTATAGGAGTATTAGGTACGCTAGTAGATGGAAATCCAACCAGTTTTAGTACAAATAGAAATTCATCAGTAGCCGTTTCAGCAGGTCTCACTATACGTTTTATCGGAAGAATTTTTGAAGATGTAGCATTAGAAAACTACAGAATAACATGGGGAGTAGAAGGGAACGAACAAGTAGTTATAGAAGAAGATAATCTTATAAGTAATGTTCCAATAGATAGAGAGTTTGAAATTGATGAAAACGCTAGAGCAGGAACTTACTATGTTCTAACTATATATGCAAGAGATACATTTGACCAAGAAAGTCAAGTAAAATATTACTTTATAGTTCGATAAAAAAGTAAACCATTCAAACCTAAAAAAAACGAGGATAATTCATAAAAAAATTATCCTCGTTTCTATTTTACACTTATTTCAAAGGAATTTCATAGATACTAAAAATGAATCAAAAAACAGTTTTTCTATTATTAGGAGGAAATTTAGGAAACAGAGAACAGAATATCTTAGAAGCAAAAGAATATACTTCCTTACAAATTGGAAAAATTAAAAGCGAATCTAGCATTTATCAAACGGCTGCTTGGGGCGTAGAAAATCAACCTTCTTTTCTCAATCAAGTGGTTGAGGTTTCTTCTATTTTATCGCCACAAGAAATATTAGTTCAGATAGAAGATATTGAGAAAAAATTAGGCAGAAAACGTTATCAAAAATGGTACTCTAGAACGATTGATGTAGATATTTTGTATTATGAAAATCTAGTTTTAGAGGAAAAAGAAGATAGTACACAAAACAGAAAGGACTTGCAAATTCCTCATCCGTTTTTACATCAACGTCGTTTTACGCTTGTTCCGTTGGTCGAAATTGCGCCTAATTTCTTGCATCCTGTTTTTGAGAAAACGAATAAGGAGCTTTTGGAGGAATGCTTAGACCAGTTACCAGTTGTTACAATTACCAGTAAGTAGTAATCAGTTAATGCAATTTCGATTCTGTTTATACTAAAATGAATTTGGTTTTAGAGTAGGCGACAGTTTTCAACTGTCGTTAAAGTGCTGTATTTCTGACAGTTGGAAACTGTCAGCTACGTATATTTTGTTGAAAACCAATTACTTCTCGGTATATTTTTCTTACAAAGAATTTAAAAATATCAATAAACAATTTTATAAACATTTTATGCTATTTTTGTAGTATTCCTGTAGCTCACTATTCAGAGTGAGAAGGATATTTGTGATTGCATTTTTATGACAAAAAAATTAATAATTAGATTTAGTAAACAGCTACTCACTCTAAAGAGTGAGCTACATTCTGATAAAACATGAAAAAAATACTTTTTATAGACCGTGACGGAACAATCATAAAAGAACCAGCCGACGAGCAAATCGATTCGTTAGAAAAATTGGAGTTTTTGCCAGCCGTTTTAAGAAATTTGTATCAGCTTGCAGCCAGCAAAGAATATCATTTTGTAATGGTAACTAATCAAGACGGATTAGGAACGGTAAGTTTTCCAGAACACACTTTCCACCCTGCACACAACAAAATGTTGAATATATTGGAAAGTGAAGGAATCGTTTTTGATGAAATTTTGATTGACAGAACGTTTCCACACGAAAAATCGCCAAACCGTAAACCTGAAATCGGATTGGTAAAACATTATCTAAACAATTCTGACTTTGATATTCAAAATTCTTTTGTAATTGGAGATAGATTTAGTGATATTCAATTAGCTAAAAATTTGGGTTGTAAGGGAATTTTGATTGCAGAAAAAGACGGTAATAAAGAGAGAGAAATTAACTCTAAAAATCCTGAATTAGTAGAAACTTGTGCTTTGATAAATGATAATTGGACAGAAATAAAAGATTTTTTATTAACCAATCAATCAAAATTTGGGTCAAGAATTGGAAAAGTAAAACGCACTACAAAAGAAACAGATATTGATATCGAAATCGATTTGGACGGAACAGGAAAAGCAGAAATAAATACAGGATTAGCTTTTTTTGACCACATGTTAGAACAAATTGCAAAACACGGACAAGTAGATTTGAAAATTCAGACGAAAGGAGATTTGCATATTGATGAGCATCATACTATTGAAGATACAGCTCTAGCACTCGGAGAAGCACTTTTGAAAGCCTTTGGAGATAAGCGAGGAATTGAACGCTATGGTTTTTGTTTGCCGATGGACGAAGTTTTGGCACAAGTGGCGATTGATTTTGGAGGACGACCGTGGCTTGTGTGGGAAGCAGATTTCAAACGAGAAAAAATTGGAGATATGCCTACCGAAATGTTTATGCACTTTTTCAAATCGCTTAGTGATACTTCAAAATCAAATATAAACATCAAAGCAGAACCGAAAGAAAATGCAAATGAGCATCATAAAATTGAAGCAATTTTTAAGGCTTTCGCAAAGGCACTCAAAATGGCAAAAACGCATACAGGTTCGAATGAATTACCTTCTACAAAAGGAGTTTTGTAAAACAAAATTTGTGTTAAACCTATAAGGTTTTTGGAAACCTTATAGGTTGTTTAGCAAAGCTAATCTAGTTTTTAGCCACCCATTTTTTGAGTTCTAATACTTTTTCATCATTTTCTTCTACCCATTTTGATGCTTCTTTACTAGAATTTTGAGTAATCCAATAACAAAATGTTGTCAAATGTTCGGATTCTGCAAGCGTATTAAAAGTAGGTGCATAGAATGTCCACCAGATATTATTTGATTTGTCCTTTGCATCTAAAAAGCTAAAAAATGTTTGTGTATTAGCTTCAAAAATTCCTTCTTCTGTTTTTGGAGTATTATCTATAAAAATTACTTTTTCAGTTGTTGTGGTGTCTGTTTGAGTAGTATCTCCCTCATTTTCTACCTTTTGTTTTTCTGATTTCTCCTTCTCTAATTCTTCACTCAACGCCTTTTCCAGTTCCTTTTTGAAAGCTCCCGATTGAGAAGCCTGTGTCAATGACATAACCATTTCTATGGCTGCAAACTCGGTATCGTCCAAACTTCCACCACCAATATTGATTGTAAATTCATTGTTTTTGTTCTTCTTTACACCTCCTAAAAGTTGTTTGTTCAAAAACTCAAATGCTCTTTCTGCTCTTTCAGAAGTAGGTTCTAAAAACAAAAAATAATTGAGAGCCATCATACTAGGAATTTTTCTCCCTCTATCATATTCTACATAACCAAGCATCAAATGACTACTTGCATGTTCTGGATTTATACCAATAGCATTCATAAAACCTTCTTCTGCTTTCTTTAATTCTCCAATTTTGAAGTAATTAAGAGCTAGATTGTAATGCAACAAATATTGATTGGGATATTCTTTGATTACCTTTTCAAACAGTTTAATAGACTTTTTGGTTTTGCCCATCATATCTAACGACGAACCTTTAATTACATAGCCAGAAACTGTACTTTGAGATTTTGATTTGATTACTTTATCACTATATTTAATAGCTGATTTGTAATCTTGTTTGTTAAAATAAGTCAATGACATTTCATAATAAATAACTGGAGAATTAGGAACTAGTTTTAAAGCTTGTTGATATTTTTTTAGTGCTTTTTCATACTTTCCTGCATCATGGAAAGCAATTCCTTCTTGTACAAGTTGGTTTGCATCCTGTGAAAACGCATCGGAAAAGCTACCAAAAAACAGACATAGAAAGACAAAAAAGATAGATAATTTTTGTGAAAACAATTTCATATCAAAATAAAATTAGGAGTAATAAAATAATTGTGTTTTAAAAGTACGAATAAATACACAATATTGAGTTATAAATAAGTAAAACAAAGAAATATTACTTTTATTGTACGGTTTTGGTAGCTTCATTTATAATTTAATTAAAAATAGAGTGTCTTCATTATTGAAGACCTATTAAAAAAATACTAGACAAAAAATAACCATAATGAAATATTATAATCTCGTTGCAGAATGTAACGGCTATGAATTGGTTCACGAATTTTGTAATTACTTCAAAGAAAATAATCCTGTTTTGGCTAACGGAAAAAGAATTGCTACCGAAGCAAATGTAATGCGTAGAGGCGATGGTTATTGGATTGCCTGTGTTTCTTTTGAAGGTCTTGTATCTTTGGATACTCAAGATTATAATGAAGAGGAATTGGAATATACTCAAAGTAGTGTGCCTTCTGCTACCGTAAATCCCAAATTTCTGGAAGAAGCTGTTTCAGAGATTTTTTCGTTGCTTTCTGTTGCTCCTCCTTATAGTGCAGCAGCTTTTGGAGTTGATGCGATTGATGCCTTTTCACAAATGGCAATTGAAGAAATTATTTTGCAAAATGCGTCTTTTGGGTATTTGTTCTTGACAGATTCAGCGTGGGAACGATTAGGAGAACCAGAAGGATTTGAGGTTTTTACGGAAGGATATGTTTGGAATCCGAATTAATACATCCATCGAAGCGTTCCCTTTGATGGAACGCTTCGGTAAACAATTCGATAGTTTAAAACCCTTTCTCTCCCAACAGAGGAACAAAACGAAATCCTCCAAAACTTTCTTGTTCGATAGTTTTTTCATCTTTTTTAGTATAGCGACACATAATCTGACTTTTACGATTTCCGACAGGAACGACAATCTGTCCTCCTATTTTTAATTGATTAAACCATTCTTTAAACGCTTGAGGAGAATTTGGCGTGGCTGCCGTTACTAATATTCTATCATAAGGTGCATTTTGAGGAAAGCCTTTTGAGCCATCTCCATGAACTAAATCAGTCCATCTCATAACAGAAAAATCAAATTCTTTTGAATAATTATAAAGGTTCTCTAGTGTTATTTCTGCTTTTTGATGTAGATTTTCGTAAAACTCTATACTTGTGATATCAACATTTTTGTCTTTGCAAATATACGCTAGAATAGCAGTTTGATAACCCGAACCTGTCCCTATTTCAAGAATTTTGAAGGCACTATTTTTTACAGTATTACTTATTTCCAATTCAATCAAATTCAAAAGTTGACTTTGATAAGCAACTGTATAAGGTTGAGAAATAGTTTGTCCTTCTCCAATTGAAAAGGCTTTGTTTTGATAAGCATGTTCCAAAAAAGCACTATCCATAAAAAAATGTCTAGGAACGGTAAGGATAGCATTCAAAACGGCATCATCTTTTATTCCCATTTCAATAATTTCGTCGACAAGCTGCCTTCGCAATCCTTGATGTTTGTAAGTATCTTTTTGCATTTTTTTGTTTTATCCATCTGAATAATGAAATTCGTATTACTTCATACTTTATTTCCACTTCATACTTCATACTTCTTACTTCTTACTTCATACTTTATTTCCACTTCTTACTTTATTTCTCTTCTACCATTTTTATAAAAATATCATTTATGGAAGGTAATTTTTCTTGCATCGAAATTATCTCATAGTTATTTACCAATTCTTGTAAAAGTGCATTCTTTTCTACGCTTTGATTTATTTTGACAGAAGTAACATAAGTTTTGAAATCTGTTTCTTTGCTTTCCTTCAAAATTTCAAATGATTTTCCACTTTCCAAAATAGGCTTATCAGTCTGGACTTCAAAAATATGCGTTCTATGGCTCATTTTTATATCAGCCTTTTTTCCTTCAAATATTTTATGTGATTTGTTAATAAGTGCAATCGTATCACAAAGTTCCTCTACTGATTCCATTCTGTGCGTAGAAAAAATAACAGTCGTTCCTTTTTGTTGCAACTTCAAAATTTCATCTTTTAAAAGATTTGCATTAATTGGGTCAAAACCAGAAAAAGGTTCATCTAAAATTAGTAGTTTTGGGTCGTGCAAAACGGTTGCTACAAACTGAACTTTTTGCTGCATTCCCTTCGAAAGTCCTCCTACTTCTTTATCCCACCATTCTCTCATCTGAAAGGTAGTCAGCCAATATTTCAATTTTTTCTCAATTTCAGCTTTCGGTATTCCTTTTAATCTTCCTAAATAAATAAGCTGTTCGCCTACTTTCATTTTTGGATAAAGACCACGTTCTTCTGGAAGATAACCAATTTGAGAAACATGTTTTGGAGAAAGTTCTTCGCCTTCAAAGAAAATTTTACCACTATCTGCACCTGTAATTTGAGTAATGATACGAATAAGCGAAGTTTTTCCTGCACCATTTGAACCCAAAAGTCCATAAATACTTCCCTTTGGAATAGACAGACTAACGCCAGCAAGAGCCGTATGATTGTGATATTCTTTGCGAACATCTGAAATAGTAAGGATATTTTCTTTAGTATTCAAAATAGTATTCAAAACGAAATTGGGTAAGACTGGATTTATTTATTCTCAAAACGTATCAGAAACAAAAGTACACAAATATTTTAGCTTGATTAAATGAATTTTGAATAAAACCGTTGTTGAGGCTTTGCCATCAAGGAGGATTAGAAATTGGTATTTTCATTCTCTTATCACTTACAACCTATAACCTACCACTATTTATTTTATCCAAACTACTTTTTCTTCTACTGGTTTTCGTGTTGCTTCTTTTATCAAACCTTCTTTCGGAACTCCCAAATAAAGAAAACCAACTATTTTCTCATTGTCAGAAAGTCCTAATTGAGAATGTGTTTCTTCTGCATAAACCAGCGCACCTGTTCCCCAATAGCTCGCCAAACCATAAACGGTAGCCGAAAGTTGCATATTTTGGATTCCACACGCAACGGCTTCTATATCTTCAATTTCTGGAATACGTGGATTCTGATTTGTCTTTGCCACCACTACAATTATATGCGAAGATTCGCTCATTCGGTTACGTAATTTTGTTACTTTCGTTTCGTTATACTCTTTCTCTGGAGTTAGCTTTTTGTATAATTTTACTAAGAAATTACCTAAATCTTTTCGTTTATCATCTGCAAAAACAAAAAATCTCCAAGGTTCTAATTTTCCGTGATTAGGCGACCAAGTGGCATTTTCTAAAAGTTGCCAGATTATTTTATCATCAATTTTTTCTCCTGTGCATTCGTGAGGGTAGATTGTTCTTCTGTTTTTGATAAGCTCATTTATTTGCTCTGGTGTGATGCTAGTTTTCATAATGGATTTGTGTATAACAGGCTTCCTAGCCTGTTTGAATATTTTTTCACAAACAGACTAAGAAGTCTGTTATACAAGTTAATTTACAAAACTACTCAAATTTTTTATTCTTCAACCTTTTCTATTTTCAAACAGAAATGAGTATTTTATGTTATGATACTGGTATTTTTCTAAACTGGTTTATTTTTTTGACTTAATGGTAATGACTGACTAAATGACAGAACAATTACTTTTAAAAAAGATAAAATGGTAGAAAGCATTGTTTTTGCAGAACACAAGAAATACAACTCAAATTTATTTGAAAAATAGTTAGAAAAGATTCTAATTATTTTCATTTATATAAAACTTTAATTCATTTTTTTTACTAAAAAAACATTTTTATTATGGCAGCTATTGAAGCAACGCAAGCAACTTTTACAGAACTTATTTCTACTAACCAACCTGTTTTGGTTGATTTTTGGGCAGAATGGTGTGGCCCTTGTCAGATGATGACTCCTATTATTCATGAGCTTTCAGCCGAGTTTGAAGGAAAAGCAAAAATCGCAAAAGTAGATGTAGATTCTAATTCAGAATTGACTGTAAAATATGGCGTTCGCAACATTCCTACAATTCTTATCTTTAAAGATGGCGAAATTGTAGAGAAAATCGTCGGTACAACTACTAAGAAAGAACTACAAGACCGTATTGGCAAACTAGTAGTGGCTTAGTTTAAAGTATAGTTTTATTTATTTTGCAAAACTCTATTTTCTTCTTTTTTTGAAGAGAATAGAGTTTTTTTATGGTTTAATAATTAAATTATTCAGTCTAAAATCAAAGATTAATCTAATTAATTATAATTTATGCTTGAAGCATTTTTTTTGCACTTTTTTGTAATAATACTATTTCAACTACATAGAAAGCTATATTCCAATGAATTACGATTAAATTATTCTAATAATAGCTTAAAAGATTATGACCAAGAATTAAATTAGTTAATAACATTAATTATATACAAATGTTAAATATGATATTTATTACTGTAACTAGTAGGATTTTATAATTCCGTATTTTACCTTTGCTATCGCTTACACAAAAAAAATGTAAGGCAATTCACTAAAACAAATATAATTATGCAATTTTCAGTTCGAAAAGTTCAAAGAAAAGTCTAGTAAGTGGCTACTTTTGTTAGCTACTGTATTGGGTATTGGTCTTACTTCTTGCGAGAAAGAAGAAAATTTAATTGATACGAGAAATAATATTACCTTTGTAGATGCTAAAAATGCACAAGGAGAGAATATTTATAACACGCAATCAGAAAATCAACGTGTTTTTGGTAAAGCTCTTTTAGAAGCGATGAAGAATTCTCCTGCATTAAGGAAGTTTATTAGAACAGAAGCTCTCAAGAAATTCAATCACGATTATGATGTGCTTTTTGCAACAGTAAAAAATGAAATAGTCGAAGATAATAAAACCTTTAGAGATATTATTTTAGAGAATGTAGAAAGTGAAGAAATATTGAAACAGATTGAATTTACTAATCCTCTGCTTACTATTTTCGTTCCTTCCCTACCAGAAAACTCTTTTTCTGCTCAAACTTGGGATACAGAAAATCAAATTCCTGATGTAGCTTTGCGCTTATTTACTACTAATGATGTGCCTTGCTTTAGTTTGGATAAAGGAGAATACGTTATTGAAGCTAAGTATATTCCATCTTACCCTATTATAGTAGTAAAGCAAAATGAGCGTGTTACTTCTAGTTTGACGAAAGGATATGAGCTTTCTCATGTAAAGCAACCGTTTAATGTGGTGAATGGAGTTGAGTATAAGTTTGCTGATAATGCGTTTGATAATAGAAAATTTTTGACTAGAAGGGCTTTTATATCTTCTAGAATTGGTGGATATCGTGATATAGATCAAAAAGTAGTAGACGCTTATAATATATATAAGAACAATAATGGGTGGCAAAGAGATTATATTTACTATGATATTACTCCTAGTTCTCCCAACGGAGAGCCTTTAGTTGATTTTCAAGAGCAAATTACATATTTCAAACTAAATGAAATAGCTGGGTCTGGTATAAACTTATACAATCATATTTCAGATCAAACAGATAATAGTTCATTTAGTGATGCAAAAATGAGCGCATCAACTAGTTCTGTTCAGTCAAGTTTTTGGACAGATGGAGACTTTGAATTTTATCTATCTATACTGATTAACTCTAAAAATGGTTTGGGTTCAGAACTTCCAAAGGGTTTTATTGCAAATCCAGAGCAACTTTTTCATATAGAATATAGATACTTGCCTCCTTTTTACGTACCTGTTGAAATAAAAACAAAATCATTTAATCCTAATTTAGAAATAATAGATTGGGATATAGAAAAATATGCTACTACTATTCGTATTAATGTAGAAGAAAGAGATAGAACCGAAGCAATCAGTATAACTACTTCTAAATCATCTGACTTTGCTACTAATTTTGGATTGGATAGCGACAGTATATTCAAGAAGTTAGGGCTAAAATTCGGAGTAGAAGCCAAAACAAGTAGAACTGATAACATGTCTATTAATTATGTTCAAGGAAATGACGACTTGTTAAATGTGACTGTAAATTTTGCAGATGCTATAATAACAAACGATTATAGTAGTAGAGGAGGTCTTTTATTTTTAGAACGAGGAACAGCATATGAGGTTCGAAAGTATAGTTCCAGTTACTTCACTATTTCATTAGAGCCAGTAAGAGTACAACCATAAAAAGAATAACTATGAACACTATAAATAAATATTTTTTATTTTTCCTATCTCTTTTTTTTGTTATATCTTGCAAAGAAAAAGAAACTACCTTTCTAAATTTACCAAAAGAAGGTAGATATTTCACAGAGCATATTTGGATTACTCCTTCTGTAGATTTGAATCGTGATGGAAGAAAATCTGATGATTTAATGAGTGAAATACATTGGATTCAGCATTATACTGATTTTAATTTGAATATAGAAAATAGAGAACAACAAGGTTATCGTTATTTATATTTTGGTTATCCTTATCTTTATACAGACCCTAATGATCCTATTTTTTTGAATGCTGGTGCTAAAGGTATGAATACTCGCTTTGAATCAAATGGTTCTAGTTTGAAAATGGATAACCCTAATATTCTTTCAGCTATTCTACTCAATGATTCTACTATTGAAGTAACTTCAGTAGCCGAATTTGAACTAATAGAAGGAAACAAAGAAGTAGAAATGAAAGCTG
Organism: uncultured Cytophagales bacterium; assembly: GCA_963719525.1. Taxonomy (GTDB): domain Bacteria; phylum Bacteroidota; class Bacteroidia; order Cytophagales; family Bernardetiaceae; genus Bernardetia. The sequence goes on along the minus strand of CAVRCG010000004.1, from coordinate 2,118,020 downwards.
TTTATACTTTGAACTCTTTATAAAATTCTATCAAAACCTGTAACCTAAAAAATTACAGGTTTTCAAATTTTTCAAAACTATGATAAAACAATTAATATATTATATTTTCGTTGTACTCTTGATTTCCTCTTGCTCGAAAGAAGATGAGATGGATATCAGTATGCAAGGCAAGTATGATACAGAATTTTTAGAAGTAACTCCTGCTATTGATCTAAATAGAGATGGCATTGCTTCTATAAATCTGTTAGATGAAAAAAGCTCTTATTCAGATAAAAGTAGATTCTATTTAGAACTAAAGACTAATACCCACACTCGCAGCTACTTGTTTATTCAAGTCTTTCCATCAGCCGAAATAAGAAATAGGAACGAGGCACCTTAGGGTAGAAGAAGAAGCTATTCTAGTTTCTTATATTCGTAAAGGAAACATTATTACTCCAATAAAAGAGGGAGGCGAAATGAATCTAATTTCTGCTAAAATCGTAGATGAGAACACGATAGAAGTTCATTCTTTTGCAGAGTTTCTTTTGGCTGAAGGAATGAAGAGAGTTGAAATGAGAGCTACTTATACAAGGCGTGAGAGGTAATTTTATTATTCATCTTCTATTCAAAAAAACCTGTAATCTAAAAAATTGCAGGTTTTTTGTTCTTTTATGAGTAGGAATTTTCAATTCTTTGTAAAATAGAACACTTTATTGTAATTTCGTTCTAAATTTCATAACTTCTTATTCAATAATTAGTTCAAGAATAAAAAAACTACAAGGAGCATTTATTTTCCATTTTTTTATAAGCTAAGTAGATAAAGGAAAACAATAAAAATGCTTTTGAAAATATAACCCAAACAAATGGACAAACTTACCTACCTTTCTAATGCCGAAAACTCGTATATTGAAGGCTTATATCAAGATTATCAAAAAGATAAAAGTTTAGTAGATGAAAGCTGGCAACGATTTTTTGAAGGTTTTGAATTTTCGATGACCGATTACGATACCGAAACAGGAGAAGCGATAAAGAGCGATAAAGCAACTAAAAATGGTTCAGACGGCTCAAATGGTTCTTCAAACGGACATCCAAGCCAAGCCAACGGTTCAGCCATTCAAAAAGATTTCACGGCTTCGCTTCCAGACGGACTTGATGAAGACAAACTGAAACAAGAGATTTCTGTCAAAAAATTAATTGATGGCTATCGTTTGCGTGGACACTTGCAAGCCAAAACAAATCCTGTTCGTCCTCGTAGAGATAGACATGCACGACTAAAATTAGAAGATTTTGGTTTTACGGAAGCAGATTTAAACACAAAATTTAGAGCAGGAAACGAAATCGGAATTGGAGAAGCAACTCTTCAAGAAATTATCGATCGTTTAAAAATGATTTACGAAAGTGGAATCGGTTTTGAGTTTATGTCTATTCGTGAGCCAGATATAAAATATTGGTTTAGAAAAAAAGTAGAGGTAGAATATCCAAAATTCAAATTAGACAACAAACAAAAAGAACGTATTTTACAGAAACTCAACGAAGCATCTGTATTTGAAAACTTTTTGCACACCAAATATTTAGGACAAAAACGCTTTTCTTTAGAAGGTGGAGAATCAACTATTCCAGCTCTTGATGCAATTATTAATGAAGGTGCAAAATTAGGCGTAGAGGAAGTAGTGATCGGAATGGCTCATCGTGGTCGTCTAAATGTTTTGGTAAATATTATGGGCAAAACGTATGCTCAAGTATTTAACGAGTTTGAAGGAAATGTTTCTGACGAACTTTTAGGGTTAGGAGATGGTGATGTAAAATATCACATGGGTTTTTCTTCACAAATAGAAACGCCAGAAGGAAATAAAGTATATTTGCGTTTAGCTCCAAATCCTTCGCACTTAGAAGCCGTTGCGCCAGTTGTGCAGGGTTATACTCGTGCAAAATCGGATTTTTTACACGGACGAGATAAGAAAAAGGCTCTACCAATTATCATTCATGGCGATGCAGCTCTTGCTGGACAAGGAATTGTTTATGAAGTGGCGCAGATGTCAGAATTAGAAGGTTATACGGTTGGAGGAACAATTCATTTTGTAATCAATAATCAAGTTGGTTTTACGACAGATTTTTATGATGGTCGTTCTTCAAATTATTGTACCGATATTTCGCAGCTTACCGAAACGCCAGAAATTCATGTTAATGGAGATGATCCAGAAGCTGTTGTTTTTGCTGTAAAATTAGCAACCGAATTTCGCCAAAAGTTCCATAAAGATGTTTATGTTGATATGGTTTGTTACCGTAAATATGGTCATAATGAAGCAGATGAGCCGAAGTTTACGCAACCTCAACTTTATAATTTAATAGGAAAACATAAAAACCCTAGAAAATTATATATTGAGAAATTGACAGAAGAAGGCGAAATTTCTAGCAAACTGGCAAAAGACATGGAAAAGTCGTTCAAAAAAATGTTGCAAGAACGTTTGGATGATGTCAGACAAAAACCATTGCCTTATGAATATCAAGAATTGGAACAATCGTGGAAAAACATGCGTCGTTCTACGCCAGAAGATTTTGATGTTTCGCCAGATACTTCCATTACGCAAGAGCATATCGATAAAGTAGGAAAAGCATTAACGACAATTCCAGAAGGATTTAATGCGTTGAAACAAATCGATAAATTACTCAAAGAACGCAACAGAATGTTTTTTGAAGATAAAGTTTTAGACTGGGCAAGTGCCGAACTTTTAGCTTACGGTTCTGTAATCGTCGACGGACATACGGTTCGTTTTACTGGTCAAGATGTACGTAGAGGAACATTTTCTCATCGTCATGCTGTTTTGAGTGATGCAGAAACCAACGAAACGTACAACAATCTTAATAATATAGAATCGAAAGACGGGGAAGAACTTCCTCCTTTTGATATTTATAATTCGTTGCTTTCTGAATATGGAGTTTTAGGTTTTGAGTTTGGTTATGCAATGGCAAATCCGAATGCACTTACGATTTGGGAGGCTCAATTTGGAGATTTTGCCAACGGAGCGCAAATTATGATCGACCAGTTTATTACAAGTAGTGAAACGAAATGGCAGCGTACAACAGGTTTGGTTCTTTTGCTTCCTCACGGTTACGAAGGACAAGGACCGAACACTCAAATGCTCGTCCAGAACGTTTTTTACAGCTTTCGGCAGAATATAATATTGTCGTGGCAAATGTTACAAAACCTGCTAACTTTTTCCATTTGATGCGTCGTCAGTTGGCATGGGACTTTAGAAAGCCTTGTGTTTTGATGTCGCCAAAGTCACTTTTAAGACATCCAAAAGTAATTTCTCCAATTGAAGATTTTACAAATGGAAAATTCGAAGAAGTCTATGGAGATGACTATGCAGATAAGAAAAAAGTAAAACGTGTAATTCTTTGTTCTGGTAAAGTTTATTACGACTTATTGGACAAACAAGAAAAAGACGATCGCAAAGATGTTGCTATTGTACGTGTTGAGCAGTTGCACCCTTTCCCTAAAAAACGTATTTATGAAGAAATAAATAAATATGGAAAGAAAGTAGAAGTGGTTTGGGTACAAGAAGAACCAGAAAATATGGGAGCGTGGCTTTTTGTTTTGCGAATGCTTTATAAAGAATGGATTGAAGAAAAACGTCCTACTTTGAATGTAATCTCTAGAAAAGCAAGTGCTTCTCCAGCAACAGGTTACTCAAAAGTACATGCCAAAACACAAAAGGATATTGTCGAACAAGCGTTTGATATTAAATAAAGTTAGAAGTTAGATTTTAGAAGTTAGAATAAATACAAAGACCATTTTTCATTTTTTGAAGAATGGTTTTTTTTATTGTGTTTGAAATTTTATTTGTAAAGTGATATACTAAAATGAATTTGGTTTTAAAGTAGGCGACAGTTTCCAACTGTCGCTAAAGTACTGTATCTCTGACAGTTGGAAACTGTCAGCTACGTATATTTTGTCGAAAACCAATTACATCTTGGTATAAAACAACTTTTTAAATAATTACTCGTTCAAAATAGAGGAATAGATAACTTTAATATTTAACAATAAACTACATTATGCAATCTATAAAACAACCTTTATCTACTACTCAACTAGAAATATTGAAAGTATTTTCTCATAATTTGAGTAATGAAGAATTAATAGAATTTAAAGAACATATTGCTGATTATTTTGCGAAAAGAGCTATTAAAGCAGCGAATAAAGTTTGGGACGACAAAAAATGGACAAATGAAGATGTAGAAACAATGTTGAATACGAAAATGAGGAAATCAAAGTAGTAAACGGAAAATTAAAATGTCGCATAAAAAAATCGTTTTAGATACAAATGTTTTATTGGTTAGTGTTTCTGAAAAATCTGCTTTACATTGGGTATTTGATTCTTTGCTGAAAAAGAAATATACAATTTGTGTAACGACTGATATTTTAGCTGAATACGCTGAAATTTTAGATCAAAAAATGGGAAGCGAAGTAAGTAAAAATGTATTATCAACTATTGAAAATTTATCAAATGTAGAATTTATCACTACTTATTATAGATTTAGATTGTTGCAAGATGAAGACGATGATAAGTTCGTCGATTGTGCTATTGCATCAAATGCAAATTATATTGTAACTCACGACAAAGATTTCAATGTTTTGGCTAAAATAGAGTTTCCAAAAGTACAAATAAAGAATACAGAGCAATTTAGAAAAGATATTTTTGATTTGAATGAATAACCTAAACTAAAGGAAATTTTATTTCAATTTTCATTCCCTGCTTACCCAAAACCTCAATTTTTCCTTTTGCCATTGTTACTCTGGAATAAATATTTTTCCAACCTAATCCTTTGCTTTCTGCAATCTGACTAACCTCAAAACCTTTCCCATTATCTTTCAAGACTAAAATAAGATTTTCATTTTCCTTATTCAAACTAATTTCAAACTGACTTGCTTCTGCGTGTTTCAAAGAATTTCCGATTACTTCTTGTACAATCCTAAAAATAGAAACTTCTAACGAAGAATTTAAACGAATATTTTCTTCTAAATTACCACTTTCTTTATTTATGAGATTTGTTATAAAATCAATCTTCATTTTGTTGTTTTCAAGTTGGTTTATATTTTCTTTAAGTTCTGTAATTGCAGAAACCAAACCCTGTTCGATAAGCGCATAGGGCATCATTTGATGCGAAACGCTTCGAATTTCGGTACAGGCTAAATCTAATGTTTTGACAGATTTTTCATAATTCTCTTGATACATTTCTCTGTCTTCCTCTCTTTCTGTTTCGTTGGTGTTGAGTTCAATTAAAGGTTCTAAAGACGAAACTTGCATTCTAGCAACTGCCAAAAGCTGTCCTAATCCGTCGTGTAAATCGGCTGCAATGCGTTTGCGTTCCTGTTCTTGTGCTTCGATAAGTGCTGCAAAATAAAAACTATCTTTTTGAGCTAATTCAATTTTTTGTTTGTAGTGATTTCTTTTTCGGTTGAAGAAAAAACCAATTCCGAAAAGTAAAAGCAGTAATCCAAAACTTCCAATTTGTATTTTTTCTCTAGTTTTACTTTCTGAAATTTCTAAGTCCTTAATTTGATTTTCTTGACTAAGCGTAATTATTTCCTGTTCCTTTTTCTCGGTTTCATATTTTTCTCTAAGTTCTGCAATCTGTTTTTGATTGGTTTCGTTCAAGATACTATCCTCTAATAACCTTGCTTTACTCAAATAAATATATGCTTTTTCAAATTGATTCTGTTTTTCATAAAAATCAACTAGTGAGTTATAAGTCTTACTAATAAGTGGTTTTGCATTCATTTCAACAGCTATCAACAAAGCAGTATCAAGGTAAAGTTTAGCTTCTTCAAATTCTTTTTTATAAATATGTATTCCTCCAATATTCAAACTAGACAAACAAATTCCTCCTTTATTATTTTGTCTTTTATCTATTTCTAATGTTTTTTTTGAATAATAAAGCGAACTATCATATTGATTTTCGTTGGCAAACCATTCTCCCAAATTTGCATACGTAGTTGCCAAAACATTTTCACTTTCAGCTAAATTTCCTTTTTCCAAAGCCTGCATATAATACATTTTTGCTGTATCGTATTTTTCTTCGTTACGATAAATAATTGCAATATTATTCAATATCATTCCTGCTCCTACATGAAGCTGAATCTCTTCGCAAATTTCTAAGGCTTGTTTGTAATAACGAAGAGCTTGTGGGTAATTGTTTGTTTGTTCATATAATGTTCCTATTTCATTACTCGTACTTGCTACTCCTCTTTTATCTTTAATTTGTTGTTTCAAAGGTAAGGCAAGTAAATAATTTTCTAGTGCTTGTTTGTATTCTCCTTCATGTTTCAATAAAGCACCCAATAAATTCAGACAGGAAGCACGTAAATAAATTTGTTCTTTATCAACTTCTGTAATAGCTTTATTTACGTATTGTTTCGCTTTTTTAGGATTGCTATATTTTTGAATTAAGGCTAATTGATAAAGTGTATTTATTCTGGTTGTATCTTCCTGTGTTTTAAGTAATTTTTCTAAACTATCAATTTCTATTTTTACTTGTTGATAATCTTGTTTAGCAAAACAAAAAGTACTTGGAAATAAATAAAATGTAAATAATAGAGAAAGTAAAAAGGTAGTTTTCATAAGTTTTAATTTTTAGTAATGTAGAGGAATTAATTTTCACAAATGAATTTAAGAAAATAATTTTGATAAAATTGTATCAAGCAAAATTTTATTAAAAATAGTTAAGTAAGCTAATTGTATTATTCCAACAAAAAGATTGTAATTCTCAAATAGATTATTTAATTTTGAGAGCGAAAATTCCCTTTTTCTTAATTTCTTGTAAATTCCCTTATCTGTTTTACTTTTTTATCTTGAAAGAATCATTTTTCCTCTTTCTTGCAAATCTTACAAAGTCCTCAAAAAAGAAATTTAAAACATCAAATTTTTCTTTTTACAGTATCTTTTTGCTATGTTTTTTAGTTTATTTTCCTCTGCAAGCACAAACAGGAAAACCATTTATTCATAATTATACCTCCAAAGAATACAAAGCACACGTTCAGAATTGGAGCATTGCTCAAGACAGTCGTGGCGTTATGTATATCGGAAATGGAGATGGAATTCTAGAATTTGATGGCACTTCTTGGCGACTTATTCCAATTGAAGCTCAATCTGAAGTATTTGGTTTGTTTACTGATTATACTTTACAAAATTGAGATACTGTTCAATTGTTGTGTATAAGTAATTCAAATCTGCTTTTATTTCTATTCAAAAATCGTTTTCAAGTAAAAAACAGCGAAATTAATAGGTATTCGATTTTCCTAAAGCAAATAAAAACAAACAATTAGCTAAAATTTTTAGTAATTTGCATTTTATTTTTTCAATTTTTCTACTTGCTTTCGTTTTAATTTATGTCTGATAGTCGTCAGTTTCAAGTCGCTTTATCCCTTTTGCCTCACGTAGGTGCAAAAACAGCTAAACTTTTGATTAGTTATTGTGGTTCTGCCGAAGATGTTTTTAGTGCCTTGCCTTCCAAAATTCTCAAAATTCCGAATGTAGGACAGCAGGTTGTCAACTCTATAAAAGAAAATAAATCAGAAGTTTTGCATAAAGCTGAAAAACAGTTGGGCATTGCTGAGAGGCAGGATGTCAAAATATTAATTTATACAGACAAAGATTACCCTCAACGTCTTCTCAAACATGAAGATTCGCCTTATATTCTATATTATAAAGGAACGGCTGACCTGAACGCTCAAAAAACAGTTGGGATTGTCGGAACACGGAAAGCAACAGAGTATGGAAAAGAAATGACACAGCGAATAGTTAGGGATTTAACGAAACATAATCCTTTGATTGTGAGTGGTTTGGCTTATGGAATTGATATTTTTTCACATAAAGCAAGCCTAGAAAATGGGTTAGATACGGTTGGAGTAATGGCAAATGGACTTGACAAAATTTATCCCGCTGTTCATAAAAATACAGCTTTTGAAATGGCAGAACAAGGAGGGCTTTTGACAGAAGAATGTTTTGGTACTACGCCAGATGCACCTCGTTTTCCACAGCGCAACCGAGTAATTGCAGGGCTTTCAGATGTGTTGATTGTGGTAGAGGCTGCTGCAAAAGGTGGAGCACTTATTACAGCACACATTGCCAATGCGTATGGGTGTGAGGTCTTTGCAGTACCAGGAGATTTGGACTCTGCTAGTTCGATAGGTTGTAATGGTCTCATTCAAAAAAATAAAGCTCATATTTATACCTCGGTAAAAGATATTGAACAGGTTTTGAAATGGAATTTGGATAATGAAAGCAATCTGCCTATCAAAAAAGCAAATGTTCAACTTACAATGGAAGAACAAATCATTATTAATAAATTAGAAGAATCTGGAGGTACAATGGCAATCGATAATCTTTCTATCAAAACTCAAATGCCACTAGGACAGCTTGCAGGACAGTTGCTGATAATGGAAATGAAAGGAATTATAAAAGCTTTACCAGGAAAACAGTTTAAAGTAGTTAGCTAAAATCTTATTAAGATAGCAACTTATTGAAAAATAAAGCTATTTTTACAATTATATTTAAAAAAAGAATACAGAGAACAAAAGAAATTTTGATATGGATTTTATAACAATAGACTTTGAAACTGCTAATTCAAACAGAAATAGTGCGTGTGAAATAGGACTTACCTTTGTTAAAGAGAACAAAATCATAGAAACAAAATCGTGGCTTATTCGTCCAAAAATTAATCATTTTGATTCAATGAATATGTCCGTTCACGGAATTACGGCTGCCGATGTATGGGAACAACCTCGTTTTGACCAGCTATGGAAATCGGATTTGAAAGAATTAATGGAAAATCAATTTCTGATAGCTCATAATGCTAGTTTTGATTTTTCGGTATTGCGCAAAACATTAGATTCTTATGATTTGCCTTATCCAGACTTGTCTTATTCGTGTAGTTATTTGTTTGCCAAAAAGATTTGGACAGAAATGCCTCGCTATGATTTAAAAACACTTTGCAACCAAAATGAAATTTATTTTCGTCATCACAGAGCTGGTTCTGATAGCGATGCGACAGCACAATTAGCCATAAAAGGATTTGAGAAAGTAAATGTTACTTGCCAGAAAACGTTTTCTGAAAAATTAGAAATTACAGTAGGAAAACTTTTTAAAGGTGGTTATATTGCTTCTACAAATCATAAAAAAACGAAAAGAAAAAAGAGAGTGTAGTAGATTTTGATAGTTTTATCTATTTTAATTGAACGAAACCCACAAACTAAAAATATTTTAGGCTTCTCAACCTAGACCAATAACATTTGCACAGACTAGCAAGTCAGCAACACTTAACTCAATTTAATTAAACAAAACTCACGAATTTGTTCGTGGAAATAATCACTTAATGAAACAGCTTTCTCTAGAAAATTTAAACCGAATTGGAATAAAAGAATTTAAAGAACAAGAAAAGCAACCAATCGTTATTATTTTGGATAATGTAAGAAGTGCACACAATGTGGGTGCAGCTTTCCGAACGGCTGATGCTTTTTCTATTGAAAGAATTGTTCTTTGTGGTATTACTGCCAGACCTCCACACCGAGAAATACAGAAAACAGCTTTGGGTGCAACAGAATCTGTAGAATGGGATTATTTTGATACAACAAATGAAGCGATTGATGTTTTGCGTAAAAAAGGATATTCTATTTTCGCTATCGAACAGACTACTGAAAGTCAGAAATTAAATACATTCTTACCTAAAGAAGAAGCAAAATATGGTTTTGTTTTTGGTAACGAAGCCTTTGGTGTTGATGCAGAAGTTTTACAAAATTGTGATGCTGCTCTAGAAATTCCACAATTTGGAACGAAGCACTCTCTCAATGTTTCTGTAAGTTTGGGAATAATTCTTTGGCATTGTACCGAAAAAATGAATATATTTAGTTGAAATTATAATACAGCGCACTCTAAAGAGTAGCGTACAAGAAATACAGGAAATTTTTATCAAATGTCGGATACTTTAAATAGCTCAACATTGCTTTCTAATTCAGAAACAAACACACAGTCAAAAAAAACATCTTCTATTCTTTATGTAGATGATGAGGAAAGTAATTTGCGTATTTTCAAAAGTTCGTTTAGAAGACATTATACTATTTTTACCGCTATTTCTGGAAAAGAAGGATTAGAGGTTTTGGAAAATAATGCTGTTCAACTTGTTATTTCTGACCAGAAAATGCCAGAGATGACAGGCGTAGAATTCTTGGAACGAGTAGCCGAAAATTTTCCTCATACAGTCCGTATTATCCTGACGGCTTATAGTGATACCGAAGATATTATGCGAGCGATTAATAAATGTGGTATCTTTAGGTATTTGGTAAAACCTTGGAATAAAGATGAAATGCTTCTGACGATTGATAAAGCACTTGAAACCTATAATTTGCGTACCGAAAACAGGCAGTTGGTAAAAGCATTGAAAATAGCTAATGAAGACTTGGAAGGCAAAGTAAAAGAACGCACTTCTGAATTAATGGCAACTAATGAAGATTTGAAAAAGGCGAAAGAACAAGCAGAAGCAGCTACCAAAACAAAAGAACAATTTTTGTCAACGATGAGTCACGAAATCAGAACACCTTTAAATGCAATTATTGGAATTACGCATTTATTGAAAAGCGATAGATTGGAAGGAGAGATGGCTGAGAATATTGAAATTCTAGAATTTTCGGCTCAAAATCTTCTTTCTCTTATAAATGGTGTTTTGGATATTTCGAAGATGGAAGCTGGAAAAATGGCTTTCGAACAAACAGAATTCGATTTGCCTGTCTTGATTCAGAATACAATGGAAATATTTAAAGTTCGTGCAGACGAGAAAAATATTTTCCTGCGCAGCAACATCGACAAAACAATTCCAAAATCTTTGACTGGAGACTCTACTCGTCTTTCTCAAATCTTAAATAACTTAATTGGAAATGCTATAAAATTTACCGATGAAGGCACAATTACGATTACGGTTAGGCTTCTTCATCACAAAACCGAAAAAGTAGAGTTATTATTTGCCGTTTCGGATACAGGAATTGGAATTTCGCCAGAAAAAATAAATTCTATTTTTGAAGATTTCTCACAAGCAGAAGAAGATACTTCTCGTAAATATGGAGGAACAGGTTTGGGACTTGCTATTACCAAACAGCTTGTCAAACTTCAAGGGGGAACTATCAATGTAATGAGTACAATGATGGTTGGCTCTACTTTTAGTTTTCAATTAGGTTTTAAGATTGGAAAAGTAAAAACGCTTACTACAAATCTTCCTGATACAACAAATGTTAAGAATCTAAAGGGAGTACATATTTTGATTGTAGAGGATAATAAAGTGAATCAAATATTGGTAAAGAAATTTTTGAATAATTGGGGAGCAAAGTATCTAGTAGCTGAAAACGGACAAATTGCAGTAGATTTATTTAAGCAAAATAATTTTGATGTAGTCTTAATGGATTTACAAATGCCTGTAATGGACGGTTACGAGTCGGCTCGTCAGATGCGCCTTTTGGAAGAAAACACAGACAAGTTTACGCCAATAATTGCCCTTACAGCTTCAACACTTTTGAATGAACGAGAGCGAATTGTACAAGTAGGAATGAGTGATTTTTTGAGTAAGCCATTTAATCCGAATGAATTATATCAAAAAATTGCGCAACACAGTTATACACAGCTACAAAAACAAATTCCACAAGAAAATGTAGAAAAAGGAACGCTAAATTATTCGTATTTCAAAAATTTAGCTGGCGCAGATAAAGAGTTTTATACAGACCTTTTAGAACTTAGTGAAACCGATTTGATAGAATTTAATTGAATCTTGGAATCTACGCATTTGCCCGATTATGAAACTCAACTTGCCTTGGTGCATCATAAAATACGTGCTACATTACGCCTTTTGGAAGTAAAAGAATTAGAGGTTCAGATTAATCAGCTTCGCAGAATGCTTGCCCAAGGAAGTCAGATAGATGAAGTTACAAATAGAATAGAATCTGTTCAGAAAAGTATAGAAATAGCTATTTTGCAAATTAAAGCAGAACGCAAACAGTAATCAGTTAGCAGCTAATTTTCTTAAAAATAGAAATTTCATTAAAACTGAAGAAATCAAAACAATTTTTTCAAAAAGTAATTTTCCGTAACTGGTAACTGACTAATGTTACGCAATTAAAATGAAACCCACGAATTTATTCGTGGAAACTACCACCACCTTCTAATCCTTTTGTTTTTTTTATTTCTACTGTCTTCTAAAATAAAAAGAGTAATTTTAATAGAATAGAAAAGCATATTCATTTAAAAAATAGGTGTTACTTTCCCACGAATAAATTCGTGGGTTTCGTCTAAATTTCTCTAAACCTCATGTTGCGTAACATTAGTAACTGGTAACTGCATTATTTCCCTCTTCCTTTTCCTCCAAATTTTGGATTATTTGTTTTTCGTCCTTTTGTATTTGATTTTGCTTTTCCTAAGTTTACAGATTTAGATTTTCCTCTAGAGTCAGAAGTACGATTTCTATCTCTATTTCTAGCAAATCCACCTCTTCCACTACGCTGCCTTGCTGCTAATTCTGCTTCTTCAATGTCTTCCTGTGAAGGTGCAGTTGGTTCGAAACCTTCTACTGTTTTTCTTTCAATTTTTTCTTTGAGAAGTTTTTCTATGTTTTCTACAAATTCAATTTCATCGTGAGAAACTAATGAAATAGCATCTCCACCTGCACCTGCACGACCTGTACGACCAATACGGTGTACATAATCTTCTGGAACATTCGGAAGTTCATAATTAATTACATAAGGCAAAAGAGGAATATCTAATCCCCTAGCTGCAATATCTGTTGCGACCAAAACACGAATAGAACCTTCTTTGAAACCACTTAATGCTTTTGTACGAGCATTTTGAGTTTTGTTTCCGTGAATAGCTGCTGCCTGAATTCCGTTTTTTGTCATTCTTTCGCTCAACCTATTTGCACCATGTTTGGTACGAGTAAAAACCAAAACCTGTTCCCATTCTCCTTCCGAAATCAGTTTTATAATCAAATCTGATTTTCGTGTTTTGTTTACACTATAAACCGTTTGATTAATTTTTTCTACCGTCGTGTTTTCTGGTGTCGCTTCTACAATTACATGATTATTTAATATTTTTGCTGCTAGAGCTTTTATTTCTTTAGAGAAAGTAGCAGAAAAAAGCAGATTTTGTCTTCTTGTCGGAACGAGTTTGATTACTCGTTTTATGTCGTGCAAAAATCCCATATCTAGCATCCTATCAGCTTCATCTAAAACTAAAATCTCTACCTCGGCAAGCGAAAGAGCTTTTTGTCCTTCCAAATCCAGCAAACGACCAGGCGTAGCGACAAGTACATCGACACCATTTTTGAGCGTTCTGACTTGTGGGTTTTGATTGACTCCACCAAAAATAACGGCACTTCGAATATCCAAAAACTCACTATATTCTTTTACGTTTTCAAAAACCTGTGCAGCTAACTCACGAGTTGGAGTAAGGATAAGGCAACGCAAAACACGTTTTCTAATCTTCGAACGCTGTTTTACATCTTGGGTAAGAAGTTGAAGCATCGGAAGGGTAAAACCTGCTGTTTTTCCTGTTCCTGTTTGTGCCGAAGCCAAAACATCTTTTCTATCCAAAACGTGAGGAATTACTTTTTCTTGAATAGGCGAAGGCGAAGTATAACCTACTTTCTTTACGGCTTGAAGAAGCTCTTCTGAAAGACCTAAATCAGCAAATGATTTGGTCGTACTATCTGACGTATTTTTTTTCGTATTACTATTACTAGTTGATGACATATAAATGGATTAGTAAATGAGCATTTATAAATCACAAACAGAAAGTTTTAAAATAAAAGCAGTATGTTTGTTAAACCTCATTTCGGAATGTAACTACAAAGATACCATTAATTCTATGAAAAAATATATTTGTCTTTTTCTAATCTTAATTTTTACGCTTTATTTTGTAGCTTGTGATTCGGAGCAAGAACAACAAACGACTAATTCTATAACAGAAAATCTTTCGGAGAGTCAAATTGATTCAGTATTAAATCAATTTCAGTTTGAATACAAAAATCCTATTTTTATAGAAAATACTAATCAGATTATGCTTCCCATCACAGCTACAATAGATAAAAATGGTAAAGATTACAGAAATTCTGACTCATATAGTTACGATGATTACTCTGGATATGGAAAAACTGTAAAGAGAACGCAGACACAACATTGGAATATTTTATTCTATAATAAAGAGACAGGAAATACAAATTTATTGACTGACCAAAAATATAACATTACAGATTTTGAAACCAATATAAAAGAAACAGGTACTTTTTTATCAAAAAGTATATTGTACAAAATTATTTCTTTAGATAACAATTTTGATGAAATACTGAATTATCAAGACCCTATAAATTTATATATTTCTACCAACGATGGAACAAACTTGAAATTGCTCTCTCCCCAAAAAGAAGACTTACAATCTTATACTTTAGTTCCTCAAAGCGACCAGATTATTATCAGAACACTAAGAGATACAAATAATGATTCGCTCTTTACGCTCCAAGAAGACGAACAGATTTGGTATAAAATAGATTTGCAGACCGATTCGGTCGCTACAGAAATAATAGAGAAGAGTTTACAAGAAAAAGTAAAACGACTTTATTTTGAGCAATGGTTGAAAAAGAAATAGTGTATTTTTTATTATTTACTTTATTTTCATTAAATTAGTACAAATCAAATTCAAAAAATGAAAAAGCTACTTTTATTCGCATTTATTCTAACAATAATATCATCGTGCATTTCTATTCCCAACTACAAACAAGAATTTGGAACTTGTTTTAGTAATGGAAACAAAAAATCTATTGCTAACAAAATGGATAATTTCTTAGACCGAGTGAGCGAAGAAACAGGTTGTAAAAAAGAAGAGATAACTTATAGAGTAGAAGAATATTATACTGGATTTTACTCAAAAGAATGCAGACATTTACCTAAACGCATAACTTTTGATACTTGTGGACAAAAAAGAACCTACAAACATCGTGGACTTAGTGGAGCAATTTTGTACTGGCTTTTGGGAAGTTGGACTTTGGAGAAAGAATAGTAATGACCTTTTGAAGCAGCAAAACCGATTGAAAATTATGTGTGAAATTATTGTATGCATAATCAAAAACCAATTTAATGACCAGCAACGAATTGAGTAATACTAAGTAGTTAATTAAAACAAAACTCATAAATTCATCTGTGAAAAGCAATGATTTATGTAAATCAAAACAAATCTTAAAAATATTTTTGCAGAATAATATGCTTATAATGAGCAGATTAACAAAATAATAATTGGAGTAATAGTTGCAATACAAAACCTTATTTTGATTTTTTACGTAAATAAGACCATAAGCGATTTAAGTTATAAATTTTGAAAACTGCAACTACCTTCTATTTAGTTTGCAAAATTTGAAAGGCAAGTTCTGTTTATTTCTATATATTTAGACTTAAAACTAGACCTAACTATACTTTATCAAAAATTGCTTTACTACTTACTAAATACTATCAAAAAACAAAATCATGAACGAATTAATTACACTTTTAGAAGCTCCCTATAATTTAGTTTATGGAGTATTAGGTGCAATTTCTGTCGGAATATGGCTGATTTCTGCAATCGGATTATTTAGTCATAGTGCCATAGAAGGCTTTTTTCCACATCCAGATATAGATGCAGATTTTGATATAGACACAGATGGAGGTGGAATTTCTTTCGGCGATACTTTTCTTACCTTCTTGAGTGTTGGACAAGTTCCGATTTCAATAATCTTGACAATCTTGTTTTTTATACAAGCAATTATTGGAGTTTGGTTGAATCAAATTGCTATCAATAACTTAGAGCTTTCTATATCGTGGCAGTTGTGGACAATGTTTTTTGTCAATTTTGGAATCTCGTTTTTCATAGCTGTTTTTATAGCAGGAATTATCCTAAAACCTATAAAACCGTTTTTCAGAGATTACGGAGTCGTCAGAACTGCAAATAGTTTGATAGGAAAAGTAGCCTTCGTTTCTTCTTCAAAAGTAACACATAAATTTGGTAGTGCGACTTTCAAGTTAGATGGAGGAGATATAGTTGATTTGCCTATACGTAGTGCCGAAAAAGAATCCGTTTTTATCAGAGGACAAGAAGTAGTGATTGTAGATTTTGATAAAGAAAAAAATCTGTATTTTGTAATGCTGAACTAAACGTATCACAGACTTCTAGTCTGTGCAAAAAACAGTAGTTCATTTGTTAGCTTAAACTCACCAACAGACAGGATGTCTGTTCTACATTTTACTCCCATGTAAACCTTATATACTCTCGTTTTTACGAAATTTAGTTTCGTACTGCTTTTCTTTTGCCTTTACTTAGCAATTATTTAACAAAAATTTCTTTTCTTGTAAGGGAATTGTCATTATTGATCCAAAAAAAGAAAAGACTTTATTTTATTTTTATTCTACTTTTACTTTAATCAAAAAAAACATGAACGCAATTATTTTGCAATTAAATAGTGTAAATACCATTTTATATGGAGCTGTTGGCTTTATTCTCTTTGTCGCTTTTCTATTTGCTCTGCTGAGAGCATTTTTGAAAAAGGCAAGCCCAGGAACGGCACTCATAAAAACAGGTTTTGGACTTCAACAGGCTGCTGTTTCTACAAGTTCGGCAATCGTTATTCCACTTCTTCATAAAATTGAAACTATTGATTTGACTGTCAAAACAGTTCGAATAAGAAGACGTGAACACGAAAGTTTATCCTGTAAAGATGGTATTCGTGCAGAAGTAGAAGTTGATTTTTATATCAAAATTAATGCAATAGACGAAGATATTCGTCGTGTAGCAAGTGCTGTAGGCTGTGAGAGAGCTTCTGACATCGGAATTCTTAGAGAACTTTTTGAAGCAAAATTTTCAGATGCCTTAAAAACGGCAGGTTCAAAACTGGCTTTTGATTCTCTTTATCAAAATCGAATAGAGTTTAAAGACCAAATCAAAAGAGCATTAGGCGAAGAAGATGGAAGTGATGTAATCTTGAACGGTTATAGATTAGACGACGTAGCTATTCAATATTTGGAGCAACTTCCTTCTTTCTCAACACGACTCTGAAAACGTTCTGGACTCTGCAGGGTATTAAGGAAATTGCTCAACGTACTGCATCGCAAGCAGAGGCTGCCAATCTTCGTTTACGTGAAAAAGAAGTTCGTATTGCAGAGCAAAATCAAGCTGCCGAAACTCGTCAGTTAGAGATTACGCAAGATTTGGAATTTAAGGGCGAAAGACAAAAACGTGAAATTGCTGAAACCAAATCAAGAGAAAACGCTTTAGCCGAAAAGACCAAACAAGAGCAAGAATCTATCGAACAGCAAGCAAGTATTGCTAGAGAATTAGCAATCAGTTT
This sequence comes from uncultured Cytophagales bacterium, assembly GCA_963719525.1. Lineage (GTDB taxonomy): Bacteria > Bacteroidota > Bacteroidia > Cytophagales > Bernardetiaceae > Bernardetia. The sequence continues at coordinate 2,100,641 of CAVRCG010000004.1, read as the reverse complement.
GGCAAATCAACAAAGGGAACAAGAATCTACGGTTGCTCAAAAAATGAAAGAGCAAACGATTAGTGTTGCCAATGAAACCAAAGAAAAAGAGATTGAATTAGCTCGTATTCGTAGAGAAAGCGAAGTAGCAGAGCAGTTGCGTGAGAAACTCAAAATGCTAGAAGAAACGGCAAAACAAGAAGCCGAAAAAATCAGAGCAGAAGAGCAAGCCAAAACGGTTCAGGCTGTTGAAGTGGCTAATCGTGATAAGGAAATCGAAGTTATTAGAGCAGAACAACAAGCACAAACACAAGTTACAAACCAACGTGTAGAAGCTGATATTAAGGCTTATAACTTGATTAAAAATTCACAATCAAAACAAGAAGCTGCCGAGCTAGATTTGAAAACTGCCGAAAAACAAGCGCAAATTGAAGTCATTGAAGCAGACAAAGAAGCAAAGAAAGAATTGATTGCTTTTAATGTAGATGTAGATGCAGAATCGTACCGTTTGAGAACAGTTGCACAAGCAAAACTAGAAGCTGCCGAACTGGAAAGTAAGGCTGCTGATTTGCAAGCACAAACTATTAGACAAATTGGAGAAGCAGAAGCGCACACACTTTTACTCAAAATTGAGGCACAAAATAAAGTGGGTAAAAATCTTATTCTTGCAGATGCAATTAAAGAACTTATTCCACTACTGCCTACAATTATGGAGAAACTTATGGCACCTGCTGAGAAAATTGATAGTATCAAATTCTTGAATATCAATGGAATGCAAGGAACAGGACAAAACGGAACTTCTGCTGGAAATGTAGCTGGTTTTGGAGCTGGTTCTTCGCCAATGCAAAGTATCATGGGAACAGTTATGGGAGTTGGAATGGCTGTTCCGATGCTCAAAGAAGTTGTCAAAACCATAAAATCGGACAGTGAATATGGCGATGTTTTGGAAATGGTAAGTAGTATTCCAGGTGGCGAAAAGCTAATTAGTTTTATTGAGAATTTTAATGAAGCTGAGAAAGCAAAGGAAGAAGAAAAGAAAGCTGATGATTCGGCTGCTGATGTGGAATATTTGTAATCTTTAATTATCAACGCTTGCTAAGGTCAGATTACTGACCATTAGCAACGTTAAATTCAGGATAAATTTTATCTACTTTTTATCTACTCTTAGAACTACTTTTGTAGTTTTGGGAGTAGATTTTTTTTGTTTTCTATTATATGAAAATAGAGAAGAATTCTATATTTGCAGAAATAGATAAATATCTTTCCACAAATAAATTCGTAATTTCCATTTTTCTAAAAAGAAATATATTTACTAATCAAAGTTCCATTCCAAATCCAACTTATTATCACATACTTGGCATTCAAAAATATGTTCTTTTATTAGATTAATACTTTTACAGTAATTACAAAGCCTAAAATCAAAAGATAAAGTAAAATGACTAGGATAATCTATTTCTATTTTACTCAAAACCTTATCTACATACTCCCAAGATTCTGGTTTTGGACAATATCCAGTTGATTGATTTGTTATTTCGCTTATCAAAACGGTTTGTTTGTCCTCAAAGAAAAAGGAAATCTCTCCTGCTGAGACCACCTTCTTTCCACCTGCACATAATACATGTTCCGAATGCCTATCACTGATAACAAGTTGATGATTTCCGTTTATTATAAAAGTGGCAATCACAGTATTATTAACTAATTCTTGAGATGTTTTTTTAATCCAATTTGTAATATCTTCACATTTAGAGATTTTGTATCCAGTAAAATTAAAATCAACAGAATTAATTATTTCTTGAGAACCAACATAAGAATAAAGTTGAGCTTTATCTTGATTATTCATTTTTTCGTACTTAACTTGTTTGAACTTTATAATTTACTCATAAAATAAAACCCACGAATTTATTCGTGGGAATGAAATTCTACAAAGATTGCGTCCACAAACATTACACCTACAAACATTGCGCAGCTACGCAGCTTGATACATTTTATAAACATTACACCTACAAACATTTGACATTTACACAAAATGAAATTAACTGGTTACTACTTACTGATAACTGGTAACTGATTTTAACTGTAAAGTTCGCTTTTATCGATTTCCATTATTTCCTCTTTAAAAACAATTCCGTGATTTTCTAATTCTTCCAGAACAGGTTCATATATTTCTTTATGAATTGGAATTTGAACGCCTTTTAAAGTAAGTTGATTAGTCAAATATAATTTTGCTGCAATCGCTAATGGAAGTCCAACTGTTTTTGCCATTGCTGTATGCTGACTGTCATCTCCAAAAACAACTAAAGAAGCCGTCAATTCTTTTGCTTTTCCTTGATAGGTGTATTTAATTCGGTGTTGCATCAAAATCATATCTTTATCCTTTGGGTCTAAAGTCCATTTTTCCTCCAAAAGATGTTGCAATATTTGAGCAGGAGAAGCATTTGAAAGCATTATTTTCTTATCTTCAAAAAAGCCTAAATATTCCCACTTTTTGAGTTCTGCTTCTGAAAAATTATATTTTGTTTCTAATTTTTCCTCTAAAGTCATAAAAGGGTCATATTTGAAAAACATATTTGCAAATTGTCTGTAGGTTAGTTTGTCCGAATTCTCAATTTTGTAAGAGTCATCGGTCATTCCTAACTGTACAAATGTATCCCACGAGTCACAAAAGCCATTTCTTCGAATTGTACCTCTAAGCATTGTCGGAATAGTATCCAATCCATAAACCGAGCGATATTGCAAGGAGTCTCTGTTTGGATAACCTTCAAATTTATAATTTTCGTCGTACTCATTTATTTGAGCAAACTCTTTGGATTCAATCGGTTCGCAATACGAAAAAAGACGATGATAAGGAGCGTATTTATATTGATGATTTTGGATAAATTTTGCCGTTCCTTGTCCTGCCAAAACTACATTTCTAGGATTCCATGTAAATTTGTAATTCCAAGGATTGTTATCCGATTCTGGAGCTAAAAGCCCACCTGTAAACGAACGAAAAGCCGTAATTTCTGGTTTTTCAGTCTCAGAACCATCATCAGAAGTATTATAATTACGTATTTTATCCAAAACGTGCATTGCCGAAAGGTGATCAATTCCGGGGTCAAGACCAATTTCATTGAGCAGTAAAAGACCTTTTTGTTTTGCTTCTCCGTCCAATTCTTGCATTTGAGGAGAAACATAAGAAGCCGTAAAGATAGAGGTTGATTCTTGAACACAAATTTCTGCTACAGGCGCATGTAAAAAAGCAGGTAAAAGAGAAATGACCAAATCGGCACGCTGTGCAATCTTTCTACAATCTTCCAAATCAGAGACATTAAACTGAAAAGCAGTTGCATTTTCGTGATTATTTATTTTCTGCTGCGCTAATGAAATATCTAAATCTCCTACTTCGATGTGCCAATTGTGCTCTTTGCTATATTCTAACAAATAACCGATAAGTGCGTAAGACGAGCGTCCTGCACCGAGTACTACGATGTTTTTCATTTTGTGTGTTTATGGTGTATTATTTTTTCTAAAAATTACCTATATCACAAAGTAAACATGGTTTGTTTGTAGTTGCAAAAAAAGTATGAAATTGTTTTGAATAAAAATGTATTATCAAGTTAGCATTCAATCAAATCCATTTTATGTCTAAAGAATTAATCGTAGTTTCATCAAAATATCTTTTAAAGGAAGTGGCTAATTGTAGTTTTACTTTTGTGAGTTTGGAAAGTGTCTTGATGATAGTAATAAATCCTTCTCTTTCTGTTTTGTTAGTCAAAATTAAATCTAAATTAATAGGCGTTTTGGAAGTAAGTCCGTTTGTGTGACGTACCGAAAAATGATTGAAAACAGGGTAATCGTATTTATTAATTTTATGACCGAAAGGATTTTTTACATAAACAATCGTAACTTCTTTTATTTCATTGTACGGAATTTTCAAACTCAAACCCAAAAATTTTCTAAACGTAAGATGATAACCATAAATATCAACACTGATAGTTGGCAAAATCAAAACAAGAACCAAAGCGACAAAAGAAATTAGCAGACCTAAAATTAGAAGTAAAGATTTTGCTTCTTCAGATGCCATTACGTACCCATTTAAAAACAAAATTCCTATTCCTACAAAACATAAGGTCATCGTAGTAGTAAATTTTGCTTTATTTAATGTGTATAGAGAAAATAATCGCTTTGCTTTGAATTGAAGCTCGTTTTGTACAGGAATTTGTTCTAATGTATCTTCTTGCTCACAATGCCTATTTCCCAAATATTCCCAGCTTCCTTTTAAGAAAGCCGATTTGCAGGCACTACAAATTACAATTTCGTCATTTTCTTTTATCAAATCTCCTGTAACTGGGTCTTGACGATTTTCTTTCAAAAAAATAGCGTGGTCTGGAGCTGTTAGTTTGTGAAGAGTTACCATATAATCAATTATGAATTACGATTTAATGCTGTGTTTTAAAAGTGCTTTTCTACCGTCGTTGAGACTTTGCCGTCAACGAGGATTATTTCTCAAAATCTCAACAACGGCTTTAGCCTCGTTGACGGTGGATTATAAAACATCTCTATTTTATTAATAAAATTTTGAAACACTATAATTTATTTATTAAGATTAAAAAACAAAAATAGCACAAATTTCTTTGTGCTACCTTTTTCTTTGTGCTACCTTGTAGGGTGCATAACAAATCGTCGCCTTGTTACGGTATGTGATATTCCATTCTTATCCACCACAACCTCCACATCCACCACCACAACTACTTCCACAAGAAGAGCCACAACTAGAACCACACGAACTTCCACTATCACTACCAAAAGAAGAACTATTTGTAGTTGTGTAATCTACTAAAGGTGTAAAAGAAGCATCAAAAAAAGCACTATCTACATACATATATCCCCAAAAATAAGCCTCTGAACTCTCTGATTTATAACTATTCTTACCATACTTTAGAGGAATAATAAAATCTTTGTAAAAATTAGGTATAATATTTCTTGCCATTTTTCGAGATAAATTAGCTAGATAAACAGAAGAAGCTATTAAAAGCACAACAAGCAAGATACCAATGAAAAGAATAGGTCTATCATTTGAAAGTCCCATAAAAAGACGGACAAAACCAATAATCATAATCGCTGAAACGACTATATAATTTATCAAAAACAGCTTTGTAAAAGCAGCAGAAGATTTTAGAGTATCTATAAATTTGTCCATTGCTTGATAGGTATTTCTGAAAACTTCTTTGTTTGTAAGTTCTGCTAAAAGAGTAGGATAAAATAATTTGTCCGATTTAGAAGAGAAATTGTTTACCGAATCAAAGATTACAAATTCTTCTACTGTTTTTGGGCTTGCTTTCTTATCTATTGATATTTCGTACTGACTATTTATTTTCACTTTTTTATCTTTGACTAGTTTATTTACTGCATTATGGATTACATCATTTTTCTTTCCTGTTTTTAAATAAATGACTTCCAAAACATCTAAATTATGTATAAAAGTATCGTTTGACCAATTTTTCAGAATATTTTTCAGATAAGAAGTATTGAAAGAATTTAATGCAATAACAGTAACAATAATTAGAGGAACGTAAAATAAGAAAAAACTTGAACCATTTATGCTACTATATAAAGGCTGCAACAAAAAATGCAAAGGAATAAGAACTATTAATGCTACAAAAAATCCTATTATACTAATTTTTTCTAGTGTAGTAGTAGATTTGTTCAGATTTAAAGGGTGATACATAGAATTGTATTCCCAAATATCTTTTGGTTGTTCTCCAAATTGCTGCTCGTAGAGTCTTGTAGTTGTATCTTTTGCGTTCTTAAACTTTTCGAAATTCTGCTTTGTTGTGTGTAGAAGGAATATGTTGAATTTTCTTTCCTAATATAGTACAAAAAGAATTATAAAAATCTGTAAAAATCAAATGTTGATGCCAGACTATATCTACAACATGAGAAGGCGAAACCATCGTTCCAGAAGTTGCAGCTAGATACATAAATTTTTTATATTCTAAAATTGCTTTTTCTGTAAAATTTTTCGTCCATTTATTTTCGTCTGCCAGGCGAGTAACAAATCCATAATCGGTAAGGGGTTTATTAAAGTCAAAATTATTTACTACTTGCCAAGAAACTTGATTTTTGTCTAACTTTTGATTTACTGTATTACTATTGCTCGCAGTATTAATTTTTGCTTTTTTTTCTATTGTCTTCTCTACATTCATAATTAGAAAATTTGGTTAAACCGTAGTTATAGATATAGTTTGTTCTGATAATACGTAAAAAGCACTAAAAAAGATTTCTATTATTATAAATTCTTAAAACTATTTATTACATCTAACAGAAAAGGCTTTGTTTCGTTATCCATTCTATCCAAATAATCGATTACCTTTGAAGATACTACAACTATTTACTTTTCATCTTTATTTTTAACAAAAGTATTCTATCCAAAATCTATGAAATTCCGACATACAATAATTACTTTATTTTTTAATCTAATTATTTTAATTTTCTTTTTTTCTTCTACCAATTGCATTTCTCAAAAAGCAAACAAAACAGATAAGGAAGACAATTTTACCTCAAAAACCAACAGTAAAGAAACAAAACAAGATACAGTAGTTTTAGAGACTTTGTCTTTGCTTCAAAAAAATACACAAAATTATTACGCCAATACCATACAAGCAATAAATCTAAAGAATCATATCGAATTGCTTTCTTCAGAGAGTTTTGAAGGTAGAAAAGTAGGAGAGCGAGGACAAAAAATGGCAGGACTTTATATTCAAGATTTTTTCATAAAAAATAATTTAGAACCAGCCGTTCCGACCGAATTAGGAAAACGTTATTTACAAGAATTTGAAATAGAAGAAAGCAAGATTACTGAAATAACCATACAAGCAAAAGTAAAAAATAAGGAAATTATTCTAAAAAATAAAAATGATTTTCTGGCTAATCCGTTTACGTATTTACACAATGAAAATGAATTAAACGTAGTTTTGACAGGCTATTCTATTCTTCCAAACGAACAAATTAGTGGACGTGGAGTAGCTCTGTTTTTGAATACTTATGATAAAGAAGATATTTTTTATTCGAATCAAGATTGGAATGAGAAAACAGAAAAACAAGTTCTGTTAGCTCAAAAAGCAGGTGCGAAAGCTATTTTTTTTATACTTACTAATTCGGATAATTTTAGAGTAAATTCGAAAAGATTGCAAAAACAAAAGTACTTAGATGAACAAATTTATACACTAAAAACAGAAAAAAGTAGTAGTGTTTATTTCCTTTCTATGCAAACGGCAGCCAGATTATTTGATTATTCAGACTCGGAATGGAAAAATATAGAAGAACAATTTAGGCAAAACAAAATTCCTTCTAATCTTCCTTACGCAACAATTTCTATCGACACAAAAAAGGAAAAATCTAATACCCTAAATACAGAAAATATAATTGGTTTTGTAGAAGGAACTGATTTAAAGGAAGAACTCATTATTATTTCGGCTCATTATGACCATTTGGGAAAAGAAGAATCAAAACAAAACCAGCAAACTAAAAATCACTTTTTCGCAGGTGCAGATGATAATGCTTCGGGCGTTGCTGCTTTGATGGAGCTTTCAAAATCATTCGCATTAGCCAAAAAAGAAGGTTTTTCTCCACGGAGAAGTATTTTATTTTTAGCTACTACTGCTGAAGAAGTTGGAATGTTGGGTTCGTCTTATTATGCTGATATTGCGCCTTTATTTCCCCTTTCAAATGTAATTGCAAATCTAAATATCGATATGATTGGAAGAGAATATATTCCTAAAAATAAATATGCAACTAATGACTATGTAAGTATTGTAGGTTCGGATTGGATTTCGCCAGTTTTGCATCAAACAAGTGAACAAGCCAACGATACATTTACAAAACTTAATTTGGATTATACTTATAATTCAAAGTTACACCCAGAAGAGTTTTTTTATCGTTCGGATCAATATAGTTTTGCCAAATATGATATTCCCGTTATTTTTTATACTAGTCCTGACCACAAAGATTACCATAAAACAAGTGATACAGCCGAAAAAATAGATTTTCAAAGAGTGGAGAAAGTAACCAAACTTATTTTTTATACCACTTGGCAACTTGCAAATCAAGAACAAAGTCCTAAAAAAATAGAAAAAAGCAAATTTGACGATCAGAATTAACCTTTTCTATACTTTTTTATCGTTTTCTACACATATTTACCAAATAAATATATAGATTATTCTCTAATTTTGTGAAATCGTTTTTAGCTAACTTATAATGTACCGTAAATTTCGTTAATCAGAACGGTTTTGGCTCTTATATAAAGTTAGATTATTGCCTACATATATTTGGTAAGAAAGCGATTATAGTTTAATATATTTGTTATTCACATTAGAAAAATAGATTTATTTTTTTTTAATAGTAAATGTTTTTAGGAAAAAGTAATATAGTTATGAGAAAAATAGTTGTTTGTGCTTGTGTTTTGTTTTCATCTTTCATTTTATTCTCTTCCTGTAGAGAAGGTGGTTTTGAACCTGTTAGGCTCTTAGAGTTATATGTAGTTGATACGTTGGATTTGCCTGTCGATAGTGCTAAAGTAGAATTTTATTTTAGTGAGTTTGCTTTAAATGCAAACGAGGGTCAGATTATAGAAACACTCTATACAGATAAAGAAGGAGTGGTAAAAGTAGCCTTAGATGAAAAGATAATAGATTATTATGTTAATGTTGAGAAACAAGATATAAATAATTGGTATACTACCACAATAATAAATCTACCCAATTTACAAGCGAAAAATGTGGCTACAATTATGCTAAACAGCACTTTTGAAGCAAAACTAACGGGTAGATATGAGAAACGCTGGCAACAAACCGATGATATTATCAATGGAAATGCTTCTTCTCCAAATTGTGCAAATCAACTTTATCATAATTTTATTCGTCGTCCAGAAACAGAAAAAGATACAAGAGACGGACAACTTGAAAAAATTCAAACTAGTGTTTGTCGTTTTCCAGGTAGAGTAGAAGAGAATAATCAATGGATTTATGATAAGCAAAGCAATACACTTACTTTTGGAATAGAAAATTTTGCAGAAACGTATAAGGTAGTTAAGTTTACAGAAAACAAAATGTCTTTGGTTTATACAACTCCTGATGGAGCTATTGTGATAGAAAAAAAGTATAAAGTAGTAGACTAAACACACAAACAATTATTTATATTTAACTTATTATAATTGATAAAAAAATGACAAAAGAAATAAAAATAAAGATAAGAGGTTATCATTTAGATGGTTATCAGCACGTAAATAACGCTCGTTACTTAGAATTTTTGGAGGAAGCTAGATGGGCATTTTTTGAAGAAAGTGATGCACTCAAAATGCTTCAAGAAAAAAAAATACTTTTTGTAGTGGTAAATGTAAATATCAATTATCGTTATCCTGCTTCTGTTGGGCAGACGATTGTGGTAAAAAGTAAATTGGAAAGTTTGGCTGAGGTGGGAAAGAAAAAAAGTACCTTCAAACAAGTTATTTATTTAGAAAATACAGAAACAGTAGTTTGTGATGCTATTATTACTTTCGTTTTGTTTGATGCCAAAACACAACGAGCAATACCGATAAGCGAAGAGATAAGAGAATTATTTGTGAATGAAGTAGAAAATTAATTTTTCGGCTCTAGATACATATCTTAAACGGGTCAGATTCAGTACAGACCAATCTAAAATACAAGATTATTTTTAATAAAGGTTATCATGATTAATTTAGCAATGTTCATTTTTCCATAGTGCTATGGAAAGATAAGCACTTTTCGTTTTTTACTAATTTATTGGTAATCAACACTATAAATAACAGTGATAATGTTTAATAAACGCTAGAGCAAAAATTGTTGAAGAACCTTATTTAATTCTGATTGAGTACTTATCTCTAACAAAGCCCACAAACAAATTTGTGGGTTTTGTTTTTACTCTTTTACTTTTACAGCCTTTACTTCAAAATAAATTGCTTGTATTTTATTGTTCCAATTTCTTGTCTCCTTACTCAAATCTAATGAAGGTTTGTAAATTATAGAGGGAGGGTTTTTGATAGAAGGCACACTACAACTATCTGATTTACAATTCATTAGTAAATTTTTTCTTTCATCTAATTGTATTACATATTGATAAGTTCTATTTTTCAAAATGTCTGCGTAAGCTATACGAATAGGATTATTTTCTTTATACAGAAACAAAAAAATTACTATGGGAGCGATTAGGTTTGTAAAAACAGAAGAAATTGAGAAAACAGAAAAATTATTATTTTCAGAATTCGTGGTAGAATAAGAATACACAAAAAAAGAAAAATGATTTTTAAGTTTAATATATACGATTTTTTCAAAACAATCATTTTTCTTTCTTTATAATTAACTGAACAAAAATAATTACAATTTTACTCTTCAATGCGCTTTATTTTTGCACCCAGAGCATTCAAACGCTTGTCTATAAATTGATACCCTCTATCTATCTGTTCGGCATTATGAATTGTACTTTTTCCTTGAGAAGAAAGAGCAGCCAAGAGAAGCGAAACACCTGCACGAATATCTGGCGAAGTCATCGTAATTCCTCTCAAATCTTGCTGTCTTCCAAGCCCCAAAACGGTGGCACGATGTGGGTCACACAAAATTATTTTTGCTCCCATATCAATCAACTTGTCCACAAAAAACAAACGACTTTCAAACATTTTTTGATGAATCATAAGCGTTCCATGTGCCTGCGTGGCGACAACCAAAACAATCGAAATCAAATCAGGCGTAAAACCGGGCCAAGGTGCGTCGGCAATCGTAAGGATAGAACCATCGATAAAAGAATCTATATGATAATGTTCTTGTGCTGGAATAATTATATCATCGTTTTCAAAAACAAGGTGAATACCTAGTTTCTTAAATGTGTTCGGAATGCAGCCTAATTTGTCTATACGAGCATTTTTGATGCGAATTTCAGAAGCTGTCATAGCAGCCAATCCAATAAAACTTCCGATTTCTATCATATCTGGAAGCATTGTATGTTCTGTTCCTCCTAATTTTTCAACTCCTTCAATAGTTAGAAGATTAGAACCAATTCCTTCTATTTTTGCTCCCATTCTGCAAAGCATTTCACAAAGCTGTTGGATATAAGGCTCACAAGCAGCATTATAAAGTATCGTTTTTCCTTTTGCAAGCACGGCAGCCATCAAAATATTTGCTGTTCCTGTTACAGATGCTTCTTCTAACAAAATATATTTTCCTTTTAAATCGGTTGCATCAACATTGTAATACTTGTTTTCTGCATCATAACTAAAGCGTGCGCCCAATTCTTCAAAACCTTTGAAGTGTGTGTCTAATCTTCTTCTTCCAATTTTATCTCCTCCCGGTTGTCCTAATCTACATTTTCCAAAGCGAGCTAATAAAGGAGCCGATTATCATGACCGAACCACGAAGAGCTCCACCTTGTTCGATAAAATCTGGACTATACAAAAAATCTAAATTTATGTTGCTTGCTTCAAATTTGTAGGAATGGTCGCTTAGTTTTTCGGTTTTTACTCCCAAATGTTTTAATAAATCAATAAGTTTTAAGACATCACGGATTAATGGAATATTGTTTACAATGACAGGTTGGGCAGTCAATAAAACGGCACACAGAATTTGTAAGGCTTCGTTTTTTGCTCCCTGTGGAGTGATTTCTCCCTTTAATTTTGCTCCTCCTTCTACTTCGAAGGTTACAGATTCTTTTAGTTTTGCCATTGGTTTGTTTTAGTTTTTCTTATTCTTCTTAAAGTAGCAGAAATTTAAGGTTTTTGTTTACCAATTACAAAGAAATCTAATTATAAAACAAAAAATGAGTTGATTTTATGACCAAATCATTTTTAATTCATTTCCTTAAACTCTAATTCCGATAATAGTAATATCATCACGCTGCTCTGTCGTGTGTTGGAAGGTATCTAAATAATTTATCAAGTAAAGATATTGTTCTACTAATGGTTTATCCGAAATTTGATTTATGATTTCTAAGAATTTGAGCGTTCCTATTTTTTCTCCATTCGGATTATTTTGGTCAACATAACCGTCTGTTGTGAGGTATAAAGTAGTGCCTTTTGGAACATTAATTTCATTGTTTTCAAACGGTTTTTCAATGCGTTGTTTTCCTCCAATCGAACGCCTTGTGGCTGGCAGAGTTTGTAATTCAAGTTTTTCAGTAGTTTCAGAATTTGGCAAACAATAATACAAAGCTCTTTTTGCACCTGCAAATTCTATTTTTGTAGTAGGTTTGTTTTCGGATTCTTCAAAATGAAAAGCACACAAACACATATCCATTCCATCAGAATTAGATTCTTGATTTTGATGAAGTGCATCTATCAAACGCTCATTCATTTCTTCCAAAATCTGTGCAGGAGTAGCTTTTGAAGTTTCATTAATTATTTCTGTCAGAATAGAATGTCCAATCATAGACATAAATGCCCCTGGAACTCCGTGTCCAGTACAATCAATGGCAGCTAGATAAGCAGTTCCTTGCTTGTGAGCCAACCAATAAAAATCTCCTGAAACTATATCTTTTGGATTATAGAGTATAAAATGCTCTCCAAATAGTTTTGCAAATTCGTTTTGATGTGGCAAAACTGCTCCCTGAATTGTATTGGCATAACGAATAGAATCAGTAATATTTCTATTTTTTTCTTCAATAGTTTGATATGCCGAAACGTTGTCCAATGCAATAGAAGTATAGGCTGCAAGGGTTCGTAAAATAGTAAGTTGCTGCTCTCCATAAGCGTTTTTTTCCAAACTCTGAACCGTAATTACACCAACAGGTTTTTGTTCAACAAACAAAGGAAGATAGACAAACGATTGAGGAATCTGTCCTACTTTTGTTATGAAATCTTCTTCTTTTTCTTCTTGTTTTTTCTTTAAGTAAGCCAGAAAATCATTTTCAATAATTTCTTTTTGCTCACTAAAAGAAACAACTGCTTTACTGTCTTTTTCTTCTAACCTATCATAATGAAAAGGCATTTCTTCATTATTTTCTATAAAACCAGAAAACTCAATCCGTTGTAATTTTGGATTGTAAAGACCAATTCCGAAAAATTCGGCAGGCATAAGTGCATTTACATTACTATAAACTGTCTTGACCAAATCTTTTTGATTCAAGATTTGAGTAATTTTTTGACCAATTTCAGAAAGAACTTGAATGTTTTTGTAAGACTTTTCTACTTCTTCTTTTTGAAGATAAATTTCTTCATTCTGTTCTGTAATAGACAAATTAGCTTCTATCAAACTTTCTGCTTGTGCTTCGATTTCTTCTTTCTGTTGATTTATTTCTGCGTTGGCAAGTAGTACTTTGTTAGACTGCTGAACAATTTCTTCTTTTTGTTGCTGAATTTCTGCCGTTCGTTGTTGTACAATTGCTTCCAGATTTGCTTTTTCTTTTTCCAATCTACGACCATTCCATTTTACGACCAACCAAATTAGAGCAAGAGCCAATAGAGCATAAAAAATGTATGCCCACCAGGTTCTGTACCAAGGAGGATTTATATGAAAAGAATATCCAGTTATAGTACTTATTTTATCGTATCCATTTTTTCCCTCTACTTCAAACGTATATTCTCCTTCAAAAAGATTGGTATAAATGGCTTTGCTATCTGTTGTCCACTCACTCCATTGCTCATCAAAACCCTTCAAACGATAACGGTACTTGCTTTTTCCTTCTCCATAATTAGGCAATGAAAACTCAAAAGTCAATGAATTAAAATTGTAATCTAAATCTTCATTCAAAACAATAGGTTGATTAATTGGATTTTCGTCAGTCAAATAATTTTGTGCATATCCACCATAAATAACAGAATCTTTTCCTATCTGAACTTTTCGGATCAAAATATTTCTCGCTTTGTAATAATCGCTATCTTTTTTTGGGTAATATCTGAAAAGTCCTTCCGAACCACCAAACCACATCGTTCCGTCAGGAGCTAAATAATGAGCCAAAACCATCATTTCAGGTATTTTTTTGAAGGAAGTTTCATATAAATTATAACTTCCATCAGTTTGTTTTTTAGCTAATCCGATAGAACCTGTTGCGCTTTGAAGACCTGCATACCACAAATTACCATTCCTATCTTCTTGAAACGAAAAAATATCTCTACTTGCATCTATCAAATTTGTTCCCTGTAATTCAGGTGCAGGAATCATTCTATCATTTTTTTTATCATATTTATAAAGTCCTTTTTCAGTAGCGAAAATAACATCATTTTGAAAAGGATACACTAATATATTTTTGAGAGATAAAAAACCTTTGTCCTCTTTATAATATTTTATTTTATCAGCCGTAACTTCATCAGGATTTTCATAATACGGAATTTTGATAGCTCCATTTCTAAATGTACCTAACCATAAATTGCCCTCACTATCTTCTTGCATTATTCGAATGTCGTCGTTCAGTTCTTTTATTCTTCCTTCATTTATCCATTTTCCATTTTCATAACGTAGAGCTGTCAAACCATTTGCACTTGTTAGAAAAATACGATTAGGACTTTTTTTAGATTGATAAAACTCGTACACACTACCTTGCAAGGCTACAACTCGTTTGGCAGTCGAATCAGTAATTTGATGTATTCCACTATTATCACTTACTAAAAAGATTTCTTCTTGCTGTTTTCCATTTTCCAAAACAGGCGTAAAACGAGTAAATGTCCACGTTTGAGTATTGAGGGGTGTATCTCCTTTTACTTTTTTTGCTCTGTCGCCTTCCAAATAGTATAAACCTTGATAAGTAGCGACATATACTTTGTCTTTATAAGAAGATATTGCTTCAACAACGCCATCTAAACCAGAATTTTTATCCCAAAACGAAATTGGAGAAGCAATTTCTACATGAGCTATTCCTTTGTTCATTGCTACAAATAAATTCCCTTTATCGGTAATCTTCATATCATAAATAGCATTGGTAAGAAGTCCGTTTTCTTCATTTATGGTTTGCTTTATATTTCCTTTTTGGTCTAAAATAAAAATACCATTTTCAACACTTAGTATAACCATATCATCATTAGGAAGAGAAATCACTTTAGAATACGAAGAAGGTAAATAATTTATGTTTTTTAAAGCTTTTAAAAACGAACTATATTCTATCGAAACATTTTTTGGAATAGTCGTTTCGAACTTGTCAGCAGCTACACTATAAATTTCTCTATCTGTAAATTGCAATCTATTTTGTTCTCCAATAGTATAATTTTGTACGCCTATAAGAACATTCCTATTTTCTGACGTTTGTGGAATTATGAATTCTATCAATTTATTTTTATAGAAATCATTTACTTCAATGGTATTTAGTTTTTTATTCTTCAAACTCTGCATTCCTTCCACTCTATTCCAATAATAAAGCTGATTTTTGACTTTAAATTTCCACGGATAACCAGCCAAATAAGGAATAGTATCTAATTTATTGTTCTCTAAAATATATGATTTTCTTCTCACCGAACCAAAAAAGACAACTTTACTGTCTTGCTTATAGATTTCAGAAACTCTTCCTACTTCGGTAGTAGAATTCACTAGAGAAGTTAGAGATTTATATTCCAAATTTGATGCTAAAGTAGGAGATAAATAACCAAATGCGTTTACGCTTCCCACATAAATAATTTGTTGTCTGCCTTGATTGGTGTGTAGCAACGAAAAACAAGCTCCTTGTCCTTCAATTGGAATAAGTCGCCAAGAAGTGCCATCAAATTCTAGAATTCCATCGCCATTTCCGATATACATAACGCCACGACTGTCTTGAGCAATACTCCAATTCTGAACGTGTGCTTTGTATTCTTTGGAGGTATAATTATGAATAAATGGTTTTCCTGTTTGTGCTTGCAGAGGAAAATAAACTAAAAAACATAGCAAAAAGATACTGTAAAAAAAAAAATTTGATGTTTTAAATTTCTTTTTTGAGGACTTTGTAAGATTTGCAAGAAAGGGAAAAAATGATTCTTTCAAGATAAAAAAGTAAAACAGATAAGGGAATTTATAAGAAATTAAGAAAAAGGGAGTTTTCGCTCTCAAAATTAAATAATCTATTTGAGAATTACAATCTTTTTGTTGGAATAATACAATTAGCTTACTTAACTATTTTTAATAAAATTTTGCTTAATAAAATTTTATCAAAATTATTTTCTTATTTACTAAAAACCAAAACTTATGAAAAGCATTTTATTGCTTGCCTTAGTAATTATTCATTTACACCTGTTTTTGTTTTTGCTCAACAAGGTGGTGTTTTTCTATCGGGGAGGGATAAGACGATAAAGGCACGCAGACTAAGCAAAATAACAAGAATAGAAAAATCGTTAATATGTTTCCCCCAATCTTGTGCTCTCCGTTTTGGGTCTTGGTATGCGTGCATAAGTATGCGACAGGTTAGCTTCGCAGAGGGCTAACCTATCGGCTACATTACTCCACTACCAAAGTACCAGCACCGTGATACGAATGATACGAAGCGTCATACATGGCATCGGCACTAATCAAACCGACTTGGTATTTTCCTTCTGAAACGGCACGAGTTTGATAATAATAATATTGAGTTTCTTTCTTTCTAACATCAGTAAAAATATTTACTCTGTCATCTCTAAAATCAAAATGTTCTGGTGAAGAAGCATTTTTTATCCATTCAAATTGCTGTGCGCCTCCTAATCTTGGATTTTCTATTTCCAAACCAGCAGGAAGCATGTCCGTGATTACTACATTTTCAATAACATCTACCGAAGTAGAAATTACTTCTATTCTCACTACAACTAATTGATTTTGCTTTACATTTCCTTTGATAACATTTCCTTTTTTATCTAAATAAGTACGACGAACACGAATATTTTTGTCTTCCTGTATATAATCGCCTTTCAAACTTATTCCTTCTTTCTCCCAAAAATAATATAAATCGCCTTCTCCAGAAGTCTGAATAGTAATTTCTTTATCCAAAACTTGATTCTTGGTCAAGACAACTGTTCCGTTCTCATACGCAGAAAGATTCGAACCATTAGCCGAAATTTGAGCTGTAATGTTGCTGTTATTTGCTCTCTTAGCTAATTTTCCTAAAGCCAAAAACGTAAATGCATGTTCTTGTGTATTCAAATAACGTTTTGCTCGGTACTGTTCTGAAAGCTGTTTGGCAAGCGTTCCGATTTGTGGATTTTGTGGGTCTTGTTCCAACAAAACATTCAGAGAGATAGCTTGATCACGAATATAAGAATAGAAATTTCCACCTAAAGATTGTTCCGATTTTTCGCCCGAAAAAGAAGGAGGCAAAACGGTTTGATAACTTTCTTTATCTCCCAATAATTTATAGGTTGCAGCCAGTAGATAACGAGAGTCAATAGCTAACAAATGTTTGTTTGCTTTGTAGTAGTTCATCGTCGAAACGTCTTGCTTTCCTGCTGAAGCCAAAATATACATTGAATAAAATATAGATTTGTTTGCAATCGGTCTTGAAGTAGATTGTCCGTTTATATTATAATAATACAAACGCTCTGTATCTTTCGTTTTGATTTTTGTCATCAGATAATCATACGACTTATTCAAAACTTCGTCATTTACTTCATAGCCTGCTTTTTTTGCTTCCATCAAGAAATGAGTGGCATAGACAGTTCCCCACCAATGCGCTTCGTGTCCACCTTGCCAATAACTAATTCCTCCTTCGTAAAGCTGCATCGATTGTAACTTCGCAATAGCAAAACGGATATTTTCTTCTGGTTTTAGATTGTAACTCAAAGCCTTTCCGATAGATTCAGCAATATCTTTTACATACAATTGAGGAAACGCACTTGAAGTAGTTTGCTCCACACAACCATACGGATATCGAACCAAATAATCCAACGATTTTACAAACTGAACCATAGGCGATTTGCTCACAACCAGTTTTGCATCTGCCGAACTTGGCACATAACTATGTTTGAAACTAAGCGTTTTACTTTTTCCACCTTCTACACTTCCAGCATCAGATTCTTTCAAAAGAGAAGTAAACGGACGAACCGTAATATCAGTAGTTTGATTAAATTTTTCGCCTAAAGCTGCTACTTCTACATCGACTTCTGCCGTTCCGACGGCTTCAATGGCATTGATTTTAAAGTTTACTTTTGCTTCACTATTGGGTTGAATAGTAACGGTTTGCGTAGTTGCTCCGTCTGGCGAAACTGCACCTTTTGTTTTTAAAGTAACAGTGGCTTGGGCTACTTTTTCGGTCGTGTTGCTCATCGTAACAGGAACAGTAATTTTATCTTTTGGACTAAGAAAACGAGGAAGTCCTGCCGAAATTACGATTGGGTCTGCTACTTTCATATTTGCCGTTGCAGAGCCAAAACTTGCACCCTTTACAGCAACTGCCATTATACGCAAATCTCCAGAAAATTGAGGAACATCAATAGTATAATTGACTTCGCCTTTTGAGTTTGTTTTCAATGTTCCAGACCAAAACGAAACAGGTTTTACTCGCTTGTTTGCCATTGGATTAGTACGGTTGGCTAGATTATAATAATCTGCACCAAAATTTTGAATAGTTGCCTTAAATTCTGGGTACAAACGCTCATACATATCAAACGCCTTTACGCCTAACGCTCTTTTTTGGAAGAAATAATTATAAGGGTCTGGTGTTTGAAAGTTTTTGATAAGTAAAATTCCTTCATCAACGGCTGCAATCGTAATTTCTACATCTTGCATCGGTCTTCCTGTCTTGACAATAATATTTTGTTTTTGAGCAGAACGAATACGCTCTGGAACGGTAATTTCTAACTCAATTTTATGTTCTTTTTCGTTTTCTACAGCAATCGGAATATAACCGTGAGCGACAGTCAAAGGAACATCGTTATTAGAAAGTGGACAAACAAGCGTTGCACTTACATAAACGTTTGGCAAATGCTCGTCTGTAATTGGAATATCCATCGAAGCCGAACGGTTTTGAACATCAATATATTTATGCGTAATTACTTTATCTTTTTCTAAAGTAACTAACATTCTACCAGAAAACGGAGCTTTAAATAGTACCTTTGCCGTTTCTCCTGCGTTGTATTTTTTCTTGTTAAGAGTAATATCAATCTGACCAGCTTTATCTACTTGGAAAGAAGAATTGGAAACAGAACCATAACGATACGAATAAAAACTTGTCGCTACATATGTTTCTGCATCTGGGAGAAAAACACGCACTTCGTAACGAGCCGAAATTTTCGGAACAAATGTAATTGAAGTACCAGAAGGATTAATTTTCATATCCTTATCGTATTCGACTATTTCTTTGTACTTCGAAACATAACTATAATTATTACCTCTTCGCTCCAAAGCCGTATGCCAATCAAAACGAACGACTTGTATTTTTGCATTTGCCGAAATTGCTTTTCCTTCATAATCTAAGGCAATTAATGGAAAATTAAGAGGTTGATTTGTTCCAATCCAATAATAATCTAATCTTTTTACTCCTAAAAAATAAGGCTGCGTAATAATATCAAAACTTTTACGAGAACCAACTGGGCGACCTGTTTCATCAAAGACAGTTGTATAAAAAGTTCCTTGCATAAGTCCAATATTTTCAAATGTTTCTGGAACTTTTACGCTTTCGCTTACTTTACCTTGCAAATCTGTTTCTCCTGTATTTTCATAATCTTCATACGATGGCATTTGATTATTTCCAATATTTAAAAAGAAATTGTAATCTTGATATTTTGCATCTTTCGAAGTAAATGATTTTTTGTCATACGTCAAACGCACCTCGTAATTTCGGTCTGCTGCTGGAGGACCAAAAAGATTTGTGGCTGTTGCTTCTAAGTTTATGGCTTGTCCACTTTTGACAGATTCTTCGTTTAGTTTTGATTCTACTTTTATACGTTGTGGCATAAATTCTTCCACATTGATATTACGAGAAGCAAGCAAAACATCATTTGAAGTATAAACTTCAATCGTATAACTTCCTGTTACGCTTGTGCTAGGAAGTGGAATTGTTGCTGCAAATGTTCCCTCTTCTGACAATCGGTTTTGTTTTTCTACTAGACTTCTACCATTTGGCAGTATGATTTTCCATTTTACAGGAATTTGTCCTACACTTTTCCAATCTTCCCAATTACGAATAATTGTTTTGAAGCTAATTTTTTCATCTGGACGGTACAAATTACGTTCTGGATAAATAAAAGCCTGATAACTTCCTGCTGTTGGATAAATTCCATCGGTTTCGAAACCATACGTTGAAACTTCATTTTGATTTAAGTGAATATAACTAAAATCAGCATTTTTTCGTGCCGTAATAAACTGAAAATTATATTTCTCGCCTAATTTTTTTAGTCCTGTAAATTTTGCTACTCCATTTGCATCTGTTTTCGCTGTCTGAATAGTTTGATTACTCGTACTAATGAGTTTCATTTGCGTGCCTTCCTCTGGCGTTGCATTCATAATTGAATTGGCAAAAACAAATATTTCATCGTCGCTTCTACGAACAATGAAACCCAAATCGGAAACACAAACAATCTGACGGTCTTTTATCCAACGGTCATCTAGCGAACGCACAACGACATAATAAATTCCTTCAAACGGACGGTTATCAGCAGCCACCACTTCACGCATATCAATGGCATAACTTGCTCCTGCTTTCTTGAAATCAGTAATTTTCATTTCCTTTTTCAAGATTACATCGCCAAAATCTTTCTCACTATTTCCGTAATAATATTCATCCATTTCATCGTAATCGTACAAACCTACCATTTCTCTCAAAAAATGTTGAACGTTGTTTTCATAAATTTTATAGACTTCTAGCTCTACTTTCTCAAAACCATAAATATTTACACCTACATTTCGCTCTCCTTTTCGAAGTCAGGTAAGAGGCTTTTCCATCTACAAAAGAAATCGTTTTGTCTGCTCCACCAAAAAGTAAAACGTGTTGGTATTCGGCTGTCAGTTTTGTACCAAAAACTCCTTTTAAATCTGAATTAATGGTAAGTTGATAATTCGTTTCGTCTTTGAAATCAGCTTTTACCAAAAATCCTGCATCTATTTTTTCTATTTCTGTACGAAGTTGTGGAGTAACCGAAATCAAATCTTTGATTTGTGCTTCGTTTTGCATAACACTCTGATTTGTCAGCACTCGTACAATCGTTTTGTCATTCAATTTATACGAACTGACTTGCGTAACTTCAAAAGTCTGTGGGTCTGGAATATCGGTTTTGAAAGACATTTCTGGAGCGCTTCCGTCGCCTTGTGTCATTTTCAAACCTTCTTTTATCTTAATAGAAATTGATTTTCCTGCTAAATCTTTGCTGTCGCTAGAATTAGGTTTTATAACAAGACGAACATTTTTTCCTGCTTCATTGCTTTTTAATGTATAATTTGCAGCCGTTCCATTTCCTTTTTCGGAAGTTCCTAATGTAGAAAGTGAAAGCAGACTGTTTAAAGCACTTGGATTAATGTCGTAATTAAAAAGAAGATTCAATAATAACTCTGGCGAACCGTTGGCATCTGTACTCCAATAAGCTTGAGCTGTTCGAAAGGTCTAAATAAGGCGTATGGAATTCGAATTTTTTCTCTTTATCGATCTGAACATTCTTTTTAGTAAGTTCTGCAAGCAAATTTTGAGTGAGCTTTACTTGGTATTTTGTATTGGGAGCAAATCCTTCATCTGGCGAGAAAATAAGCATTGTTGGGCTTGTCCACTTGAATTTTCCTTTTACTTTCGGAGTAATATCTAAATATTCAATTTCCTGCCAAACTTCTAATTGTTCTGGCGTTGCAATAGCTTGATTAAATGTAAAAGTAAGATTTTGCTGAAGTGCAATCTGCTCTCCAAAATTTTGGTCAATGACTTGTAACTTTTCGGTAGAGGCACAGGAAATTAGCATCCAGAATAAAAATCCAATTCCTGTAATTGAAAGAATAGATTTACAAATTTTGTAGGATTTGTTATAATTTTTCATAGTTTTGAAGTTGTAAAAAAGTAGTTTGAGGTAAATTTGGTAGTAAAGAATGCTTTTTTATAGTACGATGCTTTTTAACAAAAAATTGCATATCAAAAGGTAGTGTTTTTTTGGGGTTTTTCAAATTTTTTGTGTCTTATTTCTTAATTTTTTGATTATTAACAGAGTACATTGGTATAAAAAATAGATTATGAAGCTATTTTAAAAAAAAATTTTATTTTTTTAGAATAAACACACTTCCAAACAACTTTTTGATAAAATTATGTTTCTTTTTACTATACACAAAATGTATCTTTGAGAAAATATACTTATTTTACTCTAAGAGTTTCTGAAAACTCGTAGAGTATTAGACTAGATTTTATGAAATTCGAAAAACAAACTCCTGCTAGTTCGCTCAATCAAGCCTATCGAAAAGAACACATTGAAGCAAAAGAATTCAAGGTTTTTGCTGATGCTTTAGAAAAACTGTTAGAAGAAACAGAAAAACAAGAAGAAGAAAACACAAAAAATCTAATGGCTGATTTTTTGAAAGATGCCTATTATAAAAATCTTCACGCCATTAATACAAAAGGAAAAATTGATACAGTTATTCATCATCAAGACACTCAAAAAAGTTCTGTTGGTGTAATAATAGAAAATAAAAAAACAAATAGTAAAGAGCTTATTACAAAGGAAGATTTTAATAAAAAATCATTTCATCAGCTTATTTATTATTATTTAAAAGAAAGAATAGAAGACAAAAATACAGAAGTAAAAACGCTTATTATTACAGATGTCTATCAATGGTTTATTTTTGATGAACTAGATTTTGACAAACATTTTTATCAAAATAAAAAACTAGTCAAAAAATTTGAAGATTTTCAACGAGAAAAAAAAGAAGCTGGAAAATCAACAGAGCATTTTTATACACAAATCACAAAACCATTTATTGAAGAATTAGATGTTATAATTAATTATACTCATTTTGATTTAAGAGATTATCAAAAAGAACTCAATAATTTTAAATTAAATTATAAAAAGAATTATGCAACTAATTTTGATAAACAAGAAATTGATGAAACTGCCAAGAAAGAAGAGAAAAAATTAATTTCTCTTTACAAAATTCTTTCGCCTGTTCATCTTCTCAAAAAGCCGTTTGCAAATGATTCGAATTCCTTAAATCAAGATTTTTATAATGAACTTCTGCACATTTTGGGATTAGAGGAAGTCAAAGAACAAGGCAAAAAAGTCATTAAACGAAAAAATAAAAAAGAACGTGAATATGGTTCTTTCTTGGAAAACACGTTAGAAAAACTAGAAATAAAGCGAACAGACCGAATCGAAAATTTTAAAAGTTATGGAGAAAATGATATTGAAAGATTGGAAAATATTGCTTTAGAACTTTGTATTACGTGGACAAATCGAATTCTCTTTCTAAAACTTTTGGAAGCACAATTAGTACAGTATCACAAAAACGATAAAAAAGAAATTCGCCAAAAATATAAATTTTTGAATATAGAAACAATCAAAAATTTTAGATTTTTAGATGATTTGTTTCTTAGTATTTTGGCAAAAAAATCTGAAAATAGAGGAAAATATTCAACCAATTTTTCTCATATTCCTTATCTGAATAGTTCTCTTTTTGAAGAAACAAATTTAGAAAGTTGTTCCATAAATGCAAATGCACTTTCTGATGATGAACCTATTACTTTGTACTCAAAAACGGTTTTAAAAGATGGAAATGGAAACAGACGAAATGGAAAAGAAACTCCTTTAAGCTATTTCTTTCAGTTTTTAGATGCCTACAATTTTAGTTCGGAAGGAACAGAAGAAATCCAAACAGACAAAAAAACGCTGATTAATGCTTCTGTTTTGGGACTTATTTTCGAAAAAAATAAACGGTTACAAAGACGGTTCGTTTTATACGCCAAGTTTTATTACGATGTATATGTGCCGTCAGACTGTTCGAACAGGCTATTGTGCAAAAATTTGCAGAGGAATATAAAATAGAGTTTGAGAGTTTTCAACATTTAAAAGATTTTCTTATCTCTCAATACAAACCTATTGAAAAACTCAAAAATAATAAAATCTTTGATTCTATAAAAATTTGCGACCCTGCTGTTGGTTCTGGACACTTTTTGGTTTCTGCTCTCAATGAACTTATCGCTACAAAACAAGATTTGGGTATTTTGGTAGATGAAAACGGCAATCGTTTGTTAGTTTATACAAAAATTGAAAATGATGAATTGATTATTTTAGAAAATGAAGAAACTATTTTTGATTATAAAATTGGAAATATTATTAGTCAAACCATACAAAAAACGCTTTTTCACGAAAAACAAAAATTGATAGAAAATTGTCTTTTTGGTGTCAATATCAATTCAAATTCTGTCAAAATATGCCGTTTACGTCTTTGGATTGAGCTTTTGAAAAATGCTTATTACACAAAAGAAAGCAATTATAAAGAACTTGAAACGTTGCCAAATCTGGACATTAATATCAAAACAGGAAATTCTTTGATAAGTCGTTTTGCTTTAGATGCAGATATTAGTAAGGCACTTCAAAAAAGTAAATGGTCAATAGATTCGTATCGAATAGCCGTTCAGACGTATAGAAATGCAACAAACAGAGAACAGAAATATGAAATGGAACGTCTTATTGACACTATAAAAGCCGATTTTAGAAGTGAAGTAAGCAAAAAAGACCCTAAAATTTTGGTTCTTTCTAAAAAAACAGCAGAATTACAAAATCTGCTCACTCAAACTTCCGTTTTTGAGTTGAGTAAAACAGAAGAAAAAATAAAACAAAAAAACATTGAAAAACTAGAAAAAGAAGTTTTAGAATTAAATCAAGAAATTGAAGATATAAAAAGCAGTAAAATTTATCAAAATGCTTTTGAATGGCGTTTTGAGTTTCCTGAAGTTTTGGATAAGAAAGGGAATTTTGTGGGTTTTGATATTATAATTGGAAATCCTCCTTATGGCATAAAATTATCTTCAATGGAAAAGGAAATTCTTAATAATAAATATAAATGGGATAAATCAAACAATTCTGCATCTTATTTTATTGGACTTGCTACCGAAATTGGACAAAAAAATCTATTGCATTCTTATATCGTTCCAAAACAAATGAGCTATTCTCTGAATTGGAGTGGAACAAGAAAATTTATATTAAAATATAATTTGGAATGCTTGATAGATACCTCCGAAGCATTTGATGAAGTAGAATTAGAAACGGTAATATATGCCATATCTAATAAAAACCAATTAGAATACTCTTCTGGTTATGTAATAGACAAAACTATTATAGAAAATACAACTACACTGGAAGGGTTAACTTCTGATAGATTTTTGATGTGGATTAATAAAAAAAATCAAAGTATAGTAACAAAATACAGAGTTAATGCCGAGCCTTTAGGAAAAATAGCAAAAGTAAATTGGGGTGGAAATGTTGTTAAATATGCTTTAGATACATGTAAATCAAGTGATTGCTTAAAATTATATAGAGGTAAAGATTTGAGTAGATATTATATTAGAGAAAATAAAATTACCTATATAAAGAAAAAAAATATTGATTTATCTTTTTATGTACAAGGAGAAAAACTACTTTTTCAACGTATTTTTTCAAGATATGGAGAAAAAATTGAGGGTAATTTTCGCAATGCAAGATTTGTAGGAACTTACATCAATAATGATGAATATGTAGATAAAACTATAACTATGATTTGGGATAGTAAATACGATTTAAAATATCTTTTAGCTATTTTAAATTCAAAATTAAGTTCGTGGTTTGCACATACTTATTTGTACAATAGGGCACAACTGACAATGGAATTTATGTATAAATATGCTAGAGAATTTCCAATAAAAATAGTTTCACAAGAACAGCAACAACCTTTTATCGCTCTTACAGAACAAATCTTATCCCTAAAAAAAGCAAATCCACAAGCTGATACGAGTGAATTAGAAAATCAAATTGATGATTTAGTATATGATTTGTATGGACTTAATGAAGACGAAATAGCAATAATTAGTAAATAGCAACAAAACCCACGAATAAATTCGTGGGTTTTGTTATATAAAGTTACAATAATTATCAATTACTTATTCTCTTCCAAAGAAATCAAATTGACAAGTAAACGATACGCACCTGTTACGCCTTCTGGAAGCTGTCTAAACCACGAAATTCCTGTATAAGCAAAATTACCTTTTCCATATTTGGCAATAATAATACTTCCTTTTTGTGGACTCTCGCCTGTATCAAAACTACTGATTGGAGCTTCAAAATGCTCGTCCCATGTGTCGGCAAAATAAAGTCCTCGCTCTTGTGTCCAACCTTCAAAATCGGTTTCTGTAATCTTGTTTGGTGTGTTCAAAACTGGGTGATTTGGAAGCTCAAAAACTACCTTTGCATTTTCTTCTGTTACTCGCTCCCTTGAAATATGAAATGGATACACACCAATATCTTGAGTTACCAAACGATGAGCCGTATTGTACTGAACAATTAAATTACCTCCATTTTCTACATATTTATGAAGTTTGGGAAGATAAATCGCTAATTCGTCTTGAATATTAAACGCTCTAATTCCTGTCAAAACAGCATCATAAACAGATAAATCTGTCGTTCCTAAATTTTTGGCTTCAATAATATCTACGCTATAACCAATTTGTTCTAATGCCTTTGGAACATAATCTCCTGCTCCCAAAATATAACCAATTCGCTCTCCTTTTTTCTCTAATTCTGCACGTATCAAACGTACTTTTGCATTTGGAAACATCGCTTGATAGGGAATATGGTCGTAATCAATTTTTTCCATTGATTTAGCAAAACCAACTGTTTTAGCATTTCCATCTTTATCGTTGTGATGAATAAATAAAAGCATTTCATTTATTCGTGTTTCTTTTGGAGGCGTAATTTCTAGTTCTACAATTTTACTTTCTCCTTTTTTAGAAAAGAAAAAACCTACTGTATCAGGTATTTCTTTAAAATAAATATCTTCTGAACTCAATGTTCCTCCTCTTTCATTCAAACTCGTCAAATTAACATAACCATTTACAAAATTATCAGTATTTGAAATCAATTCTAATTTGATTTTTTTAGGCTTATTATCAGCAAAAATTACTACATCATCTAAGAAGCGAGCTGTTACCTTTGGCACAACTAATAAGGGAGCGTATTTTTCTCCTTTTACAGGGTCAGTATATTTATTTTTTAGTTGTACTGGAATAGTAATATTTATCGACGAATCCTTATCAATACGAATACTTAAATCAAATCTTCCTTCCAACCTAACTTCATTCATTGGCAAGCCTATCATTGCTTGATTTTCTACACTATACATTCCTGTTGTCTGTTGATTATTTAACCAATACGGAGAAGATATTTCAACTTTTTCTATTTTTTCAATTTGAGTATATCTGTGTAATTCATTGAAAGCAGAATAAGTATCTCTCATTCTTCCATTAAAACCATTTGTTTTAAAACTAAAACCTTCGTGTTGTTTTTGATATACGGAAATACCGTTCCAAGATATAGGAACATCAAAACGCTTCATAAAATTATATTCAAACTCTAAAGAGTCTCCATTAGATACCTGCGACTTGTCTGTAACGACTTCCATAAACAACCCACCTGAAGTAACAAGTAAATCAAAAACTATATTTTTAGCATTTTCTATTGTAGAATGTCTTTCTACTATACCATAAGTTCCTTCTTTTGCAGCATCACTCAATTTATTAATCTCTACATACATTTCTGTTAGATTCATGAAGGAATTTTGAGGTTTTGCAGGATTATACTCTTTTTTTAGTTTTTGAATAAGTTTTACAAATTTCTCACTTCCTTTTACACGTGACCAATCTGTGACTATTCCTTGCATCGGATCGTTTTTGGGCAAATCACCTTTCAAAATCTGTAAATATTCTGTTTGCTGTCCTCTAAAACCTGCACTTCCAAAACCCTGACTTTTGTGTTGAGAACGGCTAGTTGATGCAAGTTCATTATATGATTTTCCTAAGAGTGCATCATAACCACCAATTTCGATAGCCATTGTACTATCCTTACTCATTTCCATTCCATTTCTAGTAAAAAACCACGAAGAAGTATTCCAAAAGATGCGTTTTGCTTGCCATATTTTTACATATTTTAGTTGTTCTGGAAAACGTTTTGGGTCTGCTGCTGCATCGTAGGCTTCCATTGCAATCTGTGCTGATGCTGTATGATGTCCGTGCGTTCCTCCTAAAGTTGGCGAAAAACGAGTAATTATAATATCAGGTCTAAATTTTCGAATTGCCCAAACTGCATCAGCCAAAACCTGTTCCTTATCCCAAATAGTGAATGTTTCTTCTGGTGTTTTGGAATAACCAAAATCATTAGCACGAGAGAAAAACTGTGTTCCTCCATCAATATTTCGGGCTGCTAGAAGTTCGTTTGTACGAATGATTCCCAAACCTTCTCTTACCTGTTCTCCAATAAGATTTTGTCCACCATCGCCACGAGTAAGGGAAAGATAAGCTGTTCTGTAGCCTTTTTCTTGTGCAAAATGTGTAATAAGACGTGTATTTTCATCATCTGGGTGTGCTGCAATATACAGAACGCTACCTGTAGTTTGGAGATGTTCTATTTTTTGAAGTGCCTGACCTGCTGAAAGTGGATTGAGTTGAGCAAAAACTAAAAATGTAGAAAAAGTAGAGAAATTAAAAGTTAAAAAAATAGCTACAAGAGTCTGTATAGAAATTAATCTTTGACATAAGTTTGAAATAGATTATATTTGATTTATAGATTACGTAAAGTAACCTACTTTTGAATAAACAAGCGCAATAAATCGTATATTTTAAGATTCTTTATTGAATATTCTTATTCTAAAAAATAAATAAACAGATGAATGATAAACTATTTTTAACTCCCAAATTGAGTGGTTCTCGTTTTGACGATCATACTTTACCTATTTCTATTTTAGAAGATTTTACTGCATTAGAAGAACTACTTATTGAGGTAGCAAAAGGAATTTATTTAGAAGAAAATCTAAATAGAAGAAGAATTCCTAAAGGTTTTTCAGAGAGTATTTATTTAAAATTAGTTTCCATAGAAGAAGGAAGTTCAGTTGCTAAATTTGCTATTGCTAATGTTGTTACTCCAAATTCTCCTTTAATTGGGGAAATTATAGCTAATTTTACTTATTTCGAAAAAGCAAAAAATAAAATAATTTCTATTATTGAAACTTTCAATACGCAAGATTCAATAATCTATGAAGATGCAAAATATTTGAGTTTTTTTAATAAAATTGGTAAAAATTTGTTTGATGATGAATCTATTGATTTTGGCTATAATTTTTATACTAAAGAATCCTCAAAAGCAATCCTCAATAAAATAACGAGAAAAAAAATTCTTTTATCGAGAAAACAGAAAATTGAATATTCTGATACGCTCAAACTTTATGCTTTGATACCCTCTATTAATCAAAAAGAAAACAAATTTTCAATACAATTGGAAGACAATGTAATAATAGAATGTGATTTGACAGATAAAATTAGAGATAATGTTTTTTCTGCATTTAATGAATATATTAGTAAATCTTACGTGGCTCTAAAAGGTACAGGTATATTTAACGGAAATGATAAAATTTTAGGAATTGAGGAAATTGAATCAGTAGACATTTTAGATAAATTTGATGTTTCTTTGAGAATGAATAGTTTATCGAAACTCAAAGATAACTGGTATGAAGGAACAGGAAAAGCTCCTCAAAAAAATCTTTTATTAAAATTCAACGATTTTTTTGATACTTATTTTGATAATAATTTACCTCTTCCTGCTATTTTTCCAACTTTAGAAGGAAATATTCAACTAGAATGGAAATATAATCACAAAAATATTATTTTAGAAATAGAGTTAGACTCGTTATTTTCAAATTTTTATTATTATAATGATAAAAATGAAACAGATGAAATAGAAAAAACCTTTTTATTAAATTCAAAAGAAGGTTGGACTATTTTAAATTCACTAATGAAAACCATTCAAGATAGAATTTAATGAATACAGAAATACAATTACACAGACAGATTCATCCTTCCTTTGTAGTAGAGGATTTTGTATCAAATCAGGCTTTTATGGAAACAAAAATAGTTGTTTCTTCTGGTTCATTTAATCCAACAGAAAAAGATGAAAATAAATTATCAGTCTATAATGGTAATAAATTTACATCAGAAGAATCTTACTCACATTATACTTCTAATTATATTTCGTATGGAGTTTTGACATTTACAGTAGAAGAAGCCGAATCTGTCACACCCTTAGAAATTTTCGAAGATAATATTCCTTTCGACGGACACTGTTATGTTGATTTTGCTAATGTAGAATCAAAAAATCAAAAAAGTAAGAAAGCTGGTAAATTAAGAGATTTCGCTGTAAAAAGAGGTTGGACTTACAAACCTTAGATGACAACAAGAGTAAAAATAGTATCATTTACCCTCCAAAACAGTCAAATATTCCACCAGACGACGTTTCGCAATCGGAAAAATAGAGTTTTCGAAAGAACAAACAACCGAACTTTGCATCAAAAACGTGGCAGGATTTGGCAAGTTTTTGTTCGTCTTGATAAGATTTATCTTCAAATCTTCATACGTTTGAAAAGTGCTTTTAATTAGCGTATCGATATGTTGAATATTCAGCCCTCTCAAAATTTCCTTCGTGTCCACCATTTCGAAAAGTGTAATGTTATATTTATAAATCTGAATTGTATTTTTTAAGCTACTTTTCAGATTTTGCTTTTTAGTATTTTCATTCATTGCCAAAAATAAATAGCCTTCTCTAAAATAAATAGGCGTAATTCCGATAGGAACAATCTCAAAACTTTGGTTTATCCAATCATAAATCTGTTTGCCTTCGTGTACACTTTCACTAATTTTGGGCAATGCAAATTCGACTACACTTTCTATTTCTTGCATTATTTCGTCATCCTTCAAAATAGAAGTATAAGTGAGTTTTAATTTCTCAAAATCTGCTTTGGAAAGTTTTTTGGGAAATTTCTCTGATAAAAGTTGTTTGTTTTCCCTTATTTGAAGAAGATTATCGTAATGAAAAAGAAGTTCTGAAAAAGTAGGATATAATTTTACTTCATCAAACTGTTTTTTGGTGTACTGTAGATACGCTAAAAGCATATATTTTTTATATTCAAAATCAATAAGTCCTTGCGTAATCCAATCTGGAGAAAGTGATTTTGTTTTGTTAGGAGTGTTATTTGATGATTTCATTGTTTCAATAATTGGTTCTTTATCGTAAACTAACAAATATTATTCTTACTTCAAATTAAAATCTACTATTACCACCCAGTATGAAAAAGATTTGTAGCTCCCTTTAATCCACACTTATGAATTTTGTGATACATCGCTCCTATTTTCGAACGAATTGTTTTTCCATCTTCCAACATTGCCCAAGAATCAATTACAGCTTCCACTCCATAGGCTTCTGGTGCAAGCAAATTCGTAGTGGTAAGAAGTGGATAAGCTCTAGCTACATTCAAATGCCTTCTAAAATAAGTGTGAGAAGTACAGGCAATCGAAACAGCATCACGCATTCGGTTATCTTCATTAATAAAAAGAGCAGCGTAAGAATCCATAAGTCCATTGTGTCCATTAAAAGCAATCAAATCAGCTTCTCCAAAGGCTTTTATTTTCATTGAATCGTTTTCTAAGCCTAAAATTTCTTTCTTTTTTCCTGCTAAAGAAGCAAAATAATCAGTCAAACATTCGTGCATTTTATCGCCACGATAGGCATCAGCAACTAGAAAAACAGTCGCTCCATTTGGATATTTTTTCTTAAAAATAACACGTTCCAAAACTATCGAATCTATATCTAATTGACTACTCAAAAGTGTCCATTCTTTCAACCTTTTAAAATGCGTTTTGATGCCATAACCTGCTCCCCAATACAAATTTGTCCTTAAATTTTGTCCATCTCCTAACGATTTATTGACAGGAACAATTCCTTGATTTTCATTATCACAAAGAGGAACAAAAATATGTACAAACAAAGGCTGATTATTCTTTACTTTTTCAGCAAGTACATTTTTAATGCTATCTCTACTTAATTCTACATAAGGAGGAATTTTTCTTGTGTCTATTTTTGGAAAATCCTCAGCAGATAAATTAGTAGAATCAATCTCACTTTGAACAACCTTCAAAGAATCATTTGAATCGTTTTTACTCTCACTATTTTGTGCATTGCAGGACGTGAATGTTAGTAGGAATGCTATGAGGTAGAGGGAAATATGTTTTGACATAATTGATTTTTCTTTTTTACTAGAAATTTTCTTTAACTCAATTTGTGAGATACTGCCTCACAAATTGATGTTAGGATTATCTTATCTGTTAAGTTTGGCTGTTATGTCTTTTTGTGTGTAAAAATCGTAATGTATTTTCTCATTGAAGTTATCTTTGTATGCTTGTAAAAATAACTTAATAGCATTAAGGTTATCGTCTTCTAGCTTTTCAATATCAATATTTTTGTCAATATATTTTTTTATAGTTTCAACAGAACTCCACTTAAACCATCCCTTTATGACTCTATAACCTGTTATTCCACCATCTAAGGATGTCCATTTATAACCCATGAGCAAAGTAGATGTTAAGAATTTTAAAAAGCTATCTTCATTCTCAAAAGCCTTATCGTTTAAAAACTCATTACAATTAGAATCTGATATTTTTAGCAAAAAACATAATTTACTAATATCAATAGTTTTTTCAGAAGCTAAAAAGCAAATTAATTCATTTACTTTTTTATTTACTTTATTTTTAATATCATCTATTTTTTCTTTATCTATAGAATAAAAAAGATTACTGTAAGTTGAAGTATTCCCCTTTTCATATTTATCTATAGCAGCTAACAAATCTACCAGTTCCAAGACTGTTATAAATAATTTGTTAGACTTATTAAGTAACAAGTGTTCAACATATTTCATTTGTATTTCACCATCAAACTCTTTAATAAAATGTGATTTCAACAAAGCACGAGTATATCCATATGGACTTTCACGTAAAATATCCACATAATAATATTCTAAATTTCTGTCAATAAAAATGTTTATTGCTTCTAAACAACTTAGGTCTTTTGATTCCACTATCGTTTCTCTTATTCTATGTCCGAATTTTGTGAATAATTCTGCTGTTTTATTTCTCTCTTCTATATGCTTTAGAACATCTATCTTTTTTTCTATGTCAGCTTCAATAAATGACTGATACTCTTTTTCTGATATACTACCCTGAGGAATAGATAAGGAAAAGTAATTATCAAAATAATATTTGTTAAAAACCCCTTTTTCTATTGAATATTGTCTTGGTAAACTATAATTCATTATTTCATTACCTAAATTAAATAACTCATTAATGATTAATTTGGCAGTACTCTTTAACTGTTTATAACTATCCATTTCCTTTAGTTTAACTTTAGAAGAATCAATTTTATATGAATAAGCCACTTGTTGTGCTTCAGACTTCATTAAACTTTCTTTATGACTGGGTATAAATTCGTAAGCTGATTTGTCAAAAATTCTTAGAGCTTCTACGAGCATAAAATGTTTTATATTTACTTCATCACATATTTCTTCTAATCTTAGCTTTACAGCATTTATGAATCTATAAACATCTCTTAGAGTTTGAAAGTAATTTTGCAAGAGAGTATCAGACTCTGCAAACTCTTTTAATTCTCTTGTTAATTCAATGTTTTTAGGAAAAAGTGCCTCCACTTCTTCAATAAATATCTTCTGTACGACAGATTGAGAAACTTTTGGTAAAGTATAATCTACTTGTACTATTTTTTCTAAATACTTTTCTCCATTGTCTCCAAATTTACTTTTCAATGCGCTTACGACAACATCATAATCATAACACAAGATAAAAACTGTATTTGCAAAATTTGCATTTAGCTTTACTAACTGAAATATTTCAGTAACTTCATTAGGTGTTAATCTATCAATATCATCAATGGTAATATATATTTTCAACTTAGCATCTTCAATAGATTTATTTAGTTCTTTTTTTAGTAAACTAAGTTTTCCTGTCTTATTGAATTCTTCAAGAGCTTTTTTAGCATCTTTTACAAATTCTCCTGCTCCAGAGTGAATATATTTAACCCAAGTTATCTTATTTAATATCGGCTCTACTTTTTCAGCTATCTGTTTTATTGTTCCACTAAGTTGATTTAGTTGATTGTATAATTCGCCTAAAAAAATAGTTTGAAGTTCCTTCTGCCCAGAAAACATCCAAGGGTTGAATCTTATTATGACAGGCTTATGCTCCTCGTCTTTTGTTAAATCTTCTATTTTTTGAACAACAAAATTCACTAATGTTGATTTTCCAGCACCCCACTGTCCATTTATACCAATTACAAGGCTTTCATGGTTATCTGAAAATGAATTGACAATTCCATTTGCAATTTGAGTAGCAAACGGTTCTCTGCCTAAACGGTCATCATTAACATCTTTAAGCTCTACATCTATTTTCATAATTGAAATATTTTATTTTTTTAATTAAAAAACTAATTTAATCACATCTTCAAGTGTTTTGGCAATCTTTACTTCTATATCAAATTTTTTCAAATCTAATCCTTTGATATTGTATTTTGAGACTACAATCTGACGAAAACCTAATTTTGCAGCTTCCGAAATTCGTTGTTCTATTCTCTGAACAGCTCTAATTTCTCCTCCCAAACCTACTTCGGCAGCAAAACAAATATCAGAACTGATAGGAGAATTTTCCAACGAAGAAATAAGCGATGTACAGACAGCCAAATCAATAGAAGGGTCTTCAATCTTAAAACCACCAGCAATATTAAGGAAAACATCTTGCGTTCCGAGCCTAAAACCTCCACGTTTTTCCAAAACAGCCAAAAGCATATTCAAACGTTTGGCATCAAAACCTGTACTACTCCGTTGTGGCGTTCCATAGGCTGCAATACTTACCAGCGACTGTACCTCAATTAAAAGTGGACGATTTCCTTCCATTGTTGTACCGATAGTAATTCCTCCAATTACCTCATCTCGCTGCGACATCAAAATTTCGGATGGATTGCTTACCTCACGAAGTCCAGTAGAGCGCATTTCATAAATTCCTAATTCGGAAGTAGAACCAAAACGGTTTTTGATAGTACGCAAAATACGGTACGACATGTGTCTATCTCCTTCAAACTGCAAAACAGTATCGACCATGTGTTCCAAAACTTTAGGACCTGCAAGTGA
Organism: uncultured Cytophagales bacterium; assembly: GCA_963719525.1. Lineage (GTDB taxonomy): Bacteria > Bacteroidota > Bacteroidia > Cytophagales > Bernardetiaceae > Bernardetia. The sequence continues at coordinate 2,065,593 of CAVRCG010000004.1, read as the reverse complement.
ACCTTCCTTCGTAATATGTCCGATAAGAAAAACGGGAGTTCCTGTTTCCTTTGCAAAACGCAACAGTTCGGCAGCACATTCACGCACCTGCGAAACACTTCCAGCCGAAGATTCAATATGTGCCGTGTGAAGTGTTTGAATAGAATCAATTATCAAAACGTCTGGTTTGAATTGTTCTATCTGAATGAAAATATTTTGTGTATTTGTTTCATTTAATACATAACAGTTTTCAGAATAGGCTTCCAAACGCTCTGCACGCATTTTTATTTGTTGTTCGCTTTCCTCTCCAGAAACATACAAAACAGTATGGTCTTTCAATGCTAAAGCAACTTGTAACATTAATGTAGATTTTCCAATTCCTGGTTCTCCACCAATCAAAACTAACGAACCTTGAACTAATCCACCTCCTAAAACCCTGTTTAATTCTCCATCGTGAGCCGAAATTCGGGCAAAATCAGCTTGTTCTATTTCTGAGAGTTTTTTGGGTTTATTTGATTTTCTTTTTTCATTATCACTTTGCCACAGCTTTTTTACGTCATTTTTATCTGTTCCTTTATCTATTACTTCTTCTATATAGGTATTCCACTCATCACAAGCAGAACACTTTCCCATCCATTTGGCAGATTCGTGTCCACATTCTTGACAGAAATAAGCTGTTTTTATTTTTTTCTTCGCCATAAAAATAAGTTCTCTAATTATTTGTTTTGCTAATCTGTTTAGATTTTAAATTTTTGATTAGACAAATTTAGCTAAAATAATTAGTTTCTTCTAAACGAATTACTACTAAAATTATTATTTTTAAGATAAGTAAGGTATAAGGTAAATTTATACAATGCAAAATGAGTTCAAATCATAACATACGTTAAATATTTGCAACATACCTACAAGTATGTATATATTTGAAGTATCAACTTATTAGACAAAGATAATAATGGATACACGTAAAGCAATTTTAGAGAAGAACTATGAAGCCATTTTAGAAAAAGGTTTTCAAGGTGTTCGCACAGATAAAGTTGTAGCAGATTTAGGAATAACGAAAGGTGCTTTTTACCATTATTTTCCTAATAAAAATGCACTTGGTTATGCCGTTGTAGATGAAATTATTTATCCTCGTCTGGTAGGAATTTGGCAAGAAACGTATGAATTATTGGATAATGTAGGCAATGTAAATAAGAGTCAAACTATTGATTCGGTAGATATAATCTGTCAAACTTTGAATAAAATAGGTTGTTTTTCTACATCTGATACCGTTTCGGTAGGTTGTCCCTTGAATAATTTGATACAAGAAATGGCTACAATTGATGAGAATTTTAGAATAAGGCTAGAAACTATCTTGGACAAACAACATTTTTTTATTCAGTCTATTTTAGAAAAAGGAATTCAAAAAAAACAGATTAAATCTGAAATTAATGCAAACGATTGGGCGTATTTTATTTTGGCAGGTTTGGAAGGAAGTTATACTATTGGAAAAGCAAAAAATGATATTAAAGCATTTGAAGCGAGCATAAAGTCATTGTTATTAGCTTTGAAAGCCATAAAAGTAACGTAAAGAGTGCTAGTAAAAATATATAAATAGAAAAAACAGCATATTTTCGATTTGCTTTTTTTAATCTCTATCAACATACATACAAGTATGTATAACAATTTCATATTAAATTTTCATTTTTCACACTTAAATTAATTATAGTATGTACGTAATCACAGGGGCAACAGGAAATACAGGCAGCGAAGTTGTAAAACAACTTTTAGAAGCAGGAAAAAAAGTAAAAGCAATCAGCAGAAATAAAGAACATTTAAAACCTTTTGTAGAAAAAGGGGCAGTTGAAGCAATAGGAGAATTAGAAGACACTAATTTTCTGACCAAAGTATTTGAAGGGGCGACAGCCGTTTATGCAGTTATTCCTCCGAAATGGGATTTGCAAGAAGATTGGAGAGGTTTTATGAGAAGAATTGGAAATTCTATCGCAGAAGCTATTGAAAAATCAGGTGTAAAGAATGTAGTTGTTTTGAGTTCGAATGGAGCGCAACTTGAAAATGGAGCAGTGACCTGTTTCTGGTTTGCACGAATTTGAAGAGCGTCTGAAAAAAATTAATGGTTTGAATATCATGGCTTTACGAGCAGGCTATTTTATGCAAAATTTTTATGGCTTAGTTCCAATGATTGAAAGCATGGGAATGTTTGGCTATTCTTTGAAAAGCGATGTCAAAACTCCAATTGTTCATACGAAAGATATTGGAGAAGTGGCAGCAAAGTACCTTTCAAACTTAGATTTTAAGGGTTTTAATTCTGTTTTTGTTTCTGGTGCAGAAGATTTGACAATGAACGAAGTAGCAGAAATTATAGGAAAAGAAATTGGTAAGCCAGATTTAAAGTATATGCAATTTTCAAGAGAAGATGCAAAAAATGGAATGGTACAAAACGGTATTCCTCAAACGATTGCCGATGGTTATGATGAGCTTTTCAATTCCCTCAACGAAGGAAAATATCTAAACGATTACAAAAGAACTCCTCAAAGCACTACGCCAACAACATTAAAACAGTTTGCTAAAAATGAATTTGCACACGCTTTCAAACAAAAAGCATAACATTTTCTGAAACAAAGTATCTTTTTTATAGCTGTTTTTAAACTGTCAGATTCTTGAAAAAGTATCTGACAGTTTTCTTTTCCAATTGTTTTTATAAGCTCAAAATTCTAAAATCTAATTTCTAACTTCTGAATTAGTTTATATCCTTATTCCCATAATAGCAATATCATCACGCTGTTTTGTACTTCCTTTATGAACGTTTAGCATATCAGTAAGTTCTTGTTTTTGCTTTTGAGCAGGCAAAGAAGCGATATTTTTCAGCAAACCTTGTAATTGCAGGCTACCGATTTTTTTACCTTCTTGATTCGGTTGGTCAGCATAACCATCAGAAGTAAGATAAATCATATCTCCACTTTCAAGCTGGATTTCGGTCGTGGTAAATACCTTTTCGTCTTTTGCTCTCTTTTTACCTCCTATTGATTTTCTATCGCCTTTTATTTCTGTAAAAATACCATCTTTTTTGGTAATATAAAGAGGACGTTTGGCACCAGAAAACCAGACTTGATGAGTATTTAGATTAATTTTACAGAGACATACATCCATTCCATCACTATTTCGATTGTCTTGTTGAGAAAGTGAAGTTCTGATTTTTTGATTTAATAACTCTAATGTTTCACAAGGTTTTAGCGTTCTGTTTTGTTGCACCATATCACTCAAAAGTGAACTTCCAATCATAGACATAAACGCTCCTGGTACGCCATGTCCTGTACAATCTGCAACAGCAATATAGACAATATCTCCTAAGTGTTTGAACCAATAAAAATCTCCACTAACAATATCTAAAGGCTCATAAACTGTAAATACTTCTGGTAAATGTTCTTTTAATTCGGTTTCTGTAGGCAAAATTGCTTTTTGAATAGTTTCGGCATAGCGCAAACTATCTGTCATATTTTTGTTTTTTTCTTGAAGTTCTTTTGTGCGCTCTTTTACTTGTAGTTCTAATAAGGCTTGCTGATTTTTACCTCTTCTAATTCTGGCAATATAAAAAGCAGAAATAATTCCTACAATCATAAAGACAACTAAAATTCTGAACCAAAGACGTTCCCAAACAGGAGTGGAAACATTGATATAGAGCGCAACTCCTTCTTCATTCCAAACCTCATCAGAATTGGCAGCTTTTACACGAAAAACATAACGCCCATACGGTAAAGTAGGATAATTTACAAACCTACGACCCGAATTTACATACGTCCATTCCTCATCCAAACCTTCCATCTTGTAGGCGTACATATTTTTCTTGGGGTCGGAAAAATGAAGTGCTGCAAATTCTAACGAAAATCCTGTTTTTTCATAATCCAGAGTAAGACTATCAGCCGTTAGAATATAACTATCCAATGGATTTTCTACTCTAGTAATATAATCTACAAAGGGAAGGGATTTGGAAAAAATTTCTATTTCTGTAAAAACGAGTTGAGGAGGTAAGGGGTCATCTTTTATCTCTGTTGGAAAAAAGGCATTGTAACCATCTTTTCCTCCAAAAAATAGTTCTCCTTTTTCACTTTCATAATACGAACCTGCTAAAAAATCTTGACCTTGCAAACCATTTGTTTCGTCATATGATTTTGCTTTTAGTGTCTTTAAAGAAAAACGTGAAATTCCTTTGTTTGTCGATAGCCAAAGATTTTTATCTTCTCCCAAAATGACTGAATAAATCATATCAGTAGGCAAACCGTCCTTTCTTGAATAATACGCTAAGGAATCATTTTTTGGTAAATATTGAATTAATCCTTTACTAGAACTAAACCAGACGCTGCTATCACCCACTATTTCGATTGCACTTACCCAAACTTTTAGTGCTGCACGTTTGTCTAAAATAATTTTTTCTGTTGTTATGTCGTACAAATATGCTCCTGTAGGAGTTCCTACCCAGATTGTATTTTTATCTGTAGATTTTGCAGAAAGCACGATTTCATTATCTGCAAGGCTTAATTCTCCTTCTACTTTTACTTCAAAATCATTCAACGAACGATTATATTTACATAAATCTCCTTCAAAAGTAAGTACCCAGATCTCACCTTTTTTGTCTGTAAATAACTTTGAAATCCTGCTAGACGGCAATCCTTCCCAATGTTTTTTGTAGGTAACAATTCCTAAAAGCCCATTCCTATAAGAGAAACGTCCTACTCCTCTGGTTCTGGTGCTACACCACGTCGTTCCGTACAAATCTTGTGTAATTCCTGTAATATCATCACTCGGAATCCCGTGTGAATAATTAGAATATTGAGTAAACCAACCGTTTGCAATGTTGGGATTATACCTAAAAATACCTGCTTTTTTTGTTCCTATCCACGTTTTGCCTTCGTCATCTTTGAAGAAACAGGTTATATTATTATCTTGAATTCCGTTTTTTCTCAAATCATTTACAGAGCGATACAATCTAAACTTTACTTTTTCTGGATCGTATTTATTGAGTCCTCCTTGTGAAGTTCCAAACCAAAAAATGCCTGTACGGTCTTGAAACAAGACTTTTATCCCTGCATTATCACTCAAACTAAACGGATTATAGACATCTTTCTGGTAACGAATAAATCCTGCTTTTGAACTTAAATATTTATTTAATCCTTGTGAAGCTGTTCCTACCCAAAGATTACCACTTCTATCCACTAAAAGTCCTGTAATATGATTTTCACTAATTGAGTTTTGCTCGTTTGGTTTATTGAGAAAAGACGTAAAAAGAGTGCTATTAGTATCTTTTTTATTTTCTTTTTTTTCTTCGTTTTGATTATTTATTCTATCCAGATGAAGAGCTTGTAAACCTTTTTTGGTGCCTATCCAAATAACATTTGCCGTTGCATCTGAAGCCAACGATGTAACAGAGCCGTAAAGAAGTCCTTCTTTTATATCAAAATGCTTTACTTGCTCGTTGGTTTGTGCTAATGCAATTCTGTAAAGTCCTAACGAATCTGAACCTACCCATATGTTTCCTTTTGCATCTTGCGTAATTACAGAAACAGGCAAATCTTTTAAGATAGCTAGTTTCTGATTATTGGCAGCAAAATGTACCCATTCGCTCTTGTTTGATTGATAAGAACTTAGTCCTTCTTTACTTCCTACCCAGATATTATCTTTCTTATCTTTAAACAAACTTCGAATTTGCTTATGAGGAATTGCTCCTGTTGTTTGAAATCGAATTTGCTCGAATATATTTTTATTTCTAATCCATTTACTAATTCCTTTTTCTGTTCCTACCCAAATATTTCCTTGTTTGTCTTCACAAATTGCAGTTATCGAATTATTGATCAATGAAGTTGAATCATTTGGTAGATGTTTGTAATCTATAAAAGAATATCCGTCATAACGATGCAAGCCGTCAGGTGTTCCTATCCATAAAAACCCCTGTTTGTCTTGAATAAGAGCCGTAATGTTGTTTTGAGAAAGCCCTTCTGCTGTAGTAAGAGCTGAAAAACGAACATTTTGAGCATAAGAAAAAGAAGTTAATAAAAAGGAAAAACAGAATACAAAAACAAATATAAAAGCAACGAAGAATTTACATAAAGGAAAGAATGTATAACAAAGCGAATTATCAACATAAGATAATCTACTATTCTTTTTTTGAAGGGAAAAGAAGTGCATAAATCTGCAAGGAAATTAATAAGTTTTTAAGTATAGGATAATGGTAACCTAAAAATACAAAATTTCCTTAAAGGAAAAAAATTGCAGCTAAATAAATGTCTGCACGGTAAAATAATTAGCAAATTATCATACTTCTTCGTCGAATTGATTTTCTATTTGGTCTGGTATGTTTGTTCTGGCTCTTTGTCTATCTATTTTCAACTGTTTCTCAATAATTTCATCGCTTACTTTCTCGTCACTATATTCAGTTTCTATAATTTGTTCTTTAATGCTTTTTCTTTTTTGTCTTTTTTGATTTGGATCAATCTTAAAACCTAATACAGTAATGTCGTCGGTTTGTTTATTTAGATTTTTCCATTTAAAGAGTGTTCTTTTCAGAATCAAACGTTGCTTTTTCATAGGTTGATCATAAATTTCTAAAAGTAGTTTTTTTAGATTTTTGCTATAAAACTTAACATTTTCTTCTCCTCCAAACTGATCTTGATACCCATCTGAATACATATAAAAAGTAGTGGGAACAGAAATATCTACTTCTGTATTTGTAAAGTTTCTGGGTACAAATTTACGAGTAAAAGTCTGTCCAATACTCATTCTGTCTCCTTTCAAAACCTTAATTTTTCCATTCTGGATATAAACAAGAGGACTTTTGGCTCCTGCAAAGAGCAATTTGTTTTCTTTACTCTCAATCGCACAAATTGAAATATCCATTCCATCTTTTATATCATGACGACTGCTCACAAAAAGAGTAGAAAAATAGCTCTGCATAGCATCAAGAATAAGAGAAGGTTGTGTAATTCCTTTTTCAACAACAATACTATTCAAAAGACTTTCTCCTATCATAGTCAGCATTGCTCCCGGAACGCCGTGTCCTGTACAATCTCCAACAATTATTATTTTTCTATCCTTTATTTCTCTACACCAGAAAAAATCCCCAGAAATAATGTCTTTTGGATTAAAATAAACTAGATGATTATCGTATCCAAGTACTTTTGTTAGTTCTGCTGAAGACGGAAGTAGAGCTTCTTGTATTCGTAGAGCATATTTTATACTATCCATTGTATGCGTATTTGCTTTGCTCAACTTTTCAGATTGTGTCTTGAGTTCTTCTGCCTGTTGGGAAAGTTCTACATTAGAGAGCATAAATTTCTTATTTGATTCTCCTGCTACATAGTTGAAATACCCCGTAATAATAATGACCATTACACCTGCACTAGCTAAATTTATTGTTCCAAATACAAGTAATCCTATATGTGATACTTGTTGAAGAGGTGCGTAATTATCTGTATAAAAATAGAGAACCAAATAAGAAACAAAAGCAAAGATAGTAGAAACATACCCTATTCTAGTAGTAGAATCTCCTGTCAAAAAGGAGGTCATCATAGCTAAAAAGAGATAATAATGAAAATTAGAATCCCACCCTATTACAATCACAGCAAAAATAGCATGAAGAATAATTTCTCCAATAGAAAAAGCCATCAGTAGTTCAGCATTATATTCTGTCTGACGATTTGCCAAAAATACAATAGCAAATAAAAAACAACTAGCAATATTAAAAAAAACCATTGAATACACTCCAAAAGTCAAAAAACATATCAAGAATATAACGTGTGCAGAAAACCCCAATACTCCCACCATCGTAAGGATAGCAAAATCTCGGTGCTTTTCAGGAGCTAATTTTTTTGGAACACGTAAAAATGGAATGGAGTCTAGCATAAACTATCTAAAGGAGTTTGAAAAATGACTATTTCCTTTTCTATTTTAAAAAAGAGTAGTATTAAATTATGATACTAAACGTTATCACGGTTATCTACAGGTTTAACAATCAATTAGTTATAGAAAAACAAAACAGTCTTATTTTTCCATAACGACAGGTTTGCAAACCTGTCGTTATGGAAAAATGAACATTACTAAATCAACCGTAATAACGTTTACTATACAAAATAGAAATCCTATAAATTTGAAATGAGAACTTTATAGTTAGAATAATTAAATACAAAACAGAGTAATATGAATATAGTTTTCGTTTTCTATTATTTAGCTAGATAATTAAATAAAATTACAAATTGATTAGGAAAAAGCGTGCCTTTTCCTAAACATAGTGTGTTTTTTTAGTTGAAATATCAACGACGACTAGGAAAAGGCGTGCCTTTTAGCTTCGCTGACTTAAAAGTTCCCTACACATGCAGAAATTTCATGCAACATCTAATGTTTTTTTGCCTTCAAAAAACATGTGGGTAAACAGTAGCTTTTCCCTACGCATTCTACAATTTCATTTGAAACTTGTTACTTTTTTTGTAATTTCTCTGCCTTTGCAATAATCGCAATTCTTTTTTTCTGAATAGAAGCCGAAATCAAAACGCTTATTTCATACAAGATCCAAATAGGAATTCCGATCAAACATTGGCTAATCACGTCTGGAGGAGTAATGAGCGCAGAAATAAACAAAATTGCTACAATAGAATGTTTTCGATAGGCTTGCATAAGCTCAGGCGTAACAATTCCGACTTGAGACAAGAAAAAGACTACAATAGGAAGTTGAAACATCAGTCCACAACCCAAAGTAAGCATAGCAACTGTCGTTACATACGAGGAAATATCGATTTCATTGAGAATAGTTGGATCAACTTGATAATTAGAGAGAAAATTAATGGACAGAGGAGTAATCAAAAAATAACCAAAGAAAACACCGATAGCAAATAAAAGAGATACAAAAAAAGTTGCTCCTCGTGCTACATTTCGCTCTTCATTATACAAAGCAGGTGCAACAAAACGCCAAATTTCCCAAAAAACATACGGAAAAGCACACATAAAACCAAAGGCAATGGAAGCTGCAATGTGCATCGTAAACTGTCCTGTAATAACACGGTTTTGTAGAATAAAAGGCAAACTATCGATACAAGTAAGGGTAGAAAGCTTACAAAAAAACTGATAGGTAAAAAAATTGCTCTTTGAAGGACCTAATATTATTTTACCAAAAACAATATCTTTTGCTACAAAAGCGACTGCCGTAAAAACCAAAATAGCCAAAACAGCACGGATTACATGCCAACGCAATTCTTCCAAATGGTCTAAAACGCCCATTTCTTTTCCATTAGTTATAGAAGAGGGCAAAGAAGATTTTACTTTTTCTAGTAAAGTTGTTTCCGAATTATTCATTGAATAACGATATAATAATAATTTTCTTCTGTAAATAATACAATACAGTCAAAGGCAAGCCTTTAACCTACTAATTTCAAAATCTTGCCGTTGTTGGTGTCTCATCAACAACCATTTCACAAATATACGCATTAAAAAAAATCCCTTTCTAATTTTATGTTCAATTAGAAAAGGATTTACATATAAAAAATCTAAATTAAGATTATTATTTTCCACCTCCAGAAGACGAACGAGAACGAGAAGATGAGCCTGTGCTTCTGCTAGAACGACCACTAGAACCACTAGAACGGCTATATCCACCCGAACCACTACGACCTACTTTACTTGCTACATTTGATTTGAATCTACTCTTTGAGTTCATAGCCTGTGAAGACGCAGAACCAGAACCATAAGCACGCTGACCTGTAGATGTTTTGCCATAATAAGGCTTTGACCCTCTATAATTACGGTTATAATCATTGTATGAGTTTCGATAAATTGGGCGATTGCTCATCATTCCAAACATGCTGCTCATAAACATGTATTGACCATAAAACGCCCAAAAACTGTTTCCATTGCTTCCAGATTGCCAAGAACCATAACGCTGATTTCCTACGTAGTTATTATATCCAGGAGGAGCGGGAATTTTTGAGATTTTGCCATCTTCATTTTTAGATAGAAGCTCCATTCCCATATTATCTAGGTTTTTATCAAATGCTTCCTTCGAAACAGTTATCCAACCTGAAAGAGAATCACGTACAATTTTTCCACCTGTTGTGTCTTTTGCAGGCAGAATTAATTTGTATTGGTGCTTGTGAATATCACTACTAAATGTATTCTCTTCTAAATCCATATCATGTAAGATAACAGAATAGGTTTTGTACTTATCCAAATCACGAGTATAATTATCGACTGGGTCTTTTACTGTTTTATCTTTGCTTCCACCACAAGAAGTAAGGAAAGCAGAAGAAATAATGACTAAAAAAGCCAATACAGCATATTGAATATAGGTAATTTGTTTAATTTTCATTTTCGTTATAAAATTGGTTTAAAAATAACTAATTAAAATATTTTTTTGTAAATGTTAGTTTGAAATTAATATTTATTATTAAAGTTGTTGTGCCAAAACATTAGTTTAACTTTATCGAAATTAACATTGGTTTTAATACAAAGCTACAGGAGGTTCACTAGAAGGAATAATATTAGAAAACTCATATTCTTCTACATATTTTCCAATATAGGCTTCAAAATCTCGTTCTCCAAACTGTTCGATAGAAATTGTTTTTTCTTCCTCATCGTCGTAATAATCCCACGTAATCATTTCAACAGATTTGTCTCTTGATGTTGTTGCTGTATTTCTGTAATACCCTGGGCTTTCGTTATCACGATAATATTTTACACCTTCGTAGGTAATTGTTTTTGGAGGACGTTCATTTTCTGCAATTTGGTTGTCCAAATCTTCGCCTAGTTTTACCAAACGAATTTTGTTTGTGAGTGCAATTTCCAGTTCTCCTTCGTTCTCCAAACTCAAGTAAATCTCTTCACTTGCACTGCGCAATAAAAAAGAGTACGAAAATTCATTATCTCCCCAATCGTATTCATATTCTTCAGCTACTTCCCACGTTTTTGCATCGTATTCTAAGAAAAAGCCAGCACGAATATCTATAATTCTGATATTGTTTGGGTCGTAATGAGGCGTTTTGTCTTCTTCTTTTTTCTTCTTTTTAAAAAATCCGAAAGGCATATAATTAGTGATTAATTTGAGTTGATTATAATATATAAACCTAAAAATAAAGAATTTAGTTTTAAAAACGTAAATTATAGTAGTTTTGTTGAGGTAAATAATTTTCTTAACTTATTGAATGAAGATTTTATGCTTTTTTCAATTTTCATAATTGTATAATTGTTCTTAAATGTACTGATTATTTCAGATTTTCTTTCTTACTTTTGAAACATTTATGTATAACGTAATTCCGTTTTCAAAAAAATCAAACAAAAGTTTATGTTCATTATAAAAGATACAACGCTAAAAGAATTTGTAATTGATGTTTTTATACAAATGGGTTGCCCAAAAGATGATGCTTTCTTAGCTGCTGATGTTTTGTTAGCTGCTGATTTGCGTGGAATTGATTCTCATGGTGTTGCTCGTCTGACTGGTTATGTTCGTTTGTGGGAAGCTGGGCGCATTAATCCTACTCCAAACTGGAAAATTATTTATCAAACTCCAAGCACAGCTACTATTGATGGCGATGCAGGTTTGGGTTTGGTAGTTGCTCCAAAGGCGATGCAAGTAGCTATTGAGAAAGCCGAAAATGTAGGTTCTGGTTGGATTGCTGTCAAAAACTCTAATCATTTTGGTATTGCTGGTTACCATTCTATGTTGGCAGCAGAAAAAGATATGATAGGTTGGGCAATGACAAATGCAAGTCCGTTAGTTGCGCCTACGCACTCCAAAGAACGAATGTTAGGAACAAATCCGATTGCAATAGCCGTTCCAGCAGGAGAAGAAAATGATTTTGTAGCTGATTTTGCAACTACAACAGTAGCCAATGGAAAATTAGAAATCTTGCAACGCAAAAATGAAGATGCTCCAAATGGTTGGGTTCAAGATAAAAATGGAGATACAACAAAGGATGCAGCAGCTTTGAAAAATGGTGGCGCACTTTTGCCTTTAGGTTCTGACACGTTGCGAAGCAATCATAAGGGATATTGTTTGGGTTCTACGGTCGATATTCTTTCGGCTGTGCTTTCTGGTGCAGGTTATGGCCCTTGGGCTCCTCCTTTTGTTAGCTTTTTACCTTTGGCTTCTGACCCTGTTGGAGAAGGTTTGGGGCATTTTTTGGGAGCGATGCGAATTGATGGTTTTCGTCCAAAAGAAGAATTCAAAACTCACATGGATAATTGGATTCGTCGTTTTAAAAGTGCTATTCCTATCAACGAAAATCAACGGGTGCTTATTCCTGGAGAACCCGAATTAGAAAGTACTATTTACCGTCTAAAAAACGGAATTCCACTTTTAGAGCCTGTAGTAAGAGACTTGGAGGAAGTAGCTAAGAAATTGAAATTAGAGAAATTGAAATTTTAGATTTTAGCACTTCTTAGATTAGTAGTAAAATGTGTTTTTTGATTTCGTGGTAAACAAAAGTGCTAATTTATCTATATCTGTTTTATTCTCTTAGGTAGAAAAGATTCCTTCTCATTTTTATTAGCTGTATTTCAAATTTTATTTGATTTTTGTTTAAACAAATAGTAGATTTGTAATTAAAAAGTACAGAATTATTAAACAGAAATTTTATATGTTACTTTCTTTACTCATTGATTTAAAAAGATTTTGGAAAATTGCTCTTATTTTCGTCTTATTTATAACTAGTTTAAATCTTTCTTGGTCTTATATACATTATAATTATGACAACATAATGAAGCCATTTGATTTTCTAAATGTGAATAGTGAACTAAATCTTCCTACTTTTTATTCCGTTCTCATAATTCTTATAAATTCAGCACTTCTTTATGTAATAGCACGTTTTGGTGTAAAAGATAACCGTTATTGGTACTTACTCTCTATTATTTTTTTGTATTTATCGTTTGACGAGATGTGTTCGAATGCACGAAAGACTAATGAGATATTCTTATAAAATAACAGGAAGCAGCACTTTTTTCTATTATAGTTGGGTAATTCCTGGTATTGTAGTAATTATAATTTTGGGTTTGATATTAATTAAATTCCTCTTTCGTCTGCCTATCAAAACACGAATAGGTTTTATTATTTCGGGATGTATATTTGTAGGTAGAGCTATTGGTATGGAAATGATTGGAGGAAATCAAGATGCCACAAATGGAGCAGATAATTTTGTTTACCGAATATATACGTGTACAGAAGAGCTTATGGAAATGTTAGGAATGCTTTTGTTTATGAAGTATCTTATGATTTATTTGGAAGATATTTTGAGAATAGATGAAGTAAAATAAAATGTAGTGTGCTACAGACAAATTAGTTTAAAGTAGACAACCATTTCCAACCGTTGCTAAAATACTATGTTTTTGTCAGTCAAAAACTGTCAGTTACATATATTAAACTAATTGGGGAGAGGTAAAATTAATTTTGCGCCACATAAAATCTGATTTATATTTATAATAATTGGTTTTCAATAATCAAACTACTACTGTTTTAAACGTAGCACCTGAAAAGCAGCGAAGCTAATTTGATTTATCAAATTCTAAAAATCGTTTCAAATCAGTATGTCAATCTATTAAAAAGCTCCTATTTCGGCTTGAATGGTAGAATAATCATAAATTATTTTTGGCTTTGAATACGGTCTATAACGTCCACCACCCAGACTTCCGTTTTCTATAAAATCCATAATTGCACCGATTGTACTTTCTTCTCTTGTTCCAAAATCACTTTCAAAATCGTCATTTATAGAATAATCTGTAATAATTCCGTTGTAATAATCTCCTATTGCGTTTGCATTAACAACACGAAGAGAAATAGGAGAAATAACATAACCTTCATACTTAAACCCATACGAACCTACAGGCTTTCCATACGAATCTCCTCCAAACTGAATAACTGGCATATAAGGTTTCAATCCATTAATAACTGCTTCGCTGGCAGAAGCTGTAGAGTTAGAAGCAATGACAAAAACTCTTGCTAGGTTTAGGTTATTAGAAGGAATTTCAAATTTATAATCTTCGTTTTCTTTCTGTTTTTTATCATTATGATCTATAGTAATGAACGTTTTGTTATTATTAGAAGGAGGAACAATTTTGCTTGCTAAATAATTAGCTACCGACAAACGACCACCACCATTATAGCGCATATCCAAAATAAATTCATCTACATTTGCTGCTTTTAGCTGGTCAAAGGCTGCATCCAATTGTAGATTTGAAGGCTCAATAAATGTTTGAAAAGCAATATAACCTACCTTTTTGTTTGATATAGTGTACAGAATTTTGGTAGCCAAAACAGTATTTATTTTTACTAACTCTTTTGTAATTGTTACTGTCTTAGTTTGATTAGTCTGTAAATCTAAATACTTAAATGTAGTAGAAACACCTGCTTCACTATTTCCTAAGGCTTGATTTAGATTAGAAATAGTTTCTATTTTTTGCCCATTTATTTCCAAAATCTTGTCCGAACGTTTTAGTCCTATATTATCTGCTGGCGAACCTTTATATACAAAACGAATAAAAATTTCATCTTCAGCAGTCTGTGCCAAGCTCAATCCCAAACCAATATATTCTCCTGCTTTGAAAAAAGCATCATAACTTTCTTCTTTCTGAACACTACTCCAACGATCTGGAGGAAAAACTCTCAATGCTTTTATATAATTATCTGGTGAAGAATAATCTATTGGATTAAGATTTTCTACTTCTTTGTGCCACAAATACCATTCATCAACTAATTCTTTTACCTTTTTATTTACTTTTTGAGTTGTTTCTTGTTCTGTCAATACTTCTTCTTTTTTACAAGAACATAAAAAAGCTAAAGACAAAAGAATGAGAATAGATTTTGTAATTAGTGTGTTTTGCATAGAATTATCCTTTACTGTTTTGATATTAAATTATAACAGATGAACTATTTTTTCTGATTTGTGTTTGACAGAAGATTAAATTCTTATTCCCATAAAAGTAATGTCGTCTCGCTGAGCTGTATCTTTTTGATGATTGTCTAACAAATCTATCAATTTTTGCTTTTGTTCTTCAATAGAAAGAGTTGCTAAAGAGGGCAAAATTTCTAGTACTTGTGGTGTTCCTAGTTTTAGTCCGTCAGGATTAGATTGGTCTGTAAATCCATCTGAGAACAGATATAACATAGTTTGTTTGGGAAGAGAAAGTTCTGTATTCTCAAAATCATTATATTTTTTCTTTCTTGAATAACCACCAATCGAACGTCTATTGCCTTTTACTATTTGCAAATCAGTAGGAGGCAATACGTAAAAAAGAGGACGTTTTGCACCACAATAAGTAATTTTTGTAGAATATTCTAATTCATTTTCCAAATTATTCTTATCAATTACACAAAGTGAAATATCCATTCCGTCAGCATTTACTTTTTGTTCTTGTCGCAATGAAGTCTTGATTTCCTTATGCAACCATTCCAAAATAGAAGCTGGATCGGTAAGATTTTGTTGAGAGACAGCTTCATTCAGAAACGCATGTCCAAGCATAGACATAAATGCTCCCGGAACTCCGTGTCCTGTACAATCCACAACGGCAATAAAAATCTTGTGTTCGGCTTCTGTTTTTAGTTCTGTTGCCCAGTAAAAATCACCACTTACAATATCTTTGGGACGAAAAATAACAAAATGCGCTTCAAAATAATCCTTTAATTCCTTTTCAATAGGCAAAACAGCTTGCTGAATGGTTTGAGCATATCGAATTGAGTCTGTAATATGTGTATTTTTATTAGAAATAATTTGATACGCTTTAATATTATCCAACGCAATAGCCGTATAAGCTCCCAGAGTATCTAACATATCTAATTCCAAGACAGAATATTTATGTTTTTCCATACTCTGAACCGTCAAAACGCCAATCATTTCGCCCTCCGAACTCAAAGGCAAATACACTAAAGAATAAGGTAGTTTTCCAACTTCTGCTTCTTCCAAAACAGTATCAAAATATTCTCTGTACTGGGATTGTAAATCCGTGATTACCAAACGTTGATTGTTCTTCAGACTTCGTACAGATAGCTTTGTAGTATCATCTAAATTATCCGAATGAGCTGGCAGGATTTCATTATTTTCTATAAAACCCTCAAAATCAAGCCTTTCCAATTCTTTATTCAGAATTCCTATTCCAAAACCATCGGCTGGCATAAGTGTATTTACATTTTGATACACCGTTTGAATGAGCGTTTCTACATCTAAAATATTTGTTATCTTTTGTCCAATCTGGCTAAGAATACGTACATTTTGATATGACTTTTCTATTTCTTGTTTCTTTTCATTAATGGAAAAATTGGCTCTAGACAAATTCTCAGCTTGCAATTCCAATTCGTTCTTTTGATTGTTGATAGCTACATTCGCTTCTGAAAGACTGTCCGTTTGCATTTGTAACTCTTCTTTCTGCTGTACAACTTCTGCTGTTCGCTGTTTGATTACTGCTTCTAATTTTGTTTTATCTCTTTCCAATCTTTTGGTATTCAATTTAACGATTATCCAGACCAGTAAAGCAGCCATAATTAGATAAATCGCATACGAGAGCCACGTTTTATAAAAAGGAGACAGAATTTCAAAATCATAAATAGCTTCTTCACTTTCTACCCCCCAAATAGTACGAGCTTGCATTTTAAAGCTATATTTTTTGTCTGAAAGGTTGGTATATTCTTTTTGTGCTTTTGATGACCAAGTAGACCATTTTTCGTCTAATCCTTCTAATTTGTAACGGTATTCTGTATACTCTGAAAAATTCATTTCTGGACTTGCAAACGAAAACCGAAGTGCATTGTATGCATAATCAAGTTTTAGTCTTTGTTTTTTTGGTTGTACGTAAGTAATTAAACTATCTTGCCCAAAAAATACACCTCCAAAAAGTAATGAATCATTTTCTCCCAAAAATTCTATTTTTCGTAGTTGTACAATCGGTTTTTGATTGATTTCTACTTTTTTCTTTGTGTCTATAAAAACAAAACCATCTTCTATACCCAAAACTAACTTTCCGTCAGGAAGCATTTTGGTAAGATTAATATCTTTATAGACAGCTTGTAAAGCTGTAAAGTCAGTTTGTTTTTTGTATTCATTATCATCATTTTGTTCTTTATTTTTCCATAAAACACCTTTTTCTCCTTCTATTCTGTACCAAATATTTTTATTTTCGTCTTCATATAAATTAAATATTTCTTTTTTATTGAATAAACTTTCAAAAAAAACATCTTTTACAAATTTATCTTTTTCTTTCTCATATTTTGATAGTGTATTTTCATTCACTACTATTAATCTATTTTTTATTTTAGAAATACTATTTCCTGTTGGAGAAATTAATCCTTCGCTATCAGTATATAATTTTGCTTCCAACAAACTATCATAATTTTCTGAAAAAGTAAGGCGATAAACTCCCTTGTTATTGCTTCTTGTCCACCAATATCCTTCGTATTCAATGAGTGAACGAACACTTTCTTCAAAGTTTGGATATATTTTAGCTTTCCATTCTTCATTTTTTTCATTGCTTACTTTAGTAACCAAACCAACTCCTTTTGAAGGAACAACCAAAAAACGAGTAATTTCTGGAGTAGAAACAGATTCTACTGCCCAAATCGCTTTTCCCAAAACGGGAAGTTTGGTAGCTATAGAGTCATTTGTTTCGAAAAATTCCTAAACTATGTCCATGATAAATTTTGTTTTTATAAGAAGTCGAAGCTAACGCATATCCTTCAGTTCGTTCTACTATAGAAAACAGATCGTATTTACCATTTGTAGGATTAGTTCTATTTTTATAGTTGTTTTGATAAATTCCTAAAGTAGTTCCTAGATAAATTTTGTTGTAATTTTTCGAATAATCTACTGTTAGCCCCTTACCTGCTGCATTTTGATTTTCTCCAATAGTAGAATAAGGAACATTTAAGTAAACGCAAGAAATGCCATTATCGGTAGCAAGCCACAAATTATGTTGTTTGTCCAAAAAAAGGTCGTAAATGGTATTGCTTTGTAATATATTTTCTTTATTTAGATGCAATTTTATATTTCCTTCAAAATCTGTAATAAAAACGCCATCTCGGAGCGTTGCAACAGCTATTTCGTTTGTAGGAAGAAGAATGGAAGTGTATCCTTTTGCTTGATTTAAGGTAGATGAAGATGCAAATTTGATGGCAGTAGATTTTTTGTTCTTGATTTCAAATACTCCTTCTGGACGAGTAAAAACACGCAAAACATCATTTTCTTTTCCTTTAAAAACACCATAAATATTCCCTATTCCTACTATTTGTTCTGCTATCCTTTCTAATTTGTACTTCTGACTTAATTTTAAGAGTCCTTCATCATCTTGATTATCCTTTACATAAAATATATTATCAACAAAAAAAGCTGTATAAAATCTGTCTTTAGGTTCGATTATTTTCACAAAAGCTCCATTCTCATAGATTAAAATCTGCTCTGCTGTTCGAAAATAAACCTCGTAATTACTCTTCTTTTCTTTAACAAAGATTTGCCAAACGTCATTAAAGTTTTGTTTGTCTTCTGGTATTTTGTGCATTAAGGAAACGTAATGTAGCGTTCCTGTAGAATCAGGTTTTAGTATTCCAATTTCTCCTTTTGCACCGACAACTATTTCTCCTTTCTTAGTTATGGCTAATGATTTTACAGTAGATTTATTTGTAGTTTCATATCTACGCCAGTCTTTTCCATCAAACTCCAAAACTCCTCCATTATTTCCCACATAAATAAATCCGTTTGGACTTTGAGCGATCGCCCAGTTTTGAGAGGAAGAAGAACCGTACTGCTCTGGCGAAAAATTACGCACTAAAGGAAATCCTATTTCTGGAACAAAACTAGAAATAGTTTGAGCTAATATAGTTTGACTAAAAACACAAAACACACTAAAAAAAAGACAATGTAAAAAAGTAAGAAAATAAAGTTTTAAATTATTTCTTTTAAAGGGAAAGTAAATTATTTTCATATAAAGTTATAAAGCAGTACTATAAGAACAATAAAATTAGAAAAGTTAAGGGGAAATAATTTTTTTGTTCTTTTGTTTTAATAATATAAATCAGATTTATACAATGATAAGGCAATTTAATTGAAAAGTAAAGCGTTTTTGAGTATTTTATTGTATTTAGAAGGCTTTTTATAATTTTTTGCCTACTTTAAACCCTATTACAAGTACGTCGTTGATTTGTTCTTCTTCTTGTTTCCATTTGAGAAAGTAGTTTTCTAACTTTTGTTTTTGGATTTCCCCTTCTAAGTCAGCTACTTTTAATAAATAAGATTTCATTCTTTTTCTCATCATTTTTTTGTTCTTCTCTCCTCCAAACTGGTCTTGATATCCATCAGTACAGATAAAGAAAGTCGTTTCTTCTTCAATCAATAAAGTATGACTTTTGTATAGTTGTTCGTTTTTCTTATCCCATTGTCCTCCTATTGGTTGCTTGCTTCCTGTAATATCTTTCAGTTCTCCATTTTGAACATAATAAAGAGGATTTTTTGCACCTGCAAAAACGAGTTCTTTACTTGTTTGGTCATAAATACAAATTGCCATGTCCATTCCATCACGATTCTTAGTTTCATTTTGACGCAACAAATTTACTACTTGAAAGTGTAGTTGAGATAAAATTTGAGAAGGTTCAGTTATTTTTCTTTCTATTATAATTTGATTTAGAAGGTCATTTCCAATCATAGACATAAATGCTCCTGGTACTCCGTGTCCTGTACAATCAATAGCAGCAATACATACTTTATTATCCACTTTAGCAAACCAATAAAAATCTCCAGAAACTACATCACGAGGAAGCCAAAACACAAAAGCATCGTTAAAATTGTTTTTTATTTCCTCAATAGGGGGCAAAATAGCTTGTTGAATACGGCTTGCATAACTAATACTTGACCTAATATTATTGTTTTGGTATAATAGAGCCTCACTCTGTTCTACAACCGTTTTATTTTGCTGCTCTAGCTGTGCTGTACGCTGTTTTACCAAATTTTCTAGCTTTGCTTTATCTTGCTTTAACCTTCTGGTGTTCAGTTTTACTATCAAATAGATGAGTACCACCAAAAGCAAAAAGTAAGTAGTATATGCCCACCACGTTCTGTAAAGAGGAGGATAAATTTCAAATCTATAAGCAGTTTGTTCGCTTTGGATACCCCAAATATTTCTTGCCTGTACCACAAATTTATACTTTCCTTCTGGTAAATTAGTGTATTCTTTTTGGTTTTTTTCTGACCAAATCAACCATTTATCTTCTAGTTCTTCTAATTTGTAACGGTATTCTGTTTTTTCTGCAAAAATTGGATAAGGACTTGCGAAAGAAAAGCGTAGTGCATTCAAGCTATGCTCTAATTTTAGTTCTTGCTTCTTAGACTGGTTATTTATAATCAAACTATCTTCTCCAAAAAATACTCCTCCAAACAGAAGTGAATCAGATTCTCCCAAAAATTCTACTTTTCGGATGTTCACACTTATTTTTTCGTCGCTCTTAAATTCTTTTTGTCCATCTACAATTACAAACCCATCTTCTACTCCAATAGCTAACTTTTGGTTAGGAAGTATATTAGTAGTTAGGTTGGGAAATGCTTTTAACAAAGCTGTAAAATCACTTTGATCTTTAAATGCAGCTTGAGAATTATTGGATTTTTGTTTCCACAAAACACCTCTTTTATTTGCTTTCTCTTTTCCTATATGATACCAAATGTTTCCTTTTTCATCTTCTGTTAGCATATTGACTTCAAGCCCTTTAAAATATGAAGAAAGAGTACTTTCTACAAACTCATCTTTCTCTTCTTGATACTCATATATATTTTTTCCATTGGCAAAATATATTTTATCATTTATCTTATAAATTCTATTTTCGAGTAAGATTCCATTTTCAAAACCCTCTCCGTATAATTTTATTTCTAAAAGACTATCGTAGCTTTCCGAAAAAGTAAGGCGAAACAAATTGTTGTTGTTGCTTGTCCACCAATATTTTTTGTGTTGTACTAATTCACGAATACTTTCATCAAAGTTGGTATATATTTTTTCTATTCCTACATTAGCTCTGTCTTTGTTTTCATTCTTTGTGAATAATCCAATTCCTTTGTTATGCAGTTTCAAAAACTTCAAACTGTCTTCGGTTGCCTCTACTTTCCATGTAACTTTACTTCTTACTTGAAAAGCGATAAATTGAGCTATTTCATTATTTATCTGAATTACTCCTAAATTATGTCCATAATACAAAACCTTATTTTGATTGAGTACAGATAAAGCATATCCTTCTGTTGCTTCCAAAATTCTATATTTCTTCTGTGTGCCGTCAGTTGGCTCTATCTTTTGAGGAAAATCGTTTTGATAAATACCTGTTGTAGTACCAATGTATATTTTTTGATAAAAAGGAGAATAAGTTATGTTAAGTCCTTTTCCATCTATGCCTTGTGAAGCATTGATAATGGAATAAGGAATATTCAAATAAATACAAGAAATTCCGTTATCAGTTGCCAACCAAAGATTTTTATCTTTATCCAAAAACATTCCATAAATTACATTATTGGTCAGTATGTTTTCTTCGTTCAAATGAAGTAAAATATTACCCTTTTTATCTGTAATAAAGACTCCATTTCTAAGTGTTCCGATAGCAAGCTGGTTTTTGGAGAGTTCAATGGAAGAATAGGCTTTTGCTTGATTGAGAATATTCATACACGTAAATTCTGCAAAAGAAACTGTCTTATTCTTTACACTAAAAATACCTTCAGGACGAGAAAAAACAGTAAGTTCATCATTTTCATAAAACGCTCCATAGATATTATCCAATCCTACTGGCTGATTAGCAATAGGTTCTAGCTCGTCGTTCTGATTTAATTTCAAAA
The DNA here is from genome assembly GCA_963719525.1 of uncultured Cytophagales bacterium. Taxonomy (GTDB): domain Bacteria; phylum Bacteroidota; class Bacteroidia; order Cytophagales; family Bernardetiaceae; genus Bernardetia. The sequence goes on along the minus strand of CAVRCG010000004.1, from coordinate 2,043,805 downwards.
CTCCTTTTTTATGGTCTTTTATATACAATGTATTATTTGTCAGAATAGCTGTATGAAATCTATCAGTAGGTTCTAGTATCTTCTCTAATTTTTTATCTTTAAAAATAAAGAGATATTCAGAGGTTCTAAAATATACTTTATTGTCTTTTACAAAGGTCTGCCATACGTCGGTAAAATTACTTTTCTCTTTAGGAATTTGACTTACCAGCGAAACATAATGTAACGTATGAGTAGAATCAGGTTTTAGCATTCCAAGCCCTTTTTCAGTACCGACAAAAATTTCTCCTTTATTATTAATTGCTAAAGATTTTACAGTTGTTTCGGTATCGGTTCTGTATAGTTCCCAATTTTTGCCATCAAATTCTAACACACCATCGTTATTTCCCACATAAATAAATCCATTTGGACTTTGAGCGATAGCCCAGTTTTGAGAAGCTGCTTCATATTCCTGCTGTAAAAAATTGTGTACTAAAGGAAGTCCTATTTCAGGCACAAAATTTTGTGCATACAAATTAGCCAAGCTGCAAAACATAATTACTAGAAACAAGAAACTTCTAATTGCATTCAAATTGTATAATTTGTAGTTCATTTTATTGATATGTTGTGAAAAGCAACTAATTCAGAGGAGGAGAAAAAAACACTTATTTGTTCAATGTAATAATACTAATTTTTAAGATAAAAAGAAAGAGATTGTCTAGTAAAATTAGTGTTGCTGTTCTTCGAAATATGTTTCAGATAGAAGATTAATTCATCAAGCGAAAAACCATTGCAAAAAAAAGCCAGATAAATATCTGTTCATTTCCTTTTTTTACTATCCCTACTCTTCTCCAAACCTTCCTGTATTCTTTTTTCTATTTCTGCAATTAAAGAGGTTGAGCTATTTCCTTCTTCTGTCCAAGTTCTCACATCAATCGGTTCTAAAACTTTCAGATAAAAATCAATCCCAAATGGAATAGGTTTGAAATGGTAACGTTGTATTTTCCAAAAATTATCTATCACCACAGGAACAACAATAGGAGGATTTTTTGCCATTGATTTGAGCATCATAAGTATTCCTGCTGGTTTAAACTCTAGCATTGTCCCGTTTTTAGAGCGTGTTCCTTCTGGAAAAATACAACCTGCATAATTATTTTCTGCTATATATTTTGAAAACTGTGTCATCGCTACTAGAGCTTGTCTTCTATCTTTTCTATCAATCAAAACCGAACCTCCGTGACGCAAATTATACGAAATAGCTGGCGTTCCGTACTCCAATTCTTTCTTACTCACAAATTTTGGATGATATTTTCTAAATGTCCAGAGAATAGCAGGTACATCGTAAATACCCTGATGATTAGAGACAACAATAATCGGTCTGTCGGTTGGCAAATCTGGCTGTTGCATCTTTGGAAGTCTTGCTCCTATGGTTCGTAAGCCTTGCATGAGCCAAAAAGCCATGTAATCAACACTCTTTTTATGTCCTTTATATCCCCAAATATGCAGAGAAATAACTTGCACGGCGTGAAAAATATAAAGCGTACAATAAAAAACGATGATAAAAAGAGGTGTTGTAATCCAAGAGAGAGCTTTATGGAAACTATTCATTGTAAATTAGTAATTATTCTGATTGTGTGTTTGGGTATTTTCAAAACAAAGTTGCTTCTTTTTTCCATAAAAACCCTACTTTTTTAACATAAAAAAACGCTACTTCAAACAAAGTTAAAGTAGCATTTTAGTATTTCTGTTTTGATTTCCCACGTATTTTTATTCTTCATTTTCCAAAAATTAATCTCCATCGCCACTGTCATACGTAATCGTAATTCCTAAAAGCGAAACCATTTCACTTTTGAAGAAACGAGTTAGCTTTTGCATTTCTGTCAGAACATTATTTATCGCTGTTGGATTTGAAGTAATTTGAGTTTGCATATTCTCATTTGGTAGAAGAGTAATCATCTTCTTTACCTCTTCTAATTGAGTTTTTGTTTCCGTAACTACTGCTTCTCCACCTTCTACACTCATCAAATATTCTTCAAAACCGATTCCATCTTGTCCAGTTAGACTTGTTCCGTACCAAACACGCTCAATATTTATAAAATGTGCTTTCAAAAACGCAATCGATTCTTTACTATAGTAGGCTTCTACTAACTTTGAATTTGCCTGCGCTTGTCCTGCTCGTCTTCCCAATGGCAGACCTAATTTGAAATTTTTGATACTCTCAAAACTCTTATTCCATTCGTTAAATAAAATAGAAACTCCACTTCCTGCATCTGTTCCTGTATTGTTTACAAATGTTTCTTTATAACCAGTTGCCCAAGAGTTATTTACTTTTTTTACTTCATTTTGAATATTTTTTACAACAGCTAATAAGTATTCTTTTCTTTTTATATCTGTATATTTCGCTATGATTTCTTCTTTACTTACCTTATCAAAAAGCAAATATTCAGTTCCCAAAAACCCTCTTGAATCTCTATCAAAATTAGTCAAAGACGAGTTCCCAGCAGTAATATAGCTTTCAATTTTGGTTTCACTTACAGGAAATGTTCCTACGTTTTCCAAAACAGAACCCAGCGTAGTTTGTGCTGCACCAAAATTATACACATTGGCATCTTGAAAAGACAAATAAGCCGATTTCCAAACATTTTGAGCTTTTTCTAGCGTCGCAACGGATGGATTTTGAGTAAAATTTTCAGTAGCTTCAGCAAGCAAATTTGTATTACTTTCTAAGTTTTGATACGAAGGAATAATCAAATTAGTAGCTATATTTTCTAATAATTCTTTTCTATCAAATTCTGTTTTGGTAGTTTCTGTTTTTTCTCCACACGATGAAAGTCCAAAGGAAAAGCCAAAAGAGAGAAGCGATATAAGTAAAATAAAATACAGTTTTGAAAAAATAGTTTGCATTATACGTATAGATTTTGAGTTTGAGAATTTGATAAATCAAATTACTACTTTTGAAATAGGATAGATTTGTTAAGTCAAATTACACTATTTTTGTTTAGACTAATTTAAAATAAGGATTTGGTTTCGACAAAAATACATTCTACCTTTTTATTTTGCAAATTTGTTTTCTATTTTTTTATTTTGAATCTTATCCTAATCAATTTCAAAAAATTTACAAAAATCACATTATGCATGATGATACTTCAATAGCTTCTTTGAAGGCACAACCAAAATACATGCTTGAATCTTGTAGTGCTATTTTTAGTATTACTTTTGGTATCTGTATGTATATTGTAGAATTTTCAGTTTTTAATTTGATAATGACTTTGTTACAATCATTTGGACTAAGTGCTACTATTTTTGTTTTTTGGAAGGAAAACACAAATAAATCAGTTGTAACTATTTATGAGGATAGAATAGAATCAGAACAAATAGAGTCAGAACAAGGAAAAGTTTATTGGAAAGATATAAAACAAGTGAAGTTTCAACGAGAAATGAAGCACAATGGCAAAGGCTCTTATTCAAATCGTCCTTCATTGTTGCTTTATCTAATAACGGGTAGCATACGAACTATTCAAGTTCCTTCTACAACTTATGATTTAGCAAACATTTTTTGTAAAGGTTTGATACACATAGCCAAATTTACTACTGTTTCTTTTTATACAGAACATCAAGTAGAATACGAAAAACTCAAATTACTTACAAAAAATAGAGAAAATATTTACTTAGAAGAACCTCAAATTTTGATAGATGACAAAAAGTATATTTAATCTAAAACTCTACTAATTAATTAAAAAATGACTTACTATTCTCACAAACTATACTCAACTCATTCTCATATTATCGGCAGAACTGACCCAGTTACAGGCGATATTGTCAGAGAAAATGATACCGTTGTTTTTTGTGCGACTTGTCAGTCTTGTTTTTTAGAGGAAAGTTGGATTTATATGGATGAAAAACATTGTCAGCAACCAATAACGCTTGATTCTGTTCCTGCTTTGCCTTCCAGACTAGTTATTGAAAACAGAACAAAAGAAATTATTGTTGAACTAAAAAGCAATCCTTCAACTAATAATGCTTTTGGTATAGTAGGATTTTCTTTTTTTGTTTCTTTCATTGGTTTGTCTGTTTCAGATAGTTTTTTTGCTTCTGATACGGGTGTTAATTTTATACTTTCTAGTTTTGCAGCATTACTGACTGGACTTCTATATTCAGTTATTACTTCTTCCAACAAATTCAAAGAGTTTGTAGGAGAAAAAGAAAACGGTGTTCGTATTTTCAGGAATCGAATAGAAATAGGAAAAGATAGTTTTTCGTGGAGTGATATAAAACAGATAAAATACCAAAGAGAAATGAGAGTAGATTTTCAGGAAGGAGAAACCAGTATTCAACATTATATTCCTCTTTTGTTAGTTTATTTTACAGAAGGACAATTTGTACAATATCTTTTGCCTACAAAGGAGTACAAGAAAAACGCTGAATTTTTGATTGGTATGGGAAAAATATCACGCTTAACAGAGGTATTTTTTTATAGTGAAAATATAGATGAATATCAATTTATGAAGAATATACAAGAAGGCACAAATGGAAATATAAAAATAGGAAAACCTAACAAATTATTTAACAATAAAGGAAGATCTATGCTTCATCATATATTAGAAGCATCTTGAATTTTGTCTTATTTGATTGTTTATAACCAAATTACTTATAAACTAGCCAAAAAAAGAATTGAAATTTATTAATAGAAGAAACGTTATCACGGTTATCTACAGGTCTAACAATCAATTAGTTATAGAAAAACAAAACAGTCTTACTTTTCCATAACGACAGGTTTGCAAAAATGAACAGTACTAAATCAACCGTGATAACGTTTAATAGATAAAAGACAAAATCAACAAAAAAAAGCATTCCTAAATCAAATTAGAAATGCTTTTCTTATTCAAATGAATACTTCAAATGAGTATTTCAAATGAATACTAAGTAGGATAGAATTAGATAAATTCTTAATTAAATGAATTAAAACAAGTATCAATTCAAAATGTCTTTTTTAGTATCTTTTTTAATGTCTTTTTTAGTATCTTTTTAGAAAAAATGTAGCCGACAATACACCGCTCAACTATCTACCCTTGCTGCCTTCCGACCCTGGGGGAGTTCAACAGGAGCTAGTCACGCCGACCACGATGCAAAGGTACTATTTTTTCTTAGAGATGCAAGCGTAAAACTATTATTTTTCTGCTTTTTTTCTGCTTTTTTCAAACCATTTTAATAACTACTTCATACTCATAGAGTTAAATATAAAGGGCAATTTTAAGATTTGATAAATACATTCAAAAGTTATAATTGAACAAAAAAGCATTTCTGAATCAATCTATAATTGAATCAAAAATGCTTTCAAAAAGTCTTTATATAAAAAATTGTAGTCAGCAATACACCGCTCAACTATCTACCCTTGCTGCCTTCCGACCCTGGGGGAGTTCAACAGGAGCTAGTCACGCTGACTACGATGCAAAGGTACGAATCTTTCTAAGATATGCAAGAGTTAGAACCAAAATTTTCGATAAATTTTATCAAAAATACGTTTTTTATTTTTAGTTCTGCTTTAAGTTGCTTATATTCAATGTTTTGTTTAAAAATTAATACCCTATAAATTTTCTTTTCTTTCGGTACAGACCAAATTAAAATAGAAGATAAGTTATAAATAATTCTGCATTCATAGTTAAAAATACTGTAAAATTGCCATAAACGTTCTTTTTAACCATAACACAAATACTTAATTTACCTTAGTAAAATAATAGGCAAGATTCATAAGACGAGAGAAAGAAAAGAATGATTAAAACACAAAAATAGCTTATTTTTAAGAAAAAATTCTTGGGAGTTTACAGTCTTTACGAAAAAGCTCTTATTTCATTGACATTCATTTCTAATTTAAGATTTCATTCGAGATCATATTCAATTTTTACCTCTACGAGTCCATCACGAACAAAATCTAACAGTTCTGCTCCTTTTTTTGAGACATCTATTATTCTTCCTTTTTTAAAAGGACCTCTATCGTTTATTCGTACTCTAATTCTTTTCTCGTTCTTTAGATTTGTAACCGTTACCATTGTACCAAAAGGAAGTGTTCGGTGTGCTGCTGTAAGTAATTTTTGTCTGAATTTTTCACCACTAGCTGTTGGTCTTCCTTCATATTTGTCTCCATAATAAGAAGCAATTCCTGTTTCAGAATATTCTCCAGCTTTTGCCGAATTAATTGAATTATCTTTCTTCTTACCAAAAAGAAAAGTACAGGAAGAGGAAACAAAAACTAATGACAAAAACAGAAACATTACTTTTACTTTGAATTTCATAGATATTTTAATTAATGAGATAATTGGTTACAATTTTAATTTAATAAATTAATGGAATAAAAAAAAGAAAATCCATTTTGCAAAATGAATTTCCTTTTATAAAAAACTAATTTTCTTGATTTACCTTTAAAGTAAGGTCTATTTCAGCTAAACCTCTTTAAATTTCTTAGCCATTTCTCCAGCTTGGTCTTCAGCATAAACGCCATACGCATTTACCAAAACACCCTTCAAATTGTGTTTATCTGATTTGATAGCATAAAGAATAGAATTATCAGAAGGATTTGATTCTCCTTCGAAACGAAAATTATCTTCAATTTCGAATTCGTTTGGATAGACATGAACTTCTTTTTCGTTTACTGTACAGACCAAACAATCTTTTTTGAGATTAAAATCGGTCGTATAACCCTTGTTTTTGAGAGCATTCATTGTTTCGCTCAACGTATCAAGGGTGTGCATCGGACTATTAGGATCTTGATTTGTATTTGTGTGTTGAAGTTCTTCTAATACAATTCTGTCTTCTTTTTGCTGTTTCGATTGGTTTTCTTTTTTGTTGTCCATAATACTAGTAGTTAGATAAAAAATTAGAGTTAAAAAAATAGTGTTTCTTATCTAGTTAAAATGAATTTTAAAGACTTTTGTTTAGTTCTTTGCTAATTTCTTACTTTTTTCCTTTGATTGGAATACAAATTTCAAAAGTAGTGTTTCCGTTTTCAGAATGTACTTTTATGCTTCCATTGTGTTGTTGAATGATTCGATGCGTAATATCTAATCCCAAACCTGTTCCTTTTCCTATTTCTTTTGTAGTAAAAAAGGGATCAAAAATATTATTTATTATCTCTTTTGGTATTCCTCCTCCATTGTCTGTAATTTTGGTAAGCACAAAATCGTGGTCATTTTTACTTTCAATTTTTAGCTTTCCCTTTCCTTCTTCCATTGCATCAAGTGCGTTGTTGATAATGTTTGTCCAGACTTGATTAAGTTCGCCTGCTTGTGCATCTATTTTGGATAAATCTTCATCAAAATCTAATTCTACATCGATTTTTTTTACTTTTATTTTATGATTTAATAATGTTAATGTATTTTCTATTCCTTCCACAATCGAAACCTGTGTAGCATCTGTTCCTTTGTCCATGTGAGTATAAGATTTAATAGAATTTACCAAATGTCCAATACGTTCAGAGGCATCTTTTATTTCTTGAATCGTTTTTTCGGTAATCAAATTATTACAAATCCAATTCAGAACAGGACTCAAATGAGCTTCTGAAACTATTTTTTCTACTCTTTCCAAATCCTTTATTTCAAAATCATATTCTACAAAAGTAGGCGCAATATCAAAGGCATCTTTTACTTCTCTATCTTCCATATAATCTAATAATTCGTCTTCCAAATTACTCTTCTGTAAAATAGATTTTTTATTTTTCTTAGAAGTATTTTTATCTCTATTGTGATAATTTCCTATTTTCTCAAACATAAAGTCATTTATTTGCTCTACTTCCTCTGCATCTACTTTAATCATCATTACATCTTTAAACTGTTCTGGCGTGTTTTTAAGATGAGTTTGTAAGGATTCTGCACTTCTGACAACTGCCGAAGCTGGATTGTTGAGTTCGTGAGCAAGTCCTGCTGAAAGTTTGCCTAACGAAACCATTTTTTCCATCATCTGCTGATTTTTGGTAAATTCTCTTACTCGTGTCGTCATTCTTCTAACTAATGCTTCTGTAAGCTCATAATTATTTTGAATAAGCTGTTGAAATTTTGTTTTCTCAAAACACAGTAATTTTGTAGGTTCTAACGCAATCCCAAATCCTGATGCTTTCTTCATACGAGAATAGGGAAGCTGACCTGTAATTTCGTGAGGTTCATAAATGGCGAGCTGTCGCATTTGTCCGTTTTGAGAAATATAAAGACGAATTCTGCCATACAAAACAATATGCATAGCCGTAATTTCTTGTTCAGGTTTAAACAAAAACTCTCCTTCTTCTAAGTCTTTACATTCTGAATGTTCTAAAAGCCATTCTAACTGCTGTTCTGGAACTTCTTTAAAATAAGGGTTTTCTTTTAGGTAGTCTATGTTTTTCATCTTGAGGAATAGGGAAAGGGGAATGGAGAGTTGGAAATAGATAATGAGAATAAATAAAGGCTTTCATGAGTTTTCTAATCAAACTGAACTATTTACGAATAACTTTCAGTAAGAAGCTGCTCATAAAACCCACCAATTCCTAATTCTCTATCTACCAAATGAATTTCTAAAATCCAATTTCTAGAATTTCCAGTTGCATCTTTGTTTTGCATAGAAGTATGATTTTCTGGGTGAATAGAAAGAGCTTTATCTTCTTGTGATAATTTTTCGTGTGGAAACTGTCCTACTATATGTCCAGCTATTTCTCCTCCAAATTCCCAACCGTTTTGATTGGCTAACTCTGTTGCTTTCTGGTAAAGTTCTGCGCCTGTAATTTGTTTTCCCTGTTTTACTGCTTCTAAATACCAGTTTCTACATTCGTTCCAGATGCTTTCTACGTCGTTTTTGAGTTTTAGTTTTTTCGGATTATTTCCAATTACATAAGTTCTTCCCAAATCGGCTTCCCATTCTTGAAAAATAGGTCCTAAATCTAAAAACAAAATATCATCTTCCTGCAATCTCAATAAAGGTGGATTTTCATAATAGGGCAAAAGTGTGTTTATTCCTGCACGGACAATGCGTGTATGCCAGTGGCGAGTAGTTCCGAAAAGCTCATTGGCAAGTTTATAAATTTCTTGGCTAAGCTCTTCTTCTGATTTTCCTGTTTGTATAAATTTTCGTTCTTCTATTTCATCAAATAATTGAATGGCTTTTTTTTCGGCTTCTATTAATGATTGTAATGGAGAAGGAGGTTGAGAAGGAGAGGAAGTAGTAATTGACATAATTTGGAAATAATGGATTTAGTTGGTTTTGGCTAGTTTCGGTTAGCTTTGGTTTATTGTGACTTATTTCAGTTCAACAGTAAAAATACGCTAATTGAGCGAAAAATAGAACGTTTTGGTATAAAAACTATTTTTTTCTAAGCATTAGGCACAAATTTTCAGTAATATATATGTAAATTAGAATTATGTAAGCTATAGTATTGCTCTATTAAATGTACTTTCTAAAATTTACTTGTGATTTTTAAGAAATTTTACGCATATTGCGTAGTCATTTGTTTAGCTTAGAAGGCTTAGAATACACTTGGCATAATCCGTCCAAAAAAATTGCTCTTATATTGTCTTTTTGAATAATGAATATATACAAAAAACTTGTACTACTTTGTCTTTTTATGGTGCTTTTTACAGCAGCAGTTATTTCTGTTTTTGTAGATTATGAATCACGAAAAACATTAGAAAAACAAATTACAGCACGTATTGAAAAACAATCTGCTTTTGCTATTGGCAATATTGATCGTTTTATTTATGAGCGTGTTACAGATATTCAACAGCTTTCTCAAGACCCAATCTTAGCAGATGAGTCTATCAATCAAGCTGAACTTACCGACCGTATAAAAGAGCTTCAACTCAAAAATGGAATGTACAAAAGTATTTCATTCTTTGACCCTACTCGTCTTCGTTTGGCAGATTCCAAAAATCTAAATATCGGACAAACACACGAACTGACTACGTATTGGGAAAAAATAGATCAAGGACAACAAGAAGTTACGATGGATATTTCGCAATCTGTGTCATTAGAAATTCCTGTAATGCACTTTGCAGCCGTTGTAAGAAACGACCTCGGAACACGTGTCGGAACAGTTGTTACTCGTGCAGACTTATCTTGGATAAACAGTATTTTTGAAAATTCTATTGCTACTGATTCCTTAATGAGAAATGCAGAAATTGATTTGTTGGATAAGGAAGGAACTATTTTGTATTCAACTACTAATCCTGAAGGTGTTTTGAAGGAAAAGTATCATAATATGGAAAAGCTCGCTTATTTTGTTGAAAATGACAATGAAAAATACCACCTTTTTGGAGATAAAATTTACTTCTATACATTAGAATCAGGGTATTTGAGTTATGCTGGTAACAGTTGGATTTTACTGATTGCTCTTCCCGAAGATACTGTCTATCAGCCTGTTTATGATTTAAGAAAGCAAATCGGAATTACATTAGCTGGTGTTATTCTTTTAGCTGGTCTGATTGCTTTTGTGGCTGCTCGTATTGTTGTAAAACCTATTTTGAGTCTTACGGCATCAGCTAAAGAAATGGGAGAAGGAAATTTGGAAGCCGTTCCGAAGATAAAAACGAGAGATGAAATAGGAAAATTAGCACAAAGTTTTGGACAAATGGCGAATAAGTTAAAAGCCAAAATGAGAGAACAAGACGAACTCAATATTGAATTAGCTGCCATTAATGAGCGAATAGAATCTAAGTACGTTCAGATTAATGAGCAAAAAGTAGAAATTGAACTTTCTAAAGACCAAATTGAGATGCAAAATAGTGCACTTGAAGAAGCGTTTAAAGAAATTGAAAAGCAAAACAAATCCATTACTTCCAGTATTCATTATGCAGAGCGTATTCAGCGTTCAACACTTCCAGAACACGACATTTTCAACAAATATTTTCCTGAATCTTTTGTTCTCTACAAACCTCGTGATATTGTTTCTGGTGATTTTTATTGGTTTGACGAAATTGTAAAAGATGGAAAACGCAATTTATTGTTTGCTGTTGGAGATTGTACAGGACACGGAGTTCCGGGTGGTTTTATGTCTATGCTTGGAAATAATCTTCTGACAACTGTCGTAACGATTGGAGGAGAAGTTGAACCTGCTATTATTTTGGAAGAAGTAGATTATGATATCAGAAAAGTATTGCATCAAGACGAACACTCTGAAAACAGTCAGGACGGAATGGAAATCGCCTTTTGTACGGTAGATGTCGCTACACTAAAAATGAAATATTCGGGAGCAAATCGTTCATTGTATTTCTTTAGAGATGGAGAATTTACTGAAATAAAGGCAGATAGAGCTTCTTTGGGTGGTGTAAGTAGGATTCGTAAAAAAAGAAAACTTACTAACCTACAACTTACCACACACGAAATTCAGCTTCAAAAAGATGATATTTTCTATCTTTTCTCTGACGGTTACAAAGATCAGTTTGGAGGAGAACTAGGACGTATTTTTTCAAGTAAGCGTTTCAAAAACCTACTCAAAGAAATTCATCAGAAGCCAATGGCAGAACAAATGAGAATATTAGATGAAGAAGTAATGGCGTGGAGTAAAATCTCTGATCAAAGACAAACAGATGATATTATTGTACTTGGTGTGAGAGTTTTAGATCTAGTTTAGATTTTTTTCGGTTGTGTAGTAAAATTAGCTTTGCTGCTTTTCAGGTGCTACATTTAAACTGTGAAGAGTAAGACAAGAGATTTATTCTATATTTCTCTACTTCATAAATCACTTTTTCCTGTAGTTTGATATTGATTTTATAGTCGTTTGTCAATTAGGAGAGTTTTTGGTGTCTTTATTAGAAAGAATATTTCATACCTTTTCGCATAAACTATTTATTTGGCAAGACAGTTGTAATATAGCCTTTATAGTATCTAATCGTAGATAATTGTAGGATAACAACTTTAAAAAAAATTTAATTAAGCAAAATCAAGAAACCTATGTTTGTTTGTCAAACTAAGTCGCTTTTAGTGATTGATTTGATTTAGTCTAATGAATAAATAATCTTTAGGATAAGCTAAAATAAGCTAGAAAATAAATAGTTATTTTTTACATTTTTCAAGTAGTTTCTTAATAGAAAAAAAAGTTGGTAATGTATTTGTATATTCTCTAGTATATCTCTTAAAATAATCTAAGAATTTATTAAAATATCTCAAATATATTTCAATAGCATTTTATTCTAACGTATTTATTCTAAGTAGTAATCTTATTAATTTAATCTTAGCTTGATTTAAAACAAAGCAAGTTAATTCAAAATAATCTTTATTCTAAACTTTAAAACTGTATAGCCATTATGACAAAAGTATATGCTGGTATTGTAGGCGTTATTTTCTTGATGTTCAGCACTGCTGCAACAATGAATATGAGCCCAAAAGATGATTTCATTAAATCAATCATCGAATCTATTCCTAATCCATTAGAGCTTACCACTCTTATCAAAGCAACAGGAACAGAATATGTAAAAGGAGAACTTGCAAATCCATCTTCTTCAAACAAATATACAGATAGTTATGAGCGTGCGCTCAATTTAGGTGTGTATGGTACAGATTTAGGTTTTGCAAGTATCTACAACAAAAATCAAGATGTATTAGATTATCTTTCTTCTATTAAAGACCTTGCAAATGGTCTTAATATCGGTCAGTTTTTTGATGCTGAAACGTTGAAAGACCTTACTTCTAATAGTGATAATTTAGAAGAACTTATTCGTAGCTCTACTCGTAACTTGCAAGATATTAATGAGCAACTTCAAACTGAAAAGCGTGAGCATTTAAGCGTTTTGTTTGTAACAGGTGGTTGGATAGAATCTACTCATTTGCTTGCTGATATGCACAAGAAAACTAAAAATGCACAACTGAAAGAGCGTTTAGCAGAACAAAAAATGGTTCTTGAGCGTCTTATGATGGCTTTAGATGCACACAAAACGCAGCCTAAATTCAATTCTCTTATTGCACAGCTCAAAGAAGTACAAAAAGTATATCGCAATGTAAAAGAAGAGAAAACAGCAGGAACAACTAAAACAGTAATTACTGAAAATGGTCCTGAAGTAGTAACTACTGGAGGAACAACTTTTACAATGACTGACAAAGATGCTGCTGAACTTGGCGCACTTTTAAACGGAATACGTAGTGGATTTGTGAAGTAATCTTCAAATCACTCATTTCTAAAAAATACAATAGAAAAGTCTATCAAATTAAATTATTTGATAGGCTTTTTTTGTGTAGAATATTCTCTAAACTATTTTAAAGACAAGTAGTTCTAAGACCATTAAAACAAAAATTAAAATTACTTTTCTATAAAAAATATATGGCTTACAACGACCTTAAAAGCAATCAGCTTTTAGAACTCAAAACTATTCAAGACCTCAAAAATGCAGGTTATCAGTCCAAATCGATAAAAGAAGAACTAAGAGATAATTTAATTTATAGTCTGCAAAACAATGGAAATCCGTTTGAAGGAATTTATGGCTACGAACAAACTGTTATTCCAGATATAGAAAGAGCGATTCTTTCACGACACAATATAAATCTTTTGGGATTGCGTGGACAAGCAAAAACTCGTATTGCCCGTTTGATGGTCGGACTTTTAGATGAATATATTCCTGTTTTGAAAGGTTCAGAACTCAATGATGACCCTTTAAGTCCACTTTCTCGTTTTGCAAAAGATTTGATTGACGAAAAAGGAGATAATGCAGAAATAGAATGGTTACACAGAAATGAACGTTATACCGAAAAATTAGCTACTCCAGATGTTACCGTTTCGGATTTGATTGGCGATGTTGATCCTATTCGTGCAGCAAATTTAAAATTAAATTACTCTGACGAACGAGTGATTAATTTTGGACTTATTCCACGTTCGCACCGTTGCATTTTTGTAATCAATGAACTTCCAGATTTGCAAGCCAGAATACAAGTTGCACTTTTTAATATTCTACAAGAAGGAGATATTCAGATTCGTGGTTTCAAATTACGCTTGCCATTGGATATTCAGTTTGTCTTTACTGCCAATCCAGAAGATTATACCAATCGTGGAAGTATTGTAACGCCTCTTAAAGATAGAATTGGAAGTCAGATTATTACACATTATCCAACTACTTTAGAAATTAGCAAAAAAATTACGCATCAAGAATCAAGATTAGCAAAACAGCAAAAAGAAAAAGTACAGGTAGGAGAAATTGCAACTGATTTGGTAGAACAGATTTCTTTCGTGGCACGAGATAGTGAATATGTAGATGAAAAAAGTGGCGTTTCGGCTCGTCTGACAATTTCGGCGTATGAAAATTTGGTTTCGGCTGCCGAACGTAGAATGCTTATCAATAATGAAAAAACTACTTCTGTCAGAATGAGTGATTTTAGAGGTGTTGTTCCTGCTATTGCTGGTAAAATCGAATTGGTCTATGAAGGAGAACAAGAAGGAGCTGGTATTGTAGCCGAAAGTTTGATTAATAAATCTATTCGTGAGCAATTTTTACAGTTTTTTCCAGATCCAGAAAAGCAAAAGAAACTCAAAGAAGACGGACTCTACTACATGATGCTCAAATGGTTTGGAGATGGAAATACCGTTGATATTATGAATGATGCCTCACAAAAAGAATATGAAAAACAATTAAAACAAGTTCCTTTATTAGAGAAAATTATAGATAAAAAACACCCAAAAGCAAAAGGCGATGAAAAGCTATTCTTAATGGAATTTTTGTTGCACGGTTTGGCTGAATATTCTGCGCTTAATAAAAACGTCTTGGCAAACGGACTTGTATTCAAAGATTTGTTTAGTTCTATGTTTTCAATGCCAGAATCTGATGAAGATGAGGAATACTAGGGGCGAGGGGCGAGAGAATGGGGAATGGGGGAACTTCAAATACGAATACTAGGAAATGGGAATTAGGAAATAGGGGAACTTCAAATACGAATACTGGGAAATGGGAGATGGGAAATGGGGGAATTTCAAATACAAATACTAGAGATTGGAGATTGAGAAATGAGAATAATAAAAAACTTTGTCAGTAGTTTTTTTTAGCAAACTCTGACAATAGTTTAAAAAAAATAAGAAAAATTATTTCACAACTAAAAAACAACAATTATGAATTATAAACTCTTTGGAAAAAGTGGTCTGCGTGTTTCGGAACTCTGTTTGGGAACAATGACCTTTGGAGAAGAATGGGGAAATGGTGCAGACAAAGAAACAAGCAAAAATATGTTTGAAACCTTCGCCAACGCTGGAGGTAATTTCTTAGATACTGCGAACCGTTATACCGAAGGAACAAGCGAAAAATATGTGGGCGAATTTATTCATTCGGATAGAGATTATTTTGTTTTGGCTACAAAATATACCCTTTACGAAAACAAAAAAGACCCAAATGGTGCAGGAAATCATCGTAAAAATATGATGCGTTCGGTAGAAGCGAGTTTGAAACGTCTGAACACCGATTATATCGATTTACTCTGGGTGCATATGTGGGACGGAACTACACAAGAAGAGGAAGTGATGCGTGGACTTGATGACCTTATTAGTAGTGGAAAAGTTCATTATATCGGAATTTCTGACACGCCTGCTTGGGTGGTTTCGAAGGCAAATACATTGGCTCATTTTAGAGGTTGGTCGCAGTTTGTCGGTTTGCAGGTTGAATGGAGTTTGATAGAACGAACTGTAGAACGTGATTTGATTCCGATGGCAAAAGATTTTAATCTTACAGTTACGCCTTGGAGTCCGTTGGGTTCTGGGATTTTGACAGGAAAATATAACGACAAAATGATTGAAGGAAGTCGTCTTTCTGCTGAGAGTGTGAAGTACAATGAACATAATCTAAAAATTGCGAAAAAGGTAGTAGAAATTGCAAAAAGCATCAATGTTTCTCCTCCACAAGTTGCGCTGGCTTGGTTGAAAGCACAAGATTCTTATTCTTCTAATGTAATTCCGATTATTGGAAGCCGAAATGTAAATCAATTAGAAGATTCTTTGGGTTGTTTGAAGGTAGAACTTTCTGCTGATAATTTGGAAGAGTTAGATAAAGTAAGTGAAATTGATTTAGGTTTTCCTCATAAATTTTTGAAGTCTGATAATGTGCAGAACCTTGTTTTTGGAGATAATAAAGATAAGATTATTAGATAATTTTTTTATTTGTGCGTAAAATGTAAAAACTCCCTTTTCTTTGCAGAATAAGGGAGTTTTTTTTGAAATAGGATTACTATTTTTGGTCTATTTTAAATGCTATGCAAATGCTACTCACTCTAAAGAGTAAGCTACAGAATGAAAGCTACAGATTATTCTTCGATTACAAACTTACGGAAGGCTAAACCGTCCTTTGTTTCGATTTGTAAATAATACATTCCACCTGATAGTTTGTTTGTATTTACTTTATAACGAGTAGAAGAAACATATTTTGTTTTCAATATTATTTTTCTACCAATTGCATCAATCAAGATAAAAGTAGGTTTTCCATTTGGAGTATTTGTTCCAAAATCTATAAAGAAAGTACCATTATTTGGGTTAGGGAAAATAGATAAATCTCTTAATTCTATTGGTTCTTCTATTCCTGTAATATCGTCTGCTGTAAAGATTATTGTTTCAGAAATCGAACTACAACCTGATTCTGTTTTAACAAGCAAGCTATATTCTCCTGTTTGAATTGGTGTATAAGTGCTTTCAGTAGCGTTTTCGATTACTGTGCCATCTTTTAACCATTGATAAGTTACAGATTCTTGGCTATTTACGTTACTTGTAAATACCTGATCATCAACTACTTCAATGCTAAGTTCTGGCTGAGGAAGAACTGTAATTTCTACTACATTAGAAAGGGCTGTACAACCTTCTGCTGTTATTACTTCGGCTGTATATGTTCCTGCTCTTGTAACGGTATAATCTCTCTCGTTTGCAAAAGCTAAAACAACACCATCTTTTCTCCAACGAATTTGTCTGTTATTAATCAAATCGCTATTGATTTCTAGTTTTAATCCAAACGGTTGATTTTCACAAAATACAGTTTGAGTAGGCTGTTGGATAGCAAAATTAAGTCCTGTTTGACATTCTACATTAACTGTAATCGAACGGCGTTGTAGTATCAAATCTGGCAAACTTGGATTCGTAATTTGTGCTGTATAAAGACCTGCATCTGCATTTCTTATTCTGTTAATGGTAAAGTTTTGGGTAGCAGCAACTGAAGTTCCGTTTCTAAACCATTGATAAACATTTCCACTTCCCTGTGTTTGGATTGAAAACGAAACAGAAGAATTAAGAGTAACTAAAATATCTTCTTCCTCATTTATTGGAGCTTGTGGCGCATAATCAAACACACTATAATTTTGGTTTGCATAAGGCAACAAATCATCAAATTCTAATTCGTTTTCAGCTACTCTAAATCGTACCAGACTACTAAGTTGTAAGAAACCATTTGGTAATTGGGTTAGATTATTTGTATTAATTTCAAATACTGTCAAATCGGCTAATCGTTCTATATCGGTTGGAAGCGTAGAAATATAATTTCTGTTTGCATAGAACTGAATTAGTTTTCTAAGATTTGTAATTGTACTTGGCAGAGCTAACAGTTCGTTATCACTTACATTTAAGACTAAAAGTTCGGTTAGATTTCCTAGTGTTGCAGGAAGTTCTGTAAACTTATTATCGTTGAGATAAAGCGTTCTTAGACTTGTTAAATTACCGATAGCATCTGGCAGACTGGTCAAATTATTTCTGGATAACCAAAGTGATTGAAGATTGATAAGGTTACCCAACGAAGCAGGAACAGCACCTTCAAACTGATTTTTGTCCAAATCTAAATACGTAAGCGTTGTGATTGCGCCAAGAGAAGCAGGAATTTGTCCTTCTAATTGATTGTCAAAGAAACTCAAATAACGAAGTTCTGAAAACAGTTCTTCATCAAAAACATTGGGAAGCCTTCCAGTCATGTTGCGAGAAGACAAATCTAGTTCTCTAATTTTATCTCCTACGAGCGTAACACCGTCCCACGTAGAGACAGGGTCTGTCAAAGTCCAAGGTTCTGTCCACGAAGTACCTCCTGTTTCTTCAAAAATAGTAACTAAAGCTAATGAGTCTGTCTCGTTTAGGAAACCTTCTACTATAAGTGTAATCGGTCTTCTTTGTAATGTTAGGCGTGTAGCCTGTGTATTGGTTACCTCACAAACATAAACACCAGCATCTGAAGGAACTGCGCTTGTGATTGTATAATTCCAACCTGTTGCACCAACTATAGGACTTTGATCTTTATACCATTGGTAATTATTAAAGTTTCCTTCGGTTTGAGAATTAAATGTAATTGATTCGCTTTGTCTTACTGTTTCTGTACGAGCCGAATAAATCTCAGCTTGTGGAGAATAGGTAAAATTCGGAATTCTGTTTACAAAGTCTTCTGCTGATTCGAAACTAAGTCTGTTTCCTCCAATATTTAAAGAAAAACTTGGTTCTGCTATTCTAGCTAGATTAAGAACTGATGCAGGAAGAACGCCTGTTAAGTTATTGCTAGACAAATCTAAAGAAGCTACTTTTCCACAACGAACATTTACACCTCGCCACGTAGAAACAGGGTTGTTCAAATTCCAAGGAGTAGTCCAAGAAGAACCTCCCATTTCATTATAAATTTGAACTAAAATAAGAGAATCAGAAGGCGCAACAAAATACTGTTCTCTAATTGTAATGATTTGTTCTGCACTTGATTGATTGCCTGCTGAATCTATGGCTGTCCAAATAACAATAGTTTCTCCAATAGGAAATTCTGCTGGTGCATTATTAAACACTCTAAACAGACAATTATCTCTAACAATTGGAGTTCCTATATTTATGCTATCTCTAGTGGAAGTACAACCGTATAGATTTGTCGTTCTGGTACTATTTTGAGGAGCTTCAATAACTGGATTTCGGTTATCAATAACAGTAATTGTAAACTGACTTGGCGAAGAAACATTTCCATTCAAGTCTGTTGCTGTCCAACTTACATTTGTAACTCCTGTATTAAAACGAATTCCTTCTAAAGAAGGCATATCTGCTAAAGTTGCTCCACTCAATACATAACGGTAGGAAGCTACTCCACAATTATCAATTGCCGTTCCGTTTGGAATACGTGTACTTGTTGTACTTGTTCGGTTTGTGTAATAACAGTTTGTTGGGTCTGTGTTCTTTGTGAAGTTTGGTTGTGGAGTTAGTACTGGTGGTTGGTTATCTGCAACAGTCATCGTAATTAAATTACTAGTTGCAGTACAAGAAGTAACCGTGTTTTCTATTTCCACATAAACTGTATTTCCTGTAACTAGTCCATTTGCAGTAAAAGTATTTGAACTTGAATTTTGTTCCAAGTTACCATTGACATAGAACTTATAATTAAGAGTTCCTGTAGAAGTGGTTGTAGCTATAAAGTTTATGTCTGTATTTGGGCAGACTGGTGTAGTGCTAGTTATTGAGAGGGTTGCTGTTGATACTGGACAATCAATAGTTAAACTATAACTTTGAACTCCTGTACAACCATTTCCATCGGTTGAAGTAACATCAAAAGGAAATGTTCCTGTTACAGTTGGTGTGCCACTAATATCTCCATTATTTACCAAAGTCAATCCTGTTGGTAAACTTCCACTCGTTAAAGTATAAGCATAAATTCCAACTCCTCCACCTGATGTAAGTGTTTGAGTGTAAGCACTATTTGCCGTTCCATTTGATAATGTAGTGGGAGACAAACTAATAACTGGACAACCAATACTTAAACTATAACTTTGAACTCCTGTACAACCATTTCCATCGGTTGAAGTAACATCAAAAGGAAATGTTCCTGTTACAGTTGGTGTGCCACTAATATCTCCATTATTTACCAAAGTCAATCCTGTTGGTAAACTTCCACTCGTTAAAGTATAAGCATAAATTCCAACTCCTCCACCTGATGTAAGTGTTTGAGTGTAAGCACTATTTGCCGTTCCATTTGATAATGTAGTGGGAGACAAACTAATAACTGGACAACCAATACTTAAACTATAACTTTGAACTCCTGTACAACCATTTCCATCGGTTGAAGTAACATCAAAAGGAAATGTTCCTGTTACAGTTGGTGTGCCACTAATATCTCCATTACTTGCCAAAGTCAATCCTGTTGGTAAACTTCCACTCGTTAAAGTATAAGCATAAATTCCAACTCCTCCACCTGATGTAAGTGTTTGAGTGTAAGCACTATTTGCCGTTCCATTTGATAATGTAGTGGGAGACAAACTAATAACTGGACAACCAATACTTAAACTATAACTTTGAACTCCTGTACAACCATTTCCATCGGTTGAAGTAACATCAAAAGGAAATGTTCCTGTTACAGTTGGTGTGCCACTAATATCTCCATTATTTACCAAAGTCAATCCTGTTGGTAAACTTCCACTCGTTAAAGTATAAGCATAAATTCCAACTCCTCCACCTGATGTAAGTGTTTGAGTGTAAGCACTATTTGCCGTTCCATTTGATAATGTAGTGGGAGACAAACTAATAACTGGACAACCAATACTTAAACTATAACTTTGAACTCCTGTACAACCATTTCCATCGGTTGAAGTAACATCAAAAGGAAATGTTCCTGTTACAGTTGGTGTGCCACTAATATCTCCATTACTTGCCAAAGTCAATCCTGTTGGTAAACTTCCACTCGTTAAAGTATAAGCATAAATTCCAACTCCTCCACCTGATGTAAGTGTTTGAGTGTAAGCACTATTTGCCGTTCCATTTGATAATGTAGTGGGAGACAAACTAATAACTGGACAACCAATACTTAAACTATAACTTTGAACTCCTGTACAACCATTTCCATCGGTTGAAGTAACATCAAAAGGAAATGTTCCTGTTACAGTTGGTGTGCCACTAATATCTCCATTACTTGCCAAAGTCAATCCTGTTGGTAAACTTCCACTCGTTAAAGTATAAGCATAAATTCCAACTCCTCCACCTGATGTAAGTGTTTGAGTGTAAGCACTATTTGCCGTTCCATTTGATAATGTAGTGGGAGACAAACTAATAACTGGACAACCAATACTTAAACTATAACTTTGAACTCCTGTACAACCATTTCCATCGGTTGAAGTAACATCAAAAGGAAATGTTCCTGTTACAGTTGGTGTGCCACTAATATCTCCATTATTTACCAAAGTCAATCCTGTTGGTAAACTTCCACTCGTTAAAGTATAAGCATAAATTCCAACTCCTCCACCTGATGTAAGTGTTTGAGTGTAAGCACTATTTGCCGTTCCATTTGATAATGTAGTGGGAGACAAACTAATAACTGGACAACCAATACTTAAACTATAACTTTGAACTCCTGTACAACCATTTCCATCGGTTGAAGTAACATCAAAAGGAAATGTTCCTGTTACAGTTGGTGTGCCACTAATATCTCCATTACTTGCCAAAGTCAATCCTGTTGGTAAACTTCCACTCGTTAAAGTATAAGCATAAATTCCAACTCCTCCACCTGATGTAAGTGTTTGAGTGTAAGCACTATTTGCCGTTCCATTTGATAATGTAGTGGGAGACAAACTAATAACTGGACAACCAATACTTAAACTATAACTTTGAACTCCTGTACAACCATTTCCATCGGTTGAAGTAACATCAAAAGGAAATGTTCCTGTTACAGTTGGTGTGCCACTAATATCTCCATTACTTGCCAAAGTCAATCCTGTTGGTAAACTTCCACTCGTTAAAGTATAAGCATAAATTCCAACTCCTCCACTTGATGTAAGTGTTTGAGTGTAAGCACTATTTGCCGTTCCATTTGATAATGTAGTGGGAGACAAACTAATAACTGGACAACCAATACTTAAACTATAACTTTGAACTCCTGTACAACCATTTCCATCGGTTGAAGTAACATCAAAAGGAAATGTTCCTGTTACAGTTGGTGTGCCACTAATATCTCCATTATTTACCAAAGTCAATCCTGTTGGTAAACTTCCACTCGTTAAAGTATAAGCATAAATTCCAACTCCTCCACCTGATGTAAGTGTTTGAGTGTAAGCACTATTTGCCGTTCCATTTGATAATGTAGTGGGAGACAAACTAATAACTGGACAACCAATACTTAAACTATAACTTTGAACTCCTGTACAACCATTTCCATCGGTTGAAGTAACATCAAAAGGAAATGTTCCTGTTACAGTTGGTGTGCCACTAATATCTCCATTACTTGCCAAAGTCAATCCTGTTGGTAAACTTCCACTCGTTAAAGTATAAGCATAAATTCCAACTCCTCCACCTGATGTAAGTGTTTGAGTGTAAGCACTATTTGCCGTTCCATTTGATAATGTAGTGGGAGACAAACTAATAACTGGACAACCAATACTTAAACTATAACTTTGAACTCCTGTACAACCATTTCCATCGGTTGAAGTAACATCAAAAGGAAATGTTCCTGTTACAGTTGGTGTGCCACTAATATCTCCATTACTTGCCAAAGTCAATCCTGTTGGTAAACTTCCACTCGTTAAAGTATAAGCATAAATTCCAACTCCTCCACTTGATGTAAGTGTTTGAGTGTAAGCACTATTTGCCGTTCCATTTGATAATGTAGTGGGAGACAAACTAATAACTGGACAACCAATACTTAAACTATAACTTTGAACTCCTGTACAACCATTTCCATCGGTTGAAGTAACATCAAAAGGAAATGTTCCTGTTACAGTTGGTGTGCCACTAATATCTCCATTATTTACCAAAGTCAATCCTGTTGGTAAACTTCCACTCGTTAAAGTATAAGCATAAATTCCAACTCCTCCACCTGATGTAAGTGTTTGAGTGTAAGCACTATTTGCCGTTCCATTTGATAATGTAGTGGGAGACAAACTAATAACTGGACAACCAATACTTAAACTATAACTTTGAACTCCTGTACAACCATTTCCATCGGTTGAAGTAACATCAAAAGGAAATGTTCCTGTTACAGTTGGTGTGCCACTAATATCTCCATTATTTACCAAAGTCAATCCTGTTGGTAAACTTCCACTCGTTAAAGTATAAGCATAAATTCCAACTCCTCCACCTGATGTAAGTGTTTGAGTGTAAGCACTATTTGCCGTTCCATTTGATAATGTAGTGGGAGACAAACTAATAACTGGACAACCAATACTTAAACTATAACTTTGAACTCCTGTACAACCATTTCCATCGGTTGAAGTAACATCAAAAGGAAATGTTCCTGTTACAGTTGGTGTGCCACTAATATCTCCATTGCTTGCCAAAGTCAATCCTGCTGGTAAAGCACCTGTACTTAGAGCATACAAATAAGGTCCAACTCCTCCACCTGATGTAAGTGTTTGAGTGTAAGCACTATTTGCCGTTCCATTTGTCAAAGTAGTTGGAGATAAACTGATAACTGGACAAGTTACATTTCCAATTACAGCAAAGTCATAAGCAGCTTCATCAGCATCATTATTATTAATGGTAATGGTTGCAGTTCTACTACCTACTACTGTAGGAGTAAATGTAACATCAAAAGTAACATCTCCTATTCCTGTTATTGTGTTAGGAAGAATAATATTACCTACTACAAATTTAGCAGAATTTGTTCCACTTACTATAATAGAAGAAACTATTAAGTTTCCAGTTCCTGTATTTTGGATAGTATAAGTTACAACTCTAGGAGTACCAATACTTATATTCCCAAAATCAGTATCATCACTTAAAACTGGTGTATTGTCCCCATCTGCAATATCATTTCCATTTCCTTCTACATTTATCTCTACATTTGTTACTTCTTCAGCAGCAGAAAAAGGAGAAGTATCGTTATCAGTTGTTCCTACATCAGTTGCTGTTGCTGTAATAAAATCACCATTAGTTAAAGGGACAGAGAATGAAGACAAACTCCAATTGTTAGAACCATCTACAGTAGTAGAACCTAAATAATCTTGCCCTTGCTTGACCGTAGAAACATTATCTCTAAATACTTCAATGATATCGCCATTACTACATAACACACAAGTTCCTGAAACAAGTGTAGGGGTAGCTATGTCTATTATAGGAGTAACTTTACCATTATTTCCTGCACTAAGTTGAATCCCTCCACTTGTGTTTTGGTAGATGCTATTTTGAGAGATTTTGTTATTTGTACTAGAGGCTACTCTAACCCCATAGCCAGAACTCACACCATTGTTATAAATACTATTTCCTATTACCTGAGAACCATTTCCACCACTGATAGTAACTCCCATTCCTGTATTATTTGAAATAATGTTACGTAAATCTACACCATTGCTACCTATAATTATGTTAGTTGGATCCACAGATACAAAATAATTATCTATACTCACTCCATCAAAAGCATTAGGAATGGCGGTATTATTCTGATTAATACCTACTAAATTTCCTTGTACTCTTACATTAGGAGAACCGATACTAATACCTACTGAATTGTAACCTATAATATTTCCCAAACGGTTTGCTATAGAGCCTCCAATATTGGTAATAGCAGATGCAGAAGTACAAGAAGAACAGTTTAGCCTTATACCTGAATTTGAACTTGAAGTTCCATTTGGGATACCTGCATCTTGAGTAATATTAGTTCCTATTAAATTTCCTTGTATGGTATGTCCGTCATTAAATATTATAATACCTCCTTGTGTATTTCCAGAAATAAGATTTCCCTCTCCTTGGTCACCTATTGTTGTACCTCTTTGTCCACCAATTTGTGAATTAGTGGCTGCATTTACATTAATTCCATTTCCTGCATTTGCTGCTACTGCTGTTCCTTCAGGAGTAGTCCCAAAACGATTTCCTTTAACGATAGGAGAATTTCCACTATCAAGTATTAAAGCATTTCCAGAGCCTATAGCGTCGTTGATTTGACTAATTACATTTCCTTTGTTTACTGCTCCAAATTGAAAATCATCAGTTTGGGACATTACGCCATAACTATTAAACCTTGACACCCATAAACCATACACCTCTGAATTATTTGCTGTACTCATAAATCTAGCAAAATAATTAGAACTACCTCCCCCATCTATCCGTATCATTCCAGTAGAAAAATAAGGAACAAAACCTTCTTGAGAAGTTCCATCAATAAAAATAGATTCGTCAATAGGATCTAAGTTGGTAGCTAAATCAATTTGAAAAGGTGCAAAACTAGTAGGAATACTAAAATCAATATAGTTTTTTCCTGCTAGTCCATTCGCTTCTATAATAACTTGTCTTAAACTTTCTATTCCTGTATCATTTTCATTTTTTACTCGTAATGCCCAAAGGGGAGCGTTAGTTAATGTTCCGTTATTACCGTTTGCTGTTTCATCTGCTGCTTCACTTCCAAAGCCTGTTCCAAAGTCCCAATAGCCAATTAAATCTGTTTCCATAGGATCTGTACTTGCCATAGTAGCTTGTATTTGCCCTGCACTAAGTGCTTCTGAAAATACTTTTACTTCGTCTAGTTGTCCGTCAAAGAAACGATTGAGACTTCCACCATCATCTGCTGCTGCTCCAATACGTATGGGTTGGGAAGAAGTACCAAACGGTAATGTATAAGATGTTGTCCCTGCTGGCAAACCATCTATAAATAAGTTTACCTCTGCTCCATCATAAGTAGCTGCTACGTGTGTCCATTTATTCTTCTGTAAAGCAGACGTAGATTCAAAACCTGAAAGTCCTGTATTGGGTTTTACTTTTAATCTATTATTAGCCTGAACTGTAAACAATACAGTAGATGCTGCTGTTTCTTGCCATTTTGAGAAAATAGTTTGTATTTTATCAAGTTCTTGTAGTTTTATCCAAGCAGATATAGTAAATGAAGTACTTTCTAATTCTGCATCTAAAGATGTTCCTGAACCTATATCCACATAATCATCCACTCCATCAAAATACATTCCTCGGTTACCTATGGGTTGGGTGGGAAGAGGAGGATTCACTACTTCAAGGACTACATCATTGTTCTCTGGTGAACCACCTGTATATGTAATCTGTGCATCAAGTGTAGAGCCTAAAAAATTTGGAATAATTGCACCTTCTGGAAGACCATTGAAAGTACCATTAATAGCATCTGTACCATCATTTTCTACAATAGTAAATACATCTCCTGCTACTACCGTTGTATTAAATGAATTTGTTGTATAAAAATTTAATTCTGCACCATTAAGATCTATATTTCCTGCTACATTTAGTTGATCATAGTCTGACAATGGGTCAGTTCCATTTATCATCAAACGAAGAGTTGAGTTGGCAGCAAATTGCAAACTTTGTGTACTAGTTGTACTTACATCTACTACGCCTGTTGTTGCTGGAAGAAATCCTCCTGCTGTAGTTGCATCTATTATAATATTACCAGTAGTAGAAGTAATTTGTCCACCTTCAAGAAAAATATCAGCAGTATTTAGATTTGTACTTCCACCTTTTGTACCTGTTACATTTACAGTACCACCACTTGAAGTAATTAATGATCCAATTCCATTTAATAATATACCATGATTGTTATCTCCTGCACCTGTACCACCATTTCCAGTAACGGTAACAGTTCCTGTTCCACTTGAAGTGATTTTACTATTTATTAGTATATTTACCCCTATATTATTATCTCCTGTTGTACCCGCTCCACCATTTCCATTAACAGAAAGAGTTCCTGTGCCAGTTGAAGTAATTCCACTACCTGCTTGCATATTAACACCCCAATTATTACCTCCTATAGAACCTCCTCCTGTACCAGTTACGGTTATGTTACCAACTGAACGAATCCCTGTGGATGCACTTTGTAGGTTTATACCACGATTAGAATTTGATGTACCACTTCCACCACCAAAACCTGTTACGTTTATTTCGCCTCCATTAGAAGTGATTTCGGAATTGAAATCAGTTATATGTACACCATAGTTAAAATTACCTATTGTATTTCCTCCTGTTCCAGTTACGGTAACTTTCCCCATATTACCTGCTGAAATTTTTCCATCTGCTTGTACAGCAACTCCACAATTAAAAATAGACGAACCACTACCACCACCAAAACCTATTACATTTACGTCGCCACCAGTAGAAGTAATAATAGAAGTAAGAGAAGCAGCACCTATAACTCGTACACCATAATTAGAACTTCCTGTAGAAGCTCCCCCTGTACCTGTTATGGTTAGTGAGTTACTACTGCCACCAATAACTTGACTGCCATTTAATAAACGTACTCCAAATTGTTCGCCCATTGCATCGTCTCCTCCTCTACCACTCAAATCAATAATACCATTAGTTGTTTGTATGGTAGCAGTTCTTATATCAATACCTTTAAAATCTCCAGTAGTAGGAGTAGCTTGTTGATTAGCTTTTAAAGTAATATTTCCAGCAGCAGTAGCTAATGAACTTCCAGTATTGAAAAGAATATTTCTACTTGCTTCTATTTCTGCTTTACCGTCATCTTGTAAAACAACATTAGCACTTGCTGCAAAGTTTACTTCATTTATGTCTGTTTGGACAAGTAAATTTTCATTTACATCAAAAGTAATATCTCCATTAAAATTGACTGTATTTGTTCCTGTACCTCCTTTTATGGTTAGGGAAGGTAAATTAGAACTAAAAGCTCCAATAGTAATAATATCATCGCCTCCTTCTGCATTTATTGTGATAGAAGTAATACCAGATAAAGGAACAGTTGCGCTAGTAGCAAATGAAGTAACAGGATTACCATTAACCTTATATGTTCTTGTTGGATCGCTATTATTAATTATAAGATCAGTTCCACTTTGAGTTATAGTGAGTGTTTCTGGACTTATATTTCCAGTTTGGTCTGTAATTATTAAATCTGTTCCACTTGTAATAATTGTATAATCTGGTGTAGCAAGAGGTACAAAAACACCAAAAGAGTAAGTTACAGTAGAGGCTAGTAGTTGTTCATCTACTACTGCTGATGTAGCATTAGTTGTTCCTGGTATATCTTGATTAATAGCTCCAGAACCATTATTATAGTATATACCATGACCAGAGAGAGGGGTTGATGTAACATAATCTGTTGTATTTGACCAAGTCATCGTAACAACAGCATTTCCATCCATACTTGGCTCTATATCGGCAATATAACGCATTGCTTGGTCGTGAGAATCTATATCTGGACTTGTTCCTATTGGTCTTACTTTTACAGAAACATTTCCTAAGTTATGTGAAAGTTCTGCTCTTACTGCAACAGGAGTATATCTGTCACTAGTATAACCTATAGGAAAACCTCTTGTCTGTAAAACAGTTGCACTAGCCACAGGGCGTATTAAGTTACCTGTACCATCTGTAACAAAATAAGAATTATTATCTGCGGCGTTTATATCTCCATTTACAGTAAAATTATGATTTCCTAAAGTTACTTTTGTTCCGTTAGGTCCGTTAGCTCCGAAAGTAACTCCTCCCTGTACATTTACTGAATTAAATAAAGAAACTGTACTAGCAGTAGTTGGATTATTAAAGGTAATGTTATTGAAATCGGTAACACCACTTCCTCCAATGTCTTGAGCCGTTCCACTAAAAGTTACTGTTCCTGATCTTGGGTTGAATGTTCCATTACTTACCCAGTTTCCTGTTATGTTTAGTGCATAGTTAGTAGTAGTTACATCAAGATTAGAACTAGCATTTATTGTTAGATCTTTACAAGAAGAATTGGCATTAAGAGTAACATTATTACAAATTACAACATCTGTAAATTGATCGGGAATTATACCTGCTGTTGCACCTCCACAAGCATCTTTACTCCATGTATTAGGATTATTCCAGTTACCATTTTGACGAGAATAAAGAATAGGTTTATAAATATGTACCGAAGTCTGACCATTTAGATAAGCTACATTAAAGTCAGAGTAGTTATCATTATTAAAATCTGCTACTTGAATAAACCCACCAGCAGTAGCAGGTGTATTTAAAGTAATAGCTGTTTGGAACGTACCATTACCATTGCCTAATCTTACTCTTATTCCTCCTCCTGAACCATATTGAGTATAAGCAATATCAGCATTTCCATCATTATTAAAATCTGCTGCAACTAATCCTCTTGCATCTGACGAACCTGTTGGTGTTAGATTAGAAGGTACTGAAAAAAGACCGTTTCCATTATTAAGCATTAAGAAAACACCAGAAGCAGATCTACCTGAACCTACCAAATCTATGTCTCCATCGTTATCAAAATCAGCCCCTGAAATATAAGAACCAGCCTGTCCATAATTGTAAAAAGCCCAAGCTGTAAAATTATTTACACGACCACTACCATCATTTAAAGCGACATAACAACCTGTACCTTGTGCTCCTGATGCTATATCAACAAATCCATCACGATTAAAATCTGCTAAAAACACATCAGTTGCATTAGTAAGAGAACGATTATCTTGTGCAAATGCATAAGTAAAATTAGCAGCACCATCATTTATATAAGTTCGAACATTATTTCCAGCAAAATTAGCAATTACTAAATCCATGTCTCCATCATTATCCATATCTGCAACTTCTACATCGTTACGATTATCTCCTATATTTGCATGAAAATTTAAACCTCCCAGACCATTACCTAGTAAAATATGAGCTTGTGTGCCACCTCCTGCTCCTAGTATAATAACATCTATATTACCATCTCCATTGAAATCAGCAGCAGCTCCTCCACCTTGATTTCCTATTGTATAAAGAGTAGGTGTACCTAGAGTACCATCTCCATTACCTAAAAAAAGTTGTCCTGAACCTATGGAATATAAATCCATATTATCATCATTATTAAAGTCAGCTATTACACTTGATCGTGAATTAGAACTTGTTGAATAAGATGAAGCATTATATCTTAAATTAGTAACAGTAGAACTAGAAGCATTCGTAGTTCTAAAAAAATAAGGCGATACAATAAGAGAATTAGCATAGAGAGGCAATGTATTATTTCTTACATAAATGACATTTTGAGAAACCGATCCTTGTGGTACTCTAACTGTCAAACTAGTAGTAGTTCCTGCAATACTAGTTGCCTTTACATCTCCAAAATAAACAGTATTATTAGTATGTGGTGTTGCAAAACCAGTTCCTGTAATGGTTATGGGGTCAGCAACTTTACCACTTGTAGGAGAAAAACCAATAGCAGGAAAAACAGGATCAGAAGGCGTAAAAATAGTATAAGTACCTGAACCATCTGGAGTTTGCAAAGTAAAAGGAGAAGGATTAGTACCTTTTTCTACCCAAATTCCTGTCTGTAACTTGTGTATTTTTCCTGTCGAAGGAGAAGCACCTGTATTATAGAAAGCAAATGTAAGATTAGTAGGCGCAACAATCGTCCACATACCATTTGCAGGATTAGTACCTGTGATAACTGGTAAAATACTTGGGGTGAATCTTACATCAATAATAGTATTTGCTGGAGCTCCAGAAGCTTCAAATTCTCTGAATATATTATCCCCTACAGACATAAGACCTATACGTCTTCTGAAAAAACTTGTACCTTGAGTTTCTACCCAACTATTTGGTGTATAACCAAAAGTTGTAGCACTTGAGCAGTCTAAAATAGTAGAGCCTGTCAATATTATACGCCCACCTGAAAGGTCTAGGTTTTCGGTAACTATTACATTCTGACCTGCTAGAAGAAAGGTAACACTACTAGTAGTAGGAAATGTTTTAGTAAGTCTTAATCTAGTAAAAGTAATAGGCGATACAGAAGTAACAGTTTGATCGTTTCCACCTTCAAAGCTTACAAAATTTGGTGGTGTTGTTCCTGCACTAAAAGTTCCATTATTTATCCAGTTACCTGTTATACGTAAAATACTCTCTTGTGTAAGAGTAGCACCTCCATTGATTGTAAGGTTATTTACTGTCGCAGAAAAATCTAAAGTTACATCATGAGCAATGGTAACACTTGCACCAACAGCAGGTACTGCATTACCTACCCAAGTAGAAGGAGTACTCCAATTACCTGCATTTTGTGTTGTTTGTCCTAATAGACTATTCCCTTGCAAAAGCAGAATAAACAAGCAAAGAAGAGATAAGCTATTTCTGTAAAATATATTTTTCATAGTCATAAGTAAGTGTAAGTTCATATAGATAGCAGTTTTGATAGGTCGATGAAAGATAGTAATCAAATACTTTAAGTAAAGATTATTTAGCAACTCTAATTTAAGCAATTGTACGTAGAAAATTACTTTGTAGAGAGATAAAATGTGTTGATTTTTTGTTGATTGTAGTAGTAGCGTAGAATTTGCCTTTGTAAGACTTTACAAAAATAGTCATTATTTCTATAAAAATCAAAATTCGTAAGGACTTTGTTAGTACGTAAGGAGTGAAGGTTTTGTTTTGATAAATGAAAAACCAATTTAGAAGGTAGATTTTAGAAGTTAGAATAAATTTCTTTTTGAAAGCATAGAACTGATTGGTAAAGAATTAGTAGGATTTATAGGATTTTGAATACAGATGAATGCGAATTACTACTGTACCCTACTTTTTTTATGGAACACGGATATTACAGATTAGACAGATAAAACACAGATTTTTTTTGATTAGAATTAAATCATTTTGATACTATTTTGTATATATTTACAAGGCATGTTCATAACTACTTTGTCAGTAGTTTTTGGTAATCCAAACTAACTCTGACAATAGTTTGGATACAGAAGGACTTATTTCTGCCAACTATTGACAGCCTTCTGAAAGGACTCTCAAAGTTGAAAAAATGGTATAACTTATTTGATTAAACATATTTGCAAAGTCCGTTATTTTTTATGAACATACCCTGTATGTATCTGTATTTTCAATCTATTGTACCCTACTTTTTTTGTGGAACACGGATATTACAGATTAGACAGATAAAACACAGATTTTTTTTAATCGTAATTAAATTATTTTTATACTATTTTGTATCTATTTATATTTTCAATTCTATCAAACGAGAGTTTAGCGAAGCTAATCCTTTATCAATCCCACCCTACAAAAAGTAGTAGAATACAGTAGTATTCAGTATTTCCTTAGTAGTAATTATCTACACTATCTATCAAAACCTGTGTTCTGATGAATAAAGAAATCAAAAGAATAGTTGCGTAATGAATTTTAAAATAAACAACTTTTTTTTGTTTTGTTAAAAAGTTTAAACTACTTTTGTGGTTATATAAAAATTCCAATAAATTAGTAGGCTCAATCCTTCCACCTACTCGTTATTTTATTTTCTTACTCCATTTGTTTTTTATTCTAATGAAACATATTCTATCTCTTTTGAGCAAACCAAAAACGCTATCCGTTCTTGTTTCTTTTCTCTTTCTTACCTTTTTATCTGTAGGACTGACTACAAACGCCAACGCTCAAACCACAGGCGACTACCGAACGACTGCAAACACAACTTTTGTTTCTGCTACTGGCTGGCAAACCTACGACGGCACAAACTGGATAGCTGCAACGACTGCACCCACTTCTACAGACGGAACAATCTCTATCAGAGGTTCTCACACCGTAGAAGTTACTGCAAACATAACACTAGACCAACTTTCGGTTCAATGGAATCTTACAAATCAATAACGGTGCTACCCTTACCCTTGCAGACGGTACAGGCGACGACCTTTTTATTAGAAACAGATTGTTTTTTCAAGCAACAGGAACACTTGCAGGAGCAGGACAACTCGTTTTTGGAAATCAAGCCATTGTCAGAACAGCAAAAGTGGGAGGAATTGCAGCTTCTATTACAAGCACTTCGCCTACTTTTACAGCAGGTGTAAGCTATCAGTTTAATGGAACGGCAGCACAAAGCACAGGTTTTGCAGGTCTTACGATAGGAAATCCTCTACACTTCAAATTTGAAAACACAGCAGGAATTACCATAGATGCAAATCTAACCATTACAGGAACACTCACTAGCGACAAAAACGTTCCCATTACGATAGCAGCAGGCGTAACTTCCTTTACAGCAAATGCCATTTACAACGGAGGAAGTTTTGATAACTGCGTAGGAGCGACCATTACACCAGCCTTTGAAAGTGCAGAATGGGCAAGTCCGAAGGGAATTTATCAAAGTCCAAACAGTAGTGAACCAACACAAGAACCAATAGACATTCAGACCAATAGCAACAAAACGACAGCACATATTTATTGGATGAAAAGTGGAAATGGAAACAAACGTATTGTAGTCTTGAAAGCAGGTTCGGCAGTTAATATAAATGCACCTACTGACAACACTACCTATACAGCCAATACTGTTTTTGGAAACGGAACACCACTAGATGGAGGTTTTGTAGTCTATAACGGAGCAGGAAGCCAAGTAAACCTAACAGGACTAACCGAAGGAACAACCTATCACGTAGCCGTCTTTGAATACAACCAAGATTGTAGTGGAAACAAAAACTACAAAACAGGAACTCCATTAGCGACCTCTTTTGTAGCTAGTGAAAGACCTTTTCGTACTACTTGGATTACTAATAATACTCAAATAATAATCCCAACAACAGGAACAGGATATAATTACAATATCACTTGGACAAATTTAGACAATACAGGTGCAGGAAATGGAAATGGTTCTGCAAATAATGTAATGACTAATAACTACACTATTACAAACTTAATAGATGGAGATAGATATGAAATAGCCATTACTGGAACTTTTCCTCGTTTTTATATGAATGCTGCTAGTACTTCTAGTCCTAATTATAATGAAAGATTAAAACTACGAACCATAGAAGAATGGGGAAGTCAAAAATGGACAAGTATGAATAGTGCTTTTTTTGGCTGCTCTAATCTTACTTACATGGCTACTGACGTTCCTAATCTTAGTAGTGTAACAGATATGTTTAGTATATTTCGTACTTGTTCAGTATTTAATGGAAACATTGGAGCGTGGAATACAGACTGCTGTTACAAATATGAGTAGTATGTTTGATAATACCTCTGCTTTTAATCAAAATATTGGAAGCTGGAATACTGCTGCTGTTACAAATATGAGTTTTATGTTTCGGTCTGCCTCTGCCTTTAATAAAGATATTGGAAGGTGGAATACCAACGCCGTTAATAATATAAGGAATATGTTTTCTAATGCTTCTGTCTTCAATCAAGATATTGGAAGGTGGAATACTAACGCCGTTAGTAATATGAGTGTTATGTTTTCTCTTACAACTGCCTTCAATCAAGATATTGGGGCGTGGAATACTGCTGCCGTTACAACTATGTTTGTTATGTTTTCTCTTACAACTGCCTTCAATCAAGATATTGGGGCGTGGAATACGGGTGCAGTTACGAATATGTCTTATATGTTTCAATCTGCCTCTGCCTTCAATCAAGATATTGGGGCGTGGAATACGGGGGCAGTTACAGATATGTCTGGTATGTTTAATAATGCCTCTGCCTTCAATCAAGATATTGGGGCGTGGAATACGGGCGCAGTTATAAATATGAGTTATATGTTTAATAGTGCCTCTGCCTTCAATCAAAATATTGGGGCGTGGAATATTAGTAACGTTACGAATATGTTTCAGATGCTAGATAATTCAGGTCTAAGCACAGCCAACTACGATGCTACTCTCATCGGCTGGGCAGCACAAACTGTACAACCAAATGTACAACTGGGAGCTGACTGGACTAAAATATTGTAATGCCGTAGCAGCAAGAAATACACTTACATCTGCTCCTAATAGCTGGGTTATTAGTGGTGATACAGGAGATTGTGTTGAACTTTCTACTACAGCCTTATCTCCTTTTTCTTCTTGTTCAGGAAGTCCTTCAGCAGCACAGAGTTATACCATTTCAGGAATTAATTTGACTGCAAATATTGTCATCACAGCTCCTACTCATTTTGAGGTATCTGTTACTAGTCCTACTGTAGGTTTTGCCAATAGCCAAACTTTAATTCAGTCAGGTGGGGTTGTAAACAATACTACGGTTTACATTCGTCAAAAATCTACTGCTTCTAATAACGCTTCAGGTACAATTACACATTCAAGTACAGGTATGCTTACGAAGAATGTGAATATCCCTACAAGTTCGGTAGTTAGTCCGAATATTACCCCAACTGTTACTATAAATCCAACAACAGCACTATCAGGCAGTCAGATTTTCACAGCTACTGCTAATAATGTAGGTGGTGGTACAGTAAGTTATGATTTCAGAATTGGTGCAAGTTCACAACAAAATAGTGCTTCTGCTACTTGGAGTGCAACAGGTTTGGTTTAATTTTGGAGGAACAACAGATGTAGCTTATACTTTAGTAGAAGAAGCTGATCAAACTGCTATAACTACTAATGACATGAATGGTACTACTGTAGGTTTAGGAATGATATATAATCAAATCCGAACTTTACTTGTGTAGCTAGTAATGATTTGCATTTGGTAACTGGTTCTCCGCAATTGATACAGCAGGTAATGGTAATTACTTGGGTCATTACTGTTACAGGTGGAACTTGCTTAACTTCTGCTACTGCAACTTCTAATACAGTTGAATTACGCGCCTTCTGCTCCAGAAATCAATCTACTAGCAATGGAAATAATATTGATGGAAGCAGTACAGACCCAAATAACAATACTAATTTCGGAGATGTACTAGAATGTAATACTACTACGGAAACAAAAACCTTTACTATTCAAAACACAGGTACAGCAGCATTAGCTATTACAGGAATTACGATTGGTGGAACAAATGCTTCTGATTTTGCTTTGGGAACTCTCCCTACAAGCATTGCAGCAAGTAGTAGTCAAAATTTTACAATTACTTTTAATCCTTCTGCAACAGGAAATAGAGTAGCTATCGTTTCTATTGCTAACGACGATGCTGATGAAAATCCTTATACGTTTGCGATTAATGGAAACGGATTGGCAGATACACAAAATCCAACAATTACAGCTCCAACAGTAGTAAGCGTAAATACAGATGCAGGACTTTGTACAGCTTCTGGTGTAACATTAGGAACTCCAACAGGAAGCGATAATTGTGGAACGCCTACATTTTCAAATGATGCGCCTACTGTTTTTGCTATCGGAAACACAACTGTAACGTGGACAGCAACAGATGCAGGTGGAAGAACAGCAACTGCAACTCAAATTGTTACCGTTGTGGATAATCAAAATCCAACAATTACAGCTCCAACAGCAGTAAGCATAAATTCAGATGCAGGAATTTGTACAGCTTCTGGTGTAACATTAGGGACTCCAACAGGAAGCGATAATTGTGGAACGCCTACATTTTCAAATGATGCGCCTACTGTTTTTGCTATCGGAAACACAACTGTAACGTGGACAGCAACAGATGCAGGTGGAAGAACAGCAACTGCAACTCAAATTGTTACCGTTGTGGATAATCAAGATCCAACTATTACAGCACCAACAGCAGTAAGCGTGAATACAGATGCAGGACTTTGTACAGCTTCTGGTGTAACATTAGGAACTCCAACAGGAAGCGATAATTGTGGAACGCCTACATTTTCAAATGATGCACCTACTGTTTTTGCTATCGGAAACACAACTGTAACGTGGACAGCAACAGATGCAGGTGGAAGAACAGCAACTGCAACTCAAATTGTTACCGTTGTGGATAATCAAGATCCAACAATTACAGCTCCAACAGCAGTAAGCGTAAATACAGATGCAGGAATTTGTACAGCTTCTGGTGTAACATTAGGAACTCCAACAGGAAGCGATAATTGTGGAACGCCTACATTTTCAAATGATGCGCCTACTGTTTTTGCTATCGGAAACACAACGGTAACGTGGACAGCAACAGATGCAGGTGGAAGAACAGCAACAGCAACTCAAATTGTTACGGTTGTGGATAATCAAGATCCAACAATTACAGCACCAACAGCAGTAAGCATAAATACAGATGCAGGACTTTGTACGGCTTCTGGTGTAACATTAGGAACTCCAACAGGAAGCGATAATTGTGGAACGCCTACATTTTCAAATGATGCGCCTACTGTTTTTGCTATCGGAAACACAACGGTAACGTGGACAGCAACAGATGCAGGTGGAAGAACAGCAACTGCAACTCAAATTGTTACCGTTGTGGATAATCAAGATCCAACAATTACAGCTCCAACAGCAGTAAGCATAAATACAGATGTAGGACTTTGTACAGCTTCTGGTGTAACGTTAGGAACTCCAACAGGAAGCGATAATTGTGGAACACCTACATTTTCAAATGATGCTCCTACTGTTTTTGCTATTGGAAACACAACGGTAACGTGGACAGCAACAGATGCAGGTGGAAGAACAGCAACTGCAACTCAAATTGTTACGGTTGTGGATAATCAAGATCCAACAATTACAGCTCCAACAGCAGTAAGCATAAATACAGATGTAGGACTTTGTACAGCTTCTGGTGTAACGTTAGGAACTCCAACAGGAAGCGATAATTGTGGAACACCTACATTTTCAAATGATGCGCCTACTGTTTTTGCTATCGGAAACACAACGGTAACGTGGACAGCAACAGATGCAGGTGGAAGAACAGCAACTGCAACTCAAATTGTTACGGTTTCTGACCCTAAAGAAATCAATCTTTTAGGAAACTCTGTTTCTATTGTTGATGGCGATATTACGCCAGATGCAAGCGATGATACAGATTTTGGAAATGTAGGTTCAAACAGAACAGTTACTTATACGCTAGAAAGTACAGGAACAGAAAATATTAGTATTACTTCCATTTTGAGTGATAATCCTAATTTTGTGGTTTCTGAATGTTCCTACAACTGTTTTAGCAGGTGCTACTTCTACCTTTGAGGTTACGTTTTCTTCGGCTACTTTAGGAGTAGAAACAGCAACGATTACGATAAATAATAATGATTGTGATGAAACAGTTTATGATTTTGCAATCAAAGCAACAAAAATAAATTCTGTTCCACCACCTCCACCTGCTCCAATTGTTCCAGTCAATGCAGGGTTGAGTTTGTCTGCCGTTGCAAGTTCAGATACCAAAATAGAATTGTCTTGGACT
Organism: uncultured Cytophagales bacterium; assembly: GCA_963719525.1. Lineage (GTDB taxonomy): Bacteria > Bacteroidota > Bacteroidia > Cytophagales > Bernardetiaceae > Bernardetia. Next base: position 2,006,045 of record CAVRCG010000004.1, on the reverse strand, counting down.
ACAAATAGCTCTGCAACTGCGTACCGTTTGTATAGAGATAACGTTTTGATTAGCTCTTTTTCGGCTACCACGACTAGCTATGTAGATGAAAACTTAGAAGCTGATACATTCTACAACTATCAACTCTTTGCAGTAATTGATAATAGAGATTCTGCACCTTCGCCAGCCGATGAGTGGACTTATCCAGCAAAACCTGTTCTTGATTCAGTTTCTGTTTTGTGTCAAGAAGGAACTGCTTTTGTAGCTCTTTCTTCAACAGGAAATCTGTATAAAGTGTATTCACAACAAGAAGGAGGAGAAAAGATTGCAGAAAGCACAACACATTCTTTTGAGCTACCGTCTGTAGATTCTGATTCTGCTTTTTATGTTTCCACGACAGGAATGAGAAGCCAAAAGGAAAGCAAGCGTACACGAGTAAATGTAACTATTCAAGCTGCTTTTGAGGCTACCATTTTAGGAGATAGCCTTCAATTTAGTTGTTTAGATTCTCTTATTCTGAATGCCGAAGAAGTAGAAAATGCTATTTCTTATACGTGGCTTTTGAATGGTGTTGAGTTTGGAAATGGAAAGACATTTACAGCTAAGTATTCTGGAAATTATGAAGTAAGAATACAGAAAGGTGTTTGTAGTTTTGTTTCTCGTAAGGTAAATGTAGAATTAAATCAAACTCCTGTTGCCAGAATTTTGGGAAGACGTGCAGGACAACAAAACATTACTTTCTGTGAAAACGGAAACCTAAACGCCTTTTTTGCAGGACAAAATGCTACTTATAGCTGGACATTAAACAGTACAGAAATAGCACAAACTAGAGATGTATCTGTTTCTCAATCTGGAACGTATAGGCTTTCTGTTTCGAGTAATGGTTGTCAGTCTAGCACAGAAATAAATGTAGTGATTGTACCAAGACCACAAATTCCTGTTTTGGTAGCGAGTACGAGTACACTTTGTCCGACCGAAAAAACGGTACTTTCTATTGAAAATATAGAAAATGGAGTTACCTATAACTGGTTTAGAAATGGTCGTTTGGTTCGTCTTACAGGTTCTTCTATTGAAGTAAATACAATTGGAGAATATCGTGTAGAAGCTATTTCTGATAATAGTAATCTGCTTAGAAACTCGTGTAGAGCAGTTTCTGACGAACTTACGATAAACCGTTTTGAGCGATTTGTAGTTTATTTGAGAGTAAATAGAAATGAGCAAAACAAAAAGTTACTTGTTTTGGAATCATCAACTGCAACTACTCAAACTGAAATTGCAAGTGTAGAATGGTATTTTGAGGGAGAAATAAGAACAGATTTGGGAACAACTATCGAACTGCTTCCAACAGAAGCAGGTTATTATTCTGCTATCGTTACCAATCAAGATGGCTGTAGTTTCAAGACCAGAACAGTTTATGTTTCTATTCCAACTATTCCAATTATTACAGGAAATGAAGATTTGAGAGAAGATAGTTTTAATATCTATCCCAACCCAAGTACAGGAAAATTCAATGTTCATTTTGGAAGAGTTTTAATCGAAAACATTGAAGTAACTATTTTTGATGGAATTGGTAGAAAGATAAATACACAAACTTTTGAAAAAGGAAATCAAGATTTTAATGTAAACTTGAACGACCAAGCAAAAGGAATGTATCTTATTCACTTCAATCAAAATGGAGCTACCTATTCCAAATCTATTGTGATAGAATAAATGTAGTGTAATCACAAAACTTTGTCAGTAGTTGGTTTTGGTAATCCGAAACAACTCTGGCAATAGTTTAGACAAACAAAAAAGCCTTTCATTATTGTAATAATAATGAAAGGCTTTTTTCTATGTTTCTCAACTCTCGTTAAGACTTCATTGTCAACGAGATTTGTTTATTCTGCTGTCGTTTCTTCTGTAACTGCTTCTACTTTAGGCGTTGCAATATCTTCTTTGCAGTAATTTAGCATAGACTGGAACATTCCGATAATATCAGTCAGTTCATTCAAGAAAAAACGGTGTGGATGAATCTGGATTGTATCGCCTTCCAAACGCAAGAAAAGCCATTGTTCGCCTGTCGTTACACAGCCATAAATAGTTGTGATATTATTGTCTTCACGCTCATTAAAAATATCTGCTGCAATCATTTGAGCTACACATTTGCCCAAACCTAAGTCAAGATTGTTTTTGTAGGCTTGCACAATAGACATAACTGGCGAAGAAATAGAATACGATTCTGCTCCCATAGAAAGTATAATATCGGAAGGACCGGCCAGACCTTCACGAGGTTCTACATTAAAATACTCTCCTGAATAAATCGTAAAATTACGTTCCATACGCTTACGAAGCTCTAAAAGAATAGGCATCAGAATAAACTCTGTACGTGCTTTTTCTGTCTTGATTGGCAAATCTGCCGTTATTTCCATTGTTTGTTTCAACCAGTCACTTGGCTCAATGGGAGAAACTGATTCAAATAAATCTTTTTGTACTTCATTGAGATTAAAACGTCTTTTTATACGGTCAAAACTAAACTTATTATAATTCATAAATTCTCTTTTGTTGTTGTAACGAGAATAATTATTGTTTCCTCCATTCGAATTATTAGTGTAGTTGGAGTTGTTTCCATTTCCTTGATTGTTGTAACCAGAGTTGTGGTTTGAGCCTTGATAACCTCCGTTGGAGTTGGAGGTACGAGAATTTGGGGAATTTGAGTATGATGATTGTTGTTCTTCGTCTTGGTTTCTTGAACGATTTGGGTACTTAGGTGTCTTCATTATTATTTGTTTCGATATAAATTAAATACTATTACTATTAAAAGTAAACTAAATTGATTAAAATTACTATATAAATTAAACTTAAATTAAGCTGATACACTTCTTTTTTCTGATTTTCTCTAAATTAAATGTCTTGTTTACAGAATTGATTCTGTTCTCTTCTCTCTACTTTTGTCTTGACTTATTACTGACCTATATTTCAATAAATAGCTTAAAGGTTTCCAAAAATAGCGAAAAATTATATAAAAATAAAAATTTAGTTTGATTTTCTCTCACTTCTCTCCGTTTGCTCCCCATTATCAACGTCCGATTACGCACGATTGCTAAGGGAAAACGGCTAAACTTCCTTATTGTATTTTCATTCCCACGTCTCACGCCCCAATTCCCTCGCCCCTATTCTCCTCCATTTTCCTTCAACTTCTTATCTGCTACTTCTAAGAGTTTTTTGGCATACTCTTGTTCTTTACTTCCTTCAAACTTTGTAATAAAAGTAGTCAGTTTTTCTACATAGACAGGCAAAGATTCGATGTAAGAAGAACTCATAATCCGTAGTAATTCTATTTTTGCATTATAACTATTTTGAGGATAATCATTCTGTATTTTCTCTAATTTTTCAATGGCTTTTTGATAGTTTTTAGCCGAATAAAGTGCATAACTCTCTTTATACAAACTGGTAACAATGGTGTCATTGGCTACTGATTCTTCCAAATAATTGGGGTCAGAGATAAGTTTTGCAAAAACAGATTCTGGATATTTTGTTTGTAACGTCTTTTCATAAGCTGCTACATCGCACTTTTCTAAGGTTTTGTTTTCCATACACATCTTGCGTAACAAAAACAGAGCTTCTGGAATATTTTTATTTTTAGGAAAATCTTTTATAAAACGCTCAAAAGTAGCTCTAGCATTTTCATCTTCTTTGAGTTGATAATGATATACTTTTCCAAGCTCAAATAAAGCACCTTCTATTTTTTGTTCTAAAAGCGTAATTTCTTCTTTTGTTTTGGGTACTTCTTTCAATCTTTCCTCTACTCCTGCAACGGTTGCATAAAGATTTTGCTGGTCTGTTTTGCTATCTGCTGTAGTTGCTGTCGGATTTACAGTGTTATCAAGCGTACTATTTATTTTATTACTTCTTCTCCAATTATCCTCTAAAGGACGGTTTTTCCAAACTCTTACAAATGTGTTTTTGCCTTGCCTGACTGCTTGTTCGTTGTAAAAATACCACGTTTGAGCTGTATTTGCAGTACTTGCAAACGGATTTGTAGTTCCTTTATTTACTAAGTTTCCACTTTTTGCTGCCTTTTCTGCTGCTGCAACGTCTTTATCAATTTGCGCTTTTTCTTCTGCTATTTGCTTTTCAAAATACTTGGCTAATTCTTCCTGCGACATTTTGGAAAGACTAATTTTTGTATCTGCTCTCTGCAAAACATCATACTGGTCAAAAAACTGATGTAAAATTTCTCCTCGTGCAGCAATTTCATCAAAGTTACGCATCTCTTCCGTACTAATAGAAAGTGCAGAATCATAATACAGATTTGCTTTCAAATAATCACTTTTTTCATAAAAAAGCTCACCCATTCTGACATATGTATATGCCTTTTGAGCCGAATTAGTAGAAGGTTGATTCAATGATTCTTGCAAAAGTTCTACTGCTTCATCGTTTTTTCCTCGTTTTTGTGCAAAACCTGCCATTTCGTAATAAATTCTATCTCTATACTCTTCGTTTTTCTGGTCTTTCAAGAGTTTCTCAAAATACTTTTGTGCTTGTTTTATATCTTCTGCACTCGTTCCTGCAACCTGCGAAGCATTTAGTTGAGCATTAAAGACCATTTCATAATCTGGATGTGATTTTATACTGGATTGATAATTTTGATACGATTTTCTATCAAATTTCTTTACGTTTACGGTTTTGTCATTGATTCCTTGTTTTGCTTTATTTTGATAAATTTGTCCCAAAATAAAATGATAACGAGCCTTTTGAGTTCGGTTTTTTGTGTAAGGTAATGCCAATTCCAAATATGCAGCCGTTTTATCAAAATCATTTATGGTTCTGTAATAATGAGCCGAAACCAAATAAAAATCTCTAATATTCTCTTCCGAAAACTTATCGCCTTCTTTCGAAATATAATCCATTGTAAAAGAAGCTTGATCCAAATTTCCACTCTCAATAAAAGAGCGCATCAGCCAAATAAGCGACGCATGACGAACGTCCAATTCATCACTATTTCCATTCAGATATTTAAAGGAATTAATCGCATTTCTATAATCTGCTTGATGCAGACGAGCCTTTCCAATCAATAAATAACTGTCATCTGTCCAATCACTTTCTGGATGGCGTTGAATGGGTAAAGATGCTTTTTCTACTACATAATCCAACTCTCCCTTAAAACTTCCCATCGAAACGCTATCTATTGGAGGCAAAACAACCAATATATTATTAAAATCGCTTTTTTGTTGAATGTATGTATTCTTATATACTTCTCCATAACGTTCGTTTGCCAAAAAATAGGCATTGTAACGAGAAGCCGTATTTCTGTAAAACTGACAAGAAGTGATTCCACTAAACAGGAACAATACAGAAAGAATAAATACTATATTTTTAATTCTTCTTTTTCGAAATGTTTCTAAATTCATCTATCGCTTTAATTAGTAGTACAATTATTTTCTATCAAAATTTATGTAGGGTTTGTTTCATTTATTTTATTTTTGTAGTATTTAAACCTATAAGGTTGTTGAAAACCTTATAGGTTTGTAAACTCGAATTATTTCTTCACTTTCTTATTTTTCTTCTCTTTCTTTGCTTGTCCATTCGATTTTTTAGATTCCTTTTGGTCTTTCGGCTCTAATTCCAAAAACGGATATTTATAATCCAATGGAGCATTAAATGTTTCTTTGATTGTACGAGGACTTACCCAACGCAAAAGATTCAGATAAGAACCTGCTTTATCATTAGTTCCTGATGCTCTAGCACCACCAAAAGGCTGCTGACCCACTACTGCGCCAGTTGGTTTGTCATTAATATAAAAATTACCTGCTGCATTCTTCAACACTTTTGTAGCTAATTCTACGGCTGTACGGTCATGAGCAAAGATAGAACCCGTCAAAGCATACGGAGAAGTTTGGTCTGTCAGCTTCAAAATATCCTCAAAATCGTTTTCTGGATAAACATAGATTGTCAAAACAGGGCCAAAAAGTTCTTCACACATCGTTACATATTTTGGGTCTTCTACCAACAAAACAGTAGGTTCGATAAAATATCCTTCTGATTTATCATAATTTCCACCTGCAATAACTTTGACAGTTGCGTCTTTTTTAGCTGCATCTATATAACTCGCAAGTTTGTCAAACGATTTCTCATCAATAACGGCATTTATAAAATTACCATATACTTCTGGCGAACCCATTTTGATTTCAGAAAGCATATTTGTCATCGATTCTTTTACTTCTTTCCAAAGATTTTTAGGTACATAAGCTCTTGAAGCTGCCGAACATTTTTGTCCCTGAAACTCAAAAGCACCACGAATAAGTGCAGTTGCAAGTTGTTTTGGATTAGCTGTATGATGCGCTACTACAAAATCTTTTCCACCTGTTTCACCTACAATTCGTGGATAACTTTTATAGTTTTGAATATTGTTTCCGATAGATTTCCAAATATCTTGAAAAACACCTGTACTTCCTGTAAAATGAATTCCTGCAAAATCTTTATGATTGAAAATTACATCGCCTGTATCAGGGCCACTTGTAAAGACTAAATTAATTACTCCGTCTGGCATTCCTGCTTTTTCGAAGACTTCCATAATTACATGAGCCGAATAAATCTGTGTAAAAGCTGGTTTCCAAACTATAACATTTCCCATAAGCGCAGCCGATGCTGGTAAGTTTCCTGCAATAGCTGTAAAATTAAATGGAGTAAGCGCAAAAACAAAACCTTCTAAAGGACGATATTCTAATTTATTCCAAATTCCGTCCGATGAAACAGGTTGTTTTTGATAAATCTCTTGCATAAAATAGGCATTGAAACGCAAGAAATCAATAAACTCACAAGCTGCATCAATTTCTGCTTGATAGGCATTTTTAGACTGTCCCAAAACAGTTGCTGCATTGATTTTAGCACGGTATTCTCCAGCTAAAAGATCGGCTGCTTTCAAGAAAATAGTAGCACGGTTTGTCCACGGTAACTCTTCCCATGCTTCTTTTGCTGCAAGAGCTGCACGGATTGCTTGTTCTACATGTCCTTTATCGCCTTTATGAAAATGTCCTAATGTGTGTTTGTGGTCGTGAGGAGGAGCAATTCTTTTTTTATCTTCCGTTCGAACACGCTGCCCACCAATAACCATAGGGATATCGATTTCCTGATTACGCATTTCTTTGATAGCTTTTTTGAGATTTTCACGTTCTGGAGAACCTGCACGGTATTCTAAAACAGGTTCGTTTTTTGGAAAAGGAATACTAAAAATGGCATTTTGCATATAAAAATTGCTTTATGTTTGTTGTATGGAATAATTTCTTTCCGTATTTCTAATTAAGTAAGAATACGATAATACAAAAATACGAATAATTTTGGAAATCAGGATTAGCGATTGACTTTTATGATTGAATATGATAAATACAGGGTGATACAATGATGTTGTAGAAATTCTCGTTAGCTCATTGCTCATAAAAATCGTTTACCGATCAATTAAAGTATTTTTTATTAGCTTCGCTGTTTTTAGTTCTAACTTCTAAATTTGTTTTAAAACGAACTCGTTAGAGAAAAGCTAAATCCACTTGATGCAGGAACAATTCGACAAATTCCACCTACACACAAAAGACCTGCTCGCTGTCTTCCATAACTGACTGCAAAACGAGAAGCTCCTTTTACATAACTCGTTCCGAAATCAAAATAATGTATCGGTTTTGGCTTTCCTGCGCCTGTTCCTACATAATTCATTTCATCAGATATATAGAACGAAAAATTTGAATTAATGGTAGTTTCTAAAAGTCCGTACAACCAATTTCCAAAATCTTGTTCGGTGGCTAAATGTTGAACTTCGGAACGGAAGGCTAATTTCGAACTGTGTTTGTACTGCACATCTGCCACAACGGTATGCGATTTGACAAGTCCAAAACCTGTTCTACCTTCAATTTGGTCTTTATCATACTCTAAATACGCATACGTAAAAATAGCTTTCCATTTTTTGGATAATTTTCTATTTACCTCTACATTAAAATCTTGATAGTAAGTTTTGTCTCCAATAGCAAAAAATTCGGCTGTATACCCTTCATCTGTCGCTACTTCTACTTTATCCAAATTTCTAGCTGTTGCAAAATTGAGTGAAATACCTGTTCCATATTTTCCTCCTAGTTTTCGAACCACGCTTTAAAGAATAAATAAGTTCGGTCTGAAACCCCCATTCTCCTAACATCTGAACAGCATACGGATAAAGAGTAAGCAATCTGTAAGTATGTTGTTTTGTATTTGCTGGAACAAAATTGATATAATATACATTGTCAATGGCTGTGCGTTCGGAACGAAAATCCAAATTATCGATGCGTTTTGCTGAGACAGAAAACCCTAATCGTGGACGAGAATATTGCATATTGATCAAAAAACCTGTTCCTGTTTTGTTGATATAACTATTTACTCTTGAGGGATCGGAAGCCTTATAAACATATTCAATATCAGTTGAAAATCCTCCTTTATTAACAAATAACCTCCCCGAATACGCATCAACATTTGGCTGCAAATAATCAATCGTACCCAAATAATCCTCATATTTACTTACAAAACTTCCTGAAACTGTTACCGATAAAGGACTCAAGACAGGTTCTTGTTTTTCTTTTTCTTCTTCTGTAAGTGTAGGTTTGAAGAGTTCGTGCAGATACAATTCCAAATTCAACCCTCTCACTACGCCTGTGCTAAGTCTGTTTTGTTTGCCAAAACTATTCGTTTCATCAAGGGAAAAACCGTTTCGCTGTCTTCCGATTATTCCTGTTGCTCTAGCTTTCCCATTAAAATCATATTTTACACGAAGTCCATCTATTGAATTATCAATACCAATAAAACGATCTTCTTGCGCTCTGAGAATCATTCCACTTCCAAATTGCTCGTACAGATTTCCAACTGTTACGTCCAATCCTTTCAAATTGTAACCCATATAACGTCTAGCAATTCCTGTTCCTCTCATACTTATTGGATATCCCAAAAGTGCTGGCAAATAAGTTTCATAACGAATACCTGCACGAAAATTTCCACGTTCATAATTCAAATTAAAATAGTTATTAAATCCAATTTTTTCTAATGGAACGGCTGCACCAATAATTGAATCTTCTACATAATACCTAAAATCAGTTTGCACACTTCCTGTAAGTGTTCCAAAATTCGTATCTGAATTAGAGTTTAGGTTATCTTGATTTTGTGCTATTGATAAATTAGAAATACCTATGAAAATCAGTAGGGATAAAAATGAAAATAATTTAATTTTAATTGTATTATTATTTGCAAATAAATAATTAACTAAATTAATTATTTTTTGATAGTAATAGTTAGACATAATAAGTGAGCTAGAGGGTTAAGGAATTTTTGTGCAATCTAGCAAATACTTTTCAAACTTACATTACTTCTACACACATTATGCTTCTCTCTAACTCAAAAACATTGTAATAGGGTGCATAACAAATTGTCGTTTTTCAATAGCAACTGCCGTTGTTGGTATTTTAGCGTAGCGACACCAACAACATCAGAGCGACAATTTGTTATGTACCCTTGTAATAAGAGAACAGTCATTTTTTGAAAAGATTAATTAAATTACTCTTGATTTATCTTTTTTTCTTGTTCAAGTTTATTTTCTTGTTGCATAATTTCCTTCGCTTTCTCCAAAGCTTTGTCTTTTCTATTCATAAAATCTTTTATTGTTTCATGTGTCTCAAAATCTGGTTCGATTCCTTTATCGTCCATTTTTTGTAATGGATAATTTCCTACCAACGGAATATCAACTTTCAGGTTAGAGTTTGGAAGAGTAAGAATAAAAAACCGTTCTGCTGTAAAGCCTTGTTTTGTTCCTCCTGTAGCTGTACCGATAAGGGTAGCAAAACCCGTTTTTTTACAGTTTTCTGCCAAATTCATAGCATCTGCACTCACTTTTTCATCAATTAGTAGAAGTACTTTTCCCTTGTAAGCTGTCAGTTTTGCATAAACAATTTTAGATTCATCAGGTGTTCCTTTAACTACTCTATAGTTCTCGTTCCATTTTTTTGTCCATCTGGTAGCATCAAAATTTTTCTTGTTAAAAGAAGTCAAATGTTTTTTTAAACTGTCTCCCACTTCATTATAAGCTACATAATATTTTTTAAACACAGGTCGCCAGTCGCTGATAGCAATTTTATCCAATATGTAATTCACTACTTTTTTATTTCCTCCTTCATTTCCTCGTATATCAATTATCAAATGTTGGATTTTTTGTTTATTGATTTGATAAAAAATATCATTTAGATAGTTTTTCCAATCATACGAGAGTTTATCGGTCTGAAATGTTCCTAATTCTAGATACGCATATTTTGTATTATCCTTTAGATTACTCTCTACCTTAAACTTCCACAAATCATCATAATTATCAGTAACGAAAGGAAAACGCTCTTTGAATAATTCTTTTCTTTCGTCTTTTGTGAGTAATTCTATACTAACTTTTTGAGTAGTTTCTTTTCCATAAGATTGAATTTCTAATTCTACTTCTTTATCTAATTGATACAATAAAGGAAAGTAATAATCAAAATATTCATAATTTGAAGTGAGAGTAAGTTCTGAATCTTTTAATTTTTTATTTATAGTATTTCCATCTGTCGGTATGTAATTACTAATCATTTGAATTAAGCTATCTATTAAAATCCCGTTTATAGAAATAATTTTATCTCCTTTTTGAAGTTTATTTGAAACAGGTTTATAGACAAACCATTCGTTCTCAATCTTTTTAAAAGTAAAAGGAAGTAATTTTTTTTGAGTGTAAAGTGTATCGATAAAATTACTACTATTACTACTATCATTCTCTACTTTTCCTTCCTGATTTTTAGGATTAATGTACGTATGATTGCATTTTATAGCAGCCGTAAATTCAGATAAAAGCAAAAATGTTTCTTGCAGCGTTCTATCCTCTCCAAAATTAGTTAGCAATTTTTGATATTTCTCTTCCAAAACTGTTGTATCATTATGTCGGTATAATGCTGGATGAAGCTCGTTTAAAGCACTCCAAAGCAGTTTTGCATCATTTTGTAGATTTTGAGCAGCTATTTTTTCTTGATTATCTTGAGCTTGTAATGTGAAAATGAATGCAAACTGTAAGCAGAATAGTAAAGTGAGTTTTTTCATAGAAGTTAAATAATATTCTTAACAAGAATAACTAAATGATTTAATTTGTTTTAAAATTACAGATTTATTTGTTTTTTTTTAACCCTAAAATGTATTTATTATTTTCTATTTAGAATAATATCTTTCAAATTTCTCATAGCATAAATAATTTGCAACAAATCATCTTTATCAGTTGCTTGATAAATTCTACTTGTACAGTATTGATTTTCTTGTAATGTGGCAAATTGCCACGAAGAACCAATCAAAAAACCTCCATAAATGACATTATTATCTTGATTGGATTGCTGTGCTGCCAACATAGCCACCAACATTTGCGCTTCTGGGTCATTTTTTTCTCCTTTTGCTTTTTTAAATTCTTGCAGAAAAAAGTAAGGTTTTTGAGGAGTCTTGAAAATAGTTGATGAAGCAATCATACAATCACAAATTACTGATAATTTATACTCTTCATTTGTTGAAGTTTTTCGAATTTCTGAAAGTGAGCGTTCATAAAAAACACGGATTTTATTATCTGTATCTATGTCAGCAATCTCAAAAAGTGGTGCAATCAAACGAATCTTTAGTTCTTCTTCATTCAAATAATTTGATGAAACAGAAATTTCTTTATGTATTTTATCGACAAGATGCTGCTCAAAATCATTCAATTCAAAAGAAGAACCAAACCATTCTTTCAAATAAATACATTCTTCACTTCTCTCTAACTCAAAAGCCTCAGCAATCATTGCAAGGTCAAAAGATAATCGTTTTTGAGGTTGCATTTTTTTAAGTTTTTTATTACTTTTTACTGTAAGATACATATTTTTTGATAAATTATGATACTGATTTTATAGAAAAAATAAATACTAAAACCATAATCAAAGCAATTAAATAATCGTCATTTTCTTATCAATTTCTAACGCCATAGCTTCTTGCTGCAATTCTACTTTCAATATTTTTATGTACTCTACTACCTCATCAAGGTATTTATTCATATCTTTCTGTGTAACGTAAGTATGAACAACATATACTTTTTCATCGACCAAACCTGCGTGCTTGCTATTCCAAACTCCTTTTGCTTCTTTACTAGTTGCTCCTCCAAAACGCTCTGCTAAAAATTTGAGTGTCTGTTCAACATACTTGCTTGTATCTATCGGCTTATCGACCGAAATAGTAGAAGGAATAAAAACACCTATTTGGTGCGTGCGTTCCAAACGGTCTATAATTGCACCTAACATTTCTTCAATCGGACGAGGAATTTTGTAACTATCGTTTTCTGAATCTACCAAAGAAGGCAAATCTGGTAAATAAGGCACATCAAAATCAGAATATTCTTTAATTTTCGTTTTTTCATGTTCTGGACTACAACGATTTATAATCGTAAAAATAGTAGCTTCATCGCTTCTCACATGGTCACGAATCTGTTTTTGCAGCTTCGTAACTACGTGCATAGCTTCTTCCAAAGGAGGTGCAACAATAATAATCTGATTGACAAATTCTAAAAGCATCGCCAAATTCTCATCAATATACGTTTGATTTTTTAACGTAATAATGATATTTTCATAATCCGACATCATCGTATCTAAAAATAAAGTCAGACGAGCAGAAAGTGGCAAATCTGTATTTTCATCTTGAGAAAGCAAAATATCATATCCCGAATTATGGCTATAAATCTTTGACTTTTTACGAATATTCAAATCCGAAATCAAGTTTTGAGGTGTTGGATATTCTGTATAAACGGTTGTCTGTTTGGTCTGTTGCTGCAAAATACGAGCTAACGAGTTTCCGATATTTGTTCCTCCTGCATTTGGAGTAAGGCTAAAAACCAAAATCAGACGAGCTTTTTTTGATGCCCTTGTTTGTCTTCTGTTTGATTCTACCAGATATTTTCCCAACATTTTACAAAGACCAATTCCGATTTGAGGATAATCATACATCATCTGTATAAAATCATCTCTTTGAATAACCAAAACATTGACATCACTCAAAGCAGAAACGGTAGCCGAACGAGGTTGATTTTCTAATATTCCTACTTCTCCAAATGTATTTCCTGCCATTAAATAGGCGAAAATTTGTTCTTTTCCACTTGCAATAATTTTTTTTACTGCCACAATTCCGTTGATAATCAAATACAAACTATCACTTGCTTTTCCTTGCCAAACAACCGTTTCATCAGGAAAAAACTGGCGCATTTTTGCCTTTGCAGCTATTTTTTCTAGTGCTTCATCAGCCAAAACATTAAAAAGAGGAGATTGCTTTAATGATTCTACTTTATTGATTCTATCTATCACAGGAATTTTTTTTAAAAACTATTGAAGAAAAACGATTTCTTGAAAGGAAATATAAAGTTACTATTTTTATTAGTAAAATGGTAAAATTATTTTCGAAATAGAAGTCGTTTATCAAACACAAACACGAATAGGTTTTTAAATCTATGATTAAATCGTAAATTTATGATATGAACTATTTATTCTTCAACCATTAACAAAACTTTGCATTTGTTGAGTTTTAGGTAAATTTTCGTTACTCGTATTTTACAAACGACACGACAAAACATAAAAAATGACTTATACATTCTCACATATCACTTCTTATTTAGAATCTATTGCACCACTTCATTTTCAAGAATCGTATGATAACTCTGGACTTTTGGTAGGTAATCCGAATACAGAAATTACAGGAATTTTGGTTTCTTTGGACACACTAGAATCTGTAATTGAAGAAGCAAAAGCCAAAAATTGCAATCTAATTGTAGCTCATCACCCTATTATTTTTAAGGGTTTGAAAAGTCTTACAGGCAAAAATTATATTGAACGGACAATCATAAAAGCCATTCAAGAAGGAATCGGAATTTATGCTATTCATACTAATCTGGATAATATTGAAGACGGTGTAAATGCAAAAATTGCTGAAAAAATTGGACTTATTAATACTCAAATTTTAGCTCCTAAAAACAATGTTTTTCATAAAGTAAATGGGAATGACACTCAAAAAGTAGGTTCTGGATTGATAGGAGAACTTTCTGAATCTATTTCTGTACAGGCTTTTTTGGCTAATCTAAAATCAAAAATGAATTTGCCTTTGATAAAACATACTAGTTTGGGTAATTTTTTGGAAAACAAAGAAAATAAGAAAATTAAAAAAATTGCTATCTGTGGTGGCGCAGGAAGTTTTCTTTTACAAGAAGCGATACAACAAGAAGCCGATTTTTTTATTACAGGAGATTACAAATATCACGAATTTTTTGATGCTGAAGACAGAATAATTATTTGTGATATTGGACACTATGAAAGTGAGGTTTTTACGAAAGATTTGTTAGTTGATTTTTTGAAAGAACAATTTTCAGAATTAAAAATAGAAGCCTGTCAGACGAATACAAATCCTGTTGAATATTATTTTTAAAACTTATCATAATATGAGAAAATTCACACTGTTTGCTTTATTAGTACTACTAACTTCGTGTTCTCCTTTTGGTAAAACTAATGTTATAGACTATAAAACTGAATTAAGCTATTTAGTATCAAAATTTCAAGATTATCCGCAAGGAAATTGGGACAGAGATGATATTAGTGAATATATAATTGCAGATGTTCGTCGCTTAAATATTGATTTGATTGTTAAGAATGGCACAAAGAGAAATAGAGCCTATTCTGGATTTGTTGAAGAAAATGACAGCCTAGTCATTTTTATAGATAGAGGTTTGGGTATAATTGATATACAAAAACGAATAATTTATGACTTTAGTAAACAACCTCGTAATTTTGCAAATAGTCGCATTGACTCAATGGGATATGAAGTAACACAAGTAGATGAAAGGTGGTATTATTCAGAAAAAAGGTATGATTAAAAATACTGATAAAAATATTATTCTTAAACTATTAGGAAAAAAATTTGTAATTTTGATATAAATGTAATCAAAAGTAGCCGACACTTTTCAAGTGTTGGAAGTGCTTTATTCTCCTATTCGTAAAATATTCTGACACTTGAAAAGTGTCAGCTACAGAATACATTTATAATTTTCCTAAGAATTTCCACGCAAAAAACACTAGTTGATTGCGTCAAAATATATATAAAATGAGTTGTAATTCATGTGCAACTAATGCACAACAAACCGATACAGAAAATGAAGAAAACGAACATAATGAAGAACCAAAAGGCTGTAAAAGTAACGGAAATTGTGGTACTTCGGGTTGTAACCGTTTGAATTCATTCGACTGGCTCTCGCAAATGGAACTCCCTGATACAAAGCCATTTGAGATTGTGGAAGTAAAGTTTAAAGGAGGCAGAAAAGCCTTTTGTAGAAATAAAAATAATCTTCATTTGCTTACAGGAGATGCTGTAACTTTAGAAGTAGAACGAGGTTTTCACGTAGGTCATGTGTCTTTGCAGGGCGAACTTGTACGTTTGCAGATGCGAAAAAAACGCATCAAAATGGACGATGAAAGTATTTGTAATATAGACAGAAAAGCTACACAAACCGATTTAGACAAACTCATTGAAGCCAGAAATAGAGAACTTTCAACGATGTACCGAACACGAGAAATCATCAACAAGACTCATCTGGCAATGAAACTCTCCGACGTTGAGTATCAAGCCGATTGTACAAAAGCTACTTTTTATTATTCGGCAGATTCTAGAGTTGATTTTCGGGACCTTATTCGGATGTTAGCAGGAGAATTTAGGATTCGCATCGAAATGCGACAAATTAGTCTTCGACAGGAAGCTAGTCGTGTAGGTGGAATTGGTGTTTGTGGTCGTGAGCTTTGCTGTTCGACGTGGCTTACTGATTTCAAACCTGTAAGTACAACGGCTGCACGGTATCAAAATCTTTCTCTAAATACATCTAAACTTTCTGGTCAGTGTGGAAAACTAAAATGTTGTCTTAATTTTCGAATTGGATACGTATTTAGATGCCTTAAAAGATATTCCAGAAGTAAAATATCTGCGTACACAGGAAGGAGAAGCACAATTACAGAAAACTGATATTTTCAAAAAATTGATGTGGTTTAGCTATGATGCTGAAAATATTTGGTATGCTTTAAATATTGAAGAAGTAAATTTGATTTCGAAACTCAACGCAAAAAAAGAATTTCCACCTTCTTTAAAACCATCAGAATGGCTTTCAGAAGGAGAAACACTAAATACAACGCTTCAAGATAATCACATTATTGATGCTGAAGAGTTTGAGAGAAATGTCAGAAGAAAAGAAGAAAAAGGAGATTCTGATTCTGTAATTGCCACAACTCGTAGAAAAAGAACTCGCACAAGGAAATCAAGAAAAAAACATTAATCCTTAAAAAATTACTATTAAAATAAAATGAATCAAGTAGAACAGTTTAACGCCTATCGCAGCAAAATGAACGAAAAAATCATGGCTGCTGATAACAAAGTTTTGAAACGAATTTTTAATTTAGATACCAATGCGTATGCCGAAGGAACGCTAGACATCCAAACAAAAGAACTTATCGGACTTACCTGTTCGATGGTTTTGCGTTGCGATGACTGTGTAAAATATCATTTGGGAAAAGCAAAAGAAGCAGGCATTTCTGACCAGCAAATCATTGAAGCTATGGCGATTGCAAACCTTGTAGGAGGAACAATCGTAATTCCACACCTTAGAAGAGCAATGGAATATTTGGAAGAATTAAATGCTTAATTTTGTAGTTCTTAAACAAAACCTATTTTGAATAGTAATTTGAAATAGGTTTTTTTGTGTTTGATTATTTATAAAAGAAAGAAATTTAATTTCTTGTGAAACTCTTCATTCCTTTGTGCCTTAGTGGTATAAGAAATTTGTAATTCGTATGAAAAAAAAGGTTCTCAATCTCACTTATTATTTTTGGTTTTTCTTGCTCTTGTTTGTCATTCCTATTAGTTGTGGGCTATTGGCAGAAGGAATTTTGGAATTATTTTTTATCAAAAATCCGTATATACTTTCTCTTTTTCAGAATGGAAAACTAGATTACGGACTTCCTTATTACATTTCTTTGTCAGTAAGCCTGCTGGCTACTATGTTGGTTGTGGTTTATTTGAAAAGGCGTTTTATGATTTATGATTTGGAAAAAAACAACATTGGAACTCTTTTTTGGATTGTAAATGCCTGTTATTTGCTTACCCAACACATACAAATGTATTTTTTTGAGAAATGGTGGAAATACGAGAATTACAACAAACTCAAAAGTTTGGATATAGAGTTATTAGAAAATGCCCTTGCAGAATATAGCAATTTGTATGTTTATATTTTACCTCACTTGTTAAATGCTTTTTTTCTGTTTTTTGCTATTCAAGTTTTGATTTGGATTTCCGATATTGAAGCGAGTTTCAAAACAGTTCGCCTTATTTTGAGGAAAATATATTTTACAAAAGAAGAATTGGAAAAAATAATAGATTACAAAATAAAAGTTCCAATAGACAGGGAAATAGAGTTTGCAGAAGAAAAAGCTTTTTTTTTAGATCAAAAAAAATATTTTACGTATTCCGATTATAGACAATTTCTTAAAAAAGTGCAATTTGATAGTTAATTGTAATCTAATAATCCTATTTATTACACCTATTACGTTGAAAAAAGGTTATAAAATCCTATTTTATTATCAATGAAAATGCTTATATTGGCTATGTATTTGTAATTTCTCTACTCTCTATCAACTTCTTCATAAAAATAACTTGATTTCACTAACCAATTTACATGCGCTATTCCAATGCCTTTAAATATGCCTTTTTAGGTTTATTATTTGGTCTATTATTTCCTCTTTCTGCTTGGATTATTGATGGTTTATTATTTAAAGATTTACCTCTTGATGCTTCTTTGATCTTTGAGTTGCACAGAATCAATCCTATTCATTATATCATTGATTTAGCTCCGTTCGTTTTGAGTGCCGTTTTTGCAGTTGTGGGTTATTATTTAGACAGAATAATTTATAATTATAGCAAGAAGGGAGCAGATTATTCGTATTACGAAGGAAAAAATAAAAGTCTTTTGAAGAAGCTGCGTATCGGAAATTATGTATTTCCTTTAGTTTCTATTGTCTTTTTATTTATTGCCTATTTTACAATCCGTGATTTTATTTACCAGCAAGAAGACGATGCACCTGTAATTAATATTTCGGGCAGACAGAGAATGCTTAGTCAGAATATCGCAAAAAGTGCTTTATATCTTTACTCTATTCGTAGTGAAGAAGTTTTTTATATTAATTCTCTTACCAAATCGTTAGCTGAATTCAAGGAAGCCCATCAAAATCTTACTCAAGAAAGTAATACATTTAGTTTTTCAGAAAATCATACTAACTCTCCTAAGGTAGCAGCGTTGTATGATTCTCTTACTCCTTTTTACGAAGGAATTGTCGAAGGTACAGAAGAGATTTTGAATAATTATCAATTGACAAACACACTAAATCGTTCGGATTCGACGGCAGTAGAAAATCATAAAGAAAATATGCGACTTGCAGTTGCAAAAATAGAAAAAAACGAACGTGCTTTTCTTCCACTTATGGACAAAATCGTGTTTACGTATGATCAGGAAGCACAAGAAAAGTTAGAACATGTAAATCAATTGGGTTTGATAGCCGTAATTATATTTACTATTCTTGTCCTTGCTTTTTCTGTTCTCCTACTAAAACCCACAATTGATAAGATAAAACGAGCTTTTGTAGATATAGATATAGCGAGTAATCAGTTAGCAGAAAATAATAATAAATTAGCTGCATCGGAAGAAGAGCTTCAACAAAATGCAAAAAGTCTGCAAAATACAAATGATTATCTTAGCCAGACACAAAAACAGCTTTCCACTTATATTACAAGAGTAACAGAAGCTAAAAAAATGGCGAAACTGGCAGCCTATGAATTTTATCCAACAGAAAATAAAATTGTTTATACCGAACACTTGAATGAGCTTTTAGAGATTGATGAAGACAAAAAAATTACTCCTATTGTATTAGAAAATTATATTCATAGAGAAGATTACACTAATTTTATAAAAAATCAGCAGCATTCTATTCAATCAAAATCAGATACCTTTTATCGTTTTAGATTAAAGACAGAAGGTTATAAAGACTGGCATTGGTTTCAAGGTGCAACGCATTGTATTCTAAATGAAAAAGGAGAAGTAGAATATGTAATCAATAGTTTACAGGATATTACAGAGATAGTAAATAAAGAAAAGGAGATTGAAAACTTATTACACGAGGTAAACAGTCAGAATCAAGACTTGCAATCTTCAGAAGAAGAATTGAGACAGAATACCGAACAGTTGCAACTCATAAATGATAATCTTTTTGTAGCACAACGAGAAGCCGAAGACAAAAGAAAATTGCTTACAAAAGCAGAGCAACTTTCCAAAATTGGTAGTTTTGATTTTGATTTAAAGGGATTTACGTTTTCCCATTCCAAAAACCTAGCTTCTATTTATGGTCTGGAAGAAGAAGAAATGAGAGATTCTAGAAAACACTCCAAGTACTTTCACCCAGAAGATGCTGAAGAAGTAGAAAAAAATTCATTGGCATTGATGAAAGGAGTACAGGATAGTTTTAGTCAGATTGCTCGTTTTAAAGGAACAAAACATAAAGATTGGAAATATCTAAAATTAGAAGGAACACTTATTAGAGATGCTGTGGGGCGACCAGAGCGAGTTTTGGGTGTTGTACAAGATGTTACTAAAATTACTCTACAAAAAGAAAAGTTAGAACAATCTCAAAAACAACTTGAATCGCTGAGTAATAATTTGCAAGGAATAATGTATCGTTCTTTGATAAATGAGGACTGGACAATGAAGTTTATTTCTAAAGGAGTAGAACGAATTACGGGTTATGCAGCTTCTGATTTTCTGAATAATAAAGTCCGTTCTTTTGGTAGCATTATTCATAAAGACGATAATTTTGTTGATGTAGAAATAAGTCAGTCTATTGAAACAGACGAACCTTACAAAATAGAATATTGACTTATCCATAAAAATGGTTCTATTATTTGGGTAGAAGAAACAGGGCAAATGGTAAAAGATGAACTTAATAATATAGAATATCTTGATGGCGTTTTGATGGATATTACACAAAGAAAACAAGCCGAAAAAATAATAGAAACCCAAACTCAAAAACTTTTATCTTCTCAAAAAGAATTAGAGCAGCAACAACAAATGCTTTCTGATGCCGAAAAAATGGCGAAAATGGGAAGTTATGTTTGGAATCTTCAAACAAGAAAAATAAAACATTCGGAAAATCTTCCTACTATATATGGATTGGAAAAGGATACGATCATAGACCAAATTGTTTTTGATGATATTATTCATCCAGAAGAGCAAGAAGAACATCAAAGAGCAATTTCGGAAGCTATGATGGCAGGCAAAAAAGAAGTTTTTACGACCTATAGAGCTAGACCAAAAAATCGTCAGAATGAAGAATGGAAACATTACCGTACTTATTCTATCATCAATTATAACGAAGATGGAGAACCTATTACTTTTATAGGAACGGTTCAAGATGTGAGTGAAGAAGTAGCTCAAAAGAAGATGCAGCAAGAACTTCTCAATTATGTAAAAGAAAATAAAGAAAATTTAGAAGAATCTCAAAAATTAGCTCAAATAGTGAGTTATGATATGAACATTGTTACTAAGAAAATTAAATGGTCGGATAGTTTTGATGAAGTATTCAAGGTAGAAAATTATCAAATACCACAAGATACAGAAGCATTCAAATCGTGGATAGAAAGTACAGATTTACCAAAACTCAACGAAGCTTGGGATTTTTCTGTAGCCAACAAAGAAGAATTTAATGCTGTTTATCGTATCAAAACCCCAGAGAAGAAAATTTATTATGTAAGAGAAAGAGGATATCCTGTTTTTGATAAAGAGGAAAATCTTATCAAAATGAAAGGTACAATTCAGGATATTACAAAAGCCGAATTAGCCAAATTGAAGCTTGAGAAAACATCTAATGAAATAGAAAAACAGAATACAAATCTTATTTCTAGTATCAATTATGCCCAGCGTATTCAATCAGCCATGCTTGGAGGAACGCAAGATTTGAAAAAGATTTTTAGTGACTCTTTTGTTTTCTTTGAGCCAAAAGACGTAGTTTCGGGAGATTTTTATTGGTATAGCGAAATAGATACTCGCAAAATCGCTGTTGTGGGAGATTGTACAGGACACGGAGTTCCAGGAGCATTTATGTCGCTGCTTGGCACAACACTTTTGAATGAAGCAATTCTTCAAAAACAAATGACTACACCAAGCAAGATTTTGGATTTTATGCAATCTGAAATCAGAAGAATTTTAAAGCAAGATACCACAGGAAATCGTGATGGAATGGATATGGCTGTCGTCGTAGTGGACAAATCTGTCGGAATGATGGAATTTGCAGGTGCAAAAAACCCTCTAGTTTATGTTCATAAAAGAAGACAAAAAGGTGGCGCAGACACAAATCTAACTCTCATAAAAGGCGATGTACATCCAATAGGAGGACGGACAGAAAAATATATGAACGTAGAATATACAAATCATGTCATTGATTTGGACAACGTAGAAGCTTTTTATATTTATTCTGATGGTTATCAAGACCAGTTTGGAGGAGAACAAGGAAGAAAATTTATGTCCACCAAATTTAGAAAACTTTTATATGATACACACAGTACTTCGATGCGTCATCAACGTGTTTCGCTAAAAAGAAATTTGATGAATTGGATGGGAACAGAAAACGAACAAGTAGATGATATTTGTGTAATGGGAATAACTATATAAATTTAGAAGTTAGAAAAAACTACTTTCTGAAGAACGTCTTTATAAATTTAATTTATTAAGAAAAATAGATAAATGAACAATACGGAAATACTAGTAAATGAGCATCAGAAACTTGTTTTTAATAAAGGTTTATCCTTACTATCTCAATATTGGTTTCCTCAAACTAGCCACATGTCTAAGGAGGAATACATGGATGAAGAAATAATCTTCACAGAAGTGGTAAAGGACTTGAAACCTTCTAATATGCTTGTCAATTTTGAGAATTTTGATATTCCTATTTCTCCAGAATTGCAGGTTTGGCTGGTGGAAGAACATTTTTCTGTTTATGAAGCGAATGGTATAAAACGAGGTGCTTTAGTAGCCAGTAAATATATTTTTCCTCAACTTTCAGTTTTGCAAACTATTGAAGAACATAAGTTTGCGAATATAGACTGGAGAGTTTTCGAAACCGAAGAAGAAGCTATGACGTGGATAAAAATCAGTAATCAATAACAGAAAATCAGTTATTACAAAATTACTCTTTGCATTTCTTGTTTTGAAAAATCCATTACTCCTTCTTTGAATAATGGATTTTGCGTTTTGTGTTGAAAATGGC
Source organism: uncultured Cytophagales bacterium (assembly GCA_963719525.1). Taxonomy (GTDB): domain Bacteria; phylum Bacteroidota; class Bacteroidia; order Cytophagales; family Bernardetiaceae; genus Bernardetia. The sequence goes on along the minus strand of CAVRCG010000004.1, from coordinate 1,983,678 downwards.
TTGCCTTTTCCTGTTGTAGCCTTTTGTATTCTTCAATCAATCAAAAAATATAGCATTTACAAACAATCGATTTGTTCCATACCAAAAGGCTCTAAAATTTGGATTGTCTGCAAAAGCTATAAACTTTCCTCTTCCTATAGTTTTAGAAATAATAGAAACACTATTCTGTAATTTTTCTTTGTTCGAATCAGATAAATAACCACTTACAATTACATTTTCAGGATTTGAAGTATAAACAAGTGGCATCGAATACGGATTTTCAGAATACTCTAAAAAAACACTATTGTCTTTAAAAATACGTACCGTTTCAGACTCATAACCAAAAGCAATCGGATTAGAAAGGTCTAACTGTGCTTCCAAAATAAGTCCTCCAACATAATTTGCACCTCTATCATTGCTTCTATTTTCATACATGGCACGGTTTGTTTGATCCGTATTATTTTTTGTAGAAGATGTTTTTTGATTTAGATTAAAATAAGAACTCCCTTTCAAAAAATTAATTGCAGAACCGATAGCAATCAACGTTCCTCCGTTTTCTGTCCAACTAGAAAGTGTATTCGGATTTAAGTTTTGAGGATAACCACTTGGCAAAACAATCGTCGTATAATCGTGTAGATCAATTCTTGACAAATCACTTGCTTCTATCAAAGAAATTTTCATTCCATATCGGACATCTAATAAATGCCAAATTTCGCCTGCTTCGTATGAATCAACTCCTTCTCCTACCACAACTAAAACTTTAGGTAATTTCAAAGTCTGGAAACTTGGACTTCCCAAATCAATTCCGTTATCTGTAAGTCCTGTTTGTAGAGAAGTAATTTTGATAGCATGTGCTTTGCTTGCTTCTCTTAATGTTTCTAGTAAATAATCTTCCTCGTTTTCATTGTATTCATTTTTGGGAGTTTTGACAAAGATAGTTCCTCTACCAAAATCTGTTTTTTTATCGTTTATTATAAAAGAAAAAGATTCTTCATTTACTTTGAGTTTCAGATTATTTTCTAATAATTGATTTACTAATTTTGGTGTATAATAATTTTTCCAATTGATTAGATAACCAATTTCACTTCTTTTTAATGGTTGATTTGATGTAGTAAATAATTTTGAAAAGTAAGAAGAATTAATTTTCTCTCCTTTTAGATTCGAAACTTCATTTTGAGACAGTTTTTTTTGTTCTAATCCAAAAGCATACGAAAATGTCCACGCCGAAACGTCGTAAAAAATGCTGTCTTTGAAAGTTTTTGGCGTATCAAAAATTGCTTTTACAAGCCTTCCTTGAGTTTGATTGATGGGAACAACAACCGAATTTTTATCAGAAAAAGTAACTTGATTCTTTCCTTGATTTTCTTTTACTTCATTTTCATTCAATACATAAAATTCAATTTGATGCGTTTCCAAAATTTTCAAAAGTTCTTCAAAACGTGGAATATCACTTTTTCCTCCAATTAAATAGCCTTTTTCAGTAGAATTTTCATAAAAATCATTTGCCGTTTTATAGAAATTTTGTTGATACTCTAACAGTTCTTTTCTAAGATTTACGGCAGCTTCTAAAGTAGAAAGCGAAGTAGTAAGCTGGTTACGAATAGCAAAGTCAAAGGTAATAATTCCGTTTTCGCTGTCTTGTGCGTGTCCTCGTGAACTGGCTTGCTCAAAAAGAATGCCTACCGAACCATTTACATCTGGATAAGTAGAACCTTTTCCATAGTAAAAATCATCAAAGCTTTGCTCTGTATAATAAAGCGAACCAATATTATCCAAAAACTTAGCATGAAACTTTCCAATTTTAGCTGTTAATTCTTGGTTTTTTTGTGGCGTAATTGGATTTGTACGCTGTGGAACACCTGGTTGAAAAAAGAAACTACTATTTGTTCCCATTTCGTGATGGTCTGTCAAAACATTTGGTTTCCATTCGTGAAAACGCTTTAATCTTGCTTTGCTTTCAGGCTGTTGAACAGGCAACCAATCTCTGTTTAAATCAAACCAATAATGATTTGTTCGTCCCATTGGAAAAGGTTCGTTAGTTTCTCTACGATTTGAGTCGCTTATCTGTGACTTACTTTTGTGCATATTTACCCAACTTGCAAAACGGTTTAGCCCATCAGGATTAAAACATGGGTCAAGAATAATAATTGCGTTTTTGAGTTGATTTTCAATTTCCTCTCCTTCTGCTGCTGCTAAATAATAGGCGTATAAAAGTGCTGCATTGCTTCCACTCGCTTCATTTCCATGAATGCTATAGCCTTGCCAAACCACAACAGGGAGATTTTCAGTAGAAATAGTTTGAGAATTGGAATTAGATAATTCAATATGTTTTTTACGTATTTCTTCTAAATTATATTGGTTTGCAGGATTTGTTATAATAAATTGAATAAGAGGACGCTCTTCGTGTGTAAATCCGATTGTATTGATACTAATTCTATTCGATTTTTGCGCTAATGTATGAAGATAAAACAAAAGTTTGTCGTGTGAAACATGCCAATCTCCAATCTCAAAACCCAAAATTTGTTCTGGCGTAGGAATAGAAGGATTAAATTTTAACTGTTTGTCTTCTTCTTGATACTGTTTTTGCAGCGTTTGAAAGTAATAATTCTGAATCTTTGAGGTTTCTAAATCTTTATTTTTTTGAGCAAATACAAGATTTGTAGAAAGTATAAATGTAAAAAATAAAGTAATTAATTTTAGTCTCATTGGTTGAATTCTTTTTTAGTAGTCGTAATAATCTGAATAGGTTTTCAAATCTGAAATTACTAAAAAAAAGGTCATCAATTTTGAGTTTGCTTACTTTTGTTGAGTTGTTATGGTTTTTTATAAATTTATCAACTCTAAAATTAGGTTTTAAATCATTCCTCTAGCCTTCAATTCCATATATTTATTTACCGTATTGACAGACAAATCTTCTGGGCGAGTAAGGACAGACTGAATGCCGTATTTTTTGAGTTCTTCTACCATTCTACGCTTTTCTACTAAGAATTTTTGCGCTAATGTTTGACTATAAATGTCTTCTAATTCCGTTACAGGAAGATTTGAAAAGTCTGTAAGTTCGGTATTTTGAAAAAACACAACTACCAAAAGATGTAATTTATTTAAGCGACGAAGAGTAGGCAAATTACGTTTCAACGCACTCATACTCTCAAAATTAGTAAAAAATATCAACAAGCTTCTACCATTTGTGAGACGACGAACTCCTTGGTACATCAAATCATAATCGGCTTCCAAAAATTCTGTTTTTTGTCTGTAAAGCGATTCCATTATTTTACCCAACTGTCCTGAACGCTGCTCGGCTTTTATCCTAGAGTCTAGCGTATTCGAAAAACTAATCAATCCTACTCTATCTCCTTTTTGAAGAATAATATTTGACATAACTAAAGTAGAATTGATGGCATAATCCAATAAAGTCATTTCCTCAAAAGGCATTTTCATGACTCTACTTTTATCCAAAATCAAATAAACAGGTTGTGAGCGTTCGTCTTCGTATTGATTGACCATAAGTTCGTTCCTACGGCTTGTCGCTTTCCAGTTTATACTTCTAAAATCATCTCCACGAACATAATTTTTGACTTGGTCAAACTCATAACTATGTCCAATTCTACGCAACTTTCTTACTCCATTTTTCATACTCAAATTAGCAAACATCATAAGTTCGTACTTTTTCATTTGCATAACTGATGGATAAACAGCCGTATCATAATGAGCAGCAATTTGAATTCTACGCTTTAAAAGTCCAATTTGAGTTTTGGCAATAATATTTACATTTCCAAAATTAAAAACCCCTCTTTCTGTTGGTTTGACGTGATACAAGATTTCTTCTGGCGTTTCTTGTTCTAATTTTGTAGTAATCCCAAAATCTCTCACTTGAAGCTGAAACGGTAATTCATCATAAATTTCTATATTAATGGGCAAAGGACATTCACTTTTTATTACCAAACGAATAGGATTTGCATCGCCTAAAGAAAGTTTGGGATTGAGTAATCGCTCTACGTGCAGTTTCATCTTTGGATGAAAAAGCATAATTCCTTCGGCTGTAGTCAAAACGGCTAGACCAACTAACATAATTTTGGCAATCCACATTAACGGTTCGAACCAAAAAGCAGTAATAAAAAGGCAAATACAAGCTGTAAGAGCATAAAAGAATCGATTAGTAAGAAAGGTATTTTTAAGGATTGACCACATAATTTTGATACGTTTTTAGTTGTTTGGATTATCTAGTCTTCGTTTTAGTTCTTCCATCATCTTTTGCATTTCTTGTAATTGTTGTTGCTGCTGTTCTGCTCTTATTTTTTGTTGCTCTAGTTCATTTTTTGTTCTTTCACTTTCTAATTTTTGTTGCTCTAGTTCATTTTTTGTTTTTTCAGTTTCTATTGATTGTCGTTTTAATTTTTGTTTTATCTCTGAATTTTCTTGTTTTATCTCTAAACTTTCTTGTTTTATCTCTAAACTTTCTTGTTTTATCTCTGAATTTTCTTGTTCTATTTCTGAATTTTTTTCTTCTTGTTTTTTTAGTAACAATTTTTTTTCTTTGAGTTCTCTTTCTACCTTTTTTTGTTCTTTTGTTTTGGTAGCATTGAAAGTTCTCATTGCTTCAATTTCTATTTCGATAGTTTTTCTATCATCAGAACTTATACCCGAATAATGCAAAATATCTGTAATCAGTTGCACTTCTTCTACATCAGGATTATGAGAATATTCTTTAATGATTTTGTCATCATTCAAAAAATGTCTTTGTTCAAAAACACTCAATAATTTATCTAAAGCCGTTTGATAACGGTCTGTAATACGTTTTACTTGAACGATATAACTATCATGAGTTAGTTTTTCTATAAAATCACTTTTTTGAGTAAGAATTTTATTATCAATCATATCGACATAATTGCGCTCTACTTTTACGCAAGCTGAATCTACATCATCTAAATTAAATCCTAAAATATAAATACTTGTAATGGGTAGCGTAGTTTCTTCTTCTATTCCTGATCCATCAATGTCAACTAATTCTTCTTTTTTGTATTGCTCGGCAAGATAATTTCGGAAACGCATAAGGTCAGAAACATTTCTTCCTTTCTGAATTTCTATCAAAATTTTCTTAAAATCGCCTTCTTTTGTCTTAATGGTCGCAATAAAATCAAGTCTAAAAATAGTCATAATATCATAACTATTTCTATACGTAAACTCTTGTGGCATTACTTGAATGTGTTCGATAATTTCATTCATCAACGTACCTACAAAAAATTTTGCAACACGCTCATTTTCCATCAGCTTCTTAAAAACTGTATCGTATATCGGATTTGCTATTACCATTTTTTTAGTATTTAATTTTTATAATCTATAATTCTATCGAAACTACAATTACATCATCGGTTTGTTTGTTTTCTCCCTTCCAATCTAACAAAGCATCTTTCAAAATAGGATATTGATCGAAACAAGATAAATTAGAACTTTTCTCAATATGAGAAATCAAATTTCTTGACATGAACTTACGGTTGTCTTTTCCTCCAAATTGATCTTGATAGCCGTCTGAAAACAAAAAGAAACGATCTTTTTCTTGAAAATCTAACTCGTAAGTATAAAATTCTTTTTCTCTACTTTTATGTTTTTTTCCTCCAATCGCAAACGAAGAACCTTTTATTCTTTCTATTACTCCACTTCTAAAAAAAACTAAAGGCAATTTTGCACCTGAAAATTCTAATTTGTTATTTTCTTCATCAATAACCAAAATAGCAGCATCCATTCCATCGTTTGTATTTGACGTTTCTTGATGCAATGATTCTCTGACACTTTTATCTAAAGCATATAAAATACTGGAAGGCTCTACAATTTTTTGATCTTCCACGATACTTTTTAATAAAGTTCGTCCTAAAACAGTCATGATTGCACCTGGAACTCCGTGTCCTGTACAATCTGCAACAACTAGAATTTTTTTATTATTTACTTCTGTCGTCCACATAAAATCTCCACTTACAATATCACGAGGCATATATAAAATGAACGACTCTGGAAACAGTTTTTTAAAATACTCTTTACTGGAAAAAGCGTTCTGAATACGCTGTGCATAATTTATACTTGCTGTAATGTCTTTATTTTTCTCTTCTATAAGTTGATATGCTCTTCGAAGCTCTACATTTCGCAATCTATAAATTTCAGACTCTTGTTTCGATTTTTCGGCTTCAAACTGTATTTCTAGATTTTTTACACGAGTAGAATTTTCGTTTCCCAATGCAAGTTCTTTTATTTGATTGTATTGTTCTAAATGATAAAATGCTTTTTGGTAATCCTTATTTTTCTTATAGGCTTCACTAACTAATAAATGAATTTTGAATAATTTCGCTTTTGCATCTAATTTTTCGGCTTGTTGTATCGCTTTCTGTAAAAAATCAATAGCTTCTTTTGTCTGATTTAATTCTAAATGCAAATTTCCAATTTCTGAAAGCGTAGTTACGGCAGCCGAATAAATGTTGTTGGTCAGACGAATATCCAACGCTTTTCCGTAGTAGGCAAAGGCGTTTTGATAATCTTTCTTTGCTGTATAAATTTTTCCTAAATCGTTGTAATCTCTTGAAATACTTGCATCATTCTTTGTGTTTTTGTGCAGTTCTAATGCTTTATAAGCATTTTCTAATGCTAAATCATACTTCTTTTTTAGATAAAAAACATTAGCAATTCCATTGATTGCTCTTCCTTGTCCGTTTACTTCTTCCATTTCTTTGAAAACGGTATAGGCTCGCTCATAATAGGTTTTAGCTTGCTCGTAATCTTTCAAATCAATAAAATATCCTCCCAAAAGGTAAGCACTAAATGCAATCGTTCGGCTCATATTCAACCTTTCAGCCGTAGAATATCCCTCTACCGTATATTTCAAGCCTTTATCGTAGTTTCCTATATTCCAATTGATGCTACCCAATCGCATGTATAAATCAGCTAAGTCATTGCTTTTTATAGCCTCTAAATAGTATTTCGCTTTGTTTAATTGCTCTATTGCCTTTTTATTATCGCCTACATAACTTTGTATAAAACCCGTATTTGAATACCCTCTTCCTTTAGTTTGATAGTTTTCTTTCTTATCTTCTATATTTTCTAAATCATCTTCTACTAGCTCACTCAATTTGAAAGATTGCTTGACGTTTCCTGCAAAAAACTCTCTTTCTGAAATCTCTACGGTTAGCGTTATTACCTCATTCGTATTTTGTGGCTTCTTATCTTTGGCTTCTTCTAATTGTTGATATAAATTAGTTAATTCTGTTTCTGTTTTCATGTGTGCATTTTTATTTTTTATAATTTGATAAATCAAATTGCTACATTCCTAATTCAATCAAAAAATGAAAAGCATAATTCTTCCTTGATAATCAATTAACTTACCTGCAAATAAATAAACTTGTTTTCTTTTCCTACTTCTAGAGGTGTAGTAGCTAAGGCTGGCTCAACAAATTTTTTGCTATTGATGACAAACAAAGGAATTACTTTTCCTTTATTTTCGGCTGCATCTAAAATAGCCAATACTTCTTCACGACTATTTACTTGCTGCTCTTTCACTTCTGGATTCTTACGAATAAAGTGAGAAAAAGCAATAAAATCTGCTCGCCCTTCAAAAAGTACATTTTTAGGATAATCTTCTTTATTAAGTGTTTCTTGTTCACGATTTGAGATAAAACGAAAAACTTTATCTTTTACCAACTCTTCGCCTACAATTTTACAAGCCAAAGCGTTTATTTCTGTATTCGGTGTCATTGCCCAAAGCTGCCCATACTGTGCAAAATCTACTTCTTCCCATGCTTCTTCGTTCAAAATACTTCCTTCATAAACAGGAATTTGTTGCATACTGGCTTCTCTAGTATTTGCTTTCGAAGTATCAGCAAGCAAGATAGGCACATTATATTTTTGAAGAATTTTGGCAACAAAACGAGCCGATTCGTCGGCACTCAAAAACACTAACCCATTCGGTTCTTTACGTGTAACTCCTAATAATTTGGCTATCGGTTTGGCTGTAAGTCCTTGCAAGACAACCGTTCCAACAATTACCAAAAATACCAAAGGCAGTAGCATTGCAGCTTCATCTAAAGGAATAATATAATCTTTGCTCTGAAACAAAGAAATAGAGAAAATAGAAGCAACAGCAGCCGTAACAATTCCACGAGGACAAATATAGGATAAGAATATTTTTTCGTTTAAAGTCAGATTCGTTCCCCACGTACTCAAAAAGACAGATAAAGGACGTAAAACAAACACAACGACAGCAAACAATATAAAACTATTCATCGTCAGAACTAATTCTATATCTACAATATCAATTCTTGAGGAGAGAAGCACAAACAAAAATGAAATCAAAATAATAACCAAGTCTTCATTAAAAGAAATAATCTCTTTCAAATTAGAAGTTTTCATATTCACTAAAGCCATTCCCATAATCGTGACGGCAAGCAAACCAGATTCGTGCTGGATAGAATTGGAGAGCGCAAAAGATGTAATTACCAATCCTAAAACTACAATATTTTGCAGATATTTTGGTATAAGTTCTCTATTAATCAGAAAATTACCTAGCCAAGCCGTTGCCCATCCTACAGCAATACCTACGGCGATAGTAATAGCAAACGTTTTGAGAGCAATCCAACCAATTTGCGCTCCTGCTGTTCCAGAAATAATAAACTCATACGTCAAAATTGCTATCAATGCACCAACAGGGTCAATAAGAATCCCTTCCCATTTCAAAATGGTCGTAATATTAAAATTTGGTTTTACATTTTTGAGAATAGGTTCAATAACAGTAGGACCCGTTACTATGATAAGTGAGCCAAAAAGCAGCGATGTTTGGACAGTAAAATCCATGATGAGCATTGCTGCAACTGTTCCTCCTGCCATCGTAACAGCCGAACCAATAATAATAATATTACGAACAGCTTTCCCTAATACTTTTACTTCAGATATTTTGAGAGTCAAACCTCCTTCAAAAAGAATTAAACCAACGGCTAAAGAAACCACATCAAAAAGAACTTTTCCTTGAAAAATGGAATCTCCATTCGATAAGTTTGTTTCCTTTAGAAACCAAATACCCTTCATCGCCTGTAAAAAGTGTAGAAATAGGTCCTACAACAAGACCGATAATGATAAGGGGAAGAATAGCTGGCACTTTGATACGCCATGAAAGCCATTGGGCAAAGAAACCAAGTACGAGAAGCCCTGCAAGTTCGAGCATATATTATTTTTAAATAGGGGTAAATTCGAATAAAGAATAAAAATACTAAAAATATATGAATGAAAAAGAGAAAATATGTATTCGTAGTTTTTATTCGAAATAAATGGTAAGTTTTATAGGTGTTTAACGTTTAATTTTTATAGATTTTAAATTGATAAAGACAAAAAAAGGAAACCATCAAATCATAAAATCTGATGGTTTTCTTTTTTATTTAAAAGTCAAATGCAAGCCTTATAGAGAACGTAAATTAAATAAACTACTGTTATCCAATCTTTAGCTAGTTAATAATCAATAAGTTGTAATCGTAATTTTTAATTAGCTTTACTGCTTTTAGAGGTCGTAATTGATTATATACAAATACAGTTTATTTTTGGTCATCAAAAACTTTACAATCTTAAAGCCAAGACAGTAATATCATCTCTTTGCTCTGCATCTAGTTGATGTTGATCTAATTGATTAGACAAAATTTGTTTCTGTTCTTTGAATGGTCTTGCGTGGAATTGTTTGAGTAGAGATTCAAACTTTGTAGAACCAAATTTTTTCTTGTTTGGATTTGCTTGGTCGACAAGTCCATCTGAAGTCAAATAAATTACATCTTCTGCTAATAAAACAGCTTTTTGATTGGTGAATACATAGTTTTTCTTTTTGATTGCCCCACCAATACTCAGATTATCCCCTTTCATTTTTTCTATCTCTCCATTTGAAGTATAATAAAGTGGTCGTTTTGCACCTGCATAAGTTACTTCAATCCAGTTTTCTTGACGTTCTATTCTACAAAGTGCTACGTCCATTCCGTCGGTATTATCCGAATCTTTTTGGTGTAATGCTGCACGCACTCCTTCATGTAACATTTCCAAAATCACGGCTGGGTCAAACACTCGTTTTACACCTACAATATCGGTAAGAAGTGTATTTCCGACCATTGACATAAAAGCACCTGGAACGCCATGACCTGTACAATCAACAGCAGCAGCAAATGTATAATCTTCCACATGAGTTACCCAATAAAAATCACCAGAGACAATATCTTTGGGACGATAAATTACAAAATACTCTGTAAAAAGGTCTCTCAACGTTTTATTTGCTGGCAGAATGGCATCTTGAATCGTTTGAGCATAACGAATTGAATCAGTTATACGCTTGTTTTGTTGATGTAATTCTAGTGTTCGTTCTTCTACTTTTTCTTCTAAGTTTTGATAAAGTTGCGCATTTTCTAAAGAAATACTGACCTGTGTGGAAAGCATTTGCAGGGTCTGTAATCTATCTGGCGTAAATGCTCCAGTTGTAAGATTATTCTCTAAATAAAACAAACATAACAATTCATTTTTTCGAAAAACAGGAAAACAAAGTACCGATTTGGGTTTATTTTGTTTGATATAAGAATCATTTGCATATTTTTCGTCTTCGGAAGCATTATCCAAAACTAAAGGTTGCTGCGTTCGGATTACATAATTAATTAATGATCTTGGAACTAGAGTACTATTATCATCAACGGCTTGATGTAAAAATTGTGTCGATTCTTCTTGCGTCAAATCTCCTTTTGCTTCTACAAATAATTCTCCATCGTGATTTTGAATTAAGAATGCTTTTTCTGCACCTGCATTTTCCATTACTACGTGCATCATTTTTGGCATAAGATCCTCAAAATTCACTTCTTGGGAAAGCGTTTGAGTAGATTTTATGAGCGTTTCGAAATCTAAGAAACTAGTTCCACTTTTTGAGCCACTAGAAGACGTTTTGCTCGTCGTCATCATGGTAGTTGTTGCACCTTCAAAAGTAGTAGTTTGATTGTGTAATGTGGCTGGCGAAGTAGTCGTGTTTTGTACATCAAGAGAAATCGATTCCTGCTTGACATAATGCGAATACACCTTGTGCATGTGTTCTAGCTTGCCTTTTGCTCCCCAAATACGATAATCATAATAGGCTTTACGCAAAAACATCATAGCAATATCTTCTTGTTTTCTTTGTAACCAGTAAAATCCAAAACGCTCCTTTATTAATGCTTCTTCTTGAATAAAATTAGTTTTTCCAACGGCTTCAATTGCCTGACGATAGCACTTTTCGGTTTCTACATAATCACTTTTTATCCTTGCCAGTTCGCCTTCTACCAAATAATATTTATGCAAATTAGTCGATGGACAGAATTTGGCAAACTTATAAAGCTTTGCTTGATTTTTTGCAATACGTCTTAAAATTCGCTGTCTATCCCAAAGTGAAGAACTCGGATAAATAGAAATATGAATAAGAGAATCGTACATGTGATAAACAGGTATGCCAGCCGTTGCCGTAATTCCTTTCACATATTTTTCTGTCAGAATTATATAACTATATGCTTTTTCTATTTCTCCAAAATTATAACTCAACGTTGCTTTCATAAAAAAATGGAGACAAATAGAAGCAGCATTTCCACCTTCTATAATTTCCTTTTGAAGCTCTAAAGGATATTCTTCTCCCTCCAAAACAGCAGGATTTTCAGATTTTCCTAAATAATTCAAAAACGTTTGACGAAGTAATTTTATGTTGTGATATGGATTAATTTGTTTCAAATCATAGGTAGCACCAATATACATATTGGCTTCTTTTTCTACTTCATTGAGTTCTTTACCTGTTGCAAAACGATAATAAACATACATAAAAATAGAAAAAGCAGCATACTCAAAAAAGCCTGTATCAATACCTTTACGATACGATTTTACTAATGGTTTTAATGAATTTTCTAATGGTTCTTTCCAATGACGAATCATTATATTAGTAACCATATATGTCCTAGCCTTGAAACGTTCAGAGTTATGTTGATCCAAAAGCTTGATTGCTAACTCTCCAAAACGATAACCAGAATTGATATTTCCAATTACGCCACACAAAATAATTCCATACGAAGAATACGCATACGTTGAAACGAGTGCATTTCCATATTTGATAGAAAGTTGAACCTGTCTAAAAATAATCATTGGATATAAAGGCGAGCCACTTACATAAGCAGCCAAACTAATACCTGCCAGAATGCGCATAGCAGCTAGTTTTTTCTTGTTTTCCATACGTGGAAGATTTGCTAGATCAAATATCTTTCGACCTGTCATGAGTCCACGAATACGTACAAGCTCACGCAGCAAATGAACCTTTGTTACCGTTCTTGGAAAACCTACTTTCAATTTTCTTAATGTACTGACAGCGAGCTTAATCGCTTCTTTCATTTTTCCTTTGGAAATAAGGAATTGAATTTTGGTATCATAAACTGGTATTTTATCCAAAAATTCATTGGCATTGGTAAGGACACCATCGACAAACTGTTCCATGCCATTTCCATTTCCACTAAGATAGGCAGATTCGGCAGCTTCATTATGCAAACGCAGCGCAAGGATATATTCATCTTTCCAACCGACAATGTCCAAAAGGGCAACTCCTGCATAAAAATAATCATAAGCAGGTTCGTAAGCAGCCGACGCTTTAGCTCGCTTTCCTGCAATAAGATTCAGACGAGCAAGTTCATAACGCTCTTCTTGGTCTTCTAAAAGTGCAACTCCTACATTAAGCTGATTTACAATATCAAATATTTTACTTTCTAATTGCGCATCTGGTGTATTATCTTTTATTATCTTTCCTACTTTATAGTGCATCTCAAAACGACGACTATCAGCAATGAGAGAATAAACGGCTTGTTGAACTCTATCATGCAAAAATTTGAACCGTGCATTTACTCGTTCTTCAAGTGCTGGATCTTCGCTAAGAATAGCAATACGCTTATAATTATCATCTAAAGGAAGTATCATTCCCTCTTCTATCGCTACCCAAATTCTATCAAAAATATCTTTTAAAGAATACCCACTTACACTACGAAGCATTTGCAAATCAAATTTGTCTCCAATACAAGCAGCATATTTTAGTATTTCCTGTGTTTCTGCTGGAAGCTTTTCGATTTTTGAAGTCATCAATTCAACTACATTATCGGTTGTCTTCTTTTCTTCAATCTTGACAATATCCCATTGCCATTGTTTGGACTGCATATCAAAATGCAACAAACCTTCTTCGTGTAAAGATTCTAAAAACTGAGTTGCAAAAAACGCATTACCATGTGTCTTTCTATAAATAAGATATGAAAGCTGTTTTACTTGGAGAATTTGTGCTTTTAGAGATTCTGTAATTAATTTCTCAATATCTTCATATCCCAAATTATCCAACACAATCGAACTTACAGGTGCATCTTGTTCTTGCAAGCTCTTCACCATTATCATTAGAGGATGCGCAGAAGTAACTTCATTATCACGATACGCCCCAATAATAAGCAAATGACGGTTTTCGCTATCTGTCATCAAGACTTTCAACAAATTCAAAGAAGCTCCATCTGCCCATTGCAAATCATCTACGAAAAGTACAATCGGATGTTTCTTCTGACTAATTACACGAATAAACGATTTGAAAATATAATTAAAACGATTTTTTGCTTCGTTAGGAGGAAGTTCTTGTACATTCTCATGTTTTCCAATAATCATTTCTAAGTTGGGAAGTACATCTAAAAGAATTTGTCCATTATCGCCCAACACTTTATTTATTTTTCGCTTCCACTCTACTAATGATTCCTTACTTTCTGTAAGAAGATATTCTATGAATTCGTTTAAGGCTTGAATAATAGCTGAGTAAGGAACATTTTTTTGATATTGATCAAATTTTCCTTTTATAAAATATCCTCGCTTTTCGGTAATTGAACGGTGGGTTTCATTTACCAAAGACGTTTTTCCTACTCCAGAGTATCCTTCTACTAATACAAGTTCGGTTGCACCATTTGAAACTCGTTCAAAAGAATTAAGTAATAATTCTACTTCATCTTCTCTACCATACAATTTTTGTGGAATAGAAAAACGGTCTGAATAATCTTCTTCGGCTAAATTAAAGTAATCAATTTTTCCATTTCCATTAGCAATAAATCCTTTTAAAGAAAGTTCCAAATCGTGTTTTAATCCAAAAGCAGATTGATACCTATCTTCTGCATTTTTTTCCAAAAGTCTTATCACAATTTCGGAAAGAACACGAGGAACAGACGGATTTACTTGATGAGGAGGTTGTGGTTTTTGTGCCAAATGACAATGCACCAGCTCAATAGAATCAGCAGCCGTAAATGGTAATTTGTTTGTCAAAATCTCATAAAACGCAATTCCCAATGAATACAAATCAGAACGGTAATTGACGGCACGGTTCATTCTGCCTGTTTGTTCTGGCGAGATATAAGCCAGCGTTCCTTCCAAAGCATCTGGACTTCGGAGGTCTTGCACACGAGTATCTATGCGTGAAGAAATACCAAAATCAATAATTTTGATGCGATGTGTTGAGAAATCTACAAGAACATTGTTGCTATTTATATCCTTGTGAATAATATGATTTTGATGCACTTGTCCGAGTGCTTCAGCTATATTTATAGCTACTTTCAAAAAATCTTTGTACGTCCAAGAGTTTTCAAAAAATGTTTTTTTGAATGTAATGCCAGAAAAATACTCCAATACAAGAGCAGGCTTACCTTCTAGTTTATCTTTTTTGTATGCCTTTCTAATTCCCTCAATTTTGAGGTTTTTGGTAAATTCATACTCATTATTAAACTGAATAAGCTGCGTAGGAGTCGGAAAATCATTTTTGATAACCTTAATAATAACAGGCGTATTCCACTCGCTGGTATCTCGGTAATAAATGATTGAGTTTACTCCCTCAAACAAAATTTTTGGAAGCGACGTAGCCACAGACATAGATTTTTAGTGTATTTGTGTGAGTTGATGCGTGTTTTGGATAGTATTTTTTGTTACAGATAAAAAATAATAGTAATTATAAATTTAAAGTATAATTGCGTTTTTATATGTAGAATATTTTGTATGTATTTTCAATTTATGTAACTATTTACTTTTTGATAAAAAACAGTAATTACATAAATGAAAGTTTCATACATTTCCTTTCTATTTCCATAACGTAGAGTTTTCAAACCCCTACGTTATGGAAAAGTAATTTAGAAAAATTTGTCTTAGCAATCTATTTTACAAAAGGCTAAGTTAGAAAAAGTTTATTAAAATACAATTTTTGATTTATTTTTTCTAGCTTACCTAATTGAATAAGCAATATATTAATTAATTTTGATTAATTAATCATTCAAATTATACAAATTTGATAAAATAGATTCAATAGTAGAAGTTTTAAATGTGTAGCTTAGAAAAATATGTATTTAATCTATTTTTTTATTAAAAAAGTTATATTGTAGATTAGATACAAGATTTTATATTGCTTTTAATTTAATTAAGATACAAAATATTTCGCATTTTTGTAGTACAACGGTAGAATAATTTGAAAAATTGTTCTGTTGGTTACTTACTCAATTTTATATTTCACAAAATTTATGCAACCAATATTAGATTTAGAAGAAAAGAAAGAAATAAAAAACTCTTGGAAACCTGTTTTGATTACCAATGGTATTCTTTTTATAAGTATGATTATTTTTTGTATTTGGATATTTTTTTCAACTTCCGATAGCATAACTTTTCCAGTAGCAGATATGATAGGAGGAAGTATTATGCTTTTGTGTTTTGCTATAATAGGAGTAAATATTTTAGCATTAATTGTTTCTCTATTTTTCTCTAAAGAACGTTGGAAAAATTGGCTTATAATGATTGTAATTGGCTTTGTAATTCTTGCGTTGTCTGTTTTTATAGCCTTTTTAGTAGATTTGGAAAAACTTGATTTTTGATTTACTTATTGAATTACTATCTTAATTTGTATAAATTTTTAATTTAGTGAGCAAGATTTTTTGATTTTTATAAAAAGCATATAATCATTATGGATAAAATACTAGACAGAGAAGAACAAAAAAAAGAGCAAAACTTCTGGAAAAATTCGTGGTTTGTTGTTTTGGCTGCTAATGGAATACTTGTTTTGATAAGCAGTAGTAAAACATATTCGTTTTTTCATACTCTTTCAGTAATAGGACACGATTATCCTGTTTTAATACAATTACATTTTTTCATTAATACTCTTTCTTTCTTTATGTTAATTTGTAACTTTGTATTATGTTTTTTCTCATTACTTTTCTCTCCTGTTTTTTGGAAAAAGTGGATTGTAATGGTTTTGATAGGTTTGGTTTTGTATGGAATTAGTAAAGCTACTTATTCATTTTTTAATATTGACAAATTGATAACTCCTTTTTTATAAAACCTTTAAATAAATGTGTTTATGTTGGATAGAGAAGAAAAAGTTATGTCAAAGAGAACCAAAACTTGGTCAGTAATACTATTTACAAATCTTATTTTAGTGTTTCTTCTATATTTCTTTTTTGATATCGTCAAAATAGAAAAGGAAAAACTCATAGTCTTAGTGATAGGAATAGTTTCTATCATTTCGATAAATCTGATTGTAGCAGTAATATTGCATTCAACGAGTGATTCAAGAGAATGGAAAAAGTGGTTTACTGCATCATTGATTTCATTTTTTGTAAGTCTGATACCTTGTTTCTATTAACTTTTAGAAAAAGTTATTTTATAGATTATTAAAATATTAGACAGAGAAGACTAAATAAAGTCCAAAAGAAATCAAACTTGGACGATTATTGTACTTACCGTTGAATTCTATGACAATTACAAATTAAATTGATAATTTTCTTGGTACTTTTGTCCACTTTTAACACAGGCGAATATTCTTTGAATAATCTTATTTCTGATGGCATTCATTACCACTCTTGATTTTTTACCTTCAGCTTTTTTTCTATCGAAATATTCTCTGAATTCGCCTTCATATTTAAGCGTACTTGTTACACAGGTTTGTAATAGAGCCTTCATTTTTTTGTTTGCAATGTAGGATACCTTAGCTTTTCCTTTAAATTTTCCAGAGCTATTCTCAAAAGGAGCAACTCCTGCATAACAAGCAAACTTTTTAGGACAATTTATATCTTTAAACGCTCCTGTGGCTATAATAACGGCTAGTCCCGTTACTAGCCCTACACCTCTAACAGAAGTAGTTAATTCAAATATTCTTTTGAGTACTTCGTCCTGCTCAATGATAGTTTTGATTTGTAGTTCTACGGTCTTAATTTGTTTTTTGAGTTGTTCTAAAATAACTCTAGAGTTCTTATCTAAAAGTGTAAACATCTCCTCTTCTAAAAATGACTTACTTTCTTTAAGAGGTGTTTTGAGTTGTTTTTGAACTTTTACAAGTCTATTCCTAAGAGTTTGAAATACTTTGAGCTTCTCTAAACTTTTCTTTGCAGGTGTGTATAAGCGTACTTTATCTTGAAAACGAGCAGCATAGTGGGCGATCCTTTGGGCATCTATTTTATCATCTTTACCTCTCACTACCCCCATAGATTGTTTGATTTCCATAGCGTGTTCTAACCAAATAGAGCAGCCTTGAGCTATTAAAACACGCAAAAGAAGCTGCGTGTAGATACCTGTATTTTCCATACAAAACAAGGTGTTTTCAAAACTAACTTCTTTGCTAAGTTGTTCTTGAAGATAGCTTTCAATCACTTCCTGTTGATTCGCTATTCTTTGATGGTAATGCACTTTTCCATCGTGATAAATCGCAAAATCTAAGTGTTCTTTACTAATATCAATGCCTACGAAATAAAAATATTTTTTTTCCATTTTTTTGTATCTTTGGGTGCTACATAATTTACAAAATTCATCGTTTAGTTGTACTCATTACCTTGATAATGGGCTTGGTGTCCCGACATTCTATACGAGTTTAAACTAAAAGAACAAGAGTAACTCCTCTTTCAACGGATAGATTTCCAGTATCTGGTTGGTCTTATAGGATGTTTACTCTTGTGATGAATTCTTGTAAAAATACAACATTTACGAGAGAATTCAACTGACTTTTTTTCATTAAATACTTCCTCTTTTTGATCATGCTAATATAAAGGTTGGTCTTTAGTTTCGGCTTGCCGTTACGATGACCAACAACAGACATACTCACACAAATCTAATCACTTTCTACAAAACCAAAAAACTCAAATCAAAAAAAAAACAGATTTTTATTCAAAGTCTTCCATATAATGAGTCAGAAAAGGATATGTAGTTGTATCATCAAATTCATAGAAATTGTATGAACTATAAGGATATTTATCTAACGATTCTGCTAACTCCCATTTTCCTTGTACTGGATTATTATGGATGTAATCTAATTTCTGTTCGATTACTTTTCTTGAATAGAGAAAAGTAGTAAGAGAGTTACGCTTCCAAAATTGGTATTTTCTATCTTTCAAATCTACTCTAAAAAGAGCTAATATGTCTTTATTGTTTTTGAGTAAATCACGATACATCGCCTGTCCTGTAAACTTCAAAAAATCTCGTTGTACGTTTTCAAGAAGATAGGGCTTACTTATTTTCCAAAGTAAATGAATATGATTTGGCATAATCACAAAAGCATAGACCTTTACTTTTTTCTGTTCTACCAAATACTTCAAACTATCTAAAATAATTTGTTTGTATTTATGAGGTTTGAGTAGTTTTTGCCATTTCAAAATAGTAGCTGTGAAAAAACCTATATATAGGTGTTCTTCTCTTGTTTCGTCTTGATTCATTTTTCACTTTTTTTGGTGGAAGGGTCAGTATACCAATAAAGTTTTGAAAAAGTGATTGATTTCTGTGGGTGTGTGAGTTGTTGGTCTTTAGTTTCAGCTTGCCGTTACGATGACCAACAACAAACATAGTGTTCATTTGAGAAATTCTACACACAAGATAGTCTAATAATGAACTAAAATCAGTAATATTGAATCAGACCTACACAGACAGAATAGTGTCTTGAGAAGAAACATAATTGTAAAAACCCTATATCAATATACTAAATAAAAAGCAAACCAATATGAATCCCATTAAATTAAACGATATTTTAAAGTTAGATAATCTGGATAACGTCAAAATTAGATTTAATTTGATGTTTGAGGGAAATTGGAATCCAATAGAAATGTTTAAAAACAATAATACTGCAACTTTACTTGAAGGGCAATATTGGAATTACAACAAAATGAAATCTTATAAAGCTGGACAAATTACAGTAGGTTTTATTCGCATAAAAAGTAGTGAAAATCTATGGCTTTTATTTCATATTGGAAAAATAACGAAGGATTTGAATATTCAAAACGGAATTGGTTATGAATATGAAACATTAACCGAATACGAAAAATATTTTGGACGATTAATAATAAAGTTTAAGAACAAATCGCAAAATATGGTACGCAAAGCAGAATCAGTAATTGATGATTGCGAAATAGAACAAATTCTGCCTTCCATTTTTGATAATGATATTTTTCCAGGTTATGATAAAGTAAATATTTCTTGGTCTGAACTTTCACGAGTAATCACAAAGGAAAGTTGGAAAACTGCATTGAGAAACCAAAAAGGAGTTTATTTGATTACAGATATTTCGAATGGAAAGAAATATGTAGGTTCAGTTTATGGAGAAGAAATGATTTTGAACCGTTGGAAATCTTATGTAAAAACAGGGAATGGAGGAAATAAAGAACTCAAAAACTTAGAATTTGATTATATAAAAGAGAACTTTCGATTTTCAATTTTGGATATATTTAAGTCCACAACTGATAATCAAATAATCATAGAAAGAGAAAACTGGTGGAAAGTAACTTTATTAAGTCGTGTTTTTGGGTATAATGCGAATTAGTTACTATCAAGTAGTAGGAATATTTTTTCTCACTAAATCAAACAATTTTAAGTTATAATTATCTGATTACAAACAAATTACACTCGTAATTTATAATTTATAATTCGTAATTGTTTCTTATCCATTTTTTTAAACAAATAATCTGTATTTTTGTGTGAATTTATATTACTACAAGAAACAGACAAAATGGCAATTACAGAAAAACTGTTCCGAGTTATCTACGAAGACAATCATTTACTTATCGTCAATAAAGCAGCAGGATTGCTCTCACAGGGCGATAATACAGGCGATGATTCGTTGGTAGATGTGGCAAAAGAATATATAAAAGAAAAGTACGACAAACCAGGGAATATTTTTTGTGGTTTGGTGCATCGCCTAGACCGTCCTGTAAGTGGCGTTGTGGTGCTTGGCAAAACTTCAAAAGGACTAGAACGTATGTCCAAACTTTTTAGAGATAGAGAAATCAATAAAGTATATTGGGCAGTTGTGAAGCGAAGACCTCCGAATAAAGAGGACAAACTTGTCCATTATTTAGAAAAAGATACCAGAACAAACACTACACAAGCCTACGACAACCCACAAGGAAAAGCACAACGAGCAGAACTCAAATATAGATATGTCGGAAAATTGAATATGTTTCATTTGTTAGAAGTTACACCTCTAACGGGCAGACCTCATCAAATTCGTGTTCAATTGGCTGCCATTGGTTGTCCTATTCGTGGCGATGTAAAATATGGCTATAAAAAAGTAAATGAAGATGGAAATATAAATCTTCATGCAAGACGAATTAATTTTATTCATCCTGTCAAAAAAGAACCAATAATTTGTGTTGCTGCATTGCCTCAAAATCCGTTTTGGGAAGAATTCCTGTCTTTAGATGATTTTAAGATAAAAGACAAACAATTAGATTATTTACATTCAATGTAAAAGTAGAAGACAGTTTTCAACTGTCTTTCATTTTAAAAGTATAATTTATTATGGAAGAAAATAACACACAAATACAGCCTATTTCACGCATTGCCATTTTCCCTGGTTCTTTTGATCCATTTACAAAAGGACACGAAGATGTAGTACGGCGTGGACTTCCTCTTTTTGATAAAATTATTATTTCTATTGGATTTAATAGTACAAAAAAGCGTTTTTTCTCTATCAAAACAATGGAAAAAATGATTCAAGAAACATTCAAAGATGAAGACAGAATAGAAATACAAGTCTATTCAGAATTAACGGCTCTTTTTGCAAAGAAAAACGGAGCAAGATTTATTTTGCGTGGAATAAGAAACACGACTGATTTTGAATACGAAACACCAATTTCACAAGCCAATAAACATGTAGATTCAGATATTGAAACCGTATTTTTGATTACTTCTCCAGAATATACCTTTATTAGTTCTTCTATTGTAAGAGAATTATATCGATACGGACAAGATGTAAGCAAATTTGTACCCTATCAGCTACCAGTAAAATAAAGTTAGAAGTCAGATTTTAGAAGTTAGAACTAAAATTAATACACTAACTAATTTCATTACCAGTTAAACAAAGTTAGAAGTCAGATTTTAGAATTCAGAATAAATACACTAACTAATTTCATTACCAATCTTTAATCCCCAATCTCCAATCAAGTATGCGTCTTAATTTTACTTTATTTTTGAGTGTAATAGTAGGTTTGCTATTCACTTTTTTGCCTTTATCTTCTTTTGCTCAAGTAGATTATGAGAGTTATTACCAAAAAGGTAAAACCGAGCTTTCTAATAAAAATTATCCTGCTGCTCGTCAGAGTTTAATAATGGCAATGCAAGAAGACCCAACTAATGGATTCTTTTTTCCTGCAAGTTATTTATACTCAATGGCAAGTTATAAAAGTGGTGATTTGGCAACAGCTTATACAAAGATTAGTGAGCTTTTAATAAAAGCAAAAGAAGCAAGTCTTCCTGCCGATCAGTTTCAAGAAATGCTCTATTTGGGAGGCGTAATTGCTTTCGAAAAAGACCAATCACTACAGGCTATGAGCTGGCTAGAATCAATAAAAGGCTCAAAATTACGTACTCCTGTACAAACTTTGAAAGAAACATTTTTACCCCAAAAATCAGTTGCAGAGTTAAAATTATTGTATCAAAAATTCTCAAAAGACCGTACTTTATCAGAAGTTTTGGCTGACAAAATCGCACAACAAAGCTCACAGAATGCACTTTCAGATGAAGATAAAAAACTATTGAAACAAATTGAATTTGCGTATGGCTATACTTCGCCGTATCAAAAAAAGCAAACTTCTACGCCTGAAAAAGCAGTAAAAAAGAAAGAATATAATATAGCTGTAATGCTTCCTTTTAGGTTGCAAAATGAAAGCTCTGCTCGTGAAGTACAATCGTTTTTGGATTTGTACGAGGGAATGAAAGTAGCTCAAGAAGACTTAAAAAATGAAGGAATTACAATTAATTTGTTACCTTTTGATACAGAAAATGATGCGAATAATGTTAGGCGTTTGGTTGGTCTTTCGGCTATGAAAAATATTGATATGTTTTTTCGTCCATTTGTATCCGACTACATTTCCTATCGTTTCAGAATTTGCTCAACAGAACGGAATAAGTATGGTAAATCCTCTTTCTTATACACCCGAACTCATTGAAGGAAATAGAAACACCTATCTTTTCGAACCAAGCTATTACACGCAGGCAAAAGCAGTTGCTGATTATTCTTTTGATTCTCTAAACGCAAATAAGGCTTATATTATTTATGGAGATTCTCGTAAAGATTCTACTTTAGCGTTTGCTTATAAAAGAAAGGTAGAACAAAAAGGAGGAAAAATAATGGTGTTTGAGAAAGTAAGTGCAGGAAAAAATACATTCAATAGAATTAATTCTTTATTAAAACCAATTGCTTCAAAACCAGCACGTTTGAAAGAAGGCGAAGAGTTCAAAAAACCAGAAGGAGATACAACTGCACATATTTTTGTTGCTAGTTCGGAGCTGGCAGTTGCAGGCTCTGTGATTAGTGTTTTGAAAACTGCTATGGTTGATATTCCTCTTTTTATTGATAAAGACTGGCTCAAATTTGACCAGATAGATATGAATGATTTTATGGATAGGTCTGTATTTTTTATTTATACAGATTATATTAGTCCTTTGAAAAGTAAAGAATTTATTACAAAATATATCAATACAACAAATCTTTTGCCTTCCGAATATGCGTATGTAGGTTACGAATCGCTTTACTTTTTTGGAAAAACGCTGCATAAATACGGAGTAAACTTTGAAAGTCAGTTGAAAAAAGAGCGTTTTAGAGAGGGTAAAGTAATGATAGGACAAAATTATTACGGCTCAAATGACAACCAACTCGTTCCTTTACTGCGTTTTGTTAATAATAGATTAGAGATTGTAAATCATTTTTATAAGGATTAATAATTTTGAGTAGATAGATTTATTTTTCCATAACGTTGGGTTTGCAAACCCAACGTTATGGAAAATGAACAATTAATAAATTATACAAGTTATTATAATTTTCATTTGTAATTTCCTAATCCATATTCCCTATTCCCTATTTGTAATTCTCCATTTCCCAATCCCTAATCTCCATTCCCATTCCTTTTTATGCAATTTTTTGACTCTCCTTTTAATGATACAAATTCTGTAGAAGCAGGTTTTTTCTTGTTAGCAGAACCTTTACTAGACGACCCAAATTTTGACAGAACTGTAATCTTAATTTGTCAGCATTCAGAAGAAGGTGCTTTTGGTTTGGTAGTCAATCGTGAAACTGATATTAGTGTAAGTGAAGCAACTGATTTATTAGAAATTGAGAATAAATTGTTTGTAGGAGGACCCGTTGAGCAGAACACAATGCACTTTCTACATAACATTTCTCAAATTAATGGTTCGCTTATTATTTCGGAAGAGATTTTTTGGGGAGGAGATTTTGATGACCTTCAAGAACTAGCTTTAAAAGGGAAAGTTTCGGAACAAAATTGTCGTTTCTTTGTCGGTTATAGTGGGTGGTCAGAATTACAATTAGAAGCAGAGCTAGAAAATAATACGTGGATTATTTCGAAAGTAGATCCAAAAATTATGTTCGAACACGAACCAGAAGAACTTTGGAACGCTATTTTGAAGGAAATGGGAGGAAAATATAAAGTTTATTCTAATTATCCAACAGACCCACGTCTGAATTAACTTTTGTATTTGTATATCGCTCGTGAGGACACGAGCAATGGTGGGATTTTTATTTAAAAGATAAATTCGATACTAAAAGTAAGATTATAGATTTATTTTTTAGTTATAAATTTTGGGAAAACATACCGTTGCTTGTGTCCTCACGAGCGACATATACACTAAATTATGATTCGTTCTCTTCTCTCTCGTCCATTGGCTGCATATATTGTTAGCCAGCAAAAAAAATGGATTCAAAATTCGGAAAAAATTCAACACCAATGGTTGCAGAAATTAGTTTCACAAGCAAAAGATACAGCCTTTGGAAAAGACCATAATTTTGGCGACATCAAAAATTATGAAGACTTCAAAAAGCATGTTTCCATAAATGACTACGAAGATTTGCGTCCTTATATTGACCGTATTTTGAAAGGAGAACAAAACGTTCTTTGGAAAGGAAAACCCTTGTATTTTGCCAAAACTTCAGGAACTACATCAGGCACAAAGTACATTCCGATTACAAAAGATTCTATTCCAAATCATATCAATTCAGCTAGAGATGCTTTGCTTTGCTACATTAATGAAACTGGAAAAAGTCAGTTTTTAGATAAAAGTCTTATTTTTCTTTCTGGTAGTCCTGTTTTGGAACAAAAAGCAGGTATTCCATTAGGTAGACTTTCTGGAATTGTAAACCATCATATTCCTTCTTATCTGCGAAGCAATCAAAAACCGTCTTATCAAACAAACTGCATAGAAGATTGGGAACAAAAATTAGAAAAAGTAATTGAAGAAACGATTCATTCGGATATGTCTTTGATTTCTGGTATTCCTCCTTGGGTACAAATGTATTTTGACCGTTTACACGAAAAAACAAACGGAAAGCGTATCAAAGAAATTTTCCCAAATTTTGATTTATTTGTTTATGGAGGAGTTAATTTTGAACCCTATCGCAATAAAATTTATGAGTCTATTGGAGAAAAAATAGATTCTATCGAAACCTTTCCAGCTTCAGAAGGATTTTTTGCGTATCAAAACTCTCAACACGACAACTCTCTTTTATTACTTTTGAATAGTGGAATTTTCTTTGAATTTGTTCCTGCTGAAAATTTCTACGATGAAAATCCTCCTCGTTTGAGCATTTCGGAAGTAGAATTAGATAAAAATTATGCTTTGATTTTGAATAGTAATGCAGGACTTTGGGGATATAGCATTGGAGATACAATCAAATTTGTAAGTAAAAATCCGTATAAAATTATTTTTTCTGGTAGAATAAAGCATTTTATTTCTGCTTTTGGCGAACACGTAATTGGAAGCGAAGTCGAACAGGCGTTGCGTTTTGCATTGGACAAAAATCCAGAAACTAGAACGACAGAATTTAGTGTTGCGCCACAAGTTACGCCAAAAGAAGGTGGTCTTCCGTATCACGAATGGTTTATTGCTTTTGAAAACAAGCCAAATGATTTAGAGAAATTTTCAACTGATTTGGATAATAAGTTACAAGAATTAAATTCGTATTATTATGATTTGATAAAAGGTTCTATTTTGAGAAAGTTGGTTATTCGCTCTCTTCCTGCTGACGGTTTTCAAACCTACATGAAATCTATCGGAAAATTAGGAGGACAAAATAAAGTTCCTCGTCTTTCGAATGATAGAAAAATAGCTGATGAATTGGAAAAGATTATTTCCTAATTTTTATTTTTTATTTTTTATTCAACTTTTTAGCTTACAGATTCGTAAAATTAGAATAAATACTATTTTGATTAAAAATGAAATTATATGAACACCATAACTTTAAATTATTCGGATAAAAAAGATTTAGAGCTTCTTTTGAAATTTGCCGAAACAATAGGTATTTTTCCTAACGAAACTAATGAGAGCGTAAATCCTACTATTATTGAAGTAATTCCATTTGACCCAAAAAAATATTATGGTATTCTTTCTCCTCTCAAATTAAATATAGAACAAGAACTTTTAAACATGCGTAATGAATGGAAAAGAAATTTCTGATAGATACAAATGTTGTAATGCCTACGAAAAATAAAATTCTATGAATAAGATAACTTTGAATTATTCGAACGAAAAAGATTTAGAAATCCTTTTAAAATTTGCTGAGAAAATAGGTATTTTTCCTAATGATATATCTGAGAAGCCAAATGCGATTTCTACTAACTCAATAAAAGATAAAAGAACAGTAATAAATAATTTGACAAAAATTAAATCATTTTCTACTATAGAAAATCCTGTTGAGTGGCAAAGAGAAGTAAGAAAAGACCGTAAATTATTTTAAATTTAGAAAATGAACTATTTAAAAACCTTATTATTTTCCATATTTATTCTCTTTTTTTCTTGTACTGAGAACAAATCTATAAGAGAAATCAAGCAAACAGCTACAAAAACAAATGAGCAAGAAAGTAATTGGAGTGAACCTGATACAAGTTTTATACAATATAGCACTTCAGTCAGATCTGCTCAATCTATCTATTTTGATAAAGACAAGAATAGTAGATTTTATGATTCAATAACTAGTTTTACTGATTTTAGTAGTGAAAATTATGCTTACTCCATAAAGTACTTGCAGAAAGATAACACAAACTTAAGAATTAAAACACCCATAATTAGTTTGATAAAATGGGTTTCCTTAAAACAGTTTGTAAATAGATTCTACGCCTATAAACCTTGTGATTCCTACTTTTCCTATAAAGCTTCTTTTAGTGATAGTACGTTTATAGACTGGACAGGCGAAGGCGCAGTAGCCAACAAGATTATAACTCAAAGAAAAATTGATGATAAAACTTATTCTTTTGAGCTAACAGGTATTAACCAACGAAACAGAGAACTGATAATACATATTATAGATCAGCAAAAGGGAATTGCTGTTTTTGAAGAGATAACTAACAAAACTGATGCATCATATCATTTGATGATTGCTGCTGATAAAATAAAAAGTGTTGCGTTAATTATAAATAATTGTGAAATAGAAAAACAGTTAGAACTTGAATTTGACGAAATTGATTATGCTGAATTATTAAGATAAAACATTTCTTTCCAAAAAGTCCTTCTAAAAAACCTACTTTTCGTATCTTTGTCATTCTAAATACAAAACGGAATGTTTACTTTGATTTTACTTCTTCTATTTTTCAATCAAAAATCCGTTTTGTTTATTTCTTTTTTAATTATTTCAAAATTATTTTATATATATGAAATTAGCAGTCATTGGTACAGGGTACGTAGGTTTGGTATCGGGAACTTGTTTTGCAGAAACTGGAAATCAAGTAATTTGTGTTGACATTGATGAGAGTAAAGTAAATCGTCTTAAATCTGGTAAACTAACGATCTACGAACCGGGTTTACAAGTTTTGTTTGAGCGAAATATCAAACAAGAACGCATCGTTTTTACGACCAATTTAGAAGAAGCAATCAAAGATGCCGAAATTATTTTCTTAGCACTTCCTACTCCTCCAGGGGAAGATGGTTCTGCTGACCTTTCGTATGTTTTGGGTGTAGCTGAGCAGTTAGGAAAAATGATTACAGATTATAAAGTGATTGTAGATAAAAGTACTGTTCCTGTTGGTACTGCTGAGCGTGTACATGCTGCTATTGCAAAGAATGCAAAAACGGAGTTTGATGTCGTTTCTAATCCAGAATTTTTGAGAGAAGGTGTAGCCGTTGATGATTTTATGAAACCCGATAGAGTGGTCGTTGGTACGTCTTCGGAGCGAGCTAAGAAGGTAATGGAGAAATTGTATAATCCGTATGTAAGACAAGGAAATCCAGTTATTTTTATGGACGAGCGTTCGGCTGAAATGACAAAATATGCTGCCAATTCTTACCTCGCTACTCGTATTAGTTTTATGAATGAGATTGCAAATATTTGTGAGCTTGTAGGTGCAAATGTGGATTATGTGCGTAAAGGAATGGGTTCTGATACACGTATTGGGCAACGATTTTTGTTTGCTGGTATAGGTTATGGTGGAAGTTGTTTTCCAAAAGATGTACAGGCTTTGGAAAGAACAGCGAATGAGAATAAATATGAATTTAAGATTTTGAGTTCGGTAATGAAAGTAAACGAACGCCAAAAAGTAGTGATGGTAGATAAAATAAAGTCGTTTTATGGTGAAGATTTGACAGGAAAACATTTTGCCATGTGGGGATTAGCCTTCAAACCAAGTACAGACGATATTAGAGAAGCTCCAGCTTTGTATATCATTGATGAACTTATAGAAGCAGGTGCGACAGTTGCTACTTTTGACCCAGAAGCAATGGAAAATGTACACGAGCAATATGAAGGAGATGAGAGAGTTTCTTTTGAGGAAAACCAGTATAACGCACTCAAAAATGCTGATGCCTTGATTATTGTTACTGAATGGAACGTTTTCCGTACTCCAGATTTTGACAAAACGTTTTCTATTATGAAAGACAGAGTTATTTTTGATGGAAGAAATGTATTTGATTTGGAACAAATGGAAAATTTGAAAACCTATTATAACAGTATCGGAAGGCAAGCTGTTGATACAAGAGAGAAAAAACAAATTCCTCAAGAAGCTTAATTTAAATAGAATGTCGCTCGTAGGGATACGAGCAACGGTAGAGTTTCATAACACTCCCACGAATAAGTTCGTGGGTTTTGTTTGTGATAAATATGTTTTAAAATTACCCTATTTTTATTTTTAGAAATAGGGTATTTTTTACTCTATACTACTATTTTAATTGCTTGATAATGAGTGCTTTGCTATATAGACTTTATCATATTTTAATTTGCTGATATTTAGGAACACGCATACAAAAATCTATACCTTTGTCCTTCAAGTATTTGAGCCATTTATGACCAATAAATTAGCTGCACTGAGACTTCTTCTCTATCTCCTCTATCACAATGCCGATACGATCTACTCCTACTAAATCAATTATCTTTTTCAACAAATCTATCCTATCAGAAGAAAGAAAATCATAAAAGTATCATTTTATACGATGAAGAGTAGTAATCTTGAATAGTAGGTCAGAAATAGAACAAAAAAATCCATCAGAAAACGTATTTTCTAATGGATTTCTTTGATATCTACTATAAACATATTTCTATTTCAATAAAATCAATTATTAAAAACAGAAAATAATTTTACTACTATTCTGCTGCTGCTTCTCCTTCTGCACCTTCTGCTCCTTCTTCTTCTTCGCCTTCTAATTCTTCGCCATCTACGCCACCACCTGTACGAAGTGTACGAGGAACAGTAACGGTTGCAATAGAAACTAAAGGACTATTCAAGATTTCGTAAGAACGCTCTCCGATTTCAGAAAGTTTGATAGATTTTCCTAATTCTAATTTGGTAACATCTACTTCAATTGTATCAGGAAGATTAGCTGGAAGTGCTTTTACTTTCAGTTTACGCATCTTCAAAACCATACGACCACCTTTTTGCTCGCCCAAAGAACGACCAACTAAAGTAACAGGAACATCGATTTTGACAGGCTTATCTTCTTTCATTAAAAGAAAATCAGTATGCATCATAACATCACTTACTGGATGTGTTTGATAATCTTGAACGATAGCATTAAAAATATCACCTTCAATATTTAATACTACAGTATGTACTTTTGAAGTATAAATCAAATCACGAAACAAAATATTAGGCACATAAAAATGCTTATTTTCTTCTGTTCCATATAATACGCAAGGTACATAACCTTCTAAACGCAACAAATGAGCAGCTTTTGCACCCATTTGATTTTCTTTTCGGTAATAACCGATAATTTCTAAAGATTTCATTTTTTTGTATAAATTAAATTGCCGAAAGACGATTGCCGACCGTCTCATAAAAATAAAGATGCAAAATTGCGTTTTTTTTATTAGATAAACAATTTTTACCTTCATATTTACTCAAAAAATAACTCTCATAAATGAAATATATGAAATAACTATTGTTTTCTATCAATGTGAATGACGTTTTCCAATTTCTACATATAAACTTGTTTTGGGCAAAATAATAGTTTGCTTTTCCATAGAATAGGACTCGCAAACCCTATTTTATGAAAAAAAAGACGATTGCACAGAATAAAATTTGGCAACTAGTTGTTTATTTACAAATGTTACTCCTATTGTTTCTCTGAAACATAAACTTTATGAATTAAAAGAATTTGAATCTTAAGAAAACCAACTTGACAAATCAAATTAGCTTCGCTGCTTTTTAGGTGTTACATTTAAAGACGTAGAGGCTTGATTTATCAAGCCGAAAAGTAACTACACCACGGATTTTTTTAGAAAATTTGCTTCATTGATATTCTTAACTCTATTAAAAGAAAAGACAAAAACCGTTTGAGATTGTTGTAACTTAAAATCAGATGAATTATGATAGAAGAAAACAAAATGGATAAAGAAGTGGAATTAAGCAATGAACAATTATTAGCTAAATTAGCTACTCATAAAGACGATTTGAAGAAGTATAAAGTAGTTCTTAACAGAATTAAGGCTGCTGCTCAAATGGGAATATGGGAAGTGGACTTAGAAACACAAACTGTAATATGGAGCAAAGTTACTCGCAAAATACACGAAGTAGAGGGAGATTATAATCCTACCTTAGAAGAAGGAATCGACTTTTTTAGAGAAGGAAAAAGTCGTCAGATTATAAAAGAACACTATACCAAAGCCATACAAGAAGGAACAAATTATGATGTAGAAGTTCAGATAAAGACAGCAAAAGGAAATTTTATCTGGACACGAGCCATAGGAATAACTGAATTTGAAGATGGAAAATGTAAAAGATTATACGGACTTTTTCAAAACATAGATATAGATGTAAAAAGAAGAAACGAACTAGAAAGACAAAAAGAACTCTTTAGACAAACCTTTGAGTTTGCGCCCAACGGAATGGCTCTCATTAGTTTGGAGGGAAAATGGTTACAAGTAAATCAGCAAGTTTGTGCAATGTTGGGTTATACGAAGGAAGAGTTATCAGAAATTACCTTTCAAGATATTACGCATCCTGAAGATTTGGACTTAGATTTGAAATTACTGGAAGCACTCGTACAAGGAAGAACAGAAAGTTATCAGATGGAAAAACGCTATTTTAATAAAAACAGAGAAATGGTTTGGGTGCTGCTTAGCGTTTCGATGATGAAAGATGATGCTGGAAATCCTCTTCATTTTGTTTCTCAACTGACTGATATTACAGAGAAAAAGCTATTGTTAGAAACGACACTTGCACAAAATAAAAGATTGCTTAACTTTGCACATATTGTATCGCACAATCTTCGTTCGCATACGAGTAATTTTTCTATGTTAATTGCTATGATGAAACTAGAAAATCCGAATCTGATAGAAGATGATTTTTTTCCTCTTTTGGTGCAGTCGTCGGATAATCTACAAGAAACATTGTCTTACCTAACTGATATTGTGGTTATGCAAAATGAGGTAAGAGAAAACATTGAACCTCTAAATTTGTATGAGTATATAGAAAAATCATATTTGTCCATACGCAGTCAAATTGATGCTACTCAAGCAAAAATTACAAATAAAGTAAGTAAGGATGTAGAAGTGGAAGCTATTCCTGCTTATTTGGAAAGTATACTACTGAATTTTCTGACTAATTCTATAAAGTATCGTTCAGATGAAAGAAAGCCTATTATTTCTATTGAATCAGAAGAAAATCCGTATTTTGTTTGCTTTTCCATTAAAGACAACGGATTAGGAATTGATTTGAATAGACACGGTAAAAAACTTTTTGGTATGTACAAAACTTTTCACGAAAGAGAAGATGCTCGTGGAATCGGACTTTTCATTGCCAAAAATCAAATAGAAGCATTAGGAGGAAAAGTAGAAGTAGAGAGCGAAGTAAATAAAGGAACAACATTTAAAATTTATCTCAAAAATGCCAAAGTTTAAACATGTCTGTATCATAGACGACGACCATATTTATACCTTTACTACTCGTAAGATTATGGAAAAAGGGGATTTTGCAGGATATATAGAAATATTCAAAAATGGAAAAGAGGCTCTAGCAGCACTCAAACCTAGAGTAGAATCAAATACAAACGTACCTGAAATTATATTCTTAGATTTGAATATGCCTATTATGGACGGCTGGCAGTTTTTGGATGAGTTTATGACTCCAAACACACAAAAAATTATCATTTATATTGTTACTTCTTCCATTGACCCTGCTGATATGGATAAGGCGAAGCAGTATTCTTTAGTGACCAATTATGTAGTCAAACCAATTACGCCTGAAAGACTGAAACAATGGTTTGAAAATATAGAAAATGAAGACGATATTTGATTTTTAGTAAAATGCTAGTTATTTTTGCAATATAAAACACTTACAAGTTATTTAAAACAATCAATATTCCTCTCAAAAGATGCCTAAATTTAATCACGTTTGTGTCATAGATGATGACCCAATTTATACTTATCTTACCGATAGGGTAATGAAAATGGTAGATTTTTCCAATTATATAGAGTTCTTCAAAGATGGAGAAACTGCTCTCAATTCATTAAAACCACGATTGCGTTCGGGTAGAAATATTCCTGATGTTATATTTTTAGATTTGAATATGCCTATCATAGATGGATGGGAGTTTTTGGATGAGTTTATAGAACCCTCAAAAAAGAAAGTTATTATTTATGTAGTAACTTCTTCTATAAATGAAGAAGATGCAGAGAAAGCTAAAAAATACAACATAATAGATAAATATGTCGTAAAACCGATTACGCCAGAGTTATTAACAAATCTTTTTTATGAGATGTAAATAATTAAAGTAGATTTTTCCACGTTCCTTTCATAAAATTATACTTGAGCGTACTCGGCAGAGCTTTCCAAAAAAAACGATTTATCTCAACAGCAAAAGAAGGCTGCATATAACAATTAATGGTACAGCCTTCACATTCTGCAAGTTTTCCTTCTTCTGAAATTAGTTTTTTTATTTTATCGGAATGATATAATTCATACAAATTATCATTGATTTCAAATTCTTCTTTTCCTAAATGATAACAAGGCAAAACAAGTTTGTTTTCTGGCGAAATAACAAGTGTCGAACTAGCAGCCTTACAAATCGGTTTTTCAATTTTATTTCCTCCTTCTAAGCGCAAATCTATAAAGGCTTCATTTAGATAAACTAATTTTTTCTTAGAGAATTTCAGAAGTTTTTTTAGATAATCTGCATTCAGATTTCCTAAAGTATCAACCGAATTATACTCAAAAACAGGATTTAATATTAAGACTAAATTATTTTTGAATGTAATAGTTTCGTATATTTTTTCTATTTCCTCAAAGTTTCCTTCAAAGACAGTACACAAAATATCGGGTCGTTCTCCTAAAGATTTAGCAATTTCTATCGATTCAATTACTTTATCAAAACATTTTACTCCACGCATGTTATCGTGCGTTTCTCTGTCGGCTGCATCTAATGAAAAATGCAACATATCAATTTTTCCCTTTAATTTTTCTGCCAATTTTGGATAACGGATTCCATTTGTAGTAACAGTTGTAATAAATTTCTTCCTTTTGGCAATATCCAAAAAAGTAGGCAATTCTGGATGTAAAAGTGGTTCTCCTCCTGTAAAATCGATTACTTTTACGCCTAATTTTTTGAGGTCTGAAAGGTTTTTTTCTACATTTTCTACCTTTACAAAAGGCGATGGTTTTTCCCAAATATCACAAAAACTACACGTTGCGTTGCAGCGATAGGTTAGATAATAATTGCATAAAATAGGGTGGGAAATAAGTTTCAAATGGAGAATGGGAAATGGGAATTAGGAGATGAGAAATGGGGAATTACAATGATTTGGGAACTAGGAAATGGGAAATTACTAATGTTACGCAGCGTAAAAGTTTAGAGATATTTAGACGAAACCCACGAATTTATTCGTGGGAAAATAACGACTAATTTTTATCTAAACCTGTTCTACTAAAATTATTCATTGTAGTTTGTGAGAAAGTATAGACAATTAAAACAAAATTGGTAGGGTAGTGATAGATTCCACGAATAAATTCGTGGGTTTCATTTAGTTATGTAACATTATTAAATACAATGATTTAGAGAATGGGAATTAGGAAATACAATTAATTAGGCAAACTATTTGTAACTTTTTTTGTACATTGTTAATCAAATCAATTATACAAATCTAACTATCTTTTCTTATGAATTTTCAAAAATTAAAATTGTATTCTCTTTTACTGCTTTTTTCTAGTGTTTTGTTTGCTTGTGAAGATGCAGAGATTGAACCAGATCAAGATTCAGACGCTATCTCCAACATAAACCAACAAGAATTAGTAAAACTGGTGAACAAATATCGTACAGAAGGGTGTGATTGTGGAAGCGAAAGAATGCCTGCTGTAGCTACAATTACTTGGAACGAAAATCTTGCAGAAGCTGCCTATCTTCATAGCAAAGATATGAAAGAGAATAGTTATTTTTCTCACACAGGAAAAGATAACTCCGATGCTGGAACACGAATAGAAAGACAAGGTTACAACTGGCGAACGTATGGAGAAAATATTGCGAAAGGTTATTCCAATGAGAAAAAAGTGGTTGAAGGTTGGATTGATAGTGAAGGACATTGTAGAAATATTATGAATGGAGATTTCAAGGAAATGGGAGTTGGAAAAGCAGGTGATTACTGGACACAAATTTTTGGAACACGTTAGGGGAATGGGGAATTAGGAAATGGGGGAACACAAACTTCAGTTGTATTTTGAAATTACTTATTTCCCACTTCCTTGTCCCTCGTGCTTTGCCCCTAATAACAATGCTATTTCTTCTCCTAATTTGCTTCCCAGAGCAACACCCATTCCACCCAAACGAACTCCTAAGACTATATTTTTTGAGTAATTTTGGAGAATAGGACTTTTTGTTTTGTTTGTATTACTTTCCAAATTTTGGTTAAAAGCCATAATTCCTGACCACGTAGATTCTACTTCAAATTTTTGTTTTGGAATTATGATTTCGCTTAATTTTGATTTTAAATCGTTGATGATAATTTTTGTATTTTCTAATTTATCGGTTGCTTCTCCTTCAAAATCCATATTTCTTCCTCCTCCAAAAATTATGCGTTTATTGAAATTTCGGAAATAATAAAAACCTTCATCTAAGTGAAAAGTACCTTTAAAACGCAAATGTTTTAAGGGTTTGGTAACTAATACTTGTCCTCTTCCTGCTTCTAAATCCAAATCTGGAATGAGCTTTTTGGTAAACGCATTTGTACAAATAGCTACCTTTGAAGCAGTAAGTTCGATTGTTGAAGAGTCTGAATTTATATTTTCATCTTTGTTTTCTAAAGGGTTTTTAATTTTTACAAGTACATTATTTCTGCTTTCGTTTGTTCCTTCTATTTCTGTATCTTCAAAACTTATTACTTCACAACCTGTAAAAATAGTAACGCCTCGTTTTTGGACATAATTCAAAAGCGATTTCATCATCTTTCCTGTATTTATTTGTCCTTCAAAACGATTATAAACAATCCGACGAACATAACGAGCATTAAAACCAAAACCTTCTATTAATCCATCTTTTGCTTTGAATACATCTTTTCCTTCAAAAATAGGTTGTAAAAGATAGTTTACTTCGCTTAGTTTTTCCAAATACGGAATTTGTTTGTCTAAAATAAGCTCGTATCCTCCATAGTTTTTATACCCTATTTTTTTGTCTCCCAAACGATTTCGTAACATTTCTAATCCTTGTAACCGATTTTTGATAAGGTCTGTAAGTTCGCTTTCATTCATCGTTTCTAAGTCAGAAACAATCTCGGAGAGACTTCCGAAACAAGCAAAACCAGCATTTTTTGTACTTGCACCTGTAGGTAAAAATCCCCTTTCCAAAATAGCAATCTTAGATTTCGGTTTTTTTTCAACAAGACTAGCAGCCGTCGAAAGTCCTGTAATGCCAGCACCGACAATAATATAGTCGTACTTCTTAAATGATTTATTTTCCCAAAAACTAAACATGTCAGTTACCAGTAATTAGTTACCAGTTACCAGTAAATTTCAATTACTGCAACTGTATTTTATTTATTTTAATTTAACTTCTCTGACGCACAACTTCGTAAAGTGCGACTCCTGTCGCTACCGAAACATTAAGCGAGCCTATTTTTCCTGTCATGGGAAGGCACATTTTTTCATCTACAAGTTCTAATATTTCTCCAGAAATACCTACTTCTTCCGAACCCATAACGATAGCCAAAGGAACATTTAATTCTAATTGATAAATTTGTTTTTCCGTTTTCTCAGTACATGCAACTACTTTTAGTCCCGATTCTTTTAGAAAATTAACTGCTCCTACCAAACTTCTGTACCTACAGATTGGCATGTGCATCAGTGCGCCTGCTGAAGTTTTGACTGCATCTGCTCCCATTTGAGCTGTAAGACGTGTCGGAACTACAATTCCATCAACACCTGTACATTCTGCTGAACGAACGATAGCTCCAAAATTTCTGACATCGGTTATTCTATCTAAAACCAAAATTAAAGGATTTCGACCTGCTTCGAATGCTCCTGCAACGATATTTTCTAAAGGAACAAAATCAATTTCGGAAATAAAAGCAACTACTCCTTGATGCGCTTTTCTGGTAACTCTATTTAGTTTTTCGATAGGAACTCGCTGGACATAAATGCTTTGCTTTTTTACGAGCTGCATGAGTTCTGTCATTTCATCACTTTTGAGTTCTTTTTCTACTAATATTTTGTCGATAGTTTTGTCGCTTCGGAGTGCTTCCAAAACAGGATGCCAACCAAAGATAAAATTTGAAGTAGTTTGTCTTTGACTTCTGTTGTGTCTTGAGCTTGAATATTCTCTTTTTTCTTTAGAATTATCTTTATCATTGTACTTGTCTTCTGGAGTCTGCATAGTTTGGCTTATTAAAATTACTTTTGATAGGATTAGAATGTAAAAAAACGAATAAAAGTAATGATTACCTAATTTGAAGTGGACTTGGATTTTTGCTGCTTAAGTTAACTAGATAAAATTAGACAAAAAATTATCCTACTTTTTTCATTCTATTGAAAAAAGTAGGATAATTTATTTCTTTAGTAATCATGTAATAAGATAATAGTCTTAAAATTTGATTGACTATATCAAGGATTTCTGTATTGTATTTTTACACCAAATACTCCTTGTTCCATATCGTTATAATCATCTACATCCCCTCCGTTTATATCAAACTTTACTCTAAGCGAATAACTATTATTTGCATTGTTTATAGCAAATGGAGTGCTGGTACTGCTTAAAGTTTTGCTAGATATTGTGTCAGTTTCTTCATTAGAACTAATTGTTCTTATAGTATTAACAGTAAGAGATGTAAAAGGATTTTCTATGAATCTTTTGTCAAAATATGTAGGCGAACAGTTTTTGGATAACACAAGTACAGATACAAGAAAGCTAGATGCTTATTTTGTGAATGACTTGCAACTGGTCTATAATTTTTCTTACAAATTCTTTAAAAACATAGAATTGAATCTATTAATTAATAATATTTTGAGTGAAGAATACGAAAGTAATGGTTATACATTTGGATATGTTGCAGGAGGAGAAACAGTTAGACAAAATTATTTTTATCCACAAGCTGGGCGTAATTTCTTGGTAGGATTGAAAATGCAGTTTTAGGAAATAGGGATTTGGAAGGAGAGAATAGACAATAAAAAAAGACCTTTTCTCATAAATTAAATTTTATGGAAAAAGGTCTTTTTTTGTCGAAAATAATAGAAACTAATTTTGTCTATTCTGCCTCAACCGAATTTTTCACTTCTTTAGTAGTAAGCATTTTTAGCATACGCTCTAGTTCTTGCAAACGTTTTTCTGTGTCCGATTCTTTTTTTGCTTCGTTAGCACTAACTTTTGCACTTGCATTACTTACGTTTAAATTTTCAGAAACTGCAAGTTTGTTTTCTAGTTCTGTTAAACGCAGTTCTAAGTTTTGAATTTTTGTTTCTTTCTGTTCAATGATTTCCTGTTGTTCTTTTGTTGCTTGCAAAAGTACTGGAATAAGCCCAATATAATTTACAGATTTGAAACCTTCCTTATCTGTAAGTACTAAATTAGGAAATACTTTTTCTACTTCTTGAGCAATTACTCCAAACTGAAAATTACTATTCATAGCTACTGTATCTTTCCAGTAATAAGTAGTTCCACGTAAAGACATAATATTATTCAACGAATTATTCATTGTTTTAATATCTTTTTTATATCTTTCATCGCTTGAATATGTAGTACCATTTACTCTCAACGTTCCATCTATCTTCACATCCCCTTCAAAATGAGATTCTAACGTATTCCCTTTGATGTGGAAATGATCCCCTTCATAATCAAATTTGCTATATATTATTACCTTATGGCTATTTCCTAAAGCACTAGTTCCAAATGTAACCTTATTTCCATTTCCAATAAAATCTGTATCTCCATCTACCATCATATCTCCACTAACGTTGAGATTTCCTACATTACTTGGCAAAGAAGCACCAAAAGCAGATTTGTCTTCCCATCCTAAAACACCACCATTAGTGGTAAGAACTTTATTACCTCCTGGATTATTTAAGTCTTCTGGTAATATTGTTCCATTTAATATCTTACTAGAAGTAACAGCATTATCCATAAGTTCTACAGTTCCAATTAAATTTTTTGTAGATACCCAAGCCATAGTTGTGACTGGAATAACTGGTGGAATTGTTGGGCTTAAATTCTGTGGAAGAAACAAAAGAACTTGCTTCCTAGTATTGTCTAAAGGGTCAATAGCAGGATGCTTAATTTTGTCAGGAGTAATTGACTGACTTATAATGTCGCTAGTTCCGATTGAATTAGCTTTATTTTGCCACTCTACCACTCCAGAACCGTTTGTTGATAAAATTTTATTAGCACCTGAAGTAGTAATCTTTGTAGGATCAACTGTTCCAATTGATAAAGCAGGATAAGTTCCCGTAATTTCTGTTCCTGTAGCTGCTGTAGTAGCAGAAATAAAATTTGTTTTATTTTCCCAAGTTACATTTCCAGAACCGTTTGTTGATAAAATTTTATTAGCACCTGAAGTAGTAATCTTTGTAGGATCAACAGCTCCAATTGATAAAGCAGGATACGTTCCTGTAATTTCTGAGCCTGTCGTTGCGCCTAAAGTTGTTGCAAAGTTAATTCTATCTTCCCAAGTTACGTTTCCACCACCATCTGTTACCATTACTAAATCGGTTCCAGTAGTTGTAATCTTTGTAGGATCAACTGTTCCAATTGATAAAGCAGGATACGTTCCCGTAATTTCTGTTCCTGTAGCTGCTGTAGTAGCAGAAATAAAATTTGTTTTATTTTCCCAAGTTACATTTCCAGAACCGTTTGTTGATAAAATTTTATTAGCACCTGAAGTAGTAATCTTTGTAGGATCAACAGCTCCAATTGATAAAGCAGGATACGTTCCTGTAATTTCTGAGCCTGTCGTTGCGCCTAAAGTTGTTGCAAAGTTAATTCTATCTTCCCAAGTTACGTTTCCACCACCATCTGTTACCATTACTAAATCGGTTCCAGTAGTTGTAATCTTTGTAGGATCAACTGTTCCAATTGATAAAGCAGGATACGTTCCCGTAATTTCTGTTCCTGTAGCTGCTGTAGTAGCAGAAATAAAATTTGTTTTATTTTCCCAAGTTACATTTCCAGAACCGTTTGTCGATAAAATTTTATTAGCACCTGAAGTAGTAATTTTTGTAGGATCAACAGCTCCAATTGATAAAGCAGGATATGTTCCTGTAATTTCTGTTCCCGTAGCTGGATCTAAAGAACCAGAAGTAAATGTATTTCTATTTTCCCATTTTACTGTTCCTGTGCCATCTGTTACCATTACTAAATCGGTTCCAGTAGTTGTAATCTTTGTAGGATCAACAGCTCCAATTGATAAAGCAGGATACGTTCCTGTAATTTCTGTTCCTGTAACTGCTGTAGTAGCAGAAATAAAATTTGTTTTATTTTCCCAAGTTACATTTCCAGAACCGTTTGTTGATAAAATTTTATTAGCACCTGAAGTAGTAATTTTTGTAGGATCAACAGCTCCAATTGATAAAGCAGGATACGTTCCTGTAATTTCTGTTCCCGTAGCTGGATCTAAAGAACCAGAAGTAAATGTATTTCTATTTTCCCATTTTACTGTTCCTGTGCCATCTGTTACCATTACTAAATCGGTTCCAGTAGTTGTAATCTTTGTAGGATCAACAGCTCCAATTGATAAAGCAGGATACGTTCCTGTAATTTCTGTTCCCGTGGCTGGATCTAAAGAACCAGAAGTAAATGTATTTCTATTTTCCCATTTTACTGTTCCTGTGCCATCTGTTACCATTACTAAATCGGTTCCAGTAGTTGTAATCTTTGTAGGATCAACAGCTCCAATTGATAAAGCAGGATACGTTCCTGTAATTTCTGTTCCTGTAACTGCTGTAGTAGCAGAAATAAAATTTGTTTTATTTTCCCAAGTTACATTTCCAGAACCGTTTGTTGATAAAATTTTATTAGCACCTGAAGTAGTAATTTTTGTAGGATCAACAGCTCCAATTGATAAAGCAGGATACGTTCCTGTAATTTCTGTTCCTGTAGCTGCTGTAGTAGCAGAAATAAAATTTGTTTTATTTTCCCAAACTACAATTCCACCTCCATCTGTAGCTAAAACTTTATCAGAATTAGTTATATCTGTTTTCATATTAGTAGTTTCTATAATATTTGGTTTTATTTCCAAATTATCAAAATTTCCAGTTACATCTCCACCAGCAGAACCTAACGTAGTAGCAAATTGTGTAGGTTGTTCCCAAGCTACATCTCCATCACTATTTGTTACCATAATAGTATTTGCAGTTCCTTTTTTAATCTTTGCTATCGTTACTGCTTCATTTTTAATTCTATCGGTTTCTACTGCATCAGTAGCTAACTCGTCTTTTGTAATTGCACCAACATTTATTTGAAGGTTATTGAAATTTCCTGTTACATCTCCACCTGCTGAACCTAAATTGATAGCATTAGGCTGAAAATCGGACTTATTGAGCCAAACCACTTCTCCTCGTTGGTCTGTAGTAAGAATTTTGTCGTTTCCTCCACTCTCTATACTTGAAGAAGTAACAGAATTAGGAGCAACACTTTTCGCCATATACGCATACGGAACAGTATTTAATGAAGAAACAACCATAGAGGGATTGTTTCCTATTTTTATTCTCAGTCGCAAACTAGAGTTTTCACTAAAAATATTGTCTGCAATCGGAACAACACTTCCCAAAACAACAGAATAAAGACCTCTTTCTATCAAAACCTGCTGCGTTTCAGACCACTTTACATTATCATTTGCATCGATTAATTCGAATACAATAGATTCGTTTCCTTCGTAGAGTTGTCCGTTGTGCATCAACTTTCCTTGATAAGAAATTCCTGATGGATATTGACTGTTGTTTTGATTAACGTTTTGTGCCTGCGAAAAGAAAGGTACACAGAGAAAGCATACTAGCAGAAGTATAAATGATTTCATAGCTGAAAAAGTAGGAATAATAAAGATAAAAAAATAGTGTTTATAAAAACTTAAAATTGACTAAAAATTAGATAGAGAAATTAAAAATGCTCTAGCGTATCAAAAGAAGTTGAACTTATAAATCTAAAAAGTAAATACACTTAATTGAAGAAAATAAAAATCATTTCTTCTAATAATGTAATTGGTGGTATAACGAAATAGCCAAAAAAATGTTACAGTTTTTTTTGGTTTGTTCAAAATTTATACTCATTTACTTGTAAATCAAGCAAATAAGATTAATAGAATACTCAAAATTATCTTAAAAAACTATTTATTTTAGCATATCTTCAAACTTATTTGAGTAGTTTTATTCAACTTAAAATTATTATTTATTCTTAATCCTTTTATTTTGTTTTGTTTACTAATTCCTACCCAAACGATAACATTATTTGAGATGAGAACATAAACAAAATTTCGCTCATAAATCGGAATTTTCAAATCTGTCAAGAAATCCCCTACACTTTTTTTGTTTTGCATTCCTAATGGAACAAATTTATCGCCATTTTCCCATTTTCTCAAAACTAAAGGAAACTTTAATTTCTCTAAATCTAAATACATACTATTGTCTTTAAAGTCTGCTTTTTCTGGATTACATTTTTCCAAAACTAGTTTAATCTCTTCTTGTTTATCTTCAAAAGTGTATTTTTCTGTTTCGTTGAAAGTTGTAAAATCCACAGAAATTAAAAATTCTTTGTTTTTATTTTCTAATTTATTCTTTGATTGAGACTTGTCTTTAGGAATCAAAATCCATTCTTTTTTATTGGTATAAAGAATATAAGTTTTGGATATAAAGTTTTTAGTTTCTGTTTGTTGTTTTGTATCAATAGTAAAATCATCAATCTGCTTTAAAATCTGTTTTGATTGCTTATAAGAAAAACCTTTTGTCTTCAAAAATTCGGAAACGATAAGTAACTCTTCTACCAAATTTTTGATAGCTAGAACTTCTATCAACTGTCTTTTATCTTCCCTAATCAAAATCTTTTTTTCAAACTCTTCTACATGAAATTGAAGTAATTTTTCCATACTTCTCAACCTTTCCGAAGTATTCAAGAATGTTTTTTCTGTATCTGGATTAATTTCTTTTAGAAGTGGAATAATTGAATGCCGAATAAAATTGCGCTTGTATTTTTGAGTTTTATTGCTGCTGTCTTCCCTCCATTTTAAATTATTCTGAGTTGCATAATTCAAAATTTCTTCTTTGGTAAGACATAATAAAGGACGAATAATTTGTATTTTATCAGTTGCATTTTTACTGTTACTAGAAATAATTCGTTGAGGCAAAATTCCACGTATGCCTGCAATTCCTGTTCCTTTGCTCAAGTGATAAATTGAAGTTTCCAGAGAATCGGACAAATGATGAGCCGTTGCAACATAATCATAATCATTCTCTATACCAATTTTACTAAAAAAATTATAACGCAATTCTCTAGCTATAAGTTGAATAGATTTTTGGCTTTCTGCTGCAATTTTTTTTGTATCAAACTTTATAGAATGAAAAGGAATATTTTTTTGATTAGCATATTCTTTTATAAATTTTTCATCTTCATCTGATTCATTTTCTCGTAAAGAAAAATTGCAATGCGCAATTCCTATTTTTTCTATGTAAGAATGTTGTAGTAAAATATCTATCAAAACTAGCGAATCTACTCCACCAGAAGTAGCCACAAGAATAGATTTATCTGTTAAATCAAAATCGTTTTTTTGACAAAATGATTGAACTGTTTTTATGATTTTCATAGCTTTTTTGTTCCTTTTATACTTCACACTCTGAAGAGTGAGCTACAGAATTGCTTACTGTTTTGCAGCAAAATCATTTAAAAATTTATTATCTATCAGTTTTATAATTTCTCTTCCTGTCTGCAAATCAGGACTTTCAGCTCTATAAACTATTTTCATACTATCGCTTGCATTTTCTCTATAAAACCTTCCACATTTAGTTTCTAAGCTTGCTCCATTTTGAATAAGCAATTCCAAACAAGCAATAAAATTTTCATCTATTTCCATCTTATAATTACTTTTTTTTGCTTCGTATCTTGAATAGATAGCATAAAAAAGAGGAGTTTGTTTGACAGTATAAGGTGCTGTTTTTGGATTTTTGTAAGTAAATAATTTTTCTACTTCTGCATTATTTTCCAATAAAAACTCTACCATATCAGTATCTCCAATTTTACTAGAATAAGCTAAAAAAGGATACGGACAGCCATAATCTACCGAAATAGTTTCGTCTAATATTTTTTCTTTCGTAGCTTCTGTATTTCCACTGGTGTATTCATTGCAAGTAGTTTCTCTTTTATAGGTTGTAATACCTAAATAGCCAATCATTCCAAATACGCCTATAAATATAGAAGTAATAATACTGATAGCTAGAATATTTACTATTTTCTCATCCATTTTTAAAGTTATTTATATTCAGTTAAGGTTATTTTATTCTCCATTCGAAACTAAAAAAAATCCTTATCAATAAAAAATTGAATAAGGATTTGTTGTAAGTAGTCGGTGAGATACCAATAATGGCAAAAAGACGGACATAATTTCTACACCGACGACTATTATTATAATTAATTCTGCTTTATCTAATTCCGTGCGACCATTTAATCATCCAAGGCGATAGAATAAGTGCTAAAATAGCAAAACCAATGGCTGCAAATCCTACTTGTGAAAATACAGTAGAGTAGGTATATAATTTTTCCATTCCTTCGCTAAAATTAGCTGCTTGGTCTGCCGTAACTCCAGTTATCATTTCGACCAAACCATCTATAAAAGTAGGTTCTACTACGGCTTGTTCGCCTTCAGCTTTTCCACCTGTCGTAAGTGTGGCAATAATTCCAGCAATATGATGGGCAAATGAAGAAGACAAAAACCAAACTCCCATCATAAATCCTACAAATTGTTTTGGTGTAAGTTCGGTTACTTTTGAGAGTCCAACTGGAGAAATAAATAATTCACCTGTTGTCATTAACAAATAACCCAAAACCAAAAATATCATCGGAACTTGTGCGCTTTCATTTACAAAACGAATAGAGATAGCAAAAATCAAAAATCCTAAACCAAGTTGCGCAATTCCCAAAGCAAATTTGATAGGTGTATAAGGATTCATTTTTCGCTTAGAAAGGGCG
This sequence comes from uncultured Cytophagales bacterium, assembly GCA_963719525.1. Lineage (GTDB taxonomy): Bacteria > Bacteroidota > Bacteroidia > Cytophagales > Bernardetiaceae > Bernardetia. The sequence goes on along the minus strand of CAVRCG010000004.1, from coordinate 1,939,113 downwards.
ACCCACATAATAGAGAATGGAATTGCAAAAATAATAATAAAAATAGCATTAATAGAGTTGGTCTGAGCTGCATTCATCAAAACTAAATCTACACTATATTTTGCAAAAAGAGTAAGCGAACTACCACTTTGTTCGAAGAATGACCAAAAAACGGTAATAAAAAAAGTAAGCAAACAAACTATAAAAACTCGTTGTGCTTCTTCTTTAGAAACACTAATCATTATATAAATTATGTAAATAGCCGATATAATCAAAGCACCATACAAAATCCAAGAAACATATTCATTTTCCCAAACCAAAAACGTAAAAATAGGTACAGACATAAATGCAAGCACGTACACAACTGATTCGACCATCTTTGAGACTGTTCCTTTTCCATCTGGTGGATGCCCTTCATTACCAAAAACACCTTTACGCATTCCGTCCCAAAAGAATATCAAACCTGCAAGCATTCCTACTCCTGCTGCTCCAAATCCCCAATGATAACCAAACTTTACGGCCAGCCAGCCACAAAGTAAAGGCGCAATAGCAGCACCCAGATTAATACCCATATAAAAAATAGTAAAACCCCCATCACGACGTGGGTCGCCTTCTTGGTACAACATTCCTACAAAAGAAGAAATATTAGGCTTAAAGAAACCATTTCCAACAATAATAAGAGCAAGAGCAATATAAAAAGCATATTCATTTTCTATAGCAAGCACAAAATGACCTAATGCCATCAAAATTCCTCCAAGCATAATTGCTTTTCTATAGCCGAGTAATTTATCAGCAATCATTCCACCTACAAAAGGAGTGGCATAAACCAAGGCTCCATACGCTGCATAAACTACAAAAGAGAGTTCTTCACCATTTGGAAGTCCATTAAACAAAACGTCTGTCATATAAAGAACAAGCAAAGCTCGCATTCCATAGAAACTAAATCGTTCCCACATTTCTGCAAAAAAGAGATAAAATAGCCCTTTTGGGTGTCCAAACATTTCTTGCATATCGCCATCAAATGCGTCCTTGTCTGGTTTGACTGGTATTCCTTCTGTTGCCATATAATTAGTATTGGTGTTTTTATTATAGGTAAAATAATTTACCTTTAATTTCTTGTGATGTATGATTAATTTTTGAAGAAAAGTATCTTTCAATACTGCTAATTTATGAATTTATACTGAATAATTTTGAAACAATTGCAAATTATAGAAGAATCTAAGGAAAAATAAAGCTAACGTGTTCGTTTTCAACGAGAAAAAAGTTTGAGTAAGTAAATCAAAATCATTAAATTATCCTCAAATAGTTTGTTATATTTACATTCTAAATTATTCTACTCAAGTTATTATAAAGCTACTAGGAAATCTACTGGTAACTGATAACTAATTACTGGTAACTGAAAATTTTATGTTTGATTTTGAATTTCGCTTTCTCGATTTGGATAACAAACCTACTTCTTATTTTGATAAACAAGGTTCTATCGAAGATGAAGGAGTTTACTTTTCTGGAGAAATGCTTGCTTTTGAGGATATTCAAGATGTAGTCAGGTATCGCAACCGTCTTTCTTTTATTATCGAAGCCGATGCCCGAACAGCCGTTGATGAATTTCTACTGCCTGATTTTAATGGCTTCATAATTCGTGTAGATGAAGATGAAGCCTTTGATATAAAAAGTATGATTGATAGAAAATATACAGAAATTCAAGTAAATGAACGGAAAGAAGAACTAAAGGCACAAGACGAAATCCATAATTTTAGAAAAGCTGAATGTCCAACTTGTAGAAGTCATATAGATTTATCTTATCTCAATCCAACGAAATATATTTTTTGTAGATATTGTGATTCTATTTTTAACAAACACGGAAATTATACAGACCTCAACGATTACAAAATTTGTCCCGTTTGTAGTTATTATAATCGTGTTCAGATTACGCCAAAAGTAGAAGCGTATTTTCTAGGAAAAGAAGAAAAGGAGTTTTCCTTCAAAAAAGTGTTGCAATGTGATAGCTGTACTGAAAGAGAACTGCGTCCTCGTTTTTGGAGAAATCTTCCTTTTGTAATTGGTGCAATAGGTGATTTTATAGCAAAAAACAAAATAGAAACTGATATTGACTCCTCTTACGCAGAACTCACACAAGCCAATCGGCTAGGCTATTTAGGACGAGTAGAAGAAGCCAAACCACTTTACGAGTCTATGTTTTTGTACGTAAAAGACCAACCTGGTGTACTCTATGATTTTGGAAAAGCATATCTGGATAGTGCTTTGATGTTGTTGGAAGAAGCCGAGTTTACGGGAGACGAGCAGGCTCTGCCTTATATACGAGAAGCTGTTCGTTGGCTTTCTCGCTGTTTGAAGATGTGTTTGAACTATCAGCCTGCCATTAAACTTTTTGAAGAAAACGAAGGGTTAGAGTATGAAATAGAAGATGAATATGGTGATGAGTACTAAATAATAAACGTTATCACGGTTATTTACAGGTCTAATAATCAACCAGTTATAGAAAAGTTAAAACGGTCTTATTTTTCCTTATTTTCTAATTTAGCAAATTCTAATTCTTTCCCTTTTTCATTATCATAAAGAACAAGTTTTGTAGGCTGAAATGAAATTATTTCATAACAAATTTTCTTTTCTTTTCCACTTCCGATTACCAAAAAATTACCATTTTTATCATACCTTCCTCCTTCATCAATACATTTATTATACATTGCAAAAGTTTGGTAATCATCTTCATAATTGATTTGAATAGTGTTTGTTGCTTTACCAGAATTATTATTCAAAGTGGAATATACTTTTCTATCTTCAAATATTAAATAAGAATTTTCTACCAAACACCATTTTCCATCTAAATCAAAATTAGAGGTTTTTGTAGTTTCTAACCCGTCTAAAGAAATTGTAAAATTACTAGAATCAGTTGGTACAATGGTATATAATTCTTTATGTTCATTCTTTTTCTCATTTTCTAAACAAGAAATAAGAAATAACATAATGCTAAAAAAAATAAATATAAAGATAAAATTTTTAGAATTCATTCTAAATAAATAATAAGTAAAAAATTAAAAACAAAATAATTTTAATAAAATGACTATTCTAGTTTCGTTTAAAGATAAAAAAGTAAGTAAAGCATTGTATTCAGCCTGCTGTTATACTGGTTTGGAGACAAAACACTCTCTTTTTTATGTTCTTCTTTGTAGTATTCTCCATAGTACTATTTGCATTCTATTTTTTCTATTACCTGTTCTAACAGGCTTTGCTCAAGATAATACAACACCAACAAAGAAAACAACTGATTATATAAAAGTAGTTTTAAGAGAAAATAAAAAAATAACTCAAAGTAAGACTAAAAATACTTATCCAAACATAATTAGTACTGCAAATAAAACAATTAATATACTTTGCAGTCCTCAAATGCAAGGAAGAGGATATGTTAATAATGGCGAACAACTAGCTGCAAATTACATTGCAAAACAATTTGAACAATTTGAATTATTAAAATACAAAAGTAGTTATTTTCAATCATTTAATCTAAAATCTGTAAATCTTTTTCCAAAAAAAGTGCAATTAAAATCAAAAAATTATACTTTTCAAGGAGGTAAGGATTATTTGCTCGCTTCTTTTTCTAATTCTGGGAAAGGAAAAGCATATTTGTTTTACTTAGATTCAGCTTTTTTTGAGAATGATTTGGCACAGCAAATTTTTAATGAAATGTCTTTAAAGAAGAATGCTGTTATGTATTCAGATAAATGGTCAAAAAAAATTCAATTAGAAAACCCTGTTTTTCTGGAAAAAATTCAAGAAGCAAAAGCAATTTTTGTGCGTACCGAAAAGCTAGTCGGTATTCCTTCTCCTATCGCTTACTCAAAACCTTATTTTGAAGTATTGGACAGTATCTTTCCTGTTTACAAATCACTTAATTTAATAGATTTACAAGATTTAAAAGCAGTCAAAAAAACCAATAAAACAGAAAAGTTAAAGTTTAATGTAAAATCAAAACTCATAAAATCTCAACCTTCCCAAAATGTAATTGGATATATAGAAGGAACAAAAAACCCTAAAAAAGTAATTGTTTTTTCTGCTCATTACGACCATTTGGGCAAAATGGGAAAAGATGTTTATTTTGCTGGAGCAAACGATAATGCTGCTGGTGTAGCAATGCTTTTTGAGTTGGCAAAATATTATTCAGAAAATCCACCTGATTATTCAGTTGCTTTTATGGCTTTTGGTTCAGAAGAAATAGGGATTTTAGGTTCGATGTATTACACTCAAAATCCACTTTTTCCATTAAAAGACATTCAGTTTTTAATAAATTTGGATCTAATAGCTACTGGGGAAACAGGCGCAACGGTAGTAAATGCAACCATTCATGAAAAAGAATTTGAGCTTTTGAAAAAAATCAATGTAGAAAATAATTATTTAAAGACAATAGAAAGTAGAGGAGAGGCAGCCAATTCTGATCATTATTTTTTTCATAGAAATAGGGTACCTAGTTTTTTTATTTACTTGAATGGGGGAAGCCAAGCCTACCACGATATAAATGACATACCTAAAAATATATCGCTCTTTGGTTATCAAAATCTATATGAACTTTTGATAGAGTTTAGTAAAGATTTAATGAAGAAGTAAAGCATGACGCTTTTAATTTCATAGGTTCTTAGCGAGACACTACGAACAGAGAGGTGTTTTTAGCTCTGCGTAATGTTTGTAGAAATAATTAATCTTACCAGCGACAAAAAACACATAAAAAAAAGGCTTTCAAGTAGCAAATTGAAGAAAAACAAGTTTTCAATTAATTTGTCTATACCAAAAGCCCTAATTTATACTTTGGGCATTCAAAGTAAAAGAAACAGTAGAGTAGTTCTTATTTGTGTGTGCGCTCGTCAGAAACAGTAAGTTTGTGGCGACCTTTTGCACGTCTAGCACGAATAACATTACGTCCTCCTGGAGTTTCTGAACGTGAGCGAAAACCGTGTTTGTTTTTACGCTTGCGTTGCGAAGGTTGAAAAGTGCGTTTCATAATAGTATGGAGTTAAATAAATTTAGAAGGTAGAATTTAGAATATTAGAATAAATATCAATGATGATAAGTTTCTGTATAATTCTGTGTTCTTAATACTCTTCTTAAATTGTTCTTAATGAATGTTTTTAAAACAATAAGGTGCAAAATTACAAAAAGACTAGCGTATCTACAAGAAATATTTTATATTATGATAGATTTATTTTTTTGATAAATCTTATTTCAACCGTATTTAGGTCAGTTTCTTTCTCTTTACTCATATTTGGTTTTCGGTTTTTATTCTTTTCTTCTTCAATGTTAGTTGAGTTTTCAGTATGAAGTAACCCTCTTTTCTTACGAATAGCTTGCATTTCATCTATAGACATGTTAAAATTTGTTTTGTTCAATTACAATTTGATTTTACTTCTAACTTCTAAATTGATTCTTACCTTTCTACCAACATTTGATTTACTTCTGTACGTTGCGCTGAACGAAAATGAACAAAATATTCTCCATTTTGCCAGCCATTTATATCAATAATCAAAGGTGATTTGTTTGCTTCCACAGAAAAATAAAGCACTCCATCGGCATCATAAATTTGCACGGTAGCGTGCATATCTGTACTTGGCAAATGAATTTTGATATATGAACTTTCTACTTTTGAGGGTACAAATTGATTTGAAGCAAGGTTTAGAATCACATCTACAGGCATAATCTCAGAGTAGGTAATTTTGCCAGCCGTATCTAATATTTTCAAACGGTAGTGCAAACGAGAAGCAAAAGCCTTTTTATCCACAAAAGAATAATACTCTATAGCATTACTTTGAACGGTTTCGATAGTTGTAAAATTACGTCCGTCAATGCTACGTTCTACTTCAAAATAAGAAATAGGAACAGTTTCGGCAGCCGATTTTAATTGCCAACGTAAAATAACTGTTTTTGGAGAAGTTGCTTGTGCCTGAATGCTTACTTCTTGTGCATAACTATCAGCCAGCGTATTAAAAGAGCAAAAAAGCAAAATCACAAAGCAGCCTATAGTATGTATAATAGAATTTTTAGAAAAATATGTAGTTTTATTTTGCATAGCCGTTAGTTTTTCAGAGGAATCAGAATGAATTATGTTTAATAATTCAATTTATAAGTAAGATAGCACTTTTCAAAGAATAAAATTTTGGTACTTTCACTAAAATAGTCAGAATTTATACCAATAACCCAATAAAGTGAATTATAGTATATAAAAAAAAGTATTTTTCGATAAAGCTATCTTACTTAGCTACAAAACAAAGCTTTATTTCTGCAAAAACGGAAACTTCTTTACTTCTGCTTTCATTCGTTTCCCTTCTCTCACTTCTACAAAAATTTCACTTCCTGTTTTTGCAAAATCCTTTCGCACATAAGCCATTCCGATAGACTTTCCAAGCGAAGGCGATTTTGTCCCAGAAGTAACTTCTCCTATTTGTGTTCCTCCATTTTCTGCATCAAAAACTTTATGAAACTGACGAGCAATTCCTTTATCTAACACTTCAAAACCTACTAATTTTTTGGTAACTCCTTCTTTCTTTTGAAGTTCTAGGGCTTCACTATTTATAAATTTTTTATTAAATTTTGTTATCCAACCTAATCCAGCTTCCAAAGGCGAAGTTGTATCATTTATGTCGTTTCCATACAAACAAAAACCCATTTCCAAACGAAGTGTATCTCTTGCAGCCAGACCAACAGGGATAATTCCGTGTGCTGCTCCACTTTCCAAAATAGCAGTCCAGACAGCAACAGCATTTTCATTGCTTACGTAAATTTCAAAGCCTCCAGCACCTGTATAACCTGTATTTGAGATAATTACATTAGCAACTCCTGCAAACGTATCTTTTACAAAATGATAATACGGAATTTCCTTCAAGTTAGCCTTCGTGAGTGGTTGAAGCGCATCAATAGCAACAGCACCTTGAACAGCAAAAAGACTAATATCGTCTGAAATATTTGTCATTTCCACATTTTCAGGTTTATGTTTCATCATCCAGTTCCAATCTTTTTCGATATTAGACGCATTGACAACCAAAAAATAATCATTTTCTGCAATTCTATAAACCAATAAATCATCTACAATTCCACCTTTATCATTTGGAAGATAAGAGTATTGTACTTTTCCATCGTATAATGTAGCGACATCGTTTGAAGTTACGTACTGCAAAAAATCTTCTGCTCCTTCTCCTTTTACAGAAAATTCGCCCATGTGAGAAACATCAAACATACCTACTTTTTCACGAACAGCATGGTGTTCAGTAATTTGAGAAGCATACCAAACAGGCATTTGATAACCAGCAAAGGGAATTAATTTTGCACCCAAAGCCGTATGTACATCGTGCAGAGCAACTTGTTTCAAATCAGTTGTAGAACTAGAATCTTGAGCCATTTTTATTTTTTATTTATGGTATTAAATAGGGTGTCAAACTTTTTTTTGAGATACTAAAGGTTATTACGGTTAGTTTAGTAATGTCTTTTTTCCTTAACGTTGGGTTTGCAAACCCAACGCTAAGGAAAAATAAGCCAGATTTATTTTCTTCTAACTTGTTGAAAATCAAACCTGTAAATAACCGTGATAACGTTTACTACAAAAGTAAGGATTTTTTTGGAATAGTTTCTTTACAATTTTACGGCTTTTGATGGAGCAAGAATGGATTAGATAGAAATTAAAACGCCTCTTGGACAAGAATTTTTTCTATTTTTTGAATAAATGAAGTTATGTTAGAATGTAGAAAAATATATGAAGACGGACTATTTTTATATTGTACCGACTGTTGTAGATTGAGTTGATATTTTTATTTGCAAAGAATGACTATTACATTTGTTTAAATATCATGCAAAATTCAAAACAGCAAATATATGTTTTGGTAAGAATCAAATCATCCAACCGATTTATTTACAGAAAAAGTAATTCAGCAAAAAGTAGATTATACTCATCAAAATCCAGTTGCAGCAAATTTAGTAACTGAAGAAAGTTACTATCATTACAGTAGTGCGAATCCATTATCGCCTTTAAAAACGAATGATGAAGATTAAAAGATTATTGTACTTTTTGATAGAATTTTCATAATACAAATACATGGCAGGATACCGAATACATATTGTTCACTCGTTTGGAAATGAGCGAGAGCGATCTTGCAAGCGAGAGCAGGGAAATTTTATTCTGTGCAATCGTCTTTTTTCTATAAAACAGGATTTGCAAACCCTATTCTATGGAAAAAGCAAACTATTATTTTCCGAAAATAAGTTTATATGTAGAAATCGGAAAACGTTACTCATAGTGTAATTCTTATTCCTAAATAACTTTAACCAAAAAAATAACACTCTAAATTTCTTTATAGCGTTATTTTTTATAAACTTAAATCTATTTTTGTTTTTTACTAATTAATGAAATGCTTGCATCAATATAAAAACAGCAGCACCTGCGAAGTAACCTGTCAAAGAAAGCCACGCTATTTTTTTAAGATACCACATAAAATTGATGTTTTCCATTCCCATAGCAGCCACACCAGCAGCCGAACCAATAATGAGTGTACTTCCACCCGTTCCTGCACAATAAGCGATAAATTCCCAGAAAACATGGTCAGGAGGATAAACACTCAAATCATACATACCCATTGAAGCAGCCACTAAAGGCACATTATCCACAATCGCAGACATAACCCCCAAAAGAAGACCGATAATATATAATCCAGAATCGCCTGTGAAAGTATCATCTAAAAAAAGAGCTAAGTGATTTAGTGTTCCCATAGATTGAAGACAACCAACGGCAAGCAAAATACCAAAGAAAAAAAGTACACTCGGAACATCGACACGTTCTAAGATAGCAACAACAGAGAGTTTTCCGTGTGCGCCTTCTTCTGCTTTTTTACGATTATGAAGCAGCTCGGTAGTAAGCCATACAACTCCCAAACTAAAAGACATTCCCATAAAAGGAGGTAAATGTGTAACTGTTTTGAAGACAGGAACAAACAAAAGACCTGCAAGACCGATTCCGAATACTAAATTTCTATCTCTTTCACTTACATTTATTGGCGCATGCCCACCATGTCCGTGCGTTGTATCTAAAGTTCCTTTTTTGTCTGGTTTTAAATCTCCTTTAAGCATAAAAGAAATAATTGTAAGAGGAACTAACAAACAGACAATACTAGGAAGGATTAATTTTGTAATAATATTTACCGTCGTTACCTGTCCACCAATCCAGAGCATGGTAGTCGTAACATCTCCAATCGGCGACCACGCACCACCAGCATTAGCAGCAATGACTACCATACTTACATAAATCAAACGGTCGTTTTTGTCTGTTACTAATTTTCGAAGCATCGAAACCATTACGATCGTAGTTGCAAGGTTATCTAATGCTGCTGACAAAAAGAAAGTTACCCAACAGATAATCCAAATAAGTTTGGTTTTATTTTGTGTCGTTATTCGTTTAGTAATTACTTCAAATCCTTGATGGGCATCAATTACTTCGACAATCGTCATGGCACACAGCAAAAAGAAAAGAATTTGAGAGGTTTCGGCTAAGTGAGTAAGTAATCCTTGTTCATGACCATGAACAATTTTATGAATCATTTCTTCATTGTGAGGTAATATTCCCTCTGCAACGATATAAACTGTCCAGCAAAGAACAGCAATCAAAAGCGCAGGCGCAGCTTTATCTACTTTGATATTGTGTTCGAGGGCAATAGCCATGTAGCCCAACACAAAAATTATAATAACGACAATCTCGTAAGACATAGGTATAAAAGGTAATTAGAAAATAACCAGAAAAGGATATAGATAAATAGAAATAAAAAGTATGAGAAAAGATAATGTACTATCTTACTATACTTTTATTTTTACTTTATAAATCAATAGTAATTCAAAAAAAACTTAACTTATAATTTAGATACTAGTCATATATCAACAGTAGAGTTGAAAAATAGATAGAGAACAAGCAGGTCTAAATAAAGCCACTACAAAGTTAAGTTTCTAAAGTTAGGAAACAAGAAAAAAATTAGAAAAGAACAGAAAAAATGGTTCTTTCGTTTGTTTAGCGTAAAAATTTTATTTTATTTTTTATTCAAATGGATTGTCAGACCTAAAATATACCCAAAACTACGTATAGATTCTGCTCAATACAATTTGTAAATTTGGCGATATAAATTCTATTTTTATTGAGATAGAATGATTTTTAAAACTTATTTTTAAAACTTTAAAACACCAAATTTATGAAACGCACTAAAAAAACTATTACTATTCTTAATTTTAGCAAATTATTCATTTTACTTTTGATATGTTCGATAGCCTTTGTAGGTTGCAAGAAAGATGAAGATAAAAATCCAGATGAAGGAACAGAAACAGCAGGTGGCAGTATGTCTGCAAAAGTAGATGGACAAGCATTTGATGCTACTCTAGCCGTACAAGGAACTATTTCAGGAGGTGTTTTTACTTTTGCAGGAACGGCAAATTCTTCTTCTTCGGTTCGCCAAATTAATATTGCCGTTTCAGATTACAATGGAGTAGGGACATACAGTTTTTCTTCTCCAGCAAGTACAGCTATTTGGTCAGAAGGAACTACGGCAGATAAAATTTTTATAGCAAATTTTGTTTTGGGAAGTGGACAAGTAAAGGTTACAGAAGTAGCCGATGGAAGAGTAAAGGGAACATTTGAGTTTACAGGAAGCAATGGACAACAAACTAAAACAATTACAGAAGGAAAGTTTAATGTGAAAATCTAGTTTTAGATTAGGAAAACAGAGTGATAAAAAAGCAAATTCTAACATTAGAGTTTGCTTTTTTTTATGAAAGATATTTTCATTCTACCTCATCGCATCAGCAGCTTCCGTAGTCGCTCCACGCCAAGCAGGAAAAAGTGTTGCAGCCAAATAAGGCACAACAGAAAGCGAAAAAATACTCAAAATATCTCCCAAACTAACAAAAGGTTGCAAATCATAAGCTGGATAAAGCACCGACCAACCCACTAAAAAAGGTTTTAAAATAGGAGAATGAAAAACAAAAACGTGAATATAAGCCAAAACAATTCCTAACAAAGTAGCCGTAATCGATAAAATTGCTCCTTCGGTAAGTTTCAAAAACAAAACATCGTTGATTTGCCAACCAATAGCTTTCAAAATCCCTAACTCTTTTTTCTCATTGCTGCTTAATCCTGATGCACGTTCCCACATCAAAAGCAGAAAAGCCAAAACCGAAAGCAATGAACCATAAATAAAAATTCCTCCTCGCCAACTAAAAAGCGTTTGATACGTAGAAGAAAGTTGAGCCAAAGTAACGACACGCAAAGAAGGAAAACGAGCATCTATTTTTTTACCAATATTCTCTATTTCTTCTGGATTATAGATTTCGACGGCAATATCAATACACATAGAATCACCAAGACCAATAATTTTGTTTACTTCTTTTATGGGCAGAATAATCAAATCTTTAGTTAGTAAATCTGACTTTGCACCAAAACTTCCTACAATTTCATAACTTACTTTTTTGCCATTTGTATCATTCAAAGAAAGAAAATCTCCTAACTGCAAATTACGTGTTTCCAAAATTCCTGTTCCTACCAAAATTCCGTTTTTACTGTTCTCTTTCCGATTATAATCTTCCTTAAAATTCAAAAAACCTATTTCTTCATTCGGAAAATCACTTCCCATAACCGTCAAAACTGCACCTGTTGCATCATCAAAAAAATAACCCCAATAACGAGGAAATACTTTTTTTACTCCTCTAATTTTAGAAATAGAATCTTGCAAAGAAATAGGCATCGGAACAAGCCGTCCACCCTGCAACTGCTGAACCCACAAAGGAGGCAAATCTTGCAATGTCTGTGAAGTTTCTGTTTTCAAACTGCTCGTAAAAAAAACTACCGAAGCATAAAAACCGACCACCAAAGCATAAATGACAATCAAAGCAACCTGTTTTTGCCAGCTTCGAAGTAGAGAAAGAACAGCGTAGTTTAGAATATTCATATTTTGTTGGGTTGAGAGGATTGGGGCGTGGGACGAGAGAATTAAATGAGAAAAAATAAACAAGTTAGTTTTAAATATAATATAGTATTCCACGCCCCTCGTCCCAAATCCCACGCCCCACCAATTACTTCTGTTGTTTCAAAATCACTTCTGCTTGCTGCTCACTTACCCAACCTACAATTTTACGAATAATCTTGCCTTCTTTATCGATAAAAAAATTAGTTGGCAATTCTTCTACCTTGTACAAATCTGAAATTTTTCCTTCTTCATCGATGAGCATTGGGAAAGTAGCTCCAAACTGTTCTTTGAATTTTTCAGAGGCTTCTTTTGGTTGTTTTACATTGATTGCCAAAATTTCTAACCCTTCTTTTTGTAATTTTTGGTAATAGCTTTCTGTTTCTGGAAATTCTTGTTTACAGGTCGGACACCAATCTGCCCAAAAATAAAGCATTACTACTTTTCCGTTTTTTGTATGTTTTTCAATGGTTTGAGAAATTCCTTCTACATCTGTTGTTTCGAATGTTGGTGCTGGCTGCCCTTTATCAAAAGGCGTTTTTTCTTTACAAGAAAATAAGGAAATAGATAGAAATAATAGTATTAATAATTTATTCATTTTTTTATTTATTCTTTTGTTCACTTTTAAACTTAGAATACAAAACAGACTAAAGTCCGTTCTACATTTCTGATAATTACAAATTTACGTTTTAATACTCTTTAGACAAAAAATAAACCCTAAAACTGATTTGTTTTAAGGTTTATTCAATTATACTTTACAAAAGATTAATTTTTATCTGCTGAATTATTATTTTGTTTTGAATCTTTATTTGTTTTATTTCTACTTAATTCTTCTTTACTTTCTTTTCCATTGTCTTTTCCATCTTCTTTTCCTTCTGGAAGACTAAAAACTTCATTGAGTTTTTCTCCTCCACGTATTCCAAAATCCAAAGTACGAATAGGGAACGGAATCATAATATCATTGTCATCAAAGGCTTCTTTTATAGCTGTCGCTACTTCTGTTTCGGCTACTTTATACGATTTCTGATCCGTTTGGTCTATAAAAAAACGAGCTACAAAATTAATCGAACTATCTCCAAAACCATCAAAATCAATTCTGACATCGGAATGTCGTGTACTTACTTCTTTTACACCTTTTACTGTATCGTACAAAAGTTTTCTTACTTCTTTCATATTGTCGCCATACGAAACACCAACTTCTAAGTTTATTCTTCTATAATTTGTTAGATTATAATTGACAAGTGCATTTTGAAAAATTTCTTTTGAAGGAATAATGATATAACGACCATCAAAATCTTCAATATCAATCGCTCGCAAACCAATTTTTTTGACATAGCCTTTATAATCATTCGTTTCTACCAAATCTCCAACACGCAACGGTTTTTGTATCGTAATAAAAACACCAGAAACAAAATTGGTAGCCAAATCTTGAAAAGCAAAACTAAGCGCAAGACCAATTACACCAGCACCAGCAAGAAGCGAAGTAACCGTTTTATCCAAATTCAGAACTCCTAAAGCGAAAAAGACTCCTACTAGCAAAATAATTGCAAAAGCGACTTGTCCTGCAAGTTCAATTAGATTTTTGTTATCTACCCACCTTGAAAGTACTTTATGAATTACCGATTTTATTCCTTTTGCTATAAAATAAAAAGCTACCAGAACAATAATAGCGAGTACAAAATTAGGCAGTGCAGCCATTAATAACTTAAACCACGTAACTAATTTGTCTATCAACGTTTCATATCCTTTATGGAACAAATCCATTTGTTCGCCTACATTTTTGGCGACACTACTACTATCAGAAGGATTAATTTGGGGGTCAGGAGCAACTTGTACTAAAAACTGTAAGAGCATATATAAAATGATAGTTTGAGAAATGGAGGAATAATTAAGTGTTTTTCACAAGTTATAAAGGCTTTTTTTGTGGAAATTGTTTGATAGAATTATAAAATCATAATTCATTGATGCAAGTTGAGTTTTACTATTTTATTTTGCTACTATAAAAGTCTGTAAAAAACAATATTCTTATCAAAAACTATTTTTATTAGACACAAAAAACCGTAATTTAGCATTTTGATAATTCAAAAACTAAATGGAATAGATTAAAATTTATGTTGCATCATTTTATTTCTCACAAAAAAAATAACTGGTTTGATTCTTCCGACTGCACCGTCAAAGAATTAGTTGGTTATATCAAAAAAACAGGAAAACTAAGAGATGCACAAATAGAAGCCATCGAAACGTATCTTTTTTTGAAAATAAAAGGACAAAACAAACCTCTTTGGCAGCTCTTTTCAGAAGGTTATTTTACAGAAAAAATTGATTTATCTACATTAAACATCAATCAAAAAGCGAGAGAATTTTTAGAACAGAATACGGCTGCACTTGCTTTGTATAGTTTTTCGAAAACGAAGATAAAACATAGAAACTCTTTTATTACAGTTGCTCCAGCCTTAGAAAAACAGATTGTCAAAACGCCTTCAAAATTAGATTATGAGCAGATAATTAAGGATATTTTTTATGGCGTAAGTTATACCGATTACTTGATGAGCCTTCCAATGGGTGCAGGAAAAACGTATCTAATGGCTGCTTTTATGTATTTGGATTTGTATTTTGCAGAAAACGAACCTCAAAATAAAAATTTTGCTCATAATTTTTTGATATTGATTCCTTCTGGTCTAAAGTCGTCTATTGCACCGAGTTTGAAAACGATTGAAAACTTTGACCCTTCGTGGGTAATTCCAGAACCTGCTGCCAGTAATCTTAAAAGAATCCTAAAATTTGATGTCTTAGACGAACAAAAAACTTCCAAAAAAAGCAATAAAGCAAGAAACCCAAATGCTCAAAAAGTAAATGCTTGTTTGCCCAATCCATTCGGACAAGTGTTTGTTGTCAATGCTGAAAAAATTATTTTAGAGAGTTTTGATTTTGATAGTCAAACGCAACTTGTCTTTGATAGAAAAGAAGATAAACCAAAAGAAAATAGTAACGAAAATAGTGAGGACAATAATAAGGAAAAAGAAACTACCAACGACTTAAAACGCCTCTTCGGACAAATCCCTAACCTTTCCATTCTGATAGATGAAGTCCATCACGCAGCCACCAGCACAATAAAACTTCGCCAAGCTGTTGATTATTGGAACAAAAAAGGAAATATTACAACCGTTTTAGGATTTTCTGGAACGCCTTATCTTTCCAAACAAGAAACTATCAAAACGTATGATTTTTCGTTTAAATTTACACAGATTACCAATACCGTTTATTATTACCCTCTCGTTACGGCTATCAAAAAGTTTTTGAAAACGCCTACTATCAAAACTAGTGAAGGACTAGAACGACTTGATATTATAAAAAATGGAATTGAAGATTTTGATGCTTTGTACAAAGATAAATTGTATCAAAATAATGCAATTCCTAAAATAGCCATTTATTGTAGTAACATTGAATCATTAGAAACAGAAATTTATCCATTTCTGCAAACTCAATTAAAACTAAAAGAAGACGAAATTTTGCGTTTTCATAAAGGAAACAAATCGTTTCCACAGCCAGAGGGAAGCGAGTTAGAGTTTCGTTCTCTGAATTTGCCAAGTTCTAAGAAAAGATATATTTTGCTTGTTCAGGTAGGAAAAGAAGGTTGGGATTGTCCTAGCCTGACGAGTGTTATTCTTTCTCAAAAGGGAGATAGTCCGAAAAATATGATTCTCCAAACGGCTTGTCGTTGTCTTCGCCAAGTAGATAAAGATATGGACAAAAACAGTTTCGAAACAGCTTTGATTTGGCTCAATTCTTATAACGCTGACATTCTTAACAAACAACTTCAAAATGAGCAAAATACAACGATTGAAGAACTCAATAAACTAAAACAAAATGAAGAAACAGAAAAAATAGAAAGACATAGTAGAACAGAATTTTTGAATATTCCTGCTATTGATTTTTATCAAATGAAAATTCGTTATCAAGCTATTGAAGAAGAAGAAACGCCTCAAACGAAACAGAAACTAGATATTTTGTTGCAAAATTTGGATAACTACAAAGAAACGGTATTGATAAGAGAAAGTCAGATTGAAAACTTAGATACAGGAGAAATCTATTTTATAGAAAATACAGGAAACGAAATTGCTCGTTTTAATCATTGGATTTTTGAGATTAGCAAACAGAGTTTTTCATTGATTTCTACAAACGAATTGGAAAAGTACAAAAAACAGTTGAAAGCTATTTTTGATAGAATTACGTATTCTGCTGACAGTTCTAATTCCTTATTTTTCAATTCTTCTTACAATAACTATCAAATTCAATCTCAAATCAGACTTGCCTTTAGTATAAAAAGAAATCTCAAAACAAGTAGTGAAATTATTCCTCAAAAAGCAGAATTACTTGTAGCTGACAAACTTACAGCGATAGAGAAAAATAGTAAGTTGTTTCCAAATGAAGAAGAAACCAAAAAAATACTTGAGCTAGATGAGAATGGAAGAAGTACGGAAATTGATGAAGAAGAATTGAAGAAAAAATTCGAACTTGCAGAACAAACATTAAAAGAACAAGGAATAGATTTTCCAATGGATTATGACGATTACCTAACTAAAAATAGCTTTTCTGATACCATAAAGCAAAGAAACAAAACGTTTCATTATCTACCTTATAATTTTGGAGGAAGTGGAAGTTCTAATTTTGAACTGGAAATACTTCAAGAAACATTGAACCTAAAAGATTTTAAAACCAAAAATTTGGAAATTTATTACAATGGCGAACGTGGACTGACACAGTTTGTAATTGATTGTTTTGCTAAATCTGGAAAAACGAATACGTACTGGAAAAATGTGGGGCGTTATACAACTGACTTTTTGATTATTCAGAGGAAAAACGAACCAGAAAACGAACAGAAAAACGAGAATAAGAAAGACGATAACCAAATCTATAAAGCTCTCTTGTTAGAAACCAAAGGAGCAGGATTTGCCAATGAACCTCTATTTTTGAAGAAAAAAAACTATATTGAAACTGAATTTTTAGAGCTTAATAAAGAAAAATTTGGGTATCAAAAATTTGATTTTATTTATCTGGAAGACAGCAAAGACAAAAATTTTAATCTTTCTAAATTGAATCAAAAAATAAACGAATTTTTTAAGTAGCAGACAGTTTCTAACTGTCTGTAAAACACTATTTTTCAAGCAGTTAGTAGCTATCTACTATGTGTTTAAACAAAAAATAATATGCCAATAAAATATATTCCTTACACGCCAACAACGGTAGAAGGACAAGCCGTTTTGAATACCATTACACGCACACAAAGAATGCTTCGTTACCGTGAAAATGATACTGTTTTTGAGCGTATAGAAAGAGGAATGCCGTTTTATGAAACCGAAGTTATAGAAAGTGTAAATCAAAATGCAACAAATGATTCTAAAAATACTTCTGGAAATAATCCTATTAATAAAAACTTACTTATTCGTGGCGAATGTATTTCTGCGTGTGCGTATTTGAAGGAAAATAATATCAAAATAGATTTGGTTTATATCGATCCTCCTTTTGCGAGTGGTGCAGATTATGCCAAAAAAGTATATTTACGCAAAAATCCAAAACTTGCCGAAAAAATAGAGCAAGCAGAACAAGAATTAGATATAGAAGGACTAAAAGCATTTGAAGAAAAAATGTATGGCGATATTTGGAAAAAAGAAGATTATCTAAACTGGATGTATGAAAATTTGAAAGCTATAAAAGATGTGATGAGCGATACAGCTAGTATTTATTTGCATATTGACTGGCATATCGGACATTATATAAAAGTAATGATGGACGAAATTTTTGGAGAAGATAATTTTATTAATGAAATTATTTGGCATTATACGGGAAATTCAATGCCTGTTAAATCTTTTCCAAAAAAACATGACAACATCTTTGTTTATTCTAAAAATGAAGATTTCTTTTTACAGTTTGACGATATATTAATTCCTTATAGTGAAGCTACTTTAAGAAGATATAATCATACAGACAAAGATGGAAGGAAATACAAAATAAGTACATTAGCAAAAGGTAAAACAGAAACCATATATGCGAAAGAAGGTAAAATACCAGATAGCGTTTGGGAAATCCCTTTAGTTAGACAAATATCTGAAAAAGTAGATTACTCTACCCAAAAACCAGAAGCATTATTAGAAAGAATCCTAAAAGCAAGCAGCGCAGAAGGAATGATTGTAGCAGATTTTTTTGGAGGAAGTGGAGTAACAGCAAAAGTAGCGAATGATTTGGGTAGAAATTTTGTTCACGTTGACGTTGGAATCAATAGCATTCAGACGGCACGAGATAGGCTCAAGGATAGTAACGCAATTTTTGATATTTTGGAAATACAAGATGGAGTTAGTTTGTTCAGAAATCCACAACAAACGATGGACAAATTAGCGCAACTTATTACAGGTTTGCAGCAAAATGTAGAGGGAATAAGCAGTTTTTGGTTTGGTGCAATCACGACGAGCAAAGAGGGAACTGTTCCTGTTTATGTTCCCAATCTGTTGAATAGTCAAGAAAAAGTACTGGATATTCCGATGATAAATACAATTTTGAATCAAGAATTACAGAAATTAGAAGAACTAGAACCCAAAAAAGTAATTGTTTATTATATCGATATTGAAGACAGAAAAGAAATAGAACAGTTTGTCAAAACAAATAATATGACTTTGATAAACATTGAACTCAAAGACCTTAAAAATCTTTTGACCGATGTAGTTTTGGAAGATAAAATCGAAGCAAATGTAAAAATGCTTGCTAATCCTAACAAAGAAAGTGAAAAGAATAAGGAAAATCAAGCGTTTTATGAAGTAGAGATTACAAAATTTTTTAGCGACCGTTTGCAACAAAAAATCAATGCTTTTAATGAAAAAGGAAATCTACAAGCGATTACAAAAGGAAAACAGTTTAGTCCGATTGATATAAGTGAGGAAGGATTAGAACTTATCGAACTGCTGGCTCTTGATAGTACCAATGCAGAGGGCGAATGGAAAAGCAATACCGAAATAAAGATTGATAAAAATGGTTTTGTTGCAGTAAATGGAACGAAAACAAAGGATTTTTGGAACGGAAAAATTACGAGTAGCGAAAAACCAAAGCGTTTGAAAGTGAGGAATATTAGTGGTGATGAAACTATTTTCCCCATTAGCAACGTCTGATTACAGACACTTGCTAAGGGGAAAACTTCTTATTTTATTTATTTTACCTTAGCAATCGTCAGTTATCGAAGATAGCAGGACGTTGCTAATGGTAAAATAAATGATAGAGAAGAAAAACTAAACCTTTTTCAAGCCTAACTTCTTTCCTTCTTTAATCATAAAATCAAATGCTTCTTCGTATTCGTTTCTAATTTCGCCTTCTAAAATAGCTTCTCTAATCGCCACTTTTATTTTTCCTACTTCTGCTGAAGGTTTAAGTCCAAATGTTTTCATAATTATTTCGCCATCAATGACAGGTTGAAAATTACGTAATTGGTCTTTTTCTTCTACTTCTGCCATTCGTTTTTCTACTCTATCAAAATTTTGTAGATAACGCTGCACTCTGCTATGGTCTTTCGAAGTAATATCGGCACGGCAAAGTTTCATAAGTGCATCTACATCTTCTCCTGCTTCGAAAAGTACACGACGAATAGCCGAATCGGTAATTGTCTTTTTTACAAGCGCAATCGGACGCAAATGAAGGCGTACTAATTTTTGGACAAAACGCATTTTAGCATCTAAAGGTAATCTCAATTTTTTGAAAATAGTGGGAGTCATTCGTGCGCCTTTGTCTTCGTGTCCGTGAAAAGTCCACCCTGCACGTTTATCAAAACGCTTTGTAGCTGGCTTTGCAATGTCGTGAAGAATTGCTGCCCAACGCAACCATAAATCATCAGAAACCTTTGCTACATTATCCAAAACCTGTAAAGTATGATAAAAATTATCTTTGTGTCCTTTTCCATCAATAAATTCTACACCGTGTAAATCTGTCATTTCTGGAAAGATAAGTTCTAAAATTCCACATTGATACAAGAGTTTGAAACCATACGAAGGAGGATTTGAAAGTATAATTTTATTGAGTTCGGTAGTAATGCGTTCTTGTGAAATAATCTTTATTCTTTCCTTTTGCGTAGAAAGAGCTTCAAAGGTATTGACTTCAATATCAAAACCTAATTGCGAAGCAAAACGGACAGCACGAAGCATACGCAAAGGGTCGTCAGAAAACGTTTTTTCAGGAGCTAAAGGAGTACGGATTATTTTCTTACGCAAATCTTTCATTCCATCAAATGGATCTAAAAATTTTCCATACGTTTCTGCATTCAGACTGACAGCCATTGCATTAATCGTAAAATCTCTGCGTTTTTGGTCGTCTTCTAATGTTCCCTCTTCTACGGTTGGTTTTCTTGATTCAAGATTATAGGATTCTTTTCTCGCACCTACAAATTCTACTTCTATTTTTTGTTTTGTCTGCTCGTCTTCTAGCGTAATCATTGCCGTTCCGAAACGCTTAAAAATAGACACATTTACAAACACATTATTTGCTTTTCCATACGATTTGGCTACGTGTTTGGCAAGCGTGATTCCACTTCCAATACAGACAATATCAATATCTTTCGTTTCCTTTTTCCGTTGTAATATATAATCTCGCACAAATCCACCTATGACATAGGCTTCCAAACCGAGCGCATCGGCACTCTGTTTTATCCATTCAAAGATTGATGTTTCGTTTAGTAATTCGGTAAGCTCTGCTGGTTTTGTTTGCGTTGTCTTCATAGCACAAAAGTAACATGTTTTTTGATGAAAAATACTTCTTAATCTTATATTCAAACCGAAATCATAAAAGTATCTGGATACTAATGCTAATAATTCAAACTTCTTCACTTTCTACCAAAACTCTTATTGGTTTGTGTTCTAGACTTTTACTAAATCCTTTAGAACTTCTCACTTTCTCAAGAAAAATATTTATTTCGTCTTCATCTTCTAATCTGATGTCGTAATCTTGTACATCTGAAAATTGATTTGGCAGATAGTGTAACTCAACTCTATGTTCATTCAATACTTTAGTTATTGGATCTACCTTTTGGTGAGCTACTGTTATTTGAAAAATTTTCTCGTCCTCTGTCATATAATCTGTAACACATAGTATATACAATTTTATAGGTTTTTCTTCAGATTTTATTAGCAATTTTTCAAAACCTTCAATATACTTCACTATAGAATTTAGTATTACTTCTGCATTAACAATATCACTATTATGTATTCCGTTTTTGATGTTTTTTTTGAAAAGAACATCATTTGAAAAGTAAAACACAGGTGTTTTATCTAGAAATTTATTAAAAATAGCCGTTTTTGCTTTAATAAAAATTAAATCAAGTATTTTTTTACTCATATAAAGTAGGTATTTGTAAATAATAAGAATGAATAAGTTATATTTTCAATAAAAACTCTACGTTTTCCCATCTGTTCGTAGTGTCACACTACGAACTTGCAGACGTATTTAAGCGTCACGCTTGTATTTCATATACTACAAGCGTGACACTTTTAGTTATATAGGTTCTTAGCGAGATGCTACGAACAGAGGGTGCTTTCCGAAAGCTAAAGCATTCAGTACTTTTTTCTCACGCTAAAGCGTAAGCTACTTTAAAAAATTTTTTAAAACTTCAAATTCTTCGTCGGTATGTTGTGGAAAGTTAGCAATTCTGAACGTATTTTGTTTCCATTTTCCATATCCATTTCCCAATATAATATTATTTTCACTTGCTTTTTGTTTAAGAAAACTAAGTTTTGGCTCATTTAGTTCTATCGCTAAGACAGTTTGAGAACGAACAGATTTGTTTTCTATCAGTAATTTATAACCGTTTTCCTCTAAAAAATTATACAACTTTGTTGCTCGTTTTTCTAATTTTTGAGAAATAATGGAAATAGTTGGAACAAACTCCATCACTTTGGAAAGCAAATATATTCCTAAAACATTGGGCGTATAAGTGGTTTGAAATTGGTTTGCTTTTTCTACTAAAAATGAAAGCTCGTTGTATCTTTTCGGCTTGTCGTTATCACTTTTATTTTGGATTTCGTTTTGGATTTCGTTTTGGATTTCGTTTTGATAAAAATCAATTAGATTAGGAGAAAGAGCTAGTATTCCAAGTCCAGCAGGAAGACCAAAACATTTTTGAACGGAAGCAAACCACGCATCGGCATCAGAGAAATTCAGATTTTGTCCTGCCCACGAAGAAGTTGCATCTATGAAAATAAAGTCGTTTTGTCTGTTCTGTCTAATTTCTGAAAGTGTTTTTTGAGAAATTTGAGTTCCGTTTGATGTTTCATTCTGACAAAGACAAATTAGGTTCGGTAAATAATCATTTTGTGGGATTTGTTGAAAAAATTTGTCTTGTAATTCTTCGTTTATATCAAATTCAATTTTGAAAGAGGTCTTAGGGTAATTTGCTTTTCTATATTCAAACCATTTTTTACCGAAAGAACCATTATAAAAGTGATAGGCATTTAATTTTGAAAAATTACCGTTTCCAAAAGTATCATTCAAGATATGCCAACATTCAGTAGCCGAAGAAGTAAAAACGATAGTATAATCTTTTGGAATATTGTGTTTCTGTTGTAAATTTTCAATTATACTTTCATATATACCCATAAATTTCTGACTGCGATGCTGAATGCTCAAAATGTCATTTTGATACGCTTCATTGAGCCATTGCTTTACTTGTGGATATACTTTTGAAGGTCCAGGATAGAAATTCATTTTTTTTTTTTGCTTTTTTTAGAATTACCAGAGTTTGTTTTACAAATCTACAAACTTCATATCAAATCTCATTTTCAAAAAACTTTCGTACCATTCCAAACTTTTGTACCTTTGCGCTTTCAAATTCTAAAAAAATAGACAATTTTCATTTTTATATAAACAAGAAAAATAGATTATGGGATTACGTTGTGGAATCGTTGGTTTGCCAAATGTGGGAAAATCTACTCTTTTTAATGCGCTATCTTCTGCCAAAGCAGAATCGGCTAACTATCCATTTTGTACAATTGAGCCAAATGTAGGTATCGTAACTGTTCCCGATGAGCGAATTGCAGTTTTGGAAGATTTGGTTACGCCAGAGCGAACTGTTCCAGCGATTATTGAGTTTGTTGATATTGCAGGTCTTGTACGTGGAGCAAGTAAGGGCGAAGGATTAGGCAATCAGTTTTTGGCAAATATTAGAGAAGTAGATGCGATTGCTCACGTTATTCGTTGTTTTGAAGATGACAATATTATCCACGTTGATGGAAAAATAAATCCTGTTTTGGATAAAGAAACGATTGATATTGAATTGCAATTAAAGGATTTAGAAACAGTAGAAAAACGATTAGTTCGTATCGGAAAGGCTGCTCGTACTGGCGATAAAACAGCAAAAAAAGAATTTGATGCCTTCGAGAAAGTACGATTACATTTAGAACAAGGAAAAAATCTTCGTTCGTTATCTTTAGAAAAAGACGAAAAAGAAATTGTAGATGAAGCCTTTTTATTGACTTACAAACCTGTAATTTATGTAGCTAATGTAGATGAAAAATCTATTCATACAGGAAATGCACTTGTTGAACAATTAAAAGAATCTGTAAAAGATGAAAATTCGGAAGTAGTAATGGTTTGTGCCTCTATTGAAGCGCAGATTGCAGAGCTAGAAGATGCAGAAGAAAAAGAAATGTTCTTAGAAGAATATGCCCTTAAAGAATCTGGTCTGAACAAACTTATCAGAAGTGCGTATTCTATCTTAAATCTAATTACTTATTTTACGGCTGGTGTAAAAGAGGTTAGAGCGTGGACAATCGAAAGAGGTTGGAAAGCTCCAAAGGCTGCAAGTGTAATTCATACTGATTTTGAACGTGGATTTATTCGTGCCGAAGTAATCAAATTAGAAGATTATGCAAAATACAGAACCGAAGTAGCTTTGAAAGAAGCAGGAAAATTAGCCGTAGAAGGAAAAGAATATGTAGTGAAAGATGGCGATGTGATGCACTTTAGATTTAACGTTTAATTTCTCTGATTTTCGAACACGGAGTTCACAGAAAACACAGAGAATAAAATACATTTTTATAAGAAAACGGCTATTCATTTTCTGGTGAATAGCCGTTTTTGTATGGTAATGCTCTTTAGATTTAATGTGTAATTATAATTTCTCTGATTTTCGAACATGGGGTTCACAGAGAACACAGAGAATAAAATACATTTTTATAAGAAAAACGGCTGTTCATTTTCTGGTGAATAGCCGTTTTTGTATGGTAATGCTCTTTAGATTTAATGTGTAATTATAATTTCTCTGATTTTCAAACACGGAGTTCACAGAGAACACAGAGAATAAAATACATTTTTATAAGAAAACGGCTGTTCATTTTCTGGTGAATAGCCGTTTTTGTATGTAGATAATTCGAGTTTTAGCGAAAACAGATTTAAAATTCTGAAAGATTAGTAATTTGATTCTTGAAAACTATTTAGTTTCTTGTTTTTTAGTTTACTACCAAGGCAAGCAGAAGTCAAAAACACAACAACGATATTTTTATTTTGCTATTGTTTTTGTCATATACATCAAATTAATTTTCACTTCTGACTCCGAATGAAGCAAAAAACGTAACATAATATATCAAATTTGAGGGTGTTCCGAACAATATATAGAAAATAATCAAATAGCAACTTCATTCTGTCTCAACGCTTCATTTAAAGAGGTTTTTAAATCTGTACCTTCATTTCTTTGTCCGATAATCAACGCACAAGGAACATTATATTTTCCAGCAGCAAATTTTTTGAGATAACTACCCGGAATTACGACCGAACGAGGAGGAACATAACCACGATAAACGACGGCTTCTTGTTTGGTAACATCGATTATTTTTGAGCTTCCTGTAATCGTTACATTCGCACCCAAAACGGCTTCTTTTCCTACTCGTACTCCCTCTACCAAAATACAACGAGAACCAATAAAAGCACCATCTTCGATAATTACAGGGGCAGCCTGAACAGGTTCTAAAACACCACCAATTCCGACTCCACCACTCAAATGTACGTGCTTGCCTATCTGAGCACAGCTTCCAACCGTCGCCCAAGTGTCCACCATTGTACCACTATCCACATACGCACCGATATTTATGTAAGAAGGCATCATCACAACATCTCTATTTATAAAAGCTCCATAACGTGCAACTGCATGAGGAACAACACGAACACCTAGGTCTGCATAATTTTTCTTCAATGGAATTTTGTCATGAAACTCAAACGGAGAACATTCGATAGTTTCCATTTTGCGAAGAGGAAAGTAAAGAATAACTGCTTTTTTTATCCATTCATGAACCGTCCATTCTGGCGAGGTAAGAGGCGTTCCAAAATTTTGTTCTACATTTAATTCTGTATTATTTTCAGTAGTAATACTAGTAGATTCGATAATCAAATTTGGTTCTGCCACTCTCAATATTCCTTTGTCTAAATCTTCAATCGTTTGAAAGACAGCTTCTTGTACAACTGTGTTTTGTAATAATGTTCGGTCTTGCCAAGCTGCTTCTATTAATTTTATGCGTTCGTTCATATATTCAATTATGTATTTATGGGAAATGTTACTTTATTTTTAATTACTTGCTAATTTACAAATGTACAACACAATAAAAAAACAGACAATTTTTTGTTTTATCTGTTTTGATTTTTTATGCTTAAAATAAATTTTAGTTTTCAAAAATTCGTCTTACAGGAGAATCTGGTTTGATTAGGTTTTCTATTTCTGACCATCTCAATAATAAATCTTCTGGCATTTCTCCTTCTTCGTAAGCTCCATAACCAGCAGCTTTTCCACTAGGGTTTTCATCAAAAACGATTGTTATACCTTGTTTTCCAAGTATAAACCTGTTTGTTGAATATCCTCTATAAAGTGACTGTTCACTATAATTATTATCTACTTCTGATTCTTTCTTATTTAATTTTCCCTGTATTACTTTTAGATTTTCTTTTCCAAAAACACTCTCTAAAGTAATTTCTTCACCTTTTTGTCCGTCTATTGAAAAATAAGAATTAAAATCAAAGAACGTAGTACTTCTTGCCACATGTTCTCTATAATGTGTTTTCATTACACCAATGGAAAAGTCATTGAATACAACTTCAACACTCTTTAATAAATATGCCTCTATACCATCTATTGGTATTGGTCTTTCCTTTTCTTGTTTGTCTATCTTTTTTAATAATTCTTCAACCTCTTTGTTCGTAGAAATTTTCAAGCCTTGTAACTCTAATATTTTCTTTTGAGAACGTGTCAAATCTCCGTCTTTGGGAACTTGACGAATAGTAATAATTTCATAATCGGTTTCTTTTGCCTTATTGACATAAAAAAGAATACTTCTATCCATTGTTTCAGTCAAAGAAATAGGAAATGTTTTTGTTCTATCTGCATTTTGCCATTTTCCTATAAATGTATTTTGATTTATTCTTCCTGTGATATACTCTACTATATTTCCTAATTTGTCATAAACCTGTAACACAATTTCTCCATTTTCATTCTTCTTTCCATCAAAACGAAGTATCATTTTGTGTTTGGTGTAATAATATGAACCTACATAACTTCCATTTTCTTGGTTCAAATCCAAAACAATAGGCAAATTTTCATTAATCATTCCTTTAAAACGGTAATACTCCTTTTCAAGAATTTCTGTATCAGAAACACTTTGAGCAGAATTTTCTGATTGGGATTCTGTATTTTCAAAATCGCCTAACGTATTAATGGTTTCGGCATTGGCATCTTTTGTAGATTGTGATGAAGAGCAACCAAAAATACTAAGCGAAATAAGTAAGTACAGAATTGCAAAGCTAGATTTAGAATTAAATAGAGAACTAAATAAAAACATAAGTAATTAAATTTGTGTAAAATAAAACTATTTTGATAAAACATAAAATTACTACTAATTATTTTAATTCAAAATTTTCACATGTATTATTTTTATAAACAAATAAAATTATTTTTCTTATAGTTTTGGTAAGAATAGTAGGTTGTATAATAGAATTGTGCTTGGTATTCGATAAAACTACACATACAGGTTTGCTCAAAAATTTGTTTTTATATCAACTACATTTCTAATTGTTTGGAAAAACGGATATAAAATTTTCCAAATTGAAGGTTCTAGTTCCAAAATATTCTTTTTTTAGTAACTTTTGTGTTATGTAAACTAAATTTTGACTTAATTTGCATATCTGTTTAATTTGCGTTTCTTTACAAAGATTGTTTCAATTAAATCAAGTTTACCCAATCATTTATCAAAAAATAACTGCATTTCCTTATGATTTATTCCGTACAAAAACTTTTCACAGCAAAAAAATTAGTAAAAGGCAATAGTATTCTTTCACTTATATTTCTAACTACATTACTCTTTTTTGTTTCTTTTTCTTCTTTTTCTCAAAACGGACTTACAGGAAAATTAGAAACCATAAACCCTTCTGGCAGTATAAATAACGGAATTGTAGTTGCAAAAATACAAGGTGGAACGCCTCCTTATCGTTATTATTGGTCAAATCAAGCTACACCCACAGCAGCCGATACCTGTAAAGGAAATACAGAAGGCGCAACTGTTTCTTTAAGAGTAATTGATGCAGCCGACCAAGAAGCAAAATTTAAAACTGTTGTAAAACCAGAATCAGGTGGGGAAAATTTGAACTCGCTCTTTACACCTATTGTAGAAGTAATGGGTTATGTTTTATTCTTTGACCCTTTCGCAGCAATAGGAATTTATGACCCAAAAATTCATGTAAAAGAAGGAAAAGTAAAAGCTCCTTTCGTAAAAGATAAATCATTAACCGAAATTACTGTTAAAAAATGGCTCGTTGAAGATAAAGCAAAAGTAAAAAAAGGAGATTTGATTGCTGTTGTAAGTTCGAATAAAGGAGATAGAGAAGTGTATGCACAGTTTGGAGGAACAATAAATATTGCATTAAAGGAAGGAATGACTGTTTATAATGTCAATCAAAATAAAGATGCTTCTGATGTAGTTCGTACAAACAATGGTGTTTTGGGAGTTATAAATTATGATAAAGAACAACCTCTTTTACATCCAAATGGAAGCCCACAAACAAAGTCAATTCCTTTAGTTGTTTTTTGGCTTATTGTTGGGGCGATTTATTTTACTTTCAAAATGAATTTTGTCAATTTTAGAGGTTTTAAACACGCTTTGGATTTGGTACAAGGAAAATTTGATGACCCAAATCACGATAAAGGAGAAGTTTCTCACTTTCAAGCACTCACAACTGCACTTTCTGCAACCGTTGGACTAGGAAATATTGCTAGTGTAGCTATTGCCATTTCTATTGGAGGACCGGGAGCTACCTTTTGGATGATTACGGCTGGTCTTTTGGGAATGTCTTCCAAATTTGTGGAATGTACATTAGGAGTAAAATATAGAATTATTGATAAAGAAGGGACAGTTTTTGGAGGTCCGATGTATTATTTGAGTCAAGGATTAGCCAAAAAACGCATGGGAGGATTAGGAAAAGTCCTCGCTGTTATGTTTGCTATTCTTTGTATTGGTGGTTCGTTTGGTGGTGGAAATATGTTTCAAGTAAATCAAGCCTTTGCACAATTAGAAGGACAAATTCCTGCTTTAGTTGGTAATGGAGTTTGGTTTGGTGTTGGTTTTGCCGTTTTGGTGGGCATTGTAATTATTGGAGGAATCAAAAGTATTGCTAAGGTAACTGATAAGATTGTTCCGTTTATGTGTGGAATTTATGTTCTGGCTGCGCTTATTGTAATTGGAATAAATATTACTGCTGTTGGCGATGCCTTTATGCTTATTTTTAATGGTGCTTTTAATGCTGAAGCTGCTGCTGGTGGTTTTATTGGTGTTTTGATACAAGGTTTTCGTCGTGCTGCCTTTTCTAATGAAGCAGGTGTGGGTTCGGCTTCGATTGCTCACTCGGCTGCAAAAACGGATGAGCCTGTAAGTGAGGGAATTGTGGCACTTTTAGAGCCATTTATTGATACCGTTATCGTTTGTACAATGACTGCACTTGTAATTATTTTTACTGGAGAATATGCAAATTCGGAAGGTCTTTCGGGTGCGCTTCTTACTTCAAAAGCATTTGGCAAATCTATTCCTTGGTTTCCGTATGTTTTGACAGTTGCTATTGTTATGTTTGCTTTCTCTACTATGATTTCTTGGTCGTATTATGGAGAAAGAGCTTGGGCATATCTTTTCGGACAAGGCAAAATTGCAAGTCTTGTTTACAAAGCTGTTTTCTTAGTCTTTGTAGTCATTGGAGCTTCTATTGAACTGGGTGCAGTTGTAGATTTTTCTGATATGATGATTTTGGGAATGGCATTTCCAAATATTTTAGGATTGATAATCTTGTCGCCAGAAGTAAGGAGAGATTTGAGAGAATATTTTAGAAAAGTTAAATCTGGAGAAATAAAGAAGTTTAAGTAAACTTTCTTATTTAATTTTTAGAATCTAAAAAAAAGGCTTGAAAATAATTTTTCAAGCCTTTTTTTACACTAATTTTACTTTATCGTCTTCATTTCCTCTGGCAGTTTGACGTGTTTCTCAATAAATGCTTGAATATCTTCAATGGTATGTTCGTCTGTAAACTGAACAGGTTTTTTGAAGGTAACTTGTAATTTTGTACCTCTTTTTTTCAGAAACATACCTTTTTTATCAAATGCTCTTCTAAAACCATTGATATAAACAGGCACTACAATCGGCTTTAACTCTTGAATCAAATGTGCCGAACCTTTACGAACTGGCGCAAATGCTTTTGTTGTTCCTTGTGGAAAAGTTACGACCCAACCTTCTGATAAGGCTTGTTTTATTTTATTGGGTGCTGATGCATCTGCTCCTCGCTGTACTTCTTCTCCCTTTGCTCTCCAACTTCTTTTTATGGTTACTGCGCCTGCATAAGATAATAATTTTGGCAAAAAACCACCGTCTTTCATTGTTTCTTCGGCTGCTACATAAAACATTTTTGTACGTGGATTTAATAAATAAACAGGAAAATCTATATTCTTAAATTTCCATTTTACACTACAAAAAATATGATACATAACCATTACATCTGCAAAATATGTTTGATGATTGGAGATAAACATAACATTTTGATTAGGTAAATCTATCAAATGTTCTGCTCCTTCTACTTCTGTTTTGTTGAGAATATTAAAACGTGGATAAGTCAGCTGCACCCAAAACACCAACAAGCATTCGTTTTAAAAACAAAAAATTACCAAAAGGGTCTTTTCGAATCAATTTAATATCTTTTACTTGGTTTAGCCACGACATTGTTGGTTTGTCTGGGTGTCTTCAATTTGTTCGTCTAAACTTTTTAGGAGATTGAATTTCTTGTTTGTTTTCTTCTGGTGTGATAGGTGTGTTTGTGTCCATTATTTTATAATCAATTTAAAATCAAAATGATAAAATGTGGTAGTTTTATGAGTGTGTTGTTGTTTTACTAAACGGTTAAAGTCTAGTTTGTGTTTGCTTCTGAAAAGTTAAACAAATATTTTGAGAATAAGTACACAAGCAAAATTAAATATATTTATTTTTTATCGAACACAGAGTTACAGAGAACACAGAGAATGAAAATACATTTTTAAATTACTTATGCCGTTGTTGGTGTTTTAGCGAAGCGACACCAACAACAATACGTGAACACAAATATTTCCCACAAAAAAACTCTTTTTCATTATCATTCTAAAAATAGAATACTAATAAAAAAGAGTTTGGAAATATTTTTAGAAACAAATATAAATTAAATAAACTACTCATTCGTAATTTCTAATTCCTGCTTAGTTCTTATAATTATTCGCCTGCGTTTTCTGTTGTTTCTTCCGTTGATGCTTCTGGAGCTTCTTCACTTGCTTCTGGAGCAGGTTCGTTTGCTTTAGCAGCGTCTTCTTGTTTCTTACGGATAGCTTCAGTACGAGCTTCTTTTACCTTCAACTCAGCAGCCATACGGTCTTTAGCAGCTTGTTGTTTGTCGCCAGAAAGTTTAGAGATACGAGTTTCAATTTTTTGGTCTTTTGCTTCTCTCCACGCTGTCATTTTTTCGTCAGCCGATTCTTGAGTGATAGCTCCTTTATTTACTCCTAATTGAAGGTGTTTACGGAACATTAAACCTTTGTAGTGCAACATTCTTCTTACTGTTTCAGAAGGTTGTGCGCCTACCATAAGCCATTTTATAGCTTTTTCATCGTCAATAACGATAGTTGCAGGTACAGTTTGTGGATTATAAGTTCCAATTTTTTCGATGAATTTACCATCACGTGGCGCTCTTGAGTCTGCTATCACGATTTCGAAACGTGCAGCTTTTTTGCGCCCTCTTCTTGCAAGTCTAATACGAGTTGCCATAACTTATACAAAGTTTGAGAGGTCTGAAATAAAATATTCTCTATAATAAAATAAAATAGAGCTTGTTATCTTTACTTCTTTCAGTAAGAAAACAAGATTGCAAAGGTAGAATTTTATTCTAAGAATTACAATAACTTATTGAATTATTTTCTACAAAGTAGTAAGTGTTATCATGGTTATTTACAGTTCTAATAATCAGCAAGTTATAAAAAAGTAAAACAGTCTTATTTTTCCATAGCGACAAGTTTGCAAACCTATTGCTATGGAAAAATGAACAGTACTAAATCAACCGTGATAATCTTTAGTGTTCAACTTTTCTTTTTCTCCTATCGATAAAGTAATTGTAAGGTACATTTTCTGAATCAAATATGCCCAAAAACCACAAATAAAAGACATTAAGAAAGCAAGTCCAAAGTGGAAAAATAATCTAAAATAAGTAATATCTCCATATCCGATGAAATAATCTCCCAAATCTGTTCCGTAATTCCATTGCAAAATAGCCAAAGTAGTATGATGTCCGATAGCTAAAAGCGAATAAACAACCTGCATACGCCAGTCTTGATAAATAATAAGAAGTGCAGCATTAATAAAATAAAAAAAGTGCATTTCTGCCATTCCATGGAGCTGACCTATAAATTGCAACAGAAAAATAGCATAAACTACTGCAATCAAAGACCTAGAGAGCCGTCCCTCTTCCAAAACCAAACGAACAATAAGGTATAACATACACGTACAACCCATCGTAATCCAAGTAAAAACCCACGTATTATAGACAGGAGCAAGACAAATTCCTATTATGAAAAATAAAGCTACAAATTTATCAGAAATCGAATCTACTTGTTTTTGTACTTCATTGAGGTAGTTTCGTTCATTGACATAATCAACTATAGGAATCCATTTAGCAGTAAAAAATTTAGTCATTGGAATAAGGAAATTATTGAATTGTAAAGAACAGAATAAGTAAATAATTTATCTATATTCGGTACAAATATAGGCTTAAAAAACAACATATTCGCAAAAATTAATTTTATAGAGGATTAAACAAAAATAAAAATAATTATACACATTTATACAATTAATACAATTTGTTGATTTTTGTTTTGATAAAAGCGAATAAATTATGAAGTTATTCTTAGAAATGCACTTTCATTTTTGCGTACTAACCCCAATAATAAAATAGTTATATATGACAAGTGTTTCAGACTTCCTAGTCTGAATGAATAGTATTTTTCATTTACACAGACTAAG
Source organism: uncultured Cytophagales bacterium (assembly GCA_963719525.1). Classification (GTDB taxonomy): domain Bacteria; phylum Bacteroidota; class Bacteroidia; order Cytophagales; family Bernardetiaceae; genus Bernardetia. The sequence goes on along the minus strand of CAVRCG010000004.1, from coordinate 1,906,574 downwards.
AAGTCTATGATAAGCAATTGTATTTCCACTTCTCTTGCCCCTAATCCCTCACCCCTATTCCCCTAATTCCCAGCATTTAAGAAATTCGACTCCAATTAATTGTCTGTTCTCGTTGTATATTTTCCAACATAACTACTAAAGGTTGGTTCTCTTCTTTCTCTAATTTTGGGTCTTCTTTCAAAAGTTCTTGCGCTACTTCTCTAGCTACTTTCAAAATTTCGCCATCTCTAGCAAGGTCTGCAATACGCAAATCTACTGCTCCACTTTGCTGTGTTCCTGCAATATCACCAGCACCACGCAATTTCAAATCTTCATCGGCAATTTCAAAGCCATTTACCGTACTGACCATTACTTCCAGACGCTTTTTGCCTTCTTTACTTAACTTATAACCACTCATCAAGATACAATAAGACTGCTCTCCACCACGCCCAACACGCCCACGAAGCTGATGGAGCTGTGAAAGACCAAAACGCTCCGAATTTTCAATAATCATAACGGAAGCATTCGGAACATTGACACCCACTTCAATAACTGTTGTGGCAACTAGAATTTTGGTTTCTCCTTTTGCAAAACGCTGCATTTCAAAATCCTTATCTTTTGGTTTCATTTTTCCGTGCAAAATACTAATCGGAACTTTCGGAAAAGCTCTACAAATACTCTCATATCCATCTTCCAAATTCTTATAATCTAGCGTTTCAGATTCTTCAATCAATGGATAAACCAAATAAATCTGTCTTCCCAAATCTATCTGACTTTGCATAAAACCAAAAACACGCAAACGATGAGCATCAAATTTATGAACCGTTTTGATAGGTTTCCTGCCTGCTGGAAGTTCATCAATTATCGAAACATCTAAATCTCCATACAACGTCATGGCTAAAGTTCGTGGAATTGGCGTTGCCGTCATGACCAACACATGAGGAAAGAAACCTTCATTTTTTTGCCATAATTTGGCTCGCTGCGCTACTCCAAAACGGTGTTGTTCGTCAATTACACAAATTCCCAACTTTTGAAACTGAACTCTATCTTCCAAAAGTGCATGTGTTCCGACGATAATATTAATTTTGCCTTCCTTCAAATCCTCCAACATTTCACGCCTTGCTTTTGTGCGTGTTGAGCCTGTCAGAATATCAATTCGAAGTCCTAAAGAATCACAAAAACCTTTCAAACCTTCGTAATGTTGTTGCGCCAAAATTTCGGTAGGTGCCATCAAACAACTTTGGGCTTCATAATCAATCCCCATGAGCATAATCAAAAAAGAAACAATCGTTTTTCCACTTCCTACATCTCCTTGTAAAAGTCGGTTCATCTGACTTCCAGATTGTACATCTTCATGAATTTCTTTTACTACTCGTTTTTGTGCATTAGTAAGCTCAAAAGGCAAATGTTCGTTGTAGAATTTTGTAAGTGTTGGTGTTTTCTCAAAAACTAAACCTTGATTTTTGTCGGTTCTGACAAGTTTTAACTGTAAAAGTTGAAGTTGAATAAAAAATAATTCTTCAAACTTTAATCGTTTCCGTGCTATTTCTAACCACTCTACATTTTTGGGAAAATGAATATGAACAATGGCTCTTCTTCTATCTAACAAATCTTGTTTTTCTATTACCGAAGCAGGCAGAGTTTCCTCAATTTCTTTATGAACTTGACGAATAAGTGTTTGCATAAGGTTCAATAATCCTCTGCTGTCCATTCCCTTTGCCTTCATTTTCTCGCTTGTGTGATAGACAGGTTGAAAATAACTTTTTTCTTTTTCTAATGGAATATGTAATTCAATTTCTGGATGTGCAATACTAAAATTTCTGCCATACATATTCGGACGACCATAAACGATATATTCGTTTCCTTCTTTTATTTTTTTGGCTGCCCATGCTGCGCCACGAAACCAAACCAGTTTTACTTCTCCTGTTTGGTCTTCCAGAGTGGCTTCTAATCGTTTCTTTTTTCCTTCTCCCCAAAGATTAATGTTTCGTAATCGTCCTTTTAGTTGAACGGCTGCATCTTCTTCCGAAATAAGTCCAATTTGTTGAAACTGTGTTCGGTCTTCATAACGAAACGGAAGGTGCATCAATAAATCCCCAAAAGTACGAATGTTGAGTTCTTTTTGTAACACTTCGGCACGCAAGCCACCTACACCTTTTAGAAATTCTATTTTCGTATCAAAAACAGTTTTTTCAACTTTTTTCTTGATAGGTATATTTTCTGTAGAATTTTCAGTTTCAAGTGTAGTTTCTTCAGTTTTTTGAGAGTTCTCAACAGAATCTTTATTGGAATCTGTGTTAGAATCTATTTTGCCTTTTTTTAGGCTTTTCTTCGTGTTTTTTTCGGTAGATTGTTCCAATACTTTATAAAAGATAGTGCTTTACAAAAATAGCAAATTAAACTAGAAAAACAATCTTTTTTGCTAATTTTGTTAGATTTTCATAAATTATCTTACCAACTTATTACTGATTATTACTGTTAGATTGTTTAATGAGATTTGCCAGCACTTCTATAGTTTTACGACTACCCAGTATTTCTTTTAATATGTTGTCTAATTCTTGTTTATAATTTATTTTTTAATGATGCAGCTAATTGGTAAATGGTCAGATATATTTCTATCTATAATGTTATTTTTATTTAGAAGATTCTTTGTGCCTAAATTAGTAATAATTTCTAATTTATCTTCATCAAAATGCTTTAAAAAAACAGGTCTTACTAATACTTGATCAAAAATATTCCAAAAGTAAGTAATAGGCTTCGAACTATTCAAGTAATAAGTACCATTCTAAACTAGAAAAACAGCTTGTATTTATGTAGCTCACTCTTTAGAGTGAGAAGCTGTAGTCTAGCATTTTTATTCATTAAAAAATCAAATTTCAAAAGTCGGTTTTCAGAAAATTTGGTAGTAAATAATGCAATTTATTTACCTATTTTTATAGTTATAAGAAAATAGAACTGATTGAATGAAAATGAAAAACGCCTTATCACTCACAGAAAATCAAACTTACTTTTTACGAGAAAATCGTCAAGACCCTATTACAGGAGATGATTTCTCTATTGGAGATGAGATTGTCTTTTGTGCTGAATGCAAATCTGCTTTTTTGAAAGAAAGTTGGGAATATATGGGTAGTAAGCATTGCAATCAGAGGGAAATACTTGCAAATTTCCCAATGGAGAGTTCTTTAAAATTGCGAAAAGCTGTTGTTTACGACTTTAAAAAAGTAGAGATGAAGGAAAGAATAGAAGCCTTCATGATAGATTTATTAATCGGTATAATGTTCGCTGCTTTAGTAGCTTTTTGTGCGTATTCATTTTTTGGTGTAGAAGAATATGTTTTGTGTGGAATTGGTGTAGCAAGTTTGTATATGATTTTTAGAGATATTGTTTTCATAAATTCTAGTGTAGGAAAAAAAGCTAAAAACCTTTATTTCATAAACACAAGGACTAAGGAAAAAGCTAATTTGTATATGCTCTCAATTAGAAACTTAATTTATTGGTTAATAAATCTAACATTATTATTCACTATCGCAAATGTAGCATTTAAAGACCCTGATTACATTGTTCCCTCTTTCTGCGCTCTGCTAGTATTATTTTTGGTAAATTCAGTTTATCTCGTCGAGTCCTTGAAAGGATATAATTTTATAGATAAATTATTACAAATAGAACTTGTGCAAAAGAAATAAAAATGAAAAACGCCTTACTCCTTACAGAAAATCAAACTCACTTCTTACAAGAAAATCGTCAAGACCCTATTACAGGAGATGATTTCTCTATTGGAGATGAGATTGTCTTTTGTGCTGAATGCAAATCTGCTTTTTTGAAAGATAGCTGGATTTTTATGAATAAAAGACATTGTAATCAAAACAAAACACTAAAAAACTTTCCTGTTTTGCAACGGCTTTTGCTTGAAAAACCAAAAGTTGTATTACACAACAGAGCAGAAGTAGAGGATCGTCTGCCTGCTTTTTTTATTGATTTAGTTTTGTGTTGTTTTGCTGGTTTTGTTCTGATTCCTTTTCTTTGGTTTGCAGCCTTCTTTATGGATAATTTGGAATATGGTTCTGTCTATATTAGTGCTTTTCTATTTATTTTTAGAGATTCTATTCTATCAAATAAAAGTATAGGAAAACATACGATGCACCTTTATTTTATAAATACAAACACTCAAAAAAATGCTTCCTTTTATAAAGTTATGCTTAGAAATTTACTTTGTTGGATAGTACTTGTACCAATTACTTATCTATCTTTCGTATCTGATTCTCTGTTTGTTTTATTAATTACTTTGTCTTCTATTATTTTGTACTGTTTGTTTTTTGTTACTCAAAATCAATTTCCAATCGATAAATTACTAGGGATAGAATTGGTAACTAATACCATTGAAAACAATACTAAAAACACTATTGAAAATCAAATCAATTAGATATAAATCAATATGTCTTGGTCATAGAAAGAGGCGTAACAATCGCAAAATCAGCTACTCCAATTTTTTCTAGGCTATTTAATTCTTTTTGGTCGGCTGCTGTAATTGTCATTATTTTCAAACTTGGATCGTATTTTTTGAGATAATAAACAATGCTTTCATAATTATCAGAATGATAAGAACCATTGAAATGTAGAAAAACAGAATTTTTAGATTTATCTCTACTTTCTTTTTGATAATATTCATTGATACGATATGCCATCGTCGCATCTTTTACGGCTTGTGCATAAGCAAAATTTGCAGCACTTTCATTTACTTTTTCATTATCAGAAGTAGAATGAACGCCCATCATCTTGAGCATATTAGCGTAAGCAGGTAATTTTAAATCTACTTCTACAGGCAGAGGCATCATAAAACGTTTTGCATCATCTGTCAAAGAATCCAAACTAGACAAGCCCTTTTTCGAAACCAAAGAAGCATACCGACGAGGAATATTTGTAGCCACAAAATCAAGATTATTTTCCTTCGCAAATTCTACCAACGGTTTGTAATCCGTCTTGTAATTGTTCCATAACCTAGCTTCGGCTTCAAAATTTTTTTCTGTGATAATATCACTTAAATACTCATCTAAAATAGTCTGGTTATCAGCTTCAAACATTTCTGCTCCCAAAATGAGATTATTTTTTATTTGTTTATCTTTCTTACTCTTTGTTTTACTTTGACTTTCAGATTTATTTTCAATTAAAGTTTGATATAAGTCTTTTGTAAGTTCAATCTGCAACCAATGAATAATCGGATTATTGTGTGCTTCTCCAAAAAGAACAATATCATATTCTTGTGCTTTTTCTAAAATAGAATTATAAGAAGATTTCTTACCTTCTTTATCAAAAATTTGATAAGCTGGTTTGTCGGTTTGAAAAGCCATAAGAAATAATAAAGCGAAAAATGAGAAACTGTATTTTTTCATGTAATTCTATACGTTTTTTTTTAGAAAAATCCACCTACACGAATTTGTAAAGGACGACCATATAAAGTGTTGTTTTGGTCGTAAAAAGGATTATACAATGCAGAAATCGTAAAAGCAGAGCGATTTCCTATTGGAAATGCAAGTCCTCCACCAATGAAGAAAGCAGGAAACAAAGTAGTATTTTCTGATGTGCCACTTACGTTATTAAAAGCAAACTTAGCAAATAGCGATTCATATTCAGCATGGGCAAACAAATTACCTACTCCCAAAAAATCATTCGCAATATCATAACGAGAAAACAAACGCCCTCCATAGATACTCTGTTTCCATAAAAAATTATTGTTGATGTCATTTTGTCTTTGATATTGATAAGTTGCGCCAAGACCTAACGAAAATTTGGGCGTAACTCTATAGCCTACCATCGGCGAAATATCTACAAATGTCCATCTCCCAAAACTAGCTCCAAAATTTCCACCAAAGAAAAGTTTATCGATAAGTGGTGTTTCTTCCTTATCATCATTTTTATCTCTCTTATCCTCTTTTTTTGTTTCCTCTTTTCTCTCTTCTTTTGGTTTTTCTACTTCTACACCTTCTACTTGTGCAAAAGAAAAAGAATAAAAGAAGGATAATACGATTACTAAAATTAGCTTTTTCATTGTTTTGTAGTTTTTAAGTATTCAAACCTATAAGGTTTTGAAAACCTTATAGGTTTAGATTTGTAATTTAATACGCTCTTACTTTTTTGCCTTCCATAAAATTAATAAAGGCTTGGTTAGCAACTCGGTTTCCTCCCTGTGTTGGATAATTTCCTGTAAAGTACCAATCTCCCAAATGATTCGGACACGCTTTGTGCAAATTCTCAACCGTTTGATAAACCACTTTTACTTCTGCTTTTATGTTTTTGGAGATAATCTCGGCTACTTTGTCCGAAACCTGTTCGTACTCAAATCTATCATACAATTCTTTTACATGATTAACTACTTTTTCTAAAGGTAATTTTTTAGCAGTCAAACATTTATCATAGACATCATCAAGCATATATTTCAAATGATTTTCTTCCAAAAGAGCCAGCAATGCACGAAAAACAACAAACTCATGTTGTCTTGACATATCAATTCCATAACAATCTGGAAAACGAATTTGAGGGGCAGACGAGACAATAATAATTCTTTTTGGCTCTAATTTGTCTAGCATCGTCAGAATACTTTTTTCTAGCGTTGTACCTCTAACAATTGAATCATCAATGACGACCAATGTATCAATTCCTTTTCTCACAATTTCGTAAGTTGTATCATAAACATGTGCCACCATATCGTCCCTTTGAGCATCTCCAGTAATAAAAGTTCTCATTTTGGAATCCTTAATTACTAATTTTTCTACTCTAGGACGGAACGACATAATCTTCATTAACTCTTCTTTCGATAACGTTTCATTCGGATTTATTGTTTTTTCTCGTTCTGTAATCAAATGTTTTTCTACTCCTTTTACCAAACCCAAAAAAGCAGTTTCGGCAGTATTAGGAATGTAGGTAAAAATAGAATTTTCTAAGTCATAATCAATCGCTTCCAATACTTGATGATGCAACTGATGACCTAACATTTTACGTTCATTATAAATTTCTGGGTCTGTTCCTCTTGAAAAATACACTCTCTCAAAACTACACGATTTTTTTTCTAACGGCTCTTGAAACTTAATTATTTCATAGTTTGCTTCCTTATCTACAATTAGTGCATGACCACCTTCAAGCTCTTGAATATCAGAATATTCACAATTGAAAGCCGTTTTGATAGCAGGTTTTTCAGAAGCAGCCACAATAACTTCATCATTAATGTAATAATATGCAGGACGAATACTTGCAGGATCACGAGCCACAAAGGCATCGCCATGACCAGCCATTCCTACCATTACATATCCTCCATCAAAATCGTTGCAAGAACGTTCTAATATTTTTTTCCAATCGATGTTTTGTTCTACTTTTTCTATTATTTCTTCATTCGAAATATTTTTGTTTTGTTCTTCTATCGTGTAAATAGAATCTTTTCCGTTTCCATTATTAGCTGTATTTACATTTATATCAAAAGCTAATTTTGCTCTTTCTTCTTGTTGATATTGAGCATAAAAATGTTGATTTTCTCTATCCAAAAAATGTCCTATCTTTTCTAATGCCGTAATTGTATCTCCTTGTTCTTGTGGAAATTGTCCTAATTCTGACAAATGACTAAACAGTTCTTCTGCATTTGTCATATTAAAATTACCTGCTAAAAGCAGATTTCTACTTCTCCAATTACTACTTCTCAAAAGAGGATGACAAAAACGAACGTCATTTGCGCCATACGTAGCATAACGCAAATGACCTAAAAACAGCTCTCCAGCAAAAGGAACATTTTCTTTTACCCATTTTGCATTATAATATTTTTTACCTTCTCTCTGCGCTTTGCTAAATTTCTTACCTAATTTTTTAAAAATATGGTTAATAGGTTGTTCTTCAATCGAACGAATACGATCAATATATTGATGTCCTTTTTTCATATCAATTTTGATACTGGCTAATCCTGCACCGTCTTGTCCTCGGTTGTGTTGCTTTTCCATCAACAAAAACATTTTATTAACAGGATAAGCAGGTGTTCCATACTTTTCGATATAAAATCCAAGTGGTTTCCGAAGACGTAAGAATGCTACTCCACATTCGTGTTTTAAAGATTCGCTCATAATAAAAAAAGAAAAAGAAGTAAAATTATAGAATTTGGTTCAATAAATAGCTATTATTTATTGTCTCAATTATCATACAAAGGTAACCATAAAATCATTGAAAATTTATTAATAACTGATATTACACAACCATATGAAACCCACGAATTTATTCGTGGAAATCTCATGTATCCCTTACCAACTCTTCCGTTGTTGGAGTCCTTACCATGTCCGTCAAGTTAAAAATTTTGTAGCTATTCTGTTCCGTTAGGAACTTTATATTGGTAGAGAAATGAGAGAAAAAAACCTTTCTGTTCCGTTAGGAACTACATATTGGTAGCATTTTTCATTAAAATGCTATCAATATACAACTCCTATGGAGTAAATGAAGATAGATTCTTAGATTTTTCTACCAATATGCAACTCCTAAAGGAGTAAAAACCAAAATTTATTTATAGTTTGACGGACATGGTGTCCTCACCAACGACATCAAAACTCAAAATTATCGTATATAATTGTCAATGAAACCTTTCGACTACAGCCATTGTAATTCTACTAATACAAGTCAATTTCCCTTCTTCATTTGTCAATTTAATTTCCCAAACGTGCGTTGTTTTTCCTACATGAAGTGGTGTTGCTATTCCATATACCCATTCTCCTTTTGGGACAGGGCGAATATGATTTGCATTTATTTCTAATCCCATACACGCATATTTCTCTGTATCAACGCTCAAATTTGAAGCAATACTTCCCAACGTTTCGGCAAGCACGACAGAACCTCCTCCATGAAGTACTCCCATTATTTGTGCATGACGCTCATCAATAGGCATTTTCCCACTTATAGAATTTTCTGTAACTTCTGTAATTTCGATTCCCAAAAAACCAACCATTGTATTTTGTTGCCTTTGGTTGAGTAATTCTATTGGTTTTATTCTGATTGGCATAGTATATTATTGTTAGAAAGAGTTTTTATAATTTATTCAAAATCTTACTATTTAATTTAAATACTTGATTTGAATATTTAATTAGTAAAAGTTTGAAGTCATTGAAATAGTTTTGAAAAATTTAGAGTAATTTTGATTTTAAAGTAACTTTAACCTTCTGACACTTGGAAAGTATCAGCTACGTATGACTAGAAAAATTAGAAATCGAAAAACCTATTTACTATTTATTGTCCTTATAATTATAACTGGTCTAGTTTCCAGAACTGAATTTGTTTCTACTTATATTGATGCTAGTTTTGGCGATTATCTTTATGCGATATTATTCTTTCTAATTTTTGGATTTGTTTTTACAAAATTAGAACCCTATAAAATTCTCATATTGAGTTTGATATTTTGTTATTCGATAGAATTTTTACAGATTTATCAACCCAATGAACCAAACTGGATTAGCTTTATTCGAAGCTATAAAGTAAGTAGATTAGTTTTGGGAAATAATTTTCAATGGAACGACATAATTAATTATACATTTGGAGGAATGACTGGATATTTTTGGGAAAATCTGTTTTATTTCAGAAACAGAAGGGAAATGAATGATTAACAGTTGCTACTTTCTATGCAACAGACTAGGAAGTCTGTCATACATTAATTCATAAATAATTAAAAGCTAACTTTATCAAATCTTTATTTGTCAATCAAATTGCTACTTTATATACATTAATTTCATCGTAAAATCATTCTTTTTATTTATACATTTCAATTTTATCTTATGAACATTTCTTCGTTTAGTTACAAATCTGTGCTTCTAACTTTTCTAGTTCTTGTATTTAGCTTTTCTGTTAATTTCAACTCTGTTTTTGCACAAAACAATGCTAATGTTGATTCTCTGGTTGATTCTTCTAGCCAAGCAAAAGTTTTGTATTCCTATCAACTTGACCTCACAAAAGCAAAGAATGATAAAGTTCCTGTTGAGCTTTCATTAGTAGATTTAAGTACATTTAAGGCTTCATCAGAAGTTTTGAAAGGCGATTCTATTTCTTTTTTTATGCCTAAGATTGTCCCTGGAACGTATCATATTTACGATTTTGGTCGCTTTTTGAGTGATTTTAAAGTTGTCGATAAAGAGGGAAAAGAAATTAAGTTTGTTCACCCTAATGAAAATGAATGGCGTTTTCCTGCTGAAAATGTGTATAAGATTTCCTATTTAGTAGATGATACCTTTGATTCAAAAGAGAAAAATAAAGTATTCGAACCAGGAGGAACAGATATTAATGATGAGGTTTTTGTAATCAATACACACGGTTTTTTTGGTTATTTGGAAGGATTAAAACGTCAACCTTTTGAAATAAATATTATTAAACCCAAAAAGTTCTACGGTTCTACGCCTTTAGTTGCTGCAAAATCAGATGATAAAAAAGACACTTATTTAGTTTCAGATTATCACCTTTTAGCAGATTCTCCTATGTTGTACTGTGTTCCTGATACGATTACTTTTGATGTGGGAGGAGCTCAGATTTTGGTTTCAGTTTTTCACGAAAAAGGAACAGTAAAAGCAGAGGAAGTAGCAAAAGAAGTTCAGAAATCATTAGAAGCACAAAAAAATTACTTAGGTGGAACATTACCTATTAAAAAGTACGCTTTCTTGATTTATATTTTTGATGGTTTTAGTAATTCAGGTTCGTATGGCGCATTAGAACATTCTTATTCTTCGCTTTATTTTTTACCTAATATGCCTGCTGCACGTTTGGCAAGTACAGTTGTAGAAATTGCTGCCCATGAATTTTTTCATATTCTTACTCCTCTTTCTATTCATTCGGAACAGATTCATTATTTTGATTTTATTAATCCTAAAATGTCAAAACATTTATGGCTCTATGAAGGAGTTACAGAATATTTTGCAAACCATGTTTTGTTACAACAAGACCTTATTTCTTTAGAAGAGTTTTTGGATAAAATGCGTGAAAAAGTAAGTGAGGCTAATAATTATTCTGATGTTCCTTTTACAGAAATGAGTTTAGGCTGCTTAGATGAATATGCTGATGAATATGGAAATGTGTATGAAAAAGGTGCTTTAATTGGTTGGATGTTGGATATTCGTTTGAGAGAGTTATCGGAAGGAAAATATGGTTTGATGAGCTTAATGCAGGATTTGTCAAAAAAATACGGTGTTGATAAACCTTTTGAAGACGACAAACTTTTCGACGTAATCACAGAAATGACTTATCCAGAAATACGTACTTTTTTTGCTGATTATGTAGAGGGAAGTAAAGAATTGCCTTATACAGAATATTTGAAAACTATCGGAATAAACACAACAGGCGAAGGAACAGAAGAAGTATTTAATTTTGGAAATATTGGTTTGGTCGTTGATCCAGAGACAAAAGAAGTAAGTGTTTTTAGTATGGAAGGCGCAAACTCATTCGGCAAAATATTCAAAGAAGGCGATGTGATTTTAGAAATTAATGGTAAAAAAGTAGATGCTACTAACTTCTTAAACTTGATTTCGATAGCTAGTGCAAAAGAAGATGAGGTAATGGAAATACTAGTAAATAGAAAAAAAGGTAGAAAAAATAAAATGAAAAAATGCCTTTTAAAATCTAAACCTGTGTTTGTAGAACAAGAACAAGATTTTGGTTTTGAAGAAAATCAAGATAAAGATGACCAGCAAATACAACTCTTAAAGGCTTGGCAAAAATGGGAATTGTAATATCAGTAGAAGTGTTCTATGCAAAGAGAGACATAAATAATGGCGAAAAATCAATATAAGTAACATTTTCCGATTTGTGCTTATAAACTTGTTTTCAACAAAATAATAGTTTGCTTTTTCCATAGAATAGAGTTTGTAAACCCTATTTTATGGAAAAAAGAAGATTGCACAAAATAAAATTTGGTAACTATTTGTTTATTTAGGAACGGCACTCATATTGAAACATACTACTGGTTTTAATAATTCTACTAAATGTTATCACGGTTAATTTAGTAATGTTCATTTTTCCATAGTACAGGGTTTGCAAAACCTGTACTATGGAAAAATAAGACCGTTTTACTTTTCTATAACTGATTGATTATTAGACCTGTAAATAACCGTGATAACGTTTACTGTTTACAAATATCTTTTTTTTTGAATGAAAAACATTGTATATGTAGGGGACTTTTAAGTCAGTAATGCCTAGTGTAGTTGCTCTTCGGCTTGATAAATCTATGTCCTTTAAACGTAGTACCTGAAAAGCAGCGAAGCTAGTTTGATTTATCAAATTGGTTTTCTTAAGAAGAGTAACAAACACATTTCAAAGAACAGCTAAGCTAATTTTACTACACAATTGAAAATAGAAAACAAAAAAAAGGTCTTTACAATTTGTAAAGACCTTTTTTGGTACAATAAATTAGTAGTGACTACAACGATTACTCATTAATACCATTTGCATTTTCAATGATTGATTTTTCACTCATTGAAGAACGATCAGTAAAGCTATCATACAAAATTTTATAAGTTTCTACTTCTGGAGCTAAAGCCATTGCAGCTTTATATGCCATTGCAGCTTCTGCATAATATCCTTTGTCTTCTAAATATTGAGCCTTAATAAGATGTCCTAGAGCAGTATCATCACCAATTTGGTCTAATTGCTCACGAACTTCTTTCTTAGCTGCATCTTCTTTTTCCTTAGAGATAAGTTGATTTTCAGAATTAACACCTTTATCTTTCTTATCTTCATCAGCTACTTCTACTCTATAAAGAATAGCAGTTTGCTCTTGAAGCTCTGGACGAGAAAAATCAATTACATAAGATGTTTCGGTTGTAGTTTCAGAAAATAATTCTTTGTTACGCAAATCTGTCAAAACAACACGATAAGTTCTTACGTCTTTCGGATTTACTTTAGCCAAATCTTCATAAACGAACCATTCAATTTCCATTTTGTCGCCTAACATACTCAGTTTACTTTCTTGAAGAATAGTAACTTTGTTTAGCTTGGCACCAGCACGATCTACAGCGCCCGTTTTCTTCATGTGCTTGTAACGATTGTCTCCATTTGCTTCTTCAGAAGCAGAAGTAAGTTCAGAAACTACATAATTTGCATAACGAGCTGTAAGGCTAGAACCAGCACTTGCCTTCAAATTGCTTGCAAGCTCGTTTACTTTATATGTTCCTTTTGTACGAAGCTCAACAGTTTGTCCATTTGTGTGTAAAAGTCCTAAATATCCACCCTCTTCCATTACGATAACGTCAGAATTGTTGAGTTTAGAGCCTACACGAATTGCGCTTTTAGAAGCTGTATTGTTTCCTTTAGCAGTCAGAACACGAAAGGCATAATCTTGTGCCATTGTAGTTCCACCGATTAGCAACATTAGAGCTACTAAAAATAGTGATTTTGTCTTCATAGTTTTAAAATTTAATTGAGATAAGGTATTTGATTTTATTATTTTGATTGTTTTCAATTTATTTGCTTTTATGTTCTTGTAACTAAATACAATTGTTACTCTTTAAAAAGACCAAGTTTATTAAACCTTGTTTTTTCATCAGAAATAAATTAATAATGAAATTATAAATTGCTGTTTGTCTTGCACTAGTATATATGGTTCATGTATATATGCTAATACAACTACTTATTTTACAGTAAAGTTATGAAATAACTCTATATAATTTAGTTATTCTGCAATAATCGAACAAAAAATAATCATATAGTAGGTTTACGTAAAAAAGATATGAAAGGATATGAAAATTTTAAATTTTATTCGATTTGCGCATATTTATTACTAGATACAGTTTTTGATACTTTACAATTTGAGTGAATTTAGAACTCGAATGGTAAATATCTTTTCTATGGTGTTGTTATTTCAACACGACTGACATTTTTCGAATTCTGCATCTGAACTTGTTTTTGACAAAATAACAGTTTGCTTTTTCCATAAAATAGGTGTTTGCAAACTCCTATTTTATGGAAAAAAAACGATTGCATAAAATAAAACTTGGCAGCTATTTATATATTTTAAATGTCACTCATATTGCTATTTCTAATTCTGTTTTTTATTTTTATTCATAGGCACGAGTAGATTTAGGATAAACATTTGTTAAAATAGCCAGAAAAACTTCCAAGACATCGCCAGACAAAACGACTGCCAATACTCCCAGCGTTATTTCCAACATAAGATTGTAGCTTGCCAGCGTAGAAATAAAAATAAACACAAAAATGATAACTTCTACAAGCTGAACACCCTTTGTAATAACATCGTACCAAGTTCCTAGTTTTCTATGGAAATAAATATAGGTAAACAAGACAACATTGGCAAAACACATTAATACAGAAATAATAATAGCTAAATAAGAAGGAATCACGTCTATATAATTTTCGTGCATAATCATTGAAATCATATTTGCATGAATCATAATTCCATACATATCTGTTGCTGCTCTTCCAACAGGTCGTGTATTCATTGGCGTATAATACCTGTCATCTACACCATCTTCTGTATAATAATTTTCGCCCATATATCCCAAAATGACAATTTTGTCTTTAAAGAACGAAGGGTCAAAATTCTCTTCTAAAACGTCTATTGGATCAATGACCATAAACTTTTGCCAGTTTCCACGAAAATAAATATTTTCTACATCATTATTTCTCTCTAAAAGCTTCTTGGCTTTATCAGGATACGAAAGTTGTACTAATTTTGTAGCAAAACTATAAACTGTCGAGTCCTTTACTTTTTCTTTTGGCGAAACGATGCGAGCCGTCTCAAATTTGGTATCTTCATCTGTTACTACATTTACATAACCTGTTTCTATATATTTTTGAAAAGGAGTATGAGGCAACCCCAGACTATCAAAACTCTTTGTTTTTTCATTTGGCTTCTCTACCTTTGAAGCAAAAACAATCGGACATCTATCACTTGCAATCTGTAGAAAGGCTTCTAAAGTAGAATCTTGTTCTGGCTGCCGAGCTCCTCTCAAAAGTGCATCTAATCCGATTACTTTTGGTTTGTATCTTGAAATAACCTCAATCTGAGCTCCCAAACCAGCTCTAGGCAAATATCCTATATTTACAATTACTACATTTGTATCTGCTTTTACTTTATCATTATCCCTGATTTGAGAAAAATAAACATCAGAAATTTTGAAATTGTTAATGGTTTGTTCGAAAATATTGAGAAAATCAAAATTAACGGCTACCGTTTGCAGCAAAAACATAAACGCAAAAATAACGATTGTTCCTGTAAGCGTGGCAAGATTAAATATTTTTCGTAAAAAACGCATTAGCAAATTTGTAAGTGATGAGTAATAGTAATATAATTATAAATAGAACAAATTCTATACTCTTAATAAAAGCCTAATTTCTATACATACAAATATACGAATTATTTTTAATACGTTTGTACGTTGTGAAAGGTTTTATTATAAGAGTAAAAATTATTTTTGGGTTAGGAACGTAAATTAAACAAACTACTATCTTAAAATAATCAATGAATTAATAATCAATGAATTGTAATCGTAATTAATTTTATTGTTTTGGTAAGTCATAATTTTTAATTTTTAGCTCAAGTTGTGGATTACAAGTATTCCAGACTTCCTAGTCTGAATGAATAAGGTTTTTTCGTTGAAATCGCTTATTTTTATATTTACACAGACTAGGAAATCTGTGATACGCAACTTGAGTCAAATTTTGTGTTCTCTATTAAATTAACGCTTTTTTTATAAGAATATGAAATCCATCTTTGCATTTTTATCGTTTTTCTACAAATTACTCATCTAAAACAACAAACACGAGTGGTCAATCAACATTTTATCAACATCAACAAAATTCATTAATCTACATTTTTTATGGCAAAAAACAGACGTTCACGTTTAGAAGTGCAAGAATATATTGATGGAATTTTGGCTCATAATCCTTTTATTTTGAGTAGAGCAATCACGCTTATTGAAAGCCAACTAGAAAGTGATAACCAATTAGCGACACAAATTATAGACAAATTAATGCCTTATACAGGAAATTCTGTTCGTATAGGAATTACAGGCGTTCCAGGTGTTGGTAAAAGTACATTTATCGAAACGTTTGGACTTTATCTAGCAGATTTATTAAATGAACCATCATCCAATCTTGATGTTAATTCTGATTTTGAAAAAAAAGCCAAAAAAGTAGCTGTTCTTGCTATTGACCCAAGCAGCCAACGTTCAGGAGGAAGTATTTTGGGAGATAAAACGAGAATGGAAAAATTATCAAACCATAAAAATGCTTACATTCGTCCTTCTCCAGCTCGTAGTTCGCTGGGTGGAGTAAGCCAAAAGACAAGAGAAACGATGCTTTTGTGTGAAGCAGCAGGTTTTGATATAATTTTAATAGAAACAGTAGGAGTTGGGCAGTCTGAAACGATTGTAAAAGGAATGGTTGATTTTTTTCTTCTGCTTATGCTGGCTGGCGCAGGCGACGAATTGCAGGGAATAAAGCGTGGAATTATGGAAATGGCTGATATGCTTGTCATTACCAAATCAGATGGAGAAAATAAACAAGCAGCTACACGAGCAAAGTCGCAATACAAACACGCCTTACATCTTTTTCCTGTAAATGATGCAAATTGGACAGTTCCTGTAGAGATTTGTTCGGCTTTAGAGAATAAAGGAATATCAACTATTTGGCAAAATGTTGAAGAATTTATAGACAAAACTACATCAAATGGTTTCTTCAAAAACAATCGTAGCCAACAAAACAAACAATGGCTGCATCAAACTATAGAAGAAAACTTGAAACGAGATTTTTATAAGAACGAACTAATCAAAAATCAAGTAGAGGAATTAGAAAAACAGGTCGCTAATGGAAATAGAAATGCCGTAGAAGTAGCGAATCAGCTTTTAAAAGATTACTATGATACGAAATAATTTTATAGTCCTTCTTTATACAAACAAATTCGTTAGTTTCATTTTTTGTTCTATCAAAATATACTTTCACTCATTTTCTTAATCAAACACAAACTATTAGACTATTTTTAAGTTGTGATTAGACACTTTTTAGATTTTATATTGATTAATTTCTAAAAAAAGTGTATTTTGAGTTTAAATATAATCCTAGTTTAATTTTCTATTCTATCCTAGAAAAAGTAATCTTATTACAATCCATTTCTGTTATCTTTTACTTATTTTTTAGTCTTATTTGTTTATGAATTATTTTATTCACATAAAACACAAATAAAATATTTATTTTGTTTTTAAAAAACTAAAGAAGTTATTAATTTAAAAAAAGTATGGTTTCTATTTTAGAATCGTCTATTGAACAACAATACACACTCATTACTACTCTAACTCCTAAAAAAAATATGGAGCATATTCTCGTTCCCATTAATTTTACTCCTGCTACAGAAATATCTCTGGCACACGCTGTAGGAATTGCTCAGGCTTCTCAAAAGGTGGTGCTTATGTGTCATTTTGTTACTTCAACTGTTCCTTTAGGAGCAAATGCAGTTTTACATAAAAGAGAAATTAAGGAAAAACATGAAAAAGCATACATGGAAATGCGAGTTTTGCTTTCGCAATATGAAAATCATACTTACAATGATACTGGGCAACCTGTCATGATCGAACCTTTGATAATGGAAGGACATCCAGACGATGCTACAGAGAAAATTATTAAGGATAATTCTATCGCTATGGTAGTTTTGTCGCATAAAGATAGTAGTGAAATCAAAAACTTATTTCTAAATAATAAAGTAGTTAGAGATGCAAATTGTCCTATTCTCACGATTCCAGAAGATGCTATTTACAAATCTTTAAAGTATGTAGTTTATGCAGCTAATTTTGATGGAAATGATGCAAAGCGAATTCGTGATTTGATCGAACTTACCAGTAACTTTGATGCAAAACTAGACTGTTTGCACGTTTGTACAGATGGAAAGAAATTACGACAAGAGAACGAAAAAATGCAAGCTCTTCAAGCCGAATTTGATGTCGTTTTGTTTAGCAAACTTAGTTTTAAAGTAATTCGTGATTCGAAGAGTGTAACAGATGGATTAGAAAATTATCTTTCTAATCACAAACCCGATATGCTTGTGATGCTAAAAACCGAAAAATCGTTTTTTAATAAACTTTTTGGAAACAAAACTAACATTCGTAAAATGGCTCTTGAAAATGGAATGCCAATAATGATGTACCGAGAACCGAAATAAATTTAGAAGTTAGAATTCTGACCTGTCAAAGCAGCGAAGCTAATTTAGAAATAATGAAAGAAGTAATACTACAAAATAATTATTTTAAAATTAAATTATTACTCAATTGCTTTTCTAGACTATCAATTTGTAAAATATAATTTACACTATTTTTACTCTCATTTTCTAGATTTTTAGAATTGGCTTTTATAAGCTCTTTATCAAAATTGATGTCATCTATTTCCATATCACAATATTGTGTAAAAATTATGATTCTCGGAGGAACTGGAGGAGGTAAAAGATTACAACAAACGATAATTGATTCTTCACTATTTGGTTCTTTTTTCGTTTCTGTATCATTTTCAAACAAAACAAATGCAGCGATAAGCGTAATAAAAAAACTAAAAAGCATTTTTGAATAGTAATAAATTGATTGCATCATAATTATTGTGTGATTTTTGAAAATTGAGAAAACTTGAAATACTATTGTAGTTATTTTCCACAAATAAATCTGTGGATTTCGTTATCTTCGCCGTTGTTGGTGTCTTTACCAACGACATTATAATTACTTTTCCAATTTAAAAACAATCGGAATGGTCAATCTTACTGGTACTATTTTTCCACGCTGGCGAGCAGCAATCCATTTTTTAGAATTTCTAATTACTCGTTCGGCTTCTTCTTTGCATCCTCCACCGATATCATTTTTTGCTTTTACTTCTACGATTTCTCCTTTTTTATTTACTACAAAACTTACCAAAATTTCTCCTTCTATATTTCTTTCTCTTGCTTTTATAGGATAATTTAGATTTTGGCTTACATAATTATAAAATGATTGCATTCCTTCTTCTGGCATAGCTTCTTGCAAAACAATACTTCCACAATTCATTGTTTCATGTTCATAAATAGGAGCTTCAATAGCTTCAACTTCCGTAATAATATTGTCTATTATCAAAACCTCTTCACTATATTTTATTTTGATAGGTTTTAATTCTCGCACTTTTGTATCTTCTATGAAAATAGTCATACAAACATTTTCTGTTTTTACACTTTGATTTTCAGATTTATTTTTAAGTAGAAAATTTATTTTTTTATTTAATTGTGCTAGTTCAAAATTATGCTGAGTTTTGTTTTTTTCTTGTTTTAAAGTATAGAAAATTAAAACAGAATTTGATAAAAGCAAGATTGCTAAAGCAGTTTTCAGAAAATTGGATGGATGGATAATCATTATAAACTAATTTTGGTTGTTTGTTTTTATAAATATATAATTCATAAAAAGTCAAAAAGTAACATTTTTAAACTTAAAAATAAAAAAACCTATTCAAATAAATGAATAGGTTTTAAACTATTTCTTATAACTATGTTTTCACTTTTTAGTAAAACCGAATTTATTATAAATTATTCGTTCATAATTGTTTCTTATCTATCTAATTTGAAAACAATAGGAATATTCATACGAACTTTTACAGTTTTGCCACGCTGTTTGGCTGGAGCCCAACGAATAGATTCTCTAAGTACTCGTTCTGCTTCTTCATCACAACCTCCACCGATACCTTTTACAGTTTTTACGTCTGTAAGTTTGCCAGATTTATCTACAACAAATTGCACAAAAACTCTTCCTTGGATTCCCATACGTTTTGCCTGTTTTGGGTATTCTAATTCTTTTCCTACATACTTATAAAAAGCATCCATTCCACCTGGATAAACGGCACTTTGCTCAACAATAGTAAAAACTTGTTCTACTTCTTCTGCTTGGCGAGGAGCTTCAATCGCTGTTACGTCGGTTACGATATTATCAATTTCAATTTCTACATCTTCAATCTTAATTTCGATATTTTCGTCTAATTCAATATCATTCTCTACCTCAATAATCTCCTCTGGAGTTACTACCTGTACTCTTGGTGGTGGTGGTGGTGGAATATTGGTAAGAGGAACATCGATAATTTCTTCTGTTTCAGCAACAGGAGCAACATATTCAGCCAAATCTTCTGTATCTTCGAACTTCCAAGTAAAAGCCAAAAGCATCATAGATATACTTATCACAAGACCAATACTAAAGAAAAGCCCCGAGTAATAATTTGCATCTACGGCATAAAATTTACGTAGAATACCTACTTCAGGCTGCTTTATTTCGCCCGCTAATATTTTTTTTCCGTTGTTATCTAGTACATTTCTGAAAAGAAAGATTAAGCCGATTGAAATGGCAAGTAATCCTCCTGCGAGTATTAAACCTAACATAATTTTTTTAGTTTTAAAGTGAAAAACAGTAAATCAAATTTAAAAAGACTATTAGAAACTTCCTAATATTAAAACGATTTTTTTCAAAAGAAAGTAATTTTTTTTGAGAGAAATCTATTTTTCTTGCCTTTTATACCTTTACAATCCCAAAGAAATGAGAAAGTAACAGACTTTTTGTAAATAATTTTGTAATTCTTTCAACATCACCATTTTTGTAACTATAATTCATTGAACCGATATAAAATGGTTCTCTATGATTTTTGTCGTTAGTGAGGACACCAACAACAGCAAGAAATTTGAACAAAACCCACGAATTTATTCGTGGGAAAGCAACCTAGCCGTTGTCGGTGTCCCACCGACGACTTTGAGCAACCAAATTTATTGAACCAATATAAGACTTGTTTAATAACATAACGCAAAGTAAAACGTTGATTACAATTTATAATTAACCATTGAACATTATTTTATTTTCATGTGGATAAAACAACTTAGCCTTACTCATTTTAGAAATCACGAAGACACCAAATCTACTTTTGAAGAGAATATAAACTGTTTGGTAGGCAAAAATGGAAGTGGAAAAACGAACCTTTTAGACGGTATTTATTATCTCTGTATTGGTCGTGGTGCGTTTAGTTATACCGATACGCAGCACTTACAACACGGACAATCATTTTTTTCTTTAAAGGGAACTTTTGAAAAAGAGGGTAGGAAAAATACGGTTCAATGTATTGTAGAAAAGGGAAAAGCGAAGGTTATAAAATTAAATAATAAAGCGTATCCGAAAATAAGTGAACATGTAGGAAATTTCCCTTGTGTTTTGCTTGCGCCAAATGATACCGATTTGATAAGAGAAAGTAGCGAACTGAGACGTAATTTTTTTGATACCATAATTTCTCAAATCCACAAAAATTATATTCAACTTCTTATAAAACAGAAATTAATTTTACGACAAAGAAATCAACTTTTGAAAGATGCTGACCAACAAGAAAAGTTTTTGAAAAAGGACGTTTTAGAAATTTATGATGCACAACTTTTACCTGTTTTTTCAGAAATTCATCGTTTCAGAACTGAATTTATAGAAGAATTTATGCCTATTTTTTCAGAAATTTATGAAAGCCTAGCAGATGAAGAAATGAAAATAGTTTATCGTTCGCATCTAGAAGGAGAAATTAAAGAAGCAAAAAAAGAAAATGACATTATAAGGACAGAGAGTTTGGAAATAGAAATTACAAGCGACGAGAGTTTGGAAAATCAAGACGAGCAAACAAATGAAGAAATAATTGAAATAGATAGTTCTGAAGAACCAAAAAGATCAAAACGAGTAAAAAAAGAAGTTCCTAGTTTTGAGAGTGTTTTTAAAGGAAATTTATTAAAAGATTTGATTTTACAACGAACAGAAAAAGGAACACATAGAGACGATTACAAATTTTTGTTAGGCAAAAAAACACTAAAACATTATGGTTCTCAAGGGCAGCAAAAATCATTTGTTATCGCTTTAAAACTCGCTACTTTCGCCATCATTTATAATCAAACACAGATAAAACCAATTTTACTTTTAGATGATATTTTTGATAAATTAGACGAAACAAGAATTGAAAACCTATTGAAATTACTTAGCAAGTCTAATTTTGGGCAAGTTTTCGTAACCGATGCCCGGCCCGAACGGACACGAAAATTACTAGATTCTTTTGGAAGACCAATCGCCTTTTTTGAGGTAAAAAATGGAAATATAACAAATATGAATTGATATTTTTTATTCGAAATAATTATTTAACTCAAGTTGTGGAGTACAAGTATTTCAGACTTCCTAGTCTGAATGAATAGGTTTTTTTCGTTGAGATCGCTTATTTCTATATTTATACAGACTAGGAAGTCTGTGATACGCAATTTGAGTTATTTACTCTTTTAATGATTTATCAAAAATAGGTTGAAAGAAAGACGAAGAAGGAAAATGCTCGTGATAAGCAGGAAAATCTTGAAAGGGAGCAATCCATTCAGGCATAGAAAGGTGGCGAACGTGGCGAGATTCTGTTGAAAAACAAAAATCAGTTAATAAAAAAGATTTCGAAATTTGTTTTTGATTGGTGTAGTAATTTTCAATTTCTGTTTTTTGAATGAGTTTATAAGAAATCATTCCAATTATTACTACAATAAGGAAAATCCAAAACGAAATAATGTAAGTAAAATAGTTTTTCATAATCTAATTTATACCTAAGCTAGGTGTAGTTTCTATTTGCGTTGTTGGGTAAGAAAAAGACCAGTAACAGCAGGCATTCTTCATTGGGTAGGGTTTGCAAATTCCTAACAATATGAAAAATGAATAATCCACAAATTTATGCAAAAAATCATAATTATTAAATACTTCTTAGTTGGTAAATTTCTTTTTACGTCAAAAAATCGTAATTTGCATAAAATTACACTATAGTCTTTTTTGTTTTACGAATAATTTGATTACAGATTATTTTTAGTTGAAACAGAAAAGTTATTTTTTTTATAATCAATTTAATTTTAGAGCATGTCAAATAGCGTAAAAAAAGGCGATTTAGTTCAAGTACATTATGTAGGTAAATTCGAAGACGGAAACGTTTTTGATTCTTCAAGAGATAGAAAAGAACCCATTGAATTTCAGGTAGGAGCAGGACAAATGATAAAAGGTTTTGATGCAGCCGTAGAAGGAATGGCACTCAGCGAGTCAAAAACAATTACTTTAGCACCAAGTGAAGCGTATGGAGAACCAAATCCAGAAAATGTAGTTTCTTTTCCAAAAGATAAGTTGCCACCAGAAATGAACCCAAAAGCAGGCGATCAACTTGCGCTTCAAGGACAAAACGGTGAACAAATTCCTGTTGTGGTCATCGAAGCAACTGAAGAAGGTGTAGTTTTAGATGCCAATCATCCAATGGCAGGAAAAACATTAGTTTTTGAGTTAGAATTAGTAGGAATTAATCCTTCAAAAGTAGAAGGTGGAACGCTTTCAGATTGGTAAAAACATAAAATTGTCGTTAGTAAGAATACTGACAATGGCGAAGCTAGTACATATATAAAGCAAACAAAAAATGCTACTCTTATTAATTAATCTAATTAGTAAAAGTAGCATTTTATTTATGAAAGTTGTTCTGTAATTAACTGGTAGCTAATTACTGATAACTGATTTTATTCTCCACTTCCACTAGGCATTACTGTTCCAAACATAACTAAGGATTCGGAAGAATTAGCAGCATTTGAGATAACTGTAATTACTTTTCGCTGTTGTCCTGCTTTGTGTGCTGTGTTAAAACGAACAATTACTTTTCCCTCTTCGTTTGGCGCAATCGGCTCTTTTGTCCATTCTGGGGCAGTACAACCACAAGTAGTTCTGATATCTTGCAACATTAAAGGATAATTTCCCGTATTTTTGAATGTAAATACATACTCCACTACTTTACCTTCTTCAACTTCGCCAAAATCATGTTCACGATTTGTAAAGGTAAGCTGAGCTTGTCTGTCGTCTGCTTTTTTGGTAAAAGTGGTAGATTCCGACTTTGTTATTGTTGTTTGTGCTTGGATAAGATGACTAGAAAAGAAAGTAAAAGTTCCTAAAAGTGATGCAAGAAGTATCTTTTTCATAATTTTATTATTGATAATTATTTTAATTGTGATTTTATTTTTTTGATTGAAAGATTTATAATTAAAACCTTACTTCCTCAACTTTGTTCGTAGTTTTAAAATTACTCATTCTTTTTTAAACAATCTTATAGACAGATATAAGTCAATAATTTTGCCATAAATAGAAGACCAGCTTTACCAAAACAGGTATTTAAAAACCATTTACTCTAATTCTCATTTAATTTAATTCTCTATGAAAACTAATTCAATTTCTTCTATAGCATCTATCTTTTACTTAGTCATTTTATTTTCTATCCCATTCTTGTTTTCGTCTTGTGAACTTAACGATGATAGAATTGGAGGTTTTCCTCCAGAAGGACAAATTTGGGCAGAAATAGAAAGCACAAATTATACATTTTCAGAACCTATTGCACCTATTCCTTCTCTTTTAAATACCTATTCTGAAAGAGTTAGATCGCTATTTATTTCTCGTTCGACTAATTCTAATACAGTAGTAAGGAGTGATTTTCGTGTCACACTTACTGTTTATAATTTTGATGATACAATGCCTAGAATATTAGAAAATACAAATATACGTTTTGAATTTTCGCAAGGCAACACAGCTTTCATACAAAAAGGAGGTGATATTCGATTTGAAATATTGAGTATAGAAAATGATGTAATAAAGGCTAATTTTAGTGGTACATTGACAAATAGAGATAATCCAAGCCAACAGTTACGAGTCAGAAACGGAGCTTTGCATATCAAAATCAGAAGAGAGTAGAGTAGAACAAAATATTTAAAATAGTAATTTTTATCTAAAAATAGTGCTATTTATGAGTACAAAAACTAGTTAGTTTGTTAAAAATCAACGCTTTATTTTATAAAAAGAATATGTTCGTTGATTTTTTTTATTGTGAGTTTGGCTTTTTATCAAATAATATTTTGTAAGTTTGTGCTTTCTAAAAATTAATTGAAATTTAACCAAAAGTTATTAATTCGTTTAGTTATTAAATTTAGAAAAAAATGAATAGCAGTAAGATTTAAAAGATCTACTCTCACACTCACTAATAATATTTTTTACTAAAATCCAATTATATGGACTTTAAACGTAACTCATTATCCTTTCTTTGTGCATCACTCATTTTTACTTGTGCTGCTTTTACAAATTATTCTCCCTCAACTTTGTCAAAAAACGACAAAAAGAATGACAGAAAATTAGAAAGGAAAACTAACAAAAAAGCAGAAAATAGAGCTGGCAACAGAGCAGAAAAAAACACAAAAAGAAAAGCTCATACGCTTATTATCTCTCCTACTCAACTCCACTCTGCGTCTTCTATTTCCTCAAATTCTTTGATTGCTACTTCGTCTCTAAATTGCTTTCAAACTCCTTTAGATTTTTTACCTACTTTTAATTTTTTGGTGGTAAAGGACACGCTCACAGAAACTCCCTCTGATAATTTAGTTGTTTTAGAAGATATAAAAAACAACAATGAGCAAGATAATGAATTAGACTTTTTGGCTTTGCTAGATCAAGAAGCAACTCAAAAGACAAATCAAGGCGATTTTGAAACAGACCTTTTAGAAAATTTTGAAATTGACTTTTCTACGCCTAACAATCTGACCATTACTCCTCAACTTTTAGAAAAAATAACACTTAGAGAAAATTTTACTGCTTCCTTGGTAGACCTTGCTGTTGCACAAGAAGGCGTTCCGTATGTACACGGAGGCAAATCTCCAAAAGGTTTTGATTGCTCTGGTTTTGTATCTTATGTATTTAGCAAATTCAAAATCAATCTTCCTGCTTCTTCTAGTTCTTATGATAATGTAGGCAAAAAGATAAAATTAGAAGATGCACAAGTAGGCGATGTAATCTGTTTCACAGGTAGAAACTCACGTTCTGGACGTACAGGACACGTTGGTATTATTGTAGAAAATAATCCAAATGAGCCTATAAAGTTTATTCATGCGGCATCAGGAAACAGAAGACAAATTACATATAGCACAATGGAAAGCAGTTATTATCAACCTCGTTTTCGTTCTGTTCGCAGAATTTCAGTTCCTGCTTTTGATGAAGTTTTGACAACTCAAGACGCTCAGTAAAACTTATTTTTCTTATTAAAAACAAATTTTGTGTTGATAGAGTAACTGATTTGCAAATAAAAATCTATTTATTTTACTTTTTTCAAAATATTTCTTGTTTTATAGAAAATAAGTGTTTATCATTGTGTATTAGTAGCCAAATAAACTCGTAGGCTACAAAAAACATTCAATTATTATAAAGATGCAAAGCAACATTTTTTCTTTTAACTTTTATTATTTCTACTTTTTTAGCCCTTTAGTCAGGACAAAGAAGGAGACCAAAAGTTGATTGCCAAAAAAATATTCGCTCACAACTTAACTCTATTACTTCTAAACCCTGACTTTAATTAGTTAGGGTTTTTTTTATGTAAAAATATAACTTACCGTTTAATTATGAAAACTATTGCTATTTAAGGAAAACTATTTTCATTTCATCATCTTGCAGCTCAAAAACAGTTTGGAGAAAAAAATAATTGGTTGCATTGCCAAAACTTTGATGATTTATTGCACTCTGTTTCTACAAAAGAGGTAAATGTAGGAATGATTGCCGTTGAAAACTCACTTGTAGGAAATGTATTAGACAATTATAAGAAAATAGAAAAAATGAATTTGAAAATAGTAGGAGAAATAAATCTACCTATTCAGCTTCACTTGGCTGCAAAAAAAGGAACTCAACTTTTAGATTTAAAGCATGTATATTCTCATCCTGTGGCACTTCAAGAATGTAAAATTTTCTTATCCAAAAACAAAACTATTCTTCCAACAGATTTTAGTGATACGGCTGGCGCAATTCGTTGGATAGCTCAACAACAGAAATTACACAACCATTTAGATTCGGCAGCTATTGGAGGAATTGAAGCTATTCATTATTACGGACTTCAAACCATTCAAAAAAACATTCACGATCATTGCAACAACATAACTAAGTTTTTAGCTGTAAGCACTTAACCAGTAACCAGTAACCAGTAACCAGTAACCAGTAACCAGTAACCAGTAAGGAAAAATTGCTTTTTGAAATAATTGTTTTGATTATTTTATTTTATTTTATTCTATAAAAGGAAATTTTTCATTCTCTGTGTTCAAGATGTATTTTCATTCCCTAATTCCCATTTCCCATTTCCCAACTCCCATTTCCCAAAATAATTATGAATGCTACTCAAAAATTACCCATTACAGATTCTTCTTCTGAAATTTGTTTGAATGAATGTCGTCAGCAAATCGATCAAATTGATACGCAGCTTATTCAAATACTAGCGCAACGAATGGAAGTTGTTAAAAGGATAGGAGAACACAAACGAAGAAACAAATTACAAACTCTTCAGCCTAATCGATGGCAAGCTATCTTAGATTCTCGCAAAGAAATAGCACAAGAATTAGAGTTACCCTCCGAATTGGTTTTAGATATTTTTGAAGTTATCCATCAAATGGCAATTCAAACCCAATCAAAATAATAGTTATGAACTCTAACTTAGATTTTAATTTTTTGTCACAAAAAATGTTCTATCAAAACTCGTTTTATGAATTTTAATAGAACATTTACAAATTATAAATAATGAATTTATGTTTTTATTTGAATATTAATTTTGTATAATACATTTCATAAATCCATACGTTTGGGAAAAGAGAAACCATTTTCTTTACACAAAATTACCATAAACGACATTATTTTATCTATTGTTGTGCTTGTGGAGCTTGCGCAAATACTTTTTTCATAAGTTCTGATGAACGAGCTTCAATGTTTGTACGAATATTTCCTTCCTCTTCTGCAACTAATTTGAAAAGTCCTTCGATAGCCAAATCTGTAGCATAGTCATCCAAATCAGGATTTACATTCGAAACAAACGGAATTTGATTGTACTTTCCTACTAAATCACCATAATAACGAGTGGCATTTACTTTTTTCAAATTTCTTGAAACGACAGGTTTGAATTTTGCTTTTAATTGTTCTGTTGTAGCACGAATGAGATACTGTGTGGCTGCATCTCTATCGCCTTTCAAAATTCCGTAAGCATCTTGAATAGACATAGAAGTAATAGCAGATTTAAAAATTGGTGCCGCTTCTTTGGCAGCTTCTTCTGCTCCTCGATTGAGTGTTTTGACAAATCTATCTACTTCCGAATCCAGTCCGATGTCACGAAGTGTACTCGCTACTTTTTCGGCATCTTTTGGAAACGGAATTTTGATAAGTGAATTATTAAAGTATCCTCCATCTTTGGAAGCTAATCCTGTCCCTTTCACAACTCCCTGAATTAGAGCATCTTTGAGTGCTGCTGCAATTTCTTCTTTGGTAAGAGGAACGCCCGAAATACTTCCCAAAACACCAGCAATTTGTTGAGAAGTGCAGCTTGTAGAAAAACCTACCAAGCTAATTAAAATAAATAAGGATAAAATTCGAATGATTCTGCTTGCTTTCTGCATAAAAAATAAGTTTTAAAAAAATGACGTAGAGTTTGATTACACTTTTGAGTATAATTTAATTATTATCTTGAAGTTGGCATTTTTTGAGCCAAAAACCTAAAAAACAAGTTAAAAAATTAGGTAAACATAAAAGTAATCTGTCTTTTGTAATCGTATTTGCTCCACTTTTGTTTTTATAGATTTCATCGTTTTCCAAATCATTCTATTAAATAGAAGAACTATTATTACTTGCAAGTTCTTTAACTCTTTATTAACTTAGCAAATCATTTAATTTAATTATCATAAATTTATATATTTGTGCTTTTCTAAAAATGCAGCAGATAAATAGCCCTTCACTTCTTTTCCATTATTTTTCCTATGAATTCTACCTCTTCTACTTCTTCTAACCATAAAATACAGGCAGCCATTACAGGTGTTTTTGGATACGTTCCAGAATATATTCTTACCAACAAAGAACTCGAAACGATGGTCGATACCAATGACGAATGGATAAAATCACGTACAGGAATAGAAGAAAGACGAATTTTGAAAGGCGAAGGAATTGGAACTTCTCACATGGCAACCGAAGCAGTAAAAGGTCTGTTAAAGAAAACAAATACAGAAGCTGAAGATATTGATTTTTTGATTTGTGCTACTACTACACCTGATATGGTATTTCCTGCAACGGGAAATATTGTTGCTCACAAAGCAGGTCTAAATTGTTTGAGTTATGACTTAATGGCAGCTTGTTCTGGTTTTTTGTATGCACTTGTTACGGCAAGCCAGTTTATCGAAACAGGAAAATATAAGAAAATTATTGTGGTAGGAGCAGATAAAATGTCGTCTATTATTGATTATACAGACCGACAAACCTGTGTGATTTTTGGCGATGGCGCAGGAGCCGTACTTTTAGAAGCAGATACAGAAGGAAACGGAATTGTAGATTCTATTTTGAGAAGTGATGGCGCAGGTGCAACCGAACTTTACATGAAAGCAGGAGGAAGTAATTATCCAGCCAGCAAAGAAACGGTAGAGAATAGAGAACATTATGTAATCCAACACGGTGCAGTCGTTTTTAAGCATGCTGTAAAAAATATGGCAGATACATCAGCCGAACTAGTAGAGAAAAATGGTCTTGATGGAGATAGTATTGATTTTCTTGTTCCTCATCAAGCAAATTTGAGAATTATAGACGCAACAGCAAGACGTTTAGGACTAAATTCTGATAAAGTGTTAGTAAATATTGAAAAATATGGAAATACTACTGCTGCAACTATTCCACTCTGTATAAGAGATTTCGAACACAAATTCAAGAAGGGAGATAATCTTATCTTGGCTGCCTTTGGTGGTGGTTTTACCTGGGGTGCAGTATATCTGAAATGGGCGTATTAGAATCAGTAATCAGCAAGGAAAAATTACTTTCTG
This sequence comes from uncultured Cytophagales bacterium, assembly GCA_963719525.1. GTDB lineage: Bacteria > Bacteroidota > Bacteroidia > Cytophagales > Bernardetiaceae > Bernardetia. The sequence goes on along the minus strand of CAVRCG010000004.1, from coordinate 1,876,732 downwards.
AATTAATCGTTTTATCTTATTCTGATTAGAAAAGAAATTTTATTCTCTGTGTTCTCTGTAACTCTGTGTTCGAAACGTATTTAATTCTAAAATCTAAATTTATTTTGACAAAAAACCCACAACTCACTACTATTAATTCTTCTTTCCTTAAACCTATGACAAAATCTACTATAAATTTTGACCTTTTGAAAAAAATGTGTGGTGTCTTTGCTCCAACAGGCAACGAAGCACCAATGAAAGAATTTGTTTTGAATTATGTAAAGGAAAATCAAAAAAATTGGAAAGTACAACCTCAAATTATTGAAGGAGAAGATTTTCAAGATTGTTTGATGCTCGTTTTTGGTAAGCCCAGAACGGCTGCTTTTGCTCATCTTGATTCTATTGGTTTTATGGCTCGCTACGACAATCACTTGGTCAGAATTGGTTCGCCAAAGTATGAAGATGGTTATAAATTGGTGGGAAAAGACTCTCAAGGAGATATTGAAGGAACTATAAAAGTGAAATATGGAAATGAGAAAGGTAATAAAAAAGGTAAAAAGAAAAATAAACAAGACAAAAAGAAAAAACGAGGTGCAAGGCAACATCGAAAACCTTTAGGAGAAGTAAAATTACTATTAGAGTTTGATAGAATTGTTGAGAGAGGAACTGAATTTGTCTTCAAACAAGATTTTATCGAAACAGAGGAATATGTACAATCATGTTACATGGACGACCGTTTGGGTTGCTGGAATTTGCTCAAAACTGCCGAAACTTTAGAAGATGGAATCCTTGTTTTTTCGTGTTATGAAGAAATTGGAGGTGGAACAATGCCGTTTTTACTAAAATGGATTTGGGAAAATCATAGAATTAAGCAATGTTTGATTTCTGATATTACGTGGATAACTGAAGGTGTAAAGCACGGAGAAGGTGTAGCCGTTTCGATGCGTGATAGAAATATTCCACGAAGAAGTTATTTGAATAAAATTATTGATTTGGTAAAAGAATCAGGTATAAAGTATCAATTAGAAGTCGAAAACGATGGAGGAAGTGATGCCAAAGAAATTCAATCTTCTGTTTATCCAATGGATTGGTGTTTTGTTGGTGCTGCCGAAGCTGGCGTTCATTCGCCTATTGAAAAGGTGCATAAAGACGATATAAAAGCCATGACAGATGTATATGCGTATCTAATGGAAAAACTTTAAACAGTTATCAGCAAATGCGAATTTCTGTATTTGAAGTTGTAGAGCTTTTCTTGCAACTTTATTGCCCTACAAAACGTTGTTTTTGTCTAATCACAACTACATATTTAATAAGAATTTAATTCGCTTGCCTTTGCTAGTATTTAAGCGTAGCGATACCAACAAAAACACAACTTAATTTGTCTATATGCATAATACAAACAGAAATAGTAATTCGAATCATCGTAGAGCAGAAGATTTGAAAGACCAAAATAATAATCAATCACACAACAACGGAATGAATCAAGAAAACAAGGCTTATTTGGGAAAATATAATGTATTTGGCGATGGATATTATAGTGAAGATTACTATTTGTTGAACCGTCATAATGAAAAATTAATTGATTTTGGTGTGCGAGATTATTTTCAAAGTAATCAGCTTGTTTCTCTCAATCAGTTTTTGAAACTCTTAGAAGATAATAATTACTCGCCTATTTCTGTTTATCGTCGCAACACAACCTACAATAAAAAAGAAACTCGTTATTCGATAGATTGGTATCTGATGCTCAACGACGAATCTATTATCATAAACATGAATTACGATGCTGTTTTGAAGCTAGATGACGTTATTTTTAGATTTGATATGATAACGGCCACAGAAAGTACGCCTCCAGAAAGATTAGAAAAGATATTCGAACTTGCTACAAAGTGTATCATTGAAACAAAAGATGACGACAAACGATACATTAATATTGTCGGAAGTACGCCCAGAACAGGACTTACACTTCGAAAACATCAAATCAAACCTCCTACAATTCCAAACTTGAATCTCTATTATGGAGAAAAATTTGAAGACAAACACGAGGTTTTGGTAAAGGAAATAAATGAAAAGAACAATTCAGGTTTGTTTATTTTTCACGGCATTACAGGAAGTGGAAAGACAAATTATATTCGTTATCTGATTAGTAAAGCAAAACCAGAAATAGAATTTATTTTTTATCCGATTACGCTTCTTAGAGAAATTACAAGTCCAGATTTGATTACCTTTTTATCCGATTATCAAGATGCCGTTTTGATAATTGAAGAATCGGAAGACTCTGTACAAGCTCGTGATTTGTTTAATACCGATAAAAGTTCGATTGCCAATTTATTGAATGTTTCGGACGGACTTTTATCCGATGTCTTGAATCTAAAAATTATTTGTACCTTTAATACTGACATCAAAAACTTAGATAAAGCACTTTTGCGTGAAGGTCGTTTGTTAGGAATTCATCGTTTTGAAGCTCTTCCTATCGAAAATGCCAATGAAATAGCAAAATTAAACAAGATTGAAAGAGAGTTTAAAGAGCCTGCAACACTTGCGCAAATTTATAATGTTCCTTTGAATGAAGATTTTTCTGATTTTTCAATTCGCCAAAAGAAAATTGGTTTTGGGAAATGATATGAATTATTCGTTTAGCAAAAAAGTCTTTCTAAATTCAGTTTTTAGGAAGACTTTTTTTGTAAATTAATTCAACGAATTTTAGCTATATAGTAGAGCAATGTCTGTAGAAAACGTGATTATTCTCATTTTTTAGAGGTTTGCCTTTGACTTTTGATATAGTTGTTTTAAGATGAAAAAGACAAAATGCAGTTAAAGGCAAGCCATTTTTCCTACAAGTGTTTCAACCTTTGTAAATGCTTAAAAAATCTTCTTTTCGTTCTCTTGAAAGGCTTGCTCTAAAACCGTCGTCCATGATGATATAATTTCCTGTTCGGATATATTGACTAATTTTATTTAGATTGACAATATACGAACGATGACAACGGAAAAAACAAGGATTGATTAAATTTTCTTCAAAATACTTGATTTTTTTGGTAATCAAAACACGCTTTTTATCAGAAAAAATAATTTCGGTATAAGAACCTTCTGCAATCAAATACATAATATCATCGGCTTCTACAAACATAAGTCCGTCAGCCATCGGAAGAGCAAAACGAGTAATATATTCGCCTTTAAGATTCTCTCGCAACGTTTCCATTTTCTGATTATTTTGCGCATTTCCTGTTGCTTCAAAACGCTTTTCGATTTTTTCAACGGCTTTTTTCAAGAGTTCTATATCCAAAGGCTTTAATAGATAATCTACTGCCGACACCTCAAAGGCACGAATGGCATATTCTTGATATGCCGTAACGAAAACCAGAGCAAAATCTATATTTGTAATGAATTTTAGCAGTTCGAAACCAGAATATTCTGGCATTTCGATGTCCGAAAAAACAATATCTGGATTTTCTCTATGGATAAGTTGCACAGCATCAGGAACGTTTTGAGCTTCTCCGACAATATTTATTTGTGGACAATGCTGATTTAAAAGGGTTTTTAAGATTCTTCTTGCTCGTAGCTCGTCGTCTATGATTATTGCTTTCATACTATCAGTTGCCAGTTACCAGTAAATAGTTACCAGTTGAAGGCATTTTATTTTTTTGATTTGTAATTTTTAAATATTTTATTAAGTCACTTTTATACGCTGAAAAAATTTTAACTGTACTTGTTTGGTGATATTCATTGGTATTGTTTAATGAAACAGAATATACAGTTTATAAAAGCAAATATACTGCTCATGAAAAACAGTAGCCAACTCCCAATAAAATAAATTAGATTTGAAACGTAATCTAGTTTGAATATTAAATATACTACAAGATTACAAAATTAATTTTATCATCTCTTAAATAACTATTTTATGCAAAAATTAGAATATTACGGACGTATTAGTTCTTATGTAGCCAAATTTATCTTTGCTTTGAGCCTTCTTATTTTCTCGGTTTCAGCTTTTCTTTTTACTGTAAATCCTTCTATTGCCGAAACAGGAGAGTTTCCAAAGATTTCTAACTTATCAGATTTACAAAACTTAAAAACTCAGGAGCAGGGAAAATATAGTGTAGCAATGAGTTCGGCTTCTGTTAATAACAGTATTACCACTCAATTTACAATTCTAAATACACAAACAGGAGCATCAAGAGTTTATCAAATTTTCTATGATAAAAACGGAGGAGGTTGGAAATTGATAGAATTATCTGACTCTAAAAATAATCTAAAACTACCACAAGCTGGTTTTTAGTAGTCCTATTTCTTTTTTAAAAACTCAAAGTTGTAAAATCGTTTTATAACTTTGAGCTTTTTTAGTTTGGAATCAAGATTACAATTTCCGTTCCTGTTGCATTTCCGTGTTCATCTTTCAAATCATTTATTTCTACTTCAATATTCTTATTTGAAAGAGATTGATTTTTGAGAAGTTCTAAACGTTCACTTGTTGCTTGTGTCGAAAAGGATTGATGTGTTTTTGCTTTTCGTGCATTTATTTCGGACGATTTTTGTCTTCCCACTCCATTATCTGTAATTTTTAGTTGAAGAAAATTATTATTCTGTTTTTGCACTTTACTAAAATCTAAAGTTAGTTTTTTATCTCCTTTCTTGTGTAAAAGTCCGTGTTTGAAAGCATTTTCTAAATAAGGTTGAATCAGTAATGGGGGAACTTCAATTTCATCTAACCCATCTTCATCAATTCCATTAAAGTTAATTTCATAACTAAATTCTTCTCCTAATCGCAATCCTTCTAGTTCAATATAGGACTTTAAAAGAGGTAATTCTTTATCTAAGCTAATTCTTGATTTTGAGGAAGAATCTAAAAAACCACGCATAAGTGTTGCAAATTTGCCTAAATAAAGACTTGCATTTTCCTTTTCAGAAAGCAAAATAAAATCTTGAATAGAATTTAATGCATTAAAAATAAAATGAGGGTTCATTTGCGAACGAATCGCCTTTAGTTCACTAAGCTGTTTGGCTCGTTCTTTTTGTTCAGCTTCTAACTGCAAATGCAAACGACGACGATTAACGTACCACCCACCACCAATAAGCAAAGAAATAGGAGCTAATAAAATAAGTCCTAAAATTGAACGCTGTGCTTGAAGCTTCGAAACTTCTTGTTTGTTTTTGAGGTCTTCAATTGTTTTTTGTTGTTGTAGGTTCTTTATTTGTTGTTCTTTTTTTTCAGTTTCGTATTTAATTTGGAGTTCATTTATTTTCTCAACTGATTTCTTATTAAAAATAGTATCATTTAGTGCCACGTGTTTTAAAAAAAATGTATAGGCATCTTTGTATTTTCCTTGTTCTTCTGAAATCTTTGCCAAGACCCAGTACAAGTCGTTTAAATAAAAATCGGCTTTTATGTTTTCGGCTGCTTCTATACCTTTCTTAGCTTCTTTCATAGCCAGATTATACTTTTCAAACCTACGATAGATATTTGCAAGTTGTATATGATTCGCAATTACTCCATCTATATTATTTAATTTTTCATCTATTTCCCTACTTTTAAGTGTGTACAGAATAGCTTTTTCCAAATTATTTTCACTTGTATAATAATCTGATAACGAATGATAAACCATTCCTAACCCTCGTTCATGTTGCTTTTCTTCTGCTAATTGTAGAGCATTTTGATAATAGTTATTTGCTTTATTTTTCTTTTCTAATAACATATACATATTACCTAATGTAGCATTACTATAAATCATGTAAGTAGTATCTTTTAGTCTTGTACTTTCTTCTAAGGTTTGCTCGTAATACGTAATAGCATCTTCAAAATTTCTTTGTGATTCTTGAACAAAACCCAAATCGAATAATCCTTCTATTATTCCTTTTGCTAACTTATTTTTCTTAGCTATTTTCATAGAAGTCATATAGCTATTTAATGCTTCATCTATTTTCCCAACTCTTTCATAAACTCTACCCATATAAGTATGCATACGGTACTCCATAACATATTTTTCTTCTCCTTCCATATATTTCATATTATCAATAGCTAATTTAAATGATTCTATGGTTGTTTCTATATCACTTAGTTCACTTGCTATTTTACCTTTCAAATAATACAACTTCATTTTGTTATACCTTACAGTATCTTTCTCTACTAATCGGATAGCCTCTTCAATAAATTTTAACGCTGTGGAGTAATCATAAATTTGCTCATAATAACTAGATTCTATAAATAAAGACCATATCTGACCTTTCTTATATTTTTTTTCTTTAGAAAAATTTAATATTCTCTTTGCGTCTTTTAAGGCTTTCTCTGTATCTGTTCTGAATAATTCTTCTATATTCCGATTTTGTTCATCAATTTCTTTTATTGATAAGTCGTTTTGAGAGTATGCTAATTCATGAAAAGGAAATAACAGCAAAAGCAGCAGTATTTTTTTAATAGCCATAAATAATTTGTAGTAGTTTGAATCTTGAGTAAAGTATTTTCATAGAAAAAAAACTTTCAGTAGTTTCATACAAAGATAAGACTTCCTAAAATACTTTAGGGAAAAAAATACCACCGTTTGTGAAGTCAAACCGACCGTTGGGGAAAAAGGTGTAATTTATTTGTTTTGAATAGAATAGTTTTGAAGTATAATCCAAAAACGAAAAACCATTTACCTATTGCTTTCTTTAGCAATTTTCTTTAAATTAAAATCAAATTTATCACAAACTTACTTTAAGTTTATCAAAACCTTAATTCATACTATGAAAACATTATTTTTGTCATTATCTATCGCTGCTTCTCTTTCTCTAATGAGTTTTACTGCTCCAACGGTTTCAAATCTAGAAACGGCTTCTGAAATTACTGCTCCAAAAGGCTCATTCAAAATCTTAAATGATACAGGAAGCAAATTAAGCATCTATACAGGTTCGGGTTACGTAACGCTCAACAATGGAAGCTCTACAAGTGTAAGCTGCAATACAGGAAAAAAAGTATATACGGCTTCTAGTGGAACGAAAGACGATTTTCTTTTCGAAAATCGAAAGTGGCATGTGTGGAAATACTGTTCGTCTTTCTGATTATATGTAATCTGTAAAAGCTAGTCAAGACTTACAACAATCCTATTATAAGAAACCAATTTAGACACTCGTTTAAGTTGGTTTTTTTGTGTCTTCTTTTTTTTATAGAATATTTCTTTCTAAAAAGAATTACTCCAATACCGTTGTTTATGTTTTAGCGCAGCGACACCAACAACATAAAACAAAAATCTACCATTCGTGGAACGAAACCTACCATTCGTGAAGTCTAACATGGTACTTCCATCACAAACCTTTACTTTTGAAACATAATCAAACACAAAACTACGTGTAGCCAAAAAAATTGAACTGCTTTTTAGGTAGGACAAATCAAATTAGCAATCACATTTAATTAATTTAAAATTTTATTACTCATTTAATTTATTAGAAAAATGAAATATTTATTATCATCAGTCATTGCAGTCTTACTAATAGGACTTTTTGCATTCAAGAACAAAGAAGTACAAACAGTAAACGACCAATATGCTGAATTTAAAAACATAGAAGTAGGTAGATATACAGCTTACATCACAAACAAAGATGGAGACAAATACACAGGAGGAATAGAAGATTTTATTTATGAAGTTGTTGGAACAGAAAAGGATAAAAATTACACTCAATATGATGTAATTCTTATGAAAATAAAGGCTGACAAAAAATCTGGTAATTATCATTTTATGGCACAAAATCCTCCTTCTCCTGCTACACTTGTATCAGGTCATTATATCGGTAATCCTGACTTTCAAGAAAGGATAGGATATTCTCCTGATTATAATGAAGGGACAAGGGTTGTATTTTTAGATGGAAGAATTTATCTGATTGAGAAATGGAAGAATAAAGATGATTACCAACTTACTCATGTTTTGGAAAAAGGAGAATATCCAGGTGGTTTGAAAGGAATGAAATTAGTATTCAAATCTCCAAAGAAAATGGCTGATCTCAATCCTCACAAATTACTTCAAGATTATTTGGATATTGCCATTCCACAACAAGAGAAAGCATATTCTACTTGGAAGAGTAAATCAGAAAATAGTGCTATCCTCAATAGACTGAAACAACTTCCAGAAGCGTGGGACGCATATGTAAAAAGTAGTAATAAAGCCTATTGGGATTCTCCAGAGGGAAGAAGCTATAGCTGCTAGAATGAAAGAAGAAAACAAAGGTGGAGGTGGTGCTAAAGAAGTTACAATAAAAAATGTAGGTAAAAACAGCATTTGTCTTTCTACTTCATCAGGCACAAAATCATTAAGTGCAGGAAGTTCTACTACTTTTCAATGTGATAACGACGTTTCTTACGGTGTTGACAAGGGTTCTGGTTGTAGAAGTGGAGGAAGTCTAATTGTAGGAAAAGGACAAGGCTGTGGAAAAACGATAGAAGTACAATAATCAAAAATATTTAAAGATAATTCGCACACGTAGTAGTAGCGATATTACAAACCCTTTCTGATTTTCAGTAAGGGTTTTTTGTGATGGGTATAGAATTTTGAAAAGAAAAGTATATATTTGTCCTCAAAACTCCCTAAATATACTACTACTTCTATGCTTTTTCGTATAACTCTATTTCTACTTATTCAATGTGTTTCTTTTATTTTTATACTTGATTTGAAGGCGCAATCTTCTTCAAGTAACGCTAAACAAATGGTAATTGATTCTTTGATAAATTTATCCAATAAGAAAAAAGGAATAGAAAAATTAGAAATTCTAGAGAAGGTATTTGATGCTCAATATTATGCTTTTCCAAAAAAAGCAAGCAAAACAGCAGACCAAATTTTGGATATATCGCAAAAAACAGACGATAAAAAAATAAAAGGCAAAGCTGCCATGGTACAAATATTAAGGTATCTTGATATTGTCAAAAACCACGATAGCACACTTTTTTGGTCACGGAAAGCTCTTTCTTACTTTGAGCCAGCGAAAGATTCTTTCAATATACTTCAAGTTTATAGACAAATGGCTACTAGTCATCTTTATCAGGGTTCGTATGATAGTGCTACTTATTTCTATATTCAATCTACGAAAATAGCAGAAGCAATAAATGCTGAAGCAGAACTTTTGAAATCTTATAGCAGTCTTGCCAATGTTTATTCTACTGCTAATGACATTAAAACAGCAAAATTTTATAATAGAAAAGCCTATTATCTTGTCAAGAAAACAAAAGATACGTTACAACAAGTAAAGGTCTGTTATAATCTAAGTGAAGATTTTTTTAATGACAACCAAATAGATTCAGCTATCTTTTATTCAAAGGAAGCCGTTTCATTGTCTGAAAAAATTGGTTTTAGTATGGGAATAAATCGTACACTTACCCAGCTCTCAAGCTATTACTATGAAAATAAAGATGCAAAAAAGGCTCTTCAAAGTATAGAAAAAGTAGTAGCTATGTCAGACCAAGTAAATGATTCTAGATTTCAATTTGAAGTTTTGTACAATTATTCCAGAATTTTGGTATTAAATAAGCTATATAAAGAGGCAAAAGCTAATATTCATAAAACAATTGTTCTTCTCAATGTAACAACGGACAATAATTACCACACCATAATTCATAAGAAAAATTACTACTTATTAAGCACTACACAATCGTATCTAAACCAACCTGATAGCGCAGAGTTTTACTTAAAAAAGGCAGTTGAGTTGTCCGATAAAATGGATAATAAAGAAGTAATGGATAAAACTTCCGAACTTCAAACTAAATATGAAACCGAAAAAAAGGAACAGGAAATTATAAAGCTCAATCAGGAAAGATTAATCAATCAATTAGAGCTTCGAAATTCTTATTACTTTACAGCAGCGGCTATTTTGGTAGGATTAATAATAGCAATTATTATCTGGACATTCTTTAGACAAAGAAATATAATTAATAAATTTGAAAAAGAACAAGCCAAACTGCGTTGGAGAAGAGCGCAAATAAACCCTCATTTTTTCTTTAATGTCTTGTCGGCTATTCAAATGCTTGTTTATGAAAAGAAAACCGAGTCAGCAGGAAAATATATTATTGGTTTTTCTTATCTGATGAGGCAGGTTTTAGAAGGTTCTAACAAAGAGAGAATTTCTTTAGAAGAGGAAATAAAATTCATTCAAACCTATCTTGATTTGGAAAAAATAAGTCTGAATTTTGATTATACTATTGAGTTAAATCCAGAAGATATGGAAATAGAAGACATTTTTATTCCTGTTATGCTTCTTCAACCTTTCGTAGAAAATGCTATCGAACACGGACTTCGCAAATCTAACAAAGAAGACAAAAAACTAGAATTACAGTTTGTAGAAATCAATCAACATACCTTAAAAATTTCTATCAAAGATAACGGAGCAGGACGAAACCAAGAGCGCAAAGAGAGGCACATTTCAAGAGCTTTGGAGATAACCAAAGACAGAAAAAAATTGATGAAAGATGTCTTTGATTACGAAATAATAGACCATAAAGATAATAATCAAAACTCTTTAGGGACAGAAGTGGTTTTTACAATTAAGATATAAAATTTCACAAACCTATAAGGTTTTCAAAACCTTATAGGTTCAAATTGTACCTAAAAATGGATATTTTTATAGTAGATGATAATCCTAGCATTTGAAAATTTTTGATGCAGATTATTCCAACTTTATCAAAAGAATACAGAGTTATTGGAGTTGGAGCAAGTGTAGAAGAAGGTTTGTTATCTTTGGAAATCTTAAAACCCGATTTACTTATTTTAGATGTAGAACTTCCAGACGGAAAAGGATTTGATATTCTACAAAGATTAATTGAAAAAAGTGAAAAAGAAGTTTTTGAAGGAAATGTAATTTTCGTTACGGCACACGACCATTATGCGCTACGTGCCATAAAATATAGTGCGCTAGATTATCTATTAAAACCCATTGATCCAGAAGCGTTGAGAAATGCACTTCTAAAAGCTGTAAAAGAAATAGAAAACAAACAAATCCTTCAAAATTTCACTAATAAAAAATTAGAAGTTCTCAAACAGAATCTAAACGAGGTAGAACAAAATAATTCAGACCTACAAAATAATCAAAAAATTGTTCTTTCAGATGCAGAAAAGATATACTTAGTTTCAGTAGATGAAATAATTCATTGTGAATCTAGTGGAAACTATACCACTTTTTATCTTACCAAAACTAGAAGTATCACTATTTCTCAACCTATAAAAACGTTTGAGCAAATACTTCCAACTAGCATTTTTTATAGAGTTCATCGCTCTCATCTCATTAATCTTGACTTTTTTGATTTTTTAGATAAAAGAGATGGAGGTACAATCAATATGAAAGACGGAAGTCTTCTACCAGTTGCTGTTCGCAGAAAAGATTTATTATTAGAAAAATTAAGAAAAAAGTAGTGTAATTAGGACTTTAGCAAATCATTTGTAGGACAAAATTTTCTTCTATTTTCATTCTAGTAGGGACAATGCATGCATTGTCCCTTAGTGGTAGAAGGTTTTCATTCAGAAGAACAAATATCTTCATTCTAGCAGGGACAATGCATGCATTGTCCCTACACGAGTATCCTGTTTTCTCTACACAAATATCATTTTTGTAGAAAAATCAACCGAAAATCTCCTCCTCCTCAACAACGTACCTCCTTCACTTATTTTACTTCTTACAGAAAGATGCTACGTTTATACATGTTTCTCATACGTTTATCCAAACCTTAAAATAGAGTAGTAGAAGTCCATTAAGTTTGTATCAAGATAGTTAGCCAAAACAACTAAACGACTATCTAACAACTACGTGTAGTCAACAAAGCAAACCCTTACTTTTGAAACATAATCAAACGGAAAACCAAAATAAACTACTACGAACTCTTACTTCAACTTTATTATGATGAATCCCTCTAAACTTAGTATTGTAAAGATTATCTTCATTATTGGAATAACTTTATTCTTTATCTCTAGCAAACTACTCGCTCAACAAAGCCAAAACGAATTATTAAAAGATTTTTCAGCTACTTCACTAAATGTATTTAAGGCTACAGACTCAAAATTTGAGAAAGTAAAAAAGCCTTGGCCTATTAAATTAGAAAAAAATGGAGATGCAATTTCAAAACTAATTATTAATAGAGCAGGAGTTATAGAAGAACCTTACGAACCTGATTTGGCTTCTTATCCAGCCTATTTTAAAGACAAAAAATATAGAGTTGTTTTTGTAGATGGTAATTTTTACTACATCACTTGGAGCAGGAGCAAAGCAACCATAAAGTATATTCTAACAGAAAAAGGAAGTGTAGAAAAAGACCACGAAAAACACACCGATAAAATAGAAAGCTATATCACAAAAACAGTTGCAGCACAATCTGGCGACAGAAAAGAGTTAGCAGCCAATAAAGAAAAAGCAGCAGCAGCCGAAAAATTAGCCAATTCTTTGAAAGGGAAAAATGTAAAAAGCATTGCCATAAAATGGCTAGAAACACCAAGTCCTTTAGGTCATTTTACCAAAATACCTTACGGAATAGAAGCCAAACTAGCAGACGGAACTTATCTCAAAACAGAAAATTTGGGAGGAAAAACAGCTTGGGACGACTTCAAAATAACTGTAAAAGGAGCTGATTTTGGAGAAGAACAAGTTACCGTTTCGAAAGATGCAAGCAAAATAGCCAACGATAAAGTTATTGTTACAGTACAATCTGTACATATTCCTTCTCTGAAAGCAACAGCAGACATGGCAATTCCTTTTACTGCTCCGATAGATTTGGGATATAGTGGAAAAACAGGTGGTGTGGTTCGCAATCAAATTTCTCCTGGTTATAGAGGCGAAAATGGAAAAAATTTGAAAATACTTGTGAAAGCCTATACAACCAAAGACGGAAAGACTATCAATAAAGTAGAGGTTCGTGACGGTTCTGGAAAAGTTTTGCACCGATTAAAAATGGCGCAAACAGCTACATTAAATATCTATTCTCACGGAGGAAACGGAAGTTTCGGAATGGACGATACTCGTGGTGGAGACGGTGGCGATGGTGGAAACATTACTATCATTCAAGACCCAAGCGTATCTACTTTCACTTACACTGTCAATAATGACGGTGGAAACGGAGGAAAACATCAAGATTATAGACTCTACGACGGAAAAAGTGGTTCTTCGGGTTCTACAAGAAAAAGCACAGGTTCGGTAAGTTTTGGTTGGTAAAATAGTAATTAGAAATTCAATTAATTACATCAATCCTTATACATAAAAACTAATCTGATAAATAAAAAAAGCCATAAAAAAACTCAATTCTCTTTTAACAATCTACTACATATTTTAATCATTTAATTTCAAGTACTACTATTATGAATTTACTTAATTTAGTAAAAACAGCTACATTAGCGACGGCACTCTTTTGTGTAACAGGCGTAGCAAACGATGCCAATGCACAATTTGGTAAAAAACTTAAAGACAAATTAGAAAAGAAAATTGCTGATGCTGCTGAAAAGCAAGAAAACAAGCCTATGAAGGAAGGCGACCCTTATGCAGAAGATTTTAAAGATGATTCTGGAACTTCTGGAACGTATGCAGCATTAGATGGCGTTCCTTATCAAAATCAAATGGGAGCAACAAGAATACAAAAAACACTCAAATTTGATTTTGTAGGTAGAGATGGCGATAAGTTTGTAAACAAACTTAAAGTTTATATTAATAAAGAGGGACAATACCTATCCTTCCAATTACACGAAAAAGACACTAAGAAGTTAGGCAAACGTGTATTTGATTACACTACTGGAAACGAAGCTATTTGGCTTATCGAAGTAGAAGACGGTGTTTTTATAGTTGCTCAAAGTGATGAATTAGCTCCTCCTTTTGTACGTGGAACAGAAGAAATATCTGATGTATTTGCAAAAGACCCAGCCAAATTAGAAGTCTATGACCTTGAAACGGCTGCTGCCAAATTTGACCAAATGATGGGCGCAGGGCAAGAAAAGCAAGACGAAAAAATTAAAAGTCAGTTGATGGAATACAAAGCCTATAAAAATCATGTAGGAGATGTAGTTTTTGTAGATAGCTATGGCTATTTTCAGCGTGGTGTAAGAGATAAGCCAACAGAAGATCCTAAGCATTTCTTGAAAACTAGAGATATGGGAGATGACCTTTTCTTAGCTGCTTATTTCAAAGAGAAAGTAGCTTCTTCATGTGGCGATGATTGTCAGATAAATATCGTTTATGAGATGAATGGCAAAACAGGCGACCGTGTAAAGCTTCGTAACTCCTCTGCTAAATGGAACAAAATGATTAGTGTTAAGAAAAACATAGACCAGTTTTGTTACAATTTTGGACACCAACTAATTTCTTCTCGTGAAAATATAATTGATTATGCGTTTATGTACACCTTGTACCAAAACAAAGCTCAATTTAAAGAAGGTCAGACGTATAAAATGAATGCAAAAATGTACTCTAGCCGTGATGGAAATAATGAGGCAGAAATTGCAGACGGAACAATTAGTTTTGTTTATAAGGCTGCAAAAATGGAAAAATGGTTCAAAATGTTTAGAGAATGGGACGAGGAATAAATCGTTTTTCTCTCAAACTACAAAAACAAATTAAAAATATTTAAAGACAATTCGCACACGTAGTAGTAGCGATATACTAAACCCTTCCTAATCTTTGGGAGGGGTTTTTTTAACTATTATTTAATAATTCTAAATCAAGATTTTCAAAATTATGTATCAAAAGAAATTTTACTTATCAATCTTGTTCTCTTTGTTTTTTGCTTATGCAAATGCTGCTATTATTTATGTAGATAATAATGTTAATCCACACCCAACAGGAAACGATGGAACATCTTGGCTTAAAGCATACACAAGTCTTGCAACGGCTCTATCAAATGCAAATTATGGTGATATTATTCGTATGGATCAAGGCGTTTATACAGCTCCTAGTGGAGGTTTCATATTGAAAGACGGAGTAAAAATATATGGGGGTTACAATGTGCGATACAATAGTGGAACTATAATTCCTGAATGGTTAATAAACTCAACACGATTTTTTGGTAGTCCACCTGCAACAACAACTATTGAAGGAACAACTTGCTTCTTAGCAAATCAAGATCTTGATAATCAGTCTGTATTAGACGGTTTGATTATAAAAAATAACAGTAATTCTTCATCAAGTTATGGAATTGAAGTATTTAATAGTACTCAATTTGATATGATTGTTAATAATTGTACGTTTGAAAGTTATCTTTTAACAAATTCGTCAGTAGGAATTGCTACAACGGGTAATTTTTTCTCAGGTTCTTTCAATCCTAAAATAAATAATTGTATTTTCGAATTACATAAAGGTATAGATGCCCTCTTTACTGGTTCTGTTTCAATAAATATAGATATTAATAATACAACGTTCAGAAATAATGATAGAGCAGTAGTTTTAGTTGGTTCTCAGACAAGCTCTGGTAATTCTATTATTAACATCAAAAACTCTTTATTGAGTTCACAAAAATCTGATCTTGTACATGTACTAGATAATATTAACAGTAGTATAAATATTGAAAATAGCATATTTGGATCAACTTCTAATCAAAGTATTGCGTTACTTAACTCTAATGCTAGTCTGAAAATAGATAACTCTACTTTTTATAATAAAAAAGCATTGCGTTCACACAGTACTTTACCAGCTTACTTTAATAATTGCTTGTTTGCAGATGTACAACAAGTGATAGATTGAAACTCTGGAAACTTAAACTTTAGTAACTGCCTATTTAGCAATTCAGTCTGTCCTTCTCCAACGAATGGAGGAACAGTTATGTGCGCTAATTCTCTCTTCAATCAAAACCCCCAATTCTTAAGTACAGACCCAACTAACACAGATTACCTAAAACTCTCTGCAACTTCACCAGCTCGTAACGCAGGTAGTAACTTTTACGCTACTGCTGGTAGAGCCTATGGAGGAAACGACAGAATATTAGAAGGAACAGTAGATATAGGAGCGTATGAGTTTTGTCCTTTAGGTACACAATGTAGAACTATTACTTCTGTCCCAGTTGATAGAAGTCCTATTGGTTACAATGAAGGTAGTTTCTAAAGACGTAAAATCAGATTCTAATGATCTACTTGTCTATCCAAATCCAGTACAAAATGTTGTGAAAGTAAAAACTACTGAGTTCAATTTCTTCTATTGAACTTATCAACGTGCAAGGTCAAGTTATTCGTTCTACTCAAAGTTCAAATGAATTGAATATAGCAAATGCAGCAAAAGGAATGTATATTTTACGAGTAACGACTAATAAAGGAATACAAACCAAGCGTATCATTAAAGAATAAGACATTGATACATAATATAAAATACCTTTTCTGATTTTTAGAAAGGGTAACAAAAAAAATCAAATTCAAATCTTAATTAATTTTCAATATCATGACACAAAAGAAATTTTATTTATCAATCATTTTTTCATTGCTTTTCTCTTATGCAAATGCTGCTATTATTTATGTAGATAATGATTCACAGGGAAGTAACAACGGACAGACATGGGCAAACGCTTATCATAGTTTAAATACAGCATTATTAAATGCTAACTTCGGTGATATTATTCGTATGGACAAAGGTACTTACTTAGCTCCTAATGGAGGTTTCGTGCTAAAAGACGGTGTGAAAATTTACGGAGGTTATAATGTGAGATACAATAGCAATGGAAATTTAGTACCTGAATGGTTAATAAATGCTACACGGTTTTTCAGTGGTTCGACTACAATTATTGAAGGAATTAGTGAAAAAACCTTTATAGCTAGTCAAAATGTTAGCAATCAAAGTGTATTAGACGGTCTAACTATAGATAATTCGTATACAAATTATAGTTGTGGAATATTAATAGGAAATATTTCTCAATTTGACTTGACTATCAATAATTGTATATTTGAAGATTTTGGAAGTTATAATGTGGGTATTTGTTTGCCTGACTCAAGTACTGCTTTTTCAGGTTCGCTTAATTCTGTTGTAACAAATTCTACTTTTAAAAATCTTAAAGGAATACGTTTAAATTTCAATAACCAAGTTTCTGTAAATTTAGAAGCAAAAAACTGCAAGTTCTCAGACAACTTAGTAGGTATAGAATTATTTTCCTCTCCTAATTCGTCAGGTACAGCATCTATAACGGCTACTAACTCTTTGTTCAGAGTCAGAGGAATTGCTATCGTAACTCAAACAGAAAACATAACTAGTTCTATTAATGTATACAACTCCATTTTCACATCAACTGTAAACAACAACACTTTGTCTGTAGGAGTATACTATGATACAGAAATTAATATATTCAATAGTTCTTTTTATGACATCGATGGTTTTATTTCTCAAAATACTTTCAATAGCTTACCAGTTAACTTCAACAACTGTATTTTTTGGAATACACCTGATATAGTAAAAGGTTTTATTGGTGCTGTTAGTTTTGAAAGTTGTTTGTTTGATAAGACAATTTGTCCAACTGTAGGTAATTCAAACGTAACTTGTACTAACTCCATTTACAATCAAAATCCACAGTTTGTAAGCACAAATCCAAGTGATATAGACTACTTGAAACTTTCTTCTACTTCACCAGCCCGTAATGCAGGAAATAACACCTACGCAACAGGAAGAAGTTATGGAGGAAACGATAGAATATTAGAAAGCACAGTAGATATTGGAGCATACGAGTTTTGTCCACGAGGAGGTATTTGTCGCACAATATCTTCTGGTGGTGGAGGTCCTGTATTAAGTCCAAAAATAGCTACTAAAAATATAGAGAATAATATAGAAAATCTGCTTGTCTATCCAAATCCAGTAAAAGATATAGTCAAAGTAAAATCTTCTGATACTATTCTTTCTATAGAACTTATCAATGTACAAGGTCAGGTTATTTACTCCATTAAAGATTCAAATGAACTGAATATAGCAAATGCAGCAAAAGGAATGTATATGTTACGAATAACTACCGATAAAGGAACACAAACCAAACGCATTATTAAAGAGTAAAAGTTGATAAGTCTTCACAACTTACTAAACCCTTTCTGATTTTCAGAGAGGGTTTGTATGTTATCATGCCAAAATTCAAATTTCTTAGCCAGTAAGCCAACAGTTTACGGAGTCATACTTACTGTTTATGAAAATGCTCCACACTCCCAAAACGAATAGTTATACATTTATTACCAATCATTATTTACACAATTAATCAAAAAATCTCATTATGAAAAAATTAAATTATATAGTACTCTTACTCTTATCTCTCTCTGTATTTTCAGTAAGTTGTAATGATGCTAACAAAACTAATGTTACAGACAAAGAAGTTGAAGCTACAGAGGTCGCAGAAAGCTCTTCTACTTTAGAAGATATAGAAAAGTACAAAGAAGAAATAACCAATCTTAGAAACTATATGAAGGCTATCGATACTAAAATCAACAGCTCTGAAAAAGATCCAAAAGACGGTAGTATAAAAGGAGAGAAACAAATTTCTATTTCAGATTATACCAATGAGCAAGACCAACTCATAAAAAGAGAAATTTATATAGGAGAAATGGGAGATCAAGGTTATACCATGTATTTCAAAGAAGGCAATGAATCAGAAATTGTTTATTCTCGATATTTTGATAGAGAAAACAGTGAAGTTGATCCAAATGGCACAAGTAGAACTATACTTATAGAATTGATTAATACGGGTTCTTTAGACGAAAATAAAGAAAACAAGTTGATTTTGGTAAACTATGGAACTACACTTATAGAAGGCGAAAAGCTTCAAAAATATACAGCTATGTACGAAGAGATTAAGAAAGATGTCGCTTCTTATAAATAAACTATGTTGTTTGGGTAACCCCATTTTATCAAAAATTTTATAAGCCTATCTTTCAAAAATTCAGTTATTGGTGTTTTTACATAGAAACACCAATAATCTATACTGCAAAAAACCAACTATAAAAACCTAATACTATGAGTATCAAAAAACAGTTATTGTTAATTATTTTTCTTTGCTTATCTTCCATTTCATTGAGCCTTTCACAAAATGCTCCTTTCAAATGGATAAATGCGCCAGAACCTTATCAAGGGCAATATGAAGGAAGTCCTATTGAATACAAGGGAAATTTATATCTTAAATACAATAGTTTCAAAGAAAAAGGTGAAAATAAGCAAAGTGGTATTTATACCATGTTAGCTTTTGATGGCAATAAAATGAAAGTAATCAAATCACCTCTAGTAACTAGCACTAGCAAAGGCAATAAAAGTAAAATAGAGTACAGTTATATAGGAGAACCTATTGTATTTGAAGGAAAATTATTTGTTAGATATGACGAGATGCAATTTAATGTAAGTGTTTGGAAAACAATGTCTATTTCTCAAAGCCTTTTTACTTACGATGGAACAACATTAAAAAAAGTTCCACTACCTGAAAATGTCGCTTATATAGGTAAGCCTGTTATTCTTAATGATGCGCTCTATTTTATTGGTGTAGTAGGAAGACAATATTCTGGTGATGATAATTTGTATAAATATCAAAACGGAAAAGTAACAGTTGTAAAAGGTACGGAAGATATCTATTATTTTGGTTCATTCCCTTATACTATAACTTATAATAATAGGATTTATATTGCAGGTAAAAAAGGAGATGATTATCAATTAGTTATTTATGATGGAAAAAAATATACTACTAGAAAGGATATTTTGGCTTATAGTACGGTCGGTATAATGGATGGAAAACTATATTTGGAAGGACGGAGAACAACTGTTGATGATGATTTAATTTATTTCTTATATGTCGTTTCTGAATCGGGAAAAATAAAAGAGCTTCCACTACCAAAAAACTATGAACATGTAAGCAGTGCATACGTTTTAAATGATAACTTGATAGCTATGCAGGGAACTATTTATCCAAAAGACGAGGGTTATCAAGAAAATATAGTTTTGCTTGATAAGAATCAAAAATACAAAACACATAGATATGCAAGTGGAATAGAATTTTATGAAACATATAGATATATGGGTTATCCTTCTGTATTTTATAAGGGAAATGTATTCTCTAAATATTTAATCAACGGTGGTACTTTAGTCAAGATTACAAATTATGATAGTAATTCGCCTACTTTTACCAAAGTAAAAAGCACAGCTATTGGTTATGAAAAAGTAGTTGTGAGTTATCAAGGTAATCCGATTATTTTTAAGGGTAAATTATATTTGAGCTATCAGAGAGTAAGCAAAAAAAATGAAAAAATAAAGTATAACTATTTATTCGAATATCAAGAATAATATCAGCATCAAACAATTCTCAATTTTTAAGTACAAGTATAACAGATGCAGAGTATCTAGATAGTGCTTCCACTTCACCAGTTCGTAACGCAAGTAATTTTTACGCTACTGTTGGTAGAACCTATGGAGGAAACGACAGAATATTAGAAGGAACAGTAGATATTGGAGCGTATGAGTTTTGTCCGAATGTAACTCTCTGTAATGCACCAGCTACAAGTGTAGGAGTAGGAACTGGAGGTCCAGTTCCAAAAATAGCTACTAAAAACATAGAAAATAGTACAGAAAATCTACTTGTCTATCCAAATCTAGTAAAAGATGTAGTCAAAGTAAAATCTTCTGATGCAATTTCTTCTATAGAACTTATTAATGTACAAGGTCAAGTTATTTATTCCATTAAAGATTCAAATGAACTGAATATAGCAAATGCAGCAAAAGGAATGTATATGTTACGAATAACTACCAACAAAGGAACACAAACCAAACGTATCATTAAAGAATAATTAGTTCATTAAAAGTTGATGAATGTTAAGACTTATAAAACCCTTTCTGATTTTCAGTAAGGGTTTTTTGCATTAAAAATTATAATAGTTTAGGATTAGTATAGGATTACTAACAGAAAAGTTTATATTTGTTAAAACTTAAAACTGCTTATTAAAAAACTACTACTATCTTTATGACCTTTACCTACACTATTTCTTTAAGATTATTTATTTGTTTTTGTTTGTCTACCTTTATTGTTTTACTTTTTGTACAAACTTCTCTTGCAGATGATGATTTGAAGGATAAAAAACTAACCAAATTTCAAAAAGATTCTACTTATATAGATACAGAATTAGAAAAAGCACAATCATTGACTTATTCTAAACCCGATTCGGCAGAATTTATCATCAATACCGTTATAGCTTATTCAAAAGAAGAAAAAAATGAAATTGGGTTGATGCGTGGATATGCTATGTTGGGAGCAGTAAAATTCAATCAAGAAGAATTAGAAAAGTCAAAAAGTTATTTGGATATAGCACTAAAACTATCAGAAAAGTTAGAAAACGATGAAGCCAAGACTATCATTTTTAATAGTTTGGGTAATTACTATTTAAAAAAAAGTAATACAAGTAAGGCTATTGAGTATTATTTAATTTCTATAAAAATAGAGGAAAAACAAAAAGATGCAGAGTTGGCTAGTTCGTACATAAATTTAGGGATTGTCTATAAAAGATTGAAAAATTATAAAGAATCAGAAAATTATCTTGTAAAAGCTGGTTCAGCTTATTCTAAAAATCCTGAAATTACCAAACTCTATAGTTATCTTAATCTAGCAGAGTTATATTTAGAAACAAAGAATTATGAGCGTAACCTCACTATGTCGGACACAATCTATATGTTGGCAACAAAAGTAGGTATGAAACCTGGAATAGGAGCTTCTTTTACCTATAAAGCGAGTAGTCTTTACGAATTAAAAGAATACGAAGAAGCATTAACAAAAATAGATAGCGCACTTACTTATTTTCCAAGAGCCACTCCTCATCGTTACAAAATACTTTTAGATAAAGCAAAAGTATTATCAAAACTCAAAAAATACAATCAAGCCGAAACTATTCTTTTAGAGTTGTTGCCTCCTTTAGAAAACTTTTGGGAAAAGAAGGCTTATGCACTTTTGTACTTATCCGATGTTTACAAAGGCAAAAAACAATTTGATAAAAGTTTAGAATATTTTGAGCTGCATAAAGTAGCAGATGATACGTTGAAAAGCAGAGAACTAAAAAATGAAGTAGCTAATTTATTGGTAAAATATGAAACTGGAGAAAAAGAAATAGCCATCGAAAAACTAAATCAAGAAGCAAAAATCAAAGATTTAGAACTTAGAAATTCCTATTTTATTACTATTAGCTCAGTCGTTTTAGGCTTTATTATTCTTATTGCTGTTTGGATATTTTTCCGTCAAAAAAATATCATTGATACCTTCGAAAAAGAACAGGCAAAATTGCGTTGGAGAAGAGCGCAGCTCAATCCTCATTTCTTTTTTAATGTCTTGACAGCTATTCAAACTAGAGTTTTGGAAGGAGAAAAACAGGTTGCCAATAAATATATAGGAGAATTTTCTTACTTGATGCGACAAGTTTTGGAAGGTTTGAATCAAGAAAAAGTATCATTAGAAGAAGAGATAAAATTTCTGACTACCTACCTTGATTTGGAAAAATTAAGTCTTGATTTTGATTATGATATAAGAATAGAACCCCAAGACTTAGAAATAGAAGATATTTTTATTCCTACTATGCTTCTACAACCTTTTGTAGAAAATGCTATCGAACATGGATTAAAAAAATCTAATAAGGAAAACAAGAATTTGAATATAAAAGTAACAGAGATAAACCAAAACGAACTACAAATTTCTGTTAAAGACAACGGAATAGGACGTAATCAAGAACGCAAAAAACAACATATTTCAAGAGCCTTAGAAATTACAGCAGACAGGCAAAGGCTAATGAAAAACGAATTTACTTATCAGATTATAGACCATCAAGAAAACGAAAATAGCTTAGGCACAGAAATTCTTTTTATAATAAAAATATAACCTATGGACATTTTTGTAGTAGATGATAATCCAAATATTCGCAAATCTTTGGTAGAACTTATTTCTATGATTTCGAAATCCTCTAATTCTGACTATCGAATTATTGGAACGGCTGCTACCGTACAAGAAGCTACTATGTTGTTAGAAATACATACGCCCGATATTCTTATTTTAGATGTAGAATTGCCAGACGGAAAAGGATTTGATGTTTTGCGAAAGCTAAATGAAAAGGTAGAAACACGTTTTGAAGGAAGTATAATATTTGCGACAGCACACGATCATTATGCGTTGCGAGCTATAAAATTTAGTGCATTAGATTTTCTTGTAAAACCAATTCTTTTAGAAGAGTTGCAAAAGGCGTTAGAAAAAGCAGTAAAAGAAAAGCAAAACAAAAAAGTTCTTCAAAATCAAACTACTGATTTGCTTTCCAAAAAAATAGAAATATTGCAAGAAAGTCTAAAGCAAGCAGAAAAAGAAAAACTAGCTAATGTATCAGAATCAAATCCAAACGAACAAAAAATAGTCTTATCTGATGCCGAAAAGATGTATTTGATTTTGGTAAACGAAATTGTTCGATGCGAATCACAGCGCAATTATACTTCTTTTTATCTCACTAAAGGCAGAAATATTGTAGTTTCTCAACCTATGAAATTCTTTGAAAATATATTACCTATAAGTATTTTTTATAGAGTTCATCGTTCCCACCTTGTTAATCTCAACTTCTTCAATTTTCTAGACAAACGAGAAGGGGGAACGCTCCACCTAAAAGATGGCACTACGCTACCTGTCGCTATTCGTAGGAAAGAAGATTTGATACAAAAACTCAAAAAACTGAATTAATTATAGTAGTTCATTTCGTTAGTCCTTCAAAACCCAGCGTTAGGACATATTCTATTAGCGTTGGGTAAATAGAGGTTATTTCTACCTCCTCATAGTATAAGTTTGTAATAAGTTATTTATGAATCACACAAAAACGAATTAGTCGTTACGTGATTTAGCCAAAATTATTATAAAACAAATACTACTACAACTATGAGCTTACTATCAAAAAACAAATGGTTTTTTACCATTATAGCCTTTGTATTTTTTTCTACCACGCAACACACAAAGGCACAAGAAAGTCAGACCGAACTCTTAAAAGATTTTACGGCTACTTCACTCAATATCTTCAAAGTAAAAGGTGAAAAATTTGAAAAAGTTTCGAAGCCCTGGCCCATTACATTAGAGAAAAAAGGAGAAAATATTTCCAAACTCGTCATCAATCGTGCTGGCATAATTGAAGAAGCCTACGAACCTGATTTACTAACTTATCCTGCTTATTTTAAAGACCTCAAACATAGAGTTGTCTTTGTAGATGATAATTTTTATTACATCAAATGGTCTGGAGGAAAAGCAACTATCAAATATATTCTGACAGAAAACGAAAGTGTGGATAAAGATTACGACAAGCACACTGAAAAAATTGAATATTATGTTCGCAAAACAGTTGCAGCACAAACAGAAGGTAGAGCCGAGCTTGCCATAATAAAAGAAAAACAAGCTGCTGCCGACAAAATTGCCAATTCTCTCAAAGGAAAAAAAGTAAAAAGTATTGCCGTAGAATGGCTTGACAAAACACAAGAAACAGGACATCTAGTAAAAGTTCCTTACGGAATTGTGGCTACACTTGCAGACGGAAGACTTCTCAAAACATCAAATTTGGATGGGAAAATGCCGTGGGACGACTTCAAAATTACGGTTAAAGGTGGAGATTATGGACAAGAACTAATCACGATAGCCGAAAATGCAGACGTAATTCCGAATGATAATTTAGTAGTTACTGTCCAATCAAAATTTCTTTCGCATATCAAAACGACAGCAAAACTTCCTGTGCATTATAGTAATAGTTTGCACGTAAATTTTATAGGAGGTAATGGAGGAATAAACAAACTGAATGTTTCGCCTGGTTATAAAGGACACGACGGAAAAAGTCTTGAAGTTTATGTTTCACAAGTCAAAACAGGAAATGGAGAAACGGTCAATCAAATAGAAATTAAAGATGCTATAACTGGCAAAACGCTCCGAAGGCTCAAAATGAAATCCAATGCAACTCTAATCATTAATAATTGGGGTGGAAATGGAAGCTATGGAACTGGTGGAACACAAGGTGGAAATGGTGGAAACGGTGGAAGTGTAACTATTATCAAATCTTCAATGGTTCAAAAATTCACTTATATAGTAAATAATAAAGGAGGAAGTGGAGGAAACCACGACAGCTCTGAGCTCTTATAATGGGTATAGTGGAAGTAAAGGTTCTGTCAATGAGCAATTTGGTGGAGTTTCTTTCAACTGGTAAAATCCAAATTACAATCCGTTTTTTGAATTGAATAGTGTCTTACTCTTTTTATTTCAAAAATTCTATACAATAAAGCCATCAAAAAATATCAATTTCATTAAATCACTCAATTTTATATTCAAATGTAGCTGACACTTTTCAAGTGTTAGAGATAAACAAGTGATTATTTACGACACTTGAAAAGTATCGGCTACGTAAATTAATTTTAATCGTACTACTAAAAAACTTATTATGAAATTAGTCAATTTATTCAAAACGGCGACTCTTGCAACTGCACTATTTTGTGCCGTCGGAATTTCGAACGATGCACATGCACAGTTTGGAAAAAAATTAAAAGACAAACTAGCAAAAGCTGCTGCTGCCGTTGAAGGTGGAGCAGAAGCAGGTGGAAAAGTCAAACAAGCAAAAGAAGCAAGCGACCCTTATGGAGAAGATTTTTCAGATGACACAGGTGTTTCTGGAACATATAAAGCCATAAATGGAATTGAGTTTGAAAATTCAATGAACGCAAAACGTCGTCAGACTACGCTAAAACTGGATTTCACACAACGTGATGGAGATAAGTTTGTAAATACGCTTGATGTTTTTCATAACAAAGAAGGAAGTAAAAATAGATACAAACTTGATGACAAAGAAACCAAAAAATTAGGTGCAAAGGTTTTCCGTTTGGATAATTTTTATTCTCTTTGGTTGGTAGAAGCAGAACCAGGGGTGCTTATTGCTCTTCAAAACGAAAGTACACACAGATATAAGTTGGACGGTACTGAAAAAGTAACCGATGTGTATGCAAAAGACCCAGAAAAGCTAGAACTCTACGACATTGAAACGGCTCAAGCGAAGTTTGACCAAATGATGAGTAAAGGAAAAGCAAAAGACGATGCCAAAAAGCAAGCCCAACTTATGGAGTACAAAGCCTACAAGCAAAATGTAGGAAAAGTAGTTTTTGTAGATAGTTATACTCGTCTGAATTACAAACTGATGGACAAACCAACTGAAAATCCAGATAATTTTCTTGTAACTCGTGATATGGGAGATGACCTTTTCTTAGCTGCTTACTTCAAAGAAAAAATTGCTACAAGTTGTGGAGCAGATTGTCAGTTGAATATCGTTTATGAAATGAATGGCAAAAAAGGTGATCGTGTTGAACTTCGTAACTCTTCTGCTAAATGGAACAAAGCACTTAAAGCTAAAAAGAAAACAGACCGTTTTTGCTTCAACCAAGGACATCAAATGCTTTCTTCTCGTGAAAATATCTATGATGTTGCTTTTATGTACGTTTTGTATCAAAATAAAGACCAATTCAAAGAAAACGGAGTTTATGATATGACCGTAACAATATACTCTAATCGTGATGGAAATAATGAAGCTGAAATTGCAAAAGGTACAATCAGTTTTGTCTATGAACCTAAAAAGATAGCAAAGATGGATCAATGGATGAAATATTTTACTGAATGGTATGATGAGTAAGCTGTTTCATTATCAAATAGTACTACATAAAATAAAAAAACATTAAAAATAACTCGCACACGTAGTAGTAGCGAATCTATAAAGCCATTACAATTTTTGTAATGGCTTTTTTATTTGTCCAAGAAAATGAGATGTAAATTACTCAAATGCCGTTGTTGGTGTTTTAACGAAGCGACACCAACAACATCAAAAATCAATCTTCAATTATCTATACTGATTTTTATTATAAGCAGCACGTTTTTGTTTGGCAGCCTTTGGCTTTACATAACACGCAGAACGCTGACAAGAAGTACCAACACCAGCAAAAGCCAAGAACGTAAAAGCAATGAAAATACGAAGGAAAATAGAACGCATAATGAAAATATAGTTGAGGTAATAAAAGAAAAGTAATAATAATGTAGCATAACAACGAACAAACGTTATTCTATAATACTCTATTTTTGTAGGAAAGGTTGCATATTATAATCTACCTGCAATTTAGGGTTTATAATAAGTAAAAACAAAAAACAATTTTGAGATACAACTCTTTTTGCTCCAATTTATTGTTAAGTTAGACAAAGTATTGTACTTTTGAGAGAAACCAATAAGCCATATTTAACTAATTATTTTATATTTATATTTATCTCTATGTCTTTATCCTTCTCTATTTCTGCACCTTCTTTGGGTCTGCGTCCTGAATTACAACGTAAAATTGATCAAAAAACAAAGCCTGTTGGTTCTTTAGGAAGACTAGAAGGTGTTGCGCTACAAATTGGACTTATTTCAGCAAACCCTTTCTCCAAAACTTACCAACCCTCATATTGTAGTTTTTGCTGCCGATCACGGAATTGCAGAAAGTGGAGTCAGTCAGTATCCACAAGAAGTAACGTATCAAATGGTAAAGAATTTTTTGAACGGTGGAGCTGCAATTAATGCTTTTTGTAATCAAAATAAAATAGAACTACTTGTAGTAGATACAGGTGTAAAAGGAGAATTTGAGGAAGAACAATCTAATTTTTTAAAGCTAAAAGTAGCTCACGGAACAAATAACTTTTCTGAAAAGGTTGCTATGAGCGAAAAAGAATGCTGGAAGTGCATTCAACAAGGAAGTGAAGTAGTAGAAAGTATTGCTAAAAAGGGAACAAATATAATTGGTTTTGGAGAAATGGGAATCGGAAATACATCTTCGGCTTCTCTAATTTTGCATCACCTTACAGGACTAAAACTTGCTGAATGTGTAGGAAGTGGAACAGGACTAAACGAAAAAGGAATAGAAAAAAAACTCACTCTTTTGAAACAAGCCGACCGAAAATACCCAAAAAACATGAAACCTTTTGAAGTCTTGCATACTTTTGGAGGCTTCGAAATTGCTCACATGGTAGGTGCAATGTTGGAAGCTGCACAGCAAGATATAATTATTTTAGTAGATGGATTTATTGCTACTTCGGCTGCTATGATAGCTCATGCACTTTATCCACAGAGTAAAGAATTTATGATTTTTTCTCATCAATCTGGTGAATACGGACATGCTCATATGTTGGAATACTTGCGAGCAATGCCACTTCTCTTATTAGGAATGCGATTGGGAGAAGGAACAGGTTGTGCCATTGCTTATCCTATTTTGAATTCTGCTATTAGTTTTTTGAATAACATGGCTTCTTTTCAAGATGCAGGAGTTTCGGAAGAAGAAAAGTAGTCATATCTAAATTTATTAAAATGGGTTAATTAATAAAAAAACTATCAAAAATTATATAATAGCGACAAATATCAAAACATTTGGTATAATAATAGAGTATTTGATGAGTAATTCATTTCTCTAAAATTATGTTTTAACACCCTAATAATTCAATTATGAAATTTTCCCAGCTTATTAAAATGACTTTATTTGTAGCCTTACTTAGCATAAGTTTTGGATTTTCTACAACAGCTTTTGCTCAACATACGCTTACCGTAGAGGTTTCGAATATAAAAAGTGACAAAGGAACAATCATGATAGCTCTTTTTAAAGGAGAAGCAGGTTTTCCAAAAGACGACTCGAAGGCTATCAAAAAAACGTTTGTAAACGTTAAAGGAGGAAAAGCAACTATTACTTTTACTGACTTAAAGGCAGGAGATTATGCCTTTGCTTTGTTTCACGATGAAAACGGTAATAAGGAAATGGATAGTAATATGTTCGGAATTCCGAAAGAAGGATATGGATTTTCTACCAATTACAAGCCAAAAATGAGCGCACCAGATTTTGATGAAGCTGATTTCAAAATTGAAGGCGACACAGTTCAGAAAATTAAGGTTATTTATTAATTTTTCGTAACTATATTACTAATTACTTGCAAAATTTATTTTTCTATAGAGTAAGGTTCGAAAGTTCTATTTTGTGGAAAAATAATATAATTTCAAAAAATAAATGATTCCTGTTACCCTTTCTGATAAAGCATTTTCTCACGTCCAAACTATTTTAGAAACCAAAAGCATTCCCAAAGATTATGGATTGCGCTTGATTGTACAAGGTGGAAATGGGTGTAGTGGTGTAAATTTCCGTTTAGGTTTTGATAGAAAGAAAGCAGAAGACGAACATTATTTTTTAGAAAATCCTTTTAATGACACCAATAACAATGAAAAGTTAGAAGTTATTTATCAAAAAAAAGATATGTTGTTTTTGATAGGACTAGAAATAGATTTTGAAGAAAGGAGCAACGAACAAGGTTTTATTTTTCAACCCAAATCATTAGAAAAGTAAGAAGTTAGGCAATTTATTATAGTTCTTTTATAATTTCCTAAAAACAAAAACGACCAATAAAAATAGTTTTATTGGTCGTTTTATTTTGTATTAACTCTTTAAGAAAATTAAGCACCTATACTTTTAAACCATTCTTGAAAATGTTCTCCCACAATAGGTACAGGTTTGCGTTCTCCATTAATAGCTCCCATAAGTCCCATTACCCAGAAAACGAACAAAGCAAGCATTCCGACTATCCATATAATTTGCCCTAATAATGGAATAACATTAACAACCCATATAGCAATTCCGAAAAGCCCTATTCCTAAATTCTGACGTACATGAAAATTTACATACTCCGATTTTTCTTCTTGATTCTGAACAAAAGCTATAATTAGCCCTACGATAGTAATATAGGAGAGAATGCCTCCTGTTTTTTCTTTTTCAGAAATAGAAAGACTTCTTTCAGTAGCCGTTTCCATTTTTGACGACTTATCTTGAAAACTTTCTGCTCTTTTTTCTGCTCTTCGTGGTTCTTGAGATTCCATAATTAAAGTAGTTTGATTTTTGAATTAGTAAAAAATAAAATTTGGTTTTGTTCTTTCAATACACACAATATACAAAAATATGGCTAAAAATACTCATATATAAAAATATTTTTTATTTTTCTTGTGATTGTTCTAAAATAATATCACTTTTTCGCAGTTTCTATTGGTCAGAACTGTTACCTAACAGTTTTTTTTGTTACAAAATTACTCAAAAAAAAAAAATTACTTTGCTTTGTTCTATTTTGAGAAGTATGGCTAGTCATTTGAATACTACAACTTTAAAACCTATCCTACAATCGCTTAGTTAATTGATTAATAAAATCATTTATGAAAGAATACATTTTTCTCTTTGCCCCTTTCTTCCTATTCATTTGTAGTTTTTCTATTATTAATACTGTTTTTTCACAAAACCTTATTTTAGAAGAAAATCGCAAAGTTTATCCCAAAGAAAAAGCCATTTTTTTATATAGAAATAAGAAAGTAGTTATTGATTTTGATACCAAAAAAGACAGTTTCAAAATCGTTTCGCAAATAGAATCACGTATGTTGCATTTGAGATTACACTCCCAAGCTTATGCACAAGAAGCAATTACATATTCAGATTATACCAAAATAAGTAATATTGATGCCTATTCTTTGGTTCAGTCGGCTGATGGAATTAAGAAAAAACAAGTTTCCAATTTTCAAACTCGTGATGCCGTTTCTGATGATGTATTTTATAATGATGTAAAAGAGAAGGTTTTTTTGTTTTCTAATATCACGGCAGGAACACAAACTCATCTTTCGTATAAAGAAGAGCTTTTAGAACCTCGTTTTTTGGGTAGTTTTTTCTTTACTTCCTATATTGCTTCCAAAACAACAGAATTTTCGGTTTCGGTAGCAAACAATATAGAAATGGGTTTCCAACTTTTTGGAATGGATACAAGTAAAATTATTTTTACAGAAAAAATAGAAGGAAACAAAAAACTATATACGTGGACTTTGGAAAATGCACCAAAATACACCGACGAAAAATCTTCGCCAAATCTTCGTTATTACGAACCTCATGTTGTTTTATTTATTAAAAATAGAATAATTGAAGAAGTCGCAACTAATGAGAATAACGAGAATAATGCAAAACAAAATATAAAAATTCCGTTGTCTTCTTCCGTACAAGATTTGTACAATTGGTATTATCCATTTATAAAAGAGATTGATACAGTAAAAGAATTTCCAGAATTAGAGTATTTCGTAGATGAACTAACGGCAAAAGACACAACACAATTAGCAAAAGCAAAACGTATTTTTGATTGGGTTTCTACACAAATTCAATATATTGCCTTCGAAGATGGAGAACGTGGGTTTCGACCTGCAGACCCTCAAAAAGTCTGTAAACGAAAATATGGAGATTGCAAAGATATGGCGAGCGCACTTGTTTCGATGCTCAGGATTCAAGGAATTGAGGCGTATTTTGCGTGGTTGGGTTCTAGAGATTTACCGTATAATTATTCTCAAACTCCTGTTCCGTTGGTGGATAATCATATGATTGTAGTGGCTAAGATAAACGGTAAAAATTATTTTTTAGATGCAACAGGAAATCAAGAAAAATTTGGAACACCTTCTTATTTTACACAAAACAAAGAAGCCTTAATAGCGATTGATGCAGAAAATTTTGAGATTTTGAGAGTAGATTCTTCTCCTTATTTACAAAACACAATCTATGACAGCGCAAAAGTAAAAATAGAAGGCGCAAAAGTAATTATAAATGGAAATATGAATTTAAAAGGATTTCCCAAAACCACTATTTTACCTTACTTGCAATTTCAAGATAAAGAAAGAGAAAAAGAAGCCTTCAAAAGGTTATTAAATCCTCACGAACCTACTCTACAATTAAAGAAAACGGAAGTTTTGCCCACCAAAGCAGAAAAAGTATTACAAATAAATTATGAATATGAGATCCCTAATCATACACAATCTTTGTACAGCGAATTTTTTATTAATCTTCACTTGAATCCGATTTGGCGAAATACAGAAATTGATAGTTTGAGAAAAACGCCTGTAAGCTCAAATTATAAATTTGAGAAAACACAAGTCTATGTTTTAGAACTTCCAAGAGGAGCAACTATTAAGTTTTTGCCTCAAAATCAAAAGTTTGATTCAGAATATTTTGGGTTTTCGGTAGAATATACTCGCTCATCGGAACAGATTATTTTGAAACATTCCGTCTATAGTAATTACCTAATCTTACCTGTTTCAGAATATGAAAAATGGAACGAAATGGTAAAAGAATTGCATCAAGCCTATAGACAGAATATTGTCTTGCAGCGATAGAAGTTTATTTT
This sequence comes from uncultured Cytophagales bacterium, assembly GCA_963719525.1. Taxonomy (GTDB): domain Bacteria; phylum Bacteroidota; class Bacteroidia; order Cytophagales; family Bernardetiaceae; genus Bernardetia. The sequence continues at coordinate 1,844,625 of CAVRCG010000004.1, read as the reverse complement.
TTAGAGTATAGAAATCGTACAACTACCACAAAAGAATATGTGTATCTAATAAAATTTTCTATAAGTTATGTTTACATGTAATCTTTAAAATCTTCAATATGTTCATCAAAATCATCAGCAACATAACCTATTAAATGTTTGCCTGCACCACGTTTTAAAGGTAATTTTGTATTCTTTAATTCTACCTTCTCCAATCTTTCTGTTTTAGTTTTTAATAACCATTCAAAAATATTTTGTTGATAAAATGGTGGAAGTTGTTGTACAAAATGTAGAACAACTTCTAAAGGCAATTTTACATTTTGGTTATTCATAGTTCTTTCAATTTCATACTATAATTTTACATTCTATTACACATACAACTCTTCTTTTCTTTTCTTAGATGTAATTTGAGTAGGAATAATCAGACGATTACTTTTATCGTAAGTAAAATAATTCCAAATCCAGCTCGTCAAGATTACAAGTCTGTTTTTGAAACCAATAATAAACATAAGATGAACAAAAAGCCAAACAAACCAAGCAAAAAAACCTTGAAAACTCATTTTGTTGGGCAAATCCACGACAGACTCTATTTCTTCCAACAGTTGCCATACTTCCTTTATCAAAATACTTAAACGGCTTCATTTCTTTCTTTTTCTTTCCCAAAATCCTTCTAAAATTATCTCCTAAAGTCTTTCCTTGCTGCATCGCAACAGGCGCAAGCATCGGAAAACCTTTTGGGTGGTCTTCCGAAACCATTGCAGCAATATCTCCCAACGCAAAAATATTATCGATTCCTTTTACTCTATTAAACTCATCTACAACAATTCTATTTCCCTGTAAAATTGCTTCTTCTGGAAGTCCTTTTATTAGATTTCCTGTAACTCCTGCTGCCCAAACGAGGGTTGTAGAAGGCAAAGACATTCCATTAGAAAGTTCCACATGATTTCCATCAAATGCTTTTACACTTACTTTTTTCCAAATCTGAACCGTAAATTCTTTTAGATAATCTTCTGCTTTTTTACTAGAATTTTCAGTCATTCCATTCAGTAGTTTGTCGCCAGCTTCTACAAGATGTATTTGCATTCTTCTAAAATCCAATTCTGGATAATCTTTTGGCAAAACATGTAACTTCAATTCTCCTAAAGCACCAGCTACTTCTACACCTGTCGGTCCTCCACCTACAATTACTACATTCATAAGCGATTGCTGCTCTTCGATGGTAGCTGCAAGTTGTGCTTTTTCAAAGTTTCTCAGCAAATGATTACGGATTGCTAAGGCTTGAGGAACTTGTTTTAAAGCAAACGAACGTTCTTCAATTTCCTTATTTCCATAAAAATTAGTTTTCGAACCATTCGCAATCACTAAATAATCATATCTCAAAGTTCCCAAATTAGTTTCAACCGTATTCTTATCATGACGAATTTCAGTAACCGTAGCTACTCTAAAATAAAAGTCAGATTTGCTATTCTCATTTTTCAAAACCTTACGTAAAGTGACCTGCAATAGCATCGGCTTCTAATCCTGCTGTCGCCACTTGATACAAAAGAGGTTGAAAAGTATGGAAATTATACCTATCAATCATAACAATTTGAGCATCGACAGAATGTAATTTTTTGGAAAGTTCCAAACCAGCAAAACCTCCTCCGATGATAACAATACGAGGTTTGTTGGCAGCAGGAATATGTAATTCTGATGTAAAATTGAGTTCTGAATTTGTGGCAGGCACTAACATAATAATTTATTTTTTGAGAAGACGTTTTAGTATTTTTGTATAACTGCGTTTGATTGCTTAAAGTCGCTTTATTGAACGTGATTAAGACTATTAAGTTTAGATTATTGTGAAATGAAGCCTTGTTTTTTATTTTTTTAGAGGAAAATGTATTTTCATTTTTTTATAATAATTACCTGATTTCTTAATTATTGTAGGTACAACTATTTTTTGTTTGGTTATGTTTGAATATTAATGCTTCTAGATTTGTATGGAAATAGTGTATTTGCCCTTTTCCCAACAGGGTTTTCCTCCTTTTTTATTTCTGTTTTCTTTTATACAGTTTTTTATTTTCTCAATTTTTCTTTTTGAGAGAGGAGTTTTTGAATCGATTTGATAAATGGTTGGTAATCTTTGTCTATACTTCAAATAAAAATCAAAACTCATTTCTGTATTTTCTTCTAAGGTGAAGTCAAAACTCATATGGTCTGAACAACCTCGTGTTTGTATTTGGTATTCTCCTTTAGGAATTTCTACTTCAAAGTTTCCATTTTCATCTATTTCTATTATTCTTTTAACATATCTACCAGATAATTGAAATGAACAAAAATGAACACCGTAATCATCTGAAACAACACCTTTTATTCTACTTTTTGTAGCTTCTTTCTTTTCTATTTTTACCTCACTTGTATCAGTTTGCTCAAATGAAAAAATATATTCATACTTGAATTCTGAATTTTTGTCTGTTCTATAATAATGACTTTTCTTATTACAAGAATTGAAAACGATGAAAATTAGAAATAAAAAAAGTGAGATTTTGAAGATTTTCATAGAAATAAATTTTATGTATTTAGTTTCCAAAAACTGAATTATTAAAACTAAGTGATTTTGTTCGTTTTTGGGAAAACGAACTCACGAAATATAAAAAATCTCTTCCTCATTTTTCAACAAGAAAGAGATTTTCATCAAAAACTACAAATTAAAATCCTCAAAAACTTAATAAACCACCGTAACTGTTCCTGTTTGCTTAATTGTCTTGCTACTATCGGTCGGACTTGTATAAGTGATTTCGTAATAATAAACTCCAGAAGGAACTTGTTTTCCTTTATACTGACCATTCCAAAACTGAATTTCATCTGTTCAACCTTTCAGTATAAGATTCGTGCATCAACATTCCCCAACGGTCAAGAACTTTGATACGAAGATTGGAATAATAACGTCCGAAAAGTTCCCATTCATCATTAAAGTTATCATTATTTGGTGTAAATGCAGATGGAATATAAAGCTCTGGTTCGCAGCTTGCTTTTACTGTCAAACTCGTCATAGCATTACACGAAGTTTCATATTCTGCCGTTACTCGTACCAAATAATTTCCTCCAAATTTTGTTCTCAATAATGAATCTTCGCCTACAATTTCACCTGCTTCATCAAGCCATTGATAACGGTATCTTGCAGTAGAATCATAGTTTCTAATTTTTACTCCTATTTCGTGGAAAATCAATCTTGAATCTTTATCTTCAAAACAAAGAACGGTATCTATGGCAGTTAATTTTGGTGGATTAATGTAAGAAATGTTTACAGAATCGGTATAACTACACTCATTAATTTTTACTTCTACAAAATATTTTCCTCCAAAAGTAACCGTAATTGAATCACTCGTCGCCCCTGTACTCCACAAATAAGTCGCACCAAAAGGACGAGGCGCACCAATAATTGTAGTATCGCCTTTACAAAGTTGCTGGTCATTGCCCAAATCAATTTGAGGTTGAGCCAGTACAACAACCGTATCAGTAGAAGAACAACCCAACGTATCAAAACCTGTAACTACATACATCGTCGTATCGGTTGGATAAACTACAACGGTATCTCCTGTTTCTGTCGGAGTATGCGACCACGAATAAGAAGCTCCACCACTAGCGATAAATTGAAGCGAATCGCCTACACAAATACTGACTGTATCTTTTTGGTTTAATTTAATGGTCGGAATGCCTTTAAACTGAACTAAAATACTTGTTCCTAAGCTATCACAAACATTCTCACCTGTTCCATAATTACCCAAAACAGTATATCTGAATATTCCTGCTGAATCGGAAGAAACAGTAATTGAAGGAGTAGTTTCGCCTGTATTCCATACAAAATTAGTCGCTCCTGTTGCTGTAAGTGTAATTTCTTGACCTACACAAACGAGCGTATCAGATGCCAAAATAGTTGGAGTTGCAGACCTTGAAAAAGTAACCGTTATTAGTTTTTCTATTCCACAACGTCCTCCACCTAAAGTATCATAAACGCCTACTTTGAAAGTTTGAGGTTGATAGGTAACGTTTGCAGAATCTTGTTTGAAAACGTGAAGAGCTAATGTATCAACTATTTCTCCTGTCGTTTCGTTTGTCCATTCGTAACTATAACGAGGTTGATGTGAGGGCAAAAACGCATCTACTTCAACTGAATCATTCTCACAAATAGTAAGCGTTTCTGGAACAGATAATTCTGGAACTTTCACTACTCTAAACTTAATCGTATCGGCACTTGCACCACAAAGACTTGAACGGAAAGTTCCCTTCGCAATAAAAGTATAATATCCTGCTTCGGTTGGTGTAACTTCTATGGTTGAAGTAGTTGCTCCGTTGCTCCACTCGTAGGCATCTGCACCTGTTGCTCTAAGTGTTTGTGTTTGTCCTAAACAAAGCGTTTTGATAAATGTAGAATCAATCTGAACGCCTGTTTTTCTATCAAAACGAACAATAACTGTATCGGTAATGCTACAATTTCCACCACCTGTAAGATTTGGGTCAGTAACTTTAACTTCGAAACGATTAGCCGTAAAATTATTTACCATTCCATAATTAATCGCAATTTTTGAATTTGTAGAAACGACTTGATTATTTTCAAGAATTTTCCATTGATACGTAAAATTATCGTTGTGTTCTGGACGGAAAGCATCTAATGTTAAAGAATCTCCTTGACACAATCGAAGCGTATCGCTAGTTGCAGAAAGCCCTAAATCAATATTTGGACGAACAAATACTTCCACCGATTGAGAATACGTACATTTTGCAGGCGTATTATTATCCCTAACCGTTGCTGTATAAATTCCACTTACATTAACAATAGCCACTTTACCAGAATCAGAAGTCGAAACAATTCCGTTTCCAAACCAATTAATCGTCATATTTCTAAGATTGGTACGTTCAATTCTTAGCGTATTGAAAGTAGCACAATTTGGATTTTCGTGTCCTGTAATGACAAAATCTGGAGTAGGAGCAAAATTAATGCGAATCGTATCGCTTATTTTACAACCTCGTGGGTCTTGAACAACTACGCTGTATGTATTTTCTGCTGTAATATCGATGACCGAATCCGAACCAATTACTGTGTTTGTTCCTGCTACATACCATTTATAGGTAGTTCCTGCAAGATGTGACAAATCACTTCCTACCAATCGGTACGGCAAATCAGCAGGATTACAAATCGTTTTGTCTGCTCCCAAATCTACAACTACATTGTCGTTAAAGTTTCTCACTTTTACTCTATTACTCGTATTCGAGCAGCCTGTAATCGTGTTAGTAACCTTTACAAAATACGTTCCTGTATCTAAAGCTAAATAAGTATTATTTCCATTTCCAACTGAAACGGCTGTACCTGCTGCATTTAGTTTTTTCCAATCAAAAATATAATTTGCATTTGCTGGAACTGTCAGTCTAGCTGTATCATTTCTACACTTAAATCTATCTACACCCAAATTAACAACTGGCAAAGGATTAACGATAACAGTCATTTTTCGTGTCGTATCGGGGCAGCTATTGGTCTGACCAATTACCCAAACTTGATCGCCATTTTGGAACGTTCCGATAGGTGGCTCGTAGGTAGAAGTTGTCGAAACTTGTACGCCATTTCTATAAAAAACATAACTAGTTGCGCCTGTGGCTGTGAATTTTGCCGTTTCGTTCGGACAAATAACTGTATCAAGCGAAGCAATTGTTACACGAACTGAAGCAGGATTACGAGTTACTTTTACTACTTGTATTTTGGTTACTGTATTTCCTGCTCCATCTGTTGCTATCCAACGAACATTTGTAGTTCCGATAGGAAAAATCGCTGGCGCATTACTCGTAATACTTGCAATCGTACAGTTATCACTCGCTGCTGGTGGCGTAAGATTATTCGTTGCTGTACACGCTCCAATATCTGTAAGTAAATTTGCAGTAAGTGGATTTGTCATTGTTGGATTAATTCTATCCAAAACTAAAACAGGCTGTGTTGCTGTTGCTGTATTTCCTGCATTATCAATTACTGTCCAAATTACATTTGTAGTTCCTAATGGAAAAATAGTTGGAGCATCATTACTAACATTTGCAACGCCACAATTATCAGCCGTAACTGGTGTTCCCAAAGCAACATTCGAAGCCGTACAAATTCCTGCATCTGTCGGAACGACAACACTTAAAGGTGCTGTAATAGTTGGATTTTGTGTATCAGAAATAGTAACCGTTTGAGTAGCTGTTGCCGTATTTCCAGAATTATCCGTAACCGTCCACGTAATTGTAGTAATTCCTAATGGATAAGTAGCTGGCGCAATTGGCGCATTACTGGTTGTACTTGCAACTCCACAATCATCACTTACAATTGGATTTCCCAAAACAACGGCATCAGTACAATTTAATGTTAAGTTTGCTGGTGCTGTAATTGTTGGGTCTGTCGTATCATTTACTGTTACGGTATTCGAAGAAGTGGCTGTATTTCCTGCTTCGTCTGTTGCTGTCCAAATTACGGTTGTTGTTCCTTGTGGGAAAACGGTTGGAGCATCACTAACAAGACTTGTAATAGTACAATTATCTGTTGCTGTTGGAGGAACTAAAACTACATTTTGAGGACAACCGACGGCAATATCTGCTGGCGTTGAAACAGTTGGGTCTTGTGTATCTGTTACAATCACAGTTTGATTTGCTGTAGCTGAATTTCCTGCAAAATCTCTAACTGTCCAAACAACTGTTGTTGTACCATACGGAAAAACAGTAGGTGCATCGTTTGTTGTAGAATTTATTCCACAATTATCGTTTGAAGTTGGCGTTCCCAAAACTACATCAGCAGGACAAGTAACGTTTATATCAATTGGCGCAGTTACTGTTGGGTTTTCATTATCCTCAACCGTTATAATTTGAGTGGCAGAAGCTGTATTTCCTGCTGCATCTGTTGCTGTCCAAACTACATTTGTAGTTCCGAGAGGAAAAACAGAAGGAGCATTACTTGTAATGACAGGGTTTCCACAATTATCATTTGCTGTTGCAGTAGCTAGAGCTGGAATAGCACCACAACTTCCTGCATCTACATTTACTGTTGCGTCTGCTGGTGCTGTAATGGTTGGATTTTCTGTATCGGCTTGTCCTCTTCCCTTTATATCAAAAGTATAAGTTGCTTCATCATTATCATCATTCAAAATAGTAAGCGTTTGAGTTTGATTGCCATCAACAGAAGGGTCAAAAGTAATTACAATATCTTGGTTACTTCCTGCTGCAATCACAAGAGGAAAAGTAGGAGTAGGAAAAGTAAAATCTGTTCCTGTAAGCGTAATATTTGTAACCGTTAAATCTAATGTTCCTGTATTTTGGATAGTAAATGTTTTGCGAATAAATCCATTACAAGTAAGCTGACTTCCAAAATCAGTATTATCTGCTGTATCTGGCGTATTATCTCCACTTACAATAGAAACCGAATTACTAATTACATTTATTTCAGGTGCATTAATCGTAACTGTTACGGTATTCAAAATACGTTCACAACCCGTAACTGAATTTCTGGCTACTACTCTAAAATTGGTTGTAGAAGTTAGGTTTCCTGTTGGAATGGAGAGTGTTCCACCTGTTCCTGTTTGTGGAGTTCCTATGTTTGCATTTGCATTCGAAACGTCTTGTAATTGATAGGTTACTGTTGTTTGAGAATTTGGGATTTCTATGTTTGAAGAAGTTCCTAAAGGAATAATAGTAGGATTTGCAGTTACTGTTCTATCCAAAGGCAAAGGAAAAATAGTAATTCCAAATTCGGCACTCGTGGCAAAAGGAGCAGAACCAATTACACGAACTTTGTAATTTGCAGAAGCTGTAGCCGTAGCAGGAATAAATAATGAAATCGGACTATTAAAGGTGTTAGAAACTAAGGGTGTCGTAAAATTTCCAGTTGCATCAGATAATTGAGCCGTAAATGTATTACCAGTTCCAAAAGCACCTGAAAAAGTAAAAGGAACACTAATTGTGGCTGTCGGACAGTAAGCCGTTGGTGTAATTGTTCCCAAATTAATTGTAGGAATATTACAAGGTGTTGGCGCAGTAAACACATTATTTTGAGTAAATGTACAGGCTGTATTTGCTGAAAAAGAAGCCGTTACATCTACTGGATTTCCGTCTGCTGTAAGTCCTGTAAGCGTTACTGTTTGTGGACTTGTCGTAATCGGAAAATTTTGTCCATTGACAACTAAATCTCCTATAACTGGTGGAACGATATAACTAATCGTAACTTCTTTAGAGTATAAATTTGTAATGACATCACACGTTCCTGTTGCACCTGCTGTAATGGAAGAAATTGTACACGGAATTACTATATTAACCGTTGTCGTATTCAAAATTCGTTCACAATTGGCTGTACTTTTAGCAACTACTCTAAAATCTGTCGTTACTGTTAAGTTTCCTGTTGGAATAGAAATCAGTCCACCTGTTCCTGCAACTGGTGTTCCTACATTTGTATTTGCTGTCGTTACGTTTTGCAATTGATAAGTTACTCCAATTTGAGAATTAGCAATGTCAATAGTTGCAGATTGTCCTGTATTTACTGTGTTTGGATTAGCAATTATTGTTCTATCCAAAGGAAGGGCATTAATGGTAAAGTTGGGCGAGTTTGCACTAATAAGACTAGGACTAGATGAAAAAATACGAACTTTATAGACTGTTCCTGTTGCTGCAGTAGTCGGAATTGTAATTGTTATTGGGCTTGTACCTGTTCCCGTTGCAATAGCAGGAGTAAAGTTTCCACCTGCTGAAGATAACTGTGCCGTAAAAGTATTACCTGCATTAAATGTTCCTCCTGCTGTATAAGGAATACTAATAGTTTCTCCTGCACAGTACGTAGTTGGATTGATTGTTCCCAACGTAATTCTGGGCGCACAAGCTGCTGGCGCAGTAAAAAGATTGTTTACTGTAAATGGACACGTTGCGTTTGCTGAAAAAGTAGCTGTTACATTTACACCTAATCCATCAGAATCTAAGCCTACTAAAGTTACGGTTTGAGGACTTGCAGTAAGTGGAAAAGTTTGTCCATTGACTACTAAATTTCCAGAAGAAGGTGGGTTAGCAAACGTTACAGTTATTTGTTGGGTATAATTATTTGTAGAGGGAATACAGGCTGTTTGAGTACCTGCTGTAATGGCTGTTATGTTACAAGGTAGATTTGATTCGATAATTACTGAAAAATCTTCGGCTTGTCCTTGATTTACTGTACACGATGTGGGGTCTGCATTTGCTACGAAATCTCCTACAATACGCATTCTTAAAGGCTGATTGAAAGGAACTCCTGCTGCTGGAATAACTACATTTGTAGTATGTTCTGTACCAGAGTTAGAAACCAAAACTTCTTCTCCTGCATCTGTAAAATCGCCATCATTATTATAATCAATATACCCTCTTACTTTGTGAGAATTGGTAAACGAACTATTCACTTTTAGCTCATGAGTGCTTCCTGCCAAAACGGTTGCCGTCTGACTACAACTTCTATCTACATAATTACCTTCAACACCTGCTGAAGAAGAAATGACATCTATTTGATTAAAACGAACTCTATCTATTCCTATTCCACCAGTTGGTGTACCTCCTGTTAGGGTACAAGCTCCTGCTGCTAATGAACCAGGAACGGTTACACTTCCTAAAGAAGAAATAAGACCTGGTCGAAATAACTCTAAAGCAGAACGCATACGAGTAGTTTGTCCTGCCGTAAATTTGTCTTGACAATTCGAATATGCCATAAAATTAGTCAAAACATCTGCACTACCTCCACAAGAATTCCCCCTGGGTTACAATTGTTATCTGCTTGTTGATGAGGGTCTGTATCACACACTCTGTCTCCGTCTGTGTTACAATCTGCATTACCACAACCATCTTGAAAGGTATGAAAAAGATTAAGTCCATGACCAATTTCGTGAGGAAGTGTAATTTCTCCTGGGTCAATCTGTGTAGCAAGCATAACTGTTCCATCTACACGAGCGTTTCCACCTGGAAAATAAGCAAAACCAGCAACAAAAGAACCTGCTGTTCCGTCATTTCCATCAATTCTATTTACTACCCAAATATTATAATAATCTATATTAGACCATCTACTCAAATCTTTTACATCTTCTTCTACGGCACCAGGTCCTCCAATAGATACTCCACCAGTCGTATAATTAGGAACTCCACTACCATCTACTCTATTTATTCCATTTGTTGTCGTACAATTTTCGGTACGCTTTGCAAGCTCAAAGCGAATATCTGTATCCAAACCACCTGCTGTATTAAAAGGAGCATTGTTTCCAAATGCTTGATTTAGATAAGCTATCATATCTACTATTCTAGCATCGGTAGGATTATATATTGTTCCTATCGCATCTCCTGTGTGTATAATATGAACCACCAGAGGGATAATAATAGTATTTCCCTCTCTTCTTTGATTTGTACTGTTCTGGATATACTCTGCGAGTTCTGTTTCCATTTGCTCTAAGTCCTGTCTGTATTGAGGATCTTGAGCTAGTTTTCGTTGATGAATAATATCGGTTGCACAAGGTTCTACTCCGTTTGTGGGTTGGAATTGAGCAAAAGAGAAATGAGAGAAATTGATAAATAATAATACTAATAATAATGTAATTACTTTTTCCTTTTTCGCAAAACTGGAATAGTAACTTTTTAAGTAAAGTATAAATGTATTGTTCATAGTCTGGTTTTGTAGTTGGTCTTATATTGGTCTTATGACAAAAGGTAGCAGAAGCAAAGTTTAATACAAGTCAAACAGATTGTAGTAATTTTGATTTATACAAAAATACAAAAATGTTGATTAAATAACAGTAGAAATCTAAGATGTAGGTAGCAAAGATTTTGCTATTCTTGATAAATGCATAAATTAAAACTAAAATACGAGTTCTGTTTTGAAGAAAATTATACAAAAAAATCTCCCTTTCTATTATAAAAATAAAAAGAGAGATTAATTTTTGTGATTTCTTCACTAAAAAGAAGGAAATAAAAATTAGAATTTAATCTTCGTCTTCATCTACTACTACTTCTTTTGCAAATTCTGCAATCATTTTACCTTTTAGATAAAGATTACCTTCGTGATAATACGCACGGTGCATCAAATGTGCTTCGCCTGTATTCTGACAAACAGTAATTGCTTTAGTTTCACATTGATGATGAGTACGACGTTTATCACGGCGTGATTTGGAAATTTTACTTTTAGGATGTGCCATAATTTTTTACTAAATTTTTAAAGAAAGACTGCAAAGATGAAGATTTTTTGTGTAAAAACAGAATTAAAACTCGTTTTTATTACCATTTACTTCCTATCTAGTTATTTGTCCTTCTTGTTTAAGGTTCAACAATATTTTTAAAGACCTGTTTCTATAGTTTTGAAAAGTATAAAAATTCTACCGTAGCAATTTGAGGTATCAAATTATAAAATTAAATTAAAATCTAATTTCAATTGTTTTTTAAGTTTTTCAAAATATTCCAACGTGGGTCTATTTTTTCGTTTTCAGAAGAAGGATTAGTTTTGTTCTCCTTTTTATCTCCTTTTTTGTCCTCTAATGCTTTTTGTTCGGAGGAATAAATGAAATTGATTTTCTTTGTTTTTTTCTCAGACGGTTCATCGTCCAAATTATCAGAATCTTCGCTTTCTGCGTAATCATCTGATTCTTCTTCTTCCCAAAAACGAGGGTGCAACTTTTTCATTGGAATATCCAACATCAAAAACTCGTTTAGCAGCTCGCCTACATTAATGCTCGGCGTTCTACGAGTTATCAAAACAATCTCTTCAGTAAGTTCTCGCTCTTCCTCACTATATTTGTAGAGAATCGTTTCATTAACATCTACTTCATAATCAAACTGGTCTAAAGAACGGTCACAAACCAGTTCTACAGTTCCATTAATGATAAGAGTAGCACGAATAAGTTGTTCGTTTTTGTCGAGTATGACTTCTGCTTTACACTCTCCTTTTTCAATAAATCCATTTTGATGCTCCTTAAAGTATCCAAAAAAATCATTGTCTAAGTCGAAGGTAAAAGAATGCGAACCAAATTTGAGCGCAACAATGTCAATTTCGAAAGTACGTAAATCTTTCACTTGATTATTAACTTTTTGATTAAGACAACAAAGGTAAGCCTTTCTAATAAAAAACAAGCGTTTTTTTGATAAAAAATTTTATTTTTATTTTTTCTTTCCCAACTTCAACAGCAGACTTCCACCAACAAGCGCACCTACAGTAGCCCAAATCCAAATCGAAGGACGTATTTTATTCGGATTTTGTCCCAAAAAGAAATACGAAACATCATACAAAAAAGGAAGATTACCAGCTACTTTTTCGTAAAGCCATTTTGTCAGTTCTGCAAAAGTAGGATTTTGTTTGTACCAGTTTATCGGCAAATCGGTTGCTCCTCCTAATTCCAAACTTTTGAAGGCAGCTTCTGCACCAGAATATACTTTTCCGTCTGGAGTAATAAGTCGTACAGCTTTTCCAAATATTTTTTTATCCAAGTCTGGAAAATCATCGGCTGCTTCTTGATAAGGTCGCAAATCGATGTTATTCTTGTCTGTAATCATTTTCCATTTTGTTATCCAATATTCACAAAAACCACATTCTCCGTCCCAAATCAAGACAGTTTTTTGTGGCAAATGTAGAGTAGAAAGCGAATTTTGAGAGGAAGAAATGGAAGAGTTCATTTTGATTTATTTATTTACTGAAAAATGATAGTATTCATTACTGATGTTACGCAATTAAATGAAACCCACGAATTTATTCGTGGAAACTACCACCATCTTCTAATCCTTTTGTTTTTTTTGTTTCTACTATATTCATAAAATAAAAAGAGTAATTTTGATAGAATAGAAAAGCAGATTTATGTGAAAAATAGGGGTTATTTTCCCACGAATAAATTCGTGGGTTTCGTCTAAATTTCTCTAGACCTTGAGGTTGCGTAACATCAGTTCATTATATAGTAAAGCCGTTTTCGCTACTTTTTGTTATCTATTTTTGGGTAGCTTTTCTAAACTCCTTTTTTTCGTATCTTTGATTAATTTTTTTTACCAGACTATTATTGCTTTTTTCTACCCTGTTATGAATACGCATTCTACTTCTACAATTTGCCTTTTGATTACTGAAGAATATTGTAGTGCAGCCTTTTATAATTCTCAAAATTTGCTTTCTATTCCCTACGAAGGAAAAGAAAGTGTAGAACTTTTTTTTGAAATTGATACTCAAATTAAGCCTATTTCCAAAAAACAGTATGAAAATTTAGATGCTTCTCTCAATGCGCTTCGTCATCCTGCGTATGGAATGGAGCAAAACAAAACATTTGACTGGTTGGGAGCTTCTCACCCTTACGAAAAACTTTTTGATAGTATAATAGAGAATATAAAAATAGAATTCGAACGTTTGTCGCCAGATTCTCAAGGTGTGATTCCTCTTTTGTGTGTTTTTTCGCCTGCTTTTTCAGGTAAATTAATCGAAAAAATTTAACTTCTACTTTACAAAAAAAGGATTTCATATTCTGCCTCATCAATCCTATATCGATTCTTTGGTGGAAGGAAAAAATCTTACGCTACAATCCTCAAAATCGCCAATTACATTTATAGAAAGTTTTGGAGAACGAATTATGCTTACTCGTGTGGGAGATGATACAGCTTTTTCTAGTAAAAAACTACAAGACGTTTCGGATTGGGATTTCGAAAGAGAACTTGTCAAATTTGTTTTGCAGCGAGCAATGCGACAAGTTCCGACAGGTGTAGATTTGGATGAAGAAGTTGCGCTGCATTCACATAGAGCCGAAGAATGGATTAATCAAATTAGAGAAAACAAACAGAGTTTTATTACCGTAAAATTATCAAACGGAACAAACGCAACAGCTACCATAAACTCACAGGAAGTACAAGTTTTGCGTATTCAAGACCGAGAACTGACCGAAAGAGTAGTCGAACATGTGCAGACCGATTCGGAAGTTTATCTGATAGGAGATTTGCTTTTACAATCTGAACTCAAAGCATTACTCATTCATAGAAATTACACCGTTCACACGCTTACAGATGAAGAAGCTGCACGTTATGCGTTGAGAGGAATAAAAAACCATTTGGACAAACAAGAAAAAAACGAGCCTGTTTTGGTAGAGGAAACACTAATAAAAGAAGCTATTCCACAGTTTTTGGTGTATCAATATTTTTTACCTAAAAAGATTTGGACAGCTCATACAAATTCTCAAAACTGGAATCAAGAAACAGTCGATAAAGTAGTCAAACAAAACGGTTTGGAAGTTTTGCCTTCGTTAGAAATCTTGTTGAATCAAGCGCAAGAACAAGCTAAAGATGAGCTACTTTCAACTGAGCAAATGAAAAGTTTGCGTATAAAAGCACGAGAATTAGATATTAGTGAATCCGAATTTGAGCAGCGTTTGCTGGCAGCAGGAATACGTGTTTTGCCACTTCGTGAACTATTAGAAACTAATGTAGATAGGCGAAAAGTAGGGCGTTTTTTTCCGAGCGAATATTACCCTCAACTTTTAGCAGTAGCCGAACAAAATGGCTTTTCAGAAAAAGAATTGAAGATATTTTTTCGTCAAAGAAATCTAAAATTACAAACTAGAGAAGAAATTTTAGATTTTGAATTGCAGGATAGATTGAAGGGAAAAATGCTTTCACAGGAACAGTTCAAAGAGATTTTGGAAGTAGGCGACAAACTCCATTATTCAAAATCAGATATAGAAATTTTGTTAGATAAACGCAAAATTAAATTAAGCAAACAAAAAGGAGTAGGAATTTTTCTGATTGCAGGAATTGTATTTGCAGTTTTGGCTATCGGAATAATTTTGGCTACCCAGATTCCAAATTCGCCTATTTCATTTTCAAGTAGTGATTCTACTGAACAAAAACAGGAATTCAACAACGATAAAATAGAAAACCCAGAACTTCTTATCGGAAAATATGCAGGAACAGTTTTTCATACCGAACTCAACAAACTGAAAAATAGCAGAATAGAAATATTAGCTGTCAGAGAAGAAAATGGAGAATATATTTTTACTTATTCTATTCCTCAAGACCGTTTTACGACGTGGAAAGGAACAATAAATATGGAAGAAAAAACGATTGATTTTATGCCTCCTCCAAATGCTCGTCATAAAGTAGATAAGTATCGTTTTTATCGAAAAAAGCTACAAAGAAGAAGATGGAACAGTTCGTAGAAGTGATATTATTCTTGAAAATTTGAAGGATAGTATGCAGATTTTTGTGAAGTAGAATTGAACGAACGGTTCGATATAAATACAAAAACCACGGCTGGAAGCCAAATACATAGCTGTCACTTGCAAGATGGGAGCTAGGGCTAAGGATAAATTATCTCTGTTTTTCTAGTTCTTTGAAGTAACTACGTATAGCTAACTTAAGATGTCTAAGCCGAATAAACTCCTTTGGACATTTATAAATTTTATTGTATTTCCTATCTCTAATATAAGGTGTGACGTAGTTAATTCTGTTATAAGTCCTACCACGAGAAAAATCAGAGAAACTTGCTGAAGGGTTGTATTCAATCTCAAGGCGCATATCAAATTCAAGTAAATACCTGTATTTAGAAATATTTTCATATTTAGAATTAGATTCTAAATCTCTTCTATTTATCATTTCATAATTACCATGATATTCTTTTTGCGCTTCTCTTTCTATTGTTTTGCTATCTGCCCAAAGTATAAGTAAGGTTGTAGTACTATCAGCATCAAAATAAGTAGGGATAGCACCACTTTCTATGCTGATTATTTTAGAAATTCTTTCTTCTGTTTTACAAGAAGTGATGATAGCAAGCAGAGTTATTACAAAAAACAACCTCTTAGTATTCTTGATTAAAAAATTAGACATGTAGCAAAAGTTTTTTTTTATTAAAATACGATATAAAAATAAGTTACTGTAATAAGTAAAACATATTGGTAGTTAGTTTTTAGACATAAGCATTAGAAACCCCTGATGTTCCTCGCAAGATTAAAATGGCTCTCGCTCGCATCTTGCGAAGTGAGCAATATGTATTCGGCTTCCAGCCGTGTATTTGTATTTCGCTGTTCTATAACACAAATCTAATAAATTAGCAATAAAAACATATCCCCAAATAAAGGTTTTTTAGACAACTATTGTCAGAGTTATTTTGGATTACCAAAAAAACTACTGACAAAGTTTTTATTTTACCTCTCCATCACTTCCAAAATAGCATCTACATATTCTCTATCATTCGAAAGACGTGGCACTTTATGCTGTCCTCCCAACTTTCCTTTTGATTGCAGCCATTTGTAAAACGTGTTTGGCTCTGCAAAATGAACGGTCGGCATAACAAGAGCAATATTTCCCTCTCGTTTGGCATCGTAATCCGAATTGATTTCTCGTAGTTTTTCGTCTAAAGATTCTACAAAAAGCGTTTCATTTTCGGGGTTTTTATCAAATTCAATAATCCATTCGTGTCCTCCTTGTTTGTGATTTCCTCCTGTTTCTGTTTTTATATAAATTGGTGCTGCTGTATAATCTTTTAGTTTTGCGCCTGTTTTTTCGGAAGCATAAGCGAGGGCAATATCAGCATTTTCTACTACCATTTCTTCTCCAAAAGCATTAATAAAGTGTTTTGTACGTCCTGCAATACGGATTCTGAACGGACTAAGTGAAGTAAACTTGACTACATCACCAATATTATAACGCCAAAGACCTGAATTAGTGGAAATAATCATCGCATATTTTTCATTCAGTTTTACGTCTTGCAAGTTTATCGTTTTTGGATTTTCTTTGTCCCATTCGTGCATCGGAATAAATTCATAATAAATTCCATAATCCAAAAGAAGTAATAAATCTTCACTGTTTTTTTGGTCTTGTAATGCAAAAAATCCTTCAGAAGCATTATAAACTTCCATATAATTCATTTGGTCGGAAGGAATAAGTTCTTTGAAAAGCTGACGATAAGGCGTAAAGGAAACAGCACCATGAAAGAAGCATTCTAAATTAGGCCAAACCTCCAAAATTGATTTCTTACCTGTGAGTTGTAATATATTTTTAATCAGAAAAAGTGTCCATGTCGGAACGCCTTGAATGCTCGTTACATTTTCTTTCGAAGTCGCTTTTGCCATTGCTTCCATTTTTTCCTCCCAATTTTCCATGAGTGCAATATCCAAACTAGGCGTTCTTAGATATTCTGCCCAAACAGGTAAGTGATTCATAATTAGAGCCGAAACATCGCCACAATTTTTCACTCCTGTAACTGGGTTAGGCTGCATACTTCCACCGACTCCCAAACCTTTTCCAGAGAAAAAGCCTGTTTCTGGGTTATTGTTGGCATAAAGAGCAATTAAATCTTTTCCTGCTGCATAATGATTTTTATCCAATCCTTCTTCCGAAACAGGAATGTATTTGCTTCTTGCGTTTGTCGTACCAGAGGATTTTGAAAAACCAATAATGGGTTTGTTCCAAAGTAGATTTTGTTCTCCTTTCAAGCTACGTTCTATATAAAGATAAAATTCTTCGTAACTAGAAATAGGAATACGATCAGCAAACTGCCCTTGCGTTTTGATAGCAAAATAATGATGTTCTTTTCCCCAAACGGTATCTTTTCCAGATTCAATCAAGTATTTAAAGACCTTTTCCTGAACCTCAAAAGGATTCTTTTTAAAATTATCTATATTTTCCAGACGAGTAGAAAATAGTTTTGTACCAATCCAATTGACAATATTTTTCATAGATTTATAAAATTTGAGTAAAAAATAGGGTAAGTTAATGCTTTCTCACTCTAAAGAGCAATGCTGTTAAGCTAAGAAATTCTGTTCCGTAGGAACTTTATATTGGTAGAAAAAAGCAGACAGAAAAGTCGGTTAGCTTCGCTGCTTTCGTTGCACTTCAGGTGTTCCTTTAGGAACTTAATATTGGTAGTATTTTGAACGTTAATCAAACAAAAATACCAATATACAACTCCTACGGAGTAAATGAGGCTTTATTTTTAATGTTTTTCTACCAATATTGAACTCCTAATGGAGTAAAATTACAACTACAACTACTTAACTTAATAACATTACTCTAAAGAGTGAGCTACATATTTTTGTTTAACTTTTATTAAAAATACAATAAATAATAGGCAAGTTGATTAATCAGCATTTGTTATTACCCATTCTCTTGCTCCTAATCCCACGCCCCATTTTCTCATTCCCTCTCTTCTCGCCCCTAATCCCACGCCCCAAATTAAACATTCTGTGCTGCAATCCACGCTGTTGTCCAAGCTGCTTGAAAATTAAAACCTCCAGTAATGGCATCAATATCCAACACTTCACCAGTAAAGTACAAATTAGGTAAAATTTTGCTTTCCATCGTTTTAAAATCTACTTCTGCTAATGAAATTCCTCCACAAGTTACAAATTCATCTTTATAGGTACTCTTTCCATTTACATTAAAAATTCCTTGCGTTAATTCTTTCGAAAGTGCTTCTAGTTGCTTATTAGAAAGTGATGCCCAATGTGTCGTTAGGTCAATTTGTGATGCTTCTACTAATTTTTTCCATAAACGATTCGGAATTTCAAACGGACAAATTGTTCCTATCTGCTTTTTACGCCATTCTTCTCTATGCGCTTTTAATGTTTTCAATGTATTTTTCGGTGTGTCTTCTATCCAATTTACACCCATTTCGAAGTTATAATTTTTGTCGGCTAATTCTCTAGCTCCCCACGCAGAAAGGCGCAAAACAGCAGGTGCAGAAAGTCCCCAATGGGTAACCAAAACAGCTCCATTTTCAATATTTAGTTTTGAATCTTTTGCCCAAACAGCACCATTATTTACCGAAACGCCTGCCATATCTTTCAGACGAGCATCATTTTTCACGTCCATTGTAAAAAGCGAAGGAACAGGATTTGAAATCGAATGACCCAAGTCAGTAAGCATTTTCCAAGATTTTGGCTGGCTTCCTGTCGAAACAATGAGTACATCAGCTTCTAAGTTTTCTTTGTTTTTTGATTGAATTTGCCATTTTTGATTATTATTGTTTCCTGTACTTTCTATATTAGGAGGGATTAATTTCTCAACGGCATATCCTTTTTTTATCTCAATATTTAGTTTTCTAGCTTCATTCAAAAAGCAATCTATAATCGTTTGAGAATCATCAGAAACTGGAAACATACGTCCGTCGGCTTCTGTTTTTGTTTTGACACCTCGTTTTTTGAGCCATTCTATCATATCTCTAGGTTGAAATTGATAAAACGAACCTAAGAGTTCTTTTTCTCCTCGTGGATAATTTTTGATAAGCTCTTCCACCTCAAAACAAGAATGCGTAACATTACAACGTCCACCACCCGAAATTTTGACTTTTTTGAGTAGTGTATTTGTTTGTTCTAAAATAGAAACGTTATAATTCGGATTTTTTTCTTTTAAATTGATGGCTGCAAAAAATCCACCTGCACCACCACCAATAATTATTACTTTTTTATTCTTCATTTTTTGTTAGATTTGAACTACAAATTTATGAAAATTCAATCATTATTTAATCTTTGATTTTCATATATATATTTTTATCAAAAATTGAGTAGTTTTGAATCATAAAAGGTTCGAAATTTTGGTTTTAAGTAGCCGTGCAAAGTTAGTCTATCAGTATTATTATTTGACTTAATTACCTTATAGTCAGTATTTTGCATAATTATCAAACGCAGTTCAGCATAGTTAATTATCCATTTTAAATTAGCTTCACCGAGCTAACGGTTAGCTTCTCTGCTCTTGCAGGTGTCTATTTACTTATTGTATCTTTAATCTAACGACTTTAACAAATGACTTTTTTGACAGATTATCTATTTCATTTTGGTTACACTCTCTTTTTTCTATTTTTTTTTATACTTATAGGTAGTTTAGGGCGTAGTTTGTTTTTTTGGAAAAATAAATTGTCAGTTCATTTGGTAGATATTTTTCTTAATTTATTTGTAGGATTGGTAACTGTAATTTTCTTTTTTTCACTCTTTATTACAAAATTTAATTCTATTTATTTTCTGTTTATACTTATTGCTTTAGGTTTTTTTTATAAAAGAGATGAATTTCTACAATTAAATTTTTATTTTAATATAAATAAAAATGATAAATATATTTTATTTATTTTATTTTTCATTACATTTAGTTTTTCATTTTACTCAATTTATCAATTCAATACAGGAACTTTTGCTGGTTATAGGCGTGATGATATGTTTTATTCTACTGTTGCTTATTATATTGGATATTTGGGCATAGAAAACACTTTTCATGTAGCCAATTTAGTAAATGAAACCCCTTCTTTAAACTATTATCATTATTTTGAGCTATGGCTGACACATTTTTTCCATACTTTTTCTAATCAAAATATAAATACTGTATTTGTTCTCTATACTTCTACACTAATTAATTTTTCGGCTTTACTGGCAGTTTATTATTTTTTAGTAAGTGAGATAAAACTATCTACTATAAAAGTATTTATTTTACTACTATTTTTTGGGTTTATTTCTAAAACTACTTTTCCTTTTTATGAAAATATATTTGGAGGTAGTTTGAATTACGAATTTGAGAATATTTTTTTGGGTAATGGCGATACTACTAACATAAAAACTACGCTGTTATTTTTACCTATTTGTATAGGATTATATTTTTTGAGAAAGAATTGTCTTTTTTTTACTGGAATAATGATAAGTATTTTAGTTGCTTTTACAGCTACATTGCTTCCTTTTGCTTTTATTTCTACGTTTTTTTTGGTTGTATATTCATTTTTCAATGAAAAAAAAGAGCTTAAAGAATTGATTGTATATAATTTTGTTTTTTATAGTCTTTTCATAGCTTTTTATTATCTGCAAGGAGGAATAAGTGAAAATACATCAACTTTATATTTTTCTATTTATAAAGAAATTTATTTTAGAGTAAGAATAACTTTATCGCTGACTACAAAAACAGTTATTTATTTTGCACCTTATTTTGTTGTTATTGCTCTATTTTTTGGGAAAGAGATTTTTAAAGAAAAAAAAGTACTACTACTTTATTTGATATTGGTTGTAACAACAGCTTTTATGAGTACTTTTTTTTACAAACAGATAAATTATCTTCAAATAGCTGGTATAATTAATTTTGATTTGACCAAAATCTTGATTGTTTTTTTTATTGCTAAAATTAGTGTTCAATTAGATAGAATCAAAAATATTCTACTCTTTAGTTTATTATCATTTTTACTTTACAGTACTTACAAACCTAGCTTTCCACCACAAATTACAGTAGAAGCATCAAATGAAAAAAGAGAATTTGAAAAACAAACTAGACTTTTTCTAAGCAAAGACAGAAAAGATAATGCTGGTTTTGGGGTTTACATTTCCAATACTATGCAATTAGGTGCTTATAGTGTTATTTCTGTCTATAACTCTCCATTTATTTCATTGTCTGCTATTGAATCAGGTACTAATTTGTTGAGTTTGAGTCATATAGATCTTCCAAATCCTGAAAAAGACCCAATAGATTCACTCAATTTTGAAATTGGTCTGAAGAATGACCCTTTTTATAAATTTATCAAGAAACAAAAAGAAAAAAATGTATTTGAGTCACTCAATCAGAGCAGATATGATTTCATTCTTCAATACCATCCTAATTTTATAGCTGTCAAAAACGAAGAGGATATTCCTGCTTTATTACGCCCTCTTTTAGGAGAACGAATAGAAAATAAACCTAGTAAAACGATTCTGTATAAGTTCAATTATGAGTAATTAACTCAAGTTGTGGATAATGGATTTACTTTTTCGAATACAAAAGCTAATAGAAATAGTAGTATCTTAATCAAAAACCCTTTAGGAGTTACTGCGTGTATTTTTTTTGGAAAATAGTTAGTAATTTCACTAAATGTTGTTTCTATTCTTTTTCTATAATGCTTTTTTAAAAAAGCCTCGGTAGGCGTATCTTTTCTTTTTGAATTAGATTTCCGATCTACTAATAATTCTATTTTTTCTACTTCTCTGTACAAGTCCTCTACTTCATACTCTGTATAAGCACTATCAGCATAAAGTTGGCTATCTTCAGGTAGATGTATTTGCATCATATCAAAGGCTGTTTTATCGTGAAGCGAACCTGCTGTAATAAAATAATCTGTAGGAATGCCATCCTCAGTAGTTACTACTTGTACTTTAAATCCATAGAAGTATTCTCGTTTAGAAGCATTATAGCCTCTATATACTTCTTCTTTCAATAATTTACTTCTAGGAATACGAATATTCTTACAAATAGCAACAGGAAAGCTATCTATTAGATATTTACTGGAAATATTTAACTGTTTTAAAGTGTCTCCTAAAGCAAAAAAAATAGAAGATAAGACAGCAGATAGACGATGTAAATGTCTATTGAAATTTGATTTATCTAATTTTTTCATTCCTTGATGATTTTCCATGTATAAGCAAGCAGTTACATAATTGCCACGAAAATAACGAGCTGCTAAAATAACGGTAGTGAGTAGTTTAGCATCACTTATTTTACGTCTAGTATCTTCTTTATTACTAGAAATTTTTAAATAATCGTCTAAAAAACAGTATATTGTAATCGTGTAATCGTTCATAAAAGTATAGTTTTGGTTAGTAGTATATCTAAAACTAATACAATTATTGAATGGTTACACTTTTTTATAATACGCAACTTGAGTTAATTATCAACTAAAAATGTGTAACATTATAATATCCACAATTCATTTTTTTAATTAATAGCTGCAAAAAATACACCTGCACCACCACCAATAATTAGCACTTTTTTGTTTTTCATTTATTTTTCTGTTTCCTTTCTTATTTTACTGCAAAAATCAATAAAATATTTAAAACTCTTAATATGTCCTGTTTCTTCATTTCTCTTGATAAGTTCTTTTAAAAAATATTCCTCAATTACTTCATTCGGATTGATTTTGCTATAACTGATATTTCGTTCCCAAAAAATTTCTTGTAAGTATTTAGAATGAAAAATTGATGTACTTGCTGTAAAGTCAGCAGGTTTTTCCATTAATTCTGGGTCTTCTGTTTTGACATTGTAAAACTGATTGAACTCTTTCATTGTTTCGCTTTGAGGATTTTGTTTGAACAGTTTGGGATTTCCTAAAAACCACGTTTCGAAGCATTTATTTTGAACAATAATTTCAAGTTTTGTATCAGAGTTTAAAACAATATTATTTTCTGTCATAAAATCAATTATTTCATGTCTGCGATTTTCTACACCTTCATCATCTGCATCTATACAAATCACAAAATAATCAAAATCATTACTTTCATTTATATCAGAAACAGAATTGATCAAATGATTGTGTAAAAGAGAAGGAAAACCATTTGCACTAAACATATAATAGTTGTTTTCTTTTACCTCATTATGAGAATTTACTCGCTCTAATTTTGGAATAAGAAAGGACAACCATTTTGGATATACTTTTTTCTCGGTTC
The DNA here is from genome assembly GCA_963719525.1 of uncultured Cytophagales bacterium. GTDB lineage: Bacteria > Bacteroidota > Bacteroidia > Cytophagales > Bernardetiaceae > Bernardetia. The sequence goes on along the minus strand of CAVRCG010000004.1, from coordinate 1,821,268 downwards.
GTTTTCCTTCCACTAAGAAATAGATATTCATAGTTGCTCTTGTCCTGTTTGGTATTCGTCTAATTGAAGAAGTTGCATAAATGCCTCATGCTTCGAATTTCCAAAATTAAATTCACTCATATCATGAGCCTTTATGATTCCAGCATTACGAGTAACTAATTTCCAATTCTTAAACTCTATATTATTAATAATATAAGGATGATGACTTGTTAGAATAAACTGTAAGTTTCTTCTTGAAGTAAGAATGTCTGCTGTGATTTCATTAATACAATTAATTCCTAAACTATTTTCAAATTCATCAATCAAAAAAACAGTTCCTTCTTTACACAAATAAAGTTCGCTAAGTTGTTTTAATGTTCTGACCATTCCCCACGACATACGAGATAATTCTATCCATTTATCAACTCCCTTTTCTTTGATTTTGATTTCTAGCCAATTTCTTTGAATTTCTTTTTCTGTAGGAAGCCAACTGCGATCAATAATAATATCCTCTACTGTTGGAAATATTGAAATGAATCGCTCTTTAATTCTTTCAAAAGTTGTATCGTTCTCTAATATAGATACAAGATATAGTTTTGTTAATATCTTAAACTCAGACGCTTGAATTTTATCTATTTTGTTGTATTTACCGAAAAATGTCTTATCACTAATAAAATAATGTGCGCTAGTCTTTTCAACAAAACCCAATTGATTAGTAAAATATATTTTTCTTATGCTTTCTTGAGAAGGTTTTATTACTTCTTCGTCTTTCAATAAATGTAGAATACTTTCTTCTTGTGATAATTTTATAATAGGTCTTTCATTAAAAGTAATTCCCTCAAAATTTCAATTGACAATTTCTCTTCCGTTTAAAATTAATTTCTCAAAAATAATTTCTGGTAAATTTTCTACCCATTCTTCTCCTTCAAGTCGCCCTCCAATATATTTTTCATTTATATCTTCAAACTCTCCTGTCCATATATAGTTTTCATTATAAAGAGTTTTAAACTCAATGAACCATTTTACTCCATTTACAGATTTCCCTTCTACAATTTCTTTTAAAATAACTAAAGCCTTTAAGATTTGAGTTTTTCCTACACCAGAAGCACCCACTAAAAGATTAAGTTTATTAAAAACTATTTCCTCTAATTTCCATTCAAAATCTTTATTCTCAAAAGAAAAGCGTATAATTCTCATATAAAAAATTGACTAATTGCTAAAAATGCTTTTTAATGATACAAATTTACCAATTCTTTCTCAAAACCTTATTGATTCATAAAAAGTTAGACCGTTTTATTTCGAAATGATAAATTACACCTTTTACCAACGAGATCAAACTTACTCTATGCCACTTAAAGAACGAATCAAAAACTTACTTTCTGCTCTCAATAAAAATCTTTACGAACGACAAGAGCCCATACAATTAGCACTCCTGACAGCCGTTGCAGGAGAAAGTTTGTTTATGCTCGGTGCGCCTGGTGTAGCCAAAAGTTTGATTGCTCGTAAGCTAAAATTTGCTTTTACAGCAGGACAATCGTTTGAGTATTTGATGAATCGTTTTAGTACGCCAGATGAAGTTTTTGGTCCTGTTTCTATCAAAAAATTAAAAGATGAAGACAAGTACGAACGCCTGACAGAAAAGTATTTACCGGGGGCAACTGTTGTTTTTTTAGATGAAATTTGGAAAGCAAGTCCTTCAATTCAAAATGCACTTTTGACCGTTCTGAATGAGAAAATTTATAGAAATGGAGAAGAAGAAGTAAAGGTAGAACTCAAAGGATTAATTGCAGCATCAAACGAACTTCCACCCAAAAATGAAGGCTTAGAAGCTCTTTGGGATAGATTTCTGGTTCGTTACATGATTTCTGAAATAAAAGAAAGCAGTAATTTTATTCAAATGCTAACTTCTTCTCAAGATGTGTATGAAGATACGGTTTCAGAAGAATTAAAGATTACAAAAGAAGAAAATGAAAATTGGAGTAAAGAAATTGATGAAATAGAACTTCCGACAGAAGTTTTAAATACCATTCAACTTGTCAAAAAACAGCTTGATGATACCGATAATCAGATTGGAAATGTATATTTTATTTCGGATAGAAGGTGGAAAAAAGTAATACGATTACTCAAAACATGTGCATTTTTGAATGGTAGAAAAAAGGTAAATCTAATGGATTGTTTCTTAATTACACATTGTGTTTGGAATCAACCAGAACAAATAGATAAAGTTAGGCATTTAATTTCGGAAGTGATACGAAAACATGGCTATTCTATTTCGCTTAATCTTACTGGATTACGACAAGAAATAGCAGAATTGGAAACCGAAATTGAGAAAGAAACAAAAGTAAAACATATCACAACACGAGAAGAACTCTATCCTGTAGAGCAAGAATTTTATCAAGTTCTGAACTTAGAAACTTCGCTAGATGGAAAATATATAAAACGTGCCGATTTTGATAAACTAAGTCAAGAGGAAAGTACAATTAATATTTATGATGATGCTTTCAAACTGACCTACAAAGTAAAAGCAAAAAAGCCTTCTGTGCAGCATCAGATTCATTTGTTCCATAATGCTCAACTTTTAGCTTTGGGTTTAAGGACTCATAAAGTAGAAAAAGACGAAATTATTTATAGAAAAGCACACCAACTTATAGAGAAATATTGGAATGAAAAGTTAGAGGAATTGTTGGAATATGTAAACGAAAATTTGCAAAAACTAGACACCGAAAAACCAGAAGAATGGTACGAATTAGACCAAAACTTATTTGTAGATGCTCGTCTTGCTCCGATTGTAAAAGCTAATTTGAATGATTCGGTTAATCAATTAAATGATATTCAATTAAAGTTGGAAAAATTAAAATATTACTATAAGAATTTGGAAGGGTAATTTAATTTTGAAAATTAAAACCTACTGTACCGTACTATTTTTTGATTTGAAATTCAAGTTGCAGCGCAACGCTCTGTTTAGCTTCGCTAACCTATCGGGTGTAGAAAGTCAAATTATAGAAATTTCAGAAAGTTACAGAGTAACGTGCTATTGATATTTTTTATTCTTATACTACAAATAATAGTACGTTGCGCTGCAACCAAAAACCATTTTTAGAAATAGTAGGGTATAATAATTAAAACTTTATTTTTTAGTAAAACAAAACACTAGAAAATAAGGTTTTTTTATAGATTTTAGTTTGTAAATCAACCGTCGTTGAGGCTTTGCTATCAACGAGGTTTTGGTTTTTGTAATTTTCATTCTCTCTTCTCTCGCCCCCAATCCCCCGCCCCTAAAAATATGCTTAAAATTGCTTTTGCTCCTATTTATGCACATCCATTGCCAGAAAATCATCGCTTCCCAATGCTAAAATATGAACTTCTGCCAGAGCAATTGATGTATGAAGGAACGGCAACAAAAGAGAATTTTTTTGAGCCGATTCCAATTACAGAAGAGAAAATTTTGAGAGTACATACAGCAGAATATTGGGACAAACTCAAAACGCTTTCCCTTACCAAAAAAGAAGAACGAAAAACAGGTTTTCCACTTTCTCAAAAACTCATCGAAAGGGAAATTACGATTGCAGGAGGAACAATCCAAAATACAGAGTATGCTTTGGAATACGGTGTAAGTTTGAACATTGCAGGAGGAACTCATCACGCTTTTACCGAACATGGAGAAGGATTTTGTTTGTTAAACGATATTGCTTTGGGAGCGTATCATTTGATTGATGAACATAATTTTGATAAAATTTTGGTGGTAGATTTAGATGTGCATCAAGGAAACGGAACAGCAGAAATATTCAAGAATGAGAAACGAGTTTTTACTTTTAGTATGCACGGAGAGAAAAATTACCCTTACAAAAAAGAAAAATCAGATTTAGATATTGGGCTAGAAGACAAAACAGACGACAAAACCTATCTGAAAATATTGAAGGAAACATTACCCAAATTGATACAAGAACAAGAACCTCAATTTATATTTTTTCAGTCGGGTGTAGATGTGCTTGAAACCGATAAATTAGGTCGTTTAGGAATGAGTTTGGAAGGTTGTAAGCAGCGAGATTTGTTTGTTTTTGAAGAATGTAAGAAGAATAAAATTCCTGTTTCTGTCAGTATGGGAGGTGGATATTCGCCTAAAATTGCTGATATTGTGGAAGCTCACGCAAATACGTATCGTTTGGCGCAAGAGATTTATTTTTGAAAATATAGTCCAAATATAAAAAAAACCAATTTATAGTACTAGTACAATAATCTCAAAAACTGTCCTTATAACTAAACCTTACCTTTTACATTTCTTTAAAATTGCCAACTCCTCAAAAAAATGTATATTTGTGAGATTTTATAGGAATTTAATTAAATCAACAGCTTTAAATCTACCCAAACTAAAACGATACGATAAATTTTACTAGCTTATTTTTTTGTTATTGAATTGTTCCCTTATCAATCCTCTGTAGTCAGATGTTGATAACAGGGAATAAAGTAAATTTATATCCTTAAAACCTCCTTTATGCAACGATATTCCATTCTTTGGGCAGACGATGAAATTGAATTCCTCAAACCTCATATTTTATTTTTAGAGAAAAAAGGCTACGACGTAAAAGCCGTCAATAGTGGTGCAGATGCACTTGAAGCAGCCGAAAAAGAAAATTTTGATATTGTATTTTTAGATGAAAATATGCCTGGTATGTCGGGCCTTCAAACGCTGACAGCCATTAAAGCCATTCGCCCTTCTCTTCCTGCTATTATGATAACGAAGAGCGAAGAAGAGCATATTATGGAAGATGCCATCGGTGCAAAAATTGCTGATTACTTGATAAAACCTGTCAATCCGAATCAGATTTTATTGTCTATCAAAAAGATTTTAGACCAAAAAAGATTGGTTACTGAAAAGACGAATCTAAGTTATCAACAAGATTTTAGAAATTTGTCGATGATTTTTCAAGATGATTTGGATTTTGATGGTTGGGTAGAAGCCTATAAAAAACTGATTTATTGGGAACTTGAAATTGAAGATACCGAAAATCAAAGTATGCAGGAAATTTTGGAATCTCAAAAAGAAGAAGCCAATATTAATTTTGCTAAGTTTATTCAAAATAATTATGAATATTGGCTCAACGATGCTGGCGACGATGAATATCCGATGATGTCGCATGATATTATGGGAGAATGGGTTTTTCCACTTTTAGAAGATAAAAAGCTCAATGAAGAACGTCCTTTGTTTTTTATTTTAATAGACAATTTGCGTTACGACCAATGGAAAGTAGTAGAATCACTTTTAGCAGAATATTTTACAGTTAAAGAAGAAAAAGTATATTGTTCTATCCTTCCAACCACAACGGCGTATGCTCGTAATGCTATTTTTTCAGGACTTTTACCTTCCGAAATGGCAGAAGATCATCCAGATTTGTGGGTAGAAGACCAAGATGATGGTGGAAAAAACAATTTTGAAGATGAGTTTTTGAAGCGTCAGATGAAAGAGTTTGGTTTTGGAGATACAAAGACAACCTACAATAAAATTCTACGAAATCATCAAGGGAAACAGTTGGTAGAGAATTTTAATAATCTACAACAAAATGAACTCAATGTAATCGTTTATAATTTTGTAGATATGCTTTCTCATGCTCGTACTGATACGGCAGTTGTTCGTGAACTTGCACCTGATGAAGCTGCGTATCGTTCGGTTACAAAGTCGTGGTTTTTGCATTCTCCTTTGTGGGATATGTTAAAAAAGATTGCAGAAGTAAATGGTCGTTTAATTATCACTACTGACCACGGAACAATTCGCACCAAACGTCCTTATAAAATTATAGGCGACCGAAATACAAACACAAATTTGCGCTACAAACAGGGGAAAAATCTAAATTACAATCCTAAAAATGTGTTGGTAGCCAAAGACCCAGCAAAATTCTTTTTGCCTCGTCAGAACGTTTCGACAAGTTTTGTTTTTACGACAGAAGATTTCTTTTTTGCTTATCCAAATAATTATAATCACTACGTAAAATACTATAAAGATACATTTCAGCACGGAGGAATTTCGCTAGAAGAAATGATAATTCCTTTTATTGAATTAGAAGCGAAATAGGAACAGTAACCAGTAACCAGTAAATAGTTACCAGTAATCAGTTAATGAAATTCCTTTTTGAATGGATTGTTTTGAGCAATTTATTCAGAAAGGAATTTTTATTGTGCAATTTTATTTCTCACATTGAAATACAAATCACTTAAAAATTTATTTCTTAAAAAACCTTTCTTCTTGCCCTTCGAAGAGAAGATAATACGAACCCAAACGAAGATTAGAACAATCTACTGTTAGTCCGTCTCCTTCCAAAACTAATTTTCCGTTATTATCCAAAATTTGATAGTTGGTAGAACGTGAAAAAGTAATCCGATTTGTTACACTTTTGGGATAAAAGCTAATCTGTTGCTGTCCTTCTGATACAAACTTTATTTCAGGAGAATAGTAATATTTTCCTGTAACGTCTAAGTATTTTATTCTATAAATATTCTCTCCTCCACGATGAATAAGAGGTAATGTATAAACATTTTGCTGTGCATTTCCCTTACAACTAATTACCTTTTCGACTATCCAAGTACGATTATTTTTGATTTGAATAAAAAACTGGCCAAATTTTTTCTCCCCTCGGGTTACCCAAATCATCGTATTCATATCTACATTTATGGATGAAAAACGAAAAGGAAGACGGTCTTTAATGGCTTGTGCATTTAATATTTTTGGTGTACAGTCTGCTGTATGGATAATCTTTACTACTACTTCGTCATTTATTTTAAGAAATGACATATTAATATCAAAGGCTGTCGTAGCTGGGAATTTGATCACTTTATTATTGACAAAAATTTCTTTTACACAATAATCTGTGTTCGAAATTTGAGGATTTTGAATGTAGAGATTCGTTCCATGATAAACTCCCTTTATAATTAACTCCTTTTTCGTATTGTCTTGAGCAAAAACAGAAGTAGAAAATAAAAAGCAAAGAAAAACAATAAAAATGTAATAGCAAGAGACAAAGAACTGGAAGAGTATTATTTTTTTCATACATCTGTATAAATAGAATGCAAAACAGAAAGAGATTTAACAAATCAGTACACCAAATTAATCAAAAAAAAAGAGTTTCCTAAATTATCATCATAAATTGTGAGTTTATAAATTGAATCTAAATTAGAAAACTGCTTTCATAAAAGTTCTATTTTACAAGAAGAAAGATTTAATTTTTATTGATTATCGACCTTAAACTTTTCTAGCATAGTTACAAAATCACTTTTTTCACGATAGCCAGGTGCAACAGCAACTTCTTTTCTACTGTTTATCAAAACAATAGAAGGATAACCTGTAATCTTAAATACACCACCAGAAAGTTGGCGATAAGTGAGTTTTTGTCCATCAAATGAAGTGGCATCTTCACTTTCAGCATCTACTTTTACGGCGTGATAGTTTTTGGCTACATACTCTACTACTTCGTCAGTTTGGAATGTATTTTTGTCCATTTTCTTGCACCAGCCACACCAATCTGTATAAACATCTACAAAAACAGGCTTTTTATCTTCTGCTGATTTTGCCATTGCTTCTTCGAAAGTAAGCCATTCTATTTTTTCCTTTTTTATGTTTTGTTGTTGAGTTTCTACTGTTTCGTTTTCAGTAAAGAAAACAAAGCCACTTACGGCAAAAAAACAAAATAGAAGAACTAAAAACAGAGGTATCTTTTTCATATTATTAAAATTAGGTGACTTATATACAATAAAGTATTATTTTTTTTATAATTTATTAACTCTACAAATTATTGTACTACTATTATTTATAAAGGATTATTTTATTGTAAAATCTAATTGAGAATTAAGTTTGTAATCAATCAGAATAACAAAAATGACTTTGAAAAGTTATGGAAATAGAAGAATGAACTCCTTACTATTATCTGAATTGAAGGTGTAATTGATTACTTATTGAAAAATAATGCTAATTAAGACAGTTGTCTTATTTTTAATTTAACAAATGCAACGCCAAATTTCCTATTCTATAGTTATCAGTATTTGATTTAGAGTAAATTTAAGAAAAGATGTATTATTATACTTGAATTGCAATCAAAAAGTGTAAATTAGTAGTCTCAATTTTATTTAGATTTCATTCTATTCATTTCATATTCAATTAGTAAAAAGAATGTTTCAAACTTCTATTTTTTGGATTTTATTCTCACTTTTTCTATCCCAACCTATTTTTTCCTTTGATTATCATGAGAAATATAAAAAAATTTACAACTCCCTTACTTCTTTTTTTTTCTATCTATTTACTTTCTTTTTTGTTGGTTAGTTGTGGTTCTGCTCCTCAAACTATTTCTAAAGACACCTACAAAGTATACAAAAAGCAAGCAAAAGGAGGAAGCTCTTCAGCCATGCTCAACATTGCAAATGCTTTTAAAGGCGATATGTTTACGAGCAATGAATATAGAGATTATGAAAATGCCGTAAAATGGTATTCGCAGGCAATGGCAGCCAGTTCTACCAAAAAAATACCTGCTGCTAGAGAGCTTTTTGAAATCTATATGACAGGAGATGAGAACGTTTCTAGAAATCTAGATGCTGCCAAAAAATGGCTTACTATAGTAGCTGATAGTATGGATTTGCATTTGTATTATCAAGACAATACAGATCTTTACTTAATGGATATTTTTGATGTTTATAAAGAAGCTACAAAAACAGAAGCAAGCGCAGAAAGTCAGTTTTTACTCGGACGTTACTTTTTAGAGTTCGAAATTGATTACAATACAGGTATTCGTTTTTTGGATAAAGCAGCAAATTCAGATAGTTCAAGGTATGCTCAAAATGTGAATTATATAAAATCAAAATGGCAGTTTTTCAAAAATCGTCGTAGTGATTTTGTAGAGGGTATGGCTTTCGAATATCAAAAAGGCAAAGCACACCAAATAATGAAACGTTTAGCAGATGAAGGAAGCGAACTTGCAAAATTAGAATATGCAAATTATTTGGTTCATAAGTCAGACAAACCCCAAGAAGCAAAAGAAGAAATAGAAAAATTACTTCGCAACTTTGTGGTATCAAAATTTGCAAATAAAGAGCAACAATTAAAAGCTACGTATTTAGTAGCTATGACTCAAGAAGGAAAAAATCACGTGATTGCTTTTCGTAAATTATATGCACTCAAAAATCAAAATTTTAGTTCAGAGCAGTTTCCTTATATGGACGATGCTATAAACGAATACAAAGAAATTGCAAACCAGTTAGAAACCCTTACAGGACTTGGTAAACTGACTGCTGAGCGTCCGATGTTCATAGATATTCCGTTGGAATTGCCAGATTATTACCAGCATTATCAAGGAGATATTCGTCCGTTAGTAGCTGTAAAAGATGCTATTACGACACCTGAAAATGTAGAATTTCTGACCCCTCAAAACGTAGAAAAATATAAGCAAACTCTTTTGGAGCAAATAGATGATATTTTTGATAAAGCAGATACACCTTCAGAATTGTATAGTTTTAAGAATGCGCTAGAAAAAGACGATTTCTTTAAGCCCCTTGCAAAACCTTATTTGGATAGCTTAATTCAACAACAACTGGATAAAAAAGGATTAGTACAAGAAGATTTGGTGTATGAATATGAAAAAGGACGTTTAGCAAATACTACATTTTATAATTTGGAAGAAGGAAGAAAGTTTATAGAAAGTCTGAATAAACGAAACGACCTTGACCCAGAACCTCCTGCTCCCAAAAATCGTTGGTCTAGAAGAGCAAAAAAACAAGACACACGAAAAAACGCACTTCTAAAGCAAGCTAAAATAAAAGTCTTAGAAGATATTTATGGTTCTTCACCTACTATCAAACAAATTGAGGAACTCAACAAAACCGTTCCTAGATATGGCTGGTTAGCTCCAGAAGGTAGAGAATGGGCAGTTGGATTGAAAGGAAATAGTGATAGTTGGTTTACTGGAATTGTTCAGGTAGATAAAACTCGTACACAGTATTTTTATGAAGTAAAACGATTTGGAGATTCTGACCGTTTTTTGATGGAAATAAAATCTATCAAAAATAATAAATCCAACAACGCATATAGTACTAATTTGGAAGTAGAAAAAATGGTAAAAGCAGGAAGTGAATCTGGTGATGTAGAAGGATATAATGTTACTATTTTTGGTGCAAAATATCAGACGTATGGTTGGAAACAAAGTAAAACAGATTATTTTAGAGTAATCTGTAAGCCTAATCAAGATAAATTAGCTAATGCAGTTTGTACAGGCTATATGGCAGTCAATAGAGATAAATCGTATTCTGATGAGTTTTTGAGAAAACACAATGTTTCTTCTGATTCTCAAAAAGATGCTATTCGTGCCGTTGTGCGTTACTTTATTTTGGAAATGCACAAGAATTTGGGAATACGTTAGATAAAATAAAAAAATAGTTTTTGATAAAGTTAAAAATACCTTTCAGATTTGTTTCTGAAAGGTATTTTTTCTGGTTTATAGGCGAATACTTTACAGATTTATTCACTTCTTTTTAAACTCTACATTTCTATAAATATCTTTAAATGAAATTTTTATATTTAAAGTAGGAAAAAGCAAATTCTCATCTATTCCTTCAACAACTTTGATTTCCCATAAAGTAGTATTGCTTTCTGACTTTATTTTTCTGTATATTTCTATATGTGGTTTGTCTTGTGAAATCAAAACATAATACTCTAAGCTAGGAATATGTTTGTACAAGCTAAATTTATCTTCCCTATCTACATCTTCTGCTGATTTTGATAGAACTTCTACAATTAGTACTGGATTGGTTACATCTTGATTGCTTCTAGTCTCTTCTATATCTCCACAAACGACCATTACATCAGGATATAAATATTTGCTTTTATCTTGAAAACCTAATTTCGTATCACTATTAAAAACTTCACATTTGTCGCCTTCCTTTTTAAAAATGGAATCTAACTCTGTAGTTACATTTTTGCCAATTCGTGCATGATTGCGTGTTCCTCCAGCCATAGCAATAACAAAACCGTCGTGGTACTCATACTTTTGATTGTTATCTTTTTCTAATTTTATGTACTCTTTAAAGGTTAGCTTTTGTGTTTGTTTTTGATCTTGTGATTTTTCTTGTGGTACTCCCATTGTTTTTTTGAATTTAATTTATTCTTTTAACTAAATATACGAAATTATTGTGTCTTGTGTTAAAACAAAAAAATCACTTTCGAAAAAGAATAGTTTAGTCTTTTCAAAAGTGGTTTTATGTAATTGGCTAGTGTAAATTCGCTCTACCCTACTATTTTTTGATTTGAAATTCAAGTTGCAGAACAACGCAATATTTGTAGAACTAAAAATCAGCGAAGCTAACAATTAAAACATAGAAATTTTAGAAAGTTACAGCGTAGCGTAATATTGATATCTACCATTCAAATAATAGTACGTTGCGCTGCAACTTTTGAAAGAAGATACGATCATTTTTCTACAAACAGAACATTGCGCTGCAACTAAAAACTACTTTTTAAAAATAGTAGGGTAGAGTAAATTTGCACAAGAAAATCCACTTTTCTTTATATCTTTAAAAGAAGATATGTTTTCTTAAAACGTTGCTAATGGTTAGTAATCTGACCTTAGCAATCGTTAAAAATATTACCTCACAATCATAAGCGAACCTGTTTTTTGAGTTTGCTTGGCTGTCTTGTCTATCGGACTTGAATATCGAATTATCCAAACATAAGCACCTGTCGGAACTTGTTTTCCTTTGTATGTTCCGTCCCAAAAATCTTCTTGTGATAAACTTTCAATATCAGAAGTATTGATTTGATACATAATTTGTCCCCAACGGTCAAAGATTTGCATTTCAAAATCAAGTGCATGCTTTCCAAAAACCTCAAAATAATCATTTAGATTATCATTATTTGGTGTAAATGCTTCTGGAATAAAAATGCGAGGCTGACAAAGTTCAGTAACCAAAATACTATCACTTGCTTCACAATTACTGCCATAACGAGCCATTACACGCAGACGATAATTTCCACCTTGGTTTATTTCTAAATTTGGTTTCGTGCCTACTATATTTTCGCTCTCATCTGTCCAAACGTACAAATAAGTTGCGCTGCTATCGTAATTTGTGATAACTGAACCCAAATTATGACTTAGGTTTCTTTCAAAACGCTCTTCTGCACCAGCTTCAAAACAAAGAACTGTGTCAAGGGCAAGTTCAATAATCGGCTTTTCTTTCATCTGAACTTCAATACTTCGTTCAAACTCGCAATTCTCAACATTTACTTTTAGAGTATAAATTCCAGATTTGGTAACGGTAATAAATGGCATTTTATCTTTTGTTGGTAACCATTCATAACTCGCATTCAAATCAGAAGAAAGTGTATCACCAATCGTAACCGTTTCGCCTTCACAAAGTTGAATCAGATTAGGTAATTCAAATGTCGGAGTAACATAAACAAAAACTGAATCTGTATTATGACAACCATTTTCATCTGTTCCTATTACGTAATAAGTAGTTGATTTTGTTGGACTAACAGATATAGGCTCTTTTACTGTTGGATTGTGTGTCCATTCGTATTCACGCCAACCAGAAGGAGAAAGTAAAATAGAGTTTCCTGCACAAATATTAACAGAATCTACTGAATGTGCCTTCACTTGTAGTACTGGATTAACAAAAACCGAAACGGTATCAAAGGTAGAATTACAACCGTTTTGATAAGCTCCCTCTACTACAAAAGTATGGAAACCTGCCGAATCTAACCTTACTGTAATTTGATTGGTACTGTCTAAAACTACATTTGAAGTATCGTTTAACTTTCTCCAATAATACGAAGTTGCTCCTGTTGCTGTAAAACTAATTTCTTCATTTATGCAAATTTTGGAAGGATAATTTTCTGTAATCGCTACATTTGAAGAACGGTTAAATTTAACGCTAACTTCGTCGCTACTTTCACAATTTGTAAGCGAATCAAAAACGGTTAATCGCAACGTAAATTTTTCATAAGAAATCGGTAAAATCTCACTAAATGAAACATTCAATTCTGCACCATTGGAAAGAACTTGATTGTTTTCTACATGTGTCCAAACGTAACGACTTGTAGCCGAATGTTGTGGCAAAAACCCGTTTAATTCTAAGTTTTCATTTTCACATAGAATTATGTTCTCCTCTTCTATTTGAGCTATTGGAATCGGATTTACTTTTACAATAATGGTATCAAAGCTAGAACTACAACCATTGTCATAACTTCCCTCTACAATATCACTCCACGTTCCAACAGAATCAGGACGAACCGTTCTTGTAGCATTTGTATTTCCATCATTCCAACGGTAAGAAGTTGCTCCATTAGCTTCAAGATTAATTTCTTGCCCCAAACAGATTTGAGTTTTGTTGCTCGTCGCTACTACATTTGACTTTCGTTTGTACTGAACAAAAATTGTATCTATTACAAAACAGTTTGTAGTTGGATAACTCACTTTTATTTGAAAAGAAGCAATTTGAATTCCTACATTTTGTCTATTATCCAAAATAAATTTTGAAGAAGTAGCAACAACTTGTGAAGGATTATCTCCATTTTGCAACATTTTCCATTCATAAATTACATTTGGTTCGTGTGTCGCATCAAAGGCATTTAAGACAAGAGAATCTCCTTGACAAATCGATATTGGATTTTGAATAGAAGATGTCGATATTGAAGCTAAGAAAGTAGTTAAAGTAGGAGTTTGATTGATAATAACTTCCTTCGTTTTTGTAGTGCTGCACCCTGTAATCGTATTTGTTACCGTAACTGTATAAACTCCACTTCAATTAATGATAATTGATTGATTTTGAGTAGTGGAAACCGTTCGAAACAATTCCATTTCCAAACCATTCTACACTATAATTTTGAAGGTTGGTAGCTTCAATAAAAAGTGTATCATTTCTATCACAAATCGCATTCTCATAACCACGAATTTGGAAATCTGGTGTAACGTGGAAAAATGCTTTCGCTGTGTCTAAAACGCTACATCCTGTACTTGTATTGGTAACTTTTACTTAATAAAAATCTTCATTAGTTACAAACAAAACGCTGTCCGTTCCTACATTTTGTCCTGTAATTAGATTTTTCCATTGATAGGTAATATTGTTTCCATGACTAATATCAGAAGCCGAAAGTTTTGCTCGCTGTGCCGTGTCGCAAACATGAACATTTTGCAGAGAAACAACTGGCAAATTATACGCATTTACTCTCACAGTATCGCTCGTTCTGCTACAAGAAACATTATTATCAGAGTTTGAAATGATTACATAATACTTTCCTTTTTGTGTAATATTCAAAATATTTAACCCCTTTCCAACTTTTATAACTTTCATTTTTTATTATCTTTGTTACCTAAAAAACAAACCCTAATTTATCAGTTTATTTAATCAAGAGTAAAAGCCTAAAAATGAGCATAAATATACTTCAGTACGAATCCAAAATATGGAAAACAGCCGATCTTCTTCTGGGTGCAGGAATAAAACAAAGTGATTTTCCCAAAAATATGATGCCTTTCTTTGCTCTTATTCTGGTCGAATCAAGATTGATAAGACAAGCACAAGAGTTAGAAAAAAGTATTGGTAGAGAAAATATAGAGGAATTTGTAGAAGTATTTAGAGATGAAGGATTAGGATATAACGACCTTATCATAAAACAACAAAAAACACTCAAAACAATCACAGACAACGACAAAGCATTTGCGCAAGATTTTGATAATTACTTAAATGCTTTTGATGCCGAAACTCGTTACCTTTTGGGAGTGGGAAAAGGAAACGACGAAGAGAAATACCTCAACATTTCTGGAATAAGTGGAATTTTGAGAACAAAAAGAATTTTGTATCAAAGTGTCAAAACGTGGGCAGAAATTGACCTTACTCCTTTTTCAAATTCTGAAATAACTACCTTAGAAGAACACATAAAAAGAAAATGGGCTGACATTTCAGCCGAAACAGCAGGAGAACAATATACGCCAGATGATATTATTTCCCTTATTTCTGAAATTATCGTTTCGAAAAATAGATGACAACGGACAGTTTCTCAAAATTTATGACCCAACGTGTGGAGGAGCAAATTTACTTTTTGGTGTAGAGGACAAAATAAAAAATGTCTATCAGCGTCCGACGGCTACTTATGGACAAGAATGGAATGATGCCTTATATGCACTTGCCAAAATTGAAAGCCGTTTTAGAGAAGATTCCGATATTAGGTATGGAAATACGCTTACAGCACGTCTGTTTGATGATATTGGTTTTGATGTCGTGGTTGCAAATCCTCCTTATGGCATTGATTGGAAAGGCTATCAAAAAGATATAAAAGATGATGAAACGGGGCGTTTTGTGGCTTTGCCTTCTATTTCGGACGGACAGTTTTTGTTTACGCAGCATATTATTTCTTATCTAGGTCAAAAAGGAATGGCGATTGTGGTGCATAACGGTTCGACACTTTTTAGTGGAGATGCTGGAAGTGGAGAAAGTGCTATTCGCAAACATTTTTTTGAGAAAGATTATGTAGAAGCAATTATTCAAATGCCTACCGATGAGTTTTTTAATACTGGAATTTATACCTATCTATGGATTTTTAATAAAAACAAACCAGCAGAAAGAAAAGATAAAGTGATTTTGATAAATGCAAGTGAACTTTTTGTTCCTCTCAAAAAAAGCAAGGGAAAAAAGAGAAAAGAAATGAGTATTGAGAATAGAAAAGAAATTCTGTCAGCCTTTACCCATTTTGAAGATAATGAGTTTGCTAAAGTATTTGATAAATGGAATTTTTATTACAACAAACAGGCAATCGTACTGACAAACGTTGATGAGAATGGAAAAGCAATACAAATGCCTATCAAAAAAAATAAGCAAGATGAAGAAATACAAGCAAAATCTATCAAATTAAATCCTCTTTTGATTACCCAAGATGCAACACATGAAGATATAGAAAACGGTTTTGAAGATATAGAATTAGACGAATTTGTAATTGCAGATAATGCAGAATACAAAAACGATTTGCACAAACTTTATGAAGAAGGGAATTATAAAAACCTACTTCATTTTTATACTGTAAAACTAAAACCGTTTATTTCCTTATTCAATTACAAAGAAAAAAACCTAAAAATTTATGTAAATGCCAAAACAACAACCATTTATTACTACGATAAAGAAAAGGAAACCATCATAAAAGAAACCTATCAAGACAAAAAACCTCCAATTATAGAAGAACTAGGAAACGGAAAAATAAATCTAAAAGCGAGTTATAAAAAAGCCACCAAAACAAAAGCTGCTTCTATTACCGTTTCGGTAGAACTGACACAAGACTTACAAAAAGATTATGAAATAATTCCGTACAGTCCAGACGAAACGCAGAACAACAAACAAATAAGTGAATTTATGGCAAAATATGTTTCTAAACCTTTTGAATATGCAGAAAATACAATCGGAGTAGAAATTAATTTTAATAAAGTCTTTTACAAACCTCAAACTCTAAAACCAATAGAAGAAATAAAAAACCACTTGCAAACACTAGAACAAGAACTAAAAGAATTAGAACAGAGATTGAATGCTTAGAAGCCATAATTTAGTAAACTCTAAGGGTTTGAAATACTGAAAACAAAAAAATAAAAATGAAAAAATACCAAAATTATAAAGATTCAAACATAGAATGGCTGGGACAAATTCCAGAACATTGGCAAGTGAAAAGAGTGAAGGATTTTATAATAAAAATAGGAAGTGGTGTAACTCCAAAAGGTGGAAGCGAAACGTATGTAAAAACAGGGATTACATTTTTGAGAAGTCAAAATGTATATGATGATGGATTGAGAATAGATAATGTTTCTTTTATAAAAGAAGAAGTTCATGAGCAAATGAAAAATTCTCAATTAAGACCAAATGATATTTTGATGAACATAACAGGTGCATCAATAGGTAGAAGTTGCATCGTTCCAGAAAATCTCAAAGAAGCAAATATCAATCAGCATATTCTTTATTTTAGAATTAAAAAAAATCTTGTTCCATTTATTTCAACTTATTTTAAAAGTAATTCAATAAAAGAATACATAAATTTAATTCAAGCAGGAAGCTCAAAAGAAGCCCTCACAATGGGACAAGCATTAAACATTCCTATCGTATTCCCACCCCTAAAAGAACAAATCCAAATAGCCAATTACCTAGACGAAAAAACGGATTATTTAGACAAAAAAATAAATCTTTTACAACAAAAAATAAACACCTATCAAGACTATCGTAAAAGTCTTATTCAAAAAGTAATTTGTAAGGGACTTGATGAAACCGTTAAGCTTAAAGAAAGTGGAATTGACTATATTGGAACAATTCCTAAACATTGGGAAACAAAACGAGTAAAGGAATTATTCAATATTGGAAGAGGAAGAGTAATAGGACAAGGAGAACTAATAGACAATGGAAAATATCCTGTTTATTCTTCACAAACGGAAAATAATGGGTGTTTAGGCTATATTGATTCTTATGATTTTGATAAAAATTTACTTACTTGGACAACTGATGGAGTTAATGCAGGAACAGTTTTTATAAGAAGTGGAAAATTTAATTGCACAAATGTTTGTGGAACTTTAATTCCTAAAAGGAATAATTTAGACTTAAATTATACTCGTTACTCTTTACAAGAAAGTGCAATTCCCAATAAACGCATTGATACAAATGGAGCAAAAATAATGAATAATGAAATGAGTATTATCCATATTGTTTTTCCTCCCCTTTCAGAACAAAAAGAAATAGCAAATTATTTAGACACTCAAACCGAGCAGCTAGACAAAATTATTTTGAATCTAAAAAAGCAAATCAAAGCATTGAAGGTTTACAAAAAAACGCTTATCAATGAAGTAGTAACAGGAAAAATAAAAGTTACTGTAGGTGACAGTTTCTAACTGTCAGAGTAAAATATATCGCAAACTACTGGTTTTCTGACAGTTGAAAACTGTCAGCTACAAAAGAAAAAAATATGAATGAATTAGATTTACAAGAAAAATACTTAATCCATTTTATGTGTCAGCGTGCCGATGGGTTGGGTTATCGAAGAAGCAAAGGCAAGTACGGTTTCGAAATATTATTTTATTATCAAAGATTTGCAGTATTTTCTTTCTCAAACGGATTTGAATAAAGAGAGTTTTAAAGCTGTAATGAAAGATTTTGAAGACGAAAAAGCATTTATGATTGCCTTTATTGATTTTTTGGACGATAAAATAAAAGCGTCTGCAAATATGGCAATCTTCATCAGTACCCACAAAACGGTTACTTTTCAAGGCGAACGGTTTTATCTTTTTTATCCAAGTGGAAGCACGACACGAGGCGACGAACTTTTCAAACAAAATATTTTTTCGGTCGTACAGGAAATGCCCTATATTTTTAAGTATGAAAACAAAAAGCGTTTTTCATTTCGTCCAGACCTTACTTTTTTTGTAAATGGTTTTTATTTGGGTTATAGCGAACTCAAAAGTAATTGGAACAGTCAGTCGGCACGCCAAAATGGAAGACAGAAAGTAGCAAAAGATTATTTATCAGCCGTAGAAGCCTATTTAGAAATTGCAAAAGACAATGATATTTCGAAAACGATACGTAGAGATTTTCTTAAGATTTTTGAAAAGGCGATTCATATTACTTCTACCGATTTGCGTGAAACGTATATTATTCGAAATATGGCGAGTTATTTTGATGAAATAAAGACGATTGTAGAAGAAAAATCATATAATTTTAATGATTATAATAAACGTGTTTTGAAAGAATTTAAACCCTATCCACTTTTAGAACGCACCGAAGAAGAACGCAAAAAAATTACGCTGCAAGACCGTTTTGAAGAGATTTTCAGAACTTTGTACAGCAAGAAAATGATAGAAAAAGAGATTTTGTATTACAACTTTTTGGAACGAGAATTAATCAAAAAACCAAACAGTAAAAGCAAAGAATACAAACATAACGACGGAAGGCTCATCTGTCCAAGACCCAAACAGAAATTCGGAACAGATAAAATAATTGCAAAAATAGACGAGTTTTTGGAACACGAAAACGAACCTGATTATTTTATCAATAAATTAAGAAAAGAACTAAAGAAGCGAAAAGTAGGAAAAGAGAAAAGCGAAGAATTGATTGAAAAAAGACTAAAATACCAAAATAATAAGTACGTTTATTCGCTTTTATTGCAATATGCAGCAGGTTTTGGAAAAAGTAATATTATCGGCTGGACAGCTCTACAACTTAAAGATTTGAGGAAAAACGATGCGTATGTGTATGATAAAATAATTTTGGTTGTAGATAGGTTACAACTTCGTGACCAGTTGGATTCCAAATTACACAATATGAATATTCAGAAAGGAATGTTTATAGAAGCACATAATAAAAAGAGTTTTGAAGAAGCTTTGAGCAGTTCGAAACGGATTGTAGTGGTCAATATTCAAAAGTTTATGAGTGTCAAAAATATTTTGGATAAAGAAGGGTTAGAAAAATTAGCGCAACTTCGCATAGCTTTTTTGATTGATGAGATTCATAGAAGTAATACAGGTTTGCAGCACGAAGAAATGATAAGTGTTTTTGACGAACTTCAAAGTAGTTTTGATAAAGATGAAAATTCTAAATCAGAAGAAAAAGCAAAAAAGCAGTATAAGAAAAATCTAATAATCGGTTTTACAGCCACACCCAGCGACCATACTTTGGCACGTTTTGGAGAGTATAATAAATATGCTGAAGCAGAAAAAATTTGGATTCCTTTCGATAGTTATACAATGAGGCAAGCTATTGAAGACGGTTATATTCTAAATCCGTTGAATGGTGTCGTTCCTGTTTCTGCAAAAATGTTTTTTGAATTGCCAGAAAGTGATTTTGAAGAGAATGAATTAGAAGGTTTTCAAGACGATACGAGTCATAAAATGGGTTATGAAACCATTCCAGAAAATACCGATACAGGAGTTGATGAAGAAGGGAAAAAGTATGCTATTCGCAAAAAAGAGATTTACGAAAATACAGACCGTATCGAAGCAATTTCAAAATTTATCGTCGAAAGATTGGTTTCTGCCATTTATCCGACTATTAGGGGAAGAGCAAAAGCGATGCTTGCCGTTTCTTCTATCAAAGCAGCAACCCAGTACAAACGTTTTATTTCAGATTATTATAGTAATTTTGTAAAGCAAAAAAAGCACGAGCGTTTTAAAGATGCACCTATTTATATTGTCTATTCGGACAGTCAAGACCATTTAAGTTCAAGTAGTTTGAATGATGGAGTTAAGGAAAAAACAGTTCTTCAAAACTTTAAGTTTAGTAAAAATGGATTAATAATCGTGGTTGATAAACTGCAAACAGGTTTTGATGAACCAAAATTGCATACACTTTTTTTGGATAAAGAAATAAAAGGAATAAACGCTATTCAAACGATTTCAGAGAGTAAACCGAACTACAAAGCATAAAAATGACTGTAAAATTGTAGATTTTTCATACAAGAATGTAAATGTCAAAAACATAAAAGAAGCCTTTGAGCATTTTAGTAATATGGTAATTTCTGATTTTGATCCGTTGGCAGATGAAGAAAAATTGGCTATTTATTACAAAACATTGACTACACAATCATTATACAAGACGTATTTCAAACGTTTTTCTGTTTATTATAATGCAGAACAAAGTGAAAAAAATATTGATAGTGTATTAGAAGTAGAAAACGGTTTTGAAAATTTTATACGTTCGGAAAAAGAGGAATCCAAAAAGCTAAAGGAAACGACCAATCAGTATTTCAAAATTCTTAATTTGATAGAATTTGTAATTGATTTGGACAAAAAATACAGTAAAGAAGATTTTAAAGATTTTTGGAGAAGATTTGCCAAACTATATAGAATCCTAAATCCACCAACGGATATTATAGATGACGTAGGAATTTATTTTGATAATCGAATAGGAATTACTTCGCCTTCTGAATTAGCTGGAAATAGCAAACCAAAAAAAGCAAAAGTAGAAGTTAATGGAGAATCACACAAGTACAAATACAATATTTTGGAAGTAATTGCAAAGCGAAACCAAGAAGAAGAAGATATTGCAAAACTAATAGAAGAGTTTGAAGAAAAAATAACTGCTTTTTTTGAATCTATTTTGATAGATGCAACAGGAAAACGATTAATTGCAAAAATGAAAGATGAGAATAACTCGTTTTCTCAAGACGAGATTTATTACGATTTTTCCAAAATTTATAGAAAATATACTATCAAAAACAAAGAGTTGGGAATATTTTTTATAAAAGAAACAAGGCACATTTTGAATCAACTTTGTGATGATTTTGAGAATTTTTTGAAAGAAGAATCATAAAGATATTACAATATCTCTCTCAACTTCCTCAAAAAAATAGGATTGTTATGTATTCCTCCATGTCCCTGATTGGGTAAAGTAATAAATTCGATATTTTTAAAATTGTTATTTACTTTGCCTTTCAAATTATTTTCCTTATTTTCAATATATTCTTTTATCAACAAAGAAGATTCATAAGGAATTACTCTATCATCTGTTCCGTGAAAAATATACGTAGGAACTTTGTTTTGAGATAAAAAATGAGCCGTATTAAATTCATACTTGAGTAAAAAAGTAGGAACAAATGGAAATCTTCGCTTCGTCATATCGGTAAGACTAAAATAGGGAGCTTGCAAAACAAGAGTTTTCGGATTGTTTTTACTAGCAAGCATAGCAGCAGAAGCCGTTCCGACAGAATAACCTACAATAATTATATTTTCTTCTTTGTATTTTTTATTTGTTCTCACAAAATCATAAGCTGTTTGCACATCATCAAAAAACTGTTCTTGACTATAAATTTTGCCCTCACTTTTTCCATAACCACGATAATCCAAAATAAATAAATCATAATTCAAATTAGTATAAACATCAGCCACACTAGACCACGAATTGACTGCTCCTTTATTTCCGTGAAGATAAAAAATGAGCTTCTTTTCAGCAGAAACTGATTTATCTGATTTTTTAGCGTGAAATAAGACTCCGTGAAGATTTATGCTATCATTTGTAGGAATTGTTATTTCTTGAAAGGGAATATCGAAATTGAAAACATAACTCTTCTCTAATTTGGAGGGAAAGAAAATTAGTCTTTCTTGAAAAAAGTAAAGCAAGCCACAAAGTAAAATATAGAGAACAAACAAAATTCCGATAAAACGAAAAAGTATTTTTTTGAGTTTTTGCATCATAATAAAATTGAAATTAGCAATTCGAAATTCCTTGTGTTTCTGTTTATTCTCTTAGTGTCTTAGTGGTAATTGAAATTACAACCTTCACTCAGTAACTTGTAATTCCTTGTGGTTCTGTTTATTTTCTTAGTGCCTTAGTGGTAATTGAAATTACAACCTTCACTCAGTAACTTGTAATTCCTTGTGGTTCTGTTTATTTTCTTAGTGCCTTAGTGGTAATTGAAATTACAACCTTCACTCAGTAACTTGTAATTCCTTGTGGCTCTGTTTATTCTCTTAGTGCCTTAGTGGTAATTGAAATTACAAACTATCCTCAATCGCATTTCCTAAGTCTGGATAATCAAACTCAAAACCTTCATTTTGCAAACGTTCTGGAATTACCCAACAACTTTTCAGCAGCAGTTCAGTTTCGGTGCGAATGATAAAAGCACCTATTTCTAACAAAAATTTTGGCGAAGGAAACCCAAAAGGCATATTCATTTTCTGTCTAAACGTTTTCATGAGTTCTTTATTTGTTACAGGATTAGGAGAAGAACAATTGAAAGCTCCTTCTAAATTTTCGTTTTCTTTCAAAAACAGAATAATTCTATACAAATCTTGAATATGCAGCCAGCTAAACATCTGATTTCCATTCCCTTGTTTTCCTCCCAAACCAAAACGAACAATATTTTTAATTGGTGGAATTGCACCTCCATTTTTACCTAAAATAATTGCCATTCGTAATGCTATTTGTCTTGTTTTTTCTAACTCAAAACCAAAAAATTCCTTTTCCCAATTTGTCGCTACATCAACCGAAAAACCTGTTCCGATTTCTCCATTTTGCTCTGTCATGGGTCTGTCTTCTGCATGTCTGTAAATAGTCGCTGTACTAGAGTTATACCATATTTTGGGTGGAAATTTGCAGTTTTGAATAGCTTCTCCTAAGATTTTTGTCGTTTCTGTTCTGGAGTTCATTATCTCATTTTTATTCTTGTCATTGTACCGACAATCAACTGATTTTCCTGCCAGATTTATAAGCATTTCAGAATGTTCTAAGGCTTCCGTTATTTCATCTGGATTTTTCCAATTAATGTGCGTACTTCTTGCAATTATAATGACCTCATAACCTAATTCTGAAAACTTTTTTTGAAGATATTTTCCTACAAAACCAGTTCCTCCTGCTAAAATTACTTTTTTGTTCGTTGTTTTATTTTTCATTTTTGTAAAGAATAAGGATTGATAAATAGTAATAAAAAACTAAACTGATTTGTATTTTCTGACTCCAATTAATCCTAAAATTCCGATAGGTAATAATAAAATAAATTGAGGAGCAAGTGTTTGATTCATTATACTTACGCCAATAAAAGATACAGAAAAAAGAAAATATACATAACTAATAAACTGAATTACGGATTTGCACTCTAGTTTTGCTTTCGAATAATTATAAACAAAAACAGCAGAGGTAAAGAACATAAACAAGGTTATCATGTGCCAAACGGCAAGCAATTCAATCTGGATTTGATTCTCCAAATTACTTGAAAGCAACGGATTTATTAATTCTGTTTGTCCTGCAAACGTATGTAAAAGTGCTGAAAATAAATTCAGAATTCCTGCTAAAAGCCAAAATATATTTTTGTTTTTCATAAATTTATGTAATTATGTCTGAATTATAATGCGTGCTTTGTTGAACTTGATGCGCTTCTCACTCTAAAGAGTGAGCTACATTTAAGACAAATGTACGCAAAAAAACAAAACTTTCAAATAAAATTGAAAGTTTTGAAAGTTTGTTTTGAAAAATATTTTTGCAGTTCAATCTTCCTCATCTAATTCAAATATTTCATTGACTGGTTTTTCGAATAATTGAGATAATTTTAAAGCCAAAACAGTAGAGGGAACATATTTATTTTTTTCTATCGAACTAATCGTTTGTCTAGAAACGCCTATTTTTTGAGCGAGTTCTTCTTGTGTGATATTCAAAATTGCTCGTTCTACTTTTAATGTGTTTTTCATAGTTGATTATATTATTCTTCCAAATCTTGTTTCCTTTTTAGCCTGTTAAACACTATAATTTGTTGAAGAAGTGTAAACCAAAGTAGATGACTTATTCCTACAGAATAGTAATGAAAGTTTGCTACCTCCTTAAAGTAGCTAACCATAATAGCTAATAAAGGTTGAATAATAGCATATATTACTGCCACAAGAAACGCAGAAGAATAGGAATATGCTCTTATTTGAATAGTCATTTCATCTTCCACTTCCTCCTTTGAAACTGCTATAATTAACATAAAGAAAAGCATTAGACTATAAAATGGTAAACCTAAGAAACTATATTCAGTCAGTACGTAACGAAAAATGTGATAAAGGATAAAGAAAATAATTGCTCCCACGTAACCTATTTTCTTGAAGACATGAGGAATAAGAATAAAACTATACATTTGATTTTTCGATTTCTTTTTTGTGATATTCATAGTAGTTAAAAATTAAGATTAATAATTTTGAAATAAATATTCAGCGTAGCTAATTGTAAAGCAATAACGACAAAAAGTAAAATTTAGTTGTCTTTTTGTAAAGTTTATTTTACATTTTGGATAATTATCAAAATAGTAAAACATAAAAAAACCGTTCATAATTCTTTATGCAAGAGTTTATGAACAGTTTTCAAGAAATGAAAAGTAAGATAAAATTACTCCATTTCAGTAATCACTTTGCTGCTATTATAAGCTCCAAAACAACCAATTCCGTTTTTTATATTAGAATGGATAATGATGGGTTCTCCAAACGGATTGCCTTCACTATTGTACGCTTCTTCAACGGTTTTGTGGTAGCGATAATAATTTTCGTCAGATTTTATTAAGAAAGTAGTAACATAAGGTTTGGGAAGTGTAGGACTTGGAAAGTTAGGATTAGAGTTTGTATAATTATAGATATAAATTCAACTCGGTGATTTATAATTTATGATACTTCTTCCTTCTTGGGTTTTGAAATAATTGTCATAGAAATCAACAGACCTCGTTTGTTCAAGATTACTAATCGGCTGACCTGTATTAGAGTCATACGTAACTGAAACAGAAGTTTGATAAGCATCTAATCTATAATAATTGATTATGTTCAAATCGTCCTTCCATTCTGCTTCATAGTTATACTCTTGTTCATTAAACTTCGTAAGCGTAACTATAGGAATTACTTTTCCAACAGGAACAGTACAGTTTGCACTTAATTTCTCTCCTTTATCGGTTTCTATTTCTATAAAATACGTTTTTCCCTCGCTTACATTTAAAATGGCATTTTCTAATTGATAGGTAAATTGAGGTTTGTCAGAACGCAAAACACTTCCTCCTCCTCCTACATCAATATTTTCAAAAGCATACGGATTTGTTCCATAATTCATAGTATAACTATTTTGTCCGTCCGAAATTCGAACTATTGCATTTTTGATATAATTTATATCATTAGGGTCTTTTCCTGTTCCAATTCCGATAGCTCTAAAAAGGGCAATCTGAACGAGCGAGTCGTCAGGAGAAATAAATCCTACTACTGCAATTTGATCGTCGCCCTTTACATCTACATCTTCCAAAAAATTATTACTACAACTTGGAAGAAAAAAAAGACTGATTGAAATGAAGAAAATGATTTTTATTGTATTTTTCATTTGTTCTATTATGTTTTAAATCGCTCGTGGGGACACGAGCAATGGTTGTTTTTTGTTTGTAAAAAATTATTCTACCGTTGCTCGTGTCCTCACGAGCGAACTATAAACACTAAAATTTAAAGTTATAAGTAACCGAAGGAATAAAAGGAAAGAGCGATACTTTTTGTACTTTTTCTATGTTTTGTCCGTTTACCTGCCTGCTATTAATCGTATAAAAAAATGGATTCATACGACTGTAAGCATTGTACGCTCCAATTTCCCATGTTCTTGTCCCCCATTTTTTCTCTTTCTTAAACTGAACAGCAATATCCAAACGGTGGTAATTTGCCATTCTGAAACTATTTCTTTCTCCATAGTTAGCCACTGAACCGATAAAACTAAAACTATTTGCACCTCCTGCATTTGGAGTATGAAGGAACGGATTAAACGAATTTTTTGGCATCGTAACAGGCGCACCAGTACGAAAAACCCAATTGGTAGATAAGCTAATTTTATCGTTAAATTTATAACTTCCTGTAATAGAAAAATCGTGTCGAATATCAAAACGAGGAGAAAACCACTTTCCATTATTCAAATCATCAAACTGTTGCTCCGTTTTGGCAAGCGTATAACCTGCCCAACCTGTGAATTTTCCTTTCTTTTTTTGCAATAAAAACTCTAATCCATACGCACGCCCTTTTCCACGAGTAATGTCTTCTTGCCAGTCAAAAGAGTCCGAACTATAAGGATCATCTATCAACAAAAAACTTGCACCTTCTTTATATCCAATTACATCTCTAGAGATTTTGTAATACGATTCCACCGAAAAAGTAAGACCCGACTGTTTGAAATCTTTCGCTATTCCTGCTGCTACTTGTTGAGATTGTTGAGGACGAACTTTTGCCGTTGAAGGTACCCATAAATCTGTCGGAAGTCCGATTCCAGTATTGGAAAGCTGATGAATATATTGATTCATTAGTGCATACGAACCCTTTATAGCAAATGTATTTGTAAGCCTGTAAGCTGCTGCAAGACGTGGTTCGATTCCAAAATAGTGTTTGTTTTCTTCATTTTCGTTCTTCTCACTTACATCAATTAAATTACTCAATCTCAAACCTGCATTTACTCTAAATTTGTCTGTTACCTGCCAATCGTCTTCTGCATAAAGAGCCGATTCGATAACATCGTACTTTGTATTCTTGGAAGGATCATATTCAAAATCAGGTTCTTTGATGACAAATGCACTTGGCGTAAAACGATGAAGCGTACTTTGCATTCCAAAACGAACTGTATGGTTAGGAGAAGGGTAATATGTCCAATCGTACTTTATGCTATAATCACGAATATTTGACGTATATTTCAAGTAATAATTTTCATTATTGTAATTGTCTTCACTAAAAATCATAAATTTGTAATCACTAAAAATCAATGATAAATTACTGAATAACTTATTATTATAAAGATGATTCCAACGAACTGTCGTTGTTGCATTTCCCCAATTTATACCTGACTCAAAACTCTCATTTTGATTATTGAAACTATAATTATCTCGTGCATAAAATTTATCTCTACCAAAATATCCAGAAACAAATAGCTTATCCTTTCTACTAAAATCGTAATTAAATTTTGCATTCAAATCATAAAAGTAATAACCTACCGTAAATTCTGACGGCATAAACGGACGAGTGAGTACATCTAAATATGTCCTCCTACCAGAAATAATAAAAGAAGATTTGTCTTTCACAACAGGAACTTCTAAAAGTAATCTTGATGAAATAAGACCAATTCCACCTTCTCCAGACACTTTATTTTTGTTTCCTTCCTTCAAACGCATATCCAAAACAGACGACAACCGACCACCATAACGAGCAGGAAAACCACCTTTTGTAAGCTCAACTTGCTTAATAGCATCGCCATTAAAAACAGAAAAGAAACCAAATAAGTGAGAAGCATTATAAACAGGAGCTTCATCTAGCAAAATCAAATTTTGATCATTATTTCCTCCTCGTACATAAAGCCCTGAACTTCCTTCTGTTCCACCCTGAACACCGGGCAGTAATTGAAGAGCTTTTATGACATCTTTTTCTCCCAAAAGAGCAGGAATATCTTTTATTTGTTCGAACAGGAATACTAATCTGACTCATCTGAACTTGTTCGCTAATCGGTTCAGAATCTTTATCTGCCACAATAACAACGGTTTGAAGTGCGCTATCAAAATCCAGAGAAATATCAAGATTTATGTCTTTGTTTAGAATAATTTTATGTGCTTGTGCTTTATAGCCGATATACGAATAAATCAAAGAAACGGTATCTTCTGCTTGTGTAAGCGAGTAAAATCCGTAACTATTTGTAACTGTTCCTTGCTTTGTTTTGGGATTATAAATACTTACTCCGATAAGCGTTTCCGAACTTTCGGCTTCTCTAACGAAACCACTAATGGTATGTTTTTTTATGGAAGTAGTAGCTGTATTTTGAGAAAAAACAGGAAGACTACAAAAAAGGCTGAATGTAAAAATGAATAGAAAATTAAACAAAAAGCACGACGAAAGAAAATTTTGTTTCAAGATTGGATTTAAAGACATAAAATTAAGTTGAAAATTGTTTTTTAAATACATTAAGAGAAAGTGAAATGATTTTAAAATAGGCTACAAATATTAATTATCGCTAAAATACTGTGTTTCTGAGAGTTAAAAGCTGTTGGCGACATATCTATTTTGATATAAATTATCTGCTATTTAATCAATTACTTTTGTTAGACGTAAACCTATCTGTTTTTGCAGCAACAAAGCTATTATTATTTGTAATACTTTCGTATTAGAATTTGATTTTACTTTTAAAAAAAGCAAATTATTTACTTTTCTATTGCTTATCTGTCTTTAAAAGAGTAGTTTGGTTAGATATTCAGTAGAGATTTAATTTTTCTCTTCAAATAATAAAATATTCCTATTCCGAAAAAAATAAATCCTATGAAAGTCTTTTTTTCATAAACTATTGTTAAGATTAGCATTTAGAAAAATACAGGAAAACCATTTTGCATGAAAAATTTATATGCCTTCTTTATTATTTTAATTAGTTGCTGTTTTTGGCTGCCTTCTAATTTGTTCGGACAACAATATTTATTCAGAACGTTTGGTTTAGAACACGGCTTGCCACAATCAGAAGTTCCATCGCCACAAGGAGCTTTGATAGACTCCAGAGGTAGAATTTGGGTAGCAACAAATGGAGGAGGACTTGCCGTTTTGGAACAAGAAAAATACAGAATTTTTGGAATAAAAGATGGATTGAGTAGCAATGTATTGAGTAGCGTTGTGGAAGACAAACAAGGAAATATCTGGGTTCTTTCTCTAAATAAAAATATTTCAAAATACGACGGAACTAATTTTACTTCCTTTCCAGAACTCAATGGAAAAATAGTATTAGGAGGAGTACTTTCAATAGACGAATGGCAAAATGTTTGGATTTCTACTATTGGAAATGGTGCTAGTAATATAGTATATTGGAAACCAAAAGACGAAAAAACATTTAGAGAATACAAACAGGCAGATCTTGGAAACCTTCAAACCACCACTACATTTATAAAACATACTGCTAATTTTCAAACATATCTCTCTCATAACAAAAAATTATTCTTATTTAATGGAAAAAAATTTGAGGAAGTAATCTATCCAAAAACACCATTATTTGATTCTCTTTATCAAGACAGAAGTTTGTTTTTATCACATCAAGACAAAAACAAAAATCACTTTATTTGGGCAGTTGATGCAACTACAGGATTTGGTAACTTGGTGTTCTATGATAGTAAAAGCAAAAAATATGATAAAATAGAATTTCCTCAAAACCTAATTCCAACAGGTGCAGCTCCAAATTTTTCTTGGCAAAGTTTTGTTTCTTCAGATGAAAAACTCTACGTAGTAGCTCACCCAATAAACTTAGTCTTCGTCTTCGATAAAAACCGTAAGTTCATTACAAGTTATGGTTCAGCAAATGGTTTGAATACCTTTTTGGCTGGTAGTGGAGTTATCTTTGAAGACAAGTATGGCATTATTTGGTTAGGAACTCGTGGTAACGGAATGGTACAATTACCAGAAGAACGCTTTACTAATTTTACGCCTAAAGACGGTTTGCAAGGGCGAGTTATTTTTGGATTAGGAGAAGATAAAAAAAATAGAATTTGGCTGGGTAGTTCTGATGGTGGTATTTCTTTCTATAAAGACAAAAAATTTACTTCTGTATTGAATCCCCCTACCGTTTTTGCTAGAATGTCAGCATTTTGGCATAAAGAAGATACTACGTATGCTGCTACAGGATTGGGAATATTGGAAATTACAAAAGACAAAGAACAAGAAACATTCTCTACCAAAATTATCAATCAAAAATTTGAAATTCCTGCTGCTACTTACACAAGGAATTTAGTCGAAATAGATTCTATTTTATGGATATGTACACAAGGTTTTGGGCTTGTAGGTTACGATTTAAAAACAAATCGTGTTTTGTATAAATTTGGAAATGATGAATTAGGAGGAAATACTGTAATTGACATAAAGAAAGATTCGAAAGGTAACTATTGGATAGCTACTTTTTCAGGATTAGTAAAATGGGACGGAAAAGGTATAGAAAAATCAAATTTCAGAAGGTTTACAACAAAGGACGGATTAGGAGATAATTTTCTACTTCAAATTCATATTGATAGAAGGGATATAGTTTGGATTGTAGCTTATTCAGGTGGACTGAATCGTTTTGATGGCAAAGAATTTCAAATCTATCAAACTCCTCAAGGACTTTCCTCTGACATTATTTATTCTGTTTTTCCAGTAAAAAATACGCTAGACCAGTTTTGGCTAGGAACGCAGCGAGGACTAAATAAAGCTTATTTTAGAACAGATGGGAAACTAATGCGAGTAGAGCAATATGGAAAAGAAGACGGTTTTTTTGGAGACGAATCAAATGGAAAAGCAATTCTTGGAGATAGTAAAGGAAATATTTGGGTAGGACATCTAAACGGAGTTACGAAATGTGATTTCTCAAAAAACAAAAAATCTGTTGCTCCAAAAACCTTTATTAATGAAGTAAATTTGTCTTTAACACAGACCAATTGGAGAGATTCTGTATATATAGATAATTTTGATTCGCTTTCAAAATGGAATAATTTACCTCAAAATTTAGAGTTAGAGGCAGACCAAAACACACTTAATTTTGATTTTTATTCAGCCGATTTTTCCAATCCAAAGGCTATTCAATATCAATGGTGGTTAGAAGGGTTTAATAAAACTTGGCTTACTCCTACTCAAAAAACAGAAGCTACGTATTCAAACCTTACTGCTAAAAAATATATTTTTCATGTTCGTTCAAGACTAGGAACAGACGGAGAATGGGGAGAAGAAACTAGCTTTGAGTTTAGAATAGAACCCTATTGGTATCAGACTTGGACAGCACGAATTATTGGATTTATTTTACTAATAGGAATTATAGTAGGATTAATAAAATGGCGTACAAGTAGCTTAGAAGCTAGTAAAAAACGACTTGCTAATTTAGTAGAAGAACGAACAATAGAAGTAGTAAATAAGAATCACGAATTGGAAGCTCAACAACTTCAACTAGCCGATGCGTATGATAATATTCAAGAGAAAAACAAAAATATTACGGCAAGTATCAATTATGCAAAGCGAATTCAAGATGCGATGTTGCCCAATGATGAAAGAGTAAAAACGGTTATAGAAAACTGCTTTATATTTTATCAACCTCGTGATATTGTTTCTGGCGATTTTTATTGGATTTCGGAAGTAGAAAACAAAACTGTCATTGCTGCTGTAGATTGTACAGGACACGGCGTTCCGGGGGCGTTTATGTCTGTTATTGGAAGTAATCTTTTGTACGAAATAATAGAAAGTCAGCGTATTCTTTCTCCTGCTAAGATTCTTGATGCGCTCAATGAAAATGTTCGTCGCCATCTTAATCAAGACCAAACCAATAACCGTGACGGAATGGATATGTCGATTTGTGTGATAGATAAACAGACTAAAGTGCTGACTTTTGCAGGTGCAAAAAACCCACTTCTTCATGTTCATGATAAAAAGACAGAAATCATAAAAGGTGACCGTTTTCCAATTGGTGGATTCGACAAACACGGACAAAAACCATTTTCCGAACATATCATTATCCCACGAGAAGACAGCGTTTTTTATATGTATTCAGACGGTTTTCAAGACCAATTTGGAGGATTAGAAGGACGAAAATATATGTCTAGGCGTTTTCAAAATTATTTGCAATCTATTTCATCATTACCTATTAAAAAGCAAAAGAAAGAATTAGCACAAGAGTTTGAAGACTGGAAGAAATCTGGAAATGAACATCAGATTGATGACGTACTCGTAATTGGATTTAAAGTGTAAGAAGTATAAATAATATAATAAATTTTTTTTCTTGCAAAAAAAGGTTAATTTTGTTTAACCTTATTCCAAACAATTAGGGAAGTAAATCATTTTACTTTAAGACAGATAGATTTTGAGAGAAATACATTTTTTTTAGAGGTTTCTTCATCTATTTTTACTATCAGTTTGAGCTATTGTTGATAAATTATACTCGTATTTAGTTATTTTTGTTTCTGTTATATTTCTGTTTTATCTCTATTTCTTGATGCTATAATTTCTTTGTTTTATAGCTAATACAATTTTATGAAATACTTTCATTCTTTATTGCTTGTCTTACTCCTAAACAGTTTTTTAGGCTGTTTTTCTGTGTCTGCACAACAATATTTTTTCAGAAATTATGGAATAAAACACGGTTTGCCACAGTCTGAAATTCCTTCTCCACAAGCAGTTACGGAAGATTTGCAGGGCAGAGTTTGGGTAGGTACAAATGGGGGTGGAATTGGTCTTTTAGAACAAGGCAAATATAGAGTTTTTGATGAAAAAGATGGATTAAATAGTAATCTAATTAGTGCTATCGCTGCTGCTGCTGATTCTAGTATTTGGATTCTCTCCCAAAATAGAAGTGTTTCGCATTACGATGGAAAAAAAGTTGTTTCTTATCCAGAATTAGAAGATAAATTATCAGTAGGAGGAAATCTTTCGATAGACAAATGGGGAAATGTTTGGATATTAGCTTTTGGAGGAGGAGAAGGAATTGAAAATACTCTTTATTGGAAACCAAAAGACCAGAAAACATTTGAAAAATACAATCAAGTAGAATTTCAGCAACCAAACTCAGCTATTGTTTCATTAAAGCATACCAAACAGTTTCAAACCTATCTTACTGCTGGCAAAAATATATTTGTGTTTAATGGACAAAAATTTGAAAAAAAAGAATATCCTGCTCTTATTTCTTTGGGAACAAAAGATTCTCAAAATACAGATTCATTAAATTTAGATACTAAAAAAGTACTTATTCTTGCTCATCAAGATTATCATGGTAATCATTGGATTTGGTCTTCTGATGAATTAAATGAAAAAGCAAAACTATATTACTTTGATGTAAAAACGAAAGAAGTACAAGAAGTAAAATTTCCTAAAGAATTAGTTCCTGATGGCTTTTCGCCTGTTTCTGCTTGGCAGGTTTTGTTAGCAACCGATGAAAAATTGTATGTTTCGGCTCATTTAATAGACAAAGTCTTTGTATTTGAAAAAAATATTGATTTTGATAAATTAAAAGTAAAAGAAAAAGAAGATATAAACAATAGAAATCAAGGTGATGAAAAGGATGAAGAATTTGATAAGATAAAGTTTCTCAAAACCTACAGCAACGAAAACGGATTAGAAGGAATTTTGGCAGAAAGTGGAGTTCTCTTCGAAGATAAATATGGAACAGTATGGGTAGCAGCACACGGAGAAGGACTTATACGGCTTCCAGACGACAAATTTACCAATTTTACACCAAAAGAAGGATTAGAAGGAAATGTTATTTTTTCAGTTCTTAGTGATAAACAAAACCGAATTTGGGTAGGAAGTTATCGTTCTGGTATTATGCTCATAGAAGAAAATAAAAGAGATAAAGTTTCGAGAGTTTTGGAAGCTAACAGTAATTATGGTAGAATATCGGCCTTTTGGAATTATAGAGATACTATTTTTGCTGCAAGTGCAACAGGGATTTTGAAAATTATAGAAAATAAATCAACAGGAACATTTACAGCTCAAAATGTAAACAAACGTTTTGGTTTGGATGAAGAAGCCTACATTAGAAATCTTGTAAAAATAGATAATATTCTTTGGATTTGTATGCAAACTACTGGTTTGGTAGGCTATGATTTGAACACTAAAAAAGTCAAGTATCGTTTTACAAAAGAGATAACAGATGCCAATTCGGTTATGGATATTGGCAAAGATTCAAAGGGAAATTATTGGCTTGCGACATTCAACGGTCTTATAAAATGGGACGGAAAAGGAACAGCCGAAACAAACTTCAAACGCTATGCAAAAAAAGACGGCTTAGGAGATAATCTTCTTTTACAGCTTCATGTAGATGCACGAGATGTGGTCTGGATTGTAGCTTATACAGGTGGATTAAATCGTTTTGATGGAGAAAAGTTTCAGATTTATCAAACTGCTCAAGGTCTTTCCTCTAATTTGGTGTATTCTATTTTACCCGTAAAAGATAAATTAAATGAGTTTTGGATTGGTACACAGCGAGGATTAAACAAGGTTTATTTGAAACCGAATGGAGAGATAATAAATGTAGAAAAATATACAAAAGAAGACGGACTTTTTGCCGAAGAAACCAATGGAAAAGCTATTCACGAAGACAAAGAGGGTAATATCTGGATTGGACATATAAAAGGAATTAGCCGTTGTAATTTTGATAGTGAGAAAAAATATGTTGCTCCTCATACTTTTCTGACTGAAATAAATCTGTTTTTAGAACAAACAAACTGGAGAGATTCTATCTACATAGATAATTATACTTCACTTTCTGAATGGAATAATTTACCTCAAAATCTGGAATTAGATGCAGAGCAAAACAAGATAAATTTCAGCTTCTCGACAGCCAATGTATCTAGTCCTCAAGATATTGAATACCAATGGCGATTGATAGGAAGTGATAAAGAATGGCTTGCTCCTACACAAAAAACAGAAGCGAATTATTCCAATTTGCCTGCTGGAAAATATATTTTTGAAGTGCGTTCAAGAGTGGGAAAAGATGCAGAGTGGGGAGAAATATCTAGTTTTGATTTTGAGATTCATCCACATTGGTGGCAAACTTTAGGAGTAAAAATAGGAGTAATTTTATTAATTTTTGGATTGAGCTTTTGGGTAGTTCGTTTTTATACCAATTCATTAAAAGAAAGCAAAAAAGAATTAGAGCGATTAGTCGATCAAAGAACCGTTGAGGTAGTCAAGCAGAAAGATGAAATATTAGACAAAAACAATGAATTAGAAGCACAACAGCAAAAACTAGCACAAGCGTATGACAATATAAAAGAAAAAAACAGAAATATTACTGCAAGTATCAATTATGCAAAACGCATTCAAGATGCCATGATGCCTTCCGAAGAAGATGTCTGTTCTTATTTTTCGGATTGTTTTATCTTTTACAAACCTCGTGATATTGTTTCTGGTGATTTTTATTGGACTACAGAAATGAACAATAAAATCATAATAGCTGCCGTAGATTGTACAGGACATGGCGTTCCGGGAGCATTTATGTCTTTAATCGGAAATAATTTATTACACGAAACCGTTGAAATTCAAGGCATTATATCACCAGCAACCATATTAGACATACTCAACGAGAGCGTTCGTCGTTATCTAAAACAAGAAGAAACTCAAAATAGAGATGGAATGGATATGACTATTTGTTCGATAGACAAAACTACCAAACAACTAATTTTTGCAGGAGCTAATAATCCACTTCTTCATATTTATGATGGAAAAATGGAACGTATTAAAGGCGACCGTTCTCCGATTGGAGGGTTCAATATAAAGCAAAAACCTTTTACCGAACATATCATTGATGTAAAAGAAGACAGCACTTTTTATATGTATTCAGACGGTTTTCAAGACCAGTTTGGAGGAGAAGCAGGAGGAAAGTATATGTCTAAACGCTTCCAAAATTTCTTAAAACAAATTTCTGATCTGCCTGCAAAGCAGCAAAAAGAGGCATTACGAAGAGAACTCAAAGAATGGCAAGTTGCAGGAAAAGAAAAGCAAATTGATGATATTCTAGTAATCGGATTTAGAGTATAAATTAAACTTGAAAAGCCTTTGTTTTTATAATAAAGGCTTTTTTTATCCTGTTACTTCATCTTACTTAAACCTCAAAACATAAGAAAATCCACCTCTAAACTCTTGAAAATCTTGAAATGATTTGGAAGAGTTGGCAATTACAGAAGAATTTAGAGAAAAAGTATGACGTTTTTTGATAGTTGTACTTGCTGTAAAATTGGATTGAATGACATTTCCATCAGCAATTTTATCTACAATACTTTGATTATAAGACGCATCAAGATTTAATTGAAGAGTTTTTTTGAAGATAGATTTTCCTGCGCCAAGCGTAAAACCATATAAGAGGTTTTCCAAATTAGCGACTTCTACTCTATTAAAATTCAGACCAGAACTAAGCGACAAACCAGACTGCATATATTGTGTAGAATGATTTATTGAAAAAACTAAGGCTTTCATATATGCAAAACCTTGAGTAAAAATATTAAAATCATTTACTTGTTGATAGACAGCAGACAGCGAAATTGTGTGAACCTGCGAAGTATCTTTTACTATATTATAAAATGGCGAAACGCTAATGGACTGAACTGTATTACGAATCCTCAAAGAATCTGAAAGAGGAATATTTCCTTGTTCTTGATTATTTGTATTGTTGGTATAATTGAAATTAATGCCGTAATGAGGTTTTGGAAGTAGATTTATATTCAAATTTCCGATAGTTCGCCAAGTGGTTTCACTTCTTGTATTCAATAAATTATTTCGCATTATTCCAATCGTTCCATTTACTAAAATTTTGTTTTTGGCTAAGGAAATAAAAGGAGTTAAACTAATCCGTTCCATATCATTGGCGAAAAAATATGCTCCTAAAGTTTGGTATTCTGGCATTACTCTTTCGTAATCTAGTTTTAAAGAATAAGATTTTGCTCTCCACGAAAGACCAATTTTTCCAGCATACGAAATACGTGAAGAAGCCTTCGGGTCAACAATCGTATATTCAAAATTACGGAATGAAGTAGAAGCCAAATCTCTAGTAAAAAAACTTACTCCCACATCTGTATCTAAAGTTAGTTTTTTGAAAATAGTGAGTTTTCCCACCAATCCTAAAGCTACATTTTCGGCAGGTGTTACGCCTGTGCTATCTGTCGGACGAAAAATAGAAGTAGAATCATCTTTTGCTTTAAAAAACACCAAATCCACAAAATTTTGTGTATTTCCATAACCTGCTTTTATGGCATAACCTTGACGCTTGTAACGAGGTAAAGCCAAATCTCTTACTTCCTGTTGTGGCAAATCACTATTAAAAATACCATTCATTGCTCCAAAACGAAACTTTCCAGTATTAATTTCTACGGCTGCTCCTAGAAAAGTATGACCATTTAGTGTATAATTTGAATACGTAAGATTGCGATAACCCAAATGTAGCGTAATAAATTTCCATTTCGGA
The DNA here is from genome assembly GCA_963719525.1 of uncultured Cytophagales bacterium. GTDB lineage: Bacteria > Bacteroidota > Bacteroidia > Cytophagales > Bernardetiaceae > Bernardetia. The sequence continues at coordinate 1,783,918 of CAVRCG010000004.1, read as the reverse complement.
CTCATTCCAAATTGAAAAAAAGGACGCTGAAAATCTAACTGTTGTTTGCCTAAAGTATAAGAAAAAGGCAAGTCAATGCCACCTTTTAAGCGCAAACCAAAATTTCCAGTTACATTCCAAAAAAATGGATTCGAACGCTGAGGAATTCCACTCACTCCATAGACATTAAAAGACGAAGAAACCGAACCGTACCAATTTACAAGGTTTGATTTCTTTTGAGTATTTAATGAAGTAGAATCTGTGTTTTGAGCTGTTGCAGTAAAATAAAAGCAACAGAAAAAAGCCAAGAAAAGAAGTTTAGACAAAGGTTTCATAAAGCAGTAGTTTTTATAATCAACCGTCGTTGAGGCTCATAAGAAGCCGTCAACGAGGTTTTTTTAATAGGAAGTAAATTTATCTCAAATCAATTTTTACTTGATTACTCAATTCGGATTCTGAACCGTCTTCGTAAATTAATTTTATGACATAGACAAAACCTTTCTGATTGTCGTAAAGCGAATAATCTATGTATTCATTTTCTTGAATGGTCGTTAGTGCTATAAATTCGGCTTGCTTTTCTTTACGCAAAATCATCACTTGAAATTTTTGTTCTTGCTTTTCTGTCCATTCTTTTCCCTCCCAAAACAAACGAAGTTGTTTTTCCTTTTTTGAAAACTCTGCTTTTAGAGTTGGTATAAATTTTTGTTTTCCATTATCATAAAATTGAATGGGCGTAATGGTCGTGATAGCAGATAAGTTTTCAGATTGGTCTTTTGCTTGAATGGCGTATTGATACCATTTTGATTTTTCGGTTTTCTTGTCCAAAAACTGAGAAGTTGTATCTTCAAAAGTGCTTAAAATTTGCCATTCGTCATTTTCATTTTCTCTTCTCAAAATAGAATGAGAAACTACATCTAAACTACTACTTCTTCTAAAATCTAATTTTATTCCTTTATCATTTACTTCATAAAAAGCAATAAAAGGCGAAGTCGGTGGAATAGTATCAGGTTTAGATAATTCTAAAATTTCAGAATAATCAGAAGCATTATAACGCAAATCAATCGCTGCAATTTTGTAATAGATTTTGTTTGAAAGTGTATTCAGAGAAATTGTATCTAAAAAAACATCATTTGCAATCGGAGAAACAGTCAGTTGTACAAATTCTCTTTTTTCTGCATTGGCATAATACACTCTATATCCTCTCAAATCGGCTTCTGTTCCTTCTTCCCAGTTCAGTCTTACAATTCCCAAACTATCGATTGTTCCTTTTAGATTTTTTGGTGTTTGTGGTGGAATGCTATCTACAATAGTGTGCATTGTAGTCATTGATTTTGAGATATTTCCATTTTTGTCGTGAGCATAAACGGTATAATAAGAATTGAAAACCTCTTCTGGATTTGTGTCTATAAATTCGTTATTCTTACCTTTTGAGCGTATTGGTTTTTCATTGATATAAATAAATTCGTGTCCAACATCTAACGCTTTTGCTACAAAATACCCTTCCAAATCAGATTGTTCGCCTATTGTTTCCCACATTATTTTTACAGAACCATCAGGCAAAGTTTGTGTAAAAATTCCACCAAAACCAGCAGCAACAGATAAATCTATTCCTTGTCCTTCAACAACTTCGGAAGGCAAACCTTCATCTCCAAAAGGTGTAATTCCAATTACTCTATACCTCGCCTTTTGATAATTTTGAGAAACAGAATCGATATGAAAATTATAGGGAATATCTTGATCGGTAATACTTGGATTTTCATTGAGTGCAAAAAAAGTCTTTCCATCAGTTGATTTTTCTATTTTAAAAGCTGAAAAAGTATCATTTCCATCTTTATCCCAAATTATTGTAACGGCGTGTTCGCTCTCCTCTGTTGAAACTCCAATAACAGGATAGGGTTCATATTTTTCTGTAAAATCAATTCTTACAATCGCTGTATCTACTTCCATTCCGTCTATTTTTTGAGAAGGATAAATAGAATAAATAGCAAAACCATCTGTCTTTTGAAAATCATCTTTGAAAGATAAACCCAAACCTTGTGCAGCTTCTTTTTCCATATCAGCCGAAAGCATTGCAAAAGCATAACGCATTTGTAGCTCATTTTCTGTCTGTTGAGCAGCTTCGAAAGGTGATGCTATTTCTTTAGTATTGACAGAAACAGTTCCATACATTGATTCTGCTGCTGCTGTTACATACGCATTATCTGTATTGGTTTTAGTTTTCCATTCTTCCAATGTGTAAGGCAAAATAGGACTTTGCGTAATTTTTTCAGTTTTGAAATCGCCATTACCAACATACATTCGTTCTATTGTATAACCAATTTTGTTTTTGTGCATGGTGCGCCAAAGCAAAGGCGAAGAAGGAGCAAAGCGCAACAACACTTCCGAGCCTGTAAAACGTCCTATTGCTTGAATATTTACTGTATCTTTGAAAGGGTCAGTATCTTGTGCAACTGCAAAAGATAGAGGCAAACCCAAAAAGAGGAGAGCTAAAAGTATTGTTTTAGTGATTTTGGTGGAGACACCAACAACAGTTTTATTTATATTTTTCATTGTTTTTTATTTATAAATCAGCGTTGAAACTCATAAGAAGCCATCAACGATTCTTTTTGATTTAATTTTGATTTTATCTGTGTTCTGTTGTGTGCAGAACACAGATTTTCTAGTTTCTTAAAATGGATTTTAATTTTTGATAGAAATACCTGAAGGATTTTTGATTTTATAGATGAAGTTTTTTCCTCCAATATTGATAGTATATTTGTGCGAACCTGTTAAATACAAAGGTCTTTCGAAGGAGTTTCGTAAACCACTAAACGTTTGCATAAGTGACCAGCTAAAGTTATCTATAGTCTTTTTGGTCAATTCAATATCTTTAGCTAAAATATAATTTCTGTACTCAATAACTGGAATATAGAATTTTGCATTACTAGCCTTCTCAAAATCTGGTTGAAACTGATTTTTTGGAGGTTTTGGGACATTTATTTGTAAATTCATTCCTCCTAGATTCAAATTTTGCTTAGGAGCTTTCGCTTTTGCTTTCTCAATCTCATGGTGTGAAAGCAGTTTTATAGGCAATGTATAAGTTATTCCTTTTGGCTTAAATAATGTATTTGGATAAAGCCCAGCCTTTCTATTAGTACCAATTTTATATACTTTTTGGTATTTAGGACGATAGAACATAATTGTATTTTTTTGTTCTAGGTACTTAGATGTAATAGGACTTGGGAAAGTCTTATTTTTTCCAAATTTATAATCCTCAGAATAACGATCCTTTGAAAATTGAAAATAATGCATTTTCATCTTAACATTTAATCCAAAATTAGATTCTATACTAGCAGCTCCAAAATGTGATGTTGCATACTCTTGTGGAAACTGATTTTCGTTTTGATGAGCTGTCATTAAACCAATGCCATTTAGTGTTGGTGGATTCAAATAAGGATTATCTCCAAAGCCTAGTTTTCTTGTTGATTGAACATATCCATACGCACTTACAATATCAATTGGTTCATCACATTGAACTGCAATCATTGCTACTTCGGCACGCTTATTATTTCCTATCGAAATTGTGGCTAACTCTGCTTGTTTGATACTCATTGAATATATTTTGGATTGCAGATTTTTAAACTTACCAGTTTTGAAATGATAGGTTAAAAGTATGTCTTCAACTTGTTTTTTAGAATTACGACTTGCTTTGAGAGATGTATAATATGCCATACTATTTCCACCAATATTTTTTTCTACATCCTTGGTATTAGCTCCTGCTGATATTTTATCAGCCGCTGCTTTACTCTCAATTCTAATAATACTGATTTCATAAATAGTAGATTCTTTTAGTTCTGGAATTTGGAAATTCACTTCATCAGCATTACAAGTTACATTCTTTGTGTCAATACTTTCCCCTGTTTCAAGGTCTGTAAAACGAGATACAAAAGTAACAGAGCCTTCATAAATAGGCATTTTATCAAAAAGTGGTTGATCACAAATAGATTTTGTGAGTTTTATCTTTCCTGACCTTGCACCTTTAAAGGCAAAACGTTCTCTATCAAATGGTTCTGCACTTACAATCTGATCTTGAGGAATTTCATCTAATCCTTTATCTGTTGTGAAAGAAGTTGATTTATCTTTTGTTACAAGTTTTGTCTGAACACCACTTTCAATATTACGTTCCCAACCTGAAACTTCTACATAAAACGTATATTTTGTAGTTGGTTTTAAGGCATCTTTTGCTACAAAATAGGCTTCTTTTTCGTCTTGGCTTAAATTTACTTTCCCTTCAACAAGCACTTTTTTTCCTCCTTCTTGATAGGATAATTCAGCCTTTTCTAAGCGAACAGAAATGACAGTTATATCATCTTGCTCCTCTTCACCTTCAGCAGGAACAATAAGTTGATACGTGTTATAATATTTTACTGTTTCTTTTTTTGTTTCATCTCTATCGATTGCCAAGTTAAATGAAACACTTGGGTCAGTCATTACGCTTGCTTTTTTAGAGCCTTCTTTTGGAGCAATTTGAGAAATGATAGGATAGTCATCAAATGGATTCTTTGCTTTTCCTGAATATGTACATTTTTCTCCAAACTCAAAGTCAAAATTTATTTTTATTTTGATACGATTTCCTAAAAGACCTCCTTTTACTAAAAAAGCTCCACTCATATAGCTAGGGTTTGGTGCTTCTACGTCTATTTGTGCAGCAGCTTTTAAGCTTATTAATGGACGGTCTATTTCTTTACCCAAAATTTTGCCTTTGAAGTTTACACTACCATCAAGATAACCAGAGGCTTGCCCTGCTGCTCTCCAATTATTGATTCCAAATTTTGAGTTGTTATTACATGTTTCTCCTTTTAGATTTGCAAGTACAATATCAAAACCTGCAAACATTTTAAAATCAGCACTTAAAAATAAAAATTTCGCATCAAATTCTCTTTTAAAGCCCATTCCCATAGCAAAAGCAGCCCCCTTTGCTACATTAGGATTTTGTGCTTCTTCTTTTAAACCAATTCCGAGTGCTTCACGTACTTCTTTAGGAGGAGAAGGTAAATATTTAGGGACTTTTTCAGATTTTCCCATCATAAAATAACCATAGTAATTAATCTTCATACCTAATAAATCAACATCCATACTCAGACGATTGTCCTTATCAAGCCAAGGCTCATCTTGCATGGCTTGGTCTAGCGACCATCTACCCAACAATAAGTACCATTCATCTTGTTGGAAATGAAGCTCAAGGTTTCCACCACCTGTTATAATGTCTTCTCCTACATTTACATCAATTTTACCAGCCATGTGGAAAGAGGGCATTTCAGCATTAACTTGTATTCTGACTGAAACTTTTGCTGCTGCATTAACTTTTTCAGCCATATTCATATCAATCGGTTGCATAAAATAACCATCACCTTTTAAGACAAGTGAATCCAAAGCAAGTCCTTTTGTAGCGTGATTGCTCATAAATACCTCAAAGCCCAAATCAGCATTGAAACTAGCAGCAGCATCTTTGCCTCCTGAAAGTCCTATAACCATATTAGCTTTAAAGCCAATTTTACCTTTTTCAGGTGTAAATGTAGTACCCGAAACGGTCTGACCTGCATTTGGATTAAACTCTTCTTCCTCTCCTTCTTCTTTTTTATTAAAATCGTTAAAAGATTTTGCCGTTGGTGCTTCTCCTCGTTTCATATTGTACCACGCTCCACCACCAAAACCATAGGCAGATAAAGATGTAGTCATCGGAATACCTGGAATAGATGCCATAGCATCAAAATACCAATACCTAAAACCTTCTTCGGTAACTTGATTATTTTTGTCTTTGATAGACAGTGTTTTTCCAATCTGTAAAGTAGCATCAACCTGTACCAATTCCCTAATATTAACTCCTACAGATCCTCTAAATCCGTTTCCAAAAGTGAGGTCTTGTTTATAAATATCAACCATTCCATCAAACTTAGCCACTCCAATATCTACATCAAGGTCAATACTATTGAGAGTTGTTTTTTTATAACTAAGCTTCTTCGAATTTTTATCATAAGTTGCAAAAACAGTAAATGTAGTCCCTCCTTTTATTCCGTTTGCAAGATTGATAAGTGTCAATTCTGGTGATAATTCTATTCCATAAGCTTCTTTTCCATCCAATTGAAGAGTAACCAGTTTTATACCATCTTCCTGCAAAGACAAAGGAAAATCTGCTAAACGACTCTGTGACTCATTTGGATTATCTAATTGAAATTTTCCAAAAGATTGAATGAGTTTGTTAGAACCACTTTTTAAAGCAAGTTCTTCGAAACGAAGATTAGGAAGTGAAAAACTAGAAACATTATTTTCCTTCAATTCTTCTTCTTGTCCTTCCGAATTTTTGGTTTTTCCATTTTCCCAGTTTACACTTATAGCTCCATTTAAGACAGCATTAACACGCCATTTATTGTTTTCTTGCTTGATGGTAATTTCAGAATCTTGTTCTAAATCTAAAGTAGCCATCCAAGCCGAAACCGAATAATCTTCATTTGTTATGACCGAGAAAACAAAATTAGCATCTCCATTTTGATTAGCTTGACTAATAGAACCTTCATAGCTTAGAGCTTCATCAGTCAGAGGAATTTTGACTTTTCCTTCCATAAGTCCACCAGAAAGCGAACTGTTTTTGAGTGTAATTCCGAATTTTTGAAGAGAAATCGCCCAATCATCAACACTTCCATCGTTCAGAGAAAGTAACTCTCCACTTGCATCAATTTTTCCAGAAAAACCTAATTTGTCAATAATAAATTCATCAGCTTCCAATACTAAAGGCTTTTTGTTTTTCTCAAAGACTTTTGGTAGCGTTACACTCAAATTTTGAATATAAACTCCGACCCAATCATTCCCTTTTTGATGTTTTTGTTTGACAGAAGTAGGCGTTTTTTTACCTGATAAATCCAATGATAAAGAAGGCGCAGCAAAGACCAAGTTTTGAGCAGAAGGCAACACAAAAGAAGGGTAATTAAAATCAGCTTCAAAAATCCATTCTCCAGCCTGTTCGATTTCAGTTTGAAAGTTTGCTTTTAGTTTCTTGTTTTCATTCTGAACTACTTTGTTATCTTGATAGGGCAAAATTTTGTTTCTTGACCATTCCAAATTACCTTTTAAAGCAACTTTTTCAATTCCTTTACAACTAAAATTTGCATACGTATTTTGTTGCCCTTTTTCTAAAATCAAAACTAAATCATTCGAAATTTTCAAGGTTTTGTCACTAGAAAGTGAAATTCTGCCCTCTGTATCAGCACAAAAACCATTCGGACGGATTCCCAAACCTGTTCCTGTAAGTGTAAAGAGTTCGTTTTGCAAAACTTGAGGAATTTCTACGCCCAAAATAGTGTGCATTTTGGCTTCGGTAGGAGAAAAAATAATTCCGACAATCGCTAAATTATAATTATTGTTATCCAAACTCAATGGCAAACCTATCGGTACATTTCCACCTAATTTTGAAACCTGTCTTGAGGCATTTCCTAAAAATTGATTGATTTGTTTTGCTTTACTCGCTACATTTTGCAAATCTGCATTTGGGTTTTCACTTATGGCTTGACTAATCAAATTTTGATTATCTACTTTTGCATAAATAGTTCCGTCAAAGAGTTGGAAGCTATTATTTACTTTCAGATTATTGAATTTTACTTTAATGGGTGCATTCAGAAAAGCTACCAAAATTGTCCCTTCTCCAGAATTATTTCCATTAATAGACGTAATTTTCATCTTAAATTTTCCTGCAATTATTTCTTGTCCTGCCGAAAGTTTTAAAGGTGCAGAAGGCGTAGGCGCAACAATTTGACAAGCAGCCATACATTCAGGCGAATCTTGTGGGTCTTTTGGAATATTTGGGTTATCATTTTCATCATTAGGCAAATCGTCATTGTCGATTACAACGACAACATCATCAGGAATTGGAAATTCATCATCTCCATTATTGTCATCGTCGTCGTCATTATCATTATCATCAACAACTACAATTTTATCATTATCATAAATAAATGAAGTAACAGGACTATGCCCTTGATTTTTGAATTGAATCGAATTGCTAGGGTCGTAAGCCGTTACACGAATGGCATATTTTCGCCCTTTTTGTAAAGGAGGCATTGCCAAAGTATAAGAAAAAGTATTTGTGATAATATTATCCTTATCAAAATAAGTTTGAATGGCTGGATTATTAAAAGCATCATTGATATTAAATAAATTATTTGCGCTCATATCTACAATTTTCAAACGATAACGAGTTTTTGAAGGCACACCAGCAGGAGTCCAAACAAAGTTCACAAATTGAGGAACACTAGGATTTATTTTGGCTTCATCAAGTGGCAAAACCATAATCGGAGGGTCATAATTTGTTATCAAAATAGATGCACAACCAAATTCAGAGGACAAAAGCGTATTATTCTGAAAGTCAAAAGCCTTTATACATAATGAATAAGAACCTTCTGGAAGAGCTTCATTTTGTGCCAATGTAGAAACAGAAACACCTTGAATCTGAACATCATTTTCTGTCAGATTTGCATTAAAACTCTGTAACTGACTGTAAGTAAATGTCCGTGTTTGGCGTGGATTAAGAATAATCGGTGCAGTAGGAAAATAATTATCTTTTACCTTTACAGAAACGCCATTATTTCCCTCTAAGGAAGGAATAAGACGAATTTGCTTTGTCTCTGCACTTGTATTTGTGAGCGTTATAATTACAGAATTCCCTCTATTAATATAATTTTCCAAATAAATTGGATAAGGAGGAACAACGGTAACATTTACGTTTATACTTTGTGAAAAAGCTGTTTGAATACTACCAAAACAGACTAAAAAGAAGGTTAAGAAAGTTAGATAAAATAGATGAATTTGGTGTTTGTACATTTTTATTAGAGTTAATTTGATGATTTAGTGCTTTTGTTTTCTTGATTTTTTGTGTAAAAAAGGCTGTATTTTTTAGCCTCATTTTTTGATAAAAATGGGTAATGGTGTTTTGATTTTTATTTGTTGTGTATCGCTCGTGAGGACACGAGCAATGGTAGTTTTTATTTTTCCATAGTATAGAATTTGCAAACCCTATTTTGTATTTTGTTCAAGTCTGTACCAACGGTCTGACTTTGACAAAATAAGCTATTTGAAACTAGAGAAATGATTATTTTAACTTGGTCAGACTTTCAGTACAGACCAAATTAAAATAGAAGTCATATATTGAATTGAATTGATGATTAAATCAAAAGCAGTCAATTACTTACTTTTGTGCTTGTTAAAAAATGTTACGTCAAAAGTGTATAAAAAGGTTCTTCAAGTCAAGAAAAATGAGGTAAACGGTAACTTTTGGGGCGAATGGTAAAGTATTTATATCACTTAAACCTGTTTTTTTATGAATATTTCTGCTTTTTGCTTAATAATAGAATTGTTTTTTCTTGAAACAGGAATTAGTTCTTCGCCATAAAAAAGGTGTAATTTATAGCCTTGTGCGTTTCCAGAAATATGTTTGACTTGATGAAGATTGATAAGATAACTTTTATGACAACGAAAAAATTGAGGGAAATCTTTTTCTACTATTTCAGAAATTGATTTGAGTGTATTTCGGATTAACTTCTTTGAAATAGATTGATTTTCTAAAAAAATAATTTCTAAATAATTATCAGCAGCTTGAATGTAAAGCAAATTATCTGCTTCTACTTCAAAATCCTCTTCTTTATTTTCGGTTGGGATTTTTACTAATAAAGGTTTTGAGCTAATCTCTAGGTCAATAACTGTTTTGATTTTTGGTAGAACTTCGGTTTGTGTTCCTGTCTGATTTTCTGTGTGATTTTTTTGTTCTGTTTTTGGCTCTACATTTTCGTATGGTGGTAAAGTTTTGATAGGATTTTGAGTAGAATTGAGTGTTTTGGTTTCAATTTGTGATAGTTTGGCAATTTCTTGATTTAATAATTTTCTATCTTCAAAATAATCTCTAACCAAAAAAATCAAGAAATTAGGAAAAAAAGCAACTGAAATGGTATAAAACTCAAAGGTCAAAATTCCTATAATATTAAATTCCATAAAACCAGCCCAAGCAGCATACAAAATATTAAAAAGTCCGATAATGCTAATATTGAGCATATTGACTGATAATTCTTTACCGATTGTCCAAGTTTTTATTTTAAAAAGATGAGGAAAAAAGTAATACAAACCAACCTTTATGATAAGTGAAACAACAAGACAGATAAAACCAGAGCCAAAAGCAACACCATAAATATTCAATCTATGTCCGTAAGCAATGCCAAAAGGTTGAAAAATAAGTAAGAACAAAGTAATAAATACACTAAATCCAAGAGCTACATAAATGCGCTTTTTAATGGACGTTTCTAAAGGATATTTTTTCCTTAATAAAGAGATAATAAACATAAAAAATAAAAATAGTAGTAGTTTTCTGATTGAGAATATTTATCTAAAAACATTCGATTATCTAGCAAGAAAGTGATATTTACTCAAAAAAACGAATTGTCTTCTAAGACAAATTAAAATATTATAACATATCAAAACGTCTTTAATCACTAAAAAATACCTCTGAATTAATTAAATTTGATGAAAATGTCTTTGTGCTACAATTATTCTATAGTATATAGAACTTAATCCAACTATTTTATTAACCCTTTTTCAATGAATATTAAATACAATTATTCACACATGTTGCTCCTTATAGTAGGCATGTTTATTTTATTAGTTTCTCAAAATGCCTTTGCACAGCGAGATAAGAACATCAATCGCTCTTATTTCAAACAGCTTGACCAAGAACTTCCAACGCCAAATGTATATCGTGCAGGTTCGGGCGCACCGGGGCATAAATATTGGCAACAAAAAGTTGATTACAAAATCAAACTTACCTTAGACGACGAAAAACAGCGTATTACAGGTTCTGAAACGATTACCTATCACAATAATTCGCCAGATGAACTAACTTATCTTTGGGTACAATTAGACCAAAATATGAGAGCGCAAGATTCTGATACCAAGAAAACGTTGACAGGAACACTCAACGAGAAAAACACATTAGAAGGAATTGCTTATGTAACAGGCGATTCGGATTTTGAAGGTGGTTTCAATATTGAAGGTGTAATGACAAATGAAGGCGCAAAACTTCCTTTCACTATCAACAGAACGATGATGAGAGTAGATTTGCCAACTCCATTGAAAGCAAATGAAAAATATGTTTTTCAAATTAAATGGAATTATAACATTCAAGACCAACTAAAATATGGTGGCAGAAGTGGTTATGAATATTTTGAAGACGACAAAAATTATCTATACGAAATTGCTCAATTTTTTCCACGTTTGGCAGTTTATGATGATGTAAATGGTTGGTTGCACAAACAGTTTTTGGGTCGTGGTGAGTTTGCGCTAGAGTTTGGAGATTATGATGTAGAAATGACTGTTCCTGCTGACCATATTTTGGGAGCAACTGGCGTTCTTCAAAATCCAGATGAAGTTCTGACTGCTGCACAAAAAGAACGCTGGCAAACTGCTCAAACTTCTGATGTTCCTGTTGTAATCGTTACGCAAAATGAAGCAACGAAAGCAGAAAAAAACAACTCAAAAGAAACAAAAACGTGGAAATTTAGAGCTGAAAATGTACGTGATTTTGCCTTTGCAAGTTCTAGAAAATTTATTTGGGACGCAATGGGCGTAAAAATGCCAAACGGAAAAACAGTTATGGCAATGTCATATTATCCAAAAGAAGGAAATCCACTTTGGGGACAGTATTCTACCGAAGTGGTGGCGCATACGTTAGAGGTTTATTCAAAACATACTATTGATTATCCTTATCCTGTTGCTATTTCGGTTCATGGCCCTGTTTGGGGAATGGAATATCCGATGATTTGTTTTAATGGAGGACGACCAGAAACAGACGGAACATATTCTTCAAGAATTAAATATGCCATGATTTCGGTAATTATTCACGAAGTAGGACACAATTTTTTCCCTATGATTATCAATTCTGATGAGCGTCATTGGACGTGGATGGATGAAGGTTTGAATACTTTTATGCAGTTTATCACAGAACAAGAATGGCAACGTGATTATCCTTCAAGACGTGGAAATGCAAAGGACATTGTAGATTATATGAAAGGCGAAAAATCGGGTATTATGCCCATTATGACAGATTCGGAAGAGATTTTACAGTTTGGAAATAACGCCTATGGAAAGCCTGCAACGGCACTTAATATTCTTAGAGAAACGGTTATGGGAAGAGAGCTTTTTGATTATGCCTTTAAAGAATATTCAAGAAGATGGGCATTCAAGCACCCAAAACCTGCTGATTTTTTCCGTACCATGGAAGATGCTTCTGGAACTGATTTAGATTGGTTTTGGTGGGGTTGGTTTTATACAACGGATAATGTAGATGTTTCGATTGAAAATGTAACGTTTTTTGAGCCAAATTCTGTAATTGCTGCCACCGAAAAAGCGAGAAAAACAGAACAAGAAAGTATCACTTCACAGAGAAATAAAACAGCTATCGAAAAAACTCGTCTGGAACGTCGCCCACAACTTGGAGATTTTTATAATTCTTATGACGATAGAATGTCAGAAGCAGATGCAAAGAAGAATTACGATGATTATGTAAGTGGTTTGACAGATGAAGAGCGTACTTTTATCAAGGACAATCCTTATTTCTATCAAGTAGATTTCAAAAATATAGGTGGACTTGTAATGCCTGTAATTATTGAATTTACGTATGTAGATGGAAGCAAAGAAACTCAAAAAATTCCTGCTGAAGTGTGGAGAAAAGACAATGCTATGTTTAGCAAAGTCTTTATGACAAAGAAAAAAGTAGTTTCTATTCTCTTAGATCCAAGTTTGGAAACGGCTGATACAGATGTTTATAATAATGCCTATCCACGTCAGGAAGTTCCTACTCGTTTTGAACTTTATAGAAGAGATAATAATTATTCTTCGCCAAATCCAATGCAAATGAATAAGAAGAAGAAAAATTAATAAACCATAAACCTCAACAACGGTTTTCATCTCGTATACGATTGTATTTTCGTGTTTTGAAATAATGGTACAGATTTTTAGATAAATTACATATAAATCAGACAGTTTTTATGCTGTCTGATTTTTCTTTTTTATAGGTTCTTTAGAGTTGTTTTTATATTTACCTTTCATAATAAAATTGGTCGTATAATGCTATATGTAAAATTAAGCATATTGTAAGAACACGCAATTTGTTTTAAGAGAGACTTACCTTTTTATTTTGAATTTGACATTTAGTCACTTAAAAAGAGACAAAGTCTTGTGGATTTACAGGATTTCCTTCATACCACAATTCAAAATGCAAATGAGGCCCGTCTGTAAGTTCGCCAGAATTTCCAATAACGGCTACGGGATCTCCAGCTTTTACAATTTCGCCTACTTTTTTGAGTAAAACAGAATTGTGTTTGTAAAAAGAAACTAGCTGATGCTTATGTTGAATAGCTAAAGTATGCCCAGAATCTTGTGTCCAAGAAGACAAAATGACCGTTCCGTCGGCAGCAGCTTTGATAACCTCATTTTTAGGCGCAACTACATCTACTCCAAAGTGTGAATTTGCCGAATTATATTTGTTAGTAACAATTCCAGAAATAGGAGAAAAAAACAATACTTGTTGTAGTTCGCTCTTTGAAGTGCGTAACCCTTTTGTTTTGGTATCTTCTTTTTCAAACTGTTTTCTAAAAGCCAAATCAATAGAATCTATTTGACTCAAATCTAAATCCTGTTCATTTATTGTTCCTTCAGTAGAGTCTTCTGAAATAGTATTTTTCGGAATCTCTCCTCCTAAAATTTGCCTTAAGTTTTCAAAATAAATATTTTGTTCTGCTACTACATTTTCTAAAGAGTCTGATTTTTCCATCAACTTAAAGAGCCTTGCTTGTGGATTTTCAGACGTAGAAACTTGATAATCAGCAATAAAAGTTGCCAAAAAAAAGGAAGGAATAAAGATAAGCAATGCAAGACCAGCCAGAATAACCACAACTTTTGCAAAATTAAAACGAATAGTTCTTAATTTTTCAAAATTTTCTTCATCACGAAATACCATCAAATAATGATGTGTAAACCATTGCCAGAATGTCTTTTTATTATTCAAAACTTTGTTAGTGATTAATGATTAACTCTTAAGTGATTGCCGAATTACAAAAATACGTATTTTTTGAAGACTATCTAAAAGTAAATAAATTATTTAAGTCTTTCAAACCGATACTTACAAAGTAGTGTAAAAATTTTATACCTGTGATGCTTGCAAAGCGTCGTCTATATTTTAATTATATGAAACACAAAAAAAATGTTAGCTATAAAAAAGAACTAGTTCGTCTTCAAAGAGAACTCGTCAAACTTCAAACATGGGTTCAGAAAAAAGGCTTGAAAGTAGCCATTGTTTTTGAAGGAAGAGACGCAGCAGGAAAAGGAGGAACAATAAAAAGGGTAGCAGAATCTATGAATCCTCGCTTTTGTAAAATTGTAGCTTTAGACAAACCCAATCAAAAAGAATCTACTCAATGGTATTTTCAAAGATATGTTTCACATTTGCCTTCAGCAGGAGAAATTATCTTGTTTGATAGAAGCTGGTACAATCGGGCAGGCGTAGAGCGTGTAATGGGATTTTGTACCGATAAAGAATATCAAGAATTTTTGCGCTCGTGTCCAGAATTTGAAATCATGCTTATTAACTCAGGCGTTATTTTGATAAAATACTGGTTTTCTGTCAGCCCAGAAGAACAGAAGGAGCGTTTTGAAGAGCGCACCGAAACACCTAGAAAAAGATGGAAACTAAGTGGAATGGACTTAAAAGGGAGAGAAAAATGGCACGAGTATTCAAAGGCAAAAGACGTAATGTTTGCTCATACAGATACCGAACTTTCGCCTTGGAATGTAATTGATTCTGACCACAAAAAATCAGCTCGTTTAAACTGTATTCATCATATCTTAAGTCAAATAGAATATGAAAACCTTTTGCCCGACCCAATAGAAATCCCAGATATTGACCAAACCAATAGCTATGAAAGAACACCAATAGAAGAACAAAACTTTGTTCCTAAGATTTATGTTAAGAAAAGTTTTGGGAAGTAAATTTTTAGTCTTTATAAATAATTCCCACAACTAAAGTTGTGGGAATTAAAGTACTTTTCGTTGTTGGTATCGGTATCTGTCAAAAGTATTATTTTTTGCTATTTATGATATTATGCACCAACAACTTCCCTTTATTTATATAAAAAGTGTACTAATAGATTCTTGGTCGTGAATTTTGCGAATAGCTTTTGCAAAAAGATCTGAAACAGATAATACTTTTATTTTATCAGACTTTCCTTTTAATGGAATAGTATCCATTACAGCAAGTTCTAAAAGTGGCGAACTATTAATATTTTCATACGCTTTTCCAGACAAAACGGGATGAGTAGCGATAGCTCGAACTGAAAGCGCACCATTATCTAGCAATACTTGCGAAGCCTTCGAAATCGTTCCTGCTGTATCGATAAGGTCATCTACAATGATTACGTTTGCGCCCTCTACATCTCCAATTACTTGCATAGAAGCAATTTCGTTGGCTCTTTTTCTGTGTTTATCACAAACTACCATTTCAGCGTGAAACTGTGCTGCATAACTTCTTGCTCTAGCTACTCCTCCAACATCTGGCGAAGCAAACACCAAATTTTCAATATTTAGAGATTGAATATAAGGAATAAAAATAGCTGTTGCATAAAGGTGATCTACAGGAATATCAAAAAAACCTTGAATTTGTCCTGCATGCAAATCACATGTCATTATGCGAGTCGCACCAGCAGCAGAAATAAGATTAGCTACCAGTTTTGCACCAATAGCCACACGAGGTTTGTCTTTTCTATCTTGACGAGCATACCCAAAATAAGGCATCACTACTGTAACCGAACCAGCAGAAGCACGTTTTGCAGCATCAATCATCAGCAAAAGTTCCATCAAATTATCGGCAGGTGGAAACGTAGATTGAACTATAAAAACATCTGCACCACGAATAGACTCGCTATAATTAGGACAAATTTCTCCATCACTAAACACTTGAAGATTATGCTGTCCTAAAGGTTTTCCGTAGGAGTGTGCAATTTTTTCGGCTAAGTAGAGAGAAGCAGAACCAGCAAAGATTTTGACAGAATTCATAGAAGTAGGAGCAAAGAGTAAAAACAAACATAGAAAAAGAATTAAGACAAAAATAACTAGCCTACTTAGTAAATTCAAATATAATAGGGTTTTATTTTACATTTTTTTGAGCTTATCTATTTTTTGTCTCAATAATTTAATTAAAAAAACAACACCTTCTGATTAAGAGAAAGCGTTATCAAAATTTCGCTTTGCAAATCAAATTACTAAAAATTACCTAAATTCCGTCGGACAAACAACTCTATTTATAGTAAAGCTAATAGAAATTCCTGCATAATAATACATATCTTTTGTAAATAGGTTTGTCATCTGAAACTTACCAACACTACTTACTTCACCTATATTACTGTCTTGCAGCATTCCATCGATAGCATCTGTAAAAGTAGGTCTGGCACCAAACTCAAAACCTAAATTATAATTGTGAGCTAACATGTATTTTAGTCCAACGCCAATAGGCAAAGAAAACTCTAAGGCATTAGGTTGGCTATTAAAATAGTTACTCTCTACAGAAATATGTGCTACTGAGCCTCCTAAAAAAACATACGGAGAAAGACGGTTTAACTCGCTCATAGCTCTATAATCTCTAAAATTATATTCTACTCTTGCTGATGCTTCATAAACAGTTCCTTTAAATTTGGCTGCTCTTTGTTGATAAAACGGTTCTTTTGATTCTGTTTCATCGGCTCTTATCATTGCTACCATTGCACCAAAACGAACTGAAAAAGCAGGATTAGGGTTGAGACGAACAAAAAACTCTCCTGCTGGACGAACATTCTTGAGATTATAAGAAGGAGCAATATCACCTGTATAGTTTGCTATACCTGCACCAAAACCAAACTCTAAATCTTGAGCCTGAGCTTGAGAAAAAAGAAAGAAAAAGGCAGAAAGGAATAAGAGAAAGTTTAATTTATAATTGGTAGCTACCATAATATCTTATATATAATTTTATTTTTTAATTGATTGAAATAAGGGTTATGAAGATTAGTTACAAATTTAGTAATCAAGAAGATATGTAAATGTAAAGTAGTCTTATTTTTTCCATAGCAGTAGATTTTGCAAACCTACTGCTATGGAAAAATGACATTACTAAATCAACTTTAATAACCTATAGTATGTATTGAAAAATTTTGTCTTTGATTCTGTTTATAATTCTATCTATTAGAATGACAAATTTATAGCCATTTACTGAAAATCATTATTGCAAATCATAAAAAAAGCGTATAAGAATAAAAATCCTTATACACTTTTCGAAAAAATCTTATTCTTATATGTTATAGTATATTATATATTCTACTCGTCTTATTTGAAACGAACAGGACAACGAACACCATGAGGAGGAATAATATAAATCAAATGAAATCCTGTAAACATATAAACGTCATTATCAGCTTGATTTCCACGGATACTTGGGTCTATATAAGGATCACTCCCAAAACCATCAAAAGTATTATATACTCTTCCGTCTTGTCCTGTGTAGGTATAACGGTTTAATAATTTATAAAGTTCTCCATTACCCGCCATTTCAGCTAATTTTTCAGATCTATCTCCTTCTAAAGAACGGTCATGAAAAGCTTTTGCCAGTTCGTCATCTCCAAAAACTCCTAAATCTATATAATTTCCACTTACATCATCTAAGAAATCAGTAAGTAAAAAACGGTAAGAGAATTCAAAGGCAATATCTATACGATTAGATAGTTTTTTACGAATACCAAATCCTAGTGGAATGGCAATCTGTACTTTAGAGTATTTTTCTCCTAAATCTCTAGTTATAGATTCTCCGTTAGATAAGATACGAGTATAACTACCACGTCCTTGTCCTTCTGTTCCGAGAGGCTGCAAATCTGTCCATTCCCCAGCTCCCCAGTCTGGATCACCTCCACCAATCTTGGTAGCAGGAGCTTTTCCTTTTGGAGCGTGATAGAATACAGCTAATCCACCTAATACATAAGGAACAAATTGTTTTGGACGTTGATAAAATTCTTTATTCAAGCGTTCACTACTCATTAAGTCCCAGCGAAAAGTAGTATTGAGTTCGAAAATATCGTTTCTAAAACTTGCATTACGAATATAACGGTAAACATCGTGTCCACTTGTTGGATCAGCTGATGCTTCATCAGAAGCCAAAATTCGTCCCCAGTTCAGACCTAAGCGAGCTGAGAATTGTGGACGGAATTTTTTCTCTACAAATATTCCAAGATTAGGACGAGTAAAACGCAAATCGGTACTCCAAAAACCAGGTTTGGGTGTAATATCACCAAAATAGTTCATAGCGTTTACATTCAAGCCTACACTAACATACTGACGGCGAGGTGTCCATACCCATTTATGATTGTGAGGTCCTCGACGAGGAGTTGTTTTTTTGTAGTAATATTTATTTCCTACCTGTGCCTGAACTTCTTCAGTCGCTAAGAAAGCGATTCCAAGTAAAGTAAATAAAAGAGTAAAAAGAATTTTTTTCATAGAAACAAGTTTTTAAGGCAAGTTGTAATTAGATTAAGTTAGCTTAGTAAACCAAATTAGTAAAAACAGACAAGACAAATGTATAGAACGATTTTTAGAGTGTCAAATTTATGAAAGCTAATTGAAGAGATTAACTTGAGTTATTTTCAAAAATCTAAATTGAAAAACAAAATCGTGTTTTCAAAATTTCATTAAAATATAAATAGGTAAACTATGATAGATAAACTGTATAAGCGAACTACCTATATACTAATAAACTCAAAAAACGTCAAAAAATTTTATCTTCCTTCCCAAAATAAATAATTAATCAATAAATCTACCAAATTCATTGAACGAAAAGTAGTAATGCTATTAATTGAACAAAAATACGCAAATATTATGCTATCACTTCTAATAAATCAAAAAATAACGGTAAATACTATATTAAATTTTAAATTAATTGGAAAATTGATTTTTACACTAAACTATTACTCTCAAAAAATTCCTATCTGTATTATAAATTATAATAACAAATAGGAATTTTACTTTTTAGATGTAATGAAGAATAAATTTCTAGCTCTTAGACATAGAGTCTTCCATCATATCATAATTGCCTGATTTTTTGGCGTAAGCCTGCTTTATCTTTTTTACCCCTTGTAAAATACTAGCAGCACCCAAACACAAAATAATGGCTGTATTCAAACGATTATCTTCGTTGAAAGCATCTTTTTTAAATATTGCTTGTCCAAATGCTACTACACCAGTAAGAGAAGCAACTGCACCAAATATGCCTTCATACTCTGGTTTGTGATGTAAATTACCAGGTAAGAAACGAATAGCCGTTTCTGCTCCACTTACTGCTGATGTAATTGTTTTTAATGTTCTCTTGTCCATAAATTTAATTTTGAGAAGTTGAAAAGTTAAGTTTAAAAAATGTAAATTTTATGATAACTCAACTTTATTCTTTATAAAATGTTTGCTATTTTTTCTTTTAACTCAAAATAGTTTCAAAATCATCGTTGTACTCACTCTCTTTCAATAAATTAAATGCTTCATTTGACCTAAAAAAACCGATCGTATTTGGATTCAAATCAATCGCTTCTTCTATCGAAACAAGAGCCTTCGAAAAGTCTTTTGCTTCAGTTTGTACAATCGCCAATCCTACCCAAGCTTCCCAAAGAGGAAAATTTTTACGTTGTTTTGGCAGGTCAATTACTCGTTGGTAATAAGTTTGAGCTTTTTCATTTTTTTCTACGTCTAATTGAAACTTTGCCATTTCCAAAAGTGCATCATCAAAATGAGGATGAATTTTCAAAGCTGCTTCAAAAGAGTGTTCTGCTTTTTCGTTTTCACTTATTTGTCTGAACGCTAGTGCTTTATTCAAATGTACTCGTTCTGGTCTGTTTTCAGTCATTCTCAAATCAAGCGCAAAATCAAAATAAGAAATAGCTGTTCTAGGTTGTTTCATATTTAGCATTGCCGTTCCCATATTCAAATAGGTATCTCCTTTTTCGGGCGTAATTTGAGAAAAGGCTTTGAAATTATCAAAGGCAGCTCTCCAATCTTGAAGCTGCATATAGGTAAGTCCTCGTATATATAAAGCAGGCGCAAAATCTGGACTTTCTGAAAGCGTAGTTTCTAATTTCTCTAAAGCAATATCATATTTTCTCGTTTCGTAGGCTTTACAAGCCTCATTATAAGACACTGGAATTTCTTGTGGCTGCATAAAATGAATAATGACTGGATGAATAATTTCGAATAGAATGTAAATTTAAACAATTTGATTGAATGTTTTTTAATAAAAATGCTACAAACATTGCGCAGCTAAATTTCTATCAAATTTTAATGTATTAAATTCTGACTTCTAAAATCTAACTTCTAACTTTATTTCCTTACCACGACTTGAAAAATATCTTCCGAACGCTGTGCCGTAACTGCATTTCCTAAGCCTGTAAAATTTTTGAGTGTTTCTTTATCATAATTTTTGACTGTAATAAGTTCTAGATTATCCACAACAGAAAGTTCAAAATCATTACTCAATGATTCTCTCAACGAGCTTAATTTTCGCTCGTCATTATCCGTACAAACTGAAAACGAAGTAGCCGAAATTTGTAACAAACTAATCTTGATGTTATAACGATTGAGTTCAGAATGAATGTAAGAAAGTTGATTTCGTTCGTTTATAGCAGCCAAATCTTTTGCCTTAAAGACAAACATAGCTTGATTTGCTTTTACAATAATAGAAGGAATAGAAGGCAAAGTATCAAAATTTCCAATTTTTGTTCCTTCTACATCAGCATTTATAAACGAACGAACATACAATGGAATTCCCTTTGCAGCCAACGGACGAATTGTTTTTGGGTGAATAACGGTTGCACCATAATAAGTCATTTCGGCAGCATCGGAATAATTAATCTGCTCAAAAAGACGAGTATTTTTAATTCTTTTCGGGTCTGCATTTAATATTCCAGAAACGTCTTTCCAAATCGTAACTCCGTCGGCTTGCAGACAATAGGCAAAAACAGCAGCCGTAAAATCCGAACCTTCACGCCCTAAAGTTGTCGTTTTTCCTCCAATTGTTCCACCAATAAAACCCTGTGTCAAAACAAAACGCTGTTCCAACATCGGCAGAAGTTCAGCTCTAATGAGTTGCTCTGACCATTCCCAATCGATTTGTCCTTCTCTCCAACGCTCATTTGTCTGTACAAAACGACGAGCATCTACCCAAAGACATTTATCATTATGCTCTTTTTTGAGATATTCAGATAAGATAGCCGAAGACATAAGCTCTCCAAAACAAATTACTTGGTCGTAATGCTTATCCCAGTTTGGTTCGTCGTCTTTTAGCGTTGCTTCGAGTTGAAAGATATATTTTTGAAGGATTTTATAGACAATTTTCTCTCTTTCGCCATCAAAAAGCTCATCGGCTAAAGCAAAATGATAGTCTTCAATTTCTTTTAAAATCTGTTTAAATTCCTTTTCTTTTCCAGATTTGGCTGCTTTGAAAATGTCTTCCAAGTGATTTGTAGTTTTGCCCATTGCAGAAACAACAATAACGAGTTTGTCTTTTTTGTCAATAAATGAACGCAAAATTTTACTTACATTTCTGACAGCAGGAGCATCTTTTACCGAAGCACCACCAAATTTGAATACATGTAGCATAATAGCAATTACGAATTACGAATTACGAATTTTGAATCGTAAACAATAAAACGTCTTTTTTATAATAGTTTGAGAATTGAGAATATAGAGTAAAAAAACGAATTACAAAGTAACGAAGTAGAATAGTATTAGGCAAATTTTTATCATTAAAAAAACCCTTAGGGTCTTGAAGACCCTAAGGGTTTGAATGCAGTAATGTTACAAAAAATTATCGCAATGATGTTGTTGGTGTCGCTTCGCTAAAACACCAACAATGGCATTGAGTTTGAAATTTTCATTCCCCATTCCCTCGCCTCTCGTCCCTATCCTTTCATAGAACCAGTCATTTCAGCAGGAATTACCCACTTATCAAAATCTTCTGAAGTCAGATAGTCTAATTCTACGGCAGCTTGACGAAGAGTTTTATTTTCTTGATGCGCTTTTTTAGCAATTTTAGCCGATTTTTCGTAACCAATGTGTGTATTCAAAGCAGTAACAAGCATCAATGAATTTTCTAAATGTGTTTGAATAACTTCCTTGTTTGCTTTTATTCCAGCAGCACAATTATCTGTAAACGAAACACAAGCATCTCCAATCAAACGAGCCGATTGAAGTACATTTGCAGCAATAAGAGGCTTGAAAACATTGAGTTCGAAATGTCCGTTTGAGCCACCAATCGAAACAGCAACGTCATTTCCCATCACTTGAGCGCAAACCATCGTTAATGCTTCTGGTTGAGTAGGATTTACTTTCCCTGGCATAATCGAAGAACCTGGTTCATTGTCTGGAATAATAATTTCGCCAATTCCACAACGAGGACCCGAACTAAGCATACGAATATCATTTGCAATCTTCATAAGCGAAACCGAAGTACGTTTCAACGCTCCAGAAAGCTCAACCATTGCATCGTGAGCAGCTAAAGCTTCAAATTTATTTGGTGCAGTTACGAAATCATAACCTGTCAGATTTGCAATTTTCTTGGCTACCAAAACATCATATCCTTTTGGCGTATTAAGTCCTGTTCCTACGGCAGTTCCTCCTAAAGCCAATTCTTTTACCATTTCTAACGCATTTTTGATGCAGCGCAAAGAATTATTAAGTTGCTGAACATAACCTGAAAATTCTTGTCCTAACGTAACAGGCGTAGCGTCCATGAAGTGAGTACGACCAATCTTCACAATATCTTTAAACTCTTCTACTTTGCCTTGAAGTGCATCACGCAACTTTTCAATTCCTTTAATTGTGTTTTCTGTAACGAGTTTATAGGCTGCAATGTGCATAGCCGTTGGAAAGGTATCATTAGAAGATTGCGACTTGTTTACCTCGTCGTTCGGGTGCAATGCTTTCTTTTCGTCTGTCAGTTTTCCACCTTGCAAAACGTGTCCACGATTAGCGACTACTTCGTTTACATTCATATTAGACTGCGTTCCCGAACCTGTTTGCCAAATAACTAATGGAAATTCTTTATCTAACTTTCCATTTAAAATTTCATCGCACGCTTTTCCGATAAGGTCGCTTTTTTCTTTTGCCAAAACGCCCAATTCTGTATTGGCTTGTGCAGCAGCTTTTTTGAGATACGCAAAAGCATAAATAATTTCTTTAGGCATAGAAGCCTCATCGCCTATCTTGAAATTGTTGCGACTACGCTGTGTTTGTGCGCCCCAATAGTTGTTGGCAGGTACTTTTACCTCGCCCATTGTATCGTGTTCAATACGAAAATCTGACATATAGAAATGTTATTTTTTTATAATTAGTGAATTAATTGAATGATAGTAAAATTACTCACTTTGTTTTTGGTTTGCAAATTTTGAGGTCTTTATCACTTAAAACACTACTCAATTCTATTTCAAAGCCCTCTACGGCAAATGATTTTAAAAGTCCTGTTTGAGTTAGTTTTTGATGCAAATGATAGGTATTTTCTTCCTCTTGATTTACTTTTTCTTTTAAGATATATTGTTCTATACTTTCTTTTTCGGTATCGATTATCCAATATTCATTTACTCCATGTGCAGCATAATCTTCAAATTTAATTCCGTAATCGTTGTTTTTTGTGCTTTTTGATAGAATTTCTACGGCTAAATTTGGAGCAGGAAAAATAAGCTGGTCATCAGCAAAATGTTGTGAAATTTCCTTTTTAAAAAATACAATATCGGGCTCATAATCATTGCGAGTACAACGAATCATTACTTTTTCTGCTCCTACTCTACCTAAATTATTTTGATTTACATAAACAGTAAGATAGGCAGAAAGATTAGTACATGTAATCCAGTGTTTTCCTTTTACAGGAGAATGAAAAATGACTTCTCCATTGATAAATTCTGCTTTTACATCTTCATGGACAATCTCATAAAAATCATGTCTTTTCTTTTGTTCTGTTTTCCAAAAGTCGCTAAGTTGTCGCAAAAGAGTAGGCAGATTGCGTTGTTTTTTTAAATCTTCAATATTTACAGACATAGTATTTAGGTTTATTTTTTATTAAAACTATTTTTTCTCTTGAAATTCCTTAATTTTTTGAGCAATGAGTTCTTTGTGTAAATTTGTTTCTGCTTCTACTAACGATTTTATTTCTCTATCTGTGAGTTGTTCGTTGTATTTTTTCCTTATAAAAACGGACTGACTGCTATTATAAACTGAATAATAGAGATCATAAAAGTCAATTCTTATGAAACTCATAAAATCACAGTAGCAATATTTGAACGAATGGAAAGTACATTCTAACATTAAGAAATCTACATCATGTTTATACCTTCTTTTGAAAAAATCATCTGAAAAATAGCTTACTGACATTTCTTTTAGATCCTCTATTGTTGCATCAATCATTTCGTTTTCCTCAAGAGCATATAAGTAATGTTTGTTTACTAGTCTGTCAGAAACATCAGAATTATAATAACGTATTGAATTATAAAGCTTTGAAAAACCCTTTGATGCATTAAAGAATTCCTTCTTTATCTTTCTGAATGCTTCGTTTTGTATATCTTCTATATTTGACATAGCTTTTAAGTTTATTTTCTCTCTTGAAATTCCTTAATTTTTTGAGCAATGAATTCTTTATGTAAATTTGTTTCTGCTTCTACTAACGATTTTATTTCTCTATCTGTGAGTTGTTCGTTGTATTTTTTCTGAATTGAGGTTTTACGATTACTATTTTGAACTAAGTAGTAAAATTTCTCAAAATCAATTCTAATAAAACTATTATGGTTTACATATTCAAAGCCATCATATTTTAGATTACAAAAAGAATATTCTGCTTTCAAATAATCTAGTTCAGACATATTTTTTAAAGAAAATTGTTTTAATAACTGGTATGAATCATTACAAGAATTATATAGTTTTGAAAATTTCTCATTCTCTCTTTTAAATTCTTTAATTATCTGTTGAAATATTCCCTCTTGGACTTCTTGTTTTATTCCTTGAGTAACTTCAATTGATGATTCACTAGTAGCCGTTTTAAGCTGTTGTTCTAAAAGTGCAAGTTCTTTATCCAAATCATCAGGGTCGGTAATGTCTTCTCCATTAGCTCCTGAAATCATAATTTCTAAAGAATAGATGATATTTTGGGCAATATACTCTATGAAAGGAATCAGTATTCCTGCATCAGCTTGACGCAAAACGTTGTAATAATTTTCTTTATCATTTGTCTTGATGATAGCAGGAGGAAAATGAAAACGCATCAAAATAAGGTTCATAAGTAACCTTGCTGTTCTTCCATTTCCATCATCAAAAGGATGTATTCTTATAAATTTATAATGAAATTCTGCTGCTAAAATGATTGGATTGCGTTCTCTATTTAACTTTTCGTTTTCGTACCATTGCATCAAATCATTCATTTTTGCAGGTGTTTCTTCTGGAGAGGCAAAGTAAAATGTTTCTCCTGTTTTGGTCAGAACGTGATTAGGTTGCGTTTTGTATTTTCCACCTTGAATGATTCGCTGCGTTTTTTGTCCTTCTGAATTTATTGCGTCTTTATAAATAGGTTCACTTCCCAAAAGCATTTCATTCAGAGAACGGATAAAATATTCTGTAATGGGTTCTTGTTTCTTTACAATATCAAAAATCCAATTCATTGCTTCGTTATGTCCTTTTATTTCCAAATGGTCTTTTAATGGTTTTCCTTGTGCAGTCAGTCCATGAAGAAGTAGAAGTTTAGTTTCTCCATACGTAAGTGAATTTCCTTCAATATTATTTGAATGATAATTCCAATCTAATCTAAATTTTTGAAGAATTTTCTGTTCCTGTGCTATGCTCAATGGACGAAGACTGTCCAACTCCTTTTGTAAAGAAATGGCTTGTTTTATATTCTCTAAATTATTCATTTTCTAGTTTGATTTCTCCATTCTCACAAATTTTGGAATTTTGAGTTCATTCTACCTTCTAAAAACTGACTTCTAAAATTTAGCTTCTAAATTTACTTAATCCCTAAGCATATACACCACAAAAACAATAAACATAACAATTACAGAAACGATAGCTACCATTTTGAGTGCGTTTGCGCTACTTTCTTCTTGAGGTTGAGAAACCGTAATTTGCTGAACAGGAACATTATTATTCATTGGGTGAAGTTCCTTCAAGATACGTAATTCTGCTTTTGCATCACTCAAATCCATTCTTGATTGATTTAGTTCCGTTCTAGTTTGGTTCAAATCGGTCAGTAATTTATTGACTTGACTTTGCAAATCCTTCTCATGATTATAAGCAATATTTACTTTTTCATTTAATCCACGCAATTCTTCTTGCAGATTTTTTATTGCTTGTTGGTCTTGGCGAGTTTGGTCTTGTGATTTTTGAAGATTATTTTGAGTGGTTTCTAAAAGTCCGTTTTGCTCTTTATTGCGTTCTGTGATTTGTGCAAGTTCTCGTCCACGCTCATCTATAATTTGATGCAAACGCATTTTATCATTCTTTAAATCGCTAAGTTGTGTTTGAAGCGTTCCGATACTGCCTTCTTTTGCATCTATTTGTGCGCCTTTAGAATCTATTTGAGCCTGTTTTTGTGCTAATTCTTCTTTTACTTTTGCAGCATCTTTATTTGTTTCTTCTAACTTTTTCTGTAATTCTGTAATCGTTTTGAGATGATCTTCATTAGTCTTGCGAATATCTTCCAACAAAAACGTATTTTCTACATCTTTTTTATCCGAACCTTGAGTAGTATTGAAAATAAAAGCGACCAAAGCAGCAATCGCAATTACTCCGATAGCATATTTTAAAATACTAACAGGTTGATTGATAGACGTTTTGATATATCCGAAAGGTGTATTTGATTTTGACATACTACTGTTGTTTTTGCTCTTAATTTATTCTTGAAAAGACAGTTACAAACTATTAACTACATTTGTTCAAAGTTAGCTAAATATACATTATTATTTGCAAATCCTGCCTATTTTTAGCAAAAATTTATTTTTGAAGACTATATTTTACCGTTGCTCGTATCCCTACGAGCGACACAATTCCACATTCTTTTACCTACTACCTTGCATAACATAGTAACCTTTTTATTTCTCTTTCGTATAAGAAAACATACGGACGTTGTTAGAATTATCAATCTCAATTAATTATAGATAAATTCTTTCATTTCCAACAAATAGTCTAACTAAAGAAATTAAAAACTAACCTAAAAAGATGTGATTACATTAGAAAATGCCGAAGTACAGATGCGAAAAGGAATTTTAGAACTCTGTGTCTTAAATGTAATTGCTAATGGAGAGGTTTATACTTCAGATTTGCTTCATCACTTGAAAGAAGCACAATTATTAGTTGTGGAAGGAACGCTCTATCCACTTCTTAATCGCTTGAATAAATCAGGATTAGTTACTTACGCTTGGCGAGAATCTACAGGAGGACCACCACGAAAATATTACAGACTGACAGACAACGGACACAGTTTTCTACAAGAATTGACACTTTCTTGGCATCAACTTGTTTTTTCTACTACTACTCTTTTAGATAAAATGGAAAGCACAAAGCAAAACAATCAACAACAAAGAAAAGCTGGTTGAAACTAATTTAGAATTCTGAATTTAGAATTTAGAAATAATACAATTATGAAAATTCGCTTCACTTTTAAAAATATAAATTTACTTAAAAATGTAATTTCTCATCATTATCTATTACTAATTAACTGTTAATCAAATTATTAAAAATTTAGAGTTATAAAAGAGTTCATTCATCTTCATTGATTCTAAATTCATAAATCTAAAATCTAAATTTATTCCAATTATGCCTCCCCTACATACCAACTCATTGATCAATAATACATTAGAAGTTCATATTGCTTCTATTTCTTTTCATGTCGAACAAGCAGCTTATCCAGCTTTGAAAGCCTATTTAATGGATTTGAAACGCTGTTTTCCAGAAGATTCGATGACGATTGAAGATATTGAAACACGTATGGCAGAAGTACTTTTAGAAAGATTAAGTATTGATAAAGGTACAATTGATAAAAATGATATTGAACTTATGGTTTTGCAAGTAGGAACGGCAAAAGAAATTGCACTTGCAGAAGGAATTGATTTAGATTTAGGATATTTTGAGCGTAAAGACCAATGGCAACCTCTCAAAAAAGCAGAACCTAAACGTGAATTGCGCAATGTAGGAAAGAAATTTGCCCTTAAAAAACAAGATAAAAAAATAGCTGGAGTAGCTTCTGGGATTGCAGATTATTATAACATTGACCCTACTTTTGTACGTTTAGGCTTCGTAGCTGCTGTTTTTGGTGGTGGTTTCGGAATTCCTTTATATGCTGCTTCGTGGCTTGCAATGCCAAAAGACCCAAAAGAGAATATGATGATTCAAGAAGAAAAATCTACTTCGTTAGTCGGAAAAGCAAAACGTTTTATGCGTAGCATGACTGATAAAAAAGTAGCTGGTGTTGCTTCTGGAATTGCAAAATATTTTGGTATTGACGAAACGATTGTTCGTATTGCTTTTTTAGGTGCTTTACTCTTCAAAGGTTTTGGACTTTTAGCTTATTTGGCTCTTTGGATTGCGATGCCAGCAGCAAAAAGTCTTCAACAGCAAATTGATTTGGAAGAAAAACCTTCATTTTTGGAAGAAGAAAATTTCAAAACTAGAATGGCAAATGTAGAAAATCAGTTTGATGATACGATGAGTACAACAGCTTCTAAAATCAAAAACTCTAAATTCTTTAAAAAGCATTTTTAAAGTAGCCGATACTTTCCAAGTGTCGTAAAATATATAATTCCTCAAAATGAATAATTCGTTTTGAGGAATTTTTTGTCTTGACTTTAAAATCAACTAAAAAATTAGGTAAAAATTCGGCTTTATCTTTAGAAAATACTGCTCCACAAGATGCAGGAACATGGAATGATTTTGAAGCACATGGTTTTTATAGAAAACCAAGTTATTTTAATTGTGGACGAGAACACGAATGGCATTGGGGTTGGTGGAGAGGAGAAAAAAATAAAATAAAGTCAGATAAAGAAACGCATCATGTCTATACTGAGAGTTTTTGGTGGCGTTTATGTAGTTATAACAGAAAGAATTTTCATAATAGAATGATTTAAGGAAAACCGTTGTTTAGAAAGGGAGTTATTGAAAGAGGAAGACGTAGGGTAAATTATGGGTGGAATATTTTGAAGTACAATTATGACCGATTAAATTTGGATTATTTAGCCAACGGATTTGAAAAAAAAGAGATTTTAGAGGGGAATATTGGTTACTTGAAATGTTCTTTGTTACCAACTGCTAATTATGTAGATGAACGTTTTTAAAGGATTTGGTAGAAAAGGTAAATCAAATAGTTATCTTTGTTAAGCTGTAGTTGTGAGTTTAGTTGGGTGCATAACAAATTGTCGCTCTGATGTTGGTATCGCTTCGCTAAAATACCAACAACGGCATTATAAGCATAAAACGTAAGCAAAATCTTTTTATCTCACAATTACAAAACTCTCAACTACTTTTCTTAATTTTGCACTTTATAAATTTTCAGTTTGTCTTCCATATCTTCCTACGGGAAACTGAATTGGCTCTTTATGAATTTGGTTGCAGTCAAAGTTATCGGTGGGATATTGATATTAGAAAATATGTTTTCTAATGAAACTTTTTTTTGGTTAAAATTTTAAGTGATCTATTCTCCTTCATACAACCCAATACTTTTTTCATTTTCTATACTCATACTCGGTGTACCATTATATTCAGAGATTTTTCCAGTAACACAAATCGTTCTTCCCTTTAAATATTCTTCAGGCTTATAAGGAAAATTTTTTATATTACTCTCAAAAATAGATATAGAAAAAACTTGATTGGGAAAAGCCCTGTCTAAATTTATAAAAACATGTCCGTTACTAGATAATTTTGTACTTACAACCGTACCACAAACAGTAATTTTTTTATTTGATTTTGTATAGTATTTCGCTTGATTTGTATTAAAATATCCTTTCGGCAATGACATCGCATCTATAGCCTTTACGTCTTGCTTTTCATCATTGGGTACGAATTCTATTCCATTGGTCATCGACTCTAACCTGTTTTCTAGTTCATCATCAAGATTAGAGAAAAAGTCCAATTGAGTTAACTCTTCTATTTTATTGATAGAAGTTGCAAATTCAATCAATAATTTGTCTGTTGCTTCATTAGGAAGCAGAAAAGCAATTCCACGATTATTTTTTAAGTCAATGACAATCTTAGCATACTGTTTTGGAATGGTTACTTTATTTATTCCTCTTTCCGATTTGGATAATTCTTGATTAAGAATAGGAAGCGTAACTACATAAAGTGATATAGAATTTGTAACAACATAACTTCTTAAAGCATCTTCTAGTACAATAAGTCTTAAATTTAAGTATCTTTGTCTTTAGCTTACCAACTACCTATCTTTATGCCTATTTTAGAAATAAACGAAAAAGAACATGAACTTCTCCAACAGATAAGCAAAAGCCAAAAGTTATCTGTTCGGCTTGTTAAGCGAGCTACTCTTTTGTGTTCCTTTCACTTTCATAAGCGTTATTCAGAAACGAGTTCCTCCTTACAGGTATCTATAAATTTTGCACGCCAATGGGTTACCACTTGGAATAAAACTGCTCTCATTCGTCAAAATTTATATTCAGCTTATATTCAAGGAGAATTGAAAGAATTTGAATACCGTAAAGAATTACTATCTATTTTATCAGATAAGCCTCGTAGTGGTTCGCCTCGTAAATTCACAGAATCAGAGCGCAGTCAAATTGTTGCTTTGGCGCTCCAAAACCCCTCTGATTTAGACTTGCCTTTTACCCATTGGAGTCAAGAATTACTAAAAACGGAAGTGATAAAACGAAATATTGTTGCAAGTATAAGTCAACGGCAAATCTGCCGAATTTTAAAAAAAATCAGCGTTTATCTCCTCATAAATCGTTCTATTGGGAATACCCAAACATAGATAATGGGGAAGATTTTACCCACCGTGTAGAAATCATTTGTGAGTTGAATGCAACGGCTGAGGAGTTGTACAAATCAGGTATTCATCTTATCAGTACAGATGAAAAAACGGGTATACAAGCCTTAGAACGTCAAAACCCAACGATGCCACTCAAAGAAGGAGTGTGTGAAAAACGTGAATTTAACTATGTGCGACATGGCACACAAGTTTTGACTGCAAATCTTGAAATAGCAACAGGAGAAAGTATCTCTCCTACGGTAGCCGATACACGTAAAGAAGAAGATTTTGCAACACATATTGAAAATACAATAGCCACAGATCAAACAGGAGAGTGGATATTTATTGTTGACCAACTTAATACACATAAATCAGAAACGTTAGTGAGGCTGGTAGCAAAATCTATTGAAGACGAGCAAGATTTGGGAGTAAAAGGTAAAAGTGGTATTTTGAAAAATCAAAAGACAAGAATGGCATGTTTAGAAAACAAAAAACATAGAATTCGTTTTGTGTTTACACCTAAACACTGTTCTTGGCTCAATCTAATAGAATGCTTTTTCTCTGGATTTGCTAAACGAGTAATTCACAGAGGAAATTTTTTATCTACACAAGATTTAAAAAATAAAATTCTAAAGTATATAGAGTATTACAACGAAAATTTAGCAAATAAATTTAACTGGACAGTAGCTTCAAATGAAGATATCAAAAAAATGATACAAAAGGTAAAAAGATACGTGATTAAATTTATGGCTTGATGTACTAGCCTTTGTTGTTGTTCTTTTTACGATTTTTATTTTGCATTCAGATTAAAAAATACTGTCGCTTCTCTATATCGCTTCATGTTTCGTTCTTATAAAGAATTGACACACGATTTAGACATAGAAATTTCTCGTTGTAATCTAATTTGACACTTGACCAAATTCATTTTTTAGAGTTATTTATGGCTATAAGAGGGTATTGGACAGTAGAAGTCTGTCATAAAGAGACAAACAAATGGGAGAAGATAATTTGATAACTAGAAATGAAAACCAAAGTAGATTCATGGCAAGTATGTATAAAACTAGTTACAAACCTATTAGAAGTTCAAAAGGTGGCAAACTTAACAATATATAAGAGAAGAGTTAGCACATGAATATAAGCACGTATACGAGTTATTTGAACATAAAAGATTTTTATGAACATACTCTGAATTCCCATTTCCTATCTCCCCAATAACTTCTACACTAATTTTATTTTCCCCATTCCACCGTCTACACCCAATATTTGTCCTGTTATCCATGTGCTTTCATCAGATAATAAAAAGGCAGCAGCAGAAGCCAAATCTTCTGGCGTTCCTACTCTCCCTAATGGGTGGCGTTTGTTGGAAGCCTCTTTTTTGTCGTCTGTTGACAATAATGCTTTTGCGAGTGGTGTGTCTATAAGTGAGGGAGCTAATACATTTACTCGTGTGTTTTGTGAAGCTAATTCGGCAGCTAATGACTGTCCTAAGCCTTCTACGGCAGATTTTGCTGTTGCAATGCTGGCATGAAAATTCATTCCTACCTTTGAAGCAACCGTACTAAAAAGAACAATGCTACTTATATCAGCTTTCTTTAATGCTTTCAAACTATGCTGAATTACCTTTACTGCTCCAAGTACATTTATCTGAAAATCATTTTCAAAATCTTTCATTTTTAAGCGTGCGAAAGGCTTTAAATTTATACTTCCAGCACAATAAACCAATCCATGAAGCTCATCAGGAATTTGTAGATTATTGACTTCTCCAGTTACATCAAGTTCTGTATGTGTAGAAGTAATTCCCTCTGGCGCAGTACGTGAAGCTGTAAAAAGAGTTGCTCCTTTTTCTTCCAATTGCTTTGCTAATGCGTGTCCGATTCCAGAACTTGCACCAATGATTAGTATATTTTTACCTTCAAAATTCGAATTGAGATTAGAGTTGTTTGCGTTCATTATTTATAGAAAAATAAGTTTGAAAAATGTGTTTTTAATTTTTCTTTGTAATGGAATGTAGCAAGAAATTGTTTTTGTAAATTTATGTATCTCCCTTTCACACAGATTACAAAGTATATGATACGTAGTTGAAACCCTTTTTTTCATTAAAATAAAAGCATTACTAATCATAAAGGATTATTTTTAAAGGAATAATAAATGGGTTTTAAAAGACTTTTCAATACCTTTGTAGAATATGTAAGGAAGATTAAAACTAATCTTCAAACAAAACGAAGTAGCAGATAGCTTCCAAACTGTCGTGAAATATAACGATATTTATTTTCATTAATATTGAGGTAATTCTCAATTCTCAATTCTTAATTAGTATATGGCAATTATAGGACTTTTTTACGGAACAGATACAGGAAATACCGAAACAGTATCGATGCAGATTAGGGAAATGTTGGGCGAAGAAGTTGTTGATCTATACAATTTTGGCGAACACGACGCACAAGCAGTCATTCCTTACGAATATCTAATCTTGGGCGCACCAACTTGGTACGATGGCGAACTTCAAAGCGATTGGGAAGAAATTTTGCCAGAGTTTGAAGGCATAGATTTCATGGGAAAAAAAATAGCTATCTTTGGTCTTGGTGATCAATGGGGGTATGGAGAATGGTTTTGTGATGCAATCGGAATGATAGGCGAAGTCATAGAAAGCAAAGGTGGGCAGCTTGTCGGTTTTTGGTCTAAGGAAGGTTATGATTACGAAAACTCAAAAGGAGAACGTGATAATATGTTTATGGGACTTGCAATAGATGAAGACAATCAACCCGAAATGACACAGGAGCGTTTGAATGCGTGGCTTCCACAAATTTTACACGAATTTGGACTGGAAGTAGAAACGGAATAAAACAGTTTAGAAATTAGAATTCTGAATTTAGAAGTTAGAACTGAATAGTGTATAACATAAGTTTTTTAACAAAAATTGGTGTTTTATACTCCACCGTCAACGAGGCTAAAGCCGTTGTTGAGGTTTTTGAATACTAATCCTCGTTGACAGCGAAGACTCAACGAGGGTAGAAAAATATTACTAAACTTATGTTACAGAGTACTGAAAGTTGACGTAGCTAATTGAATTAATATTACTTTTAAGCTACCAGTTTTACTCTTCGTTATAATTAAATAATTGTAACCGTAATTAGCTTCGCTGAATATTCATTTCGTAATTTTTAATTCGTAATTGTTTTTAAAGTTACTATTTTCATTATTTTTAGGCGAGAGTAATTTACTTTCGCCTATTTTTTGCTACTTCGTGTAAAGTTTTTACAACCTTTTGCAATGTTTGGCATTTATATAGCGTAAAGACTTTTACAGAGATTTATAAAAGCATTTGAATTATTCTGATATATAATTTTATGAAAAAAAATATTTTTTTAGCTGCCTTATCATTTTTAGTTATCCTAGCTTTAGGATTTTCTACTACGACCTTTGCTCAACAGTTTCCAACAGAACAAGATCAATTTGGTAAAAATCGTGTTCAATATCAAGCCTTTGATTGGAAATATGTAACTTCTGATAATTTCGAAATTTATTATTATGAAGGAGGCTACGAAATGGCACTTCTTACAGCTCGTTATGCAGAATCAGATTTTAGCAGAATGACCCAGTTTTTGGGTTTTGCACCCTATAACAAAACTAAGGTTTTCGTTTATTGATCTATTAGTGAGCTTCAACAAAGTAATATCGGAATTAATGATCAAAATTTTAATATTGGAGGACAGACCAATCTAGGAAAATCGGTTGTAGAGATTGCTTTTTCGGATTATAGAGAAGCCTATCGAAAAGAACTTTTGAGAGAAATTGCAGCTTCATTACTCTCCGAGATGATGTATGGAGGTAATTTGAAGGAAACTCTACAAAGTTCGTTTTTACTTAGCCTTCCAGATTGGTTGATGTCGGGAGCTTCTGCTTATGCTGCCGAAGGGTGGAGTACAGAAATGGATAATTTTGTGAGAAGTAATCTAATGGCTAAAAAATTTCCGTATCCAGAGAGTTTTAGAGGAAAAAATGCACAGCTTGTAGGTCAATCTATTTGGAATTTTATTGTAGAAGAATATGGAACTACAACTGTTTCGAATATTTTGAACTTGACACGCATTGTGAGAAGTGAAAAAGAAGGAATTCAGGGAACTTTAGGTGTTGAATATCAAACTTTTCTTAAAAGATGGGAAGCCTTTTATCGCAATCAATATAAGGATATAGACAAATATTCTACTCTCGAAAAAAGTAATTTGATAGCTACCTTAGCACAATCGCAATATATTCATCACCCTCGTTTTAGTCCTAACGGAAATCTTTTGGTATATGCAGAGAATAACCAAGGCAGGTTTAGAATTTATTTGGAAGATGCAAACAAGGACAATAATAAAAATAGTAAAAGGAAAAATAGTAAATTTATAAAAGGAGGTTTATTTGTAATCAATCAACGTTACGACGAAAATTCGCCTTTGATGTCTTGGAAAAACAATAATGAATTAGGTATTTTGACGTATTCAAAAAATAAATGTTATCTTAAAATATATAATCTAAAAGGAAAAGAAACAAATAGTTATCAAATAAAGACATTAGAAAATATTCAAAGCTTTAACTTTGATGAGAAAGGACAAAAACTTGTTTTGAGTGCTACACAGCGAGGAAAATCCGATATTTTTACTTTTGATTTGGGTTCGTCTCGCCTTTCCAAAATTACAGATGACAACAACGACGATATTGATCCTTATTTTTTGAAGGGAAAGGAAAGAAGTAATCAAATTGTTTTTAGTTCTAATCGCACAACCGACTCTTTGAAAACCTCTCCTTCTATCGAACAGTCTCCTTACTTTAATATTTTTATTTATAATCCCTCTGAAAAAGAAGTCTTGAAGCAGCTCACTAATCAAAATAGTATTGCAAAAAAAACAGTTGTTATCGATGAAAATCGTATTTTATACCAAACTGAAGAACTCGGAATTAGACATTTGTTCTTACATACTCTAGAAAGTGGTGTAAATGCACAAATTTCTACTTTCTTTGTCGGAATTGAAGATTATGATTATGATTTGGGAAAAGAAAAATTAGCTTTTGTAGTTCGTCAGCAAGACCAATTAGAACTGCTAACCACTACTATAATTCCGAAACACGAAGCCTTTACAGGAAAAACATATCGTAGCCAGCTTTTAGATGCTCGTTTTTTGAGAGAATTTAGAAAAAAAGCACAACAAGAAGAGAAAGAAAATGAAAAGAACAATTCTGATACAACTATAGATTTAGGCAAAATTAATTCTCAAACTAATCCTTCTGATACAACCAAAACAAAAGAAAAAACAGAGGAAGATAATTATAAATTTGATACTTATGGAAATAATAAAAACAATGAAGAAGAGCCGACACGAAGAAAACGCCTTTTGAAAGATTATGATTATTTTGCACAACGAGCAAAAGACAAGCAAGACAGAAAAATAACAGTCAGAGGACCTTTAGACTATCACAACAAATTTGCTTTCGAAAGAAGTGTAACAACGATTGCATTTGATCCACTTCGTAATTTTGGTTTGCTTTTAGAAGTAGCGATGAGTGATGCCCTTGAAAATCATAAACTAGAAGCAGGAATATTTAATCGTGGTTTTTTTGATATTCAAAGTGGAATGCTTTTCGCAGAATATAAATATTTAAAGAACAGAATTGATTATGGTGCACGCTTTGACCGTCAGGGTTACGAGCTTTTGACCCCCTTTTTCATTCATAGATATTATTTGAGCAAACTAACAGGTTCTATTTCCTATCCATTAAATGTAACTACACGAGTTGTATTTTCTCCTTTTGTAGCTCAAAAACAGTTTTTTGCAACTAGTGAAATTAATCCAGCCATACAAGCCTTTCCAGACAAAATTACTCGTTATGGTGGTGCAAGTGCAGAGTTTGTATTTGATAATAGCACCATTACAGGACCCAATACATTAGAAGGTTCAAAATTTAGAGCTACCATTGACCATTATCAAGGTTTAAATTATAGCAACGAAACATTTACTAATATTTCTATTGATGCTCGTCATTATATTCCATTAGGAAGAAAAGTAACCTTAGCAGCTCGTTTTGCGTATGGAAAATCGTTTGGAAATGCACCCAAGAATTTTAGATTAGGAGGAGTAGATAATTGGGTTTTTCAAAGACAGCCAGCTCCCGATGAACTTTCACAAACAGACCCTTTTTATTTAGATCCAGATGATCCAACAGCGTATGTAAATGATTATAGTGATTATTTATTCTTGCGTTATGCAACTCCAATGCGTGGTTTTGATTATACCAAACTTTCTGGAAATAATTTTTTATTGACAAATATAGAACTTCGTATTCCTGTTGCACAGCTTTTATATAGAGGTACAATTCGCTCTACGTTTCTACAAAACTTGCAATTTATAGCCTTCAATGATATTGGTTCGGCTTGGACAGGAATCAGTCCTTTCAATAGAGAAAACGCACTTAATACAGTAGAAATAGGAGGGCAGTCAGGAACTCCGTTTTATGCAAAAGTATCTAATTTTAAAGACCCTTTTTTGTGGGGGTATGGAATTGGAGTACGCAGCAAAATCTTGAATTATTTTACTCGTTTTGATACAGCGTGGGGTGTAGAAGACGACGTTACAGGAGGAGCGCAGTTTTATTTGAGTATTGGTTATGATTTTTAGAAAATTGGTTTTTGCTACACCTGTTAGGTCTGCACAGCTACGCAGAAATCAAGAAAAAGTCTAAATTAGATGCGATTAACCTCCTATTCTACAAAACTTTCTTTACTTTCCTCAAAAATCCCATAAGTGTAGGATTCAAAAATTTGCTTCGATGATAAACCTGTCTTACTTCTGGATTTTTGGCTACAAAATCAGGCTCATTTTTGACTAAATAGGCAGTTATTTTTTTGACTTGTTTCCAACTTTGCGCTTGTTCTTGTTTGTTTGTTGTTTCAATCGCTTCGTAATAAAAAATAAGTTGGTTCAGAAGATTATAACAAAAAGCTAGATGTAACTCATTTTCTGTAAATGAATTAGTAATTTTGAAAATAGTAAAGTTATCTTCATTATCTTCTACATAAAAATCCAATTCTTTAAATTTTGAGAGTACATTTTTTACTGTTTCTTGGTAATTTGGATTTTTACTTTTTTCGAAAAGAACGCAAAATTTTACTAAACACTTTTGCATAATCTCTAGCAAAACCACTTTGTTGTGTGAGACCTTTACTTTCATTATGATATAAATATTTTGAGAAAATAGCATCTACATAAATGCTCTTTTCATTCAAAAAAACAGAAGTAAAGAATTCATAGTCCATTCCGAAATGAAACTCTTGTTTTAGTTTTCCATATTTTTCTATCAATTCTTTTCTAAAAAAAGAAGACGGTTGAGGAAATGGAAGACCAGCTAAAGAACGTTCTAAAAAATCGGTAGAGTTGGCACCAAATTTTTTTTCCTGCATATTTTCTCCAAAAAGTATTGTTTTTCCGTGTACTACAAAAACTTCTTTGGTTGTATCTTTTTCAAATTCTGCTGCAACTCGGTTCAAAGCATTTGGTGTAAGTTGGTCGTCCGAATTAATCCAAGTAATAATATCTCCTGTTGCGTGTTCAAATCCTTTATTGATGGCGTGGCTTTGTCCTTTATCTTTCTCACTTACCCAAAAAGCAAAATGTTCTTTGTATTTTTCTATGATTTCTAAAGAACCATCATTACTTCCTCCATCAATCAAAATATATTCTAAATCATCATATCCTTGTGAAATAATAGATTGAATAGTTTTTTCAAGATAAACAGCTTGATTGTAAGAAGGAGTAATGACAGAAATGCGCATTAATTAATTTAGAATTTAGAAGTCAGATTTTAGAATTAAGTAGTGATGCAAAATTAAATATATGTATTTATTTAAAATGAATTTTCAAGCATAGAGTTACAGAGAACACAGAGAAAGAAAATTTCTTTTTTAATAAAATAAGATAATCAAAACAATTATTTCAGAGGGCAATTTTTCCATACTGATTACTTTGTATTTGCTTGTTGATAAATTGCTTCTGCACGTTTGAAATCTTGGGCAGATGATTCTGAAAAGCCATCGTGAATAAGGGTTTCTATAATTTTATTTCTTTCTCCTGTATAAGGTAAGTCTTGTTTTTTGGCTAAAATAAAAGGAGCTTGTTCGGCTGAGAGCCCTTTTACCAGCAGTTCTTCAGAAAAATCAAAATCTGCACCTGATTTTATATTGATAATAATGGTGGCTACCTTTTCAGTCAAACATTTAAAAAAAATAGCACTTTTGTCTTTACGAGTTTGTAGGTAGCGAATAGAACCGTTCATAATTATAAATTTTTGAAATGATAGGAGTAAATTAAAATGAACCCAAAAGTACGCAAATTATTTTAGGTTAGATTATAAAAACAAAAAAAGCGACACAATTTGTATCGCCTTTTTTCAGCTATCTTCCAAAACCCGATCACTCGGTTGTCTTTAATACCAATTTAGAATTCTGAATTTAGAGTTAATTATAAATCTAAGTTAGCTTCGCTGCTTTGACAGGTCTAAATTGGTTCTCAATTCTAACTTCTAAAGTCTAACTTCTAAATTGGTTTAATGGTCTAAAAGGTGTAATTGATACCTTTTTATAATTTTTTTCAACAGTTCTCCATACAGTGGCGATGTTGCATATCCTACTCCTCCAGTTCGTTCTGAGCCAATTCGGTCTGCCCAATCTTCATAATTTTTTCCTTTTGTAAAAAGTGGTGCATATCTTTCATTATTTGCTAAAAATTCGGAATGTCCTCTAAAAGATTCCCACGCACTTTCATACTGTGTAAAATAATCTTGAACTTTGCACTGATACAAAACAGTTCCTTTTTTGATAAATGGCTTTTGAGTGAGAATAATATCTTGGTTCATCGATGCTTCTTCAGCCGTAAAATATTCTGTCGTGATTATTTTATTACCTTCTTTATTTTTGTCTTTTATACCAAAATAATTATTATGGATTACTCTTGAACCATAAGCTGTTTCCAGAGCAGATTGAGCTAATTTTATCGAAACAGGAACATTGTATTTTATCTGTTCCATAAGTGCCGTTTCGATTTTGCGAAGATAAACGGTATCAGAAAAATAATCTAAAACGTGAAGAGGAACATCAAGATTTTTCAAAACTAATTCTATAAAAAGACGACTAATATCTCTGTTCATTTCCAATAAAACGTTATTACCCAGTTGATCCAAACGAGAAGTTTTGTTCTCAATAAGTGCTTTTGTAATACGAATCTGTTTTTGAATCATAAATTCTTCCATCATATTTTCACTCTTCGCAAGGCTCGCCAAATTATCATAATCTGCTATGGAATGAACGAAAATAGGAAGGTCATTTTTAGTATTTTTTATTTCCTCTTTATCAGAGTTCTGATCAGAACTTTCATTTTGTTTTGAAGAAGTAAGTTTCATTGTTTCTGCATCAGGAGAATCAGAACCAAAAGAAAAAAAACTTGCCGTATTTTCTAGGGGTGAAGACGCAAAGGTTGTCAAAGTTTCTTGCCTCAAATCCCACAATTCAAAAGGTGTTTCTTGTCCAACCTGAACCCATAAATTTTTGATATAGGTTTTCTGATTATCTCCCCAACTTCCGTATAAGGCAATTATTCCCAAAAACAAAACTGCCACAATAAGCATATAATTTTGAACAACAAAAGAGATGTTATATTCAAAATACCTTTTTCCTATTATAAGTTTTATAGGAATTTCTATATTTCTATTATTTATTATTTTTTCCAAACCAATAGAGAGTGGTAAGAAATGATTTGTAATTTTATTTTTCATCTTGTTTATTTGCTTCGTATGTAAAGCATATTTTAAGGTCTGATTAAATAATAATGCTAATTATATTTGTAATTAGATTAAGTTCTTAAAACTTACTTCAATTATTTTTATCAATTTAATTAGATTAAATTATGAATAGCTTAGTTATGCTATTATTTTTAGCAAAGTTAAGTAACAAAGTCAACATTTGCAACACTTACTACAAAAATAAACTAATAATTTGAGCAATTTTTGTAATTAGTTGGAAATCAATAGAATAAACATATTTTATGGTTTTTGCATAAAAAAATTCCTTCAGTTTTTTAAAATTGAAGGAATTCTTTTAAATAAAAAACAAAAATTTAGCCCTATTTAACGTGAAAATAAAATCATTGAATTTTATTCCTAACTATTTTTAAAAGACCTACAAAACTATAAATCCGTATTATTCCAACAATTAGTATAAGAAAAATATCAAGATTTATTGGTCTTTCAGTCAAGAAAAAATAGATAACTTCAAAAAGGAAACAAGAAAAGTAAATTAGAATGGATAAGTTACTTTTAAGGCGTGTAAACAGGAGAAGCAGTAAAATGAATACTTCTATAAAAAAATAGATAGAGAAGATTTCGTGTCCATAACAAGAAGTTGCTATGTGTGAAAAATACGATTGCAAGGCTGCTAATAAAACAGTAGGAAAAATTAATGCTGTTCTTTGATTGAAGATTTTGGATAGATAGTTCATTATTTTTGCTTCACTGTTTTATAAATTAAAAAAATAGCAGAAACTATACTTGCAGTAAAAATAAAATCAATTATCAAATAGTTAATTTCAAAGAAATTTTTATCAATACAATCAATACATTTGCCTCCCAATTTTTGATAAAAAACAAAGGGAAATCCAATTTTGTCATAACCATCAGAAGAACTTTTAAAAGTGGAAGTTGAGATATTTACAATAAAAAAGGAAATTATAATTATCAGAAATAGTTTAAGCATTTTTTAGGACGGTTAATAGATAGAACATTTATTTCCTAGATGCTAACTGATCAAAATCTGCATAAAAGTTTATAACCAATAATGCTAATTCCCATTCCCCATTCCCTAATTCCCACTTCCCAGTCCCTAATTCCTAATTCCAAAAAAACTACCTTGTCAAAACAATATAATCTTGCAAAACGGTATGCAAAAACTGTTTGGTTTCTTGTGGATTATTAAAATTTTGTTGTGTAATGTCCATTTTCTTAGCAGCCAAAACAGCCGTTTTTTGAAGTAATTGATAGGTATCTTTTTGTTTTGGAAAACGGCTCGAACGGTTCAGGATAGTTTTTATGGCGAGCATATCATCTTCCGAAAAAAGCGTAACTCGTTCATAAGTAGGTTCATAATTTCTAAACGAACGAATATTCAAGAGTTCTTTCATATTTACATGCTGTGTCGATTGTACTTTTACAACTGTTGTTCCTGCCAGAATATCTCCCAAACGTTGTCCTTTTTCTGTTCCGATTACCAAAAGGACAGCTAATGTACCTGAAGAAAAAACTATATCAATCATTCTGAATGCCCAGCGCATAAAATAATCTGAAATAGAAGGAACATCACCATTCAATTTTACAACCCGAATTCCCATAGTTCGCTTTCCTATACTTTGTCCATTAAAAACAATCTCACAAAAAAAAGAGTAAAAAAGTAAAATAGGTAAAATAACCAAAAAAGTAAAAACAAGATCTGCTGTAGAAGCCCAACCAATCACAGAAGAAAGCCATCCAAATAGTATATAAAGAGCAATAATAGCCACAACAAGAATGACAAAATCTATAACCCAAGAAATCATACGTTGAACGACAGAGGGCAGCTCGTATTCAATAGTTACATTCTGACTGGTACGAATAGAAATGGTTTTCATATATTTATGGCTTGGTTGAGAGTTGTATTGTAAGTCGTAAGTAAAACAACGACAAGTAAATTGGCGATAAAAGAACGATAAAGGTTATTACGGTTGCCTTAGTAATGTCATTTTTCCATAGCACTAGGTTTGCAAACCTAGTGCTATGGAAAAATAAGACTATCTTACATTTTAGACAATTTATTGATTATCAAACCTGTAAATAGTCTTGATAACTTTTAATAAGGACGAGCAAAAATTAATAAATAATTGTGGTTATCTGATAGTTTTTGTGGAAGTCGTTGGTGGCGACACCAACAACGGCAAAAAGAGTATTTGACAGTAAAAACTAGCCATTGTTGGTGTCTCCACCAACGATTTTTTACCATCTCCACAAAAATTGTCAAACAACCATAATTGTTTGTTCGGAATTATCAAAAAAATATCTCACAAATTAGTAAATTAATTAGTACTTTGTAGATTATTCTTAAAAAGGATAAGCAAAATATAATTATACGCCCTAGACTTACTAGAAAGCAATGAGAGAAAATATTTTTATAGAACAGAATAAAGAAAAATGGCAAGACTTTGAGGAATTACTCAAAGAAAAGAAACGTAATCCAGACAAAATTAGTGAATCTTTTGTCGAAATTACAGATGATCTTTCTTATGCACGTACTTTTTACACTAATCGCTCGGTGCGTTTGTATCTCAACGGAACGGCACAACAAATTTTTAGAGATGTCTATAAGAACAAGCGTGTAAAATGGCACAAACTCATAGATTTTTGGACAACTGATCTGCC
Organism: uncultured Cytophagales bacterium; assembly: GCA_963719525.1. Lineage (GTDB taxonomy): Bacteria > Bacteroidota > Bacteroidia > Cytophagales > Bernardetiaceae > Bernardetia. The sequence goes on along the minus strand of CAVRCG010000004.1, from coordinate 1,740,399 downwards.
TGCAACCATGTACATGATTCGCAAAGACCTTTTATTAGCTACTCTCATTTTTATAGGAGCTTTGCTGATTGGTGTTTTTTCTACGATGCAAGATATTGATTTTGTACGAGTTATTCTCGGTGATGATTATGTAAACCTAACTGAAGAAAATATTGCTAGAGGCGATCCAATGGCTATTTATAAAAGTAGTGATGAAATAGAAATGTTTTTTGGCATTACTTTTAATAATCTACGAGTAGCCTTGATGTGTTTTGTAATGGGTGCATTTTTTTGTGTGGGAAGTATTTTTGTTGCTTTATATAATGGAATAATGCTCGGTTCGTTTCAGTATTTTTTCTATGCAAAAGATGTTTTGATAGATTCTTTGTTTGCTGTCTGGTTGCACGGAACGCTTGAAATTTCGGCTATTGTAATCGCTACGGCAGCAGGAATTACGATGGGAAAAGGACTTTTATTTCCTGGTACGCTTAGCCGTCTAGAGTCGTTTCAAATTAGTGCAAGGCGTGGAATGAAAGTAATGATAGGACTTTTTCCTGTTATTGTTATGGCTGGTTTTATTGAGAGTTTTCTTACTCGTTATACCGATATGCCTTTACTCATTCGGGGTGCAGTTATTTTGCTTTCCTTTATTTTTATAATGGGTTATTTTGTGATTTATCCCTATTTTCTTGTAAAAACTAAAAAGATAAAGTTACCTGTTCAGAAGTTACCAGAAACGAGTGAAGATAGTGAATTTGAGCTTTTTCAAATACGAACGTTAGGAAATATTTTGACAGAATCTATGATGATACACAGAAGACATTTAGTACCTATTTTTACTATTTGTATGACTTTATTGTTTCCTTTGTGTGTTCTTATGTATCTTTTAGTATTTGAAGATATTTCAAATTTTGATTTTCCTAAAGATTTATCTTTCCATTTGAAGGAATATTATCTGTTACTTATTACTGGAAATTATTTTCAAAATAGTGTTTTTGTAGTCGTTCATACGTTTGTTTATACGGTTGCGCTGACAATTCCGTATTATTTTTTTGCTGAAACAATAGCGCAAGAAAGTAGGAAAATAGAATGGTCAATCAAAAATTTTGTTTCTTTTTTACTCAAAAATGGATACAAATCGCTTGTTGTAGTTGTTTTGTTGAAAGCTATCGTTTTTTATAGTCCTTACTTACTTTTTGCTGTTTTATTGGTTTTGCCAATTTTATTATTCTGGTTATATGCTTGGACAACCTATACAAATAATCCTTTCAAAGCATTTGGAAGAGCATTAAAGTTATTTTTCTTTCAACCTTTAGATAGTTTTATGATGCTAGTGGTTTCGCTTTTAGTTGGACTTGTTTACTTCTTTCTTCTCAATTCTTCTTTAACTGGATTTTTTATGAGCGTATTGGAAATGCACTTTTTAGAAGGAGAAGCTTTTGTTCTCAAAATAGTGCAAGTCATTTATTTTTCTGGTCTGGTAACTATTACTTTCCTAATTGTTCCTCTTTTCATTTATTCTATTGGAATACAGTATTTTAGTGTAATGGAACGAGCCGAAAATACAATGCTTAGAAAACGTATTGAAGCAATGGATGTGGAAAATTAATCTTTTAGATATATATTTTCATCAAAAAATGCTTTCCAAAATTGAGTACTAGATTTTGGAAAGCATTTTTAATTAGAGTAAAATATCAGTTTTATGCACCAATAAGTGTCATTCCACCATCAATATTATATTCCGAACCTGTAATATAAGAAGCATCATCGGAAGCCAAAAAGGCAACTAATTTGGCTACTCCTTCCGAAGTACCAATCTTTTTAAGAGGAATTCCTTCCACTACTGAAGCCTTAAAACCTGCTATTTGTTCTTCATTCATACCTGTTTTACCAAAAATTGGTGTTTCTGTAAGTCCTGGATTTACAGAATTAATACGAATGTTTTGAGAAGCTAATTCTGCTGCTGCTGTTCTTGTAAAGGAATTTAGAGCTGCTTTTGTGGCTGCATAAATAAGGGTAGAAGGCATTCCTGTATAAGCATTTATAGAAGAAAGATTGATGACCGATGCACCTTTACTTAAAATAGGTAAGAACTTTTGAAGTGTAAAAATTGCACCTTTCAAATTGATATTCATTTGCTTATCATACACTTCTTCTGTAATCTGACCCAAATATGTAGGAAGAAAAATACCTGCATTGACAAACAAAATATCTACTTTTCCATGTAATCCTTTTACTTTTTCTACCAAAGAATCTAAGTGAGAAAGATTGGATTGATCGGCTACAATCCCAGTAACTCCCAGTTCTTGTGCAGCTTTTTCTACTTTCTCTTTGTTCCTACCTGTGATGATTACTTTAGCTCCTTGAGATAAAAATTCTTGTGCCGTGGCATAACCTATTCCACTATTTCCACCTGTAACGACTGCGATTTTTCCTGTTAATGAATTGCTCATAATTAATAATTGCTTTAAAATTGAATCTAAAATCAAACTAAGTTATTTGAATTATACATTTCAGAACGTTCGTTCCAGAATAAAGTTTTTGTTTGAACTTATTTTAGTACTTATTAACAACAAAGGGTTCGTTTTCATAGTTGATTCAATGATTAATTTGATTTACTAATGCAGCATACCAACTGAAATCTACGTAAGGAGAAATAGGAAGGCAAATTTGGAAAGGAATAGAATTTCTTTTACATTTTTAACTTATCTGTTTGTGTTACAGAATTTCCCCAAATTCTAATTAACTTGTATCAAACTATTATTCATTTATTACGCATTTTTTTAAAGCTATGTATCGCAAATTTACTTTAAGCTATTTGTTTAGACTTTTCCCTTTATCTGGTTTATTTTCTTTAGCTCTACTTTGTATTTTTTCACTTTCTAGTTGCGAAAGGGACGATTGTAGTTATTCTTACCTCACTTACGAACCTATTTTTATGAGTTACGATGAGTTTAGGAGTGTTCCTGTGGAGCTTCAAAGTCCTCGTCCTCTACAAAATGTAGGCAAAATTTATTTTTATAATCGATTTTTGTTTGTCAATGAAATTAATGAAGGAATTCATATTATAAATAATTCGAATCCTGCTGCGCCTGTTCAAGTTGGTTTTTTGAGTATTGTTGGTAATGTCGATATAGCTATTTCAGGTAATACTTTGTATGCTGATAGTTATACAGATTTATTGGTAATTGATATGACTATCGTTACAAATCCTCAACTTCTTCAACGCATAAACAATACATTCAACAAACAAATTTTTGGAAATAATGGATATGCAGATCCAAATTATGGAATCGTAGTAAGTTGGGAAGAAAAAGAAGTAATTTCAAATTATGACTGTTCTTCACAATACGATATTGCTTATGACGAGTCTGTACAAATTGGAAGTGATAATGGTGGAAATGCTGGTATTGCAGGTTCGATGGCTCGTTTTGCCATTACTCAAAATCATCTTTATACACTCAATGGAGATAATCTAAAGCCGTATTCTATCATAAATCCAATTTTTCCAGAAGCTAAAAGTGAAGTAGAATTAGGTTGGGGAATCGAAACATTATTTCCACACAACAATAATTTGTTTATCGGTTCTCAAAGAGGAATGCACATTTATAATCTTAATATGCCTAGTGAGCCAAAATTTGTTTCTACTTACGAGCATATTACGAGTTGCGATCCTGTTGTGGTTTCTGAAAATACAGCTTACGTTACGCTTCGCAATGGTACAAATTGTAGAAATGGAGTAAACGAACTTCATCTGATAGATATTTCTAATTTAGAAAATCCAACATTAATAAATACCCAGCCTATGACAAATCCGTATGGTTTGGGAGTGGATTCAAAAAATAGAAATAAGACACTTTTTGTATGTGATGGTAATGCTGGTTTGAAGGTTTTAGATGTTACTAATCCATTAAACGTACAACAAATTAGTGCAGATAATTCAATAAATGGATATGATGTAATTGCTCACAATGATATTTTGATGATGATAGGAAGCGATGGTTTGTATCAATATAATTATGAAGACCCAGAAAATTTGGTGCTTTTGAGCAAAATACCGACGGAATAAAAACAAATTTAGATTTTAGAAGGTAGGTTTTAGAATCAAGCTATCAAACCTTCGAACTATTTTGAAGTTCTTATATCAATTACTCGTAATTGATGTAAGAACTTTTTTATATAGAAAAGTCAAACAAGCATTTTGAATAAACAAAATTATGGCACGAAAAAAACAATTCGAAGAAAAAGAAATATTAGAAAAAGCAACTAATTTGTTTTGGAAACAGGGCTTTCATGCTACCTCTATTCAAGATTTGGTAAACCACTTAAAAATAAATAGAGCTAGTTTGTACGATACTTTTGGAGGGAAAGAAGAATTATTCAATAAAGCATTAGAGAGTTATAGAAATCAAAATAAAGAAGCCATTCAATCTTTTTTGAACAGTCAGAAATCGGTAAAAGAAGGATTAAAAAACCTGTTTTTGCTTGCCATTACTGGAGAAAAGTCAAACCAAGAAAATGGCTGTTTTGTAGTTAATTGTATTACCGAACTTATTCCTAACAATGAGAATATGTTAGAGATAGCCATTCAAAACAAAGAAGAGTTTGAAGGGTTTTTTATTGAATTTTTGAAAAAAGGAGTAGAAAATGGAGAAATTTCTTCTCAAAAAAATATAGAATCTGTTGCTTCTTTTTTATTTATGTTTTATAGTGGTTTGAAAGTAGTTGGTAAAACAAGTCCAAGCAGAGAAGAATTGGAAAAAACGATTGAAGTGGGTTTGTCTGTTTTGTAGAATTATACATTTACTTTTCACAATTACAGTTATCTCTCCAATTTATTCTAGTGAATTTGTATTTTCCATTTGTAATGATAACAGAATCTAATGGATTTTCAATATTGTACAAATTACCTTCAAAACGTCCGATTATTCCTTGATTAGCACCTAACATATTTGTATCAACTAATTCATCTACATAAAAATCAAAAACATTTTTGGTGCTATCGATAGTGTAAGTTGCTTTTTTATCATTCCCATCTTTATCTTTTCTGATTTGAAAACTCACAAAAGAATCAAAATGTACTCTATAACTATTCTTAATCTCATACTTTCCTGTTCTTGTTACGTTCATTATCTGCATACGCAACATATTTTCTGCTGCTACTCCACTTAAAGAATTTGGATCTTTGTGGGCATCTATATTATAAAACGGAATAATTCCATTGCTTGTACTCACGCCAGATTGTAAACCTTTGAAAGTCTGTTTACATGTATCATTATCAATAAAAGAAGGTTGCCAAGCTTCTCCATCTACTTCCATGCTAAAATAATTCATTCGTTTTGGGTAATTTGGTTCTGTATCCTCTTTTTTATCATCACAACTTATCAAAAATAAAAGGTTTAGAGATAAGATAATTATTAAAAGATTAGACTTTTTTGAGATAAACATGGATTTCCGATTTTGTTTGTAATTAGATTATTACACAAAGAAATTAAATTTTTATTGGAAGTAGAAATGAATAGGACTATTTTAAGATAAAAAAAGACTTCAACCGAACTAATCAATTGAAATCTTTTAATTTGTATCAATATTTGGGAGCAAAGTATTGAATTAAGTGTTTAATTTTCATCACTTCTACCTTCTAAAATCTAACTTCTAACTTTATTTTTATTCTTCAATAGAATCAAAATCAAACGTTTCTAAGAATTTGGTTGTAAAATCTCCTTCTATGAATTTTGGATGATCCATTAATTTAAGATGGAACGGAATGGTAGTTTTTATTCCTTCGATGACAAACTCTTGTAAAGCTCTTTTCATTCTTACGATAGCTTCTTCTCTTGTCTGACCAACAGAAATAAGTTTTGCAATCATCGAATCGTAATACGGAGGAATTGTATAACCAGCATAGACATGCGAATCTACACGAATACCATGTCCACCTGGAATATGCAAATGTGTAATTTTACCAGGAGAAGGACGGAAACCTTTCTTTGGGTCTTCTGCATTTATTCTACATTCGATACTAAATGCTTTTGGATAATAATTTCTACCTGAAAGAGGCATTCCAGCAGCTAGTTTTATTTGTTCTTTTACCAAATCAAAACTCGTAACTTCTTCTGTAATAGGGTGTTCTACCTGAATACGAGTATTCATTTCCATAAAATAGAATTTTTTGTATTTATCTACCAAAAACTCTACTGTTCCTGCACCTTCATAGTTGATGGCCTTTGCAATCGCTACGGCAGCATCTCCCATTTCATCACGCAATTCTTGTGTCATGATAGGCGAAGGCGTTTCTTCTACCAATTTTTGATGACGGCGTTGGATAGAACAATCTCTTTCCGACAAATGACAAGCATCGCCTTTTCCATCTCCAAAAATTTGTATTTCTACATGTTTTGGTTCGACTACAAATTTCTCTAAATACATCGCACCGTTTCCAAAGGCAGCTTCAGCTTCTTGTGTGGCAGAATCCCACGCTTTCTGAAATTCAGACTCGTCATTAATGATACGCATTCCCTTTCCACCACCACCAGCAGTTGCTTTTATGATAACAGGATAACCTACTTCTTTAGCTTCTTTTATTCCTTGTTCGATAGATTTTAAAAGCCCTTCAGACCCCGGAACAGTAGGAACGCCAGCAGCTTTTACGGTTGCTTTTGCTGTTGCTTTGTCGCCCATTTTGTTGATCATCTCTGCACTTGCACCAATGAATTTTATGTCATGTTCGGCACAAATGGCAGAAAATTCTGCATTTTCAGAAAGAAAGCCATAACCAGGGTGAATAGCATCTGCATTCGTAATTTCGGCAGCAGCAATAATATGAGGAATTTTGAGATACGAATCTCTACTCGCAGCAGCACCAATACAAACGGCTTCATCGGCAAAACGAACATGCAAACTTTCTTTATCAGCAATCGAATAAACGGCAACCGTTTTGATTCCTAATTCTTTACAGGTTCGGATAATACGAAGAGCAATTTCTCCTCTATTGGCAATTAATATTTTGTTAAAAAGTTTCACGCTTTAATCAGTTATCAGTTACCAGTTATCAGTTACCAGTTAATTACTATGAAAATTACTTGATAAAATTACTGAAAACTTTTTGTGAATGAAAAAATTAAAATGAGTTTCATAATTGAGTGGTAAATAGAAAAGTAAAAGGTATTTATTTCATTACCCAATTCCCTAATCTCCAATTCCTACTTCCTAATTCGGTTCAACTAAAAACAAAGGTTGGTCATATTCTACTGGTGTAGCATTCTCAACGAGTACCTTTACAATTTTGCCCGAAATATCAGATTCAATTTCATTAAATAATTTCATTGCTTCAATAATACAAATCGTTTCTCCTTCTTTAATAGAATCGCCTACATTTACAAACGGAGGAGTTTCTGGATTTGAAGAGCGATAAAAAGTACCTATCATTGGAGATTTGACAGTAATATAATTTCCTGTATTGGTATCTTGAGCAGTTTCTTGTTTTGGTTCTGTTTGATTTTGACCTTGATTTTGAGTTGCAGGAGCTTGCATTTGTTGAGCAATTTGCTGCTGAACTGGAGGTGCTAATTGCTGCGTATATTGAATCGGTTGTGCAGAAACAGTATGGGCTGCACTTCTTTTTACACTTACTTTAAACTTGTCTGTTTCTATATTTACTTCTTCAAGTCCTGTTTGATTAATAAATTCAATAAGTTCTTGAAGTTCTTTTGGTTTCATGCTCATAAAATATGGCTTTTAGTGTGAGTAAAATCGTGTTGGGTCAGAATGAATTACTACTAAATAGTAACTTAAATAGTAAAACGCCTTATTTTTCCATAGCGTAGGATTTACAAACCTATGGAAAAATAACATTATTAAATCGTTCATTCTTTATTAATACTCCAAAAATAGAAATAAAAAACGGTTTTTGAGAAGTATCTACTCAAAATACTTTCAAAAACCATTTATTTAAACTTTTAATTGTCTTATTTATTGCGAATACGTTCCATATACGAACGCTCAGCAGTATTTATTTTTATCAAATCGCCTTCTCCAATAAACAAAGGAACTTGAATTTCTGCTCCTGTTTCAAGAGTAGCTGGTTTTGTAGCATTAGTAGCTGTATCGCCTTTTACACCTGGTTCGCTGTAAGTAACCAAAAGCTCCACATATCCTGGAACTTCACATGTCAAAACGGCTTCTGTTTCGGCATGTATCATCATCTCTACAATCATTCCCTCTTTCAAAAACTCCGAACGCTCTATCATATCAGCAGGAACGAAAGTTTGTTCGAAGGTATCTTTGTGCATAAAATGAAAACTATTTTCATCTTGATATAAATACTGATACGGACGACGCTCTACTCTAACAGTCGTTATTTTATGTCCTGCTGAAAATGTATTATCAAGAACACGTCCTGTAACTAAATTTCTCATTTTGGTACGAACAAAAGCAGGTCCTTTACCTGGTTTGACGTGCAAAAATTCGGTAATTACATACAATCCATTGTTGAATTCAATACAAAGACCATTTCTAATATCTGAAGTACTTGCCATAATTTTTTTTGGAATAAATCTTCTTTAATTAAACTATAATTCTGTTTTCTGTAAAAAGAAGATATAAAAGACAAACTGAAAATTTATAAAGTGCAAAATTAAGAAAAGTAGTTGAGAGTTTTGTAATTGTGAGATAAAAAATAAAATTTAAAGAAATGTAAAATCAAAAAACAACAGTTGTAGAATATGAGTTGAATTATACCAATATGAGTGTCATTCTTCAATTTTTAGATATAAACTTGTTTTTGACAAAATAATAGTTTGTTTTTTACATAGAATAAGGGTTTGCAAACCCTATTTTATGGAAAAATACATTTTTGCAGAACAAAATTTAGTAACTATTTACCTTTCTTAAAATGACATTTATATTGATTAAAGTAGTGATGCAAAACTAAATATATGTATTATTTTGAAATGAATTTTCGAACATAGAGTTACAGAGAACACAGAGAATGAAATCTGATAAAGTAGTACAGCTAAATGCCTTTTATAAATACATTTAATTCTGCTCAAGTACTTAATACCCTTTTAATTATTACCTCTTTCTTATTAACCCCTTAAGTAAATGAAAACTCTTTCTATATTGTTAAGTATATTTTTGTGCATTACTGTTTCGGAAGCACAAACATTGAGCGAACAAATACAGAATTTTGAGCAAGAGCAAGAAAATATAAAGCAAAGTTTAGCAACTACGAAGAATAAACTAGATAGTCTAAAACTCCTCAAAATAATTGAAGACTTAAATAGAGTTGGTCTTCCCAAATCTAACTTTAAGGACGAGGTTGTAACTCATTCTGCTATGGTACTTGCTTACACAGAAAAATTTGAGCAAGCAAGATGGGTAGCTCATATTATTACTCCAGATATCGTACAAACGAGTTTTGGTAGAAGTAATGACTTTAGAGAAGATGATAAAGTAAGTACAGGTTCTGCTGTGCAAGAAGATTATTTTTTGACAGATACATTAGAAAATGGAAAAATAAAATATGATGGTTTTGGTTACGATAGAGGGCATTTAGCACCTTCGGCAGATTTTAGATGGTCAGAAAAAGCACTTTCTGAATCGTTTTTGTATTCTAATATGAGTCCTCAAAAAGCTGAATTCAATAGAGAAATTTGGGCGAATCTAGAAGATGCTTTAAGAAGTTATGTTATTACAAATTCTATATCACTTTATGTAGTTACGCTTCCTATTCTTAATCAAGAATTATCCAAATCGGAAAGAGGAATAAATAAAGTAACCATTCCAAAACAGTATGCTAAAATTGTCATTGACTTAAAAAATAATCGTGGAATTGCTTTTCTGCTTCCTAATGAAGCAACAGACAAATTATTGATTGAATTTGCAACTTCTATCGATGAAATAGAAGAGTTAACTCAATTAGACTTTTTCTCTGATCTTGATGATGAACTAGAAAACAGGTTAGAGTCGATGACCAATGGAATAGAATTCGTACCCAATGATGAAAAGCAAGACGTAAAGGCTATAGATGCGATGTCATTGCCGAAAGGATATTTTAATACAAATCAAGCGAAATACTATACAAAATCAAATAAAAAAATTACTGTTTGTGGTACGGTTGTAAGCACAAAATTATCTAGTAACGGACATGTTTTTATAAATTTAGACAGGGCTTTTCCCAATCAAGTTTTTTCTATATCTATTTTTGAGAGTAATATAAAAAATTTTCCTTATAAGCCTGAAGAATATTTAAAGGGAAGAACGATTTGTGTTACTGGAAAAATCTCTGAATATAATGGTACACCGAGTATGAGTATAGAAAATGAAAAAAGTATTGGGTTGTATGAAGGAGAATAAATTACTTAAAATTTTAACCAAAAAAAAGTTTCATTAGAAAACATATTTTCTAATATCGGTATCCCACCGATAACTTTGACTGCAACCAAATTCATAAAGAGCCAATTTAGTTTCCCATAGGAAGATATGGAAGACAAACTGAAAATTTATAAAGTGCAAAATTAAGAAAAGTAGTTGAGAGTTTGTCAAGGGTTTAAAACTGCGCTAGGGTAAACGCACGAAACTTTTTATACTGCTTTCAGTGTGTTTAAACACACTTTAACTATCAGAGTAAATTCAATTTACAAAGTTAAAACCTAGCTTGATTTGCTTTAAACGAGTACAATTTTTTTTCGTGCGTTTACCCTAAAAACTGCGCTGTAGGAAGCGACGTTGTTGCCTAGAAGTGGTAGTCTTTTGTTCTTTCATTTAACAAAAATACTATTTCTTCTACAAATTCTCATTTTTTCAACTTTGAAAAATTATAATATCAAATTCGTAAATTCTAGCGAAATAAAATTTAAACACGCTCTAAGCAATTTTGTTTGCCACGATTATCTCAATGGTCTGATAGGTAAGTTTGTACTTCTTGAAAATACTTTGTAATTTCGTTTTTGGGGGAGTTAGCATATTCTTAGTTTAGTAGGTTAGAATTACAAAACAAGAAATTGGCTAAACTACCCCAATTTTTTTGGTTTCATTTTTTATGAATCTGCTCTGTTGATAGAAGTAGAATCTAGATAGTTGAGGTTTGGTAAATTAAACCACTACAAAAAATCATGTAGCAGCTTGATTTATCAAGCGTAATTTTTTAAAGAAAATAAATGCAAGAATTAGACATACAAGCCATTCGCCAGTTCGGAAATATAGAGTTTTTGGCTCGCCAAGTAGTGGAAGGATTTATTTCAGGACTTCATAAATCGCCTTATCACGGTTTTTCGGTAGAGTTTGCCGAACACCGTCTTTATAATACTGGAGAAAGTACTCGTCATATTGATTGGAAAGTCTATGCCAGAACCGACAAACTTTTTGTAAAACGCTACGAAGAAGAAACCAATTTGAGGGCGCAACTTTTGATTGATGTTTCGCCTTCTATGTATTATCCACGCTCAGAACAAGAAAATGGAAAATACGAAAATGGCAAAATTACGTTTTCCATTATGGCTGCTGCCTCTATCGCTTATATGCTTCAAAAACAGCGTGATGCTATCGGTGCGACCACTTTTTCGGATAAGTTAGAACTTCAAACTCCTATAAAAGCGACTTCAAAACATATTCATACCATTTTTTTAGAGTTTCAAAGATTACTAAATCAACCTGCACCAAACAATAAAAAAACATCGACAGCAAAGGTTTTGCACGAAATAGCCGAGCGATTACACAAACGTTCGTTAGTCATTATTTTTAGCGATATGTTGGACAACATGAACGATACCGACGAACTTTTTGCAGCTCTTCAACACCTCAAGCACCGTCATCATGAAGTTTTGTTGTTTCATGTAAAAGATTCCAAAACAGAAACCGAATTTGATTTTGAAGACCGTCCTTATATTTTTACCGATGTAGAAACAGGCGAAAAAATAAAACTTCAACCAGCAGAAGTAAGAGAATATTACCAGCAGCAGACCAAAGCCAAAGAACAAGCTCTAAAACTCAAAAGTGGACAATATAAAATTGACTTTGTAGAAGTAGATATTCGTCAGCCGATGGACAGAATTTTGTTGCCTTATTTGATAAAACGAGCGAAAATGAAATGATTTTTTGGGGAATGGGGACGAGAGATTAGGAAATGGAGAAAATACAAATCGTATTTCACTCTAACTTCTAAAGTTATACTTTTAAATTTATTTCATTCTCTGCGTTCTCTGTAACTCTGTGTTCGATAAAGTATTTGTAATTTCATTCTCCTGTATTTGAACCTAAACTTTGTATTTGATAAACCAAGCTACAACTCAAAAAATTTGTAGCTTTTTTTTTGCCATTTTTTTTAGTCCTCACATACGTTACGACCTACTAATGTAAATTTGTTGTATAAATATTTAGTAATTGCTATTATATTTAGCAAATAATTACTAAATTAGCTTTCAGAAAAGGGAAAGTATAGATTTTACTAATAAAATTATCATTCTCTCATGTAAAAGATAAATTTTACAGATCTGCAATTACCAATACCGTTGTTTGTTTTTTAGCGATAGCGACACCAACAACAAAATTACTCTAACTATAACTCAACTATGAAAACTCTCTCTTTAATTGACATTCAACTTGTAGCACACGAGCATTTCAAAAAACGTGGCTTCACTACTACTTTAGATGTAAAAAATGACCTTCGAAACAAAGGTTTTCACGCCATTCAGTCGGAAGTTTCGCTTTGGATGGACGAACTAGCAACAGAAGAAGAATGGGATTATGACTTCGAACGGAACATTTAGAATGTATTCTTTGGGTGAAGACGAACACTATTCAGCAACACTTTATATGGTAAAAGGAAATACGTTTTGGGAAGGAGAATTACATGGAGAAACGATTTGGGTTACTCACGGAGCAATCGGAAGTACGATGCAAAGTAGAAGTGTTCATGAACATACTTTTCCAAAAAGTCGTATTGCATGGGCAAATTGGAAACAGCTCATTACCAGAAATTACCAGCACGGTTTTAAGGCGTTTGATAATCCGTTTGTTGCTCGTCTGCGTTTGCGCTGCTTGTACCAAAATTATAGGTTACAAAACCCTGTTTCTTGTTTGGTTTCCTATCGAAACACCAAAAAATATATGGCAAAAGGTAATCAATGGGTAGAAATGCAAGGCAATTATGTTTTGGGTTGGGAGCTTCCAAAACAGGAAAAAGAACTCAAAAGAGTGCTTCGTAAAAGAGAATGGAATAGTGTACAAGTAGATTTTCAAATTGTTCATGTGCATCACGAAGAAACTTCACACAAAGAACCTTTATTGATAGAAGACCTTTCAGAGCCAGTTATGGAAATTGATAATTCGAATATTTATGAGATAGAATTGTCTTACGCAAATGGCGAAACGCTTTATTTGAGTGCTTATGATTGGCAATGGGAAAAAGAACTTTTGCCTTTAGTGCGCTGGCTAACGCTTTAATAAAGTCTGAAGTCAGATTTTAGAAGTTAGAAGTAAATGCGAATTATGAATTGCGATTTTAGAAATCAGAAGTAAATGCAAAGTAAAACCGTTTTTGGAATTACTCTAGAAACGGTTTTTGTATTTATAATTTCGCTTAATTTTCGTATCTTTGTACTCTACATATTTTACTAAATACTTGATTTACAATGAATTCATATTATAAAAAATATACTACCGAACAAATTAATAAAATAGGAAATACTGTATTATTTCTAATTGAAAATATCACTGAATTATCTAAAATAAAATTATTAAAATTACTTTACATTCTTGATGAAAAATCAACTCAAAAAGGAGGAACTCCATTTTTAAACCTTACTTATGAAGTTTGGAAATTTGGAACTGTTGATAAAGATATTTTTATAGAATTATCCGACACACCTTCTTTACTCAAAGATTTTATAGATAGAAAAAGAGAAAATGATAAATCCTTTTTTGTAGCAAAAAGTGAGTTTTGTGATGATGAGTTTTCTAACAATGAATTAAAATTATTAAAAGATATTGTTGAGCAATTTGGAAATCTTAGCGAAAAAGATTTAGTTCTTTATACACATAAGGAGGGTACTTTGTGGCATACAATCGCTAAAGAAAACGGTATTTTAGAAGACTTAGAGAATGAAAAAATAAACTCTACTGATTTTGAAATAGATTTATCTTTATTGATACAAAACGATGAGCGCAAAAAATCAATTTATGAAGAATATCAACTTTTTAATTAACGTATCTACAAATTATGTACGAAGCAGGAACGATTCTTTATTTTACGCCTTATTATTTCAAAAATGGTAAATCAGAACCCAAAAACAAGTATTTTGTAATTCTGAAAAATATAAATGATGCTTATATATTGGCTAGTTTGCCTACTCGTAAAGACCATATTCCACAAAAAGACCTTGTTGCTCGTGGTTGTATAGAACTTCCAGAAATTGATTTGAATTGTTTTATAATTTCAAAAGCAGAATTTGTAACTACGTGTAGCAAAAAGTTTGATTTTACAACTCATATTTACGGAAAACAGATAAACACAGAAAACATAGATTATCTAAAAAATAATTATCCTACTGAAAACGAAAACTATGAAGTTTGGGGAAAGATGAAAAAACGGTTATTTGAGGAGTTAATAAATTGCTTAAAAAATTCTGATGCCATTAGTAAAAAATATGCAAAGCTATTGAACGAATAAAACCGTTTTTAGAATTACTCTAAAAACGGTTTTTGTATTTATTTCTCTTCTACTTCCAAACTTTTCTCATTATTTCCATCGACAAGATTATTCCTCACATCATCTTTATCCAACATTCTATATTTTCGGTGGCGCATATAATCCATAAAATAACCTGCTGCTGGAAAAAGAACAGACATAACTAAAATAAATGCAATCAATGCCATTTTACTGCTCATAATTCTATATTTTTTTAAATGATAAATTATTAATTATGAAAACGTTTTGTTTTTATTTTTTGTTAGAATAGATTACTTAATAAACTAAATTTGCAGTTCATTCTAACTTCTAAAATCTAATTTCTAAATTGGTTTCACAAATTCTATAAAAAGTTCTGTTCCTTGTCGTGGTTTGATGCTATTGTAACATCTTTTCAAGTTTTTTATTTCAAAATAAGGTTTAAAAATATCTCTATATTCATTTGCATTACCTCCAAAGGGTGGACTATCTTGTTCTTCATTCTCAAAGTGCTTGAAAAGTTGGCTCATCATCAAGAAATTATAGAATGGATGGAAAAAGAAAATATTACCCAACAACAAATTGATGAATTTATGAAACAAATAAAAGGAGAAAGTCCGTAGTTGTCAGGATTATACGCTGATGAGTAAAGATTCAGATTTTCAAAACAGCCATTTCTTAAATAATTCTCCTAAAAAGTTAATCAAAATCAATCTAGGCAATATTAGTACGAAAGACTTGATAAATATTTTAGATGAAAATTTTGATTTTATCTATACTTATCTTTCAACAGATAGTTTTTTGATAGAAATTGATAGTGATATGATTCGTATCAGAGATTAAGGTGTAAATCTTCATTTTAGTTTAAATTTTCCAAAAATGCTCAATAATCTGTTTTGCTTTCTCTAACTTTTCTGAATTGAAACCTACAAGCAAACTTGCTTGAACCCAAAATTTCTTATATTTTTCTTCCAGATTATGCAAACTAGAATCATCATCTAAAATTAGAAAATTATCTATTGCTTCATCTTTCAAAAAAGATTCTATTTCTTTAATTCTTGGTGTTTGATAATCTGTGGTAGATAAAAATCCTGTTATCTCTTTTTTTAAATTCCTATTAGAAAATATTTTTCTAAATTCTTGTAAAGTCTTATTCATTCTCCTAGTTGAAGAAAGCCATAACTCACAATCTAAGTTTTGAGTTAAAACATTAAAGTTTTCCACACATTTTTTATTGAATGCAGAATAACCATCAAAATCCATTTCATCAGCTTTCCAAGTGGGAGTTGTAATCAAAACACCATCTAAATCTAAAATAATTACGTTTTTCATAAGAATCATTTATACAAAATATCACTAGAAAAAAGGCATACCTTTTTCCTAGTGAATAAATTAAAGTTTCATTATAAATCAAAAAAGTTGGAAAATAATTCTGTTAGTATCACTTTATACAAAAATGATATTTTTTTCTCTTTAAAAATATCAAATTCTAGAAGTGAAATCAATATCTTGTTTGAAGAAAAAGAGTGCTCAAACTACTGGACACTATAAATGAGACTAAATGGAGTGAAAGAAAGTCAATCCAAGCTGGAAAAAGTGCAAATGCAAACGTTTTTTGGTGTAAAGAAGAAGAAAATATCTGCATTTTGATAGGACACGATGATGAAAGTTGGGATATTGGTCTTACCTTCGAATCTAAATTAATTCATCTTATCAAAAAAGAATTTCAAAAACTAAAGGATAGTAATCCAAAGAAATTTCTCTGAACCACTACTATTCAGAATCTTAATGACCAACTGAAACTTCTTCACTACTAACTGAAAGCAAAAGCTCCAAAAAACTATCAATGTGTTTTTTCTCTACATACGTTTGTCCAATTGAAAGGCGCAAAACATATTTATCATTCAATTTTGTATGCGACAAAAATACTTTTCCTGTTTCGTTGAGAGTATGCAGAATTTGTGTATTAATTTTATCTAATTCTTGCTCTGTTTTAGTTTTATCAAAATATCTAAAACAAACTAAACCGAGTTCTGGATTTGTAATAAGCTCAAAATCAGAATGATTGATAATTTTTTGAGTAAAATAATCGGTTAAAGAAAGATGCAAACGGAGCTTTTCTTGAATGCCATCAAGTCCAAAATTTCGCATGACAAACCAAAGTTTCAACGCTCTAAAACGCCTTCCCAAAGCTACCACCCAATCTCTATAATTATTGACAGTAGTTTCTTCATTACCATCAAAAGCTGTTTTTAGATATTCTGGCAAAATTTCAAAAGTCTGAATAAGTGCGCCTTTATCTTTTACATAATAAGCCGAACAATCAAAGTTTACAAACATCCATTTGTGAGGATTGAAAACATAACTATCGCCCTCTTCTATTCCCTCAAACAAATAACGCTTCTCTGGTAAAATAGCTGCTGTTCCTGCATAGGCTGCATCTATGTGAATCCAAATTTTGTATTTCTTACAGATTTTAGCCATTTGAGTTACATTATCAAAGGCTGTACTGCTTGTTGTTCCAAGATTAGCTACTGCCCAAAGTGGCGTAAAACCGTTTTGTATATCTTGTTTTACCTGTGTTTCAAAAGCGTTTATATCCATCGCAAAATTAGAATCCGTTTTTATTTTGATAAGATTATCACTTCCAATTCCTGCAATTCTGACGGCTTTATTGATTGAAGAATGTGTCTGGTCGGAACAATAGGTTCTAAATTTTTTATCAAAAAAAGCTAATCCTTTTGTATTACTCTGAAAATTAGTCGCTTTTTCTCGTGCTGTCAGAATCGAACAAAGCGTGCCAGCCGAAGCTGTATCTTGAATTACTCCGTGCCAATTTTTGGGTAAATTACACCATTCAGCCAGCCAAATCATCGTTTTTTCTTCTAATTCAGCAGCAGCAGGCGAGGTTTGCCAAATCATACATTGCGCTCCCAATGTAGCCGTCAGCATTTCGCCAAGTACAGAAGCAGGACTACTATTAGCAGGAAAATAACCAAAAAATTGTGGGTGTTGCCAGTGTGTCATTCCCTTCAAAATTATATCATCAAAATCCTTTAAAATAATGTCCATTGATTCGCCTTCCTTTGGTGCAGACAACGGAATTTGATTGAAAATCTGACGAGGTTCTACCTTTCGAAAGTACAGCAAAACTTTCTACATTCTCTAAGTAATCAGCCATTTTATCGGCTACTTTGTGAGCGTATTCTCTGAAACTTTCTCTTTCTAACATTTTTTTTAGTATTTATTTCTTGTTATTTGTGAGAACACCATGTCCGTTAAGTTAATTTTAATACATTTAAAAGCAGTTTCTTAAAACACAGTAGTCAGTACATTTAATTGTTGAACTAAAATTACAAAAACAATAATGAAATCTCCCTACTTCGATAGGGTATGCACCTGTTTTTTTGTATCTTTATAAAATGGTTTTACATTAATTATCTAATCCTTGATAGTATGGCTTTTTATAACCCAAAAACAGATTTAGTATTTAAAAAATTATTTGGAACAGAAGAAAACAAGGATTTATTGATGTCTTTGATTAACTCTATTTTACCAGCAAATGAGCAAATCGTTAGGCTAACATTAAAAAATCCTTACAACGTTTCAGATTATGCAGAGGGAAAGTTGTCTATTTTGGATATAAAAGCAGAAGATGAAAAAGGTGTAAAATATGATATAGAAATGCAGATACGAGGAGATTCATTTTACGGACGACGAGTACTTTATTACTGGGCCAAAATGTTCGGAACACAACTAGATTATACAGACGAAGAAATAGCAAGAGAAGAAAGTAAAGATGCTACATTTAGCTATTCCGAACTAAAAAAGTGTATTGTTATTAGTTTAATGGATTTTAATTTCTTTAATGACAAGAGGTATCAACGCCGTTACAAACTCAAAGATGATGATACTAATGAAACCACTAAGTGGTTAGACTTTATGGATTTGTATTTTATTGAACTCAAAAAATTTAAAGGTGATTTGAAAGCCGTTCAAACAACTTTAGAAAGTTGGATTACTTTTTTAAATAAAGCAAATTATTATAAAGACGAAAATCTCCCTGAAGAATTGGCTAAGATACAGGAAATAAAGAAAGCAAGCCGAACTCTAACAACTATGTACTTTACAAAGAAGGAACGCATGTTCTATGAAGGGCAGCAAAAACTATATTTAGACAACCAATCCTTGTTGCAGTCTGAAAAGGAAAAGGCTAGAAAACGTGGAATAAAAGAGGGAATGAAGGAGGGAATGAAGGAGGGCAAAAAGGAAGGCAAAAAGGAAGGGATAAAACAAGGTATAGAGGAAGGCAAAAAAGAAGGTAAGATTGAAATTGCAAAGAAAATGAAGCAACTCGAACTATCTTTTCGAAGACATAATAAAAATGACGGGTCTTAGTAAGGAAGATATAGAAAAATTGTAGCGAATAGATTTTATCCCTTTTTAAGGCATATTTTTTCATAAAAACGACTAAATTTGTGAAAATTACAACTTTGAATATAAATTTCTATAGAGCTTACAGTATGTACAATTGTAATTTTATTTAGTCTAACTTTCAGTTCTTAATCCTCAATTCGTAATTGTCTATAAGAAATGTATAAATTCTTTTCTATAAAATCATTCTTTCTAAATTGTTTTTTAATTTCACTTTTTCTTTTGCTAATTTCTCAAAATTCAGTTTTTGGGCAAATTGGAGGAAAAACTTCTTTAGAGTTCATAAATCTTCCTACACACGCAAGAGTAATCTCTCTGGGAGGTGCAAATATTACTTCACAAGATGCAGGAAATCAGCAAGATATTAATATGCACATCGAAAATCCAGCTCTTTTAACAGATGAAACACATGATCGTTTCTCGCTTGCTTATTATGGCTATTCAGCAGGAATTAGTAATGTAAATTTAGCTTACGGACACAGTTTTGATAAGCTAGGGCGTTTTTCTAATCTTGCTTTTTCATTTCAATATTTAGATTATGGAAATATAGAAAGTTATGATGCATTAGGTAATTCATTAGGTCAAATAAATGCAAGCGAATATAGCTTTGGAGTTAGTAATTCACAGAAATTTGATGCTTTTCGTGTCGGTGGAACACTCAAAATTGCTGGTTCACAATTAGCTGGGTTCAATGCAACAGGAGTTTATTTGGATTTGGGAGGGACACTTACACACCCAGACAAAGATTTGCGTTTCGGATTGGTAATGAATAATTTGGGGTTTTTGATTAATAATTATTCTCCAACTTCAGAGTATGGAATGCCGATGAATATTCTTTTGGGTGCTTCCTTTAAACCTGAAAAAATGCCAGTTCGTTTTTCGATGACTTTACAACAGCTTTTCAAGAATAATATTGCTTACAACGACTCTTCAAGAAGTACAACTTTAGATGCCAACGGACAAGTAATTGTAGAAGAAACAAGCGCAGTTGATAAAGCACTTCGTAGAGTAGTTTTGGGAGCAGAAATCATTTTTAGCAAGAATTTTAATGTTCGTGGAGGTTATAATTTTTTGAGAAGAAGAGAATTAACCGTAACAGCTAGACCTGCTTTTGTAGGTTTTTCTTTTGGTGGAGTTTTGCGAGTTCGTTCGTTTGAATTTGCATATTCTCGTTCTTTGGCACATATTGCAGGAGGAACAAATAATTTTACGCTAACTTTGGATACAAAAAAATTATTTAGAAAAAATTGATTTTATGTTAAAAGATATAATTAGCAAACTTCGCAAATACGAAGTTTTGATTCGCAAGTCTGTAAATACAAGTATGCAGGGCGAAAGTCAGTCCGTTTTTAAAGGTTCTGGGTTAGAATTTGATGATGTACGTCAGTATAATTATGGCGATGATGTGCGTACAATTAACTGGAATATTTCGGCAAAAGGACACGGAGCGTATATAAATACGTACAAAGAGGAAAAAGAACAAAACGTTTTTTTTGTGCTTGATGTAAGTGCTTCGCAGCGTGTAGGAGCAAAAGGACTGCAAAAACTAGACATTGGAAAAGAAATTTGTGGTGTCTTGACAATTTCGGCTTTGCGTGAACAAAGTTCGGTAGGTCTGCTTTGTTTTAGTGATAAAAGGGAGCGTTATGTTCGTCCAGATAAGGGCAATTGACAAGCTGCACAGATTTTGAAAGTAATTTTTGATATGCAGCCCACTTCTGACCAAACCAATTTGAATAAGGCGATTACGATGGCAATGAATATCATCAAACGTAAAAGTGTAATGATTTTGGTTTCAGATTTTATCGATGAAAATTATGAAGCTGCTTTGAAAGGAGTTGCAAAACAACACGATTTAATTTGCATTCACTTAGGTGACCCACGAGAACAGGATTTGCCACAACTCGGAATTGTACAAATTTATGATAAAGAATCTGGTAAATCAGTTTGGGTAAATACGTCTTCAAAAGAATATCGTCAGCATTTTGAAAAGCAGTTTACACAGAAAAGAGAAGAGTTGGAAAATCTTTGCAAACGTTATGGAGCAGATTATTTGTACTTGAGTACCCACGATGATTATGTTCCAAAACTTATAAAGCTTTTTAAATTGAGAAAGACAAGGAGAAAGTAGAAAAGAGTTTTAATGGATAAAAAAATGGTCATTGAAAAATTAAGAAAACTAAATTTTAATTTCAATGACCATTTTTGTTATAATAAAGTGTTTTTTATGCAGCCTTACTTTCATACGATTTTCTAAAATCAACAAAATAATTTTCTACATTACCAAAATCAGTTTCATCAATTTTAGCTTCTCCATACCACGCCTTTTCGTACCAAAGCGTTAGTTTTCTAAAGCTGGTAGCAGATTCTTGTGAAGACTTATTAGTTAACTCTGAAATATAAGCGTGATTTGTTTTGTCTTTTTTCCAGTTGATAAGTTCTTTTTCATACAAAACTTTCAAGAGCCATAAATAGTGAATACGAATTGCCATACGATAATTGCGTTGTAATAATGCTTTTTCTAAAGCCTGTTCCAAATATCCAAATTCTACTTTTTCTAGATTTTCTTCCGTCAAAAAAGCAGCCTGCTCTTCTTCTAATTTTGTTTTTTTACCTCCAAACAAAACTCCTTTCGTAAAAAACCAAACTACAACAGCAGCCAGTAAAATCACTACAATTGCAATAAAAACATATTTAAAGGCTTCTAAAAAACTCCAATTTAGTTTAGGTATATTAGGAAAGTTACTTTTCTTCTTCTCTTTTTCTATTTCTTTCGCATACCTAATTCCATCACGTAGTTCGTTCCATTTTTGGTTATCAAATTCTCTTACCTTTTTGATTTCTTTTTCTTGTGTGCTTTTTTGACTTTCGTTTTGAGCATAACAGGAAGATTGAAAACCTATCAAAAAAGTAAGGAGTATTGAAATAGAGAAGAGGATTATCTTAAAAGTAGTGTTCATAAAAATAGTATAAAATTACGCTGCTTTGTCTTTTATATTTGCCCAAAACTTGAAGTAAAGTAAAATAAAGCATTAGTTAGAGTTGGTAAATATACGAAAAAACAGAAATTTAATAATTATTTTTTATCTTATACTTTCTATTATCAACTTCTGAGCGATTGTTAAGGTAAAACGAAAATTACTAATCTCAAAAAAAACACTTATGAAACACGAACCTATCCGAACTTTATTTTCAAGAAATCACGATACTGTTTTTCCAAAGTTAGGTGTTTTCTTAGCTGGCGCAACTCCTTTTGAAGAAAACTTGAAAACAGGTTGGAGAAGAAAAGTAATACAAAAACTGACAGAAGACAGTCGATTAAATCCAAGCATGATAATCGTTTCTCCAGAACCAGAAACAGGAAAATGGGCAGATATTGATAATAAAAATCCAAAAACAGAGCTAGAAGCCGTCAGAGATAAGCAAATTACGTGGGAACTTCAATATTTACAACTCTGCGATATTACAGCGTTCTGGTTGCCTGCGTATTGGACAAAAGAAAAATCAGGAGTTTTTGATGCCAATATTGCGCCTACAAGCCGTTTAGAGTTTGGTTATTTTTTGCAAGAATATGTCAAAAACCCTGTAAAAAGAAAATTTATTGTAGGAAGTCCAGAAGATGCAGATAGTATAAAATGGGCAAAAAAAATAGCCGATATTCACGGAATAAAATGGCATTTTTTGAAAACAGAAAATAAAAGTAGCCTTGTTGCAGATTCTTTTATTGAAGAAATTACGACTACGCTTGTTGCTAATAAATGGGAGTATTGATTTTCAATTATTAAAAATAACTTTGTCAGTAGTCCTTTTGGTAATCCAAAATGACTCTGGCAATAGTTATAAAAAGACTAAATAATTAAAGAAAGAATTAAAAATCAATACCCCAAAATATCCAAAACTTGCTCTGCTGTTTGTTCTTTTCTAAATAATTCTGTCGTAACATTTCCTTGTTCATCTCTATCAATGATTACGTGTTGAGCATTCGGAATCAAACAATGCTGTATTCCTCCATATCCTCCCAAACTTTCTTGATATGCCCCTGTGTGGAAAAAACCAACATATTGTTCTGTTCCTCGTGTAAATTTTGGCAACATCAATTTCGAAACATGTGATTCAGAATCATAATAATCCATACTATCACACGTAATTCCACCAACATGAACTTGTTGATATTCTTTGTCCCAATTATTGATTGCCATCGTAATAAAACGATACCCCATTCCCCATGTATCGGGCAAATGTGTAATAAATGAGCCATCAATCATGTACCAAAGTTCTCTGTCATTTTGTTGTTTTTGCGCCATGACAGAAAAAATCATTGCACCACTTTCTCCTACCGTAAAACTCCCAAATTCGGAAAAAATGGTAGGAACTGGAACGCCTTCTTGCTCACACACTTCTTGAATATTAGATACAATCGCTTCAGTCATGTATTCATAATCATAATCAAAACCAAGTGAGTTTTTGATAGGCAATCCACCACCAATATCCAAAATATGAAGCTCTGGACAGATTTTTTTCAAATCACAATAGGCACGAACAAACTTATTAAATTCACTCCAAAAATAAACTGTATCACGAATACCAGAATTAACAAAAAAGTGTAATAAAGTCAGTTTGAATTTTGGATTTGTAGCAACATGTTTTTTATAAAATTCGATGACATCTTTATAACGAATACCCAAACGAGAAGTGTAAAAATGAAAATTAGGTTCTTCTTCTGTTGCAATGCGAAGTCCGATTTGCATTTCTTCAATATCTAATTCTTCATAGGCTTGTATCTCTTTTCGATTATCCAAAACGGCAATACAGTTTTTGAAACCGTCTTCCCAGAGCGATTTTATTTCATTGTTGTAAGTTGCTCTCTTAAAACCATTGCAAACAATATATTTATCCTTACTTAAAAGCCCTTTTTGATGTAATCTTTTGACGATAGCAATATCAAAAGTAGAAGACGTTTCGAGGTGTGCGCCTGTTTTCAACACTTCTTCCATCACAAAATTGAAATGCGAAGATTTTGTACAATAACAATATACATAGTCAGCATCGTAATTCAATTTCTTGATAGCTTCATTAAAATGACTTCTCGCCCTTCGTATATTTTCACTAATTTTTGGCAAATAGGTAAGGCGCAACGGCGTTCCGTATTTTTCAATAATTGGCATTAATTCTACACCATAAAAATTAAGTTCATCGTTTGAAACGGTAAAATCTGGTGTATCAAAATAAAAAGTTTGCTTTATAAGGTCAATATAACGTTGTTGAGAAGTTCGTTTTACCATCAGAGTTTTTGCAGAAAAGGAGTTGATAAATTAAGGAGAAAAATAAATTCTTGTATGTCATTTTTTCGTAAAATAGAGTTTGTAAACCCTTATAAAAAAATGCAACTGCAAATTTACATCATTTAATACAAACAGAACTTAATAAAAACTATAAAGTTATGGCAAAATCCTATATCTTTCAAAATAAGCAACAATTACTGAAGTAATTAACACTATGAATGACATTTCAGAATAGAAAAATTACTACCAAATTTTATTCTGTGCAATCGTCTTTTTTCCATAAAATAGGTTTTGCAAACCCTATTTTATGGAAAAAGCAAATTATTATTTGGTTGTTGGTGTCGCTTCGCTAAAACACCGACAACGGCATTGGTAAAACCCATTATTTTTTAAATGCCTAAATAAAAGCTCTATTTTACATCACAAATGAAGTCTTGAAGATAGTTTGTGTCTAGTAACACAATCATAAATAATAAATCTGAATTGCTTTCTCTTTTCCTAAACACTTTGTGCATTTTTGGTTGAAATCTAAAATACTGGTTAAAAAAAGTGTGCCTTTTTCCTTGTATAAAAACAATCAATGATAGTGTTATTTTTTATAAATAAACTTTAATCAAATCATCTAATTTATCTTGTCCTTGCAAAATAAGTTGAGCAAATTCTCTCAATACTCCTTCTCCTCCTTTACGCTGCGTAATATAATCTACTCGTTCCAGTACTTCTTTCATCGCATCTTTGGGTGCAGCACTTAATCCACAACGCATTAAAATGGGTAAATCTATCCAGTCATCACCTATATAAGCTACATTTTCTGGTTTTGCATTGTTTTCTTTCAAAATGGTTTGGAAGGTTTCTAATTTTGCATCAATTCCTCCTTTTCCGTGATAATGGAAATCAAAACCGAGTTCTTGACAGCGTTTTTTGACTACATCGGATTCTCTTCCTGTGATTACACCAACTTTAAAACCTAATTTTTGAAGTGGTTTGATAATAAAGCCATCTTTGACATTGAAGTTTTTGTATTCTAAGAAATTGTTGTCATAAATAATTTTACTATCGGTCAGAACTCCATCTACATCGGTCAGAACAATCTTGATTTTCTGTGTTTTTTCTTTTAAAGAACTATTCATTTTAATTGTGTTTTTTCTCAAAAACTGAAATTGAGTAATGAGAGTTATAAAAAATAATTAAAATAAAGCCCCATTGAAGTTCAGAAGGACTATCAATGAGGTTTTATAGGTTTGAACGCATTCTAAACGATTTTTGACTAGTCATCATCTTCCATACTAGCACCTTCAAATTCTATTTCTCTAAGAAGGTAAGAATCTTGACCTGCCATTTTCACAAATTCCAACTCTTCTTTATATTTTTTACCATTACGAGTTACATCAAAATCCATTTTTACCATTTTGCTTCCATCAGCTAGTATTTCTAGTTTAGAAGTCTGCATTCCATATTTTTCTACTTGTCCTTTTGTTTCATTTTCTTTTTGAAGAAGAGCAAGCCACATATCTTCTGAAAAGTTGGGATAATTTTCTCTATCAACTAATTGAGAGGTCTTTTCATACATTCCACTTTTTTGTGAGTCGTAAAACGAAACAGCTTGATTGGTAGCTTCTTGCTTTTCAGCATATTCTACGTTTTCTTGGTCTGTATTTGCTTCTGCATTTACGGCTTGCTGAACTTGTGTATTCGGATCAACTTCTGTTGTCGTTTCTGTGGTTGTAGGTGCGCCACATGAATAAAAGGAGAGTAAAATAACTGCAATAAATGACTTTAAAAGTAATGACTGTATCATTTTTTTGAATGAGTAAGAGATAAATTAATTATTTAAAAATTAAATTTAAGGATAAAATCAGAACTTTTATCAATAATGGATTTGTTTTAGCGTATTTTTGAGTAATAATTTGATAAAAACTGAAATACAACCAAAACTGGAATTAATTACTGATCTTACGCACCATCAAAGTTTAGAGAAGTTTAGACCAAACCCACGAATTTATTCGTGGGAAAGTAACCACTACTTTTTACATCAATCTACTTTTCCGTTTTATTAAAAGTACTCCTTTTATTTTAGAATAGAGTAGAAACAAAAAAGAAGGTGGTGGTAGCTTCCACGAATAAATTCGTGGGTTTCATTTTAATTGCCTAACATCAGTTAATTACTAAAATCAAAAAAATTATGGGAAGATTATTAGCCATCGATTACGGACAAAAACGAGTAGGGATTGCCGTTACAGATTCTGAAAAAATAATTGCAACAGCTTTAGAAACTGTTCCAGAAAACGAAACTTTAGCTTACTTAAAAAATTACATCGAAACCGAACCAGTAGAAGTTTTTGTATTAGGAATGCCCAAACGTTTGGATAATTCTCCTTCCAGTAATGCAGCAGCCGTAGTCAAATTTCAGAAAAAATTAGAAGCTCTCTTTCCAGATATTCCTATCGAACTAGAAGACGAACGCTTTACTTCTTCGCTCGCCTTAGATGCTATGATTGCTGGTGGAATGAGTAAGAAAAATCGTCGTAACAAATCAAATGTAGATAAAATAAGTGCCGTTTTGATTCTGCAAACCTACATGGAAAGGAAAAAGTATTAGCAAATAAGTTTGAATAGTTTGTTGACAATCAGGATTTTGAAGTAAAAAAGTAGCTGTTGTTGAATAATTAATAAAAAAAGTTAAGGAAAAATTAAAATAAGTGTCAAAGAATTTTATTCTAGTAAATAATAATTGCACAAAACTTATAACTAACAAACCATTTCTTTTCAGAATAATTTAAGGCAAAAACGTTTAGTATCAAAATTTATTTTTATATAATTATTCTAATGCAACAATAAATTTTTAATTATCTTAGCTACAAATTTTAGTATTCTAATTGTGTGTAGTATTTTTGTGATAGAATCGAATTACTATTAGCAAAATTATTACATAAATGAAAGATTATATTACCAAACATCTCGTATTATTCAGCTTACTATCCAGCTTATTTACTTTTGATACAAATTCAATTAAAAACAGAATTAGAACAGTTTTTTTCTTCTTATTTTTATTTCTACCTATTTGTTTTTCTTACGGACAGTTTTCAAAAGAACATACTTCCAAATTTGGAGAGGTAAGCCTAGAAGAAGTACAAATGAAACAGCATGACACTTTCCCAGAAGCTGATGCAATTATTCTTTTTGAAACGTGTAGGGTTACTACCAAAGTTGAAAAGGTGGAAGTAAGAAATGGAACTGATTACAGATTTGTTACCTATAAAGACATCCACAAACGTATCAAAATTCTAAACAAAACAGGTCTTGATAATGGAAATATATCTATCTATTATACCGAAGAAAGACATTTGTATAACAGTAGAAGAGGTCAGGATATTACAGATATAAAAGCCTCTACTTATTTAGAGAAGAATGGAAAAATAGAAGAATATAAATTATTAAAAAGTGATATTTATGAAAAAAACATAGTAGATAGATCCAATAATGATTTTAAAGAAATAACGTTTGCTCTGCCTAATGTAAAAGAAGGTTCTGTAATAGAATATAGCTATACAATAGAATTGACAGGAATTTCTGATGATTGGACTTTTCAGCACTCATTACCCACACTTTGGAGTGAATACCTTGGAAGCATTCCAAAAGCAATTGGCATTACTCCCATACACAAGGGAATTTATAAGTATCAAATTAGTGAAGAAACGACAGGAGAAGTTTTTGATAGTGGAGAAGGTTTTGCAACACGAGAAATTCGCTTAGCTGTAAAAAACATTGCCCCTTTTAAAAAAGAAAGTTATATGAGTGCTGCCAAAGACCATGTTCAGTCTTTTACAGTAGAGTATAATTCTCTTCAATATGATTTTATGGAAGCTCCTTATTACTTTACAACAGGGTTTCTTAAAACGGCTCATCATCTACTTACAATGCGAGAAGAATTTGGCGAACAACTCAAAAAAGGAAGGCATATAAGACCCATTTTAGATACTCTTATCCGTTCAGGAATGACTTCAATAGAAAAAATGGCTGCTATTCATAAATTTGTACTAGATAATTTTGAGCATAATAATGAATTTGGAATCTTTACAAAGGGAATTAGAAGGACACTAAATGAAAAATCTGGGAGTGCAGCTGATTTGAATTTTGTTATGTTATTGATGTTACAAGAAGCTAACCTATTTGCAGAACCTCTACTGCTTAGTACAAGAGAAAATGGAAAGGTAACTCCTTATCAACGTCCTTATTTGGAAAAATTTGACTATATGGCAGTTTATGTTTTAGATGACCAAAATCATTATTTCTTAGATGCAACTCAAAATCATTTGCCTACAGGCTTGCTTCCTTTTCATTGTTACAACGGACAAGCGTGGGTAGTTAATAAAGATGTTATAAAATGGTTTGATGTCTCCGATGGAGTAACACAGAAAGAGAGTACAAAAACAGTTTTGAAACTAGATAAAAAAGGAAATCTAAGAGGAACAATGAGAATTACTTCTCACGACCATCTAAAACGAAGAATTGCAGACCAACTAGAAGCCAAAAATAAAGAAGATTATATAAAAGAAAGAATAGAAAATGGAGAGTTAGAAGTAGAATCGTTTGAGTTTGATGGACTTGAACAGTTACAAGAACCTGTAAGTCTTACTTTGCAAATTAAAAACAAGTCAGCAGCAGCAACGGCAAATTTACTTTATTTTACACCCGTTTTGTCTAGCCTTTTTGATGATAATCCGTTCAAAAACCCCGAAAGAACTTATCCAGTAGATTTTGGAACGGCACAGACACATACTTACATGATGGTTTTGGAAATTCCGGAAAACTATAAAGTAGATGAAATGCCACAATCGATAATCTATGATTTGTTGGAGGGAAAAGCTGCTTATAGTTATTCAATTAGTCAGAAGGGAAACAAAATTATTGTTCGTTGTAGAACACAAATCAATGAAAAAACTTTTTCTCCGAAAGAATACATGGCTTTAAGGGGTTTTATCAATCAAATTCTTTCTAAACAAGAAGAACAACTCGTTTTGAAACGAATTGATAATTGATAATTGATATTTAACATTAACCTACCTTTTCCCTACTATTTGGGGATGTAGTAAAATTAGCTTCGCTGTTCTTCGAAATGTATTTGGTTTTTTGGCTTAATAGATCAAGTCTCTACGCCGTTTAACTATAGCAACTTGATTTATTAAATTGAATTTTTAATATGAAACACAGTTTTAACTACATAACCTACTATTTTAAGTAAAAAATATATAAAATTAGCATAAAAATGAAAACACAATTTGAAAACATAGTTCTTTCTATAGTTATATTATTTTGCTCAGCTACAATTAGTGTTGCTCAAAATTATTCTATTTCAATGATTCCAGATTCATTGCGCAACGATAATGCTCACGTAGTTGTTCGAAATAGTACTACTAAAATAGAAGTTGTCTCACTTACAAAAGTAAATTATTCTAGTACTTGGGTTTACACTATTTTAGATGCAAAGGCAGATAGATATTTTTCTAGATTAATTGCATATTACGATGATTTTAGCAAAATTACCAAATTAGAAGGTGCTTTATTTGATGCAACAGGAAAGCAAATTGAAAGACTAAAAAAAAGTGATATTACCGATTGGTCACTTAACGACGGCATGTCAATCGCTCATGATAACCGTGCTAAATTTGCCGAATTTCATCCTACAACATATCCTTATACTGTAGAATTTACATTAGAAAAAACCTATACGGCTACCTTTTTTGTACCGAGTTGGCATCCCCAAATTAGCAATGAAGTCTCGGTTCAGAGTTCTAGTTTTTCATTAACTTCAACTATTCCGTTGCGTATAAAAGAAATTAATTTTCTCAACCAGAAAGATAATATAGAAATAACTCAAAATAAAAGTTGGACAGTAAAAAATAGTATAGCAAAAAGAAGAGAGCCATTCAGTCCAGAATGGGAATTGCAGTCACCAAACGTTTATGTTGCGCCTACGCAGTTTGAAATTGACGGTTACACAGGAAGCCTAACTACTTGGGAAGATTTTGGAAAATGGGGCATTTTGCTCAACAAAGACCGTCAAAACTTACCTCAAGAACTAAAGGACAAACTCAATAAATTGGTAGCTGATGCGCCAAATGATTATGAAAAAATACGTAGAATTTATAACTATTTACAAGATAATACTCGTTATGTAAGCATTCAATTAGGTATTGGAGGTTGGCAGCCTTTCCCTGCTGAAGAAGTAGCCGAAAAAAAATATGGTGATTGCAAGGCTTTATCCAATTTTACTCATGCGATGCTAAAATCTGTCGGAATAGATTCTCATTATGCTTTTATAGGAGCAGGAAATAGTGCAACAAAAATGATGAGAGATTTTCCTTCTAATCAGTTTAATCACGCTATTCTGTGTGTTCCCTTAAAAGACAAAAAAATTGTAGCTGGAAAAAAGACAAATATAGCTGATACACTTTGGTTAGAATGCACCAGTCAGACAGAAGCCTTTGCTTATCAAGGAGGTTTTACAGAAGATAGAGATGCCCTCTTGATTACTCCAGAAGGTGGAAAAGTAGTTCATACAACCATTTATAAAGCAGAAGATAACCGAATTGCACGAAAAGCAAATGTTACTTTGGGAGAAGATGGAAGCGCAAAAGCAGAAGTCAGAACAGAATATGGAGCTTTGCAAGAACGAAATAGAAAATTTTTGGTAGAAGAAGGAAAAGACGAGCAAACAAAGTTTTTGTATAAATCTATTCCTCTCAACAACGTAGAAATAAAAGAAAGTGAAATGATTCGCCACAAAAAACGCATTCCTTTTGTAGAAGAAAAATTGACTCTACAAATCAGAAATTGTGCAAAGCGAACAGGAAAACGTCTCTTTATTCAACCTAATTTGTTTACACACGAAGAAAAAGTTCCTCCAGTTTATGGAAAAAGAACCCAGCCACTTGTTTTGTCTTTAGATTGGATTGATACTGATACGATTGAATTTGTCTTGCCAGAAGGCTTTATACCAGAAGCAGTTCCCAACGAGGAAAACATAGAAAGTAAGTTTGGAACATATTCTACAAAATATGTACTAAGCGAAAAAGGATTTACTTACATTCGTAAAATGCAAATGAAGAAAGGAGAGTTTGCAAAGGAAAGTTATATTGATTTTGTAGAATTTTTGGAGAAAGTACAAAAGGCTGATAAAGCAAAATTAGTATTGGTAAACAGAACATAAAACCAGAAGTATAGTTACTCCATCCAAATATTTTTATAAGTCGTTTCCATAATTTTTACTTGTTTTCTAATAGTTGCAGATTGATTTTTGAAAATAACTAAGGTAGAAGAAGAGAGTTTATAGACAAGATGAATAATATTTTCGACTTGTTCTACCGAAAAACCTGTCAATCTAAATGTATTTTGATGTCCGTTTTGAGTACAAATAGCAATCGTTTGAGCAGAAAAAATAAGTTGAGTAATGTCTGTATATTCAACGCTATACGCACTTTTTGATTCATCAAAGTAAATAAAAATACCATTTTCTTTAAAATGAAGCAATGCACTTCTTATATTGAAGAAAGAGAAATTTTGATTAAAACTACCTGCCCCTGAATTTTCCGTAAAATAAAGAGGTAAAAACAAAGCTGCTACTGTTAGTGCCACTAAAAATATATATCCTTTTGATGAAAAATCTACTATAATTCCTGTAATAATACATACAAAAACGGTAATTCCCATAATTGCATAAATTGTGTAGTTTTTAGAAACCGATATAGTATTATTTGAAGCAATAGTTTTTTGAGTTTGAGAATCAATACGAATATTTACTTTTACTTTCTTCCAAAAATGATCATCTAATTTATCTCCAAAATTATCGAAATCTTCATTTTCTGTGCCTTTTATGGGAAACAATAACGAATTGGCATCTTGCAGAACACGCAGTTCTAACACTTTTTGAATAGGAAAATTAATGAGCGTTTCAGACGAATTACAATGTTTTCCTTCTAAATATTCCCAAGTATCTTTCAGAAATACAGATTTACATTCTTGACAAAAAACAATTTCATCTCCTTCTACAATCAAATCTCCTGTAATTGGGTCTTTACGGTTTTGGTTTAAGAAATCAGCGTGTTTTTGTTTTTGAATTTTGTGAATGTGCATAAATGAATATGAAAGTAACGTAGAGAATATATCTACTTGTTTACGCAAAAATCCTTTTTACTGTTTTAATTAGAACCTAATAGGAATAGTTAGCATTGTAGAATCAAAATCTTTATAGGGTTGTTTTATTTCAATATAACCATCAAATGAAGTTTTGGAATTTGGAATATTCAAAAATGCACTAGTTCCTATTCCATATCCAGCTAAATATGCAGATTTACTTATAAAAACAGAAGAGTCATTTATGTTTTCATACAAGTTCATATAAATGCTTAAACTTCTATAATCATTCAATTTGTTTAAACTTTTAATTCTAATTAGCCTTCTGTAATCATCTCTTGACTTTAGTAAATCTATTCTTATTCTATCAGAATAAATATTTCCACTTAAATCATAATTTTTTTTAATATTCATCTTATTAGACGGAGAAAGATTGTATGTTCCATTGATAAATGCACTGTCATTTTTGTAATTTACTCCAAATATTTTAATAACAAAACTATCTTTTTCTTCAAATTTCTTGTAAGTCATCTTCTGCCATATTGCTTGGTAGAAAGTATTCTCAAACCTATCTTCTATGTTTCTATAAGGTGGAGATTTTGCATCAACAGTTAATATTTCCAATAGTTCATTTTCATATTGAGAATAAAGCAAAACATCTAAATCTATTAATGAATTTTTGTTTGTAGTATCTCTAAAGGAATATATATCAAAAAACATAGGGTTAGCAACCGTTTCAGCATCATCACAAGTATTTATTCTATCATATACTTCACTGTGAAAAATAATAGGATTTCCATTAGTTCCCTCTAATAAATATATTACCTCTTTTCCAGTAGAAATATAATCATCTCCTTGATAATCCCAACCACAACATTTTGACGAACAAAAAACAAGTAACACAAAATACAAATAATAAGACTTCATAATCAAATAGAATAAAATTTAAAAATACTAATTTTTATTCTTTACGAGATAGTATTTTGATGTGCTGCAATTATTCATAAAAAACCTAAAAAATCTTTACTCAAAAAAATGAATAAAGATTTTTTAGATTCAAGTTTGATTTATTTTCTAGTTTGCAGCTTCAAAAGATTTATACGCCCTTACTATTTCACTCAATACTTCAAGTGATAATTCGCCCGATTCTTCTACATTAGAATTTATCAAAATAATCGAACCCGAATTACTTTCTGCATCAAAACCAAAAAAAGCAGTTGTTCCAATATCTCCTCCTGTGTGTCCGATACGACCATTTATAGACCACAACCAAAAGACACCATAATTATCTTCTTTTTCAGGCATTTGCTTTGGTCTTGTTTCTAATTTTTTGTCAAAGAGAAGTTGATACGATTCTTTTGAAAGTAAAAACGAAGATTGTCCAGTTTTAGCTTTTATCATTTCTTGCATAAAAACGGTCATATCCTCAATAGAAGTCAGCAAAGAACCATCTGGATAAGTTGTCATTGTATAAGCAGGAAGAGGAGTTTGTGCATCAAAAAACTGTGTAGAAACTAAGTCAGCATTTAATTCTGATGTTTTCCAAGCTGTATGATTCATTTGCAACGGCTCAAAAATGACTTGTTTTGAATATATATTAAAAGGAGTTTGGGTAACAATTTCGATAAGATAAGCAGCCAACGCAGAACCAATATTACTATAAGAATATTCTGTTCCAGCAGGCGCATCTACAAAATTAGCCGAATTATAGAGCGTTCCTGTTGTGGAAAGATAAGCCTTCATAAAATCTTCAAGTGATAGCGTAGTACCATTCGTTTTGATTCCTAACTCGTTTATCATTCTTTGCGCTCCTTTTGTAGAAATATCTTCGCCTTCCAAAATGCTATAATTTTGAAAATAAATAGCATCGTCATCTTTGATTCCAGAAGTATGAGTAGCCAAATGTTTGATAAGAATAGGCTTATCCGAATTTGGGTTCTTTACTTCAAAAGGTAGAATGGAATTAATGGGAGTTTCTAGGGTAAAATATCCGTCTTCAATCGCTTTTACAAGTGAAATACCTATAAAAACTTTACTAATTGAAGCAATATTCATTGACATTTCATTAGTCAAATCAATATTTTTTTCAATGTTAGCTTTGCCATAACTTTTCTGAAAAGCTACTTCTCCACCTTTGATAACAGCAACCGAAAAACCTCCAAAATTAGATTTTTCATAGCTTTTTTGAAGAGAAGCATCTAGTTCTTGAGTAGTATTTATTTGAGGAATAATATTTTCCGAACAGCTTAAAAGTAAAGATGAAGCCGTAATTAATAACAGATTTTTAAGATAATTTTTCATAGAGATAGTCTTTGAGAAAATTTGAAGTAGAATTAAAGAATAATTTACTCAAAAGTACAACACCTCTTTTTCTTAATCTTGTAGTATATTGAAACTTTTTTGATAGGTTTTGGGCGTAACACCTACATATTTTTTAAAATAATTAGCAAAACTACTTTGGTCGTAAAATCCTGCATCTAAAGCCGTTTCTATAATTGAGTTTCCTTCTTGAAGGAGCTTTTTGGTAAGCGATATTCTACTCAAAATAATATATTGAAAAGGCGTAAGTCCAACATGTTTTTTGAATCCTCTAATGAATTGAAACTTGTCTAAATTCGTTTTTTCTGTAAGTGTTTCTAAACTTATTTTTTGGTCTAAATTAGCATTCAAATACTGCTTTGTATCTTCTATCCAGTTGGGCAGAATTGAGCTAAAATCTTCTTTTCCATTATCTCCTGTACTTTTTACTCTAAATTTGTATAATGATTTTATACACTCTAAAAGATTATTTTCAAACTCACTTTTTTTACTTTCATTGTTTATAATCTGATTAGACAATCCATTTATTTTATCAAACAGAGAAGTATCTGTAATTAGATTTTGTAACAAAAAACCATTATCCAAACTAGTTGTGCCTAAAGCAAAACTAAAAATATCCTTACTGACGTATAAAGTTTTGATAGAATAATCAAGATTTTGAAAAGCACTATTTTTGTGTATTTCTAAAGGATTCGAAATAAGTAGCGAGTTTTGCAGAGCAATTTTATTATTCTCCACAAAAGCCCCTTTTTCAATACTAGAAATACAAAAAGTTTCGTGATAGTGCAAAGGAAAATCTTGATTAGAATTGGAAGTAGAAAACAACTCTAAACTGTCTAGATTTTCTAATTTGATTTGTTGGATAGTTGAATTACTCATTATTTTTCATTATCTCTTTTACTCATAAACTCTATCAATAACCTGCATATTTTGAGGCATACGAGGTTCTATTTTATACAAATTTTCTTGCAATCCTTTAAAAAATGCCTTTTCAAAATAACTTACCAAATAAATTGCAGCTAACGGCATTCCTTTGAAATAATATTTTCCTCTCCAGCGCAAATTACAACCTCTTTTTGTTGGCGTAATTTCTACAATAGCACGTCCTTTTAATGGGTGTTCGGCTACAGGTTCATAGACAAAATATTTTCCATAATTTGCCTCTGTAATGTAATAATGATGCACTTTTGCAAAAACAGGCGTTTTGTAGATTGCCATTACTTTGTTTCCTGCTTCTATTCCTGTTGTTTCGAGTTCTTCCAAATGCTGAATCCAGAGTTCACTCTCCTTTGAATTTCTGAAAGCTTCTTCTATATATGTCCAGAGTACGGTAGGCGAAAAATTGGTCTTGAAGGTATAATCAAAACTAATTTCTTTCGGCTTTTTCCACCAATACGTAATTCCTGCTGCTAGTGCAGCTCCAATTAAAAGAGTTCTTTTTTTCATAATTGAATCTATATTTTTATATAAGCTCTATAGTTTAGTAGCTAATTATTTCTATATCGTCTGATACTAACGATTCTTATTATTAAAATACTATTCTCACTTTCAAAATTACTATTTTTTATTGATTTTTTATCCAAATGAAAGAGAAAATAGTTTTGAGTATAGAATTTATGTAAAATACATGTATTTGATTTTTGTTTGAAAACGATAGTAAATAATAGTTTTTTAAAAAAAAGCCAAATATTTTATCAATTCCTTGCCAAATAAGTTGTATTATCAATGGTTTTTTATAATATTAGCTTAATTTTTAAATAGAATTAGAATTAAATTAATTTTTTACACAAACCTTACTGCAAAACTTATGCAAATACCAAGCTTAATACTCAAACAACTTTACTCAAGAGGAAGTTTACAAAATACAGACAAAGGAGTACAATTTACTATCAAAAATCGTTTGAGCGATGCCAAACTTAGCGAACTTGTTAGCGTTGAAATAAACGGTAAAGAAGTTCCGATGAGCGATATTCAAATCGATATGGGAGATGGCAAAATGCTTAATCCTTCTTCCATGGACAAAAATAGTCCTGTTGATTTTCCACTTAGCAAAAGTTTTAATGTACTGGCTAAAATGGACAAACTTCCAGAAGGAAAAAACGACATTGAAATTTCGTTTGTAGCTAATCCATTCGGCAAGCTCAAATTCAAGGTACAAGATGCTATTTCAGGTTTTGGAGAATCAGAAGTCAAAATTCCTAGAGATAAAAATGATGATTATGCAGAAAGTGCCATCAAAACTAGACAAGACTTTGTTGAACAAGTTACTGGTAAAAAACTAGACCACGTAACGAAATATTCTTTCGATCCACATATTGCAGCAGGAAACTGTGAGCATTTTGTAGGTGTTGCACAAATTCCAATCGGTATTGCAGGTCCTATTACTATTGATGGCGAACATGCAAAAGGCGACTTTTTAGTTCCTATGGCAACGGCTGAAGGAACACTTGTAGCTTCGTATAATCGTGGTATGAAAGTACTCAATCTTAGTGGTGGAGTAAAATGTACTGTCATTGGAGATGCCATGCAACGTGCGCCTGTTTTCGTTTTTAAAGATGCTCGTGGTGCTAGAGATTTTGTAGAATGGACGAAGAAAAAAGAAAATTACGACAGAATAACAGAGCAAGCAGAAGCAACTTCAAGTGTTGCCAAACTTCATGATATTGATTGTTATTTGTCTAACAAATTTGCTTATCTACGTTTTAATTATAAAACAGGTGATGCAGCAGGTCAGAATATGGTTGGACGTGCTACTTTTGCAGCCTGTAGCTGGATTTTGGATAACTATGACGAAAACAAAGTAGAACATTTCTATTTGGAATCTAACTTTGCAACAGATAAAAAAGCATCACAAATCAATGTTATGCGTACTCGTGGTAAGCGTGTAGTTGCAGAATGCCTTATTCCTAGAGATGTACTTATTCAAAATATGCGTGTAGAGCCAGAATCGTT
This sequence comes from uncultured Cytophagales bacterium, assembly GCA_963719525.1. Lineage (GTDB taxonomy): Bacteria > Bacteroidota > Bacteroidia > Cytophagales > Bernardetiaceae > Bernardetia. The sequence goes on along the minus strand of CAVRCG010000004.1, from coordinate 1,702,635 downwards.
AGCTTATCACGGACAAATAGCTACTATTGGTGCATTTATTTCAGGTGCAAACAACAATGGAGCGCACTCTGCTAATGGTATTACGGCAATGTTTATTGCTACTGGTCAGGATGTAGCCAACGTTTCTGAATCTTCGGCTGGTATTCTTTATTCAGAACTTACTCCTGAAAAAGACCTTTATATTTCAATTACTATTCCTTCTCTAATTATTGCTACTTATGGTGGTGGTGTTGGTTTGGCTACTCAAAAAGAGTGCTTAGAAATGATGGATTGTTTTGGTAAAAATAGAGTAAACAAACTAGCCGAAATTATTGCAGGAGTAGTACTTGCAGGCGAGATTTCTCTTGGTTCGGCAATCTCTTCTTCAGATTGGGTTTCTAGTCATGAGAAATATGGTAGAAATAGATAAGCCAACCCATTTAGAAGTTAGAATTAATGAAAATAAATCTCACAGATAAATTCAATTGATTATTTCTTCAAAATAATAATACAAAAAAACCTAAGTTGAGAAACTTAGGTTTTTTTATGCTTGATAAATTACTGCCGTTGTTGGTATTTCCACCAACTACATTTACATCTTAATAAAAATTATCAATATTTTCTTCTGTATCAGTAAGTTGTTTGATAGCACGAAGTATTCCACCTGAATTATAAGGCTGCTGACGGTCTTGAACCAATGGATCTTTGTATTTTGCATAATCAGCTACTTCTCCAGCTTCAGTTCTTTTTTCTACTTTCATGATTACTATACCCGACTCATCAGCTATAGGTTTAGAAATTTCTCCTTCTTTCATTCCGAAAGCCATACCTGCTGACTTTGGTGCAAAACCTACTCCGTTAAGTGCATTTGTAATGTAGGTATAATTTTTTTGATCAAGAATGCGAGCTTGTTCCCCAAATGTTGCTGCTATTTCTTCAAGTGTACCTGTTTTTCCTTCTAGTTTCGCCATAATATCTTCCTTCTTAATGTCCTCAATTACTTTACGGCGAACCTGCTCATACACTTTAGAAAGAGGTTGAATTCCTTTCTTAGTACGAGATTTTAAAGCCATAACAATATATTGATTATCTACTTCAAACACTTCATTCGAAACAGAACCTACTTTTGTATTCGGTTCAAATCCCCAACGAATAGCCTGACGAATAGAAGGGTCATAAATATTATTCAACGAACGAGCATTTTGTTTCACATCATTGGCTTGCAAGCTAAGTAAATTATACTGCTTGACACGCTCTTCGTATTCTGTCATGTTTTTGCTAGAAGCCAAATCACCAGCCTGACGATACAAAATTTCACGAGTAGATTCACTTGGGTCTAATAAACGAGTAACCGAAGCCACTAAATATTTATTTGTTCTCTTTAATCCTGTAACGTTGATGATATGATAACCAAACTGACTCTCTACCAATTCTGGAACAATACCTTCATTAGTAGCTCCAAAAGTAGCATCTTCAAATGGTTTTACCATCGCACCACGACCAAACCAACTTAAATCTCCATCTTTGATTTTACTTCCTTCATCTTCACTATGTTCTTTAACAAGACTGGCAAAATTGCCACCGTTTTTAGCTGTTGCTAGTACTTCTTTAGCCTTCGTTTCGATAGCTAATTTCTCTTCTGGACTTTTTCCCTGTATATTAAACAAAATATGACTTGCTTTTACAGAATCTACAACTTCTCCTACTGCTTTCACTACTTTATACATTTTATAGACTCCATTTCCTGCAACAGGATTTGCTACAAAACCTGGCATAACTTCACTTCCCATTTGATTCTTGATTGAAGTCGGAAAGTTGGAAGGAGCAAGTTCTGCAAAATTAGCTTCTATTTGAGAATGTTGAGCAATAAAAGAAGTATCGTTCTGTGTCGCTGCAAACTTATCTTTAATGTTAGTCAAATAACGCTCTACGTCTGTACTGTCTGTTTTTGAAGGAGCAATCGGAATAGTTACATACTCTACTGCAACAGAAGCTACATCATCATAGTCTGCTTCGTGAGCATTGTAATAGTCTTTAATTTGATCTTCTGTAACAGTTACAGCCGAATCTGGAATATTTGCATAAGGAATATATAAATATTTTAAATCTAATTTAATGGTTTCGTCTTCATAACGACGTTTGGCTTCTGCTTTGGTTACATAGACTGATTTACGAAGCAAGTTTTCATACTTTTCGTTTCTACGAGATTCTGGAAGTTCTCTTTCAAAGGCAGCAAATTGTTGTTGAGCTTGTGGCGACTGATTTTGAAGATTACGGATAAAAGCGATTACTTTATCTTTATCAAAAACGCCTGTTTCTGGATCTGTAAAAGCCTGTTTGATTTGAGGAGAAATGTTATTTCCCTGTACCATATCAATTACTTCTTCTTCAGTTACCATAATGCCTAGTTTTTCCCATTCAGGTTTCATAGCATATTTTGTAACCATTGTATTCCACGTTTGAGTACGGACGATTGGCATTTGAGATTCATTTAACTTCGACTGCTGACTCGCTTCCATTCTGTCACGCATAAGTTGAAGCTCGTTATTAAAATCTTGGTACTTAATTTCCGTTCCATCAATTTCTCCAATCACTTGGTCGCTACCCATCTGACCAGCACTATTAAAAAGGTCAGTAAGAACAAAGGCTGCAAGTGCGCCTAAAATAACGACAAGGAGTAATCCTGTATTTTTCTGAATTGAGGTAATTATAGACATAATCTATCTGTGTAATTTTTTAAATAAGGTTAATGTGAAATCGATTTTGAAATTTTCAACGTTTATGGTTGTCCTTTGATGCATCATTATTCACAAAATTTTAGTCTGCAAAGGTAGCTAGTTTTATCAAAAAATCAAATTTCCTTTTACATAGAATTGATTATAAACACATTTAATTACTAAAAAAACTTTATTTTCTCAACTATCTACTATCCTGTTGGTTAGTTTTGTAAATTAAAACACATTTGTACAAATTGAAAAACAACTTTTCACTACTTTTTCGTATTTTTGTAAAAACGAATTAAAGGAATGAATAATAGATAGCGAAAAACTAAATTAATAACTTAGAAATTATGACAGTCTTATATACAATCGGTCTTGCAATAGCAGTTCTTATGCTTTATTTTGTAGCCATGGGAGTACGAATGTTCTTTCAGAAACAAGGACAATTTAGAGGAACATGCGCTAGTCAAAGTCCGTTTCTAAAAACTGACGACGGCTCGTGTAGTTATTGTGGAAAAACGGCTGAAGAAGTTTGTCCGAATAATTAGAATATAATGGGTGTAGGGAAAATGGCTTGCCTTTTCCTAAGATGTAGTAGTAGTAGTGTGTAGTAATTTCCAGCTTGAAGCATTATTATCAAGGAAAGATTAGCCTTTTTCTCTACAAATACTGTTTAATTAGAATTATTCTGTTCCAGAATATTTACAGGAAATTCTTTTTGAAGAAGCTGATACATTTCTTTTTCTTCTGGTGTTTTTTGCTGTGCAAAATCTATGATTTCAATAGCGTTATATTTTACGCCTAATTTTTTTGTCAAAAACTCTGCTTTTGATTTATTATATCCTGCTTTTATTTTATCTAATACATCAATATAAAAATCATAATTTGTCTGGCGTTGGCTACTCAAAACGATGATGGCTTTTTGTGGATTTTGCGAATAATTTTCATCTTTTCCATAATTCATCAAATGTGTCTTGACAAGATTTTCTATTTCTGAAACAGTTCCTATTTTATCTGATTCAAACAAAATTTTATTTTCAGAATTAATCGTAATTCTCAACACATCTCTATCTAAGGCTGGCGTAGGAGCAGTTTTTTGTTCTTGTTTGGGAGGTAAAGACATCGCAAATCCTTTTTCGGTTGCTATTCGTGTACTGACCAAAAAAAATATCAGCAATAAAAAAGCAATATCTGCCATCGAACTTGAGTTTACAGTTGGTTTTTCTCTTTTGGAAATCATAATTTAAGGGAATCAAAGTTTTAAATAATTAGAAAAATAAATGGTAAAGAGAGGATTTTGAAAACAGTTTTAAAACCTCGCTTTATTTTTGAATCCTTTTTTAATCAATTAGTAACACATCTATTTTAAAATCTCAAAAGATACAAACAACGTAACTCCAAAACTTACGTTTGTTAAACTAGATTTCTACTACACCAAAATATTCTACCTATTCTCTATAAAAAAACAAAAAATTATGAAAAATTACTTTATTTTTATTTTATCTTTATTTATAACTATTTTTATTTCAGATTTTGCTCTTGCTCAAAATGCAAATCAAGCTAATAACGCTGCTTCTGTTTCAGAAAAGCCTTTTGTAGATTACAAACCTATTTATAAAAAATGGCAAAATAATTATATTTTAGATAAAATTGATTACACAAAAGACCGAACGATTTTTCATTTTCGTTATGTTTCGCATTATGATTCAGGAACAGCAACTTATTATGGTTCCGGAGAAGACTTGGCCTGGTTTCTAAAGAATGATGCCAATCCATCAGAGGTTTTTAAAATGATAGAAATAAAAAATATTGCTCGTAATGGAAAAGTAGAAATTCCAATAGTTAATACAAAAAAACCTGTTCAACTTGTTACTCTTAATAATGATGTTTTTACGTGTGAGGTACATTTCAAAAGATTACCAAATAATGTAAAAGTAGCTGATTTTATTGAGGGAATTGGTGCAGAATTAAAGACAAATCATTTTAACTGTCTTGATGTACAAATGAAAACTTTTGATAGTAAAGAATTGGGTTCGCAGCAAGATATGATTAGTAATATTACAGATTTTCAAAAACAAGAAGGAGTTACAAATAATCCTATTCCAGAACTACCAGAGCTTCCAGAAACAGATGAACGTATAGAAGATGAGCAAAAAGTAGATGGAGAATTTGCACAGCGTTTTTTGGAGCTGACTAATGAAATCCGTAAAAAAGGTTGTCATTGTGGAGGAGGATATTTTCCTCCTGTTCCAGAAGTAGAATGGAGTGATACGGTAGCGTATGCGACAAAAGAATTAGTAATTAGTCTTTGGAAGACAAAAGGAATGACTACTGATATTGGTGGTAGAAACACGGTCAAAAGACTTTTTGATGTTGGAATAGAAACTGATAAAGCTTATGAAAATGTTTCGTATAGTTTTACCGAAATCGAACAGGCTTTTCGTGGCTGGAAACTTACACCTCCACATTGTAAACGTATGATGGACACACGAGTAAAGCGAATTGGTGCAGCCAGAAAAGAAAAATATTGGTCAATGATTTTGATTTATTGATTTAATCAAATGTAGCTCATTCTGTAGCTCACTCTTCAGAGTGAGTTTTCAAAATGTACCGAAGACTTTAGTCTTCGTCAGTATTTACAAAAAAACTACACATTATTTTTCTCAAAATCCTTGAATACTCATAAAATAAATTCCAATTTCCATTTAGAGTTTTTACATGAAAAGCGACAAGATCCGATTACGGGAGATTTGATTGTAGAAGGAGATGAAATTGTGTTTTGTCAAGAATGTAAATCTGCTTTTTTGAAAAGTTCGTGGGAATATTTAAAAGAAACGCATTGCAATCAAAAAAGAACATTAGCTAACTTTCCAGTCAAAAAAACACTAAATCTAAAATCTAAAAGACAGTATTTTAAGGCTTATTTGCACAACATTTCGGATTGGAAAGAATTTGATACCAAAATAAAAACGTTGCCTTGGGTGCTTTCTAGTTTGGATATGAAAACGTATTATCAAACAACTAAAAATGAAGGCTTAACTTCAAAAGATTTATCTATTATTTTTTTATGTGCTTTAGTTAGTATTTTATTAATTTTATGGATTTTAAAATTTTCCATTCCATTTTTAATAAGCACTTTTTTAGTAGTTGCTTTTATTTACGGAATAGCAATAAAATCTCTAGTTTCTGCCTCTCAAAAGGATTCTAATGTAACTATAAAACACGATAGTAAACCATCTATCAGCATAGAAAAAGACCAAATCATTGTATTTATGCCCTATAAAGAGCAAAAAGTAACATTAGCAAAATACAAAGTAGAAGAAATTGAGCTTATTCCAAAAGAAGGTAATAATTATAAATTGCGTGTTTCCTATCAAAATGGAACATTATTTTTCTCAATGAATCTAAATCATATCGCACTTGAAAATTTGATAGAAACACTTTATAATTGGTCAAATACGGTTAGAATTGACTTGACAAAGGTAAAATTTGCGTTAAGTGGAATGAAAGATTATAGTTATTTATATACTTCTTTAGATGCAGAAGATGAAAATCCGAATTTGCTTTTGCCGTAAAATATACTTGATAAATCAAGTTGCTACGTGTTTTTGAGTAGTAATTTGATTTATCAAATTTTGAAAATTAATCTAAAAAACAAACTCAAAAATCCTTTTGCAGCTTTATAATTTTTGTATTTTAATGATTCCTTGAAATGATACATCACAGAAATAGAAAGTGATTTGTATTCCTCTTTATTCTGACACAAATAAAATGCTTTCTGACAGACTTTGAAGGTAGAATATAAATGTGGATTATTTTTTTTCTTAAATGTAGAGGAATGGGAATGAGAATTGGGCTTAGTCATTCTTCTATAAAAAGTTAGGTTTTCATTGAGAAAAATATATTTCCAATTTCTACTACTTCTAACCCAAAAATCATAATCTTCATACGAAAGTGATTCATCATAACCATTTAATTCTTCCAAAACTTCTCTTTTGATTAGCATCGTAGGCGAGCAAATCATTCCTCCAGCTCTTACAAGTTCTTTAAAAATAAATACGTCTTTTGGCAATTTTTTGTACCAATCAAAATAATAATTTCCTATTTCTTTGCCTTCCTCATTTATCAAAGTAGCATTTGTAAAACAAATTCCTGTCTGTTGGTCAGTATTTTCTAAAATCTTAACTTGTTTTTCTAATTTATCAATTTCAAATTTGTCATCGGCTGCCAAATCTATGATATATTTTCCTTTTGAAACTTTGAAACCTTCATTAAAAGCCGCACAATTTCCTACATTTTTTTCTAAATGAATAGTTTGAATGTTGTAGGAATGGTTATCTTTTTTTATATAAAAATCACTAATAATTTTATCAATTATTTCTTTACTAGTATCTGTACTTGCATCATTTACAATAATCAATTCCCAATTTTTGTAAGTTTGATTGAAGATAGAATACAGAGCCTCTTCAATAAAATTTGCGTGATTGTAGCACAAGCAGATAATTGAAACCATTTTTTGATGTTAATCCACGATTTGCGAATCGTAAATCATAAATATAATCATTTCTATTTAAAAAGACTAACTAACCAAAAACCAATAGCAATTCCTACAAAACCTAAAATTACATTAGAAAAAGTATATAAAAATGCAATTTGATAATTTTGAGCTTGAATAAGTTTGAACGTTTCAAGATTTAATGTAGAAAAGGTACTAAATCCACCACAAAAACCAGTCATAAATAAAGCTGCCAAAATTTTTTCACTTTCCTGTTTTGCTTCTCCCAAATAGTTTGCTAATGCTCCTAAAATTATACAAGCCAAAAAATTAGTAACAAAAGTAGCTGTCGGAAAATCAGTAGAAGAAGTGATAATCCATTTAGAAAACAAAAAACGGATTACTGAACCCAATCCACCTCCAACAAAAATTAATACTAGTGATAGATTAGAAATATTCATTTAGATTTTGAAATTGATTAAAACTTTGAAAAAAATAGTTTACAATAGCTTAATTGAAATGCAACGTAATCCTATTCGAAAACGTCATTATTCTGAAAACACACTCATTTGTTATTTAACTTCTATTTACTCTAAATCTTTTATTTTATGAAATCAAATTTGAAACTTCTTTTATTTGCTCTATTTTTTACGAGTGCAAACTTTGCTTTTTCTCAAGTAGATAGTGTATATGTTGTCAATCAAGACGAAGTAAAACGTGAACCTAATTTTCGAGCAAGCGAAATAAAGATAAATCCTATTTATGTTTTGATTGGAATGCCTGAAATTACTTATGAAAAGATTCTTAGTGATGAAACAGGTGCAGGTGTTTCATTAGCTTTCGGAACAGGTAGTGATAATGCCCTTGGCTATAATTTTATGTTGATGCCTTACTATAGAGTTTATTTTGGGAGAAGAGAAAATGCTTCAGGTTTTTTTGGGGAAGTAAATGGAGGACTTTTTAATTACAAAGAAAACAGTTATAATTACAATCCTTATCCTTCTAATACAGATAATAATATAATGGGTTACGGAATGGGCTTTGCAGTAGGTAAAAAATATTTGTCAAGAAGTGGAAAATGGACAGGAGAGATTTATTACGGAGTAGGTAGAAATCTTGCTGTAAGTCTAGAATCATACAACTCTTTATATTTTAGAGCAGGATTAAGTATTGGTAGAAGATTTTAAGAAGTGATAAATTTATAAGTAAAATAAAAAAACGTCTGAAAAATACTAAATTTCAGACGTTTTTTTGATTCTTTAAAATTACAATTATTTTTGTTCTAATGCTTCTGCACCACCCACAATTTCCAAAATTTCTTTGGTAATGTTGGCTTGTCTAGCTCTGTTATAACTTAATTTGAGTTCCTTCAAAAGTTCTCCAGCATTTTCTGTTGCTTTATCCATGGCCGTCATACGTGCGCCTTGTTCGGCTGCGTTTGATTCAAGAATTTTGCTATAAAACTGTGTTTTGAGGGATTGAGGAATAAGGTCTGCTAAAATTTCTTTTTTATCTGGCTCAAAGATGTAATCTACATTACTATTAAACTCTTCTTTTTTACCAAATTCAGGAGCTTTAAGCATTGATGTTTTTTCTTCTACATTTGCAGTAGGAGGAGCAACTGGCAAAAACTGTTCTGCACGTACAATCTGTGTAGCTACATTTTTAAACTCATTATAAACAATTTCTATTTTGTCATAATTTCCTTCTATAAAATGATCCATTGCATATTCTGCTGCTACACGGACATAATCAAACGTAATTTCTTTTTGAGAAAATACAGTTGAATAATCATTTACAGATTTCATATTACGACGTTTCACATAATCCAAAGCACGCTTTCCGATAGGCATAATTGTTACATTTCCTAAAGAATTTTGACGGCTATAATTACGATTAACTAAGCCTTGCATAGCACGCAAAACATACGTATTAAAAGCTCCACAAAGACCTTTATCGGAAGTAATAGTTACGATTAATATTTTCTCTTCTGCACGTACTTCACTATACGGACTTTCAAAATCATCTCCAACAAGAGAAGCCGTTACATTTTGCAAAATTTGACTCAACTTTTGAGCGTAAGGACGCATTTGCATCATACGATTTTGAGCTCGGCGCAGCTTTGCAGCAGCTACCATTTTCATTGCTTTTGTAATTTGCTGTGTGGATTTTACAGATACAATCCTTCCACGAACTTCTTTTAAATTTGCCATAGTATATTTTGAAGGCTTAAAGTAGTACGGACTTCCTAGTCTGTACAATAATTACTTTTCATTTGAAAACCGTGTTCTGCTTTTTCAACAAAACACGGTAATTAATAACGTTTTTCTATTTTACAACAGACTAGGAAGTCTGTTATACTTACTGAAATTATACTTTTGCAGTTGTTACATGATACGTTTTGGCTACTTCTTTAGCAACTTTAGCAAGAACATCAGTTTGTTCTGGTGTATATTTTCCTGCACGAAGTTCGTCTAATGTACCTCTATGATTCTGCTCTAAAATGCTTAGATAATTTTGCTCATAATCCTTCATTTTTTCAGTAGGAACATTATCCGTAATACCATTTGTAGTGGCATAAATAATCGCAACTTGTTTCTCTACTTCTACTGGAGAGAATTGTTTTTGCTTCAACATTTCTGTATTTCTACGTCCACGTTCGATAACTAATTTTGTAGCTGCATCAAGGTCAGAACCAAATTTTGCAAAGGCTTCTAATTCTCTAAATTGTGCTTGGTCTAGTTTCAAAGTACCAGACACTTTTTTCATAGACTTAATTTGAGCCGAACCACCTACACGAGATACCGAAATACCTACGTTAATTGCAGGACGAATACCAGAGTTGAAAAGGTTGGTTTCTAAGAAAATCTGACCATCTGTAATTGAAATTACATTTGTTGGAATATATGCCGAAACGTCGCCTGCTTGTGTTTCAATAATTGGAAGTGCAGTAAGTGAACCTCCACCTTTTACGATACCTGCTTTTTGCAACGATTCAGGAATATCATTCATTCCTTGTGCAATTTTGTCATCATTGATAACTTTTGCAGCACGTTCTAAAAGACGAGAGTGAAGATAAAATACATCTCCTGGATAGGCTTCACGCCCTGGAGGACGACGAAGAAGAAGAGAAACCTCACGATAAGCAACAGCTTGTTTTGAAAGATCATCATAAACTACAAGTGCAGGACGACCTGTATCTCTGAAAAATTCTCCGATTGCAGCACCAGCAAATGGCGCAAAAAATTGCATTGGAGCAGGGTCAGCAGCCGAAGCCGAAACAATAACCGTATAAGCCATAGCACCATAACGCTCCAAAGAAGCCACAATACCAGCCACCGTAGATGCCTTTTGACCAATCGCTACATAAATACAAAATACAGGTTCTCCTTTATCGAAAAATTCTTTTTGATTAATAATTGCATCAATCGCTACAGCAGTTTTGCCTGTCTGACGGTCGCCAATAATAAGCTCACGCTGACCACGACCAATCGGAATCATTGCATCGATCGCTTTGATACCTGTTTGAAGAGGCTCTGTTACTGGCTCACGATAAATTACCCCTGGTGCTTTTCGCTCAAGTGGCATTTCGTAAAGTTCGCCTGTAATAGGTCCTTTTCCATCAATAGGATTTCCAAGTGTATCTACTACACGCCCGACCATGCCATCGCCTACTTTTAGTGATGCAATACGACCAGTAGTTCGGACAGAATCGCCTTCTCCTACATTGGTATAATCTCCAAAAAGTACGGCTCCAACATTATCTTCTTCCAAGTTTAAGACCATTCCATTAAGTCCATTATTGAATTCGATAAGCTCTCCAGCACGAGCATTTGAGAGTCCGTAGATACGAGCAACACCATCACCTACTTGAAGTACAGTTCCTACTTCTTCGAGTTGAGCGTCTGTTTTTGCATTAGAGAGTTGTTCTCTTAGAATTGCTGAAACTTCATCAGGTCTGACCATTTATTCGTTATTTTTACAGTTACGATTGAATTTTATTTTTTTGAATAGATTGCAAAGGTACAAAATTTTATTTATATGTAAGAAGACAGTTTCTAACTGTCTTAAATTAAAATTACCTTTTACAACTATGATATACAAACAGTTGGAAACTGTTTGCTACATTTTAATAGCTTGGAAGCTATTTTCTACTTTACTAAAGACTGTTCTATTTTTTGAAGGCGAGTTTTGACAGAATCATCAATCTGTTTTCCTTCAATATTTAAGATAAAACCTCCAATAAGACTTTTATCTACTTTTTCTTTTAGTTCTACACCTTGCTGTCCAGAAAGCTCACGTACTTTTGCTTTAAAAGAATTGCGTAAGTCGTCTGTAAGTTCAAAAGGAGTGATTACTTCTGCCATTTCAATTCCTTTTTGAGAATTATAGAGCAAATGAAACTGTTTTGCAGTTTCGAACAAATCTGCTTCTCTTCCTTTTTTTACTACAAGCGTAAAAAATTTCTTTGTCAAGTCATTACTATTTCCAAAAAGAGCATTTAAGATAGCTAGTTTTTTAGAAGAATTGATGATAGGACTTTTCAGAGCTACCTCTAAATCTCTACTTCCTTCAACTGTTTCTTTGATATTTACCATATCATTATGCACCTCTTGTAAAACAGAGTGTTCATTGGCTAAATCAAAAACTGATTTGGCATAGCGAGAAGCAACACGAATATCTGACATAATTTTATATAGTTTAATCTATGTTAGTATAACTAAAACATCAACAAGAGCGAAGATAATTTAAGATATAAAGTAATGAGAATAAAAGTTAATCACAATTTTATTACGAAATTATTATTCCTTAGTAATTGTTTCTTAGTTTACTTTAATATCATTCAAGTAATTTTCTACCAGTTGTTTTTGAGCAGAATCATTCGATAACTCTTCTTTTATCAAACGTTCAGCAATTTGTAGAGAAAGAGTAGCTACTTGTTTTCTTACATCGCTCATCGCATTGTTTTTCTGCGCTTCAATTTCTTGTTTTGCATCTGCTACTATACGATTGTATTCTTTTGTTGCATTTTCACGAGCATCATCTTCCATTTTAGAAGCTACTAGACGAGTATCTTTCATCATTTGCTCACGCTCAATACGTCCTTCTTGACGGATTTTTTCAATTTCGTTTTCCAAATCTGCTTTCGCCATACGAGCAGCTTCAGCAGCTTTAAGAGCTTCTTCGATAGAACGCTCACGAGCTTCTAATGCTTTAGTGATAGAAGGCCAAACAAATTTTCCTAAAATAATTACAAGTAAAAGGAAAATCAATAACGTCCAAGCGATAAGACCAACGTTAGGCGTAATAAGTGGATTGAGTTCTAAAAGAAGCATAATGATAAAATATATAGGTATTAAATTGATTTCTTAAATTAGTTTCTATTTGTCTATTTGTTGCTGATAGTAACTAAAGATGAATATAAGCAACGTAATATTTTTTCAAAGGTCTTAACAGTATATTTATCAAATAAAGTATATTCTTTCAGTTAAAAAAGAAAAATTATTTGAGTAATTTTGTTGTCTTTAAAGCCAGCAATAATTCTTATTTTGCTTTCTTTATTTGTTGAAGTACAGATTATTTCAGCTATACAACTCATTGCAATAATTTTAGAATTTGAAAAAGTTTCTCGTTCAGTGTTTATTGAAATTTTTTCACCTCCAAATACTAAATTACCAGTAAAAGAAGTTTGAGGAATTTTTTTGTCTCCATCCCAGTTGTAATTAATTCCTAGTGCCTTAATTTCTTGATTTTGAAGAGAAATAGTTACACCGAAATCCTCATAAAAGTAATCTTTGTCATTTCCAGACTCTTCTATTTTAGAAGGTTCTCCAAGCAGTTTTTCTATTTTCTCTTCATTCAATTCATTTACTGATATACCATTTATTAATAAAGTATTTATATCGGCAAGAGTGATTTGAATATCTTGAGCTTTTACAAAACCAGCTAGTAAAATAAAAGTAAAAACTAAAATTGTCTTTATGAATTTATTCATTTTCTAAGAAAGCAACTATTTTTAAATTAAATAAGTTAAAAACGAAGCAGCAATAACTAATTTATTGCCACTTCATTCTTGTAAAATTACGCTTTCCAGCTACCAATAAGGAATGAAACTACGATAGCAAAAAGAGCTGCACCTTCAATAAGTGCTGCTGCAATAATCATTGCCGTTTGGATTTGTCCTAATTTTTCAGGTTGGCGAGCCATTGCTTCCATAGCACGACCACCTACTTGACCAATACCAAGACCAGCACCCAAAACAGCTAAACCAGCACCAAGACCACCACCGATAGCAGCGTAAGCAGAATAATCAGCAACAGCTTGCAATAACATAGCAATAAATACGAACATAATATCTAAATTTAAAAGAGTATAAAAAGAAAAAGAACTGATATATAATTAATGAATACCGACATTTTAATAAAAAACCTACCGTTCTAAACTAAAATAAGTGTCTTGTATTCTGAATTTATCCGAAAATAAAGTAAGAAGTAGGAAGTCAGATTTAAGAAGTAATGAAATAACTAATTACAATTCAAATCTATTATCTATCTTCTTTTAAAACAATCAGATTTTGTGATTTCCAACAGTTTGTATTCAACTGATTACTGGTAACTACTTACTGATAACTGATTTAATGATGGTCTTCTGCAACAGCCTGACCAATAAATAAAGCCGTAAGAAGTGTAAAGATATAAGCCTGCAAAAGTGCAACAAATAACTCTAAACACATCATCAAGAACACAAAAGGAACAATCGGAATACCTAAAATATAGTTTTTGAATATAAAGATAATTCCAATCAAAGCTAAAATAATCGTGTGTCCTGCTGTAATGTTAGCAAAAAGACGAATCATAAGTGCTGCTGGCTTCGTAATAATACCGATAAGCTCAACAGGAATCATAATCAAAAGAAGTGGAATAGGAACTCCTGGCATTGCGAAAACATGCTTCCAATAATGCTTGTTTGCCGAAACGTTTGTTATAATAAGCGTAAGAGCTGCCAGAGTAAGTGTAAAAGAGATATTTCCAGAAGTATTTGCACCAGAAGGCAAAAGACCCAACATATTATTAAACCAAATAAAGAAAAACAAGGTCAATAGATACGGAAAGAATTTTTTGTATTTGTGTTCACCAATGTTCGGAATAGCCAAATCATCACGAAGAAAAACGATAATCGGCTCAAAGAAAGATTGCATTCCTTTTGGAGCTTGTCCTTCACGTTTTTTGTATGCTCCTGCAATGCTAAAACCAATAATCAATAATAAAATTGCTGCAATCATCATGGAAGCAACATTTTTTGTAATTGATAAATCTAAAGGATGAATATCTTCAATAAGTCTTCCTTCGTTATCAACTACTTTTACGTGTTCGTGGTCTAAGATATAATTGTAATCTCCTTTTGTCAAAACTCTACGAGTATTATCGTGTCCTTCTGTTACTTTTTCGTTTGGAATGATAACCGTTTTAAGTGGCGCATGGTGAAATTCACTAGACATAAATACATCAAACTGTCCGTTTGTATAGACAATTAAAGGCAAAGGAATAGAATAATGATGCTCTTCGTTGTTTTCGCCAACAGTAGTAAAAAGATGCCATTCGTGAGAATCCAAAATGTGATGATTAATCATTTCGGTAATATCAAACTTATCTTCGTTTACATGTTCAATGTCTAAATGACCGTCTGTTTCGTTTTTGTTTACAGCATCGTCTTGAGCAAAAACAGTAAAAAATGTAGTTGTAGCAAATAAAATACTCAAAAACAAACTTTTTGAATAGGTATTGATGGCAGAACTAAATTTGATAGAAGGTAAAACGTTATTCTTCACTTGATTCCGTATTAGTGTAATTATATAAATTTACGCTGAAAATTAATTTCTTGTATCTAAGTTCAGTAGTTGAAGTGATTTGTATCAAATCTAACTTCTAAACTCTGACTTCTAACTTTGTATCTCTGAATTGCGCTGCAAGTTAGGCAACAATGCACGAATTTCAAACAATAAATAACCAAAATATAAAAAAAGCATCACAAAAGCCAGACTGTATGTATTTTCGTTGCTTATCATCACATAAGCAAGAAGTCCAGAAGCACAAGAAAGCATTCTTACCATTTTGGAAACCATCATAGAATAACCAAAATTAGCACTACCCAAAAAACGAAGCGTAATCATTCCTGTAATCCAATATAAAAGTGTAATTCCAATATAAACACCCCAAACTTGGGTAACATAATATTGAGGAACAAAAAACTGAAAAACTAATATACAAAGAGCCATCACAAGCGCAAAACCTCCAAATTGAAGATGATACGAACGAGCAATTTTTTTCTTTGCAGATTCAGAAAATTGATTTTCAGTTGAGTTTTCAGACACTTTTCAGAATATTTTTGGATTACTTTCTAGGGCAATAAATCGGTAAGGCTTATCCTTAATTTGGTGCAAAAGTACAGACTATAAACTTTAAAAACAAGAATTATTTGGAATTATTTTTAAGAATGTGTCTTTACACTTCTCTATTAACATTCATAATAAAAACTCAAAACGTTTTCTGAAAAATAGAGTTATATAGATTATTAAATTGTTTTTACAACTCCATTTTTTGATTTACTTATTCTATGAAAAAAATATTGATTACAGGAGGTTCTGGACTTGTCGGAACTCGTCTTACAGAGCTTTTATTAGCAAGTGGAAATTATGAAGTCATGCATCTTAGCCGTTCAGAAGGACATGTACCAGGGGTTACGGTGTATCAGTGGGACGTAGAGGCTGGCGAAATGGACGAAGAAGCCATTCAAAAAGCTGATTGTGTTATCCATCTAGCAGGAACGAGCATTATGGAAAAAGCGTGGATAGATTCTCAAAAAGAGAAAATTATGGAAAGTAGAACACTCTCAACGGCTTTTTTGAAGGAAAAATTAACTGTCTTGACTCATAATGTTAAAACTTATATTGGTGCTTCGGCAATTGGATATTATGGTTTTGAGAGAGAACACAGTCGTAATTTACACAAAGAAGATGCGCCAGCAGGAACGGATTTTTTATCACAAGTTTGTGTAGAATGGGAAAAAGCACACAAAGAAATTCCAGAAGAAATTAGGAATGTAATTATTCGTGTCGGAATTGTTTTGAGTGATAAAGATGGTGCAATGGTAGAAATTGCCAAACCGATAAAAGCGTGGGCAGGTGCAGCGTTGGGAGATGGAAATCAAATTATTTCGTGGATTCATATCGACGATTTATGTAGAATTTTCATAAAAGCGATTGAAGACGAAAAAATGCAAGGAATTTATAATGCCGTTGCGCCAAATCCTGTAACGAATGCAGAACTGACACGTATTATTGCCGACGAATTGGACAAACCTTTATTTTTGCCTAATATTCCAGAACCTGCTATGTTTCTGCTTTTGGGTCAGCAAGCCGAATCAGTTTTGTATAGCGTAAAAGCAAGTGAAGATAAAATTGTGAAAGCAGGTTTTGAGTTTGATTTTGTAGATGCTCAAAAGGCTGTTGAGGATTTGTATAGTTAAATTTTAGTTTATTTTTTCTACGAAAAGCGAAATGATATATTTTCAAATCATTTCGCTTTTTTGTGTTTTTTGAGATAGTTGTTTATTTTTAGTTTATGAAAAAACGAACTATACATAAATCTACTCTCTTTTTGGCTGTGCTGGCTGTGGCTTGTTGGGGGTTTTATTTTTGGCAAGTGAAGGAGAATGAAAAGATAATTTATGAGACACAAGCGTTAATGAACGAAACAATCAGAAATACTGAAAGATTAAAAGAGAAAGAAAATAAAATATTTTTAGAAAAAACGGAAAATAGCTTTTGGGATTCTGTACATTATGTAAAAAGAAGTTTTAAAGATTCTGCTAATCACGGATTTGATTATAAAAACTCAAAAAATGAAGAAGATTATTTTAGAGAAAAAATTTCTCATTTAATTCTTGATGAGAAACAGAGATATACAACCTCTATTTCTAAATTTGAAAATGAAGTTTTCTTTAGAAAAAAGTGGATAAAGGATTATAAATATGATAAGTCATTCAGAAAAGTTCTTTTAGAAGATATTAGAGAAAATTTAGAAGCTATCAAAAGACAATCATTAGCCTTTAAGAAAGCAAATTTACCTGTTGTGAACTGGAACGAAACAGACGATTTACTTATTTGGTTAGATTTAATAAAACAAAGTGAAGAAGTAATTAGACTTAGAGATTCAATTATTACAGAAAATAAAAAACAGTTTCCAACTTCTTACACATCTGATAATTTTGAGGGATACTCTACATTGATTCCAAATTATGAAACTCAAACTATGCTCATAAAAGCATATTGGTTTCCTTCTGACACAAAATTCCATACTTTATTATTTGACGAAAATATTACTTATCCTTTTGCAGAAGAGCAAAAATCAAATTTCTTTGAATTCAATGATTCCATTTACTGGGAAATGAAAAGTCCTATTACTTATCATGTTTTTGATAAAGTAGGAGACACAGTAATTTTTCCAATTTTTCAACAAGAGAGACTAAATAAAATGCCTTTGTACGAACAAAGAAGTTATAAAATTCCTTTTAAAGTAGCTCTAAAAAAATAAAGAAATGAAGATTAAAATTATAAACAGTTTATTATTTCTTGTTTCTATTATTGCTTTATTTTTTCTAATAAAAGACTACTTTCTAATGGAAAAAATAAAATCTCTACATAAAAAATATAAAGAGCAATATATTGAAAGTTATGCAGCAGAATCAAGATACTTGAATAAAACGATGATTGAAGAAATAATAAAAGAGAATGATTTAGTAGATAATCAATCTTTTATTTTTAGAGATACAACAAATTCAGAATCAAGCTATCTAAGGAATAAAAATTACAGAACATTTCTATTATTTCGCTCTTTGGATTCAGTTTTTGAACAGAGTTTAGAAAAAAGAGAATGGAAGGAAAACAAAGAAAAATTAAAGTCTATTTTTACTAATCTAACATCATCTTCTAAATATGACACTTTAAAAATGAAGACAAATTATTACAATTTAGATTCTGTTTTTAAGGTTGAAGAAATAAATAATTATGGTTGGGCTGGAATTTATTATGCTTCTAATGATTTTAAAAGTAATTTTATTTCTCGTTTTGGCTGTTTTTGCATGTGTATGCCCCATTATGGTTTATTTCCTATTCCCTCAAAAAGTACAGTACAAGTAGGAGAGACAATTTCTATAAACTGGATGAATTTTTATTCTCATTTTTATATAATTCCAGAGACATATAATTTTAATTCAAATTACGATAAATACAAATTGATAGAGAATACTTATAATCCTTGTGAAAATAGAGGTCTTGAAGCTTTTCTCCTACAAGAATATCAAGTCCCTTTCTCAAAAATAAAAAAAAACAAAAAATGGCGAAGTGTATTTTATTTTAGAAATGATAAATTAGAACAAGATTCAGTTGTTTTGGAAAGAGAATTGGAGTTTTGAGTAAAAAAATAAGACTATGAAAAAACAAATTATAAATAAATCTACTCTTTTTTTGGCTTTCTTGGCTGTGGCTTGTTGGGGGTTTTATTTTTGGAAAAAGGATAGAGATATAGAAACTATTGCTTTGCATCAAAATATAATCAATGAAACTATTTATTATGAAATCAATCAAAGAAATGATGTTTTTATAGAAGAAGTAAAAAACAGTTGGTACAATTATATAATGTATTTTGATAATGACAAGAAGCCTAAAAAAGAAAATTTTGAAGCCAAACTCTATAACTCCATTCCAGATGCTTATACTAGTTATTTGTCTAGTTTGGATAAGATTAGTAATGAATTACTGTACTATAATAAATTTTATAAAACTGAAAAATTAGGTTTTAGTACTATTTATTTGAATGAATTTGAAGGTTTATTTAATTATGACAAAGAAGAAGAGAGAAAAAAAGATGTAGCATTATTAAACGAACAGTTTTATCAATTATGTAAACAATCAACTATTTTTCAAAAAGCAAAATTTCATAAAATAAATTGGAGCAAGAGCGATGATCTTGATTTGTGGTTAGATATAATTCAACACAAAAAAGAAGTTATTGAACTTACTAATTCCATATTTGAAGAGAATAAAAAGAAATTTCCTACTTCTTTCGAATCTAATAATTTTGAAGGCTATTCTACACTTATTCCAGATTATGAAAATAAAAAAATGGTAGTAAAAGTATTCTACCTTCAATCTGATACAAAATTTGGAACAGATTTTCAAAAAAGAAGAGAAAAACACGGTCGTTCTACTCCTGATTATGCTTTTAGCTTTGAAGATTCTACTTTTTATTCTATGCAAAACCCAAGAACTTTTCATGTATTTGATAAAATAGGAGATACCACTCTACGTCCTTATTTTTTAGATGAAAGAGGTAGAAAATATTATACTAAATATCCAATTTATGATATTGAATTTAAAGTTGTTTCTAAATAGACTTGAATAAGTTATGAAAATTAAGATTATCAATATGTTACTTTCGCTAAGTATTTTCATTGCTCTCTTCTTTATTGGAATGGATTATATTCTATTAAAAGAACTGAACAAGTTAGCAGAGCAAAGCAAACCAGAAGTTATATCATTCTCACTAGAAAGTTCAAGAAATTACAGTAAAAAATTAAATGTCTATTTAGCTTATGCAAACGGATTGAACAATTTTGGTTCTTTTTTAAGTACAGAAAATGACATAAACAAAAGAGATTTAGAAATCTTCAAGACTTATAAACTCATCAAACCCTTAGATTCTCTTATTAAAAATGATTTGACAGGAAAAAATTGGAAAGAAAATAAAGCAAAAGCAGATTTATTGTTAGATAAAGTAGCAAAAGCAGACGATGGTTTGCGAGTGGAAATAGAAAAATCATACTACAAAACAACCTCTAAGGAAAAAACTGACTATTTTCAAGAATATTCTCTTTTTGTAGATTTAGTAAAAAACTTGAAATTTGATTTGAGTTGTAGGATAGGAAGTTTTTGTATGTGTTATTATCCTAGCCATGATTTTATAGGTATTCCTTCAAAAAAAATAGTTCAAGTTGGTGACACTATTTTTGTAGACTGGATAAATTATTATGGTGGACATATTTTTATAAATGAAACGTATCAAGTAAAATCTAATTATGATAAATTTCATTTGTTAGAAACAACTTACGACCCTTGTAATCAATGCAATAAAGGATCAGAAACTATTCTATTACAAGAATACCAAATCCCATTCTCAAAAATAAAAAAAGACAAAAAATGGCGAAGTGTATTTTATTTTAGAAATGATAAATTGCAGCAAGACTCTGTTGTTTTGGAAAGAGAATTGGAGTTTTGAGTAAAAAGTAAGACTATGAAAAAACGAACTATACTGATAACTACGGACTTTCTCCTTTGATTTGTTTCATAAATTCATCAATTTGTTGTTGGATAATATTTTCTTTTTCCATCCATTCTACAATTTCTTGATGATGAGCCAACTTTTCAAGCCCTTTGAGAATGAAGAATATAATAGTTTGTCCTTTTGATAAAGCTAGTTTACAGAGAAAATTTGTTAAAGGAGGGTTTCTTAATTCCTCTTCTAACTCTTTAAAATATCTTACTAAAAAAAAAGCTAATGCTAACAAGTTAGCTATTGCATTAAAATTTCGTACTTGGAAGGTTTTCCAACCCATATTTTGTTTGAGAAACCTAAAAACAATTTCTATAGAAATAAAAGGATTAAAAATACTTACACCAAACAAGCCAAGAAAAACTGACACTATTTATCAGAAGAGAAAGAAAAGAAATAAGTTTAGAAGAAAGGCAGCTATAAAGCCAGTTATTGGACACTTGAAAAGTCAGTTTAGAATGGAAAAGAATTATTTACATGGCGAAAAACCTCCTAGAATAAATTCTTTATTAACAGCTACTGCTTGGAACTTCAAAAAATGATTGAAGAAGGCTCAAAAAAGAGCCTTCCTTTTTTTTGCCTTTTTTTTCAAGTCGTTTTTCTTTTATTTCACAGTCAAAAAACCAGTTCATAAGGACGGACTATATACAGAAATCAAAAAATGTCACTCATATTGAAAGATTATACTTATTATTTTCTACTTTTAGATAAAATGATAAATCGATTTCAAAACTAATTAAAGAAATGGACAATAAAAGTAACGAAAATCAACCTCAAAACACTTCTTCAAATAAATCTAATGACCCTTTACACGGAGTAAAACTAGCCGATATTTTGGAAACTTTAGTAGAAAAACAAGGCTGGGAAAAGATGGCTAAAGAAGTGAATATCAACTGCTTTAAGAGTAATCCTTCTATAAAATCTAGCTTGACTTTTTTACGTAAAACGCCTTGGGCTAGAGATGAAGTGGAAAAATATTATTTGAGAGTAACTATGTAGCTCATTATGTAGCTTACTCTTTAGAGTGAGTTTAGCCGTACCATAGTATTTTTTTATATAAAAATGCTAAATTCTCTGACGAAAGCTAAAGCATTCGGTACACAGAATACATACACACGCTAAAGCGTATGCTACATTTTTCACAAAAACAACTGCTCAATCATTTCTGTATCCAAAAGCATAAATATTTTTTTTCCATCAGGAGTATAATTGGGTTGCTGACAGGCAAAAAGTTCATCTATCAAACTTTGCATTTCTTCGGTTGAGAAAAAAGTTTTGGCTTGCATAGAGGCACGTTTGGCAAAGGCACGCAAAATATTTTCTCGTTTCGGAATTTTGATTGTCGTCTGGTTGTACTTAAACTGCTCTAAAAGTGCTTCTAAAATAGATTCTCCTTTTTCTTTGAGTAAATCAGCAGGAAGACCGATTAAACGAACTTGCTGTTTTGCTTCCAATTCTTCATTAATCTCTATCGAAAAACCTAAGTTTCTAAGCTCTGTCAAAACTTCCTTCAAAAGCTCATAATCTACAATTGAAAAGGTAAGAGTAGGAGGAAAAAGAATTTGTTGAGAAGTTGCTGTATTCGCTGTATTCTTCGAAATTCTTTGCTCGTAACGCTCGTACAAAATACGCTCGTGTGCAGCCGAAGCATCAATCAAAATCATTCCTGACTTTGTCGGACTTGCCACAAAACGACCAGCCACCCAAAAAACATGACGTTTATCTGTGTTTTCTATTCTTGATTTAGATGATTTTATTTCAGCTTCTAATTCTGATTTTGAAAGATTATTTGCAGAACTTCGGAATGTTTGGGGGCGTGGAGTGTGGGGCGTGAGATGAGGGGCGTGGGACGAGTTGTAATCTGTATTTACTCGTCCCTCGTCCCAATTCTCTCGCCTCTTTGACTTCTCCCCACTCGTCCCTCTATCTTCATCATTCAGATAAATCCGTTCCCAATTTTTTTGATTATTTTTTTCTCTTTCTGTTGGTTCTGGACGTTCACGATTTTTTAATTCTTTGTTTCTATTGAATGGCTCATTGATGTAATTTCCGTACTTTCCTTTATTTTCTTCTTTATCGTATTTACCAATAAAATCTTCATTTTCATTATTTTCACTTTTATCATACCTTGAAAAGTCTGAAATAAATGTTCGTGGTTCTTCTGCATTATCCTCATCATTTTGACTAACAACAAAATTATCGTTCTGATTTTTAGCATAATTTGCAGGGTTCAAAAAATTTGCATCGGTATCGAAATCTAAAGGAGAAACTACCTGATGAACTCCTAAAGCCTGTTTTACTGCTGATTGAACGACTACATAAACCGTTCTTTCGTCATCAAATTTTATTTCCGTTTTGGTTGGATGTACATTTATATCAATTCTTTTTGGGTCAATGTCTATAAACAAAACGTAAAACGGATGTGCATCTTTTGGGAGCAATCCTTCGTAAGCTGTCATTACTGCGTGATGTAAATATCCACTTTTTATAAAGCGATTATTCACAAAAAAATATTGATTTCCCTTCGTTTTTTTGGCTGCTTGTGGTTTGCCTACATAACCAATAAGTTGAATTGTTTCGACATCTTCTTGACATGTAAGGAGATTAGATTGATAACTTTTTCCAAACATCGAAACAATTCGCTTTGCTAATTTTCCTTCTTTTAAATTATAAACTTCTTGATTATTATGATGCATCGTAAAGTTTATATGAGGATTTGCAAGTGCCACACGCTCAAACTCATGTGTAATATGACGAAGCTCCACCGAATTAGATTTCAAAAACTTTCGTCGTGCAGGTGTATTAAAAAACAGATTCTTGACGGCTAAAGAAGTTCCTTTTTGTGTCGCTGTGGGTTCGTGCTTTTTGACTTCTGAGCCTTCAATATAAATCAGCGTTCCTACTTCTTGGTCTTCTTGTCGTGTACGAAGTTCTACCTGTGAAACGGCTGCAATCGAAGCCATTGCTTCTCCTCTAAAACCAAACGTCCTTATATTGTACAAATCATCTGGTGTAAGAATTTTTGAAGTGGCATGTCTTTCAAAACACATTCTAGCATCGGTTTCAGACATTCCTTTTCCATTATCGACTACTTGAGTGAGTATTTTTCCTGCATCTTGCAAAACGAGTTCGATGGTAGTTGCTTCTGCATCAACAGAATTTTCTAACATTTCTTTTACCACAGAAGCAGGTCTTTGAACGACTTCTCCAGCAGCAATTTGATTGGCAAGTGATTCGGGAAGTAAACGGATAATGTCTAACATAAATAATTACGAATTAGAAATTAAAAATTACGAGTGTAAATAGTAAGTAATTTGTGGTTTCAAAAGGGTTAATTAATAAAATTATCACTTATTCAAAGTTCGGCAAATTTGAACGAGCAAACAAATTGTATAATCGAACAACTAATAATTATAGTATTTCGTTTTAAAGAAAAATCAAAATTTATCTTATTTACATTTTGACAAGTATGAAAAGCGACAAATATATTTCTATCGATTGTAGTTTTTACGATAATTTGGAAGCCTTCGCAACTACACAAAAACTGGTAGAAATCAATTATTTAGATGAAAATTACAGCAAAAAAATCAATCGAAACATAATAGTCAAAGATTTAGAAACTAAAAATGGAGAGGAATTTATGGTTTTTGAAATAGAATTGAGTAAAGAAAAAATTAAAATTCGTTTGGATAGATTGATAAATATTGATGGAATAGAAGTTCCCAAAAATGGCGAATTGTGCATTCTCAAAATGTAGCTCACTCTTTAGAGTGAGATTGTATTTTCAGAGTAAAAAACATTACAAACATTCCAAAAAAGCCAATAAAGCAATTTTTTCTTCATTAGATAAATCATTTCCTTCAATAAAATAATTCAAATTACCAATACTTCCATCGTGCAGGTAAGGAAATGTTTTGGAAATATGCCTTAAAGTTGGTGTCTTGAATTTTAAATAATCGGCTAGATTTTCTGTAATGCGTTGTCGTCCTAATTCAACTTTATTCAAATTTCGGTTTATAGGATTTGTTATAGTATCTACTAAATTATCTAAATGGAAATAATGAAATTCATAATCAGAAAATAAAGGCGCAGTATGACAAGAATTACAATGTTTATTAAAAAGTAATTGTCCTTTCAATTCTAAATCTGAAAAATTAGCTTTATTTTGTTGAACACTATCCCATTTTGTAGTGAAAATAAAATCAGAATTTGAAATTGGAGAAGGCGAAATAATTGTTCGTTGATACTGAGCTAAGGCTCTAAAAATTAAGGCATTTGTAATGGTATCGTTTCCAAAAGCATTATTAAATAAAACAGAATAACGTTTATTTTTTTGTAGCAAAATCGGTAATCTTTTCAAATCCATTGCCATCTCGTCTGGGTGTTTGAGAGGTGCAGCAGGAAGTGACTCAAGATTTGTTATTCCTCCATCTAAAAAAAGTCCATTTTCTGCATAGGCTACATTTATTAGTGTTGGTGTATTACGAGCAAGTTTTTTTTGAGTAATTCCTAAATTACTTTTTTCTAAATTATCTGTAAAATATAAATTTGGATTATGACACGTGGCACAAGAAATAGTATTGTTTTTAGATAATTTTGTGTTAAAGAAAAGAACTTTACCCAAAATTACACCTTCTTTCGTAGTTGGATTATGCAACGGTGCTTCTGGAGGAGAGGGCATATAAGAAGGTAAAATAATTTCGTATTTTTCGTTTTCTACTATAGAATTGGTAGTTTCGTTCTTACAAGAAACGACAAGCAGAAATAGAAATAATGTACTTGTGCTTTTCCGTAGTATAGAGTTGGCAACCTTTATGTTATGGAAAAAACAATTTAGGTAATTTTTAACCATTAGTAAAGAGAAAATATGTCGTATTCGGTTCATACATTAAATATAGAAAATCATTCTCATATTATCGGAAGGCAAGACGGAGTTACTGGTGATACGATAAATGCGAATAATGAAATTGTATTTTGCGCTGCTTGTCAGTCTGTTTTTTTGAAAGATAGCTGGGAATATATGAATGGTAATCATTGCAATCAATCTGAAACGCTTAATTTTGTTCCTTCGCCTGTTCCAAAACTAATAGCAAAAAAGAAGGAAGCAAAATTAATTTTTAAAACGTTTAGTAAATTTAGAAGTAGAATAGGAAGTTTTTTTGCTTTTGTTTCTCTTATGGCTATTACTATTGGTTGGGTTTATTTTTTAATTTATACAAACCAATTTCTTCCACAATTTCATCCTTTTATTACCTTTACAGTATATCTAATCCTTTATATTCTAGGTGGTTATGGTTCTATACTTATTCTTGCTTCTATTTTTAGAAATAAGCTTTTCATGAAAATAACAGGAATAGACAAAAAAACATTACGCATTTTAGAAAATGGGATAGAATTAAAACGAGACAAAACCTACTCTTTTTATGAGATGCAGGATATACATTACTCAAAAACTAAAAAAGAGAATAGACTAACTATCCATCTCAAAAACGGAGAAATAGTAACTCATTCTTTTCCAAAAGATAAATATCAAAAAACAAAAGACTTTCTTTATGGATTAGTTTGGATTGCTCAATTTGTTTCCACTACTGTTTATTTAGAGAACAAAAAAGAACATGGATTTGCAAAAAGTATCGAACGAAATTATGTAGCCAAATTCTCAGTTTTAGAAGATGGGTATGTTTTAGATGCTTATAATTAATTTGATTTGAATAAAAAATGAATAGCCATAAACTAAATATAGAAAATCATTTTCATATTATTGGAAGACAAGACGGAGTTACTGGCGACACCATAAAAGCAAACGATGAGATTGTTTTTTGTTCTGCTTGTCAGTCTGTTTTCTTGAAAGATAGTTGGGAATATATGAAAAACGAACACTGTCAGCAATCTGAAACGCTTGATTTTGTTCCTTCGCCTGTTCCACAACTTATTATTCGAAAAGGAGATAAATCGAATGACAAATTAATTTATGAAGTAAAAAATGAGTTTTGGTATGAAATAAGCCGAATTTCCAATTCAATTTCGAAATTGAAACCACAATTTTATTCTATTTTGTTTTCTTTTGGTCTGGTTGCGTTGATGTGGTATACTGTTCCAGAAAGGGATAAAAATAGTGATACTACAATTGTTCTTGCATTTCTCTCTCTCGTAATTTTGTTTTTTGGAAATATGGTTGGAAAAATGGCTAGAGTAGTAATAGAAGATAGGAAACCAAACAAAAAGACAAAAGAATATAGCGTATTAAAAATCTTAGAAACAGGAATTATAGTAAACGAAAAGTTTTATTATTACAATCAAATCGAAACTATTGCTTCCAACAAAAAAGAAAATACGCACAAATTAGTCGTGAAACTAAAGGATAGAAGAAAAATTATAAAAGCACTTCCTGTCCGAAATTATGAGCGTACAAAACCTTTCTACATTGCGCTTGCTTGGGCTGCACAGTTTGTAGAAATTCATTTTCAGGCAGAAGACACCAGAGAACAAGGACTTTTGAGAAGTGTAGTGAAAAATTATGCAGGAAATCTTTTTTTAGTTGAGCATCTTTCAGCTCTTAATTCTGAAAACTAATCTATTTTTGAAAACTATACCAACACAAACGAGTATTTGGTAATAAATTAATCTCTATTTTGTTGTCTAGACATAGATTTTCGTAAGTCTTCAAGCCATTTTTCAGCCAACTCTATATCGTCAAATTTTGAACAAGGCATACGACTACTTTCACTCAAAAGTTCGGATTGAAACTTCAAAAAATCACTTTCTGGAAGTACTTCTGCTACCTGCATCAAACCAGCATCTACAATTATTTGTTGTGCTTCATTATGAAGACTCATTACAGAAGGAGGATGCGTTTGTGCATCTCTAGCATCTGCCAGTAGTGTAAAATTAGGAACTGCTAAAAGAATAGCCTTTTTCCAGTCTGTTATATAATTAGGAACTAAATCAATACTTTTCCAATAGTTTCTGATAGTAAGATAAAAGCGATTTTTTGAATAGGAATAAGAAATAATGTAATAATCAGTAGTAGCTATCACTTCAATATCATTGGAATTTGAAGGGTTTTCTGCAGTAGTATTTGACATGTATAAAGTAGGTATAAAAAATAGAGATAAAAAAATGTAGATTTCAAAACTTAATAAATCAAAGGGTTACAAATAATGTAACTGTTCAGTTTACTAAAGCAAGATTTATTGTTGATGTCAGAACTAATGTCAGAACCAATTAAGCAAACTAAAAATTTTCTATACAAATTATATTATAAAGAAGGTTTGCTTTTTATTACTAACTCAAAAAAAGAAAATAGGTTTGGAAAGATACTACTTTGATTGACTTAATTATTTGTTTTATTATGGATTTACTTGAACAATGACTTGAATAATAATTGGTTATCAAAAACTGTTTTATTCACTTTTATATTTTTTTATCGTTTTATATCTTTATTGTATCAAAAGTTCTTTATCAAAAAAATACCTTATAAGTTTATTGAAAAACCTATTATTACTCTATGAAAATCTTTGCGTATCGGAACTACAGGGCTGTAGTCGTAGATAAATTGGTGCATTACATTGAAACCCAAATATTTTGTCAAATCAATTCTCATCAAACTACTTGTAGTTAATCTTGGAGTAATAAAAATTTGGTCGAATCTAGACTGATGATAAGCACTAAAATCAAGGAAAAGTTTGTCTGTAACATCTATTTTGCAACTCAAATAACTTCCCATTTTCAAAAGTTCGTTTGTAATTGGAGTTGTATCAATAGGTAAAATTATATTTTCCGAAACACCTTGATAATTCCACCTCTCAAACTCATAGAAAGGTCCTGCACCTGCATAAACTCCTATTTTATTGTTTACTAGAATTTGATAGCGAAGATTAATTCCAGTTGCATATTTTCGTTCCATTCCTCTCGCTTCTGCCCAATGAACTTGTGCAAAGGGTTCGAAAACGATTTTTCTGTCCGTAAACCTTCTATATTCTAAATACAAATATCCTCCACTCAAAAAATTAGACGAACCAAATCGTGATATTTCTATTTTGTTGGCAAAAGTAAGTGCATTTTTTCTGATTTTGAGGGTAATATCAGCTAAATTTTCAAATTCCAGCAGATTTTCTTTTTGGGTTTGAAACTTAAAATTAGGCATTATACTTCCTTTTATGTGTTTTGAACTATCCAAGATTACATTAAAACTTTCTGTAAAAAGAACCTGAGATTGAGCAGAAAAACTAAAAAACGTACTAAAAAATGTAATGAAAGCAAAAACTGAAAGAAAATTGAGGAAGTTTTTCATCGTTTTGCAGTAAGTAGTTAGTTAAATGGTGGTAAAAATTAAGGTAGCAATATAATTTGATAAATCAAATTACTACGATTTTGGATCAAAAAAAACAGACTGAGAAGTCTGTTATGTATAAATTCATTCATTTACTATCTACTCTCTAGCCATTCAATAGCTTCTTCTCTTGTTTGAAAATATTCACTTTCAATTTGTGTATTGTTGTGTTGATTATCTTGATTAGCATCTTGTTTTTCCTTACTACTTTGCTTTTCAAAATTTTTCATCAGCTGTTTTGTTCCAAACTCACTAAAAGCATCTTTCGCTAACACAGTCGCTACATAATACGTACTACCTTTCATTTGTGGAGCAAAGCTTTCAGCAAAATATTTTTGATTAGCCACCGAAACTACTTTCGCTTCTTTTGTATCAGTAAGCCATTTTTTAGCATCGTATTTTTTCATTATCTCTAACGCATAATCCAAATGCTGTTTCCAATTATCAAACGGTGTAATTCCTTTATAAGTAGCAATTATAGCTTTTACTTCATCATCGTAATAAACTTCTGTACCCTGATTTGCAAAATAATCTACTTTCATAAAATTTGATATGTATAACTTAAAAAAAGTGGAATGAGATATGATTTATTCAATACTATAACAATATTAATCAAAAATCTAATTCATATTATACTTTTTCTTTAATTCTTTGAGCTGCTTTTCTTTTGCTTGACGAAGTTTGCCGTCTAGTTCTTCAATCCACTTTATCTGACTGTATTTTCCATCTGGATGTACGACTACATAGTTTTGAAACTCAATACCTTGTTCGGTAAAAATATCTTTGTACATATCTTCCAAAATAACAAAATTCTCTGCGATATTATGTTTCAAATCTGCCATTCCTTCCCACTCGGGCATAATAATCGCCTCTAATCCCTGCACATCTTTGAATGTAATTGTTGTAGATTGTCCACTTGCTTTGGCACTCTGAATCTGTGCTTCAAATTCTCTAAAAGCAGCTTCATCAATAAAAAAACCTTCATCTATTTCATCGGTAATTACAAAACCAATAAC
The DNA here is from genome assembly GCA_963719525.1 of uncultured Cytophagales bacterium. Classification (GTDB taxonomy): domain Bacteria; phylum Bacteroidota; class Bacteroidia; order Cytophagales; family Bernardetiaceae; genus Bernardetia. The sequence goes on along the minus strand of CAVRCG010000004.1, from coordinate 1,672,705 downwards.
GGCATCATTACTAGCTAATTTTCGCAACATCAATTCCTGTTTCCAACCATTTACTTTTTCGGCTTCTTTTTTATTCATAGAAGCCCATGATTTTCCATAGTAATTTTCCCAAAGTGTAGAATCCGTTGGGTTTTCAGTTAGTTTTTGCCAAATAGAAGAGTTTCCCATTGGGTCTTCTTGAAAATCGTCTTGTGCAAAAGCAGATGAGATTCCAAATAAATAAAAAATAGTCGCAAAAAATAACACAAAAAATAGTCTTTCAATATTTCTTACATTTTGTTGTGGAACAGTAATCACTTTTGAGCGTGTTGGTTGTAAGGAATGCAGCGTTTCGTAGATAGATTGATTCATAGAAGGTTAGCTTTTTGAGAGTGGCTTTTTTAGTAAGAACGATAAAAATAAAAATTGGTTCTTTACTTTTGAAAAACAAACATGCAAATGTGCAAATTTTGATTCAAATTTTCAAATAAAAATGCAACAACAATACCAATACATCAAAAAAAAACAGTTCTTAGTACACTATTTTACCAATAAACGCATAATTTTCAGGACAAAACACATAAAAACCAAATTAAAGACAGGAAAATTGTATTTTTGTGCTTAATCCAAATTAAGAAAAATTTCAATTCCATTCTATATGTCTTCATCTATTTTAAACAAAGACCAGAAAACAAGCAAAACTAACTTTGGCAAACTTACACCCAAAATCCTTCAAGATTTTACAGAAATTGTAGGTGCAGAATATATTTTTACAGATGACAAAAACAGAGATACTTACTCTAGAGATCATACAGAAGATTATTCCTTTCTACCTGATGTAATTTTGAAGCCCAGAACGGCACAAGAAATTAGTGAAATAATGAAAATCTGTAACGAGCATATTTTGCCTGTTACACCTCGTGGTGGGGGTACAAGTTTGAGTGGTGGAGCTTTGCCGACCAATCATGGAGTAGTAATTTCAATGGAACGTTTCAATGAAATTTTGAATATTGATACACTTAATCTTCAAGCAACCGTCGAAACAGGAGTAATTACGGAAGTTTTTCAGAATGCTGTTAAAGAAAAAAATCTTTTTTATCCACCCGACCCAGCTAGTAAAGGAAGCTGTTTTATCGGTGGAAATGTTTCGCATAATTCTGGAAGAACCAAAGGCTGTAAAATATGGCGTTACTCGTGATTACGTTTTGAATCTGGAAGTCGTTTTGCCAACTGGAGAAATTATCTGGACAGGTGCAAATGTACTCAAAAATTCAACGGGTTATAATCTTACTCAACTCATCACAGGAAGTGAAGGAACGTTAGGCATCATTACCAAAATTGTTTTCAAATTGCGTCCTTATCCACACAAAAATATTGCCTTGCTTGTTCCTTTTGAGAGTAATGAAGAAGCATGTAGAGCCATTTCGGCAATTTATATTGCAGGAATTACGCCTTCTGGAATGGAGTTTATGGAACGAGAAGCCATCGAAAAGAACTATGTTTTATTTGGAAGACAAAATGAACCAAAAATCAACGATTGAATTGCCAGACAACATTCAAGCACATTTGATTATTGAACTTGATGGAAATAATGAAGAGTCAATGATGACAGATGCAGAAAAAATCGTCGAAACATTAGAAAATGGATATAAAATAGGAGAGATTTTGTTTGCCGATTCGGAAGCACTAAAAGAAGAACTTTGGAGATTGCGTAAAAATATTTCGCCAGCCGTAAATGCTTATTCACTCACAAAGGCTGAAGATGTGGTTGTTCCTCGTGGAAATTTGCCAGAGCTTATTACTTCTATAAAAAGAATTGGAGATGAGTATGGTTTTCGTTCAGTTTGTTTTGGACATGTAGGCGATGGCAATCTTCATGTAAACGTTTTGAAGGAACAAATCTCTGATCAAGATTGGAATACGAAGGTAGTAGAAGGAATTGGAGAAATTTTTAAAGAAGTAGTTCGTTTGGGTGGAATGCTTTCAGGCGAACACGGAATCGGAATTGCCAAACGTCCGTATATGTCTATTGCACTTGGCGAAATAAATTTGAGATTGATGAGAGAAATAAAACAAGTCTTTGACCCAAATGGAATATTAAACGCAGGTAAGATATTTTAACTTTTAATTAAATAATGACATAAAATTTTGCAATTTGATGAAAATTTAGTTTATTGAACTTTGTTTTAAGGTTTATTTAGAAACTTAAAGCACTTTTGAATCACACAAATTTATTTATCTCTCACTTTATTTTAATTTACTTTTATGGAACAAGAATCAGCAGAAATTATAGGTGCACTCTTTGGAGGCGTTTTTAGTCTTATTTATTTAGCTATCATTATTTTAGTAGTAGCTGCACAATGGAAAATATTTGAGAAAGCAGGAAAACCAGGGTGGGCTGCTATCATACCTATTTATAATACGATAGTCCTTTTGGAAATTATAAATCGTCCTATTTGGTGGATAGTCCTTTTCCTAATTCCTCTTGTTAACCTAATCTTTCTCTTAGTCTTTTTGGTAATATCAGGATTAGATTTGGCAAAATACTTTGGAAAAGACACAGGTTTTGCTGTAGGTTTAATACTTTTACCTGTTGTTTTTTATCCTATTCTTGGCTTTGGAGATGCTCAATATCAAGGTACAGGGGGCAAAATGTATGACGATCAGATTTTGGATAGAGGATAATTTTTATCTTTATATTCTAACAAATAATCAACTTCTCAATTTTTGTGTAAAAACAAATTTGGGAAGTTTTTTTTATGTTCTACCTTTGTATCTTGTAGCGTAGGCTTTAGCCTGCGACGTATTTTGTATGATACGTTTTTCGCACACTAAAGTGTACGGTACATTTTTTCGCACACTAAAGTGTACGCTACATGAATGATTCTTTCTATTTTTTTTCTTGGCAAGATGTCAATTTCTTAAAATCTGAACTGCTTTTAGTTGTGGCTTGGTTGGTTGCTTTCTGTGGACTTCTTTTGCCTAAAAAAATCACTTCTTTTTTTGTTCCTTTTTTTGTGAGTTTTGCTTTAATTGTAAATATTGTTTTACTTATTTTTTCATTGAATGAGTCAGAAAGTTTAAACCAATTAAATAAAACTACTTTTTTCTGGAATGATTTATTTTATCAAAACAAGTTTACGTTTTATCTTAAAATACTGATTTCAATTTCTGCACTTTTGAGTAGTTGGATTCAATATTCGTATGATAAATCTTCTAATAAAATATATAATAAAACGATTTCAGAATGGTACGTTATTCTTTTAGGGGGAGTTTTGAGCACACAATTTTTGATTATTTCAGCTAATTTATTTGGAGTTTATATAAGTCTTGAGATGCTTTCTATTTGTGGTTATTTGTTGGTTGCTTTTTTTGATAAACAGATAAGTAATACAACCGAAAATAGAAAAAGTATAAAAACTAAGGGAAAACTAATTGCTTCTTCCTTCAATTATCTAGTTTTTGGTGCTGTCAGTTCTGCTTGTCTGTTGTATGGTTTTTCTTGGTGGTATGGAATTAGTAGTTCGTTTTCTATTCCTGTTATTTTTTCTGCTGATTTTCTTGATACAAATTTAGATTCTGATGCAAATCAAATTACTTTTCTAATTGGTTTTCTTTTAGTAGGAATTGGTTTTTTGTTCAAATTAGCTGCCGTTCCTCTTCATTTTTGGATAAGTGAAGTCTATAAGAACTCGTCTTCTGGAACGATTTTTTTCTTAGCAACTGTTCCAAAGATTGCTGTAAGTGGAGTTTTGTTTTTTATTCTAAGCTACTCTATAAATCTTCCTTCTGCTTTACAGGAAATAATCTTTTCTACTCTTTCTATTTTAGGAGTTTTGTCGGCTCTTTTTGGTGGGTTTTTAGCGATTCAACAAACAGATCTCAAACGTTTTTTTGCTTATTCTGGAGTTTCTCAAATGGGATTTTTGATTATTTTGTTTGTCTACAATTTTAAGTATTCTATTATTTCTACAAACGGAATTATTGTTTTTTGGATTTTCTATATTCTCTCAAATGCTATCGTTTGGAAGTTTTGTGCAGAGTTAGAAAGTGCTTTTAGTAATGATGGAAATGATAAAAATCAAGAATTATCAATTAACAAACTTCAAAATTTGCCTTTTCTTACTAAAATAATTCTTTCTATTGCTTCACTTTCTTTGGCTGGTTTTCCTCCTTTTGGTGGATTGTTGGTAAAAATGATAGTAATTTTTGTAGCTTTTCAAAATTATCAAAGTCATTCTAATGCTGTTTTTCTTTTTTCTCTTATCGGAATTGGAATAGCAACTTTAATTGGCTTCTTTTATTATCTCAAAATTCCTTATTATTTGTTTTTGAAGAATGAAAAAGTAAGCAACGAAAATTATCAAATTTCTAATAATACTGTTTTCTATTCTATTTTATTGGTTTTGATAAATGTATTTTTGGCTCTTTATGCAATTCGCTTTCTGTAAACTGGCTAAGATAAGGCTTTAAAAGTTTCTTTAAAACGAGAAAAGTCTTTTATTATGATTGATTTTATTTCTTTGTTCCCTTGTTTTTTTTCTAGTATCTCCAAAAAGAAGTTTTCTAAAGTAATCATTTGTTCTTCCGATAAATTTTCAATCTCACTAATTATCTTTTTTTTTCTATGTTCAATATTCATAATTTTTCAAGTCTATTTTTAAGCTAATTTCTTCCAAACTTCTTTATATTGCTCCAAATCTTGTTGTAAAAGTTTTTCAAAGTCAGATTCTTTAATATATTTCTCGTCTTGTTTTTCTATTTCCTCCAAAAAACTCATTAAATAATTAAGTTTTTTCTCTGATAGATTATCAATTTTATTAAAAATCTCCTTCTTTCTCTCTTGAATAGTCATAATTTTAGTTTTTTTATTTTGATGTTAATTTTCCTTTCTAATAAAACGAGTTTGAAACGACTAAGGTTTATACAAATACAGTTTTAACACTAAGACACAGAGAAAATAAACAGTTCCACAAGAAATAAATTTAGAAGGTAGATTTTAGAAGTCAGAACTCAAAATCAGCGAAGGTAATTTAATAAAAATATAGTTTTGAGTACTACATTTTCATTCCCAAATCCTCATTCCCTCGCCCCACGTCCCATTTAAAATTTTCATTCCCTAATCCCCATTCCCTCGCCCCACGTCCCATTTAAAATTTTCATTCCCTAATTCCCATTCCCTCGCCCCACGCCCCTAATACTACACTTCAAAACCAATTACCAACACATCGTCAATCTGTTTTTCACTTCCTTTCCATTCAATAAAATTGCGTTCTACTTCGTGTTGGAGTTCGAAAATATGGAAGGGTTTTAGTTTTTCTATAAATAATTGAAAGCGTTTGGTAGAATATTTCTTACTGTATTTTCCTCCAAATTGGTCTAAATATCCATCTGTAAGCAGATAAAGACGAGTTCCTTTTTGAGGTTGGATTGTATGTGCTGTAAAATCTCGTTCTATCTGCCTTGCTACTCCTCCAACGTGATGACGGTCGCCTCTTATCTGATTTACTTTTCCGTTTGGAGTTACATAAAGCAATGAATTTTTTGCGCCTGAATACTGAATTTCATTCGTCTTTTTATCCAAAACACAAAGCGAAATATCCATTCCATCACGATTTTCTGTTTCTTCTTGTTTTAATGTTTGTACAATTCCGTTATGCAGTTCGTTCAAAATCAAGTTACTCTCCGTTATTCCTCTCCAAACTACGATTTGAGTAAGCAAATCATTTCCTATTACAGACATAAAAGCCCCCGGAACACCGTGTCCTGTACAATCTACGGCAGCAATAATAATTTTATCGTCTTTTTCTGCAAAAAAGTAAAAATCTCCAGAAACAATATCTCTAGGACTGAAATAAACAAATGATTTTGGAAAAATCTCTTCTAAAAGATTCTGGCTCGGAAGCATCGCTCTCTGAATGCGCTTTGCATAATTAATACTTGCTGTAATATTTTTATTTTGAAGCTGAATTTTTTGCTGTTGCTCTTCCAAATACTCGTTTTGTGCAAAAATAGATTGATTTTGAGATTCTACCAAATCACGTTGAGCCAATATTTCTTCTGTTTGCTGTTCTAATTCTGCTTTTTGTGATTGCAGTTCTTCGTTTTGCTTAAATACTTCGGCTGTTCGTTCTAATATTCTACTGACAAGCAAGTTTACATCTTTCGAAAAGCCTGCCTATTTCGTCGTTGTGTTGTATCGGAATTGGCTTCCATTCTACCGAAAAATCATTTTCGATTACATTATGAATCGTTTCAGAAATTCGTTTTATAGGAGTTCCTAATTTTCGTATCATCCACAAACCCAAAATTAGGTTTAATAAAATACTTGCTCCCACCACCCATGTCAACCGTCTTCGGCTGCGTTCTCTGAAATCTTCGCTTTCTTTATGTACTTCTTTATTTATTTCTTCAATCACTATTTCTATATGGTTGGACAACTGATTCAATTTTCCTTTTAGTCCTAATTTACTTCTGTATCCAATTTTTCGTTCTGTTCCTGCCAGTCTTCTCCATAGCGTTTCGTATTTATTGGCTAATTCTTTCCATTCTGTACGTTTTTCGGTTCTGGTAGCTATATTTTGATATTCTTTTTGTGTAAAAACTTCGATATGATTCTGCAGTTCTATCAAAAGTGCATTTACTTGTTCGATTTGAGATTCCTCTTTATATAAAAGAAAACGCTGTTCGGTTTGCCTGATTTTGTAGAGTAAAAGTTTGTCTAATGGAGTTTTGAGAAGTGAATCCAGATGTTCGGTCATTTTGCCTTCATAACCTTGGTTTTTGAATCCTCGTTGATAAATCTTAGTAACTAAATCATCAAAAGTAGTTTCATACTTGATAACCGAACGGCGCAATGTATCGATCCGATGACGCAAATTTATGGACGGAATAAGTGGGTGAGTGCGTAAGTCTAAAAGGTCACTTCTAAGTTTTGAAGTCAGTTTTTGATGTTGGAGTACATAATAACTATCACCCGTTTCATAAAAATCCAGATTTAGAGCTTCCGAACTAAAAAAATCACGTTCTAACTTATCGGTTTGGCGAATATCCAAATCAATTTGAGAAAGTGTAGCCGTCAGCCTTTCAATTCGGTGCATCTGTGCATCATACCAAAAAAGCATTGCTGCAAGCGTGGTAGTAGCAAAAAGAAAAACCAAAAAAGAGAGAAATAACTTGGATTTTATCGAAAAAAGAAACTTCACGAAAATAGGATAAAGATTAGTTTTCTAGTAGTAGGATTATTAAACGTTATCACAGTTAATTTAGTAATGTTCATTTTTCCATAACAACAGATTTGCAAACCTATCATTATGGAAAAATAAGACTGTTTTTCTTTTCTGTAACTAATTGATTATTAGATATTTAGATAACAGTAATAGCGTTTATTTATTATTTAGTTAAATGTCAGTTCTGTGATTATAAAAATACGCATTAAAACTATCTAGCGCAAATTTCTATACTCTGAAAGCATTAGACGTACTGATTGTAATTAAAACGTAGAGTAAAGTAATTAAATTATCCAAACAATCAAAACTAACTTTTTATTATTACTTATTATTACTTCTTTTTCAAAAGTCTATTCTGCATTAATTTTTCTATAATCTCTTCATTATTATTTCTACTAATTGATATTTTTTTATCTTTAATAATGACTTGATTTCCTTCAATAGATTCAACTGCATTTTTAGATACAATAAATGATTTTTGTACACGCAAAAAGTCCGAATTAGGTAATTCTTTTTCGGCTTGTTGTAAGGTTAGATACGTTGTAAAAACTCCTCTTTTTTGGGTCTGGATTTCTATATAATTACGTTTTGATTCGATAAACAAGATTTCGCTAAAATGAATTTTCTCCAAACGATTGTCTAATTTAATAAAGAAAAAAGTAGGAATTTCTTGTTTTTCTCTTTTCTCTATTTTGTCAAATTTATTTATTTGTTCTTGTAATTTGTGAGCCGATTTTAAAAAACGTGTAAAGGAAATAGGTTTTACCAAATAATCCATCACATTAAGTTCATATCCTTCAAGCGCATATTCAGAATACGCCGTTGTCAAAATTACAAACGGACGATTGGCAGCAGGAACAGAACGTAGAAAATCAATTCCTGAAAGTTCTGGCATATTTATATCCAAAAAAATAGCATTTACAGAAGTCTGATTTAATTTTTCAATTAATTCTAGAGCAGATTCACACGTTCCGACCAGTTCTAAAAAGGGAGTTTTTTTTACATATTCTGTTAATCCTTCTCTTGATAAAGGTTCGTCATCTACTACTAAACAAGTGATTTTTTTTGTCATTTTTGGGTAAAGTTAGAAGTTAAATGTAATTCCGTTCAAAATAAGACAAATTATGTAAACTATTTTCAAAATTATGAAAAACTAAAGCTTTTTAGCGACGTTTGTTAAATGTATAATTACTTTTCTATAAACTGCTGAAAAAATTGTATCTTTAACAAAAGCCAAATTTAGTTTTAGAAAATGGCTTTTATAATTTATTCTATATCCTATTATTTCAATGAAAAAGTTATTCGCCATTTTACTGGCATTTATCTTTCTAGCGACAAATTTTCCTCTTGCCATTACTACACATTTTTGTAGTGGACAGGCTGTAGAAAGTGCGCTAGTTTTGAAAGGAAATATAGTGGATTGTGGAATGAATAACAAAGGTAAAAACACTTTTTATCAAAATAATTTCAAATTAGTACAAGACGAATTTAAAAAAGTGCCTTGCTGTCAAAATCATTCTCAAACCTTTGAGATAACAGACGATTACAATAATTCCTCAGAACTTTCCATTCCAACTGATTACAGTTCGTTTCAAATTTTCTTTGTAACTGCTTTTATCAAGACATTTTTTGATTGGTTTTTTTCTGATTTTGATTTTTCTGTTAGTTATTTAACTCCTTCTCCTCCTTTACTCAAGCAAGATATTGTCATCTTGTTTCAATGCTTTCTTATCTAAGAAAATTCTATTTTTTTGATACTCTTCTTGTATTATAGTAGCTGACAGCTTCCAAGCTGTCAGAAAAATACTTTTAATTTATAAAATCAAGAAGGTATTTTTCTGTGTTCATTACCAAAAAAATAGATTTTCTTATGCTTTCTTCCATCATTAATTATTTTCTTCGAAATAGATTAGTTACCCTTTTGTTACTGCTTGGTTTTGTAACTTGGGGAATCATAACTGCGCCTTTTGGCTGGAAAGTGGGTGCTTTGCCTTCTGACCCTGTTCCTGTCGATGCCATTCCTGACATTGGAGAAAATCAACAAATTGTCTTTACACAATGGTCTGGACGTTCTCCACAAGACATTGAAGACCAAATTTCGTATCCTCTCACTACTTATTTATTGGGAATTTCGGGAGTAAAATCGATTCGAAGTTCTTCTATTTTTGGGTTTTCTAGTATTTACGTCATTTTTGATGAAGATACAGAATTTTATTGGTCTCGTTCTAGGATTTTGGAAAAACTAAGTTCGCTTCCTATCGGACTTTTGCCTGATGGCGTTCAACCTGCTTTAGGACCTGATGCGACGGCTTTGGGACAGGTTTATTGGTACACCTTGGAAGGCAGAGATAAAAATGGAAATCCGACAGGAGGTTGGGATTTGCATGAGATTCAAAGTGTGCAAGATTTTTATGTAAAATATGGATTAAATGCCGTAAAAGGCGTTTCAGAAGTCGCTTCTATTGGTGGTTTTGTACAAGAATATCAAATTGATGTCAATCCTGATGCGCTAAAAGCCTACAATATTCCACTTCATAAAGTAATGCAAGCCGTCCAAAAATCAAATAAAGATGTAGGCGCAAAAACTATTGAAATCAATCAAGCCGAATATTTAGTGCGTGGTTTGGGTTACATAAAATCAACCGAAGATATTGAAAAAGCTGTCGTAGCTGTTCAAGAAAATGTACCGATTCGAATAAAAGATATTGCTGTTGTGAGTTTGGGAGCTGCTACTCGTCGTGGTTTGTTGGATAAAGATGGTGCAGAAGTGGTTGGTGGTGTTGTGGTGGCTCGTTATGGTGCAAATCCATTGCAGGTAATCAATGAAGTCAAGGAAAAAATAAAGGAAATTTCGACAGGACTTCCCAAAAAAATACTCGCAAACGGTACAGAAAGTCAATTAACGATAGTTCCTTTTTATGACCGTTCGACGCTAATTTATGAAACGTTAGGTACTTTGGAGGAAGCACTTTTACTAGAGATTTTGATTTCTATTTTGGTGGTAATTGTGATGGTTTATAACCTTCGTGCTTCTTTGTTGATTTCTAGTTTGCTGCCGATTTCTGTTTTAATGGTTTTCATTGCAATGCGTTATTTTGGCGTTGATGCAAATATTGTGGCTCTTTCTGGGATTGCGATTGCGATTGGTACAATGGTGGATTTGGGAATTATTCTCTCCGAAAATATCATCAAACATTTAGAAGAAGCTCCTGCAACTCAAAAATTAGTCAATACAATCTACAACGGAGCATCAGAAGTAGCGAGTGCAATCGTGGCAGCCGTTTCGACGACGATTGTTAGTTTCATTCCTGTTTTTACGATGGAAGCAGCCGAAGGAAAATTATTTACTCCTCTAGCTTTTACAAAAACCTTTGCTCTACTGGCTGCAATGGTCGTTTCTTTACTTATTTTGCCAACTCTAGCTTATTACTTTTTTGGTATTAAATTTAAGACAAACAAGCAATCTATCATCGGAAATTCTGTTCTTGTTTTGATAGGAATTATTTCTTTGTTCTACAATCTTTGGTGGGCAGGTGTGATGCTGATTTGTTTTGGAACTTTGGCTTTACTTCAAATTTTGGTAAAAGAAAAAGGATTTGAATTTTTTGAGAAAGATAATAAAGATAATAATGTAGATAATAATTCAATTACAAATCAAAATAAATTCGTCCATTACTCAAAATCTACTCTTCGTTTTCTTTTTCGAAAAATCTCAACTTATCGTCGTTGTAATCGGAATTACTTGGCTTTTGGCTGAATACTGGTTGCCTTTGGGTGCTTTGGCTAGTTTTGGTAGTAATTTTTGGTTTGTTGCATTGCTTCTTGTTCTGATTTTGGGAAGTTTTATTTTGCTAGAATATTTCTATACACCTATTTTGAAATGGTGTTTGGATAACAAAATTACCTTTCTTATTCTCCCTTCTTTTCTGATTGTTTTGGGTGTAACTATTTGGTTAGGATTTTCTACTGTTTTTGGATTTGTGGCAATAGGTTTTGAAAAAATTAATGTTGATATAAAAACTACGTCCGTTTGGTCGTCGCTTACTCACACGTTTACAGGAATTGGAAAGGAATTTATGCCTTCTTTAGACGAGGGAAGTTTTTTATTAATGCCTACTTCAATGCCTCATTCTGGGGTAGAATACAATCGAAAAGTGATTGCTCAATTGGATATGATGCTCACAAATATTCCAGAAGTAGATTTGACTGTCGGAAAAGCAGGACGAGCAGAAACGGCTCTTGACCCTGCACCTATTTCGATGTACGAGAATATTATCAATTACAAATCTGAATATGTCTTGAATGAAAAAGGACGAAAAGAACGCTTCAAATTTATTCAAAAATTAGATACTGTTACAAATAAAGAAAAGACTTTTTTTATTACCAAAACAAAAGATACACTAACTAATAGGCAAGCACTTGAACGAGGAATTTCTACTTCTCTTTTGATAAATGATGAAGACGGAAAATATTTTAGAAATTGGAGAGAAAATATAAAATCGCCAGATGATATTTGGGATGAAATAATAAAAGTAACCAAAATACCAGGAGTTACTTCTGCGCCAAAATTACAGCCTATCGAAACTCGCTTAGTAATGTTACAGACAGGAATGCGTGCGCCAATGGGAATAAAAGTGTATGGGGCAGACCTTCAAACGATTCAAGATTTTGGTTTAAAATTAGAAAGTATTCTTAAAAATGTTCCTTCTGTAAAGTCAGAAGCCGTTTTTGCTGATAGAATTGTAGGAAAACCGTATATACATCTCAAAATAAATCGTGACCAAATTGCAAGATATGGACTTAGTGTAGAAGACGTTCAGCAAACTATTGAAACGGCTATTGGAGGAATGAAAATTACTTCTACTGTTGAAGGGCGTGAGCGTTTTCCTGTTCGTGTGCGCTATCCTCGTGAGCTTAGAGATGACCCCGAATCGCTCAATAAAATCCTTATTCCTACGCCAACAGGCACTCAAATTCCACTTTCGCAAGTCGTCGATATTGAATATTTACAGGGAGCGCAAGCCATCAAAAGTGAGGAAACTTTTTTGGTGGGTTATGTTCTCTTTGATAAAAAAGACGGTTATTCGGAAGTTACAGTAGTTGATGATGCTCAAAAAGCCATTTTAGCGCAAATTGAAAACGGTTCACTTTCTGTTCCTGCTGGTGTGAGTTACAAGTTTTCAGGAAGTTATGAAAATCAAGTCCGAGCCGAAAAACGCCTTTCTATTATTGTTCCTTTGGTTTTGGGAATTGTCTTTTTGATTCTCTATTTCCAATTTCGTTCGGTTACGACTTCGCTAATGGTTTTTACAGGAATTGCGATGGCATTTAGTGGAGGTTTTATTTTGCTTTGGCTCTACGGTCAAGATTGGTTTATGAATTTTGAGATTTTTGATACCAATATGCGAACACTTTTTCAGATGAAAACCATTAATCTAAGTGTTGCTGTTTGGGTCGGATTTATTGCTCTTTTCGGAATTGCAACCGATGATGGCGTACTGATGGGAACGTATTTAGACCAAAGTTTTGAGAGAAATCCGACCACGACAAAAAAGGGAATTCGTGCAGCCGTAGTAGAAGCAGGTCAGCGAAGAATAAAACCTGCCGTCATGACTTCTGCCACAACTATTATTGCACTTCTCCCAATTCTGACTTCTACTGGACGAGGTTCTGATATTATGATTCCGATGGCAATTCCTTCTTTTGGTGGAATGCTCGTTGCCGTAATTACTTATTTTATCGTTCCGACGCTTTATTCTTTGCGTGAAGAATGGAAGGTAAAAAGGGAAAATTAACGTAGCTGACAGAGGTACAGTATTTTTCCGACAGTTGGGAAACTGTCGGCTACTTAAAACCAATTAAAAAATATTATGAAAAAACTACTTTTATTTTTGCTACTATTTACAAATACAATTTCCCTTTCAAAAGCACAATCTTTGGAAGATTATTTTGTAATGGCTGCCAAAAACAACCCAAAAGTACAGGCTGATTATAAAGAATTTGAAATTGCATTACAAAAAATAGCTCAAGTAAATGTTCTACCAGACCCTACTTTGTCTTTGGGATATTTTCTTTCTCCTATCGAAACTCGTGTAGGAGCGCAACGAGCAAGAGCCGAATTATCACAAATGTTTCCTTGGTTTGGAACTTTACAAGCGAAAGAAAATCTAGCTGCATTACAAGCAGAAGCCATGTATCAGCGTTTTCTAAATTCTAAAAATCAAATTTTCTATCAAGTTTCGGCTGCCTATTATCCTTTGTATGAACTTCAAAAACTCAAAGAAATAGAAAATCAAAATATTGAAATTCTGAAAACCTATAAAAATATTGCTACCATAAAATTCGAAAACGGACAGGGAAGTATGGTAAATGTATTGAGAGTGGATATTATGCTGAAAGAAGCAATGACTAATTTGGAAATTTTGAGAAAAAAAGAACAGCCTTTACTTTCAAGATTTAAGCAAATAGTAAATCTAAAAGAGGAAATAGAAAATAAGAAAGTAAAATTAAATTTTTCGCCTTCTGATTCTACTTTACTTCAAAAGTCATATTCTTTTACCGATTTGGCTCTTCAAAAAGATTCTTTGCTTATCAATAATCCGATTTTGGAAGAATTAGAAACTCAAATAAAAGCTAGTCAAGCAAAAGAAGAAGTTGTAATAAAGGAAGGTTTGCCCAAAATAGGTGTGGGAATTACATACATAGCTACTTCGAAACGTACCGATATGGACTTACCACAAAATGGAAAAGATGCAATTATGCCAATGGCAAGTATTAGTTTACCGATTTACAGAAAAAAATACAAAGCAGCACAAAAACAAGCACAATTAGAACAAGAATTATTTCAACTCAAAAAAGAAGACAAAACAAATGAACTCTTGACTTCTTACGACAAAATTTTATTTGACTTACAAAAACAGCAAGATTTAATCAAACTCTACAACGAACAAATCAAAGAATCTGAACAGATTCTACGGCTTTTATATTCGGCTTATAGCAATGCAGGAGTAGATTTTGAGGAAGTTTTGCGTATGCAGCAGCAAGTTTTGAGCTATCAAAAAAAGATAATTATGGAACAAACAGCCTATCAAATTTCGATAGCTGAACTTAATTATTTGACACATAAAAATTAAATCAGTAAAATTATGAATATGCAAAATCACGAAAACCACGACAAACATGAGGGACATGAAAATCATGACCATCATAATCACTCAAAACACAAATCGCACGACCATTCTCAACATCATGCTCACATGATAGAGGATTTTAAAAAGCGTTTTTGGGTTTCTCTTATCCTAATGCTTCCTATCGTTGTTCTTGCGCCTATGATTCAAGAATTGGTAGGTTATGAATTCCGTTTTGAGGGAGATAGATATGTTCAATTTGTTATTTCTTCTATTGTATTTTTTTATGGTGGTTTTCCTTTTTTGAAAGGATTGGTAGAAGAAATCAAGAAAAAATCGCCAGCCATGATGACACTTATCGCACTAGCTATTTCTGTGGCTTATTTTTATAGTTCGGCTGTAGTTTTTGGTTTGCAAGGAAAAATATTTTTTTGGGAACTCGCTAGTTTGATTGTCATTATGCTTTTAGGGCATTGGATTGAAATGAAATCTATCATGGGAGCTTCAAGCGCATTGCAAGAATTAGCCAAAATGATGCCTTCGACGGCAAGTAGAATTAATCAAAATGGAGAAACTGAAAATGTAGCTATCGAAAAATTAAAAATAAAAGATAAAGTGCTTGTCAGAGCAGGAGAAAAAATTCCTGCCGATGGAAAAGTGATAGAAGGAGAAAGTTATGTCAATGAATCGATGCTAACAGGAGAATCCAAACCAGTTGCAAAAAAAGAAGGAAACGAAGTAATTGGAGGTTCTATTAATGGTAGTGGTTCATTAAAAATTGAAGTAGAGCGAACAGGAGAAGATGCCTATCTTTCTAAAGTAGTAGAAATGGTACGAAATGCACAAAATACAAAGTCAAAAACACAAAATTTGGCTGATAAAGCTGCTGCATGGTTGTTTTATTTGGCACTAAGTGCAGGAATTATTACGCTTGTCGTTTGGCTTTCGTTGGGAAAAGATTTTGAATATGCGTTGGAACGTATGGTAACGGTTATGATTATTTCGTGTCCTCATGCACTTGGTTTGGCTGTTCCTTTGGTTGTCGCAATTTCAACGGCTGTTTCGGCTCAACGAGGAATACTTATCAGAAATCGAACTGCTTTCGAAAATTCTAGGAATATAACGACTATTATTTTTGATAAAACAGGAACGCTTACAAAAGGAGATTTTGGTGTAACTCGTTTTGAAACTACAGATACAAATTATAGCAAAGACGATATTTTGAAACTAGCTGCTGCCTTAGAGAGAAGTTCGGAACACCCTATTGCCTTTGGTATTATCAAAAAAGCAAAGGAATTGAATTTGAATTATGGAGAAGCTAAAAACCTTCAAAATAATACAGGACAAGGAATAACGGCTACTTTGGACAATCAAACTATAAGTGTAGTAAGTCCAGGAACATTAAAAGAAAAAAATATAGAATTACCTGCTGATTCATTTATAAATGATGCTGAAACAGTTGTTTTTGTTTTAGTTGATGACAAATTAATTGGTTTTATTGCTTTGTCAGACCAAATTAGAGAAGATGCAAAAGAAGCAATCCAAACTCTAAAATCTAAAGGAATAACTATAATTATGGCAACAGGCGACAATGAAAAAGTAGCCAAATCGGTAAGCGAACATTTACAACTAGATAAATATTATGCTGAAGTTTTGCCAGAAGACAAACAAAGAATTATCAAAGAATTACAACAAAAAGGCGAAGTGGTTGCCATGACAGGCGATGGTGTAAATGATGCGCCAGCACTTGCACAAGCAGATGTAGGAATTGCAGTTGGTTCTGGAACTGACGTAGCAGCAGAAACGGCTGATATTATTTTGGTTAATAGTAGTCCAAAAGATATTTCAAATTTGATTTTGTTTGGTAGAGCAACCTATCAAAAAATGATTCAAAATCTTTTTTGGGCAGCAGGATATAATATCGTTGCTGTTCCTTTGGCAGCAGGAGTTTTAGCTTCGTATGGAATTATTTTAAGTCCTGCGATTGGTGCTATTTTGATGAGTTTGAGTACCGTCATTGTGGCGATAAATGCACAACTATTGAAACGAAAAATAAAATAATATTGGTTTAATGTATTATCCTGCAATTATCATATTAATCATAAAACCGATAGCTCGGCGAAGCCAAATCACTCGCCAATCAAACATAAAACTATGAAAAAGCAATATATAATTTACGCTATCATTCTTCTTTTGGGAGGAACGATAGGCTATTTTCTAAACTCTTCTTCTGATACAAAGAATGAAAGTCATACGATAGAAGACGATATAAAAAACCAAATTTGGACGTGTTCGATGCATCCTCAGATTAGGCAACCTGAAGCTGGCGATTGTCCAATTTGTGGAATGGATTTGATTCCTTTAGTGAGTGATGATAATGAAGAAGGAAGTGAATTTGCAGTCCGAATGTCGCCTACTGCTATGCAACTCGCTGATATTCAGACGGCAAAAGTTGGAAAAATGAAACCTATCAAAACGATTTCTTTAAATGGAAAAGTACAACCTGACGAACGCCAAATTTTTACGCAATTGACTCATATTGAGGGAAGAATTGAAAATCTGAGAGTTAATTTTACTGGCGAATATGTCAGTAAAGGAACTCAAATAGCGACTATTTATTCTCCAAAATTATTGACAGCACAACAAGAGCTTTTTGAAGCGCAAAAAATAAAAGATACACAACCTCAACTTTTCAATGCAGCAAAAGAAAAATTAAAAAGTTGGAAATTAACCGAAAATCAAATCAATGGGCTTTTAGAAACAGGAAAGATAAAAGAAGAATTTCCAATTTTGGCTGATGTTTCGGGTTATGTGATTGATAAAATGGTAAATCTAGGCGATTATGTTAGACAGGGAGAAGGTTTGTACAGAGTGGCGAATCTTTCACAAGTTTGGGTACTTTTTGATATTTATGAGTCAGAATTAGCGTGGATAAAAAAAGGTAATAAAGTAAATTATACCATAGAATCGTTACCAAGTCAGAATTTTGAAGGTACGATTTCATTTATTGACCCTTTCATTGACCCAAAAACTAGAGTGGCACAAGCAAGAGTAATTGTTTCGAATTCAGATTTAAAATTAAAACCTGAAATGTTTGTATCTGGAGAAGTGAAAGCAGACTTATCTTCAAATTCTAAAAATAAAAACTCAGAAAAAATAACCATTCCAAAAACTTCTGTCATGTGGACAGGCGAACGTTCAGTTGTTTATGTACGACAAGAATCTGAAAAAGGAGTTGATTTTGTCATGCGAGAAGTCAAACTAGGATTAGCTTTAGGTGATAGTTATATCATTGAAGAAGGATTGCAAGAAGGTGAAGAAATCGCCATAAACGGAACATTTAGCATAGATGCAGCAGCACAATTAGCAGGAAAACCAAGTATGATGAATCCTAAAGGAGGAGCAGTCATGACAGGACACAATCATGGAGGAACAAACTCGGCAAACACTACTACTTCAATGACCGAAAGCAAAAAAGACAAAAATCCTATCAAAAAAACATCAATTAGTAAAACAGCCAAAAAATCACTTGAACCTGTTTATGATGCTTATTTTGAACTCAAAAATGCCCTTACAAAAGACGATTTACTAGCAGCAAAAAAAGCATCTGAAAAAATGACTTTGTCTTTATCCAAAATAAATATGTCGCTTTTTGGAGGAGAATCTCACAAACTCTATATGAAATATAGCTCAAATCTAAAGGAAGAATTACAGCATTTGCCACACGTAGAAAAAATAGAAGCAGCAAGACAGAAATTTCAAGCTATTTCTGAAACGATGGTCGCCATGTCGCAATCTTTTGAGCCGTTGGAAAATATAATTTATGTTCAGTTTTGTCCGATGGCAGATAATAATAAAGGTGCAAATTGGATAAGCAAAGACAAAGAAATCAAAAATCCGTATTTCGGAAAATCTATGCTTACTTGTGGGGAAGTGAGTTTAGAGATTAAGTAAAAACCGTTTTTTTTCTCCCTATTTATTTTATCAATTTTTATTTTTTTTTATTCTAACTCAAATTTTATTCTTTATGAAAAAGTTAATTTATGTATTCGCAAGCGCAACTCTTTTGCTTTATTCTTGTAACAACGCTTCAACAGAAAACAAAGAAGCAAACGCAGAAAATATGACAGAAGAAAACATGGCAGATATGAATCATGATGAGATGAACCATGATAATATGAATCATGACAACTCTTCTATGGAAAACAACGAAATAGCTAAAAACCAAACTATTTCTACTGTTTTGGATGCTTATTTTAATCTAAAAAATGCCTTAGTAGAGGATAACGATGAAAAAGCAGCCGAAGCAAGTGTAAATCTAACAGCAGCTTTTAAAGGATTGGATAAGTCAAGTCTAGCAGCAGACCAAACTACTAAATTTGATGAAATTATAGAAAGTGCAACCGAACATGCCGAACATATTTCTGAAAACAAAGGAAATATAGTGCATCAACGTGAACACCTTGCTTTACTTAGTAAAGACGTGAAGGATTTGGTAGGTATAATGGGAACTGACCGTACTTTGTATGCAGATTTTTGTCCTATGTACGACAACAACAAAGGTGCAATGTGGCTAAGTGCTTCTAAGGAAATAAAAAATCCTTACTTCGGAAGTAAAATGCTTTCGTGTGGAAAAGTACAAGAAGAAATTACTGTAAAATAATAATTTAATAGTAAAGTAAAACAAAATGAAATTAAAATATAAAATTATTTTTGTTTTGTTGATAATCGGAGTAGGAATACAGTTTGTTCCTACTTCTATTAATCAAGACAGAAAAGAAAATACTCCGACAGCTTTTGTAAAATTATATTCTCCTCCTCTGCAAGTTCAGAATTTACTCAAAAACTCTTGTGCCGATTGTCATAGCAATTATACAGCTTATCCTTGGTACAACAAATTACAGCCTATGAGTTGGTTTTTGGAGAATCATATAAAAGAAGGAAAATCAAAACTCAATTTTGATGAATTTGATACCTATTCTGACCGAAAAAAACGCAATAAACTAACTTCCATAAAAGGTCAAATTGAGGAAAATGAAATGCCTTTGAGTTCCTATACTTTTATTCATAGAGAAAGTAAATTATCTGATGAAGAAAAAGAGATTTTGATTATCTATTTTGATAGTCTTTCAGCATTTTATTAGTAACAAACGAGCGATTTTTTTGTAGAAACAATGAATAAATTTATAGTAGATGTAGAAAATATGGTTTGTCCACGTTGTGTCTTGGCAGTAGAAAACCTATGTGCAACTCTTTCTATTGAATTTGAAACTGTAGAACTGGGAAAAATTTATCTTACCGAAAATACAGAAATATCAGCAAAAAAAAAGGAAGAATTAAATCAAGAATTACAAAAAATAGGACTTCAACTTATAGAATCAGATAAAAAAAGACTTATTTCCGAACTCAAAACAATCATTATCAATCAAATTCATTATTCAGAAAAAGCATTAAAAATTAATTTTTCTGAATATCTTTCTGAAGAGTTGCATCACGAATATTCGTATTTGAGTCGTTTGTTTTCTGCTTCTGAAAATACAACTATTGAAAAATATATCGCACTTCAAAAAATAGAAAAAGCAAAAGAATTATTATTACTCAAAAAATACAGAATTAGTGAAATCGCAAATTATTTACATTATAAAAGTACATCTCACTTTTCTACACAGTTCAAAAAAATAACAGGGCAAACTCCTTCTGCTTATCAAAAAAAGGCTCTCAAAGAACGAAAAATGATAGATTTTTTGTAAAAGAAAATAGAAGTGCATAGGGTCAAAAACTTATTAAACAAAATATTATTCTGATAAAAAATTCATTTGTGAGATTACTAAACTCAATTCTAAAACTGCAATATATGTTTTTGGATTTTGCTGAAAAGAAAGACGGTGTTTCTTTGGATAAATCAATTGAAGTCTTCTAGCTAGATTTTGCTGTCCTATTCCTCCTTGTTTTCTTGATTCGTTTTGTGTTTCTAATTGAGTGTCAGAACGACTATTTTCTACCGAAAAAAACAAAATATTATCATTCACTTTGAGAATAATAGTTATGAAATTCTCTTTTTCCTTCTCCTTTTTTTTATCCATACTAACCCACTTACAAGCATTTTCTACTAAAGGCAAAAATAATAAAGGCGCAATCAAAATGCTTTTACTTTGAATATCAAAATTATTTTCAAAATTAGTTTTGATAGTAATACGTTTTCCCTTTCTTAGTTTTTCCATAGCCAAATAATTTTTGAGATAATCTATTTCTTGTTTTAGTTCTACTTTTTCAGTTGTGCAGTCGTAGAGTTGATAACGCAACATTTCCGAAAAAGTAAGTATTGATTCTTGCGCTTGTTCTTGTGATTTTGCTACTTGAAAATAGATACTATTTAACGCATTAAACAAAAAATGAGGGTTTAATTGAGCTTTCAAGAAATGAAGTTCTGTTTGTAATTTTTCTTTCTCTAATTCCGAATTTCGTTTTTCTGTCTTTTTATTTTCTCTAATTGCTTTCCACGTCATAAAAATTGCCGTAATCCAAAAGGTAGAGAGAAAAAACTGTACAAACCAATTTTTCGCTGCCCAAATCCAATTATAATTTTCTGCGTTTAGACAAAAAGCCAAACTCATTCCTACGGAAATCAGAAAACTAAAGAAAAATAGATTGATTAATGTCAATGCAGCCAAAAGTACATATCTTTCATTTTGAAAATAACGAGGTAATAAAACATAAATTCCTACATAAGAAGCTCCTGCATGACCAACAAGAAAAGAAAAATTGATGATAACCATTTGCCAAATAGGAGCAGTTTCTTCATATCCCAAAACAAGCCAAAAAGTAGTATAGACTACCCAAAAAAGAATATGACCAGATTTGTCTTTTATTTTTTTAGAAATCATCTTTTATACTTTTATAAATCGTTTTGCATTTTTTTCTATAAAATATCCTCCTACTGCCGAAACGAGAATTGAACCAACCATAACCACTACCCAAAAATAATCGAAACGCACAAAACGAGTAAACACTTCTGCCACAAAAGCAGCGTAAAGTCCCACAACAGACCAGCTCATATAACGATAGTGAAAACGTATTTTGTTTTTTAACTTCAAAAGCATCGGTAACATTCCTGCTGTCAAACTTGATAAACTAACCACAGAAAAAAAATGAAACATTGAAAACGACCCGAAATTATAAATTCCAAAAGCAGTTCCGTTGAGTAAAAGCATAGAAAAGACATAAATATAACCAATTCGTTTGTGTAAAACTCCTCCCTTGTGTCCTTTCAAAATAACAAAAAGACCTGTTATCATGGCTATAATTGAAGCGATTAAATGAACAGTACCTAATGGACTGTGAATGATATTTGTAAAAATCATAATTTTTATTTTGTTCATATCGCTCGTGAGGACACAAGCAATGGTAGAAATTTAAAATTTAAAGCCTTATTGTACCGTTGCTCGTGTCCTCACGAGCGACCATATTAAAAGCAACTATTCCAATCCAATAGTAAACTGTAAAAAGAAATTTGAAAGATTGTTGATAGGCGAATCATCAAACGAATTACTATTAATTTGCCATTTTTGAGAAGGTGCGAAATGATAACCAACTTGAAAACCCATTACACTTTTTCGTACTTTGTATTCAAACTGTAGAGCTGTTTTGAGATAAAAGCTTCCTGTTTTGAGCTGTAGAGTTTGAGGTGCTTCGATGGCTTGTGAGAAAGTTGTGGCTGCTGAATTATTTTTATTTGATGATAAAGCAAGTGATTCTCCACCAAAACCAATCAAGGGAAGAATATGTAGTTTTGATTTTGGATTAATTAAATAAGCTGTATAAAAATTCCCTCCAAAACCCTGTAATTCAGTAGTCTTTTTGTCGTCTTCGTTTTCGCTTCTCATATAATTTCCTTCTCCTCCAACTTTAAAACGTCCAAACCAGCCATAACCACCTGCACCAGAAAATTGAGTTACCTTTTTGGTAGAAGCAAAATCAAAGCCTGCAAGTCTATTATTTATTTGAGAAAAATTTTGACTTCTAAAACCCTGTAAAAGATACAATCCTCCGTTTCTTTGGATTGATTTTTTGGAATTTGAAGATAAATTTGAATCTATATGTTGAGAAAATAAGTTTGTGATAAACATTCCACAAAAACAGAAAGTAAAAACAAAAATCAAATGTAGCTTTTTCATCGTGATTGAATTTAGAAATTAGCAGTTGGTTTAAATAACTTACTCTAAATTCTTACTTTCATTTTGCTCTAGCTAATATTTTACACCAAAAGCAGTTTTGAGAGGACGAAAAGCAAATTGATAAAACTAAATCGTTCATTTTTTATTATATTGCTCAATAGACTTCAAAAAATTGCTATTTATACAAATAAAATAAACTAAAAACTATATGGATTATCAAGGAAACAAACCTTCAATTTCTCCCAAAAAAGTATTTTTCGGAATCGGAACTTTAGCAGTTATTATTGTTGCATTAGTATTTTTATTCAGAACTTTCGTAGTCGTAGAATCGGGTCAAGTGGGAGTTGTAGCTAATTTTGGTGCAGTTCAGGATATTTTGTTACCAGAGGGAATGCACGCTGTTAATCCTTTCGTTTCGACGGTTATTCAGCTTGATGTACGTGTGCAAAAAATGGAGGCTTCGGCTTCGGCTTCTTCCAAAGATTTGCAGCCTGTTACTTTGAAAGTAGCTCTAAACTTCTTTTTGTCTAAAGAAAAAGCAAATATTATTTATAGAGATTTGGGTTTGGATTATAGACGAACTATTATCGAACCTGTCGTTCAAGAATCTATAAAATCGGCTGCAGCTCGTTATACGGCTGAGGAATTGATTACTAAAAGACCTGCTGTAAAAGACGATGTTTATGAATATATCAAGAAGCGTCTTGCTCAAAATAATATTATTGTTACCGATTTCTCTATTATTGATTTTAACTTTTCTCCAGAATTTAATTCGGCTATTGAATTAAAACAGATTGCAGAACAAAAAGCTCTTACTGCTCTTAATGATTTGGAGCGTATTCGTACAGAAGGAGAACAGGAAAGAGTTAGGGCGCAAGCACAATCTGATGCACAAAAATTATTACAATTATCTTTAGATGACGAACTTTTGAAGTTAAAAGCTATAGAAAAATGGGATGGAAAATTACCTGTTATTTCAGGAGAAGGAGGAACATTTGTAGATATTGCTGATATTTTGAAGTTGAATAAAAAATAACCTACTTAGTAAATGTTATCACGGTTATCTACAGATCTAATAATTAGTTATAGAAAAGTAAACTTTTACTTTTTTGTGTTGCTGAACTAAAAGACCAAACCCACGAACTTATTCGTGGGTCAGATTAATTTTTAGAGTTTAGAAATTTTATTTTATACATAAACGAGATTTTACCCTCATTGAAGACTATTCATAATTCTGGTTTCTCATTTTATTCCTTCTGAAATCTAATTTCTAAATTTATTTACCCTATCCATACCGTTTTTATATTTACAAATTCGTGAATTCCGTTGTTAGAAAGTTCTCTTCCATAACCTGATTTTTTGATTCCCCCAAAAGGCAAACGAGGGTCAGATTTCATCATTCCATTAATAAAAACGCTTCCTGATTCTATTTGTGAAGCCAATTTCCGTGCATTTTCTATATTTTTTGTCCAAAGAGAAGAACCTAATCCAAATTCAGATTGGTTAGCAAGCTGAATCGCATGATGCTCATTCTCTGCTTTTATAAGAGAGGCAATATGACCAAAAATTTCGTCGTCAAAAGCTGGCATTCCTTCTTTTACATTGCCTAAAATAGTAGGCTCATAGAAGGCTTTATTTCGCTTTGCTCCCAAAATAATTGTTGCACCTTTTTCTACTGATTTTTGAACTTGTTCTTCTAATTCTTTTGCCAAATCTTCTCTTGCCTGACAACCTATATCGGTTTTTTCATCCATTGGGTCTCCCATTTTCAAAGTCGTCATTTCATTTTTAAATTCCTCTACAAACTCATCATATATTTCTTTTACAATAATAAAACGCTTGGCAGCAATACAGCTTTGACCCGAATTTTGGGTACGTGCTTTTACAGCAGTTTGGGCAGCCATTTTTATATTTGCATCTTGAAGTACAATAAATGGATCATTTCCTCCTAATTCTAAAACTGTTTTTTTGATGTTTTTTCCTGCAATTTCGGCAACTGAAGAACCTGCTGCTTCACTTCCTGTAAGCGTTGCTGCTTTTACGTAGTCATTTTCCAATACTTGTTTTACCTGCTTTCCACTAATGACTAGATTTTGAAAAATATGTTTGGGAAATCCTACTTCTAAAAAAAGAGATTCCATTGCTTGACCACACCCAAAAGTAGTAGAGGAATGTTTCAAAACACCCACATTTCCAGCCATAATGGTAGGAACAGCAAAACGAAATACTTGCCAAAATGGATAGTTCCAAGGCATTACAGCCAAAATAACTCCAAGAGGATCGTAACGAACATACGCTTCCGACCCATCTGATTCTTTTGGTAAAGGAGATAAAAATTCTTGTGCTTTTTCGGCATAAAAATCACACAACCAAGCACACTTTTCTACTTCTGCTTTGGCTTGCGAAATTGGTTTTCCCATTTCTTGCGTCATCAAGGTTGCTAATTTCTGTTGTTTTTCTTTCAGTAAAAGAGAGAGTTTGCGAAATAATTCGGAACGTTCTACAAAACTTGTATTTTTCCAACTTTGAAAAGCATTTTCTGCTTGTTGTAGTTTTTCAGTAATTTCTGATTTGGAGAGAAGTGTATACGTTTTGAGAACTTCGTTTGTCGCTGGATTTAGAGTTTGAACAGTATTACTTTCCTTGTTTTTATCTTTATTTTGATTCGACATAATTATATTCTTTTTGGAAAAGCTGAGTTGAGAAAACAGGTTAAAAAATGGTTAATTTGAAATAATGTAGTTTAATCTAAGAAACTCAAATTGTGGATTACAAAGTAGTTCAGACTTCCTAGTCTGAATGAATAGCCTTTTTTACTTGAAATAGCTTGTCTTCCCTTTTACACAGACTGGGAAGTCTGTAATACGCAACTTGAGTTAATTAGCTTGGGTGTTTTAACAGGTTATAATTGATCCTAACTTCTATCTTACCTAACTTTTATCGTAATTAGTAAAGTAGCTAAGTTATAATAAAGTTTAGAAATTATTCATAAAACACAAAAAATTAGGTTAATTGCATCAAACAATGAATGTTTTTGCATAAATTACTCATTTTTTGTTATAGAGTAGCACAACCTTTAGCTTCGTTGACTCGCTGCTCTTCGGATATAGAAAGATAAAAAACATAATTCAGTAAGCTATAAAGCAGTATAATTGTAAAATTTGAGACATCAAATATTGAAAATCATATTTTTCAGAAAAAGATTTTTTTTTAATCTACCTCTAAAAATCAATAACTCAAAAGTTTTGGTATCTTTGTAACGTTTTTCTAATGGAAGTCAAATGACTTTATCTTCAATCTACTAATAATTTTCATTATTGTAAAAGGTGGGAAATAGTTATCTTTACTTCTTAACTAATAAGAATTTTAAGAGTTTTAGAACATTCTGATTTTCAAAATTTATTAACTAAGCGTATTTGAATGCAAAATTTAGCAGGTCTAGCAGAACTTTTAAGCACTCCTCAAAAGGTGGTCATTTTTCCACATCAACGTCCTGATGCCGATGCTTTGGGTTCTTGTTTGGCTTTATCGTTTTATTTACAAAAGAAAAAACATCAAACTACCGTTATTTCACCTACTGAATATCCTAGTTTTCTCAACTGGATGCCCGAAAATAACGACGTAGTTGTGTATTCAGAACAGACAGACAAACAAGTGGAGAGGTTGGTTTCTAAAGCTACTCTTATTTGTTGTTTGGATTTTTCTAGTCCAAATAGAACAGCTCCCTTAGACAAATTTATTGAACAAAATCCTGATACGCCTATTCTTATGATTGACCATCATAGAGGAAAAGCTGATTTTGCACATTTCGAACTATGGGACATTACAGCAGCAGCAACAGCAGAATTGGTCTATGACCTTATTTTGTTGATGAATGATAGACATTTGATAGATATTCAGACAGCACAATGTCTTTATGCAGGTATTATGACTGATACAGCTTCCTTCAAGCATCCTAATACAACAGGAAAAATACACCGTATTGCAGCAGATTTGATAGATATGGGATTAGACTCTTCTTATGTTCAACGTATGATTTATGATAGCAATACTGAAAATAGAATTCGTCTTTTGGGTCATGCACTTTCAGATTGCTTAGTGGTAAGACAGGATCTAAAAACTGCTTATTTTGTACTCAAACAAAAAGATACTCGCAAATACAACACCCAATCGGGTGATACAGAAGGCATTGTAAATTATGCGCTTTCTATTGAAGGAATTGATTTTGCTGCGATTTTAATCGATTATGGCAATGAAGTTAGAATGTCTTTTCGTTCGGTCGGAACATTTTCAGTTGCTGATTTTGCTCGTACTTATTTCGGTGGTGGAGGGCATCACAATGCAGCAGGAGGAAAAAGTACTGCGCCTATGAAGAAAGTAGTCGAACAGTTTGAAAGTTTGATTGAAGAACATCGTTCTGAACTTACAGCTACTCATTAACTCAATTATTACCTTCTCAAAATTTAATTTTTTATAAATCTTTTCTACTTTGGTTTTTATGTTAGACCTTTGTAGGCTAATCGTAATGTATTCTATTTCAAGAACATTATTTATTCTGATCTTAATCTAAAAACAAAAAATGAAATATCTTTTAGTACCCCGTTTTATACTGTTTACTCTTGTTGCACTTATCACTTGGTCATGTGATTCTGACCCTTTAAACAAAGAAAAAGAACTTGAAGGAATTCGTTACCTACTTCGTGAGCGTGGAGAGGGAAAAGAATTAACTGATTCTAGCGTAGTTCAAATTTCTATGAAAATTTATACCAACAAAGATTCTTTGCTTCGTGATACCTATACAGAAGACTTTCCTATTATGATGGATTTGAGTGATTCGAATACTACCAAAATGGGAATTGTGAAAATACTAATGGAAAAAGGTAGAGAAGGAGATAGTGTTACTATGTTTATTCACTCCGATTCTATTTTTGTAAAAGGGCAGCCTCGTCCTCCTTTCATAGAAGATGGAAGTTTGATACGTCAAGAAATCAGGTTAGTAAAACATTTTACACCAACAGAAGCTGCTGCAGAACGAAAAAAATTAGAAGATGAGTACAAACAAAAAATGATGCAAAAACAAATAGAAGACCAAGCAGCATCAGCAAAAATATCTGAGGAGCAGGTTCAATACATTGAAAATACATATCTACCAGAAAAAGGAATTACTGATTTTAAGAAAACCGAATCAGGGCTTTTTTATAAAATAGATAAGCAAGGAAAAACAGATATTGAAACTGGAGACTTGGTAAAAGTTAATTATGAAGGTACAATGCTAATGACTGGAGAAAAATTTGACTCTTCTTTTGATAGAGGAGAACCAATTGAATTTCCTATCGGACAGGGTGGCGTAATTAGAGGTTGGGATGAAGGAATTCCTCTTATTGGGCGTGGTGGAACAGGGTATTTATATATTCCTTCTAATTTGGCTTACGAACCACAACAAAGAGGTCAGCAAATTTTACCTAATTCTATGCTTGTCTTTAAAGTAGAGGTAATGGAAGATGTCGTTAGAGTAAAAGACCAACAGCAACAACAAGGTGGACAGATGATGCAGGGTGGAGGAAAATAAACCCTTAACGATTACTTTTCAAGTTGGAAAATAGTGTATTTGTAGGTAAAAGGCTTGCCTTTGACTGTATTAGCATTTTAATGTCTCGTCGAAAATGGTATAATCTATATCAAAAGCAAGCCTTTAAACTACGAATTTCTGATTTTTTTCATTTATGTCATAATTATCAGAAGTTATTTTGGTACTTATTAAAAAAACAATATCTCAAAAAATAATTTTATGTTTTTATATAGATTTATTCTACTTATTTTGATTGCCTTTGTTTCATTTTCAGCAACTGCACAAAAAAATAAAAAAGATTCAGATAAGAAAGATATACGCAAAAGAGAATTTAAAGGAATTACCTATCAATTTCATCCTGCTGTTTCGGTTACTGACTCTAGCATTTTAGAATTGAGTATGAAAATCTTTAATAGTGGAGATTCTCTTCTTAGAAATACGTATGAAGAAGACTTTCCTCTTATTTTGGATTTGCGTGATAGCGCAACCAGACAAGTTCCGATTGTAGAACTTATGATGAAAAATGGAAAAGTAGGAGATAGTCTGACTTTGCTTATTCATTCAGATTCAGTTTTTCAAAACGGACAAATACGTCCTATTTTTATTCCAGAGGGAAGTTCTTTAAGACATGAAATAAGAATTCTGAAAAATTATTCAGCACAACAGTATGCAGCCAAATTGGAAGATATGCAACAAAAGTATATGCAAGAAATGGCAAAAAAACAACAAATAGAACAACAAAAAACACAAATGGACACACAAGCAAAAGTACAAGCACAAATAGATTATTTAGAAAATACCTATTTCAAAGAAAAAGGAATTACGAACTATAAAAAGACAAGTACTGGTCTTTATTACGTAATTGAAAAACAAGGAACGCCTATTGAAAAAGGGCAAACCATAAAAGTTAATTATGAAGGAAAAATGTTGTCAGGAGAAAAATTTGATTCTTCTTTTGATAGAGGAGAACCGATAGAATTTCCTATTGGAGTAGGACAAGTTATTCAAGGTTGGGATGAAGGCATTCCACTTATTGGAAAAGGTGGAAAAGGAACATTATACATTCCTTCGCATCTAGGATATGGTGAGCGTGGTGCTGGTGGAGTAATAAAACCTAATTCTACGCTTGTTTTTAGAGTTGAAGTAGTGGATTAATGGAATTAAAATTAAACTGATAAATCAAATTTCTACACTATTAAAACGTAGCAATTTGATTTATCAAATTATAAAACTCTCATAATGAAATTATCATTCTTATATAAATTTATATTTATTATTTCGTTTTTTCTTATTCCCTCTTCTGTTTTTGCTCAATTTGAGAAAGGAATGAAAGAGTATAAAGGAATGCGTTATAAAATATATCAAATTGGAAAAGGAAAAGCTCTTACAGATTCTAGTATTGTTCAGGTACATATGAGAGTATTCAATTCTGCTGATTCTCTTTTACAGCAAACCTATAAAGAAGAAATTCCTGCATTAGTAAACTTGCGTGATTCGAATAATCGTAATATGCCTTTAGTAGAAATTTTGATGAAAGGTACAGTAGGAGATAGTATTACTATATTTACTTCTTCTGATTCGATTTATCAAGGACAGAATGCTATGCAACGTCCTGAATTTATTCCTCCAAGAAGTTTGATTCGTCAAGAGTTTCGTATTGTTAAAGGTTATACAATGGCAGAATATTTGGCTGTACAAGAGCAAATAAAGGCAAAACAGATGAAAATGCAGCAAGAATATATGGCAGAAATGCAAAAGCAACAAATGGAAATGGAACGCCAGTCAGATAGTACTTCGAAGACACAAACAAACTATATTGAAGATATTTATTTTGTAGAAAAGGGAATTACAGAATACAAAAAAACAGAGTCAGGTCTTTTATATGTTGTTGAAAAACAAGGAACACCGATCAAAAATGGAGAAAAAGTAACAGCACATTATAAAGGTACTCTGCTCGAAACAGGAGAAAAGTTTGATTCTTCATATGATAGACAACAGCCTTTTGAGTTTACTGTCGGACAAGGACGAGTAATAAAAGGCTGGGACGAGGGAATTCCTCTTATTGGTCGTGGTGGAAAAGGAACTTTGTATATTCCTTCGAATTTAGCTTATGGAATAAAAGGAGCAAAACCGTCAATACAGCCCAATGAAATGCTTATTTTTGAAGTAGAAGTCTTAGATGAGTATTTTGATCCAAATATAAATCAAGATTATGAAAATGATGAAAATGAGCAAGAGGAAGAAGAAACAACTACTCAAAAAAAACCAAATACGTATTACATAGACGATAATCAAGAAGATTATATCGAAAATGTATATTTGAAACTAAATGACATTACGGATTACAAAAAAACAAAATCAGGACTTTTTTATAAAATAGAAAAACAAGGAACAACAATAAAAAAAGGAGAGAAATTGAAAATTCGTTATGAAGAAAATTTTCTCATCACAGGCGAAAAACTTGATTCCTCTCATGATTCAGAAAAAATACATGAAATTACGATTGGAGAAAGAAATTTTATCAAAGGTTGGGAAGAAGGAATTCCTATTATCGGAAAAGGAGGAGTGGGATATTTGTACATTCCCTCTAAATTAGCTTACGGAAAAGAAGAAGTAGGTGAGCAGTTAGAACCTAATGCAATGCTTATCTATAAAATAGAAATCTTAGAAGATTAAAAAAAATCGGTGGCGTAGTAAAAAATCACTCAATCAAAAATAATTTATTCTCAAAATGAACATATCAAAATACATCTTATTAATATTTATCGGACTTATCTTATTTACTTCTTGTAAAAAAGAACAAGAAACTAACAATCCATCTAGTAAAACAGAACAAGACCAAATCTTGCAAGATTATTTTACTGCAAATAATATTACTGCTCAAAAAACAAGTTCTGGTTTGTATTATGTAGTTACAGAACAAGGAACGCCTATACAAAGAGGAGAAAGTGTAACTGTAAATTACGAAGGAAAAATACTAAAAGGAAAAATATTTGACACCTCTTTTGGTAAGCAACCTTTTACTTTTACGATTGGAGGACGAGTAATAGACGGATGGAATGAAGGAGTTCCTCTTATTGGTCGTGGTGGAAAAGGAATGTTGTATATTCCTTCACATTTAGGATACGGAGAAAAAGGGGCTGGGACTGATATTGCTCCTTATTCTATTTTAGTTTTTAGAGTAGAAGTATTTAATTAATTAGGATTTGAATAGAAAATTGTTTTTTCTTTGTGTGATTTCTCACTCTCTTATTTCCTACTCTCTATTTCCCATTTCTCATTATCTCATTTCTCCAAAAAAATGAAACTACCAAATTATATTTTTTTATTTCTTTTATTATCTCTTACTTTTTCCTCTTGTAAAGAAAAAAAAGTAGTGCCTCTCATAGAACCTATTGTACAAACAGAGCGAGAAGAACAAATTATCCAACAGTATATAAAAGAAAATAATCTTACTGTGCAGAAAACAGAGTTGGGAATTTATTACGTAGTTTTGGAAGAAGGGCAAGGAACTGCTACGCCAAATAATGGAGCAAGAGTAGTAGTAAATTATGTAGGAACAGTTTTATACGGAAGACAGTTTGATAGCTCGTATGAAAAAAGTGAACCCTTAGAATTTGTTATCGGTTCGGGTGCAGTAGTTACAGGATTCGAACAGGCTGTAAAACAAATGAAATTAAAAGAGAAAACACGCTTTTTTATACCTTCTCGGTATGCTTATGGACAAACAGGAATAGGATCGGAAGGAAGAGAATTTGTTCCACCCTTTTCTACATTGGTCTTCGAAATAAAATTAGAACAGTTTTGATTGTCTATAATACAGAAGCTGTTATAAACTTTTATAACTCCCATTATCAACGTCTGATTAAAGGCGATTGCTAAGAGAGAAACGTATAAAAAGTAGCTTTTCCCTTGGCGATCGTCTGGTATCAAAGATAACAAAGACCTTGATAATAGGCGATGTGCTATTGAAAGAGACAAAAATTGTAAAGTTCAAACAGGCTCATAAAGTAAGAAAGTAAAATATCTATACAATTAATTTTGAATGTACAACAGAAAGTACTATCTTTGTGAGATATTTTGGCTACAAAAATATAGTTTTAACCCTAGTTATTTATAAGACTATTGTAAAACTGAGACTATATTCTAATTTTAGCACCAAAATATAGCACTTTTCTTGTTTTTACTTGCATTTTATTCATAAAAAGTATTCCAAAACTGTTTGAACTACTCAAAGTCAAGATTATTTATTTCATTTACTTAGAAAAACGAAAACCGTAAAATTTAATAAAGAGCTAGTCATTAATTATCAAAAATTAATTAAAATAACTCTTTACCTAATTTTAGGGCTTTTTTTGACTTTTATATATGACAAGAATTAAGATAAATGAGAAAAGAAAAAAAGGATAGTTATAAAGCAATAAAGATAATATATAAAGACATCTAAAACGAACAACTAGTAAAGCATCAGAATTTACGTAATTTTAATTAGTTCACGCTAAGTATTCATTTCGTAGTTGACTTTCAAGTAATTCGTAATTAATAAAGCATTCCATTTCGTTCACTCAAAACCTATACGAGCCTTGGCTACATTAAAACACGGCAGAATAAACTTTCGCAAAACGACCTCTATTTTGGAGTACCCCCATTTCCTAGATGTGCAGGTAAAGTCGTTTCAAGATTTCTTCCAACTAGGTACTCCTCCTGAAAAAAGAACAGCAGACGGACTCTATAAAGTATTTATGGAGAACTTCCCAATTTCTGATTCAAGAGATAACTTTGTATTGGAATTTGTCGACTATATCATAGATCCACCAAAATATTCGGTTCAAGAATGTGTTGATAGAGGTCTTACTTATGCAGTGCCTTTAAAAGCAAAGTTACGTTTACTTTGTAATGACGAAGACAATGAGGATTTCGAAACTATCGAACAAGAAGTATTTTTAGGAAACGTACCCGTAATGACAGAACGTGGTTCTTTCGTTATCAATGGTGCAGAACGTGTCATCGTTTCTCAACTTCACCGTTCACCAGGTGTTTTCTTTGCTCAAAGTAAGCATACCAACGGTACAAAATTATATTCTGCTCGTATTATTCCTTTCAAAGGTTCTTGGATTGAATTTGCAACAGACGTAAATAATATCATGTACGCATATATCGATCGTAAGAAAAAATTTCCTGTTACTACGCTGCTTCGTGCTATCGGATATGGTACAGATAGAGATATTTTAGAGCTTTTTGGTCTTTCTGAAGAAGTGAAAGCAACTAAAGCAAATATTCAGAAAGTGGTTGGTAGAAAATTGGCTGCTCGTGTTCTTCGTACTTGGACAGAAGATTTTGTTGATGAAGATACTGGCGAAGTAGTAAGTATTACTCGTAATGAAGTTCTGTTGGAGCGTGATTCTGTCATTGAAGAAGAGCATATCCAAACAATTATTGATTCAAATACAGAGTCAATTATTCTTCATAGAGAAGACATTAATATTAATGATTTTGCAATTGTCTATAATACATTACAAAAAGATAATTCAAATTCAGAAAAAGAAGCAGTAGAGCAAATCTACCGTCAGCTTCGTAACACAGAAGCACCAGACGAACAAACAGCTCGTGATGTAATTCAAAGTCTTTTCTTTAGTGAAAAGCGTTATGATTTAGGAGAAGTTGGTCGTTATAGAATCAATAGAAAGCTAGGTTTGGATTTGGAAATGAGTGTTCGTGTCCTTACAAAAGAAGACATTATCCGTATCATCAGACATTTGATTACGCTGATTAATTCAAGAGCAGTTGTTGATGATATTGACCACCTTTCGAATCGTCGTGTTCGTACAGTAGGAGAACAGCTTTATAGCCAGTTTGGTGTAGGGTTAGCTCGTATGGCTCGTACTATCAAAGAGCGTATGAACGTTCGTGATAATGAAGACTTTAAGCCCGTAGATTTGATTAATGCTCGTACTTTATCGTCGGTTATTAATTCCTTCTTTGGTACAAATCA
Source organism: uncultured Cytophagales bacterium (assembly GCA_963719525.1). Lineage (GTDB taxonomy): Bacteria > Bacteroidota > Bacteroidia > Cytophagales > Bernardetiaceae > Bernardetia. The sequence goes on along the minus strand of CAVRCG010000004.1, from coordinate 1,638,635 downwards.
GCTCTCACAGTTTATGGATCAAACCAATCCGTTAGCAGAAATTACGCACAAACGTAGAATGTCTGCGCTAGGACCAGGTGGTCTGTCTCGTGAACGTGCAGGTTTTGAGGTTCGTGATGTTCACTACACACACTACGGTCGTTTGTGTACTATCGAAACTCCAGAAGGACCTAATATTGGTCTTATTTCTTCGCTTTGTGTTCATGCAACAGTAAACGGAATGGGCTTTATCGAAACTCCGTACCGTATTGTTAAGAATCAAAAAGCAACTGACGAGGTTAGGTTCTTGACAGCAGAAGAAGAAGATGAGCAAATTATTGCACAGGCAAATGCAACTTTGGATAGTAAAAATAAATTTACTTCTGACCTTGTAAAATGTCGTTTGGAAGGAGATTTTCCATTAGAAGCTCCAGAAAATGTGACCTATATGGACGTTGCGCCAAACCAAATTGTTTCGGTGGCAGCTTCTCTTATTCCATTCTTAGAACACGATGATGCCAACCGTGCCTTGATGGGTTCGAATATGCAGCGTCAAGCCGTTCCACTTTTGCGCCCACAAGCTCCAATCGTAGGTACAGGTCTTGAAAGACGTGTAGCAATGGATTCTAGAGCATTAGTTGTAGCAGAAGATGACGGAGTAATAGATTATGTAGATTCTAGAAAAATTGTAGTAAAATATAATTGGACAAAAGAACAGAAACTTGTAAATTTTGATAACCAGTTTACAACCTATATTCTTACCAAGTTCCGTAGAACGAACCAAGATACATGTATTAATTTACGTCCTATTGTTTTGAAAGGCGATAAAGTAAAAAAAGGTGATGTTCTTTGTGAAGGATACGCAACTGAAAAAGGAGAACTAGCACTTGGTCGTAACCTTATGGTTGCTTTTATGCCTTGGCAGGGATATAACTTTGAAGATGCAATCGTTATTTCTGAGCGTGTAGTTAGAGATGACGTTTATACTTCTATACATATTGACCAGTTTGAGCTTGAAGTGCGTGATACAAAACGAGGAGAAGAGGAACTTACTTCTGAAATTCCGAATGTAAGCGAAGATGCAGTTAAAGATTTGGACGAAAACGGTATTATCCGTATTGGTGCAAAAGTAAAAGAACAAGATATTTTGGTAGGAAAAATTACTCCTAAAGGAGAAACAGATCCTACACCAGAAGAAAAACTTCTTCGTGCTATCTTTGGAGATAAAGCAGGTGATGTAAAAGATGCTTCGATGCGTGCTTCGGCTTCGCTTCAAGGTGTTGTAATTAATACACAGCTTTTCTCTCGTCCTAAAAAGGATAAGGATATGCGTGCAAAAGTACGTAAGCAGGTTGATGGTTTGAAGAAAGAATATAGCCGTGATTTGGTAAATATGCGTAAGCAGATGATTAGCAAAATGGCAGAACTTTTGGAAGACAAAACTTCTCAAGGAATTGTTCATAAATACGGTGATGTAGTGTTGGCAAAAGATTCTGGTTTTAATGAACAAAACATTGAGCAAGCCTTTTTCCCTAGCAAAAATGCGTATCGTGATGAGAGTAATTACAACGTTCCAGAGGAAGTAAACTTTATTGCTGACGTAATTTTGAAGGATTTTACAGAAGACGAACATACCAACGAACTTTTGGCAGAACTTGTAAAGAATTACAATCAAAAACGTAACGAGATTACAGCAGAGTTCAAACGCCAACGTTTTGCTTTAGAAGTAGGAGATGAGCTTCCAGCAGGAATTGTCAAACTTGCAAAAGTATATGTTGCTAAGAAACGTAAACTTAAAGTAGGTGATAAGATGGCTGGTCGTCATGGTAATAAAGGAGTTGTGGCTCGTATCGTTCGTGAAGAAGATATGCCTTTCCTTGCCGATGGTGTTCCTGTTGATATTGTCTTGAATCCTCTTGGTGTTCCTTCTCGTATGAATTTGGGACAGATTTATGAAACTATTTTAGGTCATGCAGGTCTGAAAATGGGAACTAAATACGCTACTCCAATCTTTGACGGTGCAACAGAAGCAGAAGTAGAAGCAGAAATTGAAAAAGCAGGTTTGCCAAGATGGTGTAAAATGGAAGTTTTTGATGGACGTACAGGAGAAAAATTTGAGCAAACTGTTACGGTAGGAGTAATGTATATGTTGAAACTGGGTCACTTAGTAGATGACAAAATGCATGCTCGTTCTATCGGACCTTACTCACTTATTACGCAGCAACCTTTGGGTGGTAAAGCTCAATTTGGTGGACAGCGTTTTGGAGAGATGGAAGTTTGGGCATTAGAAGCATTTGGAGCTTCGCATATTTTGAGAGAAATCTTGACAATCAAGTCAGATGATGTTCTCGGACGTGCAAAAGCGTATGAATGTATTGTAAAAGGCGATAATATGCCAGAGCCAAACATTCCAGAATCATTTAATGTACTTATACATGAACTTCGTGGTCTTGCTCTTGAAATTACTTTAGACTAAATGTAGCTGATAGTTTTTAGCTGTCTTGAAAACATAGATTTTATAAAAATTCCCTTTTACTTTTTGGAGTAGAAGGGAATTTTTTGTTTTAATTGTCTTGCCCTAACAATAGTACTAAAAAATGAATTACAGAAACGAAACTAAAACCCTTCTCATTCTTGATATAGATGAAACATTGATTTTCGGTTCTTTAAAAGAATTAGAAAAACCATTTGACTTTACTGTTTTTAATTATTTTATCTATCAACGACCTTATTTAAAAGAGTTTTTTGAGAAAATAAAAGACCATTTTTTGATTGCGTTTTGGTCTTCTGCTGACGATGAATATGTAGAAGAAATAGTTGAAAAAATTATCCCAAAAGATGTAGAAGTAGAATTTGTTTGGGCAAGAAGTAGATGCAGTTATAAAAGAAATTTCACTGGCATTTTTGATGATTACCAAGATTACAATTCTACAACGTCGCATTACCATTTTACCAAACCACTCAAAAAGCTAAAGAAAAAAGGTTATCAATTAGAACGCATTTTGATTGTAGATGATACACCACATAAATCAAAAGAAAATTATGGAAATGTCATTTATCCGAAAGAATATAGAGGAGAAAATGATGATAACGAACTTCTTCTACTTGCCGATTACTTGATTACTTTAAAAGACAGAACAAATGTAAGAAGAATTGAGAAACGAGGTTGGCAACTCAATTTTAGATAATTTTTACTTTCATTATTCTCAAAATCATAAAAAAACCTATCTGATATAATAATCAAATAGGTTTTTGTGAAATAAGCAAGTTTGAAAAAATTATTCTCCAGCAAGCACCCAAGCACCTACATACGTATAATCTAGTTTGTTTTGAGCATCTTTTGCTTCTTCTTTTGAACTATACTCGTAAAGCGCAATTCTGTAACGGTCGCTATCACTTGTCGTAATAACTCTTGCTTGTGGAAACTGTCCACTTAATTGTCTGACGGCTGCATTTGCGTACTCTTCAGTAGTATAACTTCCATAAATCAAATAAAATTTTCCATTTTCAAGACCTGTATCAGAACTTCCTCCATCTGCATCTGCGTTATCATTTTGTCCATCTCCAGTAAGTGTACTTACACCATTATCAACATCACTATTCCCATTATCTGCTATTTCCGTTGAAGAAGCTAGTGTTCCATTTTTCAAATCGTATTCAGGTTCTGTACCAGAGCAATTTTGAACGTCTTTTTCTTCGTCTTCTACTTCTCCAAACCACACAACAGTAACGTTTTTGTATTGTCCAATTCCAATAGCAGCCCAATCTTTATCAGCATAACGCCCCGAATTTTTGAGAATATCCGAATAAAAAGAACTTCCTTTCCAGAGTTCCATAATTCGTTTTGGCTCGCTTCCTCCATTATAAATTACCTCATACGCTTTCCCTGCATACCCTGTTATTTCTTTTGGTTTGTCCCACATACACGACTGTTTCGAATTATCTCTTTCACTAAAACAACAGGCATTCCAAAATCCTTGGTCAGACCAACTTTGCATACTACACGAATCTTTATCAATCCTGTTATGGTACAAATCTCTAGCATGTAATTTGGCTACAAAAGTTAGTTTTTTGGATAATGAAATAGTATGTGCCTCGCTTTCTCCTCTGTATGTATCTATCAAAGCATAAAGTTGCTGTTCGAAACCGTTCATACAAACTTGTTCTGGAATGCTTACTTGCTGTGCCGAAACAATAGAAAAATTTGATGCAAACAAACAAAGTAAACCGAGAATAAAAGCTGTCTTTTTATAAAAAAAATTGATTATCATAATATTAAAAAGTGATTCGTTTTAGTGATTAGTATAGAATGAGTAATTGAAAATAATGAATTGATTGAGCTTCTTCATTATAAATAAAATACCTGCTACTTGTTCAGTTTCAAAAAGTGTGCATATTCCATTGAAAATAGATATTGTTTCAACAAAGTAGCAAAAATATACTTATGAATAAATGAAAAATATCGTTTTTGTGAAGTCTTGTTTGTTTGTTTTTTCTGATTGCCTATCAAAAACAAGTTTTTATCTTTATACTAAAAGCTGATTTTAGCTCTATTTTTTCATCTAAAATAATTCCCTACTTACCGATTAGAATAATTCATTCGTCAATTTGGTTTTCTACCTTATGTATGGTATTTTGAGAATAGTAACTAGCAATTTTTGCACTTACAGAATGAAAGCAAAAAATAAAAAAGTTCGTTTGCAGCTTTTAGAATAGGTTTTTTGAGTTAAATAGAGGTTTTATTCCTCAAAACTTTTACTTTATTTTGTGTTTCAAAATGTATTATCTAGCTGCTTTTATTCATTACTAGAGTGTAAGCATTTTAATCAAAAAGGTATAGTTCTTGAAAGTTGTTGAGTAGATTATAAGATAGATTCTTGGTTAGATTTTTAATAGCTAATTTTTAATAGCTGATTACGAATTGATAAGTCAGAACTTCATTAATCAACACTACTATTCTCATTCTATAATTATTTGATTTTATGAATTATACTACTCAAACAGACGAAGACAAAAAGCTAGAAAATATTCAAGAAGAAGCATATACCATTGAAGTAGCTACTACTGAAGTGAATACTAATTCAACTGGCACAGATGAGGGTATGGATAATTTGATTGAAGATAATCAAGATAATTCTACTGCTCAACTGACTGATTCTATTGCTTTTTCGGATTTACCAAATGAGAGTCCAATCGCATTTGATAAATCTTCTATTTTGCCTTTAGAAGAATTAGAAGTAAATTACGAGTGGATTAGCTCAACTAATGAGTTTAATCAGAATAACATACAATCAAATGACTCAAAGGGTAAAGATATAGAATCTGATTATCTTGATGAATCATTTACTTTATCAAAAAAATCTTCCTTATCAAACATGAAATCTAAATCTAATTTATTTTTAGGAATTGTATTCTCTCTTATAGGAGCATTAGGAGCTGCCTATACTTGGGGAAAAACCACAATGTTAATAGATGAATATATTGAGCAACATCATTACGCCTTTATGGCTGTTTTAGTTGGGCTTTTAGCTGCCTTAGGAATGAGAATTGGAGGCAAAGGTCATCGCCCTATGTTTGGATTAATAGCTATTTTGATTACTCTCTTTGGTTTTTTTGTAGGAAATGTTTTAGCTGCTGTTGAGCCAATTGTACAGAGTTTTCAGCTTTCTTATGTAGAAACGTTTACTACTTTTGATATTTCTCACTTGTGGGGATTTTTGAAAGACCGTTTTGAGTATGTGGATATTGCATTTTATATTCTTGGATTGTTTTTCGCTTATTATTTTTCTTTCAGTAAGCCAAAACGTTTGTTCAAATAAAAAAATATTGATTTAATTACAACAATAAGCATTTTACTTTATAGAAGTAGAATGCTTTTTTTTGTAAATTTGAACTTTAGTTCAATGAAAAAGCTATCCAAAAAACTACTTTAATAATTTCTCTTCACAACTCATTTTTTGTCTTTTCTCATGTTATATTATTTATTTCGTTTCTTGCGTGAACAGTTCGAACTCTCTGGAGCAGGTCTTTTTCAATATATTAGTTTTCGTGCTATGTTGGCCGCCGTTTTATCACTTCTGATTAGTGTAGTTTTTGGTAAAAAAATTATTCTTTTTCTTCAAAAACTTCAAATTGGAGAAACCGTTAGAGATTTGGGATTAAAAGGCGAAAACTTGAAAGCAGGAACGCCTACCATGGGAGGAATTATTGTTTTATCTGCAACACTCATTCCTACACTTCTTTTGGCTCAACTTCACAATATTTATATTTTACTTTTGCTTGTTACTACAGTTTGGTTGGGTGCTTTAGGTTTCATAGATGATTATATAAAGGTAATTCATAAAAACAAAAATGGTCTTTCAAGTAAATTTAAAATTTTAGGACAAGTAGGAATTGGAATTTTGATTGGTGTGGCAATGTATCACCATCCTGATGTTTTGATGAGAGAATTTGATGAAGTAGTGAGTAGTGGAAGTGATTATAGTACGCTTATAAACTCTAAATATGAAGATGTAAAATCTTTGAAAACAACAATTCCATTTATTAAAAACAATGAATTGGATTATAGAACTCTTGTTCCTGATTTTTTGGGAGAATATGGAGTAATTATTTTCTATATTATTGTAGTAACTTTTATTATTACAGCCGTTTCGAATGGTGCAAATCTAACTGACGGATTAGATGGATTAGCAGCAGGTTCGACGGCAATTATTGCAACGGCGTTGAGTGTTTTTGCTTATGTTTCTGGAAACCTTATTTTTGCTGATTACCTCAATATTATGTATTTGCCCAATACTGGCGAAGTCGTAATTTTTTGTGCAGCATTTATGGGGGCGTGCATTGGTTTTTTGTGGTATAATTCTTTTCCTGCACAAGTTTTTATGGGTGATACTGGAAGTTTGTCGCTGGGTGGAATTATTGCAGTTTTGGCAATTACTCTTCGAAAAGAACTTATGATTCCGATTCTTTGTGGTGTGTTTTTGATAGAAAATATGTCTGTACTGATGCAAGTAGCTTATTTTAAATATACCAAAAAGAAGTTTGGAGAAGGAAGGCGTATTTTTTTGATGTCACCTCTTCATCATCATTATCAAAAAAAAGGGTATCACGAAGTAAAAATCGTTACTCGTTTTTGGATTGTAGGAGTGCTGCTTGTAATAATTGCTTTAGCTACTCTGAAAATTAGATAGAAATATAAGAACTATTTGTTGGTGTCGCTGCACTAAAATACCGACAAAGGTTGTAGAGATTAATCCTCGTTGACGACGAAGTCTCAACGACGGCAGAAAATACATAGTAAAACTTTTGAAACACTATAATTAGTCTTGTAAAAAAAAATGACGAGTATTTTTGTATTCGTTAATCATTAACAATTAAACACTAATAATTAAAAATAATGGTACTTGCTCTTTTTCGTTTTTTATTTCGTTTTCGTGGTTGGAAAATTATTCATAACGACGAAGTTTCAAAAGAAGTGTTGGAACGCTGCGTTATCATTGCAGCACCTCACACAAGCAACTGGGACACCGTCTATACGATTGCGTGGTTTGATATTGCCAACATATACTGGCGTTTTACCATAAAAAAGGAATGGATAAAACCTCCTTTTGGAAAAATGTTTTTGAAAATGGGAGCAATAGGAATAGACCGAACACCCAAAAAAGCAGGAGAAGAACGTCCTTCGATGGTACAAGCTATGGCAAATTTGTTCAAAGAAGATAGAAAACTAGCTATTGTTTTTACTCCAGAAGGAACACGAAACAAAGTAACAGAGTGGAAAATGGGATTTTATCACGCTGCCAAAATAGCAAATGTTCCGATTGCATTAGGTTATTTAGATTATGAAAAAAGACACGCAGGAGTAACAAAAGTGATTTATCCAACCGATGATATGGAAGCTGATTTAAGAGAAATAATGGATTTTTATAAAGATAAAGTAGCAAAATATCCAGAAAATTTTTCGCTTGATTTGAGGTATGTTTAATCTATTTTTTTGAATTGATTATCTCACGAACTAATAGTTTTATTCTTATAGAAAAATTTTTACCCATAGTTCCACCAATAAAATCATTCTTTAATTTTTGAATCAAGTCAGAATTTGTGTTTTGATTATCCAACCATTCAAAAACTTCTAAAATCTTGTCGTCTTCTAATAAAGTATAAATTTCTGTAAGCTCATCATCAAAAGTAGAAACATAAGTAGAAGAAACATCTTCTTTTGGTCTATTTTTATAAATTGTTGTTTTTATATATCCTCTTTTTTGTTCGATAATGGCTTTTTTCATTTTTCTCTTTTCCAAAATAGCTTGACTTCTTTTTATGCCTTTACCAGCAGCTTCCACAAATTCGTGTAGAAAGAAAGTTTGTACTATTTCAGGATTAATAATAAAAGAGGTATCTGCATAATTAGGATTTTCAATATCTTTTATTTGTATAGAATCTGGAAATTTGCCTCCATTAGTAATTTCCATTCTGTTTGGATATATTTCCACTTTTGTAGGATTGAGTATATTTTCTTCATAGCTGCGATGTACAAAAGCATTTGCAACAAGTTCTGTAAAAACTTTTTCTGGTATCTGATAATCACTCGTCCTGGTATTAATATCTCTAGTCAAGTACAAATTTTTCTTAATATGACGAATCATTTGCTCAAATTGCTCTATCAAATTTCCATGCATAAACTCATTAATGTAAGTTTGCAATCCTTCATTATCTTCAAACACAAAGAATTTGGAAACATAGGCATTTTGGCTTACACTTCTTATTTGTTCGACATTAGACAAACATAGAAAAGTTCCTTTCAATACTAGCCCATTTGCAATTAAATTTAAGGCTTTTAGCTTTTGATTTAATTTTTCTGAATTAATTCCGTGTAGTAGAAAATGATTTTTTACCAATTCTAAGGAAAAAAGTTTGTCTAAAGAATTTTTATCTAATGTTTCAACTGTTTTTCCCACAAGAGGAAGAGAAGTAGTAGTTTTTTGATTATGTGTAAAATACTTTACATCTATCATAAAATCATCGTAGTCAGAATATTTACTTACTATTCCAAACGTATTTTTTAAATTATTCTTTAGTTTTTCTACTTCTTCTTGCAATTTCTCTAATTGTTGTTTTGATTTTCCTATGTTTATATCTCTACTTTCATGGAAATCTATATTCTTAACTTCTTTTTCTATTTCATCTACACGTTTCTGTAATTCAAATTTTGTCAACACATCTGCTGTAATGGCTAATTCTTTTCTAAAAAAACTCAATTTTTCTATTAAAATACTTTTTATTTGTTCCAAACTTTTCATTTCCTGTTTTTCCATTTTTTGATAGTTTTTATAATATGATTATAGGAATAGAAATTGATTTAACAAGTTACACAAAAATTCAATTACTTTTAAATTCTGTTTTGACATCGAAAAAACCTACCAAAAATAAGATTTTATTTTTAATAGGCTTTCTTTTGTTTGAAAATTCTGTACTAGGAAAAGGTAAGCCGTTTTGACTACGTTGACTTTCAGTTCCCTACAAATTGTAATTTCTAACCAACACTTCCTTCTAAAGAAAGAGCTAATAATTTTTGTGCTTCTACAGCAAATTCCATTGGTAATTTATTCAAAACTTCTTTACAATATCCATTTACAATGAGTGCAACAGCTTTTTCAGAATCAATTCCTCTTTGGTTACAGTAGAAAATTTGGTCTTCTCCAATTTTTGAAGTCGTGGCTTCGTGTTCGATTTGTGCGCTACTATTTTCTGCATTAATGTAAGGAAAAGTATGCGCTCCACATTGGTCGCCAATAAGAAGAGAATCACATTGAGAAAAATTACGTGCATTCGTTGCTCGTTTCATAATATCAACCGAACCACGATACGAGTTTTGACTATGACCAGCAGAAATACCTTTCGAAACAATACGGCTTCTTGTATTCTTACCGATATGAATCATTTTTGTTCCTGTATCTGCTTGTTGGTAATTTTTGGTAACGGCAACAGAATAAAATTCTCCCATTGAATTATCGCCTTTCAAGATACAAGACGGATATTTCCATGTAATTGCTGAACCTGTTTCTACTTGCGTCCACGAAATTTTGGATTCATCGCCAAAACAAATTCCTCGTTTGGTTACGAAATTATAAATTCCACCTACTCCATTCTTATCTCCTGGATACCAATTTTGAACCGTTGAATATTTTACTTCTGCTTTTTTGTGTGCAAAAATCTCTACTACAGCAGCGTGAAGCTGGTTTTCATCTCGTTGAGGAGCAGTACAACCTTCTAAATAACTGACATAAGAACCTTCTTCTGCAATAATAAGCGTTCTTTCAAACTGTCCTGTGTTGGCTTCATTGATTCTAAAATAAGTCGATAATTCCATTGGCGAACGAACCCCTTTAGGAATGTAACAAAACGAACCATCACTAAAAACAGCCGAATTCAGAGCAGAAAAATAATTATCTGTAACAGGAACAACTGAACCTAAATATTTTTTGACAAGTTCTGGATGTTCTTGAACAGCTTCACTAAACGAGCAGAAAATAATTCCTAATTCTCCTAATTTAGCTTTAAAAGTAGTTGCTACTGAAACGCTATCCATCACTACATCGACAGCAATACCTGAAAGACGTTTTTGTTCTGTCAGAGAAATTCCTAATTTTTCGAATGTTGCCAAAAGTTCTGGGTCTATTTCATCAAGACTATTTACTTGTGGTTTCTGTTTTGGAGCAGCATAATAAATGATTTCTTGAAAATCAATTTCAGGCATTTTTAAGTTTGCCCACTTTGGAGTTGGCATAGATTGCCATTTCTTGAAAGCCTCCAAACGCCATTCTAAAAGCCATTCAGGTTCATTTTTCTTTGCAGAAATAAACCGAACAGTATCTTCTGTCAGTCCTTTGATTGCTTTATCAGATTCTATATTTGAAACAAATCCGTATTTGTATTCCGAATTTGTGATGTCTTCTAAAAGTTCTTGCTCGGTTTGTTTTGCTTCTGCCATAATTTTTTTGAAGTAAGTAGCAGTTTTATAATGTCCGTTTTTTATTGGTGTCGCTACGCTAAAACACCAACAAAGATAAAATAATTTGTAATAAAATTATCTTGTTTGTAATTAGTCTAAATAATTTTGGTACTACAAAAATAGAACAAAAAATTGATATAAAGGTTTTGTAAACTTTATTTTTTTGTAAAATATCGATTTATAGCTTCTCACTCTGAAGAGTGAGCTACAGAATGACTACAATAATACTACATCTTCTATTACTCGTTTGCCAAAATGAGAATTGACACGATAAATAATAGATGTCTTTTGCATCAGCAATTCATAGCGTAAAGTAGGTTGAGAAACACGAATAAATATTTTTTTGTTTCTTATCTCTACTTTTTCGGTTTGTTGTGCCACAAAATCGCCTACAATTTTTGCCCAATCTGCTTTCAATTGATGACTTTCATACTTTCCACTCCATTTTTGAGCATTTAAAAATGCCTTCAATGCTTCACCAATCGGTTTTGGGTCTGGCGTTCTTCTCTTTGGAAGTTTGTTGAAATCTCTGTCGTACATTTTAATAAAGTAAGAAGTTAGAGGTGTGAAGTTAGAAGTAATACGAATTTCCTAATAAAGATACAAAAATTGATAGACAAAATAATGTTATTTTATATTCTCAATCACTTCATCTTTTACTGGCGAATAGTCTTCTTTTTCTTTTCCATCAACCAAAATTTTGTCAAAATAACATTTTATTCCTGTCGCTTGATTCGAACTTTCCACATTTTGAATATGGAAATGTAAATGAGGTTCGGAAGAATTTCCTGAATTTCCACACAACCCTAAAAGCTCTCCTTGCTTTACTTTTTGTCCTTGTTTTACTTTGATAGAGTTCTGCTTAAAATGAGCGAAAAACAAATATTCATTGTTTTCTGTCTTTATAATAACTGTATTCCCCGGAACAAACATTGTATTCATTTCTCCTACTTTATTATCTTTTACTCCATTTACCGACAGAACAACTTCTCCATCACAGGGAGCAAAAATTTCCTTTCCAAAGGCATAATAATCTTCATTTGTTTGTCCGTCTGTTTTATAGCTCTTTCCCTCTTTCTGAATTATCAAATCAAACGCATTTTTTTGTGATTGGCTTATTACATGATAATTTTGTGTTACACTATCTCCTCCCCAAAACACATTCCATTGACCATTAAAAGGCAAAATCAACTTTGTGTTGTTGCGTTCTGGAGTAGGTAACTCTGCTTTTTCTTCAAAAGGCTTGATAAATAATCCATTTATTTTTCCTGCTTCATCTACCGAAATATTCAGTCCTAAAACAGCTTTTTCAAAACTTGTTTTATAGACAGCATACGTTCCGTTTTCATATCTAGAAAATTCTCGTTTTGTTATCTTTCCTACTTGTGCAAACAGACCTTCAAAAAACTCTTTGCTTCTCTCTAAAGGCAAAGCACTTTTCATTCCTGCTCCATACATTTCAAAGATACTGTCTTGCTTAGAATTATTGTAATGGGTTTCAAACTCTTGCGCTGCTTGTTTGTATAATTCTGTTTCTTGATTAGTTTGTGAATTAGTTTGTGAATTAGTTTGTGAAAATGAGTTTGTCATAATAGAAAAATAAAGTAGAAAAAACGAAATCAGAAAAGTGATTTTCATAGCAGTAAAGATAAAAGTTATAAATTGAAATATAGCTAAACAGAAAAAGCACAAACTAATGTGCTTTACTAATGTAGTATCAAATATATAAAAATTAATCCAAACTAATAACCAATTCTACTCTAGGAGCTTTTGGAGGCAATTGTGTCAAAATTAATTCTTCTTTGTTATTTTCTTTCTGCTTTGCTTTCTGGATTTCATTTTCATTTTTGATGGTCTGTTCCAAAACTGCGTCATCCAATTTTTCACTCATTCCATAAACAATATAATGAAACTTACCTTTGTCATCTACACGTCTTTTCAGATATTTATAAACTTGTTTTGTACGTTTTGCAGATAGTTGAAGACGATTTTCTGAATTTTGTTTTGCTACTTCGTTATTTTCTGAATATGTTCTTCCAAAAATTTCTATTGCCAATCTTGGGTCATTATTCAAAAATGTAGCTACTTGTTTTAGCTTTCCTTTTTGTTCTCTTGTAAGTCTTTTTGCACTTTTCCCATCAAAGACGACGAAATGAGTTACGATAGTTTTCTGGTTTTCTTTTTCGGTTGCAGAAACGCTCTTTGCTTCTGAATAATAGGTATTTCCTGTACTTTGTCTAGCATAAAACTCATCTATATATTCCCACGAACCGTGCGAAAAACTCTCTTTTATTTTATCAAAAATAGGTTTGAAATTGTTTGCTGTTTCTAGTTGTGAGGAAACATATTGTACAGAAGTTTTTGGAGAAATTTCGTTTACAGTTATGCTTTCCAAACTATCAAAAGCATTGATATTTCCTTTTGCCATTGTATAATCGATAAGTTCTCGCAATACTTCAAATCTATCTCTATCGTAATTATGCAAAGCTGCCGAATCGTAATAATTAGTTAGATTTTGAGAACGAGTTTCGAAAAAATTATGTTGTCCGATTTGCTGATCTAAAAGCGTAATCGGTTGAAAAATAATATCACGATTAAGTTCGTAAATGAACGTTTGGGGAGGAACAAAAAGAACAATTACGTAAGGACGAAAACCCTCTACTTGAACACTAATTTCATAACGCTCATCGGGCAACAAAAACATAAAATAATTTCCAGAAACAGTATCAGGAGAAAAAACTCGTGCTTGTTTTTCCTGCGTTCGAAGATTTCTGACCACCAAATTGACAGCTAATTTTTCTTTTTGAGTAATAATTTTACCTTTTTTGTCTTCTGTTTTTTTATGATTATAAGCAAATAACTTTCCTTTTACGATGGTAGAAGTAGGAGCATAAGAGTTTGTATTTTCTAATTTTAAGTTTTCAGGAGAATCAAAATCTTGTGCATAAGAATTAGTTATGACAAAAAATAATGTCAAAATGGAGAGAAGAAGAAGATTTTTATCTTTGCTTATTTTCAATTTTGATTTAATTAAATAAAATGAATAATTTGAAGCTAATTTTTGTTGGTTTCTCATCGTATTCCTCCTACATTTTCTCATTTTGAAGAATGAGTCTACATCTTTATTTGTAAAATAAATACAAAAACCGAACCTCCCATTATCAATATAATCAGAAATTCGGTTAATCAATTATTTTTGACGATAAAATAAACTATCGTTTTTATTTTGTTCTTTTTTATTTTCCATCAGCAGATACTTTTAAGATAAGCATATCTACATTCTTTGTGTCCATATTTTCGTTGGTATAACCTGCTAAAATAAAGCTTCCATCATTTGCAATTGATCCAGCTTTGGCTACTTGATCTTTATCTCCTCCTAATGTTCTTGTCCAGATTTCTTTTCCTTTTGAGTCTAATTTATTAATCATAATTTCATTAGAAAGCGTACTTACATTATTTCCGTATTCATCGGCTTTATAAATGTCTGTATAACCAATCAAAATAATATCAGAATTATCAGTAACCAAAATATCAAAGGCTTCATCTGTACTTAATCCACCAAAATTTTTGTCCCAAATTTTCTTTCCATTTTTGTCTGCACAAACTACCCACGCATCATGACTACCTTCTGCATACGTATAAGAATAACCAGCAATTAGTATGTTTCCAGAAGGCATTACTTTTACTACATTTGCCATTTCATTATCTCCTCCACCATACGTTTTGTCCCATTTCTTATTTCCTTTTTTATCTACATGAATAAGAAGCATATCCCATTTGGTCATCATTTCGCCTTCCACGTGTCCAGCAATTAGATAACCATCTTCAACTTTAGCAAGCGATCTTCCTTGTTCACTACTCTTTCCACCAAAACTTTTTTTCCAAATCGTTTCTCCTTTATCATCTATTTCTAAAAGCATAATATCACTTTTTCCTGTTTCGATTGGAATACTATTCATCAAAACCGTGTAATTTCCTTCGTCTGTCGCAACGATACTATAAATTTCGTCTATACTTTGATTTGAGCCGAATGTTTTGTCCCAAATACGAGTTCCTTTTGCATCTACACGAATTATCCAACCGTCTTTTATGTCTGAACCTGCCCCATAAGAATCTGAATAACCTGCAAAAATAAATCCTCCATCAGCAGTTTCTAACCCTGCATATCCTTCTTCGCTTTCTTCTGCACCATAATTTTTGTTCCAAAGAACATTTCCACTTGCATCTACTTTAATAGCACTCATATTCATATCACCTGCACCATACGAATCTGTACGACCTAAAAGAACAAAATTTCCATCTTTACATTTTATAATCGTATTTGCAGCATCAAACCCCTTATCTCCTACTGATTTGTAAGCAATTTTGTTGGTCTTATTGTAAGAATCCAATATAGATTTTTCAATAACAGAATTAGTATTATTTTTGGTAGGATTTAGAAACGGAGCAGCAAATGAAACAGTAGAACTGATAGAAAAGGCTACTGCAAGACAGAAAGTTAAGATTTTCATACGCTAAAGCTATATTTTTATTTTGTAAGGTATATTAAAGGCAAATTAATAAGGACGATTTTGTAGTTTTAACTGAGTAATGAACTTCAATAATGAATTTATATGTATAACATTAATTTATACACAAGATTAAAAAATAGTCATTCATTGTTTGTATTCGCACTTATTTAGGAATTTTGCAATAAGTGTGCCTACTTCTAAGTACTAATAGACTACAATTTAATATACAAATAGATAGCTAACTAAATAAAGTCCTTTTTTTTGCCAAAAACCTTTAAAAAAGATAATTTAATACCTAAATTATTCAATAAAATTTAATTAACTAGTGTAATAAACTACTTTGAACACTTCTATTGACTTAACAGATTTTTATCTCTTGTTGTAATTTATTCTTTAGTTAAGTTCATGTTTTTATTTTGCTTGCTTGTGTTTTGCGTTTTGGTATTACCTTCTATATGACCATCTCTTAGACGAATTACTCGTTCTGTTTTTGCTGCAATATCATCTTCGTGGGTTACGATAACGATTGTTTTTCCACTTTCATGTACCTGTTTGAAAAGTTCCATTACTTCATAAGAGGTAGTTGTATCTAATGCTCCTGTAGGTTCATCGGCCAGAATTACTTTTGGATCTGTAATTAAGGCTCTTGCAATAGCGACACGCTGTTTTTGTCCACCCGAAAGCTCCGAAGGCAAATGATGCGCCCATTGTTGAAGCCCAACACGTTCTAAATATTCTTCTGCCAAAATTTGTCTTTCTTTGCGCCCTACCTTTTGATAATAAAGTGGTAAAGCTACATTTTCGGCTGCCGTTTTGAAGGAAAGCAAATTGAAAGACTGAAAAACAAAGCCCAAAAATTTGTTGCGATAAATAGCAGCTTGTTTTTCCGAGAGATTTTTTATCAATACTTTATCCAACCAATATTCTCCTTTATCATAGTTATCTAGCATTCCCAAAATATTGAGTAATGTAGATTTTCCAGAACCAGAAGAACCCATAATTGAAACCAATTCTCCCTCGTTTATAGTCATATCAATACCTTTCAAAACATGCATGCTTTGTGCTGTAGTATGATATGATTTATGAATATTTTTTAAAAAAAGCATAATTCAGTAGGTAGTAGTCAGTTGCCAGTAAATAATATTTGTATTAAACGTTACCACGGTTATTTACAGGTTTGGTAATCAACAAGGTATATAAAATGCAAAACAGTCTTACTTTTCCATAGCACTAGGTTTGCAAATCTGATGCTATGGAAAAATGACAGTACTAAATCAACCGTGATAACCTTTATTCAAGTTTAACGATTTTTTTCGTCTTACCTATCAACTTTATGATTTTTCAATGACTTTTTAACTAAAAATTTGATTTACTTTTGATTTCACAATTTTATCTCAAAATTTTAAGTAAATGTTTTACTTTATCGGTTTGTATATAATCTACTTCTTTATTAATAGCTTCTATATTTCTATTTTTCGAATGTGTATTCAATGTAGCTACCAGAAAACCTTCTTGATGAGCCAGTTCTACATTTTCTTTTGTCAAATTATCCATTTGAACTGTAATTCCTTTCAATTTATATTTTCTAGCTTTTTCTAATGCACTATCAAAATCTTCATACGCAAAAATAGAATAATTAATCT
Source organism: uncultured Cytophagales bacterium (assembly GCA_963719525.1). Taxonomy (GTDB): domain Bacteria; phylum Bacteroidota; class Bacteroidia; order Cytophagales; family Bernardetiaceae; genus Bernardetia. Next base: position 1,621,491 of record CAVRCG010000004.1, on the reverse strand, counting down.
TCTGTTTCTGGAATAATTCTATTAAATCGTTTCGTTTTAGCTCTATGTATATTTTGCTCATATCAATATTTCTTCTTTCTTTATATTTTTCTATTAAAGAATTAATTGAAGTAACTAGTTTTCCATTATCAGGATTGAAACCTTTTACATCTAAAGAAAGGATATAGTTTTCAATGTTAGGAATATGCTCAAAGATATCTTCCAGACGAATTAATCTATATCGTGTGTAAGGCGTAGAATTTTTATAAACAGCGTCTTCTATTTCGTTCCAGTTTTTCTCATAAATCTTTCCTTTTTTATCTGTTTTGGTCTCTAGTTCTTCATCGTGGAAAGCTACCAGAACTCCATCTTTTGTCATCTGTACATCAATTTCTAAACCATCACTACCCAGACTAAGTGCATACATAAGTGACTCGTAACTATTCATTGGATACACTTGTCCGATTCCCATTCCTCCATGTCCGATAACCTTTACTTTTCGTTCGGACAAATTAGTATTAATTTCTTCTTGCTGGCAGGACATAAAAGAGAATAATGTAAATAAAATAAGTGATAAAGTTTGAGATTTTTGAATATTTAGTAATTTTGAATTTGTCATAACTAAAGTAGATTAAAAAATGTAGTAATTTGATTTATCAAATTAGTGAAGCTATTGAAAGAGTAATGATTGAAAATTTTAAAGAGGTTCAGTATATCAAAAAGCATAACCAACAGAAAGCCCTCCCCAATGCTGAAAATCTGTATTAAATTCAAGCAAAGGTGTGTAAGCAATTCTGAACATCAAACCTCCTTCGTTTTTTTGATAACGATAACCCAATATAAAATGAGCGTGATTGCGCAAATCTCGCTTAGGTTGAAAATCAGAAGAACTCGCTCGTATAAAAGAAGTAACAGTTTGACCTGCACCAACTTCTAGCTTATGATTCTTTCCATACAAAAAATGAAGGGCAACAGGTACAATAATTTCAGGATTAAATGTATCTGTAAAATCATTGAGATAATACGTACTTGCACCAATACGAAAAGAGAAAGCCAGTTTTGAAACAGATTTGTTTTTGGTAGGTAAAAAATAAAGACGTTCGTAATTAAGAGAACCATAACCACCTGCACCAGCACCTTCTATATAAATTGTGTTTTTTGAAGTATTGTCTGCGCTATTTTTAATAGCATTATTCAACCTTTTATTTTTTTCTTTGGTTTGAAAATTAGATTGAGAAAATACTGTATTTGGATTACTAACTAATAAAAAAGTAAAAAAACACACAAAACCACAACAGCTAAAAAATGAACGCATCGTGTTTGACTTAGTGTATATATATGATAGATATACTTTTTATACGGTTTTGAACTAAATATAGTTGTAGGTACAACCTTTTATTAACATTTATTGAATTGATATTAAAAAAACAGAAAATTGTATTTTATGATAAACATTTGATGGAAACCTTTATTTTTGAACAAAAAATTCCTTTCTACTTATTAAAAGAAAAAGGAGCTGGCAACTGTTCAAAAATCATTATGCTGGTTTTGATACATCTAAACTTCCCTCAATACAGACTTATTAAAAATACAAGTTGCAACTGAATTAATACAAAACTAAAATTAAATCCTTATTTTTGTAATCTCTAAGAGAAAATTAAGAGAAAATTTGGAAGCAGAAAAGATTTTTTAAAACCATATACTTACTTCGTAGTGCAAAATTTAGATACAACTACTCAACTTTCAACCGATTTTATAGCTCACAAAACACAAATTTCAACTTGGTTTCAAGGTCTTCAAACTAGGATTTGTAAAGCTCTGGAAGAAGCTGATGGAAAAGCCAACTTTCAAACTGATACGTGGGAACGAAAAGGAGGTGGAGGAGGAACATCTCGGGTTATAGAAAATGGAAATCTGATTGAAAAAGGAGGTGTTAATTTTTCGGCTGTTTTTGGAGAATCGCCTGCTCAAATGCTTGCACTTATGAAATTAGAACCTGCTGATTTTTTTGCGACAGGCGTTTCGATTGTCTTGCATCCCAAAAATCCACTTGTTCCGATTATACACATGAATGTTCGTTATTTTGAAATGAGTAATGGCATTTACTGGTTTGGTGGTGGCATTGACCTTACTCCTCATTATGTTTTTGATGAAGATGCCAAGTTTTTTCATCAGTTTTTGAAAGAGGCTTGTGATAAACATCACGAAAATTATTATCCAGAATTTAAGAAAAAAGCAGATGATTATTTTTATATCCCTCATAGAAAAGAAACACGAGGAATTGGAGGAATATTTTTTGACCATTTGAAAGAAATTTCTATAGAAGATAAAGAAATTACAAAACAAGACCGTTGGAATTTTGTGCGAGAAATAGGAGAAGCCTTTGCGCCAATTTATACACAAATAGCTAATAAAAACAAAGATTTGTCTTTTAGAGAAGACCAAAAAGAATGGCAAAAAATTAGAAGAGGGCGATATGTAGAATTTAATTTGGGTTACGATAGAGGAACAAAATTTGGCTTAGAAACAAATGGACGAACAGAATCTATTTTGATGAGCCTTCCACCAGAAGCAAATTGGCAGTATGCGCACCAACCAAAGGAAGGAAGTGAGGAAGCACGAACACTATCTCTTTTGAAAAAAGGAATTGATTGGGTTTAGGATTTTTATACTATTTCTTGTAAATAATTGTATTATTCGTGTGTTGGTATCGCTTCGCTAAAACATCAACAACGGCATTGTATCAATTACAAATTCAAACTACTGAATATCAATTAGTTATTCATTCAATTCTTATTACTAAAATCTATGAAAATAAGAAAAATAAAAAATAATGAGCTAGACTTTCTTTCCGAAATGCTTTATCTAGCTCTGTTTGTTCCGAAGGGAGAGAAACCTTTACCAAAAGAGATAATAAAGATAGAATCAATAAATAAATATGTAAAGAATTGGAACAAAGATAAATATGATATTGCGCTTGTAGTAGAAACAGAAAACCAACTTGTAGGTGCTATTTGGGGAAGAATGTTTGATGAAAATAATAAAGGTTTTGGATTTGTGGATAACGGAATACCTGAATTGAGTATGTCAATCAAACCAGAATTTCAAAATAAAGGAATTGGCGTAAAAATGCTATACACTATTTTTTCTAGCTATTTAAAAGTAGGAATAAAAGAAGTTTCTTTAAGTGTTGATAAAGAAAATTATGCATATAGATTGTATAAAAAAGTAGGTTTCGAAGTAGTTGAGGAAGCAAAAACTACTTTTATAATGAAAAGAGTGAATCAGTAATATATTCTAAAAGATTTATTTATTTTTTAATAGATTAGCTATTTTTTGTACCTCTATAATAGATAATCCTGTTCCATCAGCAATATCTTCAAACGGATAGCCTTTTTTAATAAAATTTTTAGCTATTTCTATTGTTCTCTCTTCCTTTCCTTCTTCCTTTGCCGTATCAACTACATTTTTTATATCTCTGTAATGTTTCAAACTGTCTTCATACGCCATTCTCTCCTGTTTGTCAAATTTGGCAATTTCAGCAGTACTAAAAACTTTATCAAAAATTCGTTCTTGTAGAGCTTCAAGACGATTTTGGAAGCGTTGTAGATTACGAATAATATAAAACCATTTGTCCTCCATCGTTTCCAGCTCGTGTTCTTGCTTTACAAAAAGTGGAATATGAATCTGGACGTAAGTAAGTTTGTCGTAAAAAATTTCTTTCGTTTCTATGTCTAATAATTTTGCTGTCGTCTTTACAGAAACTTTGTTTTTTATACTTCTTTTTTTGGCTGAATAGGAATTGTCATCAATCAAAAAATCTAAAATTGAAACGGTATAAACTGCCTTCAAATCAAAATTCCAATCTCCTTTGATGGCTTGCTCTTGAATTGGAAAAGTAGAATAAAAAATAGTGCGTTCTTTGAAATATTTTTGTCTTGCTTTCTGCAATTCTACTATAAATTTCTCTCCTTTTTTGTTTTCACAATAGACATCATAAACTACTTTCCTATCGATTTCGGAATGTCCAATATGTTCTGTTTTTAGATAAGTTAAATCAGAAATTTCTACCTCTTCTGGCAAAATAGCATTCAAAAAATCAATCAATACATCTTTATTGACTTCTGTACCGAATAGTTTTTTAAAACCAAAATCAGTAAACGGATTTAAGTATTTTTCTTTTGTGGACATAATTTATTTTTTTAATGAGTTGACTATCTTTTGAATTTCGTCAATGGAAATTTTAGTGATTTTAGATATAGATTCTACTGAAAAACCTTCTATAACAGCTTGTTTAGCTATTTCTATTGTTCTCTCTTCTTTTCCCTCTTCCTTCGCCGTATCAACTACGTTTTTTATATCTCTATAATGTTTCAAACTGTCTTCATACGCCATTCTCTCCTGTTTGTTGAATTTAGCAATTTCGGCTGTGCTAAAAACTTTATCAAAAATTCGTTCTTGTAGAGCTTCAGGACGATTTTGGAAGCGTTGTAAATTACGAATAATATAGAACCATTTATCTTCCATCGTTTCCAGCTCGTGTTCTTGCTTTACAAAAAGTGGAATATGAATCTGAACGTAAGTAAGTTTGTCGTAAAAAATTTCCTTCGTTTCTATGTCTAATAATTTTGCTGTTGTCTTTACAGGAACTTTGTTTTTTATACTTCTTTTTTTGGCTGAATAGGAATTGTCATCAATCAAAAAATCTAAAATCGAAACGGTATAAACTGCCTTCAAATCAAAATTCCAATCTCCTTTGATGGCTTGCTCTTGAATCGGAAAAGTAGAATAAAAAATAGTGCGTTCTTTGAAATATTTTTGTCTTGCTTTTTGCAATTCTACTATAAATTTCTCTCCTTTTTTGTTTTCGCAATAGACATCATAAACTACTTTTCTATCTATTTCTGAATGTCCGATATGTTCTGTTTTTAAATAAGTCAAATCAGAAATCTCTACTTCTTCTGGCAAAATAGCATTCAAAAAATCAATTAATACATCTTTATTGACTTCTGTACCGAATAATTTTTTGAAACCAAAATCAGTAAATGGATTTAAGTATTTTTCTTTTGTGGACATAATTTTGAAATTAAAATCAATTTAAAATAATCTAGATTGTTCATTTGGTGGCAACATATCAAAATGACGATACGCCATCGCTGTAGCTTCTCTTCCTCGTGGTGTACGTTTCAAAAATCCTTCTTTTATCAAAAACGGTTCATACACTTCTTCTATTGTTTCGGCTTCTTCTGCACATGCTGTCGCAATCGTTGTCAGACCGACAGGTCCTCCACCAAATTTATTTATGATTGTCAAAAGAATACGATTATCCATTTCATCTAATCCATTCTCATCTACTTCTAAGGCTTTAAGTGAAATTTGAGCAATTTTGAAATCAATCGTTCCGTCGCCTTTTACTTGTGCAAAATCTCGTGTTCGACGTAAAAGATTATTCGAAATACGAGGTGTTCCTCTGCTTCTTCGTGCAATCTCAAAGGCTGCTTCTTTTTCAATCGGAGTAGTCAAGATAGCTGCCGAACGCTGAATAATAGTTGTTAAAAGTTCGGCATCGTAATATTCCAATCTTAGATTAATCCCAAATCTTGCACGCAGTGGCGAAGTCAAAAGACCCGAACGAGTAGTCGCACCAATAAGCGTAAAAGGTTTTAATTTTATCTGAACCGAACGAGCATTAGGACCTGTATCAAGCATAATATTCGATGCGATAATCTTCCATAGCCGAATACAAATATTCCTCAACAACAGGATTAAGACGGTGAATTTCATCAATAAAAAGCACATCTCCAGCTTTTAGATTCGTTAAAAGTCCTGCTAAATCACTCGGCTTGTCCAAAACGGGTCCCGAAGTAGTTTTTATATCTGCGTTGAGTTCGTTTGCAATAATATGCGAGAGCGTAGTTTTGCCCAAACCAGGAGGACCGTGCAGTAAAACATGGTCTAAAGGTTCGCCTCTATTGACAGCAGCACTTACAAAGACCTGCAAATTATCCAATATTTTTTCTTGTCCTGTAAAATCTTGAAACGACAAAGGACGCAAAGCACGTTCAATATCTGCTTCCGTGGTGGCATCTGGTTTTACGTTTGGGTCTATGTAATCTTGGCGCATATTTTTTTATAGTATCACAGACTTCTAGTCTGTGCAATAATTATGTTTATTCATCAACAGACTGGAAAGTCTGTTCTACTTTTGTTACTCAAATTTACCAAAAAAATTAGCAATTTGCATTTATTTCTGTAACTTTTGGAAACTTAAAACTTTACTTACTCTAAAATAGTTTTTCACACTAATTATTTCTCTTTCTAATCACTTATTTAATCAAAACCTATTTATGAAATTTAATTCTCCTCAAAAAATTATATCAAAATTATTTTTCTGTTTTATTGTTTTATTTTTTACTAATTGTACTTCTCAAAACTCCTCAACTAACAATGAAAATGAAGATAATAACGAACTGGTTGATAGCATAAATAATTTAGATGAAGCGATTGATGTTCAGGAAGTTAGAGATTCTGAAACGGTAGATTCTGAAAAAAATATATTAGAAGCCGAACTTATCAAACGTGCTGATAGCCTTTATTTTGCTGATAATTTTGAGCAGGCCGAAACGCTTTATGACATGGCTTTAAATACTGTTACAGATGAAGCTACAAAGAAAAGTTTGATGGAAAAAATAGTACGAACGAAAGAAAAGGTAGAGATTACTTCTGAAAATTCAACAAAAGATGGTTCTACTTCGATTTTGGGAACTCACACATTTGGCGTTCAATTTATATACGATCACTACGGAAAAGCAGAAATTACGCCTACTAAGAACGTTGATAGACTATTTATAAAGGGAGAACAAAGACACAAAAGCGAGTATGTAACATTAGAAGGAATTTTGAATGCAGAAAATCCGAATGTACTTTTATTTGAAGGAAGCATTCAAATTTTTACAGATGGATGTTGTGGCAAAATAGAAAAGGTAGGAAAATATACATTCAAAAGACATAAAGGAAGAAAATTTTGGCGTTTGCAAGAGTTTAATAGTTTTTGTGACCAATATACGTGTGCTTATTATTTGGATATTTTTGAGTAAAACTATTCTACTTTCTTATGCGAATAATAGCCAAATCATCTGTAACTATATGATTCATTTTCTTTAGATTTCTGATTTTTCTATCCATAAAATTATCAAATTCTGCTTCTTGATTATCAATTAAAAGATAATTTATTATTTCAGATTCGTTTTTTTGATATTTTTTATTTTCTAGATTTTTGAAAGTAAATATTCCGTCGGTACAAATGGATAAATCACTAAAAAGAGAAACAGAAAGTTTTTGATGTTGATTCTTATAAAACTCTTCAAAGTCTTCTATCAAGTGATAACCCAAATAATCTGGCGTGTTGTTTTGTTCGTATTCTGTAACTTTCCCATCTACACAAATAAGTCCGTCGCCTATTGTTATTATTTCAGCTTTGTAATTTTTGGTATTGATGATACCCAAAATGAGTGTAGAGAGTAACTCATTCGTTTCTAAACCTAATTTGTTCTTTATTTCTTTTGTGTCTTCTATAAGTTTTTGAAGAATAATTTTGAGTTTGGATTGCAAATTTACTTCTTGATTTTCCTTTGAAATAAACTCTTGATAAAACTTTTCTTTAGCTATTTTTCTAAGGATTTTACCATACAAAATTGAAGCAAAAACAGATTCTGTTCCCATAGTACAACCATCTAAAACAGCAATCAAAATTTCATTAGAAGCAAGCTGTTCTTTTATCAAAAAATCTTCACAATAATTTGTATGAAACTCTCCAATTTGTAAAGTGGTGTATATTTTCATCTATTTAACCTCCTTGTCCATTCTCAAAACTAATAGTCAAAAAATAGTTTGCAACCGTAACAAGTACAAAAAACACAAAAGCCAACGTAATTCCTATTTGCAAAATTTTCCTGTATTTATCATTCCAATTTTTTACTATTCCAAAATAAAGAAAGAAAATTGAAAAAACTCCACTTACAGCAATATAGATAGGATATAATTTTATATTTATTTCTCCTAATTCTGTTCTACTTCCATCTGGAAAACCGATAAACGACCAATTTTGATAAAAAATGTAAGTCGCAAAAGCGAAAACGATACAGAAAACAAAACAAATTACTTTTCTAAGATTTATGGTATATTTCATAGTTTTTGTATTTTTCATCTCGTAAGTTTTTGACAGTTTGAAACGGCTTTAGCCCTCAACAAATTTAAACTATCAGCTACTTATGATTTCTTTCAAACGTTTTTCGATTTCTCTCCAATCGGAATTCAAATTTAGTGTTTTTATTTCGATTTGATGGTTTTTGTACAAATAACTCAAATTATATTCTTTCTCTATTGTTGGATAAAGTAAAATTCCTTTTGCGTTTTGTGTCTTTTCGCTTCCATCTTCTTGATTGATAAGATAACTAAATAATTGATACAAATTTGAGGAAAATATTCGCTCCTTTCCATAGTTTGTAGTCATTGTATTTTGATAATATTTGGCATCAATGATTACCTTTTCAGTTTCGTTTTCTAATGAAATATCTGTTTTCATCTGTGGTAAATACTTATCATTATCCAAACCTTCACTTTGTAAATCAAATTTGTTTCCATTTTCCTCAAAACTCCATTTAATAATTTCTGATTTGACGGTAGAATATTTTGTTTGTTTGATTTTATAAAAATTGCGAATAAATCCTTCGAAGAGCTGATTCATTTTATGTTTGTTTCTTGTAAAATCGGAGAAAATGTAATTGCCTGTATCATTATTTTCAGTTTCAGAAGGCAATGTATTTTCAAAAATAATCTGGCAGACATTCATTACAAAACCATAAAACCGATTGTTTCTATGAATTTTCACTTGATAAAAAAGTGAGTTTTTGAGTTCTATTTTTTGAATAGTTGGAGGAAGCTTTCTTTGCAGAAATATAAGTTCTGTTTTCAGTTTTCTATCTAAATTTTTCGTTTTGATAAGGCGTTGAATTGTAGAAAGCAGGATTTGATTTTGGAGAATATTAAACGAAAAATTATCAAAACTACAAAGCGTTTTTTGCTTCATTAAAAGATTTTGTTTCAATGTCTGACTGATTTGTAACTTTCCTTTTACAGCATTTATTTCTTGTATTTTTTCAATGTAATCTCTATCGATTCCACGTTTTAAAAGCACTTTTGTAGCATTAATCAATACTTTTGCAAACAAATCTAAAAGATGAGTTTTGTCTTCTATCGAAACATTGATGCGTTCTGCTTCATCTAGTTTGTCCCACGCATAGCAAAGCAAATAATAGATATTTTTTATTGGAATTTTCATACCTGTTTTTTTTAACCGTCGGCGAGGCTCAAATGAAGCAGTTGACGAGGTTTATTGATTTAAAATCTTCATCATTTCCACTACTTTCTCATTCTCATCAAACCAAATTTCTTCCAACAAAGGTTGTATTTCAAAATCCAAAACTTGATTGAACCATTCTTTTTCCTCTAAACCTTCCTTTTCATAATCACAGAAATAACTATGACCAATCTGAAAGCCTTCGCCTAAATTTATATCTTTCTTGATTTCTTGATTTACTTTGATTAACGAACTTTGAATATGATTTATTAAAGATTCCGAAATTCCCTTTTGAGCTAAAAACAGTTTAAAATTCTCTCCAAAATCAGGTTTCAAACTCACAAACGCAAAACGCCTTCTCAACGCATAATCCACCATAGCCAGCGAACGGTCAGCCGTGTTCATTGTACCAATAAGATACAGATTTTTTGGGATATAGAATTTCTCGTCGGTTTCTGAATACGTGAGTTTTAAAGAAAATTTCTCTTCTCGTTTGTCAGCTTCGATGAGCATCATTAGTTCTCCAAAAATTTTGCTCAAATTCCCTCTATTTATTTCATCGATGATAAAGAAAAAATGCCGTTCTGGATGTGCCAATGCTTTCTTACAAAAATCATAAAAAACTCCGTCTTGCACTTCAAAACCTCCTGTTTTTGTAGGTTGAAGTCCCTGAATAAAATCTTCATACGAATAGGATTGATGGAATTGTACCATTTCAATATTGAGATTATTGGTTTGTCCCATGATCTGATAGGCAAGTTTGCGAGCAATAAACGTTTTTCCTACTCCTGCTGCACCTTGCAAGATTATATTTTTCTTTCTTTTCAGAATTTCTACCGTTTCTAAAAACTGTTTTTCGCTAATGAAAGGTTTGTCTGGGTCTTGTAGAAAATTGTATTTTTTAATATTTTCTTTCTTTGTCAGTTGTCTTTCCGTTTCTTCTTTCTCTTCTATAATCGCTCTAATAATTTTGTAATCTTTCTTACTTACTTCAAATAGACTTCCTTGATTATTACGTAAGACAGAACAATCTTTCAATTCCTCGTTGTCCTTCAACTCTTTCCAACTTATCGGAACTTCCAACTTTTCGATAAGTTGAAACTCAATTATTTTGTCGTCTTTTATTTCGTGTAAAGGCTTTGTAATTTCATAAATTGCTTTTATTTGCTTTGTGGGCGTACTTTCATATCCTAAAACGATGTCTTTTTTCCTTACATTTTCAAAGTTTCGATATGTATTTCGCTTGTGTCCTTTGTCTGTAAGTGCTGTATAAGTTTGCATATCTCCTACTTTACTCTCACTAATACTCCAAATTTTAGGATTTGCATTGAGCCACCAATAACTTTCATTTTCTATTTCATTTTTTTGCTCCTCGTATTCATTTTCATCATCTAATTCTTGTACTATATCTATATCAACTGGCAAATTATATTTTTCAAAAATCTCTATTAACTCTGGATAATTTAGTAAGTATTGCTCTAAAATAAGTTTATAATTTTTGGTTGGACTAAATGTATCTGGACGAAAAAGCCTTCCATTTTTTCCTGTATGTTGATAGGTTTTATTAGTAATCCATTGTACTTTTCGAATATGATTAAATCCTTCTTCATTTGTAGTTTCATCGTAATAATAATCACTTTCTATGATTCCAATTCCGATACACTTATTTACACCCTTGTTTGCAAAAACTACATCGCCAATGTTTGCATTTTTGAAAAGCCATAAATTCCATATAAGATTAGAGTTTTTTTCGAAGTGATTCGTCTATTGAATTTGTTAGTTCTTCTAAAGAAGAATAAGCCGAAATATCTCCAACTTCTAAACTCTGGTAATTAACAGCAATTATATTTTTGGTATAAAATTGTTTCCATTTAGAAGCTTGTTCAGCAGGAGAAAATTTGAAATAATTGCAATTTTCGTCACTAGCTTTAATAATTTCTTCTTCTTTTTTTTGCATAAATATAATTCCTGTAGCTCACTCTTCAGAGTGAGAAAGCGTACCGTACCTTTTAAGGTGCGAAAAGATTTTTATAAAATTTTTATCTAAATTTGAAACTATAAACTTACAAAAAATAGTAAAACAAAACTCAAAAAATGATTCTTTACGCAGATAGTGGCTCAACAAAAACAGATTGGTGTTTGAAATTAGAAGATGGAAAAGTTCTAAACTGGAAATCTGGTGGCTGGAATCCGTACTATCTGACTTCTGAACAAATGATAATCGAAGGAAAAGATTTTATAAATAATATTAACTTTGACAATCAAAATAGTTTAAGTAATTATTTAAAAAATATAACAGAAATTGATTTTTACGGTGCAGGTTGTTCGACAGAAGAAAACAGAAATATTGTTTATGCTGCTTTAAAGACACTTTTTCCACAAACCGAAAAAATAGAAGTAGCTCACGATCTTTTAGGTGCTGCTCGTTCGGCTTATAATGATACAGAAAACAAAAAAGGAATTGTTCTTATTTTAGGAACGGGTTCAAACGCTTGTATTTACAATGGCAGAAAGATAAAACAAGAACTCACAAATTTAGGTTTTTGGTTGGGAGATGAAGGAAGTGGTGGTTTTTTAGGAAAAAAATTAGTCGTAGATTTTTTGTATAATCGTCTTTCTCCTCAAATTCAGTATTTATTTGAGCAAAAATATAAATTAGAAAGAGAAACTGTTCTGAAAAAAGCCTACCAAGAACCAAAACCAAATGAGTTTTTTGCTTCCTTTGTTCCTTTTCTATATAAGTATAAAGATGAGCCCTTTGTCAGAAATTTAATTGCTACTGCTTTTGATGAATTTTTGGATATAATAAAAGAAGAGTTTAGGGATTTGAACCTTAATTTTTATGCTGTCGGTTCGGTAGCTTTCTTTTTTGAGGATATTTTGAGAGAACGAATTGAGAAACGCAAAGGAAATTTAGTAAGGATTGTTCGAAGTCCGATTGAGGGATTGGTGGGGAAAAGCTAGAAGTTGTTATACTATTCTGTTATTCAGACGTTATAATTTTATACTTGTAAACTAACTATTAATTATTTGACTATGAAAGTTTCATTGAGATATTGGTTTCTTATTAGCCTGTTTTTTTATGGATTTACTCCTCACAATTTTGCTCAACTTATTGATGTTCCTCTTTTCAAAATTACTGAAAATAATAAAGTAGGTTTTATCAATAGTGAAGGAAATGTAATTATTCCTCCCAAATTTATTCAAGCAGGTAATTTTTCAAATCAGTTGGCAGAAGCTCGTACAGACGGACTTTATGGATACATAAATAAAAAAGGAGAGTTCGAAATAAAGCCACAGTTTGAATTTGCTTTGCCCTTTAGTGAAGAACATGCAATCGTATATCAAAATGCTAGACCTTTAGTTATAAATAAAACAGGTAAAGTAATAATTGATAATCCAAACTTCGTCTTTATTTCAAATTTTGAGAATGATTTGGCGTTGGTTACGACTTCTACAGAAAAAAAAGGATTTATAAATTCAAAAGGAAATTTGATTATTGATACTGTTCTTAATGATGTTAGAAATTTTTGGGAAGGTTTGGCTGTTGTATATGGTTCAGATTTCAGTAATCAGAAAGCAGTATCAAAAGTAGGTGTAATAGATACTAAAGGAAATTTCATAGTTCCATTTGGGAAATATACGGATATAAACTCTTTTAATGAAGGCTATGCAATTGCAGAAATAGAAGTGTCTGATGGTAACAAAAAATTTGTTATAGATAAGAGAGGGAAGGTAATAGTTGAATACACAGAAAAAAATCATATTAGTATGGGAGATTATGTGCAGTCTGGTAGTGTAAAAATGTCTATGTATGAGCATTGGAAAAAAGAAGATGCTGGCGTTTCTTTCAGTAGTGATAAAATGTACACAGGCTATATGAACTTGAAAGGTGAGATTTTCATAAATGATACCCAATATCGTTACGGAAGCGATTTTTCAGAAAACAGAGTGTTTTTAAGTAAAGGTAATTCGTATCACAAATACTATTTATTAGATGAAAAAGGAAAACAAGTTAGCGATGAATTATTTGCAAAAGTAGCTAACGAAGGTTTTAAGAATGGATTTGCAGTAGTAGAAAAAAATGCACATTGGGGCATAATTAACAAAGAAGGAGAATTTGTAGTTGAACCTATATTTAATGAAATAAGCACAGAAATTAAAGATGATTTGTTTCTATTTACTGGTGGAAAAAAAGAAGGAGAATTTGATTTTAGCTTTTTAAAGGAAGGTATGTATGGAATTGCTAACCTAAAAGGAGAAATCATTTTAAAACCTATTCTAAAAGAATTTGATCGAAATGGTTTTGTAAACGGACTTTTATTAGGGAGTTTGGATAAAGAAGGCAAGCAACTCGTTTACATTAATCAAGAAGGAAAAATAGTTTGGCAGTCATCAAACACTCCAGAAATAGTTAGTCTAAATATAGAGTATTTCAATATTGATTACATGAATAGAGGTTATTTTTATGCTAATTCAGAAAAAACTGAAGGTATAGGAGGTTGGGGAGGTTCGGATAATTATTCAAAGGAAACAAAAGATAAAAACAGTAAAACTAATTCAAAAGATAGTATTCTGATTTCAATAGACACAGATAAAGTTGTTCCATTTGCAGGTAGATACAAAGGCAGATATGTGTCTATAAGCAATATTAGCGACCGAGAAATTGAATTTGATGCTCAAGACAGTCGTTTGTATGCCAAAATGCAGGCTATAAACCAAAATGGAGAATGGCAAGATATTGAATATTTACCGAGTAGTTGGTGTGGAAATAGTTATCACACAATGACTTTGAAACCTAATCATTCGTGGAATTTTCTAACTCCTATTTATGAAGGTAACTTCGAAACCCAGTTGAGAATTGCTTTGATTATAAAACAAAATTATAGAGATGAAAGTAAATCTGTCATTAAGTACAGCAAACCAGTATATGGAAGTATAAATTTATCCCAGTTTTGGAGAAAACCAGATTATTTTCCTCAAGGTATAATGGATTCTTATCTTGATTAATTTTAATAAAAATGAATTTATTTTTATAAAAAACGGTTTCTTATTTCTTTGAAGCTCTATTTTCTCATCATTAAAAAAGTTTATGTTATTAGAAATCTCAACTACACATATTCCTGCAACTGACTTAGGATTCTTGTTACACAAACATCCAGATAAAGTTCAGGAAGTAAAATTAGCTCTTGGAAAAGCACACATTTTTTATCCAGAAGCAACAGAAAACCGTTGTTTGATTTGCCTTTTATTGGACATAAATCCGATTGAAGTAATGAAAAACAAAAAAGGAATGCGTAGTTTTTTGAAAGAAAATTATGTAAACGACCGAACTTATACCAGCAACTCATTTATGAGTACGGCACTTGTAAAAGCGTTTGGTTCGGCTGTCAATGGAACTTGTCATACTCGCCCAGAACTACCTACAACTCAAATGCCTTTTGAGGTAAAACTCCACGCCATAAACGCAGAAAATGAAACCCAGATTAATAAGCTATTTGAGCCTTTGGGTTATGAAATTGAGTATGAAAAGTATGATGTAGATAGCCAGTTTACAGAATGGGGAAAAAGTAAAACGATTACTTTATCAATCAAAAAGACGACAACTTTACAAGAATTACTTTCTCAATTGTATGTTTTTATTTTGGTTTTGGACAACCAACGCCATTATTGGATTGGAAATCAAGAAATCGATTTACTCAAAAGACGTGGAAAAGGTTGGTTAGATTCTCATCCTCATAAAGAATGGATTATCAAACGATTTTTGAAATACATTCCAGAACTGACCTATTCTGCTAAACTAAATATTTTGCAAGATGAAAATGTAGAAGAAGGCAAAAGTCAGAAAAAAGAAAAAGAACCTAATCTTCATCAAAAAAGACTTTTAAAAGCATTTCAATTACTCAAAAATAGTAATGCCACAAGCGTTTTAGATGTTGGTTGTGGAGAAGGAAAATTATTAAAGTTACTTTTGAAAGATTCTCAATTTCAAAAAATTGGAGGAACTGATGTAGCTTTTTCTGAACTTCAACGAGCAAACGAAAAACTTTATTTAGATACGGCTTCTCCTTATATAAAGGAAAAAATAAATTTATTTCAAAGCTCGCTGACTTATCAAGATGAGCGTTTTTTAAATTATGATGCCATTGCGCTTATAGAAGTCATCGAACATATTGATGAAGAGCGTTTAGCCGTTTTTGAGAAAAATATTTTTGGTTATGCTCGTCCTAAAACAGTTGTTCTTTCCACTCCAAATTCGGAATATAATGTTCTTTTTGAAAAACTTCATGCAGAAGAATTCAGACATGACGACCATCGTTTCGAATGGTCAAGAGAAGAGTTTGAAGAGTGGTGTCAGAAAGTTTCAGAAACCTATAATTATTCTTTCAAGATTTTTCCTGTAGGAGAAGAAAAAGAAAACGTAGGCGCACCTTCGCAAATTGTGATTTTCAAAAAGTAACTGACACTTTCCTAAATGTCAGAAAAACAATATTTAAAAATATAAAAAGTAGAGTAGTTTATGACAATTATAAAATGTCGGCTACTTATGAAATAATATAAAATGAATAATTCGAAAAATACATTAAAAATTCCAGAAATCTCATTGGTTTTGCTTGTTGGAGCAAGCAGTTCGGGAAAATCCACTTTTGCCAAAACTCATTTTTTGCCTACTGAAGTAATTTCATCAGACAACTGTCGTGCTTTGATTTCAGACGATGAAAATGATTTATCTGTTACAAAAGAAGCCTTTGAAGTGGTGCATTTTCTGGCAAAGAAGAGATTAGAATTAGGAAAATTAGTTGTCATCGATGCACTTAATATTCGCAGAGATGACCGTCAAAAACTTGTTCAGCTTGCAAAAGATAACTATGCCCTTGCTGTGGCTATTGTCTTAGATAATCCTATCAAAGTTCTGTTAGAAAGACACGAAAATCGAATCGATAGAAATTTTCCAAAAAGAGTAATTGACAAGCAGTATAATGATTACAAACAGTCTTTAAAATCACTCAAATTTGAAGGTTTTAGTTATATTCATCGCATAAATCCAAGAGAAGAATATACTATTTTTAGGCAAAAATTATGGAATAATAAACAGGAAGAAAAAGGAAGTTTTGATATAATTGGAGATATTCACGGCTGTTTTGACGAACTTTTAGAACTTCTTGAAAAGCTAGAGTATAAAGTAGAACGTAAAGAAACAGGGAATTATTCAGTAACTCATCTTGAAAATAGAAGAGTAATTTTCTTAGGAGATTTGACCGATAGAGGAAACAAATCGCCTGAAGTTTTGCGCCTTGTAATGGACATGGTAAATGAGAAAAAAGCTTTTTGTGTATGTGGAAATCACGATGACAAACTCAAAAAATATCTTTTAGGAAAGAATGTAAATCTAAATCACGGACTTGAAAAAACGGTTTTACAGTTAGAAGAACTAGAAGAAGATGGTAGAGAAGAAGATACGGAAAACTTTAAAGATGAAGTAAAATCATTTCTCTCTTCACTTATTTCGCATTACGTTTTGGACGATGGAAAACTGGTTGTTGTTCACGCTGGTTTACCTGAAAATATGCACGGACGTGCGTCTGCTTCGGTGCGTGCTTTTTGTTTGTTTGGCGAAACGACTGGAGAAATTGATGAATTTGGTTTGCCAGTTCGTTATAATTGGGCTAAAAATTATCGTGGAAAAGCGACCGTTGTTTACGGACATACGCCAGTTCCAAATGCTGAATGGTTAAACAATACGCTAAATATTGATACAGGTTGTGTTTTTGGTGGAAAAATGACGGCTTTACGTTACCCAGAAAAAGAATTGGTAAGTGTGGAGAGTAAAGAAATTTATGAAATTCCTGCCAAACCTTTGGAAACAGAACTACAGGAATTGAATGGAAATAGTTTTTCTCCTTCTGATACCAACTCTACTAAAAATACGCTTTCTATTCAACAGCAGCAAGATGATGTTTTGAGTATCGAATCTATTTTAGGGAAGTATATTGTTCAAACTCAAAACTTTGGAAAGGTAATTATTAGAGAGCAAAATTCGGCTGCTGCATTGGAAGTAATGAGTCGTTTTGCTGCAAACCCGAAATGGCTTATTCATCTTCCACCAACCATGTCGCCACCAGAAGCGAGCAAACTGGAGTATTTTTTGGAACATCCGAAAGAAGTTTTTGATTATTATCACAAAAAAGGAATTCGAAAAGTAGTTTGTCAAGAAAAACACATGGGTTCTCGTGCTTTAGCTATTGTTTGCAAAAGTGATGAGGTTGCTATTTCTCGTTTTGGGCTTTCAAAACCTGCAAAAGGAATTATTTATACTCGTACAGGAAGACATTTTTTCAATGAAGAATCTCATGAAAATGCTTTTTTAGATGAAATTCAGAAAGCTTTGACAAAATCTAATTTTTGGGAAAGACACGATACAGAATGGGTTTGCTTAGATGGCGAACTCTTGCCTTGGAGTGCAAAAGCAAAAGAACTTATCATTCGCCAGTACGCAGCCGTCGGAAGTGCTGCCAGTTTGGGAATTAGTGGTGTACTTGATGCGTTAGAACGAGCAAAAAAACGAGGTTTGGAAGTAGAAGGCATAGAAAAAACCTTTCAAACTCGTCAAACTCAAATTCAAAAATACATTCAATCGTACAGAAATTATTGCAGAGAAACCAACGGAATTGAAGGATTAGTTTTTGCGCCTTTTCATATTTTGGCTACAAATAATTCTACTTATTTTGACAAGTCACACGACTGGCATTTAGACCAAATTGATAGTTTTTGCAAAGAAAATCCTACTTTTCTACAAGTTACAAACCACTTATTTGTAGATTTGGATAGCGAAGATGAAAAACAAAAAGCAATAGATTGGTGGCTTTCTCTTACTCAAAAAGGAGGAGAAGGAATGGTCGTAAAACCGATTGATTATCTAAACAAACACAAAGGAAAACTCATTTAGCCAGCCATAAAATGCAGAGGAAGTGAATATTTGCGTATTATTTATGGTGCAGAATACGACACAGCCGAAAACTTAGAACAACTCAAAAATCGTTTTGTAAAGAAAAAACGAGAACTAGCAATTGATGAACTTACGTTAGGAATAGAATCTTTAGAACGATTTATCAAAAAAGAACCCTTGAGAACTATTCATCAATGTGTTTTTGGTGTCTTGGCATTGGAAAGTGAAGGGGTTGATCCTCGTTTGTGATTTTTATAATACCACCGTCAACGAGGCTATGCCGTTGTTGAGAGGAAAAACAAAAACAAAAAAAATTTTGGGGGCAAGCCCCCAAACCCCCAAAAATAAAAAATCAAAGTGATACGAATACTCCGACACGAAAACCATTGACATTGAAAACGTTACTAGGGAAGCTGTAGTAACGATAGGAAAGACGGAGGACGTCATCACTGACGTACCAAGAACCTCCACGAACCACTACATTATCAGATTTTATTTTATTTATGGGATTTGTTAAAATTTTGTTTTTGCTATAATATTCTGAATCGTAATAATCTTGACACCACTCCCGTACATTTCCACTCATATCATACAAACCTAATTCGTTTGGTTTTTTGGTAGCTACTTCATGCGTTCCATAATCTTTGTGAGTTGAACTCTTATCGTATGAGTTTTCATCATACCAAGCCACTTCATCAGGTTCATTACTTCCTGCATATTTATAACCTTTGCTTTTATTTCCTCCTCTGGCTGCATATTCCCACTGTGCTTCTGAAGGCAAAAAAACATCATAATGAATACAAAATTCATTTGCACCGTACCAACTCACATAAATAACAGGGTGATTTTCATAGCCTTTTTCAACTACATACCTATTCTCTTTTTGAGAAATTCTACACTTTTCAGTTTCATAACTACCATTCAAATTTATCCATTTATCAAGTTCTGTTTTTGAGGGTTTTCTTTCATTCAAAAAAGCAGCATATTGAGCATTTGTTACTTCTGTTTCTCCTATGTAATAATCAGTTAGGGTTACTTTATGTATTGGTTTTTCATCATCTTGACCATCATTACTTCCCATCATAAAACTACCTCCTTCTACTAATATTAGTTTTATTCCGTTTGAAAGGGTTTTTGTTGTAGGTAAGTCTGTCTTTTTTACTATTGGGTTTGATGCTTTTTCTTTTATCCACTCAATTACTCTTTTTATAATTCCTTTTTTCTCTGCTTTTTCTTGTGCTTTTTGATAGTCTTTTTGCGCTTCTTCGGTGTTTCCTGCTGATGCTTCGGCTGCTCCTCTTAGCTCATACGCCTTATAGTTGTCTTGGTCTTGTTTTATGGCTTTGTTAGCTTCTTTTTTAGCTCTTTGAGGTTCTTGTTGTGTGTTGTATTGTGAGCTATTCAATGCATGTGTGTAAGAAGATTCATTTTCAGTCGTTTTTGTAGTCTGACTTTCTATAATTCCAGTTGCTTCTGCTGTGATTTCTATTTCCAAAACCTCTAGTATTTTTTCATAAAGGATTTTTTGAAGTTCGGAAAGACTAGATGCTTTTTCATTGATATTTCTACAAAACGATTGTTTGTTTTTCAAATCCCAAAAAGAGGCTGCTACTCTCCAATAGGTTTCATTTCCTAAGGTTTCTTTTTGATACATTCCTATCAAAACTACATTTGCATTAATATCAGATGCAATTTTATTGATTTCATCTCTATCACAATATTGTCCTTTTTTGAGTTTGTGTCTTTGCATTGCTGTCCAAACAATAGGGTGAGGAATAGCATCTAAATTCTCTTTATCTATTTGAGAAAGTGCATTGGCTGCTTCTGCCGTAAAAGCACCATCTATTAAAGGCATATCTTCGATTTCATTTGTATCATCACAAAAAGGCAAAACGGCAATTCGTTTTTTTTCTGTGGGTAAAGGAATTTTGATAAGCTGAATTGTCAAATAATTTTCTCTTTCTTCTGCTTTTATGATACGAATATTAGGTATAATGACCTCTGGAAGGTAATATCCATCTAAGATAATCGTAAGAGCAATATCTTGAGAACTAGAAACAAGCAACAAAGGAATACGAAAATCTCCATCTGGATTTTTACTTTTGACCGAAACCTGTCCTCCACTAGCTTGTAATGAAACATTAGGTAAAGGCTTTCCATCTTGGTCAATTATACGCCCTGCAATGGTAGTAGTAGGATTTCTTGGGTTTTTGGTTTGTTGTGCTTTGCTCAAAAATGAAAAGCAAAATAAAAATAAGAGTAAATAGAATTTCATAGTTTTTGTTTTTTTAGAAAAACCTCGTTGACGACGAAGTCTTAACGACGGTAGTAAAACCTAAATATCTACCGTCAAAGAGGCGTTGCCGTTGTTGAGGTAAATTAATTGATAGCAATTTCAGTTACTTGATTGTTTATATCTTTATCGTAATTCTGTTTTGAAATGTCTTTAAAGTAGATTTTTACATTTTTGAAATCTTCATTTAGGTTTGGTAATTTAACTATTCCATTTTTTGGTTGAATTTTATTATTATCAAAAAGAACATAATCTACCGTTTTGTAATCGCCCTGTAATGTGATAGAATGATAATTTATTTTGGGTTTTGAAAGAGTTGTTTGATTTGTATTTGTTGGTTTTGGGTCTTCGTTAATTTCTACAATAGGCTTTTTTCCTTCTAGCAAATAAAATTTCAAATCTGTTAAATCTACTTTATCTTTTTCAATAGTAAAAACAGTATCAATATAAAGTTGAGAATAAATAAATGTAAAATCTAATTTTGGTTTAAGGTCATTTTGATTGATTTTCATTTCAAAAATTCCGTAACTATTCGTTTTGTTATCTCTTTGCGCTTGTTGAAGTTTTACAGTAACTCCTTCTTGTGTTTTGTTATCAATAAAAACTGTTCCTTTTATTTGTACAACTTCATTACAATCATTTGTTACAATTTGAGCAGGATTCCAAAGATAAAATAAAATAGCTAACGCCAAACCACCTGCTGCTGTCAGCCAAGAAGTACGTATTTCTAAAAAACCAGCCATAAAACCTCCCAAAAACCCACCTCCAAGCGTAAAAACGATGCGAATGGCAATGTATTGAATAGGTTTTGGACAGGGAAAAATAAAAGCCATTACAAATGCTAGTAGAATAAAACTTATTCCTAAAGCAAGAAACACACTTTGTGGAATTTTCTTTTCTGTTGTTGATTTTGGTGGCTTTTTCCCCATTTTATTTTGATTAGAATTTGGTTTTGCTTGATTATCAGTAGAAGATGAATTACGAATTTCTCTTAATCGTCTTCCAGTTTCCTCAAGTTCTTTATTGATAGAAAATTTTTGTCCTGCATCAGCACATTTAGCCAGTTCGTATCTAAGAAAGGCTATTTTCTCTACCAATAATTGTTCTTCTTCATTCATAAATTTAAGAAAGTAAGTTTCAAAACGTTAAGATATAAAAAAATAAGTATATTTATTCTGATTAAATGTATTTTTGAATAGAATAATTAAACCTATACTCCTCAACAACGACGAAGTTTCGTTGACGGTAGAAAAAACAATTGAAAAGAGCAGTTCTAAATCAGTATAATTTTTGCACAAAATATAAAAAACCTCAACGACGGCGAAGCCTCGTTGACGGTAGAAACCACATATAAAATCCCAATTATGAAAAAAAACATCATTTTATCCTTATTTCTTATAATTTTCCTTTGCGTTTCTAATCTTGTAAAAGCCAATCAGATTATGATTGCGATGGACGAAACACAAAAAAACCATCTTAAAGCCTATGGAATTGCCTTTGCCGTTTTGGAACAAGATATGACTGTCGAATGGCTCTTGAATTACCGTGGTGGTAGTTTTATGTTTGATTATTCACGCACTTTTGAGGAAGAAATGCGACTTCGTGGTGTGAGTTTTCAAATTATTTCGGAAGCACAAGCAACACAAATTCGTAGTCAGATTGCAAAAGCTGATGTCAATATGGATATTGTAAAATTAGAAGTTGCACCAAAAATTGCCGTTTATTCTCCCAAATCAAAACAGCCGTGGGACGATGCCGTTACGCTTGTTCTGACGTATGCCGAAATTCCGTATGACATTGTTTTTGATGAAGATGTAATGGAAGATAAACTCCCAGAATACGATTGGTTGCACTTGCACCACGAAGATTTTACAGGACAATATGGAAAGTTTTATGCTAGTTATTCGGGTCAGAAATGGTATCAAGACCAACAAAGAGAATATGAAGAAGTAGCCAAAAAATATGGTTTTGCAAAGGTTTCACAATTAAAATTAGCCGTTGTAAAGAAAATGCAAGGCTACTGTTTGGGTGGTGGATTTATGTTTGCGATGTGTTCGGCAACCGATACGTATGATATTGCGCTTGCAGCAGAAGGCATCGATATTTGTGATAGAGTCTATGATGGCGACCCAGCCGATCCAGCAGCTAACAAAAAGCTAAAATTTGATAATACATTTGCTTTTAAAGATTTCAAATTAGTAATGAATCCTTTTGAGTATGAATATTCTGATATTGATAACAGCTATCGCCAACGTACAGGCATCACAGAAAAGAACGATTATTTTGAGCTTTTTCAGTTTTCTGCAAAATGGGATCCTATTCCTACTATGCTTACTCAAAATCATGTTACGAAAGTAAAAGGTTTTATGGGACAAACGACAGCTTTTAGAAAAGATTTGGTAAAATCTGATGTTGTGGTAATGGGAGAGTTCAAAACTGTAAATGAAGTTCGTTATATCCATGGAACAATGGGAAAAGGAACTTGGACTTTCTATGGTGGACACGACCCAGAAGATTATCAACATTATGTAGGAGAAGCACCAACAGACTTAAATCTACATCCACAATCGCCTGGTTATAGACTTATTTTGAATAATATTTTGTTTCCTGCTGCTAAGAAAAAGAAAAGAAAGACATAAATAAAGTGAAAAGTAAGAGGTATGATGTAAGAAGTGAATACTGATATTTCATACTTCTTAATTAGCTTTACTGCTTTTGTAGGTCATACTTTTTACTTTATTTTCATTACTTTTAATTCCGACTTTATACTTTTTACTTTATTTCATTACTTTTTAATTCTGACTTCATACTTTTTACTTTATTTTCTATGCTATTCGAAAAACAGCTTTCTGAACTTGAATCTTATCTTCCTCAAATGGATGTTACTAATCCTAAAATCTCTAGTTCGACCGTTGGGTGGCAAATTGACCATGCACTTCGTGTTTTGCGTGGAATCAGTTGGCAGTTAGAAGAATCGAATCCAAATGATTTTAAGGGAAAATTCAACATTCAAAAAAGTTTCATTTTGCTTACTGGATATATTCCTAGAGGAAGAGCAAGAGTTCCTAAAGATGTTAGGAATGATAAAGAAATTACAAAAGAAACTATTTTAGAGTTTTTGGGCAAAACGAAAACCCAAATTTCGAAGGTAGAAGGGTTGCATAAAAATAGTTATTTTCCACACCCTATTTTTGGAGATATAAGTAAAAAGGAAGCCATTCGTTTTATAGAAGTTCATACCGAACACCATTTAAAAATTATTCGTGATATGTTGAAAGGATAATTATGGGTAATTTGTAAAGGTTAAAACTGTTCAATACTAAAAAAATCAAGATAAAACATATAAAAATATAGATTAAGGGCTTTTCATAATTGAAAAAGTCCTTATTTTTTTGCAATTTTGTTTGTTGATACTTATCTCGTTGGTAAGGACAACGGCAAGAGCTTGATAAATCAAGCAGTCTACTTATTAAACGTAGTTATCTGATTTATCAAATTTTGAAAAAGCTATAAAAAAATATTCTATATAAAGCATTATGATAAAGAAATCATTGTTTATTAAAGCAATCAAAATTACTTGGGCGATTTTTGGAGTGGGCTTATTTTTTATTTCCATGTGGGTTTTGGCAATTCAAGAAGATTTTGGAGGTTATTTTGGTGGAATGCCAGACCTAAAAGATCTTGAAAACCCAAATAGTAATGTTGCTTCTGAAATTTATTCAGCAGATGGAACATTGATGGGAAAATATTATAGAGAAAACAGAACGCCTGTTCCTCTTTCAGAAATTTCGCCTAACGTTACAAATGCTTTAGTAGCGACAGAGGATATTCGTTTTAGAGATCATTCTGGAATTGATTTGATTAGTTTGATGCGTGTTTTTAAAGGAATTATTACTTTTGAGCTTGATGGAGGAGGAAGTACAATTTCTCAACAGCTTGCCAAAAACCTTTTTAATACTCGTACCGAAAAATATGAAGGAGATTGGACAACACCAGATAATAGTAAAATTCTCCGTATGGGAATTATCAAATTTAAAGAATGGATGCTGTCTATAAGATTAGAACGTTCTTATACAAAAGACGAAATTTTGTACTGGTATCTTAATACAGTTGATTTTGGTAGAAATGCCTTTGGAATAAAAGTAGCTGCAAAGACCTATTTTGATAAAGAACCTAGTGATTTGACACTTCCAGAGGCTGCTACGCTTGTCGGAATGCTCAAAGCTCCTAGTGCTTATAATGCTATTGGAAATCCTGATAAATCCAAATTTCGTAGAAATGTAGTTTTCAAACAGATGGAAAAGTACAATTATATTACGGCTGATGAGCGAGCAGTTTTGAAGGAAGTACCAATGGTAACGAATGAAAATTTTAGTGAAGTAGATGCTCATCACAACGGAGCAGCACCGTATTTCAGAACCATTGTAAGAAATAAAGTAATGAGATGGTGTGAAGAAAATGGATATGATTTGTTTGCTGATGGACTTCGAATTTATACGACTATCGATTCTCGTATGCAGCAGCACGCAGAAGGGGCAGTAAGAGAACACATGACAGATTTGCAAGATAATTTTTTCAAGCAATGGAAAGGCAAAAATCCGTGGAGAGATGAATATGGAAAAGAAATTGAAGGTTTTTTAGAAAAAGCTACACGACAAACCGAACGTTACAGAATTACGAAAATAAAGTATGATGGAGATTCTACTTTGATAGCTCAAGATATGGCAAAGCAAATGAATGAGCCTATTAAAATGAAGGTTTTTGATTGGAATAGTAAAGGATATGAAAAAGATTCTGTCATGACTCCACTAGATTCTATTCGTTATTACAAACATTTTATGCATATTGGTATGATGGCAATGAATCCACATTCAGGACAAATAAAAGCGTGGGTAGGTGGAGTTAATCACAAACATTTTCAGTTTGATCATGTGCAGCAAGGAAGAAGACAACCTGGTTCTACTTTCAAACCAATAGTTTATGCAACGGCTATTTCAGAGAAAAAATTCCACCCTTGTTTTCAAGTTACCGATGTTCCAAAAACATTTAATTTAGAATCTGGTGGAACGTGGACAGCAAAAAATAGTGGTGGTTATACAGGTCAGACAATGACACTTCGCCAAGGTCTTGCTCGTTCTGTAAATACGATTGCAGCTTATTTGATTGGAGAATTAGATTCTAAAAATGGAGCATTGAAGGTAATCGAATATGCTCGTAGAATGGGAATTGAAGCACCTTTAGATGCCGTTCCTGCTCTGGCTTTGGGTGTAAGTGATGTTTCGGTCTATGAAATGGTAGGAGCGTATGGAACTTTTAATAATGAAGGAAACTGGACAGAACCCATTTTCATTACTCGTATAGAAGACAAAAACGGACGTGTAATTCGTGAATTTTCTCCAAAAACAAAACCTGCCATTTCGAAAGACGATGCCGAAACAATGATGTATATGCTCATGGGAGCAGGTGAAGAAACAGGTGGAACAGCGTTAGGACTTTGGAAATACAAATTTAGAAGAGCTGGCGTACAAATAGCAGGAAAAACAGGAACTACACAGAATTATTCAGACGGTTGGTTTATGGGAATGACCAAAAACTTAGTAGTCGGAACGTGGGTAGGTGGTGATGATAGAAGCATTCACTTTAGTAATTTTTCGTATGGACAGGGTTCAAGAATGGCAATGCCTGCTTATGGAATGTTTATGGATTCGTTGTATATGGATTCTACAATTACGGATTATGTAATGGCGAAAGAACCATTAGTAAACCGTTCGAAACTTTCTATAGAAACAGATTGTAGTAAATATAACCGTTCTGGAAAAATCGATACTTCATTTCAAGTGATGCCAACTAGAGGAAGTATTGAAGATGATATTTTGTAAATCTGCTTTTAGTTTTAATCAAGTAAAAAGGAATTTCAAACTGGTTTTTGAAATTCCTTTTTTTATGCAAAAAATAACCTTCAAAATTAGTTTTCACTAATTTTGAAGGCTTTATAATTTCTTAATACGATTTCTTAATCAGAGTAAAACACTTACTTTTTGGTAATCATACGATAACCGAAAAGAAGTAATAATGAACCACCAATAGCAATAAGCATACTTGTAAGATTAAATCCATCTACGCCTACACCCAAAACCATAGAACCAATCCAACCACCTAAGAAGGCACCAGCGATACCAATTAAAATAGTAACAATAAATCCACCAGGGTCATTTCCTGGCATAATAAGTTTTGCGACAACGCCTGCAATGAGTCCGAATACAATCCACGCTAACCATCCCATAATAATAGAGTTTAATTTGAAAAATGAAGTCAAAAAAATTGATTTACAAATAGATAAGTCATTCCGAACTCTAATTGTTTAACGTTCTTTAAAAAAAGTTTCGATTTTTTATTTTTTTATAGGTTTATTTCGTTTCAAATTCTACTACGTACTCAACTAAAGGTAAAGCAGATTTTTCTGTTCTAAATCCTTCTTCCAAAACAATTTGATATTTTTTGTTTGCTTCCAAATCTTTCAAGAAACAAACAAGCTGCTTTCCATCTTCCGAAAACTCAACCTTTTCAAACTCTGGAAAATGTTCTTTTCCTAACTCTCCAAAACCAAAAGAACGAAAACGCACATCCATTTTTTGAGAAAACTCTATTGTTATTTTGGTAAGATTCAAATCTACATTTTCATTCCTATTTTCAAACTCTTTTATAGAAATTACTTTCGGTTCAATTGTTTTCATATTGCTTCCTAAGTTCTGAAATCGGTTTATCAAAATATTCTACTTTATCAACAAAATTCTCTACTGCTTCTTGATTTGTATAATCTAATTCTATTAACTCTTTTATGGCTTGTTGCTTGTTTTCAGATTGATTGTAATATTGCTCTGCTAGTGCGTATCCTACATAATATCCCAAATCACGCATTTCGAATTCATTGTTATCATCGTTCCAAATCCAATTATAAAACCAAGGCGAAAACAGTTCTTTCTCAAAAACTTCTCTTATTTTCTTATCATTTACTTTTCCATAAGCGATAGCTGGCGTTTTGGATTCTTTATTTAGTGCAATCGTAGGAACAAATTCTGCTACTCCTTCAAATAAAGTTTGAGAAAGCAAATCATAACCACTAATAGCATTTTGTTGTGTATGGACATATTCATGAATATTCAAAGCCACTATATTTTTAATTGGGTTTGTCTGAAAATAACTCTCCAAATGTCCTAACTGCTCTGGAAATTCTGATGAAATCGTTTTTTTATCTGCCGTTGCAAGTTCAGTTCCTATCAAAAGCATGTTATCTATCGCTGTTCCATTTGTACGCAAAGCACCAACTGTAAAATAAATTTTGGTAGGTTTTAAGTCTGGATAAATCACTTTTAATTTCTGGATTCCATCTTCTAATTCTTCACTTAATTTATCTACTTGAAGCGTATTTTTTCTGATAGATTGCCAAAACAAAGGATACTTATTTATTGCCTTTAAATATTCTTGTGGCGTATATCTTCTCGCTCTTATTATTCCATCTAATCCTTTCGAACCTTTATCAAAAAACAATTCTTGCAAATATTTTTGTTGTAATGTAGTATCTTTTGTTTGGATAATTTTATCATACGCATTCCAAAAATTCGGAATATCAGAAGTGATAATCATTTTTTGTTGTTCAATTTTGCTTGAATTAGAAATAGGTTTGCAGCTTACAATCAATAATAAAAACAGAACGATAGATAAATATTTCATTTTTTTTAGTATAATACGGAAGTAAGTTAAGGAAACTTCTAAATACGATTACCACTAAGGAACTAAGGGAATAAACAGCTTCACAAGTTTGTTTTATCTGAAATACAATTACCACTAAGGAACTAAGAAAATAAACAGCTTCACAAGTTTGTTTTATCTGAAATACAATTACCACTAAGGAACTAAGAAAATAAACAGCTTCACAAGTTTGTTTTATCTGAAATACAATTACCACTAAGAACACTTAGAAAATAAACAGTTTCACAAGTTGAATTTGAAATGCAAGTTCAATAACAAGAAAATAAATTATAGAAATTTCATTATGAAGTTTCAACATCTAAATTACAAAAAGAATTATGTTAACTCAAAAAATGGTCAATGATATAGCGTATAAAGCAGTAGGTTGTGCAATGGAAGTACACAAACACTTAGGCGCAGGATTACTAGAATCGGTTTATCACTCTTGTATGATAGAAGAATGCAAAATTCAAGGATTGGAAGTAAAAACAGAAGTGTATGTTCCCATTTATTATAAAGGAATATTGATAAAAGAACGATTACGCATTGATTTATTGATAGAAAATACTGTTGTAATAGAATTAAAAGCCGTTCGAAAAACTTATTCCACTGCACCAAGCGCAACTTCTTACTTATCTTGAATTATCCAAAAAACCAAAAGGACTTTTGATAAACTTCAATACCGAACTCATAAAAAATCAGCTCGTTCCGTTAGTAACAAATGTATTTGCCAATTTGCCTAAACAATAGTTCTACTTGTGAAACTGTTTATTCCCTCTGTACCTTAATGGTAATTTGTATTCAATAAAAAATCCTATCAACCAGCAGCAATCTAATTGATAGGATTTCAAAAAACCAAAAAGAAATTGCATTACCTTTCATTTCCTTGTGAAACTGTTTATTCTCTATGTGTTCTTAGTGGTAATTTGTATTCCTTGTATTTGCATTTCTTGTAATTGTAATTCTACAAATTATCTTCTACAAATTTTGTCATCATATTGTACAAATGAATCCTAGTCATTCCACCATAAATACTATGATTTCTATCTGGATAATAAAACATTTCAAACGGACGATTTGCATTGATAAGTGCATTCTGAAGAGCAATAGAATTCTGAACATGTACATTGTCATCTCCTGTTCCGTGAACCAACAAAAACTCTCCTTTTAGTTTTGCAGCGTGAGTAATTGGCGAAAAATCATCATAACCTTTTGCATTATCTTCAGGGCGTTGAAGAAAACGCTCCGTATAAATGGTATCATAATACCTCCACGAAGTAACAGGCGCAACAGCAATTCCAGCCTTAAAATAATCTGCGCCGAGCATCATTAAAAGAGAAGACATGTAACCACCATAACTCCAACCCCAAATACCAATTCTCTCTTTATCTACATACGGCAAACTACCAACATATTTTGCTCCGTTGATTTGGTCTTCTACTTCTAGTTTTCCAAGATTTTTGTAGGTTGCTTTTTTAAATGCCTCGCCACGTTCCTTGTGTTCCACGATTATCTACAATTACTACAATATATCCTTTTTGAGTGAGCATTCCGTGCCAAAGGTCGTTTGTTCCACCTGCCCAAGAATCGGTTACAGTTTGCGAACCTGGTCCGCCATAAACGTGCATCAAAACAGGATATTTTTTGTCTTCATCAAAATCTACTGGCTTAAAAATTTGATAGTTTAGCGTTTCGCCATTTCTATTTTTGAACGAAGAAAGCTCTTTTTGAGGCAAATCATATTCTTTTAATGTGTTTATAAGTTGGTCATTATCTTGAATTTTGCTTAATAATAAATTGCCTTTTGTTTGATACAAACGATAATTTACTGGCATTTCTGTACTTTCATGTGTCAAGATATAAAAAGCAAAATCTTTACTCATATTGACAGAATTTGTACCGTGTCTGTCTGTTAGTTTGCGAGTTTTTTTGCCCTGCAAATCTACCATATACAAATGGCGTTCTAAGGGAGAATCTTGTGTAGAAATGTAATACAACATCGGCATTTTTAAGCCTTTTTCCTCTACTCCCAAAAGTTCAATTACTTCCCAATCTCCATTTGTGATTTGGCGAACCTGTTTTCCGTCCATCGTAAAAAGATACAAATGTTTGTAGCCTGTACGCTCACTAGAAACGATAAAATGCTTTCCATCTTGCAAATAAATCAAGTCTTGTGTGTAATCAAAATCTACATATCCATCTTTGTCTTCATCGGTATAAACTATTTTTGTTTCTCCTGTTTTTACGTTAGCATGGATAAGGTCAATTTTGTTTTGAAGACGGTTCATTCTACGAATTGCCAAAATATCCGAATCATTTGTAAACTGTAAACGAGGAACATAAATATCCTTTTCTTCTCCTAAATCAATTTCTTTTTTGTCCTTTGAGTCCAAATTATAAACAAAAACTTTTAGCGTAGAATTATCTGCACCTGCTTTTGGATATTTGAATTTATAATCAACAGGATATAACTGTGATTTGTCAGCCCAATATTGCATATTATATTCCATTACCTTGCTCTCATCAAATTGAATAAATGCAAGATTTTTTCCGTCTGGCGACCAATCAAATGCTTTTGTAAGACTAAACTCTTCTTCATAGACCCAATCTCCTGCACCATTTATAACTTTATTGAAAAGTCCGTCGTCGGTAATCTGAACTTCTTCCATAGTTGAAAGTGTAGTATAAAAAAGATTATTATCTCTAAAGAAAGCTACCTTTGAACCGTCTGGAGAAAAAGTTGCATAGGCAGAACGCCCCTTTTCTGAAAGTTTTTTGACCGATTTATCTTTAACATTAATCACATAAAATTCAGCTACATACGAACGACGATAAATAGCTTGACGGTTTGTTTGAATCAAAATTTTGTCTTCTTTATCCGAAAAAGAATATTCTGAAATATTAATTTTTGGGTCAGAGTCATCTCCATCAAAAATAGTTTCGACAGCTTTATTCGTTTTGATGTCGTAACGAACGATTGCGTTTCCGTCCATACGAGTATAAAATTGTCCATTATTTGTCCAATCTACACCTTGTAAATTTTGAGCGTAGAGTTTACCATTCGAATAAATATCGGTAACACTTATTTTGGTTTCTTTGTCATCATCTTGTGCTATCGTTTCTGAAATGGAAGAGAAATAAGCCGTAGAGAAAACAAAAATCCCTATATACATGTAGAGGGATAAAAAATAGTTTTTCTTTAACATAGTAGAGTTTAGAGTTAGTTTTGAATTAAAGTTCAAGTTCGTGAATTTTGATTAATTATTCAACTTACCAAATTTATTAACATCAAATTACAACAAATTGCTTATTCAAGCAGTAGAGAAAAAGAAATCTTTTTTCATTAAACGAAGTAAAAAACAAGGAATAGGATTTTAACTATTTTTTTATTAAAAAATTAGTTGCAAATGGAACGATTTCTCAAAAAAAATGATTATATTAATAGACTATTACAGTTCTTTGTGTTTATCATTGACTTAGCCCTTTAGCCATCAAAGAAATAACTACTTTATCTTTTACCAATAAATCACACTATTATGCGACACTTCCCTTTTTCTTACCAGATGATTCGTTCGGCTGCTTATAATTTAGCCGAAAAAACCCTTGACATTGAATTTAAAGATGGTTCTTCGAAGCGATTACGTGATATTACACCACAAATATATGCTCATTTGATGAACCGTTCGCTTTGTGAAAAAGTGCTTTCAAAGTTTAGCAACACATTAGCAGCGAAATAATATACATTTTATTGATAGTTTTAAAAAACAAAGAAGTCTTTATCAGAAATAATCTGGTAAAGATTTTTTTGTTTAACTCTTCAAAACCTTTTCTTCATAAATCCGTACCCAAATTTCTCTTTTGATAAAAACGGTTTCCATTATGGAAAATAAAATAAATAAAAAAAAATAAGTAAACTTCTAATCATTTGAAAAACAACGATTTGTAATTATTTTTTAGAAGAATATAGATTTGGAGTTAATTTTGGCACATAGATTTTACAACCTGCTAAAAACGATAATGCAATATTGAGACACTTAGCATAAATAATAATTCAACCAGCTCTAATTATTCTGACTTTATGTTAATTTATATACTTTTCTTTTTTATTGGTCTTACTATGTTATTTAGCTTTTTTAAAGGACTAGAACTTATTTCTCGTTACAAACCTTCTTACAGTAAAAAAACAAAAGGCAGATAAATAATTTTATCATTTATATAAAAAAATAGCTTGCAGTAAACATTAAAATATTTACTGCAAGCTATTTTTGTTTTTACTTTTTTATTCTTTTATCATCAATTTAGAAATCTTAGAAATAGGTCCAGGGCATTGCTGCTCGTGGCATTGCAAACAACTTTTGACAAGCAAATTAAAACCTTCTACTTGTGCTTTGTGTTCCTTTTTTGTGTTTTCGTTTTTGTACACATTATCCAATTTTTGAAGCATTATCTTTGCCATTGCATCGAAAGAAGCACCTTTTGTGTTTTCATCTGTCGGAATTGCTGTCAAAACATCATCAAACTGAGGTCGATATTCTGGTAAAGGTTTGGAAGAAGTAGAATCCGAAATATGAGTTTTTAAGGTATCGGCATATTCCCACATATCACGCATCAAAACGGCAAGCTGACTACTTTGGTTGGGTGAACGTGGATCGTTTATAAGGTTGCCTTGCGCTTTTTTGTTTTCGTTTTCTCCTTTATGTTCCTCTTGATGTTCTACTTTTTCTCCCATCACTTTTTTATTCATCTCTGATAAATTACAAGAACAAAAACCAAAAACAAAGAGTATAAACGCTATCTTTTTCATAACAACAACTAGATTTTAAAATAAATTTGTGATTCGATAAAATTAACTATTAATAAAAATGACTATTCAAAACATAAATATAGCAATTCAGGAAGGAAATTTTAAAGAAGCTGTTCAGATTTCTACTAATTTAATAAATGAGTTTGCCGAAAACCAGAATAAAGAAGAATTAAAATTCATTTCAGAAGGTGAAGTATTGTTTCGTCGTGGTTATGCGTATTTCAGATTACAAGAATACAAAAAATCATTAGAAGATTATAATTTATCTATTCAAAAAGCAGAAAATCCGAATGCGTATAGTGAGCGTGGAGTTCTTTTTTTTACGGTCGGAAAACTTTCAGAAGCACTCGTAAATATGAATATTGCTTTGGAGTTAGAACCTGACAATCCGTATTGATATTCTAGCCGTGCTTATATTCGTGCAGCAGCAGGAATGACTGTTTTGGCAATGCAGGATTATAGAAAAGCAGTAGAATTAGATCCAGAAGATGCAGTTGCTCATAATAATTTAGGTCTTTTAGAGGAAAAAGTAGGTTATCAGTTGAAGGCAGATAAGCGTTTTGAAAAAGCTGACAAACTTAGAGAAGAGCAGAGCAAAGAAGACAAAATGCTTTCTAAAACTATGGATTCAGAGATTACCCAAAATGAAGAAAATAAAGCTAAAGGTAATGGTAAGAAAGACACAAAAGAAGAAACTAATTTTGCATTAAATCAAGATTCTAAAAACGAAACGGATAGTAATCCCAAAACCTATCAAAGTGCATTAAAGAAAATGTTCTCATCAACAGAAGCATTTGGTAATGCACTAAAAAAGGCTAGAGATGTTTATTTCAACAAATAATGTATAAATTTGATAATTTTCTGATTTAAAACGTGTCCTATTAACTTTTTTTGTAGGTAGATAGGAGTAGATTTTATATATTTGAAAAACCGTTTGTAATCTACTGTCATTTTACTAATGAGAAATTTTACTTTCTATATGAATTAATTTTTCGAAAATAATGATTTAGACTATTCAAACAGACAAAATTCAAGTTTAAAATTTGTCTAAATATTTGTCTAAATATTTGTCTATCTACCTACGTATGTTATCAAAAACTATCCAACTAAATAATTTTCTCTTTACTCGTCTTGTTACTGTAAATAGTTTCTTTTTATTGCTTTTTTTGTTTTGCTTTTTCAATCAAGCACTAGCACAAACAAAAATTATAATGGGAACAACTACTGACACAAAAGGCAATCCTATTGAAGGTGTTACCGTCATTATGCCCAATATTGGAAAAGGCATAAGTAATAGTAATGGAGGTTTTACAATAGAATATCCAGCTTCGAAAGGCTCTCCAAAAAAAGTAAACATAGAGAAAGAAGGTTATTCATTGGTAGATTACAATATGAGTAGAAGTGGTCTTTCTATTCAACTTAGGCAGATAGATAAAATGCTCAAAGGACAAATTTTTGCTCAAAAAAATGCTCCTTTAGCTGGTGCAGAGGTAATTTGGAAAGGTGTAAATTATGAAAAAGTAACTAGAGCTGATGCAGTTGGAAATTTTTATATGGAAATTCCGAATGGTAAGAAAATAAACTCTTCTTCGCAATTTATAATAAATGGAAAACAAATAAATGGAAGATTGTTTTCGTATGATTCTAGAAATAATGAAGTAAAGATTGTTCTGTCTGGCGATTTGTCTAATCCTGTTTTAAAACAAAAAGTAGAGAAAAAAGAAGATTCAAAAGAAGAGGAAATTGAGCAAGATACAGCAGCCGTAAAAGAACGAATTAATTTAGAAAAAGTAGTTAATGACTTAGAACTTCAAAAGAGTTTGCTTGCCGAACAAGGATATAAAATTCGTGCAGAAATGGAGCGCATAGCAGAAGAACTCAACAATAGCAGCGTTACGCCACAAGAAAAAAGTAGGTTGAGAAGAGAGTTAGAAGCCTTAGCTAATCAACTCATAAAAAACGAAACGGCTTTTGAAGAAGCACAAGTCGAAACTCGTAAATTAATGGACAAAATTAGAGGTCTTTTGTATGAAAAAGACTCCATGACGACTGCTTTTACTGAAAAGATAGAAGAAGTGGAAGCTGAAACCAAACTAGCTCGTCTTTATGTTGGAGTAGCTGTAATTTTTGTAATCTTACTTTTAGTGGTTGTAGGAATTGGTGCTTTCTTCTCTCGTAAGATAAATAAGCAAAAGTTGGATTTAGAGAAAAGTAATCACGATCTAAACAAAACAAAAGGCGATTTGGAAACTAAAATTGATGAAGTTCAGAACTTAAATAAAGAAGTTACTGCCACAAATCAGAAAATTACGGATTCCATTCGTTATGCTCAAACCATTCAAGAAGCCATTTTACCTCCTGACATAGAATTTGAAAAGGCTTTTGCAGACCATTTTGTACTTTTTTCTCCTAAAGATATGGTTTCGGGAGATTTTTATTGGATGACAAATCAATACACATTAGAAGGACAAAAAACAGTTATTGCAGCCATTGATTGTACAGGACACGGTGTTCCAGGAGCATTTATGTCTATGATTGGAAATACACTTTTGAATGAAATTGTGAATCAAGAAAAAATATTTGATACGGCTCAAATCTTGACACGACTACATGAAGGAGTAAAAAAATCGTTGCAACAAAATAATATGTCAAACGATGATGGAATGGACGTTTGTATTTGTACGCTTAGTTTTAATCCAGACGAAACGGCACATTTGCAGTTTACAGGAGCAAAAAGACCTCTTTATTATTTCCAAAATTCTCTTTTACAAAGTTTGAGAGGAGATGTAAAATCTATTGGAGGAAGAGATAGAAAAAACAAAGAATTTACTACACAGGATTTGTATCTTATGAAAGGAGATTGTTTGTATCTTATGACAGACGGTTTTAGTGACCAACAAAATTCTGACAACAAGAAATTTGGAACTACACGTTTGTTAGAATTATTAGAAAAAAATGCAACATTACCACTTCCAGTTCAGCGAGAACAACTAAACGACGAACTCAAAACGCATAGTTGGGGCGTAGAGCAGCGTGATGATATTACTATTTTGGCTGTCAAGATTTAATCATTTATTCCTCCTCTTGCGTACCATCAGGCATATAAATCAAGCGATGCAAATTTTCCTCTCTAAAAATTTCTTGTGCAATATCTTGCAAATCCAGAACAGTAAGCGCATCTATTTGATCAAAAAATTCTTGTAGAGAAACCATTCTACCAAAATCTAAAAACGATTTTCCCATTCCTATCATTAGTCCAGAATTACTCTCACTTGACATCGCTATTTGTCCCTTAAATTGCTGTTTTGCTGTGTGAAAAAGTCCAGTTCCCAATGTTTTTTCCTTTAATAAATTTAATTGTTTTAAGACTAAATTCAAACTTTTATTCAAATTCTTTTTTTCTGTAGCAAACGAAATAGCGAACATTCCAGAATCACTATAAGCAGAAAAACCAGAGTCGACAGAATAAACTAAACCGTACTTTTCTCTAAGCGAAAGATTTAGGCGAGAATTAAGCGCAGGTCCTCCCAAATAATTGTTCAAAAGAGCAAATGGAATGCGTTTTTTGTCGTGCAGATTATAAGAAGTTCCTCCAATCATACAATGCGCCTGTGAAATGGATTTTGATTTTGTAATATGTTGAGCTTTTATAAATGGTGCAGGATTTCGATATAATGTGGAAGAAAAAGTAGGAATATCAGCAATATATTTCTCTACCATTTTCTTTACTTTCTCAAATGGCAGACGACTAACCGAAGAAAAAACAAGACGACTTGTATCCAAATTCTGTTTGACAAACTCTTCAAAATCATTCTTTTTAAAACGTTTTACACTTTCACTTGTACCCAAAATTTGTTTTCCTAAAGCGTGATTCCCAAAAACTACCTCATCAAACTCATCATCTAATAAATCTACAGGATTATCTTTATACATTGCCATTTCTTCTAAAATAACACCTCGTTCTTTCTCTATTTCTTTGTCTGGAAAAATGGAACGAAAAGCAATATCGGAAAGAATATCGATCGCTTTTTCGGAATGCTCGTCCAAAACAGAAGCATAAAAAACAATCTTTTCTTTTGTCGTAAAGGCATTCAGTTCGCCACCAACGGCATCAAGACGATTGATAATATGAAAGGCTTTTCGCTTTTGAGTTCCTTTGAAAGCCATGTGTTCCCAAAAATGTGCTATTCCTTCTTGATGTGTTTGTTCATCTCTACTTCCCACTTCCAAACTAAAACCACAATGTGCTATTTTGGTATGATTGACCTGACAATGAACCAAACGAATACCGTTTGGAAAAGTATAAACTTGATACTTATCTGAATTATCTGAACTCATATTTATTTTAAAATCGTCTTTCTTAATCTTCAATTTACAAAGTAACGAATAAGTATTGGTTTTGTCTATTTTTATTGAACTGAAAAATTGATAACTTGCTAAACCAAAATTCTTAAAACTATTTTATCAAAAAATCAATTATTGAACATAAGTTACAACTACACTCTAACTCTTAAAAAAACATTTTTTATGTCAATGGACAAACGTACTTTTCTCAAAACGGCAGGTCTTGCCACTATCGGACTTATCATAAATCCTTTTTCGGCTTGTGATTCTTCCAAAAAAACGGACACTACAACCGATGTAGATTCGACAGCAATGCTACAAGAAAACGGACTCTTTACGCTCAAATCTCCTTTCGAACTGCCAGCTTTGCCATACGATTTTGCTGCTCTTGCACCAAATATTGACAAGCAAACAATGGAAATTCATCACGGAAAACACCATCAAGGTTACGTAAACAAACTAAATAAAGCGATTGAAGGAACTAATTTTGCCAATCAAAATCTATTAGAAATACTAGAAAATGTAGGCGAAAACGATACTGACGTTCGAAATAATGGAGGTGGACACTACAATCACAGTCTTTTCTGGGAATCGTTATCTCCAAAAAATCAAATGGCAACAGGAAATCTTAAAGCAGCTTTAGAAAAAGATTTTGGTTCGTATGAAGCCTTTCAAAAAGAATTTACCGAAGAATCAAAAGGAGTTTTCGGTTCGGGTTGGGCGTGGCTTTGTAAAGCAAACGATGGAAAACTTTTCATCACTTCTACTCCAAATCAAGATAATCCACTTATGAAAAACCTTGCCGAAAAAGCAGGAACACCTATTTTGGGTCTTGATGTGTGGGAACACGCTTATTATCTCAATTATCAAAACAAGCGTGCAGAATATATTGAAAATTTTTATAAAATAATCAATTGGGAAAAAATTGAAAGAGCGTTTTAATGCTTAAAAAATATAACGCATTTCTGTAGCTCACTCTTTAGAGTGAGAAGCTGTTAGGCTAAAAAACTATATTCCGTAGGAACTTTATATTGGTAGAAAAAAGCTAACAGAAAAGTCGTTTGTTCCTTTAGGAACTTCATATTGGTAGCATTTTGAATTTAATCAAACAAAAATATCAATATACAACTCCTACGGAGTAAATGAAGATTCATTTTTTATATTTTTCTACCAATATTGAACTCCTAAAGGAGTAAAATTATAACTACAAGTCTTAGCTTAACAGCATTGCTCTTTAGAGTGAGAAGCCGTTTTTATTCATTATTCACAAGGATTTCCAAAAACTCTTCAAAATTCTTTATACAAAATATAAGAACTTTGAAGAGTTTTTTTGTTTGTACTTTTGTAAAAATATAAAAATTATCATACCCACACGACAGCTTAGAATTGCAAATCAGCGAAGCTAACCTATCGGCTACACATTTTATTCTTTTATGAACGATTATCCACAACAAAGAAAAATCATCAACGACCCTGTTCATGGTTTTATTCGCATTCCTACAAAACTAATTTTGAAACTTATCAATCACCCTTATTTCCAACGTTTGAGAAGAATAAAACAGTTAGGACTTACCGAATTTGTTTATCCAGGTGCGCTGCATACTCGTTTTCATCACGCTTTGGGAGCTATGAATTTGATGCGAATGGCTTTAGATACATTGCGTTTGAAAGAACACAAAATTTCTCACAAAGAATACGAATCGGCTTTGATTGCAATTCTGTTGCACGATGTGGGTCATGGAGCTTTTTCTCATGCGTTGGAGTGTACCATTTTGAAAGATTGTCATCACGAGGAATTATCACTTTTGATAATGGAAAAATTAGATGAGCAGTTTAACGGACAACTCAAAACGGCAATAGAAATATTTAAAGGAAAGTATCATCGTCCTTTTTTTCATCAGCTTGTTTCTGGTCAGATTGATGTCGATAGAATGGATTATCTGCAACGAGATTGTTTTTTTACAGGCGTTTCGGAAGGAACAATTGGAGGAGAGCGAATTATTAGAATGCTAAATTTGAGTAATGATAATTTAGTAGTAGAAGAGAAAGGAGTTTATAGTATTAAACATTTCCTAAATGCTCGTAGAATGATGTATTGGCAAGTTTATCTACACAAAACAACCGTTTCGACCGAACAAATGCTTATTCAAACGATACGAAGAGCTAGGTTTTTGGTACAACATGATAGCAAATTATTCTCTACTCCTTCACTTTGTTTTTTCTTAGAAAACGAAATTAATTTGTGTCAGTTTAAGGAAGAAAGTAACGTGTTAGATTTTTTTGTACAATTAGATGATTATGATATTTGGACGAGTATAAAAGTTTGGACAAAAAGCGAAGACAAAATTCTTTCTTCGCTTAGCAACATGTTAGTAAATCGTCGTCTTTTCAAAACGCATTTAACGACAGAGAAATTAGACCAAAATTTTAAAGATGAAGTAAAAGAAAAGGTAAAAAAACAGTTTGGAATAAGTGATGATGAGCTTTCTTTTTTAGTTTGTGAAGGAACAATTAGTAATTCAGCCTACGCACTCGGAACAGGCGAAGAAATTTGTATTTTGAAGAAAAATGGCGATGTGATAGACATTACAAATGCTTCCGATATTCCTTATCTTCAGTCACTTACACAAGCTGTTACTAAAAATTATTTTTGTTATCCTAAGATGAAGTAGTTTGAATGAAAAAAGGATTACAGTTTTTTATAATCCTTTTTTATTTGATTTAATCTTCATTGTTGAAACTCATATTCATATATTTCTTCGTAAGTTACTTTTCCGTCTGTTTTTGAAGTTTGTTTTTCTAATAATCCATTCTTATTATAATCATAATTGCTCTCTCTAGTTTGTGCTTTTTCCTTATTTTCTCCTATTGCAAAAATTAACACTCCTCTATCATCATATTTAAAAGTTTCTTCTTTTGTTAAAGTATCATTTTCATCTAACTCCTTTTTATTAATAATAAGACCTTCCTTATTATATTTATATAACTCTTTTCCATCGTAAGTGTCATTTTTTATAGATTTTATTTCAGTCTTCAAACCTTGCTCATTGTATTGATAAACCCATTTAGATGATCTTATACTACTTCTATCTTGGTATGTATATAGAGTTTGATGTCCTTTTTCATTATATACATACTTATAAATGTCTGTCAAAAC
Organism: uncultured Cytophagales bacterium; assembly: GCA_963719525.1. Taxonomy (GTDB): domain Bacteria; phylum Bacteroidota; class Bacteroidia; order Cytophagales; family Bernardetiaceae; genus Bernardetia. The sequence goes on along the minus strand of CAVRCG010000004.1, from coordinate 1,580,860 downwards.
CCATTCTCTATTAATAGCCTCATAATTATTCTGTTGAACCAGCTTTCCTCTATAATATTGACTAGTATTCCTTATTCCTCTTACTGCATCAATTCGGTCTATTATATTTCCTTTTGCATCATAATCATACATATACCAATAGAGGATTTCTTTGTCGTTTTCATATTTTATTGTATTACCATATTTGTCGTCAATACCATATGTATTTAAAACATCTCCATCAGGCTGAACTTCTACACTTGTATAAGACGTATCACTATCATATTTATATTTCGTGTTAAATTCATATTTTTTATCACTATTAGGTAAATAATAAATTACATCAAGCCTATCATATTTGCCGTTAATAAAAGTTTCGTTCATCTCATACTTATTATATGGAATACTTTTTCCTTTATAAGAAAAATTCATAACAACTTCTTGCATGTTCGCTCCACTACCAAATGTCATTGAAGATACATTTTCTTCTATTTGATATCTTCTAATTTTCACTCCACTACTATCATAAAAAAATGTTTCTTTAGAATCTGACTTATTACCCCTTATTTTATGATTATAGTAAGTAGAATCACTTGTCTTTCCGTTTTCGTGATAATTTATTTCAGTAATTAGAGTTTTCGCTAAATCAGGGCGTTGAATATATACCTTTTTACTTTTTACCCCCTTCTTACCATAGAATTGTGTAATATCTGTTTTTCCGTCCCAATAATTTTCACTATTTTGACAGGCAGCTAAATTGATTAAAAGTAACACAAAAAATATCTTTTGTAGAAATTTCATATTTAAGATTTAAGATTTTAAAGGAAGTAAAATTGATTTTGAAATTTAGTCATCAAGTCAGAAATATTTGAATTATTCGAAACTACAACTAATGAAATGGCTTTATTCTTATGCAAAAAGGAAAGGGTAATTTGTTTCAATTCATTACCCTCTATATTTACGTCTTCTATAAATGTTACAGATTTTTTGTTCTTGAATAAAATAATTTTAGAAGACTGCCCCATTTCTCTATAATCTCTATTTACTTCTTGAATATAGAAATCTTCATCTAAAACTTGTTCTTGAAAAGTTATAACACTGATACGATAAATGGTAACACTATTTTGAGTTTGTTCCATGCATTGATATACAGCAACATCGTCATTGTTAGCACTTTTTGTATTCAATACATTTGTCAAAGTACAAGGAGTTTGTACTTTAAAATTATGCTTAGTAAAAGTTTGACCTTGTGCAGACATTACGACAAATAGAAATAGGAGAATAAATAAATTTTTGATAATGGTATTTTTATTAAATTAATTTCATTTTTCACAAAAAAAGCGATATCTTTAGAATTATAAAAATCTATTTGCGAATATTTAAAACCTATTTTTGATTATGAAAATGAAAGTTGGAAATAAACTCTTTTCTACTAGAGAAGAACGAAAACTTACACAAAATGAAATGGCTGATTTATTGGGTCTTTCTGCTTCTGCTTATTCTCGCTTAGAGCGCAATCAAGTTTCGGTTGAGGTAGAGCAAATAGCAAATTTTGCGAAAGTTTTAGATGTTCCTTTACAAGATTTTTTACCCGACCATTTAGCGATTACGAATAGTCATAATGATAACGCACAAGTAGGTTTTATAATAGGAAATTATTATAGTTATGGAAGTGAAGCGAATGAAAAACTAGCAAAGGAAGTTGAAGTTTTGACAGAGAAAAATGGAATGCTGCAAAGTAAAATAAAAGATTTAGAACAGATTATTGAGTTATTGAAAAAGTAATAAAACTGTTGATTGACTTGAAACGTTATGAAGATTATAAACCTAAAAATCGAACTAAAAAAAATAAGATTATGAATACATCAACTGTACAATCTATCATAGAACAAATTCGAAAACTGAATACAGAAGAATTAGAGTTTATACTCAAAGAAGTTTTTGAAAATGTTGAACGCAAAAAAAAGACTTTGCGTGTTTTGGATGATTTTATTGGAACTGGAAAAGGAATCTGGAATTTAGATGCACAAGATTATGTAAATTCTTTTAGAGAAGAATAAAATATGTAGCTGACAGTTACATTTTTTTTGGTATCGCTTTGCTAAAACAATAGTAGGAAAATCTTCATAGAATCTTAATTTTCTTGTATCAAACTGTATTTGTTATCTTGTGAAACTGTTTATTCCCTTAGTGCCTTAGTGGTAAAATTTACTTCAAAAAACGCTCAACAATCTTAGACTCCGAAGCCTTTATCATCACATCTAATGCTTTTTCGGCACGATTGGCAAACGAATCTATTTGGTTCATCATATCTTTAAATTCTTCTATTTCTTTATTTTTTTGTACTAAAAGTTCTTTTGTTTCTAATTTACCTTTGTCATCTTCCGAACTATCTGTAATTTCTACATTTTTCACGTCTTCTAACATTTTCAAAATAGGTTCTAATTCTCGCTTTCTGCGTTCTCTCATTACTCTTCTCGTGATTTCCCACATATTTTTTTCAGCCGAAAAATATTCTTTTCTTTCTCCTATCTTTACCGTTTTTTTCAATAAGTTGCCAGTCTATCAAAGCTCTCAAATTCATATTTGCACTTCCTTGAGAAACAGAAAGTGTATCTATAATTTCCTGTGCGCTAAGAGGGTCAGCAGAAACCAGTAAAAGGGCATGAATTTGTGCCATCGTTCGGCTTATTCCCCAACTTGTACCCAAAACTCCCCACGCTTGAATAAATTTTTCTTTTGCTTCGTCTAATTTCATTTCTTTATATATTTATTTTTCTTATTAAAAGTTGATTGTTCGTAGTAGATTTTCTTATAAAAATACAAAATTTTATCCTAATTTCCTTTCGTATTTTATTTAGATTTCAATCTAATTTGAAAGTTTGTAAATCTACTTGCCTAACCAAAACAGATAGCTTTTAGTTTTCTAATTTTGAAAAGTCAGTTTTATAAAAATAATATGCAACAGATTACATAATAAATTTCGTAACTAACATAACGTATTCGTAACGCATTTCTGTAGCACATTTTTTAGAATGTGAAAGCATAAAAAATAATCCAATTTTGAAAGAACACACAATACTAAAAAACGAATTTTCAAACGAGAAAGAAAATAATTCTTCTTTATTTAATCGGCTTTATATTTATCAAAAGGAGCGTTTTCCACTTCTAGCACACGGAATTTTGATTACAGCTTTTAGTTTTTCAGCTATTTCTTATTCCAGAATTAGCAGAGGAGAAAGCGATTTTGTAAGTATGAAAGCCTTTTTGATAGGAATTTTCACAACAATTACACTTTTTTTGTTGGTCAGAATTTTTGATGAATTTAAAGATGCAAAAGACGATGCAGCGTACCGAAAAAACCTTCCTGTTCCTCGTGGTTTGGTAAAGCTTTCCGAACTTCGAAACATTGCAATCATCGTCATTGTGCTGCAAATAGCGATTAATGCAATTTTTTTTCCTAAAATGCTTTTTTTGTATGCACTCGTAATGGTGTATTTATTTTTTATGACAAAAGAATTTTATATCGAAGAATGGCTAAGAAAACACCAGTTTTGGTACGTCGTTTCTCACATGTTCATTATTCCGTTGGTTGATGTGTATGCAAGTGGTTTGGACTGGCTTTTAGAAAACGAAACTGCACCAAAAGGATTATTGTTTTTCTTTGCCGTTTCGTATATGAACGGAGTAGTTTTGGAAATCGGTAGAAAAATAAAGATAAAAGATGACGAAGCCGAAGGAGTTTTGAGTTATTCCAGTCTTTTAGGAGCAAAAAAAGCTACTTATTTATGGATTTTGATACTTTTCTGCACCTATTTATTGAGTTTGGTAGCGTCGTATTTTGCAGATTATGGAAACTTAGGATTTATAATTTTAACTATTTTCTTTATAATTTTCCTTGTTCCTTCCTTCTTTTTCTTGAATAAACAGACCAAAAAATCAGCAAAAGCGATTGAGATTTCATCAGGACTTTGGACAATAATGATGTACCTCACTTTGGGAGCAATTCCGATGATTAAAAATTTAATTTAAACTTTACTTTTTTCAACGTTGATAATGGTCTGTAATCAGACCTTAGCAATCGTTTATCAATTATGCAAAAATTCTTTTCTTCCACAACTAATTTTGATGATTCCATTTTACAACAAATTGGAGGAAAAGCAAACGGACTTTTGCACCTTCAAAAATTAAACTTAAACGTTCCAGAATGGATTGTGCTTCCTTTTGATACTATTGAAGAGTTAATTAAAGACGAAAATAGTTTACAGGATTTGTTAAAAGATATTTTAATTCACTTTGAGCAAAAATCAACTATTAAAAGTCAGTTTTTCGCTGTTCGTTCTTCTGCTATCGAAGAAGATGGAAAAACGCTTTCTTTTGCAGGACAGTTTGAAACTAAATTATTCGTAAAAAATCAGATTGAAGAATTAAAAAAAGCTGTTCAAGAAGTTTATAACTCTGTCAATTCTGAAAGAATAAAAACCTATAAAAATAATTTAAAAGAAAATTTTGATAAAAATGACAAACCTAAAATAGCTATTATCATTCAAATAATGATTGATGCCGATGTTTCAGGAGTTGCTTTTGGAATAAATCCTACAAGTGGAAATGGAAGTAGAAAAGAAACACTCATCAATTCAGTCTTCGGAATTGGAGAAGGTTTGGTTTCTGGAGAATTAGAAGCAGATAGTTTTGTTGTAAGTAAAAAAGATAATTCTATAAAAAGTACAATTATAAAAAAGAAGAATGCTGATGTAGAAAGACAAACTACTGCTTCGCTCAATAAATCTCAAATTTTGGAAGTAAACAATGCTTTAAAAACTCTTCATAGAGAGCATGGAAAGTTTCAAGATATAGAATTTTGTGTAAAAGGTAACACAATTTATTTCCTACAAACTCGTCCCATTACAGGTCTTCAAAATACATTTACAACTCAACAAAACGGAGGAGAATATACGCTTTGGGACAATAGTAATATTGTAGAATCCTATCCAAACACGACTACACCTCTTACTTTTTCGTTTATTAGTTCTTCTTATAAAACGGCATATTCACTTTTTGCAAATTATATGGGAGTAGATAAAAAAATCATTAAAGAAAATGAAAAAATCTTTGAAAATACGTTAGGGCTTATCAATGGAAGGGTGTATTACAATCTCAAAACGTGGTATTATATGCTTGCTCTTCTACCAGGGTATAGTCTGAATGCTCGTTTTATGGAAAAAATGATGGGCGTAAAAGAGCGTTTTGATATTCCAGAATCTCAACAAAATAACAAAATTTCGAAAACGTTGGCGTGGTGGAAAATTACAAAAACGGCAGCAACTATGTTTTTTAGATTTAGAAATTTACCGAAAAAGAGAGAGCAATTTTTTGAAGATGTTGAAAAAATAATTTCGGAATACAAACAAATTGACTTCTATGAAAAAGATGCTCACCAGCTGATGTATTTGTATCTCAATTTTGAGAAAAAATTATTGAATGAATGGAAAGCTCCGTTATTAAATGATTTTTTTGCGATGATTTGGTATGGAATGTTACAAAAACGAAGTCAAAAATTCCTTACTAAAGAACAAAAACAATCTGGCAAGTATCAAAATATTCATAATGATTTGCTTTGTGGAAGTAGTAATATTATTTCCGTTGAACCAATTCATAGAACTATTGAAATTGCTACTTTTATTCAATCAGATAAAGAACTAAAACAACTTTTTATTACTCATTCTGCTCAAACAATTTGGGAGAATTTGAATAATGAAAAAGAATTAATAAAATATAATAATAAGCAACATTTAAAACAAAAAATAGACAGTTTTATAAACGATTTTGGAGAGCGTTGTGTAGGAGAGTTAAAGCTGGAAACAGTTTCTTATACTCAAAATCCTGCAAAATTTATTAAGATTTTAAAGTCTTATACAGAAACAAATATTAATCAATCAAATCTTAGCACCAATCACGAAGAGCAGATAAGAAAGCAAGCAGAATCTATATTTGAGGAAAATCTAAAGCACAAATTTATACAAAAACTGACTTTCAAAAACACACTCAAAAAAGCTAGAGAACTTGTCAGCGCAAGGGAAAATCTACGTTATGAGCGAACTAGAGCATTCGGAATCGTTAGAGAAATTTTCACACACATAGGAAAACGGTTTTTTGAAGAGTCAATTATTGAAAGCGAAAGAGATGTATTTTACCTGACCAAAGGAGAGATTTTTGCGTTTATAGAAGGACGAAGTGTTACTCAAAATATCGCTTCTCTTATCCATCTTCGAAAAAAAAGAATTTGAAGATTATCAAAAATTAGCTGTTCCTTCCGAACGTTTCGCATCTTACGGTTTGCCCTATCATGCAACTGATTTTTTTAGTAAAAAGAAAATAGAAAATATAGAAGGAAAAACACTAAAAGGAATTGGCTGCTGCCACGGAATTGTTCGTGGAAAAGTGCAAGTTGTAAATAATCCTGACGAACTAGAATCTTTGAATGGTAATATTTTGGTAACGACAAGTACAGACCCCGGTTGGGTGGTTTTGTTTCCTACTGCTTCGGCTATTTTGGTCGAAAGGGGAAGTGTTTTGAGCCATTCGGCAATCGTTTCTAGAGAAATGGGCATTCCTTGTATCGTCGGGCTTTCAGGACTTTTACAGTTTTTGAAGACAGGCGATGAAATAGAAATGGACGGAAGTACAGGAGAGGTAAATAAAGTTAGAAGTCAGAATCAAACAAAGTCAGAAGTCAGAATTTAGAAGTTAGAATTAAATAAAGTCAGAAGTTAGAATCAAACAAAGTCAGAAGTCAGAATTTAGAAGTTAGAATCAAACAAAGTTAGAAGTCAGAATTTAAAAATTAGAATGTAATACAATAAAAATGAACACAACAACACAAAAAATAAAACAAAGAAACGACCTAACTCAAAAAGTAGATTTCAAGGTTTTGCGTTATGCATGTTGTTGGGAAGATGCAGATTTCTTATTACAAAACATTGATTTACAACCAAATAGCATTGTTTTATCTATTGGTTCGGCAGGAGATAACAGTTTTTCATTGCTTGTAAAAAATCCAAAATTACTCGTGATTTGTGATGTAAGTGAAGTTCAGTTGTATCTTATTGAACTCAAAAAAATCTTAATTGAACAACTTAGCTACGAAGAAATATTGATTTTTTTAGGTTATCAAAATGATAAAAAAAATAAAGAAAATTATGAAGATTTTAGAATCAGAACCTTTGAAAAACTAAAAACTGAACTTTCCCATTCTGCAAAAACCTATTTTGAAACTGATATTAATTTGATTAAAAATGGAATTATTTATCAAGGAAAGTTTGAAAAATATTTACTTCTTTTTAGTCAAAGAGTTTTACCTTTTATTCATTCTCAACCTGAAATTGATGGAATTTTTGAACCTAAATCGCAGCGAGAACAAATAAAATTTTATAATCGAAAATGGAATACGTGGCGATGGAAACTTTTATTCAAGATTTTTTTTAGTCGTTTTTTGATGGGAAGATTGGGAAGAAGTCCAGAATTTTTGAGAGAAGTTGGCGTAAGTGTTGGAAAACATATTTTTGATAAAACGGCAAAAGAACTCTCTGATACGAATGCACAAACTAATTTTATGCTTCGGTTTATGTTACGTGGAGATTTTAGAGGTAATTTTGAAAATACGCTTCCTCATTATTTACCTCATTATTTGGAAGAAGAAAATTTTCAAAAAATCAAACAAAATTTACTTTCTAATTCCACTCAAATCGTTTTAGAAAAAGGTTTTGCAGAAGAAATAGCGACAAAATACAAGAATCAAAATATAGAATTTGATGCAATGAATTTGTCAAATATTTTTGAATATATGAATGAAGAAAAATTTATCAAAACTTCAAAAACATTGCTTTCTGCTACTGCAAAAAATGGAAAATTGGCGTATTGGAATCTAATGGTAGAACGAATTATTTCAAATCATTTTTCTAATCAAACTCAAGAGATTGCTATTCAAAATTCATCAAAAAAAGATAATGGGTTCTTTTATGATAGATTTTGTATTACTCAAAAAATTTAAAATCAAAAAACTATGGATGACAATCTTTTTTATACAATCCTACTCACTTTTGGCTTTCTGACTTTGTTTGGAAGTGCTGAAATTTTATATCATTTTTTCAATATTAAAACAGAATATACTCGTAAGTTTGTACACGTTGGAACAGGGTTTATAACACTTCTTTTTCCATTACTGCTCACTCATCACTTATGGGTTTTGTTTCTCTGTTCTGGTTTTGCAGTTTTACTTTTGCTTAGTTTGAAGTTTGATTTTCTACCTTCTATAAATAATATCGAACGCAAATCAGTTGGTAGTTTAGCTTATCCTTTAGCTGTTTATATTTCCTATTTAGCTTTTGATTTTTCTTCTGATTTTACATTATCTCAAAATATAAATCAAGAAATTACAATCAACTCAAATTTGATTTATTTTTATTTACCGATGCTAATTTTAGCTATTTCTGACCCAATGGCTGCACTTTTGGGAAGAAATTTATCAAAAAGGCAATTTTCTTTTTTTTCTAAAAATACATTTTTATCAATTTTTCTTAAATCAAATCCTCCTTACAATTATCAAATTACGACACCTTGTAAAACGATTATTGGTTCAGTTGCTTTTTTTGGAAGTGCGTTTTTAATAGGAACTGTTTTGTTTTTTAGTCTGAATCAAACTTCTATTTTTGCAGGAATTAGTTTAGCTTTTTTAATTGCCATTTGTGCCACTTTTTCAGAAGCGATTAGTAAAAAAGGTTGGGATAATCTGACAATTCCTGCAACAGTAATTATTGCACTTTTTTTAGTTAGTTCTTTATTTTCTACTCTATAACAACCGTCGTTAAGGCTTCGCCGTCAACGAGGTTTTAAAAAACTGTCTTCTACTTATGCCTACTTTACAAATAGAAATCACGAAAATAGATATTACCAATAAAACAGAATCAGAAAAACACCTTCACTTTGTAAATCAAATTTATTCAGAAGAAGAATTAAAATTTAAAAGAAGCGATTATTTTCCTAAAGAGTTTTTAGAAGGAGTTTATTCTGTTATAGATATTGAAGATAATGAAAATACAAAAGGTTATTTTGCCATTTATCAAAATCCTAATTTGATTTATCAAAACAAAAAAACACTTTGTATTGGAAATTATGAATGTATAAACGACTTAGAAAACTACTATTTTATTTGTTCTCAAATTGTAGATTTTTGTAAACAGAAAGCTAAAGAACTGAAAGCAGAGTTTTTAATTGCTCCTATGAATGGTTCAACGTGGAATGAATATCGTTTTCTGAATTTTGATAGAAATACAACTTTAGAAAAAAGTTTAAAACATTCTTTTTTATTAGAACCTATTCATCAAAATTATTACAACAAACAGTTCTTGCATCATAATTTCAAGCCGATTGCAAATTATTTTTCACTTCTTGATACAGAAATGAATTATGGAAATGAGGAAACTTTGCGACAACAAAAGCGATTAGAAAACTCAACTATAATTATAAGAAAAATTGATTTAGATAATTTTGAGCAGGAATTAGAAAACCTGTTTCCTTTTGTAAGCAATTTATTTGAACGAAATTTTCTTTATACACCTATTAGTTTGGAGAGTTTTAAAGAGAAATATTTGCCAATAAAATCACTAATTAATCCTAATTATTTTTTGATTGCAGAGCATAAAATTAATGACAAAAACAAAATTGTAGGCTTTATTTTTTGTTATTCAAACAGTAATTTATCTATTAACTCAAAATCCGAAAAGCAATTAGTTTGTAAAACAATAGGCAGAAATCAAGATGATTTTTACAAAGGATTAGGACATGTAATGACCTACAAAGTAGCCGAACAAGCAAAAAAAGATGGTTTTTCTGCTTTTATTCACGCCTTTATGATAGAGAATAGTTTATCGTCAGAGCTTTCTCAAAATTTTGCAAAAGAAAGATATAGGACATATACACTTTATGGAATGGAGGTAGGGGCGAGGAAATGAGAATCTAGGGGCGAGGGATTAGGGACGTGAGGAGAGGGAAATGAATAAATACAGAATGAAATAAAACTATCCTTTATCATTTATTGTTGATTTGTAATAGAATTTATCGTAATTTTTAATTTGTAATTTCTAATTGATTAAAAGTTTTTAATTGCTAATTGATTATTTTACCTTTACTTTTATTTCCAAATTTCTACTCATTAACTTGCTTCTTCCTAAATGAAAATTTACCGTAAGGTTTCAGACTTTCCTCAGCTTCAACATACAATCCTAACAAGTGGAACGTTTGACGGCGTACATTTAGGACATCAAAAAATTATTCAACACGTTATCAACCTAAAAAAACGTACTCCAAATGCTCAAACGGTAGTTTTGACATATCACCCTCACCCTCGTTTAGTTCTTTTTCCAGAACAAAAAGACCTAAAATTACTGACTACTCTGGAAGAAAAAGCGATTTTATTAGAAGATTTGGGAATTGATCATTTGTGTGTAATTCCGTTTACAAAGCGTTTTGCAGAAACTTCTTCCGAAAATTTTATTAAAAGAATCATTCAAAAAAAGCTACAAACTCGTCAGTTTGTGATTGGTTATGATCATCGTTTTGGAAAAAACAGAGAAGGAGGATTTGATTACTTAAAAGAAAATGAAGACAAATTTGGATTTAAAGTAGAAGAAATTCCACGACAAGATATTGAAGAAAACGCTATTAGTAGCACAAGAATACGGAAAGCACTTTTTGAAGGAGATATAGAAACAGCCAACGAACTTTTGGGATATGAATTTTCCATTACTGGAAAAGTAGTAAAAGGAAAGCAAATCGGAAGAACAATCGGCTATCCAACAGCAAATTTAAAACTAACTGATAAACACAAACTTGTTGCAAAACAAGGAATTTATGCCGTTCGGATTTTTCATAAATACGAATATTATGCTGGAATGCTAAGTATTGGTGTTCGTCCGACGATAGGAAAAAACCTCAAACAAACCATTGAAGTAAATATTTTTGACTTTAACAAAGATATTTATGATAAAAATCTGACGTTGCAGTTTGTGAAATTTTTGCGACCAGAAGAAAAATACAATTCATTAGAAGAACTCAAAATTCAACTTGCTAAAGATAAGGAAGATAGTTTGGAGGTTTTGAAGGTTTAGATTTTTCAACTATTTGGTTCTATATTTAAAAATACTATTTATTAAAATGGAGAAACAAGATTTAGAGTCATTGTTGAGTTTCACATTAAGAATTGGAATGTACACAGGCATAGAAAATAAAGATACAGTTTACTCCTTTCTTGTAGGATACGAAATAGGTAGAAATAACAAGTGTAATTTTACCGAAAGAATATCTGAATCAATTAAAAATGAGTATAAGATAGAGAAACAATCGACAATTTGGAGTGTGCAAGTGGATAGATTAGCAGAGAAAATAGGTGCTGATTGGATAACAACTTTTAAAAGGCAAAGCTTTAAAATTTTAACTAAAGAATTTGATGAAAAAATACAAAATGAATTTTCTACCTCTATAAGAAAGAGAATAAATTCGAAAGTTAATCGTATGGAAAAGCCTCTTTATAAATTTTGGATAAAAGATTGGTTTGGAATTGTTGATTTAGAAGCAAATTGGTTTCAAGAAATATGGTCAGAAAAAGAATTAAAATTGATAACTGAACTAGAGAAAGAGTTAAAAACTTTTGGAAATATAAAAGAGATAGAAACCACGATCGAACCAACAGAAAAACTAAAAAGCATTTGTACTGAATTGTATGAAGAAATGAATAAAAATATCGAATAATATGGAACTCATTGGCAGAATTAACAGAAAAAAAATATACTACGTCCAAATCAGAAATAATCCGAACTGGGAATCTGATTTACCGAATAATGATTGGATTGCTTTTACGATTGCTAATGAAGAAGACGAAGAGTTAATTCCACCAGTAGTAAAAATTTGTATCGATAAAAATGTAACTTATACTTCTAGTGGTGGAGAGTTTGCTCATCGTACCGAAGACTATTTTGATGAAGAAATAGAGTGGCGCAAAGTAGATTATGAAATACAAAACAAAGAAAGATTTGACAGTAAAAATCTAATTACTACCATATCTGATGAGAATTTTGAAGACGCATTTTGGTTTACTTCTACTTCAATTTACGTTGAAAATTTGATTCTTGATAAAATAGTTTGTATTGATCTTACAAAACGAAAAGTTAAAAATCATTTGATTGAATTGATAGAGAAAATTAATGATGGTTTTGTGCCAAATGAATAATCTTACGTGTAAATAATAAAACATAAAATTCACTTCCTCAAAATATGCAAATATTCCATTGTTGCATTGGCTTTGTGTTCTCTATTGATGTCTTTATCAGCTTTAAAACGTTGGTATTCTGTTTTTTCTAACGAGTATGAACCGTATTTACTCATTATTCTTTTTATGGTTTCTAGATTCATCAAGCCTTCATTGTTGTAGCTCAAAAAAATAAACTCAAAATCTGCATGTTTGATTAAATCTTCAAAAACTTTCTCTACTTCACTTTTTTGGCAGTATTTCGATTTTTCATATTCTCTCAAACCTGTTTTTCCTTTTGGCTCAAAATCATCATAAAGCGCAATCGTATTCAGAATATGATAATTTGCTCCGTACTGGCGATTGTTGTAAGGTGGATCTAAATACAAAATATCGCCTTTTATTTTCTTTATCAGACTGTTTGCATCTTCTTTAAAAACTTGATTTTTTTGGTTTTTTGTAATAGGAAAATAAGCAGGAGAAAGAACTAGATTTTTTTGAGCCGATTTTTTGAGTTGTTTTAAAAATGCTCCGTAAACAGAAGCTGTATTTGCTACTTTATCTGCACTTTCTAATAAACTTGTGAGTAAGAAGAAATATTCACTTTGAGAAACAAATCTGTTTACTTTCCATTCTTCTATTTTTTGTCTGATTACATCAATTTTTCTTCCATTATCATCACTAAAATACATTCTTTCACTTCCACTTCCTTCGCAATAATTTTGATAAATAAAACCATTTTTTTGATTAAAATTTTCTTCTTTTACAGATAAATTATTCAATTCTTCCATCAAAAAATCTATTCTTTCATTCGGAATAGCTTTTACGTTTTCAATATAATTTTTGAGTAAAACATAACTGTACGGTTCTATATCATTCGCAATTATCTGATTTACATATGTTTTTAGTTTTCTACTAATGATTCCTGTTCCTGCAAACGGTTCTGCAAAGATAGCTTTTGAAAGTGGTTTTGAAGGATTTGAAGCGTTGTACTTTTGAGTAATAATTTTTACTATCCAATCCGAAAGACGAAGTTTTGAGCCGATGTAATTCATTTTATCGTTTGCTGGTCGCTCGTGGGGACACAAGCAACGGTTTTATTTCCTATTTGAGATAGCAAAAAATTTGACTTGATAAATTAGGCTACTCTATTAGTTTTGTAAAACTTTAAAATTCTTCCGTTGCTCGTGTCCTCACGAGCGACAAAAAACCTACTTTATTAGCAAATAAATAAGTAAAGCCAAATTAATTAGCATTCCTACAAAGGTAATGATTTGAAAGGTAGAAATCTTATCTAATTTATCCAGTTTAACTAACTTTTCTAATTCGGTCTTTTGTAAATTTAATTCTTCTGAAATCTGTTCTTGTATTGGAACAATCGCTTCATTTTGAGCCGTTTGAAGAGAAACAAGTTGATTTTTTTGCTGTGTAGCAATTTCTTGTTCTAATTTTATTTGATTTTGATTATAACTTTCACTTTGCAGTTCAAATTGTTTTTCTAAATTCTCTTTTATTGATTTAAACTCTTGATTCTGATTTTCATAGATAAACTTTAATGCCTTTTTTTGATAGTCTGAAAAAGTATTGAACTGATTTTTTTGGTTTTCTTGCAGACTTATTTGAGATTCTTTTAAAAGTTCGGATTGATTATAAATTTCTCTTTCCTGATTCTCCAAATTTGTTCCTATTGTATCAAACTGCATCTGAAATTCAGCCATTTTATCCAAAACAGATTTAAACTGATTGTAAGTTTTTTCTAATTTTTCTGAGAGTGAGTTTACTTGTAAAAAAAGAGCTTGATTTTCTCCGTGAATAGTATTGATTTTGACAACCAACATTTTCTCCAATTCTGTATCTCGTTCTTGTGTATGTGAAGCAAAATCAGATAGATTATTCCTAATTCCTTCCGTTGAACGCTCATAAAAAGTAGTCGTTTCTTTACCTAAATTTTCTAATTGTGTAGCTAAAGTATGAGAAGTAAGCGAATAAAAATCTTCGTTTTTCTGTGTAAGTGCTGTAAGTCTGTTTTGTATTCTTTCTGTTGTTTCTAAATAAAATTTCTCGTGACTTGCATTTAGATTATCTGTTTTTTGGACTAACAAATCCTGTGTTTGTTCGTAAAAAGCCTTGTTTTGAGATTTTACTTCTTTGAGATGCGCTTCTATCGAACTGGCTTGCTCATCTATTTCTTCTCTGGTTTGTTTTATCTGACTTTCAGTTTGTTCAATTTTCTGATTGGTAGCTTGAAGTGCCGAAACCGAATCGGTATTTTGTTTTGAAATCGAAATTATCTTTTGGTCTAACAGATTTTCATAACTTTCTAATTGTAGTCGCAGTTTTTCGAAAAGCTCCAAATTTTGTCTATAATTCTCTTCTGTCTTTTCGGCTTTTGCATAGACTTCTGTCAAAGAGTTTAGGGTTTTGCTTTGCGTTTGAAGTTCCGAAATGGTATTTTGTAAGTTTTCTAAATGCGACATTTTTTGACTGAATAAGTTATAAACGAATTATAAATGATATATAAATGATAAATGAATATGCAAAACAAAGTTTTTGAATGAACGAACAGCAATGATATACAAACGCAAAATACTAATTCATTTGCAATTTATCACTTAATAATTTGTAATTTTTCTACATTCAGTTTGCTTTGACTGTTTCTAAAAAGTGAGTAACCAAAAAATAATAGAAAATAATATATGACTTTCGTAAAGTTAAAATAGTACCAAATTTTATTCTATTCAACCAACCTATTTTTCCGTAATATAGGATTCAAAAACCTTATATTAAGAAAAGAATGAAATATTATTCCATTCTAAAAGTGCTTGCGAAAGTCCTATACTAATAATTCTATAAAACTCTACAATTATCTATCTAGTTGTAATGGTGGCAAGATTTGTGAGCAAATCCTATTTGAATTTTGCTACAAAAATTTGTACCTTCAGAATTGAATTAGTTAGTTAGAAACTTCGCAAAGCAAATAATCCTCAAAATTTTGTCTTTTATTCCTTCGGTATTGACCTTGCAGTCAGACCTAATAATCAAATAAGGTCATTATCCTTCAATTAGATCAACACAAGTAATAGTATCTAAAATAAAAATGGATTTGCGAAAATCTTAGTTATGTTATGTCTCGTACTGAAATAGCGTTACAGGTTTTTAGATAAATTTTATATGAATCAGACGGTTTCTAAACTGTCTGATTTTTCTTTTTTATAGGTTCTTATTTGAATGTTTTCTTCTTTATGGGTTTGCTCTGGTGTCTGCAAATGTAGAGAAAAATGTGGTCTTTCTTGATTATATATTTGGACACTTTGTTTTACCATTTTTTTCATCCATTCTAAATAAGAGTGTTGAGATTCCAATAAAAATTCTTGTTTTAAGATTCCATTTACACGCTCTGCTACTGCATTTTCATAGGGGTCATAACATTCTGTCATACTACAACGAATACGATTTTTAGTGAGCAGCGTTTGATATTCATCACTACAATATTGAACCCCTCTATCCGAATGATGAATTAATTCTCGTAAAGGATAGTTTCTTTTTTTCAAAGCCATTTTCAAAGCATTTGAACAACCAACTGTCTCTAAGCTGTTAGAAACATCATAGCCAACAATTTTCTTTGAATACGCATCAGTAACCAAAGCTAAATACATTGGATTTTCTCTCGTCCCAATATAGGTAATATCACTTACCCAAACATGTTCTGCTCGCTCTATTTTTAATTTTTCTATCAAGTTTTTATGTTTTTTAAAACGATGATAGGAATTAGTAGTAACGTGATAACTGCGTTTAGGATAGATGAGACGCTGATTAGTTCTCAAAATAAGAAATAATTTATCTCTACCCACACCAAGTTCTTTTAAAGAGTCTTTAAGAAGATGATAGAGTTTAAGACCCCCAATTTTTGGCATTCGTTTTCTTTTTTCGTCCACTAATGCTAAAACTTTCTCAGCTACTCCGTTTCGTAATTCAACACGCCAAATAGAACGATAATACGCCTGTCTAGTTATCCCAAGCAATTCACAGGTCTTGCCAATGCTAGTTTTATTTTCTTCTCTAAAAGAATCAATTACTTGGGATTGGAGTTTTTTAGTGCGTCTTTGTTTTCTTTTTATGGTACTTATGAGTGCTTCGCAGTTCGTATTGGAATTTTATATTCTTTTTCTGCCAAATCAATCATCATATCAAACAAAATTACTTTTTTATCTGTAATAGACAATTCTTTTTCTAAGGCTAACTTTTGTTTTTTGAGTAAGCAATTTTCTTGTTCTAACTCTAATAAACGTTGTTCTGCTGTTTTCATAACCTTCTTTTTTACTTTGTAATGAGGATCAAAATTACCATACTTTTCAAGCCATTTTACAACAGTTCCACGACATTGAACTCCATAGTTACGTTGAGCTTGACTAACTGTAAAAACTCCATCTTCAATCTCTCGGACAACTTGAAGTTTGAACTGCATCGTATAATCTTTTTGAGTGCGTTTTACATAATTACGTTCCATAATTAAATTAATTGTGTAACGCTATGTTAGGATGGGACAATGTCCGTCAAGCTATAAATATTTTTTGGTTTTACTCCTTTAGAAGTTGCATATTGGTAGCAAAATCTAAGAATCTCCCTTCATTTACTCCGTAGGAGTTGTATACTGGTAGTTTTAATGCAAAATGCTACCAATATGTAGTTCCTAACGGAACAAAAAGGTTTTTTTTCTCTCATTTCTCTACCAGTATAAAGTTCCTAACGGAACAGAATAACTATAAAATTTTTAACTTGACGGACATAGTGTAAAGACTAAACAAAATTCCATACTGAAAAAATTTTTAATATAAAAAAAACTACCTTTTTAGGTAGTTTTTTTTGATTTAGAACCATTTTTTCCTTTTAAAGTAATACACAATTCCTAGCGTAACAACAGACATTACTCCCAGCAAAATAAAATAGCCGTTTTTCATTTTGAGTTCTGGAATATTTTCAAAGTTCATTCCATAAATTCCTGCCAAAAAAGTAAGAGGAATAAAAATCACAGAGAAAATAGTAAGTGTTTTCATTACCTCATTCAAACGGTGTCCTTGAATACTAAAAACTAAATTCATACTACTTTCTAGTGTTTGAAGTTCAAAATCAATGTCTGCAATAAGGTCGTTTACTTGTTCTTTTAGTTCTGAAAAATACTTTGATTTTATGTTTTTATAGCTCACTTTTTCAAGACGAAGTACAGTAGTTCGAAGACTATTTGCAGCCTTTTTGAATTTTAATAAATTACGCCTCTGTTTTTCAATCTGACTAGTAAACTCTGGTGTCGGTTTTACTTTTGTACTGTCCAACATTTCGGCATACATTTCTATATAGTTTTGCTGGGTTTGATAATAATTATCAATAATGGATTCAATTAAAAGAAAAAGCAAATAATCAGCTTTCTTTTTTCTAATAAGTCCTCTATTTTCTTTTATTCGTTCTCTTATCCAACCAAAGTAATCTCCTTTCTGCTCTTGAATGCTCCACACAAAATCAGAAGAAACAATAAAAAACATCTGTTCGGAATCTAATGTATCATTTTCAGTTATCAAAACTCTAATAGACACAAAAAACATATCTTCTAGTTCAATTACTTTATTAGACTGCTCATCATCTTTGATTAATTTCAATAAAAAATCATCTAACTTGTTTTGAATAATTACGCCTCTTAATTGGTCTTCATACTGCATTCCGTATGTATTTACCCAGCGAATAAAACCATCTTTTTGCGTTACAATTATATCTTCTGGTTTGTCGTAACTGCTAAGATTGTAATCGCTTTCGTTGTATTTAATGAGCGTAGTATTCTGTAAAAATGTTTTTTTCATTTTGATTTTAAATTGTAGAGATTAAAACTACCCTAAAGTATTTATTTTCAATAAACTATGGCAATTATATTTTACAAATACCTTATATTTGTCTTTCCCACAAGATAAATATTTAGTGGTGTTGTAGAAAGTAGGATAAGCAGATTCTTTTGTAAATACTTAAAAAAAAAAGAAAATCATATTAAGTATTTCAAATTTGTATTCAATTATATTAATTTTGGATTTGTATAACTTTCTATTTATCATACTTCATCAAACACTAAGAAAAAAACTCAAACAAAAAGTTCGAAGTTTTTTCACTCCAAATTCCAAAAAATTCTTAAATCTTCCCAGCAAAATACTTCCCAAAATTATAAATTGCTTTCATTTTTTCTTCTTTATTATCAGCGTGCAACGTCTTCAAAGATGCAATTTGCTTCATAAAATCGGTTACTTCTACCTTCAAAACTCCCTGTGATTTTATGTATTCTCTATCTTCACTCAAATGAACATTCGGAATGCTTTTTACATCGGCATAAATAGTAGTATAAAGTGTTGAAGTATCGTTCCATTTGTCCAAAAATTTATCTCCATTCAAGATTTTATAGCCTTCAAAATTATAGCTTTCTCCATTTGGATTAAACAAATGAGCTTTATAAACTATTTTTTTAGTTCTCATTTCATTCTTATTTTTGCCTTTATCTTCATCTCTTAATTTATGCTCAATAACATCATTTCCCTCTATAAAAAGTTGAAAACTTCCTTCGCTTATTATCAAAGGCTCATCTGAAAGAGAAGGAGCTTCTACAAAGCCAGTCATTCTTGATAAATGTTCTTTTTCATAAAACATTTTTTCCAAGTCTTCACAAATTACATTCAACGTAATTTTGAACGTTTGGTCTTTTGCTTTTCCAAAATTATATTCTCTCTCAAACTCGTTTAGCGTTCTACATTTTGGTTCTTCAAACGTTTTATGATTTATAAATCCGTGCATTGTTTCGGTAAACTCAATTCCTACTGGTTGTTCTTCCAATTCTCTAAAAATAGAAGGTTTTGAAGGCAACTCGTAATTAATTTCCCAGCCTTTCTCTCTAGCCATTATTCTACAAATCCGTTCAGCAAGCGCAGAAATAGTCAAAAGTGGATTTGCGCCCAACGAACGAGGAATAATCGAACCATCGGCAATATAAAGATTTTCATATACCTGTTTTTCTTCTGCCGAAGTACAATACACCTGTCCTTTATGGTTTACGACACCCTCACGAGTATCTTCTCCCATAATACAACCTCCCAAAGGATGCAAAGTTACCAAATCTTGATTAAAAATTTCTGTCCAAGTAGGATTCGGAACGCTCGTTCCATTCAATGCTCTTGTAGCTTCTTTTATATAATTATTTGCTTTATCAAACGAATCTTCATTTCCTACATCTTGCCAAGAAATCTGTAAACGGTCGTTTTTTAATGTCAAAACACCTGCACTTTTATCGTGTGTCATGAGCAAATAAGTCTGTGTATTTTTGGTTGCTCCATTGTAAGCTCCCTTTGTAACACTTTCTATTTCTCGCTTTTTCATCAAAATTTCTTTCTCAAAATCGCTTATATTTTCGTTTTCATTGCTTCCTTTACTTTTATTTTCTTCTTTTTTCTCTTCTTTCTTTGCTTCATCTACTTCTTTTATGGCAAGATTTCCCATCGTGAGCATAAATTCTGGAAACAGTTTTGACATTGCCGAAGGAACAGCCGTTTCTTGCAAAATCATTCCTTCCTCTTTGTGTTTCGTTTTTCGTAAGTCAATAATTGAAGTAATCGTTGGACCTACTGGAGTTTTTCCTTCCATATCTTTTCCTTTTCCAATTCCATCAATTTCGTGCTGAGTATTATATCCAAAACCTACATAATCACTATTTCCAGAAAAATGAAAGCCTAATTTGTTCGAAACTTCTAATCCTTTATCTCTTGATTTCAACATAATTTCGGTCGAACCTAATGTTCCTGCTGCCAAAACTACAGTATCTGCAATCACATACATTTCTTCATGATTTTCAACTTTTTGTTTTTGCGCTCCTAAGAGTTTAAAACGAACTGTCCATTGCGCTCCATGTTTTTCGACATGAGAAACGGCACATTCTACAAAAATATCTGCGCCAAAATTAGCAGCATCAGGCAAATAATTCATCATCGTTGTATTCTTTGCACCTACATTACAACCAGAAACACAATCGCCACACAAATTACACGGCTTTTGATGCACGCCTACGTGGTTTTCTCCCTCAATATCAAAATTTACATTGATGTCAGTTTTGTAAAAAGGCTTATCCATTGCTTGCGCTGACTTTTTATGCGCTTCCATTTTTTTCAAAGGAGGATAATTTTCTGGATAGGTTGTAGGTTTCAACATTTGATACGCTAACCTGTATCCTTCTTCCAAATCACTATGTATATTTTCAGATTCTTCTTGCAAGATTTTAGGAAAAAAATCTTCTTTCAAAACCCATTTCTCTGGACGAATAGAAACGTTTGCATTGACTAGCGAAGTTCCACCCAATCCACAGCCTTTAAAAACATTTACATCGTCATCTACCCAAAAATCATAAAGCGCAGATTCAGAACCTACTCTTTTATTGTTCAGATTAAACTGCATATTGGCAGCCATTTCTTCCTCTTTGTCTGGAAATTCTCCTGTCAAATATTCCTTTCCTCGTTCTAACAAACATACTTTTTTTCCTGCACGAGCAAGGCGAGAAGCTGCTATCGAACCTCCATAACCCGAACCGATCACAACAACATCATAATGAGGAAGTAAATTTTCAATAGGTTTCGATAAACGACGATTTTTCATATAATTTTGTGTTTTATTAATTTCTTGTTTCTCACTATTTTTTTGAAAGTAGAAAACTATACAACAGAGAACAAAGATTAATTGTTGAAATTAATTTGCTGATTAATTGAAAATTGTAGAATAATCTTTAAACGAAAAAAGACCTTATACCATTTTTTGTATAAAGTCTTGATTCATTTTGATTTTTTTCAACTTGATAAATCAAGCCTCTACGTCATTTATAACGTAGCCATTTGATTTATCAAATTGACTTTTTTGGTGTAAAACACATCTACTTAAAATCTATATCCTAACCAAAAAGACAAACCAGCATTATCGTAATAGCCATAAGTAGAACGAAATCTGTCATTTAATAACCCATAAAATCCTTCTGCACGTAATGAAATAGATTTATGCACAAACTCAAATCCGACAGGTAACATAATATGACTTTGAATGATTTGCTTTCCTTTAAATGAACGTAAAGTTTCATAGACAACTCCACCTTCGCTTACACTACTAGAGAATATACTTTCTTTTTGTTGCGTGTAATTATGTTCTACTGAAAATCTTGCTTCTGTTTCCAAACCAATTAATAAATTGAAGTTTTGGGCAAGTCCTATTCTTCTACGTAAACCTACATTTGCACCTACAAAACGCTGATTTTGTGTAAAATAATAATATTCTTTTACATACGAATTATCATCATAGTTCACATTCAAATTACTCAAAGCAGCTTTATTAGACAACCGACTGCCTATAGAAATTCCTGTTTGTAAGCTATACTTACTCCAAAAATTGGATTCTTTATTTCCTAATTCAATATTTATGTAATACTGTTTTGGAACAAGTATTCCTCCTCCTGATGAATATCCATCTGTTTCATACTGACTTATCATTTCGTTATACGCTTCTGGTTCTGTTACAAATTCTGAAATATCATAAGGAGTAAATCCTTGTCCCATTTCGTACATTCTATAACCTACCTGAACGGATTGAATAGATAATTTTTGAGCAAAACTTACAGATTGAACGCAAGCAAACAGCAGAACAAATAGTGTGATTTTTTTCATTTGACTTTAAAAGATTATAAAATAAATACTAATATGTATAAAAATAGCTGCAAAAATATTAAGTAGAGCGAAGTTGTGTTTTAGGTTCGTTTGCTTAACGCTGCAAATGTAAAAAGAAGTTTTGAATGTTTGAAAATTATTTTCTTCAAACTTTGCTTTTCAAACTAACATATTTAGTGTGCTTTAATAGTTATTTTTCGGAGAAAGTACCATGTTTTTGGAAAAAGTACAATAAAAAATGTCTTGTTTTTATTATTTATTTATTTTTTGTGTGTAATTTTTTTTATAATATTCTATTATTTTGGCAAATATTTAACATTTAAAAAACGAAATTTATTTCTTTCTTTCTACTTTCAAAGCATTAAATATCAAATCTGTCAAAAATTCTATTAAACTCTTCTCCTCATCATCTCCTCTTACTTCTGTAAGTGATGGCAAATGCTTGGCAAAATAACTCTGTTGGTGCGAACTTTCCATAATTATAGAAACAAGTGCAATTGGAAATTTATAATTTGGATTTAATTTTAAAATCATTGCCGAAACTCTGTGTGTCAGTCTTTTATAACTTGCAAAATAACCTTCTTTGTTGTCGTTATCTACTTCTTTTGTCAAATATGCCTTTGCAGATTCCGAAACTACAATTCTGTGCAGAGCTGTCGCATCGATATTATCATACTGATTATCTACTTCTATTGGTTTTGCAAGCGTTGCGATAGCCGTTTCAAGAGCCTTTTCTGGAGATTCTAAATTGCTTGTTTGAAAAACTAACTGGTACTCCATCCAATTCCAATACCACGAAACCAAATAAATAAGTAATTTGTGTTTGTTTTCAAAGTAACGATAAACAGACGCTTCTGTTGAGCCAATTTCTTTTGCTAGTTTCTTGAAAGTAAAGTTTTCTAGTCCTATTACATCAATAAGAGCAATGCTTTGGCGTACAATTTTACGTCCTAATTCAGAACTTTCTGGATCTTTTAAATAAACACGTTCGTTTATTTTTATTTGTATTTTTGAGAGTAGAGTTTTCAAATTTTATGAATATTAATGTTGTTTGATTAATTTAAAATCAATGAGGATATTTTCTTTGTATTATTTTCTTATGAGAGTATATTTTTTTTTAGGTGTTTTATGGCAATTTGAATTTACTGTGTTTTTATTTTTCTTCAAAATGCTTCTCACTCTAAAGAGTGAGCTACAAATGAAAATGAGCTACATAATTCTAAAATGCTTCTTTGCTAAATCAAAATACAGAATCCAAACTTTCTGTATTATTCGTGGTAACATTCAGGTCTTTCAAAATTCCATCTTTCAAGCTATACACCCATCCGTGTATATAAGGAAATTCTCCTTTTTCCCATTCTTCATTCAAAAACGAGATTTTAGAAAGGTTTAATACTTGTTCAATTACATTTAATTCTACGTATTTATTTGCTCGTTTTTCTTTATCTTTAATGCTATCCAATTCTTTTTGATGAAGACGATATACATCTTTGATATGAAGCAACCAATTATCAATAAATCCGAATGTTTCTTTTTGCATTGCCGAAATCACACCTCCACAACCATAATGACCACAAACAATAATGTGTTTTACATGCAGCACTTTTACGGCATAATAAAGGACACTCAACATATTCATATCTGTATAAACCACCATATTAGCAATATTCCTGTGAACGAAAATAGACCCCGGAACAACGCCAGTAATCTCTGAAGCAGGCACACGACTATCAGCACAACCAATCCACAAGTAATTTGGGTGTTGTCCGTGCGATAAATCATCAAAAAAATTAGGATTAGAATCTTGAACTGTGGAAGCCCATTTTTTATTACTTTCTAATAAATCTAAATATGTTTTTGGCATAATTTAATTAATAGTCGCAGTTGATTTTATTATACTAGTTACAACTACTTTAAGTAATTGATGTTTTACCTTTTACCACAATGATAGGGAATACTTTTTTGATAGTAATACTTTCTCTTTAAACAAATTTACGAAATTATAGTCTATCTTAAAAGTAAGATTGTACTATTTTTGAAGACAAGCTACTTTAAAATTTCTTTTATTTTTTTAGCTGTTCAAATAGAAACTCCTTCTGTCTGAATTTGATTTTTGAGTTTTACGTATTCTTCTTTTATAAAATTATATCGCTCTCCTTCTGTATCTAAAAGTAATTCTAATTCTTGACTAATGTTTTCAACGTTTGCATTGTGTTGTAAAAGTTCTTTTACGATTTCTTTGTTTGCAATAAGATTTACTAACGAAACCCATTTTACTTTAATTACTAATTTTGCAATCTGATATGTAATTGCATTTACTTTATAAATCACAATCTGAGGAACTTGAAACAAAGCCGTTTCTAAAGTAGCCGTTCCAGAAGCAACAATAGCAGCATCGGCATGAGAGAGTAAATCGTAAGTTTGTTCAAAAATAAGTTCAATTCCGTTTGCTTTTGCTTCATCGTACAAACTTTCCTCTAAACTAGAAACACCAGCTAAAACGAATTTGTACTTAGTAGAATTTGAGTTTGAATCAGATTTTGACTTAAACTTTTTGACTACTTCTATCATCACAGGCAAAAGTGATTTCACTTCTTGTTTTCTACTTCCTGCTAAAAGTGCAATGACTTTTTGATTAGTTTTTTTTACTTTGTGTTTCAAATTATTTTCCAACAAAAAATCATTATTTGGAATAAAATTATCAATCGCATCAAAAAGTGGATTTCCTACATAACTTATTCTATCAAAATCAAATTGTTTGTAAAATTCAATTTCGAAAGGTAAAATAGAAAACATATAATCAATGTTTCTTTCAATCTGTTTTGCTCTTGATTGATTCCACGCCCAAAGTTTTGGAGAAATATAATAAAATAATTTGGGAATTTCTTGGGAAGAAATAGTTTGAGAAGTAGATTTTTTAGTATAATAATTTCTCAAATATTTAGCTATGCGAAGATTAAAACCGGGGTAATCTACAAAGATAACGGCATCAGGTTTGAAATTTAGAATATCTTTTTTACAAAATGAGAGTAATTTTCGGATTGTTCCTAAATTTTGAACAACCTCAAAGAAACCCATAAAAGCCGTTTCTCTGTAGTGTTTGGCTAATTCTACATCTTCTTTTTCCATCAAATCTCCTCCAAACCCTCTAAAAATAGCTTGTGGATATTCTTTTTTAAGAGCATTTACTAAATTAGAAGCATGCAAATCGCCTGATTTTTCGCCAGCAATGATATAGAAGCGCATTGTTTTTTGTGTTTTGTTTCATTTATCTTTTTGGAAAACACAAAATTAGGAAAAGACGTGTCTTTTCCCTACAAATACGAATAATTAAACAGGATTTTGTGAAAACTTCAAAACGCCACCATTTTCATTCAGTTCAAATTCTACATTTGCACCACAAATAACAGTTTGATTTTCAGAAGTATGTCCGATAGGAAAATCAAAAGCGATAGGAAAATTATATTCTCTTGTTAAATCTAATA
This sequence comes from uncultured Cytophagales bacterium, assembly GCA_963719525.1. Taxonomy (GTDB): domain Bacteria; phylum Bacteroidota; class Bacteroidia; order Cytophagales; family Bernardetiaceae; genus Bernardetia. The sequence continues at coordinate 1,555,376 of CAVRCG010000004.1, read as the reverse complement.
CCATTTGTTTGAACAGAAAAGCCGAATTGTTGGGCAGTTTGTTTTGAGCCAGAAAAACTTCCAATTATAAGTCCTTTCAAATTTTTGAGTTTTCCTGCTCTATAAAGCTGACCTAACATTCTATCTACTGCGTACAAATTTTCGCCTACTTCTTCCAAAAAAAGGATTTTATTATCTGTATTTATTTCTGTTGAAGTAGCAAGGCTATTAATTATCATGCTTAGATTTCCTCCTATAATTTCGGCTTTTATTTTTTCTTGATTTTTTATTAACTTATTTTTTTCATTAGGTAAAGAAGCAATTTGATACATTTTTCCAGTCAAAGCATCTAAAAAACTTTGAATAGATTTTTCAATATTAATTTTGTCTTGAAATTGAGTTGTATTACTTTCTGACGTATTTTTCACACCTTTTTCTCCTTTCGTACTTTGTTGATATTTTCGTTTTTGTGAATCTGTAAATGCTTTCTCGTTTTCTAGATTAACTTGATTTTGATACAAATATTTAAACTGAACAGGCATAAAACCGTGCATACTCTGAAAACCTAATTGATTGATTTTCAAATGGATAGCCGTAATATCACTAAAACCAATAAGCCACTTTGGGTGTTGAATAAATTTATCCCAATTGAGTTTGTCCAAAATTCTTCCCATTCCATAACCACCACGAATACACCAAATTGCCTTCGTTTTCTTACAATCTAATGCTCTCTGCAAATCAAACAATCGATGCTCGTCAGTTGCAGCAAAACGGTAAAAATTATCTGTCAAGTGTATTCCTACTTGTGGCGTAAAATCATTTTTCATTATCCAATCTACTGCATGTTCAATATGATTAGAATCAACAATTCCAGAAGGAGCAATCAAATGAATAGTATCTTTTGCTTTTAAGAAAGGAGGCGATTTTGAATATGTAGATTTTTGCATAATTGATAAAAGTAAAGGAGTAAATAGACAGGAAATTCTAACAGATTATAAGCAATACGTTTTGTTTAAGTTTAAAGATACAAAAATTAAACAAAAAATCTAATGTATTTATTAAAATTTTCTAAAAATTAAAAATAAGTCAGCTATTTAGTTTATATTGTTGATCAATTAGTTACTAGTTTAAGCCTATTTTTTTAATAAACATGAAAGTAAACCACTTTATAATAAATTATATTTCAGTAGATGATGATGAAATATTAGTTGGTGCAACTGATACTTGGAGATGGAAAGATGAAAATAGTACAGGTCATTCTGGAGTCGATGCCAAAACTCATATTTGGGTAACTTTAGAAAATATAATAGAGAGTGAGAAAAGTAACTGGGTAATTCCTGAAAAAGTTGGTTTATTTTGTAGTAGAGGAGATAATCTAAGAAAACTAGCTATGAGTTATGTCTATGAGCTTTTTGAAATTGCGTGGGATATGAAAGAAAACAAAATGAACCAAAAACAGGCAAGAGAAAAATATTTTGGATTTAAGTTGGAAGAAAAGAACGAACTAGCTGTTAATATTGGACGAGATTAGGTAATAGTTTTAAAATAACAAAAAAACGCTATAAAAAATTTCATAGCGTTTTGATAAAAAATGTAGGGGGAGAATTAAACCCTCTCTGTCTTCATTTCATTAAAATACATTCGTGTAGCCAACATATGTTCACAAGCTCCTTTTCGTAATTTATTCATCTTGTAAAAATTACACTCACAACTTGCATCTACAATTCGTTCGTCATTATCTATCTGAACAAGTGTCGGATAAACTGTATTCTTATCTTTTACTCTACCTTTCAAAACGATTCGTTTCGTTAATTCTCCCTGTTTAGTTACAAAATTTGTCGTTTCTACTTCTACCTGTACGCCATTATTCTTTATAAAACTTGTCGCTTTTTCTTCTTCTTCACTCGCAAAACGCAACTTATCCATTGGTAAAGGGTCTTTCAAAAGTTCACGAACACGATACACACCCATTTTCAAATCATAAATTACTCGTCCTGCTTGTGTGTAAGCAGCCAATGCAGACGAAACCGTTTTTGTATCTAAATTTAGACGACGAGCCAACGAACGACGAACTCTCAAACCAGTTTTGTTTCAAAGCGTTGAAGACTGTTTTTTTGGTAAAATCATCAACTTTACTTCGTGGTGCCATCAAATCAAAATTCCCTGCTCTAGACCAGTCGTTGGAAGTCCACCCTGAAAGTCCTAATGTAAAAGTCATGTCAGCTTCCAATTCTGCTATAAAAAAAGAAGGCAAACCAGAACCTAACAAAACAACTTTAAAATTTTTGGCAATCGGAATAAGTCTTTCCAAAATCAAAATACGTCTTCTTCCCCAAATACGAATTTCTTTAGATTCATTTCCTGTATATATCAAACGATTAAAAACCAATTCTTTATTCCACGGCTCAATAAGTATCTTTATAGGTTGATTTGGTTCTAACACAAAACGCAACGAACGAGGGCTTTTTTTCTCCTTAAACCTTCTCAAAAACTGACACAAACTAAAAATATCCATCGGATGCAAATCTAGCGTAGTCGAAGGAAGTGTCATAGCAGAACTTACTTGCAAAAATCCACGCACCCACGTATCAGGCAAATCTATTTTGACTTCCTTATAACTCTCTTCGTTTGTCGTCTGAACCTCAAAACCACTTGGGTCAATCTTGAAATCGGTATCTTTATAATTACGAATTTTCTGAAATTCATTATATAAAGTAGCCGAATAATCTACATTAGTAGTTCCACATTCAAACTCATTTATCTCCTTAAAAACATTGTAACTACAACTCAATTTTCCATACGTAGATTCATCTTGACTAAAACATTCAAAGAAAACCTCATCTGGATGAACCGTAATTACAGGGTCAAGAACAAACCACGTATCTTTATCTTTTTCATACAAATACTTAAAATATTCACGTTGAGCAGTATAATAAGGTGCTAAAATTTTTCCACTTACTTTATACGATTCATTCAGTTCCTCTTTTGTCTTTACGATTTTGGCTTTTACGTCTTCAATTTGAAACGATTCCATGTATTCAGCAAGCCAAATTTGTTCCTGTTGTGCTGCCCACGCTTTATATTCAGTTTTGTCTTTGGGTTTGAAACGCAAATCCGAAACCACGACATGATGCAATGAAGAAATGGCTTCACGAAAAGGAATTTTTTTGTCCAATTTTCCTACAAAAAAAGTAGGTTCACGAAGCGTGTCAGGAGCAAAAGACATGGAAGTCTGCTCTGAATTATTTATGATGTTGGTGTTTCCACCGTATTTATATTCGAAAAGCATAATTGTATTTTTTTGTGGTAATTCTTTTAATATTCTCAAATCATTTGTTTAAAACATATTTTTGCAATAATTTTTGCTTTTGTTCTGACATTGGATAAGTTTCTAAACTATCAATTCCATTCAAAACAACATTTATCATTTGACTATCAGCAACAGATAAGATGTAATCCTGCTGGTGGTATAAAGTATCTTTTTCTAATATAAAATATTCACTTTGAGATAAATAATTCACAGTATTCTTACATTCAAATTTTCTATCATAAAAATTACCTTCTATGATTATTATATCTAAACTAGCTCTAACATATGTTTCTTTAAAAGTCCAAATATTTTTTAACATTCCATTACCACAAGAATCATCTCCTTTATTTATGCTATGAATAGCATTGTTAATTTCTTGAGAATTAATGTAATCTATTGCTAGACTTATTATACTACTTAGACTATCTCTTTTAAAATTTTGAGATTGAAGTATTGATTCTATTTCTAATTTATTTTTTGATGTGATTTCTGATTCTGCTGTTTGATTTTCAGAATTTCCACAACTACTTAAAAGCAAAATTAATAAGATATAGATTTTTTGTTTCATCTTTATTTTTTTTATGAATAGATAGAACACTTTTTTTTAGTAAGCAAAAATATAAGAAAATCCAACCGTCGTTGAGGCGTTGCCGTCAACGAGGTTTTGAACTATAATCCTCAACGACGACAAAGTCTCGTTGACGGTTGGAATTATTACTCAAAAACCAAAGCCACCTTCAAATTCTCATAGTTCACTTTTAGTTTTTGGAGAATTTGAATAAATCGCTCTTTGTCTTGAACGGCACTTGTAGCCACCAAATCATTAAATAAAGGAACAACCCAAAAGGCCGTTTCTTTTGATGATAAAGCCTCTTTTTCTAAGAAATCTAGCACTCTATCTTTTGCAATTCTGCCTTTATTTACTTGCATCAAAACAGTACGAAAATACAATTCCATTTCTTTCAAGCGTGATAAATTTCCTGTTGCAAAACGTTCTAAATAATTGGTGGCGAAAAGTTGCATCGAATTACTTGGGTGCTGACTAAGCATAGTGAGATATTTTTCTCCATCTTTTTCTTCAAAGAATTTTGTAATCAGTTCTTTTCCAAATGCTTCCACATCAGGACGAACCGAATCAGCAACCGAAATCAAACTATCTACGTCCCAATCGTTTTCGGTAAAGTTTTCTCTAAAAAAGACCATCACTTTCTGACGAACATCTTCCCATTTTGCATCTAAAATTCGCAACGCTTCATCACGTTCATAACGAATGCGAGCAATATTGTTTTTGTAATATTCTAGTGTCCAGCTACGAATTTCTAGAAGTTCATGAGCTGCTAAAGCGACAATCTGACGAATAGAAATTTCTTTTTCTTCTGTGTTATTTTTAGAAGAAATAATATGATTTTTGAGAATATGGAAACCTACAAATTGTCCTTCTCTATAATTTCCGTGAAGAAGATTAAGGGTAGTTTTGAGCGTAATTTTTGCCAAATAATCATCAAAATAAGTCAATAATAATTCTGCTATTTCTTTATGAACACTTAATGGTTCTTGTTCTGATTGCGTATTTTCACTTTGAGTTTCAGAATTATTTTTGCTTTCTTTATTCTGTTTTTCTTGTTCTGCTTTCAGTTTTTCGGCTGCTTCTTCTCGTTTTGTTTCTTCTGGATCTTTTTTGCGAAGAGCTTGAATAAGCTTTGTTACGATATGTTCAGAAAATTCTCTTCCTTCTTTTGAATTTTGATTTTCTTTATTTGTAATAACTTTCAAAACAATCATTTTTGCTGGTTCTCTCAAACTTTGATGAGCAGAAACGAGCATATTCCCTAAAAGCTCATGCGCTTCTAAAAGTGCATTCTGTGGATATTCTGAAAAAATCGCCATTCCATTTCTACGAATTTCTTCTGATTCACTATTGAAAAATCCATTCAAGATAGAAAACGGAATTTGAGTTGCTCCTAAAAGTCTAGACTTAAAGAGTAGAATATCACTTGCAAAAGCTTGATTTTGGATATTATTATCTTCCAAAAGTTCTAAAATAACCTTCCAATTAAGTTCATACAAACGAGAATTTTCATTTGTTAAAAGAGTAGATTGAGCATCTTTGAGTAGTTCATCAGAATAGTTTTTATTTCCATTTACATCATTGCTTATGTTGATACTAAGCATTTCAGAAATAGATTTTCCTACAATAATCTGCCATTGCTCGGCTGATAAAGGGATTTTTTTCAGAAACTGATTTACCCAAATTCTTGTATCCTTATAGTGATTAAAAATAAGTTCAGATACAAAGAGCGTAAAATTCACATCTTTCGAAAACTCTTGACTGTTTTCTTGCATGATTTCTCGTGCTAGTTTTCGTCCTTCCTCTGCTTTTGAGTTTAATAGAATTAAAGTAAGTTCCTTATCAAAGCTTTCTTTCAGTTTGTCTTTTATAATTTCTATTCCAAAAAGTGCAGGAATTTCGAAATCTGAAGAAAGTAATTTTTTAATTAATCGTGTATCAAATTTCTCAATTAGATTTTCATAATCTTTGTGAGTTTTGAGATTTTTATACGCAAACTCATGGATAACATCTAACTTTGCTTCTACCAAAAGTTGAATATAGGCTTCTGGAAGTTCGTCCCATTTTTGAGGAAAAAACTCTGTTCTATTTTCTATTGTTTGTTGTTCTTTTTGCTCTGAAAGGCTTTTTTTATTAAACAGTTTTACTTCTTCTAAGCTAGAAATAGGAGGAGTAATTGAAGTTGGTTGTACGTACCAATTATCCGAAACCACAGTAATTTTTTCTTTTTTACGCCATTTATTATCCACTAATTCTAGCTCCTTATTATTTCCATTGATAATAAGATTCAATAATAAAGACGAAGAGTTCTGAGGATAAACGATAAAATTATGCGTGTATTTTCTAGTATTTCTGTCCCAACTTCCATAACCATCGCTCACATATTGCGCTTGATAATCTTGTTTTTGATAAGAAAGCAGAATTGAAGTCGCTAATTTCACATACTCGTTACTTTTGTCGCTATTTTGTTCTTCATTTACAGCAAAATTTTTCAATCTTCGTAAATCTCTGCGCTGAAAGTATTCTTTCGTTTGATTGGAAAAACCAATTTTTGAATTTTTGTTTTTGACTTCCTTCGTAATATCTTTTACCTGTTCATTTATTTCAGGAATATATCTTCTTACTCTATACGCATACTGCCAGTTATTTGCGCTCTCACTTTCTACTGCATTTGTACTTTTGTACATTCCCGTCCCCTTTTTCGAAACGATAAGAAAGCATTCCCAAAATTCGAATATCATCACGCAATTCTGCTAGTTTGTAAACCGAACGAACATATTTAAAAAATGGAGGACGCAAATCAACCTTTGAAAGTGTATTTAAAACTACTTTTTGCAAGAATGGATAAACATGAACCAATAAATAAAGCGTTTCCAAAAACTGAAAATCTTTTTGTTTTTCCTTTATTCTTTGCTCAATTTCCTTTTCTAAACTTCTTGTTGAGTTTTGAGAATTATAACTTTTAACTAATTCTTGAATAATTGGAGGAAGAGAATTAATTAAACTTTCTACTGTTTTCTGCTTTTCGCTTTCTGTATTTCCATTTTTCGTATTTCCATTTTTTACGCTCAATAAACCTTCTTTTGCTATTTTCTGAATATAATCAGGATTATTTTTATTGTTTGCATAATTTTCAAAAATCGAACCTGCATCTTTATCTTCACAGCGAATCAAAGCCCAAAGAATAGAATAAATTTCTACTGGTTTTAGAGTAACATCTTTTTCAATTAATTCAACTAAAAAAGAAGTCGCCGATTTTAATTTTATTTCGCCAACCTGCCACGCTACTCTGCCTGTTTTCCATTCCGATTTGAAAATACTTTTTACTTCTATAGTTGGAGTAGTTGCTTTTTGAACGGCTTCTCTCAAACGTTGTAAAATAGCTTCTTCTTTTGAAGAAATAGAAGATGGAAAAACTTTTTCCTTTTTTGGTTCGTTTGGATTTTTCTCTTTTTTGTAGCCTTTTTTTGTTTTTTCAGTTTCTAAAGCTGTAAAAACGGCTTGTGCTTTTATTTTTCCTACTGGAGAAGGTGTTTTTGTTCCATCTTTTAAATTTGCACCACGTTTTCCAAATCTAAAATTGACAACATACAAATCTGTACCGACCTCACAAAGATCAATTTCATAGACTTTATCCGAATTTCCTTTTTTAAAAAAAAGTTTGCTTTGTTCTAGTATTTTCATAATTGTTTTTTGTATCACAGGCTTCTAGCCTGTGGTCTGAAATAATATTTTCGTTTTGCACAGACTAGGAAGTCTGTGATACAGGAATTTAGAAAATATCCCACCAATCTGATTCATTCGATTGATTTTCGGTTTCTTGATTTTGAGTCGAATTCAATTACTTGTGTATCATTCGTTTTTGGGGAAACCAGCTCACTTGTAGAATTTTCTGAAACAGAACTTTCAATATAATTTTCAGATGTCGGAATAGAATTTATTTGCTGCATAAATTTCTCTCCTTTTTCGGCATCCACCATTTTGATAAAAGATGCAAAACCTAAAGCTACTTGTTTTGGATTGGGTTTGTTTCCCCATTTTTTATCTTTATGTTGTGTATCAATTAACCAACCTGTTTTAGAAGTTTGATGTAAAAAAGCTCTAAATTTTCGTAGCGTTTTTCTATCAATTCCTAATTTATTTTCAGCATTCTGATTAACAATAATTCCTGTAACTTTCTGTTGATTTCCTTTTCGCATGATATGCGTTTTGTCTGGATGAACCTCAAAACCTTCGCTGGTAACTACTTTTTTGACAAAATAAAGTAAAGAACCAATTATTTTATCCGTAGAATTATTCAATTCTAAATCAGAAGAAAACGTCAAATCATCAGCGTAACGAGTGTAAGTAAAACCCATTTTTTTGGCTAATCCTTCCAAACGCTTATCCATTTTATAAGCAATCAAAGTAGTAACGGCAGGACTTGCAGGCGAACCTTGAGGAAGAAAACGGTAGGCTTTTCCTGTTTCTTTTTCCACTTTTTGGGCGTAATAAACTTCGCCATCAACATTCAATTTATCGACTTCATTGTGTGTAGTCAAGAGCGCAAAAATAGTTGATAATTGTTCGGAATAACCTAATTTTTGAAAAAGTCCTTTTACTCTTTTGTAAGAAATGGAAGGAAAAAAGTCTTTCAAATCTAAGCTAATAACTAGATTTTTATTTTGGTGTGGCTCTGCATTTGTAAGAATAGAACGCTGCTTTATAAAACCATGAACGCTTTCACTTGGATTAATTTTGTCTAAAATATGTTTTTTAATCCAGTTTTGAGTAGCTTTTAATTTTGGTTTCGGTGCAGAAATAAGGCGTTTTCCACCTGATTTTTTAGGAACGTAATAATTATGATACTGGCTTACTTTCGAAACCGAACGTTGAAAGGCTAAAAAGCGAAGTTCGGAAATAGATTTTCCTATTTTTTCAGAAAGTTCTACCAAATTCTCAAAATAGGGAAGGTTTAGACTTTCTAATTTTTCTTTATCAGAAACAGTATTGTTAAGTCCTTTCGAAACCTGCTGACCCAAATAAATAATATTTGACTTTTGAGTTTCTGCCCATTTTTCAGCCTTCAGACGTGCTTTTTCTTCGTTTTTGGCTTTTGTTTCAGCTTGTTTTTCTTTGGAAGCCTTCATACGAGCAAGACGCATCTGTTTTAGCATTGCTTCTCGGCTATCGTATTGTTTTTGTTTTTTGGTAAGTTCTTGTAATTCGTTGCGAAGTTCGTTTTGTCTGTTAATGAGTTCTTCGGCAAGTGTTGGTTTTTCGGAATCTCCCCAAAATCCTAAACGCTTCATTTCTTTCAAAATAAAGTCTTCTTTTGAGGTAGCACGAATTCGGTCGTAGAGTTGTTGGCGTGTGATTGACATAAAACAAATAGGTTAATTTGGCAATTTATTTCTTTTCAATTACTTGAATTAAAATTGTTCAGCAAAAAATAGCATAGACAAAAATTTGAAAATGATAGTTAGATTAGGGTACAATCTAAATAAAAAATTCAGTTTTCTACTACTAAATAAAGCTAAAAGGACTAATTAATTTCTATTTGTTTGTTTGTATGTCGCTCGTGAGGACACAAGCAACGGTAGAGGCTGCACATAAGATAATTTTGAAAACCTTCGTATTTTCTAAGGACTATATCTATCAACTCCAGACTAATATGGTCTAACGGTAATTTAAGTGCAGCGCACTAAATCCGTAAATTGCTGTTAGACCGTATTAGTCATCATAAAGATAGTATGTAGTGAAGTATGCTATGTATAAATTCTTGAATGACGAAACATCATTCGTTCTAAAATTTTATAAATAAATAAAAAGTTAGAAAGCAAGGTATTTTCAAATTACTATTTTACTCTTTTTTGATCTTTTCTTAAAAATACAGTTATTAAAGTCTTTTTATTCCTTCGTATTCTCTGAGGACTATATCTATCAACTCCAGACTAACAACTACTAGTGCGTATTTGAGTGCAGCGCACTTACACCGTAAATACGCACTAGTAGTTAGTTAGTCATCATAAAGATAGTATGTAGTGATGTATGCTATGTATAAATTCTTGAATGACGAAACATCATTCGTTCTAAAATTTTATAAATAAAAAATTAGAAAGCAAGGTATTGTATGACTATTGAGGACTACTGTATTTTTTGTTTTGACTAAACAGACTTTTCTGTTTGCTTCGTTTCTATGTTTCAAAGGTAAGCATTAATTTCTAATCTACAAAGCATTTGCTAAAAATTATGTAAAATATTTTTTTTTACGAAAGCTAAAGCATTCGGTACATTTTTCTCACGCTAAAGCGTAAGCTACAAATGAGCTACAAATAGAATTTTTTTGACCGAATTAATATTTCCACTTCTTGTGGCACAAGATAACGAATAGATTTTTTTTCTTTGATAAGATTGCGAATATAAGTAGCAGAAATATTTAAAAGAGGAGCTTCTACAAATTTTATTTTTGGGTGATTGTGATACTCTGTTTTTGGAGTTCCATCTCTTGGATAGACCAAAACACCATAATATTCAAGAATTTTTTCTGGATTTTTCCACTTATGAAAATGGGTAAGATTATCTTCTCCTATCAAAATCTGAAATTCATAATTTGGGTGTTTTTCTTGAATGTAAGTCAGCGTATCTATTGTGTAACTAGGTTTTGGAAGATTAAATTCTATATCGCTTACACTCAATTTTTCATTATCAGCAATAGCAAGGCGCACCATGTCAAACCTGTTCAAACTCGTGCAGAAGTGAAGATTTTTTTTTGAGTGGATTATGAGGCGAAACGACAAACCAAACTTGATCTAAATCTGTATTTTCTGCCATTGTATTAGCCGTAATCAAATGACCTACATGAATAGGATTAAATGAGCCAAAATAAAGTCCGATTTTCATAGATTTACATTTTTAGATTGATGATGGTTGTGTTGAGCTTCTTTCAAAATAAAATGTTCTACTATTTTTTCGCTATAATCTAAGGCTTCACTCAATGAATCATTAATTACGACTTCATCGAAAAAGGGAGCAAACTCCATTTCTATTTCTGCTTTCTCTACTCTTTCTTTGAGCGTTTCTTCTGTTTCGGTTTTGCGAGATAATAATCTTTTTCGGAGTTCTTTTATAGAAGGAGGTTTTACAAAAACAGCTAGTGCATTTTCTCCAAACTCTTGTTTTAGAGCTACTCCACCTTTTACATTGACATCAAAGACAACTACCTGACCTTGACTCCAGAGGCGTTCGACTTCGCTTTTTAGTGTTCCATAATAAAGTCCATCATAAACCTGTTCGTATTCTATAAATTCTTTATTTCCAATTTTACCTTGAAAATCCTCAACAGAAATAAAGTAGTAATCTTTGTTTTGTTTTTCGTAAGGACGAGGCAAGCGAGTAGTAGCAGAAATTGAAAAACTCAAAATTTTGGGATAAACACCTAATAAATGTTTAACAATAGTTGTCTTACCAGCTCCAGAAGGAGCAGAAAAAATAATTAGCTTTTGGCTCATAAGTGGTTGTAAAATAATTGCTATTCTATGTAAGTACAACTAGTTTTTATGGAAACTGTTCTAACTTTATTTGCAAGTGTTTACATACAAAATTACACAAAAATAATCGTTTTCTACTATATTCCTTAGCATCAAAACTCCTAAAATGATTAGATAGCCCAATCAAAATAAAATAGATAGTAGAAATAAGTGAAAAATAAGCTAGAAATGAGCTATTTTTTTCTAATTTTGTGATTCAATCAAAAAATCAGCTATTACTTTTATTACAAAGATAAAAAATGACTCAAGACCTTACTCAAAATAAAGATACAGAGCTTTCAGATGATTATTGGACAGAGGAAATTGTACCTAAAGGCTCTTTGTTCGATTTGAAACTAAAGGAAGTATGGAGATATAGAGATTTGATATATCTTTTTGTAAAACGTGATTTTGTAGCTCAGTATAAGCAAACTATTTTAGGTCCTATGTGGCATTTTATTGTTCCTTTTATGACAACTATCTTGTATGTTATGGTATTTGGAAACATAATGAATGTTACTACTAATGGTGTTCATCCTTTTTTATTTTATTTAGTAAGTACGCTATCGTGGGGATTTTTTGCAAAATGTTTGCAAGGTACGGCTGTTACTTTTTCTGCCAATCAAGGTATTTTTGGTAAAGTATATTTTCCAAGATTAGTTACTCCTATATCTACTATATTTTCATCTTTACTCGGCTTCGGAATTAGTCTAATTTTACTTATTGGTTCATTTGCTTATTTTTATGTTTTTACAGACGAAAAATTGATTTTATCTATCTGGCTTTTATCTTTACCCTTACTTATGTTCATTAGTGGCTTGTTAGCTTTGGGTCTGGGAATTATCATATCTTCACTTACTTCAAAATACAGAGATTTAACTATCTTTATTGGTTTCGGCGTACAATTATTAATGTTTTTTTCTGCTGTAATCTACCCTTTATCACAAATCCCTGAAGAATATGCGTGGGCAGCAAAGTATAATCCATTGGTTACGTTGATGGAAGGCTTTAGAATGGCTTTTCTGGGAGCAGGAAAAATTACACTAATGGATTTAGTTTACTTATTAATCCTTTCTATTGTAATATTTATTATTGGAATTGTTTTATTTAATAGAACAGAAAGGACATTTATGGATACAGTATAAAATCCTTTTCTAGTTTATTCTAGTTTAATGAATTACAGAATTATTTAACGTCAGATTATCTTTAATCAATAAAAATTAGTAGTACCAAATTAACAGTATTACAAATCATATAGCAATTTAACTATGTTAGACTTAAATCATAAATCCATCTTTATTACAGGTGGTACGGGTTCGTTTGGTAAAAAGTTTGTCAAAACGATTCTAAACAACTATCCTAAAGTAAAACGTTTGATTATATTTTCTAGGGACGAACTCAAACAGTTTGAAATGGCGCAAACTTTCTCATCGGAAAAATATCCTGCTATCCGTTATTTTATTGGTGATATTCGTGATAAAGAGCGTTTGATGCGTGCTTTACATGGAGTAGATATTGTTATTCATGCAGCCGCTCTAAAGCAAGTTCCGACAGCAGAATATAATCCCTTTGAGTGTATCAAAACAAATGTTTTGGGAGCGCAAAATTTAATTGAAGCGTCTATAGATTCAGGTGTAAAACAAGTAGTGGCACTCTCAACAGACAAAGCTGCTGCGCCAATTAATCTTTATGGAGCAACAAAATTATGTTCGGACAAACTTTTTGTGGCTGCCAACAACATCGCTGGAGAAAATAAAATTACATTCTCAGTAGTTCGTTATGGAAATGTTATGGGTTCTAGAGGTTCGGTTATTCCATTTTTTATGAATAAAAGAAAGGAAGGAAAATTACCAATTACACATGAAGGGATGACTCGTTTTAATATTTCTTTAGAAGAAGGAGTAGATTTAGTTCTTTTTGCTTTAGAAAATGCAAAAGGAGGAGAAATATTTGTCCCAAAAATTCCTTCGTATCGTATTCTTGATGTAGCCGAAGCGATTGCTCCAGAATGTGAGAAAGAAGTAGTTGGTATTCGTCCAGGAGAAAAAATCCACGAAGAAATGATTACAGAAAGTGATTCAATGAATACCATTGAACTCAAAGATCATTTTGTTATTGTTCCTAATGCTCCTTTTGCCTCTCACGAAGAACAAATCAACAAGTATTTAGGATTTCATGGAGGAAAAATTGTTGTAGATGGTTTCTCTTATAGTTCAGGACAAAATACAGATTGGCTTACTGTTGAGCAGTTGCGTGAGCTTATCAAATCTCATGTAGATTCTAATTTTGAGGCTTTCGAAGCGACTAGCTAATTTTTGCAAGTCAAAAATTTATCATTGTTTACATACAAAGCAACTTTCTAATTTTATAGCATGACTTCCCCAAAAACTTTTTCTATTCCTTACGGAAAACAAAATATTACTCAAGACGATATAAATGCTGTTGTCGAAACGCTACAAGCAGATTTCTTGACACAAGGACCAAAATTGATGAATTTGAAACTAAATTTGCTGCTTATATAGGTTCAAAGTATGCTATAGCAGTTTCGAATGGAACGGCTGCTTTGCATTTGTGTGCTTTGGCTTTGAATGTCAACAAAAATAGTAAAGTCATTACTACGCCAATTACGTTTGCAGCGTCTGCAAATTGTATAAAATATTGTGGTGGAGAAGTAGTTTTTGTAGACATTGATCCAAAAACATCGCTTATTGATTTGGAAAAGGTAGAAGAATTATTGAAATCTAATCCGAAAGGAACTTTTGATGGAATTATTCCTGTCGATTTTATGGGTTTGCCAGTTAATCTAGAAAAGGTCAAAAAATTAGCTGATCAATATGGATTATGGATTATTGAAGATTCATGTCATTCTCCCGGTGGTTATTTTACAGATTCGAAAGGTCAAAAACAGAATTGTGGAAATGGTAAATACGCTGATTTAGCTATTTTTTCGTTTCACCCTGTCAAACATATTGCTTCAGGTGAAGGGGGAATGATCACGACAAATGACAAAGAACTGTACGATAAACTGCTCAAACTGAGAACACACGGAATTACCAAAAATCCAGATTTATTACAAGAAAATCACGGTGGTTGGTATTACGAAATGCAAGATTTAGGGTATAATTACCGTATTCCAGATATTTTGGCTGCTTTAGGAATTTCTCAACTTGAAAGAGCAAATGAAATGATGCAAAAACGCCAAGAAATTGCCAAACGGTATGACGAAGCCTTTAAAGATACAAAAGTTTGCTTTTTTCAATATCCTAGAGAAGAAATCTTTCATGCGTATCACCTTTACGTCATTCAGATAGAAAATCGAAAAGAATTATATGATTATTTAAGAGAAAATAATATCTTTGCACAAGTTCATTATATTCCTGTACATACAATGCCTTATTACAAATCTTTAGGATACAAAAAGGGAGATTTTTCAAGTGCTGAAAAGTATTATGATTCGTGTTTGAGCCTTCCGATGTATCCAACGCTTAGAGAGGAAGAACAGAATTTTGTAATTGAAAAAATACTAGAATTTGTAGAAAAATAAATGAATACTATGCTCAAAAAATTATCAAGCTATACTTCTAAAATAGGAATAGGAACGGTTCAGTTTGGTCTAGATTACGGAATAAGTAATACAAAAGGAAAAGTTTCTCAAAGTGAGATTAGTGAAATTCTTAAACTAGCTAAAAAACAAAATATTTCTTATATAGATACAGCTAGAGCGTATGGAAATAGTGAACAAGTTTTGGGAGATAATCTTGAAAATGAATTTAGTATTGTTTCAAAAATTTCTCCAGATGCAAAAAATGCTCATCAAGAAGTAAAAACTTCTTTGCAGCATTTGAAAGTAGAAAAAATGTACGGTTATCTATTTCACGATTTTGATACGTTTGAGAATAATCCTTTGTTGTGGAAGGAATTAGAGGAAATAAAAGCAGAGAAAAAAGTAGAAAAAATAGGATTTTCGTTATACTATCCTTCTCAGTTAGAGAAAATTTTTGATCAAAACATTAATTTTGATATTATTCAAATTCCTTATAACCTTTTCGATAGAAGATTCGAACCTTATTTTGAAGAACTAAAAAGTAGAAATGTAGAAATACATGTGCGTTCAGTTTTTTTGCAAGGTTTGTTTTTTATAGATGTTCAAAAATTATCTCCTCATTTTGATTTTGTTTCGAACAAACTAACTTATTTACATTCTCTAGCTCAACATCATAATCTTAATAGAGCTGCTTTACCTTTGTTTTTTGTTTTGAATAATCCTAATATTGACATTACTCTTTTAGGATTGAGTAGTCTTTTTGATTTAGAACAAAATTTAAAAACAATGGAAAATTTTGATAAAATCAAGAAATTAAATTTAGATTTTGCTTCTTTTGAAGAACACAACGAAGAAATTATATTGCCTTTCTTATGGAAAAACTAAAACTGGGAGTTATCGGAATGAGTGAAGGGAATGGACATCCTTACTCATGGTCAGCTATTTTTAATGGGTTTGATATGAATTTTATGAAGGACTGTCCTTTTTCATCTATTCCAGATTATTTGGCAAAAAAGCAATTTCCAACCGATTTTTTGACACAAGAAGCAGAAGTTACACATATCTATACACAAGATGTTTCCATTTCGGAGCATACAGCAAAGTCTTCTCTGATAAAAAACATAGTCCAAAATCCTGAAGAAATGATAGGACAAATAGATGCGTTACTTCTGGCAAGAGATGATGCAGAAAATCACATGAGATACTCAAAAGATTTTTTGAAAGCAGGTGTTCCGATTTATATAGACAAACCTTTAGCGCACAGTAGAGAAAATGCAAAGCAATTATTTGATTTACAACAATTCGAAACTCAAATTTATTCTTGTTCTGCCTTGAGATATGCTAAAGAATTCGAACTCACAGAAACAGATAGAGAAAAGATAGGAAAAATAGTAGCCGTTCAAGCCTACACACCTAAGAGTTGGGAGAAATATGCTGTTCATGTTATAGAGCCTGTTCTTTGTTTATTGAAATTTCCTAATTTAGACTCTTTTTCTCTTGTCAAAACAGGCAATTATCGTCGTCTTTCTTGTGTTGCTACACAACAAAATTCAGATAAAACAATAGTAACAATTTCTAACCTCTTAAATTCTGCTTATCCCTTATCCATTGAAGTCATTGGAGAAAAAGGAAGTAAAATTCTTATTTTTGAAGATTCTTTTACTGCTTTCAAAACAGCCTTGCAGCAATTTGTCTTGCAAGTAAAAACAAAAAAACTATCCATTCCTAGAGAACAAACACAGAGGGTAATTACTTTGATAGAACAAGGTTTAAACTAATTTTATGAAAAACACAAAAATTAATACTGTTTTAGTAACAGGAGGTACAGGAAAAATAGGGAAAAAGTTAATTGAAGAATTAGCTAAAGAAGGTTACACCGTTTTTTTTACTTCAAGGAACAAAGAAAAAATAGCAGAAGTAGAAAAGGAATTTGTTGCTTCGGATAAAATAAAAGGAATAGAAATTAATTTAGAAGATGAAGATGTTACTAAAAAGTTAGATATGTTTTTTAAGGAACAAAACAACTATCCTAATGCACTAATAAACAATGCTAGAAATATAGAATATTTAAAGATTGAGCAAAACGATTCAATTCTATCCGAAAGCTGGATAGGCGAATTCAAATTTGCTGTAACTATTCCTTACGAGCTTACATTGTTCTTAGCTAATCATCAAAAAACAACTCTTTTTAGCGTAATTAATATAGCTTCTATGTATGGAGTAGTAGCTCCAAATCTTGCACTCTATGAAAATCCTCATCAACAATCTCCTATTAATTATGGAACTTGCAAAGCAGCAATGATTCATCTCACAAAAGAACTAGCTGTTCGAACTTGCTGAAAAGAAAATTCAAGTCAATGCAATTTCTTATGGAGGAGTAGAGGGGAGAGTAAATGAAAATTTCCTGAAACGATACGCAAGTTTGTCACCACAAGGAAAAATGCTTCAAGAAAACGAGCTTTATGCACCCATTCGTTTTTTGCTTTCAGAGGATGCGACACCACTTACAGGGCATAATATAAATTATGACGGAGGCTGGACATTATGGTAGAAAACAAGAAAATAATCGCTATTATTCCTGCACGAGGAGGCTCAAAGCGAATACTTCATAAAAACATTATTGACTTTCAAGGCAAGCCTTTAATAGCTTGGACTATTGAAGCGGCTTTGAAATCTAATCTATTTGAGGAAGTGATTGTTAGTACAGATGATAAAAAAATAGCTGAAGTAGCAAAAAAGTATGGTGCAAAAATTCCTTTTTTGAGAGAAGAATACGCCGATGACTATTCTCCCGTCAGTTTGGTAACAGCAAATGCTTTGGAAATACTACTTCCTAAAAAGTTTGATGTTGTTGTACAATTAATGCCAAACTGTCCTCTAAGAACAGAAAAAGATATTGAAAGTGCAGTTGAAAATTTCATAAAAGAACAGAGTAATTTTCAAATTAGTTGCTTCTCCTTTGGCTGGATGAATCCTTGGTGGGCATACCAATTAAATGAAAAGTATGTTCCTCAACCCATTTTTGAAGACGAGATGAGAAATAGACGTTCGCAAGATCAGCCACCTCTTTATTGTCCGACAGGTGCTATATGGATAGCAAATGCTGACAAACTAGTAGAAAGTAAAAATTTTTATGGAGAAGATTATCGCTTTTTTCCAATGAGTTGGCAGAGTGCTTTAGATATAGACAATTATGATGACTTGGAAATGGCACAAGCTGTTTTTTTATTGCAAAACCAAAAAACTAAAAAATAGTGTCTATTAAAATCAAAAAGAAAGTATTTTTCAGAGCAGACGCAAACTCCCAAATTGGTTGGGGTCATGTAGTTCGTTGTATGGCATTAGCTAATATACTTATTGAAGATAAAAATTCTGTTTTTGAATGTATTTTTTTGGTTCAGAATCCATCATTAGTTCTTCAAAACCAAATAAAAGAAAAATTTGAACTAATTATTTTACAAGAATCAACTAGTTTTTTAGAAGAAGCTCATTTTATTACTCACAATTATTTACAAGATAATTCAATTATCGTTCTAGATCATTATAAAATACAAACAGACTATCAAATAATTATCAAAGAGAGTCTGTAGTTCAAAGATAGTTTGTATCGATGATTTGTACAGTTGGCATTTTGTGGCTGATATTGTCATTAATCATGGAGGAAAAATAAATGCAGAAAACTATTCTTGTGAATCATATACACAATTATTATTAGGAACAGAATATGCTTTACTTCGCCAACCTTTTCTAAAAGCGGCTTCAAAGAAAAAACAAATAAAAAAAATAGAAAGTGTTTTTATTTGTTTTGGAGGTGCTGATGTAGATAATCTTACAGGAAAAGCTGTAGAATTAGTTTTGAATTTTGATTTTATTAAGAAAATTAATGTTGTCGTTGCAGCAGATTTTTATTCTAAAGAATTACACTATTTAGTTTCTAAAAATTCTAGTATTCATATTTATCAAGATTTGAATGCTCAACAGATGGCAAACTTGATGCAAGAATCAGATTTAGCTTTTGCTCCTGCTAGTAGTCTGTCCTTAGAACTTTTGGCTACTCAACCTTTCATTATTTTAGGCAAATCGGCTGATAATCAAGCTACTATTTACAACGAATTAGTTTCCTATTCACAAATAAATGGAATCGGAGAATGGCAAAATATAAATTGGAAAGAATTGGAAAACCATTTTTATCAAATTTGTGAGGGCTTTTGTTTAGAAAAGAATGTAAAAATCCCTAACTTAGTGCCTTCAAAAATAAGAAAAGCATTTGAAAATCTCATTCTGTAGCTTACTCTTTAGAGTGAGAAATTCAGAATGTACTGTCACTTTTAAGGCTTCAAGAAATTAAAAAATATTCAATAAAAATGTCAGAAAATCAGAAGCAAATTCATATTCAAGACAAAATAATCGGAAAAAACGCACCTTGTTTTATTGCTGCCGAAGTAGGAATCAATCATAATGGCGATATGGAGTTAGCAAAACAAATGATAAAAGCTGCTAAACAGGCAGGTGCAGATGGTGTAAAGTTTCAAAATTATTATACAGAAGATTTTATTTTAGACAAAAACCTAACGTATGAATATGTTTCAGAAGGAAAGACAGTAGTTGAAACGCAGTACGAAATGTTCAAACGTTATGAGCTTTCGGCTGCTCAACTCAAAGAGTTAAAGAAATATTGTGATGAAATAGGAATTGTATTTTTTAGTACTCCAACAAGCCAACGAGGAATAAAAGACTTACAAGAAATAGATACATTATTATTCAAAAATGGTTCTGATTTTTTGGTCAATCTTGAACTTATAGAACAGTTTGCTGAAACAAAAACACCTTTAGTAATTTCGACAGGAATGGCAACACTTGCAGAAATAGATGATGCCGTTCGTACTTTTGAGAAAGCTGGAGGAAATGAGCTTGTTATTTTGCATTGTGTTTCAGCTTACCCAGCACCAGCAGCAGACGTAAATCTCAGAAAAATACCTGCTTTAGAAGCTGCATTTGATTATCCAATCGGATTTTCTGACCATACAGACGGCATTGTCGCAACACTTGGTGCAGTAGCTTTAGGAGCTTGTTTTATAGAAAAACATTTCACAACAGACAAGAATTTAGCACGAACCTGATCAACATTTTTCCTCAGACCCAGCAGAGCTTAAAGAATTAGTCGATGCTATCCGAATTTTGGAAAAGAGTATGGGAACATCCAAAATTAAACCTACAGAAAAAGAAGAGTATGGAAGGCAAAATTTTCGCCTTTCATGTGTAGCCAAAACAGACTTAGAAGAAGGACACGTTTTAAGGCGTGAAGATATTGCCTTTTCAAGACCAGCAAACGGATTAGCACCAAAATTTATTGATAATTTAATTGGAAAATCATTGCGTAGTTCTGTTTCGATAAGCGAACCTGTTTTGTTTAGTAGTCTTACTTGATAGTGTTCATTCGAATTTTTACTTTATATTTTTTTTACTTTTATCTTCTAAAAAACAACTTAATTATATTATGTCAGCATCAAATTTTAATACCATCTGGGAAGATACAATTTATGGAACTGGAAATCATCTCAACAAATATCCTTACGATAATGTAGTTGCTTTTATCTTTCGTAATTTTCCTAGAAACAAACCTAGAGAAGACGTAAAAATTTTAGAGCTGGGTTCTGGAGCAGGAAACAACCTCTGGTTTGCTGCACGAGAAGGCTTTTCAGTTACAGGAATTGAAGGAAGCAAATCGGCAGTTGACTTTGCAAACAAACGATTCAAAGAAGAAGGATTAGAAGGCAAATTTTTAGTTGGAGATTTTACCGATTTGCCACTAGAAGATAATTCTTTTGACATCGTTATTGATAGAGGTTCGATTGTTTGTGTAGCTTTGGAAGCTGGGAAAAAAGCTATTGCCGAAGCATATCGTACATTAGTAAAAGGAGGAACTTTGTTTTTTAATCCGTATAGCCAAGCACATACAAGTTTTGGTTCGGGAACATTACAAGAAAATGGACAAGTAAGCAATATCCAACATGGAACGCTCACAGGCGTAGGAGAATTATGTTTTTATAGCCATAGAGACGTTTTGAATGCTCTTCCAAAAGATAAATGGAATATTAAAAGTATAAAACATAAAGAATTTAAAGAAATAAATGTTAATCAGACCGTTCATGCAGAATGGGAAGTGATAGCAGAAAAGATATGAATAAACTAAGAATTATATTTTTGGGTAATCATAATGTCGGAATAAAGGCAATAGAAGCTATTTTGAAACACGCCTTGTTAGTAGGTGTCGTTTGTCATCCAAAAGATGATGAAGAAGGAGTAGTTTATGAGTCTGTTTTTGATTTTGTAACTCAAAAAAATATTCCAACCATTAGAGGAAAAGGAAAAGACAAGAAAGTCTATGAATTTATAGCTTCTAAAAAGGCTGATTTAATATGGATTACGGATTACAAATTTATTATTTCTAAAGAAATTATTGAAAGTGTTCGTTTGGGTGCTATAAATCTACATCCTAGTTTGCTTCCAAAATACCGAGGAAGAGCTTCCATTAATTGGGCAATCATAAATGGAGAACAAAAAACAGGACTGACAGCTCACTTTGTAGATCAAGGAGTAGATACAGGAGATATTATTCAACAAATAGAAATTCCTATTTCTGAAGAGGAATACATAGGAGATATTTTGAATAAATTATATCCTATCTATTTTTCAATTACTAAAGAAACAATTAAAAAACTAACAGAGAGCGAAATAAAAGGAATTGCACAAGTTAATCTTTCACAAAACCCACCTTATCCACGTAGAACAGCTAAAGATGGAGAGATAAATTGGAATAATTCAAGTAAAGATATTCGTAATCTTATTCGTGCCGTTTCGAAGCCTTATCCAGGTGCTTTTTCTTATGTCAATAATCATAAAATTATTTTGTGGAAAGCTAAAATTATTCCATTAGAAAAAAACGACAAAGACAATTCAAATGGTACGATAATAACAGCAGAAAATAATTCTTTTACAGTCAAATGTAATGATGCAAAATTGCTAGTTACGCATTATACTACAAACTACAATTTATCCTTAATCAACAAAAGTTTGGACACCAATTATATAAATAAAAATGTTAATTTCTATTCTGATTTAATAGAAAAATATGATTTAGATGTCAAATCTCTAAATTGGGGAAGCAGACAGTCACAAGAAATGCGTTTTGATTTGTTTGCTCAATTAGATAACCTAAATCAGAAATCTATTTTGGATATTGGTTGTGGTTTGGGAGATTTTTATAATTGGTTGGAAAGCAATACCATTCAAACTGATTATAAAGGAATTGATATTACTCCCAAAATGATTGAAAAGGCAAAAGAGCGTTTTCCAGACGCAAATTTTGCAGTAGAAAATATTTTAGAAAGTAATACTAACAAAAAATACGATTATGTAGTCGCTAGTGGTATTTTCTATTTGGTAGAACAAGAACCTTTTGAGTTTATGAAAAAAATGATTCAGAAAATGTTTGCTATCGCTGAAAAAGGAATTGCTTTTAATAGTTTGAGCAGTTGGGCAGACCAAAAACATGAGAATGAATTTTACGCTAATCCATCAGAAGTAATAGATTTTTGTCGTACTCTTAGTAGAAAAGTAGTTTTGAAACACCACTATCACCCTGCTGATTTTACTGTTTATTTGTATAAATAATAGTATTTGCGATTGGTAATATTCTCACTAGAGATATAGAAATCCATTTTTCTTTCTTGTGGGTAGTATCTGTACCAACAAGACAAAAACCCATTTTTAATGAAAGTAACAATTATGCAACCTGCTTATTTGCCTTGGCTAGGTTTTTTTGATAGAATAGAGGCAAGTGATTTATTTATTAGCTTAGACAATGTACTTTTAGACACGAGTAGCAAAACTCGTTTTACTAATCGCAACAAAATTAGGTTAAAAAATGGATCGACATGGCTTACTTTGCCTATGAAAACAAAAGGACTTTTTGGAGAAGTGCATATTAAAGATATTCAATTAGTAGAAGATAAATGGAATACCAAACATTGGAAATCCATACAAAATAGTTATCGCAAAGCTCCTTTTTATGATAAATATGCTCCTTTTTTGGAAAAAATATATTCTCAAAAATGGCAAAATATGCAAGAATTGATTGATGAGTTGACCAATTATTTTTTGCACGAATTAGAGATTACAACGCCTGTAATAAAATCTTCTGAATTACAAATTGATGCTTCAAAGGACGATTTGATTTTAGAACTTTGTAAATCTCAAAATGCAACTCAATATTACTCTGGAGTTTTTGGAAGAGATTATTTAGATATTGAAAAATTTGAAAGCGAAGGAATAGAAGTATTTTTTCACGAATATAATCATCCAACTTACACTCAACTTTATGACGGTTTTGAACCTTATATGTCTGTTTTAGATGTATTATTTAATCACGGAGAAAACAGTCTGGAAATTATAAAGGAAGGAAGAAATTTGATAAAATAAGAATAAAAAAAAGTAAAATGATAAATTTTCAAGACAAAAAAATATTGGTTGTCGTAGCGCATCCAGACGACGAACTTTTAGGAGTTGGAGCGACAATGCACCATCTTATCAAAAATTATAATTGTGAGGTTAGAGCAATTATTTTGGGTGAAGGAATTACTTCTCGCTCCGATAGCAGAGACAGAGAAAAATGGGAACAAGAACTCCAAACACACCGAAATAATATTTATTCTGCTCAAAAATGTATTGGTTATCAAAGTGTCGGAATTTATGATTTTGCTGATAACCGTTTTGATTCGGTGGCTTTATTGGATTTGGTAAAAGTGATAGAAAAGGAAAAACACGAATTCGAACCAACCATTATTTTTACACATCACGGAGGAGATTTGAATATCGATCATCGTTGTACTTTTGAAGCTGTCATGACAGCTATTCGTCCGATGGAACACGAAAAAGTTCAACATATTTTTACTTTCGAAACTCCGTCTTCTACTGAATGGCAAGCCTTTAATTATCCCAATCCATTTCAACCCAACTTTTTTATTGGTGTAAAAGAAGAAAGCGTAAATGCAAAAATAAAAGGAATGGAAAGTTATGAATTTGAAAAACGGGATTATCCACATCCACGCTCGCCAGAAGCATTACGTATACAGGCGCAACGCTGGGGAGTAGCCGTTGGAAAGCATTTTGCAGAAGCATTTATGTATGTCAGAGGAATTGTGTAATTTTGACTGGTTCTAAACAAAGTTTAAAACTTTTTTCTTTGAAAAAACGTTTTTCTCTTAACTGATACTGTTTGGTTTTATATGATTTTAGTTGCAAATGATAACTTGTATTTTATTTAAGTCTGTTTTAACGGTCTGATTTAGATAAAATAAGCCCTTTAAAATTAGAATTACTTATTCTTGATAGGTTAGGCTTTCAGTACAAACCTATCAAAAATGCAAGTTGCAACCGAATTCATAAAGAGCCTACTTTTTCAATTCTCAGTTACCAATTTATTATCAAAATTATTAAAAGAGTTCACAGAACTTTCAATTCTGGCTAGAATTTAAACTAGACTATCAAGAAACGAAACGTTATGATTACAATTACAGACAAAGCAGCGACCCAAATTGGTCAGCTAAGACAAAATGAGAATCACACTCCAGATAGCAATATCCGTGTATCAGTACAAGGAGGAGGCTGTTCAGGGCTTATGTATGACCTTGCTTTTGATGCTTCCATTCAAGATTCCGATCAAGTATTTGAAGATAAAGGAATAAAAATATTAGTTGATAAAAAGAGTTTGTTATATCTTTTAGGAACATCTCTTGACTTTACAGACGGACTAAATGGAAAAGGATTTCAGTTTGTGAATCCGAATGCTTCACGCACATGTGGATGTGGAGAGAGCTTCTCGGTTTAAAATTTCAATTTTGCAACTTTAACACAAAGGCAGACTAAAGTTTACGTTACATAATGAAAAATCCTTTCAAATTTGTTTTTGAAAGGATTTTTTAGTTTGCATTTGTTTGATAAGCGATGCTCATAAAGTATCGGCTACCTTACACCAAATATTTTTCTGTCAGTTTGGACTCTACTTTTCCAGTTACTTTGCTAGAAAGAGTAACCAAATTTCCTTTATCTAACGTTAATACATTTACATCTTCATTTTTTAATAATTTACCTTCTCCTACAATTTTATTTAACGTGTCTACCATTTGAGAGGAATGAGTAGAAAAAACAAGTTGATTTTCTGGGTGAGAAACGGCAAACCAAACCAAAAATTCGGTAAGCGTTTTGTGCAAATCTGTTCTTACTTGTGCCTCTGGGTGTTCGATAAAACGTAAAACTGGTTTTTGACGTAATGCAGCCAGAAACAAATCTTGAATCATACGGATAAGTTCTTGTTGGTGTGTCGAAGCGTTTTGAAGATAAACATACTTTTCAGGCAGCTCATAGAATATTTTTTCTCCAAAAGTATCTGTTTGATAAGTTCCTTGCAAAAGTTTTGAAATTTGCTTGCTGATAGAATCAATAGTTAGATTTGCATCTGTATTAAATTTCATAACATCAAAGAATACATCTTTTAGTGTGCTATTTCTTTTGAAGACAGGAACTACATTATTTTTGATATGTTGTACAAAACGCAAATGAAAAAGCTCGTGTTCAGAATCGAAGCGCAAAAATCCTTTACTTTTGAGTGTTTGCTCCATTTCATCAAAAAGTGTCTGTACACGATTTCCAATAGCAAACCATACACTTCTATTGTTTGGAATATACAATTCTTGCGTATTATCGCCAAAAACAATATTCAATCTTTCTCTAAGAGCATCCAAAACGTCTTGCCATTCTGTAGAAGTACTATCCAATCCATTATTTTTCAAAACTACTAATTCCTCAACTGCAGCAAAGGAATTATCTAATATTTTATCTCCAAAATCATCTACAAAAAATAAATCCAAGTCATTATTATCATTAATGTAAAAACAAACTAGTTCGCCAGAAGGGGTATAATAATCTATCGTAAAATCAGCTAAATGTCTTGTAGAACCAAAATGATGCACAAAAGCAATTCTGACGGCTTGTTTCATACGTCCAAAAAAGTTGTGTCTAAAAATTTGTGGTGCATTGGCAGACACTTCGTTTATAATTTCGTCTTGCAGGTGGTGCATAAAATAGGCTACCTTCATGAGCGTACTTTTTCCACAAGCGTGTTCGCCTACAATAATATTAAATTTGCGTAATTGAAGGTCTGCTTCCTTGATTTGCTTAAAATTCTTAATGTGTATTCTTTCCATATTATATCAAAATAAAAATTTCTGTTTAAAGTAACAAGTAAATAATGAAGTCAAATAAATTTTCTGTTTTCTCTACGATTAATTTATCGAAGTAGAAGAACTACAACTTAGTCTATAAAGACAAATATAAACTAAATTTTGCAAATGTAAAAAAATCACATTCTATATTATTTATTAACTAAAACTGATTCAATCTAATTTCGGAAAATTGATACGCTACTGGATTTTGAAATTTGAGTGAATAACTTGCTTTTCCAGCTAGTAATTTTTCTACAAGTTCTTTTTCAATGGGAAGATAAAGATAATTTGGATTAATAGCATCATTGACAAATGTACCCAAAGGAATTGAAAAATTACCTGCATAACCTATCAGTTGTATGTAAGCGTGCTGATTGTTTTTGAATTTATCTTCTCCTTCAAAAGCTAGTTTCAAAACATAGTTTTCTTTCGTCTTATTCTCCAGAATTATTAATTTTAAAGTAGATTTTGATTTTCTGAATACGAACTCTTCTTTTTGGCGTAATTTATTTTTCGAGGTAATATTTCCTTCTGCAATCTTAGTTTTACTATTTATCTCAAACTTGTTCCAATCTGCTGAATATATTTTCAGATAACGAGGTCTAATAAATTTTCCATACGAACGTACTTTCTTTGACCTATCTCCATTTTTATACAACAATCCAGAAAAACGTTTGATTTCTGCTAGTGAATCTGATTTTGTCATTGGAATAGAATCTGCCAGAACGCCATATTTTATTGAGAAAGGAGTTGGCAGTATATTAAAAATTAAGCCTTCAACAAACAAATTCGAGTGGGTTGCTTTCAGAGCAGAAGGATAAAAACTGATTTCAAACGCTTTTTTTATTTCTAATTTTTCATTTTTTTTACACTTGGTAATCTGTATCAAAAAAGGCTGATTATTAATATCTTTTATAAGATACAAATCAGAAGTAGGATATTCGGTACTATCTTTTTGTGTTTTGTTTTTTAGTTCTTTATATACTAAATTAGATTTATCTATGGAAAACGAGCTTACAACAACTAACAAAATTAAGAACAAATTAATTAAAAGATATTTTTTTTTATTTTTCATACGTAATTTGTAGTGGTGTAGTAAAATCGTGTTTCTTACTTTCAAATCGATACATTGAGTCTTTATCCCAATGCTATTAAGCTAAGAAATTATGTTCTGTAGGAACTTTATATTGGAATCTTTTTGAAGATAAATCACACAAAAATGCTACTATAAAATTCTTACGTAGTAAATAAACGTTATCACAGTTATTTACAGGTTTGGTAATCGAACAGGTTATATAAAATACAGAACAGTTTTATTTTTCCATAACACTAGGTTTGCAAACTTAGTGTTATGGAAAAATGACTAAACATAGTAATTTGATTTGTCAAATTGAATTTTTGACAAGAAACACATTTCAAAGAACAGTAAAGCTAATTTTATTACACTACCCAATTTGTATGGTATGATAAGACAAGTACAAATTATCTTTCTCCTGTTAAATACTTTCTCATTTCCTTTTCTAACAAAAGTCGTTCTCCCATAGTAAGTGATTCTACATCAATCAGAATACGATAATCCATAGGTGCATTTTGAGCTTTTTTGAATTCTATATTTACACGATCTATTGGTTCGGCAATATTGGTTATCATTAATGCTAAACCTGTAATACTAATGACGGTCAGTTGTCCATCACTTGGATTTACAGTATTAAAAACTGGCAACATATCATTTATATCTGCTTTGGGAGTAATCTGTTCGAATGCTTTTATTCCAAAAAGACGGGTGGAATAAGAAATATTACTTTCTCTAAATTCTATTTCTGTTTTACTAAATGTAGCTGATAATACAAAACCTATCCAAACTACGCCAACAATTATAAATGAAGAATAAAAAAGAGCAAAGGCAATTCCAAACCCTTTTTTGGGTAATACCCATTTTTGTAATAAAAACAATCCTCCAAAGGTCAGAATTCCTACCAGAATAATCCAAAAAATATTATATGTATTATTCCAAATTGCCATATCATCATTTCCTTGCCTTACAATACTAATATTTATCGGACGAGGCAATTCGTAAGTTGGTTCAGTAATTTGCAAAGAATCTGGCATCATCATAAATTCGGCAAGTGGATAAGCATAACCCACTTCTACATTATCAGCGTTGAGAAATTGCCTAGAAAAATTAGCATAACTTTTATCTTCTGGGTTTCCGATCAAATAAACAGGAAATGAAACTGTTGTTCTAATCTTATTTACAAGTTCTTTCAACACAGCCTTTTCACTATAAATTCCTAACTCTATGGGTTTTAATCCCCAGCGTACTAGCGAAATACTAAGTGTAAGTTCGTCTCTAGAAAACAGCTTTCCTTGTCGGATTGTCCAATCACGCATCACTTCGATATGACTAAAATTATCAAAAGGAATGGTCGTTTTTACTTCTTGACCAAAATATTTGCGTTCTAAGACAATAAGAGCAGCTTTTTCTTTATCTATAATTACTTTCTTAGTCTTACCCACCTTCAAATCCATTACGCCCAGAGCCATTAGAGCCATTCCAAAAACCAACCAAAAAAAACGTATCTTTTTATAGATCTTTTTAAAAAAAATAAGTCCTATGAAAACACAGAAAAAACCTATTCCAATAACTGCATAAGCAGGTACAAGAGAGGAAATAAAAATAATTTGATTGTCGGTATAAATTGTATCCATCAAAACCAATTACGAATTAGAAAATTAAAAATTACGAAGACAACTTGCCGTTATCTTATCAACGACAAAATTTTAATTAAAAGGCACAATTACAAAGCGATTAGCTTTTAGTTCTTTATTAAACGTTTTTAGCAAGGTAGAATCGTTTAAGTTATGGTAATATTTTTTTGCTATTGTTGTCCAAGTTTGTTTTTTTTCTACAAAATGAACTCCTTTTATAGGAACAATATACCACATTTCTCCCAAAACAGAGTTACTTTTTATGGATTCTGAGTTTTCAATATTAAAGGCACGAGCCAAATTTGAAGAAGAACCAAACTTTCGTTCCGAATCTTTAAAGAGTGCATAGAGTCTAAAATTTTGTGCATCATACGCATCAAAATAATTATCATATACTTGTCTGTGCATCAATGAATCTGAAATACGTCGTTGTTCTACTTTTTCATCAAACTCTAAAGCTAGATTTTGACTACTTGTTCGAAGGCTATCTACTTCTGATTTTAAAAGCTCGTTTTCTTGCTGCCAAGTAGCTTTTTGTACCAAAAAAAGAAAAATAAGAAAAATTGTTAGTCCGAAGACACTCACAATAGTAATTACGGTAGTACGATGAACCACAAAAATAAGATTAAGGATTTTGAATAATAAAGCAAGATAAAGGACTAACAGCACAAATTCAAACCTTTTTTTATTAAAAAAAATATAAAGGTCTTGTTACGCTATAGCTCAAAATCAAAAAAAAATTTAAATTAAGTAGAATTAACCCAGAAAAACACTTTGACTAATGCCTATAAATATGTTATGTTTGTAGAGTATAATTTTTTGTAAATTTATCGTTTCAATTGTATTCAAACTCGTATATCAGCAGATTCATAATATATTCATAATAGATTCAATTTTAAAGTCATGACAATAAAAGAAAAAGGAGGATATCAATATGTAGATGAAGGGGAAGGCGAAGTTCTTTTGCTTCTACACGGACTTTTTGGTGAGATGAGTAACTGGGAAGGCGTAGTGGCTCATTTTTCGAAAAATTATAGAGTCTTGATTCCGATGATGCCTATTTATACTATTTCTCTTCGCAAAGCACACTTAGAAGGACTTATTGACTTTGTGGAAGGATTTGTAAAAATGGAAGACTTAAAAGATTTGACCTTAGTAGGAAATTCTTTGGGAGGACATTTGGCTCTTATTTTTATGCTTCGCAACAAAGAAATTTCTAAAAGAATGGTCTTGACAGGTAGTTCTGGGCTTTTTGAAAACGGTATGGGAGGTTCTTTTCCTAAGCGTGGAAACTATGAATATATCAAAGAAAAGGTTCAATATACGTTTCATGATCCAAAAGTTGCAACGAAAGAACTAGTAGATGACGTATTTGAGGTAACAAACAATAATGCAAAGTGCCTGCGTATGATTACGATTGCTCGCTCGGCACAGCGAAATAATATGGCAAAAGAAATTCCGTTAATTAATATTCCTACGCTTTTAGTTTGGGGATTGAATGATACGATTACGCCACCTTTAGTTGCTCACGAATTTCATAGACTGCTACGAAAAAGCACACTTCGTTTTGTAGATAAATGTGGACACGCTCCTATGATGGAACACTCAATGGTCTTTAATGTGTATGTAGATGAGTTTTTGCAGAAAAATCCGTTGCAGAAAACGGCTCGCTTGGCTTAATGTTTTATTGGTTGATATTTGTGTTTCTACGAACAAATTTGTATGCTTTGTTCTTTTCAAACAGAAATAGTTTTCTATAAATTTTTGATTACTAGTATAGAAAAATTTTTTTTGGATTGAAGAACAAAGCAATGTGTTTTCACTATTAAATTAAACTGAAACAACTATTTAACTAAAAATAATAGCAAATAATGGATTTTCTAAGCAAATTAGCATACAAATTGTTATTCTATAAATTAAGAAAATAGTTATGTTTTATTTTGGATAATTTGTACTATTCAAAATATTTCGCTGAAATTTATTAAAATTTATTAGAACAAACGAATATTAAACAAACGAAACTACTTTCTGTTATTTACTACTTATCCAATAAATACCACTATGACTGATACTTACACCACTTCTTCTGTTATGGTCGCTGCTGACCTTATAAACGAGATGATTCCTCCATTGAAGAGTAATGATAGTGTCAAAAAGGCACTTAATTGGATGGATGCTTTCCGAATTACGCAGCTTCCTGTGGTTGATAGTAATATCTATAAAGGTATTATTACAGAAGATATGCTTTATGAAGTAAACAATCCAGAAGCGAACATTGATTCCATCGAACCTCTTTATGAAGATGTTTTTGTAGGTGAAGATCAGCACTTTTACGATGTTATGCGCATCGCAACAGATCATAATTTACGTATTATTGCTGTTGTAGATTTGAGCAACGTTTTTGTAGGAGTAATTACGGTTAGAGATACCTTAGCTGCCTTTGCTCGTACTTTTGCTAATCAAAGTGCAGGAGCAATTCTGGTTATGTCAATGAATTATAGAGATTATTCTTTGTCGCACATTAGTCGTTTGATAGAAGAAAATAATACTAAAATTTTGAGTAGTTATGTAGATACAGATCCGTATGACACCCATCTTATAAAACTCACTCTAAAATTAGATAAAACAGAGCTTACACCTATTTTGGCAACTTTGGAGCGTTTTGAATACCGTGTTATTGCCAAATTTCAAGAAAATCCTGATGTAGATATTCAAAAAGAACGTTTAGATATGTTTTTTAGGTATTTTGATATATAATTTTTTTCTCATTGGTAAAAATATTAGAAATAGTAAGATTAGCTAAAAATATAATTACGAAAAGCATTTTTTAAAAAGGGAAAATGCTTTTCTTGTTTTGCATTAAAATTTTGTTAAAAAACACTTCTACATGAGTAAATTACAATATGGGTAACATTTTCCGATTTCTGCATAGTAAACTTGCATTCGACAAAATAATAGTTTGCTTTTTCCATAAAATAGGGTTTGCAAATCCTATTCTATGGAAAAAATACGATTGCACAGAATAAAATTTGACAATTACTTGTTTATTTAGAAATGTCACTCATATTGAAATTATACACATAATTTTTAATTCTCTATTCTTAATTTTTTATACATTTATCATCTCTATGAATTCAATTAAATTAAACATAAATTTTTTAGTATTTTTTTTAGCTTCATTTTTGGTTTCTATTTCTTCTGCTTTAGCACAAAGAGATAATCATCAATATGCAGATTATGACTGGGAAGAGAATAGAGAAAGAAACGAGATTCCATCTTATTTGGAAAATATAGGTTCGATTGTTTTTCTGGATAAAAATATGGTAGAATATTTTTACCGAACTCAAGAAGAAAAAGTAATTCTCTATAAAACTCATCATGTTGTTCGCTGGCTTGGAAGTACAGATGCCGTTGAACGTTATAATGCTATTTATATTCCTTTAGGAGAAGGAACATTAGAGAGATTAAAAGTTCGTTCGATTTCTCCAGATGGTGAAATAGTGATTTCTGATCAAGATAATTTGAAGGAAATAAAGGACGAAGAGTCGGGTCGGGGTTACCAAATGTTTGCTATCGAAGGAATAGAAAAAGGAAGTGAAATTGAATATTTTTATACAACGAAAGAACCCATTGTTGGTGGAAATCAAGAGGGAAGAGAATATATACAAACCAGTACGCCAACTAAAAATGTGCTTTTTGAACTTATTGCACCTTCTTTTCTAGATTTTGAAGTGAAAAGTTATAACGGTTTTCCTGATGCCGAACTTACAGAAGATACTGAAAACGAAAAGCGAGTTCAGAGAATAGAAGTAGATAGTATTGCAGCTTTAGATGATGAGCCTTTTGCATACGCAGACCCAAACAGGATGCGAGTAGATTACAAATTGGCGTATAATTTAGCATCAAACTCTCGTCAGCGTTTTTATACTTTTTCCGATGCAGCAAGGCAAATTTATAGTGTTTTTTGTCAGACTAGAGGCAAAAAAGAAGAAAAAGCATTGAAAAAAATTTATAAAGAAATAGATATTAAAACTAAAGAAACAGAAGAAACTCGTATTCGTAAAATTGAAAATTATTTGAAAGTAAAGATACAAGGAACAGAATCTGCTGCTAATAATTTTTCAGATTTGGAAGAAATTGAAAAAACAAGAATTGCTAACGAACGTGGATTAGTTCGTCTTTTCACTACTTTGTTCGAACTAGCAGAGATTGATTATGAACTAATTTTGACAAGTGATAGAAGTGAAACCAAATTTGATGCAGATTTTGATTATTGGGGAAATATGCGTGAATTTTTGATTTATTTTCCCACTACACAAAAGTACCTTGCTCCTGCAACTCCTTTGTATCGTTATGGAATTGTTCCTGATACTTGGACAGCTACAGATGGACTTTTTATTCGTAGAATGAAAGTAGGAGAGAATATTTTTGGAATGGGAACAGTTAGAAAAATAGAACCCCTTGAAGGCGACCAAAGTTTTAGTACTATCCATCTAAAAATGAAGTTTAGTGAAGATATGGATGCCGTAAAATCAGAACTCAAATATGGGTTTGGTGGTCTTTCGGCTGTAGGTATTCAACCTATCATTCCTTATTTGTCGCCAGAAAAACGCACCGAAATGATAGAAAATGTATTAAAAGGACTCTCAGCAGATGCCGATTTTAAAGATATTGAGCTAGAAAATGAAAAAATGAATACCGACCTTTTAGAAAACGAATTTGTTATTAAAACGAGTTTTGAATCTAAGTCGTGGATAGAAAAAGCAGG
Organism: uncultured Cytophagales bacterium; assembly: GCA_963719525.1. Lineage (GTDB taxonomy): Bacteria > Bacteroidota > Bacteroidia > Cytophagales > Bernardetiaceae > Bernardetia. The sequence goes on along the minus strand of CAVRCG010000004.1, from coordinate 1,521,708 downwards.
CAACAAATATCTTTTCACTATTGGAAAATGTATAGGGCCACAATCGGAATTGTATCAAGAAGAAGAACGAAAATTAGCTGTAGAAAACGGACATAATAGAGTCTATAAAAGAACATTAATTTTTGAAATTCCAGAAGGGTATAAAGTCAAAAATTTAGATGACTTGAAACTAAATGTTGTTTTTGATAAGGAAAGTAAGGAGAAAAATTGTGGTTTTATTTCTGATTACAAACAAGAAGGAAACAAAGTAACTGTTGATGTTTTTGAATATTACTATGAAATTTTTCTTCCTTTAGAAGATTTTGAAGACTATAGAAAAGTAATCAATGCAGCAGCCGATTTTAATAAAATTGTTCTGGTTGTGGAGAAAGAGTAATTTATTTATTTTTACCGAACGGTTCGCTCAAAGCGAACCGTTCGGTAAAAATTAATCTCCTCCCAAAATTCCACCTAAAGAAGTCGCCTTTGAAGCAGCTTTACTCATTGGAGAAAGTGCTTGTACAAGTTTTGAAATCGGCATTGATTGTAACCAAACTTTTCCTGTTCCACTAAGAGTAGCTAAAAATAAGCCTTCGCCACCAAAAAACATAGATTTTAAATTTCCTGCTTTTTGAATGTCCATCGTAATTCCTTCTTCAAAAGCAACAATGCAACCTGTATCTACTTTTAGAGTTGCTCCTTTTAATTCTTTTTCAATAACAGTTCCTCCAGCGTGAAAAAAGACCATTCCATTGCCTTGTAATTTTTGCATAATAAATCCTTCGCCACCAAAAAAGCCAGAACCAAAACGCTTGTTTAAATGAACTGAAATTTTTGCTCCCAAAGCAGCACAAAGAAAAGCATCTTTCTGAACAATCAAAGTACGATTATTACAAGAAGCAAGTTGAACAGGCGTAACCGTTCCAGGATAAGGCGCAGCAAAAGCAACCTTTCCTTTTCCATTTCCTCGCTGTGTAAAATGTGTCATAAAAAGCGACTCTCCAGTTATCATTCTTGCACCTGCTGACATTAGTTTGCCAAAAATACCTTGCTCTGGCTCGGAACCGTCGCCCATTTTGGTTTCAAATTTTATGCTTTCTTCCATGTAAAGCATTGCACCAGCTTCTGCAATGACAGTTTCATTTGGGTCTAATTCGACTTCTACGATTTGAATGTCGTTTCCAATAATTTTATAATCTATTTCGTGTGATTTCATAAAGTATATAAAGTTTGAGTATTATTGAATTTATATCAAAAAATACAAAATTTGTCATTCAAATACAAAAAAACATAGGTAGTTGATCTCATCTATGTAGTTTTGTTAGTGCTACATAATAACACAATAGTATATCTAAATTCTATACAACTGTTTTAATTATTTGTTGAAGAAAAAACAGATTAATAAGCTGATATTCAATATTTTATAAAACAAAATTGGTAATAATTAGAATTTTGCTAAACATTATTCTAAAATATCTGTTCGTTTATATGTGGAGTAATTCATTTTATTATGCATATTTTTTACTCCTTTTCTATATTTTTTAATCTAAACTTTTTTAATTTTATGAGTACTCATAATTCAGATCCATTAGCATCAAATAATTCTTATTCTACTCGTTCGTACCGTGATGGTGGAATGATGACAGGACTTTTTGACAAACCAGAACACGCAGAAAAAGCATATCATTCTTTACGTGAGCGTGGTTATGAAGACAAAGATATTAATGTAATGATGTCAAACACAACTCGTGATACACATTTCAAAAATTCAGATACTGAGCTAGGAAACAAAGCAATGGAAGGAGCTGGAACAGGTTCTGCAATTGGTGGCGTTTTGGGTGCAGTTGTAGGTCTTGTAACGGCAGTCGCTTTACCTGGAATTGGTCTAGGCTTAGTAGCTGCAGGTCCTGTTTTGGCTTCTTTAGCTGGTGCAGGTGCAGGTGGTCTTACAGGTGGACTTTTAGGTGCATTAGTAGGAGCAGGGATTCCTGAAGAACACGCAAAACATTACGAACAAGGCATCAAAGATGGTGGCGTTGTTATCGGTGCAAAACCAAGAAGTGAAGATGACTATAACCACGTTTATGACAAATGGAATAGTTATGAAGGCAAAAACATTTCTACTTACTAAGACAAATAAGAAGTAGTAATTAGTTGTTGACTAATTCATTTCAAGATATTTAAATAAGGCGAAAGCGTTCTTTTTTAAAGAATGTTTTCGCTTCTTATTTTACAAAAATCAAATCATTTATTCAAAAAAAGCAATACTTATGGCTGTCATGAAAGTTATCGAAATATTATCTAGTTCTAAAAAAGGTTGGGAAGATGCAGCACACAAAGCTGTAAAAGAAGCCTCAAAAAGCGTGAAAAATATTCAATCTATTTACATCAAAGAACAAACTGCTGTTGTTACAGATAATGAAATTACAGAGTATAGAATTAATGCTAAAATTACATTTAAGGTAAACTAAGTAATACTGTTTTAGTGTAGAAATTAGGAAAGCCATTCTATATCTTTTTATAGAACGGCTTTTTTTTATTATGAAAACCAAATTGTATTATTTGTTTTGATAGAAAAAGCGTTTAGATTAAATCTAAAACGCTTTTTTGTATTTAACTAATAGTTTATTACTAAAAACTAATCACTATTTTTTGCCTTTCATCATTTTAGCTAATTTTTTACTTCCACCTGCACCTTGAAACTGGTTCATCTTACGCATCATCTTACGCATTTCGCCAAACTGTTTGATAAGGTTGTTTACTTCTTGGATAGTACGTCCACTACCAGCAGCCAAACGACGACGACGACTTCCATCTAAAATGTCGGGATTTGATTTTTCTAAATCTGTCATCGAATTAATAATTGCTTCGATAGGACGAAAAGCATCATCATCAATTTCAAAGTCTTTAAGTTTTGAGCCAATACCTGGTAACATTCCTACCAAATCTTTGATATTACCCATTTTCTTGATTTGTTCGATTTGAGAAATAAAATCATTAAAATCAAACTGGTTTTTACGTATTTTCTTATTAATTCTACGTGCTTCATCTTCATCATACGCTTGCTGCATACGATCAACGAGGGAAAGAACATCACCCATTCCAAGAATACGCTGTGCCATACGGTCAGGATAGAAAGCATCTATTCCGTCCATTTTTTCACTCGTACCGATAAATTTAATTGGCTTATCAACTACTCTACGAATAGAAAGGGCAGCACCACCACGAGAATCACCATCTAATTTTGTCAAAACAACACCGTCATAATTAATACGGTCGTTGAATATTTTTGCAGTCGTAACGGCATCTTGACCTGTCATTGCATCAACCACAAATAAAGTTTCGGTAGGGTTCAAGACTTTTTTCATTTCCGAAATCTCACTCATCAACGCTTCATCAATCGCCAAACGACCAGCCGTATCTACGATAATGATTTTCTTTCCATTAGCTTTACCATGCTTAATTGCGTTTTCTGCAATCTGAACAGGATTTTTATTTTCAGGTTCTGCATACACCTCAACACCGATTTGTTCGGCTAGAGTCTGTAACTGTTCAATCGCAGCAGGACGGTAAATATCACAAGCAGCCAAAAGAACTTGACGATTCTGTTTTTTAAGGTAATTTGCTAGTTTTGCAGTAAAAGTAGTTTTACCAGCACCATTCAGACCAGCCACCAAAATAACAGAAGGATTTCCAGAAAGATTCATTTCTTTCTTCTCTCCACCCATCAAATCGGTCAGTTTATCATAAACGATTTTGGTAAAAAGTTCTCCTGGTTTTACAGCAATAAGAACATCACGTCCATACGCTTCTTCTTTTATTTCGTCTGTAACCATTTTAGCTACCTTATAATCTACATCGGCATCTACCAAAGCACGACGAATTTCCTTTATGGTCGTTGCTACGTTTACTTCTGTAATTTTTCCTTCGCCTTTCAGCGATTTCATGGCTTTGTCTAATCGGGCAGTTAAATTATCTAACATATATGAAAATCAGTTGTATTTTATGAATTATGTAGTTGGTAAGGATACCAAAAACGGCAAAGTATTTTTTCTATAAAAATGGAATTTCTTATTTTTTATTAACCGTAAACGAGATTTGAATCGTTGTTGAGGATAAAAATTACTTTAAAAAGAATTAAACACACAAAGTTAAATAAAATCAAGGAATAAACAAGAATCGGAAAGGCAAATAAATTTAGAAGTTAGAATTAAATCTAAACAAACTTAGGAACATAAATTAGACAAACTACCAATATGAGTAACATCCTAAAATAGAAAGATTGCTACCAAATTTTATTCTGTGCAATCGTCTTTTTTCTCTGCTGTTGTTGGTAGCACTTCAATAAAACACAAACAACGACATTGGAGCATAGTTAGATCAAACACTAAAGAAATAGCATTTTTTTACACGAAACCAGCCCTATTTATAAAATGTGTTCAATAAAATTAAAGCTTTATTTAAAAAACATTTTTTTTCTTGTAAAAAATTACGTAGATTTGAAATATAATCTTTATACGTATCTATTTATAAACCTTAAATTGTAAATTATGAATAATAAGAAATCAACATCGTCATTAGAAAAATTTGCTGGCTTCAAATTAGAAAAAAAAGAAACAGCTTCTGTAATAGGTGGCAGAATTAGAAAAGGCATGCAAGATCTTAAAAGTAGCAGAATTAGAAAAGGTATGCAAGATACTAAAGGTTCTGGCGAATAAATATTAAATAATAATTCTTTATTGTTTATCAAAAAAACAGCTAAAAATAATTTGAATTTTTAGCTGTTTTTTTTGTAAAATGTTGTATTCCCTAAACTCCTTTCACAAAAACATTTTCAATCAAATTACTACCAAACGAATAGGGAATAAAAGCAAGGGAAGGAATGTTTTTGGTAAGAATAAGATTTGCATCAGTATTTTTACGAATAATTCCGTGTGTTTTTTCAAGTTCGATGGCGTAAGCAGCATTTAAAGTGGCTGCATTGATAACTTCCTCTGGACTCATTTGCATATGAATACAAGCCAGCGAAAGCACAAAAGGCATATTCCCAGACGGCGAACTTCCTGGATTGTAATCGGTAGCGAGCGAAACAGGCAGACCACTTTCAATTAATTTCCTTGCAGGCGCATACTCCAAACGCAAGAAAAAAGCCGTACTTGGTAGAAGTGTAGGCATTGTTTGAGTGTAATTTTTGTCAGCATTTACAGAATTAAGAAGCGAATTTATTTCATCTTCTCCCATGTGTTCCAAATGATCGACACTTCTTGCGCCATGTTTTACTCCAATCTGAACTCCTCCAGAAGTAGCTAATTCGTTGGCATGTAGTTTTGCTTTTAAGCCGTGTTTTGTAGCTACATTTAATATTTTGTCTGTTTCTTCTACCGTAAAAAATCCTCTATCACAAAAGACATCACAATAATCGGCTAAATTTTCGGCAGCCACTTGTGGAATCATTTTTTGAGTGAGCAAATCCATATAACTCTCTCTTGAAATTTCTTTTGGAAATGCATGCGCCCCCAAAAAGGTAGCTTTTATTTCTATTGGCGAGACTTCTTTTAGTTTTCGGATTACTCTGAGCATTTTGAGTTCGTCTTCTAAAGTAAGTCCGTAACCACTTTTTATTTCGGCTGCACCTGTTCCAAATCCTATCATTTCGAAAAGTCTTTGGTGAGCAGCTTCGAATAATTCTTCTTCTGAAGTTTGTTGTAATCTTTTAGCAGAATTGAGTATTCCTCCTCCTCGTTTTGCTATTTCTTCGTAGGTCAAGCCGTTTATTCTGTCTTCAAATTCTGTTTCTCGGCTTCCTGCATAGACAATATGCGTATGAGAATCAACAAAAGAAGGTAAAACAAATTTTCCTGTTGCATCTATTTTTTCTACTGAGGAAGAGTCTAACCAAGCTGATTTTTGCTCGTCGTTCATTTCTTCCATTCTACCAAACTCTTTTATTTTTCCATTTTCTATGAGTAAAAACGCATTTTCTATGCTTGGTAAATCTTGCATTTGTTTTCCTGCACGAAAAGAAGGTATTTTTTGATTTTCTTTTTCTACTTGAACTAATGATTTGATATTTAGGAATAATGTAGCTTTCATGGATTGAATAGAGTTTGTGTATTTTGGTAAATGATTGGTGCAAAAATACGAAATTGAGTTCTAAAAAATTAATCAAATATTTTTTGCTGAGAAATGTATTCATTATCAAAATAAAAACTATCTTTAAGAACAAACTAAAAACTCTAAATCTATACTTAATAATGACTGCAAAAGAACTAATAGAAGAAAATAAGCGTACAAAAGTTAAATACTTAGATTTGGGAGATTGTGGACTTACAGAATTACCTAAAGAGCTTTTTGATTGTGTGTGGCTTGAAGGGTTAAATTTAGGGCAAACAAATGTAGAATTAGATTTTTTAGAATCTGAAAATAAAGAAAGCCAAAGAAAAGAGAGAAAAAACCCTAATAAGATAATAGATATAAACGGCTTAGTTAAGTTAAAACACTTGCGATTTTTATATCTAGAGAATAATAATATAGAGAAAATAGAATCACTATCTCATTTTGAAGTACTCAAAACATTAAACCTATCTAATAATTGTATAGAAAATGCTGATTGTTTAATAGGACTACAAAAACTTGAAATTTTAGATTTAAGCAATAATTATTTACAGGATATATCCTTTATCAATAATTTGCAAAGTTTAGAGCGTTTAGATGTTTCTTTAAATAAATTGAAAGATGTATTCATAAAATCAATTAACTTGAAGTCTCTCAATTTATCATTTACAGATATAAGAACTATAGAAGTAGGAAGGGTTTTCTTATAAAAAATTCATTTGCCTAAGAAAGTTTAGTAAAAATTGAAAATCATCTTGAAATTTTTCAAGTTGTGCTACCATATTCTTAGGCTTTAAAATATTCAAAAGAGCTAAACTGAGTGTTCTAAGCCCTGCTAACACTTTTGAAACAGGTTTTTTTTGAGTTTTGAGTTGGTCTTCTTGAAAAGTAGTATCTCTGATATTATTATTTACTTCTATCTGCCAATGATTTCGGATAGCTCTAAAAAGTTCTTCTCCAATTTTTGCATTTTTATTAGAAATATAAAATGAGATTTCTGTACTTTCTTCTTGTGTTTTAGTATTTATGCGTTTTCTTTCTACTTTAACTAAAGAACAGAAGTCTACTTTTTCCCATCGTGAATCAAAATATTGATGACTAATATCGTATAATTGATACTTTCTATATTCAATTCTTCCATGTCCCTTTTCCCACTCTTCACTTTGAAAAATTGGTTTTGCAGTTTGGCTATACAACTTCATATCTTCTAATAATAGTGCTTGATTATTCTTTAAACCAATCAAAAAAATACCTCCTGCTTGGTTAATCAACTCACAAGTAGCTGGACATAAATGAAGGGCATCTAAACTAATTTTTTGTCCACTAGCTAAACTAGTTGTTAATAAATTACGAATACAAGGCTTTTCACTTTCTTTATCTCCATTGTAATAGGATTGCCCTAAAACTTGTCTGCTCTCTTGATCTACTAACTGTACTATAGCTTCTCCTCGTTTTTTACCTTTTTCTATACTTCCACGTAACTCTTTACCGTCACCTGCAAACCATTTTTTTTGTTCATCATTTAACTCTATTCCATAGCTTTCAAATAATAATCGTTCAAAATGAGGAAGAGAAACCTTTTTTAGACAAACTGGAAGATAAGAGCGAGATATAACTTCAGTAGAACAACATAATCCTAAAAAAGTACATAATTCTTGATGTTTATTTTTCATACTACGATGAAGGCTTGATAAATTTCCATCACGTTTTCGTAAAAGAGCTATACTCAAACCAAGTAAGACAAACGCTAAGTTATGAGTTTTGCCTCGGTTATCTCGTAAATCTAAACCTGATAAATTTTGCAATTTAACATAAAAACTAGTTTCTTTGTACATGGAAGAGTAAATTAGGATTAATTTGGTACTTAGTAATACAAAATTAAAAATTTTTTGCTCTTTTATTTTTTTATAAGAAAACCCTGTAGAAGTAGGTAGTGATTTGGAATATTTGAAAATTTTGACCATACATTCAGTTCATTTAAAAAATCTCTCTTTTTTGAAAAAGATGAAAAAATTAGAGCACCTTGCTTTTTTAGGTGCAAAAAACTCTATTGATATAAAAGAAATTGCTATTTTAGAGAACCTTTCACAAATAATGATTAGCAATATTAAAGAAGTAAGTCCCTTTAGCAATTTAAAAAGATTGAAAGATTTAATAATAACGGAATCTCCAATAAGGGATATTTCTCCTTTACAAAATCTTAATTTAGATTTATTGTTCCTAAAAAAAACTATGATTTCTGATATTAATCAAATGAAACATTTCCTAAATTGTAATTTAACAATTCAATATAATCCTCTAAATGAAAAAATAAATAAGAAAATACCAAAAGAATTACTCTCTAATTTTGATGATAAACAAGCTATAAAATATTTACTAGACAATCAAGATGCGAAGCCATTAAGAGAAGCTAAGGTAATTTTCATAGGCGAGGGTTTAGCAGGAAAAACATCTTTAATTGATAGATTAATTACAGGCAAAAACAAGCAATTTACAAGAACAGATAAAATAGATATTCGTACTACTGATACGCTTTTCAAATATAGAGGAGAAGATTTAAAAGTTCATTTTTGGGATTTTGGAGGACAGGAAATTATGCACGCTACACATAAGTTTTTTATGACAGAAGGTTGTGTTTATGTGATTGTTACGAATGGTCGCAAGACACCTGATTGGGAATTGCAAAGTTGGATAGACCAACTCAAAACTACTTGTGGAGATTCGCCTGTTTTATTAGTGGCTAATCACATGGACGATGAACGAGATTTGCATCAACTCAAAGACAGAGAAAGTAAAAGAGATTTTGATAATATTCGTTTGCCTGTCATTGAAACGTCTTGGAAAAGAGGCAGAGGAATAGATGAATTGCATACTGCTATCGAACAAGCCTTTCAATCGCTTTCTCATTTGGAAGAAGATTTTCCTGTAAAATACTGGGAAGTAAAACAAGAGCTTGAAAAGCTGAATGAGCCTTATATAGATTATCAGACTTTTGAAAAATATTGTGAACAAACCAAAAAGACATTTGACCCACTAAGTCAAAGTATTTTGGCTGACCGTCTTAATTCTTTAGGTGTAATGCTCAATTTTCGTAAAAGAAATGACCGTTTAGAAGATTTATTAATTTTCAAACCCGAATGGATTATCAATGGTGTTTATAAAATAATAAATGCAAAAGCTACTCAAAAACAGGGTAGAATTAGTAAAAATGAAGCCTATAAAGTTTTGAAAGGAGCTGATTATAAGACAAATCAAGAGCGCAATTTTGTGATGGAAATGATGGAGCATTTCAAACTTACTTATACAAGAGATTATTTTGGAGATGTATTTTACCTTATTCCTAGTACATTCGATAAAAACCGTCCAGATAATTTAGAATGGAATCCTGAAAAAGTATTACGTTTCCGTATTCAATATGATAATTGGCGTAAAGATTATGTTTCTTACTTTTTGGTAGGAGAACACAAATTTATTCAAGAAAATAATGTTTGGCGTGAAGGTGCAGTTTTAAACTATCCAGAAGGAAAAGCATTTGTAGAAACATTTTCAGCAGAAAAACGCATTGATATTGAAGTAGATTGTCAAGGAAATAGCAAACTGGTTTTATGGCAAATTCGACGAGCTTTTAATGAAGTGCATAATCAGTTTGTAAAAGAGAATTTAGGGGTTTTAGAGAAAATAGTATATGAAGAAGATGGAATTCAAGATGTATTTGATTATCAAGAACTTATAGAGTTACAAGAGATGGGCGAAACGTATAAACCCAGTACAAAATTAAAAAAACGTCTTCCTATCAAAAATTTATTAGAAGGTGTAGATTTATCTATCAGCGACCAAATTTATAGACTTATTGAAAAAACAGATATAGCAGATGCGTTTGCAGAATTAGAAAAATATGTTAAAGACGAAGACAAAGTTTATTTTAATACTCTAAGAAATAAATATATGATGGATAATTATGATGTGGAATTTCATAATCAACTTAAAACTTTTGTTAGAAAAGTTCTTGGAAATTAATACTTATTTTTTTTATGCTAGGTTTGAATACAAATGCAGACTAAAGTCCACGCTACATCAAAACTCATAATTCAAAAACTCTCTATCTTCTTGTTTTGCTGTGTAGGTGCTTGTCATAGATTCAGATTTGTGTCTCAAAAAACGCTGAACCATTGGTTTTGGAACTCCCTTATCCATCATAAGTTGAGCTACGGTATGGCGCAAACTGTGTGCAGAGATATTTTCACGTTTTAGTCCTGCTTTACGAAACCATTTGTTCGTGATTTTTCGAATACTACTTGTTTCCTTAAAATCAAACATACTTCCTTCTGGACGAGTGATAGACATTTGATAATCAATGAGCATTTTGTAGCATTCTGGCAAAAGTGGAATAAGCTCTTTTTCTTCTCGTCCTTTTCCCCAAATAGCCAAATAGTTTTTTCCTTGTTGTACTTTTATATCTTTCCACGACAAACGAACCACCTCAATCGTTCTCAAACCTTGATATGCCATAAGTCCGATAATCGCTTTATCTTTTGGGTTTTTAATTGTCTTTAATAAATGAGTGCGTTCTTGTTCTGTGAGCGAATCTTTTGCATACTGCTTTTCGGTCGAACCTCCCACTTTCAAAACTCCAACAGAAGAAACATCACGCATTCTTTCTACTAATTTTTCATCTAATTTCAAATCATCTCGCTTCAAAACGCAATATTGAACAAACTTCTTTATAGCCGATAGATAGGTGTTTGTTGTATGTGGACTAAGTCCATTATTTTTGCATTGTTGCATAAAAGCCAAAACGGTTTCACGAGTAGGACTAAGCGATTTTCCTCCCAAAAAAAGATAAAATTCTTGTAAAGCTCTTGCGTAAGTTTCCTTGCTATTTTCGCTAAGTTGAGCGTGTGCAAGGAAAGACAAAACCAGTTCAGTTCCTTTATAATTTGGTGTAGAATCATCATAAACTCTATGAATATCATTTTTTTGGGCAAATTTCAAGAATTTTCTACATCCTGTTTTATAGACAGGAGCTTTTTTTTCTACAAACATCTCTAAGCTCATCTTGTCAATAGCAAAATTAAATTCCATCGTAAAAACTAAATATTGTTTTGCTATTCTGACGTAATTATGAGGTTTTTCAAGTGATTGTTTGAAATATTTAATGGTCTGATTAATTCCAAAATTATTTTTTGAAACTGTTTTTAAAGACTTATTTGAGTTTTCCAATATCGTATTTTTAATTTTATCTCTATAATAATTCAACAAACGACACTTGGAAAGTATCGGCTACGTATATACAAAAATACATTTTTGGGAAATGTTATACAACTATTTTCAAAATTACTTTTTACTCAATATTACTCGGTTCGTCATAAATAATAGTTGTTCCATTCGGATTAATTTCTGTTGGCGTTGGAGAACCAGCAACACCGTTTCTATTTTTTCGTACAATATAATTCTCTTGCAAAACGAATGTAGAATCTTTACCATTTGGAAGCTGAATTGCTACTCTTGCTGTCCAACTTTTATAAGCCAGTCCACGCTCATCATAATTATCTGCCTTTGCTATAAAGGAAAGATTTACCATTCCATTTTTCTCTTGCGTCTTATAGTCTTGGTAATTCTCTGGATTTTCTAGTTCTAATTTGGGTTTGTTTAATGAAGAAATACCTACTACTTTCATTTTGGCTTGATACATATTACCTTCTGAAAGTACAATTTCGTCTGGCGTAACAATACTGACTAAATCATTTATCTCAAAGATAGGATATTCTATTTTCTGGCTCATATAATAAATGGCTTCTGCTTCTCGGTTTGCGATTGCTGCATTGATCGAAGTAAGGGCATACAAACGAACAGCAAGAGGAAGGTTATCAAAATAAGCTACAAACTCTTCTACATCAAATTCAGGTTCTTGTGAAGACAAATTTTCATTATTATTTTCTGACTCAGAATAATTACCATTTTTTGTAGGATCAATAAAGAGAGGGTTTAATATCTCTGAATTAAAGGTAGAAATCTCTGTAAAACTTCTCAGTTTAGAAATATACTCTTCCTGTGATTTTCCGAAAGTAAGCAATAAATCGGTAGGTTTTTCATCTGGATTTTGAAGCCATTGCGCTCGTATTTCATTACTTTGTTGCAACAAGTCGGAGGACAACGTTTGTACTTGTTTGATGCGTTGTAGGATATTTACTGCAATCCCAGCTTTTCCATTTTCATCTAAATAATTCTTGAATTTTTCGATAAAAGCATTATTCTTTACTCGTTTTTCGGCTACTAATTGTACAGTAATTCGGTCTGTATCGTGAATCACTTTTAAATCTTTCTCCGAAAAATCATAGATTTCAGTTCGCATATAGGCATAAACAGCCGAAATAATCAATAAAGCTAAAAAAGGAAATAATAATCTTTTCAAAAGTAATAGGGGAAATAGGGGGTGGGAAATGGGAAGATAGGAACTAGGAAATGGGGAACTGCAATGATTTAGGAAATGGAAAATGAAAAATGGATTAATTCAATTACAAATTACATAATTATTGTTTAATGTAAAGTTTAACATTAGTAATTAAAAGATAAAGAAATTAAAATTAACTGGTAACTGCAAGAGATTGGTAACTAATTATCGCTTCTTCGATTTTTTGTTCGGTCATTAATTCAGGACTTTTGTTTAATTCTTTTCCTGTAAGTAAGAAATAAAGATGACAATAACGTTGCGAAATCCTATCAATTACTTCTTCAGTCATTTCTGGAATTTGCTGATTTTGTTTTCCTTGAAAGCCATTTTCCATTAACCATTCTCTCACAAATTCTTTTGAAAGTTGGTTTTGACGTTCTCCTTTTTCCTGTTTTTCTTGGTATTCTTTAGCATAAAAATAACGAGAAGAATCAGGCGTATGAATTTCATCTATTAAAATAACAGTTTCTTTACCGTCTTCATCTATATAAGTGCCAAATTCGTATTTGGTATCGACCAGAATAAGACCACGTTCGGCAGCTAATGCCGTTCCTCTTTTGAAAAGTAAATGCGTATATTCTACCATTTTTTTCCATTGCGTTGCAGTAACCAAACCTTGTTTCAAAATTCGTTCTTCTGAAATATCCTCATCGTGTGCTCCGTTTTCGGCTTTTGTAGAAGGAGTAATTATAGGAATTGGAAATTTATCATTTTCTTTCATACCCTCTGGTAATTTTACACCACAAAGAACCCGTTTTCCTTCTTGATAGGTTCTCCAAGCGTGTCCTGCTAAATATCCACGAATTACCATTTCGACAGGTAGAGTTTTCGCTTTTTTACCAATACTGACTTGTGGATGAGGACTTGTTTCGAACCAATTTGGAACAATATCTCTTGCATTTTCAAGAAAATAAGCGGCTAATTGATTCAATACTTGCCCCTTATACGGAATAGGTTTTGGCAAAACCACATCAAAAGCAGAAATACGGTCAGAAGCAACCATAGCTACAAAATTGGGAAAAGAATATACATCTCTTACTTTTCCCTGATAAAAATCAGTTTGATTTTTGAATTTTAATGTAGGAGAATTATTTACAGCGTTTTTTGGAGAAGGTTTAGAAGCCATAAGTATCTGATTTTTTGTTTGATATTTTATTTTACTTTCACAAAAATACATCAAACTTTATAAAGAGTTTTAAGTTTATGAGAAATATACTAAATTTTGAAAGATAATTTTATATAATTATGACAAAATTTATACTAAAAATAAATTTGAGTTTGGAAACGTTTAGGCTTTCAAAACATTTTTTTGTAGTTTTGCAACTCGTTTTTAAAGATTTTTCTAAAGACTTGGTAAAAAGCGAGTAGCTCTATTTTTACTAACTCTTATCCTTATAATAAAGCATAGATAAACGGATAGCATTTTCGGATTACATCTAAAGATAATTTTTTATATCACTTCTACACCTCCAACTTGTGAACAAAATACGCTTACAAATATTAGGACTTTCTTCTAGTCAATCTCAATCTGATTCTTTTGCCTTAATTTTGGAAGAAGAAGAAGGTAATCGTCGTTTGCCTATCATTATAGGTAGATTTGAAGCACAGGCAATCGCTATAGAAATAGAAAAAGTTACTTCTACCCGTCCGATGACACATGATTTGTTCAAGTCTTTGGCCACTCAATTTCAATTCAAACTCAACGAAATTGTAATTTCTGACCTCCGTGAAGGAATTTTTTATGCAGAAATGATTTATATAGACGAGCGTGAAGGCAAAAAAATAATTATAGATGCACGCCCTTCTGATGCCATTGCTATTGGTTTGCGTTTTGATGCTCCTATTTTTACGACCGATACAATTATGCGAGAAGCAGGAATTACGACGACAAATACTACTGAAGAAGGCGAAGCAGTAGAACAAGAAGAAGCAAAAGAACCTAAGAAAAAGAAAGCAAAGAAAAAAGCTGTGTCTTTAGAAGCGATGTCAGTAGTAGAGCTAGAAGCCGAAATGGAAAAAGCTGTTGCAGATGAAGATTATGAAAAAGCTGCAAAGATTAGAGATGAAATGAATAGAAGAAACTAATTTTTTATCTTCTGCTCTTCTCAAAAGTCTATCAAATTGTATTTATTTGATCGACTTTTTTTTTATAAAGAATAAATACTATTGCGCTCATTTAGAGTTATTAACTACCAACAAATTTTAATTGATTTGTTTGGTTTTTGGGTTGATAAGTAATTGTATAAAATTAACACTCATTACTTTTTAATATAATAATCAATAGTTTATGATTTAATTATACATTTTAAATTACTTTATTGTTTTGACAGGTTTCCATTTATTTCTTAATTAAGTTCATTCTTCTTCCTTTCTAGCATTTGTCAAAGGTTTTCTAAGAAACTTCATCAGCATTAGTTTTTCCCCTAATATTCCAAATTTATAAACGGTATTTTTTACTGTATTCTGCGTAAAATTACTATATTGATAATTGAGAGAATCGCCTGTAATGTTTTCACCTGTTTCCCAACCATAAAAAGAATGATATTCTACTGAAGTTGCTAATTCATTATACTCAAATTGATGATGCGTTTTGATAGTATCTTTTTCATCTATTAGAAAAGCCGTCGCACGAAGACAAATATTTCCATCGTGTATATACACTCTATCCACTATATAAGTATCATCACTATTTGTAAGCTGCAAAACCCAATCTAACTTTCCTTGATAGGTGTACTTTGCTAAGAAAACATCGTCTTCTTTTCCACTTCTAATTTCTATATTGTCAAAAACGGGAGCATATTTGAACGTACCACCTAAAAAAATATTTCCTTGCTTATCGATTGCCATATCTGAAGTTTTGACTTCTCCACGACCATTTTTATTCATTTTATTGATTATCGTAAACCATTGCAACTTGTCTTGACTATCATATTTTGATAAATAACTGTTGTAATAACGACTAGGATTATTTATAGTATTTGTATCAATTTGCACTTTGTCTTTATAAGCTTCTGCTAAATAAAGGTTTAATTGACGATCTGTTTGAGGAAGAGAATAAGCAGTTTTATCTTCTGTTTTTACCCAAAGGACAGTTCCATTTTTATCATAATTAACTACATAACCACCTCGTTTTCGATCTGCTTTTACTCTATCAAAATAAGTAGAATCTTCAAAATGACCAGATAATATTATACCTCCTTCTTGTGAAATTCTTATCGAACCTACATAATCATCTTGTGTTCCTCCTGCTTGTTTTTTCCAAAGTAATTTTCCATTCGTATCAAATTTTAATAAAAAGGTATCTGTTCCTCCTTTACTTTTCAGACTGTTTTGTTCATTTATTTTGAGTTCAGTTGAGAAAGTCCCTGCTAAATAAATATTTTCTACTGAGTCAATAAGAATAAGAGGCGCAGTTCGCTGATTTTCAAAAAAGCTTCCTGTAATTTTTACTACCCATTTTTTGTCATAAGGAGGAACTTTTTCTGTTTCTTCTTGATCATCTTGGTTTCCACTTGCTTCATTGGTTTGAGCAAACAAAAAGAAAGGAAACAACAAAATAGCGAAAAATGATATAATAAATGATATATAAATTAGAATACTTGTTTTCATAATTTTATGCTGCTTAGTTAATTTTTTTCTTAGAAAGAGGACTTTTATAGTAGCTTATTATAAACTATTTCTGATAAGTGAAATATGATTTAGTGCGACTAACTATATCAAAGATAAAAAAATCCTTTGCTAAATGAAAAGCATAAAAAAAACCTACAGACAAATTTGCAGGTTTTTTTAAATTTGTTTGAACTAATTATACTAAAAATTAATTACGAGCTGTTAGAGTAACGAAACTAATTAGAAATTACGACTACAACTTATTGATTATCAATTAGCTAAACATTCAGTAATAGTGATTCATTTAATTTGCGTTACTGAGATAGAAATAATTTGAAGTTTGATAAGTCAAATCGTTATATATAATTTATTAAAAATACATTATTTTACTCTAAAAGTTTCAATTACTTTTTTAATATCCTTTATTGCCTCTTCTCTATACTCCTTTAAATATGTTGCCATAAATATATAGTATCCTCCCTTTTCTTGAAATAAAACAATTTGATACATTTCTTCATTTGCATCGTCATTATTGTTGGCATATAATTCATATCCTACCAAGTCATCAATCAAAACTTCATTTATTCCTTTTTCTATAAGTACCGAATAATCACTAGTACATCAAGCCATAAATTTAATCACGTATCTTTTTACCTTTTGTATCATTTTTTTGATATCTTCATTTGAAGCTACTGTCCAGTTAAATTTATTTGCTAAATTTTCGTTGTAATACTCCATATACTTTAGAATTTTATTTTTTAAATCTTGTGTAGATAAAAAATTTCCCCTGTGAATTACTCGTTTAGCAAACCCAGAGAAAAAGCATTCTATTAGATTGAGCCAAGAACAGTGTTTAGGTGTAAAGACAAAACGAATTCTATGTTTTTTGTTTTCTAAATATGCCATTCTTGTCTTTTGATTTTTCAAAATACCACTTTTACCTTTTACTCCTAAATCTTGCTCGTCTTCAATAGATTTTGCTACCAGCCTCACTAACGTTTCTGATTTGTGTGTATTAAGTTGGTCAACAATAAATATCCACTCTCCTGTTTGATCTGTGGCTATTGTATTTTCAATATGTGTTGCAAGATCTTCTTCTTTGCGTGTATCGGCTACTGTAGGAGAGATACTTTTTCCTGTTGCTATTTCAAGATTTGCAGTCAAAACTTGTGTACCATGTCGCACATAGTTAAATTCACGTTTTTCACACACTCCTTCTTTGAGTGGCATCGTTGGATGTTGACGTTCTAAGGCTTGCATTCCTGTTTTTTCATCTGTGCTGATAAGATGAATACCTGATTCATACAACTCCTCAGCCCTTGCATTCAACTCACAAATACTTTCTACACGGTGGGTAAAATCTTCCCAATTATCTATGTTTGGGTATTCCCAATAGGATGATTTATGAGGAGATAAACGCTGATTTTTTTAAAATTCGGCAGATTTGCCGTTGACTTATACTTGCAACAATATTTCGTTTTATCACTTCCGTTTTTAGTAATTCTTGACTCCAATGCGTAAAAGGCAAGTCTAAATCAGAGGGGTTTTGGAGTGCCAAAGCAACAATTTGACTGCGCTCTGATTCTGTGAATTTACGAGGCGAACCACTACGAGGCTTATCTGATAAAATAGATAGTAATTCTTTACGGTATTCAAATTCTTTCAATTCTCCTTGAATATAAGCTGAATATAAATTTTGACGAATGAGAGCAGTTTTATTCCAAGTGCTAACCCATTGGCGTGCAAAATTTATAGATACTTGTAAGGAGGAACTCGTTTCTGAATAACGCTTATGAAGGTGAAAGGAACACAAAAGAGTAGCTCGCTTAACAAGCCGAACAGATAACTTTTGGCTTTTGCTTATCTGTTGGAGAAGTTCATGTTCTTTTTCGTTTATTTCTAAAATAGGCATAAGGATAGGTAGTTGGTAAGCTAAAGACAAAGATACTTAAATTTAAGACTTATTGTACTAGGATATTTTTTCAATCTAGAAATACAAAACAAAGTTGGATCTTCAATATCGGTTTGCATATAAGATTTATCTATAATTAGCGTTGCTTTGTCTTTGCTTTCTGTCGGCGTTTTCAAATCTCTATTCAAAAGCATCGCATTTCCTATAGCAGTTTTGAATTTTAGTTCTCCTACCGTTTCGTCTACCTCAAAACTCAACGATTCTCTTGGACTTACCTCCAAATTTTTATTAATTACCGTTGATAAAATACTTTCCTTTATTTGTTTGCCTAGCTCAATGTTTTCTTTCAAATAAACTCCATTTACCAGCATAGTGAATGTTTTGTCTCCATATATAAGAATATCTTTTGAAAATGTAACTTCGTTTACAGTTTGTTCTAAATAAATCAAAACGCCTTCATATCCTGCTATTTTTATTTCTTTTTTTGAAATCAAATCCATAGCTTTTTCTTTCAAATTTTTTTTGGTAAAACTTTGAAGAATTTCTGAAACAGGAGCAGAAGGAATTTCGGTAATCATAATCATAGAATTAAGATCATCTGGATTTTGAAACCCCTTAAAATTCTGACTTAACAAAAAATTAGTTGGAGGCACAAGAAAAACATTTGTACCTGATACTTGAATATGACTGTCTGTAGGTTTTTCAAAATTATTAATCGTTTGACTTTTGGCAAAACTCACAAACATCACAACTGCACAAGCTACAAATATATACTTTTTCATATAGATTACTATTTTTATATTTTTATTTATTTTTTTATTACAGAACAACTGTATTTTTATAAATTTGATTACTTTTTGTATTTAACAATTGAAAAATTTTTATTAATTTAATCTATTAATCTTCATAATTCAATTTTAGAATTACTACTTTCAAGAAGGTGAATATAATCATTTACTTTAAATGTTTGGTCGTTAAATCTAGAGGTTCTGTTTGTACTTTCTTGTTGTCTTGTGATGCTTCTTGCAAAGCGTCTTATTTCTTGTTTTGTAGTTAGGATAATACCAGGAATAGGTGTACTTTTTCCGTTTTCATCTTTAGCCACCATTGTAAAATAAGAGGAGTTACAATGTTTTATTGTTCCTGTTCGAATGTCTTCAGAAGTTACTCGCAAGCCAACCACCATAGAAGTTCTGCCAGTAAAATTAATAGATGCTTTTAATGTAACGAGTTCGCCTACGTTTATAGGATTCAAAAAATCAACTTTGTTTACAGAAGCTGTTACACAATAATTTCCCGAATGTTTGGAAGCACAAGCAAAGGCAATTTGATCCATTAAATTAAGAATATGACCTCCGTGAATTTTTCCACTAAAATTAGAATGAGAAGGTAACATTAATTGAGTAATCGTTAGTTGAGATTCGTTGATGTGTTTGAAATCTTTGTTCATCTTTATTTTTTTTGAAGCATAAATACCATTTATTTAGTTCCCTTTTTTACAAATCTAACAAATTAACGCAAAAATTAAAAAGCATAACAACTATATACGAAAAGACAAACCATTTTTTGCAAAAAAAGTAACTTCAATAAAATGAAGTTGCTTTTCTAAACCTGTCATTCCCACTCTTTCAATCAAATTTTTGTCATTATTCAAAATTGCACAGTAGTATTTTTTATAAATACAGTCAGCTTAGAAATAACTCAAATATAAAAGCAAAAAATGATGTACTCTATGATACTTCGTCAAACGAAAGAGCATTACCAAATCCTTACAATACAAAAACTGTTTTTGCAATGGCTGTCTCTGTAATGGTGTATAAAAATCTTACACTTACTGTAAAGTTACCTAGAAGTATGTTTTTCACTAACCAGTTTGATAATATAATAAGACTTTTCGTTGATTTTGGAAATGGATAAGGATATCAATACATGACGTGGGAAGACGAGATAAAGAAATCGTTGTGGCGTTTCAGAATGGATACGAGTAGATATTTTAATTCAGGACTGTAGAAGAGGAAGAAATAATTTTAAAGTCTATCCAAATCCTACAACTTATAAACTAGATATTTCACTTTCAGAAAATGGCACTATTTCTAGTTCTAATTATCCCACGCAAGTAAAGTTATATGACATGCTTGGACAACTGAAAAAGGAAACTATTTTAGACGAGGAAATGAATGGAATCATTTTAGTAAACAATCTGAAAAATGGATTATATATTTTGAGAATTTATTATAATGAAAAAGTAGAAACGCATCAAATACAAATAGGAAATTAAACCTAACAAATAGATTTTAAATTATATCAGAAAAAGCAACTCCAAAAAATGAAGTTGCTTTTCTAAGTAAAAACGCATTTGAAATTAACTGTTAACTGATTACTAGTAATTGGTAACTGTAGAGATTAATTATTAATTTTCAAAACAGCCATAAATGCTTCCTGTGGAACTTCTACCGAACCGATTTGACGCATACGTTTTTTACCTTTTTTCTGTTTGTCTAAAAGCTTTCTTTTACGAGAAATATCTCCTCCATAACATTTTGCAATTACGTTTTTACGAAGTGCCGAAATGGTTTCTCTAGCAATTACTTTTGCTCCAATGGCTGCTTGAATAGCAATTTCAAACTGCTGACGAGGTAAAAGTTCTTTCAAGTTTTCACACAAACGTTTTCCCCATTCATACGCCTTATCTCTATGCACGATAGCAGAAAGCGCATCGACAGGTTCTCCATTTAGCATTACATCTAACTTTACCATATTCGATTCACGCAATCCAATAAGCTCATAATCAAAAGAAGCATAACCACGAGAAACCGTTTTTAATCTATCATAAAAATCAAATACAATTTCGGCAAGAGGCATTTCAAAAATCATTTCCACTCTGTCTATTGTTAAGTAGGATTGATTTATCAAAATTCCACGATTACCCATACAAAGTTTGATAACTTGTCCGATATAATCCGATTTTGTAATAATGGAAGCTCTAATAAATGGTTCTTCTACTTTCTCCAAAAATCCAGGGTCTGGCATTTCGGAAGGTGCACTAACATTAAAAACGCCTTCTTTTTTGGTCGTAACTTGAAAGCGTACAGACGGAACAGTCATAATAACAGTCATATCAAATTCTCTTTCCAAACGCTCTTGTACAATTTCCATGTGAAGCATTCCTAAGAATCCACAACGAAAACCAAAACCTAAGGCTGCCGAAGTTTCAGGTTCCCAAATAAGAGCAGAATCATTGAGTTGAAGTTTTTCCATCGAAGCACGTAATTCCTCAAATTCTGTCGTGTCCACAGGATAAATTCCTGCAAAAACCATTGGTTTTACATTCTCAAAACCCTCAATCATTTTCTTACACGGCTTTGCAGTATGTGTGATTGTATCTCCTACTTTTACCTCTTTGGCTTGTTTGATACCAGAGATAAGATAACCTACATTTCCAGCTTTTATTTCTTTTCGTGGTTGCTGTTCTAATCCTAAAATTCCAATTTCATCGGCTTCATATTCTTTTCCTGTTGCCATAAATTTTACTTTATCGCCTTTTTTGATTGTGCCGTTCATCACTCTAAAAATTACTTCAATTCCTCTATACGTATTGTATTCAGAATCAAAAATGAGTGCTTGAAGCTCCTCGTCAGGATTTCCAACAGGCGCAGGAATGCGTTTTACAATCGCTTCTAAAATATCTGTAATTCCAATTCCTTCTTTTGCCGAAGCAGAAATAATATCTTCACGCTCACAACTAATCAAAGCCATAATCTCATCAGCTACTACTTCTGGCTGTGCGCTTGGCAAATCGATTTTGTTCATGACAGGAATAATTGTCAAATCATTTCCTAAAGCCAAATAAAGATTTGAAATAGTTTGTGCTTCAATTCCTTGTGCTGCATCTACAATCAATAACGCTCCTTCACAAGCAGCAATGGAACGAGAAACTTCATACGAAAAATCGACATGACCGGGAGTATCGATTAGATTTAATGTATATTCTTCTTTCGTAACAGGGTCTATATAATTCATCTGAATGGCGTGGCTTTTTATCGTAATTCCACGTTCACGTTCCAAATCCATATCGTCCAAAACTTGCGCCTGCATTTGGCGTTCGGTAATGGTGTTGGTGGTTTGGAGAAGACGATCTGCAAGCGTACTTTTTCCGTGGTCAATGTGTGCAATAATGCAAAAATTTCTGATATTTTTCATACGTTGTTCTTATATAGATTATTTCCTTTTATGGCTTAGAAGTCTTTATTACTTTGATTTACAATTACTACATTTTCCTATTCAACACCTTGGAAGGTGTTTGCTACATTTTGAGTTAAAATGAATTAACAAAAATACAAATAAAGATTGAGAATTGAAATAGGTTGATTAATTGGAATGTTTTAAAAGTAGCCGATAGCTTCCAAGCTATCGTTTAAAAATATTTTTATTTGTATATTGTTTTCATAAACGTAAATGTGTCGTAAAACTCTCGTTTAGCAATCTAAAAACTTACAACTTTTCTACTGTATGGAATCTAAAAACATAGAACAACTTCTTGACCAGCTTATTGATAGACTAACTGTTTATCGTAAAAAACACATAATTATAGCAGATGTCCATTCAAAATATGAATTAGAAAAAAGAATTGAAGATTTAGAAACCAAAATCAAATTTTTGAGGAAACTTCCACTAGAAGAACAAAATGAAGTAAGCCGTGAGGAGTTAGAAAAACTTTTGGCTTCACTTCCTCTCAATTTCAATGAATTTGAATGGCAGAAATTTGAAAGTGCAGGGATAAATATCAATATTACTATCAATCAGATTGAAGAGAAAAAGACCAACAAAATTCTAACAGAACTCCCTTCCAACGAAAAATTTGAAGGACGTAAAAAAGAATTAGCATACCTCAAAGAAGAAATAGCAACTCACAAAAGCATTTCGGTAATCAGTATAAATGGAATTGGTGGAATAGGAAAATCAGCACTTTCAAAAGCCTTTTTCTTAGAAAACTATAAAGAATATGATTTTGCTTTATTTTTGAAAGGAAAATCAGATGTTTATGATACGTTTAATGATTATACGCTTTTAGATAATTTAGGAATTGCAGAAAAAGTCCATTCTATTCCGTATCAAACACCGAATCGCAATGAAATTATCTTTGGTATTATCAAAAATGCCCTTTCCAATTTAGAAGGAAAAAAACTTTTGCTCATTGATGATGCTTCTGAAAACTCTCATTTACTCAAAGATTTGATACAATCAGATTGGGAAATACTGACTACTTCTCGTCAGAAAAATTGATTTTATGTATTCTTTTGAACTGCAACAAGCTACTCCAGATGATGCTATTGCTATTTTTTGTGTTTATTATGGAAAAGCTATTGAAAATTTAAGTCAAGAAGAAAAAGCTCAAATTCAACGCCTCGTAAATCGTTTGGCTCTGCACCCTTTGGCAATAGAATTAGTAGCCAAAAATATAAAAAGAAAAGACTGGACTTTTGAAGAAACCAATCAAAAACTAGCCGAAAAAGGATTAAATATTGATAAAAAAACAAACCTTACCACTACACACAGTCAAGAAAAAATAAAAGATATTTTTGAATATTTACTTCAATTATTTCCTTTAGAAAATCTAACAGAAGAAGAACTAAAATTACTCAATATATATAGTGTTTTGCCAAACTTACCTATCACAAAACAAACTTGGAAAACTCTATTAGGCGCAACCGAAGACTACTGGCAAGAACTTTCTACTGGGCTTAATGAAAGAGGACTAATTAATAAAAATGGAAAAGCCTTTGAAATACATGCGCTTTTGGCTGAAATAGTTAGGTATAAGAATGAGGGGAGATTATTTGATGATTGTGAAAAGATGATTAGAGGTTTGAACGATGAACTAAACTGGCAAGATAATATTGATTACCACAAAGAAAATTATAAATATACTTTACTTTACATCCTTTATAGCGAGTCTATTGTAAATTATATTAAAGATAGTGATAAAAAAGGAAACTTATATGACAGAATAGGACATTTTTATGTATACTTGGGCAATTTAAAAAAAGCTTTAGAAGCGTATCAAAATTCAGAAAGAATCTATGAAAAACTTATTATCAAAGAACCAACTAATTCTAATTTCAAAAAAGGACTAGCGATTTCGTATTATAAATTAGGACAAACAAATCAAAAATTAGGAAACCCACAACTCGCTCTTATTTTTTTTGAGAAAAAAAACAAGTTAGTACAACAACTTTGCAATGACTTTCCTAGCGACATAGATTTCAAAAAAGGTCTCGCTATTTCATATCAATTTTTAGGAAACATAAATCAGGAACTAAAGAATCTTGAAATAGCTCTTGAGTTTTTTGAGAAACAAAACAAGTTAGTGCAACAACTTTGTAACGACTTTCCTAATGACGTAGATTTTAAAAGAGGTTTCGCTATTTCATATTCTAAATTGGGAGAAATAAACCAAGAATTAGGAAGTCTCAAAATAGCTCTTGAGTTTTTTGAGAAATATAATGATTTAGGAAAACAACTTCATAAAGAATGCCCTAACAACGTTGATTTTAAGCATTTACTCGCTATTTCACATTCTAAATTAGGAGAAATAAATCAAGAGTTAGGAAATCTACAACTCGCTCTTGAATTTTTTGAGAAATACAATGATTTAGGAAAACAACTTCATAAAGAATCTCCTAACAATGTAAAATTTAAAAACTCACTCGCCATTTCGTGTATGAAATTAGGTTTTCATTTCGCAACAATAAAAGACACAGAGAAAGCTAACGATTATTACATGGAAGCTCTAAAATATTATAAAGAACTTACAGATAGTTCTCCACATTATATTGAATTTCAAAATAATTTTCAAATTATAAGAGAAAAATTAATAGAATTAGAAAACCAACAATAAAAAAAATGTCCCAAGACTACGACAAAATTTTCAAAGAAAATATAGAGCAGATGGCGCTTCCTTTGGCAGAAAAGTTATTAGGTATTCGTCCTGAAAAGCTCGTTGATATTACAGTAGATTTGCAGCAGACTATCGAACGAAAACCTGACTTTATCAAAAAAGTAGTACATAAAGATTCTAAAAAGGATTATATTTTACATATTGAGTTTCAAGTAAAAGACGAACCAAAAATGGTGCATTGAATGTTGGAATATTATGCGCTTGTGTTTCGAATACACAAACTAAAACTCAAACAAATCGTTTTTTATCTTGGAGAAGGAAAAGCAAAGATGAACACAAAAATCAATCACGATGATTTGAATTTTGAGTTTAGTCTTGTCAATATTCAAGAAATAGATTATACTGATTTTATTAATTCTGACAAACCAGAAGAAGTAATTCTAGCTATTTTGGCAAACTTTCAAAACAAAAAACCAGAAATCATCATTTCATCTATTCTTCAACGAATAATAAAACTTACTAAACCCAACTTACAACAACTAAAATACGTTAAACAGTTAGAAATATTATCTCTTTTGAGAGATTTACAAGAAGAAACATTAAACCAATCCAAAAATATGGCACTAATATTCCCAATCGAAAAAGATATTCGCTTTAAACAAGGAAAAGAACAACAAGCAGTTTTAGCGATCAAAGGCTTTGCAGAACAGAATGTTCCAAAGGAAAAAATAGCCGAATATTTACAAGTTTCTTTAGAGTTTGTAGAAAAAATTATTAAATCTATCAAAAAATGATTCAGTTATGGCACTACTATTTGACATTGAAAAAGATATCCGTTTTAAGCAAGGCGAGGAAAAGAAAGCAAGAGAAGGTATTAAAAATTTATTATCTACTAATTTATCTCATCAACAAATAGCAGATTGTTTGGTAGTTTCATTACAAATGGTAAAGGAAATAGCTAAATCTATTAAAAAATAATCCAGTTATGGCACTATTATTTGACATTGAAAAAGACATCCGTTTTAAGCAAGGGATAGCAAAAGCAGTAGAAAGAATGTTGTTAGCTGACTTTACTATTCAACAAGTTGTTGATGTATTAAAAGTTCCTAAAGAAATGGTAGAAGAAATTGCAAAATCTATCAAAAATAAATAATCTAGAATAGGAATTTGAACAACTCAAATTCCTATTTTTTTTGGTTCTAAATGTAGCTGATTTCAAACTTTTTCTTGTAAAAATTCTTTTCTTATTGTAGATTGCTATATAACAAAGTCCTCAACGACGGCAAAGCCTCGTTGACGGTTTAAAAAACATTTTTTTACCTCACGACAAAAGACACCATTTTATGCCAAAAAAAATCCTTATCATAGACGATGAAGCTGCCATTCGTCATACACTCCGAGATATTTTGGAGTACGAAAAGTACGAAATAGATGAAGCCAAAGACGGACAGCAAGGTCTTGATATGTTGCTTATCAATAATTACGACGTGGTTTTGTGCGACATCAAAATGCCAAAAATGGACGGCATAGAAGTATTACAAAAATCTACTGAACTAGGTAGAGAAAATGCTTTTATTATGATTTCGGCTCACGGAAATATTGAAACGGCCGTTGAATGTACCAAAAAAGGAGCGTTTGATTTTATTGAAAAACCACCTGATTTGAACCGTCTTTTAGTTACCATTCGTAATGCGATGGAAAAAACGCAGCTCGTTACCGAAACCAAAACACTAAAGAAAAAAGTACCCAAAACGATTGATATAATCGGAGCTTCACAAGCAATTCACGATGTAAAAGAAACTATCGAAAAAGTTGCTCCTACAGATGCTCGTGTTATGATTACAGGACCTAATGGCTCTGGTAAAGAACTGGTGGCTAAGTGGTTACACGAAAAAAGCGAGCGTTCGGCACATCTTTTAGTAGAGGTAAATTGTGCTGCTATTCCTTCCGAACTCATAGAAAGTGAGCTTTTCGGACACGAAAAAGGCTCGTTTACTTCGGCTATCAAACAGCGCATCGGCAAGTTTGAACTGGCTGATAAAGGAACGTTGTTTTTAGATGAAATTGGAGATATGAGTCTTTCGGCACAGGCGAAGGTTTTGCGTGCGCTGCAAGAACACAAAATTACTCGTGTTGGTGGCGATAAGGAAATCAAAGTTGATGTTCGTGTGGTGGCTGCAACCAACAAAAATCTGAAAGAAGAAATCAAAAACGGAAATTTTAGAGAAGATTTGTACCACCGTTTGGGAGTTATTTTGATAAAAGTTCCACCTCTGAACGAACGTAAAGACGATATTCCTCTTTTGATAGAACATTTTTTAGAACAGATTGCAAATGATTATGGCGAACCAAAAAAGAAAATTGACTCAGCAGCCGTAAAAGAACTCCAAAAACACGAGTGGACAGGAAATATTCGTGAACTTCGAAATGTAGTCGAAAGACTTATTATTATGAGTGGAAAATCAATTACAGTAGAAGATGTTAAAAAACATGCTTAGAGTTAATTATGTTTTATTAAAATAGTATTTTTCCATAGAACTGGGTTTGCAAACCCCAGTTCTATGGAAAAAATATCACAGCCCTTGTCAGTGTTTTAGCGAAGCGACACCGACAAAAACAATAAAAAAACTGGTTTGAGTTATTACTTAAATCAGTTTTTTTTGTGCTTTTAATTTAATGTTTCTAATGTAACTGTTTCTTTTTCGTCTGTTTTTTCTTTTGAAGAATCAAAAGTAGGAAGTGTAAACCAAAATGTTGTCCCTTCTCCCTCTGTGCTTTCTACGCCTATTTCTCCTCCGTTCTGTTCTATAAATTCTTTACAAATTATAAGCCCTAAACCTGTTCCTTTTTCGCCTTCTGTTCCTTTTGTAGAGTATTTATTGTCTAGTTTGAATAATTTTTCAGAAACTTCCTTTGGCATTCCTATTCCTGTATCGGTTATAGATATTTTGGTAAAATTTATTTCTTTTTTATCTTTTTCTGTTTTTGCTTTTACTTTTATTCTTCCTCCTTTGGGCGTAAACTTAATAGAATTTGAAACCAGATTCCTCAAAACTGTAAAAACAGCGTTCTCATCGGCAAAAACTTTTTTATTTTCTATATTGACACATTTCATTGTAATATCTTTCTCTTCCATTTGAAGTATTAATATTCGATACATCTTATCTACAACTGATTTTAATTCTATTTCTTTTGGCTCTAACGCAACTGCTTTCATTTGTATTCTTGACCACGAGAGAAGGTCTTCCAAAAACTTATACAAATTGTCTAGCGTTCGTTCTTGGTCGGCTGCCATACTAATTATTTCTTCTTTTGGAAGTTTGTCGCCAAAGGTAGAAATAAGATGAGAATATCCTTTTAAGGAGTTTAAAGGTCCTTTGAGGTCGTGAGCAACAATGGAAAAAAAACGGTCTTTTGTCTTATTAATCGCATCAAGTTCTTTTTTTGATTCTACAAGTTGTTCATTTATGGATTGTAATTCTTGATTTTGATTTGTAATAGAATGACTTTGATTTTTGAGTATTTTCTGCGTTCGTTCTCCAAAACGATACCGATTATAAATCAGAAAAGCCATCACTCCTAAAGCGATTATAACAGTAAGTCCAATGATATTAAACATTTGCGCCCTTTCTACTTCTGCTTTTTGTTGGAGCTGTTTTTCACGCTGACTGAGTTGTAAAACGTCTATTTCTTGCTTATGTCTTTCTTGTTCGAACTGCATTTGAAGACTATTAATTTTGCGAATAGAAACTTCATTGTTTACCGAATCTTTGTATATTAAGTATTTTCTGTAATAATTAAGTGCTAATTTGTCTTTCTGACTTTTTTCATACAGGTTTGCAAATGAGAAATAAACTTGTTTGTATAATAAGTTATTACTTAAATACAATGCTGTTTTTTCTGCTCGTTTCAAAAACAATTCTGCTTTATCATAAGAACCTTCTGCACTATAAATATCACCCAAACGAATAGAAAGCAAAATGGCTTGCTGTGCTTCTCCCAACTGCTCGGCAATCTGTAGAGCTTCAAAAGCATATTTTTTAGCTAAGTTGTAATCAAATTTTGTGAAATACAGTTCGGAGTAAAGCTCATAAGTAGCCAATAAACATTTTTTCTTAGATTTCCCCGTACAAAATTTCTTCTGATTTTTGAAGGTACAACAAAGCTTGTTTATACTCCTGTTTTGCTATAAAAATTCGTACAAGCCCTTGTGCTGCTGTAGATTGAATTTTTTTACTCTCATCAAAATTTTGATTTTGATTTGCACTACCTTTATTTTGATCAGAATTTGCCCATTTTAATAATTCCTCATAATAATATTGTGCTTCTTTATACTGTCCACTTTCGATGTAAAGATTAGCTATGCTTTCATAGAAATCTTCTTTCGTAAGTAAGGGTTGCTTGTATGTTTTCCACAATTCAAATGCTTTTAAATAACTATTCAAGGCTTTTACTTTATTACCCGTTTCGTCATAAATTTTTCCCAACTGATGAAATAAAAATGGAGGTGGAGTTTGATTTTGATTTTCAAAATTTAAAACTTGGTCTTCTATAATTTGCGCAGCCTTCAAATGTTCCCCTTTTATTTGCAATACTTTAGCATACTGATAAGTAGAAACAGCAACCAAACGAGTAGGTTCAAATTTCTTTCCTAATTCATATCCTTTTTTAGCGTAATCATACGCCATTTCATTATCATTTTTTATTATTTTGAAAATAGAATTATAGAGCGAAAGTTTGACAGTATCTTCTTTTTGACGCAGTTCCAAACTATGAATAAGGTTATCTAACTCTTTTGAGTTTTGATAGAAACCAGAAACATAAAAACAATTACTAAAAAAAAGTAAAAATAATAATAGTGGTAAAATCGTCTTCCTAGTAAATTGAAAATCTAATTCACTACAAAGCAAAGAAAAATAATTTCTTATTTGTTTGAAGCAAAAAAAATAATATGGATTAAGACAATTCATGCAAAAATATAAAAACAAGAAAAATTAAAATATCAATAAAATCAATGTAAGGAATAGAAACCAAATAAACTACTATTTATAAATTATTAATTTATCGGTAATTAATGAGCTACAGTAGTAATTTTTAATTAGCTTCACTACTTCAACAGGTCGTAATTGATCTACTTATCATGAAGCAAGAAAATTAATTATTAGATTAATTCTTGTAAGTAAAAACTAACTATTTTAGCAAATCTATTCATTTAATCTCTCCTGAACAAATTGTATAATGTCTGGAAAAAAAGCTGTAAAATCATTTTCAATAATAAAATAGTTTTCTTTCAAAAAATCATACGATTCATACAAGTTAGTTGAATATTTAGCTCTGCGAGAAAGCCCATTTAGAGATTGTTCCATTCCGTACAACGTCGCATAATGTGTAAGCCAATCCTGCTTCTGCATTCTCAAAAAAACTTGTTGTGCTAAAGGTGTCAAAATATCATAGTTCCTCTTCAACGTTTCATAAATAAAAAGTGAGAAATCATTCAAATTACTGTTTTCACTTTGATTATCAAATTTGTATTTATCAAAATGTACTCCCAAAAAATGGTCGTAATAAATATCCGTAATCACGGGAGCATATTTTC
Source organism: uncultured Cytophagales bacterium (assembly GCA_963719525.1). GTDB lineage: Bacteria > Bacteroidota > Bacteroidia > Cytophagales > Bernardetiaceae > Bernardetia. Next base: position 1,491,149 of record CAVRCG010000004.1, on the reverse strand, counting down.
CAAAATCAGCATGCAAACGTTTGTTTGTCTGTAAAACAATAGGATGTTTGTCAGTAAACGTATCAATATGACGATGTAGCATAATTCCCTTCGCTATTTGTTCTGGATAATTTTTATATTTGTTTCCTCTCACAAAATCTCCCAAAAAATTACCTATAATTATAGATTCTATTTTATTAGATAAAAAAAAATGAGCTAGAAAATTCATATAAAAATTTAGAAAAAGTTAAGTAATTGACAAGCAAAAGTATAGCCTTCTAAATATAAACAAAATAAAGTATAATAGTTTGTCTAGTCAAACACAAATCTAAAAAACCCACCTAATTTTATAGTAATCAAAATTAGATAGGTTTGTATTAAAGGTGATCACGGTTGATTCAGTACTTTTCATTTTTCTGTAGCAACAGGTTTGCAAACCTATTTGTTATGGAAAAATAAGTCTATCGCTATTTTATATAACTTACTGATTGTTAGACTTGTAAGTAACCCTGACAACGTTTATTAATCTATTCTTGATTTGGTTTTTATCCATAACAAATAAATAGGTAAATTTGGTTATTGAAATGAATATGCTTTACCAATAGCTAAAGTTGTTTTAGTTGTGTGTAAAAACTGTTTTTGTCTTAACTTTATATTACAAATTTAGGAAGGCAGAACACAACCTATATGAGGAGTAAGAAAAATATCAAATTTTACTCTTTATAATTATTTGCTTTTTCATAAAGTGCTTTTTTTATTCGAACGATTCAAAAATGAAAATCCTAATTGTTGGTGCTGGAAATATGGGAACAACCTACGCAGAAAGTTTTTTACTTTCTCATTCTATTACAAAAAGTGATTTGCTTATCTTAGAAAAAACGAATGAAAAAGCTGATTTTTTGAGAGAAAAAGGTTATTCGTATGTGATTTCTACACCTGATAAAAGAATTTCGGAAGTTCAACTAATTATCTTAGCAGTCAAACCACAAGATACAAAAGTATTGTTCGAAACATTACAACCTTATATTTTGCCTTCTCAAACGGTGCTTTCTATTATGGCAGGCGTAAAAATCGAAACGCTAAAAAATAGCTTAGGAACTTCAAAAATTATTCGTGCAATGCCAAATTTACCTTCACAGATTGGAATGGGAATGACAGGTTTTACAGCCGACGAGTCTGTGAGTAGAGATGAATTGTTTTTTGTTCAAAACCTTCTAAATACAACAGGAAAATCACTTTATTTTGCCGAAGAAGAAAAGATTGATGCCGTAACGGCTATTTCTGGAAGTGGTCATGCGTATGTCTATTTTTTTATGGAAGCTATGATAAAAGAAGCACAGAATATGGGTTTTTCGCATTCAGAAGCCGAGTTATTAGTTACCCAAACATTTATGGGAGCAGTTCATTTGGAAAATAGAAGTACGTATTCATGTGAAGAGTGGATAAAAAAAGTTTCTTCAAAAGGAGGAACAACAGAAGCAGCTCTAACTATTTTTTCTAAACAAGATTTATCTCATAAAATAGGTCAAGGATTACAAGCAGCGCAAAAACGAGCAAAAAAATTAGGAGAATAAATAAGAAAGCAATAACAAAATTATTTTTTCTTGGTTATGATTCTAAAGAATGGAAAAGTTGTTTTGATTCTCTTTCTACTCTTCATTTTTTCAACTTCACTTTTAATTACTCACTTATTGTATGGCTCGCAAATTTAGATTTAAAGACTTAGGAAAACTATTAAAAGAAACATTTACAGAATGGAATGCACTCGATCCCTTTCGTGAAAGTGCCGTTATTGCTTACTATACCATTTTTTCTTTACCTGGTCTTTTGATTATGGTAATCAAATCAGCAGGTTCGCTTTTTGGAGAAGAAGCTGTTAGGGGAGAAATTACAGGACAGATTTCTGGAATGGTTGGGCAAGATGCTGCTGAAGCTGTGCAGGATATGATAAAAAATGCCCTTAGTACAGAAGATTCTACTTTTGCCCTTGTGGTAGGGATTGGCTCACTTGTTTTTGGTGCAACGGGTGTTTTTGTACAACTTCAAAAGTCGTTTAATAATATTTGGGAAGTCGAACCTGACACCTCTGGAAATGCAATTATGAAACTTATTACAGACCGTGCTACTTCATTTGGTCTTATTATGGTGGTTGCTTTTCTACTTTTGATTTCACTTATCGTCTCTACGCTTATTTCTACACTTTCAGAATGGATGATGACTTTCCTACCTGATTTTATGATTTATGCTATGTCAGCCGTTGAAATTACTGTTTCTCTTCTTATTATAGGAGTTTTGTTTGCTTTTATGTTTAAAACGCTTCCTGATAGAGAAATTGGTTGGAAAACAGTAGGAATTGGTGGACTCGTAACAGCTATTTTATTTACAATTGGTAAAGAAGGATTAAGTCTTTATTTCGGTCTTGCCGAACCTGCTTCTACATATGGCGTAGCTGGTTCAGTAGTTTTGATTCTACTATGGGTTTCGTATGCTTGCTTAATTTTGTTTTTTGGAGCAGAATTTACAAAAGTATATGCTCGTTTTTATGGACACCGAACCAAAGTTTCCAAACATGCTAAAAGTAGAGAAAAACTTGTAGAAAATAGACCTACTTCTCTATAAGAAAATAAAGTAAGAACTTTTGGTTCTATATGATTTTGGAATTAGAAATACCTGTTTTTGATAGATCAGACTTACATTACAGACCTATCAAAAATACAGGTTGCAACCGAATTGATAAAAAATTCGAACCTTTTTACCCACGAACAAATTCGTGGGTTTTGTTTTTTTAAAAATAGTTTAAGTCTCTACAATAGTTTAATCAAACTTCATCTACCAACTGCTATTTACTACTCACTACTTTACCTTTTCCTTCTACCACAATTACAAATTCTCCTTTTACTGTTCCTTCATTAGAAAAATAATCTATTATTTCTTCCAACGTTCCATTTTTAGTTTCTTCATATACTTTTGTTAGCTCTCTAGAAACGGATGCATTTCTGTCACTTCCACAAACTTCTGCAAGTTGTGTAAGTGTTTTTATTAATCTATGAGGAGATTCGTATAAGATAAAGGTTCGTTTTTCTTCTGCTAGACTATCTAAATGCGTCTTTCTACCTTTTTTATGTGGCAAAAATCCTTCAAAACAAAAACGCTCACTTGGCAATCCTGACTTTACAAGTGCAGGAACGAAAGCCGTCGCTCCAGTCAAACATTCTATCTTCAAATTTGCTTTTAGGGCTTCACGAACAAGCAAAAATCCAGGGTCAGAAATAGCAGGTGTTCCAGCATCAGAAACAAGCGCAAAAACACTTCCTTGTTGCATCTGTTCGATCCATTTCTGAACTGTATGATGTTCATTATGAGCGTGATAACTTTGCAAAGGCTGTTTTATTTCGTAATGTTTTAATAAAACGCCTGTTTTGCGTGTATCTTCTGCCAATATTAAATTTACTTTTTTTAGAGTTTCTAAAGCTCTTAATGTAATATCTGCTAAATTTCCGATAGGAGTCGGAATCAGATAAAGCGAAGTAGAGTTTTCTTCGTTTGTTTCTTTTAGTTCTATTTTTTCCATAACACAAATATAAATATAAAGTTAGAAGTATGAAGTCAGAATTTGGAATTAATGAGATGAAAATTAATTGTTATTATCTTTTGTAATAAAAATGGCTTGCCTTTTTCCATATTTTTGTTTTTAGTATTCAATATGAATGACATTTTTCGATTTCTGCATATAAACTCGTTTTCGACAAAATAACAGTTTGTTTTTTCCATAAAATAAGGTTTGCAAAGCCTACTTTATGGAAAAAAGACGATTGCACAGAATAAAATTTGGCAACTATTTGTTTATTTAGAAATGTCACTCATATTAGTATTAATTCAATAAAAAGTTGAGAGAACCAATTAAAATTAACTAATTTTGAAGTGTGTTTATGATACACAAAATTTTATCTATATTAATTTATAACTAGATTTAGATAATTTTGCTTGATAAATCAAGCAGCTACATACTTATAACGTAGCAATTTGATTTATCAAATTGTAAAAGAAAAACCAAATTATGAAACTACCCTTATTTCGTTTGCCTTTTTTTAATTATTCTTTAGTCTTTTTTCTCCTTCCATTTATGTTTACTTCTCTTTCTTCTTGTGAATCCAAAGAAGCTGTTGATTTGATTGTTCATAATGCAAAAGTTTATACTGTTGATGCTGATTTTTCGCAGCAAGAAGCCTTTGCTATTCGTGATGGAAAATTTGTAGAAGTAGGAACAAGCAAAGCTATTCTGAACAAATATACAAGTGCCAGAATTGTTGATGCTGAAAAAAATTATATTCTTCCTGGTATCATCGATGCACACGCTCATTTGTATTGGTTGGGTCAAAAATTAGAGGAAGTAGATGTAAGCAAAGCAAAATCGTTTTCGGAAGTAATTACTATTTTGCAAGAATACAGAGAAGCAAATCCTGATAAAAAATGGATAAAAGGATATGGTTGGAATCAAAATAATTGGAATCCTGCTATTCTTCCCACAAAAGAATTATTAGATGAAGCCTTTCCAGATATTCCCGTTTTTTTGAAACGAATAGACGAACATGTTGCTTTAGTCAATCAAAAAGCATTATCAGAAGCTCGTATCAATCAATATTCCAAAATGCCAAAAGGAGGAACTTTAGGGATTTATGAAAACGAAGGCGAACAAGGAAAACTTAATAAAGAACAGGGTTTGAAAGGATTAAACGGACTTTTATTCGAAACGGCTATTAATTTAGCCACCGATAAAATGCCTCAACTGACAGATGAAGATAAAAAAAGAGCTTTTCAAGGAGCAGAAAAGGTATGTTTTCAGAATGGTGTTACTTCGGTAGGCGATGCACTCATGGACAAAGCAATGTTCGAACTCTTAGACAGCATGCATAGAGAAGAATCTTTGAAATTGCGTGTCTATGCGATGATTGACCCAACAGAAGAAAATCAAAAATTCTTTTTAGAGAAAGGAACAATCAAAACCGATCGTTTACATGCAGGAGCTTTAAAACTCTTTGCTGACGGAACGTTGGGTTCTTATGGTGCTGCCATGTTGGAATCGTATTCGGATAGTGCAACGATGTACGGTGCAATGTGGAGAAGTACGGACGAGTACAGAAAATTAATCAAAAAATTTGCTGATAAAGGTTTTCAAATCAATACACATTGTATTGGAGATTCGGCAAATCGAATATTTTTGGATTTGTATGCAGAGTTTTTGGGAACAGATGAGAATAAAAACAAGGATTTGCGTTGGCGCATCGAACACGCTCAAGTAGTCCACCCAGAAGATTTGGCAAAGTTCAAAAAATTCAAAATTATTCCTTCTGTTCAACCTACACACGCTATTTCGGATATGCCTTGGGTAGAAACTCGTTTAGGAAAAAACCGACTTCGCCACGCTTATACCTACCGAGAACTCTACGAACAAAACAATATAATTGCTTTTGGAACAGATTTTCCGATAGAATCCGTCAATCCATTTGCTACCTTTCATGCAGCCGTTGCCAGACAAGATGGTTTGGGAAATCCGAAAGAAGGTTTTCAAATAGAAAATGCCGTTACTCGTCAAGTTGCTTTGAAAGCCATGACAATTTGGGCAGCTCATGCAGCCTTTGAAGAAAAAGAAAAGGGAAGTATTGAAGCTGGAAAATTTGCCGATTTTATACTTATTGATACTGATATTATGAACACAGATAACCGACTTTTGAGAAATACACTTGTTTTGCAAACTTATGTAGATGGCGAAATGGTTTATATTAGTAAGTTTTGATTAGAAAACTTAATTAGTACAAAAATCGTTTCTCTAAAAAATAGTAAAAGAAGGTTTCTAAAAATATAGCCTTTGTCGGTGTTTTAGCGAAGCGACACCGACAGAAAACACACAAAATTTAGCTTCTCGTGTATCTTAATTAAAAAATTACTCTAATTTTACTCACTTTATTAATCTTATAACTATGGCAATTAGCAGAACAAAACTTGTATCCTTGGTAACAATTGGAATTATTTTATTTTTGTTTTTTGGAGTAGGCAGTTTTCTTTATTTTGGTTCTTTTAGCACAGGCGATAGAGCTGGAGTGGTTATAAAAGTAAGCCAGAGAGGATATTTATTCAAAACGTGGGAAGGCGAAATGAACCTCAACGACCAAGGAAATACGATAGAAAAATTTGAGTTTTCAGTAGAAAGTGACCAAACAAAAGTCATTGAAGAATTGAAAGATGCAGCACTTACAGGAGAACGAATCCGAATTTCGTATGTAGAAAGATACCGTACTTTTTCGTGGCGTGGAGATACAAAATACTTTATTACGGAAGTAGTAGGACAGAAAGAAAAAAATACTGATTTGAGAAATGACAAAGAAGATAGTAGGAATAATGACGATGATACGAATATAGAAATAGAAAAGAAAGAAACAGAAACAATTCAAGAAAAAACAGACCCAATAAGTACAGATACCACACTTCGTGATATATAAAATTCATTTTGACAAATTATGAATTATGAAAACTCTCCCCTTATTTGTCTCTCAAAAAAAAATAGCTTTTAGCTTTCTTTTAGAAGAAATAGACTTTTCTATTTCTCAAAAAACTAAATATTACAAGACAGTAACAAAGTCGGATATTGATTGTAATTATGATTTAATAGTTGATAAAAGAGAAATATTTTTAGATTGTATATGCAATTTTGTGGTAAAAAACCAGTTTGAAAGCAATTTGCATGTACGAAATGCTTTTTATAACGTAGAAGAACTAATGTATTTGAATATTAATTTGGTTCAGCAAAACACCAAAATTGATGCTGTCTTTATTCTCTCTGATAAAAATTGAATAATTACTCGTAACAAAGGAATTGAAGAATACAAAACACATAGTCGTTGGATTGATATTTCTCCAGATTGAATTTTGGGAATTTATGATAAATTTGAGGAAGACATTAAGAAGATAAAAGAATATTGTTCTGCGCAAGATATAAGAATAATAGAAATTTGAAGGGTAATTTTCCATTTTCCAAATTCTATTTTCCAGTTTACCACTTATCAGTAGCCACTTTTTCATTTTCTCCATTTTCAGTTTCTTCTGAATCGACATGTTTGGGCAAGAAAATACTAAAATCGGTATATTCTCCTTCTTTTGAATCTACCTGTATTTCTCCTTTATGAATATTTCTGACAATATCATAACAGATAGAAAGTCCTAAACCTGTTCCTTCGCCTGCTGGTTTGGTAGTAAAAAACGGATTAAAAATTTTGTCCATCATTTCGGCTGAAATTCCTGTTCCGTTATCTCTAAAAATAATTTCAATATTATCTTCATGATTAATGGTTCTGACCGTTAGCATAGGTTCAAAACTATCTCCTAATTTTCGTTTTTTGTTGTAAAGCGCATACAGAGAATTACTGACTACATTCAAAAAAACACGTCCTAAGTCTTGTGGAATAATTTTTACATTTGTTACATTTGCATCCAGATTAGTTTCTATTTTGGCAGCAAAACCTTTATAGTTATTGATTGTACTGTGATAAGCCAGACTAATATATTCTTGTAACATCGTATTGATATGCGTATCTTGATAAACTCCTTTTCGATCTTGGGAATGCATCAACATATTATTAATGATACTATCGGCACGTTTTCCATGTTCGTGAATTTTCTCCGAATTTTCATTTAGGTTTTGCAAAATATCCTTAATATTATCTACATCATCTGGTGTAATATCTTTCAAACTTCCCTCAACAATATCTTTTCCTACGTTGGCAAAAGTTTCGTTAAGTTCGATGATCATTTCCTTTGAGAGTTCTGAAAAATTGATAATAAAATTCAACGGATTTTTTATCTCGTGTGCTATTCCTGCTGTCAGTTCGCCTAGAGAGGCTAGTTTTTCTTGGGCAATAACTTGTTTTTGTGCGTTTTTGAGTTTGCTAAGTGTAGTTTCTAGCTTTAGATTAGTTTCCTTTATTTGAGAAAGAGCCTTTTTGAGTTCGAAAGTTCGTTCTTCTACTTTTCGTTCCAATTCTGATTTATGATTTTTTTCTAACTTAATTATACTCAAATACGCATTTATACGACTTGTAAGCTGATAATCATCAATCGGTTTGGTAAGATAATCGGTTGCCCCCAACGAAAAACCTTTTTCTTTAAATTCTTCCGATTTGTAAGCTGCTGTAAGAAAAACAATAGGAATATTTTTCGTTTTTTTACGGCTACGAATAAGCTTTGCAGTTTGGAAGCCGTCCATTTCAGGCATTTGAATATCCAAAATAATAAGATCGATTGACTCACGCATCAAAAACTCTAATGCTTCGATACCCGAATTTGCCTCTATAATTTCGATTTCTTCAAAATGTTCTTCTAATAATGCTCGTAGAGTAAATAAATTACTCGGAACATCATCTACAATAAGTACTTGAATGCGAGATAATGGTTCAGACATGCGTCTTTTTTAGTTAATTAAGTAGGTTATTTTTCTAGCCAAACAATAAGATTTGTCAAAAGGATTATAAATATACAATTTTATAAACACCTTTACAATTTTACATCTTTCTTTGCAATAATGCAACCTTACCGAACCACAAATCTGTTTAAGCCTTAACTTTTAGATAAAAACAGAGTTTGCTTCTATGAATGAGAATGGATTGAGGTTCTTTGTTTCGAAAATAGTTTGATTACCTTTATTGATTCTATCAAAAAAATATTAAATCATGATATTCATTGAGATACAACTTAAACGAAAAAGTAATTTTAATTACAGGAGCTTCTGGAGGAATTGGTTTTGCATCTGCCAAACTTCTCTATGAAGAAGGCGCAAAATTAGTCCTAACTGATTTATCTACCGAAAACCTCAAAAATCAAGTAGAAGAAAATAATTTTGATTCGACCAGAATTTTACTTTTAGAGCTTAATGTAATTGATAAAGAGCAAACAAAAAGTGTAGTGGACAAAACGATTGCTCACTTCGGAAAACTAGATATTGTTTTTGCCAATGCTGGAATTGCAGCCAATCCACCCAAAACAGTTTTCGGAATGCACCAAGACGAGTTTGAAAGAGTAGTCGAAGTAGATTTGTTTGGCGTTTACAGAACCATTAAAGCAAGTCTTCCAGAAATTGTAAAAAACAAAGGACAAATTTTGATTACTGCTTCGGCGTATTCTTTTTTCAATGGTGTTTTTAATGCGCCTTATGCCGTTTCGAAAGCAGGAATAGAAATGTTGGGGCGTTCGCTGCGTACCGAACTCGCTTATACAGGCATGACAGCAACGGTTTTGTACCCCGGTTGGGTAAATACGAAGATTGCTCAAGTGGCATTTGGAGGAGATGCTACTACTACTGAACTTGCATCTTCTGTACTTCCAACGTATTTATTAAAACCTGTCGAACCAGAAATAGTAGCAAAAGCAGTTGTGAAAGGTCTCAAAAAGCGTTCGCCTAGAATTTTTAGTCCAAAAAAATGGGGTTTTTTATGGTCTATTCAGAGTACATTAGCCAGATTAGGAGACCTGCAATTAGGGAAAAATAAAGATATACATAGACTGCTCAAAAAATCAGACGAAGCAAAATAAATTTAACAATATTTAGATTTCATTGGATTAATTCTTGTAAAATCAGTAATGGCATAATTAATTAGTGCTAAAAGCAGTAAAAGAGTAGTTATTTCATTCTAAAAGCCTATTTTTACAAATCATTTTTTAACGTTTTTATTTCCCTGTGAAAAACATTGATTTTTTATTTGTGTTATATTATTTTACCCAAACTTATTATTAATCTTATTTGGTGTACTCATACGTAATTGGTTCTTCGAAAAAGTATATGTAACTGAGAATTTCTAACTCTCAAATTTGCAGTATTCCAACAACAGGTAGAAACTCTTATCTACTTTAAAACCATTTATGATTTAGTATAAACTCTTTATCAAAATTATCTATCAAAACTATACTTCTATGATATATTCATTTTCTTATCCTCATTCAATGAGAATTTTTCGAAAGCCTTTTTTCCAAAATTTCTCTTATACTATTACTTTTATTTTCTTCTTCTTTTTTCTCTTCTTTGTATGCTCAAAAAAATACTGCAAAAATAAGTGAAGATGAAAAACAGAAAGCTAGAGACAAAGCTGCTGAAGTAATTGTTAAGAAAAATCTAATGGAATTTGCAGCAGCCTATTCCAAATTAGGTGAGACAAAAGATGTAAAAGCCGTTATGGAACACATGGCAAAAGATGTTACTTCTACACTTGTTACTTTCAATATTTCGGATAGAGGTTCGGTTCTCAATAGTGATTATGAGGGTTTTTTGAGTTATTTGACTAAGATTGTGCGTACAGAAGGTTTGAAAATTGATTATGCTATAAAAGATATTTTGAAAAACGAAGTAAAAGGAGCTATCGGAGTAATTATTTATGTAGTAGAATATGAAATTTCGAAAAGATAAAGAGATTTGGTCTAAAGGAACAGAAACAGTATCTATGGTTTTTAGAAATGATAAAAGAACAGGCGATTGGAAAATTGCTCATTATTCAGTTATAGGAACAGAAGACGAACGCATAAAAGGAATTTGTTCGTGTGAGCTTTATAAATCTAGTACAGGCGTAAATTCTGGAAATTATCTAGTAAAAACTATCGTTCCGAGTGGAAAAAATTACTCTACTTTGGTAAGTAATTTTGAGTTTATGTACGAAAATCAAGGTGGACAGAACGGCGAGCGCACTATTAGAGTAGCAGATAATGTATATAATTGGACACAAACGGGCGATATTTTTAGAGTAAACGCAGACGGCACACAGGGAGATTTGATTGCCAAATCACATCCTAATGATGAAGTATTAGCGATTATGTCTGTACTTAAATACGATGTTTATTCAGAAAATTGCACCAACATTAACTTGAAAAGATAATTTATTTGTATAACAGATTTTCTGGTCTGGTTCAAGATTTGATTCAAAAAGCATTTTCTAATTACTTAGAAAATGCTTTTTTACATAAAAATAGTTCTACAATTTCCCTGTTAAGTCATACACTAGATAACCAACCATTTCATGAATAATTCTTGAAGATTTTGCCATAGCATCTTCTTTCGGAATAAGACTTGAAACAACATACATGTTTTTCCGTTCGGTAGCAATAAAATCAGTAGAAAATCCATCTACATTTAATCCTGCTGCTTGAAAGCAACCTAAAGCACGTCTCAAATGAAAAGCTGAAGTAATAACCAAGATTTGATTTTGATGAGTTGTATTGTTCGTTGGATTATAATTCAATTTTTCTTTACTATTTTTTAAAAAATTAGCTGAAAACTGTGCATTTTCGTAGGTGTTTTTCGACTTTGGTTCTATCAAAATATCTTCTTCCTTGATGCACATATCTAGTAACATCTCTTTGTATTTGTAGGTTCGTTTTGGAAATATTTCTTCTCCTGTTAGGCTGTTTATTTCTTCTGATTCCCCAGAAATCAGTATTTTCTTAATTTTTCTTTCTTTATATAATCGAACGGCTTGCAGAAGTCTATCAATTCCAGCACTTGCATAAATTCTGTCTTTTGGTTCTTTTCCAGAATTACTCATTCCTGTCAAAACGATTCCAATTTCGTACTTCTTTACTTCTTTTATTGGAGTAGGAGAAACTTCCCACAACAAATACATTTCATTAGCTAAAAATGGATTTGCAAAAACAAATAATAAGATAACTCCTATTTTGAGTGAGCTAGAACGCCATTTTTTTATAAAAACAGCAATCAATAAGAAAAAAACAATCCATGTAATAGGCATTAATAGATATAGCAATGTTTTGGATAGAAAATAAAACATATTATTTAGGGACAAAGGACGAAAGAATGGAGAATAGGAAAGTAAGATTTATTACTGATGTTACACAATTAAAATGAAACCCACGAATTTATTCGTGGGGTTTGGTCTAAACTTCTCTAAACTTTGATGTTGCGTAACATCAGTTATTATATAGGTTAATCGCATCAAAAAACGAAAAGTGCTTATTTTTCCATAGAACTGGGTTTACAAACCCAGTTCTATGGAAAAATGAATATTGCTAAATTAACCGTGATAACCTTTAATACTATAACTTTTTCGTAGCACTAGATTTGTAAATCTAGTACTATGGAAAAACAAGAATGTTTTATATTTTTAATAATCTAGCTTGATACATAAAGGTATTACGGTTTAAAAGTAGCAACTTGATTTATCAAATTCTAAAACCAAATTACACAAAAACTTCTTAAACTTGTCTTTTTAATAGGCTTTAATAAATAGAGTTTGATAAGGTAACGTTTTAATGACTATTTTTTTGTAATTTCGAGTTGCAATCAAGAATGAAAATTGCTTATTCTAATTGCTTATTCTAGTTCTGACACTTTCTACTTTTACCTCATTTTGTTGGTATTGGTCTTCTCAAAAGCAATTTACATTATAAATCAATTAAAGATAATTATAATATAATTTATTCTTATACAAAAGAAAATAATTTTTATGTCAACAAAAAATATATTACTGTTTGTATTTTTTCTCTTTTTTTCTCTACAAACTACTTTTAGTTTTGGACAAGAAAACGGAGATGAAAGACAATTACAAAGAAATTTGGAAATCTCTGAACGCTATTTTGAAGATGGAGATTACAAAAAAGCTCTATCAGAAGCAGAAAAGTTATACAAAAAAGCACAACGCAAAAAGAATACTGATTTAACAACTAAGATAGAAAGTTATTTAATCAAATATTACGAAGCCACAGGAGAAATCTCAAAATTTGAGGCAATGACAAAAAGATTTTTATCTAATCGTAAAAAACACGGTGAAGATAGCAAAGGATATGGCTTGGCCTTGTTACAAGCTGCAAAATACTATGCTGAATATTCATTTACGCAAAAAGCAGAAACCTATTTGACAGAGGCAAAAAAAATACTGGGTGAAAAACCAGCCGAAAACTATATTTTTTCAGAATTATATTATACTCAAATTCTTATTGATTTTCAACGAGGTAATTTCTTGAACATATTAGATTACCAAATTCAGGACTTATTGAGTGTTCAAAAATCACTTATTAGTAAAGAAACTCAATTTTATAGTGATGTGAGCAAATCAACCGAAACTTGCAACTTATCGGATAGAGAAGAAGTGCGAAGAAAAACAGATTATGCGCAAATAATTTCATTGCGAGCAGATGCTGCCCGATTAGCAGGAAGGTACAAAGAAGCAAATAAATATGTAGAACAAGCAGATAATTTTATCAAAACAGAACTTTCAACTCGCCAGCTCGCTTACATTCGCAATCAATATGTCAGAATTCAGTTGATGATTGATAATGGGGAAGAGCGAGAAAAAATAAGAAAACTATTAGAAAAGACCCTTTATCGTGCCGAAAGAACAGTCGGAACGGTTCATAAAGATTACCTTAGATTACATACTTTGCTTATTGATTATTATGTAAATAGTGGTTTTGTTGTGCAGCAAGACGGAAAAAACAAATCGTTTTCTTTAAAACCAAAATTCCTTCAAAACATAAAATATAGCACTCAAAACGTTCGTCAGCGTTGGGAGCTAGAACGTAATACAGCAAAATATTACGGAACAGGATATATGCAGTATTCTATCGCTCTTCAAGCCGATGCGATGTGGAATTATGAAAATCAGCGTTATGGACAATCTCTAAAAATGCTTACTGATATTTATAAAAACACAGAATTAGTTCCAGAGAATAGTCAAAGACGTTTATCTGTTTTGGAAGATATTTATTATGTGCGTTTGGCAGCCGATGATTATCAAGAAGCAGGAAAACTTATGGAACAATGGGTGGCTTCGCACGCACGCATTCACGGAACAAGAACATTAGGTTATCATTTGGCAAACTTAAAGTTGGCTAAATTCTACTTTAATTATACCGAAAAGTTTAATAAAGCAGGAGAATTGTACAATCTTCATATGAATGCCTTGACCGATTACGTTGAACCTCAAAGTCTTATTTACATCAATTCTTTAAATAATTGGATTGACTATTATATGGCAAATGACCAGTTTAAGGAAGCAAATAAAAGGTCTGATGAAGCACTAAGTTTGATAAAAGAAAGATACAGTGACAAACATCCTCGTTATGCTGCTCAGCTTGAAATTGCTGCACGCTTGAATATGCAACAGAGTAACTATAAGGAAGTAGATAAAGAAGTAAGCCAAATATTAGAAATTTATGAAAAACAGTATAATCCGTCTTTAGCTTTCGAACATGCGCAGGCATTAGAAACGGCAGCTAATTACTACATGACAATGGGACTTTATGAACGTGCAGAAGATTTGTTGAATCAGGCAAAACGAAGATTTAACCGTTCTAGCCAGTCTATTGCAAATTCTAGTACAGCAGAGGAGTTGGCTTATTTGTATATAGAAACAGCCGATTTTAGTGCAGCCGAGCAGCTTTTGAAAGAAACGATTGTAGAAAAAGAAAAAAGATATGGAAAGGAAAGTCGTTTTTTGATTAATACTTATACGCAAAGTGCAAATTTAGAATTTGCTAATGGAAAATACATTGAAGCCGAGCAGTTTGCTAATAAGGCTTTGAGTATTGCTAGGAATATTTTTGGAGAAAATTCTATTCGTACCGTACAAAGTTTGAGCATTTTGGCAGATTATAATTTGGCTATTGGAGATTATGAAAAAGCACAAGAATTTGCTCAAAAAGCTCTCAAAATAAAAACAGATATACTCGGAGAAAACCATCTGGATAGAGCCAGTACGCTTATTCAACTTGCTAGGATTAATTTTTATTCTACCTCTGATTGGACAACCGTTACTAAAGAACTAGATGAAGCTGGCAAAATGCTTATCAATAACTTGGGAGAAAACACACCTGTTTATGCAGGCTTTTTGAAGACTTCGGCAGAGCTTTATGTAGCGCACAAAGACATAAAAAGTGCATCAGATAAGCTAGATAAGGCATTAGCGATTTTAGAAAAAATTCCTTCTGCATCGCTTGTGAGCTTAGCAGAGATAAATGTTTTGTTGGGAGATTTGCAAATTCAACAAGATAATCCTAAAAAGGCACAAGATTTTTATGAAGATGCTCGCAAAAAATATTCAAAAATTTTTAGTGATGTTCATCCAAAATATGTAGAAGTGTTGGGGCGTATTGCTCGTATGTATTATGTAAAAAATGACTATAAGAGAGCAGAGAAATATTTGAGTGAAGTTTTGGACAAACACAAAGAATATATAAACACTACTTTTTCGGTGCTTAGTGAACGTGAGAAAGCCAAAAACTGGGAACAAATTCGTCCAGATTTTGAGTTTTTTACACATCTTGTTATAAAATTACAACCCAAAAAGAAAAAGCTATTACGTGATTTGTACGACAATATTTTGCTCACAAAAGGAATTCTGTTAGGGCAATCTCAAAAATTGCGCAACGAGATTTATGAGAGAAGTCCGGAAGATACGCTACGTATTAATTTTGAATTGTGGCAATTAAAGAAAATTCAACTTAATTCGGCTTTGGCTTTAAGTCCAGAACAATTAAAACAAGAAAATATTAATGTGCGTAGTTTGCAAAAAGAAATCGAAGATTTATCTAAAATTCTCTCTCGCCAGTCTTCTGATTTTGCAGCAGCGACTTCTAAAAAAGCAGTAAGTTGGAAAGATATTCAGAAAAATTTGAAAGGTAAAGAACATGCCGTTGAGATTATTCGCTACCGTCAGTTTGATAAAGATTTTACTGATAGTGTAAATTATATCGCTCTGGTTTTGCCTCCTTCTGGAAAAATTAGATTAGCCAAAATGGATAACGGTAATCAAATGGAAGACGGAGATTTGCAGTATTACAGAAATAATGTAGAGTTTTCTTTAGAAGATTATGATTCATACACTATTTATTGGAAGCCGATTGCAGATAAAATAAACAAAGATGCAGGCAAGATTTATCTTTCTTGTGACGGTGTTTATAATCAGCTCAATGTAGAAACTTTCAGAATGGGAGAGAATGAGTTTGTAATAGATAATTTTTTTATTGCTCAGCTTACCAGTACTCGCCAGATTGCAGAACAAGAAGTCAAGAATGTTTTTCCTGATAATTTTGTTTTGTTTGGAAATCCACTTTTTTATATAGATTACAAAGGAGCGCAAAGTTATCCTACTCTTTTGGGTGCAGAACGTGAAGTAGAAATGATTTCTAGCCAGTTGCAGGGAGGAAGCAAAAACGTAACCACATATTTGAAAGATGAAGCAATAGAAAAGCAAATAAAAGAAATAAATAGTCAGAAAAACACGGTTTATCATATCGCTACCCATGGTATTTTTAAGGAAGATATTTCGGAAGAAGAGCGTGAACGTTCGGCTGCTTTGGGTACATATAACGACCCTTTGATGCGTTCTGGGTTGCTTTTCGCAGGTGGTGGAGATAGAGTTCAAAACAAAAGTGTGCATGAATACAACAAATCTGATGGAATCCTGACTGCCTCCGAAGTAGCTACAATGAATATTAATTCTCCTCTTTTTATTCTTAGTGCCTGCGAAACAGGTCGTGGAGAAAGCAAAGTAGGAGAAGGTGTGTATGGTCTTCAAAGTGCCTTTTTGCTGGCTGGTGCTGATGCACTTTTGATGTCTTTGTTTAAGGTAGATGATAATGCGACACAAGAATTGATGCGTATTTTTTACAAAAAATGGAGAGAAACAGGTGATAAAAGAATAGCCATTAGAGAAGCAAAACGAGAACTTCGTCAAAATCCAAAGTATGAAGATCCTATTTATTGGGGTGCTTTTGTAATGATTGGAAGGTAAGAAGTTGATAAATTAAATCAAAAAAGTTACCTTTGCAGTCCGTTTTGTAAGTTGTCGGACAAGAATTCCGATACATGCAAGATATTAGGTTATTGATTACTATTGAATTATGTCGCCTTTCAGTTCCTAATTTTTAACTTCTAATTTGTAATTGATTTTTAACAATTATCTATATAAATAAAATATAATGACAGAGCAAAAAGATTTTACTTTCGATGTTATCGTTGAGATTCCTAAAGGAAGTAGAAATAAATATGAATATGACGCTGAGAAACGTATGATTCGTTACGACCGTATGATTTTTTCTTCTATGCACTACCCAAGTGATTATGGATTTGTTCCTGAAACGCTTGCGTTAGATGGAGATGCGTTAGATGTTTTGGTATTGGTTTCAGAACCTACTTTTCCAGGCTGTTTGATTGAAGTTCGTGCTGTAGGAATTTTTAATATGACTGATGAAAAAGTGACCTGATGCAAAGATACTTTGTGTGCCTGTTTCTGATCCCATTTGGAATAGCATTCATAAGTTTGCAGATGTAAATCCTCACTTGCTGAAGGAAATCGGACATTTCTTTGAAGTCTATAAAGATTTGGAGAAAAAGAAAGTTTCGGTAGAAGACTGGCAAGACGAAAAACACGCTGTAGAGGTAGTTTTGCAATGTCAGGAACGTTATAAAGAAAACAAAAAAGAAGTATTTTCTATCCGACCAGGGATATAAATTTGATGCCGTTGCTAGGAAACCAACAACGAAGAAATGTATTTGTAGATTAAAGGCTTGCCTTTGACTGTATTTGTAATTTTGACGTCAAGCCTTTAACCTATTCAATTTGCAACTAAACCCATAAGTAAATCTGTGGGTTTTGTTTTGTCAAATTTGTTTTTCTATAAAACGGATTATTTTTTCTTTATAATCTGGTTTCGAAACGTCAAACCAAGTAAATTCTTTATCTTTTCTAAACCATGTTAATTGTCGTTTGGCAAATCGTCTGGTATTTTGTTGAATGATTTTAATAACAGTTTCTAAATTTACTTTTTCATCGTTTTGGTTTTTATTCCCATTATTTATATCCAAATACTCAAAAATTTCTTGATAGCCAACTGTTTTTAATGGCAAAAGATGAGCATAATTTTGTAGGTTTTTTACTTCTTCTAACAAACCGTTTTCCATCATTATCAAAACTCGTTTGTTTATTCTCTCATATAGTTCTTCTCTAGGTCGGTCTAACATAATTTTGATACTATCAAAACCTAACTTTTGTTTTCTTTCCTTTTTTGCTTTTTCTTTGTTTTGATTGTTTTGTTTTCTAAATTCTGAATAAGTTTTGCCTGTACTTCGGATGATTTCTAATGCTCTAATTACTCGTTGAGGATTATTCAAATCTGCTTCTTGTGCATATTCTGGGTCTTTTTGTTGTAATTCTGAAACCAAAATTTCTAAACCTTTGTCTCCACTTTGTTTTAGTTCTTGATTTAATTTTTCCCTAAATTCAGTAGAAATAGTTGGCATTTCATCAAATCCGTCACAAATAGCTTGAATAAAAAGCCCAGAACCTCCTGTCAGAATAAGTACGTCATTTTCTTTATTTCTAATTTTGAATAAGTCATTAATAACAGATAAGGCTTGTTTTTCAAATTCTCCTGCTGATAGTGGATGATGAATAGAATGGGAATCTATGAAATGATGTTGGATTAACTTTGAACCAAAAGTCATTTCTTCAAGTGTTGGTTTGGCTGTTCCGATACTCATTTCTTTATAAAATTGTCTTGAATCGGCTGATATAATTTCTGTATCAAAATAAGCTGCTAATTCTGTACATAAAGCAGTTTTTCCTACGGCTGTTGCGCCTGCGATGACGATTAATTTTTTCAATTTTTTTGTGAATTATTCTTTCAATTATTTCTATTTCCTTTATTATCTACATTTTCTATACTCATAGGAATAAATAATTTTTCTAACTCTTCTTTTGATTTGGGTTCAAAATTAGGCAAGATTATCATAAACGTAGAACCTTTTCCAAGTTGACTAGCAAATTTGAGTTCTCCTCCTAGTTTTTCAACAGCTTGTCGGACAATGTAAAGTCCTAATCCATTTCCATCTGAATTTTCGTTTCCACGATAAAACATATCAAAAATTCGTTCTTGATACTGTTTGTCTATCCCTAATCCGTTATCTGTAATAGTGAGTACAAATTTTTTATCTTCTCGTAATGCAGTTTCTACTAAGATAATAGATGTTTTTTTGTTTCTATCTATAAACTTGATGGCATTGGAAAGTAAGTTTCTCAAAATTACATTTAATCTTAAATTATCTGTATAAATGACTCCTTTTTGATTAGATTTTATTTTGAATTTTATTTCACTTGCATAAGGAAGAAAATCCAAATCAGCAATATTTTTATGAATAAGATATTCAATTCGTAGTGGTTCGTACTTGGTTTCTAGGTTACTGGTCTGAGAATAATTAATAATAGACTGAACAAACTCATCTAATTTATGAATTCTTCCACGTATTTTTTCTACATACGAAAGGGCATTCTGATTGTCTATTTCAGCAATATTCAACAAACCCAGAATTGAAGTTAGTGGCGAACGCAAATCATGAGAAGCCTTATAGACAAATTGATCCAACTCATAATTACTCGTTTTTAGTTCTTCCAAAGTCTGGCGTAGCATTTCTTCTGCTTCTACTTGGTCAGAAATATTTTCGATAAACATAACTATAAAAGCAGGACTTTTGTCGTCATCTTTTACAACTGAAAGCGAAAGATTGAGCCAAATGGTATCTCCATTTTTATGAATATAGCGTGTTCGCATCGAATAGCCTTCACTTTTTTCGTTTAATACACGACGAAGTTGCATAATATCTCTAGGCAAATCTTTTGGATGCGTTATTTCTCGTAATTTTCTGATGCTCAGCTCGGCTTGTGAATAGCCTGTCATTTTACAAAAATGAACATTAAAGGCTGCCCACGACAAATCTATTCCGATATGGGCAATTCCAATTCCTGCTTGTTCAAAGGTAGAACGGAACTTTAATTCACTTTCTTTGAGTAATTGTTCGGTAATTTTTCGTTCACTAATATCTCTTACAATAGCCACAAAACGATTTTCTCCATCGTCCAAATCTACATATTGCAACAAAAGGGCAACAGGAAATTTGCCTCCACTTTTATGTAAAAAATTAGTATCTAGGTTTATTTGATGGTTCGTATTACTAATGACATAGGAAGCAAGCTGCTCAAAATCTTGAGGATTAATATCGCTCATCAAATCAATGAGCTTCATTGTTCGAAGTTCTCCAAAAGAATATCCTACTGCTTCTGTAGCTCCTTTGTTGGCATAAATAAACAAGTGTGTAGTGGCATCAAACATAAAAACGCTATCTTTGGTAACATCTAATGTTCGTTTGAATTGTGCCAACGAGCGCATTATTTGCGCTTTTTCTTCTTCAAATATTCTTTGTTCGCTAATATCTCTTATTACATAAAGATAACCAATTACAGTTTTGTTGGAATCATAAACAGGAGTAGAAATAGTTTCGGAATGGATCAAAGTTCCGTCTTTACATTTTAGAATAATCTCAAAAACAGAGGTTTTTTCCATAATATCAAAGTGGTCTGAAATTAGGAAAAAACTATCTTCTTGAAATAAGGTAGAAAATACTTTTCCCTTGTATTCTTCTTCGTCATATCCTAAAAGATTTTTTATAGCAGGATTAAACCATTCTATTTCTAAGTTTGGAGTAGTAAAAATTACACCATCGGGAAGAGAATCCAAGATAAATTGAAGCATTCTTTTGGTACTATCCAATTCTTGATTGGCAAGAATGCGCTGTGTAATTTCGGTATCTACTCCTTCTATACGTATCGGTTTTTCGTTTTGGTCTAACGTAACTTTTACATCTGTCTGAATCCATTTTGTGTTTCCCTTTCTGTCTATAATTCGATATTCGTAAGACGTACTCAGACCGTCTCTTGTTTTGAGACGCTGCTCCTTTACCTTTTCTATGTCGTCTGGATGAACTCGCTTCAACCACACGTTTGGATTTTCTTTTAACTGCTGTTGAGAAATATCATAGATTTTTTCTACAGCAGAGGAGATAGTGAGCAGTTTGTCTTTTTCTACATCGTAAGACCAAAATACATTATCTAAAGATTGAAAAATGCCTTCTACTAATTCTTTAGTGTTTCTCAAATCATACTCCACACTTTTTTCTTCTGTAATATCTTTTGAGGAAAGGATAAAAAATTGTTCCTCACGACGATTATAAAAATTATTTACATACAATTCAATGTCAATCAATGAACTGTCTTTTCGTTTTATTTTCCAAAATCGTTTTATATTTAAGTTTCCTTTACGAGCTTGTTTTATAGTAAGAATGCTATCCTCTATATCAAAATTAGGAGTAAGAATGGAATACACTTTTCCGATTAATTCTTCAGGTACATAACCTGTCATGAGTGCGTACTGTTTGTTTACATTTACAAAATATCCCCATTCATTGATAACAGCAAGTCCAATTTTGGCAGCTTGAAAAATAGATTCTCCAAAATTTTGGCTATCCCGTAATTTATTTTGTACTTCCTTTGATTTAGTTAAATTTCTGACAAGAGCGATATAAACCGTTTTTCCTTCTTCAAAATGAGTTTCGTTAAGCGAAATACTCAAAGGAAAATCAACTTGATTTTTGTTTTTAGCAATCAGTTCTATGTTATGGATAACCTTTTTATTGGGTAAAGATTGCGCCATTAGTTGAGCAATCGTTTCGGGAATAATATTATCTGATAATAACATTTCTACTGATTTTCCAAGAAGTTCTTCTTCTTTATAGCCAAAAATAATTTCAGCAGCAGGATTTACTAACGATATAATTCCCTTTGCATTAATTACAAAAATGCCATCAGGAACGGTTGCTAGAATAATATTTAACTGTTTGGTCTGAATTGCATTTTTTGCTATAAATGTTTCTACCAAATTAGAAATAATGCTCTCAGAGGTATAAGCCAACGAAATATAAACTTCTCCTTTGTGGGTAGCAACTGCTCCAATTTTATATTCTTCTTTACTCGTACTGCTATTCTTGCTTTTTTTATAGCGAGTAAAAACATAGGATTCTACTATCTTCGTATTTATTTGTTGGTGTGTTCAACCAAGTTGATTTATTAATTTGGTAATTAGTTCTTTTGTTACTATTGTGTTTTGAGTTTCAAATCTTTTTTCTATTTCTTTCAAAAAATCTTTTCCAATCAACTTCTGTTTGTGCTGTTGGGCAATTTTTTCCATAGCTTCATTGACATGCAAGATACAATTTTGAGCATCTAGTATGCAAAGAGCTTCAGAGGATAATTCGAAAAAAGGGATTTGTATGAGGCATCAACTACCAACTTTAATGAGAATAAATATATTCGAACTTGTCTTCAATTTATGAAAAAAAAACCACTTCTGTTAGCTTTATTTAGTGCAGCCGTACTTTTTTGATTTTTAAATGATTTTCCTACGAAGGTTGGACTGTCTTGTAGCTAAAATTCAATAGAATAAGCAGTTTTTTATATAAAGTCTTTATGTTTTGGTAGGATTAGTTTAAAGAAAATGCGTTTTACCTACTCTACCAGTATCAATGTCTTTACCAACGATTTTGAAATCTAAACCTCAAAATCAATTTTTAACATCAATTTTTACTCCTATAATAAGTACATCATCTATTTGTGGATATTCTTCTTTCCAGTCTTCAAATGTAGTTTTCAAGATTTGATATTGTTCTTTCATTGGTAATTTATGAATTTCTAAAAGCATATTTTTCAATTTGCCCTTCATAAACTTTCTATTCTTTTCGCCACCAAACTGGTCTTGATAACCATCGGAAAAGGTATAAACTACAGTTGGAGAATTGATTTTAATGAAGTGATTGGTATATTTTAAAACTTCTTTGGTATAAGAATTTCCTCCTATTGGGAGCTTATCGGCTTTTATCTCGTGCAATTCTTCATTTTGAATATAAATTAATGGGTTTTTGGCTCCAGCAAATTCTATACTATGCGTTTCTTGATTCCATGTCCAGATATTCATATCCATTCCGTCTCTATTTTCTGATTCTCGTTGTTTCAAAACAGAGCCAATTTGTTCATTTAATATGTCCAAAATAAGACTAGGTTTGGTAACAGAATAATCTATGATTACTTTATTGAGCATATCATTTCCAATCAAAGACATAAAAGCTCCTGGAACGCCGTGTCCTGTGCAATCAACAGTAGCTACAATTATTTTTTCGCTTTGCTGCTCTATCCAATAAAAATCTCCTGAAACAATATCTCTAGGCAAAAACAAAATAAATGATTCAGGCAAAAGTGCCTGTACTTGTTCTGTTGTAGGAAGCATAGCTACCTGAATTCGTTTTGCATAATTTATACTAGAGATAATATTATGATTCTGCTTTTCAATTACTTGATTTCGTTCATCTACAACTTGCTGTTGAGCAGTTAGTTCTTCATTACTAGATCGAAGTTCTCTAGTTCGCAGTTCAATAATACGCTCCAACTCTTGCGCTCTCACTTTTATTCTTTTCGTTCTGGCAGCCACTACTACCCAAATACTACTACCTATTACAAGGACAATTAATCCAATAAACCAAGGCGTTTCATACACATGAGGTTTTACAATAACTTTCATACTTGCACCTTCATTATTCCATATTCCATCATTATTAGCTGCAATAACTTGAAAGGTATAAATTCCGTTGGGAAGATTGGTATAAATAGCTTCTCTTTTGTTGTTTTTGGAAACTATCCAATCTTTATCAAAGCCTTCAAGTTTGTATTTGAACATTACTTTTTCAGGCGCACGAAAACTAAGTGCTGTAAAATCTATAATCAAACGCTGCTGGTCAATGTGTAGAGTTACTGTTGTGGGTTCTAGAAAAACTTCATCGTCTAAAAATACCTTTTGAATATAAACAGGAGGACGACGAGAATTAATTGGCAAAAAATTGGGATCAATGTGCAAAATACCATTATTAGTAGGAATCCAAATTATCCCTTGGGGAGAAATAATTGATTGTGTGGCTCCTTTGCACTGTTCGGAACGCATTCCGTCATTCTCATCATATTTTGTCCAATTCAAGTTTATATCTTCTCCGTTAGCTAAAGAATTGAGTTCGCTTTGTTTGACACGCAAAACTCCTCTATTGGAAGAAAACCAAAAATAGCCTTTATCATCTTCCACAATATCAAAAATACTCTCATTCGGAAGCCCATTAGAAGCATCGAAAACAAACGCTTTTTTATCTTTCCAACGTACTAAGCCCGCATTAGTAGCAAGCCAAATTGTATTTTGTTTGTCACAATAAATATTAAAAACAAGATTGGTAGGCAATCCATTTTCGGAAGTAAAAATATCAAATTTATTTCCATTTTCTATAGCAAGTCCTCCATTGTTTGTTCCTACCAAAAGATTGCCATTGTTATCTTCTGTTATTGCCATTACAAAATCAGGTGTAAAACCTCTATCCAGACCGATTTTGTTGAAAGTAATTTCACTTGTTTTGCTGTCTTTTTTGTACTCTACTAGTCCTTCTCCTCGTGTTCCTATCCAAAAACGACCTTTTGAATCTTGATACGTCAGTCTCAAGACATTGGTTGGAAGCCCCTCTTTTTTGGTAAATAATTTTTCGTTTCCATTGATTTCTTTCCTCAACAAACCATTATAAGTAACTATCCAAACCGTTTCTTCTTCGTCTTGTCGAATATTAAAAATTTCTTGTCCGTTTAAATCTGTTTTGATTGGATAATCAATTACTGTGTTTTGCTTAGCATTAATCCGATGAATTGTTCCATTACTTGTACCGACAAGAACGTCCGTTTTATTGTATATCCCTACTGAATTTACAGACGGATGAGCTAGTCCTTCCCGAACAGTATAAGTAATAAATTTTCCATCTCGCAGACGACAAAGTCCGTGTCTAGCAGTTGGAATCCATAAGTCTTCTTCTTGATCCAGCCAAATCGAACGTACATCGTTGAAGGCTTCTCCAGTTTCGGTAGTCAATAATTCTAATTCTTTTGAGATTACATTATGACGGTAAATATTATTGCGAGTAACAATCCAAAAATTACCTGCTGGGTCAAATTTCATATCGTGAATACGTTCTTGGGCAATTTCTGGAAATTGCTGTACAAATTTGTTACCTTCATATTTCAGAATACCGTTGTAAGTTCCTGCCCAAATTGTTTTCCTATCGTCTAAATAAAGTTTTAATGTACGTGGATTTTCTATTTGAGAAGGTACTTTAAGAATTTGATTGTTCTTTAAAGTCAAAATTCCTTGATTTCGTGTAGCCAGCCAGAATTTGCCTCTAGGATACTCTAGAATATCAGAAATAGTCTCAGAAGACAATTCTTTTGCAAAAAGTGGAGTAAATGTTTTGTTTTTTATATCATAAACAAACAGACCTCCCGAACGAGTACCTATATAAACTGAATCGCTAGTATCTAAAATATGAATAGCTTCAATATATTCGTTTTCTAATCCATGTGAACTAAATTTTCCATTCTTATAGCTTAAAAGTCCACTTCCTTGTGAGCCTATCCATAGTGTGCTATCCTTTGCTTCCTTCAAACGAGTAACATTATTTGTTTTGAATACTTTGTCCGAATTTTTAGTATAAATATCGAAACTATTTCCATCAAAACGCAAAAGTCCGTCGTAGCTACCTATCCACAAATACCCATCTTTTGTTTGAACAAGTTGTAGAAGCGTTCCAGAAGGCAATCCTTTTTCACTATCCCAAACATCTATCAAAAATTGAGATAACTTTTTACTAGGATCAAAAGGAATATGTTGTTTTTGTGCTGTAGCAATAAATGAAACGCAAAAAAGCAATAACGCAGCTAAAGTCCTTACTAAAAACTTGCATAACAAAAAGTTTTTAAGAAAAGTAAAAAAATCTATAAGAAAAAACTTATTTTGCGTGTTCTTCAAAGCAAAGAGAATATAAATAATCTGAAAAAGTACAATCTTAGAACAGTAAAAATTACCACGGTTAATTTGGTAATGTTCATTTTTCCATAACTATTAATTAGTAGACCTATAGATAACCATGATACCTTTTAGTAGCTAAGTAGTACAAAAGTAACATTTTTTTTAATTTATAAAACATTTTTGACCATTAAATCTCAAATTTTGTTTATATTCAAATAAACAATCTAGTCCTTTTAGATGTAGTAATTTGATTTATACCAAGATGTAATTGTTTTTCAACAAAATATACGTAGCTGATGGTTTAAAACCGACTTCATTTCAGTATAAGTAGCAATTTGATTTATCAAATTGAACTTCATCGAACTTTACAACAATTAAAATACGGAATAAGATTGAATACTTCAATTGATTTGAAACTTTGAGGTTAGTTATACAAAAAGAAAAGTAGCATCATAATTGGTATTTTAATACTTGTAAAATTTTTTATCATTATTTAAACAAAATTACATGAAAAATCAGTGTTATTTAATTTTTAGTTTAATAGTTTTTCTATTCTTTATTTTTGTGCAGAATGGTTCTGCGCAATCTAAAAAGAAAGAGTTTTACAAAAATGGATCATTAAAGGCAGAAGGAAAAGAAATAAAGGGAAATAAAGAAGGGTATTGGTTTTTGTATTACCCAGACGGAACAACAATGGCTTTTGAAAATTACCAATACAACAAGCTCAACGGAAATTCAAAGTATTATTCGCCAGATGGAAAACTAGAGCGAAAAGAAATGTGGATAAACGGAATGTTGCAAGATTCGGCATTTTCTTATTATCCAAATGGACAAATAAAACGTACAGGAATTTATCGTGATGGTGCTTATGAGGGTCTTTGGCTTTCTTTTTATGATAATGGAACACTTGCACGAAGAGTTTTTTATATAAAAGGACAACTAGACGGATTGGTAGAAGAATATTTTGAAGATGGAAAATTAATCCAATCAGGAACCTACAAAGATGGACAAAAACAAGGTTCTTGGACATATTACGACCAAAACGGAATTGTGATGAGTAGAGGAGTTTATAAAGAAGGAGAAAAAAGTGGTTATTGGATTCATTATGGCAAAAAAGGAAAACCAAAATACGAAGGAAATTATGAAAACGGAAAAATAACTGGAGAATGGTTTTATTACAAAAGAGGAAAACGGAAAGTAGCCAAGAAAAGAAAATTACCTATTAAGGAATTTGAAGAATGAGAGAATTGGGGCGTGGGACGTGGAATGAAAAGAGAATGAGGAGGGACGAGAGAATGAAATAGTGTCGTTTGCATTTACTTTCTCGCTCTACTTCCCTCGCCCCTCGCCCCACTCATTAATCTATCCACTTAAATTTATATCCTGCACTTGTATCTGTTTTCATTCTTTCGGCTACACGCAAAAGTCTAGCAGGAAGTTTCATGATATAATCTCTTGCTTTTTCACCTGTTTCGTTTAGGTCTTTTAGGTTAGCGATATTCCATTTTTTGATAAGCAGTTCCATTATGTCAACATAATCTTCTGCTGTATAAACGCCTAAACGCTGTGCACAATCCGAAAAATGCTTGAATGTTTCGCCTACTTTTCCTCCAATCTCACGCAAATAATGAGCTGGCATTACAATTTTTTTGCGCATCATATCTTCAAAGGCGAAAAGCATTTCATTGGGATCAACCTCTAGAATCTTTTCTACAAACGACATATAGGCATACGCATGACGGTATTCGTCGGCTGCTACCATACTACACATTTTTTCCAAATCCGAATTATCATGTGTTCCTGCAAGCTGTGCTACTCGTTTGTGGGAAATATTAGTCGCTAATTCTTGAAAGGAAGTATAGACAAAATTACGATAAGGATCAGTTGCTGTTCCAATATCAAAACCGTCAGCAATCAAATATTGTGTCGAAATTTCTACTTGTTTCATATTTACTCGTCCTGATAAATAGAGGTATTTGTTGAGCAAATCTCCGTGACGATTTTCTTCTGCTGTCCAGCCTCTTATCCATTTTGCCCAAGGATTTTCCTTATCTCCTTGGTGCACTCCTTCTACGTCCATTAACCAAGATTCATAAGTTGGAAGTGCTTCTTCGGTTATCATATCGCCTATCAAAACAATCCAAAAATCATAAGATAGTTCTCTAGCACGTTCTTGAAGGTCTTTTACTTTATCAAAAAAATCAAGTTTGGAAGCATCTGGTAACAAGTCTGCAGGTTGCCAGTTTGTATCAATAGGACGCAGAAATTTGCTCGTCATTTTGTCCACATAATCTTCTAAATGGTGCATGACTTCTAAACGAGAAGGGGAAAGGGTCAGAATCTTACTCATAGACTATTTTTTTGGTATCAATTTTTTAGGAGTTCTATATTTATTTTTCTACTGTAGAACCGAATTGATAAATTATTTATTTGTATGTTTTTGTTTGTGTAATTGACTTGCAAGATACAAATTTAATAAGACCGAAACACTATAAAAAGTAGGTTTGATTACTGATTTTTAATAGTTTTAGAATTTGATACTATACTATCAACCTGTTTTTACGCTCTAATAAATCAGATTTCTACCTTTACATCATCTGCATCTCGACAAGTTTTGAGTAAACTCCTCGTTTTTCTATTAGATTTTGATGCGTTCCTGTTTCAATTATTCTTCCATCATTAATTACTACAATTTTATTAGCATGTTGAATAGTACTCAAACGATGCGCAATTACTAAAGTCGTTCTTCCTTCCATTAGTTTGTAAAGTGCTTCTTGTACAAGCTGTTCAGATTCAGAGTCTAGTGCAGAAGTAGCTTCATCTAAAATTAAGATTGCTGGGTTTTTCAAAACTGCCCTTGCAATGCTTATACGCTGGCGTTGTCCTCCTGAAAGTTTGCTTCCTCGGTCTCCAATATTTGTTTGGTAACCGTTTTCTGTTTTGATAATAAAATCGTGAGCATTCGCAACTTTCGCAGCTTTTTCTACCTCTTGCTGCGTTGCTGTTTCTATTCCAAAAGAAATATTATTAAAAATGGTATCATTAAATAAAATCGCTTCTTGTGTAACAATTCCCATTTGAGAGCGCAAAGAATGAAGTGTCCATTCTCTCAACGAATAATCATCTAATAAAATCTCTCCTTCTTGTGGATCATAAAAACGAGCAACCAAATCAGCTAGTGTAGACTTTCCTCCTCCCGACATTCCTACTAGAGCTACTATTTCGCCTTTATTTATGGTTAAGTTTATTCCATTTAATACTTGTTTTTCTATGACTCCTTCTTCTTTAGTTGTTTTGTATGAAAAATGAAGGTTCTTAATTTCTATTTTATCGTTAAATTTTTCCAATTTTTTAGCGTTCGGAAGATCATTTATAGAAGTTTGAATATCCAAGACCTCAAAAACTCGTCTTCCTGCAATAATACCCCGTTGCATGTTAGTAACAACCGTCGAACCTTCTTTTATGGGAGGAATAATTTGTGAAAAAACAGCAATATAAGCAATAAAAACGTCGGCAGATAATTCTCCTTTCAGCACCATATTTCCACCATAGAGAAGAATAACGGCAATGGTAATAATGCCCAAAAACTCGGATAAGGGAGCAGCTATGTCTCTTTTATTGTCATAGGAGGTTCTGGAAGTACGATAAAGTTCGTTTAATTTTTTGAATCTAGAGAGGATAAAATTTTGAGCATTGAAAGCACTTACAATTTTAATTCCTGATAAAAGTTCATCCAACATAGAGAGCATATCGCCTAAAACAGTTTGTGAAATATCACTACTTTTTCGGAGCTTACGAGAAATAAGAGCAATAATTCCACCTGAAACAGGAAGAAAAATAAAGGAAAACAAAGTCAGTTTCCAAGACCAATAAACAAGAAGAAAAAAGTAAACTAAAAACGTAAGAGGAGAACGAATAAGTCCTTTAAATTCATTATAAACCGAGACCTCTACTTCTCTAGCGTCGTTAGAAAAACGAGACATTAAATCTCCTTTTCTTTCCTGAGAAAAATAACCCACATTAAGAGAAAGAATATTTTCAAAAAGCGCATTCTGAAGTCTTATTGTAGCTTTTAGCCTAATTTTATTGACAATAAATAAAGCTAAATAACGAAACATATTAGATAGAAAAACAGTAATTACAAGAACCTTACAGACAAAGTAAAGAGCTTCCATTTTGCCTTCTTCTACTATAATTTTGGAAAAGTTATGATTAAAGAGAGATTTAAAATAATCAATAGACAAAGAAAAAGTAGGGACTGCTGTAACAATTTGTTGAGGTGTTTCGTCCAAAAACAAAATGTTGAGAAGAGGTACAAGCAATGTAAAATTAATCGCTCCAAAAACAATAGCCAAGACCGAAGTCAAAACATAAAAAGGCACAAAAGACCGAAAAGGTCGCATAAAGCCCATTAATCTCCAAATCACTTTCATCAGTTATCAATTATCAATTACCAGTAATCAGTTTTTTCAATTCACAGGTAAGTTTTGTATATAAATAATTTTAAAATAAATATCGTGTAACATAAATTTGTTTGCATTTTTCTACCGTCGTTGAGGCTTCGCCGTCAACGAGGATTATCACTCAAAAACCTAATTCAATTTTATTCCAATCATCATAATATCATCGGTTTGTTCATTACTCGCTTGCCATTGTTCTAGTTGGTTTTCGATATGAATTTTTTGTTTTTCTAGAGGCATTTTATGAATTTGAGTAAGCATAGTATACAAACGTCTGCTCATAAATTTCTTATCATTCTTTCCTCCAAATTGGTCTTGAAGACCGTCAGAAGTAATATAGAGTATATCTCCAACTTGATAATGAATAGTAATATCTTCAAACTTTCGTTTCATTTTTACTTCGTGTCCTCCAATCGGTAATGAATTGGCTTTAAAACGATTAAACTCTCCATCTTTATCAACATACAACAAAGGCTGTTTTGCCCCAGAATAAGTTATCGTTTTGTCAGTAACATTAATTCTACAAATTGCAATGTCCATTCCGTCTTGTACATTTGTTTCTTCTTGATGCAAATGACGAATCAAACGACGATGCAATTCAATAAGCATTTCGGCAGGCGAACGTATGCCTTGACGAGAATTGAAAATATCTCCCAATAAAGAGTTACAAAGGATAGTCATAAAAGCTCCTGGAATTCCGTGTCCTGTACAGTCGGCTAAGGCAACATAAAACTCTCCCTGCCTTTGTTCAAACCAGTAACAATCTCCACTTACAATATCTCTAGGACGGTCTATTATAAAATTATCTTTTAATTCTTCAAAGATAGTAGTGGTATTTATTTGTATGGCATCCTGAATTCTACGAGCATAATTTATGCTTTCTGTAAGCATACTATTTGTGTTGTCTATGAGTGTTGCTTGTTTGGAAATCTGTTCGTAAACGGAACGAATTTTATCATTTTGATTTCTTAATTTATTAATAGTTCTCTTCTTAATTTGTGTTCTATAGACAAACAAAGCAACTAATAAAAATCCTATTAATGCAATTGATGAAATTAGATATAGCTTAAGACTTTTGTTTTTGCTCTCTTCTTTTAATAGTAAGTTTTCTCTTGCCTTTCGTTCTGATTCATAATAAGTTTGTGTATTCAAAACTTGATGTCTTCTACTAATATTCGAAAGGCTATCATTCATTGCGACAGCAAGAGATTGATTTTCAAAGGCTTTTTTATAATTTCCTGCTTTAAAATAAATATCTCTCAAGGCTTCGTAGCCATTTCGTGCTAGAGCTGCATAGCGAAAATTTTGAGCTAATTCTACACCTGCTTCTGTTATATTGATTGCTTTAGACAAATCTCCTTTCGCAGAATAAATCTCTCCTAGTTTTATGGTGTTGGTAATATTGCCATAATTATCTTTTATTTTTTCTGTAATTTCTCTACTTTTAGTAATATAAGACATTGCTTTTCCTAGTTCTTCCTTTTTTAGGTGTGCATCTGCTAAATTAGATAATAGTTTATAAAGTAAGTCATCATTTTTCAATTTTTCTGCAATCACTAATCCTTGTTCCAACGACTCAATTGCTTCATCTAATCGTTTCAAATAAATAAGGCTAAGACCTTTCAAATTTAATGCACTCGCCAGCCCATAATCAGAACCAGAAGAACGCCATATTTTTTCTTCTTTTAAAGCATACTCATACGACTGTGCAAAATCTCTCATCAAAAGATATGTAACAGCTACTTTGTGCAAAGCATCGGTTTGCAAAGAATCATTACCAATTTCTTGGGCTGCATCTAATCCTCTAAGCAATAATGTAAGTGCAAAATTCAACTCCCCTTTATTTCTGTGTAATGCGCCTGCTTGTATAGATGCTTGCGCTATGCCTTTTTTATCTCGCAATTCAGTTGCTTGTTTTATAGCTAAATTCGCATATTCCAATGCTTCATCCGAATCTCTTAATTCTGTACGATAAAGTTCCGAAATTTGTAATAATAGTTCTACTCGCTTAGCTGGTTTTGCTACTTTTGACTGCAAAATTAAATCTTCTACTTGCTTTTTCTTTTCAATTTAATACTTCGTTTTTTTGAATCGCCTCTTGAGCATCTTCTTTCGAAATCGTATCTATAAGCGTTTGAGAAAAAACGAAAGGCACACAAAAAAAGTAGCAATTAAAAGCTAAAAACAAAACAAAAAACGAGAATATGGAAAATTGATTTTTTAGAGCTTTTTTTTCTGGCATAAAAATAATCTGAAACTAAACTAGTTTTTATAATTTGATAATAAAGTAGAATTATATTCTTAAACTACTGTAATTCTGACACTCGGAACGGCTTTACCCCTCAACGAAGTTAAAGTATCAGCTACTTATGAAAGTAAATATACAAAAAATTAACTTCTATTTCTTTTATGTTCTTCCTTACGTCTCTTTTTATGTTCAGCTTTTTCTTGATTTGTAGTTTCAAAATCCATTCTACTTTTTACTGTATCAATAGCTAAAAACAAGGCATTGCGAAACGAACTCTCATCGGCTATATTCTTTCCTGCAATTCGGTAAGCTGTTCCGTGATCTGGCGAAGTTCTGACGATAGGCAAACCAGCTGTAAAATTTATACCTTCATTAAAGGCTAATGTCTTGAATGGAATAAGTCCTTGGTCGTGATACATAGCTAAAATTCCATCAAATTTTTTGTACTCTTTTGCTCCAAAAAAGCCATCTGAAGGAAAAGGGACCATATACTAAATGTTCTTTCTTGCGAAATTTTTCTATTAAAGGTGCTATCAACTCTTTTTCTTCACTTCCTAAAAGACCATTTTCTCCTGCATGAGGATTAAGACCTAAAAGTGCAACTCTAGGTTTAGAGATTCCAAAATCTTGTTTTAAAGAATGTAGCATCAAATTTAGTTTGCTTGTAATGGCTTCTTCTGTTACTTTTTTAGAAACTTTATGCAAAGCAATATGTCCCGTAACTACGCCCACACGCAGGTTTTCATGTACCAAAAACATCAGACTATCTTTTACTTTATCAAGACTAAATTTTTCTGTCAGATATTCAGTATGACCAGGAAAATTAAATGTCTCAGATTGAATATTATCTTTATTAATTGGCGCAGTAACTAACGCATCTATCCAACCTTGTTGCATTGCCTTTGTAGCTCCTTCCAAAGCAGCTAAAGCACATTGACCTGCTTGTGGAGTAATCTTTCCAGCTTCCACTTCTAGTTTCGCCGAACTACAATTTACAATATTTACCTTTTGAGAATGAATAGAAGTAGCTAAATTTCCATCATCTATAAAATGCTGTTGAAATACAAAATCTATATTTAGTAATTTTTTGTAATGCGAAAAAACTCGTGCAGCACCAAAAATAACAGGAATACAGAGTTCTAAAACACGATTATCTGTAAGTGTTTTCAAAATTACTTCTACACCAATACCATTAAAATCGCCCATCGAAATTCCTATTTTTGGACGAAAACGCTGTAGGTGTTCTTTATTTTCAGCATTCGAATAACCTATATTTTCTGAACCATTATCTGATTCAAATGGATAATAAGACTTTGAGTTTTCGTTTTCCAATTTATTAAGTAACTAGTTGATGAGTATTTTTGATGGAAGTACAAAATTACAAAAAAAATTTGATTGATTTTTTGATAAAGATTAATTGCAGTCAATGCATGTTCATAAAAAGCCTGATGTGTGTTTTTTCCTCACAAATATCAAGTTTAAATGAAATCACGCTTTTAAGGAAGCATTTTGTTCAGTTCTGGGGAACTGAATACACAGTTTTAATAATAAACGTTATCACGGTTAATCTAGTACTGTTCATTTTTCAATAGCGACAGGTTTGTCGCTATGGAAAAATAAGACTGTTTTACTTTTCTACAACTAATTGATTATCAGACCTATAAATAACCGTGATAACGTTTAATGGAAATCTCAAATTTAGTTTTAAAATTCCTTCTTTATATACCTGCAAATATGTGTTTCTGATTTTTAATTATTACTTTCTTCCTCTTCCCAAACAGCCAGACACTTTTTTTCTTGCCAAAATTTCTCCAAAGTCGTTTTAGCATTCAAAACTACTTTTATGGTAAGAGGACTCAATCGAACACTTATTTTGTGAGAAGATTCTCCAAAAGTTCCAATATCCACGACTTGATTATCTTTGAGTTTCAAATTATTTTTACTTAAATAGTTCATTATTGCAGGAACTTGCAAATCTACTCCTCCTGTAGCTTTTGCGTGTGGGTTATTTAAGGATTTAGCTAAATATATCAACTCCTCCAAATCTGTAGGATAGTTTTCGAAATGTAATTCATAGCTTTTGTAATAAATACTCTCTAACGCATCCTCTTGAGAGACAAACTCGCCTTTAATTAGATAACCTATAAGCCAATTATTACCATATTTTTTACTCCATTCTGTTTGCCTCTTTTGTCTTTGCTTTCTGTTTCCTGCTTTTCCAATTTTTCGTTCTACAATTTTCCAACTCATGTTTATCTGTGAATTTTTATTAGGTTAATTAATATGAGTGACATTCTAAAATAGATAGATTGTTGCCAAATTTTATTCTGTGCAAGCGTTTTTTTCCACAAAATAGGATTTGCAAACCCTATTTTATGGAAAAAGCAAACTATTATTTTATCAAAAATGAAGTAATATATAGAATTTGCTAGATGTCACTCATATTGATAAAGACACTCATTTTTTGATGCGATTAACCTAAATCTTTATAAATAATTTTATAAAAGCTAAAAAGCGTTTTTTACAAAAAAAGTTCAATTGTCTAAATCATTACAAAAAACTTTCGTAGTTACTGGCTTGGTAAAATAAAACTAAGATTATTAATTCTGTTTTATTTATTTTTTTTTGCTCCAAAAGTTTTGCTGCATTATTTCGTCTCAAAATTTTCAAATTAATCTAATTATCATTCAAACTACTTTAAATAAAATAGTTAGCTTTAAATTTATTACAACCAACTTAACAAAAAGTGTTTGATAGAAAGCAAAATAAAGCACAATAAACAGAGCAAAATATCAACAAATATAAAAAAAACTAAACATTTGTTCAATTTCTCTGTTTCTGATATAGATTAATTTCTAAACAAATTATATCTATTTTTTACACTTGTAAGTTAGATAATTAGCAGATAATTATTTGTATCAAACAAAAGAAATGTTTTTTTTGTAGTAATAGTTAGACCCAATTATTAATTTATAGGTAATTACTTTTTTTTAACCTTAATAAATCATTTATATGAATAAGTTTATTGCACTTTTCGCCTTTTTATTTATTGCTACTTTCACAACTGCTACAACTGCTGAAGCTCAAATCCAACGAGATAATTGGATGATAGGTGGAAACGCTTCTATGGACTTTACAAACGGATTTAGTCTGGACGTAAAACCTCAATTAGGTTATTTTTTAAGAGATAGATTTGCGCTTGGTGTACGCTTTGGTGCAGATTTGGATGTTATTGATGCTGGAGACGAGAATGTAACTAGTTCAGAAATTTCTGTTGGTTCGTTTTGCTAGATATTACTTTGGTAACTCGGAATACGAATCTGTGTTGAGAAACGGTAGAGTGTTTGCTGAAGCAACATCTGCTTTTAGTTTCATTAATCAAAGTGAAGGAGAAAGTACAAACGGCATTAGTTTAGGTGCTGGAATTGGTTACTCTTACTTTCTTACAAATACTATTGCTTTGGAAGGACTATTTTCTGCTGCTGCTGTAAGTGGTGGTGGTTCTCAAGATTTTACAGGTGATTTTGGAATTCGTGTAGGTTTCCAAATATTTTTACCTAACAAAAAAGCGAAAGCAGCTTTGAACGACACACAACGTTAAGAACTACTTAAAAATGCTTTACAAAAAAAGAGAAGAAAATTTGTTTTTCCTTCTCTTTTTTTTGTGTCTGTATTAAACGTTATCACGGTTACTTACAGGTCTAGTAATCAATCAGTTATAAAAAAGTAAAATTGATTTTAGAAATGAAAGGTGATGAAGTCAATTTGATAAATCAAATTGCTATGATCGAACTATATAGAAACTTGATTTATCAAACTAAAAAACAACAAAGACAATTTTAGCTACATTATCTCTGCCATCGCTTTTTAGTTTGCTTTTTACTCTTTCGGAACAGGAAAACCTCTATCTCTCATCAGAGCTTCCATATTTGCTTCCCTTCCTCTAAATAATTTGTACGCTTCGGCTGGGTCTAGTGCGTTTCTTGGCGCAAACAGATATTTTACTAATTTATCTGCCATTTCTTTATCGTAAAAACCGTCTGGAGCTTCTGCAAACGCTTCAGCTGCATCGGCTGTCAAAACATCTGCCCACATATAGCCGTAATATGCTGTTGCATAGCCTTCGCCAGAAAATACATGCCCGAATTGTGGCGTTCTGTGTCGCATAACTAGTTGTTTTGGCATTCCTAATTCTTCTAATGTTTCACGCTCAAATTTATCTACATCGATATTCTCTGGGTCTGCTAAGTGAAATTTCATATCCATTATTGCAGAAGCTAAATATTCAGTTGTTCGAAAAGCCTTGATTAAACGTACCTGCTTTTTTGATTTTCCGTACTAACTCTTTTGGCATTGGTTTGCCTGTTTTATTATGAACTAAGTAATTAGTAATTACTTCGTCGGTAGATAACCAACGTTCTAAAAGTTGTGATTGAAATTCGGTATAATCTCTCACACCACTATTCAAAGTTGGATACTTTACATTCGAAGCAAAAAAATGAAGTGCGTGTCCAAACTCGTGGAAAAATGTAGTGGCATCATCCCAAGAAACTAAAAGAGGTTGCCCAGGTGCTGGTTTTACAAAATTTGAATTATTAGAAGCCAAAACATTTTTTTTTCCATCAAAGGTAGTATAACTTCTATAGGTAGTTGCCCACGCTCCAGAACGTTTTCCTTGTCTTGAATAGGGGTCAAGATACCAAAGTCCAATGTTTTTGCCTGTGTCTTTATCCGTAACTTCCCATACTTTTACATCTTCATGAAAAACAGGAACAGAACCCTCTGGAACGGGAGTAAATTTAAAATTAAACAAGCGACCTGCTACATAGTGCATCGCTTCTGTGAGTTTGTCAAGCTGCAAATATTGCTTTACTTCGTCGGAATCCAAATCATATTTTTGCTTTCTTACTTTCTCGGCATAGAAACGATAATCCCAAGGTTCAATCGTGATTTTATCACCATTCTTGTTTGCTACGGCTTGCATATCTTTCACTTCTTCATCTACTCTAGCAATAGATGCCTTCCAAACCGTTTCCATTAATTCCATTGCATTTTCTGGAGTTTTTGCCATTCTGTCTTGCAAACGCCATTCTGCATAATTCTTATATCCCAAAAGTTCCACACGTTCTCTACGCAGTTTCAAAATTTCTGCAATAATTTTGTTATTGTCGTAATCATCAGCGTTATCTCCTCTTGAATAATAATTTTTCCATACTTTTTCACGTAATTCTCTTTCAGTTGAATACGTAAGAAATGGATCCATTGACGAACGAGTATTTGTAATGGCATATTTTCCTTCTTGTCCGTTGTCCGTTGCAATTTTGGCAGCCGATTTGACAAATCCTTCTGAAAGACCTCCTAATTGATTATCCTCTAAATAAGTAATATAATTTTCCTCATCGTGTAAAACATTATTCGAAAAATTGGTATAAAGTGTAGAGAGTTCTTTGTCAATAGCTGCATATCTTTCTTTTTTGTCTGAACTAAGTTCTGCTCCTTTCATTTCAAAATCCTTATAAACCAAATCTACAACTCGCTGCTGGTCAGCTTCTAACGGTGTCGTTTTAGAATTATCATAAACAGTTTTGACACGTTGAAATAGTTTTTCATTTTGAGTAATTTTAGAACTAAATTCTGCAAACTTAGGTGATAATTCTTCATCAATTTTCCTAAATTCTGGCGAAGACATATTACTGCTCCAAATTCCGTAATATTTAAAAGCTCTATCTAACTCTTCTCCTGCACGTTCCATTTCTTCAATCGTATTTTCAAAAGTTGGAGGTTCTGGATTAGTGGCAATGGCATCAATATCAGCCAGATTGAGTTCCATTCCTTTGAGCATAGCATCTTTTACATTTTCCAAGTTCATTTTGTCGAAAGCAGGAACTCCACCATAATCGCCTGTCCATTGTTGCAATAATGGATTTTCTAACTCCAACTTTGTTTGCATTTCTTCTGTTTTTAGTTCTTGTATTTGCTCCTTACTATCTAATGTATATTTTTTCGCTTGCTGTTTACAAGCTACAAAAGCAAATAAGATGAGTGATAAAAATAAAAACTGATGTGCGTATTTTGTCATTATAAGATTTAATTTTAAAGGTTGAATAATTACAATTTAATAGTGTAAGTAATATTAAAAAAAAGACAACTAGTTGCTGGACTTTATGCTGTGCAATCGTGTTTTTTCCATAAGATAGAGTTTGAAAACTCTATTTTAAAAGAAAAAGTAAACTATTATTTTACAAAGATAAATTAATTCTTCTAAATCTTATGAATTTACTTTTTTGTGTCTGTTTGAGTATTTTGTTTGTCAGTTCATCAAGCGTTTTAATTTCTTGTCAGAAAAACAGAAGTCAAACCACAAAGAAAACTTTTGCTCTCCACTAAAAGTTAGCGTCTTGAAAGTATTTTTTACTAATACACTTACTACTTATGCACATTTTATTAACAGGTTCTACAGGCTATATTGGACGTAGATTACTTCCCGTTCTTGTCCAGTCAGGTCATTCTGTAACCTGTTTGGTTAGAGATGCTAGGCGTTTTGATTCAGAAGATTTTGATGAGGAGTTTATGAAAAACATTCAACTTATTGAAGCTGATTTGACCAATTTAGAAAGCCTAAAAAAACTACCTAAAGATATTGATGCAGCTTATTATTTTGTTCACGGAATGTCCACTTCTTACGATTCTTTTACAGAAGTAGAAAAAAATATGGCTCACAATTTTGCAGCTTATATTTCAGATACGGAAGCAAAACAAATTATCTATTTGAGTGGAATTGCTAACGACAAAGAATTATCTGCACACCTTCGATCAAGACAACTTACCGAATCTTATCTAAAAGAATCTGGTGTTCCTGTAACCGTTTTGAGAGCAGCTATAATTATTGGTTCTGGAAGTGCTTCTTTTGAGATAATTAGAGATTTGGTAGAAAAATTACCTGTTATGATAGCTCCAAAATGGGTAAAAAGTAAGTGCCAACCTATCGCCATACGAGATGTAATTTATTACTTGGAAGCAATATTACTAAAACAAGATAGTTTTGATAAGATTTTTGATATTGGAGGTCCTGATGTTCTGACGTATAAAGAAATTATGTTGCAATATGCAGAAGTACGAAATCTAAAACGAAGTCTTTATGCTGTTCCTCTTCTTACTCCTCATTTGTCGTCGTATTGGCTTTATTTTGTTACTTCTACGTCCTATAATTTAGCTAGAAGTTTGGTAGATAGTATGCACCACGACGTGATTTGTGAGCATAATGGCATCGATAAAGTTGTTCCACGCAATCTACTTTCTTACAAGGAAGCACTAGAAAAGACGTTTCAAAAAATTGCTCAAAACGAAGTGGTTTCAAGTTGGAAAGATACCCTCTTAGGACCTATTGAAGAGAATTTTTTAGACTTTGTTCATGTGCCTACTTATGGCTGTCTTACCGATACCAGAAAATATGATTTTGAAAGGAATCCTGAAGAAGTGATTGATAATATTTGGTCGATTGGAGGTAAAAGAGGTTGGTATTACGGAACTTGGCTTTGGAAAATTAGAGGTTTTTTGGACAAACTTTTTGGAGGAGTCGGTCTAAGGCGTGGTAGAAGAAACGCAAAAGACCTCAAAACAGGTGATGCACTTGATTTTTGGAGGGTTTTGATGGCAGACCGTAAAAATGGAAGACTGCTTTTGTATGCAGAAATGAAATTACCTGGAGAAGCTTGGCTAGAGTTTCATGTCAAAAAAGAAAATGGTAAAAACACATTAATTCAAAATGCTACTTTTCGTCCTTTGGGGCTTTGGGGACGTATGTATTGGTATCTAATTTTACCTCTTCACGGTCTTATTTTTCCTGGAATGGCGAAAGGAATTATTTCTTATCAAGAGGAAACACCTTGATTTTATCCTAATTTTACTTTTAAAGTTCCCTTTTCATCTACAATTATTTTTTCTGTATTATGTTTTGTAACAAGTGCGAATCC
Organism: uncultured Cytophagales bacterium; assembly: GCA_963719525.1. GTDB lineage: Bacteria > Bacteroidota > Bacteroidia > Cytophagales > Bernardetiaceae > Bernardetia. The sequence goes on along the minus strand of CAVRCG010000004.1, from coordinate 1,450,734 downwards.
ATTATAAAAAGGTTCAATTTCTAAATAACGTTCTGGATAAAGCTCATTTCCATTTTTATCGATATGAAACCAACCTTTTTTATCTTTTGCAGTAGCAAAATTTTTGTGGAAAATGCCTAAATTGGAATAAAATCATTCTATTATTCTTCTATTTATTTGATATTCTCTTAGAACACTTTCCCATTTGCTTTGTACATCTTTGAATAGTAATATACTTTCTTCATTAGCTATTTTTTCATCTCTTTCTTTATTGAATGATAGAAAATTAAAACTTCCTTGTATATAATATTCATTGTCTTTTATGACTAATTTTCTGTGCGTTCCTGTCATTTTATGATTTCTCTTTCTTGCGAAATGAGTAGGCAAATGTATCAAATGAAAATTTCTATACTCTCTTTCTAGTCTTTCCATTTCTTTTTCTGCTCTTCTGTCGTGTTCATCTTTACTATCAATTCCATAAAGTACAACAATAATAACATTTCTTTTTAACGCCTTTTCAAGAATATTGATATATTTTAAAGTAGCTCGTTTAATCCACGGACTTTCTATCAATAATTTTGATGTAGCTGTTTTTATTGCTTCCTCAAATTTTTCTTGCGTTTCCCAAATTGCAAGCGTTTGAGTTTGAATTACCTTTTCTTGTATTTGTACTGCTTCAAATTTTTCTAATACTTCTTGATTACTCTCTTCTTTTAATTGAATAATATTTGTTCTTTCGGAATCTGAAAATTCTTTAATCAGTTCAAAATAGTTGTCAGAAAGAATACCTGTTATGCGTTTTTCTTTTGAAAATTCTTTATCTGTATTTCTAATTTCAATAAAAGATTCTATTTCATTCTCACTTTCTATTCTAGAAATATACTCAATCAAATAATACTCTTTAAACTCTTTGTTTACGCTATCAAAAGTAATATTTGATTTATCATAATCAACTAAATAGACTTTACCATTACTCTGTGCTTTATAAATATCAGAAAGTTGTTCATTTTTGTTGTCTAACAAACTAGAATCTCTGTTGGGATAATCTACTTTTGGAGCAAGTCTTTTTGTTTCTTCTGCTTCCGAAGTTTTAAAATTTTTAGCTAATGCCTCATTTGTAATAGTATCAATCAGAAATTCAAACTCTTCTTCTTCAAGAATTTTCAAAATACTATTATCTTCAATAAAACTTTCTCCCTGTATCGTCACTGACCAGTTATTTTCATTCAAAATAATAAAACCTTTTTCTCGTAAAGAGTAAAGTTCTCTCAAAATAAAATCTTCTTTATTTAATCCCAAAAATTCAATTATTGTGTCATCTTTGGTATAACCTGCTTTTATAGTTCTCAAGAAAACAGAATATATTTGTTGAATTGATTTTTCAGGCGACTTACTTACTGTTGCCTTCACTCTTACACGTCTATAAGGATATGCAAACCTTATAATTTCATTAATTTTATAATCAATCGGACATTGTTTATCCAGTTTTTTGTGTATTTCTTGTATTTTCATTAAAATATTTGATTTATATCTTTAACTATCCAATCGTGTTGCAAGGCTGATAAATAATTTTGTAGTGCAGGTTTTTCGCCTTCTTTTTCTAGTGATTGTGGTGGTCTTGCACTCAAAATGCTGTCTAAGTTTCCAACAATAATTAATAACCTTTTTTGTCTTGATAAAGCAACATTAATACGATTTGCATTTGCTAAAAAACCTAAAGAATGTTGCTTACTTCTTACCAAATCGAAAATAATAATATCTTTTTCTAATCCTTGAAACTTATCCACTACAGAGATTTCAAGATTATTAGGTTTAATATTTTTGTAATCATTTTTATTCTTGAGTTCATTTTTTATTTGTCTTACTTGGGCAGAATAACCTGTAATTACACCAATAGAATAATTTTTTACATTATCAAATGTATCTAGTTTTTCTAGAAGCTGTGGAATTAGTTTAGCACTTTGTGTATTAAAAGAAGATTGAGTTCTACTGTCTGTCTGGCTTTTATATGAGTTTCCAGTATCAAGAAAAATAATAGAACTATTGATTTTTAGAGGAAGGTTGTGTTCTTTTTCTTGTGGTCTTTTAGTTGGTTTTACTGTTTCTCCAAAAGGTTCATAAAAACATTTAGAAGTTAGCAAAACTTGGTCTTCCGAACTTCGTCTACATTCTTCTAATTGACTTTTGTAATCCTCATCTATGTTTTCAATAATTTCTTCAAACAAACTCGGTCTATTAAAATAATCGTCCCAACTATCGTATTGGTCATTGACTTTTTTATGTTCTTTTCGCAACCATTTTTCAACTTCCCTATCTGAAGTTAGCATAGGTCTTAATTGTCTATGGTCGCCAACAAGAACTAATTTATCAGCCAAAACTATCGGTATTAATGATTCTGCTATGGTTGCTTTTCCACTTTCATCCATTATTACATAATCAAACTCAAAGTTGTATTTGGAGTATTTTCTTGAAGCAATGTGATTCGTCGTTGCTCCGATTACTCTTATGTTATCTATCAACTTTTGATTTATGTTGCTATTTTCGTCTAAAGAACTAATAGCTGCCAACCAATCTTTATGAAGTTGATAGCTAAGAAAATACTGTTCAAAATCTATTTTTGTAAAATTATTGAGTGAATGTAGAAATTCTTTTTCAGATGTCAAGACTTCTTCTAAGCCCTCAAATGTATTGAAACGCTCCAACACTTTTTCAATATCTCTCTTCTTTATTTCCCAACTTTTATTTTTTTTAGTAGGAGATAAAATTTTGAAAAATTGTCGTATAATCAAATTTTCTTGCTCTAATTCTTTTTTAAATTTATCTTCCTGCTTCCTCCAATTTGTTTGCGCTTTCTTCTTAACCTCTTCTTTCCAGCCTTGTATTTTTCTTTCTAAAGTATGTTTTTTCAAACTTGCTTTAGGCTCTCTGATACCACTCAAACGAACAATCGGAATTTCTTTTTTTAAAAGATTATCCAATACATTATCAACAGCATTGTTTGTTTGAGAAGTGATTAATATTTTAGCATCAGAGTTTTTACTCAAGATTTGAAAAACTATTTCAGTAATTACAGTAGTTTTTCCTGTTCCAGGTGGTCCTTGAATAACAGTCAGAGGTTCTCTATAAATAGCATTTATTATCGCTTGATTTTGGTTTGAACTATACTCAAAAGCATTTCCCTTCTCATCAGATTGATATACTTTTTCTATTTTTTTAGGTTCAAGATATTTTCCTTCTAATTTTTTTGGGTTGAAAATATAATGTATCAAATCTCTATTCTGAACTTCATTATATTTCACTTTTCGTATTGCGTCTTGCTGTCTTTTTTTCTCTTGTTCTTGTTTGCTAATGTTTTCGAAGATATAACCATTTTTAGGAATTTTATTAAAGTCTAATCCTTCACAATCCTTAAACTCCAAAACTCTCTCTTTTGTAAAGTCATACGCAATCCCTGAAAACTTGAAAGGCTCTTTCATTTGCTTTTTATTAGCCGTAGCACTTACAACAAATTCAAATTCTTCTGGATTAGGAGGATTCGCTTTGTTGATATGCGAACGAATAAATCCATCATTACTATATTTTTCATTCTCTGTTATTTTGAATGAAATATCATAATCTCCATCTCTTTCAAAGGACTCAAAACGTAATCTTAGCGAATTTTCTTCCAAAACTTTTAATTCTTTCTTGATTAAATCTTCAAAAAATTTGAGTTTATTATTTGTTTCTCGCTTCCCTTCTTTATAACTACCTTCATCTTGTTTTACTTTCTGAATTTTCTTAAAAACTGGCGTTAAGTCAAAATAATTGTCAAACTTATTTTCTGATGTAAATGTAATTGGTAAATTTAATCTTTTACCTTTTGCTAAAGCTCTAGAATAATCTCTTTCTACACTCTCTTTTCTCTCCTTTTTTAAAACTTCCAAATACTTTTCCTCTATTTTCCAAATACAATGTAGGTAATGATTTTTTGATGCAATATTGAGAAGAATATTCTGTCCTTCTTTCGGACTAATATCAAACTTTGGTTTGAAGTCTAGATTATTCAAATCATCAATTATTTCTGACTCTACATATAAAAAAACAGTATTTTCATCATCAAAAGGAACTTCGTGTATAATTTTAGTCAAGTTTTCTAAAAACGTAACATAGTTTGGTCGCTCTTGTGGCAGTTCTTCACAACATTTATCTATCAACTTTTTTACTTCTTCAACTTCTTCTATCTCTTTTTTAGAAAAATACCATTCAATGACTTTACCAATAGAATAAATATCAGATTGATAAGGAAAACCTTTTATAATAGTTCTGTTCCATTTTTCAGGTGCAGCAAATTCTTTGGCAAAAATCTCTAGCTCTTTTTCTTGACTTAATGTTGCCGAAATATCAGCAATACCAAAATCAATCAAATAAAAATCAAAATTTTCATCTACCAATATATTGGCTGGTGTAATATCTCCATGGGAAAGATTTTGTTGTTGTAATTGCAGCAAACAGGTAGATATTTGTTCAATACCTTTTAAAAAATAAGTAGGCTTTATTTTAGAGATTGTTTCTTCTAAAGAAGTCGCATTTTTATTTTCAAATATGATACAATACGCACCCTCTTTTTCTTCCCATTTGTATTCAATAATTTTAGGGAGAGAAGAATGAACAGCTTTTTTGATATGCCTTAATTTGTTAAACAAAATGTTACTTAATTGAGAATCTTGTTCAATTCCTTTTATCCATTTTGCAAAATAAATAATACCATTTCTATCTATTACCTTTGCAGTCGAAGAATAACCTCTATTCTGAATATTTCCATGCAGTTGATATTTCTCTAAAATAATCATTATCAAATTTTATTTTTATAAATAATATTGTAATTTAAAAAAAATAATTCAAAACCCAAATTTATTAATTTATAAAACATCTTAGAGTTATTTAATAATAAACTTATTTAGAGATAAAGAGAAACTACGATTTGAAATACCAACCGTCAACGAGGTTTGAACCGTCGTTGAGGTTTAAGAAAAAGAAAATCACTTCAACTTCTCATAAAAATAAAGCTCTTTATTCTCAATCAATTCTGGATGCAAAATTTTGATAAAATCTCCCAATATTTTGTCTGGAAAAGCTACTCCACTTTCAAAATAATCATTTCCTCCGTTCTTTGCTTGTCTTTTTATGTGATTAAAAACCTTTTTACTCTTGACTGATTTAAAAGATACAAAACGCCTATCCGAACTTATAAGCTGATTCATATTCTTCCAATCGCTGGCGTGAAACCAATAATCTGCTTGTTCTGCTTTATCATAAACCGATTCGATGGCTAAAGGAGAAGCACCTGTTCCCTCCAAATTTTCCCACAAATAAATTGCTCCTGCATCTTCTGCAAACTGTGCTACATAACTCTGTCCGTTGGGCATAAACCACGTTTCATTATACCATGCGTTAAAGAAAAGTGTTGGCTTATCTTCTTTTTTTATGTGATTTGTTAAGTTTTTAAGAGAATCATAATTTGATTTTATAGTACCAAAAATTTCTGTTGCTTTTTCTTCTTTTTCAAACAAAACACTAAAGAACTTTATCCATTCTGCTTGCGCTAAAGGAGAACCTTCCAATGTTTCATTACAAATAATCATTGGCAAACCTAACTCTTCCATCTTCTGCTGTGTGTCACTTGTTCCTCCATACAAAGAAGCATCATACGTAAAAATGGCATCAGGTTCTAGATTAACCAAACCTTCGAAATTTACTCCAGAACCATCATCATTACCTACTTCTTTGATTTTTCCATTATCCAAATTATTTCTAATTTCTTCATTCGAAACATACTGTGAACCTACAAAACCGACTAAATTATCTACATTTTCCAACAAAGAAATAAAAGTAGCGTATTTTGTAGAACGAGAAACGATACGTTTCAAAGGAATTTGAAGAGCAATATCATACTTTAGATTTGTTTCTGGTTTGGTTTCTCCTTTATATAAAAGATAACGCTGCTGCAAATTTTTGTTTTTATCATAGACTTCAAGCGTTTTGAAATTTTGATAGGAATAAGAAGCAAATTGATTGGCGTGGATTAGTTTTAATGAATCAATAGGAATTTCTACAATTTCAATTTTTTCATTTTTATTTTCTTGATTTTCGTTTTTTTGAGGATTACATGCAAAAACGAAACAAACAAATACAGAATAGAGGAAATAATAATTTTTCATTTTACAAAAAATAGTGAATGTAATTGTAGGTCAAAAACTCGCCCTGACTATTGTTTAACGTTGAAAAAAATCAAATTACGCAAAATTTATCCATAAAAAACAGTTAATCTAAATTTAAAGTAACAATCAATTAGGCTTTTTAAAACTTTTTTTCCAAATTTGGATATTAGTTTTTTGACAGTTTTCTGACAGCTTAGAAGCTATCAGCTACGTAATTTCGTAATTCGTAATTTTTAATTCGTAATTCAAAATATAATGTCCCGTATTCTCACAGGTATTCAGTCTTCTGGTCGTCCACATTTAGGCAATCTTTTGGGCGCAATCTTACCAGCCATTGAACTTTCAAAAAAAGCAGGTAATGATTCATTCTTTTTTATTGCTGATTTGCATTCCCTTACCACCGTAAAAGATGCACAAACACGCATCGAAAATACAAATGCTGTCGCTGCTGCGTGGCTTGCTTTTGGTTTTGATATTGAAAAAAATACGTTTTATCGTCAGTCCAGAATACCAGAAGTAACCGAATTAGCGTGGCATTTGTCGTGTTTTACGCCTTTTCCGATGCTTGCAAATGCTCATTCTTTTAAGGATAAATCGGATTCGCTTTCCGATGTAAATGCAGGACTTTTTGTATATCCTGTCTTGATGGCTGCTGATATTTTGATGTATGATGCTAATTTTGTTCCTGTTGGGAAAGACCAAATGCAACATTTAGAAATTACTAGAGATATTGCTTCGGCTTTTAATAATAAATATGGCGAAATTTTCGTAATGCCAGAGGTAAAAGTAGATGAGCAAATAATGACTATTCCCGGGACAGATGGACGCAAAATGAGCAAGTCGTATGGAAATGTTGTTGATATTTTTTTACCAGAAAAGCAGCTCAAAAAGCAAGTTATGTCTATCGTAACAGATAGCACACCACTTGAAGAACCAAAAGATACAGAAACGTGTAATGTATTTGCTTTGTACAAACTTTTAGCAAATGAGAGTGATTTGAGTACCATGAAGCAAAATTATGCAGGTGGAAATTATGGCTACGGACACGCAAAGAAGGCACTTTTAGAACTCATTTTGGATAAATATGCAACTGAAAGAATTACATTTGATACGTTAATGAAAGATGAAAAGGAGTTGGATAATAAGCTGAAAATTGGAGAAGAGAAAGCACGAAAAGTAGCTTTTGAAGTCTTACAGAAAGTGAGGAAGCAATTAGGGTTCGGACAATAATCAGTTACCAGTAAGTAGTAATAAGTTAATTTCAAATTACACACTCTATCAAAACTGTGCTTATCAAAAAATAATCTTGTCTTTTATAAAACCTATAGATTTCTATTTGATAGCAACCATATTGATAAATGATTTTGACAACAAGTGGAAATAGCTTTCCCTTTGATTTCTTTCTAAATTCTTGCAAATTTTCAAACAAAAATAGCCTTGAAAGTGTCATAATTTCTATAATTGCCTTATTCGCATTATATTTGTGTATTATTTTTTCGACTTTTTATAAAGAATAGGTAATCTTGTTTTTTTATTTGATTCATAAAGTAAATAAAACAAAGAGCTAATTGAAGATTTTGATATAATAAAATATACTTAAATACAGTATTAGATAATTATTAGATAATTCATTATCAATTCAAAAGTCGCTACATTAACCCTTAACTAAAAGATATAACGTGGATTTATTCGAAAAATTAAAAACTAATCGTGGCCCTTTAGGTCAGTTTTCTTCTATTGCTCATGGCTATTTTGCTTTCCCAAAGTTGGAAGGAGAATTAAAGCCTCGCATGAAGTTTAGAGGAAAAGAAGTATTAACGTGGAGTTTGAATAATTACTTAGGACTTGCAAATCATCCAGATATTCGAAAAGCAGATACAGAAGCGACAAGAGAATGGGGACTTGCTTATCCGATGGGTTCACGTATGATGTCTGGTAACTCCAATATAATAGAAGAATTTGAATCTCAACTTTCAGATTTTGTACAAAAAGAAGATACTTTTATACTTAATTATGGTTATCAAGGAATTATGTCTGTTGTAGATGCACTTCTTGACCGTAAAGACGTAGTAGTTTATGATTCCGAATCTCACGCTTGCATTCTTGATGGACTCAGAATGAGCCTTGCCAAACGTTACGTTTATCCTCATAATAATATCGAAAACTGTGAAAAGCAATTAGAACGAGCAACTAAATATGTAGCCAATACAGGAGGAGCAATTTTGTTGATTACAGAAGGCGTTTTTGGAATGCTTGGCGATCAAGGAAAATTAAAAGAAATTGTAGAGCTTAGAAAAAAATATGATTTCCGTATGCTTGTAGATGATGCTCACGGCTTCGGTACAATGGGCGAAACAGGAATTGGAACAGGAGAAGCGCAGGGTGTTCAAGACGAAATTGATGTTTATTTTTCTACATTTGCCAAATCTATGGCGAGTATTGGAGCTTTTGTTTCGGTCCTGAAGATGTCATTAATTATTTGCGCTACAATATGCGTTCACAAATTTATGCCAAAACATTACCGATGCCTTTAGTGGTTGGTAATATGAAACGTTTGGAAATGTTGCGTACAATGCCAGAACTAAAAGATAATCTTTGGAAAGTAGTTCGTGCATTGCAAGATGGATTGCGTGAAAATGGCTTTAATATTGGAGAAACCGATTCGCCTGTTACGCCTGTATTTTTGAGCGGTGGAAACAATGAAGCAGGAAATTTGATTATCGATTTACGTGAAAATTACTTTATTTTCTGTTCGGTCGTTATTTATCCAGTTGTTCCTAAAGATGTAATTATGTTGCGTTTGATTCCTACTGCTTCACATACATTAGAAGATGTAAAACAAACGATTGAAGCATTTAAAGCTGTTTCGGAGAAGCTCAAAAGTGGGGTTTATGCAAATAATGAAATTAGTGCTGCTATATAATTTAGAATTTATTCTCATCTTTTTTGCACTACTATCTACTATTAATTCTTGTTTGATGTAACCACGTATAATTAGAGTTTTAATTGGACAAGCGTTTAACTAATTGTTTTTCAGCTTGTTAGGTAACCGTCTAATCAATAAAATAAAAATTTCATTTGTTTGTTAAAAATAATATATACTAAAATCAAAAAAAAACGGCTCAAATCGTTATTTTTGACTGTTTTGTTAGTATATTGTCGTTCAAATAGGAGTATAAAGACTTTTGTCTTATAACTTTTTTGCTTTTAAAAGCATTTTTTTAAAATTAATTTATAACCTTTAATTTACTTTTCATTATGGAAAATATGGGTCGTTATCAAGAAGTTGAAGACTTAATCACGCAAATAAAAGAAGATTTTGCTAAGTTTTATGACAAAGAAAATCAAGCAGCAGGAACTCGTATTCGTAAAGGAATGCAAGACCTCAAAAAAGTGGCGCAAGAAATTCGTCTTGAAGTTCAGGAAACGAAAAACAAACGTACTGAAGCTGCTGCTAAAGATTCTAAAAAATCAGACAAAAAAGCACCTGCAAAAAAGAAGTAGTATTTTTACTTTACTTCTTGAACCAAAAATCCATTTCTACAAATTGTGTAGAAATGGATTTTTTTTACTTTAACTTATTTTAATGTACTTTCTCATCCTCTAAGCTATCATCGGCATCCAGCTCTAAGGTAGCGTGATGAATAGAATGATGCAACAGTTTGTGACGAATGACCAACTTTAATCGTTCCCAACGCTGTAAAGCAGTTTCTTCGTTTTCATTATTAAAAACATATTTTTTCAGAACAATATGAACAGTCAAGGCATTTTCTGTGCTACTCAATGCCCAAACGTGCATGTGATGAGCCGTTTCTATTTCTTCTATTTCTAAAAGCGATTTGGTAATTTCTTCTATTTTTATAGAACTTGGAACGCCATCTAACACCAAACGAATGCTTTCATTGAACAAATTCCACGTTGAAATCAAAACAACTAGCGCAATTACAAGACTAATAATAGGGTCAATAACCGTCCAGCCTGTAAAATAAATAATCGTTCCTGCAATCACTACTCCTACCGAAACAAGCGCATCGACAAGTAAATGTAGAAATGCTCCTTTTACATTAATATCATCTTTTTGTCCTTTGAAAAACAGAAATGCAGAAATTGTATTTATCAAAACTCCAATCGCAGAAACTATAATAATAGTTGTTCCAGCCAAAGGAGAGGGATTTGTAAAACGTTCAATGGCTTCATAAATAATTCCTCCAGCAACCACCACCAACAAAACAGAATTGATAAGTGAAGCTAATAAAGAAGCCTTCTTGAATCCATACGTATAACTCAAAGTAGCCGTTTTTTTGGCAAGTTTCATTCCGATAAGAGCCAGCATCAAACTTCCTACATCACTCAAATTATGAGTTGCATCAGACAAAAGTGCCAACGAATTGGTAGAATATCCATAAAAATATTCGATAGCCGTAAAAATAATATTGAGAACAATACCGATATAAAAAGCCGAACTGATGTTTTCCAGACTTTTAGGAGCATGTTCGTGGCTATGTCCTGTATGGTCGTGAGAATGCAACATAGTTTGAAGATTAAAATTAAACGAAACAAATTACGTTTTCAAAATTAAAAAATAAGTAGCGCAATTTTGTTGCATTGATATTATATTAATAGAATTTGGCTTAATTTTGTTGATTGTTTAATTTTGTTTTTACTATTCCATTTACGCTACCCACTTTTTATTAATGACTATTTTTTTACCTTCCAATTCTATTTTAAAGAATTATTCGCTTAAATTTTCTGTTTTTTTCATATTATTTTTTTTGAGCTTTACTTTCAATAGTTTTGCTCAATTTTCTACAATTTTGGAAGGGAAAATAAATCCAGCTTCTGCTTATGAATTTGTTGTGGAATATCAATACCAATATCTGACTTATCAACCTAAAAGACAACTTGTTACGACAAACGAAAAGGGAGAGTTTAGTTTTAAGATTCCTCTACAAAAATCTACTTGGGTTTTGTGGAAATGTAAAGACAAACAAGGACAGGTTTATTTGCATGTAGGCGATAGCTTAACTATGAGCATTGAATTGGGAGCTTTGCCTTATGGGACAACTTTTTCTGGATTGGGAGCAGCCGAAAATAATTTTCTGCAAAAATGGGAAATAGAATTTGGTAACAGTTCGAAAAATGCTTTATATCCAAAAAAATATAAAAGTTTGAGTGAGAAAAGTTTCAAAAGTGAAGTAGAAAAATTACGTAAAAGTCAGTTCAAACTTTTAGAAGAAACAATAGGAAAAAAACCACTTTCGGATGATTTTATTTTGGCAATGGAACACAAAATTGCTTATTCAATTGCTAATCATCTGGCAGAATATCCTGTTTTACATGCTTCATTGAATAATCAATCACCTCAATTAATGTCTAAAGAATATTACTCTTTTTTTGAGGAAACAATTATTCAAAGTCCGTCAGCTCTTCATCAACCTGCATATTTACGTTTTTTGAGAAATTACTTGGAGTTTCGTTATGTTCAATCTCACGAAGAAAATTCTCTTAAAGCGTATTCAGATTTTTATTATCCACTTCTTTTTCGAAATTACAGAAAAAGAACTTTTAGAAAGCGTGCAAGCACATACACAAGCTATTTTACTTATAGAATTGATACAACAAGGAAACGAAAAATTATATAAAAGTTACTATAAAAAATATCTTCAAAATCATAAAGAAGATAAATCAGCTTTAATTGTAAACCAATTTTTAGAAAATAATCAGAAAATAAAAGCAGGAAAACTTGCACCGAATTTTACATTACAAAACGAAACTGGAAAGAATGTAAAACTGTCAGACTTTAAAGGCAAGTTAGTTTACTTGTTTTTTGGTTCTATGGAGAATGAGTTTACAGAAAGTTACTTAAAAGGATTTGAATATCTTAACAATAATTTGAGTAATCAGATTGAAGACAACAAAAATAAATCAAATCAAATTACTTTCCTTTGGATTCAGACAGAAAAACTAACTCCCTTAATTACAAATACTACAAACAATAAGGAATTAGAAAACAGACTAAAAAAGTTAAATATAACTTCTTTAGCATGTTACTTTTCAGATACTTTGGGATATAATTTGAACGGTTTGCCAGCAGCTTTTTTGATTGATGAAAAAGGCAAATTAGTGTATTCTGTTACAAAACTACCTTCCGATAAAGGACTTTTGGAGGATATTAATTATTTGTTGAATGAGTAAAAGAAATTGAACAATTTGAATACTGTTTATTGTATTTTCTGTTTACGTCCTATTTCATAATAAAGAATGTTTGCTATAATGCTAAAGGGAAATAGAAAATTACTCGCTATAACCACAATTACCCAAATCAATTTTTCATTATTCTCAAATTTGTTTTTCAAAATATCAATCAAAGAAAAGGTAGAGAAAATTATTCCTATGATGTATATAGGAAAAATATAAGTGTACATATTTAATGGATTAATTTTACTGCACCAACAATTTTTTATACTTACATAATAATTCCCTAACCTCTAGTATTTGGGTCATACGCATCTCTCAAACCATTTCCCAAAAGGTTAAAAGCAAGAACTAAAATACTAATACACAGACTTGGAAAAACAATCAAATGCCAACTATTACTCGTTCCGATAACCGAATAACCCTCTGAAACCATCATTCCCCACGAAGGCGTAGGAGGCTGAACGCCTAATCCTAAAAAGCTCAACCCTGCTTCTATCAAAATGGCTGCTGCAAAATTGGAGGTCGTAACAACTACAATTTCGCCCAACATATTAGGCAAAATGTGTCTAAAAATAATTCTCCAATGGCTCATTCCGAAAGCGTGAGTAGCTTCGATAAACGGTTTTCTTTTTATAGTTTTGATTTTTCCTCTTACAATACGAGCAATTTCGACCCACATTGTCAGACCGACAGCTACAAAAGCAACCCAAATTCCTTTACTTTGAAGTACAATGGTAATTGCAATCACAAGCATAATACTAGGAATAGACCAGACAACAGTCATAAACCAATGAATTGTACTATCAATCCAGCCACCAAAATAGCCAGAAATTGCACCCAAACTCACTCCCAAAACAAGAGAAATCAGGACAGCAATTGCTCCAATCATAAGCGAAACTCGTGTTCCATACATCAATCGACTCAAAATATCTCTACCCGAACGGTCGGTTCCGAGCCAGTAGGTACGAGTTTCGATATTATCTTTTTGGAACTCTTCGGAAAGCTCAAATAAAGTAGTGGTTTGTATTCGTTTTTGAATATCTACATAACGAACTGTATCTCCTCGTATCTGATAATTATAATTGAGAGAATCATCTGAAAGCAAACCAGAAACTCCTGAAAAAACAGGTTTTGTAGCATAGATTAGCGAATAAGAGAGTTCCTTTCTTTCTTTTCCATACACTTTGAAAAACACAGTATCTCCTACAATCCTGAAAGTATCTATGGGTGTAATGGTATAATCTGTTTCATCTCCATTATAAATACTTTCAAAGAAGCCTGTATGTTCGGTGGCTATTCGCTTTCTAAATCTTAATATTTTTGTTTTGAAAATTGGTAATTCTTTGCTTATCTGCACAGCTCCATCGTTTGCATTTGGCGTTTTGTCTGGCATAATTGTATGTCCTGCAAGAGCTACAAAGACAGCGAACAAAATCACAAAAAGTCCAAACATAGCAGGTTTGTGCTTTAGTAAGCGTTTGCGTATCTGTAAAGAAGGCGATATATGCTCAAATTCTGATGCCATTTATAAAGGAAAACACAGTCTAGTGATTAATGGATAATGAATAACAGTTGTTTTTGAATTTCAATTACTAACCCATTTTAATAAATATTCTTTAAGCGACCAATTTACTAAGAAAGTAACATAAAAACTATTCTTATTCGAAATAAAATGATTGCTACCGTTTTTCAAAATTTGATAAATCAAATTGCTACTTCTAAAACTTGCTATTTTGTTTGTCTTCCTTTCCATTGATACCCTTTTTTTTGTGCAGCTATCCCAAAAAAAACAGCGTAAAAACTATAAATTATCCACCAAAAAGGTAACGTGAAAACAGCTTTTAATTGTCCTAAAAAACGTAAAACAGAAAATAAAAATAAAAACTCTACACTCATTTTGATAAAAAAAGTAATGTAAAGGTATTTTTTTAATTCTGCATTAATAAAACTAAAATTACTATCAAATAAATCTAAACCAATAAAAACAAATATCAATAAAGTAAAAACTTGAACCAAAAACACAAAAATACTAATCGTAGCGTGACTAATTTTCCTGTGTTGATTCCATTTGCTTGCCCACCGTTTGCGCTGATTGTAAAATTGTGTCCAGTTTTGAGTAGCTTCTGTTTCAACGATTGCTAAAGACGATTTTAAGAAATATAAATTGTTTGGATAATGTTTGTAGAATTTATGTAACAAAAACTCATCATCTCCAGACGAAATTTGATACCCATTATTACTAATTTCGTTTTCATACTGTTCTTTTACTTTGCTTTTCAGATTTAATTGATTTTCATAAAATTCTTCATATCCTCCTAACTCTTCAAAAATTTGTTTGGAATATGCCATATTTGCGCCATTACAAGTAAATGGAAAGCCTAAATTTAGTGCAGCAGCTCCACAACCGATTAAGGTAGCAAATTCGGAAGCCTGTAAAGCAGCAAAAAAATCTCTTTTATGATTCAATCGGACTGCGCCAGCAATGAAAAAAGCGTTTTGATTATTCTTTTCTTTGGAAGTAATGAAAGCTGAAAAAGTAGAAAGCCACGTTTTTTTTACTCTACAATCTCCATCGGTTGTAATAATATATTCAAACTTTGCTTTCGAAACGCCTAACGTAATTGCTCGTTTTTTGTGTGCAGAATTAGCAGCAGGAACGGAAATTAGTTGCAGAGAATACGGTACTTTTTGGATTAGTTTTTTTACAATTTCTGCTGTATCATCATCAGAATTATCATCTAAAACTAAAACTTCAAAATCGTTCTTGTCCAAATTCTGTAAAGCCAAATCGTTTAATAGATTTGCAATGTTTTGAGCTTCATTTCGGACAGGAATTAAAACGGAAAAACGAATTTTGTTTGTTAAATTAAATTTGCCGTTGTTGGTGTCCTCACCAACAACACCATCAAAAATGAAAATAGCTTCTTTGTGCCAACCGTAAAGAACGAAAAGCAAAACGAAAATATAAATCCAAAAAATGAGTAGAGTGAGGTAGAAAATACACTTGTTTGATTAGCGAGTGATTTTTATGATAATAGCAGGATAAATACTTTTTAGATTTAATTATATTACTCTTTCAAAATCAGAATTTTCAAAATCATTAGTATCAAACGGTTCGCTCAAAGCGAACCGTTCGTTTGATTTAAAACTGAAAATAAATAAACGGCTGAATTCCTGCTGTCTTAAATTGGAACAAAACCAAAACTATAACTACAATAATAATCGCCTTTATAATGTCTGGTAATTCTGCAAAAGCAATTCTGGTTGCTGCTTTTATATCTTCTGGCAACCAGTGAATTACAAAACCTAAAAGCAAGACGGCATAAATAGTTTTGTATGCTGCAATTCTTTCAAAAATTCCTGCAAATTCGAACTTATAAAAAATCTGTTCTAACATTAAATTGACTGTCGAAACATCGGCAGCACGGAAATACATCCAACAAAAACAAACAAAATGAAAAGTAATAATGAGCATTATCAAATTATAAACCTTTGATTTTTGCCAAGATTCTGGAATGTCCACGAAAGTAAGCCATAGCTTGTGAACAGCCAAAGCAGCACCATGAAGTCGCACCCCAAATGACAAAACGCCAAGCATTTCCGTGCCAAAGTCCACCCAAGAGCATCGTCAAAAATAGATTTACATACGTTCTTGCTTTGCCTTTTCTGTTTCCTCCTAAAGGAATATACAAATAATCTCGCAACCAAGAAGAAAGCGAAATATGCCAACGTCGCCAAAAATCCGTAATACTGGTAGCTTTATAAGGAGAATTGAAATTTATAGGCAAACGAAAACCCAATAGCAACGCCACACCAATTGCAATGTCTGTATAACCCGAAAAATCGCAATAAATCTGAATGGCATAGCCGTAAACAGCCATTAGATTCTCAAAACCTGTATATTGGAAAGGTTCGGCAAAAACTCTGTCAACATAATTAGCAGAAATATAATCTGAAATAAGCATTTTCTTTACCAATCCATTGACAATCAGAAAAACAGCTTCGTTGTATTCTGTACTTGAAAGTTTGTACTTTTTATAAATTTGAGGAACAAATTCGGCTGCTCGTACAATGGGTCCTGCAACAAGTTGAGGAAAAAAGCTCACATAAAATCCAAAATCTATTATATTTTTGACAGGTTCTAATTCTCTTCTATAAATATCTATCGAATAACTAATGGTTTGAAAGGTATAAAACGAAATACCGACAGGAAGAAAAATAGAAGCAGTATCAAAATAAGGTTTTCCTACTAAAAGGTTTAAGAAATAAGAAAAATAATCAGTTTTGGCAATATCAAAAGAAGTTCCCAAGAGCCATTGAGAAGTAGTATTGAGAGAATCTACAAAGAAAAAAGTGTATTTAAAATAAGCTAAAACAGATAAATTAATAATTATACTAAGTGTAACGAGTAATTTCCGTTGCTTGTCGTCTTCACTCTTGAAGATTGCTTCTCCAATAAAATAATCTACAATCGTAGAAAAAATCAGAAGCAAGAAAAACCAACCACTTGACAGATAATAAAAATAAAGACTAAAGAGAGCCAAAAATGAAGTGCGAGCAATCTGTTTGTCTTTTGCAAACTGATAAATGAAAAGTACGAACGCAAAGAAAAACCAAAACAATACAGTTGTAAATATTAGTGGTTCGTTTTCTTTGTATAAAAAAATACTTTCCATAGAGACGTAAAAATGGCAAAAGTTGTGTGAGCAAGCGTAGTTTTAAAACTGTCTCAAAACTACTAAAAAAAAGGGTTCTATGATAGTAAAATCAGAATATTTTGAAATAAAATTAGAAGTCTTAGTAATTTGGTTCTATATTTAGTTGTGCCTTTTGTAGAAAATCTTAATTTATTTTTTCTACCTTTAATCATTCGTTTCTTGACTCAACATTTACTTAATTCCTTCATTAAATATGGATCAACTCTATCAAAGCTCCGATGGGTGTGTTAGTTCGTACATTTCTACAGATTTTAATTATTACCTTGTTCGTTTGAAGGGAAAAGTAAGCGAAAAAGATTATAAAGCTGCTTATATGACTATTTTGGAAAACAAAGAACCTAATTTTTACAAAAAAATAGTTCTTTCCGTAATAGACAATGAGGATTTTCCTCTTTCCGTTCCGTTTTCTGCACGGAGTTGGTTTGCTTCTTATTTTAGTCCTAAATTTTACGCTATGGCAGAAAAAGATGTAACGGTAGCTATCATAAAACCAAAAACAAAGTTTCAATCTAACATGGTAAATGTATTGATGGGAGTCATCGATAAAGCGAACATAAAAGTGAAAGCTGAGTATTTTGAAAACGAAGAAAAAGCACTTGAGTGGATAAAAACTTTGTCTTGATTCTGTAAAACTAATTAATTCAATCTATATATTAAAGATATTTTAGGCTTTTTGGTTTCAATAAATTGTATTGTGTAATTGAAAATAGCTCTTTTTTACTTACACAGAATAAAAAATCTATGATACGCAACTTTATATGTAATTATCTTGTTTCTTTTGCCACAAAAAACATATCTGTTACGTAGTGAATAATAAATCTATGTTATTTTTTTTAAACTCTGTTTTTAGTTACTTTATGTCTGTTTTTTGCTTGAAAAACGTCTGCTTAAGTTTTTTTATTTTTTGCGTTTACTCTTTGTATTCGCCTTTTTTATTGGCTCAAAACTCTGATACAGATACACTTTACAACACGCCTTACGATACCATTTATACAAAAAGAAAAATTAAGCTTATACGTAAAGAATTAGCGACAAATAAATACAAAAAAGGTACTATAGAGTTGTATTCATCTCCTTTTGCGCTTCTAGAACTTACTACTCCTACACTTTATTTGGGAAGCGAATACTTTATTAAAGATAGATTTTCTATTTATACTGATTTTGGTTATATGTTCCCTATTTTTCGTTCAGAATTAAATACAGAAGTTGATCCTTTGTTGTCTGCACAGGAAAACAAAACAGACCAACTAATTTTGAATTCTGCTAGAGCAAATTATGTAATAAAATCTGAATTTCGTTGGTATAGAGAAAATAGCAGTCCAAAAGACGCTTTTTATTATGGTATTCGTTTGATGTTTAGGAATGTAAATTACTTGAAAAATCAGCAGACTTCTGAAGAATATATTTTTAGTACACTTACTAATAATTGGACAGCAGTAGGGCAGGAAAATATTACGATTTATAGAGTTCGAAGACGTTCTTTTGGAGTTCAGTTTTTGGTAGGTTATAAAGATAGTTTTCTAAAAAAATTTAGTTCAAATTTGTATATGGGAGTTGGTGTGCGTTATATTTCTAATCAACCTACCAATAAGGCATTTGACCCTTTTGAAGATGTTGATTCTTTTTTTGAAGAACTAGATATGGATTTTGTTAAGTTTAATAAACAATACAAATTTGTTACTATGGACTTTGCGCTTGGGCTACGCTTTGGAGGAAGAATAAAACACTAAAATAGTATTTTCACAAAAAAAAATATCTAAATCAAATATTCTATGTCAAATTTATTATATCTAATTATCAAAACTGGAAACAAACGTTTTTCTTCTTTTGCTTTTGCGTTTTTTTTACTTTTTTTATTCAGTCTTACTACGCCAACTCTTTTTGCTCAAAACGATTCTTTAGAGGTAGAGTTTGAGTATGATACTCTTATCGTAAAAAGGAGAATCAAACAGCAGTTTTATTATCCAGATTATAAAAAAGGAGATGTAGATGTTTATGCTTCTCCCTTTGCTCTTTTAGAAATTTGTCCTACGCTTTCTTTTGGAGTAGAGTATTTTTTAAAGGAAAAAATTTCTGTTCATACGGATGTCGGATATATATTTGGTTTGTCTTCACAGACAGAACAAGATCCTGATATTAATATTAACAGACCTTATTCCTCTTTTCCTAATTATGTTATTAAACCTGAGATACGATTTTATACAACGAATAATCCTCAAAAAGCATCTTACCACGCTATAAAGTTTATGTTTCGGAATATGAATTATAAAAAAAACCAACTCGTTTTTGACGAATATTTTTTTGATGAGCAGAATCAGTTTTGGACACCTGTAGGAGCTAGTATTGAGTCTGATTATAGGGTAAGAAGGCGTTCGATAGGCATACAATATATAAGAGGTTGGAAAGGAAAACTTGGTAAAACAAAAATAAGTAATTTTTATTTTGGTATAGGAATGCGTTATATTGCAAATCAACCTATAGACAAACGTCCGACTCCTTTTGATAGAGGTTTTGGTGGTTTTAGTTCTAGTCTGGGAATAGATATTTTAGATATTGAAAGGCAGTACAAACTTATTACGATGGATATTGCACTAGGATTTCGTATAGGAACAAAAATTAAAAGGAATCCGAATTAGAGCCTGATCGGCAAAATAATTTTGTCAATAATACACTATTACAATTTATGAAAAGTCTTTTGCGTTCTTACGTGGAAGGCTTTTTTTAGCTTGTCCAATAACCAAGTATGTTTTAAGGGAGTTAAGCTAACATTATGAATTAAATTGATTATTTTCAAAACCTCAAATTTATATTTTTCTAAAATTCATTTGATTTGATTATATTTGCTAGTACATAACTTCAAAGAATACTATCCTAGAGTTTAAAAAAAATCAATAAGACACTTACATAAAATTCAATGCTCTGTTTTATCTCATAAATAGAATTGAATTTACTAAAAAAAACTAATTATGGCTATGTTCCAATCAAAAAAACAAACATCAAGCTCGGCAGAAGTAGAAGCCAACAATATTATAGGCAAAGGAACTAAAATTGTGGGTGATATAATGACGCAAGGAAATATAAGAATTGATGGCGAAATTAATGGAAATATTACTTCCAAATCTAAAGTTGCGCTGGGTGCAGGCTCCAAACTAATAGGCAATTTAGTATCTAGCAATTCAGAAATAGAAGGCGAAGTAACAGGAAATATTTTTGTAGCCGAATTACTTATTCTAAAAGCAAACGCAGTTATAAATGGTGACGTATCAGTATTGCGCATGATAACCGAACCAGGAGCCAAAATAAACGGACAATGCAAGGTAGGAGAAGCTCCAAAGGCTACCAACTCTACACCAAACTCTGTATCAAATACTACTTCTAACTCTGTACTAAATGGAAAATCAAAAGAACGAGAACTCGCAACATCAAGATAAACAAAATAACAATTTGGATACTAATTCCTCTGATTTGGAAGATAAGCTCTATAAAGAACTTGAACAAAAACTCAATAAAATAGAAGATAATTTTGAGCAGAATGTAAAGAGCGAATTAGATAAATTAGTAGAAGATGATTCGGTTGAAAAAACTACTATCTATTCTGATACACAAAAAATCCAAAATACTGAAAATGTTGATTTGGTCAATAGTAACGTTACATCTAATAAAATTCCCTTGAGCAGAATAGAACCAGAACCTACTTTCAAGAATTCTTATACAGAAAAATTAGATGTAGCTTCTAAAAGTAGAGAAAAAGCTCT
This sequence comes from uncultured Cytophagales bacterium, assembly GCA_963719525.1. Taxonomy (GTDB): domain Bacteria; phylum Bacteroidota; class Bacteroidia; order Cytophagales; family Bernardetiaceae; genus Bernardetia. Next base: position 1,429,887 of record CAVRCG010000004.1, on the reverse strand, counting down.
GAAAGAAGGTTCTAACAAATATATTAAATATTCTAGTATTGGAGCTGAAATGATAGGTTCAGTAATTTTAGGAGGATTTGGTGGAAATTGGTTAGACAAAAAACTAGAACTTAGTTTTCCTTTTTTTACAATTACTCTTATTTTACTTGGTCTTGGTGCTACCTTTACACATCTTATTCATCAGTTGAATGCTGATAGGAAAGAAGAAGAAGAAAAGGCAAAAAATAGTTAGGAAATGATTGAAAAAGCATACAACTAAATTACTAGTTTTGTGCTTTTTTTTATTCTTCTACCTCGCCTAACATTTATTTATTTTTCTAAAAAATTTACTCAAAATAGAAAGACAAAAATTAAAAGCCTTAAAAAAATTTGTTTTTAAAGTTAAGAATCAAATTTTTATTGATTTTATAGTATCAACTTCTTTCAAAATTTCCTTCTTTGTAAAATTACTAAATATATCTTTTTTTCTGTTTTCTAAATGTTCTTTGTAATAATAAACAGCTTTTTTTGTTTTGCCTTTTGCTTTATAAGCATCAGCTAAACGAACTCTAGTATCATTTAATAATGATTTTGTTATCTTTTTACCTTCTGTACAAGAACTACTATACAATTTTCTTTCTAAAATATTTTGCCATAGATCAATTGCATCTTTATATTTTTCGTGCATAAAAAGAACAACAGCATGATTATTTATAGTAAGTAGACAATCTGGAGCTATTTCGATAGCTTTTCTTGTATATTCTATTGCTTTTTGATACTTAAATTGTAGAGTTTAATTATGATTTAACTTTTTGATTTTCAAGTTTTTACATTGATTTGATTTTGCAAAAGGTCTAGTATTTCTTGGCTAGAACAAAGTATTCTCTGTAAAGAAATAAATCCTTTTTGTTTAAATTGTTTACATTTTCGTCTAATAAATCGGACTATTTTTTGAACCTCAATACCTAAAAATGCAAATTGTAAAAGTTTATTTTCAAATTCCTCTTTTGTTTTTGTTCTTGGTTCACTAATTTTTAAAACGTGTTTAAGTGTCTTAAAGAATTGTTCTATGTACGTTCTATTGAACCAATGTCTTCTCAATGTTTTTGCAAAAATAGTTAAATGTGGCGTATATATAACACTTACTTTTTTAGAACCCTTTAACCTAAAAAATAAAAAAACAACTTCTCTTTTTTGACATTGATAAAATGCTTTTATACGTAAAGTGAAGGGTGTTTTATCCTCTTCTTTAAGATACTTTTCTTGGTCTTGATGCTGTTTTTCTTTTTCTAAAAACACATTTTCTATATATTTACTCAAACTACTTTTTTTATTGTTTAGATAAATAATATGGCTTTTAGTTGGTACACTAATGTAAATTAAATTGTTTTCTTTTTTACTACATTCTTCACTTAAAGAAAGGTTGCTATAGCCACTATCACAGCTAAAATGAATGGCAGGTAATACAATATTTTCTTTAGCCAATTTTTTTTGTAATCTACCCCAACGATTTACTAATTTTTTAGCCACTTCAATCGCTTCTCCTTTATCAGCTTTATCTTTTTTTCTCACAAAATCTAAGAATAAAGGATGAAAAACATCATCAATATATAATCCAAAACACACAGCTTTAAATCCTAAAGTAGTAGCACGATACTGTCCACTAAAGAATTTTCCAAAATAGTCGTTTTCTCTAGCTAATTCAGAGAGCCATTGACGAAAAATACTATCATCTAAAACTGCAGTAACTGTTTTTTTTGACCAAATACTACTATCTTTTGAAAGCCTTTTTTTTAATAAATCAACAACTTGGTTTTCAAACACATATTCATAAAGTAAGCGTATTTTATTGATAGTCAGCTTTTCATATAAGTTGTTGCAGTTAATATAGAGCGAACTACTTATGACACCGTACTTTACTAAGATGCTTTTTAGGGTAGGTAAACCAAGTAACTGACCTAAAAAAAGTAGAATGTTCATCTTTTCAAAAAATGCTATTTCTTTATTGTCTAACTTGGAAATGTCTAATTCTGAAAATGCTTTGTTAAAAAGAGCAGAAATATCCAAAAATTCATTTTCAAAATATTTTTTTGTTAAAGAAACTATCTTTTCATCTATTTTTTTTTTATCATTGTAGTGTATTTTAAAAAAGGTACTAATTTATTTTTGTAGTTAAAAACAAATATAGGACTTTTGCAAAATATAATTGCCGTACAGAGTTGATTTTCAATAAAATACGGCAATTTTAAACTCTACAACTTAAACATTTCATAATATACATTCCCCAAAGAAGTAAGTAAAAAGTGATCAGTAGGATAATTTTTTAATTCTTTTTTGATTAGCTTTTTTGCAGAATGTAAATTGTTACTACTAAAATAATTATTTAGTAATTTAGAAACTTGTTTTTTATGTTGATATTCAGTTTTCATAGTGTTCATTTCATTACTTCTAACTTCATAAATCTAACTTCTAAATTGATTTTCTAAGCCTTATAAAAAAGCCATTTAGACACTTCTCTATAGGTTGGTTTTTTTCCATACATCAAAATTCCTATTCTATAAATTCTTCCTACCAGCCAGGTTGTACCCAAAAAAGTAACAAATAAAATGGTCATCGACAAAAAAACTTCCCAAAGAGGTGGCTCAAACGGAATTCTGACCATCATAATAATAGGCGAAGTCAAGGGAAACATCGAAGCCCAAAAAGCAACCGTTCCGTCAGGGTCATTGATAACCAAACCAATAATTCCGATAGCCGTAATGAGTGGAATTGTGAGAGGTAAAATAAACTGCTGCGTATCCGTTTGATTATCGACAATCGAACCGACAGCACCGTAAAGCGCACCATAAACTAAGTAACCAACTATAAAATAAAATGCAAAAGCTCCTATAATTAGGGGAAAATTTAGCGTTTGAACGGTTTCTAAAATGTTTTGAACAGCCAAATCCATTTCCAAATTATCAGCCATTCCTCCAGATTGTGCAATGATTGCTTGTGCTTCTTCAGGAGTCATGTTATTCTCTAAAGAAAATAGAGAAGACACCACAAAAAACAAAACAAAACCCAGAACAATCCAGATTAAAAGTTGTGTAAAGGCAACACAAGCAACACCAATAATTTTGCCCAACATAAGCTCAAAAGGTTTGACAGAAGAAATAATTACTTCCACAATTCGGTTTGTTTTTTCCTCCATTACGCCACGCATTACCTGCGAACCATACAAGAAAATAAAGAAATAAATCATTACTGCACTTAGATAAGCCACAATTGTAGCAACCGTCGAATCGGTACGACTTTCCTTTGAGTAAAGAGGCGTAACGGTAATATTTACATTTGTTTTTGCTTCCTTTATCAAAACAGGATTCATTCCTAATTTGACTAACTTTCGTTCTTCCAAATTTTTAGAAATCTGTCTTTCAATCTTTTTTTCTAATTGAATGGGAATATTTTTGTCTGCAAAAAGCAAAATTCCGTCAGTATTATCTGCCGTAATGGTTTTCGGAATTAATAGCAAACCATCAAAATCTTTTGACTTACCTTTCAAATTTTGTTTTGCTTCATCAATATTATTTTGAACTGGATAAATAAGTTTTATATTATCTATTTCTGCAATTCTATCTAACAAATTCCCTTCATCAACTACTTGAATAATCGTTTGTCCTGTATCTAAAGAGGTTAGCCAAGCAGGAACGACCATTAAAGCAATTACTAAAAAAGGAGCTAAAAGGGACATAATAATAAATGACTTTTTGCGTACTCTAGTCAAATATTCTCTTTCTATGATTATTTTGATTTTGTTCATGTAATAAATGTAGCTCACTCTTTAGAGTGAGAAGTGGGTAGAATACAATTTTATTAAAAAATTCAAGTAATGGAATATAGGAATGTCTGTTTTACTTTATACAAAGTTAAAAATTTCTATCAAACAACTACTTTTAAATCCTATTATTTTAACTTTGAGGATAATTAATTTGAAATGACTTTTTTTGACGACACTTGGAAAGTATCGGCTACTTAAAACCAGTAAATTACCAATCAAATGAATATTGAAAAAATAGATATTGAATTATTATCTCGCCTTACCAATGCAGCAGGCGCACCAGGGTATGAAGACCGTATTCGTGAACAGATTCAAAAAGAAATAAAAGATTATGTCGACGAAATGAGTGTTGATAATTTAGGTAATCTGATTGCTCTCAAAAAAGGAATTGCATTAGATTCTGAAAACAAAAAAGTAATGGTTGATGCTCACATGGACGAAATCGCCTTTATGGTTACTCATATTGATGATAGTGGTTTCGTTCGTTTTCATCCGTTAGGAGGATTTGACCCAAAAACTCTTACGGCTCAACGAGTAATTGTTCACGGAAAAAAAGATATGTTAGGTGTTTTGGGAACAAAGGCTATTCACATGATGACTGCCGAAGAGCGCAAAAAAACGGCTGACTTAGATGATTATTTTGTTGACTTAGGTTTGCCAAAAGAAGAAGTAATAAAATTTGTTTCTGTTGGCAACACGATTACAAGAGAACGAGATTTGGTTGAAATAGGAAATACAATTTCTACAAAATCATTAGACAACCGAATAGCCGTTTATATTTTGGTTGAAACATTGAAAAATTTGGAAGCAACTCCTTATGATGTCTATGCTGTTTTTTCGGTACAAGAAGAAGTTGGTTTGCGTGGTGCTTTGGTTGCAGCTCGTAATATTGACCCAGATTTTGCCATTTGTTTGGACACGACAGTTACGAATGATATGCCAGGAGTAGCTGCTCAAAAACGAGTAACTGAACTTGGAAAAGGAACAGGAATAAAAATTATTGATTCTCAAACGATTTGCGACCCTAGAATAGTAGATTTTCTGAAAGCAACTGCCGATAGAGAAAGCCTAAAATGGCAAGCCGAAGTTTTGCCTGCTGGTGGAACAAATACAGCTTCTTTACAACGTGGTGGAAGTGGATTCAATTGCTGGAGCAATTTCAATTCCTACTCGTTATTTGCATCAAGTAACCGAAATGGTTCATAAAGATGATGTTTTGGCAAGTACAAGATTACTTATGGCTGCTTTGGAAACTATGGATAAATACAATTGGGACAGGTAAACCAATTTAGAATTTAGAATAAAGAAGAGCTTCCTTTAATAACTAAATTATGAAATAAGAAAAGAAATTAAGTTTCACTAACGTAAACTAATTTAGAAAATAGAATTTGGAACGAATGAAAATTTCTGTATCAAAAAAAAGTCCTACAAACTATTTCTAGTTTGTAGGACTTTTTGACGTGACTATTTAATTTAACTATATTTCTGGATTGTTTCGGCAATTTCAGTAAACTCTTCTTCGCTTATCAGTTTTTCTTTCAGCGAAACAGATTCACGGATTGTTTGCATCGAACGGTTTCGCATTGCTTGATTAGCAATTTGTTGATAATGTTTTCCGTCTTCTGCTTTCAAGAAACTCTCTGCCATACTATCCATTTGAGCTTCTGGAAGTTGCATTCCACCTCCCATGCGAGCCATCATATTCTGAACTTCTCTACGAGCTTCTACCATAATATCTTCTCTTGTGATTTCTACTTCTTTATCTTTCAAAATACGATTCTGGATAAGCGACCATTTCATTTCCTTGATAAATTCTGGATATTCTTCATCAATTTGTTCTTTGGTAAATTTGCCCTCATTAGCAAACATCAACCAACGTTTCAAGAAATCATCAGGAAGATCCATTTTTGTATTTTCAATCAAATCTCTACGCAGATAAATTTCTGTAAGTGCTTCTCCTTCTTTTTCGTAATCTGCTTTCAAACGTGTCATGATTTCATTACGAAATTCTTCTTCGTTCATTACCTCTGGTTCGTTATCTTCTTCCAATTCTACTTGTGCTTCTTCTGCTTCCGTTCCCTCTATAGTTTCGGTTACCATTTTTGGTTCGACAGGCTTATAAGCACCTATTTTTTTGAAAAACTCTTCATCCAACTCAGCAGCAATGCGACGAGTAATACTTTCTACCTTCATCGTAAATTCTCCTTTAAGTTCGGCAGCATCTTCTTTTTCTAAGCCTAATGCAAACCCTCTTTCTCTAGCATCTGGAAGAGCTTCTTCCATGTCAAAAGTAAATGTATCTCCTCCTTTTACGCCTATAAACTTATCTACTTGCGACTCTGATATTTTGTTGGTAGGGATAAGTGTTTCTACTGAAAACGTTTTCGAAGCATTTTCTTCTGCGTCTTCCTGTATTTTATAAATTTCTCCATACACAAAATCATCTTTATCAGATACTTCTGGATTTTCTACGCCTCCAAAACGAGTGCGAAGGTTGTTGATATAAGTATCTACTTCTTTTGAAGTAATATCAATTTTGTAATTAGCAGCTTCTACTTTCTCAGAAATATCATAATCAAAATTTGGAACTAAACCGATTTCATACGAAAATTCAAAATCTTTTGCTTTGGCAAAATCTACATTTTCTGTTTGTGGAAGTGGTGCACCCAACAAATCTAGTTTTTCTTCTTGAATATAATCATTGATACCCTTTGTTACGACATCGTTTACCTCATCCATTCTCACTTCTTTTCCTATCATCTTCTTTACCAAACTCAAGGGAGCTTTGCCTGGACGAAAACCTTTAATAGTAGCTTGTTTGCGATAATCTTCTAATTTCTTATCATATTTGGCTTTATAATCTTCTTCTTTTACCGAAACAATAATAAAAGCGTTTGTTTCGTTTTTTTTGTCCAACTTAATTTCCACGATAGTCTATAAATTTTGGAACTACTTTTTTCTTATTTAAAATTAGAGTATTAAAAAGATGTAATTCTGCGTGATAAAATGAATTATTATTTTGATAAATACTAAAAACTTTTTTTTGAAAAAAATAACTTGATTGCGTTAAAAAAACATATCAGACTTATCTTTTGAAAAAGTTTTTGTAAACAAAAATTTCTCTTATTTAGGCAATCAAACTAGATGCAGTTTAAAAGAAATAAGAGAAATTTTGCTTTTATTAAACACAGTATTTTTATAAATTTTGTTTCTAAACTATTTTAAAAATAAATCATTATCTTCAAAAATAAGTTAAAAAAAACTATAAAAAAAATAGTGCGGATGGAGGGACTCGAACCCACACACCTTGCGGCGCTAGATCCTAAGTCTAGTGCGTCTACCAATTTCGCCACATCCGCTTGAATCGTGTTACAAAAGTAGTATAGTGTATTCACAAATCCAAACTATTTTTGAATTATTTTAGTTCATTTCTGAATTATTTCTGAACTATCTTTTTATGTCTTGATTGTCAAGGAATTATAAACAAATTTAAAAGTCAGATTTTAGAAGGTAGAAGTGAAAAAATAACAAAGTACATTTTTAACCACTAAGTACTGAAACTACAAGGTTGAATTAAGTTTCACTAAGATAAATAAATTTAGAAGGTAGAGGAATAGAATTGTATTTAATTCTAACTCCTAAATTGGTTTTAGTTTTAGAAGGTAGAAGTGAAGAAATAACAAAGTACATTTTTAACCACTAAGTACTGAAACTACAAGGTTGAATTAAGTTTCACTAAGATAAATAAATTTAGAAGGTAGAGGAATAGAATTGTATTTAATTCTAACTCCTAAATTGGTTTTAGTTTTAGAAGGTAGAAGTGAAGAAATAACAAAGTACATTTTTAACCACTAAGTACTGAAACTACAAGGTTGAATTAAGTTTCACTAAGATAAATAAATTTAGAAGGTAGAGAAATAGAATTATATTTAATTCTAACTCCTAAATTGGTTTTAGTTTTAGAAGGTAGAAGTGAAGAAATAACAAAGTACATTTTTAACCACTAAGTACTGAAACTACAAGGTTGAATTAAGTTTCACTAAGATAAATAAATTTAGAAGGTAGAGAAATAGAATTATATTTAATTCTAACTCCTAAATTGTTTTTAGTTTTAGAAGGTAGAAGTAAAGAAATAACAAAATACATTTTTAACCACTAAGTTCTGAAACTACAAGGTTGAATTAAGTTTCACTAAGATACTGATGTTACGCAATTAAAATGAAACCCACGAATTTATTCGTGGAAGCTACCACCACCTTCTTCGTTTTTTTGTTTCTACTGTATTCTGAAATAAAAGGAGTAATTTTAATAAAACGGAAAAGTAGATTGATGTAAAAAGTAGTGGTTACTTTCGTGGGTTTGGTCTAAACTTCTCTAAACTTTGATGTTGCGTAACATCAAAGATAAATAAATTTAGAAGGTAGAGAAATAGAATTATATTTAATTCTAACTTCTAAAATCTAATTTCCAAATTGGTTTTAGTGAGGAACATTTACATTATTTTCTTCTTTGTCTTCTTCATTTCCTTTTCTAGCCTTTCCAAAACGATATACCAAACCGACATGGTGCGAATAACCAACTTGTGGTAATGTAGTAAAGGCGTAATCCAAACCAAAGCTTCCCTTGTAATAACCTACTCCAAAATGTGCCAAAAATTCGGCAGTCGTAATTCCTGTTCTTATAAAAACTTCGTTTTCATTGTGATTGACAACTTGATACTCCAAACCTGCTTTGAATGAAGCTGGATATTCTGTGTCTTTTTCTGTTTCAAAATTTACCAAAATTCTATCCGAAGGGCGATAAGAAACTCCTATTCGCATCATTGTAGGAATCCGTTCGTCTTCAAAATCAGAAACTTTTGCTTGATTGATATTAAAAATGTGCATTCCTAGAGTGAGCGTTTCAGAAAGCTGTGCCTTCCCTCCCATCTCTAAAGCAAAATTATAATTTGTTCCATAACCTTGGATAGAAGTCTGTAAATAATTGACTTGAATACCGATACTCATATTACTTATTTTGTGAGCATAACCAACTGCCAGACGGTGTTCGTTATACAAATCATCCCCAAAACGAGTAACTCCAACTCCCATTTTTCCGTCAAAAAAAGCATCAAAAGTAGCTCCTGCTTGAAGTGTATTGAGTCCAGAAAGTGTAAATCGATTAGAATAACCCAAAAAAGCCTCTGTTCCTTTTACCTCTGAAAGTGCAGCTACATTATTCAAAACTGCCCACGAGTCAGAAACAGTTAGCGAAGTTCTGCCCATTCCATAGATTCTTGCTCCTGATTCTATTTGTCCGAATTGAGCAAAACAAGTATTATGTGGAGAAATAAAGGCAAATGTAAATACGAAAAAAATGAGTAAATAAGAGCAGAGAGGAGAATAGAGAAGAGAGTATATTTTTTTCATTTGTAAGTCAAAATTAATTCAATAGTTAGTCTTTTATAGAATTAGTTCCAAATTACGAATTTGTTGGTAAAAATCTTTACTTGATGGATTAAATTTTTATTGTATATTTTTGAAGATCATGTTCATAAAAACAAAAATGTGTGTTTAGTTGCCCAGAACTGAATAAAATACTTCCATAGAAGTGTGGTTCAGGTAAAACTAACGCTTCTGAGTAAACGAGTACGCATCAAATTTTTTATGAATATGCCCTATATTTTTATAAGATTCTACCTCACATCAAAAACACTACAAAAACTTTCAAAGATAGGAAAGTTTGTAAGTTCTAATTTCTCTCCAATTTCCAATAGTTTTTTATATTCGACTTGAGAAAGCAAAGGCGTAGTATTTATTTTTTCTTCTTCCAAAAAAAGCAAAACTAAAAATTTTACCAACACATAAGGTGCATTCAAGGCATCGTTTTTCCAATTATTACTTACCGATTTTTCTTCATGCAAATGAAACCAGAGGAGTTCATTTTTCTGTAACGAGGAGTACATAGCTGTTTTGATGGTTTCATAAAAACTATTTTCCCAGCGTTTAAAATCTTTTGTAAGTTGTTTTAAAGCTGCTAAAAGTGGATCATTGGTACGAAAAGCATCTTCCTGACGAGAAAGCATACGGGCTTTTTTGGTAAGACTAAGCTCTTCAAAAAGACTAATACTTCCATTTGCCAGCGCAATTGCAATAGAAGGAGCAAGAAGTGTAAGAGCAAAAAAATCTTTTTCATCTAAAGGACGAATTTCCGTATAAGCAGAAAAAAACTCACTTCGCAAAGAATCTAAAGGTTCTCTAACCGATTTGTTTTGTAATAAAATGGAAAGTTCGCTCTCGTTTAGCATTTTTAGTGTGTAAGTTGTTGGTGTTCCGTTTTTTCTGTTCGTATCGTTAAAGCAAAAGCAGTAGTTCTTATTGTTTACGTTGATAATGGGTAATAATCTAACCTAACAATCGTAAATTTTATTTGCCATTCTTATTCTTCTCGTCTTCTTTTTTCTTGTCTTTCTCTTCTTTGCTTTCTTTTCTACCAAAAACAGATAGATGAACATAGCGTTGTGGATGTTCTCTCAAATCAATCAGTAATCTATCCAAATCGGAAACCGTATAACTGAGCTGTTGATACAAAGAATCACTATTTATGAGTTTTCCTAATGTCCCATCCGAATTATTGATGGCTTGAGTAGTTTTGTTAAGGTCTGCTAAAAGCTCATTACTTTTCTTACTAATCTCTGCTAATTCTAATTCATTGAGTGACTCTGCAAAGGTATTTAGTTTTGCAATAATAGGTTTGAATTGTGCTTCTGTGTCTTTCAAAGAAGAAGTAAGAGCAGCCAGATTAGCCGTGATATTTTTGAGTTGCTGACGATTATCCGACAAGATCCCATTGATACTTGAAGTTGTCATTTTGGTATTTTCTAATATTTCTCCAATACTTCCACTCATGGCTTCATATTTTACAAGCATATTCTTCAACACTAAAGCTGTAGAATCTATATTTTGAGCTAAATGACCAGCCTTTTCAGCAATCATATCTGTTAGACCTAATTCTACATCTCCTTTGAGTGTATCACCAGATTCTAAAACTTTTCCTTTACCTAAAACGAGATTTATCTGTTTTCCTCCCAAAAGACCACCATCGGCAAGCATTGTAACAGAACCCTCTGTAACGCCAATTGACTTTTTGACCTTAAGGGTAACCTTTAATTTGTTGTTTTGCTCGGGAAGCAGTTCAATTCCATTGACACGACCAACGGCGTAACCATTTATTATGATTTGATTAGAAACAGTAAGTCCGTCTATATCATCATAAAACGTATAAAAGGTGTTGTCGCTACTAAAGAAATCACGCCCTTTTAAAAAATTGAAACCTAAATATAATAGTGCGCCAGCTACCACTACGAGCAAACCGACTTTAAATTCTTTGGATATGTTTTTCACAAAAAAAATTAAAAATTTTATGTATAATTAAAAAAATAGATCTTCTAAATTGTATAAACCTTGTTCAAAATCTTTCTACAAAACAGTAATTGTGTAGTTTTGTTTAGTAGAGATAGCAAAGAGACAAAAAATAGACAAAATATAGGTAATGTATAGGCGAAAATTTAAGCAAAGCTTTTTGAAAGCCATCAAAGAAACACATACATTTTTATTTCTCTGTTGGTACAAATTTAGAAGTAAAATAGGAGAATGGAAATTATTTTAAGCAAATTTAGGCATAACCTTCCTTATTTATTTGTTCGCTACCTCGTTCGCTTCTTTCTTGACTCTTTTTTTTATCTTTGTTTATTCAATTATCCAAGCTGTTTTTTTCAAAAATAAAAATTGTATAATTTATGATTTTAAGTATTGAAACGTCTGTTCATATTTGTTCGGTTGCGCTGCACGATTTGGAAGGAAATTTACTTGCCTTACACCAGTTACATGAACAAAGAAAACACGCAGAACGCCTTACCCTTTTAGTAAAAGCTGTATTAGACACTACACAAACTAAGTTTTCAGAGTTGAAAGCCATTGCAGTAGGTTCGGGTGCTGGTTCGTATACTGGACTTCGAATAGGCGTTTCGACGGCAAAAGGACTTTGTACAGGACTTACTATTCCACTTATTGGCATTCCTTCTTTACAAGCTTGGTCTGCTTCTATGGTCAGTTTGGCAAAAGATTTAAGTAGTCAGGAAGAACAAAATAAATCTAATTATTTTCTTTGTCCTTTGATGGATGCTCGTAGAATGGAAGTTTTTACAGCTATTTTTGATACAGAATTAAATTATATCTTAAATGATACAGCTTTGATAATTGATAAGAATAGCTTTAAAAAAGAACTTTCTGAAAACAAAATTCTGTTTTTTGGAGATAATCAAGAAAAACTAAAAAAATGTAAAGCAGTTGTAGGAGAAAACAAAAATGCTATTTTTATCTCAGATACATTACCCTCTGCTAAAGAAATAGGAGAATTAGCTATCCAAAAATATCACAATCAAGAGTTTGAAGATTTGGCTTATTTCGAACCTAATTATGGAAAAGAATTCTATACAACAGCAATCCAGTTACCAGTAATCAGTTGAATTTCTGTATTTACCTATCTCCCATTTCCTTATTTTCTAACTCCCTTACCTTGAAAAAAAATTTACTTCTCTTTCTTATCTTCTCCTTTTTTGTAGGATTGATTTCTTGTGTGCCTACCAAAAATCTTGCGCCCAATGAAAAGTTGTTGTACAAACAAAAAATAGAAGGAACAAACAAAGTAGATTCTGATGAGCTTGCTGGTTATTATCGTCAGCAACCTAACAGGCGTATTCTGTATTTGCCTATTACTCCTTATTTGTACTTTTATTATTTAGGAAAAAGCAATTATACTACTCAAGATTCCTTAGATTTTATTAAAGATAAAGAAGAATTAGAATTAAAATATGACAAAAAGTTAGCAGAATATGAAAATGCAGACACGCAGAAGCAAATCAATAAGCGAAATAGAATAAGAAATAAATATGATAAAAAATTACTAAAAGCAAACGATAAAATAGAAAATGGAAACTGGTTTATGCGTTCACTAGGAGAAAAGCCAGCCATTTTTGATACAACAATGATGCAACAGACAGCCGACCAGATGAATTTGGCTTTGCGTCAAAAAGGATATTTTTCGAATACCGTAACTCCAGAAATTTCTTATCACAAAAACGATACTCAAAAAGTAGTTGTAATCTATAAAATTTATGAAGGCAAAGTACAGCGCATTCGCAATATTGATTATCAAATTAAAGATTCTACTATCAGGCAGCTTGTTTTTGCAGATAGTAGCAAACGGCTTTTCAATCAAAAAGGAAAATACAATGAGTCTAAATTAGGAGCCGAAAGAGAACGAATTACTAATCATTTGAGAAATAATGGCTATTTTGATTTTACCAAACAGTTTGTCTTTTTTGATGTTGATTCTTTATTAGAAGATGCTCCTTTTCTGTCTGATATTACAATTGCTATCGAAAATCCATTAGCTACACCAACTCAAAAAAATAGAACACATAAGCGTTTTGTAGTGGATTCTGTCAAAATGATTATCGATGGGAATGTTTTTGGAGTAACTCAACATATTCCCAAACGTTCTAATTATGAAGATATAAAATATGTAGAACACAAAGAAAATTACTCAAAACGAGTATTGAATAATAAAATTCAGCTTCGTCCAGATGAATTTTACAATCAAGAACACGAAGCACAAACGCAGCGTTCGCTTATTCAGCTCAATATGTTTCGCTTCGTAAATATGAGACACGACACAACAGGAGGAAAATTTGTAACTACTATTTTTGCTAATTCACACACCAAATACAACCTTTCTTTGGAAGGAGGAATTGGAGTAAATGTAAGTCAGATTATTCCAGGTCCCTTTTTTAGTGTTTCTTTATTGAACAGGAATACATTTGGTGGTGGTGAGCTTTTGGAGTTTAATGGGCGTGGTGCTATTGAGTATCAAGCTGCTATTCAAGGTTTGAATGTAGATTTGAACCAAGCTCTTCGAACACAGCAGTTTAATTTTAGTACCAATCTTACGCTTCCTCAATTTGTGCTTCCATTTTCTCAAAAAATACAACAGCGTTTTGGAAAATTTAATGCCCGGACACAGTTTCAAATAGGGTATGCTAATACCGACCGACCCGAATATACTCGTACCAATGCACAATTTGCGATGCGTTATAACTGGAACAAAATACCGTATAAAACCTATCAGATTGATGCTATTGATGTTTTGCTAACCAATACAACACGAATAAACGCAGCTTTTTTAGAAAATTTGGAAGAACTAGCAGCCAACGGAAATAATTTGATTTTTAATTTTAGCCGTTCGCTTACTACAACTGTGGGTGGAAGTTATACCTACAACGATAATTTATTTGATAGGAAAACGGCTCGTTATCTCAGACAATTTGCTGAATATGGAGGAACTTTTTTGAGTTTGAATAATAGAAATCGACTAGATTCGACCGAAATATTAAGTGATACACTTACATTTTACCGTTTTATCAGAACAGACACCGATTTTAGATATTATCAACCCATTGGTAAAAAAAGTGTTTTGGCGTATCGGGCTAGATTAGGAGTTGCTAAGCCGTTTGGAAGAAAAAGTGTTTTGCCTTACGAAAGATACTTTTTTGTAGGAGGGGGAAACAGTCTGAGGGCGTGGCGACCAAGAAGACTAGGACCAGGGTCGTATTCTCCACGTCTTCCAAATGGAGAATATGATTCTCGCTTCGAACAACCAGGAGAACTTTTGCTAGAACTTTCCTTTGAATGGAGAAGAGATTTGATGAAGTATGTAGAAACAGCAGTTTTTTTTGATGCTGGTAATGTTTGGATGATGTCGGAGGACAAAGCAAGACCCAATTCTGAATTTGAATTTAATCGTTTTTGGAAAGAAATTGCACTCAATACAGGAATAGGATTTCGATTAGATTTTTCATTCTTGATTGTTCGTGCTGATATTGGAATTCGATTATACGATCCTACATTTCCACTTTCTCAGCGTTGGGTTGGTAATAAACTTTTTCAAGCTCCATTTCAAAATTCAGCCGTCAATATTGCTATTGGATACCCGTTTTAAAACTAATTTAGATTTTAGAAGTCAGATTTTAGAATTGAATGCGAATTACCACTAAGGCACAGAGGAAATAAACAGTTTCACAAAGGAAATAAGTTTAGGTTTTAGAATTGAATTTCAATCAAACTAATTTTTACTATGGATATTAAGATTTTTCTTTTATTTGCTGTATTCTTTTCGTTTTTTTATTCAGCAACTGCTCAAATAGATACTACAAAGACACACTTATATTTACAATGTGCAAACGAGATTCTTATTGATTATCCAAAAGATATAGATACTACTAAAATTACCTTTGAAGTAAAGGGAGGAAATATTTATCAAATTATTTCTAAAGAAAAAATCGTAGTTGTCCCTTATTCATCTACTTTAAGTGTTGATGTTTTTTATAACGATGAATTATTCTCTAGCAAAAAGTATAATATAAGATTCGTTGGAAAACCAGATTTTATAATTATAACAGATAAGACAGATAAGAAAAAGTTTCCTAGAAAATTGAGAGCAGAAATAGTGGCGTCAGATAGTTCTTTTATTCGTAACTGTCCTTTAGATTCTCATTACAAGATTTCTTATAGAATTACTTTGGTTAAAGACAGAGAAGTCGTACTATCAGATCTATTTACTAACGAAAAAACAGAGATAGATGAGAAAACTTGGCTAGAAATCAAAAAAGCTGTAGAAAAAGAGCCTAATGCAGACTGGAGAATGATAATAGAAGAGGGTGGAGCATCAAGACAAAATTACAAAGGAGAATGGGTGTATGGAGGTTGTCATTTTATGAGGATTTATCATTATAATTTAAAATCTTTCGAAAAATAGAATTTATAACTTTTGAAAAATAGAATTTATAGCTTTTGAAAAGATGATTCACAATTTTATTTTTTACCTTTAAATTTGAAACTCAAAATTTTCTTAATTAACTACTCATTTATGAAAACTATTAATTTGTATTCTGTACTCTTTTTGTTACTTCTTACTTTCTCTAGTGGATTATTATTTTCGTGTGGGGGAAATGACAACAAAGAAACTATCAATAATAACACAGATTCTGTAACTGTAGAAACTGAAACAATTGTAGAAACAGTTAATCCATCAGAAGAATATAAAACTTTTGTATCTAATCTAGATACTTCGAAAATGATTTCTTCCAAACAGGCTGCTCAAAAATTCCAAGAATTATATACAGATGCTACACCAGAGCAAGCTAATGAAGGTTTTTTAATCTTTAATAAATTATATAACTCTCTCGTGATGAGTTTGGACGATCAGCACTTTAAAGAAGGAGACCAAACAGGAGAATATGACAAATATGATGCGATTGCAGGAATTTATAATGGTTATAATGACGGAAAAGATGCTTCGCCAGAAATGAGAGCCTATAATAAAGAGCTTGCAAGCAGTGGTTTTGGAATTGGAATGACAGAAGGAAGTACGTATTACCTTCAAAACAGAGATTTTCTGAAAGATTATTTTTATGATAAAGTTTCAGAGCCGATGAAAGAATATTTAATCCAAAAAAATAAAGAAGCCAAAGAAGTTTTTGCAAGTGATGGAGGCTTGATTATTTCTCCTACTCGTTTGGCAGAACGTGTAATTTGGGCAGAGAATTTTATCAAAGAAAATCCAGATTTTTCGCTTACGCTAATGGAAGAGTTAAAATGGTCTAAGAAATCCTATTTGACAGTACTTTTTGAAGGAATGGACAATACGCCACTTTTTGATTATCAAACTAAGCAGTTGAGTCAGCCTTATGAAGAAGCCTATCAGACCGTTACGAGTAGTTACTCAGACACAGAAACGGCTGCTATGATAAAACCATATTATGAGGCTATCAAAAACAAAAATAAGGCAAAACAAAAGGAATTGATAACCAAATATCAAAGCGAAGATAAAATTTATAAAAATGAGTATTAATTTTGAAATTGTAACAATAACTGGTTCAGGCTTTAACGCTTGAACTAGTTGCTGCTAAGAGAGGCTTTTCTTAAACTCCTCAAAAAGTCCTAACAGACGAATATCTCCATTCGTAGAAGCCAATGCTTCGGCAGCAACATCTCTAGAAAAAGTAGGACGATAAGAATAGCCTCCTGTTACATTATCTTTTCGTTCATAAAAATAAATACTAGGAATATTACTACTATATGTATTTTTATCAAAAAATAAAGGAGAAAGATTCAGTATTTCTTCTCGCAAATTAGTTTGTTTTGTAATACAAACCGAATGACTATCGGTATAAAAATTTAAAGATTCTTTTTTTATTTGTCCCGATTGATTGGTATCTGCAAAAAGATGATTTAAAGAATGCACAAAATCAGCATCACTATTTTTGAGCTTGATGACACGAATACTTCGAATAGAAATAAGCTCGTATACAGTAAGAAAAGCTAATTGTTCTAAAATAATAGTCAAATTATTTTCGGCTTCTTGGCACTGTTCTTCTATTTTTGATTCGTTCCAAGTAGCTGCTTGTGTTCTCCAATTTTGATATAAACTTTCCAAGGAATAATAAGCAGTTTTGAATTTTTCTTGTTTTAATTCCTGTTTCCATTTGTTTAGTTCTGAAACGTAAGGCGTTCTGTTATTTTTCTCAAACAACTCCAAAATTTCTTCAATCAAAGGCAGGAAAATAGAAGGGGTAGGATTATCTATTTCTGCAAAAAGAGATTTGAATACAGCAGAAAGTGGAATTGAGTTTTTTACTTTTGCGTCCCAAATTTCTGCTAAAAGAACATAGGAAATATAGCGCATTGTAGCAAAATAAGTACGCAGAACTTGATTTATTCTACCTAAATTTCGCTCTTGCTCGGAAGGCGCAGGCGCAAAGAGTCGCTTCAGCTCTTCTGCAATAAACAGAGGATAATAACGCACTATTTGGTTAGCTCGTTGTGTCAGTTGAAGGTTTTCGGTATAATTTGTATCTCCTTCATCGTCCTCAAAATAAGAACTTAGCTCATCATCGGCAAACGGATTTTCAATCTCTAAACTGTCATTATCTTCTACCACCGTTCCGATTTGTAAGTTTCTGTATCTTGCAACGGCATAAAAGACAGGCAAAATAATAGTGCGATTGAGCTGCGTAGAAGGAACAACGGTATTCGAATTGTTTTTTGCAAAAATCAATTCCTGAACCAAGTTTGTGTTTGCTTGACGAGGTTGTGGAAACCCTTTTGAAGTTAATTTTTTTTCTAATTGAAGATAAATATCACGTAATGCCAGCTCAGTTTTTCTGATATTAATTCCATTTTCCAAAATAGAAAGAAACTCATTTGTAAAAGCAGAGTACTCTTCCTCTATAGGATATTTTGAAGGTGTATTTTTCTTTGAAGAAGCCAAAACATAAAAGTTTGTTTTGCGAAACTGCTCAAATGCCTTTTCACTAAAACACGCATCTAACACCAAAACAACTAATAATCTTTCTTTTTGAATTACTCTATTGATAGCATCAATTGAAACGCCAGTAAAAAAAATATCTTCTACCTTGCTTTCACTTGTACTCAAATAAAGATTGAAATCTTCATCTAAAATTCCGTGTCCAGAGTAATAAATAATCAAACTTTTTTGGGCGTTTTGAGCTGCCGTTTTGATTACTCGCAATATTTCTTGTGGCTGCTTGGCATCGTGAAGAGTGGTAATGTTTTCCTTATTAATACCCACAGTAGGCGAAGCAAGAATTTTTTCTAATCTATTAACATTTGTTTTTGCAGCAGTAAGGTCGTGCAGCGACTCATCGGCAGCGTAACTGCTGATGCCTATCAGAACGGCCTGTGTCTTTGCTGCATCGATTAACCTCATTGAAATTAAGTAAGAATTTAGAATTGAAATACACCTAGAAGTTTGATTTTAGAAATATAAAATTGAATACAATTAGATTAATTTTATTCTCTATAAACTCTGTGTTTAATAAAAAGAATAGTGAAAAAATTATTTTAAAAGAGAAGACAAATCTCTAATGAGTTCTGCTGATTGCTCGTTGAGTTGTTTTGCATTTACTTTCAATTTTGTTCCGTCTGGTTTTTCTATTTCCACACTTATTTCTTCTCCTCGCTGAGTTTCTCCTTTTTGTGTAAACCACGTTTGAAGTGCTTTTACGAGTTGGACAACAGCAGGCGCACCCAAAACGACAGCTAAAATAGGCTCAATCATTCCTCCAGCTTCATCTTCGTTTAGTGCTGCACGTTCTTGATTTATTTTTTGATAATCAAGGTCTTCATCATTTTCTAACCAATTTTTTAAGTTTTTGGCTTCTTTATTACTGTCTTCATTTGCCAAAACGTGGATTTTTAATGCTTTCATATATAGTTTTTTTTGGATAAAAATTGAATAAAAGATTTTACTAAATCAAACTTCTTTTTAGATAAAGGATTTAAAACGCAATATATAAAAAAAAAGAGTGTGTTTGGTAAGCTATTTTGATAAAACTTAGAATGGTAAAACGAGCTTACTCATATTTTGTTATAATTGACTAAATGAGGCAACCAAACGCCTTTGTGTTCGTTAATTTTTAATTATATACCCAAGAAAATCCTCTAAAACTATGCACTTAAAAGCTAACCAACCTGCTCCATTATTTTCTATAACTGATGTTTCTGATAGAAAGATTAGTTTGTCTGATTATAAAAACAAGAAAAAAAAAATACTCATCTCTTTTTTTAGAAATGTAGCTTGTCCTTTTTGTAATTTCCGTATTCATCAACTAACTAAGAAAAACGAAAAATGGAAAGATAAGTTGGAAATGATTTTTGTTTTGGAGTCCAAAAAACAAGTTATTTTGCGTAGCACTTTTCATCAAGGCGTTTCTCCAATTCCGATTATTAGCGATGAAGAAAAAGTGTTATATCAAAAATATGGAATAGAAAAATCTACTCTCAAATGGCTTTCTACAATGCTTTCAGGTGAAAGAAGAGCTGCTTTCAATACATCTAGGAAGATGGGTTTGGCAATAGATTCTGGTGAAGGGCTTACAAATACAATCCCTGCTGACTTCTTATTAGATGAGAATTTGAATATTATAGAAGCCTATTATGGAAAAAATGCAGCCGACCATGTTCCCTTCGAAACGATAGAAGCTGCTCTGTAAAATAGCTTCATTTTTGCAATTACTTTTATTGAGAATATTTAGAATTATTTCTTTATCTTATTCTTTTTCGCTCAATTGGTGTTCAAATTTCTTCCTTTTCATATAACCAAAATATACTTATGTCAAAACGTTTAGAAGCTGGTCAGTCAGCTCCCTTATTTTCTCTTACTGATATTTTTGATAGAGAAATTGATTTGTCTGTTTACAAGAATAAAGGCAAGAAAATACTGATTTCTTTTTTTAGAAATGTAGCTTGTCCCTTTTGTAATTTTAGAATTCATCAACTGACAATAAAAAATGATAAGTGGAAAGATGATTTGCAAATGATTTTCTTTTTGGAAGCCAAAAAAGAAGTGGTCTTGCGTAGTTCTTTTCACAAAGGCGTTTCTCCTATTCCGATTATTGCTGATTTTGATAGAAAAATGTTTGAAAAATATGGTACAGAAGTTTCTGTCGAAAAGTTTAATAGTACAATTAACTCAGAAACACAAATGGCTGTTCATTCCAAATTAGTAGAAAAAGGATATGAAATAAATTCTAATGAAACTCAAATTCATTCTATTCCTGCTGATTTTTTATTAGATGAAAACTTGAATATTATAAAAGCCTATTACGGAAAAGATATTCCAGACCATTTGCCATTTAGTGAAATAGAAAATGCCGTTTTTGGAGAGAAATAGTTTTGTTTTACTCTCTTGAAGAATGTTTGAAAAGTAAATATCCTATTTTGTAATACCTGCTTTTTTTTATAACATTTTTAATCAAATCGCTATTTTCTATTTTAGCATTCCATTTTTGATACAAAAAGCGCAAAGCTGTTAGCATCTCGCTCTCCAAAAAGACAAACGATTACCCTATATTAATTTTTCAAGAACAGGAACGCAAGGACTAGAAGCAAAACTCTGTTACAACTCTCAAAAGATAAAAATTATTGCTAATCATTCTTTACATTATCCATACAAAAATGAAGTAGAACAGTTAGATATAGAAAGAAATGATAAACAATTTTTGGCGTTTCCGAATACAGGGATGATTTTCTTTATTGCTTACAAAATTACACCTATGTTTTCAGCAAGTATAACATTAACTTGGCAAAACGACCAGTTTACTTATCTCTTAACTAATCCAGATAGTGAAGATTTGGAATTGATTCGTTACAAGCCTGTTTTTTTTGGAAATCTACTTTTTCAATATCAAAATATAGCCAATAAAGGAATTGGTTTTGGTGTCTATAATTTATTTGATACGCCAATGTTTTTCTTTATCCACTAATACAGATACTGTTCCCTTTACTGACTAGAGTTGTGAATTTTTGGTTCGCTTGCGCTATACGATTACGGAATAGCTTTACATTAATTTTGCCAATTTATACAAATATTAAAACTAAAAATTCTACTACAAAAAGTCCGTTAATCAATCCTGTAAAATACCATTCTGGACGTTTATTTGAACTTCCAAAGATTAAAAAGGTTGTTATTGTATAAACGATTCCAAAATGGAGGAAGTAATTTATATGAAAATGATAAGTCAAGACAGCGCAAATAAGTAAGAAAAAAACAGCTACTAACTTACTATTTTGTGGATTTAGAAGATTGACAAGTGTGGGTAATCCTACTTTATTATCTCCTTCTTCATCACGGATATCAAACGGAATTGTGATTGCCAAAGTAAAAAAGAAACGTTCGAAAAATAAAGCTATCGTTTTTGGAGTTTGGATAATCAAATGTTCGTGCAACATCGGAAAAATAACGGTTGCAGATGCCCAAACATAAGCAATCAAGACTATTTTTAGATAGGGAATATTTCGCCACGCAGGAATGGAAAGATAACTTTTTTGAATACTATTTTCTACCTTTTCTTTTACTTTTCCATTTATTTCTTCCTCCAGAATTTCCTCTGTTGGAAGTTCGATATGAATGGGAACGGTATAAAAAACAGAAATTATACCTAAATGCACCAGAAACCAAAACTGATTTAGGGTAAGAAAAAAAGGAGCAGGAATAAGCAAAACAAGACTCAAAAAAAATATAATTTTGAGAATATTTCTTTTTTTGTAAATAAATTCAAATTTTTCGGAAGCTGTTCCTGCCGTATAAAAAACACATAGATTATAGGTAACAAGTGTTCCGAAAAAGAGAATCCAGAGAGGTGCAAGTTCGTAGTTGATATGAACTGTTTCAAAGAGCAAAACATAACTACTAAAGCCCATAAGTGCTGCACCTATCGACATCCAAAAATTTCCATAAACGAGCCAGCGAAAAAGATTGATAATCATAAGTATTAAATGTAGCTCACTCTTTAGAGTGAGAAGCGTACCATAGCCATTCTGTAGCTCACTCTTTAGAGTGAGAAAGCATTATTCTTCTTTCTTCAAATAGGTAAATGAATACTCCTTCCATTTTTTCACAACTCCAATCCGTACAGGATTCTCTAAAATATAATGAATTATATTTCCAAGTTCTTTATCATTCCGAACATAATGATCATAACTTTCTTTTTGCCAAAACGTTCCTTTTCTTTTCAGAACTTGATTAATGCTATGAGCAGAACCTCCTTTTATGAGTTTCATTATGTCACTAATACTAGCTTCCTCATAACCTGCTGTACAAAACAATAAATGAACGTGATTTGACATAACACAATAAGAGAGTAATTTATATTTTTCTCCATCATATTCTTCCATTTTTTTCATAATTATTTTAGCGACTTTCGTATTTTTCAAATGATCATCTTCCTGTGCATACGATTCTAAAATTTTGTCATAGGTAGCAAAATATTTTTTTCTTAGCTTATAAAGCTTTTCTTTTTTATCTACTTTAGAAAGTTTTTTCTCATTGATTTCATTTATCAAAGTATCATATTTATCTTGAATTTCATTCGCTACTCTCTTAGGAATTACATTATGAAGACAGAAAGTAATGAAAAAAGTAGCTCCCTTTGGATAAATGTGAGGTAAATTTCGCTGTTGCATGTATTTTAAGTTAATGTTTTTGTTCCTTATTTTTCTTTTAAGAGTGAGCTATAAAATGACTACTTAGTACGCTTCTCACTCTAAAGAGTGAGCTACATTTTTAAGTACCGAATGACTACTTAGTATGCTTCTCACTCTAAAGAGTGAGCTACTTTTTAAGTACCGAATGACTACTTAGTACGCTTCTCACTCTAAAGAGTGAGCTACATTTTTAAGTACCGAATGACTACTTAGTACGCTTCTCACTCTAAAGAGTGAGCTACTTTTTAAGTACCGAATGACTACTTAGTACGCTTCTCACTCTAAAGAGTGAGCTACAGAATGACTACTTAATACATTTCCAGTCATTTCTATTGGTATTTCTACATTCATCAAACTCAAAATAGTAGGTGCAATGTCGCCTAATTTTCCGTTTTTAAGAGAATATTTATCCTTAATTGAATCTTTTGAAAGCAAAAACATAGGAACTGCATTTGTAGTGTGTGCTGTGTTGGGAGTTCCGTCTTCGTTTTTCATTTTGTCAGCATTTCCGTGGTCTGCGATAATAATTATTTGATATCCATTTTTTAAAGCCGATTCTGAAACCTCTTTTGCACAAAAATCTACGGTTTCACATGCTTTTACAGCAGCCTCAAAAACTCCTGTATGACCTACCATATCAGGATTGGCAAAATTAAGACAGACAAAATCAGGTTTGCTTTCATTCAAGTTTTCTATGACTTTATCTTTTAGCTCAAAAGCACTCATTTGGGGTTGCAAATCATACGTAGCTACTTTTGGAGAAGCACACATAATTCGGTTTTCGCCTTCAAACTGCTTTTCTCTTCCTCCAGAAAAAAAGAAAGTAACATGAGGATATTTTTCTGTTTCGGCAGCACGAAGTTGTGTTTTTTTGTTTGCTTCTAAAACTTCTCCTAATGTATTACTCAAGTTTATATCATTAAAAACAACTTTTATATTCTCAAATTTTTTGTTATAATTAGTCATCGTAACATAATACAAATCTAGTTTTCTCATTCCCTGCTCCTCAAAATCTTGTTGACAAAGAGCTTGCGTAATTTCTCTACATCTATCTGTACGAAAATTAAAAGCAATTACGACATCGTCTTTTTCAATTTTGGCTAAAGATCCATTCGTATCATTTGTAATAATAATCGGTTTCAAAAACTCATCTGTAATATCATTTTCATACGATTCTCTCAAAGCTAAAACAGCATCTTTTACTTTTTTACCTTCGCCTTTTACCATCGCATCGTAAGCTAATTTTATTCTTTCCCAACGGTTATCTCTGTCCATTGCGTAATAACGACCGATTAGAGAAGCAATTTTTGCATTTGTCTTCTTCAAATGATTTTCTAAATCCATCAAAAAATCTTCTCCAGAATGTGGGTCTGTATCTCTTCCATCTGTAAAACCATGAATAAAAATATCCTTCAAACCTGCTTGAGTTGCTAATGTAGTCAAAGCCTTTAAATGTGAGGAGTGAGAATGAACGCCACCTTCAGAAATTAGTCCAATAAAATGAACTTTTACATTCTTTTCTTTTGCATACTTAAAAGCATTTTGCAGCACTTCGTTTTTACCTAATTCATTTCTTTTGATAGCTACATTTATGCGAGCTAGATTTTGATAGACTACTCGTCCTGCTCCAATATTCATGTGTCCGACTTCCGAATTTCCCATTTGTCCTTCTGGAAGTCCTACAAATTCTCCATCTGTTCGCAGTTTTGAGTTTGGATAATTTTTGTATAAACTATCTACAAAAGGTGTTTCGGCTGCATCAATCGCTGAAACGTTTTTGTCTTCTGCAATTCCCCATCCGTCCAAAATCATCAAAAGGACTTTGTTAGTAGTTGTCGTATTATTCATCTCGTTTGTTTATTGGAAGTTGTTATTTGTGTTTTATCAAAACGAAGATAAAAAAAATTATCAACGATTGCTAAGGTTAGATTACTAACCATTATCAACGTTTCTACCTATGAAAAATAATATTATTTTGCTTCATTTCCCATTCCCTATCTGTTCTCGCCCCTCGCCCCAATCATTTTTCATTCCTCGCTGCTAATCTTTAATAACTCTAAACGTCAAGTTTATTCTATTCTCTTTTACTTTTGTTTCTTTTGGAACAGAATGCTGCCAAAAATGTTGAATCTCTCCTGCCATTATCAAAACCGAACCGTTAGTTAGAGGAAATTCTACTTTGTCTTTTTTATCTTTAGTTGTATCAATTTGACGAAGAATAAAACGACGAGTAGCACCCAAATTAACCGAACCAATTACAGGATTTTGACCTAGTTCTTTTTCGTTATCGCTGTGCCAACCCATTGAATCTTGTCCATCTCTGTACCAATTTAGTAAAACACTATTGAATTTTACATTTTCAATTTCCATTAATTTTTCAATTTCATTTTTAATGAACAATAGTTTTTCATTCCAAGTATTAGGCTTTAATTTTAGACCAGAATACGAATAAGCTGCATTTTCATCTCCATACCAAGCCGAAAAGCGAGGTTCGAAAAGCTGTTTTCCAAAAATCTTGATTTGATTGTGTGTCCAATTTATGTTTGCAAACTTTATTTCTGCTAATTTTTCTTTCTCAAATTCTCTCCAACTTATTACTTTGCCTTTCAAATTATTCTCATTAGTTTCATCTTTAACTTCTATAAAATAATTCATCAATTCTTTGCTTACTTCTTTATCAAAAAAATGAGGTGCGTAGATTAGCTTTCCATTCGGAATAGTGATGATAAATACTTTTTTAACTTCATTAAATAGATAAGAATATCCTTCTTTTTTGGGTAGAATGAAAGGGAGGTTTGAAAAATTATCTATTTTAGAGAATAAATTCATAAGGCAAGAAAAAATAAGTAATTTTGAAAAGATTAGAAGGATTACAACAAAGGTTATCACGATTATTTTTGTAATTGGCTTTGTGTGTTCATTTCCCCAAAAATGAACTAGCATAACGGTAATTTAAACGACCTAAGTTTTCGCTTTTGGGGAAGCGAACGCACATGAAAATGAACCGTGATAACGTTTAACGAATATAAAAAAATCAATTAGAATTATGGATTTTATAGAAATAAAAGGCTACAAATCAATTAAAGATGAGAAAATAGAATTACAAGGTATCAATATTTTGATTGGTGCAAATGGAAGTGGAAAGAGTAATTTTATTTCTTTTTTTGATTTTTTGAACCGTATGTATAATCAAAAGTTGAATGAATATGTTGCATTGAATGGTGGAGCGAATAAATTTTTACATAAAGGACAGAAAATTACTGATTCTATTTTTTTTAAGTCGAAATTTGGAAGAAATACCTATGCAGTTTATATTTCACTTGGTTCAGAAGGTGGATTTATTGTTAAACATGAAGATTTAATTTATGGTACAAACATTACCAAATATTTAGTAAATGGAAAGGAATCAAGATTAAAGGATTTAGATGCTTATAGGGCAGAATACACAAAAAAATACTTAGAAGGTCTTAGAAAATATCATTTCCATGATACAGGAAAACATTCAGCTTTTACACAGCTAAGTCATGTCGAAAATGATATTTATTATTTATATAGTGAAGGGGCAAATTTAGCAGCCTTTTTATACGAAATTCAAGAAAGCCAAAGAATTGTTTATAAAAAAATTATTAAAACAATACAATCCATAGCTCCTTATTTTTCAGATTTTTATTTTTCTCCTAATAAAGAAGGATACGTTCGTCTGCAGTGGACAGACAAATATAGTGATGTTATTTTTGGAGTAACTGATTTATCTGATGGAACATTGCGTTTTATTGCACTTACTGTTTTGTTTATGCAGCCAGAGCTTCCAAATACCATAATTATTGACGAGCCAGAATTGGGTTTGCATCCTAGCGCAATAGCTAAACTTGCAGGAATGATAAAATCGGTAGCTAAAAAAGGCTCACAGGTTATTTTGGCTACCCAATCTACTGATTTGATAAGTCATTTTGCACCTCATGACATTATTACTGTTGATCAAATCAACGGAGAATCTAAATTTAAACGCTTAAAAGATGAGGAATTAGAGCAATGGCTTGATGAATATACACTAGACGACCTTTGGAAACGAAGTATTATCACAACAGGACAGCCTAATCTTTAAAGAAAATCTAATTCTAAATTATATATGAAGCGAATTATTATCATTTGCGAAGGACATACTGAAAAAGAATTTTGTAAGATTATTCTGATTCCTTATTTTCAATCTAAAAATATTTATCTACAAACTCCCCTTATAAAAAAATCAAATGGAGAAATTGTAAAGTGGGAAGAACTCAAAAAACAAATCTTGATGAATCTGAAAACAGACAATACAGCTTTTGTTACTACTTTTGTTGATTATTACGGAATAAATAGAAAACATGTTTTTCCAAATTGGGAAGAAGCAAACTTAGAATCCGACAAAAATAATAGAATGGACATTTTGGAAAGTGCCATGTCATTAGAAATCGATGATACTTTTAGGTATAGATATTTACCTTACATACAACTTCACGAATTTGAAGGACTTTTATTTAATGATATAACTATTTTCCATAACAATATTCCACCACAAGAATTAATAGGAGAACAGGAATTAAAAGAAACCTTTGAAAATTATCCGAATCCAGAACTTATAAATGATGGAAAAGAAACTGCTCC
This sequence comes from uncultured Cytophagales bacterium, assembly GCA_963719525.1. Classification (GTDB taxonomy): domain Bacteria; phylum Bacteroidota; class Bacteroidia; order Cytophagales; family Bernardetiaceae; genus Bernardetia. Next base: position 1,402,341 of record CAVRCG010000004.1, on the reverse strand, counting down.
TTCGAAACGACTAAATAGAATAATCGACGGATATGACAAAATAGTTTATGGTTCTATTTTAGCCGAAGAAATTGGATTAGTAAAAATAAGAGAAAAAAGTTCTCGTTTTAATGAATGGATAAAGAAATTAGAAAATATATTTGATTTTGAAAAGTAGTTCTATACTTTCTTTACTAAATTGTCATTCATTCAAAACTAGATTTCTAAACAAAACATTTAATACAAAACAAAAACACATGTCTTCAAAAGTTACTTTAGTGGGTGCTGGTCTGGTAGGTTCTTTACTTTCTATTTTTTTGGCAAAAAAAGGACATAAAGTAGAAGTTTTTGAGCGTCGTCCTGATTATCGAAAAATTGGTGCAGTTGGTGGTCGTTCTATTAATTTAGCATTGAGTGTACGAGGTTGGAGAGCATTAAAGGAAGCTGGTATTGAACAAAAAATCAAAGATGTTGCCCTGCCGATGCGTGGAAGAATGATGCATGATACAGAAGGAAATCTTACTTTTCAGCAATACGGAAAAGAAAATCAAGCTATTTATTCGGTTTCAAGAGCTGTTCTGAATGAGGTTTTGATGGACGTAGCAGAAAAAGAACATGGCGTAAAATTCCATTTCAATCAAAGCTGTGAAGATGTAGATATAAGAGATACAGAAGCCACTTTTGAGAGTAAAGGAGAACATGACGACCAAAATAACGATCAAAATAATGGACAAGATAACGAGGATAATTATACAAGAAAAACCATAAAATCTGATATAATTATTGGAGCAGATGGTGCTTTTTCGGCTGTGCGTGGACACATGCAAAAAATGCCACTTTTCAATTATACGCAGCATTACTTACCTCACGGTTATAAGGAACTTCATATTCCTGCAAATGAAGATGGAAGTCATAAAATTGCTCCTGACGCACTGCATATTTGGCCTCGTCATAGTTTTATGTTGATTGCGCTTCCTAATATTGATGGAAGTTTTACCTGTACTTTGTTTTTGCCTTTTGAGAGCGATAAGGGAAGTAAAGAAGCCTTTGATAGATTAAATTCGGACAAAGAAATAATGAGCTTTTTTCGAAACTCATTTTGCCGATGTGATTCCGATTATGCCAACTTTATTGGAAGATTTCAAGCAAAATCCTACTTCTTCTTTGGTTACTATTCGCTGTTCTCCTTGGGCGTATGAGGGCAATGTGTGTTTGATTGGCGATGCTTCTCATGCCATTGTTCCTTTTTATGGACAAGGAATGAACTCTGGTTTTGAAGACTGTTTTTATTTCAATGAATTTATGGAAAAACATCTTGAGAAACATGGCAAAATAGATAAAACAGATTGGAAACAACTGTTTTCAGATTTTCAAGACGAGCGCATTCCGAATGCCAATGCGATTGCAGATTTGGCTGTTCAGAATTTTATTGAAATGCGTGATAGAGTAGCCGATCCAGAGTTTTTGTTACGTAAAAAGATTGAAGCAAAATTATACGAAAAGTTTCCTACTCGTTGGATTCCACAATATACAATGGTTACTTTTAGTCATTTGCCGTATTCGTATGCGCTCAATACAGGCAAAAAACAAGAGCAAATTATGAATGAAATCATGAAAAAGAAAGACATTGAGAACAATTGGGAAAGTTTGGATTGGGAAAAGATTGTGGAATCTTTACACAAGGAAATTGAAGTGAAATCTTAATTTTATTTAAAACAAATCTAACTTTTCATTAAAATTATCCGTATAGGAACATACAAACGTTTTGTTTGTTTTACTACTTCAATTTAACAAAAAAATAAAGACATGAGCAAAAGTAAAAAGATTTGGTTAGGCATTTTCACATTTGGTCCTTTGATAGTAACTATTTTGGGAGTCATCGCTTTTATAGGAACTTTCATTACTTTCTTTTCTAGCGTTTCACAAAATCAAGTTCCTAATGGTTCTCCTGAATTATTTATAGGAGGATTCTTTACTTTCTTTATTCTTATACTTTTGGCTTCTTTGGCTGATTTGGGAATTACTATTTATTACATCGTTGATATTGTCCAAGATGAAAATGTAGTAGAGAATGAGAAAGTAGTTTGGGCGTTAGCTCTATTTTTTGGTTCTTTTATCAGTACGGCAGTTTATTATTTTGTTCGTATTCTGAAATCATAGTTTTATAAATTGCTTTAATAGAGGTGGTTAAACTATTTTTATATACAGATGAATTGACTTTTTACATGAAAGATTCCTTTTTGAATATATTGTTTTAAGCAATTTATTCAGAAAGGAATTTTTTGTTTTTCTAATTGAGAGAGGAATTTTTCTAAATTAGAAAGATAATCAATTTGAGTGTTAATTTTACCATCTTCTGAACTCAGAGAATAAGTAGGGCATTTACCTCCAAGCATTTTGATAGTATAATTTGCTTGACTTTTTTTGAAATGAACCTTTTGATAGTCTATTTTGACAACTGTATAATCTAATTTTGTAATCATTTTTCTTATACTATGGTATTCATACAGCAATACAGGAAAATGAGTTAAAGTAAATATAAAGGAAATTAATGGAATGTAGGATAATAGTGCAAGTACTTCTTTATTCATATATTTAATTACTTCTTCTTTTCCTCCTGTAGTGAAAAAGATAAGTGATATAACAATTGCCATTATTCCTGTCGCTACTAATACCAAACTAAACATATTGATAAGTGCATAAATAAAAATTTTTCCGATGGGAAGTTTTATATTCATAAAATAGAAGATTAAACAGAATATATTTTAATTAAAAAAAGACTCTTTTCTAAATATATTGTTTTGAGCAATTTGTTCAGAAAGGAATTTTTTATTCTATAATTTCTTTCAAAATACCATTTAGTTTTTTGATAGAATCATAACGAGTATAGAGTTCTTGTTTTTCTAATGGTTCAGAAGAATTATCTTTCTCTTTTGGCTCTATAATAAGAGAAGTTCCTCTAATACTTATAGAAGTTAGTGTCAAAACAAACTCTCTTTTATGTTTATTGATTTCTAATTTTGGAGGAGAGTTTGAATCAAAAGAAGTAACTACAAATCTTTGATTATGAATAATAGAAACTATTTTTTTTAGCATTGAAAGCGTATAAAAATACAACACTACAATCAAGATTACAAGCAAACTAAAAAACATAATCGCTAACGGAACAACGTTTTTTGCATTTCCATCTAAATCAGTAAAATAGATAACGGCTAAAAAACCTGCACTAAAAATAAAAAATAAAAGAGTATCGACCGAAAATAAAGACATTAAAAATACTTCTTTCTTTGAGAAAATTGTTTTCATAAGTGTAATTTGTTTTTTTCTTATCAAATTACGAAATAAAATCTATTCATGAAAAAACCTCTTTAAATACATTTTTTGTGTACTCAAAAAGGAATTTTCATTTTTCATTCTCTTTGTTCTCTGTTACTCTGTGTTCGAACTGTATTACACACTCAATCGATTTTCAATTTCATTCTTTAAAAATTCTCTCAACACATCAATTTCTATATTATCCAAAACTTCTTCTGCAAAGGCTTGTAATAATAGTGATTTTGCTTTTTGTTTCGGAATTCCTCTTGCTTGTAAATAAAATAATGCATCTTCATCTAATTTTCCAGTTGTTGCACCGTGCGAACATTTTACATCGTCTGCCCAAATTTCTAACTGTGGTTTTGTATTCAGAATAGCATCATCGGAAAGCAAAACATTTTTATTTGATTGAAAAGCATTTGTCTTTTGTGCAGCCTGACGAACAAATATTTTTCCATTAAAAACGGCTCTTGATTTATCATCTAAAACGCCTTTATAGGTTTCATTACTGTACGAATTTGGTCGCTGATGGTCAATTACGGTATGATTATCAACGTGCGTTTTTCCATTTAATAGATAAAGTCCGTTCATAAAACTCTCACAATGTTCTCCAGAAACAATCCTTAAATCATTACGGATTAGTCTTCCTGCAAGAGAAATTGTTGTGTTTGTAAAACTGCTATTATCGGCTTGTTTTGCGTGTGTACTTCCTATCTGAAACTGACTTTTTGGGTCTGTTTGAATCTTGTAATGCTTTACATTTCCGTACTTTTCTACATGTATAGAAGTCAGAATATTTGTAAAATTCGGATTTTCTCCTTTTGTAATGTAATTTTCTACAACAGTACAACGACTATTCTCTCCAACAGAAATATAATTACGAACCTGCGAAAGTGTATTTTTCTGACTTGCATCGTTTACAAAATAAACAAAAACAGGAAGCTGCAATTCTTGATTATTTTCTAATTCAATCACATAACCATCGGTAGCAAAGGCAGAATTCAAATCAGAAAAAATACTGACTGAATCGTTTTCAAATTTATCAAAAACTGAATTACTAGTTTCTGTATTTGAAAGTGATTTAATAGAAATTTTACTTTCAGTTTCCTTTCCTAATTTCTTTATAGAAGAATGCTTGTCTGAAAAATGTCCGTTTATAAAAACAAGAATATGAGAGTTTAATTCTTTATTCTTATTTAAGTAATAATCAAATTCATTCAAATCTAAATCTACATTCAAAGATTCCTCTTTACTTTGCAATTCAAATTTATTGGAAAGAACAGATTTTAGTTCTGTAAATTTCCATTCTTCATCTCTAAGTGTAGGAAAATTATTTCTTTCAATGGCTTCTAAAGCTATTTTTTTACCTTGAGAAACTTTATCTGTTCCTGTAAATTCACTTACTTTTTCGGCTAGTTCTTCAAAGGGAGCTAAGAAAGCAGTTTTTATATCGTCTAAAGTAGTTGTCATAAATGGTTATTATTGTTTAAATCAACCGTTGTTGAGGTTCAAATGAAACCGTCAACGAGGTAAAAATTCATTACTGGTAACTAATTACTGGTAATTGATTACTGATTACTGGTAACTGAATTAACTTCTTCTTTTATCCAATCATAACCTTTTGCTTCTAGCTCTAAAGCCAGTTCTTTTGTACCTGATTTTACAATTTGTCCGTTATACAAAACGTGTACAAAATCGGGAACGATATAATCTAAAAGTCTTTGGTAATGAGTAACTACAATAACTGCATTATCTGCATTTTTGAAACGATTAACACCATTTGAAACAATTTTGAGCGCATCAATATCAAGTCCAGAATCTGTTTCGTCCAAAATAGCTAATTTTGGTTCAAGCATAGCCATTTGAAAAATCTCATTTCTTTTCTTCTCTCCACCAGAAAAACCTTCATTCAACGCTCGTGTCAAAAGTGAAGAATCCATTTCCATTTCAGCAGCCTTTGCTTTCATTAATTTCAAAAATGAAACGGCATCTAATTCTTCTTTTCCTCTGTATTTTAAGATTTCATTTACTGCCGTCTTCATAAAAGTAGCATTGCTTACTCCCGGTATTTCGATAGGATATTGAAAAGCTAAAAATATTCCTTCGCCTGCACGCTCTTCTGGTGCGAGGTCTAAAAGGTCTTTTCCTTCAAATTTTATGCTTCCTCCTGTTACTTCGTATTCTTCTCTTCCTGCCAAAACGGAAGCTAACGTACTTTTTCCAGAACCGTTGGGTCCCATAATGGCGTGAACTTCGCCAGCCTTTACTTCAAGATTGAGTCCGTTTAAGATTTGTTTGCTGCCAGTTCCTGTATCAATACTGGCTTTTAAGTCGTGTATATTTAGCATTTTTGAATGTTTTCTTTTTTTGATTTACTTTGTTGTAGAATGATAGTTTTATAAAATGTATAAAATATCAACTACTAAAGTTTGGTTTAACTACAAAGTTCGTAAACAAATGAAGGAAATGCAATTTTTATGATTTAATTTGTGTGAAAACAAGATAGTTGTCGCTCGTGGGACACGAGCAACGGTAAAATGTTATATCAAAAATAGTTTAATCAATGAAATCTATATCATCTACGTTCTAAAAAAAATAAAATGGACAATAAAGACAAAAAAAACGACTGGAAAACCCTTTCTACAAAAACCGTTTATGAAAATAATTGGATTGATGTAAAAGAAAATCAAGTTATTAATCCAAGTGGAAATAATGGAATTTATGGCGTTGTTCATTTCAAAAATGCAGCTATCGGAATTGTTCCTTTAGATGAAGAAAATAATACCTATTTAGTCGGTCAATGGCGATATGCGTTAAATGAATATTCATGGGAACTTCCCATGGGAGGCGCACCAACGGACGATTATCTCTTACACGCACAGCGAGAATTAGAAGAAGAAACAGGCTTGAAAGCCAAAAAATGGCAGAATATAATGAAACTTCACACTTCAAATTCTATTTGTGATGAAGTAGGTTATGTTTTTTTGGCGCAAGAATTAGAACAAGGAAAAATGCAGCCAGAAGAAACCGAAAATTTAGAACTACAAAAACTACCTTTTCAAGAAGCGTATGAAATGGTTTTGAGTGGAGAAATTACAGATGCAATTAGTGTTGCTGGGATTTTGAGAGTGAAAATTATTTTAGATGAGAAGTTGTTATAAATTTCTAACTTAAAAGCAATTTCAAATCAAACTCAAAACCTTTCAAAACAGGTTCTCCAGAAATAGTTTTATCAAATCCTTTTATTATTTCTGTTGGTTGATTTGATTTATAAATATGTACTTCTTGATTTTTTGAATCAACGAGCCACGCTAAAGGAACACCATTTTTTATCCACATCTCCATTTTTTCTTTGAGTTCTTTCATACTATCTGACTTTGAACGCAATTCTATTATAAAATCTGGGCAGACTTTTCCAAACTTTTCTAGCTCTTCTTCTGATAATTTATTTAGTTTCTCATGAGAAATAAAAGCTACGTCGGCAGCACGAACAGAACTGTCAGGCAGAGTAATTCCTCCATTAAAGTCTAAAACTGCTCCTTCTTTAGATGTTCTATTCCAAGAAAAAACTTCTGCAAACAATATTCCATTGAGAAAACTTGATTTCATTCCAGTTGGTGACATAATTATTATATTTCCGTGTTTGTCTTTTTCCAAACGCAATTCAGGATTTGTAGCGCAGAGAGTAAAAAACTCTTCTTCATCAAATTTTAATGTATCAGTGAGTTTGATATTAAATTTCATAATTGAATAGTTGATTTTAGTTTTGAATACACAATTTACTAATTTATAGAATAAAATCTATTTGCACAAAAAAATAATGCTACAAATTATCAACACTCATAAATCAGTTTTGTATGTGAACAGAATATGAACAAAACATAAATTGCCTTATATTTGTGTTTTAAATCCTATTTTATTCTTTTGCATGAAGACACTCCGTAGCTTTTTTTTGATTGTCAATTACAAGACTTTTATTGTTGCTGTTCTTTCTCTTATTTCTACTTATTACTGTCATGAAAATGGTTTGGTTGCTAATTTCCCTCTTACGTTAGTGAGTTTGGCGATTGTTTTTCCAATTGTTTTTTCGATAAATAGTGCTTACAGAAGAAGGGAAAAGGCGTTAGAACAATATGCGATTGTGAAAGGACATTTTATTGCACTTTTTTATGCTTCTAGAGATTGGATAACTATTTCTCCAAATCCATTTCCAAAACTATTTAAAGACCAGTTTGAACAAAATATAAAAGCTATCCGAAACCTATTGATGCAAGAAGAACACCGTTCACTTGAACATGACAAACTTGTTTATGTAGAATTTGACAAACTCTCCAAACTTATTCAAAACCTAAAAGAAGGAGGACTAAGTTTGTCCGAAATTTCTCGTGCAAATCAGTATTTGAGTAAAGCTATCATTGCTTTCGAAACGATGAGAAATATTGCTTATTATCGTACTCCAATTACTTTGCGAGCCTATAGCACCGTTTTTATTTATTCGTTTCCGATTATTTACGGTCCTTATTTTGCCTATACTTTTTCCGAATATGAAACTCATTTGGCGTATATGATGCCTGTTTTATATTGTTTTATTTTAGTCAGTCTGACTAATATTCAAAGTTTTTTAGAACATCCTTACGATGAAATTGGAGAAGACGACGTTAATTTTGATATAAATGAAATTACTGAAATTCTTAATGCGTAGAACAAAAATAGTAGTTTTAATCTTTGTTTTTTGATACAATTAACAAATACCGTTGTTGGTATTTTAACGAAGCGACACCAACAACATCAGAGCGACAATTTGTTATGCACCCGTTTTTTGATACGATTAACTTACGTTTTAATTTGAGGTAACACAACTTTCATTCAAATTCAATATCTTTGCAACCTAATTTTGCTTTGATTTTACCATTTTCGTAAACAATTAATTACGATTATCTCTTAAAAAAGCAGTACATTCATTTTTTCAAATTGCACTAGAATCACAAAAAAATGCAAGAACAAAACTACTCCCTTTCACATATTCCAGAACGCCCTTCCAAACCACGCCAATCAGGTATTACGATGGTAATGGATAAAGGCTTGAGCGTTAGAGAAATAGAAGACCTTATCAGCGTAGCAGGAAATTATATTGATATTGTAAAACTCGGTTGGGCTACTTCCTACGTTATTCAGAATTTACAAGAAAAATTAGATGTTTATAAAGCTGCTGGTATTCCTACTTATTTTGGTGGGACACTTTTTGAGGCTTTTTTGGTCAGAAATGACGTTGATTCATACCAAAGAATATTGGATAAATACGATATGAAATATGCCGAAATTTCGGACGGTTCATTGGATTTAGACCACGAAGAAAAATGTAAATTGATTGAGCGTTTCTCCAAACAAGTAACCGTTCTTTCAGAAGTAGGCTCAAAAGATGCCGAAAAAATAATTGCTCCTTATCAATGGATTCAACTCATGCAGGACGAACTAGCAGCAGGCGCATGGAAAGTAATCGGAGAAGCTAGAGAAGGTGGAAATGTAGGACTTTTCCGTTCTACTGGTGAAGTTCGTTCAGGACTTGTACAAGAAATATTGACAAAAATTCCTGCTGACAAAATCATCTGGGAAGCTCCTCAAAAAGCGCAACAAGTTTATTTTATAAAGCTAATCGGTGCAAATGTAAACCTCGGAAATATTGCTCCAAATGAACTTGTACCTCTAGAAACTATTCGTTTAGGACTTCGTGGAGATACTTTTGATTTCTTTTTGAATGGGAAGAAGTAAATATTTTTCTTTCGTTTAATTACAAAAAAATCAGCTATCCAGTTAATCGAATAGCTGATTTTTTACTACTGAATTTGTTGAAATAAACTTCCTACAAAATCTCAAATTCTATTCTTCTATTTTTTGCTTTATTTTCTACTGAATTATTTTCTACTTGTGGTTTTGCTTCTCCAAATCCTTTTATTACTAATTGTTCTTTCGGAATTCCTGCATTTATTAGATAATCTACTACTGAAGTTGCACGTTTTTCAGACAGATTTTGATTATAAGTTTTATCTCCTACATTATCCGTATGCCCAGAAATCTGAACTTTGATTTTCGGATTTGTTTGTAAATACTTTGTTACTAAATTTAGTTCTGTTTTTGATTCTTCTTTTAAGTCCCATTTGTCGGTATCAAAGAAAATATTATTCAATACTACTTTAGATCCTTTTTCTGCTTTTTCTAAATAAATATCTACCGTCACATTTTCACTTGTTCCTGTAGAATAATCAAAGGCAAGACTTTGAAATAAATATCCTTCTTTATTTACATTCAAAGCATAATTTGAGCCTTCATTCAATACAAAAAGATACCTTCCGTTTCGTGGATCAGATTTTACCGAAGACTGCACTCTTGTATCAGTAAGATTGTACAAATCTACACTTGCACCTAGTTTTTCTTTTGTTTTGGCATCATAAACAGTTCCTTTAATGTATCTACTAATCGTGATTTCAATTTCTTGTGGCATTTCGAATTTATAAATATCACTTCTAACCAAATCTATATCTATTACTCCGTTTTCTCCTTCGGAATAATAAGCCGTTTTTCCGTCTGCTGTAACAAAAAGACTATGTTGGTCGGTATAAGTATTGATTGGATAACCCAGATTTTGTGGTTTTTTCCAACCTGTTTCTTCACTTTCATCCATTTCAGTTCGGAATAAATCAAATCCACCAAAACCCAAATGTACATTGGATGCGAAAAATAATGTTTTTCCATTTACGTGAATAAACGGACTATTTTCATCGCCTGCTGTGTTTATAGCTTTACCCATATTTTGAGCCGACTGCCATACTCCTCTATCGTTTTGAGTAGATTTCCAAATATCAAATCTTCCTTGTCCTCCTGGACGGTCGGAAACAAAGTAAATTGTTTTTCCATCTGCTGAAAGTGATGCTTGAGATTCCCAGTATTGCGAATTAACTAATTTGCCCATATTCTTGGGTTCTGACCATTTATCACCTCTTTTTTCACTAATAAACAAATCGCATCGTCCATACACTTGTCTGTTTCCACCTTCACAAATAGTAAAAATAATGGTTCGACCATCTGCCGAAATAGTACAAGTTCCTTCATTATAAGGGGTATTGAGTTCAGTTACTTTTTCTGGAGTTTGCCAATTACCTTCCTTTTTTGTGCTTCTCAAAATATCTTCATCCGACCTTGGATCAGTACTTTCTCTAGCTGTAAAATACATTTCTTCTTCGTCGGCACTCAAAACGGCAAAATATTGCAATTTTCTGGCATTAATCGTATCAGAAAGCCGTTGAGGTTTTATGTCTAAGGGATTTTTTGTACCTTCTATCCCAAATTTACAGAGAGCTAATCCTCTCACTACTATATTTTTTTGTGATTGAGATTGTGCATACTGATATGATTTTTGATACAATTTGTTTGCTTCTTCATATTTCCCTTCTTCCAAATAATCTCCAGCCACTACCATGTACAAGTTTATTCTGCGTGGATCATTAGGCATAATGCGTGCAGCTTGTCTGTAATGATGTTTTGATTTTTCTCTGTTTCCTATCAAATGATAATGTTTTCCAATTGCATAATGTGCTTCCAAGTAGTCATTATCCAAATCGACGGCTCTTTCAAGGAGTTTTATTCCCTTCTCAAAATCTCTTTTTTTGATATACTCTTGTCCATTTTGATAAGCTGTTTGCGCTCTTCGGTTTTTTGTTCCTTGTGAAAAGGAAGACGATAATGTGAAAAATGATAGTATAAAGAATAAAATTGCTACTATGTATTTTCTCTGTATTAATAAAATCTGAAAGAATGGAGAAATTGAACACGAATTTTTCATATATTAAATTTATTATTTTCTTTGTTTTTACTTTTGGTTGAACCTAAATTAGTTTAAGAATTGCGCCAAATCTAATTTAGAATAGTTTAAATTAATAAAAAAATAATAAAAAAAATGTTTTTACAGAATAGTAATCTTTTACGTTGTCTGATTTGTATTTTTTATTCTATGATACATTTCTATATATTTTTGAGCTAATTTTTGAGAAGAAAAATCATTTTGAATAATTTGAGGAGCAGTTTGACGAATTTTTTCTCTTTTTTCTTTATCATTGATGGCTAAATTTAATGTTTGCACCAAAGATTCTATGTTATTAGTTTTGCAAACCCAACCTAGATTTTTTTGTTTTACATAATCAGCCAATCCCACTTTATCTGAAACAAGAACGGGCGTTCCTGTACTTAGGCATTCTATCACTACATTAGCAAAATTTTCATTAAAGGAAGGCAAAACAAAGAGGTCGGATTTTTTTAAGTGATTGAATTTTTGATTTCCTTCTAACCAGCCTATCCAGTTTACATCGTTTTCAAGTTTTCTTTGAGAAATAAACTGTTTTAAGGAGTTTTCATATTCTATACTTTCACTTTTTCCTATCAAATCTAATTTCAAGTTTGTATCAATATTAGTTTGATTGTTGTATCTAGCTATTGCTTCAATCAGAATTTCTATTCCTTTTTTATGATGAATCCTAGACAGAAAAACCAACTTGAAAATACTAGGGTTTTTGGTTTTTGACTTATATTTGATTTGACTTTCAACATCATCTTTTACTGTTCTATTTTCAGGAATAGATAATAGATTGGGCAATACAAAAACACGATTATCTTCTATATAATTTACTTCTTCCCTCTCTATTTGTGCTGTTAGGTGCAAATATGACTTTTTTAATAATCTTTTTCCTATAAAATCGTGAAAAATACTTTTAAGAGATTTTTTTTGTGATTGAAGTGTATATTCTCCAAGCATTCCACGAGGAGCAACAATTACTTTTACACCTTTCAAAACACATATTAATACAGAGAAAATAACGACTGTATTCCACCACGAATGCACATGAATGGCATCAAAATTTTCGAACTGTTTGAAAGAGTTTTTTCAAAAGTCCGATAGAAAAATGAGTATGGTCTTTTGTCTGTCTTTTGAAGTACCAAACTTCTACATTGTCTACCAAAACAGGTTTATTACTCTCTATTTGCAGTTCTTTTTCTCCATTTGCTGTAGTCGTATAGACAGTTACTTTGCCATTTGAGATACTATTGTTTTTAGTTAGAGTAATTGAATTAACAGGATTAGTTAGAAACTTAGCTTGCGCTTCACACAACTGACTTATCGATACAGTAGTTCCTCCGTAAATATAAGCAGGCTTGTAAGAAGGCGTAACGTGAAGAATATTCAAGGCATTAATTTTAAAGAAATCAAATAAAAAATTAGATAAGACAAAATAAAAGATAATTATACTTTTCTTAGATATTAGGATTTTTGACCAATATTCCAAACCTTCTAGCTACATAAAAAAGTATGTACATAGTAACTGTACTCCAAAATACTGCATTTGCTAAAAATTCAAAAGAATTCCCCCTTAATAAAATAAGAAATAATCCTAGAAAAATACAGCCAGAACCAATTATATATCCTCCAAACAATGATTCTGCTTTTTTGGATAATAAAGTACTTATAAAACCTAACACAAATAAAGAACAGAAAACACCTATTTCTCCCCCTATAAGAAATGCGTCGACGACAAATGCAGGCTTTGCAGATACACTAGAACGCCTATCTATAACCCCTAACATATAAACTCTTTCCATCACTAATTTTTCTGTAACAGGTTTTTCAGGATAAAATATTCTTGGATATATAGATTCAATAGATTGCCATAAAATTTCTTTTGTCATATAAGGTATTTGAGTAGGTACTTTCTCTGTATACAACATAAACATACTAATTTCTGATAATCTATTCGTTAAGAACAACCAGTTGCTTTGTAATAATCCATTTACACCTTCTTTCTGAACTTCATTTAGTGCAATAAAGGCAGCTTCAGTTGTATCTGTGTTTCCTGACCAACTCAAACCTTGAACAATACCTGTATAATAAGGAACGACAAACAAGAATAAGAATATAATTAAAGGAGAAATAAATAAAATAATTTTTTTGTACTGTGTCCATAAAATGGCTCCTAGAAATAATATAGGTAAAATCGTAAGCTCTTTCCAACCAGAAGTTAATGCTTGAACCTCTCCGTATGCAAACATCAAACCTGCTACAAATATGTAATTTTTCTTGCCTTCTAACAAAGCATATCCAAATGAAAATATTGCAAAAATTGAAGTACAAATTGTAAACTGATTCAAAAATTGTGCTCCTCCAGGCAAAAATTTAAAAACGATACTTCCTAAAAGAAAAAATAGTGTGGAAAGGAAGAGTATTCTAGAAATAGAAGTTTTAGGAGAAACTTTTATAGCATATTTTGAAGTTTTATAATTTAGAAAAATCAGCAATCCATGTACATAAGCAGCATGTGCTAGGCAGTACAACAATTGACAATACGCAATATTTGATATATAGATATATGATTCTTCAGGCTTTATTTTATCAAAATACAAATACCCAATAGAGTCTAAGAAAAAAAATACCGACGTTACTGACATATATCCCGAAAAAACGAGATGCACCAAAAAGAAAGGACGGAATACTTGATTTAATAAAGGGCGATCAGTAGGAAGCTTTTTTACAACCCCTGTGAAAGTAATAAAGTATATCCAAAATGACCCACCCCAAGCTATCCAGTAAGCAAATGAAGGACTTGATGACTGCGTCAGATAAGCTAAAATAAAGGGTAAATAAAGTAATAGATAACGTGGATTCATTTCTTGTTTAATACGGTTTGGTCTTACTTGGGCAAACACAAAATAAGTCTTGTTTGCTTATTGCTTTATACTCTATATTCTAATTGGTTCTTTATGAACTAGTTGCAACTTGTATTTTTGATAGGTCAGACTTACAGTACAGACCTATCAAAAATATATATTTCTAATTTCAAAAGGCTTATTTTATCCAATTCAGACCGTGGGTACAGACTTGAATAAAATAGAAATTATCATTTGCAACTAAAATCATATAGAAACTTCTAGTTTTATTCTTCATCTTCTTTTTTTGCTTCTGTCAAATCGACCTTAGAAGATTGTACAGCCTTTTTAGATGACTTGCTATTTTGAGTAATCAAAATAGTCTTTTTTCCATCGTTTTCATCGTTTTCATCATTCTCATCCTTTTTATCGTTTTTCTTTTTTTGCAATTTCTGTCTTTTTCGTTCTTCTTCCTTCTCTAAACGTATTCTTTCTTGCTCTATCAAATTAAGTTGTAGTACTCTTTCTTCTTTGTATTTTTTATTTTTATCAGAAATTGTGTCATTAATGTACTTTTCTATCATCAAACTAGCTATTGGAGCAGCCCATGTACCCCCAAAACCTGCATTTTCTACAATAACAGCAATTGCGATTTTGGGATTATCTTTTGGCGCAAAAGCTATAAAAACAGAATGATCTTCTCCGTGTGGATTCTGAACTGTTCCTGTTTTTCCACACACAACAATATCCTCTATTCTTGCCCTGCGAGCCGTTCCTGCACGCACTACATCTTCCATTGCATTTACTACAAAAGGAAAATATTTTTCATCAACTGTTGTTTTTTGTTTTGTTCTGTATTTAATGTCCACCAAAGTAGTATCATTAATTGTTCTGACCACATGAGGAATGTAATAATGTCCTCTATTAGCTAAAATAGCAGCAAAATTAGCAAGTTGTAATGGAACAGCACTCATTTCGCCCTGCCCAATACTAAGTGAATAAATATTTCCTAACTTCCAACCATAGCCACGACGTTCGGCAATTTTATCATAATAAGCTGTTGAAGGAATAAGTCCTTTGCTTTCATAAGGCAAATCTATTCCTAATTTTCTACCAAAACCAAAGGATAAAGCGTGGTCGTGCCAACTATCCAAACCCAGACGAGTATCTTCTTTATCATTTTCAGAACGATTCTGACGGATAATTCGAATAAAAGATTTGTAATAAAATGGATTACAAGAATGCTGAATAGAACCGTGTAGATTCAAAGGTGAAGGGTGGTTATGGCAATTTACGAGTTCTTTTGAACAGCTAAATGAAGTATGAACGGTATCTAAAACTCCATCTTGCAGACCGATAAGAGCTTGCACCACCTTGAAAGTCGAGCCAGGAGGATAAGAAGCCTGCAAAGCACGATTATAGAGTGGTTTTGTAGGATCTTTTGAAAGCATCAAGTAATTTTTGGCTACTTCTGTTCCTTCTCCTGTAAGAAGATTTGGATCAAAAGTTGGAGCTGAAACCATTGATAATACTTCACCTGTTTTTGGATCAATAGCGACAATACTACCAATTTTGTTTTGCATCAAATACTCACCATATTTTTGAAGTTTAGCATCTATAGTTGTCTGTATGGTCAGTCCTGCTTCTGGAAGTGTGTCGTATTGTCCGTCTTTAAAAGAACCTCTCGCAATTCCTAAACGGTCATACATAACTTGTTGAACCCCTCTTTTGCCTCTTAATTCTTCTTCATAACTTCTCTCAATTCCACTAATGCCTAGCATATCTCCACGCCTATAGTAATCTGCTGTATCTTTTGAAAGCATGCGTTGATCTATTTCACGTACATAACCCAAACCTCCAGAGAAAGAAGCATAAGGATATTTTCGAATTGTTCTCACGTTTGGATAGATTCCTTCATAATCGGAAAGTTCATCCTGAATCTTGGCGTAATTCTCTACTGACATCTGTTTTATGAACAAATAAGGCTTATAACGCTGTAATCCGTGCCTTGCCTTTGCTATCTTATCTCTAAATTCTTCTAAAGAAATACGCAAAAGCTGACACAAACGAGTAGTGTCGTTTGGTTCTAACTTAAATTCTCTTGCAATAATTTCTATATCAAAAACAGGATTGTTTTCCACTATCAACCTACCTTCTCTATCATACATCAAACCCCGAGGAGGATATAAAATATTGGTACGAGTAGAAGTATCTTGCGCTTGATGCTGAAAATCATCAGAAATGACCTGCAACCAAAGTAGTTGAAAACCATAGATTAACAACACTATAAGAATAGCTACTTGAATAATATATCGTCGGAGGTCGTTCAAATCTATTTTTTTGGGATTTTATGGGATTAGTTTAAATAATTTTCTGTGTATGTACAAGAATAGTAATCTATTTTTACTGTTATCTATATACTTTTTACCTTTTGTTTGTGAAGACTACAAAGTTAAGCACTTTATCTCACTTATTCGTAATAAATGTTGTTATAAATAATCTAAAAATGATACCAACAAGAGATTGTTGGTTGATGGAATACCTAGTTATATAGAATAAATCCTATTTTTTGTTTAAATCATTTTAATCGTGATTAGTTATTATCTTGCTCTCGTTTCGATTATACATATTACCTTTTTTTTTGTATTTTTGAATAACAACGTAACTTTTAATGATTTTCAATAGTCCTTAAAGAGTATAGAAATTATTAAGGCATATTCCTGAAAATTTTGAT
This sequence comes from uncultured Cytophagales bacterium, assembly GCA_963719525.1. Taxonomy (GTDB): domain Bacteria; phylum Bacteroidota; class Bacteroidia; order Cytophagales; family Bernardetiaceae; genus Bernardetia. The sequence continues at coordinate 1,385,627 of CAVRCG010000004.1, read as the reverse complement.
ATGTACTCGCCTGACTTTAGCGATAGCTTTGCTGTTCTTTAGAAGCGTTAGATTTACATGAATCACATTTTTAAGGAAGCATTTTATTCAGTTCTGAAAAACTGAACACACCATATTTGAAATTTTGTAAAAAAGGAACAACAAAATTGAGCAGATTAGAATTGCTAGGTTTTACCTTTCTTTACAAACGTTTTTTGCAAATTACGTTACTCTATAGCTAAAATTCGTTGAAGGGTTATAAAAAAGACTTTATTTTTTCATACAATTAATCTACTGAAATACTTTTGATCCACAACTAGAGTTATATTAATTAAAAGTTATCCAACCTTACACAAACACATTAAATAAATACAATTCAAATGCTTAAAATTATAGAATGTCCTCGTGATGCTATGCAGGGATTATCTCATTTTATAGATACAGATAGTAAAGTAAATTACCTCAATTCGCTTTTGCAAGTGGGTTTTGATACGCTTGATTTTGGTAGTTTTGTTTCTCAGACGGCAGTTCCACAAATGAAAGATACAGCAGAAGTGCTAGAAAGATTAGATGTATTCAATTGGTTCTACAAAATTACTCGCCGTTATTGCAGGATATGGAGGATTAAAACGTGCTATCGAATTTGATAAAATAGATTATCTGGGTTTCCCCCTTTCTATTTCAGAAACTTTTCAGATTAGAAATACCAAAAAGACAGTTCAGGAAGCTCTAAATTTGGTAAGTGAAGCGCAAAATCTATGTTTGAAAAACAACAAAACCTTAGTAGTCTATCTCTCTATGGCTTTTGGAAATCCTTATAAAGAAGTTTATAATTCGGAGGTTGTAACTACTTTTATGAGAAAATTAGATCAAATGGAAATCAAAATTGTGCAACTCTCTGATACAATCGGTTCTTCTACAGCACAAAATATTATTCCTTTGTTCGAATCGCTTAACAAAGAATTTTCTCATATAGAAATTGGAGCACATTTTCATTCTCCCTTATCAACAGCAACTGAAAAAATAGAAGCAGCTTATAAAGCAGGTTGTAGGAGTTTTGATGGTGCTATGCTGGGTTTTGGTGGTTGTCCGATGGCGAAAGACGAACTAACTGGAAATATTCCTACCGAATCTATTTTAGATTTTGCAAATATACACAATATAGAAACAGGGTTAGACATAGAAAAATTTGGTAAATCTCTTCGTTTAGCAAAACTTGTTTTTGAGCAGAAAGCAAACAAAAATGAGAAAGCAATTAGTTAAAATTGTTGATATTCTCGTCAATATTCCCAATAATGCTTTTCTGAATTTTATACAAAAGAAGCCTTTTTAAAAATGATCAGTATAATACCAATCATTTTTACAAAGGCTTCTTCTTTTTTAGTTAAAGGAAAAGTTATGTTTTGATCTCATTGGAGTTTAACCTTTAGTCCTTTCAATCTCTACGACGCAAGTAAGCAGCTTTTATTTTACCTTTTGTAAATTCAATAGAAGTAGTATCTATCGTTCCACTATCACTTTCTACAAATCCTGTAAAACCAAAATTAAAATCAGCTTCTAAAATATAGCGAACGGTATCGAAACGAGTAATATTAATTGTACCTGTCGGAACTTCTTGTCCTTGATATCTAACTATCATCCTTGGACGGTTTGTACTGTCTGTACTATCAGCTGCTTCTACAGAAAAAGAACCAATATCAGGAGAAGGAATAAACATATAAATACTACTTCCATCTATGCCTGAAACTCCCTCTATAGTAAGAATAGTATCTTTTCCTACTGAATCCCGACCATAACTTCTCACTTTTGGAGTATTAGAAAACCAGTAGTTGGTATCTGCAAGATAGCCTTTCATAGTAGAAGTTTCGAGAGGATTATCGTCGTTATTAGATTCACAGGCAATGCCAGTAAATACAAAGAGAGCTAAAAAAAAGTAAGCAAATTTAGATAAAAATTTATCTGTCTTTATTAAATTAATATATTTCATAGAATAGGCTATTAAAAATTATGTTTCAAAACTGTTTTGCATCAAAGCAAAGTTATAGTATTTATGTAGTCAGTAAAGATACCTACAAGAACAAAGTAAATTATAGTTTTAATTAGGTCACTCCACCGAATGGAATACGCACTCCAAAATTAGCTCTCCAATAGTGATGCAGATGAGGCGTATAAGTAGTTACATTCGAAACATAATCCTTAAAACGATAAGAAGCACCCCCTTCAGCAAAGATATAAAAAGAGCCTGTATAAACTTCTGCACCCATTCCAGCATTGACACTTAGAAGCCAAAATTGCTTGTCTTGGAAATATTTTGGTTCAGAGAATGCTTCTCTTCCCTCTGATGGTTTGTAGTCTTTTAATGTCCAATCAATCATATACATTCCTCCACTCATTCCTCCATACGTATAAAACCCACCTCTATCATTATATGCTCCAAAGAGATAATAACGTAGATTTGCGCTTAATTCGGCAGCCGTATTTTTTGTACTTATAGCATCTGGATAAGCAAACTTACCACGCCTTATTCCCATCATGTATGAGCCTTCCAAAGTAAGAGCCGTTTTGTAGCTCAACCCAATATTCAAGCGAAGTTCTCCACCTACAAAAGGAGGAAAATCTTCTACTTTTCCAAAAGGATAACGATCTTCGCCTCCAATAAATTTTTGGTAACGCCCTGCTACACTCATACTTACTTGGGCTTGAGTTTGGCTGGCAAAAAACAAAAGAAATGCTATAAAGAGCATAAAAAATGTTCCTGTTTTTAATGTTCCTGTTTTTTTAAAAGGAATAAATGATAAATTTGGGATCATAGTTGAAAACATAATATGGAATATGGATTTTTTGTTTCTTTTTAATGTTTTTATTTGCTTGAATTATAATCTTATCTGTTTTATAGCTCAAATTAATAAACTTGAAGTAGTAATTGCTCAACTTGTCAAGACTTATAAAGCAAACTAGGTTTTTAATAAAATTATCAAGCGTTTTTTTGTCAGAATGCTTTGTGTGAGTTTTCAGAACTCTTATCTGAACTCTGAACTCTGAATTTGCGCTAGATTTTGCATCCTTTCTTGCTGTAAAACACAAAACTATTCAAATTAGTTATAGTTTTATAAAATAATTAGTAAAATTACTAATAATAATTTTGTTTTCTTGCCTTTCTAAACAAAATTTGCTTAAAATTTGCTTTAAACTTATTTGCTTAAGCGTAATAAAGCAATTTCTTATCAATCTTGTTTTTTGAGAAAGCGTTAATCAAACAACGCTACTTTTGACATTTTATTGAAAAAATTCTTATTAAATTGTTTTTACTCAATTTACGCTTCTTTTTAAGTTTATCTATACGTTTGTAGTTAAATTCTATACTCTCAAATCCTATACCTTAATGAACCAGTTTATAAAAAGTTCGAACACTAATTGTACAAAAGTAGCCGTTCGCAATCTAGAGTCTAAAACAAAAGAACGAAATAAAAATCTACTAAATCTGCGAATTTTATCTTTAGGATTTATTTTTAGTGTTTTTTTAGTGTTTTTTATTTCTTTTTCTGTTAAAGCACAAAATGCAGCTTCGAATGCTGATAAGAGTAAATACTTGGCTGCCTTTCAAGACAAGACTTATATCGGCTTGGCTACAGAAGATGATATAGAAATTATTTATACACAATGTGGCGATCCTATAAGTACATTTTATTTTGATGTAAGCAATGGCGAACCTATGTTTGTAATGGCTGGATTGTATGATATTATGATGTATCAACTTGTCTCAGTAAAAAAAGAAAATAATAAGTATGTTTTGACTTATAATGATGCAAAAGGACAAAAACAAGTAGCACAATTAGAAACAGAATCTAATAACGAAAAGATTTATGTTATCTTTGAAGGAATGAGAATGGGTTTTGCTGTAAAGGAAAAAATGAGTGTTTATAGAGTTTCTAATGACTGCGAACAGGAAATGAAACTGGCTACACCTAACAAAAAGAATTAATTACGAGCATTAGCCGAAGTAATTGTCTTGTTTTTATTTCATAATTTTAATTAGCTTCGCTTCTTTAGCAGGGCGTAATTAGCTACGCTGATTATTTCATAATTCGTAATTATATACATGAGTATTTTCACAAAAATCATAAACGGAGAAATTCCTTCGTATAAAATCTTAGAAGACGAAAAGCACATTGCTTTTTTAGATGTTCGTCCGTTGAAAGAAGGACACGTTTTATGTGTTCCCAAAAAAGAAACAGATTATATTTTTGATTTATCTGATTCAGAGCTTTCTGGATTGATGCTTTTTTCGAAAAAGGTAGCTCTTGCAATGAAAAAATCTATTTCTTGTAATCGTATTGGTGTTGCTGTTATTGGTCTGGAAGTTCCACATACACATGTTCATTTAGTTCCGATTGATAAGATTGCAGATTTGAACTTTGAACAAAAGCGACCAGAATTTAGTCAAGAAGAGTTTGAAAAAACGGCTGCAAATATTCGTCAGAATTTTGAATAATATGTTTTCATTTTCACTAAAGGAAACAGAATTAGCTTCTACTCTTCTATAAATAGTAAAATACAACTTTGGCATTCCTATTCTCTATTTCCCATTCTCCACTCCCCGATTTTATGATTTCTTATTCAGATTTCGAAAAAATAGAAATGCGTGTCGGAACGATTCTGGAAGCCAAAGTTTTCGAAGCAGCACGCAAGCCAGCGTATCAATTACGAATAGATTTTGGAGAATTTGGAATCAAAAAATCTAGCGCACAGATTACCATTAATTATCCAAATCCAGAAATTTTAGTAGGAAAACAAATTATTGCAGTTACTAATTTTGCACCCAAACAAATTGCTAATTTTATGTCAGAATGTTTGGTTTTGGGAATAGTTGGAGATGAAAATGGTGTAACTCTTATCACAACTGACAAATCTGTTGAAAATGGTCTTTTGATTAGTTGATTTGTAATTCTGTATCACGGACTTCCCAGTCTGTGTTTTTGTTTGTATAGAATTTAATTTCAGAATATTTGACAAAAAACCAACATAATAAAACTCAAAATCTCAAAACCGAAAAAATAGCAATTCTTTCAGTTTTAAAACCTGTCGATGATGTTCGTGCATACCAAAAAATTGCGAAATCTATTATAAGTGATTCAAAAGATTTTAAAAAAGTAACTTTAATTGGCTTTGAAAAAAGTAGTAATTTGAATGATTCTGACAAAAAAAATATAGATTCTACTATTGATTTTATAGAATTATTTAACTCAAAAAACAACAAAAACCGTTTAGGAATTTGGCGATTCTTTGCAGGATTCAAGATTTTCAATCAACTTTTAAAAATCAAACCTCAAACTATAATCGTTTGTGCTGTTGAAATTCTCCCTTTTACTTTGCTTTTCAAATTTTTATTTAATTCAAAATCAAATCCAGTAAAACTTGTTTACGATCTACAAGAAAATTATGCGTTCAATATTTTGTATCAAAACAATTACCCTACACTTCTAAAAAAATTAATTGCTTTTTTCGTTCGAAATTTTGAAAAATTGTCCTCTCCTTTTATTGATTTATATCTTTTAGCAGAACGGTGTTATTTAGAGGAAATGCCTTTTTTGAAGAAGACAAATTATGTTTTTTTGGAGAATAAATTTTTACCTAATGATTTGAATGAGTTGAATGATTTGATTGATAATGAAAAATTCAATTTTAGTTATTTAGAAACAAAGAAAATTCAATTTTTGATTTATGGTTCTTTTTCCAAAACCTACGGAACTTTAGAAGGTATTTTATTTTTCAGAAACTTGGAAGTAGAATTACAAAAAAACGGTTTTTCTGCTCGTTTGATTTTGACTGGTTATTGTTCTGATACTGATTATTCCAAAAAAATAATGAAAAGTATAGAAAATGAAAGTTCTATTCTATTGATAAATGAGAATATTGATAAGCCTGTTTCTCATCAGATTCTATTGCACCAACTTCAAAAAACAGATTTCGTAATTTTGCCTTACTTGTACAATAAAAGTACTCAAAACTGTATTCCTACTAAGTTTTATGAATGTATAGCCTACCAAAAACCAATGCTAATTTTTGAAAATCCAGTATGGAAAGATTTTATAACTTCTTTGGGAGCAGGAATAGAGATTGGAGATTGGGGATTGGGCAATGAGAATGAAATAAAAAACGTTGTACACAAAATTCTTACTCAACGTTTTTATAATCAACCTATTGATGATGAAATATGGAAATTTGATGCAGAAATAATTAAAAGTGTACTTTAATTTTTGTATTTTTTGAAACTTAACTCATCAAAAAAATCACAAAATGAAAAATGACATAAATAACGAGCTAAAAGATATTTTACAAACTATTCATTTAGAATTTCACAAAAAGTGCTTTTTTGATAGATTTAGTGAAACACGAAAATGAAAGTTTGTATGTAGAAATCGTTCAATCCATTTCCATTCGTAAAGAAAAGGAGGAAGAAGAAGTACAATCTATAAAAATAAATTCTTCTGTTTTGCCAGAACTAATTAAGGTTTTGCAAGGCTATCAAGAAAAAATTAATCGTACAAAAAATGAGAATCAAGAGGAAAGCGTAATCATAAATAATTCTAAACACATTACGACCATAAAATCAAATCGTTTTACAGAAGAACAAAAAGATGAACTACAAAAACGTTATTTAAAGGGAGTTTCTTTAAAAGATTTGGTTATTCAATTTAGACAGAAAAAAGAAGTCATAGAAATGGTTTTGAGAAACAGAAATATTGAGATTGTATCTAATAAACAATCGATTAGAAAATATTGGAAAAAGTCTTGGAGGAAAAGGAAATAAAATACTGAAATGCTACTCACTCTAAAGAGTGAGCTACAGGTTGAGCTACATAAATTACATAAAAAAAGCAACCTTATTTCTAAGGTTGCTTTTTTTGATATGCAAAATTTGAAAACTATTATTTTTCAATAACAATTTTACGAGTAATTATACCTTTTTCAGACTTGAATTGAAGTGTGTAAAGTGCCGAAGCATACTTACTCAAATCCAATTGATACGAATTTGTATCTAAAGGTAAAACAACTGTTTCCAAAACTCTTCCTAATTGGTCAGTTATAGTCAGCGTAATACTACCTGTACTTTCTCCCAAATCAATTTGAAAAACACCACTTGTACTAGGATTTGGATAGATACGCAACGCCTTAATAAACTCATCTTCCTGTCCTGTAACTACTGGAGGCACAACCGTAAAAAATACAGTACGAGTACGAATACTACAACCGTTTTCATACGTTACCAAAGCAGAATACGAAGCACTTTCTGTCGGAGTAACTGTTGTTTGTCCTTCCAAAGAAGCATCATCTGTTCCTTCTATTGTCCACGTAACATTTGAAACACTACTTTCAGATTCTACAAAAAGAGTTGTTTCGGTAGTGCGAAGGTAAGCAGGTTCTACGTTCAAACGCTCTACATTTATAGTGGTAGAAGATATATTACAACCGTTTTGGGAAATTGTAACGCTATAATCTCCACTTGTAGAAACAGTAATTGAACTTCCTGCATCTCTACGAATTACTCTTCCATTTCTACTCCAATTGTAAGTTACACCAGCAATTTGGTCAGTTGTAAGAGTTACCTCTTCTTCTGGACAAAATGTAGCCGATGAAGCATTAACAGAAACTGAAGGTAAAGAAGTAACCACTACTTGAATTATATCGGTTGCCGAACAACCATCTTCTGTAACGGTAAGCGTATATTCTCCAGACTCTGATACAGAAACTTCTCTTTCTGAACCTACAACTGTAGTACCAAATGTCCAAGAATAAGTTGCATTTGGAGTTTCTCTAGCTCTAAGCGTTCCGTTTTCACAGAAAGAAGCAACCGTTCCATTCGCAATTTCAGCAGAAGGAGCATAATTAAGGACAACACGACTAAATGAAGAAGTAGTAAAGCAATTACCATTTGTTATACGTACTTGATAGCTTCCACTACGAGTAGCAGAATATGTATTTGCATTTGAATTTTCTATCACTATTCCATTAACAAGCCATATATAAGTTGCATTTGCGACTTGATTAGCTGTAAGCGTTGTTGTTGCATCACAACTACGAACAGATAAACCTTGACTGATTGTGGCTTCTATAGCAGGAATTACAGTTGCTTCTACTCGTCTGCGTGCACTTTCTCTTCCTCCTTGACCGATTACACTAATATAATAAACTGTGTTTTGGCTAATTGAAGGTGTTACAAAGGTTGCATTACTTGTTTGTGCTATTGCTACTCCTCCTGTTTCCTCTAAATAAATATTAAATACCGAGCCACTTCCAGCAAGTATAATCGTAGCCGAACCAGTTCCACAACTTGCTGTATTAGAAACAATAGTTGGTGGGTTTGGCAATGTACGTCCATTTGCTTGAGCTGCTGGCGATTGAGTAGCACCATTTGTAGCTACCAACCTATAAGGATAAAATGTATCTGCATTTAATCCAGTATGTTGGAAAGTAGTGGTAGTACCTGTATTAATGGTAGCAATTACTGTAGCTGCTGAATAAACGATATATCCAGTTGCTCCATTTACGGCAGTCCAAGAAAGATTAATTTGTGAAGTAGAAACTCCTGTTGCAGTAAATCCAGTTGGAGCAGTTACTGTTGGTGGTGTTGGTGTACCTCCACCTCCTCCAGTTGGGCAATTTACTACCGTAACTGTAGCAGTAGCAGAACTCGTACACGTTCCTAATGTAGATGTATAAGTAACTGTATGCGTTCCTACTCCTGCTGCTGTTGCATTAAAAGTTCCTGTTGCAGCGTTTACATTTGCACCTGAATAGGTTCCTCCAGTTGGCAAACCTCCAGAAAGAGGAGATGCAGAAACTGTTGAACAAATATTTGCAGGGTTTGAAAATGTTGCTGTTGGTGCTGTAGTTACTACTATATTTTGTGTAGCCGTTGAAGTACAACCGTTTGTAGTAACTGAATAGGTAATTGTAAATGTGCCTATTCCAGCAGTAACGGGGTTGAAGTTTCCAGCACTTACACCTGTTCCTGAATATGTTCCACCAGCAGGAGAACCACCAGTAAGCACAAATGCAGCACCTGTTGAACAAGCGTTTTGATTTGCTGTCGGTAATGCAAATGTTACTGTAGGAATAGTATTAATAGCAATCGTAGTTTCTGCACTTTGAGTAGCTGGTTGTGTAGAAATTACTCGTACTTTATAAGCTGTACTCGCTGTAGCCGTGGTTGGAATAGCCAAAGAAATCGGACTTGTTCCAGATGCCGTAACGGTTGGTGCAGCAAACGAACCAGCAGCATCAGAAAGTTGTGCTGTGAATACATTTGTAGTTCCAAATGTTCCTGCTGTAGTATAAGGTACAGAAATTGAAGTTCCTGCACAATAATTAGTTGGAGTGATTGTACTTAAAGTAACCGTTCCAGTAAATACATTACAAGCTGCTGGCGCAGTAAATGCTGCATTTGAAGTAAATGTACAGGCTGCATCTCCAGAGAAAGAAGCCGTTACGTTTACTGCATTTCCATCAGATTCTAAGTTTGTAAGTGTTACCGTTTGTGGGCTTGTAGTAGCAGTAAATGTTTGACCATTTACTATCAAATTACCATTTGCGTTAGCATAAGTAACTGTTACATTTGCTGTATATTTGTTATTTGTATTTACACAAGTTGTCTGACTTATATAAGCAATAGCTGAAATGTTACACGGCAGAATAGCTTTTCCAATAGCAAAACCACCAGAAGCATTACCATTTCCAAAACCATTTGTAATAGTTGCTTTAGCTGCATGATTATTTGTTAGGTAAGCAAAATTAGTAATGGCATGGTCTGAATTTGTTGCTCCGTTTGCAGTCGTTGTAGTTGGAGTGATTGCAGAAATTGCTCCTCCTGTACGTTGCATTTTGGCATCGGCTGTCCAAGAAAGACTTGTTGCAGTTTCCCAACCTGTTTTTTCTGCATTGGTATAATAAAGCGTAACACCTACATTTTGAGTAGAAATGTTTGTAGGAGTAATACGAACAGACTTTTGAGTAAGTCCGTTTGCTGCTCCTGCTGATGCGTAAGGAGCAGTTCCTGTTCCAATTCTATCAATAGCAACCGTAGTACACCCATAATCATGAGTTGTATTATTTTCTAATTTTGCCACTATCTTATTATTTGGACTAATTACATAAACCGTACTGTTTGCTCCCAAATAAACCTGTTTTGAAGTAATAGCTGTTTCTACTGGATATTCTTGTAGTCTGCTTCCTGTCAAAACAATATCATCTATTGTAAAAGGAGGATTTGTACCTGCCGAACCGTCATTGTCCCATCTCCAAACCAAATATAAAGTAGCTTGATTTTGACAAGCAACAGGAAGAGTAACGGTATAAGCTGTAAGATTAGGTTGTCCTCTGAAAGGTGCTGCATTAACATTATTACCACTATTTATTCCATCAACAGGACCTGTAATATTCGTAAAAGGACCTGTTGGAGAAGTAGAATACATCAAACGACCATAGTCATATATTGTAGTTGTTCCTTCGCCTTCTACTTTATAATTAAAACTAAGTTGAAGATTAGTAGCCCCTACTGTATTTATGGAAGGAGAAACTAAACGTTTTCTTGAAGTATTATCTGTGTTATATGTCAAAGGACGAGTAGTAGTATTTTGTGTAATATATGCACTACGAGTTCCAGTCATTCCACCGTTTTCTCCAAAAACCCAATTATTAACACCTGTGTTTGTTCCGACAGCAGCTTGTGTCCAGCCATTAGAAACTGCGCCTAACGTTTGTGTTTCGAAGTCTTCAGAAAACAAAGTTTGAGTAATGTTTTGAGTAATGTCATCATTGTCATTTACTGTAAGTGTATGTACTGTATTTGTTCCCAAAATAGCAGTCGTTCCTACAACAGATAAAGTAAGTTCTAAATTTTCTACTACTTCCAAAGCATCATCGTTAAATACTCTAACTACTACATTTTGAGAAACTGCACTTGCTGCTGGAAACGTGAGTGTAGGCGTTTGAAGAACATAATCTTGTGCATTCATTGTACCACCTGTTGCAGCTACATTTACAGTAGTGGCTGTTGGAGGTGCAAGCGTGATAGAAACAGGAATAGTTACATCTTGATAACCTCTACAATCTATTGTTCCAGAAGCAGAATTTTCTGTAATTGCGCTTGCAGTAGAAGCAAATTCTACTGTCGGACGAGCATCAAAGATTTTTACATTATCTATCCAAAGGTTATTACCATTTGCATTGACTGTCACAAATCTTACTTTAACGCTTTGTCCTATGTAAGCATTTAGAGAAACTACTTCTCTGCGCCATTGGTTGGCTGCTGTTGGTGTAAAAGGGGCAATAATAGGAGTAGCTACAGTAGCAAGTGCAGTTCCTGTTTTTGTATAGAGTGGAGTTGCAACCCAAGTAGCACCACAATCTGTTGAAACATCAATGCGAAGTGTTTCGTTTCCACCTCCTGTTTTCTGACGATACGCCAAATCAAATTCGATACCTGCACTTGCAAGCCCTGCCGTAGTGAGATTAATAGAAGGAGAAACCAGAATATCTTCTTGCCCATTTCCATTATAAGAATGATGTCTTACTAAGGCTGCTTTTGTACGATTTCCATTAGCACCTACTAAGTCTAGAGAGTTATCAATTGTCCAAAGATTACAATCACTTCCTGGATTTAGGCGTTGCCATGAAGGAGGTGGAAAATCATTTCCTTCAAAATCTGCTAAGATAGGTAATGCTCCATTTCCTAAAGTAAAAGCAGAATTTGACAAATCAGAAGCTGCAAAAGGATCTGCTACATTATTTGGCAAAATAGTTCTTGCCTCAAATATATAACTTCCAAAAGTAACACCTGTAAGAGGATTCAGAACAATATCAGTAGTTCCACCAGCAGGTACATTTAGTCCGTAATTGCCTGTGAAGTATAAGCTGCTGTTGTTCCGATACGATACTCAACAGTTACACTTGTAAGAGCAGTAGAACCATAATTTTTGACACGAACCGAAGGAGTAACTGTTCCACTACAAATATCTCCAATAGGAGTAATAATATTCAAAACTCCTGCATCACTTGGGTTTGGTGGAATAGAAGCTACTGAATTGATAAGTGAAAAACGAGTAGTTTCTAAGGTAGTACGCATACGAATTTTTTGGTCATTCGTAAAAATATTCATACAAATATCTGTAGAGTAGTCCATATAATTTTCAATCATATCAACAGGACTTGTAGTACATGAATTTCTTCCTGTAGGACAACCACTACTTGGGTCAGCAGACAGTGGAGTATCTGCACAAAAATCATCTACATTACAATCTCCATCTCCCCAAATATGAAGCAGACCTAACCAGTGTCCAATTTCGTGAGTAGCTGTTCTTCCTAAATCGTAAGTTGCTGTTGTACCTGGTGAAGTCTGTCCCCCTACCGAACCAGTAGTCATAACGACACCATCAGTAACTGTACTTTGAGGATCGCAACCCATACCACTTAAAGTAGTTTGGGGAAATTGAGCATATCCCAAAATATTACCTGAAATCGGAACACACCAAAAACTCATATAAACTGACCCATCATAACCTTGTGTTGTGGTGGTATAAGGCTTTATATTTGTATTTATGTAATCGGTAGAATAAGGAGGTGCTGTCCAACCTTGAGTATTTCTATTAATACGGTTTACACCAATTTCTGTAAAAGCTGTTCCGTCGGGCTTGCGTTGTGCCAAACGAAATTCAATTTTAGTATCTGCACCAGCAGGGTGAGTATTAAAACCATTTGTACCTGCACGACGACGAAAGTCATCATTAAGCGTTGCAATTTGGGATTGAATGCGAGCATAAGAAATATTATCTCCTGTTCCTATGGCTTCTCCATTATGTACTACATGGACAACAATTGGAATAATATAAACGCCATCTATAATATGTGCATTCGGATTTGAATTTCCTTCTTTCTTATCTTTGATAATGGGAGCTAAAAATTGCTCCATATCATCTAATGTTCCTAAGTTAGGATTATTAGCTCTCAGAATGGCATCGTTCTCCATTGTGGCACATTGAATAATGCCGTTTTGTTGGGCAAAAGACATAGTGGAAGTGATGAACAAAAGCCAAATTATGCCAATAAAAGGCAATAGTAATCTTTTCATAATTCTGTGAATTATTAAGTTGGTGTAGTATAAATAGTTAAAGTAATGTGTAGCGTTTTGTGGTATTGCGTTTCCCTTTTTACAAAAATATACTATTTTTTGACTTATTCATACTATTACCTCCTTAAAATTTGGATAAAACTTGTGTTTCTAGTATAAATAGTAACTATTTCGAATAAAAAAAGCAATTTCGTATCAGAAACTGCTTTTAAAACTTAAAAATGGTTAATCAAGGTAACTATTCAAAGACTTCTGTAATCGGATTTCCAATACAACCACTTGGCTGTTGAAGTTTTAATAAGGCAGCCAAAGTTGCAGCAATATCTGTAATTTCTACTCTGCGATGAGTTTTTCCATTCTTAATATTTTTGCCAAAAAACAAAAGTGGAACTTGCGTATCATACGTATAAGGTGTTCCGTGTGTAGTTCCCCCTTTTTTATAATAGGAATCCATATAACCCGACTGAAATAGAAAAGCTACATCTGGCGAAAGTCGTGTATTAAATCCATTTTGGATAAGCTGTACAAATCCGTTTCTTTGAATCTGTTTGCTTAATTCTGTTGCTGTAATGGCTTGTAAAATTCCTTTTTGAGTAATCAAAAATTCGGATGTTCGTTGTTGAACCTCTTCTAACGATAGCTTATTTTGTAAAATCAATTCCCTATTCAAATACACATCTTGATCATTAAAGTAACTTATAAAATCTCCTTCTCCATACATTTTATTCAGAAAATCATTCAGTTCTACTTTCATAGAATCCCATTCCAAATAATCAGAATCAAATTGCAAATCGTGTAAATGCGAAGGTGTTGGTGCGCCTGCATGGTCGGCTGTTAAGAAAAGCGTATATTCTCCTACTCCTACATTCTTATCCAAAAACTCAAAAAAAGTAGCGAGTTCTTTATCTAATCTTAAATACATATCCTGCACCTCAACTGAATAAATACCGTAACGGTGTCCTGCATAATCTGTAGAAGAAAAACTAAGGGTAAGAAAATCGGTAACGGTATTTTTGCCTAACTCTTCTTTCAAAATAGCCTCTTGTGCAAATTCTCTCAAAAAAGTATTAGCAGGTGCAGTATAAAGAAACTGTTTGTAACGTTTTTCTTCATCAAATTTATCTATAAAATAAGGAAAGATAGCTTTTTGAGTTTCGGTAATATTTTCTTCGTATTTATTTTCATCTTCCAGACTTTGGGTATAATTTTCAAGTGGTAAAAGCAATTCCCAACCCTGTTTGATGTATTTATCAGCTACATTTTTTTTATTAAAATCGGAAACCCATTTCGGTAAATTTTCAAAATAATAGGTACTACTAATCATTTTTCCTGTTTTGTTGTCGTACCAAAAAGCACCGTTTGGAATATGTCCTGCTGGCAAAATTGCTCCTCTATCTTTTATCGAAATACCAATTACTTTTGATTTTTGATTAGTAGCTAATTTGAGTTCGTCTGTAATGGTACTTGTTTTTAGATTGCGAGGCGACATTTTTCCGTTTTTATCTTCTGAATTTTCTGTTCCTAATCCTGTTACGGTTTTATCTTCTGTACAATAAAAAATTCTGTCTTCTGCTCTGCTGTACCAATTGTTGTTTATTATTCCGTGATTGGTCGGCGTTGCTCCTGTAAAAATGGAAGCATGACCGGGAGCTGTGTTGGTGGGTGTATAATTGTAATGCGTATTTTCACAGGAAAAGCCATCGTTTAATAATCGTTTGAATCCATTTTCGGAATACTGATTGTAAAAGCGATACAGATAATCATAACGCATTTGGTCAATCACAATTCCGATAACTAATTTTGGACGAGATTGTAAAATGTCTTTTGTAGTTCTATTTGCTTGACTACTTGATCTATTATTTATTTGGCTAAAAGCTGGTTGTGTAGAAATTTGTATAAAAAATAAGCAAACCAATATAGAAAATAAGACGACTATCTTTTTAGAAAAATTCATGTTTATTGAAATAAAAATGTATAACTCTTTTGAAAGTAGTAAAGATAGTTATTTTTTATAGCGTGTACTGATAAAATGAAGATTTTGAAGAGATTTACTACTAAAGTTTATTTGAGATTGAGATAAACCTCTGCCGTTGTTTGTGTCCTCACAAACGACACTACTACCACTAACTGCGTTCTTGTTGGTCTTCAAAAAAAAACCAAAGCATTAAAAAAAAGCCGTTGTTAGTCTTTAGTTTCGGCTTGCCGTTACGATGACCAACAACAGACATACTCACACAAATCTGTGAAGTTAAAAAGGGCGTTGCGCTGCAACTTGAATTTCAAAGCAGAAAATAGTAGAGTACAGTAGTCATATCGCTTACCTCTACTTCAGTTTTACCAAACTCTCAAAAACTCCATCTACTACTTGTCCCATTTTTGGAATATCAAGAGTTTCCATAGTGTCTGTTTCTTTGTGGTAGTTTGGATTTCTAAAGAACGAAGTATCTGTAATCATGAAAGCACTAAATCCGAATTTCCAATAATTGCGATGGTCGGAATAATCTACCCCCAGCCGTTGCTCGTAAGATTGCTCTCGCTCGTTTGTAACGAGTGAGCAATATGTATTCGGCATCCTGCCGTGTATTTGCATTCTATTATACAGTTACAAATCTAAGAAAATAATAATCAAACCAAAAACACATAACAAAATGGCTCTCGCTCGCTTGTAACGAGTGAGCAATATGTATTCGGCATCCTGCCGTGTATTTGTATTAACTTGCACGTACTTTTTGAAAAAATGGCTATTTATTCTATTTTCGTATTCTTTTCAATGCTGACTTATTAGATTTGTGATTGTAATTAGAAAAACAGCGAACTGCAAAATACAAATACACGGCAGGGATGCCGAATACATACTGCTCACTCGGCAGAGCCAAGCGAGAGCTATTTTTGGATAGCCGAGCAAGGGCAGGGGAACGATAGATTCACTCCCATAGCAATAGAAACATGAGGATGGACATGCCCCTAGAGATATTCACTATAATGCAAACGTTCAGGCAGGCGGGAAGAGAAGAAACATTCATATCTATTTCGGAAAGGAAAAACGTAAGAAGTAAGCTTTTTTATTCAATCATTATCGATCATCAATTATGGCACGTATTATCTACTCTGAATCGCCAATGCACCCGCTTACTTTAGACAGGCATCGGTACGATGCTGGATTGGCTTTCGAAAAGCATAAGTGGACATTTCCACTTTCTTTTGAGCAGACCCCTCAAATATTATTTGACTATGAAAAGCCTAACGGTAGCCATTACTGGTATGCACGTAAGGAGCTGTATAAGTTTGATAGTAATGAGCACAGTTATCCAGAGGATTCCTCAGCTTTTTCAACTTATTTGTTACCAGATATTACTGCCCTTACACCACTGAATTTTACGATGGTTTACGAGTTACCACTTTCCTCATTGGAAAGTGATGAACGGAAGGTAGATGTTAGTCTAATCAACCAGTTTATTACATCCTATCAAGAAGCACAAAACATCAATGTGTACCTTTGTCTATCAAAATCCGTCTTAAGACCTGTAGATCGTTTCCCCGCAACTACTAAAAAATTGGTAGAGTATGTTCTAGGAAAATCTTGGGTAGGAGGAAGAGGCTTACAAATAGTCCCGTTAAAAGATGTTCTTACCATTCAACGGGCACTGCTCATGTTGGGTATAAAAGGTTTTTGTAATTCATACATCATAGCAACTAGTTTTCGAGTAGAAGAGATGGTTCCTGAGCTAGAAGCGTCCCTTTCGTTGCTAACTTCTTACAGTGAGATTCAGAGGATATTGTACGCTTCCTTTCACAACTTGGTTTCCAATTGCGACTGGGTACTGACTACACATAGCCATATACCAGAACAGGTACCTTTTTGTTTTTACAGTACTTCCAATATCACATCATCATTAAAAAAAGTGCACAATAAGCAACATCTAATAAACAAACCTGATTTACTACAGACGACACAACTACATGAATTGCCCTTTGCAGAGGTTGTTTCTGACAAACTTCCTCAAATAGCTATTTCAAATCTTATACCTTTAAAAAAGCTTAATAATGCGGTAGAACTTTCTCTATCTTGGAGACGCGTTGATTCTATTGACCAATTACTACAATTTAAGCAACTACGCACACTCAATTTGGATGGAACGGGCTTTCATGATTTCGATGTTTTAGCACAGATGATTTGGCTGGAAGAACTCTCTTTAAAGCAACTTCAGTTCGACAACATTCGTTTCCTGATACCCTTACAAAAGCTTAAGAAGCTAGCGATTAGTAGAATACCTTTTAAAGGACTAAATCCACTTAGTGAACTACATAAGTTAGAATCGCTCTTTCTGGATAGAATGAAAATGGTAGATGAAGATTTAGCCCCATTAACTTTCACTTCGCTAAAGCATCTATCGGTGAAACATTCGTCGCTAGAAGGGTTAGAACACATTTCTCAGATTAACTCTTTGGAGGTCTTACATTTAGACTACTCACAAGTAAGTAATGTTTCTCCTTTGAGTAATCTCACACAGCTCAAGCAATTGTCAATAACGGCCACAACTGTTACCGGTATAAAAGCCCTGTCTACTTTAAACAATCTAGAGGATTTAATGGCAAAAGAGGTTAAATTAGCTAACTGGTCTGATTTAAAACACTTACCACAGTTAAGAAAACTCAACATATCAAGCAGCTCTATCGAATCATTAGACCACCTATCTTTTCTTAGCAGTTTACAAGTATTGGATGTATCTAATACAACCATCAAAGATCTAACTCCTTTAGAAACACTAATGGAATTACATACGCTTAACTTGACGGATACACCTGTGGCTGATTTAAACCCACTAACTAAGCTGAAGAAGATAAAAAAATTAATTCTTAGTACTTATTCTATTAACAATCTGGAAGTATTAGCTAGCATAAAGACTCTTGAAACCTTAGATTTCAGTTTTTCTCGAATCACGGATTTGTCTTTCTTATCACCGTTGAATCAGCTTAGCTATTTAGACCTCTCCAATACAGAGGTTGCAAATATTGAGGTACTTGAGAACTTACTAAGTATAAATCACTTAAGCCTTAGAAATTCAAATACGACAAATTTTGACAGTTTATCAACTTTAGATAATCTCCAATATTTAGATGTATCTCGCACTAATTTTAGCAACCTGTCTTGGATAACATCTAGTATCTCGCTGAGAGAACTTTATTTGAGCCAAACAGATGTAACGGACTTGTCTCCTTTAGTACAGGTTCAACAGTTATCGGTACTAGATATTAGTAAAACAGATGTAAAATCCATCCACGTGCTTTCAGAAGCTGTAAATTTAAAAGTTCTATATTTAAATTCCACTTACGTAGAAGATATTTCTCATCTAGAAAATTGCAATAAACTAGAAGAACTTAACTTAGGACACACTCCTATTTCAGACATATCTATAATTAAAAACAAGTGTAATTTAAAAATACTAGATCTGAGAGGTACTTCGATTAAAGACTACACAGTTCTATTGGACATGCCAAGTTTGTGGCAATTATGGATAGATAGGAATGGTCACTACAATAGATGTCTTTGACGCTTTAGAGCAAAAACATAGAATATTTGAGTAAAGACCTTTTAAATTATAAACTTACCTCAATGAATGAAAAGCAAATTAGAAAACTTGATCTTCTACAAGAATCTTTTAAGGACTTCTTCCATTCTACAGAAGCTCAGAAAGAAAGAACTATTAAAGAACAATCAATTAGTTGGGAAGTCTTGAAAGATGAGCTAACTACCAAAGAACTACTAGATCCAGAAATCTTAAAAAATGCTGAAATATTAAGTAAAATCCTTCGAGAGGAGACGAATTCTTTAAAAGAGAATGGAATAGATGAGCTTAAAGATGGATTAAAAGCAGTTCTTGAACTACTGAAAGAATCCATACAAACCCATCCTAAGTTTGACTAAATTCTACGTTCTTGTTGGTCTTCCACGTAGTTGAGCTTAGTTTTATGATGAGGATATATAAGTTGGAAAGTCTTAGACTTGTGTTTTCAAGTAATTCTGTGAAAATTAAATACAAAATATCTACTTAACTTGCAAGTCTAAGACTTGATGAACTGATAGGTCGTAGTCATCGCTTCGCTAAAGACAACGCCCAACGTTTGTTTTTTTTGTTTGGCTATTGGAAGACTTCCTACAACGTGATTTTATCAACGTAAAAAAAGACTATTTTAAATTAGAAAAAGTCTATTTTTTGACTTAATTTTTTTTACCACGTTGCCACCACAGAATCAAATTGACTTGGAGGGGCTACGATTAACGGGGCGAACACATAGAAAACTCCCGCTTAAAGAAAATACAATATAGCATATGTTTATCAGGAGGTAAATTTGAACTAAAACCAGATCTAAATATAAATGAGTAACATAAAATACTATGACAGTTTTATTCCAATAGTAGAGAATGAAATAGCAACACCTAAGGATACTTCCTTTTTTTTCGCTAAAGCTTACATAGAAAATAACCGATTATTGTTTATGGAAGGATACCAAATGAACTCTTCTACCAATTATACTTTATCAAAAGTATTGTATAATGCAAAAATGAACAGCAAAAGTGAAAGAGACAAATTAATTGAAAAGCATATTTTAAACTACAAAAATATACCTACCATAATAAGGTACACCAAAAAATGTGATGAAATATTTCACCTTTATGATTATACCTATAATAAAACAGGAGAATTTGAGGGATATAAGCACTTATCAGGTCAAAAACCTTGGTTTTGGAGCGAAAAGGAACTTTTTGATAAAGAAGGAATGTGCATTGAGTATGTAGAATATATTATGAACGAAGAATACAATGATGTAATAGAACGACATTTTGATTGTAAAGGTGGTAAGCTTCTGTATGAAGAAGAGGTAGAGAAATAGGTTTAACAACAAATTGTAATTAAAATAATTAAATTTATTTATTTTAATTACAAACAAAATCTATATTATATCATTATTTATTCAACCTTTGCTTTGTAGCGAAATTGTTACAACAGTTCATTTATTGTCACTGCCTATGGTTTTACTCTAGAAGCCGAAGAAAATACGTCTTTCCGACTAAACGACTATGAAATTGGGGAGCAAGAGTTCTACTTTATAGTAGAGGATATGAAAGAACCAAGAGAGGAATTAAATAAGTTGACAGCTAATCCTTCTGGTGGCTTTATTACCTACAAATTGCATACATTCAACTCTTTAGTTAGCTTTAGTACTACACTTTGCCCTTTAGGGTTTATTGATTTGATTTCTTTCTCTTTTGATTATAACTTGCACTATACTCTGCTGTCGCTCGTAAAACATAATGGCTCTCGCTCGTTTGTAACGAGTGAGTTATATGTATTCGGCTTGTAGCCGTGTGTTTGTATTTGATGTTATAACACTTACAAATCTAAGAAAACTCACATACTCCTACAAATCTACTCACTTTTTACAAAACCAAAAAAACTCAAATAAAAAAAACAGATTTTACAAAATAATGGTATTTTGGAAATTGGCTCGCATATCGAACTGTTAGGAAAATATGCAGAATTATTTAGTCTTCAGGCAGAAAGATATAAATAAAACTAATTCAAGATAGTTTTCGTAAGTAGAACTAAAGCAGTTAATCGAAATTAAACAATTTAAAAGCAATGGAACAATTCAAAATTTATTTAAAAGAACCTCAAAAACGAGATTTGCTGATAGCATTTTTAAAGAGAATGGAGTTTTTGGAGTGGGAAAGTTTAGAAAAATCTATTTCTGAAAGTAAAATAGAAAGTGATTTGAGGTTTCAAAATTCTTCTACACCTGCAAGAGATTTTGTAAAAAAATGGAAAGGCTTTTTGAAAGAGTCCGAGATAAAGGATGCTAAATGGGAGTATTTATCAAAAAAATACTTATAAATTATGCAGAAGATATTAATAGATACCAATGTAGTTTTAGATATTGCTTTGAATCGTGAACCCTTTGTGATTTCGGCAAGTCTGTTATTTGATAAAATAGATGATCGAAATATCAAGGCTTTCATATCGGCTTACACAATTACAGACATTTTTTATATAATAGCTAAAGTAAAAGACTGCGTTCTTGTTGGTCTTCCAAACCTCCAAAAATTAATAAAAAGCCATTGTTAGTCTTTAGTTTCGGCTTGCCGTTACGATGACCAACAACAGACATACTCCCACAAATCTACTCACTTTTTACAAAACTAAAAACTTAAATAAAAAAAACAAATACTACAAACCAAATACATATAAATCACTTGCCAATCAGTTAAAGTATTTGCAAAACTATTTTCCTTTAAATTTGTAATTGAATAGCAACAAAGAATAAAAATTAGCAAATCAATTATAAAATGGCAAAAGGCGACGGAAACAGAAAACGCAAAGAAGAAGCAGAAAAATTATCTATCAAAGACCAAGCAAAGGCACTTAATTATTTACCTCGTTTTTTCAAATTAATCTGGCAAACAAGCCCTAGTTTAGCACTTACTACACTTATTCTTAGAGTGTTCAAAGCCATTATTCCACTCATTACGCTCTATGTTGGAAAACTTATTATTGATGAAATAGTGAGATTAATTGCTTCTGAAACTGCTTTTGAACTCATTTCTGAAAACACAAAATACCTTTGGATTTTGGTCGGAATAGAATTAGGACTGACTATTTTTTCAGAAGTTTTGAGTAGAGTAATTACACTTACCGATAATCTTTTGGGCGATTTGGTAGCTAATTATACGTCTGTTCAGCTTATTAGACACGCTTCAAAATTGGATTTAGAACAGTTTGAAGATTCTACTTTTTACGACAAACTAGAACGAGCAAGGCAACAAACTTCTGGTCGTGTCGTCTTGATGTCGCAAGTTTTGTCGCAAGGACAAGATATTATTACGCTTGTTTCTTTAGCCATTGGTTTGGTGGCTTTCAATGGTTGGCTTATCTTGATTCTGATTTTGGCTTTAGTTCCTGCTTTTTTGGGCGAAACGCATTTCAACGAACGTGCGTATTCGCTTTCACTAAGTTGGACTCCAGAGCGAAGAGAATTGGATTATTTGCGTTATATTGGTGCAAGTGATTTTTCAGCAAAAGAACTCAAAGTGTTTGGTCTGTCTGATTTTTTGGCTTCTCGTTTTAAGTTTCTTTCGGATAATTATTACAACGAAAACAAATCCTTAACGAAAAAAAGAGCCTTTTGGGGTACTGTTTTTTCACTTGTCGGAACGGCTTCTTATTATGTTGCTTATGTTATTATTATTTCTCAAACTATTTTGAAGGTAATTTCTTTAGGAGATTTAACATTTTTAGCAGGTTCTTTTGAAAGGCTTAGAAATATGTTGCAGCAAATAATGGGACGTTTTTCTAGTATTGCTCAAAGTGCGCTTTACCTCAAAGATTTGTTTGAATTTTTGGAGTTAGAACCACTGATTCCTGTTACTGAAACACAAAGGCAAGTTCCTAATCCGATACAAAAAGGTTTTGTGTTTGAAAATGTAGGTTTCAAGTATCAAAATCAAGAGCGTTATGCTATCAAAAATCTTTCTTTTACACTTCACAAAGGCGAAAAACTAGCTTTAGTAGGAGAAAACGGAGCAGGAAAAACTACTCTTGTAAAACTTTTAGCTAGACTCTACGACCCAACAGAAGGAAGAATTTTGTTAGATGGACACGATTTGAGAGAATACAATCCTACACAGTTGCGAAATTTAATTGGTGTAATATTTCAAGATTTTGTAAAGTTTGAACTGACCGTTTCTGAAAATATTGCTGTCGGAAATATTGGAGAAAGAGAAAACAAAGAACTCATAAAAGATGCTGCAACGAAAAGTCTAGCTAATGATGTAGTAGAAAAATTACCAGAAAAGTACGATCAAATGTTGGGTAGAAAATTTAATGGAGGAGTTTCGCTTTCTGGTGGAGAGTGGCAAAAGGTAGCTTTAGGACGTGCTTACATGAGAGATGCACAACTCTACATTTTGGACGAACCAACAGCAGCATTAGATGCACGAGCAGAACACGAAGTTTTTGAGCGTTTTGCAGAACTGATTGAAGGAAAAACAGCCGTTTTGATTTCGCATAGATTCTTAACAGTAAGAATGGCAGACCGAATTTTGGTTTTACAAAATGGTGGTGTTTTGGAAATTGGCTTGCATACCGAACTGTTAGAAAAAGATGGAAAATATGCAGAATTATTTAATCTTCAAGCAGAAGGATATAAATAAAGTATAACCTACGGCAAGTTTTTTGTTTTCATAATTCGTACTTTCTTAGTATAATAGACTTATTAGTCTGTTTGAAAAAATGCAACAGACAGGATGTCTGTTATACACAAAACCAAATTCAAAACCTATGAAAAATTTATTCTATTTACTTTGTTCTTTTCTTCTTTCTGTTTCTCTTTCTTCTTGCGAACTGGATGGACAATCTCCTATCGGTATAGATTCTGGAACGCCTTCAAAAGATTATCAAAATGGCTTTTTTGTTGTCAATGAGGGTAATTTTGATTGGGGAAAAGCTACGCTCACTTTTGTTCATCAAGATGGAATAAACAAAGGGAAAATAGAAAATAATATTTTTAAAAGAGTGAATAACGAGCCTTTGGGAAATGTAGGGCAATCGATGACCATTCACAACGGAAAAGGATATATTGTAGTCAATAATTCTCAAAAAGTAGAAGTCGTAAATCCGACAACATTAAACAAAATAGCAACTATAAAAAACCTTCATTCGCCTCGTTATTTTATCGGAATAAATGACTCAAAGGCGTATGTTACAACTATTTACAAAGACCTAATTTATATAATTGATTTACAAACAAACAGAATTACAGGAGAAATCCGTACAACAGGTTGGACAGAAAAGATGGCAAAATTAGGCGATTATGTTTGGGTAACTTCTCAAGAAAGCGATAAAGTTTGGGTTATAGATTCTGATAACGACCGAATTATTCATACCATTACTACGCCAGCAGGCAAAAAATGGTTAGTTGCAGATGAAGCACAAAACAGAATTTGGATTCTGGCAGCAGGTTCGGATACAGAAAGTGCAAAACTGATTACTTCTTCCCTTTCAGATGTTCGTCGTAGTGAAAGTAGGATTTTTGATGAAGAAGACAAGCCAAAATTTTTGAGTATGTATAATAATAATTTGTATTGGATTTCTGATAACAATTTGTATCAACTCTCTAGCTTTCAAACTGATTCTCGTCTTCCTCAAAGTGCGTTTATAGAAGGATTAGGAACTCAAAACACACTTATTTATAATGCCGTCATTTCTCCAAAAAACGGAAGATTACTTTTTGCTGATGCCTTAGATTACCAACAAGAAGGTTATATTTTTGAATATGATTTGCAAACCAAAAGAGAAGTAGAACGCTATAAAGTAGGGATTATTCCGAATGATATTTGTTTTAAGTGATTTTTTTTACAATTATCTAAGTAACTTTATAGGTCAATAAATCGTGTTTTAGATAAATAGAACTAGATATTTTAATTAAACTACTATGAATGTACTAATTGAAGAAAAAGAGCTAAGCGAAATAAACATGACTCCAGAAGAGATGAAACTAGAAATAGCTATTATGTTGTATCAAAAGAATAAATTTAGTAGTGGAAAAGCTGTCAAATTTGCAGGTATAAGCAGAATTAAATTTCAGAAGGAGTTAGGAAATAGAAAAATACCCATTAATTATACTTTGGAGGATTTTGAGAAAGACAGTAAAATGTTAGTTTAGTTTTAACTCACGAGCAAATTCGTGGGTTTTATTTTGTCAGAAAAATCTCTATAAAACTTTGTCAGTAGTTTTTGGTAATCCAAAAACAACTCTGACAATAGTTCAAAAAAAACTATTGACAGCCTTCTGAAAGGACTGTCAAAGTTTGTAATAATGGAAGTAAAAACATTACCTATTCAAAATAACCTTAACCGTACTCGTTCCGATAGCATTATCTTGAAGAGAATGAATATAGATTTTACAGATATACATTCCATTTTTTACGTGTGTACCTTCATTATCTCTACCATTCCACGAAAGGTTTGAGAAACTACCATTATTATCTAAGTAATCTTGACGAATAGTTCTTACTGCTCTTCCCAAAACATCATAAACTACCAAAATTACTTCAATATCATCGCCTGTGCGTGTATGCGTAACATTAAATTCTACATTACTCCAAAACGGATTTGGAAAAGGTATGATTTCTGTAACTTCAATCGGCTTATTTTCTACATAAAAATCAACTTCAATTGTTGTCGGATTAAAATAAGTATCCCAAACTGTAAATGTAAGCGTGTGTTTTCCTACCGTTAAATCTTGCAACGGAAAAGCAATTGTTCCATTTTTATAAC
This sequence comes from uncultured Cytophagales bacterium, assembly GCA_963719525.1. GTDB lineage: Bacteria > Bacteroidota > Bacteroidia > Cytophagales > Bernardetiaceae > Bernardetia. The sequence continues at coordinate 1,360,187 of CAVRCG010000004.1, read as the reverse complement.
TTCCTTCGTCGTACTCAAAATAATCATTTAAGATAAAAGTCTGTGTTGCTTCTCCATCCAAAACAGCCGTTATTTCTCTTCCTACACCATAACTAATTAGATTAATTCCGTTTTCATCACTTATTTCTGCTAAAAGTGTTGTGTTTGAAGGAACTTTTCCACCAGAAACAAACGCTTTATTTTCTATCCAAATTTGTGCAGTTGGTGGCGTATTGTCTATCGGTGCATTGTTATTACTTTCTCCAACTTGAATTGCATAAAAACCATTTGCATCTCTATTTTCTGTTGCGTGTTTGGCGTACATAGTTACTCTTCCTTGCGCTAAGTTGTAATTTATATCCTTTGAAACGACAAAAGTAACTTCAAATTTGCCTTGATTAATTTTTACTTTTCCTTTGTACAAAACGTTTTGCCAAGAAGTAAAAAGCATCGGTTGAGACTCGTCGCCAAAAGTACGTAATTCAGCAGGTTTGTCAAAAACAGTAATATCCAAATCGCCAGCAAAGTCAGAACTAATACTGCCATTATTTACAATTTGACCAATTAAAGTAACTTTATCTAATGCTTTTATTGATTCTACACTATTTCCATTTGCTTTTACTTGAGTAATAACTGCTTCTTCTTTTGGATAATTCAAGCGAAGTGCAGGGTCACCCAAAAGTGTAAAATTACGGTTTAGTTTAGAAAGGCTTTCATTTTTGGTGTTGCGAATAATATCTCCCAAACGTGGCATTTCTCCATTCGGCAAACGCTCAAAAACATTATTATAAAACGCTTTTGCTAAGATAAAATTTGTTGCAGCCGTTACGGGTCGGGTCGTTGTTACAAGGGCAATTCCTCCACCATCTTCATTTGTCATCAATCTTTCACCTGCCGAAAATACATCTGGATTGTCATAACGCCCAAACTCACAGGTAGCAGTAACGAACATAGGCAAATTATTGAGGTTTTTCCAATTCGAAATTGAAGCCAAATCTACAACTGCTTCTGTTGCAAGACTAGATTCCGAACCGTGTCCCATGTAATTGACAATCAAAGAACCTTTATTTACATCTTCGTTTAACTTTTCGACGAACTTTAGGCGAATATTTTCCATTTGAAGTTGATATTTGAGGAAACGCATTGATGTATAATTTCTCTGCTTGATAGCCATTATAAGTTTCAATAATATTGATAAGCTCTTCAGAATCTCGCATATGAATATTGCTATCTCCATCGTCAGCCACAAAAACTACTTTATTTCTCCATTTTCCTAACGTTTGAGGAAGCGAATAACCGATAATTTTTTCTACTACTAAGTTTGCTTGATTTGTACTTCTGACAGGAATACGACCAATTCCGATGTCTAAATCTTCTTGATTGCTTTGAAAGTTCTCTTCCCATTCTCCTTCGTCTTCCCCCAAAAGCCCAAAGAAATCTTCCGAAGAAAACGTTTCTACAGGTTCTAACGATTGTCTAGATTGATAAATAGGAACAAAATTATTATTCGACAAAATCCTGTCTTTATAATCATAACTTGTATCTCCAAAAAGAAGTAAATAGCGTAATTTATCAGTTTCATTTTTATACAAAAAACGAACAAAATCACGAATTGCCGAAACATCTTGTTTTCCAGATGAAAATTCGTTCCAAATCTGATCCACCGTTACTACCAAAACTTCTAAATTATCACTCTCATTATGAAAAGCAGCTAGTTTTTGTGCAGCCTCTAAAAAATCTTTATGCGTAACAATTACAAATTCAGGAGTAGCAGAAGCATGCAAATTTTGATTTGCTAATGGAGTAATTTCTAATGGTTTAGGAAATTCTGCATTTATATCAATAGCTACCAATTCTTGTAGTTTTCTGTTTGTACGAACTGTAAAAGCGTTTTGATTGGCAGAATTTTGAGGAATTTCTTGAATAGAAAACAAATCTGTTATGTTCCAAACACGCATAGAAGCAGGTTTTTGAGCAAATTCAAAACTAACAATTTCATTTTGAATAGAAGCTGTTGAACGAAAATGAGTATTTTGTTTGTAAAAAGAAAGAGTACGAGTAAACTCTAAAGTCAGAAAATCTAAATGTCCAAAGGCTGCATTATCTGTTTTGTTGTAAGTAACTTTTACAGGAAGTGAAGCTGGCGCAGAACTAAGAGAATTAAGCGTTGAGGAAAAAGTAGTTGTATTTATATCTCCTTTTTTAGAATAGGTAGAAATCTGTGAAGCTGCAATCGGTAATGTTCCAACATTTTGACCAGAGATTGAAAAATTGTATTCACTTGCACGAGCCGAATACGCCATTGCCGAAGCACGCAACAAAACAGGACGAGAAGTAACCAAACCTTCACTCTCAAAATTAATAATTGCTTCGCTTACAAAATCAAAACGTTCTCCAAACCACATTCTGCCCGAACCTCCTCCACCAGAATTTGGCAAATCTCCAATAATATTTACTTCTTCTAATTCGTGATGAGCAATTTCATTATAGGTAGTAATTTTTGTTCCACCAGTCAAGTTTTCGGCTGTTTGAATTCGCTTTCCAATTTGATTAGAGGTGCTATTAGCTTTTAAATAATAATAATTAAAATTAGCATACAGATTTTTCTCAAAACTAAATTTCAATAAATCATTTGCTTGTGCATCGTACTTATGAACATCTGCTGCTTGTGCATAAAACAAAATATAATCTCCAGCATTAAAGATATTATCATTTCCGAGTTCTATAAAAATAGCGTTTTCCTTTAAATCTGAAATACGTGCTTCCGAGTTTGCTTGAGGAAGCATTCCACCACCATTTCCAAAAAGTTGAATGTTGTTTGGATTTATGGTAGAAGGATTAATTCCTGCTGTTTGAAGGTCTTGAAAGGTAATCTTATGAACTCCATTTGCTTCTACTTTAAGTTTCAAAATCTGTCCGTCTGAAAGGACAGAACTTTGAGAATTTTGAGCAAAGCTGTTTGAAGTAAAGAAAAATGACAGAAAAATTAGAAATGAATAGTGAATGTATGTAGAACTATATTGAGGACTATATTTTAAGGTATGAAAATTCATATAGATTACTTTTATATAATTGGTTGAAATAGCTGGTAGTATTTTTTTGAGTTAGGCAACTGATTATCAAGTTTTTAAACAATCAAAACCTTTTGTAAAGATACGATAAGATACAATTTTTTGAAGTATTTATTTTCTTAAAAATTTGGAAATAAATGTATCACAGACTTCCTAGTCTGTGCGAAAAGCATTAAGAAGAACATATTCAAAACTAAAATTAGGGTAATAAAGTTATAAAGTAGAATGATTTGTTTCATTCCATTTTTTAACCTTAATTTATTTTTATGAAAAAGCCTTCTTATCCTATCTTTCGTTCTGTTTTCTCATCTAGTATTTTATCTTCTATTTTTGCTTCACTTTTATTAATTTATCTTGTATTTATATTTTTCTCTTCCAACGCACAAACAAGTACAATAGATTTACCTAAAATTAATAAGGAACGTCTTTCTCTTCAAAAAAAATCTATGTATGTTTTGGGAGGTTGGTCGGTTGCCAATTTTGCATATAGTGGTGCAACGTTATCAGCAGGCGTAGAAAATGGCGAGAATAAATATTTTCATCAGTTTAATATCTATTGGAATACGGTCAATTTTGCTTTAGCAGGAAGCAGTCTTTTGTTTGGAAAAAAAGATGCAGATTTGAATTATTCCCAAACATTAAAAGCCTATCATTCGACAGAATCGCTTTTTTTGCTCAATACTGGAATTGATGTCGGTTATATGGCAGCAGGATTATATTTGAGAGAACGAGCAAAAAACGAAACTAAAATGAAAAATCAAAATCGCTTTTTAGGTTACGGAAAATCACTTATTCTGCAAGGTGGATTTCTGTTTGTTTTTGATTTGACAGCTTATTTTCTCAACAAAAGTCAATCAAAGGTTTTGTATGATATTCCTGTTTCACTTTCACTTGCGCCAAATCAAATGAGAGTTACTTATACTTTTTAGAGAGATTACATAAAAACAAAAAACCAACTTTTCAAACCGATAAAGGCTTAAAAAATTGGTTTTTATGTTTGAGAAAATAAAATTTAGATTAGTTTTCTTCTTTAGAAGAGTCTTCATCTGTTTTGTTTTCTTCTTTCGTTTCTGGTTGCTCTGCAGTTGCTTCAGAAGAAGTTTCTGCTTTTGCTGTAGTAGTTTCAGAAGTAGAATCCGTAGATTTTTTCTTCTTACGACGACCACGACGAGTACGTCCTGTGCTGCTTGATTCTTGTAACATAAGCTCGTTATAATCTACAAGTTCGATAAAACAAACATCAGAATTATCGCCTGCACGAGACAAACTAAGTTTGATAATGCGTGTATATCCTCCCGGACGTTCACCCACTTTACGAGCTACTTCATTGAAAAGCTCTTTGGTAGCTTCTTTATTTTGAAGGTAAGAAAAAACAACACGTTGGTCGTTTTGAGTTCCACCCTTCGAACGAGTAATCAAAGGTTCTACGTATTTACGCAATGCTTTCGCCTTTGCAGTAGTTGTTTGAATTCGTTTGTGCAATATGAGAGAAGCCGCCATGTTAGAGAGCATCGCCTTACGGTGAGATGATGTACGCCCTAAATGATTGAATTTTTTTCCGTGTCTCATTTTCGTATAAGTTTGGACAAGTTTGTTTTAATAAAAAACAAACCTTGCCTGAATTTCTGTATAAAATGCCAGTAGTAGAACATTAAATCAGACTAGTTTAGATACATTTTATAAAAAGATTACAAACTCAATTAAGAATAAAATTTAATGATATACTTTCGTAATTCATAATTCGTAATTGATTTTAGAAATTAATCTTCGTCTAATTTGTACTTAACGATGTCTAATCCAAAAGTAAGCCCTAAATCAGATACAAGTTGTTCCAATTCAGTAAGAGATTTCTTACCAAAGTTACGGAATTTCATCATATCAGAAATTTCTAAACTTACAAGGTCGCCAAGAGTACGAATGTTTGCTGCTTTTAAGCAGTTGTAGGCACGAACAGACAAATCCATTTCTGAAAGAGCTGTTTTGAGTTGCTTACGCATTCTTACAAATTCTTCATCTACTTCCTCCTCTTGATGTGTTTCCAAATAATCAAGCGTAATGTTTTGATCAGAAATCAAAGCCAAATGACGCATAAGTAAATGAGCTGCACCTTTAAGAGCTTCTTCTGGATGAATAGAACCATCAGTTTGGATGTCCATGATGAGTTTTTCATAATCCGTTTTTTGCTCTACACGAGTATTTTCGATGCTATACGTTACGTTTTTGATTGGCGTATAAATAGCATCTATTGGAATGTAGCTGGCAGAATTTTCTGCTTGACGATTTTCTTCGGCAGGAACGTATCCACGTCCTTTGTCTAAGAAAAGTTCAATTTCTAGTTCTACTGATTCGTCCATGTGACAGATTACCAATTCTGGATTCAACACCTCAAATTCGTTAGTAGCATCTGTGATGTCTTGTCCTGTTAGTTCAGATTTTCCAGAAAGTTGAATTGTAATCTTCTGACTAGATTCGTCTTCTACTAATTTTTTAAGACGTAACATTTTCAGATTCAAAATAATCTCACTTACATCCTCTACAACGCCTTCGACGGTAGAAAACTCATGTAAAACCGATCCCATTTTGATACCGATAATTGCATAACCTTCTAATGAAGAAAGTAATACACGACGAAGTGCGTTACCAACAGTTACACCATAACCGGGTTCTAATGGTTTGAATTCGAAAATACCGTGAAAATCATCGGCTTTCTCCATTACCACTTTATCGGGCATTTGAAACGCTAATACTGCCATAGAACTTACTGTATATTTTGAAGTGTTTTTTTAAAGAATTGATAACCTATAATAGGTTGTAAACAGTTTTTAAACTGTACTGATAATTCTACTTAAAGCTAAATCTAATTAATAATAAATTAAAAAACTTAAATAGAATAGATAAGCTAGAATTATTTAGAGTACAACTCAACGATTAAACGTTCTTGTATGTTCTCTGGAATTTCATCACGCTCTGGATACATCATAAATCTACCTTGCATTTCTGTATTATCCCATTCCAACCACGAGTAACGATTGTTTGATCGTCCACTAATGCTATCAGTAATAATTTGCATAGATTTTGACTTCTCACGCACTCCGATTAAATCACCCGGACGTACTGAATAAGAAGCAATATTTACGATTTCTCCGTTTACAGTAATGTGTTTGTGTGAAACGAGCTGACGAGCACCTCTACGAGTAGGCGCAATGCCTAAACGATACACTACATTATCTAAACGTGTTTCTAAGAATTTCAAAAGATTCTCGCCTGTTGAGCCTTGCGCCCTTACGGCGTGCTTAAATACATTTGAAAATTGACGCTCAAGTACACCGTAAGTATGTTTGACTTTTTGCTTTTCCATCAACTGGACTGCATAATCTGATACTTTACGACGACGACCTTTTCCGTGCTGACCCGGCGGATAAGCTTTTTCTTTAGGGCTTTGCTCGGTCCGAAGATTGCCTCTCCGAAGCGTCTTGCAATTTTTGCCGTAGGTCCTGTATAACGTGCCATACTGTTTGTATTTTTCGTGTTTTGTAACGAAAATTAAAAATAAATTCTAAAAGTACAAATCATTGATTCTATATGATAGTTCGTTTTTGGGAAAACGAACACACATTTTTATCGGATTCATACAGTCGTGAGCTAAACGGGGTATTCTAGTCCTTCTCTACGTTACTTATTTTTTATCAGAATTATATAAAAGTAGGAATACTATAACTATATAATTAATTTAATCTCCTAGAAGACAGACGATTAGAAAAGGTATTAACTAATCCGTTTTCAAAAAAATAAGAGTTGCCGAGCCAGTCTATAAAAAAGTAGAAATATTCAGTATAAATACAAAAAATAAGTCTAGATAATTATCTAAAAGCACGCAACAAGGGAGAATAACTCCTATCGTTTCAACTCACTATCAACTCTTTTTACGCTAGAGATGAGAAGAAGCGAGATAGAAAATTCTATCTAATGTAGTCGTTGTAATACTATTGTAATTCTGACAGCTTAGAAGCTGTCAGCTACTAATTATACTCTACGACGTTTTGGAGGACGACAACCGTTGTGAGGAAGAGGAGTAACGTCTTTGATAGACGTAATATCAATACCTACACTATGGATTGTACGAATAGCTGCCTCACGCCCAGAACCTGGACCTTTGACAAATACTTCTACTTTACGAAGACCTAAATCATACGCTTTTTGAGCGCAATCACGAGCTGCAGTTTGGGCTGCATACGGAGTGTTCTTTTTCGAACCTCTGAAACCCATTTTGCCTGCCGTTGCCCAAGTAATAACTTGACCTGCTTCGTTAGTCATAGAAATAATAACGTTGTTGAAAGAAGCTTTGATGTGAGCTTGACCCACAGCAGCAACTTTCACTACTCGTTTTTTGGCTTTGTCTTTACGCTTTTGTGCCATAAGTTTTTAAACGTTTTTAAGCTGCATTAGAAATCAATTACGGATTACAAATTATAAAATAATCAGCGTAGCTAATTAAGGATTACGAATACAATTCGTTTAATTAATGAGTAATTTGTAAAAAAATTTCTTCTACTAGACTTTTTCTTATCCTTATATAATGAAATTATAAGAACAAAAGTGAGAATTATTATTTCTTTTTGTTTGCCACTGTTTTCGGCTTTCCTTTACGAGTACGTGCATTTGTTTGTGTACGTTGTCCTCTTACAGGAAGTCCTTTACGATGGCGCAAACCACGATAACAACCAATATCCATCAAACGTTTGATGTTTAGTTGTACTTCGGATTTGAGTTCACCTTCTACTTTGAAGTTTTCGCCGATATATTCACGAATAGCTTTAGCTTCATCATCAGACCAATCTTTAGCTTTTGTATTTTGGTCAACTCCTGCTGCGTCTAAAATCTGACCTGCACGAGTGTTTCCAATGCCAAAGATGTATGTCAAACTAATGACCCCACGCTTATTATCTGGAATATCGACACCTTGAATCCTTGCCATATTAGCTGATTAATTCTAAGTGATGATTAATTAAATACAATTACGAATTAAAAATTATGGATTACGAGTTACGAAAATTCGTTTTTTACTTAATTTCTAATTCCTAATATAAAAAGGTTACGCAATTTTTGATAAAAATAATTAATTAAAACTATTTGTAATCAAAAAAAACAAAATTAACCTTGACGCTGCTTAAAGCGAGGGTTTTTCTTGTTGATAACGTAAACTTTTCCATTGCGACGCACGATTTTGCAATCTACGCTACGCTTTTTTACGGAAGCTCTAACTTTCATAGTTTTGAAAATTAATGTGAAAAGTTTATTTATATATAAAGAAAAAAAGAACGCCATTTCTATTCTCTTTCTTAATCAGCAACAATTAATTAGAAAAATAAAGATGACCTACATTTTTATTTGTAGCGATATACGATACGGGCTTTTGTTAAATCATACGGCGACATTTCTAGTTTTACTTTATCTCCTGGAAGAATTTTGATATAATTCATACGCATTTTTCCAGAAATATGAGCAGTTACTTCGTGTCCGTTTTGGAGAGAAACACGAAACATAGCATTTGATAATGCTTCTGATACTGTTCCGTCTTGTTCGATGCTGTCTTGTTTTGCCATAAAATTAAATTTAGATTTTTAAAAATTTTGAGTTTAATAAGTTAGAATTTAGATAAAAACAGAATTTTCAATAATTATTCAAAATAATTAATTGGTATTCTATTGTAGAGGCAGAACAACGTCATTTAATGCTTTAAAATACCCAAAAGTATCCCTAAAAGTATTTAAGAGGCATTAAAAACGATTATTTTTTCTAAATTCAGAGTTATTATATTGTTCTAAAAACTCAATAAAAGTCTAAATTTTGTTATCTACCCGCTTTTTAACGAACTGCAAAGTTAAGATTTAATTTTGAATTATACAAAAATTGTGTAAAGAAATATTTCTGTACGCTAAATTTTTATAAAGGGAACGCAGATTTTACGGATTATAGAGTTAAATTTCAAATTATTTTAACCAAATAAAAACCTAAACAGAAATTTCTATTTAGGTTCTTTTACTATAAAGACAATAATAAAAAATAAAAAATTATTTATCTCCTCTTTTCCCTTTTACAGCTTTAGCAGCCGATTTGGAAGTTGGCTTTTGTGCCGTTTTAGCAGACGGTTTTACTGTTTTTTTGGCTGCTGCTTTCTTTGGCTTTGCTTCTTTGTCGTCTTTTTTAGCAGTTGTTTTTTTGGCTGCTGCTTTTTTAGGTTTTTCTTTGATGTCTTTGGCAGTTGTTTCAGCTTCTACGATGGCATCTAATTTTTCTTCTGCTTTTTTATCTTTTTTCTTAGATTTAGCACCTGTTTCCATTTTAGAAATCGTAATTGGTTCTTCTGGATTTTGTTCTAAATCTTTTTGATTTTCAACTGGACTGTTTTCTTTTTTAGTTTCTTCTTCCTTGCTTTCGTCTTCTTCATCTTCTTCTTTTTGTGCTGGATCGATTAATTCTGGTGCATGTTCTGCCAAAATTCCGTACCACATTACTAATTTTTTGATGTCAGAAGTATAAACACGGTCTTTGTCCCATTCTGGTAAAATATCATTCAAAAGACCTTTTAAAGCCTCATTGTCCGATGTTTTTACGTCTAGTTTTAGTGCGTATTTCTCATACATTTTATGAAAAACCTCTTGTAAAGCGACAGAACCTTCTTCAGTAGTTGTATAGATAGAAATTTCTTTCAGAATAGAAATACGATGGCTTGCATCTGCCATAATTTTGGAGCGACCTCCTCCAATAGCTTCAATAATTACTCCGTTGCGAGTAGGTTTTAAGATTTGATAAAGTCCTGGTTTGCCCGAAATAACGGCTACTTCTTTAAGTTTCATATATTCTATATAGAGTTTTGTTGATTGTTTTTTATCATAAAATCAGATTTATTATAGATAAACGTGATTTATAAAGTAAAATTTTGTTTGTACGCTTTCTCACTCTAAAGAGTGAGCTACATAAAATACAATTCGTACAAGATTGTAAAAATAGTAAAAATAAAATAAAACTCTACTTTACTTTTTAGGTCTTGTTGTTTTTCCTTTGAAAGGAGTTGATTTTTTAGAGTTGGACTTGAATTCTCTTTTAGAAGAATCCTTTGAATCTTTTCTTGAGTCTGGTCTTGAATCTGGTCTTGAATCTTTTTCTGCTCCTTTGTACGGTTTTTTGGTGAATTTCTTTGGAGCATCTTTTGAAAACTTTCCTTTTGCATCTTCTTTTCCAAATTCCTTTTTACCTGCTTTTGCAGTTCCTTTTGAGTTTCTACCTGTGCTTACTGGTCTTTTTCCTGTGTTTTTGGGTTTATCATTTGCATCAGGATTTGAAAAGGGAACAGTATATTTTGAGTTTGTTTTTCTTGGAGAAGCGTATTTTGAAGGTTTTGGAGCGTTTTTATCCTTGCTTTTATCAAACGATTTTTTCTCAAAATCATTCATAGCTTCTTCTTCGCTTCCTTCTTTAGTATAAGGTTTGTGTTGATTGTATTTTTTACGTTCTACTTTTGGTTTTTGTGGTTGAGGAAGTTCTTCTTTCGTTACTTTTACAGGCTGAATTTGAGAAAATTTCTCTTCCAATGCTTCATTGTATTTATTTATATATTCTAAAATATCTTCTGTTCCTTCATTTTTGACTGCCGAAGTAATAAAATTTGGTGGAAGTGCTTCCCAACGAGATTTCAAAACAGTTTCGTAACGATCTAAAGAAGACACTAATTTACTATTATTGAGTTTGTCGGCTTTTGTAAAGACAATACAAAACGGAATTTCATTTTCTGCCAACCATTCCAAAAACTCCAAATCAATCGCTTGTGGTTCGTGGCGAATATCTACCAAAACAAAAGTTACAACAAGATTTTTTCGTTCAGAAAGATATTCTGTAATCAATCCCTCAAAATCTCTACGCTGTGATTTGCTTACTTTTGCCCAACCATATCCTGGTAAATCTACTAAATACCAATTTTCATTAATCAAAAAATGATTGATAAGCTGTGTTTTACCGGGGGTAGAAGACGTTTTGGCAAGACTATTTCGATTTGTCATGGCATTGATGAGCGATGACTTTCCTACATTCGAACGCCCAATGAAAGCATATTCGGGCATGTGAGGAGAAGGACAAGTCTTTACAGACGGATTGCTTTCTAAAAATTTGGCAGTATTGACTTGCATAACAAAATGAAAAGTAGATAATCGGATGACACAAATAAGAAATAAATACAAAGGTCGATAATTTTCTATTGATTATCAAAAATTAAATGTTATCACGGTTAATTTAGTAATGTTCATTTTTCCATAATACAGGGTTTGCAAACCCTGTACTATGGAAGAATAAGACCGTTTTACTTTTCTATAACTGATTGATTACTAGACCTGTAAATAGCCTTGATAACGTTTATTATAAAATCAACTATCTTCATTTTCTAATTTCTCTATCTTTTTATTCAATCTTGATTTTGCTCTATGCACACTCGTCGGATTAATGTTGAGTAATGTTGCAATCTCTTTAGCTGTCATGTTGAGATGATAATAAGCCGATAATTGAACTTCGTTTTGAGTAAGTGTAGGATATTTCTCCATTAAATCTGTAAAGAAATTGGGGTGTACTTCTTCAAAGTGAATTTTGAAATTGTCCCAATCATTATCCAACTGAATATCATTTTTGATAGCCGATTTTATTTCTCTAATTCCTTCTCTATTTTGCGTTGTGGTATCTTTGTAGGACAACTGTTGTATCTGTTTTTGAAGGTTAGTAAGAAGCTCGTTTTTTTGATAGAGATAAAGTGAGTTGGCTGTAAGTTCTCGCTGATTGGCTTCTAGTTTTTGTTGTAGTTCTTGTTTCTGCTGTAATTCTAACTGGATTTCTTGTTCTAATTCTGCATTTCTGTTTTCATCTTCATGCATTTTATTTCTCAAATCCGTTTCATTGTTTACTGCCATTACCATTTCAGACATAATTTGTTCGTTTTCCAGTTCTATGTATCTATTACGAGCGAGCATTTCTTCATTTTGGTTTTGCAACGTCTGTGCTTCAAACTGTTTTTCTTTTAGTTCGTCTTTAAGAAGATTTATACGAGCTACTAAGGCAATAGCAAAAGCAAGGGTTTGAGAAACTAGAGCAATATGAGGTACTAGTTGAATAGGTTGTGTGTTATATTTGTAGATTAAAAAATAAATAGCTATTACAAATATAAATAGTAAAGGAAAAAAGTTTGCTATCAAAAAATAACGTCCTAATTTATAGCCTTTTCTATAAGAAAGAATACTAACATAAACTATTAATAACATTATTATGCCAACAAAAATATTTGAAATTGATGAGAACCAAAGATATAAATAGAACGATTTGAAAAAACAAACTATAAAAAAAACTAAAAAAAACAAAGAAAATGTGATAAATATACGTTTAAAAATTCTATTCCAAAATTTAAAATAGATTGATAATTGTAGATAGTTACGAGCAAACTCCATATAACCGAACACTAGTAACCAAATAAAGAATGTACTTAAAACACTATCTAAAGTGTAAAAGTAAAGTAGTCCATTAGGCTGTACTTCTATTCCATAAAAACTAAAGGGTAAAATAAAATTTGAAACTCTACTAAAGTGTATTATATATAGAATAGCTCCTATAATCATTATTGAGTAATAGAGATAGGTTATATCTTTTAATACTATGAAAATATATAAATTATAAATTACAAAAAGAAGCATTGCAAAGCAAACTACTAAAGACGAAACTAAGATAAGTTGTTCCTCATTCTCATAGACTGTTTCGCTATACGCATTTACGTATAACTTTACTGGATATTTTTGGGAATGTAACTCAGCTACCTTTATTTTGAAGTAGAATGTATTTATTTGTTTGGGTTGAAGCACAATTGGAAAAACACCATGCACTCTCTTATAATCTACTATAGAAATTCCTGCTTTATGAAAATTCCACTTTTTAGTTTCAAAATTATAATAATACAAAATGTTGTTCATTTCTGGTACTGGTTGTAAGTACCCTTTCTGCGTATAGACAGAATTATTTTTTATAGAAATCCGAAACCAACAATACTCTTGTTTTTCAAACTTGTAATTTTCAGGACTTTCTTGAAAAATAAGTGTAGAATCAGTAAGAATCTGATCGAAGGTATAGTTTTCATCGATAAGCATTTCAAAAATTTTTATTTTAGCAGCTTTTTATCCTCCCATATATGTGGAGTTTGAGCAAACCCCAAAAGAGGTACAAATACTAAAAAAACGAGTAAAAAAAATTTATTGAATTGGAATAGCATTTTTAAAGTAGTTTGTTCATAAGATTCTGTAGTCTTAAAGATAAGAATAAAAATAATTTATACTAAACTACTCGTTTTATTTTCACACAAAAAAACCACTCTTTATAAAAAAGTGGTTTTTTGATACGCTACTTTAAATTATAGACTGATTCATTCCCTATTGGATATGAAAAGTGTGTATAATTTGTTTTTGATTTTTAATGAGTTTAAAGCAAATACTTATTTTGTGTGGCTAATTGCATATTCAGAAAGAGATGCAGGAAACTGAACCACTCCACTTTCATTTATGTCAAATCCTACTATGGCAACTACACCAAACTCTTTAGATAAAAAGTAATAAAAAACACTAGTACTTGTTTCTCCTTCTGTTAGATCTAGAGCATTTGTCAAAGCTGCTGGAGCTGTATTTCCATTTAAAAAATAATTACTTGTACGAGATCCTGTTAATGCTACTAATAATACTTCCGTAGAATCAGTAATTCCTTCTTGAGGCAATATTACTTTCCCCCAACCTACTACTTTCATATTCTCTGTATCAGTAATTCTTCTTTCTACTGGTGCGTTTGTCAGTCCAAATGCAGGAGCAGTAAGCACAAACTTTTCTATTACAATACTTTCACTTTGGCTTGTTTCATTGTAAGTTGCAGGAAATTTAAAGACTACCTCTTTATCATTGTAAGGTTGCTCTTCACCTCTTGAAGTAAGTGTTCCTCCAATAGCAAGATCCAAAGAATAAGCATCTGTTTTAGTTCCTACCACGAAATATCCCTCTTCTGAAACTTCATAAAAAGTTGTTAGCGTAAACTCTGATATAAAAGGAGAAGGACGAGTACGCACAAAAGTAGCTGACTCAAGTGAAGTACCATCAGGAACAGGTAGATTTTCAAATCCTACAATTGTAGAGAAAGCAGATGCTTCATATTCTCTTAAATCCCAAACTTGATTTTCTCCCTCCATAGGAAGTTCTGTAAACTTTGTATTATCAAGTGAGTTGGTGGTAGTTTGTGCGCCAACTTTTGCTATTTGTGCATAATCAGCTCCTGTAACAATAATAGCAGTTGGCTCTGGTTCTGGCTCTACTACTGTTGTATCTCCTGTTGTGGTGGTATCTCCTGTGCCTGTTGTGTCTGGAGGAACTACTACTACAGTATCTATTGGATCTACTGGTTCGGGGTCTTTGTCTTTGCTACACGATGCAAAGGTGGCTGCTAAAATGAATAACAACAAAAAGATTTTACTGAATTGATGTAACATAGTAGTTTTAATTTAAAGTGTTAAATGATTAGTGCAAATGCTAAAATTTAATATCTAAGAGCCATTTGCTAAGAACTTGAGTAAGACGCTTTATAACTTTTGCGTTCTTAAATCTTATACTGTAAAACAAGGGTTTTGTATGCGTTTTTCCTAAAAATGAATATAGACAAAGTATGGACAAGAGGAAAAAAGACTATTTTTTACGCTAAAAATGTGATAAAATAAAGATTATGTAATATAAAATAAAGAATGCTAGATAAACTTTGGAAAAAACAAGAGTAAAAATCAACTTTACATTCGAAGAGAATAAAAAAGCAATTCCATATCTTTTATATAGAATTGCTTTCAATCTTTATCAAAAATGCTTCTCTACTTTATAAGAAGAAAAATGAGCAGGAAATACGACCTCCTTAGTATCATCATCTATATTAAAATCTATAGAAGCTATGACACCATGCTCTTTGGATACAAAAGTGTAGAAAATCATTTCATCAATATATCCTTCTTTTAGGTTTAGCATACTCAAAAGTGCATCGGGTGCTGTACTTCCATTCAAGAAATAATTTGCTTTCACGCTTTCTTTGTTTCTGACCAATAATACTTCGGCTGTCTTATCAAGAGCTGCATCAGGTAGTAGTATCTTGCCCCAACCCACTACTTTAGACTCAACTGTTTTGCTCATTTTTCTTTTCACAGGAGCGTCGGTCATACCTAGAGAAGGTACAGTCAGCGTATATTCTTCTTCTACAATGCCATCATAGTGTGTTGTTTCTCCATAATACATCGGAAATTTGAAAATTAAATCTTTCGGAGTCATTACATCTTCTTTTCCTGTTGATTTCAAGATTATTCCATTTCCTAGATTTGCTGTTGCTTTATCTACTCTTACGCCAAGTTCGTAAAACCCTTCTTCTGATACCTCAAAAAACTCTGTGTAAGTAAAATCTTTGATAAATTCAGATTGATGATTACGTGTATAAGTAGCCGTAGTAAAGCTAGTACCAGCAGGAACAGGATGTTTGTCGTGTGTTTGTTCTCTTACATGCTTGTGATTAGGAAGTTCATAGCTTCTCAAATCCCAGACTTGATTTTCTCCCTCCGTCGGAAGCTTGTCTATTTTTGATATATCTAAGGTTTCGAAAGTATATTTTGCATCAATTCTTGTGTGTTCTGCAAAGTCTTTTCCTGTTATGGTAATAGGAGTAGCTTTTTTTTCGTTTGTTTTTACTTGTTTTTTACTTCCAGTACAAGCAGAAAATATATTTAAAAGTAAAAGCAAAATAATAGTAGCTTTTATGAAATGATTCATTTTTTTATAATTTAAAGTGAGCTAATAAAAAACCACAAGAATTTTCTTGTGGTTTCTTGTTAATTAAAAGTCAATACTGACTTAGCTAGGGCGATTTTCTAAGTTAGGAAGTAAGATTCCTTCAATAGAAATTTCGTGATTTGTTTCACCTCCACAATTTGGATATCCTTTCATAAGAATGTAAAATTTGAGTTACTATAGTTATTGGTATAGCAGACCTTGCCTACTTGTTTTTAATATTAAGGATTAGTAGGAGATTCCTTTTTTATATCTGAATAGATAATAATCTACTCTAGCTAGGGCGATTTTCTAAGTTAGGAAGTAAAACACCTTCGATGCTAATTGCTGGATCATTATCATTTTTATAAAGTTTCATAATATTTTGAATTAATGTACCATAGTGATTGGTATGATAAACCTTGCCTACTTGTTTTTTTAATAGTAAGGGTTAGTAGGAGATGCCCTTTTTTATATCTGAATAGATAATAATCTACTCTAACTAGGGCGATTTTCTAAGTTAGGAAGTAAAATTTCCTCAATACTAATCGCTGTATCCCAACAGGGCGATGCATGTTTCATAATAGTTTAAATTAAATGTATCATAGTGATTGGTGTGATAAACCGTACCTACTTGTTTTTTAATGTGAAGGGTTGAGCAGGAGATGCCCTTTATCGTAACTTCTTTTATTTTGATTTAAGAATATGTTTCTTTTGTGCTTTCTTTACTAGCTCTTCAAAATGTTGGTTTCCTTTTATTAGTGAGTAAAGACATTGGTCTTCGTACTCTTCGCCATTGAAAGTTCTGTCTATCAAATACCCTTCTCTTTTGAAACCAAATTTTTCCAAAATTCCTATGGTAGCTATATTTTTAGGGTTCGTTTTGGCTGTAATGGAATGTAGATTGAGCTGCTCAAAACCGAATCTGATAATAGACAAAAACGTTTCTTGTCCGACGTGTGTACGCCAGTATTTTGGGTGAAGCTCTCCATCTATTTCAGCTCTATGATTAGGAATATCGATAGCTTGAAAACTGCAAAGTCCTAGAAACTCACCAGTTTCTTTTACAGTACCTACCCAAGTGATTCCCCATTTTTTTTCAAAATACATTTTCCTGTGTGCTATAAATTTCAAAGCATCTCCTTCTTTCGTTTTTCTATATGACATAAACTCATTTACTTGCTCATTAGATTGAAGCTCATAGAGTTTTTCTGTGTCAGTTTCTTTTAGTTCTCTTAGTATAAGTCTGTCGGTTTCGATAGTCGGAAACTCTGAAAATATTTCTTGATTTACCATAATTTATTAATTTAAAGTTGCGTTGAAACTTTTCTAAAAAATTCAAATGTAGAAGAGTTATTTTGTTCGTTTGTGTTTGATAAAGTAACGGCACTAAAATCAAAAAGTCTAAAAAAGACACTGGACAACGTATGGACACCTATAAAAAAACTGTTTTTTTAAGCTGTAAATATGTTTAACCAAATAATTAATATGAAAATATTGCTTTTTTTTATAAAGAAAAATGAAATAGGCTGAAAGCTAAACGTTGTGTTTTCGTTTTTTTTATTGAACAACAAAAAAAGCAACTCTATATTTTTATACAGAATTGCTTTAAGTTTCACTAAAAAAAGACGTTTAATTATTGATTTTTCTTCTCTATCGCTTCCATTTTTCTATTCAATCTTGATTTTGCTCTGTGTACACTTGATGGATTAATATTGAGTAGCGTAGCAATTTCTTTTGCTGTCATGTTGAGATGATAATAAGCCGAAAGGCGAATTTCGTATTTGGTTAGCGTTGGATATTTTTCGTTCAATTCTGTAAAAAAATTAGGGTGTACTTCTTCAAAATGAACCTTGAAACTGTCCCAATCATTTTCTAATTGAATATCATTTTTGATAGTAGATTTTATTTCTCTAAGACCTTCTCTATTTTGTGTAGTAGTTTCTTTATAAGATAAGCCTTCAATCTGTTTTTGAAGACTAGAAAGCATTTCATTTTTTTGATAGAGATACAATGAATTTGCTGTTAGTTCTCTTTGGTTGGCTTCTAGTTTGGCTTGTAAATCAGCTTTTTGTTTTATTTCTGTTTCAATTTGTTCTTGTAATTCTGTTTTTTGGTTTTCTTCGGCTTCTATTTTCTTCTGCAAATCCATTGTCTTGTTTACTGCTGATACCATTTCAGAAATAATTTGCTCGTTTTCTAATTCTATATACCTATTACGAGCAAGCATTCTATCATTTTCTTGTTGTAAATCTTTTGCTTGCAGTTGTTTTTCTTTTAGCTCGTCTTTGAGAAGGTTTATACGAGCGACTAAGGCAATGGCAAACCCAACCGTTTGCAAAGTTAATGCTATGTGAGGTAGTAACAAATTTGGCATATTGTGTTCGTATATAAACGCAAGCACAGCCACAACAATGATACACAGTAACGGAATTATATTAACCACCAAAAAGTAACGTGCTATTTTATATCCTTTCCTGTAAGATAATATACTTACAAAAAGAATAAATAGAATAACTAAAGCAACTAATACATTATTAGTTAGTGTCAAAGGATGATAAATATAAGAGGAAGATTTAAAAGAAATAGCGACTATGAAAAACAGATTAAAAATAGATATTGCATAAAGTGTGTATTTTAATACAATATTCCAAAATGGTAAATATATGCTTAATTTCAAATAATTACGCACAAACTGTATATATCCAAATAAAATTAACCAAATAGATAAAACAACCAAAATTTGATTAATAGAATAAGAATATAAAAATCCATTAGGTTGTATTTGAATATTATAAAAACTGAAAGGAATAATGAAATTGAAAATATCATCAGCTGCTGTAATGTACAAGGTTGAACCTAATACAATTAGTAAGTAAAATAAATAAGTAACATCTCTGAAAATAATATATATATACAAATTATAAACAAAGAAAAGAGTCATTACGCAAAGTACTATTAACCAAGACACTACTATAAATTGTTCTCTACTCTCCATAACGGATTTATTAAAATAAAGTACGTTAAGTAAAACAGGATATTCTTGTTGGTTGAGTTCTTTTACTTTTGATTTTACATAAAATGTGTTTATACTTTTAGGTTTAAGGTAGATAGAGAAAAAAACCTTCATTCTTTCAAAATTAGTTATGGCAAATCCTAACTGAATAGTTTCCCATTTTTCATTTTCATAGTCGTAATAATATAAAATATTATCTATCTCTGGAGTCAAGGCTAAATAACCTTCTTTCATATAAGCCGAATTATTTTTTATAGAAAAACGAAACCAACAATACTCCTCTGTTTCAAACTTGTAATATTTGGGGTTTTCTTGAAACTCAAGTGTAGAATCATTTAAGATTTGTTTAAAAGTGTACTCTTTATCAATCAGCATTTCAAAATTATCTATCCGCTGAGAGGGTTTATCTTTCAATGTATAAATATTTTGAGAAAATACAGAAAGGGATTTTAATAAAAAGAATAAGGTCAAAAAATAATACTTCTTCATTAATATATTTTTATAGTAGCTTTAATTATTTTATCAAAAATAAATAAAATTATTCTCCTTTGTCTATTGCTTCCATTTTCTTATTCAATCTTGACTTAGCTCTATGTACACTTGTAGGATTGATATTCAATAGAGTTGCTATTTCTTTTACTGACATATTGAGATGATAATAAGCAGAAAGACGAATTTCATTTTTGGTAAGTGTAGGATATTTTTTATTCAATTCTGTGAAAAAGTTAGGGTGTACTTCTTCAAAATGAACTTTGAATTTGTCCCAGTCATTTTCTAAGTGAAGACTGCTTTTTATAGTAGATTTTATTTCTTTTATTCCTTTTCTATTTTGAGTAGTGGTATCTTTATAAGACAAATTTAAAATTTGTTTTTCCAAATTAATCAACATCTCATTTTTTTGATGTAGATACAAAGTATTTGCTGTAAGTTCTCTTTGGTTAGATTCTAGTTTGGCTTGTAAATCTGCTTTTTGTTTTACTTCTTGTTCTATTTTTTGTTGTAATTTCTGTTCTTGCTCTGTTTTTTGATTAATTTCTAGCTTCATTTTTTGTTGTAAATCAGCCTCTTTATTTACTGCTTCTACCATATCAGCCATAATGTATTCGTTTTCTAATTCGATATATCTATTACGAGCTAGTATTTCCTCATTTTCATTTTGTAGCGTTTTGGCTTCTAGCTGTTTTTCTTTTAGCTCATCTTTGAGAAGATTTATGCGAGCTACTAGAGCAATAGCGAAACAAAGGGTTTGTGAAATTAAGGCAATGTGTGGTAACAAGCGAACTGCCTGACGGCTAGTGGGATAGGTCAAAAAATAAAGAGCGATTGCCATCATAACTAAAAAAGGAAATGAATTAGCAAGTAAAAAGTAGTGTGCAAGTTTATAACCTTTTCTGTATAAGTATATATTTATGTAAAATATAAATAAAATAATAAAACAAATTAACATATTTAAAATTCCAGAAGTTTCATTATAAATAAAAAACTTTTTTTGGTACGAAACAGCCACAAAAAATATGCTAAATAATGTCAAGATTATAAGTAATTTTTTTAAAACTTTATCCCAGACTATTGCTATTTGAGCTAATTGTAGGTAAACACGAGTAAATTGTATATAACCAGATACTATCAACCAAATGAAAATCACTTCTATAATCTGATAAAAAGTGTAGTACGTATATATTCCGTTACTTAAAACTCTAATATTATAAAAGCTAGGGATCTGAATTATGTTAATTACTCTCTCAAAATTGGTAATATACAACATTCCTCCTAATATAATAATTAGGTAATACAAATAAGATTTATCTTTAAAAACAAAGTACACATACAAATTATATAAAAAAAATAATATCATGGGAGATAAAACAACAAGCCAAGAAGTTGTTACAAATTCAATATGTTGAAGGTATTTTTTTTCAGAATATAAACTAATACCTACAACAACAGGATATTCTGAAGTTTTAAAGTCGGCTACTTTTATTTTAAAATAAAATGTACTTGTTTGTTTTGATGGCAATATAATAGCGAAAGTATTATTTACAAAACTAGAACTTGGTACTACTACACCAAGTTTAGCATTTTTCCATTTTTTACTCTCAAAATCATAATAATAAACTATGTTATCTATTTCAGGTAGAGCTATTAAATAACCTTTTTTACTAAAAATAGAGGGATTTTTTATCGAACAACGAAACCAATAATACTCTTC
The DNA here is from genome assembly GCA_963719525.1 of uncultured Cytophagales bacterium. Lineage (GTDB taxonomy): Bacteria > Bacteroidota > Bacteroidia > Cytophagales > Bernardetiaceae > Bernardetia. Next base: position 1,339,058 of record CAVRCG010000004.1, on the reverse strand, counting down.
TTTTTCAAATTTATAAACTTTAGGATTTTTTTGAAATGGAAGCGTGGAATCAGTACGTATTTGTTTGAAACTATACCCTTTATCAGGTAAAATATCAAAGTTTTGCATTCTATCAAAATCTTTGTCTTGCCAAATGTAGGGCGTTTGAGCAAATGCAAAAGATACATTTAGAATAAAAAGAAGGAATAGAATAATATTTTTTTGAAGTAGCATTTTTTGTTATTTTTTTCAATACGTGTTTTTTGAATAAAAATAAGCAAAAAAAAAGTTTGCAGTAAAATTTTACTACAAACTTTTTTAAAAATATAGCCATATCAGCTATTAGCTAGGGCGATTTTCTAATTGAGGAAATAAAATATCTTCAATTGAGATATCACTCAGCTGTCCCTGACTACAATTAACTCCAATTTTCATAATTATATAGATTTCAATAATCATAGTTTTTGGTATGATTTACCTTGCCTACACTTTTTCTTTGTGAAGGGGTTGTAGGAGATACCCTTTTCGTTTTATCTAGCTAGGGCAATTTTCTAATTGAGGAAATAAAATATCTTCAATAGAAATAGCATTTGCTTGATTAGTACATTGAACTGGAACTTTCATAATTATATAGATTTCAATAATCATAGTTTTTGGTATGATTTACCTTATCTACGCTTTTTCCTTATGCAGGGTTTGTAGGAGAAGCCCTTTTCGTTTTATCTAGCTAGGGCGATTCTCTAGTTGGGGAATCAATATTCCTTCGATAGAAATGAGAGTACTGTCATGACTACAGTCTATGATGATTTTCATTTGATGTAAATTTAATTAATCATAATAATTAGTATGATAAACTATACCTACTTATTTTTCAAAGTGAAGGGGTAGTAGGAGATGCCTTTTTAATTTTTATTGTTATTTCAAAATATGTCTCTTTTGAGCTTTTTGTAATAGTTCTACTAAATGTTTACTGCCTTTTATCAAGGAGTATAAACATTGGTCTTCGTATTTAGTACCGTCAAATATTCTATCTATTAAATGTCCTTCCTTTTGAAACCCAAACTTTTCTAACATACCCATAGTAGCTATATTAGATGGAGATGTTTTAGCAGTTATGGAATGTAAATTAATATTTTCGAATCCAAAGCGAATAACAGATAAAAATGTTTCTTGTCCAATATGTGTACGCCAGTATTTAGGCAACAGTTCTCCACTTATTTCAGCTCTATGATTTGTAATATCAATAGCATTGTAACTACATATTCCTAAAAATTCGTCAGTTTCTTTTACAGAACCTACCCACGTAATTCCCCATTTTTTTTCAAAAAACATCTTTCTATGTGCTATAAACTTCAAAACATCTTCTTCTGTTTCTACTTTTCTATGAGAGAGAAACTCATTTACTCTAGTATCTGACTGAAGTTCAAGAAGTTTTGATATATCAGTTTCTTTTAGTTCTCTTAAAATAAGTCTATCAGTTTCAATGACTGGAAAACTGTCAAATATTTTTTGATTTATCATTTTTATTTTTTATGATTTAATCCCTAATCTAGTTTTAGAAAAAGAGAGGCTAAATGATTAATTCTATGGAAAAAATGACGATTCCACAGAATAAAATTTTGGGATATTTTGAATTTGTGAAAATCTCTTGTTCGAACAAAAATAAGCAAAAAAAAGTTTGTAGTCAAAATTTACTACAAACTTTAAAAAAAATTGACTTTCTTTTATCTAAATTATAGAAGAGCAATCAAAAATCCTGTGAAAATAACTACCCATAGAATATCCATAAAATGCCAGTAGATAGTAAGCAGTTGAAGTTTAATTTTTTCAAAAGGATTGGTAACTGTAATCAAAATCTGAACAGGGTCATCAGCTTTATTTGTATATTGATTGAGAAGAACAGCCGAATAAATAAGTCCTCCCATAAGGTGTATCATGTGAAAAGCCGAAATAATATAAAGATAAGCACCTGCAGTTTTGCCTTCTAAATAAATTTTGTTTTGGTGTAATTCATAGCCTCCAATGATTTGCAAAGACAAAAAAACAATGCCTAGACCAAAAACGGCTAAAAGATTATTTCTTAATTTCTTAAAATTATCTTTATAAAACTGTTGTCTTGCTTTTTCCAAAAAGAAACTACTGCTCGCAATAGCTATCGTACTAACAAAAAAAGCATACGGAAATTGAATAGGGTGTGTAACAGCTTTTATCAATGATTCATTAAAAAATAACAGCATCAAAAGCGTAAAAGCCATACATATTCCCATTACACCCAAATACATCATCATAACGTAAGGATGTTGTTGCTCCATTTTTTCAAGAGTAGTTTTTTTCTCTCTTATATTGGTTTGTCTTTGTGTTTGCATAAAAAGGTTGTCTATATTTTAGTACAACTAGAAAGTAAAAACTGAAACACTGTTCTACCTTCTATTATATGTTAAATGGCTTGGGAAAATAACTAAATAGATTGTCTAACTTATTTGTTAAACTGTATTTATTACGAAGATACAATTTTTCTATAAAAAAGTGAAGCAAATAGCTTGCTTTTTAGGGAGTTTAAGACAATTATCGAAATTAATCTAGTATTTTTAAAAAAAAATTTTGTTTTAAACTTTGCTATCCCTTAAACTATAGATACACAAATTTAGTTTTGAGTTGCTTTTACAAAATAGATTAATAAAGCAATTTGAAATCGTAGAGTTTTAAGATAAACCAAACTTACTACTAAGCATTTACACTAAAAGACATGTTTTTAATAGTTTTTTATAGCTTTGCATAATATAGTAGAACAATTTGCCAGAAATGTTGCTTAAAAAAAAATATTTTGTCGTGATTTTTTCTAAAAGAATAACTACTAATTCAAAACGTTTTTTGTAAAAAACTAATGGATAGAAAATTAAATTGAATTATAAACAACTTGAAAGTAGAGAATAAAATTTGCCAGTATCGGTGTCCCTACCAACGACTTTCAGTTTAATTTTCAAAAAAAAGATAATGCACTCGAATACTACTAAAAAAAAATCTCTTATTTTGTTAACAAACCATTTTCTTATCTGGATTTTTAGTCTGTTTTTACATAGCATTTTATTTGTATTGGTTTACTTTGTTTTCTGGGCTTCTTATAGCGAAACAACGTTAGATTTTTTACGTAATTTTCAAAATCAATTAAATATAAATAGCTTTTCTGTTTTGTCTTTATTTTTGATAATCAGTTTAGGCTTTAGTTTTTCAGCTGTTTTTGCTCAATTTTTCGCTTCACTTTCTTCTTCTCTTACTGCTACATTAAATCAAAAAATTAGAGTTCTCGTTCTTTATATTCTTGTCTTCTTTGTTGCTTTTATTCCGATGCTATTATGGCTAGACAGGCACGTTGTGGCAACTATTTGTGTGCTTTCTGGAGTGAGTTTGTTAGTCATTAATTTCAAAAAAAATACTTCTGTTTATATAAATAGTTTTGTCGGAACGCTTCTTTGTTTGATTGGTCTTTTTTGGTCTGTGAAAGGGTTGGGTTGGGCAATGGCTGCCAGTATTCCGTTTTCGCTCTGGTACTTGAAAAAAGAAAATTTCAAAAATCAAATTCCTCAAATTGTAATCTTAGTTTCGATTATTTTACTAGCCTTAACTTGGGATTTGATTCAAAATGAAATTGATGAGGATAAAAATTCTATTCATTTTTCAGCAGAAAAGATTAAAAAAAATGTTCCAGAGTGGCTTTTAGACGAACATTTGATTGAAGTAAATTGGACAAAAAACGATTTTCGTTTGTGGCTAAGTGGTTTTAATGGATTTAATTTGGACAATAATAAAGAAGTAACTAATCACTTTTCAGAAGAAGCTACTAAAGAAATTACTGAATTTTTGTTGCATTACGATTCTGTTTTTCCTGTCGAAGGCAATCCTATTTTAGAACTTCGTTATGTTCTTTTACAAATTGCGTTACTTGTTTTTTGGTTCTTGTTTTTGGGAAATTACAATCTTTCTCGTTACCGTTTGATTACCTATTGGATTGTAGTTTTTCTGATTTGGGCGTGGACAGAATATGTTAGTTTAGATACAGAGAATGGTTTTTTATTAGCTCTTTGCGCTTACGGTGGACTTTTACCTCTGATTGGTGCAAACAAATTCAAAGATATTGTTTCCTTCAAAATTCATCAAAAGATTATTTTTGTAGGAATAATTATTCTGATTGTCGTAGAGCTTAGTGGGAGTCTGGCTGTTTATATTTCGGAAAGCCTTGTTACTCGCAAGCATTATGTAGAAGCAAAATCAGTTGTAGAAAATATCTATAAAAGTTACTTTTCCGATAAAAAAATCTATGTCGATTGGAATGCAAACTTAACTAACAAAACTTCACTTCCGTTTTTTCCTTCCATTACTTCGAAAATAGAGAAAGAACAATTAGAAAATAATTTAGTGATTCCGATTCAAAATTTAGAACAAATTCATTCTATTTTAAACGATAATTCTAATAATAAGATAAATTTTGCGAACATCTACTTCATTCTTCCTTCAAAAACTAGCAAATCACAAACAGACATGCTGACACTTTATTTTAGCGAACATCAAAACCAACTTGTAGAATGGCAATCGGTTTGGAAAACAGAAGAACTGGAAGTCTGGAGATTGATTGTTTTTTGATTGATAAATTGAATAATTTAAAGACGTTTTTTCACTCTTTTATATTTATAGAGTTTTTATAAAATATTTTGTCCGTTTAGCTTTGATTAAGCAATTATACAAATTATCTTACTTATAAAGTCATTACGTTGAACATTAATTATTTTTCGACAAACAAGTTATTTTTTTATCTTTCAATTAAATCCTCATTTTTCATTTGTAACATACTGTTTTTATTCTCTAAATACCAGAAACAATCTTTTTCAGAAGTCTAGCATTATATTTTTTTATTCAATAAGATTTTCAACTTTAGGAAAATTCAAATTCTTTATTATATTTACATACTAGCCTGCTCAAAACAAACATTTTAATTGCATTTTGAATGGATTTTGATTTACTGTAATTAATTAAAAGTTTTAACTCAATTTTGCTTGAAACATACGTTTTACTTTTCCTTTCTATAAAAAAAAGTACTTATAATGTCTGACACTAATCCCTCAAAAGTGCATTCAGAACATACAGAAAAACAGATTCATCATTCTAGCACACAAAACACTAGATTAGTGAAACGTATGCAAAAGGCTACTTTCTTGATTCCTTTTTTAGTTTCTATTCTTATTCTAGTGGCTACTTTTGTCATTCAAAAAGTTATATCCAAACAGCAACACGATGCTACTATAATTAATATTTCTGGAAGACAGCGTATGCTTAGTCAGAATATTGCAAAGCATTCTGCTTATCTGACCATTACGAAAGGAGAACAGCAAGTTACTCACATCAATTCGCTCAATAAATCTCTTGCTCTTTTCAAAGAATCACATCAAAACCTCACTCAAAAAAGTAAAACACTTAATTTTAGTGATGATTACAAGCCTTCTACCAACATAAAAAACTTATATGACTCTTTAGAGATTTATTATCAAGGACTTATAAAAGGAGCTGATAATTTGTTAGCAGTAAATATTCTGCCTGAATCGCCAGAAAAAACTGAAAAATTAAATCTTGAATTGGAAAAGATTGAGCGCAATGAAAGTGCTTTTTTGCCTATCATGAATACGATTGTTTTTGCTTATGATGAAGAAGGACAGGAAAAAATTACTCGTTTGCGTATTATGCAGGCTAGTATTGCTTTTCTGGTAATCGTATTTATTATTAGTTTGTCTTTCTTTGGTTTGCGTTGAATAGTAAAAAAAGTAAAACAAGCGTTTATTGATGTAGATGAAGCAAATAAAAAACTAGCTCTTCATAATAGAGAAATACAAGCATCGGAAGAAGAAGCACGACAAAATTCGGAAGAACTTATTTCAATAAATGATAATCTAAAAACTTCGGAACGTACTCTCCAAACCTACATAAACAGAGTAGGAGAAGCCAAAAAGATGGCAAAACTAGCAGCTTATGATTTTGATGTGGTAAGTGGAAAAATTACGCATACAGAACACCTCAATTATATATTAGGTTTGGATAAAAAATTGGAAATTACAGACCAAATCATTGCTCAATATACTCATCACGAAGATAAAAAAATGGTTTTTGATAAAAGGCAAGAATCTATTGCACATAGAAAAGATACGTTTTATCGTTTCAGATTAAAGTCTGAAAAGTTTGAAGATTGGCACTGGTTTCAAGGTGCTACTCACGTCGTTTTAGATGAAAATAAAAAGCTAGATTATGTAGTAAATGTATTACAAGATATTACCGAAACGGTAAATAAAGAAAATTCTATTCAAGAATTATTACACGATTCGCAAGAAAAGCAAGCCGAATTATCAGCATCAGAAGAAGAGTTACGTCAAAATTCGGAAGAGCTTCAAACCATTAATGATAATCTTTTCATAGCACAACGTGAAAGTGAAGAGAAACAGCATCTATTGAATAGAGCTGAAAATATTGCAAAAATGGGTAGCCTTGACTTTGATTTGCAAGCAAACACCTATTCGTATTCTGAAAACTTGGTTACTATTTTTGGATTAGATGACTCTAAAATGACAAGCCCAAAGCGTCACTTAAAATACATTCATTCTGACGATAAAGGCGAGGTTGAAAACTTGTTTTTAGAACTTATGCAAGGCAAACGAGATAGCATAGATACAATTACTCGTTTTAAAGGAATAAATCATGAAGAATGGAAATTTTTGAAAATGAATCTTTATTTGTTACGTGATTTTAATGAAAGTCCTGCTCGTGTTTTGGGGGTAATTCAAGATGTTACAGAAGCAGAAACAAACAAAATAGTAGCAGAAAAATCACAAATTGAATTACAAGAACAAAAACTTCTTCTTCAGGATTCTGAAAAGATGGCAAAAATGGGAAGTTATGTTTGGGATATTAAAACTGATACCCTCAAAACTTCTGACAATCTACCTATTATTTATGGTTTTGATAAAGACAAAGTAATAGATAGAGAATTGCTTGATCATATTATGCATTCAGATGATTCGATGACGAATAAAATTGTCTTACAAACAGCTTTGAAAAATAAGGACGATAGTCTGTTTATTTATTATAAAGCAAGAGCAAATGAAAATCAAGACTGGAAACATTTTCAATCATTTGCATTCATAAAGTACAATGAAGATAAAGAACCAATTACCCTGATAGCAACGGTTCAAGACATAACAAAAGAAGTCTTGAAAAACACCGAAACAGAATTGCTTTTAGATGAGTTTTCCAAAAATAAAAGTTACTTAGATGAAGCTCAAAGCTTAGCCAAAATAGTGAGTTACGATATGGATATTTATTCTGAAGCAATGAACTGGTCGGATAGTTTTGTCAATGTTTTCGGTGTTTCTCAAGATATTATTCCAACTTATACTACTGATTTTCAAGAATGGATTGAGCCAGAAGATTTGGAAAAAGCAATTACAGGTTGGGGAAATGCTGTCCATTTGAAATCAAAATTTGAAGAACTCTATCGCATCAATACCCCAAAAGGAAATAAGTTTTATATTCGTGAAAGAGGTTATCCTGTGTTTGATAGTAACGGAAATCTTATTTCGGTACGTGGAACACTTCAAGATATTACACAAACAGAACTTGCAAAAGCAGAACTAGATAGAAAATCAAAACAAATTGAAAAACAGAATCATAAGTTTGTAGGAAGTGTCAATTACGCTCAACGCATACAATCGGCTATGTTGGGAGGTACACAAGAACTGAAAAATACCTTTGAAGATGGATTTATTTTCTTCGAACCCAAAGATGTTGTTTCAGGAGATTTTTATTGGTATTCACAGTTAGATGAACATAGAAAAATAGCTATTGTTGGCGATTGTACAGGACACGGAGTACCAGGAGCGTTTATGTCTTTGCTTGGCACTACTATTTTGAATCAAATTATCTTGCAACAACAGATTACTACGCCTAGCAAAATCTTAGATACGCTGCAAAAAGAAATCAAAAAAATCCTTAATCAAGAGAATACAGGCAATAAAGATGGAATGGATATAGCTGTCGTTCTGGTGGACGAGTCGGTCGGAATGTTGGAGTTTGCAGGTGCCAAAAACCCTTTAGTTTGTATCAATAAAAGAAGAAAAAGAGGAGGAGCAAGTACTAATCTAACTATTATAAAAGGCGATAATCTTTCGGTAGGAGGAAGAAATGCCAAAGTAGAAGAACAAACTTATACAAATCATATCGTAAATATAGAAGATATAGATGCCTTTTATCTTTATTCAGACGGCTATCAAGACCAATTTGGAGGAGAAAAAGATGGTAAATTTATGTCCACTAGGTTTCGTCAGCTTTTATATGATACACATAGTACGTCGATGCGCCATCAGCGTGTTGCACTCAAAAGAACGCTTATGAATTGGATGGGAACAGAAAATGAGCAGATAGATGATATTTGTGTAATGGGAATTAGTGTATAAAGTTAGAAGTCAGAATTTAGAAATAAAAAGTAATACGAAATGAGGGCTTCTAAAATAGTAAAGATAGGACTAAAACCTTATTCAAATGATAAATTAGTAAAGCTTTGAAAAAATAAATTTTATCTCTTTTTTAAAATCCTTTTATTATGAAATCAATCTTACTTATTTGTATCCTTTTTTTTACGAGCTGTTTTTTAGTTTCTGCCCAAACAGATAATACAGACAGTACAAAAATTTTGATTGCAGAAGTAGAAACTCTACAAAATCAAACTCCAAAAATCAGAGTTAGTAACTGGAAAGGACAACTAGCTGTTACGACAGATGGAGAGGCTTTTTATACAAACTTTGGAGGGCCTGGTATTCGTCTTGGAATAAAAGAAAATTTTGGAATAAGTATCAATATGTTTCCTTCTCTAAAATTCAAGGAAGAAGTAGGTAAAACACTTATTTCTCCTATACTTGGCGCAGGTTTTCAGCTTTACTTCAAAAAACATTTTGTGATAAGTATTCCTATTTATTATCAAGTTACGAGATGGCAACCTTCTATTGGAATTGGATACGGATTTTAAATCAAATTACTTTTTATATCTTTTATTCAATAATCTCAAAGACTAAAAACTGTGTTTTCTGGCTATCTTGAAAATTATTATCTGACACAAAAACGATTGTTTTGTTTCCATTTTCAAGTGTTTTGCCTAAAGTCATTCCTTCTATGTTATCCAAATGAGTAAGATTTAGTTGCGATAAATCGGCAATAAGTATTTTTTGAAGAGGAACATAATCTTTGTTTGGAACTAGATTTTTTAGGCTTTCAATATTTTTAGAATCGATAGCATTTTGTGTATTTATCAAAAATAGTTTTACTGTTGTTCCTTCGTCTTCTTTGTGTCCTGCTGAATAAGAACGCTCCAAAACTAAAAATTGATTGTTATCCGAATTTTCACTTTCATTATTTTCATCTGATTTCCATTCAATAATTTCTACAATTCCATTCAATCCGAAGGCAGTTTTGGGAATTGGTTCTTTTGCAACTGGCTCGGCTAAATAGACAAATTCTTTTTCAAATCTTGATGTATTTCTATCCAAACCTATTAAACGAACAGGAAAAATACCTTCCATTTTTGTAGTCATTTCTCCGTCTTGCTGTAGTGGAGTTTCAGAAATAAACCATATTTTTTCTTGATTACTTGATAAAGTTAGTGCTTCAATAGCTGCATTATTGTACCACCCTTTATTTTGAGTAGTATCTATAAAATGTTTTGGCAGAATGAATTTTCTAATTTGATTTCCATTAGTGTCTATCTCTGCAATAAAAGGGAGAATATTTCTACTTCTATCGCCTTCACTACTCCAAAAAAGTGTATTTGATTCGCTAGAAAAACGAATACTTTCTGGGTCTGCAATCTTCATTCCTTCACTTTTGGTAGGATAAAGTTTTCCATTTTCTTGTTTCAAAAAATGCACAGAATTGATGCTAACACTTTCAAAACTGTTTTTTGAGTAATCTAACTTCGCTGTATAAAAACGCAAAAGCCCATTCTCATCAAACAAATCATCGGAAAGAAGATAATAACTATCGCTTTGTTTGTCATAATCAATTCCTGAAAGTCCTCCAACGGTCATTTTTTCATTTCCTTTTCCAAATGTTTCTTCAAAAGGGATAATTTGTTCTCCAATAAAACGCAGCGTAAAAGATAATTTTTGTTCTTGTGTTTGTTGATTTTCTTCGTCTTGTTTGGAAGTATTTTTTTGAGTTTGACAATTCGTGAATAAAAAAAGCACACAAAAAATAAAACTATATAGAAGTAGAAAATTTGTTTTTAGAAAGTAGTTTTTTTTCATAGTATTGTTTTTTTAGTAGTTCTAATTCCCTAATCTCCATTCTCTCGTCCCTCGCCCCTGCATTTTCATTCCCTAATCTCCATTCTCTCGTCCCTCGTCCCTTGTATTTTCATTCCTAATCCCTATTCTCTCGCCCCTCGCCCCTGTATTTTCATTCCTAATCCCTATTCTCTCGCCCCTCGCCCCTATATTTTCATTCCTAATCCCTATTCTCTCGCCCCTCGCCCCTGTATTTTCATTCCTAATCCCTATTCTCTCGTCCCTCGCCCCTGCATTTTCATTCCCTAATCTCCATTCTCTCGTCCCTCGTCCCTTGTATTTTCATTCCTAATCCCTATTCTCTCGCCCCTCGCCCCTGTATTTTCATTCCTAATCCCTATTCTCTCGCCCCTCGCCCCTGTATTTTCATTCCTAATCCCTATTCTCTCGCCCCTCGCCCCTGTATTTTCATTCCTAATCCCTATTCTCTCGCCCCTCGCCCCTGTATTTTCATTCCTCATTCCTATCATCTTCCTTATCATCAATTAAATAAACATCTAAAAGACCTTCTGGAAGTTGCATCAAAATTGCTTTATTTTCTCTATCAAATTCTTTTATAAGTTCTTTTTTTAGTGGAATCAAAACTTCTTTTCCTTAACTTTTGATAACTAACAAATCATTTTGAGGCAAATTATAAATCGTTTCTATTTCTCCAATTTTGCCTTTTTCTACATCAGAAACCATAAAACCAATAATTTCGTGATAAAAAAATTCGTCTTCTTCTAGTTTTGGAACAAACTCATCTGGTAAGAATAATTTTAGTTTTCTAAACTCTTCTGCTTGTTCAATAGTATCGATTCCTTCTAATTTTATAAGTACTTTTTGCCCTACCTGTGGACGCAGATTTTCTACAAAAAAGGGAACTAATTGCCCTTTTTGTTCAATTAAAATGGATTCAATATCAAGGTACAAATCAATATTATCCGTATCCCAAAAGGCTTGAATATCGCCTTTTAGTCCGTGAGGTTTGATGAGCGAGCCGAGTTCGAAACAGTTGTCTTTATTCATATACAAATTTAGAATTTAGAAGGTAGAATTTAGAAGTAAATACACTACTTCAATAAATACGATTTACAAAAATACGATTTGATTCATTAAAAAACGAAAAAATTGTATTAGATTTATTTGTTCTATAATTCATTTTCATTCAATCCTAAATTTATTCTAATTTGGTTTTAATTCTAATTTCTGAAATCTAACTTCTAAATTTATTCTCGTAGTTTGTCTAAAAGAGCATTTAAAAGTCCTGCTTCGGCATCGGAAAGATTTAGATAATTGGGTTTGGCGATGAGTTCTTCTTTGTCTATTTCTTTCAAAAATTCTAATCCAGTTTCTGTAATTGAGATATTTACTTCTCTTCTATCTTCCTCTGAACGCCATTTAGTAATATATTCTTTTGTAATTAATTTGTCTATAATTCGGGTTGTGTTTGAGTTTTTATCAATCATTCGGTCAGTAATATCTTTAGCACATAATGGCTTTGGATAAGAACCACGCAAAATACGAAGAACATTATACTGTTCTTGCGAAATATTATACTGTTTTAGCTTTCCTACTACTTTTCCACGCAACCAACTTGCCGTAAACATAACATTTAGCATCGCTTTATGCTGGTCAGATTTGAATTTGCTTGTCTTTAATGCGTCTTCTATTTTCATTTTTTTATAGTAATTACCTGATTTCTCAATTATTGTAGGTACAACTATTTTTTGTTTGGTTATGTTTTGGTGGTGCTGTTTTTAGATTTGTACTGAAATATCGTAATATTCTTGTTTTTGGTTGTGTAGTATAATTGTGTTTATAGAGTAAAAATTCAATTTGGTAAATCAATTTGATAGGTTTAAACGACGTAGAAGTTTGATTTATCAAACCGAAAATTTTTTCATAACGATAGGTTTTCAATTCTATTGTTATGGAAAAATGAACATTAGTAAAATCGAAAAGAATTGAAGAAATTAAAGATAGTTTCAAAAAAGTCCACCCAAAATATAAACCGAAATCACACAAACAATAAAGTAACCCACCAAATCAGCAGCACCATCATAATTTTTGACTACACGCTGCCCAAAAAACAACATAACAATATTAAGAGTAGAGAGAATAGCACCAATATAAGCCCATTTTGCCGTTCCTAAGAAAAGTGCAATCACTCCAACAGAACAAAAAACACCAGCAGCAACTTCTACGACCGTAATAATTACTAAGAGAGGTGTAGTAGGTTTTTCTAAATACGTTCCTTTGAAATATTCTATCAACCAAGACCAGTTTTCGTCCCAGCGAAAAACTTTATTAAAACCCGATTGAACAAATAAAATTGCTAAAAAAAGGGTACAAATTACCTTTAAAAAAAGTCCTGCTTCGGCTGGATTAGTAAAAAATGAAAATATATCTAGTAACATGTAAAATGGGGATTAGGGAAGTGGGAATTAAGAAAATAGGAAATTAGGAATTAGGAATTTTTATTACTATTAATAAAATAATCAATGGCTAAACGATAACTCTCCATTCCAAAACCTACAATTACGCCAATACAAGTCGCACTCAAATAACTTTTGTGTCGAAACTCTTCTCTAGCAAACGTATTCGAAATATGAACCTCAATAACTGGCGTAGAAATACTTAAAATAGCATCAGCAATAGCTATAGAAGTATGAGTAAAAGCTCCTGCATTCAAAACAACACCGATAATTTGAATTTCATTTTCGTAGTCATTAAAGCCAATTTGATGTAATTTGTCTATAATTTCGCCTTCGTGATTAGATTGAAAATAGTTTAATTCTACTGATTTATCAAAAAAATCGGTCTTCAATTCTTCAAAATAAGCTTCAAAAGACTGGTTTCCATAAATAGACGGTTCTCGTTTTCCCAAAAGATTGAGATTTGCGCCATTTATTATCCATACCTGTTTTTTCATTCTAATCGATATATTTGTAAAAATTTTTACACAAAAAAGGCTTTGCTTTTCCTATATTTGTTCTGCAAAAAGCATATTTTAATTGATTTTTTCAAACTTATTTTGAAACTTTTTGTACTAAAGTAGCCGATAGTTTCTAAGCTATCGTAAAAATACGTATTTTTTTATACTGATAGCTTGGAACGGCGAAGCCCTCGACGAAGTCAACCTATCAGCTACATTATAAATTTATGAAAAAAGTAATAGTAATTGGTTCTGGTTTCGCTGGTCTTTCGGCTGCTGCATGTCTAGCTCAAAAGGGCTTTGATGTAACTGTTTTAGAAAAAAACGATTCTCTTGGAGGTCGTGCAAGGCAATGGATAACAGAAGGTTTTACCTTCGACATGTGGCCCGAGTTGGTACTGGATGCCTGATGTTTTTGAGGAATATTTTGCCCTTTTTGGAAAAAAAGTGAGTGATTATTACGATCTTCATCGCCTTGACCCTGGTTATAGAGTTTGTTTTGGCGAAAATGATTTTGTTGATATTCCTGCTTCTATGCAAGAATTAGAAAATCTTTTTGAGAGTTATGAGGAAGGAAGTAGCGAAAAATTACGTGAGTTTTTGTCGCAAGCAAAATATAAATACGAAGTCGGAATGAGCGAATATGTTTTTCGTCCTTCGCATTCGATTACCGAATTTATAGATTATCGTTTGATGAAAGAAAGTTTGCGTATTCAGATGCTCACTTCTATAAGCAAACATGTGAGAAAATATTTTAAGCACGAAAAACTGATAAAATTATTAGAATTCCCTGTTCTTTTTCTCGGTGCAACTCCACAAAATACGCCTGCTCTTTATAGTATGATGAATTATGCTGATTTGTCGCTTGGAACATGGTATCCGATGGGAGGAATGAACAAAATTATTGAAGCGATGGTAAGCGTAGCAAAAGAACAAGGTGTAAAATTTGAAACAGAAACCGAAGTTCGGAAAATTAGCACCAAAAACGGAAAAGCTGTGTCTGTTTTGACTTCAAAAGGAGAGTTTAAAGCTGATTGGATTGTAGCAGGAAATGATTACCACAACACAGACCAAAAATTATTGGACAAAGCAGACCAAAATTACACGGAAAAATATTGGGACGACCGAACAATGTCGCCTTCTAGTTTGCTCTTTTATTTAGGAATAGATAAAAGACTGGATAATTTGGAACATCACAATTTATTTTTTGATGAAGATTTTAATAAGCATGCAGAAGAGATTTATACCAATCCTCGTTGGCCTTCAAAGCCATTGTTTTATGCGTGTTGTCCTTCTCAAACGGATAATGAGGTTGCGCCAGAAGGAAAAGAAAATTTATTTTTGTTAGTTCCCATTGCCCCTGGATTGCCAGATGGAGAAACGATTAGAGAAAAATATTACAATCTTGTAATGGATAGATTGGAAAATCTGACAGGACAGAAAATTAGAGAACATGTTATTTTGAAGCGAAGTTATGCCTTAGATGATTTCAAATCAGATTATAATTCGTTTAAGGGAAATGCGTATGGACTTGCTAACACGCTTTCACAAACGGCTTTTTTCAAACCTAAAATGAAATCTAAAAAGTTGAGTAATTTGTTTTTTACAGGACAATTGACTGTTCCCGGGCCGGGAGTTCCTCCTTCTATTATTTCTGGTCGTGTGGTGGCTGATGAAGTGGCGAAGGAAGCGAAGAAAATTTTTGAGAAAATGGACGTGTAGAAAAACATGAATTTGTATTTTGAAATAAAAAGCCGTTTTCAAAAGGCAACTATCGTAACAATGAATACAGAATCCACCATTCTTGAAATAGTTTTCGAAGATGCAGTTGATTCTGTTTCAGTTAATAGCAACGAAGAAATTGAAGGTAGATTTACAATTTCTTATCCTGAAATCAAAAAGGACTTTAAAGGAAATATAAAATTAGTCAATCAGACTACTCACAATATTTTATTAACAGGAGTAATTTGGGTTCTTTATCAAGTAGAAGAGCATGGAAGAGTAATGCCAGAATTTATGTACGGTTCTGAACGTTTGAGAGCAAAACGATTAATATAGTTTTTATGGTAAAATTACGCAGCCATAAATACCCAATTCACTACTGTACCCTACTATTTTTTTGTAGGGTAGGATAGTTAAGGATTTATAGGATTGAAAATACAGATAAATACAACTGAAAGGCAGCGAAGCTAAATAATTTTGATTAATTGTAAGAATACTACTAACTGATGTTACGCAATTAAAATGAAACCCACGAATTTATTCGTGGAAGCTATCACCACCTTCTTCGTTTTTTTGTTTCTACTCTATTCTGAAATAAAAGGAGTAATTTTAATAAAACGGAAAAGTAGATTCATGTAAAAAGTAGTGGTTACTTTCCCACGAATAAATTTGTGGGTTTCGTCTAAACTTCTCTAAACTTTGATGTTGCGTAACATCAGCTACTAATTTTAATCTGAATAGTAATGTTTTAATCTGTATAATTTGTGTTATAAAAAATAGTAGGGTAGAGTACTAATTAACATAGTCGTGTTAATGATTTATCAACAAATTAAAAATTTATCTGTTTGATAATTATTAATCGTATATTTGCTAGTTCAATTTAGTAATTTATTTCTACATTATTATCTTCAATAACAATTACAGTATATGACACTTCTTTTGATTTATGGTTTTGTTTCTATCTTTTTCTCTTTTATGTGTTCTATTTTAGAAGCTGTTTTGTTGAGCGTTACTCCTACTTTTATAAACATAAAACTGAGAGAAGGCAAGCAATACGCAACTATTTTGGAAGAACTAAAGAAAGATGTTGATAAGCCATTGATTGCAATTCTTACTTTGAATACCATAGCTCATACAGTAGGAGCAATTTTGGTAGGCGTTCAGGCAGAGCAATTACCTTTCAAAATCGATATTTTGGGTGTTAATATTGTTGGAATTGTTTCTACAATAATGACTTTCTTGATTTTGGTTTTGTCAGAAATTATACCCAAAACTATTGGTGCCACGCATTGGAAAGCACTTGCAAATTTTACTTCAAAAGCATTAGTTATATTGATTGCACCTTTAAAATACACAGGGATTTTGTGGCTTTTACAACTGACTACAAAAGTAGTGGGAGGAAAAGGGCATCACGGTTCTGTTTTGAGTAGAGAAGATTTTTCGGCTATGACTGATATAGCGCACCAAGAAGGTGTTTTTGAAGAATCTGAATCGAAAGTTATCAAAAATTTACTCAATTTTAAGAAGGTACAAACTAAAGATGTAATGACTCCACGAACAGTAATGGAAGCGACATCAGAAGATTTGACGATTGAAGAATTTTTCATCAAACACCAAAATACTCGTTTTTCAAGAATCCCTGTTTATAAAACAAAAGTTGATAATATTACTGGATTAGTGCTTAGAGATGATATTTTTAAGGAAATGGCGAATGGAAATGGAGCAAAAAAATTAATTGAAATCAAACGTCCTATTTTGTTTATACAAAGAAGTTTGCCTATTCCATCGGTTTTTAATCAGCTTATAGAAAGCAAAAATCATTTGGCACTTGTAGTAGATGAATATGGTTCTGTAAGTGGACTCGTAACGATGGAAGATGTTATCGAAACTTTACTCGGTTTGGAGATTATGGACGAAACCGATAGAGAAGATGATATGCAAGAATTGGCAAGAAAAAACTGGGAAAAACGAGCTAAAAAATTAGGAATTATTGAAGAAGAAACAAAATAATTAGTACACAAAATTCTCCTCTAGGTGGAAATAAAATCATTAATGAAACTTTCTAGTTTAATCTTTAAATCCTTTTAATAAAAAACTAGTGTTGAAGACAGCATACAAACCTGTACTAAAATTAACTTCTTTTGTTCCAAAATTGTAATACGGAGTAGCACGAAAAACTATTTTTGCATCATCTTTTGAGACATTTGGAATAGAAAAGTTTGTCAAAATACGCAAAATAAGCAAATTCCGTAACGGTTCGTTTATAGTAGTTGGTGCATAAATACGACTTAAAGAACTGTAAATATCTCCACCTAAAGGAGCTACAAAATCCTGCCCTCGCCAATAAGAAAACATAAGTTGATGTTTCTTTGTGGCTAATTCTAGATTGGCATAAATTCCTACTCCATCTTTGAAAACAAAGCTAGGAATGGTAGAATTATCTATAAAAAAAACTCCGTAAATATGAGTTCTAATATATTTTAAATAAGAATCTTGATTTTCTTTATCATTATCTTCTCCATTTTTTCTAAAATAATAAGTAGTCTTGTTTCCAATTGCAGCATTAAAAATAGTTACTAAAGAAGTATTTGTGTTATTTATTTGTCCTCCTTTATGAACGGCTGTAAACTGAACAGGAATTGTACTTTGCCAGTTTTTATATTTAATCAAACTTCGTTCTACATTTAAGCCAAAATTAATTTCTTCATCAAAATCTGAATAGGGATAAATCATTGTTACCCAATCTATCCACGTATCTAAAGAAGTGTTTTGCGAATTATAGTTGTACTGAACACCGTTTTCAAGTCTTCTATTTATGATATTCTCAAAATTAAATAAAGGTTCTATCAAACCATGTTGAAGGTTTCCCTCTAGGTTTCCAAAAATAAATTGATGCCTATTTTTTTTGTATAAAAATTGAAAATAAGGCTGTATTTGATTGAAATTACCGTTATTATTTCCACTTCCAAAGTCTTTTCTCAAAAATATTCCAGCCGAAAACTTGAGCGTTGTGTCAGCAGAATAAGAAAATTTAGTCAAAAATTGCGAACCAAAAAGCGTATAACCGTCAGCAATAGTTTCGAAAAATTCTCTATTCCGAAAGAAACCAAAATAATCTATTTCAAGATTTAGTTTTCTTTGATTTAAAGTTTCGTTTAATTTTTTGGAAGAATCAGAATAATTATGATAAAAAGAGCTATTATCTAATTGTGCAAAACTAAGAAATGGAAATAAAGTTAGAAATAATAGAACAAGAAAACTACTAAACAATAATTTGAGATGGATTGATTTCATTGGTTTCAATTGAATGCAATCACACTCTGAAGAGTGTGCTACAGATTACTGTGCTACATTCGAACACTAATTTCTGTTGTCTTTTATATATTTACCTTTTTCGTCCCATTCTCTAAGCGTATAAGGTTTTGTATTTTTATCAAAAGGGTCTTCTGTGTATTGCGTTTCTATGTGGCGTTGTCCTTTTGCATTTTTTGCTTTTCCATCATAATAACTCATCCAACGTTTTACTCGTCTTCCATATTGATAATTCCCCTCTTCTTTTATGGCACCACTTTCAAAGAAAATAATATAATGCCCATGAATATAATTACTTTCCATCGGAATTATTTCTTTTATTTTCGTTTTTTGCTTATCATAATAAACAAACTTTGTATTTTTTGGAAAACCTCTATAATAAATGTCTTTGTTTGTCAAAACTCCACTAGAATGGTAATTTTCCCAGCGTCCGTGTTTTGTACCCACATAATAAATTCCACTTTCTACTATTTTTCCATTTTCTTTTCGCTCATAAGGCCCATGCAAAACTAAATGAACATCATCATTTATACGAGGAAGCGTTTTTATTTTTTCAGACTTGGTATCAAAAACGTAATATACATCTACCAAAGGATCAGGATTTCTAAAATCCTTTAAGTAATAAAACGTTTCGACAATAGTTTTACGTCCTTGTTCGTACTTTCTAAAAATACGTTTTGTTTCATATCCATAATAATAACCTTTTGGTTCTTTATTTTTTTTACTCCTTTTTTTAGAAGAACCATTTTTCTTCAAATCTAAGAATAGCATTGCTTCTCCGTCTGTAGCAGATTGAGCAGCCATATTTTTGTTTCTTCTATCTCCATTCAATAAAATAACAGGTTTTGTGTCTGTTGTGAGTTGATTGGGAAGCGAATCGGTTTGAGCAAACGTTTTTTGAAAAAATACAGAAAAAAATATTCCTGTAAAAATGATATAAATTAGTTTGGATTTCATGTTTTTTGATTTTTATGACAGTTGAAAGCTGTCAGTTACGGTTTGAATCTATTGTAAATTTACAAAAATTACACCTATTCATTCTACTGGCTCTAAATTTTAACTACAAAAAGCATAAATATGGTGTAAAACGAAAAGAGTCTAATTCTTATATAAAAATTAGACTTTAAATTTTGATTGAATCTTAAAACTTTATTGTTTGAGAACAAATTGACTAATGAGAAATGAGGTTGATATCTAGTTCCAAATCATCTTGATAATCCTCTCCACTTTCCATCATATCATAATCATTTGATTTATAATACCAATTTACCGTTACGTTTCCACCCTGATTGAGTGCATAATCTTCAAACATTTCCAAAAATTCTAAAAAACAACGAGAACAAACCGTATTGTAATAATTCATTTTGAACTCTACTGTAACTGTTCGAGCAGGTTCTTCCAGATATTTATTTGCCCATTCATAAATAGGAGCAAAAAACTCTTCCGTATATTCGTGATAGCATTGCCCAGAAAACTCTAAAAGACCTTTGGCAGCATCAAAACGAACTTCTGGAATATATTTTTTCCCTTCTATATAAAAAATAGGTGGATTCATGTACTTTATTATAAGTTAGCAAGTGTGATAAAAATGGCTACTGGTTTATAAGTTTGAAAAATAGTTTATAAAATTAGTAGATTGTTAATACTAAATTTACATTATTTTTATTTAAAAAATAAGGATAATTTTAAATTTATGGAAAAAAGTAGCAAAAATCAATCTATTTTATGTTTTGGTTTTAGTTTTCATTACAAATTAACCCAACAAACTTTTGTCATTAAGTGTATAAAAAAATCCACCTTCATCGCTCGTCTGTATATCAAAAACGCCTTTTGTGTGCAACTGGTCTAGCTTTTTTACAGCCTCTTCTATCGTTACATTCGCTTTCAGACACAAACGTGTAGCCGTAATATCTCCATTTGCATCTACGGCATAACCAATTACATCCGAATCGGAAAGAGGATCTTTTTGTTTTAATTGCGTAGCAGAACTAGAAGCCAAACCCTGTAACTGAAAACGAAGGTTTTGTTCTGTCGGAAAAACAGAAAGGGCAAACTGTTTGACACGTCTTCCAAATCTATTTTTCTCGTATTTTTCTTCTAAAAGCTTTTGCTCTGTGAGTTCTGTCAAGACAAGCTGCGCCACCCAATACGGAATAGCTGTACGCTGATGTAGTTCTTGAGCCGTAATTTTGCCTTCATTTTCTTTAATAAGTTGAGCAATTTCCTTCGGACTTACATGACGTAAAGCACGACGAGTAGCCCACTGTTTCACCTCCGAAGCAATAGCACTTACAAGATAAGTCGCTCCAGTAATTACTGCCCAGATAAGTAAGATTTTCATTAACATATTTCTATTTATTTAATGATTATACATTTTTTGTTTCGATTTTGAATATTCAGCTTTATAGCTGTTCTTTTTTTCTACTTCTAAAATACAAATTTTGGGCAAAAAGTTTACTATCAGAACTGATTTTAAAGTAGTTTATTATTATTATTTTCAAAATTTATACTTTTCTAAGAGAGTTTTGAAACAAGAATTACCTGTTTTCACAACTCTTATTCTTATCCATTAGCTCTTTTTTCTTCCTCATTCTTTTTGTAAGCTACCATTAATGAATTTGAAAAAACAAAATCATTCAATGATTCTACATCAGAATGTACAATTTGTTCTTTTGTACCTTCCCATTCTTTGTGTCCTTTACTCAAAAAAACAATGTTTTTACCAATTTCCATAACCGAATTCATATCGTGCGTTACTACAATAGTAGTCATATTATATTCTTCTGTAATTTCCAAAATCAAATTATCGATCATAATAGAAGTCTGTGGGTCAAGTCCAGAATTAGGTTCATCACAGAAAAGATACTTCGGATTCATTACTATTGCTCGTGCAATTCCGACACGTTTCATCATTCCTCCACTAATTTCAGCAGGTTTTTTATCATTTGAGCCTTCCAAACCCACTCTTTTCAAACAGAAGTTTACACGTTCTAACTTATCGGCATCACTCATATCTCTACTACGCATATCCAAAGGAAAACGAACATTTTGTTCTACCGTCATCGAATCAAAAAGCGCACTTCCTTGAAAAAGCATTCCTAATTGCTCACGAATGGCTCTCTGTTCTTCTCTGTCAGATTCGTATAAGTTTTTTCCATCAAAGAAAACAGAACCCTCATCTGGTTTTATCAATCCAACTGTACATTTTAAGAGTACACTTTTTCCTGTTCCACTCGAACCAATTATCAAATTAGTAACTCCTTGTTTGAATTCGGCACTGATTCCTTTCAAAACTTCTTTTCCGTCAAACGATTTTTTGATATTTTTTACTGTAATCACTTTTTTGTATTAATTATATGAAGATGAATGTGCTGCCTTGAAAAGTTTGATTGCTTCAAAACTACATTGTAATAAGCTAGTTGTAAAAACTATCAATGAATTAGATTTGTTTGATTCTATGCAAAACTAAGCTAACTTTTCTTTTTAATCTATCAACTCCTTCTAATCAGTCAAAACAGTCGTTTTAGTTTTTGCTTCGACAGAACGATAGTACTGAAACAACATGTAATAAATTATACATTCGTGCTTTCTTTGGTTGGCTCTAAAATACCTGTTCAAAAACATATGAATATAGCTTGCTATCAAATTAGAAATATTCACTTCTAATTCATTATTTTTGACTAACTCGAGAACAATATCTACATTCTTTTTTATAGATTGAGAATAATCATCAAATAGTTTTTTGTAGTCTGGATATAGATTTGGATTTTCTATAATTTCCTCAATAGTTTTACGTTTTTCTCTGTAGCTTTTAGATAAAATTTTGGTATCATGTACGTTTTCCAAACCAAATTCTTTATGGAAACTCTCAGACAAAACTTCCATAAGACGTTTTTTCTGCTCGGTTTTTAATTCAAAATTAGTCAGCAAATTATCTACGCCTAAAAAAGCTAATTTCCAACGCAAATCATCATCTTCATTTGTATTCTGTAAAATTTTACAAATTACCTCACTTTCTTTGTGAAATAAAAACTCACTATTTGCCATATTTTTAGAGCCATATCTTTCAATTTCTCTTTGATAACTATCTATTTGAATTTTCCAAACAGACTTATTTTCTACAAACTCACTAAGATTTTGGTGTATTTTCTCAATTACTTCTTTATAAAAACCCTTTTTTCCCTTAAAACGAATTCGCAAATGATGGTCTGGATCGGCATAACGAATGAAAAACCACTCTGTAATTGTATTTTCTTGTACTAATTGTGTAGCTAAAGGAAATAACTTTTGTATCAATAATTCATCTGCTGTGCTTACACCACAATAAATTTTGAAATAAACCCATTCAGAACCAATATTAAACTCCCTTTGCGTTGTAGAGTCTATATTTACGGATTGAGAAAGTTGTTTTTTTGGTTCAATAATTTTTGATAAATGAGGAATAATGAACTCATTTGTATAGCCATTTCCTTCTTCATCTTTAATAAATAAATTATCTTTTTGGTAAAGCATTTCCTCAACAGATATTTGCTGCATTTTTTTGAGTTCTTGCCAAAAGAGAGTCAAATTAGTATCATCTTCAATAAATAATGGCAAAATATTATCGCCTTGTCCAAAAGTAAGACGAGCAGGAATATTTTTAGTTTTAAAGTATTCTCTTAGTTTTTCTAAAGCTTTTTCTGTACTTATTTTTTTATCTATTTTAGTTTCTTTGAGAGAAATAACCCACTTTTGAGGACTTAAAACAACTTTTTCATATTCAACTCTAGGCAAATACGATTCGTTAGCCAACTGTTTCCAACTGAAACTTACAGAACTTATAATATCTTGATTTTGTAACGTACATAAAAAATGATAGGCAGGGATTTCTGTCATACTATAATTATGAGCATTACTTATCCTAGGTATGATTTCTTTATTGTATTTGAGCGAACGTAATTTTATTTTTCCATCATTTACCGAAACTCTAATATCATCTAAAGGAATTGCGTTTGCATTTTCAGAAGTCCTTACTCCAATCGGAATTTCATATTTTCTGAGTTGTGGACGAGCAATAACATTTCCCACTCTAGCTTCTGGAAGATGTACAATTTCTGCAAGAATCTTATCCGACAATTCTTCTTCTTGCTTGATACAATCTAATACATACTCATTCGTTTGAGTATCTGCATGACAAAAACGTCCTAATAAATTGATAGCTGAAGCACTTGTTCCATTATGAATAATTTGATAATTTCCTTCTTCAATGGCTTCAGAGGACGAAGCCAAAATCGTAATCATAGAAGAATAAGAAAAAGGCAAGTTTTTATCTTCTGTTTTCTTTGTAGTATCGTTTTTGTGTTTTTTAGAGTTTCTGTATTTTTTAGGAATAAATTCGATTTCTTGTTTTAGTTCTTTGTTGGTAAGTTGGATTACAGAAGATTTATTTTGAAGAGCTTCTATAAATTTCTTTTGTAAAAATTGTGTCCATTTTGTCTGTTTGGGAGAAGAGCTTTGTGCATTTCTCATTCCATTTAATGGCATTCCCTTTAGTAAAGGTGCATTATAATTATTTGCTTGACTTCTTAAAGGAAAACCAAGACCAATTTCTGGATCAAGCACTTGCATTAGAGGAACTTCTTCGGATTGATAACGAGCAGAAAATGCCTCTTTAAAAGAAGTTAGCGTTGGGATTTCTTGATGAGAATGAACATATTTTAGCAAATCGATAGCTTTTTCAACTTCTTCTTTTATGGAATGGTGAAGAGATGGATTTTCAAATTTTAAAACAGTATCCATTTGAAACAAAGAACTGAGTTTAAACGGAATTTCAAGAGTTTTTAATTTTTGAGAAAAGGCAAGAAGTTCTGAACTTTTAGGCTGATTTTTTTGATAATATTCCTTTAATTCTGAAAGAAGATGAAATGATTCTTTTATGAAACTATACCTTTCTATATTCTGTAGTTGAGGATAATTTTTTAGATAAAAACCCAATTTATCTCTCAAAACATTTTCAAAAGGTTCTCCTGTAATTTTCAAAGCTATATCTGAAACTAAGATTTGAGCTTCTATAATTTCTAAAATAAATTCTTTTGCTTCTTCTAATGAAATATCTTCATCTACTAACTGCTCTGCTATTTCTGTTATTTTCTTGCCTTCTTGTGCAAATTCTATAATTTTCTCCAAATACTCGTTCCATTCTATATTAGAAATGGCGTACTTTCTAGCTTTTTCTCCTTCAAAATAAGATTCTATATAACGTTTGTCTTCTCCAAACTGATAAAGCGTATTATTTGGATAGAAAGTAAGCACTTCTAAAAATTCGGTTATCTGATGCAGTTTATCTACCCACGCTCCCAAAACTGACATATCTAATGATAAATGATACTTTTGGATTCCTTGATGGACAAAACCTTGATTTTGCTGAGAAAGTTTTCCTGCTGCAATTCCTGCAAAAGTTCCGAATGGCGTACAGCGAAAACGAGAGCGCAAATCGTATTTTGTTTTAGAAAGTAAAAACTTTTCTACTTTTTTATCTTTTAGTTTTCCTTCTTCGTATTCTTGAACTGTATTTTGAAAGTCAGGCGAAGACAAAAAAATAGCCAACTCATCTGCTGGCTGTTCTGAAAAAAGAGGAGAGAGAGGGCTACGTAAGAAAAAATAATCCATTTGTGGTAAATAGGTATAAGTGTAGTTTAGAAATCTGTCAAAAGAATAGTATCTCAACTTAAATTATTATTAGAGAACTACATTTTTGATAAAATGGACAGGTAAATCTGAAAATAAGTGTAGACACAAAAAAAGAATAATTAGCTAAAAAAGAAAACGGAACTCTATTAAAGTTCCGTTTAAAAGTTTTTTGAACCTGAATTTACAAATTAAGAGCGTTAAAGAATACATCTTACAACAGTAATAGGAGGGCAACCTACAGTATTAGTACCACCACCAGTACCAGTACCACCACAATCAGCACCAGTACCACCACCACAATCACCACCAAAAGTGGTACCTGGTCCACAAAGTTCCATATCTGTATATTGAACACAAAGTGGGTCACGACTAATATTACCACCTTGAACAGAGTTTTGTTGCTCGTTAGATAAAATGACTACTTTCTTAGTATTAAGTTTTAATTTTTTGTTCGTTTTCATATTTTTGAAAAAATAAAATTGATAATTTTTTCCTACTCTATTTTAAGGATTTTCAGAATACTCCTTTGACTAATTGTATTAGTATTATACCATACAACTAATGCACAAATATAAGAGATTTATTTATTAATCCAAATAATTTATTTATCTTTTTTAAATAAAATCACATATTACTTACACTAATATTGAAAAATAACAAATAAAACGCTCTAAGGAGGTAAAAAACACTTCTGGGTATCGAATTATTAATTTATAGATAAATTGTAAAAATCGTTAAATAATTATAAAATTTATTTTTTTTATCTTGATAATTACAAGAGAGGGTTAGGGATAAAAATAATGAGTGAAATATCATTTAGAAATCAGTTAGGAGAGGAGCATCCCACCCTTTTACAAGCTCATCATCATGATAAGCTGCTAGAAAACCTGATAAGCCTTCTAAGAAAGAAAGATTTTGTTTCCATTCAAAAGCCAAATTTTCTTGCTTAGAAACCACTATAGGAAATATAATATTATCTAATCCTTTTTCTACTTCCTTATCTAACTTTGCTCTTAACCTTTTTATCTCACTCGCTAATTCCTCACTAGGATAAAATTTATATAACCTTTTAAAAACCAAATACACACCAGCCACTCCATGACAGAGTGCTAAATCAAACTCTTTTGTTTCTTGATTAATCCTAAAACACCTATCTTCATCTTGTATCTGTATTGCATTATTGATAGTTTCTTTTACTAAATCATCAATTTCTTTTTTACTGTTTGGTAAAGCTAAAGCTGCCCAAGTAAGAGCAATACAAACAGAAAAGTCTCCATAACACCAAGCCAAACGACTTTTATTATCTCCAACGGTATAAGGAAAAAAGAAATTACCAATTTCTCCTTTTTGTTTGATTACATGAGTAGTAATAAGTTGTAACGTTTCTTTATACTTCTTCAACTTACTTTCTTGCAAGTCCTCTTTTTGTAAGAACAAAATAGCTTTAGCCATTACAGCAATAATTCCACATACTCCATGCGAAATTCCTAAGTTATTTAACTCGTTCTTTTTATACAATTCTGTAGTAACTTTTTGGAGCATATCTGTTACTTTCAGCACACTATCCTTTTGCTCAGTTACAATAAAAAAATTAAGAGTGCAGACTAAGCCAACAAAAGTATCATATTCTAATTCTTTTGCCATAGCTACACTAGCTTCTAGTATTACATCAGAAAAATCATTCACAAATTCTTCGTTATACTCATCAAATCTATCTTTATCTACTTTAGACAAATAATTAAGTAAAATACCTAAACCACTCAAACCATATATATCAGGTTTTACTTGAGGAGCTTCTTCTATCTGTTTATAGAATTTGACTAACATTTCTTCAGTATATTCTGAATTGAAGTTTGATAATAAAGCTAGGCTACCTAGATTACTTAAATAACCAAAATTATAATAAAAAGAAGAAGGCAGGTTGTTAAAGTTACTTTTCAAGTATATTGAATTTTAATTGATTAAAATAAAAAAAACAGAGTTTATAATTATATAAAGTCTGTTTTTTTACGAGTACATTAACTCAGTTATAAACTTAACCGAATTTCAAATATTGCACAATAATAACTATTGTTTTATAAAATCTGTTTTATTTATAACTACTTTTTAGATAATTTTTCAAAAATAAAACATAACTCTAGCAAGTAGTTTAAAGTGCTAAAGGACAGTTACCATAAACTGTATCTGCTGATACTGTGCAATTTACACAAGAGCCATCCCAAGACACCACTTTTATATGCCTAATACCACCTTGTACAGAGTTCTGCTGCTCGTTAGATAAAATCACTACTTTCTTAGTGTTAAGTTTTAATTTTTTGTTCGTTTTCATATTTTTGGAAAAATAAAATTGACGTTGTTTTCCTACTCTATTATTAAGGATTTTCGGAATGCTCCTTACTTCTAAGATGTTATACTTTTGTCATTGTATAATCCTTACAAGAGCAAAACTCAGATAAAAATCTAATCTTTGTGGATAAAAGTTCAACATTTATATCACTCTGCTCTGTATCTGAAAAGATGACTCCTTTTTTAGTATTGATTTCTTGAAGTTACAGTAACAGTCGGAACAAAGGTAGGGCCATGATGACTTTGGTTACCTCCCTGTACACTTTCTTGTTGCTCATTACTTAAAATTACTACTTTCTTAGTGTTAAGTTTTAATTTTTTGTTCGTTTTCATATTTTTGAAAAAATAAAATTGACGTTGTTTTCCTACTCTATTTTAAGGATTTTCAGAATACTCCTTTGACTAATTGTATTAGTATTATACCATACAACTAATGCACAAATATAAGAGATTTATTTATTAATCCAAACAAAATTTTTATATTAGGAAAAAAAATTACACTATAATCACATCAATCTTACTATTTTGGTTGAAAATCCACTCGAAAAGCATAAAAAAGCCCATAATTCAAAATTATGGGCTTTTCAATTAAAGTGTTAAATCATCGTATAATTACAAATTACCTCTCAACTCTTGTTCTCTTTCAATGGCTTCAAAAAGAGCTTTGAAATTTCCTTTTCCAAATGATTTTGCATCTTCATAAAACTTAACATTTTTTTTGTATCCAGTGCAATGGGCAGCTAATGGTTAGAAATTTTACCTACTCATGAAGTAGCAATTCCTGCTAGATTTTCTAAGCCACTACAAATTAAAAAAAACGGAATCTCAATTTAGAAATTCCGTTTAAAGGCTTTTGATATCTAATAATAACCTTCTAAAAATTGCTATTCAATAACACTAAGTATTTTTAGAAACTTTCTATTTAGAGGTATCTGTAATATTCAAATTAAGTTATGTTGTCATAATTTGGGTGGAAGAACATAACCATTGTTTTTATATTTGGCCACAAGTACCTCTTGTAAAATTATATTTATCTCTTTCTTCTGGTGTACAACCTGCTGTGTAACAAGCTCTTTGTTGTGTATATACCATTCCACCTTGTACAGCATTTTGCTGGTCATTAGACAAGATTACTACTTTCTTAGTGTTAAGTTTTAATTTTTTGTTCGTTTTCATATTTTTGAAAAAATAAAATTGATGTTATTTTCCTACTCTATTTTAAGGATTTTCAGAATACTCCTTTGACTAATTGTATTAGTATTATACCATACAACTAATGCACAAATATAAGAGATTTGTTTATTAATCCAAACAAAATTTTTATATTAGGAAAAAAAATTACACTATAATCACATCAATCTTACTATTTTGGTTGAAAATCCACTCGAAAAGCATAAAAAAGCTCATAATTTAGAATTATGAGCTTCTTGGCTAAATTATTAAAATTATTATATAGTTACAAATTACCTCTCAATTCTTGTTCTCTTTCAATGGCTTCAAAAAGAGCTTTGAAATTTCCTTTTCCAAACGATTTTGCACCCTGACGTTGAATAATCTCAAAGAAAACCGTCGGACGGTCGCCTGTTGGTTTGGTAAAAATCTGTAATAAATAGCCTTCGTCATCTCTATCGACAAGAATATTCATTTTTTTGAGTTCTTCCATATCTTCTTTTATGTCGCCTACTCGTTCTTTTAGGTCTTCATAATAATTATCAGGAACATACAGAAAATCAACGCCACGACTACGCAACTCTTCAATTGTTTGCAAAATATCATCGGTTGCAATGGCAATATGTTGAACGCCTGCACCTTCATAAAAATCGATATACTCTTCGATTTGTGATTTTTTGCGTCCGTCAGCAGGTTCATTAATTGGAAACTTTACATACCCATTTCCATTCGAAACTACCTTCGACATCAAAGCCGTAAATTCGGTAGAAATATCTGCATCATCAAACGTAATAAGCAACTTAAAGCCCATTACTTCTTCATAAAATTTTACCCAATCGTTCATTTTGCCAATTTCTACATTTCCCACACAGTGGTCAATGAATTTTAAACCTGTAGATTTTACATTGAAAAATGACTTTTTGGGCTTATAACCTGGCATAAATGCACCTGTATAATTTCCTCTTTCTACAAATTTATGGATTGTTTCTCCATACGTATGAATGCCTGAAACGACAACTTCTCCATGTTCGTCTGACAAACGAGTAGGTTCTAGAGCTGATTTTGCACCTCTGCTCATTGTATCGTAATATGACTTTTCTGCATCATCTACCCAAAGAGCTAATACTTTTACGCCATCGCCATGTTTTTTGATGTGTTCGGCGATTGGAGAATCACTTCCCATTGGAGAAGTAAGTACAAAACGAATTTTTCCTTGTTGCAAAACATACGACGAACGGTCACGAACACCTGTTTCTTGTCCTGCATACGCAACTACTTCGAATCCGAAAGCTGCTTGATAATAATAGGCTGCTTGTTTTGCATTGCCTACATAAAATTCTATATGGTCTGTGCCTTTTAATGGCAAAATATCTTCCTGTGTCATAGTTTGTCTAATGTTTAATGATGAATGGTTAGTGATTAATTATGAATAATAAACTAAATTATATTAGTTTTTTGATAACTTAATAAATCATTAATTTACTCTTATCACTAAAGGTTATCACGGTTAGTTTAGTAATGTCTTTTTTCCTTAGCGTTGGGTTTGCAAACCCAACGCTAAGGAAAAATAAGCAAGATTTATTTTCTTCTAACTTGTTGAAAATCAAACCTGTAAATAACCGTGATAACGTTTACTAATTTATATTTAATAATTTATCACTATTTAGAAACAAGCATGTTATCCAATGTTTCTTCAATTTCTGGTAACGATTCAAAGAGTTCTTTGTAAGAATTAATTACAAAATATTTTTCTTGAAAACGGTCTTTTATATAAGGAGTATGCAAAATTTCATTTACGTTATAAGGAACTCGCTCTGGTTTGTCGCTTTCTAAAGAATAAACAGATTCTCCTGCTGAAGACATAATTCCTGCTCCATAAATACGCAAATTACCATTTTTGTTTATCAATCCAAATTCGACGGTGTACCAATAGATACGAGAAATAAATTCGATTGAATCTGCGTTTCCTAAATGTTTGAGTGCCATTCGGCTAAGTTCTTCTAAGAAACGACAGAAATTTTTGTTTGTCAAGATAGGAACGTGTCCAAAAACATCGTGAAACATATCTGGCTCTTCCAAATAATCCAACTCTTCCATTTTACGAAGCCACGTAGTAGCAGGAAACTGTTTGTTTTTGAGGTAATTAAAAAATGGTTCGTTGTCAATAAGACCCGGAACGACTACCAAACTCCAGCCTGTAATAGCTTTCAAGTGTTCGTTTACTTCTTCAAATTTAGGAATTTGATCGGACTGAAATCCTATTGCTTCACTTCCTTCAAAATAAGCTTTATCGGCACGATTAGGCAATACTTTCATCAAACGGTCGTACAAAATATTCCAAACTTGATGATTTTCTGCTGTGTATTTATCGTAATGTTGATGCGAAAGTTGTACATCTCTGCGATCTTGTTGTGTCATTGTTTTGATAATTTAAATAGGTTTGTGTTTTTATTTGTGTGTTTGGTTATTTTTCAAAAATACGGAATTTAGGCAAAAACGTTTACTTATTTTTAAATATTATAAGTTATTTTGTGCTTTTGTTTCTTCAATAATTGTCTGCAAAACTCCTAAAATCAAATCTAATTCTGTCAATAAAAATCTTCTTTTATCTATCGTTATTTCATTATTTTCATACTTTACAAAACGCCATTCTACACCAGTTGTCGAACAACCATAGAGCGTTTTTATATTATTTTTCTCCAACTCATTCATTTTTTTTGCTCCAATTAATTGAGCCGAAACTTGTAGAGTTCCTTGTTCTATACTGTATTTTTCAGTATTGACAATACAAAACAAAGGAGGAAATAAAGATATTTGAACTCTACTAAAAGAAAAAATAAAATCACATTCTCCTCTTAAACCAATTTCATCATCGACATCTAAGTTTTGACCAGAATAAATAGAAAACGAATGATTATTTGATTCACTTAATTCCATCAAAATAGGACTTACTAAACGTTCTGAACGAGATTTTTCACTTACAAATCCTGCTGCATTTCCTTTCTTTAGAGCTTCTAAGAGCCATTCAGAAGGCAAAACAGTTTCTATAGAAGGAAACAAATTTTCTGCTTTAAATTTTATTCCAACTATTTTTCTTAAATCTGTTGCTGTAAAATCACTATATTCCATACTTATTTTATTCGCTTCTATTTACAATTTACTAAAAAAACAGGAAAAATACATTCTAAAGTCCCTAATTATTTATAAAACAAAAAAGCATTCTTCAAAAATAGAAAAATGCTTCGTAAAATTATTTTACAAAAAAAATTAAATCAGTTCGTTTCCACATTTATAACAAAAACTAGCTAATTCTACGTGATGTTCTGCTCCACAGTGCGAACATTGTTCGATTATACTTTCTTTCTTAGCAATTTGGATTTGTTCATTCTCTTTTTCTTGCTCCTTATCATTATCTTCTGGTTTTGCTTTCTTTTGTTCCTTAATAAATTCTTTTTCTCCTCTATCAAACTCATCTTCATCAGATTTGTGTGTTACTTGTGTAGCAATTTCTGCTGATACAATTCCTGTCGGAACAGCAAGAACGCCATAACCCAAAACCATAACAACGGCTGCAATAGCTCGTCCTAATGCACTTTGAGGAGCAATATCTCCATATCCAACTGTTGTAAGAGTTACGATTGCCCAATAAATACTTTTCGGAATGCTTGAAAATCCAGGGTTTTCTCGTCCTTCTACCAAGAACATAATAAAACCTAACAAGACAACATTAGTCGCTACAAAAATCACAAAAACAGTAATTTTATGACGACTAGCACGCAAGGCCTGACTAAGAATCTGCGCTTCGCCTGTGTATTGGTTCATATCCAATACTTTAAAAATACTGATAATACGAGTTACACGTAAAAGAAGGAAAAAATTACTTCCTGCAAATGTCCAAGAAAAAATGGCAGGCACAAAAGCAAGCAAATCAATAATGCCATAAAAACTCAAAATATAGCGCATCGGACGGTGCGAAGTAGCTACTCGCAATACATATTCAATAGCAAAAAGAGCAGTAACTCCCATTTCGATAGCCAAAAGATAAGTGCCATATTGTTGATCAATTTCGGACACACTTTGCATCATTACGACCACCAGACTAAGTACAATAAGAGCCAAAAGAGCCGTATCAAATACTTTTCCTTCAATCGTATTTGATTTAAAAAAAAGACGGTCAAGACGAATACGCCATTTACTTTGAGCATATCTTCTACCTCTAGAAAACTTATTTGAAGCTTTCAATTTTTTTTCTTTAATCGTTGGAGGTTTGGTCTGGATAACTTTTTTTTCTTTTTCTTTGAGTGTCGAAGACTCCATAAATACATATATAGTTGTATATAAATCTGCTCCTCTTTCATTTCAAAATTATAACGAATAAGAAGACTAGATTTATACGGATAGGATAGAATTGTTTCGATAATTTGTATTTTAATGCTCTTTTATTCTACTTTCATAAACGTTTTAACACTCTTTATCGAAAAGTTAATCTAATTTACACTTTCCTTTTGGTAATACAAATTATTTTTAGCTTGAATAATCTATTTTACAAAAAAACTTTACAGATGAGTTTCGAATTTCAATCTCATTTGTAAAGTTTTTCTCATAAGAATAATTTTGCTTTCAGAATTTGCTTTTAAAACCTACGGTATTTTCCTTTTGCTTTTGGTTTTCTCTTCTTTTTCGGACGTTTTGGATATTTTTTCATAAGTGGTCCTGGACGAGAAGGGTGATATTTTTTCTTGCGAATAAGTCCACGTCCGTAGCCTCTTTTTCCTTCATAATCTGCTGTCGGAAGTTCATTAAACTTATAACCTAACATCAATTCGTTTGTACTTCCAAAGGCTCCCACTACATCGCCGATCGGAAAATCTCTAATATATCCAAAACTAAAACGACCATAATTCACTCCTGCACCTACATTTACAGAAAAATTACTTCTATAAGCTGTACTTACCCAAAACTGATTGTCGTACATATATTGCAAACCACCTTCATACTGAACAGGAACATTGGGTACTTGTCTAATGACTGCCATCGGACGAAACTCGCCAGCACCAGCAGGAATCATTCCACGAAGAGAGAGCATAAAGTGATTTTGAAGACGAATATTATCATCTGTTTCATCTTCTGGACTAAAAGCAGGATTGAGTAATTGAGGAACAGAAAGACCTATTTCTAAATACTTTTTGAAGGTATAACTCGCACCAAAACCCAACTCAAAACCTACATAATTGCCTGAATTGTTGAGCAAAACAGGGTCTGTTGGATGCCTGATGTACCAATCATCAAAATTAATTTGATTATAAACCAGTCCTCCCATTAATCCAAAAGAGAGTTTTGAGCTATTTTCATATTGTCCCAAAACGTGATACCCATAAGAAACCATTGCTTTAGTTCGACTTGTACTTTTTATTTCGTCTTGTTGGATAAAGAATCCCAAACCAGAACGGTATTGATAAAAAGGCAAATCAACGGTTAATAAAACTGTTTTTGGAGCATCTTCAAAACCTGCCCATTGAGAACGATATGTCATGAAAACCGAACTATAATCTGAACGTCCTGTCCAAGCTGGATTTTGTACAAAAGGGTGTGAAAAATACTGGCTATAAATAGGTACTTGTTGTGCAAAAGATTGATTTGAAAAACTACCTATTACTAAAATCAAACTTCCTAAAAGGAAAGTTGATAGTAACAACAAAATAGATTTTAAGTGTATGTATAACATCTGTTTCATAAAATGATTTTCTTTTTGATTATCTGAATAGCAATTTATTCTATTCTACTAAACTACTATTCAGAATTTAATTTAACTGATTACTTCTCATTATTTACTACCTGAAAAGTAATTCATTTATTTAATAGATTACGTTTCAGCATCGAAATTAACTGATTACTATTTAGTAACTGGTTATTATATCTAATAATTTGTTATATATATAAACTACTATTCAGAATTGAAATTAACTGATTACTGGTAACTACTTACTGGTAACTGCTCATCTGGTTACTGGTAACTACTTACTGGTAACTACTTACTAGTAACTACTTACTGGTAACTGTTCATCTGGTTACTGTTTTATCGTATGATTTCGAAAAGAACCTTTCAGAATGGTTTTGACAGACTCAAATTTTATAATATAAAAATAAGTTCCTGCTGGAAGCACGCCTCCTGTTTCATTTGTTCCTTCCCAATCATTTTTGTAGCCTTTTTTACGGAATACTTCTTGTCCCCAACGATTAATAATAACAAGTTCGTTATCAGGATAACGATCAATTTCTTCAATAAATAATTGATCATTAAGTCCGTTTCCGTCTGGTGTAATTACATCTACAGTCCTTACTTTTGGTACTCCGATGACAGTTACAAAGACACTATCGAAGGTTACACAACCATAAATATTTTCAGCTCTTACGGTGTACATAGTACTTATTGTAGGATTTACTGTTGGTGTGGAAGTAGAATCTCCAGTTAGTGTTGGGTCTGCTGTCCATAGATAATTTATTGCACCATTGACAAATAATTGAACATCGTAACCAATATTAATCGTAGTATCTTGTGTAATTTCTAAAATTGGTGTCGGACGGATTGTAATTTTGGCAACATTGCTACTATCTCTAAAACAGTTGTTAATTACTAACCTTCTATAAAAAGTAGTGGTATCAATAGGCGCAGGACGATGACTAGCCGTATTTGTATTTGCGATGTCTGTCCAATTCCTTTGATTCTTAGATTTTTGCCATAAATACCTAAATTGTCCAATATCATTCAAGGTATCTAAAAGAACTGTTCCTGTAAGTCTTCCCAACGTATCCAAACTACAATCTACAAAACCCACATCAATTTTATTATTCTTAATTTTTGGATTAATTGCAAGAGAAATAACATTCGAAGTATCAGTAAAACAAGCCACACGAACAAGACGACGAAATTCTGTATCAAAATTTATTACGCCTGCAAAATAGTTTTGACTTCCTCCAACGGTTCGCCAAATGGCTGTTGAATCATTGAGCTTTCTGGATTGCCAAAAG
This sequence comes from uncultured Cytophagales bacterium, assembly GCA_963719525.1. Lineage (GTDB taxonomy): Bacteria > Bacteroidota > Bacteroidia > Cytophagales > Bernardetiaceae > Bernardetia. Next base: position 1,303,544 of record CAVRCG010000004.1, on the reverse strand, counting down.
AACCTATAAGCTGTACTGTCATTCCCTCCCTCTCTTGGAAACGTTCCTCTAAGTGTATCGGCTGCAAAACCTTCACAAACATTAGTTTGATTAGATGAAATAGTATTATTTTCTGTAAAACGAATGACTTTTATCTTAATTACATTACTAAAACTAGGTGGACAATCGCCAGACTTGACACTCCTTCGAACATACGTTGTCCGTTCGGGAGCATTGGGTTTGTAGGCCGTTAATGTATCTGTTTCGGTAGGAATCCAAACCAAACTATCAAAGGAAATTTCCCATTGTGTGATAATATTTCCTGCTTGTCCTGCTATTGCACTAGTTGCTGTAATGGTTGTTGCTGTATCACCTTGACAAATGGTTTGGTTTCCAAAAAGAAAATTATTGCGTGCATTTAAGATTACATTTACCAACAATCTATTACTTGTATCTGGCTGACAGCCACCCAAAACTACTCGTCGAAAATAATTTGCACCTGCATATAATGTATCAGGAACGAAAGTTTGATTTTGAGTTTGTGTAAAATTACCTGTACTAAATGTAAAAGTAGAACTGCTAAACCATGCTATAGTATCTCTTGACTGCTCATAAAAATATCTGTACTCACCTGTATTTTCTTGTTTTGTTCCTGTAAGCGTAATAGTAGTAGAATCTCCCACACAAATTTCGGCAAAAGGAGCAGTAATTTGATTAATTCCAAATGATTTTTTGACAGGAATAAAGACAACATTACTCGTGTCTGTATTACAACTATCCAGCACCAAACGCCTAAAATAAGTGGGTTCGGTCAAGGCAAAATTAGAAATATTTAGAGAATCATCTCTACCTGCCCACGCCAAACTATCAAACGAGATTTGCCATTGATACTTATATCTTCCAGTTCCTTTTGTTGGTAGTGTGGCACTAATTGTCCAAGCTGTATCTCCTTCACAAAGAGTTTCTCCATCAAAACGTTCGGAAATAGTATTGTTTGCAATTTTGGAGATTACATTTACAAAAACTCGGTTGCTGGTATCTACTTTACAACCCCCTGAAACAATTCTTCTAAAATAATTCGAACCTCCAAAGAGCGTATCTGGCACAAACATGTGTGTTTGTGTTTGAGTAAAATTACCCGTACTAAATGTAAAAGTAGAACTACTAAACCAAGCTATTGTATCTCTTGATTGTTGATAGATATAACTATAATTACCTGTATTTTGTGGACGTGTACCAGAAAGTGTAATGGTAGCAGAATCTCCAACACAAACATCTACAAACGGAACAATAATTTCATTTAGACCGAAGGAATTAACAACAGGAATAAAAGCAACATTACTTGTATCGGTTCGGCAACTATCAAAAACTAAACGTCTGAAATACGTAGATTCAGTTAAATCAAAGGCTGAAATACGAACCGAATCATCTCTATCTGCCCACCTTGTACTGTCAAAAGAGATTTGCCATTGATACATATAATTTCTAGTTCCTCCAGTAGCTTCTTGAGCATTGATTATCCAATTAAAAGTAGTATCACTTTCACAAAATCCTGTACTATCATACGAAATAATGTTACTAATACTGTCAATTGGTTTTATCATAAATAATTTCACAACATTACTTGGATAACTTCGACAACTATCAATAACCGAACGCCTAACTAAAAAACTATCAGGAACAGACATAAAAATAGTATCAAAAAGGAGCGAATCTCTTGGAATATAATTCTGAACCGAATCTACACTTGTCCAAACAGAAGAATCTAGCGAAACTTCCCACAAATACCTAAAACCTGTTGGCGCAGTAGGAGCTGTTCCATTGATGGCAGGAATTGGATCGCCCAAACAAATTTTAGTTCTAGTTGCGCTAATAGCCGATGTATCATTTCCTAAGTTTGGCGAAACTCCAATCGTTATTATATTACTTGTATCTGCAAAACACGCACTTCTGACAATTCTTCTGACGTAATATTTTGAATTAGCAATCGGTGGAACAAAACGATTTCTTACCGAATCTGCACCTGTCCAGTTTGCTGTATCTAAGCGTGTCGCTGTCTGCCATAGGTAAGTATAAACTCGTGTTCCTCCTGTCGGCGTATCTCCTCTAAGCGTATCAGGACGTGTACCTATACAGACAATTTGACTCCTGAAAATAGAATCAGCCACTACTTTTTTGATAGGATTAATGATAGCAATATTACTTGTATCTGGCGCACAGACTCCTCGTACAATTCTTCTAAACTGAACTGTATCTGGAGAAGTAAGTGGCAATGTAAAAGCAAAATTACGAGTTTGAACGGTGTCTATCCACGTCGTTCCTCTATCTCTAGAAAGCTGATAACGGTAACGAAACGGACTTGTAGCCGAAGAATCGGAAGTAGTACCAAAAATACGGACAGGAATATTTCCCAAACACACCGTTTGAGCAGCAGGAGAAAGTATGTTTGTAGTTACGTTTGGCAAAATAACTATTCTTACCTTCAAACTGGTATCGTTTTTACACCCTTGATTTGGTGCAGGAATTACAATTCTTCGAAAATAAGCTGTATCGGTAATAGTAAGTCCAGCAGCATTTAGCGCATAATTCTGAACGTTTCCGATAGTTGCATCTGTCCAGTTTGTGGTATCTCCATTTAGCGTTTGTTGCCATTTGTAAGAGAAAAACGAAACTTCTCCCAAAGTAGCTTCCGAACCTATTAAGGTAGGTAATGTACGATTACGGCACGCTGTTGTATCACGTGTTACTATCCTATTATTAGAAGGACATTCGATTACGTTTACAAAAAATCGTTTTCTGTGCAGGGTTACATTTGGTGCGCCTGTATGTGTTACTTGAGCTGTATAAATTCCTTCATGTGCTGCAACAGTGGCATTTGTGATAACTAAAACACTATCGTCAGTTTGCTGTCTTATTTGAGTTCCTGCACGCAGCCAGCGATAAGTCGTTGTTCCATTTATTTGATTTACCGAAACGGTATCTTTGAAAGTTCCTCCTTGTGGAACATTAATTATTTTGAACCTTCCAACGCTATCTTGTGGCGAATAGGTAAATGTATATTGTGATTTATTGTTGGGAACAAGACTATTCCATTTCAATCTATTATTAGAAAAATTGAGAGTAATGGGTCTGTTTACTGGAAAAGTAGGAACGTTTTCGATAAAATTAGAATCAATACTAATAAAAGTAAGTGCTGAGAGGGTAGCAATATCAGTAAGTCCTCTTGGAAAGTTACCTGTCAAAGAATTAAAACTCAAATCTAAGCGTTTAAGCAAAAGAAGATTGCTAAGTGAAGGAGGAATTGTTCCTGTAAAATCATTATCCTTTAAATTAAGATTTTCTAAAGTAAGTAAAGTACCAAAACCTGTCGGAATTGTTCCTGTCAGTTTATTATTTGATAAGTCAATTTTCTTTATTTTATTGAGTTTGTTTCCACCAAAAAGAGTAGCAGGAATAGTGTTTTTCAAGTTTCTATTACTCAAATTTAACTCTAAAACACAACTATCGCTTGCATTCAGAACTACACCTGTCCATGTAGTCCAACGGTCTGTAAGTATCCAAGGATTTGTCCAGTTTGCACCATCAGTAGCATTATACAACTCAACTAACGCCAATGAATCATCTGGCAGACACATCAAACGGTACAGTTCTGCTTTAGACAAAGGACTCAAAACAAAATTTGAGAACGAAACTGGAAAGTAACTTTGAACAGCTTCATTTTCGATAAAAGAATTTTCTGTTTCTAATGAAAAAGAAAAGCTTTGAACTGTTTTTTCTAAAAAAGGTGTTGTAAAAGCTGTTATTGCTATTACAAAAATTCCTAAAAATAATAATTGACAACTCTTTTGAAGAATTGAAAATTTATTTTTTGATAGTAAATTTTTAATAAAAATTTGTTTTAGTATTTGTATTGAAGTCATAGGTATATATAGGAACGTTTTATTTTTTAGATAGAACAAAACGTTGTTTTTTCGTATAATTTCTAAAGTTGAAGGTCAAAAGGCTCTTTTTAATTTATTATAGAATAATTCAAAATTATTCTAACCTTAATTTAAGAGATGTTTGTATAGACAATAGACAAGAATATTCGGTAACATATAGATAACGGAAAGCGTAGCTACAAAATTACAGATTTCTAGTTCTAAAACAGAAAAGTAACACAATTTATTTAATCTTTATTTCAATCTTTGTTTCTAAATTTGCTTTAATTACTACCAAAATCGTTCAAGAATTGCGAAAAGGTCAGTATTTTTGTAGTTAAAATAAATAAGTCAATGAATAATTAAAGATATTCGTAAAGAAGACACAGACACTAAAAACAAAATTTATTTACTTCAATCTACTCTATTTATGAATTCTAACCAGAATTTTAAGTCAATCCATCAAACTAATACTTCCTCATTTGTTAGTTCGGTTTCAGAATCTATTTCTGACATTTCAAAGTCAACATTAAAGACATTTCAAAACTCTTTTCAATCAAAACTATCTTCTCTTCAATCTTTTCAATCTGAATTGCAAACGATAAAGGACAAAAAAGAAATTACGATGGAACAATTTGAATTGCAAAAACAACAGTTGCAAACTTTGATTGTAGAAATAGCTAGTTTTTTAGATGATTTGATGTTGCCAATTATAGAAGAAAATCCTTTTTATTTGGAAGATTTTTTGATGTTTATAGATGATTTTGTCAAACAAGTTGAAACTCAATTTCGTTTGTTCAATACTCTTTCTGTTTCTTCATTACGCAATCAAGTACGTAAACAAATAGCCGAAACGTCGCAAAAATTTGAAACAATCGCTCTAAAAGAATCCTTTGAAGCAAAACAAAAACAAACTCTAGTACAAACAGAACTTTTATTGGAAACATTAAATGAGCAACTTATCGATATTCGTCATCGTATAGAAAAACAAAAAGATAAAATCAAAGATAAAATAAATAGGAATATATCTTCATTACCTTCTTTGTCTATTCCTACTTCTTTTGATGTTTCTTCATTGAAACAACTGAATTCAATTTCTGAAACAACTCTTTCCAATTTTGAACTCGTAAAACAAGATATAAAGCGTTTTTTTATGTAATTTGAGCTTTTATACAATCAATTTTCTCCATTTTCAACTCTTTATTTTTTATGAAAAAACTAACTTTTTTAGCCTTATTTTTTATATGTATAGGCTTTTCTTCAAAATCAATCGCTCAATCTCCTGTTCGTTTGGGACTAAAATTTAATCCGATTATTTCGTATGCTCAAGTAACCAATGAAGACAAAAAATCTATCGATGATCTTGATAAAAGTTCAATGTTAGGATTTTCAGGTGGACTTATGTTAGACTTTAATTTTTCCGAACGTGCAGCTTTTCATACTGGCGTTTTGGTGGTTAGAAAGGGATATGATTATTCTTATCCGTTTACGACGATGAGTACTGATAGTATTCCTGTTCCGACAACAGAAACAGTAAAAATAGATGCAAATATTACTACGGTAGAAATTCCTTTAGCTCTCAAAATGCGTTCTGGAGATATTGCAGATGGTCTTCGTTTGAGAGGTCTTTTTGGAGGACAATTGGGTTTAAATGTTTCTTCAAAAACAGAGACTCACATTGAAACAAGCCGTAAAACAAGTGATTATTATCAGCCTTTGAGTATTGATTTTCTAGTTGGTGCAGGTGTAGAATATGACATTGAAAGTGTCGGAACATTAGATTTCGGATTGAGTTATCACAATGGATTAGCTCGTTTTAACAAGAAAAAAAATAATTATGAGAGCCGTGCTTTAGTTCATTACTTCTCTTTAGATATTGGTTTCTTTTTCTAAAAAAAGGTTTTTGCATTATTTTAATAGTAAGAAAACGGTAAGGAAGAGTTTGAGAAATCAAGCTCTTTTTTTGATAAAAAATTTTGACAAAATTTCCCTATTTTAAAATGTAATAGCACGATTTATGCAAAATATAATTACAAGAAATTTCAATATAATTTCTTATATTTCCTACAAATTATTGACATTCAACAGAATAAAATAGTTTTGATAAGAAAACCCATAATCGGAAAGTTAAAATTAATTCCCTTAAATTCTAATTTTACTTTTTGCACTCCCTTAACGTATGTCATCAAATCCATTCGCCAAATTATTCAAAGTTCCCGTTCGTCTAAACTTGCCTATCGAAAACCGTAAAGATTTTGCTATTGTGGCTATTTCTGGTTTGATAGGAGCAGTTGCACATTCTACTTTTTTGGCTCTTTTTTGGTATTTTGAGGTGTATTTTATGGCACTTTTGAATATAGCAAGCGTTCTTACCTTTGTCGTTATTTACTTTATCAATCGTAAGACAGTAGGAAAATCTCAGACACTAATACTTGCTGGAGGAGTAGAAATTATTATTCACGCCATTTTCGCTGTCTTAATTTTGGGTTGGGAATCCAATTTTCATTTCTATCTTTTTGGTGCAATGTTAATAACTTTTCTGACAGGCAAAAAAAGTTCTCTTTCTGCTTATCTTCTCAATATTACCTGTATTATTACGTATATTTTTCTGGTAGTCTATACAAATTACTATCTTCCTTTTGGTTCTATTTCCGAAACTGGAATGTTCTTTTTTGAGGTACTAAATGTGGAATAAGAATTAAATAAATTGCTATTTTTAAATTACAACTAATTGATAATCAGTAATTTGAAATTAACTTCGCTGCTTTAACAGGTCGTAATTATTCCTAACAATTTGAACAAAGAAATTAGTTTTTAGTTTCACAAATAGAAATTCATTTGCTATACTGGTTTTGAGATTATTCATAGAAATAATTTGTACATTGCACTAAAAATGATTACACCAATTTGTATTGACAACAAAAATTCTTAACTGCTTTTTAGTTAGAATGCTCTAGTTTCTCTCTCCTCCAAAAACTATGTTGAAGTATATTACTAATTTGTTCGAAAGTTCCAATCAAGCTAGATTTGCCTGTCGAAAAGCATACTGATTTTGCTGTCGTGGCTGCTACTGGTGCAATAGGCATCGTAACTCATATAAGTTTTTTTTGTCTTTTCTGGGCATTTGAAGTTTATCCTATGGCGTATTTGAATATTGCAAGTGTCATTACGTTTGTTAGTATTTTTTATCTTAATCGCCGTACTACAAATTCTGCTTCTACTTTAATTACGGTAGCGTGTATAGAAATTATTGTTCATGCTGTTTCGGCAGTTCTGATTACAGGCTGGCAGTCCAATTTTCATCTATATCTTTTGGCTGCTATGATTATTACTTTCTTAACAGGAGAACTAAAAAATATCTCCTCTTATATTTTGATTGGGGTTTCTCTGCTGACATACGTTTTCCTTTCTATTTATACCAATCATAATCCTGCTTTCATGACTGTTTCTGAAACAGGAATGCTTACCTTTGAGATAGTCAATATTGTAGGTATTTCGTTTGTAATAGTCATACTTACTGTTTATTATAATTATGTGGCTAATGAATCTGCTAAAAGATTGGTAGAGGCAAACGACGAACTAAAGGAGCAGAGTAATAAAGTGATTTCTTTCAACAACGAACTCGCTCAACAAGCTGAAGAACTCCAAATACAGTCTGAACAATTAGAACACGCTAACAAATACACTATCGACAGTATAAAATATGCTCTTCGTATTCAAGAAGCCGTTTTGCCTTCTTCTTCTGATTTGCAAAACCTGTTTGGAAAAGATAATATCATGGTTTTTTATAGTCCGAAAGATATTGTTTCGGGTGATTTTTATTGGGCTAGACAGATAGGAGAAAAGAAAATAATCGTGGTAGCAGACTGTACAGGACATGGCGTTCCGGGAGCAATGCTTACGATGATAGGAGAAAACCTTTTGAATAATATTATTCTTGAAAAAGAAATTACAGAACCTGCGTTTATTTTAGATGCCTTGCAGGTTTATTTCTCTACTCTCTTTGCAGGAAGCAGACACAACATACAAGATGGAATGGATGTCTGTATTTCAAAAATCGATTACAAAACTAATAAACTCCACTTTGCAGGAGCTAGAAACTCGCTGTTTTATATTCAAAATGGAAAAGAGAAACTAATAAAAGGAGATAAAATGAGTATTGGACAATCCAAAACAAGACGAAAAGAAAATGATAAAGAATTAAGTTTTACTGCTCATCAAATAGATGTTGTTGTTTCGACTACAATTTATATGCACACAGACGGATTTCAAGACCAGTTTGGAGGAAAAGAAAACAGAAAGTTTTATAGCAAAAATCTACGAAAATTGTTGGTAGAAATTCACGATGAACCTATGCCAAAACAAAAAACTTATCTAAAGAGAGTCTTTATGGACTGGTGTGATTTTACCAAACAGACTGACGATGTTACTTTAGTAGGAATAAGAATAGATACAAAAATAAAAGGTACAGAAGAAATAGGCGCACAAAGTGCTATCAAGACAATTATAAAAAAATCTAAAAAACTAATGAATCAAAACCATTAGTAAAGACAAGACAAATGTATCTTGCCTGTTACTAATTTTTGTTTGATTTCTACACAATCATTTTTTCAATTGGAATAACCAAAATTCCTTCTGCACCTGCTTCTTGAAGGGCATCTATCTTCTCCCAAAAATCATCTTCATTAATTACTGTATGCACAGAAACCCAATTATCATCAGCCAAAGGCATAATTGTAGGGCTTTTCAGACCAGGGAGAACAGCAATAATTTGTTCTAATTTTGATTTTGGAGCATTCAAAAGAATATATTTGTTTCGATTCGAACGCTTTACAGATTGCATTCTAAACAAAAGTTTGTCAAAATTCTTTCGTTTTTCGCCATTAAAATCTGGATTGGCTACCAAAACAGCTTCTGACTTCAAAACGGTTTCTACTTCTTTTAGTCCATTACTCAAAAGTGTGCTTCCCGAACTCACAATATCACAAACGCCTTCCGAAAGACCGATACTAGGCGCAATTTCAACCGAACCACTAATCATATGGATTTCGGCATTTACATTTTTTTCTTTGAAATATTCTGCCAAAATTTTGGGGTACGAAGTAGCAATACGCTTTCCATCAAAGAACGAAACATCATTATACGTCGTTCCTCTAGGCACAGCTAAAGACAAGCGACATTTTGCAAAACCTAATCTATTGATAAGTTCTAGTTTTTTACCTTTTTCAAGCATTACATTTTCTCCAATAATTCCGACATCAGCAACGCCATCTTGAACGTATTCTGGAATATCATCATCTCGTAGAAATAAAATTTCTAAAGGAAAATTGGAGGCTTCAGCACGCAACGCATTCGGACTTGTAGTAATCTGAATTCCACATTCTTTAAGTAATGCAAGAGATTTTTCACTCAAACGACCTGATTTTTGAATTGCTATTTTCAAACGGTTTTCTGAATTAGACATTTATATTTTTGTATTCTAGTGAGTAATTCTGTTTTAGTAGTTTATTTTCCTTAGTTTTCAATCATTTTTCAAAACTAAAAAAAGCAAACTTACAAAAAAATAAAGTCAGAAATGAAATAATCCATTTTAAAAAAATACTAATCCATAGGAATGGATAATTTGAAACCTGTTTCGTTCTCAAAATTTGTTTGCCAATCTATCCCATATTTTTCGTTCATTTTTTCCAATGCTTCTGCATTATTTTCGTTGGCTTCTTCGGCTTCGCTGCTTCCCATTTCACAGCCTGCTATTCGTTCCATTCGAAACCCATATTTTTCTGTGATTGGATTACTATTATCCAAATATCCTTCTGGTGCTAATTCTCCATAAATTTGAAAAGTAGGCAGATTTTCAGACTTTTTTTCTGCTTTGACGATTGTAGAATCTGCTTGATTTGAATTTTGAGAATTGCTTTCACAACTTATAAGAAATAAAACTGATAAAGATAGAATAAATAGATAGTTCATTCTTTGGGAATTGGTAATTCAATAGGGTGGTGTAATAAAATAAAATAATAGACTTACATTTTCTCCAAAACAAGTTCCTTTTCTAGCTCAAAATCTCTATCGTGAGCATAATCATAAAGTTCTTCGAAGTGTTTGGTTACATCTGGTTCTTCCACATCTTTCAATAAAGTTCTTAATTTTGTAGTATCATAACTGTGATTTGTTGTAGAGAGATAGTCTGATATTTGCGCTCCTACGGTTTTGTAGTACACTATTTCTGTTTCACTTTTTTCTGTTGGCTCTTGCTCCAAACTTTCATAGTTTATATTGCACTTTTTCATGATATGAGAAATCCATAATGAATTAGGAACGTTTTGAGCAGAAGCTACATTTATTTGTTCCTCTTCCGAATCAATAGCTGCAAGGATAGCTCTAGAAACATAATCTACTGGAACTAAATTTAATCCACCTTCTTTATTTGCTACTAACTTAAATGGATTTTTGACAGACTGCTGAGCAAATTCTTTATTTACCATTTTCTCAAAGAAGAAGCCTATTTTATAAAAAACAATATACCTGTTCATTACAAAAAAGGGTTTGTCTATCATTCTACCACAGATTACGCTTGGTCTTATTATCGTCAAACTGAAATTTTTGGTTTTAGAGAGTTCTCTCAAATCCAATTCCATTTTGTGTTTGTACTCTTCGTAATGGTTTCTAAAATTATAATTTTCAAATGAAAAATAATCATCAGATAATTTTCCTTCTTGTACGCCAGCCGAAAAAGCAGTACTAACAAAGACAAGTTTTTTTATTCTATTTTCTAATTTGCTGATGAAAGCATGTGTAGCATTGTAATTATTTTCTACTATTTCTTTAAGAGCTTTCTCATTTTTTCCTAAGTTTACGGAAGCTGCAATATGCAAAACAACTAACTCATTACCCAAACTTTCTGGAATAGTTATGTCTGAAAGAGAACCTTCTAAAATAGTTACTTTACTTAGAAGAAAATCGGTATCAAAATTAGCTAATTTTTCAGGAAGGATAGCCGAGCTAAAAACGTCATTTTTCAAACGTTCTGCTGCATTTCTATTTTCGTCAGGACGAACAACTAAATAAATAGCATATTCTTTTTCTGTATAAATTTCTTTTTCAAGAAGATTGTAAAGAACATGAGAACCCACAATTCCCGTAGCACCTGTAATAATGATATTTTTCATACAAATAAATTCAAATTTAAAATAGATATAAGGATAGTTTTGTTACTGCAAACTTACAAAATAATTTTAAATTTTCTATATCTGCTATGTTTGAATGAAATTTTATTACATATAACTGTTTTTGCTTCTTTAGGTTGTATAGCTTTACGAAACCACACCTTCCTCTACCATATAACTAGTAAAATCAGGATAAAAATGAGTTAAGTCAAATTTACGATAAACGTCTTTCAACTCTACCATTTGATTGTCTTAAAGGTAAAATAATAAGTTTGATATCTTCGAACCTTTGTTAAGTGTATGCTAAGGAGCATTATTTAAGACTTCATTTATCACTTTTTCGTTGTCATTTTTTACAGCCTTTAAATATTCTTCAAGAAAAACGGTATTGTTTATTTTAGCTTGATTCAAAAATTCTTCTACTTTTTTAAAATGGTTTTCTGTTACGATAAGCGAAACTGTAACTATCTTTTCATTTAAAGCTAAAGAAGGATTGGTGTGTTGGAGTTCTATTGATTTTATGTTCATAGGATTTTGCTTTATTTTACCTCTTATTCTCAAAATTAAAAACAGGAAATTTACCTATTTTAAGAGAGATTTTAATAATTTTTTCTAAGCTAAAACTAACAGCTCCCTCATTTAAAATTTGAGAAACACGTCCTTTGCTAATACTCAGATGTTTGGCTAATTGAGTTTGGTTCAAATTATTTTCTTGCTTGTAAGTAAGAATAGCATCGTATAAAATGCCATTTATTCCTTCTGTCCAATAAGAAGGTTGATTTAAAATTTTTTCTTGAATGGCTAATTTATTTTTCATTTTGTTTTTCCTTTGAAGCTAATCAGTATTCTAACGTAAGATTTCATATTGTACTTTTTAAATATCAAATACAAAAACCACGGCAGGATGCCGAATACATAGAAATCACTCGTTAAAAACGAGCGACGGCAGGGGTAAAAATAGAATTAGATTACTTTCTTATGAGCTACAATTCTTCTCTTTCTCTAATTCGATCAATTTCTTGATTTCTACTTGTTTCTCCAAAACCTGTTCATAAAGCAGCCTCATAGCGTGGTTGTACCTATGTTTTTGTCTAACAAGAGATGAAAAATAGATATCTTCCTGCATCATTTCAAAATCTACCTTACCTCCATAAAAATTAATAGAATAATATTGTCTTACCTCCTCATCTACGATATTGTACCTTCTTTCCATATTTAGTAGTTGCTCTACTTGTTCGTCTTGATAGAGCAACAGTTTGCTTTTTAGTTCTCTATTTCCTATCAAATCAACGTTAGAATATTTTAGCTCTTCCATCTTTGTTTTAGTTCGTTGATTGAAAAACAAATAATTATTTACCGTCAACATTCTATCCTGTAAGGAGTCTAGTTCTATGAGTTTCTTGCCGTGAATAGCATATATGATTTGTTCTAGTTTTGGATTCCATTGGTTGAAACCTGCAATGTTTTCTTCTACATCTTTCATATCAAAATTAAAAGTGTAGCTAAGTTCTTCTAAATACTGACATCTCAACTCCTTGTGTTGCTTTTTTACTACTAATTGGTTGATATTCACAGCAATCAGAACACCAATAGTAATCAGAACTACTTCACCTAAAGCATACAAAACATATTTTTTCATATCTAGTTTATTCAAATATTTAGCTCTCCATTTTTTTAAAACCATAGTTGTATTCTAAACAAGCTCCAACATTCATTTCTTATTTGGAAGAATCTGTTGAACAGAGTTTTTGCCAAAGTCTTCGTGGTCAACAGTTCCATTTTCTACCATATATTTTGTAAAGTTAGGATAGAAATGTGTTAGTTCAAATTTACGATAAACATCTTTCAGTTCTACCATTTGATTGTCTTCAAAGTAGAATAATAGGTTTGATATTCTTCAAACCTTTGTTAAGTATATGTTGAGGAGCATTATTTAAGACTTCATTTATCACTTTTTCGTTGTCATTTTTCACAGCCTTTAAATATTCTTCAAGAAAAACGGTATTATTTACCTTTGCTTGATTCAAAAATTCTTCTACTTTTTTAAAATGGTTTTCTGTTACAATAAGCGAAACTGTAACTATCTTTTCATGTGAACCTAAAGAAGGATTGGTGTGTTGGAGTTCTATTGATTTTATGTTCATTGTTTTAAAAGATAACTATTGAATACTAAAGTTGAGCTGTTTTCCTAATCCAATTTCAATGATACGAAAAAGAGTAGTCATTTGTATATCACTTTGTCCGTTTTCTATACGAGAAATATAGTTTTTTGTAGTTCCTGCTTTCTCTGCAAGTTGAGTTTGAGTTAGTTGTGCTTCTTTACGAGCCTGTTTTATAAGTTCTCCAATAGCAAAAGACTTTGAGTTTTTATCAAACTCTTCTCTTTCAAGATTGCCTACTTTGCCGTATTTTTTATCTAAATGTTCTTTAAGCGTGGTTAATTTCATAATTCTTTTTCTTTAAAATATTTTTGTTTTAATTTTTCAGCTTTATCAATTTCATTTTTAGGTGTTTTTTGTGTTTTCTTTTGAAAACCGTTAATTACTACAATTAATTTTCCTTCATCAAAAAAACAGAAAAATCTAAAAATGTTAGAACTAAACTTTACTCGTATTTCATAAAGTCCTTCTGTATCTTCCAAGTGTTTTAAAAACTTTTTAGGAACTCTATCGACATTTGAAATTAAATCAAGAATATAGTCAATTTTTAACTGTACTTTCTCTTCTTGAAGTTCGTAGAAATCAATAAAATGAGTTTCATAAAATACTACTTCTCTTACCATAAAGTTACCTAATTGGATAACGTAAAATAAATTATAAAAGTTTGAAGATTAAAATATCTTGCAAATCTAAAATTCATACAAAACCCAAACTTACTTTACCTCATTACTTTAGAACTACCAGTAACAACAAATACAAAAACCACGGCTACAAGCCGAATACATATAAATCACTCGTTAAAAACGAGCGACGGTGGGGTGAGCTATGAAACTATATTTTTCAAATTTTCTATTATTTGAGTAATATTTTTGTCAATATATGCTCTATTTATTTCATTACTTCTATTATTATCTATAAAATCTTGTAATGTAGTATGTTTACTATTTATTTCACTCCTATATGTTTCACGTAGTAAGCTATTATTGATTTTATCTTTTGTAGTATTAGATATTTTTGGATAAATAAATTCAATAATCATTCTATAAGTTGATAAAAAATCTAAAAACTTTGGATTGTAACCCTGTTCTGTGCTACTTCTATCTGTAACGATAGGGTCTATGATTTTAATTTTATTCTCTTTTTGTATTAAGATATTTTCTCCATTGTTAGAATGCAAATCGTTATGGCACACACCTGCCTCATGCCAAACCTTTAGACCTTCAAGTATCATAATTACTACATTAATTATCTCCTGATCATCTTTGAATCTATAATCTTTTAAATTCACTCCTTCAATAAATTCCATGTCATAGTGATAAGGTTCAGTTTCTACATTCAAAGAAGTTACCTTTGGTGATGGACAATCAATACTATTAGTTGTACAGTATTCATTAACAGTCTGTAGTTTTGTAAATTGTCCTTTACATGCATGTTCAGACATAATATTTCCTTTAGGAAAACTTTTTCTTAGATAACCATTTTCCAATTTTGTCAATATTGCTCCACTACTTGTTTGCATAATTAATATCATTAAAAATGAATAAAAAATGTTCACTTTAAATACAAGCAAACGTTTTTCAACAAATTAAGTTTTTTTCTTATCTCGCCTTTGGTGGTCATCACAATGGCAAGCCGAAAATAAAGACATAATAACGTCATTGTTTTTTGAGTACGAGCTGTTTTTTACTCGCAAATCTAAGATTCCTAATAAATCGTAGTTTTTAGACAACGCTTAACAACAAAACAATCTACGACCAACGAGGACTTGCAAACGTATTTAAGCGTCACGCTTTGTATTTCATATAATACAAGCGTGACACTTTTAGTTGTATAGGTTCTTAGCGAGACGCTACGAACAGAAGGGGTATATTCTGGACAAAGCTAGATATTTTCTCGTTCGGTATTTGATTTTTTACTTTCATTTTTTTACTATTTCTAGTCTTTGTTTTGTCTTTAACTTCTGCTTGAAATAAATAAAATCAAAATACAAAAACCACGGCAGGATGCCGAATACATAGAAGTCACTCGCAAAATGCGAGCGACGGCTGGGGGACTACAGCTTAACGGAGTAGATTTATTTGGTTTTCGATCGCTTGTACCAACTTTTCTATAAATGAAAATATATCATCTAAATCACTTCTACTTATTTCTGTTTTTAATCCTGATATTCTGTCTAAATCTGCTTCATGAGCAACCTTATTTCTTCTATGAATTATGACTCCAAGAGTATCCTTGATCTCTTTTGGAGTCAATAGCATTTCGTCTTTAATCAAAGACCAAATACCTTTTAATGATATTAGTTGAAGAGCATTTTCTATACTTCTTGCTGATTGATAACTGTATTGTGACGAAATTTTTTTTATTGCTGCACTAATAATTTGTTTTTTGTCATCTTCTGAATTAGTAAGCATCAGCTCTTTAACAGATGATAAAGGTATGCTATAAGATTCAAATTTTGGATTCGTATCAAAATTTCCTTCAAATACTTCAAGCATTCCATTTCTCACAGCGTCATGTATGTAGCAATCTAATGCACTAACAATCAATACTAATTCAGCTCGTAAGATTTCATCTAAACTCATTGCAGTAATCTGCTTCTCAAAGAATTTGTGAAGTTCATGTAACATTTTTACACTCTTGATATTATGTTCAAAGTTTGTAATGGGATTATTCATCATCAGTCAAAGTTATTATTTTATCAGCCATTGTATCAAATAAATTCTTAAACCATCTCAGAGTACGTCTTTGTCCTTCATGCATTCCATCTGGTGCTAACTCAAAAATAGGAATTGATCTATCATTTGATATGGCAATCAATTTGTTGAAGTTTGATACTTCGCCAATGCAATACTTATTAGTTGGTCTATTTGAACTCAAACTTTTATTTAGGTCTTCAGCTTTTTTATACTTTTCATTTGATAGCAACATACCTTGTTCATCTAAATTCGGAACTAAATCAGATTCCACAACTTCTGATATTCTTTCCATAATTCTTCCAAAAGCTCTTGTTGGATTACCACTACTCAAATTAAAATCATTAATTGTATAACCTAAAAATTTTGGGATATGAGTGGGAAGAGGATATTCGGCATCTTGAAATAGTGTTCTTGCTCTTTTTGCCCATCTTTCCCAACTTGGCAGTATCCTTGATAACGATTTTATTGCCATTAATGAAAATAAATCAGGAGAAGTAGGAACTATAAAATAATCAGAAGTTATTAACAAATCTTGATTTATCGCACTTAAGCTTGGGTTCATATCTATTATAACAAAATCAATATTATATTTTTCTGCTGTTCTTTGAAAGAGATAAGAGAAAGATCCTGGAAGATTTTCTAATGCACCAACTGATTCTGTTAATTGAAATGAAAGACCTAATTGAACTTCACTTTCGGATAAATCTAAATGTCCAGGCATCAAAAAGAGATTTTCATTTCTGTCTATCTGTATACAATCAACAGGCTGTATTAATCTTGGTTTTGATTTAAACGCAGGCTCAAGTGCATCTTTTATATTATTTTTGTTTTCATTTGAATAAAACTCTTCAAATTTATCATTTCCAATAGAATATAAAGTAAGATTACATTGACTATCAGCATCTACTAAAAGAACTCTTTTACCCTTACGAGCAATTTTCCAACCTAGATTGAATGCTGTTGTTGTTTTACTTACTCCACCTTTGTGGTTAAAAATTGCAATAGTTTTTGCCATAATAGTTTTTTTAAGATATACAATGTATTAATATACGACTTTTTATTGTAAGAATTGTATTTTTTTTGAAAAATTTCATCTACTGATTTTTATCAACTCAAATGAATAATATAAACTAGTTCCTAAACCCTCCTAAACCTCTTCTCATAAGTTTCAATAACCTTCCAATAAACGACAGGAATTTCTTGTATCAAATCGGCTGCGATGGCAAAAAGAGAAGCGTCTTTTGAAAGTGTAACGCTGTATTGTCCTGCATTTTCTTCCCAGTTTTCGGCTGTCAGTATTTCGTTTGCACCAAAAAAATCGCCTTTTTGTAAGGTTTCTACTCGTGTTCCGTTTCGTTTTATGTTTACTGTTCCTTCTTCTATGATGTAGAGAATGTACTTTTGAGATAATTCTACTTCTTGCCCTTTAGTTTGGGTCATCGCTTTTGCTATGCGTGTAAGGATAGGAAAAGAAACCACCTCGCCAAAAAGCCACGTATTTTCTAAAAACAAAATATTTTTTTCTACTCGTTTGAGTTCGCTATACAAATCATTGCGTTCTACAAAATCGTGATACGATTGTAAAGGAATTTGAATAACGGTAATATTACTGGCTGCTCGGTAGGTTTCAAGAGCTTTTCCACCCAGATAACCCGAATAAAAACCTATCAAAGAACCTGCTGGCAAAACGTGTTGATTGCCTCGTTGCGAATCTATAAATTCCACCGAACCTGTGATAAGCAAATAAACATACTCGCTATTTTGTCCTTTTTTGAATAAAATTGTTCCTGCATTGAAATGCCTAACCGAATGATTGAGCAAATAATTTACTTCGTGCTTCGGTGCAGTCGGAAAATAAAACTGTAAATAGTTACTTGCAAAATCAAATAAATAATCGTGGCTGGCTGGAATAAGCGTATCAATCATTCCAAAGGCTGCCGACGAACCAATTTCTCGTTCTTTGAAAGTGAGAGGTTTGTGTGTGTGTGCCAAAACGATTTTCTTCGACTCGTCTTTTCTATAATCCTCTGCTTGTCCGTGAATCATTCCACCACCAATATCAATTTTTTTGAGGTTAGCAGGAAGGAGGTAATTTTGAGTAATTTTGTCGTACCATTCCATCGAAACCTGTAAATCATCGGTTCTTTCGGTCATTTTTTTGAAGACATCAAAAGAAACTACATCGGCTAAATGTCCATAAATTTTATAGGTATCTTTCCATTTTGCTCTAAAATAAAATAAATTCGTTTCAACAGGATGAGGAGAATACAATGGCATTACTTCCAGTCCATCTACATCGTTCCATTCATCAAAATTAAGGTCGTGAATATCAAAAAAGTTAGCAAAATTATTTTCTTCAATAGACATCAAAGCACATAATTTTTTGGTAATCGCAGAACGAACCAAAGGAGTTGCGTAATATTTGAAACGTCTGTCGGTTCGAATAAGCGTAGTAAGTCCTGCAAAATGATCGTCGTGAGCGTGTGTATGAAAAATGCCTTCAATTTCGTTTACACTAATCCCTAAATAATTTAGACTTGTCAGGATGTTAGGACCTGCATCTACTAAATAAATCTTTCCTTGAAAAATTAGAATACTCGCCATACAAGGACGGTTTATGTCCCAACCATCGCCTTCGCCAGAATGAACGACAGCAAAATATTCTCTATTCAAATAATGATAACCCAACTGATAAGGAGCTTCGTAACGCTCTTCTGCACCCAAATTTAGATTTACTTCAACGCTTTCATTTTCATAACTAATCTCATAAATATTAAATCCTTTTCGCTGAATAAAAACTCCATTTCGGATTTCTGTTTTTTTATTTTGTGTTTCTATTTCTTCATTATTAGTATCTTCTGTTTCTTCAATAATTCGTTTGTCTAAAAGTGTATCGGTAGAATTAATTTTTCCAAACGCAAAATTTAATTTTATACGCATCATTTGTTCGGCCGTTTCTCCTGTTATTCCTGCTTCGGCAAACTCTTCTTTGTTTATTAGTCCATAATTTCCACGATAAAAATACGCCATTTGTGCATCGATTTGTTCTTCTGTACCGATAATCATAGGACGAATTCCTGTATTGTTTGGATGATTTGGGATTCCCATTCCCTGTAAATACAACATTTGCATGGCAGGAAATTCTATTAAATTAGAAAAACTACCATTTTGCATCAGGACTTCGGAAAGCAGAATACAGTTTGGACCTGTTTCATAAGAAATTGTAGTTGCATTTTTTTTCTTATCTCCTATTCTTTTTTCTACCGATTCTATCAGTCCACGTTTTTTCAAATGTTTGACAGCATCAGCAGGACAGCCACAAAGCATAAAAACGTTTGCTTGTGGGATTTCTATCCAAAAAATTCCAGTACTGACTTTTAATTTTTTCATTTTTCTTTTAGTTTTTTAATAAAACTTACAAACATCTGAATTTGTAATTTATTTTTTTAGGATTGAGTATTTTTAAGCTAGTCCTTCGCTTTCTCTATTCTAATTCCTCCATTTCTTCATAATTAAATTCTAACTTACTGTACCTAATTATTTCAGTAAGCACTTCATTTATTTTTCCTTTTTTCTCAATTTCGTTTAAAATTTCTTGTAATTTAGGAAGATTAATAATTTCTTCAATACAAGTAATATATTTGTTTACTATAGCTTCAACTCCGTATTGCTGTTCTGCTACTTTCTTAATTTTGTATTTTAAGTCCTCCACTTTCTCTGTTGATTTTATAACAAATGTAATTGGGAACTTTTCAATCTTATCTATATCAAGAAAATATTTTTTGACATCAGTAGTTTCTGTTACTTGAAAAAATCTACCTAATGGTTTCATTACAAAGTCAATTCCTCCATCGTTTGCATTTGTTCTTCCTGTTTTATAAAGTTTTAGACTTTCTTCTTTTATAGAAGAACGTGTAAATCCAAAAAAAACGGTTTGTTCTGAATAACTTACTTTCAATAACGCATAACTGACAATTTCGAATAATCTTGCATCTATGTTAGGTTCTATTAATTCCAAAATAAAACTCTTTATATCAGTAGTTTCTTTTTTATTTTTGTCGTTCTCGATAGTTTTGAGTTGTTCGCATGTTCTTATGAAATTATTGTATTCTTTATTTACGTAATCTTCTATCAAAACATAAATAGCATATAGATTACCAAAACTTCCTCTCGCCTTCGAGCCTTTTTGAGCAGAAACTGTCTTTTGATTGATATATTGAATTAGCTGACTAGAAACAAAAACTTGTTCTGCTCTCTTATCAAAGTAAGTAGCCAAAATTTCCTCTATTTTATCTGTAAAAATATGTTTCATAATTGAGTAAAATAGATTTAGAATAAAGATTTTTGATTATCATTTCTTATTTGATATGTCTTTAGTTGCACTTCTAAAGATTCTCCATTTAGTTCTTTTTGATTAAAAACTCTACGTATTCCAATTTTTGTAAATTCTTCATTAATTTCTATTCCAATAGATTTTCTATTTAAAGATTTGGCAACAAAAGAAGTAGTAAAAGTTCCAGAAAAAGGATCAAGAACAGTATCTCCTTCCTTCGAACTCGCTTTTATAATTCGTTCCAAAAGAGTAGTAGGTTTTTGAGTAGGATGTTCTTCATACTCCTCCATTCAATAACGCACTCTTGGAAAACTCCAAACATTCCCTGGTGTCTTTTTAGTATTATAGGGCTGAGGTGGATTTTTGCGATAATCTATTAACTTTCTTTTAGCTCCTGTTTTTGCTTCCACCTGAATTTCTTTTGTATTAAAAGTATAATTATTTTTATCTTTTACACAAAAGAGAATAGGTTCATACATAGAACCGTAAAAGTTTTTGGCTTGAACTCCAGAACTATCATACGACCATATGATGCGAGAAAGAATAGTAATTTTATCTCTCAGATAAATATCAAAATAAGGCATAAATTGAGTTGAAGTCATAATATAAAAACTTCCATTTTTCTTCAATTTATCCAAACACAAGTCAATCCATCTATAAGACCATTTTAAATATGCCTCATCAGATTCCCATTTATCTAAAAGTCCGTTAAAATCTTTACCAATATTGTAAGGGGGATCAATGAATATCAAGTCTATGCTATTATCATCAATTTTTGTTTCCAAAACTTCAATAGCATTTCCATTATAAATCCAATGTCCATCATTTTCGTACTCTATCATATTTCGATCAATTAATGGTTATTTATCCTATATTATGTTATTTGATTCTACAAAATACATGTCTATCTCGCCTTTATTTTTTGCAGTAATTTTTCCTCTATGCACACATTCAAAATCATTCTTGACATGTTCATAAGTTGTTTCAGAAATATTTACTTTTCCAATTTGTCCACTAGATTCCATTCGTGCAGCAAGATTTACGGCATCTCCCCAAATGTCATACGCAAATTTGTTTTTACCAATAACGCCAGCCACGACTGAACCTGTATGAATTCCCAAACGTAGCTCAAAAGTTGGTTCTCCCATTTTTTCTTGATATGCTTTCCATTCTGCCATAAATTTCTGCATCTCCAAACCTGCTTTTACGGCATCTTTTGGATTAGAAGTATTCGCAACAGGAACGCCACCAGCACACATATACGCATCGCCAATCGTTTTGATTTTTTCAAGATTATTATTCTCACAAATCTTGTCAAATTCAGTAAAACAATACTCTAGTTTTTTGACCAAATTTTCAGGCGTAAGTTTTTCAGAAATCTGTGTAAAACCCTTGAAATCAGTAAACATGACCGTTACAAGGTCGTAAGAATGAGGTTGTGCATAACCTGTTTCTTTGAGTTCTTGTGCTGTTTCTTCGGGCAAAATATTGAGTAAAAGGGTGTCCGATTTTTGGCGTTCCAATTCTATTTCCTTGTTTTTAGAATTAAGTTTACGATTGCTATTAAATTTTTGCACAAAGGCAATTACGGAAAGTAGAAGAACAATTCCACCTCCAATTAATCCAATTAAATATTGGTTGTTAGTTGCTCTTTGCGCTTTTGCTTCTGCTGTTTGTTTTTCGGCTTCTGTTTTTTGTTCATTGGCAATAGCTAACTGTTTCTGACGGTCAGATTCTTTAATTTTAAGGTCAAGATTTTTAAGTTGAAGTTCTAATCCTTGTCTTTCTATGACATATTTTTGCGAGTCAATATCAGTTCTAAGTTCTTGTTTTTGAGTACGTAAAAACTCTAATTCTCTTTGAGAAAGTAGCATTGGATCGATCTGCAATGCTTCGGCTAACTCTCGTTTTTTATCTCTTGGGTCTGGCTTTTCGTTGCGTGCTTGATTCCACATGAGTTCAAAAAGTTTTACTTTCTCTTCGCTTCCTTGTTTTGTGTGTGCTTCCATCAAAACAGTAGTTAGGTTTATTCTATCCTGACGAGTAATTTGAAAAGTATCAAGTTTCGCTAAAAGCGTTTCGGCTGTCGGAATAAGATTTTCGTAATCTCTTTCAGAGTGTGTAATTTTCACGATTTTACGAAGAACACTTCCTTCTTTTTCAAACTCACTTATAGTGTTATAAAGTGTAGCAGCTTTTTGATATTGAGTATTCTTTTTTGTAAAAAAATCAGGCATTTCATACTTGTCGCCTAATTTTTCGTGGCTTCTTGCTTCCAGAAGTTTGTCATTATTTCTTTCGGCTGCAAAAATAGCACGTTCGTAATAGCGCACCATCAAACCTGTCTGCTTGATAAGATGATAACTTTCTGCAATCTGCCAACTTAGACTTATTGCTGTTTTGTAATCTCCATTTTTCAAAGCTCGTTTTCGCTTGGCATCATAATCTCTAATTTTAGCCGTTACTTGACGACGATTATAATTTTGTGCTTCACTCCAACCATAAGGAATAAAAAGCAACAAAATAAGCGAAACTACTAAAACGATGTACTTCTTTTTCATGATAAATGTGCTGTTTTTTTGGATAGAATGTTTTTTTTGTAAATGAAAATCTAGCTTACTGAATATTTTTTTCGAAGTTCTTCTATACTTTCAGAAGAACGTCCTGTTAGTTGTGAAATCATTTTGTTGTCCAAACCATTTTTTATCATTTGCATTACAAGTTCTTCTCTTTCTTCTGCTATCTGTTTTCTCTCTTCCTCAATTTTTGCTCTTTCTTCTCTTATTCTTTTCTCATCTTCTTTTACTTTTTTCTCATCTTCTCTTATTTTTTTCTCATCTTCTTTTACTTTTTTTCTTAATTCTTTTATCTCCTGCAATTCTATTTGACGAGTTTCTTCTACATTTCTTTGTATCATTCTGTTTTCTTGAAAACGCTCGTATATTTTTTTATCCATTTTTGATAATTTTTCGTAGCGTAACTTTTCCTCTACTTCTTTTATTCCTTTTGCATCAAACTCACTTTTTACTTCACTATTTTTCAAGAAATAAATCCATTGATCTACACTATCTTTCGCTATATCATTAAAATTATTAACCTTCAAAATATAATATTTGGGAAAAATATCTGCTACTTCACTTACTCCATATTTCAATTTTTGGTTTCTGCTAGGTTTCAAAACATCATCAAAATGACTTCCTACAAAATTTCCTTGGTACTCATAGATATAATCTTTTCCCTGTCCCAAATTAAAGTAAACGATATTGATAGAATAGATTTTCTTAATTTTTGTATAACTCTCTCCTTTTTCAATATATTCAGTAATCAGTTTTCCTACTCCATACATCATTCTATGGAAATAATCTATTTCTGAATCGTTTTGAACTTCTATCAAAATTAGTTCTCCCTTCGTATTTTCCACCAAAATATCGACACGATTATATTTATCGTCTTCTGCTTTTTGATTGCCTTCACTTTCTAAAATATTCTTGACTTTCAAATCAAATTTTAAAAGTTCGGACAGAAAACCTTCCAAAATACCATAATTGGCTTTATTACGAAGCATTTTTTTCATTGCCCAATCAAAATGTATTAACTTTCTTGCCATTTTATTTTACTTTTTTTTGAATTAATTTTATTTGAGTTTTAGTGTAATTTGAATTTCTCATTCTCCATTCCCTAATCTCTCGCCCCTCGCCCCATTTCTCATTCTCCATTCCCTAATCTCTCGTCCCTCGTCCCACTTATTAAAACTTAGAAACCACAAAATACATATCTACTTCGCCTTTGTTTTTGGCTTCTACTTTTCCACGGTACGAACAGAAAAAATAATCTCTAACAAGCGAATAGGTATATTCCGAGATATTTACTCGTCCAATTTCTCCACTAGATTCCATTCGTGCAGCCAAATTTACGGTATCTCCCCAAATATCATAAGCAAAACGTTTTTTTCCGACTACTCCAGCCACAACTGCTCCTGTATGAATTCCCAAACGCATCTCAAAATAAGGTTTTCCCTGTAATATCTTCTTTTGTTTTAATTGTTCAATGACTTCCTGCATTTCCATAGCTGCACTAACGGCATCGACAGGATTGGTGTAATTAGGCGTAGGAACACCACCAGCACACATATAGGCATCTCCAATTGTTTTTATTCGTTCCAAATTCCAACGCTCACAAATTGTATCAAATTCTGAAAAACATTCGGCAAGTTCATTGATAAGTTCTTCTGGTGTAAGCAGCTCGGCAGCTTGTGTAAATCCTTTAAAATCAGTAAAAATAACGGTTGCTTGGTCATACGAACGAGGACGAACTTCCGAATTATGTTTGAGTTCTTCAGCTATTTCTCTAGGCAAAATATTGAGTAACAAAATATCTGAACGTTCTTTTTCTCGTTCTATCATTTCCTTTTGCTGTTCAATTTCTTCATTTTTTGCAGCCAGTTCGTAATTTGCAGAAGCTAGTTCTTTGTTCGCTTTTTTCTTTGCTTTTACTGTTTTGCTTTGAATTATGACAAAAATAATCAACAAAATTGCAATTAAAGCAACTCCACTAACTATGATAACAAAAAACTTTTCTCTGTTTTTTTTCTCTGCTTTTATAGAAGCAATTTCATCGGTATAAAGCATCGTCAAACTATCAGATTCCAATGCACTTTTGGCTAATAATTCTTCTATAGTAAGCTGTTTTACTTTTTGTTGTTGCGTAATATTGGCTGCAACCTTTTTCTTTTGTTCTAATTCGGTTTTGGTTACAGAAGAAGAATCTTCTAATACTTTATCTTTTTGCTCCTCCAGATTAGCTACTTCTGTTGCAGGATTTTTGAGTTCTTCTACTACTTCTTTATACAAATTTGCGTTAGCCGTTTCTCCTTTTATTCTATATATTTTCAATAAGTATTCTGTACTACTCAACACCAAATCTCCAGCGTTGGCTTCATTAGCTGTAGTTATTGTTTTTTTCAGTGTAACTACTGCTTTATCGTACTGTTTTGCTTCTGCATACAAAATGCTTTCTAAGTAATAAGCATTTGCAACTTTTTTCTTATCTCCTAAAAAACTATAGGCTTGTGAGGCTTTGTCATAATTGCTAATTGCTAAATCATATTTTCTCTGACCTTTATAAATTCCTCCTAATAAAGAGTAAATTCTACCTAAATTTTCATAATCCTTTACACCAATAGAATGACTATACGCTTTATTGAGATAATTAATTGCTTCATTTTCGTTTCCTTCTTTGTAATATCCTTGTCCGATTTGATAAGCTAATTTTCCTGCTTTATTGGGACGACCTTTGTTTAGTGCTGCTCTGTACTGCGTTTCTAGATTTTGAGCAAAAATAGTTTGATAATCTAAAAAGAAGCAAAAAACAAAAATAAATAGACCAAAGAACAGCTTATCAAGTTTAATAACTGATTTGTTTTTAGAAGAAAATAGTTTTGGTAACATATCTTAATTGAGCTTTTTCTAGTCTGGAAAAATAAAGGAAAACATTTAAACGAAGAATAAAAAAAATGAATACTCAAATTAGATTGATTCTAGTAGAAATACAAATTTTTTGAGAAAAAGTTAAAGATAAAAGTTAAATTAAAAAGTAAAAAAAATCCCTTCCTTATCAAAATGACAAAAAAGGGATTACGATTAATCTAATAAAAACAAAATTACACTAACATTTTCATAGGATTTTCCATGTACTCCTTTAAAGTTTGTAAAAATGCTGCACCAACTGCACCATCAACAACTCTATGATCGCATGATAAAGTCATCTTCATTATATTTCCTATTTTTATTTTGCCCTCTTTTACAATCGGTTGTTCTACAATTCCACCAACTGCCAAAATACAAGCATTTGGCGCATTAATGATAGCCGTAAACTCTTCAATTCCGAACATTCCCAAATTAGAAATTGTAAATGTACTTCCTTCCCAATCCGAAGGCTGAAGTTTTTTATCTTTCGCTTTTCCTGCAAACTCTTTTACTTCTTTATTGATTTGAGAAAGTGTTTTCATTTCTGCAAAACGAACCACAGGAACTAACAAACCTTCATCTACTGCTACAGCAACGCCCATATGAACATTCTCATTATAACGAATGGTGTCGCCTTGCCAAGAAGCATTTATGGCTGGATGTTTTTGGAGTGCCAACGCAGTAGCCTTAATTACTAAGTCATTATACGAAAATTTTGTATCTGCTACTTCATTGAGTTTTGCTCTCGTTTTGATAGCCTTTTTCATATTGACTGCAATCGTCAAATAAAAGTGAGGTGCAGTAAATTTACTAGCCGAAAGACTCTTTGCAATCGCCTTACGCATCTGTGTAACTTTCTCATCTCGTGTTCCACCTTCTGCAAAAGAAGGAGCAGATTTTTGAGTCTGTGGAGCAGATTTGTTCTCAGAAGTTTGTTTTGTTTCAGTTTTAGAATTTGATTCTGATACTTTTTCGTTTGATTTTTGAGGAGAAAAACTTTCTACATCTTTCTTTATAATTCTGCCATTTTCGCCACTTCCTTCTATTTGATTAATATCATAACCATTTTCTTCTGCCATTTTTTTGGCTAATGGAGAAATAAAAATTCTTCCTTCTGAATTAGAATCTGAAGTTTTTGGTTCTTCGTTTCTATCATAAGGCATAGAAGCCTCTTTGATTACTTCTTTTTTATTTTCCTTTGATTGAGTTGAAACTTCCTCTTCTGCATCTGCACTAGAATCAGAATTATCAGCATCTAAGAGTGCTTGATAATCAGCTCCTTTTTCTCCAATAACAGCAATTGGTGCATCAATAGCTACACTATCACCTTCTTCTGCTGCTAAGAAAAGCACTTCGCCATCATCGTAAATATCAAAATCCATTGTTGCTTTATCTGTTTCTACTTCAGCGATTACATCTCCAGATTTGAGTTTGTCGCCTACTTTTACAAGCCAAGAAGCCAGAACGCCTTCCTCCATGGTATCAGTCATTTTTCGCATACGAAGAACGATAGCATTTATTGAAGAAGTATCCACGCTTTTGGAAGTAGATTTTTCTTGTTTAGGTTTTTCTACCTCTTTTGTTTCTGTTTTCTTTTCTTCTTCTTTAGGTTCTGATTTGGAAGAAGTATCTGAATTTTCATTTGCTCCATCTTTTTCATCTTTTCCACCTTGCCCAAACTTTGCTTTCAATTCTGAAATATCTTCTCCTTTTTTGCCCAAAATCAAAACAGGGTCATTTACAGGAACGCCTTCGCCTTCTGTTACTCCGATATACAAAACTTCGCCATCGACGAAACTTTCCCATTCCATGGTTGCTTTATCAGTTTCTATTTCTGCCAAAAGGTCGCCTGATTTTATTGTGTCGCCTTCTTTTACGAGTATGCTTGCTACAACGCCTTCTTCCATAGTGTCGGTAAGGCGTGGCATAATAAGGATTTCAGCCATAAGAACGTTTTATTTATGTGTTGCTTTTGTGTTTTGTTTTTTTTACTTATTTCTATAATCTTATTTCTAAAGTCTATCTAAATAAAAATTGTTTATCCAGATTTTGAAATAGGTAGATTTATTAGAACTAAAAATCAAATTCTTCTACTTCAAAGATAAGAATTTAATCTGTGAAGACAATTTTAGTATAAATTTAATTCTTATTTTTTTCACACAAAGCTTATTCAGCCTGTTTTATCTGGCTTTTTTTTCCAGTCAAATAAAAATAGTAATAGAAAAAAAAATTGTTTTAAAAAATAACGTCAACTAATCTACTGAAAGTCAATTACTTTTATAGAAAAGAATTAAAGTTATCGAACTTTATTGAAAAAACTTTGGTTGAGGTATTGTATAATCAAAAAAAGCGTGGTACATTTGTATCGTCTTAAAGGCAACCACCATAAAAATTTTACAGATTTACTTGTAAAATTTATTCATTTAGAGAAATGGCAGAGTGGTCGAATGCACTGGTCTTGAAAACCAGCGTACCGTGAGGTACCGGGGGTTCGAATCCCTCTTTCTCTGCAAATCAGCCTTCACGGTATAGTGAAGGCTTTTTTTATGTCCACGTCGCCAATTTGTCGCCAAAACCTACTAATGTGTTTTTCGCTTGGCTTCATTATTACCTTAGATTTATTCAATTTAGGAATGGCACAACACGAAAACAAAAAATTTCCTTATAAACCTGCACGACTTGTAGATGGTACAAAACCATATATAGAGTTTTATATTTGGGACAATGAAAATAAAAAGTTAGCTAGAAAGAGAATTTATAAAAATGCTAGTCAGAAACTGGCTGACCAAATAAATGAAGATTTAGAAAAAGAGAATATATATTCTCCTTCAAATACTGAAAAACTGATTGCAGAAAAGGAACAAAAGAAAAAGACTGAAACAGCTGTAAATGCGTTTCAATATGCCTTAAATTCTGCATATCCACGACTAAGACAAAAATCAAAAGAAAGGTATAAAAGTCATATAAATACGTTCTGCGATTTTTTAAAAGAAAATTACAAAGGTCTTACTATTAGAGATTTACAACAATCCCACGTAATTGAACATCTAAACCTACTACAGGAAATCAGAAAAATAGGTAATAAAACTAGAAATGCTCACGGCTCAACTATTCGCATTATGTTATCTGACTTAAAAGAGATAGATTATGTTGATACCAACGTCATGACTAATTTTAAAAATCTAAAAGAAAGTAATAGTACAGCACACAAATTTTACACAGAAGAACAAAGGAAAACATTAAAAGAAGTCATAAGTGTAGAACACCCTAATTTATGGCTTGTATGTCAATTTATGTTCTACACTTTTGCACGTCCTTATGAAATAAGTTTACTCAAAATTGGCTATATAGAAACAGATACAAGCAAATTATACATACCTGCCAGTATATCTAAGAACAAAAAAAGTGAAAGAGTAGATATACCTCGTCAATTAATGCAAGCCTTGTATAAAACTGGTTTTTTATCACACCATTCAGATTTATACCTTTTTGGAAAAAATGGTGTTCCTTCAAATGTTCCGACACAAAGGGAGTATTTCACAAAGGAATACTCAAAAATTAGAAATAGACTAAAACTTTCGAAAAGAATACACTTTATACAGTTGGAAACATACTGGAGTGGTAGCAGCGTATAAAAATGGCGTGGACGTTTTAGAAATTTCTCAACAATGCAGACATCACGATTTAGACCAAACTAGAACCTATATGAGAGGTATGGGAGTTTATTCAAGCGAAAAAATAAAAAATAATTTTCCCGAACTTTAAATTTGTAGTAAGTAATTATGCTATTCTTAAAATAAAACTTATTGCAAAAATCAATTATATTCTCGTATTTAGATTTCCGTTATTTTCTTTGATGAAATGGATAATAAATACAAAAAATGACTTTAGAAGAATATATCAGCAAAATCAATCAGCGTTTTCAGTTAGGAAATTCTACTGAACATACATTTAGAGGAGATTTACAAACACTTTTAGAAAGTATTGTTCCTAAAGTATCGGCTACCAATGAGCCTAAACGTATTGCTTGTGGTGCGCCTGACTTCGTTCTGACTAAAAAGGATATTCCTGTCGGATTTATTGAAGCCAAAGATATTGGAGATAAAGACCTTGAAGGAAAAAAGAAGACTGGCAATAAATCCCAATTTGATAGATATAAAAACTCACTTGATAATCTTGCTTTTACTGATTATTTGGACTTTCATTTCTACGTAGAAAAGAAATTTATCAAAAGCATTGCTATTGGTAAAATAGAAAATGGACAGATAGAACCCATTAGAGAGAATTTTGAGAGTTTCGAAAGGCATATCAACGATTTTTGTATCTATGAAGGACAAACTATAAAAAGTCCGAAAAAACTAGCCGAAATGATGGCTGCAAAGGCACAAATGTTAGCCGATGTAATAGAAAACTCACTTGATTCTGATGAAAAAGAACGTGAAGATTCTTCATTAAAAGGACAATTTGAAGCCTTCAAACAAATATTGATAAAGGATATTTCACACAAAGCCTTTGCTGATGTGTATGCTCAAACAATAGCCTACGGAATGTTTGCTGCAAGACTGCATGATAATTCGCCTAACACATTTACTCGTCAAAAAGCAGCTTCATTAATTCCAAAATCAAATCCTTTTTTACGTAAATTATTTCAGTACATAGCAGGTTTTGATTTAGATGAGCGTTTGGTTTGGATTGTAGATAGTCTTTCAGATATTTTTGTTTATGCCAATGTAGAAGCTATTTTGGCAGAATACGGCAGAACTACACAAACAGAAGATGCCCTCATTCACTTCTACGAAACTTTTTTGGCAGAATACGACCCAAATCTAAGAAAAGCTAGAGGGGTTTGGTACACGCCAAAACCAGTAGTTAATTTTATAGTTCGTGCCGTTGATGAAATTTTGAAAACAGAATTTAATCTATCCAAAGGACTGACTGACAGCAGTAAGACCAAAATAAAAGTAAGTGAAAAAGGTAATTTAATAGAAAAAGAAGTCCATAAAGTACAAATCCTTGACCCAGCAACAGGAACAGGAACATTTTTAGCCGAAACAGTAGAACACATTTACAAACAATTCCAAAACCAAAAAGGAGTTTGGAATAGCTATGTAGAAAATGACCTTTTACCTCGTCTGAATGGTTTTGAGCTACTGATGGCTTCGTATGCAATGGCGCATCTAAAACTAGATTTTCTACTCAAAGAAACAGGTTTTAAACCCACAAAAGAAGAACGTTTTAGAGTATTTCTGACAAACTCATTAGAAGAAGGTAGTACAGAACTAGAAACAAGTTTTGCAAATTGGCTTAGTACAGAAGCAAATGAAGCTAATAAAATCAAAAAAGATACGCCTGTAATGGTTATTTTGGGTAATCCTCCGTATGCTGTCAGTAGCTCCAACAAAAGTGATTGGATTCAAAATCTCATTGCAGATTATAAAAAAGATTTGAAGGAAAAAAGTTATAATTCTCTTTCTGATGATTATGTGAAATTTATCCGTTATGGTCAGCACTACATTGAAAAAAATGGAAGTGGTGTTCTAGCTTACATCTCTAATAATAGTTTTATTGATGGTATTGTCTTTCGTCAAATGCGAAAAAACCTTTTAGAGTGCTTCGATAAAATTTACATTTTGGATTTACACGGAAATAGTAAGAAGAAAGAAACAGCACCAGACGGAAGCACTGACCAAAATGTATTTGATATTATGCAAGGTGTTTCAATCAACATTTTTGTTAAAACAGGAAACAAGAAGAAAAATGAATTGGGGCAAGTATATCATTCAGAACTATATGGAAAAAGGGATATAAAATATTCAGAGTTATTAAATAATAGTATTTCAAGTTCAAAATGGAATTTACTTGAAAATACTGCCCCTTTTTTCTTTTTCAAACCTTTTGATTATAGTACTTACTTAAATTATGAAAATGGGTTTAGTGTATCAGACATATTTAATGTATTGGCATCTGGAGTCCAAACAGAATTTGATGATTTGAGCTTGCATAATAATCAATTCCAAGCCAATGAAAAATTGAGAGATTTGAAAAATTTAAGCATTGATGCATTAGCTCAAAAATATGGTTACGATAATTCCAAGAAAACAAAACTTCGAAAAGCAATCAATGATATAATGAATAATGAAGTAAAAATAATTCCAGTAGAGTACAAATTATTTACTAAAAAACAAGCTATTTACACAGGGCAAACAAATGGTATAATGGGTCGTCCAAGATATGATACAATGAAGCATATTGTTGAAAATGATAATATTGGTTTAGTTACAATGCGTACACAAGTTGATACGAATACCCCTAACACTTATTTTGTTTCAAGAAACCCAATTGATAAGAATTTTTATGGTTTTCAAAGTTACCTATTTCCTCTATATCTTTATCCCAACATAGAACAATCAAAATCAACTCTATCAACAGAAACAAGGAAGGAATTAGAAGGAGAATTAAAAGAAAAACAGGCTAGTTTTGATAGCTTCAAAAAAACATTCTCATTGCTTGAAAAAATGTATAAAATGACAACTGATGCAGATAAGGAACTCAAAAAAGAGTATAAGGCACAGGAAAAGGAATACAACAAACAAGAAGCTGAACTTGGCAAACTAAAGGAAATCCTAAAGCCACAAGAGAATACTAATCTGTTTGGAGAACAAGAAGAAGAACCAAGAAAACCGAATCTAAAAAAAGAAATAGTAGCTCAAATCGCTCAAAAATTAGGTTTAGTTTTTACGGTGGAGAAAACAAAAAAGAAAGGAACTTTTGCGCCTATTGATATTTTGGATTATATCTATGCTGTTCTTCATTCGCCAAAATATAGAGAAAAATATAAGGAGTTTTTGAAGATAGATTTTCCTAGAGTTCCTTATCCTGCTGATGCAAAAACCTTTTGGAAATTGGTTGATTTAGGAGGTCAGATAAGACAAATTCATTTATTGGAAAGTGATGTAGTAGATAATTTTATTACTTCTTATCCAGTAGAAGGCGAAAACGAAGTAGAACAACGTCCAAATTTCACTCTTGATAAAAAGACACAATTAGGCAAGGTGTATATCAATGAAACTCAATATTTTGACAATGTTCCTGCTACGGCTTGGGAGTTTTACATTGGAGGTTATCAACCTGCTCAAAAGTGGCTCAAAGATAGAAGAAATAGAAAACTGACTTTTGAGGACATCAATCACTATCAAAAAATCATTGTTGCTTTATCTGAAACAGATAGATTAATGAAGGAAATTGATAAGATTATTTAGACAACAAAAAACCTTATTTACGTAGCGTAAATAAGGTTTTTTGATAGAATATTGCTATAAACACAACGATTAGCACACTACTTCAAAGTCAATGTTTTAGAACTCCACGAAAGAATGTTGCCACTTTTATACACGTCATTAGAATAATCTTTACATTTGAACTTGCTGTAAAAAGAAAAAGGTTGAAAGCAGAACTTTCAACCTTAAAATTTTATATCATATATATACTGTTACACAACGGAATTGTGGCAATACACATACTCCATAAAATTCGTTATAGTCGATTGAGCTATCGTGTGTGGAGTTTTGAAAACTGTTTGAGTTAATAACTAAAACAGTTTCTCAAACTCTCAAAGTAAGTTCATAAAAAACTTAATCTAGTTTCAGTTTTTTATGCTC
This sequence comes from uncultured Cytophagales bacterium, assembly GCA_963719525.1. GTDB lineage: Bacteria > Bacteroidota > Bacteroidia > Cytophagales > Bernardetiaceae > Bernardetia. Next base: position 1,270,168 of record CAVRCG010000004.1, on the reverse strand, counting down.
TCGTTTGTGTTAAGTATCTGATACAATTCTAGCATAGTATCAAATGTTCGCTCTCAATTAACTATAACTAGAAGAGCAGATACTAGATAAGTTAATAACTAGATACCCATTCTTTTTTCTTTAAAACTCTTTCTAAATCTATATCTAAATCCCAATTCATAAACCATTTTTTTTGTAACTCTATTTTGCTAATTTCTAACTGAGCTTCGGTTTTTGGTAAACGCATTTTTAAATACTCTGATGCTTTTGCCATCTTAATTTTATCTTCTTCGCTAATGTATGGACATGTCATGCAATCAAAGAAGAGCATAAATAATTCTGATGTAGCAAAAACTTTTTCACGCTTGAATCTAGTAATTATTTCACTTACTATTTGTTTTTTTAAATTTAAGTATTTCCTTTCTATATTGCAATAATAAAGTAATGTAACAAAGTGAAAGTAATTCAGATGACTGAGTGTAAATTTCCCCTCTTTATTTTCGATGTAAAAATAGTCAATAATTTTATCCAAACTAAATTGATATTCTCCTCCTAATTTTTTCATTGCTAAAATTAAATTTATTGTTTCGATACTTGTTTCATTTTTAATCTGCTTTCTGTGAAAATTTGTTAGTACAAAATCACAATTTTGATATATTTTTGAGTATATATTATGTTTTATATCTAGTCTATTTTTACTTTCAAAGTATTTACAAATTAAAACTATAACCTGTGAAATTCTGAATGTTGTATTAGAATTAATTTTTACCGAATAACAATAAAATAATATTTCAATTAAAACTAAAAGATATTGTTCTAACCTTTCTATATTATTTATTCTGTCCTCATTTTTAAAAAGGAATACAATTTTAGATTTAAAAAATCTTATTACATCTTTTGCTAATAAATCATAACTCGTACTATTTCTTTTAGTAATAACTTGAAATTTTTTTATAAATTGTTGTGAGTATTTATACGGTTGTCTTAGGTATTTTATTTGCCACTTAGCCTCTTCACTATTTTCTATACTCTCTACTAAATTGTCATGAAACTCTTCTAAGTAATCTTTTAGTTCTTCTTTTCCTACTGAAATATTGGAAATAAATGGAGAAGTTTTTACTTCTGTTTTCTGAGGGTTTAAATACAATTTAAAAAACTGAAGTCGCTCTTGAAAACTTTTTTTGACTGACTTTAAGATATTAATATCATTTGAATAAATGAAATAATCATCTACATACCTTCTAACTTCATAGTCTATTCCAAGTTTGAAACCATTATTATTAAGTTCTTCAAGTACATCAATATCTATCTGTTGTAATATTATTTCTGCAAATATGCGAGAAACCTCAGTTCCTACTACAATACCATTAGTTTCATTATAATTTGAAGACTGCATTAGTGTATCAAATTCATTCTCAAATGTCTTTTTACCTATACTCTTTTTTGCTACATCCTTACCTTTTACAGCCCAACTTATAGAATGAGTATAAATGTGATAAAAACATTTACTAATATCAAACTCCATTAAGTAATTATAACGTTGTTCTAAACGTCTAAAATCAGTTCTATCATAGAATTTATAAATTAAGTCTATTGGATAGTAAGTAAAATATGATTTGATATACTGAGATTCAGCATCTAATATATCTGGTTCAACTTCTTTCTCTGCATCATGTAACTCTTCTTCTTCAAAAACAAAGTTAGGAGAATAATAAAATTTTGCTATCTTATTTATTTTGCGTAAAGAAAATGGACTTTTTGAACATAAGTACAACATTAAAGAATCATACTTTTCATATAAGTTTATAAAAGCGATTTGATTTAATGGGTGAATTACACTTAATGTTCTTGTTTCATCTAAGTTCTTTGCAATTTCATAATTAAAAGGTAAAGTAAACCTATCAGGAAAATGAATCTTTATTTTATCTCTAAAGTAATCAAACTCATTAGATTTAATAATATTATAAAATCCTGCATTAGAAAATAACATAGGCACTTCATAAGGTAGAAGCTCAGTAAGTAATATTCTTGTCTTATCACTTTTGTTAATTTTTAGTCTTTTCATTGCCAACATTTTATAATTTGAGCCATTTCAGAATATGTAAAATTGTGTTGAACTTTTTCATTAAAACCTGCACGAAAGCAATATTTTTTAAGTATATCTCTTTGAACTGAACTCAACTTAGCATTCAATTTAGTTCCAATACTCCTTGTTTTGGAAAACATAAGTCTTCTAAAAAAGATATTTAACTCTTCTAAGTCTTTGTATTGGTCTATTTCAGAATAATTATAAAATATTCCTGCCTTTAACACACTTTCATCTTGTAGCTTACTAATACTGTAGTTACCTGTTAAAAATTTTATACGCTTATGAAGTAAATCAAAGTTACTATCTCTAATGAAAGATAAAAATGACTTTACAATTCGTGTTTTAATCTTCTTTACTTTTTTAGAAGCTATATAGGTATGTACGTTTTTTTCTTGTTTTACAAATCTGTACCCTAGATATTCTATATAATTTCCTCTCTGAGTTTCAGTACGTCCTATAACATTGAATGTATTTCCTTCTATAAGTTCTGTCTTTTCTATGTTGATTTGTAAGTTGCACAAATCCTGTAACTTATCATTAATTGAATTAAATAAGGATTTTGCATCTTGTTCTCTACTAAAGAATATAACAATATCATCAACAAACCTAGAATAATAATACACACCCCTATTACTTTGAACCCATTTGTCAAATTTTCTCATGTAAATTTCTGAGAGAGTAGAACTAGTAGGTATTCCTCGAGGAAGTCCAGACCTGTCAGAGAGTAAAGGATTATCGAAAATCTTATTTAGCAAAAATAGTGAATAATAAGAAAGAAGGGAATCATTTTTTAACTTAGACAATATCTTTGTCCTATCTATGCTTTCATAAAATGATTTTATATCAGTCTTTAGTAACCAAAATTCAGCATTTTCATTTAGAAGAGTTTTAACTTGTTTAATAATAACCTGTCGGTTCGCTTGTTTGTCTTTATATATTCTTTTAATATTATCATTTAATTTTCTCAATACTAATTCATCAGATATATCATTACAGTAATAAAAATTATGATTTGTTGAATGTGTAAAACTAAACTCAAACTCTTTTTCTAATATTTTATTCTCCAAAGATATTAGTTGCTCCATAAAACTATCTTTATGAAGTCCATTTCTTGCTAGTTCTCCTTTCTTTAAAAATCTAAATAACGTGTTAGAACTAAAATTTTGATTCATTGTTTTTGAACTTTGATATATGAATTTTCTCCATCTTATTATTATAAACTACCCTAAAGTTAAGTTCATTGACTTGTTATACTGAAATTAAGATTGGCTTGAAAAAACCAATTTTGAATAAGTATATAAAACAGGAGTAATATACTGCTTATATACTTAATGTCAAAAACTACCCAAAAATGACAAGGTATGTAAGCTATTTTTGAAGGTTACACCAGCACAAATAAATAGGACTATTTTTTCTTTTTTTATACTTGTTTTTGTTTTAGAATAGGCTTAAATAAGCCTAAAACATTGATAACATTTCTTAACTATCAATGTACTATTTTCTTGCAAAAAATCATTTTCGCTTTATCTGAAAAAGATAGACTAATGAAAGGAAATCGATAAGATTATTTAGGCAACAAAAAACCTTATCTACATAGTGTAAATAAGGTTTTTTGATTATTTAGATTGTTATATCATTGAGTTGTTTTACTTCCAAAAACTCCTCAATTCTACCTTTCATACTGTCATATACACTACTAAAGAGTTTGACGGCAACAACATCTATATATTCGTCTTCATAGTCTTCCTCATCATCTTGTTCATCATATTCTACTGGTCGTACTGATTCTATAAATTTGAAACTTCTATCCTTTAGTAGTTCCTTTGGACGTAAAGATTTCATTTTGCTTTGTGGCTGTTTTAGAAACCTAACTAAATCATTAAGAAAAAAGGCTGCGTTATCTACTGCGTTATCATCAAAATCTAGTCTTTCAGTATAAAGTAGGTCAGCAAACTTTTTTCCTTTCCTAAGTGATTCTATACATTCATTCAGTTCATCAAGAGTAAAATTATCTTCGTCTATTAACTCTTGTAGAATTAAGTTTAAACCACTTTTTAGTAAATACTCTCGTTTTTTGATTTCCCTAACACCGTTTTTCTTTTGCTTTTTTTTCTCAAAAACCTCGTTTTCTATGTCCCTATCCGTATCATCATCGTATTGGGACAACTTAGGGACACTTTGGGACGTGTCCAAAAACGTATCATTTTCATTTTGGGACAGTTGTCCCTTCTTTAAAATACGCTGTACTTGGCTTTTTGATACGCCTAAAGTATCTCCGATTTCTCTTAACGAGTAGCCTTCATCTTGAAGCTCTTTTGCTTCACTAAATAGATTTTCCATAATTGGTAATTTTTGTTTTTTAAAAAATAAATAAAAAGTATAGAGTTTTTTAGGCTCTATACTTATCGCACATTCTACTATTTCCACGTCTGAAAATGATAGTTTTTGGCTAAACAATTCCTATAAATCTTTTTTTATAGGAAGTTATTTTTTGCCTTTTTTGAATGATTTACCTGTCTTCTCTTTCCATTTAGTGATACGACATTGTTCACTGCAAAATTTTTGATTGTGAATTTTGTAAACGTATGGCTTATTACAATTTTGACAACGCCTTTTTCCTTCTGTTACGGTTGCCGTTTGAGATGTTGAAATAGGTTGAGTTTTGTTAGTATTGAGTTGAAAACCTATTGGATTATGGTGTTGTGCTGTTGGCTGAGTATTGCCTATAACGGCACTCGTATTAACGGCAAACGTCTTAACGGCATCAATGGCATTAGTTACTGAACTGTCCGTTTTCTGTAATACTAAATCTTTTTCCAGTAAACAGTTACTCAAATAATAGTAGTAAAACCAGTAGGCTAGTATGTTTAACAACTCAAAAAGAGCGAATAAAACGGCTACTATAATTGCAGTTTCTGTTCCTGCTTTTGTTGTTTCTTTGTCTGTCCCTGCATACTGTTGGGACAAAAGGGACAATGTTTTTTCTTTTTCGGCTACTACTCGTTCTAGTGATGCGTTCGCTTTCTCTAAATCTTGTCTTGCTACATTTGCTTTCCAACCAGTTGGATATTTCTTTAAAGTAGCTGATGAGCTTTCCAATGAGTTTTGAATAATTGCTATTCTTGCATCAAATACATTTTTTAGGCTGTCTGTTTCATTTTGTAAAGCATCATTATTTTGAGTAATTTTACTTGTTGTAGCTGCATAAAAAACGGCTGTTTTTGCACTATAAACACTTACCAAAAAAGAGAATATAGTAGATAGAATTAGGATTGATAAAAACAATTTTCCTACTGTTTCTTTTCGTGCAATGGAAGAAAAAACGGAATGACTTGTATTTGATTTTGCTAATTCTATAAGTAAAAGTAAAACTGTCCCTATTATTCCAATGGCTACTCGTTGAAACCAGCTTTCAATTGGATAGGCGAATAACATAAGACCAAAAAAAGCAATAATATAGGATAGAAAATGATACAAATTTGAGAACCATTTACTAGCCAAATACAGGGGTTTTGCCTGTTCTGCATACGGTTTGGGTTCTAGTTTCTCGGCTGCAAAGTCGTAAATAGCAGTATTACGAATTTTTGATACAGTTTTTGATGTTCCTTTTCGGATAATTTGAAAGAAATTCATAGTTAATAAAGGTTTGGGTTTAAAGAATCTGATTTAATTATGAAGTTTGGTAGGAGGTGCAACTCCTACCATTTTTCATTTACTGGTTGTTTTACTGATTGGAAATAATAGATTATTTTTTTACTACTTTTCTAGCATTTTGGATTGTCTTGTCTATGTAGTTATCTTTTCGCTGTTGAGCCTTTTCGCTATTTTTTAATAGTTCGCTTCTGATAAATTCATCAGATTTGTTTTGCCTAATAAGCATACAACACGTATTAAAATCTTGTCTGCTTCTATCATTATTACCTCCTTGTTTATCCTTTTTTTTAAGCACAGAACCAACAAAGTTGTTAGAATGAGTAATACTCAAATCATAACCTTTGGCAAAATCACTAGGAATAGTAGAAAAACGCTTTTCAAATCTATGCAGGATAACAGTAGGGAAAAGACCGTTTTTTTTATGCTTTTCTTTTTGATTTGTAAATGAAGGCAACCTTCCCAAATGGTCTGGTTCGGCACTTCCTTTGTCAGCTTCATGTTCCTGTGCTAGCTTTCTACAAATCTGTAAAGAATGCTCTCTATTATCTGTTTTGAAAGAAGTCTGTAACCAAACTTGATAATTGTTAGGACTTGTTTCCACAAGAACGCACGGTCTTAGTTTTGCAAGTTCTGACAAGTTTTTGAGGCTTACATCATCAAGTAAAATAACATCGTATGTTTGAGGTCTTATATAGATATTATAGCCTTGAACATTCTTTGCTGCGTAAAACTTCAAACTCTGATTTATTCGTTCTTTGGTGCAAATAAATCTTAATTGAGGTTGTGCCTTATCAAAATGAATCAATGCGATTACGAACAGTTCGCAATCAAAGGCATTGAGGAAATTATTTATTACTGTATAGTTCATTCTACCTTTTGGGGCTGTGTGCTTAAAAAAGCAGCTTGTGTATAAATTTAATAGCTTGTACTTTTTATTTTCAAAAACTAATTTTACAAAGTGTACCTAGAGATTGAAAAAAAAACGTTACTTTGTTACTTATCTATTTTACACCTTATAAACAACTGTAAATCAATGCTTTATTACAGTAACAAGAGTAGTAACAAAACGGTAACAAAATGATTATCTTTTTTCTGTTACTTTCTTACCCTTATCAATTTCAAGTTTGTTACCTATTTGTTACCAAGTTTGTTACCCTACTCTTTCTTTAAAAACCTCTTTTTTAATACCTTTAAAGTATATTTTTTAAAAAAAAGTAACAAAGTAACAAAAGTAACGGTTTTTTGAAGGCACAAATAAAAGCAGTTTTTTAAGATGTAATAAATACTTAATTATAAGTCTTTAGTAAAGTTTTTGGTGTTTTGCTCAGTAGCATCAATAAAAGGATTATCAACACTATCAACTTGCTCATTTTCAGTAACTTCTTTTTTCAAAGTTTCTGTTTTAGGTTTTAACCCTAATAATTCTCTAGTAAACCTATAACACCGTCCTGTTTTACTTACATCGTCATTACTTTCATCGTAATATTTATACTTTTTTGGCTCACTAGGCTCTAATGAAAAGTCTTTTGATAAAACATTTTTTAGATACGATTTTTCTACACTTTTCAAACCTTCCTCTTTCATTATCTCCATCAGTTCTTTCATAGGATACTCTACAAAATCTAAATTATAGAGTGTCAAAATTTCCTCAATGTAGTTTCTCAATGCTTTATGAACTTTCGGCATATTAGCGTCCATAACACGTTGTAGTGCTTCGGTATAAATTTGTTTTTCAGTAAACCACATACGAGTTTTATGAGGACTTTTGATACCTCTGTTTACTATAAAATAAAGGAAAGCAGGAATTTCATTTGTTAGAATTTCTAACATATTTACTTGTTCTTTTACTCCAGTAGTTTCAAAAGTTGGGATTTTGCGAAACCAAAAACGAATTTCTTTTGAATCAACAGGCATAAACGTTTCTTCAAAATTGGAACAAAGAATAAATTTGCCAAAAAACTTACCCTCTATCTTGTCTTTTCCTTTTCCTTCTGTTTTATGACTTCTTGCAGTAGAAAGGCTTTTGATACGTTCGTAAATTTCCTTTTTCTGAATAAGTGTTTCCTCTACGGCAATAGCAAGTTTTGAAGTCCAATCACTATTAAAATTCCCTTCAAAAGCGTGATTATCATTGATAGTAGCATTTGAACCAAATAGATTATTAATCCAAAAAATAAAGGTACTTTTACCTGTCTTACGCTCATCACTTACCAAAGCAAGAATAGGTAAAATCTGCATAGGTTTTAAATACAAGATTGCTAAATAATCCAAACCTAACTCATATTGCTCTCCAAAAAGATGTTTTATGAAACTAAGTGTAGCAGGGCATTCGCCTTGTTTTGGTTCAAATTTTAGTTTGTGATACTTATTATAAAAACCATTAACACTCTGTTGGTAATCAATATGTGAAGGAAAAGTAGTGAAACCTTTATATTTTGGTATATCGTGTAAAAACTTTTTGTTATAGTCATCTACGATAGTCTGTTTCTCCCAAGATAAGAGGACACTCTCACAAATATATTCATCATCGTTTTTTGGGTGTTTTGCTGTGGGCATTTCTGCAATACGGTAGTATTTTGTTCCTATCCTCAAATACTCTGATTGCTTTTTGTTGTTACTTTTATTTTTTACATCAGCTTTAACTACCTCATTTTTAGTAATTTTAGCGACTTTTGAATGTTCATCTTGTGTTACATTCGTTTGAATATCTGATATATTTTTCATATATTTGTTTTGTTCATTTTAATTAATTGAATTGCTCATTTTGGTTGATTTAAAAATTAGTTTTTGCTAGTTCCATTAGCTAAAAAACTTTATAAAAACCGTTGGATTTCCTACTCCCCAACGGTTTTTTTGTGTCTATATACTTCATATAATTAATTAGGATTTGACAAGTCCTAATCTCTCCAAATAGCCAAACCTCGTTTTTTCTTTCAGAGGAGCATACTCATCTGATAAATATTTGATAGTGTCTTCGTGCAGTTCTAAAATATTAATCTTGAAGTATTCTGAAAGACTTTGCATTTCATCAAATTGCATAGGCTTTTCATTTCTGATTAATTGGTAGAACCTTCTGTGACCTATTTTTAATTGTTTGAAAAATTTTCTAGTAGGTTTGAAGCTAATGTTTTGCTTTTCCTCATAAGCAGCTATGATGTCATTTAATCTGTTCATTGTATTTACTAATTAGTGGTACTAAAAATATTATGACACAATAATAGACATTATTTTTTACTTAATGACACTTTAAAAGACATTATTTTAAATTTAGACACCAAAATAGACAATTAATATAAAATTTAACTTTTATTAATATATTTATTGACACCATTAAAGACCTTTATTAGAGTTACTAAAATTCTGTTTTGTATAATAACCTATTTTTTACTTTCTTTGCTGTGAACATATTTATATAAAATAATGGCAGAAAAAGGAAATATTGATTTTGACGACATTTTGGATAATATTTTTGCTGAAAGAAAAGAAAATGGCGAAAGTATATTAGAGGGAAACTTATATCCAGTAAGTAATGGTGAAATCATAAAACATATTAGAATCTCATTAGGATTGTCCCAAAGAGATGTAGCTAAAAAGTTGGGAATAAGTCAGAACGGATATAGTAAAATAGAGCGTGGATATGCTCTTATGACCATTGATAAGTTAAAACAAATCGCCACAGCTCTAAATTTTGATTATGTTCAGTTGTTAAATACCATTGAACAGAGGAGTAACCCAAACAGGAAACAAGGCGAAAATATTAGTGTAAATAAAAAAGCATTGATAGATTTAAAGGATTTCTATACGCTTAGACAAAAAAGACATGATGAGGAAGTAGCTTACTTAAAAAAAACGATAGAATCGCAATCAGAAACTATACTTTTATTAAAAGAAAAAATAGCGTCCCTAGAAAAGGGAAATAACATTTCTTAGAAAAATACTATAATAGAAAATATTTTTTCATTTTTTTGTCGCCAAAAAATAGCCATTTACACACTCTAAACGCCCTTTTTATGTTATCGTCAAACCTACGTCTAATAAAAAAACACGCTTACGTGCTTGTATGCGTGTTTTTAGTGTTTTTTATGGTTGTCCCTCTTTCTCTGCAATAGTTTAGTTTTATACTGATAACCGTTTTTATATTAATTTATAAAAACGGTTTTTTTTGTGTCTATTTTTTTTGTAAAATTATTTTTCTATAGCCGAACAATTATCAACAAAAGAAAGAGCGTGTTCCAAATCTTCAATCAAATCATCTGCATCTTCACAACCTACACTCAAACGAATCAAAGAATCAGTAATACCAATTTCGTGTCTTTTTTCGATAGGAATACTTGCATGGGTCATCATAGCAGGATAGCAAGCCAACGACTCAACACCTCCCAACGATTCAGCTAAGGCAAAAACAGTACTATTTTCCAAGAATTTATACGCATTTTGTTGTGTATCTTCTTTCAAGTCAAACGAAATCATTCCTCCAAACTGGCGCATTTGTTTTTTAGCAATTTGGTGTCCTTTATGAGATTTTAGACCTGCATAATAAACGTTTTTTACTTTTTCATGACTTACCAAAAAATCAGCAATTTTTGCAGCATTCTTGCAGCTTGCATCTACTCGCAAATGTAGCGTTTTGATACCACGAAGCACCAAAAAACAATCAAAAGGAGAGGGAACAGCACCGCACGATTTTTGAATAAAATAAATTTTTTCGGCTAATTTATCATCGTTGAGCATCAAAGCTCCCATTACCACATCTGAATGCCCACCCAAATATTTCGTAGCAGAGTGCATTACAATATCAGCACCTATACCTATCGGATTTTGCAAATAAGGCGTAGCAAAAGTATTATCAACTACTGAAATAAGATTGGTTGATTTTGCAATGGTAATTATTTTTTCAAGATCAACGATTTGTAAAAGTGGGTTTGAAGGCGTTTCTATCCAAATCATTTTACTATTCGAATTAATCGTCTTTTTTACAATTTCTTCATTTTGCATATCAATAAAATGAAATTTAATTCCCATTTCCTCATATAATTTTACAAACAAACGGTACGAACCACCATAAATATCTTGTCCACAAATTACTTCATCGTTTGGTTTTAAAAGTTTGATTACTGTATCTATTGCAGCCATTCCAGACGAAAAAGCAAATCCGTGTTTTGAATCTTCCAGAGCTGCAAAAGATTTTTCTAACGCCTGACGAGTAGGATTTGAAGAACGAGCATACTCAAAACCTTTGTTTTGTCCAACGGCAGATTGTGCAAAGGTAGAAGTCTGAAAAATAGGAGTCATAATCGCTCCTGTACTTGGATCGGGTTCTACGCCTGCATGTATGGCTTTGGTTGCAAATTTCATATAAAATGGGGTTAGCTTTTTTTGATTTGTATGAATAAAAAATTTTAATAAACTACAAATCAATCGCAAACTATAAAAATTTGTTCTAGTTTTTAGTTTGGTAAGAATAACTTTCTGCTATCTTTGCATTTATTAAGCTCAAAAAATAATTTTACGAAAGTATATTTTATATTTCCACTTTCACTAACATTTTATACTAATTACTTCTATCTTATGTCTTTATCCATTACTTTAAAACATATTACTTCTCATCCTCTTACCCAAAATCAAAAAGTTTTAGCTATTTTTAGATATTTCAAATGGCAATTTCAATCTAGATTAAATAAAGGAATTCATATTGTGCCTTTTGTAGAAAATACAAAATTAGCTGCTCAAAGTGGAATGACTGGAGCAACAGGAAGATAGATCAATTTCCACCTTATAAAGCTTGACAACATATATAATTTAATAATACTATTATTTAATACAAAAAGTCAAGATATTCTATTACACGTGCAAATTTAATACTAAAAAATGATTTTTTTTAAATCTAAAAATACAATTTATTTATTTCTGTTTTTTATTTCAGTATATCACTTAATAACCCTTCATATATCGCCATTACCTTGGTTTGATGAGGTATTCTTTGCAAATATTACGGAAACATATAATACTACTGGTAAGTTTTTATTGACAGTTTCTCCTGCTCTTGTAGGTTTAGAGGGAGAAGTATTGATGTATCGAACTGTTTATTTTTTACTAAATTCAATAATTATGGATATTTTTGGACTGAGTATATATAGCTTTAGATTATTAAATTTGATAGCTGGAATGATAGGTTTATGGCTATTCTTTGACACTTTTATTTTCAGAAAAATAAAATCATTATTAATATCCACTCTAATAGGAATTATTTTATTTACTGATCCAATAATTATACTTACTTTACATAGTGGGAGAATGGAAGGACTTGCTTTTTTATTTTTTGTATTAGCAATGCGCCCTTTACTTAGAATTAATGACCAGCCTACTCAAATTCGGTGGGTTTCATTGATAACTTCTGCGTCATTTGTATCTATTAGCTTGCTAACCACTCCTAGAATTGCAGTTATTTATGTAGGATTGTTACCGTTTTTTCTATTGTCTTTCTATAAAAAACAAATTAATATAATTAAATTAATCGTTTTTAGTGTTGTAACAGTTTTTATATATTTAATTTGGGTATTTTATAAATTTGGAGGTATCTTAGAGTTTATAAATTACTACAAACATTTATCAAGTTTTGCAGCAACAACAGGTTTAAGTATACATATACCTTTCTATGAATATCCACTAGTTATAATAGGATTAATTTCCATAATAGGATTAATTGTTTGTAGAAAAAATACAAGAAATATTATTTACCATGCTCTAGTTTTTGCCTTGGGAATTATTTTTTTTCACTTAATAGTAACTATAACAAGTACAGCTTACTATTTTTATATACTACCCTTCTATATTTTTTTTATTGCACAATATTTAGATATAGACTATTTAAACAAAAAAATTAAATATATTTTTATTTTTTGTATTATTATTTGTAATATGGGCATTTTCGTGATAAAAACATTTGAAGTTACCTACGCAAGAGAACAAAGAAATCCAAGCGTAATAGAGAATTTTGTAAAAGAAAATTTAGAAATTAATAAAAAAGTTGGAGGTAATTTTGCATACTTCTATGCTGTTAGAAAAAATAACAACGAGTTCTTAAGTATTGAATTTCATGAGAGTAAAATTTTGAAAGAAGCAGATTATTTAATCATCAACAAATATAACTCTTGTATAGTAGATACTCTTCTTTTCGAAAAACAAGCACAACTAGATATGAAAAAACCTTTATCTTTTATTAACAAATTACTCCCCTTCAAAATAACTAGTACATATGAAGGAACATTATACAGAAGAAAGAGTGATAATTGTACGGAGTAAGGTTTAATACCCTTTCACAATAGCCTAGTTTTAGATAAGAGCTTTTTCAAACAATAATGATACTCACAAAAATCAATAACAAAACTATAGACCTTCGCAGCGATACCTTTACACTCCCTTCCAAAGCTATGAAGGAAGCCATGATGAATGCAAAAGTAGGCGATGATGTTTGGGGAGAAGACCCAACAGTAAAAGAATTAGAAGAAAAAACGGCTAATTTATTCGGACACGAAGCTGGTCTTTTTTGTCCTTCTGGAACGATGACTAATCAGATTGCGCTCAAAATTTTGACACAACCTCAAGACGATATTATTTGTGATATTCGTTCGCATATTTATCAGTATGAAGGAGGAGGAATTGCTTATAATTCACTTTGTTCGGTCAGACTTTTACAAGCCGAAAAGGGAATTCTGACTCCTCAACTAATTGAAGAAGTAATTATGCCTGACGATGTTCATTATCCTCGTTCAAGAGTTGTCGCTTTAGAAAATACAGTTAATAAAGCAGGTGGAAGCTCGTATAAACTAGAAGAAATAAAAGCCATTTCAGAACTATGTAAAAAGAATGATTTGAAACTACATTTAGACGGTGCAAGAATTTTTAATGCTTTAGTTTATCGTAATCAATCTCCAAAAGAAGTAGGACAGTATTTTGATACCATTTCGGTTTGTCTTTCGAAGGGATTGGGTGCGCCTGTGGGTTCGGTTTTATTATCTACGAAAGAACTAATTCATCAAGCAAAACGAGTACGAAAAGTTTTGGGAGGAGGAATGCGACAATCTGGTTTCTTGGCAGCAGCAGGAATTTATGCTCTTACTCACAACATTGAAAAACTAAAAGAAGATAATCAAAATGCTAGTAAAATTGCTAAATCTTTAAAGCAAAACAAACTTATTGAAGAAGTAATTTTTGAAGGAACAAATATTGTTTTATTTAGAATTGAGAAAAATTATTCTTCTGAAAAATTCAAAAGTGAACTGGCTAAAAAAGGTATTTTAACTTCTTCTTTTGGAAAAGAATGGTTACGGATTGTTACGCATTTGGATATTTCTAAAGAAATGATTGAGAGAGTTTGTGATGTTATTTTGGATATTAAGGAACAAGAAGTTTCTATTTAGAATTTTGTATATTTAGATACTCTACTTTTTTGATTAGATGTATTGAATTCAAAACATAACAAAGCGAGAGTAATTGTAATTCTAGTAATGTTGAACTTATTTATATAGACAAATTAAAATGCTTAAATACAAAAAAAATGAATTTACTAATAAAAGAGGAAGTATTAAAAAAAGCTGAAATTACAGCAGAAGAATTGTTAATAGAAATAGCAGTTCATTTGTATGACACTGAAAGATTATCGCTAGGACAAGCACGAAATTTAATTGGTTTAGATATACTTTCTTTTCAAAAAGAGCTTTCAAAAAGGAATGTCTTCATAAAATATGATATAGAAGATTTAGAAACAGATTTGAAGAATTTGAAATATCTTCGAAAAGGGTAAATAAACTTCTTTTCTCTTACATAAGAAAAACTTAAACTTAATTAAAAATCCTAAATTTTGTCCATTGATACAAACAGTACAAAGCAAATGATTATAGTAAGCGATACTTCAGTAATTACCTATCTAATACAAATAGAACAATTATTAATATTAAAATATTTGTTTGGGGAATTAATAATATCAAAAAAAGTTAAAGAAGAATTATCCAAAGTAAGAGGACAATTGGAAGTAATAGAATCAATGAAATGGATAAAAATTGAACAAATTACTAATCAAAAATTATATAGTGAAATTGAGCAGAAATTAGATGCAGGAGAAGCAGAATCAATCGTCTTGGCGATAGAATTAGAAGCAGATTTTTTATTGATCGATGAGAAAAAAGGAAGAAAAATAGCAGAAAAATTAGGTATTAGAATAACTGGACTACTAGGAATATTGATTGAAGCAAAAAACGAAAATTTACTACCAACAATAAAGCCTGTCTTGGATAAATTGATATATGAAATAGGTTTCAGAATTAGTCCAAAACTATATCAAGATATTTTAAAAAGGGTAGGAGAATAAGGAAATGAACTAAATTAAAGCTCTCGTTAGGATAGACATTTCCCAAAAAACTTCTTACCTTCGCAGTACAAAAAGAATACAAAAATAATTGACTTTCCGTTGCTTGTGTCCTCACGAGCGACAAATTATAAAAAACATGAACATTTCACTTAGCTGGCTTAAAAAATACATTGCTTTAGAAGAATCTGCCGAAAGAATAGCAGAATACCTGACCGAAACAGGATTAGAAGTAGAAGGAATCGAAACTTTCGAACAAATAAAAGGTGGTTTGGAAGGTTTTATAGTGGGCGAAGTCATGACGTGTGAGCAGCATCCAAACGCTGACCGTTTGCGTGTTACGACTGTTGATATTGGAAAAGAAGAAAAATTACATATCGTTTGTGGTGCGCCAAATATAGCAAAAGGACAAAAAGTAATCGTTGCTACAATCGGAACAATGCTTTATCCAAAGGAGGGCAAACCATTCAAAATCAAAAAAGGAAAAATCAGAGGAGAAGTTTCCGAAGGAATGGTTTGTGCCGAAGACGAACTAGGCTTGGGAACAGAACACGACGGTATTTTGGTCTTGCAAGGCGAAAAAGCAAAACACAAAAACGGAACAAAAGCAAGCAAAGTTTTTGATTTGCAAAATGATACTGTTTTAGAAATTGGTCTTACTCCAAACCGAGTAGATGCAGCTTCGCATTACGGAACAGCTAGAGATTTGAAAGCTCGTTTGAAACGTCCGTTGTGCAAACCGAATGTAGAAAAATTTGATTCTATACAAAAGGGAATAAAGAAAGAAAAAGCTGTTCAAGTAGAAGTAAAAAATACAGAAGCATGTCCAAGATATGCAGGTCTGACTATCCAGAATGTAAAAGTTTCGGCTTCTCCAGCGTGGCTCAAAATGGCTTTGGAAAGTATTGGACAAAAATCGATTAATAATATTGTCGATATTACAAATTACGTTTTACATTCATTTGGTCAGCCTTTACACGCTTTTGATGCAGACAAAATCAAGGGAAATAAAATTGTAGTTTCAACATTACCAAGTAATGATAATAAGAAAATAGAATTTGTAGCCTTAGATAAAACAGAATATAAGCTAACAGAAAGTGATTTGATGATTTGTGATGCAGAACTAAATCCTCTTTGTATGGCTGGTGTTTTTGGTGGTTTGGATTCTGGGGTTTCTGCTTCGACGACGAATATATTTTTAGAATCAGCTTACTTTTCGCCTGATTTTGTTCGTAAGACTTCGAAAATTCACGACCTTTTTACAGATGCTTCTTTCCGTTTTGCTCGTGGAACTGACCCAAATAATGTTTTGTATCCACTCAAATATGCAGCTCTTTTGATTCAAGAAATTGCAGGAAGCAAAGAAACCATTTTTAGTGAAATTACAGATTTGTATCCGAACAAAATTGAAAATGCTACTTTTGAAGTTTCATATAATTACTTAAATACACTTATTGGAAATGATATTCCAAAGGAAACTGTAAAACGTATTTTGAGTGATTTGAATATTATAATTTCTGATGAAACAGAAGACAAAATTACTGTTTCCGTTCCGACTTATCGTGTCGATGTATTGAAACCTGCTGATATTGCCGAAGAGGTTTTGCGTATTTATGGATTGAATAATATTGATTTTCCACAAACGGCAGCCACAGATTATATTGCTCCTTCTATCTCAAAAGACCAAGAAATTCGTAAAAAGACGGCTGATATTTTAGTAGGAATGGGTTTTTCAGAAATGATGAATAATTCGCTTACTTCTTCTAATTATACAAAAGTGTTAGGAACAGAGTCGAAGAGCGTAAGAATGCTCAATCCACTTAGTGAAGATTTAGATGTAATGCGTCAGAGTTTGCTTTTTGGTGGTTTGGAAAGTATCACAAGAAACTTAAACAGACAAGAAGAACTCATAAAAGGATTTGAATTTGGAAAAGTATATTCCAAGATAGAAGAACCGAAAGACGATCAAAACAAATATTTTGAAGAATGGCAATTAGGAATTTTCTTAGTTGGTTCTACGCCTGTTTCGTGGAATAAAGAAGCTACTTCAGTTGATTATTTTCAACTTTCTAGTGTCGTTCAAAGGATTATGAAAGCAGTAGGTTTTGATGTTTCTGATTTTGATCAAAATAAATTAAGTGAAGATAACGAACTTCAATACGGCATCGAACTCACAAAACGAACAGGAAAAGATTCTTTTCAACCCATTTTGAAAATGGGATTGGTAAAGAAAAAGCTTTGTAAACTGACAGAAACAAACGCAGAAGTTTTTTATGCTCAAATTCGTTGGGAAGCTTTGTTAAATCAAAAAATTAAACCAAAAGAGTTTTCTACGCTTTCAAAATTCCCTGTTGTGCGTCGTGATTTGTCTATCGTTTTGGATAAAAAAGTTTCGTTTGCAGAACTTGAAAAAGTAGCTCAAAAAACAGAAAGAAAAATTTTGCAAAACGTTTCAGTTTTTGATATTTATGAAGGCGATAAAATTGAAGAAGGCAAAAAATCGTATTCTGTTGCATTCTCCTTACAAGATAAAGACAAAACGCTAGACGAAAAAACTATTGACAAAACAATGCAACGACTGATTGCTGCGTATGAAAAAGAAGTGGGTGCTTTGATTAGGAAGTAATTTTCTGGGCATTGGTAAAGATACCGACAATGGTAGGAGTTTGAAAACTCTAAGAAAGGTATTGAATTTATTACTCGTAGGGATAAAGCACGCTTTATCCCTTTTTCTTCAGTTGAATATTTGCATCTAATTTCAAACAAAACTCTCCTTTTAGTTTACTGGCTACCAAATCTCCAAAAGTCAAATCTGCTCTTGCTTCTTCTTTATTAAATGGAACAAAAACTTCTATCCTATTATTAGACAAAAAATTAAACAAAGAATACACAATAATAAAAGGAAGGTTGATAAGCATTTTTACAAAATTACGAATATCAATTATTTCAATTTCATTTTCAAAATGATGAGAATAATCAAAATCATCAAAATTCAAGTTATATTTCTCGATATAATTTTCTAACAAAATAAGATTATCATCTCCCCAAAGCTCCAAATCTTCAGCGATTTTAGTTTTAAGATTTAATTCTTTGTTTTCTTTTTTACTCAATTTCAAAAACGATTTTATTTCCAGATAAGATTCTTTAATCTCTTTATAGGTAAATTGCATAGAATTATTTTTTTGAGTTAGAATTTAATACGAGTAGCATTCGTCAATTTTTTATACAACTTTATCGTTGGCAAAATAATATACAGAATTTGATAACTGTCACTCATTACCGTGTAACATAAATTTGTTAGCCTTACTTGTATAACAGACTTCCTAGTACATCAAGCCATAAATTTAATCACGTATCTTTTTACCTTTTGTATCATTTTTTTGATATCTTCATTTGAAGCTACTGTCCAGTTAAATTTATTTGCTAAATTTTCGTTGTAATACTCCATATACTTTAGAATTTTATTTTTTAAATCTTGTGTAGATAAAAAATTTCCCCTGTGAATTACTCGTTTAGCAAACCCAGAGAAAAAGCATTCTATTAGATTGAGCCAAGAACAGTGTTTAGGTGTAAAGACAAAACGAATTCTATGTTTTTTGTTTTCTAAATATGCCATTCTTGTCTTTTGATTTTTCAAAATACCACTTTTACCTTTTACTCCTAAATCTTGCTCGTCTTCAATAGATTTTGCTACCAGCCTCACTAACGTTTCTGATTTGTGTGTATTAAGTTGGTCAACAATAAATATCCACTCTCCTGTTTGATCTGTGGCTATTGTATTTTCAATATGTGTTGCAAAATCTTCTTCTTTGCGTGTATCGGCTACTGTAGGAGAGATACTTTTTCCTGTTGCTATTTCAAGATTTGCAGTCAAAACTTGTGTACCATGTCGCACATAGTTAAATTCACGTTTTTCACACACTCCTTCTTTGAGTGGCATCGTTGGATGTTGACGTTCTAAGGCTTGCATTCCTGTTTTTTCATCTGTGCTGATAAGATGAATACCTGATTCATACAACTCCTCAGCCCTTGCATTCAACTCACAAATACTTTCTACACGGTGGGTAAAATCTTCCCAATTATCTATGTTTGGGTATTCCCAATAGGACGATTTATGAGGAGATAAACGCTGATTTTTTTAAAATTCGGCAGATTTGCCGTTGACTTATACTTGCAACAATATTTCGTTTTATCACTTCCGTTTTTAGTAATTCTTGACTCCAATGCGTAAAAGGCAAGTCTAAATCAGAGGGGTTTTGGAGTGCCAAAGCAACAATTTGACTGCGCTCTGATTCTGTGAATTTACGAGGCGAACCACTACGAGGCTTATCTGATAAAATAGATAGTAATTCTTTACGGTATTCAAATTCTTTCAATTCTCCTTGAATATAAGCTGAATATAAATTTTGACGAATGAGAGCAGTTTTATTCCAAGTGCTAACCCATTGGCGTGCAAAATTTATAGATACTTGTAAGGAGGAACTCGTTTCTGAATAACGCTTATGAAGGTGAAAGGAACACAAAAGAGTAGCTCGCTTAACAAGCCGAACAGATAACTTTTGGCTTTTGCTTATCTGTTGGAGAAGTTCATGTTCTTTTTCGTTTATTTCTAAAATAGGCATAAGGATAGGTAGTTGGTAAGCTAAAGACAAAGATACTTAAATTTAAGACTTATTGTACTAGTGTGTTCGAAAAAGGGTTATAGTTAGCTATTATTACGTTTTTAAGAAAATGTTTTGCGCAATTCTGGTTAATTGAACGTAAACTTAAAATACAAATAAACTTGTGTTACACGGTACTCATATTGATTTTTATTTAATGAAACGATAAAATTCAATAAAAGTATGAAGAATGAATAATTTGATTAGAATTAATTTCCAAAAAAGAGATTGTTTATTTAACCTAAAAACACAAAATTAAATAATGCAGAAATTAAAAATATCCAAATTTTACAAAAGTATTTGTTGAATAAACCATAAAAAAGTGTATTTTTGTTATTAACTCTATAAGTTTAGCAATCAATAACTGCTGTTAATAATCCCCATTTATAATCTTTTAATATTACAAAAAAAACACGATGAAGAAATTATTACTACCAATTTTAGGAGTAGTTTGGTTTATTTTTACATTTTTATTTACAACAAACATTGTTTTTGCTCAGCAAAACGGTGTAACTCGTTGTGCTACAATGAAAAATGATGCTAAACTAAGAGCCAATAACCCAAATCTAGGAACACTAGACGATATGGAGCAAATGTTAGCTCCTATTATTAGACAGAAAAAAGAAGGAAATCCGAATGTACGCATTGTAAATGGAGTTTATATTATTCCGGTTATTGTCCATATAATCCATAATGGAGAAGCAATAGGAGTAGGAAGTAATATTTCTTATGCTCGTATTCAATCTCAAATAGAAACTCTCAATGATGATTTTCGTCGTCGTGCAGGTACAAATGGATTTAATACACATCCTAACGGTGCAGATACAAAAATTGAATTTCGTTTAGCTCAACGTAAGCCTGACGGAACAGGGTTTGGTGCTGAAATTGGTGTAAATCGTATTAATAGAACAGTACAAGGCTGGAATCCTGACGCTAATGGCAATTATGATATTTCATTTATTGATGGTACTATAAAACCATACACTACTGTTACACAAAATTATGATGGCAGCGTTTACATGAGCTATTGGTGTATACCCGGTATTAAAGATGGATCAAATACAGGTATTTTAGGATATGCTCAATTTCCTACAACTACCTTGTCTGGTTTGAGTTGTGCTACTCAATCAACAACAACAGACGGTGTTGTAATGGCTACAGGAACGGTAGGTGGAGAAACGACACCTAGTACGTCTGCACCTTACAACTTAGGCAGAACAGCAACTCACGAAATTGGACACTGGTTAAGCCTTCGTCATATTTGGGGAGATGGTGGTTGTGGTGTAGATGATTTTTGTGCTGATACACCAACTGCAGGAACACCAAATTTTGGATGTCCTACTACAAATTCATGTACAGATACACCAGTAGATGCACCTGATATGGTAGAAAACTACATGGATTATACAAATGATGCCTGTATGAATATCTTTACGAATGACCAAAAAATTCGTATGCGTACTGTCTTAGAAACTACTCGTTTTTCACTTATCAATTCAGTAGCTTCTGTTCCACCAAATCCTAGTGATGCAGGTGTTTTAGCTGTTTTGGCACCTATTGCAGATGTTTGTAGCTCTACAGTTACTCCTGTGGTTCGTATCAAAAATTATGGTTCTACTAACCTTACTAGTGTAACAGTTGAATATCGTATTGATGGAGCATCCTTTACATCTCAAACTTTCACAGGATTAAATATAGCTCCTAATGGAACTGTTGAACTTATTTTGAATAATATTACAGGAGTAGCTTTGGGAGTTCATACATTTGAGGCAAAAACAATTCTTCCAAATGGTGTTGCTGATCCTTTTACAGATTCAGATTTATCAAATTCTACTTTTACCTTAGGAAATGGAGTTTTGCCTATCTTAGTAGATTTTGAAGGAGCTGATTTTCCTCCTGCTTCATGGGAGCGTCAGAATCTAGGAAATGATTGTAATTTATGGGTTGCAGATGCTTCTCCTACTTTGAGAGGTCTAAGTGGAACTCGTACAAAGGCTGCTGTCATGAAACATTTTGGTTATACAGGAACTGGACAAGAAGATATTTTAGTTTCTCCTTATATTAATCTTACTGGTGCAGGAATAGCAGATGCTAATCTAGAATTTGATTTGGCTTATCGTCAACGAAATGGAGGTACAAATGAAACGTTGCGTATTGATGTTTCGACTGACTGTGGTGCTACTTGGGTTGCTACTCCTATTTATACCAAAACAGGTGCTACACTTGCTACAGTAGGTAATTCTACAATTGCATTTATACCAACATCAACTGCCCAATGGAGAAGAGAAGTTGTTTCTTTGAATGCCTACTTAGGGCAAAGTATTAAGGTACGTTTTGTTACAGTCAATGCAAATGGTAATAATTTGTATATTGATAATATTAAAATCTATGATACTCGTCCTAATGTAGGACTTACTGTTGCTACAAATACAGGTTCAGAAGCTGCTACAAGTGCCATAACAGTTACGGCTACTGCTTCTACTGCCGTAATAGGCGATCAAACTGTAAATCTAGCTGTTACTGGAACAGGAATTACGACTGGAGATTATAACCTAAGTAATTCTACAATTACTATTCTTAATGGACAAACTACTGGAACAGTTACATTTACAGTTGTAGATGATGCACTTATAGAAGGATCAGAAACAGCAACACTTACTATTTCTAGTCCTTCAGCAGGAATTGTTCTTGGTTCACCAATTTCTCAAGATATAGTTATTGCTGATAATGACGCTCCTGCTGTCAATCTATCAGTAAGCTCAAATGCAAGTTCAGAAGCTGCTCCGAGTGCTATCACAGTTACTGCCACAGCTTCTGCTGCTGTAATAGGCGATCAAACTGTAAATCTAGCTGTTACTGGAACAGGAATTACGGCTGGTGATTATACACTTAGTAACTCTACAATTACTATTCTTGATGGACAAACTACTGGAACAGCTACATTTACAGTTGTAGATGATGCTCTTCCAGAAGGTACAGAAACAGCAATTCTTACTATTTCTTCGCCTTCAGCAGGAATTGTACTAGGTTTACCAGTTTCTCAAAATATTGTCATTACTGATAATGATGATAATGATATTTGTACCGATGCAGCAACCATTACTTGTGGAACTACTTATACAGGAAGCACAGTAGGAAAAGGAAACGATACTCCTGCTACTTGTACTACTATAAGTGGTACAGGTGGGGGTGTTTGGTACAAAATTGCAGGCAACAATCAACAAATTACTGTTTCTACCTGTGGTGCAGGTACAAATTTTGATACAAAATTACGTGTCTATTCTGGCTCTTGTGCTGCACTTACTTGTGTTACTGGTAATGATGATGCTTGTGCTACTCAAAGTACTGTAAATTTTGATGCTCTTGTAGGGACAGACTATTTTATATTGCTTCATGGATATAATGCAAGTGAAGGTAACTATGAAATGAGTGTGAGTTGTGTTCCTCTGCCAGTACAAGCTGCATTCACAAGTAACCAAGCAGTTACTTATGTTAATACAGATGTAGTTTTTACAGATGCATCAATAGCAGCAAATGCTTGGGCATGGAACTTTGGTGCAGGAGCAAATACAGCAACTGCAACTACAGTAGGACTTCATACTATTTCTTATTCTACAGTAGGAGTAAAAACAATTACACTTAATATAAATGGAGGTACAACTGGAACATTTACAACTACCAGAACCATTATTGTTTTGCCTAACAGACCCACTCCTTATACAATTGCAGACGGAGGTAATTTTGAAGTAAATACAAGTGATTTTGCAGCGCAAAACATAACAGGTACAAATTGGGTACGTGGAAACTCTACTACAGCAGGTAAAAATGGAGTAGTGAGTGGTGCAAATGCATGGGTTACAGGTCTGACTGGCGATTATGCTAACAATTCAAACTCTAACCTTTATACTCCAAACTTCAACTTTTCAGCAGCAGGAACATATAACTTATCTTTCCAAACTAAACATA
The DNA here is from genome assembly GCA_963719525.1 of uncultured Cytophagales bacterium. GTDB lineage: Bacteria > Bacteroidota > Bacteroidia > Cytophagales > Bernardetiaceae > Bernardetia. Next base: position 1,246,455 of record CAVRCG010000004.1, on the reverse strand, counting down.
ATTTTGAAACAGGCTGGGACGGAATGATTGTAGAATACTCTACGGATAAAGGCGCAAATTGGCTAAAATTAGGAGCTGCTACTACAGGTGCAATTTGGTACAACTCTACTTCTTCTGGTACTTTATTCGGCAGTTCAGTTCCGACTATGTCGAATATAGTTTCAGATTATACTACCAAATCATTAGATATATCTAATTTAGCAGGAAATACCGATGTAGCTTTTAGAGTAGCATTTAGGTCTGATGGGAGTGGTCAGAGAGTGGGTGCAGCAATAGATGATTTTGTCATTTCATTTACTCCAATTGCTAATCCAAGTGTAAATCTTTCTGTAAATGCAAATATAGGATCGGAAGCTGCTGCGAGTTCAATTACAGTTACAGCAACAGCTTCTGCTGCCGTTGTAGGAGATCAAACTGTAAATCTAGCAGTTACTGGAACAGGAATCACAGCAGCAGATTATACCCTTAGTAATTCTACTATTACAATTCTTAATGGACAAACTACTGGTTCGGTTACATTTACAGTTGTAGATGATGCACTTGTAGAAGGAACAGAAACAGCTACACTTACTATTTCTAGCCCTTCAGCAGGAATTGTTCTTGGTACACCAGTTACTCAAAATATTGTTATTACAGATAATGACAATTATACGATTGCAGTTACAGAATTTATCAATAATCCGATTGGAAGTGAAGCTACAGATGAATGGATAGAGCTTTACAACTATGGCGCAAATCCAGTAAATATTCAAAATTGGAGGTTGAAAGATGAAGATAGTGACGATGCTGTTATTACTAATTCAAGCTATAGCATTGCAGCAGGTGAATATCTAGTTTTAGCCAAAGACAAATCTGCTTTTGAAGCACAGTGGTTAGGAAGTGTAGCTAATACGAAAGTTATACAAGTTTCTGGTCTTACACTAGCAAATGGCGCAGATGAAATTGTTATAGAAGATAACTCAAACAATATAGTTTGGTCTTTGGCTTATGCTGATGATGAAACAGATGGAATAGCTACATTCTATAGTGAGAGTACATATACAACAAATATATGGGGGAGTAAAGCTGCTCCAGGAATAAATCGGAATGGTAACGATGTTACTTCTGGTTCATTAGCTTATGAGTCTAACAACAATACAAATGATATGTTTGCTCGTACTTCTACAACAGGAGATAGTGGTAGTCCATTAAATCTAACTCCAATTGCACCAGAAATTAATGTAGCAGGTAATGGAATTACTATTCCAAGTGGATCAACGACTACGAACGTAAATAACAATACAGCTTTTGGGCAAACAGTAGGCACACCAATTAGCAAAACGTTTGCTATTCAGAATATTGGCACAAGTGCATTGAATGTCTCAACTATTACTTCTTCCAATCCTGCTTTTAGTTTTGAAAACGTTCCGACTTCGTTTATTGTAAATGACCAACGAATGTTTCAAATCGTATTTGCTCCAACCGTTTTAGGGGTTCAGACTTCTACCATTACCATAAACAGTAATGATGCAGACGAAGCAGCTTACACTTTTAATGTGTCTGGAGAAGCAGTTTGTCCTACTACGCAAGATATTTTTGCTTCTACTACATTCGTTTTACCAAATCAATTTGGTTCTATTGGAGTAAACTCAAAACTAGGAGTAACTTATCAACTTCAAAATGTAACTGCTGGAAATACCGATGTAGGAAATCCGATTGCTGGTACAGGAGGAGTAATCTATCTTCCAACAAATCAATTAACAACGACTACCAGTTTTAGAGTAATTGCTAATCGTGGACTAAATTGTGGAAATGTAACTTCAAATACCGTTACCATTACTGTTTCAGGATCTGTTACTGGATATGGATACCAACAAACAGAACTAAATACTTGTAGTTCTACTAGTACTATAGCTGATATTACTGTTACTCTTCCTGGAAGTAATTTTTTATGGGATGATACTAACACTACTACGACACAGAACCTAAGTAATGTTGAAAATGGTATTTATTCAGTAGATATCGATAATGGAACAACATTACTACCTGTCATTGTTGGAAGTCCTGTACTATGGGAAAAACCTATTCGTGCAACCCTTACCAACGAAGGTAGAATTGTGGCAAATGGTATTTATGATTGGAATCTCAACGAAGCAGCAGCGACTTCTAAATCAAAATTAGAAAGTAATGAAAATGGTGGATTTACATTCATAGTAGAAGATATGACTACTATCGAACACGTATCTATCGGTTTTGCAACGCCAAATGAAGTTTCTTCTTATCTATCTATTGATAATAGCTTTTACGTAGAATCAAATGGTGATTTGTCTATCTATCTCAATGATGTAAATTTTTACTTAGATGTAGAAGGAATTACTGTTTCAGTTGGCGACCGTTTGACAATCACTAGAGAAGGTACTTCTATTAACTACTATTACAATGCAGAATTAGTGTATGTAGACGTTGAAGCTAGAAATGCAACCGATGAATTGGTGGTGGATATTGCTTTAGTAGAAGGCACAAGTCCTCAAGTTTGGTTCTCTAAGTGTAATGCTAATTCTTTTGAAGTAAATTATGTACAAACTACAGAAGATGCTTGTAATACTCCAACAGGCGAAGGCGCAATTACACTTTTACCTCAAAAAGGAGGCGTAGCACCTTACTCTTATGTATGGGCAAATGGAGCAACTGCTGTAGCAAATCCTACTGGAATGAGTACAGGACTTACTTCAGTAGAGGTAACAGATAATGAAGGCTACAAAAAAGTATTACCTGTAATTATTGGCAATCCTGTAAATTGGACAGACTTACAAAATGTATCAAGTGTTAGAGGAAAATTATTTACAAGTGGTTTTGTGAGTACTTACAGCAATTCGGGAGCAATTTCTCAAATAGGAATGGGAGCTACTACAGACGGTGGAATCACTTATGTTTACAGTAGTGCAGTTTCTAATTATGTGATTGGTTTGTCTCCTTCAAACACAAATCCGAGTTGGTCGAGTATTTTGTATGGCGTTTATATTTACAATGGAACTATGTTGGTTTACCAAAGTGGAGTTGTAATGGCTAGACTAGAAGGAATTGAAGACCAAGACCGTATTAGTGTAATACGAAAAGGGAATCAAATTATTTTCTATCAAAACAGCACAGAAGTACACCGTATGGCATCTACAACGGCAGATTTGTTTGTCGATGTAACACTAGAATCTGGACAAACACCTGTTATTTATGCGTCTTGGTGTACCACGGTGGCATCTGATTTGGTCTTAACTTATTCGCAGACAGCCGTAGATGATTGTACTACTTTGGGTACGAATGAAGGCGCAGTTACACTACAAGGAGAGGGTGGTCTTTCTGCTTATATGTATAGTTGGACGGATGCAGGGACAGAAAATCCAAGAACAGGAGTAGCAAGAGGATTGTATGATGTAATTTTAACAAGTGGAATGAGAACTATAATTTCTCCTGTCGTAGTAGGAGGATTTGCCAACTGGGGTAACCTTACTACAAATACTACTCAAATTGCAGGAACGATTACTTCTTCGGTTTCAACTGATTTTACAACTCCAGAAGGAGGACTTTCTACCAATCGTTTGGCTGCAAGTACCGATGGAGGAATTAGTTTTATCGTTCCAAACACTACTGATTTATCTAACTTCCAAATTGGTTTGTCTTCTACTACAGCGATAGGTTCGGATTGGGAAAGTATGGGATATAGCGTTTGGATAAATGGTGAAAACTCTATTTTGATTTATGAAAGTGGGGTTTACGTAGGAGCTACACAGTCAGTTATTGCAGGAGATAGAATTTCTATAATCAGAAAAGCTGGAAATGTAGAGTATTATATCAACAGCAAACGAGTACGTATTACAACAGTAGGAGGAATTACACAAGAATTAGCTGCTGATATTTCTATTATTGCAGGAACTTCGCCAACTGTTTATACTTCGTTTTGTAACACAGGATTTAGAATTGCCAATAAAACGAAAGCGACAGACAGCATAAGCGAAACAACTCTTGATGCAACTTTGGAAGAAGATCAATTTGCTATTTATCCAAATCCAAGTACGGGTATTTTCAATGTTCGTTTCGCTACACAGCTTACAGCAAACACGGAAGTAACCATTTTTGATGGAATTGGTAGAGCAATCAAAACTCAAACTTTTGAAAAAGGAAATCAGAAGTTTAGTATTGACTTAAACAATCAACCAAAAGGAGTGTATCTTATTCGCTTCAATCAAAACGGAGCTACTTATTCGAAATCAATTGTTATTGAATAAAACTTGAAAAAGTAAAATTTGCAAAATAAAGTAGATAACAAAAACCCTTTATTCTTTGAATAAAGGGTTTTTTGTTCGAATATTTTAAATCAAAACTCTACAACAATATTGCAGACTTAGGAAAACTATGTAACTTCCTCTAAATCTATTAATTATCTAGTTTACTTTAGCAGTTCTCAATGTAAATTAAATTAATAAAGCATCTTTTTAGGGCTTAATAACTTGTAAAATAGGCTTTAAGCTGTATCAAATATTGATTTTTTTAGCTAAAAAATGCATAAATTTTCAATAGAAATCGTATTACATTCTGACCTGTTGGTATTTATCTGTATTTTCAATCTTACACATCCTTAATAATCTTGCTTTACAAAAAATAGTAGGGTAGAGTAAGTGAAGTCTTTAATATATCAATTAATTTCAATTAAGTAATGATGCAAAATTATTTGTACTTTATCTTCTATTTTAATTTGGTCTGTACCGTAAGTCTGCTAAATAAATAATCATTCAAGCAGCTAAAAAGGCTTATTTTGTCAAATTCAGACCTTCCAGTATAGACTTGAACAAAATGCAATTTGCCTATATTTAATTCTGATCAAGTACTTATAATAGTCAAATGGATAAATAATGTTACTTCATTACTTCAACAAATTAGAAGTAATTGAAGTATGAGAAGCATTGCGAGCAGGAAAAAAAGAAGCCAAAATAGTAACTACGATGACTGTAATACAGACCCAGAGTACATCTAAATATTGCAACTCAACAGGATAAGATTCTACAATCGAATTTCCGTTTCCCAACGGAACAAAACCCCATTTTTGTTGTGCAAAAATCATCGAAACACTCAATATAATTCCTACTATGGCTCCAATAAAAGCAATTATGGCACCTTCAAAATAAAAAATCTTTTTAATCATAGCCTTCGAACCTCCAATTGAAAAAAGAAGAGAAATATCATAACGTTTTTCAACAGCGAGCATAGCTAGAGAAAAAAATATATTAAAACTAGCTAGTGCAAGTACAAACGAAAAAGCAATATAAGCGAAAAAACGTTCTATCTTGAAGGCTCTCAAAATACTTTCTTGCTGCTGCTCGGCATTCTGTACCAAAAATTTTCCCTTAAACTTCCCATCTGTTTCTGTTTGTGCGTCTTTTACCAAAACTCCAGATTTGTCTTCTAGTTCTCGTTTTAGGTTTTTTTGCACTTTTTGGATTGAAAACCCTTCTTTTACTTTGATTTCTAAAGAAGTTCGGTTATCTCCATAGTCAGTTAATTTTTTAGCAAATGAGAGAGGAACAATGACATGATTTTGATCAAATTGCTGTTCGATAAACAGAATCCCTCCTGTCATAATTGCTTCTTGATTGAAAGCGTTTAATGGATTGGTGGGTGAAATGTTTTTCACTCCTTTTTTGGGATACCAGACTTGTAGAGGTGTAATTTCGTCATTCATGGCAACAGAAAGCATTGTATAAACGCCATAGCCTAATAAGGCAAAATTTAGATTTCCTTCTTTTATCTTAAAATTTCCATCAATTAGTTGATCTTTTAGTTGATACTGCTCCGAAAAATTATCACTAACACCTTTCAAATGAACTGCCATCCGTGTCTCTTTATATTGAATAAGCGCATTGTCTTCAATTACTTCCGTAATTGTCTGAATACCTTCTATACTTTTTATAGTTTGCAACAACGAATCACTCAAAACGAAAGATTTGCCTTCTCTAGCTGATATTTTGAGTTCGGCATTATACGCTGTATGTAATTTTCGTGTCAAATCTTCCAATCCATTGAAAACAGAGAGTACAATAATAAGTGCAGCCGTTCCGATGGCTACACCAACCATAGACATTAAAGTTAAAAGATTAATAAAATTTCGCTTTTTCTTAGGAAAGAAATAACGACGAGCAATAAAAAAAGATGTATTCATAAAAGTTGTTCTAATTCAAATCAGTTTTTTGTAACCTTTTATTCAACAATTAAAAAACCTTATAAAATTATCTTATTAGAATATAAGTAAACTTTATAAGGTTAAAAAAATGTTTTTTACTTTATGCACAATTTTTATAAATAAGAATTTTTAAGCAAGCAACCAGTTGAGAGCTTCTTCTTCAGTTTTGAAATTCTTAGATTCTTCAGGATAATCATCTTCATTTCTCATTGTATCGAGCTGTTTTAAAGACATCTGATTATAAATATCTTCGGCTACAATACGAGCTACTTTGAAAAACTTAGTATCTGCAACTTGATAGGCTTTCGGAAAATAATTTTCTTTCAACCACTCTCGGTTTTCCTCTGCAATTACTTTACTATGACTCATATCAACTAGAATTTTATTAGTTTGATTTTTTTCTATCAAATCTAATACTTCTAGCCAACACGGTTGATATTTTTCTAATATCAAAAATCCCTTCATTTCTACTTTGATATAAATACCTTTCGGATTTTCTACTTGGTTTACCTGATAACTTCCAGCCATACGAATTAAATTTTAGTTTTCCTCAAAATCATTAAAAAATTATAATTAATGAAATATAAGAACTAATCCGTTAAAACAAAAAATTATTCATTCAAATAGAAAAAAAATATAACTTTTTATTGGTTGAATAATAGCAATAGGAGTGACATTCTAAAATAGAACAAGTACTGCCAAATTTTATTCTGTGCAATCGTCTTTTTTCCATAAAATAGGATTTGCAAACCCTATTCTATGGAAAAAGCAAACTATTATTTTGCCAAAAGTGAAACAATATACAGAATTTGATAACTGTCACTCCTATTGAAAATAGAGTTATATTTTCCTACTATGCTAAAAGACTAACAAGTCAATTATTTTAAAACATCTTTAGCAAATCATTGCCATCAGTTTTTCATCAAACAGAATGTATTTTGTAGGAGAAAAGTGTTTTCTATCGTGTTCTTTCATTTTATTGAAAACTGCACGTATTTTATGTTGCTTATTGCGTTTGGTATCGTTTACAGCCGTTTTCAAAATCTTAACGAAGCTGATTACGTGTTCGCATTGGTCTTTGCCCATCAATCTAATCTGGCGTTGAATGCTGCTAACTAATTGATTAAACAAATCATATTCTTTCATAATCGCATACTCTAAAGCCAAAATAGATTTGATTTCTAATTGTGCATACGGATATTTTTTCAGATTGACATTATTCAAAAGGTTATTCAACCAACGGGAAGCCTCTTCATAATTATCTGCATAATGACAAGAAATGGCACGATAGGTAATATATTCAATATATTTTGGCATATCATCTTCGTCTGCTTCATAATCAGCAAACAACATTTCATTTTCTACATCCATAAACGCCTGTTCGCCTGCACGAATACAACGCTCAATTTTGGTATGCAAAAACTGGGATGGATAGGTGTACCAACTATAATTGGTCAGTAGATCACCTATTGCTTCATTTACATCTTGATAGTATTTTTCTGCTTTACGATATACTTTATAGTAATTATAATATTCTAAACGCAAAAATTCGAATAATAAGCGAAAATGGTAATAAATTGTATCTTTCTCGTAGGTAGCAAATATTTTATTTACTTTTATCAAAATATCTTCAATCGGTTCTTCATCTCCATCAATACCTTCATCACCTTCAACAAATAATCTATGAAAGATATTGATACAACTTTGATAAACAAACAAACGGTGAGATTCGTAAAGACGAGCTACATTTTCAATCTCGTTTTTGAGAAGCGTAAGCCCCAAACGCTCTACCTCATCACCAGTCATGGAGTAAATACCAAATTTTTTGAAATAATCCGACAAAATATCTTCCGCTCTATCGATAGCCAACATGTAGGCTACATGCTTATTATAAAGCTGCGAATATTCGTAATGTTCTGGAGTATGAACATGGAGTTTCTTGAGCGCTTTGTAGACAAGTGTAAGCTCATTAGAAAGATCATAATCTAATAATTCCTTTTCTAGCTTCTTGATTGTAGCTATAGAAATAGTTCTTTTCTTTGTAAAGAGAACTTCATTGATGTTTGCTACCTTTTTCAACAAATCAGTACGAGGACTTTCCATTTGCTGAAGTAAATATTCTTCAATTTTTTGGTTCAAACGAGAACGCAACGTATAATACGCATTTGTATTTACGTCTAATTCAGTCATTACTTTTCCATCTGTAAGATGTCTTTCTCGTAACGCTTTGAGTAAAAAAGCAGATTTATCAGCATTACTAACGAGTAGAGAGTCATATATTGCTTGATAATCGTGTCCGGATAATTGCTTTATTATATTTGTGAGTTTTGCCATAATATTTTCTTGAATGTACGCTTTTGGATGTACTGCTTGTAGCTGGTGTATAGCTTGAAAAATAACGCTAAAAAAAGGGGAAATTTTGACGTACAGAATTAAGTCTAACTAACTTTTACCTAAAATTAGTAAAAAGTACAATTTTATAATAACTTTTTGCTCGTTTTTTAATTTTTTTTTTAAAAAAAACGAAATTTGTACTTTGTTAATTCAATTTTTACCTAATCTTCTTGTTTCGAACTCTAATATCTAGCTCTCAAAACAGACAGACTAATTTTATCAGGAACTAGAATAGCTTCTGGAAAATCATCCAGTATAGCTACTAATTGTCTTTGTGCTTCCAACTGACTAATAAAATATCCTGCTTTTATTTTGAATAGAGGTTGCTCATAAACAGACTCTGGTCGTAACCCATATTTTGAGAGTGTATAACTTGCTTTATTCTTTACATTATTTGCCTTATCACTATCCGAACCTGTGTAGAGTTGAATGCGATAACCAGGTAAAGACTTGAATTCAGAGTTCTTCTCAGCCAAACGAGAAAGTAACATATCTACTGCTATGGCATCAGATGTTGGTAGATTGCCATTCGAAACAGTCGTATTCGAATTACTTCCTGCATTTGTTGTACTTTCTATGTTTGCAACTTCTTTCTTTGGAGCTTTATAAGTAGCCAATGCCGTTCTGAATGCTCCCAAGTCTTCATTATAAATTGAAGCTGCCGAATTACTAACTGGTTTTGTAGTTTCACAACTAGACAAAGTAATCAAATAGGCTAATGAGAACAGAAAAAGTAAAGGGTGATAGGTTAGTATTTTGTTCACGTATTATTTTGTTGTACTTTTTATAACTATTAAAAATGCTTTATATAATTGGTAATAATACCAACAATTTCTTGTATTATTTTATCCAAATAGAAAATGGTAAACCAAACACCTATTGAATAGAAATATGATTTACCAAATTAACTGTTTAATATTTCTTAAACAAATACAGTTCCTATTAAGTCAGCAAATTTACGTTCACGCTGTGCAATTTCTTTCGAAGAGAGATTTTCCAAACGCTCTGTTCCAAATTTTTCTACACAGAAAGAAGCCATTGCCGAACCTTTTATTACTGCTTTAGACATAGTCTGAAAATCAATTGTTCCTTGTTGAGCCATATAACCAATAAAACCTGCTGCAAAGGTATCGCCTGCACCTGTTGGATCAAATACTTCTTCTAGTGGAAGTGCTGGAGCATAATAAATTTTGTCATTTTCTTTATTATTGTCTTTATTCATTTGAAAAAGAAGTGCGCCATGTTCTCCTTTTTTGATAATTACATATTTAGGTCCCATTTCATGAATTTTGCGAGCAGCTTTTACAAGTGAATATTCACCTGATAATTGTCTTGCTTCTTCATCATTAATAGAAACCACATCAACTAGTTTTAATGTTTTCTTTAATTCTTCTAAAGCTACATCCATCCAAAAATTCATTGTGTCCATAACAATAAGTTTTGGACGCTTTTTTAGTCTTTCGATAACTGTACGTTGAACTTGTGGCGCAAGATTACCTAACATTAAATACTCACAATCTTGATACGATTCTGGAATAATTGGATCAAAATTTTCCAAGACATTCAACTCTGTGATAAGTGTATCTCTAGAATTCATGTCATTGTTGTATTTTCCTTTCCAATAGAATGATTTCTCATCTTCTTTTATTTGTAGTCCTTCGGTATTTACGCCATGTGACTCCAACATTTTGATTTTGTCTTTTGGGAAATCGCCACCCACTACAGCTACCAAATTTATAGGTTTGGTAAAATAAGAAGCGCAAAGGCTAATAAATGTGGCTGCACCACCAATAATTTTGTCTGTACTTCCAAATGGGGTTTCGATGGCATCAAAGGCAACCGAACCGACTACTAATAAACTCATATATAACAAATTTTGAATTCAGAATTTAGAAGGTAGAAGTAATAAAATGAGAATAACACTTCATTACTGCGCAACTTTAAATTCAATTATTTCTAAAAAATTAAAGTACAAATTTACAAACAAATTTAGAATTTAGAGGGTAGAATTTAGAATTAAAGTAAAATTAAAGGTTATCACGATTAATTTAGCACTATCATTTTCCATAACACTAGGTTTGCACACCTAATGCTATGGAAAAATAAGACTATTTTACACTTTAGCTAACTTATTGATTATTAAGCTTGTAAGTAACTAGGATAGCACTTATTAAACAAATTGCTAGTTACAAATCATTTGTTTTGAATGTATCTCCTTGGCGAATATCGCCTGTTTGATACCCTTTCATAAACCATCGTTTGCGCTGTGCTGATGTTCCGTGAGTAAACGACTCTGGAACAACATATCCTTGAGATTGCTTCTGTAGACGGTCGTCTCCAATAGCGTTGGCTGCGTTCATTGCTTCTTCGATATCTCCTTCTTCCAAAATGCCTTTCCACTTATCGGCATAATGCGCCCAAACACCTGCATAAAAATCGGCTTGTAATTCTAATCTTACAGAAAGTTCGTTTTGCTTTTCTTTAGAAACTCGCCCTCTTTGTTGATTGACATAGTCACTTGCACCGAGTTGTTTTTGTATGTGATGCCCTACTTCGTGTGCAATTACATAGGCTGCTGCAAAATCTCCTCCTGCACCAAAACGATTTTTTAATTCTTCGAAAAAGGTAAGGTCAATATAAATATCTTGATCAGCAGGGCAGTAAAAAGGCCCTGTTGCAGATTGTCCTGTTCCACAAGCAGTATTTGTTACCCCACTAAATAAAACTAATTTTGGTTCTGGATACTCAGCATTTAGTTCTTCTCTAAAAATTTTGTTCCAAACATCTTCTGTTTCTTGCAAGACAACAGACGAGAATTTTCCCATTTCATCGGTTGGCTGTCCTGTTTGATCGCTTGTACTTATTCGGTTTTCAGTTTGGACAGGACTCCCACCCCCAGAAGCACCACCCAAGATAGCCGAAGGATCACCTCCCAAAAGCATAACAATAATGACAATGATAACGCCACCGATACCCAGACCAGCTTTGCCCATTCCACCACCCATTCCACCAAAACCACGACCACCACTACTTCCACGGCGATCTTCTACATTTCCACTTCCTTTTCTTCCTTGCCAACGCATATATTTAAAAATTTAATAGGTTAAAAAATTAGGATAAAATCCTGTCAATAAAAATTATTAAAAACAATAACTCTAAACTAAGCAATTTGTCTTTAAAAGTTTTGTTTTTTTTTTGAGAATGTGATGAATCTTGTTTTTGTAAGTAAACTGAATAAAATCTTGACAAAAAAAACACCTTCATTTTTTGAAGGTGTTAAAGAGAAATACTACTGTACCCTACTGTTTTTTTATAGGGTAGGATAGTTAAGGATTTATAGGATTGAAAATACAGATAAATACAACTGAAAGGCAGCGAAGCTAAATAATTTTGATTAATTGTAAGAATACTACTAATTTTAATCTGAATAATTTGTGTTATAAAAAATAGTAGGGTAGAGTAGAGAAATACTATTCATTTAATTTCTTAATTTAATATGAGTGACATTTTGCGAATTCCGTATATGACCTTGTATTTTACAAAACTCAAATATTTATCTTGTCGTCAAAACAAATATAATGTCTTTACAAAATATAGTAGCAATTTTGATTTCTACAATTTAATATAGTTTTGCTTTGCAAGCATAGTTGTTTGAGCTGTTTTAGTGAGTTCTCACTTGTACTCAATACTGTATCTTTTTTGATAGACAATAAATCAATAGAAATGGAATTACGGGTTTGATTAGCGCAAGCAAAAACTGAGAAACAAAAAACAAGAAAAAGACACATTTTCAAAACAAATTTCATAGTTGATAATTTTATTTCGTTAGAACAAATTTTGTATAAAGGAATAACATTTTAGAAGGATGCAAAATTAACTAATTTTTTAGTGCAAAATAATTTATCATTATTTATTTGTAGTAAATAAAATTGTGTTTAATATCAAAAATTCAATCTGACAAATCAAATTGTTACGTAATTAGAGGCTATAGAGACTTGATTTATCAAACCAAGAAACTACACCACCGTAAAACGAATTGAAAAATAACAATGTTGCATTACTTTCTTATATTCAACTCTTAAGTAACTTTAATTTCAGAATATATAAAAAATGAAACTACTCATCGAACTTCATCATCTCCCTTGTTTAGATTATTGGAAAACTATCTTGAAAGCTCATAATTCAGGGGATGAAGTAATTTTAGAAGCCAACGAAAATTATAACAAACAGAGCTACCGAAACCGTACTTATATTTTAGGAGCAAATGGAAAAATAGCTCTAACTGTTCCTGTTCAGAAAGGAAGTCAAAGAAAGCCTATCAAAGAAGTAAAAATAGATTATTGAACAGATTGGAATCGTCAGCACTGGCAAAGTATAAAATCTGCGTATGGAAAAAGTCCTTTTTTTATTCATTATGCTGATTTTTTAGAACCGATTTATGAAAATCCACCTGTTTTTTTGTGGGAATTTAATTACAAATTACTGACTATCTGTCAGAAACTATTACGTATTTCTATTCCATTAAAAGAAACAGAAAGTTTTGAGAAAGAAGTAGATAACCAAAGTTTAGCTAATCAAACTTCAGATAAGCGAAATATCATTTCCCCAAAAAAACCTGCCATTTTTGCACATAAAACTTACTATCAAATCTTTGGCAATAAGTTTGAAAATAGTGCTACTCCGAATGATAATTCAAACGATAGTTTACAAGATAATTTAACTATCAACTTTGAAAACAATTTGAGCATTTTGGATTTATTATTCAATGAAGGAACAAATGCTTTGAGTATCATAAAGTAGCTGACAGTTTGACTTCGTCGATGGCGTTGCCGTTCTAATTGTCAGAAATATACAGTAGTGAAATATACTATTTTAATCGACAGTTGGAAACTGTCGGCTACCTTAGACAAGATTGAATTAAACATTTTATAGCCTTATAGCGTTCAAAGTTGCAAAAGACGGATATTTTTTGCTTATTTAATAGAACAAAAAGCAACTTACTCAATAAGACAATTAAAAATAATTGAAACGAATACTGGATAAATTGATACGATTAATTAGCTTCGCTAAATAAATAATTCGTGATTTTTAATTAGCTACGCTGATTATTTCATAATTGACTTCGTCGTCTTTCAGTTCGTAATTCGTAATTAACAAAATAAATATACAACCTGCTTATGGAAGCCAAATTTTCAGACAGAGTCAAAGAGGTTATTTCTCTAGCTAGAGAAGAGGCTTTACGGCTTGGACATGATTATATAGGTACAGAACACCTTCTACTCGGTATGATACGAGAAGGAGAAGGAAGTGCCATCACTATTTTAAGAAAGCTTAGTGTTACGATTGAAGAATTAAAAGCTGAAATTGAACGCCACTCACAAGGAACTGCCACTTATAATGTTCGCAATCTTGCAAATATTCCCCTCACTCGTCAGGCTGAAAAGGTCTTGAAAATCACATATTTGGAAGCAAAAATTTTTAAAGCTGATTTGATCGGAACAGAACATTTGCTTTTATCTATTTTGAGAGATGAGGATAGTATTGCTACTCATATTTTAGAAAAATTTAATATTACCTACGAAGTAGTAAAAGAAATGCTCCAATATCACACCGACAAACCCATTACTTCGGCTGCCGAAGAAGATGATGAAGAAGGACGTATTTTTGGTGGTGGAAGAGAGCCAGCCGGTACAGGTGGAACTCAAGGAAAATCAACCGAAAAATCACGCACTCCTGTTTTAGATAACTTTGGTAGAGATCTTACAAAATTTGCCGAAGATGACAAATTAGACCCAATCATTGGAAGAGAAAAAGAAATTGAGCGTGTAGCCCAAATTCTTTCTCGTCGTAAGAAAAACAATCCTATTTTGATAGGTGAACCGGGTGTTGGTAAGACTGCCATTGCCGAAGGTTTGGCACTTCGAATTGTTCAACGCAAAGTTTCTCGTATTTTGTTTGGTAAGCGTGTCGTTACGCTTGACCTTGCTTCTCTTGTTGCAGGTACAAAGTACCGTGGTCAATTTGAAGAGCGTATGAAAGCTGTTATGAGTGAATTGGAGAAAAATAGAGATATTATTCTCTTCATTGATGAGCTTCATACAATCGTTGGTGCAGGTGGAGCTTCAGGTTCACTTGATGCTTCGAATATGTTTAAGCCTGCTTTGGCTCGTGGCGAAATACAATGTATTGGTGCGACGACATTAGATGAATACCGTCAGTATATTGAGAAAGATGGTGCACTTGCTCGTCGTTTTCAAATGGTTATGATTGAGCCTACTGATATTGATGAAACAATCCAAATCTTAGATAATATCAAAGATAAATACGAAAGTCATCACCACGTAAAATATACTCCAGAAGCAATTAAGGCATGTGTAACGCTTTCAGAACGTTATATTACAGACCGTTTCTTGCCAGATAAAGCGATTGATGTCTTAGATGAAGCTGGTGCAAGAGTGCATATTAATAATATTCATGTTCCAGAAGAAATCACGAAATTAGAAGCTGATATTGAGGACGTAAAAGTAGAAAAAAATCAAGTTGTGAAAAGTCAGAAATACGAAGAAGCTGCACAACTTAGAGATAAAGAAAAGAAACTGATTGAAAGTTTGGAGCGTGCAAAATACAAGTGGGAACACGAAACACGCAAAATGACTTATCCAGTTACGGAAGATAATATCGGAGAAGTAATTGCGATGGTAACAGGAATCCCTGTAAAACGTATTACACAGAGCGAAGGACAGAAAATTTTGGGAATGAAAGAAGCCTTAACAGGAAAGGTTATTGGGCAAGATCAAGCTGTTACAAAACTTACAAAAGCAATTCAGCGTACTCGTGTAGGCTTGAAAGACCCAAATAAACCAATTGGTTCGTTTGTTTTCTTAGGACCAACAGGTGTAGGTAAAACAGAACTCGCAAAAGTTTTGGCGACTTATCTTTTTGACCGTCCTGATGCACTTATCCGTATCGATATGAGTGAGTATATGGAGAAATTCTCTATCTCTCGTTTGGTAGGTGCGCCTCCAGGATATGTGGGTTATGAAGAAGGTGGACAGCTTACTGAAAAAGTTCGTCGTAAACCATATAGTGTTATTTTGCTTGATGAGATTGAGAAAGCACATCCAGATGTTTTCAATATTTTATTACAAGTTTTGGACGATGGAATCTTGACTGATGGCTTAGGTCGTAGAGTAGATTTCAGAAATACAATCATCATCATGACTTCAAATATTGGAGTTCGTCAGCTTAAAGATTTTGGTGCAGGTGTAGGTTTTTCTACAAATGCAAAGCAAGAAATTGGCGACGATTTGATGAAAGATACTATTCAAAAAGCACTTAAAAAGGCATTTTCTCCAGAGTTTTTGAACCGTTTGGATGATGTAATTGTCTTTAACTCATTAGAAAGAGAACATATTCACAAAATTATTGATATTTCTTTAGGGAAATTATTCCATAGAATCAAACTTTTGGGTTATGAAGTTCAGCTTTCAGAAGCAGCAAAAGACTTTTTATCAGAAAAAGGATTTGACAAACAATACGGAGCAAGACCTCTCAACCGAGCTATCCAAAAATATTTGGAAGACCCCGTTGCAGAAGAACTCTTAAAAGGCGAAGTACAGGAAGGCGATACGCTTATGGCAGACCATAAGGAAGGCGAAGCAGAACTGACTGTCAAAATCAAGAAGCAAAAAGCAAAGAAAACGGAGGAATAAGTAAATTAATCTTTCTAACTATTCATAGCTAACGAACGGTTCACTTAAAGTGAACCGTTCGTTTTTAGTTTCAACCAAATCTAATTTTAAGAGTATCTTCAGGATAATCGATAGGAAAAGCTTTGATAGTTGTACTATTAGTTTTACTGAATGTAATCCTTAAAACTTCTTAAAAAGGAAAACTATAAAATAAAATCAAAAATTTTCGTTAGATTGATAAAAGCAATTATTTATCTTTACTAATTACACTTATGAAAACTATTATTTTATCTGTTTTGCGTTCTGCTTTACTCTTCATTCTCTTTTCTTTCTTCAATTTTGCTTCTGCACAAATAACACATGTAGAACTGGCAGATCTTATCGAAAAGCAGCAAGTTAAAATTAATGCACGAGGTTTGGGAGGTTATTTTGGAGAATCTTTACTGCTTTCTATTAATAACACTTATTCAAAACCTCTTTTGGTCAAGATTTCGGCAGGGACAATTTTTACAAGTGAAGACGAAAACATTCAAGATTTGATGATTTTGGAAAATTATCAGTTTACTATTCAAAAAGGAGCAACCAAACTACAAAATGTTTTGACAGCTTGCATTCAGGCTACAAACGGTTCGCCTTACAAAAATTCCCTTTATAATTTTGATAGATTAGACACAAAAGGACTTGCAAAAATAGCTCAAACGATTGCAGAACACGATTATCAAAAAGAATATATTTCACAAGCTAGTGTTTGGTGCGTTTCGAATAATAAAGAAACTGCTTACCTTTCGCATCCAAAACAAGACATTTTTGAAAACTTAGCAAAGGCTGTTTGTAAAGCAAAAGGAGAACATTTTGATAAAATTGAATTTAAGGCACAAGAAAAATATGTTCCTACTTTTACCTTCAATGGTTATTTTCAAACCTTTTTAGAGCAAAATCAGAAAGTAGCTATTGAAGTTTATGATAATGAAGGAAAACTATTCAAGACGATTGTAGAAAATTATGAAGCAAAAGCTGGCTTTTTTTATCGCTCATTTTTATTTACACAGCAAATTGGAGAAAATGAGAGTTTTAAAGTAAAACTAATAAATCCAGCTAAAGAAAATCAAGAGAGAGTTCTAGCAGAAAAAATAATAAATAAATCTAGTTTGGCGCACAATGAAGATATGAAATTTATTGAAACAGAAAATAGGTTTGTCTTTGTTTTGGACGAACCTACAAAACTAAATTTAGCCTTATATGATGATAAAAACCATCTTTTCAAATCTTACTTCACAAACAAGTTGTACGATAAAAGTTCGCAAACAGTCATCAACATTCGTCATAATGTTTTTATTCCTAAAAGTGGAACATACTTTTTGATTGCAAAAGACGAAAACGGAAAAGAAGTAGGAAGAGAGCAGGTTTATACAGACGGAAAAAAGATAGAACGAAAAGAAATGCTCGTTCAGCGTCATAATTTTTCGGTAAATCTTGTCGATCCAGTTTCAGGAATAAGTCTTGATGTTTTTGATAAATATGGAAATAAAATAGCTAGTATTTTAGAAAATAGTGGACTTCATCACGGTTATCGAACTATTCCAACCGTTTTTAAGCATTATTTGGGAAAAGGACAAACATTTTATTTTAGAATGATGGATAGAAATGGTGTTTTGATAAAAGAAGAAATTGTGGAAGGAAAATAATGAATTTTTTACACCGAACGGTTCACTTAAAGCGAACCGTTCGGTTGAAATTCTACACCATATATTCCCAAGCACTTTTATAGGCTTCAATCGTTTCTGCATAATCTAAAAAGTCTTTATAAAAATCATCAGAACCCAAAGTAGCCGAATCTCCAAAAACAACAAGACGTTTTTTGGCTCTCGTAATGGCTACATTAAACCTACGCAAATCCTTCAAAAATCCTATTTCACCTTTTTCATTCGACCGAACTAAGGAAATATACATGACTTCTCGTTCTTGTCCTTGAAAACCATCGACAGTATGAATCGTAATTTGATTAGAATAATTAGTCAAAAGGTCGTTTTTGCGAATCAAATCACGCAATAAATAAACTTGCGCTTTGTAAGTAGAAAGAACACCGACCGAAAAATTATCTATAAACTCTTTCGGATTTTCGATTTCTTTATTTTCAATTTTCAATAAAATTTCTTCAAAAAGACGTTCCAAATGAGAAACTACTAATTGTGCTTCTTCTGGATTATAACGGCTCAATGTTTCTTCATTTTGCATCTCCGAAAATCCACAACCTGCTGTATCAACAAACTCAACTGGTGCAAGACTTTGATACAAGACATGATTTTTGTTTGCTTCAAAAGCCCTTAGATTTCCCTTATAAAATTTTTGATTAGAAAACTCCATAATCTGCTCATTCATACGATATTGAACGCTCAACATAGTTGCAGTTTTTGGATGTTTTTTGATTATTTTTTCAAAAAGTGTATTCTCTAATCCCGATTTGGCTGCTTCTAAAGATTTAATTGTTGGTGGTAATTGTTGATGGTCGCCAGCCATGACTACTCGGTTTGCTTTCAAAATCGGAATCCAAGTTGCACCTTCTAAAGCCTGTGCTGCTTCATCGATAAAAAGAGTAGAAAAAGTACGATGATTGAGCATATAATTTGCCGAACCTGCCAACGTACACGCCAAAACTTGTGAGTTTTCCAAGACATGCTTTGAAATATATTCTTCTAACTTTAAAGCATCTTGTTTTAATCTTTTAGCATCACGCAGCATGTGAGTTCGTTCGTTTCGCTCTTGTTTTCCAAAATTTCGCTTGAACTTTAATGCTTTTTTACGCATCTGTTCAGACTGTTTGAGCATATTTTTGTAATACTTATAGTCTGGATGTTTCTCTATTTTTCCATCTAAAGTCAAATGTTCTAAGGTATCACTTACTCGTGCTGGGTGTCCTAATCGGGTTACTTTTACGTTTTGAGCATTGAGCTTTTCAGTTAGCCAATCCACAGCCGTATTACTAGGAGCGCAAACCATTATTTGTCTTTCGTTTTTCAACGTTTCAACAATTGCAGCAACCAAAGTAGTCGTTTTGCCAGTACCGGGAGGACCGTGTATGATTGCTATATCTTGCGCCCTGAGGATATTCAAGACAGCATTTTTCTGTGAACCATTCAAACTATTAATCAAATTTTTTGAGTTATCAAAATTATTATAATCAGAATATTCACTTTTTTCTAGTTCTATAGTTTCATCAAAATTAGGTTTTTGTTCTCCTAAAAAAATTTCTCTAAAATCTGCTAAACGGTCATTTTTTGCTTTTTTTACTTGCTCTACGGTATAATTCATTTCACGATATGTTGAATCATCAAAAGCAGAATAAACACCTATACTATTACTTTGCTTTTCCAAGAAGTCTGGAAAATCTTCACTATTTAGAGCAATTCTCATTCTATCATTTTCTACTTTACTGACCACTCCGTTTGTTCTTTCGCCTTCTAAGCCATTTTTTTGCTCAAAAACAGTAACTATACTTCCTACATTTAGCTGATGTGGTTGTCCTTTGTCATTTGTTCTTTCAATGTCAATGTTCCATCTTCCTCCTAATCCTACAAATTCATCGTTTATTGCAACAGGAAACCAACACAAACCATCTTTTCAACGTTTTGCAAGTGGTGCTTGTACAATTTTGAGTTGATATTGAGCTGCATCTTCTCGTTTTTCAATGCGTAAAAGTTCTTGAAGATGAGTAAGTTGTTGTTCTGAATTTTTCATAATTGATAAAATTTCTAATACTTTAATAAATCACGTTGTTATACTGTTAAGAAAAAGTAGTTTGAGTTATCAAATTTTAGAAGTAGTTACGCT
The DNA here is from genome assembly GCA_963719525.1 of uncultured Cytophagales bacterium. Taxonomy (GTDB): domain Bacteria; phylum Bacteroidota; class Bacteroidia; order Cytophagales; family Bernardetiaceae; genus Bernardetia. The sequence continues at coordinate 1,226,334 of CAVRCG010000004.1, read as the reverse complement.
CTAGTATAATTTATCCTTTTTAGTAAAGAGTTATTCTAAAAAATAGTTTTGTATAATTTTAGATAATTCTACAACAATCAAACAAAAACCTAGACTATTCTATTTATAGTTATTGCAAGCAATTTTACGAACTCAAATATTCTGCTTTGGGTTATCTTTTATTAGGACAACTTATAAAAAGAGAGTATATTTGAAGTAACTAAGTTCTGCATAATTAGCACAAAACAATAAATGATAAACCATTTCAGAATTGATAGTATAATTTTTGTGTTTGGTAAAATAATTAATTATGCCTGCTTTTAATATCAATCATAAATTACGATTATGACTTATAGTTTCTTTAATTTATGTTTCTTAGTTCAAGAAAAACAATTTTGTTCTGAATTTATTTGAAATAATAAAATAGTAATAAAAACATTCTGCTTCTAATTGGTATCTCATTATCTACTATCCTTAAAATTAATTACATAAAAATAGTATTACGTGGAAAATCCGTTTTCATCAACTCCAGATCAGCTTCCGTCTTCGTATTATCTTCAACTTACGGCAGCCTTTGTTCGTGGAAAATTAAGTACTCCTTCGGCTACTCAAACTTACTTCAAAAAACCTTTAGAAGATTTGATTCATGAGGAAAATCATGAGCTAGTTAGGTTTGGAGAAGAGAAAAAATTAGAATTAGGTTTTCTAAAAAAACAAAGTCCTGCTCCTTATTTAGACAAGCTTTTTGGTGTCTTGCGAGGCGTACAACCCGACCAGGTACTTAATTTAGAAAAACAGCAGACTGATTTTATTTGGCAATTAGTTGATGAATTTCATTATTTACCTACGATTGCACTTTCTATGGACGAAAAACAAGTTGATAGAATCAAAAATTTGCATAAAGGAGGTTTTACTACACTTACGACAAAAGAAAATCTACCTTTTCCAAAGTTGCAGGGTTATCCAAGTAATCAGTTTGATGTGGTTACGTGTACAGACGGTTTCGAAACGGAAAAAGAATTAATGGAAGCCTTGCCCGAATTAGTGCGTGTGGCAAAACGCTTTATTATTCTTACTTTTCCAGAAGAATTTAATCAAAAAATGATTCGTGGTTACCTTGAATCTCAAAATATATTACAGTTTCGTGTAGAAAAGCCAGAGAAATATTGTATTCTTATAGGTAGAAAATAAATTCTTTATACGTAAAATTTACAATTTATGAATTCATTTAATTTAAACTTTATAGCTATAAGTTGTATGGCTATTTTTTTTGGAACAGGGTTTTCCGATAATTCTTCTTATTTACTCTCAAAATCAGATTTGAACAACAGTAATTATCTATTCTTGTCAGATAGTGCATCAGACAGCACAAAAGCAGATAGTACAACTGTAGCTCAACTTATAGAAGTAGGAGATACAGAAAAAGTCGAGGAAACAGAATTAAAATCGCAAACTATAGTAGAAAAATTTGCAGAAGATTCTGTTTTTCTGATTACAGACAAACCAGTAGAATATTGGGAAGGAGAAATGGATTTGTTTTACCGTTTTGTTGGCGATAATCTTTATTATCCAATAGAAGCGAGAAAGAAAAAACAGCAAGACAAAATTTATGTTCGATTTGTAGTTAATAAAGATGGTTCGGTTTCGAAAGTCGAATCTTTAAGAGGAAAGCATGCTATTTTGAAGCAAGAAGCAGAACGAGTAGTTAGTCTTACAAAATGGATTCCTGCACAAATAAACGGTCAGAATGTACGTAGCTTGATGACTATTCCGATTGTTTTCAAATTAGATGCAACAGAATTAGCAAAGAAAACAGAAAACTCTGATGAAGAAGTAAGTATTTCGATAGTAGAAGAAATGCCTACATTTGAGGGAGGAATGGATGGGTTTTATAATTATATTTCTCAAAATTTGGATTATCCAAAGTCTGCAAAACGAGCAGGAATACAGGGAAGAGTAATTGTAAAATGTATAGTAGAAAAAGATGGAAGTCTTTCGAATTTAGAAATTATTCAATCGGTAAGTGAAGATTGTGATAACGAAGTAATTCGAGTGGTACAAAATTCTCCTATTTGGACGGCTGCCAAAAAAGATGGAAAGCCAGTAAAGGTAAGTATTTCATTTCCTGTTGTTTTTAAGTTAGATTAAAAATCTAGGAATAAGGGATTGGAAAATAAAGAATAAGGGAATAGGGGAATTTCAAATAAAACCCAACTAGCTTTTATTTCTTGTGAAACTGTTTATTCTCTAAGTGCCTTAGTGTTAAAGAAATTTTCATTCTACAAATTTTACTACAATGACAAAACTGTTTTATATAATTTTCATTTTTCTACTAATTTCTACGTTCAATTTTTCTTGTACAAACAAATCTACAAAAGAAGAAAAAAACACAGAAATTACGGAAACAGATTACGAATGGACAGACTGCCAAAACTGTGGAATGCCTACCAATGATTTTCCAAACTGGCAAGTAATGTTACAAACAGCCTCAAAAAAAATCGCTTTTTGCGCTCCTCGTTGTATGCTGATTCATTTGGCTGATTCTTCAAATAATGTAGCTACTTCTACCCAAGAAATGGAAGTTACAGATTATTACACCACTCAAAAAATAGATGGAAAAACTGCTTTTTATGTAACAGGAAGCGACAAAACAAGCCCAATGGGAAAAGATTTTGTTCCCTTTTCCAAGAAAGAAGATGCACAAAGTTTTATGCAAGAACACAACGGAAAAAAAATCTATTCTTTTGATGAAATTACGAAAGACATTGTTGTTTTGGAATTGAAGTAAAAATCACTCTCATTATTTTTCTAACTCATTATACGTTTTATTTTTCTTAATAAAATACTGCCAAACGATACTTTTAGGATAGACAATAGGAGGAAGTTTTAATGTACCAAATTTTCTCTGGTTAGCCTTTCGTTTTTTCAAAATAGAAGAAAGATTTGCATACATATAAAAATGAGCTTTAAGAATAGCTAATGTAAATTTTGGTTTTCCATCTACAAGAAATTTTGCTCCTGCTATTCCGTCCAAAATCATTCTAAGAAAGATTTTGAAAACTAGATTTTTGGAAGGTAAATTTTTTAATAAAAGTGTCAATCCATTTCTAAAATTAAGATAGGTTTTTCTTGCGCTCATTGGATTCAATGTTCCTCCTCCCAAATGAAAAACCGTACTTTCTGCACAATAAACAATCTTTTTCCCAGTATGATGGATTCTGAAGCACAAATCTATTTCTTCCATGTGAGCAAAAAAATCTTTGTCCAGTCCTCCAAGTTCGTGATATACTTCTGAACGGATTGCCATTGCTGCGCCAGATGCCCAAAAAACAGGAACTTGTTCATTATATTGTTTATTAGGTTTTTCATTATACTGACCCTTATCTTCTTCTAAGGTATCAAAAATTCGCCCTCTACAAAAAGGATAACCCAAATAATCAATCATTCCACCTGCTGCTCCTGCGTGTTCGAAAAGATGTTTTTGAGCAAACATTCTAATTTTAGGTTGAATGGCTGAAATACTTTTTTCTGTATCCTTATCAAAAATTTCTACAATCGGATTGAGCCAATTTGGAGTAACTTCTACATCAGAATTGAGCAGGATATAATAATCAAATTGGTCTTTTAATATTTCTAAGGCTTGATTATATCCTTCTGCAAAGCCATAATTTTTAGTTAGTTCTATTCGTCTAATTTTTGGATAATTTGTTTTTAAGTATTCAATAGAATTATCCGTTGAAGCATTATCAGCAATAATTATTTCTGCAAATTGATTGTAATTACTGTTTTCAATGACGGAAGGTAGAAAAATAGGGAATAATTTTTCTCCATTATAATTTAGGATAACGACAGCTATTTTTGAAAGATTCAATTTCTTGGAGTTTGGGGAATGGAGATTAGGGAATGGAGAATGAAAATACAAATGGAGATTGGAGTTTGGAGAATGGGGAATGAAAATACAAAATGGAGATTAGAGTTTGGAGATTAGGGAATGGAAATACAAAATAGAGATTAGAGTTTAGAGAATGGGGAATGGAAATACAAAATAGAGATTAGAGTTTGGAGAATGGGGAATGAAAATACAAAATAGAGATTAGAGTTTGGAGAATGGGGAATGGAAATAAAAATGGAGATTAGAGTTTGGAGAATGGGGAATGAAAATAAAAAAAGGAGATTGGAAGTTAGTGATAGGTAATTCTCATTCTCTCGTCCCTCGCCCCTAATCCCCAATCTCTTTATATCCATTCTCCTTATATTTATAAACAAAATTACGATTTTCCAATGGAACAATTCCTTCATAATAGTTTTGATTTGCATCTGCATAGCTTACTAATTCATCTTCTTCTAAAACCGAATTATCAGCTTTATCTTTTCGGAACGAAAACGCCATAAATGCACCTACAACTCCACCAATAAGATGAGATTCCCAAGAAATATGCTCTAAGGTAGCTTTTTCTGATGGAAAAACAGTTTCTAACATTCCTGCGTAAACAAATATGATTGTCAGACTAATCAAAAGCGAACGTCTATCTCTCCGAAAGACACCACTAAAAAACAGAAAACTAGCCAGCGAATAAACCCAACCACTTGCGCCAATATGATAAGCAGAACGAGCAAAAAGCCAAACTCCAATACCAGTCAAAAACAGATTTATCCATAAAACCTTTTCAGAAAGAGCTGGATAAAGTACAAAAAGTCCAGTTCCGAGCATAATAAAAGCAACCGTATTTGAGCCTAAATGCAGCCAATCGCCATGCAACCATGCACTCAAAAAAATACCTATAATTCCCTCTTTGCTCCTTGGATAACCGACCCAATGCGACCAATTTTGTTCCCACATCCATTCCATCAAAAAGATAACCCAAAAAACAGAAGCGATGAGCAAAATGTAGCGTACAGATTGCGAAATGGTTTGAGATTCTTTCATAATTATTTTTAGTGATTAGTTGATAACTTTTAATGTTTGAGTAATTAACGTAAAAGCCTTAAAATAAAAAGTATATCAGCTTTTAAAAGCTTATTTTATTTCATTCACTCATCGCTAACCACTAAAAATTAATCACTACCTAAACAGACTCTACTTCTGCACTTCGTTCAATTTTCTTTACAAGTCCTTGCAAAACTTTTCCAGCTCCACATTCTATAAACTTGGTAACTCCGTCATTGTGCATATTTTTTACAGTTTGTGTCCAACGTACAGGTGCAGTCAGTTGAGCAATCAAATTTTCCTTAATTTTCAATGGTTCTGTGTAAGGTTTTGCATCTACATTTTGATAAATCGGACACGAAGGCGATTCAATTTTCACTTCATTGATTGCCTTTGCCAGTTCTTCTCTAGCCGATTCCATCAATGGGGAATGAAAAGCTCCACCTACATTGAGCATCAAAGCACGTTTTGCGCCTGCTTGTTTTAGAGATTCACAAGCTATTTCGATTCCTTTTATCGAACCCGAAATAACGAGCTAACCCGGACAGTTATAATTTGCAGGAACTACAATTTCGTTATTTTCTTTTGCGACACCTTTACACACTTTTTCTGCCATATCATCGTCCAGACCCAAAATAGCAGCCATAGTTGAGGGTTCTGCTTCACATGCTTTTTGCATAGCTTCTGCACGAACTTTTACAAGTCTTAATCCATCTTCAAAAGAAAGCGCACCAGCAGCCACAAGTGCAGAAAATTCTCCTAACGAATGTCCAGCTACGGCATCAGGTTCAAAATTTTCGGTTACTTTTGCCAAAATGACAGAGTGGAGAAAGATAGCAGGTTGAGTAACATTGGTTTGTTTGAGGTCATTCGTCTGTTCCTTCAAACATCAAATCTGTGATTCTGAAACCCAAAATTTCATTTCCTTTTTCAAAAAGTTCTTTTGCTGTTGAGTTTGTTTCGTATAATTCTTTGCCCATTCCGACAAACTGTGAGCCTTGACCAGGGAAAATATAAGCGTTCATTATAGTTAGGGTTTATTTTGTAGATGATAAATAAAAGTTTTTTTCAATAATTCAAAATTACTAAAAATTGAAGGATTAGCGAAGAAATTCAAAATTAGAATAAAATTATTTGAAAGGAATTTTATTTTCATTGAAAAAAAAGATATTTTTACAAAAAAAATTATTTTTATATCTATTATATTACTCGTTTCATTAAATTATGGACAATTTATCTGCACAATCAGAACAAAAAACGCTCACATCCAATGATGAGTTTGCAAAAGTAAGAGAAACAGGCTATCAAGTTGAGATAGGCACTCTGTTATCAGAAGGCTGGAATTTGGTACAACAAAATTTAGGTTCTTTAATAGGATTTGGTATTGTTTCCTTTTTTATAATAATTATCGCTGCGATACTTTTAAGCTTCATTCCGATAGTTGGAAACTTGATCAACAATGTACTTATTGGCGTTCTTATAGCAGGCTTCTATACTTTCTTTATTAAATATTATATAGATGGTTTTGCTGCTTTTTCAGATTTTTTTGAGAGTTTTCAAGATGCTGTTCAGATTGGTCTGGCTAGTCTGATTAGTTCGCTTTTGAGTTCAATTCCTGCTGTTATTATCATTGTTATTGTTGCTATTATTGCTGTAAGTTTGGGCGCAAGTGGTGCAGTTGATTTTGCTGAAATAAAAAATGGAAATTTTGATAGTATTGGAGGCGTACTCTTTTTTGTTGGTTTTATTGTTATTTTATTGATAACAATTCCTACTTTGATTATCAGTATGTTTTATATTTTAGCTCCTTTGCTTATTATTACTCATAAAATAGATTTCTGGCCTGCTATGGAATTAAGTAGAAAACTAATTATGAAAAATCTTTGGGGCAACTTTGGTTTATTTTTCGTCTTAGGAATAATCAATCTTTTAGGTGCGATTCCTCTTGGTTTAGGGCTTTTAATAACTATTCCTCTGACTTATGCTTCTATTTTTACATTATATGTAAATTTATTAGAAAAAAATGGAGAAAATACAGATTTTGGTTCTAATTTTTATGGAGATGAAAATGCTCCCTTAGACGCTTTTTAACATGCTTTTTAATGTGCTTCAATATCTCCTTTAGAACAAAATTCTGTGCTTTATAATCCAACTTTAAAAAGTCTTTCTCGTTATGTAGTAAGACTTTTTTTATTTCACAATTTTATTTTTTTATGGAAAACGAACACGACCAACTCTACGAAGAAGAATTTTATTCACAAGAAAGCGTATCAGAAGAGAGACAAAACTTCGGTTTTACACCTACCGATGAATTTGCAACTATTCGCTCAACAGGATATAGTGTAGATTTTCAAGATACATTTAAAAGTTCATGGGAGTTTTGCAAACCTCATTTACTTCAACTTATGGCTTATACAGGTCTGTGTTTTTTTTCTTATCTGACTTTGTCATTTATGATTCCACAGATTGCTAATTCTTTGGGAAATTTGGGTTATTTGGTAGGAGTAATTGTAAATCTGACTGTCATAGCAGCACTTTTGGCTGGTTTTTATTCGTATTATAAAAAAGTTTATGTAGGAGAAAAATATTCATTCAAGAATCTATTTGATGGTTTTCAGCATATCGGACAGCTTGCTTTGTATCAAATTGTAGTTGTTGTGATGATTGTAATTCCTTTTCTGATTATATTTTTTATAGCTCAAAAGTTTGGAGTAAACAGAACGGTAGATATTTTTGATACAAATACGTATGAAAATTTTACTGTAATTTATTACCTTATTTTCATAATTCCTTCTTTTCTTGTTTTCGTACTTTATATTTTCGCACCTGTTTTGATTGTGGTTTCGAAAATGAATTTTTGGTCTGCGATGGAACTTAGTCGCAAATTAGTGATGGCAAATTTTACAGGTATTTTGGGCTTCGTTACTGCATTTGTACTATTCAATGTTTTGGGATTACTTTTTCTGGTATTTGGATTATTTTTTACAATTCCTATTACCTATGCAGCTACTTTTATTTTGTACATAAAATTAGTGAAACAAAACGGTCGTTCTACTAATTTTGGAGGAGATTTTTATACCGATGAAAATGCTCCCTTAGATGCTTTTTAACCAATTTAGAAGTTAGAAGTAAATACAAAATACAGTTTGACCACTAAGTTCTGAAACAGCAAGAGAAATTAAGCTACACTAAGAAATAAATTTAAAATGTAAAGTTTAGAAGTGAATATAAAATCAATGAAATAATGAATTCTAAAAGTATTTATCTTCATTCTATCTTATAAATCATAAAAATCGTTTCCCAATAAGTTACAGTAGTTGTAATTCTGTATTTCAAAAATTATGATAAAACTCAAATCCAAAAATTTCCAAAAGATAAAAGATTTTTTAGAAGAAAAATACGAAAAATACAATCATACCGATTTTATAGAAAACGACCCCATTCAGATTCCTCATCGTTTTACAAAGAAACAAGATATAGAGATTTCGGCTCTTTTTGCTGCTGTTCTGGCGTGGGGATTACGAAAAACAATTATCAATAAATGTAATTTGATAATGGAACTAATGGATAATTCGCCACACGATTTTATCCTAAATCATAGACAGACAGATTTGAAAAATGTAGGTTTTCAAGAGTTCAAGCATCGAACGTTTAATTCTACTGACTTTCTTTATTTCTTAGATTTTTTGCAGCGATTTTATCAAAAAAATGATTCTTTAGAGATTCTTTTTTCTTCAAAAGGAAATAAAATTGAAAATCAAAAAGAAAATATAGCTCATTTTCACAACACTTTTTTTGATATAGAGTATGCGCCACACCGAACGAAAAAACATATCAGTACGCCAGAAAGAAAATCAGCTTGCAAAAGATTGAACATGTACCTGCGCTGGTTGGTAAGAAAAGATGATAAAGGAGTAGATTTTGGGATTTGGGAAAATATTTCGCCTTCTGTTTTGATTTGTCCGTTGGATATTCATGTAGAAAGAGAAAGTAAAAAATTAGGACTTTTGGAACGGAATATTTCAGACTGGAAAGCAGCCGAAGAACTTACTCAAAATCTAAGATTATTTGATGCAACTGACCCTGTAAAATATGATTTTGCGCTCTTTGGATTAGGGATTGAGAATAAGAAAAGGTAGATTTATAATTTTCCTTACAAATAAAAACACAAAAATCACTTCGTAATCACACGAATACTACTTTTCACTTTCTCAATCGTTTCTTTCAAAGAATTAATATCATTTCCCAAAATCGTAATATGTCCCATTTTACGTGCTGGTTTGGTTATTTTTTTTCCATAAATATGAGGATAGACATTTTCTAAGTCTAATAATTTATCCAATCCTTCATAAAATGGAGTTCCTGTATGATTATCTTCTCCTATCAAATTTAAGATTGCTGCCGAACTTCGCAGGCTTGTTTTTCCTAAAGGAAGGTTCATAATCGAACGCAAATGTTGAGCATATTGTGAAGTTGTGGAGGCTTCTATGGTGTGATGTCCACTATTATGAGGGCGAGGTGCAACTTCATTGACTAAAATATGTCCTTTTTTATCTAAAAATAATTCTACTGCTAAAAGACCTACCATTCCATTTATTCCCTCTTTTTGCCCTAATTTTGTTATGACTTCTGTTGCTAACTGTATAGATTCTTCTTTTTCATTTTTTGTAAGAGTGGCAGGAGCTAATAAATAATCAAGCAAATTATACTTTTCATTAACCACCATTTCGACAGCATCAAAAACAGCTATTTCGCCTTTTTCATTTCTTGCTACAATTACCGAAATTTCCTTTCTAATATCAATTTTTTCTTCCAAAACTGAAGGAGCGTCAAAACCGTTTTGTTTTGCATCTTCCAAATCTTTCAGAACCTGAACACCTTTTCCATCATAGCCATCTTTTCCTAGTTTTTGAACAACTGGAAATAGGTTTCTATCAATTTTACTTTCTTGAGTCAAATAATTTATCAATTCTTTTTTGTTATCAATCAAAACAAATTCAGAAGTAGGAATATCATTGACTGCATAAAATCGTTTTTGCAGTATTTTATCTTGAATAAGACGAATAATAGCAGATTGAGGAAAGACTTTTTTGCCTTCTTTTTCTAATTGCTCTAGCGCATCAGCCGAAACTTTTTCAATTTCTATGGAAATAATATCCATTTTACGACCAAAATCCAAAACATCTTGATATTCTGTTATATTTCCTTTATGAAAATTTCTTGAAACAGTTGAACAAGGTGCATTCGGATCATTCTCTAAAAAATGAAGCTCGATATCCAAATCAATAGCTGGAGAAATCAACATTCTTCCAAGCTGTCCACCTCCTAAAATTCCTACTTTTTTTTGTTGCATAATTTAATTGAATCCATTTTGTGAAACATTCTACACTTTATCTACATAATTTAATTATTCCTTATCGTTCAGTTTGAGCAAAGATAAAGTAAAAGTAGAGTAAAGTTGTGTATTTTTGTAGTTCAAAACTAATGATTATTTGACAGAAAAAATAGTTAAATCAAAATAATTAGAAGAAAATAGCCATTTAGAAACTAACAATACGCTCAATTACTAATTAAAATTTGTTATGGAAAACTCAATAATTTATCAACAATCTCACGTAGAAATTTATTTTGAAGAAGACAAAAAATATTTACGCTGCCATTGGAAAGGAACAGTTTTGACAGAAGAAGCATTATCAGCTTACAAAACAGGACTGAAATTTATGCGAAAAAATGAGGTGTTGATGTGGGTAGATGATTTTAAAAAAATAAACTTGCCACCAGAAGAAGCATTAATGTACATCGAACACATGTGGTATCCAGATGCAGAAGAATATGGAATGCAAAAACACGCTTTTTTGGTAGAAGAAATGGGTTTTGAAACAGGCGTTTTTGAAGATGCTATTTTGATGGCAAACCGAAAAACAAAAATTGAAGTAAAGTTTTTTACAGAAATAGAAGAAATAGAAAAATGGCTTTTGAATGCTGGGGACGAGAGGCGAGGGAATAGGGGCGAGTAAATGAGAACGCAAATTAAAACAAATACTCTAATACTACTTGTTATATAAATTTATCCAAACAAAAAAAGCATTTGAAAAGTTAGCTTTCAAATTAATTGTTTAACTTTATAACACAAAAAGCTAAACAGAAAAACAAACCTTAAAATCACTTATTTTGAATACTGTACTTATGAGCGATAAAAAAGACAATCAGCAAAACGATAATAAAGAAGACACTACAACTAACAATGCTTTTTTTGATATAGACCAAAAGACAAAATTTGAAAACTTTGTCAATCCCATTGATGCCGATAAAATAGCCGTTAATCCTAGTCTTTTGCCTTATGCTCATACCGTTGGAGGTGCTATTATCATTCCTACAGAAAAGGGAATTATGAAAAGTAAGGCTCTTGCTGCAATGGAACAACAAACTGAAATGCAGCTTGACCAAATAAAAGAACAGATTAATCTTTTGGCAAAACAAGCAAACGAAATAAAATCAAGAACACAGATTTCATTAGAGATTTATAATGCTGATATGGGTTTTGAGCCTTTAGTAAATCACGTTTATTACCTTTATGAAAGAGAAAAAACAGGCGAAAAAGTGTTGTCAATGATTGCACCAGAGCAATGGGGAAGAAGCTCAAAACTTGCTTTTATGGCAGAAGTATTACTGTTAGCCGACCGTACATGGAAAGTAGTGAGAGAAAATAAAGAAGATGAAAATAATATTGATATTTGATTACTCAAGACAGTTGGAGGGTGCATAACAAATTGTCGCTCTGGTGTTGTTGGTGTCGCTTCGCTAAAACACCAACAACGGCATTTGAAAATAATATTGATATTTGATTATTTAAGACAGTTGGAAACTGTCTTCTACTTTTGAATATTTTTTGCAAAAACAAATAAAAAAATCTACCTTTGTGTTTCGTTTTGAAAAGCACAGCTTCCAACATTTTCCCTTATCTTGTTTTTCTTTTGATTAAGAAAATGAGAATAATAAAATTTAGTTTTGGACTGTCTTTAATAGAAGCCGTTGGTTGTTGGTGTCCTTACCAATGATAACTAATTTTATTAAATGAGTATTAAAATCATTCAGAACCAAAATTATTTTTAACCCAAGTTGTGAACTATACTTTGAGGATTGCATTATAAAATGCCGTTATTGGTATTCCTTACCAACAACAAAATTATATTAATCTATTAAACTCTTTATTTCAAACTTACCTATTTAGTTTCTCATGAGAAATGAATTAATTCAGATGGTAGAGGCTGCAAATGCAGAAGCTCGCAAAAAATTTCCTCAATTTCGTGCTGGCGATACCGTAAACGTAAGAGTTCGTATCAAAGAAGGCGATAAAGAGCGTACTCAGCAATATCAAGGCGTAGTTATTCAACGCAAAAACCCAAATACAAACGGAGAATCTTTTACAGTACGTAAGGTTTCGAATGGTGTTGGTGTTGAGCGTATCTTTGCACTTTTATCTCCAAATGTAGAAGGTGTTGATATGGTTCGTCGTGGTAAAGTACGTAGAGCAAGATTGTATTACTTACGTGGTCGTATGGGTAAAGCTGCTCGTATCAAAGAACGTCGTGGTAATTATACTGCTTCACAGGCTTAATTTATAGTTTTTGAAAAAATATCTTTGAAAATCTTTGAAAACCAACTCTATTAGTTTAGCGTTGGTTTTCTTTTTTTAATTTGTTTGTGCGTTCGCTTTCCCAAAAGCGAAAATTATATTCAGTTATATTTGTTCAGTTTTGGGAAACTGAACACACAGAATTTCTTGTTATGCACAACATTACTCTTTCTCCTTTCAAAAAAATTTATATTGCTTCTGATTTTCATTTGGGCTATTCCAAAGATGCAGCAGGTTTTGATTCTAGTGAAAGAGAAAAAAAAATACTTCGTTTTTTGGAAATGGCTCGTAAAGATGCCGAACTCATTATTTTATTAGGTGATATTTTTGATTTTTGGTATGAATATAAAAAAGCAATTCCGAAAGGTTTTGTTCGATTACAGGGAAAAATAGCAGAAATTACAGATAGTGGAATTGATGTTGTGTTCTTTACAGGAAATCACGATTTATGGATGTTTGGATATTTTGAAAAAGAGTTGGGTGTAAAAGTGTATCACCAACCACAATTTGTAAATTGGAATAACAAAAAAATACATTTAGGACACGGTGATGGCTTAGGAAATGGAGATTATTCGTATAAATTTATGAAGAAAGCATTGTTTAAAAATCCTTTTTGTCGTTTCTTTTTCGAATGGTTGCACCCAAATATAGGAATAGGTTTAGCACATTTTTGGTCAGATAGTCGCAAACCCTCAAAGAAAGTCGATACTAAGAAACCAAAACAAGTAGAAGAATATAAGGGAAAGCAAAACGAATGGCTTTACAATTACTGTGAAGAAATCCATCAGCAAAATCCACAAGATTATTATGTTTTTGGGCATCGACATTTGCCCTTAAAAATAGAAATGATAGAAAACGAAAATTCTAGTACAGAAAAAAATGAATCTACTGATAAAAGCTATTATTTTAATACAGGCGAATGGATAAACCATTTTACCTATCTAGTTTTCGAAGTTGAAAATACCAGCCAAATTGCGACTTTTAAGCGTCATAGTTTTGAAGCAGATACACAATGGATTATTGATTAAAATATAAAAAAAGGCAATTCTAAATAAATAGAATTGCCTTTTTTATCTTCAATTAACAAATTAAAATCGTAATTCGTAATTAACTTTTACTCTTTAACAAATTTAATTGTTTCCACCTTACGTCCACTATTTACACTCAAAATGTACATTCCTCTTGCTAATTTCGAAATATCAAGCGATACATTTTGCTCACTAAGTGAAGTACGCATCATTTCTGCACCAGTAATACTATAGACTACCAATTCAGAATCAATTCCGAAATAACCTAATTTAATATTTAATACAGAAGTTGCAGGATTTGGATAAGCGACAAAAGCAAAATCTGGACTTGCCGAAACTACATCGTCATAAGTAACATAAACTGGACTAGTTACTGGATTTATATTAGCTTCATTAGGCGAAGTAATCACTACTGTATAATCTTCAACTTCTCCATACGAGAATGCTTCACAAGGAGTAGCATTTGCATTGTATTTCATCGATACACGCATACGAGTTGCACCATTTGCTGCCGAAGAAGGTACTGTAAATGAGCCACTTACTTGTGTAGATGTAGAACGAGTACGTGTGTAAACGGCTTCTCCTGAGTCATCAAAATCTCCATCTTGATTGTAATCAATCCATACATTATAGGCTTCACTATATGTTGTACCAGACCAAGTTGGATTAATTGTGATTGTACTAGCAACTCCTTTAGTAAGTGTTGTAGAAAGATTAGTAAAATCTCCATAACCACCATTCGAACCAGAATTGTTATCAATAGAACCCAAACGAACACGCTGAATCCATTCATCGGCCACACTATTTCCTTTTGATGCACAATAATTTAATACTGGAGGAGCAGAAGTTGTAACAAATACACTTGCAGAATATGCACTACTAACACTTGCACAATTTGCACGAACTTGAACTTCATAAGCCGTAGAAGATGCTGCACCTGTAAGGTTGAGAGAAGTAGAAGTACTATTAAAAGATGACCAACTTCCACCATTAGAACGGACACGCACATCATAAGAAACTGCACTACTGACGGCTGACCAAGATGCAGTAAACGAGCTAGATGTAACTGCCGAAGTAGCCAAACCAGTAGGAAGACCACAAGAAGGTGTTGAATTTGGAGTAATATTTACAGAATAATCTTCAACTTCTCCATACGTAAAGGCTTCACAAGTAGTTTGCGCTCCATTATATTTCATCGATACTCTCATACGAGTTTTTCCAGTAGCTGCATTCGAAGCAATAGTTAATGTTCCTAATACAGCAGCATTGTTTAAAGAACCTGCATCGAAAACTAGTTCGCCTGCATCTTCAAAATCTCCATCTTTGTTGTAATCAATCCAAATTTTCCAGTACTCATTATAAGCCTGTCCAGAAAATCCAGGAGTAAGTGCGAGAGCATTTGCACTTCCTTGTACTAAAGTTGCAGTTGTAGAAGTTTTGTCGGAATAACCTCCATCATTTCCACTTGTATTAGTAAATGACCCAATTTGAACGCCAGCAATCCATTCATACGAACTATTATTTCCCTTTGATTCACAATATGTTGGAGTTGTTGTGCCACCACCAGTTGTTGTGAAGGTGCTACTTGCAGAATATTCGCTTGAAGAAGAACCACAATTTGTACGCACTTGAAATTCGTAATTTGTAGCAGATGCGAGTAATGTTGTACTTACTGAAGTAGAGGTAGTAGGAGTTAAGTTTGCCCAAGTAGTTGTTCCTACCTGACGAAAACGAACGGTATAACTTGTAGCTCCACTTACTGCAGACCAGTTGAAAGTAGCTCCTGAATTAGTAATACTTGATGCGTTTGATGAGCCAGTAATTCCACACGTTGGAGCAGTTGTTCCCAAATTTACACCTGATACAATTAATGAATATGCTTGTGCATTAGATTGTAAAGAGCCTTTATGCGAAACTGTAATTGTATAAGTCTGACCAGCAATTGGGTTGGCAATATATACTTTTTCTACATTATCTCTAAAATTATCTCCTTTTGTAGCTCCACTATTTGGTGATGCTGGATTCAATACCCAAGGAAAATTTGTAGTTCCACCTCCTGTTACACGCACATCTAAATCATTCACAAGCATAACTGCACCGTTGTCTATTTGATTTCCTGAAACAGGTGTACCTTTAGGATCTGTCCAACAAACAGTAACTTCCAAAGGAGAAGAACTTGTTGCAGTTACTTGTAACGAATATGTTCCGTTGTTTGCTAATACTTTTTCATCAATTACCGAACTCGTACCTTTATTTGTGATAAGATTTACTGCTTTTTCAGCATTTAATAATCCCCAACCAAAACGATAATCGGGTCCGTTTGCATTGCCTGCTTCGTCTGCTGTATGAATAGCCAAACCTCTAAGAGTAGCCGAACGCATAAAGTTTCCACTATTTAAGTTTTTGTAATGTTGTTGAACAAGCAATAATGTTCCTGTTACATTAGGGCTTGCCATTGATGTACCTGATTTTGTATTGTATGAAGAATTTCCAGAACTTGATGTAGAATATACACTTACTCCACAACCTGAAATATCTGGCTTTATACGTCCGTCATCAGTTGGTCCCCAAGAGCTAAAACTTGACATACTAACACTGCCAGCTCCTGTATAATTAGTTACAGAAGAAACGGCTGCCACAACAAGTGCATTTTTTGAAGTCGCAAAACCAGTTACCAAATCATATCCCCCTTTACCTGTATTATAACTTCCTCTATCATTTCCTGCTGCTTTTACAGGGAGAAAATAAGGTGCATTATAAGTAATATCATCCCATGTAGCAGCTTGATCATCGTAATATCCAAATTGATATTCAGAAAGATATTGAGCTGCATATCCATAAGAGTGATTTGAGAGAATCAATCCTTGAGCTGCCTGACTTGTTACTTCAGCCTCATCATTATTCCATTCATTTGCCCAAAGTGTAGATTGATGTGATGCCCCTTTTACATTGGCATTTACACCTGTTGCCATCATTGTACCTGCTACGTGTGTGGCGTGGTCGTTATTACCATTTGCAGATGTGAAGGGAACACCATCTTTTTGAATAACTCTACCTCCAAACTCTTGATGTGTAACACGTATTGAACGACCATCCCATTCGCCAACAATCATTCCTTGTCCATTCAAATTTAAACCTAAAGCTCCACCAGACCAAAGTTTGTCAGCACGAGTTGTCTTTGCAGCATTTAGGTTGCTAGTGGTTATGTAATATATTGGATTTCCAAATCTATCTATAAACTGTAGTTCGGCTACTCTGCCATCTTTTAGAGTTTGAAAGACTTCCAAACCATTCTTTTTAGCAAAAGCAATTGCTTCAATTTTGCGTTGTTTGTAGAGTGTGGATTGAGTTTTAGAAATTTCGTCTAGTTTTACAACGTTTGTTTCTAAAAGGATTTTGGCTTTCTCTTGTTGATTTTGTCCGTAAGCCGTAAAACTAAGTCCTACTAAAAGAGCTGCTAAGCCTAATTTTTTCTTGATTTGCATATTAATAATGTAAAGGGGGAATAATGAGTAATTATGTCAGTATTAAATTAAATAGTATTTTACATTCGCTCTCACAAATGTATGAAATATTGATTTATTGCAATTATATAAATTATAATTTTATAAAACAAGACTTACTCAAACTTTTATTTTGAATTAATTAGTCTATTCAGACAATTCTAAATTTGCTTTTTACTTTTATTATATTTTCAAATAAAACAACAAAAAATTGTCGTAACATCTTTAGCTACTTTTTTATACATTTTTTACTACTCTTATTTGTTTCAGATTTTTATCAAAAAAAATGTCTGTATTAGAAAAATAAAATAAAGAAATCTTTAAATATCCGATTTATCAGAAAAATAGTGAAGTACTTTATAATAGTTAATGTAATAAACTATAATGGTTTTAATCCAAATTCGTTGATAAATAATTTTAGTAGGTATCATTTTTCTTAATTTGTGATAGAACCATTATTAGCAGAACACAACAAGAACAAGAACAAGAACAAGAAAGAGAACGTAAAAAAATTAAGACAAAAAAAATAATAGCTCTTACCGAAGACTCAAAAAATGAATCTAGCGATAAAAGCTATTATTTTGTTAGAAGCGAATGGACAAGCCATTTCACTTATCTAGTTTTCGAAGTTGAAAATACCAGCCAAATTGCGACTTTCAAGCGTTGTTGTTTTGAAGCAAACACAAAATGGATAACTGATTAGAAAATAAAATATTAAAAATAAATTAATTTTCAAATCGTTTTCAAATTCGATATTTATATGTTTTTATTCTAAATATCTTATTTTATTTCAATCAAATAATTTGTAGTTAAAATGATAAATAAGTTACTAAGTAGTTAGCCGTTCAATTATCTAGTTATTGTCAATTACGAATTATCCATCAAAATTTATCCTTTTGTATTTTTTTCAGTCTTAACACTAGCCGTACTCGGTACGTTTACTGCGTTATGCTGTATATTTTCAGCAAAAAATGTTGTTGCTTTTTCCAAATTAAGCCACTTACTTGTTTTCATATATTTCTTGTTATTAGAATAAATGAAAAGACAAGAGCCTTGCTTAACATAATCAATGATTTCTTTTGCCTTGTGCATTTCTACAGCAGGACAACCATAACTTCTGCCTAATCTACCATTACGGTTCATAGTTTTTGGGTTTACATAGTTTGCACCATGCATCACTACAGCACGACTTCTCGCCTGACAGTTATACCCTTTGTCCATTCCATTGATAAGCATCGAGATGCCGTTTCCACCAATATAAGGAGCATCAGTTACATAAAATCCCATACTACTTTGATTAGAATTGTGAGTATTAGAATACGAAGTAACTTTATCGTGTCCAGAATTTTTGCCATGAGCTACTAATTCTCTGCGAATAAGTTTTTGATTCTTCATATCAATAATCCACATACGCTCAAAGCGAGAAGATTTTGTAAAATCTAAGATTGTCAATATTTCTTTTTTGAGTTCTCCTTTAGCTTTCAAGTTTAAATAACCTGTATAAGCTGTCTTGAAAGGTGCATACTCTAATTCTGCTTTTTTCAAGTTCAACTTTTGATACATAGCTTTAATATGATTTTCAAAAGCGATAGAAGTATTCTCTATTTTAAGTTCTTTTGACGGAAAAGCATCTACTTTTGATGCACTTTCTAGCGAACTGTTCGTATTGGAAGCAGTTGCAAAAAATTTAGAAAATCCGAAAAAGAGAAGTACGAGTACGGCTATACTGCCGCTCAATACGATTCTTTGCATTCTGGATTTCTGTTTAATTAAATGAATGAATTATTTTTTAATTTCTATCGATTATATATATTTATTCTAAGAGAACAAATTATAAAACAATTAAAAATTAAAGTTATTAATTACGTAAGGATATTTTTTCAGTTGAAGATATGAATACCAAACTTTCTCAAGCGTGATAAAACTAATTCATAAATTCTGACCCTTTCTTTATTGCGATTGTACAAATTTAGTTCTATGTATAATTGAAACTTTATGAAAAAATCTTGGTTTTAGATATAAAGACTTGATAGAAATGCTACTTACTTTTATTCACAAACTGAACGTAAAATAAGCGTTGAAATCTCTTTTAACAATTACATATTATATATTAATTTTATGATTTTGTTAGAACATTGAAGCCTTTATTTTAAATCTAAAGATTTCAAAATTTTAAAAATTGACACAAAATTAAATACAAGAGTAATCGTAATTAGCCTTTACAGATTTGAAAAATATCAAAAAAACTGTTTCTTCCAAACATTTTCATTTTCCTAATTCGGATAAACGATAAAAATTAAAATCTTACCTTCAAATTAATTCAAGAATAATCAAAAAACGCAAACGGTGTAAAATTTTATAAAAACCATAACCTAACGACTATAATAAATCGGTTTGATTATAGAAATTCTTATAAACTTATTCTGTTTGCTTCTAATTTAACTTAAAACTAATTCTGTAATTTTAATTAATAGACCAATAAAATTGACTAAAAACTAAGAAAAAGATTTTAATTTCTATTCACTTATCGCATTTTGAATGAGAAAATGAAATTTGTAAAGTAGCTCTCTTTTGAGCGACGTTACATATATACAACAGTATTTTATCAAGAAATGTTTTAATTAATCTAAATTTTCTATAACAAACACTAATAGGTTTACTTTTAAGTAATACTATCAAAACTATAAAAAACATCGTTTTTAGGGTAAATAATGTGTTTTTAAGCTATTTGAAGGTCTTGCATTTTTTTCATTTCTAAATCAAAATTTTTACTTAATTCTTTTGAAGCATTCAATAATGGAAGCCTTACATCTGGTTTCATTATATTCATTAAACCCAAAATTTCTTTGATTCCGACTGGATTACTTTCTACAAATAAATGTTTGAATAATGGAAAGAGTTGATACAAATATTGGTTTGCTTTTTTATAATCTCCATTCAAAGCAGCACGAGTAAGATTACCAAATTCTTTTGGATAGGCATTCGCAATTACTCCAATCGCTCCGTCTGCACCAAGAGAAATAAGAGGAAGTGTAAGGGCATCATCTCCAGAAAGTACTATAAAATCTTCTGGTTGATTTCTCAATATTTCGATACATTGATTCATATCTCCAGAAGCTTCTTTTGTTCCAATAATATTTTGATGTTGCGCCAGTCTAAGCGTTGTTTTTGCTTCAATGTTTGATGCTGTTCTGCTCGGAACATTGTACAAAATAATAGGTTTCGGACTTGCATCTGCCATTTCCATATAATGCCTATAAATTCCTTCTTGTGTGGGTTTGTTGTAAGAAGGAGAAGCCGAAAGCAGAGCAGAAACACCTTCTAAGTTAGATTTTCCGATTAATTCTATTAATTGTCTTGTATCATTCCACGCCAAACCATAAACTAAAGGTAATTTTTTAGGATTATTTTCAGCTATAAAATCAAAAATTTCTCTTTTTTCTTGTCTTGTAGTTGTGGCTGCTTCGCCTGTTGTACCATGAACGACCCAAAATTCTACGTGGTCTTGTGTATGTTGAAGTAGTTTTTTGAGCGCATCAAAATCTACATTTTTATTTTTGTCAAAAGGCGTAACTAATGCAATTCCTGTTCCTGTAAATATATTTTTCATAGCTTTTATTATAATTTCTTCGGTGGCTAATAATTCTTAAATGTTATTTTCTGACACTTAGAAAATGTCAGCTACTTATGATTACAAAGTTAAATGATAATAGTGATTTTAAAAAATAGCTTTTATCTCAAAAGTTCAAATTTTAATCGCTCCCATTTTCGTTTGTATTAGTTTCATTTTTCTCAATATATTCAGTTTCTGTAAGTGGAATTACCCATTTGTATAATTTCCAGCTTCGTTTTTCTTTTGTTAAATCTACATTTGGGTCAATGAAAGTTTGCTTTTTCCTGTTGTTCAAAGACATTTCAGATTCTACTTTTATAATTGGCTGTATATATCCTTTTTCTTTTTTGTAATATTGCTCCAAAAAATGAACGTATTGAAGTATCATATCAGGGTCTTTTTCCATTTTACTTTTCTGTCTGTATGATAAATGTTTATTTGGATAAGCTGTTTCTTTTTTGTCAGATTTTGCATCACTTACTTTGAAAGTAGTAATTCCTCGTTTGGTTCTTAACATCATTCTCCAAGAAAAAAAGTGTCCTTGTTCTGTCCACGCTGCATTTTCTCCATATAGATAAGCTCGCCAAGGAAGGAAAAATTGTACAATGAAAAATAAAATAAAGAAAGAATAAACTATTTTTTGATAGAATGTTGAGTAATCGGAATACTTGAAAAGATTAGTTCCTTCTTTGGGAAGCATTTTATCAAAGTACCTGAAAATCCACCAATTACGAAAAACAGAAGGAGGAAAAAATAAAGCTGTTGCAGCAATAGAAAACCAAGGGAAAGTACCAATTCCAAAAGTTAGGGCATTTGTAGCGTGAAAAAAGATAGCTAAAATGAAAGTTACTTTCCTCGTTTTTTTCCAAAGCATAAGAGGAACAACAAGCAAGTCAAACAAAATTCCACCATACGCCACCAAAAAAGCGTGATATTTATGAGAAAGCAAGATTCCTAAATAAGGAATAAAATGGTCTTTTTTATTAGCCAGCCAAAGTTGCATGGGTTGAGCATGTAGCCAGTTGATATTTATTTTGGCAAGTCCTGCATAAAAATATACGATACTAAGCTGAAAAACAATACAATAGATTGTCCACGCAGGAACTTCGGAAGATTTTATTTCTGGATTTTGATGAGCATCAACTGAAAAAGCTCTATTTGCAGGTAAAAATGAAAAGACTAAAAACAGCATACAATACAAATAAATGTGATTAATGTACAATGTTTTTTCCATCAAAAAAACTGAAGTAGCCGAAACAAACATTGCCAAACACGCAAATCTGTATTTGAAACCCAGCGTTACCATTATACCCAAAATAAAATTGAGTCCAAAATGTGCGTACATCAAAATTGGTTCTGACCAAGGCTTTATAAAAGGAGCAAAAGAATACGAAAAATGTAAATCTCCTGTAACAAGTGTTTTTGCATAAGGCGACAATCCTCCTCCAGAAAGTTCAATGGTCATCAAAAGTCCTAGAATAATTCTTGCATAAATCAGAGGTGCAATATCGATAGGACGATTCAAAAATTTTGTCAGTTTCTCATAGTTCTTTGTTTTTTTCATCTTTCAAAGATACAACACACTTTTTTTTGCACAAAATAAAACCTTCATCATTTAATTAATTAAATAATGAAGGTTTAAAATATCTTTTACTAAAATTTTAGTATGTTTTTAGTACGTTTTTAGTTTGAGGTTATATAATTTTTCCACCACGAATAACACGTAGTAAAACTGCAATAACAGCAATAACTAAAAGTACATGAATGATTCCACCTGTATAAGCTCCACTAAAAAAACTAGCAGCCCAAACAATGATAAGAACAACAGCGACGATATAAAGTAAATTTCCCATAATAATAATAAGTTGAAAAAATTGAGGTTAAAAAATTGAAGGTTTAGTTGTCTTTCTATAAAATTGAATAATAAATTAAACAAGTTTTAGAAATAAATTATAAAAAAAATGTATTTATCACACCACCGTAGTTTGTGCATCATTTGTTTTTTTTATAATTAGAATAAATTAAATTAGAAAGAAAATGTTCTTATCACACCACCGTAGCTTGTGCATCGATCATTTCCTTTCTAATTAGAAATGAGTTTTTGGATTGTTTCCTTGAGATTAAGTTTGAGTTTGAGAGTTGTGATTAAAGAGATTTAATCATCTTCACTACTTCATCTCTTGTTTTGCCAAGTTTTTGTTGAAGTTTTCCTAGCATTTGGTCTTCCTGACCTTCTGCATAAGTAAGGTCATCGTCTGTAAGTGAAGCATACGATTTTTTCATACGACCTTTTACTTCGTTCCAAGTTCCTTTGAATTCTAATTTGTCCATAAGAATAAAAATTTAGTTTAAAAAATGTGATTGCAGTTTATAAAAATTATATACTTAGCAACCTTTCTAGTATAACGTTTTCAGGATAATTTGGTTTTAAATAATCTACAAAAAATACTGAAAAATAATTTCTTTTTTTGATTTTATTTAGCCTTCTACTTTTCCACTAGTAGTTTTGAAAAGTCCCATTCCAGAAACAAAAAAGATAAGCCCAAGTACTGCAAATATCCAAGGATTTTGATTAGAAAGATTATTTCCAAAGATGCCAAATACACCTATTACTAATCCGATAATGCCCATTAAGATAAGGAAGATGCTAATTATTGCTTTGAAGTTCATAGTTTAAAAAATTTGTGCCTATTTATAAGACTAGATAAAAAAAATGAAAATTAGGAAATTTTTAGTCTTGCTAATTTGCTTAAATGAAAATGTTTTGTTGTAGTTTCTTTGTTGTTGTTTTGTTAGACTACTTTACTTAGATAGATATAGTTGGAGAAGGAAGTTAAAAAAAATGATTGTTCCTTTTCTTAAAAAATGGCTTTTATTTTCTTAATTTTGTCTTTAGTTCATTAAGACTTAAAAGCGAAACTATTTAAAGTGTCTGTCTGCTTATATATACTCTGTTTGCAGGAAAAAGGTTACACTAATAGTAAAACTATTCTAAAAATAGTTGAGTTTTTTTCTGTCTATTTTTGATTTCCTTTGTTTTATAGCTTTTTGAGCCAATTAGACACAAAAAAACCATAAAAATTAAATAAAATAATTTACTTAATTTTTATGGTTTTCTACAAATTACTCTCGTTGAGGTTCGAATAAAACCTTCAAAAAAAATTACTACACATGTTTCAAGTATGTATTAGGTATTTATCAAGTATCTACACGAGCATAACGAGCATTTTTCTCAATAAATTCTCTACGTGGTGCAACTTCATCGCCCATAAGCATAGAAAAAAGTTGGTCAGCGGCAGCAGCCGATTCTACATCTACACGCTTCATACTTCTAGTTTCTGGATTCATTGTAGTTTCCCAAAGTTGTTCTGGATTCATTTCTCCCAAACCTTTGTAACGCTGAACTCCTATTCCATTCATATTTCCATTTGAGCCACCGAGTTCTCTCATTGCTTGCTCACGTTGAGGTTCGTCCCAACAATAAATCTGCTGTTTTCCTTTTTTGACAAGATACAAAGGAGGTTGAGCAATATAAACATATCCTTTCTCCACCAAATCCTTCATATAACGGAAGAAAAGTGTCAAAATAAGCGTTCTAATATGACTTCCATCAACATCTGCATCGGTCATGATTACAATTTTATGATAGCGAAGTTTGTCAAGATTCAAATATTTTTCGCCCTGTTCGTTTTCTCCAAAACGGATTCCCAAAGCTGTAATAATATTTTTTATCTCTTCATTATCATAAATACGGTGTTCTTGTGCTTTTTCTACATTCAAGATTTTACCACGCAATGGCAAAATAGCTTGTGATTGTCTATCTCTTCCTTGTTTGGCCGAGCCACCTGCAGAATCCCCTTCAACTAAGTATATTTCACATTTTTCAGGGTCTTTTTCCGAACAATCGGCTAATTTTCCTGGTAGTCCTGTTCCACTAAGTGCCGTTTTACGCTGAACCATTTCACGAGCTTTTCTTGCAGCCAGACGAGCTTGAGCAGCAACAGCTACTTTTTGGATAATGGTTTTGGCTTCTTTCGGATTTTCTTCTAAATAATTGTAAAGTGCATCGGCTACACATGTTTCTACTGCACCCGAAACTTCGGAGTTTCCTAATTTCGTTTTGGTTTGTCCCTCAAATTGAGGTTCCATTACTTTTACAGAAATTACGGCAGTCATTCCTTCTCTAAAATCAGAGCCTGAAAGTTCTACTTTCTTATCTGTCAAGCCATTTTTATCTGCATATCCTTTTAATGTTCTTGTCAAGGCACGATAAAAACCTGTAATATGCGTTCCTCCTTCTATAGTAGAAATATTATTTACATACGAGAATACATTTTCAGCATACGACGTATTATAAAGAATAGCTACTTCGACAGGAACATCATTTTTATTTCCTTCTACATAAATCGGATTAGGAATAATTGAGGTACGACTTTGATCCAAATATTCTACAAATTCACGTAATCCACCTTCTGAAATAAATGTTTCGGTAACAAAATTACCTTCTTCATCTTTTTCGCCTGTTCCTTCTCGTACATCTGAAAGCGTAATTTTCACACCTGCATTGAGGTAAGAAAGTTCACGAAGACGATTAGCAACCGTTTCATATTTAAAAACAGAATGCGTAAAAATACTTGCATCTGGATGAAAGGTAACCTGAGTACCCGAAATATCAGTAGTTCCTATTTCACGAACCGAATATTTGGGCGCACCACAAGAATATTCTTGCTCATAAATTTTTCCATTTCTATGTACTTCTACTCTCAAATCATCAGATAAGGCATTCACACACGAAACACCAACACCGTGAAGACCACCAGAAACTTTATAGGTATCTTTATCAAACTTTCCACCTGCATGGAGAACTGTCATGACGACCTCTAAAGCAGAACGGTTTTCCTTTGTATGAATATCTGTCGGAATACCACGACCATTATCTCTAACCGTAATTGTATTTCCTTCATTTATCGTTACGTGTATGGTATCACAATGACCAGCAAGAGCCTCATCAATAGAGTTATCTACCACTTCCCAAATTAAATGATGCAAACCTTTAACGCCTACATCTCCAATATACATGGCTGGACGTTTACGAACGGCTTCTAATCCTTCAAGAACTTGAATATTATCTGCGCCATAATTTCCTCTACCGTTATCTTCTTGATTGATAGAAACTGTAGCATCTAGATCTGTTTCTACGATTGCACTTTCATCTTTATTGTTTTCTGCCATTTTTTGTATTGCTAGTTATTAAATGCGTTATATTTTCGGATTAGCACATTGATTTTACGCTACTTTTGTTGTTTGTAAAGACAACTTAAAAAGCTGATTATTAATTATTTGCTAATTGATTTTGAACTAATTCTGTTACTTTATAAAAGGCACAATTCGTTCCAAAAATGTTTATACAAATATACAAAAAAAACGCATCTATTACAACTAAAATAGGCGTTCTTATAGGGGACTATTTGTTATAGTTTTAAAGAAATCAAAAGACGTTTTATGTACTAAATTTTCATTATGTAAGGGAACGACAAACTAAGTAGCATGGAAGCAATAACAGAAGCCGTAACCAAAACAACTGTAATAAAACGGAGCTGAACTAAGGTATAATCTTTCTTATTTTGAGAGTAAATATCTAGTTTGTCAATGTGTTTCAAAATCAATAAATCTCTCAAATTAGTTTGGGCAGTAAATCCACTTTCTTGTCGATAGCCAATATCATAATCTACCTTTACAAAATGAAGAAAAGAATCTCTGTAGGCATCTAAATACGCTAAATACTTATATTTTTGCTCTAATTTGAAATTTTTGTCTTCTACAATCTGCTTAGTAAGTGCTTTAAAATTGGTCTTCCATTTGTCTAAAGAAACGCTATCCAATCTATTAATAAAATTTTTTTCGTGTCTTCGTAATTGTAAAATCAAACCTAAATCTATGTCTATTTCATTCTGATTTTCTAATTGTCTGGCATATTCTCTCATTACACCTTCCAAACCATAATTTTTGTATCCTCTAAGTCTTATCTTTTGAGCTAATTCTTTCATCATATCGGCACTCAAAGCTACTTCAAACTGTAATGAGTCTAAGTTTTGGTTCATATTCCACCTTTTGGCTTGAGGAGATTTTTTAATAGAATCTACTGAAATAAGTATTAAGGATTGACTGACTACATATTCTTTCAAAAATCAACTATTTCCTGTTCTATAAAATTCTTCGTTTAAGGGTTCGTTTAATAAAAAATCACTTCTCAACTTAGATAAATTTCGAATACTAATATGCAATTCGTGTACTCTGTCTGCTAAAAGATTTATTGATTCGACACGCCTAAAAAGCCAAAAACTAAGCGTAGCCACAGCAAAGGAAAGTAAAGTATAAATCAGAAAAGCAACAAAAATGCGCTGACGAGGATATTTGAGTTCTATCATTTTATCATAAATGTCTAGTTAGTTTGAGTTTCTACAAATCAGAAATACATAATTATTAATCAATAAATTATTTAAAAATAAAACACGTCTTCTGTATAAATTTGAGTTTGTACAAAAAACGTGTTCTGGTCAGTTACTGCTAATTGGTTGTGAAATTGGATTTATTTTCTAAAAACCCAATTAATAGCATTTTGCTCACTTACATAAAATCTGCAATCATAAGGAAGTGTTTGTTGTAGATAACTAACCACATAATCAATTCCTACCTTGTGCATAGGCGCATCTGTACGCAGAATAGCTATTTTTGACGGTTCTATTTCCTGTTTTTGCATGCGAGGAATCCAATCCAGAGTCAACCAAGCACGAGCAAACATACTTACATATCCCAACTCCATTGCATTTATTAACAACCTTGAAGTACTATATAAATAAACAAATTCAAGCAGTTTGTTCATTACTTCTTTATACTCTTCGTCGGTTATGTTACCGTTCCATGATAGAGCCAAAATACCTTCTACAATAGCTTCTTTATCATTTTCGTCTTTAGGGATATAATTTATTTTCGCAAAGGAAGTTTCGAATAATACTGTATTTTCTGTAGGGATTTTTATATTTCCTTTATCTAAATCTTCTTTATAGGCAGTATGAGCATCATCAAAAACTTGTTTTTTTGATGCATATTCTTCTCGATGTATCGATTTGAAAGAGTGAACCATTTGTAGTAATTATTAAGGGGAATTATTAAACGTAGTTATAAATCAAAAATTAATTTGTTGTAGAGTAAAGTTGAGTTTCAAAAAAATACAATCAAAATAAGGGAATATAATTGTATCTAAATTTTATCAAAACTTGATTTACGATTATTCTTGATTTTTCGTTCTAACTTTTAACTATTATCAGAAAATAATACTATAAAATTGATAAATTATTTTGATATTTGCTAAAATAACAGATTGTAAAACAGATTTAATGAAATTTTTGTTTAATGTTTAACTAATTTTTATCTTATTTTGAGATAGAGTTGAATTATTTTAAGTACAACTTTAACCTAATTTAACTTAATAGGTTGTCTTATCGCTTTCACTTTTCTTATTTGGTAGCTTCTCTGAGGTAAAATAATAAGGAAACGAAAGAGGAAAGTCCGAGCAGCACAGAGCAACATGCTTCCTAACGGGAAGGCTATACAAAGTCAAAAAAGTTGTAAGTATAGACGGAAAGTGTTACAGAAAATAACCACCTTTTATTTTGTTTTTTGAATTGAATTGAGCAAAATAATCGGAAAGGGTGAAAAGGTGTGGTAAGAGCGCACCGACAGAAAAGGTAACTTTTTTGGGCGAATAAACCCCATGTGTTGAAAGACCAAATAAGTCTGCGTTTGTTTTTTGTTCTGTTCAACAGACATTAAACAAAAAAGTGGCTCGCTTTAGCAGACGGGTAGGTCGTTAAAGCTATTTTGTGAAATCTAGCGTAGATAAATGATAGGACAAGTTTGTGTAAAAACAGACTGGACAGGACTCGGCTTATAGACCTATTTTTACAACTTATTTTAAAATTATAAAGTCAGTATTTTAGATTGAAAGATTCGAAATGCTGGCTTTTTTTGTACTAAACTGTATAACAGGCTTCTTAGCCTGTTGGAAAACCATATTTTAAGAACAGATTATACATCTGAAACAGCTACTCACTCTAAAGAGTGAGCTACATTTGAGCTACATTTGAGCTACATTAAAATTACATTTTGAGTAATGTTTGCCAAATCAAATCCGAAACTCTTTTCATACTTTCTTCATTCAAATGTTCACTCAAATCTGTTGGTTTGTGGTAATGTTGAAAGATAGGAGCTTGATTGATGATTTCCATCAACGAAAAAATGCTTGCACCCTTATTTTGCGCTTCATAATATTGATATGAAACTTCCATATCTTTGTCAGAAATGCATGTTATTGTAAAAGCATCGTCTAAGTTTGCATTTTTGAAACTCACATGATCAGCCGAATTAGTAACAATTTTATCAAAACGCTTCGCAAAAATACCGTTTTCTTTTGCTGTTGTTTCTAACGTTTTTAATGTTTTTCCTGCTTCAAAATCATCATCTAAATTCCAAAGCGCAATTTTATCTCCTTGCCCCAACATCTCCAAATTTATAAGTCCGATTAGTTTTCCGTCCTTTATTTCCTTTCTTCCAAACTCTTGTACGTAAGCTCTAGAACCTAAAAGATTTCGTTCTTCTTCATCAAAAATAAAAATAGTTATATCAAAAGCTAGATTTTCTAGAAAAGCAGGATTTTGTTTTAATTCTTCTTTTATTCTCATCAAAATATCCAAACAAACAGCTATCGAAGTAGCGTTATCGTTTGCACCACCAGAATTAGGAACGACATCAAAATGCGAACTTATTCCAATATACGGTTTATCTGAATTATTATTTTGATTTGATTTTATAATTATATTTTTACCTGTTTTGTAGTTATGAAGTTGATATTTTATTTTGTTTTCTTGTAGAAAGTTAATGATAAATTCGAAACGTTTTTGGTCGGTTTTGTTTTCTAAGTTTTTGACAGTTTCTAATAGGTTCATATTATTTTTGTTTTGGAGAGAAATTTTTATCAATAAAAGTTATTACTGTTAGCGAAAATTCAAATACTTCTTTATTTAGTATTGTTATTTATCTACTTCCAAAAACCATTCAAACATTCCTTCAAAAGCTTTTTCTCTTACTTCTTTTTTAGACAAAAATATATCGTGAATAGCATTTTCTACTTCTAACAAAGTAACTTTTGAGCCTAATTTTGCACCACGTTCTTTTATATCTTCTACATCTAAAACAATATCTTTTCGCATAGCTGCTTCCGAAAAAGTAAAAAATTTGTCCGAACTAGAAGAGTGCATTACTAAAACAGGAACTTGAATATTTGAATATTTACGTAATTTTTCGTGCGCTTCATCGACTGCCAAAATCCATTTAAAATAGGTCGGAAAGCCTTGTGTATATTTCCATTTCAAATTAAAATCCCATTCTCCATTAAAATCTTTATGAATACTCTGTACATAAACAGGCGAAAGCATATTGATAACGTAAGCATAATCGTAAAAAAGTGTGATAATATTACAAGCTGCTAGAGTAGCATTCTTTTTAAAATCACTATCATAAAAATCTAAGAAAGGAGAATTCAAGATAAGACCACTAATTTTGTCCTTTTCTTCTCCAAAATTAGCATAATTACAAGCCGTCAGTCCACCTGTAGAATGTCCTAAAAGATAAATAGGAGAATTACTTTTTTCATAAATGAGATGGATTGCTTCGCTTATTTCCTCAAAATATTCGGTAATTGATTTACAATAATTTTCTCGTTGATGAGGAAGATAAGAACGCCCATATTTTCGCAAATCTAACGCATAAAAATCAAAACCGTTTTCGATAAATTTTTCAGCTACATGAGGATGAAAAAAATAATTGATATAACCGTGAATATAAATTACACTTTTTCGGTTTCCTGTATTTGCGTTACACGAAGTAAGAACAGCAATTACTTTTCCCTCGTAATCGTCTGTTAGTTCTAAAATTTGATTTGTAAAATCCTTTTCTAAATTCATTTTTTATTTATTTCTTTTTTCGAATAAAATCCACGTTCATTATTCACAAATATAGAATTTTTAAAAATAATTTTACTTAGTTTTTCCTATCTTGCTCACTTAAATTATCCAAAAAACAGTATTAGATTTTAGACATAAATTTTAGTTATAGATGAAAATTTCAGAAGTAGAACAAAACACCAAAATATGGTTCAAACAATGGATTTTGAAGCTCAACCTTTGTCCGTTTGCTCATACTGTTCACGCCAAAAAACAAATTCGTTTCGAAATAGAACCTACCAAAATACATAAAGAATGTATAGAAAAAGTAATTTCTGAAATTGAATTTTTGCAAAATAGCAAAAAAGACGAGCCTAATTATATAGATACAACGTTGATTGTTTTTCCAAATTCGTTCAACAAACCAAAATTAAAAGGTTTCAAAGATTTTACAAATTTCTATCTCGAACTAACTCTATATTTAGAAAAAAACAAGTTAGATTCTATTTTTCAGTTGGTTATGTTTCATCCAAATATAGTTTATGGAGGCGAAAGCCTGAATGCACCAGCACTTTACACCAACCGTTCGCCTTATCCAACGCTGCATATTTTGAGAGAAGAAAGTGTTACTAGAGAAGGACTAAAACATCCAGATGTAAATTCTATTCCAGACCAAAATATTGAAAAACTGACTGATTTGCACAGAAATGCTCCAAAAGCTTTTAATTGGTTAAATAGCTTTCAGAAATAGAATTTTTCATTAGTTTCGAATACAAACACTTTACTTAATACTCTGTAACATAAATTTGTTAGCATTTTTCTACCGTCGTTGAGACTTCGCCGTCAACGAGGATTATTACTCAAGAACCTCAACGACGGCTTTAGCCTCGTTGACGGTGGAGGATGAAATACCATTGTTTTTATTACAAAACTTATGTTAAACGGTACTCAACTTGTTATTATAATTTTTATTCAAATCTACTTCAAACGATGAACGGAATTACGTGGAAAACAGATTTTTGGAAAGGAAAAACTTGTATTTTATA
Organism: uncultured Cytophagales bacterium; assembly: GCA_963719525.1. Classification (GTDB taxonomy): domain Bacteria; phylum Bacteroidota; class Bacteroidia; order Cytophagales; family Bernardetiaceae; genus Bernardetia. The sequence goes on along the minus strand of CAVRCG010000004.1, from coordinate 1,194,601 downwards.
CAATAAAAAAGAAATAGGATTCTTTAAAATGAATTTTTGGAAATATAGAAGAGCAATCCAATTATCGCTCTGATGTGGTTGGTGTCGCTTCGCTAAAACACCAATAACGGTAGAAATATAAAATATTTATTCTCAAACATTAAAGAATTAATAACATTCGATATACTTTATGATAAAATTCAAGGAAATATACAATCAAAACAAACCTTTAGTTAACTCTGTACTTATGGGAGCATTTTATTTTCTATTTAGTTGGTCGTTAGACTTTACAGAAAGAACTAAGGGGTTATTTGTTTTGTCAATGATGATTCTACCTGGAATTACCTTCCCTATGACAACTTGCTACTTTTTTAAAGAAATAGAAGACAGAGAATTACAACGTACAATTTTACATTGTTTCTTGTCTGTTGGAATTTACTACGGAGCAGTTTGGCTATTTTCAGGAGAAGGAAGAATGATGTACATTACCATATTAGCTGGTTTTTTAGGCTCATTATTATTCTTACTATCTACAAAAATTATTTTAAAAAAGAAAATCTCTTTAATACAAATTGCGATTACTTCTATACTTAGTGGAATTGCTTTTTTTCCATATACAACTCTTATATATAGCGCATTTTCAACAGGAATTGCTTTGTTTTTATGGACTGTTATCAATGGATTTTTACTAAATGTTGAATACAAAAAAATAAGAGAAGATGTAGATTTATAGTCTAATGGAAAGCTAAGATCATGCACAACATTTTCACAAACAACTTTGTCAGTAGTTTTTCGGCAATCCAAAATAACTCTGGCAGGGTGCATCTTAAATTATCCTCTGATGTTGTTGGTGTCGCTTCGCTAAAACACCAATAACGGTAGTAAAACACTACCAATGGTAGTGAAAGTTTGTCAAAGTTTTAATTTCTACCAAGATCATAACCTTATAGTAGTTCCATCAGGCAAGTCATGTATTTCTTCATGAATTTCTCCACACATATTAAAATGAGCTTCTATATCAGTTACTTCATAATTTTTAGGATCATATTCTCCACCTAAAATAGGAATTAGTTTATAGCCATATAATGTACTTTTAGTCAGTTTTATACCTTCTTTCTTTATTGCACTTACAAGAAGAGGCAAAAACCACCCATCAAATAGTTCTTCATCATTCAATTTCTCTTCAAATTCTTTTAAAGAACTTGCTACTTTTTCAACTTCTCCAACTCCTACCATTAACCAATAAATATTTTCTTCTGCATCTTTGAAAAATAAATCTCCAATACTCGTTATTAGAATTGGTGTTTTATCTTCTCCTATCAACCATATCCATTTTTCAATTAAAGTTTCATTTTTGATATGCTTGAAATCTATAGAATAATCTGATAATTTTAACTTCATAGATAATAATTTGTGTTGTATTCAATCTGTATTCAAAATCCTATCAAACGACAGTTCAGCGAAGCTAATCCTACAAATCTTTAACCATACTACACTACAAAAAACAGTTTTCATAAAACTCAAAACTTTCAAAAAGAAAAAACTATCTTTGTATCCAAACTTGATAAAAAAAAGCAAAAATATACGATGACAGCACAAGAACTACAAGAAAAGCTAGATAAATCTTTAGAAAAATATGAAATTGTAATTGGTCTTGAAGTCCATGCACAGCTTCTTACCAACACAAAAGCCTATTCTTCCGACCCAAATGAATACGGAAATGCACCAAACACAAATGTAAGTGTAATCACGCTCGCTCATCCAGGGACACTTCCAAAATGCAATAAAAAAGTATTGGAATATGCTATTAAAATGGGAGTTGCTTGTGGTTGTGATATTACGGAATACAATATTTTTGATAGAAAAAATTATTTCTATCCCGATTTGCCAAAAGGCTATCAAATTACACAAGACAAAACACCAATTTGTAGAGGTGGTTTTATCAAAATTACGCTTCCAAATGGCGAAGAAAAAAGCCTTGAACTTACACGCATTCACATGGAAGAAGATGCAGGGAAATCGATGCACTTAGCTGCCGAAGTCAACACGCTTGTAGATTTGAACCGTGCAGGAGTTCCTTTGATTGAGATTGTTTCCGAACCTGTTTTGCGCTCTAGTGAAGAAGCCTATTATTACTTGCAAGAAGTGCGTCGAATGCTGCGTTACTTAGAAATTTGTGATGGAAATATGGAGGAAGGTTCGATGCGTTGTGATGCAAACGTTTCTGTAAGATTGATTGGAGAACAAAATTTCCGTACTCGTGTAGAAGTGAAAAATATGAACTCGTTTAGAAATGTACAGCGAGCGATTGATTTTGAGGTAATTCGTCAGGTAGAATTTTATGAAGACCCAACAACAGAAGGCGAAATTTATGGAGAAACTCGTATGTTTGATGCCAACACAGGAAATACCTACAGTCTTCGTGCAAAGGAAACATTAAACGATTATCGTTATTTTCCAGAACCCGATTTGCAGCCTTTACTTGTTACACAGGACTATTTAGAAAGTATCAAAGCATCACTTCCTGCGCTTCCTCGTGAACTAAAGGAACGTTTTATGTCTAAATACGAGCTTTCAGAATATGACACCAATATTTTGATTGATGATAAAGAAACGGCTTTATATTTTGATAAGTTATGCCAAAAAACAGAGAATTATAAAGCTGCTTCGAATTGGATTACCAATATTGTAAAATCGTATTTGAATGAAAATAAAATCTCTTTTTCTGATTTTTCTTCAAAGATAAATACAGATAAAATGGCACAGCTTATTGAGCTTGTTGATTCAAATAAAGTAAGTTTTGCTCTAGCTGCACAAAAACTTTTCCCTGCACTTATTGAAGATACAAGCAAGTCGCCAGAAGAAAAAGCGAAAGAATTAGATATGATTCAGAGTAGTGATGAAGATTCTATTCTACCAATTGTAAAGGAAGTTTTGGCTCAAAATGCTGCAAAAGTAGCCGAATACAATAGTGGAAAAGTTGGATTATTAGGAATGTTTATGGGACAAGTAATGAAGAAATCAAAAGGAAAAGCAGACCCAAAAGTGGCTAGTGCTTTGATAGAACAGGAACTTGAAAAGATGAAATAATTAGTTATATTACATCTGTTTTTAAATTATTTTATCACCTCTTATAATTCAAAATTTTATGTTAGGCATTTTATTAATTTATTTCATTGGTAAATATTTCTTTGATTTAGCTCTTGAAAGTGGCAAAACAAAAACTATGCAATGGGTTTTTGCAGTATTGGGTGTAGTAGTTTATTATGCTGGCAGTTTTATTGGAGGAATGTTGATTGCTATTTTTGGCTATGCAACTGATTTGTTTGATGTCGAAACGATGAACGACCTTATTATTTCTATATTAGCTCTTCCTTTTGGGGTTTTGGCTTGTTGGGGATTTTACATGATTTTGAAAAAGAATTGGAAAAAAGAACGTGAAACATTTATTAATGATGACGATATTTTAGATGCAAATTTCTAAATTTTGTTTTCTATCTTTTAAGAATTGAATGTAATGGTTTAGAAACTGCTTTATTTTAAAGTATTTTCTAAACCATTTTTTTATTACCTATTCTCTCTCTCAGCTTCAAAAAGTTTCTCAAACAATTCCTTTGCCTTATCTCTCTCATAATTAAAAGCCAAAAAAGTGGTGACCAACATCACAAGCATCATAACGAAAGGAGCTAGAGAAGCCAAAACAAATATATTTTTGTCTTCCGTCGCAGCCCAAGCAATAAACATCATAAAAATCCCTCCCAAAAAAAGAAACGAAGACCAAATAATAAGAAAAACAATTACAAAAGTATGTAATCTCATTTTGATATGAACAAGTGTATTTTCTTTTTCTTGCTCAATTTCTCCTTCTATTTGTGGTAAAAATGAATTTCTATATCGAATAATACGACAAATTTGGAAAGAATCTTCATTTACAATTCCTTCAAAAGTCTTATATTTTTCGTCTGTAAAAACACCTCCTGTTCGAATCCATTGTTTGGCTTCAGTTTCGTTTTTTAATCTATTTATTATCTCATCTTTTGATAGATGAGTTTTGTAAATCAATTTTTCACTTGGTAGAAGTTTCATAGTTTTAATAAATTTAATTTGAGTTAAATGAGTAGTAGCAAATTGTGAAAAATAGTTTGGATTTGAAAATTAAATACTTTTTTACGCTTCTCACTCTAAAGAGTAAGCTACAGAATGAAAAAAGCATTTATTATTTTTCTATCTTTATTTTTTTAAAATAATTTGACCATTAACCAAAAATACACTAATACAATGAAACAATTAATAGAATGCGTTCCTAATTTTTCGGAAGGGCGCAATATGGATATTATCAATCAAATTACTAAAGAAATTGAAAGTGTTGAAGGCGTTTCTCTTTTAGATGTCGATCCTGGAAAAGCTACAAACAGAACCGTAGTTACTTTCGTAGGCGAACCAGAACCTGTTTTGGAAGCTGCTTTTTTAGCTATGCAAAAAGCAAAACAACTCATAGATATGTCCAAACACACAGGCGAACACCCTCGTTTTGGTGCAACTGATGTTTGTCCACTCATTCCGATTGCTAACATTTCGATGGAAGAAACGGCAAAGTTAGCTCACAAATTAGCTAAAAGAGTAGGAACGGAATTAGATTATCCTGTTTATTTGTATGAAAATGCTGCCACAAAAAAAGAGCGTAAAAATTTAGCTTTTGTTCGTTCAGGAGAATACGAAGGATTAAAAGAACGCATCAAAACAGAAACTCCAGACTATGGAAAAGCCGAATTTAGACCCAAAACAGGTGCAACAGCAATTAGTGCTAGAGATTTTTTGATTGCCGTTAATTTTAATCTAAACACTACTTCTTCAAGGCGTGCAAATTCGGTTGCCTTTGATGTCCGTGAAGCTGGGCGAGTTTTGAGAGAAGGAAATCCGATTACAGGAAAAATAAAAGAAGACAAAACAGGCGAGCCATTGCGACAAGAAGGAAAATGTAAAGGAACAAAAGGAATTGGTTGGTTTATTGAAGAGTACGGAATTGCACAAGTTTCGATGAACATTACCGACGTAAAGGCAACTCCTTTGCATATTGCTTTTGAAGAAACACGAAAAAGCGCAGAATCTCGTGGAATGCGTGTAACAGGTACAGAAATAGTAGGTTTAGTTCCTTTGAAAATGATGACTTCAGCAGGTCGATATTTCTTAGAACAGCAAGAACGTTCGACAGGAGTTTCGGAAGCAGAACTCATCAAAATTGCCATCAAATCAATGGGTTTAGATGACTTAAAGCCATTTAATCCACAAGAAAAAATCATTGAATACAAAATTGCAGATGCTACCAAAACGCCATTACTTCAAAAAAACTTAACAGAATTTGCAGAAGAAACAGCTTCTGAATCGCCAGCACCGGGAGGAGGTTCGATTTCGGCTTATGTTGGAAGTTTGGGAGCAGCTTTGGGAACTATGGTCGCCAATCTTTCTTCACATAAAAGAGGTTGGGACAGCCGTTGGAAGGAATTTTCGGAGCTTGCAGAAGAAGGACAAAACTATAAAAACAAACTTTTGGCTTTAGTTGATGAAGATACGCACGCTTTCAATGGAATTATGAATGCTTTTGGGTTGTCAAAAGAAAGTGAAGCAGATATATCTGCCAGAAAAAAAGCTATTTCTGATGCCACAAAAAATGCGATTGAAGTTCCATTAAAAATGATGGAAATTTGCGCTTCTATGTTTGACTGGTTGGAAAAATTAGCAAAAACGGGTAATCCCAATTCGGCTTCTGATACAGGTGTAGGCGCAATTTGTGTACGTGCTGCGCTGCGAGGTGCATACTTGAATGTTAAAATAAATGTTGCTTCTTTTGACGATGAAAAGTTCGTTGAACAAACCTTAGAAAAGGCAAAAATATACCATAAAACAGCTAAAAAAGGAGAAAAAGAAGTTTTGAAATTGGTTAAGAAGGCGATTAAGGAAATGTAAACTTATAATTTTTACCGAATTTTTACCGAACCGTTCCCTCAAAGGGAACGGTTCGGTTTTATTAAAAAACGTTTTTTGTTTATATTGCGTTAGTTGAAAGATAGAATAATATTAAATAAACCTAAGTAAATAATATAGTTATGAATGATAAATTAGTTTCTCAAAATGATGCGTTCAATGATTCTTTTCTAAAATCAATACAACTTTTAGATGCGTATAACGAGTGGATTTATTTGTATAAAAAACGAATGTCTAGTTTTTTTCCTGTTTTTATTTCTGATTTGAAAATTTATGTTGCAGGAAAAGCAATTTCATATTTGACTATAAAACCGATTTATAAAGAATTGAATCAACGTTTGAATGAAGATTTTGAGATAAATAATTTGAATTATAACTCTTACAAAGAAAAAGAACAGGTTTTGCATAAAATGGTAGAAAATCATAGAAATCATTTTGATAAAATTTCTATTTCTAATTTGTCTTGGTCAGTAAGAAGTCTGTTTTCTAATTTTGAATATGTATATACAGAAGTAGAAAAATATGCTGATTTAATACAAGAAAAATTAGAAGTAATTGATATTCAAGTTAATAAAGAAATAGTTGAATTGAGTATCATAGAGGAAAATTATAACTATGAAAAATTACCTAAAAGAATAATAGATGAAAGTGTTATTGGTTCATTAGAAACAGAAGAAACTTTGGAGGAACTTTTACAACTACTTACTAAATAAAAATTATGAATTACATTTTAGATACTAATATTTTACTTAGTTTAGTAAGGAGTAATACTGTTGGAATAAATATAAGTAAAAAGTTTGACCTTTTTAATCTTGATAATCAAGTATATATTTCTATAGCTGCACGAGCAGAAATTTTGTCAATAGCTAAAAAAAGGGGTTGGGGAAATAATAAAATCCAGAAATTAGAGCAGTTATTGAAAAATTTTACTTTACTTAATCTGAATGAAGCCGTTGTACAAAAATACGTAGAAATAGACGCATATAGTCAGGGAAAAGATAAAATTAGGGTTTATCCTTCAAAATTTTCGGCTAAAAATATGGGTAAAAATGACATTTGGATTGCAGCAACAGCAGCCGTAACTTCATCTACCTTACTCACAACAGATAAAGATTTTGATCATTTAGACACCATTTTTATTCCTGTTATCAGAATTATCGTTGAAGATTATAAATAAGTAAAATTACAGAAACCAAAAAATGCTCGCTCTACAAACTCAAAACCTCAATAAAATATTCAATAAAGGAAAAAGCAATAAATTTGTCGCTTTATCTGATATTTCTTTGTCTATAAAAAAAGGAAGTTGTACGCTTTTGAAAGGTTCGTCGGGTTCTGGAAAAACTACTTTGATTAGTATTTTGGCAGGACTTACAAAACCTACTTCTGGAAGTTATATCTGTTTGGACGAGAATGTTTCGCACTGGTCGGAAAAATTCTTGACACAGTTTAGACGAGAACACATCGGCATTGTTTTTCAACATTTCAATCTTATAAAAGGACTTACAGTAGAACAAAATATTACTCTTCCTCTTCTTCCTCTAAATTATTCTTCCAAAAAAATGGAAAATATGACTAAAGAAGCTGCAACTTTAGCACAGATTTCTCACAAATTAAATCAAAAAATAGATATTCTTTCTGGTGGCGAACTCCAACGCACAGCCATTGCAAGGGCATTAATCCGAAAACCTGCTATTCTTTTTGCTGATGAACCTACTTCTCATCTAGACCGAAAAAACGCAATAGAAGTTTTTGAGGTTTTTGAAAAACTAAAGGCAAATGGACAAACAATAATCCTAACTACACACGACGAATGGCTTAAAAATCATCCAATTATTGATAATGTAGTCGAACTTAATGATGGAAAATTAGTGATTAGTGATTAGTGATTAGTGATTAGTGATTAGTGATTAGTGGAAAATTATCCTTTGAGCTAATTGTTTTAAAATAGAAATCTTCCTTTTCTTATGAAACTGTTTATTTTCTTAGTGCCTTAGAGGTAATTTGTATTTGTATTAATTCTAACTTCTCAAATCTAATTTCTAAATTTATTTAGGTATATTTGTAGTTAATCTATTTGGTTTGTAGCTAATGATTTAATTACTGACTATAAAATCAAATACGTAAAAAATATATTTTACACAATTATTTAAAATAGAACTTATTAGCTATGAGCGAAAATATCATTACAATCAAAAACGATAAATTAAATGTACCAGAAAACCCAACTCTTCCTTTTATTGAAGGAGATGGAATTGGCGCAGATATTTGGAAAGCCTCAAAAGCTGTTTTTGATGCTGCTGTTGAAAAAGCCTACGATGGCAAAAGAAAGATAAATTGGAAAGAAGTATTGGCTGGAGAAAAAGCCTTCAATGCAACAGGAAACTGGCTGCCAGAAGAAACTTTGGCTGCATTCAGAAAATATTTAGTAGGAATAAAAGGACCTTTGACTACTCCTGTCGGTGGTGGTATTCGTTCGCTTAACGTTGCGCTTCGTCAAGAATTAGATTTGTATGCGTGTCTTCGTCCTGTTCGTTATTTTGATGGTGTTCCTTCGCCAGTAAAACAACCAGAAAAAACAAACATGGTTATTTTCCGTGAAAACACAGAAGATATTTATGCAGGAATTGAATATATGGCAGGAACAGAAGAAGCCGATAAAGTAAAGAAATTCTTGATCGACGAGATGAAAGTTACCAACATTCGTTTTCCCAAATCGTCTTCTATTGGTATCAAACCTGTTTCGGAAGAAGGCACAAAACGCCTCGTTCGTGCAGCTATGAAATATGCAATCGCTCAAAAACTTCCTTCTGTAACACTTGTTCATAAAGGAAATATTATGAAATATACAGAAGGCGCATTCAAAACGTGGGGTTACGAATTAGCTGAACAAGAGTTTGGAAACGAAACTTATACATGGGCGCAATACGACCGTACAAAAGATTCAAAGGGAAAAGATGCTGCTGATAAAGAACAAAAGGCTGCACTAGATAGTGGAAAAATTTTGGTAAAAGATTCTATTGCTGATGCTTTCTTGCAACAAATTTTGCTTCGTCCGTCTGAATATTCAGTAGTAGCTACTCTTAATCTTAACGGCGATTATATTTCTGATGCTCTGGCTGCTATCGTTGGTGGTATCGGAATTGCTCCTGGTGCAAATATTAATTATGTAGAAGGTTCGGCTATTTTTGAAGCAACACACGGAACAGCACCAAAATATGCAGGTTTGGATAAAGTAAATCCATCTTCTGTAATTCTTTCTGGTGTAATGATGTTTGAATATATGGGCTGGCAAGAAGCTGCTGACCTTATCACAAAAGGACTTGAAGGTGCTATCAATTCTAAGCGTGTTACTTATGATTTTGAAAGACAAATGGAAGGAGCAACACTTGTTTCTTGTTCTGGTTTTGGAAACGAAATCATCAAAAACATGAAATAAGAAATCTTAATATAATTTCTGTAACTTTATAGCGATACGTTTTACCAACAGACTAAACTTTTTATATTTTAGCTAAAAGGAAAATGTATCGCTATTTTTTAATCTAAAATATACTGATGAAGCTAGTTTTATTCTAACTTCTAATTTCTAACTTCTAAATTTATTAATTATATGCGTTTTTCATTCATAAATAGTCTTGCCTTTATAGTATGTATTTGTCTTTTTTCTTGTAATTCTAAAAAAGATAATGCAGAAACAGATGAAGATTCTACCACAACATCAGAAATTACAGCTTCTAGCTCAACAGAAGATACAGGCAACGAAACAGTAGTGGAATTTTCGCCAGAAGATGCCAATAAAGAAGGAGGGTTTTTTAATGTTTCATTAGGAGAAGAAAAATCAAATGTAAAAACTAACTTTTCTGACAATGGTCTTTCAATGGACAAAGACAACGGTGTAACTTATATTATGGCAGGAAACACAAATAATAATATTAGCATTGATTTGAAAGGTGGAATTACTGGAGAATTTCCAATTGGTAGCGATGATAAGCGTTCGGCAAATGTAGCAGTAAATCTTACCACAACTTCTGGAACAATGGGAGGTTCGCTTACAAAAGGAACAGTTACCATTACAGAATTAGACGAAGAAGCAGGAACAGCAACAGGACAATTTTCTGGAACAATGGCAGACGGAAAAGAAGCAAAAGGAGAGTTTAAGCTCAATTTGAAGAAAATGTAGAATAAAGTAATCATGTCAAAATAATTGAAAAGCCTCTTACAAAACTGTAAGTGGCTTTTTTGTTTCACACGTTTTTATTAAAATTATATTCAAAAATCTCTATAAGTATAAAAAAAATATGATCGGAAAAATGCAATCTTTTTCCAGCCTTACATGAACCTCCATTTTTTCAACCTTCATTTAAAGCAAATAGAAGTATATTAAATTATACTATTCCGTTATTTATTGGATTATTTTGAAAAAAAAGTACTAGAAATCTCTCAAAAAAGTATTCGTTTTGATAGTCTAAAAAATAATTCTTGACTTGTATTATATTTATTTCCGTACTTTGCATCGTAATACTAGTCTTACAACATTACCTATTTCAAAACATTATTAAAACTTATTTTTATGTTCAAAAAACAATTCGAAACAATTCGAAACAAATAAAAAAGATAGTTAATTCTACTTTAATTTTAGCTTTATCTTTAGGCGTTTTTGCTTGTAATCCTTCTGAATCTATTGAGGAAGTTACGGAAGAAGTAGCTATAAAGAATAGTGATATATCAAGGAAAACCACAATCAATATAGAGAAAGATGATGCTTCTGTTCCTATCGATTATGAATTGCCAAAAGAAATAAAGTACGAGATAGTAGAATATCTGTTTATTCCAGATGAGTACAATCAAGACGGTACTTTACGTAGCAAAACAAATATACCTGAACATTTAGTAGAAGAATTAGTAACCATTTCACTTACTCTTACTGACAATCTAGATAAAGAAAAAGGGGCTTCAAACAACAAAAATAGTTTAGAAACACCACAAATAATGAGAAGTTCGTGGCGACCAGCAGGACAGATTTTCTTCGTAGAAAATTACAATCCAGGTACTGGGATTGTAAACCGTACAAGTCCTTTAGTAGGAGCATCTGTAAGAGCTAGAAGATGGCACATTACACACAGAGGTCTGACAGATAATAACGGACGTTTTTCTTGTGATGGAACGTTCAAAAGAGATGCTAACTACAGTATAAAATGGGAAAGACAAGACTTTGATATTAGAAGTGGTACATTTGGTCAAGCCATTTTCAATGGTTCAAAACAAAAAGGAGATTGGAATCTTACTATTTCATCTGGGGAGTCTAGAAACTATGCTATTGTTCATACTGCTGCACAAGAATACTATTATGGTAATAGATTTGGATTAAAATCACCTCCTAGAAATGGATTTTGGAATTCAAGGCTTAAAATAAAAGTTTCAAACAACAACAGAAGCTTTCATTGCAAAGACTGTCGCACATTTGGTGCAATACCGAGATTAGTTATTGGTAACTTAGGAAGAACAGCAGATCAGATATATGGGACTACTATTCATGAGATAGCTCATTCCTCACACTGGGAGTTACGAAGAGAAGAATGGAACAATAACAATACAGAGGAGAGATTAAAGGAGAGTTGGGCACAGGGAGTTGAATGGTTATTTACGACACGAAGATACAGAGGTTACAATTCTGCTTATGTGTTTCAAAGTGATTATCAATGGAGAACTCCTGTCGAAAATCCTGTATACACTTCATTGATGGTAGATTTGAATGATAACTTTGACCAATCTATTAATGTAACCAATGCTGCTGGGCAACTATTGCCCATTGACAGGGTAGCAGGTTATACGTTTCTTCAAATGGAAAATATATTAAATAATTCAGATGGATTTAATCAATTCAGACAGCAATTAATTATACAATACAACAATCCGACTGAACCTTTTTTAGTAGAATTATTTAATAATTGGAATTAAACCATAAAGTAATACAAAAATGAAAAATTTAAAATTATTTATCTTTCCTTTTTTATTGATGTGTCTATTTTCATCTTGTGAAGACTACAATTCAGATAGAAAATACATTCAACGTATTATAAACTCTTCTGACTATGATATAACCCTTCGTTCTTTTGATTCTCAAACAAATAAAATGATTTTAGATATTTCTATTGAGAGAGGACAAATATTCGAAAAAGATTCTGTACTTTTCGCAGGAGATACATGGACATTTAGAAACTTTTTGATAGGAGATTCTGCACAAATTGTTTTTCCAGATGGAAAGATATTTTCCTCAAAATGTTCTTATCCTACGCCTGAAAATCCTCTTGGAGAAGGTTGTTTTACAGAAAATAATATTTTCAGTTCTGCTACATCAGAGCTAAAAGAAGGAAAAAAAGCAGAAACACTTACTAATATCTATACGATAACTAATCTACAGTACGAAAAAGCAGAGTAGGCAAATCAAAAGAGACTATCTATAAGAGATAGTCTCTTTTTTCACTTAGGAAACTGCATTGTCAAACAGTGCAAAGAACCGTGCTGACGAATAATAGGCAAGCAGTTTATTCCAATAATTTCTCTATTTGGAAACACTTTTTTTACTTGTTTCAAAGCCATTTGGTCTAAATAGAAATTTTCATAAGTAGGAACTAAAACAGCTCCATTAATTATCAAAAAATTTGCATACGTAGCTGGCAAACGACGATTATCTTCTTCATGAAGAGCAATTTCTGCAAACGGTAATGGAATTAAGGTATAAAAATTACCTTCAACGGTCTTTAGATTTTTGAGTTCATTTTCCATTTTTTGCAAGGAATCATAATGAGAATCTTTTTTGTCCATTGGAGGAGCAACATAACAAATCGTATTATTAGGACACAAACGAGCCAACGTGTCTATATGTGCATCTGTATCATCTCCTTCCAAAGCACCGTTTTCTAACCACAAAATCCGATTTGCACCAAAATAATTCTTGATTTTTGTTTCTACTTCTTCTCTGGTAAAATTAGGATTTCGCTCTTTTGACAATAGGCATTCAGAAGTTGTCAAGATTGTACCTTTTCCATCAGATTCTATTGAACCTCCTTCTAAGACAAAGTCTATTTGCTCAACTTTGCCTTTCAAATAGTTTTCTTTTTTTAGATTTTGAGTAATCAAATTATCTTTTGAGGCTTCAAACTTGTTTCCCCAACCATTGAAAGTAAAATCTAAATGGATTTTTTCTTCTTCGTTTTTATTTGTTTCAAAAACAGTTATTGCACCATGGTCTCTTGCCCACGTATCGTTTGAATCCATTTCTACAAAAGTAATTTTATCAAACTGTTCTTTATTTTGGTTTAATAATGAACTGAATAATTTTTGAATTTCTACTTTATTTTGACAAACCAAAAGAACATTTTCAAAACGTGTAATTTGAGTTACAATTTCCACAAAAACAGGTGTTACAAGCTGTAAATCATCTTTCCAATCCGAATTTTGATGTGGAAAAGTAAGTTGAACAAAAGACTGCTCTTCCCATTCAGCAGGAAGACGACGAGAATTTTTTTTAAATTTTTCAGACATAGATAAAGAGTATTACAGACATCCCTGTCTGTTCAGAAGTTGAATTTATAAAACAATATTTTTACACAGGCTAAGAAGTCTGTGATACTTTATGGTACAAAATAACGGAATTTATAGCAAAAAAAATAAATTTTAAATTGATTAACCAAAAATGAATAATATTAAACAAAAGAACAAAGCAAATTATTCTAAAAAACGCCTTTTAGAATTAAATCAAACCATTTTTGATTTCACTAAAAAATAAGTCAAATTATTTGTGAAGACTTTTTGGAAATAAGTTAAACAATTTATATATTTGTAGAGTTAGTTAAGTAGATTAAGAAACTAACAAAGTTCTGTTTCGTTTTTCCTTCCTATAAAGCAAAACAGACTAAAAAACTTTAAAGATTCATTGTTTTCCTGATTGAATAGAAAAAGGCTCTTGCATATTGTAAGGGTCTTTTTGTTTGAAATAAAGTTTTAGGTAAAAGCTAGACCCAAACAGCAAAAATTTCCTTGCCATTATGTTGTATTAATTCTTCTCTCCAACTTGGTTTTTTTCTGTCATCAAAAATTAAAAGCCAACCTTTTTCTACGCTGTGAATATCTAAATAATTTGCTAATTGATTTAAACCTCTTTGGTGCGACTCTTCGCCTCTCCAAATTTTGAGTTCGATGATGTGTTTTTCTTGCAAATAGGTTACGACGATATCCAGACACTTTTTTTCTAACGTTTCAACTTTTTTAAAATCGTGTTCTTGTCCGTTTAGAATGGATTTACCCAATCTTCTTTGCCATTAAAAGGCAATTCATAATGAAAAATAAGACTTGGGTCTATTTGGCTAAGAATTTTCTGTCCTTCTATATAGTATTTCAAACGCTTCACACTTCGATACCAATTACCTCTATGTTCGTTTAGCAGATGTCCTTCCATTTGTACTTCTTGTGTAGCTTCTAAAAGTGTGCAGTTTTTTTCGTCTTGCACCTCAATGATTTTTGAGAAAAGTCCTGCTAAATAAAAGGATTTGTGAAACCTTGCGACATTTTTAAACAAAGAAGTAGTATAAAATTCTTCTTCATACTGTTTTGAAGGTGGGGTTGGCAAATAGCCCAAACCTGACTCTACCCATACCAAATTATACTCTTCGCCTTTGGTCATGTAACTATAATCATCCTCAATGAGCAAGGTGTGAGACAGTTCCACTTCAGGAACAATAATACCACCCATCTTCTTTTTTCTTTGCCCATAGATATAACTTTGGTAAGTTTCAGCGTGTTCTTCAGAGTGAGAGAAATTAGTTGTATCTATACAATGCTCACGAGAAAAGACTTTATATTCAGGTGGGTTTTTACCAAAAGTACGTTCCATCATCATGGCAGCAAAAGGGGTATTGCGTTTTTCTATACCCGAACTGAAGAAAAATATTTTCCCACCTTTATCATGCAACCAGCGAAATAGTGCATAAAAACCAGGAAAAATATAGTGTGGATAATCAATTGGCATCAAACAATGCCTATCAAAAAACGCATCACCTAAACGTTCACGGACAAGTGGTTCTAACACCTTGTGTTCTTTTTCGCTTTGAGACACTGTCAAAGTGTCGTCAATATCAAATACAAAATTTCCTAACATTTTTTTCATAGTTTTTTGTTTCAAACCTATATGTTTTTTCTGTTTATCTAAAAATTTAAAATCTTAGGGATTCTTTTTTCTCATTTCTTCCAAAAATAAACGATAAGCATATTTAATTAACTCTTGTACATTTGGCTCATAATCAGATAGAAAAAACTTATCAAAATCTTTATTCATATAATATCCCATTAAAGAAAACTCTTGCTCTTTATCTCCTAAAGTAAAAAGAGTTTCAAAAAAGAGAAAAAAGAAAGTTTGATTTCCCTTTGGGTATAATTTTCAGAACAATATTTTAAAAAATTGGTAACTACATTTCTTAACTGTTTCTTTAATAGTTCAATTTGCTTTTTACGCTTATTCTCTAAAAATTCTACACCTAAAAAGGTAGTTATCATTTTATTAGCTCGTAGCAAGTCAAAACCTTCTAAATCTGATTTGGGTAAAAATTGACCACTTTTATTTACTTCAAAAAAAGCTAAAGGTTCATCAATTTCTGGATGTAAATAAACAGGTTGTTCATTTAGAAGCTCGTCACTGTTTGCCAAACATCTTGACAAAATAAAACTTCCATTTTCATCAAAAGGTGGATTTTGAACTTTCTGATTTTTGGTAGGAAAGTTTTTATCCTTCTTCTTGTTACATTTTACACAAAGAGGAAATAAATTTGTCCATTCTGCTCCTAACCAATAATAATCGCTTTTTGGTCTAAAGTGTTCAACAGTAAAACCTTCCGAACTTTTACTTTCTTGTAAAATAATTTCACAAAAACCACATTTGTTATAGTAAATTTTCTGTAAATCCTTCTTTATCGGCTGACTATAATGTTTGTTTTTCCACTTAAAATTATGCTTTTCTGTTTCTAACTCTTCTTTTATCAAAGCCTGCATTCTCTGTAAAGCTGCTGGTACTTCACTTGGTTTATTCACTTTTCTCATAACAATAAATTAAGATTTAGGAGGAGTAAAAACAAACTTTTCACTTAGTTCTTTCAATCGTTTTTTGTTCTCTTCTTTCTTAATTATTTCCTCAAAATTATCTTCTACATTTAGTTCTTCAATTCCTTTGTTTTCTGTTCGAACGTATGCTTTCCATATCAAATAAAGGCGAAGTATAAATGGCATTTGGTAATAAGTTTTTGACATCAATATCTATTCGTTCGATATAAGTTCCTTTTTCTTCGCTTCTCTGAACTCTAAAAAACACCGTATTTTCTGGCATTCCTAACAAAGAAACTGCGCTATGTGTCGTAACAATAAACTGAACTTTAGGAAAAGTAGTAGAAAGAATATGAGGAAATTCTTTTTGCCATTTTGGATGTAAATGTGCTTCTATTTCATCAATTAATACAATCCCTGTAAAATTACTAGGGTTTTTTATTTCTGGTTGTGCTTCTGAAAGTCGCATAATCATGTCGCCTATCATCAAAACAATACTTTTATGTCCTGCTGACAAATGCTTAAATTCTACTTCAATTCCTTTTTCGATAAATAGAAAATCACTAATTATTTTTGTTTCGTCTTTCTTCTTAATTTCTGATACATTTGGAAGAATTTTAAGAATAATTGCTTTAATTTTCTCAAAAAGTTCTTTGTCATTTACAGAAACATCACGCAACCACGAATCAAAAATATTAGTTAGTTTTGCTCGTTCTGGGTCAAGATTTAATAATGGATTTTGCATTTCCTTTTTATCAGAAACACGCAAACGAGAAGTGCCATACGCTGCAAAACTTTTGAGTTCTTTCATGTGGTGGCGTAAGGCATACATAGTGGGATATTCAGGATTATTGTATATCTCATTTGTGTAATACTTATCTTTGTTTTGATATTGAATAGTTATATGAGTATTTTCATTTCCTCTATCTTCATCAGATAAATCATCAGAATTATAAAGTCCTAAACCGATAGCTTGTAAAATAGAAGTTTTTCCATCTCCATTTTCTCCTGTAAAAGCTATAAATTGAGCATCTACTGGAATTTGTTCTGATATATTTTGTATTGCTTGAAAAATATCAATACGTATATACTTAATACATTTATTTAAAATAGAATAATCTTTAAACTGAAGCGTAGGGACAATTATATTATTAATTCTATGAACTTCTTCTTTTACTTCAATTAAAATTTCTTCAAATGTATCTACAAACATGTCTAAACTTTTTATATTATGAGGAATTTGCTCATATAAGTCTATAAGTTCTGATATATTTTTCGTTAATTCATCAATAACAATAGTGTTTTGTATCTTATTTCTATTGACAAAATCTTTAAAAAAAGAATATGAATAATTTTCATTTTTATAGAAATATGTATTATGTATATTACGCATTAATGAAATAGGTAACACATATAATTCAAATAAAAATTTATCTATTCTAATAGGTATTTTATATTCCCTCAATGATAATTGTATATATTCCATTTCTTGAATCTTATTGTCAAATTCTTTCTTTTTAGCATCCACTACTGTTTTTTTCATTTTACTAATTATATCTTCATAATAAGCTATTTTATCCTGTACAATTTTAGGCAATTCATTTTCCATCCTCTTATAAATTTTAGTCTAATTTTTTAATATTTTGTTATTTCAAATATACTATTTTTTTGAAGAATTTGTTTGAGGAGAAATCCACGTATTCAATAATGAATCCGAGTAATAATCCATTTTTTTAGTTTCCATATTCAGTAATACTGTGTCTGTTATAGAACCATCTATCAAAACACACTTAAAAAGACTATCATTAATTTGAATCTGATAACCTTTTTTGAAATACGGACGAGTGATAAGAAAATGATTTTGAATTTCATTTCCATTCCTATCTATTTCAAATAATTGAACAGAACCATTAGTAGCAGCATTTCCGAAGACAGAAACAATAGAATAATTCTGATTTTTATAAGAAAAATCTAGCAATTTGACTTTTTGAGGTTCATCAAATAAAGAAAATGACACAAAGAAATATACTATTCCAAAAAACAATAAGGCAAAGAAAAAAAGAAGCCAGCTAAATATTTTCATTGATTCAATTTTCAAAAGTTTAATTTATTTTGAAATACTTACTATAGGAAAAGGCAAGCCATTTTCCCTACAAATCACAAATTGCATTTACTTCTAACTTCATAAATCTAACTTCTAAATTTATTAAACTCTCTCCAAATTGTAGGCAACCAACCCACCACAGGCACATACATCAACAAAACTTCTGGATTATCTACCACCAAATCAACCGTTTCTTTTAGCACGTCCATTACATCTTTGTCTTCTTCTGCTTGTTCTTCAAATTCAGTAGTTTGTGCAATTTGCTGTGCCTGAACTACTTTTTGTTCTAAAGAAGGAGCAATATTTGAAAAATTGTTAAGCTCAAATAAGCGTTTTTGAAACTGTTTTTCGTGGTCAATAAAACGAAATGCCCATGTAAAAGGTAAATATTCAGGTAGCTTTTTCCATTTCCAAAGTGCCGTTAATAAAAATTCTTTCCAGTTGTACGGACTTTCTCCATATTTTTCTACTGCTTCATGTAATTCTCGTTGCATAATAGCGTGAATGGCATCACGAAGAGCAAAAATTTCTTCTTCGGTGGCATCTTCAACCGATTTACCTAAAATTTTGTAAGGCTTTATACGTCTTCCACGAACAAAAATTAGTTTTGCAGGCAGCGCAAAATAAAACATCCAAGGCTGCAAAGGAATCAAAACAGTCATAAAACCAATAGGCAAAAATGGAACTCCTAACTTCTGAACAATCTCATCCAAAATTTCTATGCTATAACTAAACGGATTTATGTATTCTGCATTAACGGTAGCAAAAGGAATAATATCAGCTTTGTGTTTCAAACTCATTCGTAGCGTTGAAGTAGAAAGTCGTTGCAGTTCATATTTTTTATCAAATCCTTTTCCAATTCCTCCTACACCTTCTGGATAAATCAAAACATTAAATTTTCCTTCTTGCATCATCGTTTCAAAATTGAGGGAAGTAGCATCAACTCCACCAGCTCGTTTCCAAAAATTCTCTATCGCAAATGGACTCATCATGTTGCTCTGTGATAGCATAGGCGCAGTTAGTGGACGAGTAACTTTGGTAATATCGTAATTG
Organism: uncultured Cytophagales bacterium; assembly: GCA_963719525.1. Lineage (GTDB taxonomy): Bacteria > Bacteroidota > Bacteroidia > Cytophagales > Bernardetiaceae > Bernardetia. The sequence continues at coordinate 1,175,394 of CAVRCG010000004.1, read as the reverse complement.
TGCAACTTCAATAACATCGACGAGAAAATAATTGCGTCCCACGGGAAAGCCATTCCAGAGTGATTACTCGCAAAAATTAAAGGTGCATTGTTCTTTCTTTCTGGATAATCTTCGCCTTCAAAACCTATAAATTCGGTTCGGAAATAATACAAACTCAACGGTTCTAAAATCCGTTTAATCAAACTAGCCGAATAACGAGGGTCAAAAGGAGCGTTTATTTTTATTCCGTTTGATTCAATTATTTTTTTATACGTTTCTAGTTTTTGAGCTATTGTTTGATGCTTAGCAGGTATCTCATTAGTGGCAACACCAACAACGGTATTAGAATTTCCAGCAATAAATACATTTTCAGAATGATTTTGATTTTCCATAATTGAAGTTTAGTTTTATAGTTGATTACAAAATACGTAAAAAATTAGATTGTTTTAAACTATTTATCTATCCATTTATGGAAAATTTGTCTATAATTTTTTCAAAAGATATTGATTTATACAATTATTCTCAATTCAAAAATCTAATTTTCTGTACCTTTGTCATTATTTTATTAAAACAAAACTTGAAATTATGGTTCGTCCGATATACGTATATGGTCATACTGTGCTTCGCAAAAAAGCAACTGATATAAAGCAAGAAGGTTCTATTGATGTAAAAGAACTAGCAGAGGATATGTTCGAAACGATGTATTCGGCAAGTGGTGTCGGTCTGGCTGGTCCTCAAATTGGTCTTGGAAAACGTATTTTTGTTGTCGATGGTGGCGCAATGGATGAAAACTTAGACGGTTTCAAAAAGGTATTTATCAACGCTGAAATCTTAGAAGAAGAAGGCGAAGAATGGACATTTGAAGAAGGTTGTTTGTCTATTCCACAAATTAGAGGCGAAGTTTCTCGTAAACCAAACATCAAAATTAGATATTACGACGAAAACTGGGAACTTCACGAAGAATCTTTTGATGGAATTGCTGCCCGAATTATTCAACACGAATACGACCATATTGAAGGCGTTTTGTTTACTGATTATCTTACTCCACTTCGCAAACGACTCTTGAAAGGAAAATTAGATAAAATTAGTAAAGGAAAAATAACGGCTGATTATAGAGTTACGTTGCCTAAGAAGTAGATTTTTATTACCGAACAGTTCTTTTATAGTGAACTGTTTGGTTTAAATACCAATATTTATGAGAAAATTATTTATTCTGTCTTTTTTATTTTTGGTTTGTAACTCTTGTGTAATTTTTAAAAGTACTCAAACAAGATTATCAGAAAAATATCTTTCTGAATACGGTAATGTATTTATTTATACAATTCCTTTTTCAGACAAGTTTAGCCTGTGGAGTTATAAAGATGATAAGTTAATTTTTAGTTCATCATTTCCCTCTTCTGGAGAAATTCGAAATAGAAAGCTAAATTTAGATGAAAACGAACTTGTCGATAAATGGATAAGCTTTTCAGAGATATTAGAGAAAAATCAATGTGCTGTTCTTGATGACTCTCTTCTTGAAATTAAAATAAAACAAGACAGTATTATCACAGAACAAACTATTTACATAAGTTGCATTACAGAATATCAAAGCGATATAGACACAAAATTATTGAACAACATAAAAATACTAATGAAAAATAACTTAATGTTTTTAGAACTTTAAAGAATCCCACAGAAGACGCAGAGTAGTTTTTTATCATCAACTATTTGCTAAATTTCTATTTACTTTTTCAATGAATTTGCTATTTTCTTTACAAATTCTAAAGGAACATCGAAAAACTCTGCTATTTGCGCTTGTGTTAAAGGAACATTTGCTTTAAGCATTTTTTGAATTGTTAGAATAGTCTTTTTTCTTGTTTCTTGCATTTCTTTTTGTTGTCCTTGCTTATATCGAATATCATTTTCTAAATCATAAGTTAGTGCCATAATTTCTATTTGTTTTATTATTTGGGATTGTAATCCACGTAATTTAGATAAAATTTCTAACTGTTTAACGTATTTTTTCTGTTTTAAGTTGGGTTTTGTAAGCGTTTTTACTTGTTTTATAATGGTCTGAATTACTTTTATTGTATCGTCTTTTCCAAAGTCTGCTAAGATTGCCAAAATTACCTCTTCTGGTTTTTTGGAATTTACGAACTGTTTGTAATCAACCTGTTGCATATCAATTAAGGTAAAAGCAAAACTCAAATTTTCCTTCTCAATACGAGTATTCATTTTTGGAATTTTATCTCCAATAAAGAAAACAGCTTGCTTCAAATTCAAATCGTGGCTTCGCAGTAGCATCGCATAATATTCCAACATTCGATAAGCCATTTCTGGTTCGTCTGCTACTTGAAACTCAATATGTAAAATGTAATCTTTGCTAGAATCTTTATGAATTACTTTTTTCAGAAAGTCAGGTTTTCTTTCAATTGTATGTTGCAAATCTTGCGTGATTTTTTCTGACTTTTCAATTTTTATGTTTAATAGTTTTTCAGCCAAAGGAAGAATTATCTCCTCAATATTTTCTTTAAAAATTTTGTCGTAATCTTGAGCCATAAGTGAATAAAGTAAGAAGTATGATTTTAAAAGTAAGAAGTAAAACAAGATGAATCAATTAAGTTTCCAAGTTAATGAACAGTAGTATAATAATGAAAAGTAATTCATAATTCATTTCAAAACTTCTTACTTCATACCTCTTACTTTATTTCTCAAAAGCACCAATATCAGGATTTTCATCTCTCGCTTTGCCTTCCAAATCTATCTCCAATCCAATATCAAGACCAGCATTTATAGCAGGACTAAGCGAATCTAATTGATACTTTCCATTAAAAGCATCTACAAATTTTGGGTCTTTATTCAAGATATTTGGCAAATCAGTATCTAAAAGTTTTGTTTTCAAAAGATTAGAGTTCCAAAAAGTTTGAAACTCGGCCTCTGGACTTGCAAACAAAATTAGTTCTTCGTCTATACTTCCCCAAATAATAGTATTAATAAAATAAGCTTTTAGATTTTCTTTGATTACCTGCTCATTTCCTAAAGTATCTACAAAAGCCAAAACATTCGAAAGCTCAAAAGAAGGTTCTTCTCTAAAAAAATCAAATCCAAAATTGGCAAATGTATTATTATAGAAATAGTAATTTCCTCCTGCTCCTGCTGCAAAAGTTCGGTTCAAACAGTTATGAATAAGCGTATTTTGAATCAAAACATCAGAATTCAAACAAAAAATACCTACATCAGCCATATTACGAATAATCGTATTTTCGATAATCAAGTCTGGAATCGTATCATTATCTGGCGTTCCGAAACGTATTCCTACCGTTGCATTTTCTATGGTAGAATAAGAAATTCTATTATTCTTACTTTTTTCTCCAAACAAAACTCCAAACCATTGCCCCAAAGCTCCCTCAAAATCTCCATCATTTCTAAAACTTCCCAACTCTACATTTTCAGTAGCATTTCCATTAATTTCTAAAGAACCAGCAATTAACAAGGCTGCATTTGTCAAGAAAGAAACCTTTACGCCTGCTTCTATAGTCAGTTTGCAATTTTCTTCTACCAAAACACTTCCCTTAATAATATACGGTTTTTTTCCACTCCAAACTGTTCGACAATCTAAAACAGAATCTTCTAACAAAATTCCATCTTGCAACCAAACAATTAAAGGTAATTTTTCTTCATTTCCATTACTCTCTACCACCAAAAAATCCTCTAGTTTCGTAATTTCATCAGTATTTAAAGCAGGTGCTATAAGGTCTAAAAATATACGTAAACTATCATTTCCTCTCAAAAAAATATCTGTCGCTTCCTGTCTTTTTATTCCGTTTACGGTCAGACGAAAAGGCGAATTTTCTCCTCTTTGAAGGTAAATACGTGAAATATTTAGAGCTTCTTTATTCAAGTTTTTTACACTTACACGTCGTACAGGCGACTCAAAATCAGTATAAAGTGTATCAAAAAAGACAGTATCAGGCGAAAAACTAATTGTATTACTCTTGTCGGTACTAATCATTTCATCTCTTGGCTCACACGAAAAAAGAGAAATAGAGAAAAAAATAAAAAGCAAAAGGTAGAAATTAGATTTCTTCGGAAATGATTTAGTTATATAGTTCATCTATTAGTTTAATATCGTATTTCATTTGTTTTATGGATTAATAAAGGTACAAAATATAAGAATAATTTAGTTAGATAAATCAAACAGTTACACAAACGTAGCAATTTTATTTATCAAAATTTACACTTCAAATGGCATAAAAAAACCCAATTCAATCTAAATAAATTTAGTCTGAATTGGGTTTTATTGTTAGTCTTGTGCAACATATCACTCTTACACTTTTGAAACACTTTTGAACACTTCAATTATTTTAAACTCTCATTTAGAATAATTATTGAGCCTTCTAACGGGATCGAACCGTTGACCTATTGATTACAAATCAATTGCTCTACCAGCTGAGCTAAGAAGGCATTTTTGTATTACATTAATTTAAAAGATATTCTTTAGTAATTTATATCTAACAAAATAATATATATTTTATTTTTTGTTTGATAATTTTGTTACTGTCTTTCTCCTTAATGCAATGCAAAGGTAAGACAGTTTTTTTGATTGTGCAAATAAATTTTACAAAAAACACAAAAAATTTTGTAGAAATTTATTCTTACTTCAATTTAGATTACTAATTTATTGATTTTCAGAAATTTAGAAATAAACGAATTTACCGTTTTTTTTGGGCTAATGATAAAGTATTGAGTAATTTTGCTTTCTCATTCTAAAAGTGAGCTACATAAAGTACTTTCTCACTCTAAAGAGCAATGCTATTAAGCTAAGGATTTTTATGTCGCTCGTAGGGATACGAGCAACGGTAAGGTTAATTTTTATTCTAAAAATTGTTTTAACAATAACAATAAAATAATAAACTTTAGTTTTAATTGTAAACTAATGAAAACTACCGTTGCTCGTGTCCCACGAGCGACATTCACACAGTCCTTAACTTAATAGCATTACTCTAAAGAGTGAGCTACATGAATACATATATTTGAACTATGAATATTTTTAAAGACCTAAAAGTTATCGAACTCGCTAGTGTTTTGGCTGCTCCTTCAGTCGGACAATTTTTTGCAGAATGTGGTGCAACCGTTATCAAAATTGAAAATCCATTGACAAAAGGAGATGTTACTCGCTCATGGAAACTTCCTTCTGAAAATCCTTCAAACAGTATTTCTGCTTATTTTTCGGCTATAAATTGGGGCAAAACTTCGCTTGCTCTTAATATTTATGACAAAAAAGACAAAGAAAAATTGTATCAAGAAATAAAAAATGCAGATATTATCTTGGCAAGTTATAAAAAAGGAGATGCCGAAAAATTAGGTGTAGATTATCCAACACTCAAAAAAATTAATCCAAAAATTATTTATGGACACATTACAGGGTACGGAACAGAAAGCCATAAGGTAGGTTACGATGCACTTATTCAAGCTGAAACAGGTTTTGTATTTATGAATGGCGAAAAAGAAGAGGAAAATAACAATAAAAATAGTAATAAAAATAATGCAGAAAAAAAACTAGAAGGAACAAAAATGCCTGTTGCTTTGATTGATATTCTGGCAGCACACCAACTCAAAGAAGGTTTATTAATCGCACTTTTAAAACGAGAAAAAGATAAAATAAAGTTAGGAGTGAATAATTTTGAAGGAAGTTATGTAACGGTTTCGCTTTACGAATCGGCTCTTTCTTCATTGGCAAATCAAGCTACAAACTGGCTAAATGCAAATCATTCTCCTCAAAAAATGGGAAGCGAACATCCAAATATTTTTCCATACGGAACAATTTTTCAAACCAAAACCGATAGTTTGATGCTCGTCGTGGGAAGTGATAAACAATTTTCTATTTTGTGTGAACTGTTAAATATAAATTCTATTGCCAAAGATGAGCGTTTTGAAAACAATGCAAACAGAGTTCGGAATAGAGAAGTTTTAAGACCTATTTTAGAGAAAGCCTTTTTACAGACAGAAAGTAAAACTATTTTAAAGATTTTAGAGGCAAACAATGTTCCTGCTGGAAGTGTAAATGATATTCCGAAGGCTTTTGAGAATGAAGCAGCGCAAAAATTACTCTTTAGCGATAAAAAAACAGGACTAAGAGGAGTAAAAACTTTTGTAGCTCGTTTTGATAATCAAGAGTATAATTTAGAATTAAGTGCGCCACCTATTTTTGACAACAACTCAAAGTAATATAATTTAGAATTTGTATGATTTTTCATTTTCTTTATTTACTGTGCCAAAAATAACATAAAGTGTTTTTTTATGAAAATAGAGTATCTTTTGGCAATAGTTTTTTGTAGATTGCAACAATTTCTAATCGTGTTTTGGTTGTTGTATAATTCCGTTTTACTATTGAATTTTACCTGTAAAAACAAGGATTGGTAATTCAGAAAATCATTAATTGCATTCTTTTTTCTTTGCTTATTATATGAATTTTGCTTTGCCCAAAAAAGGCTACAAAACAATTTTATTGTTCCTTACGATGTTATCGTGGGTTCTACTGACTGCCTACGGTATGATAGAGCAGTATTTGTTGGTGCAAGGCTATCAAGACATTCAGCAAAATTTACCGATTTGGATCAAAGGATTTTTGTTTAATGCCTTTCTTCTGTGTACATTTTTTACTATTCGCAGAATTGATGTTCAGAAAGATGACAATGAAGATTTTTATGGTTTTTTGTGGAAAGCATTTGGCTCTAGTATTATTTCGGTTGCGCTTTCCTTGATGCTAAATATTTTTATTATTGTTGCTTCAGGTTATCTTTTGGAGCATACTATGTTGTATAATTTTATTTATCACGTAGATTTCGGACTTTTTGTAGGCTTTTTGATGACGGCTTATCACAAATGGAAACATTTGATAACCTATCAAGCCAATACATTTATGCGTTCTTTGATGAAAGTATTTGAATATATACTTTTTTTGACCTTATTTTTTCATTTTTTTGGTTTTAAGTTTTTCTATCCTTACTCGCAAGCTATTCTCACATTCTTAGTTCTGATGAGTTTTGTTTTGTCGGTAAATATTCGTTGGATTGCACACCTAAACTTCAAACAAAAAGTGCGTTCTATGTTACTTCTATTAGTAATTCTGGCTGTTCAGTTTTATTTTTTGTTTGAGTTTTTACGTTACGACAACTTAGCTAATCAAAATACTGATATACAGACGATTACAAATTTGGTAATTGATTTACAAAATTCTGTTTTCTTTAGAGCTACTTTCATTTTTACAGGAATCTATTCTATTTCTAGCGCACTTTTACTGCTTTTTAATCTTCCTACTTCCTCTGTTTTTGAGAAAAAAATTGGAGAGTTAGCCAGTTTTCAAAAACTTTCTGAATCTCTTTTGAGTGGAGATAATGAAAAAGAAGTCTATAAAGTTTTGTTGGAAAGTGCCATTCAAACGCTTCATGCAGATGCTGCTTGGTTAGAAATTTGGAACTCACAACGAGATTTTATTACAAAAGATATTTCGAATAACGAAGCTGTAAAGCTCAAAAAAGTAATTTATGAAAAGGGATTAGATAGAAGTAAGCCACGCAAATATTCAGCAATGCAACTCTTCGAAAGAGATTATGAAAATCAAAATTACCAATCTATTTTGTCGCTTCCATTAATTGCAAATAAAAGTTATTTGGGTTCGCTCGTTCTATTAAAAGAAGTGGAAAATGCCTTTGATAATGTAGTCATGACAACACTAACTTCTTTTGTAACGCAGGCTAGTCTGGCAATCTATAATTTCAGATTAATCACAAATGCAGTAGAAACGCAGCGTTATCAAAATGAACTCAAAATTGCTCACAGAGTACAGGAAAGCCTTTTACCTCAAGTTATAGATGTAGATAATCAATTCGAAAATCTATGTAAAAGCAGGTTCGGCTGACGAAGTAGGTGGAGATTATTACGATTATTTTCAAGTTGCGCCTCATCGTTTTGCTATAATTATTGGAGATGTAGCAGGAAACGGAACTTCGGCAGCTTTTTATATGGCACAAATGAAAGGTGTTTTTCATAGTTTGGTGCGCCTAGATTTGAGTCCCGATTTGTTTATGGAATATGCCAATAATGCGCTTAGCTCGTGTCTTGAACCTCGTCTTTTTATTACGGCTACTTATTTGATTATTGATACTGAAAAGCGAAAAATATACTCCTCTCGTGCTGGTCATTGTCCGACTTTGTACTACAACGCCAAAGAAAAGAAATCAGAATTTTTGGAAGAAAAAGGAATTGGTTTAGGGATAATCCGAAATGGAACGTATGGAAAACATACTCAAGTTTCGATTTTCGATTATGAAAAAGGAGATACTTTCTTTCTTTATACAGACGGAATAAATGAAGCTCGCCACCCTATTTCAAAAGAAGAATATGGGTATGACAGAATTCAAGGATTTTTGGAGGAAAATATAGAATCTAGTGTTCAAGAAATAGCCGAAACAATTATTGATGATATTTATCAGTTTATAGAAGGAGAAGATTTGAGAGATGATTATACTGTTATGGTAATGCGATTTGATTAGGTGATTGAGGAATTGGGAATTGGGAATTTCAGAATACATTTTCATTTTTGACTGTAAAAAAAGCCTTTCAATTCAAAACAGAATTAAAAGACTTTTTCGTAAAAATACATTAACAATTTATAATTAATCACTAACAATTAATTATACATTACCTTCTTTAGCACGACGAGCAATAAGTTGAACTACTTTCATAGCCATTTCCATATCTCCGTTTACTTTTACTTTTCCAGTCATGTAAGCAGCCATTAGATTCAAATCGCCATCAATCATTTTGTTGGCATTTTCTTCTGAAATTTTAACGGTACAATCTGCATCTTTGTCTTCATTAGAAACTACATTAGGAACTTGTGTTGCATCTACAAAAACAACGCCTTCGCCTTTAAGGTCAAACTTGACTGTTTTTTCTAATCCACTATCTGTTCCGACTACTTTTTTTACACGGTCTGTGAAAGATTGTAAGCTCATAATTTTATTTCTGTTTTGGGTGTGAGTAAACTAATTTATACTGCAATTTAAGACAAATAACTCGGCTTGCAGCGTTTTTTATAGATAATTAAACTACAAATTTCAGAATTAGTTTTGAAGTTTTCGATACAAATCTGCGTGTGCTGGGTCAAGTTGAAGCAATATTTCGGCAGCTTTCATTCTTTCTTCCTTTTCGGCATTCGAAAAAAGCTGATAGAGTTCTTCTCCTTTTGCATCAAAGAGCGTTTGAATAAGCAGAGCATTCAGACGAATCGCATTCACTTCTTTCCATTTCTTCAAAACTTCCATTGTTTTTTTGCGTGCTTCTGCTGGTTTTTCTAGCATTACATCAAGACCCAAACGATGGTAATCATATAAACCTTTTCGCAAATCTATAAATTGTGGACTATTCAAATTTTCACCTAACCAATATCTTGCACGAATATCATTGTTTTGCCAACCTGCATTTCCCACTCCTGTACTCTGTGCATTGTTGATTAAGTTTTGTGCCTTTTCTATATATGGACTTCCACCTAAAGAAGAAAAAGAATCGTAATCTAAAGCCAAAATAATATAAGAATAATAAGCCAGCATCAAAGTAAGATTACTATTCGTAGAATTTTCGATATAAATCAAAGGCTCACTAGGCTTGTACGAAAAATCAAAATTCTTATCAAAATAATTGAGCAAAGGAGAAGTATAAACTGTTCCGAAAACAGGACGACTGTACTGGATTTGTGCATCTGCCGAATAACGACCTTGTGCAATATCCGTATTTTTGTCTAGTGTAATCAAAATATTACAATCTATTCGTTCCCATTCTTCATAACGGTCTTCTGTCCATTGTGTCGTATTCATAAATTTGGTTAAAGCCTTTTGAAGCTCTCCAATCACTTGTTTGTTTTGCGCTTCAACACGAGAATCTTGTATAATTATATTACAACGAAACTCTTGTGCAAAAACAGTAGTGTAAAACCCTATAAATAACAGACTAACTAAAAATATATTTTTTTTCATTGATTATTAAACTTAAAAAAACGCTACAAAGAATTATGTTTCCTTTATAGCGTTCAATTTACAAAAAACGTAGTGTTTTCGTGTTATTTTACTATTATTTTTACAAATATTGATTAATCAAACCAGCAATTACTTGTCCTGAACTCGGACGAGGTGCATCTGGATTGACTACTTTTCCTGTTTTATCTACAAGCATATAACGAGGAATACCATTTATTTGATAATTTTGAGAAACCTCTTGATTTGCTTCTGGTTCAGGTAAAAAATGAACTCCTTTTATATCTAATTTACTGATGCCGTTTTTCCAACTTGCTTCGTTTGCCTCTCTTGTCTGTCCTCTTTCGAAAGCTATATACAAAAACACAACATCTTTACCTTCAAACTGGCTATGCAACTTTTGTGAACTCGGCATCTCTCCACGACAAGGACCACACCAAGTACCCCAAAAATCTACATAAATGACTTTTCCTTTGTACTCTTCCAACACATCTTCAAATGTTTTTGCAGTTCCATCTGAATTAGTTGCTTTTAAAAATGTTTTGTCTGCCCCACTTGCAACTTCCGTAGTCGTTGAAGTTGCTGTTTCTCCTCCAATCGTTACATGAGAAGTAGAACCATTTCCATTTCCTTCAGATGCGTTGGCTTGTTTTTTTTCGCTGGCACAAGAAGCTGCTGAAGCGATGAGGGCAAAAAATAAGATAAATTTTTTCATAATTTTGAACTATTTAGCGTAATTGAATTGAATTTTTTATTAAAGTAAAATGCTGTAAAATCTTTCTTTCCTAATGGTAAATGATTAATAAATTTCTAATTAATTATATTGAGTAATATCAAAAATTTAGAGTAACAAAAATACTAAAAAATTTAGATTTTAGCCTATATTTGGTTTCCTCTCAAAAAATCTTCAGTTTTCATTCTTCGTTTTCCTTCTGGTTGCAATTCATTAATTTTTAAATAACCATCCAAAGTCTTAACGTAAAGATATGTTTTTTGGTCTGTAAGTGGTTCGCCTATCAAAAGTTCATTTACTTCATCGTAATCAGCAATTTCTACATCAAAAACCTTATACATGGTATCATAAATACGCATTCTTGCAGCAGGATAAGGCGTAAGTCCACGTACAAAGTTTAGTATTTTTTCACTTTCATTCTCAAAATTTATGAAGGTATCTTCTGTAAAAATCTTTGGAGCATGAGGCATTTTTTCTTCCAAATTTTGTTTCTTGAGTGTGTAATCTTCTTTTTCTATGGCTTGCACCGTTTTCAAGACAAGCTTTGAACCTTTATTTTTCAGTTTTTCATAAAGTGTTCCAACATTATCATTTTCGCTTATTTGTTCTTCTTCTTGAAAAATAATATCGCCTGTATCAATTTTGTGTTTTAAGAAAAATGTAGTAACTCCTGTTTTGGTTTCTCCATTCATAATTGCCCAATTGATAGGCGCAGCACCACGATAATTAGGTAAAAGTGAAGCATGTAAATTAAACGTTCCTATTTCTGGCATATTCCAAACTGATTCTGGAAGCATTCTAAAAGCTACTATGATTTGAAGGTTTGCATCATAACTTCTAAGTTCTTTTAAAAAATTCTCATCTTTCAAATTAGTAGGTTGAAGAATAGGCAAACCATGTTTTAAAGCAGCTTTTTTGACATCAGATTGATGAATTTTCTGACCTCTTCCTGCTGGTTTGTCGGGCGCAGTAATTACAGCCACTACATCATAACCATTTTCTACTAAAATATCTAAGGAGGAAACAGCAAATTCTGGTGTTCCCATAAAAATAATACGTAATTTCATATTTTATTTTTAAAAATAAGTCTTAACAGCAAATTCAAATTGTTCGATAAATATTTTCTTGAAAGCAGTACTATTATTCTGTTCGTAAAAAATAAGCATTGCCTTTTTGTAATCAATTGAATCAACAGTACGAAAAGAAATAGGGCAATGTTTATAATTCATCAAAATTGCATTACTAATAATTCGTGCTGTGCGTTTGTTTCCATCATTGAAGGCTTGTATATAAGAAATCAAGACTAAAAGTAACAAGGCTTTTTCGAAAACATTCTGACGAGAATTAACAAGCATACACATATCTCTTAACGCCTCCTTAATCTGGTATTCATTGTCTAAAGGTCGATAATTTGTACCTGTAATACCTACTCTTCGCTGACGAATATTTCTGTCAATTCCCAATTCTTTTATAAGCAAACTATGAATATCTTCAATTCTTGAAACTGTTAAAGGATTTAGATAATCAGGTTGAGAAATAATAAAATCTAAAGCGTCTTTATGATTGAGTAGCATAATTGCTTCCTCTTTTGTCTTTCCTTTTGCCGTTTCTTTTTCCTTTAATAAACGTTCAGTTTCTAAAAGTGAATACGTATTTCCTTCAATTTGGGAAGATTTCCAACTCAAATCAATAGCCAAACGCTCTAGCTCTTTATCATATTCAAATGTAGAAAGTTCTGCACTATTTTTTTTGTACTGATTTTGTAAATCATCCAATTTTTCTGTTTCTTCTTCTGTAAATAATTCTACTTCATTTAGAATTTCTTTTATTAAAACAAGATTAAAACTATCTTCTGCTTTACGCTCATCAATTTCCTTTTCAAAATACGTATCAAGATTAATAGGATAAAATAACTGATAAGCAGAACTAATTTTGTATTTCGTTGCTCTACTTTTTCCTACTGAAACAAGAAAATTGCTTTCTACTAGTTTTGTAAGATTTCTTTTCAGAGTTGCGTAGGCTATTTCCTCGTTTAACTTTTCGTAAATTTCTTTAGAAGAAAGTAATGGATTTTCTTTTACACATTCTATTATTTTATCTATCATTATTTTGATTTCTAAATTTGTAGCTCAATAAAACTCAATTTGTAGCTCAAAAATACAAAAAAGTGAGCTACAAAATTGCTAAAAAGTATGGAAAATGAGCTACAAATCAGATTGCAGGTTTTATTCAATCAAAAATTTCCCATAAAGTGGAAAGTGATCAGAATCAAAATGTTCTAATCTTTCAAACTTCACAACAGAAATCTCTTCTGTAACATAAAAGTGATCCAATGGCCATCTAAAAAAGTAAGATTTAGAATTAAACGTATTCACTAACCCTCTACCAATTCTGACATCTTTGAGTTTTGTATTCTCTTCTCCAAACAGACGCTCTGTCTTACCCCAAGCTACATCATTAAAATCTCCTCCTACAAGTGATGGATATTCATCTTTATCTACAAAATCAGCAACTTTGAGTAATCCTTTTTCTTGTTTTTGGTCTGTTCCTGTTATCTTCCCAACATTGGTAGGATATTTATTGCTGGGAACAGGGGCAACGGGATGCATTCCATAAAACTTAAAAATCTTTCCAGAAGGCAAAGTTACCAGAGTATGAAAAGAAGGAACTTTAGACAGATTCAAATGCTTTGATTCGGATTCTGTCAATGGGAATTTTGAATAAAGAGCCATTCCATATGCATTATCATAGGGTTCTATCATCGTATGTGGATATTCTTCTTTCAAACCCTCTAGCTCGCCAACCCACCAATCATCTACTTCCATCGCCAGTATCATATCTGGGTCAGATTTCTCTATTACTTCCAAAAACTTAGCAGAATTTTTATTATCAATCAGCACATTACCCAACAATATTGAAACAGTATTTTTCTCATCTACCGAAGCAGCTTCTACACTCGGAACTTCTTTTGGCCACAATAAATAAGGAGCAATAACACTAAGTTGAATCAAAACTGCCGAAACAAGACCTGCAATTAAAAGAATAGCACCTCTATCCCACCTCAACTTTATGATGACAAAAAATATAAATATTAAGATTGATAAAACAAGTTGTATCACTCGTGGAAAGTCTAACACCTTCAAATACCATCTTGGGATATCATAAATCAAAGATAAAACGCTAGAAATAATAATGAGTACACTAAGTACAATGGCTGTATAAAACGCCCCCCATCTGAGTTTGCTGTATGTTTTGTCCATGTTTTCCATAAGTGAGTTTAAAAAATGAGTACAAGCAGAGTTGTGGCTCTGCATTTCAAAAAAATATTTCCTACAGAAAATTTAATAATTAAAAGCAATTTAACCTATAAAGTTTTTGTAGAACAAGGGAACACTCAATCTGCTCGTAATGTTATTTATTATACTCTTTTTTATCTTATAGAAATGCTTCTGGACTTTTGAAGGTGCTTTTTGTAAAGTGTCTTGGTTTAGAATGTGGTAGTGTTGAGGTTTTATTTTTTTGAGAATTAGTTATTTTTAATCAAAACTATTCTTCTTCTGAATTTTCATCATCATATAACTCAACCACTTCTTTTACATAAGCCTTTATAGTGGCTTTAGAAATAGTATCAATATCTGATTTATCATAAATTGTAAGCAAATAAATTAGATTTTGAGAATCAATTACATAATCAATTATTCTAAGTCCACCACTTTTTCCTTTTCCCTTACTTTTTACTGCAACTCTTATCTTATAGGTATTATCACCCAAATCTACTCCTAGTTTTGGATTTTCTAATAATTCCTCAAAAAAACGCTCCATATCTTCTTTCAAGGATTTATACTTTTTTGCTAGTTTTTTGAGTTGTTTTTCAAAAAGTTCTGTTGTTTCAATTTCGTATGCCATAAATTAAATTTCTTTTAAAATATCCTTCAATTTACGAGCTTTTTTAGTTCCTTTTTGAAACTGTTTTACTTCTGAAAAAGCTGTTTTGAGGTCATTTTGAAAAACAGAATGTTGCTCAAAAGCTCTCAATTGCTCTTGTATTTGTTGCCAGTCTTTTATGTTAATAACAACAGCTTCAACCTCTTTTTCATTATTGGTAATGTAACTAATTGGATTAAACATAGTATTTTTTGATAAATGTATTTTTGATAAATTTTTATTTATTATACGCAGAAACCACTTGGAATGATATGATTAACTCTAAAAAAAACTAATTCAAATCATTTAAAAGGCTTTCAAAAGAATCTTCATCTGCTAATTTTCCTTGTATATTCTTTGTGTTTTGCATAGACAAATGGTGTTTAGATAAATAAATTTAAATTTACATCAAATTTTTCTTTGATTGTTTTACATATTTGCTACTCTGTCCATTAAATTTAAACTTACCTAAACCTTGTAGCTTCCAATCGTCAAATAATATCCTTTTATTTAGAATCTCTGCAACTAGCTATTATAGTAAAAATAACCCCTTCAAGCAAAAACAAAGCAGGATTTGAATATTCTACCAAATCATAAATCATTTTCTCCAAAGAATTAAATAACTCTTCTTGTTTGATTTCTTTTATCACTCTGAATAGTCTGTCTTTTCTGTGTTCTAAATTTTGCATTGTTTTTTGGTTTTATAAGGTAATTTTTCAATGAAAATAAAAATATCTGAAATACAGGTTTATTCGTATTTATTCATTTCAATTTTTTCTCTAATATTTAGTAGTCTTTCTCCTATATATCTCTTTACTAAATTATCTGTTGTTATATCTATTATTCTTTCTCTGATCATTCTTTTGAGTCTTTCTATTCCTTCGTGTTCAATTATTTCTTCTTTCTCTTCTTTCGGTAAAATATTTTCTTCATCTATCTCCAATTCTTCTTGAATTGGATTTCCAAAGTTGCACCTAATATCTTCTTCAAAAGATAGAATTTTAATTAATTTTATTTTGTTTAATTATACTCTCGTTAAAATTCTAATCAAAGCTAAAAAAGGAGAGTGAGAAGTAAGAATAAACTGAATGTATTTACTTGGAAATATTTTTGGTAAATTTTTATCCATGTACTTACGTATTGCTTTTCCATCGTTAATGCATACCTAAATCGCCTCACAATAAAATATAAGAAGTTGTTGGGAAGTTTTTTAGTGTATTTTATTTAGTAAAAACTTGATAACATCCGTAATATAGCATTTTCTCCAGAACTAAAATGAAAGTCTTTCTCATTCTTCAACCAATAGAATATATAGGAGGTACTATGAAACTTATCTTGTCAAGTTCGTTTTTTATTAGATGCGCATCTTCAAAAGATAAAACAACAACTTTTTCAGTTGTAGAAAAAGTAGTTTTATCTTTTCTAGTTCAAAGGCGTAGTTAGTATTATATGCTAATTCTCCGTATCTACAAATTTCCCATCTTCTTCTCTAATAAAGCCTTCTCCTTTAATACTTTTAAAATACTTTTCTAAGGTATCAATACCTATATCACTTGGGTCATTTTGCTCTATATCAAGTTGATTTTTTAAAATTTCATTTATTGTTTTCAGTCCTTTTTCAAATAAAGCACCATTAGTTGGAGTAGAATTAGCTACCCTTGTGATCGCATTAGCTGTAAATAGGCATTATACGCTAGTATATCTTAGCTTGCATAAAAAATCCTCTTTACTTATTATTAAAGAAGGCTCTATTCGTTTCAATGAATTATTCTGTCCTTCTTTATCATTTCTAGGTAAATTGAGTTTTGTGTCATTATTATAAAACGGTCTATTAAGACCTATAAGACCTGCAGTATTTAGCCTTAAATAAACTTTGTCAGGAAGAGCAAAAGGAAATCCTAAAGACGATTTCTGAAAGTCACTATTAATTCACTTTCTTAAAATACTCTTCTAATATAAAGAATGTGTTCTTGCTTTTTAGAATTAAAAATCCGTGATTTAAAACTTAAATCATATCTACCTCAATTTATTTTTTTGTTTTATAAAAATCTGTATAAAAATCAAGCCTTCTCTTTTTAGAGCTTAAGTTCCTTAAAACTAGATTTAAAGCTTTTGAGTTTGTCGTTCAAATTGTAGAACTTCATTAGTTGAGTTTAATAAATTCCTTATCGATATTTGTTCTTGATAATGAATGATGTAACTACTTTTTTCTTCTTTACTGTTTTCGTTTTTAAATATTGCAATGTAAACGTCTTCACTAAAGAAAACCTCTGTAACAGAGCTTTTCAGAGCCATTTTCTCCAATAACAGCAGTAACTTTTATCTTATTATTATCAAAGAATTTATCATACAATTTCTTGCTAGTTTCTCTGTCTTCCTCAAATATCTCAAATGCTCCTTTCTGAAACTTTGTCATATTGTTCATTATTTCGTAAAATTTAATTTCATAAAAATAGCGTATTTAATCCTACAACTCATCGTAAGAATCATAAAAATCACTCGCTAATCCTACCCAAATATTTCTCATTTTCCCCTCCAAAAGCTCATCCAAAATTTTCATAGCAGCCTTTGCAATCACAGTTCCCGGACCAAAAACAGCAGAAACCCCTTTATCATACAAGAAATCATAGTCTTTCGGAGGAATCACACCACCAGCCACAACCATAATATCTTCTCTACCAATCTTTTTGAGTTCTTCTATAAGTGAAGGAACAAGCGTTTTGTGTCCAGCAGCAAGCGAAGACGCACCTACAATATGCACATCATTTTCGGCAGCTTGTTTGGCAACTTCTTCAGGCGTTTGAAAAAGTGGACTAATATCCACATCAAAACCTAAGTCTGCAAAACTGGTCGCAATTACTTTTGCACCTCTATCGTGTCCATCTTGTCCCATTTTGGCAATCAAAATACGTGGGCGACGACCTTCAATTTCTGCAAACTCATCAGAGCGTTTTTGAGCCAATGCAAAATCACTATTTACGTTTCCATTCTCATTTCCTTTGTCCATTTCATTCGAATACATTCCTGCAACAAGTTGAGTTTGTGCTTGATAACGACCAAAAACAGTTTCCATCGCTTGCGAAATTTCGCCTAAAGTAGCTCGTTCTCGTGCAGCATCTACGGCAAGTTCTAACAAATTCCCTGTTTTGTTTTGTGCTGCTTCGGTTAGTTTTTGAAGAGCGTTTTTTACTTTTTGCTCATCTCGCTTTTCTTTTACTTCTTTTAATCGTTTGAGTTGTGATTCTCTCACAGCCACATTATCGACATCCAGAACATCAATTTCTACTTTATCTTCTTCATTTTCATCAACTTTGTATTTATTTACACCTACAATTGTATCTTTTTGTCCATCAATACGTGCTTGTTTTCGTGCAGCAGCTTCTTCAATTCGCAGTTTCGGAATTCCTGCTTCAATCGCCTTTGTCATTCCTCCTAATGCTTCCACTTCTTCAATCAATTTCCAAGCACGATTTGCAATTTCATACGTCAAATTTTCCACGTAATCCGAACCTGCAAAAGGGTCAATCGCCTTTGTAATATCGGTATTGTTTTGAATAAATAATTGTGTGTTGCGAGCAATACGAGCCGAAAAATCAGTCGGAAGTGCAATCGCTTCATCAAGAGAGTTGGTATGTAAAGATTGCGTTCCACCAAAAATAGCAGCTAGAGCTTCAATCGTTGTACGAGTTACATTATTAAATGGGTCTTGTTCTGTCAAAGACCAACCTGAAGTCTGGCAATGCGTTCGAAGAGCCATTGATTTTTCACTTTTCGGACTAAATTCTTTTATCATATTTGCCCAAAGCCAACGTCCAGCACGGAGCTTAGCAATTTCCATAAACGTATTCATTCCAATTCCCCAAAAAAACGACAAACGAGGAGCAAAATCATCAATATCCAAACCTACCTCAATTCCTTTTCGGACATATTCCAAACCATCAGCCAATGTATAAGCAAGTTCAATATCAGCCGTCGCTCCAGCTTCTTGCATGTGATAACCACTAATACTAATCGAATTGAATTTTGGCATTTTATCAGCCGTATATTCAAAAATATCAGCAATAATTCGCATACTTGGCGCAGGTGGATAAATGTAAGTATTACGCACCATAAACTCTTTCAAAATATCATTCTGGATTGTCCCACTAAGTTTTTCTGTTGCTACACCTTGTTCTTCTGCTGCCACAATAAAAAACGCCATAATTGGCAAAACTGCACCGTTCATTGTCATTGAAACCGACATAGCATCAAGAGGAATTTTATCAAACAGAATTTTCATATCTTCCACACTATCAATCGCTACACCTGCTTTTCCTACATCACCTACCACACGAGCATGGTCAGAATCATACCCTCTATGTGTTGCCAAATCGAAGGCTACCGAAAGTCCTTTTTGTCCTGCTGCAAGGTTGCGACGATAGAAAGCATTTGATTCTTCTGCTGTTGAAAAGCCTGCATACTGCCGAACAGTCCACGGACGAGCAGCGTACATAGTCGGATAAGAACCACGCAAAAATGGAGGAATTCCAGCTTGATAATTCAAGTGAGGTAATTTTGTAGAATCTTCTTTTGTATAAAAAGGTTTTACATCAATTTTTTCAGGCGTTTCCCAAACAGGAAATTCTTTTGGAAGTTCTGTATTCTGTTGTTCTGCTTTTTCCAAAGCACGATTTTTAAGGTCTTGAAGAGTAATATTTTTAAAATCCATATATGTATAAGTAGGCGACACTTTCCAAGTGTCGTTTTAAAGTATCGTTAATTTATTCTGAAATTTCTTTTAATAAACGATTATATCGTTTATATAAAGAGTAAAAATTATCTAAATTGCAATTTTTAATTAGCTTCGCTGACTTTTCAGTTCATAATTCGTAATTTCTCCATTATAAAGTTTGTATTACAGATTAGGTTTTCTTATTTTGGTCTATCCTAATTTTTACTTAAAATTGAAAAAAATTTAGCGATTTAAAAAATGATTTATTGTATATCAACTCTGTTTTCAATAAAATATCTGTTTTTATTCCTTTTTAATTAATAAATTCTTTGAAAAATTCGTATTATTGTCTTAAAATGATAATCAGAAAAAATACTACTTGTAACGGATTTGTAATTAAATTATATTAACAATACAAATTCATTCAAAACTCACAAAACGACTAATTAACAAATAGATATAGACTTACTTATGGCAAATTCAACTCAAAATACAGATAAAATAGATTTAGTAATGCTTGTAGATGATAACGATACTGATAATTTTATTAGTAAACGAATTATCGAACTGACAGGTTTTGCAAGCGAAGTAGTTACCAAAAATTCAGGAAAAAGTGCTTTAGAATATTTAAAGGATAATAAAGATGACGCTTCAAAACTTCCAGATTTAATATTCTTAGATATAAATATGCCTATCGTCGATGGTTTTATTTTCTTATACGAATTTGGACAGATGCCAGAATCGGTACACAAAAAGTGTCGTATTTCAGTTCTTTCTAGTTCGGACAACAAGCGTGATATCGATAGAATTGTAGGAAATGAATATGTAATCAAATTTACTACAAAACCTCTCACAGAAGATGCGTTAAATGCTGTAAAAGACGTTTGGGTTAAACAAAAATAAATAATTATTGATAAAAAAGTAGCTATTTGATTTATTAAATGATTCAGAATGTAATGATTCAATATAGCCATTTGGCTTATCAAATTATACGTGAGAAAAATAAATAGTAATCTTGTAAAACTTTTGCTTTATTTTTAGCGTTTGGTTTTTGCAACCAAGTTGCATTTGTTATATTTGCATATACAAAAACATTTTGCAAAATCTTTCGCTATGAATACTAATTTGTCTTTCAAAACTTTTAGAAATACTATCAAGGATATTATAAACAATAAAACTAAGAATATAAATTCTGATATTATTGGTGCATTAAGCGCATTTGTTTGCATAATTCACTGTGCTATTGTTCCTATTTTGATGGCTTTTCACTCGTTTCATTATGTAGGAGATGCTTTAGCTTCTCATGATTATCATGCAGGACATTCTCATTCTTCTATCTTTGAGCATTCGCATTGGCATTCTTTAGATTACTTTTTTATTGTTATTACATTAGTAGCTGTATATTTTGCTACTCGTAAAAGTGTCGTTTCTTGGATTTCGGTAAGTCTTTGGAGTGCTGCAAGTCTTTTTGTGATTTCTATTTTACTAAAAGAAACTGTTGCAGAAACAGAATATATAGCTTATTTAGCTTCTGGATTACTTATTATTTTTCATTTTTTGAATCAACGTCTAGGAAAAAGAATGAAAACAAATGCTATTAAAATGAATGAAGAAATAGAAATGGAACTAAATTTTGGAAGAAGCAGTTTTGAGAATATCACTTTAAAAATTGATTTGGAAACAGAAATTCAATCTAAGAAACAAAACAGAGTAAGTTGTGCTTGTTAAAAAAAATCTATTAAAAATTTTATTTTCTAATCTACTGAAAATCAATTAATAAGAAACGCTCAAAAAAATAATTCTAAAAAAAGTGAATTTGACTATTGACTATTAAAAAAACAATAGTATCTTTGCATCACCTTTAAGGGAAAGAAGAACAAAAATTTGATTCAAGCTCTAAATTTGAAAGCTAATTAGAAAAACTTTCTATTCAATTTAGTCAAAAGTCAAAGAAAATTCTTCGAGTACAAACAAGCGAAAGTAGCTCAGTTGGTAGAGCGCAACCTTGCCAAGGTTGAGGTCGCGAGTTTGAAGCCTCGTCTTTCGCTCAATTTTTACGGACTTTACATGGAGAAGTACTTTTTTATTTTTGATAAAATTGCAAACTTCAAAAAAGGTTCAGTAAAAGTGAGTGAATGTTTAAATGAATGTTCAATAGTTACAATAATCTTTAAACGTAAAGATTAAATAACAACAACAAGCTGGAATGGTGGAACTGGTAGACACGCAGGACTTAAACAGTAGTTTGTTTCGTGAAATTTATGTTCTCATACAAATAAATAAATATGAGTTGGCTTATAGAAAATAGAATTGATGATGATTATTTTCGTGAAGTTTGTGAAAATGCTAAATCTATGGCACAAGCAGCTTCTGAATTAAAACTTCATTTTAATTCTTTTAAAAAGAGAGCTTTAGAGCTTGAATGTTATAAACCAAATAAGGCAGGCATCGGCGTAAGAAAAAATTCTCCTAAAATTCCTATTGAAGATATAATATTTAATGATAAACATACTCAATATCAATCTTATAAATTAAAGATAAGATTAATTGAGGAAGGATATAAGAAAAATATTTGTGAATCTTGTGGAATTGAAGAGTGGAATGGTAAATCCATTCAAATGGAATTACATCATGTAGATGGAAATAGAGTTAATCACAATATTTCTAATTTGCAAGTCTTATGTCCAAACTGTCATAGTCAAACAGACAATTTCAGAGCTAAAAACAAATCAAATTGAGTGCCTCTAAAGAAATTTAGAGAGTAGAACTTCTCAAATTCGGGGAAACCTTATTTTTAATTTTATTAAAAATGGCAATCCCGAGCCAAGCCTTAATCTTGAAAAAGATTATTGAAGGTGTAGAGACTTAACGGGAAGTACCTAAAATTTATAAAATTTAATTAGTAGAGTTTATAAATAAAGGTAAAGAGAAAGTCCAGACCACAAAATATTTTTATATCCTGTTTTTATAGAATATAAAAAATATGCAACGAAAGTTGTAGACGGTACGAAAATCCTGTGCCTTCATCGGCGTGTGGGTTCGATTCCCACTTCTAGTACAAATAAAATCGACGAAAAAGGCATATCTTAGTTGATATGCCTTTTTTTGTTCTTAGATTTTATAATTCTGTTTTTTTAAAACTGTTTTGTTAAGTTTTCTACTACTTCTCTAATCTTGCTTTTCCCAGAAGTAAGGTCGCTTTGAATATCCATAATCGTTTTATCGCCAGACAAAACAAAAGTATTTCGTTTAGGAATAGAAACAATCGGAAGTAAAGAATCGTAGAGTTTCGCTACTTTTCCTTTTGTATCTGCTAAAAGCTCAAAAGGCAAATTATATTCTTTTTTAAAACGATTGTGCGTTTCGATGTCATCTTTGCTAATTCCGATAACGGTAACTCCCAAATCTCTAAACGCTCCAAACTCATCTCTAAACGAACATGCTTGTTCGGTACAAACACTTGTAAAATCTTTTGGATAAAAATAAATAATACAAGGCTCATCGCCCAAATCATAAAGTGTAAACTCTTTTCCAGAAGTAGAATCTAATGTAAAATTTGGTGCTTTTTCTCCAATTTTTAATGACATAAGTAAAGTTTTCTTAATTGTAAATGATAAATGTAATTTCAAATTACTCAACTAATCTGATTATAATAAGTTTAAGTTAGTTTAGAAAACGCAAAGATTAATTTCTCTAAAAAGCAAAACTATTTTCAGTATATCAAGGTTGGAAAGATTTAAAATGATTGAATACTTTTTAATTTGAGAAAGAATTTTTTCTTTTAGTTTAAAGTGTTTATTTTTGCATTACAGAAAACTAATTTTCTTACCACTAACAAGATTTTAACATACTATGAATTTAATCAATAGACCTGCTCCTCGTTTTGTTGCTCCTGCTGTTTTGAATGGCGAAGAGATTATCAATGATTTTTCATTAGACCAATATATCGGCAAAAAAAATGTAATCCTTTTCTTTTATCCTAAAGATTTTACATTTGTTTGTCCTACCGAAATTTTAGCTTTTCAAGACAAATTAGCTGCCTTTGAGTCTAAAGAAACAGCTATTGTAGGTTGTTCTACTGATACCGAAGAGACTCATCTTGCTTGGTTGATGACTCCAAAAAACAAAGGTGGAATTGAAGGTGTAACCTTTCCAATGGTAGCTGATACTGCCAAAACGATCGCTACAAACTTTGGCGTTTTGGGTGGAGACTATACGTATAATGACAATAACGATCTTATTTTTGAAGGCGCACCAATTTGTCTGCGTGGAACATATTTGATTGACAAAGAAGGAATTATCAAACATATTTCTATCAATGACTTTCCTTTGGGTCGTAATATTGAGGAGTATATTCGTTTGGTAGATGCACTTCGTTATGTTGAGCAGCACGGAGAAGTTTGTCCTGCAAACTGGGAAGAAGGAAAAGAAGCAATCAATGAGACAAAAGAAAGTGTATCAAACTATTTAGGAAAAAGATAATTTAATATTATTTCTATTACTTTTTTGGATATTTTTCTAAATAAATTAAAAATCCTAACTTTATGGTTTGCAACTAGATAAGTTAGGATTTTTGTTGTTTTTTAATTAATACTATTCAAACACATATTCAAATAAATACTCAAATTTGAAAGCAAACCAATTTCATATCTCATTGATTTTACTTTCCTGTACTGTAGCGTATCTCATTCCCTTCGAACTTTTTTTGTTTAGTTATGTCGTTTTGGGTGCATTGCATTATTTGACAGAATTAGCTTGGTTGCACGAAAAAGAGTATTTTACTTCTTCTTCAAAAACGGAATTAATAATTATTTTTCTCTGTGCCGTACTTGTTTCTGTAAGTTATATTTTTTATCGTTTAGAAATTGATATTAGTTCTCTTATTCCTTTTTTTAAAACAAAATATTCTACTCATTTTATTTTTTTAGCTTTCGTAACTGCCTTTTCAGCTATCTTTTTGAAGAAATGGATTCAGAAATTCTATTTATTTATTTTATTTTTTTTGGGAGTTTATCTATTTCGAAATCAATTCTATTATTTATTCTTTGTTAGTCTTTTGCTTCCTACGCTTATCCATGTTTTTGTTTTTACAGGAATTTTTATGCTGGTAGGTATCAAGAAAAATCCTTCTTTTGGGGCAAAATTTTGTTTCGCTACGTTTATTAGTTGTGCAATAAGTTTTTTTGTGATTCCTGCTTCTTTTCCTCCTTTGTCTTATTTGATTTCATTATCTGAAAGCATAAAATCCATTTATATATTGAGTGGTTTTGATATGCTTAATAAAGTATTTATTGCCCTCTTTGACGGAATAGTTTTTGATGGAGAAAATGACCAACTCATTTTTGAACTTCCTTTTTCTATACAAATTCAGCGTTTTATTGCCTTTGCTTATACTTATCATTACCTAAACTGGTTTTTGAAAGTCCGTATTATTGCTTGGCACAAGGTAAACAAATTACGTCTTAGTCTAGCCGTTTTGCTTTGGTTGATTGCATTAGGAGTTTATTTTTATGATTTTAAAACAGGAATTTTGACACTTTATTTTTTAAGTATGCTTCATGTTTTAATGGAATTTCCATTGAATATAAAATCTATGCAAATTTTGATTAAAAAATAAAATTACTTATCTTCTATTATCCTTCTCTCAACTAATTCCTAATTTATAAGAACTAATTTACTTTTAATTTATAGTTTATATCTTTGTCTTTCAATGTTTTACAAACTAATTCAACCAACTTCTATGAAAACCAATTTACACAAGAAATATAGTTTATTTTCTTTTATCTTTACGCTTCTATTTATTTTATCTAGTTGTGGAGCTTCAAAACGTTCTGACTGTCCAACTTATAGAGATTCTGATCCAAAAGTAATTTTTGGAGAAGTTACTTTAGCTGACAGAATGGAGCAACAGGAAAAAGATCTTCAAGTAAAATCAGACAGGCAGAGAAGAAAAGAAGCAAAAAAGCAAATTAAGCGTTCAAAGAAAACTAGAAAAAGACGTAAAAAATAATAGTAGGATAACAATCAATCGTTTTAATACTGAAAAATGGACGAATTAGATAATCAATTAGATTTATTACAAAAGGGATATGAAGCTTTATCCGAAAAGCTCTTTGGCTGGTTTGCAACCTTGATTTCAATGTTGCCCAACTTTTTCTTGGCAATTATTGTATTAATCGTATTTTATTTCTTAGCCAGAACTGTAAAAGTAGGTATTAATCGTGCGCTTATTCGTTGGGTAGATAACAAAAATATCTTAGAATTGGCTACACAGATTATGTTTTATGTAATTATGCTAGTCGGTACTTTTATATCTTTAGGAGTTTTGAATTTGGATAAAACGGTTACTTCTTTGCTGGCTGGTGCTGGTGTAATCGGTCTTGCGCTTAGTTTTGCCTTCCAAGATTTGGCTACTAATTTTATTTCAGGAATTTTTATTACCGTTCAAAAACCTTTACAAGTAGGCGATCTTATCCAAACTAATAATTATATTGGTTATGTAAAAAAGATTGGATTAAGAGCGATTGATATAGAAAATTTTGATGGACAATATGTAATTATTCCTTCAAAAGAAGTATTCCAAAATCCATTATTAAATTATAACCGTCTCAATCATCGTAGAGTAAACGTTCCTGTTGGCGTTTCGTATGGCGACGATGTAGAAAAAGTAGTGAAAATAATGTATGACACTATTCGTGATTTGGATATTGCAAGAGATGATTATACTGATGTGAGAGTAGATTTTGATGGTTTTGGAGACAGTTCAGTTAATTTTATAGTTCGGTTTTGGATAGATAAATGCAATCAACCTTCTTATCATAGAGCTTTTACACGAGCAGGAATTGCCATTAAAAAAGCATTTGATGAAAACGATATTTCTATTCCTTTTCCTATTCGTACTTTAGATTTTGGAATAAAGGGAGGAGAAAAGCTCGCTCAACAACTTTCTATTTTGGATAAATTAGATAAAATGGAAGCAGAAAAAACAGATAAAGAGACTCTACAATCTATCAACGGAAAAGAAACAAAAAGCTAAAATAAAAACTATAAATTCTCATTTTCTGTAATAAATCAATTTTATTCAAACTAATAGAATACTAATTTGGTATTAGCCTTGTCTTTTTCTGAAAAGAGTATTGAATAATTTATGAATTTAGCTCA
The DNA here is from genome assembly GCA_963719525.1 of uncultured Cytophagales bacterium. Classification (GTDB taxonomy): domain Bacteria; phylum Bacteroidota; class Bacteroidia; order Cytophagales; family Bernardetiaceae; genus Bernardetia. Next base: position 1,148,873 of record CAVRCG010000004.1, on the reverse strand, counting down.
AAATACTGCCGAAGCCTTGCGAGCAACTCGTGATAATTGGCTGCGTTCTCTTCTTACCATTTCTCTGATTGCTATCGGAATTACTGCTTTAGTGGGTATTCTGACGGCTATTGACGGTATTGAACAAAATATTACTTCTGGTCTTTCTGATTTGGGAGCAAATTCTTTTGACATCAGAGACAAAAATAATAGTATGCGTTCTCGTCGTCGTGGAATTGTAGAGAAAATAGAAACGCCTTTGAAATATAATCAAGTAATGGAATTTGAAAAGCGTTTTAGCGAAAATGTCAGCTCCCAAGATGCCGTTACTATTTATACGAGAGTGGGCTTTGGAACAGAAGTAAAATATCAATCTGAAAAAACAAATCCAAACTCTTCAGTTATTGGAATTGATGAGAATTATAGTTTAGTAAATGGATATACAATTCAGGAAGGACGAAATTTTACTCCTTTAGATATTCAGCGTGGAAGCCAATTTGCTATCATTGGAAAAGAAATAAAAGAAACACTTTTTAAAGAAATGTCTCCTATTGGAGAACGAATTTTGGTAAAAGGATATGGCTTTACAATAATTGGATTTTTAGAAGAAGAAGGAGGCGTTGGAAGCTCATCAAGCACAGACAGAAGCGTTTTGATTCCTCTTCCAATGGCTAATATTTTGGGAAATGATAGGCAATTATCTTATACTATTACAGTTGGCGTAAAAAACCCTGCCACTACAGAAGCCTTAATGGGAGAAGCTACTGGACTGATGCGAATAATACGAGGAGACAAACTCACTCAAACGCCTTCTTTTGAGGTTTCTAGTAGCGATTCGCTTTCCTCTTCTTTAGGTGATATTACGATTAAGCTGCGTATTGGAGGTTTTGGAATTGGACTTTTGACATTATTAGGTGCATCTATTGGATTAATGAATATTATGCTTGTTTCAGTAACCGAACGAACTAGAGAAATAGGAATTCGAAAGGCAATCGGAGCATCTGCTAAGCATATAAGAACGCAATTTTTGATAGAAGCAATCGTTATTTGCTTGCTTGGTGGATTATTTGGCATTTTTTTGGGTATTACATTAGGTAATGGAGTTGCCAAAATTGTAGGAAATGCAGATTCTCAATTTATTATTCCTTGGCTTTGGATGATTATCGGAATTGTAATTTGTATTCTTGTTGGTCTGGCTGCTGGCGTTTATCCTGCTTATAAGGCTTCTAATTTAGATCCAATTGAATCGTTGCGTTATGAGTAATTTTGAATTTTAATTTTGTTTGTTTAACAAAAATCTACATATTACGTTTACTTAATAATTGATAGGGTCTCAAACTAGATTTTTAGAATCTTTTCAACATTTTTCATTAGAATATTATCCTACATAAAAATCAATATCTTTGTGAGACTATTAATTAAATCCATTTGATTTGATTATAGATAAATTTTATTCACAACTATATTTCTACTCATTTTACCTTTACTTTTTTATAAATGAAAACTACAAAATATTTATTTCTTTTATCTCTAATTGGTCTTTTATTTTTTTGTAATGGATATGTTTACGCTACTTCGCTAACTACATTAAAAGGCACAAAATGGTATTTGGAACGAATGACAGAGCAAGATACAAGCATGTCTTCCAAAATTACCTCAAAATTGTTCAAACAAGGAGCGCAACAAATTTCATTTGATAAAAATGGAAAATATGATGCACGAAATTTATTAGGTTTAGATAGCTTGAAAGGTTTTTTTATTGAAGCAAATCATACTTTAGTGTTGAGTAATGAAACTGGAAGTGCTTATTATTGGGTTTTTGAATTCCAAAACAAAACTACAGATTCTCTTACCGTTCAGTTTGTAAATTATTCGGCAAAATCTTCTGTTATTAATCTTACCTTTAAGCCAATGACAAAACAGCTTGAAGATATAATGCTAACACAAAATAATCAACCAAAATATGCCGATTTTAAAGGCGATTGGGAATGGAATTTTGATGGTAAAAAAGTATTAATCCAGCTTAATCAAGTTGGAAAAGAAGTACTCGGAACGCATTGTTATGGTGTAGATTGTCAGCATAATTACTCGCTTTCTGGTACGGTAGAAGGAGATACAGCGACTTTGCAAATAAAAGACCGTAATACATTAGAAATTTTGGGAGTAGGAAAACTGATTCGTTTGTCCGATGGAACACTTAGCTGGCGATTGGATAAAAACGAAAAAGGTAGGATTGTAACCGTTGAAAAAGTACAGCTAAATCGATCTAAACCTATAGCAGAAGAGAAAAAAATGTAAGAATATATTTGTTTGACGAATCTCAAATGTATCAATTTGAGGTATCAAATTTCAAATCTATTTTAGTCAAAAAAATTACACCGTCTTATTTTATTTTCTAATACGTTTTTTTAGTATCTTTGTATTTATAGGAAAACAGAATTTAGATAAAATTAAAAGAAATACGTACACTTATAAAAGGTTCACGCCAAACTTCTAATAGATTTGGTGTGTTCTTTTTTTTGTACAAAAATGTACAGGTCGTAACCTATTAAAACCAAAAAAATAGGACAAAAAAATAGGTTAGACCAAATCTAAAAATTTATATAGTTAATATAAAATAAATCACAACCTTTCAATATTATGGCAAACATATCATATTTTACAAAAGAAAAATACGACGAACTACAGCAAGAACTTTTGACTCTCAAAACAAAAGGACGAGCAGACATGGCAGAGCAGATTTCAGAAGCTAGAGATAAAGGCGATTTGAGAGAAAATGCAGAATACGATGCAGCCAAAGAAGCTCAAGGAATGTTAGAAATGAAGATTTCAAAACTAGAAACCACAATCAGTAATGCTCGTATTATTGATGAGTCTCAGATTGATACGTCAAAGGTTTCTATTCTTTCAAAAGTGAAGATTAGAAATACAGCAAACAAAAAGTTGGTTTTAGAATACATGATTGTAGCCGAAGAAGAATCTGACTTAAAACAAAACAAAATTTCTGTTCTTTCTCCTATCGGCAAGGGTCTTTTGGGCAAGAAAATAGGCGAAACGGCAGAAGTAGATGCACCTAGAGGAAAAATGAAATTTGAAATTTTGGATATCTCTAGATAGTTTTCTACCTATTTTTTAGGCGAAAATTTTGAAATTAACGAACAATTCATTCAAAATGACCTGTTCGTTTTTTTTATGCGATCATTTTTTTGAAAACCCTTTGCAATTCTTTAAATTAGCCTACTTTTAAAATTTAGTTTTTCTGTAAAAAGTATTTTCTATACTAATTTGGAAGTCCTATATTTAGTATGAAAAAATAACACATTCAATATATTTCAAAAATGCCACAAGAGATACCAAATACAAGCAATCCGAACATTCCAGATACAGCAAATAGAAATGAAAAACAAGAGGTTTTCAAACCTGAATCTAATCTTTTTACGATAGATATTCATACACATATTTTGCCCGAACGTTTGCCAAATCTACGTGAGCGTTATGGCTATGGTGGTTTTATTCATTTAGAACATCACAAACCGTGTTGCGCTCGTATGATGATGGACGACCGTTTTTTTCGTGAAGTGGAGGATAATTGTTGGTCAGCCGAACGCAGAATGCAAGAATGTAATCATCAACATGTAGATGTACAGGTTTTGTCTACTGTTCCTGTGATGTTTGGCTATTGGGCAAAACCAGAACATACATGGGATTTGTCCAAGATGCTAAATGAACATATTGCAGGAATTGTAAAAGATTATCCAGACCGTTTTATTGGTTTGGGAACTTTGCCGATGCAATCTCCAGATTTGGCTATCAAAGAATTGGAAAGATGTGTAAAAGATTTGGGTCTTGCAGGTGTAGAAATCGGTTCGCATATTATGGATTGGAACTTAGATGCGCCAGAGCTTTTTCCAATTTTTCAAGCAGCCGAAGAGCTTGGTGCAGCCATTTTTGTACACCCTTGGGATATGATGGGAACAAGCAAAATGCCCAAATATTGGCTTCCTTGGCTTGTCGGAATGCCAGCAGAGACGAGTTTGGCTATTTGTTCGATGATTTTTGGAGGTGTTTTTGAAAAATTACCCAATTTGAAAGTTGCCTTTGCACACGGTGGAGGTTCATTTCCTGCTACAATTGGTCGTATTCAACACGGTTTTGATGTGCGTCCAGATTTGTGTGCCGTTGATAATCCTGTTTCGCCAAAAGATTATTTGGGTAAGTTTTATTTAGACTCTTTGGTTCATAGTCCTAAAATGTTGGATTATGTAGTGAATTTGATGGGCGCAGACAAAATTTGTTTGGGTACAGATTATCCTTTTCCTTTAGGCGAACTTCAACCAGGAAAACTTATTCATTCGATGAATTATGACGACAAAAAGAAAGAACAATTATTGAGTGGTTCGGCATTAGAATGGCTGGGACTAAAAAAGTCAGATTTTGCTTTTATGCAATCTTGGGACGTGGTTTGAAATAATGAAAATTATTATCGAAAGTCGTCGGTGGGAAAAGGGGAACTGAATGCACAACTTAATTTAAAAATCTACATTCTTAAATAACTTCATCGTTATTTTTTGTAATTTTGCATTTCATTATCGTATCAAACCCTAAGCGTTTTTGAAGACGTTTAGGGTTTTGGGTTTAAATAAATAGAAATTTATGAATTATAAAATAGTTAGAATTAATTTGTCTATAACAAAAACAGTTTTATTTTCACTTCTTTTTCTGTTTGCTTTACTTCATTTTTCGTGTAGCGAAGAAGAAACACAAGAAGAAATAACAGGAATTCCAGTAGCTAAAGTAGGAGAAAGTTATTTATATCAAGAAGAATTAACAGGACTTTTACCTCCTAATTATAGTCAAGAAGATAGTACAAATATTGTAAAAAGATATGTTGATAATTGGATAGAAAGAAAACTTCTATTAAAGGAAGCAGAATCTAAAAGTGGAATAGATCAAAAAGAACTGCAAGAACGATTAGAAGATTACAAATATCAACTTTTGGTTCACGCTTACAAACAAAATTATGTCAATGAATATTTGGATACACTCGTTACCGAACCACAGATAAGTACGTATTACGAGAGTAATAAAGAGAATTTTGAGTTGAAACAAGCGATTGTAAAGGCTTATTTTGTAAAGGTAAAATTGAATACTACTCCGTCTCAACTTGATGATTTGCGTAAATGGATGCGTTCGAACTTAGAGCCTAATTCGGAGCAAACCGAACAATTAAAATCATATAGTTATGGTTTTGCAGCAAGTTATTTTTTGGAAGATGACAAATGGTTGCCTATTTCAGAACTGGTAGCAAACACTCCTTTTGATAGAAATTTGTTACCTCAAAAAAATAAATTTGTAGAAAGTGAAGACAAAGAATATTATTATTTTTTGAAGATAAACGACTTCAAAATTCAAGACCAAATCTCGCCATTAGAATATGTAAAAAATCAAATTATTAGTGTAATTCTGAACAAACGAAAAGTAGAATTGCAAAAAGAACTTGAAAACAAGGTAATGGAACGAGCAAAGGAAAATAAAGATTATAAAATTTTTGTGGTAGAATAATATAAAACTCAAAATTGCTACAGAAACAAAATATTTTACGTACTCTATTAGAAATGAATTAACCTTCAACAAGACTTCGCTCTCGTTAAGAATTAAATATAAAAATCAAACTTCCATTCATTAATTTCATATATGAACACTTTCAAAATTAAAACTTCTACCTTTCTACTTTCAATCGGCTTTTGTTTGATTACTTCCTTTGCTTTTTCACAGCAAGTGGCAGACAAAATTATTGTTAAAGTAGATAATTATATAATTCTAAAATCAGAATTAGAACTTTCGTATCAAAACTATGTCAATGGGCAAGAAGAAGCGCCAGCAAAAAATGCTAAGTGTGAGATTTTGAGACAACTTCTTTTTAATAAAGTAATGTATGCCAAAGCCGAAATAGATTCGGTCATTGTTTTGGATGCACAAGTAGAAAGTGAAGCTTCAAATCGTCTTTCTATGATGGTAGAGCGTGCTGGTGGGGATGAAAAAAAACTGGAAGAATATTTAGGAAAATCACTTTCTGATATAAAAGAAGAGCTATTAGAGCCAATAAAAGAACAATTAACGATTCAGAAAATGCGCTCTGAAATTACGACAGATGCAAAAATAACACCTTCACAGGTTCGCAAATTCTATAAAGCTATTCCGAAAGATAGTTTGCCATTTTTGCCAGCAGAATATGAAGTTGCCCAGATGCTGGTCTATGCAAAAGTGAGTAAACAAGAAAAAGATAGAGTAAGAAAACAACTTCTAGACATTCGTACACGCATAAAAGCAGGTGAAGATTTTGCTGTTTTAGCGAAAGAATTTTCAGCCGATTTGGGTTCGGCAGCCCAAGGTGGAAATTTAGGTTATAGAGAACGTGGCGAATTGGTACCTGAATACGAAGCTGCTTCTTTTGCACTAAAACCATTAGAGATTTCAGAACCGATTGAGTCGGAATATGGTTTTCATTTGATTCAGCTTTTAGAAAGACGTGGTAATTTGATTAATACCCGTCATATTTTGATTCGCCCCAAACCGAGTGCAGAAGATATGGTTTATACCAACAAATTTGTGGATAGTCTTCGAAATCTGATTGTGAAAGATAGTTTAACGTTTGCAAAAGCTGTTTTTGAGCATTCGGCAGATAGAAATTCGAAAAATAATGGGGGTCGTATTTTGAGCGTACAGACAGGAAGCGCAAAACTGGTAGCAGAAGATTTTGATTATAATACCTATTTGATTTTGGACACCATGAAAATAAAGTCGATTAGTCAGCCTTTACCGTTTAGAAGTCCTGATGGAAAAGAAGCTGTTCGTCTTTTGTATTTTATAGATAAATCAAAACCTCATCAAGCCAACTTGAATGATGATTATGAAAAAATATATCAAGCAGCCTTAAATGATGAGCGTGCCAGAATGCTTGATGACTGGTTTTTTACGGCTATAAAAGAACTCTATATTGATATTGATGAAGATTATAATGAATGTAATCTGATAGATGGAATTTAATTTTTCCCTAGTGATAAATTATAAAAAATGGTTTCAAGTGTTTTGCTTGAAACCATTTTTTTTATGTACTACCTCGTTGACGGCGAAGTCTTAACGACGGTTTGTGCTGCTTTTTTTTCCGACCGTCAACGAGACTGCGTCGTTGTTGAGGACTGGAAAAACTATTTTATATCATTAGAAATTTTTTGCATTCCTTCTTCAAAATTACCTCGACTTATGTCAATACATAGCGAGTTTCTTAAACGTGCTACTATTTCTGGTAAATTATTTTCAAGTTTTCTATAACGTGTAAGTTCATCTTGTAGGTGTTCTATTCCAATATTTTCTCTTCTGCAATCATCAATTTCATCATTTATTTCCTTTAATTCTTTTCTAACTTTTTTCATTCCCTCCTTTACAAATGAACGTTTCAAGAAAAAATCATTTTCATAAACAGCAATAAATTTTTTATCTGCTATCTTTTCGCCTGTAAATGTCAAAACCGTTTCCATAAGAACCCAACTAGAAAGTAAACTATTTTCTGAAACTAGAGAAAGTGTAACATCATTTTCTCTAATACACTTCTCTATAAACAACTTAATATCTTCACCAGCTTTCATAGCTTCATGGTCAATGGTAACATCAATATCTTCTTTTCTTAAAAAATCTCTTACTTGGTTGGCTAATGCTTGCTCATTATGGTTATAAGAAATGAAGACAGATGTCTTTTTTTCTTCCTTCAAACTCTCTTCAATATCTTCTTTTGCATTAGGTTTGACTTTATAAACTCTTTTTATATCTAATTCTTTACAGATGTCATCACTCAATGCTTCAATCTTTGCGTATATATCAAAGGACATTTCTACTGTGAGAATAACACTTCCTCTTTCCTTAGAAATAACATTAAGTTCAACAGATTTGATTTTTAAGATATTAGCAAGAGATTGTATAAATATATTTTGGTCTGTATTAGAAAAAGTAGAAAAGGCTCTATCTAGTTCTATTTTGACTTTTACTCTTTCCTTCAAACTCTCATCAATTTCTTGGTCAGCTTGTTTTGTTTTTTCCTTGAGGTTGTTTATTTCTATATTAATTTGATTGTTATTCGAACCTTGAATAACTATGTTTCCATCTCCTGCAACAGATGAAGAATTAGAATTACTATTTGTGGTTTGTTGAGAAAGAGTATTTATTTCTTCCAAAAGATTATTCATATCTTTTTTAATTTCTTTCAAATTCTCAATTAAAGAAAAGCGAACTGCTGCATCATTAGCTTTGCGTAATTCTTTTTCAAAAAAAGTCTTTTTGTCTATCAGAATACTATATGTTTCTTCTAAACCTTTGATTTGCTTTAAAATAAGTTGTTCCATTTTATTCGTGTTTTCTAGGTTAGGATAATCAATTTCAAAATCAAGTCCACTTATAAATACTTTCAAACGAGCTTTCCAGCCATTGAGTTGAAAATTATTTGGAGGACTTTCAAATTCATTTTTAAGTTGATTGAATGTTCCTCTTTTAGAAGAAGGCATTTCTTCATACTGCTTTTTGAGTGAAAATAATAAATCTGGAATTTCTGAACTTGTTGCTTCATCTAACAAAGTAATAAACTTTTCGTTTTTCATTTGGGTAGGATTAAGTTGTGGATTTTCAATATCTTCTAGTCTGTCTTGAATACCAAGTAGCTGCTCTCTTCCATAGCGAATAGCATCAAAACCTTTTTCAGATTTAGTTATTTTTACAGGACTTTCGCCTTCTAATATCTTAAAAAGCTCTTTAATGTTTCCTACAAAGCCATTTTTTGCATCTTCATTATAGACAAGAGAAATATATTGTACAGTTCTATCTTGATTGATATTACTTTCTATTATTGCAATACTTTCCCCTTTCTGAATAATTACTCCTTTTTGCCAAAGAGAAATAATGTTTGCTTCTTTTTGTATAGTTACAATAAAACGCTGAATAAGTGAAGGAGGTAAAAAACGATAAGGAATTTTCTCTTCATGAATTAGACTTCTAGCTTTTGCATAGCTTTCTAAATCTTCTTTTGAAGAAGCTGATAATAGTTGTGGAATTACATATTCTTTATTTTTCAAAGGTGTATCTTTTGGAGTAGCTTCATAACAAAGCTCTGCACTTTGCATAAAATCCAAAAATAGCTCACATTCTTTATCAGTATTTTCTATCCAAACCTTTTCTTTTAGATAAGAATAACTGATTTTCTTATCATTTTCTTGAGCATAATTGAGCAAGTTAAAATAGTGTGTTTCTCTATCCAATATTTTATAAATAGCTTGTATTGCCCAATCTTGATTCAAAATTATTTTATTTAAAAAATATCCCTTCTGATAATATAATGCACCAATATTATGTAAATAGGAAACAATTGTATCAGTAGATTTCTCAACCTTATTAAATTTACAAAGTCTAGTAAAAAATGATTTACTTATTTTTTTATAACCAAATTTTTGTAAAAATCTTGTAGCTTTCAATACGTTATTCCACGATTTAGGAATAGGTTTTATTATTTCTGCTCGTATATTGAGATTATTTTCAAATGTATGTTTGATTTTCTCTTGCAAAACATCAATATTGGTCTCTTTTTCTGCACTTACTTCTAAAAAACCTGCTATTTGTGGATAATCTTCTTTGTATTTTTGTTTCGTTTCACTTGGAACGTAAGTAGTTCCTTCTTCATCTATCTTATTTTGAACAACTAAAATAGGACTATTAGGACTAAAATAATGAGCATAAGAAAGCCAATACTCTAAACTATGATTATCATAAGGAACATCTTTATAAGAATGCGATGGTTTTTTTTCATTCTTATTATCCCAAACCAAAACGATTACGGCTCTAGTTTGCATAAACAACCGGTGTGTGTTATGGTAAATATCTTGACCTCCAAAATCCCAATAGCTTATCCAAAGACCATTTTCCACAAAGTTACATTCTATTTTTTGTCTAAGAATAGAGATAGCATGTGTCAATTTATAAGCAGTTCGATAACTAAGACCTACTAATCTTCTTGCTATTTGTGTTTTACCTACACTTCCATTTCCTATAAAAATGACTTTTGCTTCTTGATTGCCTACTTTTCCTTTTTTTAAATCTTGAAAATATGTATAAGTTGCTGATGGATTGTTCTTTTCCAATATCTCTAATGGTATTGGAAGAAGATTTTTCCTTAATGAAAGATATTGTAGGTTTGGGTTTTGAATAATTACTCTTTCTAAATTGTTTATATCTGAAATTTGATTATCATCTACATGCAATCCCATTAGTTTTGACAGATTACTTAAAGGACAAATATCGGAAATTTGATTATTGTATAAGGTTAATATTATAAGATTTTCTAAGCCACTTAAACAAGAAATATCTGAAATTTGATTATCTTCTAGGGCTAATCGTTTAAGATTTTTTAAGCTACTTAAAGGAGAAATATCTGAAATTTGATTATCTTCTAGTGCTAATTGTTTAAGATTCTCTAAGCCACTTAAACAAGAAATATCTAAAACTTGATTTTTACTTAAATCTAATTCAGTCAGATTTACTAATTGCTTCAAAGGAGAAATATCTGAAACTTGATTATTATTTAACTGTAAGGTAATCAGCTTTAATAATCCACTTAAACAAGAAATATCTGAAACTGGATTATCAATTAAATATAATTTAGTCAGATTAACTAATTCCTTTAAAGGAGAAATATCTGAAACTTGATTATCAATTAAATATAATTCAGTCAGATTAACTAATTCCTTTAAAGGAGAAATATCTGAAACTGGATTATTACTTAATTTTAAGTCAGTCAGACTGACTAATTCCTGCAAAGGAGAAATATCTGAAACTGGATTAGCAACTAAATTTAATTTAGTCAGATTTACTAAACCCTTCAAACTAGAAATTTCTGAAATTTGATTTATACTCAAATATAAATTAGTCAAACCTTTTAATTCTTTCAAAGGAGTAATATCTAAAATTTGATTATCACTTAAATCTAATTTAGTTAGATTTACTAATTGCTTCAAAGGAGAAATATCTGAAGCTTGGTTATTACTTAAATATAATTTAGTCAGATTTATTAATTCCTTCAAAGGAGAAATATCGGAAAGTCCACAATCATTTAAGTTTAAACCTATTACTTCTCCTCTTTCTGACGAGAAGTAGATTTTACTTTTTCCATATTCAAAAATATCTTCGCTATTCTTAGTTTCAGTCAGTTCAAAACCAAGTTCTTTCTCTAAATCCAGTATTTCTTTAGGTTTATCCATTTTCATCTAATATCAGTAGTTTGTTATTTTCATTTCCCTAAAAATACTATTTCTTTTTCAGATAAGTTTTAAGGTCTTTACTAGAAGGTAGTTTTTTGCTTAATTGAAATTTCTCCAACAGGCTGTTGGAGAATTAGGTTGCATTTTTCCAAAATCAAATATTTATTCTCATTTCTCTAAAAATAGATACTTTTTTTTAAGACAAACTCTAAATTATTTATTTATAAAACTTCTCCAGCAGCCTGCTGGAGAATTACATTATTTTTTATACAAAAGTCAAAGCTTTATTTTCACTTCCCTAAAAATACCATTTCTTTTTTATTTTTCTAGTTGTTGCTTTGTTTTTTCATAAAAAGTCAAAAATGGGTTGTTTTTTTCTTGCCATTTATCATTTTTTTCTGATTCCTAAGAATTTTTAACAATCTAAATGCAGCGATTTTAACATTTCGCTCGTTTAAATGTTAAATACAAATTAGTAAAACCCTAAAATTACATTTATGCATAATATCCTGTTAGCCGAAGACGACCACAATTTAGGTCAAATTTTGAGTGAGTATTTAGAAATTAAAGGATTTGGTGTTACCCTTGCCAGAGATGGAAAAGAAGCATTAGACGCATTTTTTAAAGAAGACAACGTTTTTGACATCTGTATCTTAGACGTAATGATGCCAAATATCAACGGATTCACGGCAGCCAAAGAAATCAGAAAGATAGATAGACACACGCCTATTGTGTTCTTGACTGCAAAAAGTATGAAAGAAGACCGTATCGAAGGACTTCAAATTGGAGCAGATGATTACATGACAAAACCGTTTTCTATGGAAGAGTTACTTCTTCGTGTACAAGCAATTTTGCGTCGTACTATTGTAAGTGATAGCACACCTGCACTTCGTAAATTCAATATTGGCGAACTTCTTTTTGATTACGATGCTCAACTTCTGAAAAGTAACGATGGAGAAGACACAAAACTAACATCAAAAGAAACAGAACTTTTACGTATGCTTTGTGAAAACAAAAACCAAACATTAGAACGCTCAAAAGCATTAAACGAAATTTGGGGTGATGATAATTACTTCAATGCTCGTAGTATGGACGTTTATGTAACAAAATTGCGTAAGTATCTTCGTGCAGACCAACACCTCAAAATTTTGAATGTTCATGGAACAGGTTTCAAATTGGTAGAATTGGATGAAAGTTCTATTTCGTAAAAATAGATGATTGCTACTGGTTGGGACATCAGTAAAAGCAGGCAAAACAATTTATCATCATGAAAAATCTTATATTATATTTTATAGTATAAGATTTTTTTTGTTAATTTAGGTATTCGCTTTGATTACTTTTGTAATTCATAGCGAATATATAAGTTACTTATTTTGAAATCCATTTTATCTAAAAACTATGAAACGAATTACAATAACTTTTCTGATAGCTTTACTAAGCTCAATTATATTTTCTTGTGGAGGAAAGAAAAGCGAAAGCGCAACAACTGATGGTGGAGAAGATACTTCTGCTGAACACAAAGCTGAAGCCATGGTAGAAAAAACGCTTAAAGATGCTGGAGCTTATGAATCTTTGACAAAAGATAATCCTTGTGAAATTTTGACAATTGAAATAATAAAAGAACTGTTCAATCCTTCTACAGAAGTAAATAAAAGTGATGTGTACGGTTGCGATTATCAGTGGGACAGACCAAATAGAGCAGAAATAGATGAGCAAATGAGAAAAGCTCCTCTTAAAGAAATGATGAAGTTTAAACCTACTTTTACTGTCGGACTAGTAATTTCGGAAGCGAGAAATATGACTCCCGAAAGATTTATTCCAAAGAAAATATCTAAGGAACAACAAGAAGAAATAGCAAAGAAAGCAAATGAGAAACTAACAGATAAACAAAAAGAAGCTATTGGAGAAGATGGAGCTAAAGATTTTACAAAGAGCTTGATAGACAAAGTAAATAATGCTGAATATATAACTGTTGAAAGTGTAGGAGATGCAGCTTATTGGAATCCAATAGGAGGTGGAAATCTTATGGTCTTAGCAGGAGATAAAATCCTTACTTTTGAAGTTTTTGTAGATGCAGACTTTGATAAAAACTTGTCAAAAGCAAAAGAACTTGCTCAAAAAATATTGAATCAATAGAGATAAAAAAACTGATTTCAAAACAGCTACAAAAGTCTAACTCGTAGCTGTTTTTTTATCTTTCTTTTTTTATTTTCTTAATTGCTTTTTTATATCTTTTGTAAGCTCTCCATCGCTCTCTACCTCTTGTAATCATAAAAATACCTACTCCAAAAATCACTAATCCTGCTAACATTATTCCAGCTATTGTATAAATATCTCTAAAATAAAAAGCCGAACCAATAGTAAAACCTAACAAAAAAGTAAGCAATAAAGCCACTCCAAATACAATTCCTAAGAGTGTCAAAAAAGCTCCTCCAATCATCATTCCTAAACCATTTTTTTTAGGTTTTTCTGGAATGCGCTCTTCTTTATTTTGGATAGAATCATCTAGAAAAACTGTATTTTGTTCTATCTTTTCACTTATAAAAACTGAATCAGAAATTATTTTTTTTGAAAAATGAGTAGTTTCTGCAGCAGGACGAGAAGCCATTAAAACACTAGAAAAACCAACAAAAAAGAAATGGATTGTGAAAAAAAATGATAAAAATAATTTCATAATTTAGGTGTGAACGTTTTGCTGCGTTTCTTAGAGTTTCTCTAGAGCCAGTTTAGCCTTTTGAGTAATACTTTCCTCATACTCGTGTCCTTCAAAACTGATTGCTTTTTCAAAATAGATTTTTGCTAATTTTTTATCTGTATTTTGATAAATAAAACCGAGTAGCAGAGCAGAATTTGCAGCAAAATAATACATTTCGTTTTGATTATGCAACAAAGAATAATTTATAGTTTCTTTATAAAGAATAATGGCTTGATTTGTTTTACCTAACTTATCCAGAATCCTAGCTTTTCAATAATTATATTCCAAAACTGTTTCAAAATTTTGTTCGGTTTCCCATTTCTCTACTTCTGAATTAGAGATTTGATTTAAAGTTTCTAAGGCTTTTTGATAATTTCCTCCATCTGTCAGAATTCTGGCTTTGTACAGATTTTTATTTGGTAAATGGTTTGACTGTTTTACAGATGCTGCAAATTTTTTGGCTTTTTTATCTACTGCTGTTTTTGAATTTCCTTTAGTTAGAACAGATTGTAAATTAGGATTTCCTTTTACATTCTGACTTTCGTTTTCATATATCCATTCTATCAAAAAGAGTTTGTAATAACTGTCTTTTATGAAATTCCTATTTTGAGTTGATTTAGTGTTTCTTACAAAATTGAGATAATGGAACTTTGCTTTCTTTGATTTTTCGGAATAAAAATAAAGTTCTGCCAAGAGATATTCTAAGCTAAAATATTCTTTTTTCTCAAAAACGAGTTTGTTGTTTTGATAACTTCTAGCGTAATTCTGCCAAGATAAAAGAGCCGTTTTGTGAGCTTCATTTTTCATCATGACCAAACTAGAAACCAACAAAACTAACTTTTCAGAAGGATAATTTCTAATCAAATCTTGAGCAACTTGTTGTGAAGGTAGATTTTTATCAATTATTCTTTCATCCAAATAAGTTTGAAGCAAAGCCTGCCAGAGAAGCGTTTCTTTTTGAAAAAAATGAGTGGTAGAGTTGCTTTTCTCAAGGTTTTTGATTCCATTTTTTAAGTCGGCTTCCATTCCAATTAAATCCAATGCCCATTGATAGTTGCGTGGAACGCTTGCCAAAACGATTTGAAGTAAAGCCAATGATTTTTTGTGTTGGATAAAATTTGGAAATTCTTTTTCGTTCTCTAAAAGCAGTTTGTAAGCCTGTCGAACTCTCCATGCAGAAGCCCATTTTTCATCAAAGTTAAGTTTTATGATTGCATGGTGCAGTTTTATTTCAGCCTTTGCCCATTTATATTCTTTGTAATAATTATTTTTCGTATTATTTTTATCACTAAATATCTCTAACTGTTTTAATCTTATTTCTTCATTTTTTTCTAATTTCTCATAATTATTTTTCTCTTCGGTAAGCAAAATAAAAAGCATATCTCCAAAATCTTCAACAACTAAATGTAAAGGTGTCTTTATTTTATTATTTTCTTTCTCTGATTTTGGATTATGATAATCAAATTCTAAATCAAAAATTTCGTCGTAGAGTTTTTGAGTTTCTTGTAAGGAAATAAAATTTTGTGCAAAACTTCCTACACAAAAAAAAGGAGTAATCAGCAAAAACATAATTACTCCAGTTTTATACATTTGATTAAGGCTAATTGTATTATTTCTCAATTCATATCTCATTTCATTACTTCTGACTTCTAAATTTGCTTCCATTCTGACTTCTAAGTGGGTTTTATTCTTGCACTTTTTTAGCAATCATAGTAATCAAATCTCTAGGCAAAAAGCGTGAAGATTGCGCCATAATTCCGTTTACTAATCCGTGAACAGCAACTGTTTTTCCTTTCATCATAGCCTCATAACCATATTCTGCTACTTCTTCAGCAGTTGCCATACTTCCTTTTGCTTTGTCTAAAAATTTGGTGTCTTTCATGTTTGCAGCATCTACAAAACCTGTTCCAGTAAGTCCAGGGCAAAGTGCCGTTACTGTTATTCCGTGGTCTTTTAGTTCGCTTGCAATCGCTTCAGAAAATGAAAGGACAAAGGCTTTTGTAGCTGAATAAACAGCAAAATAAGGCATAGGCTGAAAAGCTGCCGTCGAAGCAACATTCATTATTTTACCAAATCTTGAACTGACCATGTGCTTCGAATACAGACTGGTCAGATGAACTAACGAAACCATATTAAGCTGCATCATAGCATTGAGCTTTTCCCAGTCGTTTTCTATAAATTTCCCATATTCTCCAAAACCTGCATTATTTATCAAATAACTTACTTCGATATCATCGGCTTGTGTTTGTTGATACAATTTTTCGATTTCTTTTGTATTACTCAAATCAGCTTTGTAGGTCTTTACTTTTATACCATGTATTTGTATGAGTTCCTTTGCAAGCTCATTTAATTTGTCAATACTACGAGCTACCAAAACCAAATTGTGTTTTTCTTTCGCCATCACATGAGCCAGTTCTAGACCAATTCCACTAGATGCGCCAGTAATAAGTGCTGCTTTCATAAATTTTTCGATTTTATATTTTACTAAAAAAAGAGGTTATAAAGCGTATAACATTTGAGAGAAAGAGTTGTTTACTCATTTTTTTGAAGAAAATTTTATCAAACAGTTGTAAACACAAAAAACAGATTCTATATTGTAGAGTATTTCGATAGTTCCCCATTAAATTGAATCCTAATCCACTACGTTTTCAAGTTTACCTAAAAGCAATTACGTATTTGTAATTCAACTGGTAACTGATTACTACTTACTGATAATTGAAAAAATGAATTCTCCCCTTTTTACAAACGATGCTGTCGTTTTAGGTATTTTACTTATCGTTCTGGCTGTTATTTTTGTTACTTCAAATAGCAAGGATAAGACTTGGCAAAAGTTTTATAAATATTGTCCTGCACTACTTTTATGTTATTTTATTCCCGCTTTATTAAATTACCCTTTTCATCTTATTGCAGCAGAATGGTTTGATGTAAAAGTTTTAGATTTTGCAACCTCTATCAATATTACTATTCCAGAAGGCTCTAGTTTTAATGATGTAAAACAAATCTTTTCGAATAATGGAATAGAAAAAAGCCAGTATAAAGGATTTATAAAAGAATCGCATCTTTATTTTGTGGCTTCTCGTTATTTATTACCTGTTGCTTTAGTTTTGTTATGTTTGAGTATTGATTTGAAAGGTGTTATGAATTTGGGTTGGAGAGCAATAGTTATGTTTCTGACAGCTACCTTAGGAATAGTTTTGGGAGGTGGAATTGCCCTTTTTATTGTCCATGCAGTCAGTCCTGAAACGGTAGCAGGAACAGGAAATAATGCCGTTTGGAGAGGATTATCAACCATTGCAGGAAGTTGGATTGGAGGAGGAGCGAACCAAGCAGCCATGAAAGAAATTTATCAACCAAGTGGTAGTCTATTTGGTGCAATGATAGTAATTGATGTAATAGTGGCTAATATTTGGATGGGATTTTTGCTTTACGGTGCAAATATGAGTGAAAAAATAGACAAAATTTTGAAAGCCGATAACTCTGCAATTACTTCTCTAAAAAAGAAAATGGAGGACTTTCAAGCCAAACATGCACGTATTCCTTCTACGACAGATTTGTTTGTAATTTTAGCAATTGGTTTTGGTGCAACAGCAGGAGCGCATTTTTTCGCTGACATTGTTACGCCTTTTATGGAAAAATACGAAATTCAGTTAAAGGAAATCGGACTTACTTCGCTTACAAGTGGTTTCTTTTGGTTGGTTGTCTTTGCGACTACGTTCGGCGTTGCGCTTTCCTTTACGCCTCTCCGAAAACTGGAAGGTGCAGGCGCATCAAAAATAGGAAGTGTTTGTATTTATATTCTTGTGGCGACAATCGGAATGCACATGAATCTGGCAGAAATTGGTCAATATGTAGGTCTGTTTTTCTTAGGAATTATTTGGATGTTGGTTCATGTTAGTATTTTGCTTTTTGTGGCTTATCTCATAAAAGCTCCTTTCTTTTTTGTAGCTGTTGGAAGTCAGGCTAATATTGGTGGTGCTGCTTCTGCGCCTGTGGTGGCTTCGGCTTTTAGTCCTGCACTTGCTCCTGTGGGTGTTTTGCTTGCCGTTTTGGGGTATGCGCTTGGTACTTACGGTGCGATTGCAGCAGCTTGGTTTATGGAATGGGTTTATGCTGGAGGGTAACTAATTTAGAATTTAGAAGGTAGAATTGAATGAATTACACATTCTACTTTTTTCTACAAAGATTACGCTACTCTATATCTAAAATTCAACTGGTTTTAAATCTTTAGATATACTAAAAAAAACAAACTAATCTAATTTTGTCAAATCTAAACTCAAAAGACAAACTAATCTCCCTTACAATCTCTTTAGGAATAAAAAACTGGAATGAACTTACAAACTACGTTCAGAATTTGCCGTATGGAAGAAATGAAAACCGACATGATTTGAGTTTGATTTTGAAAGAACAAAAAGGAACATGTAGTTTGAAGCACGCTTTTCTCAAAAAAATAGCTGATTTTAATCAACTAGAAAACATAAAACTCTACATCGGTATCTACGAAATGAATAATTCCAATACGCCCAAAATTGGAAATATTTTGTCAGAAAATGAATTTGAGTATAGATTAGATTACATTCCAGAAGCGCATTGTTATCTCAAAGTAAATGGAATAGAACACGATTTTACAAACAATGATTCTGATTTTGAAAAGCTAAAAAATGACATTTTAGAGGAAATTGAAATTGAAGCTTATCAAGTCAATCAATTTAAGGTAAGCTATCATCAAGATTTTTTGAAAAAATGGGTCAAAGAACAGAATATAAAACAGAATACAAAACAGAATAAAATGAGTGATAATGTAATTAGTTTTGATAACATTTGGCAGTTGAGAGAACAATGTATTTCAGCTTTAGCCTCAACTGACAGCTTATAACCGTCATAGCAACTTTATTTTGAAACAAAGCTAACAGTATTTACGTAAAAACACTTGTATATACAATTATTGTTTGTACAATTATTGTTTGTACAATTAAAAATTATATTCATTCATTGATAATTTACCATTAATCATTAACAAGTAAAGAAAATGTCAAATACAGTTTTTCACAAAGCAGATACACGAGGAGAAGCAAATCACGGTTGGTTAGAAAGTCGTCATAGCTTTAGTTTTGCATCATATTACAATCCAGAACGAATGAATTTTGGCGTTTTACGTGTCTTGAATGACGATCTTATTGCAGGTGGAAGAGGTTTTGGAGCGCACCCTCACGACAATATGGAAATAATTAGTATTCCGTTGGAAGGAGGTTTGCAGCACAAAGATAGTATGGGAAATACAACAATTATAAAAGAAGGCGAAGTACAAGTAATGAGCGCAGGAACTGGTGTAAGACATAGTGAAATGAATCATACAAACGATACTACTAAATTTCTTCAGATTTGGGTAATTCCGAATAAGAAAAATGTAGAACCTCGTTATGACCAAATTACGCTCAATCCAGAAGATAGAAAAAATAAATTACAACAAATTTTGTCGCCTAATCAAGACGATGCAGGAGTTTGGATTCATCAAAATGCATGGTTTCATTTAGGAAATCTTGAAACAGGAAAAAAAGTAAATTATAATTTGAAAGATGCTACAAAAAATGGAGTTTATGTTTTTGTTTTGAAAGGAAACGTTAGTGTGATAAGTGATAATAAAACTCAAAATTTAGATACTAAAGATGGTTTTGGGATTTGGGAAACCAAAAATTTTGAGTTGGAGGCTAGTCAAGATGCAGAGGTTTTGTTGATGGAAGTTCCGATGAGGTAGATTGTAATTTTATCGAACGGTTCGCTCTAAGCGAACCGTTCGGTAAAACTAAACACAAATTAGATTTTACTTTGTATAAAATATTTATAATTTTTTTTATACTTGTGTAACCTTTATCTACAGGCTGACGTTAGTATATATAGAAAGCCACTTTTTTAAGCTCTCTTTTAAACTTTTGTATTTTAAGTAGCCTCTTATAAAGCTACCATTTTTTAATCTAACTTTATTTTTATTATGGAACGTACTAAACGAATGCTTGTTGTAATGCTAACTTCATTTGGCATATTTGCTCTTCTTACCTTTTTAACTTTTTCTAGTTATGGGCAAACTTCAACTCAGGAAAATCAAAACACAGATATTAACACGAATTTCAGCGCAAAACAATATAACAAAACTGTACGAACTATTCAGACCACAGTATCAAATGATGAAATGAAAGTAAATATGAAAGTAAAATACTAAAATACTAGCAAACTGAGAGTAAAGCATAATTATTATGTTTGCTTACTTCAAAAAAACCTGCTCTATTTGATTATAGACAGGTTTTTCTGTTTTTATAGAAAAGTAAAAAAAATAAGTAAAAGGCTAAAGAAAAATAAAAGAAAACGACTTTTTCAAAAAATAATATACAAAGCATTTTCATTTGTACTCTTATCTACTTTCCATTCTAATTTATAGGTTTTTAAAGAAGGAGCATTTCCACGAGTTATTTTTCCTGTCTTTAGGTCAAAGCAATAATTATGAAGAGGACAAACCACTTCATTTTTTTCGTTTATAAAACCTTTGTGTAAATCTGCTCCAGAATGCGAACATTTGTTCTGAACAGCAAAAAATCCATCTTTTGTGTGAGAAAGACAAATCTGTTCTTCTTTTCCGTTTTCATCAGACGCTCGTAAAAGAACCGATTTACCTAAAGCTACATTTTGCGTAGCTTCCTGTAAAGAATTGAATAGTTTTGTCATTTTTTTTATTTAAAACTCGATAAATCAAATTGCCACTTGGTTTATTGAATACTTACATCACAGTAGTTATTACTGTTCCAGTAATTTTTTATTTAGAATTGAGAAGAAGAGAAATTTCTTCAGCTATCTTACTCATTTCTTCAAAACTTTGTGCGTGATAATATTTTCCGTTAGTATAAATACTTATCGATTTCAAAGATTCATCGTTATACGGACTTTTAATAGTAATATGTTCTTGGTCTGGCGTAGTAATATGCGCTTCGCCTCCTTTTCCAACACCGATTGCGTACACTTCTACATCTCTTCTACTGGCAAGAAGTAAAGCACGCTTGAAAATATTATCATTCTCAGAAGTTGCACCATCACTAAAAATAATAATTTTTCTGTTTTTAGAATCCACACGTTCAAATTCTTTGATAGAAGTATCAAGTGCTTCTCCGATTACAGTTCCTGTTCCATCCACCAAATCTGTATTTATTTGCTCCAAAAGTTGGTACAAATCTATTTCCTTATCACCCAGAGGAGCATAAATCATAGATTCACCTGCAAAAAGTACAATACCATAACGTGCCGTCGGATGAACACTCATAAGTTGCTGTGCAGCCGATTTTACAGCTTCCAAACGGGTTGGCGTTACATCTTCCACTCTCATAGAAGAAGAAACATTGATAGCCAAAATGACATCCATATACTCCTCTTCCACTTCTTCTTCAAGTTTCTCTTCTAATTCTACAAAAACAGTATCTGCCACTTCTACATCTTGATTATCATCTTGAGCAGAAGAGGTGGCTATAAAAGAAAAGAAAAAAACCAAAGAAAAAAATGAGAGGATAAATAATTGATATGTAGATTTTTGATAGGAATTTGAGTAGATCATTGATTTTTTTTGATAGTAATAAAATGAATAGAAAAAAATAATACATCAATCTAAAAAAATTAGGATTTTTTAGATATTAAATTGACTTTAATTAGTATTATTTTAATTCAAAAATCAATCCTAATTATTCTAAAATTCCTTTATTTCATCTCTATTTTTATCAATTTCTGCTTACCTATGTCAAATAATTATTCCACAATTCACTCCATTCTACCTCAAAATCTCCTACACCTCCTAAAATTAGGATTGCACTAGCAGCAGTCAGAGCTACGAAAAGTATAGCTAATTTACGAATTGTTTTTTGAGATAAAACATAATTTCGTCTTTTGAGATTTTTCATAATTGAGAGAATACTTTAGCCTAAAATAATTTTGTCTATTTTTGTACAAATTAGAAAAATTATGTTAGTTAATTGATTGTGTTGAAAGTAATGATTTGAGTAGAAGAGAGGCACTTAAATTATTGAAATAATCTATTTTCAGAACAAATCATATCTTTTACGACTTTGATTTTTCTTTTTTGGATGACTTTTTCAATAAACCCTTCTTTATTTCATTTTTACGGTTTTTGATAAACTCACTTATTTCTTTTCTTTCTTCATCTGTTAATGGTGGACTTTGGATTATAAAATCTACACCTTTTGGTTCTTTTATATGTGCCATTCTTATAGTGTTTTAAAATATTTTACTACTAAAAATTTAGCAGAATTTGTATCAATTATCATTCTTTGATTTCGGAAATGAACTGCTCCCAAACGTTCTTCATAATGTTTGATGAGATTAGATTTTGCTGTAAAAGCTACAAATCCATCGTGTCCTTTTTGAAATGAAACTTTACAAGCATAAGCAACTAGATTACCTGCTACTCCTTCATAAAGTTTTTCTTTTCCAATGTTAAAAGGTGCATTTTCAAGTAGATTCATAAATATATGGTCATTCTCAATGGTTATACTTAAAAGCCCTTGAATAATTTCTTCATTATTGACAATGGTAAGTTTATATACTTCCTTCGTCAAATCATTAAACTCTGCTGTCCAATTAAAGTTCCATTTAGTGTTTTTAAAAATACTTTTCAAATCTGATTTCTTTAACGTTGAAATTTCCGTTTGAAAACTATCTCCAGAAATAGTGTTTAAAATCGAATCCGTCAGACGGTCAACTATAAAATTTTGTTCATTTTCTTTCATTCAACTAAAATACAAATTTTATATCAAACCGAAAAGCTTTTTTAATTTTATCAAAACGAATGAGTTGAGTAATTTGAGTAGAAGAGAGGCTTTGAGATTGATGAAATAGTTTGATTGATAAAACAAACCAATTACAAAATGCGTATATTTCTTTATACAATCAAAATTACAAAACTATGGTAGAATTTAAGATACAATTAGAAGAAAGTTTTGTCAAAACATTTGGACAAGAAGAAATAGAAAAATATTTAAAGGAGTTTACAAAAACGTTAATTCTAAAATCGGCTGCAAAAGATATTTTGGAAGATTTGAAAAGTATTGACCTTCAAAATGATAAAGAATGGCAAACAGCTAGAAATCTTGCTTGGCAACAAGAAAAACATAAATATATCAAAATAATTCTATAAAAGTAAGTTAGTGAAACTTCAGAATATTTACTTTTTACTGCAATTTTCCCTTTTTTTATTCATTAAAATTGAGTTTTTTTGTAAGTTGTATAAAATTTTACAAAAACTTCTTTTCAGTATTCAATTTTGATATGAATAAATCAGTACATAAATCTTTGCGTTTTTCTTCTTTTCTGCCTACATTTTTTGCAGCTCTTTTTTTCGTTTCTACTTCGCTTTTTGTGTCTAGTTGTAAGCCTACGCAATCTACAACCGATAATTCTACCAAAAAAGATAGTATAAATAAATCAAATGAATTTCTTGTTCCGATAGAAGAATCAGAAGGACAGTTTGGAAAAGAAATACCAGAACCTCTCTGGAAACCAAAAAAAGGAAATTATCATCCTTCCAAAACAAAAGAATTTGATTTAATCCATACAAAACTAAATCTGAAACCAGATTGGCAAACACAGTGGGTTTATTCTACGGCTACCCTTACCGTTCGTCCTTATTTTTATGAGCAGAACAAAATCGATTTAGATGCAAAAGGATTAGCCATTGAATCTATAAAACTACTTGCAGGAAGTTCGAAAAACAATGTTACAAAGCCTTTGCGTTGGGATTATGATGGAAAACTGCTTACCGTTCGTTTGGATAGAGAATATACAAGAGAGGAAAAAATTACGGTAGAAATCAGTTATATCGCCAAACCAAACGAAGCCATTTGGACAAATAGTGTACTTTCAAACATTGAAGAAGAAGGTTTTTTCTTTATCAATCCAGAAGGCAAAACGAAAGGAAAACCAAAACAGATTTGGACACAAGGCGAAACTTCAAATAATTCGATGTGGTTTCCTACCTTTGAAGGTTCAAATTTTAGAGCAACGCAGGAAGTTTTTATTACCGTTGCCGATTCTTTTCAAACGCTTTCAAATGGACGACTAGTTTCTTCTCAAAAAAATCAAGATGGAACTCGTACCGATTATTGGAAAATGGAAAAGCCTCATGCGCCTTACCTTACCATGGTTGCCGTAGGAGAATTCGAAATTATTGAGGACAAATGGAAAGATGTTCCTTTGTATTATTACACCGAAAAATGGCACGCACCGTATGCAAAAGATGTTTTTGGTAAAACGCCAGACATGATAGAATTTTATTCTACTTATTTAGATTATCCTTATCCATGGGAAAAATATGCTCAAATTATTGTTCGTGATTATACTTCTGGGGCAATGGAAAATACAGGTGCATCTGTTTTTATGGAAGGACTTATGGTAGATAAACGTTCGATTGAAGACCACAACTGGGAAGGAATTATTTCTCATGAGCTTTTTCATCAATGGTTTGGAAACTTGATGACTGCCGAATCTTGGGCAAACTTGGCGATGAATGAATCGTTTGCTAATTATGGAGAATATCTTTGGTTAGAACATAGCAAAGGAAAAAAAGAAGCAGACCAAAATATTTCGAACGAAAAAACGAGTTACTTTAGAGAATCACAAGCCAAACGAGAACCAATTATTCGCTATTTTTATACCGATGAAAACGATATGTTTGATTCTCATTCCTATGCAAAAGGTGCAGTAATTTTGAATATGTTGCATTATCATATTGGCGATGAAGCATTCAAAATTACGTTGCAAAAGTATGTAAAAGCAAATGCGTTTAAGTCTGTTGAGATTGATAATTTGAGATTAATCGCTGAAGAAGTTACAGGAAAAGATTTGAAATGGTTTTTCAATCAATGGTTTTTAGAAGCTGGTCATCCAGAGCTAAATATTATGCAAGAGTATCAAGATGGAAATCTAAAAATGACCATTACTCAAACACAGGATTTGCGTTATTCGCCTACCTATCGCTTGCCTTTAGAGATTGATGTTTGGGAAAATGGAAAGGTAACGAAACACAAAGTTACGCTAGATAAAACCGAACAAATTTTTGATTTTAAAACGGAAGCACAACCAGAATTGGTTGTTTTTGACCCTTCTGGCTATCTTTTGGCTATGAAAAATCAAGACGATAAAACACCTCAAGAATGGCGTTTGCAAGCAAAATACTATGAAAATTACATTCCGAAAATGTCAGCTTTGTATAATTTGGCTGGTTCGGTAGAAAATGATACTACTTTTAATCTATTAATGGACGTAGCGAAAAGTAATGATTTTGCAGCATACAGAACGCAGGCTATTCGTTCGCTGGGAGAATATAATCTTGAAAATTTAGAGAATAAAGAGGGAGATGATGTAGCACAAAACATTACAAAAATTGTATCTTTACTTAAAGAAATGGCTACTGACGATAAAGATAATCTAACTCGTGCTTCGGCTATCGATATTGTTTCGCAGTATGGAGAGTTTCCAGAACTTTGGGAACAAACGCTGAAAGACTCTTCTTATTTTGTGATGAGTAATACAATTTATTCGTTGATAAATGCAAAAGGTGCAGATGCTTTGGATAAAATCGAACCGTTAGAAAATATTGAAGAAAGGCATTTAGTTTATGCGATTGCTGAATATTATTCTGTTTACGGAATTGAGAATAAATACGATTGGTTTGAGAAAAATTTGGATAGAATTTCGGGTTCAGAAATGAGTTATTTCTTAAATCATTTTACGCAGTATCTTATCAATCAACCTAAAGAAATTCAGAAAAAAGGAATCGATTATTTAGTTTATCAAGCCGAAACAAACTCTAACATTCAAACTCGTAAAGATGCATATCAATCATTAACCGTTTTGAAAAATGCGTTTGAAAAAGAACTAAATCTTGAATTAGAAATTGAACAAAAAATGGACGGAATCAGAAATCAAGAAAAAGATAGACGAGTAACCGAATTTCAACAAGCACTTGGGTTTTAAACAAATTTAGAAGTCAGATTTTAGAAGTTAGAATTGAAAGCCAGCGAAGCTAATTGAATTAAAATGCAATTTCAAAACGTAATTGTATTATCCTTATTTCATTATAAAAATCACTCGCTAATCAATCCATTATTTTCATTAACCATCGTTAAAACAAAAAAATATGAAATTTATAATTTATATTCTCACTTTATTTCTTTGTTTTGCTTGTGATTCTCCTTCAACGAGTCAAGCAAGTACAGATGTTTCTTTTACTAATTCTGAAGTAAATTCTAAAGTGAATACAGAAGTAAATACAGAAGAGGATAAAGAAATTAATCAAACCAAAGAAACAGAAATTAAAGATAATCCTATCAAAATAGGAACAGACAAAGTTCTATTCAAATGTTTTGGAACTGAACCTTTTTGGAACATAACGATTCGTAAAAGTGGGATTTTGTTTGCTAATTCTGGAACAGATTCCATTATCTTTGCTTATACTGAACCTATTGCAGCAGAAGGGAGAAAAATTGATTACCATAAAACGTATTTCTTAGAAGACCAAAACGCACAAAAAGCACAACTAACAGCTAAAAAATCTCAAAACTGTCCTTGCTCTGATGGAATGTCAGATAATAGTTATGAATATCACGTTTCATTTCTATACAAAAATCAACTGTTTGAAGGGTGTGGCAGTTCAGTTACCAGTAATTAGTAATAAACGTTATCACGGTTATTCATAGGTCTAATAATCAATTAGTTGTAGAAAAGCAAAACAGTCTTATTTTTCCATAGCGACAGGTTTGCAAACCTGTCGCTATGGAAAAATGAACAGTACTAAATTAACCGTGATAACGTTTAACGTAGTTACCAGTTAATTTCAATCTTATTTTTCGGTTCAAAATTATATTTTCACTTGTCTTAAAATCGTTTTATCTTAACTAATCAACTAATCATGAAATTTATCATTCCTATTTGTATAACATTATTTCTCTTTTCCTGTAATGCTTCGACTTCTTCTCATGTAGAAAAAGAAGAAGATGTTTCTTTTACCAATTCTGAAGTAGATGCAGAAAATGAAGCAGCAGTTGATACATTAAAAACTAAAGTAAAGGAAGCAAAAGAGGAAGAGTAATTCAATCAAAAATCGGTTTTTTCTTCGTGTAGCTTAGTTTACCTTTGTATTTCAGAACTTAGTGGTAAAAAGTATTTGCATTCATTCTGAAATCTGATCAAAAATCGGTTTTTTCTTCGTGTAGCTTAGTTTACCTTTGTATTTCAGAACTTAGTGGTAAAAAGTATTTGTATTCATTCTGAAATCTAGCTTCTAAAATCTAAATTTGTATTCTTATGGCAAAAATTCAAAATACATTCAAACATATTGAGGAAGAAAAGGAAATCAAAATTCCTACAAAACGAGGCTTTTGGAGAAATCTAGCAGAATGGGATTTTACAATCGATCAAGGTTTTTTATTTCGTATCATGCCTTATGTTTTGTATGTTTCTTTTTTCGGAATTATTTATATTGCAAATCGTCATTATACGGAAAGAGTTGTAAGAGAAGTTACTCATCTTAGAGAAGAAGTAGAAGAACTTCAAATTGATTATCATGCGCTGCAAACTCGTTATGTCTATGATAGCAGAAGACAAGTAGTAGCCAAAAAAGCAGAACGATTAGGCTTAAAAGAAAGAGAAAAACCGTTAGTAAGAATTAATGAGTAAGTAATTTAATTTGTAATTGAATAAAGTAAAGACTTTAATTTAGTAATTGAATTTAGCATTAAATACTTCTAAATTCTAACTTCTAAATTCTAACTTGGTTAAAGTATGGCAAAAACAGGAATAAGAAAATATATACTCGCTCGTGTCAGAATTGCATTTTTAGCAGTTGCATTAGTTGCTTTAGTGATTATTTATAAAATGATGACTATTCAAATTGTGGAAGGCGAACGATGGAGCAGTAAAGCTAGAGGTGTAGAAATGCGTGATGTACAACCCACTAGAGGAAGTATTTTGGCAGACGATGGCAGTCTTTTGGCTACTTCCTTGCCTTTTTATCGTGTCGCTATTGACCCAACAGTTGCAGATAGTAGCGTTTTTAATAGTGGAATTGATTCATTAGGGATTTTGTTATCGTCCTTTTTTGGAGAACATGAAGCTAGTTATTATGTAAATGTTCTTAGAGAAGACCGTAAAAACAAACGGAAATATCATATCCTTAGTAAGGAATTAATTAGTCATGAGAAGTACAAAGAAATTTCTCAATTTCCAATTTTTAGAGAAGGAAGAAATAAAGGAGGAGCAATTTATGAGCAAACCGACAGGCGTTTTTTGCCTTTTGATGAGCTGGCTAGGCGTACTATTGGTTTTGTAAACGACGAAGACACAACGCAATCTTTGAATGGTAGAGGATTAGAATATAGTTTTAATAGTGATTTGCAGGGAGTGGCTGGAGAGGCACTTTATGAACTTATTGCTGGTGGATTTTGGAAACCTGTCGATGATATGTCGCAAGTCAGACCCAAACCGGGGATTGATATTCAGACGACACTTGATATAAATTTACAAGATACGGTTCATCAGATTTTGCAAAATGCACTGCGTCAGTATAAGGCTGATTATGGTGTTGTTATTTTGATGGAAGTAGCGACAGGACAAATAAAAGCTCTTGTAAACTTAGGCATAAATTCTAATGGTTTGTATGTCGAAAATAATAATTATGCTGTCGGAGATATGGGACTCGCAGAACCAGGGTCGACGTTTAAGCTCATGTCTATGGCTGCACTTTTCGAAGATGAAGAAATTCCTATTAAACTTTCAGATAGCGTTCAGACTGGCGACGGAGTTCATAAATATTACGATGATGCAATTATGCGTGATGTTTCTGCGCTTGGAAAATTGAGCGTTCAGGAGGTTTTTGAGAAATCTTCTAATGTTGGAATGTCGCTTTTAGTGTGGAAATATTTCCGTAAAAATCCTGAAAAGTATGTCGAATATCTCAAAAAATTTGGTCTTAGTCGTCCGTTAGGTTTTCAAATGGCTGGAGAAGCGCAACCGTACATAAAATCGCCTTCCGATTCGTCGTGGAGTGGAAGTACGCTTCCATGGATGTCTATTGGTTACGAACTCAAATTATCGCCTCTTCAAACGCTTTCTTTCTATAATACAATTGCAAATAATGGAGTAATGGTCGAACCAATTATTATCAGTCAGACAAGACAAGCAGGAAAAACATTGACCAGTTTTGAAGCTAAAATATTAAACAAACAAACCATTTCGGAAAAGACAGTTAAGATACTTCAAACTATGTTGCGTGGCGCAGTAGAAAATGGAACGGCTCAAAAAATTAATACAAAAACCTATCAAATTGCAGGAAAAACAGGAACTGCCGAAAAGGTAAGGAATGGAGAATATACCGAAGATCATTATACTTCTTTTGCTGGTTATTTCCCTGCCGATAATCCAAAATATTCGTGTATTGTAGTGATTGATGACCCAAAAACAGACAAGCGTTACGCATCAGAAGTTGCTGCGCCCGTTTTTCGTAAAGTTTCTGATGTAGTTTATCAGCGTTATTTGCACAAACCACTTTCAGAAGTTGAGCCGACGGCAATGGATAGTTTGCATATGCGTTTGCCTTTTATTCGTGCTGGTTATCGTCCAGATTTGGATTTGGTATGTTCACAATTAGGCATCAAAACGCAAAATCAAAGTGTTCAGCAATGGGTAAAAACGAAAGTTGCGACCGATACGGTTATGTGGATAGACAATCAAGCTGCTGCAAGTCTTGTTCCTGATGTGCGTGGAATGCGTTTGCGTGATGCTCTTTATTTGTTGGAAAATTTGGGAATGAAAGTAGCTTTTGAGGGAAAAGGAAGAATTACTACACAATCGCTTAATCCAGGAGGAGCAATTCAGAAAGGAAAAACTATTTATTTGAAGTTGAAGGAGTAAATAAAAGAATGAAAAAAATAATAAAACCTTTTGCAGTCTTTGCTCTAATATTTTTTATTGGATTTATTTTTCTAATATCCTTGGGATTGTTTGCTCCTAAAGAAGGAAGCGAGTTTATGTTTTTTTCAGAATATACTCTTAATGCTTTCATTCTCACAATGATGATACTGCTTTTAGGATATGCTCTAGTTTCTTATTTGGAAATAGGTTTTGGTCTATTTGGAAACATAAATCAGAAAGAAATACATAGTAATTACAGTTTTAAAAGTAAGATGGAATCCATACAAAAAACTTTAGAAAATATAAAAAAGGATAGTTTACCAAAAGAAGCTATCAACAAATTTGCAAGAAACGTGTTAAATAATGAAGCAGTTAGTATAGTAGAAGAAAGAATTAAGAGAGAGTTTAGAAGTGAGATAATAAAAGAAAGAAACTACGAATTAATACAAGAAGAACTAAATGAACTAGAGAAAAATGTTGCTTTATATATTAATAAACTCTCTAGGGGTAGTTCTATAAATCTAGTGATTGGAGTTCTGACAACTTTCATAGCTATTGTAGGACTATCAGTATTTATGTTTGAAAATCAGATAGATTTTGAAAATACTAATAAACTATTATCTCATTATATTCCTAGACTTTCTATAGTTATTTTCATAGAAATATTTTCATTCTTCTTTCTGAAATTGTACAGAAATAATTTAGAAGATGTAAAGTATTTTGAGAATGAGCGTACAAATATTAATTCTAAAAAAGCAGCTTTAAAATTCGCCTACTTAACAGAAAATACAGAAGTCATAAACGAAATATTGCTTGATTTATCTAAAACAGAACGAAACTTTAAATTAGAAAAAGATGAAACTACTGTAACTTTAGAGAAAGTCCGATTAGAAAATACACAATCCTCTACCAATCTTCAAACTTTGATGAGTTTGCTTAAATTGAAAGATAAAGAGTAATGCATTATAAAGTAGCTTTGACATAATCTTGTATATTTTTCTGAAATAGTAATTGAGCAGTTTCTATATTTCTAGGAGTAGGATTGTCCAATAAATTAGCATAAACTAAAATAGGATTTATTGTAATCTGTTTGTTTGACTCTTCACTTTTCCAAAATTTTTCAATAAGAGTAACATTTCCATTTTCAGAAGGAATAATTTTGTGTTGTTTAGACAATTCTAAAAAAGATTTTTCTGTATATAAATGTACACTTTCTGCAATTAAATAATCTGTCAAAATTTGTGCAGCTAATTCTCCTCCTATAGTATCGTTTTGACCAATTTTAATATTTTGTTCTAAAGAAGTAAATAATTCTTCATTGCTTTTAAGGCTTTTATACTTTTTTTGCTTTAATTTTGGTCTAAGAATTTTATTAAAAAGAGTTACCCAATCTTGAAATAATCTTTCTTTATTTTTGATTATATAATTATTCTCATTTTCCTTTACAATATATCTATCTCTAAGTAACTCCTTAATTACTTTTCCAACTGTATGTATCGAAACGGTTGATTGTTCTGCTATATCCCTGTATGATTTAGTAAGTAAGTTTGGAACGATTAGCAAGCTATAAATTACCTTCAAACCTGCTGGAGAAAAAGCTTTATTTGACTTTTTAAAACTATCTCTATTCGTATTATTTGTTTCTACATAAATGAATGTAGTTGAGTTTTTTAGATAAAAATTCCCTGCTGCATCTAAATAAGAAACATTTTTTTGTCTTAATTTTTCCTTTAGTGGTTTGGAAATATAGTCAGAAACAATCAACAAATTATCTATCTGTTCGTTCAAATCAATCAAATTATGTAATTTAGAAAGGCTTAAATTACTTTTTATGTCTACAGAAAACTCTTTGCAAGGAATACCATTTAGAAAAAGTAATTTTCCGTTAATTTTAGAATTTTCTTCTTTTAAAAAATTATATTCTATATCAGTTGAGAGATTTTTGCCCAAATTTTCAATAGCCAAATGTAAAAGGTCTTCGTTCATAGTAATCAAATATACAAACTATACAAATAACATACAAACAGAATTAGCATACAAAATAATCAATTCTCAAAATTATAATTCCTTATCCTCCAACATTTTCCATAAAAACTAAGTTATTCGAAAATAATACAAATCCATTTTTTAAACTTTTCTTTTTTATGGCAACTGCTTCAAATTTACCTCAAAACTCTATACAGAATAAAGAACAAATTCCTATTGTCGTAATAGGAAATCACGTTTACCCAAAAAATCCTCCTCATTTGTATTCTTCTTCTGACTCTGAAAAAGGATATACACGCAAGAAGAAAGGAAAGAAGTTTGTTTTTTTGAGTACAAAAGGAAAACCAATAAAAGGAAAGAAAAAATTAGAACGATTAGAAAAATTAGTTATTCCTCCAGCGTGGACAGACGTTTGGATTTGTAAAAATAAAAATGGACACTTGCAAGCCGTTGGAAGAGATGAGCGAAACCGAAAACAAGCTATTTATCATCCAGATTGGAACGAATATAGAAACAAAACAAAGTTTCTAAAACTTCAAGAGTTTGGTTATGCGCTTCCTTACCTCCGAAAATCATTGAAAAAAGACCTTCGAAGACGAGATTGGAACAAAGATAAAGTGGTCGCACTTGCCATTGAACTTATGCAGGAAGGACTTTTACGGATTGGTAGCGACCGTTATCTAAATTCAAACAAAACTTACGGACTTACAACACTTCGTTGAAAACATATAAAAATAGACGAAGAAACGAAAAACAAAATTTCACTCTGTTACAAAGCAAAAAGCAATAAACAGAGAACGGTAAGTTTATCAAATAAATCACTTATCAAAAAAATAAAAGAATGTGCTGCACTTTCTGGACAAGAACTTTTTAGATACAAAGGAGAAGATGGAAAATGGCATCGCATCAATTCGCATGAAGTAAATGAATATTTGGAGGAAAAAATGGAGCATCATTTTACTGCCAAAACGTTTAGAACGTGGGGAGGAAGTATGCTTACTTTAGAACTTTTTGAAGAGGCAAAGAAAGAACTAGAAGAAAATCCACGTAAAAAATTAGAAACTGTTTTAGTAAAAAATGTAGCTAAGAAATTGGGAAATACAGTTTCGGTTTGTAGAAATTACTATATTCATCCAGAAGTTTTGAGTGAAGTTTTATCAAAAACAACAGAAGAAATAGAAGCACAAACGGAAAAATTTTTGAAAGAAAAGGCAAAGGAAAAAACAGAATTAGCAAAGAACTTTTCGGGTAATTTGGATAATTATTCAAAATATGAACTGCAACTTTTGGGTATTTTGGAAAAAGCAGCGCAGAAAACACACGAGGAATTATTGTAAACTTCATTCTTTCCATAACGTTGGGTTTGCAAACCCAACGTTATGGAAAAAATGCCGTTGTTGGTGTTTTAGCGAAGCGACACCAACAACAAAATAACCACCGAATATTTGTATCTTCCCTTAGCAATCGTGTGGTAATCCAGACGTTGCTAATGGGAACTAAAGCACAAGCAAATTACACCCTCTCACATCGGAATAATCAAAACGCCCCAAAACTTGAAACTCTCCTTTCTGATTAATTTTTCCTAAATCCTGCGTTTCTATAAATCCACAACTTTCTACATTTGCCAAATCAATAACATTAATTGCTCCACTTTGTATTTCAGATAAGTTTATATTACTTTCATTATTTTCAAAATTCTTTAAATCAAAAGGATCATTTGTATCACGAATAATAATTTTAAGATAAGAAGGCGTTTGAAACCAGATTTCTGTATTTAATTCTTGATTACTTTTTCCATTTTTATCTATATTATTCTTTTCTGTATTCTTAATGGCATAACCTTGAGATAAAAGTTCTGTCATTCCATATTCTGAATCAATAGCAGAAACTCTGAAAGCAGTTTTCAAAATTTGATGCACTTCTTCTCGTACCATTTCTTTTTTTCGCCCTTTCATTCCTCCAGTTTCCATTACAATTATTTCATTTTTTACATTCTTTTTTTCTAAATCATCAAACTGTTTCGTCTTTGGTAATTGGTAATTTGGATAATTTTCGTTCAAAAAATCAGCAAAATCAAGAAGAGCAAACGTTACTCCTAATAATAAAACTGGTTTTGTAGGATTTGTTATAACTGCTTTTTCTAATTCTGTCTTCAGTTTTTCGTAATCGTACAAGAAGTAATTTGAATTCGGTTGTGCATTCTTCAAAAAATAATCTACCATATAAATCAGCGAAGAACCATCACGTTCTAAATAAGAAGGCAAAAGCGCAAAGATTTGAAAATCGTTTAACTTTCCGTATGCTGCATAGATTTCCTCAAAAATAAACTGACTAGATATTTCGTAAAAATGTAAGTCTGAAATGGCATGTTTGCTTCTCTCATTCTGGTTTCCTGTTCCACTACTTGTAAAAATTTGATTTGTCTTTACACCTTCTACTTGAACGTTGTGCGATTTGAAAAACCGAATCGGTAAAAATGGAATCTCGTAAATAGATTTTATTTCTGCTGGATTAACATTTAATTTCTCAATATATTCCTTATATATAGGATTGTATTTCGATTGAAAATGAAATAATTCTAAAGCCTTTTTTTTGAAAGCTGTAAAATCATTTTTTGGAATGGAGAAAATACTTTCTTTATATTTTTTTATAAAATCTTTGTGCATAATGGTTTGTAGGTTGCTCGTGAGGACACGAACAACGGTAGTTTTTTTTATTTAAAATTAACATAACCATTGCTCGTGTCCTCACGAGCGATACAATTTATATAACCAAAACTAAAAACGGTCTTTTTCGTTAAAGAGGAATACTATTTTTGATAAAATTTTAGTAAAATCTAAAAAACAGTTTAAAAGTAGCTAAAACGAGTATAAAAATGAAATAACAATTTTTATTCTCACAAAAAATTACGATACTTGTTAGATTAAGAATTAAATTGAAAATAAACACATAATTCGAAATTTGACAAATAGAATTTAAAGAATAAATCAGCATTAACTCGCCTTTGTTGGTGTTTTAGCATAGCGACACCAACAAAATACAGAAATAAAATTTTATGATTGACAATAACATCTATTATACGCCCCGACAAATTGTTGAGGAGCTAGATAAATATATAATCGGACAACACGACGCAAAACGAAATGTTGCTATTGCGCTCCGTAATCGTTGGCGACGTATGCATGTAAAATCAGACATGCAAAAAGAAATTATGCCAAATAATATTCTGATGATTGGTTCGACAGGTGTCGGAAAAACAGAAATTGCTCGTCGTTTGGCAAAAGTGGCAAATGCTCCTTTTGTAAAAGTAGAGGCTTCAAAATTTACAGAAGTGGGTTATGTTGGGCGTGATGTAGAGAGTATGGTGC
The DNA here is from genome assembly GCA_963719525.1 of uncultured Cytophagales bacterium. Taxonomy (GTDB): domain Bacteria; phylum Bacteroidota; class Bacteroidia; order Cytophagales; family Bernardetiaceae; genus Bernardetia. The sequence continues at coordinate 1,113,597 of CAVRCG010000004.1, read as the reverse complement.
GTGATTTGGTGGAACAGGCTGTCAAATTGATACAAACTGAAAAGCGTGATGCCGTAAAACAGAAAGCCGAGCAAGCCGTTGAAGATATTATTCTTGATGCGCTTATTCCACCAATTAAAAATAGACAACCTTCAACGGCTACTCCTTCGACAGTTGGTTTTTCGAATGATGAAATGCCTACTTCGGATTTGGAATTGAATGAAAGAACAAGAGAACGTTTTAGAGAAAAATTACGTGCAGGAGAACTGGAAGACCGAAAAATAGAGATTACATTAGAATCTAGTAATAATCCAGGTGTTGGTGTAGTTGGTGGTGCGATTGATGAGGTTTCGATGATGAACCTTCAAGAAATGTTGAGTGGAATGCTGCCTAGCCGTTCCAAAAGACGAAAAGTTACGATAGATGAAGCTAGAAAGTTGCTTTTAGAAGAAGAAGCCTTCAAACTTATCGATATGGACGAAGTGAAAGTGGAAGCTATCAAAAAAGCAGAAAATTCTGGAATTATTTTTATTGATGAAATCGATAAAGTTGCTTCTTCTGGTAACAAAGGTGGTGGTGCAGATGTAAGCCGTGAAGGTGTGCAGCGTGATTTGTTGCCGATTGTAGAAGGTAGCGCAGTTACGACCAAACACGGAATTGTCAATACTGACCATATTTTATTTATTGCTGCTGGTGCTTTCCACGTTTCGAAACCTTCTGATTTGATACCAGAATTACAAGGACGTTTTCCAATTCGTGTAGAACTCAATTCGCTTACAAAAGAAGATTTTTATAAGATTTTGAAAGACCCTAAAAATGCACTTAGCAAGCAGTATATTGCTCTTCTGGATTCGGAAGGTGTAAAACTGACTTACGAAGATGACGCTTTAGAAGAAATTGCAGATATTGCTTTTCATATCAATTCGGAACTTGAAAATATTGGTGCAAGGCGTTTGCATACTGTTATGAGTCATCTTTTGAATGAGATTTTGTTTGATATTCCTGATACCATTCCACCAAACGCTCACGTTTCTATCACAAAAGAAATGGTTCAAGACAAACTGAAAGCTCTTATGAAGAATAGAGATTTGAGCCAGTATATTTTGTAGAAAAATATCAATTAGTTGAATTACTCCTATATTTATAATATTTATTATGAATATAGGTGTCTTTTTTTGCACAACCAAAAATGCAAATAATTGATTAGAATATTCTAACTTGTTTTTGGTAATAATTTTTTTTTATTATTTATCTTAATTTTTTAAAATGATAAATTCAGATATAATTAGTAACCCTGAAATATTGTTTGAAGATGAAATGTTAGCTGATAAAGTAACTATAGATGGCTATAAGATTGGCGACCATATAGATAGCATTCTAAATAGCAACAAAATTACTTCGGCTTGGAATGAGGAATGTATTGTAATAACAGAGGTTCTAACAGAAACAGGTAAACTCTTATACAAGTCTGAAACAAACGATTTTTCATTAGAAAAACGTCTTGAGCTTGTAAAAAAACACGGTGGAAGCATTGGTTACCACGCTGATTTTGGCTTTCTTATAAAAAATAATAGAATTATCTCATTTAGTTTGTGGGGTAAAAGTCTAGAACTCTTAGAAAGTCTGACAGTAAATACATTAGTAAAAAGAATTGGAAAAAATACAAAAACACGAGAATTATTTGACGAATTTAATGGTAATTTTATTGAAATAGTAAATCTTGAAAAGCAAATTTTAATATCTTCGGAAGATGGGTTCTGTGTTTGTATTGGATATAAAGAAGCTATTTAAACTACCTATCAATACGATTGTGATTAATTGAATTTATTATTTGCCATCTTTAAAAGCCATTTCTATTTGTTTAGGAATGGCTTTTTTTTGGTTTTTTCACACAAAATTTATACTCTCAATCTGCTTTTTAGCTTCTTCTTGAAGTTGAAAGGCTCTTTTCATTTTAGAACTAATTTCATTAATTACTTCTTCATTCGGAATTTTTATCAAAACATTCGATAAATCTGTATCTGAAATATTCGGAATTGCTGCGCCTGTTCGGTACATAAAAACCTGTTTTAAAAACAAATCAGACTTCAAAAAATGTAATAAATAATAGTTATCAATCTTAAAATTTCTCAAAACCCTAAAACCATTTGTACATATACAACCTTCAAAATCTTTGTTTACGAATGCCGTAGCGTGTTTTTTTGTTCCTAAAGAATTTCCTGCTATGGCTGTGATAATGTCGCCTTCCTTTATTTCATAACTTGCTCTACTGGGCAATTCATAAACTTGATAAGAAGTAGAATTAATAATTTCGTATAAATGGATATTGATATTCTGAAAGCTCAACATATTCGACGGTCTTATTTTGGTCTTTTAATTTCTTACTTTTTAGTTTTACACTATCACAAATATCTCCTAATCTCACATTTTTTCCTTGCTTTAATTCTCTTAAAAGATTCCTGTTTTCTGGAGAGTAAAAATCAAAATCAAATCTTCCGTTTAATTCTTGATAATTTATAGAAAAATGGTTTTCTGTTTCAGTTTGATTTTCTCGTGTATTTTTGGTTTGAAATTCTTTGTAATCCTCAATCATTTTGCTAAAATCTTCTTCTAAAATTTGATTTCCCAAACAGTCTTTTAATATTGTTCCATATTCATCTTTTTTATAAAGTGGTGTTCCATTTTTATTTCCTTGATAACCTAATTTTTCAATTCTTCCAAAAAATATAGGATAATCCTTTGTAGAATTAGAATCTTTTTGCAAGAATAAAAGCGACGTTTTTACACCTGTTCCGAAGGGAATAAATGTTTCTTGTGGTAAATTAATGACAGCCAAAATTTTGGAATTCTGTTTTATATAATCACGTAGATACTCTAAAGATGGATTTTCAAAGTTTCCATTTGGCAGTACGATTGCCATTCTACCACCTTCTTTCAAGAGTTGCAGACAGCGTTCGATAAACAAAATTTCTGCATTCTGATTGCTATAAATAGAATTTGTTTTATGATAATTTTCTTGATTTTTTTTCCATTTATAACCCAAATCAAATTTAGAAAGTAATAACGAATTTTTAATTTTTGCACCAAAGGGAGGATTTGCCAACACTAAATCAAAACCTTCATTAATTTTTTTAGTAGTAGATGAACTTGAATTTGTTGCTAAATTTAATTTTAGAATATCCAAATCTTCTAATGAATTGGTACAAATGACGTTGGTTTTTCCATTTGCTTCCAATAAAAGCTTCATTTTGGCAATTCGTGCAATACTTTTATTTATATCTGTTCCAAAAAGATTTTGAGAAACTATTTTTTGAGTGTCAATTTTTGGATTATTTTCTGGATTAGTGTTTTGTAAATACCTCAATGCAGACATCAGAAAGCCACCACTTCCACACGCAGGGTCAATAATTTTTTCGGTAGGTTTTGGCTGCATCATCGCAACACAAAAATCAATAATTGGTTCTGGCGTAAAAAACTGTCCTTGTCCGTCCTTTTCATGGTGCGACAAAAACTTTTGAAATGCCAAACCTTTTGCATCTTGGGAAGAATTTAATAAAGAAATTCCTTGTAATTTATTAACCACAAAACCCAAAGCCATTCGAACTAATTTTGATGCGCTCGTCTTTATCAAAAATATCTTGATAGGCTTCTTTCGTTTTTTCAAAAATAGCAGAAATACGCTCATTAACGCTAGAAAATTTCTTTCCTGCTTCTAATTCATTCCATTCTGCCCTTGAAATAGTAAACTGATTTAGATTTTCATTTTCATCATAAATCTTGACAAACAAAATTTTGACAAACTCTTCTAATGTCTGTTGTGGCGATAATCCATCATTAGAATAAATATAATCGTGTATCTCTTCAAATTTCTTGAAAAGAAAATCATCTTTTGTTAGAGAAGTTTTGAAGAGAGAGTTCATAGGTGTTTTATTCGTATTTGATCACAATTTCATTTATGTGATAAAAATAACACACATTTGTGTAAAAAGCCTTCTGCACTAGGACTTTTCTCTAAAACCTTTTGAAATCTCTCTTCATTTTGACCGAATGTATTTTATTAGTTTGTTCATTGATGAAAGAAGAAAATTAAAGTGATTTATCAAAAACTAATATAGCGCAAGATTCTATCTTGTACTTGTAGTTGAAGTAATTGCAGAACATATATTTGAATATTTTTCGTTTATTGAAGTAATATTTTGTATTTTAGTGAAACTAAAAATCGTTTTAAAAAGTTTATAAAATAAAAAACCTTAACTATATGACCATTGATTGGAATAACATAAAGAAACATTTAGTAAAAATGTATACTACACGTCTAAATTATTCAAATGAAGACAAAGAAAGTATCTTAAAATTAGTAGATTTCTTTCATTCTATACTAGAACATAGTCAAGAGAATATTAAACCTTACTCTCAAACTATCATAGAACAACTAGATAATTTTTTTATAAAGGAGAATCTTACTGATAGAAATATACCTCATGCATTAGCTGTCCAATTACAACCATTTCTTGATTCTCTTTACAAACTTTTATCCTATTCTAATGTACCAAGTTCTTTGAGTGGAATTTGGAAGTTTTTTTTGAGGAATAAAAATATTCTATCTGATTCTAATGTAAATAAGTTTACTCAACGAGATGTAATTACCCCTCCTTCATACTTCAAAAATAAAGTTGATGGAGGAGTAACTTCAATAGGAGAATACTTAAAGATAGCATATGATTTAAGAAACGTTACATCTCATGATGAGTATGAGGACTTAACTAAATTCAACTCGTCCAAATATGTAGAAGAAATTTTGTGTTGTTACCTTTATATTATTCAGCAGTATGTTAGTGAATTATCTAGTGTAATAAGTCAAATAGACACTACTATATCAGCATTATCTAGCTATAGAAATCAACTACAAAAAACACTTACAAATGATAATAGTAAATTATTTTTTCAATCAGAGTTTAATGTTGATACAGATGTAATCAATGAAACTAAAATAACAGTAAGAGCAAAGTTTAATAAGGATGTAAGTCAAGCAAAGTCATATCTTCCTAATACTGATAGTTCTCTTTCTAGTAAAAGCAGGAAATTTATCAGAAATAGTGAGCTATTACATTCTAAAGAGGAAAAAGAATATTTTCCTAATGAGGATACTATTATGAGAGAAACAAAACATCTACTTTTAGAAGGTATTGCGACATCAGGTAAAACAACTTTATTAAAAAAGACAGGATTGAAGTTTTTAACTAGCTCAAATGAAAATCTTGTTCTGTATGTAGAATTAGGAAAAGTTACAAGTGAAAAAATTGCCAATGAGATACTACATGAAAGGATTAAAGAACTAAAAACAATAAGTCGTCAAACGTTAAATCTAGAAAATTATAGCATTTTAGTTTTATTAGATGGTTTTGATGAAATTCCATCTAATAATATAAAAGATATAATTTTGGATATAGTTGAGAACCTATCAGCAAAATATCACAAAATAAAAGTTGTTATAACTTCTCGTCCTCATGACTATATTAGTGATAATGAATTTTTATCTCAAAAATTCAAGAAATATAAACTTCTACCCTTAACTATAAAAGAAATGGAAGGTCTTGCTGGAGGAGTTTTAGGAGAAACTAACAAAGAATATAGCAGTTTTATTAGATTCATAAAAAAACCCGAAATTTTAAAGGCTTTCCCTAGAACACCTCTGACAACAATACTTCTTGCTATACTTTTTAAAGAAGATAAATTAGATACAAGAGATTTACCTAGAAATATCACTGAACTTTATAATAAAATTATAGATATATTACTTGATAAATGGGATACTAGTAAAGGTATTTCGTCGCAATATAAAATCCAACAGAAAGAATTCATATTAGCCAATATAGCTTTTTACATGCAGGAAAATAGATTAAATTCTATTTCTCAGGAAGATTTGTCATCTTTTTTAGACAGTTTTATATCGGACAGACTTCCTGACCTTCAAGACCAGATGAAAGATGTTAAAAGCTTTATGAAAACGATATGTGATAGAACAACCTTATTAATATTTAATAAGGAAGACAAAACATACAAGTTTTTTCATCTCACAATTCAAGAGTATTTAAGTTCGAAAGCTATTAGAAGTAGTAATGAGCAGGTACTTATAGATAATTTTTTGGACGAATGGTGGTTAAATGCTAATATATTTTATGCAGGAAAGCAACCTGATGATGCAAGTGTATTGGGAAAGGTATCTACTTTAAGAACGATTTATCCATATAATACTGAAGATAAAATTAATTATGTAATACATGCCTCTAACGTTTTAAGAGCTGCACACCTTGAAACTTCGACACTTAGGAAACAAGTGATTCATAGTATTATTAAAATTTTTGATGAATTTGTTAGAAGTTTAATAAAAGATATTGTTGACGAAAAAATACCTATGCTACATAGAAAGGGTAAGAGTAGAAGAGAAAATACCTTACTATCTGTTATTCTTTTTTGTAGACAAAGATTTGTGGAATTATTGAAGTTTTCTAGTTTTTCAAGAGAATTAAAAGAAGAATGGATAGAAATTATCAACAATAATGTAGAATACACAGATATTACTTATTACTGTCTAGCTTATTGTATCTCATCTTTAGAAAATAAGTCAGAATACTTAGAAGAATTTGCTTTTTTAGATAAAAATGTAAGATGGTATAGAATTGTACAAGTAGATGTAGATGAGTCTACATGGAAATCCGATTCTTATAAACTTCGTTTAAAGCTAAAAAGAAAGGCTAACAGAAATGCTCAATACATTCATCAACAATTTACAGAAAGATTGAGTAGACATTACCAAAGTGTCATAGGAAATAATGAGTAACGATCTATTAGCTTTATTAGAGACTTAGTAAAAGTTTTTGACACTGTTTCATAAAGTGTGTAAGTTTAAAAACGAGCTATTTTAAATTTAGCTCAAATTTATTTATTTATAACCTTTTTCTAAGTCTCCAATAGCTTTACAAAATTATCTTCTTTTACATGTACTACAGAACAACAAAAACCTACTGCGCCAAATTAAATCTTACCTGCACCCCAAAAGCAGTATTATAACGAGGAAACGAATTACTCAATCGTGGACGGTTGATAGCTCTATCAAAATAAGCAGTCAAGTTTACACGCTGATTGACCATGTAAGCAAGCGTTGGTTTGAACTGTAAATTGTAATTTCCACCTGTAAAATCGCTGTCTTGTGTTCCGTCGGTGTCTATTTTGCGCTGAATTACTTTTGTATCACGAAGCGTTACGGCACAACGGAAAGTCAAATCGTTTTTTAGAGTTACATCGGTAAATGGAATTTTTACGCCTTTCCTGACAAAACCAACATCAAAAACAAAATCATTATTTTTCTGCTCGGCAAGTTGAGAATTTGATAAATTTAAAGATAAAGTACGCTCTTTATTAAAATTAAAACGAAACGTAATATCATTATTTGTACGAATATTAATTCCGATAAGTGGACTAAAACGCTCACTAATACTCACTTGATTGACCACAAAAACAGGTTGTAGATTTCCAGTTTCTGGGTCGATGATGTCAGCCAAAGGAACATTGTATTCCGTTACTCCCAAATTCAAATAAGAAAAATCATACAAAAGTGAAGACGTATAACTTCCGACAGCATACGTAGATTGATAACCGTGAGTAATGCTAATAGAACGAAAACGGTCTTTAAAAATAGCTAAATTGGTAAGTCCATTGTAAGTCAGTCGCCAGTTTGGTAACGGAATTCTTGGAAACTCTGACGTAGTACTTCTACCAGAATAAGCAGACAAAAACGCAGGAATCAAAACATCTTGTGAACCCAAATCATAATCTCCTGCTGCATTTTCTGCATCCAAACTAGCCTTTACCGTTGCTCGGCTTGCAATGAAATCATCAAATAAAGGAGAGTTTCCAAACTCATCATCTCCACTAAAAGCCGTCGACAAACTAAAATATGAAATATTATAATTACCCGTTCTAACTGCCGTTTCTGAAATATAATCGTCTGTAAAAGGGTCGTAACGCAGCACTTCTGAATAATTTGCGCCTTGTGTTCGCTGTGCTTCTATCTGCAACTGAAAATCCTTTAACGGCTCAACGTCCATTCTGATACTTAGCGTTTTGGCTTGGTCTTGAACAATTGGATTTGTCTGTGCTTGCGACCTTGATAAATAACCATTATTTGCCATATCCAAAATATTATCTCTGCTCTGACTTCCCAAAACAAACGGCACTCCCGGTGCTGCAAAGTTTTGGTCTAAACCGAAATATTTTGGTGTCGTCAGTAGATTTGGAAGCATTGTATTTCCATTGTCAGAATAATTCAATGTAATTCGTTTGACCGATAAAAGTGCTTTTACTGCACCTTCGCCAATTCCTCCTCCACCAGAAGAGCCTCCTTTTTTACCTTTTTGTTTTTCTTTTTCTGCTTTGAGTTTTTCTTCAATACGAAGTCGTCTTTTGTCTAATCTAGCGACTTTTCTATCGTACTTTTCATTGATTTTTTCCTGTTTTGAAGAATCTAATTGAGCAATCATAACAGAATCAACAAAAACAGAATTGATTAATCTATCTAGTTTTATAGTGCGAATTTTGTTTTTTCGCTCCGTTTTGTCTCTAAATTTCTTAATTCTAAATTCCAAACGCTTTTGTTTTGGCGATTCGGTCGGACGAGAAGTAGCATTATTTTGATCACCTCTTCCCTTCCGTTTTGGCGCAGTTACTTGTCTTAGATACGGACTTTTATTATACAATTTTTGCATATCAATTTGTCCATTTATCAAAAACTGATTGCTACTTCGTGCCATATTTCCCAATGTATCAGCTATTCCAACGGCGTTTGCTGTCCACGTATAATTAGAAGAGCGACGAATATCTGCATTCAAGAAATCTAATGCAGGAAATTTGTCTAAAGGAATACGGTAATTCAACGTTGTGGCTTGTGTAAAAAATTTCATTCTACCCAAAGATTGAACATTACTCCAAACCGAATCTCGTTTTTCTTGTGTGTTGAGTTCTCCTGCTGGCTCATCGATAATTGCAGAAGCCGTAGCCGTGTAGTCTGCTAACAAACTTTTTGTGAAATTCCATTGAACAGCGTAATTTCTATCAAAGAAAAATGATTTTTGAAAAAATGGCAAAACTCCGTCCGTGGTAAGTTGAGCATTTCGATATTGAGTTTTGGCAAAACGTCGATTTACTTGTCCTGAAACGGTAATATTATTTGGTAAATAATTAAAATTAAAATCCCTAATAAATTTGAGATAAGGCGCATTCAATAACTCGTTTTTCTTAAATGGTTCGAACGGTTTTACATCAAATCCATAATTATAAACTAATCCTACTCGTGTTTCTCGCAAGTCATCGGTAGCTAATCGAATATTCGAACGCCTTGAATCGGTATAAGAAACCGAAGCAGCAAAATTTTCTATATCAAAAAAGTCCTCTTTTGCATCTGGATTTACTCGCTGTTTTCGGATATTTGTCAAATTTATACTTCGCCTTGTCAATCTATCTTGTACCAAACTTCGATAATCTCGTCGTGCATCTTCATTGTCAAAAGACGTTTCAAGTGAGCGTTCTAATTGAATATCTGGATCAAGAGGATTGAAAAGTGGCGTTACGAGTGTCTGTTCGTAACCTACAAACAAAGGAAGTGCAATTCCCAAACGGTTCAAGAATATTTTGTCTAATTGCGTAGCTGCCGAAACATCATAAAATAAATTTGTTTCTCTAGAACGATCAGAAATCCGATCTTGAATTCCTCCAAAAAATGGCGTACTGTATCGAAGTGCTGCATTTACGGTTGCAAAATCTGCAAGTTGTGTTTGAAGTTGTAGGTTTGTCGCCCAACCTCCTTCCATATTGAAATCGGTTACTCGTAATTCATTCGCCCAAACACAAACCGATTTTGGTTGTTCGTCTGCTGTCTTTGGATTCCTTATTCCTATCATAATAAGCTGCACACTACTCAAATCTGGATTTCCGACTACTCGTAATTTATACTTTTCAAAAATCCGTTCATACGGAACTCTTACACTTAGTCCACTTGCATTCCGTTCTGTTTTGGTATCGTAAAGCGCATCAAAAGGCAAATCAATTTCGTTTTCTTGCAACCAAATTTGATTCGGCAAAGAAGAACCTGCTGCTGACATAGTCAAAGGAACTTCAATTTCATAGTAATTTTCTTTAAAATCTGTTCCCAAACGTAAAAAAGCTGTTACTTCTCCATTTTGTGCTGTTGCGCTATTGGCGTGCAAAAACATTTTTATTCTCTTATAAAAAACAAAATCAAAAATAATATTTTTAAAGGCTGCACGGCTATCTCCATCTTGCAAATCTTCCACACAAAGCTGCAAAGATTGTTCGTTTAATCTGGCTTGCGTAATTGAAGTTGGATCAGTATCACGCTGAAAATTTGGTGGAACGGCATACGAAATTCCGTTCGAACTTGCACCTCCATCACTTCCATTTTCTTCAATATTTACGGTAGAAATAACAAAATTAGGGTCGTAAGGCTCAACTGGACGGCTCAAACCTTCATCTTGCAAAGACGAAAAATAAGGTCGCCATTGCGCTCCCACAAACTGAAAATGTGCCATACGCATCACAACAGGCTGTTCCCAATCGGTCATAAACAAGCGAATAAAACGAATAGATTTGAAGCCATCAATACTTCCAATTTTATCATCAAATTCACGAATCGGAATACGGAATTGATACCATTTTACTCTATCGCCGTTGCGTTCTGTTGTTACTTCATCAACTACATATTTATTATTTGCTAACTGATTTGGTCGCAAATCTATTTCATATTGATAATAACCATCTAAATCGGAAAGCGTATTATCACGGTTCAAATCTTCATTATCTGGTAAGGTGGTAGCAGAAGCTGTACCTGCATTTTCTGGTGAATTTCCTTCCATTCCATTAAAATCAAAATAACGTCCTAAGATTTTTCTATTTGCATCATCTTGATCGCCTCCTAAATAATACCTAAAATTATCCTTTGAAGGATCGGCTTGTAAACGTTGAAAAGCTGTTGCACTAAGACGAGGCTGAACGGCTGCAAGGTAATCTCTAAATTGAAAACGTTCGGCTTCATCATCCAATCCATCTAATCCTACATCTTGTTTTGCTCTTGCTCCTTCTTCTGCCGAAAACGCATCTGTCAAAAATTGCTGCGTTGTTACTTGTCCCCAAACAGTTTCTTCTACATCGTTCAAATCTGCATCATTGACTGGCAAACCATTTTCAAAACCGTGCCTTCTATCAGGAATTACATCTTCCGAAATATTACCCAAATTAATATAAAATTTTCCTCCTGTTGAGTTCGGAACTCCCTGTCCTTCTGGCGTTTCTACTCGTCCGTTTGCACTTTGAATAAAGGGATCCATTAACCAAAACTCAATATATTGAATATTAATATTATCAAAATCTACATTATAGGTAATTCCTTTTGTAATAGATGCAAAATTTTCTTTCGGATTGCGAAGCGTTCCATCTACATTTAGTTCTGGATTGTAATTATATTGACCTGGATAAGAAGGATAATACGCTAAATCAAAGGTAATTTCTGGTGGGTTAATCTGCTGATTATCACGCTGTTGGAAGATTTCATCGAATTCTACTTGACGAACATAATGGTTTTGTTTGTCTTGGTCAGTAATATTATCAGGAACTTGATTGGTAAGTCCACTCACAAAAAATGCCGTTACATCGACAGTATGCCACGAAAGTTTAGCTCTTTTATAGGAATAATTCAGACCATCAAAACCAGTTTCTGGACGAAAAAGCTGTGGCGTACTTCCCAATTTCCACGTAACAGGCTGACGAGTAAGGTCATACGGAATTTCACTACTCTCAAAATCATCAACATAAGAAGCTGCCTCTCCACCGTTTCGTTTGATTACATTATTTTCTCCCGGAATAAGCTGTGCATATTCTCCTCTAAAGGTAATCGTCGATTTTTCTTTTGTGTCAAGCCCCGGAATTGCATCTACCATTCTTGTCAAAAATCCTGATTCTTTCTGAATGCTTGCCGTTGTTCCTATCATTGTATTTCTGACAGGTTCCAAACCAGTCGTAACACGAGTAATAATCGGACGTTCGTTTAGGTGCAAAAGCGTTGCAGAAAACTTGACATCTCTATTCAAAATATATTCGGCATCAAGACCCATAATGTTACGCTGCTGAACGCTAAACAAATCGGCTCTTTCATACTGAATCGTAATATCTTTTCCAGAAGCCAAAACGCCTTCATTCAAAATTCTCACTCTACCAAACTGATAATCAACGGTATAATCTGCTCCTTCGGAAAGCATTACTGAACCTGCACGCACCATTACCGAACCTTCCGAAATATTAATACCGGGCAAAACTACCTCGTTTCCTCCTGCACTTTGATAAGAACCTTTCAAGAAATATTTACTTTTACTGACCAAAAATTCGGCATCTGCCTGTGTTCCGTCGTAGAGTTCATTAAAGACATATTTATCGATAAACTGAACTTCATCAACTGGATCAAAAAACTCTAATAGCTTATCTCCAAACGGCTCAACAACTGGAAAAATAATCCGTGCTTGGTCAGATTGAACAGTAATACCTTCTAGAAAATCAAAATTTCCATCTACTTGTGGGTCAAGATTAGGATTTAATCTATCCAAATTAGTAAGCTGAACTAATGGAACATCTTCCGTATTTCTTCCTTCGTGCAAACTTGGATTATCAATTCCTGTAATGTCATCACGATAAATTACTTGAAGTTGAAAATTTTCTGGACGTAATTGTGTCGCTTGAAGAGAATACACGTTTTTCATCATCAAATCCCACAAAGGCAAATCAGTACGAATAGTTGGAGGACTCAACAATTTCATAAAAATCGCTTCGTTTGCATCTCTATTTTGATAATCCTCTATCATTTCTCCTACCTTAAAAACCTGTCCGTTGAATGTATATTCATACGCAACTGCCAAAATTTCGTCGTTTCGAAAAGGTTGTTGTAATGAAATATAGCCTAATTGTGGATGAAAAGTAAATTCGTTATTACTTAATTTTCTTGCCGAACGAAGGAAAGAATAATCTGTTCCATTTTCCAAATTAAATGCTCCACTTTCTAAAAGTTGAGTCAGTTGGTCTGGCGTTCTTGTAAGGTCTTTTACTTGACTATATAGATTATTTGCACCATTTCTTGCTGCTCCACCTTGTCCTGCAAAACGTTCTCTAAATGGACTTCCTTCTCCCAAATCCATAAAACCGATAATATTTCGAAGCGTTTGAGTATCGTTATTTCGGTTGGTTACATAGACTTCAACACGAGTAATATTGACACCAGAAACAATACTTGGAACGGCACGCAAAGCCTCTTCGTAATTATCTCTAAAAAACTGACCTAAAAAGAAATGTTGATTGGCTTCATATTGGTCTGCACGAATTTCAAATTCTTTTCCTTGCGCTCCATTTCGAATCGTAATACTTTCTGAAACACCTCGCTGATTTGCGATTAATGTATTCAACCAAAGTTTGCCAAAACGCAAACGAGTAGTAATTCCCATCAGATTCTGACTACCTGTAATGAGTGTATTTGTGGTATTCAAACTCACATTTCCAAACTGCACTTGCTGAACAATATCTTCTTCATAACCTGTATAACCTTGATTGAAACGGTTTTCGAACTGAAAAGCTGCCTTTGTATCAAAGTTTGCATTGAGCTGCATTTTTTCGCCTAACTTTCCCAAAATAGAAAACTGGATACGCTGGTCAAAATTAATTCCTCCATTTCTTTGCTGACGAATCGGAATTTGTGGATTATCAATTCGCTGCCATTTTCCACCAAAATCTAAAAGCACCGAACCTGTAGGCTGAATTTCAATTTTATCTCCTCCTAAAAGTCTTCCCAAACCAGACGGCAAAGCGACTTCAATTTTAGGAACTTTACTTGTCGTTGCAGCAGCTCCATCTTCACTTTCTTCTTGGATTTTCTCTTTATAATAGGCTACATCATCGTAATACGTTTTGAGTTTTGTATAATCTTCTACCGAAATACGACCAATAGGTGTATAAGAATTTGGTTCATCACGACGCAAAACATCATAAAATTCTCCTGTTTCGTCTAATCGATAAACGGCATCAAGACTTCTTGGGTCTGGAAGCTGAAGAAGTGGCGACGACAAATCTGGCTCTAACATCGGATTTTGAGTTTCTCCTTCGGTATTAGTTGGCTTAATTTGCTGGTCGTAAAATAGAAGTGAATCTATGTTATTTACTGTTGTTGTATCTTGTGCAAAACTGTTATTTGTAAAAACAGAAATACCACAAAAGACAAATAGTGTGGTAATACCATGAATTAGAAAACGAAAATGTATAGAATTACTTAACGTATAAGCTGATTGGGCGAAATGGGTTCGCTGCATAAGTATTTGTAGCTAAAAGAGTTATCGTATTTTTTCTTATTGATTCTATTCAAATTGTCTATAAGTAGGCGACAGTTTCTAACTGTCGTATTATAATAATTGCATAGTATTATACAAACAACTATATTTCTGGTCGTATTATAATAATTGCATAGCATTATACAAACAACTATATTTCTGGTCGTATTATAATAATTGCATAGCATTATACAAACAACTATATTTCTGGTCGTATTATAATAATTGTATGGTATTATACAAACGACTATATTTCTGACAGTTGGAAACTATCAGCTACTTTATAGCGCAAAAAGCCAATTACAAAAATAGCATTTTAGAATTTAAAACAAACTAAATTCAAAATTCAGATTTTGGTAATTAACTAAATTAAAGGTATTTATTATTGGAAGGTTTAGAACAATTAAATAGAAAAGTAGATTTTTTTCATAGAGGAACGAAGGAGCTTTTTTATACTTTTTAGAATTACTTAGGTTTCAATTATTTTATCTGACTAGCTATATTTTTATTCTATTAATTTGAATGAGTAGTTATAGTGTGCATTTCTCGTTTTTACAAAGATAGTCAATTTTTTGAGGGAAAGGGAATACAAATATTCTTAAAAAAACAGAGATTTCAAAATTTTGAGGTGTTAATTGTTTTTGTTTCTTTGGTTTGTTATAATCAACCGTTGTTGAGGCTTCGTCGTCAACGAGGTTTTGAATAGTTCCCTACTCTGATACTACCAATTCATTTTATTGATTACAAAAAATTCTACTCTTCTATTTTTTGCTTTTTTCGTTTTGTAGGTTCTCTCAAAAATTGGATTACGGTTTCATTTTCCATTCTAGTTTTGAATAAAATTGATTTTATACTTCTCTTTTTTATCTTCTTTTCTCTCTATGTTCAATTTTTGAAAAGGTAAACCAGAATCTCAAAAATGTATTTGAAATTAACTGGTAACTGGTTACTATTTACTGGTAACTGTTTAGTGATACATATAATCTTCTCTAATCAACTTTGCAGGTTCTAAAAAAGATTTATCAAGTCTATCAAAATGATAAATTCCTAACGCATTCGGAACAAGTTCGGCAATATAAGAACGCCTAATTTGATGCGTTTGGAGATAGAAAATTTCTATAAAAGGAGCAGAACGAATCAACTTATTTTTGAGTTGATTAGATAAAATTTCCCTTTCAATTTCATTTTTTTGCTTCAAGTATTCTATAAAAAGCGAATCAAAGCCTAATTTTTTGATGGAATATAAATCATTTTTATCAATCTTAGGAAACCTAAAAGTAGAATCATTTTGAATTTTGTTTTCAGAATTAGTTTTTACCTCTTCCTTCTCAAAATCCAAAAAACCTTCTTTTTCTACTAAAAATTCGTCATAACTTTTTACATTAAAATAATTCCAAAACAGAAAACTCTCATCTGCGAAAGAAATCTTAAAATGTGTTGCTATTAAATCAGCTTTATTTTTATTGATTTTATCTATTTTTTGGTTCAAATAAAGAATAGAATTAATTCCTAAACTTTTCCATTGCTTTCTAGCTAAGTTTACCCAAATTGTATCGCTTTTTTCTGCAAAAATCTTTATGACCTTTGTAGAATCAAAACCTATTTTCTGTAAAATTTCTTTGCTTCTTTGTGGATGGAAATAATAACCGTCTGCTTTATCTTGCGTGTTCTTAGGTAGAATGTTCGGAAAAATTCCTTCGTGAGCTGGTGCAGAATAAGAACTTATTTTTTTAAATTCTTCTCTATAAATTCCCATATTCAAAGCCTGTTGAAAAGATTGAATCGTAAAATAATTAGCATTCAATTCTACATCAGAAGTATCTAAAATCTGAACCTCAAAACCTGCCGTTTGCAAAATTGGAAAAGAATCTAATTGAATAAATTTTGAAACAAAACGATTACTTTGACTTTCAGATTTATCTGTATTATTATTTGAATTATTTTTATGTTTTTTCTGATCTAATTCTCTTTCTTTTTGGATAATAAAAGGTAAAACGCTTTGAGTTTGCTTAGTAGAAGGAAGCCAATCTAATTCATTATTCAAGATTTTGTAGGCAATATCTTCTGGATTTTGGTAAAAATAAACCTGTATCTCATCTAAAAGAGGAAGCGTATCTAATTTGATTGTTTTATGGAAATAATTTTGATTTTTCTTTAATGTTATTTTCTGATTATCTTCAAAATAATCTACATAAAAAGCACCTGAACCAACAGGCGAAAATTTATCTCCCAAACGACTTTTTTTGTTCGGTACAATCAAACTTTCGGTACAAGAAAGTAGTTTTATGAATGGAGAAAAAGGAATCTGTAAATGTATTCTAAACTTTTTTTCATTAATTACCTCAAACGCTTTTTCATAATCTGTTCCTATCAATTCTTTAAAGATTTGGGTTTGAATTGGAATTTCATTTTTATCACTTTTTGCCCATTTTATCAAACTTTCTACTACATCTTTTGCTTCTAAAAACTCTTTTGTAGAAGTGCTATGTAATTCAATATTCGGTTTCAAGACAAATTCCCATGTCAAACTATCAATCTGTAGAGTAGAATCTGCTAAAGAAGGATAAAAATTTCCATCGTTTTCTAATCGCCAAAGTCCATTATAAATTTGGTGTACAATTCTGCGTTCTGCTTCGTTAGTTATAGCAAGTGGATTAAGTGTTTTGACAAGTTCTAACTCATTATAACGAAATATTTTTTGATTGATTTGTTGTTTTTCTTCTTCATCTTTACACGAAAAAAATAAGAAAATAATAGAAATGTAAAATAGAAATTTCATTGCAGCAGACAGATTTTGAGGTTTTAGAATAGGCTGCAAAGTTACATAATTCCCATTATCAACGTTCAGATTACTAAACGATTGTTAAGGGAAAATTTATTTCTTTTTCGAATTTTCATACTAAAAAAAACGTTGCTAATGGTTGAGGTAACGAAACCTTAGCAAGCGTTGATACACTTTACTCAATCTCCTCAATCAAATGCAAAAATTCGCTCAACATCATTGCTGTTGCTCCCCAAATTGAATCTTCATTTATAGAAAAATAAGGCACATCTAAAACTATATTATTCGCTAAAGTAACTTTTTTCTGCAAACGTAATTCTGGATTTTTGAGTGAAGAAAGTGGAGCTTCTATAATTCTATCTACTTCTTTTGGGTCACGAATAAATGTAGGTCTGGAATCCAAAAAACCAACAAAAGGTGTAACCATAGAATCGCTTGGTGGAATATACAAATCCGATAAAGTACCCAAAATATTGATTTTTGGAACAATAACACCGATTTCTTCTTGCGTTTCTCTAATAGCAGTCGTCATTAAATCTTCGTCTTGCGTTTCTTTTCCTCCTCCCGGAAGTCCAATTTGTCCTCCGTGATTGTGCATTCCTTCGTAAGGAGGACGCAAGACCAAAGGCATTTTCCAATCGCTTTTATCGTTATTTTGGTCGTTTCCATCTTCATTTAAAAATGGATAAAGTAAAATCAAAACGGCTGCAACTCGTGTTTTTTTACGTTCTTTGTATTGAAATGAAAATTCTTTCGTTCGTGCCGAAGATTCCATTAATCGTTGTGCCTTTTCAGCAGGACGAAGAGGAGAATCCAAACGGTTTTTGAGTTTTTGTATAAAATCCATTGTACAGTTATCAGTAAGTAGTAATCAGTTACCAGTTAATTTCATTTCAAACATAAGTTACGATTAATCGTATTATTTTGTTTAGATTTTAAACTAGTAGAGTTTTTGTAATTTTAATTTGTAATCAATTTATGAAAAATTTGAAAGTTGGATTAGTCCAACAAAGTTGCAGCACAAACAGAGAAGAAAATATCAAAAAAAGTCAAGACGGAATTAGAGAATGCGCCAAAAATGGAGCGAATTTAGTCGTCTTGCAAGAACTTCATAACAATGTTTATTTTTGTCAATCTGAAGATGTAAATTATTTCGACCTTGCTGAAACTATCCCCGGTTATACTTCAAATGCCATTGCAGAAACGGCAAAAGAATGTGGTGTTGTCGTTGTGGCTTCTATTTTTGAAAGGCGTGCAGCAGGAATTTATCACAACACAGCCGTAGTGTTGGAAAGCGACGGAACGATTGCAGGAATGTACCGAAAAATGCACATTCCAGATGACCCTGCTTATTATGAAAAATTTTATTTTACACCGGGAGATTATGAAAAACGTAGTTTAGAAGACAAAGGAGCAGGTTTTGAACCCATTGATACTTCTGTCGGACGTTTGGGAGTTTTGGTTTGTTGGGATCAATGGTATCCAGAAGCAGCTAGACTTATGGCTCTTGCAGGTGCAGAAGTTTTGATTTATCCAACAGCTATTGGTTATGAAAAAGGCGATACACAAGACGAAAAAGACAGACAGCGAAATGCTTGGATTATTTCACAACGAGGACATGCAGTTGCTAATGGTTTGCCAGTAATTTCTGTAAATCGTGTAGGTTTTGAAGAAGATTCTACAGGCGTAACAGACGGAATTATGTTTTGGGGAAATAGTTTTGTAACAGGTTCGCAAGGCGAATTTTTGTTTGAGGGAACTAAGGAAAAAGAAGAGAATAATGTCGTAGAAATTGATATGAAACGAAGCGAAAATGTTCGCAGAATTTGGCCTTTTCTTAGAGATAGACGCATTGATGCGTATTCGGAATTATTGAAACGATATAGAAGTTAGTTTTAAAATTTTAGTTGTTGGTAAAGTTAAAATACTCTTTACCAGCAGCTTTTTCAACTCTTAATTATCTAATAACGATATTACTTCCTCTATCTTTTCAAGATCAGAAACTCTAATTATCTCTTCTTTTTGAGAAGCGTTTTTAAATTTAAGAAATAAAATATTTTTGTGAGAAGATACCTTAATTACTTTTTCTTTTGGAATATAAAATTTGTAACCCATTTTAGAGCTTACAGCTTGATAAAAGAAAAATAAAACTGCTATTATTCCTATTATTCCACCAATTCTGAATTTCGGACTAGAAATAAATACAAATATTCCTATAAGCGCAATCATTAAACTAAACAGCAGAATAGCAATAGCATTTCCATACCTTCTAAATAATTGATTGCTCATTTTTTCAGAAAGCATTTTCGTTTCAGACCAATTTCCTGTTTCTGTTAAATAAATAGTTGTATCATCAATATTGATATACCCTTTTGAATACTTGAAATGTCTTTGCATAGTTTTAAGAAATAGTAAGTTTATTAAGACAAATTTAACTAAAATTCAAATTCCTTTCCTACATTTGCTTACTCTTTCTACATAAAAATATTTCTTCTCTGCCGTTGTTGGTGTTTTAGCGAAGCGACACCAACAACTAAATTTATTCTTTATTTTTTCTATTAAAAACATAGCGCAAACCAAAAGAAGCAAACAGAATATTTCCATCATTTTCAAACTGAAATAAAGGTTCGGCTTCCAAATGAACAAAAATATTTTTATGACTTTCTAAAGGTCTGAAACGAACACCTAAAGGAATATTTACTCCTTCTAACAAACCAACTGTCAGACCCAAACCTGCATAAATATCAAATTTTTCTTTATGAACAAAATTTGCTAAAAGTGTCGGCTGAACCGTAAAATCTTCTAATTCAAAACCTCCATACATTCTCACATCTGACCAAATCTTGTCTGAAAATTCATAGCCTAAACCTATTTTAGAAAGGTTATTTGATTGATAGTAAGAAGCCGAAAATTGAGCTTTTGCAGAAAAGGAAATTACGAAAAACAGAATAAGAAGGAAAAATGACTTTGATAGATTCATAAAGGAGTTGATTATTTTGGTTGAATAACTTATATAAAAATTCAAAGGTAGGTTTGTTTATCTCACTATACAAATCTAAATTATTTTCACTTCATTTTCCAAAAACGTTAAAATTCATAAAACAGAACTGAAAAATCTTTACTACATTTGACAAATTGATTTCACAACATTACTTTTTCTAATTCTAACTTATGAATTTTGATTTACTAATTTCCAATCTTACCAACCCTACACTTTTATTTTTTGTGTTAGGCGTTTTTGCTGTAAAAGTAAAAAGCGATTTAGAAATTCCTGCTGGTTCGGTCAAATTTATTTCTCTTTATCTTCTTTTTGCTATTGGTTTTAAAGGTGGACAAGAACTTTCACACAGTCATTTTGATTTAGAGATTTTATTTTCTCTTCTGTTTGGAATTTTTCTTTCCGTTATCGTTCCTATTTATAGCTTTTTTATTTTAAAGCGCAAACTTTCCGTTTTTGATGCTGGTGCGATTGCTGCTGCGTATGGTTCGGTAAGTGCTGTTACTTTTGTGGCTGCAGCTTCGTTTTTGGAGATTCAAAACCTTGAATTTGGTGGACACATGGTTGCTGTTATGGCTCTTATGGAAGCTCCTGCGATTGTTGTGGGTGTAGCTTTGATTATGCTTTACAATAAAAAAGATGAACAAAAAAACGCTAATTTGGTAGAGGAAGAAGAGGAAATTATGATTCCTACGCAAGATTACCATATTGACGATACGTATGATGCTGCACCTCCAAAAAAATTATCTCCTAGTAATGAACTCAAAAATATAATTATTCATTCTTTTACAAATGGTAGTGTTTTGATGGTTTTGGGAAGTCTTGTAATCGGACTTATTGCAGATGAAAAACAAGCTGAAGGAATTAAGCCTTTTACAACAGATATTTTTAAAGGATTTTTGGCTATTTTTCTTTTAGCAATGGGAATTGAAAGTGGTAAGAAACTAAGTGCTTTTTTAAAGTCTGGTTGGTTTGCTGTTCTTTTTGCTATCATTATTCCAATATTTAATGGTTGCATTACGGCTGTTTTGAGTGGTTTTGTTACCGATGATATTGCCAATCGTTTTATATTTGCAATTCTGGCTGCAAGTGCATCTTATATTGCCGTTCCTGCTGCGATGAAAATTGCTGTTCCACAAGCTAACTCTGGTCTTTTTATTCCGATGGCTCTAGCCGTTACTTTTCCTTTTAATATTACTGTCGGAATGCCTATTTATTTTATGTTGATTCAGTAAATTACTGCTTTGAGTTCATTCTATCTCTTATTTAAAAAACAAATGCGTCATTTATATACTTTATTTGGAAGTTTAATTTTATTATTTTCACTCTTTTTCTTTACAAAAAATCAACTTACCTATCATTCTTATCCTTTAAATTGGGATGAGGTAGATTATGTAGAAGCTACAAAATTAGGTGTTCTTACAAATGCTCTAGAATTGGAGGGAATGGGATTGATAAACTACCTACAATTAGGTATAGCAAAGGTGCAAAAAGACGAACAAAAGATTACTCAAATTTCGGCTACTCTTCCTAACGAAACTTTAGACCCTTTATTAAGAAGACATTTACATCCTACTTTACCTATCTTCTATTGGTCTTTTTTTACTGATTCTGATGCGCTTCAACAGGAAAGTAATTTTAGGTGGAGTAATGTAATTTTGGGTTGGCTTACAGCATTGAGTTTTATCGGTAGCTTATGGATTATGGGCAAATTAAATCCATTTTCTTATTTTTGTATGTCTATTGCTGCTGGTTTTTTTATTACTCATTAGCTTGCTTTTGCATCTTTTACACTTCTCAATTATCACGTTTTTCATCTATTAGCAACTATTATATATCTAGGTGTTTTGATGAAATATTTAGAAAATTATTCCTTAAAGCCAACTAATTATACATATTCTTATATTTTGGGAATAGGCGTAGCAATTTTATTCTTGACTTTAGAGATGGCTTTGGTAGTTGTGGGTGGCAGTTTTTTAGCTATAATTCTGATTGGAAAATGGAAAATACTGATTGATTTTTCTTCTATGTGGAGAGCGTTTATATCTTTTTTGATTACTCTTTTATTTTTTTGGGCAGGAGCAGTAATTAAAGGTGCAATGATAAAATCGTGGTTGAATTATGCTTACAGAATTTTTGGAGATGGAAATGCAGAATATGAACGAGTATCTGCATTACAAAATTGGATAGAATTGGTTACAAATAATCCTGTTTTGTTTGTTTTTGTTATAACAAGTTTATTACTTACTATTTACAATATTTATAGAAAAAATTTGTCTTCCTTATACATAGTTCCTTTTGTAGTTGGTTTAATTTATGCAGTTGCTATGACTCCTTTTATGATACATAGTGTTTATTTAATTCCTAGTTTTGGAATGCTTTTATTTGCTTGTGGACTTACTTTAAGCGAAATAAAATTGAATAATTACATAAAAATAGGTATTGTTTCTTCTTTGTTTGTTGTACTAGTATTTAATTTTTCTACTGCTGATTTTGCAGTAAAAACTATAGAAATACAAACAGAGAAAGATAATTATTTAAGTGATTTTGAGAAAATAGAAAAAATAGCAGAAAACGGTAATACTAGCAAACCAGTTTTGGCAACAGGTTCACATATTATAAATTATTACACTTCTATCAAAAACACGGTAGAGTTGAATAGATGTTCTATATCAAGTCCTGATTTTTGTATGCGTAAAGATTACAAATACATAAATATAGAAAACGAAATAAAAGATAAAAAATATAAAATGATAGTAATTTTGACGTGGATGGAATACCCAGAAGAAAAACTCTCTCTGCTCAAAGAATTAGGCTATGCTCATCAAAGATTAGATTTTTATGATATTTTTTATCTACAGGAAAATTAAATATCCTAAATAGTATTTATTTCTTACTAATTTCGTTTGATAATTCAAGCAATTACATTATTTCAATGTAGTAATTTGACTAAGTTTCAAAATTTCTACTTTACCAATTCTAAAAAATGAATCAATTACTTTCTATTATTATTCCTGCTTACAATGAAGCAAATACAATCCATTTTATACTTGATAAGATTAAAAACGTAAAACTAGATGGTAATTTTGAAAAAGAAATTGTTATTGTAAACGATTTTTCGAAAGATAATACAAAAGAAGTAATAGAAAAATATAGCCAAGATAATCCAGAATTATCTATTCAATATTTCGAACACGAAAAGAATAAGGGAAAAGGTGCCGCTTTGCATACAGGAATACAAAAAGCAACAGGACAATATTTGATTATTCAAGATGCAGATTTAGAATATGACCCTGCTGAATACAATGATTTGCTCAAACCTATTTTGATGGGCGTAGCAGATGTAGTCTATGGCTCTAGGTTTGTGGGAAGTAATCCACACCGGATTTTGTTTTTTTGGCATACTATCGGAAATCAATTCCTTACTTTTTTGTCTAATATGTTCACTAATTTGAATTTGTCGGATATGGAAACGTGCTATAAATTATTCAGAACAGAAACCATTCAAAACTTAAAACTTAGAGAAAATCGTTTTGGTTTCGAACCCGAAATTACAGCTAAAATATCAAGGATTCCGAAAATAAGAATTTATGAAGTAGGTATTTCTTATTACGGTAGAACCTACGAAGAAGGCAAAAAGATTGGTTGGAAAGATGGCTTCAGAGCTATTTACTGTATTTTGAAATATGGACTTTTTAAAGTGAATTAAAAATCGTAAGTACCTAAAAAGAATCATTTATATGTGTTTTTTGTTGAACACAGACTTACAGAGAACATAGGGAACGAGAATACGTTTTGAACTACTACGTCTTAGGCACATTTAATTCTGATTAAGTACTTGTGTTATTTGAAGAACAATGATAGGTCATGTTGTACAAACAAATTGGTGGGTTTTGTTTTTATTATCTACCATCTCTACCATTGTTGGGGTCTGACTAACGATAATTTAAAAAAAATACTATTATTTCTCCTTCTTTTTTTTTAGTTTTGGTTATCTATGTTCCAATCTTGTCAAATTCATTATTTTCTACTTTATTCTAGACTAATTTTGAGAGAAAACGATTGTTAGTTGTATCAAAATATATGAAACGCATTCTTATTGCATTATCTGATTCTGAAAAAGAACAGAAAGAAGAAAAAATTCTGAAATGGCTAGAAGAGGAAAATATCCAAACTGAAGCCTTAGAAAGTTACGTCCAAAATTACGTTCAAACAGAAATAGAGGAGAAATTAAAAAACAGAGAAGGAGAAATTAATGACGAAATAACAGAACAGATCACTCAAAAAGTAAAAGTTGAAACAGAAGAAAACGTAAAAAAAACAAGTAAAAAAATGCGTTTGGTAGCCGTTGTTTCCTTAGGAGTAATTCTAATCTTAGGAGGCTTAGCTTTTTTTCAAATGTTGGAAACCGATAGACAAAAAGAACTTTTGAAAGAATCTCAAAAAGAATCTATACTGCACAGACAAGTTGTACAACAACTTCAAGACTCAATTATTGCTCGGGAAATGAGACATAAAGCAGCTATCAGCAAACAGCTATTAGTTCCCAATGATACAAGTAAGCAAAGCAGATAGACGATGTAAACGCCTGTTGAAAATTAGATTTGTCTAGTTTTTTAGTAGTAAACATTATCACGGTTATTTATAGTGTTGATTACCAATAAATTAGCAAAAAAAAGTACTTATTTTTCCATAGAATTGGGGTTTGCAAACCCAGTTCTATGAAAAAATGAACATTGCTAAATTAACCGTGATAACCTTTAGTATACCTCACTATAAATCTCATTTACAAAACTTGTAATAGCTATTTCTTAGCTACAGAGTGGCACAATCTTGAAATTTAATGTGTCAAAAATTGAAAAACAATACCGTTGCTACTCTGTAGATAAAAAACTAAAACCATCCAAATTAAGTGAGATTAACCTAAAAAGAGCAACTTCAATAAATTGAAGTTGCTCTTTTTAATGTTAGTATGTAGTACGAATACAAAACACTCTAAAGAGTGTTCTACAGTAATTAAATTACTACACAATCTCCTTTTCTGACATCGCTCATTACACTTTTATATTTGGCCTGTTTTACTTGTCCATTTTTATAACGAACCGTAACTACATCATTTCGTTTTGGTTCTTGCGAAACTGTTCTTGGCGCAGTTGGAGCGATATTTTGCTGCGTTCCGTGTACTCTTTGATTATCGCTTGTGGTATCTACTTCATCAGCACGATTCACTTCCATTTGTCTTCTAGCATCTTGTTCTCTACGCATTTGTTGTTCCAACTGACGACGTTGAGCATTTTGAAGAGCTTGTAATTCTTCTGGATCTGGTTCATGAAGTTTTGCACGAGAAAGGAACGATGTAATTTCTTGATTAATCTCATCTAACAATGCTCTAAACAAATCAAAGGCTTCCATTTTATAGATAACCAATGGATCTTTTTGTTCGAAACGAGCCATCTGAACTTGCTGTCTCAAATTGTCCATGTTTCTCAAATGTTCTTTCCAAAGATTATCAATAATTGAAAGTACCATAGTTTGTTCTAAGGTAGAAACTAAGTTTGTTCCTTTTTTCTCAATCGTTTCAACGATATTGACTGGCATTTGTACCATTCTACGCTGATCCGTAATTGGAATAATTATTTCCCTTGCATTTGCACCACGTTCTGCATAAATTTTCTCCAACGTCGGAACTACTTTTTCTGCAATATCTTTATTTTTTCTGACGGTACGCATTATACGCTTCTTCATACAGACGTTGAGAAAGTGTTTGATCGTTTAAAGAATGGAATTCTGAATTTGTAATTTGAGTCTGAATACCCAAAAGAGAAAATACTTCTAAATGGAACGATTCGAAATCTCCTTTATAAATAGCAACTAATTGGTCTGATACTTTTGCAAAAATAAGCATAATGTCCAATTCCAAACGCTCTCCGAAAAGGGCATTTCTACGACGTTTATAAATCACTTCTCTCTGCTGATTCATTACATCATCGTATTCAAGTAGATTTTTACGAGAACCAAAGTGATTTTCTTCTACTTTACGTTGTGCATTTTCGATAGATTTTGTAATCATAGAATGCTGAATTACTTCGCCTTCTTCCAGTCCCAACCTATCCATAATCTTAGCAATCCTATCAGAACCAAACATACGCATCAATGGATCTTCCAAAGAAACGAAAAATTGAGAAATTCCAACATCTCCCTGACGACCAGCACGACCACGAAGCTGTCTATCTACACGACGAGAATCATGACGCTCTGTTCCGATAATTGCTAATCCACCAGCTTTTTTAGATTCTGGCGAGAGTTTAATATCTGTTCCACGTCCTGCCATGTTGGTTGCAATCGTAACGTTTCCAGAAACTCCTGCTTTGGCTACAATTTCTGACTCTTTTTGGTGCTGCTTGGCATTCAAAACTTCATGTGGAATCTTACGCATCTGCAACATTCTACTCAATACTTCTGAATTTTCTACCGAAGTTGTACCTACCAAAACTGGTCTTCCTGCTTCTACCGAAACTTGAATTTCATCAGCAACGGCATTGTACTTCTCACGCACCGAACGGAAAATCTTATCTTGTCTATCATCTCTTTGAATAGGACGATTTGTAGGAATAATTACAACATCAAGTTTGTAAATTTCCCAAAACTCTGTTGCTTCCGTTTCGGCTGTACCTGTCATACCAGAAAGACGATAATACATACGGAAATAATTTTGAAGCGTAACGGTTGCATAAGTCTGCGTTGCATCTTCAATTTCTACACTTTCCTTTGCTTCTAAGGCTTGATGAAGACCATCAGAATAACGACGACCGTCCATTATACGCCCTGTTTTTTCATCTACAATTTTTACTTTATCTTCCATAACAACATAATCGGTATCTTTTTCGAAAAGCGTATAAGCCTTCAAAAGTTGCGTAACGGTATGAATACGTGATGTTTTGATAGAATAATCAGTAAGTAATTTTTCTTTTGTTTCTAATTTCTGTTTGTCTGTAAGATCTTTATCGTTGTCTATACGGGCAATTCGTGTCGCCACATCTGGAAGAATAAAGAAACGTGGATCTTCTCCATCTTTTGTAATTGCTGCCGTTCCTTTTTCGGTAAGTTGAACCTTATTTTGTTTTTTCTCTACAAAGAACAATAATGGCTCATCGGCTTCTGGCATACGGCGAGCATTATCTGCCATATATTCATTTTCAGTTTTGAGAAGTAAAGCCTTCATACCTGGCTCACTCAAAAATTTAATCAAAGGCTTATATTCTGGCAATCCTCTAAAAGCTCTAAAGAGTGGCAAACCAGCTTCTTTTTCGTTTCCTGCTTTTATTTTTTGCTTTGCTTCTTGTAAAAAGTCTTGCGAAAGTTTTCGTTGAAGAGCAACCAATTTTTCAATACGAGGTTTGAAAATATCATATTCCTGTGTTCCTGCATCCTGAACAGGACCTGAAATAATAAGTGGTGTACGAGCATCATCAATCAAAACAGAATCTACCTCATCAATCATGGCAAAATAATGTCCACGCTGAACAAGTTCTTCTGTTTCACGAGCCATATTATCACGCAAATAATCAAAACCAAATTCGTTATTTGTTCCATAAGTAATATCAGCAGCATATGCTTTTCTTCTCGCTTCTGTATTCGGTTGGTGCTTATCTATACAATCCACATTCATCTCATGAAACTCAAAAATCGGTGCTACCCATTCAGAATCTCGTTTTGCCAAATAATCATTCACCGTAATTACATGAACACCTTTACCAGACAAAGCACGTAAAAAAGCAGGAAGAGTTGCCACTAATGTTTTACCTTCTCCTGTCGCCATTTCCGAAATTTTCCCTTCATAAAGCACTACGCCACCCATTATTTGAACGTCGTAATGAACCATGTTCCATTCGATTTCTTGCCCCATGGCTGTCCATTTGTTGTGCCAAATAGCTTGAGCAGCTTCTCCTTCTCCTACAATTTCGATTCCTTCTTGATAACGTCCTTCTTGTTGTCTTTTTTGGATAATTCTACGGTCGTGGTCAGTTGCTTTTACAGTCAATTTTTTATTTTCTGTAAAACGTCGTGCTGTATCTTTTACAATTGCAAAAACTAAAGGCAATACTTTATCTAATACTTCATCTAATCTTATATTTCTATCTTTTTCTAGCTTATCAATCTGTACAAATATTTTTTCTTTTGTATTG
This sequence comes from uncultured Cytophagales bacterium, assembly GCA_963719525.1. Taxonomy (GTDB): domain Bacteria; phylum Bacteroidota; class Bacteroidia; order Cytophagales; family Bernardetiaceae; genus Bernardetia. The sequence continues at coordinate 1,085,220 of CAVRCG010000004.1, read as the reverse complement.
ATGTCCATTTCTGGATCGTCTGCAATTTGCTTTTTAAATTCCGTTATGTTTGCATCTATTTCAGAGACGTATTCTCTTATTTCTGTTCTCACATCACGAGTTTTTTCTCTCAGTTGGTCGTCTGTAAGTTGGTAGAGTTCTTTGTACTCCGTATTTACTAACTGTACATAGGGGACAAGTTTTTTGCGATCTCGTTCCGATTTTGTACCGAAAACTTTAGCGACCACCTTTGTTATTGAGTTTAACATAATATTTTATATAGTTCTTTATTTATTGCTTGTATATTTAGCTGCTCTTTTTGGGTTTGCAGATTTTATCAGATGCCTTTGCCTTTCTACTTATTTCAAAAATTAAGCAAAGACGTTGTTTTGCTTCAATTTTACACCAAATTCGTTTGAAACAAATAAAAAAGTAAAATTAATGAAACCAAACCGACAAAATGGCAGAATAAACCTATTACTAGTTTTTTCTACTAACATACAAAGGTACAAATCTGAAAGAGAATTTACAATTTTCGAAAAGGTAAATGAATACGCAAAATTTAAAGTAAAGTAACATCAAATCAATTATCATTCTTTAAAAAGATACGTACTTTTACACTAAAATTATTATTCTCATAATTAAAATCGTTTAGTAAGATGAATTTTTACATAAAAAATAGTAACATATTAGTTACGTGTTTGATTTTCTGCTTTCTCAACCTAACTTATCTTTCGTCTTTTGCTCAAACAGACTTCAAAACAGACTTCAAAACAGAATTAGTACAATCAGGACCAATGGTTGGCTATTCCGAAATGAGCGAAGTAGGTTTATGGGTACAAACCAAAAAAGCTGCAAAAGTACAAATTGGCTATCGTCCGAAATTAAATTTGGATACTAACAAAGCTATTTTAGATACTTCCTTTCAATTTACAGAACCTATTCAAACAAATTCTTTTACAGCTTTTGTAGCAAAACCAGTTCTTCGTAATCTTGAACATTCTACAAATTATGAATATAAAGTAATAATTGACGACAAAGAAATTCCTTTTGATTACCAATTAAAATGTCAAACTCAACTGCTTTGGCAATATAGAACTGACCCTCCAAAAATCAAATTTGCTTTTGGTTCTTGTACCTATGTAAATGAAGAAAAAAATGATAGACCGGGGAAAGGCTATGGAAGTGAATATGAAATTTTTACAGCTCTTCACAAAGAAAACGTTGATTTTATGATTTGGGGTGGAGATAATACCTATTTGCGTGAACCCGATTGGGGTAGTCGTTCGGGCATTATGCATCGATATACACATACTCGTTCGCTTCCAGAAATGCAACCTCTTCTGGCAGGTGTTCATAATTACGCTACTTGGGACGACCACGATTTTGGTCTTAATGATTCGGATTATACATTCCATAATAAAGACATTACGACAGAAGCATTTCAACTTTTTTGGCATTCTCAAAATACTAATCTTATAGAAGGTTCGAATAATGTAGTTAGTACGTTTTTGTGGGGCGATGCACAATTTTTTATGTTAGATAATCGTACTTTCAGACAAGCGCAAGATTATGAAGCAGAAAACAAAAGTTATTTTGGCGAAAAACAGGTTCAATGGCTTATTGAATCGTTAGTTTCAAGTAAAGCTCCTTTTAAGTTTGTGGTAGCTGGAGGACAGATTTTGAATGAAAGTGCAATTTTTGAAAATTATGCTACCTATAAAGAAGAACGTAAAAGAGTTTTAGAGGCTATCAAAAAGCAAAATATTGAAGGTGTAATTTTTCTTACAGGCGACCGTCATCACAGCGTAATTACTAAAATGGAACGTGAAAAAGATTATCCGTTGTATGATTTTACTTCCTCTTCACTTACAGCAGGTTCTGCAACGCCAAAAGAAAATGAAAATCCGACAGCCATTAAAGATTCATTTATTGTAGGAAAACATAATTACGCAGTTATTGAAATTGAAGGAAAACGAAAAGATAGGGTTTTGACAATTATTTATAAAGACAAAGATGGAAAAGAGTTGTACTCGCTTACAATTAAAGAAAGTGAATTAAAACGAGTAGAGAAATAAATAATAAAAATAAATAATAAAATAATTGAAAGAGAAAGTCTATAAAGAAACAACAGTTTTATAGATTTTTCTTATGGAAAAAATCAAAATCAATTTTGAAAAATGGAAAAGGAAAAACTAGAGAAAAAGAGAAAACTATTTGAAAAGTGTGTTGAAGAAGTAAAAGTGACCAAAAAAGGAATGTATTATGGTGTTATCAAATTAGAGTATTCAGAATACGAAAATAGTGATGAAGTCTATACAGCTCGTTCTGTTACAAAATTGACATTACACAAAATAGGACAACCGACAAAAGAAAAAGCAAAAAAGGATTATTTAGCATTGAAGCCAAACGGAACAGTATTGATAAAAACAAGTACGTATCCTATATATAAAAAATTGGATTTGAATACGTTTTTTTATATGGAAAGAAAATATAGACAGGAAAACATAGAAAGAGATGTATCTAATTTGATAGTTTATGGAACTTCTCAAGAATGGTTATTAGAATTCAGAATCTTATGGCAATTTGCAATCGTAGCAGAATTTTCATCTTTCAAACTGTTCAAAAACTTTTTAGGATTTGATTTTATAAGTACTAAAAAGTTTATTTCTTTGATAACAATAGAAGACAGAATCAACGCTTCAATTATCCGACTATTAATAGAACATTATTACAAAAAAACACCATCAATACTAAATATCATTTATCACGATTCTACGTATGTGTCAGAAATATTGTCTATGTATTATGAGTTAGATTTAGAATTTTATATTCCAAAAGGTAAGAATGCGTTAAGAAAAATACACAACGGATTAGTCTTCAAGCTAAATGAGAAAGATATTAATGATTTTAGTAACGAGAAAATAGATATAAAAACAAATTTCTTTGAGCTACTCACTCAAAAAGATATTCGATTCAAGATATTAGATTCTCCTCGTAAGATGTTTGTTCAAGGATTGCAGCAGCGTCATTGTATTGCTAGTTATGTCAGAGAAATGTTGTCTTATTTATTCATTACGATACAGTATCAAGGAAAAGAATACGATATACAAATTCATAAAGAAGACACAAGTATAGTTCAGTTTAAAGGAATGTACAATGCAGAAGTACCTCAAAAGTTGCAGCAAGATATTGAAAATCTAATTAAAAAGATAACACACATAAAAATAGAAGACCCAAAAAATGTACTAGAATACGAAACTCCAACAGAACTTTATCAAGATGATTTGCCGTTCTAAAAAATATAACTGCACAAAAAAAACTCTTGTTTTGAATCTTATTTAATTCAATCAAGAGTTTTTTGATATTTTTACAATTTCTAAATAATTTGTAATTCTAGTTTTTTCTAATTTTCTCTGTTTGTTTTTCACTTTCCATGTCTTTGTTGGCAGCCATTTCTTCGTGAAGTTTGCCTTGAATAAGTTCTTGTAGATTGAACGGAACGGGTTGTCTTTCTATACTTTTCTTAATGAGTGTATGCAATTGTTTTTCACTCTCAAAATATTCTCTGTGCCATGTTGAAGTGGCTATAAATTTCATAAATTCGGCTTCTTCTTTATGCGAAGCTTCTTTGTCTAATATTAGATATACTGTTTCTTTGAATACTGGAAGTTTATTTAATTTGCTCATAATAATTGTGGAATAAATGGGTTTTAAAATAATAATTTAACGAATAGAGTTGCTTCTTCTTCAAAATCTAAATGTTTGAAAAATGAGCAAATAAAAAACCTCAACAGCTAACTCTAAAAAGTTTGCTCTCAAGGCTACAAAATATCATATATAAATCTTAAAATCTTTTGAAAATAGAACGCTATCAAAACTAGAAGCAAAACTATGTACAAAACTATCAACAAACTCAACCAAAGGAGAAAGTTCGCCTCCTATATCTTGTCTATCTTGTCCATTCTGTAAATATTCGCTATTTGGCGTATTTGCTGTTCTCTTGTTTTCTAAAAGAGTATAAAACTGAATTTGAAGCGTTTTTACTGGAAATAGATTAATAAATAAATTGATCAGATTTAAAACAAAAAAATCACTTATACAAAAAGAAGTAAAATCAAATGTAGAATTTAATTCCTCATTTAGTTTACTATCTATTCTATATGTAGTGTAATTTATCATACTATTAATAATCTATTTATATAAATCAATTTTTGAAGGTTTTGTTTAGTTTTGCTCATGTTTATTGAATAGTAATATTTTTTTGAATTGATGTTCAATCAAATTACCGTTTCAAATTCAAGTACATAACCCTCGCTCGTTCAAAATAATTCAAAAATAATTCCTTTTTCTATATTTTTTTTAATTATTAAATCATATCGGAATCATATCGCATAAAAAAACCTTCATTTCAATTAAATGAAATAAAGGTCTGATTATTCTTTACTATAGAAAGTTGCCCCGCAAGGACTTGAACCTCAACTCGCGGTACCAAAAACCGATGTTCTGCCAATTAAACTACAGGGCAATTATATAACTCTGAAAAACTTGAATACAAAAGTATCACAAACTAAATTCTAAAACAACCTTTTCTAAAAAAAAGTAAAATTAGAAAAAAAATAACTGTTGCCCCGCAAGGACTTCGAACCTCAACTCTCGGTACCAAAAACCGGTGTTCTGCCAATTAAACTACAGGGCAAGCAAAAAGTCAAATTTTGACTTATTCGATTCAAAAGAGAAAAATATCCTAACCATAAAATAGAAATTTGGTTTTCTATTTTACTTCCCTCTCAAATCGGTTACAAAAGTACTATTTTTATTTTATAATCCAAACAGAAAATCTATTTTTTTTCTAGAAATTACTCTTTTTTAAAGTTAAGTTTCCAAATTAGGATAACTATTTATCTTAACCAAAGCAAAGTAGAATTAGTTTGTTTAATTGATAAAAAAAATTGTTTTGCTTATTTTTTTAAAAACCACCAAATGCCAACGCCAAAATCAGAAGAATAAGTAATAACAAAACTGAAAGAGGAACTAGACCACATATAATAGTAGCAATAAGAGCTACTGTTCTGTTTTTGCGATTTGCTACATAATTTTCACAATCGTTTTTGTAACTATATCTCTTTAACGCACCAATTCCTGTAATTAGACCAACTATACCTAATATAAGTGGAATTATTGATACCAGAACTTGTATAGCAGCTATTCCAGTATTTCCAACAGAAGTAGATACGAAAGCAGCCGTAAAAAATGCTCCGAAAAAAGGAATAACGAACATACCAATAGCACAACCAATAGCTACGCCAACTCTCCAATCTAATTTATTAGCTGGAACGTCAGGACAATCTTTACAATCTTTATTTCTTCTAGAGATTTTAGGGAAATTTTCTCTATATCTTTTTCTGCTTTGTTTGATTACTTTACGAAGCTGATTAAACTGACGCAGTTTTTGGAAAGGTTTGCGCTTCGTTTTCTGTTTCTTGACTTGTTTTTGTAATGGATTTACTTCTTTTTCTAATTTTACTTCTGGTTCTAGTTTCAGAGGAATTTGAGAATTATTTTCTAAAGTATTTTCTATACGATTTTCTGAAGATTTCGTACTATCACTCTCCGAGTCATTTTCAGAAACAAAAACAGAGTTTGAATCAAAAGAAGAAGTAGCAGAAAAAGGAGAAGTGGCTGAGAATAAGAAAGTAGAGACTGCCAACAACAGAATTACGAAACGGTTCATACAATTTGGGAGTAAGATTGTGAAGTTATTTTAATAAAATGAGATAAACTTTTACGAGTACGTATAATTATGTTTTTTTGCAGCAAGTTAGTAGCATTTTTTTTTATGCGTAAATATACGTTTTATAAAACATTATTCACAAGGCAAAGGCAAATCAGAAACAGGATATTTAATTTTGAAATCATAATGCCACCATTCATTAGAAATTGATTTGAACCCTACACTTTCCATTATCGTTTTTAATGTTTTTCTATTTTTCAAAATCTCATCTTTTGTTTCTTTTGGAAAATCTGTGAAAGTATGATGCGCTTCTTTCCCAAAAAAATCGTAACCAGTTCCCATATTTAGCTCATTTCCTAAAGAATCTACCAACGTCATATCAACAGCACAGCCTTTATTATGATTTGAACCTTTTCTAGGATTGGCAACATAGTTTTTGTTTGTTGTTGTATTCCACAAAATCCATTGAACAGACAGAGGACGATAACCATCATAGATTTTTATTCTATATCCTTGTTCTTTAAATTTTTGGTGTGCTGTAAAAAGTGCTTCTGCTGCAACTTTTCGTAGCAACGCTTTCGGACAAGGATACACTTTTTGTTTCATAAAATTATCTTCTGTCGCATACCGAATATCCAACACTAAGCTAAAATCATAGTTTATGAGTTCAATCATTGCCGAATCTTCTAATTTTTCGAAAAAGGCTTTTTTATCTGCTTCTGCTCTTGCTTGCAACTGTTTTTGGAGTTCTATTCGTTTCAACGAATCTTCAACAAACTCAGCTCTTTGCTCTTCTATGTTTTTTATAGAATCTTGAAGTAATTTTTCTGTTTCTTCACTTGCTTGTACGTTTTTGGGATCTTGATCTGTACAGTTAGAAAAAGTCAAAATGATGAAAGCAGAAAGGATAAAATAGGACAAATTGTTCATTTTGATTTGTATAATGAGTTTAGAATAATTCTAGAATAGCTTTTAATAGATAATAAATTTTAGCTTTTATCAAATTTTATTCTATCTAACTAAAGATTGTTTTTTCCATAGAATAAATATCGTCTTTTTTCTATAAGGTTTACAAACTCTATTTCATAAAAAAAGCAAACTATTATTTTGCTAAAGATAACATACAGAGTTTGATAAATGCCACTCCCATTGTTGTTTCTGTAATCAAAAATTACACTTATCACACGTTCCACTTAACAAAAATTCGGCTTCCTTTACTTTATAACCTTCTGGCATGTTCAAATCTGGTAATTGAATTTGAGATAAGCAATATACGTTTTCACATTTTTGACATTTAAAATGAACGTGGTTTATTTTGTGTTGATGCTGATTACAATTGCTTTCACAAAGTGCATATTTTGCTTGTCCAGTCATGTCGGGCACTTTATGCAAAATCCCTTTTTCTTCAAACGAAGTTAATGTTCTATAAATAGTAACTCTATCAAATTCATCTCCAACAAGCTGTTCGATATTTTGATGAGAAAGAGCCGTTTGGGCATCTAGAAAAGATTCCAAAATTGCCATTCGACAAGGTGTTTTTCGCAAATCGTGGTTCTTCAAAAATTCAATAGGTGAAGGGAAATTGTGCATCTTATTTGGAGAATAGGAAATGAGAAATGAAACGAGAAATAAAACGAAAGATATAAAATAAAAATAGGAAATGAAGAAGTTGGGCATTAAAAATTACAAAAATACAAAAAGTTGGATTTTTATTAAAAAAACAAAAGGCTTTTTGAGAGAAAAAACGCATATTTGTAAAATATTCGTAACACACGTTTGCAAGACAATTTTAAACGAAACCAAACAAATTAAATTTATTTTTAATAAGAATTATAGTAAACGTTATCACGGTCATCTACAGGTCTATTAATCAATTAGTTCAATTAGTTATAGAAAAGCAAAACAGTCTTATTTTTCCATAGTCATGGGTTTGCAAACCTGTCGCTATGGAAAAATGAACATTCCTAAATTAACCGTGATAAGGTTTATTATCAAAATAAAAATTTTTCACTACTTTTTAAGAAAACAACATGAAATTTTTCGTAGATACAGCCAACCTTCAAGAAATAAAAGAATGCCAAGAGTTAGGGATTCTAGATGGTGTAACAACCAACCCTTCACTTATGGCAAAAGTAGGGATTACAGGAAAAGATGCTATTTTCGGACACTATAAAGCGATTTGTGATATTGTAGATGATAATGTGAGTGCAGAAGTCATCGGTACAACTTACAGAGATATTATTAGAGAAGGAGAAGAGCTTGCCGAAATTGATTCTAAAATTGTAGTGAAAGTTCCGATGATAAAAGATGGAGTTCGTGCAATAAAATATTTTTCTGATAAAGGAATTCGTACCAACTGTACACTTATTTTTTCGGCAGGACAAGCTATCCTAGCAGCCAAAGCAGGCGCAAGTTATGTTTCTCCTTTTATTGGTCGTCTGGATGATGTAGGTTCTGATGGAATGAATTTGATAGAACAATTAGTAGATATTTTTGGAAATTATGGTTTTCAAACAGAAATTCTGGCTGCTTCGATTCGCCATACCATTCACCTTTTACAATGTGCAGAAGTAGGTGCAGATGTAGTTACATGTCCCTCAAGTGTGATTATGGGTCTTCTCAACCATCCTCTGACAGATAAGGGATTAGCTACATTTTTGGAAGATGCAAAGAAACTAAATCTTTAGAATCAGTTACCAGTTAAAATGAATTGCGTTCTGAAAGGATTGCTTCAGGTTTCTTTCAAAAGAAATTATTTTTATCCTTTATGTTTAATACTGTCAATATGAGTGACATTTCTAAATAAACAAATAGTTGCCAAGTTTTATTCTGTGCAATCGTCTGTTTTCCATAGGTCTGTAAACACTATTCTATGGAAAAAACAAACTATTATTTTGTCAAAACCAAGTTTATGCATGCAGAAATCGGAAAAGGTCACTCATATTAAATGTAATTCGTATTTTTATTGAAATTAACTGGTAACTGATCACTATTTACTGACAACTGATTTATGTTTGGACTCATTGGCTTTCGTCTTTCTCATTCTTTTTCAAAGAACTATTTTACAGAAAAATTTGAAAATCTCAATCTTTCTCCACAAGAAGGATACATTTATGAGCTTTTCGAATTAGATAAAATAGAGGATTTTGAAAATTTGATTAAAAAAAATCCTTCTTTAAAAGGACTTAATGTAACCATTCCTTATAAGAAAGCTATTATTCTATTTTTGGATGAACTTGATGCAACTGCAAAAAAAATTGGTGCAGTAAATACTATCAAAATAGAAACGAACGGAACAAAAACAGGATATAATACAGATTACATAGGTTTCAAAAATAGTTTAGAATTTTTTTTGAATATAGATGCTAAAACTATTTTCAAAGAGAAGGCTTTAATTTTAGGAACGGGTGGTGCAGCCCAAGCCGTGAGAGTAGCTTTACAAGATTTGAATATAAAGTTTGATTTTGCTTCTTCTTCTATAAACGAAACTCAACATAATTCTACTTACAAAACTCTTCCCTATCCAAAAATCAATATTTTAGAGTATAAATTAATTATCAATACTACACCTTTAGGAATGTATCCAAATATTGATAGTTTTGCACCTTTATCAGAAGAAAATTACTCAAAATTAGATGAAAGTTATTTTTTGTACGATTTGGTTTATAATCCAAAAGAGACAACTTTTTTGAAAAAGGGAAAATTAAAAGGAGCAAAAGTTATTAACGGTTTGCAAATGCTACAAGGACAAGCAGAAGCAGCAGCAAAAATTTGGAAATTGAGAAGTAGAAATTAAAGAATAGAGAAATTGACGATGTTGAATAAAGATATATTAATTAGTAACTGATATTACGCAACATCAAAGTTTAGAGAACCAAACCCACGAATAAATTCGTGGGTTTCATTTTAATTGCGTAACATCAGTCAGTAAAAAGAATTTGAGAAATATCTATCATTTTTATAAAAAAATTGAATTAAAATCTAAAATTTAAGAGAATTATATTTTATTTGAAATAGTTTGAAAAAAATCCCTATTTCTTTTTTTTGAGAAATAGGGCGAATAGTAAAAGAATTTCTATTCAAAAAATGAAGGTGTACTATAAAAAACGGTATCAATGAAAAACAACATTTCGTTAGAAGTAAGTACATTTTCATCGTGTAAATCTTCCAAAATTAGACCTAAATCTGAATTGTAATAATCATTATTTTTCTTTATAAAGAAATTGTTTTTGTTCAAAAAACGCCTTACATTTTCCAAATCTGTCAAACTATCAGCTTTTATATAATTCTGTTTTACAACAGCACATAGTTCATTTGAATCATAATAAAAACCCACTAATTCATAAAGTGTATCAGGGAAAAAATAATTATGAAATAATAAACTATGAAAATAATCTATCCAAAATTCGTAAAAAACAGTAGTATTTAATTTCAAAACATGAGTTGTATTTTTAGATAAATACACTTTCTGTTCTGCTCCTTCGGATAAGTAAATATAGTTTTCTAAATCATTTATCCACAAATAATTATCAGAAATGTATTTTGTTAAATACTCTGTTTCTTCTTGCTTTGTAAACTCCCCTTTTTGAGCATTTCTACTTGTTGTTTTGCTTCTTCTAAGGTAGTTGGCAATTGTTTGGATAAAATCTCCTTTGCTAATTTGCTTCTTTCCTGAAATGATATTTCGTAATTCTGTTTTGATTTCATGGTTCATTTTTGGTTTAACTTACTTTCTACAAACATTACGCAGTGACGCAGCTAAATTTCAAACTCTACAATTAATGTATGACTAATTGAACGCAGTAAAATAAATTTATTTTACTTGCAAAAGTTCCTTTGCACTATTGTACGTACTCGTACTTGGCGTAGAACCTCCAATCATTTGAGCAATTTCTTTTACTCTTGTCATTAGATAGTTTTTTGATTCTTGAAACAGTACGGTCAGACGAATTATCTTTATAAATAAAATAATGTGTACTTCCTTGAGAGGCAACTTGTGGCAAATGGCTGATAATCAAAACTTGGTGCGTTTTGGACATATCTTGGATTATTTTACCCATTTTGAGTGCAATTTCTCCAGAAATACCTGTATCAATTTCATCAAAAACCAAAGTAGGAAGCGAAATATGTTTTGCCAAACGGTATTTTATACAAAGCATCAAACGAGAAAACTCTCCACCAGAAGCAACATCTTTCAACGGTTGAGGCGAAATTCCTTTGTTTGCAGAAAACCAAAATTCTACCAAATCAGCACCAGACGGACTAAGAGGAATGGGTGTAATTTCGATTTGAAAACGAGCATTCGGCATTCCCAATTCTCCCAAAAGGTAATTTATCTGGCTCTGCGTATCTTCTACAACTGATTTTCTTTGCTCTGTTAGTTGATTTGCTAAATCTGTCAAATAAGCTTTGCTTCTCAAAATCTCTTCTTTTAAGTCCTTTAAGTCATCATCAAAATTTTCTACCTTTCTTACTTTATCTGAAATATCATTTCGAATAGTAATTAATTCTTCACTACTCTGAACATTATGTTTGTTTTCCAAATGATACAAAGCACTCAAAATTTGTTTTACAACTCGTGCCGTTTCGTCGTCTGTTACCAACTGTTCAGATTCGGCTTCAATCTCTTTTGCAATATCTTGAATTTCTATCATCGCACTATTCAGACGATTGTAAAGAGCTTCGAAAGAAGGCGAAAAAGACTGCGTTTTTGAAAGCGCATGAACAGCTTCTCTCAAAATATTTTCTGCCGAATATTCTTCATCAGACAAAGAATTAAAGGCAATGGACATTTGAGTTTGAATAAAATCTACATTTTCTAATCGTTCTAATTCTTGTTCTAATTCTTCTTTATCGATTTTCTCTAAATCTGCTTTTTCCAGTTCTTCCAAAAGGTGCATATTATAGTCATACTCTTTTCGAAGACGTATTTCTTCATTTTTTAGCTCTTCATATTTTTTTATAATCTTTCTATACTGCTTAAATTCGTGTCCATACATTTCTATTAAGGTCTTTGTATTTGCGTACAAATCCAACACATTTCTTTGATAATCATTCGAAAAAAGCTGCATTGTGTCGTGCTGGGCGTGAATATCCATCAAATGAACAACAATCCTTTTCAAAGAATCCAAAGGAACAGGCATATCATTAATAAATGCTCTTGAACGACCATTTGGTGCAATCTGTCTTCGAATAATACAAGTCGTATCATATTCAATATCTTCTTTTGCAAAAACTTTTTGGAGCTTATAATTAGCAATATCAAAAGTTCCTTCAATGACACACTTTCCATCAGGATTGAGAAGCACTTTTGTGTCTGCTCTGTTTCCTGCTAAAAGTCCTAATGCACCACGCAGAATAGATTTTCCTGCACCTGTTTCGCCTGTAATGACGTTGAGATGAGAATCAGGTGTTATTTCAAGATGCTCTATGAGCGCATAATTATTGATAAGCAAATTTTTGAGCATAGTATTTTTTGTCGTTTTGGATGACAGTTTTTGGAATTACTGTAGCCGATAGCTTCCAAGCTGTCGTTAGAAATCTATTCACAATAGTTTGGAAACTGTCGTTAAGAATCTATTCACAACAGTTTGGAAACTGTCGCTAGAAATCTATTCACAACAGCTTGGAAACTGTCGTTAAGAATCTATTCACAACAGCTTGGAAGCTGTTGGCTACATATGAGATACGAAAATACAAAATTCTAAATTCAATTTTGTAGTAATTGTTTTACCTTTGTAGAATATTTGTTTCTGCTCACAAAATTAGCAAAAAGTATTGAATTTTATTGAATATTGATAATAATGTCCAAAATAAAATCGATTTTTTCTTATTTGTTCTCTTATTTGTCTTACTTTTTAGTAATTGGGCTTCTTTTGGTCTGGAGTATGCCAATTTTATATCTCTTTACTGCCTTTGATTTTGGTAATAATGAAGAAAGTAGCACGGCTTGGAAACATATTTCTGAAAATCTTTTAGTTGATTATACGTTCGGTTCTTTCAAAATGCTTTTTGGTGTCAGTTTGGGAGTTCTTTTTTTGGGTCTTCCTACAGCTTGGCTCGTTTCGGCTACAGATTTTTTTGGGCGCAAATTTTTTGAATGGTCATTAATTTTACCTCTTGCTATTCCTGCTTATATTTTGGCTTATACATACGCTGCAACGCTTTCTTATACAGGTGGAGTTGGAATTTTTTTGAGAGAAAATGATTTGCCTTCTATTCCTATTATGTCTGATTGGGGAGGAATATTTATTATGTCGTTGGCTCTTTATCCGTATGTGTATGCCGTCAGTAAAACGGCTTTTTCGAATCAACTGGGAAGTGTTTGGGAGGCTTCAAAAATGCTGGGAAAATCTTCTATTTATACATTTTTCAAAATTGTTTTGCCACTTGCTCGTCCTTTTATTTTTGGTGGACTTTTGCTTGTCATGATGGAAGTGTTGAATGAATACGGAACATTCAAATATTATGGAATACAAACATTTACAACAGGAATTTTTAGTGCGTGGGCAAAGTTTGGAGATGTAAAAGCTGCTTTGAAACTAGCTTTGTGCCTTTTGGGAATGATTGTTTTGTTAGTGATTTTGGAGAAAAATCAGCGTGGTAGAATGGCTTTTTCAGATGATAAAAACACGGCTCAAATGCCACGAAAAACATTAAATGTCTATCAACAAATTTTTGCTTTTTGTTATTGTGGAATTATTTTTTGTTTTGCTTTCGGATTTCCTGTTTTGCAGCTTATTTTATGGACAATTAAAGAATTTGAAGACAAAGGAATAAGTAATGTTTTGAATGAAGAAATTTATAATTTGGCTTCTCACACGATTACATTATCTTTTTTGAGTGCTTTTGTAGTTGTGATTGTAGCTATTTTGTTGGGACTTTATCAGAAAAGAATTAGTGGTTTTAATGTTGTTGGTGAGGACACCAACAACGGCGAGAGTGGTTTTAATGTCGCTCATGAGGACACGAGCAACGGCAGAGAAGATGGTAAGAAAGGAAAATTTGATAAATCAAATGGCTACGTTTTTATACATCTTTTACATTCTATCAAAAAATATCCTTTTTCTTTATTTTTTCAACAGTCAATTAGTCGAATTGCTACAATGGGTTATGCCGTTCCGGGGGCTGTAATTGCTGTTGGAGTTTTGGGTGTTTTTCTTTGGATTGATAAAAAATTATATTCTTTTCTATTGAATAATTTTGATATAAAAATTGGTTTATTTGTTTCTGGAACTGTCGTTTCTTTGATTTATGCTTATTCTGTTCGTTTCTTGTCGGTTGGTTTTCAGCCTATTGAAAGTCAGTTGATTAAGATAGGAACTTCTTTAGAATCGGCTTCTAGAATGTTAGGGAAAAATGCTACACAGACTTTTTTCAAAATTACATTTCCTCTTCTTCGTCCTGCTATGCTAACGGCTTTACTTTTGGTTTTTGTAGATGTGAGCAAAGAATTACCTTTGACACTTATTTTGCGACCTTTCAATTATGATACTTTAGCGACAAAGGCGTATGAATTAGCAGATCAAGAATTTGTAGCTCAATCGGCTTTACCAGCACTTTTGATTATTTTGATAAGCCTTTTACCTGCTATTTTGCTTTCTCAAATAAGTAATAAGAAAAAATAATTTAAACTATCTTTTTATAAAAATAATACAACAAAATGACCACTACCGAATCAAATTCATTTTATACAGATTTAGAGAAAATGTCTGTCAAAGATTTATTATTCAACATAAATCAAGAAGACCAAAAAGTCGCTTTTGCTATCAAAGAAGTAATTGAAGACATAGAAAAATTAGTAACTGAAATAGTAATCCGAATGAAAAATGGAGGACGACTTTTTTACATAGGTGCAGGAACAAGTGGACGGTTAGGAATTGTTGATGCGTCTGAATGTCCACCTACTTTTGGCGTTTCTCACGATGTAGTAGTTGGTTTGATTGCTGGTGGAGATGCTGCAATCCGAAAAGCCGTAGAATTTGCCGAAGATGATAAAAATCAAGCATGGAAAGATTTATCTTCTTATAATCTAACCAAAAACGATACATTGATAGGAATTGCAGCTTCTGGCAGAACGCCTTACGTAATTGGAGGATTAGAAAAAGCAAACGAAAACGGACTTCTGACAGGTTGTATTGTTTGTAACAAAAATTCTGGAGTGGCAGCAGCAAGTCAGTTTCCAATTGAGGTAATTGTAGGAGCAGAATTTGTAACAGGAAGCACGAGAATGAAAGCAGGAACAGCACAAAAGTTAGTTTTGAATATGATTTCGACTTCTGTAATGATACAATTAGGACGAGTAAAGGGAAATAAAATGGTTGATATGCAGCTTTCTAATCAAAAACTTATCGAAAGAGGAACACGTTTTCTGGTAGAAGAATTAGAGATTTCGAAGGAAAAAGCAAAAGAATTATTATTAGAATATGGAAGTGTGAGAGAAGTTTTAAAGTTGTATTAAAGCGAGAATGCAAATACAAATTACCACTAAGATAAATTAAGGAACACGAAGGCACACGAGTTTTTTTTGAATGAAATTTTGAAGCTATATTTAAAAATTACTATTGCCACGAAAGAAATAAATATTTTTTTCAAACTATCTCAAATAAAATTAACTTTACAGAAAATATAATTCTTTATAAACCCTAATGCCGTTGTCGGTATTTTTAGAAATGTAAATTAAATAAACTACTATTATTGAATGTTTAGCTAATCAATAAGTTGTAGTCGTAATTTTTAATTAATCCTTACTGACAACATTTAGTTCTAACTAATAAAAATGATAGATATTTCTCAAATTCCTTCGCCTTGTTTTGTCTTGGAAGAACGATTACTTCGCCGAAATTTAGAAATTTTGGATAGTGTCCAAAAACGTACAGGAGTACATATTATTTGTGCTTTAAAAGGCTTTTCGATGTTTAGTACGTTTCCTTTAGTGCGTCAATATTTACATGGATGTACGGCTAGTTCGCTATATGAAGCTCGTCTGGCTTTTGAAGAATTTGGAGAGGAAGTTCACGCTTATGCACCTGCTTATACAGAAAAAGAATTTGGTGAAATTATGACTTACGTAAATCATATTAGTTTTAATTCACTTTCCCAGTACGATCGTTTTAAAGATAAATTAGCTCAAAATGAAGCCAAAACAGGCAAAAAAATATCAGCAGGTTTGCGTATCAACCCAGAATATTCAGAAGTAGAAACAGATTTATATAATCCTTGTGTTCCTGGTTCTCGTTTCGGACTTACCTTTGATAAAATAGGCAAAAATCTTCCAGAAGGAATTGAAGGGTTACATTTTCATACACTTTGTGAGCAGGGTTCAGATACACTAGAGCGCACACTTATTCATGTAGAAGAAAAATTTGGTCATCTTTTGCATCAATGTAAATGGCTAAATATGGGAGGTGGGCATCATATTACCAGAAAAGATTATGACATCGAACTTTTAGTAAAACTATTAAATAAAATAAAGGAAAAGTACAACGTTCAAATTATCCTAGAACCAGGAGAAGCTGTTGGTTGGCAAACTGGTTATTTAATTGCTTCGGTTCAAGACATTATCGATAGCAGAGGAATCGAAGTAGCAATTTTAGATGTTTCTTTTACAGCGCATATGCCAGACTGTTTGGAAATGCCTTATAAACCAAAAATTTGGAATGCCGAAGATGCTACTACAAGTTCGAAGAGTGAAGGAAAACATGTGTATCGTTTTGGTGGCTCTACTTGTCTGGCAGGAGATTTTATCGGAATGGGAGATTATGCTTTTAAAGAAGAATTGAAGATTAATGATAAAATTGTTTTTGATGATATGATTCATTACACAATGGTTAAAACTTCTACCTTTAATGGCGTTCCACATCCTTCTATTGGAATTTGGACGGAAAGTAATGAATTTGAGTTAGTTAGAGAAATTGGTTATGAAATGTTTAAGAATAAGTTGTCTTAAAATTTGAAAACACTATAATTTTTTATTTACAAAAAAAATACTCTATCTAAAAACAAGAATTTTAGATAGAGTATATTCTAAATAGATATAAAATTAGTACATATTAATCACAAGTTAGGTTTTCAAGTACCGTTTCAAAAGAAGTAAGATCATTGTCTTTGCCACAATCTGAAACATAAGCTTTCAAAGCAGATTTGTAAGCATTACAATTTGCAACTGAAGGATCTGAAGCATATGTTTGACCTGCTGTACTTGCTTTATTCGCTGATGCACCACAATCTTTTTCCTCATCTTTTTTACAAGAAGTAGAGAGCTACAGAACAAGCAAATGCAGAAATCAAGACAATTCTAGAGAAATTTTTAACTAGTTTCATTGTTTTTTTATATAAAGTTGAATAATGAGCTATCAGTAAACAATAGCTGGAAATTTGTACAAAAGAAAAGTTTTTTCTTAAGTAGTTTGCAAATATACTGTTTTTTATTTAATTAACCTTCATTTTTTAATTTTCTTGCTGTTTTTTTTTACAGAAAAATAGGATAGCACATTTTTATATTACGTAATTCATAGTGAGTACCTTCATACAAACCCTGCAAATTGAATTTGAAGAAAACGCAAATCTTAAAATTGCGCTAGAGCAAAAAGCATATATGCGAAATCAGTTTGAGTATTATGGAATCAAAACGCCTAAAAGAAGAGAAATTACGAAACCTTTTTTGGATAATAAATTTTTACCTATAAAAGATGAATTAGAAAGTCTTGTAAAGATGCTATGGCAAAAATCACAACGAGATTACCAACTTTTTGCACAAGAATTAGTCTTCCAATACAAAAAAGAGTTTGATAAGAAGGATATAGAATTATTTGAGTTTATGGCAACAAATAAATCGTGGTGGGATACAATAGATTTTATTGCACCAAAACTTATCAATACTTATTTCAAAATTTATCCAAAAGAAAGAGATTTTTATATAAAGAAATGGATTGCTTCTAATAACATTTGGTTACAACGTTCTGCATTACTTTTCCAACTCAAAGAAAAAGAAAATATGGATACTGACTTACTCGCTTTCATTATTCATTCTCTAATAAGTTCAAAAACAGGTTCGAAAGAATTCTTTATCAATAAAGCCATTGGTTGGGTTTTGAGAGAATACAGCAAAACAAACCCTAATTGGGTAATTAACTTTGTAGAAGCAAATGAGTTGAGTAATTTGAGTAGAAGAGAAGCATTTAAACTTATGAAATAATATAATTTAGAAAAAAATTGGTTGTCTGACAGTTTTTGTGGAAGTCGTCGGTGGGACACCGACAACGATAAAAAGAATGTCTAATAGTATAAAACTAGCCATTGTTGGTGTCTTTACCAATGATTTTCCACATTTATAAAAATTATCAAACAATTAAAAAGTTACATTTTTTGCGTTTTGTTTTAGTAATTGTTTAGTAAATATTTACTCTACCCTACTATTTTTTATAACACAAATTATACAGATTAAAGTTAGTAGTATTCTTACAATTAATCAAAATTATTTAGCTTCGCTGCCTTTCAGTTGTATTTATCTGTATTTTCAATCCTATAAATCCTTAACTATCCTATCCTACAAAAAAATAATAGGGTACAGTAAAGGTTATCACGGTTAGTTTAGCAATGTTCATTTTTCCATAGAACTGAGTTTGCACACCCAGTTCTATGAAAAAATAAGCACTTTTCGTTTTTTGCTAATTTATTGGTAATCAAGACTGTAAATAAACGTGATAATGTTTAGTAGTAAATACTTTTTCATTTCAGTTTTGTGGTCTTTGATAAACTTACTTATTTCTTTTCTTTCTTAAATATAGTTTTTCAAGATTTATGACAAAATGCAGATCAAAAAAACACTTCCCACTTTCAAAAAAAGAGGTTATGTAACAAAATTGTGTTTGGTAATTAAGAGTTCAATTTGATAAATCAAATCGCTACCTTTAAACGGTGTAGAGACTTTATTTATCAAGCCGAAAAACACTAAACATAATTTTATTACACCACCAAAAAAAAGCAGGAAATGTTTTATATTCGTTACCTATTATAAAGGACAAAAATTATTCTTTCTACCAAGTAGTAGATTCAATCACATCGGCAGCTCTCAAAATATCTCTACGACTGACCTGTCCAACTACTTTCCCTTGTTTATTCAAAACAGGAAAGCGACGAATGGGTGTATTCAGAAATGCCTGAGCGACATCCAAAACGTCTTGATCTTCAGAAATTGTTTGTACATTTCGAGTCATAAAATCGGCTACTTTTCCCATACTCATTGGCTGATTGTGATACGCAGAACCAATCATTACACGCAAACAGTCTTTTTCAGAAATAATTCCTACTAATTCTTGATTTTCGTTGAGAACGGGCGCACCCGAAATTTTCTTTTCTAAAAAAATATCAATTACTTCCGAAACGGCTTGTTCTGGAGTAAAAGTAATTAAATTCGTTGCCATGTAACGACTAACGGAAGGATAAGTTTTTGTTGTTGTTGCTTTATCGTTTGCTTTGTTCTTGGGTGTAAAGTTCATAAATTCTGGTTTGATTTTTTGTAAATAAAAAAGTAAGTGTGTTGTTTATTTGTGTTCTATTTTTGTAGATTATCTTCTACTAGATAGTGAGTAATAGAAAATGTTTTAACCTTCTTTATACCAATTTAACTTAAAAAAATCATAATTCAAAATTTTACCTATTTGTTTTTTAGAAATTCAATTGTATCTCTTAATTACTTAGTCAAAATTAAATATACCCAATAAGTCAATATAAGTGACATTTATAAATAAACAAATAGTTGCCAAATATTATTCTTTGCAATCGTCTTTTTTCCATAAAATAGAGTTTGCAAACCCTATTCTATGGAAAAAGCAAATTATTATTGTGTCGAAAACAAGTTTATATGCAAAAGTAGGAAAATGTCACTCATATTGATAAGTAACATAAATTTGTTAGTATTTTTCTACCGTCGTTGAGGCTTTGCCGTCAACGAGGATTATTGGAGTATAAAACGTCATTAATTTTATTAATAAACTTACGTTACACGGTACTTAGTAGTAGAAAACAAATTTTAAATGAAACGATTATCTTTGATACTACTAGGATAGCATTATTTTTAAGTAAAAATTGCTTATTTTTGAGGATAAATTTACAAAAAAAGACAAGAATAAATATATGTTAGGAATTTCGAAAAATAGAATGCCAGAAGGAGATAGATTGTTTGAAGATTTTTATGTCTTCGAACTTCTACAAACGCCCCGTTATGGAAAAATAGTTGCGTATTGGTCTTTAGGACTTTTTGTAGCAGGAATTGCATTTTTGTTTCTTCCTTGGCAACAAAATATTGCAGGTTTTGGGCAGCTTACAGCGCTCCGTCCAGAAGACCGACCTCAAAAAGTATATCCTGTTGTGGGTGGACGTATAGAAGCGTGGCACATTCAAGAAGGGCAATTTGTTAATGCAGGAGATACTATTGCGAGAATTTCGGAAGTGAAAGATTATTATTTTGACCCCAATTTGACCGATAGAATGGCAAGCCAGATTGATGCTCAGGACGATGCGATCGGTTCTTTGGGAGATAAAGCAGTAGCGTTAGATCAACAAATTGCAGCCGATAGGTTGGCTATGGGATTAGAAATAAATCAAGCCAGAAATAAAGTAGAGCAATTAAAATACAAAATTACGATAGATAGTGCCGATTTGGTGGCTATCGAAACGCAGTATAGAAACGCTATTATTCAATACGAACGTGAACAAGAACTTTTTGAAAAAGGACTGACTTCAAAAACGGATTTGGAAAATAAAGAACTAAAAGCGAAAGAGTCTACTGCAAAACTTAATTCGGCTCAAAATAAATTAGCTACAACACGAAATGAATATTTGAATACTGTTTTGGAAGTGTCTTCAAAGCGAGCTTCTTATATGAGTAAGATTGCAAAAGCGATTTCGGATAAAAGTTCGACTTTGGCGTATGTAAATGAAAACGAACAAAAATTAACCAAACTTCAAAACGAACTTACAAATGTAGAAGTGCGAAAGGCAAATTATATTATCCGTGCGCCTCAATCGGGTTATGTTGTAAAATCGTTACTTACAGGAATTGGAGAAATTGTAAAGGAAGGACAAGCACTTGTTACCATTATGCCAGAAAACCCACTTTTAGCAGTAGAATTGTATGTCTCGGCAAACGATGTTCCTTTACTTCAACGTGGTACGCCTGTTCGTTTGCAATTTGATGGTTGGCCTTCGCTTGTTTTTTCGGGTTGGGAATCTGCAACAGTTGGTACTTTTGGTGGAAAAATAGCCGTTATTGATTACATTAATACAAAAAATAAATATCGTATTTTGGTAGTTCCAGATACAGAATTGGATGAAGAAGGTTGGCCTGCTGCGCTACGTGTAGGAAGTGGTGTCTATGGTTGGGCCATGCTTAGTGAAGTTCCGATTTGGTATGAACTATGGCGACAACTCAATGCTTTTCCTCCTCTACCGATTGAGGGAAGTGATTATGGAAGTAAAGAGGAAAAAGAAAAAGTAGAACAATTAGAATATGATTCTAAATTGAAAAGATAATTTTTTTAGTATCTGTAAGCAGTCAGTAGAGATACCGACAAGAGTAAAGAACGCAAATTCACAAACAAGGATTGTTGTTTTCTAATTAGGTTAATAAACATTATCACGGTTATTTACAATGGTGATTATCAATAAATTAGCAAAAAACGAAAAGTGCTTATTTTTCCATAGAACTGGGTTTGTAAACCCCAGTTCTATGGAAAAATGAACATTGCTAAATTAACCGTGATAACCTTTAACTGCCCTTGATCTGAACGTTTTTTAGTTTTTTTAGCTACAAAGTAACCTAACTATTAGCTTCGTTATTCTGTAACTTAAATACAATTTTGATTGTCGCTTTTAATTTGTAAATTAAATACTGATGTTACGCAACATTGAAGTTTATAGAAGTTTAGAACAAACCCACGAATTTATTCGTGGGAAAGCAACCACTACTTTTTACAGGAATCTACTCTTCCATTTTATTAAAAGTACTCCTTTTATTTTAGAATAGAGTAGAAACAAAACTATAGAACTGTGTGAAGAAATAGCCAAATTCTAAACAGCCTACCTTCAGTATAGCATTTTTGAAAAATAATTTTAATTCAAAACCTAAAAAAAAATGAATGAACAAGTAATAGACATTATTACTTATGCTCTGATTATTGGAGCAGTTTCTGGCTTTATGTATCTTATGAAGAAGATGGCATCTAAAAAAGTAGAAGTAAATGAAGAAGGAAAATTTCACTTAAAGTTTCCTCTACTTTATGGAATTTTTGGAGCTATCGGTGTGATTTTCGGCTTATGTTGGATAATTGTTCCCTTCGGACTTTATTATACTGAAACAGAACAATTAGATACTTCTTTATTCATTATGTGCATAATTGGTGCTATTTGTTTTATTAGTGGTGGAGTTTATCTTCTATTTTATTACAAAAACCATAGTGCAATTTTTGACAAAGAGAATATAATTGCTACTACTATTTATGGCAAATCTACTACTATAAAATGGAAAGATATAGAAGATATAAAATTTAGTGCTTTATTAGGAATGATAATTATAAAGAGCCATGACAAGAAAGCAAAATTACATCAACATTTGGTTGGACTGATTACTTTTGTGGAAGAGATGGAAGCACAGACAGACTATACAGCAAGAGAATTAAAAATTCCTGTTGGAAGCTCGAAAGAGAAGAAGAAGGTAAATGTATAATTTGATTCAAACTAAGAACTCTTTCCAAACATTACTAAAAATGTAATCTAAGAAAAGAGTTTTTATTTACTCCAACAGACTAAAAAATTCGTTTTACTTTATTGTTTGTCTAATTTCCACCACTACTTGACCCTGTTGTAGTTCGTAGAGGTTTTTTGTAATCTTTATTTCGAATTGATTCTATGAATTTAGACCACGCAAACGGATTTAGAAGTGGGATTGAAGGCGCAAAAAATTTATTATTTCGTGCATTCAGATTTTGCTGCATCAAATATCTATAGTTTGAGTTTGCGTTCATGGGCATATTTGCAGCCATTTGATTTAGTTTTTCACTATCCAAATTTTTCTTCATTTGATCGATAAGTGGGTCTGAAGTATCCATTGCCAATACCATATCCTTAAATTCAGTAGCATTTGCATAAGGCAAAACTGTAATTTCGTTTAGCATCTGGATATCTTCCTTTAAGTCAATAATAACTGAATAAATAGGCTCTCCACGTTTAGGAATAATAATTTGAGAACTTTTATAGCCTACAGCACTTACCATAACCGTATCTCCTTCCATTGCTGGCATCGTAAAATAACCGAGTGCATTAGTTACACTCCCTCGCCCAGCTCTAGGAATGTAAATATGAACGCCAGAAACACCATACAAACTATCACCCTCTACTACAATTCCAGAAAAACGAACCATTTGGTTTTCTCCTTGTCCGAAAGAGAAAGTTGAAAAATAAGTAGTGAATATAAACAAAAACAGAAAAGTAATTCCATATTTGAGAATAGAATTTTTTGTGGATTTCTTAATAATTGGTGCAATCTGGTTCATAGCTTATAGTGATTAATTTTTCTCTTCTATTAAAATCTAAACAGAAATTTCTGATTAAGTAAAACAGTTTTGATATATTGTTTAGTAAAATTTTGCTTGATAAATAAAGCAACTACTACAAATTAAATAAATATATCTAAAATGTAGCAATTTAGTTTACAAATCATAAGACTGTTTTGGTTTTGGTATATTCTACTAAGATAATAGATTCTACTATCTTTTTGTTAGTTTCTTGAAAGATTTTTATA
Organism: uncultured Cytophagales bacterium; assembly: GCA_963719525.1. Lineage (GTDB taxonomy): Bacteria > Bacteroidota > Bacteroidia > Cytophagales > Bernardetiaceae > Bernardetia. Next base: position 1,061,707 of record CAVRCG010000004.1, on the reverse strand, counting down.
ATTTTTAATCCAATTGATACATAATTGTCTGCGCAAAGGGTGCGAAACGAGCCGTTTTCTGATTTGCCTTTTGTAAAGCTTCATTTGTCCAACTGTTGCAGGTATAAAATAAATGATAACTATTATTCGCTTCAAAGAAATAATCCGAACTAGAATAACCTTTTTGTGGCAAACGTACAAATTTGATTTGATTGTCTAAATCTTCATTTACAGTTCGGAAACTAGCCATGATATGTTGCACTAACTGTTGATATTCCTGTTTTTTTAACTTTATCTTTTTACAGTTTTTATCTTCTATCAACTTATTTCTATAAAAATCTAAGTGCATCAACGTTTCAGAAGGCAGCAAAGCAGCATTCAAACAGGTAGGAAAAGAAGGAAAATTTCCACTATAAGACTCGTTATAAAATCCTTTATCGCCCCAACCTATAGAAAGCCATTTGTACGAACTTGTTTTGCCTAGATAAAAATTTAGAACAGAATCTTTTGCTAAAATATTGAAAAAGCTAGTTTCACTCTTACTTTTAATCGGAATAACAACATCAGTATGAAGACCATTTGAAGTAATATAAATTTCTACCGTTTCAGTTTTGTCTTTTGCGTTTTCGGCTTGAAGATTTGTTTGTTTTGGATTTAGAGTCCAAAAATAACCTCCGACCAAAACGATAAGTAAATAAAAAGAAGAGCTAAAGAATATAATTTTGAAACTCCAAAGTAGAAAACAGAATAGATAATTTTTTTTGTAGTTCATTTTTGTACTCATAAAATTGTAATTGAATTTTGGTACTAGATGCTACATTTTACAATTATCCATATTTTTTTTAAAGAAAAATCTATATTGAATCGTTACTTTCAAAACACAAGGTTATACTGCTTTGTAAATGTACCAGCAATTAGTTATATTAACAATTAGTCTTTGTTACAAAAAGTATCATTTTTCTAAGAAATTCGTTTTGCTTTTTTCCTGCGTTCAATTTCTTTTTGAATCAATAAATACTCTCTACTGCTTTGCCCTGCAATGGCTGTATTCTCGTCTGCTCTTCGCATGAGATAAGGCATAACATCTTTTACTGCACCGTAAGGAACATATTTGGCGACATTATAACCTGCTGCTGCTAAGTTGTTTGACATATTATCACTCATTCCGTAAAGTTGCGCAAAATAAAAATTAGAATCATTTTTTTCAATAGCGTGTGCATCCATTAAGACCACCAAGGAGTAACAACTAAGCTCATTATGTGAACCTGCACAAAGTGCAACACGTTTTCTATTCTCCACACAAAACTCCATAGCAGCATCAAAATCTCTATCTGTACTCAATTTATCAGGTTGAATAGGGTCTGTATAATTTTGTTCTTCTGCTCGTTTGCGTTCTTTCTCCATATATGCACCACGCACTAATTTTGCTCCTAAATAATAATTATTTTCAATAGCATTTTGATAAGCTGCCTTTAATTTTTCTAATCTATCAACGGTATACATTTGATACGTATTATAAATTAATGGTTCTTCTTTGTTGTACTTTTCCATCATTTGATACGTAAGATTATCAATCGTATCTTGAAACCAAGTTTCTTCTCCGTCTACAAAAATCCTGACTTTATTTTGATACGCAGCTTCGCAAATCTCATTCATACGTTGGTTTATTTTCTCCCAACTATCTTGCTCATCTGCGTTTAAGGATTGATTAAACTGTACTTTTTCCAAAATCTTCGAATGCCCAATTCCTGTTACCTTGAAGACGCAAAAAGGAATAGTTACATCTCCTTTTGCTCTATTGATTGTTCTTATGATTTCGTTTTTTGTTTTCTCAAATCCTTCTGTTGTTTTTTTTCCTTCCACAGAATAATCTAATATCGTTCCTATTCCTGCTTGCGCAAGTTGTATGACTGTTCGTTCGCTATCTTCAATAGTTTCTCCACCACAAAAATGCTCAAAAAGTGTGTTCTTGACAACAGGTTTTACAAAGGGTAATCTAATTTTGAAAGCAAGTTGCAGAAGTGGCGTTCCCGAATCAACGAGCAAAGGTTTGTTCATTGTCCAGAAAAGCAAATTCATTTTTTTTAGTTCAAAATCTGAACGGTTAGCAAAAGCTATTTCTGTATCATCAAAAGAAACGTGCTGCTTGGCCATCTGAATAACTTCCAAAGCAGAAAGTGAAGATAAATTAATTTGGTTTTGTGTAGAATCCATATTTTTTTCAGTTACCAGTAAGTAGTAATCAGCTACTAGTTTTTGTTAATGATAATCAGTAAATAAGTAGATACGCTTTTTGTTTTATGCTTTACTAAAAATTTGATATTCCTTATATCCTTTCCAAAATTCTAAAGCCGTAACCCTCAAAATTGTATAGACAGGAATAGCGAAAATCATACCTACAGCACCAGCTAGAGCAGCTCCCATAAAAACAACACTAAATATTTCTAATGGATGCGCTTTTATACTTCTTGAAAAAATGATAGGTTGAAGGAGAAGATTGTCCGAAAACTGGACTATCAAAAATACTATAATTACTTTTACTGCTAAAATAGAAAAAGCTACATCTTGGCTTTGTTGGAGTTGTGTAGAAAGCGAAACAATAAGACCAAAAGAAGCTCCCAAAATAGGACCCAAATAAGGAATAAGATTTGCAACAGCAGCAAAAATAGCTATCGTAACGGCATATTTTACTTCCGAAACAATAAGTCCGATCGAAACTAAAGTAAAAATAGAAAACATTTGAATCAAAAGTCCAAAAAGATAATTAGAAAGTAATTTTTCAATTTTATAGATGGCACTTATTGAAACTTCAAAGTAAGCATTGGGGATTAATGCAATTACATTTCTTCTAAAAAGACCTTTTTCATACAACAAAAAGAAAGAAATAAACAGTACCGAAATCGTTCCTATCAAAACTGTACTTGTTGTATCAAGAATCTGGCTCACTACATTTCCAAACTTCAAATCTCTAAAAAAGGAAAAGAAATAATCTTGTAACTCATCCATCAAAAAGCCATCTTTTTCTTTTACCCATTTCTTTTCAATCAAAAATTTTTCTATATAATCAATAGGAGAAGTAATATTTTCAAAAAGAGAATTATAATCCAAAACAGAGATAAACTCTATCTGTTCGGAAACTAAGGGAATAAAAAGCAAAACAAAAAGTGCAATAATGCCAGCAAAAATGGAGAAAGAAAGTATGACAGCAACAGCCCGAGGCAACTGAATTCCTGCGATCTGAATCTGACTAATATAATTGGTAGGTGTCTGAAGAACAGCACTAAACACCATTGCAACTACAAAATAGCCTACAATAGTAGAAAAAAACCAACTCAAAATAACTGCGATAACAATTCCTACACAAAGAAGGATTAGGCGTTTACTCATTTTTTATTTGTAAAAGATGTGTCAAATAATTTGTCAAACGGTTTATTTTTCACAAAAGTACATATTAATTGATTACAAATATCAAATTATGAATCCTGTATAGAAAAAATCTACCCTAGCCTACTATTTTTTGGTCGTGTTTCTTATTTCCTTTATTGAGTCTTCTCAAAAATTTCTATATGCTATTTTTAATAAAGTAGGTTGCTTGTTTGTAATTTTACTATTTTTGTATCAACTATTTGGTAGTATTATTCTAAGAAAGTAAAATCTATATATTTCTTGTTTACAACAAACAAAATTAGTCAAAAATGTATTAAAGTAAATTAGAAAAAATAGTTAAAATAACCAATACACACACAAAAATAATCAAAAAATGAAAGTAGAAAACTATTTGAGTAGAATAGGCTATCGGCAAATTCCAAAAAACAATCTACAAACGCTAAACGAATTACACAAAAAGCATGTTTTTTCTATTCCTTTCGAAGATTTGGATATTCATTTGAAAAAACCGTTACAGATAGATGTAGATTGCCTTGAAGAGAAAATAATTATAAGAAAAAGAGGTGGATTTTGTTACGAACTCAACTTTTTGTTTTACAACCTTCTCAAAGAATTAGGTTTTGAATGCCATATTATATCAGCCAGAATGTACGAAAAAAGAGATATTTTGGGAGAAGAATTTGACCATTTAGCTATCCTTGTCAAATTAGAAGAAGATTGGCTTGTCGATGTAGGCTATGGAAATCTTTTTACCGAACCTATGAAAATACCTTCAAAAATAGATAGTTATGTGTATAAAGATAGAGATGCTATTTATAAAATAGAGAAACCACAGGAATCGGAAAGTTATGTTTTATCAGAATCAAGGAGAGGATATAAATTCAAAAAAGTTTATCAATTTGATACAATACCCCAGAAAATTGAAGATTTTCACGAACAAATTTACTTCAAACAACATTCGAAAAGACTCATATTTTGTAAAAAATAGAATTTGTACTATTCCGATAAATGAAGGTAGAATTACCTTATTCAATAATAAATTTATCAAAACACTTGGAAATACAAAAAAAGAAAAGACTATTCAAAGTGAAGAAGAATTTTATCAAATTCTGAGAGAAGAATTCAAAATTGATTTGAATGTGCTAGAGGAGAATCTTTGTTAGAAAATGTAGCCTTTTCATGACGTAGAGTTTGAAAATCTTATGTTCTGGAAAGGCTTTATTCTTTGATTTGTATGCTGCTTATAGCTGACTTTTTGCCCATTCAAAATAACTCTCATTTACATTTATTTTCCAAGAAGCAATACAAGGAATATCATAAGAATGTTTTTTTTCTAAAAAGCGAGTAACTTCTTTCAGTCTTTCTGGTAATGTTTTGGCAATCAGAACGTATTCTGTTCCTTCTTCAATATCTCCATTCCAAAAATAACAGCTTTTTATAGGCATCGAATTAGTACAAGCTACCAGTTTTTTGTCCAAAAGCGACTTTGATAAATGCAACGTTTCAGTTTCATCTTTACAAGGAATATAGAAAAATAATAGTTTAGGCATAAATAAATTTAGATTTTAGAAGGTAGATTTTTAGAGTTGAATAACAGAATTCAAATGAAGTTAGATTTCAATTAGCTTCGCAGACTTAATAGTTCTAAATTCTTAAATCTAACTTCTAAATTTGTTTTTTACCAATCTGTTTCACTTTCATCAAAAAAGTCTAGTTCGTTTTTCTGTGCTTCTTTTCGTCCATTTTTATTTATGTAATAACGTTGCCCATCTTTCTCAACAAGTGCTTGTCCAGTAGTACCAAAACCTTGCGCAGAATCATAAATAAATGGAATTATTATTTTTCCTGCTTTGTTTACAAAACCCCATTTTTCACCTTTTCTGACAGCTATCGGTTCTTCTTCTGTTGTGCCTACGTCGTCGTATTCTGTACTGATTACTTCTTCTCCATCCTGATTTATAAATCCTTTTTTTCCGTTTGCAGCTACTTCTAAAAGTCCACTAATAAAAACAGAACTGACAGAAGAATATCTGTTTGTATTTATTTTTTGTTCTCCGTTGGTACGCAAATCTAAGAAGCCATACTGTAATTTTTGATTTGATTTTTCTGCTACGATAATAATATTTTCATTATTTGTAAAACGAATTTGGTCATACTTTAAAGGAATAATTTCTTCTCCTTTATGATTAATCATACCCCATTTTCCATTTTTGCTGACTTCTACTTTTCCATTTTTAAAATTACCAGCTTGGTCATATTCTATGGGCAAAATAATTTTGGCATCCGTACTTACATAGCCATTTTTACCATTTAGAGTAACCTTTGCATAGCCTTCCGAAAAATTATCAATTTGATCATAAATGATAGGAATAAGCATGTTGGCTTCCATATCAATAATTCCCCATTTTCCATTTCGCTCTACTTTTGCATAGCCAGCCAGAGGTTCAATATCTTCTCCAAAACCAGAACTTTGAGGATAAATATAAAAAAAAGACTCTGCATTATCGTACTCTATTGGAATACTAATGGTTTCGGTTTTGGTATTAAAGAAGCCATATTTTCCCTCTTTCTTTATGCGTTTCATAATAGCATTATTCGCCATTAACATATAATCTACGTCGTCAAAATTATATTCAATAATTTCGTTTTTACTGTTTAAATAATTCCAAGTGCCGTTTCTTTCTAAGAAAATTCGGTTTCTACCTACCGTCGAACTTATTCTGTCGTAAGCAAATGGCATTACATTTTCATTTTCTACATGAAGTCCCATTTTTCTATTGGTTTCGTTTTCTGTCCACATAAACGGAATTTCGTCCATGTCTATAAAAATATCAGAAGCCGAAGCGACTTGCAAATAACGGTTTCCAAATTTATCAATAGATTGCCAATCGTCACCATATTTTACCCAGCCTTGTTCGTCTAAAAATGGCAACGCACCGTCGTAATTAAATTCTATAAACGGACTTCCACTAATAGAAATATACCCCCATTTTCCATTTTCTTTTACGGCTGCAAATCCTTCTGAGAAAGAATAGGCTTCTTCGAATTTTGGTGGAATGAGCCAGTTTCCATCGGCTGAAAGATAACCGTATTTTGGAGTTTCTTTGTCGTTTTCATTTTTATTGTTCTCTTGCGCAAGTGCAAGTCCGTTTTGAAACGATTCTACCATTTTGTAGCTCGGTTCGATGATCCATTTTCCGTTTGTATCTATAAAGCCCCATTTTCCATTCGTTTTTACGGCTGCAAAATTAGCAGAAAAAGGTTTTGCTTGTTCAAACTTCTTTTTCTTCATTTTCTTTCCTTTTTCATTTAGATAAGTATAGTTGCCGTTTTGATATTTGGCAAGCGCAAAACCATTGGAATAAGGATAAATATAATCCCAATTAAATTTTGTGACTGATTTTCCTTCTCTTTTGATAATACCAAAATTTCCGTTTATACGAGCAACTGCTTTTCCTCTAAAAAAAGCACCAATTTCATCGTAGGTAACAGGGACAGTAATATTTCCTTCCGAATTCATTAGCCCTACTTTTCCATTTAGATACACTTTCAGATAATCATTACTTAGCTTTTCTATTTTGTCGTAAATGGGTTCTTGCATTATTTTTCCTGTCGGACTGATTGCTCCCCAATGCTTATTTTTCTTTACCAAGATAAGATTATCCTTATAAAAAATATCAACTTCATCATACTGCGTAGGGGCGATAATTTTGCCATTTTCTCCCATAAATCCATATTTATTTAGTTTTCTTACCCAAGATAATTTTTCAGTAATAAGATAAATTTCATCGTATTCTAGAGGCGTAATGAGTTCCCCTGTTTGATTGATTGCCCCCCAATGGTCATCCTTTTTTACGTGTGCAATTCCGTTTTCAAAACTCTTTATTTCTTGATAAATAATAGGAACAACTAGTTTTCCATCTTTATTTATCAAACCAAAAAGCTCGTTTTGATGTACTTTTGAGAGTCCATTTACAAAAGGTTCATAAATTGAATAAGGAGATTTAAAAATTTCTTTTCCCGTTTTATCAATAAAATACCAGTCTTTATCCTTTCGTACTGCTCCTAGCTCTTCGGAAAAGTATTTTGCTTCATCATAAATAAAATCTACAATAGTTTCTCCTTTTTCATTGATGTAACCCCATTTAGAAGTATTAGAATCTGGATTACTATCGGTATTTTCTGTGCTTTTTTCCGTTCTTACTTCTGCTACTCCTTCATAAAAGAAGGGAATGTCTTTATAAATTACCTTCACTACTTCGTTTCCTTGTTCGTCTATTTTCCCCCAAAGCCCATTTTTCTGAACTAAAGCTGTTCCTTTATCAAAATCTTTCGCATTTTCATAAACAAAAGGAATAATTTCTTTTCCTTTTTTATTGATATAACCATATTTTCCATTCTTTTTTACATACGCTAATTCTTCCGAAAAATTATACGCATCTTCATAAATTAGTTCAATAGCCAGATTTCCCTCTAGATCAACAAAACCAACCTTATTATTTTTTTGTACTCTAGCCATTCCATTTTTGAAAGGATAGGTATAAGAATATTCAAAAGGAACAATGGATACGTTTTGCACATCAATAAAACCTGTTCTTCCTTCCAGACGAGCAACAGACTCTACCTTCTTTGAATGCTCCCAGTTCTTGATAAATAATTGGAATAAACGAATTATCATTTTCTGTAATATATCCCCAACGTCCATTTTTTTGAACTCTAGCTACATGTATTAGTTTATTTTCAGTATTTTTTATCTCCTCAAAATCTAATGCTTGAGAGTAATGAGCAGCAATAAGAATCATTCCTGTTTTTTTGTCTTTATAGCCATACTTTTCAGTCTCTCCGTCTTCGCTAATTTGATGAAAAGGAATTAAAGTTTGACTGTACAAAGTCTTCGAAAAACAGAGAAATAAAAAGACAGAAAAAACCGAAACAGTAAGCAGTTTTTGGTTGGGCATAAAACGAGTAAAATAAATATTCATCAAAGTAGTAATTAGACTAGTTAGATTATAAAGACAATTACGAATGCAATTCATTACAAATAATAAACAATATAATTCTAATTAATCTTTATTCCTAAAAGCAGATTTTGATACAAAATATTGAAACAACAAATCACAAGCAAATTTGAAAATAAATATAGATTTGAAAGTTGATAGAACTAATTTATAGTAGTTTAGTCAAAGAAACAAATCTAAATCGTTTTTTGGGTTTTTTATATAAAAATAATTTGAAATTGTTGTTTATTAATTACGCAGCCAATAGAAAAAGAAGAAACTTCATTGTTAGATTTAATCAACCTACTTGTCAAAGTAAAATTGTATCTTTGTATTACCCAAATCAGTTAAATTAAATTTAAAGATATGAAATTAAGAATACCTAAAAAAAGTGCATTTTTGTTCCAACTCGTTTTTTCAATGGCTTTTTTGCCATCGTTTGTTTTTGGACAAGTTAATGCTCCAGTTGCAAATTATTCTGTTTATTGTCAGGGAGATAAAATGCTTATTTCGGCTACTTCTTCTACACAAAATGCAAGTATAGAATGGTATATGAGTAATAATGTTAATGCAACTCAACCTTTTACAATTTCACAAAATGGAGAAATATTTCCTTTAGATTCTATAATTACGTTCGGACTTGGAAGAAATAAAATTTATGCAGTAGCTTCCTTAAATGGCTCGAAGAGTAGCAGTGTAGAAGTTCCGATTACGATTGATAAAAAAGCCGTTGTTATTGCTATTGAGTCTGATGGATGTATGCTCAATAGAGGAGATAATGTTACTTTTTCTCCTATTTTGGAAAATTCTAATGGAAATTATACCTACGAATGGCGCAAAATAAAAACAAAATTAATGGCAGAAATTACAAATCCTGCTGTTTTGAGTACTACTAAAAATTTCTCCAAATCTTCACTTACAGAAGAAGACGCAGGAATTTATGAGCTTACTGTTTGGAACGAAAATCAAACATGTGCTACAAAAATTGAAGCTCCACATCTAATAATTCGTGGTGTTTGTATGCCTGATTATCCAATTTCTAATTACGGTTATCTATACAAAGGACTTAGTTCTTATGTGAGTCTTACTGAAGATTTATCTTCAAGTTATTATTCTACATTTCACGGTTTTCTTAGTTTTAAGTTTTACGAAAGATATAGAGAAGGTATGTTAGAAGCCTATCTTTACAATGCAGAACGATGTAAAATAGGAACATTGAGATTAGAGAAAAATGTAGGTAAAAATTGGTATTCATTAGATTTGAATCCTGTATGTACACCAGGTGAATATTATGTAATGGAAGCCTTTGATGAAAATGGGCAGCGTTCGGTACTTAATTTTATCTTTGAAGGATCAGCTTTTAAAGCTAATTTTCGTAATAGTTTATCTGTCCATTGTCCGTTTTTTATTAGTGAATTATCTATACTTATAGAGGGTGCGATAGGTACACAAAAAATAATTTGGTATGTAACGAGTTCAAATACTGAACAAGAAGTTCCTAACCAAAGCTCAAATTGGGAAAGAGTAGATTGGATGCCAAGAGATCGTTTTGATAGAACGCCCTCTCTTTATTATACAACCACAGAAAATGAAGTGTATTGGTTTAAAGCCAAAATAATAGATAGCAGAGGTTGTAGCGTAGAAACACCTCCTTATTCTTTACTACCAGAAGAAAGTACAGAACATCTTTTTACTTTTCCTAATCAAAGTACTGATGTAGAACGAGCTGAGTATGTGTCTTCTAGAAATTCTTCCCTCTTGAAAGGTATTCAGCTTAAAGCTGGTTTTTTAGAAAACAATAATGAGACTTCTGATATAGTCATTTCAATTTTGGATGCTGATGGAATAAATCAATCTCCAAAAACAGTTTTGAAATCTGTGCAGATGAGTGCTAGAGATTTTAAGAATCAAGTTTCGCAAAGAAATAATTACTTATTTTTATTTGACCAACTTTTAGAAGTTTCCGATAACTTTTATATCTCTGTAAAAAGCAATACAAATTTATTTTTCTGGAAAGGAGCTTGCAATATTCCTAATGAAGCAAATAAGGCTTGGGAGAAAACAGATGATGGAAAATGGCAATCTTTATCTACACCTATTGCAGAGGGAGGAGTAGGAATTTCAACTTCTTATTCTATTTATCCAGTATTCGACGGAAAACCTATCATAGATTTTGTAGCTGACTTTACGTTGGCTCTTCCGAATGAAGAAATAGAATTTAGTGATTTATCTGGAAATGCTCCTATAAGTTTGGAATGGATTTTTGAAGGTGCAACCGTTTCACAATCAGATAAATCTATCGTCAAAACAAAATATACAAAAGAAGGAGAGTACGATGTTTTGCTAGAGGCAACCAATTTTGATGGAACAACTCAACTTAGAAGACAAGATTATATCAAAATAATAGAGAATTATCTTTTAGTCAAAAATACAGAAGGTAGACCAACTGTTTTGGAGAATAGTATAGGTTTTGTAGCAGGACACAATGCTAAGAATGATAAAGCAAAAGCTGAATACTTTTCTGGTTTTCAGAATGCTGTCTTAGAGGGAGTAGAAATTTATTTATCAGCACTTGAAGTACAAGGAAATGAAAATAAATTGCTGCGTATTGATGTTCTAACTGCTGATTCTTATGACAAATCGCCTAAAGTTTTGGTAGACTCTGTTTTTGTTCCTTTTTACAAATTGAAAAAATTGATAGACAAATACGGATTCGTAAGAATTCGTTTTGATAGACCTATTGAAGTTTTAGGAGATTTTTATGTAAGCGTTAATTTGAATTACTATGACAATCATAGATTTTCTATTCTAACTACTCCAGCTAGTTTGGAAAAAGAAAACACAGCTTGGACTCAACTAGCAGATAATGCTTGGCAACCTTATTCAAAGTCAAAATCAGAAGGAGGAAAAGGGATTTTAGCAGCACATGCAATTTATCCAATTATGACTTCAAACAAAATTTTGTCGTCAGAAGAACAAAACAGTTTTGCAGAAAATATAAAATTATTTCCCAATCCTGCATCTGATTTTATTGCTATAGAAGCAAATTCTATTGAATTAAAAAATTATTCCATCGTAAATGTACTTGGAACGACTATAAAAACGGGAGTTTTGCCATCCGATAAAACTATACAGATAAATAATTTACCAAAAGGACTTTACTTTGTTCGTTTCGAAACCACTAAAGGAATGATTACAAAACGTTTTGTAGTAAACTAATTTGTTTTTAAAGAATAAAAAAAATTTATTGCAGAATGGGAAAAATAGCCTTAGAAGAATTAGAGTTTTTTGCCAAACACGGCGTACTCAAAGAAGAACAAATAATCGGAAATTGATATTGAATAGATGTCGAAGTAGAAGCCGATCTGGAAGAAGCCTCAAAGAGCGACAACGTAAAAGATACCGTTGATTACGGACATCTGTACAAGATTGTGGAACGAGAAGTAAACACACCAGCCAAACTTTTGGAACATTTAGCAGGAAATATTTTGACCAGAATATTAAGCGAAATACCAAAAGTAGATAGTGCAACCGTAATTGTACACAAATACAACGCACCCATTGGAGGAGTTTGCAAATGGTCAAAGGTTACTTTGGAGAGAAAACGAAATTACAATAAATAGATTTAATTATTGATTTTCTTTTCTAATGATGTTGTTGGTGTCGCTTCGCTAAAACATCAACAACGGTATTTTCGTTTACTGAAGTTGCGTAAAAGCAAAAAGCACTAAATTAGCACCCATTTTCAAGGCAGCTTGTCGTTTTTCTTCTGGGTCATTATGAATAGAAGAATCCTCCCAACCATTTCCCAAATCTGATTCGTAGGAATAATAACATACCAAACGCCCTTCGTAAATTAAACCAAAACCTTGTGCTGGTTTTCCGTCGTGTTCGTGGATTTTTGGAAGTCCGTCAGGGAATTTATAATTGATCGTATAAACAGAATGTGAATAGGGAAGCTCAATAAAATCTAATTCTGGAAACACTTTTTTCATTTCCAAACGAACAAATTTATCTAATCCATAATTATCATCGATGTGTAAAAAACCACCTCCAATTAAGTAATTACGCAGGTTTTGGGCTTCCCCACTAGAGAAAATAACATTTCCATGTCCTGTCATGTGTACAAAGGGATAACTGAAAAGCTCTGCACTTCCCACTTCCACTACTTCTTCTTCTTTATCTATTTGCGTCCTTAGATTTTCATTACAAAACTCTATTAAATTAGGTAAAGAAGTTTTGTTTGAATACCAATCTCCACCACCATTATATTTTAATTTGGCTATTTTGTAAGTAGCATTTGGTTTTAGAATCGATTTGTTGGGAACAAAGGAAAATAAAACTAAAGTTAAAAGAATTACTATATATTTCATTATTGTTAATTATAAATAAGACATTAAGAGAAATACAGAAGTACAAAGAAATAAAAGTGCGTTTTCAAAGTACATATTTTGAGAAACTAAAAACAGAAATGAATAGTATTTGTAATTTTCGAACCCCTATTCTCTCGCCTCTCGCCCCAAAAACCTCATTTTCTAAATCCGATTAATACTATTCAACGCCATACACGAATAAAGCGCAGCCGTTTCGGTACGAAGTCTATATTTTCCTAAGCTAACACACTCAAAACCAGATTGTTGCGCTTGATGCACTTCTTCTGGCGAAAAGCCTCCTTCGCTTCCAATCATAACCAAATAATACGCATTTTTGGTGGCACATGTTTCCAAAATGGCATTTGTATCTGTTGGTGTATAGGCTATAAAACGCTGAATTTCTAGCGTTTCTTCTCCGTGTTTGGTTTGATTCTTTCTGTCGGAATGGTACTTTTTTATAAAATCTTTAAATTCTTTAGGAGAGTTTATTTTTGGAAGGGTAGCACGTAGAGATTGTTTGATAGCAGCAATACTTTTTTTGACTAATCTATCAGATTTTAGATTATTATATTCACTTCTACCTGTTTCGATAAACGAAATCTCATCGATGCCTATTTCTATAGCTTTCTCTAAAAACCATTCCATTCTATCAGCATTTTTAGTCGCTGCAACGGCAATATGAATGTAAAAAGGGCGTTTTGCCTCTGTACTTACAATCTGTGTAATCTCTATTAATGAGTTTTTGACGTTTGGAGAAAGTACTTTTCCCTTTGCCAAAATTCCTTTTCCATTCACAATATCCAAAAAATCACCCTCTTTTACTCTAAGCGTTTTGAGATGTTTGGCTTCCTCTTCTGGAAGTGTAATCTTAGCTCCAAGTTCTAAATCAGGATAGAAAAAATAAGTATCCATATATCAGTTATCAGTAAACAGTTATCAGTTACCAGTGAATACAAAATCACATTCTTTGATTTAATTCTTCATTAATCATAGGCAAACTGGTTTAAAAAATAATAATTTTACAAGTTGTGAAAACTAGTCTTTCACAATCATTCCAGCACATTCTACGGCTTCATTACCTACAAAAGACTTCCAAATTTGTTTGTGTGGATTAAAAATAATTGCGTATTGCCAGTCATTAGAGAAAAAACGTTGCTGCGTTCCCATATCTGTTCCCGACATAAAAACGGAAAGATTGTTTGGGTGGGTATGATACCAGCCTATCATTTGCCATTGTTTGTCTTCATCTTTATCCAAAATAGCATCAAACTCATCTAACATTTCTTTCCACACCTCGTGATCCATTTCCAGATAAGCAGAACTCCCTTTCGCTTCCTTTCCTGCTAATGCTTCCTCTACTACGCCATACATAAGATTTTTTTTCTCATCAAAAAATACTTTTCCAAGCAAAACACCACCTTGTTCGACGACGTTTTCTTTCGTTGTTTGTCCCCAAGAAATGTGTTCAAAAATCTGTTTTATAGCCTTTGGCTTGATATAGAGTTTTGTATTTTTGGCATCGTTCTTACTTTTTGAGTTGAGGGAAGGTTCAATCAAAAAAGACGGTTCAGTCTGATTTTCAGGCTTATAGGCTTCTGAAACGGTATTTATTTTGAATTTTGACAAAATTGAAATCGTTTTTGTTCTTTATATATTTTAAACTAAAGATAGAATATATTTACTAACTATACAGTTAAAAGTAAGCAAATTTATTGAAAATGCCGTATGTTTGTATCAAATTTTTGAAAAGTCTTTTGTATATCTTCTTTTATTGCGTATAGATTTTACGAAATCAAACAAGTTAAAGTCGAATAAGAAACAATTAAACTAAGTAGGGTTAAGATAGGATGATGTATAAGTTAATTTAATTTTAGAGACATATTTGAAAATAAATTTGATAAGACACTATTTTTTTGGAATTTTGTGCTTCCTAAATAATAAAGGTTATCACGATCCATTTAGTACTGTTCATTTCTCCATAACAACAGGTTTGCAAACGTGTTGCTATGGAGAAACAAGCCTATTTCTATTTTATATGAATTACTGATGTTACGCAATTAAAATGAAACCCACGAATTTATTCGTGGAAGCTACCACTACCTTCTTCGTTTTTTTGTTTCTACTCTATTCTGAAATAAAATAAAAGGAGTAATTTTAATAAAACGGAAAAGTAGATTTATGTAAAGTAGATTTATGTAAAAAGTAGTGGTTACTTTCCCACGAATAAATTCGTGGGTTTGGTCTAAACTTCTCTAAACTTTGATGTTGCATAACATTAGTGAATTACTGATTATTAGACTTGCAAGTAACCGTGATACCATTTTATCATACAGCTTTTTTTATTATTGCTCAACTTATTTCTTTTTAATTTCTCAAAAAAATACTAAAAATCTATGAAAAAGATTAAATCAATCTATATACTGTTCATCTTTGCTGCCATTAGTTCGTATGGACTCTGGGCTTGTGATGGTTCTAAAAGTTCTGAAACTACGTCGGATTCTACGCAGGTAGAAGAAATAGAAGAGCCAGATGTTCGCCCAGCTTCGGCTGCTATAGACAACGAAAATTATATCAAAGCAACCATTGATGGAAAAGAATATAATTTCAATTATCTACCTCTTGATGGTAGAGATGGCTATAATCTAATGAAAAATGATTTGTTTAGAATTGAGCGTTGTGCAGATGATCATTGCAAACAGAATTTTTATCTACAAGCTCATAACTTTGACTTAAACCAAGAAGCTCCTTTTACCTTGAAAGAAGATTTGGGCGTAAAAATGAGAAAAGATATTATCATTAATCTTATTTTAACTAATAATAAAGGGGAATTTAAAGGACAATGGAAAGATGGCGAAGATTTCGAAATGACTATTGATAAGGTGGAAGGGAATATGTACGAAGGGACTTTCAAAGGTCAAGTACAAAATCTGGATGACAAAACTAAAGCTCTTACCTCAGATATTACAGGTTCTTTTCGTATAAAAATGATTATTAGAAAGCCTGCTGCTTAGTACAGCAAACAAACGGTATTGGTTACGCAGTACACCTTGATCAGAACTTTGATGTTTGTTATTCTAACAAATTTAATCAATAAAATTCTCTTATCTTTGTGCCTTCATTTATAATAAAAATTATCTCGTTTATTTCTCAATTTCAATCTCATGACTCAAAATATAATTCAAACTACAGTTACTAATTCATTGCATTTGTTTATTGCTTTACTCGTTTCTCTAATTTCATTTACAGGTTGTCAGCCAAAAGATTCTGCTACTACTGCAAATGCTTCTACAGCCACTACTTCTAGTTCTAGTTCCTCTAATAATGGTGATATTGCTTATATCAATATTGATTCCCTAACTATTTATTACGATTTTTATGTAGAGATAAAAGAGCGTTCGGAAAGAAATCAACTTGATGCCAGAAGACAATTCGAACAAAGTGAAATTCAGTTACAAAGCGAAGCAGAGAGTTTTCAAAAACGTTATCAACAAGGACTTTTGTCTGAAAACGCAGCCAAAAAAGAACAACAAGACATTCAAGCAAAGGCACAAATGTTAGACAGACAGAAAGCATCCAAATCAGAAGCATTGATGGCGCAAAATGAAAAAGATATGGACAAAATTTTTGCGAATATTG
The DNA here is from genome assembly GCA_963719525.1 of uncultured Cytophagales bacterium. GTDB lineage: Bacteria > Bacteroidota > Bacteroidia > Cytophagales > Bernardetiaceae > Bernardetia. The sequence continues at coordinate 1,045,335 of CAVRCG010000004.1, read as the reverse complement.
AAGACGTTTTGCAGAAATACAAAGAAGAAAAAGGTTATAAAGTAGTGTTAGGAACTCAAAAAGGAGCTTCTACAATTCTTTATGCAGACAAAAACTTGGATATTACAAAACCTGTGTTAGAACTTTTGAACCAAAAATATAAATCTGAAAAAGATAGTTTACAAGCTAACTAATTACTGATTTGCAATTTTGATTCATAAAAAACAGTCTATAAATTTGGTTTTATAGACTGTTTTTTTATACAGAAGTGTCACTTATATTGACTTACCTTTTTACCTAAAAACTCTATTCACTTCTACTTCAAAACCTGATAAAACAGTCGCAGAAATCATATTATCAATTCCATAAAATCCTTCTACTTCATATTTTCCAGTAGATAAATTTAATACATTTTTCTGAATAGGTTTTGTTAAAATCTAGTTGGTCTAATGAAGTAATATTCATAATCTATTCATTTAGTTCTAATAAGTCGTTTATCAAAGATACATAGAAATCATAAATTTTGGTTTCAAAGAAAACAAAAATAAGTAAACAATTTATCTATATTTGTAAGATTTGTAAGATTTGTAAAATATCTAAAAATCAAAAACAACATTCACTCATTTACTGATTACTGGTAACTACTTACTGAAAACTGAATATGTCTATCCATCTTGTCCATAATTTTCAAAGAAAACTCTCTGAACTCCACCAAGTAGGAGCAAAAAATGAAATGGCTGTAAAACGTGCTTTTTCAAACCTGCTTTACGATATTCTGTCAGACCAAAAACCTCGTTTTGGTAGAAGAAATTAGTATCAAAAATTCGCAAGGAAAAACGATTCGTCCAGACGGAATTGTGAAAGGTGTAAACCGTTTGGATTGGGGATATTGGGAATCAAAAGATGAAGCCGATGATATTGAAGACGAGATAAAAAAGAAATTTGCCAAAGGTTATCCCAACGATAATATTATTTTTGAAGATACACAGCAAGCCATTTTATATCAAAATGGAAAGCGTGTCGCTACTGCACCGATGCAAGACGACGGACTAGATTTGTATTCCCTTTTGCAGCAGTTTGTCAGTTTTGAAAGACCTGAATATACCGAGTTCAGACAAGCCTTAGAAGATTTCAAAACCGATATTCCTCCCATTATCAAGGAATTACGCACTTTGATGGACGAAGAAGCCAAACAAAACAAGGAATTTGTGGCAGCAAAAACCAAGTTTTTAAAAATTTGTCAGGATAGTATTAATCCAGATATTACGCCAAATGATATTCGTGAAATGCTTGTGCAGCACATTCTGACAGAAGATATTTTCACTACTATTTTTGATGAAGCTGATTTTCATAAGTCGAATAATATTGCTTTTGAATTGGAAAACGTTTTGAAAACCTTTTTTAGAAAAGAAACGAAGCGAAATTTTTATCCAAAAATCCGTAATTATTACCAAGTCATCAAAACGGTGGCTGCACGAATAGATGACGTAAGAGAAAAACAGACTTTTTTGAAGGTAATTTATGAAGATTTTTACAAAGCCTACAATCCAAAAGGTGCTGACCGTTTAGGAATTGTCTATACGCCCAACGAAATTGTACGTTTTATGATTGAAAGTACAGATTATCTTTTGTACGAACATTTTGGAAAAGAACTTTTGAGTGAAGGAGTAGAAATATTAGACCCAGCAACAGGAACAGGAACGTTTATTACTGATTTGATAGATTATTTTCCCAAACAAAAAATAGAACAGATTAGACACAAATACCTCAATGAAATTCACGCCAACGAAGTCAGTATTTTACCTTATTATATTGCCAATCTGAATATTGAATATGCTTATCAACAAAAAACAGGCGAGTATAAGGAATTCGAAAATCTAGTTTTTGTCGATACATTAGATAATATGGGTTTTGGTTTTACAGGAAAACAAACAGGACTTTTTACGAGCCTGTCGGCTGAAAATTTGGAGCGTATTCAAAGACAAAACAAGCGTAAAATATCGGTTATTATTGGAAATCCTCCTTATAATGCCAATCAACAAAACGAAAATGATAATAATAAAAATAGAGAATATCCAGAAATTGATAAGCGAATAAAAGATACCTATATAAAGGAAAGTACGGCACAGAAGACGAAATTGTATGACATGTACACTAGATTTTTGAGATGGGCAACTGATAGACTTGATACAAATGGTATTCTTGCTTTTGTATCAAATAGTTCTTTTATAAATAGTCGTACTTTTGATGGTTTTAGAAAAACAGTAGCTAAAGATTTTAATGAAATATGGGTTATTGATTTAAAAGGAAATGCTAGAACTGCTGGTGAGCAACGTAAAAAAGAAGGTGGAAATGTATTTAATGACCAAATTAGAGTAGGAGTAGCTATTTATTTTTTTATTAGAAATGAGAATAGAAAGGGTTGTAAAATATATTACAATGCTATTGAAGATTATGCAAAAGCTGAAAGAAAAAAGAGCTATTTGAGTGAAAATAAAATTGAAACATTAGAATTTAAACTTATTCAACCAAGTAAAAAGAATAATTGGATTAATTTGGCTGATAATGATTTTGAGGAATTAATGCCTGTTTGTAGTAAAGAAACGAAAGCAGGAAAAGATGAGAAAGCTATTTTTAGATTATATTCTTTAGGAGTTGTTACAGCTAGAGATGAATGGGTTTGTGATTTTGATAAGAATAATTTAGAAAATAAAGTTAATTTTTTAATTAATGCTTACAATAAAGATGTTGATAAATTACAAGGAAAAACGAAAGATGAAATTAGAAATCAAGTAGATTATTCGATAAAGTGGTCAAGAGCAGTAAAAAATGATTTGAGTAAAGGACGAAAATATGAATATGATAAATTAAATATTGTTACTAGTTTATATAGACCATTTTGTAAAAAGATAATTTATTTTGCGAAAGAATTGAATGAAATGCAGTATCAAATGCCACAAATATTTTCCGATGAAAACAAAATTATTGGTTTTTCTCAAGGAGGTAGATTAGACTTTTCTTGCTTCGTGTCTAATATGGTAGTTAATTATGCTATGTATAGTGCCGATTATGCTCAAACCCTTCCCCTTTACCGTTACACAAAAGAAGGCAAACGCATAGACAATATCACACAATGGGCAGTAAATGAATTTAGAGAAAACTATAACGATAAAAAAATCAATCGTGAAGACATTTTTCATTATGTGTATGGCGTTCTGCACAATCCTGTGTACCGTGAAAAGTATGAATTGAATCTAAAAAGGGAATTTCCACGCATTCCATTTTATGAAGATTTTGGTTTTTGGTCTGCAAAAGGAAAAGAATTAATGGCTCTTCATTTGGATTATGAAACCATAGAAAAATATGATTTGCAGCGTGAGGAAAATGTTTTGAAAAGCAGTAGTTTGAATAAAGCCAAACTAAAAGCCGACAAAGAAAAAGGAGAAATTATTTTAGACCAGCAAACGACATTAAAAAACATTCCTGCTGCTGCGTGGGAGTATAAATTGGGAAATCGTTCTGCTTTAGAGTGGATTTTGGATCAGTACAAAGAAAAGAAGCCACGAGATGAAACGATTAGAGAAAAATTTAATACCTACAAATTTGAAGATTATAAAGAAGAGGTAATTGAGCTTTTGCAGCGTGTTTGTACGGTAAGTGTGGAAACGATGGAAATTATTAGGGGAATGAGGGGGCGAGGGATTAGGGGCGAAAGGCGAGAATGAATGAGTGAGGGGGCGAGGGATTAGGGGCGAAAGGCGAGAATGAATGAGTGAGGGGGCGAGAGATTAGGGGCGAGGGGCGAGAATGAATGAGTGAGGGGCGAGAGATTAGGGAATTTTTTGTTATCTTCATCATTATTATTTCTTTTCTTTTGTTTGTATTAAAATTAATTTAATAAAAATCAAAAATGATAAAATCGTATAAAGACTTAAATGTGTGGAAAGAAGCAATGGACTTAGTAACTGATATTTATAAGAAAACAAAGGCATTTCCAAGAGAAGAAGTTTATGGACTGACTAGCCAAATGAGAAGAGCAGCCGTTTCAGTTCCATCGAATATAGCAGAAGGACATCAGCGTCATACAACTGCACAATTCTTGCAATTTTTATCAATAGCAAGAGGTTCTTTAGGAGAATTAGAAACGCAAATAATGATAGCCTGTCGATTGGAATATATAAATTTGAATCAACAAAACGATATGTTGCAACAAGCTCAAAAGGTGGGAAATCTAATGGGAGGATTAATAAGGTCTTTGAAGGCTAGAAGTTAGGGGCGTGTGAATTGGGGCGAGGGGCGTGTGAAATGAAAGTTGGAGCGTGGGAATTGGGGCGAGGGGCGTGTGAAATGAAAGTTGGAGCGTGTGAATTGGGGCGAGGGGCGTGTGAAAAGTCATTTTTTTATTATTCCTTATTCCCACGACCCTCAACCCTATTCCCTCGCCCCCAGTAATTTCCACGACCCAGTAATTCCCACGACTCTCGCCCCAATTCCCTCGCCCCCAGTAATTTCCACGACCCAGTAATTCCCACGACCCTCAACCCTATTCCCTCGCCCCCAGTAATTTCCACGACCCTCGCCCCTATTCCCTCGCCCCTAGTATTTTTCACGACCCAGTAATTCCCACGACCCTCGCCCCTATTCCCTCGCCCCTAGTATTTTTCACAAAAACAAACATTTCTCCCAAATATTTCGTATTTTTGCTTCTACAATTAGCAAACTATTTTCATTTTTCCTACGAAAAGAATCAAGACAAAACTATGGATCAGGCTCTTTTAGATGCTCAACATATCGTTCAAATCGCTGCCGAAATTGGTGTGCGTGTCAAACAAGTAGAAGCAACGGCACAGCTTTTAGATGAAGGGGCAACTGTTCCTTTTATTTCTCGCTATCGTAAAGAAGTTACGGGTACGCTTGATGAGGTACAGGTAGCGACTGTTAGAGATAGGCTCGTTCAGCTTCGTGAATTAGATAAAAGACGTGAAGCAATTTTGAAATCTATTTCGGAACAAGAAAAACTTACTCCAGAATTAGAAGAGAAAATTAATGCTGTCCAGACTCTCTCTGCTTTGGAAGATTTGTATTTGCCTTACAAACAAAAACGCAAAACTCGTGCTTCGATGGCAAAAGAAAAAGGATTAGAGCCTTTAGCGTTACAGATTTTGGAACAGGGAAGAATGGATTTAGAGAAAACAGCAAAGCAATTTATCGATGAAGAAAAAGGAGTAAAAACACTTGAAGAAGCATTAGCAGGTGCAAGAGATATTATTGCCGAGCATATCAACGAACACGCAGAAACTCGTGCAAAAATGCGTTCCGTTTTTGAGAAAGAAGGTACCATTTCGGCTCGTGTAATTACTGGAAAAGAAAAAGAAGGCGAAAAATATAGAGATTATTTTGAATGGTCAGAACCATTAATTGAAGCTCCTTCGCACCGTGTTTTGGCACTTCGCAGAGCAGAAAAAGAAGGAATCTTGCTTTTAGATTTGCAACCCAATGAACACCGAGCAATTACTTTATTGGAAGATAATTTTGTTCATAGCAATACAAAATCTTCAGAACAGGTACAATTAGCTGTAAAAGATGCCTATAAAAGACTTTTGAAACCATCAATGGAAACAGAAATTCGTATGCTTTCAAAACAAAAAGCCGACGAAGAAGCCATTTCTATTTTTGCAGAAAATCTTAGACAACTTTTATTATCTGCACCGTTAGGACAAAAAAATACATTAGCTCTAGATCCTGGATTCAGAACAGGTTGTAAATTAGTCGTTTTGGACAAACAAGGAAAACTCGTTTATAATGATACTATTTATCCAAACGAACCTCAAAAAGATACCGAAAAAGCAGGAAATATAATCTTAGCTCTGTGTGAAAAATATGCTATTGAAGCGATTGCAATCGGAAACGGAACGGCAAGCAGAGAAACAGAGCGTTTTATAAAAGCCATTAAAGGATTACCAAAAACAATTCAGATTGTAGTGGTAAGTGAAAGTGGTGCATCTATTTATTCGGCTTCTGCTGTTGCTCGTGAAGAATTTGCAGATTATGATTTGACAGTTCGTGGTGCAGTTTCAATTGGTCGTCGTTTAATGGACCCGTTAGCAGAACTTGTAAAATTAGATCCAAAATCTATCGGTGTAGGTCAGTATCAGCACGATGTTGATCAAAAACAACTCAAAAATAGTCTTGATGATACGGTTATGAGTTGTGTAAATGCTGTTGGTGTGGAGGTAAATACGGCAAGTAAAGAATTATTGAGTTATGTTTCTGGTTTGGAGACCTTCTCTTGCCAAAAATATTGTAGAGTTTAGAAATGAAAAAGGTGCTTTTAAAAGTAGAGCGCAACTCAAAAAAGTTCCTCGTTTAGGCGATAAGGCTTTTGAACAGGCAGCAGGATTTTTACGTATTCGTGATGCCAAAAATTTATTAGATTCTAGTGCAGTTCACCCAGAAAGTTATCCAATAGTAGAAAAAATGGCTAAAGACTTAAACACAACCGTTGATGATCTTATCAAAAACGAAGAATTACGCAAGCAGATTAATCCGAAAGATTATGTTACCGATACGGTCGGACTTCCAACCCTTGAAGATATTGTTTCCGAGCTTGCCAAACCGGGGCGTGATCCTCGTGAGCAGTTTGAGGCTTTCTCTTTTGTAGAAGGCGTAGAAAAAATGGAAGACTTGACAGTCGGAATGAAACTTTCAGGCATTGTAACCAATATTACAGATTTTGGTGCTTTTATAGATGTAGGAGTTCATCAAGACGGATTAGCTCATATTAGTCAGCTTTCAGATAATTTTATTAAGCACCCAACCGATGCCGTAAAAGTTCATCAGAAAGTAGAAGCAACTGTTATGGAAGTTGATTTGGCTAGAAAAAGAATTTCATTAAGTCTAAAGTCTGAACCTTTTGGTGCAGATTCAGATGTAAAAAGAGGAGGAACAAATACTACTCTTTCAGAAGCTAGAGCGCAACAACCACAAAGAGTTGCAACCAGAAAACCGATTACGAAAGTAGAAAAAGAAGCCATTTCGGAAATGGGTAAAGATAGAAAGAATGATTCTAAATTTAGTAGAGGAAGTTCTTTAGAAGATGATACAAATAAGCCAAAAGAGCGTAAGGCTAGAAAATCATCTTACAAAAAGGCAGATTCATTTATTCAAAAACAAGAAAAAGAGAAATCAAAACCAAAAGAAGAAGCACCAGAAACAGGTGGAACAATGGCTGACAAATTAGCTGCTCTTCAAAACAAATTTGGCAAGTAAATGTAGCTCAAATGTAGCTCACTCTTTAGAGTGAGAAGCTGTACCGAAGACTTTAGTCTTCGTAAAGATTAAAACACAAAACTCCTCATTCAATTTATTTTGAGTGAGGAGTTTTTGATTTTGAAAAAAACTATACTATTTTTTATTTCGTATATTAGATAAAGAAAGAGAAGCAAAAATAAAAAATTATGAGAGCACAGCCGAATTATGAGTTGAACGAAAAACTAACGTTAGAAGAATATCTAAAATTGGAAGAACAAAACGAGCAAAAATATGAATATCACGATGGTTATGTATATGCTATGTCTGGAGGAACGATTCCACATAGTTTGATAGGAGGAAATATATTTGGAGAAATAGGAGTTTTACTCAAAGGTAAGAAGTTCAAAGCTATAAATAGTCAAATGAAATTATGGATAAAAAAAGAAAATAGATATGTTTACCCTGATTGTATGGTAGTTTGTGGCGAGTTTGAATTGGGAAAAAATCATAAAGATTCTATTACAAATCCAGTTATTATCATTGAAGTTTTATCAAAATCTACAGAAGGATATGATAGAGGAGATAAGTTTTATGCTTACAGGCAGCTTTCTTCACTTCGTCATTATGTTTTGATAAGTCAAGAAAAACCGTTAGTAGAAATTTTTTCAAGAAGAGAAGATTTACAAGCAACCAAAAATGATAACATAACTGATACTTCACTTTGGAGAATTACAACATTAGAAGGTTTGGACAAAAAAATTTCTTTAGACCTTTCAAATGATGAAAAGATAGAAATTTCGTTGAAAGATATTTATGTAGATGTAGATTTTGAAGAAAAAGATGAAAAGAAAAATCCAATACAAAAATAATTTTCTGTATTGGAATTTAATGTGTAATCTCGCAGACTAAAGTCCACGCTACATTTTTATCCTACAAAATCAGAAGTCGCTTTTGCAGTCAGATATTCTCTATTTAAACGAGCAATATGTTCTTGTCCGATAAGCTTTGGACATTCTATTGAACACGCACCTGTATTAGTACACGCTCCAAAACCTTCCTCGTCCATTTGAGCGACCATATTTTCAGCACGTTTTTGTGCTTCTGCTTTTCCTTGTGGAAGAAGTGCAAGCTGTGAAACTTTTGCCGAAACAAAAAGCATTGCCGACGCATTTTTACATGCTGCCACGCACGCACCACAACCAATACAAGCTGCTGCTTCAAAGGCTTCATCAGCGATTTCTTTTGGAATAGGCATTTCATTTGCATCACGAGCATTTCCTGTATTTACAGAAACATATCCTCCTGATTGAATAATCCTATCAAAAGAAGTTCTATTGACTGTCAAATCCTTAATTACTGGAAATGCTTTTGCTCTCCAAGGCTCAATAGTAATCGTTGTGTTGTTTGGAAAAGAACGCATGTGCAACTGACACGTCGTAACACCTCGCACATTCCCATGAGGATGTCCGTTGATGTACATAGCACACGAACCACAAATTCCTTCACGGCAATCGTGGTCGAAACTTACTGGATCTATATTCTGACTTATCAGACTTGCGTTTAACATATCCATCATTTCTAAAAATGACATGTCTGTCGAAACATTGTCTAATTTGTAATTCTTAAACTCGCCCTTTGAATTGTGAGTGGCTTGTCTCCAAACTTTTATTTTATATGAATTATGTTGTTCTGCCATAATTTTATGTATTTCTATTTAATTGAAAGTTGTTGTTTGCAAAGACCCTAAGGGTTTTTAAAACCCTTAGGGTCTAATATTATTTATAACTACGTTGAGTAAGTTTTACATTTTCGAAGACTAATTCTTCTTTGTGTAAAATTGGTTCGCCTTTCATGTGTTCCATCGGATTCTCATTCGGATATTCCCAAGCAGCTACATACGAGTAATTTTCATCATCACGTAGTGCCTCTCCATTGATTTCGTACTCTTCTCTAAAGTGTCCACCACACGATTCATTTCTATCAAGGGCATCAATAATCATCAGTTCGCCAAGTTCTAAAAAGTCAGCTACACGAAGTGCTTTTTCAAGTTCTGCGTTGAGTTGGTTTTCAGTTCCTACTACTTTTACGTCGCTCCAAAACTCCTGACGAAGTTTTTGTACTTCTGTACGAGCAAGTTTTAGTCCGTCTGCATTTCTTGACATTCCACAATGATCCCACATAATACGACCTAATTTTTTATGAATTTCATCAGGCGTTTGGTTTCCATTAATACTCATAACGGTTTTGATTCTGTCGGCTACGGCTGCTCTTGCTTTTGCAAATTCTTCGTGAGAAGTATCTTCAATTTTGTAAGGCTGTGTAGCTAAGAAATCTCCAACGGTATAAGGAGCAACAAAATATCCATCTGCTAAGCCTTGCATCAAAGCACTAGCTCCCAAACGATTTGCTCCGTGGTCTGAAAAATTAGCTTCTCCAAGTGCGTACAATCCATCGACATTTGTCATGAGGTTATAATCTACCCAAAGTCCACCCATTGTATAATGTGGTGCTGGATAAATTTTCATCGGAACTTTATAGGGGTCTTCGTTTGTAATTTGCTTGTACATATCAAACAAATTACCATATTTGTCCTCTACATATTTTTGTCCATCTCTTTTAATTGCATCTCTAAAATCAAGATAAACAGCTTTTCCTGTCGCTCCTACTCCCAAACCTTCATCACAAACATATTTTGCATTTCTTGAAGCCACATCACGAGGAACAAGATTACCAAAGGTTGGATATTTTTCTTCTAAATAATAAAAACGATCTGCATCTGGAATTTCAGAAGCTTTTTTAGCTTTATCTTCTGGATTGCGAGGCACCCAAACACGTCCGTCATTACGAAGCGATTCAGACATCAACGTAAGTTTTGATTGATGGTCGCCTGAAACTGGAATACAAGTAGGGTGAATTTGAGTATAACAAGGATTTGCAAAATAAGCTCCTTTTTTGTGCGCTCTCCACGCTGCCGTCGCATTACACGCCATTGCATTGGTAGAAAGGAAAAACACATTTGAGTAACCACCTGTACAAAGCAAAACAGCATGTCCTGCGTGTGATTCAATTTCTCCTGTAACAAGATTACGAGTAATAATTCCTCGTGCTTTTCCATCAATTTTGACAATATCAAGCATTTCAGTACGAGTAAACATTTCTACTTTTCCTGTTGCTACCTGACGACTAAGAGCAGAATAAGCTCCTAATAATAACTGTTGTCCTGTTTGTCCTTTTGCATAAAAAGTACGTGAAACGAGTGCTCCACCAAAAGAACGGTTATCTAACATTCCACCATATTCACGAGCAAAAGGAACACCTTGAGCCACACATTGGTCGATAATATTTACACTTACTTCTGCCAAACGGTGTACATTTCCTTCTCTTGAACGGTAATCTCCACCTTTTACAGTATCATAAAACAGACGATACACACTATCGCCATCGTTTTGATAATTTTTGGCTGCATTAATTCCTCCTTGTGCTGCAATAGAGTGCGCTCTTCGTGGGCTATCGTGGAAAGTAAATGCTTTTACATTATAACCAAGTTCAGCCATAGAAGCTGCTGCTGCTGCACCTGCAAGACCTGTTCCGACGATAATAATAGTATATTTTCGTTTGTTAGCAGGATTGACTAAGCGAATATTAAATTTATGTTTGTCCCATTTTTCGCCAATTGAGCCTTCAGGGATTTTTGAATTGAGTTCTGACATAATTGTTTTTTTTGGTTGTATTTTACGAATAATACATTTCTTATAAATCATTTCGAATAGCATTCAATCTAAACTGAATGTTTTGAAACGATACTTTAACTATATGATACTGAATAATTTGTTTGTAAAAAAGTTTTGAAAGTAACCTTAATTTAGAATTTTTCTAATTAAATTGAAAAAACCTTTACGTTACCAACATTGTGCTGTTATGCAGCTAAAATTCAAATTCTGAATTTTGATTTACAAATTTATTCAACAGGTTCATCAGCTTCTACTTCTTGCCACGTTCTGTGCCTTTCTATATCAGACCATTCAGCTGTTTTCCATTCTATTCCTGCCTCTTCAGACATATCTCTTACTCTATCAGCAGCCGTTTCAAAGTCATTTTCTACTCCAAAACGAGCCATCATATAAATAGGCATAGAAGCAAAACCTACAATAAAAGCAATCGCTAGAAGTTTGCTTGTGATAGAAACAATTGAAGTATATTTGATATGACGAAGCCCAAGCGTCTGAAAACCACTTTGGAAACCGTGCCACAAGTGAAAGCCGACAGCAAACATAGCAACGATATAAAAAAGAGAATACCACCACACCATAAATGAAGTCGCAACGACAGCATAAAGGTTTTTGTAGATTTCGCCATCAATTTCCATAATAGGCAAAACATCTCCAAAATGGTATCTAAACCAAAAATTTCCCATGTGAACGATAAGAAAAACAAAAATAACAGTTCCGAAAACACCCATATAACGGGACATCCAATTTACTTCCGAATGACCATCTACGGCATATCCAACAGGACGAGCTTGTTTGTTTTGCCAAGTAGTAATGATAGCTAAAAGTGTATGAAATAAAATAGAACCATAAAGTAAATACGAGGTAGCTTTAATGAGAGGAAATGTAGTCATAAAAACGGCATATTTATTAAAACTAGCCGATGCTTCTTCGATATCAGGAATAAGTAACTGAAAATTTCCGACCATGTGTACAATCAGAAAGGTAACTAAGAATAACCCTGTGAGCGACATCAAGACTTTTTTGCCTACGCTGCTTGTCAGGGTGCGTATAATCCAATTCATAGGAAGTTGGTTTTAGTGATTAATTTGTGAAAGAATATAAAATAAAGAAATTGTTGTTGATTTTGTTTTCTTTGGGTGCAATAATTTGAGCCAAAACTAAATTTAATGTAGGTTCTATTTACCTATTTATACAGAATTAAGCAAATTAATTTATAATTTTATTAAGTCTAACTAAGTCTAATAACTCTATTCAAAGGTACGTTACAAAAAATAGCATTGCAATATGTAATTCTAAATTTTGCTTATTTTGAATATTTCTAAATAAAGAAATTTTATAGGGGTTTTGCTTGAATTTTCACTAAAATAATGTCTATTTTAAGTTTTTATTTTAACTGCTAAGACAAGGTAACTTTGATTTTTTGGTTATAAATTTAAAGCTAGTTCATTCTTTTGCTGCCTTACTTCCGAAGGCTTACGCATTTGCTACATTTTTGAATAATAATTTCTTATCTTTAAACGGTATCACGGTTACTTACAGATTTGGTAATCAATAAGTTATATGAAATGCAAAACAGTCTTATTTTTCTATAGTACTAGGTTTGCAAACCTAGTACTATGGAAAATGACAGCACTAAATCAACTGTGATACCCTTTTTTATTTAGAATTATTCTAAAAAATGACAGAAGTCATTTTTTTTTATGCCCTAACTATCTTATTTTTGCAGGAAATAAGATTATCTATAATTAGTCTAAATAAATGAAACCTTTCTTTCAAGATTCGTTGTGCTGTTTTTGTGGTCGTATTTTTACATTTTGTTGTTGCTGTGGTGTTATGCTTAACTCTAGTTTTGCTCAAAACGCACAAAATTTTGCAGCTATTGTAAAAGAAAGTCCCAAAATAGAAAATCAAATTAGAATAAAAGGAAACGTTTCAACCTCTTCGTATTCTAAGAACGAACCACTTTTTGGCGCAACAATCGTCATTCAAGAACTCAATAAATATGCTCAAAGTGATGAGAAAGGTAATTTTGTGTTAGAATTTTTACTTCCTTCTGCTGCTCTTTCAAATCAATCTACTTACACAATAGTTGCTTATTTATACGGTTTCAAAACGATTTCGAAAGAAATAGAAATAAAAGAAAATCTAGTTTTGAATATAAATTTTGTTTTAGAAGACTTACAAGACTCTTTAAAAACAGTCATTATTGATGGGAAATTAGAAAACTCAAACTTACTAGCTCGTCTAAATTCGGTTGATGGAATGGGAATTTATGAATCCAAAAAAAGTGAAGTAATCGTTTTGAGCAACACAACGGCAAATCTTGCAGCTAATAATTCTAGACAAATTTATGCAAAAGTAGCAGGTCTGAATGTTTGGGAAAGTGATGGAGCAGGAATACAATTAGGAATTGGAGCAAGAGGACTTTCACCCAATCGAACGGCAAATTTTAATACTCGCCAAAACGGTTATGATATTTCGGCTGATGCGCTTGGTTATCCAGAAAGCTACTATACGCCACCTGTAGAGGCAGTTGAACGAATTGAACTTGTGCGTGGTGCAGCTTCTTTACAGTACGGAACGCAGTTTGGAGGAATGCTAAATTTTGTAATGAAAGATGCGCCCCAAAATAACGGAAAAGATAAGAATTTTGCATTAAATTTTCGACAAACTGTTGGTTCTTTTGGCTTTACAAGTAGCTTTATAGATGTAGGTGGAAATTTAGGAAAGCAAAATCAAGATGGAAACTCAAAACTAAGTTATTACGCTTTCTATCAATACAAACAAGGCGATGGTTGGAGAGAAAATTCTGGTTTTGATGTTCATACAGGTTTTGCAAAACTTACTTTTCGTCCGACTTCAAAACTAAAAATAGCAGTAGAATATACAGGAATGAACTATTTAGCGCAGCAAGCTGGAGGACTTACAGACGTTTTGTTTGAGCAAAATCCACGTCAATCTATTCGTGATAGAAACTGGTTTGCCGTAAATTGGAACTTGGGAGCAATCGTTTTGGATTACAAAATTTCGGACAAAACAAAGATAAATAGCCGTACTTTTGGGCTTTATGCAGGAAGAACAACCATCGGAAATTTGGATAAGATAAGTGTTATCGATTTTGGTAAAAACAGAACAATGATTGATGGAGATTTCAAAAATTTTGGTAACGAAACTCGTCTTTTGCACCGTTATTCTATCAATTTTTTAGGCGAAAAACTCAAAAAACAAACGCACGCTTTCATAACTGGTTTTAGGTATTACAACGGTTTTACAACGCAGCGACAAGGCGATGCAGATGCGACAAACAAACCTAATTTTGCTTTCCTTAATTCTGAAAATTTAGAAAACTCTTCCTATCAATTTCCGAATCAAAATGCTTCTTTTTTTATAGAAAACGTTTTTAATCTGTCTGACAAATGGAGTATTACTCCTGGAATTAGAGCCGAATATATCAAGACACAATCTGATGGATTTTATAAAGAACGAGTTTTTGATTTTGCAGGTAATTTGATTGCAGAAACTAAAGTTGAAGAGCAGCAAGAGCGACCGAGGAGTTTTATTTTGGGTGGAATCGGAATTAGTTATAAACCTATTTTCATAGAAAAATACAATAAAAATGAGTTAGAAATTTATGCTAATTTCTCACAAAATTACCGTTCAGTTACTTTTAGTGATTTGCGTATTCAGAATCCGAATTTAGTAATTAGTCCAGACATTAAAGATGAAAGTGGTTATAATGCAGACTTAGGTTTTAGAGGAAAAATTAATACGCTTTTGCAGTTTGATATAAGTCTTTTTTACTTGAATTATAATGATAGAATCAGTCAAGTAGAACGTACAGGAGTTGCTCCAACATTCAATCCGTACCGTTTTAGAGGAAATATTGCACAAGCTAAAATTTATGGTTTGGAATCGCTGCTAGAATTTAATATTGGAAAGATTGGTAATAATTGGATTGAGAATATTCTACCAAAATCTTATTTGGGAGTTTATTTGAATACGGCAGTTTTGAAAAGTCGTTATACAAATTCTGAAGAAACGGCAGTTTTAGGAAGACAGGTTGAGCTTGTTCCACCCGTTACGTTGCGTACAGGGTTACAATTTGGTTACAAGGATTTCAAACTTTCGTATCAATATTCTTATACAAAAGAACATTTTACAGATGCCACCAATGTTGTTCGAAGTGCAACAGCAGTTAGTGGGATTATTCCTTCTTATGATGTAATGGATTTGTCGATGAGCTATGGATATAAATGGCTAAAAGTAGAAGGAAGTATAAATAATTTGACCAATAATTCGTATTTTACAAGACGTGCAGACGGTTATCCCGGACCTGGAATTATTCCTGCCGATGGAAGAGCTTTTTTCTTGACTTTGGGAGTTGGTTTTTAAAGTTTTGTTTTGTAATTGAGTGGAATATTCTTTTTAAATTATCTGTTCTAATCAATTAGGCATGTAGTCATCAAAATGGTCTAAAGGCTCATCAAAATCATCACTCATTCTAAACTTTCCCTTCGCACAACCAAACTGAGGAATTTTCTTTGTTGATACTTCTTCAAACTGTTTTGTAAGCAAATAATCCATAAAATTGAGTAGTTCTTGTTTCAAATTTTCTGAATTTAATAAGAATAATTTTGAGTATATTTCTTGATCTCGCATATCTTTTTGATTTATAGTAATAGTATTTTAAGTAACGTTACTTCTACAAACGTGATTTTACTTTTTATAGTTTACATTTCTCTTTATTTCTTTACTTCCACTTTATGTAAACTCAAAATTTCTAATTCAGTTTTGTCTAAAACAAAAAAATCACAAACCAAACGAATTTGATTTGTGATTTAACGTAGCTGACACTTTCCAAGTGTCAGAAATACGTACTTTTACGACAGTTGAAAACTGTCGGCTACTTATTTCTTAACGGATAGTAACATTTTTCTTATTTTCGGTAGAATAATAAATATCTACATCTTGTCCTACATTCATATTATCATACTGATTTTTGGTAACTTCCACACTTGTCGAAGTCAGATTATCTGTTCTTCCTAATTCTTTTCCTGTGTTTTCAATTCCTTCTCCAATATCTTCCAAAACGTCTGATAAATTTTGATTTTCTCCGTTTGTGTTCTTTTCTGAATCATCCACTTCTGGAGAAGCAAAATAATACAGAACAGCAAAATATTTCATTGTTCCACCTACATCTTGTGTGTATTTATTGGTTACACGAGCATCTACAGCTACTTTGTCATCCATCATATCAGTTCCTTGAGAAACTGTTTTTTTGGCACACGATGAAAAAAAGAAAGCGAAAGAGAATAAAAGAGCGAATAATAACGAGTTTTTTTGAGTTAGCATAATGATAAAAAATAAGTTTAAAAAATAAAGTCTAAAAAAATAGATTTTCTAACTGATTTTTGAGAATCTGTGAAAGTAGAACATAGTTGTAGTGTAGATTGTTTAACAAATTCAGTTACAAGATTTCCATTTTTTATGCAATCAACACAAAATACTGACTTCCAACGTTATATAAATAAAACACACCAAAATTTACATTCATTTATACTTGTTCAATTATGAAAAATCAATTATTTTTTAAACTCTCTGTACTCTCTCTTATTTTCACAATTTCAATCTTATTTTCTACCAATCTGTACGCTCAAGGTTGGCTGGATAAAATCAAGAAAAAAGCAGAAGAAAAAGCAGAAAAATTGCAAGACAAAATACTCAATGAAGCAGAGGATAAAGTAGAAGAACGAGCTGAAAACATTGTAAATGAAGAACTTACAGAACTTCGAACTTCGTATGATACAGCTACTTTTGGTTATGCGATTGCTTTTATAGACAATACTGATTTGTATGAAGAAAAACAAAAAGGACAAAAAACAAAGCGTCTTTTGGTTCGTCTTTCTGACGAATCTGGAGTAACTGACCAAAACTCAAACGACCCTTTACAGGCTGCAAAAGATTTTTATGATTTGGGAGAAATTGCTTATTCTTCTCGTTCTTACAAACGTGCAGAACAGAGTTTTTTGAAGTCAGAACAAGAATTTAAACGATTGAACAAAACCTCACATCCATTATATCCAAAACTTATCAATAATTTGGGTTTGCTTTATTATACAACTAAACAGATCGAAGAAGGCAGAAAATTATATTCAACAAGCATTACAGTTAAGTCAGAAGGAAAAAAATGAAAATTATACGGCTGCACTCAACAATCAAGCAATGATTTGGAAAGATAAAGGACTTTATACCGAATCTGAAAAGCAGTTTGTAGAAATAAAAGAAATTCAAGCCAAAAATAAAAGTGATAAAACGGTTTCGTCTGCTATCGTTCTGAACAATCAAGCGATTCTGTTTCAAGAATTGGGACGCTATCAAGAAGCAGAAAAATATCTATCGCAAGCAATGGAAATTGCAGCTCTTACTTTAAAGGGAAAATCAAATACCTATCAGCGTTTTCTGATTAATCAGGCTCTTTTGTACCAACAAATGAAACGTTACGATGAAGCCGAACAGCTTTTTTTACAAAGTATAAAATTAAAAGAAAAACGAATTGGAACAAGAAACCATCCAGATTTGGCGCACATGCTAACTGGTTTGGCAGCTCTTTATATAGAAATGGGCAAGAATGAGAAAACAGAGGATTTGCTTTTAGAAGCACAACGAATTTATGAGAAACAGTTAGGCGATGATAATCTTTCTTATGCAACTGCGAGTAATTATTTAGGTCAGTTTTATAGAACGTTTGATAATAAGAAAAAGCTAAATGAATCGGAAAAGCAACTTAAAACAGCATTAGAAATTAGAGCAAAACAGTTGGGAGCAAATCACGTCAAGACTATCGAAACACAAGAACAATTAGCTCTTTTGTATTGGAAACAGAATGAAATTGAGAAAAGTAAAATCTTGTTTGAAAATGTAATTGCTCATAATTACGACTTTGTAAAAAGCTATTTTCCTGCCATGAGTGAAACAGAAAAAGAGAAATATTGGGACAAAATCCGTCCTACTTTTTTGCGTTTTTATAATTTTGTAATCGATACGGAAACAAAATACCCAAACAAATATCCTTCTTTGGTTACGCAAATGCACAATTCACATTTGGCAACAAAGGCAATTTTGTTAAACTCTACAAACAGAATTAAGGAAAGTGTTATGAAAGGTTCGAATCAAAAACTGAAAGACGATTATCAAAAATGGATTAGTAATAGAGAACAGCTTATCGAACTTTATTCCTACAATCCAGAAGAACTCAAAGAACAAGGAATTGATAGAGATGGATTGGAAAAAGAAACCAATCAAATTGAAAAAAATCTATCAGCAAGTTTGCCAGAACTTTTCAAAGAAAGTGATTTCAAAACCTATCCAGACATCAAAAAGGCATTGCCACAGAAAACGGCTTTCGTAGATATAATTACTTTTCCCAACTATCAAAATGATAAACTAGGTAAAACAAATTATGTCGCTTTGATTGGAACGCCAAATTTTGCTTCTCCAAAGATGATAATTTTGAAAAATAGTGAAGAATTGGATAAAGGAGATTTTGAGTATCATAAAAATACGATTCAAATAAAAATAGAAGACGAAGATAGTTTTAACGCTTATTGGAAACCGATTTATGAAGAATTGGAAGCTATAAAAGCAAAGGAAAAGACAGAAAAAATATTTGTTTCTTTAGATGGAATTTATAATCAAATTAATCTGAATACATTACTACTTTCTGACGGTTCTTATTTAATTGACCATCAAAACCTAGTTTTTCTGAATAATTTAAAAGATTTGACAAAAGAAAAAAGTGAAATTAATTCTTCTGCTAATGATAAAATAGTTTTAGTAGGTTTTCCTAATTATGGAAATAAAGGAAGAATTAATCCACTTCTTGGTACAAAAACAGAAGTAGAAGCAATCCAAAAATTACTACAAAAAAATAAGCAAAAAGTAGAGGTAATTATGGGAAATTCGGCAGATGAGAAAACCATTAAAGCCATTCAGAATCCTCGTATTTTACATATTGCTACACACGGTTTTTTCTTAGAAGACCACGCAATTTCTGTTGGAGAGAATGCTCGTTCGTTTGGTTTGCAAGCAAATTTGGTTCGCCAAAACCCACTTTTACGTTCTGGTTTGATGCTTACGGGTGCAGAATCAGCTTTAGAAGACAAAAATTCGAAGGACAAAACGGAGAGTAATAATGGAATTTTGACAGCCTACGAAGCAAGAGGACTAAATTTGGAAGGAACAGATTTAGTAATTTTGTCAGCTTGCGAAACAGGTTTGGGCGATGTGAAAGCAGGAGAAGGCGTTTATGGTCTGCAAAGAGCGTTTCAATTGGCAGGTGCAAAATCGACAATTATGAGTCTTTGGCAAGTGAGTGACGAAGCGACAGCAAAATTAATGACGTATTTTTACCAAAATCTGACAGAAAATAATAATTTGAATTCGAATGTAAACGAAGCCTTCAGAAAAGCACAAGCAAAACTTAAAAAAGAATATCCAGAGCCTTTTTATTGGGGTGCTTTTATGCTTATTCAGACGGAGAAGTAAAACAAATTTAGATTTTAGAAGGTAGAGTTTAGAGTTAACGAATGAAATATAGTTGTAGAAATGGACTTCGAATTTGCTTTTGAAAGTCAATTAAAAATTCATTGCAATTAAAAGCTAAACTCAACCTTTTCTAATTTAACAACGTACATACTAAAAATTAGATTGAACATATAGTTCAAAAAAATCATAGAAAAAAATTCATGAAATTATACGAAATTATCATTCTTACCTTGTTTATCATCGCTATTATCCTTCAATTTTTCAACGTAAGCGAAGATATAGCCTTGATAATTTTGTTTTCAGCAAATACTCTCTTGGCTCTTTCTTATTTTATTGGTGGTTACTGGTTATTCAAAAAGAAACAAAATGATGGAGAAGAAACTGAAAACAGAGCTATTTCTATTTTTGCAGGTTTTGCTTTTGGTATTGCTCTTATTTGCTTTTGGACTAGGATAATAGTTACTCCAAATGAAATTATATTTTACCTTCCCTTTGTGAATATTTTATTTTTTATAGTTTTATTAATTTTACTAATTAGAGAAAGGAATAATCCTACTTTCACGAAAAGTAATAAACCTATCTTAATTCGTTCTTTTGTCATTCTTATTTTCACTTGTTTTTTCTTTTACATTCCTATAGAGTTCGAACCTTACAATGATTTGATTCGCTCTATGAATGCAAGTAGTGAAAGAATGCAGCACAATCTGAATATGGCAAAATATCATGGAAAATCACAAAAAGAAATAGATAATGAAAATTACGATAAAGCTGTTCAATATTCATTAATGGCTGAATTAGAAGGTAGAAGAGGATTTTTACTTCCTGATAATCCTATTTTTTTAGAGAATGGAGAATTAGATACTACTTTTTTGAAAAAGTTACCTTTAAGAAATATGAATGGTGTATATGTTAGACTTTATACTGCTTATACTAATTTGGCGAATGATAATTTAGAAAATGATGATGATCAGCAAGCACTAAAAAATTATAAAATAGCACATCAAATTCTTTATATTTATAATCTAAATGATGGACAATGGGAACAGCAAAATGTGGTTTCTTTTGCTAATATCGGAAAAACTTTAAGCTACTTGAATCAATTTGAAAAAGCTGATAGAGAGTTTAATAAGGCTTTTTCATTAATTAATTCTTTAAATGTTGATTCAAACAAAATCAGTTTTGCTTATAGTGTAACTGCAAGGTCTTTAGCTATGAGAGGTCTTTATGAAAAATCAAATAATTATTATGAATCTTCAATTGACATTCAGTTGCAAGACTCTCTAAATACAAGTATTAAACAAGATTTGGCTGAAAACTATATGGAAATGGGCAAGAATTATGTTAAACTATCAAAAACAGATAAAGCTATACAATCTTATCAAAAAGTATTTCATTATTCAGAAGATAAAAATAGTGATACATATATGGTAACTTGCATATATTATGCAAATGCACAGATTCAACTTCACAACTACAAAAAAGCAGATTCTATTTTTTTAGAATGTATAGGAATGTATGAAAAATTAGGCAAAAAAGGAATGACTAATGTAGGAACTTGCAAAATTTTGCGTTCACAAATAAATATTCAGTTAGGAAATTATGAAGAAGCCGAAAAATACATAAAAGAAGCTACAAAAATAAGCAGGTATATGGGAGATAATGCCAATTATGTAAGCTGTTTGGCTACTTATGCAAACTTAAATTCTGTTTTGAGTAATTACAAAGAAGCCGAAAAGCAATATCAAGAAGCTTTCGGTATAAGTGAAAACAAATCAGAAAACAGTTCTAAAACGCTCAAATTACTAGTTCAGTTGGCAATTACAAAGGTAAATCTTTCCAAATTAGACGAAGTAGAAAATTATGCTAAACAAGCAAATGAGAAAATACCAACATTAGAAGGACAAAACTCTAGTGGTTTAGATCACTTTGGTAATGAACTCGCTTATCTGAATTATTCAGCAGGAAATTATTTTATTTCAAGAAAAATATATGAAATAGTAATTAAAGTAGATGAAAAACACAATGATACAAAAGCTCTTACTACAGGAATTGCTTTAAACGGTTTAGGTTTATTAGAAATGAATAATAAAAAATACATTCAAGCTGATAGTCTTTTTCATCAATCTTTAGAAATTCACCAAGCTATTTTCAAAACCTCAAATCCTTCTTTGGCTACTTTACACCTTAATATGGCAAAACTGTATATTTTGAAAAAGGAATATCAAAAATCAGAAAATAATCTTGTTGTTTCCTTGAAAATGAATCAAGATTTATTTGATAAAATCGATAAAGACCATACTAATTTCGCAGATATTGAGGTTGCTTATGGAGATTTAGCAAAACAACAAAATAAAAATCAAGAAGCAAATCAGCATTATCAAAAAGCATTGAAAATCTATTTAAAAAAGTTTGAGGAAGACCATTATAAGATACGATCTGTAAAAGAACAAATAAAACAAACTCTAAAATAAAGCAATTCGCTTCTCTACTTCTTTCTTAACAAATTCAAATAATTTTCGTGGGTCTGTGGTGCGCCACGTATCTAATTCATCCAAAATTCCTCCCCAAATAAGATAGGAATCCAAATTAAAAGCATTCATTTCTCTAAGTACAAATTCTCTGAAATTCAGTAGAACAATCCAACCATTTTCTACATCTTCAAACCATTCTTCATAATATTCATCGTCCGAACCGTGAAAATTAAGTATGTTTTCGCCTATCAAAATAAAATGAATAATTCCTTGCTGCGTAAAATGATCAATTACATTCCTCTTTAAATACATTATATCATTGTGCAACGCATCGTTCCATTCTCCAATAAATTCTATGATGACAAAATTTCGATGATAATCTGCCATCAAAACTTTTACATATAGCGTTTCGGATTCTATATAATCCCAATAGGGATGAATATAATATCCGTAAATTGTGTTTGTGTATTGATTGGTATCGTACTCGGCTTTATGAAAAGGCGAACGCTCATCTTCATTTGAATCATAGTTAAATTCCCAACCAAAGAAAGGTTCTATATCGTGCATAAAATGGTATTTTTATAGGCTTCTAATAGGATTTTGATTATAAAAACGTAAAAAAGTAGTTTCTTGTTTAGATAAAATTATATTTTCATTTAGATTTGAACTACGTTTTAGCCGAAAACTAAAGTTTACGGTACATTATTTCTCACTCTAAAGAGTAAGCTACATGCAGTTTCGTTTTATCTATTTTGCTTTCTTAATTTTTCTGTTTTCTGATTGTCAAAAGAAAGAAGAAGAAAATAGTTTTTATACTACTCTTAAAGACGGACAAGAAATAGGTGTTCGTTTGATTGAAATTAATTCTAAAAAAGAAAGTGCAAAAAACAAACTTAGCTTTGTAATTCAAACTTTTTTGAATAAAGATGATACAAATAAAAATATGATTTTAGATGAATGGAAATTACCTTATCCAGTTTACAATTTTCAAATAGCCGATGCAGATAACGACGGACAAGGTGATATTTGGGTTGGTGTAATCAAAGAAACTCGTTTTGACAAGAACTTACGAAAACGACTTTTTTTGTTTAAGATTATTGAAGGAAAAATACGTCCGTTGTGGTTAGGTTCTAGAATGAGCAAGCCTTTAGTAGATTTTGCGCCTGCTTATTTGATTGATTCTTTAAATGAAAACAATAAAAAATGTATTATCAGAACTATTGAACAGGAAAAAAACGGAAAGTTCTTGGTAGCTAATTATCAATGGCAAAAATTTGGGATAGAATTTATTAACTATGAAATACGAGAAATAGATAGCTTGGGAGCGAGGAATTTTTTAGACAAATAAAAATTCTTATCTCTTACTTCATCAAAGTAAAAAATAAGAATTTGTATGGGTTTATTTTAATTATTCTTTTACAATACGAATATGTTTTGTATTTTCAGAATTTGAGATTTGCAGTAAATACATTCCCTTGGCATATTTTTCTAGATTGATTATTCCTTCTAAAGTTGGTTCTATTTTTATTATGTTTTCTTCAAAAATTAGTTTCCCTATTGCATCAAAAGTACGAATTGTATGTTCTCCTTTTATATCAGAATTTAGGCTATATAAAAATTCTTTTGAAGTTGGATTTGGATAAATAGATAAACCACTTTTTATACTAATACAAGGACTAGGAGCAGTAAAAACACCACTTTGTACAGACTGACAATCTGTATCGTCTGAAAAGTTAACTATTATATCTACTAGCTTACCATCAGCCACAAGATTAGTAAGAGTTAAAGTTTGAGGGCTTTCAGTTATTGCAAAACCTTGACCATTTATTACCAAACTTCCTGTTGGAGGTTGATTTATATAACTGATAACTAATGATTGAGAATAAGTGCTAGTTTTCGAATTACACTCACTTTGAGTTCTTATTTCTACAGCATCAATCGTACAAGCTACCTTTTTGATAGTAAGGGAATAATCTTCGGCTTCTCCTTTGAATACTTCGCAAGAAGTAGCAGTTCCGTCAGTAATAGCAGAAGCAGCTACTCGCATACGTAAAGGTTGATTGAATACTATGTTTGAATAAGGCACTTTATAAATACTATTAAAAGTTTGTATGCCTTCTATTTCTTCTGTATTTCCTGATGTTATTTCCTCTCCTTCATCTGTAAAATATCCATCGCCATTATAATCTACATATACTTTTATGTTGTGTGGAGTAAGAGAAGTTTCAACTTTTATAGGATATTCTGAACCTGAATCTAGTGTTATTTCTTGATTACATACTATATCCAAATAATTTTTTCCTTCTAGTCTTGCACCTTGAGAAACTACATTTAGTTCGTTTAACGCAAAACGAGTTATTCCCATTTTACTTCCTATTCCTATATTTGTAGGCACACACGCAGGCATTGGAAGATTGGAGTCAAAAGGAGTAGCACCCAAAGAAGCAATAAGCTCTCTTCGTGATGTTTCTATTGATGCACGCATACGAGTTTTTTGGTTAGGTGTAAAATTATCAGTATATCTGCAATAAGACATGTAATTTTCAAAAGTAGCTTTAGAAATAGTTCTATCACAATTTACTGGTAAGCAATCCAATAGCATACGTCCATGAGGATCTGTATCACAAATCATATCCCCTTGTCTGGTACAGTCTGTATTTAGTGGACAATCAGTTGCATCAGAGCTATCATTACCCGTTTCAGCTCGGTGAAAAGTATGGTAAAGAAAAAAACTATGACCAAATTCATGGGTTAGAATAGCAGGGGCAGCCATTGCTTGCGATGCTATCACTATTTCATCTAGTTTAGGATCTCCACCGGGGAAAGCAGAGAAACCTCCTGCACCATCTCCAATCTTATTGACTACCCAAACATTATAATATTCAGTATTAGACCAATATCTTAATGCTTTTACCTCTCGCTCACTTAGTCCGTTAAAATTTATTCCATTTTCCACATACCTTGTAATCATGGAGGCATCTATTCTATTTATACCTGTGGTAGGAGTACAATCAGGACTTCTTGTAGCTAAAGCAAACTCTATTTCTATGTCTGTTCCACTATGAATAGCTCTAAAATTCTCGTTGAGTGTTTTTACTGCTTTTCTAATATCATAATTTTGTAGATTATTTGTAATACTTACTGGCTCTCCTGTTTCGATGATATGAAAGACTACAGGAATTCGATAGACTATATTTTCTGTTTTTGAAACAGCATCATTAGCCATTTTTTCGGCTATCCGTTTTTGCAAACTAAGCTGCATTTCTTGAAAATTAGCTTTGTAATTTGGGTCAGAAGCTAATTTTTGTTGGTGCAAAATTTCTGTTGCACAGAATTCTGTTTGGGCAAAAATATTTTGACTTATAGAAAGTAGAAATACTATTAAAATCTTAATTGTATAATTTTTGGACATATCTAAATAATTTAAAACATAAAAATTAATGACATTAAATATGGAAAATTTAAACAGAAGTAACAAATTTAAACAAATAAAAAATCCTTACTTTTCACTTCAAAAAAGCAAAAAATAAGGATCTACATAAAGTTTTATAAAGCAACCTTATTTCGCTTCGTTTTCTTCATCTTGATTGTCTTTATTTTTAAAGTCATAGACTTTTTTAGCTCCATAAGCTGCACCTGCTGCCAAAAGAAGAGAAAGCCCTCCGTCTATGGGTACAGCAGCATTTGGATCGACAGGAAATCCTCCCCCTTGTCCGAACGCAAAATCTATAATAAAAAAACTAATTAGGAATAATACAATTTTTTTGAACATAGCTTAACTAATTTAATGAGTAAATATTTTTTGAAATTTTTTAAAAAGTAGAATAGCCGTACTAATTATACGGCTATTCTATCAAAATAGTATTACGATTTCACTATATTTTGACTACTCTTTTACAATACGTACTGTTGTTGTTTTTTCAGAATCTGATACTTGCAGCAAATAAAGTCCAGCAGCATTTTTCTCCAAATTGATTGTCCCTTCCAAAAACGCACCTTCTTTAGTTTTGCTTTCTTCAAAGATTACTCTACCCGTTGCATCAAAAAGACGAATTGTATAAGTTCCTTCTCTAGCAGTTTTTAAGCTGTATGAAAATTCATCTGGAGTTGGATTTGGATAAACTACTACTTTTTCATCTGTAAAGAACTCTTGACTCCCATCTGTTTTGAATAGAAGCACAAAACGTTTGATTTCATTTCCTTCTGTAGCCGTAAATTTATAATCGCCTTCTGCACGCAAATTATGAAGTGAATCTGTTAGAGAATCATACAAATAAAGCTGGTGCTTGGAGTGGAAATACTTCATATCACGAAGCGTAATTTCGTATTCTCCTGCTGTAAGAATATTCATAGCTAAAGGTAAAGTTTGATCAGCATCAAAACTGCCCAAACCATTAATGGCAAAATATTCAGGAGCATCTGCATTTTCATTATAAGAATAAAGTGTAGATAATTTGCTATTGAATTTATGAATTTTGGCTGCATCGTACTTTCCATCAAAATTAGAAGTTGCTCCGTTTTGGAAATAAACGGTCGTTTCATCCAACAAATTATTCCCTTTCAAGGCTACTCTAACTAATCCTTCTTTGGTGTCTTGTGTTTCGGTAGTTTTGTAAAAACGAGTATCTGTACCCAAACGAACTGTATTGTTCATATTAACAGTTCCTCCAGCCATTGTTCTGACAAAGAATCCTTGCATTGAAGCAATTTCTTTTTTACCTCCATTATTTACAACACCTGTTCCTGCTACATACTCTGCGAAACGTCCGTCGTACTGACTTGTCGGAATTTCTAAATAAAGTGCACTTTCTAAATTTGAAGAAGCTGCATGAACCAAATCCCAATTAATTGGAGAAGGATAGGGATTTCCAACAAGATTATAACCATCGGCTGTATTTCCACTAGAATTAGTAACTGCAATAGAAACAGTTCCATTATTTAGTGTACCGTTCAAATCTATAGTTGTTCCAGTTTGAATATTAGCTTGATAACCTTTTGCTACTTCTAAATTAGTTGTGGTTGGTACTTTATAATTAGAAATAAATGGATTGAAATAAGCACTTGTGTTTGCTCTTCCGTTTGTTTCTTGATAATGGAAAAATGTAGGAAAAGGACGTACAAAAGCTGGTTCTGGAGCTGTATTGTAAGCTGTATTCAGAACTAATCCTGCTGCCATGTTGTCGCCAAATTGTGAAATTGGTGCAGATACAAATGGAGAAGAAAATAAGTGATATGCCTGTCCATCAAATCCACCTGATAAGTCAGAAACGGCTGGCATATATCTTTCCATAATTACATTACCTACAACAGTATTAGCATCATCATTGATTACTAAAGCTGTTCCTGCAATAGTTGAGCGAAGAGCAAAATTATTGCCTACTGTTACGACTATGTTACCTTCTTGCATATTTAACACTTCTGAAATTCCCATGTGAGTGGAAATTGTCAGCGTTCTTCCTGTTCCATTAAAAATAATTTGTTTAATGGTAAGTTGTGTATAATCGGTTGCAACAGAAGTAAACGTCAAACTCTTATTTGTAATGGTTACATCTTCAGCATACGTGCCATTTGCAAGAATTTTGATTTCATCTCCATTATTGGCTGCATCAACGGCTGCTTGAATAGTACCATAAAGCACATTCAGCGTTACATTTCGAATATTTCCAGTTGCTACCGAACAATCAGCAGGAGCAGTAAATGCACTATTTTGTGTGAATGTACAAGCTGCATTATCAGAAAAAGAAGCAACTGCATTAACTGCATTTCCATCTGCTGTCAAGCCTGTAAGTGTTACGGTTTGTGGACTTCCTGTAATGGCAAAACTTTGTCCGTTTATAAGTAAATTACCTGTTGTTGGTGGATTAGAATAAGTTACTCTCACTTGCTGCGTATAAGTATTCGTTGCTGGAACACAAGTAGTTTGGGTAAGTCCTGTACTACTAATTGCTGTAATAGAACAAACAGGAGCTGCTGTTACTGTAACAGTTACAGTATTAAATTGACGAGTACAAGAAGTAGCAACAATTCCTCCTCCTACACTAAAGTTTGTATTCGCTGTTAGATTTCCTGTATTGAATGATAATTCCCCACCATTTCCTACTAGTACTGGAGTAGGTTGTGGTGTACCATTTATTATTAGTGCATAACTTGTTCCTACTTCTGAATTAGGAACTTTTATAGTTGTTCCTGTTCCTGTCGGAACACTAGTCGCTGTTGCTGTTATGGTTCTATCATTCGGAATTACGTTAATAGTAATGTCAGGCGATAAATTACTTGTAGTAACTGGGTCAGAAGCAATTACACGTACTTTATAATTTGCAGAAGCTGTGGCAGTTGTAGGAATAGTTAAAGCAATCGAACTTGTTCCTGTTTGGGTTGCGCTAGGCGTTCCAAAATTACCAGCAGCATCTGAAAGTTGTGCTGTAAATGTATTTGTTCCTGTGAAAGTACCTGTAAAGGTAAAGGGAACGTTGATAGTTGCGCCTGCACAATAGGTTGGATTAATAGTACCCAAAGTAATTGTGTTTGTAGGAGCTGCTGTTACCGTAATGGTTACTACATTAAAGTAAGCTGGGCAGAGAGAATTGTCGTGCTGTGCCGCTACAGTAAAATCTGTATCCGATGTTAGGTTTCCAGTAGGAAGGAACAAATCATTTCCTGTTCCTGCTGTCGGAGTTCCGTCGTGATTATAACTTACTCCTACTTCTGAATTAGGAATTTTTAGGGTTGTACCTGTTCCTGTCGGAACACTTGATTGTGTCGCAACTACTGTTCGTTGAAGAGGTGCTTCATTCAATCCAAAAGTACCTGATTCATTACTTGTTGTGGCTGGGCTTGAAGCGAGTACACGAACTTTATAATTTGCAAACGCTGTAGAAGCTGCTGGTACTGCAACTGTTATCGGACTTGATGTTCCTGTTCCTGTTGCAAATGGTGTAGCAAAATTTCCTGTTGCATCAGATACCTGTGCTGTAAAGGTATTTGCACCTGCGAACGTGCCAGTAGTAGTGAAAGCAATATTGATATTTTCTCCAGAACAACCAGTAGTAGGAGTAGTTACAGAAATAGTAGGTGCTGTAGCTGCCGTTACTGTAACCGTTACTGTATTTAATGTACGTGAACAAGTAGTTGTAGCATTCGTGGCTACTACTCTAAAATCATTGTTTGCTGTAAGATTTTGAGTAGGAAGTTGAATTGTTCCTCCATTTCCTACTACTGCTGTTCCTACATCTGCATTACCATTTGAAACGTCTTGCAACTGATAAGAAACTCCATTTTCTGAGTTTGGAACTTCAACAGTTGTAGTATTTCCACTTGTAATACTAGCAGGATTTGCTGTAATAGTTCGGTCTAGTGGTAGCACATTGATAGTAATTAAGGCTGATTCATTACTCGTAGTAACTGGGTCAGAAGCAATTACACGTACTTTATAATTTGCAGAAGCTGTGGCAGTTGTAGGAATAGTTAAAGCAATCGAACTTGTTCCTATTTGGGTTGCGCTAGGCGTTCCAAAATTACCAGCAGCATCTGAAAGTTGTGCTGTAAATGTATTTGTTCCTGTGAAAGTACCTGTAAAGGTAAAGGGAACAAAGATAGTAGAGCCTGCACAATAGGTAGTAGTAGGTATTGTTCCTAAAGTAATTGTGTTTGTGGCTGTACTTTGAACCGTAATAGAATAATCTTCTGCTTCTCCTTCTGTCATAGCACACGAACTAGGCGTAGTATTTACGAATGCCGTTATGACACGAAGGCGCAAAGGCTGATTAAATGTGATTCCTGTACTAGGAAAATTATAATTAGCACTAAACGTTAAGACTCCGAATGCATTTGTTGAAGAACCCGAAGCAATTTCTTCTCCAGTATCTAAAAAATCGCCATCTCTATTATAATCTATATATACTTTTATGTTGTGAGGATTAAAAGCCGTTTCGACTGTAATAGTATGAGCTGAACCTGCTGATACAGTGGTTGCCTGCAAACAGGTTCTGTCTGTGTATGTTCCTTCTCCTGCACCAGGCGAAACAACATTTATTGTATTCAACTTAACTCTTGTAATT
Source organism: uncultured Cytophagales bacterium (assembly GCA_963719525.1). GTDB lineage: Bacteria > Bacteroidota > Bacteroidia > Cytophagales > Bernardetiaceae > Bernardetia. Next base: position 1,015,302 of record CAVRCG010000004.1, on the reverse strand, counting down.
CCTACACTATTGTCTGCTGTACCTGAATGTGTTGGAGTACAAGCAACTACTGGCAATGTTCCACTAGGAGCAGTTCCTCCCAAAGAAGAAATAAGTCCTCCTCTTAGTGTTTCCAAAGCTGCACGCATACGAGTAATTTGATTAGCCGTAAACCTATCAGTTCCACCACAATAAGACATATAATTTTTTATTGAATTATCAGTAACTGTTGCACATACATTTTCATTTCCACAATGATTGACATGATGAGGTTCAGTATCACAGATTTCATCTCCTGAAGTAGCACAAGCTCCTGTTGGACAGTTATATGTAGTTGCGCCTGTTTGTGTTACTCCTCTAAAAGTATGATACAAGTCTAACGCATGACCTACTTCGTGAGTAGCCGTAGTACTTGTAGCGTTTACTTGATCTGCAATTAATATCGTTCCATCTGTATCTGCGTTATTGCCAGAAGCAAAATAAGCGTAACCTGCTGTATATCCTTGTCCTGGTGTTACGTTATCTCCATTCAACCCATCTAATTTATGTACTACCCAAATGTTATAATAATCTGTATTTGACCATCTTCCAGATTGATTTCTAGATTCATTTTTTAATGCCAAATCAGTTATTCCTGGTCCTGGTGTAGTAGGAGGATTAACAGGTACACTCACTCCACTAGCTACATAAGTAGCGTCTGTATATAAAATCCTGTTTATTCCATTTGTAGTACCACAGTTTGGATTTCTTTGCGCCAAAACAAACTGCACTTCTACATCTGTACCACTATTTACGGCTCTATAGTCATCGTTCATTTTCTGAATCATAGCATTTACTAAGGCATCACTAGGATTATATTGTGGTTCTGTATCATTAGGACGGACAATATGAACTACAACAGGAATAGTATAAACAGTCGCTTCTGTACGCTGATTAGAAGAGTTTTCTACTATTCTAGCGATATGCGCTTTCATTTTTTCTTGGTTGTCTTCAAACTTGGCTCTATATATAGGGTCATTAGCCATTTTTGAATCGTGGATAGTTTCAGTAGCACATTGTTCTGTCTGTGCGAAGGCATTTTGATTTATCATTAAGAAGCCTAAAAATAGACATGATAAAAAAATACCGATTATGTAATTTTTGTACATAAGGCAATAAGGTTTAAAATAATAAAGCAAATTGGAATTGAATAAAAAAGTTTTATTCAATTTTAATTATTAGTGGTTACTTCTCTTATCAACTCAAAAACCATAGTTTAACAAAATAGTATTAAAATACATAGTTGTTATGATTTAATAGGATTAATATTCTAGTTAGAATAAAATAAAAGCGAAGTAATATTTGTAGCGTGTAGTTTAAAGATAACACTTTTTATTTATAAAAGCTAAGTTAGCTTACGATTTTTTTAACAAATATTTATTTTTTGTGATTTTAGGCTATACGTTGTTAGAGGTTATTTTTGAAATAGAAAAAGCAACTCTGTATAATAGAATTGCTTTTTAATTTCTCATAATAAAATGGTATGTAATTTAACTCAATTTCTCCACAGCCGTTGAAATTCTCTCAATCGCTTTTTTAATTAAGTCTTCTGAAGTGGCAAAAGAAAGACGAATACAAGAAGGTGCGCCAAAGGCATCTCCCATAACTACGGCTACATTTGCTTCTTCCAACAAAAACATAGCAAAGTCTTCTGAATTAGTAATCGTTTTACCTTCGTATTTTTTACCATAAAAATCACTAATATCAGGAAAAACATAAAATGCACCTTGTGGCGTATTACATTTAAAACCTTCTACTTTATCTAATAATGATTTAATCAGTTTCCCTCTTTTTTCATACGCAACTTTCATTTCTTCTACTTCTTTTCTGCTTCCATTAAGAGCTGTTACGGCAGCATATTGAGTAATTGAGTTTGTACCAGAGGTAACCTGTCCTTGAATTTTGTCACATGCTTTTGCAATCGCTAAAGGTGCAGCCATATAACCCAAACGCCAGCCCGTCATGGCAAAACCCTTTGAAAGTCCATTAATCGTAACTACTCTGTCTTTCAATGATTCTACTCTTCCAATACTAAAATGAGCATCTCCAAAATTAATATATTCATAAATCTCGTCTGCCACAACTGTAATTTGTTTGTGTGGAGCAATTACTTCTGCTATTTCTCTTAGTTCTTTTTCAGAAAAAACACTTCCAGTAGGATTACAAGGCGATGAGAAAATGACTGCTTTTGTTTTCGAAGTAATGGCTGCTTTTACGTCTTTTGCAGTTGCTTTATAGTCATTTTCCAATTTTCCTTCCACAAAAACAGGTGTTCCTTGTGCTAGTTGTACAATTCCGACATACGAAACCCAATACGGAGTAATAATAATCACTTCGTCATCTTTGTCAATAATAGAAAGCATGACGTTTGCAATCGATTGTTTTGCACCTGTTGAAACTACAATCTGTTCCATAGAATAATCTAACTGATTTTCTCTTTTGAGCTTATCAACAATCGCCTGGCGAAGTGGATTAATTCCAGAAACAGGCGTGTAATAAAAATGTCCGTCGTTGATAGCTTTTTTGGCAGCTTCTTGAATAAAAAGAGGCGTTTTGAAATCGGGTTCTCCCAAATTCATGTTTATAATATCAATGCCTTGCTCTTTTAATTCACGGCTTTTACGAGCCATAGCAAGGGTTTGAGATTCCTCCATTTCAGAAATTCGACGAGCTAAAATATCAGGCGTTTGTGTGGTAGTGGACATAGTATGTGAGGTTAAATATGTCGTTGGTGTAGATACCAACAACGGTAGTATTTTGAATGTAAATTGATAACACAAAGCTAAAAAATAGTTTTGTACTTAGGTAATTTTTGTTTGTTAGATTTTGTAATTCAAGGAAAATTCTATTTGTTTACTAAATGCTCGTTTTTGGAAATAAATAAGTGATTTTTGTGTTTTTGAAATATAATAAAATTGTATTATCTTTAAAATAGGCAAATATCTGATTAGAATATATTGATTGTCCATTGAAAATTAAATAAGGACTTGAAAAAAGACTTGCAAAGTTCAAAAATCAAAAGCATATGGTTCAGAACGTAAAAGTTGGTTGAGGGTATATGCAATTAGAGTTTCAAAAAATTGCTTTTTCGTTTCTGGCGTATCCATCAAACTGACGGAGAATATGAAGCCTAAGCATTTACAAAAAGAGTTAAGAAAACTAGAGATAACAAAACAATATTTAATTGATAAAGGAATCCTTGATGAGGATGATTTAGAATATCTAGAAATATAAAACAAATAATTATGGCTGTTAAAGACTTACAAAGCAAGCTTGATGCTCTTACTGTTGGTAATAAAAGCAATTGGGAAGAAAAAGCTATACATTTAATAGAAAATGACTATTGGCTCAAGCATTCAAGAATAATAGCTGTTAGAATTAATATTTTTCTCAAATCTAGTGGGATGCAGAAGCAGGAACTAGCTACCTTACTAAATGTTTCTCCTCAACAGGTAAGTAAAATAGTTAAGGGAAGAGAAAATCTAACTTTGCAAACAATATCTAAAATTGAAAAAGCCTTAGGAATTTCATTATTAGGACTTGATTCTAATAGAGAAAAGAAAACTAAAGTAATTTTTAAAAAAACAGACCTTACCTATACACAACCAACTCAAGAAGATGATTTTTATCAAAAAAAGTCAGCAAAAGTAGTGGAAATACTACCTATAAATAATCAAATTTTAACAGAAATGTACAACTAATGGAAGGAATACAGTTTAGTTTAAAAAAAATTAATACAGAACAATTTGCTATCATTGAAGATGCTTATAATAGTCAAATTGAGGATATGAATTTAGAGATTCATATAAGTTTTGGAATAAGTTCAGAAAGTTCTTCTATTGTTTCAATTATTAAATTTCAGTTCAAACAAAACGAGAAATCTTTTCTAATCATAGAAGTTTCTTGTGAATTTAGTGTTGAGAAAAGTAACTGGAATGAATTTCTTAAAGAAGGTAAACTAATTATTCCACAAGGTTTTTTGGTGCATTTATCTACGATTACAGTTGGTACAACACGAGGAGTATTACATTCAAAAACTACTAATACAAAATTTAACAATTTTATCTTGCCTACAATAGATATTACAAAAATAGTTACTGAAGATGGTGAGTTTGAGGAGTAGTAGGCTTCCATCTTTACTGATGTTTGAATAGAAATCCGTTTTCAACTTACTTGAACACTTTTTTTTTAAACTATTGTCAGAGTTATTTTGGATTACCAAAACAACTACTGACAAAGTTTATTTTACAAAAATCTATTCTAAAATTAAAGTCCCAAAACATCAGTACCCTGCTCAAAGATAATATCAACAGGAATATTTGCAGCCGAAAGTCTATCTAAATCTGCTTGTAAGTCTGCTTTTATCACTCCCATTTCATCAGCCAATTTGGTAACACCTTCATAATCGCCATCACCTTGTAGCGTAAGTATTTTAGCAGAAAGCTCGTTTACAGCAATTGCCATTTTATCAGGATTTACTTTGTATGTTCCGTCTTCTAATTTCTCAAAAGCTCCTTTTTCATTGAAGAAATTAAAACGAATCATATTTGCTTTTCCGTGTGCCGAAGCTGCTCCAAAACGAACCGAACGAAAAATACCAGCTAAAAAAGTAGTGTAATTATCCATTAATTCGCCTTCTGAAAGCTCGCCCATTTCACGCAGTTTTGTTACCATATACAACCCTAAAACATCAGCTTTTCCTTCTTCAAGTGCAGAAGCCATATCTTTCAAAGATTCTCTAACTGTTCCTTTTTTGTTAATGGTATTTTTTATCCCCAATCCATGTGCTACTTCGTGAAACATTGTATTTTCGAAAAAGGCATCAAAAGTAATGTGTTTCCTTTGTTCTGGAGTAATCAACATTTCAGAAATAGGAAGTAAAATTTGGTCAAACTTTGCTCTCATAGCATTCTTTAATTGCGAACGACGAGTACCTTTTTTGAGTTGTACTTCTTCATCATTTGGAAGATTTACGGCAATGGTTTTGCTCCCTGCATTACAATCTCCACCATAAAAAATTACATCATAGGCGTTTAATTGAGAATCTGACCCAGGTTTTTCGGCTTTGTATTTGGCATCGACAGGCAATCCTTTTTGAAGTTGTGGTAGAAGGGCAGCATATTTTTCTAAGCGTTCGCTCCACGACTTGTCTTTTACCAAAACATAAGAAGAAAAGGCAGCTTTTTGTCCGAATAAATGGTCTTCATAGGTTTCTATTGCACCGATAATAATATCAATTCCGTTTGTTTTCATATCCATCCACGCCATATCACTTGCCATATAATCGTCTGTAACGAGAGCATCGGCACGCAAAGTAAGATAATTTTTCAGACTTGCATCTTCGGCAACTTCTGATGCTTGACGCAAATAATCGGCTGCTTTTTCTAATTCTTCTTTGAATATTTCGTGATACGGAACAGTAATTAAATTACCCTCTTCATCTCTTCGAAGTAATGTATAAAGACTTGATTTTTCTTTGTTATCAAAGTCTTCATATTCTTCTTTTGTCATGTCAGTTGGATAAAAATTTGCGCCAAGAGGTTTTGCTTCCACTCCGTCCATAAAAGGTTGGTTTTCTGCTAACCTATCCCAAAGACCATAATTTATTTGCACAAACTTTTTAGCATCAGCACTTTCAATGGTTGCTAACAAGCTGTCTTTATTGCCCATATAGGCTTGTTTCCAAAACAGATTATCCATTATTTTGGCTGCTTCTATAAGTAATGGAATCATTTTTTTCTCACTTTCTGAAAGACTGCTTATATCTGTTGTGAGCTTAAAGGGAGCATATATTTCTGGACGAACAAGTTCATTTTTGGTTTCTATAGCTATGCTTGTTGTGTCAGTAGGCGTGTCGTTATCCACTTTTTTGTCTGGCGTACATTGACAAAAACTCAAGCAGATAGCAACTGCAAGAATAGTATTTTTTGATTTTTTTTGAAAAGTCATAATTATGTTTTTTTGTAAATAATTTTTATAAATAAAGTAGAAACACAGATAATACGGATTTGACGAATCTAGAAATGAATGTTTTGTAAAAGGAAAAATTCGTAATTCTAATAAACCTATTTCCTTTCATTTTTCCTAACAATATCTACTACTTCGATTTCGAAGCGAAGCATAGAAAAAGCAGCTAGAGTTTGATATTCTTTGTTTCCAAAGGCAAGATGAGAAGGAGAAAAAAGAAGAATTGTTGAGCCTTCGTTGGCGAGTTGTGTAAAAGCAATTTGCCAAGCAGGAAGCATTGCTCTAGAGCCAATTACAAAACCTACTGTTTCTCCTTCCTTTGATTTATCAATGACTTGTTGATACGGAATTGACCACGTCTGAAAAGTAAATGAAACACTATCTCCTACTTGTGCTGGCATTCCTTTTCCTTCCTTTTTGAAGTTGTAGTACAAGCCAGAAGGATGTTTTTTTGAACCCTCAAAGACGAGTTCTTTTTTCATATATTCTAAAATTTTTTTGTCTTGAATAGCTACTTGTGCTTGTGTACGCTTTTTGAGTCTTGCTTCTTCGTCTATTTCGAAGGCAGCTTTACTTTGAGTTGCATAGAGCTTTATTACGTAACGTATTTCTTTCATAGTTGCTCTTGTGTTTGTTTCAATTGGTAATTCTACATTTTTGATAGAATCTAAATCAACATAAAAAGTCGCACTATCTCCTACATTCATCATCTTGAATCCTTCCTCAATCGATCCTTTATAAGCAGGCCTCAAAAGAGGTTGTCCGATAGGTTCGTTGAGTTTGTACGTATCTACGATCGTATCTCCATTTTCAGCCAACAACAAATAGTGCATTGTCATCATTTCGTTGTATTCTGGCTTTCTGTTTTTGGGATAATGAATGTGATGAATATATTTTAGCCCTGTAGATGTAGTTTGTAGTTGGTCGTTACAAACTGCTCCTTTAGGACAACTTTTATTTTCGCCTTCTTTACACGCATTCAATGAAAATAGAGAAAAGACTATACTAATGAATGCAAATGGTTTGAATATTAATTTACTCATACTAAACTAGGTTTGTAGATATTTTTCTTGGTAGAAACAAATAATGAAAATAGAGATTTAAAAACAAAAACGGATTCAACGTTTTAGATACTTTTTTACAAAGGTAGCATTTTCAATAAAATTTGTATGAATTTGATAATTTTTGATGTACTTTTGAAGTAATGAATGCGCATTGAACCCTGTTTTTACTAATTATTTTTACAAAATAGCCTTTATCTGTAGTACTAACAGGATTTGGATAAATTGGTATCATTTTGGTATAATTTGGTGTAAAGTGAAAATATAGCACAAATATAATGCGTTACAGATTATTATACATATAGAAATTAAACATAAAATTTTATTCAAAAACAGATTTACTATTAATTAGTAAAGACGTTTTGTATAAAACATACTAGGCAAAAATATAATGAAAAACAAAATACAATTTTTACTACTTTCAGTTTTTCTCTTCTTAGGGACAAATGATTTAACATTTGCACAGGTAGATAATAACAAAGTGCTTATCAATACTACTGTGGTGGACTTTAAGCAGAAAGTAAGACCAGGAGAAACAGTAATGTTTGTCAATACAAAAACAGAAGAAGTATTTACCAAAATTAGTGATAAGGAAGGTAAATGTTTTTTTGTGTTAATAAAAGGAAATGAATATCTTATAAAGTACAAGAATTTTGGAAAGGACGTAGAATATCAAAAAGTTCAGATTCCAGATGTAGCACGCCTTAAGGAGCTAAAAGTACTCATAAAATTTCAGCCAGCGACAGCTTATACGCTTGATAATGTACTTTTTGAAACAGGAAAAGCTAATTTGAAGAATACTTCTTTCAAAGCTATTGATGAGCTTGCTTCTGCTATGGCAGTAAAAAGCACAATGGAAATAGAAATTGCAGGACATACAGATAATGTAGGAGATAAATCTGCAAACCTAACACTCTCGCAAGAGAGAGCAGAAGCCGTAAGAAATTATTTAATCAAAAAAGGAATTGAAGCTAATCGTATTACTGCTAAGGGATATGGCGATACAAAACCTGTTGCTGACAATACTACTAGTGCAGGAAAACAACAAAATCGTCGTACAGAAGTTAAGATTATTAAGGAATAAAAATTAAATTTTATTCCTTCTCATCACTATTGAAAACTTATACTTAAACTGATTATTTTTGAAAAGTAGTCAGTTTTTTATTTCTATTATATTAATACTATTAAATTCTTTACAAAATCAATCTCTATTTCTATGAAATTACCAAAACACTATTCTTCATTTTATTTGTTTCTGACTTTATTATCGTTTTCTTTTTTGGCTTTTAGTTGTGAGAGTACTCGGCAGCCAGAAAATACGTATGCCGTACAAATACGACCTGCATTTGTAAGTGTTGACGAATCGCCCTCAAACTCAAGCAATTGGCACCTGTAAATATGTTTTCGTATGACCATAAACCAGATGTATATTATGAAATTTGGCTTGGGCAAGACCGAGTTTTTGAATCAGAGTCTATAAAAGATGACTTCAAACCAAAATGGAAGAAAGTAAAACCGTTTTATATTCCAGATACAAAACCAAATGTAGAACTGACAATTAAGTTTTATGATTACGATAAGAAAATGGGCGTAAAGACAGGTCGTTTTTATAATGATGATGATCTTATTGGAGAATTGAGAATTACGATTGATGAGCTTCGCAAAAAAGCACAAAGTTTTGATACACTTCGTTTTGGAAATGTAAACGCCTGTGTTTTTGCAGAACCTGTGATGAAGTAAAATCAGTTACCAGTTACCAGTTACCAGTTACCAGTTAAGGAAATTGCCTTCTGACTTTATTGTTTTATCTTTTTTAAATAATATGGTTTATCAATAAAGCGTGAAATAGTTTTTTTGAAGTATGAAAAAAGCCTTTTATCATTTCTGATAAAAGGCTTTTCTATTTGCTTACAATTTTACTTCTGTCTTATTGTCGATTATTCTACTACAAACTTCTTAGTAATAGTTTCAATCGGAGTAACGAAACGTAAAATATATGTTCCTGCTGGTAGCGTTCTGTTTGGAGTAATTATTATATTATCTCCTCCTTTTTGTACATCTTGTGTATGAACCGTTCTACCTACCATATCAATAACTTGTACCTTTGCATCTGTAGTCAGTATTCCATTAAGGTTTAGATAGAAACGTGCGCCACCATTCGGATTTGGATATAAACTGATTTCTCCTTGTACTCCACTCACTACTTTTTCAAATAATACACTTCTTATTGGAGAATATTTAAAATCACCATTCAAGTCAAACATTTTCAAACGATAATAAGAAAGATTTTCAAACGGCTCTGCATCCCAGAACTGATAATTAAATGTTCCTTCTAATCCTGTTCCTTTTGCATTTACACGCCCTAAAGTACCAAACGAGTTTCCGTCTTGGCTACGCTGAACCATAAAGTGAGAATTGTCTATCTCGTTAGTCGTTTCCCAGCTTACCTTTACAGATTCACCTTCTATTTTGGCATCAAAAGAAAGTAAGTCCAATGGAAGTGGGTTGAATTGGTTTATAGTTCCTAAAGTAAATGGACTAAACTCAGTTACGACATTCTGACTAGCAATAACTCCTTTTGCAGAAGCATTAGAATGTCCTCCTAAGAATTTGTCTGTCCATAAAGCACCATTCCATCTCAACACTTTTAATCCTTCTGGTTGATAAGCTACACTACGAGGGTTATCCCAACTCAAATACACATAAGCAGGTGCAGAAGTTGAAGTAGTTCCATTGATTGGGTCTATACGCCAATATTCTACATTACTTACTCCATAAATAGTTGGTTCTTTCAGAGTTACATCATAACCGTCTGTGGTAGGAAAACGAGGTCCGACGTAACGAATTTCATAAGTAGAATTGTTTCTTACTCCTAATCCTGCTGGTGCATAATTTACACCATTTCCAATAGGGAACATAAAGGCATCTGTACCTTGCTTTTCTACCTTTCCTACTACGTGACTAACATTACTAGGTCCGTTTGCAGATAATGCAGGAGCAGATATATTTACCCAACTAGCTGGCGTATATGTTCCTGTCCCACCTACAGTAGCATTAGCTTCAAAAACCATCTTGATAGTACTTGTTAGACCTACATCGTTAGGAACAAATAGACCATTATTAAAAATAGTCTTTCCTCCTGTTTTTATAATTACGTTATCAAACATACGGAAACTTCCTACCAGACCAGCATTAGCTTCCAACTCATAAAACTTTTGGTTTTGTGCCGAATTAGTTCTCAACTGCTGTACCGAGTTACCACTAAGAATTACTCTACCTGCTTGAGAATTAAACACTCCGTTAGTTTCTACTGTCCAATTTCCTTTTAAGTTTATGTTGTAATTATTCGTAGTTGTTTCAAGAACGTTTCGTTGCCTTACCAGTAAATTACCAAATACATTTATATCTCCAAGTAAGTTTTTGGTAATCGTTCCTGTTGCTCTTGCATTATTAAGAGTAAGATTACCATAATTTGGCAAACCCGAAATATTATTTCCTATTACACCAGAATTATAAATAACTGTTGTTTTGTTTACTACCGTTGGTTTGAGGTTGATATTAGCTGCTACAAAATTAGTAGGAAATAGTGTAGAAATATCTTCTACACCTAGCACCAATTCAGAACCATCATTTACTAATAATGTATTTGTAGTATTTCCTACAATCTGAACACCCATATCTTCAAAACGAACTCTATAATCTACTGTTAGATTTCTGGTTACATTGATTTCTGTTCTAGGTATGCTAGGCACAACTAAAGGATTTGGATCAACTTGCATCACAATATTTGCTCCTGCACTTGTATTTCCAGAAGTCAAAAACAGATTACTATAAATAGGTTCACTAGACACTTTTTGAATGTTTGCTCCTGTTCCTCTTGATAAATATCTAACTGTAGAAGGTGTAGTCGCATTATTATTCAAAATAATTCTTGGTCTGCTATAATTAGTTGGAAACACACTTCTAGGAGCTGCACCTGTATTTATACCAATATATAGATTGGAACTCTCTTCCATTCTCATTGTTCCTATTGTACTACCTGTTACTTGCTGTTTGTTGTCTTCAAAACGATTCAATCTACGGATTGTAAAATCGTTACGAATACGCATCGGTTCTTGCAGACGTTTAATAGCATTTATTTTTACACCTGATTGTATAATCAGATTATAATAGGATTGTGTTGTCAATGCAGTCATAACATTTAATCCTGTTCCTCTCACAGACTGAACAACAGAACCTGCATTATAAACTACCGTTGTAGAATCTTCTAAACTAACGTTTTCAAAGAAAGTAGGGAACTGAGTCGCAACATCTCCAAACGTGTTTTCACCCAAACTAATCCAGCTACGTCCTTGATTAGGTACATCACCCTTCATCGTAAAACTCTGTGTAAGCCCATTTAGTCCTCTTATTTGATTACCGTCATCTAATAGATAATTTCTTATTTTTATTAGAAGATTACCACGGATATAAGCATCTGACAAATTACTAGGCGTTCCAACACTTGAAAAACGTTTTTCTACCATTGCATCAAGCGTTAGATTTGGTGCTTCAAGCGTTAGGTTGGCGTACTCTGGTTCGGTAGACATCGTTTGTGCTACATCAGAAATATAAATCGTTTCGTGAGCATTTGCACTAACTGGATTGGTAGCAGACAACGTTATATCATTTCGTACAAAAACAGTAGGAAATCTAGTAGCAATCGTTTGATTTCCTAAAAACAGTTTTGTGTTTTCTTTAGCTTCCAATTTTGGATTTCCACCTGCTATGGCTTTTATCTGATTTCCTGCATCTATCATGTAATTAAACTCTTCAATGATAAGCTGATTAGTTACTCTTATTTCATCAGTAGCCACAACTGGAAGAACGACTACAGGAAATATAGTTTTTATTACTGGTGTTGTTGCGCCTGTTGCACGTAGAATAACACTACCATACGTAAAACCTTTGGCTATCTGTTGATTCGCACTTGCGTTGTAAATAACAGTCGAAGCACCATTCAATTCAATTTTGCCACCATTTGCGATGTCGTTCATAGGAGTAGACTCCATTAGTAAAGCTAGGAAACGTAGTAACCAAATCTGCTGCTACTGGTGTTGGAATAGTAATACCTGGTCGTACAGTTATATTGTAAGTACGTTCAGCTATAGTTTGATTTGTACCTAAAATAAGTTGAGAGTTACCACGCATCTCAAATCTATTTCCTTCACTAAAACTATTTCCTATTATTTGATACCCCATATCATAAACGATTTGTCTTTCATCTATAATGAAACTACCATTTATAGTCGTGTTTCCATCTGTAAAACGTTTTATATGATTACCTGCTCCTGCTCCTCCGTCACTTCTAAGACGCAAAGTACCATACGTAATATCTCCACGAACAAGTTGAGCATCTGGACAACGGTATTCTACAATAGATGCTTTCAGATTTGTAGTTACGTTATCTGGATTAAGAGAATTATTCATACGACCATCAGGATTACCATCTCCTAACGTAATGTTTGCAGATGGATAACATGTAGGAAAAGCAGTTGCATTATCATCTGCTCCTAAACGTAACCACGTATTATCTGCCATCGTTACTGTTCCTATTGTATTTCCTCGTATCTGCCAGCCGTCATCTTCAAGAATTCCTACTAAAATACTAAGATTATTATAGATATTGATAGTCTGACGAAGTTCTAATCTTCTATTATAACGCTTATCCACTACAAGATTGTAAAAAGGACTTCCACTACACCCTCTTAACTGGGAAGTGGCAGCACTCTGATCCGAACACTCCAGACAGTTAGCATTTGTTTGATGATCAAGTATATTTATATGTGCGTCTTGATTTCCATTAAAGTTTACTGTACTTGTTTCAGCTATAAAAAGAGATTGGTTCAAACCTGCAGTAGGAAGGTTTATTGTCCAATTATCTTCTAAAGAAATGGTATTGTTTCCTGCTCTTACTTCTCCATAGTTGAAGGTAATATCTGCTCTTCCTCCTCCTTCTACACGCATATTATCTGTGATTGTCCAGACATCATTTGGTGCATTGAATAGAATAGGACCATTTAATCTTGCGCCATTCATGGCAATGGTTTTTGTAGTGTTGGCTGTCGCTATACCTTTAAATTCTGTAAGACCTTCAAAGTCGTTCCAATCTGCATCTGTGATATTGTTTTGGAATAACAATGAACCAAATATTTGTAATGTATTAGCATCATCTCCTATCAATCTGGCTCTACTTGCATCTGAAGTAACATTCCAAGTTATGTTTTTGGCATACGAGAAGAACTTATCTAATGTAACTACTTCTGGTTCTTGACCTGCTTCTGTATAACTAAATGAATTATCATCAAATACGACGTTATCGTTTGCTGTTGGAATACAACCTACTGCATTTCCTCCAGAAGATGTTGCCCAGTGATTATCTTGATCCAAATCATTCCAATTTCCTGTGCTGTTTTGATTATTTGCTTTTTCATTATCACTTCTTACCCAGTAGAAAGTACGAGAAGCTACATTATTGATAAATGTAATACCATCATTATTTCCAATATCAGAAACTACATCAGGGTCTGCTTGTACTACTTGCAATGGATTTCCACCCAAGTCTCTGTTCCAAATATCTTGAACGAAAGTATAGAGGAAGTTTCTGTTTCCTACTGTTGTATGTGCAGTTTCAAAATCTATCTGCGCTTGTACGCCTGTTAGATTTGAGCGAAGATTTATCCAACCTGCACAATCTTCTCTAGCAGTAATGTATTCATTAATGGTAGTAGTTCCTGAATTTGCACCTCCACTACTTTGAGGAAAGTTAATTACATCAAATTTGGAGAGCTGCATATTATCTATCTCTACAGTACTATTAAACGTAATCTCATTGTTTTCTCCAATAATCATATCTCTTAACCTAACAGGCGCACCTCGTATTCTCATTCTTGAGTCTGCTCCCATCGTAAAGGTTGTATTTATGTTGGGCATAGAAATACCATTATTAAAAAACATTTCTGCCGTAGCATCTCCTCCTGTAGCTTCTCCGAATTCTACATTACCTTCAAATGTTGCTTGAGATCTAAAATCTACATCGGCTTGTGCGCCTCCATTCGAATTAACAAAAAGTGTGCTTTTGAAAATAAGCTCTGTATTACCATTTCCATCAAATCTAAGAATGTTGCGTGTTCCATTAAAAGCAACGGCTGCTCCAAACTCTGTGAAAGTATTATCTGCATTAAATCCAACTCTTGCCCAACCTGGTCCTGTAAATGTAAGTGGTGCATCAACGGTAAAAATATTATTTCTTACAAAATTTACTGCTCTATCAACGTTAGTAGGAGTAGATATTATTTCCACATCGTCTTTGAAGGTATTATCCGAATTCCAAGTTACTCTTGTATTTGTACCAAAATTGACTGTTCCTCCAAAAATATTTGTGTCTGTTTCTGGTAATGTTGTTGATGGATTTGTCAGAGGATTTTGAGTTCCATTAAAACGTGCCGTCATATCATTTGGAAAACTAATATTTCCATACGTTTTTGGAGCATCACCATTTACATTAAAGGTAAGACCATTTTGTGCACCTGTAATATCTCTAAACGTGATACGATTGGCTGGAGCTTGTAAGTCTGATGTGTTTATGTTTACTACATCTCCTGTACTTGCATTATCAATAAATAGATTAGGAATTGTTTTGGCTGCACTTCCCATTTCTAAATCCAGACTTCCTGGTTCATGTAAGGCGAATTTGAGAAGCTGGTGTAGAAGCTAATGTAAAATTAGTCGTGTTTCCTCTAAAATCTACTGCCAGTCCATTATTACGGAATACAGTAGTTACCGAACCGTTAAGGTTTAATGTTCTTGTCTGGTCACCTACCTGACTCACATCTAGCATGACTGCTCTCAAAGCGTGATTTGCTGTGCTTGTCGTGAATGTACCTGCTGTAAGTCTGAAAACTCTATCAGTAGAAAAAGCATCTGCAAGTTCCCATATTCCATCAATAACTCCATCATTATCAAAGAAATTTGCATGTCCATTAAAGGTTTGTCCTGCTGAAATAATAGTGTTTCTGCCATCGTCTGCATCTGTATAACGGAAGAATGTTTCTCCATCAAAATTCCAGTTCATGGTTGCAATGAGCGTAACATCTCCACCCATTTGCAAGTTGAAAGCGTTCGTTCCTGTGATAGTTGGATTATTAGTTGCATTTGTCCACGTCATATCTCTTGTTTCTGCATCTACATTAATCGTAACGATTTGACCTGTTCCATTAAATGAATTGGCATCAAAAAATACGTCATCCGATAATGTAGGAAGACATTCTCCACCAGCACCACCAGAAATGGCTGACCAATTATTAGTATTACCCCAATCTCCATTGTTTCCTACCCAATATAAAGTTCTATTTGTTACTGTAAATACAATATTGGTATTGCCAGCTCCACTACCACTCAAGACAGTTACAGTTCCTGCGCCTGTTTCATTAATGTTTGTTACAGTTACATTACTCCACGTTTGGTTGTTTGCAAAAGCTACATTTGCTGTTCCTGTATTGGCTCTAACAAAAACAGGAGCAGTACAGTCAGCATTGATAGCAAATGTTCCACTTACTGTATTAGGCGAGTTTCCACTAAACTCCCAAATAGTAGCAGGTGTAACAGCAGGAAATAAAACAGGTAAATTTTGTATAGATACATTTGTAAATGTATTCGGATTAGCAGAAGTATTTTGAAGAGAAAAGAAATTACTACTACTTCCAGTCATTGTAACATCTCCTTTAAAACGATTGCGACCATTTCCTGTAAAAGTAATTCCAGTAGTATTATTTACGGTTGAACCTACTGTAAAAGCACCTTGAAACTGATTATCTCCATCAAAACGAGCTTGTACGCCAGTTCCGTAAGTTATAGCACCAGTAAAAATGTTTGTATTTGTTGTTCCGTCACTTCCTCTTAAAGTAGTGTTTACTCCATTTGGGAAAACCAATGGTTCTGAATATGTTTTAGGAGAGTTCCCTGTCATATTCAGATTTGCATTTGCATCTATGGTAATGTTTCTAAATGTAATGCGATTATTTCCATTTGCTGTAAATACATCAATATCGCCTGCATTCCAATCTATATCTGGTAGTTCTTTTGCCTTTGCACCTACAAATACATCCGAGTTAGAACCTACTGTAATATTAAAAAAGGCATTTGGTCCTGGAGTAATAAAAGTAAAGTTAGTATCGTCTGTAAAATCTACTGACCTGCCTGTTGCTCTTAGTGTAAATCTAGAATTACCCATATCTAAAGAACTGTTTACGACAGCGTTAGCGTCAATAATTCTGATTTGCACATCAAAATCATCAGTACCATTATAGGTAATTAAATCTCCATCTACTATCCTTAGTGTTCCTGTAGAATAAATAGGTGCAGCAAAAGTATTAGCTTCTTGTGTAAGATTAAAAGCAGATTCAAATGTCCAAGTAGCATTGCTAGTAACAGTATTTCCTGCTGCTGCATTTTTATCAAAAAAGGCTCTCTTGAAACGTCTTCCATTTGCATTTTCATTCAATCCAATTCCTAAGTCAATCCTATTATTTAATGTTGCAGGAGAACCTAGAATTGCTTCGGTAGCTACATAATTAATATTTCTAATCTCATTTGGATTTGTTCCACCTGTACCAACTACCATCGCACCTGCTGCTGTTGCATCTCCAAAATTTAGATTTCCACCAACATATAAATCTGTATCTTCTCCAATAGATTGTAAACGTGGTGAATTTGTTACACCTGTCCAGTTCATATTTCTACAAAAAGCATCATTATCCATATCAACAATTTGATTAGCTGCTGAGAATGAGTTAGCATCAAAACGAACGTTATCATAAATAGTAGGAGGACATTGCCCTGCTGTTCCACCAGAAGTAGCAGACCAATTTGCTGCATCGTACCAGTTTGCTGTACCTGCACCTATTATACTATGTACCCAAAATAGATTTCTACTAGTTACGTTTCCAGTTACATTTGTATTATTTGCAACTGTTCCATTTGACACATTTATAGGTTGTGCTGTCGCATTAATATTTGTAACTGTTGCACCAAACAAATTAAGTGCATTTGCTAACTGTAATCTTGCTTGATTCGGTGGATTGTTTGAAGTAAGCGTAATTGGTGCAGCACAAGAACCTACTAAGTTTATGGTTGCTGTAACTCTAGAATTGGCTACTGAACTAAACGCAATTGTAGTCCCACTATTCATACTAATAGTTGAAAACAAATTTTCAGAAGCAGCAGGTGTATTACTGAATGTTGCTGTTGCTGTTGGATTTAGTGCAAATACACCCACGAACGTATTATTCTTTGTTCCTCCTGATAAAAATGAACCCCCATTTCCAATAACTACTGCTCCACCAAAATTATTATTTCCTGTTCCAGAGAAATTAATTGTTTTATTTACTCCAGTAGTTACATTTCCAGTAATTCCATACCCTCCACTAAAAACAGTAGTTCCGTTATTACCAACAGCAATAGTTCCATTTACTGTATTTCCTAAATTTGTCGCTGCACCTGTAATTGTACCTCCTACATTACTTCCAATATCAATATTTTGATATACTTTTGGAGAGGTTCCATTTATATTAAAAGTACCTCCATCAGAAACTGAAATGTATTGGAATGTAATAATATTTGTATTAGAAGCTGTATTAATTACTCTGTTTCCATTTCCTAATACTGCATATACTAGATTAGACATTGTTTTGGCTAATGTTCCTGTTTCTATTGTAGAGTTTGTAGCTGTAATGTTGATAGTACTTGTAGCTGAGTTAAGCGTTAAATCAGCGTCATTGCCATAGTTTAAAACAGTAGTAGAAGGACTTGTAAGCGTAATAGTAGAAGAACCTAAATTGAGTGTTCTAGCGACAGGAACTACGTTGTTTGTAGAAAGTGTACCAGAAGATATAGGTCGATTATTTGTGTTTAATGTTCCTGATATAAGTTGCGTATTATTTTGAACTAAGAAAGCATCTTGTAATGTCCAAGAAGCTGTTGCTCCTGTTTGAAACTGAACTCTGTTTAATGCTCTTCCATTTGAAGTAACTGTTTGGGCTACGTTAGAAGAAAAATTCCATAATCCTTGAAAAGTAGGAGCATTTCCTGTTTGTGTCATATTCGGACTAAGTACCAACGAACCAGCTAATGTAAACTCTATTGCAGTTGCACCTGTAAATACAGGACTTCTGGCTGGTGTAATACCTGTCCAAGTCATATTTTTACAAATACCATTAATATTCATCGTTACTATTTGTCCTGCTGCTGAAAAGGATGCGTTATTGAAAATTACATCATCAAGTATCGTTGGAATACATTCTCCCCCTGTTGGCGAACCACTTGTAAGCGACCAATGTGTTTCGTCGTCCCAGTTTCCAGTTCCTCCTACCCAGAATAAAGTTCTGCCAGCAATTGTATTGTTTGTAAAATTTCCTGTTACGACGACACTAATACTATTAACAGTTACGTTTGCACCCGTAGAATTAATTTGACTTACATTAACACCGTTCCAAGTTTGAGGGTTTGTAAAGTTGACAGGCGCAGTACCTCCAGTTGAGGATAAAATTACAGGATTAGAACACGTTCCGTTTGGTGTAAATGTACCTGAAACAGTAGCAGTAGCTAATGCCCCATTAGCAGAGAACCTAAACGTAGAACCTGCACCAACAGTAACATTGCCAAACGAATAGCCATTCGAGCTAGAGAAGCTAGTCGTTGTAGTAGTACCAGCAACAAAATTTCCTGTAAAGATATAACTACTTACTCCATTAAAACTTATTGCTCTTGTTGCTGCAATCGTAGTAATTCCATTTACAGTAAGTGCATTTGCAGCCACAAAAGTAGCACCAGCGACATCATAATTGAAATTACGAACAGGCGCAGCTACATTCAAAGTAACTGTTCCACCTGCAAGACCAGAAGCTCCATCAAAATTTACATCATCGTTTGCTGTCGGAATACATTCTCCACCCGTTCCTCCACTTGTCAAAGACCAGTTTGCAGTATTGTTCCAATTTCCTGTTCCACCAATCCAAAATAGATTTCTATTTACAGTCAAATCTGTAATTCCAGAACTTGTAGTTATTGTTCCACTTTGTAGTGTTACACCTCCTGTGGCTGCAATATTTGTAATGTTTGTATTTGTCCAATTGGCAACTCCTGTAAAAGTAACATTTGCAGCTCCACCAGTAGAATTAATTGTATTCAAAGCTGCACAAGTAGTAGTAGAATTAAATGCTCCTGTTATTGTAGTAGTAGCAGAAGGCGTAAAACTAAATGTAGAACCATTTCCTATCGTTACACTATTATTAAAAGCAACTGCAGAAGTAGTCGTAAAACGAGTAGTAGAAGCTGGACTAGCTGTGTAAGCTCCTACAAACGTATATGAGCCAGCACCTCCAAAAGTGATAGCATTTGTAGAAGAGTTAGTAGAAACTCCACTTACAGTTAGGCTACTTGCTCCATCAAATGAAAAAGCATTTCCACTAAATGTAAAATTATTAGCTACTGCAGCTACATTTAATGTTACGGTATATCCTGCTACACCTGAATTTGCATCAAAATTTACGTCATCAGTTGCTGTCGGAATACATTCTCCACCTGTACCACCAGTTGTTAAAGACCAGTTTGCTGTGTTGTTCCAGTTTCCTGTTCCTCCAATCCAAAATAAATTTCTAGGTGCTGAAGGCGTAACTGTAATTCCAGAACTCGTCGTTAATGAACCACCTTGCAATGTTACGGCAGAACCTGTAGCTGCAATATTTGTAACATCTGTATTTGTCCAAGCAGAAGCAGTATTAAAAGTAACATTTGCAGCTCCACCAGTAGAATTAATGGTATTTAAGGCTGCACAAGTAGTAGTAGAATTAAAAGCTCCTGTAACAGTAGTGGTAGCTAAAGAGGTAAAACCAAATGTAGAACCGTTTCCAATCGTTACGCTATTATTAAAAGCAACTGCTCCAGAACCAGTAAAACCAGTAGTAGAACCTGCAACGGCTGTATAAGCTCCTGTAAATGTATAAGTATTTGTTCCTCCAAAAGTAATTGCTTGTGTAGAAGAGTTTGTAGAAGTTCCGTTTACAGTAAGACTATTCGCTCCTGCAAAAGAAAAAGCATTTCCACTAAATGTAAAATTGTTTGCTACTGCTGCAACATCTAAGGTAACTGTATAACCTGCTGCACCTGAATTTGCATCAAAAAAAATATTATCTGTTGCTGTTGGTGCATTTGCGTGAAACGTTCCTCCTCCAGAGGTAGTAGCCCAATGGGTGGCAAAGTCATTCCAGTTTCCATTTCCTCCAACCCAGAAAAAATCAGCAGCCTGTAGTTGAAAGGATAAAAAGAAACCAAAGAATAAAAGAAATAAGGTTTTGACTTTCTTGTTGATGTCAAAGAGATTGGTAAAATTTGTATTAATATTCTGCATATTTTCCTTTGAATGATATAAAAAAATGGTAGTATTTTATGTTCTTAGATTTGTTTGTACTAGTTAAGGTATTTCAGTACTATATTAATTATGGTAGCGTTGTTGAGAATTTGAGGAAGCTACAATTACTTTTGTTTTCTGATTTAAAAATGAAATTATCACAAAGATAAGCATTTTTATCTACAACTCGTCTGTTCTTTGTTTGAAATAAATTCAACTGCTTCACAGTAACATTAAACGTTATCACGGTTTTCTACAGGTCTAATAATCAATTGTTATAGAAAAGCAAAACAGTCTTCTTTTTCCATAATGAAAGGTTTGCAAATCCTACTGTTTACCCACATGTTTTTTGAAGGCAAAAAAACATTAGATGTTGAATGAAATTTCTGTATGTGTAGGGAAAAGGCACGCCTTTTCCTAGTCGGTCGTTGATATTTCAGTCGAAATTACACACTATGTTTAGGAAAAGGCGTGCCTTTTCCCTTTAATTCAAAATTTTAGTCCTTTTTTACCGAAAAATACACATTTTAGACTTGTGGGTAATCGATAGGGTTTGCAAATCTGTCATTATGGAAAGATGAACATTACTAAATTAACCGTGATAACATTTATTGTTCAAAAGTTCTGTTTATTGCAGTTGTTGTGTTGCTCTAGTACTTTCAAGAATATCAGTTATTTAATTAACAACGTACCATTTACTCTAAAATTACACAAAACGATGTATTTATTCGTTTTATTAGTTCCTCTATGAACGTACAATTTCTGTCAGTACTTACTTCTTCAAAAATTAAACCTTTTAATCAAAGTTTGTTACCAATCACTTTTAATTAGCTGGCTGTTATCAACACTTTATCTACATATTTCAAGTTGTGCAGTATGCCATATTTTAGAATTTCTAATCTAAATAAATAGGAATTTGTCGTTAAAATAGCTCATTTTTTAGTTACATAAAATAAGAAATCTGTAATACGTAACTTGAGTTACACTATGAGTAACATTTTCCAATTTCTGCATATAAACTTGTTTTCGAAAAAAATGATAGTTTCTTATAACTACGGACAAATTTACTCTTGATAAAAAAGTGTTATTTCAATTTAAAAATTTCACAAAAAAAACCGACAGTTTATTAAACTGTCGGCTACTCTAATTCTCAATTATTCTTTCATTAAATAATACTTTTTAAGTTCTTCTGCTTTACCAAGATTTTCTAAGGCTACTTTTATTTCTTTGTCTTCTTGATTGATTACAGGATAATAACCTTCATTTTGCCAGCTTAATTTTGCCAAATTTGCCTTTAATTGATTCAAAATAAAAGCTCTTGAAATTTGATATTCCGAATTATTAAAAACAACTTTTTGATTTATTGCAAATTTCACAAAGTCATCTTCTAACCTTTTATCAATCGTAAAAGTAGAGATAAACTCTTCTACTCTCATCGCTTTAAGTTTCTCTTTATTGAGGTTGTAATACGTACTTGTCCAGTTTCTGACTACATTTTTTGAGTACAACGAATCTACAAAAGGCGTAAAATAAGAGGTATCTCGTGGAACAAAAATATCTGGCATTATCCCACCACTTCCATAAACTGTTCTTCCATGAATAGTTTTGTAAATATGTTTTATGTCCATTTTCGAGCTATCAGCTTCATATAATTCGCCATTTGTGTAACGTTCCATTATTTCCAAACTGTAATCAGTTGTATCACTATATGGTTTTTGAATGCTGCGACCACTTGGCGTATAATATCTTGAAATAGTCAAACGTAATTCTGAACCATCACGAAGAGTAATCGGTTTTTGAACCAATCCTTTTCCAAACGAACGCCTACCGACAATTAAAGCTCTATCATTGTCTTGCAACGCACCAGCTACAATTTCAGAAGCCGAAGCACTTCCTTCATCTAGCAAAACTACGACTGCACCTTCTTCGAATTCTCCTTTTCGATGTGCTTTTTCTTCACTATCAAAACGAGCTTTTTTTCCGTCGGTATAAACAATCATTTCTTTTCCTGCCAGAAGTTCATCAACCATTTTGACAGCTTGATCCATATATCCACCTGGGTTTCCACGCAAATCTAACACTAAATCCTTCATTCCTTCACGCAAAAGTTTGTTTAATTCCTTTTCAAATTCCTTGAACGTATTCATTCCAAAACGAGAAACTTTTATATACCCTGTTTGTGGTGTAAGCATATAACCCACCTCTACTGTGTAGGTAGGAATCGTACCACGCTCAACCGTCAAAGTCAGTTCTCTATTTTGATACGGACGGAAAACCGTCAGATTTACTTTTGAGTTTTTCTTTCCACGCAGCAAGTCAAACACTTTTCTATTATCAATCTTTACATTAGCTACTGGCGTATCATCTACTTTAATTATTCTGTCGCCTGCTTCTATTCCTGCTCGTGAAGACGGACTATTCGGAATGGGCATAATTACTTGAATACTATCTTCAAAAAGCACAAATTCAACTCCTATTCCTTCAAAATCTCCTTCCAATTGAGAGTTCATTATCTCTACATCTTTTACAGGAATATAACTTGTATGAGGATCAAGTTTGGATAACATTTCCTTTATAGCATGGTCTGTAATTTCGGTCAAATCGGCACTATCTACATAATAATCTTCAATATAAGAAAGCACCTGACGGAGTTTTTTGGCTTGGTCAGATGCACTTTCTTCTGTTTGAAGTCCAGTAAGTACAGAGGAAAAAGAATTATCATTTCCTCCAAAAAATCGTGCGCCAAAAATTAGTCCTACTCCTAAAGCAATAGCCGTAAAAATAGGTAGCTTGATTTGAGCAGCCGTAATGGATGAACTAGATTTTGTCTTTGCTTGATTTTCTTTTGGTGTAGAACGTGTATAAATAAGACGTTCGCTTGAAGAATCGGAAGAACCAGAATTACTTTCTGACATAAAACTATACTATAAAAATTATATAAATATTTGCTACAAATAGAACGTTGCTCTGCAACTAAAATAAAACTATTATTTTACTGATTTATCTTTAATTAATTACTGTCAATAATCTTACTAAGATAACTTATATTTTACTCAAAAAATGAGTATAATTTTTATTTCCGAACGGTTTTAATAAGATTTAACGGACAAATTAAATTACAATCAAAAATCTATAGAAAACGCAAATAATTTGTAAAAACAAAACCTTTACAAAAAGAGTAGCGTATATATGAAGGAATGTTGATATGTTTGTATAAACTAATTTATCAACTCACTTTTTCAGCTTATAATTATCAAAATTTTAAATTATTCTATAGTATGGAAGTTAAACCTTCATTCCAAGATATTATTCAATCCGAAACACCTGTCTTAGTAGATTTTTATGCAGATTGGTGTGGTCCTTGTCAGGCCATGACACCTGTAATTACTGATTTTTCTGCCGAAATGGGAGAAAAAGTAAAAGTATTAAAGATAAATGTAGATACAAATCCTGCTGTTGCTTCAACATTTAATGTACGTGGAATCCCTACTTTTATTGTATTTCAAAAAGGAGAACCTGTTGCTCGTCAGTCGGGTATGATGCCTCTTGCAGGTCTTCGGTCAATGGTAGAACCTTATTTACAGAAATAATTATGAAGTCGTCAGTAAGGACACCGAAAATGGCATTGTTCTTAAAACGTAAAATCCTTTTCTATTTTAGTATAGAAAAGGATTTTTTACTTAAAACTTTGGTTCTCTAGGCAAACAAACGATAAATGTAGTTCCTTCATCGACCTTGCTTTTCACATCTATCTTTCCCCCATTACTATGCACTATATTTCGTACTAAGTGAAGTCCGATTCCTCTTCCTTCTATTTCTGTTCTGTCCTCGTGCAAGCGTTGAAACATTCCGAAAAGGCGATTTTCATTTGCTTCCATATCAATTCCGATTCCATTATCTTGTACATTTAAGCAGTAATATTCTTCATTGGGTTCTGCCCAAATTCTAATTTTTGGAGAACGTTTGGGAGAACGATATTTTATAGCATTTGATAATAAATTTTGCATAATACTATACATTAAGTCTGGAACAAAAGAAATCGTTTGTTCATCTGTCAAATCTACCTCAATGTCAATATTGGGTTGATTATAAATATCCCTCATATCCGAAATTACCTTTCTAGTAAAAGAAGACAGTTCTATTGTATCAAATTTAGAACCCGAAGTTTGTTGTTCTACTAATGTCTTGACGAGTGATTTTAGTTTTATGTGTAATTTGTCCACTCCTTCATAAACTTCGCCCATTACTTCTTCGGCAGTTTGTGTCAAATCATTATGCTTTTTTTCTAATTCGTAAAGCTGAATAGATGCTTTTATAGATACAATAGGCGACATAAGGTCGTGAGAAATAATATGAGCAAACTGTTCTAATTTTTGATTGTATCCTCTAAGAATATCCATTGTTTTGCTCATTTGCTTTTGCGTATCATTGCGCTGCAAGGCATACAAAATCGCTCTTTCCATACCAAACTCATCAAGCGTTCCTTTTACAATATAATCAGCAGCACCTAAAGAAATGGCTTCCAAACCTACATGAACATCGTTTAATCCTGTCAGAACAATAACAGGCATTCCATAATAATTATCTATAATCGTCTTACACGTGTCCATTCCATGACTATCAGGCAACGATAAATCTAAAAATACTAAATCTATTTGTTTTGTATTGAGTTCTTGAAGACCGTCGGCAAGAGAAGCTGCTGTAATCAAGTTTTTTACAGGAAAAGTAGTTCTTTCCAATATTTCCTGCATCAAAAACTGATCGGCCATATTGTCTTCAATTAATAAGATATGTATTTTATTCAAAGTTGATTTCATGGGGTAAGATTTTATTGCTTCACTCAAAATTCTGGTCTATATGTTTTTGTTTAGCTTTAAAATAAAAATGGATATATTTAGTGTCTATAAAGATAATCATATTTTCGGAAGTCTTACAATAGTAAGCCAAAAATCATTGATGGAAGATACAATTTTTGTAAATTCGTCCATATCAACAGGCTTGCTGATATAGCTATTTGCGTGATGTTTGTAAGCAAATTTGACATCTTCTTCATTTTCAGAAGTAGTCATAATTACGACAGGAATAAGACAAAGTTGTTCGTGTCCTTTTACTTCTACCAAAACCTCTCTACCATCTTTACGAGGCATATTTAGGTCTAAAATTATTAAATCAGGTAGATTAGTTTTATCGCTTTCTAATTTTTCGTAAAGATATTCCATTGCCTTCTCTCCATCAATAACGGCATCAATATCGAGGTTGAGTTTGCTCTCTAACAAACTCTCTTGAATAAGCACGGTATCTGCAAGATTGTCTTCTACGAGTAGAATTTTGATAGGCTTCATAGTATTAAGTTGTTTTTTTCTATTTTTTGGTTTCGTTTTAGTCTGTTTAAGTAAAGTCTATAAATGAATAAACAAAAAATTATCCAATTAATAGAATATTCTGCTTTATTTTTCTGAATTTACACTATTTGACTACTCTAAAAAAGCAAATATGTTTTACTAATTGCGTTTATTTAATGTAAAATGAATAGTTGTTCCCTTTCCATATTTACTTTCTTGAAGGTTTAGCCAGATTTTTCCATTGTGTTGTTCTACTATTTTCTGACAAAGAGCTAGACCAATTCCTGTTCCTTCGTATTCTTCCTTTGTGTGCAAACGTTGAAACAGAACAAAAATCCTGTCTGCAAATCGTGGGTCAATTCCGATTCCATTATCTGAAATCGTAAAATCATAATGCTCTTCTTTTTCTATACACTTAATTTTCACTACAGGCTTTCTGTCTGCCGAACGATATTTTAAAGAATTTCCTATTAAGTTTTGAAAGAGTTGAGTAAGTTTTATTTCACTACCAAATATATTGAAAGAAGACATAGTATTCTGCAAATCTATTGTAGCTTCTGTTTCCTCAATTCGAACAGTTAGGTTTTTTACAGCATCATCATATACATTTTGTAAAATAATTTCTTTATAAGGCGTTTCGTTTCGGTGTAATCTTGAATATTGCAACAGATCCATAATCAGACTTTTCATTCTGTTTGAACCTTCAATAATAAAACGAATATACATATCAGCTTTTTCATCCAACTGTCCTTTATAACGCCTTTCCAAAAGCTGACTAAAACTAGCAATAGCACGCAAAGGTTCTTGCAAATCGTGAGAAGCAACGTAAGCAAAATGTTCTAATTCTTTGTTGGTAAGTTCCAAAAGCTGCATACCTTCCTTCAACTGCTGTGATATATTTTCTCTCGTCGTTATTTCAGAACTTAGCTTTTCGTTAATTGATGTGAGTTCTTCTGTTCGGATTTGAACTTGCTGTTCCAATTCTTTTCGCCTTATTTCTTCTCTATACTCATTCATATTTTGAGTAACGATATAAAATATTTTTGCTTGAATGCTTTTTGCCATTTCTATTTCTGACTCTTCCCATTGCTGCGACTGACATTCTACGTTTTGATTCCATTTGGCAAACGAATTACGAGGCTTTAATATAAATTCATTTCCTTGCTCAAAAACGGCTTTTTCTGGTTCTCCTCCCCAACTTATACTTTGTTGCAATTCTTTTCGAAACCAAATCATACGACTATTATCTTCCTTCGAAATCAAAATACTCAACACACCAGAACACATAGCAGAATCTATTTTTACTTTTGCAACATCTTCAGAAACGCAATGTGAACAAAATATCCCCTTTTCATGATTTACCTCCAACCAGTCTTTTATTTTCCAAATCTCTTCTTTATTCGGTGTAATTCCTACTGTCGATATTTTTCTATTTTTGTCAATATCGGTCAGAACAGCAAAACCGTCAGCATTCAGTAATTTCAAAAAAGAATTTCCTTTTTTAATCATTCCTGCATACACATTTTTTTCTTCGTTGAGTGATTCTACAATTCCTTCCGAAAGTGTCTGTTTTTCTAATTTATCGTATTGGAAATTATTTTTTTGCAATCTATCAATTTGTAAAGAAACAAGTTGAGCAAAAAATTCAGCCGTCATACGAGTAGAATAATCAACCTTTTTAGCCAAATTATGATGACACGAAATAAGTCCCCACAATTTACCATCGATAATAATAGAAATAGACATAGAAGCGCCAACTCCCATATTTTTGAGGTATTCGATATGGACAGGCGAAACGCTACGCAATGTAGAAAAAGTCAAATCTAAAGGTTCATTCTTGATAGATTCTTCCAACAAAATAGGCGAAGGCGTATGATTTATATTGACAATTAATCGCAACCAATTCTTGAGATACATTTCTCTAGCTTGTTTGGGAATATCAGTAGCAGGAAACCATAAATCATAAAAAGAATTCATATCTTCTTGTTTGACCTCTGCTACAATTTGTCCATCAAAATTTTTATTAAATTTGTAGAGCATTACCCTATCAAATCCTGTAATATTTTGTATTTCTTCTACAATTATTTTATAGAGTTCTTCTAGCTGATTCGAATGTTGAAAACGAATAATTGATTTCTTATTGATTTGATAAAAATTATCCTTTCCAGTTTCGTTTATTTCTGTATCAACAGGCTCTAATTCTAACACAAAACCGTGATTACTTCTATGAATAATCCCATCAAAAGGAGCTTTTTCATTATCTATTTCTAAAAAAAAACGTAAAGGACTAATTGCTTTGTAATAAGCTGTTTCGTCTTCAAGTTCTAATTTTTCTATTTTGCTTTTAAGAAATTTTGTTTGTCGGTCGCCCAACAAACTTATGAGAGAAGTATTAATAAGGTCTTCAAAACTGTATTCTGTCTGTTCGGTCAGATTCTGACTAACACCCAAAATATTCATTTTCTCTGAAAACAAAACCAAAAAACCATAAGGTTGAACAAAACCTAAGCGATGTATGGGTTCTTTCGCACAATTTTCAATGGCTAATTCTAATTCTTTTTCAGTAATAGGGAGCATAAAAGTAAGTTAATGGAAAGAAGGAATTAGTAACTTTGTAGCATTTATAGGCATTAATCATTTTGATTGTAAAATGTTTTTAGCTTTATAAAATGATTGTTCGAAATAGAGATAAGATTTTTCTGCACCATTTAAAAAATTTTCTTGTTGTTTTTCAGTAACACATTCTTCTTCTACCAATTCTTTAAACGATTTCCAAAGAGGAAAAGCTGTTCCTTCAAAACTCTTGAAAAAATCAAAATTTGTAACCTGATTTATTTGCTCATTTTGGGCTAATATTTTTTGCATCATTTTTCCTCCCAACATTGAACCCTCTGCTACATAAACACGCCCCAAAAGAGAGTGATAATCTAAAAACGAAACTGTATTTTGAATAGCCTTTACTTCTTTAAAAGTTGAAGGAGGAAGTATATTTTTCAATTCTTGTTCTAAGACAATCGCTTTTATACGTTCGTCAAAATCAAATTTTGTAATCCATTTATTCTCTAGTTCCTTGTTTTTATTGTTCTTTTTATTGTTCTTTTTATCCTCCTTTTGAGCTTCCTTTTTATATTCGTTTTGCGCTTCTTCTTCTAGCAAAAACTCTTTTACTTTTTCTTCCAAATGCGAATGAAAAATAAAATTTGTACTCAAGAGTAATATATAATCTTCAATAGAAAATTCACTCAAACGGTCTGAACCAATGAGATTTTCCATTAAATCGTGTTTTGAACGAGTAGAAGTACGAACAGTTTGAAGAATAGACATAAACAAAGATTAAAAATTATGAACTAAAATTATAACTCATAGACTTACAAACTGATTGATATGTTAAAAAAAGTAGTGATTTATCTAAATTTACGTTCCTACACAAAGGAAAACGTTTAAAGAGTAGCACTATTTGTCTAAACAACAAAAATACAATGTTTAAGTCTAATTAACAAATACAGACCGAATAAAGATTTTTGTTAGACAGTAATTACTGTTTTGTTTAGCTTATTCTATCAGAATATCAAACGCATCTAAAAGTCCTTTTATTCCACTACTTGAAAACTTAGCTTTCTTAATTTTGTTTTTCGATGGATTGATAGAATAATTGGTTGCTCTTTCGAAAAGTCTGTGCCTTCCAGATTGGTATTTTCAAAAACTGCTCTTTCCAATTCACAGTTCTCAAAACTATTTTTTTTAAGGTTAGAGTCTGTAAAATCAACTTCCTTTAAGGTAGAATTTTTGAACGTAAAGCCTGTCAAATTAAGTTTATAGAATGAAGAAAAATCAAGCAAACAGTTTTCAAAATGTAGCGTAAGCAAAAAAGGATTACAATCTGAAAATTGAAGTCCTAAAAGTTTGGAATCTTTAAATTTTGTATCTTGAAACGATGTATTACCTAATTTTGTGTTGCTTAGATTGCAGCCACTAAAATTACAATTTATGAAGGTAATTCCTGATAAATTACTCTCAGCAAAGTTACAATTTAGAAAAACACATTCTTCATATTCTCCTTTTGGCAACTCTTTTTCTGTAAAATTTATTTTTTCGAATGATTTGGATGGTGTGTAATTTGACATAATTTTTGATGTTTTGTATCGCTCATGCAATGTCATTAAGTTAAGGATTGTAGTGGTTGTATCGCTCGTGGGACACGAGCAATGGTAAGGTATTTTGTCAGAAAACAAATTTTATTTGGTAAATTAGTTTCTTTTTAAACTAAAAAATAACTCCTCCGTTGCTCGTGTCCCACGAGCGACATGGAAAATCCTTAACGTAATAACGTTGCACCAGCGACATGCTAATTACTTCATTTTCAAAGCAAAACTATACGCCAATCGAACCGAAAAAACAGAATTGCGAACAGGAAAACCAAATTCATCTAAAAAAACAGAGTTCCTTCCCCAATAATGCCGAAATTCAGTTGAAAGCCATCGCCAATTACCTGTTTCATACCGAAAACCAAAACCCACTAACCAGCCAAAATCAAAATCGTGAGTTGCCCAACGCAAATCAATAGCAGGATTTTGTCCAAACCTTGCTCTCCAAAGATAAGCTGCTGAAAGTGCTGCCGAAACTTGATAATGCCAGTAATTACCCTCAAAAATATAAGAAAGTGAATATTGATTTTCTAAATAATGCAGGCGCAAAGAATTTTCAGTTGGTCTTTCTAAACCTATATTTCCTCCAATTTGATTGTAAAAAATCTGTGGTCGAATAGCCCAATTATCTTTCAATTTTATTTCCAAAAATCCACCTGCACCATAAGAAATACGACGTACATTTTCAATATTTCGAATCCTTGAATAATTTGCTTGTGTCAAAAAACCTGCTGAAACCAGTTGAGCAGAAGCAAAATTTGAATGCAGAAAAAACGAGAAAAAAACTATAGAAAAAACAGAAAAAAACATATTTCTTTTCAGAAAAAAGTATTTGTATTCCTCTGTGAACTCTGTGATTAAAATTGTATTTACTTCTAACTTCTTCATTCTGGCTTCTAACTTTATTATACTGCATATAGAACAAAAATAGTCGGAATTTTGTGTAAATCTGGTATTTCTTTTTTCCATTCTGCAACCGTTTTTGTTTTGATAAATTGATTTTGAGAGGTAATATTTGAAGCAATACAAAGCTTAGTTTTCGGATTCAAGACTTTCAAAATATCCTTTAAAATAGAATTATTTCGATAAGGTGTTTCCATAAAAATCTGCGAACGTTTTAATTTTTGGCTTTCCGATTCTAAGTTTTTGACTTCATTCTGACGTTTTTCTTTATCAATTGAAAGATAACCATGAAAAGCAAAATTTTGTCCATTAAAACCAGAAGCCATAAGTGCCAACAAAATCGAAGACGCTCCAACAAGAGGAACAACTTCAATATTATTTTTGTGTGCATATTCGACTGCCAACGCACCGGGGTTAGCAATTCCAGGGCAACCAGCTTCTGACATAATTCCTATTTTTGTAGGATTACCGTTCTCATCTTTTTGTGGGATTTGTTTAAAGTAACCTTCTAATTCTGCTTTTGTAGTTTTTTTATCCAACTCAAAAAGAACTAAATCATCGATTACAATATCTAATTTCAAAGCAGAAACAAAACGTCTTGCTGTTCGTAGATTTTCCACTAAAAAGTATTTTGTTTGTTTTATAATCAATGGCACTTCTACCGAAAGACTTTCCTTATTTCCATCTTCCAACCAAATCGGAATTAAATATATTTTCATTTTATGCTAAAATTAAACTGATTTTGATATTTGATAAATCAAATTACTGCATTTATTAAGTAAACCAAAACTTAACAAATCGTTCATTTACCAAACATAAAGACTAGATAAATGAAACACTACCTTTGTAGTTGCAAAAAAGCACACTTTGCATAAAGGCAAAACTAACAAAATACAACTATTTAATTCTTTGAACGCACCTCCACAAAATAATACTTCTAATCTTATTCCGACTCTTACTCCAGAAAACGAAAATAAGACAAATATCTCAAAATTACTACTTCGCATTTTGTATGCAGTACTGATTGTTTGTCTGTTTTTGGTTTCGATAGATATGTTGATGAGTGCTTTTCGTTTGTTTGGAAAAGATGTAGCTGATATTATTTTTTCTATTTCTGCTCACCCTTTTGTCGGAATTTTTGTCGGACTTTTGATTACTGCAATTTTGCAAAGTAGCTCTACTGTTACGGCAATGGTGGTGGCAGCCGTTGCAGCAGGCGCACTCACTATCGAAACGGCAACTCCTATTATTATGGGAGCGAATGTAGGAACAACTATTACGAGTGCGATTGTTGCGTTGGGTCATATCTCAAAGAAGAAAGAACTCCGAAAAGCCTTTGCAGCAGCTAGTTTGCACGATTTTTTTAATGTCTTGACTGCTATTATTCTTTTTCCATTAGAATATTACACGCACTTTTTGTCAAGTCTTGCTAAATATATAACCGAATTATTTCCTTTTTCGGCTAACTCTGGAAATTTTATTCCTTCTATTATTTCTATTCCTTCTAGTTTTATTGTCCATAAATTAAATGATTATCCTATCTTGATTCTCATTTTTGCTATTCTGTGTCTGTTTTTAGCTATTCGATTGTTTGTCAATCTTTTAAAAGAACAAATGATAGGAACACAAAAGAAACAAATACATGAGCTTTTTTTTGGAAGTGTTTGGAAATCTTTTGGTTGGGGATTTATCACAACGGCAGCTATTCAGTCTAGTTCGGTTACTACTTCTTTGGTCGTTCCTTTGGTCGCTACTCGTAAAGTAAATATTCAAAAAGCCTTTCCATTTATTGTAGGAGCTAATATTGGCACTACACTCACGACACTTTTGGCAGCACTTTTCAAGTCGGAAGCAGCCATTACGATTGCGCTTGTTCATCTTCTTTTCAATCTTATTGGAGCAATACTTTTCCTTGTTGTTCCTTTCATGAGGCAGATTCCGATTTCACTTTCACAGCGTTTGGGAATGGCTGCGATGAATAATCGAAGTAGTGCTTTAGCTTATTTGTTGGTCGTATTTTTTGTTCTTCCTTTCGGAATGATTTATAGTTCTTTCCAACATAATAATTTAGATTTGCAGAAAGTAAGTACAACAGAAGTAAAACAAGATTCTTCCTTTGTTCAGAATAATAAGGAATAAAAAACAACTTAAACTAATAAATAACAACAACCAGTTTAGAGTAACAATCAAGTAAAAAAAATGGATTATCACATTGTATTTATGATTTTGGGGTTTAGTTTTGCTGCTTATTCAGTAGTTGGAAATGACGTAATCCAAACGCTAGGAACATTTATTAGTTCGAATGGAAAAACGCCTTGGTATTTGCTCTGGGCTTACACAGGAACAATTTTGATAAGTGTTCTTTTCTATGGTTGGTATTCTGGGCAAGGTGTGGCGTATGGAAGATTAGACAAAATTCCGTTTCCAGAAGTACTGCAATGGTGGCACGTTTTGCCTCCTTTAGTTTTGCTTATCATTACTCGTTTTGGTATTCCTGTCAGTACGACTTTTTTGGTGTTGAGTGTCTTTGCAACAAAAAGAATTGGCGATATGGTTATCAAATCAGGCTTAGGATATTTAGTTGCTTTTGGTGCTGCTATTTTCATTTATTTATTGATAAGTAGATTTTTTGAAGAGAATTTTATTAGAAAAGAGATAAAGAAAAACGAGAAACGAATCTGGAC
The DNA here is from genome assembly GCA_963719525.1 of uncultured Cytophagales bacterium. Taxonomy (GTDB): domain Bacteria; phylum Bacteroidota; class Bacteroidia; order Cytophagales; family Bernardetiaceae; genus Bernardetia. The sequence goes on along the minus strand of CAVRCG010000004.1, from coordinate 981,738 downwards.
AGTTTTACAATGGCTTTCGACAGGATTTTTGTGGTCGCAATGGTTGATTCAAGATTTAGCAAATATTTATGTGTATTTACCTCGTGGAAACGACCTTTCCTCTACTTCTTTTTTCTTATCGACGCTTATGCTAGTGGCTCTTTTGGGTTACATTTTTTATAGTCGTGGTGGAAGTATTCAAAAAATTGTTACTACAAAAACTAATACATCTGATATTCGTTCGGCTACCATTATCGACCTTATTTATGGTGTTATCTTGTTTGTCTTTAAAGAAATGAGTGATATTCCGATGAGTACGACGTGGGTTTTTGTAGGTCTTTTAGCAGGACGAGAACTGATGATAAATCTTCGTATAAATATGCAAGTTGCTTTTGAAGCTCGTTTGAAACAAGAAAATAAAAAGGCTAAAAAGAAAGGATTTAAAGACAGTCCAGATGATACTTTAGATAAAGGAATCTTTATTGAGAAAAATGAAGATATTCTCAATCACCCACTTTATCCACGTTATTCTGATATATCAGCTATTTTGAAAATGATAGGTTCTGATTTATTGAAAGTATTTGCTGGTCTGGTAGTGAGTTTAATTTTGGTTTGGTTAATTAGTTTTGTAAGGTAATTTCGTTAGAGCGAGAGAATAGGGATTAGAGAATGATAAAGTAAGATAAATTGAAATTTAGCTGCATAATGTTTATAGAAGTATTTCAACCACAAAAAACCTTCACAATTCTATCGAAAAGATAGAAGAATGAAGGTTTTTAATTTTACCGAAATAAAATCGGTTTTTGGAAGAGAATACTTTTTAAAATACTTTTTAAAATATCTTTTTACTTATTACTTATTTATTTATCATCTAAATACGAAGACAATTTTTCTACCAAATCATCAAAATTTACAGGCTTTTGCATGTAATCATTAATTCCTACGGCATTAAAATCCTTTGAGGTATAATTACGAGCATTTCCAGTAATTGCAATAATTGGAATTTTAGATTTCTTAGGGTCACTCATTGCACGGATTTTCTTAGCGCATTCCATTCCGTCCATTTTTGGCATATTGATGTCCATTAAAATAGCATCAAAATCTTCCATTGCCATTGCTTCTAATACTTGCAAACCGTCTTTTGCTGTTTCGATTTCATAATTTTGAAACTGCAATACTTTGCGAGTAATGTTTTGAATTACAGAACTATCTTCTGCAATAAGTATTTTTTTAGCACCCATAATTTATAGTTTAGTTATGATTGAATGGTAAATTGTTAAAGGTTAATATAGTTTATTAGTATTCAAATATCGTACTAAACAACTATTAAATTTCTATTTGAACTAATTGTACTTTTTTAGCTTTTATTCAACCTAAAAGCAAAAATCAATTTGTTTCTACTCAAATCTACATTACTTTTATCAAAATGCAAAATTTTTTGTTTGTTTATTCTTATTAAATAAACTAGAATCAAGCATTTTCTTAAAAATTATTCCAAATCCTTTTCATTTGTGAATAACAATTCCCAATTCATTAGAAATTTTGATTTCCTGTGTTTTGAGTTCTTGATAGATAAGCAATAATTTTTCTATTTCTTCCTGACTTTGATTATTCGCTTTTTTGATTTTTCGTAGATTTTCGTTCAAAATTCCTTTCAAATAAACACGTTTCAAATGCAGAATTGTTTGAGGAATAATTATATGTAACTGCTTTTCTTCATTCGGAATGACGAGTTGCATCCGTTTTTCCCAATTTGGACTAATCTCTGAATTATCAGTCAGAAATCCTGTAACGATTTGAATTAATTTTTCATCTTTTTGAATAAAATCGGTCAATAATTCTTGATACGAAATTTTAATATTCTGAATACGTGCGTTTTCATAAATAATACGAAGTTGAGAATAAGATGGATTAATCGACGGAATTTCACTAATTTCTTCCAAAATATAATCACAAATATATTCTCCTCCTGCAATGGTTTGATGTCCGTAACGAATCAAAAGGCGTGTAATTTCGTCTTCGTACTGGCGAAAAAAAGCTGTGTTTTGTTGTTCTTTTTTCTGTTGAGGATTTAAGGCATTCTCTAATTCGGATAAATCAATGGCTTGTCCTCCAAACTCTTCATAATTATAACTCTGCTCATATTCTGAAGGTGGAAAATAATCTAAATCATTACTGCTTTGAGAATTGTTTGAAGTAGAATTTTGATTATTATTCTGGTTATTATTCTGGTTATTCCTGTTTTGCTGTCTTTCTCGCTGCTGCCTATTTTGTTCTCTTTCCTGTTCTTTTAGTTTCTGTTCTGTTTTGCGATTAATGAATTTATTAGTTTCCAAAATCACATCCTGCTCACTTATTTCCATCCAATGCGCCAATTCTTTATTCAACAAAGAACGCTTAAAAACATCTGGAACAACAGCAATCGTCTGACAAAGCTCCTTCAATGCACTTGCTCGTGCCATTGGGTCATCTTTATCTGGAACTAAAACTTGATACTTGAAACGCAAAAAATTCTGTGCTTTGCTTTCCAAATATGTTTTAGTTTTTTCTCCTCCTTGTTCGGTAACGAATGTATCTGGATCGTGTCCTTCTGGCAAAACAACGGCTTGAACATCTAATCCTTTTTCTAAAATAATATCAATTCCACGAATAGCAGCTTTCAAACCAGCTTTATCGCCATCAAAAAGTAAGGTTACTCTATCTGTATAGCGTTTTAGAAGATTTATTTGTCCGTCTGTGAGTGAAGTTCCCGAACTTGCTACTACGTTTTCGATTCCTGCTTGAGCAAGTCCGATTACGTCGGTATAACCTTCTACTAAATAACAATTTTCCTCTTTACGAATAGCATTTTTAGCTTGAAAAATTCCGTAAAGAACGTGGCTTTTTTGATAAACTTCTGTTTCTGGACTGTTTAAATACTTAGGTTGTTGGTCTTTTTTCAATGCTCTTGCACCAAAACCAATCGTTCTTCCCGAAACATTATGAATCGGAAACATAACACGACCACGAAAACGGTCGTAATGTCTGTCTTCTTCTTTTTTTATTACTAATCCTGTATCTTCCAAAAACTGTTTACTATATCCTTTTTCGGTGGCAGCTTTCAGAATAGAATCCCATTCATCAAAAGCATAACCCAACTCAAATTTGTCTTGTGTTTTTTGGATAAATCCACGTTCTTTAAAATAACTTCCTCCAATAGATTTTCCTTCGTCTGTATTTTTGAGGTTTTCGGTATAGAATTTTTGAGCAAACGCAAGCACAATTAAAAGGCTTTCTTTATGCTGTTGTTCTTGTTTTGCTTCGTCGCTACGTTCATTTTCCTCTGGAATTTCGATACTATATTTTCCTGCCAAATACCTCAACGCTTCTGGATAGCTCATACTTTCGTGTTCCATCACAAAGGTAATGCTATCTCCTCCTTTTCCACACCCAAAACATTTGAAAATTCCTTTGCTTGGCGTAACAACAAAAGAAGGAGTTTTTTCTTGATGAAAAGGACAACACGCCTTAAAACTAGCTCCCTGTTTTTTGAGCGTAACAAAATCGCTCACTACTTCTTCAATGTAGCAGCTATCTCGTATTTGGTCTATTACGTGTGATGGAATTGACATAATGTAAAATTACGAAAAAGTAATTAGTTTAACTAAGAAGTTCAAGCCTTCAATCTTCTTGACATTAAAACAAAAATTTCAGTACGTTTTTTTATTCTCCTCTCCCTGCTTTTTTGCTATCTTTGTAATGTAAAACAACAAAAAATATGAAAAAAGCATTTAACATAACAGGTACATGTCGCCCATCGGAGCATTATATGATGGACGATAGTCGTCGTTTTGCAGGAATTATGAAGATGGTAAAGTATGGAGATTATTTTGTTATCAATCGTCCTCGTCAGTATGGAAAAACGACGATGCTTTTTGCTTTACATAGACTATTGAATGAAAGAAAAGATTACTTACCTATTCTGATGAATTTTCAAGGAGTAAGTTCTTCGGCTTACAAAAGTGATATTGCCTTCGGACAGTTTTTTTATACACAGCTACTTCGTTCTTTGAATTATTCTAAAGAATTTGAAGGAAAAGACAAATTAACGGAGTTGGTTCTACCCCAAACTATCGAAGAACTTTCAAGCATTATAACCGATATTGTTCATCTGACTTCAAAAAAAATAGTTTTGCTTATAGATGAAGTCGATGCAAGTAGTAATTACGAACCCTTTTTGGTTTTGCTGGGTATGTTGCGTACCAAATATTTGAGCAGAGATTTGCCTCAACATTACACTTTCCATAGCATTGTTTTGGCAGGAGTACACGACATCAAATCTTTAAAATTCAAGTTACGTAATCCTGAAGACACTCAATATAATAGTCCGTGGAATATTGCTGCTGATTTTAAAGTTGTGATGGAATTTTACCCAAATGAAATTGCTTTTATGCTCAAACAATATAGTGAAGCCGAAAACGTACAAATTTATTTTGAGCAGTTTTCAGAAAAACTCTATTATTATACGTCAGGTTATCCGTTTTTGGTTTCCAAATTATGCAAAACCATTGCTGAAGATATTTTACCTAATAAAGGCGAAATAAACAAAGAAGATAAAAATAGATGGACATTAGATGATTTGGAAGTAAGCGTACAATTTTTACTAAAAGAAAATAATACGAATTTTGATAGTTTGATAAAAAATTTAGAGAACAACGAAGGTTTATACAGATTGGTTGAAGCTATTCTACTGGAGGGTTCTAAAGTGCCTTATGATCCTCACGTAAGTTCTATACGATTGGGGGAAATGTATGGGATTTTTAAAGGAAATGGGATTATCAAAATTCATAATCGCATTTATGAGCAAATCATCTATAATTATATGACAAATAATCGCTTAGTAAAAACGCTCCACGAGCAGCAATACAATCTAAAAGAATCTTATTTAGGCAGTCAATTTGTAAAAGATAATGGCAGTCTGGATTTGGAAACTATACTGCGAAAGTTTCAGTCTTTTATGAAAGAGCAGTACAGTAAAAAAAATAGAAACATAATAGAACGAGAATGGCGTTTGATTTTCTTAGCTTTTTTAAAACCCATTCTAAACGGACAAGGACACGATTTTAAAGAAGTTGAAACGTCGGAGGAAAAGCGTTTGGATATTGTTGTTACGTACTTGCAATGGAAATATATTATCGAACTCAAAATTTGGAGAGGAGAAAAATTACACGAAAAAGGATTAAATCAACTTTCGAATTACTTAGAAATTCACGGCGTAGAAAACGGTTTTTTGCTTATTTTTGATGATAGAGAAAAACCCAATTGGAAAGAAGAGAAAATTCAACACAACGGTAAAGAGATTTTTGCTGTTTGGGTGTAAAGAAAGATATTTTGTTTTTTTGGAGTGTTTTTTACGAATTTCCTAAATCTTTGATACAACAAAATTTTATTCTATCGTATCTATTCTAGCAAACACAATGCGTGCATTGTCCCTACATAATTATAGCTTGCCATACGTTTTTTTTGTTCTACTCCCTCCTGCTTTATAGGACAATGCGTGCATTGTCCCTACATTACTACAAATTGCCATACGCTTTTTTGTTCTACGCCCCTGCTTTTTTGTTATCTTTGTAAGGTAAAACAACAAAAAATATGAAAAAAGGATTTAATATAACAGGTACATGTCGCCCATCGGAGCATTATATGATGGACGATAGTCGTCGTTTTGCAGGAATTATGAAGATGGTAAAGTATGGAGATTATTTTGTTATTAATCGTCCTCGTCAGTATGGAAAAACGACGATGCTTTTTGCTTTACATAGACTATTGAATGAAAGAAAAGATTACTTACCTATTCTGATGAATTTTCAAGGAGTAAGTTCTTCGGCTTACAAAAGTGATATTGCCTTCGGACAGTTTTTTTATACACAGCTACTTCGTTCTTTAAATTATTCTAAAGAATTTGAAGGAAAAGACAAATTAACGGAGTTGGTTCTACCCCAAACTATTGAAGAACTTTCAAGCATTATAACCGATATTGTTCATCTGACTTCAAAAAAAATAGTTTTGCTCATAGATGAAGTCGATGCAAGTAGTAATTACGAGCCTTTTTTGGTTTTGTTGGGTATGTTGCGTACCAAATATTTGAGCAGAGATTTGCCTCAACATTACACTTTTCATAGCATTGTTTTGGCAGGAGTACACGACATCAAATCTTTAAAATTCAAGTTACGTAATCCTGAGGACACTCAATATAACAGTCCGTGGAATATTGCTGCTGATTTTAAGGTTGTAATGGAATTTTATCCAAATGAAATTGCCTTTATGCTCAAACAGTATAGTGAAGCCGAAAATGTGCAAATTGATTTTGAGCAGTTTTCAGAAAAACTCTATTATTATACGTCAGGTTATCCGTTTTTGGTTTCCAAATTATGCAAAACTATTGCAGAAGATATTTTACCTAATAAAGGCGAAATAAACAAAGAAGATAAAAATAGATGGACATTAGATGATTTGGAAGTAAGCGTACAATTTTTACTAAAAGAAAATAACACGAATTTTGATAGTTTGATAAAAAATTTAGAGAATAATAAAGGTTTGTACGATTTGACTTACAGAGTTTTGGTAGAAGGAGAACGCATACCCTTCAATCCTGATACTTCTCTCACACGTATTGGATTTATGTATGGTATTTTTAAGGAGAACGGAATAATAAAAATTCATAATCGCATTTACGAACAGCGCATTTATAGATACATGACAGCACGTCTTATTGAAGCAGGACAATTAGGTGCAGGACGTTTTTTGGGTAGTCAGTTTACAGAAGATGATGGCAGTCTGGATTTGGAAACTATACTGCGAAAGTTTCAGGCTTTTATGAAAGAGCAGTACAGCAAAAAAAATAGAAACATAATAGAACGAGAATGGCGTTTGATTTTCTTAGCTTTTCTAAAACCCATTCTGAACGGACAAGGACACGATTTTAAAGAAGTTGAAACGTCGGAGGAAAAGCGTTTGGATATTGTTGTTACGTACTTGCAATGGAAATATATTATCGAACTCAAAATTTGGAGAGGAGAAAAATTACACGAAAAAGGATTGAATCAACTTTCAAATTACTTAGAAATTCACGGCGTAGAAAATGGTTTTTTGCTTATTTTTGATGACAGAGAAAAACCCAATTGGAAAGAAGAGAAAATACAACATAACGGTAAAGAGATTTTTGCTGTTTGGGTGTAAAGAACGGTAAAAGCATATGTTTTGCACCCAAATATTGAGGTTCTGGAAATTGATAATCAAAATATTTATATTCTTCAAAAAGCATATTCTTGTTTCTTTTTACTCAAAGTTAGCTATTTTATTACGAAATTTGTCTTTTCAACTATACTCTAATTCGATAATAAAACAAAGAACAAGAAAAAACAAATAAAAATCAATTCTCCTTTTGATTACGAAGAGATAGAATAAGTGTATATTTACTAAAGAATTTAATGTTGTATCAATTAGAATAAAATTATGGCTTTTTCCAATAACGAAAAATATCTCTCTACTTTGATTGTAAATACTTTTGATGAACCTCTTTCAGATTTTAAAGATTAATTATTTCTGTTTTATTTCTCTATTTGCTTTTGTTCTATTCACTTTAAAAAAAATATCTTTTGGAGGATTGTGATAACTCAAATGGTTTCAAACATTTGGATAAGTTAAATCTTTCAAGGAAACAGTATCTTTTCCATTCAATCTAAAATAAGGAACAGTTTCATATCTTGTAAAAATATCCCCATAAGTGGTTGTACTATCTTTATATTTGTGTAAAACAATTGTATCATTTTTATAATACCACCTTCCTTCTATATTTTTAGGCTCTCCTAAAAAAGCCACAGAATAATATCTAAATGTATTGTCTTCTTTTACTTCAAATAAGTCCATACCACCCATACCTCCCTCAAACGCAGAAGAGTAAATACATTTTGTTTTATCATCATCTGTTATCATCCAACTACAGGAAAATAACAGGAATGACAATAAAAGCATTAATACAAATAAAAAAATACTTCTTATTATTATCATAATTATTTGGTGTAAATTATCTGACACTTCTGAAAGTGTCTGACAATTAAAAACCTAAGAAATTTCTTTCTCCAACTCCTGTAACTTCTCTTCTACCTGCACTTTAATTACAGGAATGGCTTGCAAGACAAATTCTAATTTATCTTTGATTTGTGCAATCGTCCAACCATTTTCTTGACTGGCTTCAATTTCTGAAAGAGTAGTATTAAATTCTGTCAGACCTGTATAAGCTGTACACGACTTGAATTTATGAACAGTTTGGCGAAGCGTGTCTAATTCTCCGTCGTTAAATTCTTGCTGTAACTGCGCTGGATATTCTCTCAAGTTTTTATCCAAAATCTGTAACATACTCTGCACAAGCATCGGTTCGTTATCTACAATTTCGTAGATTTGAGAAAGGTCAATTTTTTCGTGGTAACTCATAGTATTAGTGTTGGTAAAGGATAGTAGTTGTTGCCAAATCTGAAAAGGATATAAAGGATAAATCAACAAATTTGTTTTGTTGTTTATTAAATGTTGTTCTTTCTCTAAAAAATTAGTTTCGACAAGCAAACAAGATGCAATAGGATTGTTTTGAGCATTCATTGTAGTATTCTGTTCTACAAAAATAAAATCTATTCCAGAAAAATCAAATTCTAAATCAAATTCTGAATCTTTTTGTATCTCAATTTCTAAAAATTTTCCTCCAGCTAGTTCTACTATATTCTGAATTAATTTTTGATGAGCCAAATTATCTCCCAAATAAGAAATTGTTTTGCTTTTGGGTAAAAAGGCTTCTGTTGTTTGAGGAAAAAGACGAATTCCACTTATTTTTTCGAAAGAATTGGATAAAATAATTAGGTTTTCAAAATTACTTTTAAACTCATTTTGAAGGTCAGATTGAATAAAATTTTGTGTAGCTATTTTCTTCAAATTACTAGCAAGTAAATTTGTCCAGTCTAATCGCAACTGTTCGTCAAGTGTAGCCAATTCTTTTTGATGACTGACCTGCAAAAGTTCTGTGTCTTTTGTAAGCTGCCATTTTTCATTCAAAAATTCTACTTCCTGTAATTTATTATTTTCTTTTAGCTCGTTCAAAGAAATATAATAATCTGTTTTATCTTCTACCAGACATTCCAAAAACAAATCAGTACTTTCGTTTTTGATTGTTTTGAAAATAACATCTACAAAAAAAACTTCCTCTTCAAAAACAATTTCTAAATTAGTTATAGATAAACTCTTTCCGTCTTTTTCTTTGGTAGAAAATAGAAAATCAATAGCTTCTTTATGCAATTCGAAATTTTGAAAAACTTCAAAAAAATTAGTTTCTTCCTTCTGATTTATTTGCCAAATTCCTTGACACGTATTTGTAATAAATCCTTTTTCATCTACATAAAAAATCTGAATGCGATTCGAAACATAAGATAGTTTGCGAGCATTAAATTCTGAAAGTAAATTATTTTTAGACAGGATTTTATTGGTCAATTTAAAATGAAATCAGAAGTAGTAATTAATGAGTATAAAAAATGAAATTCTACCTAAAATTACAAAAAAGTATTGAATTTTTTTTGAGAAAAACTAAGAAAACAGTTTAGTCAACTCTAAATCAACAAAAAAACCACTCTTCAATGAAGAATGGTTTCGTTATTACTTTTATTAGCTAATGCAAATCTACTTTGCAGGCAAAATCTTTCCACTCACTTCTCCAAAACCAATTCTGACAGAATCATTTTTACAGAATCCACGCATTACAATCGTATCGTTATCTTGAATAAACTTGCGCTCTTCGCCTCCATTTAAAGCAATTGTCTTCTGACCACTCCACGAAAGCTCCAACATTGAACCATACGAATTTTCATCTTTTCCACTAATTGTACCCGAAGCACACATATCGCCTACATTAATATTACATCCATTTACGGTGTGATGGGTAAGTTGCTGCGCCATATTCCAATACAAATGTTTGAAATTAGAACGGCAAATTGTAGTCGCTTCGCTTCCTTGTGGAATCAAATCTACTTCTAAATTAATATTAAAATTGTGGTCGCTAGTATATTTTAGATAATCCAAAACTTCTGGCTCTTGTTTCGGACTTGCTACTCTAAACGGTTCTAAAGCATCAAGGGTAACGACCCACGGCGAGATAGAAGAACCAAAACTTTTGCCTAAAAAAGGCCCTAAGGGAACATATTCCCACTTTTGAATATCTCTAGCCGACCAATCATTAAAAACGACCATTCCAAAAATATGTGCTTCTGCCGTATCAATCGTTACAGAATCTCCTAATTTTGTGGATTTTCCAACAATAAAAGCCATTTCTAACTCAAAATCTAATAATCTACAAGGCGAAAAAATAGGCTCTGTTGCATCTTTCGGCATAATCTGCCCTTTTGGTCTGTGTAATTCTGTACCAGAAACGACAATGGAAGAAGCACGACCGTGATAACCTACAGGAATATGTTTCCAATTTGGAAGAAGTGCATCACCATTAGGACGAAACATTTTTCCTACATTGGTAGCGTGTTCGATGCTAGAATAAAAATCGGTATAATCCCCAACTTTTACAGGCATGTGCATTGTTACGTCTTCAATTTTGAAGAGAACTTTGTTTGAATCTTTATGCTTTTCAACGTATTCTTCTAATTTAGAACCGTGCTGTAATAACTCTGACACTTTTCCACGAGTTGCTCTCCAATTTTTTCGTCCTAATTCTATAAATGGATTAAGAACGTTTTCATAAAAAACACTTTGGTCAAATTCTAAATCGTTTAGTAATCCTAAATCTGAAAGTTCTGCTAAATCTAACACAAAATCTCCAATTCGAATGCCTATACGAGCATCTTGGTTTGCAGTAGAAAAAATACCAAAAGGTAGGTTTTGAATTGGAAAGTCAGAATCTTTTTTTACTTCGACAAACGATTTTAGTTCTGGATTATTTACGTTGAGGGTTGTGAATTGCATGCGTTTAGATTTATGTATTTTTGAAGGTTATGTTTTTTGAGAATTACTACGAATAAAAAAATGCCATAGTAATTTGATAGATACAAATATACACAATCTTAAAGAACCTTTTTTGTTATAAAAATTTTAGGCTAGAAAATAATTATGTAATAATTATACTCGTCCTGCCAGCCAATTTTCAGCTTTTTCTTGCGTGTCCGTTACCACAACAGGATAAGGCGAAACATAACTATTCAAAATTGTTTTCATCATAACACGCTGCTCTTCCGAATGGCTAATATGTGCTACTCCTTTGCAAAACTTGCCCATGTGTGCTATATATTTAACGTTCCATTCTGCTAGTTCTTTTCTAAATTCTGCTTTTAAATATTCCGAATCTGCTAGTTCTATCAAAATTACATAAAACTTTTCCTGTAAAAGAATTTTATTCATACAATGAATGTAACCATCAAACTGTTCTCTTTCAGCTACTTGAGGTTTGAATTTTATGTAAATATATGGAAATGCTGTTGCATCAAAAGAGAAATATTCATTTTCAAAGTAAAATTCATTCGGATTAAAATTATTCATAACAAAACAAGATAATGATTTATATGATCAATAGTATTTTTCTGAATCTAAATTCTGTTTGCCAGCCAGTTTTCAGCTTTTTCTTGCGTGTCTGTTACCACAACAGGATGAGGCAAGACATAACCATCTAAAATAATTTTTAGCATCGTCCTTTGTTCTTCTGAATGGCTAATATAAGCTACTCCTTTACAATATTTTTTCAATATTTCATGATGCTCATCGTTCCATTCGGCTAACCTTTTCCTAAATTCAGCTTTTAGATATTCCGAACCGTTTAGCTCCACCAATACAATATATTTTTTATCGTGAAGCAAAATTTTATTCATACAGTCTAAATATTCATAAAATTCCTTTTTATCAGGATTTTCAATTTTAAACTTCATGTACAAATGAGGAAAATTAGTAGAGTCAAAAAGACAATAATCGTTTTCAAAAAGAAATTTTGATGGTTCAGTATTTTTCATAGTGATAATAAAGTTAAAAAAATGTTTTATTAATTTCTAAACTCTTCCTTCTAGCCACTCTTTCGCTTTTTGTTCGTCATCGGTAATAAAAACAGGGTAAACTGGTTGATGAGCTTTTACCATTTGAGTCAAAAGTAGTCTTTGATTTTCATCGGCTACTACATTTGCAGCACCTTTACAATATTGATTAATGTGTCCAATATTTTTGATAAGCCAACTGTCTAACTCCTTTCTAAATTCGGCTTGTATATATTCTGTTTCTTTGAGTTCAGAAAAAAGAACGTAATTTTGAGGTTGTAGAATGACGTTATTCAGACAATATAAATACTCATCAAACTGTTTCCTGTTCGGCTTTTCAATTTTAAATCTTATGTACAAATAAGGAAACTTAGTTGCATCAAATAGAAAATACTCATTCTCAAAACGAAATTCTTTTACATTAAAATTATCCATAAAATTAAATTCATAATTATAGCACTGTTTTAAAATCTAAACTCTTCCTTCCAACCATTGCTCTGCTTTTTCTTTACTTACAGTAACAAAATTTGGATAAGTTATGTCATACGCTAATTTGAGTACATAATTCAATATTGCTTTTTGTTCTTCATCACGCACCAAATTAGCAGCACCTTTACAATGTTTACCCAAATGAGCAGAATTAGTTTTATTCCAATTCTCACTAATAGTTCTGTATTCAGTATTCAGATATTCTACTTTGCTCATATCGACAAGCAAAACATAGGGTTCATTTCGCAACAAGGCTCTACTCATACAATTTATGTAGTCATTAAATTCTTCTGGTGTAGGCTGATGCGCTGTATGTTCTATGTAGATAAATGGAAATTTGGTAACATCGAAAAGAACATACTCATTTTCGAATAAAAAATTTTCTGTATTGGTAGTACTCATAAAAAATAAAGTTTAAAAAATGGTCTGTTTAATAGCAATAGAATCAAAAACAAAACTTTGCAAGTTACAAAAAGTAACGAAAAAATTAAAATTTAGTTTATTTAAAATGTTGATTTTTTATTAATTGTCTTTATTCTGATATTCCTTTATTTTTTGAGCTATCAATTCTTTATGCAAAGTCGTTTCTGCTTCTACTAAAGATTTTATTTCTTGGTCTGTGAGTTGTTGGTTGTATTTTTTTTGAATAATTATTTTTTCATTACTATCACAAACAATATACTTAAATTCACTAAATCTAATTTCTATCCAACTTGAATGTTTAAATTTTTCAAAACCGTCATATTTTAAATTATGAAAACTAGATTCTATTCTTAAAAAATCTCCTCCTTCATCTAAAATACTAATTTCTGGTATGTTATGATAATCTAATTCTTCTGTGTATTGGTCGTATTCGTGATAAAGTTTTGCAAATTTTTTATTTTCACCAAAAAAGAAATGTTTTATTCTTCTGTATTCTTCATCAAAAATACTTTGTCGTATATCTAAAGATACTTTTATTAATAACTCACTCGTAGCCGTTTTAAGCTGTTGTTCTAAAAGTGCAATCCCTTTATCTAAATCATTCGGTTCACTTATATCTTCTCCTTTTGCTGCCGAAATCATAATTTCTAACGAATGAATGATATTTTGAGCAATGTAATCTATAAAAGGAACAATATTATCTCCATCGGCTTGTCGCAAAACGTTGTAATAATTTTCTTTGTCGTTTGTCTTTATGATAGCAGGAGGAAAATCGAAACGCATCAAAATAAGATTCATCAGTAGCCGTGCTGTTCTTCCATTTCCATCATCAAAAGGATGTATTCGGATAAATTTGTAGTGAAATTGTGCTGCTAAAATAATCGGTTCTCGTTCTTTGTTTTGTTTTTCAGTTTCGTACCATTGCAATAAATCATACATTTTTGATGGTGTTTCTTCTGGCGAAGCAAAGTAAAATGTTTCTCCTGTTTTGGTCAGAACGTGATTAGGCTGCGTTTTATATTTTCCACCTTGAATAATTCTTGTAGTTTCATTTCCTTCTCTATCAATAGCTTTTTTATGAATCGGCTCACTTCCCAAAAGCATTTCATTCAGAGAACGAATAAAATGTTCTGTGATTGGTTCTTGTTTTTTTACAATATCAAAAATCCAATCCATTGCTTCATTGTGTCCTGTTATCTCCAAATGATCTTTTAGTAGTTTTCCTTGTGCTGTAAGTCCATGTAAAAGCAAAAGTTTTGTTTCTCCATAGGTAAGTGAATTTCCCTCAATATTATTGGAGTGATAATTCCAATCTAATCTAAATTTTTGTAGTACTTTTTGATTCTGTTCTTTACTCAAAGGACGTAATTCGTCTAATTCTTTTTGTAAAGAAATGGCTTTTTTTATGTTTTCTATATTTTTCATTTTTTCAATCAAAATTATTCAAAAATTCTTTGCACAGACTGGGAAGTCTGTGATACTTAAAATACATTTTCCAAATCTAATTCAAAACCTTCTAAAACTTTAAACTTTCAATTTTACAATTTCTTTTTTACAGTAAATAGTTTTGGATTAGGACAGCCATTAACATAGATTCTATAATCCAGTATTTCTACTTTTACCATCAAATCAGGTGGGAAAACAAGTGGGTGGTCTAAATCGTAAAAAGTCCATAGTTTTTCAGCAGGGAATTTATAAATTATTTCCCAAATATCATTCTCATTATAAGAAGGTTGCTCTTCAAATAAAGGTTCTGTAAGAGAATCTACGAATTTCCTTTGTTCTTTTAGTTGTTCTTCTATCAATTCTTCAGTTATCCTTAAAACCTTTTCTTGGTTTTCTTTACTCAATAACTTTACAAATGTTAGAAGTTGTTTATCAACTCTTCTCATAGTTTTTTAGTATAAAATTGTATTACAAACGACACTTGGAACGGCTCTAGTACATCAAGCCATAAATTTAATCACGTATCTTTTTACCTTTTGTATCATTTTTTTAATATCTTCATTTGAAGCTACTGTCCAGTTAAATTTATTTGCTAAATTTTCGTTGTAATACTCCATATACTTTAGAATTTTATTTTTTAAATCTTGTGTAGATAAAAAATTTCCCCTGTGAATTACTCGTTTAGCAAACCCAGAGAAAAAGCATTCTATTAGATTGAGCCAAGAACAGTGTTTAGGTGTAAAGACAAAACGAATTCTATGTTTTTTGTTTTCTAAATATGCCATTCTTGTCTTTTGATTTTTCAAAATACCACTTTTACCTTTTACTCCTAAATCTTGCTCGTCTTCAATAGATTTTGCTACCAGCCTCACTAACGTTTCTGATTTGTGTGTATTAAGTTGGTCAACAATAAATATCCACTCTCCTGTTTGATCTGTGGCTATTGTATTTTCAATATGTGTTGCAAAATCTTCTTCTTTGCGTGTATCGGCTACTGTAGGAGAGATACTTTTTCCTGTTGCTATTTCAAGATTTGCAGTCAAAACTTGTGTACCATGTCGCACATAGTTAAATTCACGTTTTTCACACACTCCTTCTTTGAGTGGCATCGTTGGATGTTGACGTTCTAAGGCTTGCATTCCTGTTTTTTCATCTGTGCTGATAAGATGAATACCTGATTCATACAACTCCTCAGCCCTTGCATTCAACTCACAAATACTTTCTACACGGTGGGTAAAATCTTCCCAATTATCTATGTTTGGGTATTCCCAATAGGATGATTTATGAGGAGATAAACGCTGATTTTTTTAAAATTCGGCAGATTTGCCGTTGACTTATACTTGCAACAATATTTCGTTTTATCACTTCCGTTTTTAGTAATTCTTGACTCCAATGCGTAAAAGGCAAGTCTAAATCAGAGGGGTTTTGGAGTGCCAAAGCAACAATTTGACTGCGCTCTGATTCTGTGAATTTACGAGGCGAACCACTACGAGGCTTATCTGATAAAATAGATAGTAATTCTTTACGGTATTCAAATTCTTTCAATTCTCCTTGAATATAAGCTGAATATAAATTTTGACGAATGAGAGCAGTTTTATTCCAAGTGCTAACCCATTGGCGTGCAAAATTTATAGATACTTGTAAGGAGGAACTCGTTTCTGAATAACGCTTATGAAGGTGAAAGGAACACAAAAGAGTAGCTCGCTTAACAAGCCGAACAGATAACTTTTGGCTTTTGCTTATCTGTTGGAGAAGTTCATGTTCTTTTTCGTTTATTTCTAAAATAGGCATAAGGATAGGTAGTTGGTAAGCTAAAGACAAAGATACTTAAATTTAAGACTTATTGTACTAGTTACTTAATCTCTAACTTAACCGTAAGGATTATTTGACCATTTTAGTTTTGCTTTAATTATATCTTTGTCAATATATTTTTTACGGTCATTATGTATATGAATTGTTACAGGTATTTTAGTAGATAAAAAATTAATACATTGTAAAAACTCAGAATCTTCTCTCAAATTTATCTTATTGCGTTCTATGCTAAACTGAATATTATGTCCTCTCTTTCTCCAAACTACAATTCTCTCATGAGGATTTCTTGTATGAAATGTTATGTCATAATAAATATTTACCTTATCAATTTGATTGTATTTTAAATCTATATCATCGCCAAATGAATGTTTTATAATAAGTTCTGTATGATATAATTCTATCAATAAGACTTTTTTAATAGAAAGTATTTTATATAAGAAAAATATCAATCCAATAGTTAGTAGAAGATTAATAATATCATAATCTCCCCTTACCCAATCTTTGTAAACAAAAAAAGCAAAAAAGAAGATTAATAGCAATATTAGAATGATAAAAAACCAATAGGCAAATTTAGGTTCAATTCTTAGTAAAAGTGGTTTATCTTTAAATTCAGATTGTGTCATACTTGTACTTACATTAAAAAATTATTTCCCCACTCTAATCTTAAATTCATTCAATTTCAAAAGTGCCTCCACAGGCGAAAGACGATTGACATCAAGTTGTAATAATTCTTCTTTTAGTTTTTCTAAAACAGGGTCATTTGTTCCATTTCCAGCAAACAAAGTGTTTTCATAAAACGTATTTTTTGGCGCAGATTGCAGCGTTTCTTTGTCTTTTTCTGCAAATTTATTGGTTTCAAAATGGTGCATCATTTCCGATGCTCTCAAAACTACTTTTTTAGGCATTCCTGCAAGTGAGGCTACATTTATTCCAAAACTATGTTCGCTTCCTCCTTCTTTTAGTTTTCTAAGAAAAATTATTTTTCCTCCCACTTCTTTTACCGAAACATTGTAATTTCTAATTCTATCAAAATCGTTTTTGAGTTCGTTGAGTTCGTGATAATGCGTAGCAAAAAGTGTTTTTGGTTTTGCATTAGGTAAAGAATGCAAGTATTCCACAATTGCCCATGCAATCGAAATTCCGTCGTAAGTACTTGTTCCACGTCCTATTTCGTCCATCAAAACAAGACTTCTATCACTCAAATTATTCAGAATACTAGCCGTTTCAGACATTTCTACCATAAAAGTAGATTCTCCTTTTGCAATATTATCCGACGCTCCAACTCTAGTAAAAACTTTATCCACTACTCCTATTTTTGCACTCTTAGCAGGAACAAAACTTCCAATTTGAGCCATCAAAACTATCAAAGCCGTTTGTCGTAAAAGAGCAGATTTACCAGCCATATTCGGACCCGTTATGATAAAAATTTGTTCGCTTTCAGGATTCATAATTACATCATTTGGAACATACTGCTCTCCAATCGGTAATAATTTTTCGATAACAGGATGCTTTCCTTCTCTAATCTCTAAAATGTTGTCATCTGTGATTTCTGGTAAGGAGTAATTATTTTGCATCGCCACTTCTGCAAGTCCACAAAGGGCATCCAGCATCGACAAAAACTTTGCGTTTTGCTGAATTACCTTTACATACTTAGCGACTTCAGAAACCAAATTGTGATAAAGTGTGTACTCAATACTAGCGATTTTTTCCTCTGCTGTAACAATTTTTTCTTCCCATTCTTTTAGCTCTGGCGTAATGTAACGTTCTGCATTGACGAGCGTTTGTTTGCGAATCCATTCTGTCGGAACTTTGGTTTTGTGAGCATTACTAACCTCAATATAATAACCAAAAACTTTATTGAAACTAATTTTGAGCGATGTAATTCCTGTTGCAATAATTTCTCTCTGACGTACTTTTTCCAGAAAATCTTTTGCCGAACTAGAAATATCTCTAAGCTCATCTAATTCTTGATTTACGCCTCGCTTTATAGTTGTCCCTTGCTGAACTGCAATTGGTGGATTGTCCTCCAGCTCGTTTTGTAGCTTCTTTAAAATATCTGTATTCAGAACTATTTTTTCTCCAATGGCTTCTAATTCGTTCGTTTTACTTTTCAATAAAATATCTTTTATCGGTGGAATGGCTTCCAAAGAATCTCTCAATTTTACTAGCTCTTTCGGACTAATCCTACCCACAGCAACTCTTGAAATTAAACGTTCTAAATCTCCTACTTCCTTCAAATACGAAAGTAGCTCGCCTTGTAAGGCATCTTTTTCTACCAAAATAGCCACATTTCGAAGTCTATTTTGAATTGGTCGTGCATCTTTTAATGGAAAAGCAACCCATTTTCTCATCAGTCTTGCGCCCATTGGCGTAACGGTTTTGTCCAATACTTCAATCAACGAACAACCATTTCCGTGCATCGGAACGAGCAGTTCCAGATTACGAGTAGTGAAAGAATCTAACCAAACATATTTATCTTGTTCTACTCTGCTTAGAGAAAGAATATGATTTTTTTCGTGGTGTTCTGTCGTTTCCAAATAATACAAAACTGCTCCTGCTGCAATCGTGGCAGCGTGCAGATTCTCAATTCCGAAACCTTTTAGAGAAGCCGTTCCGAAATGTTTTGTCAGTTTTTCGTAAGCAAAATTTATCGTATAAATCCACTCTTCGATAGCAAACTGTGAAAAATCACTTCCCTGTCTGACTACCTGTGCCTCAAATTCTTTTCTGTTGGACTTACTAAAAATAATTTCAGAAGGTGCAAAACGTTCTAATAATTGTTCGATATACGAATATTCTCCTTCTGCTACCAAAAATTCTCCTGTCGATAAATCTAAAAAAGCAGCTCCAACAGCTTCGTATTTTTTGTTTTTATAAAAATAAACAGATGCTAAATAATTATTTTTCTTGTTCTCCAACACATTATCTCCCAAAACCAGCCCCGGTGTAACGAGTTCTGTAACTCCTCTTTTTACAATTCCTTTTGCTAGTTTTGGGTCTTCTAATTGGTCGCAGATTGCAACACGAAGTCCTGCACGAACCAGTTTTGGTAAATAATTATCTAACGAATGATGAGGAAAACCTGCTAATGCAATTTCGGAAGCTGCACCGTTTGCACGTTTGGTAAGTGTAATATCTAAGATTTTGGCAGCACGAACAGCATCTTCTCCAAACGTTTCGTAAAAATCGCCAACACGAAAAAGCAAAATGGCATCAGGATGTTTTCCTTTGATTTGATTGTATTGTTTCATCAAAGGAGTTTGCTTTGTTTTTTTTGTGTCGGTGTGACTGGTTTTACTTTTTTGGGAAGTTGATTTTTTGCTCATGATGGTGTGATTGTCTAGCTATTTTTATTGGCAATTTTATTTTTTGATTGTACCAAAATTGCAAAAATTTTTTGAGATTTGAGGAGTTTTTTTTGAGAAAAGTATTTTTTAGATTGGATTTCCTACTTTATAAGTAACTTTAATTCCTTTGTTGTCCTCTGTATATTCTGTTAGACAAATGTAGTTTTTTATTGCGGGTTTGTAATATTTTCTTAAAGTGAAAGTCAAAGAATAAGCATTATCTGATAGTTTATTAATTTCTTTATCAGAAAGATTCATCTTTTTACCTTCTCTTAAATTATTCCTTAATATTTTACCTATTTCTTTTCCGAAGGTCGCAATTTCTTCATCACTATTTTCTCTACAAAAATCATTGTACTTTTTAAGTGTTTTGATAAATTCTTCTTCTCTGTCTTTATAGATAATCTCTACTTTAAGGTCATTTTTTGAACTCATAATTATTTGAAAAGTTGCATCTAAATTATTTAGTACAACTAACTGAATATGATATACAACTAAATTGAAAATATTACTTCTGTTTTTTCTTGAACAATTATTCTCTCTCATAAATAATTCTATTTTTTCAAAAATCTCTCTTGCTTCTTCGTGTGTTTTACAATTTACAGACTTGTCAAATAAATAAATTAGATAGTTTTCGTTTTCTTTCATTGTGTTTGGAGGTTTGTTTTAAATGACTGATATAGACTACAAATACACTTATTTTGATTGATTTATCGGTCATTTTTTATAAACTATAATTTAGTGTATTCTGTATCTTTTTTCTATTTTGTTAGCTTTAGTTCTAAATTAAAAAGAGTCTAAATTTTTCAAATCTATTTTCAAATCATTTATATCATAGTTTATGTACACATCTCTTTTAGCTAATTCTTTTTGAAATTCAATTTGTGTAAGTCCTGCTAATTTTTTTGCTTTTCCCATACTTAATTTTTGTTTTTGGTACAAATAAGTAGCAATTTCAATTTTTAGCTCGTTAGCCGAAAATTCTATACTTTGCAAAATTGGATAAGGAATAATTAAATCTTTCATGATTTTTTTATTATTTAATGAAGTAACTATTTTGTTTACTCAACGAGCAGCTTGTAAGCAAAGTTGTAGAACCGTTTTTGGATTTGCAAATCAAAAATGTAAATTAGTGTTTTACAAATCAAACAGCAAAATTATGAAATTCTGTTTTACTTTATTTTTTCTACTTTATTCCTTTTCTGCTTTTGCTAATTGGAATGATTGTATTATAGGAAATTACGAATATAAAGAGGATTTCAACAAAGCTACCTTTTTAAGTTTGGATGAAGATTTTACTTTTTCAAATGAAGTACAGACTACTACCTGTACAGAAATTGGTTTTAAGTCAGAACGATTTGAAGGAAAATATGTAATTGAAGGGAATAAAGTAATTTTTTATCCTTCTAAGTGTACCAAAATTAATGTAACTGAATTTGAAGAAGATACCGTAAAGACTGTTTATGATAAATCAATTCATACTTTTAGAGATACACTTTTTGTGGTTTACTATGATGAAAATATTTTTTTATTGAGTAATCAAGAAATTGATTCTTATAATCATATTTCGAAAGAAACGGACTTTATGAAACTATATGATTTGATAAATGGAGGAAAACAAAATTCGCCAAATTCTTTCTTTTGGACTAAAAAAAATAACTGTGATTTGCCTTCAAAATCAGTAAGAGAACAGCTTCCAAAAGAATGGAAAGACTATTTACTGGACACTTTTTTAGATGCAAAAGTTATAAAAATGGAAATTGTAGATGGAATGATAAACAATAAAAATTTAGTTGGAAAAAATAAATACGAAGGAACAAAATCAATAGTTACGATAGATAAAGGTAAGAATGCAGGAGTAAAAGAAGGAATGAAATTTTACGTGAAAAATATAGAAGATTATGGTATTCGACCAATGAAAGTGTGGTATGTAACTGAAACTACAAGTATCATGCAAAGCATTTATTTTGTACCTGCTCAACTAAAAATAGGGACAGAACTGACTACAAAAAGTGATAAGGAAATTTTGATAAAACGAGCTAAAGAAAGATACTTGAACAAGAAAAAGTAAATTCCATTTTAACCATTCATTGTACAAAACGACAAAACTCATGAAAGAAAATCAACCGTTCGATCTAACAAAATTATTAAAAATTCTCACAATCATTTTACCTTTTTTGATATTAGCAAATGTAGGCTTAAAAATAGATGAACTAAAAGACGTAATTCCACTCTATACACTTTCGTTAGGAGTTTCTGGACTTTTGATTGGTTTTGCAGCAAGTCATTTTTCAGAACCCAAAAAGAAGAACGTAAAAGCCTTTGTACTTGCTGGAGTTACTGTTCTATCTATCGCAATAAGTATATTTGCTGCTTTAGCTTTGATATAATTTTTATCAGGGAAATTATAAGTCTTCTGAATAAACAAAATAGTATGTAAGCCGAATTATTGCTACTACCTCTAAATCATTCTCGTCTGGATTTATCAAGGAACTTATTCATAATCAATGAAACCTTTATCAAAAAATTAGCGTTTATAAAAATGAAAGTACTTATTGTATCTTTTACACTAACTATAGAGTGCGAATTTATGGTTTTTCAAAATAGCTTACCATTTCAACTCAAAAAATAATCACTTATGTCTGACACAAGCCGAGAAAGCCGAGAACGAGATTTAGTTTTAGCTCCCAACGAATACGCTTTTATTTCCGACCAAACAAAGGGAAATATTAATGTTTATGTAGGTCCTTACAAAACAAGCCTTGCAAATACTGACCGTCCTGTTATGTTCGATGATGCTACTAAGCGTTTCGAAAAATGTAATTTAGAAGAAGCGATGAGAGCTTTTGTGATTGCTCCAGAAGGTTGGTATGTAGTTCTGAAAAATCCTTTCGAAAGATACAAATCCACCAAAAACAGGAACGAGCAATAATTTGGTAGAATTGAATGTAGGACGAAAAGTAAATATTTCGGCGCAATTTCTTTTGCACTTTGGGCAGGACAAATGGCACGAGTTGTTCACGGTCATAATCTAAGTTCGAATCAATATTTGTTGGTTCGTGTCTATGATGAAGTGCAGGCAAGAGAAAATTGGGGCAAATCAGTTATCAAAACAAAAGAAGGAGAAAAAAAAGAAGTCAAAAATGAAATAAAAGAACTCAAAGAAGTTGCCGAAAGTCTTACTATGGGACAACTTTTGATTATTCGTGGTGATGCCGTTTCATTTTATATTCCACCAACAGGAATTGAAGTAGTTCGTACAGAGCCTATGTATTCTTACGAAAACGATGAATATGTGCGTGAAGCCGTAACTTTAGAGCGTTTGGAATATTGTATTTTACTTAATGAAGACGGAAATAAAAGATATATTCAATGAACCAAAAGTAGTTTTCCCAGAACCTTCAGAAGAGTTTATTGAAAAAAATGGACAACGAAAATTTAAAGCCATCGAACTCAATGAAATGAGTGGTTTGTATATAAAAGTAATTGCACCTTATAAAGAAGGAAAAAATGAATACAAAGAAGGCGACGAACTTTTTATTACAGGAAAAGATCAAATGATTTATTACCCTCGTCCAGAACATGCCGTTGTGCGTTATGGAAACAAAGAACGCCATTATGCAATTGCTATTCCAGCAGGAGAAGGACGTTATTATCTCAATAGAAAGACAGGAACGGTTGCACTTATGAAAGGGGCAGCGATGTTTTTGCCAGATCCTAGAGAGTTTGTTTTGGTGCGTCGTGTGCTTACAAAAAGTCAGACTTCGCTTTGGTTTCCGAATAATAATGAAGCGATGAAGTACAATATGGCTTTACAAGATATTGCCAAAAACGATAATTTTGTTACTGATTTTGAATTGCAGCAGCAGAATCAAGCTCCACCAAAACCACAAGAGCAACTCAATAAAAAGCAAAAAATTTCTAGTAGCGTAATTAGTGATGAGTTTAATCGTGATAATTCGTTTACACCTCCTCGTATGATTACGCTAGATACAAAATTTGAGGGAGCAGTTACGATTGCGCCTTGGACAGGTTATGCTGTTTTGGTGGTCAGCAAGACAGGAAAGCGCAAAGTTATTGAAGATGCTCTCAATCCTATTTGTTGGAATATGATGAAGAATTAGAGGGAATTGAGCTTTCGACAGGAACACCAAAAACGACAGAAAATTCTATCAAAACCGTTTATTTGAGAGTGTTGTATAATAAAGTTTCTGATGAAATTTTTGCAGAATCAGCAGATTATACGCAGGTAAAACTCAGTCTTTCCTACCGTGTCAATTTTGAAGGAAGTTCGGATAAATGGTTTAATGTGGAAAATTATGTTAAGTTTCTAACAGACCACATGCGCTCTTATATTCGTAATACAGTCAGAAAATATCCGATTATGGAATTTTACGCCAACGGAATTACGATTTTGAGAGATGCTATTTTGGGAGAAAACGACAAGAAAACAGGAAAACGAACAGGACGACTCTTTGAAGAAAACGGAATGCGTATTTATGACGTAGAAATTTTGGATATTAGTTTGGGAGATGCAAACATTGAAAACTTACTTATTTCTTCACAGCAAGATACCGTTATGCAAACGTTGCGTATTAATTCTGAAAAACGAAAATTAGAATTCACACAAGAAAGTGAAGCCATTACTCGTCAGATTGCAGCCACGCAGTCCCAAACCAAACAAACCATTTACGACCTACAAAGACAAGAAACTCAAAAACTTTTAGAAGTAACTTTATCAAAAATTGAGAGTGAGATAATTAGTAAGGAACGTCATCTGCAAGCACGATTAGACGAGCAAAAATCGCTTAATCAAATCAATGACGATGAACTCTCACGTCAAAAATCTATTAATAACCTTGAGTTGGAAAAAGCACAAAGAGAATTAGAGCAGTTTATTTTGGAAGAGCAAACCGAAGTAGAAGCTGTTGTAGCAAAAGCAAAAGCTATTTCTCCAGATTTGATTGCAGCATTACAATCGTTTTCTGATAAAGAACTCGCTCAGAAAATGGCAGATTCTATGGCTCCATTAGCTATTTTGGGAGGAAAATCTATTGCAGATGTCTTCGGAAATCTTTTAAAAGGAACGCAGCTTAGTTCTGTTTTGAATAGTTTGAAAATATCCGAAAATACGGAAATTGAATAACGATTTGTTATACGTAAAAAAGGCTCTACATTAATAATAATGTAGAGCCTTTTTACTTAATAGTACTGAAAAATATATAAATCTTTAAAATTAATAAAATAGTATGCACGCATAATTTCTGTTTTTGAGTTTTTTTTAGTAGTATTATACTTTAATCAAAAGTAGCACGGACTTCCTAGTCTGTGCAAAAAACAAAGTATTTAAACATTCAAACAGACTAGGAAGTCTGTTATACGTAATACAACTATGACTAGCAACGCAACCGTAAAAACAGATTTTGAAACGCTAACTGTTTCAAGTAAAGATAACATTGTAACTCTACAATTAAATAGAGGAAAAGCAAATCCGATTAATCGCCAAATGATTAGTGATTTGCATGCCTTTTTTGAAAAAGCAGCAAATGATGAAGATGTAAACGGTGTAATCATTACAGGAAAAGAAAAGTTTTTCTCTTCTGGATTAGACTTAAAGCAGCTTTACGCTATGAAGGAAGACGAAGTAAAAGAATTTTGGGTAGCTTTTATTACCATGACAAAAGTAATTGCTTCTTTTCCAAAACCACTTATTGCAGCTATTACAGGTCATAGTCCTGCTGGTGGTTGTGTGTTGGCAGTTTGTGCAGATTATAGAGTGATGGCTGAGGGAAATTATATTATCGGACTCAATGAAATTCCTGTTGGAATCGTTGTACCGAAGGTAATTTTTGATTTGTATGCGTTTTGGATTGGAAATAAAACAGCTTATCAATATCTTTTGGAGGGAAAATTAATTAATCCTAGTCAAGCAAAGGAAATTGGTTTAGTTGATGCAGTTGTTTCGGCTGATAAAGTGCTTTCGCATGCAGAAGAAAAAATGGAAGATTATGCTAATTTTGATGGAAAGACATGGTCGCTTAGCAAAACAAATCTGCGTTCTGGAATGCTTCAAGGAATGGACATGAACAATATGGAAGAAATACTTGCACCAATGTTGAAACAATGGTGGTCGCCAAGAACTAGAAGCATTCTGAAAATGATTATTGCTTCACTTAATTCTAAATAAATTATTTCACTAAAAAAGACCCTAAGGGTTTTCAAAAACCCTTAGGGTCTGAAAGCTTTTAAAGTCTTGCATACAAAAAAAATATGTGGACAGAAAAAGACAATAAATTAAAAAGAACATTCGAATTCAAAGATTTTCAAGAAGCCTTTGCTTTTATGACTAGAGTAGCTTTTCTAGCAGAAAAACACAATCATCACCCAAACTGGAGTAATGTCTATAATAAAGTAGAAATTGAACTTACTACGCATGACAAAGGAAACACGGTTACGGATAAAGATAGGAAATTATCCGAAGCGATAGATAAGATTTAATATTAAAAGTTTCTTAGAAAGTATTTCGCACAAAAAAAAGACCTTCCATTTATAAAAAATGAAAGGTCTTTTTGATTATATCAATGGATTAGCTACGTTTTTTGCTATCGACATTAGTTTTTTCAACTTCTACCTTAGTTTCACGTACTGTATCTTTGATAGTTTGTTTTTGCTGCTCTGTAGTTTTACCAAGTTTTACCTCTTCTACTACTTTAGCGTCTTTTGACACAGTTGCTCTTTCTGCGTGTTCAGTTACTGAAATTTCGCCTTCTTTGAAGTTAGCAAAATCTGCTTCTGTTGCAGGACGATTAACTGGCTGACGCTCTACATAAGCATGTTCTACACGCAAACGAACTGTTGCTTCTACTGGCTTCTCAATCATATAGCTACGTAATCTTGCACCACCTGTTACGGTATCTTGCTTTCCTACGTGCATTTCTTCTTTTATTACCTTAGCTGATTGCTCGTTTAAGTTAGAAACACCTTTATCTCTATACTCATTATAATGGTCTAAAGAATAATCATGCTTATCTGAAACGGCTGCCTGATAGTGGCTATAATCGTTTTCTATATCAATAGCACCTGAATTATTCAATACTTCTAGTGCTTTCTTTGCGTGTTCTTTTGAATCTGCATGAACAGTCAAAAGTGAGTTACGAGTAGCTACATCACAATACATTTGCTTGCGTTTCTCGTCTTCATCATCTCCGAAAAGATTATCAAAAAAGCGAGTAATTGCGTTTTCGTTGTGATAATCATCTTTGTGTGTATAATCTTTACCTGCTGGACGAGCTGACAAATCAATATCGTTTGAGTCGATACCATTTTTCATTAATTGATTTGCTGCATACTGTGCTTCTTCTCCTGTTTTGAAAATTCCGATTACTGTGTTACTCATAATACTAGTTGTGTTAAAAAAAATTGAGTTTAAAAAAATATATAATTAAAAGAGCTTTATGAAAACAAGAACTACCAAAGGTACTCTCATTTCTAGCTCTGTTTTGCTTCAAATTAATCCTGATTTATTTGTTTTCTTTTTTGTTTTCCGAACGTTCTACCGAAACCGTTTCCGATTTAAGCGTTACTTCTTCTGTATGTGTTTCTTGTTTTTGAGTTTTATTAATATGCAACTCTTCTACAAGAAGTATCTTTTTCTGAACGACCACTACTTCCTTCAAAACCGATACAATCATTGTATCACCTTCATATCGTGTAGCTTGATGGTGTTCATCAACATATTTATTGATTGGTTTGCGTTCTACGCTTACCTCCGTATGTTTCAAAGGAACTTCTACAGTACTTTTTTCTTCATTTACCTTCTTTATAATACGAACTCTGCCCGATTCTATTATTTCCTTATCTATACGAAGTTCTTCATTAATGACAGGAATAATTATTTCTTCTCCTTCTTCAAAAACTCTTTCAAATTCGGATAATTCATTGACGTGTCCTTCACGACTAGTTGTTTTATCTTTAGAAAGTTGGTTTTTAGAAATTTTTTTCTCAATATCCTTGTCAGATGGAGTAGGCATAAATTTGTATAAGATAAAAAATAAGAACTTTAAAAAATTGATAGAAAACAAAAATAAAAGTGTTTGTCTTCGTTATGAAATTCTTGCTATATATACAAACCTACTCCTACTTTTGTTTGAGAAAATTTCGATTTAATTTAATAATATCTTTACATCGCTAAACGGAACTGTAGTAAAATGCTGAAAATCAATGATTTAGTTAAACAAGATAGATAGTATAGACGACTAATGAATTTCGTAAACTGCTAGATAGAAATAGATTTTAGTACAAGCCTATTATTTTTTTTGTAAATTTGGATTGAATGAAATTTTAAACTTTAAAGAAATGATAACAAATATAAAAATCAACGGATTTAAGTCCTTTCAAGATTTTGAAATGGAGTTTACACCTCTTACAGTAATTGCTGGAGAAAATGGAACTGGAAAAACTAATTTATTTGATGCCATAAAATTGTTATCTAGATTAGCAGAAACGGATAATCTTAAAAAAGCTTGTAAAGAACAACGAGGAGAGTTTATCGAACTTTTTACACAGTACGCTAAAAATGATTATGCTACTCAAATACAATTTTGTGTAGAAATGTCTGTAAAAAAAGGGGTCAAAGATGCGTGGGGAAATCAAACAGCGTTAAATTATACACATTTAACCTACGAAATTCATTTACAACGTTTTACCAATTCGATAGGTATTGAAGATGTAAAAGTAACCTATGAACAACTAACAACACCTCAAAATGAAGAGATTTTTTTTATAAAAACGACTAAATCAGCAATAGACGAAACTACAATTACAGCACAGGAAAAAGACACAAAAATTGATTTTAAAATTAATACTGCTACTAGAACTGTTTTGAGTAGTTTTGACAGAGCAGATTATCCTCATATTTTTGCTGCAAAAGAAGAAATGAAAAGCTGGAAACGTTTGCAACTCAATCCACATGATTTACGACAACCGACAAGCAAAGAAAACGGAACAGATGTACTTTCTACAACAGGAAAAAATTTGGCTGCTCTTATACATAGGTTAAAACATGAAGATAAATATAATTTGACATGTTTAGAAGGAAGATTAGGCAAATTTGTTCGTTATTTTGTCGAAGTTATTCCTATTGATGACAAGGAAAAAAAACAATTTTCTATCGAATTGAGAGATAATAACAAAAATTTCTATTCATTAGATGCTCTTTCAGATGGAACATTGCGTGTTTTGGCTCTCTCTGCCTTAGAACAAGATAGCAAATATATAGGTGCATTGTGTTTTGAAGAACCTGAGAATGGAATTTATCCAGAACATATTAAAGACTTGGTCGAATTATTAAAAGAAATAAGTGATGGATTTGTTGATGGTTCGGAAAATGATTTGATACAACAAATTATTGTAAGTACTTATTCTCCTGTATTTGTTGGAGAAATTTTGAATTATATAATAAAAGATGATGGTAAAAAAAGTGTAAGCATTAACTTATTTTTAAATTCATTTTTAGTAAGAGATGTAGATAATGATACAAGAAGGGTGGCTATCAAACGAACCAATGTACAAAGTCTTTTTTCAGGAAAAACAAATAAAAATAAGTTAGCTTCTAGTGTAGATGCAAAAAATTTTAGAAAGCGTTTTTCTTATACTCTAAATGAATATATGGACACTACTAATTTTGGTAATTTAAAGGATAAGATAGAAAAAATTAAAGAAAACAACATAAATTACTCCATTACTTATTAAACAAACATGCAACAAATATATATTGGATTAATGACAGAAGGGAAAACAGACTGGCGTTTTTTTGAAAGTATTGTGATAGAAACTTTTAAGGAAATCTCTTTTGAATGTAATCAAGTTCCAGAAGTTTATAGTGTGAGATTTGTAAAAGATTTAGAAGAGAAAAAATTTATAGATAAAGTTCTTGAAGCATCAAAAAAGGGGGTTGAAGAATTTGGAATCACAATTTTGTGTGTTCAAGCAGATGCAGATACCACGACTTCGAAAGATACCTATCAATACAAAATAAATCCTGCAAAGAAAATTCTAAAAGAACAAAACGAAGAAGACTATTGCAAAATTTTGGTCGCTCTTGTTCCTCTTCAAGAAACTGAAAGTTGGCTTTTAGCAGATAAAGAACTATTCAAAAATGAAATAGGGACAACAAAAACAAATAAACAATTAGGAATAAATCGCAATCCAGAAGCAATAGCAAATCCAAAAGAAATAATACAAGAAGCTATTCGAATAGTTCAGAAAAAGAACACAAAACAGAGGCGAGATGAAATTAATATTTCAGAATTGTATAAAAAAATAGGAGATAATTTGGATTTAAGAAAATTAGACCAACTTGAATCGTATCAAGATTTTAAAAATAATGTTAGGGAAGCCTACAAAGAATTAGGCTTGTTGTATTAAATGGTTTTCGTAATTTTACAATCGTATTTTGTATTTGTAGGGAAAAGGCACGCCTTTTCCAGTTCAAGGTATTTAAAATGGACTACAGGAAAATAATATATGCAACTTCCTGCCGTTGTTGGTATTTTAGCGTAGCGACACCAACAGTATCAGGCGACAATTTGTTTTTACGTTTTAAAACCAAATTTTATTCTGCTGATAAAAGCTATTTGCGCTTCATGTCATCAGTTTTTTGATTTGTCCGTAGTTGTCAGTAGTTATATGTTTTTTGCTTAATGCTATTTTTTTAAAAGAGCTTTATCTTTGAAACTCTATTTTTTTTGGTTTGAAATAAATAACAGCAAATACGAAAACCACGGCTACAAGCCGAATACATATAAATCACTCGTTAAAAACGAGCGATAGCAGGAGGGACTAAATAAAATACTCTTCATAAGTCAAAGATAATTAGTACCTTTAGAATGAGAATTGAATAAACTACTATCTTGAACTTTAATTGATTGATTTTCAATGAGTTAAATTCGCAATCTTTAATTCGTAATTGCTTCTTTGTGAAAATTTTTATAGAAATAAACAAAAATATGAAATATCTTTACTTAATTTTACTTTCTTGTTTCCCATTGTTAATAAGCTGTCAAAATGAGGAGCAAATAGATGATCTAGAAAAAGAATTGGGGTTTTCTTGTTTTGCAGAACGTATTACATTATACTGGGGAAATAATGTTCGTAATGCTGGTTCACTAATAAGTGAGAGGAAGTTAGAATATAATCAAAGAAAGCAAATAGTTACAGATTCTTCGTTCAATTTGGATGGAAGTGTAAGCACTAGTCTGCTCAATAC
Source organism: uncultured Cytophagales bacterium (assembly GCA_963719525.1). Classification (GTDB taxonomy): domain Bacteria; phylum Bacteroidota; class Bacteroidia; order Cytophagales; family Bernardetiaceae; genus Bernardetia. The sequence goes on along the minus strand of CAVRCG010000004.1, from coordinate 950,935 downwards.
TTATGATGATAGGAATAGAATTTTAATACGTGATTATCAAACGTATACAAATAATGGTTCTTTATCTATTAAAAGAAAAAGAGAATATACTTACATTGGTAGTGATTATTCGGTAAAACTTTTTGCTACGCTAATTAATAATAGTTTTGGCTTGACGTCTGAGAGTTTTTATAAAGAAGATAAATTGATTAGAACTATTTATTATGATATAAATGGAAACGAAATTGGCAAAGCTATATATACCTATATTGGAGAATTACTATCTGAAGAAATAAGATATTCGAGGGGAGAAGTAAGTGAAATAATAAAATATGAATATGATAGCGAAGAATTGAAAAAAGTAGAAACTTATGATTCAAATGAACAATTGAGTAGCTATTGAGTGTATGATAGAGATGGTAATGTTGAGACAATAACTGGATATTATGCAAGTGGAGAGGAACAAAGTTTTAATCTAAGTAGATTTGATTCTTACGGCAACATCGTTTATAATGAATATCGGAATGATGATTATTACGGCAATAAGACTAACACCATAGAATATAATGAACACGGTTTTATAATATCTGTAATTTCAGAAGGAGCTGGTTACAACACTCAAGGTGTACAAATATTTATTACTAGTTTAAGAGAGGAGTACTTAGATGTTCAATGTTTCTAATCAAATTATAGAAGTAACAAAGCTGCGTTCTTATTGGTGTTCCCACTTGTGCGTTCTTGTTGGTCTTCCAAAAAAACCAAAGCATTAAAAAAAAGCCGTTGAATTCTATGACAATTACAAATTAAATTGATAATTTTCTTGGTATTTTTGTCCACTTTTAACACAGGCGAATATTCTTTGAATAATCTTATTTCTGATGGCATTCATTACCACTCTTGATTTTTTACCTTCAGCTTTTTTTCTATCGAAATATTCTCTGAATTCGCCTTCATATTTAAGCGTACTTGTTACACAGGTTTGTAATAGAGCCTTCATTTTTTTGTTTGCAATGTAGGATACCTTAGCTTTTCCTTTAAATTTTCCAGAGCTATTCTCAAAAGGAGCAACTCCTGCATAACAAGCAAACTTTTTAGGACAATTTATATCTTTAAACGCTCCTGTGGCTATAATAACGGCTAGTCCCGTTACTAGCCCTACACCTCTAACAGAAGTAGTTAATTCAAATATTCTTTTGAGTACTTCGTCCTGCTCAATGATAGTTTTGATTTGTAGTTCTACGGTCTTAATTTGTTTTTTGAGTTGTTCTAAAATAACTCTAGAGTTCTTATCTAAAAGTGTAAACATCTCCTCTTCTAAAAATGACTTACTTTCTTTAAGAGGTGTTTTGAGTTGTTTTTGAACTTTTACAAGTCTATTCCTAAGAGTTTGAAGTACTTTGAGCTTCTCTAAACTTTTCTTTGCAGGTGTGTATAAGCGTACTTTATCTTGAAAACGAGCAGCATAGTGGGCGATCCTTTGAGCATCTATTTTATCATCTTTACCTCTCACTACCCCCATAGATTGTTTGATTTCCATAGCGTGTTCTAACCAAATAGAGCAGCCTTGAGCTATTAAAACACGCAAAAGAAGCTGCGTATAGATACCTGTATTTTCCATACAAAACAAGGTGCTTTCAAAACTAACTTCTCTGCTAAGTTGTTCTTGAAGATAGCTTTCAATCACTTCCTGTTGATTAGCTATTCTTTTATGATAATGCACTTGTCCATCGTGATAAATCGCAAAATCTAAGTGTTCTTTACTAATATCAATGCCTACGAAATAAAAATATCTTTTTTCCATTTTTTTGTATATTTGGGTGCTACATAATTTACAAAACTCATCTTTTAGTTGTACTCATTACCTTGATAATGGGCTTGGTGTCCCGACATTCTATACGAGTTTAAACTAAAAGAACAAGAGTAACTCCTCTTTCAACGGATAGATTTCCAGTATCTGGTTGGTCTTATAGGATGTTTACTCTTGTGATGAATTCTTGTAAAAATACAACATTTACGAGAGAATTCAACTGACTTTTTTTCATTAAATACTTCCTCTTTTTGATGATGCTAATATAAAGGTTGGTCTTTAGTTTCGGCTTGCCGTTACGATGACCAACAACAGACATATTCCCACAAATCTAATCACTTTCTACAAAACCAAAAAACGCAAATCAAAAAAAACAGATTTTCGCTCAAACTCTTCCATATAATGAGTCAGAAAAGGATATGTAATTGTATCATCAAATTCATAGAAATTGTATGAACTATAAGGACATTTATCCAACGATTCTGCTAATTCCCATATTCCTTGTACTGGATTGTTGTGAATATAATATAATTTTTGTTCGTACTTCTGTTGTTGATCATCATAACGCTAAATTAAAACTGAAAAGCAACAATGATAGAGATAGTTTATGTATGATAATATATATGAATAGACAATTAGGAATACAACAAAAAAGCCTTCACTAAAACGAATTAGTAAAGACCTTCTCTATTTTTATAAAAAACAAAAATAAGGATTTATGCCAAAGGATCTAAATTTCCATCTAAAACGTCTTCATATCCATTACTTGTATGTTTTTCATAATTGGTAGGTTTGTCAAAGGGACGTTTGCCTATCAATCTTTCCAAATCAATCTGGAATAATACTTCTTTTTCTAAAAGTTCTTTTGCAATTACTTCTAAGTGGTTTCTGTGTTTTGATAACAGTTCTTTGGTAAAATCATAAGCTCTTTCTACCATTTCCTTTACTTCTTCATCAATAATTTGCGCCGTTGCTTCCGAATAGGGCTTGCCTGCAAAATCAGAACGATTGGCATCATAAAATGAAATATTACCTATTTTTGGATTCATTCCATAAACAGAAACCATACTATATGCCATTTTCGTAATTCTTTCAAGATCGGATAATGCACCTGTTGAGATTTTGCCAAAAATAATATCTTCGGCTGCACGTCCACCTAAAGCCATACACATTTCGTCGGTAAGCTGTTCGATGGTGTAAAGGAATTGTTCTTTCGGCAAATACTGTGCATATCCTAAAGCTGCAATTCCACGAGGAACAATCGAAACTTTTACTAATGGATCAGCGTGTTCTAAGAACCAACCTGCAACGGCATGTCCTGCTTCGTGATACGCAACAATTTCTTTTTCTTCTGGAGAAATGATTTTGTTTTTCTTTTCTAATCCACCAATTACTCTATCAATGGCACTTTCAAAATCAATTGTTTCTATGGCTTTCTTATTTTCACGAGCAGCAATCAAAGCAGCTTCATTACAAACATTAGCAATTTCTGCTCCTGCAAAACCGGGAGTTTGAGCAGCTAAATTTCTTGCATCTATTTCTGGAGCAGTCTTTAGAGGTTCTAAATGGACTTTAAAAATTGCTTCTCTTCCTTTAATATCTGGCTTATCAATACTGATTTGTCTATCAAAACGACCTGGACGCATCAATGCACTATCCAAAACATCTGGACGGTTGGTAGCACCCAAAATAATAACACCTGCATCAGTAGAGAATCCATCCATTTCTACCAAAAGTGAGTTCAATGTATTTTCACGCTCATCGTTCGAACCCGGTTGCTTTCCACCACCACGAGAACGACCAATCGCATCAATTTCATCGATAAAGATAATACAAGGAGCTTTTTCTTTCGCTTGTTTGAACAAATCACGAACACGAGCAGCACCCACGCCGACAAACATTTCTACAAAATCAGAACCTGAAAGTGAGAAAAACGGAACGCCAGCTTCTCCAGCAACAGCTTTTGCGAGTAATGTTTTACCAGTACCGGAAGGCCTACAAGCAAAACGCCTTTAGGAATTTTTCCACCTAATTCTGTATATTTATTTGGATTGCGAAGAAAATCCACTACTTCTTCTACTTCTAATTTTGCTTCATCAAGTCCAGCCACATCTTCAAAGGTAGTCTTGACTTTGCTTTCACTATCAAACATCGAAACTTTTGCTTTTCCAATATTAAAAATCTGTCCACCAGCTCCTCCACCTGTCATACGACGCATCAAAAACCAAAAAGCAACTAAAATAAGGATCAAGAATCCCCAAGTAAATAGTACTCCACTAAAATCGGCTTCTTGTCCTACATCATATTTTATGCGTTTGTCAGCAGGCAAATCAGCTTGAAGTTTGTCAAAATCTTCCTTGAAACTTTCTCCACTCGTAATGTTCAGAAAATAATGAGGTGGTTTTTCGACGATTGCACCAAAAGGATTTTTTTGTTTTAACTCATTCGAATATTTCTCTTTTTTGAGTGCTTCTTCAGTAAGTGTAAGTTCTACAATGTTCTTGTTCGTAATCAATTTGACACTTTCAATATCACCAGCACGAGCCATTTTATCAAAATCTTGCTCATAGGTTTTTATGGTTGTACTCTGATTGAGATACCACGCACCCAAAATCAAGGCAATCAAAAGACCAGACAACCAAATTTGATAATTTCCTCCTGTCCCTTTTGGAATAGTATTACGAATCGGATTTTTAGTGTTTTTGGTATCTTTCGTTTCTTTTGTTCCCTTAGTTTCTTTCGTGTCTTTCTTGATTTTACTGTCTTTTTCTGTCGCCATTTATAAAAAAGTATATAAGTGTATATAATGATAGATTTATTTAGCATAACCTTTTTTGCACTACGCTAAATCTATTTTTATAGTTCGGTTTCTAATTCTATTAAATCTGTTTGGGTCTATGAATCTAAATTATCGGTTAATAAACGAAAAGTTAGTTCTATTGTTTGTAATCGTTTTATCAAAATTTTGTTATTTCATTCTGTTTGAAATAAATAAGGTTAAGTATTGATAAATTTTATTTTCACTATTAACCAAAAAGTAAAATAGAATTTTGATCAACTCCATTTTACCTTTAATTTGTTATTTTCTAATTTTCTATTCTTATTTACTCCAAATCAGGAATTTGAGTAATTTTTGCATCTCCCCAAAGTTCTTCTAAGCCAAAACGTTCTCGTTTCTCAGCTTGAAAAATATGAACCACAACATCTACATAATCCATCAAAATCCATTGACGATTTTCTCTACCTTCTACATGCCAAGGATCTTGTTTATGTTGTTTGTAAGTTTGTACTTCTACCGAAGTTTTGAGCGCATCGACGTGTGTATCTGACGTTCCTGTACAGATAATAAAAAAATCTGCAATAGAATTTTTGACATCTCTAAGGTCAAGAAGTGTAATTGATTTTCCTTTTCGGTCTTGAAGACCTGCCACTACTGCTTGTGAAAGCATTTGTGAATTAGCCGACTGTTTTTGAGTCATAGTTTAGATTTAGTAATTTTGATTCCATAACTCTAAAAAGTACGGAAAATTTTATTTTATATATAAATTAGAGGAAAGTAATTGGCTTTCATAATTTTGAGTATTGATTTACATTCCTTTTTTTATACTTTCCTTTTACACTTTAAAGTAGCTTTTTGTTCCATTTTGTTCCATAAAATCTAAAATACCAACAACAGTAAAAATTATGTGGTAAACGACAAAGTAATATAATAGTTGGAAACTATCTGCTACTTATAAAAACAATTTAACTACAAAGATACGGTATTAATCAAGAAAATAAGCAAACTATTCATTTATAATGGACAATTACAAAATTCATACAAAGGGATTATTTATAGGACAAAATCAAATTTATCTGCCAAGCTGTCAGTCCACCAATGAGAGTTTGGCGTTGCGTATAAACGAGCAAAAAATCAGCGATAAAACGAGTGTTTTTGAAGGAACACTTCTTTGGACAAATCATCAAACAAAAGGAAAAGGACAACGTGGAAATAATTGGATATCGAAGGAAAATGAAAATCTTACTTTTTCTATTTTACTCAATCCTACTTTTTTATCTCCAAAAGAATCATTTTGGATTACGATTGCTGTTTCTTTGGGTGTACGTGATGCGTTGGAGCAGGTTTTGAAGACGGATTTTCCAGAAATTGCTGATACTTTTCAGATAAAATGGACGAATGATATTTTTATTAATCATACCTTCAACAACAAATTGAATAATAAGAAAATAGGAGGAATACTTATAGAAAATCAAATTAATTCAAATCGGATTAGTCAGAGTATTGTAGGAATTGGAATTAATGTTAATCAGATTTTTGACCCAATCAATTCAGAAAATAGTTTAGAAGATACTACAAATAGGGCTATTTCAATAAAGGACTTGACAAACCAAGACTGGAACAAAGAAGAAATACTGACTGAAATTCTTTTTTTTATAGAAAAACGTTATTTGCAATTACGAGCAGGAAAACGAGAAACTTTAAGAGCCGATTATCTTTCGCATCTTTTTCGTTATCAAGAGTGGCATTATTACAAAGACAAACTCAAAAATCAAAAATTTACAGGACAGATTTTGGGAATTAATGCAGAAGGAAAATTAGCATTAGAAATAGCAGGACAAAGTGGGAAAATTAGCTATTTTGAGAATAAAGAAATTGAGTTTTTGTATTAGGGGGAATTAGGGGCGAGAGAATGGGGGCGAGGGACGAGAGAATAATAAGAAATGAACATCAAACACACAAATAAAATTAAGATAAACGATCTTAGAGTTTTAATCAATAAACTCACAGAATTTGGAATAAATCCAAAAGTAGAATGTGAAGATAAAATTCTTGAGATCAAAAGATTATTGGTAGAAATTTATGCTCATTATCTGAATAGTAATTCTTCTCAATTACAAGATGATGACAAAGATAGTAATCAAATCGAAGCTCCTAGATTTGATTATAATGAAACAAGAAAAATTGTAGAAAGTAATTTTCCAGATTTGGGTTGGTATAGCACTACTTTAGAAATAAATGAAACGTAGAAAGAAGATAATTTGGCAATAGGAGATGCTATTGATGATTTAACAGATATAATCAATGACTTATTAGAAATAAAATGGCGTTTTGAACATACAACTGAAAAACAAACTCTGTGGTATTTTGAACTACTGATACGTATTCATTCAGAACAACATTTGGTAGATTTACTTAAATATTTGAAGGATAGCGAGTAATTTAATTAGAAATTATAAGATTTTTTCAAGTTTAATTTTACGCTTTAATTGCATTTCATAAATTCCTGCCCAAATCATAAAATCATGAGAATCACCTGCTTCTCCTTTTTCAAATTTATCATAAAAGTTTTCTGAAGACATAGTATATTTTGCTTCATACTTTTTCAAATCTTTATCAATTTCGTTTATTTCTTGTCTTATTTTATCTTTCTGACTTTCAATAATTTGTTCGAACAATATATTTTTGTTCGTATAAGAATCAACTAATTTCTCTACTTTTTGAGCCAAATCGCTGTTTAATTCAATCGCTATTTTTGTCATAATTCTTGATATTTAATTGATATTTAAAATGTGTTTTGTATTCTAGAATCATAAACCATGTGGATTTATTACTTCCAAATTTTCAATAGAAAAATCACTTACATTTCTTGAAACCACTTTTAAATCATAAACTAAAGCTGTAGCTGCAATAATAGCATCAGGTAATTTAATTTTATACTGTTTTCTAATAAAGATAGTCTTTTCTACAACAAAATTATTGAGTTCTATAATTCTAGCATCGTTTACAAAATTATCTAAAATAGCATATTCGTCGTTAGCAGTAGTAAAACCTAAAAGTTCTATTTTTGTAATGACCGAAATTATAGGAATAGAATCAACAACGGAGTTCATAAAATTCATTCCAGAAACAGGTAATTTATTTGCTAAATAATCTATAACGGCATTAGTATCAACTAAATAGTTGTGTTGTTCCATTCGTTTCTACTTTGAGTAACATGATTTTGTAATTTTTCGGCTGTTTCTTTTGAGAGTTTACCTGCATACTTTTCAGAAAGTTTTTTTTTAGGTTGCTTATTTTTTTCCAAAACTTTTATTATTTTCAAATCCTCCAAACCTTCCAAAATTTGATAGGCTTTTAAGTCGTTTATTTGTATTAATACTGTTTCCATTTTGATTTTTGTTTATTTTTTTAGCTCTATCGTAATTTACAAAAAGATAGAATTAAAACTGTTCGTTGAGGATAATTTATGAGATTTCTTTTAGCCTAATTTTACTGTTCAATTTCATCTCATAAATCCCCGACTAAAGCATAACATCAGTAGAATCTCCCACTTCTCCTTTTTCAAATTTTTCATGAAAAGCTTCGGAAGACATGTTATGTTTTGCTTCATACTTTTTCAAATCTTTATCAATTTTGGCTATCTTGCGTTCTATTTCTTCCCTGTAATTTGATATAAATCGTTCAAATAAAATATTCTTATTTGTATGAGAATCAACTAATTTCTCTACTTTTTGAGCCAAGTCGTTGTCTAATTCAATCGTTACTTTTTTCATTATTTTTAGTGTTTAGGTGTTTTTATCAAAACGTAATTCTTTAATTTAAAGTTTGCTTCTACTCTCCTTAAACTTTTTAATAACTTTCACACTTAAAAAATAAATGAAGTAAATAACTAAAACCTCTTTATATATTAGGAAAGAAATCAAGCATCCTAGTTCTTCAAAGAAACTCATTAACCAGATAAAAAATAACGATCCAAAAAGAGAAACGACAAATAAGAACGTTACAACATATAGTTTTCTCAAAAGACCTATTTCAAGAAAAAGATAGAGGGAAATTAGTAATCCAAATATACGTGCATCTTTTGCAAAAGACGTAAGAGAACTACCACAACAACTAGCATCTTGTATAAAATTGGAAATGAATCTAGTTGAATAATAACCTAAATGTCTATAAGTTAGTGTAAAAAAAAGAAGTGAAAAAATGAACAAAGCAGCCACAAATATTTCGTGTGCTATTTTATCATAATTATTAATGAAATATTTCATTGATTTGATTATTTAATATAAATTTTTACTTCTCCACATAATCCAACCCAAACTCTAAAAGTGTATCTAGCGTAAGCCCAAAGACAATTCCAAAACCAAAACCATATTGTACAAGCCTATCAAAATACTTTTTGGCAAACGAATTAAACAAGGCTTCAATTTCTTGTGGGGGCATCTGTGAAATTTCGGAAATAACAATATCTTTTATCGGAATAGAAGCCAAAATATGAGGTAATTCTTCTTGTAGAGCTTCCAAACCTGCATTCAATAAAAGTTCGACTACAAAATCTTTGCTTTCATTTGGAATGTTTTTTAGTAGTGGAAGGAGATTTTTTTGGATAAAATGAGATAATGCTTCTTCAAAAAGTTCTTTGTTTTTGGGCTGGTCTAACTGTTTTTGAATAGCTCTCGCAAGGTCTTTTTCCAAAATAGTCCAATCTACAAACTCATTTGCTGGAATTTTTTTGATTCGCTCAAATAAAAGTGCGACCACTCTTCGCCCTTGTGCATCTAAAGCAGCCGATTTCAAAATCTGTTTGCTTACTTTTTCAATGGTTTGATTAAGTGCAGATTTATCAATTCGTTGCCATAACGCTTTATTCGAAGTCAAATTATTTTCTTGATTTTCGAAGCTATTTTTTTGTAAAATCGATTCAATTACACCAATAATAAGTTCGTTTGGCTTTTCTTGTAACTGCGTTCGATGTGAAAAATAATGCGTTCTTAGGTGTTTTCCTGCTAGTTTTAGTTCTGTTTGAAGTAAATTTTGTAAATCCTCCAAAGAATGAATATCTGTAACCGAAATAAACGTTGAAACTTTAGTCTGGAAAAGAGTTTCTAAAAGTTCGTTTGTCAAATCTCTAACTGCTTTTTGTGTCGTTTCATTTCCCAAAAGATTCGAAACCGTTTTTTCTAAATACGAATTATTGAGTTTTACACCCACTTCGCCTAACGAAACTTCTCCAATTCGTTCTACTTCATTATGAACTAAACGATTTACACTTTCAATTTCTTTTAACAAAAAATTTGGTATTCCTTCCGTAGCCAGTTCTTTTGCTGTTTTTTTGATTGCTTTTTTATAGATAAATGCAGCTTTTTGTTCCGAATAAGCTTTCTCATAAACTTGTGTAGCGACTTCTTCACTATTTTGAGTAAGCCATTCTGCACCTGTTTCTATCATTTTTTGAATAATAAAATCGATATTATTTGTCAGAAGACTAAGCAAAGAACCATCAAATAATTCTCCTATTTTTTTATCATCAGAGATTTCTGTCGAAATATGTTTGTCGATAAATTCAAAAACTTTTCCTTGTGTTTTGGTGTCCTGTAATTGTTCGACTAAATAATCGGATAGTTTTGTTTCCAAATTACGAGTTTGCTTTTTGCTCAAATAACTCTGAATAGTTCGTTCAGTTGCCTGTTCTGCAAATTCCGAATTTAATTGTTTTATCAAGAAATTAACTTGCTCATCACTATCTATTTTCTCAAAAAACGAATCCATTTCTAAGCTAATCCAGTTTTTTATTTTATCGTACAAAACCGTTCGTACAGATTGTGGAAGCGCATCGCCCAACGTTTCGTGGCTTTTCAAATAGCTTTCTATTTGCTCAAAAGCTGTTTCTGAAACCAAATCAGAAAGCGAATCATCTTGAATATATTTCAGAACTGTACTCTCAAAAGAAGAGGTATCGATGTCTTCTAATGTAAATTTTTGATACGGCTGAATTGCTTTTTTGAGTAAAGACGATAATTTAGTTTCTTGATTTGTGTCTAAACTATCATTTTCATTTTCAGTAAAACCTTCAACCAATTTCCAACTTAAAGAAGCTCCCTTTTGAGCAATAAAGGCTTTATAATCTTCTGTATATTCATAAATTTTGGCATAATTATCAGACTGAATCCAATTTTTCGCACCCTCTAAAATCTTATCTTTGCTGGCATCAAAAGAAGTTCTCAAACCTTCTTCACTCATTAGTTTGTTACCTACAAAATTTCCCATATTTTCGGCAAAACGTCCTCTATTTTTTATGACAATTCCGGGAGTAAGTGGAACAGGAACGGTTTTTTTGGTAAGAGGGAAATATTTTTTCTCGTAAGGTTTGAAAATCATTTGCAGCGCAATCCAGTTTGTACCCAAACCCGTAACCCCATACGCAAGCGCAGGAACAGTATATTTTAATGCTAAATGATTAATTTCAGGCATTGCAGCAAGCGTTCCTCCAGCAATTCCACCCCAAAGCGCACCCAAAGCCGTAATCGGTTTGAGTTCTTTTCCCATAAACTTTTCCACCATCGTTCGGATAGTTTCAGGCGTTTGTTGGCTCAAATTAAGTTGAACGACTTCTTCAATCCTTCCATTAACAAGCGTATCTAAGTTTTGAACCAAAAATTTGTGCAGCGTTTTTGATAAATCTTCCGAAATGCTGGGAAACTTTTTGAGAGAAGCTAAGTAATTTTTGACTTCCTCGTTTTCTATGTCTTTTAGAAATTCTATGGCGTAAGAATCTGCTCGTTCTGTAAGTCCGATAGCTAATTCTTCAATTTGGTCTGCCGAAATAAGACGACTCAAAGACTGCTCATTTACTCTTTGAGAAATATTTTTTGATAAAAAATCAGCTATTTCAGAAGTGTGATTTTGAGATTTTTCGACTGCCCATTTTTCAAAATTAATCGCTAATTTTTTACGCTGTTCGGCTGCAATAAGTTGATTTATAGGTGTTTCAATTATTTTATCTACTCGCTTGTTGAGTTCTTTTGTAAGTCTTTCAGAAAATTTAGCATTAAAAATAAGCGTTTGTACAGAATTTTTTCTAAATTTATTTAGATTAATAAGTAAGAACGGAGTTAGTTTTTCAATAGGAATAAATTCTCCAATTTCTTTCTCCAGAAATAGTTTTGCTAACGGCATTACGTCCATTCGATTAAGGGCATCATAGACATTTTTACGCAAAATTTTGGTCAGCGAAACAACGGTATTCTGGTTTTTTAGTCCTCCAACAATTTCTCCTATACTTTTGCTTTCCAGATATTCTACAACTTGCTGCGTAAGTTCTTTCGCCACTTCATCAGGATTACGACGGTAGGAATCAATAATACTTGTTACTTTTCCAATAATATCGGTCAATTGGCTAATACTTCCCACAAAAACTTTTACCAACCAATTTTTGAAACCAGATTCTACATTATTTGTAAAAGTTTGGTCAATCAAAATTTCTAATTCCCTCTGACGGCTATACAGCCAACCAATTACTTTTACCAAAATAGCAGGAAATTGATGAGCAAAGAATTTTTGTAATGTTACTTTTGTAGTTGGGTCTAAAAGTTTGAAAATCGTTTTTTCTTCCTTTTCTAATGTATTAATCAAAAAATCTGAAAAGACATCTAAAATCTTTATTCCTTCTTCGGTTTCCAAAATCGCCTGCAAACGCTTCAAAACTTCTTTCACTAAATGCTCTGCTTTTTCTTCTCCCAAAATATCAATTAATCGTTTTTTTCGAAATTCGTCCAGCCAGATTAGTAACTAGTTCTTCGATTTCTAATTCCTCAAAAGTCTGATTGATTAGATTTTCTATTGGTTTTTTGTGCTGTGCTTCTAATAAAAGATGCAAATCGGCTGTCAGAAAATGTAACTCCTCTTTGATATTATTTTGTAAATCTTGATGAATAAAAGACGAAATAGATTCGTTTCCAATCTCATCTGTAAAATCACGCACCAATTTTTCCAAACTATTCCATTCTGAAACGCCAGCCATTAATTCTTTCACAATATTCTTACTTACACTTTGCCATTGCTCGTCCGAAATGGCATCGCCTAATGTAGTTTCTTTTGAAAAGATGAAGTAGAAAAGGTTCTACTGTTTGTGGCAAACTTCCCTTTATTTGTTCCCTAACTACATTTGTGGTTTCCTTAAATTTGGGAATATCTTGTAGCGTAAAATTATCTGAAACAGAAGCTCCCAGTTTTGATTCGATATACGTCTGAACCGTTTTTTGAAGTGCCTTCTGAAATTGTTCGTTTTCTATTTTTGGCAGCAACGTTTTATGATTTAGAATATCTTTTTCGACGAGTTTGCTAATATTGATTACAAATTCGTGATGTGTTTTGAGAAAAATGCCACCCAAACCAAAACGCTTTCTGAAAAGCATCTGAATTGCCAAATCATTTGTAATATATCCCACAAATGCGCCTGTGAGTGCTTTTGCTGCGTAAGTAAGTCCGACCATAAAAAGGTTTTAATTAGTATTGGTGTCATCGGTGAGGACACCGACAACGGCATAGATATCGATAAAAGCTAAAATTTAGCTGTTTTTGCGAAAGTTAAAAAAATTCTACTTAGTAAGAACGTAGAAAATGGATTTGTGTTTTTTTTATAATAAATGATGTCGTTGGTGGGGACACCAACAACGGCGAAGAGGACACGAGCAATGGTAGAAACTCATTTAGAAAAATTTTTCCAATATTGTGTAGCAATTTCTTTAAGAAAGTCTAAACTTATTTCATTTTTTCCTTCATCAAATATACGAATTTATTTAGACAGAATAGGAAGTCCATGGTAGAGTTGAGTAAATTGATAATTTTCTAAACAAGATTAAAAAACACATGTTTATTTATAGTAAAACAAACTTTACAAAAAATAAAAATAGGTTTGTTTTTAAGGTCATTTGCAATTAATTGACAAAATTTATCTACATTTGACTTATAATTAAATGTCATATTTATAAAAGTCACTTCATTTTTCAAAAATTGACCTAATAAAAAAAGCCTAATCACTATTTTTACTTAACAAATTATTCACTCAAAATTCTCAATTTTTTAATCTATATCTAAATTATGTCACATATTCGTTTTGAAGCCTTAAAGGAAGCCAAAAACCGTTCAGAAGTAAAAGTAACTCCTCCCACAAATCGTATTTCAGATTATTTTGGTGTAAATGTTTTTAATAAAAAAGCAATGCAACGCTACTTGTCTTCTACCACTTTCAAAAATCTAAATGCAGCTATCGAAAAAGGGCAAAAAATAGATACTCGTCTTGCCGATGCAGTTGCTTCTGGAATGAAAGCATGGGCAATCGAAAACGGTGTTACGCATTATACACACTGGTTTCAGCCGTTGCGTGGAACGAGTGCAGAAAAACATGATTCATTTTTTCGCCCTAGTTCAGACGGAACTCCATTAGAAGAATTTAAAGGCTCAACTTTAGTTCAACAAGAACCTGATGCGTCTTCTTTTCCGAGTGGTGGACTTCGTGTAACCTTCGAAGCTCGTGGTTATACAGCTTGGGACCCGTCTTCTCCTGCTTTTATTGTAGAGAGTGGAGGAGGAAAAACACTTTGTATTCCTTCACTTTTTGTTTCTTATACTGGTGAAGCATTAGACCATAAAACGCCTCTTATTCGTTCTATAGATTTACTTAATCGTGCTGCAACAAATGTTTGTCAACTCTTTGATAGAAACGTAAATAAAGTTACGGTTACTTTGGGCGTGGAACAGGAATTTTTTGTAGTCGATAAATCACTCTTTTATGCTCGTCATGATTTGATGCTTGGTGGTCGTACTGTTTTGAGTCATGCGCCTGCTCGTGGGCAACAATTAGACGATCATTATTTTGGTTCGATTCCTTCACGAGTGAAAGCATTTATGCAAGATTTTGAAATTGAATCATTGAAGTTAGGTATTCCAATTACGACTCGTCATAATGAAGTTGCACCTGCACAATTTGAATGCGCTCCACAATTTGAGGAAGTAAATGTAGCCGTCGATCACAATATGGTTTTGATGGATGTCATGAGTAGAGTTGCAGAACGTCATAATTTGAAAGTTCTGTTCCATGAAAAACCGTTTCAAGGAGTAAATGGAAGTGGAAAACACAACAATTGGGCATTGAGTACCGATACAGGGAAAAATTTATTAGCTCCATCAAATAAGCCAAAAGAAAATTTACAGTTTCTAGCCTTTTTTGTAAATACAATTAAAGCTGTTCACGAACACGCCGATTTGTTGCGAGCAAGTATTGCATCAGATTCGAATGATTATCGTTTGGGTGCAAATGAAGCTCCACCAGCAATTATTTCTGTTTTTGTAGGTTCGCAGTTAGATAAAGTTTTGAATGAATTGGAAGAAAACGCAAAAGTAGAAGTTGGAAAAGGAGATAATATGTACATCAAGTTAGGAATTGATAAAATTCCACCAATTTTGTTAGACAATACGGATAGAAATCGTACTTCGCCTTTTGCTTTTACAGGAAATAAATTTGAGTTTCGTGCCGTTGGTTCTTCGGCTAACTGTTCGCTTCCGATGATGGTTCTGAATACGGCTGTCGCAGACCAACTTACTAAGTTTTATGAAGAAGTAGAAAAATTAGAATTAGATGGCGATAAAAGGGAACTCGCTATTGTCAATGTACTTCGCCGTTATATCAAAGAATCAAAAGCAGTTCGTTTTGAGGGAAATAATTATAGCGAGGAGTGGGCAGAAGAAGCTCAAAAACGTGGACTTTCTAACTTCAAAACTACTCCAGAAGCTCTAAAGGCTAATCTTACCCAAAAAGGAAAGAAATTATTTACAGATAATAAAATCTTAACAGAAGATGAAATTGAAGCACGTCAGGAAATTCACTTAGAAAATTACCTGCATCAAGTTCAAATTGAATCTCGTTTGATTGGCGACCTTACCATAAATCATGTCGTTCCTTCGGCTATGAAATATCTAGGCGAAATTTCTGAAACTATCCATAAAATGAAAAAAATTGATTTGGATAATGACATGGAAATGATAAATGATACAGCTCGTAGGATTTCGAAACACATTAATAAAGCTACAAAACTGGTAAAAGAAATGATAAACGAGCGCAAGAAAGCAAACCTTTTAGAACCACAAGAAGGTGCAGAAGCCTATTGCAATAAAATTAAGCCTTATTTTGACAAGATTCGCTATGAAACCGATAAGTTAGAGCAGTTTGTCAACGATGAGCTTTGGCAAATACCTAAATATCGTGAACTTTTGTTTGTGAAATAGTCAGAAATGTAGCTCACTCTTTAGAGTGAGAAGCTGTTTGATAGAAAAGGAGTTTGATATAATTTTATCAAATTCCTTTTTTTGTTCTAAAATAGTTGGTATTTTACATGCGTAGTTTCTTAATAGAAACTGAACCCAAAATGATTTACCTATCTTTTTCAAATTATTTATGTTACCATTAGTTTCTGCAACCAGCGAAGAGTTAGACATTGAACTTTTAATCAAAGAAGGCAAAATTCCAACTGATATTTATGGACATGTGTTTGTAAACTCTTCCGTTGGGTCTGTCAACTCTAAGGGTCTTCCTTATCCAAAAACTACAGATGATGGAAAAGCTAATTCAGAATATGGAAGTCCTATACTGAATGGTAATGCAATGGTATTTCGTTTTGATTTTAATGAAACAGGAAAAGTAAAACTCAAATCTGCTCTTCTAAAACCTCCTTGTTATTATGCCGATTTGGCTTCTAAACAAAAAACAGTAAGACACAAAAAATATGGCTTTTCGAATATGGGAATTGCTCGTATTTCTTTCGAATTAGGAGCAAGAAATTTGTTAAGTACAGCTCTAATCCCTTTCAAATCGAAAGATAATGATTGTATTCGAATACTTGCTACTTCTGATTTGGGCAGACCTTTTGAAATTGATATAAATACGTTAGAAGTTGTTACGCCTATCGGAACAAATGAGCAATGGCAAGCTAAAAATGTTCCTTTTATAGAATGGGTTTTTCCTATTCAACAGACAAGTGCGCATCCTAGTTTTGATCCCATTACAAAAGAACTTTTCACAGTAAATTATATAAAAGGTGCAAAAAATGTAACTTCTCTAGTTCAGATTATTGAAAGTTTGATTCAGAAACGAAACTCTATCAAAAATCATTTCAAACATGCAGTTGTGAGAGCCAACGAAGTTTCGAAAAATGAAATTTATACCTATTTTACTACTCTTCATAGTAGAGTTGATTCTAATCAGAATAAGAAAATTGCAGAAAACGTAAAAAATCAAAAGAGTCAAGAGAGTCAAGAAACTACTTTTTTTCAAAAAACTTCTTCTTGGATCAAAGCTAGATTCAAAAACCTAACCACTATAAAAACAGCCACCGAACCTATTTTACAACTTATGAAATGGGAAGGAGATGAACTGGTTCATACTTGGAAACTTGTGCAAGAAGATGGAAAACCGATTAATATTCTTCAATGTATGCACCAGACCAGTTTAAGTCAAGACTATATTTTACTTATTGATGCTTCTTTTAAGGTAGGTTTAGATGTTCTGATGAACAACCCATTTCCTCAAAATCAAAATCTTAATAAAATTTTGCGTGAACTTGTCGCTAGTAAACAGCTTCCTTATACCAAAATGTATGTGGTTAGAAGACAAGATTTGATAGAAGATGCAGATATAGTAAAAGTAAAACAATTTCATATTCCTATCGAAACGATACATTTCACAACTAATTATGAAAATCCAAATGGACAAATAACTTTTTATACAGCCAACAATGCAGGCGCATGTTTGTCTGAATGGGTTCGCTATTATGATAAAATTCTAAACTTCCCAAAAGATACAGATATAGAAGAAAAAACAGAAGGTATATTAGCAGTTGGAGGAATGGATGTGTCTAGAATGGGAAAATTTGTGATTGATGTAGAAAATGAAAAGTTTATACATACAAAATTATACCACAATATTGGAAATATGGAAGCTAAAGAAAGCACAAATTCAAATCAAAAAGTAGGTGCGCATACGTGGGGTGTAGGTTTATATACATGTAGAGATATTATTTCTGAGTCTATTCCCCATACTAAAATAAAACATATCTATTGGCAATGTTCTGGAATTGAGCATCAACGACTTACTCGTTTTGTCTATAATTCGTATAAAAATTATCCTAATAGAATTGTTCCTATAAAAGACATAGAAAATTATACGTTACAAGAAATTCCTGCTACCATTACTTGTTTGGATACAGAAAAAATGGAATTAGTAGATTTCTATGAATTTCCTAAAAATTATGAAATTCGTTCTCTACAATTTATGCCACGCAAACATACCAAAGCAAACTTGGACAAAGAAACTATCTCTTCTACTGATGGTTATATTTTTTGTATGATGGTAAATGGCAAAGGAACAAAACCAAATGTAGATTATCAGCGTGAAGTTTGGATTTTTGATGCTGCTGATTTGCAGAAAGGAGCTGTTTGTGTTTTGCATCATCCTTCACTTATCTATTTTTTTACGTTGCATTCGGCTTGGATTCCTTATTTAGAAAAAAGAAAGTCTGATTATCAAGTAAATATTAGAAGAGATTATCAAAGTCAGATAGAAAAACTACACTCGAAGAAAAAGAAAAAAGAACTTTATAAGTTTATGAGTGAACATGTTTTTCCGTTTTTTGAGTAAAATAATTCGTTTTGATAAATTCAATTATTGCACTTGAGATAATATAGAAGACTAATTTATACATTTGAAAAGTACGAATATAATTTTATATCAATACTATAAAGGGTTTACTACATAACAATCTACCAACTAATTTTCTCTTTATTCAAAAATGCTCCAATTCCTTTTTTACAATCTTCTGTCATTCTTGCTTTTGCATTGAGTTCGGCTGCATAACGAAGGGCATCAGGAATTGTCTTTTCTTGCACATCTAAAATCGCTTGTTTTGTCAGTTTCATTGCTTCTCCAGAATTAGTATCGCAGATATTTTGACAAAAATCCAAAACGGTTTGTTCTAAGTTTTCTACCTCTACAATTTCGGTAACAATTCCGTACTGTTCTGCTTTTTCGGCTTTGATAAGATTTCCAGAAATAAGTAAATGTCTTGCACGAGCTTCTCCAATTTTGCGAATCAGAAAATACATCACAATCGCAGGAACAAAGCCAATCTTGACTTCTGTATAACCATATTTTGCCTTCGGAACAGAAAAAACAAAATCACAAACCGATACCAAACCACAACCACCAGCAAGCGCATGACCTTGTACTTGTGCCACGGTAGGTTTAGAGAGCATATAAATCTGCTCGTACAAATCTTTCAACGAAGAAGAATCTCCTAAATTTTCTTGATAGGAATTTGTCTGTAATGTCTGTAAATATCCCAAATCTGCACCTGCACAAAAAACATTACCTGCTGCTTTCAAAACTATTACTTTTACATTTTGGTCGTTTTCTGCTTTCGAAAAGTTAGTTTTTAGTTCTTCTACCAATTCATCACTAAAAGCATTTCGTTTTTCTGGACGATTGAGCGTAATAAAAGCAATTCTGTTTTTGACTTCGTAGTTGGTGTACATTGCGGGGAATGGGAATTATGAAATGGGAAATGGAAAATAAAAATGAGGAAATACTGTTTTTAGAAATACTTTTGAAGGATTAAAGATAAAATGATTTTTAGTTTAATCAAAAAATATGTTTAACAAAATGGTAGGTAAAGAGAAATTAAGCAACAAAAATAGAAAAGCCTTATCTAATAAATTTAGACAAGGCTTTTAGATCAAGCTTTTACATGGAAGAGATACAAAATAGATAGATTCTTAATTCTGTATCTCATTCTAAAATTAAAACTTCATACTTATTAAACTGTTGTGATGTCTTTTTCTTTTATTTCTAAAAGCTCATCAATTTTTTTAGTATAATCATCTGTTAGAGTTTGAACTTTATTTTCTGCCCCTTTTATCATATCTTCAGGTGCGCCATCGATGGCACGTAAAGAATTATTTGTGTTCTTGCGAGCATTACGAATTCCTATTTTTCCCTCTTCAGCTTCATTTTTAGCACGTTTTACGAGTTCTTGACGACGTTCTCCTGAAAGAGCAGGAATGTTTATACGCACAGCATCAGCTTCTCCCATTGGATTAAAGCCTAAATTACTATCACGAATGGCACGAGTAATTTCGGCTACCATACTTTTTTCCCAAGGCTTGATTAGTACTGTTTTTACGTCTGGAATAGAAATATTGGCTACTTGAGAAAGTGGCGTATTTGCTCCATAATACTCTACCATAATACCATCAAACATAGAAGCAGTTGGCTTACCTGCACGAATTTTGGTAAACTCCGAAAGAGTATGTTTAACAGCTTTTTCCATTTGTTCTTTTGCATCATCAAGATACATATTGATTTCCTCTTGCATAATTTCTGTTTTTTAAATGAAGTTGAATGATTTTTAATTCAGATTGTACTTTTAGTAAATCAAATACCAAAACTACTAAATTACTCTAAAAAGATAGCAACTATTTTCAGAAAAATTAGTTTTATAATTAGTTTTACCATTATGCAGTTGCAAAATAACGTTAGAAAAATGTTATCTTGTTTCTAATAATTATAAAGTATAGAATACAAAATAATAAAACAAACTTACCTTTTTATGTTAGAATTTAGAGTCATCGAACACAATACAAAAGATTACTGGGATACTGTTCATTTGAGAGAATTGGTTTTGCGCCAACCTTTAGGAATGCGTTTTTCTGCTGAAGAGCTAGAATTAGAAAATAATAGTTATCACATTGCAGCCTACGACGAAAACCATAATATAGTTGGTACAGCTATGTTTGTCCCTTTATCAACTACCAAACTCAAGATGCGACAAGTAGTAGTTTCGGAAGATTGGCAAGGCAGAGGAATTGGAAAGGAATTAATTGAATTTGCTGAAAATTTTGCGCAGTCAAAAGGGTATGCACTTATTGAAGCACACGTAAGACAGACAGCTATGGGTTTTTATGAAAGCATGAACTATATAAAACAGGGAAAAGAGTTTACAGAAATAGGAATTCCTCATATGAAAGTAGAGAAAACATTGATTCCTCATTAATTTAGAGTTTAGTTCAGTAGGAGTAACATTTTCCAAATTCCGTATATGAACTTGTTTTTGTCAAAATAATAGTTTGCTTTTTTCATAAAATAAGGTTTGTAAATCCTATTTTATGGAAAAAAGACGATTGCACAGAATAAAACTTGGTAGTAATATTTCCAATTCTAGAATGTTACTCATATTGTTAGTTATTTTCTGACGTTACGCAACATCAAAGTTTAGAGAAGTTTAGACCAAACCCACGAAAGTAATCACTACTTTTTACATGAATCTACTTTTCCGTTTTATTAAAATTACTCCTTTTATTTTAGAATAGAGTAGAAACAAAAAAATGAAGAAGGTGGTGGTAGCTTCCACGAATAAATTCGTGGGTTTCATTTTAATTGGATGTAATTCAGTACCGACTAACGAGAGGAAAATATGAAAAAGCAAATAAAGAATAGAGAAAGAGATAGATGAAATTAGGCTATCCTTTTCAATTACCCTCACTTTCTAAGACGTAATATTCTCAAAAATATCTTTTTGCATAATAATTGCAGAATAAGAATATAGTTGATAAGTAGCCTTATAGAATGCTATTTTGAAATATATGAAATTTAGAATTGAATTTGATTAGACAATAGGTAAAGATAAATTATTAGATAGTTTAATTTCATTTTCATTCTTATTATTTATGCTACAAATTTATTTCAGTTGTATGTAACAACTTTATTCACTCCTTTTTAAGAATTTTAAAATGAAATTATTTATGAAAAAATTGCTTTCTTTATTTCGTATAAGCATTTTTTGTGGTCTATATTTCTTCATGACTACACAAGCAAACGCACAACTTTCAACAAGTTGGTGGAACTCATTAGACAAAAACTGGAAAAATGTTTTTATGACCAAGTTTGGTATTAGTGCTTCTCCCTCAACTGCTGAGTTAAGCAAAATTTATGCAGCTGAAAAACTAGATTGTAAAGAAAGTGGATTAAGTACATTAGAACCTTTAGCAAGTTTGAAAAATTTGAAAGTTCTCTGGTGTGATGGTAATTCTGGTATTAACTCTCTAGACCCGTTAAGGAACATTGTAGGGCTCAAAGAATTAGATTGTTCTGGAACAGGCATAAGTGATTTAGAGCCTTTGCGTTCCATGACAGGACTTAGCCGTCTGGATTGTTATGATACTCGGATTTCAAATCTTGCTCCTCTTAGTGGAATGCGCAAACTCAGAGTTTTGGATTTTTCGAATACTCCTGTTAGTAATATCTTTCCCTTAAAATATATCAAATCATTGGAAGTACTTTATATGGCTCGCACAAAGGTAGCTAGTCTTGCTCCTTTGAAAGACCTTGAGAATTTGGGTGAACTTACTTTTTCAGAAACCAAAGTTTCAAGTATTAGTCCCCTTTCCAATCTCCTTAAGCTCAGAGAAGTGGTTTTTGCGAAAACAGAAGTAGCAGACCTTACTCCTCTTAGTAAAGCAAGTATGCTATCTATCGTCTATTGTGAAAACACAAGGGTTACAGAAACGACAGCAAATTTGTTGCAGAAAAAGCAGCCTGATTGTACGGTATTTTTCTAAAAGTTATACGTCGGTGGTGGGACACCAACAACGGCGAGAGAATGCTATTCTCAAAAAAAAGCTTTCACTTGTAAAAGTGAAGGCTTTTTTGTTTCCTGCTTCCCATTTTCATTTCCTAATTCCTACCCTTTATATTCATATTCACTTAAATCTGTTCCTAGAAACTTTATTACGACAGACGCTTTTTGAGTTTCGAAACATGATTGAATGGCTTTTTCTAGGCTTGGCATAACTTCATTTAGCTGCCCAAATATTTGTGTACTAATTCCATTTACTTTTATTTGTAGGTTTTCATTTTCGGAGAGTAGTTTGATAAATGCTTTAACGGTTGGTTTGTAATTTTCTGTAAGTGGATAAACACTAACTTCTACGGAAACTGTCATTTTTTGAGTAATTTAGAATGATAAAATATACCGAACCTTTTAAGGTGCGAAAAAAAATAGAATTACAAAAATGGAAAATATTTGTCATTACTTTCTTAATTCTGCTAAAGAATTTCCCAATAGAATAGCTATTGTTCATAAAAATCAGTCCATAACTTTTAAAGAATTAAAAAAACGAGTAACAGCAACATCTCTTTACTTTCACGAAATAAACATAAAAGAAGGAGATAGAGTTTTGGTTTTTGTTCCGATAAGTGTTGATTTGTATGTAAATGTGCTTTCTCTTTTTTATATCGGTGCAACAGCCGTTTTTTTAGACCAATTTTTGGATAGAAAAAAATTAGAAAATTGCGCTAAAATTGCTAATTGTAAAGGTTTTATTGGTGTTTGGAAGTCAAAATTACTGCTTCTATTTTCTAAGCAGATTCGTAAAATTCCTATTCGTTTGAAGGTAAAAATAGATTTTGATAAATTTGAAGGTAATAGTAAGAATAAAAAATTTGATAGTCTCTATTCTACTAATTCTTCTCTAACAGCTTTAATAACTTTCACGACAGGAAGTACAGGAGTTCCGAAAGCTGCAAAGAGAACACATAATTTTTTGAATGAACAATTTTTAGCACTTTCTGATGTCTTGAATAATAATCAAATTGAAGACAGCAAAAACTATAAAATCGAACTCACTACTTTACCTATCGTTTTGCTTCTAAATTTGGGAATTGGAAGTACTTCTGTGATTGCAGATTTTAAAAAAATTGAGAAAATAAAACCTCAAAAAATTCTATCTCAAATCAAAAATTATAAAATTGATAGACTTGTTGGTTCTCCTTTTTTCGTAAAAACATTAGGTAATTTCATTGAAAATCAAGCTAAAAAAACTAGAAAAGGTAACATTAATACAACAGATTTTTCTTCATTAAAAGAAATTTTTGTTGGTGGCGCACCTGTTTTCAAGTCTGATGTAGAATATTTTGAACGTGTTTTTAAGGATTCTACAATCAAAATTGTCTATGGCTCAACAGAAGCAGAACCAATTAGTGTAGTTTCTACAACAGAATTTAAAGCAAAAACAAAGGAAAATGATAACTCAAAAGGACTTTTTGTAGGAAAACCGTATCACAAAACAAATGTGAAAATCATTGATATAAATTTTGACTTAATCAAAACTGATACTGATATTATTTTTTGCAAAGATGAAGAAGAATTAAATCAAATTACTAAATCTAAAAACGAGATTGGAGAAATAATAGTAAGTGGCTTACACGTTTTGGATCAGTATTATTTTGATGAAAACAATACAGAAAACATCGAACAATCAAAACAAGTTCTTTTGAAAAATAAAATCTTTGTCAATGGAATTTGCTGGCACAGAACAGGCGATAGTGGTTTCTTGGATAACGAGAATAATTTGTTTTTGACAGGAAGATGTAATTCTTTAATCTATAAAAATAACCAGATTTACTCTCCATTTTATTATGAAAATATTCTTACTGCGATAAGTGAAGTAGAAAATGGAACGCTTATTTTGAAAAATAAAAACCTTGTTTTGGTTTTAGAATTAAAAAAGAAGTTTCAAAACAATGATTCTGAGAAAGTCATTTACAAAAAACTAAAAAATAATTTTTCAGAAATAGAAGAGTTCACTTTTATCAAAAATATACCAAAAGACAAACGTCATTATTCGAAAATTGATTACTCAAAACTAATAAAGATGTAAAAAATTGTTCATAAAAATAAGTTAATCGCATCTAATTTAGACGTTTTTGAGATTTAAGCTGCGTAGCTGCGCAATGTCGTGATTTGGTTTTTGAAGAAGATAAGAAATATCAACATTACGCAGCTACGCAGCTAAAATTCATTGACAATTACAAAAATCCTCGTTTTTTGGTGCGATTAACCTACATAAAAAAAGCAACCTCAAAGAAGTTGCTGTTTGTTTTCATGAAGAGATCGTTAGTTAAATTAGTTGATATAATAAGTTTGGTAACTCGTTTTGTCTTGCCCAATAATTTGTAAAAAATAGGTTCCTTTTTTTAAGTCTGTAAGATTTAGTGTTCGTTCTTTGCTTTCTTCATTTATAGTTTCTTCATACAAAATACGTCCTTCCAAATTTGTAAGCGTTAGTTTTACAGTTCCTTTGTTGTTTTCTACAGATGCAAAAACTTTGTCATTAGTTGCTTCTGGAGAAAAAACAGCTATAAAATCATTTTTTAAAGCCTTTTTCAAAACAACAGTTCTCTTTTCATTGTATGTTTTTCCTTCTATCAAAACTGTATAAGTTCCTTCGCCAAGTTTACTCATATTATACATACGTTGAATTTGAACTTTTTTGCCTACCGATTCCGAATGTACAAGTTTCAAATCTGAATTATAAATTTTGACTTTTATATTTTCCTGTTTTTCATTTTCAAATTTTAAAAGAAATTTAATGCTATTTGGTACTGCCTCAACGGTGGCAATTATATCATCTTCGCCCAAAGGAGTTGCAGAAGTAGTGATAGAAGTAAAAGATAGAGTAATAGCGAAAACGAAAGCTAAAGCTGATTTGCTGATTAAATTAAGTGTGTTCATAATAAATTGAGATTTGGAGTAGTTTGGAAAAATAGAGTAAATAAAAATAAATAAAAAATATTACTTTTAAATAAATATTACATATTTGTTAGTTAGTTAATGTTTATTGTTTGTGCCGTCCGTGTTTCTCGTTCGGTGTTAAAATGCTAACGGCGTATTTCGCTATGGGTTTCACTTCAAATACTGCTTTCGATAGACAAACTATTTAACTAAAAAACGTGCAACCCAAAATTATATCTACTTATTATTCAATAAATCAAAATTATATTTTACAGAATTTTAATTCTATTGTATTTAATTTTAAATTTAGTTTTTGTTATGTTAAATTAACTTTTCCATTAAAATCAAAATCACAATAAATCATAACAGCTAAATCGATATGCAACCCCCTGTTTAGTGAAAAATATTATTCTGCTAAAATTAATTAGACAAAATATTATTCTGTTTAGAGTAGTTATTAGCGAATAATAATTTATTTATTTTTCATACATTAAAAAAAGTTAAAGACTAAAATAAAAATAAATTGATTATTGGAAGTCGTTGAGTTGTTGGTGAGACACCAACAACGGCAAGGATTATTAGAGGTCGTTGATAAGACATCAAAGAAGGCAAGATATGTTTATAAATCCATACATTTAGGAAAAGGCAAGCCATTTTCCCTACCAAGAAATTCCAAGACACAAAAAAACCCTTACTTCAATAAAGAAATAAGGGTTTTTGTGTAAAGCGAAAAGTTTATACTAATTCTGTTAAGAAATATTATTTACTCTCATCGCCTTTCATATCGTCTTTCAGTTGAGAAAGTGCAGAATTTTCTCCTAACGAACTAGTCGTTCCCAAATCTTTAGATTTTTTCATGTCTTTAGATTTTGAAGTTGTTTCTTCACTTGCTTCTCCTTTTGGAGCTTTTGATTTTGCTTTCTTTGCAGGAGCAGCAGCCGTTTCTTCTTTTCCACTACGATATGTCGCTACGTGAGAAAGGATAATGCGTTGCTCGTCTTTAGAAAACTCTACTACTTTGAAATCAATATTGTTTCCAACCTCAGCAGTTTTTCCTGTTTCCTCTAAAGTAAGATGTTTTGTAGAAGAGAAACCCTGCACACCATAAGGAAGTTCGATGTTTGCACCTTTATCATTTTTGTTCACTAACGTACCTTTATGCACACTATTTGGTGTAAAGATAGTTTCGAAAGTATCCCAAGGATTTTCTTCCATGTGTTTATGACTAAGAGCTAAACGACGTTGTTCGGTATCAAGTTCTAATACCTGAACTTCTAATTTTTCGTTTACTTTAATAAATTCAGACGGATGTTTGAATTTACGAGTCCAAGAAAGGTCAGAAATATGAACAAGCCCATCAATTCCTTCTTCCAATTCTAAGAACAAACCATAATTAGTAAGATTACGAACTGTACCTGTATGACGTTGTCCAGAAGCATATTTTGTTTTCACTTCTTCTTTCGTCCAAGGATCTTCAGTAAGTTGTTTGATACCTAATGACATTTTGCGTTCTTCACGGTCAATAGTCAAAATAACTGCATCTACTGTATCATTAATGCTCAAAAATTCTTGTGGATTGCGCAAGTGCTGCGACCAAGACATTTCCGAAACGTGAATCAAACCTTCTACACCCGGTTTGATTTCTAAGAATGCACCATAATCAGCCACATTCACAATACGTCCGTTTACTTTTGTACCTACTTCTAAAGTAGCTTCAAGCGAATCCCAAGGATGTTCTTGAAGTTGTTTCATACCAAGTGAAATACGTTTTTTATCTTCATCAAAATCAAGAACAACAACATTAAGTTTTTGATCTAATTCTAATATTTCGTTTGGATGACTAATACGTCCCCAAGAAATATCAGTAATGTGAAGTAAACCATCTACGCCACCCAAATCAACAAAAGCACCAAAATTAGTGATATTTTTAACTACACCTTCCAATACCTGACCTCTTTCAAGGTTGTCAAGAATTTGTAAACGTTGTTTTTCAAGATCTTTCTCAATTAGAATTTTATGAGAAACTACTACGTTGTCATTCGCATAATTGATTTTGACAACTTTCAATTCCATTTTCTTATCTACATAAATATCAAAATCACGAATCGGCTTAACATCAATTTGTGAACCTGGTAAAAATGCTTCGATACCAAAAATATCTGCAATCAAACCACCTTTTGTACGGCGTTTGATAACTCCTTCAATAACTTCATCGCCTTGATGCGACTGCTCAATTTTTTTCCATGCCTGTAGAGCCATTGCTTTACGACGAGAAAGCAAAATTTGTCCGTTTGCATCTTCTTGTTTTTCTACATAAACCGTTACTTGATCGCCTGCTTTAAGTTCAGGTAAATCTCTAAATTCTGAAAGAGATACAAGTCCGTCTGATTTGTGTCCGATATTTACGATAGCCTCACGGTCTGTAACGCCTACAATTGTACCAGTAACAAGTTCATTTTCCGAAAACTCAGTAAGTGTTTCTTCGTAAAGGTCTGCTAATTCTTGTTGGCGTGCATCTTTGTAACCTGCACCAAATCCTGTTTTGTTAGACTCTAATTCGTCCCAATTGATTTCGCCTGCTGAAATGTTTGAATCACTCATATAATAAAATAAATAATCAACAATTGCTTTCAGGCTTGTTGTGAGTGCCTGCCTCTGTAACATGTCTTTTCATTAATCTTGACTTTCTAAATTAGATAATTAAATTAATGATTAATTATGTTTATAAGGTATTTCTTAACTGTGAATAAAATAATTTGATTAAAATTCATTTCAATTTTAATGTCGTTAGTGAACATACCGATAAGGGCAAACTTATTGGTAAAAATATCGCCACGACAAATCAAAGTAAATAATTGATTTATAGAAACTTATATCTCTATTTTGAAATGAACTACAAAGATAAGAACTTTTGATAGGAAAAGGAAATTTTGATTGGTTTATTTGTTTGGAAGAACATCGAAATTTGTAGGCTAAATGTTAATACATTGAAAGGAATTTGGAAATTAGTAGTTTAAAGACTTGCCTACTGTACCCTACTATTTTCTAAATTGAAATTCAAGTTGCAGCGCAACGCCCTGTTTATAGAACTTGCCTTTACCTACTAACAAATTATTTCAAAAAAATACCTTCCCTACAATAAAGCAAAGAAGGTATTAATTATTTTTTAACAAAAAACCTATAACTTGATTTTAGAATTTGCTCTTTCCTTTTGTGGCAGGCATTTGTTGAGAATACGTTTTGACAAACTGTTCCATTTTAGGTTTCAGACGCTTATAAAAACTTGTATTTTCTTTTTCTCCCATTTCCATTGCTTTTTGCACCATCTTTACGGCTGCCGTTGCATCACCAGCACCACCTGAATTATTACGAGCCATTAAAATACGAGCTTTTACCCAGTTGTTATAAAAATGGTCTTTCATAGCAATTGATTTTTCTACCCATTCTTTAGCTTGCTCTTTATTCTGACCATTTTCTAAATAATATTCAGCAGACTGTGCATAAGTATACCACAAATTATCGGCTTGTTTCATTGTACTTTCAATATTCGAAACCATTCTCGCTACTGGGTCAGCATCTACGACAAACGAAATTCTGGTATTCGACCACCAAAGAGAAATTTCTCCCTGACGCTCTTCCATAGCAGCAATAGTAAACATCATACGTTCATTGATAATTGGAGAAATCATTGGTGTTACTTGAAAACGAATTACATCTTGTTTCTCATCGTATTCTCCCGAACCCCATTGTTCTGCATTTTTGTTGATAATTACTGTCCATTCTTTTTCGCTTGGAATAGTAAAAATTGAATACGTTCCTGCTGGAATTTTTGTTCCTTCAATAGAAACTTCATCCGAAAACGTGATACTTGTAGCTTTATTTGCACCTGTGCGCCAAATTTCGCCATACGGAACAAGACCACCCCAAACTTCACGTTGACGCATAGCTGGTGAAGAATATTCAATGGTAATATCTGTCAGACCAACTGTTTGCTTTACCATGGCTGAGGGACTAGGCTGTGGCATTGTAAGTTGAGCAAAAGAAGACGAAGCAGAAAATAATGTCATCATAGACACTAAAAATAAAGTAAAGATTGAATTAAAAGTTGAAATTTTTAACATAAGATTGTAGTAATAATGAATAAAATTAATAAAAATAATGAAGTCTTTCAAACAAGTTATAAATTATATAATCTGTCTAAACTATTCATTACTATTAGAAAGACAATTTATGTGCCTTACTCTAATATAAGAACACAAAGATACTTTAGACTACTGTATTTAGTCTGATTTGTTAGAAAATAAAATTTTATCAAAAAAATAAGTGATTTGTAGGTTTTATATTTGGAAAATTGAAATAAAATGTAAAAATTACGTATTATTCTATCCAAAATTAGTGTTAGAGATAGTTTGTTATTTCAAAACACGAGAACAGACACGCTTTTTTACTTCAATTCATTCATGAATTCATCAAATTTTAATACATTTATAGAAGATTTTTCTTCCATTACTCCTTCCGAAACTAGTGGTTTTGAGAGGATATTGAGAAAACACCCTTACTTTCAAACGGCTGCACTTTTTTTGGCTAAATCAAATCCTGTTCAGCAGAATACACAAATGGCTGCGCTTCGTTCGGCAGATCGTAGAGTGTTGCGCAGTTGGTTAGATGAAAAATATAGGCAAGAATTGGAGAAAGAAAAACAGGAAGCAGAAGCCAAGAAAACTGCTTTGGAAGCAGAAAATAATGAAAGTAGAGAAAATTTGGATATTATCAATACAGAATCTATAAATGCTTTTGACAAACTTGTAGGAACGACTAAGGTAATCGAAGAAGCACCTCAAGAGAGTAAAGAAGATGAAAAGACAACTGAATTAGAAGAAAAAGTAAAAGAGTTAGAAAATAGTGTTGAAGAAACTGAAATTTTAGTAGAAGATGCTTTAAAAGAAACGCAAAACAAGAATGAAAATTTAATAGAGAAATCTACTGCTTCAGTTAGTTTTTTTGATGAAATAGAAGACGATGATTTTACATCTAAAACAGAAACTATTGAGAATAAAATTGACTCCTCTAGTTTCTTTGATGATCTGGAAGGTAATGAAGATTTGGAAAAAGCAGAAAATACAACAGGAAATTCTGATGAAAACTTTTTTGATAAAATTGATAGTGTAGAAAATGCCCAAAATATAAGTTCTATTGATCAGATAGAGGAAAGAATTTTTGAACAGCAATCTGATATACATGAACCGTTAATAAATGTAGATTCAATTCCTGCTCAAACAACCGATGCAAACTTCTTTGATGAGGTAGAAAGTGCAGGTAATGTAAATAGTATGGGCGCTATAACCAATGTAGATACTCCAACTACTAGTAATGAGATAGAAGAAAATATTTTCGAACAACAGTCTGATGTAAATGAACCGTTAACAAATGTAGATTCAATTCCTACTCAAACAACCGATGCAAACTTTTTTGATGAGGTAGATAGTTTAGATGATAGTGAATTGAAGAACCCTATTTATAACGAACAGTTGGATCTAAATGAACCTTTAAATTCAGTTCCACCTACTACTACTGATGCAAACTTTTTTGACGAAGTAGAAAGCGATGATGCTATTTTTAAAGATGCTCAAAAGAATTTGGATGTTTATGATTTAGAGGATTTTCCAGATTTTGAAGATGAGAAAGAAGAAATAGAGAAAAACCAAAAAGCTAACAAAGATGCAAAAGATGAGGGAAGTTTTTTTGATGATATTTAGATTACCTATAAAATTATTCTTTTCTTTCGGCTAGATAATTAATGGAATTAAAAACTTCATAACGTTCATCGTAGTTGTCTATTTTTTGCAGTCCATCTATCAAAATTCTATAGATATGATACTTTTCAGAAAGTAAATAATAAAAATCTTGAAAGAAAGTTCTGGAATCTATATTTGCTCCTCCAAACTCAAATTGAATAAACTTAATTTTATTATTTTCTAATAAATATTTAGCTCCTTTCAATACCTCCAACTCGTGTCCCTCTACATCAAGCTTTAGAAAGTCTATGTTTTCAGTCATATTTTCTTTACAAAAAGTATCTAAAGTAGAAACAATTACTTCTTCATACTTATTCATATCTATATCGAAGTGATCTAAACGTCTTTGATAAACGGAAGCCAAGCCAGATAAATATGAATTTGTAAAAAGTTTGAGTGTTTTGGTTTCGCTTCCAAACCCTATATTAAAAGGTTTTACATTTTTATTTTTCAAGTTGGTTTCTTTCATTCTTTCAAACGTTATCTTAGAAGGTTCGAAGGAATAAATTTGAGCTTGACTTGAAAACTTTTGAGCAAGTAATTCTGAATAATGTCCTTTATTTGCTCCGACATCAAATACTACAATATTATCTTTATTCATTTTCTTTAGCTCTTGATGTACATAATCAATGCAAAATTCTTCCCCACTTTGTTTGAAATCGCCACCGTTTCCATAATTCATTCCACTTATTGCTGTATTGTGCAACACTTGAAATAAATACTGAAATTTTTTCTTTCCTTTGCTGGCTTGCATTATTTTTTTATAAACTTTACCTATCATATCTTATTTTTTTTAAAAATTATTAAATAACTTACTTCCAACCATTTTTATCAATATTTTCTATATCATTGATTACTTTTTCTTTTAACGATTCTTTAAATTCATCTAAACGAATAGCCAACTGCTCATCAGAAGTTCCCAAAATTTGAGCAGCCAAAATACCTGCATTTTTTGCTCCGTCTAAAGCTACAGTCGCTACAGGAACACCTGAAGGCATTTGCAAAATAGACAAAACAGAATCCCAACCATCAATAGAATTTGAAGACTTTACAGGAACACCGATAACAGGCAGAGAAGTGAGTGAAGCCACCATTCCAGGTAAATGAGCTGCACCTCCAGCACCTGCAATGACTACTTTTGTTCCATTTTTTCTTGCAGATTTTGCAAAATCAAACAGACGTTCTGGCGTGCGATGTGCTGAAACGATTGTCAAAGAATATTCTACTTTCAGCTCGTCTAAAACTTCTGCTGCTGCTGACATTACTTGTAAATCGGAACGACTACCCATTATTATCGAAACCATATTTTTGATTTAGTCTTTTTAATTTAAAATTAAATGCAATTACAGAAAATGAGAGTAGAAAATAAAATTTTGAAGTTTTTTTTACACAAAAAAAATCCTAATTGCTCTTAAACAACAAGGATTCAGTAATTTTCAATTGTTTTGTTCCGTTTTACAATACCTTTTTCAAAACCTCTACTAACTCTTGATTAGAAACAGCTGTTTTTACGATTTTGCCTTCTGGATTGATAAGTATATGATAAGGAAGTCCAGAAACATTATATTTGTTACAAGCTGCACTTTCCCAACCTTTCAAATCTGATACTTCTAACCATGAAGAATTATTTTGGGCAATAGCATCTTTCCAACGCTCCTTTGAATTGTCTAAAGAAACTGATACAATTTCCAAGTTTTTAGAATTATATTTAGAATACACATCGCTTAGTGTATTTCTATCTTTCATACTTTCAGTATTCCAAGAAGCCCAAAAATCTAAAAGTATCCATTTTCCTTTTAATTTTTCATTCTGATTAAGGTTTTCTAATTCTATTGTTTCGCCCAGAGGAGTTTTTAAATTTATAGTTTTTGTTGTAACAGAATAAGATTTTGAAGGAGAAGGAGAAAATATATTGCCACACAATCCTACAACAAACAAGCTCATAGCGATAATAGGAAGAATAAATAAAGAGAGTTTCATAATAAAGTAGGTTTAGTAAGGAATATTTTGGACATTAATTCTATCAAATTTTGACTACATCGTTAGTTATAATAATCAGTTTAGTTGTATTCAATAAATTATTCTGTGTTCTGTAGTATCATTTCAAAACTTATATTAAAGTATATACTACAAAATTAATGCTTTATTGTCTCAAAAAAAATGCAACTTAATACAAGAAGTTACGTTAGAAGGATTTTTGATAGATTTGTTAAAATAATTTAGAGTAATTATAAGCCAATAACGAATCAGTATTCTATAAAACTTAAAAAAGCCAACTTTCATAAATTTGATTTATAAGAATTAGCTCTTTTTTACCATTTTTTATAGAACACTTCACCATTTTGAATTTTTAATATTTTATCTTGCAGCCTTTACTCTACGAATAGAGCGAAAACGCTTTGCATAATGTCCGTCTCCATCTTTTGAAAGTGTACTATAAGCTACTGAATAGGCTTTTCCAGACGTAGCATGAATAAACTTGATCGGCTCGTTGGACTTATTTTCTACAATAATTCCAACGTGTCCTGTACGGTCAATAGTTGGATCTGTTCCCGTAAAACAAACAATGTCACCTTTCTTGGCATTTTCCAGAGCTACCTTTTTGCCTACTTTATCATACATTCTTGAAGAAGCAGGAAGATCAATATCATGGTTTTTGAAAACATAATAGACAAATCCAGAACAATCAAAACCTTGTGGCGACTTGCCAGCATATACATAAGGAGTTCCTTCTAAAGAAGTAGCCAGTTTTAAAATAGAAGCTACAAAATTATTTGTTTTGCCCAAATTAATTGTCTCTTTGTTTATTTTTCCATCTGCTTTTTTAGTTCCTTCAATATTACCTTCTCCAATTGAAGAAGCATCTGAAACTGAAAAAATTTTTCCTTCCTCTTTATTTGTGTTCTGGCTTACATTTTCGTTTTGAGAAAATGCAACACAACCAAAAACAGAGGCTAATAAAAGAATTGATAAAATGTAATTGCGAATAGTGACCATAATAATAGTTGTTAGTGAGTATTAAAAACAAATTTAAGTATTCAAATAGTAAATAACGTAAATTGAAGATTAAACTTTGTTTTGTATAAATGTTACTCTAAATAATTCAATTATCTTGCCAAATTAGTGTTTAATTAGAATTAATCTAAATAAAATATGATTTTAACGTGTTTGTAAAAAATATTAGCTTTAAAATAGTGCTTCTAGTTTTAAACAATTAAGCATAAAAAAAGGGAAAAGATATTCCTTTTCCCTATAGATAATTCTATTTGGTTCGTTCTTGTTGTTGGTAAGGACAGGACATCGACAACGGCAAATTTTAATTTCCCTTTTTATCAATTCTGAAACCTCAACTTAGTTTATTCAAAATGAAATAATAGTGATACTTTATGTGTCGTCATTCTTTCTATATTTCTATAATACACACTTTGATTGCGCAAGTTCATGTTTGCGATTCCGTGTGAAAAACGAACTTCAGGTGCAAATTTGAAAAAACTAAAATAATGATCCCATCCCAAACCATATGTAACTTCCAGATTATAATCTTCCATTCCAAAGGCTTCTTTGTTATCACGTTGTTTTCTTCCACCTACTTTTATACTTGGCACAACCCCACCTACCATATACAAACGATTATTGTTTCTTCTTAAAGATTTGTATTTGAGTAAAATTGGAAAATCAAAAAATACGCTTTCCACAGGAACTTGTGTATTGATATATTTCCCCGTCAAACGTTCCAACTGTTTGTGTATAACGCTATATTCATACAAACCTACAGTTGGCGTAAAACGAAAATTCCATTGGCTCGATATAGGAAAATCAATAATCATTCCGACAGCAAAGTTACTTAATGACCTTTGTGGTAATAATGCAATTGTAGTATCTTCGTTTTTAGTAAAATAATCTGAATAATCTATTCTAAAAGTAGCGTAGTGCATTCCCAAGATAAAGCCATAATGTAATGGTTTGTTATCATAATCAGGAATGTTCAAACTTTTGTCCTTCAATTTTTTATCTTGGTTTACAGGCTTCTTTTTATTCACAACTTGAGAAGAAACATAAGATATGTTTCCAAAAAAGAATAGAAAAACAAAAAGAATAGAAAATAATCCTATTATAGAAGTAGAACTAAAGAGCGAATACAAATTATTTTTTTGTCTGATTTTCATATATTATATTTTTTGTCATCGGATAAAAGCATCGGCAAGATTAGTACAGTTTTATTTTATGTTACACAAAAATTTTTTCCTCTTTTCTAGGGAAAAATTAGTATACTTACCAACGATTTTTTAAACAAATTATTTCTTTCCGTAATAAATTGAACTTATTCCAAAAGTAAGCGTTTCATCTCGTGTAAAGACAAAACCTACTTTCTGCATAATTTGAAGAAAATCTTTTCCATACGGAAATGCAGCAACAGATTCGGGCAGATATGTATAGGCTGATGTATCTTTCGAAATCGTTTTTCCCACTCTTGGGAGTACCTGTGATGAATAAAATGAATAAAATTGTTTTACAGGAAATGCTTGTGGTTGAGAAAATTCTAATACAACAAGTGAACCACCTTTTTTCAAAACTCGGTAAATATCTCTTAATCCTTGTTCCAAATTTTCAAAGTTTCTCACTCCAAAAGAAACCGTAACGGCATCAAATGTATCATCAGGAAAAGGTAATTTTTCGGAGTCTCCAATTTTCAAATCAATACTATCTTGAAGTCCTAGTTTTTCTATTTTTTCTCTTCCATAAGAAAGCATTCCTGTCGAAATATCTACGCCAATTATTTTCTTAGGTTTCAACTTTTTATAGGCTTCAATAGCAAAATCACCTGTTCCTGTCGCTACGTCAAGCATTAATTCTGGGCGTTCGGATTTTAGATAAGAAATGGCCTTTTTTCTCCAGATAATATCTATTCCACCACTTAATATTCGGTTGAGCAAATCGTAATTATTCGATATGTTATTGAACATTTGAGCTACTTGGTCTTTTTTAGAAGCCGTTTGGTCTTTATAAGGAATAAC
This sequence comes from uncultured Cytophagales bacterium, assembly GCA_963719525.1. Lineage (GTDB taxonomy): Bacteria > Bacteroidota > Bacteroidia > Cytophagales > Bernardetiaceae > Bernardetia. The sequence goes on along the minus strand of CAVRCG010000004.1, from coordinate 914,942 downwards.
TGTCATAATCTTTGTGTTATATTTGTGAGTTGCATTTCCAAACTCTCTTTGTTATATTTATTAAGAGGAGATTGCAAAATTAAGTAAAAAATAGAATTTAATCTTGATTTATTAGTTGATTGTAATTAATTGTAAGTGAGATTTGATAAACAACTAGTAGATACAAATTATTCTTATTCTTTTAACAAATAATTCACTACATTAGTAATCTATTAAAGATACAAATGTGTCCTTATCTTTTAATCAAACAGGATTTTGATCTATTAGATGAGAATGAAAGAATGTTATCAAATAGAATTACCTCAAAATAAATAATTTATTTCTATATCCATTCTCGTAAAAGTGTTTTTTATATACAATAAAAATCTAGTCCATTTTTCTTCTAATTTACTACTTGTAAAGGATTTTTGTTTGTGGATTTTATTATTTTTTGCTTTCTTATTCAATTTTTTATTTAGTTCTGCTATTCCTTCTTACGCTCAGTCTTTTCTTTCCTCTTCTAAAAAAATTACTCAATATAGTCAAAGTACATGGCAAAAAAGAGATGGTCTTCCACAGAATAGTATCACTTCAATTACGCAATCTGATAACGGATATTTATGGATAGGAACGCATAACGGACTTGTAAAATTTGATGGTGAAGATTTTATTGTTTTTTCGGCACCTACTGATTCAAAAAATAATGCTAATACTGGAATTCCTGATAATTTTGTTTCTGTGGTTCAAAAGACACAAAATGAAGGCTTATGGATTGGAACAAATGGAGAAGGCATTTCTAACTATAATTTTTCTGCATTCAAGAATTTTGATACACAAAAAGATTTAATCAATAATACTATTTTGTGCTTGGAAGAATGGGAAGAAAGTGTTTGGATAGGAACGCCAAAAGGACTTAGCCGTTATCGTAGAAATGTATTTAGAAACTATACTCAACAAGACGGACTCTTAAGTATAAAGATAAATACGCTATTGAAAGATACCAAAAACGGACAAAATATACTTTGGATTGGAACAGATGAAGGACTGGCAAAATTTGATTTGGATTTTGGCAAAATTACTTCCGTTTCTCTTCCTCTGCCAGACTTGCAAATATTAGTTTTGGAAGTAGACGATACAAACAACCTTTATATAGGAACTGCAAATGGTCTTTTTTATTGGAATAAAGAAACAAATGAACTAAAGAGCTTCAATGATTTTTCTGAAAACTCAACTGCTAATAGGAGTAGTGATCCAATGATTACAAATACATATTTCAATAAAAACGAAGTTGTCAAAGATGCTACTATTAATGCTTTACTGATAGATAAATTAGGCTCGCTTTGGATTGGTACAAACAGTAGAGGACTCTTACGCTACACTCCAACATTAGAAAAATTTGAAGCCTTAACGACAAAAGAAGGACTGGCAAGCAATAGTATTACGGCACTTTTCGAAGATAAAGAAGGCAGTTTATGGGTCGGAATGAATAGAGGAGGACTTTTGAGATTGAATGATAGCAAATTTACGCCTTATTCTACCTTAGAAGGGCTTTCAGATAATCTTACAAACTGTGTTTTTACCTACTCTGCTAATACAGACGATAAAAGTCAAGTTTGGATAGGAACACAAAGTGATGGAATTTCTATATTAAACCAAGATAATTCTTTTTCTTATCTAACCATCAAAAATGGATTGCCTCACAACCATGTTAGAAGTATTACAGCTACAGAAAATGAACTAAAAAAACCTACTTTTTGGATAGGAATGTATGGAGGAGGAATAGCAAAATACAATTCTGGAAACAAACAAATTACTGCTTTTGACACAAAAAGTGGATTGGTAGGTAATTTTGTACGAGCAATTAGAGTAAGTAAGAAAAACCCTAAAACGCTTTTGATTGCCACAACAGAAGGACTAAGTATTTTTGAAGAGAGTGAAGCAAATATAAGGACAAACAGATTTACAAATTATACGACTTCAAACGGTTTGGCATCTAATAATTTGACGTGCGTTTTGGAAACCCAGCAAGGACAGCTATTTTTAGGGACAAAAGACAATGGTATTTTGTTAATAGAAAATCCGTATCAAGAGAATAAAAATGTAAATCCTCCTTCGTTTTTTTCGTTTACTACACAAGATGGACTGGCAGATAATTTGGTTTTGAGTTTGTATCAAGACCCTTTGGACAATACCATTTACATAGGAACTAAAAATGGGATTTCTACCTATGACAATGGAAAAATAATTACTCCAAAATCAACGAGCCATTGGTCTAGTGATGCCATTCATTCTATTTTAAAGGTAAGTTCGACGTGGTGGTTTACGAGTAATGATGGCGTTTGGACTGTTTCAAATGATAATTTTAGAGAGTGGATTGCACAAAAAACGGATAGTTTGAAAATTACTTCTTACGACGAAAACGATGGTCTTCGCAGTAGTGATTGTGCTTCTCTTTCTTATCCTGCTATTACAACTGACAAAAATGGGCATATTTGGATTCCTACAGCGCAAGGTTTTTCTTCCTTTAATTATACTGTCTTACATAGCCTTTTACCAAAGCCAAACGTAATTGTAGAGGGAGTTTTTGATAGTAATGGAAATAATTGGGTTTTGAAAGAAACGGACAAAAAAGGAAGAGTAGTTTTTCCTTCTGAATTTAATACTTTAAAAATTCACTTTGATGCGCTTACATTTGTTTCTCCTAAAAAAGTAATGTATAAATACAAGTTAGAAGGATATGACAAAGAATGGCGATTTACAAACAAAAGAACTGTTTTTTATGGAGATTTACCTCCTAATAAGTACATTTTTAAAGTGAAGGCTGCTAATAGTGATGGCGTTTGGAATGAAGAAGGAACAAGTTTTTCGTTTAGAATAAAACCTAAATTGGTTCAGATTATTTGGTTCTGGTTGGCTTTGGGTTTTCTTATTATTATGATAATATATTTTGTTTATCAATGGCGAGCAGGAATTATTGAAAACCAACGTAAAAAATTAGAGGAATTGGTAGAAAGCCGTACAGAAGCCTTATTAATCCAGACTACTGAAACTCAAAATCAAGCATCCGAATTAGCCGTAATTGATAGAATTGTAGCAAGTGTAAATCAGCAAGTTACCTTCGAGAATGTTTTGAATACACTTTTAAAACAAGCTCTTACACTTGTAAAAGGTACAAATAAAGCCTACTTTTTATATTACCAAGAAGATTATTTTCATCTTGCTGTTCCACATGGTTACACGCACCGTTTGCCCGAAAAACTTTCTTTTGATAAAGTAATTAATTACCTAAAATGGGGCGTTCCGTTGGCTCGTTATTTTTATAAAGTATATCCAACAGAGAGAGAATATTTACTTACACCTTACACACCTCGTTTTTCGCTTGTCATTCCGATTTTGATAGGTAATTTTCCAGAAGCTATTTTAGTTTTTGATTTTGAGAAGGAGCGTTCTTTTTCTTTGACAGAATCTCGTCAGTTGCAGCGTTTTACCGAACATGCCGTTTCTTCATTTCTCAAAGCAAGAGCATATAGAGAAGTTCATCTTCAAAAAGAAGCCTTACAAGATACCGTTGGACATCTTTCGGACAGTATTCAGTACGCCTTTAGAATTCAGCAAGCCATTTTGAAAAAACCAGAAAAGATAAAATCTTATTTTGAAGATGCCTTTGTTTTCTATCGTCCTCGTGATGTAGTGAGTGGTGATTTTTACTGGTTTTATGAAAATAAAGAAACAGGTGTTCTTACTTTTGCTGCCATTGATTGTACGGGACACGGTGTTCCTGGTGCATTTATGACTGTGATGACAAATTCTATTCTGAACCAGATTGTTAGAGAAAGTCATATTGAAGACCCTGCCGAAATCCTGACGGTTTTGGATAAAAAGTTAGAAGAAACGTTTTCAAACGACTCCAAAAGAAAAGATGGAATGGACATCGGAATTTTTAGTGTAAATAAATCTAATAAAGTACTTAATTATGCTGCTGCAAAACTAGATTTGTGTTTTATTAGAGACAACGAAATTCATCAAATAAAGGCTACTCGTTACCCTATTGGGAATATGGGTACAAACCGAGTGCAGGAAAAAAACTTCAAAACGCATTGTTTGAAGTATCAAAAAGGAGATTTGTTTTACCTTTATACAGACGGTTTTCCAGACCAGTTTGGAGGAGAGGAAAATCGTAAGTTTATGAGTCGTCGTTTTAGAGAATTTTTGTTAGAATATCACTATTTGTCGTGTACTGAACAAGAAGAGAAACTACAAACAGCTTTAGAGATGTGGAGAGGAAATTTGAAACAAACCGATGATATTCTAGTAGTGGGAGTGAAAGTGGAGTAAGGTTTTGTGTCTTAAGGGTATTCTAATGACAAAAACTATCCATTGTTGATTTCTTACCAAAGATTTTTTATCTTCTCCACAAGATCGCTCCAACAACCATTTATTTTACTCGTCTTTGAAAACAACAGAGTTCTCAGGGAAGGTAAAATAAACAAAAAGCGATTCGAATACTCTATCAACTTCTAATTAAATAATTTTTTCCAAAACGGCTTTTTTGGTTCATGTTTTTTTCCTGTTACAATTTCATTTCCTTGTGTAATTTCATCTCCCATAAGTCCAGAAATAGGTTCTAATTGTTCATAATTCTGACAAACTATTTTCAAAATAGCAGCTAGAGGAATAAACAATACCATTCCAGATACTCCCCAAACAAATCCACCAGCTACTAAGGACAAAATTGCAGCTAGAGGGTTTAGACTTACTTCTCCACCAATAATTTTTGGAGTAAGAAAATTACCTTCTAAAAATTGAACTGCCCAAAAAGCAATCAAAACATACAAAGCCGTTGTTGGGCTATAGTTCATGAGTGCGTATAAAGCAGGTAAAAGCGCACCAATTCCTGTTCCGATATAAGGAATGACAGCCAAACAAGCAGCTAAAAAACCAAAAAAGAAAGGAGAATCAATACCAATAATCCAGAGAGCAATACTATCCAAGAGACCAATTATAAAAATAATAGTAAGTAATCCTCCAATATATTTTTGTCCTACTTGTTGAATATCTTCCATCAAATGCGTAAAAGCAACACGATAATCATGATGTACAAAACGCATCAATACTTTTCTTATTCCAGTTCTATAAAGCAGTAATAAAAAAACATAAATCGGAACAAGTATCAATCCTGAAAAAAAGTTACTCGTTTGATTAAGTGTGCCTGAAAGAAACGAACTTCCCGAACTAGAAAGCCATTTTTTGGCTTGATTGAGCAAACTCTCATCGTCTAGTTTTGAGTTTGGAACGATATGATTATATTTTTCTATTCCTTGATGAACCAATCCTAATAATTTTCCTCTAAAATCGTCAAATTCACTTATAATACTAACTACCTGCGTAGAAAAAAAGTAAAACAAACCGAAAAGACCAGTCACAACTATTAAAAAACAAATTAGAATACTCAACACACGAGGTACGCCTTTATCTTCAAAAAATTTGCACATTGGATACAAAATAAATGAGAGTAAAACCGAGTAGGTAAAAGGGATTAAAAGCCCTTTTGCTTCTATGATTGTAAAAACGAAAAGTACTAAGAAAGCAACAATGTAAAATGCTGTCTTTATGGAAAAGGGGAGTTTAGTGAATTGTAGATTTTCGTTCATGATAAAGTTAGAAGATAAAAAAGTAGAGTTTAAAAAATGTGAGTTTACTAAAAAGATAAAATCTAACTTAGTAAATTCTATAACTAGATTTTGCTTCTTATGTTAAACAAAAGAGAAGAAAAATTAATTTATTTTTATTAAACGTTATCACAGTTAATTTAGTACTGTTCATTTTTCCATAGCTTGCAAACCTATCGCTATGGAAAAATAAGACTGTTTTGCTTTTCTACAACTAATTGATTATTAGATCTATAAATAACCGTGATAACGTTTATTTAAACGGCAAACGATATTTGGAGAGCTGAATAAAGAAATTAGTAACTGCTTGAAAACGAGTAATACTATCTTTATTGAATATGAAACTGGCAGAATAACATTTATTTTTAATAAAGAAGGGTTTTGTTATGAAATGAATATATACAGGTAATGTTACGTGTAAATAAATCGTAGAGTTAGGAAGAATAATGCCCAAATAATTTATAAAACGACTTCCACTTAATTTGATGAAATAATAATTAATCAATCACAAAAAGCGATCAAACCCATCTTTTGCGATGTAGCTTTAAAAAGTAAATCATACAGAATAAGTTGGTCAGTATCAGTAGTATTTTCATCTAACTTCAAAATTAACCGTTCTATAATTTCCAAACTCCATCTAAAGTCTGAATAATAATCGTATTGATTTGGAATTATGTTTTTCTGCTTTAATCTTCCAACTATATCTGATTCCAGACCTTTCACAAATGCTAAACCTTTTGGCGATTTTGGTGTAGTTTGATGTTCTTCTATTACATAAAAATCTAGCATAATAACATTTATTGTTGATAAAACGTAATTAACAAAGAACGAAAAAACTTATATTCAAAATATGACAGACTTAGGAAAAACTTTATCCAACTTAGAAAACGACCTAAAACATAAGCGTAAAGCTACTATTTGGAATCATTTTCTAACTCTTATTGAACAAGATTATGCGTATTCAGGTAGCGTGGATAGCAATGGTTTTGCTATTTGGAAACGTAGCAATAGACAAGGAGTTTTTTATACAACTATTGTTGGAAAAATAGTAGAAAAAGAAGGACAAAAAAAGATAGTTCTCAACACAAAACTTAACAAGTTTGGTAAGTTTTTGATACTTATATTTCTACTTTCACTATTATTTACATTATTAAACTCAACTATCAACTACCAGCAAGCATACGACGGTAGTCATTATTTTTGGCAAATTAAGTGGAAAGAAATATTTATGGGAATTGGGTCTGCTGCTGTATTTTCGTCTGTCATGATTCCTGTTATGTATTACGTTCGTGGAGTTTATAAAAAAGAAGAATTGAAAGAGTTTAGAGAACAATTTATAGTTTATTCCAACTCAACAAATCAAGACTATTTTTGATATAGATTAAAAAGGCAAACGATACTTAGAAAGCTGAATAAAGAAATCGGAAACTGCACTCGGAACAAGTATCGCACTAATCACAAAACCAGCCACAGCACCGTACAAGTGAGCCGAATGATTGATGTTATCCGTTGAGTTTTTGCTTTGATAATAAGAATAAATGACATACAAAGCTCCTAAAACGAAAGCAGGAATTGGAATCGGAATTAATAATAAAAACAAATCATTGGTAGGCTGAAACAAAATAGAAGCAAAAACGATAGCCGAAACCCCACCAGAAGCTCCTAATGAACTATACGCAGGCATATCTTTGTACTTAAAAAAAGAAGGCAAATCGGAAATAATAATGGCAACCAAATAAACACCCAAAAAGATAACAGAACCCAAACCAAAACCATAATTTTTGATGTAAACCTGTTCTACAACTCCTCCAAAAAAGAAGAAAGTAAGCATATTAAAACCCAAATGCGACCAACCGTTATGAATAAATCCAGACGTAAGAAGACGATAATATTCTTTATTTTTGTTTGCTAGAAAAGGATTATGTATTAATTTTCCTTGTAGTTCTGGATTATTAAATCCCAAAACACTGATAATAATTGTGATAACTAAAATAGCTAAAGAAACTGAAACAACCATAGTATATTAATTTAATTTCTAGATGAATTTTGTAGGTAAATAATCTAACGAAAAAATAATTAGTTTAGCTAAAAATAGATTAATTTTGAATGATTTTTAAGGGAATTTATGGAATGTTCTTTTTTAATGTCAAAGCTGGTATAAATAAAACAATGTGCAAACGAAACACTCTCATTCAAAGTTCGTTAAGTAATGTAGTGATAGCTTTACTATTAATTTTTATTAAGAGGATAGTTTATCAAATAAGGTTCTTACTAAAATAAAAAAAGATTTTGAAAGAAACGATATATAGAAGCATCATAAAAGGGATTAGTTGGCGAATATTTGCTACCATAGATACTATTCTTTTAGCTTGGCTTGTTACAGGACATTTTGAGAACGCACTAAAAATAGGTTTGGGAGAGGTTTTTACTAAGACAATTCTTTATTTTCTGCACGAGAGAGTTTGGAATAGCATTAAGCTAAGTAATAATAAATTTATTTCTCACGGAAAAAGTTTTATAAAAGGTGTCAGTTGGAGAGTTTTTGGAACACTAGATACATTTATGATTGCTTTCTTTTTTACAGGAAAACCTTTTGCAGCTTCTCAAATTGCAGCCTTTGAAGTAATTACTAAATTAGCTCTCTATTATTTTCACGAACGTGCTTGGGAGCGTGTTGTATGGGGAAAAATAGACAAAAATCCTCACGAAACAACAGTAGAAGATTGTATAAACTGCCAATAATAAATTTAGAATTCAGAAGTTAGAAGTTAGAAGTTAGAAGTAATTTCAATTACAAATGAAATTACAATTACAAATTACCACTAAGGCAAATTAAGGAACACAAAGGCACACAAGAAAAACCAATTTAGATTTTAGATTTTAGAAGTAACTGCAATTACAAATCAAATTACCACTAAGGCAAATTAAGGAACACAAAGGCACACAAGAGAAACTAATTTAGATTTTAGATTTTAGAAGTAACTGCAATTACAAATCAAATTATCACTAAGTCAAATTTTTTACTTTTTTAGACATATTCATTTCTTAACGTTTCAAGTTTATTCTCTCAACTTTTATCCTTTTATTTTTAACGAAGATACAAAAAAAAGCCTATCCAATCTTTATGACTGAATAGGCTTTTTGATTAGCTCTAATTTATGAAACGTTTATCTAACAATCATAAGCGAACCTGTTTTCTGAACCTGTTTGGTAGAACCACTAAATGGATCGGTATAACGGATAATCCAAATATAAACTCCCGTCGGAACATTTTTATTTTTGTGTTTTCCGTCCCAGAAGTCTTGAGGTTGCAAGTCTTCCATATCTTTCGCTTTCACCTCATAAATCACTTCACTCCAACGATTAAAGATTTGCATCTCGAAGTTTTTGATGTGCTTACCAAATACTTCGAAGTTATCATTCAGATTATCATCGTTCGGTGTAAATGCTTCAGGAACATAAAAACGTGGCTGACAAAGTTCTACTACAAAAGTACTATCACTTGTTTCACACTCTGTATCGTAACGAGCAATAACACGAAGACGATAATTCCCACCTGCATCAATTTCTAAAGAATCTCTGTTTCCTAAGAACTGACCTGTTGAGTCTGTCCAAACATACAAATAAGTAGTTGTAGAATCTTTATTCAAGAGTTTAGAACGCAAAATATGTGTTTCTCCTCGTTGGAAACGGTCTTCTTCTCCCAATTCAAAACAAAGTGTTGTATCAGAAACGAGTTCTAATTTTGGCTTTTCTTTGACTTGTACCTCTGTTGTTCTAGTGAAATTACAATCATCTATGCTTACTTCTACGGTATATGTTCCAGATTCTCCAACAGTTATAAATGAAGTTGTATCGCCTGTTTCTCTCCAGAAATAAGATACACGAGTATTAGCCAACGAATCAGTAAAGTTTAGAGAATCTCCAATCATTACCATTTCTTTTTCACACACTTGCAATAATTCTGGCAACTCAAAAGTAGGAGTTACATAGACATGAACCGTATCAATCGCTTGACAACCATTTGAATCTGTACCCAAAACGATATAATTTGTCGGAACTTTCGGACTTACCCTAATCGTCTCAAAAGCAGTTGGGTCATTTAGCCATACATAACTTTTTCCACCAGAAGGAGTAAGCGTAATTGAATCTTCAGCACAAATACTAACTGTGTCCACGCTATGCGCTCTAATTGTTGGCAACGGATTTACAAAAATAATAGCTGTATCTCCTGTGTTTTGGCATTCATTCAAATAGCCACCTGTTACAATAAAAGTATGGAAACCAACGGTATCTAGTTTTACAGTAATCTGACTTGTACTATCCAAAACAGTATTTGTTGTATCTCCTAATCTTCTCCACGAATAAGAAGTTGCTCCTCTTGCTCTTAGTTTAACAGAATCTCCTAAACAAACGGCTCTTCTATAAGTAGAGTCAATCGTAATTTTGGAAGCACGATTAAATTTAACCAAAACTCTATCGGTAGAATCACAACCTGTCAGCAAGTCATAAACTGTCAAGACAATATGGAAAGGTTCGTAAGAAATCGGTTGAATATCACTAAATGAAACATTCAAAACAGAATCGGTCGAAAGAACTAAATTGTTTTCTTCATGTGTCCAAACGTATCTTGTAAGAGCTGGATTTTCTGGTAAGAAACCATCAATTTCAAGTTGTTCGTTTTCACACAAACGAATTTCGTCTTGTTCTATATTTGCAACAGCTTTACGATTTACACGAATTCGGATGGTATCATTGATTGCTCCACAAGGTGTAGAAGAATCAAAATAGGCTTTCAAAATATAAACTGTTTCGCCAACTGAATCTGGTGTAACAGTTACGTTTGTAGTTGTTGCAAAAGAAGCTGTTTCTGGAAGTCTTATCCATTCAAAACGATTTCCAAAACTTTCTCCTCCTTGCAAAACTATACTTTCTCCAATACAAATTACTGAATCACTTGCAGTAATTCTTGCAATCGGTTTTCTTCTAAAACGAACATTCACGGTATCAGTAGAAAAACACTCTCCATTTGGGTCAGTTACTTTTACTTCAAAACGCTGCGAAGTAAAACTCTGCGTTGTATTATAAGTGATTTTGACTTTCGAAGTGGTAGCAATTACTTGATTTGCTTCCAACCATTTCCAACGGTATTGATAATTATCGTTATGAATTGGGTCAAAGGCATTCAAAACTAAAGAATCTCCCTGACAAATCGTTGTTGTATCGCCTGTTCCTGTATTTGGAAGAACTAATGCAATCTTAGGACGAACAAATACTTCTACTGATTTTGTAGTCGAACATCTTGCTACCGTACTTGTGTCTGTAACTGTTACGGTATAAATTCCACTTACATTAACGATTGCTCTACGATTAGAATCGCTCAAACTTACAATTCCTGCGCCTTGCCAGTTGATTAGCATTCTACGAAGATTTGTCGCTTCTATTTTCAAGGTATCTTGAACTCCACATGCATAATTATCGTGTCCTGTAATTCTGAAATCTGGGTCTGCTGTAAAGTTTACACGAATAGTATCTTTTGCCTTACAACCTCTAGGGTCGGTTACGGTTACTCTATAAATACCTTCGGCTGTTGCAGAATAAACAGAATCTGTTCCGATTACTGCATTACTGTTTTCTTTGTACCATTTATAAAGCGTTCCTTGTGGGTGTGCAATATCAGAAGCAACCAATCTATGAGGAACAGTTGAAGGACTACAAACGGTTACATCTGGTCCTAGATTTACTCTAAGAACGGGCGTATAATTCTCAATTTTGATAATATTACTAGAATCACTACAACCTGTAGCCAAATTAGTAACAAGTACAAAATAACGTCCTGCTAGAGAAACTCCTAACGAATCATTACCATTTCCTACACTTACGACAGTATTATCTGTCTTAATTCGTTTCCAATCATAAATAAAAGAACCTGTATTTCGGACAACTAAATAAGTAGTGTCGTCTTTACATTTTATTCTATCTACTCCCAAATCAACAACTGGCAGAGGATGAACTCTAAATGTAATGGTATCACTATTAGCCGAACAACCATTAGCCGTTGCAAATCCTTTTGCATATATTTTATACGTTCCTACTGCTAAGGTATTTGGTTGAATAATGTATGGATTTTGAGTAGAAACTGGCAAACCGTTGATATAATATCTCTGGCTTATTCCTCCTCTTACTTTAAATGTTGCTGCCTCATTAATACAAAAAGCTGTATCGTATTCTACCCATGTTACTATTGGAGGATGAACTGTCGTAACAACTGCTTCGGTTGCCGTAACTGTTCCACTACAATATCTGTCTGTAATTGAAAGAGGTCTGTAGCTATTTCTGTTTGTATTGATTACAAAAGTTTGAGGACTTGAACTTCCAACTGCTCCTACTATTTGAGTTTCTGTTCTGGCAACATTAAATGTATCTGTTACTTGATAAACAAGTGTTGCTGGAAAATTACCTGTAATCGTAAAAGTTACATTTGTTGGTTCGTTGGCACAAACTGTTGCTGTTCCTGCTACTGTTGCTGTTGGTGCAGGATAGACAAGTAATGTTGCAGTATCGGCTAATGTTTGCGTACAACGTCTTCCAAAAGCTCCAATTCTGGTTGCAATTATTCCATACTCAAATCTACTTACACCTGTTGTAAGTGTTGTAGATTCTGTAACTGGGAATGTAATGGTAGATAAATCAACATTTGGAGTTTGTGTTGAACTTGCAACAGGAACGCCAGCTCTAGTCAATTGATACTCAACACCTTGCTCTGCATTCCTTACCGAAATAGTAGAAGTTCCTGTTACACAATGCGTAGCTGGTAATGCTGTAACGACTAATGTAGCTGCATCAATTTCTGGTTCTGCATAATAATCTACTTTTACAAAACTTTGTGCTGGACAGGTTGCTCTTGTATCTGTAACGACAACAGTATAAATAGCCGAATTTGTATCTCCACCTTGTGTAGCAAAATTATCCACAGATTGAGTACGAATTGTTCCTAAAGCAGTTTGTAAAGGATTTGCTAAAGTTCCTCTGTACCATTGATAAGTATAAAAAGGAGAAGCAGGAGCAGAAACTGTTTTTGCACCTTCACTTGTACAAAATCCTAATTCTGTGACGGTAGCTCCTTCAAAACTAATATTTGTATCTGGAGAAGGGAAAAATTCTATTACTACTTGGTCTGTTCTACTACAAAGATTAGGGTTATCATTACTGATAACCTTCAATTCATAAGTAGCCGAAGCAGAAAAGTTTGATGCTGGTGTAACAAGTGTACTTATGTTACTTACCACTCCAACTCCTACTTGTGTCCATTCGTAAGAAACCGAACCAAAAGCTGCATGAGAAGGTAAAGCTCCTTCTAAAGTTCGTGCGCCTTCCGAATCACAAAATGCCAAAGTAGCAGGAGCAGGAGTTCCATTAAACTGAATTTCTGCAACTGGATTTTCTAAGAAATTTACTGTAATTGTTGTAGCACTCTCACAAATAGCTACATTGTCTAAATCTGTTACTTGTAAAGCATATTCTATTGAATTAGGCGTATTGCTAGGACTTGAAACCGAAATTTGTGGCGTATTTCCTAAACTCACTCCAGCAGTAACATCAAACCATTCATATTGAATAGTTCTACCTGCATGGCTTAGATGAACACCGTTTAGAGTTTGCGCTCCTTCATCAAAACAGAAATCTATATTGCCACCATCTGGAATTGCTGTTCCGTCGTGAGAAATTTCTGCAATCGGATTTTCTACAAACTTGATAGTAATTTGAGCCGTTCTTTCACACGAAGTAGGCAAATTATCACTTACCAAAAGTTCATACGTTGTTGTTTGTCCAAAGTTATCTACATCAAGCGTAGCAACTGTTCCTACAACTGTATTTGTAGTTAAGTCTGTCCATTGATAGGTAACTGTCGGAACATCAACAAGATTTGGAATTGTGCCATCAAGAGTTTGAACTCCTTCTGAATCACAAAACTCTATCGTATTTCCTGTTTGAACGTTTCCGTTTACACTAATTTCTGCTTCTGGATTAGGATAAAAATTAACCGTCATTGTAGCTGTTCGCTCACAAAAAACTGCATTTGATTCATCTCTAACAATCAACTCATAATCAATACTAGCAAATGTATTTGTAGGGTTTGAAATATCTATTTGAGGATTATTTCCTAATGAAGTTCCGTTTGTAATATCTGTCCATTGATACGTAACTGTCAATCCTGTATGACTTGGATGAACACCGTTTAGAGTTTGTGCGCCTTCATCAAAACAGAAATTAAGACTTCCACCATTCGGAACGGCTGTACCATTGTGAGAAATTTCTGCAACTGGATTCGCATTATATTTAACAGTAACGGTTGCTGTACGACCACAAAGAGGAGTTATCCCATTACTTGTTGTAAGTACATAAGTAGTAGTTGCACTAAAATTATCTACAGTAAATGTTGGACTTGTTCCCACAACTGCATTTGTTGCTACATTTTTCCATTCATAAGTAATAGAAGGAAAACCTGCGTGGTCTGGCGTTACACCACTCAAAACTTTTGCTCCGTCCGAATCACAAAACTCTACCGAAGTTGTAGGCGTTCCATTGAAACTAATTACTGCTTCTGGATTTGGATAAAAATTAACTGTCATTGTAGCTGTTCGCTCACAGAAAACAGTATTTGATTCATCTTTTACGATTAATTGATAATCAATAGAAGCAAAGCTATTTGTAGGATTAGAAACAGGTATTTGTGGAGTTGTTCCTAAAACAGTTCCGTTTGTAATATCTGTCCATTGATACGTAACTGTCAATCCTGTATGACTTGGATGAACACCGTTTAGAGTTTGTGCGCCTTCATCAAAACAGAAATTAAGATTTCCACCATTCGGAACGGCTGTTCCGTTGTGAGAAATTTCTGCAACTGGATTCGCATTATATTGAACGGTTGCTGTTGCTGTTCTTCCACATAAAGGAGTTATTCCATTTCCGACTGTAAGTATATAGTTAGTAGTTGCACTAAAATTATTTACTGTAAGCGTTGGATCGTTTCCTACTACTGCATTTGTTGCTACATTTTTCCATTCATACGTAATAGAAGGAAAACCTGCGTGGTCTGGCGTTACACCACTCAAAACTTTTGCTCCGTCCGAATCACAAAACTCTACCGAAGTTGTAGGCGTTCCATTGAAACTAATTACTGCTTCTGGATTAGGATAAAAATTAATCGTCATGGTTGCCATTCTATCACAAAAAACAGTATTTGATTCATCACTTACAATTAATTGATAATCAACAGAAGAAAATGTATTTGTCGGATTTGAGACATTAATTTGAGGTGTTGTACCTAAAGAAGTTCCTGTGGTGAGATTGTTCCATTGGTATTTTACATTCGCAATGGTTGCATGACTGGCATCTACTCCATTTAAAACTTGTACACCTTCATCAAAACAAAAATCAAGACTTCCACCTGCTGGAACTACTGTTCCGTTGTGCGAAATGGTAGCGACTGGATTTGTAATAAACTGAACCGTAACAGAAGCTGTATTCGAACATAAAGGATTCGTTCCTCCGTCGGTTACCAAAAGCTCATACGTAGTTGTAGCTCCAAAATTAGAAACAGGTAATGTTGAGTTTGTTCCTACAACTGTATTTGTTCCCAAATCTTTCCATTGGTAAGCAAGATTTGCAAAACTAGCATGGTCTGGCATCAAACCATTTAAAGTTTGTGTTCCTAATGTATCACAGAACTGCAACAAACCACCAGTATTGGTAAAAGTAGAACCTGCAAAAGTGATTACCGAACTTGGGTTTGGCGTAAAAGTAACTAAAATATCATCTGATGAGAAGCAGTTTGTAACATCAAGAGCTTCATTGTTGGTTACTTCCAAAGTATATTCATAGGTTGTAGCTGCCAAGCCGACCGAACTTTCGGTAGTAGTAAGAGTTTCTCCTGTTTCTCCAATCAGTTCTACACCATCTCTAAGCCAAACATAAGTAGGGTTTTCAAAATCAACTGGCGTTTTGGCTCTCAAAACTAAAGGTGCTTGACTGTCACAAAGTGTAGTATCATTTCCTAATGTGAAAGTAGGAATTGGATTTACGTTTACCAAACCATCTATCGGATTATTTAGGTTTTCGCAAAACGCATCTTGAATCCTAATTATTGTATAAATTCCAGGCTCATCGGTAAAGAAAGAATAGGTATTAGAATTTATTCCTGTAATGATAACATCAGGGTCTGCATCTTTTTGATAAGTTATTGTGAAAGGCTGCGTTCCTGTCATAGTAACAGTAAGCTCTGTTGTTTCGCCTTGACACAAATCCTCTCCTTCACTAAATTCTGCTGTCGGAAGTGGGTGTATAATAACTTCTGGTTCTGTACTTAATAAAACCAAACAAGGAGCTTCTGCTAATGTATTTTTTACTTCAACAAAATACTTTGTAGTAGTAGTAATAGTTGGAGTGGTAAGAATAATAGGATTTCCTGTTGCTGAAAATTGTGCTGTTCCAATAGCTGCACCAACTACACCTGCATTATTTTCACGAAGTTGATAGCTATATCTTGCGCCTGCTTGTGGATTAACGATTCTAATATTTCCTTGTCCTGTAACACAAAGTGAATCTACTTCTATAGTTCTATCTGTAAGAGGAAAAGGTTCGAAAGTAATTTTTATTTCATCTGAATATGTACATACACTAGCAGGAATAATAACTTTTAGTCTATAGAAAACTTCAAAAGGAGTATTTGGTGTAACTAAAGTTTCAGAAGCTGTATAAGTTGGATTTGTTGCCAAAGGAATATCAGTATAAGTAGTTCCTCCGTCTGTACTTCGTTGCCATTGAAAAGTAGCATTTGCTGGTTGAGAAGCATCAGAACCATCTAAAGGCACACTCACGTTCTCACAAACTGCTTTGTCTAGTCCTAAATTCACTTGAATGTTTCCTAAAATAGTGAGTTCTGCTTGTTCGGTTAGCACAACTGTACAAGTAGGTGCAGTTGTATATCTTGCTTGCACTTGAATAGTAGAAACACCTGCTGGAATTCCTGTGAGAGGAAGTTGAATAACATTTCCGTTTCCTGCTACCAGACCACCAAAAGGAGTTCCATTTCTAAGAAGTTGATAACTTATATTAGGTTGAGAAGCCACAATTCTGACAGCAGCACCTGCCGAACTACAAAGCGTACTATCATTTGGAAATACAGTACGATTGATTGCTGGAGTAGGTTTTATAACTACGTTTATTTCATCTTCGTTTTCGTTACAACCTGTAGAGCCAGTACCAATACTTGTTACGATTACCTTGTATATATGAGGCGTAAGTGAAGGAACATGAGGTTGAACTGCAAGAGTAGAGGTAGTAGAAGCTGCTCCTTGAGAAACTCCATCTACAAACCACTGATAACGAGTATCTGCGTTGTGAGAAGGACGGCGAGCGTCAAGTGTAGGTCTTGGGTCTGTTTGGCAAAGATTAATATCTGCTCCCAAGTTTACGTCACAATCATCATTAATAATAGCACAATCTGTTGTTCCTGTACTTGAACCTGTTTGAGTAATGGTAAGGTCTGTTTGTGCATTACTAAAATTTGTAACCATCAATATAAAAATTTGACCTGGTATAGTAGCCGTAACTTCAGGAGTTTCTATTCCTGTTCCTCCAGCGTAACTACAATCTGCTGGAGCTATATTTCCTTGGTTCAATGTTGTACATGCTGCCGATGGAGTAGTGCCAGGTGCAAAAGGACCCCAAATAGCAAAATCAATATCTCTGGCAGGGCTTCTTCCAATGCTTAATTCTATTGTACCAATCTGATCAAATTGCAAATAAAACCAAGCAGGATTTCTCTCTGCACCTATACAGCCATAATCAGGCCCCCTAGGTGCTATTACACTACCAGAAGGATTAAAACCAGCAGGGTATTGAGTAGGTACACCTGTACAAAATGGAGTAGCAGTAGCACAAACATCTCCTTGCGCATATACATTTTGCCACGAAAAAGCACAAAAAAGTACTGTCAATAAGACAGCAAGAAAAGAGTAAAAATATTTGTTCATTTGTGTGGCTGGTTATTTTTTGGTAAAATCAATATAAGTTCCGAATTGCTCTCGCTGGGCAGATATTTTATTTTTTAGGTACATTGCCCATTGCTTTACTGTCCAATTTTGCTTTTCTACATCAGGGATTAGAGTAACAATCGTTTTTTGAGTAATAATATTTGTTTCAAAAGTTACATTAGCATCATTAAAAAAGCCAAAAAAACGATCGGCTTGTTCTTTTGTAGCCAAGTGTAGTTCTAGAATATCAGCTTCAAATACTTTTGCATTTTGTGGAGCATTATCTCCATCAAGCATTACATAAAGTTCGTTTGTAATATAAGCCTTTGGCAAGTCTTCTATTCTTTCGTTTTGCGCTAGTGCAAGATTAGAAGACACAAAAAAAGCAACCATGAAAAAAATCAAGCTGCAAAATAAAGGGGGATTTTTCATTTTCATATATGATTGATTAAATAACTTAATAGTAAATTAAAGTAGATATAATTTTAGTTATGTTGATTTTGTGTAGAATCGTTTATTTCTATAATTTAGAATTAATAATCATAAAAACAAATTTTTGTATCTCTCGTTAGAATAAGATTGTCCTAAATTTACGCATAATAGTAATGTTTATCAAAACCCAATCCTATTATAAATATTTGTCAAAAGTGGTGTTTTGCCAAATAAGATTCTATATTCTAACAAATTTACAAAAACTAATATAATTAAGCTAATTATCCATTTTGTTGAAAGTGATACAAATAGCTATCAGTTAGAACGTTAGCGTATTTTACATTATTTTAATCTAACAGATTTATTGATAATTTGGTATGCTTTCCTACCTTTGTTTAAAGATAACAAGATAATTTTGCATTTATTTTACAGTTGCTTTTTTACTGCATTTTGCCTTAGTTTTAGAATATATTTTTATAGTTTTAGCTTTATGCTTTTGCTTAACCTTTTTTTTCTAGTTTATGAATTCTATTCTTCTACATCAAAAAACGGAGCGTTTCAAAAACTTAGCCTTCGAAGCTGGATTTTTACACTGTGGAATAAGTAAAGCTACATTTCTGGAAAAAGAAGCTAGAGATTTAGAAAAATGGCTTACCCAAGGAAAAAATGGACAGATGCAATGGATTGAAAATTATTTTGATATTCGTCTTGATCCTCGTCTTTTGGTGGATAATGCAAAGTCAGTCTTGACATTTGCCTATAATTATTACCCTCCTATAAAATTAAATCAAGAAAATAATTACAAAATTTCGAAATATGCCTATGGAAGGGATTATCATAAAGTCATCAAAAAGAAATTGAAACACCTCATAAATCATTTAAAAGAAGAGTTTGGCGATTTTAATGGACGTGCTTTTGTAGATTCTGCACCTATTATGGAAAAAGTTTGGGCTGCAAAAAGTGGAATTACTTGGCAAGGAAAGCATACCAACGCAATTAATCCCAAAACAGGGAGTTTCTTTTTTTTGGCTACTTTAGTTTTGGATGTTGAATTGGAATACGATAATCCTACAAAAGACCGTTGTGGAAATTGTACTTTGTGTTTAGATGCTTGTCCGACCGATGCGCTTTCTTTGGAAAATCCGTATCAAATTGATGGAAGTAAATGTATTTCTTATTTTACGATAGAATTAAAAGACAAGATTCCGTCAGAAATGAAGGGAAAATTTGAAGATTGGATTTTTGGTTGTGATATTTGTCAAGATGTTTGTCCGTGGAACAAGCGAAAATCAGCACAAATTCCTCATACTCAAAACGATTTTATGCCTTCGGAGTTATTACAACAAATGACCAAAAAAGAATGGGAAGAACTCACACACGAACTTTTTGATGAACTTTTTATGGGAAGTGCTGTAAAAAGAACTAAGTTCGAAGG
Source organism: uncultured Cytophagales bacterium (assembly GCA_963719525.1). Classification (GTDB taxonomy): domain Bacteria; phylum Bacteroidota; class Bacteroidia; order Cytophagales; family Bernardetiaceae; genus Bernardetia. The sequence continues at coordinate 895,389 of CAVRCG010000004.1, read as the reverse complement.
GTTGAAACGGAATATTGAATTTGTGAAAAATGATTGAAATACAAACCGTTGTTGAGGTTTGAACCGTCAACGAGGGTTAAAAAAATAACTTTTCCCTATTATAAATAATAGAGAAAAGTTAAAAAATGATTTTTTGTAGGTTATACTTATTTTATTCTATTTTACTTTACAGAAATTAAAAACTAAAAGTGTTTCAAATTATTTTTGGCTAAATGTATATAAAAAATTGAGTTAGAATAATGATAGAAAATGATAGCAAAATCAAATTAAGCCATTACTCTTGAAGTAGCAAAACAACGTTGTAAAATATCGGAATACGTTTGTCCAAATTGGGAGATAGCCCAGTTTCGAAGTTTGAAAACTTCATTTGAAGAAAGGAGAGCTATTGTTTTGCGTAATTCTTTTTCAAAAAGTGATTTAGAAAAACTAACTTTCTGAATGATGATTTTTTGATACTCTAACATAAGCGAAAAAAATTTAAGTGAGTGTGTTTATTATTTGTGTGTAGTTTATCAAACTTTATTTTGATTTAGCAAAAAATTGGGTAAATCATTTTTACAAAAAAAGGACTTATATTTGGTTAAATAATTATTTGGGTACTAATAAATTTTGTCATCTCCTACTCGATAGATATATAAATAGATATTAACTTAAATAATCATTATCAAAACGTAAAAAGAGGAAGTTCTGTTTGCGAAAATAGTGGTAATTCAAGTTAAAAATTGATTGAAATATGTTAAAACAATTTATTACCTTTTATAAAGCTTGATATGTACCAAAAATACATTTTTTTTACTTAAAAAACAAGTATAATTTTAGAAGATTTGGTATTTTTGAGAGATTTGTAATATAGAATAATCTAAAATTAATTAAAGAACAAAATTAATTAGAAAAAGTAGGATAAAATTCAATTCAAAAATAAAAATAATTATGAACTTATTAGCTTTCAACAAATTAAGATTTATTAGTGTCTGTTTTCTAGTTTTCGTAATGGAATTTATAATTCCCACAACTGGTATTTGTCAGGAGATAACTCTACAAGTAGGAACTACAACTATCGGTTTGAACGAAGATTTTGAAGTTACGGTTACTGTAAAAGATGATAATTTGAAAAAATATTCTGAATTTCCTAAAATAAACGGAATGAACAAAGCAGAAATATATACTTCGCAATCAATAAATTTTGTAAACGGACAAGTTTCCAAAACGCAAGCCGTTACTCAGCGTTACCGAGCTTCTAGACAGGGAACTTATTTTTTGCGTCCTTTTACTATGACTGTCAATGGCGAGCAGGTTCGTCATGCAGGCGCAAGTATTGACGTAAAAGGCAAATCCACTACCACAAATCCGTTTGATAGTTTTTGGGGCAAAACCGAAAATACAGAATATATATCGGTAAAAGATGATGCCTTTTTTGCCATCACAACCAATAAAGAAAACCCTTATGTAGGCGAAGGTTTTACTATTACAATGTCATTTTATGTAGCCGTTTCTAATCGTGCAACACTTAATTTTTATGAGTTAGGAGAACAGAAAGCAGAAATATTAAAGCAAATAAAACCAAAAAATACGTTGGAGGAAAATTTTAATATTATTCAGCCTGTTCCAGAAATGGTAAAAATAAGAGGGAAAGAATATCGCCAATATAAAGTTTATCAAGCTGTTTTTTATTCTCTTAGTCCTCAAAAGATTTCTATTCCTGCTATTCCTTTTAAAATGGTAAAATACGATGTAGCCGTAAATTCACAAAGTATTTTTAATCAAATGAAAGAAAATATAAAGACTTATTATAGTGACCCTATTTCTATGGTAGTGAAAGAATTACCTCCACACCCATTAAAAGACCAAGTTCCTGTAGGAAATTATATTTTGAAAGAGCAGGTTTCGAATACAAACGTTGAGACTGGAAAAAGTGTCCAATATCAATTTAGAATAGAAGGAGAAGGAAATTTGTCTGTTATAGATAAGCCAAACCTGCCCAAGACAGGTAATTTTGATTTTTATGAACCTACTATTTCCGAAATGTTACGAAGAAATAATAATGCTGTTTATGGAACGAAGGATTTTAATTATTATATTATTCCAAACGAACCAGGTCTTTATCCAATGAAAGATTATTTTAATTATATCTTTTTTAATACTAAGAAAGGGGATTATGACACTCTTGTTTCGTCCCTAACCTTAAGTGTAACTGGTGAAAGCAGAAAGAATGCTTCTATTGGAAATGCTGATTTGGGTTCTTTTTATGATAGAATTAATGAGGAGAGCAACAATTTGAGAAGTAAAAATGAAATAAGGTGGGAAAAATACGGAATCAATGGAATTGCTATTTTACTTGTTTTAATTTTAGGTTTGAGCTTTTTGGTAGGTAGAAAAGTACGCCAAAGAGATTTGGACAAAGAAGATTAAATTTCTTAGAATTAGGGAATAGGAATTAGAGAATGGAAAAGAAAATGATTGTTTTTCTATACCTACATAGCTTTTACTCTTCTAATTTTCTTATTGTATAAAAAATCAATATAAAAAAAGAGGAATCAAAGGAGAAAAGAAGAAACGAAGTAGATTTTCGGATAAATTGAATAAGAAACGTGTTTCGAAGAATTTGTAAGCTAACGTCAAAGTAACAATAAATACATAAACTGAGAGATGAACAGCCAGCGTTTTTTTGAGAATAGAAAGAGAAGAAAAACAAACCCAAATAATAATTCCATTGAGCAGAATAAACAACAGGCTAATCATTCCCATATCTAGTGACCGATATAAAAGGAATATTTGGAAATGTATTAGAGATGTATTCGGCTAATTTCATCCGACTCATTCCTAAGAAGAACCATACTAAAAATAGCAAGATAATTCCAGTAATATGTAAAAAATAAGGTGTTTTTTTTTGCAAAATGGTTAGAAGTTTTACTATAAAATCAGTCTTGTTGTTTCTTTAAACTAGGAATCATAAATTTGTTTACCCAAATCATCCAAATCCAAAAAGTAACCCCATAGACAATGAAAGTAAATAAATAATGATGATTAAATTCTACACTTTCAGGATAATATTTAACATTTAGAGTAAGAGCTGAAATGCGAATTATGTTCAATAAAAAAATTACAATAATTCCTAAAGGAATAAACACTAATTTTGGTTTTATTGAAACAGGTGTAGCCAAAATAAAGGACGCAAAAAGCGCAAAAAGGGCAAGACCATTACAAGGCGCACCTACCGAAACGCAGACTAAAGAGTTAAGAGAAACCGTATGAGGCAAAACTTGATAAGAAGCATCAAAGCCAAGCCAAGTCAGTAATTCTGTACTGCTTTTACCTACTACTTCTATCAAAATTCTATCAATAGACGTATTTCTAGCTAAATAAAGTTCATATAATAAATACCAACTTCCATAAATAGCTACAAATAAAATAACAAAACATGTAACAGGATTTTTCATATTTACTTTTGAAATGTCTGGTTTTTTAAAATTGAAATATACAAAATAAAATAGCCATTCAACATTCTATTTCTCACTCTTTTTATAAGTTTGAAATAAATTGAATAGCTATTTTTGCTAAATAGATAAGACAAAAAAAGATTTATTTTACTTCATTTCTTGTTCATCTTCACTTTGCTTGTCTTTGTTTCTATAGTCATAGACCTTTTTAGCTCCATATGTTGCTCCTGCTGCTAGTAAAAGGGAAAGCCCTCCATCTATTGGCGCACCGATAGCATTTGGATTAACAGGAAACCCTCCCCCTTGTGCCATTGCAAAATCTACAATAAAAAATCCGATAAGGAGTAATACAATTTTTTTGAACATAATTTGATTGATTTATAAGTAAATTGTGTTTTGTTTTTTGAAAAATTAACCGTATTGAGTTTAATCAATACGGTTATTTTGCTTTATTTTTTAACCGTCAACGAGGTTTCACCGTCGTTGAGGATAAAAGTAGGATACGCACTTATTCTTTCACAACACGTACTGTAACTGTTTTTTGAGCATCAGATACTTGCAGCAAATAAAGTCCAGCAGCGTGTTTTTCTAAACTTAATGTTCCTTCTAAAAATGCACCTTCTTTTGTTTTGCTTTCTTCAAATAGTACTCTACCAGTTGCATCAAAAAGACGAATTGTATAGTCTCCTTCTCTATCTGTCTTCAAACTGTATGAAAATTCATCTGGAGTTGGATTTGGATAAACTACCACTTTCTCATCTATAAAGAAGTCTTGATTTGCATCTGTTTTGAATAAAAGAACGAAACGTTTTACTTCGTAGCCTTTTGTAGCTGCAAACTTATAATCGCCTTCTGCACGCAAATTATGAAGCGAATCTGTCAAAGAATCATATAAATAAAGCTCGTGTTTAGAATGGAAATATTTCATTGTACGAAGTGTAATTTCATATTCGCCTTCTGTCAGAATATTCATTGCTAAAGGTAAAGTCTGATCAGAATCAAAACTTCCCAAACCATTAATGGCAAAATATTCTGCTGTTTCTGCATCTTCATTGTAAGAATATAAAGTAGATAATTTACTATTGAACTTATGGATTTTGGCTGCATCATACTTTCCATCAAAGTTAGAAGTTGCACCGTTTTGGAAATAAACTGTTGTTTCGTCTAACGAATTACTTCCCTGTAAAGCTACTCTTACTAAGCCTTCTTTTAGGTCTTCGGTTTCGGTAGTTTTATAAAAACGAGCATCTGCATCAAGACGAACTGTATTATTCATATTAACCGTTCCTCCAGCCGTTGTTCTGACAAAAAAGCCTTGCATTGAGGCAATTTCTTTTTTACCTCCATTGTTTATAACACCTGTTCCCGCTACATATTCGGCAAAACGTCCGTCGTACTGACTTGTCGGAATTTCCAAATAAAGCGCACTTTCTACATTTGAAGAAGCTGCATGAATCAAATCCCAATCAATTGGAGAAGGATATGGATTACCAACCAGATTATATCCATCGGCTGCATCTCCACTAGAATTAGTTACTGCAATGGAAATATTACCATTGTTTAGTGTACCATTCAAATCTACCGTTGTTGTTGTGGCAATATTAGCTTGATAGCCTCTAGCAATTTCTAAACCTGTACCTGTAGGAACTTTATAGTTTGAAATAAACGGATTGTAATATGCACTTGTGTTTGCTCTACCATTTGTTTCTACATAATGAAAAAACGTAGGGAAAGGACGTACAAAAGCAGGTTCTGGTGCTGTATTATAAGCTGTATTCAAAACCAAACTCATATCATCTCCAAACTGTGAAATAGTTGAATTAGAAAATGGAGAAGAGAACAAATGATACGCCTGTGCATCATAGCCACCTGATAAATCAGAAACAGTTGGCATATATCTTTCCATAATTACGTTTCCAACAATTGTGTTTGTAGTAGAACCATTTATTAGTAGTGCCGTTTCGGTTATCGTTGAACGAAGGGCAAAATCTCTACCTCCAACAACGCTCATTTGTGCTGTTCCTTCCATTTCTACTACTTTGTTCACGCTCATATTGCCATCAATAACTAGGCTAATTCCTGTACTTACAGTTATACCATTGATGTTTATGCTTCTATAATCATCAAAAATAGGCTGAGTAGGAGAAGTAAAGGTAAGGTTTTTATCTACTACTACGCTTTCAGGATAAGGTCTAGCAGTCAGAGGACGGATTGTATTTCCTGCTACAGCATCATTTACGGCAGCTTGAATAGTTGGATAATTAACTCCTGTTTCTACTAACAGAACATCACCAGAAGAGGTAATTACAGTTACTGTATTGAGAGTAATTGAACAACCTGTTCTGGTAGCAACTACTCTGAAATCATTAGTGGCTGTAAGGGTTTGAGTGGGCAAAGAAAGCGTTGTTCCATCTCCTATTAAAGCTGTTCCTACATCTGTATTTCCATTGGTAACATCTTGTAATTGATAAGAAACTCCTGTTTCTGAATTGGGAACTTCAATAACACTACTTGTTCCTGAATTGATAGTAGCAGGATTTGCTACAATTGTTCTATCCAAAGGAAGTACACTAATAGTAAGTACAGGTGACAAATTACTAGTTATAACTGGATCTGAAGAAATCACACGCACTCTATAATTTGTTCCTGCTGGTGCTGTATTTGGAATGACTAAAGCAATCGAACTTGTTCCTGTTTGCGTTGCTGTAGGTGTTCCAAAATTACCACTTGCATCTGATAATTGAGCCGTAAATGTATTTCCAGTATTAAATGCTCCTCCAGTTGTGAAAGGAATAGTAATTGTCGAACCTGTACAGTAGGTAGTAGGTGTAATTGTCCCTAAGATAATATCTACGATAGGAAAAGCCGTCGAAAAAGGGAGACGTATTATTGGAAGTAATATTGGTAGCTGTAGCAGTTATGAAGTCGCCCAAACTAAGTGTCATGGTAAACGGTGCTGCCATACTCCAAGCATTTGAGGTAACTGTTGCTGTACCTAAATACTCTTTTCCCTGTTTGTTTGCTGTGGGTGTAGTAAGATTATCTCTAAATAATTCTATCACTTCTCCATCAACACAAGTAGCACAAGTTCCTGAAATAAGACTAATAGTAGCAGATGTGATTACAGGAGCAACTTTACCTCCATTTCCTGTACTATTCAAATTAATACCAACAGTATTATTAAAAATGCTATTTCTAGAAATTTTATTGCCATTATTTGCAGCATTTACATTGACTGCTGAACCAGCATCTCGCATAATCAGTCCTTGTAGAGTAGAATTATTAGAATTAAAATTGAAAATATTGTTTGTATTTCCATTTATGTCTATACGCAATTCTGTATCACTACCAAAAGCTGAATATCCATTGATAAGAACTTGTTCAGTTACGTTCAATGCACCAGTTAAAGCGATAGTACGAACAGTAGGTGTTGTGTTGTCAATACTAAAATCAACATAATTTCTACCAGCTAATGCGTTTGATTGTGTTATCACTTCTACAATACTTTCTGAACCAGTATTATTTACATTTTTCACTCGCAATGCCCAAAGAGGGTCTATAGGAGTTTCTGCTGCTGTAGTTTCTCCCAAACTAGCAATCAATGGATTAGCAGAAGCATCTGCAACTGTTTGTCCTGTACCTTCATTCATTGGATAATACAAAATAGTATTTAGATCAACTGTATAACTCTCTTGTGGAGTAAAAGCAGCTCCTCCATATCTAGAATTGTTTGATAAACGAAATTCATCTATCTGTCCACCAAAATACTTAAAAGCAGGTTCTCTTCTAAACCTACCTAAATTTGCAGGAGAAGCATCAGCTATAGCAGTAGAAGAATTTGGCAAATTTCTAGATGCTTTGAGTATTCCATCTATATAAATTCTAGAGGTACTACCTTGCTTCTCAAATGTTACATGTGTCCAACGATTAGTTTGAACAGGATCAGTAGTAGATAAGAAGTCCCATCCTGTTCCTTCTTTACCTAAATGAAATGAAAGAATACCACTAGCATCAATTTGTGTCCATATTCCTAATGTATTTGGAAGAGAAGGAAAAAGAGGGACTTTGTCAAACAACATTCCTCCAGTACCATTACTTTTTATCCACATTTCGATAGTGAAATTATCACTACCTGAAAAATTAATCTTACTAGATGTTCCTATATTCACATAATCATCAACGCCATCAAAATAAAGTCCTCTATTTCCTACGGGTTGAGTTGGAGCAACTATTACCGTTGCTTGTACTGCAAAATCAAAAGTTGCTTCATCACAATCATCGTTATTTACGGTAATAGTCGCTGTTTTCAAACCTAATGTAGAAGGGGTAAAGGTAACATCAAATGTAGCATTTCCACCAGCAGCTACCGAAGTAGGAACTGTTCCTGTTATGGTAAAATCAGCCGTGTTACTTGAAGTAATTGAAGAAATAGTAAGTACCTCTGTTCCTGTATTTTGAATGGTATAACTCATAGTTTTAGGAAGAGCTGTATTTCCAAAATTTGTATTATCACTCGCATCTGGCGAAGTATCTCCATCTGTAATAGAAACCGAATTTCCTAAAACATTAATTTCTCTATCAATTCCATTTCCATTGATAGCAAAAGTGTATGGATTTTCATCAGTATCATTACTACTTATGCTTACTGTAGCAGTTCTGTTTCCAGCTACAGAAGCATCAAAAGTGATAACAAAACTTTGATTGCTATTTCCTGCGACTGTTGTAGGAACAGTTCCTAATGTAAAGTCAGTAGCATGTGTTCCTCCAATAGAAATCCCTGTAATATTTAAGACAGAAGTTCCAGTATTTTGAATAACAAAGGTTTTAGAAACTGTATTTGCTCCACACGCCAAAACATTTCCAAAATCTGTATTATTTACTGCACTTGTAGTAGTAGTTCCACTACTAATATTATTTGCGTTTCCTTGAAGATTGATTTCTGCTTCAGAATCATTATCAGTAATGACGACATTCTGTGTAGTAGTTGTTCCTAAAAGTACTCCTTGTGAAGGTGTATTGATAGTCAAGATAGCCTGTTTCTGTTCCTTCTACCAGTGCATCATCTACAACTGTAAAAGTTACTGTTCCTACAGTCTGTCCATCAAGAATAGTAATTGTAGCATTACTCAATGTATAATCTCCTGTAGTAATTCCTGTTCCTGTAATAGCTAAGTTTACACTTTGATTTCCCACTACTGCTGTCGAAGCTGTTGCTGTTACGGTAATAGAAGTAGCTGCTGCTTCCGAACCTGCATTAGAACTTACAGAAAGATTAATGGTAGGAACACTAAATACAGAAAACTCGTGAGTAGTAGCAAAGGCAAAAGGCGAAGTGGTACTGTAAGCAGAGAAAGCAAACGTAGTTGCTAGTGGAAGCCAACCAGAAGAATTTACACTAATTCTAGAGGTGGGTAAAAGAGTTCCTCCTTGTGGATTTAATACTGTTAGATTAGAAGCAGTTGTTCCATTGTTTACAAACCACGAACCCACTCCACCAGCAGGAGTATTGAGTCCTGTTCCAAAACGAACGTCTGAACTTGCAGCAGCAGTAGATAAGCGCAAAGGTTGATAATTAGAAGCGTTTCCTACAGGAAAAACAACATTTGTAGCTGCAGTTATTTTTCTCAAACTCCCTGTACCGTTAGTAACAATATATTTTGTAGCGTTAGCTCCAGTAATGGTATTGAAACCTAAATTAGAAGCGTTATTTAATATCACGTTTCCATTTGTAAGTGTCAAATTGGAAGTAGCTGCATTATTGCTATTATTTATTGTTACATTATTAGAATTATTAACAATTAGATTGTTGAAAGAGGTACTGCCATCTATGGTTTGATTGGTTGTTCCTGTAAAACTTACCGTTCCTGTGCCTCCATTAAAAGTACCTGTATTTGACCAATTTCCTTTTATATCTATGTTGTGCGTATTGGCATTCAATATAGTATTAGGGTGTATAATAGATAAATTTCCGTTTACTGTTATATCTCCTATCAAACCACTAGCGAAAGAGCTAGAATAAGAAAACACGAGATTACTATAAGTAACTAATTTTACTTGGCTATCATAGGCATAATCAAAAGTAGAACCTGAATTATTAACAAGATTTGCAGTAGGAGGAGTATTAGTAGATTCATAATAAATATAGCCTGAATTGGTAACTGTTCCTGTTCCATTGAACTTACTTAATCGCAATCGCCCATTGCTATAGTTATTATTAATTGCTCCATTAAGATTAACTACATTGGCATAAAGAGCCACAAAACCTGTAGAAGTTCCATTGGCAATCGTAACAGTAGTACCAGCATTAATAGAACAACCTCCACTCGCAGAGTTTGAACTAAATCGCATATTGCCTCCATTATTGGTAATTATTAAATCACTTGTAAAAGCATATTGACTTGAACCTAATAGAGAAAATGTACCGTCGTTAGTAATATTACCTCCAAAAAAGGTAGTATGTGTTCCTGCAAGATTAGCAGTAAAAGTTCCATTATTGATAATAGTAGCATATGTGTTACTTCCTCCTTGATCATTATCATCAATCATTCCTCCTGTATTGATAGTAGTGGTTTGATTGACAGTAAAGTTAAAATTAGTTATTTGCAAAGTTCCTGTATTATTTACAGTAAGATTATTACAAGTTGCTGCAATATTTAATGTTACAGTATTTCCAGTACAAATAATAACATTACTCGTAGTAGTAGGAATAGTTGCAGCAGCCGTTCCTCCACAAGCTACTGTACTCCACGTGTTAGGATTGTTCCAATCTCCAGTAGCTCTAGAATAATAGGTTTGTGCAAAGAGTTGAGTTGAGCCTAAAATAGATAAGAAACCAACTAACAAAAGAAATCGAATTTCTTTGCAGTAGATATATTTTGAAATAGAATTATTTTTCATTAGAGAATTAGGTAAAATTTAATGAATAATTTAAAGTAAAATTTAGTCAATACTATATTAACAAATATACGGATAATGTTAGCAATTATTTTGAATAAAGGTGTTGATTATATGTTGATTTTTCCTAAAAATTGAAATTGGTAGATTGTTTTATTCAGAAAATCTATCAAAATAGTAGTAATAAAATCTTACTTGAAAAAAAGCTATTATTTCTCTACCTTTATATTTTTACTAACCCAAACCCTACTCTATGTCTATTTCCATAAAAAAACTCACTCCTACTTCTACTTTTGATAATTCATTAGTAGAAAATATCAATACATTTCTTTTCAAACATTTAGAACAGTACGGCGACCCAAAAGCTGACATCAAAAAAGCTATGGACTATTCACTTTCAAAAGAAAAAGGAAAAGGAGGATATATTTTTTATGCTACAGAAAGTGAAGTAAAAGACGAAAATGGAAACGAAAAAATAGTTGGTGCAACTGTCATCAACGAAACAGGAATGGAAGATTATATTCCAGAAAATATTTTGGTTTATATTGCCGTTGATGGTTCGCAGCGTGGAAAAGGAATTGGTAAAAAAATAATGCAAGAAGCAATGGAGAACGTAAAAGGTTCGATTGCCTTGCACGTAGAGCCAGATAATCCTGCTAAAAAACTCTATGAAAAATTAGGTTTTACAAATAAATATTTAGAGATGAGATGGAAGAAATAATGGGGGGAAATAGGGGCGAGAGATTAGGGACGGGAGGCGAGGCAAATATAAAATACTTACAATTCTCTTTTTCCTCTTTAAATTCTGTGTTCTCTGTAATTCTGTGTTCGAAACGCATTCTCATTCGTATTTAAAAACAACATGACAAAAACTCGCCAAAGTCTGCATAAAATAGCCGAACTCTCCAACCAAGAGTACAAAACAACTAAATTTGTAGCTAATTTTCTCACAAAATGTAATCCTACTTCTATTCATCAAAACATAGGAAATACAGGAATTATAGCTATTTGGGAAGATAAAAATTTTGATACAAGAAAACACAAAACCATTGCTTTTCGTGCCGAATTAGATGCACTTCCTATTCCAGAACCAAATACTTTTGAATACAAATCAGAACACAATGGAGTTTCTCACAAATGTGGACACGATGGACATATAACAATTCTGTTAGGAGTTGCAGAGTATTTGAAGGAGAATTTTGATACAATAAGTAAAGAAAATACTGAAGAAACAGGAAAGAGAATAATCCTACTTTTTCAACCTGCCGAAGAAACAGGAGAAGGAGCTTTACAAATGTTGGAAGACAAGAAAATGCAAAATCTAAATCTGAAAATTGATTACTTTTTTGCGCTTCATAATATTCCTTCTTATCAGAAAAATTTGATTGTTTGTAGGTCAACCACCTTCGCAGCAGCTTCTACAGGGATAATCATAGAGTTTGAAGGACGAACATCACACGCAGCCGAACCTCAAAACGGAAATAATCCTGCTCTAGCATTAAGCGAACTAACTCAATTTCTGTATTTTTTATCAGAAAAAGTGATAGAACAAAAAGAGAATAAAGATTTCGTTTTAGTAACCGTTGTAGATGCCGTTTTGGGAGAAACATCAAGAAAAAGTCTGAATGATATTGCTTTTGGAGTTTCTCCTGCAAAGGCTCGTATTTGTGCTACGTTGAGGAGTTATTTAGATGAAGATTTGAAACTGCTTTCTCAAAAGACAGAACAAAAAGCACAGGAATTAGCTGCAACGTATAATTTAAAACTAAAAATCAGCTATTCAGAAAAATTTGCAGCCACTACAAACACACCAAAAAGTGTAGAATTAATAAAAAAAGCTGCCGAAAAGTTAGATTTAGAATATCAAGATAAACAAAAACCGTTTAGTTGGTCGGAAGATTTCGGACAGTTTACCCAGCGTTTTGAAGGTGCAATGTTTGGTTTGGGTGCAGGAACAGATACGCCAGAACTTCATCACTCCAATTATGATTTTCCAGATGAAATTACACAAGCAGGAATAAATATGTTCGTAGAATTAATCAAAGATGTAGAGTAGTTGCATTTTCATTCCCTATTTCCCATTCCCTATTTCCCAATTCCTACTCAATTACTTTCGGCGTTCTAAAATAATCTGAATCCTTTTTAGGTGCGTTTTTCAATGCTTTTTCGTGCGAAAGAACATCTTTTATTTCGTCGCTTCTCATCACATTTACTTCTTCTGAAATATGTGTAAGTGGCAATGTATTCTCTGTATCAATTTCGTTGAGCTGCTCTACCCAGTCTAAGATTTCATTCAAATCATTAGCCATTGAAGTTTTGTCTTCTTCCGAAAACTCCAAACGAGAAAGGTGTGAAATATCTTCAATTAGTTTTTTATCTACGGTTACTTTCATTTTTTTCTAGTGATTAGTGATTAATTTTTAGTGATTAGTGATTAGTTTTTGATGAATCACTAAATCAGAAGCCAAAAGTACGAATTTTTCTTATAGTATTTTACTAACAAAAAGAAGAATTGTATTTTCATTCTCCATTTCCTAAATCCCAGCTCCCACTTCCTGCAACTGTTCAGCTAAAGGCAAATCAAATTTGAAAGTTGTTCCCTTGCCTTCCTCACTTTCCACATTTATCTTTCCTCCATTTGCTTCTACAAAATCTCTACACAAAAGAAGTCCTAGACCTGTTCCTGCTTCATTATTTGTTCCTTGTGTGGTAAAATGTTCGTCTTTTTTAAAGAGTTTGTTTACATTTTCTTTACTCATTCCAATTCCTGTATCAGTTACAGAAACAATAACAGAATCATTTTTAATGGATGATGAAACTGTAATTTTGCCTTCTTTAGGAGTAAATTTGAGCGCATTTCCTACTAAGTTTCTCAAAATCACGTCTATTTGATTTGGGTCTGCAAAGGCTTTTATTTCTTTATCTACTTTATTTACGATTTCTATTTCTTTACTTTCTGCTAACGATTTGAAAAACTTTTGTTGATTTTGAGCAATTTTATTCAAATCAATTTTCTCAGGAACAGGTTGCAAGCCTGACATCTGCGCCCTAGACCATTCCAAAACATTATTTAGTGTTTCCAAATGATGATCAACTGAAAGTTTTACTTCTGCTGCCAGCGTCGTAACTTCTTTCAAATCCAGCGCACCATAACGAATAAGTGTCAGATAACCATTTACAGACGTAAAAGGTATTCGAAGGTCGTGCGAAATAATAGAAAATAACTTGTCTTTTACCCCATTACTCGCCTCTAACTCATCTCTTTGATTTTCAACAAGTGATTTTTGAGTTTCTAATTCTTCTTGTTGTTCTTCTAATAAAATAGCTTGTTCTTGCAACTGATTGCGCTGAAGAGCCAAATCTTTATTTTTTTCTCGTGTACGGATATAAAAGTAAAATAAAAGACCACTAACCACCAAGACAAAAAAAGCTATCAAAATAGCAGTTTTAGTAATTGCTTTTTGCTCTTGAATCTTTACCATTGTTTCAGCACGTTCTGCATTTGCCTTTTCTTCCATAAGCTGAATGGCAAGTTCTTGTTTTGTGTATCTGCTAGTCAGTTCTCCCAAACTATCTTGCTGACTCTCAACAATTTCGTTTTTCTGTTGCAACTCCAAACTCTTATTTATTAGTTCTAAATCTGCTTTCTTTTTTTGAAGTGCTAATACTTCGGCTTTTAGCTTTTCTCCATCTAATTCTTGTGATACTTTTGCAATTTTTTCTCGTTGAATAAGTTCATGAAAAGTCTTGTAAAGATTGAAATAATAGAGTTTCTTTTTACCATTCCCTGCTTTCTCATACGTTTCGGCAAGCATTCCATAACAACTTCTCATCTGTTCAACATCATTCATTTCTTGTGCTAACTTCAAGGCTTCTTCCAAAAACTTAGCTGACTCATCATATCTTTTCAAGTTATTAAGTACAACAGAAACATTAATAAGAGAAGAAATAATAGTTGTGCTTTCAGAATTTTTTCGTCTTCCTTTTAATGTTTTTTGAAAGAAATAAAGCGAAGAATCATATTTTGATAAATCAGCATAAATCATAGCCAAATTACTATAAATGCCATACATTCCACTCTGATTATCAACTTTTTTGTTGAAAATCAATGACTGGTGGAAATAATTAATAGCAGGGCGAAGGTCTTTTTCTTCCCATTTTACAAGTGCAGCTTTATTCAAAAAATCACTTGCACCACGAAAATCTCCTTGTTGTTCTCTTTCTTTAGACATAGAAAGATATTTTTCAACACTTATCTTTTTTCCATCTTTTGTATATTCATCTTGTGCAAAAGAAGAATTGCTGAAGAAAGTTGAAAACTGAAGTATGAAAAGAAAGAAGAATAAAAAAGGAAAAAGGTTTTTCATTAATTTGATACTAATAGAAAGAATATTTTTAAGGAATCAGATTGAACAAGTAGTTTTGAGTTCTTCTTTAAAGATAAGATTTTACTACCAAAAATACAAAATTGATTATATTATTTAGGTAGATAGGACTTTCGCAAATCTCTTGTATATCAAAATTTCATTTTGTTTTCTGCATTTTAGTAAGGACAACGCATGCGTTGTCCCTACACAACTACCATTTTTACAAAACAAAATTCTGTCAGTTTTCTGAATTGCGAAAGTTCTAGTAGAGTGGGAAAAGACATATTTTTTTCCTACGACTTAAAACAGCTAAATCAACAAAACAAAAAATCCATTTCCCTAAAATAAATTAGAAAAATGGATTTTTTAGGTAATTATTCAGAAGTGAAATTTATTCTAAAATCTAACTTCTAAACTGGTTTTCCTTAAGCTTTTTCAAACTCAACTTTTTTACCTTTTATTTTAGACTTGTTCATTACTCTGATGATATTATCAACGTCAGACTGTGGTACTTCTACGAAAGATTCTCTCTCGTTTACACGAATAGAACCGATTTTGTCGCCACGCATTCCTGTTTCTCCTGCAATTGCTCCTAAGATATCGCCTTTACGCACATTTTCAGTTGCACCCAAATCGATACGCAAACGAACCATATCAGCACGGTCGCCACGATCTTTGTAAGAAGGACGGCTTGTTCTATCATTACGGTCACGGCTTCCACCTCTATCATCACGACGAGAAGAACTAGAATTACGACTTCCTCTATCATTGCGCCCACCTCTATGGTCGTTTCTTCCACCTCTATCACGTCCACCACCTCTACGGTCGTTTCCACCACGTCCATCTCTTCTTCTATCTCTAGTATCCCAGATTTCAGCTTCTGAAAGTTTGTCAGTAGGTTTGTTTCGAAATTTGAAGGCTCAAAACGGCAGCAGCTACTTGTTTTGCAGTAATTCCTTCTATTTCCAACATTTCAATAAGAGCTGTAAAGCCTTCTAATTCTTCAGCTTTTTTCTCATCATTGATAGTTGCTTTTAAGTTTTCCATAAAACGAACTTGTTTCTTAGCCAAAACTTCATCTTGAGTAGGAATTGTTCCTTGAGAAATTTTGGATTTAGAATAACGCTCTATATCATTCAGACGATAAACTTCTCTACGACCAGAAATAAATGTAATCGAAACACCTGTATTACCAGCACGACCAGTACGACCAATACGGTGAACATAATACTCTGGATCTAAAGGCACATCATAATTAATAACTGCTTCTACATTATCCACGTCAATTCCACGAGCTGCAACATCTGTCGCTACCAAAACTTGAACACGACCGTGACGGAATTTATTCATTACCAAATTACGTTGGTGTTGTGCCAAATCTCCGTGCAATGCTTCTGCTGAATATCCTTTTTGGATTAATTTTTCTGCTACTTCGTCAGTTCTCTGTTTTGTGTTACAGAAAATAAGCATTGATTCCCAACCATTATACGCCAACAAACGAACTAAAACCTCTGTTTTGTAATTTGGATTAATTGGTAAAAACGATTGCTCAATGTTATCGCTTGTCAATACTTTACTGATTACCTTTACAATTTCTGGATTGTTTTGGTATTTTTTAGCAATTTGAAGAATCGGTTTAGGCATTGTAGCCGAGAACAAAACAGTTTGGTGTTCTGTCGTGATTTCTTCTAAAATAAGCTCAATATCTTCTTTGAAACCCATATTAAGCATCTCATCGGCTTCATCCAAAATTACATTTGTAATTTCTTCTAGCTTCAAAGTTCCTCTTTTTATATGGTCAATGGTACGTCCTGGAGTTCCTACTACGATTTGAACACCTCTTTTAAGGTTACGAATTTGTTTTTCAATAGATTCGCCACCATAAACAGCCGTTACGAAAATATCTTTACGGTATTTTGCTAATTTTTCTAATTCTCCTGCTACCTGAACGGCAAGTTCACGAGTAGGACACAAAATAATTCCTTTCGGTAATCTTGAATTTCTGTCAAATTCGCTATTCTCGTTTGCTTTGATAATTCTTTCAATAAGAGGAATACCAAATGCAGCCGTTTTTCCTGTTCCTGTTTGTGCTTGTCCGATTACATCTCTACCTTCTAATAAAAAAGGAATTGCTTGTTCTTGAATTGGTGATGGAGATTCAAATCCCATTGCTTCAACGGCACGTTTTACTTCATCAGACAGATTCATGTCTGTAAATTTCAAAGTTACCTCTGTTGATTGTGTAGATTCAGTTACTTTCTTTGATTTTTTTTCTATTGTCTTTTCCATACTAAAAACTATAATAAATTATATATTGTAAATAATTGTAGAAAGCAACTCAAAAAAACGAATAAGCAGACGGTCAGATATGTATCAATTCGGATAAACAAATTTATTTGAACGTAATAATTTAGATAAGAAAATAAAGAGCAATCAATAAAAACTACATATACATGCAGAACTTTATGAGAGTAAAATTTATAGTTCTAAATAATTAAACAAATACGATATTTTATCAAGTGTTGATAGAGTCAAAAAGACGAAACCTAGATGACTTTGAGGTTTGTGCTAAGTGAGAAGCTTTTGTGGGAGGCGTTGAACGGTTTGTTTTGTGATTTGAAAAATAATTTAATCAGTATTAATAAAAATATAATTAAATTAAATTTCACAACGCAAGCTAACTCAACAAAGACTTCTTGTGTAGTGAACAGAAAAGAGGTACAATAATAAATTCAGAAGTCTGAAATTAGAAGTCAGAAGTATTTCGGAATTTTTAAATATGTACTTTTAAATCAAAGTTTTCTATATTTCAATAGTTAAATTTTTCTGTCTGTTTAATGAAGTAGTAATTTTACTTAGTAATAATTTACTTACAATTTACTATCATTATTCAAACATTTAACTAGACGCAGTAGCTTAGGCTTTTTCCTATGGCTTTCTTTAACGAGTTGCAAAGGTAAGAATTATTTTTTTATAAACCAAACTTGTTGTGGAAATATTTTCTAACTTGTGATATAATTTTTAGGATTAGATTTCCAATTCATTTCAAATAAAAACTAACTTTGGAGATAATGCGTTTATTCAGAAAAACACTTTAAATAAAAAACGAAATGATAAAAATTCCACAACCACATTATATAGAAGATAAAGAAGGAAAAGAAACCGTTGTACAACTTAGCTTAAAAGAATGGGAAAATTTTGTACAAGAAATTGAAGACATGAAAAATAAGCTATTAATGAAAGACAAACTAGAAAGAGCTTTCAGAGAAGTACGACAAATACAAAGAGGAGAAAAAAAAGGAACTTCATTAAAAGATTTTTTAGATGAACTATAAAATAACTCTTATCGATGAATTTAAGAGAGATGCTAAGAAACTTTTGAAAAAATACATTTCTCTCAAATCGGAATTAGCTGAATTACAACAACAACTTATCAATAATCCAAAAATAGGCACTTTAATTTCTGAAAATACGTACAAAATTCGTTTAGCCGTAAAAAGTAAAGGCAAAGGAAAAAGAGGAGGTTTGCGTGTTGTTACTTACGTGGTCGAAGTTTTAGTAGATGTAATTGAAAAAGATTTAGAAGATGAAACTACTATTTTCTTAGTTGCTATTTATGACAAATCAGAAATGGAAACTATATCAGAAAGCTATTTAAAGGACGTTATTTTGGGAATAAACGACAAACTTAATGGAGAAGATAAAGAGCAAAACTAATTGATTTCTTGAAAAAATTACATAAATGAACCTAGAACTATTCTTCAACAAACCTTCCTTATCCAATTTTGATGGACAAAACCATAAAAACACATGGTTTGAAATCTTGACTGGTAATTTTTCGGCTGATACTTCGTGGCAAGATGCCGAAATCGCAATCATTGGAGTTGATGACAAAAATGGCTCTGAAAACAAATCGATGCTTAATGCTGCCGATGCTGTTCGTCAAAAATTATATCGTTTGCAGAAAGGACGAGCGCACAAATATAACATTATAGATTTAGGAAATTTGAGATTAACAGAAGATGAAAGTCAGACAAAAGAGCGTTTGAGTGAAGTGTGTTATAGACTTTTACAGAAAAATGTTTTGCCAATAATTATTGGAGGAAGCCACAATTTGACGTTGGCACAATATGAAGCCTATAAACCATTGGACAAAATGCTTTCGCTTTTATGTGTTGATGCCAAGATTGATTTAGATGTAAATAGTAATTTCCCAGCAGATAGTTTTATAGATAAAATATTAAAATTACAACCCAATTATTTATTTAATATTACTCATTTGGCTAGTCAAGAATATTTGATTCCGTTAGATTTTATAAAATTATATCAAAAACTAAATTTTGATGTTGTTGGAGTAGGGAAAATTAGGGATAAACCAGAAGAAATAGAACCACTTGTAAGAACTGCCGATTTACTTAGTTTTGATTTGAGTGCTATTCGTGCAGCCGATGCAGCAGCAAACAAACTCGCTCAACCTTTTGGACTTTCAGCAGAAGAAGCGACACGAATTTGTTGGTATGCAGGAAATAATGTACAGATGACCTCAATAGGATTTTACGAATATAATCCTGACTTAGATTTATACGGACATACAGCAAGTATTATTTCGACAATGATTTGGTATTTTGTAGAAGGATTTTATAATCGCCAAGCTGAATATGATTTTGGAAGTCCGTTTTACATAAAATATCTTGTTCCAATGGGAGGACGAACTGACTTTATGATGGTTTTTTATAAAAGTAAATTGACCGATAAATGGTGGTTAGAAGTTCCTGCACCACATTTTGAAGAAGATAATGAAGAAAACCCGTATCAACGTCCATCGATTATTCCTTGTAGTTATAATGATTATCAACAAGCTAATAGAGGAGAAATGCCAGAGCGTTGGATAAAAATGTATAATCGATTGTTTTGAGATTCATAGCATCTTACCAAAATCCAAATTTGGTAATCTTACGTATTTTGAAGCAGGAAGCAACATTACTGCTTAGAAGGTATATTGATTTACTCTTTTGTTTAACAAGAAACACTCCTTCTAAAAATTCTCTTTATTCTATAGTAGAAAAATTATATTGAAAGTATTCAAAAAAAATCTATAAATAAAAATTTAAATGCATTCTAAGTAATTTTTATAACATTGTTTCCGATTAAAGGTAATCGAATCAATTTAAGTTTGAATTTATTGTCGTAAAAAATTATTCCACCTTCAAAATATCTCTAATTTCAAGTTGCAAATAACTTTTATCCCTAAAAAAATTTTCACTTATCAAAAAAGCAATATCATACCTAGATTTTGAATTTATTTGATTAAAAAAATTAGCCTTTCCAAACGAAATAGCCGAAAAAAGAGAAGTTCCTTGTCTGACTTGTACTCTCAAATGTGTTTCTTTTATAATTTTGGGAGAAAGAAGTTGAACGTTACGAGCCACAAAAACAGGTCGCATATTTTGAGGACCAAAAGGCGACATTTGTTTTATGATAGCAAACATTTTTTGAGTAATCTGTGAGAAATCAATTTCCATATCTACACGAACAGGCTGAACAAGTTGTTCCTTTTCCAAATTACCCTTTACAGCAGCTTCAAAACGCTCTTGAAATTGTGCTACGTTTTCGATAGGCATAGACATTCCAGAAGCAAATTTGTGTCCTCCAAATTGTGTCAATAAGTCCGAACAACTCTCCACAGCTTTATAAATATCAAAATCATAAATCGAACGAGCCGAACCGACAGCCAGTTCTCCATTATCAGAATCCGAATTTGTCAGAATTACGGTCGGACGATAGGTTTTCTCTACACATTTAGCTGCTGCAATTCCAACTAATCCCTTATGCCAATTTCTACTAAAAAGTACGTTTGTCTTGCGTTTGGGATCTGATTTTTTCAAAATTTCATCTATTTCCTCCATCATTTTACGCTCTATATCACGACGCTCATCATTTTTTTGATTTAATTCTCTAGCTAATTTATTCGCTTCTTTATCCGATGAAGCCAAAAGTAGTTCCAAAGAATTATAAGCATCTCCAATTCGTCCTGCTGCATTCAAACGAGGAGCAAGTGAAAAAACAATCTCACGAACACCTATTTTTTTTCCATATCCATTTATCAAATTCAGTAATGCTTTCACTCCTAGAAGTGGCTCATTATTTATTTTTTCTAATCCAAAAGAACTCAAAGTCCTATTTTCTCCTACTATCGGAACTAAATCGGCAGCAATACTCAACGCTACCAAATCCAAATAATAATCTACATCTCGTATAGAATTTTCTGTTTTTTCACAAAATCCTTGTAAAAATTTGTAGCCAATCGCACACGCTGAAAGGTCTTTAAATGGATATTGACAGCCTTTTTGTTTTGGATTGAGCATTGCAAAACTAGCAGGTAATTCTTCGTCTGGCAAATGGTGGTCGCAAACTATAAAATCTATTCCCCAATCTTTGGCTTGCTGAATTTGCTCATTTGCCTTTACGCCACAATCTAAACAGATAATCAGTTTTACTTCCTCTTTTTTTGCAAATTCTAACCCTTGTTTTGTAATTCCGTAGCCTTCTGTATTTCGGTTTGGAATATAATAATAAAGATTTTTTTGCTCTTCTGTATCAGGATAAATCTTTCTCAAAAAGCCAAAAATTAGAGCCACCGAAGTAACTCCATCGACATCATAATCTCCATACACTAAAATTTTTTCTTTATTTTCTATGGCATTTTTCAAACGATTTACGGCTTTTTCCATTCCTTTCATCAAAGAAGGAGAATGCAGATGAGAAAGAGAAGGACGAAAAAAATCTTTTGCAGTTTCAAAATCACTTACTCCACGCTGCAAGAGTAAGGTTGCAGGAATAGTACTAACATTGATTTGCTTAGAAAGCAATGAAATTTGTTCATTAGAAGGTAAAGGTTCGAAGAGCCAGCGTTTGGGTTGCATAAACAAAACACAAAAATAAAAAAAGTAGGATTATTCGGAATGGATAGTTACTTGATTAAACCTACTAAATAAAAGTCATACAATCAATTCTTGTGCGATATTTTGACTAACTTGTATAAAAAATAAAAATAAATAAAGATGGAATATAACGATTTTACCTATTTAGATTTAATAAACAAGTTTGAAATTAAGTTTAGAGCTACCAATTTATTTCCTAATCTTGTTCCTCTTCCAGCTTCCGAATGGCTCGTTGCTTCTCTAAAAAAATCTACTCAAATGGGTTTTGGGAGTGAAAAATCACGTTCTGAACGTCTTGTAAGTCCTGTTTTGACAGAACTAAGTGAAATAAACAAACATTCTTTTTCTATTTATTCGGGTGCAAATTTAGATGTAAGTACAGATTTGGGATTGCGAGGAGAATGTGATTTTGTTTTTTCGTTTAGCAGGATTCAAGATTTTGTCTTAACTCCTATTTTCTGTATTACAGAAGCCAAAAAGCAAGATTTAGAACAAGGGACGCTACAAGTTTCGGCTTAACTTATTGGTGCAAAAAAACTAAATGAACTAGAAGGAAATCCTATAAAAGTTCTTTATGGTTGTTCTACAACAGGTGTAGAATGGCGTTTTATTAGATATGAAAATAATCAGATTACAATAGATGAAAAGCGTTTTTTGATAAATGAATTAGATTTGCTTTTAGGAGCTTTGCAGCATATTATAGACGAAACGAAAAGGGAAAATGGTTTGTAGATTTTTGCTTATTTTAGAATAGAAAAAATCGTTCAAGTAATTACTTAAACGATTTTTCACAAATTCTATTACAATCAACCGTTGTTGAGGTTCAAATGAAACCGTCAACGAGGTTTTAAACACTACGATTTAATAAATTTACTTGCAGGAATTTCTTTAGGCAAACCTGCCGTTTTCAATATTTCGTTTATCCTCTTTAATTTTTTGGGAAAGAGAACAACACCTTGTAATTTTTCTAGCTCTTTATCAAAAACAATAATAGGAGTTTTTGATTGGTTGAGTTGGTCTATTTTGTTAGATTTCATAAGATTGATTAATCACGAGTTTACGTTTCAATTATAAATCCTACTTCATCAACTCACTAGCAAAAGCCAACAATTTATCTTCTGAAAAATAATTTCCCATTATTTGCAAACCGATAGGCAAACCTTCTTTGTCTGTTCCGTTTGGAATAGAAATAGCAGGAATTCCGACCACAGAAGCAGGAACAGTAAACAAATCGGCTAAGTAAAGTTCTACCGTTTCGCCTTCGTACTTCCCAATTTCAAAAGCTGTTGTAGGTGTTGTTGGAGAGATAATAAAATCATATTTTGTAAATAATTCTTTCATCGCTTCCTGTATTTTGCGCCTTACTTTTTGTGCCTTCGTAAAATAAGCATCGTAATAACTGGCACTCAAAACAAACGTTCCTAACATAATTCTTCGCTTGACTTCCTTACCAAAACCTTCTGTACGTGTTTTTTTGTACATCGATTCCAAATCAGTAACATTCGGACTACGGAAACCATAACGAACACCATCGTATCTTGATAGATTAGTACTTGCTTCTGCTGTAATCAGAATATAATAAGTTGGCAACGCATATTTTAAAAGTGAAAAATCAACTTCTTCTACTTCATAACCATCGCTTTTTAGCTTTTCAATTTTGGCAACTGTGGCAGCTTTTATTTCTTCGCTTAATCCTTCACTATGTAGAGTTTCTTTGATATAAGCAATTTTAGGCTTTTTACTTTCTTTATTACCCAAATCTTGATTTACTAATTCTGAATATTTCGGAACTTCTCTTTGAGAAACCGTACTATCATTACCATCTTTTCCTGCAATTACTTCTAAGGTAATGGCTACATCAGCAGCATTATTTGCAAAAATTCCGATGCTATCAAAAGACGATGCAAAGGCAATCAAACCATAACGAGAAATGCGTGAATAAGTAGGTTTTAGTCCAACAATTCCACAAAAAGCAGCAGGCTGGCGCACCGAACCACCTGTATCAGAACCCAACGAAACCATACACATTCCTGCTTGAACGGCAACGGCAGAACCTCCAGAGCTTCCACCCGGAACTCTGTTTGTACCGATTTCATTCTTTACAACTCCAAAAGCAGAGTTTTCATTCGAAGAACCCATTGCAAACTCATCACAATTTTGGCGACCGATTACAATAGCATCTTCTTTCAAAAGTCGCTCTACGGCTGTTCCATCAAATTGAGATTCAAAACCCTCTAACATTTTTGAAGCTGCACCTAATTTGTGGTCTTTATGACACAAAACGTCTTTTAATCCGACAATCATTCCAGCTAGTTTTCCTGCTGTTCCGTTTTGGATTTTTTCATCGACGAGTTTTGCTTGTGTTTTTGCCTGCTCTTCATAAACTTCCAAAAAAGCATTTAGAGAAGGATTTTTTTCGTTAATGACTTTCAAATAATGATCGACGAGTTCTACACAAGTACGTGTTTTGTTTTGAATGGCTTTTTTAGTAGAAGCGAATGAATTTATAGTAGTTTCTGAGATAGTATTCAATGGAATTTCAATTACGAATTGAGAAATGTATATTTTGTGTCGCTCGTAAGGACACGAGTAACATTAATAATTATTTATAAAAACAAAAATACGAAGGAAAACATAGAATTTACAAAATTCTGCTCGTTTTCTTTCGTATTAATTTATATTCTATTATTTCAAACAGACTAAGAAGTCTGTTATACTTTTATATTAAGCCTCTTTTTTAGTAGAAACGTCTTCTTTTTTACTTTCTGATTCTATTGAATTACGAACTTCACTTGTTGCATCTTTAAATTCACGGATTCCACGACCTACTCCACGAGCTAGTTCAGGAATGCGTTTTGCGCCAAAGAAAACAAGGACAATAAGCATAATAAGAGCAATTTCCCAAGCTCCAAGTCCACCGATAAAGAGAAGTGTATTTAACATAGTTGATTTTATTTTAAATTTTGAATGTGTATTCTGAATATACGTTTTGTTGATGTCGCTACGCTAAAACACCAATAAAGGCAAGAATCATTTTTCATAGATTTGATACTGCAAAAATAACGATTTTTTGATTAAAAATGAATTTCTTATCATTTTGTCTAAAATATTTATGATAAGTTTGGTTTGAGCTGTGTTAAAAAAGTATTAAAAACCTATTCTAAGAGGAAAGTCAAAATTTATTTTTCGTAAATTAAACGTTATCACAGTTATCTATAGGTCCACTAATCAATTGTTATAGAAAAGTAAAACAGTCTTATTTTTCCATAGAGACAGGTTTGTCACTATGGAAAAATGAACAGTACTAAATTAACTGTGATAATGTTTAATATTCACAATAGTCTTAACACAATATTTTTAGATATTGCTAAACTATGTGAAACTAAACTGAGTAAAAAGAGGAGGATGAATAAATCTAATTAGAATATGCATGTATCTTCAAAAACTTTTTGTTAAAACGTTCTTTTAAGTAGTTACAAGGTACAAATTTGTTGATTCATTTCTTAGAGTATAATTTTTTAGAAAGTTAGTTTTTACTTTGGCAGGCTTGTATTTTTGGAGAAAATAGACGTTACTAATGGTAAATACAATCTGTAAATTAACAAATTTGTACTGCTCAACTATTTGACAGTACGTTTAGTCTGGCTTTTTCTTACTATTTTTGTAAAAAAGAGAAATAATATAGCCAATCAAATGTAGCTCACTCTTTAGAGTGAGAAGCGTACCATAAAGAAAATTCTACAAAAAGCAAAAAAATATATACAACACAAACATACCATGAGTACAAATCCTCCAATTCCATTGCCTTATACATCAAAAAACAAACTGCGTGTCGTTACAGCAGCAGCACTTTTTGATGGACACGATGCAGCTATAAATATAATGCGCCGAATTATTCAATCTTCAGGTGCAGAAGTGATTCATTTAGGACACAACCGTTCGGTAGAAGAAATTGTAAATTGTGCCATTCAAGAAGATGCACAAGCGATTGCCATTACTTCGTATCAAGGTGGACACGTAGAATATTTTAAATATATGCACGACCTTTTGAAAGAGCGAGGTGCAGGACATATCAAACTTTTTGGTGGTGGTGGAGGTGTGATTTTGCCTTCTGAAATAGAAGAACTGCATAATTACGGCATTACCAAAATTTATCATCCAGATGACGGTCGTTCAATGGGACTTCAAGGAATGATAAATAATTTGCTTGAACAAACTGATTTTCCAACAGGACACGATGTAGAAATTAGCGAAGTAGAAACAATAAAAGAAAGAAATTCGAAGACAATAGGCAGGATTATTTCGGCAGTTGAAAATTATCCAGAAAAGAATAAGGAAATTATAAAGAAAATAAAAACACTTATTCCAGAAGAAGTAGCTCCTGTTTTGGGAATTACAGGAACAGGTGGTGCAGGTAAATCTTCGCTTGTTGATGAGCTTGTAAGACGTTATTTGATGGATTTTGAAGACAAAACGATTGCCATTGTTTCAGTTGATCCTTCTCGTCGTCGTACTGGTGGCGCACTTTTAGGCGACCGTATTCGTATGAATTCGATTACAAACGACCGTGTTTATATGCGTTCTTTGGCTACTCGTCAGTCTAATTTAGCTCTTTCAAAATACGTTCAAGATGCGATTGATATTTTGCGTGCAGCCGAATTTGATTTGATTATCGTTGAAACTTCTGGAATTGGACAATCTGATACAGCCATTACAGACCATTCTGATGCTTCTTTATACGTTATGACACCAGAATATGGTGCAGCTTCGCAGTTAGAAAAAATCGATATGATTGATTTTGCTGATGTAATTGCACTCAATAAATTTGACAAACGTGGTGCTTTAGATGCGCTTCGTGATGTCAAAAAACAGTACAAAAGAAACCGTAATTTGTGGGATACACCAGATTCAGAAATTCCTGTTTATGGTACGATTGCATCGCAGTTTAATGACGTTGGAATGAATACGTTGTATCGTGCTTTGATTGACCAAATTAATAAAGTTAGTGAAAATTCGCCTACAAAATTATTTGATTCTACTTTCAAAATATCGGCTTCTACGTCTGAAAAACAGTATATTATTCCTCCTTCAAGAGTTCGTTATCTGTCAGAAATTAGTGAAAGTAATCGTCGTTATGATAAAAATGTAGAAGACCAAGCCGAAATTGCACAAAAATTATACGGTTTAGAACTTTCTATTCATTCTATTTCAGAGAATGAAGAACTAGAAAAAGAACTGAAAGATTCTATTATAAATGGCTTGAAAGATACTTTCGAACAAATAAAACTCACTTTAGAAGGTACAAACTGGAAAATAATTGAAGATTGGCAAGCAAAAGTAGCTACTTATACAGCTGATGATTTTGTTTATAAAGTTCGTAATAAAGAATTTAGTTTAAAGACTTATACCGTTTCTCTTTCTCAATCCAAAATTCCTAAAATTTCGCTACCAAAATACAAAGCGTGGGGAGATGTTTTGAAATGGAATTTACAAGAAAATGTACCGGGAGAATTTCCATTTACGGCTGGCGTTTTTCCGTTTAAGCGTACTGGCGAAGACCCTACTCGTATGTTTGCAGGCGAAGGAGGTCCCGAACGCACAAACAGACGTTTTCATTATCTTTCAAAAGGAATGCCTGCTGCACGACTTTCGACGGCTTTTGATTCGGTAACATTGTATGGAGAAGACCCAGATTATCGTCCAGATATTTATGGAAAAGTGGGTAATTCGGGTGTAAATGTATGTTGTTTGGATGATGCAAAAAAACTCTATTCAGGTTTTAATTTGGCTGACCCAACGACTTCGGTTTCAATGACCATTAATTGGACCTGCTGCTACGGTGTGTGCCTTTTTTATGAATGCAGCCGTTGATCAGCAATGTGAAATTTACATCAAAGAAAACGGTTTAGAGGAAGAAGTTGAGGCAAAAGTCAAGAAAAAATATGAAGGCAAAATTCGTCCTACTTATAATGGAGGTTTGCCAGAAGGAAATAACGGTTTAGGGTTGATGCTTTTAGGAGCAACAGGCGATGAAGTTTTGGATAAAGAAATTTATGATAAAATTAAAGCAAAAACACTCACACAAGTACGTGGAACGGTTCAAGCTGATATTTTGAAGGAAGACCAAGCGCAAAATACGTGTATTTTTAGTACCGAATTTTCGCTAAAACTCATGGGAGATATTCAGCAGTATTTTATTGACCATCACGTTCAAAATTTCTATTCGGTTTCTATTTCGGGTTATCATATTGCAGAAGCAGGCGCAAATCCAATTACGCAACTTGCCTTTACATTGAGTAACGGTTTTACGTTTGCCGAATATTATTTGAGTAGAGGAATGGATATTAATGATTTTGCACCGAATTTCTCGTTTTTCTTTTTCGAATGGAATTGACCCAGAATATTCTGTTATTGGGCGTGTGGCTCGTCGTATTTGGGCAAAGGCGATGAAAAACAAGTACGGAGCAAACGATAGAGCGCAAAAACTAAAATATCATATCCAAACTTCGGGGCGTTCGCTTCACGCACAAGAAATTGATTTTAATGATATTCGTACTACTCTACAAGCCTTGTATGCCATTTACGACAACTGTAACTCGCTGCATACCAACGCTTACGACGAAGCCATAACGACACCAACGGAAGATTCTGTTCGTCGTGCTGTTGCGATTCAGCTTATCATCAATAAAGAATTAGGATTAGCAAAAAATGAAAATCCGTTGCAAGGTTCGTTTATTATTGAAGAACTGACTGATTTGGTAGAAGAAGCTGTTTTGAAGATTTTTGACCAAATTACAGAGCGTGGTGGAGTTTTGGGAGCGATGGAAAGACAGTTTCAGCGCACACAAATACAGGAAGAAAGTATGTATTACGAAATGCAAAAACACACAGGCGAATATCCGATTGTGGGTGTAAATACATTTTTGTCTTCGAAGGGTTCGCCTACCGTTATTCCTGCCGAAGTAATTCGTTCGACAGAAGAAGAAAAAGAGTATCAAATAAATATGCTCAAGTCGCTACATTCTTTTGACGAACAAAAAAATCAGCAAATACTCAAAGACCTTCAAAAAGCAGCCATCAAACACGAAAATATGTTTGAACACTTAATGAGAGCTACTAAAACCTGTTCGTTAGGACAGATTACTAGAGCTTTGTTTGAAGTTGGGGGGCAGTATAGGAGGAATATGTAGGTTTTAATTTTATTCAAACCTATAAGGTTTTTGGAAACCTTATAGGTTTTTTATTTTTTATTTTAAACCTAATAATAATGTTCAATAATCTTGAATTAAGAATTATCGGTAATAATGATAAGTTAATTGAATTAAATGATTATCAGCAGCAAAGAGCTAAAGATTTTAATATTTGGCTGAATAAATCAATTACTGATAATGACATACAATTATTTTACAGAGGAACTTTAGAAGACTTATTAAAAAAACGAATTAAAAAAATTAGTAAAAAAGGAGAAGATAATGGAAAAATGAGATTTTTATTCTCTTTTGGCGAAAAATCAAAATCCTATTTGAAAGAAAACATCAAGAAACAAATTGAAACTAATGACTTTTTAGATTTAATCCAAGATGTATCAGATGAGGCTTTTAAAAAAATTTTTATAAAAATTAGGACTGTTTTAACTAAAAAACGGAAGGAAGTTGTCATAAATTTTAAAAATTTAAATCCTTTATTCAAAGAATATTTTTGTAGAAATGAGAACCAAAATGATTTTATAAATAAAATTGGAAAATTTAATTTTTTAGATAAATTCAAGGTTAAAAATTACTACATAAGACTTCTGCATACTATTGGAGAAATGGGTAACTACAATGAACTTTCTTTTTGTGTTTCGTTGTCTACTGAACTTAAAGTAGCTGAAGATTTTTCAACTAAAGACGGAATTATATTATATTACTGGTTACCTAAGCCTCTTGAGAGATTCGGGACTTCTATTGAAATTATTCATACATCTAGTGAATTTATTTTATTGAAAGGATTACCAATATATTTTAGTGATTACTACCCTAAGCAAAAGGAATTTACATTAACAGGTGGATTATTTCCTCATTATATAATTGGATATAGAAAGAATAATTTATTTGTATGTAATCCTCATATACTTAATTCATTTCAAACATTCGATGATACGTTTATAGATAATGGATTAGAAATAAATCAAGAAAACTTAAAACAGTCTTTAGAGCAAAATTCAGATTATGGTAAAATGCTTCAAGTCTTTGGTAGTGTCATATACAGAGATACAAAATTGAACGGTTAAATTTCGTATCATTGTTAAAATTTTACTATACACTATATTTTCTCTTTTCACAAACTTGGATATACCAATAACAAATAATATAATTGTACACTTATAAAATTGATAGATTCAAGTATTGTTACAAATGAAGTTAGCAGGTAATTATTATTATTAAATTCTATGAAAAACTACTATGATATACTTGGCTTAGAAACTAATGCTTCTTTTGATGAGATAAAGGCAGCATATAAAGCATTAGTAAAAAAGTTTCACCCTGACGTAAATCCACAACAAAGAGAGTTTTTTGAAAAAAAATCTAAATCAATTAATGAAGCCTACGAAATACTTAGCAGTCCAAGCAAGAAAAGTAGCTATGATATACGTTTGAAAGAATTTTTAAACAGGCAATATAATAATCAACCAAATAATAATTATAGTAAACAAAAAGAGGAAGAGTTAAAGAAACGAGAGGAAGAGTTAAAACGTAAACAAAGTGAAGTTGATGAAAGGCAAACTAAAAGAGAGAATGATTTGAAAAGACGGGAAGAAACAATAAAACAAAAGGTAAATAAAAGTAAAGAAGGTAAAACTAAACTTATCTTTGCATACATATTGGTAATGTGTTTATGCGTACTTTTTGTAATAATATTTGCAAATTCTTTGAATAGGAATAATAGAGATGAAAAGTTATTGACAAATAATAAAGATAGTATAGAAACTTTCAATGCAAACAGAAGTGAAGAAGATAGTAATATTAATTTGAAAGAAAATGCTGAAAATAAGGTAAAAAGTAATTTTCCACCTACAGAACAAAATGAAAAAATACTTCAAACAGATACAAATAAAAAAGAAAGAGTACTTAAGACTACTTTTTCTATTAAAACCAAAGGATTATATCAAACAGATAAAGCTGGAGATGGATATTATTATTATTTGAAGTTTTACGATGATTCAACAGTTATATCAACTACATCTAGTGATAATTTAAAAAAAGTTAAGAACTGGTTTAATAGAGATGAACAAAGTCCTTTCATCTATACTGGCACTTATTCCATCAAAAGTGATAGTATATTCTTTAAAACTGGATGGAAAGGAAGGGAAGGACTGAGTGTAATTTATAAAGGAAAAATACATTTAAATGAAATATCAATCTACTCTCATAGTCAGATAAATGGACACAAATCAACAAAGACCTATAAGTATAAAAGATGAAAACTGCACCCCCTGAAAACTATGGTAAAACCAAGTCTAACCTTTAGAAAAATTGTTAAAATTTATTCCTTTTCTATCGTATAAAGTTTTGTTTTTCACCCCTCGTTAAGCGTAGTCTGCGACTACGATTTATCAGTTTGGCAAATCTTAGATTTGCGAGTAGATGTATTTCTGTTGCAAGTGGGAATTAAATTTTCATTCTAAAATAGTTTGCCTTTTCTCATTCTACAAACAGGAAGGAGTGTTTAGGGAAAGGCAAGGTGTTTTTATAGAACCTTCTTTGAATAATTTATTATTTGAAGAAGGTTTTTTTGTGAGTAATCAAACCTTTTTAGATGTTTCTTACGTTTTAATAGAGAAGAAATCAATAATTTACTTTTAATTTTTTTAGAATATGAGTACCCAAGAACGAGTAGAACAAATTCGTAATTTAGCCACACAATTATCAGAAGCAGAACAAGAAGCATTTAGAAAAGCAATGGAACGTCAGGTTATGATGGCAGAAGCACAACGATTAAGTAAAGGAACAAAAGCAACAATCACACTAGAGGAAATTGTAAAAGAAGTAAGTATCATTAGAAAAGAGCGTTATCAAAGAGGAAAGACCGTTTAGGAAAAGGCAAGCCATTTTCCCTACAAATGAAACTACTCATTTTCAAGTTCTTTCAAAAAATCCTCTAAAGTTTTTAGTTGTCTACCTTCTTTACGAGCTTGTTTTACTTCTAAAACAGCCTCTTTCAATTCTTTTAAAATTCTCTCTTTATTACGTTGTTTTTTGCTTTTCATCTTGATTTAGGGTTGGTTTTATGACTATTTTACTTCTAAGAAAAATCATTGCTTCTTTAAATTCTTCGTGTCTTTTTAGTGCTTCTTCCATATTTGTTGCAGGTTTTGCATCTGCTTTTAGTTCTTCAAAACTTGAAAATTGTTTTAATTTATTCATAATTATATGACGGTTTTTACTTTCCTAAGAGTCTATTTTTGTTTATAAAACGTCAAATTTTAATATTTTACAGCTTGAAATCAAAAAAAGTCCAAAGTAGATGCGATTTACCTACCTGTGATACAATAGTCTTCCATTTCTTCAAAAAGTTAATATTGTTCATCTACAAAAATAAAAATTAATTCAAAAATACCTTAAATTAGATGTGATTACTCTAGTATTTCAAATACACCAACAACTTACTCAATCTTATGCGTCATTTTTTAGAAATAGCTTACGAAGGCACAAATTACCACGGTTGGCAATCTCAAAATAATACCCCAAAAACTATTCAATCAATTATTGAAGATGGTTTATCAAAAATTTTGAGAACACAAACGCCTGTTACAGGAAGTGGAAGAACTGATACAGGCGTACATTGCAAAAAACAATTTGCGCATTTTGATACTTCAACTAAGATTAATGTAGAAGATTTAAAATATCGAATGAATAGTTTTTTACCTCCTCAAATTGCTATTTTAAAAGTTATTCCAGTTATAGAAACTGCACATGCTCGTTTTGATGCTTTTTTAAGGATATATCATTATCATGTAATTCTTGAAAAAAATCCATTTTTGATAAATCACGCTCATTTTCACAGAAAAAATAAGGGTCTGGATGACTCTCGTTTTGAGAAAATGAACAAAGCAGCCGAATATTTATTAAATCACACAAATTTTGAATCTTTTAGTAAGGTAAAAACGCAGGTAAGTAATTTTGAATGTGAGATTAGTAAAGCGATTTGGACAAAAGAGAAGGATAGTCAGACTGAATTTTGGCGTTTTACTATTTCTGCAAATTGATTTTTGAGAGGAATGGTTCGTGCCATTATAGGTTCTCTTTTTTTGGTAGGAGAAGGAAAGATAGAAATAGAAGATTTTGAGAAAATTATTTTAGATAAAAATAGAAAATCAGCAGGCTTTTCTGTTCCTTCAAATGGACTTTTTTTGGTAAATGTAGAATATCCGAAAGAAATTTTTTTATAAAAAAACCTTTTCTATTAATAACTGATGTTACGCAACATCAAAGTTTAGAGAAGTTTAGACCAAACCCACGAATTTATTCGTGGGAAAGTAACTACTACTTTTTACAGGAATCTACTTTTCCGTTTTATTAAAATTACTCCTATTTTAGAATAGAGTAGAAACAAAAAAACGAAGAAGGTGGTGGTAGCTTTTTAATTGCGTAACATCAGTTAATAAAAACAAAAGAGTTTCAAAAGTTTTCAGTTCATAATTTCATTAATTCTAAAATCTAACTTCATCCTTCATAAAGTGGAGAATGCTGAAGTACCAAAAAAAATGCACATTCATAAAATTTCAAATCAAAAACATATTCATTTTCTAAACGAACAGCGCAAAGACCCAATTACAGGAGATTTGATTGTAGAAGGAGATGAAGTTGTTTTTTGTGCAAACTGTAAATCTGCTTTTTTGAAGTCTAGTTGGGAATATATGGGGAAACGGCATTGTGAATCTAAAAGGACACTTTATATTTTTCCACGAGCAAAAGAATTAGTTATATCAAAGATATTTTCTACTAATGTTCTCTATTATATTTTATCAGAAGACAAAACCATAATTATAAATAGACTAGCGAAAAGCAATACTAGTTTGTGGAAAAAAGAAGAGCGAACTATGTCTATTCCTAAATCTATAAAAACAGAAAAAGAAAATATACGACTTACTTTAGAAAATTTCAACATAGATAGAAGTCCTGTTTTGAATATAATTTTGATTATTTCTATTATAATATGTTTGATTTGTTTTTTCATCCCTAATCTGACGAATGAAGAACTAAATACTATCTTTTTTATTTCTGTTCTCGTTGTAGCTTTTCCATTTATAGCAGCCTTTTTTTATCCCAAATTATTTTTTGATACAAAGAAAGTAAAAATACAAGAATCCACCTATGCACCTGTTGTATTTTTTGAAAGAAACAGATTGTGTTTGTATTTACACCAAGAGAAAGCTAATTTTTATATCAACTATGACAAAATAAGTAGTATTAAATTCTATTATCCTTCTTCTACGCATTTGAGATATTTCTTTTATAAATTAAAAATAGTTACGATTAACGGAGAAGAAATAGAATTAGAATTGAAAAAAAGTAATGGAAGTAAAAAATATTTTTTGAGCAAAACAGAAAGTATTATAAA
Source organism: uncultured Cytophagales bacterium (assembly GCA_963719525.1). Classification (GTDB taxonomy): domain Bacteria; phylum Bacteroidota; class Bacteroidia; order Cytophagales; family Bernardetiaceae; genus Bernardetia. The sequence continues at coordinate 861,147 of CAVRCG010000004.1, read as the reverse complement.
ACTTATTTCCAAAAATTCGAAAGATACATTAATCATTTTCAAAGTTTCGTTACAAAAATCAGTATTTTATCAATTAAACGAAATGAAAAATAACGTTCAGAATATCCGTATAGAATAAAACTACTTCCCTTTCATAATTCTTTTCACTTGCTAATTTTTCTGTAACTTTGCTTAGTAGAATAGAAAAGGTTTTTTTTAATCGCTCGTGGAGACACGAGCAATGGCATAGAAAATAACATCTCCGTTGCTCGTGTCCTCACGAGCGACAAACAAATATAAAGAATGATAGATTTTATAAAAGATTTAAACGAAAAACAGCAATTAGGCGTACTCAAAACCGAAGGTGCATGTCTGTTGATTGCAGGTGCAGGTTCGGGCAAAACTCGTGTTTTGACCTATAGAATAGCCAATTTATTAGAAAACGGAACTTCTCCATGGCAAATTTTAGCTCTTACTTTTACCAACAAAGCAGCTAAAGAAATGCGTGAGCGTATCGAAAATTTGGTAGGCACAACAGGCAGAGATTTATGGATGGGAACGTTTCACTCTATGTTTGCTCGTATTTTGCGTTTTGATGGCGATAGATTGGGCTACCGTCAAGGATTTAGTATTTATGATGTTGATGATTCGAAAACACTTTTGAAAAATATCATCAAAGAAATGGGTATTGATGACAAGATTTATCAAGCAGCAGGAATTTATAATCGAATTAGTAGCTTGAAGAATGCGCTTATTTCTCCCCAAGAATACAATCAGAATGCAGAATTTTTGTCGGAAGATGCAATGGCAAAACGTCCACATTTTGGGAAGATTTATCAAGAATATGCAGCTCGTTGTTTTAAAGCCAATGCAATGGATTTTGATGATTTATTGTATCAAACTTTTATGCTTTTTCGTGATCATAAAGATATTCTACACAAATACCAACACCGTTTTAAGTATATTTTGATTGATGAATTTCAAGATACAAATATTGCTCAATACAAAATTATCAAAAAACTGGCTGCCGTAAACCTTAATATTTGTGTGGTAGGAGATGATGCACAAAGTATTTATGCGTTTCGTGGTGCAGATATTCGCAATATTCTAAATTTTGAAAGAGATTATCCAGATTTGGAAATTATTAAATTAGAACAAAATTACCGTTCGACCAAAACGATTGTAGAAGCTGCTAACAAAATAATAAAAAACAATAAAAATCAAATTCCTAAAAATGTTTGGACAGAAAATATTGCAGGAGAAAAAATAGAATTAATCAGAGCCACATCAGACCAAGAAGAAGGAAGAATAACAGCAGGAAATATTTTTGAAACTAGAGCGCAAAAAAACGCAAGATTAAACGATTTTGCCATTTTATACCGTACCAATGCACAATCCAGAACGATGGAAGAAGCATTAAGACGACTAAATATAAAATACAGAATCATCGGTGGACTTTCATTTTACCAACGAAAAGAAATCAAAGATATGTTGGCTTACTTCCGTTTGGCAGTCAATCCAGAAGACGAAGGCGCATTACGAAGAGCTATAAATAATCCCAAAAGAGGAATCGGAAACACCACCGTTTTGAAAGTATTTTTAGCATCAAGAGAAAACAACGTTCCACTTTCAAAAATTACTCGCCACGCATCAGCCTATTTAAAAGGACGAGCAGGAACAAGTGTAGAAAAATTTGGACAATTAGCCGAAGCATTCCGACTTATCGCCTCTGAAAACGATGCTTTTACAGCAGCAAAATATATCGCCCAACATTCAGGAGTTGTAAAAGCACTTTTTGATGACGAAACGCTAGAAGGACGAGCAAGATATGAGAATATTCAAGAGCTTTTGAACGCTACACAAGAGTTTGTACAGAATAAAATTAGTGAAGCCACGACAGAAGAACCTGATACTTCGCTTTCACTTTTTTTACAAGAAGTTGCGCTTTTATCGTCTGTCAACCAAGCAAGTGAGGATGAAGATGCTGTTACGATGATGACCATTCACGCAGCCAAAGGATTAGAATTTGAGTACGTATATTTGGTCGGAATGGAGGAAGAACTTTTTCCTTCTTCAAGAATGATTACTTCGCAGCAAGATTTGGAGGAGGAACGCCGTTTGTTTTACGTTGCCGTTACTCGTGCAAAAGAACGTCTGACACTTTCGTATGCCTTGCAGCGTTACCGTTTTGGGAGCTTTAATTCGTGCGAACCTTCTCGTTTTTTGTTTGAGATTGACCAAGAATTATTCAATGCTCGTTCTCGTTCCATTCAACGAAATAATCCAAATCACATGACTAATTTTATGCGTCATCGTGCAGCACAAGAAAAAGAAAATGATAAGGAAGTTACCAAAACAGGCAGCAAATTAAAACCTTTGAAATCTGTAAATACAAATGAACCTTTTGTTTCTAGTAAAAGTGAGGATATTGTGGAAGGAATACGAGTAGAACACCCAAAGTTTGGTTTTGGAACAGTAAAGAAAATTGATTCTTCAACAAGTGGAAAACGTGCCATTATTGGTTTTGATAGTGAAGGCGATAAAACACTTATTTTGAGTTTTGCGAAGTTGAGAGTGGTAGAGGATTGATTTTCAAGGAATATACATAATTTAATTTTTAATAAAACATTAATAAAACATTAATAAAAATGAATAAAGTTATAATAGGCGTTGTTGTTATGGTAATAGGTTCTATTATTGTATATTTTTTTCAACAGAATGCTAATGAAAAAGCTAACCTAAAATATGGTTTATCTGAAAGTATAAAATATCGTTTTAATGATTCTACAAATCAAGGCAACATTCAGCAGTTGTCCATATATAATTTAGGAGACTTAGAAGCAAAAGATATTTCAATTAAAATCAAAAATATTGATGTTTCATCATACGAAATGAATAAATATGCTCTTTTAGATTCTGTAAGAATTATATCGGATGAAGAAAAGTTGTATTTTGAAATTTCATATATTCGTTTGCCCTCAAATGCAAGTTTCAATATAGTTTTTAGAAAAACTAAAGGAAATATTAGCAATGAAGATATTGAAATTAGATACTCTAAAGGTGTCGGAAATCCAATTACAGACTCAAGTGAATCAAGTGAATTTGTTTCTCTTCTCATTATAGCTTCAATATATGTAGCTATTTTTATCTTATTTATGAGGTCAGCACTAAAAGATAGTCTCTATTTCGAAGCAATAAATAGTGGCGAAAAAATACTAAAACGAAAACAGCCATTCTATATATTAAGTGAAGAAAAGTGGAAGAAAATAAGAAATGAAAGTATAGAAAGTCTTTTTAAAACTAATTATAGCATAACTATTAAAGAAACGGCAGCTTATAAATGGCTTAACAAGGATAAAGAAGACTATGTTAGCATTGAAGAATGGGAGTTAATAACAAAAAAAGCTACAAATTCACTAATATATAATGTAACAGAAACTATCTTGTCTACGCTATTTGAATACCAATCAGATAAAATATATGAATTAGAAAAACCGAAAAATATTTCCGACAGAAATTGGACTCAAATCAAGGAAGTATCAAGTTTTGCAAATTTAATTTTCCTTATTAAGAAGCAAAAAATAATTGGCTATGCTAATAGTCTAAAGAAAATAACAGAAGAGTTAGATAAAGATAAACCTGATTTTATAATGGAAAAGGACTGGGAGGTATATCTTTATTTTCTCAAATCTATTTATTTGAAACAATGGCTAAGGGATATAGTACAGAATTCTTATTCATCTTCTTATAAAGAAAGTTTACTTGAAAATGAAATTTTAGAACATTTAGATGAAGAAGTAGAGTTGGTGCAAAAGTTTAAGGATGATTGGAAGGAACAAAATAAAAAGAAAGAGGGATTTGATAATGCTTTAAATATTTTAGAACAAATATCTATATTGGATCTTGAACATGAGAAACCAGATTCTATTGAAGATTATCAATGGCACAAAATAAAATCTTTAAGTAAACGTATAGAAAAATACAAAGACATAGAAAACAAAATAAAAGAACTTAAAAGTATGGAAAGGGAAATTCCTAATTTAAGTAGTGAACTGAACCTAAAACTGAGTGTCATAGATAAAGTACTATCAAACCCAAACTTTTTAGACTTAAAAGAAAGTTATGGTAATATTTTTTCAAAAGGAAACTTTGAAAATTTAAAGAAAGTAGCTGAAATTTTAAAAAGAGAGAAATAGTTACTAGAGTATACTCATTCGTAATCAAATTTCGGCAACTGAAAATTTATTTTTTGTTTGAAAAGTGCTTTTTTAAACCCTAAGGGTTTAGAAGCAAAAGTCGAAAACTGATTAATCTTGAGTATAAACTAAAACCTCAAAAAAACGTATTTATAAGAAACCATTTTAAACAAAAAAGCTATGCAAACTAAAGAAAAAACAGAAAACGAAAAAAGTAAAAAATCTTCTCTAGCTGAAAAAGAAGCCAAATTAAGTCCTGCTGCAAGAGAAATTTGGGAAGAAATAAAAGAGGGATTGGAAGATGTAAAACATGGAAGATTGATTCCCTTCGAACAAGTCTTGAAAGAATTAAGAGAAGAAAGGGAAGAAGAGGAAAAAAAGGAAGCACAATGAAACTAAAAGCCTCAAAAAGATTCAACAAGCAAGTAAAGCGTTTGTCCAAAAAACACAAGTCTTTGATTGAAGATTTGGAAGTGTTAGGAGAAAATGTCATTAATAATCCAACACAAGGACAATCTTTAGGAAAAGGCTGTTATAAAATTAGAATGGCTATTTCTTCCAAAAACCAAGGAAAATCTGGAGGAGTAAGAATTATTACTTTAGTTCAAATTATTGACGATTTAGTTGTCTTGCTTTCAATTTATGATAAAAGTGAAAAAGAAACTATATCAGATTCAGAATTAGATGATTTGTTAGATGATTTTAATTCAGAAGAAGAAAACTAAAAGAACGATTTATAAGAAACCATTTTAAACAAAAAAACTATGCAAACTAAACCAAAAACAGAAAACGAAAAAAACAGAAAATCTTCTCTAGCTGAAAAAGAAGCTAAATTAAGTCCTGTTGCAAAGGAAATTTGGGAAGGAATAAAAGAAGGACTGGAAGATGTAAAACATGGTAGATTAATTTCTGTCGAACAATTTTTGAAGGAATTAAGAGAGGACGACGACAAATAATGGCAAAAATTAAAATCGCTCAATCTTTTAAAAAACAGTCTAAACAGTTGAAGAAAAAATATAAATCTTTGGAAAGTGATGTATTTTCATTATTTGAAGACTTGACTACTAATCCAACGCAAGGACAAGCATTAGGCAAAAATTGCTATAAAATTAGAATGGCTATTTCTTCTAAAAATCAAGGAAAATCTGGAGGAGCTAGAGTAATTACTTTAGTTCAAATTATTGACGATTTAGTTGTCTTGCTTTCCATTTATGATAAGAGTGAAAAAGATACTGTTTCAGATTCAGAATTAGATGATTTGATAGATAATTTTAATTCAGAAGAAGAAAATTAGAAACGTGTTTATAAAAAATCATTTTACAAAAATATAATTATGCAAACTAGACCGAAAACAGAGAAAGAAGTAAATAAAAAAACTTCTTTAGCCGAAAAGGAAGCTAAATTAAGTCCTGCTGCAAGAGAAATTTGGAAAGGAATAAAGGAAGGATTAGAAGATGTAAAACATGGAAGAACTCGTCCTGCAAGTGAGTTTCTTAAAGAATTGAGAGAGGAAGAGGGTAAGTAAAATACATTAGAGAACAATCATTCATTCACAACTCACAATTCATTATTCACAATTAAGAAATTTAGTGCATTCTATCTCCACGAAGTTCCAAACTTTCCATAATTTCAGATTCATAATTCAAAAACTGCTGCCAGCGTTTATCTACTTTTTCTTTTGGTAAATATTCTTTTGCCAAAGAAAGGAAAACGGTATAATGACGAGCTTCCGAAACCATTAGTTCACGATAAAATTTCCTTAATTCCTCGTCTTCTATTGTATTGGAAAGCATTTTAAAACGCTCACAACTACGTGCTTCTATCAGCGCATTAACCAATAAATTATCCAAAAGACGCATTTCTTCACTTCCTCCTTTTACCATAAAATTGCGTAATTTCAACGCATATTCATCTTTTCGTTTGCCTCCAAAAGTTAGGTTTCGTTTTCGAAGCTGTTCCAAAACCATTTCAAAATGCGACCACTCTTCGGCTACAATGGGCGAGAGTGTATTGACGAGTTTTGGTAAATGATTGTACATAACAATCAAAGAAATACAAGAAGAGGCTGCTTTTTGTTCGCAATAAGCGTGGTCTGTCAAAATAGCTTCGATACTTTCTTGCGCTAATTCTGTCCAGCGTGGGTCGGTTGGGAGTTGAAGGTGTAACATAGAATAAAGTTAGAATTTAGAAGTCAGAATTAAGAAGTAAAGGCAAATGCAATGAAATAAAATAAAGTTAGAATTTAGAAGTCAAAATTTAGAATTAAAGCCAAAAATAATAAAAAGACGTTGCTAATGGTTAGTAATCTAACCTTAGCAATCGTTGAAAAATCAGTTTACAATTTCTCCTCTCAATCTTCTTATCCGTTTTCTAGCTTCGACTACATAAACACTACCCGGATAATCTACCAATTGTTTTTTGTAATACTCTTCTGCTTTTTCGGTGTTTTTCAGATTTTCCTCATAAATTTTTCCTAGAAGAAAGTTTGCATCATCGCCAAAAATATCTGTTGGATTGAGTTTCAGAACTGTTTTTAGTTTTTCGGCTGCCTCTTCAAAACGTCCCATTTTCTGTAAAATAGTTGCTTCTTTCCAATAAATCTCATCAGTTAGGGAATGGTCTTCAAAGTGAGAACGCATTTTTTCATATTCTCTCAAAGCATCTTCATATTGCTGTTGAAAAACAAGTAAATCAATGGCTGCATATTCTCTCATTGCTGTTTCAGAAGAATCCAAGCCTGTATTGTCTTGAATCAGAATAGACAAATCCATTGCATCATTAGCAATTTCTCTTGAAGTAGCGAGTTTTAGAATGTCTAGATGTGCTTTTGCTAATTTAAAATCACCATTGTAATAAGATAATTTTGCATTTTTGAGTTTTGCAGAATATCCTAAAGGAGTTTCTTTTTCAGTTTTTTCTACTTGTGAATAGAGTAAAGTAGCTTCCCAAGGCTCATTTTTCAACACATAAATATCTCCCAAATCTAGTTTTACCTGACTTAAAAGCTGATGAGGAACACCTCTAATTTCAGTAATTTTATTAAGTGTAGTAATTGCAACATCTTTTTGATTCAAATAAAAAGCCTGTAAAAGAGCCATATTACGAGCCGATTTTGCCGTACTTGCGTTCCAACCTATTTCATTTAGAGTTTGTTCGTAATCATTTACTAATGATTTTATTTCTTCTTTATCGATAGGAAATTGATGTTTTATGTATTCTTCCTTCGCTTCCATCAAAAAATGTTTGGCTTGCGAATAAATCAACCTTCCTTTATAATTTTCCGTCAAATGCTCAAAAATAGACATAGCACTTTTCCATTCTTCATTATTATAAGCAAGCATTCCAATTTCCATAATCTTCACGCCTTCCGATTTATTTCTTCTATCTAATGCCTTCGCTTGTGTAAAAGCCATCATAAAATTCTTTCTCTGAAGAAAATACCAAACCAGCATTTCACTAAAAACTTCATTACTAGGGTTCTTCTGTATAGCCTGATACAACATCGGTTCGACCATATCCCATTCCTCATCTTCCGACAAACGAGATTGCAACAAATGTTGAACATAAGGCGCATCGTTAGGCTGCTTTTCCAGCAAAGTCAAAAACTGTTCGACCATTTTTTGAGGTTTTCCCATTGCCAAATAAAGCAAACCCAAATCCATATCATAATTTTCTTGTGTATTCTTTTGAGCTTGTAAATACAGTTTTTCTGCATACACATAAAAACCCTCATGTGCCAAAACACGAGCAGCCACACGAGCCAAATGAGAATTTGATTTAATAGAATTTATATATTCATTAAAATGCTTATCTGCTTTTTTGTCTTCTCGCTTTTGTAAAAGAAGTTTAGCATAATCGATATTCATTTTTGGGTCTAAAGGTCTGTCTTTCAAACATTTTTCAATATATTTTTCGGCATCTTTAAAGTTTTCTAAACGAATAAGCGCATCTAAGTAATTAGCATAAATATAAGAAGCAGACGGATTTTTCTTAGCTATTTTTTCGTAATACTGAACTGCTTTTTCATATTCTCCTTGCTGATAATATTCATCTGCTAAAGCCAAATCTTGTGTATTTTGGGCAAAAACAGTTGTAGAAATAAAGAAAAAAGTAATTAGTAATACAGATAGAAATGATAAGAAAGAATTATATTTTTTCATAGATTGATTTTAGCTTGTTTTTGCACACTAAAGTGTACGCTACAAAATACGTTCGCACACTAAAGTGTACGCTACAGAATAAATTTACACAAAAACACGACTTATTTCTTTGATAAAGAGTTAATTTTGCGAGAATTTATTTTTTTTAACGCCATACATAAAGTTATTGTTGTGTACTTTTGCAATAATATTTTATTTCTAAATTCTAAATTCATACTTCTAAATTTATTTCTATGCCTCCTAAGTCAAGAAAAGCAAGTGAATCGTATGTAACCATGACCGAAATGGTTTTGCCAAATGATACTAATCCATTGAATAATCTGATGGGTGGAAGACTCATGCATTTAATGGATATTGCAGCAGCCATTTCAGCACAAAAACATTGTAACCGTGTTGTCGTTACGGCTTCTGTCAACAATGTTTCCTTTGAGGCTTCTGTTCCTTTGGGTGGTGTCGTTACGTTAGAATCTCATGTCAGTCGTGCCTTTAATTCTTCGATGGAAGTGTATGTAGAAGCGTATGGAGAAAATATTTTGGAAGGTTCTGGTCGAAAATTAGCCTATAAAGCGTTCTTGACTTTTGTAGCCGTTGATCAAATGGGAAATCCTATTTATGTGCCAGAATTAGAACCAGAAACAGAAAAAGAAATAAAGCTTTTTGATGGTGCTTTGCGTCGTCGTCAGTTGCGTTTGGTTTTGGCTGAACGAATGAAAGCAGAAGATGCAACAGAATTAAAATCTTTATTTTTTAAGATAAACCCTGATGGAGAGTAAATGTTATAAAAGTTCTCGTTGATAACTTTGTTCGATTTCAACGAGAATTTTGAAAAACAAAAAATAAAAACAATCAACTTTGAGTAACTGCAATAGCAGCAACACTAACTGTTTTTGCACCAGCTTCTAAAAGCAATTCCACACAAGCCTCCAAAGTAGCACCTGTAGTAACTACATCATCTACAACCAAAACATTTTTACCTTTTATTTCTTCTGGATTTGAAACTTCAAAACCTTTTTTCATATTATCATAACGCTCTTGTCTTGATTTTGTAGTTTGCGACTTTGTATTGCTCAATTTTTTCAATCCATGTTCTAATTGTGGTACTTTCCAAACCTTTGCTAGTCCTTTTCCAAAATAGGCACTCTGATTATATCCTCTTTTTCTAAGCTTTTTCGGATGCATCGGAACAGGAATAATTACATCAAAATTCTTATAAAAATCATCATCTAATAACTCTTGTCCATACCAAGTTCCCATAAGAGTTCCTACTGACGGACAGTTTTTATATTTGAGATAATGAAGCATACTTTGTACATCTCCTTTCTTTTTGAAAAACAAATAAGCAACAGCATATTCTAATTTCGTTCTTCCCCAAAACTTCTGCGCTAAATTATTTTTTTTATCTAAATGATAATTTGTTCGTGGAAAACTTACTCTACATATCATACAAACATCTTTTTCTCCTGTTTCCATTGCTCCTCCACAAGCCAAACAAACCTCTGGAAAAAGAATATAAACAAAATCTAACATATACTGCTTGAAAGTTGCCATAATGAATATAGTAAATTAAATAAAACTTGTTTCCTTATTTTAGAAATATACAAAAACAAATTCACTAAATTGTATAAACACAAAAAAGTCTTTCTAATCTGTATTGTATAATACTAGACTAAAAAGACTTATTTTTTCCCTTACACAAATACATTCCTGCATCTGTCCTTATAATGATGGGCGATGACCTACTCTCCCACGAATAGCGCAGTACCATCGGCGCAATAGGGCTTAACGGCTCTGTTCGGAATGGAAAGACGTGTACCCCTATGCTATAATCACCCTTTATCGGTTATTTTGAGTGTCTAATTTATTTCAATTAATTCAACTCAAACAATTTCTTAAAAAGTTCTTTAACAAAATAAGATGTATAATATATTTAAAAACTATGACTTTCCGTTTGCATATCGGAAAACCTACACTACCGAAAGACTACTGAAAAATTAGTATTGCTCAGCTCCATTTATTTCTAAACGTCCACCTGCAACCTATCTACGTCATCATCTATAACGTTTCTTAAGGGAAATCTCATCTTGAAGTCAGTTTCGCACTTAGATGCTTTCAGTGCTTATCTGTTCCAAACGTGGCTACTCAGCTATGCAGTTAGCACCACAACTGATATACCAGAGGTTTGTCCAACTCGGTCCTCTCGTACTAAAGTCAGATCTTCGCAAATTTCCTACGCCCACAACAGATAGAGACCGAACTGTCTCACGACGTTCTGAACCCAGCTCGCGTGCCACTTTAATGGGCGAACAGCCCAACCCTTGGGACCTTCTCCAGCCCCAGGATGTGACGAGCCGACATTGAGGTGCCAAACCTCCCCGTCGATATGAGCTCTTGGGGGAGATCAGCCTGTTATCCCCGGAGTACCTTTTATCCTTTGAGCGACGGCCTTTCCACACAGAACCGCCGGATCACTATGCCCTACTTTCGTACCTGCTCGACCTGTTTGTCTTGCAGTCAAGCTCCCTTATGCCATTACACGCTACATACGATTACCAACCGTATTGAGGGAACCTTGGGAAGCCTCCGTTACACTTTCGGAGGCGACCACCCCAGTCAAACTACCCACCACGCACCGTCCCTCCTAAGAGGTTAGATGACAAATACAGAAAGGGTGGTATTTCAACAATGACTCCATCACGCCTAGCGACGCAACTTCAAAGTCTCCCACCTATCCTACACATTCTGTATTCAACAACTATGCGAAGCTATAGTAAAGGTTCACGGGGTCTTTTCGTCCCGTTGCGGGTAATCGGCATCTTCACCGATACTTCAATTTCACCGGAATCATGGTTGAGACAGTGTCCAAGTCGTTACACCATTCGTGCAGGTCGGAACTTACCCGACAAGGAATTTCGCTACCTTAGGACCGTTATAGTTACGGCCGCCGTTTACTTGGGCTTCGATTCAAACCTTTGGGTTACCCCTAAGCTCCCCTCTTAACCTTCAAGCACCGGGCAGGTGTCAGGCATTATACTTCATCTTGCGATTTCGCAATGCCCTGTGTTTTTGTTAAACAGTCGCTTGGACCTTTTTATTGCAGCCGCTTATATCGCTATAAGACGGCACCCCTTCTCCCGAAGTTACAGGGTAAATTTGCCTAGTTCCTTAACCATGAATCTTCCGAGCGCCTCAGGATTCTCTCCTTGACTACCTGTGTCGGTTTGCGGTACGGGCTATCTAAATTAACGTTAACGAGGATTTTCTTGGAAGCTATTCTGTAGATTATCAACGCCCCCGAAGGTTTGTCGTACTATCGCCTAATTCAATCTTTAACGGATTTACCTGAAAAAGACCTTTACGGTTCGGCTTTAACGTCCATTTCTGTCAGAACGCACTACATTATTTACTCCGTCTCCCCTAACAATTTAAACGAGGTACAGGAATATTAACCTGTTTTCCATCGGAATCGCCCTTCGGCTTATCCTTAGGTCCCGACTAAACCTGAAACGATTAGCGTTGTTCAGGAAACCTTAGTCTATCGGCGAGGGGGTTTCTCACCCCCTTTATCGTTACTCATTCCTACATTTGCTTTTCTAAGCGCTCCACTTTCATTCACAATCTAGCTTCTACGCACTCAGAATGCTCTTCTACCACTACACTTTCAAAAAAATGTAGTCCATAGCTTCGGTAATAGATTTATGCCCGTGTATTATCAACGCCCAATCACTCGACCAGTGAGCTGTTACGCACTCTTTAAATGAATGGCTGCTTCCAAGCCAACATCCTGGCTGTCTCCGTAATCGGACCACCTTAGGTCAACTTAATCTATATTTGGGGACCTTAGCTGATGGTCTGGGTTCTTTCCCTCTCGGACTGCGACCTTAGCACCACAGCCCTCACTCCCGATAATCATTTGTATGCATTCGGAGTTCATCAAGATTTGGTAGGATGTGACTCCCCCTAGTCTTATTGGTAGCTCTACCTCACACAAACTATATTCGAGGCTGTTCCTAAAAACATTTCGAAGAGTACGAGCTATTTCCTAGTTTGATTAGCCTTTCACCCCTACCCACAGTTCATCCCAAGACTTTTCAACGTCAACGGGTTCGGTCCTTCACTTTGTGTTACCAAAGCTTCAACCTGACCATGGGTAGATCACTAGGTTTCGCGTCTACCCCAACTAACTACACGCATTATTCATACTCGCTTTCGCTTCGGCTGCAGTACTTAGTACCTTAACCTTGCTAGTTAGGAGTAACTCGTAGGATCATTATGCAAAAGGCACGATGTCAGGACATTTACGTCCCTCCAACCGCTTGTAAGCGCACGGTTTCAGGTCTTTTCACCCTCCTATTCGGAGTACTTTTCACCTTTCCCTCACGGTACTGGTTCACTATCGGTTTCTGAGGAGTATTTAGCCTTAGCAGATGGTGCTGCCAGATTCAACGGGAATTTCTCCAGTTCCCGCCTACTCAGGATACTCGCCATTACAAACTCTTTACTCATACAAGACTTTCACTCTCTTTGGTTGTTCTTTCCAGAAACATTCTGATTAAAGTTTGTAAATTATGCAAGTCCTACAACCCCAATGTTGCCGAAACAATATTGGTTTGGGCTATGCCGCGTTCGCTCGCCACTACTTGCGGTATCACTTTTGTTTTCTCTTCCTGAGGGTACTTAGATGTTTCAGTTCCCCTCGTTTGCCTTCCTTGCGGAATACCTGTAAACAGGTGGGTTGCCCCATTCGGACACTCACGGATCAGCATTCCTTAGCAACTCCCCGTAAATTTTCGCAGCTTGGCACGTCCTTCTTCGCCTCTCAGAACCTAGGCATCCCCCGTGCGCCCTTAAATACTTTCGTAGTATTTCTTCTAAAATATTGCTTTAACTTTCAATAAATTATAATAAAATAACTTATTGTCTATCAAAGACTTTTTATATTATACACCTTATTGTCAAAGAACTTTTTATAGTAAGCAAAACTAAATACAACATTTTGTAATTAATCCTACTAACTCTAGTGGAGAATATCGGAGTCGAACCGATGACCTCCTGCGTGCAAGGCAGGCGCTCTAGCCAGCTGAGCTAATCCCCCAAAGATAAAATATATCTAATCTTTTGCAAGATTAAAAGTAGGTCTACGCAGACTCGAACTGCAGACCTCTACATTATCAGTGTAGCGCTCTAACCAACTGAGCTATAGACCTATTATATAATTAAACTACATAAACTGAAATTAATTCTAAAACTAATTAGTTCAAAATAGCCCAATCAATACCTTATCTAATAACTGTTTCAGCTTTTCTAAAACAAAATTCCTTATGCAGATTGATGAACAAAACATTTTAAATACGATAACAAAACTCCCTTGTGTATTAATAATGAAATTAATTTGTCATTCTAAAACAAAGTACGGAACTAAAATCTCCAGAAAGGAGGTGTTCCAGCCGCACCTTCCGGTACGGCTACCTTGTTACGACTTAGCCCCAGTCGCTAGTTTTGCCCTAAGCAGCTTCTCTCGAGCACTGCCTTCAGGCACACCCAACTCCCATGGCTTGACGGGCGGTGTGTACAAGGTCCGGGAACGTATTCACCGCATCGTTGCTGATATGCGATTACTAGCGATTCCAACTTCATGGAGTCGAGTTGCAGACTCCAATCCGAACTGTGACCGGCTTTTCGTGATTCGTTTGCTATCGCTAGCTTACTGCACGCTGTACCGACCATTGTAGCACGTGTGTAGCCCTGGACGTAAGGGCCATGATGACTTGACGTCGTCCCCGCCTTCCTCACTACTTGCGTAGGCAGTCTTTGTAGAGTCCCCAGCTTAACCTGATGGTAACTACAAATAGGGGTTGCGCTCGTTGCGGGACTTAACCCAACACCTCACGGCACGAGCTGACGACAGCCATGCAGCACCTTGCTTTGTGTATATTGCTATAAAGATCTATCTCTAAATCCGTCACGCGCATTCTAGCCCAGGTAAGGTTCCTCGCGTATCATTGAATTAAACCACATGCTCCACCGCTTGTGCGGACCCCCGTCAATTCCTTTGAGTTTCATTGTTGCCAACGTACTCCCCAGGTGGATTACTTAACGGTTTCCCTAAGGCACTCATACGTAAGTACAAGCACCGAGTAATCATCGTTTACGGTGTGGACTACCAGGGTATCTAATCCTGTTCGCTACCCACACTTTCGTACATCAGTGTCAATATAGACCCAGTAGCCTGCCTTCGCAATTGGTGTTCCTCGTGGTATCTATGCATTTCACCGCTACACCACAAATTCCAGCTACCTATATCTAATTCTAGACAACCAGTATCCAAAGCACTTTCGAGGTTGAGCCTCAAACTTTCACTCCAGACTTAGCTGCCCACCTACGTACCCTTTAAACCCAGTAATTCCGGACAACGCTTGCACCCTACGTATTACCGCGGCTGCTGGCACGTAGTTAGCCGGTGCTTATTCATAGAGTACCGTCAAAAATCATTCGCAAATGACCGTTTCTTCCTCTATAAAAGAAGTTTACAATCCAGAGGACCGTCTTCCTTCACGCGGTATGGCTGGATCAGAGTTCCCTCCATTGTCCAATATTCCCTACTGCTGCCTCCCGTAGGAGTCTGGCCCGTATCTCAGTGCCAGTGTGGGGGACCTTCCTCTCAGAACCCCTAAAGATCACAGACTTGGTGAGCCGTTACCTCACCAACAATCTAATCTTGCGCATGTCCATCTTGTAGCAAATTGCTCCATTTACTTGTAAAACGATGCCGTTCTACAAGACCACGAGGTATTAATCCAAATTTCTTCGGGCTATCCCTCTCTACAAGGTAGGTTACATACGTGTTACGCACCCGTGCGCCACTCTCATCAAAACCGAAGTCCTGAATCCCGTACGACTTGCATGTATTAAGCCTACCGCTAGCGTTCATCCTGAGCCAGGATCAAACTCTCCGTTGTAAAAAAAGTTGATCCTTTGACTTAAATATAAACTTACTAACTTTTCTAACTTTCGTTATAAAGCTGTTGTTTCTAATTAAGAATCAAAGTTGATTTTTGTATATGTAACATATACGGTTATTCTTTTTGATTATTAATTCCGTATTACTTTTGTTTTTAAGAATTGACAGAAAGTTTTTTTTAAAATTAATCTATATCACTATAAACTAATTGATACATAAATTTCCTGTTTTGTTCATAACCTGCATGTCAAGGAACTTGTTATTGTCCGTAAAATAATAAATTATATTACTTCTAATAGTTGTGAATTGCGACTGCGTTTGTCTAAATTCAATGTTATTTTTCTGTTATTCTTTCGTTACATCTTGATTAACTTTTCAATCATTTTGTTTCCGAAAGGTCTTACAAAGATACGAGCTTTTTTATTTAACTTCCAAATAAAATAGTAATTATTTTTTAGTTATTTTCAAAACGTTTGTAAGTCGTTTTGATTAGCTTTCTCTGTAAGGGAATGCAAAGGTAAAACTTATTTTCCAAACTACCAAACTTTATTTCTAAAATTTTGAAAGTTTTTTTTCGTTTCGTTTTGAACCTTGTAATACTGCTTTTTACTCTAAAGAATGAGCTACATTTATATTTCATTTTTTGGAAGCACAAAGGTAGCAACTTTTTATTTTAAAAACAAACTAAATGCAAAATTAATTTATCTTTTTATTTTCTTTTTTATCTCAGTTACTTCTAAATTACTTATTGTTTCCCTTCAGCGTTTCTGTAAGGGAATGCAAAGGTAAAACTTATTATTTGAACTACCAAACTTTATTTTAATTAATTTGAAAGTTTTTTCATTTCGCTTATTACCTGCTGCTTCTCACTCTAAAGAGTGAGCTACAAATGAGATACATTTCCCTCGTTTGGGATTGCAAAGGTAAGAGCTTTTTTTGATTATCAAAACTATTTTTATAAAATAATTTATTGTTTTTGGAATTTTTAGATTAAACGTTATCACGGTTTATTTTTACATTACGAGTTCGCTTCCCCAAAAGCGAAAACTTATGTCGTTTAAATTACCATTGTGATAATTCATTTTTGGGGAAATGAACGCACAAAGCCAATTACAAAGATAACCGTGATAACCTTTATTGAATTTAGCTACTCAAAATTTTACAATTTGGAATAAAATGTTGATTATTAATAAGTTAACATAAATATGCATAAACCCCAACTGTCGCTCGTAAGATGGCTCTCGCTCGTTTGTAACGAGTGAGTTCTATGTATTCGGCATCCTGCCGTGTATTTGTATTCTAGTGTTACAAGAATCAATATACGAACAAATCTAAGAAAATTCTATTAAAAAGTACAATCATTTTTCAATCCTCATCACTGATTTTCAAAGGCGATAATAGATTGGCACTACTGTAATAATAATAACTTTCTTCAGTTACTATATTTGCTATGAGTTGTTGGTCATCGTAACGGTAAGCCGAAACTAAAGACAAAGGCAACGGCATATTTTTTATGGTTTTGTTTTGGAATACCAACAAGAACGCAGTCGTTGAAGTTTTGCTGTCAATGAAGTTTTTTTATACTAATTCTAAAAAAGGGATTGCATGTATAGTTACATTTGAAGTAGATAAATCAAACTCTTTTAACTCTACTTCTTGAAGTGTATTAGGTAAAGAAACATTATACGGCTGATTTACACGAACATAATTCTCTGTAAAACCAAAAATTTTGTCTTCTTTTACTTCATTTTCCCACAAGACCGTTTTTGTTTTTCCTAATTGAGATTGGTAGAAAAAGTTACGTTTTTTATCTGATAAACTATGTAACATTTTAGAACGCTCTGCACGAATTTTCTTAGGAACAGGATTTCCCATTTCGGCAGCTTTTGTATTTTGGCGTTCTGAATAAGTAAAAACATGCAAATACGAAATATCTAAACTATGTAAAAAATTGTAGGTTTCCATAAAATGGGCATCGCTTTCACCAGGAAAACCAACAATTACATCGACACCGATACAGGCATCTGGCATCAAGTTTTTGATTTTTTCTATTCTCTCTCTGTACAAACTCGTCTTGTAACGACGACGCATAAAACGCAAAATCTCATCGCTACCCGACTGCAAAGGAATATGAAAATGTGGAACAAACTTTTTAGATTTTGCTACAAATTCAATAATCTCATCAGATAATAAATTGGGTTCAATAGACGAAATACGAAAACGCTCAATTCCTTCTACCTTATCCAATTCCTGTACAAGCTCAAAAAAAGTATGGACACGCTCGTTATTTATCAATCCATAATCGCCTGTATTTACGCCTGTCAAGACAATTTCTTTCACTTTTGTGGCTGCAATTTCTCTAGTCGCTTTCAAGATATTTTCTACTGTATCACTCCTGCTATTTCCTCTAGCAAGTGGAATTGTACAAAAAGCACAATTATAATCACATCCGTCTTGAACCTTCAAAAATGTACGTGTACGGTCGCCATACGAATAAGCCGTATTAAAATCTGTCGCTTGTGAAATCTCGGAAGCACACAATTGAACGGTGTCTTTTTGCTCAAAATCATTCAAAACCTCGAATAAACGAAACTTTTCGGCTGCTCCCAAAACAGCATCGACACCTTTTATAGTGGCTATTTCTTGTGGTTTTAATTGAGCGTAACAACCAATGATGATGACATACGAATTAGGCGACGTTTTTTTAGCTTGCTTTACAACCTGCTTGCACTTTTTATCTGCATTTTCTGTAACCGAACATGTATTGATGACAAAAATATCTGGAGTTTCGGAAAACTCTACACGTTCATACCCACGCTCTTCAAACTGACGAGCAATCGTGGAGGTTTCAGAAAAATTGAGTTTACAACCTAAGGTATAAAAAGCTACTTTACGCATGAATTTTGAATTTATATTTTTTAAGACAGTTGAAAACTGTCTTCTACATTAATACACAAAGGTACGAAATAAAATAAAATTTGTATTTGTGATAAAATACTCTTTTAAAAACAGACTTATTTTACTTTTTTGCACTTCGGAAAGACAAGACAAAAATAAATGTTTTGTAAAGCTAAAAGGGCTGGTATCAAACTTTAGTTTGGATTGCTGTTTACAAAGAAAATTGACTTACAAGAGACGCTTTCTTTGATTATAATATTACGCTTTCTTATTCGATGAATAAATTTGAAGAAATGTATCGAAAAGATATTGTAGAATGCAAAGGAGAGATTAGCAAATCATATTTACCACAAATTTTGATAAGAACAAAATGAGAATCCACTTTTAGAGAATGAGCTAGAATAAGTTATTACGTTGTCTATAAAAAAGTACACTAATTAAATAATCTGTTATTTATTATACCTTTTAGACCAATTCCCTTTCTATTTTCTCTCTATCAAAGTCAAACCCATAAGTTTATTCGTGTGAGTACAATAATTTAAAATCTGAAATTAATATTTCTTCAAAAACAAATTTCATTTTTCCCTAATCAATAAAATTAGTATATTTGTTTAGTTAACTATATTAACTATCTGGCAATCAACTTTAAACGTTATACTTAAATTATAGAAAACAAAAATTGTATGAATACATCAATCTTAAACAAAATAAATACTAAAATACTTTTTGCACTTTTATTTTTACTCATCTTCTCGTGTAAAAAAGACGAAGATACAAAAGTAAATACTGCTCCAACTATTCAAATAAATTTCCCACAAGACCAACAAAATTTTAATGTAGGAGAAGTAATTACGTTTAAAGCAACAGCCAATGATGCAGAAGACGGAGGCTTGACAACCATAGTTTGGAATTCGGATAAAGACGGACAAATTGGAACAGGAAGTGAGATTTCGGTTGGAGATTTGACCGAAAACACACATATTATTACTGCAAAGGTAGAAGATAACAAGGGTCTTTCTGTTACTGGAAGCGTTACCGTTTTTGTAAGTACGCTTAATTCTGCTCCACAAATCGAACTGGTAGGAACTCCAAGAGCCAAAACCTATCAAAATCGTTCTTTTTCTGCAACCGTAACAGCAACAGATACAGAAGACGGAAACCTAACAAATATAAAATGGGTTTCGGATAAAGATGGAGAAATCGGAACAGGAACAACCGTTTCATTTACAGACCTCTCGCCAGCTACACATCAGATTACAGCAACGGCTACAGACTCAAAAGGACTTTCAGCCGAAATTAGTTTTAATGTAGAAATTTTAGCAGTAAATCCAGAACTTTTTAAGTTGGCAAACTGGATGGTAGGTTCGTTTAGTAGTCAAAATCAAGCTGATTCTAGTAGCGATGTCTATCATGTAGATGTGCGTGTACATTTGGTTCAGGTTTGGGACGAGCGTACAGACGGCTATTGGGTTCATATCGAACAAGCGTATGCAGATGACCTAAGTCGTCCGTATCGTAAACGTATTTATCACTTGTTTGAAGAAGGTGGAGTTTTGAAAAACTTAATTTATGCACTTCCAAACGGTCTTAATTTTAATGGACAATGGGCAAATCCAGACTTTTTTGATGTCGTAAGACCAGAAGATTTAGACGAAAAAATTGGTTGTGGACTTGATTTTAGATTTATTGAAGATAAAAATTGGTTCTTTACCGAAACAATAGGAAAAGACTGTACGGCTTCAATTCCAGGAGTTGCGTATCTACAAACAACGGCTACGATTGCAGAAGACCATTTTACAAGTTGGGATTTGGGATATAATTCGGCTGATGTAATTGTTTTAGGTCCTTTTTCAACGTATTATTTTGATAAAATTGAAACGTATGTAGTTAAGTAGTTTATACTTCAAGGCATGTTCATAAAAACTTTGTCAGTAGTTTTTGGTAATCCAAAATAACTCTGACAATAGTTTAGATACAGAAGGACTTATTTCTGCCAACTATTGACAGCCTTCTGAAAGGACTCTCAAAGTTGAAAAAATGGTATAACTTATTTGATTAAACATATTTGCAAAGTCAGTTATTTTTTATGAACATACCCTGGTTTATACTTTACAAATATCTTAAATCTAAAATGCTCTACAAAATTGAAAAATTATGTAGAGCGTTTTTTTTTACATGTAAAATAGTATGTTGCAAGATACCACATATAGTTGTGCCTCTGATTTAAAACACTGCATTAATAACTCTTGTAATAAAGATTCTGCAAATTCTAAAATAAACTTTTCATGTTCTTGTTCAGAAGAAGTCAGTAAAAACTCTCCAACTCTGCTATGTGCAATACTTAGAACGAATTCAATAAATCCAATAAGCTACTGAGAACTACGGAGTAAATTGTAACTTATTGATTGTAAGTAACTTATACTTAATGTTTAAAAAAAATAAAATTCTGTTTTTGAGTAAAAAAAGATTTGAATAATATTTTTTACGTTTTAAAACCAAATTTTATTCTGCTGATAAACGCTATTTACGCTTCATGTCATCAGTTTTTTGATTTGTCCGTAGTTGTCAGTACGATTATTTCTTTAAAGAAGTTGATTTTAGTTAAAAAAGCATTCTACTTTTGCCTTTACCATCTCATTGGTCATATATTATTTTTTAGTTAATTGTTGTATAGCAACCACAATTTATCAGTCAGGTAAATCTTAGATTTGAAGGTACAGTAGTTTACATTTTCTACTCTTTAAAACAACCCTGTATAATTTTAGTTTACCACAAAACGATAAGCTCTCCATAATCAGGAAAAAATTTGTCTATTGATATTGATATAACCATCAATTTTTCTGTTCTTGCTTGCGAAATAATCAGCCTATCAAATGGGTCTTTGTGATGAAAAGGAAGTTGTATTAATTCTTTCAAATGAAGAAAATTTATAGATAATACCTCAATTTTATTTTTATGTAACAATTCTTCTAACTCTGAAAGAGTGTACTGCATGTCCAATTTGTTCAAGCTAATTTTGATTGTTATTTCCCACAAAGAAGCTACACTAAACAAACAGATTTGAGGTTCTTTTTGTATAATTTCATTTACTTTGGTGGATAACTTATTTTTCCTTCCAAAAATCATAAAAGAGCGTGAGTATCTAACAGATATTTTTTCATTTACATATAATCGTTAAAATCTGAAAGAGGTTCATCAAAATCATCTGCTACTTTTATTTTGTCTTTCCACATTCCAAACTTCCACACATTTTCTTCTACTTCATTTTCTGATTGCGAAACTGTATTTTGATGTTTAGCTTTAAATTTTAAAAAAGTTAAAAACTCTTCCAACTCTTTTTGTAAAGGCAGAGGTAAAGATTCTATTTCTTTTACTAAGTCCATACTAATATAATTTAGAATTTTTTTATTTGTACTTTCACAACGAATAAAACAATGTTGATGTTCTGTAAATCAAAAAAAAGTCTTCTTAAACTCATCACTTACCAGTTTGAAAACTTCTCTAAAAGAAGCATAAGCAGTTCCATCTTTTTTGTTTTGAGAACTAATAACTTGAATAATTTTCATGTGCCAAAAAATATCTTTGTACGCTTTCAAAATTGAAGTTTTTGGGTCATAAATATGTGCAGGTTCAGATGCCACACCGTTTACTTCCATTATCTTTATTCCTTTTCCCTGTTTAAAATCCTCTATCGAACTTACTTTTATATCAAATCTTCCATAATAATAATTTTCTAATGGTTTCATTATTTCATCAAAAGCAGCTAGATTTTCTTTTGTAATATACTTGTTTCCATCTAAAAATTTTGTTCCTCTACAATGATTTCCAATGGGTTCTAAAACGATTTTCTCATTTATGGGAATTGTTACACTCCATTTTTGAGAAAATTCTTTTTCTAATCTCTTCTTCTGAAACCTTGCTCTGTCAGAATCTTCGATATGTTGTGCTAATGTTTTTTTTCCGTTGCCTGTTACAGTCAAAAATTCTTTCTGTACAATAGAAGTAATAGCAGAAGTTTTGAAATTTTTTAATCTTCCTTTAGTCTTTGATTTGTTATATTTATTTTGAAACTCTCTTTCCACTTTGCCTTTCAAATTATTTGGCAATCTATAATATAAAACACCTAATTCGATAGGTTCTTTCAAAAATTCTTGAATAATAAAATCGGCTTTATTTTCCTGCATGTATTCCTTCAAATACTCATTCAATTCTTCAAAAGATTCTATTTTTTCTACGCCTTTTCCACGTTCGCCTACTTCTGGTTTTATGATAAAAGGTAAACCTATTTCTTTCTCTTCTATTTCAGATTTTACTGTTTCAAATTCAGCATTATGTTTAAAATAAAGTGATTTTGGTAAATACTTTTCGTCTAAAAGTTTGAGAATATCTTGTTTGGGTTGTCCCTTCATTCCACTCAACGGAACAGCAGGATTGACAGACGTAAAATAAGCCATCGAACCCGAACGCAATGCCAAATACAGACCATACGGTAAAGTAGGTAAATAGAAAAACCACATCGACCAATATTCAAAATTGGTTAGTTTTATCCACCACAACGGTTTTTTCATACAAAATGGAGCATTTTGAACCGTCGTTGAGGTCTGAACCATCAACGAGGATTTAAGCATAATTTTTAATTTGTAATTGATTCTTCCTGATGTTGAAGTGTTGCATAGGCGACACCAAATTCATTTGCTATTTGTACATGAGGAAACTCATTTTTGACAGCAATTTTGATGATTGCAAAATGATGAATGGTATGTTCCAAAACATATAAAAGTTCTCTTTCAACAGTTGTAGTGAGTTTTGCTCGTGTGTGTGGAAGAGTAGCAAAAAGTTCTAACGGCTCTAGTTTTGCTTTGTCGTTCAAATTTATTAATTTTTCAGAAATATAATTTGAGGTTTCTATTGCTTTATTGGTATAGTTTTCTAATTCAAGATTGCGTTTGCGAGCATCGTAATCTACCGATTTGTGTTCTATTCCATCAAAAAGACAGGTATAAAATTCTAAGATATGTCTGACATGTTTTCCTATTGTATTTTGAGAAATTATAGGTAAAGGCTGTGCATATTCTGTATCTGAAAGCTGATAGAGAAGGTCGGTAAGCTGCTTCAAAACAGCAATATTAGAGTGATTCATAAGAAAGAAGGTAAAATAAATCGTAAATTTTACTGAAAATGAGTTTGTAAAAGTACGACAAACCCTCTCTAAAATTGACTGAAAAGTCATATTCTAAAAAGGGTAATATATAATTAATGTAAAAATACGGAAAGTCTAAGAATTTATACTACTCTAAATGGAAATCTAATGAAAAAAGTAGGCTAGACGAATAATTTTGATAAACCTAAATAAAATGTATCAAATTATAGTTTCTAGTTTTTCACTTCCAAATTAATAAACACTTTTACGTCGTCAGAAAGAATCCAACTCGAACCTCCTACACCATAATCTCTTCTATCTATTTCGAAAGAACCACTCAATTTGTAACCTGTACTTGTTTTATTAT
Organism: uncultured Cytophagales bacterium; assembly: GCA_963719525.1. Taxonomy (GTDB): domain Bacteria; phylum Bacteroidota; class Bacteroidia; order Cytophagales; family Bernardetiaceae; genus Bernardetia. Next base: position 837,449 of record CAVRCG010000004.1, on the reverse strand, counting down.
AAGAAAAAGGAAAAGAAACTGATTTTGTTTTTCCCTTCAACGTCAAGTCAAAGGTAGCTTTGTATTTGCCGTCGCTTGATTTTTCAATCTTTGTTGATTTCATCGAAATTTTTGGATGCTTTTCTACTCCAAAATATTCGTCTTCTCTAAGATGATTATCTCTTGTGTCATTATCTGTATCAACTGTTTTTGAATTGACACTTACATCAAATTTGCTACTTGAAAGATTATTAGGATCAAAATCTACACTTCCTTGAAAGCCTTTGAAACTTCCATCGACACCAATTCCTGCATTTTTGATTTTGAAAGTAACAGAAGAAACAATAGTTTTATTTACTTTTTCATTTGCAATGGTAGTTTCCTCAGCAGAATTTGAAGAGGTAGAAAATGTAAATCCGAACATAAAAAAGAGAATAATAGAGAGAAATAAGAAATTAGTTTTCATAATAGTTTTCATAATGATAATTGAATTAAGCTAAAAAAATGATTGAAGATTATAGTAGTATGCGAAACAAAATTTAATTGCTTCTAATTTCCCCTTATTGGTTGAAGGTCTGAACGATATAATTTGCCATAATTGTACCTAAAATACAATTCTGACTTAATTTTATTATAAAAACTCTTAAAATGAATAAGGAATTAGTATATCATTAAGTTCGATAGTTTAAAAAGTAAGTCATTTTATTGTTGTGTTTACTTGCTTATTTGGCTATATTGTAATAAAAACTAGCATTGTATTAATGACATAGATTTTTAGACAAAAATGTACTATCTTCTTTTTTGTCTTAATACGCAGATGTTATTACAAGTAAGCAAACTATACATTTATAAATTAAATATTTTTATTTAATTAACATTGTACAAACGAAAAATTCATTCGTAAATAATATCATCATGAAAACTTTAATTATATTCTCTAATTTTATTCTTATTTTATCTTTCTGTTTTTTGGAAACAGATTTATACGCTCAATGTAGTTCTTGTTCTACTACAAGCACAGCCACTACTGGAACTATTACAGTTGCTAGTGGCACAAAATTATGTCTGAATACTACAGGAACTTTTTCTGGTACTGTAAATTTATTGGCTGGAGCTATGCTTTGTGTTTCGTCATCTACTACTTATACAGGTATGCTTAATCTCTGGGGAACAGGTGCACAAATTCAAAATTACGGTACTTGGAATACATCTTTGAATATGTTTAATTCCCCTACTTTTAATAATTTTGGTACTTTTAATGTAAATTCTCTACAAGTTCAGAATGGAGCTACTTTCACAAGTACTACTGATATTACTGTTGCTAACAATATTACAAATAATGGAACGTTCAATGTAGCTGGAAATGTAAATTGTAATAATTTTACAGCCAACCCAACAGGAAATGTAACGATAGGAGGAAATATAAATGCAAATAATGTTACAACCAATAGTAGTTTTGATGTAGGAGGAAATGTGTCGGTTAATAATTTTACTTCAAACTCAACTGGAAATGTAACGGTAGGAGGAAATATGAATGCTAACAATGTACAGAATAATGGAGTAATGGGTGTAACTGGTAATGCTACTTATACAGGAACATTACAAAATAACGGTACAGCAGTTTTGACAGTTGGTGGAGATGCAACTATAAACGGAAACGTGGAAAATAATGGAACGCTTACCTTTCAATCTTCTGCAACATTGCAAAATAATTTTACAAATAATGGCACGACAACTTTTGATACTACTTTTGCAATAACTGGAAACTTAGAAAACAATAATGCTACCTTGACAGCAAACGGTACAGGAACTATAGGAGGAAATATCGTCGTAAATAGTGGAGGTAATGTTGATTTTAACAGTTCTGTCGCTATTACAGGAAATGTAAACGTAAATAGTAATGGTACACTTGATTTTGATGCAGACAGTTCGGTCGGTGGAAATTTTCAAAATGATGGAGGAACGACAACCATTAGCGATGCTGCTCTGACCATTACAGGAAACCTTACAAATAATGGTTCTCTACAAGCAGGAGGTGCATGTGGAAGATTTAATGTAGCTGGTCAGACACGAAATAATTCGGGTACAGTAGGAACGAATAATGTTCAGATAGATATTTGTGATGCTTCTGCTAATCAGGCTGCTCCTGATTATGGCTGGGACGTACAGTTTGCAGGAGCAGGAAATTTTGGTACTAATTTGAGTTACTGTACCTGTAGTCCGACTGTTTTACCTATTGAATTATTAGATTTTTCTGCTAAAAATAAAGAAGACGGAATAGAATTAAAATGGATTACTGCTTTAGAAAAAGACAACAACTATTTTTTGGTGGAAAGATTAGTATCAAATTCTTCATTCCTAACTATTGCAAAAATAAAAGCTAAAAATCTTACTTATTCTGACAACTCTACACCCAATTCTTATATCTTTTTAGATGATGAAATTTCTACATCAAACACTATTTATTATCGTTTGAAGCAAGTAGATACAAATGGAGATTTTACTTATTCTCCAGTAATTTCTGCTCTTTATGTGAAAAATAATACTACAAACTGGAACATCAGAACTATTACATGGAAGTTAGAGGGAATAGAAAAAAACGAGCAAATATCAGTATTTATTTATAATTCAATAGGTTTGAAAGTAGGAGAATATATATTGACTCATTCTTCTGCCTTTGTGAATGTAGCTAATCTACCAAAAGGTGTTTATCTTATTAGATATACAGAAAAGGGAAAGGTAGTTACAAAAAAGGTAATTCATTAAAGTTATTTAAAAACTAAAATTATCCTTTCTTATTAGCCAATTGTCCACAAGCTGCATCAATATCTTTTCCTCTACTTCTTCTGACAGTAGTACGAACACCTTTTTTCATTAGATAATCGGCAAATTTATCCATTCTTTCTGCGTTTGGCTTTTTGTAATCTGCTTCTTCTATCGGATTGTATTCCAAAATATTTACACGACAAGGAACGTGTTTGCAAAACTGATATAATTCTTCGGCATCTTGCAGCGAATCATTAAAGTCATCAAACAAAATATACTCGTATGTAATTCTATTTCCAGTTTTTGCATAAAAATATTTTAAGGCATCAGCCAAAATGTCCAACGAATTACTATCATTAATGTCCATAATTTCGTTTCGCTTTTCATCGTTTGCAGCGTGTAAAGACAGAGCCAGATTAAATTTTACATTATCATCTGCAAGCATTTTGATAAATTTTGCAATTCCTGCTGTCGAAACCGTAATACGTTTTGGCGACATATTTAATCCGTCTGGAGAGGTAAGTCTGTCGATAGACTGCAACACATTTTTATAGTTCATCAACGGTTCGCCCATTCCCATATAGACAATATTTGTCAGAGGTTGATTAAAATTCGCTTCTGCTTGACGAGAAATAGCAACTACTTGATCATAAATTTCGGCAGCTTCGATATTTCGTTTCTTTCCCATATAACCTGTTGCACAAAACTTGCAGGAAAGCGAACAACCTACCTGCGAAGAAATACAAGCCGTCATTCTATCCTTTACAGGAATCAAAACACCTTCCACAATTTTTCCATCGTATAATCGAAAGGAAGATTTTACTGTTCCGTCATTACTTTTTTGTTCTTCTGCAATGGTGAGTTGATTAATAGCAAAATTTTCTTGTAACGTTTCTCTTAATTTTTGAGAAAGATTTGTCATTTCCTCAAATGAAGTAGTTGATTTTTCCCAAAGCCATTGCCAAACTTGTTTTGCTCTAAATTTTGGTTCTCCTAATTTTTGTAACTCTTCTGATATTTCGGCTAAAGTAAGTTTTCGAATATCTGGTTTTTTATTCTCTATTTCTTGCAGCGATATTTTTATAGTTGGCGTATTCATAACAATATTTTATTCTTTCTTATTCTGTGTTTTTTTATTTTTACAAAAATACGAAATCTATTTGAAGAATCAGGAAGTGTAAAATTTATACCACTCTCAAACCCAATTATTTCGCAACCTTATCTTAATTCATAATTTTATGAACAAATTAAATTCGTTTATTCTTTCTACTCTACTTTTCATTCTTTTTTCTGGTTTATCTATTTCAAAAGGATTTGCACAGCAGAACAATCAAAAAGATTCGATTTCTATAAATAATTCACAAAAAACAGAATTATCTTTACTTACAAAGAAGGACAAAAAGTTCACAGCTAGAGGATATGTATTAGGAGGGATTTCCTATATTCCTTCCTTCAATTTGAGCAATAACCTAACGCAAGAAGGACTACTTAATATTGACAAAATGCCTGTTCGAAATATGGGAGCAGGACTTTTGTTTGAATACAAGCGTTTCACAACAGGAATGCAGATAAGCAAAATTTTCTACGAAAACTCAAAAGATGATTTTAATTATCATTTCACAGGACAAAAGATAGATTACAATTTTGCGTACAGAGTTTTAGGTAAAAAAGAAAATGGACTTGAACTTGGATTAATGGCTAGTCAGACTAATGCTAGTTTGCAACTTTACTCAAAAGATAATTCTATCAACTTAAATAGTTTGCGCTCTTCTGCTATTCAAAGCAATAATTTGGAAATTGATTATGAAGCTCTTTCCCTTGGTTTTACAGCAGCTTGGGTAATGAAAGAAGGTTATCAGATTCCAATGGAAATTACTTTTAGTTATCAACGTGTTTTGAATACTGCAAGATGGACTTCTCAATATGGAACCGTAATTAATTCGCCTTCCGAAAGAGGACAAAATATGTTTTCTATTACGAGCCGTTTTTATTTGTTCAAAAAGTAATCAGAATACAGTAAAATTACCTTTTTTCACTAAACACAAAACCTATTATTTCAAATGGAGATAATAGGTTTTTTGGTCTATAAACTACTGAAAACAAGAAGTTTAGAAAAATATTTTACTTTTTTTATTATCAAAACTTAAAGAGATAGTCATATAAATAATCATCTCTTTTTTATGTTTAACGAGAGAGTAAAACAATAGTTTCTATTCAAAAACTTCTTAGAAACGATATAAGAAAAGAATTTTATAAGAAAGAAATCAAATTCTTTTTTAAAAAAATATAACTCATAAATTAAAATTTTTACAAAAAAACAATAGATTTATTAGAAAATTATCAAAATTGTGTTATTTACTAACAAATTTTTGATAAACAAAGTACAAACTATAAAAAATTACAAATAGCTTGAAAAACTAACTTCGTAAATTATTTATGAACTTTCTGTTAAAAATTTGGAATCATAAAATTTTATGCTTTAATTTGATTTATCAATTAGATAAAAAATTAAAAACTATAATTTATTAATACGACTACAAAGTAGGCATTACTTACATTTTATTTTGATTAAGACTTGTAAGAGACTATTTTATAGCTATATCTAATTACTTATCAAAATAAAATAAATTTTTCAATAAGACTCTTTGGTAGTTTTTTTATTTACTTTATTTGTATGCACGCATACTATTAAAATCAATTTCCTTTATTATTTCCCCTAACAAACAATTAACAGATTATGAAACTCACAAAATTTAATTTATCTTACATTGCACTTCTCTTATCGATTGTGATCGGATTTACCTCTTGTCAAGACCAAGATATTCTAGAATTAGAACAAACTCAACAATTAAGACAATCAGATCCAGAAACTTCTGCTTCGACGAATCAAAAAAACAAAAATGCTCAAGAAGTGCATACAGTTTCTAGTAGTTCAGTACGAGTTCTTGTAAATGGTAACCCTCTTATTTGGCCTAACTATAGAGCTAATCCTGTAAATGTCAATGGGCGTGTAATGGTTCACATGAATACTATTTTCACCCGTTTGGGCTATTCTGTTCAGTGGATACAAAATGATCCGAATAGAAATAATCTTTCTAGTGTAATAGCTACAAAACCTGGAACGACGATTCAAATCTGGGTAGGCGATACGTGGGCAAAAGTGAATGGAGCTTGGAAACGAGCAGCAGTTGCTCCTTATAATAACAACGGCTATGTAATGGTACACTCTCGTTTCGTAGCTGATTATTCAGGTTCACGTACAGACTGGGATCAACAAACAACTTCAGTTCAAATTTATTATTATGATGAACTAGATTATGGTTTTTACTTTTTTGATTCTCAACCTGGCAATAATCCTACAGCAGATGCAGTAGGTTGTCAAAAATATGTTCCTGGTGTAGCAAATCCTTTCTTTGACCGTAACAAGCCTACCATTATTTATGTACATGGAAATGCGCCAGATGCAGTGAAAAACAAATTCCGTGAGGATTTTTTGATTGTTGATGGAGGTCTTAATACGCAAAGTCATAATTTCTGGAAATCAGACGGTTGGAATGTAGCTATTTTCTATTGGATTCAGTTTGCCGACGAAGATATCAATGTACCTCCTATACCTGCAGAAGAGAAAATATATGATGTTACTGCTAGGACGAAAATGCGTTGGAGAAAGTCAGATGGTTCTTTTGTAGCTAATGGTTCTACCCGAGCAGTAAAGGATTTGTTTGCAGAAGAGTATTTAAAAATATTTGGTAGTGGATATACAGGTGCAGAAATTAGAATTGTTGGAAATTCTCTGGGTGGAAATCTTACTATGGCTGGCAGTTTGGAACTACATCGTCGTGGTGCATCTCGTATGCCTTCTCGCATTACACTAATGGATCCTTTTTGGTCTCCTGTCCGAAGCGTTGCTCCTAGAGGTGTAAGAACTGTAACTTTTGATGAGAACGTAACTTCTTCTGATGAATATGGTGGACTTTCAGCCGAAATCCTAGCAGGTAGAGGAATAGCTATTGAATACTTCCGTACTAGCCTTTTAGGTGCAAATGGTCTTTCTGCTCGTGTAGGACGTGTGGCAGCAGTATGTCACTTCGGTATAGACTTTTTAGGAAGTAATCCAATAAATCAACTTGCCAAACATACAATTCCAGTTCGACAGTATTTTCATTCTCGTAGTGTGTCTGCTCCTTTAGTGGCTTTGCCTAGTTCTTTTACTTCTTCTGGATGGTTGGATACAACTGTTCCAGCTATGTCAGCAGCTACTCCTAATAGTCGTATTCGTGAAATGATGGGTTCAACTAGACATTGGAATCAACTTCCTGGTGTTCGTGGTGGACGACATACAGCTACCATGTCAGATGACAGGTATGAGCAGAGAAATGGAATTTGGTAGAAAAATATTAAAGAAAAAACATCTTTATATTATAAGAATATTCTTTATTCTGAAAAATTAAAGACTGTGTTTTGGTAGTAAAATAAAATTGAAAGAGGTTATTCTAGTTTTAGAATGACCTCTTTTTTGTTCGAAATGATTTGGTAAGGCAAAACTTAAATTCTAATCTATTATAAAGTAAAGATTTTAAGCCTAAAAATTTTGCGACAGAGCTTTTTATCATAATAAAATTTTGATTTACTTCTAATCTCAAAAAGAATAATCTAAAACTAAATTTATAATTTTATCAAAAAATCCAGTAATTCTTTAGAAAAATTGTAAAATTGTACCCTTTATGAAAAATAATTTCATTAACAACGTACAACATATAAAAATAAACTAATTCCTATTAAAACTAACATTGCATATTTTTCTAATTTTTTTTGTTAAATATTTGGAACTTAACAATTTAGTAACTTACTTTGCATCATAGTTAATTAGTTAATCAACTAAAAGAAATTTGCTTTATCTCGTTTTTCTTATAGTAAAACAGTATAAATAGCTTATAGACAAGTAAGTAAAATTATAAAATTTAATTTTACTTTTTATTTAAAAAAATAGTATGCAAACATACTATAAATCAAGTTAACTTTATTACTCTTATATTATTTCCCCTTATACACAAATTATAAACTATGAAACTTATTAAATTAAATTTATCTTACATTGCATTCCTCTTATTGACTGCAATTGGATTTACTTCTTGTGAAAACCAAGAACAAGACATTTTAGAAGAAACTCAAAAGGTAGAAGAACAAGCACCTGAAGTTGCTATTGCAAAATACAAAGCTGACAGAGAAGAAAACACCATTTCTAGTACTAGTGGACGAGTGCTTGTAAACGGAAACCCACTTGTTTGGCCAGATGCTGCTTCTGTACCTGTAAATCGTGATGGTCGTATGATGGTTCACATGGCTACTATTTTCCAACGTTTGGGATATACAGTAACTCCGATAGGAAACGATCCTTCTAGAAACAATCTTTATAAAGTGCGTGCTACCAAACCAGGTACAACTATTGAAATATGGGTAGGCGATCAATGGGGAAGAATCAATGGTGCTTGGAGTAAAGCAGCAGTAGCTCCTTTTAATGAAAACGGACGTGTTATGGTACACTCTCGTTTTGTAGCAGACCACTCTGGTTGTAGAACAGATTGGGATCAACAAACTCAATCGGTTCAAATCTATTATTATGACGAATTGGATTACGGTTTTTACTTTTTTGATTATCAACCAGGTGCTACTCCAACAGCAGATGCAGTAGGGTGTCAAAAATATGTACCAGGTGTTGCAAACTCGTTTTTTGATCCAAATAAGCCTACTATTGTGTATGTACACGGAAATGCTCCCGATGCTGTACAAGGTAAAGATAGAGAAGATTTTTTATTATCTGATGGTGGTCTAAATCTTCAAAGCCATAACCAATGGAAAGCAGCAGGCTGGAATGTAGCTATATTTTATTGGATTCAATTTGCTGATGAAGGTATTTGGAATTCTGCACCTCCTATTAAAGTAGAAAAGAAAATTTATGACCACAATACAGATGTAGGTATGCGTTGGAGAGGTTCGAATGGTAATTTTTATGTTACTTCTGGTGTTACAAATCTACCTATCAAGAATTTGTTTGCTGCAAGATACCAAGAAGTATTTGGTAATGGTTACAATAGAGAAATAAGAATAGTAGGTAATTCGCTTGGAGGAAACCTTACTATGGCGGGTCTTTTGAAAGTATATAGAAACGGTGGTCGCTTGCCTTCTCGTGTTACGTTAATGGATCCGTTTTGGACTCCTGCAAGAAGTAATACTGATGCAGCAAATGCTAGAAAAGTAAACTTTGATGAGAATGTAAACTCTTCTGACGAATATGCTGGTTTGTCTGCTCGTTTATTAGCAAATAGTGGAGTAGCTATTGAATATTTCCGTACAAGTTTGTTAGGTGCTGGTGGCTCTTCTGAAAGTGTTGCCAAAGTAGCAGCATTTACTCATTTTGGAGCTTCGTTTTTAGGAAATGCACACACTCGTAAGCATACTGTCCCAGTTCGTCAGTATTTTCATTCGTTTAGTGTACCTTCTCCTTTAGAAATATTCCGTCCTAATCCTTGGACAGATTGGGCGTTTACTAGCCCTATGCGTCCTACGAGTTCGGCTTCAACATCAGATGCTATGATAAAATCAATGATGCGTTCGGACAAACATTGGAATCATATATTTGGACGAGGAACGGCTTCTATGGCAGATGATCAAATGGAAATTCGTAATGGAACATGGTAAAAAATTAAAGAACAAACACTTTTAATTATATAAGAATAATTTTTTATTCTGACAAATTAAAGATTGTGTTTTGGTAGTAAAATAGTGTTGAAAGAGGTTATTCTAATTTTAGAGTAACCTCTTTTTTGGTTATAAGTCATTAATTATCATTAGTCGTTTGTAAATGGTGTAATTCTCTTCATCAAAACAAACAAAAATTATTTCTTCCAAAGAATTTAAAGAGCTATTTTTACTTTGCTCTACAAATTTATTTACAGTATTCAAAGCAATTTCGGCAGCTTCTTCTTTCGGAAATCCATAAACTCCTGTACTAATGTTTGGAAACGAAATTGTTTTTATTTTTAATTCCTGTGCTATTTGTAGAACGTTTTGATAACAATTTGACAAAAGTTCTCTTTCGTTTTGCAGCCCATCTTTCCAAACCGAACCTACTGTATGAATGACATAATTAGCTGGTAGATTTCCTGCTGTTGTATAAACGGCCTGACCAGTTTTGCAACCTCCTTGTCGGTTGCGTATTTTGATACATTCTTCCAAAATTTCTTTTCCTCCTGCTCTATGGATTGCGCCATCTACTCCTCCACCTCCCAAAAGTGAAGTATTGGCAGCATTTACGATAGCATCAACTGAGATTTTGGTAATATCTCCTTTTTGTAATGAAAGTTTGATTGACATAAAATTTTGAATTATGTTTTAGTTTTTTTTATAAAATTATAGATCAGTCGCATCTAATTTGAAACTTTTTTTGATTTTTAGCTGCGTAGCTGCGCAATGTTTGTAGAACTTAATCGGAATGAATAAGAATCAAAGCTGCGTAGCTGCGCAATGTTTGTAGAAATTGATCGGAATAAATAAGAATCAAAGCTGCGTAGCTGCGCAATATTTGTAGAAATTGATCGGAATAAATAAGAATCAAAGCTGCGTAGCTGCGTAATGTTTGTAGAGCAATGTTTGTAGAAATTAATTAAATGTAAAATCATTTTATAATTAATTCATTAATTCGTACATTTAGTAAAAAAGCAGATTAGCTTCAATCAGCATTCCTGTTTCATTACTTTATTTTCTCATTAAATTTTACTTTACATTATGTACATGCAAAAATTTCGTATTTCATTATTTGTCTCTTTATTTTTAGTATTCAGTTCTGGATTTTTTGTTAGTTGTGGAACCAATACCAAATCTACCACAGAAACAACTACAACAACTGATAATGGTTCAACAGTTAATCAAGAAGCTGAGCAAGTAGAAGGTGGAGATCTAAACACTTTTTTTCCAAAAGATGACGGTGCATACAAAGTAACCTACAATCAAGAAAAAGATGGATTTGTACAAGCAAGCCTAGAACAGGATGGAAAAGAAGTAGCTACTCTTGCTGTTAGTGATTTGAGTACAAACTTAGATACAAAAGCAAAATATACAGAATCTACGATGCAAATTGCTTCTTACCCTGCCCTTTCGAAAGGCTCAAAAGGAACTACTATTCTGGTAGGCGACCGTTATCAAGTCAGTATTCGCTCAAAAGACGATAGTTTTGACGAAACTATGCGTAAAGCGTGGTTTGAAAAATTTGACCTTGCTGGATTGGCTAATCTTAAATAATCTGTCTGACACTTTTGAAAGTGTATTGACAAAATAAAAAAATTCAATTACTTAAATATACAACTATATGTTTTTTGGTTCTGACGACAAACCTGTTTCTATTGTAGAAGCTGTAAATTCTCTTCCTGATTCTGGCATTACTATTTATGCTCTCAAAGCCTTAGATTTTGTAGTTCCGGGAGAATGGGATAACCCAACTGACTTTGATGCACTAATGCGCAAAGTTACAGGAGAAACAGACAACGAATTTTTGGGCGAAATAAAGACAAAAGCAATTCAACTTTACAATGATGATACGCAAGGTTATCAAACGGCTATCAAAATTTTCAAGATGGTAGATACAGCTGATACTGCGCTCGGTGCTGCTGCAATGGCTGATAAATTAGCTGATAGTTTTAGTATGTTTTCTTTTATAAAAGACCTCACTCCAAAAGCTGACACAGTTCAAAGCATTGATTTAGCTATCAAAATTACGGCTGAACTTTTGGCTTTTACAAAGATAAACGGAATACCAGGTGATAGTTTTGGCGATTTTGTAGGTGCGCTAGGCAATTATGCAGGAGAAAGCAAAATGCGTATGGCAGGAATTGTAGCCTTCGATGGTGTGCTTCCTCTAGGACCTGATTTTGCCGAACTGGTAATGGGAAAACTTCAATCTTTGAGTGTAGATAAAGTAGAAAATAATTCTGTCTTTAAGAAAATGGCGCAATATATCCCTGGAAGTGGTGCAAATGACAAACTTGATTTTGTAAAAAAAGCGTTTAGTCATACCAAAGGTTGGGTAAGTAATTTCCAATCTGAAAATAATATCAATTCAGAAAAAGTTATTTCTAATCTTTCTAAATATATTTCTTTAGCCGATACAAAGCTAGATTATGTAGCTGCTTTCTTAGATGCTTCGACAAACTACTTTGAACATACAGGAACGCAAACTGTCGCTAGTCGTTTGATTGAACGTGCCGTAAATGAAGTTTGATTAATCAGTTAAATGTTAATTCATTTTTTTATAGAAAACAAAATTCCTATTTTAGTTCTTGCAACTAGGATAGGAATTTTTTATTTCCCTCAAAACTAATCTCAAAAAATGACTTTACACACAATAGATACAGGACTTTTCAAATTAGATGGTGGAGCAATGTTTGGCGTTGTGCCGAAAGTAATGTGGCAAAAACTCAATCCTGCCGATGAAAACAATATGTGTACGTGGGCAATGCGCTGTCTTCTGATAGAAGATGGAAAAAAACTTACTCTCGTAGATACTGGAATAGGAAACAAACAAGACGCAAAATTTACTGGTCATTTTTATTTGCATGGACAAGATTCTTTAGCAAAATCCTTGCAGCAAAAAGGATTCTCTACTTCTGATATTACAGATGTTTTTCTTACCCATTTGCATTTTGACCACTGTGGAGGAGCAATAAAACGAGAAAAAAACAAACTTGTTCCTGTTTTTGATAATGCTATTTATTGGTCAAATACAGAGCATTGGAACTGGGCTATTGAGCCTAATGCACGAGAAAAAGCATCGTTTTTGAAAGAAAACATTTTGCCTATAAAAGAAAGTGGACAACTAAAATTACTTACTTCTAATCAAAAAACAGATTCTCTACCTTTTGAGTTGCGCTTTGTGGACGGACACACCGAAAAACAAATGTTGCCTCAAATAAAATACAAAGATAAAACGATTGTTTTTTGTGCTGACCTTATTCCTTCTATTCATCACGTGCGTTTGCCTTACATTATGGCATACGATGTACGACCTCTAAAAACGCTTTCTGAAAAAGAAGAATTATTAAACGAAGCCGTTGAAAATGAGTATATTTTATTTTTCGAACACGACCCAATCAATCAATGTTGTACCTTAGAGAGAACTGAACGTGGAATTATGCCGAAAGAAATTGGAAAGTTAAGCGATTTTGTGTAGTTTGTAAACAAGTAAAATTCCCCTTTTTACGTTCCTTATTCCTTATATGATAAAAATACTACTATTCCGTTTATTTAGTGTACTTTCCTTATTTCTATTTTGTTTTATAGCTCTGTTTTTTTCCGTTCCAACGTATGCCCAAAAGATTGTAAGCGATGGAGCTGTTCCTTTTACACGCCTGTATTCTCCCAAAGAATATCAAGCTGGAATTGTGAATATGGCTGTCAAAAAAGACAAAAACGGACTTCTTTATTTTGCTAATACGGAAGGTGTTTTGCAGTTTGATGGCAAAAATTGGAGAACGATTCAAGTTCCTAAATCTGGTTTTATACGAGTTTTAGATGTAGATAATGAAGGAACTGTATTTATAGGAGCTATTAATGTTATCGGAAAATTAGAAGCCGATTCTATTGGAAAACTAGAGTTTGTTTCTTTAATAGATTTATTGGACTCAGCAGACAGAAATTTTGGAGAAGTTTGGAAAGTAAAAGCTACACCAAAAGGAGTGTTTTTTAGTACAGACAAATATATTTTTAGATACCAAGACGGCAAAATAAGCAAATGGACAACTGAAGGAAAGTATTTTTATTTGATGTATTATGTAAATGAAAAAGTCTATGTATTAGATTCAGAAATTGGACTAAAAAAGTTGGAGAGTGAAGAGCTAAAGTTAGTTCCCAACCATGAACCTACAAAAAAATATGCTATCTATTTTATGCTTCCCTATCCCAAAACACAAAAGGGAGAAATTCTGATAGGTAAAAACAAAGCTTCTTTTTCTATTTACAATCCAGAAACCAATCAATTTAGAGATTTTCAGACCGACCTTACAGCAGATGAAGTAAGTTCAGTGTATCACGGATTACTAGGAAAAGATGGGAATTATTACATTTCTACACTTCGTTACGGAATTATTTGTATCAATCAAGAAGGAAAAAAATTATTTCAATACAGACAGGGCGACGGAATTACCAACAAAGTATATGGAGCAGAACTTGATAATCAAAACAATCTTTGGCTTGCACTTGCAAAAGGAATTGCAAAAATAGAATTAGGCTCGCCTTTCAAGCAATATGGAGAAGACAAAGGAATTACAGGAATTGTAACTGATGTAGCAACGCAAAACGGTTTGTTTTATGTGAGTACCACAAACGGAGTTTTTTATCACGATAGTAATAAGAATAATTTTTTGCCTTTGCAAGGAAATTCCTACCAAACTTGGAAACTTCAAAGCCTTGTTACTACTTTCAAACCTTTTGATACCTTGTTTTTTGCTGCTACCAACATCGGAATAAGTCAGATAAAAGGAAAATCGTGGAAGGAATACATGAAAACAGATGCTTCTTCTAATTATCTTATTTCCTCAACGACTACTCCAAATAGACTTTATGCTGGCGTTCTGAATCAACAAGGAAGTTACAAATTAGATTTTGCAGAAAACAAAACGCCTATTTTTTCAAAAGTAATTTCTGACCTTACTATATCAGGATTAGAAATGAAAGATAATTTAGTATTTGTTTTAGATGGACAAGAAAAGCTACACATCTTTGAAGAAAAAGACTCTTTAGAAGAATTGAAAGTAAATTTTGATGCGTATAAAGTAGTGAATATTGCAAAGCATAATCAAGAAATCTTCGTAACTACATTTGACTCCGTTTATACGTGGAAAAACAAAAACCTTGAAGCTCACTTAGCTATCAATAAGCTAAAAGGAGAAGAAGAAACATTTACTCAACTACATGCAATAAATAGTTCGAACTCTTGTTGTGCAGCTATCTAGTTCTCCCTATTCTAAATTTTATTTATTCAATACAGAAACAAATAAAAGCAGATTACTTCCTACTCAAAGGTTGTCAAATAATTCTATTTCTATAAATGCCGTTTTTGGAGTAGGAGAAGACAACAAAATTGGTTTTGGAACATCAGAGGGAGTTTTTTATTTAGATTTAAAGAACGAAGAATATAAAAAAGCAACATTTAATGTTTTTATTCGAAAAATATTGGAAGGCGATTCGCTACTTTTTGTAGAAAATTATACAGAAAAAAACGCTAGTCCTTTATTAAATTACAAGCAAAATTCGCTTACTTTCTTTTATAGCTCAACGAATTATTTAGACGAACAAAATACCCTTTTCAGACATAGGCTAAAAGGATACGACACAAAATGGTCGGACTGGACAACCGAAACCAAAAAAGAATATACCAACCTTAATGCAGGAACATATTCTTTTGAAGTGGAAGCCAAAAATACCTACGACACAAAAAGTGAAGTTACGACTTATGATTTTACGATAGAACCTCCTTTTTACAAAACTCCTTTAGCTTATCTTTTATATTTGGTAATTGGAATAGCATTAATTTGGATTCTGACTTATGCAGGAGTAAAATATAATGTAAGACGACTGAAGTACAAAAACCAAAAATTAGAAGAAACAGTAAAAGAGCGTACATCAGAACTTCGCCTTTCGAACACAGAATTAGAGCAGCAAAAAGAAGAAGTAATGATGCAAAAGCAAAATATCGAATTACAGAAGGAAGAATTAGAAAAATCGTATCAAGACATTCAAACGCTTGCAGATGTTGGTCAGCAGATTACAGCCACGCTTGATTTGGGCGATCTTATCAGTATGCTTTATTCAAGTGTAAATAGTTTGATGCCAGCAGAAGGATTTGGAATAGGAGTTTTCAATTCATATCGCCAAAGGATTGATTTTAGAGGATTTGTAGAGAATGGAGAAATACTACCTTTTAATTCGGATTCTTTGGAAGACACCGAAAAATTAGCCGTTCAATCGTTTGTACATCAACAAGAAATTTTTAGTAATAATTTTGAAAAAGACTTTCCTGCTTATCACACCAAAGAATTAGAAACAGGAGATATTCCTCAATCCTTGATTTATCTTCCTCTAGTTGTACAAGAAAAATCTATTGGCGTACTGACGGTTCAGAGTTTTGAGAAAGAAGCCTATCAGAATAATCATCTTACCATTCTGCGTTCGCTTGCTTCTTATGCAGCCATTGCCGTTTCGAATGCTCAATCATACGCTACCATAAACGAAAAAAATCAACATATTACAGATTCTATTCGCTATGCCAGAACGATACAAGCAGCCGTTTTGCCTTCAAAAAAACTTATCAAACAAAATATAGAAGAATTTTTTATTATTTATTGTCCCAAAGATATTGTTTCAGGCGATTTTTATTGGTTTACAACTGTTTTTGATAAAGCTACACTTACAGAAAAAATGGTTATTGCTGTCGTGGATTGTACAGGACACGGAGTTCCGGGAGCGTTTATGTCGCTTGTAGGAAATACTTTTTTACATGAAATAATCATTGAAAAAAATATAACAAATCCTGCTCAAATATTAGAAAGTTTGGACGAAACACTCAAAAACTCCCTTCAAAAAGGAGAACAAACTAATAAAGATGGAATGGATGCAGCTATTTGTGTTTTGGAAAAAGATGAACTAAATAATAGTACCAAACTAAATTTTTCGGGTGCAAAACGTCCACTTTGGTATGCTTTGCCAGATTCGAATTTGGAAAATGTACAGGGAACACGCCGTTCGATAGGTTCGCAACGTATTGCAGGGAAGCCGTATGAAAATCACGAGTTTGTCTTCGAAAAAGGAACAAGTATTTATCTAACTACTGACGGCTTTGCAGACCAATCCGATACAAAAGGAGATAAGTTCGGAACACCTAATTTGGCTTATTTGATAGAAAAAAATATAGCTTTATCTATGGAAGAACAAAAAAATCAAATCGAACAGGCTCTAGATATTCATCAAGGAAAAGTAGAACAGCGTGATGATATTACTGTTTTGGGGTTTAGGGTTTAGATTGCCTTCTTTGAAAAACTACTTAACTCTTTTATCTTCTCTAGCAGCTTCTAATGTTTCTTTGATTCGTTTTAATTTTGTAGAAAGAGTTTTGGCATTAAAAATCCATTCTAAAATACCTCTCTTTGTATAACGAGGAAAGTTTTCAAAATTTTCTTTTGCTTCCTTATTTTCTTTTTTATCAAAAAGTTCTTTCATTTCTTTCGGTAAAATCAAATTCTCTACATCATCTAAGGCATTCCATGTCCCTGTTTTCTTAGCAAGTTCTATCATTTCTAGTCCTGCTTTTTCCATTTTATTTGTTTTCAATAGACGTTTTATCTTATTTTTATTTACTCTACTCCAATTGCTTTTCGGATTGCGTTTTGAAAAATATTGATAAAAACTTTTATCGTCTTTTTTATTCGGTTTGCTATCTATCCATCCAAAACAGAGTGCTTCATCAACGGCTTCATCATAATAAACGCTTTCTACTTCGCTTTCTTTCCTATAAATGATAAGCCATACATTATTTTCTTGTTTATGATTGTCTAAAAGCCAGTTTCTCCATTCTGCTGCGTTTTTGGCTTCTGTTTGTGGGTTGTAGATTTTTTCTTCTCTCATTTTGAAAAAGTTCTATAAAAAATAAATTTGTAATTCGTAATTCTGTTACAAAATCCCTTCAATCTCCTTCCAACACGAAATATCATAACTAGCCACCGAATGTTGAGGTGTTTTTTTCAATGGATTATAAAAAATAGTTTTCATTCCTAATGAACGTGCGCCCAAAATATCGGCATCAAAACTATCGCCAATCATAATAGAATTTTGAGGTGTAGCGTTAGAAACAGTAAGTGCATGATTAAAAATAATTGGATTAGGTTTTGTGAATCCTGTACAATCAGAAGTAATAATATTTTTGAAGAAGGACAAAATACCAGAGTGTTCTAATTTTAATTTCTGGCTTTCTTCAAAACCGTTTGTAAGGATATGAAGTTGATAACCTTTAGATTGCAAGTAAGTAAGCATTTCTAATGCAAAAGGCAAAAGATGAGGTTGGCGTGGACAATTATACTGATACTCGTCTTCCAACTCTTCTAAAAGATTGGTCGTAGAGTTTTGACTAAAGTTTTTGTAGGAATTTTTATCGAAAAGCTTTTCTTTGTTTTTCATTTTGTGTAGCTCTTCGAAAGAGAAGAGTAAAGCGAAGTTGTCGTATCTTTGTCTTATCAACCAGTCCTAGATGATGTTGTTTCCAAAGAAATTTAGTTGTAGTTTGGAAGGCAATTATAAAGTCATCAAAATTAATCGTTTCATTATTAATAATTTTATCAGCTAATTTATACTTTTGATACAAACTAGACAATGTTTGTTTAGAGTTTTGTTCAAAATCCCATAAGGTATGGTCGAGGTTGAAGAAGATGTTCAACATAATGTTCCCAGTAGAGATACTAGACTCAACATGGCGAGTAGAGGAGAGATTATTCATACTAAATTTGCTTGGCGAAGAGTGTGGATTCATGTAAGTCATAAAACAATTTCTTACTTAGAACAACTAAAAATAAGAAAAGTTATTTGGCATTTATGTATTTTTTCATTTATTATTTTTGGTATTTGGGTCTGTAATCTAATTTGGTTTAAGCCTTTTAGCATTGACCTTTTTTATGAACGCATGTTTATAGAATACGGTCAAGATGACCCCGAACTGATGAGCCGTTTGCATCTTTTGGAAAAATACGGAATTACGTATCACAATAGCCAACTTACAGATATTTCGGATCAAGAACGAGATAGGCGTTATGAAGAAAGTATTGTTCGTAATTTTGAGATGTTAAGAACTTACAAACGCTCTCAACAAAATGAAGAGGAGTTGTTATCTACCGAAATATTAGACTGGTATCTAGAATTAGAAATTTATCGAAATGCTTTTCGTCAGTACGAATATCCTGTAAATCATATCAACGGAATACAGGTAGAGTTGCCTCGTTTTATGATGGAAACGCATAAAATTGAAACGCTTGGCGATGCTCAAGATTATTTAGAACGCTTATCTAAGTTTGATGATAAATTCGACCAACTTATTCAGCTTCTAGAATCCAGAAAAGCAGCAAATGTAATTCCTCCTCGCTTTATTTTAGAACGTGTAATTGCTGAAACGGAAGATTTTATTTCAAGAGATGTACAATATAATTTGCTCTACAAAGATTTTGCTCATAAGGTAGATAGTGATAAAAACCAAATTCTAAAACACCCAAATCACGCTGAACTAGATTCGATAAGTCCAACGGGGGAGATTATAAAAAGGAAAACAAAAGAACCCATACGAGGTCCGCATCGTGAACTGAAAGCAAAGGCTAGAGTTATTATGGAAGATGATGTCTATCCAGCTTATAGAAAATTATTGAACTACTTAAAGGAAGAAATTAAAGTTTCTAATAATGATGCAGGAGTTTGGAAACTGGGTTATGATAGTGCGACGGCAATCATGTATTATAACACAATGCTTATGTCTCACGCTCATATTTCACAAGAAGAATCGGCAGAAGAATATCATTATAGAGGGTTGGGCGAAATTAGTGATTTGAGAGAAGAGCTAATAAGCATTTTTGATTCTCTAAAATTTTCTCAAAAGGATTCTGTTTCCAACAACTTAGCTAAAATAAATAATCGTTTGCCAACTGATTTTTTAGTTGATGACGATTACAAAGAGTACTTGGCAAAATATCAACATTATTCAGATTCTGCTTATCAATCTTTTGACAGTTTCTTTCTGCACAAACCTTCTAAGCCCTTAAAACTAGTTCGTATTCCTGTTCCTTTAGAAAATACATCGCCTTTATTAAAATTTCATACAGGAAATGATGAAATAGCTGCAACACTTTCTATTAATTTAAAGGATGCTGAAACAATTCCTCAAAATAAAATTCCTGTTTTGATTTATGAGAAAGCTGGAGGGCGTTATATTCAGTCGTGGTACGAACAGCAACTCACTTCTATTCCTACTTTTAGGAGAGTAATTCCTTTTGATGTCTATTACGAAGGCTGGGAAGGTTACTTTGCTGATTTATTGAAAGATGAAAATAACAATTCGATTAGTTATTACGATGATTTGTATGTCAAAATAGGAAAAATTCAGAACGAACTCTTTATCACTTCTCTGTTGGTAGTCGATACAGGTATTCATCTAAAACAATGGACAAGAGAAGAATCCATTGACTTTTTGGTAGATAATACAGGACTTTCAAGAGAAGCCATGAGAGATGAGGTAGATAAAATAGTTGTTCGTCCTGCACAAGCGACCATTTATAAAATAGGTAAAATCTATTTCAAAAACCTACGAGAATATACAGAAGATGCTTTAGAAGAACATTTCAATCTTAAAGAATTTCACGAAGTAGTATTAAAAAATGGACACATTCCTCTTCCTGTCTTGAAAAAACAAGTCGAACATTTTGTTACAGAGAAGAAGAAAATTATTAGAGAAACAGAAATGAAACAAGAAGAAGAAGAGAAGGCTAAAAATAAAGAGAAGATAAAAAACGATAAAAATAAAAAATAATTCTACAAACGCTTGCATATACAAAATTTAATTTCTATATTGTATCAAGTTACAGAATTAAAAGACACAAACGGTGTTTTTTGAAGAACATCTTAAAATTAGTCATTATCAATTTTATTATTAATTTTGATACTAATTTTATAAAATAAATTTACTTTTGAGACTTTCAAATTTGTTTCTAATCGATTTGAAAAAGTAATTTTTTGTAACTCCGTCATTTATGTTCACTTATAAAGTTAATTTATACATCTCTATTTGCACAATACGTTTTGTGTAATACATTCACTCTAAAATTTTCAATCGGAATTTTTTAGTAGTTGAAAATAGAAAACTGTATCAGTATTTTGTAGTAGTGCATATGAATTAGTATCTCTAAATTTTTGTAAAATTAAATTTCGTACTATATGACTTAAAAAACATTCAATTTGTTTTTAGAGAATTTTATACATCAACACTGAATCACTTCAAGTTCTGTTTGGAAAATTAGTACTTCCTAATTGGGTACACAAAAAAGACTTAGGTAAAATCTAAGTAATCTATAGTTGTAAAACAGCCTAACAAACTCTTTACAAATCTTTTTAAAAATTTTCTATTTTAGATTTATGCGAATAAGAAAAAGTATAAAAATGAAGACATAACTTTTATAGTAAATCAAAACCCGTTTAGCATTTTAGTTTCCTTTGGAGAGTAATGAAAATGATAGCCTAAAAAACTCACTAATTTTTAACCTTTCGCATCAAAGCAACCTTATAATTTTCAATTAATTTTGATTAATTCTAGTTTTGGTTTTTTGTAATCTGTAATTCAAGTATTAATTCTTAAAAAATAATTCAACTCGTTATTATTAATTTAATAACAACTTTGTATCTTTTATATGTTTCATTCAGAGCTACTAAAAAAACCGATTTGCTCAAAACAACTGTTATTTCCAATTTAAGATGTATTTCTTATCTTGTTCTACATTCAGGATTCAACTAAAACGGTAAGCCAACAGGAAAATAGATAATGTAAATTCTGACAAATTCAGTTTTGTAAACTATTTCAAAATCTATATCACGATAATTCGTCATTTTCGCTTACTTGTTTGGATAAAGTGAAATTTATCTAGTTGTAGATTATCCTTTTCTAACTCAAAAATCAATCGTGTTTTACTAGTTGATTAGTAGATTTAGAGTATCTTTAGGACAAAAAACAGCGAACAAAGTTAGTTTTAATTATTTCAATTTAACTTAAAATTTGTTTACTCATTATGAAATCATCTTACATAAATTAATCCTTATTATTCTTGAAATAATAAGGATTAATTTTTTTACTCAAAAGCCTCAACAGAATAAACTGTCTGTTCTAAAAATTTGTCTAACAGACTTCTCTCCTCTAACACGATTTCTGCCGTTCCATAAATTTCATTTTTGGTATCTAAATCTATTTTTATATTTCGGTTTGTTTGCAATCCATTACTTAATTTTAATCGTACCGAATATTTGTTTTCTTGTGGAGAAAGACTGATTTGTGCTACTTCTGCTTCCAACCAACCATAACGGGCAAAGGGATAGGCTTCCAATTTTATTTTTGCTTTATTGGCTTCTTTTCCTTCTGTTCCTATTCCGTTTTTAAGCTTCGAAATATGTTTTGAATCTACCTTTGTGTAAGCATAAATTGCATTTTCCTGTGGAATAACTGAAATAATTTCTTTGTCTAATCCTACACTTTGATATAAATTAATCGGATTAAAAAAACTAACTTTCCCTTCTATCGGACTTACAATTAAGTAATTAGTTTTCCAATCTTCTAACATTTTTTTGAGTGTCGCAAAACTTGTTCTTAATTGCTGTTTGTACTTGAAAGCCTGTTCTTGATAGGCAATAGAAACTTCTACTAACTGCTGATTGAGCTGACTAACTCTCATTTGTGCATTCAGGTTAGCTTCTTTATTTTGCAAAAAACTACTTTCCTTATTCAAGAATGCGCTTTTTGTTTGTAAAAATTCTTGCTTTGCAATCGCATCACTTTTATACAATAAGGAATCAGTAATGTATTTTTGTTTGCTCAACTCATAATCTCTAGTTTGAAGTTCGTACTTTTCTTCTAAAATAGAACTTAGAGAATTTTGAATTTCTATTTCTGAACGAATAGCAGCTTGTTTTTGTGCATGAGAATTAGTCTTTGAAAACAGTTGAAAATCCAGAATATTGCTTTTCAATCTTTCGTAATCTAACTGTAAATTTCCCAAATTAGTAAAAATAGGAATCTCATTTTTTTCAAAAAACTCTATATTTTCAAAGGCTGAATTTTGAGAAGAGAGTGTATCTAAATACTTCTCTAAATTTTTGGCTTCTTTCCAATTTGTTGTGCTTTCCAAAACTAACAAAAGCTGGTTTTCTTTTACTTCCTGACTGTGTTCTGCATTAATGAAAATAACACGACTATTTATTTTGGGAAACAAACTCGCCTTGGCTTGATTGGCATAAATCGTAACTTCTGAAGTAGATAATTCTGGATAACGAATAAAATGCGATACCAAAAACATAAGAAGCAAAACACCAAAAATAATCCCAATACCAGAACGCATCAAAAAACCCTGTGGACTAGATAGTAATTCCTGTGTTTCGTCGGAATAAGAACGAAAAATTTTGTCTTGATTTTGCTGATTATCTTCCATTGTATTTCATATATCAACCGTCGTTGAGGCTTCGCCGTCAGCGAGGTTTTGATTTTTTTATCTCCTCAACGACGACGAAGTCTCTTTGACGGTTGAGCAGTAAATAACTTTTACAAAGATAAAACTAATTCTTGTTCTTGACCTATTTTGTTTTCTTCCACTTCCTCTACTTCTTCCATTTCACTAGCCAAATGAACCATAAAATATTCCAAATCTAAAACGGTATAGTTGCTTGGTAGAAGACGACCATTCAAAATAAAAGCAGGAGTAAAATCTACTTTGGTTTGATTTATCCACGCATAGTGTTCTGAAATAATACTCTGCTTTTCTGATTCAGAATAAGAAGCAGGAAGAGTAGCTACCATTTCTGAAATCTGTTTGTAATCTTCGCTCGTTTGATTTGCTGTAAGATGACAAGTAGTTGTAGTAAAATAATCTCCAAAATTTTCTCGTAATTTCTGTAAATCCTTTTTTGCACTTATACAAGGTGGACAAGTAGGACAACTGATGACAACTAGAGAAACTTTATTTTCGTTTTCTTCTCTTTCCTCCTCTTCATTCTGATTCAAATTACTTTTTCCTTCTACAAAATGAGTCAGAACAGTACTCACATCTATTTTTTTACTTTGAGAAAGCAGCGTTTTGAAAACCTCAAAATCATATTTGAAAGAATGTAGATTTTTAGATTCACTTTTATACCAATTATATTTTATAAGAATTGGTTTTAAGATATTCCAAATAAAAATAGGTAATAAAAATGAAAAAACGGCTATTGCAGAAATGGACAGAATGGAATAGAAAGAATAATTTGTAAACTCAAAATTTTCAAAATTAAACAAATAACTCGCCCCTAAAATAGATAAAATAGATTCTAGAGTCAAAACTACCATTACAGAAACACACAAAGAACACACTTTTTTGAGAACAAATTTTTGATAATATAAAGAAGCAACAACAGCAAAAATTCCCACAACAGAAATTATACTTTGAAAAATTAATGTCAAAGAATTAGAATTACCGATTAATAAAAACAAGAATGCTCCGAAGAAATAATAAACTCCAATTTCTGAAAAAGTAAAGTGTTTTTTGATTGAATTTATATCAAACTGACTTTTGTTTGCGACAGTTTACAAACTATCGGCTACAGTATCAGCACACGAAGAAGATTTTCCAAATGCTTTACAGGCTTTTTTGAAAACTACATTATTTTTAAAAATTTCTCCAGAAAGTAAGATTGCACTCACTACAAACCCGATACTGTGCAAAACATAAAACGCAGTTTGAAATAATGAATTGAAATTATTTTGATTGCTTTCAACAATTAAATTTCCTATCAAAAACAAAAAAGAAACTGCCACCAAAACTTGAATGCTTGTTTTTAATATATCAAAAAAACGTTGTTTTGTTTCTGCTTTCTTATGAACAGAATAATTCGGTTCTTGAGAAGTTTCGTTTGCATCTAATAAAAGTGTGTAGCCTGTCCACGATTCAAGAAATTTGTCTAATTTTATAGTTTCTTTTTCTCCTTTTGGAGTTATCAAAACTACTTCCTTTTCTTTTACTTCTTCCAAAACAGAATACTCATTTTGTGTTCTTCCGTTTTCATCTTTTTGAGAAGACAAAACAAGTGCAGGCAAAGGAATTTCTGATAACTCTTCTTTTCCAATCTAAACAGCCAAAGAATCTATTTTGTAATATGCCAAAAGCAGTTTTACATCACTCAATGTTTGAGCAGAATTACATTTTTCGGTAAGTTTGGACAAATAAAAAGGCGTGTATGAAACGCCTAATTTATCTAGTAAGATTGTGATTGTGTTTTTCATTATTTCAAATTATTTTTTTAATTCCTCTAAAACTACCTGTTTTAGTTTATCTATATTCCCTCCAAAGCCAGTTTCTCTGTGTACAATTGCGCCTTTTTTATTGATGACAATCGTAGTAGGAACTAAGTTTACATCATAAACATCGGCAAGTTCTTTTGCATTAGGTAAAATAGAAAAACTAAACATTTCTTTCTGACGCTGTGCAAAACGAGTAATTTCAATAGGTTTATTATTGGTTGCAGCTAAGAAAATAATATCTTTCGTCTGTGTTTCTCTCCAAAGCTGATTAAGTAATGGAATTTCCTTTGCACACGGAAGACAATAGTTTGCCCAAAAATTCAAAACTACTACTCGTCCTTTCCAGTCAGATAGCTTTATCTCATAACCAGACATATCTTTGATAGAAAAATTAGCTGCTAGTTTTTTAGGTTCTTTATTTTCGTTTTCTACTCTCTCTTTTAAGTTTTCTGTATAGTCTTCAAAGCCTTTTTCTTGCTCTGTTTCTTTGAAGAGGACTTTTATTGAGTCTAGAATACTCTTATCTCTTGTTTCTGTGTAAAGTGTATCATAAACCTTAAGAGCTTCAGAATATTGGCTTAATCTCTTTTTGAGAGTAGATTTTATCTTGAGAAGATAATTAATAGAGTTGCTACGGTAACTATTTATAGTATCTCTTCGAAAATAAAAATTACTTATATCAATGAATTGTATCGCTTTCTGATAATCTTTCCTTGCTATTTCTATATCTGACCTTAGAGCATAAGCATCTGCGATAAACCCATCCCTCTGTTTGTACCCCATGTTCTTCATATCCTGTTTAGTAAGCATAGGATTTTTATGTCTTCCGTAATTGTTCTTAGCTTTTTCTAATAGTTTATTTACTAAAAAAATAGCTGAATCATACTCTCTTAAATGTATATATGCATGTACACTTCAACCAATAAAATCTGTTCTAGTAGAATCTATATTATTCATCCAGTACATATTGTTATATATTATATCTCTATCTTTATAATCTTTTGAAATGAAATTGTAATAACCTTGAGAATAGTTCATACCCGTAAAAGAATGAGGATATTTATCTGATATTTGTTTCATCAATGAATCAAAAAAGAGTTCTTCGCTACTTTTTACTTCTCCAAATTCAAGAGTAGAGGTGTAATCTCCTATCGATTTATTCAAGAAATTACTATTAGGGTATTTGTTTAGAAGCTTCAAAATGTGCTTTTGAGACATTTCAAAGTTTTTTGTATATGCATACAATCTAGCCATAGCAGAAATGTGTAATGCACTTTCTGAGTTGAATTTAGCTTTTGCACTATCTAAGTAAATTAATGCTCTCTCTCTATAAAGTGTGTCGCTTATTTTACCTTTATGATACTGTCCTTTTAAATAAGAGACATAGTTTGCATAAGCTGTAATGTTGTCAGGATAATTTAGTAATTCCTCTCTTAACTTTTCCTCTGTATCAATGTAAATTGCGTTTAAGGCGGGTTTATTTCTGTTATTATAAATAATGCGTTCATACAATACTGTATCTGAGTCGTGTAGATTATAGAACTGACCAACTAGGTAGACTGCGTTATCTGGAATATTTATTACTGCTCTTCCTTCTCTTAATCTCACAAAACCTTTTCTTACGCTTAAATCCTCTAGAAATAATTCTACGTGGAAAAACAAGGAATCATCATCTATACCAATACTATCCTCTATAGCATGTATTTCTATTGGTACATTTTGATAAATTTTCTCTGGAAGGACGCTACTAAAGTTGTCCTGTTTAGTGTCTTTATCATTGCCATTACAGCCAGAGAAACTAAGTACTAGAAAGAAGAGGAAGAGTCTCATAGGCTAAATTAATATATTTTCTGAAACAATAATATTACCTGATCATAAAAATTACAGCAGTTTCCGATGTAAATTAAATTAGCAATAAAACGTATTTTTAGGCTTAATAATTTGAAAAATCGGCGTTAAACTATCTCAAATATTGATTTTTTTACCTAAAAAATACGGAAACTGTCGCTCTTAAATTGAAATCGTATTATATTAGGAATTGCTATAAAAATTAAGGTTTAAGAATAATAGCAAGCTTGACATCCCTGAGATGATCTTGACCTACAATAGTCTCTTGCACCTTCTAAACTATATAAGTTCTCGTAACCACAGATAGTATTACTGTTACTATATCCGTCAGCCCATCTACAACATATACCTCTACTATCTCCTCCTCCAGCACCATCATAAGAAACAGCTACAGGCTCACGATATCCACCTCTAGTATTTCTGCTTATTTCAGAAGAAACAGCAAATTTCCCAAATTTTTTCTTTAACGAATTCATAAAAATAGAATTTAAAAGTTGTAATTAAAAATAATTGCACAAAAATCAATCAGAAGTTTTCTATTGCAGCAAAATCAGTTTATAAAAATAAATCTGTATCTGCTTACTATGTAAAATTTATCTTGATTGATGAGTCAAATATCAGAAAAAAAAAACGATTTTACCAAATGTTTTTTTTGATTTTTTGAAAAAAATTTTCAAATCACTTACTATAAACTACTTACAAAAAATAAAAATTTTATTTTAACATTTTAGTAGTCAATTATTTGTTTCTAACTAAATGATATACAGAAATAACTAAAGTTTTAGTAAAAAAATAGTGAATAGTTTTAACAGAAAAATTCATAATTTATTTTGCGTGGGCTTTCTAGAATACCTACTTGAGTAGGTTTGATTTATCTAATAAAATTGTGATTATGTTTTTCATTATTTCTTATAGTTTATTGATTCGATTTTTCAGTTCATTGTATTTCTCTTCATCAAAACTTTCGTCTTTTAATTCGAATGCTTTTTCTAGCATTTTTTGAGCTTCTTGTTTTTCTTTATTACAATAGAAAACTCTAGCAGCAGTAAAGTAAGATGTATAATTAGAAAGATAATTTTTATTCATTAAATCATTAAAAATTAAACTTAATTCTTTCAAAACCTTTATTTCTTTATTTTCTTGTTCTAAATAGTACAATACATAAGTCTGAAAATTAGTTAGTGGAATAGTTATTTCTCCAAAAAAATCATCTTTATAGCTTTCAAGTTTTTCTATCTGATTGTATTTCACTAAATAATTAGCGAACATGTTAAGTTTTCCGTGTTGCGAATAAAAC
Source organism: uncultured Cytophagales bacterium (assembly GCA_963719525.1). Taxonomy (GTDB): domain Bacteria; phylum Bacteroidota; class Bacteroidia; order Cytophagales; family Bernardetiaceae; genus Bernardetia. The sequence continues at coordinate 809,454 of CAVRCG010000004.1, read as the reverse complement.
GGAATGGCTGTTGAGTAAATGACATAGTCTACTATTCCACTTTTTATAGGTCTTTCAAATTCCTTTTCTCTACTTTCTTTTTCTACATTTTCTGAAAAAGTAGAATAAGTAGTTACAATCTTCTCAAATTCTTCTATTTCCTGTGGTATCAATTTCTCTCTTTCTCCAATTTGTTTTATAAGTGTATCTGTTTCCTGAATGAAAAAGGTTTCCTCCAAATAACTTTCTAAAACAAGTAAACTATCTCCATAATTTTTCTCAAACTTACTTTTGTTAGTTAAATAAAAATTATAAGCTACATCATTTCTAGACTTGACTAAATTGTTGAGCAAGAAAGCTACTTGTCTGTGAGAGAAATCTTGACTGTTTTCCAAACATTTAATGTAATTGGACTGAACCATTTTTATTTCTTCCTTTTGGTCTTTTTTCAACAAATTAAAATAAGCCTCTGTAAAATCTAACTTGCACCTATTTGCTTCATATTCTGCTTTTGCTTTCTCATACAAACGTTTTTCTAATTCATTCTTCTGTATTTCGTATTTTTCTTTAGGCATTCTTATTACTTCCTCTCCTAAATTTTTTAGCTCTACGGCATTCATGAATCCTGCTTTCGCATAAGTAAGATTACCTTCAAAGTCTATAAACAAAAAAGTAGGATAACCTTGCACTTTATAGGTTTCTTTTAGAGGTTTTCCCATTTCACTCTCCATATCAATTTTGAGATTAATGAAACTTTCATTGAAAACTTTTGCTACTGTTGAATCTGTAAAAACATCTCTATCCATAAGTTTACAAGGCTTGCACCAACTTGTATAAGCATCTATAAAAATAAGTTTGTTTTCCTCTTTTGCTTTTTGTTTGGCTTCTTCATAAGATAAAGACTCAAATATAATTTCTGTAGCCTTATCTTTATTTAGTAACCTTATCTCTACCCTTCTATTTATTGCTTTTTCTTCTTTTGTTTCATTTAAAGTCAAGGGTTTTGCCTCTCCAAAGCCTTTAGTTATAATAGGAAGTAGTTCTTTCTCTTCATTTTTATTCTTGAAAAACAATCTAACTGCTTCTACTCTCTGCCTAGAAAGTAAAAGGTTTTTTTCTGATTCTCCTTCGTCGTCTGTATATCCACTAATTTCAACAAAGAGATTAGAGTTTTCTTGTGTGTTTTTTATATAAAAGTACAGACTATCCAAAACTACTTCTGATTCGTTTGTCAGTCTTGAGCTTCCTGTTTCAAACTGAACTCTCTTAGCTAAATCGTTTATTTTCTTTGTTTGTTCCTGACCTTCATTTATATTATCTTCTATCAAATAAAGTTGAACATTATCTAAGTACATAAATTCAGTTAGTCCTTGTGGATGTTTAATATCTCTTACTAAACCCAAAAACTCAAAGTCATCTTCTGCTGTAAATTCAATACTAAACTTTTGCCATAAATCAGGGCGAGGTTCTACACGAATAGTGTCTATTCTATCTTTTTCAAATTTGTAAAATAATGCTTTGTTTAATTTTATATCTGAATGTAAAATTCTGTTTTGTATAAGTTGAGTTTTGTTGTCCTTCTTTGCATTTGGTTCTTTTTGATTCAATAGAACACTTATATAGAAATACTTATTAGCTGAATTAGCCATAAAACTCTTATTCAAGAAATAATCTAAACGATATTTATTTCCTTTTCGAATTGATTTCTCCAATTTTGTATGTAGTGAAAAGTTATCTTTCAAATTTGCATATCCATAACCTTGATAAGCTGGTGTAGTTATAACAGTGGCAATACGTAAGTTTTTCTCACTGTAATTAGGATTATAATTAGAATAATCGCAGTGTTGAGAAGTTATTTGTACATTTTTTTCCTTTTCATCTATTACAAACCATTTAAAAGAAGTATTATTATAATTTTTTAATGCAACACGTTCTTTTGTTTCCTCAAGGTTGTAGGACTTTGCTATTTGCTCAAATCCATAATCGCTTATGTAATCCTGAGCAGGAAGTAAATTAATAATATTAAAAAAAACACAAAGAAATATAGTCTTCATTTATAGGGATTCTAAAAGCAGCAAACAGTAATGTTTGCTACTCTTTTGTACTAATAAAATTTAAAATATCTACTGGTTAGTTAGGAGGAGCAGACTGATACACTAGAGCTTTTGCTGGAGGCAAACCTGCCATTGCACATAGTCTATCTGCCCTATCAAAATTAGTTCTGCATATAGATGTAGGATTTTGATTACAGCAATATTGAGTACCTCCAACTAATTTACTAGCCATCTCATTAGAAACAGCAAATTTCCCAAATTTTTTCTTTAACGATTGCATAAAAATACGATTTAAATAAATAAAATAAAAAATAATAGCACAAAATCAATCAAAAATCTGTCTATTGTAGTAAAATTCAGAACGTAAAAATAGTTCTACATCTGCTTACTATATAAGACTTCCCTAATTGATAACTCAAAGGTGGTAAAAAAAAAAACGATTTTACCAAATTTTTATGCTACTTTTGTTAAAATAAATTGATTATTTTTCAAAATAGCTCCAAACGCACTCAAAAATGGCAAAATTTCCTCATATCAAACAGCGTGATCAAATGGATTGTGGTCCTACCTGTTTGAAAATGATTACTAAAAAGTACGGCAAAAACTTCTCACTACCTTTTCTTAGAGAAAACTGTTATATCAGCAAACAAGGTGTTTCGCTTTTGGGTATTGCTACGGCAGCCGAAAAAATAGGACTACGCACGCTTGCCGTTCAGATAGATATTCAGACCATTATTGAAGAAAAACCTGTACCTTTTATAGCGCATTGGAATCAAAATCATTTTGTTGTGGTCTATAAAATTACAGACAAAAAGGTTTTTGTAGCCGATCCAGCTTCACAGCTCTTAGAATATACCCATAAAGAATTTAAAAAAGCGTGGATTCAAGCTAACGGAGCAGCAAAAGAAGGACAGATAGAAGGAGAAGAAACTGGAATTGCACTCTTGATAGAAACTACACCAGACTTTTATGCAGAAGAAGACGTAGAGGAAAGTAAAGCCTCTTTTTGGTATTTGCTCAATTATTTGAAGCCTTACAAAGCCGTTATTTTTCAGTTATTTTTAGGACTTTTAGGAGCTACTCTGCTTTCACTTTTCTTGCCTTTGCTCACTCAAGCGTTGGTAGATACAGGTATTCAGCAGAAAAATCTGTCTTTTGTCTATGTTGTTTTGATAGCGCAATTACTGTTTTTCCTGTCCAAAAACTTTATTAATCTGATACGAAGTTGGATTTTACTACAACTATCTGTTCGTTTGAACATACAAATTGTTTCCGATTTTTTAGCAAAAATGATTCGTTTGCCTTTACCATTTTTCGAATCCAAAAATTTAGGAGATATTTTACAACGTATGCAAGATAATCAACGAATTGAGCAGTTTTTGAGTGGAACTCTGCTAGATTTTATCTTCTCTTTGGCTAGTTTTTTCTCTGTTTCGATATTGGTTATCTTATACAGTCCTGTTATATTCATACTTTTTTTGATAGGAAGTAGTTTGTATGTGGTTTGGATTGTCCTATTTTTGAAGAGAAGGAAAGTACTAGACAACAAACGTTTTGCGCTTTCGTCTTCTACACAGAGCAATGAAGTAGAACTCGTACAGGGAATGGCAGAAATAAAGTTTAATAATTTTGAGAAAGAAAAACGTTGGGAATGGGAACGCCTGCAAGTCAAGAGAGCAAAATTAGCTATGAAAAGTTTGCGTTTAAGTCAGTTTCAACAGTATGGAGGAGGTTTTATCAACGAATTAAAAAATATTATTATCACCTTTTGGGCAGCTTACGAAGTCATTCAAGGAAGTATGACATTAGGAATGATGATGGCAGTTTAGCAAGTTTTAGGACAAATGGAAGTTCCGTTGTTGCAATCTGTTAATTTTATTCAGCAAGGACAAGATGCCAAATTGAGTTTGGAGCGTTTGGGAGAAATTCACGACCAAAAAGATGAAGATTCAGAGTATGAAAACGGAAATTTTTTAATAAAAGAACTACCAGAAGGAGAACATTCAAAAGATATTTATCTCAAAAACGTAACTTTCAGATACGGAACGCCACACAGTCAGCCAGCCATAGATGATTTGAGTTTGCATATTCCAGCAGGAAAAACAACGGCTATTGTAGGAGAGAGTGGAAGTGGAAAAACTACACTTCTCAAACTGTTGTTGAAATATTATATTCCTCAAAGTGGACAAATTACGGTCGGTTCTTTACCGTTGAATGCGCTTAGTAGTTCGGTTTGGCGTTCTGTAATTGGTTCGGTAATGCAGGAAGGTTTTATTTTTTCGGAAAGCATAGCTAAAAATATTGCTTTAGGAGATGAAAGTCCGACACAACGAAAACTCATCGAAGCAACACAGACAGCAAATATTTTTGATCATATTCAATCGTTACCTTTAGGTTTTCACACCAAAATCGGACAGTCAGGCGAAGGTGTAAGTCAAGGACAAAAACAGCGTTTGTTGATTGCTCGTGCCGTTTATAAGAATCCAGACTATTTGTTTTTTGATGAAGCTACTTCTGCGCTTGATGCCAAAAACGAAAAGGTAATTTCGGAAAATCTACAGAATTTTGGAAAGTCAAAAACACAAATTATTATTGCTCATCGGTTGAGTACCGTAAAAAATGCAGACCAAATTATATTTTTAGAAAAGGGAAAGATAAGAGAACAAGGAACACACGAAGAACTCGTCAAAAAACAAGGTATGTATTTTAATTTAGTCAAAAATCAATTGGAATTGGCTGGATAAAATAGCATAAAATAAAATATAATAGAAAACATTATTCAGAAAAGGATAGTTTAAGAACTGTATTATTATTTTTCATTAAAACAAAAACAAGAAATGAGTATCAAATCAATTTTTTTATCTGTTATTTTAATTTTTTCAAGTGCAATCTTTTTTTCAAGTTGCAAAAGTAACAAAACGGCAAGTATGACCGATGAACAAAAATTAGCCAGAACTTGGATGCTAACCGAAATGGACGTAAACGATAATAGTTCTAATTTTGTGAAAGAAGATTTTGTGAAAGCAAAAGCAGAGCTAGACTTAAACAAACTAAAAGAAATCACGACTGATTTGGAAGGTAAAAGAGTTGCTCAAGGAAATGCTTTTATGGGTTGCAACAATATCTTTTTTACTGTTTCAACAAATGGTAGAAATGCAATGAACAATAATATTAATTTTTCGCAAGCAGGAATGACTCGAAAAGCCTGTCAGGAAAATATGGAATTAGAAACTATGTTTGGAAAAAATATTTCTGATATGACGATGTATAATTTGGAGGGTCAAACTCTGACACTTTCTTCGGTAGATGGAAAGAAAATGAAATTTGTGGCGCAAGATTGGGATTAAGAAACAATTATGACCTGTTAAAGCAGCGAAGCTAACCGTAAGCTCGGCGAAGCCAATTACAAATTATGAAATAATCAGCGTAGCTAATTAAAAATTACGAACTACTAGAGTAATTAATTCTTGACTCTAACATTATTTTAAACCCTAAGAATTTCTCAAATATCTTAGGGTTTTATATTTTAAAAATTTATTTCTTTTCTATGCGTATCTTTGTGTTATGCAATCAAACTTTCATTCCTTTATTTTATTGGGTTCGCAGCAGTCTTTTTTGAGTAATTTATCAAATTATTTAAGAAAGCTATTTTTTTGTGTGCCTTATTTTATTGTCTTTACTTTATCTGCTCAAACAAAAACGAATGACACAAATGTTCTCTGGGCAAGTAAAGTAATCGATTTTTCTTCTGAATATTTTGATGAAGCTAATCCCACTCAACAAACTGCCAAACAGGTTTTGGGCAAACCAAACGTACTTCCTGCTATTTGGCAAAGTCCGTGTGCGTGGTCGCCAGCTCGTCCAGAAGCTCGTCAAGATGAATGGATAAAAGTAGGTTTTGAGAAAGCCATTTTTGTAAAACAGATTGCTGTGGCTGAAAGTTTTGGTGCAGGTGCAGTTTCGGCTATCATTCTCTATGATTTGGAAGATAAAGCGCATTTAGTTTATAAAAATCAACGCACAGAACCAGCTTCTACGCAAGGACAAATGTTAACTATTTTTTTAAGAAATAAAACAAATTACAGAGTAAAAGCTGTAAAAATAAAACTCAATACCATTGATGTAGGAGGTTGGAATAATATTGATGCTATCGGAATTTCGGAAAGTGATATTCCTATAAAAGCAGAAATAAATATTACAAAAGATATTCCTTTTAATGAAGTTCAACGTCTTCCTCAAACTGTAAATTCTCCGTATAGTGAGATTTTGCCTATTATTTCTCCTGACGGAAAAACGTTATTTTTTGATAGAAAAGACCACCCTAAAAATATGCCTTCTCTTAGTGTAGGAAAAGAAAATGATGATGTTTGGTTTTCTCGTCATATTTCGGATACGGTTTGGAGTGAAGCCGAACGGTTAGACGAGCCTGTTAATAACAATCAGCACAATTACGTTTGTTCGGTAACGCCAGATGGAAATGTTATTCTGCTTGCTAATGCGTATTTGCCTTCTGGAAAAATGGAGCCAGGTGCATCGATTTCATACAAAACGATTGATGGTTTGTGGTCTTATCCTGAACCTTTAAAGATAAAAGATTTTTATAATACAGATAGGTATGCCGAATTTTGTCTTTCGCCTAATCGCAAAGTTTTGATAATGTCTATTCGTAGAGAAGATACCTTTGGTTCAAGAGACTTATACATTAGTTTTTTACAGAAGGATAATTCGTGGTCTGTTCCCAAAAATATGGGCGAAACACTCAATTCGGCAGCTTTAGAAGTTAGCCCTACACTTTCGAACAGATAACAAAACGCTTTATTTTGCTTCGAATGGTAGAAGTGGGTATGGTAGTTTGGATATGTATGTAAGTAGAAGATTAGATGAAACGTGGACAAATTGGAGTGAGCCATTAAACTTAGGAAATGTTCTTAATTCAGCAGGTTGGGACGCTGGTTATTCCATCGATGCGAGTGGCGAATATGCTTACTTTTCTTCGTCCAAACATTCAAATAAAAACACAGCTTCTGAACTAGATATTTATCGTGCAAAACTTCATATAGAAGTTCGTCCAGATCCCATTTTGCTTATTTCGGGAACGGTTTATAATTCGAAAACAAAAGAACCCATCGGAGCAGAAATTTTTTATGAAATCCTTCCATCAGGAGAAGAAGCAGGAACAGCACAGGCAGACTTACAAACAGGAAACTATAAAATTGCGCTGCCACCAAATTCGAACTATGGTTTTCTAGCAAAATCAAGAGGTTTTGTTTCGGTTAGTGAAAATATTGATGCTACAGGAAACGAAATTTATAAAGAGATAAAAAGAGACTTGTACCTTACACCGATTGAAGTAGGTCAAAAGATTAGACTTAATAATGTTTTTTTCAAACAAGGAAGTGCCGAGTTTTTGACCGAATCATATCCAGAACTTGACCGTTTGGTAATATTTATGTTGGAAAATCCGACTATAACTATTGAAGTAGAAGGACATACCGACCTTGAAGGAATTCCGACAATGAATATGAAACTTTCTGCGCTGCGAGTAAAAGCCATTCAAAATTATTTAGTCAAGAAAAAAATTGATAAAAAACGCATCGAAACTCGTCCATATGGAAGCACAAATCCAATTACAAGAAAACGAGACGAGGAAAGTAAGAAACTCAATCGTAGAGTGGAATTTAAAATTTTGAGTTATTGATGTTTTGAAAAAAATTTTGTACTTTAAGTAGGAATTGCAACTATAGTTTTTGAAAATTTTATTGCTTTTTGCTTTTATTTCATAACAGATTTTAAAAAATATGAAGAATTATTTTAAATTCGTTCTACTATTTATTTTTCTAAATGCCTTTATTATTGATGGTTTTGCTCAAAGTTTTGCTCAAAAATCTCTAGTAGGAGGCAAGATTGGCATTAATAGAACCAATTTTATGCAGGAAAGAGGAGAGAGTTTAGTAGCTATTCCAAGATTAAGTGCAGGAGTTTTCTATTATTATCAGTTAAATAAATGGTTGCAGTTAAGCACCGAAATAGATTATTCAGAGCAAGGTGCAAAGACACATAGATCAGAATTTTTTCTATTTTCCCTGTTTAGTAATGATGTTAGACCCACAAAAGTATTCTATACTACCGAAAATATACGGAGCAGCTTCGCTATCCATGCTTCAAATATTGTAAATAATCGTCTTTCTCCAACTATCACACTAGGCATTTATAACTCTATTCTGACTGACTCTTTTACTGAAATAAGTGAAGGAGATGATTATGCTTTAGGAGATACTATAAATACTATTGATGAAGAAGGATACATATCAATGGATTTCGGAGTATTATTTGGAATGGGTATAAAATATAGAACCAAAAGAGGAAAACAGCTTTTATTTGATTACAGACATCATTTTGGAATGGTAGATATTGCAAAAAGTTCTAACTATGTGGTTAGAAATTCTGTAGTTTCTTTCAATTTTTCTTTGCTTATTCCATTAAAAAGGTTTTTATTTATTTAACAGGTAAAGATTGAATGGCAGAGTGGAATTTAAAATTTCGAGTTATTGATGCTTTATCTTATATTGGTCTAACCAAGAAAAAAGCTCAAAGAATAAATGTATTCAATGAGCTTTCTTGTATTTCTCTTACCTAATTACTTTTCTTTCAAGTTAAATAACTCAAAGAAAGAGGCTTTATTAGGCATAACATGACGAAGATAATAAAAATGAACGACTACATAAAATTCATAGACAGCAATTCTATAAAACTGGGAAAGATAGCTTTCGAAATGAAAGACTATAAACTTAGCATTACTAATTACAAAAAAGCAATAAATAAGCTCAGAAAATACAAAGGAAGCGACAAATATCCTTTGCATTTAATTTCTATTTTAGAAGAAAAAATAAAGGAAGTAGAAGAACAAGCAAAAAGCGAAAGTTCTATCTACAAATTAGATTTACAAAACTGGAAACTTTCTAAAAGTTCGTTTGTAAAAGGAAAACAGTGTGTAAAATATTTGTATTTAGACAAACACAAGAAAAAAGAACGCACTCCACCAAACCGAAAAACGCTACAACTTTTCAAACAAGGACATCAGTTTGAAGACCTTTTTAGAGAACAAAATTTTCCAAATGGTATTAATGTAAAAGATAATTTAGGTTTTAATTTTGGTTACTTTCCTTCTTACACCGATTTTTTATTAGAGAAAAACGAAAAAATTACACTCTTTGAAGCTACTTTTATAGAAAGTGATATTTTGGTTATGTGTGATATTGTTGATAAAATAGGTAACAATTTGTATGATTTTTACGAGATAAAATCAGCTATTTATATGCAGGAAGTAATTTGGAACGATTTAGCGATTCAGTATTATATCTGTAAAAAACGATTTGGAGAAAAAGCGATTAATACATTCAATGTCGTATTGAGAGATGAGAATAATGAGGGAAATATAATGGACGTAAAAAATGAATTGGAGGGAAGAATGGGAAATATAAATATGTTAATAGATAACTTCAAAACTGTTTTGGAAAGTAATGAACCTATTATAAAAATGGGCGAACATTGTGTTTCTCCTTATAAATGTGATTTTATGGCGTATTGTGAGAAATTGAAGGTAAATTCTTAAATTGACTTTTATTTTTAACCAAAATTTTATAAAAATGGATATTCCAAAATCTGTTTTAGAAGAAATAGCAAGCGAAGTAAACGCTTTTGGAAATTGCTACGTACAAAAATCTACTTTAAAAATTATCCCTTTTCCGAAATACGAGTATGATAGATATTTGTTTTTAGTTGATATGTTTGAAAGTATTAATATAGAGATATATTATGATATAGAACAAAATCCTCAAAATTATTACGCCATAGAACAAATGCCTTCTTTTGAGGGATATAAATTAATGCAGAAATTCGTAGAGCAAGTTTCTAACCATGTAATTAGGGAAAAATTAGAACAAGCTTTAAATGGAAAAAGTCCGTTTGCTAATTTCAAACATATCGTAAAACAAGAAAAACCTAAAGAATGGTATGCGTTTGAAGAAACAGAATTAATAAAGTATGTAGAAAATGAATTGAGAAGGCAAACTGAATAATTTTATCTATTTTAGAACTATCAGTGAATTTTTCAAGCTATAACTGATGTTACGCAATTAAGCGAAACCCACGAATTTATTCGTGGAAACTACCACTACATTTTACAAACTTTGCTTTACTACTTGTATTACCTTACGAAATAGAATGAGTAATTTTAGTAGAACAGAAAAGAGTTAGTGGTTACTTTCCCACGAATAAATTCGTGGGTTATGTCCAAATTTCTTTAAACTTCAACGCTGCATAACATCAGTCTATAAACCATAATCTACTCCACACTTCCTCCATTCATCCATTCTTCAAATGCTCGTTCTTTCTGTTTTTTGAGTGTATCATATTTTGGCAAAAATTCTTCATAGGCTTGTGGCATATTCAATCTCAAAAATTCCTTCAAACGTTCAGCATAATTATCCAAACCTGCATCTAAGGCTTCTAAGGCATAAATAGCATTTGCTTTTGCTGAATAAGGAAATGTTTCTACAACTTGAAAAGCGACATTGTATGCTTTGCCTTTCAAATTATTTCGTTTGTAGTACTGAATTGCTTCTTCCAAAATTTCAAAATCAAATGGCAATCCTGCAATTGCTTTTTCCATTGCTTTTCTAGAGCGAGTTGTATCTCCTATTTTTTCTGCAAAAAGTGCTTTATAAAACTGTTTTTTAGAGTTTTCGTAAGCACGAACAGGATTTAGGTTATCCAAAATAGAAGCAGCCGAAAGTAATTTGTTGTCTTTCCAAAGTAACTCTAAATCAAGGAGTTGAAAACGCTCAAGAGTTCTTGGTTCTAATTCTTCTGCGCTAAGCTGTGTAGCCGAAGTACGCCAAACTAAAGCACTCTTTAAATCTCCACGTTTCAAATCAAATTCTATTTTATCCAGAACGACCTCTAGTTTTAGGTTTTGATTTGTCATTGTACGCAGTTTTTGTGCAAATTCTTCTGTTCCTGCTTCTCCTGTTAAATTCGGAATTTGGTAATGGAAATAACGCCTTTTTGCATCGTCATCTAAGGAGTCAAAATTGATTTTTCTATCTATATTTTTTGCTTGTTCTGTTTGATTTTGTAGGATCAAATACATTTCGCTTGCCGTTGTTTGAAACGGATGTGAAGCGAGCGTATCCCAACCTCTCCACATTTGCATGGCTTCTGTTTTGTCTTCTCTATAAAGCGAACGTTCGGAAAGTGCAATTGCTTCATACAAATTATTCAATCCTCTTCCCATCAAATATGCCTTGTTAAAATACAAACTCGCTTCGTCGTATTGCTTGTGTTCTAGAAACCAAAGTCCTAATAAATGTTTGTACTGTGAAGTTGAATTTCCATACGCTGTTTCTAGATATTTTAAGGTTATGAAAGCGTTATAAACATTTCCTAGTTTGTATAAATTAACTGCTTTCGCTAAGAGCATAAATGGAATATGTTCTTGATTTGCCATAACCTGTTCTCTATCCTGAATCAGTTTTACGATTGTACTATCCACTTTTTGATTAGCTTCTTGGTCTTGAATTCGTTGATTTAGAAGTCCGTAATGATAAACATAGAGCAAATCTTCTGTTCTCCAAATTGAATCTTGAACTAACTTTTTATTAAAATTACTATTAGTATTTGAGTTTAATTTTTCGTCTCGTTTGTTCAAGTCAAAGAAGCGTTTTTGATACAACATTTTATTCGATAATGCACCTGTATTATCGTGCGTTTTGATACGCAATTCTAAAGAATCTAATGCTGTGTAATTTTCTGTAAGTGCATTTAATGTCCACCAATTCGCTTCTAATGCAGATTTAGTCTGGTCTGAATCAGCATATTTTTTAACTTTTTCTAATTGCCTTGCCAACGAATCATTGTTTTTCAAACCAAAACGCTCAATAGAAGTAAAGATAAGATTGTTCCTTAATTGTGGACTTTCTGGAAACTCTGCCGAGCCATTTAAAAGAGTTTTGTAAGAGTCATCGGCATTATTTGTTCGGTTCATCAAATCCGAAACGGCTGTGTAAGTATAAGGAGAAGCCGTTCGCTCAGATGCAATTTTCAAGAATGAATACGCTTCCTGCCAGTGATATTGACGAAGTGCAATTCCTGCCATTCCCCAGTATGCTTTATGATTGGTAAATATTTTATAAATAGCAGATTGATAATTAATTTTGGCTAATTTATAGGTATCTTCTACTTTTGCATCTCTTTCTTGTACTTCTTCTAAAGTCAAATTGCTAGTAATTCCGTTTCCTACTACGTTTTTATCAACTCCTTCTTTTTTTAAAGCATCTGCTTCTGAAAGAAAAACATCTCCAATTCCGTTTAAATAACCTGCCTGCGCTTGCTGATAATGGACAAAATTATGACGATATACCAAAATTACAACCAAAACTACTCCTATTAAAGCCGTATAACTCCAATTTGCTTTTAGAGGTTTCCATAAGAGAGGATAAGAGGGAAGACCTTTTTCTAAAAGCTCACTAAAATTAACAAGAATATAGACAAAAAAAGCAATCGAAAAGCCAATATTTGCATAAATAATTATGTCTGAAAAAATATCAATTAAAGGGTCATTATTTGTAGAGATAGCATACATAATGGTCGCAGAAGCAATTAAAGCCCAACCAATGTATAAAAGCAAACCGACAGGACGGGCATTAAAAAACTTTTTATAATGCTCTTCTCTTCCCACAAAACCCCAAATTCCTAGTACCGTCATTATTACAAAAATCATGAAAGGAGGAATATAAATAAGCTCCCAACTTACCACACGAATACTAAAAAGATAGGAATAAACCATATGAAAAAAGAAAACGGCACTCACTATAGCAAAATGTATAAACGTACTATTTGAGCCGTCTGCACCACGAGAAACCAAAAAATATAATGCTCTAGGAATTTCGTGTCCATTAAAAACTACAAAAGCAAAAGTGAGAACAATAGGAACTACAATACCATAGTTAGCCAAGAAAAATACAGGATTATTAAGCGTATTGAGTTCTGAATGCACCAAAAAACCCATTCCGATAGCGACAACAGAAATGACCAAAAAACGAAACAGTAAAGAACCTTTCGCCAAAAATTGAAACAAAAAAGTAACTCCTCCAAAACTTAAAAGAACAATAACAAACCATTTTTTCTCATTTTGCCAGTCCATAAGTCCCTGAATGCCAGCCAGTCCGTCAATAGAACAATAACTCAAAAAAATTGCAAAGACAAATATTACAATTCCATAAAAATGAACACGCAAATAAGTTGCAGCCGTCAGAATCAAAACCCAGGCAAAGGCAAGACTAAACACAAAAATTTTTGCAGCCGAATAATTCAATTGTAAAAAGGAAGTCGAAAAAGTTTTACTCAATAGATAACCATCTACTTCTGCAATAAATGGAAAAAAGATATGTTGAAAACTATCAATTTGAAGAGGAACAGTAGTGAGTTCTCCATTTGTAGTCCATTCAAAAACAGCTTTTTCTCCCAAAAAATACGCATACACATACGCTCCCAATACAGTAAAAAGTGCAAAAACAGAAAGCGTACTTAATATACGTTCTGACAAAGACCATTTTCTCCAAAAAATTAGGTTTTTCATAATAATGTAGCTGACAGTTTCCAACTGTCAGGAATAGGCTTATATATTATTGACAGTTGGAAACTGTCGGCTACTTTAATACAGATAACGAATAATATTTTATAAATTGTGCTGCAAATTTAGTCATTTTAATTATTAAATAAGTCTAATTTATGCTTTAGCTAGGTTAATTGCATCTAATTTAGGTGTTTTTTGAGTTAATTTTTATTTTTGCAGATGAACCATATTAACTTTTTCGAAGAAGTGGACGACTATCGTCTCACAGGTTGTTGTCTTGGTATATCAGGTAATATTTTGATGCTCAGCTTTTGTGCCTTTTTATCAAGTGCAGAAGACTTTGAGGAAGTAGAGGATTATGGTAAAGAGAAAATAAATTTTTTATCTACTTTCCTACAGCTTAGAAATAGAATTCCTATCCAGAATACTATAAACAGGGTTTTTGAGTGTATTTGTCCTGCTCAATTTGGTAGTTGTTTGCGTCGTCATTCTCTAAAAATTTTAGAATTTGTTAAAAGAAAACAAATAAATACAGAGAGTAAGATTTTGCGTGGCACACGAACGAGTGATAGTAAAAATAGTAGAATCTGCATTGTTAGTGCTTGGGCAAGTGAAGAGCATCTCACTTTAGGTCAAGTTTGTGTAGAGAAAAAAAGTAATGAAAAGATAGCCGTTCCTATCCTACTTAAAACGTTGGATTTAGAAAATGCTATTGTAACCATCGATGCTATTGTTGTGGCTAATCATCAAAACATAGCAGACCAAATAAATTATAGGAGGAAAAGGAGATTGTATTTTAGCTCATATGAACGACATTTTGCAAATTCCGTATAATGAGCTTATTTTTTTTGCAAAATAATAGTTTGCTTTTTCCATAGAATAGGGTTTGCAAACCCTATTCTATGGAAAAAAGACGATTGCACAGAATAAAATTTGGCAACTATTTGTTTATTTAGAAATGTCACTCATATTGATAGGAATATTGATTTTATTAATTTTTATTTTTGGAATTACTTTGTCTGTTTCCAATAAAGAAAGTAAAAACAGAATATTTATTTGGGCTTCTTTCTATGGTTCATTATTTTCCTTGATTTTGTTTTTGATACTTTCGTTTTTAGCCTTTGTAGCTTTTATAATTGCAATGAGTTATTTTCTTGAAATTTTGTCTTCTTTTTTTGACACAATAGAATCATATAATGAAATGTTATAATGAAAAAAACAGTATCTTAGTTTATTCAAATCAAAACTATTCTCCACCAAAAAACGACTGATTTTGCAAGCTGAAAACAAATCAAAAAAAGCAACAGGACAAATTCTTACTGCCGAACAAACAAAGCAAAAAATACGTAGATTAGCATTTGAGATTTATGAAGAAAATTTTGAAGAAAAAACGCTTGTTTTAGCAGGAATTGAAGGAATGGGAATGTTTCTGACAAAAGAACTTGCCAAAGAATTAGAACAAATTTCGCCATTAAAGATAATCCAAATTCATATTCAGTTAGACAAACTTCAACCTACTCAAAGTGAAGTGATTTTGGACTGCGAACCCTCTGTTTTTGAAAATAAATCTATTGTTTTGATAGACGATGTCTTAAATACAGGCAGAACGCTCGCTTATAGCCTTCGTCCGTTTTTGAAAGTCAGAATTAAAGAGCTTCACACAGCCGTTTTGATAGATAGAGGGCATCATTCTTTTCCCATTGCAGCCGATTTTGCAGGTCTTCGTTTATCAACAACGTTGCAAGAACGTATTGAAGTTGTGTTGGATAATAAAAAAAAATACGGTGTTTATTTGCATTAACCCAAAAAAATTCGGATTTTAAAGAATATTTCAAAATAAATGTAGTTTTGATTATTAATTAGTTTGATAATGACTTTTAAAAGTAATATATTAGTACACCGATAACATTATCAAAAAATAGGGTTGTGTAGTATAATCATGTTTCACATCAAAAAAGTCAATTTGATAAATCAAATTAGCTTCGCTGCTTTTCAGGTGCTACGTTTAGAGGATGTAGAGGCTTGATTTATCAAGTCGAAAAAACTACTATACTACCAAAAATATCGTATAAAAAGAGCTTTGAAACAGACTTTGAAGTCTGTTCTACTTATAAAAATCTAATTCAATACCGTTGTTGGTGTTTTAGCATAGCGACACCAACAACATAAAAACTCACTCTTACTTCTCAACTCATATTATGGACAAAATTTGGCTCAAATCATACCCTGAAGGCGTTCCAACAGAAATTAACCCTGATGAATATCCTTCCCTTTTAGATTTATTCGAAGAAAGCATCGCAAAATATGGCGATAAAGTCGCTTATGAAAACATGGGTGCAACACTCACTTTTAATGAATTAGATGAAAAAAGTGCAGCCTTTGCAGCTTATTTACAGCGAAAAGGATTGCAGAAAGGAGATCGTTTTATTATTCAATCGCCTAATTTAATCCAATATCCAATAGCTATTTTTGGCGTTTTGCGTGCAGGATTGATTGTAGTAAACACAAATCCTCTCTACACACCAAAGGAAATGGAACATCAGTTTACAGATTCGGGTGCAAAAGGTATTTTGATTTTAGCAAATTTTGCAGCTAATCTTGAAAAAATAATAGGTCATACAAACATAGAGCATGTATTTGTTACCGAAGTGGCCGATATGGTAGGTGGCTTGAAAGGTTGGGCAATGAATATGGCTATCAAATATTTGAAAAAAATGGTGCCTTCTTATTCTCTTCCACAAGCTGTTTCGTTTACTGATGCGCTCTATGAAGGGAAAAAATATAATTATAGCAAACCCAAATTTGATTCTGGAGATGTTGCATTTTTGCAATATACAGGAGGAACGACAGGCGTTTCGAAGGGTGCTATGCTGACTCACAGAAATATTCTAGCAAACATGCAGCAGCTTGTCGCTTGGGTAGATGCCAGTGATATCAAAGAAGGACAAGAAACAGGAATTACGGCTCTTCCATTGTATCATATTTTTGCGCTTACTTTTAATTGTTTTGGTTTGCTTCGTTATGGAGTAAAGAATGTGTTGATTACAAATCCTAGAGATATGGCTGGTTTTGTAGAAGAATTAAAGAAACACAAAATAGGTGTTATTAGTGGAGTAAACACTCTTTTTAATGGTCTTTTGAATGAACCAGAATTCAAAAATGTAGATTTTTCTGGTCTTAAAGTAACTTTAGGTGGTGGAATGGCAGTACAGGAAGCCGTCAATAATCGCTGGAAAGCCGTAACAGGACAACCGATTGCAGAAGCGTATGGACTTACAGAAACTTCACCCGGTCTTATCGTAAATCCTCTAGCTGGAAATGTTCGAATTGGTTGGATTGGTCTTCCTCTTCCAAGTACAGAAGTACGTATCTTAGATGATGCAGGAAACGATGTAGAAATCGGAACACCGGGAGAAATCTGTGGAAAAGCGACTCAAATTATGAAAGGATATTGGGAACGTCCAGAAGAAACGGCCAATGTAATGATAGGCGATTATTTCAAGACAGGAGATATTGGAATAATGGATGAAGAAGGATATTTCAAAATTGTCGATAGAAAGAAAGAAATGATTCTAGTTTCAGGTTTTAATGTCTATCCAAACGAAATTGAAGGTGTAATTGCTCTCAATGACAAAGTTTTGGAGGTAGGCGTAATCGGAATTCCTGATGAAAAATCACACGAAGCAATTATGGCGTGTATTGTGAAGAAAGACGATAGCCTTACAAAAGAAGAAATAAGAGCGTTCTGTAAAGAACATTTGACAGGTTACAAAATTCCGAAACACGTAGTGTTTAAAGAAGAGTTACCAAAATCTAATGTAGGTAAAATTCTTAGACGTGTATTGAAAGAACAAGAATTAGGAACTGAAAAAGTGTAGATTCTAAAGATAAATTATTTCACAACTAAAAAAGGTTTTAAGAAGCAATATGTCTTTTTGAAGCCTTTTTTTATAACTCAAATTTTATTCCCTGCAATTTCCTTCTATCATTTTTACTCAAATACTGCTTTGCAATTCTGTTTTCAGGTTTTCTATCAAACGTATAAAGTGTTATCACAAAAATAAATTCAAGAGGTTTCATCAAAAAATAAACCGAATCGGCTACAAATTTATTATTGAAAAGGTTATAGTATTTATGAACTACATTTCCGACTTTATTGTAATTTCTTCTTATAAGAAAATGTAATTTTGGAAAATTTTCTTCTATCAATTCCTCAAACGCATTGGCTACCAAAAGCTGACGATTACAGATAATTTTGTTTCCTCCTCGCTCTCCATAACGAACAGGCTTGACTATCTTCGAATGTCCGTTTGCAGCTACCGAACATAGAAAGTGGTCTCCACAATTTACATTATCACACATATAATCCAACTCTGAAAAGCCGTGTTTGTAGGTTTCTGTAAAAACACGAATAATTGAATCTGGCTTCTGACCAAATAGAGTAAGGAAAGAAACAATGCCTACTAAAATAGGCAAAGCCAAAACGAAAAAAATAGGATATTTTAGAATCGGTTCAAGATGTAATATTTTCCACGCTAGTTTTTCTATTGGACTGTTTAGCTTCTCTACTTCTGATTTTTGAAGAAAATTAGAATCTAAAAACTGATTTTGACTTTTAATCAATTGAAAAATAAAGACAATGCTTATAGGTAGATTTCCGAGAAACGACACTTCTCCTATCTGAATAGCAACAAAAATATTAATTACAAAGCCAAGTAAAAGAGTAGAATTGATAAATACCTCTAAAATAGGGCTATGAATTTTGCTCTTGAAGATAGAATAAAGACAGGAAAGAATGGAAACAGAAACTAAGGTAAGTATAGTTAGCCTATGGTTGGGCGAAAAAGTTGTACTCTCACTACAACAATCATTTGCAAGGGGATCAATTAAAAAATAAAGCAAAGGCAAACCTATAATAACTAAAGTATCTATTGTTTTTACCAAATTTTTATGATACAATCTTTTATTCCTAAAGAGAAATGCCAAAAAATCTATAGCCAAAAGAAGAGCTGATAATAGAGAGCAAACTACTAAAGGCATGACTGCTATTTCCATTTCGTTAGTTTTAGATTGAATGAAGTAATATTGGATTTACTAGTAAATAAATATAGCAATTATATTCTTACTTTGAAATAATGAACATAAAAAAAGCCAATTCAAAATATCATTTCTGATATTCTGAATTGGCTTTTTTACAAGTAGAACTATTATTTTCTAAACTTTTATATAAGCAAATAAAATTACTCTACTACTTTAATATCAAGTCTAATACTGCCTGTTGTGCCTTCTTCTACACTTACTACATAAGCTAGACCGTCTTTTCCATCAACTGTTCTGAAAGCAAATACTTTACCAGCCGTAAGTTGATTTACACGAGAAGCAGAACCTTCACTTTGGTCTCCACTAGTAACAGTAGGTTCTGTACCAGCAGCAAAAGCATCAATTAATTTTTGACCTTCTCCAGTAACAATTGCATTAAAATCAGTTTGTGAAAGTGTCGTGTTTTTGAAACGAGTATTGTTTTGTACGCTCCAAGTCTGAACACCACTAGTAGCACTAGTAAAAACAGATACTATTGATGCATCCTTAGGAGAACCAATTACAGCACCTTGATTGTTAGAAGCCGAACCTTGAAGGTAAGCCATATCTACTTTTGCAGCATTTGCTTTTGCATCTGCGATCTTATAAACTAGACCTGTACTAGCATCTAAGAAACTACCTGTATTTGCGTTAGCTTGCGCTCCCAAAAGAACAGCAGGAAAGCCTGCAATAGCGATTGGATCAACTGGAACAGTTGCTGCGTTTATAGTAATATCAGCAGAACTACTAGAACGGTTTCCGTCTTTATCAACAGCTTCAATAGTAACTGTAACAGTTGTACCTGCATCAGCAACACCACCTATAAAAGAAAAACTATCACTATGAGATTTGTTGTTAGTAAAATCCGAACCTGTAATAGTCTGTTGAGTAGTATTACGAGAAATTACACGAATTTCTTCAAGATTTTTGTCAGAAACTACTGTATAAGTAAAATCTGCTTGCTGCCCAACTTCAATAGTTGCACTGGTAGGATTGATAGTAATTGTTGGACCTGCATCTACAGTATCTTCAGGATCACAAGAAGAAAGTGTTCCTAATGCTAAAAGCATAATAACTAAATACGAGAAATACGAAAATATTGATTTTTTCATTTTGAAAAGTTTTGAGTGAATAAAAATAATAAATTAAAAAATTGTTGGAATAAATTTGATAATTATGTTTTGATAAAACATTAAAGTATTGTATCAATCCATAGACTAATCAAAAGTATTGCCAAGTTTGTCGAAAGAATTATAAAGCTAGTCGAAAGTGTCATTACGTCGTTTGTCTGAACCTAATCCACTTCTACTACTTCCATTCTTTCTGTATAAACCAAAAAACGCCTTACCTTGCGCTTACCCATTTGGTAGAGTGCCGTTGCATAACCATTAATTTGTTGTTGGTGTTTTTGGTCTATTTGTCCTGTCTTATAATCTATAAGAACTGCTGTATCGCCTTTTATCATCATACGGTCAGGTCGCATTACTCTTCGGTTTCCCTTCTGAATAATTTCCTGTTCGTTGAGGATTTGATACGCATTTGGATTGTCTTTGTTCTCCTTTTGAGAAATATCTATATCAGGACGGAAAAATTCTGCTATTTGTTGCAGCATCATGACATTTTTCATTTTAGATTCTAGTGTACTTCGCTCATTTTCTGCTATAAGTCCTTCATTTATAAGACTTTGAACTGCTCTTGAAGTATCATTAATTGTAAAAATTTTTTCAAAAGCATAGTGCATTAAAAGACCATCTTTTCTAGAATCATAAAAATCTTCTACTGTAAGGTAGCTTTCATCGTAACGTAAATTATTCTTTCTTACTCTGATTTTATTTCTGGATTCTGTACTAACGAGTTCCTTTATATTGAGCGTTTCCTTAGTATTAACTTTCGTTTTGTGTTTTTTGTTTGAGTTATCTTCAAAAAGTATGTATTCCTGTGGCTTGATTTTCTGTACATTATCAGCTTCTCGTAACAGAAAAAATCCTAATAAATCAGCAATATCTTTTACTTTATCAACATTAAAACTGTCTTCTTTCGTCGTATCGTTTGCCTTCGTTTTGGCAGGTTTTTTATTTTCTAATTTGGAAACCTCTTTTGTCAGAATAAAAAGTTTTTCAGTCGGACGAGTAAGACCCACATATAAATTATTAATCGCATCAATAAAATTAAGCGACCATTCTTTTTTATAATTTTCAGCAAAAATACCGTCTTTCATCGAATCACGCATCGACAAAATCATTGTGGACAAATCTGGTGCAATCGGATTATCTTCCCATTCTACCCAAAGCTGACTAGAGCCTCGTGGCGTAACTTTCCAATCTGCAAACGGCATAATCACGACAGGAAACTCTAATCCCTTACTTTTATGAATCGTCATGACACGAATAGCTGCACCACCTTCAGGCGAAGAAATCGAAATACGTCCTTTTTTGCGTTCCCAATGTTCCAAAAAGTCCAGCAAATTATCATTTTTATTTCTACTATATTCAAACAAAACATCAAGTAATTTTTGAATGTAAAGCTGTTCGGTATGGTGACGAAATAATTCCAATTCTCTAATGAGTTCCTCTGCAATTTCGTAAAGAGAAAGATGGCGAAGAACAGGCATCGAAAGCGTTTTTTTGAACTGTTCCTTTATTATTTTAGTGAAATTTTCTTCATCTACATTATTTACTTCATCAGCCAAATCAAAAGGAGGATTTTCAGATTGGTATTTTTGTTCCAAATGATTTTCCAAAAACTCAATAATTTCTAATTTTCGTGGTGCATCGTCGGGTTGCTGCAACAAAAACATAAAATTGATAATCGTCTGAACTACTTTTGAAGAAACCAAAAGCAAAGAATCACCAGAAATAACAGGAATTTTTTGTTCAATAAATTTTTCTGCTAAATACGCTCCCATTCCATTTGTACGAACTAAAATGGTAATGTCTTCTAATTTATAATCTTGTTTTTTTAGATTTTCCACCAAATCCAAACAGTATTCAAAGGTTCGTTCTTGATAAACTTTTTGAGAATCTTTACTGCTTTTTTCTACAAAACGAACGGACACATGTCCACCTTTTTCGAAAACAGTTTCCTGTACTACTTCGGCATAATGGGAAGTCAAATCTGGACAAACAGACTCAAAACGCTTTCTTACAAAATGGAATAATTTATTATTGAAATCTACAATCTTTGGAAGACTACGACGATTTGTTCCCAAAATCTGTTGATTGGCATATTCTCTAAACATATCTACATGTTCGGAAATCATAGAGTCTGGATTTGCAGACGGCACATTTGGAAGGTTTACCAACAAATCAGCATCTCCACTTCGCCAGCGATAAATTGCCTGTTTTGCATCTCCCACAACCATACTACGCATTCCGTTTGCCAAACTATTCGAAACAAGTGGAATCAAATTATGCCATTGCATCTTTGAAGTATCTTGAAATTCATCTATTAAAATATGTTTAAAACGCTCTCCAATCCGTTCGAAAATATACGGAACAGGTTCATTCTCTACTATTGCATTTATTTTTTCATTAAATTCACTTAAATAAACGTGATTTTTTTTCTCTTTTAAATATTCAATTTGATTTCCTATTTCCTCCAAAAACATCATCTGGAAAATAAAACGTCGCATCATTCTACTGTACGCATATTTTTCTTGAAACTCTGTTTTCAAGGCTTCAATTTTCAAAACCATTTCTTTTATACGAGGAGCAAGTTTTTTGATGGCTTCTAAGCTAGAACCTTTTGTAGATTTGGCTGCCCATTTTTCTAGTTTTAATCCATCGTTTGCGATATAGGAATTTAGAGGTTTTTGTTTGTCCCACTCGTCTTTTATTTTATCTTCGTTTTTTGCATACGTCAAGACATAATTATAAATTCCTCGTGAAGAGTAATGAAAATCTTTAGCGACTAATCCATTTTCCTCAAACGAATTATACAAAATCCTACCAAAATCTCCTGCTTGTGGAATTACTTCGGTTTCAACTTTCTCTATATAGGATAAATAATCAGCTTTTACCATTTTAAGCTGCGTTTGGGTCAGCTCTTTTATTTTGTTGAACGGAATGTTTTTTGGCTTCTTCAAAAATAATCTTCCCAAAATCCAATAATCCTCTATCTACATTCCAACTTTTCTCATCGTGCGTTTCTTTCAAGACAAATTCTTTCATCACTTCGCTCAAATGGTGGTCGCCACGTTCTCCAATTTTGTAATACATTCTACCGACGGCTTCTTCTAATGCTTCTTCAATGTCTAATTGAATCTCAAAATTGGGTGGTAAATCCAAATCTTTGGTAAAGGCTTGTACAATTCGTTTGGAAAAAGAATCAATGGTACTAACTGCAAAATCGGAATAATGATGCAAAATAGTTTGGTGCAATGCCTTCGAACGCTTTACAATTTCCTCTTTTGTGAGTTCTAATTGTGGATATTCCTCTTTTAATTCTTTCAAAATATCGTGAAACATTGAATCTTTTTCTGCTGTTTCCAACACCGAAAAAGCATCAAGTTTTGACACAATACGCTGCTTCATTTCTTTTGCTGCATCGTTTGTAAAAGTTACTGCCAAAATATGACGGTAATAATGCACGTCAAACTCACCCAATAATTGAGGGTTCGGACTAGCTAAGGCGAGTTTTATATATTCTTTAGTAAGCGTATAAGTTTTGCCAGAACCTGCTGAAGAACGATAGATGGAGAAAAGCATTTTTATTGTTGGAGAATGGAGGTTGAATAATGGAGATTAGGGATTGGGGAATGAAATGAAAAACAAACTATTTAATTTTATTTTTGACTTTCAAAACAAAATCTTCTGATACTTCAAAAAGTTGTGCAATTTGAGCAACGGATAATAGGTTTTGTTGCAATATTTTTTTTATCCTTTTTATCTTTTCTTGTTCTTCTCCTTTTTCTATTCCTTGTTTCAATCCTTTTTCCATTCCTTTTTCCATTCCTTGTTTCAATCCTTTACTAATCGAATCGGAACGAATAGTTTTTTCGGTACTAATTATGTCCCAATATTTATCATAAAATTCTAGTTCATCATTTGAAAAAGAACTTTCTTTCAAATAAGTTAAGGCTTCATTTATATATTTTTCCTCTGTAAACTCTTTAGGTACTTTTTCACTTTGGTCTTTTATCTCTTTCAAAAAACGTAACCATAAAATACCCATTTTTTTGAGTGGAATAGTATCAGGTTTGAATTTTGGTAATTCGATAAAAATGAACTCTAATCCTTCAATTTGTTCCTCTTTATTTTCAATATGAGCAATTTTATAGTGATGATAATAGGTTTCTATGTCAGGCATAAAAACTTCATTTATTATACTAAGAGCATAAACAGGTTGTAAGGCTTCCCATTTCCCACCTCTTTCTAGTTGCCTAACATACGCTTTTGAAGCATTAAAGATAACACGACTTTTAAAATTTTCTGTCCAAAGCATTTGCATCTCCACAATAAATTGTCTGCCTTTTTTATCCTTGCATTTTACATCAACAAGGGAATTTTTCAAGAGAGAATTATCAGGCACTTGTTCTGGGTTCAAATATTCCAAACTCTCTATTTCATCTTCTTCTGTTTCGAAAGGTAAAACACCATTCAAAAAGCTTTTCAGTAAGTGAGGATGTTCGCCAAATATTTTTTTGAAAGTAAGATCATTTTTTGGGTCTAAATAACGCATAGTAATTTTTGTTTAATTCTACTCTAAAATTACATTATTTTTTAGCATTTTGCTAGTAAAGTAATCTAAATAAAAGAAATTTATTATCTTGTATCTTTATCCTTTCGCACCATTAATTTTACTACTCCTCCTTTTTCAATGAAAAAACGCTATCCTCGCACACTTTCATCGGGTGCAAATAATACAGTTGTTGCTATTTCTGAAATAGAAGTTGGAAAAATTTTTAGTGGAGATACTCGTTCTGATATGGGTTCGGAAGCTCAAAAAATGAAGTTTGCTAATTCTATAAACGAGTTATTAGTAAAATTTATTCAACTGGATGAATTAAATCAAGAAGCTGAAATTTTGGTTATGGAACGAGTCTATCCGATGGATTTTCGTGCTTATGAACAAGAAACGAGGGTTTTATGGATAGAAGTTTTTGAAGATGAGCTAATAGAACTTCATAAAGCAGGTTTTTGTCATAGCCATTTATTTCGCCCTTCTGATATTGGAGGACAGCCTTTTGATAATATTTTGCTCACTCAAAAAGGAATTCGTTTGATTGATGTAGGAATTTCTGCTTTGAAAGAACAAGTAGGAGAACGACTTTTCGCACGTTTTGTAAAACAAGAATTAGAAGAGTTTGAGAAATTTAGGGAGTATTTTTTGAGTAGGTAATGTGTTTTTGGATATTCTAACTTGGATATTTTGCTAATGGAGTGAACTAAAAAATACAAATTATATTACAACTTTGTAAGTAGTTTGCCTAAGCAAACTCTGACAATAGTTGAAAGTACAACCACTATCTTTGAAACTATTGTCAAAGTCTGATTACAGACTATTGACAAAGTTCTTATAACATCATCTTATTTGCTCTTTTTTATAAAACGAACTTTTATTTCAGTTGGCTTATTTTCTTTTTCAGTTTTATCTTTCGTTTCTCTATTTGTAGGAACTATAGATTGCAAGTTCAAACGATCCTCTAAGTCTCTAATTCGCATATTCTTTTTATTTTTATGTGCCTCCATCAAATCCCCTTCTACTGGCAAATCTTTCTCTATACGATATTTTAGCCAATCTTCGTAGTTTATATCTTCATCAATTTGGTTAAGTCTTTTCTGTTTCTCAAAAAATTCAGGAGCAGTCATAGTATTTAGTTTTAGTTGTTGGCTTTCACTTGTCCAATATACAAATATTTCCTTACTCCTTTTTTTGATTGGAATGAGGAAATTTTGCTTAAAAATAAGACACAAAAATATTATATCAAATTCAGTTTATCATTTCCCAATTCAATTTTAAAACTAATTTTTGCCTTTAATGCTTCAAAAACTTTAAGAACTATATCAAAACTAACGTCTTTCAAATCACTTTCTAATGTAGAAATTTGAGATTTTTGAACGCCTATTAATTTTCCTAATTGTTCTTGTGTCAGATTACTTTCTTTTCTAACTTATTTTATGGCGTGTGCAATGGCATCAAGTCGTAGTTCTGTTTCAAATTGTTCTCTTTTAGAAGTTCCTTTTTTTCCGATGTATTTATCTGTTACTTCTTCTAATGTATAGGTTTTCATAGTTGTTATTTAACTTTTTAAAAAGTTCGTTATCGTTTACTAGTTGCGCTTTTCTAAGATTGTAAATAATTTTATCTCTAGCTTTTTGGTCTAACTCATTTAAAAACTCAATAACTTCCCCTGCTCTCGCTCATACAATGGCTCTCGCTCGTTTCCAAGCGAGTGAGCAATATGTATTCGGCATTCTACCATGTATTCGTATTTTGTATTTCGTTATTCTATTACTGCAACAACAAATCTAAAAAATTAATAATGAAAAATATTAAAATTTATCATACAAACCTGTAACCTTTTAACATCAAATACAAATACACGGTAGGGCTGCCGAATACATATAAATCACTCGCAAAATGCGAGCGATAGCAAACCTTAAGAGACACAGCAGGGGTCAGATCTAAAGGTACAAACTTAGACAAGATATAAGATGGAGTTATTTTCACACTAAAAAATACAAAAGTGCAGAAATTGCCAGAGAACCTTTTATTTTAGCGTTTCAAACTAAATTCTCCTTTTACAAATTTACTTCCTTCTGTTTGACTTTTACCAGTAAACTCAAAAGTACCTTTTACTCGTTCAGTAGTTTCTTCTGTTATAATTAAAGTTCCTGTTGCTGTGTTGCTATATATACTTGCACGGTAAGCAATAGCATTAAGACCTCCATTGACATCAACAGTAAACGTACCTGTATTATTTGTAGGAACACCCAATGCATAAGTTCCAACCCCTTTATACTCATCTACTGTTACTTGTACTAAATTTTCTTTTCCATCCACAATTCTTCTTCCTTCAATGAAAAAAATTAATGTGTCATTACCTTCTCTAAGAGGACGAAGAGCGCCTCTGACCTAGTTATCAGCTATAAACTCTACTCCATCAATAGTAGCAATCAAAGCACCACCTTCAGCAGTATCTTGAAGAGTTGGTTCGTTTTCGCTATCTTTTTTACAGCTAAAAAGAGATAAAACAAGAATGAAAATAAGACTTAATTTTAAATACGATATAATAACTAAATTTTGATTTTGAAATAATTAATTGAAATGTAAAATCTATAGTTTTGCACTAAACTGACCTTTTATAAATTTACTTTCGCCTATATCACTTATGCCAGTAAATTCGAAAGTTCCATTTATGCGTTCAGAAGTGATTGAAGTGATTTTTAATTTTCCTGTTCCTTCTTTTTGTGGAGCATCTTTATCTGCACGATATGAAGATTCAAGCGTGTTGGTTGCCATATTCCTAGTAGCAAAAAAAGCTAGGTTTCTCGTAGGAGATCCTATTTCATAAGTACCTGTACCTTTATAATCATAGATTGTTACTTGAATAGATTTGCAAGTATCTCCTATCAAATCAATTCCTCTCACAATACATATAGTGCTATTTTCCCCATTTGGCACTATAGTACCATATACTTGTTGTGTAGCTGTAAACTCAAGCCCTTCAATAGTAGCTAAAAAAGCTCCTCCTAGAGCAGTATCTTGAAGAACAGGTTCTTCGTTGTCTTTCTTGCAACTCCAAATAAAGATAACAAAAATAAAAACAAGACTTAATTTTAAATAGTACATAAATTTGTTTTTTAATTATGGTTTATTTACTTAGTGTTATTCTTCTTATTTCTTTATGAACATAAGTGTCATTTTCATTTGCAGAGGCATTCCAAGTTACCTCTTGAATAAAAACTAATGTACAACTCGTAGCAGTTATTTTTTCTACTACACATTTATTAACATTTGGATAAAAATAAGACTCTTTGAAAACGATTGCATCTTCTGTTATGGTAAGCCATTCAGTAGCATAGTTAGTAAAACCGTCTTCTGCATCAATAACTGAAAGCTTTTTGTCATTAGTAAAAGAATAAATAGTAGGTCTAAAACGTGGAGTTGATTGACTAACAAATACGTCATCTTTGAGTACATTTATTTCCATTCTATCCAAATTCCACTCTCCCACTATCTTCTGTTCTAAAGGAATTTCTTCCTTTTCACACGAACTACAAAAAACAACTATCAAAAGCGATAGAAAAAAGACTACACGTTTCATAAAATACATTTTTTAAAATGAATGATTTTTAAATAAAAAAGCACAAGAATAACGATTACTGATAAAAATAATTTTTACAAAAATACAAATAATACAACAAAATTCATTACTCGTTCAAAGTATTTTTTGTCTAAGTTTTTACTTCTTGATAAACCTAAATACAAAATATCACGGCTAAAAGCCGAATACATATAAATCACTCGTTAAAAACGAGCGATAGCCTGCCGTGTTGCGAGCCACAGCAGGAAACCTATCAGTTTATTAAATCTTCAGATTTGCGTTGTCAAGTAATTTCTAATACAAAAATACATACCCTTTCAAGTCTAAGACTTGATGAACTGATAGGTCTTAGTCGCAGACTAAGCCCAACGAGGGCGAGTTAGGAAAGCAAAAATACGAAAACAGTCGTTTTACCTAAGTCTGTTCGTATTTCTGTTGTTGGTCATCGTAACGGCAAGCCGAAACTAAACACCAATGACGGCATAGTAATCAATAATTAGACTGCAATCAGCTAGAAAAGGAAATAAGGTCTATAATTTTAAACTCTTTGTAGTTTTTAGGTATATGTATTTTAACATAAGTAAAAAACGAATCCTGACCTGTAATAGGGTATTTTCTCTTGTACTTGATCCATTCATTAAAAGTCATTGTTGTATGTAATACACTATTGTTATCTCTATAAGTGAAATTATCAAAAAAAGACTTTACTATCATATTGTTTGGTATGCCTTCTTGTGGAGTGATATTTTCTGTTGTATAACTTTTATTTACAATATTTTCATGCGATACATAAAAAATATTTTTAAAATCTCCTGTCTTCCAATAAGCTATTCCATAATAGTTTGGTGTGTCTATAAAGATTATATCTAAAGAATCTTTTACATTAGAATGGATAATAGATTGTAAGAAACTTTCTGCTCTAAAAACATCATGCATATACAATATGTAGTGCTGATTATAATGAGATATTCGCTGCATTTTAAAAAAAGAAGATGTAGAGATTGCCGTAGTGTCTCTGTTAATCCAATATTTATCATACATAAAATATCTTACATCTTTATTTAGAAAAGTAGTATCTTTTGAACGTAACTTATTAGCTTCATTAAAAAATCGAATACCTATATTCTTCTCTTTCAATCTTTGACTATAATTGCAATTAGTAGTTGAGCAGCTTGAAAATATAAATAATAATAATACATATACAATAGTTGATTTAATCTTTGTACTGTTCATAGTCGTGATTTGGAAAGAGTGGATTACCATTTAATAAGTCTATTTTAATAGATACTTTCTTTTTATTACCATTCTCAATAATTATCTTTTCACCGTTGTAATATTTTCGTAAATTTTGCCCATTAGCTGCTCTTACTATATTTTCAATGTGTGCAGCTTCTATTTCTGAATGCAGACCTTCTTGTCCTTTATTCTCTGTATTTTGAACAACAGTTCTGTTTCTATTTCCTCTATTAAACTGAATCCCATGTCCAAGAAACTCATGTGCTAATGCAACCATGGGGTCTCTTTCTGTGAAGCCTGTTTCATCTACATCTCCATTCATCGCCATAGGATCCCAATATATTATTCCTCCTGTACCAACTCCATTAGAAGCATTTTCTTCGTTAAATGCTTTCGCTTGATTTCCTTCAGTAGCTCCATGTGGTTGGTGTCTGTAAGTGATTATAAAATCGTGTTCTGATTGTTGCAGCTCTTGATAACGAGCTTCTCCTTCTGGGGTATTTCGCATCCTCTGTATTTGTGTATCGACAACTTCTTTCCATTTATTAGGTAGTCCACCAGCAAACGCATCATTAAAACCTGCGTCATCGTACCTTACCGTATCACCTAAAACATCATTATATTTCATAGGATTGTTGCCCATTCCCATATAAGTAGTATGCTCATAAGTAGGCTTCGAATCAACGGCATTCCATCTACCAAGTTGAGAATCATAAGTGCGATAAAAAGTTTCATTCCAATTAAGTCCAAAACTTTCGTTTTTTTCTACGCCATTGAATTGCCATCTATGCTCCTCTTCATTATCTAAACTCTGCAAATCAAGTTCCTCAATCCCTTTCATATTCATACCAAAAGGATAATAATGGTTTTCTTGTATCACGATAGCACGAGTAATAGAACTTTTTTCTATTTTTAGGTAGTCAAAATACATTGTTTCGCTATCACTATTATCAATATAGACTTTCAAATTACCATCTTCTTTGATGTCTAGGTCAGAAACTAGCTTTTCCCAAGAAACAGCAGAAGAAATAGTCAGTCTTTCTCGCTTCTCAAAGATAAGACTATCGGTAGAATCTCTAAGCTCTAAAACTAACTCTCCTTTTGGTACAAAATACATATCGGGTTCTAAAGCCTTTGCTTTTTGAACTCTCTTTAAGGCTCGTAAGTTACGGATTACTGGCACAAAATCCAATAGATTTAATTGTACTTTTGGACTTTTTGTGATTATAGTTTGGGCTGGACTTATCTCTGGATCAACAGGAATTTCTATTTTTTGTTCAATTTGATTTGTATTGATACTACCAGCAACCACACCACCTAACGACAACAAAACATCTTTTTTAGCTTCTGCAATTGCTTTCTCTGGATCAGTATCGGCAATAGTTGGGTCGTGAGTAGCAAAAACACTTGCTTTTATTCGGTCACCTTTCTTGACTTGTATCGTTTTCGAAATGGCTTTGTTTGCGCCTGTAAGTGCTGCCGAATAATGCCCTTCTTTGTCTTTAAGGTCAGTACGTGCTTCTGCTACATTTTCAAACTGCTCTTCTTCTTTTTTTGCGCTATCGGCTTCCATAGTCAAAAGAAAAGAGACTTCAATTTCTTCTACTTCAAAAGCAAGGCGTAAGTTTCCTAAATGATCTTTATAGTGATATTCTAACTTAGGCGTTCCGTTATCTTGAAACACTACTCGTCCTTCTTCCATAGGGAAAAATCGCAGCGTATCATTTTCATAAACAAACTCTTGTACATAATCTGTATAAGTAGATATTCCTTTTGAGGTAATACGTTCGGTACGGATTTTTGAACCTGCTGCTAGATAAGCGTTTCTGATTTTCTGACCTTCTGAAAAGTCAATGGTATGAGGTAGATTGATGTGATTGTAAGAAATATTGATTTTCTTATTAGCATCATACGTCATATTTCCATTCAAATCATAATTGTATTCTTTGTTTTGATAGCTTCCAAAATCATTAAAGTCATTGGCTACTCCGTTCGTTTCTACTTTGTCATCTACAGCCAGCAAACGATTAGAGTAGGTTTCTGCTTGATTGCCATAGTTATAAGAAAGTCTATCAATCAAATCATATTTCTTGATAAGATTTTCTCTTTCTCGTTCCAAAGATACCAAACCGTGCCTTTGCAGACCTGTTATATTTCCATTCAAATCATAAGAAACATAATCCAAATTATAGTTTTCTTCTAAATTATCTGGATTGGAATAGTCAGCTTTCAAGATTCAATTTAGTCCGTCGTAATCATATTCGTACTTTCGGATTTGCTCGTCGGTTCGGCTTCTCCAACGCTGTTTCCAAATATTTCCGTTATGAAAACCGTCGTACTCACAAAAATACTCCAACTCCATAGCAAACAAATCACTATTTTCAGAAAGTGAAGTATCGTTGATATGAGTAAGCCAACCTCGTTGATTGTATTTGAAATCTATGTTTTGAGCAAAACCAGAGTTGTGTCCTTTATGCAGACTTTTCTTTGTTACCTGTCCGAGTTCGTTATATTCATACCCCACCAAACGAGTAGGATATTGAGACAGCGTAACTTGACTAGATTCTATACGCTGGTCAACGGAAAGTAAACGTCCTGCATGGTCGTAATCAAATTCTTTATGGACTGTAATTTCAGAACCTTCTCTTGGGACGTATTTGTGCTGGCGAAGTGTTTTTAAGACTTTTCCACTAAAATCATATTTTGTAGTAGTAAGTTCTACATTACCGTACTGGCGATAATTTTCTCCATAAACTTGGCTTTGCACCATTCTACCTCTATAATCATAGAAAGAAACATACGTCAGAAAGTGATTTTCGTATTTATCATCGTTAAGAACTCGCTCTTTCGTAATGGTAGAAATTCCTTGCAATCCTTGAGGAGCTTTGTAGTTGGTTAGTAATGGATTGTTTATATTGAACAAGGTATAATTATCTCTTCCATCTTCATCTATATCATACGTATCATAATACTGAACAGAGAGAATATAAGCTGATTTGGCTTCCAAAACTGGAAAACTTCTATCTAGTGTATAAAAATGACTGATAGGATCTTGATTGCGTACTTCATAGAACTGAAATGAAGACGTTGTAAACTCATTAATCATATTCTGCAATTTCTCTCTATTTGCTTCTTCATCTACTAATCCTGTCAGAATAGGACGATTCCACATATCATATTTTACAAACGACTATTGCGATTTTTGGCGTTGATTGGCATCTTGTGTCATGACAACTCTGTCTCTTTTATCATAAACCATATAGAGCCAGCCTTCATCTTCAAAGCTATTTTCTAATCCTGTTCCTGGGATTTTTTTACCTATTACTCTTCCTCTGGTATCGTACTCATACTGGAAAGCAAAATTGTTGAGTAAAGTTTTACGTAGCTTGGGTTCGCTTTCTGAATAAAGAGAATGTTTGAATTCAGGTTGAAGCACAAAACAAACTTGACCTACTTCGTTGTAGATGTAATAGGTATCTGCCCACGTTTTGATGTCGTTTTCATCTCTTTCTACTTCAGCACGTTGTAGTACAGTTTGTCCTTTTTTGTTGGTATATGTTTTTGTTACAAATCCTCTTTCATCGGTTGTTTCTTCTATCCAAAACTCATTTGCAGGACAAGATTTTCTAAGTTCTAAAAGGTATCTTTTTGGATTCTCTGGGTTACGAATAACTGTATAATTGATAAGTTCGCTTTCAGTATTGGTATATCTTCCAAATTTTATAGTATGCTCTGGATACAAATCGGTTTGCCATAATTCTCCCTCAAATCCTTGCATTTGTACACGAGATAGAGGTGATTTGTCAAATAGAGTTTCGGAAAAAGGACGAGCCGTTAATGAACCTTGGCTTTCTTCTGATACATAAAAACTTGCTTGTTCGTTTAGGGCATCGGGTAGATATTCTTGAATAGTTGATTTTTGGGTGTAAGGAAGGTACTTTTTGCTTTGTCTTCCTAATTCATCATAAACAATTGGTTGAATAATATCTTTTTTAGTAGGCGATGATTTGGCATCAACACTCAAAATAGGTCAACCCAATCCGTCCATATAAACGGTTTGTGTCATTTTATCTTTTCTAGTCAAAGCAGCAATTTGAGATTCGTCTGTAATTCCTTCTTTGAGTAGTGTTTCTGTTCTGGTTTGGTTTATTGTTCCTGTACGCTGTTGATACGTAATGATTTCGTTTGCTATAGGTGCACAGTCTTCTACTCGTGGTCTGACAATAATTTTGGCTTGTCCGTTTCCAGCACATCCATTTCCTCCCCCTTCTACAAAATAATTATATTCTCCGTATTCTTGAGGAACGACTATGATTTGTTCTCCTGTATAAGTACTTGGGTCTCTATCTCCAGTCCAGTCATACGTAATTGCACCAGAAGCAGTCAGCGTAACGGGTTCTCCTCTTTCTACTACAATTAGTTCAGGTGTAATAGTAACAATAGGACTTCCTATTTCCACTACTACCTGCGTAGTTACTTCTTGCTGACAAAAATTAGTTCCTGTTACGGTATAAGTATTATTTTCTCTTGGAGAAAGACGGACATGTTTTCCTCCATTTCCTATATAGGTTACTCCTGTACTAGGCGACCAAGTAACTGTTTCTGAAAATACTGAAATCTGTACTTCTACCGAACCACCTATTCCACACAATCTAGTGTAACTAGGATCAGCTGAGATACTATTATTTCCTATACTTACTATTACAGATTGCGAACTTCCTCTTCCACATACATCTGTTCCAGAAACAGTATAACTACTCGTAAATCGTGTGCTAGATGAAAGTGTAGAGCCTGTAGCTCCACTTATAGCTACATTGTTTTTATACCATTGATAACTTACTCCTCCAGAAGCTGAAAGTGTGAAGGGTTCGTCGGGACATACATTTAAGGAAGAGGCAACCAAAGTTATTCCTCCCCTTACTGCTACTGTAGTAGAATTTGAAGCTACTCCACAATCTGTAATTACCGTTGCTGTATAAGAAGTGGTTGTGGTTGGTCGAACTACAATACTTTGTCCATACTGTCCTGTAGCAGGCCAATATACTTGTGAATAATCTATTCCTTCTCCCTGTACAGTTAGTGTAACAGGTTCGCCTGCACAAACTGAATAACTACTAGGGTTTACATATATTTGCGTTCCTATTACGCTCACTTTAACCTCTTTACTAATTATACAACCATTTGTAGTTCCCCAGACTATGTAGGTAGTGGTTTGTTCAGGTGATACGGTGATCGAACTACTTGTAGAACTTCCCTCACTCCAAGCATAAGAACTTGCTCCAGAAGTTGTAAGGGTAACACTCTGCCCACAGACTATTGAAGTAGCAGAAGCAGTTAGATTTACTACAGGTACTCTTACCGTTACAGAAGATTGAGTAACACAACCAGCAATATTTGTTCCTGTTACAGTATAAGTCGTTGTTTGTGATGGACTTGCTGATACACTCTGTCCAGTAGTAGAACTCAATCCTGTAGCTGGCGACCAACTATATAAATAACTTCCTGTAGTATTTGCTGTAGGTGTTACACTACCTCCTCTAGCTACTTGTATGTCCGAAGGACAAACTTCTGGATTGATAGGAGAAATAGTAACAGGAGGTATTGGATATACTGTAACAGAAGTAGGATTAGTAGTATGTTGACACCCACCAGCAGTTCCACTACTTCCTCCACATCCTTGAATAGTTACACTAAAGTAGGTGGAAGTAACTTGACTTACATCTGCATAAGTTACTCTAACCGTTACAAAACCTCCTCCTACAGCAGCATTAGCACTAGAAATACCTGTACCGTAATTTACAGTATTAGAGCAATTTCCTGCACAGCTATTGGGTAGAGCAATGTTGTAAGTATAAGTTTGCCCTGCACAAGCTTGATTTTGAGATTTACCAGTATGAATAAAACTCAAACTAAGTAATACAACGAAAAGAAGGAATATAAATATATTTTTCATGACTATTCTATATAAAACGAAAAGAAAGTAAATGAGTATTTTGTTTATAAATGATTTTTGAAGGAAAATAATTTAGTCTTCACACGTATCATTATGATATTTGTAAGTATAGCGTTGAATAATATTTCCATCTTGATCTTTTATTAGACGAGTACGATTGAGTTTATCATACTCAAACCATTGTGTGACACCATTTATATCTGTTTGCGAAGTTGCTCCTATTTGAGGAGTATAAGTTGCTGTTTGCATTCTGGCAGAAGGTGGATGTACTCTAAGTTCGTCTATAATTGCAGTACCAGTTAGTTTTAATTCTTCATTTATAAAAAACGGTGTAGTAAACCATTGCCACTCATTTCCTGTTCCCGTGTAAATAACTTGTCCATTAGCGAGTACACTTCCTGTTCCTTTTACTCTCAAAGAAATTGTATAATCTCCTTTTGGAAGAGGCGAACCCGTAGGAGTAAACCTTGCAACTTCAAGAGGAAAATTATTAAGTTGAAGAGCTTTTTTACCTGTATAACCTCCATTTATGATATTAGTCTGATCAAAATCTTCAAAGCTCGTATGTGCTACATAAATCGGCAGAATATTGACTTGGATTTGATTGTCCATTAACAGAACTACAAACTAATAGTAAAAACACAATAAGAGAAAGCGTATAGAATTGGAATGACTTAATAGGAGTACCTGTACAAATGATAATAAATTTACTTGAAGGCACAGATGTACTAGACTTCTATCTTAGAAAAAAGCAAATTGTTAAAATAAACACAAAATAGTCTAAATTAAATTCAAAACTTGTAAACTTAATGGTTGTTTGACAATTTTTGCACCTAGCTAGTTACTGCGTGTAAAAATTTTAAATTTTAAAAATCAGTTATTTCTAAAAAATAGCTAATTTATTGTCAGCTATTTAAGTAAAATGGTTCGTCTTTTCCTGCTTCCACTTCTAGAATATACTTCGTAAGGAATGGTTTTGCTTTCATACATCTTTTCTAACAAGTTCAATTCATTTATTCCTAAAAAAGTAATAAATAGGAGTTGTGTTTGAAGCAATTAATTTAGACATTTTTACGGACTTCTTTTAAAGATTCTTCATCAACATCATTATTCACATCTACTCCATAACGAGCCAAAACATCAAAAAAAGCAATGCGTGTAATTTCCAAAATTTGTGCAGCTTTTCCAGATGGTATTTTTCCTAATTCAAAAAGTTTTACCAAAGCCAAACGCTTTATTTCTTCTCCCATTCTATATTTTGCATACACACCACCAAAAAGTCCATTACTAAACTTATTGGTTTTATTAGCAAAAAAGTAATATTGATATTCTACTGCAAGAGAAGCCATATTTCGATCTTCTTCCTTCAAGAGTCCGTTTAAATGATAATTAAAACCAACCCAAATTGCTTGATTTTTAAAAGCTCGTTCGTAACTCGTTACTAGATTTCCAGAAGTAAATGCTAAAAGATTAAACGAAACTCTATTTTTGTAGGTTGAATATTCTGCTTTAATTTCTTGACTTTCAGTAGTTTGTGCTTTTGTAGCATTGAAAATAAATATAGTAAAAATCAAAACTAAAGAGTAGAATGGAAAACAGAAAAAGGTAGATAGAGTGGATTTCATAAGATTACGTTTTATATTTTGAGAAATATAGGTAAAATAAGTTATTTTTTCTGTAATATGTTTTTGAATAATGTTTTTTTAATCGGAAGGAAAAAGATAGAAAATATTTTTGTATCTTTTATGATATAAACAATTACACAACTACCTATTCTAAACATAGATTTTAAAATTAAAGCTATGAAATTATTTTTTTGCTTACCAAAATGCTTATCTATAGCTTTTTGCATCTCCTTTGTTTTCTCCATCACAACTAGTTTTGCCCAAACAAATTTTCAAAAACAATCTAGCAAAACAGTTGGACAAATCGGACAAGTAGATTTGGCTGGTGTAGCCTTGCTTTCTGTTCCAAAAGGATTTGTTTTTATGGAAGGTAATTCTGTCAAATCTCCTTATAAAATAGAATGTGATAGTATTGAATATTTGGGTTGTTTGGTAAAAATTCCTGATAAAAATAGCGTTGATTCTCTTTTTTCTCCTTTTATTATAGAACTGACTTACATAGAAACAGGCTACATTCCTGATACAACAATTTTCAAAACGCCTGAAGAGTTTTTTTGGAAGGATATTTTGATGACTAATCACAAGAAAAACAAGTACATAAAAGAAAATGGGTGTGATACATTAACTATTCAATCTTGGGCAATGAAACCCTATTTTTTAGAACACCAACATCAACTTCAATGGGCAGTTTCTTGTCATTGGAACAATCAAAATTATATTCGCCATAGCACACACAAATTAGGACGATATGGAGTTTTGGAGATGAACATTACTACTTCTCAAAAACATCTTTTAGAGATTAATTCTCAAATTCCGTTACTTACTTCTAGCGTAGATTTTTATGAAGGATTCAGACACGAAGATTTTGACCCTAATTTTGATAATTTAGCAGCTTTTGGTTTTGCAGGTATTTTGGCTGGAAAAGTTTTGACAAAAGTAAAAGTTGTTCCTTTTGTTTTTAAATGGCTAAAATGGGTAATTATTGCACTGCTAGGTATTTTTACATTCTTTAAAAGAAAATTAATCAAAAACGATTTGGAAAAACACTATCTTGATGCAGAATTGGAAAAAGGAGAATAGAAATGGTTTTTGTTGGTGTCGCTTCGCTAAAACACCAACAAAGGTTAATAGAACGTTTTGTCAGAATAATAATCAATCAGTAACCTTTTAATTTTAAAAAAAACGTGAAACGAATTGGAGTTTTTACTTCTGGAGGAGATTCTCCCGGTATGAATGCGTGTTTGAGAGCCGTTGTAAGAGGTGCGCTTTATTACAATGTTGAAGTATTTGGAATTTACAGAGGGTATCGTGGAATGATTGAAAATGAAATTCAGATGCTCACTTCTAGAGATGTCAGCAACATTATTCAGCGTGGAGGAACGGTTTTGAAAACAGCTCGTAGCCAACGGTTTATGACAAAAGAAGGAAGAGAACAAGCCTACCAAAACCTAAAAGCCTTAGACATCGACGGACTTGTTGCCATTGGTGGAAATGGAACGCTTGCAGGAATGGAAAAATTCTGGCAAGAACACAAAATGCCTTACGTAGGCGCACCCGGTACAATCGACAACGACTTAAACGGAACAGATTATACCATCGGATTCGACACAGCCATCAATACAGCTTTGGAAGCGATTGATAAAATTAGAGATACAGCAGATTCATTGGATAGAGGGTTTTTTATCGAAGTCATGGGAAGACATTGTGGAGATATTGCCCTCTTGACAGGAATTGGAGGAGGAGCAGAAATAGTAATGTTACCAGAAATTATTGATTCTTTAGATGAAGTAGTCGATTCTATAAAACAAATGTTAGCCAACAAAAAAAGGTCATTAATCGTCGTGGTAGCAGAAGGAGATGAGCTTGGAAATGCCGAAGAGTTGGGCGCAAAAGTAAGAGAACAGATTCCAAAATTTAAGTTTAGAGTAACTAATTTAGGACACATTCAGCGTGGAGGTTCGCCAACGGCAGCCGATAGAGTGTTGGCTAGTCAGTTGGGTTTGGGAGCAGTAGAAGGACTTTTGTCTGGAAAATCGAATGTGATGGTTGGGCAATTAAGACGAGAACTTGTCTATACTTCCATTGAAGAATGTCTGAAACCTCGAACTATTGATAATGACCTTGTGAGAATGTTACGAATTTTGAGTACGTAAGTTTGATAAATCAAACGGCTACACAAATCTATGTAGCAATTTGATTTATCAAATTATAAAAACAAAAAATCAACTTTGATTTCCAGAATTATCTGTATCTTCTAAATAACTTTCTTTCATTTCATAGTTAGCTTCTATACCTTGAATATGATTTTCCAAATCTTCAAAATTTGAAAAAACTTGAATCTGTGAGTTTTCATTATCTTTTGTTTCCTCTTCTTCACTTTCATTCTCTACTGAATCATCTTTTATTTTTTCATTTCTCAAATCAAAATTTTCAAGTTCGTTTTCTACATTAATTTCTGAAGTGGTTTCTAAAATAGTTTCTAAGACTGGTTCTAAATCAGGATCTAAAACAGTTCCTACAATTTCACTTTCTAAAACCTGCTCTTTTCCAATACTTATCTCTTCTTCATCTTCATTTTTAGCATCTAATTCAATAGGCTGATTAATTTCTACTTCATTATTCTTTACAATTTCACTAGACAAACTCTCATGTTCTTCCATCACTTCCTCCAATTCCTCCTCACTATAAACAGGATTTTCTGGATGTGTATATTGCCTCAACCAAACTTCTCCTTCTTCTACCGTTTTGAAAACGGCACAATTGACAAGCGAGGTGAGTTTTTCTCCCATTCCATATTTCAACGAAAAAACGGCAAAAATATCTTTGTCCGAAACAACGGTAGCAAAGTGTTTCAAGCCTGCATCATGAACCATCTGCGACCACACTTCATTTGCCCAACGTGGAATATTTGGATTTGTACCTTTAAATTTTTGTGCATCTAAAAACAAACATTTTACTTTTGTATGGCGAATCATCGCTACTTCCTTTAGCAAAACTTCACGTACCTTTTCCTCACTTACAAACTGCTTCCAAATCACATCGATACGACGTTTTTCTGGAATCCATTTCATTGAAATATAATCGGTTTCGAAATGCGTGGGAGAATCTACAAAATTTTTATGCGTATTTTGAGCTAATGGCTGCTCTGTTGTCTGACGCTTTATAGGAGGAAAAACAGGTTTTATATTTTGAGAATTTCCTGTATTTATATTGCTCTGTATGTTGTTACTGCTAGTAGTGCTAAGATTATTATTTAGGTTCATATCCGTATCGCTAAGGTAATTAGAATAGAAAAAGTACGACAAAACGAAAAATTACAAACTACTTCTCATTGAAATTTTCATTGAAAAAATGAGCAGTTTATAGCTTTGTCTTGACTGTTTTTTATTAAATTATTTATAGAATAGGATTTTGTTATTGTACTGTTTCTAGTTCAAATAACTAGCCAGTAGGTTTTTTTTGGTGGAGGAATAATGGGTTTTTGTCAAAATATAGAAGAAAGGAATTTCTAAAATTATAGTCTTAGATTACTAGAAAAGGATTTTTTACTAGTAAGTTTTCTTCTACAACTAATCCATTATGCAAATCTTCGCTATACAAAATTGTACAATTTGCCTTCTTTGCAGCACTTACAATTAGGCTATCATACCAGCTAAAAATATATTTCTCTTTCAAATGAAAAGCAAGAGTAACGGTTTGCTGAGTAAGTGCGTGTACTGTTGTTATTTGACTTATTTTTTCTACATAGCTTTGTGCATCAGCAACAGAAAGTTTGTATTTTTTCAATAAAACATTAGCCGTTTCATTTAATACTTGAACTGAAATGTGGATATTACTTTCATTCAACAAAAGATTTTCTAAAATTTTCTTTTTCTTCGCATCTGCTTCATTTTTGGTTTCGGCTAGTAAATATATCCACAAATTAGTATCCCAAAAATAGTTATCTTTCATTGCGTTCTTCACGATTAGGAATGTTTAATTGAGAAACCTTTAAAGGATTTTTGTGTGTAAAATCTAAAAAACTTTCTATTTTTTTTTGCTTTTCTTGCAAAGAATAATTTAAACGAATGGAGCTTTTTTCTGCCACTTTATCTAAAAAAGGCTTTAACCATTCAAAATCTTCTCTGTTATCTACTTCAATAATTATTGTCATCTTCTTAAAATATATAATTAAGTTTTGTACTCATTTTACAATCAATAGTGTACTAAATATACATTATTTTTGGTTAAACAACAAAATTATTCTATCTCTTCATAAAGTTCTAGAATCTGTTTTGCTAGATTTTCCCACGAATATTTCTCTTTAAAATCTCGTAAGTTTTCGTCATAATCAACCTTCTTTTTATTCTCAAAAAGTTCTTCTATTGCAGTTTGAATGGCTTTTGGAGTTGCTTCTTTGGCTATTGTTCCAGCATTATAGGGTTCTATCAAATCACGTAATCCACCTACATCAGTAACCACAGAAGGCACTTCGAAATGAAAAGCAATTGCAGAAACCCCACTTTGAGTAGCATGACGATACGGTAAAACATTTGCATCAGCAGCCGAAAAAAGCAGATTTACTTCACTATCAGAGACGTAACGCAAACGAGTATCGATATTTTGTCTTTTTGGGTGATTGTCTAATAAATTTTGTAATTCCTTATTTTCAGAATCTGACAAATACGATTCTCCTGCAATAATCAAGAAATAGCTATCATCAAGATTTTTGAAGGCTTCTAAAAGCAAATCCAAACCTTTATATTTCCTAACAAAACCAAAATAAAGTAGTATTTTCTTATTTTCTATTGCTTCAATTTCTGAAAGTCCTAATTTTTCTAACGCTTCATTTCTATCTATTTTCTCTCCAAAATGCTCATAAATAGGATGAGGATGAAAAATATATTTTGCATCTGGTTTTCGTTTTACAAGTTCTTTTTCAACAGATTTGCTCATCACAATATATGCATCTGTATTTTTTAAGAAATATTTCGTAAAGGCTTCATCAAAAAAACGCTTTTCGTGTGGAATCATATTATCTACAATGACAATAGATTTTGTTCCACTTTTCTTTAATTTTCTGGCGACTGTAGCCAAAGCTGGAGCAAAAAAGGGTAACCAATAACGCATCAGAAGCAAATTAGGCTGTTCTTTTGATATTTTGGAAGCTGTTTGAAGATACGAAACAGGATTTATACTACTGATTGTTCAATTGTTGGGAATTTGGTCTGCATTATCTTCCGAAGTAGAATATTGAGTTTGACCAGGAAAGAGAAATTCTGGATATTGTGTAGTAAAATTATATGCCGAAACAGGAATGTTTAGCTTTTCAAAATTACGATATAAGAGTGCATTAAACTGTGCAATTCCTC
Source organism: uncultured Cytophagales bacterium (assembly GCA_963719525.1). GTDB lineage: Bacteria > Bacteroidota > Bacteroidia > Cytophagales > Bernardetiaceae > Bernardetia. The sequence continues at coordinate 767,274 of CAVRCG010000004.1, read as the reverse complement.
CACGGAAAGGATAAAAAGTAGATAAAAAAGCTATTTTCATGATGTATTTACTGTAGCGTGGACTTTAGTCTGCGAAATGTATTAAAACTTTAGTCTGCAAAATGTGTCAAAACAAAAAACCACCAATTAGAATATTTTAATTGATGGTTCAAAGGACGGTATTTTTTCTAGCAAAATAAAGTTTTTCATTATTTTTAGTTTCTTAAATAGCTCTACAAAGCAGGTAAAAAAGCAGGTATATTGTTTTTAATATTCTTACTGTTTGAGTTTACCTTCAATTTAGAAGTAGTAGTAATTGAATCAGGATTAGTGCTTTTGTCGCTTGAAATATTTTTGTTGTGTTGAAAATGCATGAGTACAAAAGATAAAACTATTAACGCTAGCAAAGCCAAAAAGGTAGTATTTTCTTTCTGCCTAAAAAAAAGTTGCTTTTCCATAATAAATTAAATGATTTTGATAAAGTAGTTGTTATGTTAAATTTATCTGTGTGTGTGTTTCTCAAAATTAATAAGTTAATAGTTTTACTATCATATATTGTTATACGCAAATAAAAAATAGTTGTTGCTACAATCGTTACTTTTTTAAAAAAAGATTCTTTAAAAAATGATAAACTAGCTTTATTACTGTTTATAGCCTTATTTGTGTCTATTATTTATTTGCAAAATTTTAAAAGTATAACAGACTTCTTAGTCTGTTGCATTATAGAACATACTAATTTCCGAACGCAACAGACTGGGAAGTCTGTTATACATTTTAGCTCAACCCTTCAATAAATCCATTTTTTATATCTATTTGTAAAGCCTGTGGTTCTTTCGGAAGTCCAGGCATTCTCATAATCGTACCCGAAACAGCAACAATAAACTCTGCGCCACTATTGATAACTAAATCTTCAATATTCAAAGTAAAATTTTTAGCTACTCCCAACTTTTTGGCATCGTCAGAAAAAGAATATTGAGTTTTAGCAATGCAAACAGGAAAGTGAGAAAAACCTAAATTATCTATCTTTGAAAGCATTTTTTGAGCTTTATCAGAAAGAGAAATAGTATCTGCTCCATAAATTTTTTGCGCTACTTTTTTGATTTTGGTTTCAATATTATCCTCATTTTCATACGTAAATTGTAATGGCTTTGAAGGATTATTCTCACAGACTTCTACGACCGTTTTAGCTAATTGTTCAGCTCCTTTTCCCCCTTCCATAAAACCATTGTTGATTGCAAATTTTACATTTTTATGATTACAAAAATCTTTTAAAAATTCAATTTCTTCATTTGTATCAAAATCATATTTATTAAATGCCACCACAACAGACTGCCCAAAAGACTGCATATTTTCAATGTGCTTTTCCAGATTCTTTGTTCCTTCTTTTATTCCATTCAAATTCGGTTTCTTAATTTCAGATTCTGCAATTTTTCCATGAAGTTTTAAGGCTTGTGAAGTAATTACGATAACGGTAACTTTTGGAGCTAATCCAGACTTGCGACACTTTATATTTATAAATTTTTCTGCTCCCAAATCTGCACCAAAACCTGCTTCTGTAACTACATAATCGGCATAATTCAAAGCCATTTTTGTAGCCAAAACAGAATTACAACCGTGTGCAATATTTGCAAAAGGTCCTTCCGTGAATGATAGAAGCCGTATTTTCTGTTGTCTGAACCAAATTCGGCTGAATAGCATCTTTCAAAAGTGTAACGATTGCACCTTCAAAACCCAAATCTTTAAGAAAAACAGGTTCTTGTTTTGCTCTGTAGCCTAAAAGAATATTTCCTATTCTAGTTTTCAAATCGTCTAAATCTGTTGCTAGACACAAAATAGCCATAATTTCGGAAGCTGGCGTAATATCAAAACCTGTTTCGGTCGGAACTCCATTTCCACTTCCTCCCAAACCTGTAACAATATTTCGCAGCGAACGATCATTGACATCTAAAACTCGTTTCCACAAAATCTGACGAAGCTGGTTTTCCGAACCTCTATTTTGAAATTGATAATTATCTAAAAGAGCAGAAATCATATTATTTGCCGAAGTAATGGCGTGAAAATCTCCTGTAAAGTGCAAGTTAATGTTTTCCATTGGCAAAACTTGTGCGTATCCTCCACCTGCTGCACCTCCTTTCATTCCAAAACAAGGTCCTAAAGAAGGTTCACGAAGAGCGACGATAGCTTTTTTTCCAATCTTTGCAAGTCCTAATCCTAATCCTACCGATGTTGTCGTTTTTCCTACCCCTGCTTTTGTAGGTGTAATGGCTGTAACTAAAATAAGATTTGATTCTTTTAATTCTTTACTTTGACTATCAGATTTATTTTTATTACTTAGTAAATCCAAAGGTAGTTTTGCAATATATTTTCCGTAAGGAATTAGTTCTTCTGTTGGAATGGTTACCTTTTGAGCTATTTCTGAAATGGGCAGAAGTTTTGTTTGACGAGAAATTTCTATATCAGATTTCATAGTTGATTTGTTTTTTTTGATTAATTTATGGCTAATTTTAGAATTATACTCAATACTTATGAAAATTAAAAACAGAATACTACGCTTTTTTTTGGTAACACTTCTATTTGCAGTCATCTATTTTTTGGCTGATCGTTTTGCCATAACTGACGAAAAAAGAACAGCTAGTCATAGAGTTGGAATAGAAAAACTAAATAGAATAGAACAGCAACTTGTTGGAAAATGGTGGACTTCTTATTCAGGTTTCAAAGAGGAAATGGAATGCGTTACAAATTCTCAAAGTTTAGATATACGTTATTTTCTGCTGATGGAAGGCACTGGAAAAAAAGTGCAAATAACGAAAGACAAAATAGAGCAAACTGGACAATAAATGCAAAAGATTCTGTCTTGAAAATAGATTTTGATGATAAAAAGAAAGCAACTAGAAAATATAAAATCGAACATATAGATTCTGCAAGTGTTTATTTAAAAGAATTTAGAGAAGACAAAAGAGATAATCATATCGAATGGAAAAGATATTAGTTTTTACAAAAAAAGGAATGCAAACTGATTTTGCATTCCTAAAGTATAAAAAGTATTTTTTAAAAGCTACTTTTACTTTTCTTTATCTTCATTCTTTTTAGCCATCTGTTCGTAATATTCTTTAGGCATACCTACTTTTGCTAGATGTTCTTTAGCTTTTTTTACTTTTTCTGGAAAGTATATCACATCATCATCATCCTCTAAATCTGGATTAATCGTTATTTCTCCATTCTTTATAAGCTCGTCAATAGTTTTGCTTGTCTTGATTTTCATATTTTATTCTTTACTTTCCTCATTTTTCTTAGCCATTTGTTCGTAATATTCTTTAGGCAATTTTCCCTTTGCCAAAACTTCCTTCGCTCTTTTTACTTTTTCTGGAAATTGTATTATGTCGTCGTACTTATCTAACTCTGGATTTATGGTTACTTCTCCACTTGCTATAAGTCGTTCGATAAAGTCGCTTCTTTTAGTTTTCATATTTTTCTTTTAATTAAAAGTAATTGATTTTTTGTTTTTGAATCAAATAAATACCAGTCTTCACCATTTGGCGAGGTATAAACAACAAAATCTTCATCAATTTCTTCGTGATATTTATTAATTGCCATTCTATATAACCTTATACGAGATTGAGAGCTTCCTGTTACATAAATCCACGCATTTGGATTTTTTTCTGTAAAAATATAAATACTCAATGCTACTGTTGCAAGTATTTTTGTCATATCTCCATTATTAGTAACTATTGTATCATCTATTTCTCCAGTTATTGGATGTTTATCGCCAAAACCTAAATTATAAACTCCTTCTTGTGTTTCTTCATATTTTATTGATTTCTGTATTTTACCCAAATGACCTTCGCTTACAAAATCAAATTTAGTCGAAGAATTACTTATTTCTACTTTGTATTTATCTAAGTGCATAATAACGATTTTTTCCGATTGATTCTTAATAACTGCCTAAACAAACATACAACATATTTCATTACGCTTCAAAAAAAAGAATGCAAATCAATTTTGCATTCTTAAAATATAAAAAGTATTTTTTAAAAGCTACTTTTACTTTTCTTTATCTTCATTCTTTTTAGCCATTTGTTCGTAATATTCTTTAGGCAATTTTCCCTTTGCCAAAACTTCCTTCGCTCTTTTTACTTTTTCTGGAAAAAGGGATACTTCTTTAAGTTTATCTAATTCTGGATTATAAGTAACTTTTGCATTTCTCATAAAGTCAAAAAATTCTTTAATTTCTTGTTCTTCAGTTTTCATGTTCTTCTTTGGATTAAGAATAAATTTTCAATCTATTCCTCATTTTTTTCATTTTTCTTAGCCATTTGTTCGTAGTAGGCTTTAGGCATACCTACTTTTTCAATAGTTTCTTTTGCTTTTCTTAATTTTTCTGGGAAGAGTACCAAGTGTTCACGTTTGTCTAGTTCTGGATTGTAGGTAACTTTTGCTCCTTTCAAGGAATTAAGAAAATTAATAAATTCTTTAATTTCTTGTTCTTCAGTTTTCATGTTCTTCTTTGGATTGAAAATTAAAAAGGAGGTTCATCATCAAAATCAGCTTTTTTATTGTTTTTCAAATCATTATCAATCGGATTCATATTATTTCCCTTGCTTTGAAGTGTCGTAAATCCGTCGTCTATGGGAGGAAGATTGGAAAGATTATCGTTTGCATTCGGAAAGCCACTATCATAACCTGTATTTCCTGCTGAAAATCCTCCTTCATCCAAATCTTGAAATTTTGTATATTTTCCTACAAACTGTAGAATTACCGTTTCCAAACTACCATGACGATTTTTTGCAATGATTACTTCAGCTGTTCCTTGTGTAGGATTTCCCATTTCATCTTGCGTAATTTCATAATATTCTGGTCAATACAGGAAAATTACCATATCTGCATCCTGTTCTATGGAACCCGACTCTCTCAAATCTGAAAGCATTGGTTTTTTATCTCCACCACGAGTTTCAACGGCACGAGAAAGCTGTGAGAGTGCCATTACAGGAACATTTAGTTCTTTTGCAAGCTGTTTTAAGGCTCTTGAAATACCTGCAATTTCTTGTTCACGATTTCCTCCTCCACTTCCAGAATCGCCCGACATAAGTTGCAAATAATCAATAACGACCATATCCAAATCGTGCTGCGATTTTAATCGTCTTGCCTTTGCACGAAGTTCTAACATCGTAATGGCTGGCGTATCATCAATGAAAATCTTAGATGCTGAAAGCTGTGTCGTTCTGTGGATAAGCTGCGCCCATTCGTGGTCTGCAATACTTCCGTTACGTAATTTCTGACTTTCTACTTCTGCTTCCGACGACATCATACGAGTCAAAAGCTGTTCGGCTGACATCTCTAGCGAAAAAATAGCTACACAATGGTCATATTTTACGGCTGCATTTACGAGTGCCGAAAGTACAAAAGCCGTATTGTGCGTTACAGTCATATCTTCTAATAAAAAAAGATGATTGCCATCTATCTCAAAACCATAATAATCATCAATTTTATCAAACTCAACAGTAATTCCTGTAACTTTCCAATCAACTTTACTTCCCCAAGCACGAGCTTTCTTGCGTTCCACTTTGACAGGAATTTTGTCAATATCTCCATAGATACGTACACGCCACACATAACACTCATAATTTATACGAGTGATTTGCGCTTTTTTCTTTGTTAGAGAAGTTCTAAAACCAAGCGTATCACACAAAAACTTAATTTGTCGTGCTAAATTCTCATTTTTTTGTGTAATTTCATAGCCGTTAGAATCTACCGAGTAATGTCCATCAGAATCCAAAAGCCCTGCAAGTAACGACAAACGGTTTTCCGTAGAATTGACCAAATAATTTTGTGGAATATGTTTATTTTCCAACAAATTTAGTATTCTTAATTCTTTTTGAAGAGAATAAAAATGTTGTTTGCCTTGTGTACCTTTTGTAATGCCAAAATCACTACATTTATTTTCCTGCTGATATTCAACAAGTTGCAATCCTAAATTATCTGCATAATCTTTCATATACGAAACAACTTCACTGTCTTGTGTCGTAACTCTAGAACTATAACTATGTCCATCTCCTAGCCACATTCCTAAAAAATAAGGCTCAATAGTAACAGGTTTTTCAGTAAATTCTACTGCAACTTTGTAACCTTTGTAGTTAGATTTGAATTTGTCGGATTTCTTTAAATAATCTTTTACAGAAATGTTCAGAATTTCTCCCTTTTTATGTTTTCCCTCATTTCTACTACGTTTCAACGACAAAATATGACTTTCATTTACACCATAGCGAATACCTTTATTTTGAGTTATCCAATACATTTTTTCTTGTCCTCGTGCAAGAGAAAGTACTTTTCGTGGCGTAGAATCATCTCCCATTAGAAGTTCTCCTACTTGAATATCTTGTACTTTTTTGAGCGTTCCATCAAACATTACAATATATGTATCTTTTTTCATACATTTTCCCATACCTGGACGAGCTGCCAAAATAATCAAATCCGAACGCTGCCAACCTGCCGTTATTCTGTCCAAAGCCGTAAAACCACTTTGAATTCCTGTAATTCCTGTTTTGTTTTTCCGTTTTTCTTCTAAATCTTTAAGCGTATTGAGATAAACAGAAGCCATATCAGAAGTACGTTTTCTGACGTTATCTTCTGTAATTTCGAAAAGTTCACTTTGTGTTTCGTCTAAAAGCTCAAAGGCATCTTTTGTATCTTCGAAGGCATTTTGACGAACGGTAGAAGCAACTCCGATCATTTTCCTTTTGATAGCACGTTCGACAACTTCGTGAGCGTGATAAACTACATTTGAAGACGAACTCACTTCTGTCGTAAGTCTAACAAGCGCATAAGCTCCTCCAATAATTTCTAATGTTCCATTTTTTTCTAGCTGCGTTCGGACTGTCAGAAGGTCAATCGGAGAACCTTTTGCAGAAAGTTCTAACATCGATTGATAGATAAGCTGATGCGCATCTTTATAAAAACTATCTGCTTTCAAGATATCAACTACATCTTCAAATGCCTTTCGTTCCAATAAAAGCGCACCCAAAATAGCCTCCTCTAATGGAATAGATTGAGGTGGAAGTTTGCCAAGTTCGTTTGATAAATCACTTGAAAAACCGTTTTGCTTTTTTTTATTGAAAGCTCCTTTTTTAGAGAAATTAGTGTTTTTATTATCCATCTTTAAATTATTATTTCCTTCCTACTTCGCTTAGTAAACTTAATTCGTTTTTATACAAATTTACTAAAAATAATAGCATAAACTAAAAACTTGTGCTTAAATTTGTCTTAATTAATCTTTCTATTTCAAACTATTGTCAAAGTCTGATTACAGACTATTTACAAAGTTGAAACGACTAAAATCAAGTTATGAAAAAATTATCCTACTCTCTACTTTTCTTTTTCCTATTTTTAATTCCCTTCAAAAGTCATTCACAAAATATTGGCTTAGGTTTTTTATTCCGTCCTAACATGACTATCGGAACGGCTATTGTTCCCACTCAAAACGTAGAAGATAGTTTGAAATTTGGAATCAATCGTTTTTATGCAAATTTGGTTATTCCTTTGAGTGGAAAATTAAAATTAGATATACGAAATATCAATGCTTCCTTTACGCAGCATTTTCTTACGCTCAATACTGGTTTGAGATTGCCACAAGGAAATTTGGTAGAAGAGAATACCAAAATCTACAACTTTTCAGCAGGAATTACAGGTGTTCATGCAAATATTCGTAGTGGTGTTTGGTTTTATACGCTTAATGGTGGAATTGTACAAGATATTCAAAAGTTAAATCAGATTAGTCCATTTTTTACGGCTGCTGGTGCATATATTCGTGTAAAGGGAATTTATAAACACAATATTTACGGAGTAGCTTTGCTTTATCAATACGAGCGTTTTTTGCCTATTCCTATTTTGGGGATTAATCGCAGGTACAATAAAAAGTGGTCTTTAGAATTGCTTTTACCTGCACAGGGAGCAATGCGTTACAAGTTTAGCAAAAAATTTAGGGCTGGTGTTTTGGTAGGTTTTGGAAGTTTTCGTGCTGGTGTAAATCCTTCTACAAATATTACGTTGCCAAATTTAGGAAATAAAGGTAATTTGAATCTAAATTATACCGAACTAAAAGTTACTTCGGTAGCAGAACTAAAAATAAAGAACGGAATATTTTTGAGTGGAGAAGCAGGTATTTCGACAGCTCGTACACTTTCTTTTTTACGAACTTCTGAGAATCAAATTAGTTTTGGTGCTTCTACTGTTCCTTATGGCGCAATAAATCTGCATATTGACTTACAAAAATCTAAAATTAGTCCGATTAGTTCTCGTCTTTTTGGAAATGATTTTTAGTTTTGATGAATTCTTGAGTATATGTATTACTTATACGATTAAAAACAGTAAATATCTATTTTAAGAGAAATTGTACTATTTATGTTTATTAGATTCAAAGACAGCTGGAATTATTTTTTCCTTTAACATTTATATTTAGTACTAAAACTTTTATTCTATGAGTTTGAACTGCATTACTTTTAACAACTCTTCAACATAAGCTATTTTGTCTCTAAAAAGCTATAATTTTTCTTTTTCCATCTGTGTATTTTTATAAAAAATTAATAGTTATAATGAAATTATTTTTTAGACTATTGGCTAATTATAGAAAATAAACGCGAAAGGATTTCAACAAATGATAAATAGAAACGATTTAAACTATTAGTTTTTTTGTTGTTTTACTTTTCTACTTGAAACGCAACTGTAAATTTAACTTAAAAAAAAGTTCTCCATTTTTTTCGGAATAAAGCTGTCCAAAACGGTGTCTAGTTGTGGAAGGTGTATCTAATTTGATATTTTCAAACAAATAATTCTTTAAGTTTTCCATTTCTACAATATGAAATCCTACACAAACGCCATTATTTTTCATAACGATTGTTCCATTTGATTCATACGAACCGTTCCATTTTGTGCCAGCAAAAAATCCTAAGAGAATACTTACCAATAAGTTTTTGATTTTATTTTTTAATAGTAATTCCTCATCTTGATTTTTACCTACTATTTTCTGCGTAATTTTTTCCATTGAAGAAACTCTTTCTTTATAAAAAAGAAGTAAAATTTGTCCTATAAGTTGGGGCATCTGAGTGTCAATCATTTTGAGATTAAAATCCATTGTTTCTTTTTCTGCTCCTACATACTGAAAAGTTCCTCCTAATTCTTCAATTTTATTTATTCTATCTTTTAATTTCGTTTTTGTATTAATTTGATTCACTTGATCTATAATCGTCTTATTCTCCCTCTTATCCTCTTTTTTTATTCCATTTATTTTAAAAATAAAATTTGTATTTCCAGAAGCATTTAGCAGCGTAGGTTTACTTCCTAAATATGATTTTATTCCAAATCCTTCGTTTTCTTTTTGAATTAAATCATTTTCTATATCTAATAAAATATCAGCTTTTTGATTGCTATTTCCTCCTTTAACCACATTAAAACCTAAAGTATCTTGAATGATATTAAAAGCAGGAATTTCAAAGGTTTTAGAATTATTTTTTATTTCTTCAATGAGAGAATTAATGACAGAAGGACTAATAATTTCAGAAATATTTATTTCCTTTTCAGTTTCTTCAGTCTTGTTTTTTGCTACAATTATAGAAGACTCAGACAAAAGAAATTCCATATCTAAATTGTGCGTAGTTACTTTATTGATTTTGAAAAAACTGCTTGTAGAATTAAGATTTTTATCGGATAAATGTAGTTTTTTATCCAAAAGTAATTTTACAAAAAGTAATAATTCTGTCCATTCTCCTTTATTCTTTGTCGGTTTAATTGCCATTTTTTTAGAATTAGAATATTCTGAGTTTTGATTGTTTTCTATTATTTCCAAATGCTGCAACAGATTTTTGGCAACAGCTTCAACGGCATCAACAGCAACACTATTTCCCAATTGTTTTATAGCTTGTGTCTTGCTTACAGGAAATTCAAAATCATCTGGAAAACCCTGCATTTTTTTGGCTTCTATATAAGATAATCTCCTCAACTCTCCATCAACCAAATAATTATCCCAATTTCTACGGTCTGTAATATTCGATCCACGTCCACCAACACGAATTGTAAAGCCAATTTCTCTAGTACATTCGCCTTCCCACACATCACTCATCGTAAATTTTAGAGGAACAGGAGGAGGAAAAACAAAACTATTCATAAACCCTTCATCTCTAAAACCAACTATAAAAACTCTCGGTCTTAGCTGTGGCAAACCATAATCAGAAGCATGAACGACTTTATAATAAAAAGAATAACCTAACTCATTTTCAAGAATATTTCGAATAATTTTAAACGTTTTTCCTTTGTCATGCGTAACCAAACCACGAACATTTTCCAAAAAAAATGCTTTTGGTTTTTTAGCTTCCAAAATTTCGGCAATATTAAAAAACAGGTTTCCTCTTTCTGAACTATGATTATCCTCAAAACCTCGTTTATATCCTGCTTGACTAAAAGGCTGACACGGAAATCCTGCACAAAGAACATCAAAATCAGGTAAATCTTTTGGACTAACTGTTCGGATATCTTTATTAAATAAATCGTTTTCGAACAATTTAGGAGATATTTTTTGATAATTTTCTTGATATGTCAGACGTGCATATTCATCTATTTCAGAAGCAAAAACACATTCTCCTCCCAAACGGTGCATTGCCAAATGAAAGCCACCAATTCCTGCAAATAAATCTATAAATTTGAATTTCATTTATTATTCTGACTGTAAGAAAGGAAAAGGCTTGCCTTTTCCCTACAATGATATAATTCTAAATTTATTTCGCATAATGAACAGCTCGTTTTTCACGAATAACGGTAACTTTCACTTGTCCTGGATATTGCATTTCCGTCTGGATTTGCTGCGAAATTTTGAAAGCAATTTCATCGGCTTTATCGTCCATTACATTTTCTGCATCTACAATTACTCGGAGTTCTCGCCCTGCTTGAATGGCATAACATTTATTCACACCTTCATACGAAGTCGCCAAACTTTCCAAATCTTGCAAACGCTTAATATAAGATTCCATTGTTTCACGTCTTGCACCCGGTCTTGAACCCGAAATAGCATCACAGGCTTGAATTACAGGCGAAAGCATTGAAGTCATTTCAATCTCGTCGTGGTGCGCTCCGATGGCATTACATACTTCTGGGTGTTCTCCGTAGCGTTTTGCGAGTTCCATTCCCAAAATAGCATGTGGTTTGTCTGGGTCTTCGGTACATACTTTTCCAATATCATGTAAAAGTCCTGCACGTTTGGCAAGTTTTACATTAAGTCCCATTTCAGTTGCCATAGTAGCACAAAGACGAGTAACTTCTTTTGAATGTTGTAATAAATTTTGTCCATAGGAAGAACGAAAACGCATTTTTCCGACCAATTTTATGAGTTCTAAATGTAATCCATGAATGCCCAATTCTATTACAGCTCGTTCTCCTAACTCTATGATTTGTTCTTCTAATTGTTCGGTCGTTTTGGCGACTACTTCCTCAATTCTGGCTGGATGAACTCTTCCATCGGCTACCAAACGGTGCAAAGACAAACGAGCAATTTCTCTGCGAACTGGGTCAAAACCTGAAATAGTAATGGCTTCTGGTGTGTCATCGACAATTATTTCTACTCCTGTTGCAGCTTCCAAAGCTCTAATATTTCGTCCTTCTCTACCAATTATTTTTCCTTTTATATCATCACTTTCTAAATGAAAAACAGAAACGCAATTTTCGATAGCGTGTTCGGTAGTCTGTTCTTTGAATGGTAGAAAGTACAATTCGTTTAGCATCTTTTGTAGCCGTAAGTTCGGCATCGCTCATTATTTGGCGAATTTTGGCAGTTGCTAATGTGTGCGCTTCTTTTTCAAGGGATTCTATGAGTTGATTTTTGGCTTCTTCGGCTGAAAGTCCTGATACTTTTTCTAATAAAATTACCTTTTCTTTCTCTAACTTTTTAGCTTCTTCAAATTTCGTTTCAACCGTTTCCATTTTCTTGTACAACTCCTCTTTTCGCTGTTGTTGTTTGTTGATTTCTTTGTTTAGAAGTTCTTGTTCTTTGCTTAATGAAACTTCTTTTTCTTTTAGTTTGAGTTCAATTTGCTGAAAACGTTGTTCTTGTTTTTTGAGTTTTGCTTCTTGCAGAGCTACATTTTTTTGTCTTTTGTTAGATTCTCGCTGGTGGTCTGCTTGAAGTTTCAGAAAATGGTCTTTTGCAGCTAATTCTTTTTCTTTCAAAAGGTTTGCAGCATCTGCTTTTGCAGTCTGTAAAATTGATTTGGCTTCATTATCTGCTTTTTCTTTTAGACTTGTAAGAACTTTAATAAGCAAAAATCGCCCTATTAAAATTCCTACAATCAAAGCTATAATAGCCGTAATTATAAGTTGATACATTATATATATTTTCTTTAGATTGAATGAATGAGTAAAGAACAATTACGAATTAGGAATTACGAATTACGGATCGAAATGATATACTTCTTTGGTAATCAATAATTTATACTTCATAAATATCCATTTTGATGAAATCCTGTTTCCTGTCAGTATTATCTATACCGAATAAAAAACAGGCTCATTTCTCTAAAAAAGAATAAATAATCTAGTTTGCATACGAAAGCGTGCTTCGAACCCTAAGAGTTTAAACAACAAGTTAATTTATATGTAAATTTATGATAATCAATTAGTTATAATAAATATTCAGAATTAGTTTAGCTTATCTATATATGAAATAATCGTTTTTTTAGTAAAATAAAAACGATGTATTGTAGTTGTATGGTCAAGATTATTCTCTTTGTTTTTCAGAGAAATGTAAATCTAAATTGAATACATTTTAAAATAGTAATTAAAATGGGTAAACAATTCGATTATACAATCTACAAATTTAGCTTAGATAAAACGATTATGAAAATAGTTTTTTGTGTTTTTTGATAATTTTTAAAAAATGTAACGATGTTGCTGGTGTTGCTTTGCTAAAATATCAATAACGTTAGTGAAAGCGACCGTCGTTGAGGCGTTGCCGTCAACGAGGTTTTGGTAAAATTACTTTACCAAACGAATTCCTGTATATTGCCAACGTTTGTCTGCATGGAAAAAATTGCGATACGAATAGCGAGAGTGATTTGGTGCAGTCGCTTCTGAAGAACCACGCAAGACAAGTTGATTTATCATAAATTTTCCATTGTATTCTCCCAACGCTCCTTCATCTTTTGCAAAATTTGGATACGGTTGATAAGCAGAGCGTGTCCATTCCCATCGTTTTCCCCATTCAAAAAACTCGTTTGCAATTTCCCATTCGTGTTCGGTTGGAAGTCGCATGTTTTTGAATTGTGCGTAGGCTTCGGCTTCGTAAAAACTGATATGACACAGAGGAGCATCTAAATCTAGTTTCTGCAAACCATTTTCTGACTGATTAAAATCATAATAAAACCATTGTTCATTTTCCTTAAACCAATACAAAGGAGCTTCTAAGTTATTTTGTTTGACAAAATCCCAACCTTCGGCAAGCCAAAAATTAAAATTTTTATATCCTCCAGCATTGATAAATTCTAAATATTCTCTATTGGTTACCAAATTCTTAGAAATCTCAAACTGCTCTACAAAGACACGATGAACACCTTTTTCATTATCGAAATAAAATTCTGTTTCTAGTTTTCCCTTTTCTTGAAGTTGATTCTCTTGAAAACCAATTTGATAAATTCCTTCTTTTATTTTTATGAAATTATTCTTTTGCTTTTCATTATTTTCTACTTCTTTTTTAATTTCAAAAACAGTAAAATCTTCAATCGGCATTTTCACAGCAGGGAAAAGTGGATTATTTCCCAACACATATTTTATATCTGTTACCAATAATTCTTGATGCTGCTCTTCGTGATTGATTCCAATAAAAAGACGTTTTTTTATTTCTGCTTCTGTTTCGTTATCAAATTTATTATTTTCGTTATTTTTTTCTAATTCATTGAAGAACAAGGAAAGCGAATTATCTACGTGTTTTCTATATTCATAAATTTCTTTTGTCGTCGGACGAGTTAAGTTTCCTCTATCAGTTCTCAACACTCTTTTTCCAACTGTTTCGTAATAACTATTGAATAAATAATTGTATTCTTCCTGAAAAACCTTGTAATTTTTGAGATAAGGAACAAGTAAAAATGTTTCGAAAAACCACGTTGTATGTGCCAAATGCCATTTTGTAGGACTTACATCAGCCATCGGTTGAACGACAAAATCCTCTGGCTGTAAATCTTGACACAATGAAAGTGTTCTTTGTCTAGTTTTGGTAAATTTTGAATGTAGAGTTGCGTAATAGTTGTCGCTCGTCAGGACACGAGCAACGGTAGGATTATCTTGCATAATTGAAAGTTTTTTGTGGCAACGCTTGCTAAGGTCAGATTACTGACCATTAGCAACGTTTTTTTAGTTTTGACTCTTTGGAAAGATTACTATTTTTTGATTGGTTTTGTTTTGAAACAACTAAAAAAGTCTTTCTACCTATTTTGGTAAAAAGACTTTGATTTTTGATGAATGTAATAGTGGAATTATGATGATTTTCTATCAGAAAGTTCTTTAGGCAAACCTACTTTTTTTAAAATTTCATTGGTTCTCTTTAATTTTTCTGGAAAGAGAACTACACCTTTTAATTCTTTAGTAACGACTACATCGTAAATTTCTGATTCTTTTGTTTTCTTAGATTTCATAATTTGTATTTTTTAATTTCTGTAAGGCTAAAGATTGACAAAATTAGTTAAAAGTCAATTTATAGATTGATAAAAATTCGTATAATTTAGAATTAAATTTACTACTTTTTTAATTTTTAGCAAATTCTAACAGCATTTCATAATTACCTTTATCAGCTTCTTTCAATGCTTTTAGATAATTTACTCTCGTATTTCCCTGTTTTACTATACTTTCTTCTCCCCAAGAATACATGTTTCTTCTATAGATTTTGGAAATGATAATATCTGCCATAAGTCTGCTATGCCTACCATTTCCATTAGGAAAACAATGAATATTTACCAAAATATGTTTGAAACGAATAGTAATTTCATCATCTGAATAGGTTTTATTTTCTATCCAATAAAGCGTGTCATCAACTAGATTCTTTAATTGTGTTGAAATTTGCCACTTATCAACACCTATATTTTTATTCGTTTTCCTAAAAGTTCCTGCCCAACTCCAAACATTTCCGTACATTCGTTTGTGCAAGTTTTTGATAAACTGTTCTGTAAATAGTTGCTCTACAGAAAATGACTTTCTAAACACCCATTCCATAGCATCTTCTATATTTTGCTGTTCAAACTCATCCAAATCTTGTCTAGTCAAGATAGTTTTTATCAACAAACCGTCTTTTTCGTCTTCATCTAAGGGAGTTTGTCCGTTTATATATTCCAAATCTAATCCCATAATATTTTTGGTAGTTCGTGTTTGAGTAAAAATGTTCTTTCTTCAATCGCTTTATTAATTCTTTCTTTGGAGTTTTCTTGATCTTCTAATTTCATTGTTGTGGAAGTTCTATTAACTATCTGTTTGGCTAATTCTTTGGCTCTTCTTTCAATTAATTCCTCTAAAGTTCCATCTTTAGGTACGAAGCCATAAACCAAATCCATATCCAATGCTCTAGCAGTCTGACGAAGTAATTTTAAAGAAATTGTTCCCTCTCTTTCTCTCTGTTCTAGTTGCTGAACACTTTGTTTTGTGATTGAAAGACGACTTGCAACTTGTTTTAATGTCATTCCTAATGACAAACGAGTAGTTTTTATCCAACCAAGTGGAGGTAAAGGTATTTTTTTAGCAGAAGCAAAACTTCTCATTTTATCCTCCAACTGTTCTAATTGTAGTTTTCTTTTTTTCATTCTGTCAATCTATAAAATGATTTAATTATCATAAATATAAGCCTTTAAACTGACAAATCAAATTTTTTAATCAGTCTATAAGTTGATTTATTTTCATAAAAGTAAGTGTTTAAATTGTCTTTTTTTTGCTATTGTAAGGTTAAAATTTGACAAAAGCACTAAGAAGTCAATTTATAGATTGATAAAATATTAAGATATTCATTTATTTTTTGCTAGAAATCAAATCCTCAAAATTGATTTTTCTGTTGTACTTTATATTTTTTCTTGGTGCAAAAAAGCCTAATTTGTAGTAATGAGTAGAGCCTTCTGCACTTTTATCAAATTTTTTGTAATCATTAGTTATTGCCTTTTCTGGATTAGAATGAGTTCTGCGTTTCGAAGTTCTATTTTTATTACTTTTGGTTTGTTTTCTATTCTCAAATAGGTAGAATAAATAGAAAGAAGTTTTTAATTCTATATTTTCATTATCAAACAAACTTATCATTCGTCTTATATAATCTACTAGCAAATAACTGTTTTGTAATTGAGGTTGATAATCAGATTTACTAAAATTAAATGATTTCATCTCTCCAAAAATAGCATGTAGATTTTCTTCCTTCTCAAAAATAATTACTAAATCACATCCTTTATTTATACCTTCCATTGCACACGAATCATCTAAAAATTGGTTTGTAATTCCTTCCTCTTTCACATCACACGTAAAAGCCAGCGCATTTGTAGGCAAATTTTTGATTGTCAATGATTTTAATTTTACGTTTTCCTGTGTTTCCTCAAATGTAATTTCAGTTTTGCTTTCGTTATAAAGCAGCTTTACAAGTTTTTTATTGAGTGCATTCTCTAATTTTTCTAACTGAGTCATTTTTTATTAGTTGATTTTCTGTTCTTTACTTAATTTTTTCTCATAAATAGCATCGGAAAGCTCTTCTGAAATAGCATTTATTTGATCAATTTGTTCATCAAAAGTAGTCATTACCATTCCGTACTCGTCATATTCAACAGGAACAACCGTACAACCTTTCAAACTCTCATCATATTTTGCGATGTAGGCTTTTACTTGCTCTTGTTTCAAAATTTCATTTGATTTATAGCCTAATCTTTTTAAAGTTTCTTCTTTATCATCAAAATCTTGTGAAAGCATCAAACAATTATTGAGCTCTTTTATGATATAATCACTATGCGTAGTTATCCAAATTTTCACGCCTACATTAATCAATTTGGCAAACAAACGAGCTATTCTGATTTGATTTTTTGGGTGCAAATTTAATTCTGGTTCATCTATCATCAACAAATCTCCTTTTTGAGCTTTGTGTTTCAACCAAAAATAAAGGTGCATCAACGAACGAACAGAAGTAGAAGCCATATAAGCAGGAAACTGTGCCGAACCATCTTTTATAACTACTTCATCTCCCAAAATTTCGTATTTCACTCCCAAAATTTCCTCAATTTCTTGTAATAATTCTGGGTGTTCTTTTTGAATAAAACTATTTGTTTTTATTACTTGGCGTGTTAAATCTCTAGCAAAATCTATTAGTTTTTCTATTGGTTGAGGAAAACGAGGACTTTCCTCCAATAAATTCATATTTTTTGTTCTCTGTAATTCCTTTAATGTATGTGCATTATGTTCGTCTAATGCTTTGTAGAATAATTCTATGCTGTCTCTTTGAGCTGGAAGAAGGAATGTTTGTTTAAATGTTATTTTTTCAGGAAAATTTATTCTGTAAATGTTAAATAATATATAAAACACTAAACCTATTTCTTTTATGGAAACTTTTCTTTCGCCGATACTAAAATCTTCAATACTTTTAGAAGGATATTCAATTACAAATACTAACTCATTATTTTCGTTATATGAAATATTTGTTTTTATAAAACCTAAATCAACTCCTTTCAGTGTCTTTTTGCTATTGATAACATTTATTTCTATTTTATCAAAATAATCATTATCAACTGCAAACACATCAGAAATATATTTTTCATATGTACCTGACCTAATCTTATTAAAAGCGTCCATTATTTCTTTATCAACTACAACACTATATATTCCGTCATTACGTAAACTTTCCTTCATCTCCTCTAAATCTATAAAAGTACTAGAACTCATATGCTTTGCTACTTTTTCACTTTCTTTTTGAAAGTCTGCATTTCCTCCCCAAATCCCCCAAACAGCATAAGTCAAATAAGTTTTTCCAGTATTATTTTCTCCACAAATAATTGTTAAATCGCCCATTTCTATTTGGGCTTCTTTTATTGTTCCTAAATTTTTGAATTCAAACTGCATGTTTTTTCTTAAAAATGTTGTTTATAGCTTTTTGTAAAGATAAACATTCTTATAAAAGCATCTATATTTACATAAGATTTTTTTTGAAATTGTAAATCTGTGGATAGATTTTAGATTTATCTTTTTTATCAATTTAAAAATTGATTTATTTTACTCAACTATAAAAGTTCAAACAGTTTCTATAAGCAAATAAAACTAATACGAGGTATTATTCGTAAATACATAGAAAACACTTTTTATCCAATTAATCATAAAAAAAATGTACTACATTACAGAGAGAATAACATTAGACCCCGATTTGTGCAATGGAAAACCTACCATAAGAGGAAAAAGAATGACGGTACAAACTGTTTTAGGACTTTTAAGTGTAGGAGAAACAAAAGAAGAAATACTCTATCAATATCCTTTTTTGGAAGAAGGAGATATAAAAGCGTGTTTGGATTTTGCAGCTTCTATGATGAATAACGAATTTTCTATACAAAAAATAGCTAGTTAATGCCTTCTTACCTCATTGATGCCAACTTACCTTATTATTTTAGTTTATGGAATAATGAAAATCATATCCATCAAAACGACTTGAACGACGAAGCAAAAGATAGTCAGATTTGGGAATATGCTAAAAATGACAATCTAACTATTATTACAAAAGATAGTGATTTTTCTACCAAAATTTTGACAACACTACCACCTCCAAAAATTATTCATATTCGTTTAGGTAATATCAAAACAAAAGATTTTCATACCATTTTATTTCCATTGTGGGACAAAGTTTTGGAACTAAGCAAGACCAATAAATTAGTAACTCTGTATTTAGATAGAATAGAAACCGTAAAATAAGAATCAAAATTTTCTCTTACAAACGTCCATGCTTGTAAGAGAAAATTAAAAACAAATCAATACAAAATACGAAAACGAATTGTATCTTCAATATTTTTGAGTTCTTCGATTACTTTTTCGTTGTATTTTTGATTGATGTCTGTGATTACATAACCAATTTTTTCATTGGTTTTGAGATATTGACCTACAATATTTACTTCATTTTTAGCAAAAATCTGATTTATTTTAGCCAAAATACCTGGTACGTTTTTGTGAATGTGCATCAAACGATGAGCATTTTGAAGTTTTGGTAATTGTAATTCTGGAAAATTAACACTAGAAAAAGTATTTCCTGCATTGATATAATCCACCATTTTATTGGGAACAAATTGTGCAATATTTTCTTGTGCTTCTACCGTGCTTCCTCCTACATGTGGCGTGAGAATAACATTTGGAATCTGACGCAATTCTGAAACAAACTCTTCTTGGTTATTTTTGGGTTCTTCTGGATAAACATCTACTCCTGCACCTAAGATTTTTCCACTTTTCAAGTTTTCTACCAGAGCAGCAATATCAACCACTTGTCCACGAGCTAAATTCATAAAGACAACACCGTCTTTCATCAAATCAAACTGTTCTTTTCTTATAATATTTGCATTTTCTGCACGCCCATCTACGTGTAAAGAAATGACATCAGAAATACTCAAAAGCTCTTCCAACGAGTTACACATGGTAGCATTTCCCAACGCTAATTTGTCCACAATATCGTAGAAATAGACTTTCATTCCCAACGCTTCGGCCACTACAGAAAGCTGCGAACCAATATTTCCATAACCGATTATTCCTAATTTCTTACCTCTAATCTCAAAACTTCCTGTTGCCGATTTGTTCCATTTTCCTGTGTGCATTTCCATTACACTTTGAGGAACGCCACGCATCAGCATAATCATTTCTCCAATGGCAAGTTCTACCACGCTTCTCGTATTGCTATAGGGAGCATTAAAAACGGCGATTCCTTTATCCTGACAGGCTTCTAAGTTGATTTGATTTGTGCCAATACAAAAAGCTCCGACTGCTAAAAGTCTATCAGCGTGTTTTATTACTTTGGAAGTCAGATTAGTTTTGGAACGAATGCCTAAAATCGAAACGCCTTTTATTTTTTCTATTAATTCTTCTTCACTAAGTGCGCTTGATAAGAGTTTGACTTGATAGCCTTCTTTTTCCATCATTTCTTTTGCCGAAGAATGGATATTTTCAAGAAGTAAAACCTTAATTCTGTTTTTTGGATAAGAAATATTACGAGCTAATTTGTTCTCATACAAAAACTCATCAAGATTTTGTGCTTCGTGGTCGGCTTTATTGACCACTTTTTCACGTTTGATATTTTCTGTAAAGGCATAAAATTCGTTTGCAAGTCCTGCTTCTTTGATTTCATAATCGGTATAACCGTCACCAATTACATAAATATCGCCTTTTAAATCTAGTTTTCTAAGGAGTTTTACTTTTCCATTATCTTCCGACAAAACATTATTTGCATCAAAACCTTTTATCTTTCCCTGTTCATCAAACTCAAACTCGTTGGCATAAATATTTTCATTTTTTATTCCAAACTTAGTAACAATCGGAACAATAAAATCCTTGAAACCACTTGAAACAATCAAAATAGTATCTCTATAGGTATCAAAAAAAGTTTGATTTCGTTTGAAAGATTCAGATACTTTTTCGCTTAATTTTTCAATAAGCTCTGGCAGATGACTTTTATTTGCCTCTAAAATAGCAATTCTTTTATGTAATGATTCTCTAAAAGAAAGATTTCCGTCCATGGCTTGATCTGTCAAAGACTGGATTTGAGAAAGACGTTCGTTTTTTTCTGGATGGTTTTGAAGTGCAATCTGACAAAGTTCGTCCATGGCTTCTACTTTTGTAAAAGTGCTATCAAAGTCAATGATAAAATACTTCTGTTTTTGGTTTGTTTCTGTTTTTGTAGGATTCATACAGGAATTAGAATGAAAATAAGTTGATTTCTTTTAATTTATTGGATTTTACTTTTCGTTTGTGTGGCTTTGGCTACTAAGTTATGAAAATTGTAGAATTTGATAGAGTTTATAAAAATGTTTGTTTGAATCTAGCGTTCTTGTTTCGAGTAACTGACAAAAATTTACCTAATTAATTCAAAATGAAAACTATCTTTATCCTCCTTTATTTATTGGTATTTTATTTTCTACTTTCGTCTGTAGCTTCTGCAAATGGTGGAGTTATAGACGCTAGTTATTTCAAAAAAACAGGAAATATTCGTTTGCTGCAACAAGCTGATATTTCACTTTTGAAAGAAGATTTGAATATTAGAATAATTAATGATACAACATTTATTGAAGTAGTTTATGTTTTGAAAAATAATGGTAAAAATCAGAAAATACATTATGGGTTTCCTATCGATATTTATCATTCAACAGAAAAAAAACCTATTCTGCCACAATCTCTATTCTACTTTGAAGCATTTATAAACCAAAAAAAACAGACTCATAGCTTTTGGAAACAAGAAAAACTCTATCGAACAAATGACTCACAAGGAAGTGAAGTTTTTAGAGATTTTATAGATAGATGGTGGAACGGATTAGCGATTGATTTTGAAGAAAACGAAACCCAAACCCTTACTATAAATTATGCTGTTCAGAACAAAAAAATGTGTTATTTTAGTGGTTTCAATTTCTTTCCTTCTTGCAATAATCAACGTTTTATTTATGATTTGTTTCCTTCTAGCAGTTGGGGAGATGGATTGGTAAGAGATTTTAATCTGAAAATTGATGTTCAAGATTTAGAAAATTATGAAAGTGATTACAAAATTGAAGGAATTGAGAATTTAGTACAAACACAAAGTGGAGTTTATACACTTTCTCAAAAAGATTTTGATTTGAAAAAACGTTCTTTTATTCTCGTTGAATATCAAAATAAAAAACGAGTTATCGGACAATCTTTTACTCATTCTTATAAAAAGTTTGCTATCGAATCTATAGTTTCATCTGCTCCAAACGCAGTTTATTTGACTGACAATAATCCCAATACAGTTTGGAAAGGCAAAGAAGGAGATTGGATATTGATTAAAATAAAACAACCTACTGAAAAGAAAATTTATGTAGATAATTTTGTTTTTCTAAATGGCGATTATTCTTCTCAAACAGCTTTTCAAAATACAGGAAAAGTAAAAGCAATAAATATCAAAATCAATGATTTTCCTTTATTCAGACCTTATTACAATCCAAAAACAAAAAAAACACACTATTTTACAAATTTTGAGTTTGAAGAATCAATTTGGTTTTTAGAAGATAAAAACAGCTTTTCAGTTGTTCAATGTCCTATTAGAGAACAAATTCCTTATGTTATGAAGGAATATTTTGAAAAACACCTTGACAATTATACTGATAATTATTACATCGAAACAATTGCTATTTACATTACAAAGTCAAGTTTGAGAAATAAAGAAGTAGCTATTTCTGATTTATTTGTACTATCTAAGTAAATTATAAACTCAAATTTAATTACTTTTGTAGTTTACAATCAAAAAATCAAGATGAAAAAATTATTTCTACTTCTATTTTCATTTCTATATTGTTTTTCTGTTTCGTTTAGCTTTGCTCAATCTATGAAAGTGCTTAGAGCGACGAGTTTTGAAGAACAAGAATTTAATAATCAAGAACACCAACAGGAAATAGGAACATTGTCGCCTTTGCGAACCTGTTTTGATGTTACTTTTTATGACATAGAAATCGAACCTGATGCAAAGAAAAAAACAGTTCGTGGAAAAGTAAAAATTGATTTCAAAATAACGGAGGAAAGTCAGTTTATACAATTAGAATTGTATAGATTTTTGAAAATTGATAAAATTATTTTTCTTAATCAGTCAGACTCAGCATCTCCAGAATATTCAGAGCCTTTAGAATTAAAATATGATAGAAAAAGCTGTTTTTTTGTTGTAGATTTTGGTAAAGTTTTATCAAAGGGTTTGTATTCGATTTCTATTGATTATCACGGCAGAGTTAGCATTGCAGAAGATTATTACGGTAACGGAATATTTTTTGATAAAACAAAAGGTAGAAATTCGTGGATAGGAATTACTTGTGAAGCAACAGGCGCACATATTTGGTTTCCCTGCAAAGACCACCCTTCTGACGAAGCTGATTCGGTTAGAGTTTCTGTCGTTACAACGAATGATTTGCGAGCTATTGCAAATGGAAATTTGGAGCGTTTCGAAATCTTAGATGCAGAAAGAGTAGTTTATCATTGGCTTACCCATTATCCCACAAACACGTATGGAATTTCGTTTTATATAGGAAATTACAAACCCATTTCGGAAAAATTTAGTTATGAAAAAGAAGGAGAAACGAAGGAAATAAATTTTCTTTTTTATCCTTTAGAAGAAGATTATAAAGAAGTAGAATCTCAAAAAGATTTTACTATTGCAGCTTTTACGTTTTTTGATAGTTTGTTGGGAGATTATCCATTCAACAAAGAAAAAATAGGAATTATTCAATCTCCTTATAATGGAATGGAACATCAAACGTGTTTGGCTATTGGTGATTATTGGAGCAATCGGAATGATAGATTTTGGGCAAATACAGGTCAGGGTTGGAACAGTACAATTGTACACGAATTGGCTCATGAGTGGTTTGGAAATGCTGTAACGGCTGCTGACATGTCTGATACGTGGTTACATGAAGGATTTGCTACGTATATGGAATTTCTCTTTATTGAGCGAATATTGGGAAAAGATAGTTATGATTTACTAATTTTGAAATATGAAAACAGAAAATTTTATAATGTTTCGCTTGTTGGTCAGCGCAACAAACATACGAACATGGTCAATCTACCAAATGGATTTATCTATTATCGTGGTGCGCTTGTTTTGCATAAAATAAGAGAAAAACTAAGAGATGACAATTTGTTTTTTAAAGTTTTAAGAGAATTTTATCAACAAAACAAATACAAAACCGTACTTACAGAGGATTTTATTGAACTTGTAAACAAAACTACAAAAACAGATTATACAGCTTTTTTAAATGATTTGATTTATGAAGGGAAATGATTAATAAAAACTATTCTAAATCTTATTCATTAAAATCAAAAGAGTATTTTTCATTTCTTGTGAAACTGTTTATTCTCTCTGTACCTTAGTGGTAATTTGTAATTCATTCTACCTTCTAAAATCTAACTTCTAAATTTATTCTCATGGCAGAAACATTAACTATTTCAAAAACGGCTACAAAAGCTGAAAAATATCAAGAACTTATTCCTCAAATAAAGGCTCTGACTTCTATTGAAAGCGACCTTACAGCAAATCTAGCTAATAGTGCAGCAGCTTTAAAATATGGAATGGACTTTTTTTGGGTTGGATTTTATAGAGTGGAAACGAATAATTCTCCAGACCTTACAACAAACTTTGATAATCAGATTCTTATTCTTGCACCCTTTCAAGGACCTTTAGCCTGTACACGTATAAAATATGGAAAAGGAGTCTGTGGAAAATCTTGGAAAGATAAAGCTACAATTTTAGTAGAAGATGTCGAACTTTTTGAAGGACATATTGCGTGTAGCTCTGATTCAAAATCCGAAATTGTAGTTCCTATTTTTGATAAAAGTGGAAATGTAGCTTTGATTCTTGATGTGGATAGCGACAAAGTAAATGATTTTGATGAAACAGATAAAAAATATTTAGAAGAATTGGGAAAAGTGATAGAAGGATTGTTGTGAAATTAATTTCTTTAACACACAAAAAAGCTATTAGTAAATCTATCTTTCGTAAATTTGGGTTATTATTTTTCTTTTTGCTATAATTGTATTGATTATTCACAAAAACGTATTACCTCATTTTTTTGAAATGAACTACTTGAATTACTTTAATTTTTCTCTAAAAAAATCACTTTTTATAGGTTGTGTTTTAGCTTTCAATCTATTTTTACTTGCTTTCTCGGTTGCAAAAGCACAAACGAATAATTCTTTAGATTCTGGACAGGTAATTATAAGTCCTTTGCTTGAAATCGAAACTGTTCCTACTATTTCTTCTTTAGATATTGAGGATACACTTTCTTTGGCAGAAGTCTATGAAGTAATTTATGAATATCACCCACTTATTCAGAGGGCAAAACTTATTCCTGCGCTTGCTATTCAAGATATTCGAAAGGCTAGAGGAATGTTTGACCCTACTGTTATGGCAGAATGGGCAGAGAAAGATTACAAGGAAACTCAATATTATAGAAAACTAGATGCTGAAATAAAAGTACCTACTATTTTGGGTTTTGACTTGAAAGCAGGTTACGAGAATAATAGAGGAACGTATCTAAATAATGAAGCAACTGTTCCAGATGAAGGACTTTTCTATGCAGGAATTCAATTACCACTTCTTAGAAATTTGATATTTGATGAGCGAAGAGCAACCTTACGAAAAGCACAAGTTTTTGCAGAAATGGCGCAAGCAGACCAACAAAAAGAAATTAATAAATTATTTTTTGCTGTTGCGAAAGATTACTGGGAATGGTATGCAGCTTATGAGAGTTTGAAGGTAGCAGAAGAAGGAATTGAGGTTGCAGAATTTAGATTTGAAAGCGTAAAACAGGCTTTTAAATACGGAAAATATCGTGCTATCGATACAACAGAGGCACTTATGGAACTTCAGAAACGACAAGTAGAGCGTCTTGATGCGTTGGTAAGTTTCGAAAAAAACTTGTCTTGCTCTTTCGGGTCATGTTTGGTCGGAAGATGGAAATGCACTTTTTATAAAACCTACAATTGCGCCTTCAAGTATGGGAGGACAGTTGGAAAACTTTGATTTGCAGAATATGCTTGCTACGGCTGCCGAATTTCATCCAGAATTATTAAAACAAAATTTCAAGCTTCGTACATTAAATATTGATAGAAGATTGTATCAATTTTCGTTGATGCCTCAATTAGACTTGTCTTATAATCCTATTTTTTATCCAGTTAAAGTGGATAATTTTGTTTTTAGAGAAAACTACAAATTTGGCTTGAAACTCTATGCGCCTTTATTTTTGAGAAAGGAACGAGCTAGTTTTGCAATGGCAAGAATCAAAATTCGTCAGCAAGAATTAGATTTGAATTTTACGCAGCGAGATATTCAAATTGGTGTGGAGCAGTCTTATATTCAAGTTAATCGTTTGGCGCAAATGGTAGAATTGCAAAAAGGAAATGTTGCAAATGCACTTATTTTGCGTGATGGCGAACAAACACTTTTTGAGCTTGGAAGCAGTACCGTTTTCTTGATAAATTATAGAGAACGCTATTATCTTGATGCACAACTAAAACTTATCCAACTAAAGATGAAGTATGCAAAAGCAAAAGCAGAATTACTTTGGAATACTGGGCAAAATGAATTTGTGGATTTGAGAGGGCAGGATTAATGTATGAAATACTATTTCTTGTAGAATACGGATTTTACTGATTATGCAGATTTGAATATTCTTCTAACTCTGTCTAAAACGCTCAAAAGATTGCCAGTATTTATCTCTATAGATTTCATATTCTATTTCAAACTTATCTTTATACTTTTGTTGAATATCATACATTACTTTTGAAATGTGCCTAAAACTTGTCGATGCAAAATAGATTTTTCTAAAATGATTTGCTGTTTCTCTTCCAATACTCAAATAAGTTTGTTTGTACTTCAAATTCTTTAAAACATCACTTTCTATTTCTTCCAAAGTGTCTGCTATTGTACTGATAGGAAATCCATTATGTAGAGGTTCATTTATTTTTTCATAATCAATACTCAAAACAGTAATATAAGGACACGATGATTTTTTGTCCCAATTCAATGCAGTTTTATTGATTATGGCTAATAAAGGCTTATCATTGGATAATTTACCTTTGAATAGTGTATAACTATCTTCTTCATTATTCTCAACTACCTTATCATATTTTTCTCTATATTCCTTCTCACGCCAAATAAGGTAACTTTTTAGCTTTTCTATTGGGATTAACTCTTGATTAGCTGCTTCTTGTTTTGATTCTATATTCAAAACATCAATCGTTGTGGCAAAATTTAATTCTCCCAAATAATTCTCTAAAAAAAGATATATTCCACTTGTGATTTTTCCTTTATTTTTCTCCTCAAAATTTTGACAAATAACTGTAATTTCTATTTCGTCTGGATAATTATCATTTTGAGTAGAATAAAAATAGAGATTATCGCTTTTAAAAATATGTTCTCCTACTTGTATCTGATTGTCTTTTATGTCAGTTGCTGGTTTTAAGGCTTCAAAGTTCCAATTTTTTAATTTTGGTACAGCTTCTACAAGTTCTTCTATAAAGACAATGTTACCTAAATTTGCATCTGCTGTAAAAATTAAATCTACAACTTCTTCATTTTTCATTCCGACAAGAACGTAAAAGCCATCTTTTGTTTTGTCTAATTCTTCTAAAATAGGGTCAAGAAAACCCTGCTCGATATATGTTTTACTTTTTATGATTTTATGAAATCGCTTTTCGTTCTTTTGAAACCAATTCCAAAACTCTCTATAAGATTGTTGTAATTTTTGTTCTGTTCTCATTTCTTCTACAAATATAGCGCAGCTACGCAGCTTTAATGATTGTTTTTATTAAAATCCACCTTTTTTTCTTCTCATTTTCTTTCTTTCTTTACGCTCTAATTTTTTGAGTTCTCGTTTGCTCATGGCAGCCAAATCATCTAAACGCTTTTTGTGATTAATGGCTTCTTCTAAAGAAATATCTTGTTCTAGAGTATGAATTGTTCCCTTTGTCTGATGGCAATATCCCAATATTCTGGACGAATGAGATCAATTTCTTCTGTACGAGCAATTAAAATATGAACAGGAATTTCAGCTTTTGAAAGTTGTTCTAATAGCTTTATATCACGTACACTCGCCATATTATCGGCTATCAAAACTAATGCTTTTGCTGTTGGATAATTTTGTTTTTAGAGCAAACTACAAATTTGGTTTGAAACTCTATGCACCTTTATTTTGAGAAAGGAACGAGCGAGTTTTGCTATGGCAAGAATCAAAATTCGTCAGCAAGAATTAGATTTGAATTTTACGCAGCGAGACATTCAAATTGGTGTCGAGCAGTCTTGTATTCAGGTCAATCGTTTGTCGCAAATAGTGGAATTGCAAAAAAGAAATGTTGCAGATGCACTTATTTTGCGTGATGGCGACCAAACACTTTTTGAGCTTGGAAGCAGTACTGTTTTCTTGATAAATTATAGAGAACGCTATTATCTTGATGCACAATTAAAACTTATTCAACTAAAGATGAAGTATGTAAAAACAAAAGCAGAATTACTTTGGAATACTGGGCAAAATGAATTTGTGGATTTAAGAAGTCAGGATTAATCTAACGTAGTCTTTGCGACAGTTAGAAACTGTTACCTACTTTGTATTTTTATCAAAAATTATAACTAAATCCTAAAAGTCCATAATTAACAAGTGTAAAATTATATACCTCGTCATTATCTGCGCCTCCCTCCAAAATACGATATCCTAAACGAATATTGGTATTATCGGTAACTCTAAAAAAACCAGCTAGTTCGAAATCAAATGCACGTCCTTGTGGAGAAGCTAGGCCATCTCCTTCTAAAATAAATCCTAATCGCTGGCTCACATTTACAGAAGCATAGAGATTAATAATTGGAACAAAACCGACGTTTGTTTTCTTTGAAGAAACTCCATTCTGTTCGACTTCAATAAAGGCATCACGAATTTTTGCTGTCAGACCTGCACCCAAACGAACTTTTTCTGTTACCACAAAGTCGTATTGATAAGTCAATCGATAAGAATTGAACTGATAGCTAACTTTTGTATCTACTAAAGGTAAAAAAGTTTCTCCAAAAAAAACAGTAGGTTTGTCAAAACTTCCATTGTAAGAAGTTCTGAGAGGAGCTAAAAGTCCAAAGATATTGTGACGGTCATTAAATCGATAACCCATACGAATACGATACGCAAAAGAAAGTTCATTATCAAAATCACCATTTCCCTCGTCTACAATATTAAAACGGGTTCCATCTGTTCCAGAAACTTGAATTTTGTTGTAACCTGTTTTAAGAATATTGAACTCAGCATCAGCCATAAATTGGGCAGAAGCAGAAAAACAAAGACAGAGTAAAAAAGCAGAGAAAATAAATTTCATATAAAGAAAGTTTAAAAAGTTGGAAGACAAAAAAATAAAATTCTAATGAATTTAGAATTCTAGTTTAATAACTTAAATGAAATAATTTTGTTTTTTTATTTCAATAGAGAAGTATTATACGTTATTGTGGTTATTTGTAGGTTGAGTAATCAAACAATATCAACTAAAATGTAATATAGTCTTATTTTTTCATAACACTGGTGTGTGCAAACTTGATAGTATGGAGAAACGACCTTGCAAAATCAACTGTTATAGTTTTTATTTCCAAACGGCTTTTATAATAAATAAAAATTACTATTTTCAACATTTATTTTTATGATTTATCCATTCCAATAATATTATTGAAATATTTATTTTGCACTTATTTAATAATCTTGCAAGACCGAACACGGAACAAATAAATTAGATGAACTCCTGCATTTTAAGGTGTAAAAAATCATATTTGTAATGTGTTTTAAAAGCATATTTTTGAGTGAAATAGTAGTAACATTTGAACCATTTTCACGTTCCATAAATCTGTTGCAGAATTTGTCGGTATTCGACTATTAAAATGAATTCTGTTTAAACACTTTTGTTTTTCTACTTTATTTTATTGTTTTTGGTAAAAATTTAATAGCTCTTATTTTTCTTTACCTCTTTATTCTCTACATCTCTTATGGTAACTTCTTCTCACACTAATGGAAAAGTATTTTATAAATCTTATTTAGATACTCAAACTAATTGTATTTATTCTAATTGGACTGGTTTTGTAAACGTTGAAAATGTAAAAACAGGCTGTATGGCTGGTCTTGCTGTACTCAAAGAAAACGAATGTGCTTACGTAATAAATGATAATTCAGATTTAGAAGGACTTTGGCAGCAAGCCAACGAATGGATTCAGACTGTTTGGATGCCACAAGCTGTTGATGCTGGATTGCGCTATCTAGCTCACGTAGTTTCTAAAGATATTTTTGGAAAACTATCAGCTCAAGATTTAGAAAAAAAATCAGTAGGTATTTTGAGTATGCGTTTGTTTGAAACGCTTCAACAAGCAGAGCAATGGGTAAAAGAATCTCAATTGAAGGATAATTCTGTAGTGTAAAACTTTGTTTTTTTATACTTTTTGTTTTGAAGACCAAAATCTTCGGTACATTTTTACTTGCTACAGATAGTGAGTTCCTTTTTGTATTCTATTTTTCTTAATTTTGTGTATTATTCAAAATCAATACTAAGAAAAAGTAAAAATTAAAGCTTAAAAAATGACACCAAACGACGTACACGTAGAATCTGCACGCATTCAGAAAGGAATTGAAGACCATTTAGGAATTGATGGAAGCCTTATCTTTGATTACTCGCAAGAAGGAACAACTGTAAAACTGAATTTAATAACAGTAAATCCTCGTCATAATCAATCTTTTTTGTTTCATACCGAACACGGAACAGACAAATTAGATGCCCTCAAAAAAATGTTTGAGTACGTTCGCAATTACCGTGAACGTGATAATTCTTATACCATTCAATGGGTTTCGAAGGAAGATAACGGACAGCGAGAGCTTCAAACTTCTTATTTTCGTGCAAGAAATATGTATGAAGCACTAGATAAACTCTATTTTGGTAGAGAATTAAATTCTATTACAGTTTATAGTGTGGTTATGAATCCTTCGGCATAAATTGGAAATATGGTATTTTTACGATAGCTTGGAACGGCTTTAGCCCTCTGCGAAGCTAACCTATCGCCTACTTTTGAGATAGGTAGTTTTTTTGAAAGCTGCCTATTTTTTTTTGATGAATTTCTGTATTTTTGATTGAATAAAAAACAAAACTAATGAACGAAGAAAAAACTCAAATATACAAGTCAAAACTTTTTTTAAACGATTTATTAATCTACATAGACACTTCATTATTCAAAAAAGAATTCGAAAACTTTATAACTCAGCTCAAAAAAGATTCAGAAATAAAAAATATCATTCCTATTCATTCGGTAAAGGAATTACAAGAACAAAAAGCTATTTCTACATTGATTTTAGTTTCTCCTATTGATAAAGCAGAAAATGACAACGAAATATTTGAGATTTTGGAGGAAGCTAAAAAACAGAAAAAACAGATTTTTATTTTTCTAGCAGATATTAAAAAGCATACAGGCGATAAAATGAATATTGCCAAAATGCCACAGGTTTTGGAAACGCACAACAAACTAAGAGAAGAAGAAAATGTATCGTTTTATGAGAATACAGAGCAGTTGGAAGAAATTATTTATCAGCGTTTACAAACTAATTTTCCGAATGTTACACTAGAAAAATTGATTTTAAAAAATATAGGGCATTTTTCAGATTTAAAAATTGATTTTGAAGAGTTCAAGCAAAAAAGTAATCAAAACGCCTATTGTTTTATTGGAACAAATGGAACAGGAAAAACCTCAATTTTGAGAGCGATTATTTTAGGATTAATTGGAACATCTTCAAAATCAGTAGAATTGGACAAACTGAATAGTTTAGTAAAAATATATGGTTTAAAAGACGGAATTATTCAGCGAGAAAATGCTTTTATAGAACTTCATTATTTAGTCGATAACAAAAAAGAATACAATAAAATTTCTTGTTCGGTTGCTAAAGATGGCAAATTAGAATGGAAAAATGAAGGAGATTTTGCGCTTCTTGATGAATCATTTTTAGAATCGTTGATTATTGGTTTTTCGCAGCTTCGTGGAGAAAGAGCAGCAAATGGAAACAATCAAAACAAAGAAAATAATAGACAACTTCGTCCACATATTTCTGACTTACTTCCTTTGGTTCATAACGAGGTTGATGGTCGTTTGAATGATTTTTCTCGTTGGATTATTGATTTGTATGCAAAGGCAAATGAAAAAGAAGTTCGTATTAATCGTAAAATAAACGAACAGAAAAAGGAAAATAATCAAGGAAATAGTTTAGATAATTTTACCAAAAAAGAAACAGAAATCCTTGAACGCACAACTATTAATCTAGTTTTTGAGATTGTTTCGAAGCTTTTAGACCAAAAAATTGAGTTTAAAGAAGTGAGAGAAAATAATGAAGTTTGGGTTTGTACAGAACTTGCCGAAAATGGAATTCCTATTTCTTTGGTAAGTCAGGGTTTTAATACGATTATTGGTTGGATTGGTGGACTTTTGCAGCGTATGCAGGAAGTTTATGGTTTGCATGCTTTGAGTAGAAAAAAGGAATTTCAATCTTATCCAGCTTTTTGTTTGATTGATGAACTTGACCCACATTTACACCCAAAAGTACAGGCTAATTTGATGAATGTTTTGAATAATTATTTTCCGAATACACTTTTTGTTTTTAGTACACATTCGCCACTTATTATTCCTTATTTGGAAAAAGAAAATGTATTTATGCTTACTCAAAATGGAGAAGTGAGTAATGCACACATTCATACAAAGGGTAGAAGTTATCAAGATATTTTGTTAGAATTTATGAATGTGCCAGAGCGTCCGAAAGAATATATTAAGATTTTAGACAAACTGTATGAACTAATTGAAAATGAAGAGATTGAAGAAGCAAATAAATTATTAAACGAAATCAAAAAAGATTTTGGAGAAGATGACCCAGAAATTTTGAAAATAAGAACAATGATACATTTTATAGAAGATTAAAAAATAACATTGCAAATGCGTTTTATAGAAAAAAAGCAAACTCCAGAATCACTCATTACGGCTCAAAAAGAAAATCGTTTGTATGATGATTTACTTATAGAATCAAAAAATGAAATACGAGATAATCTACTAAAAGAGCAGGGTTATATTTGTTGCTATTGTATGAAAGAAATCGATGAACATAAAATGAAAATTGAACATTATAAAGCTCAATCTGAATTTGAAGATTTACAATTGGATTTCAAAAATATGTTAGGAGCTTGTAGTGGTGTAATTCAAGAAACGCAAAAAACGAAACTTACACAGCATTGTGATTCGGCAAAAGGAAACAAAGTTTTAGAATTATTAAATCCTACTAATTCAAGCAAAAAACATTTTATCGATCAACTAAAATATGCAAGAAATGGAAGAATTTTTTCACAAAATCCAATCGTACAAAAAGAAATCGATGAAGTTTTGAAATTGAACATTAACTATCTAAAGAGAAGAAGAGCATCAATAATGAAAGAAACAGTAGAAGGGATAATGAGGAAAGAGAAAAAAGGTAAAGTTTCTAAATCATTTCTTACTAACAAAATAGAGAAAACAAACACTCCAAAAGAAGGAAGATTATTTCCGTTCTGTCAAGTAATTATTTATAGATTAGAACAAAAACTAAGGGAAGTTTCTTAATTCGTTTTAAGTAAAAAAACTGATTTAATGCTTTATAATTCAATTCTATTTCATAATTCTAATAAAAGAATAAAAAAAAATGTTATTTTAGCAGAACTTTCCTATTCCTAAAAATAGTTTCTCAAAAATAATTGTGCAAAACGAGTTATGGCAGACACAAACAACAATCGTTCTCTTATCGCACCTCTACAAATCCGTAAACATTCTTTCAAACAGGTTACTTTTGGTGGCTATCGAAAAAGAAGATGTAAGCGAATATCTTTCTGATGTTGCCGAAAATATGAGTTCGGTTTCTCATCGCAACGACGAACTCGAAAGACAAGTAGGTTATCTTCATACCGAACTTGCCAAACTCAAAGAAATCGAACGTACACTTTTAGAATCGCTTTCACAAGCACAGGAAGCCAACAAACTAAATTGGGAACAGGCTCAAAAACGAGCAGATTTGTTGATTTTAGAAGGGAAAATGCAAGCCGATGCACTTCTACAAAACGCAAAATCAAATGCAAAAAGCATTCTTTTAAGCACTCAGCAGCTTGCAGACCAGACGCTTACAGAAATGAAGCGAGAAATAAAACTCTTGAATTATGCCTACGAATATAGCGCACAACAGAAAAGTCAGATGATGCAAGAACTGCAAACATTTATGGAAACGGCTCTTTCAAAAATCAAACGTTTGTCAAAATTAGATGTCGAACATACTTCTGAACAGGCTTTAGAACGTGCCGAAAAAATGCACCAACATCACAGTCAGATTATTAGACAGCAATTAAAACAATTGGAAGGCGAAAGTTATCAAGAATTATACAATCAAAGTGATTCTTACTATACAGATTATTCTTCAACTACTAATTATGAAAAAGAAACGCCTCGTAAAGCAGTTCCAGAGATTCGTCAAGAAATAAAGTACGGAGCAGAGCAAAAAACGAGAGAAGAACAGGAAAAAATTAAGCAAGAATTAGAACAAGCACAACAACAACAAGAAACTATTAGAAGAAAAATAGAAGTACAAGAACAACAAGAAAGACAAGAATTTGCACAAAAAATGAGAGAAAAAGAACAAGAAGTAAAAAGAGAAGAGCAGAAAGAACAACAAAGAAAAATAGAAGAACAAAAACAAGAAACGCAACCTACTTCTGGCAATAGAGGAATTATCTTTGATTTGAGTGATTTATAAATTGTATAACGGACTTCCCAGTCTGTTGAATTAAATTGTTTTTACACAGATTAGGAAGTCTGTGATACTTTTACTTTTATTCTATGAATCCATTTTCAAAATTTTGGTTGGGCGTTCGTTTGTATGGAAAGGCTTTTTCGTTTACAAAAAAACACAATCTTTGGAAATATTATTTCTTGCCTGCATTTCTGAATGTAATCATTTTTGTTTCGGTCGGAATTGTAGGCTATTATTTTGTAAATGATACAATAAACTGGCTAGAAGGACTTTTTGGATTGGATAATCCTATAAACTGGTGGCAAGAAGTTCTTCATTATGTTGTCAAAATTTTAGTTGGATTGATTGCTTTCTTGATTTATTTTAAGTCGTATAAATACTTGATGCTTATTTTGCTTTCGCCTGTTTTATTGATTGTGGCTGCAAAGGTGCAAGAAATTTTACATCCAGAACGTCCGAACGAAGATTTTCATTTTCCCCAATTTTTGCACGACCTCAAACGTGGTCTTATCATCAATCTTACCAATTTAGCGATAGAACTTAGCATTACTATTCCTCTCATTTTGATAGGACTTTTCTTTTCTGTTGTTTCTCCCTTCACTACTATTTTGATTATTTTGGTAGAATCTTATTTTTTAGGTTTTGGAATGATAGATTTGAGAAATGAATTTATGAAACTAGATGTGAAAGAAAGTAGAGCAACCGTGAAAAAACACCGTTCTTTTGCTATTGGAGTAGGAATTACTATGTATTTTATGATTTTTGTTCCAGTTTTAGGGATTTTGTTTGCTCCTATTTGGGCGTGCGTTTCGGCAGGTTTGGGGATTTATGAATTGGAGGAGAATCAAGAGTAATCTTTTCAACCGTCAACGAGGCTTTGCCGTCGTTGAGGTAAAAAGTTCGTTTTATTCACGAAAAGGCGTATAGAAAAGTTCCCACAAGTTTAATTCTACTGCACACAGGTTTCCTATTTCGCCGTTATTTTTTTCCTCCTTTCCTAAGGTTACATACGCACAACCATTATCAATCGGAACAATAGCAGCTTTTTTCTGTTTGGCAAGTGCTATATTTTCTTTTATCTGATCCAAATTATAAACGACATGACCATGTACAACAGGTTTTTGTTTTGTCCTTTCCAAATTTCCCTTAAAATCTCGTATCCACAGCATAGCTTCTTTATCTGTAAAAATGTTTTGAATTCTGACAAATTCATAATTTACATCAAAACCTGCATGAACCAACAGACAGTTCTCTAACTCAATATAAAAGAGCATTTTTTCAAAAAAATCGATATATTTTGGTTTGATTTCTCCCTCTTCATTTGCCAAATCTTCCAAATTATCGTACTCTAATAATTCTTTATACGTTTGGTTTCCATCTCTATGATACTTATCCAAAAACATTTGTTCGTGATTACCTATCAAAACAAAAATTTGATAGCCTTCTTTCTGCTTGTCGATAATATAATCTATCAATAAAATAGAATTTTTTCCTCTATCGATTAAATCTCCTAAAACAAAAAGCTGGTCGTCTTTTGTAAGTTGTAAAATTTCTTCTACCAAATAAATAAACGTTTTTCCACATCCATGAACATCACTAATGGCAAAACGTCTGCCTATGTTTGGAGGAATTTTTTGTGTAAATAATTTTGGATAAACTTTATCTTTCATTTTTTAGACTATTTTGAGAAAAATTTGATGCTATTGATTTTGAAAAACGAAGGCTAAAGCCTACGGTACATTTTCTCACTCTGAAGAGTGAGCTACAGGCTACTTATCTCTAAAAGGTGTGTAAAAAAGTTCCCACGAATTTAATTCTACTGCACACAAATTACCTATCTCGCCCCTATATTTTTGGTATTTTCCTAAGCTCACATACACACAACCGTTATCAATTGGAACGATAGCCGTTTCATTTTCTTTTGCTAATTCCAAATTTTCTCTTATTTCTGCTAAATTATGAACTACATGACCGTGTACAACTGGTTTTTGATTGGTTTTGTATAAATTACCCTTAAATTTTCTTACCCAAAGCATCGCATACGCATTTGTAAACAGCGTTTCTTCATTTAGAGGCTCGTAATTGACATCAAAACCTGCGTGAACTAAAAAGCAATTTTCTAGCTCAATATAAAAAACCATTTTATTAAAAAAATCGGCATATTTTGATTTAATTTCCTTTTCTTTATTTATTAAATCTTCTAAATGATTGTGTGCTAACGTCTTCTTTGGAAGTTGATTTTCGTTCTGCTCATAAAACTCAAAAAGCATTTGTTCATGATTGCCCAACAAAACAAAAATCTGATAGCCTTCTTTCTGCTTTTCTATGATGTAGTCTATTAACAGAATAGGATTTTTTCCTCTATCAATTAAATCTCCCAAAATAAAAAGTTGGTCGTCCTTTTTTAGATTTAAAATATCTTCTACCAAATAAATAAACGTTTTGCCACAGCCATGAATATCGCTGATGGCAAAACGTCTGCCTGTATTTTTTGGAATTTCTTGTGTGAAATTTTTGGGAAAGATTCTTTGACTCATTTTTTATAGAAACATTTTTGTTTTAAACTATTGTCAGAGTTACTTTTGGATTACCAAAAACTACTGACAAAGTTTTTGTAAACCTTCTATTTATTTATACTTTGTGTTTCAGATTAGTCTACGAATTATCTCTTTTTTCAACATTTTCATTTCTTTTAGCTATCTCATTTATTCTAGGCTGAACTATCCAAATTCCGACAGGAAAAATCCAAAACATAAAAAACTCACTCGCAAAATCTCTAAAGGTTACTTTTCTTTGTAATTCGGCAGTTTTGAGAGTTTTTGCAGCAAAATACATAGAATAGAACATTCCGAAAATAGATAAAATATGTAAAACAAAAAGAATTGGTGTTATCCATTCTGTAGGAATTTGAGGTAAATCTTGTGGTTTTATTCTGGAAAGTGTAACAAACATAAACACACAGATTCCACTTATATAAAGTAACGGAATACAAGAAAAGAGTTTAAATTTTGTAGTTTTCATTTCTACATTATTCGGCATAGTATGTTGTAGTCCGACAGCAACCGACCAAAACCAACTAAAAATCAATGACACAAAAAGTACCATTACTAACGGAATAAACTTTGCTATACTGATTAGCTCCAAAAATTTCCTTGGGTCTGGAGGAATTCCATCTTTAAGATTTGAATGCAGAATTACAACTATTGTAGCGAAACAACCAACAGGAACACCCACCAAAAGGAAAAATAATTGCCAATGTTTTGCTTTTAAAATTTGATTTATCATTTTGTTTTCGGTTTTTTCGTTTAAAATTAATAACCTAAATATACACTATTTTTTCAACAAATTAAAGTCTAAATTCTCCCCAACAAAGCCATATAAAATCCATCAAAACCCGTTTGATGAGAAAGAATTTTTAGAAATTTACTCTATCAGATTATTCAGAATGTAATCAATAGGATTTTCAGAATACGGCACAAAAATAGTTGGTTCTACTCTCTTTAAACCTTCTTCTTCGTTGTTGGATAAATTATACACCGAAGAAACTTGAAAAGAAAGTTTTGAATTCGGCAAAACATATTCTGAAAGAGCAAATCCACTAAAGGAACATAAATTTCCAGTAGGCTGCCCCACAACAGTCCCCAAGTTATAATATTTAAACATTTCTGCAAAGATAGAACCTGCCGAAAATGTGTTATGGTCAGTAATTAAATAAACTTTTCCCAAAAAACGCTTGTCTTTTGCGAGAGGTTCTTTCAGTTCATATTCAACAATTACAGAATCATAAGTGTTTGCACCATAAAAGTTTTCAGAATACTCATTGATTAAATAAATAGGTTCAAACCATTGAATTCCTTTAGGAACAAATTTTCTATTAAAGGCATTTTTAAATGCTGGTGTGATTTTCCAATAGGCTTTTGAGAGCTTTTTGAAGGGTTTAGTAGCAATATATTTGGCTAAGTCTTCTCCGTATTGATCTGCTCCTCCACTATGCCCTCTAAAATCAAGAATTAGATTTTGCGTTTGTTTTTCTTTCATTTTATTAAACGATTCTTCATAAAAATCATTTATTTCATCTCTACCTCCGTTAAAATCAGTTATTTTCATATATCCTTGACTATTTTTCAAAAGCTCAAAAGAATGAGAAGGTTGATTATTATTCGCTTTAGTCTTTCTATTTTCCCACTTTATACCTTCAATTTTTATAGAATCAATCTTTGTAGCATTACTATCTGATAGATAAAAAACTTCAAAATCTTCATCCCAATCGTATGCTTTCCAAAGATAAAATCCAAAATCTTCAGAGATTTCTAGTACATCCAAAGCCTTTATTTCTTTATTGCAGTGCTTGGATAATTGATTAATTAATTCTGTTACCTCAACTCCGTTTATATTTGTTATTTGAGTTCCTTTTCTTAGAGGAATATAGGAAGAGTCATTTTCAGAAATAACTAGTTTATTATCTTGAATCTTAATTGACAAAGGAAAAAACAGCTTTCCTTTTTGAACATAATCTGTCAAAACATAAAAATCTTTAGCATAAGAGTGTGCATCATTATAATTACACAATAGCTCATCTACCAAACGCCAAAAATTAATCAGTTCTAAGCTATCAGGTAAAGTCTGTTTTTTAGATGCTAAAAAATTGGTAAGTTGTTCTTTGGTTTGGAATCGATACGGTTTTGGATGTACGATTTCAAAAAACGAAACAATACTATCAATATCAGCTATCATTTCATTTTTACTAATCATTTTTTCAATGTTGATATACTTCTCCGATTCGTCCATAGGTTCATCTGAAATGAATATCAAAGAAACAACTCCTGCTAAAATTATAAAAACGAGAATCCAAATAATTGATTTTTTCATTAGGTGTTTTTTTATCAAGTTACAACGAATATTATTTATTTCTCTCCAACAAAGCCATATAAAATCCATCAAAACCCGTTTGATGAGAAAGAATTTTTTTGTCTTCAATAAATTTAAAATCACTTCCTACTTTGCTTTTCAAAAATAGTTCAATTTGATTTTGATTTTCGGAAGGTAGAATAGAACAGGTTGCATAAACTAATTTACCCCCCTTTTTTGTCATTTTCGAGTATTCTTGTAAAAGAGTCTGTTGAGTTTGTTTTATTTCCTCCAAAAAATCAAGATTTAGTTTCCATTTTGCATCAGGATTCCTACTCAAAACGCCCAAACCACTACAAGGTGCATCTATCAAAACTCTATCAGCCGAATTATGAAAGGGATTAAATTGATTGTAATCTACTTTATTATCTTTTCTTTTTATAGTATGCGTTTTGATGTTATGAACGTCTGCTCTATTGGCTCGTTTTCTAAGTTCTATTAGTTTATTTTCATAAATATCCATTGCTATTATTTGTCCTTTATTTTGCAGAAGAGAAGCAATATGTAACGATTTTCCTCCTGCACCTGCACAAGTATCGATGATTTGTAAGCCTTTTTTAGTTGTATTTTTAGTATCACTTTCTAAATCTAAAAAATGAGCAATAAGCTGTGAAGAAGCATCTTGAATTTCGAAAAAAACCGTCTTTGTACAATACATTTCTGACAACACTTTTTCGCTTTGTTAATTGAAGTGCTTCTGGATAATTTACATTTTTCTGATTGTTTTTCTCAATAATTTTTTCAGTTTCAATATTTTGTTCTGAAAGCTGTTTTTGAAGTTTATCGACGTTTGTTTTTAACGTATTGACACGCAAAATTACAGGAGCTTGATTGTTTAGCGCAGCAATTTCTTTTGTCCAAAGCTCATTTCCTAATTCTTTTTCTCCCAAATCATCTAACCAATCTGGAATAGATTCTCTATATTTTCGGATTTTTTGAAGCTCTGTATAATTTTGTTTTACTGTTTCTATTTTATCTTTATCATAATCAATTCTTTCAAATTCTTCCCAATCTGGTAACTCAATTTCATTCAAGATTGCCCAAATAGAAAAAAGTTGAAATAGATTTTCATTTGAATAAGTATCATTTTGATACGCACTTTCTATTCCTGCAAGTTTTGCATACAAGCGTTTCCAGCGTACAATTTCGTAAATCGTTTCTGCTACAAAACTTCTATCTCTTGCGCCCCAACGTTTGTCTTGTTTTAGAGTGATAGCTACAATTTTATCAGCCTGTTTTTTTTGATCGAAAATTTGAGAAAGAGATTCGATAACAGCCAAAACTAAATTACGATGTAAACGCATAAGATTATTGTTTTTAGAAATACCGTAACTTATTGGTAGATGATTTATATAATTTTTATGATAAAATGAATATAAATGCTTTTTTCGGTAAATCAAACTACAAATTTACGAACTAATACTAAGTGTAGCTAATTGATTTTTACAAAAAAAGTCATTTATTAAATTAAATTAGAAATGACTTTTTAGAGCAAAACAAATAGAGTAGAGTTATCTTTTAAAACTTTAAAAATAGGTGGGGAGTAATCAATAGAGTTTGCAAACTTGTTGCTATCGAAAAACAAG
Organism: uncultured Cytophagales bacterium; assembly: GCA_963719525.1. GTDB lineage: Bacteria > Bacteroidota > Bacteroidia > Cytophagales > Bernardetiaceae > Bernardetia. The sequence continues at coordinate 726,287 of CAVRCG010000004.1, read as the reverse complement.
CCTATTTCGATTCTAAACTTACTGATTGTTAGGCTTGTAAGTAACCGTGATAACCTTTAGTTTGATAAATTAAATCACTACATTAGAACGAACTAGAAGCTTTATCTATCAAGAAAAATTAAACAATTCGCATTTCAGTTACTCCAAATCTGAATCCTCAATTTCAAATAAATACACGCCTGCATCTTGATTTTTATCGATAAAATAATCCCAAAAACTTCTATTCAAATAATCTTTTTGTACAAACGAAGTATTGAAATATCGAATTTCTATTGTGTCTGTATCTAAGTAAAAACTTCTTATAGTAGCAATTTTTAAAGAATCAAAAATATCAATCTGATTTTGATAACTATCTGGTGCAGTTGTAGAATTTTCGCCTGTTGCTGTATAAATAGTTCGTGGCAATTTGGTTGGAAGTAAACGAAAACGACGAAGCGTATCAGGAAACTGACTTTTGAAAGAACTATTTTTTTCTACATAATTAATCCACAACGTATCAGTACTATTATTTTGTAATTTGAATTGATGTGTATAAAATTTCTCACAAGAAGAAAAAGATAGAAGTACGAATAATAAAAGAAAGATTTTTTTCATAGAATTTTTAGGAAATAGGGAATGGGAAATAAAGATTAGGGATTAGGAAATGGAATAATTTACTTCTTACTTCTAAAATCTAACTTTTTACTTTATTTTACTGATAACTGATTTACCTCCCCATAGATACAATCCTAGTGCTGTACTAATTCCACCAATAATAACAATCATCAGTGTCTGTGCTGCATGTGCAAAACCTGCAAAAGTTTCGGCTACTTGTTCCTCTATTCCGTAAGCCATCAAAGTGTACATTACAAAAACATGGAAAGAACCAGTTCCACCTGGTATAGGAATTACCATTCCAACGCCAGCCATTACCATCGCTGTAAAACCTGCCATTATAGTAAGGTCAGATGTTTGTTCGATAGAAAAGAAAAGTACATAAATCATGAGATGATAACACGCCCAAATAATAATAGTATGAATAACATAAAAAATCTGCTGCTTTCTATTGAGTTTTGTTATCGATAGAATTCCTTTCCAAATTCCTCCCAAAAATAATTGAATTTTGATAATAAAAGCATTTTGACGTATCTTTTCTCTAAAAAAATAAATCAATCCTAAAATTATAATTCCTACTGCAATCAATATCCAAATCAACCATAGATTATCTTGAAGCCTTCTTTGATAGATTCCAAAATCAGCATATTTATCCAAAAATGCTTTTACAATATCCCATTCTACAAAAAAGGTAAAGGTAGTAATGGAAAGCAAAATCAAAAAATCCAAAGCACGTTCGCCAATTACAGAACCCAAAGAAGTTTCGATAGGAACGTCATCTGTTCGCTTCAAAAACACACAGCGAGCCACTTCTCCAGCACGAGGAACAGCCGTATTCATCAAATAGCCTGTCATGACAGCTACAAAGGCTCTTCTTTTCTGAACTTTGTAACCCAACGGACGAAGCGCAATTGTCCAACGAACACCTCTACTCCAATGCGAGAGACAGCCTAACAACATCGATAAAAACACAAATCTGTAGTCAGCATTTTTTAGAATAGTAATCATTTTTTCTGTATCTGTGTTTCGATAGACGAGATACATAATTAAAATTCCTACAAGTAATGAGATACTGACTTGAAGAATTTTTTTGGTAGTAGAATTCATAAAAAAAATAAAGTATTTTGCTTAGTTTTGATAAAAAAAGCTAATTTTGATACAACTAAATTGTAATTTTGAGTTATGGGTATCAATAAAATAATTAAAAAATTTGTTTTTGTTTTTAGTTTAAATGTCTGCTTTAATGTCTTTTTTCTGTTTCCCTTTTCTGCTTCGGCTTCTCTTTGGGACAATGAAACAAGTCAGTTAAACTCTGTTTCTTACCAAACTGTTATGCAGGTTTTGGTGGGCAATCATTTAAAACATTCACAAAATTACCATTTTTGGCGAATATCTATGTATGAAGATGCGTGGAATAAAAATCCAGATTCTTTGATACTCTATGATGCCATGGCAGTTTCCTATCATCTGACAGGCAGAACAAAAGATGCAATTCGTCTGATGCTCTTGAAAGAAAACAAAAAGACAGGCGAATATAGCACTTATTCGAATCTAATTAGTTTTTATATTTCTGACACCGAACTCTATAAAGCTCGTTTTTATGCTCACAAATTGCAAAAGAATTTCAAAAAACTTACTCTACGTGATCAATATCAAATTTATTGGATAGATTATTTAATTGCTTGTGCTGCTCGCAGTGGAACTACATCGAAACAAAAACGAAAACTTAATTTTCCAGTACAGGGAGAATTTAGTGTTACAGACCTTCCAGAAAGCCGACAAATTTATGAAATTCCTAACTTTTATTCCTTCTTAGCCAAACAGTTTTCCGAAGAAAAAAGAAGTTCAGATAGAAATAAAGCAATGCTTACTGAAAAGCAAGTCGATGAAGCTATTTTTGCCATGTTGCAACTTTTGCGTTTTTCACACTCTGAAAACGTACTTGTCATTGAAGCCATTGGAGATTTATTGCTAGGAAAAACGGCTTTACCTATTTTGGAAGAGGGAAAAGTAACTTATACAGAAAACCAAAAACAAGAAATCAAAAATAAAAAAGGAGCTGCACAACTTGCTGCTTTTGCTTATTTACGAGCTGCACAATTAGTTTCTAAATATTCTCCAAAAATAGAAAAATCTTATACGTTGATGGCTACTTCTGTTTTGTTACACCATCAAAATCAAGTAGAAAAAGATAAAAAATATACGGTAAGTGACATTACTATTTTTATGGCTCAAAAAATACAGGAACGAGATAATTATTTAAAACCTATATTTGAACACGAAAAAGAATGGATTGCTGAAGGTTTGCGTATAGATGAAGAATTTGAAGCGAATTATTTACCAGATTTGGGAAACTCTGATAAACCTGTTTTTTTCATTGCAACTGATACAACGGCTTCTCAACTTCTTTACATTCTTAATGACAAAATTCCTGATTATTTGGTCGTCAATTCGCTTCAAAAAATAGCTTATCTTTCTACTTTTATGGAGGAAAAAGATATTCCAAAAGGAAAAAACAATCGAATTATTGTCAGTAGAATTGATACAAATACTTCTATAAAAGTAGGATTAGTAGCTTTTATTACGCTTTGTTTGGCGATTGCTTTGTTTGTTCAGTTTAGAGAAAAGTAGATTGATTAATGATTTTGAAATTTGATAAATCAAATTACTACGTAGTAAAAATATTTATTTATAAATTAGTCGAATAAAAAAGGGATAAAGCGTGCTTTATCCCTACAATAAATCTATTACTATTTTTATAGAGAAAAGTAATAACTTAACGGAATTGAAGTAATTGCAGAACCATTTGTGTCATTTTGAAACGCCATAGCAATTCCTAATTGACTGCGTTTCGAAACTTTAAACTGCATACTGAATTGTGAAATATAGCCTATATCAAATGTTTTGAAGTCGTTATAGTTGTAAATTTGCAAAGTAGGAACGTCATATATAGTAGTCGTACCGTATCCACCTCCATTGTTAGAAATTTCATAGCGTCCTATAATACCTGCATGAAAACGAAAGGAGAAGTTTTCAGACTTTACAAGCGCAAAAGCAGGCACGATTTCTAACTGCGAACCAGAAGTTACAATTCGAAGATTTGAGTTTGTTCCAACAGGAAGTGTAGCATTTATCATTTCCATTTCACGTTCTCTACTATGTGTCATAAAACGAGCATTAAAACCCAATGAAAGACGATTAGAAAGTTTTGGAAGTGATTTTTCTACTCCAAAACCAACACCATAACCAAACATATCTCCACTTCCATGAGTAGAATAACCTACGCTTGTAGTAAGAGTAGTTTGTGCAAAAGAAGAAAGACAGAAAACAAAAAAGCAAGCAATAAAAACTAGAGAGAAAATTGTTTTTTTCATCTTTGTAAGGCGTAATAAGAATTTGAAGGAATTGGTTTTTGAACAACTGAAAATACTCACTTTCAACAGTTTATGATTTTCGTTGCAAATGTAGATAAAATAAAATTATTCTACAAAGTATTTCTATTTATCTTCAAATAAAGAACGAATAGCCTTTGCTTTCAACAAACATTCTTCCCATTCACTTTTTGGGTCAGAATCAAATGTAATTGCTCCTCCTACTTGAAAAGAGGCGTATTTTGAAAAACCATCATAAAAAAGTGTCCTAATTACTACATTAAAATCAAAATCGCCATTTGGTGTAATATATCCAATCGAACCAGAATATAAACCTCGTTTCGTTTTTTCATATTTTTCTATTAATTCTGTTGCTTTTATTTTTGGCGCACCCGTCATACTACCCATCGGAAAAGCGTTTTTGATAGCTTCTGACCAGTTTTTATCTTTATGTAAAACGGCTTCGACCGTCGAAATCATTTGATGGACTTGCTGAAAACTATAAATTCCGAACATTTCGCTGACATGTGTACTTCCTATCTCTGCACTTCTAGCTAAATCATTTCGCACCAAATCTACAATCATCATATTTTCAGCTCGTTCTTTTTCGCTCGTTCTTAGGTAGTTTTTTAATTCTTCGTCTTCTTCTTTGTCTTTTCCTCTTCTGACTGTTCCTTTTATAGGTTGAGAAATTAATTTGTTTCCTGTTTTCTTTAAAAATCGTTCTGGAGAAGCACAAAGCGCATATTTTTCAGTCTTTTTTCCATTTTCGTTTATTGTAATCTTTAAAAAAGAAGAAAATGGCATTTTTGAGATTTTACATAATTCTTGATAGGCTTCTAATGGATTTAATTCTAATTCTTTAATAAAAAATTCTATACATAAATTAAGTTCATAGACATCGCCTTCGATAATATGATTTTTGATTATTTCTACGGTTTGTAAGTATTCTTCTTCCGAAAAACGACAATTAATTTTGAGTTTTTGAGTAGAATTTTGAATAGAATTATAAACTGATTTATCGTTTTCTACTTCTGTATTTTCTATTTCCTTAATAAGTTTCGACAAAATTTTATCATCAAAATTATTCTCTTCTTTAGTTTTATCAACAAGTAGATTTCCTTTTCTATCAAAAAACAAAATGTATTTAGGCTCAAAAAAGTAAAATTTTGGAAAACCTAAATTATCGATATTATTACTCGTAAGATTTTCCAATTCATTTTTTAAGTCATAATTAAAATACCCAAAAAGATAGGAATTTTTATTTTGCCAAAAATTGTATAATTTATCAAAACTCGTCTTTCCTTCTGTTTTACTATCATTATCACTACAAATTCTTCGTTGCTCTCCAACTGCCAAGACATGTAAAAATGGTTCATGAGGATATTCTATCTCATTTGGATTGAGATAAATAAAGGTTTCGAAGTTTTGTACCCATTGAAGGGATTTTTTTAGGAAAGTTGGCATTTTTTGTAATATGTCGCTCGTGAGGACACAAGCAACGGAAATATTTGTTTTTTTCTGTATCTTTATAATTAAGAAAAGACTGCTCGTTTTGGACGTTCTGAAAGCCACTTGTTTGAAAAAGCAATAGTACTCTTCGGTGGTCTTTCTTTTTAAGAATTTAATCTTTAAAGTAAACTATCTTTGAATAATTTACGTTTTGATTACTGACTGCTCGTTTAGTACGTTCTGAACGACGGCTGTTATTTTAGAATAACAGTAGCACAGTTCGGTGGTCATTTTTAAAGAAAAACGGCTCGTTTCGGACGTTGTGAATGATACTTGCTTGAAAGGTAATGGTACATTTCGGTTGTATTCTTTAATCTAAAAAGACTCAAACAAATAATTGCTTGAGTCTTTTTACTTTTTCTTAACCGTCGTTGAGGTTCAAATGAAACCGTCAACGAGGATTAGAACTACTAACCAATTTTCTCTATCAAATCAGCCGAACGGTTTGAATATCCTGCTTCATTATCATACCAACCTACCACTTTTACCATCGTTCCGTTGGCATACGTAAGACCAGAATCAAAGATACAAGAATGAGAATTTCCGATAATATCAATCGAAACCAATGGCTCATCTGTATATTCCAAAATTCCTTTTAGTTCGTTTTCAGAAGCCGATTTCATAGCTGCGTTTATCTCTTCTTTTGTAACTTCTTTTTTCAAAATTACGGTAAGGTCTGTCAAAGAACCGTCTGGAATAGGTACACGCATGGCACAACCATCTAGTTTTCCTGACAATTCTGGAAGAACTAAACCAACTGCTTTAGCTGCACCTGTAGTGGTCGGAACGATAGAATAGGCTGCTGCTCTAGCTCTACGAAGGTCTTTGTGTGGAGCATCTTGAATATTTTGGTCAGACGTATAAGCGTGAACTGTCGTGATAAAGCCTTTTTCTACTCCGAATTTATCATTTAAGATTTTTACCATTGGCGCAAGACAGTTTGTTGTACAAGAAGCATTTGAGATAAGCGTGTCGCTATCTTCCAAAACTTCGTCATTTACTCCCAAAACTACTGTTTTGATGCCGTCTTTTGCTGGTGCTGAAATGACTACTTTTCTTGCTCCTGCGCTGATATGTCCTTCTGCTTTTTTGTCTGTAAAAAATCCTGTTGACTCTAATACAACGTCGATTTTATTTTCTTTCCACGGAAGTTTTGAAGGCTCTCGTTCTGCTGTTACTTTGATTGTTTTTCCGTTGATTGTCAAAGAGTCGGAAGTTGAGGAGATTGTTCCATCAAATTTTCCGTGTATAGAATCGTATTTTAGAAGGTGAGCGAGTGTTTTTGTATCGGTAAGGTCGTTTATTGCTACTACTTCGATAGTTGATTTTTTCATCAAGGCACGAAACGTAACACGTCCGATGCGTCCAAAACCATTAATAGCTACACGAATTTTTTTATCTGCCATTCTTGTTTGAGTATTTATGAAGTGAGTAAAACGTACAAATTACATTAATTTTGGTAAAGTTACGTCTTTAAATTGGTGCAAAAGTACGTAATTTTTATTAGAATTTATTTTGTAGAAATCTGTTTTGAACGAAATTTTGGTATAATAAAGGTTAATCGTCGTAAAGGAAAGTTGTGTTTTTCAACGCTTTTGATTCGTTTATCATCTTGATTGTTTCGGCTGATAATGGATTTAGTCTAAAAGCGAGTTGTCTTAATTGAGTTAGATTTTCAATAGAAGGAGGAATTATTTTAATAGAATTAGAAGCCATTCGTAAATATGTCAAATTAATAAGGCCTGTTATTTCTTCTGGAAAAGATACAAATTTGTTTACACTAAAAGATAATTCTTCCAAATTTTGTAGGTTTTTAATAGAAGAAGGAACTTTTGAAATAGAATTAAAAGACAAATCTAGTTTTTTGAGTTGGGTAAGATTGGTTATTTCTTCTGGAAAATAAGTAAAAGCATTCGAACTTAAATTTAACTCTTCCAAATTCCCTAGCTTCAAAATTTGAGCAGGAATTTTATTTATCTTAAAAGTACCAGAAATATCTAGCTTTTTTAGGTTGCTAAGTTTTGTTACAAAAACAGGAAACTCTGTTAGATTATTAAGACCAATTTCCAACTCTTCCAGTTTAGATAAAGTGGATATAGATACAGGAATTTCTGTAATACGAGTAGCAGCAAGATCTAAAATTTCCATTTTTTTGTAGTTTCCGATAGCAGGTGGAATAATATAAAGTGCGTTCATATTCAAATTCAATTCCTTCAAATTGGTAAAAACAAGGATTCGTTTGGGAAAAGATGTAAACCAGTTATTCTGCAAAAACAAGCGTTCTAAGTTCTTTAATTTAAAAATATTTTTAGGTATTTTCTTTATTCTGTTTCTTGAAAAATCCAATTCTTGAAGCTGCTTTAGTTCTCCTATTTCTTTCGGAATTTTGGTAATAAAACTATTCGTAAATTTTAATACTTTTAGGTTTTTTAGTTTGAAAATTACACTAGGAAAATGTCTAATTCCAAAATTATCATCTAGTATCAATTCTTCTAAATTAGGAAGGTTAGCTAATTCTTCTGGCAAATCATCAATTCAATTATGGTCAAATGATAGTTTTTTCAAATGAATAAGTTTTGCAACTTCTACTGGAACTACTTTTAATTCGTTACGAGAAAAATGTAACTCTATAATTCTGAATTTTGCACTTTGAGGAGATTTTATTGTTGAATTTTTGATACTATCAACTGTTATTCCCCACCACGTATTATTTACTGTGTTATTTTTTGGGTCTTGAGTAATGTCCCAGTTTTTCTTCTTATCTACATCTATAAATTTATGGATAGCAACAAGAGCCTTATATTCGTCTTCCGAAACTTGTGCTTTCGTGGAAAATGGAAAAAATAGTGAGAAAGCTGTAAAGAAAAATAATGATAAAAAGTAGAGTTTCATTTGTAAGAAAGAGGAGTAAGTAAAGTAATTTGCAGCGATTCTTTCCGTAAAACAGGATTTGCAAACCCCATTCATATGAAAAAATTCGTAATTTTCGTAGTAGTAACTTTATCAAATGAATGACTTTAAATTAATTGAACAAATACTAAACCAACGAACCGAAGGAAAACAAAGTATTAAAAACAAAAGAAAAACGGCAGGGTAAAATGATCAATTTCTTCTGAAAGTACCGAAAACCTTTGAGATTTGATGCGATTAACCTATACTTTAGCCCAACTCTCAAACTCCTCAACAGAAAGCGTATTCAATGTTTTTGATTTCAAAAGTCCTCCTTTTTGTGCTACTTTTACGCCCCATTGTGTGTCTTTCAAGCCTTCAATAGAATGTGCATCAGGACTAATACACAGCCAAACATTTTTTTGCATTGCATAATCAATCCATCTCCAATCCAAATCCAAACGATACGGATTTGCATTTATTTCTATGGCTACATTATTTTCTGCACAGGCATCAATAATTTTTTTGTGATCTATTGGATAGCCTTCTCTTCTCAAAAGTAGCCTTCCTGTTGGGTGTCCTAAGATTTTGGTGTACGGATTTTGAATGGCTTTTAATAATCTTTCTGTTGCTTTTTCCTCACTCATTCCTAAAACAGAATGCACAGAAGCAATCACAACTTCGAAACCTTTCAATACATTCTCATTATAATCCAAACTTCCGTCATTCAAAATATCGGATTCTATTCCTTTAAAAATACGAAAAGGAGCTAATTTTTTATTGAGTTCTTCTATTTCTTGCCATTGTTTCTCTACTCGTTCTTTATTGAGTCCATTTGCATAAAAAGCAGATTGAGAATGGTCGGAGATTACTAAATAGGAATGCCCTAATGATTGTGCAGCAAGAGCCATTTGTTCGATACTATTTTGTCCGTCGCTATAGGTAGAATGATTGTGAATTGTTCCCTTTAGATCCTCTAATTCTAAAAGCTCGTTTTGACTGTTTTCCTTTGCCCATTTCCATTCAGAATTAATACTATTATTAGTTGTAAAACCATTTCTTTGAGGTGCAGCAATAAATTTTGAACCTAATTTTTGATAAATTTCTTCTTCCGAATTTGCTTTCTGATAAGAAGCTGAAAGTAAAGAAGTTTCCAAATGATTTGGATTATTAGTAGAATAATTAAGATGAGAAATAGTAGCCGATTCTCTCAATAATTTGCCATAAAAATTTTCTTCTTCTGCAATATGGATTTCAATATTCAAATCAATTTCATCAAAACTACCTTTCCATAAAAAGGGCGAACTTTGTTTTGCATCTTCTTTATTTTGACTTATTCCATCTAAATTATTCAAAAAATCAAATAATTTTCTACTAGATTTTCCTTCCTCTAAAGACACAACAAAAGAAAGCGTGTCAATAATAGGTTCGTGTCTTGCTACTTGTCCAGCTACACTTATTTTTTCTAAAAAATCTTTTTCGTCTAATTTCTTCAAATTTTCCAGATTTTTAAGAATATAATCCGAATACTGAAAAGCAACATTGATACGCTGTTTTCCTTCCTGTTTTTCCAAAAATTCTATTTGATTAGCTATATTTTCTGCTGTCTTTTTACCAAAACCTTTTGTTTTTTCTAACGAACCATCTTGTGTAGCTTCATACAAATCTTGAACAGTTTCAATTTCTAATTCTGTCCAAATTACTCGTATTTTTTTTGCTCCTAATCCTTTTATGTTGAGCATTTCGAAAACTCCTGCTGGCGTTTGTTTTGTGAGTTCGTCTAATTCTTTAAAACTTCCATTTTCTAACAAAGAAGCTATTTTTTCACTCATATTTTGGCTAAAACCTAAAGCGATAAGTTCTTTTTGAGATAATTTTGCAGCTTCTTCATTTAGGTTTTCCAAACGTGTAGCCGTTCCAGTATAAGAACGCACTTTGAAGGAATTTTCGTTGTGGAGTTCTAACAAAGAACCTGTTAGTTTGAAGGCTTGTGCTAATTGTTTGTTAGTCATTTTTGGAGTAAAAATTAATAGAAAAAAGGTAGATTTATTTCTTAGACAAAGATAAGCAAAAACTACTATTCTTGTTTTTGAAAAACATAAAACTTAAACCCTAAGAAACTATGAAAATCCTTAGGGTTTTGCAATTATTTTTTCCATTCAAACCTACCAATTTCAATTTCTTCTCCTTCTGAATCGGCTGCTAGTTGGAAAACAATTTCTTTTTGAGTTTGATTTTTAGAACCATAATTAAAATAAATAGTTGCCTTCAAGGTAGATGCGCCCACTATTTTCTGAACTCTATCGTCGTAAAAATCTACTTGAATGATATATTCTCCCTTCATTGCATCTTTCAAAATATATTCTTCTGAACCATATCCATCTATCATATCTTCTACCATAAAACCTCCAATTTCAGTTCTGCTGTTGCCATAATCACACGTTTCTCCAGTCGGTTCGGTTACCCAAAGGTCGATGTCGGTTTCCATGGTGTTCCAATCCAAAACTATTCGTATATCTACTGGCATCGCTTTAAAAAACCGTTTTTTGTCTTCTTTATCCAACAGATTTGTCTTTCTATAGATTTCTGATAGGTCTAGTTTATTTTTATGTTGAGAAATTAAATTATTAAATTCTGACAAAACAATCGATTTAAAATAAGGAAAAAGGTCGTCTAATGTTCCCCAATTTCCAGCCGTTTCGTCGTCAAAATCCATTATCAAAACTTCATAAAATAAATCTAATGCTTTTTGATATTCTCCATTTTTTTGATATGCCAAAGCCAAATCTCGTTTTGATTGTGGCTCGTCTGGTCGAATTTCATTTACTTTTTCAAAGAGAAAAATAGCTGTTTCCATTTTCCCCAACTCACTATATTTATAACCCAACATTTTCAATAGTTCATAATTTTCTAGTTCTAATTCTACTACATTAGACAAAATTTGTAATCCTAAATCTTGTTCTCCATTTTGGATAAAATATGTTCCTATGCTTAGGAAAAAAGAAGGTGTAGAAGAGTACGATTTTTTGAGCGAAAGATACGTTTGAAAACGATTTTCTTTTGTAGCGTTTTTGATAGAATCCATATACGGTTCATCTGAATCCCATTCTTTTATAATTAATTTTGTGGTTTTTTCTTGCTGAATCTGTAATTGATTTTGAGTAGAATCTGGCAAAACATAGCCTTTTTGTGCTGCTTCTTTTGTAACAATTAAAACGACACCTCCTGCTCCTCTACTTCCATAAATAGCTGTTGCATGTTCGTTTTTCAAAACACTAACAGACTTTATTTGCTCTGGATTAATCTGTTTGTAATCACTTTCTGTTACAATAACTCCATCTATCACATACAAAGGTTCTTGATTGAGGTTGATAGAAGAATTTCCTCTAATTACAATTTGAGAAGCAGCACCAGGAGTACCAGCAGAAGAATTAATTTGAACACCTGATACCTTTCCAGCAATAGAATAATTCAAACTCGCTTTCTCTTTTTCAACTGCAAAACTAGTAACAACTACACTTTCTAACGAATTTCCATACAATGATTGGTCAATTACGGATTGATTTCCCACTCTTACTTCTTTAGAATTATAACCCACAAACATAAAAACGAGTACATCTTCTGGACTACATATAATAGAATATTTTCCATCTATATCTGTCTGCGTGCCTATTGTAGTTCCTTTTATCTGAACAGTTGCACCTGGTAGATTTCCATCATGACTAGAAACTGTTCCCGTTATGGTAACTAATCGTTCATACTTTTCTACTTCTGATTTATCAATCGGAATGCTAGTATTTTGGCTAGATGAATTAGCTGTTTCTTGTTGAGTTTCGTTGTTGCTTTTATCGTTTATATTATTCTCTTGTCCATTTGTTTCCTCCTTTATTTGTTCTGTGGTTTCTTCTTTGGTTTCTTCTTCAATTTCGTTTTCTACTTCTTGCTGCTCCTTCTGCTCTTCTGTTTCTTGTTGTGTTTCTGTTGTGTTTGTAGGCTTTTTTTCTACTTTTATATCTTTTCTGTCTTCTGTCCACCATTCTATTTTTTCTTCGTATTCGGTCAATGCTTCTTTGATAAATTCTATTTCTGTGTTTGCTATTTTCTGAATTTTTTGAGCTAATAATTTATCATATTCTTCTTTTAGTTCAGTTGGAGGTACAATTTCATAGCGAACATAATCTTCTATTCTATCCAAAACGATAAGGGAAGTATAAGGCGTAATCATATTGTATTCTTTGGCTACTTTTATGATTTCATTTTTATTTTGTTTTGCATTTAATGAAAGTTCATCTATCTTTTTGTTTGCCCATAAGCGTTTAATAGAAGTAGAGTTATACGTTTTGGGAATAGTAATTTTTCTAGTTTCCAAAATCTGTTTTCCTATTCCGAACTGAATTTCTATTTGTGCATCTCTACTTTTTTTGGTAGAATTAATCTTTCCTGTTAAAGAAAAAGTTTTGTCTTTTTGTAGGGTTTGAGGTGTAGATGGATAAACTTCTGACATGAGTTTGTTTTTATATTTTACTCCCAAAAACTGATAATTTTGAGATAAAAGAGCTTCTAAGGCTTCTTTTTGTGTTTCATAAGAAAGATTAATATAATTCCCTCCTGTTTTTTGAGCTAAAGAATTTAGAAAAGGAGCATTATTCGTTCCACTAGAAACGATAGTATAAATGGTTTGTGAATTATCTTTTTTGATAGGAAAAGCAGTTTCGGAATGCGACAAATTCGAAATTCCATCAGAGAAAAGTAATATTTCTTCCTGCTGTAATTTAGGAAAATTAATCGCTTTTAAATCTGTTCCTCCATCATAAATTATGTTCTCTAATTGCTTTGTAATTTTTACGATTTCACTTTCAAAATTAGATTGATTTATCAAAAAATTATCCTGACTAACTATTTTATTATTGAACAAAAGTAGTTCTATTTGTGAAGAAGTCGTCGATTGTTTTTGACTGATTTCTTTTAGATAATTTTCAAGAAGTTTGATTTCTTTTTCTGTATTTCGCTCTTTACTAGAAGCCGAAACGTCCCAAAGAACGACAATAGAAGAAGGGATTACTTTTTCTTTTTGAATAACATTCGGAATTAAATTAATATAAAAATAATCGTTTTCTGTATTCGTGTTATTCTCTTGTTCTACGTTTTTCTCTCTAAAAATTTGCTCATTTATTTGTGTTGGAATCTCAAAACTAAAAATTCCTGTTGCTTTAAAATCTTTTTCTTTTGCTTCTACAATAAAAGCATTTTTCCATTCTTTAAAAGAAAAATTAGAAAGCTCGTTTTGTTTAATTGTTGGCTTTTCTTTTTGATTAATTACTTCTACGTTTAAATCAAATTCTGTTACCTTTCCATATTTCAAATTCAGTTGATATAATGGTGCTTTACTGTCTTGTAGTTCTTCTTCATAGCCTATCAAAATTATTTTTCTTCCCTTTGCAGGAATTGGATAAACTCTAGCTTTATAATTATTTCCAACGGTCATTTCTAATAATGCAGGGTCAATTTCTTGCCTCACAACTCCCTCAAAAGCTCGTCTTCCCAATTGCTTTTCTACTACTACGCTTTCTCTAAGTTTTCCATTCAAATCCATTGCAAATCTAAAAACACGTTGTTTGTCAGCAAGTGGAAAATTTAGTTCTCCTTCCAAAACTCTGTTATTCGGATTATAAAAAGTTAGTTTTGTTACTGTTGTAGACTCTATTTCCTATAATTTCTACTTCAATAGTAACGTTTTCTAAATAAATAAGTGCGCTATCATTTTTGATTTTAAGAATGGATAAATTGCCTAAACTATCTGTTTGTTGTGAAAAAACAGACACAAAAGCGCAAAAATAAATACAAGTAAAAAAAATAAATCTGTGTAAATAATGTTTCATTGTAAAGAAATTTGAATAAATGTAAATAATTCTTAAAAACCCTTACGATGCGTTTTATGTAAAACGTTGCAAAATTTTGTTTGTACAATTTTCACTATTACTATTTACTTCGAAACAAACAAAATCCATATTGGCAAGATTTTTTCCTTATACTTCTTATACTTATTGATAATTTTGTAGATTTAAGAATCGAATCAAAATTTATCTTTACGCCACCAATTACCTCTTTTATCTTATATAGATTTATGAAAACTCGTTTTACTTCTACTCACATTTTTTCGTTTTTACTTTCTGTTTTCGGATTAGCTATTCTAATTTTGGGAAGTGGTTTTTTTCCTGCTTCTATCATCGAAAAAAAGAATAAAAAATATACTGACATAGAAGCAAGAAAATCATATTCGAATCCTTATACTTTCTTTTTACCTTCTCATTTGTTCAAAGCAAAACAAGATACTACAGGAATGGTGTTTGTAAAAGGAAGTGTTTTTAATATGGGAAGTACTGTTTTTGAAAACGAAATGCCTATTCACGAAGTAGAATTAGATGATTTTTATATTGGAAGATATGAAGTTACAGTTAAACAGTATAGAAAATTTTGTGAATCAACAGGGCGAGATATGCCAAAAGAACCTATGTGGGGTTGGGACGATACACACCCTGTTGTGGGCATAACATGGGACGATGCAAGCCAATATGCAGAATGGGCAGGAAAGCGTTTGCCAACAGAATCAGAATGGGAATATGCAGCACGAGGTGGAATGAGTACTCAACATTTTATTTATTCAGGAGCAAATTATGCCGAAGTAGTAGGCTGGTTTGAAGGAAATTCAGTAGAAATGGTACAACCTGTTGGACTAAAAAAACCAAATGAACTAAAAATTTATGATATGTCTGGAAATGTTTGGGAATGGTGTTCAGACCATTATGGACGCTACCCACGAGATCGTCAAAAAAATCCTACTGGCGTTCCTCAAGGATTAAATCGTTGCGTTAGAGGAGGAAGTTGGTTTGGAAATAAAGGAAACTTACGCACAGCAAATCGTTATTACAATCCACAAGGTTTTGGTAGTAATTTGATCGGTTTTAGAGTCGCCATGAGTAAAGAATGATTAGGAATTAGGAATTAGGGATTAGGAATTAGGAATTAGGAATTAGGAATTAGTGAAAATTACTTTTTAAAATTGTTGTTTCAAAAAAAGCGATTTTTTTATTCTCTGTGTCCTCTGTAACTCTGTGTTCAATAAAAATAATTTGTGTTTTCAAAGAAATTAACTGGTTACTGATTACTGGTTACTGATTATTGATTATTGATTTGAGTTCCCAATTTGCAGCATCTTTAAAAATCCCTCTTTCTGCTTCTTCAAAGGCTTTTTTGGCTTCTCCGTAGTTTTTAATTCTCTTATAACATAATCCTAAAAGGAAATAATATTTCGAACGGTCTTCGTTTTCTAATTTTGGAAATTTTTTGAGTGCCTTTTCCATCACTACGATTCCTTCTTTATCTCTAACTGTTTTATAATTGGATAAGGCTTCCAAAAAGTAAATTTCGTGCTTGTTTGGCTCTAGCATTAGACACGAGTCTGCTACTTTTATAGCTTCGTTGTAACGCTGCTCGTGTACATAAAGGCGAGTAAGGTCTGCATAATACGCTGCATTTTTTTCTTTTGAATGTTCTACTTTTCTCCTCAAAAAATTAATTACATCGGATTTGTCATCTTTGCGAGCTTCTACTTGATTAAGGAAAATTTGCGCTGGAGAATAATCTGGTTTTATAATAAGAGCCGTTTTGAGATAACGCAAACTCTTATCAAAATCATAAAGAAAAAAATAAACATAACCCAAATTGTAGTAATATTGAGGAGCAGTATTTTCTAATTCTGTCTTCAATTTTTCATCTTTTACTCGTGCATAATACGTCGTCATCGCTTCCATATCTTGCAAACGAAAAGCACAACTCGTATAAATAAAGGCAGCTTTTTGAATCGGATAAGCATTCGAATTTGTCTTTTCTAAAATAGCTTTTGTTAGCTCTTGAGCAGTTGAGTAGTCTGTATTTTGATATAAAATGTTAGCTAATGAAAGTGCAACAGGTGGAGGAATGGTAGTAATTTCTTCCGACTTCAAATATCCATTTGCATACTTTAGCGTTTCTTCATCAAACTTATTAGCTTCGTCAGAGAGAATAATAATTCTTCCTAAAATTTCATTTTTTGCTTTTTCTTCTGTTTTGGGAACGTGTAAAAGTGCCATTTCATAATACGAAAATGCTTGCTCAATAGAATCTACCTTTTCATATAAAAGTCCTAATCTATAATTGGCTTCAAAATTTGTTTCATCTATTTCTACAGCTTCTTTATAAAGTTCGACAGCTTTAGAAATATTTTTTAGTTGTTCTAAATATAATCCTGTATAATAAAGTAATTCTGTATTGTCAGAGTCAGCATTTAATTCTGTTTTCAAAAGATTTAATCCATCTTGTGGATTACCATTTTGTGCCATTTCTACAGCTTTGTTATAAACATTAGGCTGCGCTTTTACAAGATTGAAGGCAAAAAGTATGAAGAATAGAAAGCTATTTAAAATCAAAAATCTACTAAATAAAAAAATATTTTTCATACTTCGTTATAATTGGTTGCCTTTATTTCTAAAATGTAATTTTCTGTAAACTCCGTGTTTAATAATTCAATACTGTTGTTGGTGTTTTAGCGAAGCGACACCAACAACATCGTTACTACTTATTTAATTTCGAAATCTAACATTTTCTTCTCTTTTATAAAACCTTCTAACTTATCACCGATATTTCAATACCGTTGTTGGTGTTTTAGCGAAGCGACACCAACAACATCATTACTACTTATTTAACTTCGAAATCTAACATTTTCTTCTCTCTTATAAAACCTTCCAGTCTATCGCCGATATTTACCTTCGAAACTCCTGCTGGTGTTCCTGTAAAAATAATATCTCCAATTTTGAGAGTAAAGAATTTAGAAATATAAGCTATTATTTCATCAAAATTCCAAATCATAAGTTCATTATTTGATTTCTGACGAATTTCTCCATTTACTTCTAAATGAAAATCAATTGAATTCAAATTAATATTCAAATCCTTTAATTCAGAAACCTCTATCCATTCTGAAACAGGTGCAGAACCATTAAAACCCTTTGCAATATCCCATGGAAGACCTTTTTCTTTTGCTTTGGATTGCAAATCTCTTGCTGTAAAATCTATTCCCAAACCAATTTTGTCATAATAAGAAGAAGCAAATTTTTCTTCGATATGTTTTCCTTCTTTACAGATTCTTAAAAGTAATTCTACTTCGTGATGAATATCGTTGCTAAAATCTGGATGATAAAATGGGTCATTATTTTTAAGAATGGCTGTATCTGGTTTCATAAAGATTACAGGTTCTGTCGGACGCTCGTTTTTTAGTTCTGCGATGTGGTCAGCGTAATTTCTGCCGATACAAATTATTTTCATGTTTTTTTGGAATTTAGGGAATAGGGAATAGGGAATGGAGATTAGGTAAATAAATATAACTACTTTTATTTGATTAGCGAGTAATTTATATGATTAATTACAGGATAATACAATAAGAATCAAATTACAAGAAATAATATTTAAAAACGTATTTTTATTCTCTGTGCTTTCTGTGAACTCTGTGTTTGATAAAAAAAGTATAATTTCATTTACACAAAAATACAAAATCAATTTTGTTTATTAGAATGACATTTGGAAAAGTAATAACTAGTTTTAGAAAAATTTTGAAAATAATTAAGATAATAAATTAAAATTCGTATTTTAGATTAATTTACAATAGAATAATAAACGTTATCACGATTAATTTAGTAATGTTCATTTCTCCATAACGATAAGTTTACAAACCTGTCGCTATGGAAAAATAAGACTGTTTTACTTTTCTATAACAATTGATTAGTAGACCTATAGATAACCGTGATAACGTTTAATTTACTCAAAAACACTTTTACAAACACTTATATATTTTTTATGGGAGATTTAAACGTAAGAATAGCAGATAATCAGCTTGACCTCAACGAATTTACACGCTATTTGCTCAAAGATATTCAGGCTCTTGAATTAATGCTAAAAAAAGATTGTTTCGATAACGAGCAAATGCACGTTGGAGCAGAACAAGAAATCTGTTTAGTAGATGACCACGGAAAACCGTCTGCAACCTGTTTGGAAGTATTAAAAGACCTTAATCACGATAGTTTTACAACCGAACTAGCTCGTTTTAATGTAGAATGTAATCTCGAACCTCAACCCTTTAAAGGAGATTGTTTTTCAAAATTAGAAAATGAAACATTGGGATTATTAAGGGCATTAGAAAAGATTACAAAAAAGCATGATATAGACTATGTTTTGACAGGAATCCTTCCAACAATCAGAAAATTCGACCTCACGACAGATAATATTACGCCTTTAGATAGGTATTACGCATTGATGAATTCTCTTAAAAAACTAAGAGGAAAGGAAACCTACGAACTCAAAATTGAAGGAATTGATGAGCTAAATACTTTACATGATACTGCATTAGTTGAGGCATGTAATACTAGTTTTCAAGTTCATTTGCAGATAAAACCAGAAGAATTTGTAGCAAAATATAATGTGGCAATGGCTATTTCTGCACCTATTCTAGCAGCAGCTTGTAATTCTCCGATGCTTTTTGGCAAACGTCTTTGGAGTGAAACTAGAATTGCACTTTTCCGTCAGTCTGTTCGATACTCGTATTGCTTCTGAACATTTGCGTGAGCGTAGTCCTCGTGTAATGTTTGGTAATAAATGGCTGAAAGGTTCGATTTTAGATTTGTACCGTGAGGATATTATGCGTTTTAGAGTTTTGCTTACTACTGATATTGATGAAGATGCCGTACAAATGGTTCAGGAAGGAAAAACACCAAAACTTCGTGCTTTAAATGTTCATAATTCTACTGTTTATCGTTGGAATCGTCCGTGTTATGGAGTAAGTCCGAACGGAAAACCACATTTAAGGATTGAAAATAGGATTTTACCAGCAGGTCCAACAGTTGTAGATGAAGTAGCAAATGCTGCTCTTTGGATTGGTGCCATGAATGCCTTTGAAGATACCTATCCAGATGTAACCGAAATAATGGAATTTGATGATGCTCGTGCTAATTTTATGAATGTAGCTAGACACGGTTTGCGAGTAGATGTAAAATGGGTAAACGGCAAAAAAATGAGTGTTAAGGATTTACTTCTCAATGAAATAATTCCGATGGCAAGAAAGGGATTACAAAAAGCAAAAGTCAGTCAAACAGATATTGATAAGTATATGGGAATTGTAGAAGCTCGTGTCAAATCCGAACAAACAGGCTCAAGTTGGATGTTGCAATCCTATTCCAAACTCATCAAACAGACCACAAAAGAAGAGGTAATGACAGCCATTACTGTGGCAATTGGAGCAAAACAAAAAAGTAATGAGCCAATTCATACGTGGAAATTAGCAACCATTGAAGACATTTCAGATTGGCAGCCTTCTGATTTATTGGTAGAAGAATTTATGGATACAGACCTTTTTACGGTAACAGAGGACGATGTACCCGAGTTTGCAGCCGATATTATGGACTGGCAGCGCATTCGTTATCTACCTGTGGAATGTCAAGATGGCGTTTTAGGGGGATTGGTTTCTTCTCGTTTGTTGCTTCGTCATTTCAAGGCAAATCAAAACAACGTCAAAAATAGTATTACGACCGTAAAAGATTTGATGATTACTAATGTTCATACCGTTTCGCCAGAAGCAAATATTCATGAAGCTATGGACTTAATGCGAAAACATAAAGTCGGTTGTTTGCCTGTTGTGGCAAATAATAATCTAGTTGGAATAATCACAGAAGCAAATTTCTTAAATATTACAGCTAGTCTGTTGAAACGAATTGCAGAGCGCAGAAGAAAGAAAAGAGAATTAAATGAGAAGAACGAAGAGAGTAAAAGAAATAAAAAACCTCAAAATATAAAAGATAGAGAAATCAAAATTCAAGGTGTGGATTCTCTTCGAAAATGTAATGGCTGGAGAAGAAGAGGAATAGTATTATTTCATTATCTGTAATTTGATAAATCAAATTGCTACATTTTTGTGGTAATTTGATTTTTTTGATTTATACAATCTGTATTTTATTTTATCAATAAAATAGTATAAAAGCAAAATATCAATTAAATTTGTGCTACTAAACAAGAAAACAAACACTCTCTACAATCAAAGTAAAATGAAAAAATGCCCTAGTTGTGCTTGTCCGTATGGATATGAAGTAAGTGATGATTTGTATAATTGTCCTGAATGTGCTTTTGAATGGAATCCGAATGAAAAAGCAGCAGAAAGTGAAGAAAGTGATGTAGAAGCTGTAGTTTTAGATGCAAACGGAAATCCTTTAGAAGATGGCGACGATGTTGTGATTGTGAAAGATTTGCCAGTAAAAGGCGCACCAAAACCAATAAAAGCAGGAACAAAAGTAAAAAATATCAGAATTGTAGAAGGCGATCATAATATTGATTGCAAGATTACAGGTTTTGGAAGTATGGCTCTAAAATCAGAATTTGTAAAAAAGGCTTAGAATCAATTACGAATTACGAATATAATTTCAATATCAGTGTCATTGATGATATATTAAACCGTCCAATTTTCCATTTTTAATTCTTCTATTCTATCAAAATGTTTGTTATTATTAGTTATCAAAACTAGATTTTCTACAATAGCAGTTGCAGCAATCAAAATGTCGTTGTGAGCAATTATGTTGCCTTCACTTCGCAGTTTTGTGTAAATCTGTGCAGCTTTTTGTGCAATTTCTTTGCTAATTGGTAGAATAATATGTTTATCTAAAATTAATTCAATTTCTTGTGTTCGTTCTTCTGAATCTCCAAAATAAAGACCGTTCAGAAGTTCGTAATACGTAATTATACTAATACTAAACTTTTCGTTTTTCTTCAAATAATCCTTTATTTTTTGCGTGGCTTTTTGTTCGTTTTTCTTTTCGCTCGTTTTCTGATTTCTAAGGAAAAAAGAAAGTATGTCGGTATCTAGTAAAATAAGTTTCATCTATGATTTGTTTGTTCTCTATTCTATTATTATTCTACTTTTAGCTTCTATATTTGTTCTCTTGTCAAATGTAAAATCATAGTGTTTAGCATTTTTTGCTTTGCTCTGGATTGCTAGTTTTGTTCTGCCTATTTCAAGCCCCTTTTTATTAATTGCTTTTACAAATACAGTATCTTCAAAATCTTTATTGAAAATAATATAAAGAATTAATTTATTATCATTTTCAAGAATACTTTGATTTTCTATTTCAAAATTTCCTAGTTCTAATCCTTTTTCTTTTAGGTTTTCAGATAAAATTATTTCAGATTTTAGATTGTCTTCTACACCATCTGCTACACCCTGGTAAAACTCTGATGCCGTTTTGCCGACAGTTTCGCCTCCTTGCTTTATGGTTTCTTTTGCTTTTCTTTTTATTTTATCACAAGAACTTATAGAAAGTAATAGTATAACTAAAAGTAGAGTTATTTTTTTCATAGTTGTTGTTTTTGTTTGTAAAAAACACTTATTCAAAATTAATCAAATAAGTGTCTTTCAATTTATAAATTATTCAAAACTTTATAAATAGTATGTAATCAGACTTTGACAATAGTTTTTTCAAATTACATTTTAATTTTTCGCTTTCAAAAAGCTATAATTTTCACCAAAACTCATCATCTGTTCTACAAACGAAGTCGCATAACGAATCTTTACATCTGTAATTTCATCTCCATCCATAACAGGCTCAAGAACAGGTTGCAAAAACCCAGAATAAGGAGCCATATCAAACGGTGCATAACGCTCTTTTACTTCTTTAAGCATCGCTGCATTGACTTTTACACCATAACCTTCCACTAATTTTTCGGCTGCTGGATAATCTCCTTCTGACTTTAGACGCTGAATTTCTCTCAAAAGGTCTCCAAAGATTACACGTAATTTATCATAATCATTGACTAAGAAATACGTCTTTCCATCAATCATTTTTTTCTCAATTACGTTTTCGGCTTGTCCTTTTTCATACGCCCACTTTGCAACTAATTGACGGTTTCTCATGTGGTCTTCCTCAATATCTGCACCTTCATCCAGACGACGAAGCTGAAGCATCATTCCATTCATTATGTAAGAATCATATTCTGCTTTTCCTGCCTCAATAGAAGGTAAAAGTCCTAATTCTACCAGTTTTGGATCTAAGAGATAATACAAAGCCACCAAATCAGCACGAGCTTCTTCTAGTGTTGAAGAGTAATTTTTGAGCGTCTCTTTTGGCGTTCCTATTCCTGCATTTATTTGTCCAGAAGCGTGTCCAATTACCTCGTGTAAGGCTGTGTGCATTTTTCCACCTACATCTCCGTATTCTTTCTGACGGTTTTGTAACTCTTCAGTTGGATAAAATTCGGCTGTCGTTTTTCCTCCTCCTGCGTGATTATAAGCATCTTCGATATTTCCCAAAGAAACCGATTTCGAACCGTACTGTTTTCTAATCCAGTTTGCATTCGGAAGATTAATTCCGATAGGCGTAGAAGGTGCAGCATCGCCAGCTTCATTAACGACAGTAATAATTCTGTAGGTAACTCCTTTTACTTCTTTCTTTTTGTGTTCGTCCATAATGGAAGAATTATCCTCAAAATATTGAGCATTTTCTGACAAAACTGCCATACGTTGCGAAGCTTCTTTATCGTCTATAAAAATTACAGATTCATAATTTGCACGGTAACCCAATGGATCGCCATACACTTCGATAAACCCATTAATAAAATCAACGTTTGTATCAGTTACTCCAACCCAAGCAATAGACATTTCATCAAACGTTTTGAGGTCGCCTGTTTTGTAATATTCTACCAGCAAATCAATTACTTTTTTCTGTCCTGCTGATTCTGCAACCGTAGAGGCTTTTTCTAACCAATACACCATTTTTTCTAGCGCATCGGCATATTTTCCACGTTTTTCGGCTGTTCCGATTCCGTATTTATACTCATAAATTCCACCTTTTTGAAGTCCTATAAGTGCATTTTCTGGAGGAGTTCCTTTTGTAAGTTGAGAATTTAGACCATAAGAAATAGGTGTTGCATCATTTTTATCTGCAAAACCTTTATAGAAATTTTCTACTTCTTTTTGTGTAAGGTTTCCATAAAAATTGGCTGCCGAAGTTCTGACTAAATCTTGTCCTTTTGTTTTGTTTACTTTCTTTCCATCGACGTTTTCATCAAATAGTACAGGTTTTAGCATTGATAAAAAAGCCGTTGCATCTTGTCCGTTTTCTTTATCCATTAAAGTTTCAAAACCAGTTTGGTCAGAATTTTTCATTAAACTTTCAAAAAATTCATACGAAAATTCAGGCATTATCTTCTTTTCTGAATAATGGTGATGTATTCCATTAGAAAACCAAACTCGTTTTAAATAGGTTTTCGAATTTTGTCCAATCTTCGCCTGACTTATCTCCATTGTAAGTTTTGTAGATGTTTTCTAGCGTTTTTCTGACCAGAACATTGTGTTTGTAATTTTGGTCGTAAGTAATATCACGCCCACAACGTCCAGCTTCTGATAAATAATAAAGAAGTTTCTTTTGTGATAAAGGCAACTCATCAAATCCTTTTACTTCGTAACGCAAGATTTTTATGTCTGCAAAACGTTCGCCTTCATAGGGAGGGATTTCTTCTTTTTCGGTTGTTGTTGTGACAGAGTCAGTTTTTATTTCTGTAGTATCAACTGGCTTTTTGTCGCCACAAGCAGGCAAAATTACTACTCCTGTAGCAAAAGCTGCCAAAAGTCCGTAATAGGAAAGTTTGGATTTTAATTGAACTAAATTCATTTTATTAACTTGTTAAAGGGTTATCTTGTGTAATCATTTTATATCAAACGACTTTTCAAATTTTAGGTAAGTTACTGTTTTTTTGGATTTTATTAAAATGAAGGCAAAAAAATAAGGCTAGATTGCCTTTATATTGTGGTTGTATGATTTGTTGGTCATCGTAACGGCAAGCCGAAACTAAAGACCAACAAAGGCGAGGATTTTTATATCTGCAAAACGTTCGCCTTCATAGGGATGGATTTCTTCTTTTTCGGTAGTTGTTGTGACAGAGTCAGCTTTTACTTCTGTAGTATCAACTGGCTTTTTGTCGCCACAAGCAGGTAAAAACACTACGCCTGCAGAAAAGGCTGCCAAAAGTCCGTAATAGGAAATCTTGGATTTTAATCGAACTAAATTCATTTTTCTTTAAGGGTTAAGTTATAGAGTTATTTTTTTGATAAAATATATTTTACAAATTTTGGTAAGTTACTGTTTTTTGGATTTTATTAAAATGAAGACAAAAAAATAAGGCTAGATTGCCTTTATATTGTGGTTGTATGATTTGTTGGTCATCGTAACGGCAAGCTGAAACTAAAGACCAACAAAGGCGAGAATGATGTACTTTGTGGAAATTATATATCAGATATGATTTTTACAGACCAAAACACAGTTTATTTGGCTGTATCTGAACTAATTTTCAAAACAGAAGATGGAGGAAAAACATGGAAAATAGATCATTATTCTGGAAAGAAAAATTCGAATGGAAATTATTTGCGTTCTTTATATTTAGCCAAAACTCCAAATAATACAGTTGTATGTTACAGGAAATGTAACTATGAAGAGAAAATAAGCAGCTTTAATTACAAATCAAGAAAAAACGCTTTACTACAAAAAATAATAAAGCGTTTTGAGTTTACATTAAATTAAAAACTTAATCCCATTGCAAACGATTTCTTGGTTCTTCGTCATCTTTTGAAGATTTTGCATTATATTCTTCGTCCTCATCTCTATCAAACTGGGTAAAATCATAGTTTGGCATTAGCTCACTTTTTACATGTTCGACTACTTCTGAGAGTCCTGCTACAATTTTATTAAAATCTTCTTTGTACAAAAAGACTTTATGCTTTTTCGAAAATGATACCCTCCACCTTGGCTAAATACCTTTTTACTTTCCGTTAATGTAATGTAATAATCTTCCTCCCAGCGAGTAGGTTTTACATCTATAAAATAGGTGCGCTTTCCTGCACGAACTTTCTTAGAAAAGACGGTTTCGTTGTGGTAATTAGGTTTAGAATAATCATTGTTCTTCTCTTGCTTATCATCAAAATACTCACTCATTTTTGTTTGCTTTAAAAGGTTTGAAAACTCTTGTTTATTAACTTGTTTATTAAATTATTGAAACAGAAAAATTTTTTAGAAGTTCAAATATATCAAAAACTATTTCTTTAAAAAAAAATAAGACCCAAAAAATAATGTTTTCATAAGCCAACATTCAATTTTAAAGTAAAGATTTGCTATATTTACAGTCAAATTTTAGGGTAAATAATAAGACGACCAATGTTTTTTTAGATTATCAGTAAAAATTTATCAAAGTTTTAGTAAGAAATACTAATCAAACAAACTGCTATTTTTAGAATACTAATTAGCTGATAACCAAAAATTTGGAGTCTTAATTCATAATTGTTTCTAAGACTTTATTTAGCCGAAAGATAATAGAAAAAACATAAAATACAACTTCATTGGAACAGATAGAAAATTCAGACGGCACACAAAATTCAGCCAAACTCAAAAATTTAGATTATAATACACAAAGGGACGCTCTTGTTTTGAAAGAGTATGGAAGAAATATGCAAAATATGGTGCGCCATCTCAAAACAATTGAAGATGTAGAAGAACGCACTCGGGCAGCCGAAACGCTTATCAATCTAATGAAGCAGCTCAATCCAAGTGTTAGAGAAAATAGTGATAATGTACACCGAATTTGGGATCACTTGTATATTATGGCTGACGGAGAAATCAAATTTAATAATGAGTTTTTGCCTCAAACAGAAGAAGAACGCACCAAAAAGCCAGATCATATTGGTTATACAACTGTTCCTGTAAAATACCGTCATTATGGAAGAAATGTAGAATTAGTAATCGCAAAAGCAGCCGAAATAGAAGACGAACAAGAACTTATAGATGCTGTTGCTGATATTGGAAAATTAATGAAATCTTTTTATCTCACCTGGAACAGAGATAGTGTAGAAGACGAAGTGATTTTGAAAGACATCAAACGCCTTTCTGGTGGGAAAATAGACATTGATATAGAAGTAATTAAAGAAGATAATCTTTTTGAACTGGGAAGCGCACCACGACAACGTCCTACAAAACAGACTACTACAACGAGCCGTTCTCGTTCTGGTCGTAATCCAAATTCCTCTCGCTCTACTACTTCGAATAATGCAAGTAATAGAAGAAGAACACAGGGAGCAAAGAAAAATAGAAGGAGTAATAAAAAAAGAAGAAAATAAAATTATCAAAATGTAGTGTAATATAGCGTAGGCTTTGGTCTGCGAAAACGCATCTTATTTTTATTTCCAAAAGGCACAAAAAACTCGAAAAAGAAATCATCATTATATGCAGTACGAAATTGCCCGAAATATTGTCTTTCAAATTATAAAACGCTGGAAACCAGACGAAGCACACTATAAATTTTCTCCTGTCGCTACTTCGGAAGGGATTTCTAGCCGTAGAGAAATGCGTCAATGGGTCGGACATTTACAAGACGTTGGACGTGAGGCACATTTACATTTCATCGAAAAGGAAATCTCTAAAGACGAATTAGATGAAGTCTTGTCGGTTACGACGCTTCCCTTAGTTCTTTTCCAATCTATTGAGGGCAATGCAAACCCTATTTTGGCTTGGCATGGAATAAAGGAAACCATTCATACTATGCAAGAGAATGGCGAAAACTGGGAAGAGAATGATATTGTAGACCACAACGAGCTCGATCAATACCTTAGCCAGCAAATCAGATTTGTATGGAGATAGTGAGCTTTCAAAAGATAATACTATTTATTGTCTTGTTCCGATGCTGATTGATCCTATTGCTAGTCCAGAAGAAGTAAAAGGAAAAGAAAGAACACCTGCACAGCGTTTGTGGCACTTACTTTTGACAGAAAAACGTGATATTTCTTATACCTATATTTATGCTATGATTGTGGGTTTGCTTAGTCTTACCTTGCCATTAGGCGTTCAGGCTATTATCGGACTTATTTCAGGTGGACTTATAATTAATTCTATCGTCGTTCTGATTGCCTTTGTAGTAGCAGGAACGCTAATTAGTGGAATTATGCAAATTATGCAAATGAGTATTGTGGAGACACTTCAACAACGTCTTTTTACTCGTGCAGCCTTTGAGTTTGCGTATCGGATTCCTCGTATTCGTTTGGAATCCATTTTGACTCAATATGCTCCCGAACTTGCCAACCGTTTCTTTGATATTTTGACACTTCAAAAAGGTCTGGCAAAATTACTTACTAGTGTTATTACAGCACTTTTGCAGGTTCTCTTTGGTCTTATGCTTCTAGCTTTTTACCATCCGTTTTTTGTATTTTTTGGTTTGTTTCTAGTAGCTGTTTTAGGCTTAATCTTTTACTTTACAGGAAAGAGTGGACTAGATACTAGTCTTTATGAATCAAAATACAAATATAAAGTTGCCTATTGGTTAGAAGAATTGGGTAGAAATCAAAGTGTATTCAAGATTGCAGGAAATACGTTGTTACCTTTAAAGAAAATGCAAAAACTTTTAACTGGTTATTTATACAAAAGAAAATCTCACTTTCGTGTTTTGGTAATTCAATATTCTGCCTTTGTAGCTTTTAAAACTATTATTACAGGTGGTGTTTTGATTCTGGGTAGTCTTTTAGTGATTGAAAGAAATATCACATTAGGACAATTTGTAGCTTCTGAAATCGTAATTATTTCGGTTATTACTGCCGTAGAAAAAATGATTTTGAATTTGGATACTATTTATGATACACTTACAGCCGTTGAGAAAATAGGAAACGTAACCGATTTGAGGCTAGAAAAAACAAATACATTTGATAATTTTAATAGAGAAGGATTTGATATTAAGGTTCACGGTCTTTCTTACACCTATAAAGGAAGCGATTCTGCTACACTCAAAAATATTAATATGGAAATAAAACCACAAGAATATGTTGGGGTAATTGGAAATGAGGGTTCTGGAAAATCTACTTTAATGAAGATTTTGACAGGACTTTATGACGAATACAAAGGACATATTACCTACAATGGTTTTACGCTACGAGATTTGAATATAAAAAACTTGCAAGATTATATTGGTGATAATCTTTCTCATGAAGATGTTTTTGAGGGTACATTATTAGAAAATATTACTGTCGGAAGGGAAGGTTTTAATATGGAATACCTGAATCATGTTTTGGAGATTGTAGAATTAATAGACGATATTCAGTCATTAAAAGATGGCTTACAGACACAAATGTTGCCTTCTGGACAAGGATTTTCTTCTACCTTCCAAAAGAAAGTTGTTTTTGCTAGAAGTATGCTAACTCATCCAAATCTTATTGTCTTTGATGATTTTTTCTTTAACTTAGAAGGAAGTTACAAACGCAGAGTGTTGGACAAAATTTTACAAAAAGATAAATACCCTTGGTCTGTATTTGCAGCTAGTCATGATCCTATTTTATTGGAGAAAATGGACAAAATTTATCTTATGAAAGATGGTACAATCATAAAAGAGGGTACTTTCAAAGAACTTTTAAAAGATCCTTATTTTGATGAACTAATTGCTGGAGTATTTTCAAAATAGGTGTAACTATACTTCTTTTACATTTGTATCGTTTCAATCTTGAATGATTGGGCTAAAAAAACAGTAAGATTAACATTCTAAATAATAGAATAATTTGATTTTTTATTGTATTTTTGAAATTACTTGGACGAGTTATGCTCTAAACTAATCTAGTATTCATAATTTAGACAGAACCATAGTATAAAAAAATATCAGCAAAACACTATCTACTTTTTATTAATCGGCAGTACTAAATGCATTACAAAACAATAAATAACTTTCTTAGAGGGTCATTTTTATATACTCTATTCTTACTCTTTTTAGTAGGTAATAGTAGTTTTGTATTGGCTCAAGATGATACAAAATTACGCCTTCCAAAATTACGAGTGGAACAGCTTGGAATAGAACAGGGCTTGTCTCAAAACTCTGTTAATGATATGATTCAGGATAGTGAAGGCTATTTATGGATAGCTACCGACGATGGACTTAATCGTTACAATGCCTATGATGTCACTACCTTTCGTCACAGAAGAGAAGATTCACTTTCAATAATAGATAATCAAGTAAATGCAATTTTTGAAGATTCAAATCATAATATTTGGGTAGGTACAATAGGAGGAGTTTCTATTTTTGATAGAAAAACACAAACCTTCAAATCTTTTTATAAAAAAGAAGGAAAAGAAAATACACTCGTCAGATAATAAAGTAAAAACTATTATAGAAGATAAAGAGGGATTTATTTGGTTAGGAACTGAAAATGGTCTTAGTAAATATGATTATGCCAATGATTCTTTTACTAACTATGTAGCTTCAAAAGAAGATAGTATGTTATTGGGAAGTAATATCATAAATACTTTAGAAGTAGATTTAAATAACAATTTGTGGATAGGAACAACAAATGGATTAAACAAATGGGATAGCGACAGGATACCACAGCTTTTGCATCGTTCTTATCGTAGAGACTTTCCCAATCCTGTTAAATTGTATGGAGGTAGCATTTCCTCTATTTTAGCTACGAAAGATGGAAATATCTGGGTAGGAACAGGAGGAGCGACTTCAATTATATAGAGTTGAAACGAATGACTTTGAGCGTTTTTTGTATCAAGAAGGTATTACTGCTGTACAAGCTATTTTAGAAGAAAAAGATGGTAATTTGTGGGCAGCAGGTTTCGACTATATTTATAAAATAGATGTAAAAACGAAAGAGATAATAAAGTATAGAACTTCTCTAGATGATTTGGGATCAATGCCAGCCTTAATTAGAACAAAAGAAAATATTATTTGGGCTGCCTCACGTAATTTGGGAGCTGTAAAGTATGACCCTCTTACTACACAGTTTAAATATTACTACAACGAAATAGGTAATGCAAATTCACTTCCTCATAGAAATGTATGGACAGGAATGAAGGATAGTAAAGGCTATGTATGGGTAGGCACAGATGGAGGACTTTCTCGTATAGACAGAACTGGAGTTATTCCAAAATATTATCATGTACAAACAGGAAAGAGAAAAACTGATTTTAATATAGAAAATGTTACTGATATTGTCGAAACAACAGAGGGAGAGTTATGGATAATAGGAGCAGGAGATATTTCTCGCATGACTTCTTTTTCAGAAGAAAAAGGAGGTACATTTGTTAGTCTTATAGGAAACGCTAATGATTCTACCACTATTCAGACAACTACACTTAATATTATTCAAGACAAACAAGGGACAGTTTGGATAGGTACTTTTAAGGGATTATATAAAATGCTACCTGATGCTACAAAGCCTTTTGGTTATCTTCCAGAACGATTTTTGAAAGATATAGGTATGTGGACTATCTATGAAGATAGTAAAGGTGTTTTGTGGTTAGGTTCTGATGATGGTCTTATTAAAGTAACTAGAGATGAAACCAATACGCCTATAGATTTTACTTATTATAGACATGACCCAGAAAACATAAAGTCGGTAAGTCATAATACTACACGAGCAATTGCAGAAGATTCTAAAGGTAATTTTTGGGTAGGAACTACAAATGGTCTGAACCTAATGAACCGTGAAACAGGAGAGTTTGAGCATTGGGGAGAACGCAACGCTTTGGCTAATTACGCCATTTATGGTATTCTGATAGACGAAAAGGACAATCTTTGGATAAGTACCAATAATGGTTTGATGCGTCTTTTGGGAGATGAAAGTATAGATGATGCTAAACGAATGACAAACTATAATACAAAAGATGGTTTGCAGAGTAGTGAGTTTAATTCAGGTGCGTTTTTTAAGGCTGAAGATGGAGAAATGTTTTTTGGTGGTATTCAAGGTCTGAATGCTTTTTATCCAGAAGATATAAAACCAAGTATTTTTGTACCTCCAGTCGTGATGACGGATTTTAAAATATTAAACCGTTCGGTAGGAATTCAAAGTTTGGGTAATCCAGAATCACCTTTAACTATTGATATTTCTCAAACAAAAGAAATGACACTTACTTATGAAGATAGAGTAATTAGTTTTGAGTTTGCTGCTATTAATTATAGAAGACCAGAAAAAACAAATTACTCTTATATCTTAGAGGGTTTTGATAAAGAATGGAATGAGGTAGGAAATCGTCGTTTTGCTACTTATAGTAACCTTTCAGCAGGAGAATATACTTTTAGAGTAAAGGCTTCTAATAGTGATGGAGTAGAAAATAAAGAAGAAGTAGTTATTAAGATAAAAGTATTACCTCCGTGGTGGAAATCGTGGTGGTTTTTGACTATTGCTAGTATTCTTGTAATTGGAGCTTCTTTAGGTTTTTATACCAACAGAATAAACGCTGTAAAACGCCAGAATGACAAATTAGAGCGTTTGGTAGGAGAACGAACTGCCGAAATTGGTCAGCAAAACGTACTTTTAGAAAGTCAGAAAACTGAAATTGAACGTTCGTATAGCAATATTCGTGTGCTAAGTGAAATCGGACAGAAAATTACTTCTATTCTTGATCTTGATTCAGTTATTAGTGCTGTTTATGAATATGTAAACGAACTTACTGATGCTACTGCATTTGGTATCGGTATTTATAATGCAGAAAAAGAACGCATAGATTTTAGAGGATTTATAGAAAATGGAAGTCGAATTCCTGATAGTTTTGATAAAATTATTGATGAAAACAAACTTTCAGTAGTTTGTCTTACTCGTAACGAAGATATTATAATTAATGATTTTGCGAAAGAACATACAAACTATATTACCGAGATAGCAGTAGATAATGTAGGAGAAAACTATCAGTCTATTATTTATCTGCCTTTGCTTTTGGAGGGGAAGATTGTAGGTGTTTTGACAGTACAAAGTCATCAAATAAATGCGTATTCAAGAAATGATCTTACTATTCTACGTACTTTAGCATCTTATATTTCTATCGCCTTAGATAATGCTCGTACTTATACACAATTAGAAGGAGCAAACGAGGTCATCAAAACAAAAAACCAAGCTATTATGGATAGTATCCGTTATGGCGAAACGATACAACATGCTATCCTTCCAGATCCTCAAGATTTTATTAGAAATTTTGAAGACCATTTTATTATATTCAAACCTCAGGCTGTAGTTTCTGGAGATTTCTACTGGTCTATTCGTACAGGTAACAGAACGTATGTAGCAGCAGTAGATTGTACAGGGCATGGAGTTCCGGGAGCGTTTATGTCTATGATAGGAAATACGATTTTGAATGAAATTGTTACCCTTCAAAATGTAACTGAACCAGCACAGATTTTAGAAAATCTAAATCAAGGAATTTGGGAAGCTCTTCATCAAGAAGATTATCAAAACTTAGATGGAATGGATCTCTGCCTGTGTGTAATAGATGATGCCGACGAACTAAATATGCGTGTAGTGAATTTTGCAGGAGCAAAAAGACCTTTGTTTATTTTAAAAAATGATAAATTGATAGAAGTAAAAGGAAGCAGAAAATCTATTGGAGGAAGACAAAAAACAGATGCAGAATACGAACAACGTCAGCTTTTATTACAGCCAGGAGATATTCTTTATCTCACTACAGATGGATATGTAGATCAAAATGATTTTGAACGTATAAAATATGGAACTCTAAGATTTAAGAAAATATTAGCATCTTTTGGTGGAATGTCTTTACACGAACAAAAAGAGGTATTGTTAGAAGAAATGAGAAATCACATGGGAGAAGAAGAACAACGTGATGACATAACTCTTATTGGTCTGAAAATGTAGCTTTTTCTCCATTTGTTTTGATTAAAATCAAAACAGAGTTGCTTTATAGTAACTCTGTTTTTTTATTTTGTTAGTGGGCAACAGCGTATAGGTCGAGTTAATTTTTCAGGTTCTCTAACAATTTCTGCTTTTTTGTGATTTTTAGCAGAAAATAAATCTACCTTATATTTTGTTTGAGTCTATACTAAAAGTCTGACTTATACAAAATAAGCCTTTTTTCAGCTTCAAATAGATATTTCAAACTGGTAAGACTTTCGGTACAGACCAATTTGAAATACAATATTATTTTTAATGAAGACTAGTGCAAAAATTGTTAAAGAACCATTTTTCATTTTGAAGAACATTAAAAATCAAATAATTATAAATAGTTTGATAAACAGACGAAGGCATCAATAGTTGCAAGAGTATCACAAATAGCCATAATTTATTCTGCTTTGCTATCTATAAAATACAAATTTTTATTACCTAGGAAGATAGATTGTAAGCAGCTACTATTTATGTGATTTTCACTCTTTCTTAAATTTGTTAGTAATTTTTTTCCACAAAGACAAATCTGCATCATCTACTTCATAATATCCATACGAACCATACCCTCCATAAGAACCATATCCATATACTCCAACTGCTTCTGCCTTAACATCGTTAAAAATAATACCTACATTTTTAAGCATTTGCTCGCTATAAATACGCTCTAATCCTTTCAATTTTTCTATTGGAGTTCTGTCCTGTCGTACAATATATACGGTTGCTTCGGCATATTTGCCCAAGATAAGGGCATCACTTACCAGTCCTAAAGGAGGAGTATCTATTATAATATAATCATACCTTTTTTTCAATTCTTCTATCAACTCATCCATAACTACTCCCATTAAAAGTTCTGCTGGGTTTGGTGGAACTGCACCTGAATAAATTACGTCTAGATTTTCTACTGATGTCGTCTGAAGTACATCGTTTAAATTTTTACTTCCTATCAAATAGGTACTCAAACCATCTTTATGATATTTTCCATCTGGCATAGGTACATACATTTGAGGTTTTCTCATATCAGCAACAATCAAAACTGTACGTTTGCCTGTTGATGCTAAGGAAATAGATATGTTTGCAGAACAAAATGACTTGCCTTCTCCTGATATAGATGAGCTAATCATGAGTATACTTGTCTTATCTACTCGCCCCATCAAAAATAATAAATTTGAACGTATAGAACGAAAAGCCTCTGCTAGTGCTGATTTGGGTTGTTCGTGTATAGAAGGAGTGCTTTTTTCTTTTTTCTTCTTTTTAGAGTGCATCACCACTCCTAGTATAGGAACACTAGAAATGCTTTTTACTTCGTCTAATGTTTCTATAGTATTACTAAAGTAATTTTTGACATAAATAAGTCCAATAGGAATGATCAGTCCTAATAATAGGGCAACAAAATAATTTTGCTTCGCATTAGGGGATATAGCTCCGTAATTAAATGGAGGTTCTAATACTTGACTTCCTTCTCTAGTAGCAGCTTGTGCTATACTAGCTTCCATACGCTTATTTAATAAAAGAATATAAATTTCTTCATTAATTGCATAAAGACGATTAATATTTACCAACTTTCGTTCAGCACTTGGTAAAGAGTTCATTTGATTATTTAGTATATTCATACGACTTTTTAGGTCTTGTGCAGCTATTTTATCATTTGACTTTGTATTACTCAAATGTTCTAAAAGAGATTCTCTCACTTTATTAATTTCTACATTGATTTCTAGCAAAAAAGGATTTTTCGTACTTCCGTTCTCCAAAAAAACCTCTCTTTTTATTTGTAAATCTACTAATCTTCCAATCAAAGTATTAGCGATTCCATCTTCCATACCTACTGCTACGGGTGTAGTAATTCCTTTATAATTGTCGTTTTCTTTTACATAAGAAATCAAATAATCAAGATATTTGCCCTTCATCTGCAATTTTCTATTTTCTTCTTCCAAGGAAGTGTATTGTTCTAAATTTCTACCTATCGCATCTTCTCCTACTATAAACTTATTATTAGTTCTAAAACTTTGTATTTTATCTTCTATCAAAAATAAAGAATCTCTAATTTGTGATAACTGTTTATCAATAAAATCAATGGTGCGAACAGCTTCTAAATTTTTGTCTTCTAATCCGTAGGCAATATATTCTTGCATGACACTATTTATAAAATCGTTTGCACGATTAGGCACAGAAGAAACTAAATTTAATCTAATTAAAGAAGCATCTTCTTCTGCATAAACTGACAAACGTCCTAAAAAATCTCTAGCCAACGATGAGGGATTGGTAAAACGAAAACCATAAATAGCTCCTTTTACCAAATTTTTATTCAAAACCTTAAAATTAGTTGTGCTTTCAGATATCGTTTCACCAAATTTATAAGAACGTGCAATATCCCATTCTTCATGAGCATTTATAAGGAGGAATTGTTTCTCATTCTCAAATTTTATCTTATAATTCGGCAGCTCTATTAAATTACTATCTGCATCAATATCTATGATAACATTAAAAGGTGCTTGCACAATAGGGTAAATTTCGGTTGTGCGAATATTGCCTTCTTGATAATAATAAATACGCATATCCATTTTTTGACAAACTCTTTTTATAAACGGATAAGAACGAATAAACTTTATCTCAGCAGAAAGACGTTTGCTACCTCCAAACATATCTTGAGAATAAAGTAAAGCAACAGGAGAAGACGATTGTCTATTTTCCTTTACTTGAAGAGATGCACCTATTGTATAAACAGGTGTAGCATAATATGTTTTCCACCAAGCAACAGCCATAGCTACTATCACACAAAAAATAATGAAGAATTTACTTTTCCAGAGTGTATATAATATCTTTTTGGGATTAAAAGAATCATTATCAGACTTTGAAAGCAAAGATTGAGAATTTTGTCTGTTCGGAATAGCCTGTTCGTTATGTTGCGTTTGACCATTTGCGTTACTTGTTGATGAAACAGTAACAATATCTTTTTGAATATCCAATTTATAAATAAATTTATTTTAATCGTATAATTAGTAGCTCATTTTTATTGTAGGCGATTTTTATTTTAAGCATAGTAATACAAAAATACGAATTTTTGACAAAATCAGCGATATAACATAACCGAATATGATACAAAAATATAATATAATAATAAAATGACACAATAGTTTATGCAAAACACTAAATACTATTTCGATTACAAATAAAAAAACTACTCTGCTTCGTAAAGGAGAGTAGTTTTTCATTTTTCTTAAACAAATAAATCAGTGCAATTTTTATTACAACGTAATTCCCATAAAAGACATAAAGGCAAGTCCCATAAGTCCTGTAATAATAAACGTAATTCCAAGACCTCGCAAAGGCGCAGGAACATTAGAATATCTCATTTTCTCACGAATAGCAGCCAGTGCAATAATTGCAATCCACCAACCTACACCAGAACCAAGTCCATAAACTACTGATTGAGCAAGGTCATATTCTTTCTGAACCATAAAAAGTGAACCACCCAAAATAGCACAGTTTACGGCAATAAGTGGAAGAAAAATTCCTAATGCACCATATAGAGCAGGAGAAAAACGTTCAATTATCATTTCTACAAGTTGTACTATAGAAGCAATTACGGCAATAAATGTAATAAAACGAAGGAAACTCAAATCTACTTTCAAAAATTCATCACCCAAAAGAGGAGCTAACGCACCTTCTCTAAGTAAATATTCTTGAATTAGATAATTGGCAGGACAAGTAACTCCTAAAACGAAAATTACAGCAAGACCAAGTCCCATAGCAGTTGATACTTTTTTTGAAACGGCTAGATACGAACACATTCCTAAGAAGTAAGCAAAAACCATATTTTCGATAAAAACCGAACGAATGAATATATTAATGTAGTCCATTTTGAATAACTAAGATTATGTAGTTGTACTTGATTAAAACTCAATAAATGAATTTGAATGATTATAATAAATTAATGGTCTTCTACATAACCATTGAAGTAACGTTGTACCCATATAATAATTCCGATAACGATAAATGCACCAACTGGATTAGTCATAAGTCCGTTATTAGGAATATTTACACCCAACATTTCGTTTAAAGGTGCTATAATTGGAATATCTAATAATGTTCCTGAACCAAAAAGTTCTCTAAAGAAAGCCACTACCAAAATAACCCAAGCATAACCCAAACCACTACCAAAACCATCAAGTAAGGAGTCATACGGTTTGTTACCCATTGCAAAGGCTTCCAAGCGACCCATAATGATACAATTGGTAATAATAAGACCTACATAAACTCCTACAATCTTAGCAAGATCATAGAAATAGGCTTTCAATACCTGATCAACCAAAATTACGAGCATCGCTACAATAGCAAGCTGCGCTATAATACGAATACGACCAGGAATTACATTACGCAAGAGTGATACAATAACATTTGCACCTATAATTACGACCATTACAGCAGTTGCCATAACAAGTGTAGGAGCAATTTTGGCAGTAACGGCAAGTGCCGAACAAATACCCAAAACTTGTACTGTAATCGGATTAGAATCATCTAACGGATCTGCTACCAAACGGCGACGACGTTTTGAGAACAAATCTTCCGATTTTTTCTTGACTACTGTAGCCTCCATAGACTTAGCTGTTTCTGTTGCCATAGAATTTTATAGTTGTATTTATTGAATAAATTATCAAAAGTGAAATTCAATAAATCTTATAGTATTTTATATAAACTAAATTTGTTTTTTGTGCTAAAGGTAAAATTATTTTACTAAAGCAACATTTTGAAGAGAAGGATTACTACTTTCAGCCTTTTTTACTTTTTGAATATAATTTTCATACAAAGTAAAATACTTTTTGAGCATATCATTCACGCCACGTCCTGTAATCGTTGAGCCAGACATTCCATCTACTTTATAGCCTTCCAAAGAACCTGGATCAACGTTTCCTTCTCCTTTTATCATTTCAACAGAAGTAAGTTTTCCATCTGCATCATAAATAGTTTTTCCTTTATAACGGCTCTGTACATCGTCATCTGAAATACGTGCGCCTAATCCTGGGGTTTCTCCTTTGTGGTCAAATACTGCACCTTTGATAGTTTTCATATCAGGCTCAAGAGCAATGTAGCCCCAAATATTATCCCAAAGACCATTTCCATAAACAGGCAAAATATAAGCTGTTACTTTTCCTGCATCGTCTTTAAATTTGAAAACAGGAAGAGTCTTTTCAGAAGGTTCTTTCTTCTTAAATTCTTTACGAATACTTACTTTTTCTGGAACGATTGCTTCGCCTTTTTCATTCACTTTCTTCTCGTCTCCGTTTACATCTACTGCAACCGACTCGATATGTTTGGCATAATAGGCATTTACTTGTTCGCCTGTTTCACCAACTTCAGAAAGTGGTACAATGGCACTCAAAATTTGTTTTTGAGTATCTAAATTGATAGCTTTTGTCTGGCGTTCCTTTAAAAACACTTCAGCAAAGCCAAGTGCAGAGCCGATGACAATAATCATGGCTACTGCAAAAGTTATAATATATGCGTTGGATTCTTTAGACATGGATTCTTTTTAATCTACGGTTTTTATTAGCTTGAATTACATAAAAATCTATCAGAGGAGCAAACACGTTCATAAGTAGAATGGCAAGCATAATTCCCTCTGGATAAGCAGGATTAAATACACGGATAAGAACAGTAAGAAGCCCTATAAAAAATCCATATATCCATTTTCCTGTTTCTGTTTGTGATGCCGAAACTGGATCAGTTGCCATAAAGACAATTCCGAAAGCAAAACCTCCCATAATCAAATGATAATAAGAAGGCATCAACATAAATGCAGCAGCATATTCTGTATCAGGCGAAAGCATTCCACCAGCCAAATTGAATATAAGACCCATTACGATAGCACCTACTACACCACTTACCATAATTTTCCAACTTGCAACACCAGCAGCAATCAAAATAATTGCTCCAATAAGTGCCATAAGTGCAGATGTTTCTCCAATAGAACCTGGAATTGCTCCCAAGAACATATTATTAAGACTAAACATACTTTCTGCGCCTGCCCAAGAACTTGTGGCTGTTTGTAGAGCTGCATCAACTGTTCCTTTCGCTTCTGTAGCAATAGACAGAGCTGTTGCACCTGTATAACCATCAACTGGAGTTTTATCTCCCAAATATGTCCAAACAGAACCAGAAATGTCAGTAGGATAAGCAAAATAAAGAAAAGCACGAGCTGTAAGAGCAACGTTCAAAATGTTCATTCCTGTACCTCCAAATGCTTCTTTTGCAATAATTACGGCAAAAACAGTAGCCAAAGCAACTTGCCAAAGTGGAATATCAGGTGGCATAGTAAGAGGAATAAGCATTCCTGTTACCAAAAATCCTTCATTAATTGGGTGCTTCCGAATAATTGCAAAAATTACTTCTACAATACCACCAGCTGTGTAAGCGACAATAACAATAGGCAAAACTTGAATTGTGCCTACCAGAATAATGTCTAAAAGAGCAGCGTCAGGAGTTCCTGTTGCTAAGAAATGTTGATAACCTACATTCCAAATACCGAAAAGCAAAGCAGGAATCATAGCGATAACAACCGTCATCATCATACGTTTCAAGTCAATGGCATCACGAATATGTGCGCCCTTTGCAGGAGTAGTGGTAGAAGGAGTAAAGGCAAACGACTCGCCTGCTTCAAAAAGATAGTAAAACCTGTGCAGTTTTCCACCTTTATCAAACATCGGTTTTTGACTCTCTAATATATCATGTAAGAACTTCATACTTACGAATTTATAAGGTATAAATAAACCAAATTAATTTTTATTTTTATGCGCTTGAAAATCTATCTTCTGCACAGACTAGGAAGTCTGTGATACATAAATTTCAAACTCTATTTATATAGAACAATTACGATTTTACCAAATTGTATAACTTAGAAGTAAGAATTAAATAAACTGTTTTTATAATTGTGATTAATTAATAATCAAAAATTCAAAATCGTAATTTATCATTCGTAATTCGTAATTATTATTTAGCCTTCACGCAATAGTGTAATTCCCTGACGAACTATATTTTGGATTCTATGTTTTGAAACATCTACAAATTCACAAAGTGCGACATCTTCTTCAATCACTTCATAAATTCCTAAACTTTCCATTCCATCGTAATCCATTGCCATTATAGATTTTACAAGCTGCAAAGGAAGAATATCCATCGGAACTACCTGCTCCATTACACCTGTTTCTACAAAAGCTCTTTCTTCTCCGTTCAAACTTGTATCAATTACACGTTCTTTTTTCGGACTAAGAAAAGATAATAAACCAATTGCACGGTGGAAACTCAAACGAGTAGTAGGAGCAAGCCAACCATCACTCAAAAAGAAACGAGGACGATCGCCTTCTGGCAAAACAGTAACTACATTATCATAAAAGCCAACGTAATTGTCTTTTTCAATAGCCGTTCCTGTCAAGATATTACCAGAAATTACTCGTACATGTTCTTGTTTCAAGTTATTCTTTAAAAATTTTGCTACACTAGTACCAATATAAGTTTCATAATACTGTGGAGTAGTAATTTCTGAACCTACAACAGCAATTTTTTTGGAAGCATCATAACGACCTTCTAAAAATAGTTTTCCTATCTGAATCACTCCATAAGGAGAAATTGTCCAAACGAGTTCTCCTCTATTAATAGGTTCGATGTGGTGAATCTGAACACCTACATTTCCTGCTGGATAAGGTCCTGAAATAGTATGCTGCGTTACATTTCGTACATTTTGAAAGATAGCCGAAACTTCAGCATTTCCATTTGTAGTAAGATGAACAGGCACATCAACCATTTTTTTCAGCGCATCAATTCCTGCTTGAAAATAATGTCCTTCATTTTTGAAAAGGAAATCATAATCAGGTGCTAATGGATTTGAATCAAAAGCCGAAATAAAAATAGCACGAGGAGTTTCATCTGGGTCGGCAACAATTCCGTAAGGACGTTGAATTATATTTATCCAAACACCACTATTTAAAAGCGATTCTTTTACGTCTTCTCCTTTTAGATTAGCCATATCTGATACGCTGTACTTGGTAAAGTTTTCGTATTCAATTTGTTTGTCTGCTAAAATCTTTATTTCTAATAATTTTCGTTTATCTCCACGCTTTATCTCCACTACTTCGCCACTTACAGGAGAAGTATAGAGTGCTTTTTCCATTTTCTTATCAAAAAAAAGTGGAGTTCCAGCTTTTACTACGTCGCCTTCACGTACAATTACTTTTGGGCAATTCATTCCTACAAAGTCAGTAGGTTTTATGGCAAATATTTCGGATTGTTCGGCAGTTCCAATTTGTAAAGCAGCTTTACCTGCAAGATTGATGTCGAATCCTTTACGAGTTTTTATGTTCATTGTGCTTGGCTAATACCTAATGAATATTTTTATCTTCCACAAACAAAATAGTTCATAGAATAATTAAATGCAAAACTAAGAAATATCTATCTATTTTACACCTATAAACTCAAATTTATTTGATAAAAGTAGAAATAATTTTGAGAAAAGCCTAAAACTTGAATTAGAAGTAATCTAAAATTCGATGAAAAGCTATTTCCGACTTACAAATGAATGTAAAACAAATTTGTTTTCAAAAATTTGAATTAAACTATTTGCGTATTGATTGATTAAGACATTATCGAACTAAAATTTGATACGCTTACCGTTTTTTTAGTATAAAAAATTGAATTTTCAAATAAAGACAACTTTTTGGATAAAAATTTGGTTTAAATATAAATAATAGCCATGTAAATTAATTCAATATAAAATTTGACAAAAATATTCTACCATAACAAAACTATCAACCAATTATGAAACAAGACAATAAAATATTAGACCGACTTTTTACTCAACTTCAAACAGCACGTTCCACTTCACGTATAGAAGCTATTCTGACACAGATTTGGAATATCTGGTTGAATACGGGTAATGTAGAAATGAATACCTTAGTTAGAGTAGGAACGGAAAGCCTCTCAAAAGGAGAATATACCGATGCAATCAATGTTTTTACGCAAGTAGTGGACAAAAATCCACACTTTGCAGAAGGCTGGAACAAACGAGCAACAGCTTTTTATCTACGAGGAAACTACAAAGCAGCTATTGATGATATTCATCAAA
Organism: uncultured Cytophagales bacterium; assembly: GCA_963719525.1. Lineage (GTDB taxonomy): Bacteria > Bacteroidota > Bacteroidia > Cytophagales > Bernardetiaceae > Bernardetia. The sequence continues at coordinate 684,052 of CAVRCG010000004.1, read as the reverse complement.
CTTTGGATATCGAAAACCGTCATTTTGGAGCTTTAGCAGGACTTGCGACCATTTATTCAGAAATCGGAGATGAATATGGAGTGTTGGGAACGCTTGAAAAACTGTATCAAATTCATCCGTATCAACCAAAATTAAAAGACCAAATTGATGAGCTTCGTATGCGCTTGAATTAGAATTTTGAATCATAAATTAAATCTAAAATCAGACTAAAATGAGTTGAGCGTTTTTCTAAAACAACAAATATGTCAGTTTATCATTAACTATGCAGTTATAAATTTTATAACTGCTTTTTTTTGTCGTAAATTTATCAAATGAAAATACTAATCGTTCAGGGAAGCGCAAGAAAACACGGAAATACAAACAAGATTGTAAATTATGTTCAAGAAAAAATTGATTGTGATTTTGTTGATTTAAAGGAGTATTCAATTTCAAATTACGATTACAACTCCTATAATAAGGACGACGATTTTTTGCCTTTGATGCGTGAAGTGGTAGAATATGATTTGATTATTTTTGCTACGCCTATTTATTGGTATGCAATGTCTGGAATTATGAAAACCTTTTTTGACAGGATTACGGATTGTTTGAAAATAGAAAAAGAAACAGGACGAAAATTAAGAGGAAAATCAATGGCGATGATAAATTGTGGTTCGGATAAAGATGCCGTTTTGAAGATAAGTGCAGCACTCGAAATGCCATTTAGAGAAACAGCTTCTTATCTAGGAATGACTTATAAAGGAAGCGTTTCAACTTGGTTAGATAATGAAGAAATAGCAGAGGAAGTAATTCGAAATTTAGATACTTTTATAGACAAAATGGCAAAATAAGATAAATAATATCGGTTTTGCACTAATTTCAGTTGCAATATTTGGATTTAACGCACTTGCTTATTACATTTAGTTTCTTAAATTTAACTTAACGTTAAGTTGATAATTCAATCAAGCTCAATTCGTGTTATTTTTAGTATCTTATAGTAAGTCTAGTTTTCTTTCAGAAAATTTACTAAATAACATTTTATTTTGAAAAAAAATAATTTTAAACCTTGTTTTAGGTCATTTAATGATAGTAATTGAGTGTTGTAGATGAATAAAAAATACTATAAAATACATTATAAAATAGTCAAACTATGCTAAATTTAGTTTTATTCGGCCCTCCTGGTGCAGGAAAAGGAACACAGAGCGAGCATCTTGTAAAGCATTATAATTTGATTCATATTTCTACGGGCGACCTCTTGCGTGCAGAACGAAAAGCAGGAACTCCACTCGGAAAAAAAGCCGAAGAATACATGACAAAAGGAAACTTGGTTCCTGATGAAGTAGTTATCGGAATGATAGAAAATAAAATCAAAGAAAATAAAGATGCAAAAGGAATTATTTTTGACGGTTTTCCTCGTACAACAAATCAAGCAGAGGCATTAGACAAACTTCTCAAATCGCATAAGGTGGGAATTAATGCTGTCCTTTCTCTTCATGTAAAGGAAGAAGAATTGGTCAAAAGACTTTTAGAAAGAGGAAAAACTTCAGAGCGAGTGGACGACCAAAACGAAGGTTTGATTCGCAATCGTGTAAAAGTCTATAAAAATGAAACCGAAGTAGTAGCAGATTTTTACAAAAATCAAGGCAAACTACATGTAATAGAAGGAATTGGAGAAATTAGTGAAATAACGGCTGCCATTCGTGATGCTGTGGAGCAAGTGAAAGTAAAGGCGAGCTAGGAACAATTACGAATTAAAAATTATGAATTACGGCTGTAATAATTTAATTAGCGATTAATTAAAAATATAAAAGTAATGATTTATTTAATTTGTGTTTTTTATAAAATTCAAATTCTAAAAATGGTATATAAATTTTATAAATTTGTATGCCATTTTTTATTATAAAATCTAATTTATTTATTTAGATTCGCTGCTTTGGCAAGTCGTAATTTTTAATTCATAATTAGCTACGCTGATTATTTCATAATTCGTAATTGTACAACATGTATCCTATTTTTTCTAAAAAAGAAATCAAAGAAAAGTTACTCAATTTTCTTCCTTCCGAAATCCCAAAGTATGCTGAAAAAGTAAAGGCAATTCGTGATTTTCAGAAGGCTATTTTTAGTAAAAAAATTAAAAACACAAAAGAAGAAAGTCTGCAAGCAGATTTTTTAAATCTATTTTTTGGACAAATTTTAGAATACGATTATCAGAATCCTCAAAACTGGTCGCTAGAAAAAGAACTTAAAAGCAAGACCGACCAAACAAAAGTAGATGGTGCTTTGGGTTATTTTTCTATAAATAGTGATACAGAAAATATAGAAAACGAAAAAGAACAAATTCAAAAGAAAGATGTACGAGCCATTATCGAACTCAAATCTGCAAATTATAACCTTGACAAACCTCAATATCGCAAAGATTTCAAAGGTTCGGCTGTCGCACAGGCTTTTTCTTATGTCAGCAAACAGGGAGGGAACTGTAAATGGGTGTTGGTTTCTAATTTTTTGGAAATTCGTTTGTATGCTGCAAATGACCAAAGTCGATATGAACAATTTGATATTTTAGAATTAGACAAGGACGAGAATTTTAGATGGTTTTACTTTTTACTTTCTAAAGAACGGTTGTTCAAACAAAATGCTGTTTCGCCTACGCTGCATCTTTATCAAAACAAATTAGAGAAGGAAGCACACATAACAAAAGAATATTATGCTCATTACAGTCAGATTAGAGTTTCTTTAGTTCAGCATTTAATCGAAAATAATCCAGAAAAAAATCCCTTTGATTTGCTTTCTTATACGCAGCTTGTCATCGACAGACTTGTTTTTGTTTGTTTTATCAAAGATTTAGAATTAGTTTCTATTTTCATTCTTGATAAATTACAAAAAAGTGTAAAGGAATTATACGACCGAAAAGAGGAGAAATTTTGGCACGAACTATTAGACTTTTTTGATGCCATGGATAAGGGTTTTAATGGTCGTGTTCCTGCTTTTAATGGTGGACTTTTCAAAGAAAAAGAAGAGTTGAAAACGCTGCAAGTAAAAAATAATGCTATCAATCAGCTTTTTCAGCTTACAAAATACGATTATCAAAGCGACCTAAACGTAAATATTTTGGGTCATATTTTCAAACAATCACTTTCCGATGTTGAGCAACTCAAAGAACAAATTGCTAAAACAGGAAATGTAAAATTAGACGAAAAACAGCTTTCACAGCGCAAAACGCACGGAATTTTTTATACGCCAGAATACATTACGCAGTACATGATAAAAGAATCTGTTGGTGTTTGGTTGGAGGAAAAGAAGGAAGAGTTAGTAGAAAAAAATGAGTACTCAACAGAAGAAAAACAGTTTTGGGTAGATTATAAAAGCGTTTTAGAGAATGTCAAAATTCTTGATCCTTCCTGTGGTTCGGGAGCTTTTTTGGTGCAAGTTTTTGATTTTCTATGGACGGAATGGCAAGTAATTATAAAAGAACTAAAAAAATATGAGGAATTTGATAATTCAAACGATACTACTAAAAACCAAAAAACAGGTTCTGGACTTGATTTAGTGGTTTTGTCAGAAGATTTTTCGGAAGCCAAAATCAAAAAACATATTGTTGTAAATAATCTTTTTGGTGTAGATTTGAATTTTGAGAGTGTTGAGATTACTCGCCTTGCTTTATGGCTCAAAACGGCTTCCAAAAAAGAAACCTTAGCCGACCTTTCGCCTACCATAAAAAGAGGAAATTCTCTAATTTCAGACAAAACACTTTCCGATTTTGCTTTTGATTGGAATGCAGAATTTAATCATCAATTTGATATTATTGTTGGAAATCCTCCTTATGTGAGCCACGAGCGAATTGAAAATAAATCTTATCTTCAAAAAAACTACACTACTTTTGAAGCTTTTGGAGATTTGTATATTCTGTTTTATGAAAAAGCTATTTCTCTATTAAATCCGAAAGGAATTTTGAGTTTTATTACTTCAAACTCTTTTTTGAAAGCAGAATATGGAACTTCTCTAAGAAACCTGATTTCTGAAAAACATTATATTTTACAACTTATAAATCTAGAAGGTTCGAAAATATTTGAAGATGCAACTGTAAGTCCGATTATTTTACTTTCAAAAGACAAAACTGGAAAAAAGCCAAACGAAATTAAGGTTTTGAATCATTATTATTCTATAAATAATCATATTTCTTTTGAAGATTTTGTCAAACAGAATCAGTTTTATTATCCTTCTACACAAACCAATTTTTGGACATTAAAATCGGCTAAAGAAATTGAACTTTTAGCCAAAATAAAGTCAAATCATAAAACAATAGAAGAATATAATACAAAAATTCGTTTGGGAGTAGCAACAGGGGCAAATGATGTTTTTATAATTGATGAAGAAAAGCGACAAGAATTTGTAAACAAAAACTTCAAAAATGACGAAATTATAAAGCCTGTTTTGCGTGGAAGGGACATAAATAGATATTCCTATCAGTTTGCAGACTTATTTTTATTACTTACTCCTAATGAAATTGATGTAAAAACGGATTATCCAGATGTCTATAATTACTTAGATAGTTTTGGAGAAAACTTCAAAAATAGAGGTGCAAAAGGCAAACATTGGACAAATTTACGTGCGACTTCATTCTTAGAAGATTTTAAAGAAGAAAAAATAATTTGGATAGAATTGAGCGACAAAGGGCGTTTTGCGTTGTGTAAAGAAGAAATTTATTTGCTTAATTCTGCTTACTTTCTTATTCCTCCAAAAGAATTTGAAAGCAATTATATTTTGGCTATCCTTAATTCAAAACTCATTCAATTTTATCTAAAATCTATTGCTAATACAAGTGGCGCAGGTACAAGTCGGTGGATAAATCAATATGTAAAATCGTTTCCAATTCCTTTTGTTTCCTTAAAAAATCAGCAAATCATAACTCAAAAAGTAAATCACTTTTTAGAAGTTCAAGCGCAAATCGAAAAGCAAAATACTAGTTTTATAAAACTTATCGAAACTGATTTTGAAGAGTTAAAAATCAATAGAAAATTAGATAAATGGTTTGACTTGAAAGCAAAACAGTTTTTAAAAGAAATTGATAAAAAGGAAAATTTGACTCTAAAAGTTAAGAAAGAATGGCAACAGTTTTTTGAAGAAGAGAAAAAATCAATTTCTGCTTTGTACAAGAAATCGAATCAAATAGACAGCGAAATAGACAATTTAATCTTTGATTTGTACAACATAAATCCAGAAGAAAAACAACTTATTTTTGAGAGTTTGAAGTAATAAAAAAGTATATGTCAAATTCTAAAAATCACGAAAAATCTTTACAAAAAACGGTTCGCAAACAAAAAGGCGTTTTCTATACACAAAAGGAAATAGCCAAATATATGAGCAGAAAAAGTATAGATTATTGGTTAGAAGAGAATGAAACGAATAAAGGTAAGTTGAAAAATGTCAAAATTCTTGATCCTTCTTGTGGAGCAGGGGTTTTTTTGATGGAATGTTTTGATTATTTAGTAGAATTGAATCAAAAAGAATTTCCTAATTCTTTGGCTATTGAAAGTGAAATAGTAGAAAATAATTTGTTTGGAGTAGATATAGATGAAAAAGCGTTATCCATTTTACAAGACGAATTTTATCAAAAAACGAATCATTTTTGTAAAAATATTAAACACGGAAATTCTCTAATTTCAGACAAAACACTTTCCGATTTTGCTTTTGATTGGAATGCAGAATTTAATCATCAATTTGATATTATTGTTGGAAATCCTCCTTATGTTGATATTCGAATGATTAAAACAAGTGAGAAAGAATATTTTAATCTTCATTTCAAACAAAAAAATAATTTCGATTTATATACTCTTTTTATAGAACGTGGTCTTGAATTACTCAAAGAAAAGGGTGTTCTTTCTTTTATTGTTCCTCGTCCATTGATTACAAACTCTACTTTTAGTCCTATTCGAAGTTTGATGTTTGAGAATGAAATAAAGGAAATTAATTTGTTAGAAGAGAAAGTTTTCGAAGATGCAGAAGTAGAAAGTGTAATTTTTTTACTCAAAAAAGGAGTTTCTAAATCTACATTTAAAGCCAAAATAGGTTCTCAATCTTTCCAGACTCCTCATTTAGAAAGTTATAAAAATGGCGTTTCGATTGTCTTACAACCTCAAGAAATTGTACAGATTTTCAAACGTTTTACAAAGGAAAATCAAGAATTTACAGAATTAGAAAACGTAACAGAAATAGCACGAGGATTAGAGTTAGGAAAAAGTACGTTAGAGAAAACGCATCAATTTAGTTTAAACAGAGTAGGAATATTCGCAGGAAATGCCATCGGAAAATATAGTTTTGATAAAGAGTTTATTTTCTACGTTGATGAAAAAAGTTTGATTCCCTATTTAAAAAATCTATCAAAAGAATATACCGATTATTCTCGTTTGATTATGCGTAGAGTGGCAAAATTTCCTATTGCAACTTTGATAAATGAAGGAGAACCATTTTTGAATAACCTAAATACAGTTTATAATTTAATTTTAAAACATGACGAAAAAGGAAAAACTAATTTTGATAAATTGTTTTTGTTAGCCATTCTAAACTCTACTTTTATTCGTTTCTATTGTGAGAAAAAATTGAATAGCGATGAAAAATTATTCCCTTATTTGCGTATCGAACAGTTAAAATCATTTCCTATTCCCATTGCTTCCTTAGAAAAGCAAAAAGAAATTACCAAAAAAGTCAAGCAGCTTTTGAGTTTAGAAGAGAAATTAGATAATCAAAATAGAGATTTTATACAGATTTTGAAAGCAGAATTTGACAAAGAAAAAACGAGCAAAAAACTAAAGAATTGGTCTAACTTAGAATGGAAAGATTTTGTAACTCAAATTGACAAAACTAATACGCTTGATTTCAAAGAAAAGAAAAAATGGCTCTCTATTTTTGAAGAAGAGAAAAAAACCTCATTATCATTACAAAGAAAATTTTATAAATTAGATACAGAAATAGATAATTTAATTTTTGAATTTTATAAAATTACAGAAGAAGAAAAACGACTTATTTTTGAGAGTTTGAAGTAATAAAAAAGTATATGTCAAATTCTAAAAATCACAAAAAATCTTTACAAAAAACGGTTCGCAAACAAAAAGGTGTTTTCTACACACAAAAGGAAATAGCCAGATATATGAGCAGAAAAAGTATAGATTATTGGTTAGAAGAGAATGAAACGAATAAAGGTAAGTTGAAAAATGTAAGAATTCTTGATCCTTCTTGTGGAGCAGGGATTTTTTTGATGGAATGTTTTGATTATTTAGTAGAATTAAATCAAAAAGAATTTCCTAATTCTTTGGCTATTGAAAGTGAAATAGTAGAAAATAATTTGTTTGGAGTATATATAGATGAAAAAGCTATTTCTTTATCAAATTTTAAAGAAGTTTTGATTTTTATTATTTCAAATTCTTTCTTGAAAGCAGGATATGGAACTTCTCTAAGAAACCTAATTTCTGATAATATTATATTTTACAACTTACTGATAACTACGGAGTAAATTGTAACTTGTTGATTATAAAACATTTACGACCAATGTTTTAAAAAAATAAAATTCTGTTTTTGAGTGAAAAAGTATTTGAATAATGTTTTTTACGTTTCAAAACCAAATTTTATTCTGCTGATAAACGCTATTTACGCTTCATGTTACCAGTTTTTTGATTTGTCCGTAGTTGTCAGAACTTATAAATCTAGAAGGTTCGGAAATATTTGAAGATGCAACTGTTAGAAAGGAATTGCCAAAAAAGTCAAGCAACTTTTAGATTTACAGGAAAAATAAGCAAAAGACTGAACACATTTGGAATAGGAAAACTTCAAGCAAGCAAAGTAAACTTTTGTCTTATAAGTACAAATAAAAAAAGCTTTTCATTATAGAATGAAAAGCCTCGTTTGTTATTACTTTCTTCAACTTTTACCTAAACTAAAAGGCTTAAAACTCTGTTCAATTCAATTTTAGAGTATAAATACTATTTTACAGCTACCGTATTTTCTTCATATTTAGAAGGACATTTCAAAAGAATATCAGTTACTACAAACTGCTCTTTTTCATTACTAATTTCATACTTTCCAATCACGACAACCTTTTCAGAACGTTTGAAATCTGTCATAGAAGGGGGAGGACTGCTTGTAATTACACGCTGCTTTTTTCCTTTTTCATTGATGAGCTGAAACGCCATAAAATTAGCATCTGCCATCGGATTGTATTCAATTCCTATCACTTCGCCACTTGCATCTCTAGGAAGCTCACCGACAACATGAATTTTGTTGTCATTTCCATCGTTTGCAATTGAAAGAGCTTTATCAAAATCTACGTACTGACTAGCATTTTCACTAGAACTGACAAAAATTCCGATACCAACAGCTATAATAATAAGTACAATTATGTGTGAAACTTTCATAGTTATTTGTTTTTATTGTTTTATCAATGATAGATTAGAATAAATTAGATTAAAGAATTTTGTGTGTTTTTTCTTTTGTTTGTCTTTCAGCAAAAACTAAATCTTCTAATCTTTTTAGTTTTAATTCAGTAGCAATTAAGAAAACTACAATTCCTGCAAAAATAGTAGTCAGAACAGCTACAACGACATATATTTTGCCGTCTTCTCTAAAAACATCGCCCATCAAAACCTCTGTATTTTCGTAATCTCGTTGCGTAACAGGAATTTTTTCAGTTTGAGCCAATACAGTTATAAACGGCGTAAAAGCAAAAGATAGAAAAAGTAAAAGTAGATATATATTTTTCATTTATTTTAATGTTTTATTTTTGTAATAGTGTTTGTTGTTGGTGTCGCTTCGCTAAAACACCAACAACGGTTTTGGTAAAAGTAAATATATATTTTTCATTTGTTTTAATGTTTTATTTTTGTAGTAATGTTTTGTTGTCGGTGTCGCTTCGCTAAAACGCCAACAACGGCTTTAATTTAATTGTTCAGAGGAGCATTTAATCAAAAAGCGTTTTATATTCAATTCTTCGCATTCTGACACGAAGTTGAGCAATCCAAACTCCTAAAAGTGTCCAACCAATAATGGAAATATAAAATACTTTTTTCAAATCATTATCATAATCATACGCACTAAAAGCTGGATTTCCTTCTGCTCCAGGGTGTAGAGAATTTACCATTCTGGGCAAAATATAAATCAAGGGAATATAGGTAGCAAAAGCAAAAATATTAAAAACTGCACTTATTCTACCTCGTTTTTCGTCGTCTGGTAATGCGCTACGCAAAAGTAGATAACCAAAGTAGATTAATAAGGCAATTGCAGAAGCATTTTGTTTTGGGTCGCCACTCCAAAAATTTCCCCACGTATATTTTGCCCACCACATTCCTGTTAAGATTCCCAAAACGCCAAAAGCAATTCCAGAATTGGCTAGTTCTACTGCCCAATCATCGTGTCTTGGATTAGAAGTTTTGAGGTACATTATTGAGTAAATAACAGAAGCAAGTAGCATCAGCACCATTCCAAACCACATCGGAACGTGAAAGAATAGGTTTCTAATCGTTTCGTTTAGAATATTTAGCCGTGGAACTTGAACCAAAAGTCCTCCAATAATTGTATAAAGAAGGATAATTACACAAGCGATTTTCCACCAATGTTTTTTGAGTAAATTCATTTTATTTCGTAACTCCTGTAGCTCACTCTTTAGAGTGAGAATGTATTATGTATGTGTCAAATGTAGCTCACTCTTTCAGAGATGAGAACAGCAAAGTAAAATTTTATACTACAAAATTACAACTCAAAACATCAAAGAACAAAAATAGAGCAAAAAAGAAAGACTAAAAGTTTATAAATTTCAATACAACACACACTAAAGTGTGTGCTACAGGGCATAAAAAAAGCCGTTGCAGATCATTCCGATACTGCAACGGTAAAATTTTAGTTTTGTCAGAAAGCCCCCTCTCCGAAAATAACTAAATGAAAATCTTTATCTTAAAACTTAAAAAAAGTTGATGTGATTTTGAAAAATTCTTTAGTTTGATATACCAAAATAATATTATTTTTCGATAAAAACAACTTATTCCTAAAAAAATTTGATTTATTTCTATCAATTTCTTATATACTGTCTATAAGGCTGATTTTCAAAGGTTTTAATCAACAAATCCATTTAGTTAAAAAACAGGTATTTGCATTATTTTGTTATAAAATTAAGATATTTCTCATAAAAAAGTTTTTTATTTTACTATTTGATAAACTTATTGTTAAAAATAGAATCTGTTTTGGAGAAGAATTTGCAAAAGTTTTCAGAAAGTAGATAGGACAAATAAAACAAAAAATAAATGCTTGCGTTACACTCTAAAATGCCTCAAATGGTTTTGATAGGGTTTAGTTTTTTACTCCAAAACATAATAAAGTAGAAAATTAATTAGGATTAAGGTAAAATTACAAATCCAAAAATTAATCTGAAAAATAGTTGTACTAACTTGTTTAGAATGAATAACTTGTTACCTTTGCAGCCTTATCAAAAAAACAGCCTTACTAAACAAGCTGATTAAGAATTAAAAATTATCACAAAAAAAATATAAATATACGCCTATGTATTGGACACTAGAACTTGCATCTTATTTAGAAGATGCGCCTTGGCCAGCCACTAAAGATGAATTAATTGATTATGGGACACGTACAGGTGCGCCTATGGAAGTAGTGGAAAATCTACAAGATTTAGAAGACGATGGCGAGCCTTACGAAAACATTGAAGAAATTTGGCCCGATTACCCAACTAAAGACGACTTCTTTTTTAATGAAGATGAATATTAATCATTAATTTGAAAGAATAATCAACCTTTATAAACTCCATTTTGCTTACTTTTGTATCGAAATGGAGTTTTTTATTTTATCAGAAATACATGCAGACTTTACAAAACGATTTACTTTTAAGAACAGCAAGAGGAGAGCAAACAGAGCGTGCGCCCGTCTGGACAATGCGCCAAGCTGGAAGAATATTACCCGAATATAGAGCTTTGAGAGCAAAACTAAGTGGTTTCATTGAGCTTGTTACTACGCCACATTTAGCAGCCGAAGTTACCATTCAACCTGTCGATAGATTGGGAGTAGATGCAGCCATTATTTTTTCGGATATTTTGGTAATTCCTGAAGCAATGGGTTTGCCTTACGAAATGGTAGAAAAAGTAGTTCATCGTTTTCCTGAAACTATCAAAACGGAAGCAGACATAAAAAGAATGACTACCGACGGAATCGAAGAGAAATTGAGTTATGTAATGGAAGCCATTTCTATTACTAAAAAAGAATTGAATAATCGTGTTCCTTTAATTGGTTTTGCTGGCGCACCGTTTACACTTTTCTGTTATATGATAGAAGGAAAAGGCTCAAAAACTTTTTCAAAACCTCGTGGATTACTTTATGAAAATCCAAAATTAGCACATCAATTATTACAAAAAATTACAGATTCGACAATTATTTATCTTAAAGCGCAGATAAAAGCAGGAGCAGATATTGTACAAGTTTTTGATTCTTGGGCTGGTGTTTTAGGATTAAATGAGTACAGAGAATTTAGTTTGAAATATATTCAGCAAATTGTAGATGCGATTGATGAAGTTCCTACTATTGTTTTTGGGAAAGACCAACACGCTGCTAGAGCAGACTTTGGAAAACTAAATTGTAATGTTGTCGGAATGGATTGGACAATGCCGATTGAAGAATCAAGAAAATTGATAGGAAATGATAAAGTTTTGCAGGGAAATCTTGACCCTTGTGTTTTGTATGGTTCGTATGAAACGATAGAAGCAGAAACGAAAAAAATGCTCACTTCTTTCGGAAAAGGAAAACATATTGCCAATCTTGGACACGGAGTTTATCCAGATTTGGATTTCAATAAAGTCAAGCATTTTATTGATACGGTGAAGGCTTGGGAGTATTAGAAAAATAAAAAGGATTTAAAGTTTTAATGCTTTAAATCCTTTTTTTGATCTAAGCCTAACGAGGAGGAGTTTTTTTGTCTTTATTTGATTTTCTAAAGTTTATATCCCTTTTATCAAGTTCACCTTTAAAACCTGTCATAATTTTCTTCTTTTCCTTCAAATGATTGATTATTCCCTCTTTTTTCTCTTTAACTGATGTAGAAAATATCCAATATAAAATAGTTATTGTACACATAGTATAAATAAATATTTCTATATAGCTAAATATTTGTTCAATTATGTCCATTTTTTTATATTAAGTTTGAATCGTTAATAAACATCAACTAAATTTCTCTTGCCTTTTTATGAGCGACTCCCAAGTTGTCGCTCGTACAATGGCTCGTTTTTAACGAGTGAGCAATATATATTCGGCTTGTAGCCGTGTATTTGTATTTCACTGTTCTACAAAAATAATCACAAATATTGCCTTTGCTTGTGTCCTCACGAGCGACTATTTAAGTCTAAAACTCATAACTCAAAAAGTAACTAAATCCAAGATTGACAGGCTTATCATTTTGTCCAAAACCTATAATATTTGTTGGCTTTGCAAGTACATCGTCTGGCTGACTGATTCGCATTCTTACTCTAAACAAATAACTCATATAAAAGTGTGACAAAAATCCTTTCCTAGCTAGATTCACTTTCATTCCTGCATTTATTTCTGCCCAGCTAAAAGTCATATTATCTTCAATTATTTGTCTTGAATATCGAATTCTGTCTGTATCGACAGGTTCTAAATCCCAATAACGATCATCAATATCATAATTTAGTTTGTGTGAAAAACTGGCAAAACCAAACCTTGCTCCCAAAACTATGGCTTCTTTATCCACCAAACGATGCAAAACATTATAATCTACTCCAACTCTTCCAAAATAACCTATATTTTGATACTCAAATGAATTGGGAATTTCTTTAAAAGAAAGTGCATCTCCATAACCTCCCTCAACTATTCCAAACAAAACGTTATTAAAACTAACTTCTGCATTACCATTAAAACGCAGAATATTTGGGTTGCGAGCATTATTTAGCATAGACCACATATCCAATCCTACACGAAACGAAATAGGCGTATAAACTGCTGGTGGTTTGGGTTCTTTTTTCTTTTTTACAATTACTCTTGTTGTGTCAGTTGTCGTATTTGTTGTAGTGAGTTGAGCCAAAACTGTATTTATTTCAGAAAAAGAAACAAATATCAGAATTGTCAAAATTGAACGTATCAAAAAATTAAAATATCGTTTTTTCATTGTTTTATTATAATTGCATTTGCTTTTTCCAACAAACTAGAAGTCTGTTATACTTTTTACCTAATAATTCTTATGTGAGGTTTATTTTCTTGAAGTTCTTTTAGTTCAGTTTGTAAAACTCTTGCGCTATCAAAAGTGTGATAAAGAATTTCTAAATTATTGATTCCTTCATCATAACCACAATCTGGAGGCAAAACTTCTACATTTACCTTATATTTTAATATCAATGTATCTTGAAGTGTATCACGAAGAGAAGGCGAGAGAGTTCTGTATTTATAAAAGACGTACATAGTCGTATCTACACGAGTAAAAATAGGCAATTCTATAATTTTTGATTTTACTTTTGTTGAATCATATAACGCATTTGGCATAACTGTATTTGTACGAGTAAAAACGCCTACAATTTTATTAAATGAGGTATCTATTGCTACTTCACTTTCATTATTTGCGTAAAAAGAAATAGCTGCAAATTGTACATTATCACTAATAAAAGTACAATTTTCACAACTAGAAAGTAGAAAAGGAAAAAAAATAAGAGCAACATAGAAAAGTCTTGCCTTGCATTTGAAAAAACTAGAATGAAAATTTGGCATAAAATCAAGTTTTAAATAATTTGTAGCCACAAAAGTAACAAACGCTTTTCTAACTCTATCAAAAGTAATTCTCTAATTTTGATTTTTAATACAATTTATTAGAACACATAAAAAAAGCTACTCTATTTTAACACTCATCTACTCAAAATCTACTTCTCTAACGTTTTTGTTGGTTCTCAATCGTTCTACTTGATTTCTCATGTTGTTTTGAATCTCGTCGCCATTTCGTATTCCTTCTAAAGAAATATTTGGATTACTCCTGTCCGAAGATGTAATTTCAATAACTGAAAGTCCGACCAATCTTTGCAAAAAAGGTTCTACTAATCGAATATCTTTTATTCTGTATAATTCTATTTCGTCGGTTGTGCGTGTCAAAACACCTTTTTTTATGATTAATCGTTCGCTTGTAAGTGTATAATTAATGAAACGAGTATCAAGGATTTTGAAAAATACAATTCCAAAAGGAATAATTATGCTCGCTGACAAAATTACCCAGAAAAAAGTATCTAAGTTGTTTTTTTGATTTCCTCCTGTCCATAAAGAAATAATAATTGTAGGAAGAATAATGCTTGCTACTATCCAAAAAATAACCGTTCCTAGATATAAAAGCCACGAAGGCGAACCACTCCAGAGCGTTTTTTCATTGGTAGAATTGTGTAAATTATCAGATTGATTTTGCATATTTAGTTTAATAGTTTTAGATTTTAGGTTTGAAAAGTCATTCAATAGTCAAACGCAATTAAATAGCAAAAGTAGTCTTTTTTGGGTGTTTTTGCATCAAAAAATAACTTTAATCTATAATATTGATTATGTAACTCATTGTTCTGAATGGCTTTTTAGGTTTATAATCAAGAAAAAATAGTGTTGTATATAAAAATTTTCGAAGGCAAGCTGATGAAGTTTCAAAAGATAGTTTTCATTATATGGATTTTTTACAACTATCTGATAGTGATAAATACCATTTTTTCAAAATTTGAGGAAATAGGAGTTTGAGAAATTTGGAACGTATTTTTTGAGTAGATAATTTAAAATGATTTATAATTTTGTTGAACAAAACACGTCTTTTGTTTAGAAATAAACTATATTTGCTAAACACTTCACAATCTAACTACAAATCATAGTTTCATAATTAATTTTTATTTATAAACACTCAAATGAAAGTTGAAATTGCCAACACAAATTATTACGAGCTTCAAGTAGATACAGAAAAAAATAGAGTTTATACAAAACTTACAGGTAGATGGACGAAAGTTGAAGAAGTGCCTAATTTTTTTGAGGACTGGAAGAAAACAGCGAGTTATACAAAACCCAACTTTACCATTTTTGCTGATATTCGTTTAATGGGAACACTATCTAAGAGGGTAGAAGTATTACATCAAGAAATTCAAAAATATTTGGTAGAAGAAAAAGGACTTTTGCATACAGCTCAACTTGCTTCTGAAGATAGTCTGGCAGATTATCAAATTCATCGTTTGACTCAGCGTTCGAATCTTACTATTAGTAAGTTTGCTACTCAAGAAGAAGCAGAGTCTTATTTGGACAAAATTTCTAGAGAAAATAAAGGCAAATAATGATATAATTAGCTTTTACTATATTTCCATTCTACAAATCTAATTTATGCTTTGCTGCTTTGGTAGGTAAAATTTGTTTAATACATATACCAGTTTCCATCATTATAATAGCGATACAAGACGGGGTTATGAATCGTGTTTATTTCTATTTCTTGTTTTGTTTCTTCATTTGTTTTCCAATTTTTGCCAAAGGAAGTAATTTGTAATATAGCATCATTGTTCAACCATTTTGTCTCTACATTTTTGATTTGAAGGCTTTGTAGTGCTTTTTTGAGGTCTTCACTTTTTAATGTTTTGTTTCCTATTACCCACCCCCATTCTCCCATTGTCAAGACTTGGTTGTGCATCGGTAAGGTTTCAAAATCTGCTGCTTGCATTGTTTTTTCGATACAATCAAATGCCTTGGCTGCATAATACGGACTTCCTGCTTGGGTAATCATAATTCCTTGTGGTCTCAAATGCTGATAACAAAGCTGATAAAACTCTAAACTATAAAGACGATTTATCTCAATCGTTTTTGGGTCTGGAAAATCTACAATCATCACATCGTAAAAAACCATACTGTCAGTCAAGAAATTAAAGGCATCACTATTATAAACTTTTACACGCTCGTTATTCAATGAATTTTCGTTTACACTTTTAATAATAGGATTTTGCTTTCCTAGATTTGTCATAGAAGGATCTAAATCTACTAGTGTAATACTATTTATAGTTGAATATTTGAGAACTTCTCTTGCAGCACAGCCATCTCCACCTCCCAAAATAAGAACATCAATTTTCCCTTCTTTTTTATTATATATTTGTTGGCTTTCATTTTCAGGTTGCGTTGCAAGTTGCATAACAGGATGAACAAGTGGTTCGTGATACAGCCATTCATCAAAGGTACTAAACTGCAAATGAGAATTAAGGTACAACCAATAATCACTTTTATATTGTGTCATCACTATTTTTTGATAACGGCTTTGTTCTTCATAAACTATTTTATCGGTATAGCGTTTTTGTTCTCCATAACGAATAACTGGAGTTGCAGTAACTAAACCAATACCAATTATTATCAAAACTGATACACTAATTCCCTTTAAATTGCGCTGCCAATTTCCTACAAAAAGAGGTTTGAGAGTAAAAAGCACTAAAATACCCACCAAAAAATTAATTATTCCAAGAATAAAAGGCGTATAGGTAAGACCTATAAAAGGCAAACCGATAAAAGCAAAAAACACTCCTCCAAGCAAAGAGCCATAATAATCTTTTTCCATTACAGAAGCAATATTAAAACGCAGTTCTTCATAGTTTTCATTAATACGAGTTACTAAAGGAATTTCAAAACCTATCAAAAGTCCTATCATTACACTTAGGCTATAAATTACAATTCCTATCCATTCACTTACAGAAGCAATCCCGTAAGTTAGAAGCGAACAAAAAGAAACGAGCAGAGACAGGATAAGCTCGCAAGCAATGAAGAGTTCGATAAGATTTTTCTTAAAAAACTGGCTCAATCTGCTTCCCAATCCCATTGAAAAAAGCATTACTGAAACAATAAGTGTAAACTGCTTTACAGAGTCACCTAAAAAGTAAGTGGCTAAAGTAGATAAAATATACTCTGCTACAATGCCTGAAAGCCCTGTTGCGAAGAGAGCAATTTTGAGTGTTCGTGAAGGAGTCCAGAAAGAATCAAATGCAGAAGATGATAACTTAGTTTGGTTTTTATCCATTAGTTAGTAGAATGCTGTATCAAAAGAATTAAAATATTTTTCAAAGGTCTGAAAATAAATCAATTTTAAAGAGATTAAATTATCGTTTGGGTAAAATAAGTACTGTTAATTTTCAAGAAAAAAGAGAAAAACTAGATTTTATAGTAGAAAATTTCAAATTATATTCTTTTTCAAGTTATAAAGTTGATATATTTGTAAAGGGAGCTGATTTATTTTGAAGAGTATGCTTTATAAATTAATCTATTCCATTTCCTGTTTATTTCCTGTTTTTACTTTAAACTAATCAAATATAATAATGTATAATAAAATTACTACTTATTTAAGTTTTGCTTGTTTAGTTGGTATATTGTTCTCCACCAACTTATTTACTACTACTAATTTAGCGCAAGCACAGACAAATTTTTTATCCAAATCAAGCTACAAACTCCCAGCAGGAGTTACGACCGATGATATTGAAGCAGGTCGTGTTTGGTTTACTTTAAAGCCAGAGTACAGAAAGGCTTTTGAAACTAGCAATGCACTTTCTAATCTTATTAGTCAGCGTTCTAGCTCACCGATGCAACAGCCTTTTCCTCAAACTGAGCAAAGACAACAGTTTAAAAAAACTAAAAGAGACAAAAATGTATCAGGCATAGATTTGTTTTTGATTTATAAAGTTAGCTTGCAAGAAAATGTAAGCATCTTTCAAATGATTGATGAGCTAATGGCAACAGGAATGGTAGCAGTAGCCGAACCCGTTCCAGCCAACAAAATGTTTTATACTCCAAATGACCCAGATGTTACAAGACAAAGTTATCTTACCAATATAAAAGCCTTCGAAGCTTGGGATATTTCTAAAGGAGATTCTACTGTTTTGGTGGGTATTGTAGATTCGGGTTTTGATTTTAATCACCCTGATTTGAAAGATAAAGTTTATTACAACCAAGGCGATCCTATTGACGGAATTGATAATGATAATGATGGATATGTTGATAATCATTACGGATGGGATTTTGGAGGAGCAACTGTTCCAGATAATTCTCTACCTACACAAGACAATAATCCTCAATTACCTTCAGCAGGTGTCGATCACGGTATTTCGGTAGCAGGTTGTGCAGCAGCTTCTACAGATAATGCTATCGGAATGGCTGGTACTGGTTTTAATGTAAAATTAGTAAATACAAAACACTCTCCAGACGACAAGCCAGGGGCTTTGAGTATTATTGATGGCTATTCAGGAATTGTTTTTATGGCCGAGACAGGTGTAAAAATAATAAACTGTTCTTGGGGAGGTGGTTTTTCTAGTATTATAGCAAGAGATATTGTGAAGCGAGTAATTGATGATTTTGGTTGTTTGATTATTGTGGCAGCAGGAAACGATGGAGAAAATTTAGCTTCCTTTCCAGCTAGTTATAAGGGCGTAATGTCGGTTGGCTCAAGTACATCTATCGATAATGCTTCAAGTTTTACTAATTATGATTATAGTGTTGATATTATCGCCCCTGGTTCGGGTATTTATACAACTGTACATAGTGAAAATGCTGTAAAATATCAAACTACTTCGGGTACTTCTTTTTCTTCTCCTATTGTTGCTGGTGCTGCTGCTCTTACTTGGTCGCATTGTCCAGAACTTACTCCCATACAAATAGGAGAACTTTTGCGTATAACTTCAGATCCTATTGATGGTACTTTAGCTCCTCGCTACAATGGAAAAGTAGGACACGGACGTTTGAATATGGAACGTGCACTTACTGAATTTCCTGTAGCCGTTCGTATGACAGAGTTTGATTTTGTAAGTGTAAGCGATAATGCAATTCCGTATGCAGGTGATGATATTTACTTTAATGCTACCTTTGTAAGTTATTTGGCTGCTAGTGATGCTGATTTTCAGATTAAGGTAGAAGCGATTGATAATAGTCTTTCTGTTGTGGGAAGTGATGTAGTTTTTGAGGGTGTAATTAATACCGACCAAACTATTACTACTCTAAATCGGGTTAGATTAAAAGTAGATCCTAATTTGGAAAATTTTGGTGTAATTACATTGCGTATTACCTACACACAAAACGGATACGAAGCACAAGAATTTGCTTCTCTTCCTGTTAATCCTACTTACCTTATCATTGAAAAGAATGATATTGGAACTTCAGTTGATAGCAAAGCAACTATTGGAAGACACGACAAATCTACTATCGGTGTAGGCTTTGTTTATAATAATGTTCAGATGTTGTACGAGTTAGGTTTGATGTTTAGTGCAGGCACTAAAATATCAAATTCTGTTCGTTCTAATAGTGCTACTTCAGGCGTTAATTACGATGATGATTTCAAAGTAATTACTCCTATTACGGCTATTCCACCTAGCGAGTTAGAACCTACAAAATCATTATGGCAAGCCAAATTTAATGATAGTGGTGCAGGTAATACAAGGCTTTTTGTGAACACTACTCAAACTATAGAAGTTTGGACAGACGAAGGAGCAGAAGATTTTATCGTTGCAGAATACATTTTTGAAAACCCTAGAAATCAAGATATTACAGATTTTTATGCAGGTCTTTATGGAGATTGGGATATTGGATTGCAAAATGAATCGGCTATGAATGCTGTTGAATGGAAGGACGATATGAAAGCAGCTATTGTGTCTTCATTAGTTCCCAACAAACCAAGAGTAGGAGTAGCTGCGATGGATTTGTTTGCTGATAAAGTTACTTATTCACTAATCTCGAATGATCCAGACTTTTCAGGTACGCCTTACGGTGTATATGATGGATTTACAGACCAAGAAAAAAGAGATGCTCTTAAAGGACATACGGTCAAAAAAATAGGATTGAACTCAGGAACTGATGTAAGTGCAACTGTTTCAGCAGGTCCTTATACGATTCCAGGAGGAGGCAGAATAGTAATTGCTTTTATATTAGCAGCAGGAACAGATGATGCGACTATTGAAGCAGCTATTAGAAAGGCAAATGAACTTTATACCCCTTCTATTTCATTAAACGACGACGATGACGACGACGATGATGATGACGATGACGATGATGATGACGATGAGAATATCCCAACAGGAATTGAATATGAAAACGAACTTGCAAAAGCGATTCGTGTATTTCCTAACCCTACCTCTAATGAAGTAAACATTGATATTAGTGCATTGAATACAACAAGCAACCAACCAATTGAATTTACATTATTGAATATCCTTGGGCAGCAGCTTCTCAAAACTACACTTACACAAGGACAGACTACACTTAAAGTAGAAACTCTTCCAGCAGGACAGTATATTATGAGATTTAATAACGGAACAACAGTAGGAACCAAGACATTGATTATTAAATAATCTAGTTCGTTTTTGAGTTTTTAAAATTGTTTTAACCTAACATTCTCCAACACCTTATTCTATAGCTGAATAAGGTGTTTTTTTGGGTTGTGCTTTGAGGTATATTATAACTGATGTTACGCAATTAAAATGAAACCCACGAATTTATTCGTGGAAGCTACCACCACCTTCTTCATTTTTTTGTTTCTGCTATATTCTAAAATAAAAGGAGTATTTTTAATAAAATGGAAAAGTAGATTCATGTAAAAAGTAGTGGTTACTTTCCCACGAATAAATTCGTGGGTTTCGTCTAAACTTCTCTAAACTTTGATGTTGCGTAACATCAGTTATAATTCAAGGAAAGTTTAATTTCTCCTAAATGTACTTCTGAAAGCTCAAACTCTAAACAAAAGTAGTTGGTAAGCGTTTTATTATTGAATCATTTTTTTATTATTCAATTTTTTAATCTTAGTTTTTTTTATGAACACATTTAGCAAGTCATTTTCAAAATTCCTTTTTGCCCTTCTTTTTGTGGCAGCTATTAGCTTTTCAATTTCTTTTTCTTCGTATGCACAAAACACTACTTCTTTAGGAATAAAAGGAGGCGTAAATCTAGCTAATTTTAGAGGAGAAGACGTAGAAGATTTTGATAATCGCACAGCCTTTAACTTAGGTTTAGTTCTTAATTATAGTGTTGCAGAAAAGGTAGGTTTATCTTTAGAAGCTGATTACTCTTCTCAAGGTGCTAAACTAGACCTTGCAGGAATAGAATCTACGACTAAACTAGATTATATAAGAACTACTCTTCTTTTTAATTATTTTATGGGAACAAACGAAATGACTATACGACCTAAATTGTTTGTTGGTCCTTATTTAGGATTTTTAACGAGTGCACAAGGTAAAGTCGGCGAAGGTAATTATGATGACTCTTCAGACGGTGTATATAAAAGTATGGATTTTGGAGGTTCTTTTGGTGCAGGTCTTCATTTGAAAGTAGGAGAGAAAATATGGTTGACTCCTGATGTTCGTTATAATTTGGGATTTACAAACATATATGATGCTGGTTCTGATGACATAAGTGGTCGTAATGGCGTATTATCTGTAAACTTAGGTCTTACTTTTCCATTAAACTAAAGAATAGTTTAGCAAAAGATTATAGTATTTGATATAAATAAAAACTCTTTAAGGTTGTAGAAATACGATTTTGAAGAGTTTTTTTTGTTTGATTCAAAATACTTGTGTAGTAAAAGGCAAGCCATTTCCCTACCTTTTTGCATATATTTTCAATGTTTTACTACAGTTGTTGGTATCTGACCAACGAGATATTTACTATTTTTCAAATTTTTTTTTTTCTATCTCCGTTTTCTATCCATTAATCAGAGTATATACCAAACGCTTCTCAAAAAACGTAAGGAAGCAAATTAACTCATTATACCTAAATCTGATTTTTATGAAAACTTTCTTTATTTCATTATTTGCTCTTATTGCTTTATGTTCGGCTTCTTTTTTTACAAATTATTATTATGGTGGCTTATATAAAGTTGAATCCCAACACTATAGTGGAAGCAAGTTTCAAGTTTTTGATTTTTCTAGAGCAGGAACAAAAATTAGAGCTAAATATTTTGCTGAAAATGCCTATTCTGCTTATACGAATTGGAAACCTAATAAAAAAGTATTGTTTGCTTGTGCTGGTGCTTTTTCTACTGACTTTTCAAATTCTGGAAGAGCTGTTGGTCTAACGGTAGATAATGGAGTTATTGTAAACCGAAATTTGGATAATAACATGGACGGACTTATAATAATCTATAATGGAGGCGCACAAGTAGGAGGAGTAGCTGTGGTAGATTTGGAAAGTAGAAACGGAATTGTAAAAGTAGGAGGAGGAAATGAAGAATATAATGTGCGTGATTTTAGTGATAAAATAAAGTTCTTGAAATGGGCAGAAAAAAATGACGCTACCGTTTTCCAAACTCAACTCATGTATTCTTCTACAGGAGGGTACGGATTTTCTTCCAATAAGACAACGTATGGAAACAAATCTACACGAAGATTTTTGGCTGTCGTACAAGAAAATAATGGAACAGTTCATCATTTAATCATTGATTCGCCTGATGATTCTGATTATCTAAATAATGCTTCCAAAAAAGCAGTTCAGATGTTACAAAACAAAATGAATTATACAGTAATTGGTTTGATGAACTTAGACACAGGAGGAAAAGACATAATGTTTGCTTACGACGACAACGGACGCACTATAGACCAAGCAAGATACCCTATTCACGAAGCGACAAACTTAATTGTTTATTATGCTGAATAACTTAAAGTCTTGATATTATTATATTTCATTTATAGAAATACAAATAACAACAAAATAGTATTGATAGAAAAAACATATCTTTTTTTACTTAATTACATATTTCTCAACTTTTCTACTCAAAAACAATCCCAATGAAAATAGCATTCAATTCCATTTATTTCTCTTTATTTCTTTTTCTGTCTTGCATTTCGGGTGGTAGTTCGGACAACACCAGACAAGCAAGTAATTTTTCTAGTACGACGAATGATAGTTGTGTAGAATTACAAGAAAAGGCAAGTAAACTAACAAAAAGTGTCGAAAGGTTAAACAAAGATGTTAGCTGGCTCAAACATTTACGAGAACAAGAGCAAACTAGAATGCAAAGTTTGTTGGATTATTCTACAAATATCGCTTGGAAAGTTCCCTTCAAAGGAGCGACGTATGATGTTTATGTGGCTGATTTGAATGCAAATACATTTAGACTCTACAACAAAACAAAGTCTGGCGCAAAATACGATTTCAAAAATATAGAAGCTGCTGTCAAAAAACAGGGTGGAAGACTTACCCTTGCAATGAACGCAGGAATGTATTTGCCCAATCACGATGCACAAGGATTGTATGTAGAGAATGGAAAAACCATAAACGGAATTGATAAAGCAAAAGGGAAATATGGTAACTTTTATTTACAACCTAATGGCGTTTTTTATATTAATAAAAACAATGAACCTTTTGTAGTTTCAACCGAACAAATGCTCAAAATTAATTTGGATTCGGTGCAATGGGCAACACAATCAGGACCTATGCTTTTGCACAATGGAGAAATAAATTCTGTATTAAAACCTAATTCTCCCAATTTACATATCAGAAATGGAGTGGCAATTATTGATACAAAGCAAGGTAAAAAGGTAGTTTTTGCTATCTCTAACAAAGAAATCTGTTTTCACGATTTCGCTTCTTTGTTTAAAGATGTATTTGGAGCTAAAGAAGCGTTATACTTAGATGGTGCAATTAGCCAACTTTATGTACCAGAGCTTCAACGCACATCTTCTACTGGAAGAGGTTTGGAGCCTATTCTTACTTTGATTAGATAAGTTCATACTTATTTATTACCAAATTTTCAACTTCACTACTCTACTTTTATAATTTTACCTTGACAATTCTACTTGATAAATCAAGCTGCTACACAAACTTGAAGGTAGTAATTTGATTTATCAAATTATAAGACTAATCTAACTTTAGTACAATTATACAAAAACGATTATGAACATAAAACCATACTTTTATTTTACTTTCTTCTGTTTCGTTTTTCTTTATTCGATGAGCTTTCAAACTGCTTATTCACAAACCAAAACAGAAGAAATAATGCTGGTAAAAGGACAGCTTCCTCTAAAAATTAATGGCTTTAATTTTACTGCCAAAATTGATCAAAACAGTAATACAGTAGAATTAAGATTATCGTTGAACGAACTTAGAGAACTCAAAAAAAATAAGGCTAAAATTACCAATCTAAAAGGCGATACAACACTTTTGAGAGGAAAAAATAAACACATAAAACTTACTTTCAATGTAGATATATTGCATTTTAGCAAATGTATTGTTTTTGCTAATGCACCTGTCAGAATAGATTTTTATACTGATAGCGCAACTATCCAAAAACCTGAAATTACACTAAAATTACTCAAAAAAATAACAAACGTAGATTTGACTACTAAGAGTGTAAAATTCATTGCTGTAGAACCTCCCTTTTTGAAAAAATCTTGTTTTACAAACTTACCTAATCCGTCTAACTCATCTGGTTCTTCTAATTCTTCTACTCAGCAGAGTCCAATAATTGCAGTTCCTTCTTTTAGCATCAATCAAGCTATTCAGAGTTCACTTATACGTTTTGTTCCTTGTAGTCTGGACGCAAGTATTCAGCAAAAAAAGTCTGATTTGCAACAAAAATTACGTGCTTCAAACTGTAATCAAGTAGAGGAGGAAACTAATGTTCCTCCACGTCAAAAGGCAGTAGCAAAAATAAATAATGGATTTACAATTCGTTTTTTTGATACTAATGATGCTGCTTCGGCTACTGATATGGAAACATTTATTAAGGCAAATTATCCAAACGATAAAGTTACAGTTGAAGATATGAGTTCTATTTTACACTTACCAAAACGATTAGAAATATGGATAAAGTAACAAAAATTATGTGCCTTGCTTCTGTGTTTTGTCTTCTTTCTTTATTTTTTAGAACAGAATTAGTAGCACAAAATAAAAAAATAGAACCAAAAAAAACACAACAAACAGAACAAAATGGTTATCCAAAACTAGCTTATCTTGAAAAATTACTAGCCAAAGAAGTAGTATTCATTTCCGATTCTTTTAATATTCCTACTACGTATATTGCGCTGGGAATGGCTACTTTGCTTATGAAAGATACTTGTGAGGAAAAGGAAATGCAAGGCTATAAATTACTAGACCAACTTGCAAACCTAACAGAAGAAAAGCTAAAAAATGAAATTATCACAACTGAAAATAAGCAAGTTAGAGGGATTCTGAAGATGCTTGGGTATCACAGTTATTTTATTGCCGTACCTGTTTCAGATTCTGAAAAGCTCGTTCATTACGTCAAACAAGGAAAGTTTGGTTACATTTTGCAGCGTGGATATGACAGAGGAATTTACAAATATGTCGCTTTGCTGATAAGTTCGTTTTTTGTATCAATTTGGTTTTTTTATAAGAGAAGAAACAGGATTTCGAAACAAAATAGTTCTCAATAAAATCTTATATTACTTTATTTTTTTATGATTGGAAAACTAACTGAGTTTTAGCTGCAGAGTAGCGCAACCTTTGTAGAAAAGAAATGTAAAACGTAATTCATATAGCTGCAGAGTAGCGTAACCTTAATATTAAAATTTTTGATAAAAAATACAGAAGCACAAAATCTACTAAAATGATTAAAATAGCATCTTTTTTCTTGCTTATTCTTTTACTTTTTTTCACGAAAATAGGGTTTTGCCAGTCTTATACTATTCCTTTCAAAATTGAAAAAAATAGTAATTTAATGCTCATTTCTATCAGTATAGAAGGTGTAAGTGAGGATTTTATTTTTGATACAGGTGCAAGTGGTATTGTGTTGAACCAAAGTTTGTTTTATTCTTTGTGGAATAGTGGCAAAATTAATCAGTCTAGTATAAAAGGAAAAACAAAAGTAGGAATTGCCGACGGTTCTCAAGTAGATGCCTTGATTTTGGAAATAAAAAATTTGAGAATAGGTAATTTTTATCAGCCATTAGCTGAAGCAATTTTTATAGATAATCCAAATGCACCTGCTTTGATTGGTCAATCTTTTTTGAATCATTTTGGTACAATAACTATTGATAATACAGCAAAAAAAATACTCCTTCAAACGGCTAGTTTTGTAGCTAGTAATTCGAATGGTAATCAAAGTAATCCTACAAATAATACAACTATTACAACTAATTCTTCTGTTTCTTTGTCCGAAATTCGTTTAGTTTTTTGTAATTCTTCTGCTTTTAGCAAGAAAATTAAGCTAAAAACTATTTTACAATCTAAATCAAATACAACTTCTGATGACCCTTCTATTCCTCCATCTAAGGCAGTTCAGAAAATTAGTAACGGTATGACTATTCGCTATTTTGATACAGCAGATGCACAAATAGCAGCCGAACTAAAGAAACTATTAGAACAAAATTTTGCAGGAATGAGCATACAAATTGAAAATATGTTGCCTGCTTTTAATAATAATTCAATTCCTAAATACATTGAAATATGGATAAGATAATACAGTCAGTTTTGGTAATTTGTGTGTTCAATCTTTTATTTATTTGTTTTGCTTCGGCACAAGAAATACATTTGACTATGGACAAACCAAACAAAAAATCCAATCAAAATAGTGTTGAAAATACAGCTAAATCTGCAAATGGAAGCGTAATCGGACAATTAAACTATGTCAAAGATAGATTTGGAAATGATTGTCGTGCAGCTTTTTTTGATGGTAAAAGTTATATTACTCTACAAAATTCTTCTTCTTTAGATGTAAAAAATGATTTTACTTTTACGGCTTGGCTTCTCTTGCCCAAAGAAAATTTTCAATGGCTTACCTTGATTTGTAAAGGAGAACACCCTATGGAAACGGACATTTCGCCTGCTTATCGTGTTCAACTTACTTCCAGAACGGTTTCTTTTAATTCTCCTTCTACCTATGATATTGGCGAGATGAATAGATATGTTTATCCAACTGGGCGTTGGTTTCATTTGTCTTTTGTAAAAAATGACGATGAAATAAGTATTTATGTAGATGGAAAACTTCTTTATACAGAAAAATCGACAATGAAATTGTACAATAATTCTGAAGTAATAAATATTGGTAGAGACGTTCCAGGAAGTACCGAGTTTTTTAAAGGAACGATGGACGATGTTCGCTTTTTCACTAAGGCATTAAATAAAAACCAAATTTCAAGAATATTTAAAGATGATTCTTACAAAAACTTGGGTTCTGCTTGCCCTGTTCAACCTGTTGTAGAAGATATTCCAGAAATTACTACGAATACGAATAGTTTCGATTCTGATTTAAGCCAAATCGATATTCCAGAAATTACTACAAACACGAATAATTCTGATTCTGATTTAAGCCAAATCGATGTTCCAGAAATTACTACAAACACAAATAGTTCTGACTTTGATTTAAGCCAAATTGATATTCCAGAAATTACTACGAACACAAATAATTCTGACTTTGATTTAAGCCAAATTGATATTCCAGAAATTACTACGAACACAAATAATTCTGATTCTGATTTAAGCCAAATCGATGTTCCAGAAATTACTACAAACACAAATGCAGGTAATTCTAATTCTTCTAACGATTCAGATCAATCAAATACTTCTCAAACTACGACGAATACAAACATAAATTCAGGTTCGTTTACAGAAATTGATCTTGATACTGACCAGCCTATTAACTTAAAGAATATTCGTTTTGAGCAAAGTAAAGATGTTTTTCTTGCTATTGCTTATCCAGAATTAGAAAATCTTTTGTTGATAATGAAGTCAAACCCTACGCTCAAAATTTCTCTCAACGGACATACAGATAATGTAGGAAATTTTCATAAAAATAAAATTTTGTCAGGACAAAGAATTGCAGCAGTAAAGAAATATCTTACAGATAAAGGGATAGACAAAAATCGCATACTTCATCTGAATGCCTATGGAGATATAAAACCAATAACGGATAATTCTAATGAAGAACTGCGAAAAATGAACCGTAGAGTAGAAGTGTTGATAGTGAGTAGATAGAAATAAATGGGAATTGGGGTTTAAGGAATGGGGAATTGCGTGTTAATAATGAGTAGAAATAAATGTCGTCGGTAGATACCGAAAACGGCAAAGAGGAAACGTTTTGTTCAGTTTTGGGGAACTGAATGCACAAAAAAAATTTCATTTCCATCTCCTATTTGAAGCCTATTTTCAGATAAATAAGTATAGAAACGAAATCTTTGATTTCAAAAAATTTGCTTATGTATGAAATATGTTTTTTTATTCTTGTTTTTATTTCCTTTTTATCCATCTTTTTCTCAAATTGCAGACAGTACAGTTACGAAAGATTTTGGAGAAGTGCAAACAGGAGATACATTGCGACATTGTTTTGATTTTGAAGCAAGTGTAAAGTCTGTAAAAAATACATGCAGTTGTACTACTTCTAGCCAACAAAAAGGTAAAGTTTGTTTGTCAATTTCTACAACAGGAAGAAGTGGAATACTCAATAAAAAATCACTTGTTACACTTACAAATGGAAAAACTATTCAGATTTCTTTTACAGCTACCATACTAATTAAGAATAAGAAATATAAAAAAGCAAAATCTAAGAAAAGTACAACAAAAGCAAAATACCGTAAACGTTCATATAAAATTAAAAATAACTATCAAAAACAACAGAAAAAACAAGGCGCAAAAGTTCGATGTCCTGTTGCTTTTAAAGATAAATATCGCTGGTATAATTGGCAAATCCATCGTTAAATTATCACTCTTCAACATTCATTATTATTTATTATTTTAAGATAAAAATTATCACAAATGACTACTCCAAAACAAAAATATGTACGACTGATGAGCTTTTTATTAGTCATTTTTTTACTCTCTTTTACGCATCAAAAATCTTCTACCAACAGAGTAACAGCACTTCCAGAAGGGGAAAAATTAATCAAATACAACAACTTTGTTTTGGTTAATATTCCTCGTTGGGGTTGGGTAATTCATAATGTAGCTAATTCGGAAAATCCTATTTTACACGGAATGATTTCGATTGTTGGAAGTACCGATGCAGTCATAAAAGATGGTATTCTTTATACTCAAAATCAAGATGATTTGGTTGCGATAGACCTTGGAGAAAACCTTAATAAAGCAGAAGAAATAGCCAGAAGAAAAGAATTATTTAAGAAAAATGATAGAGGACGTGCCAAAAATGGACAGATTCAATTTATTCCTGCGCCAGGAAGTACTCCCTTTTTTATTAATCTAGGAGAAAAACCAATAGCGAGTACTGATATGTCTTCTATAAAAGATTTCTTTATAAATTCATATTATGATTGGAACGACAAACTTACTATAGCAGCTTCAAAAGGTTCGTCTGCACAAGGTTCCATGTCTTCTTTTACACTTAGTGGCAATACTCTTTTTTCGATAGATAGCGAAAAACTGCACATCATAAATATCAAAAAAACAAAAGAAAATAAAAGAATAGAAAGACCTACCAAAATTAGTGTTGCCAAAGATATTGAAACTACGTATGTTACAGATTGCGACAAACTTTTTATTGGTGCGCAGTCTGCTTTTTATATTTATGATATCAAGAATCCTGATGACATAAATTTGGTAAGTAAGTATAATCATCGTATTTCTTGCGACCCTGTTGTGGCAAACCAAACACATGCTTATGTTACCTTGAATTCTGATTGTATCAACGGAAAAGGAAATGTTTTAGAAGTTATTGAGCTTCGCAATTATGCAAAAAATCCTACTAAAATAGCTTCTACTGAACTGGTTTCGCCAAAAGGATTAGCCTTAGATGATGAAAATAAGTTGCTTTATGTTTGTGATGAAAATAGATTGATAGTTTATGATGTCAGTACTCCTTCTAAACCCAAAATTTTGCAAAGTACAACGGTAAGTAATGCCTTTGATGTTTTGATAGATGAAGGACAAATTTTTGTTTCTGGAAAAAATGGCTCTCAAACAGAAGTGCATATTTTTGATGCTAATTTTTATGATAATGGAGGAACGAATAATGTAGGACAATTTCAATTTGAGAAAAGAGGAATTATAGCAATGTAATTTTGACGAAATATAAAATAAAAACGATTTATTAAAATATTATTTTACTCACTTATTTCTATGAAAAAACTATCCTTATTAATTTTACTTTTCTTTGTTTTTGTAACTGGATTTAGTCAAAATCAACCTGTTCAGAATCCTAATCAAAACTCTACGCCAGATAAAAATAACAAAAAACGTCAGATTATTTACATTCATCTAGCTGATACAAATAGTGTAGCTTCTTCTGCACTTTCTATGTACAATTTTGTTTTGAAGAGGGAAAACTCGCATCAAAGAAAAGTTTTGCAAGGAATGATAAAAGAAATTGTGAAAGACAAAGAAAATTTCGAAGTATTTGGAAGACCTTTTATTTTGGAAGGAAAAAATGCTTCAAGACAACAACTTTACACTCATTTGGATGCCATTCCTGATTCAGATGAAGTGGAATATGTTCTTGTTTTGTCGATAGGAACGCACGGAATTGAGGATGAAGAGGGAAGTCCTTATCCTTCTATAAAGCTTTATAATCCTATTACTGGAGGTTCGCAATTTTATAAAGTGAGTGATTTGGTAGATAATCTGAAAAATAAATACTCAAAAAAGTTCAATCTTATTTTTAGCGTAATTAGTGCGTGTAATGGTTCTGGAATTATTCCACAAGAACAAGTGATTGCAGATAATTCTTCTGATTCTACTTCTACTCAAGGATTATCTATAGCTACTGACCCAAACGCAACTGTTGCTTCGTCTATCAAAGAGAGTAATCGCAAACTGTTTTTACAAGACGGTTTTGTTATGCTGCTGAGTTCTGAAAAAGGACTTTATACGTATGGAAACAAAGGAGAGTTTTTACATATTTCTGAACTAAAAACCGAACTTAGAAATGCTTTTATTATGGACACTTTGGGCAATACTACTTTCAAAGATATATTAGAAAACGTAAAACAAAAAACAGAATTATCAGCAAACAGTTTGAATGTAAAACAGATTCCTTACTACGAAATTGATGTACGAGAGAGAAATTCTAATTCTGGTGTTTCTGCTCCAAATGCGCCTATAGAAACAGTTTCAGCAGATTCTGACAATTCTGATGAAGCTGATGCCGATAAAGAATTATCTAATCGTGCGTATAAATATCTTGTGAATAGTTCGACGTTGGATGTCGTGAGTTATCTCAATCTGCTGCAAGATGTTCAAGATGCTTCTCTAGGAAGACAGTTAGCAGAGACGAAATGGCATAGTATAATAGTTAATTTTTTCAATGGAAACGGAGCAGCAAAATATCAAACTTCTAACCTAGGAAGAAAGACTATTTCTACGCAAAATGTAGATAGTTATCTCAAAAATCTTTATAACTATCTTACTCGTAGAGCTGGAAAATTGTATGTAGATATTGATATTCATTTGGAAGAATGGAATTTAGCCAATCACGGAACGAAGGTAATAAGTGAACAAAACTTTAAACCTATTGCTGGCAAAAAAAATCAATGGGAAGGTACAATCCAAATAAAACAGCACTTTATAGGAACTAGAAACAAGCGAAATATTGATCCTCCTTATACAGATAATACCATAAAAACATTTACAGTACGAGTGGTTTATAATGATGACCAAGATATTTTTTCTTCTTATTTTACAAGAGTAGATGCTCAAGTTCCTAGTCTGCCAGATGGATGTACGCCTGCTGAGTAGATTGAATGTAAGAATTTTGAAACCCTATTTATCAAAAAAAACAGTATGACTTATTTATTCCTATTATTATTTACTATTTTTTCTCCTACCGATTCTACCAAAATAAAAGTTGAAGCAAAGAACAGTATAAAAATAGAATTAGCTCAAAAAATGACTGATTCTACAGAAATTAAAACTGATTCTAGAATTAATCTTAAAGTCAATCCTAAAAATCCTACAAATTTTCTTTCTAAAGAGAAAAGTAAAAAAGAGCATGATGAAAATACGATTACTCTTTCTACTGTCAACAAATTAGAGATACAAAAACAAGATTCGCTTACACTTATCAATCTTTTGTCGGTAACCGAACAACTCGCCAATTTGCCTGCTGACCACAAAACACAAAATGAATTAACACTTTCTCTTACAGGTGATTTGTTACATCCTGATTTTTTACAAACCAAAGTTCCAGTAGATAGTAAAGGTTTGGAAGAACAATATTATGGTATGAAAACATTGAGTTATTACTGGGTTACTCATCTGCCGAAGCGATTAAAAAAGGAAAATCTTATTTTGAAATCTCCTACAAGTGCAAATCCTATTCAGTCTGTTCAACTTCTTATTCAAGGAGATACCGTTTTTTTCGATTATAGAAGTAATGATGCAATATGTTGATAAAAAAGATGAAAATAACGGAGATGAAAACAAGGAAAAAGACAAAAAAGAAGTAACAAATAATGCTTATGTACAACGCAGTTTTAAGTTTTTGAATACAAAAATAGGAAGCACTTGGAAAGCACAACTCATAGAAAATTCGCATCGCTATTTGGTCAATCCAACAGAAACATTAATTGTAAGTAATCCAAACTCTACTACAAATTTGAAGATAACAAACTGGAAATGGACGCAGCAATCTATAGATTCTATAAAAGGAAAAACATTTAAAGCAGGAAGTAAAGTAATTATTCAGCCTATGTCTATAAATATTTCTAGTAATTCAGAAGAAGATTCAACAGGTTGAAAACAACTTGCAAAACAAGAATTTTATGCTGTAGATTCAATAGAAGTAGAATTGTGGGGGAATAAAGGAAATAATATAGAAGAAAATTGGTATCGATTGAGTTCCTTAGATACTTCGGAAATAAAAAAGGGCGAGAGAGGAACTTTTAAGTTAAAACTCGTCGATACATTGGTACAAGAAATGATATGCAGTTCGTACAAATTTCACATAAAACATCCAGAAAACCCTAGTATTTCGCTTGTTTCAGATGTTTTTTTCATAACTGGAATTAATTCTTCCAACAGAAAACGCAGCTACATAAAAAATGTTGAAGTAGAAGTATTTAGCCGACGAGGAGCAAATGAAGAAAATAAATTAGTGATAAAATGGGAATCTGAAGGCGTTTCGGATGTAGCTATTTATGTCTGTAAAGGAGATTGTGAAGGCAAAAACAGGCTTGCAAAAATCACAACAAATGTAGGAGGAAATCAGAAAAATGTAAATACAAAAGAGAAAATATTAGATGAAGATTTTTACACAAAAAAATGTTATATCAAAGTAGAAGATATTCATAATAAAGAAGCAAATGCAAAAAGCGAAATCAAATATGATGTCGGTACATTGCCAAAAATACAACGAGCTATCAAAAAACAAAAACGAAAAAATGCTAAAGTTAGAGTGAAAAGTAAAAAGTAAAGTTATTGATAGGGAGAGGCATCAATAACAGTAAATATTTTCCATAAAGTAGGGTTTGCAAACCCCTACTTTATGGAAAAAATGCGATTTGTAATCTGTCTTTACTCATATCCTAGAGTCTGAGAAGGAAGAATATTATCATAAGTATCTGTAATTGAGGTACTTTCTACTTTCTGTTTTATACTTTTAAATATATGAGAAGATACATTTTCATTTGGATATTTTCTAACATATAAATCCAAACTAGATTTTTGCATATAGTTCTTGAAAACATTCATAAAAACTCCTCCATTATTATAAATATAGGCTTTATCTCCTCTTCTAGCTGAATATATAATTTTGTCCTGCTTAAAAATATCCTGTATTGCTTTTCTTACATTTTCATCTACTTGTGATTCTTCTCCTGCAATAGAGAGTATATCTTTATTTTGAGTTGTTGCAATAGTACTATTTATTTTTGCATTGCAAGTTTCGGCTATTGAAATGACTGTGTTTTGCTTTCCTACCTTTTGTTTTATGGTAGAATGTATAGCATTAATATTTGGACAAAATTTGTCTTTGCCATCAAAAATTAATAAAGGTCTTTTTTCAGTTTCTGATTTTGCTGATTTTCCGTGTCCTACATAATAGAAAAGTACAATATCGCCTTTTTGTAAAATATTGTCTTCTTCAATAGCATTCATTAATTTTATTCGCTTAAAATTCTCATCAATAAAAGTATGAACAATATATTTTTTATTTAGATAATGTGCATACATTTTTGCTATTTGATTTATTGATTCTATATTTTTTTCTACTCCATTTTTTATAACTTGATTTTCATCGTTATTTGCAGCACAGATAAGCACTACAAATCTATTGCTTTTCTCTTTTGTATCTCCTTCTGGTGAAGATTGAAAGGAAATTAGAGAATAAGAAATGACAAAGAAAAGCACAAAAAAGATAATTTTTGATAAATAATGTTTCATAATAGAATTGTGTTTATTCGGTAAAATTATTTTTCCATAGCACTAGGTTTGCAAACCTAGTGCTATGGAAAAATAACTGTTTTAAATATTTTTATGCTAGTATTATCACTTTGCACAAAAATTATGCTTCATTAAAACTATAATTCAAAATCTACTTTTATTTCATTTTCTCAAAATCTATATCCGTTTTTACATCAAAAAAGAGACTTCTAAGTAAAGACACAACTGTTTTTTTCTAACTACAATTAAGAAATTTATTTTTATGCGCAATCAAAATGAAGCACTCAAAGAATATCTCTTCAATTACTTCCAAACAGCAGGCAACCAAAAGAAAATGTATGAGCAAATTTTCTTAATTGTAGAAACAGTTATCCATACAAAAAAGGAAAAGTACAAGAGAAAAGGAGAGTACAAAACATTTTTGAATCATCATTGGGAGGAAGCTAGAGATAAGGCTATCGATGCCTATTTCGAACACATTGAAGAAGCTAAAACGAATAAAGAAAAAGCAGAAAAATTACTCAAAAAAGGTGTTCCTTATTTTACAGGAATTTATAATTTTAAAGTAATTGATGTTTATACAAAACTAAAAAAGCAACCTTCATTCTCATTAAACGAAGCAATTGGAGTTTTTACTGATGAAGAAGAAGCTCAACCAATTCTATTAAAACAAGTCGTAAATTGGTCGGTAAGTGCTTTGCCTTCTAAGCAGCGAAGTTGTATGTATTTGCGCAATTATAAGGAGATGAGTATGAGACAAATTGCTGAAACGATAGACTTGCCTACTCCAGATTCTGCCAGAAAAAACTATAAAGCAGCCGAAGATAATTTTCGTATTCTTTATACAAAAATGGAAATAATACAAAAATTTTTTTTCTCTCAAACGCATACAAAAACACTAGACGAACGAATACAATTTTCAGAATATAAGATACAACGTTTGGAAAAAAACACTTCTCTAAATCTTCATTCTTGGGAACAAAAAAAGGAAAATATGAGTGAAAATGAATTACTCTTTATTTTGAATAGTTCTTTTCCTACGCTAAAAGATAAGCAAATGAAAAACGTTGAAGAATGGCTAAAAAATAAAGACAATGAACTGCCAGAAACACAAAAAACATTTTTGAAATGGCAAGATACAATCTGTTTTTACTTAGAATATTTCTATCAAAATAAAAACTAAAAAAATATATGAATTGGTTTTGAATATTTCCCTTACCCTCATCGATATCCCTATTGATAACAAAAAAATCAATTTAATTTCAACATATAAAACATTTTCAAACACAGTTTTAGTATTGTGTTTTAAACAAAAATCAAAATGAAAACACCATTTGAATTATTAATCGCTTTTGTAAAAGGAACTTTGTCAGTAGAAGAAAAAATCTATGTAGAAACTATTCTTCTAAACGAAAAAGAAAATATCAAAATTTTGGAAAGATTAAATTACCTTCAAAAAAATAATTCTCTTGATAAATATATATCGGAGTTAAACAAAATTGAAGAAAACGATGAAGAAAGTGATATTCTACTATCCGAAATGATAAGCGTTCAAGACTTGATTAAATACATCAAAAACGAACTTTCAAGTGAAGAAAATCAAATTATAGAGCAGCATTTAGAAGAAAATATTTACTCAAAAGAACTCTATATTGATTTCTTATTGCTTCTTCAAAACGGAAAACTTGATACTTATATAACCCAGCAAAAGATAAAATCAGATATGCTTTTTGATCAAATTGTCATAGATAATTCAGTTTTGATAAACGAAAAACAGGAAGAAAAAAGTCAAACCCCTTCCAGAAAGTTATGGCGATATGGTTTGTCCATAGCTGCAACACTAATTGGAATGCTACTAATTTCAAATTTCTTTTTTGACTTTCCTTTTAGTTTTAATTCAAGAATAAATGGTCCTGTAGCCTATAAATCAAAAAATAAAAATAATGTTCCAGCTACTTTAGGAGACAGAAATGAAAGTTCTGTTATGGGAAAGACAGAATTAGTTGCGCTTGCAGAGGAAAATATCAAAGATATAGAAGAGAAAATAAATACCCTTTTTTTAGAAGAAAACAGTAAACATACAAAATGGAATATTGAAGCGATTACACGTTTTCTGAACTATAAAAAGTGTACTATAACTATATTTTTAAATAATTCTTGTTCGAACTTCTATTACAAAAACAGATGCAGATTTTCCTTTTTACTTAATTAATTGTCAAGATGAAACTGCAATACATACAGATTTAATAAATTGGTCGGTTACTTCGCATAAAGAAAAATCAAATATGTGTTCTATAATGAGTTACGTTGCTTATTATTCTCAAAAAAATAAAAAAGGAAAAGTCATAAATTGGTTTAGAATTGAGAAAAAAGAGAATGAAAAAGTAGTGATTACCGAACAAAAAAATACAGGCAAAGAAAATGAGAATTTTGTGAGGAATAATACAAATAACTTTTTTGAAGAAATAACTCTCAAAGCTAATTAAACTTTGTAAATAATCTGTAGTCAGAATTTGATAGAATTTCACAACAAAAAACGAACTATATTTTATAAAATAGTTCGTTTTTTATGTTTCAAACCTTCGTTGAGACTTCGTCGTCAACGAGGAATTTTCATTTCATTTTCCATTTATTCTACCTCTAAAATTTTCATTTCTACTCTTCTATTTCCAGCAGAATTAGCATTAACAAGTGGTTTTGTACCTCCATACGCCTTTTTTTCTATTCTTGAAGGATCAATTCCTCTATCTGTCAGATAACGATAAACCGTTTCGACACGCTGCGAAGACAAATCTAATTGCTGCTTGGCAATACGTGCATAACTTGGATGCGCTGGGTGTGGATCTCTGTCTGTATGTCCAGAAATTTCTATTCTAACATTCGGATTCTCCTTCATAAAATCCACTAAAAGTTGTACACCTTCTGCATTATTTAGCGAGTAACTTTTGATGTTAAATTCAATGTTTTCTAAACTAATGGCTTCGCCCTTTTTGATTTCTTTTTTATTGAAAATTACCTTCGGAACTTCTATTTTTGCAATTTCGATAGTTGGTTTGATGATTTCTGTTTCTACTTTTATTTCAGGTTTTTCTACTTCTATAATTGCAATAACTTCTTTAATTACCTCTTTTACTTCTTGTGCTTCTTTGGGGATTTCTATTTTCTTAAACTGCATTTTGAATAATCCTTCTTTTGCCGTTCCGAGCCAAATATCATTATTAATATCATACGCCAAAGCCGTAACTGCACTTACTACTAATCCAGAATCTTGGTCATAAAAAATAGGAGCTTCTTCTTTTGAGAATTTGATAATTTCTTTATTTCCTGCTATCCAAACATTATTATTTGGAGTAACTATCACATCATTAAATCTAAAATTTTTAGATTTAACGACCCTTTTAGACATCTTAAATAGTTCTTGATTACAAACTAAAAACTGTTTGTTTTTCCGATTTAGAGAAGTTACACACAGATTTCCATCTGGTCTCAAATCAATATGCAAGACATTATCATACCCATAACCACTATCAGTTACATCAAAAGCATCTTTGAATTTTCCATTTTCTATATTAAACATTCCTGCTGAAGTTCCTACCCAAACAATATCATTATTATCAACCGTAACAGCATTTATTCTGTCACTTGGAATATTTGGTTCGATTTCATTGTTATAAATCGTCTTTTTGTTGTCGGCTGCAATATGCCAAAGTCCACCTTCTGCTGTTGCAATCCATTTTCCCCCCTTCGAATCTACATCTATAGAATTAATATAAAAACTTTTATTGCTAAATGTAGGAATTTCTGTATGCCAAATATATTCTCCATACGCATCCAAATTAACAACACTAACAATGTCATTCGAAAAAGTACCGAGCCAAATTGTTCCTTTTTTATCAAAACGAATCGAACTCACTTTGTCAATCAAAGAATCATACTTTCCCGCTCTGTTAAACGTTCGGACAGTAGAATCAGAATAAAAAGCAACCAGACCATTTTCGGTAGCAATCCATTTTGTGTCATTTCCATCAATGGCAATTGAATTTATTTTTCCTTCTGGAAATCCTACTTTATTATTGCTAATATTTTTGAATTCTACTTTTTCAATTACTTCGGCTACTTCATTTTTTTGGGCAAATAAGTTAAAAGAAAATAGAAGTAAAATTAGTGTGATAAATAGTTTATTTTGTTTCATAGATTAATGAATTAATGGGTTTTTGAATTTATATTTTAAGGTAGAATATTCAAGTTTCGTTCCTAATTGTAATTAATCATTAATTACTCAATCAGAATTAAATATATCAAAGAAATACTATTTTAAACCGTATTTTCATTCTCTGTGTTCTCTGTAACTCTGTGTTCGACAAAAACACATCCAGATAATTATGTTCTTACAATTATTTATTTAGCCATTTATCAACTCTAACTATTCTATCTAATTCTTTTCCAGTAAATAAATATTCTACAAACTCATTGGCAAAATAAGGAATCATTGAAACTCCTTTTGCACCAAAACCATTAAAAATACTCATTTGAGGATAATTGATGTGCGTTCCCATAAGTGGATAACGTGTGCGTGTAGCTGGTCTGATTCCTACTTCTTGTTTTTTAATTTGATAATCTAGTTTCAAAACTGCTTGAAGTTTGGTTTCAATTTCCTGCTTTGCTTCTTCGGTTGGTTCTAATGTTAAATCATCGTGATTGTAAGTTGAGCCTGTACGAAAAGTTGTAACTGTATTTTTATCCAAATTATTTTGGCTCAAACCATTTACTTTGTCATTCAAATTATTTTCAATTAATTTACCATAAATTTCTTCTTCATACGGAACAAGCCAGCAACCTTTATTAAGAATCAATTGATTTAATTTTCTAACTGTGTCTTCATTTTTATCAAACTCAATATGCAATATTTCTCCTTTTGCAGGTGCAAATGGTAATTTATGAAAAAATGGATTGTCTTTATCCAGAACACCTCTACAAAAAATAATGTGATTGGCTTCAATATCTTGATAAACTACTTTCGAATTACTCTCCTTATTGTCTAAAATCAATTTATCAAAATCAAATAATTCTTCTCTGTATGCTTTTTTTTCTATCAAATAATTTTTGATTGCTTCTAAGAAAATATCAGTTCGCAGATGTCCACCATTTTTTATTAAAAGTCCTCCTAATTTATCATTTACATTTTCTTCAAACAGACTATTTTTAGGATAAATTACTTCCTCTGTTTCTTTGTTTTCTTCTACCGACCAATCTTGCTGCTGTTCTAGTGTTTGGAAAGGGCGATAAATAGGAGTTTGAAAAAAGAACTTTTGATTAAATTGTTTTTCTAATTTTGGGTAAAAATCATTTAGGAAA
Source organism: uncultured Cytophagales bacterium (assembly GCA_963719525.1). Taxonomy (GTDB): domain Bacteria; phylum Bacteroidota; class Bacteroidia; order Cytophagales; family Bernardetiaceae; genus Bernardetia. Next base: position 644,443 of record CAVRCG010000004.1, on the reverse strand, counting down.
GTAAATAATTCTTTGTATTTCCAAGTTCTGACAAGATTACGTCCTGTAATTGGATTACAAATTCCTGCTGCTATTCGTGAGCAATTTTGAAATTTTGGCTCGTCCAGAACTACTACTTTTTTTCCTTTTTCAAGAAGTGTATAAGCCAATATTGAACCTGCTAAACCTTGTCCGATAAGTAAATAATCAAATTCGTTTTTCATTTTTTAATGATTAGCTACAAAATGCCGTAATTGATAGGTAAAGGATTGTTAGGATTTAAAATACAGATAAATACAATTCAATGACTTTTTCATTTTTACTCATATCCATTCTTCTTTATTACTTCCAGTTTCATAACTAACAGAAGTTGGAAGAGCAGGTAATTCTTTTTGAGTTTTTTGAAAGTAGGCTTTTTCACTCAAATAGAGCAAAGGTTCAAAGGTTTGACTAGTTATATCAATCTCATTGTTCGTTATTTTTTCGTAAAAGAATTTACCTTGACAAACTATAAAACAACGAACATACAGAAAATCGTCTTTAGAAACAGAATTAGAACCATAAATATCTAACGCCAATTTTTTCTTGTCCAGATTATATAATTTTTGAGCTAAAATTTCTTCAAACTCAAAAAGATAAGACAAAGGGTGATTGACTAACTCTTCAATAGCTTTTTCATACTCTATTGCAGCCATACAGACAATCTTCCAAAACAACTTTTCAGAATCTGTAAGAACGAAAAACGTATTCTTATTGGTCTGAAATGTACTTAAACTATTTTTTAAAAAGTTTTTTATTTCTGATAGCGAAGTTGTATCATTCAAAGAAACAATTGAAGATATGATTTGATATTTTAGCTGTTCTAATTCTGTATTCATAATTTATCTAATTTAATCCTCCTATTTCATCAAAAAAGCATTTAATTTCTCTATTGAACTGGCTTTATAAATCATTTTGTGATTTTCATCTAAAACTATAAATAAAGGCAAATCAGTCAAGTGATAAGATATAGCTACTTTTTTGTCTGACGAACCATCAATAAATTGTTTGTGCGATGCAGGTAATTGTCTTATTGTTTCTTTCCAAGAATCAGTATCTGTGTCTAAAGAAATTCCTACAAATTGATACTCTTTTTTGATCTTAGAAGTATCTAAAAGCGCAAACTGTTGAACTTGTATAGCCGAGACAGGTTGAAAAGAAGCCCAAAAATAAAGAACAGTAGGTTTTTTTTCTAATTCAGAAATTGATATTGATTTGCCTTCTACATCTTGAAGTGTTGAAGCATTAGGAGCCGTTTGTCCGACCGAAATAGGTGTTGTTTGTTTTATGAAAGAATTGATTTGATTTGTCCAAGTAGATGTTTTTCCTTTTACTAATCCCTTTAATTCTGTCAGATAATCTTCGTCTAACATATAATTAACAGCCAAAAACGAGCGAACGGCATATTCTATAGAATCTTCTGTAAGAAATTTTTTGTTGTATTCCTTGTCCATTTCATACTGTTTGCCAAATTCTACTAGTGCTGCCTGATAGTTTGTAGTATCTCCTTTTTGTACGCTATTCATCATTTTCCTTTCCATTTCGTTCATTGTTCTCTTATAATCTCCTGTTGCTTTTGTGTACATATTAAAATGTGAATGCGAACGAGAACCTGTAATTTTGGCTTCTGAAAGTTTTCCTGCATCGGCTTGGATTTCCATTCTTGAAGGTTTGAAAAACACAACTAAATTATTTTCAGGTGAAAATGTACTGTCCGATTCGTTGAGCAAACTCAAATAAAAAGGAGTAGGTTCAGTAATCGTTCCTTTAAGTTTGAATTTATCATTTTTTCTGACAGCTACTTCGTAAAGTGCAACTATATCTTTTGTACTAATATCAGAAACAATCAATCTCATATCTTGAGAAAGATTATCAACTTTTCCTTCTATAAGATATTCATTTTCTGGCAATTCTTTAGAGTTACAACTTGAAAGAAGAACTAACAGTATCGCAAAAAATGAAAGCGAAAAATAAGACAAACAATAAGAATGAGAAAAATGGGTAGAACAAATAACTTTTTTCATAAATAAATAATTGACAATAAATAATAATAATGGGTAATAGAACCAAACCTTAAAACGAAGGAAAGAAGATTTTTGTTGAAAAAAATAGAAATTACAATTTGAAGATGTTTGAACTTTGGTAACTCCCATTATCAACGACTGATTACAGACGATTGCTAAGGGAGAAAATCTCAAAAAATTAGCTTTTCCCTTAGCAATCGTCAGTTATTGAAGATAATAAAGACGTTGATAATGGGGAATGTGATACGAATATTAAAGGAAGTATTAGTTGAAAAGTTTAAACAGGTTCTTTGACAAATAAAACTTGCCGTTGTTGGCAAGACATTGACGACATAATTTTTGCCTACTTATAACGCTCTTCCAAAATATTCCAATGATGAATTTCGTGTCCTGCAATCATATAAACGAGTGCACGAACAGACATTTCTCTTCCACTCGCTTGTCCTGTTTTGGAAGTTTGTCCAGCATCAAAAGTTTTGAAAAGAGCAACCGAAGATTTACGAATAATTTCATATCTTTCTAATAAATCAGAATACGGAATGGCATCAAAATTTGCTTCTCTAACATATTCATTTTCATCAAAACCTGCTAGAGATTGCTTTTCTCCACGATAAAAACTCAAAGCACGGTACGACATAATTTGTTCGGTATCAATCATATGCCCCAAAAGTTCTTTGATACTCCACTTTCCTTCTTCATACCTAAACAAAGACTGTTGTTCTGAAAATTGAGCAAATTTTTCTTTTGTTTTTTCTCCTATTGTGGAGAGAATTTCTACAATATCTTCAACTTCATTTTCGGCAATATATTCTCCAATAAGTTTTATATAATTGGAATAAAAAGAAGCATATTCACTTGAACTTGGAAATGGAATCATTAGTCAGGATATTTTTTGAAAAAATTAAGGGGAAACAAAAGGAAAAAAAAAGGAAACAATAATGCATAAAAAAAACTGCGTTTACAAAGAAACACAGTTTTTGTATAAAAGTCTTAAAATTAAGGAATCTTTATACTAGATTTTTGTATAAGTTCTTGTTCCTCCGTTTCCTGACAATACCATTTCTGTATCAGACATAGATTGAATGGTATATGTTTCAGCAGGTTTTACGGCTTGGGTAGTTTCGTCCCAGTCTTCCAAAGTAAGTTTGTTGCCGTCTTCTAGTTTCCAATATCCTGTTACTTTGTTTGCTGCTGTTCCTTCGCCATACATTCTTACATACGACAAATCGCCTTTTTCAGCATCTTTAGCGAAGTTTAATTCTTCGCCACCTTCTACTCCAGAAGTTGCTTTCCAACGAACGTCCATCAATTGTTCGGTTGTAAATGTTTTTGTGTCTGTTGCTGTGTCTTTGTTTTCTTTGCCTTTACAAGCTACAAAACCAGTTACGAAAAATAAAAATGCAATGACTAATGAATAATAGTTAGTGTTCATTTGAGAAAAATTAGTGTTGAAAAAATAATGAATAAATATCTGTTTTAAAAATTCAAAGATACGTTAAAAAGCAATGAAAACTTAAATTGTTTTGATTGACTACTAAAAAATCAAAAAACCTTTTCTACAAATCTGTAAAAAAGGTTTTCCTTAATTGAAAATTGAGTATTAAATTATGAATCAATTCTTAGTTTTCCCAAAGATTACTTTCATATTCTACCAATTGATGCTCATATTGTTGAGCTGCAATAAGCGCAGAACGTTGATCTTCATAAATATCAACAATCATATTATCTCTAGCATTGTCATATTTGATTACACGAGCATTGAATAAACGCAAATCAAATGCTTCTTCCAAATTTCTGTGATGACGGTTGTTACGCTCATTGTACCAAATTGCTTGTGAGTTGTCACGGAAAAGATTTTGAACTAATTCTTTATACGAAAAAGCAGCTAATTTTTTCTCCAAACCTGTTGAAGGATTCATTTCAGCAGGAATAATAATTGTAATAGCCTGAATATCGTGCTTCATACGAGAGTGCTTATTATCAAACAACAAATCTTCTTTGATTTCTAATAAATGAAGTTGCTTAGGATAAAACTCGTTAGCTACCGTTTCAACTTCAGCAGAACCTCCACCGTCGCCACCCCAGTCGCCACCAGAACCCCAATCATCTCCTCCTCCACCAAAACCACCAAGGTCGTCTTGTGTAAAGCCCATCGCAATTTCTTCTTCTGTCAATTGTACTTCTTCAGATGGAATAGTCAAGTTTTCCAAAAATTCTTCCTGTGACATACGAGTACGCAAAGAATCGTTTTTGTAAGGACGAATAATTCCTAATTTTACAGCATCGATGATTACTTTCGTAATTTCGTTTTCAACGGCAAAGAAAGGAAGGTTTTGCTTTTCTTTTAAAGACATTCTAAACCAAAGTGTCTTTTTGTACATAATATGCGATTCGTGCAGAGGACGAATAGAGTTATGGTTGTAGCCGTCTTGTGCGTATTCCATTCCAAACTCCTGAGCGTTTGCCGAAAAAGTAACTCCCCAAAACATGAGAAGAGTAAGAGCTGCCATTCCGATAATTCCTCTTGTAAATAGAGAGAGAAGTGTTGTGTTTTGTTTTTTCATAGTTTACTTAAAGTGTATAGAGATGATAAAATAGTTCTTGTTTTGAAAGTCCTTTTAATGTAGATTCAATTAAATATAAAGGTAAAGTTAAATCATTTTTCTGATTTACAACTATTTCTTTATTTGCTTTCTTTGTCATTATAACGCCAGTTGCAGACCAAAATTGTATGGAAATTAAAGTTTTTTTCGATAAATGCGTTATTTTTTTAGACGAACGATTGATTTTCTTCGATGAATAGATTATTTTTTTGGGTAAAAATTATTTTATGGAATAAATGTTTGAACACGAATAGTGTTTGGCAACTTTTCCAAAAACTCTTCCCATTTATAAAAATGAATTTTTCTTAGCTTTGAGTTTACTGTCTTCTTTCTGATTTTATTTTCTGTTTTGAATTCTAAAATTACTTTCAAATTGCATACGTCTTTGTATTTTGAATCATCATCTATTACATAATTAAAAGAATATTTTATTTGTTGTATGCTTTTAAGAGGCAAAACAAATTGTTTCATTTCATTGAAAAACAACAATTCTTCGTTTTCTTTGTCTATTCCGATACGATGTTGTCTAGAAACTTTAATAAAAAATTTACGGATAGAATAAGGCAATAAAAAAACTAATTTCTTAGGTAGATGCATAAAATAACCTATTCCAAACATGAATATAATACTTACAGGAACGTACAATCCCCATAATAATGGATATTTATTTAGAAATTTGAATACAGAACTAGATTTTGCATCAAATAAGTTTTGCAAAAATAGAAGGAGCAAAATACCTAATCCATAAGCAATAAGAGTTATTACTGCTTGCAGAAAATCAGATAAATAGGTTTTTGTATCGAAACCTACAAATTCAAAAGGTAAAAATTCTTGATGAGTTTGTTTTTCTAGTTGATGGGAATGGTGCATTTATTTCGAAATTATTTTTTACTATTTTATCAATTACAATTTATTCTAAATAATCAATATAAAGGTCATTTTTCAAATTCTGTATCTGAACCTGTTTTTCACGAAATAATAGTTTGTTTTTTACCATTCTATAAAGGTTACACTGCTCTGCAACTTAAAATAATACTCATGTTGTAATCTATAAATTTCAATTTTACTCTTCCCCAACCTGTACTTTAATGGAATCAGGCAAATCATTCAAAAATTTTTCCCATTTAGTAATCTGTTTCTTTCGATAAAGAGTAGTTAAGTCAATCGTTCTATCTCTTATACCTTTCCTCAAATATAGGATTACTCGTAATTCATATATATTTTCTTGTTCCGTTTTATTTTTTTCAAAAAAACGATAATTATAATAAAGACTATCGACATCACTAAACGACAATTTTGTTTCTAAAGAATCTGTCCTAAAAACAAACGTTTTCCTTTCCGAATCTATAGCTAACTTATGTTTTTCTTTAGGAATAGGGAAAATGTGTTTCTTGTACTTATCAAAAAACTTAGTAATAATTGATTTTAGATTTACTAATACAATAAAAGCACTAATAGCAAAAAAACTCAAACCTATCAATAAGCTAAAATTGGTCATTTCTTGAAGCAAAATAGGCAACAGAACAGGAATAGAAAATATCAATAATAATAAAAATTGTATAAGAGTATAAACCGTATTTTGATAATGTGTTTCCTTATCAAATCCTTCAAACTTAAAAGGTAAGAAGTCAAAAGGTTTTGCTTTCAACCAAAGCGATTCGGTAACAGGAATTTGAGTAAGCGTTTGTGTCTGGTTACAATGCCTTCTACCCAAATATTCCCAACTTTCCTCAAAAAAAGCAGATTTACAAGCCGAACAAATTACTATTTTATGTCCTGCTTCTATTGCTTCGCCTGTAATTGGATCAACTCGTTGTTGTAATAAAAAATCTTGATGAGTTTGTTTTTCTAATTGATGGGAATGGTGCATTTTTGTTTCAACAATTATGTTTTACTATTGTACAATTTCGAATTATTCTACTAATAATTTGGAATATTGTATCTTTGAAATACTCTTAGGTTTTGAGGTAATTTGTTTAGAAAATCGTCTAATTTGTATCTTTCATTCTCTTCAAAAATAGATTCATAATTGATAGTTTCCTTTTTCGAAAATAAGACAAATCTGTAAGAGTAAAAGTCCATTTTTTTTGAATATTTTGTCAGCATTATAAATATAGACAATCTTCTCAATATTGGAAAAACAAACTTCTTTTTCTTCTAACTCCGTTTTCGAGACGATACTTTTATTTTTGAGATTAATGGCAAAATAATTTCCTTTAGAATAATTCTGACGTAAAAGTTTGATAAGAAAACGGTTTTTGTTTTTAATTATCTGACCTATAAAAGTAGTCTGGTTGGAAGAGCTTCTGACCACAGAAATATAAAAAATCAGGCTTCCGATAGGCATCACAACTATATTAAATAAAGCACCATAACCTCCATTTCCTATAGAAGGAATAAAATACCAAACCAAAATAATGGCTATTAAAGGAACGATACTAAGAAAAATATTCGTTGAAAATTGAGAAATCTTATATATAAGTTCATTAAAAAACGAACCTTCATTTTTCACTTCAAAAGGTAAGAAAATCAGAGGTTCTCCTTTAAAATATATCTTCTCTGGTTTAGGAATTTTGTTAAGTGTTCCGTACTGATTGCAATGTTTCTGGCGCAGATAATTCCAACTCTCTTCCAAAAAAGCAGACTTGCAGGCAGCACAAATTACGATACAATCACCTTCTTGAATTTTGTCGCCTGTGATTGGGTCAATTCTGTTTTGTGAAAGAAATTCGGCGTGTGGTCTTTTTCTTAAAGTATGATAGTGAAACATAATCAGTAGCGTTTTGGTAATCTTTTTTGTGGCTATATTGTCTATTATAAAATACGTTAAAACGGCTTTTGTAGTTGCTGATTCTGATAAAAACAATGCTGATATAGTTACCGATGTAACTATTTTTTGTGTTTTGATGGAAATTTTATTTCAACTATTCTAGTTTAGAAAACAAAGGTATAAGTAATTACGTTGTAATTACAAATTTACCTAAAAATAAAATTACTATGCAAATTTCAGTAGTTCAGATTGGAAACTCAAAAGGCATTCGTTTGAACAAAATGCTTTTGGAAAAATATCAGATTACAGATAAAATAGAGCTTATTTTGGAAGAGGATTGTATAATTATGAAGCCTATTACAAAACCTCGTCAGGGTTGGGAAAAGGCTTTTCAAGCAATGCACAAAAATGGAGATGATGAATTATTGATAGATGATATTTTTGAAGATGAAAATTTTGAGGAGTTAGATTAAACTTTAAATTAAGTCATTTTAGATTATCGAACAATAAAACACAACTCAAAAAAATGAATTATAATCAATACGAAATAGTAATCGTTAATCTTAATCCGACAGTAGGAAGTGAAATCAAAAAAACTCGTCCTTGTGTTATTATTTCTCCAAATGAGATAAATACCAATTTGAAAACTATCGTTATTTGTCCTATTACTTCGCAAAACAAAAATTATCCTACTCGTATTTCTTTTGATTTAGAAGGCAAGAAAAACTCCATTGTAATCGACCAAATTAGAACCATAGATAAAACTAGAATAACAAAAAATATAGGAACATTAGAACCCAAAACAATAAAAAAAGTGAAGGAAATAATGAAAGAAACGTTTGTGGATTGATATTTTACTATTTATAAATCTTATAATTTATGCCTTGTTTTTATTTCTCTAAACTCCTTATTAGTTGGATAATCTATTACACGAAGCCAAACATAATAATATTCAATCGTTGGTATGACAAAATTTGACTCATTGTAATGCACCTTTACTTTGTACGGCTTTTCTAAAAGCAAACTTTCTATTTTTTTCGAAAAGTATATCACTTGAACTGAGTGTATCTGCTTCATTTCGTTCAATTGTTAATCTTAATGTAATTTCGTGTCCTTCGTTTTTCTTTCTTTTTATCCATTCATTTACCCATTCTATACGTTGAGTTGCATCTGCACTAAGATTATCAGATTTGTTGCTTGTTCCAAATTGAATAGGGTGATAACGACCAGCATCTAATAAATAGGCTATGTAATAGGTCACAGAATCAGAAGCCATATTTAAGTCAATAACTTCAAACTCATTATAACCTTGTTCACTAAAAAATTTGGGTCTTGCAAAAACTTCATAGCTTTTAGTAGTATCTAAATGAATTTTTAGGCTTTTACCACGAAAATTATCTGAATAAAAAATTATGCTATCTGTTTTTGGCTCGTAAACCAATAGCGTATCTACATAAACTGCTTGCTCATCAATGGCATCTAAAAAGTCAATCGTGATGAGTTTTGTTTGAGAGAATACATTAGTAGAAATTGCCATAAAAAGCAATAAAGAGAATATAAATTTCATAGTGTTTTAATTTAAAATTACCTCAAAAGTCTAGCAATCTGAACTGATAAAACAGAATTTTACAATTCTATTTTGGGAATTGAGGAAGAATAATTAACATAACTCTTACAAAAATACTTCTTCTGCTTCAAAATCATTTCGCTGTCCAGCTTTTATTTTGAGTTTGTAGTTTTTAATATTATTGAGTGTATCATTTGCATAATAATCTGTTCGGATTTGAAAATAAAGTGTTGTATCTTTTTCTACATCAAAATATAGGTTCTCTATGGGTTGATTGTTTTGATAGAGTTGAAAAGAAAATAGCTTGGGATTATCAAAGTAATGTAAAAATATTTTTGGACTTAAAGGAACAAGATTGATTGAAAATTTATCAAAAACAATAAAATTACAGTAGCTTACTCGGCTAAACTCTATTATCTGAACTTGATTATATATTCTATACAAAGTCATTTTATGAAATTTTTGAAGGAATGAAGAGTTAGGATTTTCATAGTTTAGTAACTCTATACTTTTAGTAGAAATAATATTCTGATAAGAGCTATCTTTCAAATGTTTTTTTAATGAAATCCACTTATAATTGTCAGTTTTGTATAAAGAATCCGAAAGTTCATGATTCTTCCGAAGTGAGCCATAAAAACTAACGTCTCTTGAGTCGTAGCCAGTTTCTGCCATCTGAGTTTCTCCTTCATGTAATTCTTCTAAAAAAACTTTCTTACTTTTCTGTATCAAAAAATTACTACTTCTTTCAAGTGATTTAATATTTCTCTCCTCTTGTTTCTCATTCAAGAAAAAGTATGAGCAGCAAAAAATCCCTATTAATACCCAAAGAGAAACAGAAAATATAGCTTTATTCTTCATCTTTATAATACTTGTTTAGGTAGTCAAAATCTTGTTTGATAGAAAAAATAGTATCTCCTCCTTTGAGTAAAGTTGGAATTTTTACACTAAATAGTTGTATTCCTTTTCTAAATTCTTTTGGAACGATAATAAATCCATTCTCATCAAATTTAGTTTCTATATTTTCTGGGTAAACGATACGAGTATTCTGTTTGTCAAAAGGAATAACACTCATTGTAGTAACATAATACGGTTTTTCTTTTCCTTTTTGGTAATGCACGTAAGGCACAACTTTTATATCTTCGGCTTTCAAATCAAGAGGAAAAAGAAAATATTTTCTTGAAAGCAGTTTTGCATCTTCATAATATAGTGTAGCGAGTTGTGCCTCAAAACGAGAATAATGAAAAGCTCTCAAATAATCGTCTGTATCAAAATAAAAATTGTCTAATTTTTCGTTATTCATTCCTTCTTCAAATACAAAATCTTGATAACGCTTCAAAAGCGAAGAATCTAAAGCTGATACTTTTTTCACGTATTCATTGAAGGCTGTAACGACTTTCAAATTTGGAAATTCGACGACGGTGCGCTCTTCTGTATATTTGGGGTTTGATTTTACTTTTTCTTTGACTAGCTCAAATCTCGGCTCTTCAAAATAGGTATTATGAATTTCTTGATAAATTTTCTGTAGTTCATCTCTTTGTTTCTTGAAACGAGTGTGTATTTTTTTTACATCATTATTTTCTTCAACTCCACTTTCCTCAAAATGCCTTCCTACACTACTCCATGCTCTTGCTGCTAGTTCAGTATATTCTTGCTTTAATCCTATATTTTGATTATAATTATAGCCAAAAATTTCTTTTTCCGTTTCAGAATATTGACTATCAAAAAAAGTCTTGTACCCAAAAAAAGTAAGTAGCAATAATAAAATAGCCGTAGGAAAATAAAGATTTTGCAGATATTTCATAATTAAAGAACGAAAAAAGGATTGAATTATTTGAAGTAATAATCTTCATTTCTGGCAAAAATAGTTTACCTCAAAAGTCTAGCAATCTGAACCGACAGATCCATAAAGATAATTTTAGAATTAGCGTTTCTTTCTAAGTGAAAGTAAGCTTCATCAATCTTTTCTACCAACGAAAAAATATTTCTTTCATCTATTACTTTAGCAAAATTTTGCACAAATTTTAGCGTTTCGGATTCGGTACGGATAAGCTCTTCTGTTCCAAAATTAGAAATCAAGGATTCTCTCAAAATAGTTAAGGCATACATCAGAAGCGTTTTTTGTCCTTCTTTTCCTAAGCTATGAAACAAATCGGCTTGAGCAACAAAACCTGCATAATCGTGTTTGAAACAAAGGCGCATCCAATCCCTAAACCACTCTTGATTTTTGTTTTGTGTATGCTGACTAAGTTTCATCGCTTCATTTAGATTTCCATCTACTAAAGGAGCAATTTCTATGGCTTCTTCTTCTTTTATATTCTGACTTGTCAAATATTCCTTCACTTCTTTATCCGAATAACGAGGAATTTGGATAAGCTGACAACGAGAAAGAATAGTAGCGAGCATTCTGTCTGTTTTTTCTGTTACCAAAAGAAAAATAGTTTTGTTTGGAGGCTCTTCCAATCCTTTTAAAAGTGCGTTTGCTGCGCTGGCATTCATATATTCGGGCAACCACAAAATCATAATTTTATAACCTCCTTCATACGCTTTTAGAGATAAAATTTTTGAAATATAACGGCTTTCTGAAACCGAAATACTAAACTGTTTTCCATCGGTTTCCAAAAAATCTGACCAATCTTGTAAAACTGGATACGTATGTTTTGGTAAAAATTCTCTCCACCCTTTCATAAATTCCTCACGCTCTTTATAGGCTTTCGCTTTTGCTGTCGGAAAGACAAAATGTAAATCTGGATGAATTAGTTTTTTGTAACGAATACAGGAACTACACTTTCCACAAGCATCATTTTCTTGTTTGTTTTCACAATTCAAGAAAGTCGCATACGCCCATGCAAGAGAAAGTCCTGCACTTCCTTCATAACCCAAAAAAAGTTGTGCATGTGCTACGTGGTTATTATGAACGGCAGAAGTAAGCGTTTTTTTGAGGTCGTCTAAACCTAAAATTTCAGAGAAAAGCATTTATTTTAATAGTTAATTCTGTAGCTGACAGTTTCCAACTGTCAGAATAAAATGTATGTATTTTTATTTAGAGTTTAATAATCAAATTCTAAATCTCTGACAGTTGGAAACTGTCAGCTACGTTTGACAAAGATAACAAAACATTTTCCTTTAGTATTTGCTTTTGTTGGCTATGAAATTAACTGTTGAAACTCCAATTAACCGTTCTGCTGAAGAAGTATGGAATGGTTTTACCGAAAAATTATTTTTAAAACTTAGTCCTCCTTTTCCTAAGCTCAAACTCAACCGTTTTGATGGCTGCAAGGTTGGCGATGAAGTGCATTTAGAGTTAGATTTTGGGATTTATAGCTCAAAATGGACTTCCTATATCGTTGAACAAGCCGAAACAGAATCCGAAATTTATTTTATAGACACAGCCGAAGATTTGCCTTTTCCTCTCAAAACGTGGAAACACCAACACAGAATAAAAAAAGTAGATGAAAATAATTGTATTATTATAGATGATATAGATTATTATACTTCTTCAAAGGTTTTAGATGCCATTATTTATCCTGGAATGTGGGCGCAATTTGCATATAGAAGTCCTGTTTATAGGAAGTTTTTTGAAAATGAAAATTCGTGATTGTTAGGTTGTTGGTGTCGCTTCGCTAAAACACCAACAACGGCAGAAATACATTTTTCGAACACAGAGTTACGGAGAACACGGAGAATGAAAATACTTTTTGAAATACCATTTTTTGTAGATACTTTTGTTTGCTAATTTATCATTCTGTTCGTAATCTCTAATTAGCTACGCTGATTATTTCATAATTCATAATTGTTTATGTGTACACTTACTTTTGTTCCTTTAGAAAACAAAAATTTCCTTCTTACTTCAAGTAGGGACGAACAAAAAACTCGTAAAAACTCTGAATTACCTTCTTTTACAACTTTAAATAATACAAAAATTCTTCGTCCTGTTGATGGAGATGCTGGTGGTTCGTGGATCGGAATTACAGATAAAGGTCGAACGCTTTGTCTTCTGAATGGTGCTTTTCAAAAACACAACAGAAATACGCCTTATCGGAAAAGTAGAGGAATTATTTTGATGGAACTTTTGGCTGCAAATTCTGAAAAGGAAATTGAGAATTATGATTTTGATAAAATAGAATCTTTTACGCTTATTTGGATTGAAAAAAACCAGAGTAAAAACATAAAAGAAGGAGAAAAGAATAATTCTATTTCCCTGACAGAATACCGTTGGGTAGAAGAAGAAAACAAATTATACAAGAAAAACGTAGATACAAATTTTGCTTATATCTGGTCTTCTGCAACGCTCTACACTTCCGAAATAGCAGAAAAAAGAGAAGAATGGTTTGAAGAATGGACAGCGTTTTATTTTAAAAAAGGACAAAAATTAGATGTCATTTCGCAAATTTTGTGGCACTTTCATGTAAAAGGAGGAGAAAAGCAAAATGCTTCAGCTAGAGAACAAATTTTGATGGACGATCCACACGGAGGAACAGTTAGTTTGACACAAATCGCTTCTCATTTTGGTTTGAATTCATTGAAAAATAGACTGACTATGAAACATTATAATCTGAATAATTTAAAGAGTAGTTTTGATGAGGTTTTGGTAAAGTGATTTCCTCAACGACGATGTAATCTCGTTGACGGTGGACTGAAAATAGAATAGTTTGAACCGTTGTTGAGGTATGAACCGTCAACGAGGATTTTGTTTACCTTTTCGAAAAATTTTGAAGTTCGGTAACATTATTATTTTTCTTCAAAATCCAGAAACACGTATTTTCTTTTTCCTCTTTTAGTTCTTTGCTTGATGATAATTCTTTGCTGAAAATGCTGTTGTGAGTCAGCAGAATAATTTGTTTGATGTTACCTTCACTTTCAAGCAAATCGATTATCATTTCCTTAATCAAAAAACTTATTACAGAAACTGCTTTATTATCCAGATTTGAAATTGGGTCGTCGATGATTACAATTCGTTCTTTATTTGCTGCCTGTTCTGAATTTCCACCTTTTGTAAGTTGTAAGAAATAAATGAAGGTAAGAAAAGTAGTTTCACCTTCGCTTAATGTAGCTTCTGCTAATTCTCCATTTTGTCTTTTTATTTGATAAAAACCATTTTCATTTGTAGCTACAATTTCGATATCTAAAAAATTATATTTCTTCAATAATTCATTCATTTCATTGATCGTAGTCTGAATTCCTGTTGTATCTTGACTTAATTTGACTAACTGATTATTGATATTTTCATACTCTTTCAACTGTTCATTTCTCTGTTGATGCAGAATTTTTGATTGATTGCTTATTTCGTTTGTCTTCTTCAAATAGCGTTCATAATCGCTTCTCAACTCTTCGATAATAAATTTCCAAACAGAATTTGTTAGACTATTTCTTTCTTTTGAATAGTTAGCAATCAAATTATTATGAGTTTTTGTTTCTTTATTTGCTTCATCTATCAAATCTTCAATCAAACCAAACTGCTCGTGCAGCGAAATTAATTCAATACTTCTACTAGGTTCTTTTAGCTTTATGTTGAGTAATTCGTTGTTGTGGGCATTTTGAGAAACTAATGTTTTTAAATAAATTGAAAATCTGTTTTTGTTTAATTTTGAATCTTTATTCTTTTTTTGAGTATTTTCGATTTCGTCAAGTTGGTCAATGAGTTGCTTTGTCAGAATGGTATATTCTTTTTTTAGATTTTGTAATGTTTCAATATCTTTCAAATAATTCTCATCAAAATAATTTTCTAATTGATTTTTGAAGTTATCTGTAATGGTTTGTTGCTGACAAAAAGGACACGTTTCGTTTTCTTGCAAGTATTTTTTTCCTTGATTAATCCAATCATTCATATTTAGTTCTTGAATCAGATTAGCAATATCTACATCAGATTTTCCGATAATTATTTTTTTCCAAATAGGATTATTTTCAATATCATTAAAGCTATTGATGAGCATCAAATTTAGCTTTATCGATGGAAGAACATCAGCATAAACATTAAAAACAATTTTTGCTTTGTCTTCCAAATCTTCTAATGGTAACAGCGTAGAATTAGTAGAATAAAATTCTTTTACAACTCTATTTTTGAAGTTTTCTTTGTTTGATGCTCCTCTAAAGGCTTCTTTGAAAACGTTTTTATATTTTCTCTGCTTTGTCCAACATTTTTCTCTAAAATCTATTTCTGTTTGCTCTTTTCTTTCTTCTAACTTAATTAGAGTTGTTCTTTTGTCTTTTCCTTCTTGTATTATTTTGTGTAGAATTTCTTTTTTACTTTCAATTTCTTGTAACTGTTCTTTTGTGGCTTTTCCTAATGTAAAAATTCCGTTTAGCTTTCCTTTTCCAAAATTTTGTTTTCTAAATTCTTTGTTATAAACAAGTGTTTGCAATGGTTTTTCTTTCCAGACAGCAGAACAACTCGCAAACTCTGACTGATTAGGGTTTTGTAGAAAATTAGAAATCGTAGTTTTTCCTGTTCCATTAAGACCATAAACAAAATTGATTTTCTTTAGATTATCAAACTCAACTCCTTTAGAATTGTAGGTCGCTACGTTTTTTATGTTTATTGATTTGAGCATAGCTTGATTTATATTTTATTTGTAATTATATAAGAATCAATATACAAAAACCTACCAAACTTCTTCATTTTCTTCTTGCATTCCTTCTCTATATTTATTCAAAATAGTAGATTTGGATACAAAACCTAAGTATTTTCCTTTTTTAATGACTGGTAAATTCCACGCTTCACTACTTTCAAATTTTTTCATTACTGTATCCATCATTTCTCCATATTCTATCATTTCGGAAGGGCGTTGCATCAAATCACGCAGAATAATAGTTTCATATTTTGAAGGTTCAAAAATTAACTGCCTGACATCGTTTAGCATAATCATTCCTACAAATTCTTTTTCTTCATTCAGAACTGGAAATAAGTTTCAATGACTAATTTTAATTGTATTTACAAGGTCTTGCAAATTCCCTTTTTCAGGAAGGGTCTTGAAATCTTTTTCTATCAACTTATTGATTTTTATTTTGCTAAGGACTTTTCTATCTTGATCGCCTTTAATAATATCTCCTTGAGCAATCAGTTCACGAATGTAAGGCGAATGAGGCTCAAAATAAGTAACGGTAATATAAGTAACAGCAGAAGTCAGCATCAAAGGAACAAATAATTCGTAGCCACCAGTTAGTTCGGCAATCAAAAATATGGCTGCTAAAGGTGCATACTGAACGCCACAAATGGCTGCACACATTCCAAAAAGAATAAAATTACTCTCTGATAGCGTTTCCCAACCTAAAATATTTACAATTCTGGCAAAGGTAAAACCCAACACTCCACCCAAAAATAACGAAGGTGCAAACGTTCCTCCACTTCCTCCTGCTGCAATTGTGATAGCCGAAGCGACACATTTGAACAAAAGCATGATTATTACATATCCTATGAACAGAGCTTGAGGAGGTAATTCTTTAAAAATAATGCTATTAGCAAAAATAATAATTTCACTTCCACTCAAAAGGGATTTTAAAAGCATCGTTCCCTCTCCATAAACAGGAGGAAAAACAACAATCAAAGCAGACAAAAACAGACCTCCAATAAATGCTTTTAGATACGGATTAGGGATTTTTCTGGCAAGTTTGTTAATTTTCTTGACCACTTCCATAAAGTAAAGCGACAAAAATCCACATACAATTCCCAAAACAATACAATACGGAACATCGATAGTTTGAAAGGCATCTTTTAAGCGAAATGTAAAAATGGCATCGTCGCCACCCAAAAGCAAAGCTGTCAGTTTTGCAGCCACAGAAGCCAATAAAATAGGGACAATATTGGCAATACTAATGTCGAACAAAATCACTTCGGCAGCAAAAATAACGCCTCCAATCGGAGCATCAAAAATAGCTGCAATCGTACCAGCAACACCACAAGCAATCAATAAAATACGTTTTTTCTTAGCAAAAAGCATTGCACTACTCATATTCGAACCAATAGCACCACCAGACATAACAATAGGAGCTTCCAGTCCAGCCGAACCACCAAAACCAACTGTAAAAATTGCGCCCAACATACGAGAATAGATATTACTAAAATCAATTTTTCCATCTTTTTTGGAGATAGAATAGAGAATATCTGTAAAACCGTGTCCGAAATCTGTTTTGAAAACTACATTGGACAAAAAGGCTGTAATCAAGAGTCCGATTGTAGGATAAAAAAGCAGTCCATAATTATATTCTTCTGAAAACTGACTTGAAGAAGCCAAACTATGTTCGACCCAAAGAACCGTTGTACGCAAAAACATAGCAGCTATTCCTGCCAAAATTCCTATAATAATACTGATAACGAGCAGGAAATTTTTATCAGATAAATAATTGCCCTTCCAAATCAGAAAACGAATAATGTTTCCGTTTAATTTTTTGGAATAACGAGTATATGAAGTATGTACTTTGTCAGAATAGGTTTTCGAAAAAATTGAGCAAAATTGATTGTAGGAAAATTACGGAAAACTGTATTTTACTTATGATAGAACACAGATAAATTTTAGAAATAAATTTTAGAAATAACTTTAAATACAGAACGCAGATAATATAGATTATACGAATCTGAAATTAGTATAACAGTTTATTTTAACAAAAATAAGTGATTTATACTTATACTTGTGTTAAATTATAGATTAAAAACTGAATTTTGAATTATTCGTTTACTACTTTCTAATTATGGAACAAAAATACGCTACAAAAATTTTCTTTTATACTATTTTCATATTATTTTTTCTAACTTCTTGTGGAATGACTAAAGAAGAGCAACTAAATGATGCTTTTTTGAAGGATAGTTTGCAATACGAACAAACAAAATTATTGAAAAACGCTAATGGAGAATTTTTTGAAGATTTAGAGATTGATACAGCTATGAATAATCCGAATTCGAAAGACCCTGCCATTCCTGTTTTTGATGAGTAATGTTTTGAAATACTGCAACTTATGGGTTGGTGATTGGTATGATTTCTATGATAAATGAAGATAAATTCTAATTGCCTTTTTCAAACCAAAAAATAATAAAAATCGTATCTTTAATAAAGCTAAGTTTTAAAATATAAAAACAATGAATATTCCACAAGCAAATTATATAGAAGACGATAACGGAAATAAAACAGTTGTTCAATTAAACGTAAAAGATTGGGAACGTTCTGTTAAGGAATTTGAGCAGTTGAAGAGCGCAATGGCTTTTAAAAGTAAGCTAAAAAATGCGTTTCGTGAAATGCGACAAATAAAAAGAGGAGAAAAAAAAGGAACTACTTTAGATGAATTTTTGAATGAGTTAAATTGAATGGTAAAAGATAATTTTCAAACTTAACAGAATATTTTGCGTTAGATACATTACACTAAAAAAACAATTATGAATGCTTACGAGTTTAGCACAAATATAAAAAATAGAATTATTGAATTACCTCAAAACTATCCTTATGCATCTGCAAAAAATGTAAGAGTAATTATTTTGATAGATGAGAATGGTAAAAATGATGTAGTAAATCAAGAAGAATCAAATAAGGAAAAAATAATTGATTTGTTTGAAGAAGCATCAAAACGAAATGTTTTTTCTTCTCTTACTTCTACTAAGGAAATTATGGACTGGCAAAAACAACAACGAGATGAGTGGGAATAAAAAAGTCGTTTTAGACAGTAGTATTATTATAGAAGCTTCAAAAAGTACGATTGATTTGAAAGCAACTCTACTTCCTTATTCAAATATATTTATTTCAGTAGTGAGTTATGTAGAAGTGATAGGTTTTGATTTTTTGAATGTGGAAGAGAAAAATTTTATTCTAAGTATGCTTTCGGAATTTCCTATTGTTGATGTAAATAAAAATATTGCTGATATAGCTGTTGAGTATAGAAAGAAAAGGAAAAGGAAAACTTCCCGATGCTTTCATTTTGGCTACTGCTTCTTATTTGAATGCTGATTTATTGACTAATAATACAAATGACTTTAAAGAATTAGATGAAAACGTAAATCTATTTGTTCCAGTTCGGTAAATTTTTAAACCCTAAAATTCTTTCCTGAATTTTAGGGTTTTACTTTACATTCTTACTTCCCTTCCAAATAATCTCTCAAATACTCAAACTCTTTCGTTAGTTTTCCCTCTCTTGTAAGGTTTGCTCTATCGATTCGATTTCCATCTGTAAAGTTATGTTCTTTTAGGTAAAGAGGATTATCTTCAAATAACAAATAAGGCAAAACTTGGTCTATTAGTTCTCTGCCAAAATCTTTTGAGGCATTTCTGGGAAGTTCACACGGCAAATTATCAACTGCCATAACCGTTACATTTTTCTCATCAGAAAATGGTTTTTCTTCGCTTTCGGTTTCTGGATTATAATCATAAAACGGTTCTGCAATCGTAGAAGCACGGTTTGTAGAAGGAATAGAACCCTCTATATCACAAGTAATATCTGCTATCACTTTGATTTTGAAATCATTTTGTTTCATTTCGTCTTTAGTAAACAAAACAGGCGATTTTGGATTCCAATAAGCTGCTGCAATTAGTAAATCTGTCTTTTGAGTAAAATCTGAAAAATGACTTTCGTAATCTGTCGCATTATCATAAAAATCTCTTAATTCAAATTCTTTGTTGTCTTTTGCAGTTCCTTTTTTGTAATGGTAATCTCTTGAACGAAGCCTTGTAAAAACAGCTTCATCATATTTATTATTCAAATAATCTGTTGGACTTACTTCTTTTATATTCATTCCCTCCAATACTTCCACCGAACCTTTAGCAACTCTTCCACCACCTGTAACGGCTATTTTTATGTTTGGAAGTTTTACTTTTTCAAACTCGCTCCACATTTCGTCCATATCAAAACATTCGTTTGCAGGCTTTAAATCAAACAAACCAAAACGCTTTCCATAAGTCAAAATCCCATTATACGCTCCTACAATTCCAGCATAACGACCAAAAGCAATTACTCGCTGTCCTGCTTCGTTGGTCAGAACTTCATAGTCTATTAAGCGAACATTTTTCTCTATAATTTTTTGTAATAAATCTCTGTTGTACGGCTGCTTTTTGATGGTATGAGAGAAAAACAAGTAGGTTTTGCCTTTAATAAGTTGTGGTTTGGGAACTTCTTTTACACCTAACAGAATGCTCGCTTCGCTTATATCTTCTGTAATTTTGCAACCTGCTTCTTTGTATTCTTCATCTGAAAAACAACGAATCGGACTTGGTTGAACCAATATTTCAAAACTTTCGTCTGTAATTCTATATTTATCTAAAACTTCCTCACATTGAGTAGGAGTAAGAGCGACACGACGGTCGGGTGGCGTTTTGCCTTCACGAATAAGAGCTATTTTTTGCATAAAAAGGAAAAGGTGTTTTTTGTGTGTTATATTTGTTTGGTGGTCGCTCGTGAGGACACGAGCAACGGTAGATTTTATATATTTATTTTCTTTTCAACTGAAATAACAGGTTTAAAACTTGTTCAATTCAAGAAAATTAAGTTCTGTTTTTATGGAAATTCTTTTTGAAAATCTCAAAAATAATCGCAAGAGTAAAAATAAGAATAAATCCTACCGTTGTTCGTATCCTTACGAGCGACATTACTACAAAACTAAAATTAAGCAATAAAAAATTTAATTCAAACTTACTTTATCATTCAATCCAGAAGGCGTTCCTTTTAATAAATAAAACTCATTAAAATCTGGCTCTTCGCTCATTTCTAACCTTATATCTCCTATTTGTATAAGTTCTAAGATTGCTAGAAAATTAAAAACTACTAAAATACGATTTCCACTTTCTTTCAAAACTTCCAAAAAATTTACTCGTTCGTTCTTAAAAATCTTTTCAATTAAATACGCTCTTTGATTATTTACGCTGTACGGATAAGGTTTTATAGTAGAAATCTTTGGCTGCGAGAGTTCGTGCAATTCCATTACATTCTGAAAGGCTTTTAATAATTTATACAAATCTACATCTTCTAAATCTACATCTTCTGGACGTACTTTATTTAGAGATTTGAGTTCTGAAATAATATTTCCTCTTGTTTCTCTAGCTAAAGAATCGTCTTCCAAATTAGAAAGCTGTTCGATGACAGGACGAAAACGCTTGTATTCTAAAAGCTGTTGAATGAGTTCTTTTCTAGGGTCAATTATATTTCCTTCTTCATCAACCTGCTCACGAGGAAGCAACATTTTAGCTTTTATTTGCATCAGCGTGGCTGCCACTACAATAAATTCGCTTGCCAGTTCGATATTCATTTTTTCTAGCGCACGAATGTACTCCAAAAAATCAGTCGTTACTTTGGTAATCGGAATATCATAAATATCTAATTCGTCCCTCTCAATAAAGAAAAGTAACAAATCAAAAGCTCCTTCAAAAACTGGGATTTTTATTTCGTACATTTTAATAAAGTTAGAAGTATGAAGTTAGAATTTAGAATTACGTTTTGTTGGTGTCGCTTCGCTAAAACACCAACAAAGGCAGAAATAAAAATTTAATACGAAATACATTTCAAACACAGAGTTCGCAGAGAACACAGAGAATGAGAATACGCTTTTTGAAACTCTTTGTTCCGTTTTATGACTTCTTTCTATTCTCAATAAATAATTTTTCTCGTTCTAATTCTGCTTTTAGTTCTTCTTCTGTTGGCAAATAAAGCATGTATTTTGAAGCGAAAAGATGTTTGTTTTCATTTAGAACAGAATATTTTACAATCGTTTGGTCTTTGTCTGTACACAAAATTAACCCAATAGTTGGATTATCGTCTTCTGACTTGTACTTGTCTTCATACAAACGAACATACATATCCATTTGTCCAATGTCTTGATGCGAAAGTTCTGCAACCTTCAAATCTATCAAAACGAAACATTTCAATAGATAATTATAAAAAACCAAATCCACATAAAAATGCTTTGTTTCTGTACTAATCCTTTTCTGACGAGCTACAAAGGCAAATCCTTTTCCTAACTCTAATAAAAATTCATTTAGCTTATTGATAAGAGCTTCTTCCAATTCCGATTCTAAATATTTTTTGTTGTCTTTTAGTTGTACAAACTCCAAAATATAAGGGTCTTTTAAAAAATCTTCTGGCGCAAGTTCTTTGGTTTTTTCTTGCATCTCATTTATTACCTCTTTTCTATCCGACGAAGAAAGCAATCTTTCATAATACAGAGAATTAATTTGACGATTCAAAACTCGTGTATTCCAACCATTTGCAATCGTTTCTTCTACATAAAATTCTCTAGCTTTCGGATTTTTTAAGCGTAATAAATGACGATAATGTGACCAACTCAATTCGTGACGCACTGTGTCACGAATTGGAAAACATAGATAAAAATTCTTCATTCTTAATAAATTACTTCTATCAAAACCACTTCCAAACTCTTGAGTTAGCTTTTCAGCTAGTTCTTTCATTTGTCCTTTTCCATATTCTGCACGGTGTTTTCCGTTTTGTTCTTCTTCTACAATATGTTTTCCTACAAGCCAATACGTTTCAACCATACCAATATTAATGGTTTGAGTTATTTTCTTTCTTGATTCAAGAATGATTTGGCGAATGGATTGATAAAATGGATTATTCATACTATAGAATTTATGGAAATGTAAAAGAACAATTTACAAAAAAAGAAAGAGAATAGAATTAGTAATTACCTACTTCTATTCTCTCACTTCAATCTTTAAAGAAAAATTAAAACTCTACATCTTCCTCATCAAATTCTAATTTTTCATCACACTCAAAACAAAAAAGTTCTAAATCGCTATCGTCTTCTATTAACATTGATTCTTGAAAGATAAGTTTTCCGTCTTCTGCTGAAAATAAATCAAAATGGTTGGGTTTGGTTACAAATTCATTGCTACCACAAGATTCGCACATGTATTTTTCTGTTGCCATATTTTCTAATAGAATGGTTTTAAAATAAGGTCTTGATTTGATAAATCAAATCGCTACGTTTGAGTATATTTTCCTCAAATTTACACACAAAAAAGCGTATTGTGCTAAATTACAATACGCTTTTTTTTACATTTATTTAGATTCTTCACTTCGTTCAGAATGACAATTACAAAATTATCTTCTAGTTTTAATATTCGCAATCGAATCAATTCTTTCTTGAGCAATCTGAATGGCTACATCTTGTGCATTTTTGTTTTCAGAAGTAGAAGTATTTATTACCTCCAAACACATATCATACAAACGCTCCGTTTTCTGAACCACCCATTCACGAGGAAGCGATGCAAATTCGGAATATACATTGATTACGCCACCTGAATTAATCAAAAAATCAGGAACATAGATAATTTCACGCTCCAAACACGCATTGCCATGAATCGTTTCGTCTTTGAGTTGATTGTTGGCACAACCTGCAATAATTTGACATTTCAAACGGCTCAATGTTTCGTCATTGATAGTTGCTCCCAACGCACAAGGAGAATAAATATTGACATCTAAATCATAAATATCCTCTAATCCTACAATTTCTACTTTGTATTTATCAGCAATTTCTTTCAAACGGTCTTCATAAACATCGGTAACATATATTTTTGCACCTTCTTTTGATAAATGTTCGATAATATATTCGCCTACATGTCCAGCTCCTTGAACAGAAACTTTTTTGCCTTCCAAACTATCACTTCCGTATAATTTTTTGGCTGCAGCTTTCATTCCCATGTACGTTCCCAAAGCAGTAAATGGAGAAGGATCGCCCGAACCACCACGATTTTCATCTAAACCAGTTACGTGTTTGGTTTCCATAGCGATATAACTCATATCGATGGTCGACATTCCTACATCTTCGGCAGTAATATATTTTCCATTCAGACTTTCTACAAATTTTCCGAAACGACGCAATAAAAATTCTGTTTTTTCAGTACGTGCGTTGCCAATAATAACTGCTTTTCCACCACCCAAATTAAGTCCAGCGATAGAGTTTTTGTAGGACATGCCACGAGAAAGGCGTAGCGCATCGGTTACAGCTTCTGTACTATTTGCATAATTCCACATTCTAGTTCCTCCCAAAGCAGGACCCAAAACGGTAGAGTGAATACCAATAATTGCACGAAGACCAGAGTGTTCGTCTTGACAAAAAACGAGATTTTCGTGTCCCATTTTTTGCATAATTTCCATTACAGAATCAGTTGTCGGAGGCGTTTGTGTTTGTACCATTTTATATAAAGGGAAATTGTATGTGTGTTTATGTTGTTTGAACAAGATTAAAACTCTGTTCTATTTGATAGTGTAAGTCTAAAATTATTCTACTGTTTACAAAAATATAATAATTATTGAATAAATTGCTATCCTGTTGATAATCAGTTAGTAGTAAAATTATTTCGTTTCAAAATGTATTCTGCAAAAACTAATTCTCACAAAATAATAATTTATTAATTGATAGTACTGCATTATCAATAAATTGTTACATAAATCAATTACGATAGAATATTTTTTTACTAAATTTAGAATAAAGTTTACTTTTTTTTGATTCTATCAATTTTTATGATAAAATTTGTGTTCATTTGAATTTATTCTCTACCAAAAAATCTATGAAATATATTCGGAAATTATTAAATCCATTAAATCCTATCTTACCAGCTTTTCTTTTGCTGATTGCTTTTCTATGGTTTGGGTATTCTGATTTTGTGAAAGAAAAATATACAGAAAATGAAAAAATGATTTTTAAGGAAGGGATTAAATTTACTGATGAACTTTCTGAATCGTATAGAAAAGAATTTAAAAAACATGAGAGTGATTTTTATGATGAAGACTATTTACCAGAATTTGCTTTGCAGAAATCTTATTTAGAATTATATGAAACAGATAGAAAACTAGATAATCTAACAAGAAATGTAATTGAAAATAATTTTGATAAAATAGATTTTTCTAAAAAAGCAGATATTTCAATTATTTCTATTTTTGAGAAATACATAAAGGAAGCTAAAAATATAAATCTACTTCTTAGAAAACGATATGAAAATTTTGATTTGGAAGATGGTTTAAATAATTCACAACTCAATCAACTTTATTTTTCTAGAGATAGTTTGGAAAGTAAATACCATCTTGCTCGTTTTAAAACTCAATTAATAAAAATGCGTGCTGACGACATTAAGTTCATAAGACAAGAAACAATTACAAATAAAGTAAAAACTATTCTTTCCAATTATACAATACAGCCTCATATTGCTGAAGGCAAAAATAACTACAGTACTCCAGATAGTAAAAATATATTATTTCTTACATTATTTGTTCCTTTTGATACAGCAAATACAAGAATTGTTGTTCCCAAAAATGTGGAAACTCGTTTTGATGAAAAAGGATTTTTGATTATTCCTCTTTCTCTTCGAGATAACAATGAAGAGTTGGTAATTGAAGTAATCTCTGAAATACATACAACTTTATACAAAAGATAAATCTATGAAACAGATAAAAAAAGGTGTCGCAATATCATTTTGGGTAATTCTATTTTTGTTTTTGGTATATCGTTCTTCTGATAATTTAATGCAATTTGAACAGAAAAAAGCTATCAAAACTACGCACCAAAAAATTCAAGAAATTACTCAAAAACTGCATCAACACAAGCAAGAAGAAACAAATAGTTATATCAATGACCTTGGAAATAATAAAAGGGATAGAGAAATATATCATAAAATAAGAAGTGCCTATTCTCACATTGAAAAACTCTATGCAATAAATCAATTAAATTTGACGAATCTAAAATCCTCTCTTACTGATAGTGCTTCAACAAATATTCATTCCAAATCAAAATATCCCAAAAATACAAAATATGAATTTTTAAAAGATACTTATAAAACTAATTTGTATCAGAATGCTTATAATTTGCTAAATCAAGAGTACGGATTTATAGGTAACATTTGTAATTTCGGATTTAATAAATCTATAGTTCTAAATGCTAGTGATACTACTTTAGGATTTTACACATATAATGTCAGTAAATATGTTGAAGTTCCTAATACAGAGATTAAAATTTTAAATCAAAAATATAAAGTAAACATAGAAGGAAGATTACAATTTGATAAAAATTTTACAGAACCTATCATTTTTCAAGTCAAT
The DNA here is from genome assembly GCA_963719525.1 of uncultured Cytophagales bacterium. Taxonomy (GTDB): domain Bacteria; phylum Bacteroidota; class Bacteroidia; order Cytophagales; family Bernardetiaceae; genus Bernardetia. Next base: position 618,445 of record CAVRCG010000004.1, on the reverse strand, counting down.
ATTCACACAAAAACAGGTAATATTGAAAAACGCTATCAAATTACACCAAAAGAAAATCAAAAATTACAGCCTTTTGATTATCAAGAAATAAAATAACTGAAATATACTACGACAGCTTGGAACGGCTTTAGCCCTCTGCGAAGCTAACCTATCGGCTACATTATGGATTCACTCACACAAATTGTATTAGGAGCAGCCGTTGGCGAACTTATCGCAGGACGCAAAATTGGAAATCAAGCTATGCTTTGGGGAGCAGTAGCAGGAACAATTCCAGATTTAGATGTTTTAGCAAATCCGTTTTTGGATATTGTACAAGAACTAAGATGGCATCGAAGTTTGATGCACTCTATTTTGTTTGCTATTAGTATCGCTCCACTTTTAGGCTGGCTTTTTACTACTTTAGGGACAAAATACAAACTCAAATTCCTGTCAAAAATGAGTTTTTGGAGATGGACACATTTGTTTTTTTGGGGAATGATTACCCATTCGTGGTTAGATATTTTTACTACTTGGGGAACAAAAATTTTCTATCCTTTTTCAGAACACGGTTATGCTCTCAAAACGGTTTTTGTAGTTGATTTTTTCTATACCATTCCTTTTCTTGTTTTACTGCTTTGGGCTAGATTTTTACTTGTTTTCAAAGGAAATATTTATAATGAAAAACGTGCTTTTTTGGTTTGGTTTGGTGTGGGAATGTCGTCTTTTTATTTATTGATGGGAATTATTAATCAGCAGCGAGTAAATTCTGTTTTTGAGGAAAACTTAAAAGCACAGAATATTGATTATCTGCGTTACGATACCAAAACTACACCACTCAATATTTTACTTTGGAATAATATCGTTGAAACAAAAGACGGTTATTATAGTGGATATTATTCTGTTTTGGATAGAAGTAAGGAAATAAAATACCATTACTTTGATAAAAATTGGCAGCTCTTAGAACCTATAAAAGACAATGAGAAAGTAAAACAACTTTTGGAAGTTCCACAAGGATATTATACCGTAGAAACAAGAACAGAAAACGGAATTAAAATCTACCAAATAAATGACCTTCGTTTCGGACAATTAGACGGTTGGCAAAATGGAGATGGTGATTTTGTTTTTACTTATTTGATAATGGAAGATGAAAATGGAAATTTATCTTTTGAGCAGAAAAGAAATAAATTTGATGAAGGTTTTGAGCTTCTGCTACAACTTTTTGGAAGAGCTTTGGGGAATTAGTTTGTGTTCTTATGTCGCTCGTGAGGACACGAGCAACGGTTATTTTTTCATTTGCAAATCGTATTTTTACAAATAAAATATAATTTTTAAACCAGAAAGATATTCTACCATTGTTCGTGTCCTCACGAGCGATATAAAAAACCACTATTCCTTCGGCAAAACATTCGAAAACTCAAACGGAGAAATTACTTCGCCTACGGTCGCTTTATAAGTCTGGTTTTCTATTTGTTCGATACGCATAAAAAACGTCATTGTTTCGTTGAAATATTCCCAAATAGTGAGTTTGTTTGCACTCGTTTTGGCAGTAATTTCGTGCCTCCAACCTGTTTTTGTATTTTCTCTAAAATAATCTATTTCTTGATAATTGAGTACCGATGGAGGACGAGAATTTGTCTGAATTTCGTTTTCCAATTCTCTATCAATCGAATGAATGTTTACTTTTCGTCCCAAAATAGTATGTAATTGAGTTCCTTCATTTCGCATATACAAATGCAGCGTTTCCTTTTCGTTTATCAAGCGAAATTCTTTTCCACTATTTCCATTATCCCAATCGTATTGCCATTCTTGCACGGTTTCCCATGTTGTCAAATCAAAATCTACCAGAAATCCTGCTTTAATATTTATTATACTTAGTCGCATTGGGTCAGCTTCTGGAGTGTCCAAAATACGAGGTGCAATCGGACGCATTTTCGAAATTCCACGTCTTTCAAAATTACTTTTATTTTCTGTATCATCTCCTTTTTTCTGCAAGTCGTAAGGCGTTCGGAGCATAAAACGAGAACCCTTTGCCGAAGAAGCCAGCGAACCAGACAAAGAATTAGAACCAGAAATAAAATCTGATGTAGTAGAATTTCTCAATCCGTAACGGTATTTTACAAGTACATGGCGAAGTGTTTGGTCAGCTACTTTATTATTATGTGACTCTATCATCGACGGAATTCTGAACAAATCTATAAACCACCAAATACCAAAACCACCTACTGTAAACCAATATAAAAACTGCAAAAGCCATTGATTGAGGTACGCATAATGTGTTCCCAAAACAAGCGTATGCAAAATATAGCCTATCGAAGTAGTGCGTGCATTTCGGTTGTATTCCTCAAAAAATTCTCGTTGCGCTTCCTGTGGCAGTTCGGCGAGTTGTGCCGTAACAGCATACGGAAGTTCACGAGTGAGTGAAGGTGGTAAGATTAAATTTCCCATTTAGTGAAAGATAGAATTGACTTTATTGGCTTGTTTTTTTCTTAAAATTTCGTTTTACCCATTACAAAACATTATACAACTTACGTAAAAATTATTTAAAGGATTGCAGAAAATGAGCGATTTAGGAATATTTATTGATTAGATGTATATGTTTTGTTGGTGTCGCTACGCTAAAACACAAACAAAGACTAGAATTTCCGTTTGAAATAAAAATACCATATTAGGAAAAGGCAAGCCATTTCCCTACACTGAAAAACCATTCTACATTTTACAGTTCTTATATTTTCATTCCCTCGCCACTCGCCCCTAATCCCTCGTTCCATTCAATTATTCCCTCGTCCCAACTCATTTAATTAAACTTACTCTTTTCCGTTATATTTTGTTTTAGTTTTAATTCTAATTTGAGAGCCTTTGGAAGCAAAATTCTGTTTTCTATGTTTGCATGAATCTTCAATTCTGTTTCAAAATCTTCTAATTCTGAATACAAAACTTTTATTAGGAGTGGTGTTTTCTTGTTTGTTTCATAGTTATTTGTTAGCTCTCTAATTCCTTTCATCTCGTCGTCGTCTTGCTGGTGCTGACAAAGGAAACGAGAAATTGAATGGTGTTGCATGGGATAAAAAACTTTCGTCATCGGTACTTTTCCATAAAAAGCAGTATCTAAAAGGCTAATATAGTCGAAGAGCGAGTCTTCTTCCTCAAAAATATGATGAATAAAATCTTCTGCAAACAATGGAAAAGCAATCTTTAAATCTTCTATTACTGACTTATAGTTTTTCTCAAAATCACTACTATCACAATCACAAATCAGTTTTGACATATACGGCAAACTGCGACGCATAAAAATACGGTGTGCATTCTTTAAATAATCAATCACTAACTGGACAGGATAATGAGAAATAGTTTGACTTTTAATAGAAACCAAATCCTTGTTTTTACCAACTGCTGCTTCCAACTGCTTTATTAACATAGTTGCATCAATTCCTTTTTCTGCACAGGTTTGAGCTAGTGTCTGATGTGTATGATTATAAAAATCTATTCCAAAATAATGAAGTACAGCAGCACAAACATAGTTTTTGGAAACCAAATCGCTTATATTTTCAGTTGTTGTAAGATTAAATTTATCTTTTCCTTCGTTTTTATCTTTATTTCTCATACACTTCTTTTTGCTTAATTTATTTAGAAACCTATTTTCCACACCTACAAAAATATAGATTTTTGAGTAAAACTGAATAATCGAACCTACTTATAGGACAAAGAAAAATTAAGTTTGTTCAATACAATCAACTTAAAAGTCTAAAAAAATTAAATTCATTTCATTAATATTTGTTTATTCTTATTTTTCAACAGATAAGTACAATTAAATAAGTGAAGGAATTATAATATTTGGTAGTATTTATAAAATAGTTGTAAATTGCACAATCATTTATAAGAAATCTAGTCAAAGATTAGTTCCCTTATAATAAATAAAACATTGAAAAGTTTTGTGTAGAAATCTAGTCAGAATTTAACTAGAAGTTTAGTTTCGAACACAGCTTTTAAACAGTAAAATTATTAAATTATTTTAGATCAAAAATCTTTGTAATTTGTAACATCTGCTCACTAAAAATATTCTCAAGGACTTATTGTTTTGATTTTAATTAATCAAAGAATAAGTAGTTTAATTACTCATACAAATAAATATAAATTTTGAACTGAATTTTGAACTGAACAATAGGTTCTTTCATATCTAATTAAAGTTTAGTGAAATAGAATTTCCCTTACAACTGATTCTGTTTCAAAACGCTGTTTATTTTTATGCCTTACATCTCTATTATCTTCCCATGAAATTAAATAATTACTCAAAAAACTTGTTTTATCATACTGCATATTCTACTATAAAGCATCATAAAGCACTACGGTTTATCAGTTTATTTTTTATTTTATTCACTTTTTTAGCTCAAAAAAACAACGCTACGGCACAAAGTAATCCACAAAAAAACAATACTAATCAAAGCGATTTCAAAACCATTACTATTCCTAATTTATTAATTTTACCCATAAATACAGAAACAGATAAAGATAAAGAGAAAAATAAGGAAAAAGTAGCTGCAAAAGAAGATACTGAAAAAAGTAAAAAAACGGATTCTCTTAGACTGACTTTAGCTATTGCAAAGATAGATTCGATAGATGCTTTTGGCGTTTCGAAACGTCCTATTGATTCGGCTTTGTTTATGGCTGCTTCTGAAAACGGACAAGTTAAGATAGATTCTTTAAAAGGATTGACTTCAAAAACAGGAAAAGAAACAGATGTAGTAAACAAAAATGCGCCTTCTATTGGTGGAGATAGTTATGAGGAAGAAAATTTCCGTCCTTCTAATGCTACCCTTCTCAATCTTTCAGATACAACCATGTTGCGCCTTAGTACGCTTGGTGGAACGTGGGGTTTTTCGCTTTTTTTAGATACGCTTGCTATTAGTATGAATGCTCGTAAAAGTTTGTTTAGAGAAGATACGAGTAATTATGACAATGTAAAAATGAGTAATATCGTCTTGATTTCAGAAGAAATTGCGATTGACTGTGTTTGGATTACGATGCGCCAATATTATAAAGTTTGGGATTCGAATTCGGTAAATCCGTATGGAATTGATGCTTCAAAATTTAGAGATACCGTTCAGATAGCTCTTTATGATTCTGCACAAAATCAGTTTTGGTCGCCACCAATGGCAAGTAACAGGATTAATTCAAATTTTGGATATCGTCGTTACCGTTGGCATCACGGAACAGATTTAGATTTGGATACAGGCGACCCCATTTATGCTGTTTTTGATGGAATAATTAGAGTAAAAAAATACGGTAGAGGTTTTGGAAATCATATTGTCATACGGCATAATAATGGTCTTGAAACGGTCTATGGACACCTTAGCGCAACGGATGTAGAAGTGGGAGATTATGTGAAAGCTGGTCAGATGATTGGAAAAGGTGGAAGTACAGGGCGAAGTACAGGACCTCACTTGCATTTTGAGATGCGTTATGAAGGAAACTCAATAGACCCTGCTACAATTTTTGATTTTGAGAAAAACGAAATTAAACTAAAAGATTTTCAGCTAACGGCTGCCAATTTCAAGCATTTGGGCGCACGAGTAAACAGTACACACACACACGAAGACGATGGAGATGATGAAGACGAAACGCACAGCGTAAGAAGAGTAATTTATCATACCATAAAAAGTGGAGATTCACTCTGGAAAATTAGTCGCCAGTATGGAGTTACGATTGCTTCAATTTGCAAGCTCAATAATATTAGCACACGAGCGAATTTGAGATTGGGAAGGCGTTTGAGAGTGAGGTAGATATTGGGAAATGGGAAGTAGGGAATGGCAAAACGAAAAAAGCCTTTAAAAATTTATGTTTTTGAAGGCTTTTTTTCTTAGGAACATGAATTAAATAAACTACTCTTTTTACAGTATTAATTAGCTGATAATCAATGACTTAAAATCGTAATTAGCTTCGCCAAGCTAACGGTTAGCTTCGCTGCTTTGACAGGTCGTAATTGATCCTTACCGTTATTAACCATCGGATTACCGAAGGCTTGCTAAGGTAGGAAGCAATGAATTTGATAAATCAAATTACTACTTTTTTAATAGGTAATTTTTAACGTTGCTAACGGTCGGTAATCTGACCTTAGCAAACGTTGCCGTTTTACAAAGCAAACTTCTCAATTAGTTCATCAATAGACATGAGTTCCTGCGAACCTTCAATCATATTTTTAACAGCTAATTTTCCTGTTTTCATTTCATTATCTCCTACAATTACACAAAAAGGAATATTTCTTTTGTTGGCGTAATCAAATTGCTTTTTGAGGTTTTTGTTTTCTGTATAAACTTCAGTAGCGATATTTCTATCTCTAAGCCTTCGGACAAGTGGCAAACTCCAAATCCGTGCAGATTCATCAAAGGCTAAAAATATAATTTTGGTAGATTCTGAAATTTCTTTTGGAAATAAATCCAATTCTTCCAAAACATCATAAATCCGTTCTATTCCAAACGAAATTCCTACACCAGAATAGCCTTTTAAACCAAAAATTCCTGTAAGGTCATCATAGCGACCACCTCCACCAATACTTCCCATTTCAGCTTGTTCTGCTTTTATCTCGTAAATGCAGCCTGTATAATAGCCTAAACCTCGTGCAAGTGTTGGGTCAATTTCTAAATTATTGACAAACGGAATGCCTTGTAAAAATTGTTGTACTTGTTCTAATTCTATTATTCCTGCTTCTCCTGCTGGATTTCCACTAAAGAAAGATTTTAGATAGTCTAATTTTTCTTGATTGAAAGTAGTGTTTTTGTGAGTCATAAACTCTACAAATTCATTTATTTTATTGATTGCATCTTCTGAAAGCTGTCTTTCTTTGAGTTCTTTCGAAACGCCTTCCCAACCAATTTTATCTAGTTTATCAATTGCTACGGTAATGTCAGTCATTTTTTCTGGAAAAGCGACTACTTCTGAAAGTCCTTGCAAGATTTTTCTACTGTTGAGTTTGATGGTAACTTTCAAATTTAATTTCTCAAAAACTTCGTCAGCAAGTTGTAACAATTCGGCTTCATTAATCAACGAATCCGAACCCACTACATCGGCATCACATTGATAAAACTCACGATAACGCCCTTTTTGTGGACGGTCGGCACGCCAAACAGGTTGAATCTGAAATCTGCGAAAAGGAAATGTAATATCGTTTTGGTGCTGAACGACATAACGAGCAAAGGGAACAGTCAAGTCGTAACGCAAACCTCGTTTGCTTAGCTTTGTTGTAATTTCTTTGTAGTCTAATTCTTCTACTTTTTTCTGACTGTCTTTTTTGCGTACATCTTTCAAAAAATCTCCTGAATTGAGTACTCTAAAAAGAAGCTGATCGCCTTCATCTCCATATTTTCCTGTTAGAGAATCTAGGTTTTCCATAGTTGGAGTTTCTAAAGGAAGAAAGCCGTATTTTATAAATATTTTTTTTATAGAATCAAAAAGCCACTGACGTTTGAGCATTTGTTCTGGCGAAAAATCACGCATTCCCTGTGGAACAGAAGGTTTTTTCATAACTGAATTTTGATATTTTCTTTTAGAATTGTCTTTTTATTTTTTAGTGATACAAATATACCAAAAAAAGTAGGTTGAAAGTTCCATTTTTTGAAAACGGGGTCTGTAAGATTTTTTTTAAAAGAATATTTTCAAAATGAAATAGGGCATTTTCATAAAAAATTATGAAAATGCCCTATCACTTTGTTTTACCTAATTAAAAATTCTATTTATCTAAAATCCTTCTACTGTTATTTCGGCAAATATAATTCCTGTTTCATTTTCGCTGGTATCTTTGAATTTTGCATAGACTCTTTTGTAACCCTGTCCATCTGTCAAGACCCATTCTATCTTGTCGTTGTATTCTTGCCAGTACGAACCGTCATCAAATTTGGCAGAGTTCGAAACCATTATATAATTGGCTTGGCGAGCATTGAAAAGCAATGTTACTTGGTTGTCTTTTACACGAGTTTGTCCACCTTCAATTCTGATAATACCTGGTTGTGGTGGCTGCGTATCTAATAAGATTTGAGAACTCGCTACAAAGGATTGATTTCCAGCTTCATCTCTAAATTTTATATACACAGTCTTGTAGCCATCTGCTCCCGATAAAGTCCAATTAGAAGTCGTGTTGTACTCTTCCCAACGTGCAGGAGGTGGAAAGCCTCTCATATTACTAATCATCATGTGAGTAGCTTCTTCTGCCATTATATTCAATTTTACTTGATGTTTGTTGGTATAAGGCTCACTATTATTAATAATAATTTCTTCTCCAAAAGGTGCTTGTCTGTCTAAAATAATACTCGCACTGATTGGCTTAGTTTGGTTTCCAGACTTATCACCAAATTGCACCCAAACTAAATTTTCTCCATCTTCTCCTGCCAAGATATGGTTCATTATAATTGGTTTGAAGGGTTGCCATGAAGCACTATCCATTGATTCGCTTTTTCCAATACGCATTTCGTAAGCTCCCTTTGCACGCAATTCTAAACGAACATACTTATTAATATTAGTTGTATATTTTGCTTTTTTGTTGATTGTAATTTCTCCGTCTGTTGGAGCTGTACGGTCAAGTCCAATTCTGTCATAAGCAATTTCAGAAATATTACCTACTCCATCTCTATAACGAACAAAAACAAACTTAATTCCGTCTTCTCCTACCAAAGTAAACTGTTTTGTAGTGTTGTAAGATTCCCATTTTGCCTCTGGAAAATCAATACGATTAGAAAGCATCATGTGAGTTGCTCCTTGTGCATTGAGCGTAAGTCCTACCGTTTGTACATTTGTTCCGTTGTCACCATCATTAATTTTGACTTCTCCAACAATAGGAGGAGTACGATCAAGAAGGATTTTTTGAGAAACAACTTCTGAAACGTTTCCTGCTTCATCTTTAAAACGAGCAAAAATTTCCTTCATTCCATCGTCTCCTGGAAGAGCAAATGGAACATTTTTTCCTGCTTGATAATTAATCCATCGGCTTCCTGTGAAAGCAGCATCCATTCCGATTTGCATGGTAATAGCTCCATCTGCTTTGGCTTGTAAAAGCACTACTTTGTTTGGATTATTGGTAACACTATCACCTTTATTTATTCTAATTTGTGGGTCTTGAGGTGCTACTCTATCCAAAATAATTTCTGTGCTAATAGGTGGAGTAACATTTCCTGCTTCATCTTTGAATTTTGCATACACTACTTTTTTTCCATCTTCTCCTTCCAACTGCCACCCTTTTATTTCTTCCTCATATTTTTGCCATGTTCCACCAGTAAATGCTTCAGATTTTCCTAACATCACTTCACTAGCTCCACGAGCATATACATTTACGGCAACAGAGGTACTACGCACATATTTTGATCTTTTTTCAACAGCTATACGTGTATCAATAGGAGCAGTAAGGTCTAAAATCACTCTATCCGAAACTGGTGAAGATACATTTCCTGCCCTATCTCTAAACTTGACATAGACGGCTTTTTCGCCATCTCCTACAGCAAGTTTCCAGTCTTCTACTTTATTTCTGTATATTTCCCAACGTCCTTCAAAAAAGTTTTCTGTATTACTGACCATCATATAACGAGCGTCGTCATCTTGTACAGAAAGTTCAAGATTTACTAATCCTTCTTTATTATTAGTTGTTCCTTCGCTTCCTTCTTTCGAAACGATTTTTATTTTTCCTCCTGTTGGTTGCCCTTGGTCAAGAATAATTTTGTCTGATTTTATTTCTGTTTCATTTCCTGCTTCATCTCTAAATTTTACATAAACCATTTTTTCTCCATCTGCTACATCAAATGTCCAACTAGGAAGTAAATAACGATAGGGTTTCCATTCTGCACCACGCAAATTAGGGTCATTACTAACCATCATTTCAGATGCACCAATAGCAGAAAGACGAATATTTACATTATGACTTTTGGTATAACGATTTCCTCCATTTACTAATATTCTGGGCATAGAAGGAGCTTCCAAATCTAGGATAATACGTGCAAAAGCAGGCTTTGATTGATTACCCATTTTATCTCTAAACTTAACGGCCACTACTTGAGGTCCTTGTTCGGCAGGCAATTCAAAATCCATTTCTTTTTCATAAGGTACCCATGTTCCTAACGATTGAATAGAAACATCACTTGCTCCTTCGGCATTAAAACTTAATTTTACATTACGAGAAGTTGTAAATCTTGCTCCATCATTTATTTCAAATTTTCCTTTCGGAGGAGTTTGATCAACAATAATTGTATCAATAGCACTTTTAGAAATATTTCCTGCATAATCTCTATAGCGAGCATAAACTTGTTTTGTACCTTCTCCACCTGTGAGAGGCCAGCCTTGAATTGTTTCTTTATAAGGATACCAACGAGGTGCATCTTGAAAATCACTTCTATTACTGATTTGCATCTCGTAAGCTTCGTCGCAGTATAATTGTAGATATACTTTTCTATCTCTAGCATTGGTGTATTCTGCACCCGAATTAATGTTGATAGAAGGATTTGTCGGAGGACTACGGTCAAGTTCTACCTGTGCAACTGTTGGGTCAGAAACAAGTGAACCCGATTTGTCTCTGAACTGTACATAAACTGTCTTTATTCCATCTTCACGAGCATCTAAACGCCAATTTTTCTGTCCTTCAAAGGATTCCCAACGTGCGCCAATAAAACTGGCATTATTACTAACACGCATTTCGTTTGCTCCTTTAGCAAAGATTTTCAAAATAACTCGCCCTTCTTCGTCATTAGAAATAGAAGCTCCATTATTTACCGTAACAATACCTTGCAAGAGTTGTGCATACGAAGAATGACTAACAAAAGAAAGACTGATAAGAGTGAAGAGCGAAAAGAGTAAGACTTGTATGTTACGCATAATATATAATCAAATTATATTTTATTTAATATTTTAACTTAGTTATCAATTCAATAGTACAATTTGTTCGTAATAGATAAAATTGCAAAAAATAATACAGAAATTAGATAACACAATAAAGAAAACCTATTTTAGATGATCAGATTTACTTTTAACTAATTAACGATGCTATTGAATAGCATATTGAATAGTATCTTGAAAATACAGAAAAAAATAAAAAAATACCATAAAATAGGAAACAGAGTTTGATAAATTATTAAAAATCTCGTTTCTATTTATTTAATAAGGTAGATTGATTTTAACTATCTATTTTGTCAATCTTTTTGAGTAAAGATAGGATTTTATTAGGAATAATTTGTTCAAAAAGCAGAATTAATTAAAATATCGCAGTATTTTGTAGATATTTTGTGATTTTGAATGACTTTTATAAACTTAATTAGCTAGAGCTATGACAATTATTGTTCCCTTTGAGATGTGTTGGTCGAATATTTTTAGCCATTAGAGTTTTTGTAGTTTAGCTAATAATATAAAAAAGTTCTGAAAAAGCAATTTGAAATTACCTTTCCAGAACCTTAATTTTGTGTGTTTTTTACAAAAATCTAATCTACCATAAATACTTTGGCATCAATAGTAGGATTAAGTTCTACTTTTTCCACTTCAATTTTGTATGCTCCTTGTGGAGAATTACCCTCCATTTTGTAAGGAATTAAAAGATTTGTATTTCCTACTTTTCGGTAATCTTTTATCATCATCTCGCCTTCTGCCGAAACTTCTTTAATTAAAAGCCCTGTCTTAGGGTCAAAATACTGCAAACGCTCTCCATAATCTTTGTGTGTAATCTTCACTTCAAATACAGATTTGTCTTCCACTACTTGCGCTCCCATCAGCTCAACGGTATAACCATTTGATTTGTCGTACTGCGAATACGGATTGATAAATGTTTGTTCTTTTATGTTATTTACTTGCTCTGCTGGGAGTTCTTGCGCTTTTCCCTGCATTACTAAATACGCTTTTTTGCCGTCATAAATCTGTTTCATTCCCATCTTGGCAACTTCTAAAGCTACTTTTTGCTGGTTTTGAATATAGATTTTTTGTTCCATTTGTAATCCTGCAATACTCATTGTCTGTTGCTTTTCCATAGAAGTAACTTCGTTCCATTTTTTACCTCCAATTTTGTCTAGGTAATTTTGGATTACTTTATCAACGTCCATTCCTATCAAAATGCGTTGATCGGCTTGTGCAGCCATTTCTCCAAAGGCATCATACACCTGAACGTTTCCAAAAGGAGCTAACTTTTCAACCAAAATACTTTGGTCGCCTACTGCTACAATCGTAATATTTTCTGGCTTCATGTATTTCTTAGCTGCATTTTGAACGTCTTCTACTGTTATAGAATTAATTTTTTGAATGTAATTGCTATAAAAATCAGTAGGCAGATTATACCTTGCAATATTAATCGCAAAATTAGCTACCGTTTGAGGACTTTCTAAAGAACGAACAAACGAACCGATTACACTTGCTTTTACTCTATCTAGCTCGGCTTTCGTAACAGGCTCATCTTTTATACGCTTTAATTCGTACAAAAACTGGACGACTGCGCTATCAGTAACTTCATTACGGACACTTGCAGACATGGTAAACGAAGAAGAAAGCTCATCAGGACTTAACGAAGAATATGCGCCATACGTGTATGCTTTATCTTCACGAAGATTTTGGATAAGTCTTGCACCAAAACCACTATTACCTACAATACCGTTCATAAGTCGTGCAGCTACATAATCTTTGCTATTTAATGGGTAAAAAACAGGATAGGTAACATTAATGACCGTTTGAACAGCACCAGCACGGTTTGAAATGGCTACTTGTGGTTTTTCTACTGCTTTGGGAGCATCGTATTTTGTTTTTGGAACATCTTTTTTCTCCCATTCTGCAAAATGTTTTTCAGCTTGTGCTTGTGCTTCTTCTAGCGTAATATCTCCTACAATAGCTAAGTAAGCCACATTAGGACGGAAATAAGTTTGATGAAAATCTTTTAAATCTTCATTTTTGACAGCATTAATGGTCGTTTCTGTTTCTACTTCTCCGTAAGGGTGATTGTTTCCATAATTTACTTTTGCCACTACATTACCAGCAATTTGTTCTGGACTAGAAGGTAAAGATTGAAGATTAGAAAGTGATTCGTTGCGTACTTTTGCCAACTCTTCTTCCGAAAAAGAAGGATTGTAAAGTACATCTGAAAAGATAGAAAGCAGATTATCCGAATGACGTTTTAATGAAGAAGCATAAATTCCTCTTGAATAAGTGATTAGATTTGCTCCCATAAAATCAATTTCTTCATCTAGCTTTTCTTTTGTGCGTGATTCCGTTCCACGGCGCAACATTGAACCAAACATATTGAGCATTCCAACACGTTTCCCTTCCATAATTGGGTCATAATCAACAACCAAAGAATACGAAACTTGTGGAATTTTGTGATTTTCGACTACAAAAACTTGTAAGCCATTCGCTAATGTAAACGACTTTGATTTTGCAATTTCTACCTTGCGAGCTTCTCCAGCTTTTGGAGCTTTGCTTCGGTCTAACTTTCCAGTAGAACCAGAAGGAACAGGCGTACAGCCATTGAATAAGAATGCCACTATAAAGGCAATACTTAAAATTAGTTTATTTTTCATTTTATATTTTTTGAATTATGAATTTCTTAACACTAAGGCACTAAGTTTCACTAAGAATGAAATACAAGGAATTTCTTTTTAAATAATAAAGAATTAAATAAATTTATTCCTTTGCTGGTTTTGGCAAATAATGTAAAGTAACTTTATTTTCATCTACCAAATACTTTTTGGCAGCTTCTTGTATTTCTTCTCGTGTTACCTTCATATAATTTTCTATTTCGGTATTGATAAGATTTGCATCTCCACCATAAACATGATTATCAGCCAACGTTTCAGCAATTCCTGCAATAGTACTATTTTGAGTATAGAAGTTGGCTTCAAATTGATTTTTGAGCTTTTGAAACTCTCTTTCTTCAATCAATTCCTGTTTTACCTTAGTGTATTCTCCATTCATAGCAGCTTCCAAATCCAACGGATTTACGCCCATTGAGGCAATACCAAAAGCAAGCGCAACACTCGGATTTTGTTCCAAATCTAACGGAAAAGCTCCTACAAAAACAGCTTTCTGTTGCGCATCTTTTACCGATTTGGAAAGCCTTGAACTCTCTCCATCAGAAAGAAGTGTAAATAACATTTTGGTAGCATAATAATCACTTTGTCCACGAGCAGGAACTTTAAACGCCTGAATAACAGCAGGAAGTTGAATATTATCATAGACTGTATCACGCACTTCTCTAGTCTGTGCAGGTTCAACGATAGTAGGTTGATTTACTTTTTCTCCTCTCGGAATGCCTTCAAAATATTTTTCTACTAATGCTTGTGCAGTCTTTGTATCAATATCTCCAGCAATACTCACTACGGCATTATTAGGAACGTAATATTTTTCATAAAAACTTTTATAATCATTTTCTTCGGCTGCATCCAAATGATCCATCGAACCAATAATAGAAGATTTGTAAGGGTGAGTGGTATAAACTCGTTTCATAGTTTCTTCCAAAATAGAACCATAGGGCTGGTTGTCGATGCGCTGACGACGTTCTTCTTTTACTACTTGTCGCTGCGTTTCGATTCCTGTGCTATCTACTCTAGCATGTAACATACGTTCAGACTCTAACCAAATAGCTAATTCTAATTGATTGGAAGGCATTATTTCATAATAAAAAGTACGGTCATAGGAAGTGTTTGCGTTATTTGCTCCTCCTGAATTTTCGATATAATCATCAAATTCTCCACGCTTGATATTCTTTGAACCTTCGAAAAGCAAATGCTCAAAAAAGTGTGCAAAACCTGTTCGGTTGGGTTCTTCATTTTTCGAACCTACATGATAAAGAACACTAACAGCAACAAGAGGAACAGAATGGTCTTCATGTAAAATGACATGCAAACCGTTTTTGAGTGTAAACTCTGTAAACTCAATTTTAGAACCGTCTTTTATATCATTTTTATCAGTCGGAACAAAGCTTCCAAAAAATAAAATGAGTAAGACTAAACTAGATAATAAGGATTTTTTCATTTATAGAAATATGATTTTAATTAAATTATTTTGTTGAAAGTCGTTGGTGGGACACCAACAAAGGCACAGATTTTAGGATTGTGTAGTAAAATTATGTTTCTCTTTTTGATAAATTAAATTACTACGTTTAGGTAAAGAAAAATTATAATAATTTGATAAATCAAATTGCTACGTTAGAGCTGTTGTTGGTGTCGCTTCGCTAAAACACCAACAACGGTATTTGGATTGCTACGTTTAGATGACGTACAAAAATTATAAGTTGTTTTCTACTACTCAAAATTACATAAAATTTGTAGATTTTTTCTTTATAAAGATTAAACGGTTGTTTGACAATTTTTGCACCTAGCCTTCATTGCAACTTATCTTGTATTTTAAACGGGTCTGTACCGAAGGTCTGACCTGTTTAAAATAGGTATTTAAAGCTCTAAAAAGGCTTATTTTGTCTAAGTCAGACCTTCGGTACAGACTTAAACAAAATACAAGATAGATTTATTTTCTACCAAAAATTACAAAAGTGCAAAAATTGTCAGAGAACCGATTAAACATTTGATTTACTGTTCCCAACTCAAATAAACAGGAAATTCTTTGCTCATCGTTCCTAATTTTCGTGCAGCCTCATGACTAATAATGATTACTACATTTTTATTCATGTCAATATTTTGGATTTTACCTCTAATTTCGACCGTTACTGTACGCCCTGTACTTTCGTTATGCACTCTTATTTGTGTTCCTACTGGTGCTGTTCGGTGCAAACCTACCAGTCTATCACTATTTAAAGTAACATTACAAACTCCAGACTCTGAATAGGATTTTCCTTTTTTGGCTTGTCCATTCGAAGCACTTGCAACAATAAAAGTTTGTTCGGTCTGAGTTTGTCCTTTTCCTACAGTTATTTTTTGTCCTGCTTTTATTTGCCCTGTCGGATTATCATTCCATTTTTTCAAATCACTTATTTCTACTTTATATTTTTGAGAAATAGAATAAAGCGTTTCGCCACTTACTACTGTGTGATACTTTTGTTGAGCTTCATTTTTCTTGTTTGGATCTTGTGCTGCACTGTACGCATTAGCAGGAATAGTGTATAAATCTTGATGACTACTTGGATAGGGAATTAATAATTCTTGACCTGTTTGTATCTGTGTAGAATAAAGTTCGTTGAGTTCTTTTAGAGTTTTTACATCAGTCTGAAACTTATCAGCAATAGAATAAAGTGTTTCACTCGGTCGCACTTTATATCCTTTTAGTTGAGAAATTCTGTATGTCGTTTGAGGGTGTGGAATAAATAAAATTTGACCTACCTGTAAAGCCTTACGAGCAGACGGGTTGAGTGTAATTAATGTTTCTTTGTTTACGCTATATTTTCTAGCAATTTTATAAATATCTTCTCCAATCGTAACTTTATGTTTGATGTATAAATTGTTTCCTATACGTGCCAGACCTACAGAATCCTTTGCTTTATTGAAAGAAGAAAAAGCATTTGAAGAAAAATGAATTAAGAAAAAAGTAATAAATAGGAATAGAAATTTCATGAGTAGGGGCGAGGGACGAGGGGTTAGAGAATAGGGAAATGAATAATGGGATTAGTGAAAGGGACAAGGGGCGAGTTAGTAAGAGAACTAAATTTCATTGGATGAATAATTTTCATTTTATTAATTCTAATTTCTGAACTGAAAGTCAGCGTAGCTAAATCTAACTTCTAACTTTATTTTTAGCCTTCTTGCAAACTATACGTTATCAATTCTTCTAAAGAAAGATCTGTGCCGTATTTTTTGAGTATTGCGTTTATGGTTCGGTCAGCCACTAATTTTGAAAGACCTAAACTGGTAAGAGCGTTTGAGGCTTGTTCTTTCAATGCACTGCTCATTCCGTTTGCATCTTCTAATTGGAAGCCTTCTTTGGCTAATTTATCTCTCAAATCTAAAACCAAACGTTCGGAAGTTTTCTTTCCAATTCCTTTTATTTTTTGGATAACAGAAGTTTGATTATTGATAATTGCGTCTGCAAGTTCGGAAACATTCATTGCTGAAAGCATTACTAAAGCCGTATTTCGTCCTACTCCAGAAACACTAATGAGCTGTAAAAACATTTTTTTCTCACTTTCTGTCGCAAACCCAAAAAGCTCTTGAGAGTCCTGCGTTACACTCAAATACGTAAAAAGTTTGAACGGTTGTCCTTCTTGAATAATCGTATAAGTTTGAAGCGAAATTTTGACTTCATAACCCACTCCATTGATATCCAAAACGGCTAATGAAGGTTCTCGCTTTGTAACTTTTCCATTGAGATAAGCAAACATGAAATAGTGATTAGTTTTTAGTGATTAGTTTTGTGTCGTTTGTGAAGATACAAACAACGGCAAATGCTAGTTATATTTTACATTTCTAATTTTATAATCAAATATAGGTAAAAAAGGAGTTTTCTAATAGAAGTATAAAGAATTTTTAAGAAATAAAAATAAAATTTGTTTTAGCAATTAAAAAAATAACTTTTGTATAAACGCATTTTATAACCTTACTAACTCTAATTTTGACTAAATTAGAAAAGTAAAATTATTCAATCTACTCTCAAACTGTACTATAAAATGAAAATTCTTATTCAAAATATGGTAAGTCTGCGCTGCAAAATGATGGTAGAACTAGAGTTGGACAAATTAGGCATCATCTATAAATCAATAGAACTGGGAGAAGTAGAGCTTTCAGAACCCATTACAAAAGAAATCAAAAAAGAGCTAGAAATAGAATTACACAAATCTGGATTAGAAGTTATGTACGACAAAAAAGCAATGATGATTGAAAAAATAATCAACATTATTATAGAAATGGTACATTATCCTGACGAGCTTCCTAAAGTTAATTTTTCTACCTTTTTGAGTCAGAAAATGGAACAAGATTATCACAAAATGGCAGAGATTTTTTCCAAAACAAAGGGCGTTACCATTGAACATTTCATTATTCTTCATAAAATAGAAAGAATTAAAGAACTTATTATTTATGATAATCTTAATCTTACAGAAATATCGTATAAAATGAATTATACAAGTGTAGCACATCTTTCAAGACAATTTAAACAGATTACAGGTTTGACACCTACTTTTTTCAAATCTTTATCAAAAAGAAAAAGAACTAATTTGGAAGATTTGTAGATTTTTGTTTGATAAATAGGGTAGATTAGTTAGTTGTTGGTGTCGCTACGCTAAAACACCAACAATGGTATTAAAAATAGGGTTTTCTAATTGAAATTGCTCATTTTTTATTTACACAGACTAGGAAGTCTGTGATACGCAACTTGAGTTAATTATACAATTATTGTTCTTAATTATGTAATACTTTAAGAGAGTAAAAAATTCATCTTTGTAATGCTGTAACACCTCCGTTGCAGAAACAAAATTACAATCATGAAAACAAATGAAAAATTACAAAAAGATGTTCAAGATGCTATTAAGTGGAAGCCATTATTACATGCAGCAGAAATTGGAGTTACTGTAGAAGATGGTATTGTTTCCCTTACAGGAACAGTAGATAATTATGCAAAAAAAATGGAAGCAGAAAACGCTACCAAAAAAGTAGTGGGAGTAAAAGCTGTAGTAGAAAAGATAAAAGTAAGGTTTCCAGTTTCTTGGGCAAAAACCAATGTCGAACTCGCAAAAGAGGCTTCTTCTGCTTTAAAAACAAATTGGTCTGTTCCTGACGAAAAAGTTACTATAGAAGTAGAAGAAGGCTGGATTACCTTAGAAGGACAACTGCATTGGAACTTTCAAAGAGAAGCTGCACAAAAAGCTATACAATCTCTTACTGGTGTGAAAGGAATAACCAACAAAATTAAAATAAAATCAGAATCACCTAACGAGATAGAAAAAAGGGATATCGAAATTGCTATCGAAAGAAGTCATGAAATAAACAATAATGGCATTCTTGTTTCTGTATCTGGCACAACGGTAACTCTGTCAGGAACGGTAAGTTCGTGGTATCAAAAAGAAGAAGCAGGTCGTTTGGCTTACAATACTCCAGGTATTTCGCATGTAGAAAACGACTTAAAAGTAGATCAAGAATATACTTTTGGATAATGCTTTTATAGTTATTTTATTTTTCTATTCTTATCCATTTATTATATACAGAATTTGGTAGGTTGCTGTCTTTAGGAGATTTTACTAAAAATTTATCTCCTAATGATACAACAATGATTTTTAATTGTGCAACACTTTAAAGTGAGAAAAGCTGCATCTTTATATAATCAAAACTAATCTAGCTACAATACAAAACAATTTAATCATGAAAACTTATCATTCAAAACCAGTTATGCCTATTACCGAAAATCAAAAGAGAATTAATAAACACAAAAAAGCAGCTACCCATTTTCAAGCTGCTGCAAAAAGTCATTTGGAAGCTGCAAATCATCATGAAAACGAAAGCCATGCAGAAGCCTTAAAAAGTACAATAAGTGCGTGGACGTATTCAAGTCTTGCTCATGAAGCACAAAAGGAAGATATTGATAGACATATAAATGATGAAGAGTAATAAGAAAAAGAATACATAATAGATTGTAATTTTTTTTATTTGGTCTGCTTATCGCAAGTAAGCCATTTTTTGCAAATATGCAGTTTGTTATGTATTCTTTCTCTAAAAAAGACACTATATAGTATTTAATCTTTTGTAAAAAATAAGCACATCAAAACTATTCAATCATGAGAACAATTAGCGAATTAGAAAAAGACATTGTAAATATTACGTCAGAAATTAATAAAGAATTTCCTGAATTATCCAAATATATAGAAGAAATGCCTATTCAATCTTTGGAAAATAATACAGATGCCATAAACACAGAAAATTTAGGCGAATATTACAATTCTTTAGTAGAAATGCTTGAAGAATATTCAAAAACGCACCTAAGCACAAAAGAAGTCAGTCAATCAATTAATAGCAGAGCTACAACTTTAAAATAAAAAAACTATGAACTTATATGAAGGATATCATTTTATTGGAATGCACTTTTTTTGGTGGTTTGTATTTATTTCTATAATCGTATGGATTTTTGCGACACCTTACGACATTCCTGGTCAAAGATACAAACAACAATCTCCACTTGATATATTAAAAAAACGTCTTGCTTTGGGTAAGATAAGTAAAGAAGAATATACAGAAAAGAAATATTTGATCGAACACATGGAATTACACACCCATGAAACGCCAATCTGAAAGCCTTCTCTATTGAAATAAATTTCTATTCAATCAAATAAAACTATTCTTATGAAAATTCAATTCAATACAGGAAAAGCCATTAGTAAAGATAAAATGCAACAAATTTTTTCTCCTAATCTGATTGCAAAAAAATTCAATAAATACAAATCTCAAGTTTCCAGTATAGAGGTTCATATTTCTGAGCAGGATAACGGAAAAAATGACAAAAATGATGTACAATGTTCATTAGAAGCCCAACTCAAAGGCAAACATTCCATTACGGTTTCGTATCAAACAGACACTATCGAAAAATCTGTATCAAGAGCAATTACCAATCTAAAGGCTGCTTTAGAGATTTTGTTAGGTAATTTGCAAACGCATTAGAAAACGGTTCGGAATTATGTTTTTATTTTATAGAAAAATCCATTTAAGAAAATATATTTCTTAAATGGATTTTAGTTTTTAAAGTTGTTTAGATTGTTTAAGAATAGGTATGGCTACACTAAAACAACGATAAAGTTTATAGAAATTACTAAATCAGTTGTGATAAAGATTAATATAAAACTACTTTTGTATAAGTTAGTTAGAAAAAAGTTCCTTCAAAATTTTAGTCGAAATTACTTTATTTCGAATAAAATTGTATTCCTAAAACCAACGTTTATTTTGTATTATCAACAGTTTATACCACTAAAAATCTTTTTAGTAGCAAGTTTGTTTTCTATTTTTCTGACTTGTAAAGCACAAGAAAATTCTGAATCAGATCGTTCTAACTATGAAAAATATGTACTTAGTATGTCTTCCTTTACCGTTTATGGAGATAGCTATTTCACAACAGGTACATCACTAAAAGAGCAAATATCTCCTCAGACTAGTGATGTAAAATTTAAGTTTGGTTTGAAACAGAGATTAACAAATAGAGCTTTGCCTTGGGAAACTTTATTATTTTTTACCTACAGACAAAAAACGTTTTGTGTGATTTTAGTTAATTGAACATAACATTAAAATGCAAATAAACTTTTGTTACAAGGTATTTAATTATTATTCCTAAGTATAGTTACTTTAAAAGGAAAAGACACAGAAAAACTGAATATCGGATTATTATTCGTTAAAATACATTAAATACATTAAATACATTAAATACATTTCTTACATTTGAACAAATCAAAGTAGCGAAAGCCGAAAAGCTAAAATAGAGTAGGCATATTTTGTATTAATAAATCAATATATTATGGATACTAAGAAATTTGAAAAGTTTGGGAAATTTGAAAAGTTCAAAGAAATAGAACTTAAAACTAATGAAATGAGTACTATTAAAGGAGGTTCTTCAACTACTTTGTTTACCACAGTAGGGTATGCTGAGAATGAGTATGAAGATACAAATGGTAATGGTGAACTTGATGAAGGCGATAGATTTTCACATATTTTTTATACTGGTAATTAATCAGTTAATTCTTCAATAGCTGTATTGAAAAGATGCAGCTATTATTTTACAATACCTTTTTTTATGAAAAATTCTGGATCAATAGTTAAGTTAATATCTACTTTTTTGGTCGTGTTTATATTTGTAAATTGTAGTGTAAATAAGCCAGCGACAATTTTTGAGTCATTCGAAAAAAATGCTGCAAGATAGTTTGGCTTTTGAACTATGCAAAATTTACGGTTCTGATCAAGGCATTAGAGACATGAAACTTATTACAAGAAAAGAAACAGGAGCAGTGGCATTTTCTCCTTTTCTTGATTCTGTTAATTTTTATAAAATACTAGATTTTGTAAAAGAAAACGGCATTCCAAGAAAGGAATTATTAGGAGAAGAAAATTTTTATCACGAATGTGTCGAATTGTCTTATGTAGCAGTTTTACTACACACTCCTCATATGCTTATCAATAATAAAGAGTATTTAGATGTTTTTTTAAATGAAGTGGATAAGGGAAATATGAAGCGAACTTTTTTGGCTGATATACTGGATAAACATTATTGGGTAAGACGAGATGAATTTGGAAATAAAAAATTATTATACGGCTCACAATTTGGCAAACCATGTAGAAAATATAGACACGAGTCAGATTCAGCTAGAGCCGTAATTGGACTTTTACCTCTTCCTGATTCCTCTTTTATAGATTGTAAAACTAATTAGGTATAATGATTCTCATTTTAACTACAGAAGCAGGTGATTTTTCACATCCCAAGTTTATAGATTGGCTAGAATATTACAAAGCTGATTATGAAATTTTAACAGGTGAGAGTATTTATAGAGGCGAAACCAAAGTACATATTGAAAGTAACTTTTTGTTTGTTAATGGTAGAAATTATACTACCGATGTAAATGTTGTATTCAATAGGCGTTGGCTAACAGCAAGTGAATTACCTAAAATAGTTGATGATAAAGTATTAAATAAAAATATGAAAAATACTTTGTCATCTGAACTGTATGAAATAAGGGATTTTTTGGATTATAATCTAAAGAATGCATATTGGATTCCGAAGCTCAAAAATGCTAGTGTCAATAAAATTACTATTCTTCAAAAGGCTCAAGAAATAGGACTACTAATACCTCAGTTTATAATTACCAATCAAAAAGAAGAATTACTAAAATTTCATTCTTCTCATGAAAATATAATCACTAAAGCGATAGGGAATTTTCCTAGAAATCAATCAAGCGATAATTTTCTGATTAATCCAATTTACACAAAGATTGTAAAAGAGGAATTGATTGATAGCTTACCAAATTCTTTCTTTATGAGTATATTTCAAGAGTATATTCCTAAAAAGAGAGAGTATAGAGTTCTTTATTTTGATGGTAAATGTTTTACTGTTGAAATATTGTCGCAAGAGAACAACTATTCTATGGTGGACTCTAGATCGCAAGAAAATGAAGATAGCGAAGTTAGGTTGCAAAGAACAAATCTTCCTAGCTCTTATGAAGAGAAGATAGACGATTTTATGAAAAGTATTGATTTAAATATTGGATGCTTGGATATTTTGGAATCCATCAATGGCGAATTATTTTTTCTCGAAGTAAATCCCGTAGGTCAAATTTCTGGGTATTCTTTAAGAGGAAATTTAAATTTTGAAAAAGAAATTGTACAACAAATGATTGGGTTAGATGAAGAAATTAGAGAAACAAAAAGAAGTAAATAAATTAGTAGTTGAAGGCAAACTTCCTATCGCATTTTTTAATTCAAAAATAGTGAGCTTAGAAGTCAGTCAAAAAAAACAATCTACAAAAAGGCTACTTATCCCAAAATACAAACAAGTAGATATTCCTAGAGCAAATTCTAACAAACTTATCAGCAAAATCTATGACCTTTTTTAGTTTATATGCGAGCTGTGCTTTGACGAAAGGCCTACACAGGAGTCTGTTTAGTTGATTTGGAAAGAGCTAGTTATTGTACTCTGCCAAACGAGTTGTATCTAATCTTAGAAGAAAGATGTAATATCCGAATTAACAGTTTGAAGGAGAACTATATAGAAAGTGATTATATAATTTTGAAAAAATATTTATTTTTCTTAGAAAAAAATAGATTCATTTTTTTGCATTCAGAAATGAAGGACATCAATTATTTATCTGATTCTTTCTTTGAATCTAATTTTATAATAGAAGATTTGATTGTAGATATTAAATCGCTCTCAAAGTTTAATGCTATTTCTAACTCTATTCCTAGTTATATTGAAACTGTTCAACTACGAATCTTTTATGAAGTAAGTATAAAAGATTTAGAGAGTATAGTAGAGTTTTTTAGGTTAAATGGAAACACTACGATAGAACTAGTCATTAATCACAACCAAAAAAATACTGATGATGACTATAATATCCTCTTTCAAACGTACAAAATTGTTTCAAGAATTGTTATTATGAGGTATCCTGAAAACAAACACCTACAACTAAATCAGATTATATGTAATAAGCAAGCTTTAGAATCAGAAAAGCAATGTGGTAAAATTTCAGAGAAGTTGTTTTATCCTAACTTAAGAACTTATCTTTCTTCAAAAAACTGTAACTCTTGTCTAAACAAAAAGGTATCAATAGATGTAAGTGGAACTATCAAGAACTGCCCGTCTATGTCTCAAAGCTTTGGCAACATAAAATATACAAGTTTAGAAGAAGCTTTACTGCATAAAGATTTTAAGAAACATTGGAATATCACGAAAGATGAAATTAAAATATGTAAAGACTGTGAATTTAGAAATATCTGTACTGATTGTAGAGCTTACGTAGAAAATCCTGATGACGACTACTCTAAACCTTTGAAGTGTGGATATAATCCATATACTAATGAGTGGAGTGAATGGAGTAAGAACCCACTAAAACAGAAAGCTATAGAATATTATGGAATGCCTATTGAATTAGAGAACAAAAACGTTTCTTAAAAAAAATCCATTCAAGAAAATAGGTTTCTTAAATGGATTCTATATTGACAAAGAAATAGCATTATTTCCAAACGTTGCTAATGGTTTTATTTGAACCTTAGCAAGCGTTGCTATTTCAAAATAGCTCTAGAAATCACTAATTTCTGAATTTCAGAAGTTCCTTCTCCAATTGTACACAATTTAGAATCTCTGTAATACTTTTCTACTGGAAAATCTTTTGTATAACCATATCCACCAAAAATTTGTACGGCTTCACAAGCTACTTTTACGCACATTTCGGAAGCTACGTATTTTGCCATTGCAGATTCTTTATTTACATTTTTACCTTTGTTTTTAAGGTCAGCAGCTTGGCGAGTCAAAAGTTCAGAAATTTCTACATCGGTTGCCATCTCTGCAAGTTTGAAGGCAATGGCTTGAAAATTTGCAATGGGTTGATTAAACTGCTCACGCTCTTTTGCATAAATAAGCGAATGACGTAAAGCACCTTGTGCAATCCCTAAACTAAGAGCAGCAATCGAAATACGTCCACCGTCTAATACTTTCAACGACTGAACAAATCCGTCGCCTACTTTCCCTAAAATATTATCTTTATGCACTCTACAATTATCAAAAACGAGTTCGGTAGTTTCTGAAAGTCGCATTCCTAATTTGTCTTCTTTTCGTCCACCTGTAAAACCTTCTGTTGTTTTTTCAATAACAAAAGCCGTCATTCCGTGCGAATCTCCTGCTTCTCCAGTACGCACAATGACGACAGCAATATCTCCACTTTTTCCGTGTGTAATAAAATTTTTTGTTCCATTTATTACCCAATAATCGCCATCTTGAACGGCAGTTGTACGCATATTACCTGCATCAGAACCTGTATTTGCTTCTGTAAGTCCCCACGCACCAATCCATTCAGCCGTTGCTAATTTTGGCAACCAACGCTTTTTTTGTTCTTCGTTTCCAAACTGTAAAATATGACCTGTACAAAGTGAGTTATGAGCAGCCATAGAAAGACCGATTGAAGGATCAATGACGGCAAGTTCGGCAATGGCAGTTACATATTCTTGATACCCAAAACCACTTCCTCCATACTCTTCTGGCACTAAAACGCCCATTAGACCCAAATTTCCCAATTCTTTCATTACTTCGATAGGAAAATATTGGTCGTCGTCCCATTTATTACGGTGTGGAGTAATGGCACGCTCTCCAAAATCTTGTACCATTTTGGCAATCATCTCTAATGTTTCTTGTGTATTTGCCGTGCTTGTTTGTGTAGGTGTTGCTACTGACATATATTTTTTATTTTATTTGTAAGGTTGTTTTTATTAATTCTTGTAAGGTTAAAGTTACAAATTTTTTGGGAATTTTTTAATATCCAATAAAGGCTAATTTCATTTTAATTCTACTACTAAATGAGAAATGAATTTGTTTGATCGTGATAATTAAAAAGCAAAACCGACAGTAATTCCTAAACGTAAATCTTTTTTGTAGCCTTCACTTAGCTTTACTTCTTTTCCAGAAGTATCAAAAAATACAAAATCTCGTTTTTCCCTATTTGAAATCAAAAAACCATATCCTGCAAAAGTAGAAAGTGCTAGTCGTTTGTAATTATACCTATATCCTATATTCAGTCCTGTAAAAAAATTATCGTAGCTATGTGAATAATTAATATTTTCAGATGTTATAATTTTCGTTTCTTCTCCCATTCTATATTTTGCATACACACCACCAAAAAGTCCGTTACTAAACTTATTGGTTTTGTTAGCAAAAAAGTAATATTGATATTCGGCTGCAATAGAAGACATATTTCTGTCTTCCTCCTTCAAAAGTCCGTTTAAATGATAATTAAAACCAACCCAAATAGCTTGATTTTTAAAAGCTCGTTCGTAACTCGTTACTAGATTTCCAGAAGTAAATGCTAAAAGGTTTATTGAAACTCTATTTTTGTAGGTTGAATATTCTGTTTTAGTTTCTTGACTTTCAGTAGTTTGTGCTTTTGTAGCATTGAAAATAAATGTAGTAAAAATCAAAATTAAAGAGTAGAATGGAAAACAGAAAAAGGTAGATAGAGTAGATTTCATAAGATTACGTTTTATATTTTGAGAAATATAGGTAAAATAAGTTATTTTTTCTGTAATATGTTTTTGAATAACGTTTTTTTAATCGGAAGGAAAAAGATAGAAAATATTTTTGTATCTTTCATAACTATAAAAATACTATCAAACTTCATCTTTTTCAAATAGTTAGACAAGAAAAGTGCTTATTATACTTTTTACAACACCACCAAAAAAGTAACTGTAAAAATGGCAAGAAAAAAAATGATGCGTTTTGAAGAAAATTTAGAACGTTATAATGTATTGCAAAGCGAAGATGAATCGTACACCAAATTAAAAGGAAATTGGAACAAAATCCATTTTCCAAACCCTCAACCTATCGTTTTAGAACTGGCTTGTGGATATGGAGAATATTCTGTAGGATTAGGAAAGGTTTATCCAAACAAAAATTTTGTTGGTGTAGATGTAAAAGGAGATAGACTTTGGCGAGGAAGTACAGATGCGCTCAATAACGATTCGTTTAATGTGGCTTTTTTGCGTGCAGAAATCCAGCAATTAGATACTTTTTTTGAAGATAATGAAGTGAGCGAAATTTGGGTTGTTCATCCAGACCCACGACCAAGAAAAAGAGATAGAAAACGCAGACTTACTAATTCTCGTTTCTTAGATATGTACAAAAAAATACTGAAAAAAGGAGGAATTGTACACATTCAAACCGATGACGACCCACTTTATGATTATACAGTAGAAGAAATAGCAAAATATAAAATCAAAAATCTTTTAATAACACGAGATTTGCACAATTCGCCACTTTATCCAGAGCTTCATGGAGTAAGTACACGCTACGAACGAAGAGCGCAAAAACAAGGTTTGAAAATCAATTATTTGCGATTTGAGTTTGAGTAAAGAAATAATAAAAAACACAAAAACTTTGTCAGTAGTTCTTTGGTAATCCAAAAACAACTCTGACAATAGTTGAAATATATATTTGGAACTTTTGGAACTATTGACAGCCTTGTGAAAGGACTGTCAAAGTTTATGATTTTAAATTGTATATTTGTAATGAAAATAGTAACCGAAGTCGTTTTCAGACGTGAGTAATCGGGTTTTATTGCATGATTACGTCGGTGAGGTTTTTTTATTATAGCCTTCTTTAAATAATTGTTTATTTATTAGAAGGCTTTTTTTATAAAGAGTTTGTAACATTATTCGGCTTATTTTCTTCTTTTTCTTACTCGTAATACGTCTAATTTCAAATATAGCTACAAAAGTTGCTTCTATTTTTTTGTGAAATAGAATAGACTTTTTACCTTTTTTTTCATCTGTTGAAATTAAGTCAGCTTCAAAAACAACTTCTACTATTTTTGTAAAATCTGATTTTTCAATAGGTAACTGTGAGTTATTTAACTCATTACCTTTTCCATGTCGATTCAAACTATGGCGAATACTGTACGAGTCTATTGAAATCAGAAAATTATTCAAATCCTCCTCTGTATCTTCTATAATTTTTTGATGAAACTCTTTTTCTATTTTTCCTAAATCAATTATTTTCAATTCATTATCTTCATTTTCTATTACTTCACCAAAAAGACTTTCAATAGATTCTTTTATATTCATTTTTTAATTTGGTTTATGATAAACTTGTCAAATATAAAAAATAAATACGAATACTATTTATTTGTATTATTCCACAAAAACCTTCTTCATTTTCTCATTTCCAAAAACAGAAGGAAAATACATTAACTCTACACTTGCAGGATTGAGCGTAAAAACTCCAGAATAACGAGGTTCTAAAACAATCTCAAAAGTGTGTTTTCCAACAGGAATTTTGGTGCAAAAGATAGCTGTTTTGTGTTTAAATTCTTCTCTATATGTTTCTATTCCTCTATAATAATAATAGTAGTTTTTCCTGAATGAATACGGATTTTTGCCATACACGCAGCTTGCAGGAATCGGAACTTCAATAGCTACATATTCAGATGCTTTGGTTACGGTAAGTTCTACTTTTAAAGTTAGTTTTGTTCCAGCCTTTATATAAATAGAATCCAATTTTGTTTGCTGATTAATTTTTGTGATTTCTCCCAATTCTGTTTCGCTTCCTTGTTGCACAAAATAAGTAACAATTTTGAAATTATCTCCTAGTTTTTGCTTTGGTTTCTCTTCAAAATAATCTTGTGAAAGACTTACAAAAACAGGCAAATTTCCCTTTTTGGTAATTGAATCTGGTAAGTCTAACTTAGAGAAAACAGTAGTTTGTTCTGGTTTCCATTCTTTATCACTTCCATTTGATGGAATAAATAATTGAGTTTTGAAAGCATTATTACTTTGATTTTCATTGTTATTTGAACTTTTATTTTCATTGTTTTCGTACTCTTGTTCAAAATCTGGTAAAAGTGTGGAGAGAATAGAAGCCGACTCGTGCGTATTTCTCCAATATCCATTTTGATTACGACTTTCAAGAAAATACTGACGTATTTTTGGTAATTTAATAAATAATTCGGCATACGATTTTTCATTATCTTTTTCATTTCCTTTTATATTCATAAAACGTTTGTCTTCCTTTGCATCTCTCAAAATCTGATAAGCCAGAAGTGTAATTTGATTATTATTTTCAAAAAGGGAATAATAATTCCGAAAACCATAATTGAATTCTTTCCAAAAAATACCTCCAAATTGTGTTTGATTTTGATTTAATTTTAAGATAGAAATAGAATACGGCAAACCATAAATTTGTCTTAAACGAATAATAGAAAGCAAACTATAAAGCGATTTTAATTGTGTTCTGTCTTGCAAAATCTGTAAAGAATCCGTCAGTTTTTCAACCTCTTTTTTATATAAAGAAATCAAGTTTTTATTGACTGACAAACTGGTGTACATTCCTGTTTTTTGGTAATAATAAGGAATATAAGAATCATTAATGATTGCCTTTTCTGCTTTTTCAAGTGTCTGTGAAGGAATGTTGTAGCCTTTTTGTTTTGCTTCAAACAGAACTCCATAAATGTAAGCTGTCATATAAACGTTGGGCGCAGAACTTTCCCACCAGCCCCAAAGACCATCATCGTATTGCGCTTCTACCAACTTTTTGATAAGTTTTTCTAGTTCTTTTTGCTTCTTTTCTTCGAATGGTTTGTTTAGTCTTTCCTTTATATCTTTCTCTAAAATATAGGCTTTTATCTTTGATGCCTTTTGCTCATTACAAGCATACGCATAATTTTGAATGTTCTCTAATTCTAAAACCATAGCTTCCAGAATATTATCTTGAACAGTAATTTTTATAGGATTTGCAGCAGATAAAGAATCTTTAAATGCGCTAAAATCTAAAGTTGTATCGCCTTCCAAAATAGCAAAAAACCCTCTTTTCATTAAAAGTCCTTTTCTATAAATCGGAATTTTGCGCTCTTCTCCGTCTATATAATTCTTTGTTTTTTCGAAATCTGCACTCATTATATAACTCAATTTTAACGAATCTCTAAAAATATCCAATGAATCAGAATTGAATTCAGAACTAAAAAGCGAATAATCTTTTACCTTAAAACGAAGTGAATCAACGTGAGAAAACAAGATTTTTTGTGTTCTTTTAGGTAGTTTTTGATTATCCAAACTAAAAAAAGAAGTTGTCTTTAACGAATCACTACTGTACGAATTTATCTTTCCAATCACTCTAACCGAATCTGTTTCCAACAAAAAACGAGGCAAGGAAAGTTGAGCCGAAACCGATAAAAAAGAATTGGTTTGAGAAATTGCTTGACCATTTCTAAACTTTTTTCCATACGCAACAGCAAGCGTCTTCCAACTCGTAATATTATCTGGAAAGGTAGTTTCGAAACTTACTTTTCCATTTTTATCTGTTCGCAATTTGGGCTGCCAGATGGCATTATCTGTAAAATAATTACGAACTTCTTTTTTTGTGTTTTGCGAAGTTAATGAATTATTTACTTCTAAATCTGTGTCTTTATTTTCTTCTCTATTTTGATTGCTTAAAGAAATTAAATTAGGAGAAACCGAAATACCTGCTACTTTTCCCTGTAAAAGACTAGAAGATTGAATGGCAATTCCATTAACACTTTGTAAAGCATAACTTAAAGATTGTCTTTCTTCTTGAACTCCAAAACTTGTAACAACAATTTCGGATAATAACTCATTTCCTTCCAGCGTAACATTTATAACTTTTTGATATTCGTTTGTTTGCGCTTCTTCTATTCCATAACCTACATAACTAAAAACCAAAGTACTTCCAATAGGTGCATAAATAGAGTAATTTCCATCAAAATCTGTAACCGTTCCTATTATTGTTCCTTTTACTAAAACGGTTGCTGCTGGAAGTCCTTCGCCATCTTCATCAATTACTTTTCCTGTATAAGTAGCCATTTTCGTATTCTTATCCATCTTGAAACTAGAATAATCAAACTGTTTTTCTTTTCGCTTTTCAGGAGAAAAAACATCGTAATCTGTTTTTTCCTTTTTATTACAAGGCATTTCGTTTTGACTAAAATCAAGTTCTACGATTTTGTTCTCTTCCGTATCTTCTATACTACTTTCTTCTATTTTTACATTTTTTATCTTGCCACAACCATTTTGTTTGTAAATAACACAAATAGTATAAATTCCTGTTGGTAATTGTCCTTTAAAGGGAATATGATTTTCAAAAACGTATTCTTTTTCAAATTCTGTGCTTGTAGAATCCAAAGTTTCATCAGAGTTTTTAAATATAAGTTTCTCCCATTTCTGACTTCTAATACTTACCTGTGGAGTTGTCCACGTATAAATAGTTGCTTCATTTCTGTAGCCTCTATAAGACAAATAATCAAAAAATGGAAACGCTTGATTACTCGTAATCAAATCTTCATTTTTGAGGAATGGAACGTTTTTTTGAAGAGGAAAAAAGTAGGATTTGGGTAAATTATAATTTTTGGTAAACCCCTTTTTGTTATCAAATTTGTATTGTACAAAAGGTTCGAAATCTAATGTGTAAATTTTCTCGTTTTCTGTTTTTTGTTTTCTAAATTGAAACTCTCCTTCGTGCAAAAGTGGATAATTCCATTTATAAAAATAAGAACTATCTGTTTTCATATATGTAGCAGAAATTATACTTTGTTCTCCAAATTGATTTATAGTTGCTGTACTATTGCTGTATGAATTTCCTTTCGTAATCAAAACAAAATTATGGGCTGCTAACATCATTTTTTCACTTTCTGAATATTCTTTATTTGTGCTTTCTTTATGAATATAAGAAGGTAAGTTTTCTAAGTCAAACGATAAAATAGTTTCATGATTTGCTGGAATGGAAAGTGTATCTATGGTTATTTTGTATTGTTCTGTTCTTATTTCTAGCTTGTGAGTTCCTTTTGAAAGGTCTAAAAAATGGTCTTCTCGTGCTTTACGTGCTGCATAAAAAGCCAAACTATCATCTACTTTTATCCACGAAATGTTTGTATCTAAAAATCCATTCGTAAAGTGAATAAATAAACCTCCTTTTTTTGGATTATGTTCATTTTCAAATTCTGTAATTAGCTTCTCTCTTCGTTCTTCTATTGCATTTATTTTTGCCAGTTCATTCTTCATCTTCACTAAAATAGAATCATACAAAAGTGAATACCTAAAGCCTTCTTTTTGAGGAAATAGAAAATTATAATACAAAATAGAATCAAGTCCGAAACGAGTTTGAAAGTTTTTGTAAGCGTATAATTTTGTTGTACTACTCATATCTGAATCTAAGCTTATATAATTCCATAAACGTTTTTTTCTTAGATTAAATCCAGAATAGGAAGGCGCACGAAGATTTGATTTCGTATGCTCTTCAAACTTTGCATTGGTAGAAACAACACTTACATCAGCACCTTTTACAGGACGATTTTTGTAATCAGTAACGGTAATATCAATTTTTTCTTTGAAGGAAGGCGAAGTAATAAAAGGCGCATCAAGATTGATAAAAAGTTGTTTTTTGTTACGTAAAAAGGCTTTTTCGTTCTGATAAACTTTTGCTGCATAGATATATGAAGTTTGCAGAACGTATATTTTTTTGTTTTTATCTTTAATAGCAATTCTGATAAATGAAGAAGAATCAGATTTTTGTTTAATCAATCTATTGTTTTGAAGAATGCTATATCGAATAATTGCTTTGCAGGGATTTTCGATAGTCATAATCAAAGAATCCAAACTGTAGTTTCCATCAATTTCTACATCATCATAAATAGTTTGACTTTTAGTTATTATTTCTTCTACATTATTTATTTGTGTAGAAACCGAAAAAACAAACTCTTCATACGTCGGATTTACTCGTTGTTGAAATGGAAAGACGATAGAATCCTGTTGATATATTTTTTCTAAATTACGTGAATCTGCATTTGTTTTATAGACACGAGTTACCAAACCCTTTTTTGAAATAGTATCATTTCCTTCTTTATAAACAGCATACACAAAACCGTCTTCAAAACGAGTTTTTATAGAAGGTAAAGAATCAGAATCGGATTTGAACGGCACAAAATAGTCATATTCTACGTGCTTTTGTCTTTCTTTTATTTCATTATTCGAATTTAATAATTTTACAGTCATTTTGTAAGACAAATCAGCAGCAGGAAAAATAGAATCGGGAACTACAATTACTGTTTCTCCAAAAGGTTCTAATTGTTGCTGGTAATTCCAAATGGTCTTGTACTCTTTTTCGTACAAAGACGGCTCATAAGTAGTACGAAATCTTTTATTTTCAATCAGAACAGTAATATTTCCATCTAAAACATCCAGATTATTGAAATCTTTAGCCGACAGACGAATGGAAAAAGGTGTGTTTCTTTGCTGTTTTTCATTGGACAAACTTAGGTTGAATGTTTTTATATCTGGCAAAACATAGTCTTGATACTCAAACTCTGTAGCTGCTAGAACATTTCCTTTTTTATCTTTTAGTACAATTCCTGCAAACTGACCTAATTTTAAATCCAACGAATCAGTAAGAATAATTTGTCCTTCAAAACCTCCTTTTCTGTATCTTTTTATGGTGGCTACTTTTTTGTGCCTATATTCGCTTGATGAAACAAATACATTTACTTCTTTTTGCTTTACTACTTTTCCTTTCTTCTCTACAAAATAACCTTTAAAACGAAGCGTATCATAAGGACGGTATTTTATTTTATCGGTCAGAAAATAACCACCCTGTTGTTTTACACCAGTAAATCTATATCTTTCGCTTTTGTCTTTTCTTTCCCTTTCTTTTTGTTTTGTTTCTTTACTTTGAAACATTCTAACAAAAAAACGAATAAGTTTTAAGTCTTCTGGTTCGCCATCTTTTATCGTTTCTACAATTTTTTTGCCTTGACGGTACGGAATTACCCAAAAATAACGAATAGGAAAACTATAAATTACCTTCTTGTAAAAAGGATATTTTTTGTTTTTATACTCTTCTTTATCTTCTCTTTCAGCATACAAAAACCACTTTTTTCCGTCATATTCTACTTCTATTTCTGAATAGGATTTTCTGTTGGGAAGTTGATACTGTTTTAGTTTTGAATTGTAATGTAATTTTTTCTGTTTTGAATAATTCCCTTCTTCGCTTTCCAAAACGATATTCATTTTCAGATTAGGTAATTCATTTCCCAACGAATCATAAACTACAAGCCACGAACGACGAGCATTATTTTGAACTACAACTCGCAGAGGTGCAACTGTAATCAGCTTTGTTTTTAAAATTTCTTTCTCTGTCCAGACAATCAAATAATAACCATACTCACTAGTTGGAGAAAGCATTGGATCAAAACGTTTTGAATATCTATTTCTACTTCTATATTCCTCTTTTAACTCAATAGAATCTACCAAAATAAGGTAATTTTCTAATTCATCTCTATTTTTTTTCAAAATATTCTGCATAGCAGCACTACTCAAATTAGCATCAAATTCTTTAAATTTATACACTAAAGCTACAGAACTATTAATTTGACTTTCGAATAATGATTTGTTTTGAGTAATTTGAGAAAAAGCAGAAGGTGTAGATAGAAAATAAAAAGTAAAAAATAATAGTAGAAATGATAAAGTAGAAGATACTAAGAAGTAGATTTTTTTCATAGCGAGTAATTTTTTGTGATACTATTTATTGTAATTACTCTCTATTCGTAAAAAAATAAGAAAGTGTTGCAAAAAGTGTTAAATTTAGGAATTGAATAGTTACGGTAAATCATTTTAAAAAAGAAGATGCAAAAAAAGCAAAATTCTACCTATCAAATTTTTAATCAATCGTGTTATGGACTCAAACCATTGAAAGATAGTTCTATCGATGCGCTTGTTACCGATCCACCTTACGGAATTTCGTATCAAAATAATTATTGGGATAAAGATTTGCCAAAACGTGAAATTTGGGAAGATTCGCTGCGTGTATTGAAAGATGGTTCTTTTGGTTTGGTGTTTTCTTCGGTCAGACTGATGCACCGTTTGATGGTAGATTTGGAAGATAGTGGTTTTTTGATAAAAGATGTTTTGTTTTGGACTTTCCTCAATGGAATGCCAAAAAGTAGAGATGTTTCCTTAGATATTGATGCAGCATTAGAGGTAGAAAGTAAGGTAATCGGAAAGTATAATTATGTTCAAGGCTATAAAAAGGGAGGTGCAGAAAATTACTCTTCCAATAATAAAAAACTAAAAAAAGAAGCAACTTCAGAAATAGGACAACAATACAAAGGTGCAGGATTAGGAGTAAAACCAGCTTATGAACCCATTATTTTGATTCAAAAACCAATTCCGAAAGGAGTAACGGTAGCACAAAACATCATAAAAACAGGAACTGGCGCACTTAATTTGGAAGAAACACGGATTCCATATCAAAAAGGAGAGGGGAAAGTAGGACACAATCCACATCCAAAAGGAAGAGTTACACCTAATTTTTTGAGAGTAGAAGAACACGGAGATGGCTATGACAAATTTTTTCTGGTTCCGAAAGTAAGGCAGAAAGCAGATAATTTTAATACTCACCCCACATTAAAACCTGTACAATTAATGCAACATTTAGTTAAGCTAGTTAGTTTCGAAAATCAAACTATTCTTGACCCATTTATGGGAAGTGCTTCGACAGGCGTTGCAGCTCTAAAAACGCAACGAAAATTTATAGGTTTTGAGCTTGAAAAAGAATATTTTGATATTTGTGAAGAACGCCTTCAATTTGTATCACAGACTTCCTAGTCTGTGTAAATAAAAAACGCTAAAGTCAATTTTACAATTATGCTTCTAAATCATCTTTTACATCATTACAAAGTCATTTTAGGTTCTGGTTCTCCACGTCGCAAACAGCTTTTATCTTCTATGGATATTGAGTTCGAACAGCGTGTCAAGGAAGTAAATGAGGATATTTTACCAGAATGGCAGACCAAAGAAGTTGCTCAAAAATTAGCAGAACGAAAAGCCTTAACACAGCAAAAAGAACTCAAAAAAGCAGATGTTGATTTTCTAAATGAAATTTTGATTACTTCTGATACAATTGTAGTTATTAAGGACAAAATTTTGAATAAACCTCAAAATGTAATTGAAGCTAGAGAAATGTTACGCCTTCTTTCTGGCAAAAAGCATTTGGTCATTACGGGAGTTTGTATCTGTACAAAAGACAAACTACATAGCTTTTCGGACGAAACAGAAGTATTTTTTAAAGAACTGAGTCAAAATGAAATTGATTATTACATTCAAAAATACAAACCTTTTGATAAAGCAGG
Organism: uncultured Cytophagales bacterium; assembly: GCA_963719525.1. Taxonomy (GTDB): domain Bacteria; phylum Bacteroidota; class Bacteroidia; order Cytophagales; family Bernardetiaceae; genus Bernardetia. Next base: position 582,237 of record CAVRCG010000004.1, on the reverse strand, counting down.
TTCGTATGGAGCGCAAGAATGGTTAGGAATGATAGGAATTGAAAAAATAAATGGAAGTTATTTTAATGTAATGGGTTTGCCTGTTCAGAAGTTATACAAAGAATGGGTAGATTTTTTGACCTAAATAGAAGTCTTAATGATTTTTTTTCTTAAATTAGTAACAAATTGTATTGAACTACATCAAAGGACAGTAATTATACTGGTTTTGTATTTTATTTCGTAAAATTTATTGTAGAAAAATACAGTTAATATCCCTTACTATTTTCAAATACTTGTTTTTTATTAATGATATAATTGTCGAAAAAAATCAATAGTATAGATAAAATATAATCTTATTAGAACTCGTCATAAAACAACAAAATTCTTATAATCAACATTTTATCTACAAAAAACAATGAAACAAGATTTGCAAAAATTAATAAAATAAACGAATTTGCAGTACTATAGTCTTATAATGAGGCTTTCTTAAAAATATCCTATCTGTTACTTTAATAATTTGTAAATATGCCTTTCCAAAACCTGCTTAATAGAGTTGTGGGAATGTGTGTGTTTTTTCTTCTTCTGTCATTTTTACCGTTTTCGTGTGTCTTTGCACAACATCACACACCAAAAGGTTCGAATCCATTAGATAACAACTTCCAAAACGCACTAACTCTTTTTGAACAGCAACATTACGAAGCTGCTCAAAAAACATTCTCTTCTTATCTAACTTCTGCAAATTCTTCTTTTAGCTCTCAAAATGAGTTTAATAAAAAGTTAGAAGCAACCTACTATTTAAGGTTGTGCGAACTTTATCTCAAAAAACTGTATGCCGAACGCAACAGTATTGAGTTTATTGCTAAGTACAAACAAACGATTTATGCTGATAAGCTCACACTTGCTTTAGCAAATTCTTTTTATGAAGAAGAAAACTATCGCAGAGCAGCCTATTATTTTGCTCTCTTAGAAAAATCTCGTCCTACTGAAAAGGAAGAATTAGAAATTAATTTTCGTTTGGCTTATTCTTATTTCAAAATTGGAAGAAAAAAGGAAGCGTTGCGTACTTTCTCATCTCTGCAATCCAAAAAGAATGAATATTACGCACAAGCAAGTTATTATGTAGGTTTTATTAATTATGAATTGGGAAGTTTTGATAAAGCCATTACTAACCTTACTCAATCAAAAGCAAATAAAAAATATACAGAAAGTGCAAACAAATTAATTGCAAAGTCTTATTATAGTTTAGAGGAATGTAAAGGTTTGAGCAACTTTCTTTCTTCGATTGCTAACGAAAAACACGATGTTGAGCTTTTTTATTATGCTGCTCAATGTGCTTACCTCAAAAAAGAGTTTGATTTAGCTTATGAATGGTTTGGTCGCTATAAAAGAAATAGCAAACAACTTTCTGATTCGGCTGCCTACCAATACCTAAATACGCTGTATGAAGTAGAAAATTATGAGGAGTTTTTGGACTATGAAAATCATACGCTTGCAGGAAGTAGTCTTTATCCTTCCGTTTTGCTGATGAAAGCGAGCATTTATGAGAATCAAAATAACTTCAAAAAGGCAGCTTCTGTCTATGACGAGTTAGCCCTTTCTAATCCTTCTGATGCTGAAAAGGCATATTATTCTAAACTCAAAAATCTTTATTTGTCTGGAGAATATGATTTTTTGATTACTGAAAGCAAAAAATTTGAAGACAGTTATTCTCAAAGTCCTTATTTCCCTGAAGTTATCCTGTTTACTGCTCATGCGATTGCGATTGATCAGAATGCAAAAATGGCAATGTCTTATCTGAAATCCAAAAAATCGAAGGCAATAGATAAGAAGCAAGTCAATAAAATGTACGTTGATTTGGCTTTGCAGTCTATCAAAGAGCTTTTCAATCAATCTTCTTACGAGGAAATGAACGCTGTCATAAATCAGTTTGCAAACGATATACAACTGAACGACTCACTTCAACATTTTGTCAATTTTTATAGAGCAGAATTATTGTTGCACACTCAAAAAGTAACAGAAGCAGAGTCGTATTATCAAAAAATACCTTCTTCAAGTCGTTTTTATGCAGATGCAAAATACGGAATGGCAGTTATTAATTTCAACAAAGCAAGTTATAGTAGTGTAGCCAAACAGAATGCACTTGTTTTTTTGGAAGAATATTTATCTACTCCAAAAGGAATTATAAAAGAAAAAGCCGTTGATGCACTCACTCGTCTGGCAACGATTTATGCTGTAAACAAACACTACAAAGAAGCAGAAATTAATTTTATAAAGGCTTTGAATTTGGGAGATTCTGAAACTGAATATATCAATTTTTCTTTAGGTCAAATTTATTTTGTTCAGAATAATTATTCGGAAGCAATGAAAAAATTTGACTTTGTTATGCAAACGCCTAACTCTCTGTATGCTCAATATTCGCAGGTCATGAAGGCTAAAATTTATGAAAGTAAAGGCAATCGCAAAGAAGTTATAGAACTTTTGAATGATTTTATAAAACGTTATCCTCAAAGTGAAAAATTAGCAGAAGCCTTATACAGTCGTGGAAATGCGTGGAATGGATTAGGACAAAACAAGAATGCAATCAATGATTATACGGCTTTGATTAGTAATTATCCAAATTCGGACAAAGCAAAGATGGCTCTCAATACATTAGAAAATTATATTGATTTTGGTGTAGAAGTGGAAAATCTGGACGAGCTTAGAAATATCTATGCAAGTAATAATGCTGGTTATAGTCCTAATTCTATTTCAAATAATTCGATTACCAATCCTACCGTAAATACAGCTCTTCAAAAAGAATACGACAGAGGACTAAAGTTGTATAATAGCAAAGAGTTTTCTGGTGCAATAGCTGTTTTTAGAGATATAATTAGTAAAAACGAAATTGCTAGAACGCCTTATTACGACCTTGTTTATTTTTATTTGGGCAAAAGCTATCAATATTATGGCGATAATAATCAGGCTATAAGTAATTTGCAACGAGTAGGTGGGCAAAAACAAATTCTTGCGCTTTCAGATATGGGCGATATAGAGTTTGGTAGAGAAAATTATAATAGTGCAATTACACATTATAAAAGTTTGGCAAAAGTTGCTCCTAATGATGCTATGCGTGTAAATGCGTGGGAAAAACTAACAAAAACGTATTGTAATCAAGGAGATTTTGCAACAGCAAATGATTATCTAGCTATTATTCGCAACAAAAAAGCACAAGCAGATAATGATTTTGTTCGTTTGTATGAAAATAAAATTTTAGCAGGTCAGCAGCAAATAGATGCAGCTATTGAAGGACTTTCCAAATTAGGAAACGACAGACAAGCAAATCCGAAATATGCTTCTGAAGCTCTCTTCGAACTCGCAACTTTAATGCACAACATTGGAGATAATCAGAGTGCAAAATCAATCTTAAAAGATTTGAGAAAGCAGTTTTCGCAGCAAAAAGAAACACAACAAAAAGCAAATAAACTAGCTTTATTGTTGGATTAAAAATTAATGTAGCTGACAGTTTCCAACTCTTAGAATTATGGTAGTTTATCAACAGTTAGAAACTGTCGGCTACTTTTGATTCGGTAAAAATTCTATCCTAATAAAAAATTTCTTCCAAAATGAAACACATAGCTACAAAACTAAAAATCTTTTCCATTTACTTTTTTATCCAATTACTGATTATTTTTTCGTCAGATTTTGGACAAAAAACGTTTGCTCAAGGACAGGCAGAATTAGAACAAGAAAATGTAGAGGTTACCAAAACGAATGAGTTTGAATTAATCTCAAAACCTCCTATAAAGACAAATGCTGAAATTGATGCGTTACCATTATTAAAAGTTTCGAAAGATGCCGAAATTGATTTTAGTGAATCGATGACTTTCAGTAAACTTACCTTTAGAGAAATGCCGAACGAACTTGCGCCTACCATTCCGAAAGAACTTTTAGGAAATTACGTAAAAGCAGGTTTTGGAAACTATATTACTCCTTATTTTGAGGGATTTTATAGTCATCAATTAAATGATAATAACAAATTTGGTGTTTTTGCTCATCATCTTTCTTCTATGAATGGTGTTGTTGATGGACAAAATTCGGGCTACGGAAATACAAATGTGTTGCTTTTTTCGGAGCATACAAAAGAAAAATTTGTACTGTCTTCTTCCATTAACTATAACTTAGAACGAGTTCATTATTACGGTTATAATCCAGAAAGTAGATTGGATTTTGAAACGCCAGATAAAAGAGATATTCGCCAGACGTATCATAGATTAGAAACGAAACTAGATTTGACTTCATTGCCTAAAAAAGATGAATTTGGAGATGCTAGTGCTGACAAATTAGGCTACAAATTTTCTGTTGGATTTAATCTTTTTGAAGCAAGAGATAATATAAGTGAATGGCAAATTCCTGTTTTGAGTGAAATATCGTATTCTGTTTCTGAAAAATCTAAGTTGAGATTTAATACAGAATTTCATCAAACACAGCAAAATGGTAGTTTTTTGACTATTGAAAATCAAACTATTCAACTTACAAACAACAGAACATTAGTTAGTTTCGCACCTACATTTAATCACTCTACTGAAAACTTGACATTGAATATTGGTGCTGGAATAGCCTATAGTTCGGATTCGCTTTTAGAAAACGCTACTGGAAACAAACTCTTCTTTTATCCAAATATTAATATTTCTTATGAGCTTTCTAAAGATAAATTATGGCTTTTGGGAGAAATAAGTGGAGGAGTAAAACCACAGTTTTTGAGAATGTTAACGGTTCAAAATCCTTTTTTGGCTTCTCTACAACCTCTTAGTCATACGTTTTCACAGCTTGATGCAAATTTTGCTCTTCAAGCGAATGTTAATAAAGACTTGAAAGCTAATGCAGAAGTAGGTTTTGCGATGTATGATAATATGCCATTTTTTGCTCCTTCGGTTTCGGATTCTTCACAGTTTGGATTGTTGTATGACAAAGTGAATGTTTTTCGTTTGGGAGTTTCATCTGTTTATCAAAAAAATAATTTATCGGCTCGTTTGTCGGCTAACTATTTTGGTTATGGACTTACTGATTTAGAAATTGCTCATCATCGTCCGAACTTTCAAACGAGCTTGAGTGTAGGTTATACGTTTATCGAAAAACTAAAAACAGAACTTACACTTCAGCAACTCTTTGGAATCAAAACTCAAAATCCTGTTTCGGAAACGATTTATAAATTAAAGCCGATTAATGATTTGAGTGTTTCGGTTTCGTATAAATTTACGGAACGAATTTCTGCTTTTGCAAATGGATATAATTTGATTGGACAGAATTATCAGCGTTTTGTTTATTATCCTAATAATGGAATTACTGTAGTTGTAGGTGGGAAGTATATTTTTTAAAAAACGAACGGTTCGCTTTGAGCGAACCGTTCGTTAGGTTTTTAGTCTTTCTTAATTTTAGAATTAGCACGAACACGAAAGAAAATATAAATAGGAACTAGCAGAAGGATAGCATAAGCATCCCAACCCATACCTTTTCCTTCACTTCCTAAGTGATTAGCAAAAATATAAACTGCTCCTCCCAGCAAAGCTATTAAAACAACAACGGACATATTTCCAAAAAGGGTTTTGCGTTTTTGCTTTGCTCTTCCAAATGAGCCTCTCAAAATAGATTCTTCTTCGTTATAACTGCTTAATTTATTTATTTCTTCTTTGGCTTCTTCTTTTTCTAATTCTTTTACTCGCTCTTCGGCTTCTAACCAGCGTTTGCGTTTTTCCAAATCTTCTTTATCAGCATTATAAAAGCGTGGTTGATAATTAAATTGTTTGTGTTTGGGAAGACGTGTTGATTTTTTGAACATAAAATTATCGGATTTTTTTGTGCAGATAGTTTAATATAAAATGCGTCTTTATCTGGAAAGTAACAAATTACTTTTTACCACTAAGTTCTCAAATACAAGGGAAATTAAGTTTCACTAAGATAATAAAAAATACAAATTGAATTACTTTTTACCACTAAGTTCTGAAATACAAGGGAGATTAAATTTCACTAAGATAATACAAATTTAGAACTGTAAGTGAAAATAAAGTTAGAAATCAGAAGTATGAAGTGAATAATACACTAAAATACAAACAAGCAAGGAATTACAGAAATTGAAAAGTGATTTTGAGTTTTCAGTATTTACTTCATACTTCCAAATTCATACTTCTTACTTTATTACTCCGTCCATTACATCGCTCACTACATAATAACGAGGATCATCAATTGAACGCTCAATTACTTCTTCAAATCGTGGATTTGCTTTTAGTAAAAGTGTGATACATTCTTCACTCAAATGAGTCAGTTTTATTTCTTTTCCTATATCTAAATAACGATTTGCTACTCCTCTTAGTGCTTCAATTCCTGAATGGTCGCTTACTTTTGATTCTATAAAATCAATTTCTACTTTTTGTGGATCGTCTTTTGGGTCAAATTTGGCACTAAAAGCCTGTGAAGAGCCAAAAAATAAAGGTCCCCAAATAGAATATACTTTTGTTCCGTCTTCTTTTACAAATTTTCTAGCACGAATACGAGTTGCACTTTCCCACGCAAAAACTAGAGCTGACATAATCACACCTACAAAAACAGCAATCGCCAAATCTTGCCATACCGTAACAGCAGAAACCGTAATCAAAACGATAGCATCAGAAACAGGGATTTTGTGCAGAATACGGAAACTACTCCACGCAAAAGTACCAATCACAACCATAAACATAACGCCAACCAAAGCAGCAATAGGAATTTGTTCGATAAGTGGCGCACCAAAAAGCACAAAACAAAGCAAAGCAAGCGCAGCAATAACGCCAGACAAACGACCACGACCACCAGACTCAACATTGATAATTGATTGACCAATCATAGCACAACCACCCATTCCACCAAAAAGACCATTCAAAATATTAGCCGTTCCTTGAGCGACACATTCACGATTTCCACTTCCTCTCGTTTCGGTCATTTCGTTGATTAAATTTAGTGTCATTAAGGATTCTATAAGTCCGACGGCAGCTAATAAAAATGCAGTTGATAAAATGAGTGTCCAATGTTCTTTCATTGTATAAAAAAGTGTGAAAATTTGATTTTGGAAAGTAGGTAAAGAACCTTCAATTCCTGTTGATTTTCCATTACTTCCCTCAATGACAAATGATTTTACGGTACTCACTTCTAATCCTCCAAAAATTGTGATGGCAGCCACTACGACAATAGCAACTAATGCAGAAGGAACTTTTTTAGTTAGTTTTGGCAATCCGAACATAATTCCCATTGTCAGAAGAACCAAACCACCCATAACTAAAAGGTCGTTTGTCGGCAACCAAACTTTTTCAAATGTATCTCCAACTGCTATTTTTTCTTTGAAAAAGTCTAATTGAGCCATAAAAATCACAATCGCCAGACCATTTACAAAACCCATCATTACAGGATGTGGAATCAGACGGACAAATTTACCCAAACGAAAAAGACCAGCCAAAACTTGAAATATTCCGACCAGTAGAAGTGTAATGAAAAGCCATTGCAAACCCAAATAATCATCTCCCATTCCCATTGCAGCACCTACTTCGTTTCCTTTCAAAATCAAATGTGTACTGACCACAACAGCAGCCATCGCACCTGTAGCACCAGAAATCATTCCCGGTCGTCCTCCAAAAATTGCCGTAACGATGCCCATCATAAAAGCACCATAAAGTCCAACTATCGGATCAATGTTAGCTACAAAAGCAAAGGCAATCGCTTCTGGAACAAGTGCTAGAGCTACTGTAAGTCCTGAAAGAATATCATCTTTTGGGTTTTGAGTAAAGGTTTTAGAGAAATTTTGAGTAAAGTTTTGAAAAATTTGAGTCATCTTTTGAGTTTATTTTGTATTCTTTTTTTATGAGAATGCAAAGGTACGATTTTTAAATTTGAGTTTGGAATGAAAATGCAATTACATTTTCGAACACAGAGTTGCAGAGTTGGCAGAGAATGAAAATGCAATTACCACTAAGGCACTAAGAGAAATTAAGGAACACAAGAGAATGAGGAATGAAATTTCTTTTTAAATTACAAAAGAAGAAGAGTTTGGAGAGAATGAAATACAAATGCGTTTTCGAACACAGAGTTGCAGAGTTGGCAGAGAATGAAAATGCAATTACCACTAAGAACACTAAGAGAAATTAAGGAACACAAGAGAATGAAAATGCAGTTTTTGAAATACAGGAAATGAAAAATCCATTATCTATTTTTTTGATAAATAATGGATTTGAAAAAGTATCTAGCGAAAGATTCTATCTTGTGCTTACTGTTTTTACAAGTATATGCTTGCGAAACACAACAGCTACTCACTCTAAAGAGTGAGCTACATTTGAGGTACATTTTCTACATTCTTAAATGCCTGACGAGGTTTTATCTGCAAGATTTGGAATAATTCCTTGTCTGTTTTGGCATCTGGATTTGGCGTAGTAAGTAATTTATCACCTGCAAAAATAGAATTTGCACCAGCTAAAAAACAAAGAGCCTGCTCCTCAACACTCATTCGGACACGACCAGCAGACAAACGAACCATCGCTTTAGGCATAATAATTCGTGCCGTCGCTATCATTCTGACCATTTCCCAAACCGAAACTTTTTCTTGTTCTTCTAATGGCGTTCCCTCCACAGGTACAAGCGCATTTACAGGAACAGATTCTGGATGTTCTGGAAGTGTCGCCAATGTATGAAGCATTCCGATACGGTCTTCTTCTGCTTCTCCCATTCCAATAATTCCACCCGAACAAACCGAAATACCAGACTTTTCGAACATTTTCTAATGTGTCCAAACGGTTCGAATAATCTCTAGTGCTGATAATTTTGTCGTAATATTCTTCGCTTGTGTCTAAGTTGTGATTGTAGGCATACAATCCTGCTGCTTTTAGTTTTTGCGCTTGTTCTTCTGTGAGCATTCCTAATGTACAACAAACTTCCAAACCCATTCCGTTTATCTCTTTTACGGCATCGACTACTCTATCAAATTCTCTTCCATTGCGTACTTCTCGCCACGCTGCGCCCATACAAAAACGTGTGCTTCCTGATTCTTTGGCTTCTTTTGCTTTGCCTACAATTTCTTCATTTTTGAGTAATCGGCTTGCTTCTACGTCTGTGTGATAACGTGCAGCTTGTGGACAGTACGAACAATCTTCTGGACAGCCTCCTGTTTTGACAGACAAAAGTGTACAAACTTGTACTTCTGATGTTTCGTGGAATTTTCTATGGACACTTGCGCCTTTGTAGATGAGTTCTAAAATTGGTGTGTTATAAATTTCGGCTATTTCTTGACGAGTCCAATTTGTCTTTATTAAGTGGTCTAATGGAGTTTCTGACATTTGAATGTATTTTTATATGAATGATTTGTATTCAATGATATTTCTTGTACTCGATAAATTAAACATTTGATAAATCAAATGACTACGAGAAAATTTAGAATTACCTACAATTTACACAAAAATAGAAAAAACAAAATTTTAATTAGTCGTTCGAGTTCCAAAATCTAAAAAAAGACACTAAAGGAAGTTTGATAACTCAAATTGCTACACAAACAAACAATGATTAAATGCTGATTAAAAATTTCATAAAAAAATAGTAAAATCGATAAGTAAAATTATGAATTTTCTAAAGAATTGAATCAACACTTGCGAAATATGTAAATATCAACTTATTTCTTTAATAAATTTGCAACAAAAGAATCTTTTCCTTTACTTTGTATCATCAGAAAGGGAAAAACGTTACAAATTTTGCAAACGCTAAATGAGCATTTGAAATTAACTGGTAACTGATTACTACTTCTTGATAACTGAAAATGTAGGATGGTGAAATTTTGGCAGCCACGCCCTTCGGTCTCAAGGGTGAAGGTTTGGGATAAATCAAATAATTAGTTTTGCTATTTATTTGACTAACTACTTCGTGAAGGTTTGAGTCCTTCTCCTACAGCAAAATTGTTTTTATATATAAAAGACTTGTCCGTAAGATTATCTACTGGCAAGTCTTTTTTTGGTTTTGCTATTTTTATAAATTAAAGCTCTTTCTTTATTGGAATTAGAAATGTTAAACTAGCTTTCCTTAGAATGTTTTCTTCTAGATTCTATTCTTGTTTCAACCTTAGGTATTTCTCTACATTTAGTAACTTCTAAGATAGTAGCGTTCAGTTCATGTTCTAACTTAGCTATATCTTCTAAAGAAAATGTATGTTCGCCATCAACCCATTTTTTTATTTCTGAACCTTCTTTAAAGTCCAAAAAATGTTTCTTTTGATCGATTAGTTCATTCACCCTAAGTGTAATATCAGCATATTTACGAACAAAAATATGTGTACTCTTAGAAGTTCTGTCAAGAATATTTTTTACTGTTTTACTTCTCATTAGGTTTGTATTTTATAAAACAATTTCATCATTATCATCATCATACGAATTTAGAATTTTTTGTTCAGATTCAGAAATGTAAATTTCTTTATCTTTCAATGCTTCATAAATCCGTTTTGCAAATTGGTTAGCATCATTGAATACCATACTTGTTTTACCTTCCTAAGCCGAATTACTTGTCTTTTCAGCTCCATTCAAAACTAGTATCATAATCTCTCTCATAAAGATATATATTTCTAATTTAGTCCTCAAATTACACAAAAAATCAAGAACAGTTACCAAAAAACAAATTCCCCAATATTTTCTCTAGCACCTAAAAAAAACTTCAAACTATTTCAGAAAAATATTTCAAACTATCTTTCTGAAAGTTAATTGTTTACCAAAAAAAATGTTTTTAACTTATTATTTTCAGTAACATTGTTTCTTGATTCAGTTTAATTTTGTACTCCACAAAAAAAGCTACATTCTTTCAAACATAACTTTTTATTATTGATTCTAAGATATAGTTTCATGTAAAATAGATATTCTCACTTATTCACTTTTCAATCGGCTCAAATTTATTGTTGGCAATGTAACAGGTATATATCCTGCAAGAGTTGTTAATGTAGTTACAAAACTTCTCAAATAGGGAAAAGCAATAGCAGGAGAATTTAATTGTATAAAGTCTGAATTTTTAGCTTCTTCATCTAGTTCTTTTTCAGATTCAAAAAAAGCTGTCATGACAACATTTTGTATTCGTTCTTTTACCTCTAGACTATTCAATTTCAAATCAAAACGAATCAAAAACTTCTTCTTATTTGTCTTATTAAATAAGATTTTGTAAGTAAGCTCATAATCAACTTCCTCTTGTTTTTCTTGTGAAATATAAAGTTTATTATTTCTAAGATGTATATCTGGAAATTGGACTTTTCTTAATTGAATTGCTGTTTGCTGTTTTATACTGGTTTGCTCTTTCATGCTGCTGAATAATACATAATTTGAGAGTGAGTAGTATCTTTATTATCAAGTTTGACATCTATTTTTATAGCTGTTAATTTATTATGAAACACATTCATTTGTTGTTCCTCATGTTGCCCTTCATCTTCAAAAGAAAGTTGAGTATCTGAAATACTATTTTTTTCTAAATCTTGTAAGAATCCGTGATTGTCTGCAAATGTATTGAAATACTCGTTTACAGTGATTTCATTTCCAAAAGGATTGTAAAACTCCTTAGATTTTGCTTCTAATTCTTCTAGAGGAGTTTCGTTAAAATGTCTTTCTAACAAATCTAAAATTTCTTGATGTTCATTATTCATAATCGTCTTCTTCTTGTTGTTCATTATATTTTAGCTTAAATGAGGTTAGCATATCATTACCATCTTCTACTACACAAACGAGAATTAAAGGATTTAAGTTTGTTTTATTATTTCTTTCTCCGTTTAAGGAATAGTCGTATTCTTCAAGTATTTTGGTTCTGTCAATAGCCCTTACTGCTCTATATCTGAATAAACCCAAACTCTTCATATACTCTATACAAGATGCTATACTATATGTATCAAAATGTAACTTAGGATTTTGCTGTTTTGCTTCTTCAAATTTCTGATAGTAGTCCCTAAATTTTTCCATATCTTGCCTATTACCTACTAAGTCTAGCATGTCATTATTATACAAAATAGTAGCTTCATAAATACAATAGTTTCCTTTTACTCTATTTCTACCCCAATAATGAGAATATGAAATATTATAATCCCAAAAATAATAGCCTGTCCCTAAATAAGGAGGGTGATATTTTCTATCAGTCTGTAGCTTTTGCTTGTCATATATTGATAAGGCTTTAGGAAATTTATTAGCTACTATCTCATTGCTATCATTTCTATCTCCACATACATGATGCCCTATAATTTCTTGCATTTAATCATAAGTTTAGTTAGTGTAAGTGTAAATATATGAAACTATTTCTGAAATTAAATTTATCTTAAAAGAATATCAAAAAGGAGCTAATTTATTGTATCCAGTTTTTCAATTTATCTTACCATCTAAATTTATTCAAGAATAATTCAAAAATTTATTTCAAACTATCTTTCTGAAAATCAATCATTTAGTAGTCTGTTGATATATTTTGTTTGTTTTTTCTAAAAAAAATTTAGAATAGTGTTTGGATAATTAAAAAAAGAACGTACCTTTGCATCGCACTAAGGGAAACAAAAGTATCAAAAATAAAAACTATTGAAAAGTAATTTGATTATTTTGAACTAAAAGTTTCTCAAATGTGTAATTGGTATAAGAATCAATTTTCAATGAATACGGTGATGTAGCTCAGCTGGTAGAGCGTCGGACTGAAAATCCGTGTGTCGGTGGTTCGAGCCCACTCATCACCACCGTAGCGTATTTTAATTATTAGTTTAATCATTTTTAATTAATACCGAAAGAACCCAAATTAAGTAATAACTTTTTTTGGGTTTTTTTTGTTGTCTTATTTTATAAAATCACAAACCTTTAGTTATGTATTTTAAAAAGAGCTTCTTTAATTAAAAGTGAATACTTAGAAATTTAATTTATCACTAATCGTTAATCATTTATCACTATTCTATGTCTGATTTCAATTCCTATCTTCCTTCTGATTTACCTGTTCCAGCTTTTCACGGCTTACTTTTGGGAGCAATTTCGCCTCGTCCGATTGCCTTTGCCAGTACAATAGATAAAGATGGAAACGTCAATCTTTCTCCTTTTAGTTTTTTTAATGTCTTTGGTGCAAATCCTCCAACACTTATTTTTTCGCCTGCTAGAAGAGTTAGAGATAATACTATAAAACATACTTTAGAAAATGTAAAAGAAGTTGGAGAAGTTGTTATCAATATGGTTTCTTATGCAATGGTAAATCAAATGTCGCTTTCAAGTACGGAATATGAGAAGGGAGTAAATGAATTTATGAAAGCAGGTTTTACGCCTATTGCATCTGATACTGTTGCTCCTCCTCGTGTTTTGGAATCGCCAGCACAGTTTGAGTGCAAAGTAAAACAGATTATCGAAACAGGAACAGAAGGTGGTGCAGGAAATTTGATTATTTGTGAAGTAACAAAAATGCACATCAATAAAGCTGTTTTAGATAAAGATGGAAAAATTGATCCTCATCTTATAGATTCAGTCGCTCGTATGGGAGGAGATTATTACTGTAGAGCAAGTGGAGATTCGGTTTTTGAAGTGGAAAAGCCACTTACGACAAAGGGAATTGGTGTTGATGCGCTTCCTTATGCTATAAAAAGCAGTAAATATTTGTCTGGAAATACATTGGGAAAATTAGGGAATGTAGAAAAATTACCTACCATAGAAGAAATTGAAGAAGTAGAGTTCAAAAACCTGACAGAAGAAGAAAAAGAAATGGTTAGAAGTACTTTTCCAAATGAAGAAGCACAACACCAAACAGCAGAAGAATATGCTCAAAACGGAGAAGTTATGAAGGCATGGGCAGCTTTATTGAGCTAAAATAGTCGTGTTTTTGTTGGTGTCGCTTCGCTAAAATACCAGCAAAGGCAATCGTAATTTTTCCGTAATGTTAGGTTTGCAAACCCAACATTATAGAAAAATGAGTATTCTTATAAAACAATTTTGACTACATTTTCTTTTCGGTATAAATTCAATTCAAAATATTCTCACTCCAACAACTAAAAAAATTATAGATTATGAAAGCCATGTGGAACGGTCAAGTCATTGCAGAAAGCGACACAACAACACAAATAGAAGGAAATCATTATTTTCCTGCTGATTCTGTCAAAAAAGAATTTTTAAAGGAAAGCGACCATAAAAGTATGTGTCCGTGGAAGGGAACAGCTTCTTATTATTCGTTAGACGTAAACGGAGAAGAAAACAAAAATGCCGTTTGGTATTACCCAACTCCAAAAGATGCAGCGAAAGAAATTGGTGGAAAAATGGCTTTTTGGAAAGGTGTAGAAGTAGTAAAATAAAAAATTTTTTTTCTAAAATAAAGAGAATTATCAGAAATGGTAATTCTCTTTTTTTGCTTTTTTGTGTACTAGAAGGAAGCTCACAACGTTTAGAAAGTAAAATTCAGATTATACAGAAATGAAATATTCTTTGTTCTTACTTTTCGTATTGGTTTTCCTTGAAAGTTGTTCTATTTTTTCTAATCGATTGTATCTGACAAGCAAAACAGAATATCTACAAGGAAAAATTATTTATGAAATGATTCAGCCAGAAGCAGAATATTTTACTAGTAATAAAGCGAATGATTTAAAAGAAGGAGCAGATAAATTAGATAGTTGCAAACAGTATTTATTAGCCGTTTATGTTTTGTCAAAAGGCTTGAAAAATAGTGCAGGTTCAGTAACTGGTTATACATCTTTCAATACTAATTTGGTCAGTCATTTAGAATTTCACACTTCTGTCTTTAGAGGAGAATACAATTGTTTTGCTGGTGTGATTTATTATTCTAAAACTGATGCAAGAAGAGATTTAAGAGACTGGAAGAGGATTTTGAAATGTAATTAGATTATAAATAAAATGAAATATTCTTTACTTTTACTTTTTCTACTAGTTTTTCTTCAAAGTTGTTCTAATCGATTGTATCTCACAAACAAAACTGAATATTTGCAGGGAAAAATTATTTATGAAATGATTCAGCCAACAGGAAATTATAATACAGATTATGAAGTAGATATTCTTGTATTGAATACAAATAGTTTGGATAGTTGCAAACAGTATTTATTATCTGTTTATGTTTTATCAAAAGGACTTAAATATGGAGCAGGTTCATTAACTGATTTCCATAATTCTTTTGTATCTAATTTGATAGACAATCTAGAATTATACACTTCTGTTTTTAGAGGAAAATTTGATGGACATCAAGGAATAGTTTATTATTCTAAAAATGATGTAAAGAAAGATTTGAGAGATTGGCGAAGAATTTTAAAATGTAAACAGTAAAAAATACTTAAATCAATATTCAATGAAAAAAATTATTACTTTACTTTTTGTGTTTTCTTTTTTCTGTGGATTTAAAATAATGGCTCAATGTGATTGTATGTCCTATTATTCAAACGATATTTTTACTACTAAGAAAGGTATTACACAAAAAAATTATAAAGCTCGGTTCAGTGGTAACCCTAATAAAAAAATACAGTTTACTATTATCTTGGAAAAAAATAAAAAATACACCTTCGAAACGTATGATAAAAAAGGCAGAAGAACAGAGAGAATAAAGGTAGATATTCTTAGCCCAAGGAGAGAAGTTATAAGAAATAATATTGATTTAATAGGAAATGTAAAAGAAAAGTTTTTTCTTTACCCTCCAGAAAAATCATTAGTGTATATGGAATTGAGCGTGCTAAAACCAGAAAATTCTCATTGCACTTGTGCTTATGTAGTCATGTTTGTTGATGATTTATAAAAAAAACTCTCCTTTAGAATTTTAGATTTTCTAAACGAGAGTTTTACTTTTTCGATAAATTATTTTAAAATACTATTTCAAAAAAGGTTTTCCATCTTTATCCAAAAACAAATATTTACTATCTACATTGTACATTCTAAGCGCATTATCACTATCTTTTCTACTTTGATTGAGATAACTTCTTCCACTTTTTGAAATAAAATCAAGCGTATCTAAAGACAGAAAAGGAGAAAAAGGAACATCATCATTTTGAGCTGGATAGATACGATATTCATTCTTCGAAGCATCACGAACTTTTCCATAATAAACCCACGTAGGAAGATGAGCAACGTTTTTCAAGACAATTTTTGATATTTTTCCGTTGTTATTTTTGGGGTCTTTTTCTGTTACTTTTTCCATTTCTAGCCAAACTATTGCACCATTATGACGGTAGCGTTTTCTTTGTCCAGAATAAAAATTTCCCATTGAATAAGCCACAATTCCACTATCTAATGTTGCGTTTCCTTGTGATTTGTATTTTTTCAAGGGTTGCAAAACGTGTGGATGTCCTCCAATAATTACGTCAGCACCCAATTCAATTGTTTTGTCTGTAATCATTTTTTGATACGAATTTGGTTCTGGCTTGTATTCCGAACCCCAATGGTAATGAATCAAAACAATTTCAGCTCCTTTTTTTCTTGCTTTTTGAATGTCTTGTCCTACCTTTACGGTGTCTATAAGCTCAAAAAGATAGCTTTCAGAATCACGTAACGTAATATTTGAAAACTGTGTGTAAGCCAAAATACTATATTTAATATCGTTCTTCTCAAAAATTTTTATTTCGTCTTGTGCTTCCTGTGTACGATAAGAACCCAAAACTCCTGTAAAATTTCGTTTGTCTAGCTCGTCCAAAGTACGCAAAACACCGTCTTTTCCTTGATCGTAAGTATGATTATTTACCGTTACGATAATATCAAAACCTGCATCTTTGAGCGCATCGACATAAGCATTTGGTGTATTAAATTGTGGATAAGATTTATAATTTTT
Organism: uncultured Cytophagales bacterium; assembly: GCA_963719525.1. Classification (GTDB taxonomy): domain Bacteria; phylum Bacteroidota; class Bacteroidia; order Cytophagales; family Bernardetiaceae; genus Bernardetia. Next base: position 565,491 of record CAVRCG010000004.1, on the reverse strand, counting down.
TCCTTCTCCTGCCAAAACCGTTTCCAAATTACCGACCATCACATCAGCAGCCGATAAAAATGGTTTTACTCCTTCAAAAACAGGTCTAAAATCATACGTATCATTCCCTTGAAAAACGGCTTTATACTGTGAGCCATGACACATCAAATCACCTGTAAAAGCAAACGTAATCTTGTTTGTATCAGGTTTTTCTGTAAAATCTTTTATAGGTTCAAAATTAGCAATTACCTTTAATGAATCTTTTATTCTCTCGCTATCTGTACTTGCAGAGACTTCTTGTGCAGGAGAACAGGAAGAAAGATTTGATAGAATTAGAAATGAGAGTATGTATAGATAGATATTTTTCATTATTTTCTTTAATTTTGGTATAGTCTTTAAATAGTAAAGTTAAAATGAATTTTTAGTTTTATCAAAAAAATAATCTCAAAGTTTAATTAGATTTATTTGCTGTTGCAGTTCTTGTATTTTGTCCATTAATTTACTAAAAGATAATATTAATTTTGCTAGGTAGATAAATATCAGTAGAATAATCAAAACCTCTAAAGGTAACCCACCAATCTTTTTCTATATTTCGTTCAGATAAATGTTTTGAATCTGAAATCTTACTCAATACTTCAGTCTTCTCTTCTTTTGATAGATTTACCCAAGTTGTATTCATCTTATAGCTTGTATTAAAGTATTACTAATCCAAACAGGTGCAAGTTTGGCATCGTGTAGTATATTTTCTTTTTCCTCTTTTTGTAAAACCTCTTCAATTTTAGCCAATGTTTCTTCATCGACATGTTTTTTTCTAATACTTCTCAAGGCTTGAATAACCATTCCACTAATAGTTCCCTTTGCAGACAAGTTTTTGGAAGTTGTATGTTTGAACTTAATAGTTCTTCCTCCAATTTTCACCAAACGTGTCGAACCGTCAGTCAAATAAACTGCCTTTGTAGGCACTTGTGTACATAAACCCAATCTATTCCTAGCTACTGCTCCTGGAGTTGCTAATCTAATATTATCTCTTCTTGCAATAGCTTGAGCTATCTTTTCAGTACTGGGAACTAAAGTACCAAGCTCTTCATGAGTTTTTGGATATAAATAAATACCTTGAGCCAAACGAACTAAAAACTCTTTGTTAGTCAGTCTTGCTAATGCTTTTCTTATGCTTGCAACATTTCCATATTCTAAAAAATCTTTTGCAAAAAAAATACTTCCTTTCGGAAAAGTTTTAATCACTTCTTGAATTTTATCTTGTACTTTTATTCGTTTCATATTTATTTCGTTCTTAATTTAATATCTTTATAAAAATAAAACGTTTTTGAATATTGGAAAGTTTCATTTGGAATAATTGTTTTGTACTCCGAAAGGTTTCGAACTTACTCCTTTACCATAAGTTCGGCATTATTTACAAAAAGAACAAAATAAGGATTTTCAGAATTGACTTTTTTGAGTAAAATAAAGAATGGTTTATCAAATCGCATCTTTTTTGGTTGCTCTGCTTGTGGCTTTTCTACTGCCATAGATTTTGTCGTAACTTTTGCTTTACTCTTGATTTTTGCACCTTTTTCGTCTATAATAAAAGCTGTCTGTTGAAAAGCCTGTGTTATAATATAGTTTTGTCCTGACTTCGAAACAATTTTATTTCCTTCTATGGTAACAAAATTATTCTCAATATTAAAATTAAATTTAGGAATTACTACTTCATCTTCATCAGATAAATAAAACTTCCATGTTGCCTGTCCAGAACTTCTTTCCTCTACTCCTTCTTCGATAGTGGATTGGACTTTAGCATTCATTTTGGCAAAACTTTCAAAATTTTCTTGTGTCTTGAATAGAATAATTTCGTGTTGTTCGTCTTTTGAATTTAATCTGATAACAAATTCGTCATTACTTTTGAAGTGAAGAATATCGATTACTTCTTCTTTGTCCTTATCCTGTCCAAAAACACCAAAAGAAGCTACTTTTTTACCTTCAAAAACAAGTTCATTATCAAAACTTTCTAGCTTAAACTCAAAAGGTAATGATTTCTCAAACTCTGCCTTCGTTTTTATTTCATTTCCTTCTATTTTGCCTTCAACTTCATACTCGTCCTTATCCAAAACATCTTTGAAAGAAGTCGAATTGTTGAGCAAAACCAACTCTTTTTGCGTGTCTTGTAAGTCTGTCGGAACTTCAAAGGTTGTATTTGCTGTCTTTCTGACCTGCTCCCACGCATACAAAAGTGTAACACAATAAACAGCATTTTTGTCTTTTGAAAGTTTGTTTTCAAGTGTTGGTAGAAATTCCGTTTTTGGATATTCGGATAATTTTTTTACTTCTGGAAAATTTCGGCTGCTACTACAAGAACCTAAAAGTGAAACAGCTAAAAAAACGAGTGCGATTTTTATTTTTTGTAATTTCATTATAATTTGGATTAACAAAAATGGGATTAGTTTTATAAAGTCACTCGTAGTAGTTCTATTCTTAGAGATTACAAAGGTAGGTAATTATTCCTTTACCATAAGTTCGGCATTATTTGCAAAAAGAACAAAATAAAGGTTTTCAGAATTGACTTTTTTAAGTAAAGTGAAAAATGGTTTGTCAAAGTGCATCTTTTTTGGTTTTGGTAATTCTCCTATTTCTTCCATCGCATCCGTTGTTACTGAAATTTCAGCTTCACTTTCAATTTTTGCTCCTTTTTCATCAAGAATAAAAGCTGTTCGTTGATAGGCTTCTTGAATTACATACCTATTTTCTGATGTCTGAATTTGATTTCCTTCAATATTTTGATAATTCGTTTCGATATTAAAATTGAATTTGGGAATAATTACTTCGTCTTCGTCTTGTAGATAATATTTCCACATTTTTTTTTCTTGTTTGCTTTCTTTTTGCCCTAAAGACTTCTTTTTTATTAACTCAACATTCATTTGAGCAAGATTTTCAAATTGCTTTTTGGTCTTGAATAAAATAATTTCGTGCTGCTGGTCTTTTGGTAAAAGTTTGATGACAAATTCGTTATCGTTTTTGTAATAGAGAATTTTTATGGTTTTGTAAGCATCTTTTCCTGCTCCAAAGCTTCCAAAAGAAGCTACCTTTATTCCATCAAAAGTTAGTTTATTGTCAAAACTATTCAAATCAAACTCAAAAGGTAATGACTTATCAAATTCTGCTTTTGCTTTTATTCTATCAAAAGGAAAATCTTTATCTGCCTTTTTTATTTCCACAGAAGAAGAATATTCATCAGTATTCAATACATTTCTAAACGAAGTAGAATTATGAAGTAAAACCAAATCTTGTGTGTTTTCCTTATTATTTATTTGTAAAGGTAATTTAATAATTTTTCTAACTTCTTCCCACGCATATAAAAGTGTAACACAATAAACTGCATTTTTGTCTTTAGAAATTGTGTTTTCTAGTGTTGGTAAAAACTCTGTTTTTGGATATTCAGATATTTTTTTTACTTCTTCAAATTCTCTCTTTTCTGTGCAACTAAGTAGAAAGAACAAAACAGAAAGCACAATGAAATAATTTATTTTCAAAATTATAGTTAGGTGTAATTTGGTTAGTGAAGCTTAATTTAGGGCAAAGAAACAAAAATTCTCATTTTAAAAAACTTTATCCAACAAATATTTCACTAAATTGTATTTCTTATCACTTCATTTCTCAACTAAAGAAAAATGCTAAAACGCTTAAAAAGATTTTTATTCCGATTTTTATTCAAACTTTCCATTGTAGTTTTTATTTTGGCTGGCATTGCTTTTTACGTTTCTCCTTACAAATATCAAACACCTTTTTACCGTTGGTTTTATTCTAATTCTGATTACGAAAATTTACTTTCTCAAATAAAAGAAAAACAAGAAAACTTAAAAAAGGAGTATAAAGAAGCCAAAACAGAATTAGAAAAAGAACAGATTTTAGAAAAAGCACAACGAACATTCGTAAGCAGTTTCGAAGAAGTTTGTAAATATTGGTACGGTACAAAATGGAGTTATTCAGGAATGAGCGAAACTCCAGGAAAAGGAAAAATTGCCTGTGGATATTTTGTAACTACTGTTTTGAGAGATTTGGGTTATCCTATCGATAGAATAAAAATGGCGCAAGCAGCTTCTGAAACCTTAATTAGAAAAACTGTTGATAAAAAATTTATAAAAGTAAGAGTACGAAAAGATTTTGCAGATTTTATGGATGAGGTAGAAGAAATGGGAGACGGAATTTACATTTTAGGATTAGATACACACACAGGTTTTTTGCTTGTCGATAGTGATGGCGTAAGTTCTACTCGTTTTATTCACTCTTCAAATGGTGTTTTAAAAGGAGTAAGAAATCAAATTGCTTTTAGCTCTGGTACAATTAGAAGGTCAAAATATAGAGTGGCAGGACAAATACAAGTGGAGAAATGGCTGAAGTAGGAAATAGGGGATGGGAAATGGGAGTTAGAGAATGAGAATTACCTACACTTTGAAATATTCTCACTTTCGGATTTTAAGTTGTTACTGATATTACGTAACATCAAGGATTAGAGAAATTTAGACAAAACCCACGAATTTATTCGTGGGAAAGTAACACCTATTTCTTTGCATGAATCTGCTTTTCCATTTTATTAAAATTACTCCTTTTAATTTTAGAATATAGTAGAAACAAAAGGATTAGAAAGTGGTGGTAGTTTCCACGAATAAATTCGTGGGTTTCATTCTAATTACGTAACATGGGTTATTATTCTAAGGACGTATTTCCATTCCCCATTTCCTAAACCCCACTTCCCAATCCCCAAAATCATTAGCATTTTACTTCAAAACCGTTTATCTTTGTGGACATATAAAGAACTATTCAAAAACTTTTTTCTAATCATGTTATGAAAAAATATACTTTCGAAACAAAAAACGATACTCGTTCAGGTTTTGGCGACGGACTTACAGAACTAGGCAAATCAAATCCTAAAGTAGTTGCTCTTTGTGCTGACCTTATTGGCTCGCTCAAAATGGGTGATTTTCAAAAACAATTTCCAGAGCGATTTTATCAAGTGGGTATTGCAGAAGCCAATATGATGGGCATTGCAGCAGGTCTTACTATCGGTGGCTGGATTCCTTTTACAGGAACATTTGCCAATTTTTCGAACAGGTAGAGTATATGACCAAATTCGTCAATCTATTGCTTATTCTGGTAAAAATGTCAAAATTTGTGCTTCTCATGCAGGAATTACGCTTGGAGAAGATGGAGCAACGCATCAGATTTTGGAAGATGTTGGAATGATGCAAATGTTACCTCACATGACGGTCATTAATCCCTGTGATTATAACCAGACAAAAGCAGCTACATTAGCGATTGCAGACCATCAAGTGACCCGTTTATTTGCGTTTTGGTCGTCCAAAAGTTCCTGTTTTTATGCCAACCGACGTTAAGTTTGAAATTGGAAAAGCAATCACTTTACAAGAAGGAACAGACGTTACTATTTTTGCAACAGGGCATCTGGTTTGGGAAGCTCTTTTAGCTCATGAAGAATTAGTAAAAGAAGGAATTTCTGCTGAAGTTATCAATATTCATACAATCAAGCCCTTAGATAGAGAAGCTATTTTGAAATCAGTTTCGAAGACAAAATGTGCCGTATCTGCTGAAGAGCACCAAATTATGGGTGGTTTGGGAAGTAGCATTGCACAGACTTTGGTAATGAACAATCCAGTTCCGATGGAATTTGTAGGTGTAAACGATAGTTTTGGAGAAAGTGGAACGCCAGAAGAATTAATGGTAAAATATGGACTTACTTCTGCTGATATTATCAAAAAAGTAAAAGCAGTTTTAGAACGAAAAGCAAAATTTGCAACCCTTTAAAACCTCGTTGACGGCGAAGCCTCAAAGACGGTTGAAACAGAAAAATATTTCCATTGTCCTTACCGACGACATTATTTAACTTCGCCGTTGTTGGTGTTTCCACCAACGACATTATTAATTAAAAAAATGATAAAAAATATTCTACGTGGTGTCTTAGATACTTTTGGTTACGAAGCACGAAAAAAATATGTTCCTGCACAGCACAGCACAGAAAGTTACGCTAATTTTGGAGAAGACAAGATACTAGCTTCTTATTTTGAGAAAATTAACAAAACAAATAAGAATACAGAATTGGGTGCTAATTTTATTGTAGATATTGCAGCTTCTGACGGAATTACGATGTCTAATACATTTGTTTTTTTTAGAGATGGATATAAAGGAGTAGCTGTTGAATACGATAGCGAAAAATTTGCTTTCTTATCTAATTTGTATAAAATTTATCCCAACGTTCAACTTTTGCGTACCAAAGCGTTGCCTAATACAGTTCTTTCTTTGTTGAAGGTAGCAGAAGCACCGAAGGATTTTTTATTCTTAAATTTGGACATTGATAGTTACGATTATTTTATTTTAGATAGCATTTTATCCGAATATCGTCCGAAGGTAATTTGTACAGAGATAAATGAGCGTATTCCTTATCCAACTCGTTTTACGGTAACTTATCATCCAGAAACGTTTTGGAAAGGCGACAATTTTTTTGGTTATAGCGTTGCGATGTTAGAAGATATTTGTAAAAAATACGATTACGAAGTGGTAAATATCCATTATAATAATGCTTTCTTAGTTCCTAAAGAAATTAATCAAGCAGCAAAATTAAATGAAAACCCTGCTTCTGTAGGAGAACTATACAAAAAAGGGTATCTCAATCAAACAGATAGAAAGATAAAATTTGCACATAATTCTGAAATAGATCATTTATTAGAAAAATCGCCAGAAGAAGTAAAGCAGTTTTTGAGAGAAGAATTTGATAAGTACGAAGGAAATTATATTTTGGAATAAGTAATCGTTTTTTTAAATTAACCCTCAACATGAGCGACATTTTAATAAAGATAAATATTTGCCAAATTTTATTCTGTGCAATCGTCTTTTTTCCATAAAATAGGGTTTGCAAACCTTATGTTATGGAAAAAGCAAACTATTATTTCGACAAAAATGAAATTATATACAGAATTTGATGAATGTCACTCCTATTGAACCCTAAACCCATTTTCTATTAGTATACTATGAAAAACGAATTTCCAGATTATCATAAAGATTTAATTATTGATGGTGTTGCGATTGCAGCAGGCGAAAATCAACAAATTAACCTCAATATTGCCAAACTTCCTTCACGTACTTCTATTGACACGCCTGTTTTTGTTTATCGCTCCAAAAAACCTGGTAAGACTTTACTTTTGATTGCAGGCATGCATGGCGATGAAATAAATGGTGTAGAGATAATTAGACAACTTATTTCGAAGGAATTAATTATTCCTAAGCGTGGAACTGTCATTGCTATTCCTCTTTTGAATATTTATGGCTTTTTGAATTTTTCTAGAGAAGTTCCTGATGGAAAAGACATTAATAGAAGTTTTCCGGGTAGTAAAGAAGGTTCATTGGCGAGTCGTGTGGCTCACGCATTTACAAACGAAATATTGCCTCATATAGATTTAGGTTTAGATTTTCATACAGGAGGAGGACGAATAAATAACTTTTCGCAGCTTCGTTGTTGGTTAGATGCTGGAGATAATGAAGAATATGCTCGTGCTTTTGCGCCTCATTTTATCATCAATTCGAAACTAAGAGATAAATCACTTAGAGGGACTGCCCAACAGATGGGAAAATCGATTCTGGTTTATGAAGGGGGAGAATCACAACGCCTAAACCGTGCGCCTGTAAAAGAGGGAATGCGTGGAGCTGTTCGTTTGATGCATTATTTGGATATGATAGATAGAGAAGATATGCTCAAAATGCGTGGTGCAGAACGAGTTACTGAACCTATTATTTTGGAACGAACCTCTTGGATGAGAGCTAAATTTTCGGGTCTTTTTAGGTCGTTTGTAAGAAATGGTTCGATGTTGGAAGAAGGACAAATTATTGGAAGTCTTACTGATCCTTTTGGCGAGCTTCATCACGATATTATTTGTAAGCAGCGTTCTCATGTAGTGGCAATCAATCATCAAGCAGTAGTAAATCAGGGAGATGCCATATTTCATCTAGGCAAGACGAGTTAGTTTTTTTTTGAGGTTGTAGTAATTGAGTAATAAGTAGTTTGTATAACAGAGTTTCACAAAAGGCTTTTTTTGTTGAATATTTTTGCACTAATATTAAACAAATCTTGTGTGTTTACGTTATTCTATAAACTATTCAAAGGAAGACATTAATTGATAGACAAAATCATAGTACTAATATAATTTTTGTTAGTAATATAATTTCAAAAAACTCCTCTACTTACTCTTAAATTTATATATTGTGCGAGATACCAACACCTATTCCATACGAGATTTAGAAAACCTAACAGGCATTAGAGCGCATACCATCAGAATGTGGGAACAGCGTTATGAACTCGTAACTCCAAAAAGAACAGACACAAATATTCGTTATTACGATTCCGAAGACTTGAAGTATATGCTTAATGTGGCATTGCTCAATAATAATGGAGTTCGTATCTCGAAGATTGCTAAGATGTCGCAAGACGAAGTGTATGTAAAAGTAAGAGAAACACTTTCTCGTACTTCTGATTATCAATCGCAAATTAGTGCGCTTACGGCTGCTACGATTGATATAAATGAAGAACAATTTGAAAGAATAATGTCGACGAGTATTCTTCAATTTGGATTTGAGAAAACAATGCTGAATATTGTTTATCCATTTCTTAGTAGAATTGGAATGCTTTGGACAACCAATGCAATCAATCCAGCCCAAGAACATTTTATTACAGGGCTTATTCGTCAAAAAATAATTGTTGCCATAGACGGACAATACAGAGATAAATCTTCAGGAACAGGGAAAAAATATATTTTGTTTCTGCCTAGTGGAGAATTACACGAAATTTCGCTTCTTTTTTCGTATTATTTATTGAAAGTAAGAGGAAACCAAGTTATTTATTTAGGACAAAATCTTCCTCTTAAAGACTTGCAAGAAGTGTATGCTACTCACAAACCAGCTACTTTGGTAACCATTATTACTTCCTCGCCAAGTGCAACAGCAGTAGAAGAGTATTTATTTGAGATTGGAGAACGTTTTCCAGATGCCGATGTTTTAGTTTCAGGTTTTCAAGTAATGGGACAAGACTACAAAACTTCTAAAAATGTTCATGTACTTCAAAAACCACAAGATTTGATTTCTTATTCAGAAGATAAAGCTGCTGAGTAAAGCAGTAGCAAAGATATTTTAATAGAATAATTAAGAGTTTGAAATAATCAGGCTCTTTTTTTTGTCTAAAAATTACTTAATATTTAATTGCTATTTTTACTTAGAAAAGTTCAAAAATTGAAGTTTTAAATTTAAAGTCTAATTATCATAAAATATTTTCAGTATTAATTTATTGACTATCAAAGATTTAAAAATTACTTTCAAATAATATATACTATTCGATTTGTAATCAAGCTTTTTTTGTGATATTTGTCCTATCAAAACTACTTAATTAAGCACTCTAAAATATTAAGTGTAAGATTAATAACTATTTTTGTAATAACCTATAAATCATATTTTATGAACTCGCTAAAGAAAAAATTTGGAAAATTTGCTGTTTCTAATAAAATAGTTAATCAATTAGTTGGGGGAAACCCTGAGCCTGTTGCTGTTTCCTATGATGGTGCTGGAGGTGGGAGTAGTAATGCTAGATGGGCTTGTTCGTATTCAAGCCGTCAGTATCCAGTACAAAGAACACAAATATGTCCTAATAAAAATGCAGCAGATGATTTTAAATTTAGTATGGAAAATATTGGTTTTTTAGTATCTTGTTTTGCTTTAGAATAGAGCTTCATTGAAACAAATAATTAGTAGACCTTACTTCTGCTTGAAGTTCGTTTTTCTATCATAGTAGGGGGCATTAAAATTACTTTATATAAAATGAACTATTGTTTTGTTAAAATAATCTTATAATTTGAAAGTTAAGATTTGTCGCACCCTACTTTTTTTTAAAACCCTCATTGCTGACTTCACGACAGTTAATTCTGCTTTACTTTTCAACCTTCAACTAAGTTTTGTCGTCGTTTAAAATGAAAACAAAAATGGTAGGTTAAAGTATTTAATATTTATACTAATTTCTAAATAATATCTATATCAAAATAACCTGTAGAGATATTTTAAAATAGTCTGTGAAAATTTATCTTTATAAACCATTATTTCATTACACTACAAAAATCATGAAATTAATAAGTCTTATTTTATTTTTAAGTATGAGTATTCTGTCATCTGGAAATACTAAAGAAAGTGATACTGTTCTTCCTCAAATAATTAAGGAAAATGAAGAAGTAACAGTTTTTGCAATACAGGACAGCATACATATAAATTCAGATTCTTTGTTTTTTCATATAGATGTATTTATGCAAGATATGACTTACACTAAAGGTTATGTTCCTATTATTGAAGGAAAAGCAAAGTTTACTATTCCTGAAAATACAGCATTTTTTATAGGTTATTTTTATAGTGTGGATGATAGAGACTCTGTTGCCTATATCAGAAGAATACAAAATAAAGATGGAAAAATAGTCATAAATGCGTATCAAAATGCGTATGAATCTCAAATGAATAAAGAAGCATTAAAAAAGGAGCTTACTAATTACCCAACTAATTTGATGGCTTATGCTAACTACATTTCTTATCTAATAGAAGAATATTCTCTTGGACGAGTAAGTGATACACTACTTAAAAAAGAAGTTAGAGAATCACTAAAAATAGTGCAGAAAAAAGTGAATAGCAAAGAAGCAAGTGATTTAGCTGCTTTATCAATATTATATGCTTATAATCAACAATTTGATAAATCCAAAGAAATTCTTTACCAACTATTGAGTAATCATCCCAATTCTAATTTCCTTAATATTGCTTTTTCAAGTTACAATTCAAGCTATAATTTACAAAATGACAGGAATGATGATTTTTTTATTGAGTCTTTCGTTCAGACAATAGCCAAACATCATCCTCAATCGCCTTTCGGAAGAGGAAAAATGCATGGAATGTACTCCAACAACAAGTGGATAATAAAGGGTTATTATAAAGATAAAGATATTATAGCAAATAACAACTATAATTTTCAGCACATGGATTCTACATCAGAGTATTCAATAAGTGCAAATATAGAGGCATATCTTAACCAAAAAGATTATATGAACGCAAAAAAATGGGCAACTTTTCTTTTACAAGAAGCAAAAAAAGGTAAATGGTTGCACGATGCTCCATTGACCAAAGAAGAAAGAAAATATCTTTCTAATAAGAACCTTAGCACTTCTATTTCTTATAGTTACTCTTCTCTTGCTTATATAGAAACAGAGACAAACGAATTTGAAGTCAGCTCTTGCTCATACAGATAGTGCTTTACATTATTTAAATAAAAATGAAATAAAGAAATCATTATTCTATTTTCGTAATTTTCAGCTAGAGAGAAAAGCTCATTTGCAAAGAAAAATAAATCAACCAGATGAAGCTTTAAAAACTTATGAAACTCTCTACCAAGAAACTAAAGACGACAGAGTTTTAGATTCTATACAAGTTCTTTTCAAAGAAACCCAACAAGAAAAAGGCTTTGAAGGCTATGTAAAAGATTTAAAAGAAAGAATAAATAATAAAACCCAAGAGCCTAAAAAATTAGCTGTTGATTTTTCTATCAAAGATATGAGTGGTTATAAAATAAAACTAGCTGACTGGAAGGGACGAGTAGTTGTTCTTAATTTTTGGGCAAACTACTGTCTTCCTTGCGCAAAAGAAATTCCCTTCTTAAACGAGCTTTGGCGAGAAACCCAAATGCAAGACGTTATTTTCTTAGCTGTTACTAAAGATTCGCCTTTAGTAGTTACTCGTTTTGCTCAAAGACAAAAAGAAATGTTTAGTTTTTCAGTCTTGCCAAATGCCAAAGAACTGTCTGATGCTTATGATGTAAATCTTGTTCCCACACAGATTATCATTAATAAGAAAGGAGAGATTGTAGAAAGACTAATAGGATCTTCAGAAGGAAAAAACAAACTGAGACAAGTAGTTTTGGAAGAACTCAAAAAATAATTCCATTTTTCTTGCCGTTGTCGGTGTTTTACCGACAATACACAGTTAGGAAAGTTATTTTTAATTCCGATTTCACGTTATTTACTACTTCTTGTTTTGAGAAAGAAGATGAAGTTACTATTTTTCTAGTTGAAGAGCCTACAGAAAGTATAAAAGTATGTGAAAGATATAGTAACTTTTTAGAAAACATTTGATTTAATTAAACCCAATTTCCACCCAAAGAGGAACGTGATCAGAAATATAACGAGCATCTTTTAGTTTGTCATAAGCCTTATAAAAATGAATTACTTCTGCTTTCTTGATAGTAAAAGCTCTTGTTTCTACAAAAATATTATCGTATTCTTCATTTAATGGGTCGCCATCTTTTTCTTTCATTCGAAGACTTGTTTTCTGTCCTTCAAAAGCTGCTTTAAAAGAACGGTTTCGTAATCCGTCCAAGGCTTCATGTCTTCCATCAAGATTAAAATCTCCCAAAATCAAAATATTATCTGTTCTGTATCTGTTCGGAATTTCTTCTAAAAAAACTACTTCTTTTTCAGGGTCTTTGCTCTTCGGAACGGCGTGAAAACTTCCAATCAATAATGTATTTGTGTTCTTTGATTTGTATGTAACTTCGAACCGTGCCATATAGGGTTCTCTATCTACTTTTGCCTCTATGCTTTCTTCTAACCAATCTTTTTTTAGTGATATTTTGGCGTTTCTGGTAGCCGTTTTCCATACATAGGCATAGCGTTCTTTTCCATCTCCAGAAGTAGGGTCGCTTATTTTGTATTCCCATTTACTACCTGTTCGGTTCAATTGGTCTGCTAGTTTTGCGACAGCACGGATTCCATAAAGTGATGTAGAAACTTCTTGAATAGCTACAATATCGTAGTCTTTCAAGGTTTTGGCAATAAATGCCATCTCTTCATCATTCTTTGATTTTCCGAAATTATACAAATTCCAAGACAAAACTTTTATTGTTTCTTCATTCGGATTTTGCTTGTTTTTATCTGCATCTTCTAGCGTACTACAAGAAACAGCAGAGAATAGAAAAAAGAGAGTGGATAAAAGAGTGAATAAAAAAAGTATATGCTTTTTCATAGAGTAATAGTTATACAAAATCAGTTGAAATAATTGCTTTTAAATTTTAGCTATTAAACGTTATGACGGTTAATTTAGCAATGTTTATTTTTCCATAACAGGTTTGCAAACCTATCGCTATGGAAAAATAAGACTGTTTTGCTTTTCTACAACTAATTAATTATTAGACCTATAAATAACCGTGATAACATATATTGCTAATCTAATTACAAAAATACTCATTTTATAACTTATATCAGAACCTAATTTTATACTTTGTAATTCAAATTATTCTGATTTTTAATTTAATCAATAAAAAAAGTAATTCCTACTTGAAAAGAAAGCATATCAGTTCTTGTATTTTTTACGTCATAAATAAACTCATCTGGAAATAAGGGGTCTGGATAAATAGAAGTTTTGGTAAGATATTTTGTTCTGCTTCCCTGTGTATAAACAGCACGAATATCTAATTTTATTTCTTTGGAAAGCGAGATAAGTACACCTCCTGCTCCACCATACGCAAAAGAAAATCCGTCTTGTTCGATAAAAGCATCAAGTTCTTCTCCGTCTTCTTCTTCTGTTGTTCGGGTATAAATGTATCGTCCTCCTATAAGTCCATCAAAGTAAGGATAAATAAAAGAGTTTTTCCAACGAGGCTTAAACCGAACCATTGCAAAACTTTCAAAAATATTATTATTCGTATTTAATGTATAATCAAAACCGTTGTTATCTGTGTGATCCTCTGATTTCATTCCATAAACCATATAACCAGCATCTAAGCCTACCGAAACAACGGACTTATCTTTACTAATAGGCACAAGAAAATTTCCTCCAATACCAAAAGCAATAGATTCGTTTTTTTGAGCAAACTCTTCTAATGGAAAACCTGTTTGTAATCTTAGATTTACATTGACCTGTTGTGCCGAAACTTCTTGAATAAAGAAGAAGACAAAAACACTCATACTAAAGAGAAGAGTAAAATAATGAGAACGCAAAAATAAATTGTGTAATTTTACAGGAAGTTTATAAATTGAATAGATTGATGAAGATAGATTTTTCATAAATTGGTAGTTAGTTTGTAGTTATGTAATAAATGAGATTTGGTTTTGAGATGCAACTTTTCTTGAATTTTCAAACTCTATTTGTTATTGGTTTTGAATAAATAATGAAAATTAAATACGGTAATACATCTGATATTATACTCGTAATTCGTAATTTGTAATTGTTATTATAATGTTTGTCAAATTATTTTCCAAAAAAAGCCCTCGTTCGGATTTAGAGCTTATTGAAGCCTATAAAGAAACCCAAGATAACAAATTTGTGGGCGAGCTTTTTGAGCGTTATACCCATTTAGTTTATGGTGTCTGTCTAAAATATCTAAAAGATGAAGAAGACAGTAAAGATGCCGTTTTGCTAATTTTCGAAAAGTTATTGACCGACCTTCTACGTTTTGAGATACAAAATTTCCCTCCATGGTTGCATCGCCTTACTCAAAATTATTGTTTGATGTATTTGCGCCAACGTAAAAGAGAGTTCAAACGAAGTGCAAATTATTTTACAAATCAAGATGAGGAGCGTATGGATTCTGATCCAGATTGGCATCTATCTAATAAGAGTGAAAAATACGAAAAAGAAGAACGCCTAAATAGTATTGAAGAAGCATTAGATACACTCAATCCTGAACAAAAACAATGTGTAGAGCTTTTCTTTTTAGAAGAAAAAAGCTATCAAGAAATTGTAGAACTTACAAATTTTTCATTAAAAGAAGTAAAAAGCTTTCTTCAAAATGGAAAACGAAATATCAAAAAACAATTAGGTATTCTAACTTTACTGTTTTGGTTATTGTTTATGTAGTGATTATGTAACTCACATGTAGCTCACTCTTTAGAGTGAGAAGGTTATGTAGTAAAATTATTTTTTTTCTAAATACTCAATTTGATAAATGAGATTGCTACATGTAAAGAACATAAAAACTTGATTTATCAAGCCAAAAAATGGCAAAATTTCGAAAAGGAATTAGATAAAAGTAGAATAAAAAATGGCAAAATTATGAGTCAAAATAATACAAATAGAGAAAAGAATATAAGGAGTATCTTAGAACGCTCCTCAAACATTAATGTCCAAACTTTACAAAATTATATAGATAAAAAACTGACTAAAGAAGAGTTACACGAAGTAGAAAAACAACTTCTTAATTCAGATTTTGCAGCAGAAGCAGCAGAAGGTTTTGAGAAAGCTGATTTTAAAGTTAATATTGCTGCTACTACAAATGAACTAAATAGAGAAATAAGAAAGTACAATAAAGAGCGAGGATTTTATAAAACAGATTACAGAATTTATTATGCAGCAGCTTCTGTAGCTTTTATTTTTGTTCTCATGTTTGGATTGATGAGAGGTTTAGAAAAAAATGAGTTTACAGAACAAGATGCGTTTGATGTTTCAGTTGCACAACAAAGTAAGGAAAAAGCAGAAGCACAAAAAGAAGAGGAAACTACAAATTCATTAGCTTTAAACGATGAAGAAAAATCATTTAGTAATACAGAAGAGAAATTGATAGAAAAACTAGAAGATGAGAATACAGAGGAAGTAGCAATAGAACAAAACTCAAATCAAAACATTCAAAGTAACAAAAAAGCTCAAAATGATTTAGCTATTAATCAAAACAGAACAACAGATGAAAAAGACTTTTCAACTTCTGATGTTTGGATTACAAAAAGGGAAAAAGTAGGAAATACTGCAAATTCAAACAGGGTTTCAAGTAGCGCACCTATTATACTTTCTGATTCTCCTTTTTCGGCAAATGATGAACAACTAGCAGACGAAGATTATAATTTTTTTTCAGAGAAAGATCACAAAGACAAAGCTAATAAAAGCAAAAAGTCTTCAAAAGAAGTTTTGTTTGATGCGATGGAATCCTACGACAACAAGAATTATATAGCAGCTAGTATTCTCTTTAACTCTTATCTAATCACTAATCCAAATGATGCACAAGCCTTGTATTTTGGAGGAATATCTTATTATCAAAATAATGATTACAAACAAGCCACTCGCTTATTAGAAAGATTTTTGAAACAGAAATCTAGTAGTATTTATCAAAAAAATAGTCCAGATGCAGAATGGTTTTTAGCAAATTCATATCTAAAAATTAATCAGAAACAGAAAGCAAAAATTCTTTTACAGAAAATAATCGATTCTAAAAACAAATATTCAAGTCAAGCTAAGTTGTTGTTGAATGAATAAAACTTCTACAAAGGTTGCACTACTCTGTAGCTCTAAAACAAAATAATCTGCATTTTTGAAACAACTTTCTCGTATAAATTAAAATGCAATTACTAATTTTTTAGAAAAAGAACCGAATTGAGTTTTGATATAAACAATATAAATTCCATTCTTTAATAGATTGGTAGTTTGAGAATAAGTAGTTTGTCCTTGTAAAATATTTGAAAAATGAATAGTTCCCAAAACATCAATAATTTCTATTTGAATAGGTTTGGTGTCTATCGTTTCTAGTTCTAAAGTTGCTTTTCCTGTATTATTTGGATTTGGATAAAGACTAAAAAAGGAAATAGAAGTATTCTCAATAGCTTCAACTCTTCCACTATTGCAGTTTTCTATGGTAATCATTTTTGAAATAGATTCATTCAAACATTCTCCAGAAGAAATATTTATTTTTATATTATACATTCCTTCTTCATCGTAAATATGCGTTGGATAGCGTTCTGTACTCGTCGTTCCATCACCAAAATCCCAAAAGAAATCAATATTTTCGCCTTCTAGAATAGTAACATCTACAAAATAAATTGTATCACCCACACAACCCTCATTCGAAACTAAAAAGTTACTATTCAAAACTTCTCCCTCCAAAATATCAACAAAAAGTGTGTCCGAAATCTGACAACCGTTTTGATTTCTAACTGTCAAAATATATTCTCCTTCGTTTTCTATTCCTACATTTTCTATAATTAGATTTTGTAACGTAGAAGTAAAACCGTTTGCACCTCTCCAATTCCATTCTACGATATTTGAAGAAGATAAAGCATTCAAAACAAGTGTCGTATCTCTACAAATCGGACTATTACTACTTATTTCTACAGTTGGAAGTTCGAAAACTTCAATATTTTGCAAAACAGAATTAGTACAACCATTTTGATTGGTAAAAGTATAGGTAATTTCGAAAATTCCTGCTCCTGCTAAAACTGGATTAAAAGTAGTTCCATTTACTCCAATTCCTTCAAAAGTTCCTCCTGTCGGAGTTGCTACAAGATTTATAGTTCCATTATTGATACAAATATCAATTGGATTTTCAAAAGTCAAAGCTGGCAAATCAAAAACTTCAATATTTTGAGAAACAGAATTAGTACAACCATTTTGATTTGTAAAAGAGTATGTAATTTCGAAAATTCCTGTTCCTGCTAAAACTGGATTAAAAGTAGTTCCATTTACTCCAATTCCTTCAAAAGTTCCTCCTGTTGGAGTTGCTACAAGATTTACAAGTCCATTATTAATACAAACATCAATTAGATTTTCAAAAGTCAAAACTGGCAAATCAAAAACTTCAATGTTTTGAGAAACAGAATCGGTACAGCCATTTTGATTTGTAAAAGAATAGGTAATTTCGAAAATTCCTGTTCCTGCTAAAACTGGATTAAATGTAGTTCCATTTACTCCAATTCCTTCAAAAGTTCCTCCTGTTGGAGTTGCTACAAGATTTATTATTCCATCATCTACACAAACATCAATTGGATTTTCAAAAGTCAAGACTGGCAAATCAAAGACTTCAATATCTCGTGAAATAGTATTTGTACAACCATTTTCTGTAAAAGAATAGGTAATTGTTTTCGTTCCTGCTGCTGCCAAAACTGGATTAAATGTAGTTCCATTTACTCCTACACCTGAAAATGTTCCTCCTACTGGTGTTGCAGTTAGGTTTATAATTCCATTGTCTATACAAACTTGATTGATTAAATTAAATTCTAAAACTGGTAATGGTTTTACTCTAATTGTTTGTGTTCTGGTAATCGTAGATGCACCACAACCTGAAGCTGTCGAATAGGTATAAGTAATCGTAAACGTTCCTATTGTTGTAGGATTAAAAGTAGTTCCTGTTACATTTGTTCCTGAAAAAGTTCCTCCTGCTGGTGTCGCTACAAGATTTATAGTTTCACTATTTATACAAACTTCTGGCAATAAATTGAAAGTAATTGCTGGAGATGGAGAAGTAGGATTTACAGTAATGGTTTGACTTGCAGAGTTTGTACAACCGTTTCCATCTGTAAAATCGTAAGTGATTGTAAATGTTCCTATTGTTGTAGGATTAAATGAATTACCTGTTACGTTTGTTCCTGTAAAAGTTCCTCCTGCTGGCGTAGCAACAAGATTTACAGTTCCACTATTCTGACAAACATCTGCTACTGGATTAAAAGTAATGGTTGGTAATGGATTTACAGTAATGGTTTGACTTTGGCAAGCAGCAGGAATTATACAACCTCCTTCTCCTCGCACAAAATAATCTGTATTTGCAGTAGGCGAAACGGTAATGCTTGTTCCATTTCCTACAAAAGTTCCACCACAAGAACCACTATACCAAAACCAATCTGTTGCATCATTTAGGTTTCCTGTTGCGATAGAAAGTGTAGTAGATTGACCTTCACAAATAGTAGTTGTTGCTGTAATGGTTGGAATATCTGGATCAGTACAAGGAGAAATTCCTGTTCCTTGAATGTTGAACGTGTATGGGTTGTTGTTACAATCCGTATTTTCTATTATAGCCGTTGCATTTTTTATTCCTACTGAGGAAGGGTCAAAGGTAATTTCGAAAGTAGTGGTATTAAAACCAGATACATCAAAGGAAGTCGTAAATATAAAAAAGTCAGAAGCATTGACACCTGTAATGTCAAGAAAGGGTAAGTCAAGAGTGCCTGCTGCATTATTTTCGATGGTGTAAATGAGCGTTTGAGGACTTCCTATAATTACATTTCCAAAATCTGTATTTTCAGCCGTCGAAATGATTGTACTTCCATTCGGAATAGGGTTTCCATTTCCTAAAATATCTATATCTACATTTGGAAAAGTGGTAACACAAGCATCTGGACAAGCAAGAAAAGGCGTTGCCGTAACTACGCCTGTATATGGGTCGCCTTGCCCTCCGTCGGTAGAAGAACCTGTATTTCTTCCCCAAAACTGATTAGTCGCATCTAGTACAATTCCACTATTAATTGCTATATTATTTTCTTGAAAAGCGTTGTTCGTAAACGTAACATTCGTAGCCGTAGCATCTACCAAAACGCCTGTACCATTATTTCCTAAATACGAGCAAGAAAGTGTAACATTGTTTCCAAATATTTCTATTCCAAAATCTTAATTTTCTACTTTCACATTTGTAATGGTAACATCATCTGTATTTATGTCTAATGCGTTTCCAGAATTTCCTCCTCCTGTATAAGACAAATCTAAATTAGCTACTTGTATGCTAGTTCCTCCTGAAAAATTTAAAATATTATCGGTTGCTAGTCCTGTTCCCGAACCTATTGGAATAGAAACATTTGTTCCTGCAATACTTCCATCAGAAATAATAAGATTATTCGTATTTATGAAAGTATAAGCACTTCCATAATTTCCTGTAAAGGTATTTCCGTTTATATTTATTGTTCCTAAAATATCGGCAAATAATAATCCTGAAAGTGTTCCATTTCCTGTATCTATTAATTGATTATTAAGTACTGTAACATTTATGGCTACATCGATTTGAATAGCTTCTGCTTTGGATTGAAAAGTATTATTAGAAACTGTAATGTTATTTCCTCCAATAGAAACTACGCCTATATCAGAAGCAGCAGGTGCTATTGTGTTAATAAATGCTAAATTTGTTACAGAAGAGTTATCAGCGAAAGCAAAATCAAGAATATTTCCATCCCAATTTATCTCTACAAGTGGTGTTCCTGTGAAACCAATTTGCGTGCTTCCATCAAAAACAAGGGTTTCGTTAATTGGGGGCAAGTCAGAAAGTAGATTTATAGTAAAAGGAGCTGTTCCCACGATAGCAAAATCAACATTATCTGCACCTGCATTAGCATTAGCATCAATAATGGCTTGCCGTAACGAACCTATACCAGCATTATTTGTATTAGTTACGGTAAAAGTGGCTGCCTTTGTAGAAATACAAAAAGCAAAAAGGAGAGATAAAAGAAGTATATATTTTTTCATTATTTCTATGTTTTAATTAACTCTCAACGAAGCGATGCCGTTGTTGAGGTATTACTATTCGTATAAAATGGATTTAATTTCACTAAAATCGCTACTCGTTCCGTCTTCAAAAATCACTTTTATGGCGTAATTGTATAAAGCACCTTCTTCAATGGTATCGTCTGTAAATTGGAGTATATTCGATTCTGTTTGTCCTATCTGTTCCAAACTAGAAGCTCCGTAAGAACGATAAATGTAAAATTTGTAAGGCTGATTTTTTAGCTCGTTAGGTAGATTATAATTCCAAATAAGTTGCATTTCTTTCCCATTTCGTGTTGCGTTTTGCAAAACAGGAGCTACCAAACGAGCCGTCTTTTTGGTTACCTTTCCTGTTACTTCCATACTAAACTCTGAAAACAAACTAGCGTCGTCTTTTGCTCTAATTTTGTATTGATAAAGCGTTCCATTTTGAAAATCATTATCTAAAAATGTATTTACAGAATCTGATGTAATAGCTATAATTTTCCATTCTGTGTCTACTTTTCTGACAGCTTCCCTTCTCTGAATTTCATATAAAACGACATCTTCGCTACTGCTATAATTCCACTTCAAAACGATAAGAGAATCAAGATAAGAAATAGGTTGTAGGAGTGGAGTAACAGGAGGAACATTATCTGGACGCTGCAATTCAAGTATTTTGGACGGATAAGATTTGTTGTAATTGTCGTCTTCTGCTCTGACGAAATAATAGATTTTTTCATTGAGAGAATTAGTTGCAAGCGTATCAGTAAGCGTATTAAATTCTAATTTTTCATTATTGACAGGCGAAAAATTATCATTGGCAGAATTAGAAACATACAACCAATAGGAAGTAATATCTTTCGAAGTGCTATGTTCCCAATAAATAGTTGCTACTCCATTTTCATCTATAAATCCTTCCAAATTTAAAGGAGCTTCTGGCGCAATCAAATCTGGATAGAAAACATATTTCGTTTCAGAAATAGAAACATTTCCTGCCGTATCTTGTGCTGCAACTCTAAAATAATGTTCTTTGTCAGATGCAATCGAATCGCTTTCTATTTGATAATAAAAAACAGTATCGCCTGCATTTGCTTGTCCTAATTCTTCAAATTTTCCATCAAGTCCGTTTCCTAAAAGGATAATATAATTCTTGAAATCGCCTCCCAAATCTCCTGTTGAATAGAAATTGAGTTTTATCTCTTTTCTATCTTCCGACAAATCAGCTTGTAAAAGCAATGGTTTGGGTGGAGGAGTAAGGTCAATACTAAATGTTTTGATTACGTCGGCACTACTTCGTTCTGCAAACGCATTAAAACCTGTGATTTTGTAATAGTACGTTTTGTAATTTTCTTGTAACGTATCCGAATACTTGAAATAAGGCAAATTATCTTGTTTGCTTTCACTTTCTAAGAAAATAATCGGACGAGTAGAAAGGGATTGAAATGTGTTGCCGTCGTCATCGGAACGCTCAATTTTGTAGGCTGAAAATTTGGCTTTGTTTGCTTCTCTGTTCCATTTTAGGATAACTTTATGGTCTAATTGTTTGACTTCAATTCCTGTTACTTTTTCTGGTTCTGATTTTGTATTTTCTATGATTAATTCTGCTTTTCCAAAATTATTATTCATAGCCGTCGAAGTGATACTGTATTGATAGGTTGCCCCTTTCTCTACATCTTTATCGACAAATAAAAGTCCTAATATTTCGGCAGCTAATTTTGAGCGTTCGGCAGCAAAGAGAGCCATCGTAAATTTGTTTTCTTGCAAGATTACCTCATCAAAAAACCCTTCTGAATTAACCATTTCTTTTTTTCCATACAAAACCTGCAAAGCTACATAAGACAGTGAATCGGTTTTGAAAAGGTCTAAATAAGGTGTAATCTTGTCTTCTTTCCAAACCTTAATGAGCGTATCTTGTTGAGCCAGACTATCTCCAATTTGTGAATATAATTTGTAACGAGTAATCAAAAAACTTGAATCTATTGCTTTTTGCCAAAATGGATAACTATTAGGAGCAAACCGAATCACAACAGAATCACCATACGATTTGGCTTGAGCAAATATTTTGTCTGTCTGAACGTTTTGAGTAGGCAAACTAGCCGAAAGAGGTTTTCCACCTGCAAAGTCATAATCTATAAATTCGGTAGGAGGATTGCGCTCATAAAATCCTAATCCTGTACGAATAATAATTGTTTGCTTTGTGTTTCCTGCTTTTATTTCGTACTTATAATTTGTGTTTGGCAAGACGGTCGAATCTCTAAAACCTAATCCTAAAGCCATAGCTGCACCAAAACTAGCTTCTGCTTCATAAACCGAATAATTATATTTTACCGAAACAGCATCTAACAAAGGCGAACTATAATTAAAAGCACTATCGTATAAAATCTGACCCAAAGCACCAATAATTCCTCTCTGATTTTGTGCATTTGCTTCAAACCACTCTTTATTTTTTAAAAGCGTTGTGCCAATAATTTGTGGCGTTCCTATATTTTTGAGAGCAGAATCTAATTTTTGTCTTGAAATGGTATAACCTGTTTTGTTCCACGTACTCCAGTTTTTTGCAGCAGTAGGAAACCATTTTAACAAAACTTGTGTGCTATCCCCTTGCGATTCTACAATCAAAGGTGCTTTTTCATTCTGTCCAAAAGATAAATTAGACAGACTGAAAAATAGAAGTAGGTAAATGTATTTTTTCATTGTTTATTGTTTTTGTCTGACAGTTAGAAAACTGTCAGCTACTTTTGATTATTTTTCTTTCCACGCATCGGCATTCATATTATTGAACGTTCCATTTTTGTTTCCTTTTTGGTCTTCTAAAATAGTTCCTTCCCCTTTGTCAAAATTGTAATAATGCAATAGATTTGAATCAAACAAATTTGGCATTTTGCTCATTCCTTCTTGAATTTGAAGTTGTGTTTTGGCTGTCTTCCATATTTTTATTTCATCTATTTTTCCGTTCCAACCTCTATTGTTGTCATAGCTACGAGAAATATAAAAAGGTAGAGTAAGGTTTACATTTCCTGTTAGAGGTTCTTGTTTTGAGAGTTGTCCGTCGATGTAGAGTTTTAGTTTTTGTCCATCATAAACGCCTGCTACATGTGTCCATTTTCCTGTTTCTAAAGGTTGGCTGCTTGTAACAGACCTATCTTTTAGAATAAACTGCAAATAAGGAGAGCCGTTTGTGTTCCAACTTCCATCTGGATTAGATTTTTGAGTGCGTAATAAGGCTATTTCCTGAACAGGAGTGTATGATTCTCTACCCAAAATAGAACCAATAGGATTAATAAAAGCATATGCATAAATCCACGATTCAAACGTAAATTGATTGCCCTGCAATGGTATAGGAGCAGTTTCTATATATTGATTTTGTCCATTAAACTCAATGGTAAAATTTGGTTTGAGAAGGTCGCTCAATTTGGGCTGCGTTATTATCCACGCATCTTTTGCATTATTGGTATTCGCATTTGTAATTCCGATTTCATTTACATTGATAATAGGAGAAGAAAAATCTGTCTTTTGTTCGGTAGTCGAAATGTTTCCTAATCCTTCATTAAAATTGTAATAGAGAGCCAGATTTGGGTCTGTTTTGGAAACTGTTTTATAAAAATCTGCTCTAATTTGAGAAGCCGTTTTTGCTGTTTTCCATAACTTTACTTCATCTATCTGTCCATTGAAATGACGGTTTTTGTAATAGGTAGTATAATTAAATGGATTAGCAGAAATGAATATATCTCTGTTTATGGAAGCCGTACCTGACGAGTTCTGACTTGGAGTTGTCTTTTTTCCATTGATGTAAAAATGTACTTGATTTCCATCGTACACACCTGCTAAATGATGCCATTCGTTTTCTATTAAAGGTTCTGAACTTGTCATCGTTTTTAATCCATTTCCTGTATTGACTAAAAACTGAAAATTCGTTTTGTCATCATTTCCCTTCAAAGTTCTGAAAAGTAGCGTATTTCCAAACTCATAACCTGCTAAATTTTGCAAAGCGTTGTTTACCTTATTCGGCTTTACAAAAAGTTCGAAAGTAAATGTAGTTGTAGTAAGGCGTGGATTAAGTCCTTTGATATATTCGTTTTGTCCTTTTAGATTTACTACAAAATTAGGTTTTTCAGTTGTTTTGAGTACTGTTCTTGCCCAATCTATAAGATTTGTTCCTGCATTTTGATTGTAGTTAGGAACTAGCAAAACACCTCTGTTCCAATCCTGCCCTGTCAGAATAATTTTTGCTTTTTGTCCTAACTGATTTTCTACAAATACTTCATACTCTTTGTTTGGTACTAATTTTATGGTCGTTGTAGTGGTAGAAGTAATTTCTATATCTGTTGGCAAATACGGATTTTTGGCATATTCATAACTTGTTGCTACTAGATTATTGTTTGCATAATTTCCTTCAAGTTTCAACATTCCGTCTTCAAAAATTAATATTTTTTTGAGTACATCAGAATTTGTATTTCCAAATTGCATCGGAACATATTCTATTATTCCCCCTTCTTCTAAATCAAATTCCATTTTTGGCAATGAATTTTTGAGAGTTTCTGAAAGCGTTCCATTTTCTAAATAATCATAGTATTTATTGTCGCCGTTTCTTTGATAAATGCTTGCTGTAAGCAGTTCGTTTTTATTGGTCAGTACATATATTTTGTGGTCGTACTTTTTATTTAAACTTGCAAAAGCAGTTTCGACGGTAGTTTTGTCTATAATATCGACAAGAACAGAACCATTGATAGGCAAACCATGGTAAGTTACTTTTTGAGCAGATTCAGATTGAACGACTGTATAATCTGTTGTTGGCTTGCTATATAGTTGATTCCAATTAAGCGTACCGTCAGAATTATAAATAGGTAAAAACCCTACTTTTTCGGTTCGATAAAGCACTAATTTATCATCTGCATCAGCTACAAAAACGGCTTTTATGTTTTGATGTGCTTCTAATTTCGTTCCATACTGGATTTTTATTCCATTATCTAAATAAGCCAACGGAAAGATTTTACCATTCTTTATTTCGTTTTCCTCATTCCAATTATTTGCCTTCCAACGCAGTTTTTCCTCGTCAGTTGTGAGTGCATCTGGTAACTGATAAAGTCCGTCGTAAGCTAAATAATCTCTACATCTCCATTGTATAAAATTACTTCGTAAGGATGCGCCTCTGCCTCAAACTTCATATTTTTTCGCATACGAAGAATATCGTATTTATCAAATCCTTCTATATAATTTACGAACGTATAAAATGTACTTGGTGCTTTTGTATCGTAATTTGTACTAATAGATTTACGTCTATCGAAAATGACATCGTTTTCTTTGTAATTTTTTATAGTAGTAGTATTTCCTTGTACAATTTTGTTGTTTTTACTTGCCTGAATTTTGTCAGCCAAATTATCGTACTTACTTACTCCAAAATAAGTAGTATAAAGTACTTTCGTAAATTTCTGACGTAGATTTACTACATTCAATTCTCCTATTTTTGTAGCCGTTTTATTGACCGTATAATCTTCATTTGTAGTCGTTGTAGCTTGATTAGTAGGTTTTATCGAAACGACTTGATAATCAAAATCGCCTGTATTCAGATTAGTAAGAATAGGCTGTTTGACGATTTCGAATTGATAGAGCCACCCTTTTTGTAATGTTACATCATCAAGCGCAGAAAAACGCAATTCCCGAACTCGCTCATTGACCTGTTCGACGATAGGAACGGAAAAACTAGTACAATAAGTCTTAAATTTAAGTATCTTTGTCTTTAGCTTACCAACTACCTATCCTTATGCCTATTTTAGAAATAAACGAAAAAGAACATGAACTTCTCCAACAGATAAGCAAAAGCCAAAAGTTATCTGTTCGGCTTGTTAAGCGAGCTACTCTTTTGTGTTCCTTTCACCTTCATAAGCGTTATTCAGAAACGAGTTCCTCCTTACAAGTATCTATAAATTTTGCACGCCAATGGGTTAGCACTTGGAATAAAACTGCTCTCATTCGTCAAAATTTATATTCAGCTTATATTCAAGGAGAATTGAAAGAATTTGAATACCGTAAAGAATTACTATCTATTTTATCAGATAAGCCTCGTAGTGGTTCGCCTCGTAAATTCACAGAATCAGAGCGCAGTCAAATTGTTGCTTTGGCACTCCAAAACCCCTCTGATTTAGACTTGCCTTTTACGCATTGGAGTCAAGAATTACTAAAAACGGAAGTGATAAAACGAAATATTGTTGCAAGTATAAGTCAACGGCAAATCTGCCGAATTTTAAAAAAATCAGCGTTTATCTCCTCATAAATCATCCTATTGGGAATACCCAAACATAGATAATTGGGAAGATTTTACCCACCGTGTAGAAAGTATTTGTGAGTTGAATGCAAGGGCTGAGGAGTTGTATGAATCAGGTATTCATCTTATCAGCACAGATGAAAAAACAGGAATGCAAGCCTTAGAACGTCAACATCCAACGATGCCACTCAAAGAAGGAGTGTGTGAAAAACGTGAATTTAACTATGTGCGACATGGTACACAAGTTTTGACTGCAAATCTTGAAATAGCAACAGGAAAAAGTATCTCTCCTACAGTAGCCGATACACGCAAAGAAGAAGATTTTGCAACACATATTGAAAATACAATAGCCACAGATCAAACAGGAGAGTGGATATTTATTGTTGACCAACTTAATACACACAAATCAGAAACGTTAGTGAGGCTGGTAGCAAAATCTATTGAAGACGAGCAAGATTTAGGAGTAAAAGGTAAAAGTGGTATTTTGAAAAATCAAAAGACAAGAATGGCATATTTAGAAAACAAAAAACATAGAATTCGTTTTGTCTTTACACCTAAACACTGTTCTTGGCTCAATCTAATAGAATGCTTTTTCTCTGGGTTTGCTAAACGAGTAATTCACAGGGGAAATTTTTTATCTACACAAGATTTAAAAAATAAAATTCTAAAGTATATGGAGTATTACAACGAAAATTTAGCAAATAAATTTAACTGGACAGTAGCTTCAAATGAAGATATCAAAAAAATGATACAAAAGGTAAAAAGATACGTGATTAAATTTATGGCTTGATGTACTAGTCGCTCCATTTCCAATAATTTGAGTTCCCAATTTGGTTACTAACTGACTTACTTGGTTCGGTGGATTATCCAAATTTACATAAATCTGTTCTTGTGCTTCTCCATTTAGATTAAAAGGAGTAAGACGAACGACAAATTCATACTCTATATTTTTACTTACTTTTGTTCCCTTTGCTGTTTCAATTTCTTCTACTTTTGAAGTTTGGCAAATGGTAGTCTGTGTTCCCATATCAATCGTAAAACCAAGCATAGGCGAAGCAAAACCTTTGTGCCAATAACGCTGATTTTGAGCAGGTGCAATTTGAGCCACTACTTGTTCGGTTATGGTTTCTAATGGCGCACCTGTTTTGAAGGTATAATTATAATTTTCATCAGAA
Organism: uncultured Cytophagales bacterium; assembly: GCA_963719525.1. Taxonomy (GTDB): domain Bacteria; phylum Bacteroidota; class Bacteroidia; order Cytophagales; family Bernardetiaceae; genus Bernardetia. The sequence goes on along the minus strand of CAVRCG010000004.1, from coordinate 537,804 downwards.
TTAGCTATTACTTGTCCGTTTTTCTTCCATCTAAATTTCAATGTAAAGTTATAATCTGTATAAGGTTTCAATAAATCTGTCATTTCTAAAGAAGCCGATTTGCCGTCTTCACTTAGATTTATTTTTGCCTTAACGAGCCTGTTTGTATTTCTTTCTTTTACGCTAAATTCTATCATATCAGCAAAAAACTCCAAACGCAACGGAGGTCGCATCGTAACATTTCCATTGCTTTCTTCTATTGGTTCTTGCATTTGATTTACTACAAATACTTTTCCGACAGGCAATATAAAGGTAACTTTTGGCAGCGCATAAACGGCTACTTCTGTTTGTGTATTTTCTGGAAATGTTTCTTCTACTATTTTTATTCCTGCTAATGGATTAGGTGGTGCAAGACCTTGACATCTATCTCCCACTTCCCATTTGAAACGAGCTTCTCCTGATACTACTCCACCCAAAATGCTATAACTACCAAAAATATATCCTTTCATCCACGTAGGATTAGGGAGTTCGGCTTGAAGTGTAGCAGCAGCCATCATATCGAAAATTTCATATTTTCCTTTATAAAAATACAAATCAACATTAATTGCAGCTCTAGCTTTTGCATACGCATAAACCTGACCTCTAGCATACCAGCGTTTGATACCAAAATCAGTAATTGCATTTCCACCAGAATAACAAGTAGGGACAAGGTCTTCATTGTAATGCATCATGGAAACATCAAAACCCATCATAGCTCCAATAGTAGCCTCAAAAATCAAAAATTTGTAGCTTCTCGTCGGAATTCCCATATTGTAACCGAAAATAATTCCGTTTCCAGTCTTAAACAAACTAGCAGAAGGACGACGACCATAACTAGCAGGACTTACACGGTCGTAATTAGGAATAATATCGCTAAGCTCTGGAAGTGGGTCTAGTCGGTGTCCGATTTGAAGATAAAAAGCAGACCCAAAAAAAGTAATTCCTGGTGGATTGATTCGCATAAATGAACCAATACGCTCATTCATTGCTGGTTTTCCTAATTTCAAATACCATTCTCCTTTGTTTACATTAATAAGATTTACATTTTTGGGTTCGCCGTATTGCAAATGAAAATGCAGGTTGGCATTGGTAAGCGATATAGAACCATAATCTAAAATCTGGTCTTTTGAATCTTTTTTAGGATTATTTTGATTTAGAGGAGCTTTAATTTCTCCCAAAACGGCACTAACTCTAAAATATTGAGATTGCCAGTTTAGTTCTGCCACTACAGAGCCTTTTAATGAGGCTTCATCTCTATCTCTTACACTTTCGACTTGAAGATAAAGTCCTCCAGCAGCTTTTACAGTTGTTAAAGCAAGCGAACCACTACTTCCCTTTTCTAATTCTAAGGCAATGTCTAAATCAAAAGCAGCTACTTCTGGTCTTCCCATTACTGTCCAAATTGTTTTTAGATGTCCTCCATAATGTCCTTTATCAGGCGCATATTCTGTTCCTGAAAGATTTGTACCGGGGTTATAAATGGCATCGGCTTCATCGGAAGAAAGAATATCTGTTCCTGCTACAAACGCACTAGACCTACGCTGCGAAATTCCTTGTTCGCCTTGATTAAAGTCTGGAACATATCCATTATTTTCAGTCATATTGTAATAAAAACCTCCCCCAATTCCGTTTAAAGCTACTTTTCCCATCATTATTCCTTGTTCGGAGGTTCCTTCTACATCTAAGAAAAAGTAATCATAGGCATCGCCAGTTATTTGTTTTGTACTTTCGGTGTAGCGAGTATTTCCAAATTGAGCAGCTACTTGTATCTCTACGCCAAACCCTTTTTTACTTCCTCCAGACATTCCTTTTGCTGAATTGGCTGCGCCTCCTAATCCTCCAGCACCCGTTTTTGCTTTTTTGGCTTCTTTTCCTATATATCCTCTCAAATAACCTTTAAAACCGTTGCCCCATTTTGGCTGTTCGTCGGAGTTGAAGATGGTCAATCCACCTTCTATTTCTATCATTTTGAATTTTCCTTTTATGATAAGTGCATCAAGACTTACTCTCTCAAAAGATAATTTTGATTCTTTTTTGGCTTCATCTTTTTCTACATTCCACCAAAAACCTAATTGCGTTTTGAGAGCTAAACCAAATGAATTAGCTTTTCCTTGTTCGAATAGAGTAGAAATTTTGCTTGCTTGTGCATTATTTTTCGGCTGATTTACAGGTACATTTTGTCCTAAAATTGTTCCACTTGCAGCAGGAGTAGTCAAACTTGTACCAGAGCTAGAACCAGAGTTTGAGTTTGTGGAAGGCGTATCAGTATTTTCTTCTTTTTCTAAAAATAGTCCTGCATAGACTTCAAAGTCTAGTTTGTATTTTGGTTTGTCGTCTGAAGTTCCTACTTGTCCGTCTGCTCCTTTTGCCATCAAACATTTGAAATTGATGTCTTTGATATATACATCAAAACCCTGCAAACCTGCTTGTTTTTTGGCTTTGCTTATTCCTGCACTCATAATAGAAGCCTGAATATCTGTATAATTCCCACCAGAAGAAAGCGTACCAATTCCCAAACTCTCAATGGTAATACTTCGAAGTCCCTTAAATCCATTTGCTTGAGAAGTTACGCCACACGTATTATCTATCTCTGGATTATTTATTTTCAGATTTTGAAAATTAATGAAAGGTAACGAAAGATTGAAAGGCAAATCGGCATCTATTTTTCTATCAAAACCAATTTCGAACATACCGTTTAGCGTAGCAAAGGCATCAAATTCTCCATCTCCATTATTCCAATTCAACTTTATAGTACTAGATTGAGAAGGCAAATACATCTTTAAGTTTTCTTGAATAGACAAATCGTACCTTTTATTATCCAATGATTTTACGGTAAGTGCTGCCTTCGGATTATCATTTTCGTAATCATAATCCAACATTCCTCTAAAATTTATCCATTGTCCACTCTCCACAATCGGAAGTTGAATATGTCCTTTTATACTTCTGGCTGTACACGTATTATCTTCAATTCTGTATTGAGCATAAAATAATTCGTAATTCCAACCACTCACATCGCCTACAAAGATAGATTGTGCTGCTGTTTCCGAACCTACAATTACATTTCCATTGAGTCCATTTTGTTTTGTATAGGTAAATCCCTTTCCTAAAAGCACTAAGTTTTCACGTCCTTCACTACTTCCTAATTGCCACGAACCAGTTGGGTAATATTTGAAACCAGAGATTTCTACATAGATTTTATCAAAATAAAGTCCTCTAAAAACGGTATTTGTATTATTTTGAGTTATATAGTTTTCTTCTGTTGAAAAATCAAAATATCCTGCTAATGTGTCTTTTCCTGTCGTCTTAAATGTTTGTCCTTCTGCATTTCGGACGGCAAAAGCAGAGTTTATCCATTCGCTTGTGTTCGTACTTGCATTTGTTTTTTTGCCATAATATCCTTGATAGGTAAGCTTTGCTACAAATTTGGCTGTACTGTTTCCATTAATGGTAAAACGAAAAACAAGCTGTTTGAAATAATCATTCGAACCTGAAAAACCCTGTGCATTTACAGTTCGGTCAGAAGCCAAAATATCTGGAGCAAATATTTTTTGATTATCGTTTAGATTAGACGAAAAAGGACGACATTTGTATTCCCCCTGTACATTATAATTTTGAAAACCTTGACATGTAAAATACGCATAACTACCCTCTTCTTTACTATTATAAATTGATTTTTTGTAAGTAAATGGTAATTCTGCATCGTCGTTTTCGACACTATTCAATAAGAAAAAGCGACTATCTTCTAATCCGATAGCATTAGGAGCAACCGAAACATCTACCTTTCCAAACTTCAAATAAGGCATTGCAGCAGTAGTATTTCCTGTTCCCTTTTTTGGAGCAACGAATAAAAAATCCATTTTTCCACCATTTTTGGTTACTTCTAATCCCATTACAAAAAGACGTGTTCCTATTGGTAACTTTCCTGTATAATCGGGCAAAATATCATTCAAATCTTCTGTAATCTCTAATGGAAAGACGAGTTCGATTTGATTTTGATTTTGCTGCGTTATTTGATTAAAAAAAGCATTATCTATATCTTCATCTAGTTGTAATGTGGTAATAAGATTTTCTGTTTTCCTTCTCGCAACTGCTGGAACTTGTCCTGCTTGATTTACAATAGCTGTTGCCTTTGCATTTGGGTCTGTAATTGCGCCTGTATGATTTGCAGGAACGTTTTGAAGGTTTACTTTAATATCTCGTTGCCAATTTTCGGAAAGTTTTAATGTCAAAATTCCTTTCGAATTATCTGTTGCATTTGCTTTTATCTCAAAACCTGCTAATGTTTTTGTCTTGAAATAAAACAGTTTTGAGTTGGCTGCTGTTGCTGTTTCGAAGGTAGAATTAAGCGCATTTTCTGCTCTCAAACTATTTCTACGCATAATCGATTGTCCGTCTTGTTCTTCAAAACAGTTGCAATCTAGCTCTTTTGTATCTACATCAATACTTACCAATTTAAATTCTCCTTTGCTATTTTTTTGTGCGTTAATAGAGAAAAAGGCTTGCGATTGTTTGTGTGTTACCGTAAACTGAAAAGAAATTTGCTCTTCTTTATTTTGAGTTGCATTTTTAGGTTGATAATTAATTTTACACATTCCGATAGGAAAATAATTGCTTCCTATTTTGATTTTATGGTCTTTTTTTATTCCTCCAAAATCTCCTAAACTATAGCGTTTCGAAGCAGGCGCATAAGGATCTATTTGTAGGTTTTGAATGGCTAAATTAGAAATATCGATACTGATTTTATCATTCGAAAGTTCCAAAACTCGCTGTATTCTTTCTGTACGTTCGTCTTTATTACCCAATAAATATTTTTTAAAATCTCTATTTTTGATATTCAAATTAAGTTTTCCACTAAGAGAAGCCGAAGGAAATAATTTTTGTTCGTTTTCAATCGTTCTGACTGCCATTTGAACTTTACTTTCTGGATTCAATTTTAGAGAAGCATTCCACAAACTAGGCTCTGCCGTTTCGTTTATTTTTCCAAAAAATACAGCATCAGATTTTTCAACTTCTTCTACTTTTGCTCTATAATCAAACAAATTATCTACAATCGAAATTTTTATTTTTCCTACAATCTCTAACGAAGGAGTTTCTTTTCCCTGCAAAATCAAATCAAGCTCATCAATACTATATTTCCAATCTTTGACTATTCCTTTTTCAAGAGAAATTAAATTTTCCTTTTTTACTGTTCCATAAACTCCTTTTTCCTCATTAAAACAGATAAACAAATTACCTTTTGTAAAATCTAATGTTGATGTGCTTTGCTGCAAAAATTTCCATTTATTTGGAATGCTTGTCCTTACATTATCGTAATAAATCTCTTTCCAATCGTTTCCTATTTGGTTTGAAGAAGACGATATGTAATTTTTCGGAAACTTAATATTTTCGATATTCTTTTTACTAGAAAAATCAATCTTTCCTTCATTTGTAGAAAAAACATAGCCTTTTGTAGTGCGAAAAGTGACATTTTCTAGCTGCTTAGTTGTTCCTACAAAATCAACGAAATCAGTAGTAGTAGCCGAAAAAATAATTGATATATTTTCATTCAAATTATCTTTATCAAAAACAGGTACTTCCGAATTTGTCCATTCTCCATTCAATAAATAATTTTCAAAACCCTGACAGTTGATAGCAATTTGAGTAATTGAATTTGGATTTTCTGTATCAGAATTATCCGTTTTTGTTCTATTTTTACCATAAAAAAAGAGTTCATTGCCATCTAAAAAATTATGTTTGTAATCTTCATCTAAAGGTAAAAAAGCATCTTTCGCCACTCCATTTGGTGTAATCTTGATTTTGTTAGAAAGAAATTTTAACGTTCTTCCTCCGTTTGCTCTAAGCGTTGCAAGGGTTTTCATTCTTGCTTCTCGCTCCGAAAAAGTCATTTCCAAAACTAAAATTGGCGTTCCACCATCTGCATTATCCATAACTAAAGGCATTGCCATTGGCGTTTCGTCAGATTCGCTACGCTGTGAAACTCGTTGTAAATTAGCAGCCGAAGAATTAGAAAAACGAACCATGTCAGTCAAGAAATTTTCGTTTAATGTTTGATTAATATTCAACTCTTCAAAAGCATCATTTCCTAAATTGAAATTTTGTAGAAAGGTTGATTTTACTTTTCCTGTCTGAAAGGCTCTCGTTTCGTCTTTATCTTTTTTGAGTTGCAGTTCTTCGAATTCAACAGCCACATTTGATTTCAAAAACGGCACATAGATAGTTCCCAAACCACTATATCCATTCGAAATAGAATTAATTTGAACTACCTTTAAATCAAAGAAACCAACTTTTACTGTTTCTCCTTCACTAATTTCAGTATTTTCATTTTTGGTATTCTTGACTACCCCAAAATCTGTAACGGCTGCTTTACAATCACTACTCAAAACAGGTTTTTTTCGATTCTACTTCATCATCATTTAAAGGAATAAATGAAAACATACACGCTTGACTATAGCCTTCATTTCGAAAACAAATCACTCCCCATTGGGTCAAAAGCCTAAACACGCCACGCATATATTTTTCCCTGTTCTAGCAAAGGTTCGGAAGGCGTATAAATCAGCGAAGGCGAAGAAATAACGGCACTATACACATTCAAAGAATACTGAAAAGCATCGTTTGCATTAGTAATGGAAGGCAAAAGTTCGACTAGCTCAAATTTGTACTCTACCAAAGGAGGTGCATTTCCACTTCCTAAGTGCATGGGAGTCCAATTGAAAAGAATATTTTGTGTTTCTTGAAATTTGATTTCTGCATTACAGTTTGGTAATTGAAGAATCGGAACTTGATTAGTTACAAAATTTCCACCCAAACAAAGTTCATTCGAAATCGGAACACGCTGTTCGTAATCCATTATTTGAATACAAATACGATTAAATCCTTCTGGTAAAATTATATTTCTAATTCCTCCATTCGTTCCCACCAAATTAATCGCATCAAAGTAAGGTGCTATTGTATTTCCATCAAAAAATTCTGTATTAAACTGTTCTAATCGAATCGGCATGGGTAAATAATTAGGGTCAGTTCTATATATTTCTTGCCAATTATTTTCTATCCTAATTCTGAAATAAACATTTCTAGTAACTACTCAGGTAGTATTTTTTTTAATTTTGGTCAATAGCTTTTAGGAAGAAGAAAACGTTTAGTTTTCTTTTTCTAAGTGTGTCTATAATAGAACGCAAAACACAAAAATTATGCTGTCCTGATTTAAATTGTCCTGATATTTTCTGTTTAACTTTGATATTTCGGATAGCTCTTTCGGAAGCATTATTGTCTGGAGGTACTTCTAACTGATACAAGCAGGTAAACAAATGATTACGGTGCTTTATCATAGATTTTTGAAACGTAAAAGTCTGAGCAAATTGTTTTTTATCAATTTGTTGAGCTAATAATTGGTTGAGTTCTTTTTCTAGTTTGCAAATTTGAGAACTATCTTTTGTAAACGGCTTTTCTTGGTTTACTGCTTGTTCTCTTAGTTCTAATGCCTTTTTTAAGAGTGTTTTAAAGTGAGTAGCCCAAAGATTTTTTTCACTTTCTACTAAAAAATTCAAGTCTCTTAATAGATGAGGAAAGCAGAGTTGTTTACTTTTAGAATCTGTTTTTAATTGAGCTGCCCAACGGTCTGAACCAATACAGGCTTCTGGTAATCCTTCTGGAAAAGTTTCCTCAATAGTATCAAACCCACGATTGCTAGTCGGTTTTATAAATGTGTTTTTTGCATTCTGCCATACCCATATCCACCATTTCTCTCCATTTACTTTTGTTCCTGTTTCGTCTGAGCCTACATAAGTAGCCTTTTTAATTTGATCTAAAATAGCGTGGTAAAAAGGAGTTGCCTTTTTAGCTGATTTATTAAGCAAGTTTTGAATACTTCCTTCGCTCACATTAAGATTAAAAATATCTTTAAATAAAAGCGACAAACGAGCATAAGGAATATATTGAAAGACACTAAAATAACTAACAAGACCTATAATTTCTGAACCAAATTGAATAGGAGCAGTAATAGAACAAGGAAAATCAGCTTTTTGATGATGTCCACACCTACAAATACTCTTAAACTGTCGGTATTCTCTATATATAGGCTCAATAGGAGGTAAAACTACTTCTTGACGTTTACTTAAAAACTCAAAAGTGGAAGAACGCAAATCATCTCCACAGGCAGAACAGAAATCACTTTTTAAATCAACAATCTCATCTGGAATAGCAACCATTTCTAGCGTTTTTCCCTCATGACCTAACTGTCCACCACTCTTACGACCTGTCTTTTTTCGTAAACTTTTATTTCTTTTAGGTTTAAATTTATCCTGACTAGGAGAGTTATGACTATTATGGCTATCTTTTTTAATACCTTGTTTTTGTATAACTTCAAGTAAATACACTACTTTTTCCTCCAAAGATTTAATAATCTCTTTAAGGTGGGCGTTTTCTAAAAGTAGGTCTTCGTGGCTCATAGTATAATATAACAAAAATATTCTGACAAATGAACTATTTGAAGCTAAATAGTTGAAAAAATTTAATGACCTAAGTAGTTACATCTCTTTTTAGGTTTCCTCCCAACTGTCTTATCATAGCATAGATAATTGTAGTTCCTATTCCCTCCTTGTCTTTTTGTTCTGAAAATATAGTTCCATTATCTTCATAAAGCAAAATAAGATTTTCCTTTTCAGAATATAATTTTACGTGTAAGTGTAACTCTTCGTTGTGAGGAATTTGTGCATGTTTTAAGCTATTGGTTGCCAGTTCATTTATAAGAAGACCAATAGGAACACAGATATCGCTTTCTAACTCTTTCGTTTCTATAAAAGCATCGATTTTAATAGGCTTTACAGCAAGATTTTCAAATCCATTTAGTAGACTCTTCTACATATCTTTTGCTATCTATTTTTTGAACAGTCTGTTCTTTATCATATTCTTGAAAAAGAAGGTTTTGGGCTAACGAAATGGTATGTACTCTATTTTTTAAGTCTTGAAGTAGCTCCATATTTGGCAACTTTTTGTTAAAAATGTGTTGATCAACAAGGCTATTTATGAGCGCAAAATTGTTTTTGACACGGTGTTGTAATTCTTCAAGCAGCAACTGTTTGGTAAATAAAAGTTGTTCTAAAACGGTATTCTGCAAGATTCTTTCTTTCCTTGATTTGTACACTACAAAAAGAAGATAAATCAGCAGTAGAGTCAGAACAAACAAAGTGAGAATAGCAATCAACAAATTTTTATTGTAAGTAGCTAGATTTGCTATTTCATCAGCTTGCTTCTCTTGTCTAAATTTATATTCTAATTCAAGTGTTAATTTCCTTTGTTTGATAAGTTGGATTTTTTCTCCTTCTAAAATAGCATTTTGTAGTGCTTCGAAAGCCATTTCGTATTTATCTTGTTTCGCATAAACATCTGCTTGAAGATGATACAAGACTTCTTTTAGAGAAGGAACGTTACTTTCCGTATTTGACAAATAAAACCCTTTTTCTATATACAAAAATGTACTGTCATATTTTTTCTCTTTTTCATAAATCCTTACAATATTCAAGAGCATAGATTCTGCTCCGTGTGGGTCTTTTATTTCCCACCAATAGTTTAAAGAAGCTTTTGAGTGGTATAACGATAATTCCGTTTGTCCTTCTTTCAAAAAAATAAGGCTCAAAATCATATTTGCTACTGCTTCTTCGTGTTTTTGATTGTATTTTTGAGATTGATGAAGAGCTCTGTAAGCATATTGTTTTGCCAAACTATCCTGTTTTGTAACACGGTAATAAGAGCTATAACGGTACAGTAAAACAGTATGATACTTTGTATATAAATTATTCTGAATCAATGAATTTGCTTTCTCTAGTTCTGTTTTACAATCTTTAAAAGCATCTACATACTCAAAAGTTAATGCTCTCCAGACATGAATTTGTATCAAAAAATAAGTATCATTCGGATAAGTGAGCAACATTTTGTTAGAATATTTTATCAAGTCTTGATGTTCTTCTGCGTGGTGCAATGCTCTAATTTTTGAGATAATAATTCTTTTCTTTGTTTCTTCTCTTTCTACATATTGACTACAACTATCAATAAAACTAAGGACTTCATACGATTCATATCTATCTAACATAGAGTCTATTTTTACTAAAAAATCTTGCGCTTTTACCTGTTGAAAAGATAAGAGAATGAAGAAAAGCGTAATAAGAAATGGTAGTTTTGAAATTCATAGGAGTAGCTTAGAAAATAGTAGGTATTCAAAAGACAAGCGACCAATTAAAAATAAACAAAAAAAATCAGATAACCTTTCGATTATCTGATTTCTGTATAATTCACTAAAATTTATAGTATCATTCTATTATAATGATAGAATTATAATTGCTTGTTCTCATTATCGTCGTCTAAATCTGTCGTATCATCATCAGTTTTAGAAGTTGGATGCGTTGGAGAAGCAGGAAACTCTGAAGTCTTAGCTGTTGGAGTTTTCTGAATTTTTATCCCTTCCTGTGTTTGCTGTCTTTCAAGATTTGCTAATTTCTCTTCAAAAGGCAAGTTGGATTCAGGAGTTTCAGAATATGGTGTACTTTGAGGAATAAAATCTTCTTTTGCACCTGGTTTACTGTAATCATAAGGCCAACGGAATACATGAGCGAATTGCTCCCACCCAGTTACCATGTCCAGGGAAACGAGGAGTTGTCCATTCTAATGTATTTGATTTCCAAGGATTCATAGGAGCTAAACGACCTTTGAACATAGAGTAAACGAAATTGAAAACGAATACAAATTGTGCAAGGAAAGTCAAAATAGCTGCCGTACTGATAAACATATTCAAATCTGTAAACAAACCAAACGGTTCGAATGAAGTATGTGAATAATAACGACGAGGGAAACCAGCTACACCGATAAAGTGCATTGGGAAGAAAATCGCATACACACCGATAAACGTTGCCCAAAAGTGGAAATATCCCATTTTAGCGTCCATCATACGACCAAACATTTTTGGAAACCAGTGATAAATACCAGCAAGCATACCAAAGAATGAAGCCGAACCCATTACTAAGTGAAAGTGAGCTACTACAAAATACGTATCGTGTAATTGAATATCAATCGCTGCACTTGCCAAGTGAATACCTGTAAGACCACCAACAATAAAGAGTGAAACTAGACCGATAGAGAAAAGCATAGCTGGCGTAAATACCAAATTACCTTTCCAAAGTGTAGTAATATAATTAAATGCTTTTACTGCTGAAGGAACTGCAATAATGAGTGTCAAGAACATAAAGATAGTTCCCAAGAACGGGTCCATACCTGTTACAAACATATGGTGAGCCCAAACGATAAACGAAAGAACTGCAATACCAATAATAGACAAAATCATTGCGTGATAACCAAAAATAGGTTTTCTTGAATTGGTAGCAATTACTTCTGACGAAATTCCTAGAGCAGGCAAGAGTACAATATATACTTCAGGGTGTCCTAAGAACCAAAACAAATGTTGAAACAAAATTGCGCTACCACCTTGATTTGGAAGTGCTTCTCCACCAATATAAATATCAGATAAGAAGAAACTTGTACCAAAGCTACGGTCAAAAATCAGAAGTAATGCTGCTGAGAACAAAACAGGAAATGATAAAAGACCAATAATAGCAGTAATAAAGAATGCCCAAATTGTAAGTGGCATACGATTAAATGACATACCACGAGTACGCATATTGATTACCGTAGAAATATAATTGATACCACCCAAAAGAGTTGAGATAATAAACAATGCCATACTACCTAACCAAAGTGTCATTCCTAATCCAGAACCAGGCATAGCTTGTGGCAATGCACTAAGTGGTGGATAAATTACCCAACCTCCAGATGCAGGACCAGTTTCGATGAACAATGAATAAAACATAATTAGTCCTGCTGCTGCAAAGAACCAATACGAAAGCATATTCATAAAACCAGAAGCCATATCTCTAGCTCCAATTTGCAGAGGAATAAGGTAATTACTAAATGTTCCACTAAGACCTGCTGTAAGTACAAAGAATACCATAATAGTACCGTGCATAGTTACGAGAGCCAAGTAAAATTCTTTATCTAGCTTTCCACTTGTGTCTATCCACTTACCTAAAATTGGTTTTAAGAAAGATAAATCTGCGTCAGGAAAACCGAGTTGCAGACGGAAAATTACAGACATACCTACCCCTATCATTGCCCAAAATATCGCTGTAAACAAAAACTGTTTTGCAATTACTTTGTGGTCAGTAGAGAATATATAGTTTGTAATAAAATTTCCATGATGCTCATGATCATCATGATGCTCTTCGTGGACGAATCCATGATTGTCGACATCGTAATGTAGCTCCTGAACATCTTGTCCGCTTGCTTGATGTGTTGTATCAGCCATAATTATTTGCGGTATTTATTGTAAAATAGATGTATTAAAATTAATTTTTATAGTTCGATTAGTATGTTGTCCTAATAATGAATTACTTTTTTATGTATGACTTACTTTGAAGCAAGATTAGTAGGAATATTTTTGATTCCCTGCTCTTTCAAATAATCTACATTTTTAGCTGCCCATGCTTCTTCTGCATCGTACCATTCTTTGAATTCAGCAGGCTCTAAAACCGAAACCTTAAACTGCATTGCAAAATGACTTCCTCCACAAATTTCTGTACAAGCTAACTTATATTCAAAAGCATCAGCATTTGGATCACCTTTCAATCTCAATTCCTCTTTCACTTCGTCTGCCGTTTTTGTTGGAGTAAACCAAAACTGTGTTGGCATTCCAGGTACTGCATCCATTTTTACTCTAAAGTGAGGCAAAAATACGCTATGCAATACGTCACGAGAACGAATTTTCAAAAGAACAGGACGACCTTTTGGAAGACGTAATTCTTGATACATAAAATCATCGTAGTTAGACTCATCAGCCTCAAAGTCCATTCCCATTTGATTGGTAGCATCTATTTTCATATAATTTGGCTTTCCAATTTTTTCATCTTTTCCACCGTATCGAACTTTCCAAGCAAACTGGTGTCCCATAATTTCAATAGCCAAAGCATCTTCTGGCGCAGGGTCTGTAACATCAGACCAAACCGTCCAACCTGTAACAACAAGAGCAGTCAAAACAATAGCAGGAACAATAGTCCAAGCAATCTCTAACTGATTGTTATGAGGAATAAAGGTTGCTCTTTTGTGTTCTTGAAAACGATACATATACGGAAAAAAGAACAATAATATATGTGTTATTATGAAGACAAAAAACGTAACTGCTGTAGTAAGCCAGAATAAAAAGTCAATACGTACTCCGTGTTCAGAAGAAGATTCTGGTAAAATGTATTTTATTTTTTCAGAAAATCCATAAGCGAAAATAGAAGCAAAAAGCACAAAAAAGAATACAATAAATAAAATTGCATTTACTTTATTCAACATTCCCACTCTGCTTTCTCTAGCATTCGGTTCTTTTACGTCTTTGGCTACACGCACAAGCATGAAAACACGATAAATAAGAGCCATTAAGATAAGAAACAGAACGCTGACGGCTGCAATAAGTAATCCGTTCATTTGTATATGTAAATTTAAAAGTTTTTATTAAAATTTTATATAATCCTTATACTATATAGTAATTAGACACTGTTAGCAAAAATGTTTTGTTAAATTTAATTAAACGGAATAATAAAATTTGATTCTTTATTATTATCCAAAATTTAACTTCATTTTCTCATCTGATTGTATATAAAGTTCTAGAAGACTTTGAGAAATAAGCAGTTTGTAGTAGAAAAAGGTTTTCAAAAGTTTCAATTATTTTTGAAAGTTTCTTTTACTTGTCTTATTTACCAAATATTGTACACAAAAATAAGGTTTTTAAATCAAATTAAAAACCTTATTTCGATTTAATTCTTACTTCAATTCAATTTGTACTGAATTTTGGTCGTGTAATTAAGATAAAGCCAATCCTACGTTTCGTGATTGTAAGCCTCTTCCAAAAGTGGGTGATTCTTAGCAATTAGAGGAGCTTTAGCTAAAGTCATTCCTACCAAATAAGCAAAGATACCAACAAATATAAATGGCATTCCGATTTCTAAGAAACCAAACGAACCATGTTCACGAAGCGTACCTGGAGTAATCATTTGATAAAAATCAAACCAATGTCCGATAATTACGGCGATACAAATTACTTTCAAAATTGTCATCTTACGTTTTGCATTACGAGTCATGAGTCCAAAGAATGGAATTATGAAGTTTACAAGCAAAATAATAAAGATATATTTTTTATAAATCGGACTAGAAAGACGCTCTACAAAATAAGCTGTTTCCTCTGGAATATTCGCATAAAAAATAAGTAAGAACTGACTAAACCAAATGTAAGACCAGAAAATACTAAATGCAAACACAAATTTGCCCAAATCATGCAAGTGATTCTCATTGATAAATTTCAAATAACCAGCTTCTCTAAGCATCACAACCGTAAGTGTAATTGCAGCAATACCAGCTACCCACCAACTTGCAAAATGATACCAACCGAACATCGTACTAAACCAGTGTGTGTCAATAGAAAGTGTCCACCACCAAGAACAAACCGAAGAAGTAACTCCAAAGAATACGATGAAAGCAGCCGAAATTTTTACCATATTACGGTAATGTTTACGAACTTGTAATTTGTCTGTTGCTCTGTCTTCTGCAAGAGATTGTTTGCGAGTAAAGAAGTGAAACAAATACCAGCCACCAATTATGACAATAGAACCCCCAACAAAGAAAGGAATATTCAAAAATGCTTGTTTTCCTGCAATAATAGAATCATATTCTGGTGTATTCAACGCATAAAGAGAAGTATCTGTCCAGTGAAAAATTTCGTGATATCCCCATCCAAAAGCCAAAAGGAATAAAACCAAACCAACAGGCAAGAAAGATGCAAATGCTTCTGGTACACGTTTGAATCCTGCTGACCAACCTGCCATCGAAACATATTGGATAGCTACCCAAAAAACTCCAATTACAGAAAGACCAATAAAAAAGATAACGTTAATCCAAAGATTTACTTTTACTCGTTTTGTCCAGTGATAAGCGTGATGACCACCAGCTTCACCGTGTTCTCCATCGGCAAGTTCTTCTTCTATACCTTTTTGTCCACTAGAGCCTACGCTTGTAGGTACGTCTTGCAGAGAAGAAAGCTCGTCTCCAGTAATTTTCAAAGAAGAATGTTCTCCTTCTTTAAGCTCGTGATTTTCTATTGCATCTCCATGTTCGTCGTGGTGTCCAGTATCGAACGCCATAAAAAGAACACCGATAATAGAAAATAAAACTCCTATTCCCGTTATGATAAATATAGTTAGCTTAGCTTTTGCTGAAAAGATAAACTGTTCGTTTAGAGCTTCTCTGTCAAAATGATGATCTTTGTGTGCAGCCATTGCGATTGATAAAGTTTATGTATAGTCTGCGAAATAATTTCTAAAGACAAATAGTAATTTTTCTTATTATTAATTAGAAAGCAAATAAATTACTTATTAGTATTAAAATGAAATTAGGAGTAAATGGATTATAATTAATTTACAACAAATATTCATTCCGTAATTGATAATTCGTAATTCGTAATTGTTTCTACGGTTTTCCTTGTTGTAATTGTTGTACATAATGCACTACTTTCCAACGTTCTTCTGGATTAAGCTGAACCTTTACAGGCCACATACGACCTTTTCCATACGTAATTACATGGAAAATCCAACCTTCATTCAATGTTTTGTAACGACCTGCTGTATAGTTTGGAACACCATTATAAACTGCTCCTACTTTGCCATCGCCTTTTCCTTCATTTCCATGACATGCTGCACAGTAACTCAAGTAAAGTTCTTTTCCTTCTACCATAGCAGTCATATATTCTTGCTTTAAAGTAGAATCTTTCTTAGTTTTTAGATCTGCCAACTCTCCCATAGTTTCTCGTTTCCAAACATTCTCCAAAGGAGTTTTCCAAGTTCTGGAAGCAAGCTCTACGCTATCACGGTGCATTTCATAAAATGTAGAAGTACCTCGTAACTCTTCGGTTTTGTAAGTCTGACGTTTTACCGTTCCTACTGGAGGCATCAACATATTCGAAACCTTCTTTCTTAGTTCAGGATTTTCTTCCAATTCTTCTTTTGTGTAGTATCCATAAATAGATGCTGGAGAAGTATTGAAATAATCATTAAAAACAGAATACCAATGGTTTTCATTTTCAATTACCTGACTTAACGGCTCATAAGGAACAGAATGATACATTTGAGGTGCATATTCAACTCCTGGATAATTCTCATCTGCTCCACAACTAGCCAAAAAAGTTAGCATCGCAACTCCCAAGACAGCGTATAGAGTAGAATTTGTAAATGTATTAAATAGCTTCATTGCTTTTAGTGTTATACTTGTATATATAATTTGTAAGTGATAAAATTACTTAGGACGGCTCGTTGAACGAACACCATGCTTAAATAAATCACCCAAATACTTAAAGAAAGAAGGGTTATTTTCTTCCTCTGTAAAATCTTTACGGTTTACTTCCTCTGCACCTGCTTCTTTCAAAACTGCTGCAATATCTGCTTCTGAAAGACTGTTTTTTGCCAAATCAATAGCTACAATATGCTTGTCATCTGTACTACGACGGTCAAAAATACGAGGAACTTTATAAGGCTTTAAGTCTTGAGAAACCAAAAACGAACCTACCATTCCAAAGGCAGAAAGCAAAACGGTCATTTCAAAAGTAACAGGAACAAAATCAGGAACAGCAATAAAAGGCTTTCCACCAATAATCATTGGCCAGCTAAGTCCCATCATTCCTACTTGCATGGTAATAGCAAGTGTAGTTCCTAATGCTCCAAACATAAATGCTGCCTTTGGAAGCCAAGAATGTCCGTACCCTAAATTTTTCTCCAATCCGTGAACTGGATAAGGATTAAATACTTCGTAGATAGCAACTCCCTTTTCAAGAATATGGTCTATTCCGTGTTTCAAGTCGTCCTCATCACTATATACTCCTACTATATAATGTTTATCTACTTCCATTGTATTTGATATATGTGCCATAGTTTTAATATATTTTTATATCTGATTCTCGTTTTATTTAATTAAATAATAAGATTAAAAATTAAACAACATTATGAGGATCTTTAATGGTATCTCTATTTTTGTAAACGTGTTGATTTGATGATTTCAATACTGCTTTTACTTCTGCCATGTTTATCACAGGGAAAAATTTAGCAAATAAGAAGAAGAGCGTAAAGAACAATCCAAAAGTAAATACATAACACATTACGTCCCAAGCAGTCGGACTAAAATAAGCCCAAGAAGAAGGAAGATAATCATTGTGAAGCGAAGTAACAATAATTACAAAACGCTCAAACCACATTCCGATATTTACAATAATAGACATGATAAAAGTAAGAACAATACTTGTACGCACTTTCTTAAACCAGAATACTTGAGGAGAAATTACATTACACGTCATCATTGACCAATAGGCCCACCAGTAATCTCCTGTTGCACGATTGACAAAACAATACTGCTCGTAAGGAACACCAGAATACCAAGCCATAAATAGCTCTGTAATATAAGCAATACCTACAATCGAACCAGTTACCATAATGATAATATTCATTAGTTCGATATGCTCCAAAGTAATATAATGTTCTAACTTATATACTTTACGAGTGATAAGCATAAGTGTAAGTACCATTGCAAAACCAGAAAAAATCGCCCCAGCAACAAAGTAAGGAGGGAAAATCGTTGTATGCCAACCTGGAATTACCGAAGTTGCAAAGTCCATACTTACAATCGTGTGAACTGAAAGTACAAGAGGTGTAGAAAGACCAGCCAAAATCAATGATAAAGATTCGTAATGAACCCAAGCTCTTGCCGTTCCTACCCAACCAAGACTAAGCGCACCATAAAAAATACGACCAAAACGAGTAACAGCACGATCACGAATAGTTGCAAAATCTGGAACAAGTCCCATAAACCAGAAAACAAGCGATACAGAGAAGTACGTTGAAATGGCGAAAACGTCCCAAAGAAGTGGAGAGTTAAAGTTTACCCAAAGCGAACCAAATGTATTTGGTAAAGGTAATACCCAATAAGCACCTAACCAAGGGCGACCCATGTGAACAATAGGCCAAACGGCTGCACAAATAACGGCAAAAATTGTCATTGCTTCTGCTGCACGGTTAATAGCTGTACGCCACTTCTGACGGAAAAGTAAAAGTACGGCAGAAATAAGTGTACCTGCGTGACCAATACCTACCCACCAAACGAAGTTGGTAATATCCCAAGCCCATTGTACGGTTTTGTTCAAACCCCAACGACCGATACCATTCCAAAGCATATCGCCTAAAAAAGCTCCTCCTGCTGCTAATAAAAGCAAAGCAAAACCAAAAGCACCCCACCACAATGGAGCTGGATTGTCTTCTACTCTTCCTGCAATATCCTTTGTAATGTCGTGATAGGTCTTATCACCAGTTACTAAGGGTTCTCGTACATCTGATATTATTTGCATGATGATGTAATAATGTTGTGATGATTATCTAATTAATTGAATTGTATATTTTTGAAAGTAAGATTCATAATTAGATTACAAACCTTACTTATTTTTCTTTTTATAAACGAACTATGATTGTGCAGCTTCTACCATATCTTCAGCCGATTGAGGATTTACACCAGAAGGAGTCATTTGTTCCTCTTGATTACGAACCTTAGTCAAGTACCAAACATTCGGACGAGTATTAATCTCATGAAGAACATTATAAGCACGTTTTTCTAATTCTGGTTCTAATACCTTAACAATCTGACTATTTCTGTCATTCAAATCTCCAAACGTAATTGCACTTGTCGGACACGCACTAGCACAAGCAGTAACTACTTCGCCATCACGTACTTTACGACTTTCACGTTTTGCAGCTAGTTTTCCTTCTTGTATTTTCTGAACACAAAGTGAACATTTTTCCATTACACCACGAGAACGAACAGTAACATCTGGATTCAATACCATTTTACCCAAATCATTGTTCATATTATAATCAAACTCTGAGTTGTTGTGGTATTTGAACCAATTGAAACGACGAACTTTATAAGGACAGTTGTTAGCACAATATTTTGTACCTACACAACGGTTATATGTCATTTGATTAATTCCTTCCGAACTGTGAGTAGTTGCAGCAACTGGACAAACCGTTTCACAAGGTGCATTATTACAATGCTGACACATCATCGGCTGAAATACAACTTCTGGATTTTCAGAAACAAGTTTAAGGTTTGCATAATCTGCTGCATCACTTGTAGAAGCCGTATAATAACGGTCAATTCTCATCCAATGCATCTCACGACGATTTTCTACTTCAGTTTTTCCAACAACAGGAACGTTGTTTTCCATACTACAAGCTACCAAACAAGCCGAACAACCTGTACATGTATTGAGGTCGATGACCATTCCCCAGTGATGAATATTATACTCAAATGTATCTGCTGCATACTCATCTTTTTCACGCTGACGAACTAACCAATTATCTTCTGTACCTGGTTTTGCAGTTTCTTTTGCTTTATATTGAGCAATTTCATCTTTATCAGAACCATAACCATCACTATCAATATCCCAAATTGAAATATCAGTAGGCTCCATTTTCTTACCGTCCATTACTACTTTAGGATCGTACTTTTTAGCGATTAAATTATCAACATCTTGATAATCCTTCAAGATAGCTTCTTGAATAATCGTTTCACGACCTAAGTAAGTTTGGTGCGTTTGAGTACGAGCAATTTTTTCTGTTTCTCCTGCTGCTGCAATCGTTACTCCATTTGTGCGAGTATATTGGATAAATCCATCTTGCATTCTAAGCATTTTGTAAGCATTTACGCCTCTTGCTTCTGCTGCAACTTTTCCTCCTCCAATCACTACACCTTCATATTTCTCATCTCTCTCTTCTTCTTCTTTTGTTTTTTGATGTCCATAACCCAACGAAATTGCAATCGTATTGACTGGCATACCTGGTTGAATGACTACAGGAAGGAGATAATCCAATCCTTCAACAGTAACTTTTGCTTGTGAAGTTTTTACCTCAACAGTTTCAAAACCTAATTCAGCAGCTTTTTGCATAGAAACCAGAACAGCATGTCCCCAAGTCAATTTTGTAATTGGGTCTGGCGTTTCCTGAATCCAAGGATTATTTGCCATTGAACCTGTTCCCATTACAGGAGCAGCATAGACAACTAATTCTACATCACTTCCTTGTGCAGCAGCAGTAGTTTTGTAATTTTTATTTATGTTAGAATTTATGCTAGACCAATCAGCATCTGCATAAACTAATTCCTTTTGGTTATCTAAAGTAGTATCTACACCATTTTGAGAACCGTCTTCTACTTCCATTACAGGAGCAAGAACAATTTCTTCTGCCGTAATTGTATCCGTGTCCACAACAAAATCAGTTCTTGAAAACTCTGTCTTTAAAGAAGCTAATGTATCGCCTTGATTTTCTGTTTCTGTAGCACCCATTTTCATGGAAGAAGAATTCATCTTACGAGTATAAACTCCATCGTGAAGAACTTTTTTCCAAAAATTATCAAAGTTCATGCCTTTCATAGAAAGACCTTTGTTTTGCCAACTTTTACGAAGATAGGTATAATAATCGCCTCCCATTCCTGCCCAAGTCATTAAACTATCTTGAAACTGACGAGTATCAAAAATAGGGTTAATGGTAGGTTGAATAAGACTCAAATGACCAGCTTTAGGTTCTGCATCGTTCCAAGATTCTAAATAATGACGGTCTGGAGCGTGATACGTACAAAAATTAGCCGTTGCATCAACTCGTTCAGATGTAGAAATTGATAACTTAGATTTTGGTAAAGCTAGTGCAATATCAGCTCCTTTAGGGTGGTCATAAACAGGATTACAATTATAAAAAATTACACCTGCTCCACCTTTCAAATCGTTTGCAAGTTCTGACATTTGTTTGTCATCGCCTTTACGTTGATAAGACGGATTTTGCATATCAATCGTAGTGCCGTAGCTTCCTAATTTTTGATTGATAGCGTTTACTACTTGCTGAATATCTGGATCATTCGAACCCGAAACTACAAGAACGTTTCCGTTTGCAGCCTTAATGTCTTTAAGAAGTTGATTATAATTTTTGTCTAAAACTGCGTTTTCAAACTTAAAAGAACCACCAGCATTTCCACCAATAGCTTTATAAAGAGCAGTTACTATCGCCCCTTCTTGTGAAGGAGAAATTGGCAAACGATAATCTGCCGAAGCACCAGTATTTGTATAAACTGATTCTATTTGATAATGGCGAGACATCGTTTTTTTCTTATCCGAAATTTTACGTGTCTTAGCATATTGTACCGAATGCTCTACTTGTGAAAGCCAAAAGCCTAAAAAGTCTGCATTAATACTTACTATCAGTTTTGCTTTATCAAAATTGTAAGAAGGAATTACTCTTCTACCAAAACTACGGTAGTTGGCTTCCATCATACCAGAAACAGAAACAGGGTCATAAGACACATGTTTTGCTCCAGTTTTAGCACAAAATTCATTAATGAGTTTTTGAGTAGTCGGACTTACAACAGTCTGACTAACCAAACGAAGATTAGAACCTGATATTTTTGAAGAAATCTCATTATCAATCGTTTTCCAATCTACTTTTACTTTGTCCTTTAAAGGATATTTTACTTTTTCGTTGTCATACAATCCTAAAACAGAAGCACTAATACGAGCATTTACTTTTCCTTTTGAAAGAGGCGAAAATGCGTTTCCATCTGCAAAGATAGGACGACCTTCACGAGTTTTGATAACTACTGAACTTGCTTCTCCTCCATCTATAAAGGTCGAAGCATAATAATTCGGAATTGTAGGAATTACATCTTCTGGCGCAGTAAGATAAGGAATAGCATGTTTGACAGGAGCTTCACAAGCAGTAAGAGAAACTGCTGCTACACTAAATCCCATCACTTTCAAGAAATCACGACGAGAACTTTTCGTTACATCATCGTCTTCTTCTTCTGTATTATCGCCATAAGCATCTTTTATTTTGAGATCCTTAGGAAATTCTTTTTCAGCGTTTTTGATAAATTCAGGGTCGTTCTTTAATTGTTCGATGCCCTTCCAATATATGCGTTCACTTAATTTCATTTGTATAGGTTTTAAATAGTTGAGCGACAAGTTAATGGTTTAGCATTGATTTAGTAATGACATTTAGAACATTCTAATCCACCAATGTCTTCAACTTTTAATGGTTCCTTAGAAGTAGATTTATGTAATTTGATAAGATTATCGTAATAATCATTTCCTTTTGAATTTACATCCCACTCACGGTGACAGTTGATACACCAACCCATAGTAAGTAGCGAAACTTGCTGCACTACTTCCATTTCTTGAATTTCGCCATGACAAGTCTGACATTCAATTCCACCAACTTTTACGTGTTGAGAGTGATTGAAGTAAGAAAGGTCTGGCAAGTTATGCACACGAACCCATTGAATAGGCTCATTTTTTTCAATAGCATTATAAATCTTTTGAATTTCTGGAGAACCACGACGAAGCTCGCCATGACAGTTCATACACACATTTGCAGAAGGAATAACGGCAGATTTGCCTTTTTCTACTCCTGAATGACAGAATTTACAATCAATTTCATAGAAACCTGCGTGCAATTTATGAGAGAAATTAATCGGTTGAGTAGGAGCATATCCCTGTTGTACACCGATTGTCCAAAGCCCTGCAAAAAGTTCTTTTGCTCCAACGGCTACCAGTACGAATAATACGACACCAATAAAACCAGGGCTTGTAAAGAAGGCTTTGAAATCAAATAACCTTTGCGTAACTACTGTATTTTCGTCTTCTTCTAATTTTTCTTTTTGTAAATATCCAGCAAGCATAGAAGTAAGAGCCACTAAAACAAGTGCAACTACTAATAAAAGTGCGATAAGACCAATTACGAGAGCTAACAAAAGACTAGAGTTTCCTCCACCAGCTTCTCCACCAACAGCACCTCCACCATCTACACCAGCGACAGCAGCAGAAGGAACAGGAACAGTATTAATATAATCTAATATAGAAGCGATTTGCTCATCTTTAAAGAAATCGTGATTTGGCATATACTGCTGATACTCTGCATAGAGTTTTTGAGCGTACTGGTCGCCTCCATCAATTACTTTTTGAGGATATTTAATAAAATTGATAATAGCCGCACGGCTTCCCCAACGTCCTTCTGCACCAGCTAAAGCAGGACCAACTACTTTTTTATGGACAGCATGGCATTGAGCACAGTTACCAGCAAAAAGTTCTTCTCCTTGTGCAATTGCTTCTGGAGATGCTGCTCCGTCTGTTGTAGCAGTAGCACTTTGTCCGTCA
The DNA here is from genome assembly GCA_963719525.1 of uncultured Cytophagales bacterium. Classification (GTDB taxonomy): domain Bacteria; phylum Bacteroidota; class Bacteroidia; order Cytophagales; family Bernardetiaceae; genus Bernardetia. The sequence continues at coordinate 514,481 of CAVRCG010000004.1, read as the reverse complement.
ACGTTTATTGCTCCGTCGGCATTTGCAGGGTCGTTTTCTGTTGCATCATTATTTGTATTGTCTGGTGGTTGTACTATGGTTGTATCTTGTGCATAAACACACTGTGTAGAAAGTGTAGTTATGATAGAAAACACTAAAAGCATCAAAACAAAACAAAATGCACTTCCTTTTCCACTTCTTATACTTCGTCTAAGCGAACCAGAAGTAATCAAAGGTAGTTTTTGTATTAGTAGTTGTTTGAATAACATATTTTTTAAATAATATAGGTGGCAAGCACAAAATAATAGAAGGTTGAAATTGTATAGAAAGTCTTTTTATCTATTTTTTCCTAATAGAAACTGACCGATATATTTAGCTATTATAAGACTGTGCTGTTTTCGTTTACAAAATTAGTACGTGTAAAGGTTTTTATCAATGTTTATTTCGATTTCTGTCAAATTTTGTTTTTTGATAAAAAATTGTAATTCATTGATTTTCAGATTGTTATATTTTTTTAAGAAATCTCAAACCATAATTTAAAATGATTCTAAATAATTTTGACTTCTTTTTTTACTTGTTTTTTCGGAAAATAGATTTTTTGTAGTAAACAACCAAATCATAAAAAGCAGAATTTTCGCTTTTATTTCTGTTTGTTCAAACTAATTTTTGGCTATACTTCTATCTATTGTCTTCTACTTATTTATCCTTGAATTAAAGCGTGTTACTTTTGGAGATAGAAAATGTTTAGAAAAACAGGAATTATTTAAACAAAACTCAAAATTTAATTTAATTCTTTGTTCTTTGTTCTTTAGTAAAATTAGTTTCGCTGTTCTTCGAAACATATTTCATATTAAAAACTCAATTTGATAAATCAAATTACTACTTTTAAACGACGTAGAGGTTTGATATATCAGACCAAAAACTTATCTATTTCTAGCTTAATTTTAAGAGAGGAAGATTGTAGTTCAAAATTATTATTTTTATGATTAAAATCAAAATGAATTTGTTATTTTATTTTATCATTTATACGAAGGGAGCTTTGTAGAGAAGATTTGGAATTAGCTTTTTGTAGAAAAACAGAGAAAATATTCTATTCCATCTTTTTTTGACAAAAATTTTGTTTATCTTTGCATCTTAGTTTTCGAAAACACTAAAACCCTAAAATTATGTCAGTTACTAGATTAGAACGCAAATTGAAGCGTCGTCGTCGTGCATCTGTTGCACGTGATAAAATGCTTAAACACAATAACTTTGTTCCTCCAATGCTTAACGTAGATGTTGAGGCAATCAAAGCAGAATTTGAGAAAAACAAAAAAGCATAGGTTTATCTTTAAACCAAAACATATAAATGACCTTTATTCTAGTTTTAGAGTGAAGGTTTTTTGTTGCAAGAGTCAATATGAGTGACAGTTCTCAAATAAAATAATAGTTTGCTTTTTCCATAAAATAGTGTTTGCAAATCCTATTTTATGGAAAAAAGACGATTCCACAGAATAAAATTTGGCAGTAATCTTTCTATTTTGGAATGTCAACCACATTAAAGAGTATTATAAGTATAAAGTCCAAAAGACTAGTTTTATTCTTTACTAAGAGCAAAACCCACCACCAAAACATCGTCTATTTGAGATTCATTGCCTTTCCATTTTTCCATTACCTCTTCCAAAATAGAACATTGGGTCTCTAGATTTTGGTGGTTTTTATTTCTATAAATTTTGCTTACATTCATATCCAACAATAATTTCTTAAAGTTTTTTGACATAAATTTTTTACTAACTTGTCCTTCTTTATTTCCTCCAAATTGATCGCTATATCCGTCAGAAGCTAAATAGACGTTCATTTTTCCGTTTAAAGGTATAGAATGTGTTGTAAACTTTCGTTTTTGTTCGTTCTGCAAACCTCCAATAGCTCTTCTATCTCCTTTTATCTCTTCAAACTTTTCGTTCTTTACCATCCATAGTGGACGATTAGCACCTGCAAACTCTAGCCTATTTTCGTTTTTATTTATCACACAAAGCGCAATATCCATTCCGTCTCTAGAGGTGTTCATGGCACTAGAACTTGTTTCATAATCTTGTTTTAAAATAGTTCGGACTCCTTTATGCAACTCTTCTAAAATGGTTGAAGGATAAACTATTTTTTTCTCATTAATGATTTGATTCAAAAGATTATTTCCAATAATAGACATAAACGCACCAGGAACACCGTGTCCTGTACAATCTACAGCAGCAATAATTATCTTTTGTTCTTCTTTGTGTTCTGCAATCCAGTAAAAATCTCCCGAAACAATATCTTTTGGCTTAAAGAATACAAAATGATTTCCTAATATTTTATGCAATTCTTCTTTTGGTGGCAAAATAGCTTCCTGAATGCGTTTGGCATACTTCAAACTGTCCACTACTTTCTGATTTTGGCTTTGCAGTTCTACTGTCTTTTGTTCTAAATCTGCTGTTCGTTCGGTTACTAATTTTTCTAATTGTAAGTTTTGAGATTCCATTAAATAACGCTGCCTTATTTCGTTTTCTATTTTCTGATTTTTCTCATCAATCGTTTTTTGAGAAAGTTCGTTTTGAAGCGTATTTATACGGTCTGCAAGTCCTAAAGATAGCAAAATCACTTCTAATGCCGAGCCAATTTGTATGGCATAAGTAGTAAAAAAATTAGTGGGTAAAAGTCCAAAACCTTTAAAAATACTACACAAAATACCTAGCCAAAATAACGACCAAGCTATCAAAAAATAAATCGCTGATTTGTACCCCTTTCTATAACTCATTACTCCCATATAAAAAAGTAGTGTAGTAGCAAGTACTCCAGTAATTGAACTTACCTTTATCATTACTTTATAAGGAAGGAAAAAAGTGAGAGAAAGTACAATTATGACCAGTCCAACAAAAACAAAAACTAATTTATCTATTTTGGGAAGCAACTCATTTAAGTGCAAAAACTGTCTAGCAAAAAGAAGCGAAATAAAAGAAAAACAACTAATAGAAAAAGGAATAGCAATATCATTGAAAGGATAAAAACTACTCCACAAATATTGAAATCCTAGTCCGTTGAAAGCGAGCTGAAAAAGTGCAATAGAAACAATCGTAAGGACATAATATAGATAGGCTTCATCTTTTAGAGAGAAAAATATAAATAAATTATAGAAAATCATCACTACAATTATCCCATAATAGATACCAAAACCAAATCTATCATTGGCTGTCTGTTCGCTAAATGCTTGAGGTTGCCAAAGAACTAATGGAAAAGTCATTGTTCCTTCGGTTCGGAAACGCATATAATAATTCTTTGTCTTTCTGGCATCTATATCCAATACAAAAGCTAAATCGGCATCTCTGATTTCTCTTTCTCCAAAAGCCATTTTGTCCCCTACCAAACGCACCTGTATTACATTTTGTGCGCTATCAACTTCATACAACCAGACAGAATCTAATAATGGATATTGAATTTCTAACCAACGATTTTGAGTAACATTAGCTGTATTCTGAATGCTAAACCTGCACCAATACGAAGAAGAAGTATAGCCAAAATTAGGTTTGGCTTCTGTAGAATTTTTGAATTCTAATGTTTTGATGACTTCTTGTATCGATGAAAACTGTGCTGTATCTTCTGTAAGCTGTGCGAAGGTAGAAATCAGTACTTTTTCTTGTTTTGTTGAAAGAGGAATCGTTTGAATCGTTTGATTTTTATTTTGTGCCTTTACTATATTTTGAGAAAGGAAAAAACAAATCAAGAAAGTAAACGATAAAAAAATGACTATTCCATTCTTAAAAAGAGTAGAAAATTTGTATAATTCAAAAAAAATGGAATTACTATTCTTCATATTTTTACTTTACGTTTTTAATTCTTTGCTTCTACTTTACTATAAAGAAGACTCTAAAGACCAATGCTATTAAGCTAAGGGTTTTTAAGTCGCTCGTAAGGATACGAGCAACGGTAGAGTTAATTTTTATTCTAAAAATTGTTTTAATAACAACACTAAAATAATAAACTTTAGTTTTAATTGTAAACGAATAAAAACTACCGTTGCTCATGTCCCACGAGCGACATTCACACAGTCCTTAGCTTAATAGCATTGCTCTAAAGACTGTTTTGTTTTTACAAGTTACGGAAAAGCAAGTTGTATTCCAATACAAGGACTCTTTTTAAACGGACAAATAGCTCCCAAATTTTATTCTTCGTAATCGTCTTTTTTTTACGAAATAGGGTTTGCAAACCCTATTTTATGGAAAAAGCAAACTATTATTTTGCCAAAAGCAAGCTCATGTATGGAATTTGGGAAATGTCGCTCATACCTATTAGCTTGACATTCAATCGTACTAAAAATATATTTCAAACTTAACGAATCATAAACACTAATTCGTGTTGTTGGAGTATAAAAAAGATAAATAAAAAAAAGTAACACTTCTACAGTAGAAAAATGTTACTTTTTTTGAAGGTTGATAAGTAGTACAAACATTATTTTTTGCTATTAAATTATTATGTTAGCTAATCAAATTTACGAAAGGAGAAAATAGACAACGGTTTTGTTTTATTTCATCTTATCATTATTGCTACTCTCAAGAGAGACACAAATAGACAGAGACAAACTAGGCTTTATTTTTGTATTTTCAATGAAAAATTTATAAATAACTCTAAATCAATCGTTTGAATATTCTTTTAAAGGGATAATAGATTTTTGATCATTGATTTTTAAATATATTTCTCCTCTTTGTGTTATGCTAATCCGAATTGTTTTTTCTACTATTTTTGTGTTTATGAGTTTTTGTTCTGTTGAAGCACAAAACTCATTTTTTTCTGGAAACTATATTTGGAACTGGGCAAGTGTAAATCCTGCTGCCTTGGGTTCTGAAAACGCATTAGATATAAAGATGAATTATCGCAAACAATGGTCTGGAATAGAAGGCGCACCAGAGAGTTTTTCATTTTTAGCGCAAAGCCCACTTTTTCAGAAAAGCACTCAAAATTTGTCTCCAAGCTATCACGCAACAGGTTTAGAAGCCTATTATAATCAAGCTGGATTGTGGAGTGAAACAACTATTTATGCTCGTTATGCTTACCATCTGACCCTTTCACAACGTGATGAGTGGGATGCAGATTCAAGACTACGGATGTCTTTTGGTGCTAGTTTTGGACTAAAGACAATCGGTTTTGATGCTTCAAAGGCTACTCTGTATAATCCAAACGATAACGCTATTCAAACTAATCAGCAAAGTACTGTCCCAGATGCAAACGTGGGAATTTGGCTAAGAAACGATCGTTTTTTTGGTGGTTTTGGTGTCTATCAATTATTCGAAAATAATGTAACTATAGGACAAACAAGCAATAGAAATGATAATTTGGAACGCTATTATAATTTGTCTGGTGGAGGGAACATAAATCTAAATGAAAACTTTGTCCTTTCTCCTTCTGTTTTGGTTAATGTAAACAAGATAACAGATATAAACTGGCATTTGAATACCAAATTATCGTATAACCAACTTATTTGGACAGCCATTAATTACCGTCATAAAAGAGCTATTCAAACTTTTTTGGGAACTCGGATTACACCTTGGTTAGATATTGCTTATTCGTATGAGTTTTCTAGTTTTATAAAAAGCAATGAAAACAATTTTAATTCATTAGGAACGACCAATGAAATTTTGATAGGTATTCGTCTTTTTAATAAAAATACAGATTTAGATAAGAAAAGAAATTCTATTTTTTAATGTTCTGTATAATTTGATTTATCAAATTGCTACGTAATTGTAGCATAAAAATTATTTGCTGCTTCTTTCAATATAATAATGTCATGAAAAAATATTTAATTCCTCTTCTTTTTACGTTATCTTTCTGCTCCTTTTTTTGTACAACTAGTTTTGCACAGCGTAGTGTTATTGCAAATGATTCATTGGTTTTGATAGATATTTATCAATCTACAAATGGTAGAGTTTGGGCAAATCCTTGGCAGCTCAATCAGCGGGTAAGTACTTGGGCTGGCGTAACGATAGAAAACCAACGTGTTGTTTCCTTAAATTTTAATGCAAGAGGACTATCAGGTCAGCTTCCCAATTCTCTAAACAGACTTTCAGTATTAAGATCACTAGATATTTCTTCAAATAATCTTACGGGTTCGTTAGAAATGCTTGCTTCACTTTCCAATTTAAAAGCGTTTGGTATGGCAGCTACTAATTACAAAGCAAGTTATGGAAACCTTCCCTCTATGTTTGGTCAGATGCGCCAACTTACGTATTTGAATATTGCTCAAAACGGTTTTACAAATCCTATTTCTGACACGACAGGATTTTTTTTATTGACTAATTTGGAAGAATTATACGTAAACAATAATAATTTTGGAGGCGTAATGCAATCTGAATTTGGTAATTTTGGTAATCTTAAACTATTCAATGCTTCAAGTTCTGGGTTTTCTGGAGTTTTGCCCACTTCGTTAAGAAACTTGACACAGTTGGAAGAATTTCATATAGGGAATAATAATTTTAATTCTGATTTGGGAGAAGTTATTTCTGCAATGCCGAATTTGAGAGTTCTTGTAGCAGCTTTCAATAAGTTTGGCCGAACTAGACAGCTTCCACTTCCATTATATAATCTGAGCCAGCTTGTTTATTTGGATTTATTGAATAATGAATACGAACTTTATATTCATACGCAGATTTCGAATTTGCAAAATCTACAGACACTTTTATTGCAGAACAACAAATTAACAGCATCTCTTCCTGCTTCATTAGGCAGTCTGTCAAAACTCATAACGTGTAATCTTTCTAATAATCTATTAGAAGGCAGAGTTACTTTACGGATTTATTATGCACCTTCATTAAGAACATTAGACCTTTCTTACAACAAATTTGAAGACATTTTGCCGACTGGTCTTGACCTACCAAGCGTACTTTCTTATCTTGACCTTTCACACAACTCGTTTCAAACTCAAGCTATAGAAACTACACCTAACTCTCCCATTATTACTAATTTTGTTTATTCTCTCAATTCGTTTACTAATTTATCGTATTTGGATATATCATATAATAATTTAGAACATTTTGAAAGAATAGATTTTTATAGATTGCAAAACCTAACTACTATAAAACTAAATAATAATAACTTAAATGGAGAACTTTCTGAACGAATAGCGAGTGTTGCTTCTCTGGTTTTGCTTAATATTTCTGCTAATAGATTTAGAGGAACTCTGCCTTCCCAATTAGGAAATATGAGGAATATTCAGACTTTTATTGCTTCCAAAAACGGTTTGGAAGGAACGATTCCTAACTCTTTTTTTATACAATCGTCTTCTTTGAGAGCTTTAGATTTGAGTGAAAACAAGTTTACAGAAATAGAAAATATAGATTCGCTTACTAATCTAAATTACTTGAATGTAAGTAATAATCGTCTTACTTTTGAAGATTTGGAAGAAAAAACATGGAAAATTCCCAATTTTGTTTATTCTCCTCAAAATAAGATTTCCATTATTCAACCTTGTTATTTAGAAGTTCAAACAGAAGGAAAATACAATCATTATCAATGGTTTATTGATGGAGATTCAATTCCAAATGCAACCGATTCTGTTTTGGCTGCCAAACGATTGGGAACTTATTTTGTAAAGGTTACTAATGATAGTGTTCCTAATCTTATTTTGCAATCTGAAAACGCCAATATTACAGAATTTACTGTTCCTGACAATAATTTTCCTAATCAAAACTTCAAAGACACTACATTTTGTGAGCCGTTTGAATATGAACTAATCGCTACTCCCAACGCAGTAGAATATTTTTGGAGTACAACAGATTCGACACAAAGTATAATTGTTTCAGAAGAAGGAATTTATACCGTTTGGGTAAATAATGGCTTTTGTACGGTTGTAGATACAGTCAAAATCAAATTTGCAGGCGTAAAAAACAATATAATTTCGTCTTCTCAACGTATTTGTAGAAACGAAATACCAAGTCTTTTGACAGGCGATTCTTCCCTTATAAATCATACTTATTTGTGGCAATCTTCAACCGATAGTTTGAGGTGGACAGATTTGGATAGTACGCTAAATTATCAACCAAAAGAAGTAACGTCCTCCACTTATTTTAGAAGAAAGGTAATCCCTGATACACTTTATAATTGTGGTTTTAAATACAGCAATGTTATCTTGATTGAAATTTCTAACCTAAGAGTAGAAGCAAAAACTACAAATGTTTCTTGTTTTGGAGGTAATAATGGAAGAATTGATTTAAAAATAACAGGAGCTTTTGGCAATTATCAAATTCTTTGGGAAGACGGAACTACTCAAAACTCATTAACCAACCTTACAAAAGGAAGTTATAAAGTAAAAATAACCGATGATTTGGGTTGTCAAGATTCTTTAGTAATTGAGATTGCAGAACCTTCAAAATTAGAAGGCAAATTTATAGCAAAAGAAGCAACTTGCAATTCAGAATTAAACGATGGACAACTTTCTCTACAAATAAAAGGAGGAACAGAACCTTACAAAACCGTTTGGACATATAAAAGAAATACCATTGCAACTGATAAAACAGAACTTTCAGATTTAGAACCTAACGAAACCGAAAACTATCAAGTCAAAATTACGGATGCAAACCGATGTGAACTTATTTTATCTGATTTTGTAATGCGTAGAAAAGCCATTGATGCTCGTTTTGAATATGAATATGAAAGTTATTGTAAGTTAGAAACTAATCCCACACCTATTATTTTGAATAATCTGGAAAGTTCAACTGGCTTTTTCTTCACAGCTGATAAAGGAATTAAATTAGACTCTTTAAATGGAAAGATTAATTTGAATGCTTCTACTCAAGGAATTTATAAAATTGTTTATCAAGCTGATCAATGTTCGGCTGATACCGTTTTTGTAGAAATTAATGAAGATTGTTTTGCAGGCATTCCGAATACATTTACTCCTAATAATGATGGAACAAATGATACGTGGCAAATTCCGTTTTTAGACCGTTATCCAACTGCCGATGTAGAAATTTTTGATAAAACAGGAAAAATTCTTTTTACTCAAAAAGATGGGTATCGCAAAGAATGGGACGCACTTTTTAATGGAATGAAACTTACCGAAGGAACATATTATTACAGAATTAGAATTAGTGATTCGTTGAAACCGATTATGGGATATATTTCGGTTGTGCGCTAGTCTCATTAGCAATTTCCAAGATTACTTTTCTATATAACTAAAAATGAAATATCATTTCTAAAATACGACTTATTACTCTGTAACATAAGTTTTGTAGTATTTTCCTACCGTTGTTGAGGCTTCGCCGTCGATAAGGATTAGTTCTCAAAAATCTCAACGACGGTTTTAACCTGGTTAAAGATGGAATATGAAACGCTATTATTTTTTATTAAAAAAATTATGTTATACAGTACTTATTTAAAAATCATTTGTTTTCTTACTTTGTTTGTTTTACTTCTATCTTGTAATTCTGAAAAATCAGAAAAGCAAATAGAAGTAGTAGCGTACAATTCAGAAAATAAAATAGAGAAGTCAGAAGGCTTCTCAATCATAAAAGAAGGAGACATTATTTTTCAAACTTCTACGTCTTCGCAAAGTAAAGCGATTCAATTAGCTACAAAATCTAAATATAGCCACGTCGGAATTATTTTTAAAAATGATGTTGATAAAAATAAAAACAGTAATGAAAATGATTTTTTAGTTTTAGAAGCCGTTCAGCCTGTAAAATATACTCCTTTAGAGGAGTGGATAAAACGAGGAGAAAACTCTCATTTTGTCGTCAAAAGATTAAAAAACGCTGATGCACTTTTGAGAGAAAAAGTAATTCAAAAAATGAAAGATAAAGGAGAACAGTTTTTAGGCAAGCCTTATGATCTTTATTTTGAATGGTCTGATGAAAAAATATACTGTTCCGAGTTGGTTTGGAAGATCTATAAAGAAGTACTAAATATTGAACTTGGAAAGTTAGAAAAATTATCTAATTTTGATTTGGAGGATAAAATCGTAAAACAAAAAATGAAAGAACGGTATGGAAACAAAACTCCTATTGATAGACTGAATGAAAGCGTAATTTCTCCTGCTGCAATCTTCGAATCTGAAGAACTTATAGTTGTAAAACAGAAATAAAGCATCAAAATCATCTTCTATCCTTAATAAAAAACAAAATGAGTTATCACAGTAAAGAATATTGGATTGAAAAACTAAATTTGAGTTCTCATCCAGAAGGAGGTTTTTTTGCAGAAACATATCGTGCCGAAGGAATTATTCCTAAAAGCGTGTTGTCTAAAAACTTTTCTACAAGTTGTTCGTACAGTACAGCTATTTATTTTTTACTTTCAGGAGATACTTTTTCGGCTTTTCATAAAATTGCTTCTGATGAGCTTTGGCATTTCTATGATGGCGATCCTCTCTCTATTTTCTTTTTTGATGTTCATGGAACGCTCCATGAAAAAGTTTTGGGAATGGATATTGAAAAAGGACAATCTCCACAAGTACTCATTCCTGCTGGTCTTTGGTTTGCTTCACGTTGTCAAAATCCTACTGGTTTTACTTTATCTGGTTGCACGGTAGCCCCAGCGTTTGATTTTGCAGATTTTAAGTTGGCAAAGGCTGAAGATTTGATAAACCAATATCCAAAATATAATACGATAATTAAAGAACTGACACGAATTTGAAAGCGTTAGTAAATTATAACTCTTCGATTTTTTCTTCAATTTTTTCTAAGATATCCGAAATTTCGTCAAAATCAGTATAACCACCCATTCCAACTTCTTTTTCAGTTTGTCCTTTGAAGGCAATTCCTTTTAGTTCGGATTCTGTAAGCAAATCAATTATATTTTCGCTTGTAACTCCAAAACCCAAAATAATAGAAAATTCTTTGGATAGTTTTTGTATTGATTGAATAAATGAGTGTGATAAATGAGTGAGTTTGGGTTCTTGATTTGATTTTGTTTTTAGTTCTAATAAAAAGTAAGTTATGCCAAAATCTTCGTTTAATTTTTCGAAACATAACTGCTAGACTATCTAAGTTTTCTCGTTTTTCTAATTGTTGGTCTTCTTTAGTTTGCTCAAACTGATAAGAAAAAATAATAGGAATTTGATGAACCGATTCTTTCAAATTCATTAAATCAGAATGACTAGAAACCTGCACAAAATCCACTTTATAATCTGGATTTGAAAGAATTTTGTTTGCTTCTTCATTAATTTCAAGTTGTGTTTTTTCATTTTCTAATTCTACTACAATTTTACAACCTGTTATCCATCCAGAAATCTGCACAAAATCTTGTTCGGTTACATAATTTTCGCTTTTTGGGTTCAATGAAAAACCAATCATCATGTCTAAAACTGTTCCCATTCCTGCACCGAAACGAGCGTCATGAAGATTTGTAATACTACTTAATTTTATAATTGGAGAAGGCATAATAAACTGTTTTTTTATAGGTAGGCAATAATTTCTAAGTGTCAGTAAACTTTTTTGGCTAGATAAATAAAACATCTACATCATTGTTTCTACATCTTTCAAACGTAGCAATTTGATTTATCAAATTAGATTTTTGAGCAGAAGGACATTTTTACTATACCACTAAATTTATTAGTTGCATTATTTATGAAGAAAATAATAATAAAAAGACAATAAAAAAAACCTCTCTTCAAAAAATTAGAAAAGAGGTTTTCAATAAAAGTACCCAGAGCCGGGGTCAAACCGGCACGGATTGCTCCACTGGTGTTTGAGACCAGCGCGTCTACCAATTCCGCCATCTGGGCAAATTCTTAAAAGCTGGTAGTTGATTGCTTTTGAGAGTACAAATGTACAACTTATTTTCTATTGTGCAAGCATTATACAAAAATTTATTTATCAAAAATAAAATTAATCTCAAAATTATTTTCAAAATTAATCTACGTCGTCATTCTTACTGTCTCCTGATTTCACAATTTTTTGGTCTTCGGCAGACAAAACACTTTCTATTTGCACACGAACCCCATCTTTATAAGACACAATCCAAGCATCATTTACACCCATTTCACGCATATACTTTTTGAATAAATCAGCTTCCCAATAATCTCTAAAAACTGCAATCGTATATTTTTTTACTCCATCTTCATCTGCTTCTGCGTGGAAACGCCTATGTCCTACAAATTTCATTAAATCTTTATTTCTGAACGCACCAACTTGAACTCTGTAAACTGTTCCTTTCGAATAATCATCTTGAGTTGCATCAGAAGAAGAAGAAGCAGAATCTTCATTTTCTGTATTCGTTACATTTTGCTTTTTAGCTGACTTTGTTTCTTTTTTGTTTGCTAATGCTTCCTCTAAACTATCAATTTGACGTTCTCGTTCGGCTAGTGCTTTTGTCATGGAAAGGACTTGTCTTTCTAGCTTATATGCTTCATCGGTAGCCGTTTCTTGTGTTTCCATTTTTTGCTTAAACTCTTCAACAGGCATAGATTTTTGTCTTTTTTCCCATATTTTTTTCTGTTCTTTACTCATCTTTTGAGCAAAAACTGAATTTGAAGAAAGCAATAAAGCAAAAAAAAGAGTTGTAAAAATAAAACGAAACATAACGATATAATTTTTTGTAATGGAGAAATATAAGTAATTCTGTAATTTCTATATGAGCAGAATAAGGCAAAATTTAATCCTAAAAACTGTATTTTAATCCTACTTTTAGCTATGTTATTCTTTCTTCGATAATTCTACTACAAAATACAGTTGAATATTCTGTTTTTATAGACTAATTTTTTTCTAATTTTGCCTTGCCATAAAGTAGAGTAAAAATTAAGTATCGTAATAAAACACAATTTTATGAAATGGAACGAAGACAAAGACATTGAAACAGAATGGTTTAGATTGTGCCGAAAATTACAAAGCCATTTTGACAAAAAACCAGATTTGAATGGAATTTTGTTTTTGATGGGAATACAAGAACTTGGTCAAGGAATTCGAACATTCTCCAAAGATGAAAAACAAGATTTGATGCACATGGCAACCTGTAAGGCACTTAGTTATGCCGAATATTACGAATTGGAAGGAACGGATGAAGACGGCTGGGTACATTGGAAACTCATCAAACCATTACCAGTTTTGAAAATTGAGGATCAAGAAAAACTCCTCAAAATGAATATTATTACGTATTTTAAGGAAGAAGTTTTTAAAAACGAAGAATATTGAAATAATTAACTTAAACCATTAGAGCAAACTAATAACTTTCAATTACGTATTTTATTAAAATAATATTTATTACCAAAAGTAGAAACTATGTATCCAGAAGAAGTAAAATATAAATTAATTAATTGGATTGTCAATCTAAATGATTCCAAAAAATTAGAACAGTTGATAACCCTTTTACAAAAAGAGGAAACTATAAATACAATCACTTCGAAAGCAGAAAAACGTCAATTTGGTTTTGGAAAAGGAACTTACACAAATATTTCAGATAATTTTGATGAGCCTTTAGACGATTTTAAGAAATTAATCTAGCAAAAATTAATAAACGAAGCTTCCATGTACCGAAGAAATGGTTAGTTTTTTATTTCCTTCATTACTATTATCTTCATTCTTTTCTACTCTACCAATTAGTTGAGCATCAATATTAAATGACTTCGAAATATCAATAACGGTTTGGGCATATTCTTTTGGAAGATAAATTTCTAAACGGTGTCCCATATTAAAGACTTGATACATTTCTTTCCAATCTGTCTTGCTTTCCGATTGAATAAGCTCAAAAAGAGGTGGTGTTTTGAACAAATTATCCTTTATAATATGTAGGTTTTGAGAAGCATCAATGAAATGTAAAATCTTAGTCTGCGCTCCTCCAGAACAATGAATCATACCGTGAATATGTTCTCTAATTTTACTCAAAATCTCTTTCACAACAGGCGCATAAGTACGTGTAGGCGATAAAATCAATTTTCCAATATCTGTTTTTATTTCTTTTGGAAGTTTTTCATAAATATCTGTCAAACTTCTTGAACCACTATAAACCAAGTCAGCAGGAACAGAATTATCAAAACTTTCTGGATATTTTTCTGCATATTTTTTAGTCAAAACATCGTGTCTTGCAGAAGTTAAGCCATTACTTCCCATTCCTCCGTTGTACTCACTTTCATACGTTGCTTGTCCGAAAGATTCCAAACCTACAATTACATCGCCTTCACTTATTTTGTCTGTGCTGATTACGTCGCTTCGTTTCATTCGTGCCGTTACGGTGCTATCAACGATGATTGTACGGACAAGGTCGCCTACGTCTGCTGTTTCTCCTCCTGTGCTGAAAATGGTAATTCCTTGTTCTCTCAAATTTTCTAATAACTCTTCTGTTCCGTTGATTATTTTTCCTATTACTTCGCCTGTAATTAGGTTTTTATTTCGTCCAATTGTAGAAGAAAGCAAAATATTATCAGTTGCTCCAACACAAATTAAATCATCAATATTCATAATGACGGCATCTTGTGCAATTCCTTTCCAAACCGACAAATCGCCTGTTTCTTTCCAGTAAAGATACGCCAAAGAGGATTTTGTACCTGCACCGTCTGCGTGCATAATGTTACAATAAGCTGCATCTCCTCCCAAAATATCTGGGATTATCTTACAAAATGCTTTCGGAAAAATTCCTTTATCGACAGATTTGATGGCTGCGTGTACGTCTTCTTTTTGTGAAGAAACACCACGCTTTTCGTAACGAGAAGTCATAGTTTTATTGGAAAGTGTTTTTTTATAAAATTCTTGTTACAAAAGTCTGAAAATAATAAGGGTTATGCAAAAAAACAGGAATTAAAACTCATTGGCTTATTAATTTAGGCATTATTTATATCCTCTTTTAAAGATTCTTCACTACTATCATTGTAAACATCTACACCGTATTTAGCTAAAACATCAAAAAATGCTATACGTGTAATTCCTAAAATCTGCGCTGCTTTACCTGATGATATTTTACCGATTTTCGAAAAGTTTTACTAACGCTAATCGTTTTATTTCTTCTCCAAACTCGCCTTCTTGCATACGCAAAACAACGGCTAGTTCTACTGGAAAATCTACTTGCAAATAAGTATTCATACTTTTTTTTGATTAAAATTTTAGTTTGATGATTCAATTACTACAATTTACGGAAATAAACAAGATTTGTTATTATTTTATTTATTTTCAACATTTTAGAAATGGTTATTAGTAGAAGTCTGAAAATAATAAATGTTATGCAAAGTAGGATTGATTTTAACTCATTTTTTGATAAAACTACTAAATTTTTTCTTACATTTAACCAACATTAATTCAAAAAAAACAACTTTAGAAATGAACAGAATAAAAAAAATTACTCTTTACCTCTTATTGATAATAGGACTTTTATCATTCAAATTTGATACTTTAAAATTATTTGAGTTTGATTACCCAAAAGTTAAAGGTACTACGATAACGCTGAATACTGATAAATTCAAAAAATTCACGAAAGAATGGCGTGGTTCAGATTACTATTATTACAGCGAAAGTAAGGACGGAATTATTTGTTCTATTTTGTATTACAAACTAAATGAAGAAGAAAGACTTGCTTTGGTAGAAGCTCCAAGAGTAGCTATGGGTAGTCCAGAAATAAGCCCAGCGTATCCTTTTTTCTATTTTTTCAATTATTCTAAACTCAAAAAATATGAGGAGAATGAAGAAAGATGGGGAGAACCAACAGATGATTTTATGTTTCGCCAGAATGATATTACTAACTTTGAAGGAGTAAAAATCAATCAGAAACATATGTACGGCTATTGTATGGTAAAAAATGATTTATTTGTAAATATTCATTTGTCTAAAGTAAATCCTACTTCTGCTGATTCAGTAGCTATGAGAGAAATATTAAGTTCACTAACGAAGAAAAAATAAGCCAATATCGTATATTTACCGAACCGTTCGCTCAAAGCGAACCGTTCGGTTTTATTCCTTTTTTTGAACGAGCAATTAAAGGCTAAATTCAAGTCATTTTGTCTGATTTACTTTATGCATAACTTTTGAATGTTCCTAAATTTGTGAAAGAACTTTTAAATGAAATCCCAAAAAAGTATATTGAAAAAATTAAGCTATCAAGGGAAGCAACAGAACTTGCCGATAAATATATTGATGCTAAAGTAGTAGGAAGAACAAGTCGTGTTGATTGCCAACACATTGCTATTGCAACAACTTGTAATGCTAACGTTTTGGTAAGTTGGAACTTCAAACATATTGTAAACCTTGATAAAATTAGAGGTTACAACGGAATCAACTATCAAAACGGTTATAAAATGATAGAAATTAGAACACCAAAAGAGATTACAAAATATGAAAACGAATAATAAAAAACCAAAAAAGAAGTTTGACGCAATAAAAACAATGCGTGAAATTAGGGACAAAATAAGTCTTGAAATTATGGATATGACCTACGAACAAGAAAGAGAATATTTAGACAAACTTCTTGAAGAAGCAAAAGGGCAATCTTGATGACTGTAAACCAATTGCAATATCGTATATTTACCGAACCGTTCGCTCAAAGCGAACTGTTCGGTTTTTTTAAATATAATTGAAAGTAAAAAATTATGCAAAACGACAAATTAATAAATTACCTCAAAATAGTCTTAGAAAACAGTCCAGCAGATTGGACAAACCTAACTACTCATAGACTAGATATTTATAATGAAAAACAAGCAAAAACAGAGTTTTTAGATAAATTTGAAATCCTATTTCAAACAAACAACGCTGAAAAATCGGCTTTAAGCGAACTGCCTACAGCCTATGATTACATTCGTTTGGGACACCCATTGTCTTCTATTTTGGAATGGGCAATCGCCAAAATCAATACTCTAAAACCAGAAAATGTAATTAGTTTTTCGTCCAGAACAACGCCTATTTTGGCTATTTTGAGAAAAAATTTATTAACTAAAAAAGGAGAAAATAAAGCTACTCAAATTATTTATAGCAAAGAATTACCTGCTTTTTTGGAGGTTGAAATGATTAGGAAAGTTTATGGTTATGAGTTTGAAGTAAAGAAAATTGAGAATAGAAAAGAATTAGAAAAACTAAACGATTTTGATGGAAGTAGAATTTATATTTCACAAGAGAACGAAATTGAAAAAGCTAATCTGACTTCAAAAATTGATTTTTATATCAATCTTCATGAGGATTTAGGAAGCATTTTGTTTGTCAATTCTGTTAATGGAAAAGAAAATGAAAATTATATTTCAGAAATTCAGCACGTCCGTAGAAGAGAAACAATAGCAATGACTCCAGCCGATTGTCTGAAGGCGTTACAGATTCTGACAGGCGAAAAACCTTCTTTTAAGGATAAAGATGAAACAGAAAAAAACAAAAAATCTGTCCTGAATTGTATTAAAGAAATTACCTATTCCAATTCAAAAGCCGTCGTCGGTTCTAGTGGATTATCGGTTCAGTATGCAATTATGATGGGACTTATTGATGATGCAATAGAAAATCATAAGGGAAAAGCGATTAAATTTCTTGTTCCTCCAAACTGTTATGGTGGCACAAACGACCAAGCTAGAAGAGTAGCCGAATGTTTGGAGAATGTAGAAGTAATGGACTTGCCAGTCGATGGAAAAAATGATATGGTAAAAAGTGTCAATTCAGTTTTGGATAAAGTAGCCGAATTAGATGCTATTCCTTATATTATTGCCGAAATTCCGACCAATCCTAGAGTAGAAGTGCCAAATTTGAAAGAATTAGAAAAGGCGTTGAGCAAAGAACGCAAAACTCCAAAGGGAGAAAAAGCTATCGAACCTGTTTTTATTCTTGACCAAACTTTTTGTCCGAACGTTAATTTTTTGGGAGAAAATCAAACGCTTTCTACTCTCAAAACGATTGCTTATGTAAGTGGTTCGAAGTTTCCGAGTGGTGGAAAAGTAACGGCTGGTTTTTGTGTTGCTAATGAAAAAGCTAATTATTTAATGGATAAAATAGAAAAGAATGTTATTCTATGTGATAACGAAGCCACCGATTTTCAAATGGAAATTTTAGCAGAGCAATTACCTTCCATGAATGAAAGAATTGAAGAAGCGTATCAGAATACACGTAAATTTGTAGAGTTTATTAAGGAAAAATTACCAGAAGCGAAGATTAATTTTGTTTCAGAAGAGTTGGCTCAAGAAGGTTATACGCCTTCTGTTTTTTCGTTAGACCTTCCAACAAAAGGGACTACGAAAGAGGAAAAAGAAAAGCACAAAAGAGAATTGAATGATAAATTAATCACGATGATGATTACTCAGATTCCGAAGGAAAGTAAATATTGTGTGAGTTACGGGCAGTTGAAAGGTGTGTATTGGACAATTCCTGCAACTTCTACACAAGGAACAACCAAGGAAGACGACAAAGATTATATTGCTCGTGTTTCTCTTTCTCCAAATATGGATTTGGAAAAACACAAGGAAGTGTTTTTGGATTTTGTGGAGCAGATTTGAGTTTGATAAATTTAAAAAAACATTATTTTTCCATAAAGTAGGATTGACAAGTCTTATTTTATGGTTTTTTTAAACCTATTTTAATCTCAAAAAAACCTCTCCACTCAAATTATCCTGTACTTGAAACTTAATTTTTGATTGAATTTTGGTAGGAATCAAAATATCTTTTCCGATAATTACAAAATCAAGTTGCTGCTCTTCTACAAAAGTCCATTTCAAAGAATCATTACAAAACGATTGTTCATTATTAATTTTATCTTTTATCCAAACTGCAAAGAAATCAGTTTTAGAAGTTTCAAAGTTTGATGTAGAATCTCTTTCTTGATACTTTATACAAACCATATCCAAATTATAAAACTGTTCTAACCCTGTTTTGAAAGCTAAATAACGTCCTTCTATTTCAAAATTTTCGTTTCTATTAAATAAAATTTTGTCATCATAATAATCTATAGAATGAAAAATTGCCCCTCGTTTGAGTTCTTGTTTCTCTATTAATTGTTTCTCAATAATATTCAAATAAGCCTGTGAATACATTTGATTGGGCTGCGTTTCTTTCAAAAACCAATGTAGCGTAAAACCAAATCCGTATAAAAGTAAAATTACAAAAACAGCTTTAACTTTGAAGCTCAAATAATTCTGTTTTTTTATAAAAAAATAAATTATGCTTATTTGTACAAAAGGTAAAATAAAATTCCTCAAAAACTGAAACCGTTCTTGATGGAATGGAAGAAAAAGATAAAAGGCTATTCCACCCAAAACTCCCCCACTAAAAAATACCATAGCTGACACATTGACTTCTTCGATAGCTTTGCCGTTCCAAAATGTCGTAAAATATTTTTTAATTTCTGAATAAAACAAAAGCAAAAAAGAAATATAAATTACAAAAAAGCCAAATAAATAAATTGTTATTTCTCTAAAAATACTAAAAATAGTAGTTTCATTGTTTGATAAGGCTAAAATAGAAACATCAGAATTTGCTACACTTTGAGAAGACTGTGTAAAATAATAAAATGAAAAATAGAAAATAGGAATCAAGAAAAAAGCTATAATTTCTAGTTTAAAACTCTGGTTTGTTGGTGTCGCTTCGCTAAAACGCCAAAAAAGGCGAACATTCTTTCCTTTACAGTTTTGATGATTTTTTTGATAAAAAAGAAAACTTCCAACAAAGAATAATCCTCCCCAACATGCAGCCCAAAGTGTTGGAGAAATAATAGGAATCATAAAAATTATCCAAATACAGAATCTATAATTTTTCTTTTGAAACGATAGAAAAACAGCAATCCAAAAAAAATAGTGTTCTGAAAGTCCTGTAAAAATAGTGTTTGCAAGCCAATACGTAGATTGAAAGCCTTTTAAATATTCGTAAAAAGGGAGATAAATTCCACTCAAAAAAAGTAAGACAAACGACCATAGAAAAGTAGCTAGATTTATTTTATAGCCTTTTTCTTGTTCAAAAATAGCCAAAATTCCAACCCAAGCAGATATTTGTAAAACTGGAAGTGTAAAAAGTGAATAAGCAACATAACCAGAAACTGAAAATAGTTTACAAAAAAAAGCAGACAACCAAAACTCAAAATAATGATAAGGAGTTGTTCCTAAAACAGTAGGCAAATCTTGATGAAGAGCATAAACTGTTTCGTAAGAAGAAGTCAGTAATTTTTCGGATAATCTTCCATAAAAAAAGGCATCTTTTGAAGGAATCAGAAAATTAAAATCAGTTCCACTTCCAAAAAGCACAGAAATATCAAAAACAAAAACAGCGTTTAGAAGCCAAATCAAGATACTTCCCAAAATCAAAATGAACACTTTTTTACCCTTCTCAAAAGGATTGTACAATCTTATTTTATTTTTACTTTGCAAAACAAAATATATTGTAAAAAAAAGTAAAGGAAGCAAAATGATTTGAACAGTCTGTCCATTTTTAGAGATAAGAGAAGTAAAGACACTCAAAAAAGAAATACTAAAAAAGAGTAACCAAAAAAGAAAAGTCATATTTTAGTCATAATTTAACTGTAAATTAGCTAATTTTGTCAGAATGTAGCTCACTCTTTAGAGTGAGTAAAAATGTAATGTAGGCTTTGGTCTGCGAAATCAAAAAATATTTTATTCCAACGTGAAAAGCATCAATAATTCTTTACTAACATCTATTTCTAGAATTATCCTATTAGTCATCTTATTTTTGACAGGTTTTTTGAGTCTTCAAAATTCTGTGATGGCTTTGCCTATCGTTCAGTCTGGTTCAATTTACCAAACGTTGAGCGAAAAATGGGTAATTTATGATGAAGATTTGGAAAGTTATGTTCCTTATCTACCAACTGTTCATAGTCAGTATAGAGCTTTACACTTGATTTTTGATTTTAATAAAAACTTAGAAGATTACCACAATCATTACTTAGGAATTGCGCTGCCACAAGATGCAAAACTATTTTGGAATAATCATTTTTCTTCTATTGTTACGGAAAAAGAATATATCGAAATTTCTTTTGATAGTTTGATAAATGCCTATTCTGATACAAACAAAAATGCTAATGGTTTTTTGATGCTTACTGTGTATCAAGAAAAGCCACAGAATCAAATCATTGAACCTTATGCTGCTTATATTCTTATTCAAAAAAATACTTTTAGTAAAGAAAAAGTAATTTCTAAAGTAGTCATAAACTCTAAAACAGCACAAAAACCAACATCGCCTATTGCTGATTGGATTTTGATGATAAACTGGTTAATGGTCGGAATTATAGTTGTATTTTCGGTCAGTATTTATCCTGTTATTAGTAGAGAAGCCTTCGGAGAATCGTGGAGTTATTTTTTCAGACCAGCCAAAACGTTCAAGAGAACGGAAGTATTACCACAAATCGGTTATATCATTTATTTTAGTTTAGTAATGGGTTTTGTTTGGATTTTTTATACGTACATAGAACTTTATGGAACGACAAAAACCGATTATTTTCTGACCAAAAACAATTTATTTTCCTTCACAGTAAGTTGGTTGTATGCTGCTTTTTGGTGTTTGTGTACTGCTCTTTTTAGGTTGTTTTGGATTCAGATTGTAGGAAAGCTTTTTTTCAAAAACAGTCAGCTTAGTGAACAACATACACAAGCTCTTATTTTAGGAAATACCTTTTCAATGAGTGTAATTTTTGCAGCAACCGTACTTTTTTCTTTCTTTATTGACTCGTTTTATGAAGTAGCCTCAACAAACACAGAGAGCTCTTTTTTATCTTCTTTTGCCGTTTTGGTAGTTATTTCTGTTCTAACTCATAGTTTGTTAATTAGTTATTACCTGTTTACACGAACAAATGCTAGTAAGTTGTATCTTTTTTCGTACCTTTGCGCCACCGAAATAATTCCTCTATTGATAGTTTCGAAATGGATTAGTTCGGTAACGTAACTATTTATCAAATAGTCAAACTAATTTTAAGACCGTATTACTAAGTAGTCAGTTTTCAAATTGTTTAGTTAATAAGTGTTTAGAATCTGTACTAAATCTGTACTATTGATTATTTAATAAATTAGAAAAAATACAAATCTGTCTTTATAGTTTGTGTAAATATAAATTATTTTTCGAATAAATCCTTATTTTACTACTGGTTTATTGTTAAATGGTTGGTTTACCTCAAACTGTTTTAGTCGTAGTTTTCAACAAACCAATTTTTGCAACGATATGGCAAACGAAGCGAATGCCTCACACCCAGCACCTGCACCTAAGCAAGTTCGTAGTGTACTGATTTCTCAACCTGCTCCTCTAACTGATAAATCTCCTTATCACGACCTTGCACAAAGGTATAATGTAAAGGTAGATTTTAGGCAATTTATTGAAGTACAACCTGTTTCTTTACGTGAATTTAGAAAACAGCGCATCACTATTTTAGACCATACAGCAGTAATCTTTACAAGTAGAAATGCAGTAGATCACTTTTTTACACTTTGTAAAGGGCTAAAAATAACGATTCCAGAGGACATGAAATATTTTTGTGTTTCGGAACAAACAGCTATTTACCTTCCTAAATATATTAATCTTCGTAAACGCAAACTTTTCGTGGGCGAGCGCACGGCAGAAGATTTAAACAAAGTAATTGCCAAACACAAGAAAGAAAAGTTCCTTTTTCCGTGTTCTGATATTCGTAGAGATGATATACCAGGTTTTTTGAGAGATAATGATATTGAGCATTCAGAAGCTGTTATTTATGCTACTGTTTCTAGTGATTTGTCGGATTTGAAGAATGTAAATTATGATGTAATTGCATTTTTTAGTCCTTCTGGAATAAAATCTTTATTTGATAATTTTCCTGATTTCAAACAAAAAACTACTCGTATTGCTGCTTTTGGTCCTACAACTGCACAGGCTGTTCGTGATCATAATTTGCGTTTGGACATTGAAGCACCTCTTCCAAATGCACCTTCTATGACAGGAGCAATCGAACAATATATTCGTAAAATGAAAGAAGAATTAGGTATTGAGTAAATTTTATTTTATTAATTTTATAACAAAGTAGTGTCATAAGTTTTATGACACTACTTTTTTTCTGTTATTTTATTACAAAAAACAGAAAAACTACAAAATTTCTACCCAAATATTTTTATCACAAACTCCTTTTCGAAGTGGCTTTAATTCATTAAATGTTCCTGTCGTAACGGTTGCATGTCCTTTTCCATTTGCTTCCGAAACTACATCAAAGGCATCTCCAGACGAGAGTTTACAGACTTGGATAAGCGTTTTGATTACATAATCTAGTTCGTTTTTTTCGTCTTTAAAAAGTACTAATTCCCGTTCCAAAGATGCATCTAACTGCTCTTCCGAATCAGTAATTGTTTCGATTAATGTTTCGGTAAGTTGTTCTCGTGAGGGCAACGCTTTTTGGTTTGCATAAATGGCTTTCATAATTGTATGTTTTTTTGATTTTGTTTGTTGGAAAGAGTTCTATGCAGTAAATAATGTTTGAGATAGAATAAAGTTTAAGCTATTTTTGTGAAATGAAAAAAAATAGTTGATACTTTACATTTATCCTTCTAAATTCATTTACTTCTACCTTCTAAAATCTAAATTTGTATATGATTAGTGTTGTAATGCCTGTTTTTAATGGAGAAAAATTTCTCAAAATAGCTATAGAAAGTATTCTGAATCAAACTTATATAGACTTTGAATTAGTTATTATAAATGATGGTTCAAAAGATAAAAGTGCAGAAATCATTAAATCATATCAAGATAAGCGTATTCTTTTTTTAGAAAATGAAGGAAATAAAGGTATTTTTTATACTCGTAATCGTCTTTTTGAGGAAGCAAAGGGAGATTATATTGCTATTTTGGATTGTGATGATTATGCAGAACCAACACGATTAGAAAAGCAAGTTAATTTTTTGGATAAAAACGAAGAATTTGGTTTAGTAGGTTCTTGGATTACACTTATTGACGATGAAAATAATGAGAAGGGAACTTGGAATTTGGAACATTGTCCAGAACGAATTCCTGCAAAATTACTTTTCTTGAATCAGTTTGCACAATCTTCTGTTATGATTAGAAAGCAATTTGCAGATTTGAAGTATAGAGAAGAATATCCTCCAGCAGAAGATTACGACCTTTGGACACGTATTGCTCACAAAACACGAGTTACAAATCTAGCAGAATCGTTAGTGAAATATAGAATCCACGACCAAAATATCAGCCAGACACAAAGCGAAAAAGCAAACAGAAATATTCTAAAAATTTATAAAAATCAACTAGAAGAACTAGGAATTTATCCAGATCAAGAAGACCTGCACATTCATAAAAAAGTAGGAAATATGGATTTTGATAAAAACAATAAACTCTTTTTCGAAAAAGCAAAAAATTGGTTAGAATTACTTTATTCTAAAAACGAGCAAGTAGAAATCTATAACAAAATGGCTTTTAATGAGATTTTGGGAGATTTTTGGGCAGAACTTTTATCAACTAATATTGAACTTGCTACGGCTAAAAAGTCATTTTATCATTCTGTTTTGTCTTCCTTTATTAATCCAAACAAAAAAAGCAGTCTTTCAAAATCTTTTAGGTTGCGTTCGTTTCCTTTCAATTATACAGTAAAGCCTTTTTTGAAAATACTAAATGGTTTTGCAAATTGGAACAATACAAAAAAATCAAATTAATTATTCCTGTTTTTGTAAGTTTGAATGAAAAAATAGCAGGAAAATGTAGTGCAGATTTTTTGGTCTGCACAAAACATTTTTTTGCATAAATAAGATCTACTTCTCCTTTCTCAAAATCTCCCCTTCATCAGTTATCTCAATTATTCCCTCTGGAATATCTGTTTTATTTAAGTTTTGGATAATTGGAATCACTCGCTTTTGTTCATCAAGTGTAACTCCTCCACGCCCAAGTTGAATAATAGGTACAATCTGACCAGAAATAAATTTGCCTTCGTTATCAATTTTGATATTTACAATCGGTGCAAGTCCACTTACTCCACGCAAACTAAAACGGTCGTAGGTACAAAAATTACCCAAACTGTAAGCGATAAATCTATCTTTATAAACTTCCATTGCACGAGTAACATGAGGACCGTGTCCGAAAATAATGTCTGCACCAGCATCAACCATGGCGTGAGAAAAAGCATATACATTTCCTCTATTTTCTCCATAAAAAGTTTCGGTTTTGCGTGTAATATGTTGTTTGCTTCGCCCTTCTGCGCCACCGTGAAAAGATACGATTACAACATCACAAGAGTCATTTAATTTTCTTACAATCGCTTCGGCTGCTTTTATATCTCTGATGTCCATCGTTCCAGAATTAGGTGCAAAGGCTGCAAAACCATATTTTATGCCTTCTTTTTCGAAAATTATATAAGGACAAGAAACAAGACCAGCATACTCTACATTTATTTTTTCTAAAAATTTCATACTGTTTTGTCTTCCTTCATTTCCAAAGTCTCCCATGTGATTATTGGCAATACTGACTACATCAAACCCTCCTTGTTTCAAAACATCTTCTACTAATTTTTCTGGCATTCTGAAGGCATAACAAACAGAAGGGTCGGAGCATCGCTTTACCTGTCCTCCTTTATCCAAAACTACGCCTTCCAAATTTCCGAACGTCAAATCTGCACTTTTAAGAATTGAATCTACTTCTGAAATCAAATTTTTTCCTTCGTTCGGTGGCAAGTGTGCAGCAGAAGGAAAATTAGTTCCAAACATCATATCACCCACTCCAATTATTTGAAGAGTTTGTTTTTTTGTATTTTCTTTTATATAAGAAAGTGTAGTATCATTTAATTTTAATTTTAACGAATCTGTTAGGTTAGTAATAAGAGCTAGAGAATCATTATCATTAAGAGTTGCTTGCTGTGTAGCTTTATAGTCAGTCTGACTACAACCAAAATGAGAAATACTGATAGCAGGAAGAAGAAAAATGAAGAAAAGTAATTTTTGAAAATTTCATGAAAGTAAGGAGATTTTATGAATTATTTTTTGAATATAAAAATAAGAAGAAACAATTGATTTTGAAAGCACAAAAAATTATAATTATCTATCAATAAAAATCTAATTTGATAACAAAGTTGCAAAAGCAAATAAAATTTTGTATATTGACTTTGTTAGTAATTTAACTGACAAAGAAGTAAGGGTTTCGATTATTTATTACTAGACTACTTACTCATTTGTGCTTCAATTTTTCTAAAACACTAATAAAATGATTTTTCTAGCCACAGAAGACCAAAAAGGAAAGATAACTGCATTCTTTGCAAAAAACAAAAAACAACTAAAAGAAAAAGGATTCAAATGGATTCGTAAGTTCGATGACGAACACCGTGCTATTCTTTGGGTAAACGAAAGTTACCTACTCAACCAAAAAGAATTTTTATATTAATATTATTTTTTAGATTACTTTATTACTAGAAATAGTAATTTATTGATAACTGGTAACTACTTACTGGTAACTGTAAAAAAGTCCTTTGCTATTATTTCTAAATATTCGTGATACGGACTTAGTTTGGGGAGCGCATTTTTTACTTTGAGATACAACTGCTCTGCATAAAGTTTATCGTTCTTGCCAATTGCTTGTGATAATTCGGTCAGATAATCGTCCATGATAGGCGATATTTCGGTTACGTTTCCTAATAAACGAGCCAAAATTTCACTAATTGTCCAAGCCCACGGCATTCCTTCCAATAAAAGAGGATGAGTAATAATACGCTCATCTTCCCATTCTAAAGAAATTATATTATTCGAAGCCATTGATTGAATCATAAACGGACTTTGTGTACCTATCAAAAATTGTGTGTTCGGAAAAACCTCTGAAAGACGTGGAATAAGCGTTCGCTGCAAATTAGGACTTAAATGAACATCAATCTCATCAATCAAAACGATTGCCTGTATAGTTTCAGGGTAATCCAAATCAAAAGGGTGTTGAATTGCTCTAACACATAAATCCAAAACCCAACTAAAAACAGTCTGAAACCCATCAGACATAGCCGAAATAAGAGCTTCTCCTGTTGAAGTTTTGAAAATAAAATCTCCATCTTTATTAAGACCCAAAAGTCCTTCCTCTAATTTTTCATCGTGTTCGCCTTCTGTTATTTTTTGAGAAGGTGCAAGCAAACGATTAACTATTTTTTCGAATAGATTCAATATTATTTTCTATATAATAATAGGTACTGTGGTCATCTTCACTCTTTAAAAAACCATTTTCTCCAAAAAGTGATGCAATAGGCGCAAAAGTACGGTGCTGAAAATCATAATTTTTAAGTCCTCGCTTTCCTGTACTATATCCTAACACCAACAAATTTTCTCGTATTATTTCAAAGTAACGACGATGGCTTCCTGTATTCATGACACCGTTTTTATCAATCTTAAATTTGATATTTACTTCCTCGCCAAAACCTTGCAAACGCAGCACTAAATGTCCTGTTTCTTTATTTCCATGAATTACATTTTCCCACCCATAATTTATTGGAGGTTTTGGAATATTCGAAAGTCCTAACGCAATAAGTTGAAGAATGGTTGATTTTCCTGTTCCATTTGTACCAACAATTAAAGTAATGTTATCTTTTGTATGAATGTGAGGCAAATCAATAGAAAGTTTGTCGAAGCAACGTATATTTTTGATAAACATAGATTCCAAAATGAGCGTATTATCTTCACTTGCTTTGTGTTCTTCTGGAAAATCAATAGTCAAAAAAGGCGTAATGGTTTCGATAAAATGAACTTGCACTTGTTCCAAAACACGCATAATTTTCGAAATCCTCACAATCATCGATAAAGAAATACTCAAAATTAAAAATCATGTTTTTTCCAAGCATAGCGTGAGGCGTTCGTTGCGCTGCCATGGCATTGAGTTCTGTCAAAACAGGCTCAAAATACTTTTGTAAAAGTGCCAAAGGAGTAGGATAACGAATATTTTCTTGCAAAAGATCGGCTGCAGCTTGATATAATTCTTGCGTAAACTCACGAACAATACGATGGCGAGCTACTGCTGAAGAACCCATATTTATTTTATAGGAAGTAATGGTAGAAGCTGCACGCAAATTTCTTTTTATGGGTTGCAGGTTTCCCTCTCTATCAATGGCAATATATTTTTCTGGAATATCTAATTCTGGATTAATAATCAATGGGTCTTCTGCCAAATGTATATCCGAATCGATACGCCAAAGCATTCTGTCTTCAGGTGGTTTTTTTACTCTCTTGTGCTTGTTCATTATCGGAAACTGAAAATCCTCATAGAGTTTGCACTCCTCACAAACAGGCAACATATTTGTCCATTCATAAATCAACCAATAATAAATCTCTGGTGGACGGTAATGAGTCAGAAAAGCTGTCGATTCTTCAATCGAAATTCCTACTTCACAAAAAGCACATTTGCTGTAATGGATTTTGAGTAGTTTGCCCAACACATCTTCGTGCATCAAAATATCCAAACGAGGATAACCTACAAACTTTCCTATTTCAAGCAAAGTTTGAATAGCTTTTTCGGTTTCAGGAGATTGTAAAATAGCTGGTATGTCGTCTGGATTTTTTCGTACTGAAATCATAGGAATTGTAGTCGTTTTATTGTCGGTGTCGCTTCGCTAAAATACCAACAACGGCATAATTTTCAATTTACTTTTCTGTATTTTGCTGACTATTTTTCAAATGAATAGCTAATTTTTCACACAATTGATGTATTTCTTGTGCCATGTATTCGTCATTTGTAGCTCTCAAAAGTGTGTCAGCCATTCCTCCCAAAATATTAATACTAAATCCTTTCATTTCTTCTATAGGCATATCTTTTGTCCAAAGGTCAAGGCGCAAACAGTTTTTTTCATTACTATCCCAAATCGCTAACGCAATCGCCTTTGCTTCAGCAAGCTGCTGCCCAGAATCACTTGCTTTCCAAAATATTTTTTCTGGAAGGTCTTTATCATCTAATTCTATACTAAAACGGATTTCGGATTGTTTCATTTTTTATGGGTTGATGTTGCTCGTGAAGACACCATGTCCGTCAAGCTATAAAGAAATTTTGATTTTTACTCCTTTAGGAGTTTCATATTGGTAGTAAAATTTAGAAAATAACATCTCATTTACTCCCTAGGAGTTGTATATTGGTAGCAATTTAGGATAAAATGCTACCAATATATAGTTCCTAACGGAACAAAGAGTAGATTTTTTTCTCATTTATCTACCAGTATAAAGTTCCTACGGAACAGAATCACTATAAAATTTTTAACTTGACGGACATGGTGAAGACACAAGCAACGGCAAGGTTTCATTTATAGTTGAAATAAGATTACAAATTTACGAAAAAATAAACTGTATCTTATAACCTATTTCTTCACTAATTTATTTATTGAAAAAGCTGAAATACAACCTTTATCATTTATCACAATTTTTTAGTATTTTTGAAGTATATTTAAAACTATTGTAGTCGTTTCTGAATTTGTAAGTTATACATTTACAAATTTGATTAAAAACGAATCACTTATAACGCAAAAAACTCCTAACACGATATGGCAAAAGAAATGAAAATACCTACCGTTGGCGAATCTATTACCGAAGTAGTAATCGCAAACTGGCTTGTAGAAGATGGCGACCAAGTAGAAATGGACGACCTTATCTGTGAATTAGAATCTGATAAAGCAACCTTTGAAGTTCCTGCTGAAGCAAGTGGAACAATTACATTTAAAGCGCAAGCTGGAGATACATTAGAAATTGGCGCACTTCTTTGTACTATTGGAGAAGGTGGAAGTGATGGAAGTAGTAAAGACAAAAAAGAAGAAAAAACAGAATCAAAAAAAGAAACTAAGTCAGAAGAAAAATCTGAATCGAAAAAAAGAAGAGCCTAAAAAAGAACAAAAACAAGAATCTTCTCAAAAATCTGAAGCCTATATCATGAAAGTTCCGACAGTAGGAGAATCTATTTCGGAAGTAGTTTTGTCAAACTGGCTGGTAGAAGATGGCGAAGAAGTAGAATTAGATGACCCAATTTGTGAATTAGAATCCGATAAAGCTACTTTTGAAGTTCCTGCCGAAAAAGCTGGAAAAGCTTTTCACATGGTAGAAGCAGGTTCAACACTTTCTATCGGAGATGATTTTGCCAAAATTGAAATGGGTGGAAATGGTAGTTCTTCAACTAGTTCTGGTTCTTCTAGCTCCTCTAGCAGTTCGGATAAAGAAGAAACAAGTGCAGAAAATGCACCAAATAGTGATATGTATTCTAGTGAAGATTCTGGTTATGCAAAAGGACACGCTTCTCCTGCTGCTGCCAAAATGTTAGCCGAAAAAGGAATTGATGCAAAAGACGTAAAAGGAACAGGAAGAGAGGGAAGAATAACGAAAGAAGATGCTCAAAATGCCAAAAAGTCTGCTCCTTCTCAACCAAAAGCTCCTTCTTCATCTTCCAAAAAAGACTCAAAAGCTCCTGCAAGTTCTGAAACACAAGGCGAGCGTACAACGAGTACAGAGCGCATGTCTTCTCTTCGCAAAACAATTGCAAGACGTTTGGTGGCTGCCAAAAATCAAACGGCAATGCTCACTACTTTCAATGAAGTAGATATGTCGGCTGTTATGGAAATGCGTAAGAAGTATAAAGAACAATTTAAAGAAAAAAATGAAGTTGGTTTAGGTTTTATGTCTTTCTTTACAAAGGCTGTAACAATGGCTCTGATGGAAATTCCAGGAGTAAATGCTCAAATTACAGGCGAAAAAGAAGACGAAATTTTGTATCACAATTACGCTGACGTTTCTATTGCTGTTTCTTCTCCTCGTGGTTTGGTTGTTCCTGTGATTAGAAATGCTGAAAAATTATCTTTTGCAGGTGTGGAAAAAGAAGTGGTTCGTTTAGCTCTAAAAGCTAGAGATGGGAAACTAACTATTGATGAAATGTCGGGTGGAACGTT
The DNA here is from genome assembly GCA_963719525.1 of uncultured Cytophagales bacterium. Lineage (GTDB taxonomy): Bacteria > Bacteroidota > Bacteroidia > Cytophagales > Bernardetiaceae > Bernardetia. Next base: position 483,788 of record CAVRCG010000004.1, on the reverse strand, counting down.
TACTATCACAAATGGTGGTATCTTTGGTTCGATGCTTTCTACTCCAATCATTAATGCTCCTCAATCGGCTATTTTAGGATTACATAATATTGTTCAACGTCCTGTAGCGATTGATGGAAAAGTAGAAATTCGTCCGATTATGTATGTGGCACTTTCGTATGACCACAGAATTGTAGATGGAAAAGAATCTGTAACTTTCTTATATAGAATCAAAGAACTTATTGAAGACCCTTCAAGATTACTTTTGGGAGTTTAGTAATTTTATTTAACGATTGCTAAGGTTCGGATTACTAAACCATTAGCAACGTATTTTGAAAATAAAAATAGAAAAGCTTTCACAAATTATTTTGTGAAGGCTTTTTTCTTTTATAAAGGAACATATATAACAGATGCCGTTGTTGGTGTTTTAGCGAAGCGACACCAACAACATCACTACTTTATAGGCAATTCCACAAAAAAAGTAGTTCCTGTATTTTGTCCTTCGTTTTCAGTTTCATACCAAATTTTGCCATCGTGTTTTTCTATAATTTTTCTGACAATATTAAGTCCTAATCCTGTTCCTTCTCCTACTGCTTTTGTCGTAAAAAAGGCATCAAATATTCTATTTTGTACTTTTTCTGGTATTCCTGTACCTGTATCTCTTACCGAAACAAGAATTTTACTCTCTTGTTTTTTGGTAGTCAAATATATTTTACCTTTTTTATTTTTGCTTGTTTCTATTGCTTGAATAGCATTGTGAAGCAGATTTGTCCATACTTGCGCTAGTTCGTCTTCATAAACATTTATCAAAGGCAAATTTTCAATTTCTCTAACTACTTCAATTCCGTACTTTAATTTATTTTGGTACAGAATCAATGTATTTTCCAAATTTTCGTTGATGTCTGTAGGTTTCTTTTCTCCTGTATGGCTCTGGCGAGAAAAGTTTTTGAGTGTCATGATAATTTTTGCTGCTTTTTCGGTCGCAATTATAATAGTTGTATTACTTCTTGCAATGGTGGAGAGTTGATAGGCAGTTTCCAAAATTTGCACAGCGTTTGGAAGATTTATGAACGGTTCATATAGTTCCTGTTTGTCATATACTCCAATATCCACAAGTAGATCAGAAATTCTGTCTGCTTGAGGAATTTCTCTACCCTTTAGATTTTCAATTAGTTTATATTTAGCACTTCTTTTTTCTCTTGAAGAATGAAGATACTTTGATTCTATAGACCTTGTTATCAACAAATTAAAGCTTTCTAATTCTTTTTCTGAAAGCAACTTGATAGTTTTTGACAAAACAGTAAGCGAACTATCCAACATTCTTTTCGATACTCTTCGAAGAAGATTGAATTGCTCCCAGAGGAGTGTTTATTTCGTGAGCAATACTGGCGACAAGCTGCCCTAATGTTGTCATTTTTTCATTATGAATAAGCTGCGATTGTGTTTCCTGTAGTTTGGACAAAGTTTCTAGAAGCTGTTTGTTTTTTTCTTGTACCTTAAATTCAGTTTGTTTTATGTGGTTGATGTTTTGCATAATTCCTGTCCAAACAATTCCTCCATTGTCCATGTGTGTAGGCTTTGAAGTCGCATGAATCCAAACTTCTTTTCCGTTTTTGAGTAATCTCAATTCAGATTCCCATTTTTGCATCGTTTCGACCGATTGTTTTATTGAAGATCGAAAACCTAGTAAATCATTGGGATGAATAGCTTCAAATATTTCACTAGAATTTTGGTTCAAGATTTCAGTTGCTTTTACACCAAGAATAATTTCTGAGCCTCTACTCACCAATGGAAACGAAATATTTCCTTCATTATCTCTTCTAAACTGATAAATCATAGCAGGAACGGCATCAAAAATTTGCTCTAACTGTAGCTTTTGTTTAAAGATATTTTGTTGAAGATGATACATTTCACGTATATTTTTTCGCATCTCCTCTTCCGAATTTGCTAGTTCTTTATTTTGTTCTTCAACAATTCGTTCGTACTCTTTCTGCTTAGTAATATTTTGAATAATCCCTACAATACGCATTGGGTTTTGATTCTCATCTCTCATCAAAACGGCTCTAGTATGCAGAAAACGAGCTTCTCCCTTAATGACGACTGTACGATATTCTTTTTCATAACTTTCCAATTTTCCTTGTATCATCAGTTCCAAATTAGCATCAATTTCCTCTATATCTTCTTCACTTATTACTGTTCTGGCTACAGCTCTACCTATAGGGTTTGTTACATTTACACCAAATATTTCTTGAGCTTGTTTGTCCCAGTATAAGTTTTGGTTATTTAAGTCTAGTTCCCACAAACCAATTCCTGTATTATCTAAAGTAAATTCGTAACGCTCTTTGATTTTTTGTATTTCCTGTTGAGCTTTTTCTAATTCATTTATTTTTTGTTGTAGGTTTAGTTTAATTTGTTTTTGTTGTGTAACATCTTGAAATGTACCATAAAGATCTACACACTTTCCATCTTTCATTATAGGCGTTCCTGTTGTACGCACCCATTTTTTATTCCCTTTGTATGTCGTAATTTGAAATTCATCATCATATTTTTTTCCTTTTTGAATTGCTATTGCAACATATTTTGCTATTCTTTTTTGATCTTCTTCGGTATAAAAGGAAATACCTAATTTAATATCTGACACAAAATCATCATCTACTTCGTGTATTTCTTTTACAATTTTGTCCCATTGGCTAAAACCTGTTTTCAAATCTAATTCCCAAACTCCAACTTGTGTATTTTTATTGCAGCTTGCAAGTAATCGTTGAGTACGAACTAATTGCTTTGTATTTTCTTCTCTTTTTTGTTCAGCCTTGACTTTTTCAGTTACTTCTATTCCTACACATTGTATTTCTTCTACTTCATTTTGTGCATTTGTAATTGCTTTATATTCCCATTCTGTATAAGCGATTTGTCCATTTGGAAGAGGTTTTCTAATCATAGAAAAATAAGATTGCTCTGGATTTTGAATGCAATTTATAACAGCTTCTCTACATTTGAGATGGTCCTCAACAACAATAGAATCCATAGAATCTTGACCTATTATATTCTTTTTTTCTAGCCCAAAACAAGTACAAAAGTAATCATTGGCATACGTGTATTTTCCCTCCAAATCGGTTCGAATAATAAATGTAGAGTGATTATTCAGAATCAACTCATATCTATTGATAAGAGAATTAACGTTTTTGTGAGTTACTTCTTTGTGTCCAATAATGACATGAGTAGGGCTTTGATTTTGGTCTTTAATAAGTAAAAACGAAAATGAAAACCAAACAATAGAACCATCTTTATGATAAAAACGAATTGCTTTATTTTTATCAATAGTATCTTTATTTTCAAATAAAGAAGTATAGACTTCGTCTAAAACTGGCTTATCTTTTTCATATACGATGTTTGATAATATACTACTATCAATACAATTTACTTCATATCCTAGTGCTTCACAAAAAGCAGGATTTACCCATTTTTTGTTTAAATCTTCCAAACTCCAAAACCATAAACCATTGACAGCTTGTTCTTGAATAAAATCAAAAACAGTTTCATTTTCTTTTATAAGTTGATAAAGTTGTTTTTTTAATATATTCATCGAAGCAAGACTTTTAATAGTTTGGTTTGTCAAATTCAGTTAAGGATAAACGTTATCACGGTTTTCTACAGGTCTAATAATCAATTGTTATAGAAAAGCAAAACAGTCTTATTTTTCCATAACGACAGGTTTGCAAACCTGTCGTTATGGAAAAATGAACATTACTAAATTAACTGTGATAACATTTAATGGTTATAACTAAATATACCATTATTTTATCAAGTAATAAATTTTGTTTAGATATTTTGTATTAATCGGACAATATTTTGAGTATCTATTCCACAGATTTTATACTGTTCTTGCTGGCTTGCGTGTGGAATTATTTGATCTGGAACACCCAAAATTTCTATTTTATCAAGATGTTGCAAATAATTATTCTCACTCAAAAACTCCAAAATTGCACTTCCAAAACCTCCTAATTTACTTCCGTCCTCAATCGTAATTATTTTTTTTACATTTTGAAAATTCAAAATCTGATGTAATTTTTGTTTATCTAAAGGTTTACAAAATCGCATATCGTAATGCGCTATTTTATTACTAAATTTTTCTTTTTCTAGTTTATCTTTTTCTAAAAAATCAGTCGCTTCTTTCACAAAATTACCTACAATTCCGTAGGAGAGAATAACTAATTCTGTTTCTTGATTTACTTCTTTTATCGTTCTTGATTTCCCTATTTCTATCTGGTTTTCTGTTTTTTGCAAATCATTAATTTCTAACAAGTCATTTGTATTTTTTTCGTCCTTTTCTACCAAAAAACCTTCTCCACGAGGATAACGAATAGCAAATGAAGTTTTGACTGAATCTGATTGAGCTAAAAAAAGCATTTTTTGAAACTCTATTTCGTCCATTGGTGCAGCCAAAACAAGGTTGGGAATTGGTCGCAAAAAAGCAATATCATAAACGCCTTGATGAGTCGCTCCGTCTTGTCCAACTAATCCAGCTCTATCAATACAAAAAATTACTTTTAGGTTCTGCACACAAACATCGTGAATAATTTGATCATAACTACGCTGCAAAAAAGTGGAATAAATGACACAAAACGGAAGCATATTTTGTGTAGCCAAACCTGCCGAAAATGTAACAGCATGTTGCTCTGCAATCCCAACATCAAAAACACGATTCGGAAATAATTTTTGCATTTCTAAAAGTGAACTTCCAGAAGCCATAGCAGGAGTAATGGCAATTATTTTTGAGTTTTGTTTAGCTAAATCTACAATCGTTTTACCAAAAACATCTTGAAATTTGAGAAATGATTTTTTGTTCTTTTTAGGTTCTATTTTTAAAATATTACCTGTTTTGGTTTCAAAATTAGCTGGTGCGTGCCATGAATTATATTTTGATTCAAATTCTATATTATCACTACTTTCAATAATTCCTTTTCCTTTTATCGTTCTAATGTGTAAAAAATGAATATTATTTTGAACTGATTTTTGATATAAATTATTTTTTGCGTTTAATTTTAGTTCATCAAAAAAATCAAGTAAAGTTTCTAAATCGTGTCCATCAATAGAACCGTGAAAATTTCCTCCAAAAAACTCAAAAATAGAAGGAATAATAAATGTATCTTCCAAATTCTGTGCTGATTTATTTTTTGTCCATTTCTGTTTTGTAAGCTCTTGAAAGTGATTTTTAAGTGTTCCTACATTCTCATCAATAGACATTCCGTTGTCATTCAAAATCATCAAAACATTAGGTTTTATTCCATTTTCCGAATTATTTTGTAGATTATTCAATGCTTCAAAAGGCAAACCAGCCGTAAATGCACCATCGCCAATAACAGCAATATGCCAACGATTTTTTATTGAATTATTACCATCATTATAAGAAAATTGAGAAGCTACAGCCATTCCCAAAATAGCCGAAATGGAAGTCGAAGAATGTCCTGTTCCAAAATCATCAAATTTGCTTTCTTTGATAGAAGGAAAACCTGAAAGTCCGTTTAATTTTCGTAATGTATCAAAATTTTCTTTTCGTTGAGTCAATATCTTGTGTGCATAGGCTTGATGTCCAACGTCCCAAACGAGTTTGTCAGATTGCTGTGTTCCCAAAAGAATGAAAGATTCGTGAAGTGCTACTGTAAGTTCAATTACGCCTAAAGTTGCTCCCAAATGTCCACCATTTTGAGCTACGTGTTCAATGATAAATCGACGTAATTCTTTTGTTTTTTTTGTTAAATCTGAAATATTGGGATTTTTGATAGACATTTTTTTCTTGTACTCAAACCTATAAGGTTTTTGAAAACCTTATAGGTTTAGATTTTTAAAACAAAAAAAGGCAACTTTAATAATTTAAAGTTACCTTTTCAAAATGAAATAGTAAAATCTTTGCTACAACTTATGCAGAAAGACCGTTTACAAATTTCATTAATTTAGATTTTTTATTAGCTGCATTTCTATCGTGAATGATATTGCGTTTTGCCAATTTATCTACCATTGAAATTACTTTAGGAAGCAATTCTTTTGCTTCTGCTGCATCCGTCATTGCACGAAGACGCTTCATGTAAGTACGAGTAGTTTTTAATTGATAACGATTACGAAGACGTTTTGATTCATTCGAACGAATACGTTTAAGAGCTGATTTATGATTTGCCATTTGATGTTAAACTATTTTTGATGATATTTCTACTTAGTATTAAAATTAATCTTAAAAAGAAAAATCATCTGATTAAAAAGAATTTTTTGCGTATTAATTAAGCGTATTAATTAAATTAACCTACCAATTAACGTAATAAAAAAATCTGACTTCAATCCTAAATTTAATAAAATTAGAGCAATCCAATTATTAAATTACAGAAACTTGATTTTATGAGGGAATAAAATCAAAATCTGATGAAAAATAAATTCGTTTTAGATTTCTTTATTTTTAGATGGAAAATAAAAAAAACGCTTCTATTTCTCTTGATTATTCGCTTAAATCCTTTTGTATAATTTATTAAATCTGATTAAATAAAAAACACGCTTTGATTTTACGATTTTTTGAACTGATTTCTTTTGATAAAAACCTTATAAACTTAACGTTGTAGAAGATTTATATTTTTTACTGTTTCTTTAAAAGAACTAGTAAAGAGCGCAAAATTACGACTTATCTACAACTTTCACAAACTATAAGGCAATAAAAATGAATAAAAATAAAAAAATTAGTTTTTGTTGCTGTCGCTTCGCTAAAATATCAACAAAGGCAGAAACCGAATAATTAAATGCTTCAAGACAAGATTTAAACAATACAACGTTTTTGAGGTTTTTTTGTAACTTGCTAGACAAACAAACTTACGACTTATTTTTTTTGAAGTTCTATTACCTATTTTGAAAAATTATTTTGTATTTTGACTTTCAATTAGCTCAAACACATTTTTTGACTTCTACTCCATATTCTCATTTTTATAAAAATAGTATGAAATTTACACTCAACAAACAAGAACAATATACTGTATTCAAGCTGCAAGAAGAAAAATTAGATTCTTCTGTTGCACCAAAACTAAAGACAGAATTTTTTACGCTTTATCAATCGGGAATGGTCAATCTTATTTTTGATATGAGCGATATTAAATATGTAGATTCGTCTGGACTTAGTTCGATTTTGGTTGCCAAACGTCTTTCTGAACAAATCAATGGCTATTTAGCTCTTGCTGCTGTAAGTGACCACGTTATGAAACTGATGACGATTTCAAAATTAGATAGCGTTTTGAATATTATTCCTACCGTAGCAGAATCTGTTGATGCTATTTTTATGGCAGAACTAGAACGTGATATTAAAGAAGAAGACAAAAATAATTAGAAATAATTGTTAATGTTAAATTATTAACGAACTACTTTTTTAAACCCTAAAATCAATTTGATTTTAGGGTTTTGTTATTTCTAATTAAACCTGTTTTTATCTGTAACAATTCATTTACAAGACTTTCAAGTAATCATAATTCTCTTCCTATTTAAGACAAAAAGTTATATTTATTCCTTGATTAATTTAATTTTTACAGCAAACTATTCAATTTTCTACGTTCTGTTGTATCAAAGTTTATAGAAATGTAATTGTTTAGTAAACTGCTTTTTGAGTTTTTAGAATAGGTTTATAGTAATTTTGTAAGCAAGATATAAAACCAGTTTAGATTATAATTATACTCTCAAAGAAATGATTCAAAATTCTACGACTCCCATCCAGTTTCAGTCTAATAAGAAATTTAGAGGGATAAAAAATAAGCTGCAACTTTATTTTAGTGTCTATTTGCTTCTTACGGCACTTATTATTGGTTCTATTTTTATGTTTTATGAGAAACGGGAACAGATAGTAGAAATTACTGACTTGCTTACCAAACTTCATATTGATATTCAAACGCTTAGTGGTGTAGAAAAAGATTTTTTTACCTACGAATCTATCAATAGCGATTTTTACAAAACTGGAGAAAGCGAATACTTAATTACTCGCACCAAAAAGCTATACGACATTCAGCGTGGTTTGATAGCTCTAAGAAAAAGGGAAGAGTTACGAAACGATGAGATTGATAAAAAACTAACAAAGTTGAAGAAGTCAGTAGGAGAATATGAATTGGTTTTCGAACGATTGGTACAACTTACAGAGCGAAAAGGACATAAAGATTACGGAAAAGTAGGACAGATGCGTAAGTTTATTCACGAGATAGAAAATTCGGATTTGCCTTTCAAAAGGGAGAAATTATTGATGATACGAAGGCACGAAAAGGATTTTATGATTCGGAAAGAAGAAGAATATATCAAAAAACTTTCTTTTGCTGTTCAAGAACTTCGTTTAGATATTCTTTCAACTGTTCAAGACAAAAAACCTCAAAAAGAAATGCTAGAGTTGCTCCAAAACTATCATTATGCTTTTTTGGATATGGTAGATTATGAAAAACAAATTGGTCTAAATGTTCATGAAGGTATGCGCCACCAAGCACAACAGAAAGCCTATCAAATTGCTGATATTATTGCAGAAATAAATAAAGAAGGAAATCTACAAGCAAAAGAAATAACATTTCGAATAAAATATACTTTAGGAGTTGTTGTTCTTTTATGTTTTATTTTGGGAATAGTTGTAAGTTATTTGATAAGTAGAAAATTAAGTTTGCCCGTTCGTCAGCTTTCCAAAGCTATTCATAAAGTAATAAAGAATGATTTTTCAGAGAACTATTCTATCAATCCAATTAATACCAACGATGAAATAGGTTGGCTTTCAAAAGATTTTGGTTTGATGCTCACTAAGATTCAAAACAGTTTGCACGAGAGCCAAGAAAAGACACAAGAAATTGAGCGTTCGCAGGTTCATATACTAGATTCTATTCGGTATGCTAGTCAAATTCAAGACGCTGTTTTGCCAACTGAATCAGAACTCAGTGAGTATTTTGCAGAAAGTTTTGTTATTTATAAACCTCAAAAAGTAGTTTCTGGAGATTTTTATTGGGTCTATCGCAAAAAGAAAAGAACCTTTGTTGCTGTTGTGGACTGTACAGGACATGGCGTACCGGGAGCTTTTATGTCAATGATTGGACAAACACTTCTGAATAAAATAATTGGACAAAGCAAAATTTATGACCCTGCTATGATTTTGGAGGTTTTGCACTTAGAAATTCAGCACGCTTTAAAACAAAACGAAGGAAAAAATGACGACGGAATGGAAGTAGCAATTTGTGCTATCGAAAGCACGGATTTCGGAAAGCAAGTAACTTTTGCAGGGGCGCACCGTCCACTTTATTATGTTCAAGAAGGTCAATTTTTGAAAATAAAGGGAAATAAGAGAAGTATAGGAGGAAAACAAAAACAAGAAAATCAAGAGTTTACGACACATACCATTTATCTAAAAACTGGCGATACTTTATACCTTACAACAGATGGATTTGCAGACCAAAACAATTTTGATAGAGTAAAATACGGAACTCAAAAATTAACTCAACTACTAGAACAAATAAAAGAACATCCTTTTGCAACTCAAAAACAAGAATTACTACAAGAATTCGAAAACTTCAGAAACGACGAACCTCAACGAGATGATATGACTATTTTGGGTTTGAGAGTTTGATTTTTGGGAAGTAGGACATGGTAATTAGGACATGGAAATTAGGACATGGGAATACTAAGTTTTTACTTTCAATGATTTCATAAGTCCTCCTATTAGCCTTCCTATTTTTTCTACTTTTAGTAACAAATCATCTTGTGTATTTTTATCTACATAGTCTAATTTATAAGAAAGAATAATTTGTGTTTCTACTTCTCCTAAAGAACCTCTAGCAATAGATACAAATTGAAGATATTGAGGAATGCTATTTCTTTGATTTCCTTCTGCAATATTTGAAGGAACAGAAACAGCAGATCTTCGTATTTGACTAGTCAATCCATACATCTCTGATTTTGGAAATTTCTCAGTAACTTTATAAACATCTACTACAAGTCCTAAGGCTTCTTGCCAAACAATTAAATCTTTAAAAGTGCGTACCATAATAAAGTTGAGATTGAATAATTAAAAAATAACACAGAAACACTAAATATATCATTTTATAATTAGCTTTTATCATTCAATGTAATTTTTATTTCCTAATTCCCATGTCCCATCCCCAATATCCCAATTCCCAATATCCCAATTCCCATTTCCTAAACAGGCTGTTTAAAAGGCAATTTTATTGTAAAGACTGAACCCTTTTCAAGCTCACTTTCTACGCTAATTGTTCCGTGATGCGCTTCTACCATAGATTTTACATAACTAAGTCCTAAACCAAAACCTTTTACATTGTGTACATTTCCTGTCGGAACTCTATAAAATTTATCAAAGATTTTGTTTACTACTTTCTTCGGAATTCCTTGTCCTTCATCAATAAATTTGATAGCAATCCCGTTCGAAGTGTTTTGAGTTTGTACCTCTATACGTGGAATATTTGGAGAATATTTATTTGCATTATCTATTAGATTCGAAATAATACTTGTAATATGGACTTGATCGCCTTCAATAAGTGTTTGGGTAGCTTTTAGGTCTGTAAAGATTTTTCCTCCTCTATTTTCTACTTGTACGGCACTATTACGGATTACTTTTTCTATAATCTGATGAATATCTAATGATTTGAGGTTTAATTTTACATCTTTTCTACCTAATTTTGCAGCTTGAAGTACATTTTCTACTTGCGAGCTAAGGCGTTTGCTCTCATCTGCAATGACACTCAAATAACGGTTTGTTTTTTCTTGATTTTGTTGAATAGTAGCATCTTGCAAAATTTCACGAGCTAAAGAAATAGTTGCTATTGGCGTTTTAAATTCGTGTGTCATGTTGTTGATAAAATCATTTGTAACTTCTGACACCTTCTTCTGGCGAATAATGGTATAAATAGCAGCTCCAAAACAAAGAATAATTACACCGATAAAAATAATAGAAGAAGATAATATCATCGCCATTTTTCCAATTAAATACTTAGATTCTGTCGGAAAATAAATACACAAAATATTATCTGGATTTTGCATATCATTCGGAAAAAGTTTGGTACAATAATTTGTTTCAACCAAACACTCACTATTTGTAGTAGGCGTTGCAAAATACCATTGTCTTTGAGGATGATTAAAAACGGCAAAGTCATAATCTAATGCAATTCCTTTGTTGAGCATTTCTTCACGTAAAATAGAATCAATTATTGGGCGACTGGTACGTTGTTGAATCGGTTTTTCTTGATTTTGAAAAAATAGTTTTTCAGCAATAATAGATACAATTTGCGACTTATTAATCCTTCTACGTTGATTTTCTTCCCACGCAATTTTTGGGTCACGAATATCATATTTTGTCATAGGTTGAAGAATAAGTTCGGTACTTTGATTATCAGGATTTCTTCCACTTTTTACCTCAAATTGAAGCTCATAAGTAAGTGAAGAGTTTGTATTTTGCGCTCTAGTTATGGAATCTAGTGTCGAAATAACTTGTCCACTTAATTGGTCTGCGCTACTTTTCATGACATAAATAGCTTCATGTTTTTCCAAACGAGAAGCCACTTTTTCAAGTGCCTGATGTACATTTTGCTTAAAACGAGATTTATTAAGTGTTACCGTTGTGCTTATCCAGTAGAATTGCAATCCTATTAGTCCAAGCATTGCCAAAGTCATCAAAACGATAATAACCTTTACTTGTTTTGCGCCTACTAACCCTTCTATTTTCATATTATTTGTGCTTTTTATAAGTGTTTTTTCTCGTCTTCTATTTCTCGCTTTTTACTCTGACTTTTAAGTTTCGTTTCTAAATTTATTTATGAATTTATGCAAAAAAAAAGCAATCATTATTCTTTAAAAATGTACTTAACAAACTTTAACCCCCTTACATTGAACACTTTAAGAGTATTTACGAAAAGGCTATCAAAAATTAGTTTTTTTTAGACTAAAATCTGAAAAATTGAGCTTTTATTTACTAAATTACTTTATGAAAAAAAAATACTCTTGACTCTAATTTTACTGATTTGGATAAATTTTTCTTGCACTTTCTCCTCTTCAAAACCTGCTACATATTCATCAAATACAACTCTTATGAAAACTAATTTTGAAATTCCGAAAAATCTAAAAGTTGAAATCTATGCACAAGTTGATAAAGGAAGGCGTGATGCAGGTTCGGACAAACATGTAGGGTTAGACGGAAAAGTGTATCATATGGGAAGAGCAGATTATCGTCCTTTTCTGAAAAAATGTGAAACTATTTTGAATGAGCAACAATCGGAAGAACTTCTAAATTCTAACTTGATTTTTTTGCCTTATTTTAAAGAGAATAAGCCGACGATTACTTTGAAAAAATATTTCGAAATGATTCAAGATTCTACTTTATCAGCCACTTTATTTCCCAAAAATTTGGAAGGATATATTTCTTATCCAGAAGACGACCGTATGTTTTTTGGTACACTTTTGAGTGCCCAACTGTATTCTGCAAGTATAGTAACGGTTATTTATGCTGACCAAAACACCTATTACATAGAAGAAATTTATTATAGATTAGAAAAAGAATTACCTCAACAAGTATTTGAGAATAATTGTAATGATGAATTTGAAGAAGGAGAATTAATGACCTTTATAAAAACTTCTGACTTGGTTCAGAAGAAAATAAAAGAAGGGCAAATGGAAGGCAGGAAATAAATGGACTTTAAATGGGCTTTTTATTACTTTACAATATTAATTTCAGGTTCTATCATTATTCCAAATTTGTCAAAAACAGATTTCTGGATTTGTTTGGCTAAGTTCCAAATTTCTAGCCCTTTTGCATTGCCATAATTTACCAAAACAAGAGCTTGATTTTTGTGTGCGCCAGTATTTCCAACTATTTTTCCTTTCCAACCACACCTTTCTATGAGCCAACCAGCAGGAACTTTTACTATTTTATCAGAAATTGGATAACCAACAATATCAGAAAATTCTTTTTTTAATTCTTCGAATTGGACAGCAGGAATTTCAGGATTTTTGAAGAAACTTCCTCCATTTCCTATCTCTTTTGGATTGGGTAATTTTGATTCTCTAATTTCAATAACTGCTTTACTGATTTGATTAATGGTAGGAATTTGATTTTTCTGTAAGTTTAAAGCGTTTAATGAATCTTGAATAGCACCATAAGAAGTATTTAGAATATGATTTTTCTTAGTTAATCTAAATTCTACACCGACAATAATATACTTATCTTTTGCTTGATGCTTGAAAATACTGCTTTGATAACCAAACTGACATTTAGCATTCGAAATCCAAATCTGCTCTTTTGTATTTCTATCAATTACTTTTACTCGCAGTACGGTATTACAGATTTCAACTCCATATGCTCCAATATTTTGCATCGGTGCAGCTCCTACTGTTCCCGGAATTAGTGATAAATTTTCTATTCCACCATAATTATTTTCCAAACAGAAAAGTACAAACTCGTGCCAATTTTCGCCTGCACCTACGTAAAGAGTTGCATTTTCTTCTGTTTGCTGTGTAACACTAATCTCTTTAATAGAATTTTTGATTACCAATCCTTCAAAATTCTTCAAAAAAAGAACATTACTTCCTCCTCCCAAAATAAAGATAGAAGAATAATTTTCTTGTTCTACTAGTTCCAAAACTTCTAGTAATTCATCAACAGTTTTTACTTCTACAAAATTTTTGGCTATTACTTTTATTCCGAACGTGTTATAAGATTGTAGAGGAATGTTCTGTAGGATTTGAGGTTTCATTTTTTTTAGTTTTGATGACGTACTTATCAAGAAAACGTCGCTAATAATTAGTTATCTTTAGCAATCGTTGAAATACAAAAGTACGAAACAAAAAAACCACTACCTCAAAAAAGTAGTGGTTTTTCTATTCACTAAAATGAAAATAGAATTTAGATTTTGCAATCAACTATTTTTTCTAGTTTAGTTATAACTTATAGTTTCAGACTAAACTCTCCTTTTACAAACTTTCGGTGGTCTTCAACAAAGATATGATAAATCTATCTCATACAAATCCGAAATTAATATAATAAAAAACTCACTCAAAATGCTTAATATAACTTTCTTCTTTCTTAGAAAAATTACACTACTTTCTAAATACTCTTTGTGTTCGGTGTCACAATCTACAATTATTACCTTCAATACCTTTCGTATGTTCTTTTCCTATTAAAGAAGGCTCGTTTTGAAAAACTTATTTAAAACTTCTCCAATTATCATAAGCTAAATTTGACCATTTTATGTCTTTTTGTTTCATTATTTTGTATAATTTCCTTGCTATTTTTGTATTTCTTTTTCCAAATTACCTTCGATGCTACTTCGTAGCCTCCTTTTTCTTTAGGATAAGCATAAATGAGCCATACTTTGTTATACTTTTTACCTACAAAAGTCCATAAATCATCTATTTCTAAATAGTCATAATAATTTTATTTGCAACTTAAAATAGTACAACAATTAACTAAAACAAATAATATTTTTTTGAAACTGATTTCTTCTAATACTGCTATATCACGAACTCCTAAATTACGAACAAACATGTCTTTTATACATTGGGTAATAGAAGAATAGCAACCTTTGTAATGTAAGCAATAATCACTAATAAAATGCTTAGAACAGTATTTACAGAGATAATTTTGCTTATTCTTATACGATTTCTTACTGTTTTTTGTGATATTTAGTTGAACTCAAGCTTGTAGTACTGCTACAACGAGTACAGGCAACGGTTGTTTTTATTTCTTTAATAACTATAAAAAGACGATCAAACGTCCTCTTTTTCAAATAGTTAGACAAATAAAATGCTTATCATACTTCTTACAAAACAACCAATTTTTTTACTCTTCTAAAATTTTATACCAAAAAGCAAGAAAAATAGATCATTTTTATATAACTTAGCGAAAAATTTAACATCGTGAGATACTCATCTGCTATACCAAACTATTACTTTTTTATGAAAAACAATATAATTATTTATGACAACTATCCTATCAGAAAAATTCGCTGACTTATATTACGACGAGCAAACGCCGTGTTTCATCATTGACTGGAAAGGCTTCCAAAAAATGGAATCAGTAAAACCATTCTGTGAAAAAATCACAAAAATTTTAGAAGAAAAACGAAAAGAGAATCCAAACCTTACTGCTTTTATAGGCAATACGTTAAAGTTGGAAGTGCTAAGTGAATCCATACAAAATTATTGGAATGAAGAATGGAATCCTGCTATGTATGAAGCTGGTGGACGTTTTTTGGCAGTAATTGTTCCTTCTAATGTTTTTGCTCAGTTTTCTGTAGATAAATATGTAGATTCGGCAAAAGACAATATGAAGGAAATTCAAGTTCGTTTTTTTGATGATGTAGATAATGCTAAAGAATGGCTAGTTACTTGTCAGACTGCGAATTAGGTCAAATAAAATTTAGATCCGTACACATTTAGTAGAATTGCAGCATGACACACTAACGACTTCGTAAGTTTGTGTACGATTTTGAAAAAATAAAACATATTTCTCTTGTATTTGAAAGTAATTTTATATCTATTCGAAGTAAAATTTGGTAATACTAAATACTGTGTGACATAAATTTGTTAGCATTTTTCTACCGTCGTTAAGGCTTTGCCGTCAACGAGGATTATTACTCAAAAACCTCAACGACGGTTTTAGCCTCGTTGACGGTGGAGTATAAAACGTCATTACTTTTAATTAATAAACTTACGTTATACGGTACTAGAAGTGTATGAAAAATTTACTTTACCCAAATTATCAACTAAAACAATGAACCCTCCCAAAGACTGGAAAATTATCTTGGCTGAAAAAGAAGCTCAAATTGCAGAACTGCAAGAGGAAATAAGTATTTTTGCAGAGAAAGAAAAAGCGCAAGAAGGCGTTTTTGAGCAAGTTTATGATTTGTATAAATTGCTTACAAAGCAGAAAGAAGAGCTAGAAGTACTCAATGATGAGATTTTACAAAAGAATGAAGAGATAAACCAGCAAAGTGAAGAGATGAATGCTCAAAATGAAACTTTGTTGCTTACAATGACTGAACTAATTGCTAAGGAAAAGCATATTTCAGACAGCATAAGATATGCAAAGAAGATTCAGACAGCAATGCTTCCCTTTCCTGAACGTATAGACAAAAGTTTGCAGAAAGAAAATTACTTTATCTTTTATAAACCTAGAGATGTTGTTTCAGGAGATTTTTATTTTTGCGAACAGATAGGAAAAAAAACAGTTATTGTGGCTGCTGATTGTACAGGACACGGTGTTCCGGGAGCATTAATGTCAATGATAGGAATGAATATTTTGGAAGAGGCGATATTCTCAAAGCAGATTACCTCACCTAATTTAATCTTGAATGATTTACACGAAAAAATTCGTTATGCACTCAAACAAGAGGAAACTCTAAATCGTGATGGAATGGATGTAGCTATTTGTGTTATTGATACAGAAAATAAAATATTAGAATATGCAGGAGCAAAAAATTCTATATATATCATTCAAAATGAAGAATTAAGAGAAATAAAAGCAGACAAAACGCCAATAGGAGGACATCAAAACGAAGAAAAACGTCAGTTTAGTAAACACAAACTAGACATTTCAGAACCAACACATTTTTATATGTTTTCTGATGGTTATCAAGATCAATTTGGAGGAGCGAAAGATAAAAAATTTATGAAAAAAAGATTTAGAGAATTACTCTATTCTAATCATAAGAAAAGCCTTAGTCAGCAAAAAGAAATTTTAGATACAACTTTAGCAGAATGGCAAGATAATACATACAATCAAACAGATGATATTTTGGTTATCGGAATAAAGACAGAACTTTAGTAGATTTTGGTTTAAAACTACCTTCTCATTCAAAGTTGTTGCGAAGAAAAACTAGCTGTACCACGTATTTGTATTCTGCCTTTTTCTGCTCTACAATCAATACTACAAATCTAACAAATTAGAAACAAAAATATTTACCTTTTAAGCTCAGCTAAAAAAGCTATAGCAAGATATTGAATAAATTATAAGCTGCTTTGCAAAACTATATCACTTACTCCTTCAAAATTAATCAAAAAAAAAACCCAAACGCTACAAAAGTAGAATTCAGGTTTTTCCTAATTGAATAATTTTAATAAATTATCTTAGCTAGTGGGAAGTTAGTCGCCTATTACAAGATAAAGAATTGTACCTAATAATGGCAAAAAGAAAATAGCTACCGACCAAAGTACTTTTGTTCCCATTGCGCTAGGAGAAGTCCATACTCTGTACAAACCATAAATAACAAAAGCAGCATATAAAAGTGCCAAAACACCACCCAAACCACCACCAATAGCAGAAAGAGCATTATCTAAAAGAATCGTAAACATAATGTTGAAGTTTAAAAAATGAAGGAAATAATAAAAAGTTGAAGTCTGAAAAATAATTAACTAGTTTTTGGTAAACTGTTTAATTTTGACCTCTTATAACTATATACGTTATCGAAGCAATAATTGTTTTTGTTCTTGTGTAGAAAGTTGATAAATTTTATTTTCCTCTATCCATTGAATGATTCCGAAAGGCGAAGTTTTCCAAACTTGTAGATTTTCTTTTAGTTCTAAAACGATATAATTTTTATCAGCACTTAAAGTAGCTTTTTCAAGATTTTCTACTTCTTGATGATATACTTTATCAGCATTTAGCGTAGCGATATAAAAGTGTCCTTTCGAAGAAGTCAGAATCATTTCTTTTCCATAAACAGGATTTCCACCTTTTAAAGCCTTCATTCTGCGCCCTTTCATATCCCAAAAGTCTGTCCAGTTGCTAGATGCTGAAATCAAATACGGTTGCTGTCCAGTTTGAGAAGGAGAAAAGAAAAACGATGAAACATTCGCACGCTCCAAACGAGTATCTAATTCGTAACCCTGCTTTGTATCTAAATGGAAAATCTTGTACGGTTTCAAACTTCCTGCTATGTTTTGAGCAAACGCCAACTGTTTGTCGTCAAAAGAGCAAGTTACTTCTGTGTTAGGTTTTACTTCTTGAGTATGAAAAATTTTGCCCTGCAAATCTATCAAATGAAGTTGATTAAACTGCGTAATTGCCCAAACGAAACTACCTTTTTCAGACAAACCGACACTTTTATATTCTGCCTTTTTGGTAAAAAGATTGGTAATTTTGAATGGTTTTTCTGGGTAAGCTAGATTTGCTTTATCAAACTCATCTAATGAAACAACAGAATTTTTGAGTGTTAAGACGTAATTTTGAGAAGGATGTAAGATTACTTTATCGGCTGCAAACTCTGCTTTTGCGTTTTCGCTTTGGTCTGCCAGTCTATAAATATTTCCAGAATAATAAATGAGTTGTACATCTCTTTTTTGTTTTGCAGAAGTTCCGTTTGCTGCGTTCTGAATAAGCCATTTTGCTCCTTGCTGCTTGTCTGCAAAACGTATTTGAGGAGAAGTTGCTCGCCAAAATGTAATATTTTCGTTAGTCTGAATAACCAAATAATTTCCGTCTTGTGTAAAATAAGGTTCTTTGATTGGCAAATCTTCCAGCTTAGTTTTGGATTCACTTCCATCAGCAAAACGAACTTTACACCAACCATCTTGCGAAATAATTACCCATTTGTTACCATCAATCAAACTATTTCCTTTATACATAGCAAAATAAGCTACATCTCTTTGCCACAACGTAACCGAATCACTCTGAAAATAATATCTCTTTAATGTGTTTTTTTCGTTGATTACCCAAAAAGAAGCAGAATCTTGTTTTAGTATTTGCTTTGAATTTTGAAGTTCTTTTTTAATTTTGTTTGTAGAAATATCCCAAACTATCCATTTTTGATTTTCTAATTCATTCTCACTTTCATCTTGAATTTTGAGTTTGTTTTTAGTGATTTTGGTTTCCTTACTTTTGTCTTCTTTTACCTTTTCTTGTTGTTTTAAAAGTATGTAATTATCAGAGAGCCATTTTGCTTTTGTTCCTTCAAAGGTAGAAATCAAGTTCGAACCTTCCCAAACAGCGATTACACTATCTTTTGCTTCTGTAAAAAGAATTCGTTGATTAGGAGAAAAACGCATCTTCAGAATTTTGCTCTGGTTTCCATTAATTGTGTCCAAAACTTCTCCTGCCGTTGTCCAGATAAGTGCCGTTGTATCAGCAGCCGAAATAATTTTGGTGTCATCTTTTGAAAATGAAAGTCCAGAAATAGTGTCTTGATGAGCCTGCAACTCTAACAAACTTTTTCCATACACATCTAAAATTTCGACTTTTCCATTCGAAAAACCAATAGCTAAACGATATGGCACATTATTTGAAAAAATTACCTTTTCTATGGCTACATCTTTTTCTATTTTTTTGATCACATCGCCTTGCAAGGAACGAATAAAAATTGCATTCTTTCCACTTTTTACATTATTACTACCATATTCACTTTGATTTTCAAAATAAGCCAACCATTGTCCATCAGACGAAACAGCATAATTTATCACTTCTTCATTTTTCTTATCTTTATTATTATTTCTATTATTATTTCTAATCGGAATTTGAGCCGAATAATACAGATTTGGACTGTAAAAATGAGAGTACAAAGAACCTTGAGCTAAGCGAGTTGGATATTCTCTTACAGCTTTTTCTATTATTCGGATTGCTTTTGTGGCATTTTCTTTTTGTAGATTATCTCCTAAATAAGTCAAGAAATTAGCTTGTTGCTGACGAGTTTGTGTTTTGTGCGCTTCTGCTTGTCGTTCGTATTCTTGATGTTGCAGCCAAAAACCCAAACCTGCCAAAACCAAAAAGAAAGTCAAGAAAAATATAGCTCTATATAAATGTCTTTGTTGTCTTTTTCGTTGATTTAATTTCTTAACACTTCGACTGTACAAATGATTTTCGATATCTGAAAGAGGAGCAAGTTCGAATTTGTATTCATCAAACAGTTTTATCTCCTGTTTGGAAAGTAAAAGTTCTGGTTTTGAGAAAGCCGAAAAACGAGCTTTTTGTTGTACAATTTTTTTGAAACGTTCTATTTTTTCCTGTTCTGGCGTTTTTGGAGTTTCTTCTATTTTCTTGGTCTGTAAAAGCGTAAAATCAAGTGTATGTTCTGCACTTGGTTTGACAAATAACGTTGAAGACGTGTTTGGAAGTTTTCTTGATGCGTAATTGTAGGCTTCTTTTATAGAGTTATTTTGTGCTAATTGTTCGTAAAAATGACTACTAAAAATGTTATCATCTTCCCTATCTTGGTTTTTTGAAATGGCAATTGTAATCGGTAAAAGGTGTGCGATGGTAGCCGAAGGAGGAATCAAAATATCTTCCAAAACCAGACAAGCCAGATTAGGCATTGCAGCCAAACGACGAATAAGCTGTTCAGTAAATGTAGAATCATTAGAATCTCCTATCCAATGAAAAATAAAAAGCCTATCACTAAATTCTTTCTCGTCCAAACGTTGAAAAACTTCCGAAAAAATATTCTCCGAAGTCATTATCAGTTCACACGTTCCTGTGCGTTGAGGTGTTGAAAGAGCTACATCGGCAGCCAAAAAAGCAGCCGTTTCGGTAGCCGAAGTCAAAAAAACTATTGGTGGATAGGTTTGTTTCATATAAATTTGCACAACTTGCAGATAAATTAGTAGTTCCGTAGCTGACAGTTTCCAACTGTCAGAAATATAATAGTTTTTTAATAGGTTCGCATTTTAGAAATACGACAATTCTCTGACAGTTGGAAACTGTCAGCTACCTAATTATAAAAAAATATAATCTAAACTAACTGTTTTTTATCTAAAAACAAATACAAACTCAAAATTCTTAATCAATTCGTCGTAAAGATATACTAAATTTGTGTTTCTTTCATTTTACCCTTTACTTTTTCCTTCTAAATTGCCGTGTCAAAATCAACTAATCCAAAAGATATAAACAATAAAGATGAGAATATTTCTCAAAACAATTCTGATTTTCCTACTTCTGGTCAGAATAAAGATGAATGGTTTGAAACGTGGTTCGATTCTCATTATTATCACATTTTATACAAAGATAGAGATGACAAAGAGGCTCATCTGTTTATAGATAATTTGAGTTTGTATCTTAATTTTCTTCCTAATGACAAACTACTAGATTTGGCGTGTGGAAAAGGTCGTCATTCTATTTATCTCAACAAAAAAGGACTTTCTGTGGAAGGAATAGATTTGTCTGAAGAAAGTATTGAATATGCAAAGCAGTTTGAAAACGAACGTTTGCAGTTCAATCAGCACGATATGAGAGAAGTGTATAAAACGAATCATTTTGATTTTATCTTAAATCTTTTTACCAGTTTTGGATATTTCCAGACTGACAAGGAAAATCAAAAAGCGATTACAGCAATGGCAAAAGCACTACAATTTGAGGGTAGAATTGTATTAGATTTCTTTAATACAACAAAAACTATAAAAAATCTTGTCAAATATGAAGAGAAAATTGTAGAAGGAATTACTTTTAAAATTTCGAAATCTATACAAGATAATTTTATCGTAAAAGATATTCATTTTGAAGATAAAGGAAAAGATTTTCATTTTCAAGAACGAGTGAGAGCGATTCGTTCAGTTGATTTTTTGCGCTATTTCAGAAATGCAAACTTAACGGTAGCACGTATTTTTGGAGATTATGATTTATCTGAATTTGAAGAAGGTATTTCGGATAGAATGATATTTGTGGTTGAAAAGTGATTGGGGGAATGGAGATTAGGGAATGGTGGAAATTTCAATTCTGAAAATAAAAGAATAACAATATTACGCAACTACGCATTCTACAAACATTACGCAGCTACGCAGCTTGAAATTCTTACATTCTATCGTTTTCTACAAACATTACGCTACTCTGTAGCTAAAATTCACTTGGTAATTAGAAATTTCATTTCACTACTTCTTACTTCATACCTCTTACTTCAAAACTTTATTTCATTCCTCGTGAAACTGTTTATTCTCTTAATGTACTTAGTGGTAATTAGAAATTTCCTTTCACTACTTCTTACTTCATACCTCTTACTTCAAAACTTTATTTATATGGATAAATCATTGGAAAAATTATACGGAAACAAAGTTCGCACACGAGTTTGTGGAATTTGCATTGATAAAAAAAATCGTTTACTGGTCGTAAATATGAAAGGAATTTCTTCAGACCTAAAACAAAATTTGGAGCAAAACAAATCATTTTTTGCGCCTGTTGGTGGTGGAATAGAAGTAGGAGAAACAGCAACTGATGCACTACAACGAGAATTTTTGGAAGAAACTGGACTGGAAATAGAAATTGATTATTTTATGTGCGTTTATGAATATGTAAAAATGCCTATTCATGCAGTAGAATTATTTTTTGCTGTTCGTCCTGTTGGTGGAAAGCTACAAACAGGTTTTGACCCCGAACAAGGCGAAAATCAAATTATTACTTCGGTAGAATACATAGACTATTCTCAACTTTTGAAATTACCCTCCGAAGAGCGACACGGAATTTTCAACTATGCTGCTTCGATAGAGAACCTAAAAAAACTGAAAGGTTATCTCAGAGCAAGTTGATTGCTAGGTTATTGTATAAAAGTGTGTTATGTGCTTTTTGTGTCAAAATAGTGTTTGAGTTTTGATAAAAAATGAATAGTTTTGATAGTTGTGTTAAATACTACTGCATGAAAAATTTTTTACTATTCTTTCTTTTATTCCTTTTCTTACCTTTTGGGCACTATTCGTTTGCACAATCTATTGGTTTGCGTCATTACGACGTAGATGAAGGATTGCCTCAAGGAGATATTTATGGAACAGCGCAAGATAGAAACGGTTTTTTATGGGTAGCAACAGGAAATGGTTTGGCTCGTTTTGATGGACACGATATGCAGCCCTTCACACAAAATGACGGACTTACGGATAATTTTATTACTACTTTAGCGACTGATTCTATTCGTGGTGGAACTTGGCTCGGACACCCACAAGGACTTCTTTCTTATCACAACAGAAAAACAGATTCTATTTGGAGTGTTCAATTGCTTACTCAAAATTTGCTTAGTCGGATTCAACAAATTTGTGTAGAAGAGGAATATATTTGGGCATTGACAGAGCGAGAAGGCGTATTCAAGATTAGTTTTAACAAAGTAGATAATGAAACAAGTAACGAAAATCAATCTACCAAAACCAAACAATCTTTCGATTATCAAACTTCTTACTTTCCACTTGTAAATACGCACACCGAAAGATGTAATGTTTTTGAAAAATTATCTAGTAATGAATTTTTAGTAGGTACAGATAGTGGACTTTTTGTAGCTGCAATCAAAAATGAAAAATTTGTTTTTACTGGAAAAATAAAAGAATTGCAGGGAATTGAAGTGCATTGTATTAAACGAAAAAAAAATGGACAAATTGGTTTTTGGATAGGAACAAAAGATAACGGAATTTATAATTTTGTTTCTACAAACAGTATTAAAAAGGCATTTCCAGAACGAGCAGAAATAGCAAAAGAATATATTACTTCGATATTAGAAGACAAACGAGGAAAACTTTGGATAGGAACAAAAAACAATGGTCTTTTTAGAATAGAAGCATCAAAAAAAGACGAAAAAATAATTAGTATAGAACATTATACTACAAAAAATGGGCTTCCGGGTTTGGCAGTTTCTTGTATTTTGCAAGATTATGAGGGAAGCATTTGGATAGGAACAGAAAATAACGGGCTTGTACAGATGCTCAACGAAATGTTTGAGATTTATACTTATACACACGGACTTTTGAGCGAGAATATTTTGTCCGTACTTCGTCTTGATGAAAAAACACTCCTTTTAGGAACAGACCAAAACATAACTTCACTTACCAAACAAGGAGATTCGACTGTTTTCAAACCGTATTTAGAAGCTCTTTCTCAAACCATTATTCGAACGCTCTTTCAAGATTCTTTGGGTAAAATATGGATAGGAACAGAGAAAAAAGGACTTTTTATATTCGACCCTGCCAATAATTCTTTAAAGTCAATTAAAGATGTGCCTGATAAAATGATTAATAAAATAACGGCTGATGACGATGGAAATATTTGGATAGCGACAAACTCTTGGGGGCTTTTCAAATACATAAAAACAGAAAATCGTTTTACTCAAATTTTGCCTACAAAAACGGTTCAATTAAGTCGTATTCAGAATATTTATAAAGACAGACTAAACAGGATTTGGATTGCTTCTTCTGATTATACTTTGTCGTATTGGAAAGATGACAAACTGACTGTTTTAGATGCTCTTCCAGAATTTAGTCAAGTAAAAGCAACCTGTTTTATAGAAGATGCAGAAAATACTTTATGGATTGGTTCGGAAGGTTCAGGGGTTTTTGCGTATTCAGAACAGGGAATCAAAAAATATACAACAGCAGACGGATTGGCTTCGAATTACTCGTATTTTATTGCTGCTGACAGAAATTATAATATTTGGATTGGTTCAAGAAAAGGAATTACTAGGCTTCGACCAAAAGATGATCTGGCAAAAATTTATCATCAATCGGACGGACTTATCGGAACGGAAGCCAATAGAAGTGCCGTAGAACAGGATTTTAATGGCGATTTGTGGTTTGGAACTACACGAGGATTAGTTCATTATATTGGACAAAATGATCATATTAATTTAGTTCGTCCGAAAGTAGTTTTGAGTGGTTTTCGCATTTTTGGAGAAGAACGAAATTTTGAAAAAGATTTGATTTTGCCGTATGATGATTATAGTTTGCGTTTGGATTTCAAGACTATTACGTTTCGTTATCCAGAAAAAGTAAAATTTAAGTATAGATTAAAAGGATTTGATGAGAATTGGTCGGAAATAATGACACAAAATTTTGCTTATTATTCTCACTTAGAAGACGGAACTTACAATTTTGAGGTTTTGGCGACGAACGATGATGGAATTTGGGCAAATAATCCTGCTACCTATTCCTTCACAATTGCTACACCCATTTGGAAAAAAACGTGGTTTTTGGTGGCTTGTATATTTCTAGGATTTATGATTCTGGTGGCTTATGTGCGTTGGAGAACGAGTTCTTTAGAAAGAAAACGTAGATTATTAGAAATAGAAATAGAAAAACAAACTGATAAATTAAAACTTCAAAACAAAGAATTAGCTCTTACAAATTCATTGTTAAAAGAGTCTGAAACCGAACTTTCGCAGTCCAATAGCATAAAAGACCGTATGTTTTCAATTATTTCACACGATTTGCGTGCGCCTTTAGCTACCTTACAAAACTTTTTGAAGATGTTTATTTCGTATCGAAATGCGTTTAGTGATGAAGAAATTACAAAAATAACGAGAGATATAAATAAGTCGTTGGGAAATGTAGGCGACCTTTTGGAAAATCTTTTGCAATGGTCTAGGGCGCAGATGGGACATTTAGTAACCGAATTAGAACCTCTTTTGGTAGCTGATTACATTCAAAAAAATATAGAATTATTACTTCCAACAGCAAAAAACAAAAAAATAAACCTTCAAGTTTCTCAAATTGATGAGAGTATTCTGGTAGAAGCAGACCCAAATTTGCTTAATTTTATTTTGCGTAATCTTATCAGTAATGCCATAAAATTTACAGATACAGACGGAACAGTTACGGTAGGAGCTATTTTATTTGATTCTGATTTTAATTCTGATGCAACTACTTTAGAAAACAAAACTCAAAAAACAGTTCATATTTTTGTAAGAGATACAGGTGTAGGAATGAGCAAAGAAACCGAACAACGGATTTTTGTTACCGACCAACACATCACTACACGAGGAACAGCCAACGAAAAAGGAACAGGTTTAGGCTTAATGGTTTGTAAGGAATTTGTAGAAAAACAGAACGGTAAAATATGGGTCGATAGTGTAGAAGATGAAGGAACTACTTTTACTTTTTCTATTAAAGAGGGAATAATTGAGGATTAGATTGAATATTTTATAAAAAACAATCATTTTTCGGCTTGCTTTTTTAACTCTATCAAATATGCTTCTTTAACAGCCTTCAAATTACGACTAACTTGATTTTTCGTGCAAAATTTCGCTTTCTTTTCTCTATTTATTTTTCCTGTATATTCGTTTACTTCATAATCTAAATAGTAAAGTCTATCATAGACACAAACAACTCCTTTGTGTGTAGTTTTTACAGTTTCTCTCAATTCTTCTGTAACTTCATTTTCTCTTGTAAATACTGTTTTTTTTGACATGTTTCTTGTAGATTTTATTTGATTATTTCTTTATCATCAAAACTAGCCAATAAAGGAATATCTAGTATTTCTTGTAATTTAATTAATGTTTCAAGTGTTAGATTTTCTTTTCCTCTCACAACCTTATTTATATATTGTGGACTGACTGCCATTTTTTCTGCAAGTTGCTTTTGTGACCAATCCAATTCATCTAATTTAGAAAGAATTTTTAAAGCAATTTTTTGAGATTCTCTCAACATAGCTCTATTTTTTATTCTTTCTTTTGCTTTCTCTAAAGTTGTAGATTCTTCTTTTGAAATTAATTGCAAGAATTTTTCTTTATTTGTCATGATTTGATTATAGTAAAGATTAATAAATTACGATTGAGATAATTTTTGTATCAATTCATTTTTTTTATCTAAATCAATAGAATCACATACTTCAATATAATTATGAATTATGTTTTTATTTTCTATACATACTTTTATCAGCCTTCCACTAGGCAACGAGGTTACGCCTTCATTTTCAATATTCGAAATAGTATTTTTACTAAACCCCAAAATTACACTCAAAACAGAAGCAGGAATATCATATTTCTTTCTAAAATCGATTATTTCTTTTGGCTGGGCTGCTCCTTTTGCTACAAGATAAGCACTTTTGAGAGCCTTTAAGTTACGACCCATTTGACTTTTTGTATAATGTCTTACTTTTTTATCTTTGCTTATTCTGCCTGTATCTTCATCTACTTCATAATCTAAGTAATAAAACTCATCATAAACTAAACTAATACCTTTATACATTTCCTTTACAGTTTCTTTCAATTCATCTGTAACTTCGTTTCTTCGTGTCAATAACTTTTGATTGTTCATAATTTTACTATTTAAATGGTTGATTCATTGAATAATCTGGTGTATGATTAGAAAAAACTAATAATTGAATTCCTTCATTGTCAAGTCCGTATTTTAGATAGATTTCCAAATTTTGTTCTCCTATTACTACACGAAAAGAACACACATTAAAATCTTCATTTGCTGATGGATCAATACCTCTATGATAATTGCTTACTGTAAGATTTAAAATAGCATCTTGAATATCATTTTCGTTAATATCATAATTAACCATCAAATTCTTTAATTCTGTAGATGCTTTACGAGTAAATTCAATTTCTACACCTTCTCTAATTCGCTTTCCTGTTTCATCAATAAATGCTTGTATGAGAGCAATATTTTCAGGAGTATTTGATAATTTTATCATAAGTTGATTCTAATTTAGTTGTACAAAAACCCTTCCAATTCCCAATCATTGGGAAAAACAATGCTATAAAGATAGCAAATATAATTTTACAAGAAATAATACAAGGAACTACAAAGCCAAACATCAAGTTAAGAATTTAAAACCAGACAAGAAGTATAGCACAAGTTAAATACAAGCCTCATTATTTTTTCGTAAATTTGTGCTTTAAACTAGAATTACATCAAAAAACTATATAGAAACAATTTTATGAGTAAAGATACCACATCAAATGTACGTGTCCGTTTTGCACCTTCTCCTACTGGAGCTTTACATATCGGAGGCGTTCGAACTGCCCTTTTTAATTATTTATTTGCCAAAAAACACGGTGGCGAGTTTATTATTCGTGTAGAAGATACCGACCAAACTCGTTTTGTAGAAGGAGCAGAAGAATATATTTTAGAAGCCTTAGAATGGGTCGGAATTGTGCCTACTGAAAGTCCTAAACACGGAGGAAAATATGCACCTTATCGCCAGTCTGAACGAAAAGATATGTATAAGGAGTACGCTATGCAGCTTATCGAAAACGGACATGCCTATTATGCTTTTGATACGTCGGAAGATTTGGAAGCGATGAAAGAACGCTTGAAAAATGCAGGTGTTGCCTCTCCTCAATACAACAGTATTACTCGTACACAAATGCGTAATTCTTTAACTTTGCCAGAGGACGAAACAAAACGTCTGTTGGAAAGTGGAGAGAAATATGTAATTCGTCTGAAAGTTCCACGTAAAGAGGAAGTTAGATTAAATGACATGATTCGTGGTTGGGTTGTGGTTCATTCGTCTGCGATTGATGATAAAGTTTTGTTGAAGTCTGACGGAATGCCTACGTATCATTTGGCAAATATTGTCGATGACCATTTAATGAAAATTACACACGTTATTCGTGGCGAAGAGTGGTTGCCTTCTGCTCCTTTGCACGTGCTGCTGTATCGTTATTTGGGTTGGGAAGACACGATGCCAAAATTTGCTCACTTGCCTTTGATTTTGAAACCAGATGGAAACGGAAAACTCTCAAAACGTGATGGTGCGAAATTTAATATGCCTGTTTTTCCTTTAGAATGGAACGGACAAGGAACGGGAGATGAAAAATTTGAAGGTTTTAGAGAATGGGGGTTTGAGCCTGCTGCTGTCGTAAACTTTTTGGCACTTTTGGGTTGGAATCCAGGGAATAACGAGGAGATTTTTTCAATGGAAGAATTGATTGAAAAATTTGATATTTCGAAGGTAAATAAATCGGGTGCACGGTTTGATTTTGATAAAGCAAAATGGTTTAATCAAAATTATCTACGCAACAAACCAAACCATGAAATTGCTGATTATTTGGCTTCGAAAATGGTTATGAACTCACTTGCTGATACTTCTTACTTAGAAAAATTAGCCGAAATATTGAAAGAACGAGCTGTCTTTATGAGTGATTTTTGGGAAGGTTCACAAGTGTTCTTGCAAGCTCCTTCTGATTATGATAGCGATTTAGTTGCTAAGAAATGGAATGCTGATGCCGTAAAAGGACTTACTTCTTTTGTAGAACTTTTAGGAAAAACAGAATCATTAACCGACGAAGCGCAAACAAAACAACTTGTTTATGATGCTGCCACAAATGCTGGTGTGAAAATGGGTGTTGTTATGCTTCCTTTGCGTTTGGCTCTGACAGGTGCAGGTTCGGGCACTGATTTGATGGAAGTAGCTACACTTTTAGGAAAAGAAGAAGTAATAAACAGAATTGAAAAGGCAATTAGCGAGCTTGAAGTGAAGGCTTAAAAAATAATTGTACCGAACGGTTCGCTTTGAGCGAACCGTTCGGTAATTAATAAAGATATTACACAAAACTATTATTTTAATCCATTTTCCCCACATGATAAAGAGCAATTCCGACCACGATAGCAGGAACGAGTAAAGCCATGACATTCCATACTCCCATTACCAGAAGTACAATCTGATTTGTAATCACAAAAACTGTATAAACATAAGCAGCCCATTTTTTCATCTTCCAGAGTCCTATCATACATACAAAACCTACAACAACAGAAAGACCTAAATAAGGAGGATACCAAGCACCTACTGTTTCTGCGAGAGAAGTAAAAATAACAGGTAGAGAAATTGCTGCACCAATAAATCCTAAAATACAAACAACAGTAATTGCTACTGGTCTTTTCGTTTTGTTTTCATTCAATATTTCGTCTAAAATTTCGGTTCTTTTCATAGTTGTTTTAATTTTATATGGAAAGTAATCACTAATTGTTGTCAATTCAAATCTACAAAAAAAAGTATGAAGTTCAATTCTCTTTTTAGAATCATTCTAATTAATATCCATAAATTGATAATTTGCTTTCTAGTGCGTAATTTTCTAGTTTAAATGGAAATGCTACATTATTTTTCATTTTAAAGCAAAAAACACGCATTCACAAACCGATTTTTTACTATTCTTTCTGTATCATTACTATTTCTAACTATTTTTTCAGATAACAGTTAATAGAGTATGTAATCTTTAGAAAATCTTTTACTTATAATTTAAATAAAAAAAACAAATGGCTCTTTACGATTTAGATATGATGAAAAAAGTCTATGCGCAGCTCAAAACTCGTGTAGATAAAGCAAGAAAAGTAGTAGGAAAACCACTCACTTTGTCAGAGAAAATATTATACAATCACCTTTGGGACGGAAAAGCAACAACAGCATTCAAAAGAGGAGAAGATTATGTTGATTTTGCACCAGACAGAATTGCGTGTCAAGATGCAACAGCACAAATGGCATTATTGCAGTTTATGCAAGCAGGAAAAAATAAGGTAGCTGTTCCTACAACAGTTCACTGTGATCACCTTATTCAAGCAAAAGAAGGAGCAGCAAAAGATTTGGCATTTGCAAACAAATCAAGTTCGGAGGTATTTGATTTTTTATCTTCTGTTTCTAACAAATACGGAATTGGCTTTTGGAAACCAGGGGCAGGAATTATTCATCAAGTAGTTTTAGAAAATTATGCTTTCCCAGGTGGAATGATGATCGGTACAGATTCGCATACCGTAAATGCTGGTGGACTAGGAATGGTTGCTATTGGTGTTGGTGGTGCTGATGCTGTTGATGTAATGGCTGGAATGGCTTGGGAATTGAAATTTCCAAAACTTATTGGAGTAAAATTGACTGGTAAATTATCAGGTTGGTCTGCACCAAAAGACGTTATTTTGAAAGTAGCTGGTATCCTTACTGTAAAAGGTGGAACAGGTGCAATCGTTGAGTATTTTGGCGAAGGCGCAAAATCTATGTCGTGTACAGGAAAAGGAACTATCTGTAACATGGGTGCAGAAATTGGAGCAACTACTTCTACTTTCGGTTATGATGCTTCAATGGAACGTTATTTACGTGCAACAGGACGTGATGCAGTTGCTGATGCAGCCAATGAAGTAGCTGAATATTTGACAGGAGATGACGAAGTATATGCAAATCCAGAACAGTATTTTGACCAAGTTATCGAAATCGATCTGAATACATTAATGCCACATATTAATGGTCACTTTTTCTCCAGATTTGGTTTCTATGGCAGGTACAGATGTAAGACAAAAAGCTGAAGCAAACGACTGGCCTTTAGATGTAGAATGGGGACTGATTGGTTCGTGTACCAACTCTTCGTATGAAGATTTATCAAGAGCTGCCTCTATTGCAAAACAGGCTGTCGATAAAGGAATTGAAGTAAAAGCAGAATTTGGAATTAATCCTGGTTCAGAGCAAGTTCGTTTTACGGCTGCTAGAGATGGTATAATTGGTATTTTTGAAGAACTAGGAGCTACTATTTTTACAAATGCGTGTGGTCCTTGTATCGGTCAATGGGCTAGATATTCTGACCCTAAAAATGCACCTAAAAATTCTATCGTTCACTCGTTTAATAGAAATTTTGCCAAACGTGCAGATGGAAATCCAAATACACACGCTTTTGTAACTTCTCCAGAACTTGTCGCTGCAATTGCTATTGCTGGCCGTTTGGATTTTAACCCAATGACAGACACTATAAAAAACAAAAAAGGCGAAGATGTGAGGTTTGATGAGCCAGTAGGCGACGAGCTTCCAGAAAAAGGATTTGATGTAGAAGATGCAGGTTTTCAAGAACCTATGAAAGACGGTTCGGGTGTTACAATTAAAGTGGATCCAAATTCTGAAAGATTGCAATTACTAGAACCTTTTACTCCTCTAGGTACCGATATCAAAGGTGCAAAATTATTGATTAAGGCGTATGGAAAGTGTACGACTGACCATATTTCCATGGCTGGTCCTTGGCTTCGTTTTCGTGGACATTTAGATAATATTTCTAATAACTGTCTTATTGGTGCTGTAAATGCGTTTAATAAAGCAACTGACAAAGTAAAAAATCAATTGACAGGAGAATATGGTGCTGTTCCTGCTACGGCAAGAGCCTATAAAGCTGCTGGTGTTCCTTCAATTGTTGTTGGTGATCACAATTACGGTGAAGGTTCTTCAAGAGAACACGCTGCTATGGAACCTCGTCATTTGGGAGTTGCTGCTGTAATTGTAAAATCATTTGCACGTATCCACGAAACAAACCTCAAAAAACAAGGTATGTTAGGACTTACATTTGCAACAGAATCGGATTATGATTTGATTCAAGAAGACGATACATTTACTTTTACGGATTTGAAAGACTTTGCTCCTAATAAACAACTTACTTTAGAAGTAACTCATAAAGACGGTTCTAAACATTCTATCAAATTGAATCATACTTATAATGCAAGTCAGATTGCTTGGTATCACGAAGGTTCTGCATTGAACTTGATTAAGAAAGAAAATGCAGCAGCTTAGTTAAATTTGATTTTCTGATACTTATTAAAAATACCTATAGAATTTTATTTCTCTATAGGTGTTTTTTTTTAGAGAAAAGTTAATTTATATAAAATATTTTGTAAATTGGATTACGTTTTATACCCTTATTATACTTACTTATGAAATTTAAAATTGCTCTTATCTTTTTTGCAGTCAATTTATTACTACTGAATGTTTCTGCACAAGACAAATTATCTAATAAAATTGATAGCCTAAAAAAAGAATTAACGAAAAAAAACATAAATAAAGAGGCTGTTTTTCTTAAGCTTGGGGAAGAATTTGCCGTCGAAAATAAATTAGATTCTAGTATTTATTATTATCAAAAATATCAGCCATTTATAATTAACAATAACAAAAAATTGTCTAATTATTATAATGATTTGGGTATTGTCTATATGCGTAAAGGAGATGTAGTAAAAGGAAAATCGCTATTTAATGAAGGGATAAGTATAGCTAAAGGAAGAAAATTAGGCAATTCCTATATTAATTTAGCCATTGCCTACATGATGACCAATTTTCCTGATAGTGCTTATATGAATTATTATAAGGCAGAACAAGTTTATAAAAGTGATTCAGATTCGGTACGCTTGAAAGATAATTTGATGCTGAAAGCTAGTATCCTACAAAAACTAGGAGTTAGTGAGAAAGCATTATCTATCTTCTTAGAAGCACAAGAGTATGCCATTTATAAGAGAGATACATTAGCCTTAGCAAAAGTATATCAAAATATAGGAATGCTTTACGCCGAAAATAAAGAAATGACTCTAGCAGAAGAGTATTCTATAAAGGCTAGAGATATGTATATCAAATTAGGAAACCAAGAAGGAGTAAATGGTATTTCTCAAAATCTAGCTAATATCGTATTAGAGAAACAACCTAAAAAAGCAAAATCAATCTTGTTTCCAATAGTAAAAAGTTACTTAGATAACAACCAAACAGGACGTCAACTAGCCCTAATTTATCATAATTTAGGGAGAGCTTATCTAAAACAATACAATCTAGATAGTGCTAAGATATACTTTCAAAAAGCAAAACAAATAAATGAAGAAACCCAGAATTTATTTAGTATTTTAAAAAATAATTCTGGATTAGCTACTGTTTTTTCAAAAGAAAATAAGTTAGATTCTGCAGATATTCTTCTTGAGTCAATTAAAAGCTCTCCTTATTTTCAAGATGCAAATACTAGAACGTTTTATTTTATGAATAAAAAATACATAGCAGTTAGAAAAGGGAGTTATGATGATTTTTCTTATTACGATTCACTTCATTTAGAATTATTAGATAGTATCAATACGGCTGCAAAATTAAAGCAACTTGCTACACTACCTGTCATTTATGAAACAGAAAAAATAGAGAGGGAAAAACAACAATTAGTACAAGAAAATCTATTAAAACAAAGAGAAAATAGATATTTATTGATTGGAATATCGTTTTTTATCCTTATGTCTTTTCTATTAGGCTATTTTGTTCGTCGTGCTAATAAAGCAGAGAAAAGAGCACTTTTACAAAAACGAGAAGCACAGAAAGCAAAATCTAATTTTAATCATTTGGTTCAGAATGATATTCCTATGTTAAAAGATTTTGGTAAGTTTCCTTTACTTCAAGCTAGAAACAATGATACTGAATTTAAGAAATTGCAATCCTATCAAAATAAAATATTTGCCCTTAGTCAGATTTATTATTTAGTGGTACAACAAAATTCAGAAGAAAAAGTAGAGAAAAATTTAACTAATCAAGAAGACTCCATTACCAAAAATTGTAAAAATCTATGCTGGCACATGAGCGAGCTTTATAGCGCAAATCGTTTGATAGATTTTCAAATAGATAACAAAATTGAATCTTTACCTAGTGCAGAATTACGTAAACTAATGGAGTTTGTAATCGAACTTATCCGAAATTCATTAAAACATGGTTATCCAAACGGCTTTGAAGGAGCTATTTTTTACCTACAATTAGAGCGTAAAGAAAACAAAATCTATATCGAATACTGTGATAATGGCATTGGTTATTCAGACTCAAAAGAGAAAAAAGAAGATGCTGAAGGAACCAGTTTGTTAGAAGACCTTATTGAATTAAGAGAAGGTGCATGCAAATTATACAATCACGAAAAAGGAGGTGCTTGCGCTTCCCTTCACTACAACTTATTTTTAGATGATGAAGCAGAAGAAGACTATCTTAGTTATTGAAGACAGTCCAAAATGGCGAAGAATACTTAAAAGTCTATTTGAATATCACAAGTACGAAGTAGCAACTTATGATAAAAAAGAAGGAGCAATCCAGCAAATACGTCTTATAACTCCTTTTTTGATTCTTATTGATATAGAATTACATGGAAATAAATTTGCAGGTTTTGAGATTGCTAAGGAAATAGAACCCTATAAAATTCCTTTTGCTTACCTTACTACGCATTACAACAAAAAATATATAGAAAAGGCATATCAAGTTACTATTCCTAAACCTTTAGCTTATTTAAATAAACCTCTCTTTGATTCTAAAGATGCAGATACAGAGGTAGCTAAATTGATATCAGACTACAAACGCACTTACAAAGACGATTTTTTTGTTTCGTTTGGAGGGTATCAGATAGAAGAAGATAAAATTTTATATATCGAAAAAAAAGACAAACACTTCTTTAGTTACTATTTGTCTACAAAATAATACAACTATAGAAATAGCCAAAACACTCAAAGAATGCGAAGAGAAATTTACTCATTTAGACATCATTAATGGTAGTCAATTAGTGAATTTGAACAAAGTAACAAATTATGAAAAGCAATACTTACACAACCGAACAACCTGCAAACTTGAAATTTTACATACCATCAGTTTAGAAACTTCTTTTAAGCATGGAAGCACAATTTTAAAAAAGTTGAGTGAACTGAAAAATGAGTAATTCAGTATCACTATTTTAGGCTAAAATAAAAAATACGCACGTTCACTGGGCAATTACGCACGTTCACTTTATAAAGTCTATTTTTTATTGTCTTTTTTAGTAATAGTCTAAGATTATTATCTTAATCTTACATCAAATATTTTTTTAATTCACTTTAATTCTATTATTCTGATGAAACAACTACTGATAATTTTTGAGCGAAACAGCTTGGTTTTACTTTTGTTTTCACTTATTTGGCTGAGTATTCTACCAAGCCAAACTATACAAGCACAAACTTTATACGGAGTTACTTTTGCAGGAGGAGAAGATAATATAGGAGCAATTGTAAAATACGATAATGCGACTTCTTCACTTACTGCACCTATTTCTATGAAAAAAATAGAAGGACAAAATCCAGTAGCTGAGGTAGTAGAATACCAAGGTAAGTTTTATGGAATGACACGTACAGGAGGTTCTAATGGGGCAGGAATTATATTTGAATGGAATCCTATAACAGACGAATATAGTAAAAAAATAGATTTTGAAAATACTATAGGTACCCGTCCTGAAGGAAATTTAACTCTTCTAAATGGTAAGTTTTATGGCATCACTTCATCAGGAGGAAATAGTAATGCAGGAGTTATTTTTGAGTGGAATCCTACAACGAGTATCTATACTAAAAAAATAGATTTTGATTATACTAATGGAGCTCGTCCACTTGCAGACTTAACTCTATTAAACGGAATATTTTATGGAACGGCTTATGAAGGAGGAACTAACGACAAAGGAGTTATCTTTGAATGGAATCCGACTACAAATATCTATACTAAAAAAATAGATTTTAGTACCGAAAATGGTCGTTCTCCACGATCAAATATAGTATTTTTTGACGGTAAATTCTATGGAAATACCCTAACAGGAGGAGCAAATGGATTTGGTACTTTGTTTGAATGGAATCCTACGACAAATGTATATACAAAAAAAATAGATTTGTCTGCTCGCAACGGATATATGTTTGGAGGTATAACACTTTGGAACAATAAATTTTATGGCATGTCGGAAGGAGCAAATGGAGTTAGTTCGGGAGTTATTTTTGAATGGAATCCTATTGATAATACTTATACAGAAAAAATAGACTTTGCAGCAAATTTTCACAAAGGAGGAAAAGGAAATTTGACTATTTTTAATAATAGATTCTATGGAATAGGTTTAACGTCAACAGAAACACAAAATACGATATTCTTTTGGGATCCTACTACCAATCAATATATACTACAAAGATCTTTTAATGGACAAGAGGGAATGCTTCCTGAAGGCAGTCTAGTTTCTATAAACGGAAGACTTTATGGTACAACTTCGTCAGGAGGAAGTGCAAATGCAGGAGTTCTTTTTGAATTTAATGCTTTTAGTAATATTTTAACTAAAAAACTAGACTTCCAAGGAAATAAAATGGGACAAAATCCACTATCTAGTATGACGTTCTATAATGGAAAATTTTACGGTGTTACCTATCAAGGAGGCGTAAATAATATAGGAGTTATATTTGAGTGGAATCCAACTACTGACACTTATACAAAAAAAATAGAGTTTGCTTCACAAATACCGGTAGGTATTGGTAATAGTGGTGGGTATCCAGCAGCACCTTTAACCCTCTTTAATGGTAAATTCTATGGGACAACTCTTCAAGGAGGAGGAAATGACCAACAAAGAGGTGTCATTTTTGAGTGGAATCCTGTTACAAATGAATATACTCGGAAGTTTAGTTTTATAATTTCAGAAGGAAACAACACTCTATCTCAACTTGTAGAGTTTGAAGGCAAGCTCTATGGTACGACTGCTTTAGGAGGAGCTAATAATTTGGGTGTTATCTTTGAGTGGAATCCTTTTACAAATGTATATACTAAGAAAGTAGATCTAGATGCTCAAAGTGGAAATAGTATGTATGGTAGCTTAGTACTTCTAAATAATAAATTTTATGGAATGACCAGAAATGGAGGATCTAATAATCTAGGAGTTATGTTTGAATGGAATCCGATTACTAATGTCTATACAAAAAAAGTAGATTTAAATATAGCTACAGGATATTCTCCTTTGGGAGATTTATCTGTTTTTGAAGGAAAATTGTATGGATCAACTCGCTTAGGAGGAACAAACAATTATGGAACTCTCTTTGAATGGAATCCAACTACAAATATTTACACAAAAAAAATAGAGTTGGATAGTGTGAATGGCAAAGCACCTTACAGTAGCTTAAATTTAGTAAATGGTAAGTTCTACGGAATGTCTTCTGAGGGAGGTTCATTTAATAAAGGAGTTGTATTTGAATGGAATCCAACTACAAATACTTATACAAAAAAAGCAGATTTTAATGGAACAAATGGATCAACTCCTTCTTATGGTAAACTTTTATTAGCCCAAGAAAATCCATGTCCAGAAATAAATATACAAAGTAACTCAACTTCTATTTCAGGTATTGCAAATATTCCTACTGTTATTAATAATACTGATTTTGGAAATGTAGTAAACAGTAAAACAGTTACCTATACTATTCAAAATGTAGCGACAGCATCTTTGACTGTTTCTTCTATTGTAATAAGTGGTGCAAACGCTAACGAATTTGTACTAAGTAATTTCAGTACTAATACACTTATCGGAGGAGCAAATTCTACGACATTTACAGTTACTTTTACGCCTTCTAGTTTAGAAACAAAGAATGCAACAATTACAATTAATAGTAATGATTGTGATGAATCTGTTTTTGCATTTGACATAACAGGAACAGGGGTAGAGTTTGATCTTACTATCTCTGAGATAGACAAAGTATTAGCAGGCGATTCACAAGCAGGAGATAATTTTGGTTACTCTGTTGCTATTTCAGGCGACTATGCTATTATAGGAGCCTATGGAGAAGATACAGGAGGTACTGATGCAGGTGCAGCTTACATTTTTAAACACAATGGTACAAATTGGGTGCAAGAAGCAAAACTAGTAGCAGGAGATGCACAACTAGGCGATAATTTTGGTCACTCTGTTTCCATTTCAGGCGATTATGCCATTGTAGGAGCTTATCTTGAAGATACAGGAGCTACTGACGCAGGTGCTGCTTATATTTTTAAACGAAATGGTGTAAATTGGATAGAAGAAGCAAAAGTTTTAACAAGTGCTGCAGAAGTAGAAGGTTATTTTGGTCACTCTGTTTCCATTTCAGGCGATTACGCCATTGTAGGAGCTTATTCAGAAGATGCAGGAGCTCTTAATACAGGATCGGCTTATATTTTCAAACGAGATGGCACGAACTGGTTGGAAGAAGCGAAAATTTTAGCAAGTGATGCAGAAGTAAATGATCTGTTTGGGGCTTCTGTTTCTATCTCAGACGATTATGTTATTGTAGGAGCGTACAGAGAATCTACAGGAGGAGTTGCCACAGGTGCAGCTTACATTTTCAAACGAAATGGTACAAACTGGACAGAAGAAGCAAAGATACAAGCAAGTGATGCACAAACAGAAGATACTTTTGGCTTCTCTGTGTCTATTTCAGGCGATTATGCTCTAGTGGGAGCGTATGGCGAAGATACAAGAGGTTCTAATGCTGGTGCTGCTTATATTTTTAAGCGTGATGGTACAAACTGGACAGAACAAGCAAAACTTTTAGCAAGTGATGGAGAAGCAATAGATATATTTGGTCAATCTGTTTCTATTTCAGGTAATCGTGCTATCATTACATCTCGTCTTGAAGATACACAAGGAGCAGATGCTGGCGCAGCTTATATTTTCGAAAGAAGTGGTACAAATTGGATAGAAAAAGCGAAAGTTATGGCAAGTGACGGATCAGCAACTGATCATTTTGGTATCTCTGCTGCTATTTCAGAAAATTATGCTGTTGTGGGAGCTAATAGAGAAACTTTAGGAGGAGGTTCTTTAGCAGGTGCTGCTTATTTCTTTGGGAATACTATTGTTGTTGCCACACCTGCTTTCCGTACCACATGGATAACCAATGACGGAACAATAAAAATTAATACAAATGGAGGAGGATACAATTACAACTTAACATGGACAAACCTTTCTAATACAGGTGTAGGAAATGGTTCGGTTGCAGGACAAACAGGAGTTTATATA
Source organism: uncultured Cytophagales bacterium (assembly GCA_963719525.1). Lineage (GTDB taxonomy): Bacteria > Bacteroidota > Bacteroidia > Cytophagales > Bernardetiaceae > Bernardetia. Next base: position 444,606 of record CAVRCG010000004.1, on the reverse strand, counting down.
ATTACAGGTCTTACTAATGGAGATACATACGAAATAGCCATTACAGGTTCTTATCCTCAATTTTTTATGGGAATTAATAATTCTGAAAGATTGAAGATTAGAACCATAGAAGAATGGGGTACTGGCGTGTGGAGATCTATGAATTTTGCCTTTAATGGTTGTGCTAATTTGAGATACAATGCTACTGACATTCCCAATCTTACAATGGTACAAAATACAGCAGGAATGTTTGGAGATTGTTCTGTTTTTGAAGGAAATGTAACAATGAATAATTGGGACATGTCAACAGTAACTACTATAGGTAGTATGTTTAGAAATGCATCTTCTTTTAATCAAAATATTGGGAGTTGGAATACAAGTGCAATAACTAATATGGGTACTGTATTCTCTGGAGCATCTTCTTTTAACCAATCTATTGGAAATTGGAATACAACAATGGTAACTGAAATGGGCTTTATGTTTCATAAAGCTAGTTCTTTCAATCAAGATATCAGCAACTGGAATACAAGTGTAGTAATTAGTATGAGTGGTATGTTTCAAGAAGCTAGTTCCTTCAATCAAAATATCGGAAACTGGAATACAACAGCAGTAACGTTGATGTTACAAATGTTTTGGAAAGCTACTTCTTTTAATCAAAATATTGGAAACTGGAACACGGCAGCAGTAACTCAAATGGGGCGAATGTTTGAAGAAGCTACCTCTTTCAATCAAAATCTTGCAAACTGGAACATAAGCAATGTAACTTCTATGAGTAACATGCTTTCAAATTCTGGTCTAAGCACACAAAATTATGATGCTACTCTTACAGGTTGGGCATCACAAACAGTAAAACCTAATGTACAATTAGGAGCAAATGGTTTAAAATACTGTACTGCCACAACTGCAAGAAACACACTCACTTCTGCACCAAATAATTGGACTATCATAGGAGATGCACTTTTATGTCCAACTAACACAGTTACTCCCTACGGTTACACGCTCACTCAACTTAACGATTGCGCAGCAAATACTGACATAGCTACTGTTGATGTTACCCTGTCTTCTTCTTCTTATCTATGGAACGATGCCATCACTACACAAGACCGAACAAATAGTAGTAATGGGATTTACAAAGTTGAATTAGATAATAATAGAACTTTACCTATAGTAATCGGACAACCTGTAAAATGGGCTAATACTATTCGTTCTACTTCTTCTATAGATGGTATTTTACAAACAAATGCTACGTATGATTGGGATTCAGAGGCATCGGCTATTTCTTCAGCTCGCTTGATGAGTGGACAAGACGGAGGATTTACTTTCATAGTGGAAGATGTCGCTACTCAATCTAATTATATAATCGGTCTTTCTACTCCAAATGTTGATATTTCTTATAGGTCTATCAAAAATAGTTTTTATATTGACCCTAACGGAGTACTTTATTTGTATGTAAATTATGGAACATATTATTTTGTTACTTCTACAACCGTCGTTTTGGGTGATCGCCTTACAATGAGTAGAGAAGGAAATACTATCAATTATTACCATAATGCTACCTTACTTTATAGTGAAACAGATGCGCAGAATGCCACCAATGAACTAGCTGTTGATATTTCTATTATTGATGGAGAAAGTCCTAAAGTTTGGTTTTCTGCTTGCCCGTCTTCACTAGAAAAAATTACGTACTCACAAACTGGTTTTGATGATTGTGCTACGCCTACTTTTGAAGGTAGTGTAATTGTTGCGCCTCAAAATGGTATTGCTCCTTATTCCTATTCTTGGAGTAATGGTGCAAGTGCCGTTGCTAATCCGACAGCTTTACAAACAGGATTAGCTTGGGCAACCGTAACAGATGCCTATTCTTCTAAAAACCTTCCTGTAATTATCGGAAACCCAGTAGTTTGGACAAATAATCAAAATACAAGTCAGAATTTAGGACGATTAATAGCTCTTCCAAATTCTACTTTTGATAATGCTGGAGCGATTTCAAAAAGCAGTTTTGCAGCAAATAGTGATGGTGGAATTACTTATATATACGACGAGACACAAACCGATTATATGATCGGACTCTCTTCGCAAAACATAAACGCAGCGTGGCAAAGTTTGGAATATTCGGTGTATGCCTATCAAAATAATTTTACTATTTACGAAAGTGGCGTTTTAGTATATTCTTATCCATTTATCAGTAATAACGACAGAATTACTATTTTGAGAAATGGAAATCAAGTAAAATATTTTATCAACAATAGTGAAATACATAGCACTACGACAAATCCAAGTGTAGATTTGTATGTAGATGCAAGCATTTGGACAGGTCAAACACCAATTATTTATGCTTCCTTTTGTACAGATAATCCTACTTTGAATCTAACATATTCTCAAAATACAGTAGATGATTGTGCTACTTCAACTGGAGAAGGTGTAATACAATTAAACGCAACTGGAGGAAACAATTATACCTACACGTGGAACGATGCTTCAACAAATAATCCTAGAACTAACTTAGAAAAAGGAATTTATGAAGTAACCCTAACAAGTACAACTGGAGGGCAAAGTAATATAAACCCTGTTGTGGTGGGAGATATTGTAAACTGGACAAGTAATAGTTCTACTGTTACACAAAATATGGGAAGCGTTTCGACGGCTTCAAATGTATTTTGGTCTAACTCGCTAGGTGCAGTTTCTTCTAATCGTTTGGCAGCTAATCAAGACGGAGGAATTACTTATCTTGTTGCTTCTCCAACGACTGCACAAACCTATCAAATCGGACTTTCTTATTTGTCTTCATCGGTTTCTACTGATTGGACAGATTTAACGTATAGCGTATTTATAAATGAACAAAACAGAATTTCTATTTATAAAAATGGATATTTAGAAGGTACTTTCTCTACTTTACTAGCAAATGACCGTATTAGTATTATTCGTAGAAACAATACTATTGAATATTATCACAATAGTATGTTGATTTACACTACTTCTACAGAGGCAAGCCAAGAATTAGTAGCTGATATTTCTTTAATTTCAGGTTCTTCGCCTACAGTCTATGCTTCTTTCTGTAATCCTGCAAGCAGAATTGCTAATAAAGTAAAAGTTGTTCAAACAGAAACTTCTTTAGCAGAAAGTATAGTAGCTTATCCAAATCCAAGTGCTGGAAAGGTTACTTTGCGTTGGACAAATTCAACCTTACAAGGAAAAGCATCTATTCGTGTAATTGATGTGTTGGGAAGAATTACGCTAACAAAGGAAGTAGAGATTACTAAATCTGGTATCGAAACTACACTTGATTTGAAAAACCAAAAAGCAGGAGTTTATTTTGTAGAATTAAAAACGGATAATCAAGTAAAAAGAATTAAGATAGTTAAAGAATAGATCAACTTTTGATTCATTGTTTTATAAAAGCAGAAAGCAAGTTCAGAAATGGACTTGCTTTTTTGCTTTTTATGAAGTATCTAAACTAATCAGCAAGCTATTATCTTATCAAAAATAAGCTCATGTACATAATTTGGAAAATATTACTTGTATTGTTTTAAATTCTTCATTTTCTCATTTTACTGGATTTGTAATTATTCAACTGTTATTTTTAATTTTTGTAAATTTGAATAATATACTCATTGAAAAAAAGAAAATTAAGAATTGATAAAGCAATAAAAATGAAAAAGGCAGCTATCATAGGAGCAGGAATTGCAGGAATAGGAACGGCTATCCATTTAGCCAACAAAGGATATAAAGTTGAAGTTTTTGAAGCCAATAGTTATGCAGGTGGAAAGCTATCAGAGTTTTGGAAAGATGGTTTTCGTTACGATGCAGGTCCTTCACTTTTTACGTTTCCCGAACGAGTAGAAGAACTCATTTTGCAATCTGGAAAGAAAGTAGAAGATTACTTTTCGTATCAAAAATTAGATACCATCAATAATTATTTTTGGGAAGATGGAACGAAAATAGAAGCCGTTGCAGATTTAGATGCCTTTGCAAAACAGTTGGAAGATAAAATAGGAGAACCCAAAGAAAACGTTTTGAAATTCCTTAAAAATAGTAAAGAAAAATATGATTTGACGGCTGATTTGTTCCTCACTCGTTCGTTACACAAAGCTGAAACTTTTTTGAATAAAACGGCACTAAAAGCTGTTTCAAAAATTTGGAAATTAGAGCTTTTCAAGACAATGAATCAAGCTAACAAATCTCTTTTTGAGAAAGAAAAAACGGTTCAATTATTTAATCGCTATGCAACTTATAACGGTTCTTCGCCTTATTCTGCGCCTGCACTTTTGAATATTATTCCTCACGTAGAATTTAATAAAGGTGCTTTTTTACCTACTGGTGGAATGTTTGATATTACGAAAGCACTTGTAAAATTAGGTCAAGATTTGGGAGTGAAATATCATTTTAATAAAAAAGTAGAAGAGATTTTGATCGATAAACAAGAAGGTAAATCAAAGGATAAGATTAAAGGAATACTAATAAAAGATTCTAAAAACGAGAATGCTCCTTCTGTAAATTTAGATTTTGATGTAGTGGTTTCAAATATGGATATTGTTCATACCTATAGAAAATTACTTCCCAAAGTGAAAGCACCAGAGTTTTTGTTACAACAACAAAAATCATTATCGGCACTTATTTTTTATTGGGGAATGAAATCAGAATACAAGGAATTAGATTTGCACAATGTGTTTTTTACAAAGGATTACAAAAGTGAATTTAATGCACTCTTTAATGGCAAAACATTATATGAAGACCCAACTGTTTACATTTTTGTTTCTTCAAAATATGTCAAAACCGATGCGCCACAAGGTTGTGAAAATTGGTTTGTGATGATAAATGCTCCTCATAATTTAAAAGACGGTTCGCAAGATTGGGATAATTTAATAAAGAAAGCAAAACAAGATATTATCAAAAAACTTGAACGTGTCTTGATGAGAAATGTGGAAGAAAATATTACTTCAGAATCTATTTTAGACCCACGCACAATCGAACTTCGGACTTCTTCTTTAGGAGGTTCATTGTACGGAAATAGTAGTAATAATCGGTACGCAGCATTTTTAAGACATGCTAATTTTTCGAAAACAAAAGGACTTTATTTTTGTGGAGGAAGTGTTCATCCTGGAGGAGGTATTCCATTAGCGTTATCTTCTGCCAAAATTGTAGGAGAAATGATAGAAAAAGTATAATCTTTATTAGAATAAGGAAAGGAAATATAACTTTATTTGCAGCAGTTAGTTAAACAAAAATAAAGTAGAATATACTAAAAAAAGTTACGTCTAAATATTTTTCAATTATGGTTTTATATGAAGTAGAAAACGCCTTCTTGGTTTATGACAAAGAACATGATATGATTTCCTTCAAATGGTTGGGTTTTGTAAGTGATGAAGAGTACAGAGCAGCTGTAACTATCGCTTACGAAAAAACTATGGAATATGGAGTTACTCGTTGGCTGACAGACACTAGAGAAGGAAAGGTAATTTCGTTAGATGCTCAAAAATGGCTTATAAACGAGTTTATTCCTGGTTATCTTTCTAAAAGTCCACTTCGTAGAACTGCCTATATAGTAGCAGAAGATTTTTTTCGTCAGGTTTATATTGATAAAGTAAAACGCTCGTTTGGAAAATACCAAATAGAAGTTTTTGATGATCCTATAAAAGCGAAAGCGTGGCTAACAAGAATGTACAGTACCAAAGATGATATAGAAAATGAGTTGAGAGTACAAGAAAGACAAGGAGAAAACTAAAAAAATAAAGTTTGAGTTTAGAGAAATAATCAATAATTTGTGTTAGAATAAAATATTATTTCATTACATCAAGAAAACACAAATGCCTTCTAACAAAAAAGATAGTTTTGACAACGCTACAAACCGAAGAAATTTTTTGAAAAAAGGGTCATTAACTGTTGCTGGGTTGCTTGCTGGTGGCTTATCTGCTTGTTCTACCGAAATTACAAAAACAAAAGAAAAATCTGATATTCCCATTACTTCTGATGAAGTTTTTGAATGGCAAGCCACTACTACTTGGCCTCCTAATTTCCCTGTTTTGGGAGAAGGAGTTTTGAAGATGGCAAAGGAAATTGAAATTTTGTCAGCAGGAAGACTCAAAATTACTGTTTTTGGTGGTGGCGAACTTGTTCCTGCTTTGGAAGCCTTTGAAGCTGTTTCGCTTGGAGGTGTTCAGATGGCACATGGAGCATCTTATTATTGGGCTGGTCGGTTGCCTGCCTCTTCGTTTTTTACGGCTGTTCCCTTCGGTATGAATGCCCAACAAATGAGTGCTTGGCTTTTTTATGGTGGTGGTTTGGAGCTTTGGAGAGAACTTTATGAACCTTATAATCTGATTCCTTTTCCATGTGGAAATACAGGCGTACAGATGGGAGGTTGGTTTAATAAGCAAATTAATACACCAGAAGATTTGAAGGGACTAAAAATGAGAATACCGGGTTTGGGTGGAAAAGTAATTTCTGCTGCTGGTGGTTCGGCTGTTACTGTGGCTGGTGGAGAACTTTACACAAGTCTTGAACGTGGTGTAGTAGATGCAGCCGAATGGATAAGTCCATATCACGACTATAATATGGGTTTTCATCGTGTCTCGAAATATTATTATTACCCCGGTTGGCACGAACCAGGTTCTGTTTTAGAATTAATCGTAAACAAAAAAGCCTTTGAAAAATTACCTTTAGACTTACAGGAAATTGTACGAACGGCAGCACTAAAATACAACTCTTTGATTTTGTCGGAATTCGAAGCAAAGAATAATTTTTATCTGCAAAAAATACTCAAAGAAGCTCCAAACGTAGAATTAAGGCAGTTTCCAAAAGAAGTGTTGGATTTATTAAAAGAAAAGACAACAGAAATTTTAGATGAAATAGCTGCAAAAGATGAGTTCGCTGGTCGTGTTTATGAGAGTTTCAAGACATTTAAAAAACAAGTCAAAAAATGGGGAGAAGTTTCGGAACAGTCTATTGTGGATTTTTTGTAGAATGTAATTCAATGTAGCACATTCTTTAGAATGTGAAAGCGTAAAGCATCAGATGAGATTAATTAAGTAGAAAATAAAAATTATGGCTAAAAAACAAAAACCATTAAAACGAACGCCTTTAAAACGTACACCACTAAAGAGAAAAGAATACAATCCAGACGATTTTAAGAATAAAGAAAATAAAAATGAAGGTAAGAAGCAGTACAAACCACTAAAACGAACTCCTCTAAAACGTACACCACTAAAGCGAAAAGAATATAGTCCAGACGATTTTAAGAATAAAGAAAATAAAAGTGAAGGTTTGAAAGAGTACAAATCACTAAAAAGAACGCCATTAAAACGCACACCATTAAAGAGAAAAGAATACAATCCAGACGATTTTAAGAACAAAGAGTATAAGCCATTAAAACGAACACCGATAAAGAAAAAGGAATACAATCCAGAAGATTACAAAAATGCAGATGGTTCTAAGAAAGAAGATTTTAAAAAGCAGTACAAACCAAAAACTTACAAAAAGAAAGAGTACAAAGTAAAAGATTACAGAGAACTAAAAGCACGAGAACCAAAACCGTTTGTACAACTTACACCAAAAGAAGCCTTTTTAAAATTAGCCAAATATTGTGCGTATCAAGAGAGATGTTATAAAGAAATTTATGCAAAGTTAGAAGAGTGGAAAATAGATCAGAGCGACCATTATGCAATCGTTACACTTTTGGAAGAAGAGAAATTTTTGAATGAAAAACGTTTTACAGAGTCGTATGTGAGAGGAAAATTTGGCTACAAAAAGTGGGGCAGACGCAAAATTAGATACGGACTTTTGCAAAAAGATATTTCTGAAGTTATGATTCAAGATGCTTTTTATTCAGAAATAGAAGAAGAGGTTTATTTTTCTACACTTGTTGATTTATTAGAAAAAAAATGGGAAGAACTATTGGAGAAAGAAAGTGATGATTTTAAACGGACGGTAAAAGCTACTAATTATGCCATTCAAAAGGGATTTGAACACGAACTTATCAGAGAAATTTTAAATGATATAAGCAAATCGTAAAATCGATTATTTTCCGTAAATTAGCAACTCTATTTTTGTTACTTTATCATTTTATCAAAACATATAAAACTCTACTTTTATGAATTTCAAATCAGTATTAATTTTATCATTCCTTGTTTTTTTATCTGCTTGCAACTCCAATTCAACCAAGATAGACGACGATCAAACAAAAACTGAAGCTATCGATTCTACGCTTGTTCTAAATGAAGAGCAAAAGCAAACCGTTACTAATATAGAACTTTTGCAAGGAAAATGGCAAAGTACGGAAGACGAAACTAATTTTTTGAAGTTTGAAAATAATCATAGAATGGAAATTGCCGAAGGAATGGACGAATGGAGTGATGAAACAATTACTTTATCAGATAAATGTAGTAATGAATCAGATAAATTGAAGGAAATAAAAGCCGAAAAAGATCTTTATATTACTTCTGAAAGCTCCGATATGTGTTGGTATATTATAGATTTGAATGAGGAAATCCTAACACTTGCTTATATGGGACGTGGAAATACACTTTCTTATAAAAGAGTGAAGTAGAAAGACTTTGCAGGATTGTAGTTTATTAAAAAGAATATTCATTAGTAACAAGAAATACACCATTCACATACGCTTACTGAGCATCATCAAGATTTTCTAAACCAAAATAGAATAGACCCTATCACAGGAGAAAAAATAGAAGAAGGTCATACAGTTGTAGTTTGTGCTGCTTGTAAATCTGCTTTTTTTATAGAAAGTTGGGAATATTTAGGATATTCTCACTGTGACCAAACCGAAACACTCAAATTTTTGCCTTTACCTCAAACTCTTTATCTGAAAGCCAATGATAAATATCTCCAAGAAGTACTAAATTTTGGCTTTGCTACTAGTCCTATGTTTATGAGTAATGGTAGTGGAGGTTGTTTTTTATCTATTATATTAGGATTTGCATCTATAATAGCAAGTACTTTTATAGGAGAACTTTTTGGTGGAGATATAGGGTTTCTTTCTTTTATGCTCTGTTTTATGGCTTGTATAGCTTTTGGAATAGTGAGTATTATTCCAAAAAACAGAAATATATCTATCAAAGAAATGGAAAATACAGAAGCCAAATTAGATATATACATAGACTACAAATCAAGAGGATTAGCAATAAAGAATAATAAGACAAAAGCATTAAGAGATTTTTTTACCTTTGAAGATATGACAGAATTCAAGTATCATATTATTTATCATCCCAATACAGACATTGATGCGCTTTATTGCCAGCTCCAGATAAAAATAAAAACTAGAAGTAGAACAAAAAATTACTTTGCTACTATTCATAGAGATACCATTCCAGAATGGAGTAATTTTATTTCAAAACTGCCTACTGATTTGAGGACTATTAATACACCTTTTATTTATGAATTGGGGTAATTTTGTACGAATGAAAAAACTTGTTTTTTTTATATTATTCAATATTATTTTTTTAAAAACATTTGTGTTATTCTAAAATATTTGTATTTTTAGTATGAAATCTGTTTTTGATGTTTGTAATCTACTGAAAAGATAATTTATTTAAATATTCTATGAAATTGAAGAGGATTGTTATATTGTTACTCTTTTTCTCATTTATTTTTTGCAACTATACTAAGGCAGATTCGATTCCTGTTATAGAAGCTTTATCTAAAACAGATACTTTATTAGTAAAACAATTTACTATAAATGAAAAAACAGAGAGTTGGAAAGCATGGTTACCCACTTCAACAGCTTTGATAGTACTTTTGATAACAAATTTAGTTGTTTTATACAAAATTAAAGCAGATACTAGACAAGCGATAAAAAAAGATGTAATAATTTCTCGTGTAAATCTTGCAAGGGAAAAATTAGAAATGTTGTATAATCCAATATTTACCATTTTGAATATTAATTCTGAAATGTTTAATAGTTATGGACCAAATACTTTTCCTAAAACTGTTGTAACAGCAGAAGAAAATGCTTTAATGACAGAAGCTTTAAATACTTGGAACAAAATTGTTGAAGACGTAATTATACCAAATAATGAAAAAATTTGTGAAATTATATATAAGTATTCTCATTTTCTAGAATCAGAAGGAGCAGATAAGTATTTAGATTACGTAATACATGCAAAATCGTATAAACACTTTATTAAATATCCAAACTCGCTACACAAAAAATTTAAATATCCATCAGATTTTATTGTGTCCGTAGCTAATAAAAGACAGGAAATATTTTCTGATTTAAAAATTCGTGAGCAAGAACTAATCAAGTAAAAAACTATGGGAGCACGTTTTATAAAAACAACTATTGAGAATATAGATTCAATATCAAATTTGAATGTTAAAGATGATACGATATTTTTTTTTGACTATCAGATAGAGGATGAATCTTTTACTTTTAAAGTATATTGTCCTACAAGAGAGGATTACGAAATTTCTATTGCTGTTGTAGATAAAGCTTTAAATCTGAATTGTAATTTAATAGTTCGTGATAATTGGATATTTTACACTGGTGATGGTGTAGAATATTCAAACTCTAAAAGTATATTAGTATTATCTGTATCAGAATTTAAAAAAAATATACATGAAAAAAGAAAGTTCTGATAAATAAGGAAGATATATTTTCATATATAGAAAGAAATATAAAAAACAATTACATAATTAAATGTTTTTTGTTTGGTTCTTTCATAACGGACAAACTTAACCCTAATGATTGTGATATGTTTGTTGTTACATCTTTGACCCCATACAATGAAGAGTGGAGAGATTTTATTGAATGGGTAGATAATATCAAAAAAGAATTTTTAGAAAGGTATCATTTACCTTTAAATATTATTATTAATACTGAAAAAGAATTTACAGATTCAAGCGAATTTAAAGTGAGAATTTTAAATAAAAAAATAAGGTATGTGATTAATAATGAGTAAGATAAACGAAAAACAAAACCTCATCAATCTTCCAAAAAAGGAAAAGAAAAATGAGGTTTTCATATTTGTTTAACGAACGGTTCGCTCAAAGCGAACCGTTCGTTTTTACTTACCCTTCAAAAACAGAGTTCACAAAAGCAATTTTGCCATCTTCTAACACTACACCAACAGGCGCATCTTTGGTAACTCTTCCTGCTAAAATCTCTTTTGAAAGTTCGTTTAAGATTTCTCGTTGAACTACTCTTTTGAGTGGTCTTGCTCCAAATTGTGGGTCATAGCCAATCTTACCAATATAATCCAACGCTTCTTTCGAAACTTCTAAAGTGATTCCGTTTTCATCTAATCTTCTCTGAACTTGTTTTAACTGTAAATCTACAATCTGACGAATTTCTTTTCTTGAAAGAGGTTTGAAAATTAATATTTCATCAATACGATTCAAAAACTCTGGTCGCATGGTCGCTCTCAAAAGCTCTGTAACCTGTATTTTTGTGTCTTCGTAAAGCTGTTCTACCTGTTCGTCGGATTTTTCGGTGGCTAAAGAAAAATTATTTTGAATAATCTGCGAACCTGTGTTGGAAGTCATAATGACAATAGTATTCTTGAAATTGGCAATTCTTCCTTTGCTATCGGTCAGCCTTCCATCGTCCAGAACTTGCAACAAGATATTAAAAACATCTGGGTGTGCCTTTTCAATTTCATCAAGCAAAATGACACTATACGGTTTTCTACGAACGGCTTCAGTAAGCTGTCCACCTTCATCATAACCCACATATCCAGGAGGCGCACCAATCAAACGACTCACACTATGGCGTTCTTGGTATTCCGACATATCAATTCTGACCATCGCATCATCGTCATTAAACAAATATTCGGCTAATGCTTTGGCAAGTTCTGTTTTTCCTACACCTGTTGTTCCTAAGAATATAAACGAACCAATCGGACGGTTTGGGTCTTGAACACCTGCACGACTTCTACGAACAGCATCAGAAACGGCTTCGATGGCTTCTGTTTGTCCTGCCACTCGTCTTCCTAATTCGGCTTCTAAGTTCAGTAATTTTTCTTTATCACCTTGCAACATTTTAGTAATTGGAATACCTGTCCATTTCGAAACCACTTCTGCAATATTTTCAGAATTTACAATTTCTTTGAGCATCGATTCTTCTGTTTCTTGCTGCTCGTGCTTTTCTTGTAACTCTTCTAATTGTTGTTCTGCTTCCGTAATTTTTCCATACCTAATTTCGGCTACTTTTCCATAATCTCCTGCTCGTTCTGCTTGTTCGGCTTGTATTCTAAGACTCTCTAGTTTTTCTTTTGTAGCTCTAATTCCATCGATTGCACCTTTTTCAGATTCCCAACGTCCCATAAGTGCATCTTGTGTAGTGCGAAGGTCTGCAATTTCTCTTGAAAGTAATGTGTTTTTTTCTTTATCGCCTTCTCTTCTGATTGCTTCTCTTTCAATTTCTAACTGCATTACTTTTCTACGAATTTCGTCTAATTCTTGTGGCATAGAGTTCATTTCTATTCGTAATTTTGCTGCTGCTTCGTCCATTAAATCAATCGCTTTGTCTGGTAATTGACGGTCTGGAATATAACGATGAGAAAGCTGGACAGCCGTAATAATGGCATCGTCTTTTATCTGAACTCCGTGATGAAGTTCGTATTTTTCCTTAATTCCACGCAAAATTGAAATGGCATCTTGAACGCTCGGTTCATCTACCGTAACAGTCTGAAAACGTCTTTCTAAGGCTTTATCTCTCTCAATATATTTTTGATATTCCTTTAAAGTAGTTGCACCGATTGCACGAAGTTCGCCACGAGCTAAAGCTGGTTTTAGTAAATTGGCTGCATCCATGGCAGAATCTCCTCCTGCACCTGCACCAATAAGCGTATGAATTTCATCGATAAATAAAATGATTTCTCCATCAGAATCCGTAACTTCTTTGATTACCGATTTCAATCGCTCTTCGAATTCTCCCTTATATTTTGCACCTGCAACGAGCATTCCCAAATCCAAAGAAGCAATAATTACAGACTTTAGATTTTCTGGAACATCGCCATCAACTACACGCTGTGCAAGTCCTTCAATAATTGCCGTTTTTCCTACTCCTGGTTCTCCAATCAACATTGGATTATTTTTAGTTCGTCTGGATAAAATTTGTAAAACTCTACGAATTTCATCATCACGACCAATAACAGGATCGATTTTTCCTTTGCGTGCAAGTTCTGTCAAATTATTCGAATAACGCTCCAAAGAACGGTATTTTGATTCTGCATTTGGGTCAGTTACTTTACGTCCTCCACGAAGTTCTTTAATTGCTTTTACCAAAAAATCTTCATTAAAACCAACCTCACGCATAAGATCAGCCGTTTTGTCTTTTCCCTTCAGAAGTCCTAAAAGAATATGTTCGACAGCGATAAACTCATCTTTAAAAATCTTTAAATAATTTTCAGCTTCACGAATGGCAGCATGAGAATCGTTGGAGAGATACGGTTCTGCTCCACTTGATTTTGGATAAGAAACCATATATTCATCCAAAATTTGATTGAGAAGAGTTACATTAACTTCTAACTTTTGAACTAAAAACTTCGTCATATTTTCGTCTGCATCTAAAGCCGATTTTAAGATATGACCCGTCTGAATGATTTGTTGTTGCGAACTGGTCGCTATGGTTGAGGCTTTCTGAACTACGTCCTGCGCCTTTATTGTGAATTTATTGAAGTTCATAATTGAATGTTTTTTTATAAATATGTCGTTGGTGAGGACACCAACAACAGCAAGTATTTTTCCTTGATTGAATTATGGTATGCGTTAATCAAAAGCTATACAATTATTTCAAAGCTGACTTTTTGGCTAGTTATAATCAATTTAAAACTTGAATAATTGAAATTTGTTTTTGAATAGTGTCTTTTTGACACTTATTCTATTTTTTTTTAGAGAAATAGAATTGTTTTTTCGGTCAGATTGTCGTTTTTCTCTTTTAAAAAGTAAAAGGTTGAATAAGAGAAACAATCATTCATTTTTTTCTAACTAAATTAAAAAGACCAATATTTAAATAATATAAAATATTGGTCTTTTGGGTTAGTTTAAATTTAGAAAAGATTAGTCGCATTCATATTCAAAATATGATGTAAACCAAATTCTGTTACCATCATATGTAGTGTAGTAAGAATCTATTAATCCTCTATCATTGTATTCAAATATAACCACGTTAGGACTTCTTCCATCTTCATAACTTAGAGTAATTTTACTTATTGGGCAACCAGATTCACAACCCAAAAATAGATATTCTCTTTCTTCATTTCTATTTATTTCCGATATATTATCAGATATATATCTAGTAGTTTCTATTGATATGCAGTCATTGTAATCATACTTTATAGTTTCTATTAAATTTCTATTTCTGTCACGTCGTAAACCTAAAATAGGTTGATTAAAAGAATTGTATTCTTGTACTACAAACTCTCCTTGGTATCTTCCTCTGTAGTATTCCTCTCTCTTAGAAAGCCTACCTTCTAAATCATATTCAAAAATAATCTCATCTTTATTATTGTTATGTTGATAGTTGATTCCTGTAATATTTGTTTTTTGTCCATTATCATTATACGTAACTATACGTTCGTATGAGAGTACGTTTTCGTAATAAGACTTAGTGCCTATATAACGATTATTGTTATCATATAATACATCTGTATAATGTTCTATGTTGGTTTGCATAAATTTCTCTAGACGTTTTTCTCCGTTTATAATTTCATACTCCCATATTGTACCATAATCACTAGTATCGTTTACAGTTCTAATACTAGTAATATAACACTTAGGCGCATCACAATTCTGCTCTATTTCCAAATTTTCATCTTCATTACAGCCATTAGACAAGAAAACAAGACTTAAAAAGAGCAGAGATAATAATTTAGTAATTTTCATTTTTGTATAGATATTTGATTTTGAGGTTTTGAAATAAAAAGGAATGCAAAGGTAAGTTTTATAGTTTAGAAAGCGAATTTACTACTTTAAATAAAACAGATAATTCAAAACTAAATTTGTATTCAATTCGTTCCAATAAAAAAACTGAAAAAATTTACATTAAAAATATATAATCATGGAAGGTTATCGCTTCGGAAAATATACGCCACCCAAATCAAAGAAAAATAATGATTTTGAAAGTTTATTAGATATGTTTCTTCAGCTTTTATCTATGGCAGGAGGAGATGTAGGGAAGGCAATGGCTTGGCTAACTGATTTGGACAGACAACACAATCTTACTTCAGAAGGCTACGGAATAGGAGATTTCTTCGAAGATTTAAAAGAAAAAGGATATTTAGAAGAAAATTCGGTTACTGGAGAAATAAAAGTAATGCCTAAAAGTGACCAAACAATCAGAAGAAGCGCACTAGAAGAAATCTTTGGAAAACTCAAAAAATCGAAAGGAGGAAATCACAAAACAAAGTTTCATGGAAATAGTGGCGATGTTTCAGCAGACGAACGTCCGTATCGTTTTGGAGATGATATGGATCAAATTTCTTATACTGAATCTATCAAAAACGCTCAAATAAATGGTGGAATTGGAGAGTTTAGAATGACAGAAAATGACCTTACCATTAGAGAAAAGGAATATTTAGCACAAACTTCAACCGTTCTGATGATTGATATTTCGCATTCTATGATTTTGTATGGAGAAGATAGAATTACGCCAGCCAAAAAAGTAGCGATGGCACTTGCCGAACTTATTACCACCAAATATCCAAAAGATACGCTAGATATTATCGTCTTTGGAAACGATGCTTGGCAAATTGAAGTCAAAGATTTGCCTTATTTAGAAGTCGTCCTTACCATACCAATACAGTTGCAGGTTTGGAACTGGCTATGGGAATTTTGCGTCGTAGAAAAAATCCAAACAAACAGATTTTTATGATAACTGACGGAAAGCCGACTTGTATCAAAAAAGGCTTAAAATATTATAAAAATAGTTTTGGTTTGGATTCAACTATCTTGAATAAAACATTGAACTTAGCTGCACAATGTAAAAAACTCAAAACTCCTATTACTACTTTTATGATTGCTTCTGATCCTTATTTGCAGCGTTTTGTAAAAGAGTTTACGGCTACAAATGGTGGAAATGCGTATTATTCTGGCTTACAGGGATTAGGACAATTAGTGTTTGAAGATTTTAAGAAGAATCGTAGAAAGCAGTTTTAGATTTTAAATATGTCGCTCGTGAGGACACGAACAACGGTAGAATTTATGTTTAGTTCTTTATTAACCTACCATTGCTTGTGTCCTCACGAGCGATATAACCACAATAAAAAACGATACTTCAAAAAAGTATCATTTTTTTATTCCCAATTTCAATCTCAATTTTTCAACAAAAAAACATCATTATCAGATAAATAACTCTATTCTTTCTATAAAAAAAACATCACAAACAATTAGTGTAAAAAAAACACTAAGATAATCGCTTTTACGATTGAATTTTTGTAAATTTCAGTCTGATTTTTGCTTCATTTGCACTAATTACTTTCCTACAAACACAAAAAGAATAGATATAGCTATGAGTAACGACAGTTCCACATCAATAGAAAAAGACAGGTTATTAACTACCAAACAGAAAGCTTTAAAAGTAAATCTTGATGCAATTATTTATGGTTCTTTTGCCGAAATTGGAGCAGGACAAGAAGTTGCTGCACAGTTTTTTAAAGCAGGAGCAGCTTCTGGAACGATTGCCAAAACGATGTCAGCGTATGATATGGCTTTTAGTGATGCGATTTATGGAGCAGAAGAAAGTGGTCGTTATGTATGTGAATCTCGTTTGATAAAAATGATTTCGCATGAATATCATTTGGTAGAAGAGCGTTTGAGAGAACACCGTCCTGATACGTGTTTTTTCTCATTTTCGAATACCATTGAAGTTTTGAATTATAGCAAAACAAATCGTGGTCATGGTTGGATGGGAGTTCGTTTTCAACTCAAGCCAAATAGTCCTCCCAATGAAGTTATTATTCACATGAATTTATTGGATAATCACAAGTTTTTGCAAGAACAAGTAGTTGGTATTTTGGGTGTAAATTTGATTTATGCTTGTTTTTATCACGCTGACAATCCTGATGCCATGCTTACTTCGCTGATGGATAATCTTTCTAGAGATAGAATAGAAATTGATATGTTCAGAATGACAGGCGAAGATTTTAAGGAAGTAGATAATCGTTTGATGAGTCTGAAACTTGTCAAAAATGGAATGAGTAATGCTGCTATGTTTGGTTCGAATGGAAATGTTTTGCAGCCTTCGGAAGCTCTTTATAAGAAAAATATTTTGGCTCTTCGTGGTCGTTTTCGTCCTCCTACGCACGTAAATGTGGACATGTTAGATAGAGGTTTGGATATGTTTAAAGATGAAGAAGATGTAGCCAATAAAGACGTTTTGGTTTTGGTAGAACTCACTCTTGCCAACTTGCGAGCAGAAGGAACAATTAGTGATGAAGATTTTTTGGATAGAGTAGATATTCTTTGTTCGATGGGAAAGACCGTAATTATTTCTAATTATCAAGAATATTATCGTTTGGTAGAATATTTATCGCTCTTTACTCGTGGAAAGAAAATAGGAATTATTTTAGGTATTTATTCATTAGCAGATGTATTTGAAGACGAGTTTTATACAAGTCTAAATGGTGGGATTTTAGAAGCTTTTGGAAAACTCTTTGGCTCAAATGTAAAAATGTACGTTTATCCTTCACGCATTCCAGGGACAGACAAAATTTTGGGTTGTGAAGATTTTGAGGTTTCTCCAAAACAAACATTTTTGTATAAATATTTATTAGAAAACAAAAAACTAGCTACCATTCAGAATATTAATACTGAAAATCTTCATATTTTTAGTGATAATGTATTAGAAATGATAAAATCAGGAAAAGACGGTTGGGAAGTAATGGTTCCTGAAATTGTAGAAAAAGCAATTAAAGATAAATGTCTGTTTGATTATCCTTGTCCGACTGACAAAGTAATAGAAACAGAAAAAGAACGCAAAGAAGAAACACAGAAACGAGAAGAAAAAGAAAGACAAAAAGTAATTGATAATAATTTGTAAGAATTGAAAATTGTAAAAATAAAGAGAAAGCCTACTAAATATTGAAATTTGGTAGGTTTTTCTATTTTACTTATTTTTAAAATATTTGTTGTTCTTATCACAAAAAACTACTTTTATATCCACGTAAGTGTTCATAAGTAGTTGAGCAAATTATTTATACCTTACTGGTAGAAATAGCATATTTTAGAAATTGTATTTTTACTGCTCTATCTTCTCTGTAACTTTACTTTTGGGTGATGTAGTAAAATTAGCTGTTCTTTGAAATGTGTTTGTTACTTTTCGGCTTGATAAATCAAGCCTCTTCCTTTAAACGTGGCAATTTGATTTATCAAGTTAGTTTTTTTGAGAGAAACACATTTTGAGGAACAGCGAAGCTAATTTTACTACACAACCTGTGTTTGGAAAATTCATTTCATAAAAACATATATATTCAATTGGCTCTTTTCGATAATAATCTATTACTTTATTTTCATCTCTAATTTTGTATTCTCAAAAGTATTTACGACCTTTGCAACTCATTCATTTACAGATAGATAGGATTTGCATTAAGCATAGATAAAAATCTAACCAAATTAGATTTTGATTTTTATTAAAAACAGCAAATAAAAACTATTTATAAACGTCTGATAAAGAAGAAATTAAATCTATAATTACATAAACTCGTTTAAAACCACATGGTCGAAACAACAACAGCCACTCGTTATAAAGTAAAAGACATCACTCTTGCAGAATGGGGTCGTCGTGAAATGCAATTAGCAGAAGCAGAAATGCCAGGTCTTATGGCTCTTCGTGAAGAATACGGAGCAGCACAACCACTTAAAGGTGCACGTATTGCAGGTTGTCTTCACATGACAATCCAGACTGCCGTTCTTATCGAAACACTTACTGCACTTGGTGCAGAGGTTACTTGGTCTTCTTGTAACATTTTCTCTACACAAGATCAAGCTGCTGCTGCGATTGCCGTTACAGGTGTTCCAGTTTTTGCATGGAAAGGTCTTAATGAAGAAGAATTTGATTGGTGTATTGAACAAACTCTTTTCTTTGGAGAAGGCGAAAATCGCAAACCATTAAACATGATTCTTGACGACGGTGGCGACCTTACTAACATGGTTTTGGATCGTTATCCAGAATTAGTAGCTGGCATTGGTGGTATCTCTGAAGAAACTACAACTGGTGTTCATCGTCTGTATGAGCGTATGCGCAAAGGAACTTTGCCATTGCCTTGTATTAACGTAAATGACTCGGTTACAAAATCAAAATTTGATAACAAATATGGTTGTCGTGAATCTTGTGTAGATGCAATTCGTCGTGCTACAGATGTAATGATGGCTGGTAAAGTAGCTGTTGTAGGTGGTTATGGCGATGTTGGAAAAGGCTCTGCTGCTTCTCTTCGTGGTGCTGGTGCAAGAGTTATTGTTACAGAAGTAGATCCAATTTGTGCGCTACAAGCTGCAATGGACGGTTTTGAAGTGAAGAAAATGATTGATGCTGTTAAGGAGTCTGATATTATCGTTACTGCAACAGGTAACAAAGACATCTTGACAAAAGAGCATTTCTTAAACATGAAAGACAAAGCTATCGTTTGTAATATTGGTCATTTTGACAATGAAATCGATATGGCGTGGCTTAACGGAACTTACGGAAAATCTAAAGTAGAAGTAAAACCTCAAGTAGATTTATATACATTAGAAAACGATAAGCAAGTTCTTGTTTTAGCAGAAGGTCGTTTAGTGAATTTGGGTTGTGCAACAGGACATCCTTCTTTCGTAATGTCGACTTCATTCACAAACCAAGTATTGGCTCAATTAGAACTTTATACGAATCGTGATGCGTACAAAAATGAAGTTTATACACTTCCTATGCACCTAGACGAAAAAGTTGCTCGTTTGCACCTTTCTAAATTAGGTATCGTATTAGAAGAACTTTCTAAAGACCAAGCTGAATATATCGGTGTAACTCCAGAAGGACCTTATAAGCCAACATATTACCGTTATTAAGAAATAGATTAATTCTGATGATTAATCATATTTTAAAAGTATTTAGAAAAACCACTAGCATTTATTTGTTAGTGGTTTTTTTGTGTTTATGTAATTTTTATATCAAAGTTAAGCTACTCTTGCCTTCGTCGGTCTCTCAATCATAGCCGTAAGTATAAATAAATTCTGGTTTTTACTCCTCTAGGAGTTGTATATTGGTAGCAACTAAAGAAAAATCCCACTAATATATAGTTCCTACGGAACAAGAAACAGTTTTTTGTTTTTCTACCAATATGAAGTTCCTACGGAACAGAATTACAATGAAAATTTTAGCCTTACGGCTATGATGCCTCCACCGATGACTTCCATTTTCTCATTGTATTTATCTTCATTCATCATATAGATCACAAAAATCATTTACCAATAAGTTACGGTATTTTTATTTTGTTTTATCCAGCTACCAAATTAAAAAAACTACCTTCTGTTTGATTTTTCTGAATATGCAAGTGCGTTCTGATTTCTAATTGCAAACTCTCTACGTGCGAAATAATTCCTACTACTTTATTTTCTTTTTGCAAACTCTGTAAAGTGTTAAGAACAATTTGAAGCGAATCATTATCCAGAGAACCAAAACCCTCATCGATAAAAAAGAATTCTTGCTGCTTGCGCATACTCTCCGAAAGTGCCAGCGCAACACAAAGAGAAGCCTGAAAAAGCTGTCCACCTGAAAGCGTTTTGATAGCTCTTGTTTTGCCTTCACTCAAAAAATCTCTTACTTCAAATTCATTATTTTCATTCAAAATAAGCTCTAAAGAATGGTGAGTAAGTTCTCTAAAACGAACATTAGCCAACATGCACAAATTCCTCAAGTATTCTGTTGAAGCAAAATCTACAAAACCACCACTTCCACCTTTGAAAAGCCGAGTAAGTGTTTGCAGATTATCTTGTCGTTGCAACAGTTTGGATAATTTTTTCTCTAATTCTGCTTTTTCTACCTTATCTTTTTCTGCTTTTTTGATGTCTTGATTTAAGATTATTTGATTAGAATTGTCTTGTTTTTGTTTTGCGACAAGTTCTTTTATTTCCTTCAAAAGTTTCTCAAACGAATCGTTTTCATAGTTTTTTCCTTCGGTTTGTTTTTCTAGTTTTTCGAAATCTTCTAAAGTAGTTTTTAAGTTGGTAAAAAAAGTAGTGATTTCTTTTCGCTCATTATCGGTATCTATTTTCTGATTAAGAATGGCTTCAATATCGGTTTGAGTTATGTCTTCTTTTGAGTTTTGTTTTAGATTTTCTATTTTTTGTAAAATCTGTTTTTGATTGCTTTCCAGTTCTTTTTCAAAATTTGAACGTTGAGAGAAAATATTTTTTAATGTTCCTTCTAGTTCGCTTTTTTGATGAAAAAATTGTTTTTCTTGTTCTTGATTTTTTAAAAATTTCTGTTCTACTGTTTCTACTGCTTTCTTTATTTCTGCAATCGTTTTTTCTAATTCTGAAACAGAAAGATTAATGTACAACTGATTTACTTTTTCCGAATTTCGCTCTAATTCTTTTATCTGACCTGTTTTTAATGCTTGTTCTTGTTTTAATTTTTGTAATAATTTTTGACAATTTTCTATTTCAGCAGTTACTTTTTCTAATTTTTGGTCTAATTCTGAAACAAGGACTTCTGATTTTTTGATTTGAGTTTGAAATTCTTTTTGTTCTTTCTGGATTTTCAAAATTTCGTTTTTAGACAAATTTTTCCATTCTTTTTCATTCTTTAAAAATAATTTTTGATGATTTTCAAACTCAGTTTTAAGTATTGATTGCTTTTGTGTTCGCTTATCCAGATTTTGCTTTCTGTCTATAATTTTCTCTACAAAACGAGTAAGTTCTGTTTCTTCTTTTTGTAGTGTCTTTATATTTTGCTCACTTTGTTTTTTCTTATCTTTCAAAAATTTCAAATTACTATTAATATCTTCTACATTCAAAATATTAGGGTGCGACTCTGAACCACAGACAAGACACGGCTGCCCATCTTCCAATGCATGAACGGCTTGATGCAGTCCTTTTTGCATGGTTAGTTTTTCAATTTCTTGATTTATTTTTTCTATATCTTGCGCAATTTGTTTTTCAGAAAGTTCTAATTTACTAGACAAACGATTTTGCTCAAAACTAGTTTTTTCAGTTTCTAGTTTATGTAAATCTGTTTTTTCTTTTTCTACTTCTGTATTTATTTCAATCTGATTTTTAGATAAATTTTCATTTTTATCAAACCAAATAAAAGCATTTTGAAGATTTTCTGTATCAATTAATTTGCTTTTTAGTTCTGTAAGATTTTGTTTTTCTTTAGCAATCTGAGACTTAATAGTTTGAAACTCTTCTTGTTTTTGGAGAGTCATCTGAGTTCCTTTTTCTATTCTTGAACTTTCTTTTTTTACGCCTTCTTGTGCTTCCTTTAATTTAATAAGTTGATTAATAGGTTCAATCTGTTCTGTTTTTTTGGAGTTTTCTTCTTTTCGAATAGAAATCTCTTTTTGAAGTTCTACTGTTTTATCATGATTTTTTTTAGTCTTTTGATAATTTTGTTCTGTTTCTGATTGCTTTTCTTTCGTTGAATTTAGAGTAGTACTAATTCTCTTTTGGTCTTTCAAATCCTGTTCGAATTCATTTTTTAGTAAAATAAACTGATTTAGATTGATTTCTCTTCGTTTTATGCTTTCTTCTTTTGCTTGTAGATTTTTGAGTTGAAGGTTTTTTTTGTTTTTCTCTTCAAAAATTGTTTTAACAATCTCTAACTGACTTTTCTGCTCGTTTTTTTGATTGATTTGTTTTTCTTGTTCTATGATTATTTTAGTAATACTTTCTACTTCTGCTTTTTTATTTTGGACAAAATCTTCTGTCAAATATTCAAATTGATGTGAGATTACATTCTCTATTACCTCAATCTGATTTTTGGTTTCTTTCAGCAAACTGCGTGTAGAATCTGCCAAATCATACTCTTGAAGCGAAAAAATATCTTTTATCATTCCAATTCTATCGGTAGGTTTTAGTTGTAAAAACTCTGCAAATTGTCCTTGTGGAATAATGACCGTTCTTTTAAAGTTGTCATACGAGAGACCAATCGCTTTTTCTACTTCTCCCAGTTCGACAGCTTGCCACTCATTTCCTGTTTTTTTGGCTGCTTTTTCAATCATTGCTAGTAATTTTGTCAAACTGTTTGGAGTTTCGTTTTGCTATAAATTCACATTTGAAATGTTCTTTTTCTTTGCCTGCCAAAAACTCAAAACTTATCTCTACAGCATCACAATCAAGATTCATCATGTTGTAATACCTATTGTCGCCACTTACACTCAGTTTGTCCGTTTTTCCAAAAATAGCAAATGTAATGGCTTCCAGAATACTAGATTTTCCACTTCCTACCTTTCCAAAAATACCAAAAATACCAGCTTCGGCAAGTTTATCAAATTTGATAGTATGTTTTTTCTTGTAAGAGTAAAGACCGTTTATAGAAAGTGAAATTGGAAACATCTTTTTGGGAAATGGAGGTTGGAAAATGGGAAATGGAGAACAAAATGAGAATTACGATTTATATTTGTAGGGAAAAGGCACGCCTTTTTATCCTAGCCTTTTGTATTTAATACTTACTCTTCTATCAAATCAAGGTTTATAATGGAAGTAAAATTTACTTCTAAGTTATCAAAATCTATCTTAAAAGGTATTTTTTGTTGAATAGAATCAGGAATAGAATTTTGATTAGCATTATTATCTTTCAAGAAATCACCTATTTTCATTCTTGTCTTTAGTTCTACTTCTGTTTTGGTAAAATAACCTTTTTCTATATCAAAAATATATTTTCCTGTTCCTTTTACGTTACTTTTTTGGTCTTGCGTTTTATTTTCAAAATTTTCACATTCATCAATCAAAATATCGTTTTCGAAAGTGTAAAGGTTCTCAGTAATAGATTCTAATGTAAGCGTTTGGAAACCTTTCATCAATACTTTTCGAACCAAAAATATTCATTGTCATCTGGGCAGGAATTTTGACAGATTCTCCAATTTTCAAATCTTTACTGGGAATAGGAAAAAGTCCTGTATAAAATAATTGCATAACTTCACTTATTTCCCCTTCTACTACTCCATTGCTTTTTAATCCTTTTATAAAAACCTCTGGAAGTTTCCCATCTTCTTTTTTGAGATTATAGGTAAGCAAGTCTCCCATTTCTCCCATATTTAAGTCTTTCAAATAAACATCTGCTTTTCCGTCTTGATTAGTTGTAATAATTAATTTTCCTCTAGCAGTATTCGTAATTTTGAAAAGAGAAAGTAATCCTGCTGTTGGACTGACTTGTGTTTGCTGAGTAAAAGTATAAGTTAGCTTATCAAAATTTTCGAATTTCCATCTAATTGCTTTTTCGTTTTCCAAGCCCGAACAACTTGTAAAAAAAGCAAAACCTAAAGTAAGAAGAATAAACCAAAGGAAAAAGGTAAAATAGGTAGTGCTGTTCGGTAGTAATTTCTTCATTGCGTTTTAGTAAGATGATCAGAGTTTGAGAAAATGAAATAACGTAAAGATATGGTTCTATATGATTCTAATTGCAAATGATAACTTATGTTTTATTAAAGTCTGTACCCAACAGTCTGACCAAAATAAGCCTTTTAAAGTTGGAAACACCTATTTTTTACAAGTTAGACTTACAGTACAAACCTATCAAAAATGAAAGTTGTAACCGAATCCATAAAGAACCAAATATAAAAAATAGCCATCAAAATTATAGTTGTATAATCGTGATGGCTATATTTTGTTTGTCTTAAATACTAAATTCTAAGACCTAAAACTGAAATCAAAAAAGATTAATCCCAATTCTTTGTCTCTCCTAACTTCACTTTTTGAACATTCACGACAGAAGGTTTCGAACCTCCACGTAACACTACTGCAACTACATAAGATTTTGCTAGATTATCTTCACGAGTAAGATTAATCTGATATTTTTGTTTAAATTTCTTAAACTCTCCTATATCTGTAGTTGGTATTTCTTCCCCATTCAACGATGTAAATGCACGTCTGGCCACATGATTATGAACAAAATCCTCAATTAATCTAGGTGCTTCAAAAAATTTGTGATACTCTGTATCTTTGTAATCCAAATCTCCAGATAAATAATTTGCTTGTGGTGCTACAATTCCATCTTCTAATAGATAAAGAAGTATTTTATAATCTACACTCGTATTAACATCTTTTCCAAATCCAACATGCACTTGTACAGAAGCAAGAGCATCAGCTTCATTGATATTTGTTTCTAAAGCAATTCCAACAGAATTAGTTGTTTTTTCTAATTGCTTATTGATATTTACAGACCACTCAAAAGGGTGCATAAACAAATCACCACTCGTAACAGAAGGCAAACGATTGATCAATCCACCTGGATAGCCTCTCAAGTCATACGTTCTAGCTAAGTTGTCCAGCATTGCCTTATTAAGCATTGGTTCTGTCGGAGAACCTCCATGAACAGCGACTCCATAAACACGATTAGGATACTCTTCTGTATATTTATCCATCATAGTAGTTCCTGTCGGACACCAACCACACCAGTTTCCAGTAGCTTCTTCAATCACTATTTTGTGTGTAAATGATTCAGGAATTGGATTGATTGCTCCATCCTGTGGGTTTGGATCAACTGGCTCTACTGGATCAACAACTGTAGTATCAACTGCTGTAGTATCAACTGCTGTAGTGTCTCCACCTGTATCAGTATCTATAGGATCGGTTGCTATGGGCTGAACAGCTTCATCTCCACCACCACATGATGCTATAGTGAAACAGAATAAAAATATGAGTAAAAAGTTAAAAGCGTATTTCATAGTTTATATTTTTAAAATTTAAGTAGTATCAAAAAAGTATCAATTCAAAAGTTGTATTCGAGTGATACGAATTGTTTTTAATAACTATTTATAAAAAAAGTTAATTAGATTAATTATAATCTGTATTTTTTATAGTTATCTTACAAAAATAGGGTTTATTATCTGAATTACGAAATACTATTTAGATTTTTTACAAAAAAAAGAATTTAGTTATTGATATGAGTGACATTTTCCAATCTCTGCATATAAAGTTGTTTTTCACAAAATAATAGTTTGCTTTTTCCATAGAATAGGGTTTGCAAACCCTATTTTATGGAAAGAAGACGATTGCACAGAATAAAATTTGGCAACTATTTGTTTATTTAGAAATGTCACTTATATTGGTTATCAAAATTATTTTAAATTGTATAATAAAAGTTATCAGGGTTGATTAATGCTCATTTTTCCATAACTAAAATGATTATTAGATCTGTAGATAACCGTGATAACGTTTAATACAAAAAAAAGCATTTCAGAATTTTATTATTCTAAAATGCTTTCAAAAAATGAAGTAATTACTAATAAAAGTAGATTTGTTTTTATTAAAATACTCCCAAATTTTGTTTAATGTGAACTCATTTTGTCTTTAAATTTTTTTATTTGACGACGCAATGCTTCTACTGTTTCATCGGCAGCAGATTCAAAAGTTTCTCCTCCTTCTTTAGCAAAAAGACTTGTCCCCGGTACATTCAGACGAATTTCAATTACTTTTTCTTTTTTTGGATCGCCCTTTTCGGTACGAATATAAACTTCTCCATTAATGATTCCGTCGTAAAAAGTTTCTAACTTGTTTACTCTTGTTTGGATAAAATCGCTTAGTGCTTCGCTTCTGTCATTGTCGACATAATACATTTCTAACTTCATAAAAAATTGAGGTTAAGGTTAAAAAAATGAAATATTATATTTAGATAGTATAGTTCTTGTTGCAGATTGCTTTTAAAAAATGAGTTCGTCTGTACCGAATTATTCCAATAAAGAAAGCTAACTTTTGTATCAACTTACCATTAAATCCGTGTTACATTCTAGTTTCAATCTACACAAATCACAGAATAAAAACAAGTATGGGAACAGAAAGTTTAATAAATTTGGTTTTCGTTTTTCGTTCTTTTTTCTTGCTACTTTCTATTGCCTTTTATTGCTATTTGTTTCTTTAGTTGGCAATGAGAACGAAAACACAGTTCCTTTTCCTTCTTCGCTATCAATCCATATTTTGCCTCCATTTCCTTCCACAAATTCTTTACAAAGTTTTAGTCCGATTCCTGTTCCTTTTTCTTTGTGGGTTCCTAATGTTGTAAAATTTTCTTCATTGAATATTCTTTTTTTGTTTTCGGCTGAAATACCGATTCCTGTATCTACTACTCGTACAATCAAAAAATCATTCGCTGTTTCTTCTGATTTTACAAGAATGGTATCTGTTTTTCTACAAAATTTGATTGCATTGGCTACCAAATTTCGGATAACCAAATCTATCATATTTTTATCAGCATAAACGATTACTTCTTGCGCTACCTGATTTGTAAAAGATAAGTTTTTACCTTTTATTTCCTTGTCAAACAAATTTTCTTTGTTGGCTACCAATTTATAAATACTAAATAATTCTGGATCAGCATGAAGTCCACTCATCTGGCTTTTTGCCCAATAGACCAGATTATTCAACAAGTCAGATGTATAATTTACGTTTTTGATAATTTCAGGAAGGAAATATTTTAGTTCAGCTTCCGAAATTCCTCCCTTTTCAAACAAATCCAAAATACCTTTTAGCTGTGCAAACGGACTACGCAAATCGTGAGAAATAATCGAAAATAATTTGTCTTTTGTATCATTCAATTTTTGCAACTCTATCTCTTTGTTTTTCAAATCACTGACATCAGTTACAAAAACAGTTACATATTTCAAGTTTTTTTCATCATCAAAGACAGGAAAGTATTTGCCATACGAGTGCATGAGTTGTCCGTTTGGAAGTGGAAAACTATCTGCAAATTCTACAACATTACCTTCAAAGGATTCCATCATATAAGGCTCATGAATTTCAGCTATTTTTTTCGGTAATATTTTGCTATAATGCTTTCCCTCTATATGAGAAACAGGTAAGAAAAAATTATCCTCGTACATTTTATTAGCGACCAAAAAATTACCTTCTTTATCTATCATCGCAACAAAAATAGGAAGGTTATCAATAATTCCTCTCAAAATCATTCGCTCTTGATTGGCAATCTGTAATTTTAATTTATTGGTGTTTGCTTCTTCTAGTTGTTTTTGATTTTCAATGATTTCATTTCTCATCTCAATTTCTTTTTCAGCCTTTACTAATAAATTTTGAGCAACTCGTTTGTTTTCTTTTCTAAGAATACGAATATGATCGCTAAGAGCAAGAGAGAAAAACCAAATTTCTAATGCAACACCAAAGTAAGTTGCGTTTCTACTATAGGTATTATAAGGAATCAAACCGTTTACGGTAGCCAAAAAAATCAGTACAGAAACAAAAAAGAATGTCCAACCAAGTGCATAAAAAAGTCCTTTCCTTTTTCCTTTATAGGTAATCCAATACGAAATAATAAGATTAGTTACGGCATTTAATGCTAAAGAAAACTGATGAATGAATTGTATTTTTTGTAATGGAACAAATAAATTAGAAATACCTATGCTAACAATTATAAACATTAAAAAAAGTAAAAGATAATAAAAGAATTTATTATTCTTTCTTAAATCAAGATAAATAATAGTAATACAAGCAACTACTACTTGAATAGGAGAAACCCATACAGCTAGATGGGTATATATCCAGACATAAAAATCTCCTTTCCCAAAAATTTCTACCCAATAGCTATAATTATTAGTAAAGGTAACTATAAAACCCACTCCAAAAAGATAAATTACGTATAACAAATAGAGCTTCTTACGAGTAGCAAAAAATAAAAAACTATTATACAAAAACATTATTGATACTACTCCTATAAAACCAGCCGTCATAAAATCACCTTTATTTTTTTCGGTTTCTAAGGCTTGCAAACTTCCAACTAATAGAGGAACTTCTAAAGAACGTCCAGTTTTTATTTTTAGATAATAGGTTTGAATAGCTCTATTATCTCGTTTTTGAAGAGGCAACCAAAATGTATTAGATGGATATAATTTCTCTTGTTCTGTCCTCAAAACACCTGTTTTTAGAGGAGTAGTATAATTTCCCAAAGAGTTTGCTATTGAGTCTGGACTATAAAAATCAATTTCCCATAGATAATTTGTATTAATATTTAGCCAAATATCAGAAGGAGATTTGTTTTGAGTTTGAAATACAAACCAAAATGTATTTTGTGAAGCACTTTTTGTAAAAATATCTCTATAATAAAGCGTAAATTTCCCTTGTTTTTTGGCTTCTTTTATTTCTTCAAAAGATAAATTATTTGTTGCATCTTCCAAAACATAAACCTGTTTGCCTATTTTTAGTAAGTCTGTCGAATGTTCAATCGTTATTACATTATTCTGCCCAAAGGAAAGAGTAACAAATAAGGAAAAGAAAACTAACAAAATGAGTTTATACACAAGCAATATGTAAAGGGAAATTTTATGCAATCAATTAATAGGAAGGGAATCTGAAATTGTTGTAAAATTAATAAACTATGTGAATATAAGGAATTTAATAAACTATTAATAAAGAAGTGATTAATTTTCGTCTTGTTGGAATTGATTTTTGAGTGATTTTTGGATAATTTTTGAATAAAAACAAAAAATGCAGAAATTTTTATTCAATCTCTGCATTTTAAAAGAATTAATTCTAAAATTATACTTTCTGTTTGTGAAGATGCTTTTTGATAAGTTTCATCAAGATTGTATAATCAACAGGTTTTGTCATATAATCGTTTGCACCGACTGCAAGACACTTTTCCCTATCCTCATCAAGTGCTTTTGCAGTTACGGCAATAATAGGCAAATCTTTCCATTTCTCTTGTTTTCTTATATTTTCAATGGTTTCGAAACCGTTCATAATCGGCATCATAATGTCCATCAAAACCAAATCTACAGGTTCTTCTTCTAGTGCTTCTAAGGCTTCTTTTCCATTAAATGCCTCAATAATATCAGCATCATGATTTTCCAGAGCAGAAGTCATCACAAAAACATTACGCACATCATCGTCGACAATCAAAATTCGCTTTCCTTTCAAGTCGTCGCTATTGTCCTCTTCGGCTTCATCAGCCAAATAAGATTCCAAACTTTTATTGACAATCGAATCAAAATCATCTGAACTTCCTGCGCCAAAATGGTCATTACTGTTATCTCTTTCTGCAAAAGAAGTCGCACTCGTTTCTGTTTCTTGCATTTTGGTTTCTAATTTGGGTTCATTTCCATTAGAATTTTCACTTGACGTTTTGTTCGGATTTTTTTCATGTACTTGATGCAAAAACATTTTTGCTTTCTCCAAAAGTTGCGTATAAGCCTGTGGGTGCTTTATAATCACACTTACAGAATAAAGTCGCATCTCTTCTTTTTCAGAAGCTGTCAAATCTTTTCCAGTATAAATAATAACAGGAATATTCATATTATGCTCCTTTATGAACCTACAAAGACCCATTCCAGTTCCTTTTTCTAGCTTCAAGTCAGCAATTACAATATCGTAATTTCCTGTTTCAAGCTCTTGTTTTGCAGCCGTTTCGGTAGTTACGCCTTTACAAACTACGCCTTCTTTATCAAATAATTCTAATAAATAATTCTGCTGAAACTCATCGTCTTCTACCACAAGCATCTGCTTCGTTGATTTGTGCGAAATTCCTGTCAAACGCATTACTTCATCACGCACAGCTTTTGCTTCAATAGGTTTTTGAAGATAACCGACGGCACCTTTTTCAAGCAGTTCGATATTCCTATCTCTAGCCGAAACAATCGTAATCGGAATATGACGGTATTTTGGTTTCGTTTTTATCTGTTCCAAAAGTTCTGCTCCTGTAATATCTGGTAATCCCAAATCCAAAAGAACACCCAATGGATTAAAATATTCTACATCTTGCCAAAACTCTTTTCCAGAAACAGCAATTACACTTTTGAAACCCAAACCACGACTAATCTCTACCAAACTATTGGCATAATCTACATTATCCTCTACAATCAAAATAATATCGTCGCCTTTTTGTGCCTTTTCTCTATCGTCTTCTACGGCAAGTTGAGCCACTCGTTTGTATTTTCGTTCGGCAGCTTGTTCTTTTACCTTTGCTACGTCATCGGCATTTGAGCGAAGTTGTGGTCTTCGTTTTTTATCATACACTACATCTAATCTACGTTTTTTGGCATCTTCTTCTTCAATATGATTTTCTATTGGAAGGAGCATATAAAACTCACTTCCTTTTCCGTGTTCAGAACTCAAATGAACTTCTCCACCCAACATATTAGTAAGTTCACGAGCAATAGAAAGCCCTAACCCTGTTCCTCCAAATTCTCTAGAAACCGAACCATCTACTTGTTGGAAGGCTTCAAAAATTACTTTTTGTTTGTTTTGAGGAATACCAATACCAGAATCAATAACTGAAATCTTGACAGGTAATTTTTCGTGATTGCTCTTCGAAATACGAATAGTTACGCTACCTTTTTTGGTAAACTTAAAGGCATTGGATAAGAAGTTTTTGAGTACTTGACTAATTTTATCTCTATCATTAAATAACTCAATTTCTAACTGGTCATCAACGATAAAGTCCAATTTCTTTTGTCTTGCCATTTCATCAAATAAAGGCGTAAGATGAGAAAGCAGTTCGCTTGTTTGGAAGTGATAAATATTAACACTCATTTTGCCAGCTTCAATCTTCGAAATATCAAGAATATCATTAATAAGATTTAATAAATCATTACCAGATTGATAAACGATACTACATTTCTGAATTTCTTTTTCAGACAGATTTTTAGAAGAATTTCAACGAAGCATATCGGAAAGCAAAATAATTGAATTGAGAGGCGTTCGGAGTTCGTGCGACATATTAGCCAAAAACTCTGATTTATATTTACTTGCTCGTCCTAACTCTTCGGCTTTTTCTTCCAAATCGGTCTGAATAACTGTGAGTTGCTCGTTTCGAATCTGTAATTCTGTGCGATGTCCTTCCAGTTGTTCTTGTTGCTGTTGGAGTTCTTCGTTGGTTTGTTGAAGCTCTTCGGCTTGTTGCTGCATTTCTTCGTTCTGCTGTTGCAACTCTTCCGATTGCTGCTGAACGTGTAATTGTTCTTCTTTTAAAAGTACGTTTGCTTTTTCTATTTCTTTTGATTTTTGTTGCGTTTCTCGTTGTGCTGCTTGCGCTACTTCGAACAAACTTTTGATACGCTCACTTTGCAGTGCAGAATACAAATGTGAAGAAATAAGTTCTGACGAACTGGTAATAAGTTGTTTTTTGAGTTCTGTAAACGGTTCAAAACTAGCTAGTTCGATTACTCCACAAAGTTCGTTTTCATACAAAAGTGGAAATGTATAAGTAGAAGAAGGCGTTTTGCTTATCGTTCCTGTGGTAATATTTTGAGAATTATCCGTAATATTTCTGAGCATAATCGGTTTTTTCTCATACGCTACTTGTCCAACAACACCTTCTCCCAAATAATATTCACTAGAGAGCCTATCTCTATCTGTAAAAGCATAAGAACTATAGAGTCTTAATTTTCTACTTTCCTCATCGTAAATATAAAGAACGGCACAACCAACTTGCAGAAATTCGCCTAAAAAACTAATGCTTTTCTGACCTACTTCTTTTGAGGTAAAATGTCCAGAAAGTAATGTATTTAATTTATTTGCTCCTTCTTTCAGATAATCTTGATTGCGTAATGAATATGACATTTCATTAAGAGCAACACTCAACTCATCTTTTTCTCCTCGTACATTGAGCTGAACATCGTAATTTCCTTTAGAAACAGCGTTTGCTTTTGCTACAATCTGTTGCAGACTTCTAACAATTTCATTAAAACTTTGTCCTAATTTTCCTATCTCATCGTTTCGTCCTCGTAGCTTAAATTCTACATTTTCCAAATTACCCAACGCTACTTGTTCGGCTTTTTCTTCTATAATTTCAATAGGACGACTAATTTTTTCTCTTACCCAAAACGGAAGTACAATCGTAACAATAAGAATAGAAAGACCAAAAATTGCAATAACTGTAAAGGCTTCATCTACTACTTTATCATTTTCTTTTTGTACTTGAATGGCAATCTCTTCTTTTGCTTTTATCAAATCGTCTAATACTGTTTTCAAGTCTTTGGATTGCTTTTCCAAATCACCATAAATCAAATCATTGGCACGCTGCAAATCTCCCATATCAATAGCATACGCCAACGCTGTTCGACGCAAATCATTGAATGCTTTTAACGATTCTGTAAATTTTTTGTATAATTCTTTCTCTTCTGGAGAAGTCATTTTACTTTCTAGCTTTACTGTCCAATCTCTTATCTTTAATTCTTCTTCCTCAATTTCTTTGCGATAATTGGAACGCTGTACAATTGAATCTGAAAAAATAATATCTCTAGTTTTGACTAAAGTCATCGGATAAGCTTCTGCAATATGAGTAAGCAGACGCAAGCCTTCGAAATGAATTTCTGAAACCTGCTTCAAACGTTCACGCAAATCGGTAATATAATGCAGCGCAAATAACGACATAATCCCCACTACAACAGTAATGATGAGAAAACTAAATGTTATTTTGAGCGATAATTTTAAACTATTAAACCATTCCATAATGTATAAGGCTTTTGTATTGAACTTTTGTAGGACAGAAATAATTATTTTTCTAGCTATATAATTCTTTTTGAGATAATCTTTAATTAACAGATTTTGGTTCAAATATCTTGCTTGTTTAGCTAAAATAAACCTTTTTTTCGACGAATACCAAATCTATAGCTATTATCAGCAAAGCTAAACATTATGCAACTGTGTGATTAAAGTTCTGTTAATTTAGGTAACTTCAATGTTAAAACAAGAGGTTTATTTTTTCAACAAGCGATTTATTTGTTATTTTATCTTACTTTTGTTTAAAGGCTAATAAATCTTGAATCTATTTGCCAATGCCGTTGTTGGTGTTTTAGCGAAGCGACACCAACAACATCAGAAATCTTGAATCTATTTGCTATTGATAATTTACCATTAATAATTGACAAAATTTGTATTTCTGTTTCACAATTGGATTTCTTGAAGTAAAATGGGTAGATATTTTTGATATTCTGCTTGTTGGTCTTTTAATTTACAACTTTTATCAGCTCGTCAAAGGAACGGTTGCACTTCGTGTGTTTATCGGTTTTTTGTCGCTCTACTTTTTGTACTTAATTGTACAGGCTACCGAAATGGAACTTTTGTCTTCTATTTTAGGGCAATTTATGGGCGTTGGTGTAGTAGCCGCTGTGGTTTTGTTTCAAGACGAATTACGTCGTTTTTTATTATTGATTGGAAAAGCTCCAGCCTTCAATTCTGATTTTTGGAATAGCCTTTTTGGAAAAGATACACCAGATATAATGTGGAATATTGATGCCATTGTAGATTCGACCAAAGAAATGGCTCGTACCAGTACAGGCGCACTTATCGTAATTTCTCGTTTTGATGATATGCAAAAGTATGCCGAAACAGGAGATATTATTGATGCAAAGATTTCGAAGCGAATTATTTCCTCTATATTTTTTAAAAATAGTCCGTTGCATGACGGTGCAGCTATTTTTTATAAAGGACGTATAATGGCTGGACGCTGTAGATTGCCACTTTCTACTAACGAACAAATTCCTGCTTCTTTAGGAATGCGCCACCGTGCAGCTATCGGAATGAGTGAAGGAACGAGTACACTTATTTTGGTCGTTTCGGAAGAAACAGGACAGATTTCTATTGTTAAAAATGGAGAAATTACCAAAAATCTATCTCCTCAACAAACTCGTCTGATGCTCAACGATTATCTTTCTGCTCAAAAAAAGAAAATTGATGATTTGCCGTTGCCGAACTAACTATTTTAACAAGTGAAACCTTATTATTATACAAAAAAGAAATCTATCTCAAAGGTGCTATAAGCTCATTCATCGAATCGTTCATCGAATAAGTTATCTAACCTGTAGCTCACTTCAAACAAAAAGGTCTATATTTAGTATTCACTACTTTATTACTCTTAACTTGATTGTCAAGATTTGTATTTGTTTCCCTATCAAGATTTAAGAATAAGCATTTACTGTTTATGATTACATTTTTTACGCTATGAAAAACAGTTTTTTTCTATTTACTTTATTTTCTCTCTTTTTTCTTTCTACTTTTTCAGTTGCTCAAACTCCTATTGATACAGTAAATGCCTATCAAAGTAGTATTGATGATTTGTTAGAATTTCCTAAAAAAGATAAGTTTGCTACCGAAATCTATTCAGCTTCCAAACAGTATGAAAATCTTTTTGATGTTCCTCTTTCTGCTTCCGTTCTTACTCGTGCAGAGATAGAGGCTGCTGGCTGTTTGTCTATTCCAGAAGCAATGCGCCTTATTCCTGGTCTTATTGTTAGGGAGATGTTGAATGGAAATTATGATATTCATATTAGAGGAATGGATAATGTTAGTCCAAACAATATTACGTCACTTTCCTTGAATACAAGTACGCTAGTGATGGTAAATAATAGGATTGTTCATAGTTTTCTTACAGGTAGTACGGTTTGGCATGCGCTGCCTATAAGCGTAAATGACGTGGAACGAATTGAGGTAATACGAGGAACTGCATCGGTTTTGTATGGTACAAATGCAGCTTCTGGAGTAATTAATATTATCACTACACAAGAAAAAAGAAAAGGATATTTTGGGGGAGCGCAAACTACGTATGGAAGTCGAAACTCTATTTCTAGTTATGTAGGAGCAGGATACAAAGCAGATGATTTTTTTATAAAAATAAGTGCCAACTCACAGCGAAGAGAACGCTATGATGATTTGCTTTTTCAACACTTTACCAATAGTTATGTTCCTATTGATTCTCTTCGTTCTTCTAGTTCAGGGACTCCTCTACAAGCTTTCAAAAGAAGTAACAGAAATTCGGATATCGCTCTAGAGTCGTATGGTTTCAATGTTTTTACGAACTATACTTTTTCGAAAAGGTAGAGCAGAAGGGTTATCTTTAAATGTAGATGCAGGCTTCGAAAAATCTACAGGTCTTACGGCTTATGCTGATAATAGAAGTACTATTTTGAGTTATTTGGAATCTAATTCTGGTTATGCAAGACTGAATGCTAACTACAAAGATTTTGTGGTAGAAACGAGTTATGTAAGTGGAAATCTTTCTAATGCGAGTAACTTTCAAACCTATGATTTGATTGTAGAATATAATTTGAAGGTAGGAGATAAGTTGCGTATCAAACCTTTACTAAACTACAGAGATGCAACATTTGATGACCAAACTTCTGCTATTCTTTTAGGAAGAGAAAGACTAACAAGTGGAGCAGCAGGACTAACTGCAAACTACCATCCGAACGAAAAATGGAGAGTAGTTTTGGGAGGTCGTTTAGACACTTTTAATAATCCTTCTGGAGAATATTTCTCTTACCAAAGTGCTGTTACGTATAAACCTAAGCCAAACATTTTATTTAGAGCAGGCGTTTCAAGAGCTTATCGTGCGCCTTTATTTGGAGAACTTTATTTTAATGAACGAACTACTACTGTTGTTACGGAAGACCCACCTGTTTCTATTCTGACTACTATCAAGGGAAATCCAGATTTAAAATTAGTGCGAGCAGATTTAGTTGAAGTAGGAATGCGCCTTCAAATTTCGGAACGAACAGATATGAACGTTGGAATTTTTAGAAGTCAGTTTTCTAACTATGCAGAAATAGTAAGACAACAAACAGGTTTAGAGATAAGTCCTGCTGGCGAAATAACAGGATTAGATGATCTTTTGATACAAAATACTGATTTGAGAGTCTATACAGTACGGAACTACAATTTCGGCAAATATTGTAACTGAAAAGTGGCAACTCAAACCTTACCTTACCTTTCAAACAACACAATTACAAAATTATTCTCCTTATTTGAATATAGAAGAAACAAGCGAGCTTATTTTGGGTTATGATCCTGTAAAATTTAATATAAACACGACAGAAGACAAGAATCACGAAGCAACTCCTAACGTTTATGGAGGATTTTATTTTAATTATATTGCTTCTTCAAAACTTAATCTGAATACATCTACTTATTTTTGGACAAAACAGACTTTTTATCATCGTCAGAATATAGAAAGAATGGATGGAGTAAGTGGTATTTATGATATAAAACCCAAATTTCTCTTAAATCTAACAGCACGTTATCAGGTAGCTAACAAAATAAATACTTTTTTATCTGTAAAAAACGTTTTAGGAGATGATTCAGTAGAGTTTGCAAGAGCAGAACGTATAGGACGCTCTTTCTGGATAGGATTAAATATTAGTATTTAGAATAGTAATGAGATAGATAGAAAATTGTGAAGAGTATGAAGTTATAACTATGAAAAAAGACTTTTTAAGGAGATTAAATAGTGTTCAGTTTGCACCCTTTTTATTTTTATTAATGGGTGTTTTTTGCTGCTCTGTTGTGAAAGCGCAAAATTTAGATGATTTAATCGTTGATTTGGAAAGTGCAACTACTACCGAACAGAAAAATAGAAGTAGAAAAAATTTAGCTCTTTATTACGAGAAAAATAGAATATATCCTAAAGCTATAGAGTATTATCAAAAAATATATCAAACGAGAAGGTTAAACGATTCGGAAGAAAAAGAAATTTTGAATACAATTGCCTCTCTTCAACTTGCTACTAATAATTATACGGAAGCAGAAAAAACGTATCAATCATTACTTTCTATATCAAAACAGGACGAGCAAGCCACTATTTATAACCACCTATCAGAACTCTATCGTAAAAAAGGAGATACAAATAAAGCATTGGAATATGCCGTTTTGAGTTTGAGTTTTTACAAGGAAGATTCTCCTACACATGCTGTTCTTCTTAACAATGTAGGTTTTTTGCACAAGAAGGTTGCTAAAAATCAAGAAGCAGGTACTTATTTTCAGAGAGCGTTGGATATGAACAAGCGTTTGATTGAAATGGATAAATCTTTAACTGCAAGAGATAAAAATGCTTTGTATATCAATATGGCGACCAATCTTGTTTATCTAAAGGATATTGATTTGGCTATCAGTAAGTTGAAGGAAAATATAGTTTTGC
Source organism: uncultured Cytophagales bacterium (assembly GCA_963719525.1). Lineage (GTDB taxonomy): Bacteria > Bacteroidota > Bacteroidia > Cytophagales > Bernardetiaceae > Bernardetia. The sequence goes on along the minus strand of CAVRCG010000004.1, from coordinate 406,637 downwards.
AGGAAAAATCAAACAATAGATCTGAATTAGTTAGTTCCCTCAATTTTTTGGCAGCTTCTTATTTGGTAAATGGAAACACAATTGATGCAGCCGAAGAACTACAGCAAGCTATTCGATTAGGAGAGTTTTTACAAGACAATGAGTTGCAAGCAGAATCTTATAAAGTACTTTCTGAATTGTATAATGTAGAAAATAATTTTCAAGCTGCACAAGAAGCCTACAAAAAATCTCAATCCTTTATAGAAAAATCTCAAAAGATAGAAGAACAGAAAAAACAAGTCTTGATTGATAAGGAAATAGAAGCTGAGAAGGAAGAAAGTTCTATTCAAAAACAGATTTCAGAGAAGAAAGAGCAAGAACTGACTTTTCAACAACTAAAATTAGAATCAGAAAAAAGAGAACAAGAACTCGTATTTTTAGAACAACAAAAACAGTTGCAGGCAGCAGAAATAAAATCTTTTCGTTTGGCAAAGGAACGAACGCAACAAGCATTAGCCATTACGCAGCAAAAACTAGAAACAGAACAGAAAAATCAGGCATTGAGAGCTTTACAGGTAGAAAAAGAATTACAAGACCGTGAACTTATACAACAACGGTTAGAAAAACGAGAAAGTGAAAAGACAGTAGAACTTTTGGAAGCTGAAAAAGAGATTGAAAGATAAGCAGTTGCAAGAAGAAGAGAGAGAAAAAAAATATACCTATATCGGAATTGGACTTATCTCTATTGTTTTGATAATGATGCTTTTTGCCTTTGTACAGCAACAAAGACTGAATAAAAAATTAGAAACAGAAAGAGAACAAGTAGCTTTGCATAGAAATTCTTTGGAAGTTACTAACAATGAATTGTCTGATTACAAATTTAGGATAGACCAAAGTATTGCTTCTGCAAAACTTATTCAAACTTCAATTTTGCCTACTATCGCTACTATTGGTCAATATTTCGAAGAGATTTTTATTATTTATCGCCCTCAACAAGTTGTTTCTGGAGATTTCTATTGGATGTATTCTACTGCTGAAAAAACTATTTTTGTGTTGGCAGATTGTACTGGACATGGAGTTTCGGGTGCTTTTATGACTTTTATTGGTAGTTCTTTATTAAATCAAATCATAAAATCAGATAATTATACCGAACCTACAAAAATACTAGATGAGCTTCACGAAAGATTAAGAATTGCACTACAACAAGAACAGACAGGAAATAATGATGGAATGGATATTTCAGTTGTTTCTATTCGCAAAATAGATGGAAAATCAGAAGTTACTTTCGCTTCTGCCAAACAAACTCTCTATTATTACGAACCTAATAAAGAGTTGAAGTCTATCAAAGGCTCAAGAAAAACAATAGGAGGAAAGACCAACAAGAACAAAGAATTCAAATCGCATACATTAGAGCTTGATAAAGGTTCTATCTTATATTTGAGTAGTGATGGATATGTAGATCAAAACAATGCTAAGAGGAAAAAACTTGGTTCGAAGAAGTTCTTTGCTCTCCTTGATGAGATAAAAGAACGCCCTTTAGAAATTCAGGAAAGAAGACTCAACGAAACTTTAGACAGGCATCAGCGAGGAACAGAACAACGAGATGATATTGCTGTTGTGGGATTGAAGGTGTAGATAGGAGATAGTTTAGAATGGAAAATCGGTAATTATACATTAGGACTTTTATAGTCTTAAATAACAACCGAACTTTATTTTCCAATATGGTACTTTTGTAGGGATAATGCACGCATTATCCTGCTAGAACTGTGATGGGAGAATAAAATTTTGCTATGTGATTTAAAATAAACACTTTATCTACCATTTCTTAGCCAACAAAAGACCCAAAAAAGTAAGTCCTCCATTTATCAAAATGGCTTCATAACCTATTTTATAATTTCCTAAAAGTGTAAAATAGTCAGGATTATTGACAAAATAAACAATTCCATACGTTAGAATAGGAGAAGTTAGGCAAATAAACGGTGTAAAATTATCTTTTATCTGAATTTTGGTAAACATTCCGAAGGCATATAATCCCAAAAGTGGTTCATAAGTATAACCTGCTGCTGTAAAAATTCCGTCAATTACTGACCTGTCGTTTATATAATGCAGCGCAATAATTACAAAAAATAAAACGGCTGCAAAACCTACTTGTACTTTCAAACGAGTTGATTTTTTTCGGTCTTCTCTTTCTCTCTTTGTGGAATATCTTTCTGTTAGTGTGTCTTTAGGCGTATTAAAATTTAGGAAATCTACACAAAAAGAAGTTGTAAGAGCTGTTAGAGCCGAATCTGCACTAGAATAAGCTGCTGCAATAATCCCAATTAAAAACAAAATTCCTGCAAGTGCTGGCAAATGATTTTTGGCAATAATTGGATAAAGCATATCGGTTCGTTCTGGAATAGCAATTCCTTTCGTATTTGCATACATATATAGAAGCGCACCCATAGCGAGAAACAATAGATTGACAAAAACTAAGACAATACTAAACCAAAATATATTTTTTTGAGATTCTTTGAGCGTTTTGCAAGACAAGTTTTTTTGCATCATATCTTGGTCTAACCCTGTCATGGTAATGGCAATAAAAGCTCCTCCTAAAAACTGTTTGTAGAAATTATCAGGTGTATTTATATCCCAAAAGAAGATTTTACTCATAGAATTATCCGAAACCGAACTATAAATTTCTGAAATAGAATTTAATCCTAATTCTTTTCCTATCATAATAATTGTAATTCCGACAGCCAGAAGCATAAACAGTGTTTGTAATGTATCTGTCCAGACAATCGTTTTGATTCCTCCTTGAAACGTATAGAGCAAAACTAAAATAATGGTTACAAAAACAGCAACTTCAAACGGAATTCCTAAAGGTTCAAAAAGGAAAATTTGTAATACGCCAGCAGCCAAAAACAAACGGAAAGCAGAACCAATTACACGAGATAATATAAAAAAACTTGCTCCTGTTTTGTAAGACCAAAAACCAAAACGAGTGTTTAGATACTCATATATAGAAGTTAGATTGTGTTTGTAATAAAGGGGTAAAAGAACGGTAGCAATTACCAAATATCCTAAAAGATACCCAAAGACAATTTGCATATAACTAAAGGCATTCGCTTCTACCTGCCCTGGAACAGAAATAAAAGTAACACCAGAAAGTGATGCGCCAATCATTCCGAAAGCAACTAAATACCAAGGTGCATTCCGATTAGCAGTAAAAAAAGTTTCGGTAGTTGCACCTCGTGAGGTACGCCAAGAAATGAAAAATAAAACTCCGAAATAAGCAATTAATACGAAAAGAGTAGTTTGTGGGGACATGTTTTTATTTAATAATACAAATACTGTAACTGGTTAAGGAGTGATTTGTATGATTTATTATATAAATTACAGAATAAATTATAGTTTCTTTTTTTAGTTCTGTTCAAGTATTTATTCTTTTCCTTTAACAGGTTTATTACTCAAAATTACAAAAACCAAAAATAATAGTTGGATAATTTCAAATATAATAAAATAAGGAAATAGAGAATTTAAAGAACCACTACGAAATTTTTCAGGAGTTTCTATATAAAAACTAATTTCATAAATACCATAACAAATAAATGCTGATGCTAATACTGTTGCAAGAAAGTGAATATGAGAGATAAATTGATTAAGGAATAACTTTCGTTTTGTAATCACATAATAAATAGAAGCATAACCAGCACAAACAAATGAAAACAATAAAACAAGTTTTGAAACTGAAACTGTAATTATATCTTCGTCTAAATACAAATAAATTATTTTCCCTTTATATAAAAGAGTAAGTAGGGCAAATAATAATGTAAAAACAGGAAAAAGGAGTAATAAAAGACGATTTGAATGCGTATTTTTCATTTTTATTTTTTAATCAGTTTCAAACCTTGTTCCTCGTAGTAAGAAAATTTACTATCTTCTGCAATTAGATTAATATTTTTAGTAATTGCTTGGGAAATAATTAATGTATCGAATGGATCGCCATGATGAAAAGGCAATGAAGTAAGCATTTTCAAATCTTCAAAATCTTGATTCAATACAACAAAACCATGAGAATGTAATTGGTTTTGTAATTTATTAAAAGGAAATGCCAAGTCTAATTTATTCAAACTTGATTTTACGGCTATTTCCTATAAAGTTATTGAAGACACATAAATTATATTATCAGGATTATTGAGTATTTCTATGTGATTTTTGGAGAGTTTATTTGAACCTTCTGTAAACCAATTAAGATGTGTGTATCTATTAAGTAATTTATAATTTAAGACATATATTCTTTAAAATCATCTAAAGGCTCATCAAAATCATCTGAAACATTTTTATATGTTCCTTTTCCAAATCCTAAAGTACGTTTATGAGCTGTTGGACTAATTAGAGTTTCTTCCTTTTGTAATAAATTCATTAACTGTTCTAACTTCTTAGAATCATTTAGATTGACAATCCAATTTATTAATTTATACTTTAGTTCTTCTGGTTTTAATTCTTGTGAATACATAATTTTTATTTTCTAATTTCATATTTTGAGTGAATTATAAAAATAACGAAATTTACTAAAATCTACAACTGGTTTATATATCGAACCGTTCGCTCAAAGCGAACCGTTCGGTAAATAACTATTTATAGTTGCTCCAATTCATACTCAAAACCACTAGACAAAATAGGAAAACGACACCACGTTTTTGGGTCAAGATTTTTATCGTCCAAATGAAAAGAAGGTGCATAACGTTCTCGCTTCCATTGATTTCTACTCCACAATCTAAAGAATTTTATTGTCCATTCTTTCAGTTTTTTCTCATCGTACTGTTTGAAAGTAAGTTTTAATAATCTCAAACAATCAGCAGGCGATTTTTTATCACGAATAGCAGCTTCTTCAATCGCATCAAGCAAATCATAAGGCATTAAATCATCTTCGTCAGTTTGTTTGTTTTCTAAAGGACGAAGTTCAGCAGTCGGTTGTTGTACGTTGATATGTTGTAAGGCTTCAATTTTAAAATAATTGGATTCAGAACTATTTACCAAAATCAAAACTCCTGTTTTTTCTAACCAGTTGAGCCATTTTCTAAGGAAATGTTTGTCAATTCCTGCAATCGGACTAAGTCCACCACTCGTATCTCCGTCCATTGTCGCATAACCAACGGCAGCTTCCGAACGGTTACTTGTAGAAAGCAAAAGGGCATTATAAATATTTGCAATCATCCAAACAGAAGGCGCACGAACCCGAGCTTGAATATTTTGTAACGCAATATCATCGGTTTGCCAAGTGAGTTTTCTGTCTAAACCATTTTCAATAATTTTGTGATATTCTTTTACTACTTCATTGATATTGAATGTATAATGAGTAGAATTTAAGGCTTTTGCTAGAAAACCTGCTGCGTTTTCTGTTGTATCCGAACTGTTTTCGGTGGGTTGATAAGCTGTAAATAATAATTTTTCAGAAATCTCATCAACTGTTTTTAACTCTTGAATAGCAGAAATGTAATAGAGTTTTTTCTTAAACTTTTCAATTCCTATATTTTCAATTCCCAATTTAATCGCTAAATAAACACAACACACAACGGCTGCCGAGTCTGCACCACCAGAAAGAGAAACAACAAAACCATTCGAACGACTTTTTCGCAGGTAATCAAAAAGTCCTAATGCTAATGCTCGTGTAAATTCCTCTTCTTGAATATGATTACTGTATTCCCATGTAGCTTCATTTGGGTCATACGGTTCAGGTTCGATATTCGGAAAATTAAACGGAATTGTGATTTTATTTTCTTGAGAATTAGGCAAATCAAAATTCATACTTGCCTGTGATTGTGCAATTCGGTTGGCATTAATATCTACAACAGCACTTGTAACCAAAACATCGTGAAAACTCAAACGCTGACCAATATTTGCAATTTCTCCTGCTGATGCGATAATTGTTCCACCATCATAAATGGCTCTTCCTGCTTCATTTCCCAACAAATTTGCATACAAATAAGCCACCCCAAAGGCACGAGAACCTTCCAAAACGAAGCGTTTACGTACATTTATTTTATTAAAAGCAAAATGAGAAGCCGACGGATTCATAATTACATCGATGCCATAATTGGACAAAGTACGCCCAGGACGATGAGCCACCCAAGCATCTTCACAAATCTCAAAACCAATTTTTATTCCTCCTACTTCAAAATAAATATCTCCAAAAAGATAAGTTTCATTTTCCTTTGTTTCTGGATTTTGAATAGATAAATTAATGTGTCTATCTGCAATCCAAGGTGTAAACCAACGAGGTTCGTAATGGATTCCGTTTCCTGCCAGAAATCGTTTGGCTACAAAACCAGCAATTTTTCCATCAACCAAAAGCGCACAGGCATTAAAAGTACGATTTTGATACATAATCGGAAGACCAACACAGGTAATAATTCCCTTCGTATGAGGCAAAATTTCGTGCAAAACACGTATAGACTGCTCCAAAACATTAGGCGAATAAAACATATCTTCGCAGCCATAACCAGTAATGCAAAGTTCGGGCAAACAAAGAACACTTACATTTTTTTCTTTTGCATCTTCAATCGCTTGTAGAATATTTTTCTTATTGTTTTCCCAGTGCATCGGAATTTGATTCAGAACGGCACAGGCTACTTTTAGTAATTTCATAAATATTTGGTGTGGCTATGTCGCTTGTGAGGACACGAGCAACGGTATGTTTTTTAGGTAAATCAGCTTAGTGTCAAAAATACAATTTCTATCGATTTGATAAACGGAATTTTTATGGAAATGGTTTTTTATAATACAAAAAAATCCTTACTCAACATAAAAATTGAATAAGGATTTGCATAAAATTATTAGAAGAAATTTAGTTTTTTATGATTTACTCTCTTTTAGTTGTTCATAATATTCTTTAGGCATACCTATTCTGGCAATAGTTTCTCTTCCTTTTTTTACTTTTTCTGGAAAGAGTACTATATCATCGTATTTGTCCAATTCTGGATTATAGACAAGTGTTATCTTTTCAGCAAGTTTATTAAATAATTTACTTTCTTTATTTTTCATAATTATATCTTTCTTTGGATTAAAAATTCAGTCGTTTTTGTATTTGGTTCGAACAAATACCATTCTTCACTTTCTTTAGAAATGTAAATATGGAAGTCTTGATTATTATTTGAGTTTTTACATATTTCTTTTTTCTGCTAAATTAGGTTAGTTTCAAATATAAAGTTTCTGTTGATTTAATGAAAGGAATCTTTATAAAAATGGTTTTAGATATAATCATTATAAGATATATTTCTTGCATTTTCATCCCAAACAATTTTTTGTAATTGAACCATAATTTCATCTGCAATCGGAAAAGCATACTCATCTTGAAACCAAGCAATTGCTAGTATTGAATAATCTGCTTCTGTATTTTTTACAGGAATTTTGGAATGAAAATCTGCAACACATAAAACGTTTGGTAATAATTCATACTCCAAATCTTCTGAATATTTTACTCCTCTCTGTTCCTCTATTTCTGACTTGCTGTACCTTTTAGGTTGGATAATAAAAAACCATTTTCTATATTCTTTTGATAATTCTTCTTCTAAATCATCTAAAATCATATCATTATAATCTTCATTAGGAGGATAATCACTAATACCTACACCTTGATTATAATGATAAGATTGAACAATTTTTGTTATAACAACTTCTCTATGATTATCTAATTGTAATTTCATAGTTTTATTTTTTTAGTCAAATCTACAAAAAAAATCCTTACTCAACATAAAAATTGAATAAGGATTTACATAAAATGTTAGAAGAAATTTAGTTTTTTTTACAATTTACTTTCTTTTAGTTGCTCATAATATTCTTTAGGCATACCTATTCTTGCAATAGTTTCTCTTCCTTTTTTCACCTTTTCTTTAAAAACGATTTCATCGTCGTTTTTATCTAGTTCTGGATTATAAGTTACTTTTTCATCATTTAATGATTCTATAAACTCATGTATATCACTTTTTTCTTTAGTTTTCATAATTGTATTTTTCTTTGGATTAAAAATTCAGTTGTTTTTGTATTTGGTTCAAACAAATACCATTCTTCACTTTCTTTAGAAATGTAAATATGGAAGTCTTGATTATTATTTGAGTTTTTACATATTTCTTTTTTCTGCTAAATTAGGTTAGTTTCAAATATAAAGTTTCTGTTGATTTAATGAAAGGAATCTTTATAAGAATGGTTTTTTATAATACAAAAAAATCCTTACTCAACATAAAAATTAAATAAGGGTTTTTGATATGTTTTTTATTGATAAATAACTATTAATATCCAAAATGAAAATTAGCACTTGGTAATAAACTTTTGATTTTTTTTATTTCTGCTTCCGAAAAATCATTTCCATCAATAAATACAGTTTGTAATTTTTTCATTTTTTTGATGCTCTCTGGTAGCGTAGTAAGTCTATTGTTTCTCAAATTCAAAATATGCAAATTTTCCAAATCACCAAAACTTTCTGGGAGCTTTGTTAGCTTGTTTCCACTCAAATCCAGTTGTTTTAGTTTTTTCAGACTTCCTATTTCTTGTGGAAGAGTTTCAAGTTCGCCATTAGTAACACTTAAAAGTTCTATATTAGTAAGGTTTTTAATTCCTGCTGGCAGAGTTTTGAGTTCAGATTTTTCTATAGTCAAACTCCACAAACTAGGCATTTCTTGGGTGATATTGGGAAATGATTTTAGCTGTTCCTCCTCAATGTAAATTTCCCTAATAGCAGAAAGATTTTCTATACTTTTTGGTAACTCTACTAATTTATTTGCCATTGTTTGAAAAAAAGTAAGCGCACTTAGGTTTCCAATAGTTTCTGATAGTTCTGTAATTTCGTTTCCTCCTATATTAAGTTCTTGAAGGTTAGAAAGATTTCCTATTTCTTCTGGAAGCTCTTTGAGTTTGTTATCGTACAAAGCTAGTTTAGTAAGTTTTTGTAGCTTTCCAATTTCTTTTGGAAGAGATGTTAATTCATTTTGTCCTACATTAAGTTCTTCGAGATAAATCAAATTACCTATACCTTTTGGCAGACTTTCTAATTCATTGTGATTCAAATCAAGACTTTTTATACTATCCAATTCTCCAATACTTTTAGGCAAACTTCTAAGACGATTTTGTTCTAAAGATATGTAAGACAAATTCTTTAGATTTCCGATGCTTTCAGGAAGTGACATCAATTTATTTGCTCGCAGATACAAAGTTTTCAGCTCTGTTAATTTACCAATAGCTTCATCTATGGTTTGTAATTTATTATTCTGTAAATCCAATTCTTTTAGAGAAATTAAATTTCCAATTCCACTAGGTAAAGAATTGAATTTGTTTCCAGTTAAATCTAATACTTGCAACTTTTTAGCATCTTTCAAAACATCAAATAAGTTTGTTTCTTCGGTAAACAAATTTCTACTCAATATCACTTTTTCCAAATCAGCTAGATTTTCTATACTTTTAGGTAAATTCTTTAATTGACTATCGGTAATTGATAACTCAGTAAGCAATTTGAGTTTTTCAATTTGTTTGGGTAGAATTTTGTCAGGTTTGCTTGCTCTTATTTCGCTTATTTTTGTTTCATATTCTGCTAACTCCTTCTCATATTGAGCTAATTTACTTTCATTACCATTCCAATAAGGATAAGGAACTTCTTGTTCTTCTGGAGAGTAAAAACCAAAATTCAAGTAGAGTTTTTTTAGTTTCTTTAGCTCCAAAACTACATACGGAAACTCATCAAAAGGATTTTGAGAAATATCTAGCTCTTCCAATTCTATCAAAAAACGCATAGAAGCAGGAAGTTCTTTTAATTGATTAGCTGACAAATTGAGTTTTTTGAGATTCTTTAAATTTCCAATATTGTCAGGTATATAGCTCAAACGACAATCACTAAGAAATAAGTCGGAAAGGTCTGGTAAAGAATCCAGACCAGAAAATAAAATAGTAGAACTAAAAATTGGGTTCATCTGAACATACAAATTCTCCAAACCTTTTATTCTATAAATGGTAGGAGGAAGTTTATTCAAATTTAGATTAAAAAAAGAAACAGTTTTAATGTTTGGTAATGCTATAAGTTGAGGTTCTAGTTCTCTAAATAGTTGAAGAATAGATAACGAGTTTGCTCCTCTTCTAGCTCTCATATAGATAGATTCCAAATTTGTCCAGTCACTAATATCAACAGTATCAATACTCGACAACTCTCTATGTATGATCTGTGGTTCAATAACCAAGTACTTGATACTATCAGCTTGTATATTCGTATAATTCTTGATAGAATATGCCGTTTTGAAATTTTCTTTATTTTGTTGTGCAAAGCTAGATAATGAAGTGAATAATAATGTCAGAAGTAAAAAATATAGTTTCATTATGTAAATTATAAAGGAAAACAAATTCATTAATTGTAGAAATGAAAATTTTGAATTAATTAACAAGTTACAAAAAAATCCTTACTCAACATAAAAATTGAATAAGGATTTGCTTGAAAGACTAGTTTTACTTAGCTTACTAATGTGTTACATTGTTGAATAATTTTAGTTATTTGTATGGTAATACAGGAAATTATCGATTATCTCAACAAAAAACTATTCATGGACACAGAAAAAGAAATACAAGCATTATACAAAAAGTTAGATAATGCAAATGGAGAGCAAGAAATTAAACCAATTATGGAAGCCATTCAAAATTATATAGATGCACTTCCCCACAAAGAACAAGAACGAGCAGAACTAGATTTTAAATATTATCTTACAAGAAGACTTCAAAAATCAGAAGAAAGAATTAAGAGAATTGAGTATGAAATAAAGACAGAAAATAGTATTGGTTAGATTTTTCAGAAGAAAATCCTTATCCAACATAAAAATTGAATAAGGATTTATAGTAGAACACTTGAACCAGAAAATCTTAATAAAAAACTACTTCACAACGTGGATGTTCGTCTTTAAATTTATCTACTTTTTTACTAGAAATTTTGGTATTATAACAACGCAAGATTTCCAATTTTCTCATATTTTCTAAGCCTTTCAGACTGCGTAACTTTGTTGTATTACAAGAAAGTTCGGTTAATTCTTTCAAAGGTTCAAGACATTTTAAAGTTCTGATTTGTGTTCCTGCACAATTTAATCGTTTTAGCTTTTTGAATGCTCCCATTGGTTCAAGACTTTCTACTGGCGTATTTTCAAAAACTAATTGCTCCAAATCTCTAAGCGTTGTAATCGGTTCAAGATTCGAAACGGGCGTTTCAGAAAAGCGCAAGATACGAAGTGTCAGAATATCTTTTATGGGCGACAAATTACTCACACCTGTACGAACAAAACTAAGCTCTCTAAGACGAACACACATCTGCAACGGCTGCAAATCACGAATATCACTTATTCCATCAAGATTAATCGATTCCAGATAAATCATAGCATGTAACTGTTCCTTGTTGGGTTGCGCCTCTATATTTACATGAGTTTTCATTGCCTTTTTCCAACTCTCTGATAATCCTGTCCACCAATTATTGAGTGTAACCGTTTTATACATCACAACCGTAGAAGGATTTTTATTCAAAAAGGTAGCTACTAATTCATCTTTCAGAGCAGCACCGTCAGCATAAATAAATTCTAAATTAGTCAGATTTTGAAGTGTAGAAATATCGCTTACTGCTGTATTTTCGATGTCTAACTTTCTTAATCTAACCAAACTTTGTAGCGAAGAAATATCCGAAATTTTGGTATTATTTGCTTCCAAAACTTCTAAAGCAATCAAATCACGAAGCGCAGTAATATCCATTACACCAGTTCTACTAATATTAATTTCTTTCAAACCCTCAAAGATACGAAGTGGCTCAACCGTTTTGATAGATTGTCCTTTTGCATCAATTTTTGTAATTCTTGAAAGCGTTGCTAGTTCTTCTTTTGTAGGATTTGAAGCCGTTAGTTTGCTTGCCGATTTGAAAACTTCTTTCCAATCTGGAGATAATTGTGTCCACCAATTTTGTAAGGCTTCTGATTCATAAACTACCAAAACATTTGTTTTTGTTTTAGTAAGTTCTTGTGCTTGTCCTAATTTTACCAATGTATTATCACAATAAACTCGTTCCAAAGCAGAGATAGAAAGCAGAGGTTTCAAGCTCGCAATCTTTGTATTATTTGCATACAACAAACGCAATTTTTCTAGTTTAGAAAGTGGCTCTAAGCTACTTACATTCGTATTTGAAATATCCAAACGTTCTAATTCTTTACTTGTAGAAAGTGCCGAAATAGAAGTAATTGGAGTAAAAGAGGCTTCCAAAAATTCTAATGTAGAAATTTCTTTTAGTGGGTCAAGACTAGCAACTTTTGTCTTTGAGATGCGTAATTCCTTCAATGCACTTCCTTCAATTTTGCCTAATGCTTCTAAAGAATTTACGCCTGTAATAGACATATCCAAACGCTCCAAATTAGTCAAATATTCAAGCGTTTTGATATCGCTTATTTTTGTATTCGAAACATTCAGTTCTCTCAAATTAGTTGCATACGTCAAAGCTAATAAGTCTTGTGAAGGCGTATTAGAAGCATCTAAAACCTCTAAATTTGTGATACTGCGAAGTGGAAAAAGATTTGAAACCGATGTATTTGCACATTTGAAAGTCTTTAGTTTCATCAAACGACTAACTGGCTGAATATCTTTTACCGTCGGATTATTACTAATATCCAAAACTTCCATTCCTACAATGGTATGAAGCTGACTATTAGAGATTGAATCACCAACAGGAATCGTTACATAATTACTAAAAACGGCTAACCATTCGGCAGGCAAATCATTCCACCAACTACGCAAAACTTCCGTTTCGTTGGCTTGGCTTGTATAAATACTGATAATCTTTAAGTCCTGACTCTCAACATCATAACTCATATCAATATAACGAGGAAGATTATTTTTTACTTTTTCATTTTTGAAGTTTGTACCTTCTAAAGCACGGTTTGTAGTCGCTGTAAAGTATATAGTTCCGTCTGGCGCAACTCTATGAGCAATACTAGAAACGGTATATTTGAAAGTAGCGTTTTTGTAGAAAAAATCAATGTCTTTTAAGTACGATTGTACATTTTTATTCATCCACAAATCACGTTTTTCAATCAAATCATCTTCCACTTGAACGTTTTTATCTTTAAAGATTTTTTGAAAACTCTGATTGACAATCGTTTCTTTATCACGAACAGAAGATTCTTCTTCTCCCAAAGTATTGTACATAAATTGCATAAAAGAAACCAAAGAACGTACTCGGTCTTCGTATTCTTTGAGCTTTTCGGGCGCAATTTGTTCGCCTTGATTAGGTTTTTTATCGTTTTTGCCTGTATTTTTCGTGTCCTTTTGGGCAAAAAGAGTAGTAGTAGTGAATGCCAAAAGTAGGCATACTAGAAATGAACGTAAATTAATTACCATTTGAATAAATATAGTTTAACAGCACATCTTTATTATCTGGAGTAAGGCGAGCCAAATTTGAAATCAACCAACCGTTGTTGTATCCACCACGATTAAAACGAGAAACTTCAAGATACCAATTATCTATCTGGAAAAAGTGAAACTTTACATTCGTAACCGTTCTGAATTGTAGTGTATTGCGAGCAACTTCGTATAAAAACAAACTTACATAATTCGCTTTATAACCTGTTTCTACATAATTTTTTACTTCTTTGAGTTCTTGTGGCTCATCAAATATTTTTCTTAAATTCATAAATTCCAACTCATGACTAAGTGGATGCAGAAATTTCTTTGGGTCTTGAATATCTTTTCCCATTATCTTAGCAAAAGGAGCAAAATAAACATTGCTAATTACCCATTTCGAACCTACCTTTTCTTCTTGTAGCTTCATAAAAAGTGTCAAATCCTGTTCTCTTCCTTCATAAACAAAACGAGTTGTTACTTCTGCAAACCAGTTTCCACCATGAAACTCCAAAAAAGTTGGATTGATAGAATTAGTAACTTGACTCAAAAAATCGTCTTTTGTACTTTGAGAAACAGCTTTATTTTGTCCGTCGAATAAAATATTTATGTATTCTTTTCTATCCGAATTATTCCTAAAATCTTTACTACTTGGGTCAAATTTGTTTCCTAGTTTGTCCTCTTCGTGATTAAAACGTCTAAAAAATTGATTCATTTGCTTTGTTGCAGCATACAAATCAGATTCGTCTCCCAAATAATTACCTATTTGTGCAGAAACAGAAAAAGGCAAAAGGAAAACCAATGCCACAAAAAAAGTTAGAAAAATGCTTTTTAATACATTCATACATTCAAGTTAAAAGTTATGATAGAATATAGCTAAAAATCAAAAATTACGAATTACAGTTTTGCCGTAATTCGTAATCTTTAATTTATAATTGAATTTTGTCTAGTTTCTTTTCGTTTCGCTTACACGCACATCGCCTAACATTACGTCCCAAAAACCAATTTCACGACCTGCAATCATAGTTTTTTTACGTTCTACATAAACAGTAATGTCTTTCTTAGTAACATCTGAATATTGAACCAAACCATCGGCAGATTTACCTTGAAAACGTTGAAAGATAGTAATTACACCTACATAACGTCCGTCTGGTTGTTTTTCTAAATCAGAAATATATTGAATATTGAACCAATCAATTTCTACTTGATCGTAATTAAGAGCCATCAAACGGTCAAAATATTTACGAACACCGTAGTAACGAATTGCCTTAGAGTTTAGAGAAGAAACGCCCATTTCTGCACCGTCAGAAAACAGTTCCATGGCACGGTCAATAACACGCATCGCTTCCGAATACTGTGTAGCTTTGCTACCAATAATTGAAATATAACGGCTCAAATCTTTTACTTTTTCTAAAGCAAGAGAATCAATGGCACGTTTACGAGTAGGGCTTAGGTCTGCATTTGTCTGTGCGAAAGCAGAAGAATCTACTGCTAAAAAAGCAAAAACAAACAAAAATGAGAAAAGAATTTTATTTATATTTTTCATATTTAAAAATAATGTAATGAGTTGATATAATGAGTTTTATAGTCTAAAAAATAAATGATTGATAAATTGTATCAAACTGAACCAGTAATTACTAATTTAATGAACAATCAATAAGCGAAAAGCAAAAAACTATGCCAATTATTGATTATCCATTAAAAAATACTAGTATTAGTTACTAAGTTCTAAAAGTTTGATTTTACCATTTTCGTCTGTACCAATGCTCACTACTTTGTGATTCATTTTCTTTTGGTCTTTTACGTAATTAAGGTATTTTTCAGCCGTTGTAGGTTCATCGTAATCTTTTTCTCCTCCTTCGTCTGCAATAATAATTAAAACTGGAGCTTGTGGAGAAGTAAATAATTTGAGTGCGTTCTGAATAGAAGAATTTGCTGTTCCTGCATCACCTGCATTAGCAATTTCAGAGAAGAAATCTAAGATAGTTTTGCTTTTCTTGTTTGCTTCTGCTTCTGCTTCTTTGTTGCGACGCTCTTCATCTTCTCTGATACGCTGCTCTCTTACACTTTGCTCTGCTTGTGCGATAAGGTCTTTTACAGTTGGATCATTGATGTTCATTTTCTTGATATCATCAATTTTTTTCTGACGCTCGTCAGCCGACATAGATGTATCATTTAAAAGTGCTTGAAGATCTGAAGTTGCTTTTTCAACTTTTCGTTTTTGTTCAGCAGCAGCTTGTGCAGCAGCTTTTTTCTTAGCACTATTACAGCTTGTAGTAGTTAGAGTAGTTCCCATTCCTAAGAGAATAATAAGATAAAAACTTAGACGGAAATACCATTTGCGAATTGACTTGTTCTTTTGCATAACAAAAAATAGGGTTTTTGATTGAGTTAAAAAATTCGGATTAAATAAAAATTGATTGGTTGAAATTAGCTAAATTAAGTTGTCTTTCTACTACTACAAAGAATAAATTCCAGTAATAATTATTAATAGATTCTATCAATCAGTATAAAGAAAAACGATTTTCCTTATAGAAAATAATTAAAATTTAATTATTGATAAATACTCAAGAAAGGTATTTTTATGGCTAAATGGTGTAGCAAATTTAATGACAGATTTGATAAAAAAATAGCAGTTTAAAAAATAAATTGAAAAGTTTTTGTCAATTGCTAGTTACTCAACAAAAACTCTTAATAAGTGTTTAAAAAACTTTGATTTCTGTACTTTAATTTCTACTGTTTTGAGGTTATTCTGTTTGACAGATTTAAAAATTACGTGATTTGTAGCAATTTGATTTATCAAATTATAAGGTAACGATTGATGAAAACAAATTCAAAACTTTTTCAATCTACTTCTGTTTAGAAACCAGCACACATTCACTACTATATATAAGTAGGAATACTTTTTAAACTATTATTTTTCAATTTACAAAAAAACAACTTAAATATGTCAGAAGTAAAAAATCTTATAGCACAAGATGCTATCGATAAAATGAAAGAAATCGTAAAAGACCAACGAATTTGTATGTTTGCAACTCAACTCACACAAGCACCTTTTTCGGTTTGTCCGATGACGGCGCAAGAAGTATCAGATGAGGGACATATTTTATTTTTGAGTGCAGCAGACAGCGACCATAATCAGAAAATATTATTAGATCCACGAGTTCAACTTATGTTTTCGAAGGTTTCGGAAAGTGAGTTTATGAGTGTTTATGGACGAGCGACCATTTCTAAAAACCAAGAAAAAATTGATAAAGTATGGGATCCATTAGCAAAAGCATGGTTTCCAGAAGGAAAAAATGATCCGAATCTGACAATCATTGAAGTATTTCCAGAAGATGCTTATTATTGGGATACAAAAGATGGCAAAATTGTTTCTATGCTCAAAATTGTAGCTTCTGCAATGACAGGCGAACAAATGGACGGTGGCGTAGAAGGACATTTGACAGTATAAATTATATGTTTTTTTGTTGGTGTCGCTTCGCTAAAACACCAACAAAGGCAGGTAAGTTTTATGTTTTGTATCGCTCGTGGGACACGAGCAATGGTTAAGTTTTTTGTTAAAAGACAAAACTTTGAGTATGAAAATGAATGTTTTGCTAACTAAAAATTAACCTTACCGTTGCTCGTGTTCCACAAGCGACCTATATAATTCATAGAGTCATTTATCCATAAGATAGTGTTTGCAAACCCTATCTTATGGATTTTTTATGCGTGTATAGTTTCTGTTCTATCAATAGGAAGATAAATCAAAAACGTTGTTCCGACTCCAATTGTACTTTCTACTTCTACTTTTCCTTGATGTTTTTCAATTAATCCAAAGCTAATAGAAAGCCCTAAACCTGTTCCTTTTCCAACTCCTTTTGTAGTGAAAAAGGGTTCGAAAATCTTTTGACTTGTTTCTTTACTCATTCCTTTTCCAGAATCTTGAATCGTAATTTTCGCTGTTTCAATGTGTATTGGAGAATCTTCTTTTGATAATCTTTGAGTAGAAATTATTATTTTATCTTTTTTGAGTGATTTAGTTTTTCGTTTCTCTATTTTTTCTATTTTGTTTGTTTTTTCATACTCTTCTTTAATTCGTTGGCTTGTTTTTTCTTGTTGTTTGTCTTCCTCTCGTTTTTCATCTATGGCTTGAATAGCATTTGCAATAATATTTGTAAAAACTTGATTGAGCTTTCCCGGAAAACACTCTATTTGAGAAATATTCTCATCAAAATTTCGGATTACTTCTATATTGTCCTTATATTGTGGGCGCAAAATGACTAGCGTAGCAACAATATTTTCATGCAAATCTGCCCAACGCAATTCTACTTCGTCTAACCTCGAAAAAGTACGCAAACCCTTTACAATTTCACTTGTTCGGTGTGCTCCATATCGAATATCTTTTACGAGTTGATGCAAATCTTGTTTCAATTCTTCGAATTCAATTTGAGTTTTGAGTGCCAAAATTTCATTGAATTTTGCGTTTTTCTCTTCCGTTTTTTCTTCTTGATTCAAAGCAGCATTATTTTCTATTCTTTCGTATTCTTCGTACAAAGTCATGAGTTCCATAAGCTCGTCCAGAGTAGTCTGTAAAGCATCTACACCTGCATAAACAAAATTAATCGGATTATTTATCTCGTGTGCAATTCCTGCTGTAAGTTGCCCCAAACTTGCCATTTTTTCGGACTGTACCAAATGAATTTGCGTTTGATTCAACCTCTGAACCGTATCTTGTAACTCCTCTTTTTGGATTTGAAGCTGTGATTTTTGTTTTACAATTTCTTCTGTACGAGTAGAAACTTCAGTTTCTAAGTAAATTTGATTTCTTTTATATTGCAAATTTTTTAGATAATAAATAAGCAAAAGAAGCAAGATTACACCCAAAATTCCTACTATTTGAAAGACTAATCTTTGATACCAATGAGGTTGCACCGTAAAATTAAGAATAGAAGGATTTTTTTCGTTCCAACTTCCATCTCCTTTTCTAGTAATTACTTCAAAACGATATTCATTCGGAGGTAGATTTGTATAGGTTGCATTGCGTTGATTTTGAGAATTTATCCAATCTTTATCAAAAGGAATAAGACGGTATTTGAAATCTAATGAAAATGAGTTTTGATAATTAAAAGCTGTAAAGAAAATAGACAAATACTGTGTTCCTGCCTTTAATGAAGGAGCTTGATTTAGATTATAAATGCTTTTTTTGTCGGTTTCTATTTTTTCAAAAATCGCCTTCGAACTAGTTGTCTTTTGGGTAATTTTCTTAGGATTTATAGAAGTTATTCCTTTATAAGTAGGAAACCAAATATTCCCTTTTTTATCTACTAACCCTCTACCTGTTCCGACCATTTGATCACTTTTCATTCCGTCAGTCCTGTTGAAGAATCTACAATCTACAAATTCTCTTTTCTTATTAGCAAACTCGTTGAGCTGTTCGGTTGCAATTCGCATTACTCCATTATTACAGGGAAGCCAGAAATAGCCTTCTTTATCCTCCAAAATATCAAAAACTGTTCCTTCACAAAGTCCAGAACTGGCATCGTAATTCGTAATCTTGTCGCCTTCTATACGTGTAAGACCCGAATCTGTACCGAGCCAAACTATGTTGTTTGAATCTACAAAAATGGAGAAAATAATATTACTCGCTAGTCCGTTTTGTGTCCAAATCTGCTTTATTATGTGTTTGTTTTTGATAAATGAAATTCCTCTTTTTGTTCCTACAATCAGTTTTCCATTTTTATCTTCTGCCATACTCATGACTATTTCGGAGGCTAAATTAGAACCAATATTTCTAAACGAATCCTGACTATGAACATAGAAAAGCCCTGCTCTTCGTGTCCCAACCCACAAAGTAGAATCTTTTGTTTGAAAAGTGATCCGAATTTGGTCGTCAGAAAGTCCGTTCTCATGTCCATAAATTTTGTATTTGTTCTTTCGTGTAATCTTGACAAGACCATTGTAAGTACTTATCCAAAGACTTGAATCAAAATCAAAATACATATTTCTAATTCGCTGACTTGGAAGTCGTAGAGGAAGTTGAGCATTTCGGACTACATTATTATAAACAATAGAAATAGAATCACTCTCACCAGCTACTAAATACTTGTTTGGAGTAAATTGAAGAATAGAATAAATGACATTAGAGCTAAGCCCTTCGCTAGTACTAATATTGACAAAATTTCCGTCCAAAATCTGTGCTAATCCACCTCTAAACATAGCCACCCAAACATTTCCCTCTGTATCGACTAATAATTTTTGAAGAATATTACTAGGTAATCCTTGTTTTTCATTATAATTTTCAAGTAGTTTTTTCTTTTTATTAAACCGATACAATCCACTTTCGGAAGCAATCCAAAAAAAACCATTTTGGTCTTCAAAAATATCTAATACATCTTTTAGTTTATTAAATTGAGGATAAGGAGAATCAATCAATGAATCGCCCTGTAACAGTTTTATTCCATCATCAACTCCTATCCAAGTATTATCATTAACTGTTTTGGCAAACGAAACCCCTCTAGTTTCCAGAAAATCTACAATTCTAGTAATTTTGTTGTCTTTATAACGCACTATATCACCACGCACAGAACTAAAATAAAGCACATCATTTTTCTCAAAAATAGCTCCTACTGCACCTTGAAGGTGTAATCTAGCTTCTTTTAATGGTCTAAACTGATTATCTTGATAATAAAAAATACCGTTGGCACTTGTTCCTATCCAAATAACTCCGTTTTTGTCTTCATAAATTGCTTCTATACTGTACTCATTTATAATTCCAAATTCTAGTGGAATAGAAAACTGATTGTCTTTATATTTCAAAACCCCTCTTTGTGTACCTATCCAAATGTTGCCTTTTGAGTCCGATAACAACGAACGAATAGCGTGAGAGCGAATAATTGGTGTATTTCTGACTGTGTAAGAAGTAAATTTTGCGCCATCAAAACGAGCTAATCCATCGTGTGTAGCTATCCAAATATATCCTTTTTGGTCTTGAATAATATCAATGATAGCATTAGAAGGCAATCCTTCTTCTGTTGTCCATTTTCTGAAAATATATTGAGAAAGGTTCTTCTTAGCATCTAGATTGATAGTTTGTTGAGCAAAAACAGAACTTGAAGTAATGATTAATTGAAGAAAAAATATAAAAACGAAAATATAAAAAAAACCTAGCTTATGAGTAAAATTCATAAAGAAGGAAAACAAGGAAGAGAATGGAAAATTAAATTTCACTTATTTTTTTTAAGTAGTATTGTGAAAGATGAGTAGGAATAGTAGGATTTGAAAATACATATAATAAACGTTATCACGGTTATCTAAAGGTCTTAATCAATTGTTATAGAAAAGCAAAACAGTCTTATTTTTCCATAGGTTTGCAAACCTGTCGCTATAGAAAAATGAACGTTACTAAATTAATCGTAATAACATTTGATACAAAAAACATCTTCTCATTCTCTGCGTTTTCTGTAACTCTGTCTTTGATAAAAATAATAAAACAGAATATCGTTTTCTAAAATTGAAGTACGACAAATTTTTTCAATTATAAAAATCAATTACAATTCTATAAAGAAAGCAAAATATATAAACATAGCTTCAAGCAGTTCGTTAAAAAGAAACTTAATTTTACTATTCTTTCCTTGCTAATGCAATTTCTCAAAAAGGTACTCCACATTCTCAAAAAAAACATTCGTAGTATAGGTATGGTAATTTTGTCAGCCTTATTACCCATTTTGGCAAGTACAGGGATTACGGTATTGCTTTTGTATTTTGAATCTGAACTTCAAGTATGGACTATTTATCAATGGATTTTCTTGTATTTGGGAGTAAGTATTTTGATGGGTTTTGCCCTTATGCCGACTACATTAATGGCTTTCTTGACAGGTTATTTTTTGGGTTTTGAGGGAACACCTCTTATGATAATTTCTTATTTGATTGCTTCTTATGTAGGTTATCAATTGGGATTGTTTTTGGAAGGTAAAAAAATCCACGCAACTCTATTGGAAAAGCCAAAAATAGTTCGTTTTTTAAGTTCTTTAAAAGAAAAGAGCTGGAAATTGATTATTTTAGTTCGTCTTTCTCCTGTCTTGCCTTTTTCAGTAATGAATCTAGTACTTTCTGCAATTCGTTTTCCACTAAAAACTTTTCTAATTGGTTCTTTTATCGGAATGCTTCCCAGAACAGTATTTGCCATTTATGTAGGAACAAAAGCACAAACTCTAAAGGCTTTGATAGAAAATGAAAGGATAAGCGATTTTCCGTATTCTGAAATTATAATTATTTTGCTTACCCTAATTACTGTTTTTGGAATTGGTAGAATGATGAGAAATGCGATGAAGGGAATGGAGAAGGGGGAGTAGGAAATGGGAAGTGGGATTTGGGAAGTGGGATTTGGTAAATACAGTAAATACAGCTTCATTAAAACCTTTTTCAAGAATAAATAGTAATAAGTAAACGAATAATAAAACTACCTCAACGACGGTTCTTAACCTCGTTGACGGTTTAAAAATAAAGAAATATGCCTAAAATCACACCTGTCGTAAAAATATTGTTGATTCTTAATATTGGTATTTTTGCTTTGCAATACTTTGTTTTTGGAGGAGATAATCCTTTGAAATTAGATGAACTAACTCAACTCTTTGGTTTGCGTTATTTCGGTGCAGAAACATTTGCGCCTTATCAATTTCTTACTCACATGTTTTTACATGGAAGTTGGTGGCATCTTTTGGGAAATATGTATGCGCTATTTATTTTTGGACCTCCTTTAGAAACTTATTTTGATTCAAAACGCTTTCTTGCTTTGTATATGATTGCAGGTTTGGGAGCTGCCGTTTTGCATATTGGAGTGAGTGCGTGGGAAGTACAAAACAGACAAGAACAAGTAGCCGAATTTAATGCTCATCCAGAACCTGCTGAATTTGCAGCTTTTATGGATAAAGAAGCTCGTTCTTATTATAGTGCTGCTCAAATAGATGCGTTTGTTAATAATTTTAGAAAATATCCTACTAATCAGTCTTATATTTCAGAAGCTAAAGAAGTAGTTACTAAAGTAGCTGCTGCAAAACGTAATATTCCAACAGTCGGAGCATCAGGTGCAGTCTTCGGAATTTTGGCAGCCTTTGGGATTGTCTTTGCAAATATGAAACTGGTTTTACTTTTTCCACCCATTCCAATAAAAGCAAAATACTTAGTTTTTGGTTATGCTTTATATGAAATTTATGCTATTTGGCAAGCCAATCCGACAGATAATGTAGCACATTTTGCACATATTGGAGGATTTATTTTTGGAATTATTTTGGTTAAAATGTGGGGAAAGAATGATAAACCGATGAGATGGAATTGATGGACATGTCGCTCGTGGGGACACGAGCAACGGGAGATGTTAAAGGTGGAACAAAATCAGAACTTGTAAAATATAAAAAAATACCGTTGC
Source organism: uncultured Cytophagales bacterium (assembly GCA_963719525.1). Classification (GTDB taxonomy): domain Bacteria; phylum Bacteroidota; class Bacteroidia; order Cytophagales; family Bernardetiaceae; genus Bernardetia. The sequence goes on along the minus strand of CAVRCG010000004.1, from coordinate 383,872 downwards.
TTGTGTCCTCACGAGCGACACCATAATAAACATAAAATATGGAATTTTCAGAACGCATAAAATACGAATGGAACAAATCTGATAATACTCTTATGCGTATTATTATGATAAATGTAGCAATTTATTTTATTGTTGCTACTTTGTTTATCATTTCTAGATTTGGAGGTTTGCCTGCTTTAAGTGAACTTATTGTAAAGGTTTTTTACTTGCCAGCAGATATAGCTGACCTTCCTTTTCGCCCTTGGACACTGATTACGTATGGTTTTTCACATTCTATTGGAGATATTTTTCATATTATTTTTAATATGCTCGTTCTCTATTGGTTTGGACAAATTGTAGTTTCCGAAATAGGCTCAAATCGCTTTTTAGGTCTTTATATTTGGGGAGTTTTGGCTGGAGCAGTTGCTTTTTTGTTGCTGTATAATCTTGTTCCTTTTTTTATGGCTCTTCGTGGTTCTACACTTGGACTTATTGGAGCTTCGGCAGGCGTTTATGCTATTGTAGTAGCAGCAGGAACATTACTTCCTAATACAAAAATGAACTTACTTTTTATTGGAGAAGTGAGTTTGAAATGGATTGCTTTAGGTTACGTTATTCTTTCTTACCTTTCTCTTGCTGGTGGAAACGCTGGTGGAAATGCTGCACATTTAGCAGGTGCTTTATTGGGTTATTTATTTGTAATTCAATACAAAAAAGGTAATGATTGGAGCAGACCCATTGTTGGTTTTCTTACTTTTTTTCAAGATTTATTTAGAAAAAAGCCTAAAATGAAAGCTCGTAGAGGTGGTGCAAGCTCAAAAACAGATGACACTAATAGCCAAAAACAAGCACGAGCAAAAAAGACAGCCGAAGAACAAAATACGATTGATGCTATTTTGGATAAAATTTCGGCTTCAGGGTATGAATCTCTAACACAAAAAGAAAAGCAAATATTGTTTCACGCAAGTAAAAAGTAGTCCTGATGTTGTTGGTGTCGCTTCGCTAAAACACCAACAACGGTAAAAAAAAGTAATTGATAGCCGACACTTTTTGATTTTGAATGTAGCAATTTGATTTATCAAATTGAATTTTTAGGAAGAAACACAATTTTACTACACAATCAGATTTTGGTAATACCTAAAATGACTCATTTAGTAAAGTCAAATTCGTAGCTACATAAATTATAACTATGGAAAACACAAAAAAAGAGAAAAAGGAATTTGTTACAGAAAACGCAAACTACGAGCAATTACTTGAACTTTACAATCAATTTAATTCGTTTGCAAAAGATAATGGAATGATTTTAAAAATTCCAGAAGTAGGACATGCAATTTCTGAAATGAAGATTTTGGAAAAACATCAAAGTGCGCCAAATCATTGTCATGGAGGAGTAATTTCTGGTCTGATGGACGCAACTCTTGGAGGTTCGGCTTTGAGTTATGCGTTTGCACAAGGAAAATTATGTGCAACGGTTGAGTTTAAAATCAATTATTTCTTACCTGTCAAACTTCACGAAGAACTTATTGCAGAAGCAAATCTTGAACATACTGGAAACCGTTTGGTTCATACAAGCTGTGAAATAAAAAATAAGAACACAGGAAAAATTGTAGCCAAAGGAATGGGAACATTTAATCTTTATCCAATGGACAAACAGACTTTTGAACTAATCTAGAAGTTAGATTTCAGAATTTAGAAGTAATGAGAATGATTAACACACAAATCGTATAAGTAAACCCTAAAATTAGACTGTAATTTTAGGGTTTACTGTTTAAAAAATCTCGTTGACGGCTTCAGCCTCAACGACGGTTGAAAACACTTTACTTCTCAACCGTCAACGAGGTTTGTAACCGTTGTTGAGGTAAAAAATCTGTATTTACGCTTCTTGTGAAGTCTTATTCGTTTTCTTTTTGAAACGCTTAGCTACTTTCAAATCTTTCATTCCGTTAGACCAATCATAAAAACCATTACCCGATTTTGCACCTTTATGTCCTGCATTTACCATATTTACCAAAAGTGGACAAGGAGCGTATTTTGGATTTCCGAAACCTTCAAATAATACTTCCAAAATAGAACGACACACATCAAGACCAATAAAATCAGCTAATTGCAAAGGTCCCATTGGATGCGACATTCCTAACTTCATTACTGTATCAATTTCTTCTACGCCAGCAACACCTTCATAAAGTGCATAAATTGCCTCATTAATCATCGGCATCAAAATACGATTCGAAACAAAACCTGGATAATCACTTACCTCAACTGGAATTTTGCCCAAATTCTTAGACATTTCCATAATCTTATCCGTAATTTCATCAGAAGTAGAATACCCACGAATTACCTCAACCAATTTCATAACAGGAACAGGATTCATGAAGTGCATTCCAATTACTTTTTCTGGTCGTTGAGTTGCACCAGCAATACGAGTAATGGAAATAGAGGAAGTATTAGTTGCTAAAATCGTTTTTTCATCACAAATTTTATCCAAATTCTCAAATATTTTGAGTTTGATTTCCATATTTTCAGTAGCTGCTTCGACTACTAAATCTACTCCTTTTACGCCTTCTTCAATTTTTGTAAAGGTAGTAATTCTTTTTAGAGTAGCTATTTTTTCGTCTTCCGTAAGGATATTTTTGTTTACCTGACGGTCAAGATTTTTGCCTATTGTGTTTAAGCCTTTTGTAAGTGCGCTTTCAGAAATGTCAATAAAAGATACTTTATAGTTGTTTTGAGCAAAAACGTGAGCAATTCCGTTTCCCATAGTTCCTGCTCCAATGACTGCAATGTGATTCATAATTCTATATTTGTTTCAGTTTTGTTTGATTAATTGTTTCTTGAATAGCTTTATTACGCTACTCCTTTTACAAAGATAACTTTTAAAGTTTGAAATTAAGAATTTGAGAAAATTAGAAATGAAAAAACCTATCACTTTCATTATAAAATTTGTAATAAAAATAATAGATTTTTGTATTTTCTGAATAAACTTAACAAATTCAACAGACTGGAAAGTCTGTTATACGTTTTACTTCGCCGTACTCAAAACTCGTATCGGAATACCAAATGCAAAGTTTATCATGCTTGCATTGGTAGATTGCCTGAATTCAAATTCTTGTCCATTGATTTTATAATTTATATTTCGGTAACGCATTTCTACAAAACTTTTGATATACTGCAAACGAAATTCTAAAACTGCATTTCCTTTTGCATTATGCAAGCGAGTAGCAAAACCTAAGTTAAGACCGAAAGAAGGAGTAAAATCTGTGTTTCTGTCTATATCTATTGTGTAAAAATCCTGAATACTTCCAATCTGTGAAGTGCCACCAAACCCAAAGCTATTTTTCTTAACAAAACTTCCTCCTACTATTCCATCAAAAGATATTTTCTTACCAGTTTTTAATCCAACAGAACCCAAAGTACGACCATAATTGAGAGCAATATTCAAAGTTGGATTTCTTTTATATTCTCTAAATGAAGAACTGTTTCCTGTAACAGTAGAAGTATAATCAATTTGATAACCTAAAGCAAGTTCGTGAGTAGCAAAGGAGAGTTCGAAACGATTTTTTGTGTCTTTTTGCCATTCTAAAGATAGTCCGTAATAGGCATTAAAACTCCAGTATTTTGGTTTATTTAGATTATAGGCTTCAAAATTTTCTACATTTTGCTTTTTCTCAACAGTAGAAAATCCATAAGCCGAACCACCAAAAGGTTTTATAAAAATATTTTGTGCAGTAGAAGCAAAACAAAATGCCACTACACAAAATAGTGTCAAAAATATATTTTTCATGTTTTATTAATCTTGTTTTTTATTTTTATTCAAATTCAAAATACGCATAGGAATACCTAATGAAATGCTCATCATAGAACCTCTTGTCTTACTCTCACTATAGTATTTCTGTCCTTTTACTTCGTAATCTATTCCATAAGTTCCTAAATGTTTTAGTCCTTGTGAATACTGAAAACGTACTTCTACAGCTGGTTTGCCTGCTATGGTATAAAAACGAGAAGCAAAACCTAAACTAAGTGCTGCTCCGTGAAAATATCTTTCTTTCTCAAATTCGGCTACCCTAATCTCTCCATCATAAGCTGTATATTCAGAATTTGAATGATTGAATCGTTTACTGATATTAAGATAACTTCCTCCGATGATTCCTTCAAAAGCGAGCCTACGTCCAGAATTATAATTCTTATTAAATAAAACTCTTGCATAATTAAAAGACAAATTGCGAGCAGAGCGTCCTCCATAACTTTTCCATATTTGATCATCTTGCCTGTTATCCTCATCTGGATTATCATAATATTTAAAATCATAACCTCCTGAAATTTCATTTGTGGCATAACTCAATTCGAAACGTTGTTTTTCATCTTTTTGCCATTCTAAAGCAATGCCAGCATAGAGATTTATTTGCCAGTTGAAAGGAGTTTGCTTGTAATTCATATCAAAATATTTTGTACTTTGTGGATTATGAAATTTGAATAATCCATGCTGTGAGCCTAACATTGGCTTGATGTAGATGTTTTGAGCTAAAGAAACGTTTACAATAGAAAGTAGGAAAATTACAATACATATATTTTTCATTTTTCGATAAAGTTTTAAGAACAAAAGAAAATCATATCTTCTTATGTAAAGAAGACATGATTTTTAATTGGAAACGATTAGTATTGAATAGTGTATCTGCGCGTAGATTTAATGGTTGGAGCATTGCCATTACTATATTGAACGTAAAACACAACTGAAGCATAGTAACTTTTAAGCCCTTTCAAACCATGAAAAACTCTATGGTCTGATTTTCTATCCAAAACAAATGTATTAGCATTATAAGGATTACTACCAGAGTCACTACCTCCACACTTTACCTCACATTCGTAATTGTAATCACTTTCAAGCCAATGATAGTTAGGATTTGCATCTACCCAAATTCCATTATTAAACTGATTCCATTGAATTTTCGTCTTCATAATGATAGAGAAATATACTCCAGCTTTTTGGTAGACAGCTTTAGATTTAAGACGATTTACGCTGCTAATATAATCCAGATAGCCATCATCTTTTCTTTTTGGAGCTCCGTCCTCCTTACAAAACCAACCCCAAATTTCAACTTTATTATCTTTATTGAGTGTTCCTTTACTTCCTGCTACCAGAGCTTCAAGGATATTGTCGTCAGTAGAAAACAACATAAAGTTTTCATCTAGTTGTGTCTTGTAATTGATATCAAAAAGACGAGCTACGTTTTCCTTAGAATCTGCTTCTACAACAGCTACTCTCTCATTGAGAATATCAATACGAAATGCCCACTTTCCAATTTGAATAATATTTTCTGGAGAAAGAACAGCAGCTAAGTATTCATCTTCGATACCTTCTTTAGAAAGTGTTTCTTCGTCTTTTGTTTTTCTAGCCGACTCAAAACCAAAGTATTTTTCCCACTCTTCTATATTTTCACTAGAAAGACTTGCCATTGTTTTCTCAAAATCTTCTACGGTAGCAAAAGACAAAAACTTTCTTTCTTCTTGACGAGCAGTACTTGAAGTAAGAGCTTCTACCTTTACACCATTAAAACTTGGAGGTGCAATTTGATTTTCTAATTTTAGTTCGTTGCTATTTACTTCTGAGAGAATTTCTTCTGTATGCTTTTCACAAGAACTAAGGAAACCGAGAACGAGTAAAGCCACTAAGACTTTGATTGAATTAAAATGAATTGAACTGAACATAATTTTTAAATTAGTATTAAATAAATTTGGTGATTTGGTTGTATAAATTGATTAAATCTATAACATGATAGAACAGTAATCAAATTATGTGTTTTGTGCAATAATTATCTTTCTTAACTAAACAAGAGAAAAAGTGAAAAATTTATAAAAAAATTTCTATTAAGTGCTATTTGAGTAATTTGAAGCACTAAATAAGCCGTTTTTATCTGTATTTTTGTTAAGTGATGAGGCAAAGGTAAAAATTTATTTCTGACATACAAGTTTTTTCAATAAATAAAATAGAGCAAAACACCCAAATAGTGCAATTATCAAAACAGTATATTTTGATTTTCAAAACTAATTCAGAATTTTAAATTATATTTCTACTAAAACTCAAAACTTTATTCTTCACAATAAATGAATGAATTAGAAAATCTACTTATTTTCATATTTTTTTCTCTCTAATTTGATAATTGTACAATCCCATTTTTTATGTTGTATTCTATGAATGCTGCAACTAGCAAGACACAAAAAAACCTATCACTTTTTCAATAAAATGATAGATTTTTGTATTTTCTGAATAAACTTAACAAATTCAACAGACTGGGAAGTCTGTTATACATTTTTTACTCTCCAAATTCTTCTAATTTGAATGTATAATCTTTTGGGTCTAATTTGAAAGTTCCTTTGTTAAAGCTAGAAATAAATTTAGAAACCGTTTCGTCGGTTACTTCTTTTACTTTCAAACAAACATCTAAGCCTACACCATAATCGACAGCTTCATCAAAATCAATGTATTCGCTTACTTGTACTTCTTCGCCTTCTTCTATTTCGGCTACTTTTTCATCGAAATATTCCATTGATTCAGATTCTTCGTTTTCCATTTCTACCTCCAAATTAAAATCTGGAAAAGTGTCTTCTACACGTTCTTCTGCAAGTGCAAAAACTGCCATTTCATATTCTACACGTAGCGCAAACAAACACGCATCAAATACGACAGCATTACCTTTGTATTCTCCAATAAAATAAAAACAAACTGATTCGGAAGTGCGCTCAATATCTTCATTGATAACAAAATCACGTCCTTCTTTTAGAGCTTTATCTCTAATTGTTTTGATAGCTTCTGCTGAATATCCTTCGTTTTGCATAAATGATTATGAATTGAATTACCATAAATTCAATTACGACCTGTCAAAGCGACAAAGTCGATTATTAATTACGACTTGCTAAATCAGCAAAGCTAATTACGGTAAAGTAATAAAAGTAAATTAATAGCGAATTGAAATTATAATAAATGTTGAGATTTTAAGATTTATATTTTTAACTAAAAAGTATTTCAAATTTTTCCTACCAAACGGATTTTGCCTTTGATTTGTTGTAAAAAAGAAAATTTTATTTTGTTCTACCAAAATTTAGAATTTATTTTTCCACATCATTGATTCTACTGGCTTTGTACTTCGCTCATTATATTTTGCAGAACTCTTTTCATTATACGGTCTTTCAATTTGCCCATCTACTTTGAAATAGATAAGCTGACCAATCGGCATTCCTGCATAAATACGAACAGGCTGTGTAACCGAAATTTCTAATGTCCACGCATTACAAAAACCGACATCACCTTTTCCTGCTGTTGCATGAATATCAATTCCCAACCTTCCAACACTAGATTTTCCCTCCAAAAACGGCACATGAGCGTGCGTTTCGGTGTATTCTTCCGTTACTCCTAAATAAAGCGTATCAGGACGAAGGACTAAACCTTCTTCTGGAATTTCAAAAGTGGTAATTTTATTGTGTGCCTTGGCATCTAAAACTTCATCGTTATAGGTAGCCAAAAATTTGCCTAAATGTACGTCGTAGGAGTTTGTACCCAAACATTCTCTATCAAAAGGCTCAACTAAAATAGTTCCCTTTTCAATTTCAATTAATATTTCTTTGTCTGATAAAATCATATTTTAAGTTGTAGGTAATAAGTTGTAAGTGATAGGTTGCAAATTGTATCTTACCACCTACCACTTATCACTTACCACTATTATTTCAAGTTTGTTGTCTTCTATAAACTCTGTTTTTACTGGCGAAATAGAAATTTTCGGAGCTTCAAAACCTTCATTAAAAAAGACATTTGTAGCTGTAAAACGACGGATTTCGTCATAAAATCCATTTTCTACAAGAGAATGTAAAATTTTACTTCCACCTTCTACAAAAACAGAATGAATGTTTTTACTATGCAAATCTTCAAAAAGATTTTGCCAAAAAGTAATAGAATCTACTCTTTTATCAAGTTCTATTAATTCTGTTTGTAAAAATTTATTTACAAAAGTAGTCTTTTTTGAGTTATCAAACGTATCATTATCAGAATAAGCATAAAAAAGTGTCGGCTGACTATCATCAAAAACAGAAAAACTAGAATTAAGCTGCTCAAAACCATTTCCTGCTAAAATAATTCGTGTCGGATTTTTGCCTGTCCATTCTCTTACATTTAGTTTTGGATTGTCTTGTAAAACGGTATTTTTTCCTACCAGAATCCCGTCTTCTTCACTTCTCCATTTGTGTACCAATTTTCTAGAAACAGCATTACTAATCCATTTTGAAGTACCATCTTTTCTGGCAATAAATCCGTCTGCCGTTTGCGCCCATTTCAAAATAATATACGGACGTTTTTTCGTAAAAGCAGTCAAGAAACGTCTATTTTGGTGTTTTGCTTCCTCTTCGCACATTCCTACAATTACTTCAATTCCTGCATCTTTTAGTTTTTGAATTCCTCTTCCTGCATCGTTCTGAGAAACTAATGGATTTGGGTCAAGCGTAGCAATCACTACTTTTTTTACATTTGCTGCAATAAGCGCATCGGCACAAGGAGGCGTTTTTCCAAAATGACTACAAGGTTCTAAAGTAACATAAACAGTAGCTTTGGAAAGCAAATATCTATCTTCTTTTGAAATGCTATTGAGTGCGTTTACTTCTGCGTGTGCTTCTCCGTACTTCTTGTGATAACTTTCTCCAATAATTTTGTTTTCAGCTACAATTACACAACCGACTAAAGGATTTGGACTTACAGAGCCTTTTCCTTTTTTGGCAATTTGTAGCGCACGTTGCATGTATAGTTCTTCGTTCATTTTATTTCTTTATTTTAACGAACGGTTCGCTTAAAGCGAACGGTTCGTTTTTATTTATAATTCTACTTTAGAAATAAATCCATTTTCATAAATTTGAGGTTCTATTTTTTGAGTGAGTATATCGTGTTTTTCTTTTAAATCTTTGAAAAGGTCTTTTGCTAAATTTTGGTCTTTCAAAACTTGTTTAATTTGCCAAAAACCTACGTCCCACGTCTGTATTTTGAATAAATGAGTTCGTAATTGATGTAAATTTTTGAAATAAAATTGATAAATTAGTTCTCCAGCCTCAATTACTTCTTTGGCTTCCTTGCTTAGTTTTTTCTTATTTTCTTTTATCCAATTAGCTATAAATCTATCTGTTGCACTTGTCAAACTCATCTGAATATCTGAATCTGTAATTTGCCATTTTTTTAATTCTTTAATCAAGAAAGGAAAAAAGTGATTTTGAATTTGATACGTTTCTTTTTCATAAATCACATCTTTCAAGGCTGCCGTTTGATTGGAGTTACTAAAGAGATTCCAAATTGTACAATCATTTATAAATTCAGTTTCTAATTCTTGAGTTGGTTTTAAAAACTGGTCTCTGTCATTTATCCATGTTGCTTTTGGAATGCGACGAACAGCATGAACAACCATTGCTTTTTCAAAATTTTTGGGCGTAACCGACAGCGCACCTGCACTCACGTAAGGTGCAGATAACAAAGCCGTATTATTTTGATGCTGAAAATCATTTCCTGCACACATCAAAGAAGCCACAAAACCAATTGCAATTCTATCTCTTCTGTCTTTATTATTTATTTTTAGATTGATAGCCGAACCAACAGGAGGAAATTTGATACTTGCAGCAGGGCGATTTATCCATTTACTCAAAAAAGTATCTTTGTGTTGGGAGGTAATTTGTTTGTGTGCAATTTTATCAACATTATCATCAAAAATATCTATTACAATCGTTTGTTCTTCTAATTTTTCGGATTCAGATAAATTCCATAACAAAAAACCAACAGGAAATTTACCTTTTGTTCCCGAAAAATTGAGCGAACTAAAAATAAATCCATTCTGAAACTCAAAATGAAATAGATTATCTCTAAATTTTTGGTCGTTATTGGCATTCAAGTATTTTACCTTAGAAAATAAACCAAAAAGTGTATCTTTATTTTCAAATTCGTGTTTGATTCTGAAAATAAATTGAGAAAAAAGTTCTCTCGAAACTTCTCCTAACTCGTGTTGATGCATTATTTTCCTGATGGCTGTGTTACTTACATCTTGTTTGCTTTGTCCATGATTCAATCCTGCTTTTTGACTCGTTGCAAAGGGAGGATTTATCAAAATTATCCATTTTATTTCTGGGTTGGCTAAATCATTTCGCAGTTTTTGAGGTAATTTCCATGTCATTCCGAAATCAAAACCATCTTTGTAAAAAACATTTCCTACATCGTTGTTGAGATAATCGTACTGAAAAACGGTAGCTTCTGGAAAGAGTTTTTCACAGTGTTCGACATCAGAAGGCGAAAGTGTAGAGAGATATAAAAAAGGATAACTTTCGCTTGGCAAATGCCATTCTAAATTTCCTGTTCCTGCTGCCATATCCCAAATTCTGTATTTTCCTGTTTTCCACCATTCTTTTCCTGCTGTTTTCTCAATGTATTCTAATGCTTTTCTAGCAAAACGAACAGGCGTAAAAAACTTGCCATGAAAACGTCGCATTTCTTCATCGGTCAATCTATCTATTTTTGATAAAATGCCTCTGATTGTATCAATGTTAGTTACTTTTTGATAGATTTGCCAAAAAAAGTCATAATCTTTTAAAAGAATTTTCTTTGCTTTTACTTCTCCATTACTAAATTCAAAAAATACTTTTCCTTGTTCTCTTAATAAATAGGTTCTTCCTTCTTGAATATCACAAACGAAATATTTTGAGGTTTTGAAACCATTTTGAACCGAACTTCCAAAAATTCCATTCCAATACTCAAAAACTTCTTCAAAATTCTCTTCATTAATAATTTTCTTATCTATCAAAATAGACTGTTGCAAAGAAAGAGGAGAAAGACAGTTTGTTAGTTTTTCGAAAAATAGATTGTATTCCTGTTCGTTTTCAGTAATTGTATAATTATGAAGTTGAATAAATTTTGCATCGTTACTCAAATCTTCAATCAATTTTTTATCTGGATTGCTAGGAGTCAAATCCCAATCGTATTTATCTGTTTTGCTATAATACTCTTTCCATTCAATGGTAGGCGAAATAATGGCTTCATTTTTATTAGCCAAACACAAAAAAACAGGAATGGCTTTGTTTGTAAAACCATATTTTAAACGATGGATATAATATAAAATTTGAGCAAGAACGGCAGCTTTTGATTTTAGATTTTGCAGGTTTTTATCGTACTTAAATTCGAAAAGAATTTGTGGCGTATATAAATCGTGTCTATCCGAAGTATCATAATCTATCTTGAAATGTTTGGCATAGACATTTTTTACATCTTCTTCTGTGTTTGATTTTTGTAAAGCAGTCTTGAACTTTTTGTATTCCTTTTTATATTCTGGACTCATTTTTATAATTTAATTATTTTTTCAAACTCATTATCTTTGTATAAAGTTTATCTAGGTTTTGTTCTCCTAAATCTTTTAAGGAAGTTGTAGGTTCTTTTAATTGAAAACTAGAATTTGCTATTTCGTATGCTTTCTCTTTAGGAAAGCCTAATTCTCGTAATTTTGAATAAATTCCCTTATAGCGTTTATTTCTCCATTCTGCATTATTTGTTCTTCTTAACTTAGAAGTTTGTATAGCATGTTGTTTTCTAAGCCACATTATAGCTTCTTCATACTTTTCCTTTGGGAATAATAAGCGATTTGTTATTTTAAATTTTCTATTAAACTTTCCATTCCATTCTCTAAATGCTTTACTTTTTTCGTCCTTATTGTTTATTTTCCCTGCATCTTCTAATATTGTAATAATATCATTTACAGTTTGTGAAATATTTTTATTCTGTTCTTGTGATATATGATCTTCAGCGTTAGGATGAACTTTTGTTATTTTATTTATTTTAGGACTAATGTTTATATTTCCTTGATTTATACCTATTTGTGCATTATGATTTCCTGTTGAAGTTAATGTAACTATTTTAGCTCCTCCACCACTTTCTGTCTTATTTGACATCATTTCTCTTAATTCAATTGGTTTAATCGGAAATATACTGCTTCCTCTACGTATATAACAATTAGATTGTGTGTTTTCGATATGATAGATAGGTTTAACTTTGCTTTCACTTACTTCTAAAATAACTATATGACTTTTTAGATCATCATCATTAATAAAAGGAATAAAATGAATTTTATAATTAGGAGTTATATCTGTACCAGTATTAAGAACATTAGTTATCCAATCTTCTATTTTAGTATTTTTAATTTTGTCATCTATACCACATATTAAATTCTTTTTTTCGTCTATACCAAAAATAATAAAACCACCGTTTGCATTTGCGAATGCTGTAATATCTTTAATACAATCTTTCGCATTTTTATAAAAATCACGTTTATAATCTAAATGTTGATCTTCTCTCTGTTGTTTTTCATAAAGAAGAATATTTATATCCTTATAATTAACTTGGCTTATATCTTTGTCAAACATATTCTATAAAGTTTAATTGATTGCATTTTTACATAAAAAACGAAAATTAAAGTATGATTTGCAAGTTTTTGTATAAAAATCATTTTTAGTTATAACTTTGAATAAAACATCAATTTACATTTATAAAAAACAAAAGTCATTCAAAACAATTCTATATCTATAAAATTACTTTTTTATTCCACAAAATCTGATAAATTAAACAAAAAAATACGAACATAATGAAAACGCTTTATTTTATTACAGGAACAAGTAGTGGCATCGGAAATGCGCTAACCAATCATATTTTGAAAACTGAAAACGATGTTTTGGTAGAGGGAATTTCTCGTACCCAAACCATTCACAATGGAAATTACAAACACCATAATTTTGATTTATCAGACATAGACAATTTAATTGGCTTTTTTGGAAAAATAGAATTAGAGAAAAGAATCAAAACTAAAATTGATAAAGTAGTTTTGATAAATAATGCAGGAACTTTAGGAGAAGTTGGTTATGTGGGCAAAATTCCTACTCAAGAAATTATCAAGACAATGAATATAAATACAATCGCTCCTTTTGTTTTGATGAATGAGTTTTTGCATACCTTTGATAAAGCTACTTTTGGAAACATAGAAAAAGTAATTATCAATATTTCTTCTGGTGCTGCAAAACGTCCGATTGATGGCTGGAGTGCCTATTGCGCTTCAAAAGCTGGATTGAATCTTTTTGCAGAAGTGATACAGGAAGAGGAAAAACAAGTAAAGGAAAATACAAAAATATTCAATGTTTCAGTAGGAGTAGTTGACACGAATATGCAAGCACAGATTAGAAAATCTAGTCAAAACGAATTTTCGAATGTTGAGTATTTTAAGGAATTAAAGAAGAATGATGAATTGGCTTCGCCAGAATTTATAGCAGAAAAGATTTACTCTATTATCAAAAATCCAAATGATTTTGAAGATATTTGGCAGAAGTTGCAGTAATTGTGTCGTTTTGTTGTTGGTGTCGCTTCGCTAAAACACCAACAAGGGCAAAGGACAACGACGAGTCAGTAAAACTATTGTCAGAGTCTGATTACAGACTACTGACAAAGTTTAAAAACTTTATATTTATAATTCTGTACTTCTATAAATCTCACTTAATTTTAAAGTACAATTTTCTAGTTTTATTGGTTTTTGTTCTGCTTTGGTTTCTTTACTTGGTTCGTCTTTATATTTAGTCAATAACCAATCTTCGGAATCTGAACCGTTGCGAGTATATACCCAAACGGATTTTTTTTGGCTATCAATCAAAACATATTGTTTCAAACTTTTGAGTTCGAAATAACAATCTCTTTTCTTTATTTGGTCGTCTTGTTCTGTACTTGGCGAGCTTACCTCTACAATAATAGTAGGATTTAGAAGCGTATCCATACCATTATATTCTTTTCTTTTTATTCTCTTTTTTCCACAAACCATCATCACATCAGGATAAACATATCTTTTACAAGACGCTAATTTTAAAAGCATATCACTAGGAAAAACATCGCAGCCTTTTTCTCTAGCACATTTGCTAAGTTCATAAATTACATTTGCAACAATCAAATTATGTTCTGTTTGTGCGCCTGCCATAGCTACCAAAACGCCATTATTATACTCGCTTTTAGTTTCAGCGTTTGCTTCTCCAATTAAATATTCTTCTTCTGTAATAAATTTTGATGCTTCTTGTGTTCCCATAGTTCTTATAATTGTAGATAGATAGTTTAGTTTTATGTCAGAACGTTTGTGAGAGTGATAAAGTTGTTTGGAACAAAATTGATGGATTAATCGTAAATTAATATAAACTCTACAATTTTAAATTTTACAGAAATGAAAAAACAAGAAGACAAAAAGATAGAAAATTCAGAAAAATTAAATACTGAAAATTCTACTAAAGAAAAATCGAAACATGTAGAAAATTCAGAAAGCAAAATAGTTGAACTTTCAGAAGAAGAACAAGAAGAATTACGAGCAGAAGCTAGAGAACGTTATACTCGTTTGTTGGGTTGTGGGGGTTGATTTTATATGAATTTATTGTAGGTTAAAGATAGGCTGTTTAGAATTTCAAGATTTTTTCGCTCAATTTTCTAAGTATAATTTACTTACATATCAATAGAAATGAATTGTATTTTAGCTGCGTAGCTGCGAAATGTTTGTAAAAAAAGTACCGATCAGAAATTTCAAGCTGCGTAGCTGCGTAATGTTGCTATTTTTGTGTAGTTATTAAATTTCAATATTACGCAGCTACGCAGCTAGAATAACTAAAAAATGTGTGAAGAAATAACTAACTTCTAAACAGACTAGGAAGTCCGTTACATATCTGCATTCAACTAATTACTGGTAACTAAATAACTGGTAACTGATTTAATAACCACCTTGAAACTTTCGTACTCCCCACTCAAAACTTGCTAAACCAATAATCAAGAGCATAATCCACCATAAATTTATCACTTCCGAAAGCTGTTCGCTTCTAAAAACAGTTGGCGTAGGAACTTGATTTTGTAACGAATCTTGCAAAACTTGTAGATTGTTGAGCGTATAAAAATTACCTTTGTTTTGTTGTGCTAATCGTCGCATAACACCAAAATCTGCTGTTGCGTTTAAGCTTTCTAGCTTTATTTCTCTTACCGTAAATTGTCCGATTGAAGTTTCTGTTTTTCCATCTAGTTGAGTAGTTGCTTTAAAGGAATATGCTCCTTCTGGAAGTGCAGAAGCCGAATACCTGAAAGGAGAAGAATTGTTTGTAAACGTATAAGTTCTGACTTTTCCTTCTTCATCTTTGATTTCTAAACGAATATTTTGTCCTAAAAGTGGTTCGTAAATCGCATTATAGACCTCTACATCAAAACTAACTCCATCGGAAGTAGAAAATTGAGAGGTTGTTGGAGCAACTCTAAAACGTCTTTTGTCTTCTTTGGTAGAAAGATACTGAATAATTTTGCTCAAAAGTGCATCATATCCTTCTTGATTTTTGTTTTCTGCATATTCATTTAATCGCCATTGCCATGTATTTTCGGCAAGCCAAATTCCTGCTTTTTTTCCGTTTTGTTCGCTCATCACAACCAATGGCTTTTTGGTTTGAATATTTCCAACTCGTTGATAGAGCATTATTTCAGCTTGTGGAGAAATATCGTAATCAGCAAACGGAACAAGTGCAGGAGGATAGGAAGCAAAACGACTTTTTTGCTCGTCTGTAAGATAAAATTTTGAAAAATTAGAGTTCCAAAACGGAATTACTTTATCAGACTGATTTCCCAAAGGACGAATTTTTACACCTGTATTTAACGAATTAAACGCATTATAATCACTCTGCTGTCCGATAATGAAAAGTTCGGCAGAAGTCATTTTTCTAAGTTTCTCCAAAATCGGTAACGGTCTTCCTATCTTATCTGGAAATTGATGATAAATAATCAAATCATACTTATCCTCTAATTTTGTCGGACGCAGATAAGGCAAGTAAATATCAAACTTATAATTTTCGTTTTTTTCAATGGCAGCACGAAACGCTTTTATGTCAGGGTGAGGAGCAGCAGCCACTAAAAGTATTTTTTCTTTGCTATCGATAATATCAATATAAGCGTGCGAAGTATTGTTTTGAGTAGTAAATTCTCCCTCTTGTGGCACAACTGTAACGACATAATGTTGAATGCCTTTTGAAGTTGCTTTTACTAAAAACTCTATACTTTTAAGGTCGTTTTGATTGGAACTGAATTTTACTTTTTTAGTAGAAATAGTTCTTCCATTTTGTGATAAAATAGCCGTAATTTCTCTAGCTTCAAAACGGGTATGCGTAACTTCTGCAACGATTGGAAATTGATTGCCCAAATAAGCCATTTTATTATGAAACAAACTCTTTAGAATAATGTCCTTTTTCGGAATTGTATCGCCTACTCCAATCGTTTGAAGTGAAAAAGAATACGGAGAAATATCAGGCGCAAGTCCTTGATTATAAGCACCATCGGAAAGCAAAATTACATTGGAAAGATTGCGATTTTCAAATTCACTTTGAATACTTCTCAATAAATCACTAATAGGCGAAGACGTATAATTGAAATTTATTTTATCAGAATTATCTGTATTACTTTCCCTTAAACTATCGTTTTTTAGTTCTGAAAGCGTTCTATATTCTACATCAAAACCTTTTTCTTGTAGATTTTGAGCCATTTTTCGAATAGAATTTAAAGCATTATTTAATTTTATAGAATCTTCTTGTAATAAAATAGAAGCCGAATTATCAATCGCAAAAACAACAGTAGGGTTTTCATAACGAGTAATAAATTGCTGCATCAAAAGTCCTATCAAAAGAATTGCAAGGATAGAAACCCACAAAAAACGAACGGCAGCCAATGCTTTTTGCCAGTTTTTGCCCCACGGCGAACTCCTTTTATAATACAACAAAGCAGCATAACCAGCTCCTAAAAGCAAAGCTACGATAATCCAAGCACTAGAATATTCAGTTAAAAACATTTTTATAATTACGAGTTACGGTGAAATACGTTTCGAACACAGAGTTACAGAGTAATGAAATGAAAATTTAGAATTTGAAGTTTCATTTACTTCTAATTTCTAAAATCTGACTTCTAAATTTATTTTCAAAACGAAAATACACAATTCTAATTCTTTTAAAAAACAAAAAACAAAATGGTATGAATTTTTAAGTTTCATAAGGCTTTTTGTAGAATCGTAACTTTGAAATTAACTGATTATTGATTACTATTTACTGGTAACTGAAATGCTGGTAACTGATTTTATAAACTCCAAGACAATCCTAAAGTAGGAGCTAATGAAGGTGTGAAAAGATTTGTTTGAACAGGCTTAAATGTAATTGCAGAAGGCTTAAAGTTTTGATAAAAATTCTTTTCTGTGCTTTGTAAGTTAGCATTGTATTTTTCTAAGCGTTTTTTTACGCCTGCTCTTGAAAACCTAACTAGGGTTCGTCCTCCAAACCAACCTCCTCCTAATACTCCTATTGCAATCAATGCTTCATTGTTTGATTCAGTACCAATAAGTGGCAAAATTGTCAATGTTGCCATTACACTAAATCCTTGAACTACTCTTCCTGTTACTACTCCTACTCTAGACCTGTCCAATGAATTAAGAATTGCTTTTTCTCCCAATTCCTTCAATAATAATCTACCTGTTCTCCAATGAATTGCTTTTTTTGACTCCTCCAGATAAAATCTACCTTTACGAGCATCAAACTTTATAGGTTCTGTCTTCCATTCATTTGTATAAGTATTAAACATTCTGTATTTTTCTCCATTTATTTTTACTTTTCCTATTTCGTAACTATTATCTACTTTCACTTCTGAAAGTGTATTTTTTTCTCGTTTTTCATTTCCATACACTCGTTGCTTGAAAAATACTTGGGCAGAAACAGAAGTGCTAATAAAGCAGCCTAGAATGAATAAAATTAAATATCTCATAATGATAAAGTAAGAGGGTTTAAAGAAATAGAGTTGTTCGATAGTTTTAATAATTTAACAATTGTTTTAGTGTTCTTTGCCATGTATCATCCTTCATGTAATATGCTTGATTGGTTTTCAATAATTCAAATTTTATTAATCCATTTTTTAAATTTTGTACTTGCATAAATACTCCAAATTCTAGTTCATCTTGTATAACTACCAGACGTGCCAAGTACTTAGTATCATACTTTTCACTCAATTTTTCAAGATTAGGAATGTCAATTAATTTCATCTGCTGAACAGCATCTCTACTATAATACAAACCCAAATCTAAATGAATAGAAGCCAAATCATTGTATTTATCTACATCTGTTACTCGGAATAAATCAGGAATAATAAGCGATAACCTATTCTCATCAAGACGGTTAGTGTTATAAGATACTATAGAATTGATGAGAGCTATTTGTCCTTTTTCCAAAAACTCAACGAGATTCTGTTTCTTTTTCTTTTTTCTTATATCGACAAATATAGGACGAATTATTAGTATTTTTTCGTCCAAAAGCAATTCTGGTGTACCTACTATTTTTTTCGAATCTTTAGTAATATATTTTTCAAAATCTGCTTCTGCTTCTGCTTGTTCGGAAACAGTATCTTCATTCAAATAACTCAATTCGAAAAGTTTTGCCAAACCTCTTTTCAAACCTCTGTCTTCATCTAACAAACCCAATTCTTTTATTTTCGGATTAGTTTTGATTTTGAGCCAAGCTTCTTCCATTACTCCCATGTCTGTAAGTTCTCTTAAAGAAACATTATAATCTCTTTCTGAATCTTTATCAGCACGATAACTAAAAATAGAATTTCCTTCTAATGTAGTTTCATTAACTATTTTCAAGCTTTCCGTAAAGAATAGTTTTGGAATGAAATAATACAAATATTCATATCCTTTATAGGTGTCAGCAAATTCTATCAAATGAGCAGCAGCTAAAACAGCAATTTGGTCGTGATGCAATTCTTCTAAAGCATAAAACCAATTTCTACCCTTCCAGTTGATTTCATTATAAGGATGTTCTAAATAAATTCGTTTGCCATAAATATCATAAGCTGCCAAACCATATAATGCTCTGACAATACAAAAATCCGAATACTTACTTTTTCCGTATTGAGACTCCAAAATCAAAGCATTATAGATAGCATCTACAAATTGTTCTTCCTGCAAATAGAGGTTACAGAGTTCGAAACGAGCTATTTTTTGAACCAGTTTGAAACGTTGTTCCGAAACCAGATACTTACTTCCTTTTTTATCTGATAGAGCTATTAGCTTTTCTAAAGCCAATTTTTTTCTTTCCTCAATATCAGGGTGAGTACGTAACGATTCAATTTTTTCTATTTCTTCTTTTGTAAGTTTGGGTAATTCTACAAAGTGCGTAGTATCTCTATAATAAAAACTATCTGGAAGATTTACGATTGAATTATTCAAAAATTTGCTATCAAAAGTAAGTGTGTCAAAAGGATAGCGAGAGTTTTTTAGTGACGAAAAAGCAGCTACAGCTTCTGACAAATCATAGCCTGTTTTGCTAAAAATTTCCCACCCATAATCATCAGCTTCTATTTCTTGTTCTTTTGAATACGAGCTTTTTTTGGCTTGTTCTTCATATAATGATTTTGATTTTGAAAGCCAACGAGCAATACCTCCTTTTCCACTTTTTTCTATTTCCCTGTTGTAAAGAAATTGATTTATACTATGTTTTTTGACAAAATGAGTAATTTCGTGAGATAAAATAAAAGCAAGCTGAGCCTCATTATCCAAATGTGCTAAAAGTCCCAGATTAACAAAAATGAATCCTTCTGGCGTAGTAAACGCATTTACAGAATGTTCTTTTGTTACATAAAATTGAACTTTGCCTTGTAAGTTGGGATAATTTTGTAGCACCTTTTTTCCTACTTCTTGTACATACGTAGTAATTGTATCTCCAAACAAAACCGAACCACTCCAAAGAAGTTGATTCAAGTGGAAGCTAGAGACAACATTAAACTTATCTTTATTCTCTTCTAGTTTTTTATCATTTGTGAGTATATTATTTTCACTTTTCGCTTTATAATAATCACTTGTACGTTTCAAAAAATCTTGAGGAATTTCTCCTTTTGCTTCTAAAGGTTGGTAATTATTAAAATCTAAAACAGAATCTTGAGCAAAACTATTTAGATTAATGGATAAAAATAGCAGTAAGAAAACACTAAAAATAGTAGGCTTTGTAAAAATAGAATTCATTTGATAAGAATAAGTCGTTTAAAGTAAGTTAATATAAGAATTACAAAAGTAGTATTTTATTTTCATTTCTTGTGTATAAATTAAACAAAAGTTAAAAAAATGATTGAGTTAATTTTGAAAATATTTTCTCCTAATTTCTTTCGAAATAAATGGGCTTAAATGAAACTTTGTTTTATTGCTTTGCCATTTTCCATTTTGGTAAAGATTCCATTACTCTTTTTATTTCCTGCTTACATTCAAAGGATTTAGCTCTGACAACAGAATCTACTTTTAGTTTCCCTACTGTATCGATGTGAAACTGAACATAGATTTTTTGTTTTTTGTCCTTTTCGTAAGCTGATGGATTTTTATAAAAATCTGTCTTTTCCCAATTCAATTTAGAATAAATACAAATTTAGAACTATGAATTTAGGTTTTAGAATTTGAAGTTTCATTTACTTCTAATTTCTAAAATCTGACTTCTAAATCTATTTTCAAAACGAAAATACGCAATTCTAATTCTTTTAAAAAACAAAAAACAAAATGGTATGAATTTTTAAGTTTCATAAGGTTTTATTCGGCTGCGTTGCAAAACTATGTTTGTTATAAGATCTAATTTGATAAATCAAATTACTACATTTAAAGAACGTAAAGGCTTGATTCATCAAGCCAAAAAATGTGGCTACCAGAAAATAGCTATCTAAAGAAAACAAGAATCAACATACAAACGTTTTAAATAGAAAACAATCAATTATAAAATTAGAATGAAAAATATAATTACATTATTTTTAATTATTTCTCTTTTTTCCTGTTCAGAAAAAGAAAACCCAGAACCAGATAACAAAGGAGAAGAATTAAAAGGAAATTATCCAACTTCCGAACTACTTTATTTTGGAGATGCAAACCTTCCTGTAGATAATATAACGACGTATGAAGGGGTAGAATTAGGTAGGAAATTATTTTACGACAAACGACTTTCTTCTGACAAAACAGTTTCGTGTGCCAGTTGTCATAAGCAAGAATTAGCCTTTACAGATGGAAAAGCAAAAAGTATCGGTGTAAATAATGAAGAAATGCCTTTTAGTGCCATGTCATTAGTAAATCTGACTTGGAATAGCCGTCTGACGTGGGACGGAAAAAGTCAAACGCTGGAAGAACAAGCTATTTTGCCAATGCAAAACCACAAGGAAATGAATCAAGATGCACAAGTTACGGCTCAAATTCTTGCAGAAACAAATGAATACCCTCTACTTTTTGAAACTGTTTTTGGGACGAAAGAAATTACGCCACAACGAATAACAAAGGCTTTATCGCAATTTGAGAGAACATTAATAAGCAAAAATTCGAATTATGATAAGTATTTGAGAGGAGAATATGTTCCTACAAATTCAGAACTTAGAGGAATTCAATTATTTTTTACGCACCCAGATGCAGAGCAAGGAATTCGGGGTGGAAATTGTGGAGATTGTCATTTAGGGTCACTTACTTCTGGCAGTACATTGGGTTTTGAAGGCTTGCACAATAATGGGTTGGATAACGATGAAAACTTAAAAGATGGACTGTTTTCAGTTACTAAAAACCGTTTTGATAAAGGTAAATTCAGAACACCATCGCTTCGAAACATTGCCCTTACTGCGCCCTATATGCACGATGGAAGATTTCAAAATTTGCAGCAAGTAATGGAACATTATGATAATGGAATCAAAAAAAGCCAAACTCTTTCTTCTCTTATTAAGGCTGCAAGTAATGAATTTATTACCAATCCAAACGGAGAGGTAAATTTGTTTTTGACAGAACAAGAAAAGAAAGATATTATTGCTTTTTTAGAAATGCTGACCGATGAAGATTTTGTTACAAATCCGAAATTTAGTGAGCCAAAATAGCTTCTCACTCTAAAGAGTGAGCTACAGAATGAGCTACAGGAACACATTATCTTTTACTGATTTTGTTTAACGAAATTGTCTTTTGAAGACTGCATTTGAAACGCTTCAAATCATCGGCTGCTTTCTTTGAATGTTTTGTACTTCTTCCCTGTACTCGTTTTCTCCACATTCTAAAAGAAGAAGGCTTCATTTCTCTACGCATCAGCGTAATAGTTTCTTTTTCGGTTAGATTAAATTGTGAAAGAATAGCATCAAAAGGCGTTCGGTCTTCCCAAGCCATTTCGATTACTCGGTTTTTATCTCTTTCTGAAAGTTGTTTTAATTTTTTCATAATTTGGTTTTTTGTTTAAGACACTTTAAACAATTAAATAATTTGTTCAGAAAATATGTTTTCAAACAAGTTTTATAAATTATCTTTTTTCTTAGCATAATAACTACAAATAGAGTTCAAAACACATTTCTCACAATCTGGATTTTTCCAATAACAAACTCGCTGACCGTGCCAGTAATTGTGTTTATGGAAATTGAAAAGGATTTTGGCTTCACTAGGAAGCAATTCTAAAAGTTGTTTGTGTGCCTTTTCGGCAGAAGTTTTTTCACCGATTATTCCTACTCGCTGCATTACTCTATGTACGTGTGTATCGACAGGCAGAAGTGGTTTTTGATAACTGAATAAAAGCAGTAAAGTGGCCGTTTTTAGACCCACACCATTGAGTTGAAGAAGCCAATCTAATGCTTGCTGTGTTTCCATATCTTCCAAAAAATCAATAGTCATTTCCTCTCTTTCCTCATAAATCATTCGAAGTGCGTCTTGAATATATACAGCTTTTTTTTCTGGGTAACGAGAGGTTTGTATTTTTTCTGTGAGCTGGTCTGTGTTAGCATTCATAATATCAAACCAGTCTCCAATTTCATCTCGCATTCGATTGTAAGCTATTTTTTCATCTTGATGAGTAGTTCGGTGAGACAAAATGGTGGCAATAAGTTCGTGCAGACGGTCTTTACGCCCATAAATCTCACTTTCTCCATACAGATCTGTCAGAGATTCTCTAAGAAAAGCTAGTTTTTTTGGAACAGAAGAAGAAGCGTCAGTACACATAGGATTAATTTATACCCAAAAAATATCGGTAAAATCAGTTTTCCTATAATTGATTTTACCGATTAATATAAAGTTAAAACAAAATTAATCAAAAACTAAAACTTAGGCATTTGTTCTTCATCACTTTCTTCTCTTGCTTTCAAATCTCTATTTGCCCCTTTATTTGAATACAAGCTAAGCATTGTATTTCTTTGATTGCACAAAACGGCTTTATGATTAATAGCTGCAATAGGATATTTTATAAGTCCGTAATCGTTTACCAAAATAGTAGTCCAGCCATTGTTATCGTAATTTTTTCCTTCTATTTTTTCAGCATAATCTGAATGATTCTCATCAAAAAGTTCTATTGGATCTATTTCTAACCAAGTAAGTAGGGTTTGCCACATAGTAGGAGTAATATTTTTGAATTCCATTTCTTTCACGAAAACGTCCATACTTTGTGCTTCTGTTCTTCTTTCTTCTACGTTTTTTTGATCTTTATGATAAATAAATAACATTTCTTGAGGCTTAATTGAGAGGGTTTCCATAATTTTGTGTTTTTTGATAGATTAAAAAGTATAGCTTAAAAATACCATAACTTTATGCACCAAAAAAAGTTATAAAGCTGTCTTGATATTTCTGTTTTTGTCAGATTAATTAAACTTTTTGTATTTTAATCTTCCTTACAATTGCAAACTAAATAGACTTATACTTCTTATTCAATTACATTTTTATAAGATAAAATAATTTTCAAAACTGTTCTGTTTTTTATATTTTTGTAAGCTATTTTAAGCATTATGTAGCTGACAGTTTCCAACTGTCAGAAATACTTATATTCACATCTGACGGTTGGAAACTGTCAGCTACAGTATTTCAAAAACTGGTAACTGAACCCATGAATTATCCCTCCAAATTAGTAGAAGATGCCGTAAACGAAATTTCTCGTTTGCCCGGTATTGGTAAAAAATCGGCTTTGCGTTTGGCTTTGCACTTGCTTCGTCAAGAAGTACAAGATGTAGAAGAACTTACAAAATCATTGATTGCGCTTCGTAAAAAGACTCTTTATTGCAAAAAATGTCATACTATTTCGGATACAGATATTTGTAATATTTGTAAAAGTCCGAAACGAGATGAGAGTTTAATTTGTGTAATTGAAGAAGTTCCTGATTTGTTGGCTATCGAAAATACGGCTCAATACAATGGATTATATCACGTTTTGGGAGGCGTAATTTCTCCTATTGAAGGAATTAGTCCGTCAGATTTGAATATTGATTCGCTATTAGAACGCACACAAAATGGCGTAAAGGAAGTGATTTTGGCTCTCAATGCAACTATGGAAGGAGATACAACGGCTTTTTATCTTACCAAAAAATTAAGAAAACAAGGTGTAAAAGTGAGTGGAATTGCTCGTGGAGTTCCGATTGGAAGTGAACTAGAATATACCGATGAGATTACATTAGGAAGAAGTATCGCAAAACGAATTATGTTTGATTGATGTATTTATGTATAACAGACTTCCCAGTCTGTTCAAAGTTGTATTCTAAGCATTTGAATTAGTTTACAAAATTACTTCAAATCCTTTTTCTGGAACTCTCATTTCTTCTACTTTTCCACTTCCTCGTGTTATTTCTGTCCAATTATCGACATCAAAAGAAAAAACGACTAAACTACACGGACTAAGAAAACCGTAGTCTTTCTCTGTAAGTAAATAAATAAGTGCAGAAACAGCAGGATTGTGATTGATTAAGAACAAATTATTAATAGACTCATCATCAACCTTGTTGATAAAACGCAGCAAATCCACCTCTGAACATTGATACAAATCGTCTTCTATCTGAATTTGAGAAGGTGGATATTTTAGTCCATTTGCTACAAGACGAGCCGTAGTTTGCGCCCTAATGGCTACACTACTTACCATTTTGTCGGCTTCAATATCTTCCTCATGAAGAAGTTGTCCTAATTTCATTGCATCTTGAACGCCTCTTTCTGTAAGTTTTCTCTTTGAGTCTGGATTAGAAAGACTGTAACCTTCCGTTTGTGCATGACGCAACAAAAATAATTTTTTCATAACTAAAAATAGGCTAGAATAGTGTTATGTAATCGTTTTTTACTTGATTTTTACAATAAAAATGTACTATCATAAAAATTTAAGATACAAATAATTATTTGTTTAATCAACTACTTTATTATATTGATTTGAACAATACTACTTTATTTTAATCATCAAAGCCGTCTTTTCTAATGCGTAATCGTGGACGTTTTGGAGGAGTACTTTTTTCTACTTTACCAAAAGTAATGTTTTTCTTTTTTTGAATATTCTCTTGCTCGTTTTCTTCTTCGGAATCATTAGAAATATTCGAATAAGAACCTATTTTTCTAGTTGTAGTATTGGCGTTTGCTTCTTCTATTAACTCGTCTGTCGTTTTTGGAGAAGATTTCATTTTTGCTTTTAATTGCGCTAGTGCATCTATTGGCGTAGGCAAATCCAAAGCTACTGCATTTTTACCTAATGCTTTTTCTACTTCTTTATCTACATCACTTACAGGATTGGCAATATCTTCATACGATTGAGCCAACGCTTCTTGTTCTTCTACTTTCATTTTCATATCATCTAACATATCACTCATACTATTTTTACTAAGCGAAGACATGCGTTCATTCAGACGACGACTTGTTTCAGAAAGGCGTGAACGCACTTTAAGCGTTTTGAGTTCGCCTTCCCACGTATTTATTTGAGTACGAATTTTCTGAATATCAATTTCTAACTTACGAATCATATTCTCATACGCCTGTAGGTTTTGCTCATTAGCAGACGAAACTCTCAAAATTTGGTCTTTTTGTGCAAGTGCTTTCAGCGCATAACGGTCAGCTTCATCCATTGTAATGTCGCCTTGCTCTGCTTTTCCAATAAATTGCATGGCTCTCTGCTCATACTGTCCTGCTGCTCGGTGTGCTTGCTGGACATCTCTTTTTGTGCGAATGGCTAGAGCTTTCATTTCTGCAAGACTTTTCATGCTTTCAGCCAAATCTTGTTTCAAATCTTTTATAGACTGTTCGGTAAGTGCAACAGGGTCTTCTATTTTATCCAGTTTGGCGTGCGCCTTTGTTTTTCCAATCTTAAAAAGACGTTTAAAAAATATCCACATATAAAATAACAAATAATAATAATTTAGAATAGGAAAATGACATAAAAACAATTACGAATTATGAAATAATCAGCGTAGCTAATTAAAAATTACGAATTAAAACTACCGAATATTAATTAGTTAATTATTTTAAAAGTAGTTTATTTAATTCTTATTCCTTAGAAATAATCACGAATTGAAAGATGAATATAAATCAATTATGATTTTAACTTACTAATATTAACTTATTTAATTCTTTATATCCTGTTTCATTCTATCAAATCCATAAAAAGATTCTTATCCCTTTGCAAACGTTATAAAATTAGTAATAGTTTTTAAAATCTTTTATCTACTTCTTTTTACTCTACTTCAATTTTTCAAATTTTTTCTCTAAAAAAGCAAACGCCTCATTTACTTTTTGAGATTGCTCTACTGCCCAACGCTGCTTTTTTGGGTCTGCTTGATGACGGTCTGGATGATACGCCTTCATCAGTTTTTTGTAAGCTGTCTTGACTTGCTCAAAAGAAGCTCCCTGCTCCAATCCTAAAGTATGGTAATAAATTTTTTCTTTTGGACTTACTTTTGGTGCAGTAAATTCATATTCTGTATCAAAATTACTAGAATATTTTGTGTCATCATTATTTCCTAATGAACCAAATTCTTTTTCATATTCGTCTTCTATGGCTTTCATATATTTATCATCTGAAAGACCATTTTTTTCTAAGAAATCATTTGTAGTAGAACGAATAATATTTTTTAATCTGTTGAAGAGCATAGTTTTTTGTATTTGTAGGTCGCTCGTGAGGACACAAGCAACGGCAGGATTTTTAGTTTAAAATTTAATTTATAACGAAAGAAAAGCTATAAACGTTTTGCAGCAGAAAACTTTGTAAGTAGTTTGCTTTAGCAAACTCTGACAATAGTTGAAATATAGAACTATTGTCAAAGTCTGATTACAGACTATTTACAAAGTTCTAACAACTATGATTAAAAATAATCAAAATTATTGGTTTTATCAGAATTTGGAGTAATTTAAACCAGCGATTTTATTCTACTAATCGTTTCCATTGGGTCAGGAGAAGAAAAAACAAAATTACCAGCCACCAAAACATCAGCACCAGCATCGACAAGTCGTTTTGCATTTTGAGCATTTACTCCTCCATCAATTTCGATAAGAGCTTTTGAGCCTGTTTTTAAGATTAATTCTTTTAATTGACTTACTTTTTTATAAGTTTGTTCGATAAATTTTTGTCCACCAAATCCAGGATTTACAGACATTAAACAAACTAAATCCGTTTCTTCAATTACGTTCTCTAATTGCGAAATAGAAGTATGAGGATTAACTGCAATTCCTGCTTTACAACCCAAATTACGAATTTGTTGAAGGTTTCTATGTAAATG
Organism: uncultured Cytophagales bacterium; assembly: GCA_963719525.1. Classification (GTDB taxonomy): domain Bacteria; phylum Bacteroidota; class Bacteroidia; order Cytophagales; family Bernardetiaceae; genus Bernardetia. The sequence goes on along the minus strand of CAVRCG010000004.1, from coordinate 356,334 downwards.
TGGACAGGCTTCTATATGAACAGAAATCGTATTCGCACCTGCACGAGCAAAATTATCTACATACTTTTCAGGATTAATAATCATCAAATGAACATCCAGAGGTTTTTTGGCATGTTTTGCAATTGCCTCACAAACAGGAATTCCAAAAGAAATATTAGGAACAAAAACACCGTCCATAATATTGATATGAATCCAATCAGCTTGACTTTTGTTGAGCATTTCAACCTCGTTTTGAAGGTTGCTGAAATCAGAAGCGAGAATAGAAGGAGCGAGAAGCATATATAAATTTAGATTTTAGAAGGTAGAATTTAGAAGTAAATGCAAATTTCAGAAGTAGGGAAAAAGGCTTGCCTTTTACTAAACAAATGAAACTATATTTTGAAGACAATTACAGAACAAACCAGACTAGTTGCTTTATATATTGAACGGTATCACAATTATTTACAGAATTGATAATCAAGACGTTGTAAAAAACTAAAATAGTATTATTTTTCCATAACGACAGATTTGCAAGCCTATCGCTATGGAAGAATGAACATTACTAAATAAACCGTGATAACGTTTATTGAAAAAAATTATTTGAAACAAAAACAAGCCATTTATCTCAAAAGTCTTAATCTCTCAAAATAGTAAGCCAGTTTTTATAGGTCTTATTTCTGTACTTGATTAAGAAATAATATTGCCCAGAAGCAGAATTTTTTCCGTCCCATTCAAAATTACGGTCTTTGCTTTCAAATAACAATTCTCCCCAACGATTATAGATTTCTACACCTTGAAATTGGTCGTTGCAATCGTCTTCTGGAAGATTTGGAATATAAAATGTATCGTTTTTTCCATCCTGATTTGGTGTAAAAACGTTTGCAGGTGTAAAATCAAGGTTTACAGTTGCATCTTCTACAATAATAGTAAGTGTTTTTGGAGTAGAAGCACGCAATCCACAACGAGTAGTATCAGAAGCTGTAAAGAGTACTTTAAATTCTTTTCTGAATTCTCCTTCCAAAACATCACACTCTGGAGTCCAAGAAAAATCACTTTCAAGAATCGGAAATCCTTGTTTGTTTTGATACTGCATTCCTACATCTGCAAGCCTAAAACCCACACCACGAGCAGACAAATCTAATCTGTCGCCATCAACATCATTGGCAAGCGAAGGAATAATTATTTCCTGTCCTATTGCAGCACGAATGACATATTCATTGGGATTAGAAGTAGAAATAGAATCTGTATTTTGGAGTTCTAAAGTAGGAGGTGTATTTTGTGAATCAACTGTTAAGTCAAAACGAACTTTTATTGTATCGGTATAAACAACATCACAATTAGCAATATCAGTAACGATAAATTCGGCAAGATAAGACGTGTCTGCATTTTGAAACGCTAAATTAGAACACGAAGGCTGCCAGCTAAACTCGCTTACCAAACTTGGTCTTCCAAATTTATCTACAAAATTCATATTCAAATCTGCAAAATTAAAACCTACTCCTTGTCCTTCTAAAGAGAGAAAACTATTATCTACATCTTCTCCTTTTACATCAAAACGAACTAATTCGTTTACACTAACAGGAACAATATACAAATTTTGAGCTGCATCAAATGTAAGATTTGCCGAAATTTCTGGTTCACGATTTGGATTTCTTTCGTAGAGCAAAATGAGTTTTACCCTAACTGTATCGCCCAACGATTCTTGACAATCATTGAAATCTTTGATAATAAAATCAATCAAAAACTCTCGTCTTGGATTGGCGACAGGATTATCTCCCAAATATTCACATAATGTTTGCCAATTAAATGTTCCTTCTACTGGTGCAAAACCACTCACTTCTGGAAAAGTCATGTTAAAATCGGAAAGATTGAAACCTACTCCCTTTGCATATAAAAGAACACTATCACTTTGCGCATCAAGCCCTAAGACATCAAAAGAAATGGCATCACCTACAAAAACAGTATCAACAAAAACATTTTGACGAGCATCAAAAGTCGTAATCTCTGGCTTTGCTTCTGGTGCTGTATTGTTTGGATCTGGAGGAAGAACGACTAATTTTACATCAATTTCTTCTGATAATGAATTCTCACACTCATTAAAATCTTTTACTCTGAATTTCAAATTTATTGGAACACCAATAGGAATATTTGTTTGATCGCAATTTGTATTCCATACAAAATCGGTGGTAAGTATAGGTCTTCCTGTTACTGACGAAAACTGCATCTGATATTCAGCAAAATTAAATCCTACTCCGTTCCCAGAAATCTCAATGCTATCCCCATTTGGGTCATTTCCTGTAAGTATAAAACGATAAGGCTGACCCAAAGTAAGTGTATCACAGTATGCTCTACGAGCAGAATCGTAGAGAATAGAAGCACGAATTGTAGGTTTTATGTTCGGACGAGGACGGATCACTACACGAACTTGAATCTGTTTTGTAGAATCAGCATTTCCACATTCATCATAATCTTTGACTACAAAGTTCATCAAAAATGTTTGAGGGTTTCTTGGATTTGCCAAATCTTTACAACTCGTTCTCCAATTAAAAGTAGAATTTATATTTGCAATTCCCTGCAAAGGCGAGTAAGTAATAGTTCTTCCTGTACGAGTAAAACCTTGTGGAACAAATTCGACTCTCAAGCTGTCGCCATCTGGGTCGGTTGCTAGTGTATTAAAATTAATCGTTTCTCCTACAAAAACACTATCATAAACATATTGATTTGTAGCAGCATCAAAAGTAAGATTTGCATTAATATCTGGTGCACGGTTTAATGTTGTATCTTTCACTACTTTTATTTTCAGACAGGTCTGAACAGTTTGAGCAGAATCACATTTTCTAGTGTCCTTTGTCGTAAAACTAACATCAAAAGTTTTTTCAGTTTCATTTGGAGCTAAAGCATTACAATCTGGTTTCCACAACACTTGCCCATTTAAAATTGGGTTTCCTTGTCTTGCACCTGTGAAAGCTGCACCAGCTGGAAGTCCTGTAACGGTAATAGTTAAGGGGTCTCCATTTTGGTCGTCTGCCGTTGTGTTTATGGTAAGCTGCTGACCTACAATTACTTCTTTTGTATAGCAATTTGTAGCTGCATCAAAAGTAGCATCGGTAAGAAAAGTAGGAGGAATATTTGGAGGATTTCGAATCAGTACGTTTACTCTAATTGTATCTAAAAGAGGAACAGCACAACTATTATCCAACACAATAAAATCCATAATGTAAGGTTCGGTAGGGTCATTTGGATTTTTGGGACAGTCTGGAAAACACACATTGAGTCCTAATTCGGTGCCTGCATTACTAATATTTCCACCATTTTGCAGTAAAATTCCGTTTGCGTTAGTAAAATTAACTGGTTTTATTCGTGCTGTAATTACTGTATTTGGGTCAGAATCGCTAACAAATAATTTTCCACATTTATCATCATTTTGGTCAAGAATAATTGTTGTTCCTTCTGTATAACGAGTAGGCTTTGCATTTGCTTTGAAAGCTACATTTGGCTTTGTAGCTGTCGGACAATCAATTACTAAAAGTTGATAATCTCTTCTTACCTCTCCTATTTTCACTCCATTTCGATATTCCTCTACAGCAATAGCAAATACATAAAGACCTGTCTGTGAAGCTGTAAGAGACAAAATTCCATTTTGATCTATCCGTAAAGGAACACTCCCGGGAACCATATTATTTATATTTATTCCTGGAACAAATTCTATACTCACATAAGGTCCTCGGAGTGGTTCTGGGCGAGGGTCATTAAATGTACTATTTCCATTTATAGGAACAGTAAGACGATAACGAAGCTCATCACCATCTGGGTCAGAGCCACTAAAATCGAAGAAAAAAGGTTGATTTATGCATACATAATCACTCAGAGGAGGAAAAATTTGAGGTTCAGAATTTATAAACGGTCTTCCATTTCTGTCTACCAAGGCAGGAAATTCTAAATACATTGTCAGTCCTGCATTTTGTGGCTCAACAATATTGCTAATAATATTGTTTCGACAACAGCGTTCCCATACCATATAATATCCTTCTTGTTCACTAAAAAGGTTTCTATTAAGTGTAATTTCTTGGGCATAATAAATACGTCGTACTAGAAGATTACCAATAGCACAGGCTGGATTTGTATAAGGAACAGGAGCATCATTTATTCTAGGTATCTCTAATCTCAATAGCTGTCAATTATCTTTTTTGGAGAAAATGCCTATAATGGCTGTCGTTCCTATGGCACCTGGATTTCCGTTTATGGCATCAAAATATTTTACCATCCCGACACGGTAAGTATCCCCTCTTACGTGTACAAATTCTAATTCTCCTCCTACAATATGCGTAGCAAAAGCAGAGAAGTTAGTAAATAAAAGCAAGGAAAAAGCAAGGAAAAATGAAAACGTATATTGAATTTGTTTTTTTCTGTCGGTAGAATGTAGTATAGTTATCAAAATTTTATGGTAGTTATATAGATTTTCTTAAATGGAATCGAAAAGAATTTCTGGTATTTTCTTATTTTGACTTAAAAATACAATAAAAAAACCTTACAAGACTAACTTATAAGGTTTTTAACAATTTGGAAATAGATTTTATAGCGTTATGCTATCAATTCTTATGCTCTTACTACGAAATTAAGATTTGAATATCGTATAGAGAATATAAATTCCTCCAATAATTACAGCACCTGTAATGACAGTTGTAAATAATGTTCCTACTACAAATCCGATTATAAGTTTGATGGCTACAACAGCTACAACTACTAAAACGGCTACTTTGACGGCTTTCATGATGTTCATAATTTCTTTTTGGTTTGAGATGTGAAAAGGTAAAAAAAGTTAGTTTGAACTAATTAGGATTGACTCTTATAGTTTCAATAAATTGAACACTTTTAATCAAATTTCAAGATACAAAAAATGAGTGATTTATAGAAATAAGCTCTTCTGTATCTTGCTTATTGGTTTTACGTAAAAAATTCATAAAAAGATAAGTTAAATTGTGATTCAACTTTTGTTTTGCTATCTTTCTTTTTCTAAAGTATACTATTCTGTTTATCTTCTTAAAATAAAATGCTTATTTTTGAGAAAAAACCTAAACAAAATACATTCAATATTAGATATAATATAGAACTACTGAATAACAAGAAATAACAAGAAGTTCATTTTTTTACCTAATTTTTTTTATTATCATTTTTTATTAATTATGCAAACAATGCAAACAACACAGGATTATTCGGAATTGCCTTATGAGGTAGAAATTCTACAACAAGATGAAATTGCAAATGTATATTGGATTGCAGAAGCTAAAACTATAATTTGCCAAGCCGTACACGAATATATGCCACAAGATGATTTCAAGATTTTATTTAATACAATTTCAGGTTACGTTTCTCAACATCGTCCTGAAAACTTTGTCTTTGACAAGCGAGCTTTGAAAGCATTTCATCAGCCTTTCGATGGAGTGGTATTTTACAGAATGGAAAACTGAAATGTCGAAATCATACGGTTTGACAAAGCACCGTAAACTTTTGCCTGCTATTACTTGGTTTGCACTTGCTGTAAAGGCAGGTAGAGCAGAATTAGCCAAAAAATATCCAGAGGGAGAATTTCATAACCTTGATATTCAATATAAAAATACTATTTTGGAAGCAATAAATTCTTAAATTTGTTTTATCTTATTTATTACGCTAAGTCTTGTTTGTCTAATAGGAAAACGAGACTTTTTTTATAGAATAAAATACGAACAAAATTATATTTTTTGCTTATTAATTTTCTTCTCTTTTTTTTGCGCTTTCTTTTCCTTTTTTACCTCCTTTTTTTCTCTAGATTTTTTGATTCTGCTAACAGACATTTCTACTTGTTTTTCTAAATGTATTTTTTCTCTTCTATTTTTCTGAATTTTCTTTTGTAATGCTTTAAGCTGCGTTTCTGGGTTTGGGTACATGATTCGTTGCACCATATCAGCCAGAACTAAAGCTTCTCTCACTTTTGTAATTACACCTCTAAAACGATACGCCCTAGCCACTTGATTTACCCTAGCGATTCCTTGAATGGCTCTAAAAGTTCGTAGAAAGGAAACTAAAGGCAACAAAATAATAAATAAATCAATCCAATTTGCTTTACAATAATCCAATTTTTCTCTAGTAACCGAAAACATCAAAATAAACTCAAACGTAAAAGCAACCCAAATAAAAGCCTGTACAGCTTCCAAATAGAGCTTAATATCAGGAACACGAGCAGCTACTTGTTCGCCTGCCGTTTTGTTCAAATCAATAAATAAAATTGGAATAATTAGGAGTGCAATTCCAATCATGGGCATACTGAATTTTGTTTTCAGCTCCTCCAAAAGTACATCGTTGCATTTACTCCATTTCCAAAACGGAATCCAAATCCATTCACTATTTGACAAACGCCTTGCACCCATTCGTAAAGGCATAAGTGGAATAGCAATTATTCGAAAAATGATTTGATTGGTAGAAACTTTTATTCCTTCCCCTTTTTTCAGATGAATGATATACAAGAGTTCGGCTAAAGGAACAACCATCAAAACTACGTACAAAACAGTCATTTGCCACAAAAGCAAAGGCGTAACAAGTTCTCTGGCTTCACTAGAAAAACTAAACATAATAATAAAACCCATCAGCATCAACATCACGATACTAAACCAAAACATAATAGGCGCAAAACGATTTTCAAAAATCTGTAGTTTGCTAAGATTTGGTAATTCTTGTTTTATCAGTAAAGGTTCATCTTTCTGCTTATAAATTGCCAGCACTTCATCAATCATCTTGCTATATTCGTCTTGTCCTTCTTCTATTTGATTTTTACCAGCAGTAGTAGCATCAGTATCAAAAAAAACACGCAAGCGTAGCAATTCGGAAGGAGTATCGATAGCATTTATTCTTTCAATCAATTCTTCTTTAGTTGGAAGATGAGCATCTTGGTTTGTAGAAGTAGTAGCAGTATCTAATGACATTTATTTTGGTTTTGCGTTTTGACAAAGATACAAAAAGATACAAAGCCTTTGTAATAAATTCTATTCGTTACCTGAGACAAAATAAAAATCATTTTTTAATTTTCATGTAAGTACTTAAGTAGTAATGCAAAATTAAATATGTGTATTGTTTTGAAATGAATTTTCAAACACAGAGTTACAGAGAACACAGAGAAAAACGATTTCAAATACAAATTTAAAGGTAGAGAATGAAAATACGGATTCTACAAAATTATAAAACCTGTATTGCATTTAACTGATTACTGGTTACTACTTACTGGTAACTGTTTTTGGCATTCCGTCTTTGCCTACATAGCCTTGATGTCCTCGTGTACGCTGGTCGCCACCACCACAAAATGAATAAATACCGTCTTTTGGCGAGAGTCCTTCTGCTGAAAATAGAACTACTCCGATAGAAGTATCTTCTCGTGCATCTAAAAAAGCAACATACAATTCGCTTACTGTTTTTGGTCGAAAAGTATTCCTAACTTCTGGACGGTTGAAGGCGATGCGAGCCACACCGTTTGATTTTTTGTAAGTAATATCTTCAAATTTAAAGTTATTTATCTTTCTATTACTTTCCAATCTGCTTTTTGATTCATTTTTTTGTTTTTAAAGTGAGTTTTTTATATCTTCAATAAATAATTTATCTCAAAAGTATTTTCTATATAGAGTTAATAATAAGATTATGTGAACTATTGTTTTTAAGTCGAATGAAGAACAAGATATAAAATTATTGATAGCTTTGGCAAATCGATTAGGTGTCTTATATCAAGAAATTGAACAGGAAAATTATGAAAAAGAAGAATTTATTAATTTTGATACTTCTTTATTATACGATGGTTTAGAATTAGAAGATTCTTCTATAATTATGAGTTATGACGAATATGAAAAAGAAGATGAGAATATAGAGATTTCAAAACAGAATATAGATAGAGAATTAGCAAAAACTTCTTTTGGTGCTTTGGAAGATGATAACGAACAGACATTAGAAGAACTTTTAAATATGTAAATACATTTTAAACACAGAGTTCGCAAAAACGCAGATATAAATACAAATACATTTTTACCACAGAGAAATAAGGAAATTGAGGGAAATGAAAATACATATATCAGGAAAAGGCAAGCCATTTTCCCTACTCAATAGCTACTTCTGTTTCATTTCCCATTCTTCCAAATATTTCTCTAAATATTCTACATTTCCATATTTACTACAAATCGGACACTCTAACGGATTATGAGTTCTTGCAGGACAGTATTCTCTACCAAAATAAATAATCTGAATATGAAGGTCATTCCAGATTTTCTTAGGGAAAAGTGCTTTCAAATCTTTTTCTGTCTGCACTACATTTTTTCCACTTGAAAGCCCCCAACGATACGCCAAACGATGAATATGTGTATCGACAGGAAAAGCAGGCTGACCAAAATATTGCGAAACGACAACCGAAGCCGTTTTGTGTCCAACTCCTGGTAATTCTTCCAAAAGTTCCATTTTATCAGGCACTTTTCCATTATATTTTTCTAATAAAATCTCTGAAAGACGATGAATAGCCTTTGATTTATTGTTTGAAAGTCCACACGGTCGAATAATACTTTTTATTTGTTCGGTTGTGAGTTGCACCATTTTGTTAGGCGTGTTTGCTTCTTCAAACAGAATTGGTGTTACTTGATTTACTCGTTTGTCGGTACATTGAGCAGACAATAAAACAGAAATCAAAAGTGTATAAGCATCTTGATAATCTAAGGGGACAGCAGGATTTGGATATAATGCTTGTAAAATCTTAGCTATTGCATTTGCTTTTTTTTGTGGTGGATAATGTACTGATTTTGGGAATTTCATTTGTGGGAAATGGGAAATAGGATTTGGGAAATGGAGAATGACTATTTCTTACGTTTAAGGAAATGGAAAGCAGTATTTAGGAAGTGGAGAATAAATATTTACTTACCTCAACGACGACCAAGTCTGGTTGACGGTAGAAGAGAAATAAAGTTTTAAACCTCTACATTTTACGCTTCTATATCTCCCTTCACAACGGCTTCTTCCAAAGTCAAAGGAGCATTTTCGTCGTCTTCTTTTGCTTGTTGCACTTTTTCAATAGAATCTTTTGTAATAAAACCTTTCGAAACTGCGTGCAGAGCTACCATAGCCGAATCTGCAATCAATTGAAAAGGAACATTAAATTCTTTTTCTGCTTTTTCGCCAATTTTATCTACTTCTGCATCTCTAGCATTACCACTTACATCACGAATATAAACTGCTTTTATACGATTGGGAAATTCTTGAAGCATTTTGTAATAAATTTCGGCATCGTGCTGTCCACTATCTCCAATCAAGATAAATTTTAGATTGGGATAATAACTCAAAATACGTTTTACTTTTTCTTCTTTGTGGCTATGGTCGCCTTTCAAAAACATATTCTCATCAATTCCTAAATCTCGTAACATCAGAGGAGCTTTCGGTAGATTTCTGATTTCAAAAAAATCGGTCAGTAAATCATATAAATTCCACATACTGCTAGAAACAAAATACAAAGGGTTTTGCTGATTTCCATCGCTTCCTTTCACAAATGATTCATATAATTCTCCAACTCCCAAAAATGGTTTTCGAAGATGAGCATTTCCTAAAAAAGTGAGTTTTGCAGAAGCCAACATACTCGTCGCATGGGTTTGAAGAACAGTATCATCGATATCTCGAAATAATTCCGTATTCCTTCAAATCATCGTGAATTTGAACTTCTCCTAATGCTGTTACTTCGCCTTGATTTTTTCTTACTTCATCTAAAAGTTTGAACTCTACTTTTTCCCACATAGATTCGTGTGGAATAATCGGTTCTGGCAATTCTATTTCTGCTAAAAAATAGCCTTCTTCGTCTGTAACTGTTTCTGCTGTAATTGCTTGATAGGTTACTGAAAGTCTTGCATGTGGAATTTCGTTGCTTTCTAATCTTTTATAAGTGTTCAGAATATTATCCCAAAACTTATCGTCTTCTTGTACATTCAGTCCTCTGTCTTCCAAAACTCTTCCCCAAAAAAAGGCTTTTCTAGTATTTCCAAAACTACGATACGGCAGAATCATGACAGGTTTGTCTAATCCCAAACGAGTTTTGAGCTTTGTTTTTAATGTGTCCCATTTTTGCTCTCCCTGATGAGATACTTTATGGATAATATCTTTCAAATTCATATTCTATTTGTTTTGTGTTTTTTGTTGATCAACCGTTGTTGAGGCTTCACCGTCAACAAGATTTTGATGAGGTGCTATAAACATTGCGCTGCTATACAGCTAAAATTCTAATTTCTGAACTTATTCCAATTCCATATATTTATCATATTCTTCTTCATCAAATTCTGTATCTTCTTCATCAGCCGTAGGTTCTAAATAAATTCCTATCATTACCATATCATCTATCTGATTTCTATTTCCTTTCCATTCTGTCATAGTAGATTCTATTATTTTCTTCTGGTATTTCATATCTTGTTTATGAATTTCAAAAAGCAAATTTCTTAGTCTTTTAGAGGTAAATTTTCTATTTTCCTTTCCTCCAAATTGGTCTTGATACCCGTCGGAAAATAAATAAATATGCGTTGGCGAATCAATTTGAACGGTTTGTTTGGTAAAATATTTTGATTTTCTGGCTCTCCAATATCCACCAATCATAATTTTGTCTCCTCTCAAACGATGTAATTCTCCATCTTTTATATAAACAAGAGGATTATTTGCTCCAGCAAACTCAACTTGATATGTTCGGTCTTCGTTCTTTTGAATTGAACAAATAGAAATATCCATTCCATCTTGATTATGATTCTGTTCTTGTTTCAAACGATTATTTATTCCTTCTTTAAGTTCATCTAAGATAAGATTTGGGGCAGTCATTCTTCTGGTTTGAACAATTTCAGTCAGCAAATTTTGTCCAATCAAAGACATAAAAGCACCTGGTATTCCGTGTCCTGTACAGTCTGCTATCGCAATAATGATTTTATTATTTTGTTGAGCTAAGAAATAAAAATCACCACTTACAATATCTTTTGGCTTAAAGTAAATAAAGGATTTTGGAAATAGTTCTTCTATTTCATCATCTTCTGGCAAAATGGCTGTCTGAATGCGTTTTGCATAATTAATGCTTGCTGTTATGTTTTTATTTGCTTTTTGAAGCCGTGTAGCAGATTTTTTGATGTTTTGGTCTTGAGCAATTAATTCTGTATTTTTTTCTCCAATTACGTTTGCTTGTTGTTCTATTTGCTTTCTTTGTTCTTCTCTTTCTTTGGATTTTGTGTAATACGAATATCTATCTCTATCAAATAAAAAGGCAAAAACCATTGCCAGAATAAAAGCACTTATTAGATCATTCAAACTGTAAGCTGGAACGTCTTGTACAATATTTATATCCAAAAAAATTAGAGTAACAAACAAACTTGTTACTGATGAAAGCATAACAATATAATAAGTCGTTAGACGAACAGGAACGAAGAGAGAACCCATTAGCAAAATATTATATCCTCCCATATAGGACGCATCTGCACCTGAGAATCCTGTAATTATTCCTGCACTAATGACAGCATAACTTCCCAAAACAGTCATTAGATAAATAGAATTTTTCCGAAAAAAGGGAATCCAATACAGACCAAAAATGATACTACTCACAATAGATAAACCAATCCGAAAATAGATAATTTGAGGAGCTTCTGGGTGAAGTTCTTTATCTAATGGAATATATGAAATCCACATAAAACAAGTTACAAGACTAAGTAAAGGCAATACTCTTGAACATTGATAGTTCAATTCTTCAAAGTACGTATCTGGATATTTTCTGTTTTCTGTTCCATAAAAAATATGTCGCCACAAAGTAGCAAACGTTATTTTTTTGGAAAGTGAAGAATTATTCAAAATAAAAATAGATTTGTCTAAAAACCAATACAGTTTAAAAAATAGAAAAGCAGAAAAATTAACATTTAAAAAATAGTTTTCTTTAAACAAATAATGTTTAGAGAAGACAAAAAAGCCAGTTTGCTTTACTAAAACACTTAACAACGTTTACTTTATTTTGTTATTATTTTAACTGAAAATCGTTTTATCAGACAAAAAACATTCAACAAAACTCACTTTTTAATTTCTATCTATTTCGTTCTACTTTTTATATCTCTCCTCTTTTCCATTTCAAAAAAGGAGATGTTTCTATATTCATATAACCGTGAAAACTAGCAGCCAAAAATAGTAAGATTGCAAAACCAAGTGCTGTATAAGCGATTATGGGTTCGGCTTCCCATTGTTTGTAGGTAATGGCTATTAACGACCAAACTCCTACCATTGCTGTTTCTCTCAAATTTCGTGTTGCAATCAATCCCAAATACAATCCTGAGGCTACTACAATCATCAAAACAGTCCAAGTAGAAGCAAAAAACGGTTTGCCTTGCCAGCCAATACTTACCAAAAATGAAGAAGTATTTGCAATCGAAGCGACCATAATCCAACCCAAATAAATAACGATTGGCCACCACACAAAAGCAATAATTCTGACTGGTGCGTCCCAAATTTCTAAACGCAAATTTCTTGTAAGTTGAATAAGAGAAAGCAAAAGAAAAAACATAACCATAACTGAAAGCGCAACATATTCGTTAAGCCAAACATACACCCAAGTCGCATTGCAAAGATTAGCTACAATAAGCCAAATTCCTGTTTCATGAATCGTCTTAACAAAAATATTTTCAGAAGTATCATAATCATTTTCAGTATCTTTGAACTTATAAAGGACATACCATTGAAAACCTACAAATGCAAAAAGCATCAAAAATATAAGTCCCCAAATAGAGAAAGCATAGCCAGCAGGAACAAAAAGAGTTTCGTATTTCGCACTAATTTCGCCAATAGTTTTGCCACCAAAAAAGCCTGTATTGGAAAGATAATTAAGAAAAACAGTAAAAATAAGCGTGAGTGTGTTGAATAACACAAGCAATTTAGTTTTCATAAAAGTAGAATTCTAGTTTAAAAAATGGGTTGAAATGCAGATTTTGAAAAATATCCTTCAAAAAATAGCTTAATAAAAATCATTAAACAAAAGATATGAAACCTTCACTTAATATAAGTCTTATTGAATCTGATTTGTTTTGGGAAAATCCCATTAAAAATAAAAATCAGTTTGAAAAAATGTTTGAATCTATTTTTATGCAAAAGAAAAATGAGAAAACAGATATTATAATCTTGCCCGAAATGTTTACGACAGGTTTTACAATGAATACCGATTTGGCAGAAAAATTTGAAGAAAGTGCTACTTTGAAATGGCTAAAAGAACAATTGAAAAAATACGATGTTGCTAGTACAGGAAGTATAATAATAAAAGAGCAAAAGGGAAAAGAGATTAAATTTTATAATCGTTTATTCTTTGTAGAACCGAATGGCTATTATAATTATTACGATAAAAAGCATCTTTTTAGAATGGCAGGAGAACATGAGGTTTTTTCAGCAGGAAATTATTTGATGACTTTTGAGTACAAAGGCTGGAAAATTTGTCCACAGATTTGTTATGATTTGCGTTTTCCTGTTTTTTCTAGGAACGATTTGAAGGTTGATAAAGATGGAATGGCTACGTCTGGTTATGATATTTTGATTTATGTAGCCAATTTTCCTGCTGCTCGTGCGCTGGCTTGGAATACACTTTTGCCTGCTCGTGCTATCGAAAACTCGTGTTATTGCGTGGGTGTAAACAGGATTGGAAAAGACGGAAAAGGAATTGAATATAATGGAGATTCGGCTATCTATAATCCAAAGGGAGAAAAATTAAACACTTCGAAGGAAGAGTTTGAAGGAACAAAAATTTTATCTTATTCTGTTTCGGCAACGGATTTGCAAGACTATAGGAAAAAATTTGCCGTTTATTTGGATAATGATGATTTTGAATTGAAATAGATTTTAAAAGATTGATATGACTAAGAGCATTTTTTACTTATTATTATTTTTGTGCTTTTCTGTAACCTTTTTTTCTGCAAATCAAGCTAAAAGTCAGAATGACAGCCAAACTTACCAATTGTTGTATCGTTTTGTTGATAAAGATACAGGAAAGCCGATTGATGGTGTAAATGTGCGTATTCTGAACACAAAAACTAATTCTGAACAAGTAACCGTTACTATAAAAGATGGCGAAACGCTTGTCAATCTAGAGCCTGAAACTGTTTTTCTGATTCGTGCTTACAATAGATATTATTTTTCTACAGATACAATTAGATTGCAAACTCAAAAAATACCTGCCGAAGCTGCAAAAGGAGATGAAAGATTGAATATTAAAAAAGATATTCCGTTAGAGAAAATAAATATAGGCGTTGTCAAAAAGTTAGTTGGAGTTTATTTTTATCCCAATAGCGACGAAGTTTTGCCAGAATGTATGATTATTCTTAAAAGGTTAGCCTATATGTTGCGCCTAAATTCTAGCTTAATAATAGAAGTAGCTGCTCATACCGATTCTAGAGGAGAAGATAATTACAATCTTGAACTTACGCAGCGACAAGCTAATTCTCTAAAAAATTTCTTGATTACACAGGGAATTGGAGAAGACAGAATAAAAACAAGAGGTTTTGGAGAAACCCAATTACTCAATCAATGCCAAAATGATATAAGATGTAGCACCGAAGAACACCTTCAAAATAGAAGAGTAGAATATGTAATTATTGGAATAGATTAATTTAATTACGTATCACAGACTTCCCAGTCTGTGCAAAATATAGACCTTAATTTTTCAGTTCATCATACCATTTCATCATTTCATTTCTCAAAATTCCTCCTTTTACTTCTATTTTTACATTACCTTTTTCGATAATTTCTCTACAAGAAATATCTATCTGTGGTTCTTCTTTTTCTATCAAATCCTTTATACTCAGTCCAAAAACTATCTTAGAAACTTTTGCCCAAACTGCCGTAGTTGCACACATCGGACACGGTTCGCAGGTCGTAGCAAGTGTATAATTTTCCAAATTTGTAATTTTGTTCTGTTTACAAAAATCTCTAATCAAATTGAGTTCTGCATGTGCGCTTACATCTGAATCTTGTTTAACAGTATTAAAAGCACGAGCTACAATTTTGCTTGTTTTGTTTTCTACCAAAACAGCACCATAAAGCGTATTACTTTTTTTGGCTTCTTTGATTGCTGCTGACATAAATTCTTTCATAGATTTTTTCCGATTTAATAAACGTTATCAAGGTTATCTACAGATCTAATAATCAATTAGTTATAGAAAAGTAAAACAGTCTTATTTTTCCATAGCAACAGGTTTGCAAACCTGTCGCTATGGAAAAATGAACATTACTAAGTTAACCGTAACAACGTTTAATAAACAGAAATGTAATAAGAAAAGGCAAGTCACTTTCCCTAGAATGAACTAATAAGTTTTTGATAATGATAAAAAAATATCCTTCCTTTATTATGAATAATCACAACAAAGAAAGGATAGTTTATAATCTTAATTTTCTGTGTTTTACATCACTTTCAATTTCTGTCCAACATTAAGTTTATCAGAACGCAAATTATTGAGTTGCTTGAGTTGTGAAACACTAATTCCTGCATTGTTTGCAATTCCCCAAAGCGTATCTCCTTGTCTGACAACGTGGTAAGAAGAACTTGATTTGTTTGAAGTAGAAGCAGTAGAATTTGTAGTAGAAGAGCTAGACGAATTTTTGTTCGAAACAGTAAGAGTAGCTGTCGTACTTTTCTTTACTCCATACATTACTATTTTTTGTCCGATATTAATCCTAGAACCAGAAATTCCGTTCCAACGTTGAAGAGAGGAAACTGAAGTTCTATATTTCACGGCAATTCCTCCAAGTGTTTCGCCTTTCCTAACTGTATGATACGATTTCGAACCAGAAGACTTTGAAGAGTAGGTTTTCTTAGCTACAGTTTTGTTGGCTGTATAACTTTGCGCTGTACTAGTTGATGTTTTTGTGTTTTTATAATTTGAGGCTGTTCTGGTTGCTGTTGAGGTATTACTACTTCTGTAATTTTTATTTTGGCAAGCAATTAATATTTCTTCCTGACTTTTCCAAAAGAATTCAGCTCTGTTTTTAGGGATTCTAATTGGGTGTTCTTTTGCGTAATGAGGAATAATACCTTTCTTTGCTTCTGGATTCATCGCCTTCAAATCGGCTGCACACATGCGAAGCTCATCAGCTAATTTATCCAAATTTACATACTGACTTACAAAAACAGTATCGTATTCAATCGCATAAATAGGGGCTTCGATTACCATTCCGTGGTCTTCTGCATAATTGAAAAGGTAGGCATACGTCGTATAAAGAGGCACATAAGCACGAGTTTCTCTAGGCAAATAATCATAAATTTCCCAAAACGTTTTTTTACCCGAACGGCGCATTGCCTTTTGTACGTTTCCTGGTCCACAGTTGTAACCTGCAATAGCAAGTTCCCAATCTCCATCAAAAAATTTATTTAAGTATTTTAAATACTTACAAGCTGCGACTGTAGAAGCCGTTGGGTCCAATTCTTTCATCGATATAGAAATTCTGATTAAGTCCAAATACTTTTCCTGTTCGTGGCATAAATTGCCAAAGACCAACAGCACCTGCGTGAGAACGAACTTGCGTTTTGAAAGCTGATTCTACAACAACCAAATATTTTAGTTCTTCTGGCATTCCTTCTTCTTTCAAAATTTTCTCAAAAAGTGGAAAATATTCATTTGACTTTGCAATCAATGTATTTGTGTAGGTGTAATACTTTACACCATATTTTTCTATAAAATTCCTTACTTCTGGCGTATAATTAAAAGGCACTTCATTTTCGATGGCTTTCATACGAGCAGCTACTTCTTCATCGGAGAGTGCATTTCTGAAATTACCTCCCAAATCTATTGCGTCCAGCAGTTCGATAGTAGAGTCTTGGTGGTCAAAAAATAATCCTGCATCTACCATTAAAGCCTCATCACTCACAATTTCTTCTATTTCATTTAGATATTCAACAGGCTGTCCAGAAACATAAGAAACAAAATCAGCTAGCAAGTGATACGAAAAACGTTTTTGTTCTTGCAAATCACTAGAATCAGAAGGCGTAAGAGGACTTCCAACAATTAGCCGTTCGACAGAAGGAGGCGCACCAGCAGGAGAAAACATTGATTCTCTTAATTGATGTGAGTTCCATTTTACGGTGTCCGTATCGGTATAGTAATAAAAAGTCTGATTTGTAAACGGTTTGTTATTGGTTAGAAAGCTACTTTCCACAAAAGCAAAATTACTCAAACTGTTCTTTTGTTGTATGGGAGTAGCTAATTTGTCTGTTTTGTCTGACACTATTTGACTAACATCTTCGTTGGTGTTTGCTGTAGTGGAGAGTAATGTGTTATCTGTTTTAAAGTTGTAAAAGTCGTATTTTAGTCCGTTCTGTGCTACTGAAAATTGAGCCGTACAGAAAACGAAGGCAGAAGCCAAAAAAAGTTGGAGTACAGAAGTTGTCTTTATTAATGATAGGTTGTTACTTACTTTTTTTGGAGCAGATGAGTTGCTTACTAGCATAAATGAAAAAGTGTTTTCGTAAAATTATACGTTTTTAGAAATTGCCTGTTAAATAGAATGTAAATTAAGAAAGAAGATTTTCAGAACTGATTATTCAACACTTAGTTCAATGTTCTCATTCTTCTAATTATTCTGTAATCACACTACTATTTATTTTTCACAAATCTGTTTTTTTAATAATTCCTTCTAAAAACAGTTTAGAACAAAATTATATTCTATTGACAGACAAATATCTTATTTTTTTTGGTAGGAAATCGAATAGATAACTTATTTTTTATAATTTGATTAGTAATCAAGGTTTAATCTAACAAAACGACACATAAATTAATCCTAAGTTTATTTTATGAAACATATCGTTATGTTCTTATTCGATAAAATTACCAAACTCTTCGGTTTAATTCAAGTAGGTTTAGATTATTTTAAGACTTGTTCGTCGAAAATAAATTAAGTTTTGAGTGTAATCAAGGTAATTTTCTTGAAAATGCCTTTGAGAACCAACTTATTTTTAGATTAAAGTCTATTAAAGCTCTGTTTTATTAGGTTAATCGCACTTAGTTTGAACGTTTTTCATTATTTTAGCTACAGAATAGCGAAACAGTATTATTTTGCAATTTTTGAACTAGTAAATTCCAAGGGTACGTTACTCTGTGGCTAAGATTTAGTCGATAAAATGAATGAATTATACAAAAACATTCGTTTTTTGGTGCGATTAACCTACTGTTTTACTAAGATAGTATTCGTTTGTTTTATATATTGCCTTGCCGTTCTGTAGGAGTTGCATTCAAAATTTCTTTGGTCATCTGAGAGTTTTTGTGATACTCTTCCATTTGAGTATAACCAATTTTATTTCAATAAAAAAGCTATCAAATATACAGTTTGATAGCTTTATCTCATGCAAATCTTAGCCTTTGTTAGTGTCTTACCAACGACATTATTTTTTTAAAAACGCATTCCCATTATCAAAATATCATCAATTTGCGAACGATCGCCTTTCCAAGATTTAAACCTATCATCTAAGATTTGTTTTTGCTCTTCGATAGGTTTCTCATGGATTTCTTTTAAGAGTAATTTAAAATTCTTACTCATAAATTTTTCCGATTTTTCTCCTCCAAATTGGTCTTGATAACCATCTGAATAAAGATATAACATTATAGGTTCACTTATATCTACTTGATGCTGCGTATAATTTCTATCTAATTGAAACTGAACGCCTCCAATAGGATATTTATCTCCTTTTATGACCGTCATTTCTCCATTTTTAAAATATACTAACGGATTTTTTGCACCTGAATATTGTAATGTTTTGGCTTCCATATCAATTACACAAAGTGCCAAATCCATTCCATCACGACTTTTGTTTTCTTCTTGTCGCAATGCCTTTCGGACACTATCATGAAGCTCATTTAATATTTTATCTGATTCTATTACTCCTCTAGCACTCACAATTTCGTTTAATAAGTCATTGCCAATAAGCGACATAAATGCCCCTGGAACTCCGTGTCCTGTACAATCAGCAGCTGTTACAATTATTTTATTTTCTTCTTTTACAAACCAATAAAAATCGCCACTTACAATATCTCTAGGCTTAAAATAGATAAATGAGTTTGGAATAGATTCTTTAATTTCTTCTACACGAGGAAGAGCAGCATCTTGAATGCGTTTGGCATAATTGATACTCTCTGTAATACTTTGATTTTTGGCTTCAATTATTTCCTTTTGAACAGTAATTTCATTTGTTCGTTCTTCTATCGTTTGCTCCAAATCTCTACTATAACGCTCCAATTTTTGGTGTAATTGCTCTTTTTCTGTAATGGATTCTTTTAATCGTTGAACGTGTTTTATGGTTTTGGCAATGGTAGCTCCCAAATCATTAAAATTAATTGGTTTGGTTACAAAATCAAAAGCACCATTATTCATTGCTCTTCTAATATTTCTCATATCTCCATACGCCGAAACGATAACAGTCTGGACGGTCGGATTGACTACCTTCGTTTTCGAAAGCAGCGTTATTCCATCCATTTCTGGCATATTTACATCACACAAAATGACATCTATATTCGGATTATCTTTCAATTTTTCGAGTGCTTCAGAACCATTAGCAGCAAAAATAAACTCATATTCATGATTGCGAAGTTGCTTTCTGAATTTTTGTTTCATCAGAAGCTGTACATCTGGTTCGTCATCTACAACCATTAATATTGTCGGCATAGGATAGTTTATTTTATAGGTATTTTTTTCTCATACAAATTTGCAAAAAAATTATTTGTAGTATATACTATTTCTATAATTTACTTTTACAATCTAGTGTATAATTAATATGTAATCTAATAAGACGTAGGCAAATTTAATGCAAAAAATCAGTATAGCCTAAACATACTCAAAAGTTAGGACACAAACAAAGAAAAACTATCGATGAATAAATCAAAATGCTCGGTAAACTCCATAAAAAACAAAATAAAGAAAAGCAAAATGGAACAATAATTACTCAAAATTGATTATTATTTAGTAAATTTATAAACAGGTAGTTGATTTTTGATACTATTTAATTTTGATTAATTAGTAGAATAGACTACAAAAAAACAACTATCAATCGATTTATAATTACCAATTTCATTAATTGATTACTGGTAACTACTTACTGATAACTGAAATTATGCGTAGTTTTAGAGAATTTAAAGCCCTTTTTGATGAAGATTTGCTTCCTCATTTGGAAGTCATAAAAAAAGATATTTCTTGGCGTAATGCACTTCAATTTGGTATTGTAGTAGCTTTAGCAGCTATTTTGATTGTTTTTTTTGTATTAATTGCTATGGATTTGCTCGCTATTTGGGTAGTCATTCTGGTCTCTATTTTTCTTATTGCTGGCGCAATCTGGCAGGTACGCAAATTAGCAGATAGGCGAGATATTCAGTTGCGTTATAAAAAAACGGTTAATTCGAAATTAATAGAATTTGTTGCTCCACGAGGAGAGTATAATGCAGATGGTTTTGTTCCTTACAAAGATTTTCTGGATAGTGAATTATTCAAACGAGAAGCCGATTATTATGGAGGTGATGATTTGGTAACGACAAGCCAAAATGGAGTAGAAGTGATGTTTTCGGAAGTAAAGGCTGCTTGGGAAGAGCAAGGTGAGGATATAAAGGGAAATGATTCGAGCCAATGGCATGTTATCTTTGATGGTATTTTTATGGTTTCTACATTGAGTAAAAGTTTTCCAGACATGGTAATTATTCCTGATGCTTCCAAAGGGAGTTTTGGTAGATTAGGGTATGAAACCAAAAAAGCAAATGCGCAACATGGAGAGTTTGTAGATGTAGAACACCCAGATTTTAATGATTATTTTGCTGCGTATGCCAAAGATGCCAAACAAGCTAAAAATATGATTAGTGAAGATTTTATGGATAAAGCTGTCGAAATTGCTCAAACTATAGATGAACCTATTTATTTCTCGTTCAATGGTCGCAAAATGTACGTTGCCATTCGGTACGACAAACCAATGTTTGAATTTAATACCTATCTTGCCAACATTACCAACCCAGAGAAACCTTACGAAATATTCAAAGAAATGGACTTTTTAGTTACTATTGGTTCTTCATTAAACAACATGAAAAGAAGTGCGCCACGAATAGAACGAGATGACTTTGGATCTGGTATGGGAATGGAAGGGTTAGGAAATAGGGAAGAAATGGGCAATATAGGTAGTTTGGGTTCTATGTCATCAGAAGACTTAGGAATGACTGATGAGGAAATAGAAGCCATTATGAGAGGAGAATAGGAAAAATTTTATCAAGAATTAATTTTTATTTCTATATCTTCGTTTAAATTTTATAGTATTCAGTTTTATATTATCTATTCTATTTTATGACTTTTTTTCAACGTATCAATAATTTTTATTTTTGGTTTTTTGTAGGTTTTATTTTATGGATGTTTTTTTTAGATGGAAATGATATTCTAAATCAGATTGGTATGCGCCAAACGTTACGAGAATTACAAGCCGAAAAAGAATATTTTAGCGAACAAATAGACCTTTTAGAAACAAAAAAGATACAAATAAACGATGCCAAAAGCCTAGAAGAAATTGCACGAGAAAAATACTTGATGACAAAAGAAGGCGAAGATGTGTATGTAGTAGAATAATAAATTTAGAAATTAGATTTTAGAAGTTAGAATGAAAAATAGTGTACTTCATCTGTTCGTAGTGTCACACTACGAACCTAAATGTATTGAAGCGTCACGCTTTGTATTTCGTACAATACAAGCGTGACGCTTTTAATTTTTACAGATTCTTAGCGAGATGCTACGAACAGAAATGGTAAATGTATTCGCAATTTCTTCTAAATTCTAACTTCTAAATTGGTTTTTACCCCATCTTAAATCCAATCACGAGTACGTCGTCTATTTGCTGACGTTGTCCTTTCCAACGAATAAAACCACGTTCTAAAAGCTGACGTTGTGCGTCCATATCTTCAGCATAAATATCTCTTAAAACTTGACGAAAGCGTTTTTTCATAAATTTTTCATCTTTTTTTCCTCCAAATTGGTCTTGATACCCATCTGAAAACATATAAAAAGAAGTAGGCTCATTTACTTGAATAAAGTGTTCTTTGAAAGTAGGTGTTTTCTTTAGATATTTTCTTGAATATCCTCCAATTCCTCTCACATTTCCCTTTATCTGTTCTACATTTCCACTCGAAATATGAATTAATGGATTTTTTGCCCCTCCAAAAATTACTGTATTGTTGGCTTTATCGATAGTACAAATTGACATATCCATTCCATCACGACTTTGTGTTTCGTTTTGGCGCAATGTATTTCTGACAGCTTTGTCTAGTTCTTCCAAAATAAGTGCAGGACTTGTAACTCCCATTACATTCACAATTCTGTCAAGATGCGTTTCGGCAATAATAGACATAAACGCCCCTGGAACTCCGTGTCCTGTACAGTCAATGGCTGCAATAACTGTTTTGCCATCTTTTTGAGTAAACCAGTAAAAATCACCACTTACAATATCACGAGGCAAAAACAAAACAAAGCTCTCAAAAGCATTTTTCAGGATTGATAAAGGTGGTAAAAGTGCGTGCTGAATTCGTTTTGCATAATTTATACTATCTGTAATATCTTTGTTTTTGTGTTGAAGGGCAATTCTGTTTTCATCTATTTCGTGTTTCTGAGCTTCAATTTTTGTATAGGCTTGTGAGTTATCCAAAGCAATCACGATATAAGTAGCCAAATTTCTAAGAATAGACAAGTGTGTGGTATCAAAAGCATTTTCTTTATAACTCTGAACCGTTACTACTCCAATTTTGCGTTCGCCCAATACCAAAGGCAAATACACGACAGAAGATGTAGTTTTGCCAAAATCTGCACTTGGTTTTTCATCCATATATTTCAAATATTCTTGTTGAATATTATGGATAATTATTTCTCGTTGTTCATTAAAAGACTTTACTGCTAGTTCGTTTCTATTACTCAAATCTAAAACATGAAAAGGCAAGACACTTCCTCCTTCAATAAATCCTGATACACTCAAACAATTCGCTTCTTGATCAAAAAGTGCAACACCAAAAGCATCAGCAGGCATTACGTTTTGAATATTATCATAAACTGATTGAATAATTTCTTTATGAAACAAACGAGCCGTTATCTGCCTTCCTATATCACTAAGCAGACGAATGTTTGCATACGCATTTTCAAGCTGATCACGCTGTACACGCAGCTCTTCGGTTGTTTCTAATAACTCGCCTGTTCGTTCTTTTACAGAGTTTTCTAGTTTTGTGTTTTGTTCTCTAATTCCTTTTGTTCGTAAATAAAATATTCCCCAAATTCCAGCTGCAATAAGTAAAAAAACGGCAATTCTAAATCCCCAAGTTGCCCAAAACGGAGGACGCATCCTAATCTTGACAGAAGCACCTTCATTGTTCCAAAGACCATCATTATTTGCAGCTCGAACTACAAAACGATAATTTCCTTTTGGTAAGTTAGTGTAAGACGCAAAACGACGATCATTTACTTCATTCCAATCCGTTTCAAAGCCTTCCAAGCGATACGAATACCTATTGTTTTCTGGGTGCAAAAAATTAAGTGCCGTAAATTCAAATGTAATTACTTGATCTTCATAATTCAAAACAATCTCATCGACAACTGAAATGTGGTGTTCAAGAGGAGAACCTTTGTTGTTTTCATCTTTAACAAAAACCGATTTATTGAATATTTTGAAATCCGTCAAGACGACAGGAGGCAAATAAGTATTCAATTTTACTGTGTCTGGGTGAAACATAGTAAGTCCACCAATTCCACCAAAAAACATCATTCCATCACTTTTTCTCAAATGAGAAGCTCCAGAATTAAACTCGTTGCTCTGTATTCCGTCTTCAAGATTAAATTCCCAGACAAGACTATCTCCAATATCAAATTTTAAGATTCCATTGTTTGTACTTAGCCACAGGTTTTCTTTTTTGTCTCCTAATATTCCGTGAATAACTCTACTCAGTTTTGGTTCTAATTCTCCAAAATGAATAGCTTGTTTTGTTTTTGGGTCAAAACGATTCAATCCATTTGGCGTTCCTAGCCAGAGATAACCTGATTCGTCTTCCCAGATAGCTCGAACAGAATTACTACTAATACTCTTTGGGTCGTCATCTTTATAAGAAAAACTCTCAAAAGAAATAATATTTCCTCTACTATCTCGCTTAGCAAGACTAAGCCCTCCTTCCTCGGTGCCTATCCATAAATTTCTGTTTCGATCTTCAAAAATTACTCTAACAGTATTTGCTGCTAAAGATGTTTGGTCATTTTTGTTGTGAGCAAAATATCTAAAACGATATTTTTTGGGTAATGGTATTTCATTTTTATTACTATTACTATTCCATCTATTCGGCTTCTGATTGTTTGGTTTGATTAAATAGTTTCCTGTCGTGTCTTCATAAATTTCATTTAATCCTTTGTTAAATGTACCTATCCAAATCTTGCCAAAGCTATCTTTATAGAGAGTAGAAACTTTGTTTCCACTAGGCGATTTTTGCAAACTATCATTTTCCTTAGCTATAAAGGTTTGAAACTCTAAAGGAATGTGTGTTTTCTTATCAAGTGTTGCTCGTACAATTCCATTATTCGTAACTGCTCCCCACAATACAGAATCACCCTCATTGAGTAGAGAGGTTACATCTCTAGTACTAGGGTTTTGAAAAGACGAGAAAAATGTACTGTAATTAAAGGCTGAGTCTTTCGAAACATTGAGGTAACTCCAGCCATCTGCTGTTCCTACCCAAAGATTGTTTTTATCTGAATTTTCGATACTCCAAACCCACGCAGGAGGCAAACTATTTGCACTCTCTGGGTTATGACGAAATGTTTTGAACTGTTTGGTACGAGTATTTACCTTAAAAATTCCATTTTTATTCGTTCCTATCCATAAAAGACCTGATTTACTTTTTACAATAGCTTTGAATGCACCATAATTTTCAAATGTATTTCCTATATTTTGACGTTTGTAGGTATGATTGTTTTGATCAAATTTCCCTAACTCTGTTTCAGAAATAATCCACAAATTACCCTCCTCATCTTGTTCTATTCCTGCAATAGGTAGAGGAGAAGCCTTATATTCCGAAATATTATCTCCTAGACGATTATAACGCCCTATTCCATTCTTAGTTCCCATCCAAATCGCTTTGAAACGGTCTTCAAAAAAACAAGTAATATATCCATTAGGCAAAGTAGAAAAAGTAGAATCTGCAAAAAACACCTTAAAATTATTTGTTTTAGATTGATAGCGAGCTACTCCATTAGTAGTTCCTATCCAAATATTTCCTTTTTTATCGGTGTGTAAAGCTGTGATTTCGTTGGCAGGAATAGAACCCATCTTTCCATCAGCAAAATACCTTTCAAAAGACTTCGTTTTCCTATCAAATTTGTTGAGTCCATTTTTTGTTCCTACCCAAATAACGCCTGTTGTATCTTCTGTAATTGTATTTATATCGTTATTAGAAATACTTTTTTTGTTTTTTAATTGATTAGAATAGGTAGTAAAATTATCAAAATCAAGATTATAGATTGATAATCCTTCGTTTGTTCCTACCCAAATAGTACCATCTCTAGATTGAAAAAGCGTTTGTATAGTGTTGTCAGGAAGAGAAGTAGAATCTCCTCGTTGTAATTTGAATACTTTGAATTTGTAGGCATCATATCTATTTAATCCGTCCTGTGTTCCAAACCACATAAATCCTTTTTGGTCTTGCAGAATAGAAAGCACCGTTGATTGAGACAATCCTTGTTCGATATTTAGATGTTCGGCCTCTAAAGGCGTATCTCCAAAATCGGTAAACTGTGCAAAAGAAAAAGTATGATAAGCAGAAAAACTATATATAATCAGAATACAGAAAAGTGTACTAATGTACCTCATGTATATTGTTGTGGATTTTATTGAAACTAAATTTTTAATAGAAGTAGTTGTATAAACTTGATTAAGTTGGTTTATTATATCGAAAAATACGCAAAAATCAAGGCAAAGTAAAATAAAATTCTCTTTTGAATACTTACTTTCGGTAAGAATGTTTTTTTATTAGGTAGAAGGGATGTTTTAGAATTTTAAATTCTTTCAAATGACCTTCTTTCCTAATCCCGTTTTGTACTTTTATCTTATACAAACGGTTTCAATCTCATTTTTTATTTAAGTTTAAAGCAGAAATACTATAGAAATAATAGGGGAATTTTCATTAGTTTTTCTTGATGTCCTACAATTTTACAAAAAATCAGTATTTTATTTTGAATTTGTAGAAAAAATCAGTATAATTGTATATCTAATAGAAATAATAGATAATTAATTTTTAACTCAAAAAATAATTTACATTATGTTTAAGCAAAAAAAATCTTCATTAAAGAAATTTGAAGCTGCCAAAATTGACACAACTAAAGCTGCCAAAATTAAAGGTGGTGCAGACTTAAAAGCAATCGCAGAACAATTAGTTGGCTTGTAATTGTCAAGTATCAATGACTTATGTTATTGTAAAAGAAGCACACATTTATTGAAAATGTGTGCTTCTTTTTTGTTTTACATTCTAAATACAAAAAAAGGCTATACATTTCTAATTAATTTAGAAATATATAGCCTTTTAATTTATGTAAAAACAAGTAAAATCAATTCTTACCAAACTGACTTTACTGTTTTGTATAATCTAATTACTATTACTTACTCACGAATAATCTTACGAGTAACTACTTTGTCTTTAGAAGCAATCGTAAGCATATAATTACCATTCGCTACTTGAGACAAATCAAGACTAGCACTTTCATTTGCTTTCACTTTTACTACTTGGATAGTACGACCAATAGCATCGCTAAGCGTAAGAGTAATCTCTCCTCTGAAGGCTGCTCCAAATGATAAGTTTACTTTACTTGAAGTTGGATTTGGGAAAAGCATAAAACCTAGTGCCTCTACGTTTTCATCGCCTGTTACTACAGGTGCTTCTGGACGTTTGGTATAATTAACACCCGAAGAAACTACCTCACAACCTGTTGTGTAAGTAACTGTAGCACGGTACAAACCTGACTCAGTAGGTGCAAATGCCTGTGTAGTAGCAGAAAATGCAACACTATCTTTTGTCCAAACAATGCTTTCAATTTCTGCATTGCCAACATAAACTACTTTGACACTATCACCATAAACTCTAGCACTTGCACGAGGTGCAGCATTACGAGTAATACTAAGCGCATCAGAAGTTCTTGAACACGTGCCATTCAAAATTACACGTACTCTATATTCGCCTCCTACATTGGTTTGTAAACTAGGAGTAGAAGTAGTGCGAATTGCACGTCCACCTCTCAACCATTCATAACTAGCTCCATTGACAGCATTAACATTCAACTCCACACCTTCGCTGCCTTCACAGAAATCAGGAGAAGAAGAGGTCAAATCTAATTCAGGAACACTTATAATAGTTACGCTTACACGTTCGGAAGTAAGAACACAACCCAAAATACTGGTTACAGTTACTGTATAATTACCCGATTGAGTAACCTCTAATGAACTGCCTGTACCTACAACAGTACTGTTACGTTGCCATTCATACGTAGCAGAATCAGTCTGAACTGCATTTAGAACGCCACCTTCACAAAACTGACGAGTAGAAGTTCCTACAATCTGAGCTGGAGAAGTTCTGTTTACACGAACACGAATGGTGTTAGAACGAGCCACACAACCGTCTTTGTTTACCAAAACAGAATATACTCCACTACGATTAACTGTATACATTGGAGTAGAAGTAGTGGCTAAAATACTATTTGAAGAATACCACGTATAAGTAGCTCCTTCAACAGATTGCGCTCGTATCATAAGACTATCTGTACACGACTCTTGCAGACCTGCTCCTAATAATACAGACGTTGGCAATGCTCTAGTAATAACACGAACAGCTACACGAGGAGTACTTTCATAGCGCAAACCGACAGCAGAAATATAATAGGTAACAGAATCTGAAAACGTAGGAGTAGTGATAACACCCGTAGAGTCACCGTTTGCAATAGCCGTTCCACCAGTAGCAGAAGAATAAACATTGTAAACACCACTACTTCCACGAACTGTAAGCTGTGCGCCTGTTCCTACACACGCATTTTGGAAACTCGTTACTACAGGAGCAGAAGGGTAAGTGAAATCAGATACAATATTAGAATTAGCCGTTGCAGAACCTCGGATAGCTTGTACATAATAAAAATACTGTGTATTTGGCATCAACATAGAATCCAAATAAGTAGATAATGTACCTGCTACTTGACCCAAACGAGTGTAATTATTTCCAAAGCTAGAGTTAGAACGGAAGATAGCATAATTTTCAGCATTGCCACCTACCCAGTTTAGACGCAAAGAAGTAGAATTTACACTTGTAATGCGCAATGCTGGAGCAACCACAGTAGGTGCATTTCCACCACCACCACCAGATGCAGCAATACCTATAACAATATTATCTGATTTTACACAACCTGTTCCTGCATCAGTTACAGTAAGCGTAAAGGTCGCAGGCACAGTAAAACCTGTAAAAGTAGGATTTAATACTGTTGCATCACTCAATCCAGCAGCAGGAGTCCAAGCATAAGTCAAAGCACCTGTTGCACCTGTTACAGTACCAGCAAAAACAACATCTGAATTTGAAGCTACATCTCTGTCAGCACCTGCATTTACGATAAGGGCATCACAACCACTTGTTAGCACAACTACATCACTAGCCTGACACCCATTCGGATTTGTTACAGTAACTGTATAAGAGGTTGTTGCAGTAAGGTTTGCAATAGTTGGATTTGCAATAGTTGCATCACTAAGACCTGTAGTAGGTGTCCAAGAATAAGTTGCACCAGCAACTGTTCCAGCAGCAACTGCGTTTAAGTTTACTGTTGTATTTGGATTTACAGTTTGATCTGCTCCTGCATTTATAGTAAGAGAAGAACAATCTACTGTCGTAAAATTCCACGTTGTGTTGTCTGTAATTCCTGCTACATTCAAATTATTACAAGACCTAAATGCTCCTGTTGGAAACTGAACTGCAATCGGAGTATTACCTGGAAGATTAATAGTAGGATTGATAGTTACTGTTCCACCACTAATCGTTACACGTGCATCACCAACTGGGATAGTTTCTAAAATTGCACCTGTAGCTGCTCTACGAACAGTAATATTTCCTGTTCCTGCACTTACAGGATAAGGAAAATCTAACACTAAGTTTGAGTTTGGAGATACACCTGTAGCATTATCTAAAGGTGTAAAAGTTGCTGTTAATGGTAATTCAGTAGTAGAACTAGTAATTTTTACGTCATCTACTATCCAGTACCAAGAGCAATCACCTGTCCATCTAAATCTTACTTTTGCAGCAGCATTTCCACCACTTGCAGTAGTAATATTTATACTTTCATTTGCTGCTGTTGCAAGCGAACCTACACTACTACTACCTGTAAGTACAGTAGTCCAAGTAGTTCCATTAAATACTTCAACAAAATAGCTATTTCCTAAAAATACTCTAAAGTGGTGATTAAATGAAAGAGTATATGTTAATCCTGTTGTACTGGCATTAAATGCAGGACTTTCTAAGGCTACGTTTTCATCTGGTGTACTACAAATATTATCGCTGTCAAAAATAGCAAAAGGAGCAGTAAATCCAGCTGCGGCACGTGGTTCTGGATTGTCAAATCTCCATACATCAGCAGCTGCACCTCCAATAGTATTATTTACCCATCCTGTAGGAGGAGTAGAACCTGTTGCAGTTCCAAAATTCTCATCTAATAAAGTCACAATATTTGTAGGGCTACCTACAGGTGAGCTAGTAGTAAATGACCAGTCTGTCGCAGTAGTAATTCCAGTAAAGCCAGTTCCAGTAACTGCACCATTAGAAACAGTAATATAGTATTCTGTATTACAATCCAATACAGAAGTAGGATCAATAGTAAGTACATTACCTACAAGAGTTACACGAGGAGAGGGCAACGTAAAACTTTCTACTACCGTTCCACCTGTAGTTTTTCTCAACTCTATAGTTCCCGTACCCAAAGCAGCCGTTCCGAAAGGAAAAGTTACAGTAAGATTGCTACTTGTTGCTACTCCAGTAGCATTATCAGTAGGAGAAAGAGTACTACAAGCATTTGTAGTCGTAAATGACCAAGCTGTAGTAGTTGTAATACCTGCAAAAGCACCTGATACAATAGCACCATTAGGTACAATTACGTAATACTCTGTGTTACAATCTAAAAGATTTACAGGATCAATGACTACATTATTACCTACAAGAGTTACACGAGTAGAAGGTAAAACAAAACTTTCCACTAAAGCATCGCCTATAGTTTTTCTTATCTCAATAGTTCCCGTTCCTAGCGTTGGAGCAGTAGCAGGATAAGCAAAGCCCACAGATAAATTAGCATCAAGTGCTACACCTACGGCATTATCAGAAGGGGTTAAAGCTCTTACAGGAGCAAAATTAGGAGCCCAACGATAAATTTGTCCTGTTGCTGGCTTTGTATCAATAGTATTTGTTGAAACAGTAGAACTTATAGTAGGAGCAGCACTTGCATTGTTCAAAGAAAAATACTGTCCACTACCTGTAGTAGCCTTTGTAAGTCCAATAGATGCTCCATTCGTAGCTGTTACATTCGAAGCAGCAGGTTCTTGTCTATAAATATATTCTACAACTCCTGTCGCCTCATACAATTTAATCTGAAAAGAAATAGTAGCAAAGTTGTTATTATATCGCCATTGCCAGTTGAGCCATTCAACAGTAAGAATACGATTGCCTGCTGTTCCTGTCGTTAGATAAGTTGCATTTGCAGTAGCTACATCGTCTCCACCCAAATCATCCCAAAAAGGAGCAAGTAAAGGACGTATTTCTTGATCAAGACTAGCTAAGTTATTACCTGCAAAAGAACTACCAATAGTACTAGTAGTATTAAAAGTAAGCCATCCATTCGAAGATGCTTTAAACTGCGTGTAAGCTATTCCGTCATATACAAAAGTAAAGCCTATAGGAAGAGCAGCCGATACTATATCGTCTGCGTTAACTGTAGGAGTAAAAGTAGAAGTGGTAGGCATTACCGTACCTCCAACTAAGGGAACATAAGTACCACTAACAGCAGTAAAGTTATATTGAGGTTGCGCCCACGCACTAAGGCAAATGCCTAGCCATAGCGAAATAAGTAAAATGGCAGACCACCCTATCTTTAGGGCATTCTGCATCCGAGTTATCGGATTTTGTAGAGTTAAATACATATTCATTTTTAAAGATTAAGAATAAGTTAAAAGATTAAATTGAAAGTTATTAATTAGTAATAGAGTTTTGCTTTTTTATCCAAAACTCATTTACATAGTGAGCATTCTTGAATTAGCCATTAAGTTGGAGATTTTTTTTCAGAATTCCAATACTTTGACAAAACAATTTTAAATAAAAATAACTAGAAAAACTAGTTTATCAAAATATAATTGGTGTAAAAGTAGGTTTTACCGAACAAAATACTATTTCTTAAAGCAAGAATACAATTAACAACCTTAACTATCTTCAATTTCAAGAAACTATGTGATGAATTGTATAATTTTCAGAAAAAAATTTATCTTTATTCTGAAATTTTTTTATCAACTAAAAATACACCAAATTAATCTAAACAAATTATGCAAACTCTAAAGTATCAAATCGGAAAAATAGTAGCAATCGTGCTTTTAATCATAGGAAGTATGTTTTCTGTTGTTCTCCTTGTAGGAGTTTTTGGAGAAAATGGAGGAGAAAAAGGAGTGACAAACTTAATTGTAGGAGGAATTATACTGGGAGTTATTCCTCTTATCGCAGGTTTTTTCCTTTGGAGAGGTTCTAAAAATGGCGAACGTAAGTTTTTATTGAATAAATACGAACAACAAATTTTTAAAATAGCTTCTCAAAATGGAGGACATCTGACACCAACCGAACTCGCTATGAAAACAGACCTTAATCTAAAAGAATCTAAAAAGGTATTGGAAACAATGCAATTACAAGGATATTGCGAACTCAAAATTTCTTCACAAGGATCTATTGTTTTCTATTTTAGAGAACTAGACAAAGGAGATAGTTATACTGATAGCGAACTTTTATAATTAAACGGGGTTTGGGATTTGGGATTTGGGAAATTACTTTCTCTATATACTTAAAAAAATAGGTTGAAATAACAATATGAGTGTAATTCTTTAGCTTTTACATATAAGCCTATTTTTGACAAAATAATAGTTTGCTTTTTCCATAGAATAGGGTTTGCAAACCCTATTTTATGGAAAAAAGACAGTTGTACAGAAGAAAATTTGGCAACTATTTTCTTTTTTGAAATGATACTCATGTTGAAATAAAAAACTCATTTGCTTACTTTAATAAACAAATGAGTCTTTAGTTACCTAAAATATAAATTTTCAATTGATTTACTTCGTATTTTAGTTTGTGATTTAATTCTAACTTCTAAAATCAGAACTCTAAATTTGTTCTCTAATATCTATTATAAAACCTTCTCATATTTCCTGTCAGTTGGTCGTAAATAGGTTTGAATAATTCTACAAACAAATCTTGTGGTGGTGGTGGCGCAATCGGACGAACCTTTACGGCTGCTTGTTGGTCTTTATCCAAAGCACGTTTGTCGCCTTGATAGGTTCCCCATTCGTTTCTCCAAACAAACTCTCCTGGATATTTATCTTGCATCAAAATTCTGTTTGTTTTGGCATCAATGACACGCACATCTAAACGACCATTCGAAACTACATACTGCTCATGATTGGTATAATCTGCTTTTACGGCATCTGTAATCGTTTTTGAAGAGCCGTCATCTAAACGAACACTTCTTCTAACACTATCTACTGCCGTTGTTGTTTTTTCTTTTTGAAATACTTGTCCGACCGTAAATTCATCAAAACTCATCATCAAATACTGGTCTGCACAACAATAATTAGGCGTTTCCCAAGACAAATAAAAAGTTACAAATTCATTCATTTGACGGTTTGTATTCAGATATTCCATTACCTGACTTTGCACAAAATCTCTACCCAAACTAAACGAATTAGGAACTTGAATCGGCTGAACGACTACCTTTAATGTTGCTAAATCTTTTGCTTTCGGAATCTGAATCGCCACATCTTTGTAATTTTTGACCCATTGATCAGATTTTATAAAATGATAATACGCTCGTTTTGCATCTTCTCTATTGTTCAAAGCCATCGCTTTTGTGCCTTCGTTATACCGTGCTTCGGCAGCTTTATCTTTTGCTTTTATTTCTTCGCTCAAATAACTTGTTGGATTTTTGACAATTTGTAGAGCAGCAGGACTACGACGAATCTCATTTCCCATTTCATTAATTCTTCCATAACTTTCAGCTATTTTTTCCCAGTTGAGAGGGTTTTTTTCTGTATCTAACGTTCGTGTAGTTCTTAGGTTTTCTGCTACAGCATTGTTGTATGCTTCTCCAAGTGTACGACGTGCTTTTTTGTTGTTTGGGCTTTGACGAAGTCTTTCTACTGCTTTTAATGTAGCTTCATAATAATCTCCTCTCTGCAATGCTCTTTTACCAGAAGAACAGGCTGAAATTATAAATAAAGAAACAAGAAAAAGGATAAAAAGAGCTGAATAAGTAGAGTAAACTAGTTGTCTTTTCTGGCGTGTTTGATGAGTAGATAAATAAGGTTTCATAATCTTGAATAAATTGGGTAATAGTTAAATTGATTAAATAAATCAATACGAGTGACATTTATCAAATTCTGTATATGATTTCATTGCTGGCAAAATAATGATTTGCTTTTTCCATAAAATAGGGTTTGCAAACCCTATTTTATGGAAAAGAAACGATTGCAGAGAATAAAATTTGGCAACTATTTGTTTGTTTAGAAATGTCAATCCTATTGATAGGTCAAATATACTAATTGAATCTATTCAAAAATCTATGCCAAAATGTAACTTTAATACAAAATAAAAATTATTTTAACAAAAAAGCGAATTGTTATTCTCCAATTAACAAAATTCCTGACCAATAAAATGGACTATTAAATTTTTCAGAACTAGATAACTTTTGTTTGGCAAGCTGTAATGATTCCGAATAGCTTTTTCCTTCAGCTACAAAACCATAAAAGGTTGTCATGAGTTCTTTTGTTGCCAAATCATCTATTTGCCAAAGTGAGAAAATAATATTTTTTGTTCCTGCATTCAGAAACGAACGAGTGAGTGTAATTACGCCTTCGCCTTCTACTACCTGCCCTACTCCAGAACGACAACTGCTCAAAACGACCAATTCACTAGGGAAAAAACTTCCATACAAATCGCTTGCATACAATTTTTGAAGTATTACATTATTTTGAGTAGAATCTTTACCAAACAACCAAAGGTAAGAATTAAAAGGTGTTTTTGTAAAGGTTTGACTGTGTGTAGCTAGATGCAATCTTCGTGTTTTGGTTGCATAGACTTTCAAATTTTCTTGATTTGCCTGAAAATCAGTGAAAGCTAAAGACTTTTTGTTTTTGTTAGCAAACAAATTAGCCACCTCTTCTATCTCCTGTTTGCTATAGGGAAGAGGATTAAAATTGTTTCTATTGTTTGCCAAAAGTTGATTAGTATAATTTTCATTCTCTTTGCTATCTTCAAAAACAGGAGCAAAACCTACAAATTCGTATTCATAATCTATATCTGAATCTTCCATTGTTTTTTGCCTTTCCAAATTCCAAAGAGAAGACGAGTAATGAAAAGAAATCTGATAATTTAGTAAAGGATATGTAATGGTTGAATACGATAAAATGCTATTCTGTAAAGATGTACTTTTAATTGAGTTCTTGTTTACCAAAGTAGAAAAAGGAATTTGTTGTAAAATGGCATCAGGAATAATAATAAGTTTTTTATTTGTTTTGATATGTAGTTCGATAGGTTGAATAAGAATTTTATAAAGTGCATCACTTTGCATTACAAATTTTTCTGCATTACAATCTTTAGCTAGACAATTTCTATATTCCTTTAAGTTTTTTTCAAAATCGATGGGTTGTATTCTATAAAACAACTGTTTTTCTTTACTGATTACTTGAATAAACAAATAAGGCTCAAACCACTGATAAATAAGCATTTGTTCGCCTTCTTTTAGGTTCTTTTTTATTTCTTTTGTAGTAACGAGTTGATTAGGTTCTTGCAGATTTTTGTAACTCCTAAATTCAGTTGATAATTTATTTTTGAGTTCTTGATGTTTCTTTCTTGTATCTAAAATCTGCTGATTAAAGTAGGCTAATTGGGTAAGCTGGCTTTCGGTTTTGTCTTCTTTTAGTTCTTTGATTTCCAAAATTTCACGTTTATAATAATCTATTATAGCACTATAATTTGCATCTAATTTCCTTAATTCTTCTGGCACTTGCGAAAGTACAAGTGTTTCTTGTGTTTGTTTTCGAAGTAAAGCAGCCCGACTTTTTTCTGCAAAATAAAAGGCATCTTCATAAATTTGTTCCTCTACATTCTTTGTTTTTGTAGCTTCAAAACAAGTAGAAAGAGCTTTTCCATAAATTTCTGTCGTCAGTTTGCTTACCAGTAATTGGTCGTTATCGGTATGTAATTGAGAACGCATTTTGTCAATTATCTCATCAGTTTTTCTGTAATAACCTAATTTGTCAGCAAATGAAAAACTCTTCAAACTTGCCAAACCCTTATACGACTCTAAAGCCACTTCTACATCTGCATACTCTTTTCCTAACACATTTATTTCAAGCGATTTTTCATAATTTTCTCCTGCTTTCTCAAAATCTGAAATAGCTGCAAAACAGTTTCCCAAATTATTGAGTACATTTGCACTATTCCAACTCTGTTTGCTGTCTTCTTTTTCTACTACTGCTTTGTTATAATAAAAGATAGCAGAATCGTAATTTTGTTGCATTTCGAAGGCATACCCTAAGTTGTTGTACACTCTTCCTATACTCGCTTTGTTTCTATTTTTTTCTGGTAATGCGTTTTCAGCAGCTAAAGAGCGATGATAATACCGATAAGCCGAATCATACATATCAAGATTTCGATACACCATTCCCAAATTAGTATATGTAATAGCAAGAACATAAAACCTGTCCTTCAAAAACAGTTCTTCTAGTATTTTTTTGGCTTCTAAACTATGAAAAAGCGCTTTTTCGTTTTCTTCTAATTTGAGATAAGCTGTCGCAATAACTTGATGCGAACGAGCCACCGAAGTTGAAAAACTCTCTTCTTTTTGCTGTTCATAAATTTCTATCGAACGCTTTGCATATTCTACAGATTGCTGCAAATTTCCTTGTTCTCTATAAATACTTGCTAATAAGGAATACACAGGTGCTACCTGTACATGATTTTCTCCTAATGCTTTTTTTGTTTGTTCTAAATACTTTTCAGCATAATAAAATGATTTATCATAATTATTTAATTTTGAATACGCAATTGCATTAATTTTATAAACATCCATTTTTAAATTAACAGAAGCAACACGGTTTTGAAGTATTTTGTCCGAATAATCAATCGATCTTTGATATAAATTTTGATAAAAATAAAGCAACGATTTGTGAGCATAAAGTTGCATTACTTGAAACGATTTGTCAGAATACAGTTTTGTAAAAATTTCTATATTTTTGTCCAACCATTCTTCCGATTCTTGCCATTTGCGTGCTTCCAAAAGTAAAGAACTTTTTGCTTTTATGTGGTCATACATAACTGCATTTGTAAGAGGAAAATCTTGATAAACTTTCAATACTGAATCGCTTTGTGTCAAACTGTTTTTAGTTTTTCGTTCGTTAAAAGATTTAACTAGTAAAAGGCGAAAAAAATTCAATTCTAATTCTGTCGTGGTAGCATACTTAGTTATCGTTTTTCCAATTTGCTCCAAAAAAATCTGACTTTCATTTACTTCAAACAAATACAATAATAATATTTCAGTATATAAAATTTGAGCATTTGCCTTTTCAATTTCATTACCCATTTTGGGTAAATAATCTATAGCTTTTTGAGCAAAAGATAAAGAATATTTAGGCAATCCGTGAAGCGTGAAGAGATGACTAAGAAACTGGGTTTGTTCGGCTGCTGTTTCAAATTTTGTGTCTTCAAATTTCTCTATTTCCAAAAAATCTAAATTCAAATCAGTTACGTTTGCCAAATGATTTGATAATTGATAGCTTTTTAATTCTTCATAATTCGGAATCTGTTTGAACAAATCTACTGCTTTTTGATAAAATCCTTTCCAATGCTCATATTTTGCTTCTTGAAACGTAATTTGATGGATTAATTCAATTTCCTTTTTGGGATTTAATTTTAGTGATTTCAGTTCTTGAATTGATTTTTCTATCACTTCTGTATTTCCAACTAGGTAAGCAATTTTGAGCCGTTTTATTTGAAAAGTGATATACTTTTTAGTTTCTTTTTTAGGATTTAATTTCTCTAAATAAATTTTATAAAAAAACAAAGTGCTATCTATTTGATTGTTTTGCCAAGCCAAATTTATTTTATTCTTAAGAAAAATATCATTCTCTATATTGTTTTGTGCTTTTGAAGTAAAGGAAAAAATTAATGTAAAAACAAATAAATAAAGTAAAATAAAAGTGTTTTTGATTTTCATAGTCTAATTGTTTTTTGGAAGATGTATTAAATAGCTTAGTAAGCTTTGAATAAAACAAAATTACTGAAAAATTATGATAGTTTTTTGTTTCTATTTTAAGAATTGAAAAGCATGTTTTGTGTAGTTTACATCAACAGCAAGATATTTTTGAATAGTGAAATCTAAACATACTTTCATTTCGCAAAAATTTTACACAGAAAAAAAGCGTTCTATTCAAAACGAATAAAATGCTTTTTCTCAAAGTAATGATTTTTATTTCATTACTTTTTACTATTTCTACCTTCTAAATTTGTTCTATTTTCCTCTTTTATTAAAAAAACGCAAGCGAATAATTTCACGTTCGTTCAAAAGTCGCCAATTTCCACGTCCTAGCGTTTCTTTGGTAAGTCCTGCATAAACAGTTCGGTCAAGCCTTACAACTTCATAGCCCAAGTGAGCAAACATGCGTCTTACCACTCTGTTTTTTCCGATATGTAATTCTACACCAACTGAATAACCATCGTCCGACAAAATAGAAGCTCCATCTACTCTCGCTAATCCGTCTTCTAATTCTAGTCCTGTTTTTAGCTTTTTCGATGTCTTCTTCATGAAACGGTTTGTCTAAGGTTACTCTATATATTTTCTGCACTTCATATGATGGATGCGAAAGTTTTTTTGCCATTTCGCCATCGTTTGTAAAAAGTAAAAGTCCTGTTGTGTACCTGTCTAGCCTTCCAACTGGATAAATACGTTCTGTCGTTGCTTTTTCTGACCAAATCCATTACCGTTTTTCGTCCTTGTGGATCGCTGGTGGTGGTAATAAAATCCTTTGGCTTGTTCAACAAAACATAAACAGGTTTCTCTTTGCGCAAAACTCTTCCTTTAAATTTTACTTCATCGGTTGGTCTTACCTTAAAACCCAATTCTTTCATTACTTTTCCGTTTACACTAATCTCCCCTTTTGCAATAAGTGTGTCAGCTTCCCTACGTGAACAAACGCCCGAGTTGGAAATATAACGATTCAAACGCCACGTTTCATTAGCTGGATTGGAAGAGTTAGAAGAACTTTCTTTTGCTTTATCAAAACTTGTGTTCTTTGCCGAAACTCTACTAGGACGGTCAAATTTTTTGTCCATCTTTTTGAAGTTCCTATCCTTACTCTTTCGGTCTTCAAAAGTTCTATCTTTTTGATAGTCCTTTTTTGTCTCTTCGGAGTGTTGAGTAAATTCTTTTCTAGCTGGTCTTTCCGTTTTGTCTGTTCTATCGTTGTGTTCTGGACGTTCTTGTCTAGGTTTAGAATTTGCTGTTTTTTTGTCTTGTTTTTTATTTTGACTTCCCAATTTATTGTCTAGTTTTTGGCTTAATTTCTCTTCTGTAGCTTTTTTGTTAAAATGAGGATTGGGTTTGCTTTTCGCTTTTTCAAAACGATTTCCTTTTAGATTTCCTTTTTCTTTGGATTTGAGTTTAGGCTTAAAAGTTGAGTCTTTAGTTGAGTTTTTCTCTAGCTTTTTGTCTAAGTTGGAGTCTTTATTAAAATTTTTGTTTTGATTCTTATCGTTATTTTTCATTGAATATCTATTCATTTTGTAAATTAAAATTACGAGCGCATCTCGCAACTAATGAGTTGTGTAGTAAAATCGTGTTTCATATCAAAAATTCAATTTGATAAATCAAATTGCTACATTTAAACGGCGTAGAAAAACTTACTAAATACCTAACCATTGTCGTCTTTTTCTTGATTTTTTTTGGCTTGAATAGCTTTTGTACCTCGTTGAAATTGAAAGAGTGAAAATTCATCTCCTTCATCATCTTCTGATTTTGATTGTAATTTGGCTTGTTTTTGTGCAGATTCTACATCTTGGGCAGACAAATCTTCTGGCATAGGCAAATCATCCAACGAATTGATACCAAAATAGTGCATAAACTTTTCTGACGTACCATATAATATCGGACGACCAGGAGTTTTGTCTTTTCCTTTTATGACTAAAAGTTCTTTCTCTAAGAGTTTTTGAACAGCATAATCACAACTTACGCCACGAATAGCTTCTAATTTTGATTTTGTAATTGGCTGTTTGTAAGCAATTAAAGCAAGCGTTTCGATGGCTGATTTGGATAATTTTCGTTTTGCTCGTTGAGTAAGCAACAAACTTACACTACTTTGAAACTCTGTTTTTGTCAAAAATTGAAACCCTCCTGCAATTGATTTTATTTCAATCGCAAAATCGGCTTGTTCATAGCGTTTTTGCAAAGCCTGAACGGCATCTTCAATATCTTTTTTGGACACTTCTGTACCAAAAAGCTCTTCCAAAACCTTTTGAATTTCTTTTACAGAAATAGGTGTTGAAGAACAAAATATAAGAGATTCTATATGATTGAGTAAATATTGCACGTCAAATACTGTTTTTCTGTTTATAAATCAAGTAAGCAAAGGTACGACTTTTTGAGTAATTTCTTAAAATTGAGCAGAGAAAAGACACGTCTTTTTGTAGTTGGTATTTTGTCCAAGAGTATATAATATTTTAAGAGAGGCATACTCTTTTCTAGTAGATATTTAAAATAAACAAAACGTTGTCACGGTTATATACAGGCTTAAATAGAAATGAGTTGTAAAAAAACAAAACCGTCTTATTTTTCCATAACGATAGGGTTTGCAAACCCCTATCGTTATAGAAAAATGAACATTACCAAACAAACCGTTCTAACATTTACAATATGCTTAAGGAAGGCGTTCCCCTTTTCTTCATATATGAGACGCTATTTGCTTTCTTAGTCTTGAAAAAACACAACACTATTTTACTCTTGTTTTACTTTTCATTTGGAACGGTTATTGAAACTACAGAAGAATATTAGTGCTTAAATAAAATCCTGTCTTAGTACTTCGGTACGCTTTTAGCCAATCTATAATTATAGAACTAAAAACGAATTAAGTACTCAACAAAAACATAATTAATACCATTTCTAATGAGAAAGATTTTTATAATTTTCATTGCCTTATTTTTTGCAACCTCTGCATCAAATTCTCTTTACGCCCAAGATACTCAAGCTCGTACACTTTTAGATGCTATGAGCAGCAAGTACAAAAAATACACTACTTTTAGAGCAACTTTTACCTCTACTTTAGAGAGTGCTTCTGAAAATATAAACGAATCTCTTACAGGAACAATTACTGTAAAGGGAAACAAATACCACCTCAAGACGCAAGGTCAAGAGATTTATAACGACCACAAAACAGTTTGGACATTTTTAGATGATGCCAACGAAGTAACCATTACAAGTTATGACGAAGCTGATGGGCTTAATCCAACTGATATTTTTGATATTTACAAAAACGGCTATAAATACGTAGTTGTAGAAGAAGTAAAAGTTGGTGGAAGAACGCACAAAATAATTGACTTAGTTCCAAACGACAAAAACTTACAATTTTTTA
This sequence comes from uncultured Cytophagales bacterium, assembly GCA_963719525.1. Classification (GTDB taxonomy): domain Bacteria; phylum Bacteroidota; class Bacteroidia; order Cytophagales; family Bernardetiaceae; genus Bernardetia. The sequence continues at coordinate 315,413 of CAVRCG010000004.1, read as the reverse complement.
AAGTTCGTCTGACCATTGATAAAGAAAATTATAGTCTTGCAAGTTGGGATATTTTTGAGAAAAACGGGCGTGTTCATTCTTACAAAATTGCTAACTTTCAACCTAATGTTTCGGTAACTGATTCAGATTTTCAGTTTAATAAAGCCAAACATCCAAACGTAGAAGAAGTGGATTTGAGATAATTTTAATCTATCTTTTTTTATCGTCTTCTTGTTAAAATATAATTATTCCCTATTTACTTTTTAGAAAGTGAGTAGGGATTTTTTGATGTTTTCACTATCTTTAAAATTCTAATTTTATTACTTTGCTTTTATCAAAACCGTTGAACAAAAAAGTCAGACAATCTTACGATTATCTGACTTCTCTATGGCTTCTCTCTCTAAAGAGTGAGCCACAGGTAATAAGCTACAAAATGTATTTATCTCCAAAATTTCTTCCAGATATTTTGAGAAGTTTCAAAGAATTTTTCTGTTGCTTTCAACTGCTCAGTACTGCTTTCGGTAATGTCAGACAAAAGAGGAACTGAACGAAGCATTTCACTTCCTTTTACCGTCTCATCAATCGCTTTTGACCATTGCACCATTGCCGATTCTGTCTTTTTTACTGGTGGAACAATGTCATTAATATGATTTTGAGCTACATTTTTTTTCTCTGTTTTTATTTCAACAGTTGTATCGATTTTAGCTTCTGTTCTTGCTCCTGCTCCTTGCCTTTGTACTGTGTTTGCACCTGCTGTATCTCTTTTGTTTTTTTCTGTTTTTTCAACTTGTGCTAAGATTTCAGTTTCAATAATTTGATGAGGATTTCGACTAACAAATTCTTCTTTTGTATAAGATGATTCTGTTTCTTTTGTAGGATTTGATGTCGTTTCTTGTTCTTTCAAAAAAGCATCTAAATCTGCTAATGTACTATTTTTTGCCATAATAAGAATATAAAAAATGGGACTAAATAAATTTATTTTAGATTAGTGTAGATTTTTTCTAGGTAAATGCTTGATTGTGTGTTAGTTGTGGTAAAAAGCATTTTGATAAATTGCTCTTCTATTTTCTTACCTTTAGTTTAGCAAAGATACTATATTTTTCGCAATTTCTTTGTATTCCTCAATAGGATTTAAAGTAGAAAATTCTGCCATTTTGTTTTTGGAAACTACAAAAGTAGGAATAATGGTAGCCTCCAAACTAGAAAGTGCATTCTCAACAGTTTTTGGATTTGTCCTGTTATGAATTCGGTTGGGAAGAAGCGCAATTTTGAGTTTTTTATTGATTTCTAACGCAGGTTTTAAGTCTTGCAAAGTCTGATAAGCCACCAGCAAATCGTTTTGAGAAAGACTTGTCGGAACGATTACCAAATCAGACTCCAGACATAATTTTCGTATAGCTTCGTCAGTCGTTTTTCCTGCGCTATCTACCAGAATATAATCATATTTTTTGGTCTTTTTATATTTTTTGAGTTCTTCAATGATAGTTTCGTCTGTTGAACCCAAAATTGGAAAAGGGGCATCTTTTTCAGTACTTTTGGTCTTGAAAAGTTCCATCTTGCGAAGCGTACTAAGCGTGTAATTAGTATCAGTTTCTAAAAGCAAGACCCGTTTTTTTTGGTTAGCAAGTGTTGTTGCGAGGTGCATAATATTGGTAGTTTTGCCTGTTCCACCTTTTCGGCTAATAAAAGAAATTATCATAATTTTGATTGGGAATTGGAGAGTAGGAAATGAGAAATAGGAGTTAAGAAATGGGCAACGGAGGTTAAGGAATAATAACTAACAAAATGAGAATGAAAGTTATTTTTTCGATTAATTTAAAAACAAAAATAAGAATTAGTTAATCAATAATCGATTCTAATACTAATTTTATTAAACGGCTTATCAAATTCTTCATTAAAAATAAGTATATTGTTTTTCAAAGATTAAAATATTTTTTCCACTCACGAAACTATGCAGCAAACTAACTCTTCTTATAAATTATTAGACCGTTTACAAATTGAAAAAACAGATTTTGAGGTTGCCCACAAACAGTTTTTAATCTTGTATGGTAAAAAGCAATTTTATTGTGGCATTTTGATTAAAGAGATTTTGTCAGGATTAAATGAAAACAAATCACTTACTCAAATTCATTCTCAACTTGGAGAAAACCTGGCCTATCAAAATTTAACGCTTTTGGATATAAAAAAAATTATTGACAAAAAAATAATGCCTTTAGGAGTTTTGACAAACCTAAATGAAGAAGAAAAAACTACTACAGAAAAAAAAATTACCTACGATACAGATTCTATAAAAACTCAAAGAACGTTATTGAATAAACAAAAAACACATTTTTTGGCATCTATTTTCAAGCTTCTGTATTACAAATGGGCAGTTATTTTCTGTGTTTTGAGTGGTTTTTTTATGCATTATTTTTACCTTTCTTCACATTCTATTTTTGAGGAAAAAGCTAAAATATGGGTAGGCGCTTCAGCTTTAGAGTATATATTAATCTACTTTTTGATAATCCTTATTTTTGTTTTCCACGAAGTAGGTCATGCATCGGCTGCTTTGCATTTTAAGATTCGAACGCCCAGAATTGGATATGGATTTTACTTAGTTTATCCCGTTTTCTTTACAGAAATTAGTGAAGCGTGGAAACTCCAACCTAAAAAAAGAATGATTATTAATCTGGGAGGAATTTATTTTCAATGGATAGCAGGAAGTATTTTTATTCTTTTAGATTATTTCAACTTTGCTTCTACTTCCATTTGGTCAGGAATTGTAATTATTAATTTTGTTCGCCTTCTTTATTCTTTTGTTCCTTTTATGAAAGCAGACGGTTACTGGATTTTTAGTGATGGCTTTGGATTAGCTAATCTACGTGAAAAATCAAATCAATTTTTAATAGCTGTTTTTAAGTCTTTTTCTCTCAAAAAAGCCCGTCGTATTACCAAAAACAAAACACAATTTTATGCACTCTCATTTTTTTCGTTCGGAACAGTTTTATTTTTTAGTTTTTGGTTTTGTGCCTTAGGAATTATTATTTGGAAATTTGCGCCTATGTTGCCTTCTATTTTGGTTTCTTTTTATGATAAATTTCAATCTGCAACGAGCATTTTGGGATATATGAAAGTAATTTTACAATCTGTTTTGCTTTGCATTACACTTTTAGGTGTTTTTATTTTTATAATTAGAATGATTGGTTTGATTCGTTTCGTTTCTCAATTTTTATTCGAAAAACAACATAAAACAGATTTAGAAACAACCTAATAGTACATAACTCAAATTGTGGATTACAAGTAGCTTAGACTTACCAGTTTGAAAGTATAGAGAATTTTAATTTTATATCATTTTGATAAGAAAGAAAGTTGAACAAAAAAAACCTATATTCAAAGAATATAGATTTTTGTATGCACTTATGAAAAACTATTACCGTCCGTTATAACGAACACAGTTTTTGTAAAATTGTTTAAGTAATTATAAAAAAATCGCATTTTTTCAAAAAATAAACTAATCAAAATTGCAAATTTATACTTTTTCGTCTTGTTCTAGGTTAAACAAATCATTCAATACATCTACCAACGTTTCGGCTTCTCCACGTTTGCAAGCTGCTTTGAGTTGAATGACAGGAAGTTTGATTATTTTCTGCATCATTCCTTTTGTTATCATTTCTATTTTTTGAATTTCTTTTTCACTTAGATTTTTTAAATGCCTATTTATTTCTTCTTTTCTAATTTGTTCTAATGCACTTTTGAGACGATGAATAGTAGGTGAAACAATCATTTCTTTACTCCAATCTTCAAATCCTTCTATTGCTTCATTTATTATAGACTGAACGTGTGGAATAGCTTCTTTTCTACGTTCTATTACTTCAGCAGTACGATTTTGGATTTGATCAATATTAAATACTGAAACATAAGGAATTTGTTCTACTTCTGCCTCAATGCTTCTAGGAACAGACAAATCAATCAAATACTTAAAGCGCACACCTTGCACCTGCTCAACTAGTTTTTTAGTCAAAATAGGTTCATTAGCAGCTACAGAACAGATAATTACGTCTGCTTTGCTTACTTCTTCCTTTAGATTTTCTATCTTCGCTACTTCAAATCCATGAACATTAGCAAATTCTTGTGCTTTTTCGAAAGTACGATTCATAACCGTTACAGAGCAATAATCTTCTTTATCTAGATTTCTGACTACATCTCCCCCAATTTCTCCTACTCCGATTACCAAAACTTTGGGTTGAATAACGGTTTGTGCAAGTTCGGAAGCCATTTCTGCTGCTGCATAGGAGACAGAAGCGGCTCCATCTCTAAAACGTGTTTCTTGTGATACCCGTTTGTTTGTGAAGAAAACAGTATGCAAAAGGCGATGCAAAAACGGACTTGCAAGGTTCAAATCTGCGCTGTATTGATATGCTTTCTTCACTTGATTACTAATTTGAATATCCCCAATTACTTGCGACTCTAATCCCATGGAAACAGAAAAAAGATGCTTTATAGCTTCTTGATGGTCTTCTATAGGTTGAAAATAAGGAAAATAAGTTTGAGAATTGGAAAGTTGTTTTTGAGTGATAAGTAAAGCAATGAGTTGTTGAGAAAGCGACTTTGGTGTAGAAAAAGGACACCCCTTTGGTATTGGCGTAGGTAGTTGAGTATCTTTGTTTAAGGTATCATTTTCTGGTAAGCTATAATATATTTCTGTTCTGTTGCATGTAGAAAGCACAAAAAGCTCGCTTAAAGCAAACATTTCAGAAGCCTTCTGCAAAAAACGCTGGCATTCTGATTCACTCAAAGAGAGTTTTTCACGTATTTCTACTGGTGCAGTTTTATAATTGATGGTTAAAGCCTTGAAAATTAGTTGCATAGTAGGTATAATTTTTATAATATCCACAAAATTACTAAGCAAAAAACTATAACAAAAATCATTTGTTAGTTTTACCATCTATTTAGAACTAATATAAATAGCAATCACTAATTAATCATAAAAAATAGGTTTTATAGATTGTATTGGCAATTTTGTGATTGAAATATAGCATTGTTATTGATTTAATGTAGATTATATACACTATTTTTAGTCAGTAGATTGTTAATTCTATATATTTGTAAAAAAATTATCTGATTGCTCAGTTTTTCCAGAAGGTATCTGCAAAATTGGTTGTATATTAAGATTGGTATTTGATTATACTACTGACAACTACGGACAAATCAAAAAACTGATGACATAAAGCGTAAATAGCGTTTATCAGCAGAATAAAATTTGGTTTTAAAACGTAAAAAATATTATTCAAATCTTTTTTTACTCAAAAACAGAATTTTATTTTTTTAAATATTAAGTATAAGTTACTTACAATCAATAAGTTACAATTTACTCCGTAGTTCTCAGTATACTAGCAAAAACATTTCTATTTTATCTATTTACATCTATTATTATATTATACTTTAAAAAAATTTACAATGAAGTTAAATAAAATTGCTCCTTTCATTCATTTTGATTATTCTCTCATTTTAAGAAACTCTTTTCTATTTATTTTTGCTTTGCTCTTAATTACTCCCTTTTGTGTTTCTGCGCAAGATAAAACAGAGGAAAGACAGAAAGCAAAAAAGGAAGAAAAAACACCTGTAAAGATTGCTAAGTATTTTTACAAAAAACTGGATGGTCAGTTGGGCGACCAACGCATAGAATTTGATTTAATGCGTTTTGGTTCGTCTCTAGAAGGTCATTTTTACTTTTTAGATAAAGAAGAAAAAGGAACAATTAGAGGAAGAATTTCTGAGACGGGTCGTGTTTCTTTAGAAGAAATAGAAGGAAAGACAGCAGAAGGAGAAGATAATATAGTCGGTTTTTTTGAAGGAAAATTTATGTCGCCTACCGAAATTGCTGGCACATGGCATTCTTTTGATGGTGAAGAGTATAATACTTTTACAGTAAAAGAAAATTATCCAGACAAATCATCTAGCTTTTGGGTAGTTCATGAAGGTAGAAGTTATAGTGGAACGGCTACCGTAGATTTGGTGTATGTAGTAATGGGAGAGGAAAAGTATAAAGCTACTGCCGAAAAAATAAATGCATATATAAATAGTCATATTTTGAATTATGACCACCCTAAAAGCACCAAAAAACAGTTTGGCGACCATAGTGAATTTTTAGATGATTTTGTAAATCGCTATAAAGCAGCAAGCGAAAAAGCGCAAAAAGAAGAAGGACAAATGCCAATGTGGGACAACCATCATCAAATTATCCTAGATTATAATAATCATAATATTATAGTTTTGGAGTTTGTAGAAAGTGTTTTTGAGGGAGGAGTGTATGCAAATGATAAAATTCATTTTGTCAATTTTGATTTAGGAACTGGGCAAAACATAAAATTAGAAGAACTTTTTATAAAAGATTTTGTGCCACAGCTTACCCAAGTAGCCGAAGAAGCATTTCGCAATAAATACGGCTTTAAGGATATTGAAGATTTTACGAAAGAGGGAATTAATTTTAAAGATAACAAATTTGTCTTGAGTAGCAATTATGCACTTAGTAAAGGTGGAATTACATTTCGTTATAATGAAACTGAAATTGCATCACACTCAATGGGAGCTTTTGAAATCTTTATTCCTTACTCAAAAATTAAAGACCTTGTAAAAGAAGGTAGTCCATTGCAAGAAGTAATGGAAAGTCATTATTAAAAAATAAAGTTAGAAGTCAGAATTTAATATGAGTGACATTTTTCGAATTCTGTGTATTTGCTTATTTTTGACAAAATGATAGTTCGTTTTTTTCCATAAAGTGGTTTGCCAACCTTTATGGAAAAAAACATTTATACAGAATAAAACTTGATAAACATTTATGATTTTTAAAATGACCCTCATGTTGAGTTATAGAAACTATAGTATTTTTTAGACTTTAACAAACCTTTAGCTGTTTAAGGAATTATTGTTAGAGTTATTTTGGATTACCAAAAACTACTGACAAAGTTTTATGAACATGACCTGTTATCAGTTGTCAGTTAGTTTCTTTAAGTTTTACAAACACTCTTTTCCTTTATCAAAAAATGCAAAATCTACTTTTTGAATATCTATCAAAATACATCATTCTTTCTGAAGAGGAAAAGCAAGCATTGATTGACTTAGACATGTTCAGAAACTACAAAAAAGGAACAGTCTTACTCAAAGCTGGAGATCTTTCAGAAGAAGGGTATTTTGTTATGAAAGGTTGTTTAAGAACCTATTATATTATAGAAGGAGATGAAAAAATAACTAGTTTTTATACAGAATTCGAATCCCTTGCTCCTGCTTGTATCATCAATAAAAAGCCTTCTGAATATTTTATTTCGTGTGTAGAAGATTGTATTATTATGGTTTCAGATCCAAGTATGGAAGAAGTTATTTTTGAAAAATTTCCACGTTTCGAAACGCTTTGCAGAGTTGTATCAGAAGAATTATTGGTCAATCATCAAAACACTTTTGATGATTTTAAGATTGCTTCGCCCGAACAGCGTTATCTTAATCTTATGAAAAGCAGACCTGATTTATTACAACGAGTTCCACAGTATCAATTAGCCAGTTATTTGGGAATAAAACCCCAGTCTTTGAGTCGTATTCGTGGTAGATTGGCAGAAAAAGAACAGTCAAAATAGATTAATTTACTCAATTTGATTTTTTATTAACTTTAGTGAACGAAATAAAGCTCCTTTGTAATCTACATTTGTAATGTTAAATACATTCATCAACTAAACTGATTACAATTATGAGAAGCAAAATTTTGTTTACGTTACTTATTTTATTCTGTACTTCTTCTGTACTTCAAGCGCAATACGAAAAGCAAGACAGCACGTATAAAAAGTGTTTTATAGGAAGCTCTGCCTTTATGTTGGGAAATTTTCTTCCTAAAAATAGACCTGATTTTATTCAATTAAATTTAGGTTATCGCATAACAGCAAAAGATGTAGTTTCATTAGAGATCAAAACGTGGAAATATGAGTGGTCATTAGGTATTCCTTATGGAGATTCCTATGAAGCCCCTGAAGAACAGTTTCCTGGTTATATTAGAGAATATGGATTTGCTGTGGTTTATCAACGCTTTTGGTGGAAAGGTTTATATACAGTCGTACATGTAATGCCTTCTTGGCAGAGATTTATAAATGAGGAAGGAAATAAAATTGATAATGGTTTTCAGCTATTCAATACTTATAGACTAGGTTATCACGTAAAATTATTTAAAGATAGATTTTTTATAGAGCCTTCTATTGCTATAACACACCGACCTTTTAATAGCGAAATGCCAGAATCATTTAAAGTATTAAATGATAAATGGTCTAAATTCTTTTTTGGAGAACCGGGGTTACATTTTGGATATAATTTTTAGTCAGAATTAAAGACAATATGAGTGACATTTATCAAATTCTGCATGTTATTTCACTTTTGGCAAAATAATAGTTTGCTTTTTCCATGAAATAGGGTTTACAAACCCTATTTTTTTTATGAAAAAAAACGATTGCATAGAATAAAATTTGGCAGTAATCTTTCTATTTTGGAATATCACTCATGTTGTAAAGAAAACTTCAAAAAAATCAAATAGTATTACTGTTGAATGCTACAAAAAATTCAATTCCAACCTTTACCTGTTCTACACCCCTGCTGTGGCTCGTACTATTGCCATCGCTCGTTTTGAACGAGTGATTTATATGTATTCGGCATCCCTGCCGTGTATTTATAGTTGATGTTAAAAGGTTACAGGTTTGTATGATCAATTTTTGATATTTTTCATTATTAATTTTTTAGATTTGTTGTTGTTGTAATAGAATAACGAAATACAGAATACGAATACATGGCAGGATGCCGAATACATACTGCTCACTCGGCAAAGCCAAGCGAGAGCTATTTTTTAGCTTGCGAAGGACAGCAAGGGAATATCAGACTCTTTTCTTGTGCATTGGTAAATGATTCATTGACAAATAATAAGATAAAAAAGTAAAACAATGGGAATTTGCAATTAATTTGTTCTGACTTTTGATAGAAAAACCAAATATTGTATTGGTTTCTTATTACTTTTATAAATTTGTAATTTGTAATGATAGAAAAAGCAAGTATATAGTATTTATTTTAGAATGGTTTGTTTGTATTTCAAAATTTAATCTTATATTTGCGTTGATTAACACGCAAATCCTACATTAAGTTTATGAAAAAGATAGTTATACTGCTTGCATTTTTACTTGCATTTTGTTCATTAGTACAGGCACAGGTTGCCCCCCCAACTTCATCTAGCAATGGTTCTACCAGTTCTGTAATGCCTACTGGAAATTCGGGAGCTATGGCAAATCAAACTAATAATGTTGATATGTTGACAGGAGGAGTTTCTCTGTCTATTCCTATTTATAGTTTGGGAAGCAGAAATTTATCTACAAATGTATCTTTGAGCTATCAAACGCCTACTAGCTCATTTTGGCAAGATGAATATCCCTCTTCTTGGGTAGGGAGAGATTGGAATTTGAATGCTGGAGGAATTATTACAAAGGAAATCAATCCAGGTGCTGTTGATCGTGATATTAGTATATTTCCTCTTTATCCTGAAGAGCATACCTCATGGGGAATGTACGAAATTCGTAATTATTTATTTGCCAAGGGAGATGAACATAGACCAAATATATATTACTATAACTTTGATGGCTATGCAGGAAAATTTATTTTAGTAGACAAAGGTAGTGGAGAATATGAAGCCGTAACCATTCCTCAATCAGATTTAAAAATTATTCCTCGTGTATTCTATCGTAGTAATTATGAATCAGATATAAGTGCTTGGACAATATATACTCCTAATGGAACAGTATACAATTTTGGTGGAGAGTATGTAGAAACTACTGAGTATGATATAGATTATTCTGAATTTTATATAAGCTCTACTGGTTCTAGTGGAAACCTTACAGAACATAGTTATAGACCTAGCGATGGTTCTAATTATCCAAATAGATTTAAATCTATGAAGACAAATACAGGTTGGTATCTGAATAAGGTAAATACTCCTTATAATAACGATAGTATTGTTTTTGAGTATGGTGGTTCTTACTCGTCCCCTATCAATCAAGCCACAATACAGCATCTTGTAAATTATGAAACTAATAAGGAAGAGATTAGAAAGTACAAAGTGCTTAGTGGAGAGGTAAAAAATCAGCGTCAAATTAGTAAAATAATATCTTTGACAGGAAGTGTTGAGTTTGAACAGACAATAGATTCTTTAGTAAAAACGATTGAAGTAAGAAATAAATCTAACGAACTTATTCATAAATATGAACTGAATTACAGAAGAAAAGATAATGATCATTTTTTAATTTCATTACAAGAGAAAGTTGCAGAATGCCTTGAAAAACCTCCTTATAGATTTGAGTATTTAGATGTTAATGGAACACAGCTTGCAGAAGATACAGATTACCCAGGTTTGACTTGGGATGGATTATCAGGAGGTTTGCAGAAAATAATTTATCCAGAAGGAGGAAGTACAAAATTTGTATACGAAGCCAATAGCGCAGACGTAACCGAATGGGATTATAAAGATGTAGAGGAGAGAATTATTCCTATGAGAGATACGTATGATACGCTTGATGTTCGGTATATAGAAGTAGATCATTCACAAGATTTACATATCAGAACTCCTCGTTATCATGAGGATTATAATATAAAAATACAAAATATTGCTGGATCAATACTATTTGATCAACTTATTACAGATTCTTTAGATTTCATTGTTCCTGTGACAGCTGGTAAGTATAAAATTATTATAGACCACTTGAATAATGAAAACTTTTTTCCTAATGTTATTGTCCGTTTAAGGTGGAAACAAAAATGGCTAACCCCTACTACTAATGCAGAAGCAAGAGGCTGGAGGGTAAAGAAAATAGTTGTTCACGATGGAATAGATGATTCCAAAAATATAGTAAAAACATATAAGTACGAACTAGAGAATGGTAATTCAAGTGGAAAACTTATACACTCCTCCTCTTAGATTCCCAGAAAATACAAACGATTACATTTGGCAAAGTGGCAATTTTGATGCCTATGCTTATAATTATTATGTATATGAAAGTAAAACAAACGTAGATATGCTTGACTATGATAAACTAGGTTGTCCGAATGGAGGTTATAGTCAAATTTATAACTTCTCTACACAGCAATATGGTGGAGATTATCCTAATTTTGGAAAGGATACAATGGCTCGCTTAAAGACGTACAAAGTATATACAGTTTCGCCCAATTATTTAAAGGGGAGCTACGCAAATTCAATATACCAAAGTAACAGAACAGTATGGAGAAAGTGCTGAGCAAGGATATGTAGAAAATTATTTCTCGTATGAAAACAATGAAATAGCTACTTCTGCTCCTATGTTTACATTAAGGGATAACTCTTGGAAAAGAGGTCTTCCTATAAAAACAGAGGTTTTCGACAAAGATGGAAATGTCATATCTGAATCAACTAGCGAATATGAGTTCTCTAGCTTAGCTACACATCCTGATCAACATTACGAAGTAAATACGTTATCTCTTATAGATAGAACAGCATCATACAATCCTATTGCCAACTTGTATGGTTCTTGTAATGAAGGTTTCTATTATACTAACAACGCTCAACGTTTTATGATAGGACATCATTATGGAAAAGAAGTAGCAGGAAGTATATTTCTAAAGAAAACAAGTACCACCAATTACGATCAAGACCTTTCAGGAAACAGTATTACAAATAGTACAGAGTACGAATATTCAGATAAATACCTATTTCCTGTACGTGTAATCCAAAACGAAAATAATGGAGACAAAACAATTTCTGAATCAAAATATGTATTGGATTATGATTTAGATCAAACGTTTACTCAACAAGAAGCAACTACATTACGAGATATGAGAGACAAACATATCATTTCTCCTGTAATAGAACAAACGGTTTGGAAACAAAAGGCAGGAGATTCAAAAAGATTACTGGGAGCGAGCTTGAATACGTTTCAGATTCATCAAACGAACATACTTGAAAATCTTTACGTAACACAAAGTGCGAATTATAGGAATTACTTTTCACTTGTTCCTCTTGCTACCTATTCTTTCGAACCGACAAACACATGGCAGCCTATTTCTGAAAGTAACTTTATACCTTCTTCTATTACTATAGAAGGACTCAAATGGGATGAGAGATATTATAAAAAACGAGTAACTTATGAAGGTGTTGATAGGTTTGGAAACATTACTTCTGCAAAAGAATTATATGGAACTCCTTCAGCTACTATTTTTGGATATAATGGACTGTTTCCTGTAGCCTCAGTATCTGGAGCTTCTCATAGGCAGGTAGCATATGAAGGTTTTGAAAGCTATGGAGAAGAAAATCCATATCCAAACCTTGTAACTGATGAAGTTTTTAGGGGAAAATATTCTTCTACAGGGTTTAGAGGAGATTATATAGAAGGATTGCCATTAGCAAGAAGATATTTAATTTATCCTAATCCTTTTGAACCTATACCAAAGGGAGATTACATATTCTCGTTTTGGGCAAAAGGAAATGGACGTATAACTATTAATTCTAGTTACTCTGATTCTTATAACGTAGATTTTTCAGGTAGCGACAATGAGTGGACATACTATGAAAGAGCTATTTTTATCAATAACAATCAACTACCTACGTCTAGTAATCAAAATTTTATAACTTATGTAATTGTAGGAGATAACAGTAATACATCATATAGCAATACACGAATAGACGAAATTCGTTTACACCCAAAAGGTAGCTTTATGACTACTTCTACTTACAAACCTCTAGTAGGAGTTACGCATACAACCGATGCAGAACAGCGTACTAGTTCGTATTACTATGACCCACTAAGAAGAGTAGAATCTGTACGAGATCATAAAAATAACTTGATCAAGAGTTATGAGTACAAATATATGTCAGAAGATGCTGAGTCTAATCCTTTATTTTCTATCAGTACAACTCCAACTCCTGAAAGTCTTATTAATACTTCTGTATCTGTTAATGTTAATCAAACAGAGTTAAATAGATGTTTGAGTTCGACGAGTAACTACAATCATAAATGGAATTTTGGAGATGGTTCGCCTTTAGAAATTCGTAACAATTCTAGGCTAGATAGTATTTCGCACACCTACACACAAGCAGGAACGTATGTAATCACACTAAGTGTAGAAGTTGTAGCTGGATATTGGGTAGATGCACATACTTCTATCCGAATTATTGACCCTACTGCGCCACCAGATTTGACAAACGAGCTTACAGCGACATTAAACGGAACAGTAGATCCAAACAATTCACTTTGTTATGACTTGGTAGCTACTCCAAACGGAGGTACAGCTCCTTTTACGTATCAATGGTTTTCTGGAGAAGGAACAAGTAATCCGACACAGACGACTGCTCAACTAAATCATTGTTATACTTCTTTTGGCAATTTTACGCCACGAGTAATCATTACCGATGCCACAGGAGCAACAGCAAATGCTACTTTTGACTTAACAGTTTCTAATCCAATCGAACCATTAACATCAACCATTATCTCAAATGATAGCTTCTGTAAAGGAAGTTGTGCTTATTTTGAAGCCAATGTAACAGGTGGAACTCCTGATTATACCTATCTATGGGAGGTAATAAATCCTTTTACAAATAGAAATATTAATCTAGGTACAAATTCTTCACTCTCTTTCCAAATTCCGAATCCAACACCTGCAAATCAATATACAATCTATCTAACAGTAACAGATAGCGAAGGTAGGGAAGTAACTACCTCAAAAACGGTAACTGTGTTAGATGACAATGCTTGTTCGTCCTCATTAGGTGGATTTATGATTACTGATAGAAGAGGACAACCTATTAATCCTGCTGACATTTCGTTAGGAGATAATGCCATTTTCACTTCTCCACTAATAGGACAAGGATATAATTATGAATGGAAAGTAGAAAAAGATGGAGTTGGCATAACTACTGAAAATAGCACAAATCCTAGCTTTTATGTGAGCTTTGCTACTCAAGGTAATTACACCATAACTTGTAATGTATCACAAATTATGTTTATAGGAGGTTTGCGAGGAGGAAATCCTAGACCATTTTCAGTAGGTTCTAATACTGTACAAATAAACATTTGTGATGCCCTAAACCTACCAAGATTCTAATAACTAACTCAACTACTTCATTCAAAGATATTTCATAAGTCTATTTATACGTCATGAAAAAATATACGCTTTCGTCTTACTTTCAAAGTCTGGTTTTCTTGTTAGCTAGTTTGTGTAGTTTCTCTGTTTTCGGACAGACTACCAACTATACAGGACGATCAAACACGCCAACAACTACACCTACTACAAACTTAGGTGTACTAAATCCACCTGCTCAAAATACGCCTCATAGAGTAAATTTTGTCCGTACTTACTCAGCACAAGTACCGATACAGAGTGAGCGTGATATGCGCAATCAACCTATTGAAAAAGTAGTGGTTACGACAGGTTATATGGACGGACTCGGTAGAATGATTCAGTCAAATATGCGTGAGGCTTCTCCCAACAAAAACGACATTATTCAAGTAGCTGATTACGACCAATACGGAAGACAGACCAAACAATACCTCCCTTTTACAAAACAAAATGGAGGAAATTATGAAACGAATGGACTGAGAGAGCAATATTTATTCTATCGCAATGAAACCGATATTACACATACCAACTACGCATTTATAGAAGCTGACATAGAAAATTCTCCTCTAGCTCGTATGAACGAAGTAGGAAATGTAGGCGAACATTGGAAATTAGGAAACGGACACACTAGAAGTGCAACTACAAGAACTAATACAGAAGAGGATGCAGTTAGAGGAAAATGGATATTAGATTATGGTGATTGTGGATTGAAATCTAATGGCGTTTATGAAAAATTTCAACTTTATGTTTCAGAAGTAAAAGACGAAGACGGCACACGCATTCAGACTTTCATAGATAAAGCAGGAAAAACAATACTTAAAAGAGTAGAAGGAGAGGAAGTAAATGGAAATACAGAATGGTTAGAAACTTATTACATTTATGATGCTTGGGACAGATTAGCCGTAATTCTTCCTCCTGAAATGTCTAAAAGAGCAAAAGACAGAAATTATGATATGTGGGATCATGCAATTTGTTATGGAGATGGTGCTTTTAGATACAACTACGATACTAGAGGTAGATTAGTAACTAAATACACACCTGGAAAACTTAAAGCTCCTACTTCTATAGTTTATGACCAGTTAGACAGACCTATATTTGTTCAAACGCCAGAACAGCAAACAAGAGGAGAATGGAGTTTTACTAAATACGACCAATACAATCGTCCTGTATTTTCAGGGTTATATACTGCTAGTACATCAAACGATTTTGAATCTGTCATGCAAGAAACAGTCTTGTTTGAAGAAAGAAATACAAATGAAAACACACATTTCTACACACACAGAACTTTCCAAAATGTTAGTGGAACGTATGAAATTCATACCGTTACCTATTATGACAATTATGGGTTTTTGGAAACTCATCCAGATAGTGTAAATGCTCCTTTCCGTTTTCGTACTCCTCCTATGAATAATGCTGCACGTCCGACCTACAAAACAAAAGGTATGGCGACAGGTAGTAAAGTGTTGTTACTTCAAGATAACCCTATTTTACAGGGAAGTTTCCAAACGAGCGTAATTTATTACGATGACTACGGTCGTCCTATCCAAGTCCAAAAAGAAAATCATAAAAACGGCTTAGACATTAGCTATACAAAATATGATTTTGCAGGAAAAGTACTTGAAACTCTTACCAAACACGAAACCGATGTACATGAGCTAAAAATACGCTATGAATATACCTACGACCACGTAGGAAGACCATTAGAAGTAAAACAGAGAATACAAACGCCTACTACTTCTGTTAATGACCCAGCAACACCAAATCAAGACAGAGAAAAAATAGTTTCTCGTTACCATTACAACGAACTCGGACAGGTAACTCAAAAACAACTACATTCTGAAAACGACGGCGTTACGTTTTTGCAAGATGTAGATTTTAGGTACAATGTGAGAGGGTGGCTTACCCATATCAACGATTCAGAACTGACTGACACGAGAGATGTTTTCGGAATGGAACTCTCCTACGAAACAGGTTTTGAAGAAGTACAACACAACGGAAATATTTCGGGTGTAAAATGGAAAAGTGCGACCAATAATGTAGAACGCTCTTACGGTTTTGCCTACGACAAACTGGGCAGACTAAAACGAGCTAATTTCCACGCTAAAGACGAACGAGGAACGTGGACAGCCGAAAATGAAAACTATACCGTTTGGGACTTAAACTACGACCTTGATGGAAATATTCTTTCTGTAAAACGAAATGGATTACTCAATGAAGACGGACAAGAGAAAACGTTCGGACTTATAGACGACCTTACCTACAACTATCGCAGAATAGATAATAGAGGTAAAATGTTGATGAGTGTGGAAGATGCAGCAGAATACCGAACGGCAAGTAAAGATTTCAAAGATGGAAACCGAAGAGGAGACGATTATGAATATAATTCTGAAGGAAGCATAATTTCCGATGCAAACAAAGGCGTTTCGTTTGAGTACAATCATTTGGGTAGAGTAAACAAAATCTTCAACAAGAGAAATAGAAACGAGAATATAGAATACCTCTACGATGCGACAGGTTCAAAGCTCCAAAAAACAGTAAAAGAAGGCTCAAAAACAAAGAAAATAGACTACGTAAACGGTTTTCAATACCGAAATGATAGCCTAGACTTTTTCCCAATGCCAGAGGGAAGAGTGGTTTTCAAAGATGGAGAATATGTTTTGGAATACCACTTCAAAGACCATTTAGGAAATTTACGCCTTGCCTTCCAAGTAACGGACAGACAAAACGCACGCTATTCTTTGACAATGGAAGCTGATAGCGCAGCCAGCGAAGAAAAGGAATTTGAGAACGTAAAAGAAGCCAGAACAGACCTAAAAGAACAAAAAGGAAAGTATTCGGCACGACTTACAAATGCAGGTAAAGCAATTTCTAAAACCATACAAGTAAAAAAAGGCGACCAAATAAGTGCGCTCGTTTTTGCGACGAACGATCCAGAAATAGCACAAACAGACCCAAATAAAGCCATTGCAGAAGCTAAAAAAGACGTTTTGTTATCGTTGGGAAGTGCAGCAGCAGGAACGATAACGGTCAATCCAACAGAGCAAGAAATAGATACTCCTGCAAATCCAGAGATAAGTCCAGCCACTACAAAAACCATAAAAGCACCACGAGTACGAGTTAATTTATTGGATTTTATTCCAGTTATTCGTAATTTAAGGGAACTAAAGAGAGCCAAAAGGGCTGAATGTTTAGAACCTGATATGTTTTATGTTCCTAGAGGAGAGTTAGTCTTGCAACTCAAAGATAGCTTAGGCAATCTTTTAGAAGAGCGAAGAGAGAAAATAACCATTTCAGCAGTTACAGCTTGGCAAGAATTAACAGCCGATTTTGTAGCAAAAGAAGAAGGCGAAGTAACCGTTTTCATAGATAATAGCGATACAGAACCTGTTTATTTTGATAATCTTGAACTACGAGTAGAAAGCGACCCTACTTTAGTCATTACGCAAGAACACCATTATTATCCTTTCGGAATGAACCTTTCAGGAATAGAAAGGCAAGGCGATTTGATGTATCAGTTCAATGGAATGGTAGAAAAGGAACAGGCTTTTGGTCTTGAACTCTATGAAACACCATTTAGGAGTTATGATGCACAACTTGGGAGGTTTTGGCAGGTAGAGCCTTTGGCTGATGAGTTTCATAGTATCTCTATGTTTCAGTTTGCGTTTAATAATCCAATAAGTGCAAATGATCCAAGTGGACTTAGAACTATTTATACGCTTAAAGGACCTGTACAAAGAGAGGGATTAAGAGAATATATTTATAATTGAAATTCCAATGAGTATTCTTATAATGAACATACAGGACAATACAAAGATGGTAATGGTAATGTAGCAAGTTGGGGGCAAGTAAGTAATTTTTTACAAACAACTTATGGAGCTGATATGACTACAATCTCAAAAAACTTAATGCAGAGAGTATTAGGCTTAATGGGAGAAGGAACAATATCTAATCTTAGTATATCGTATAAAGCTCAAGGTGAAGAGATTGCTCGTATTACTTACGACTTTGAAGCTACTGGTGGAAAACAATCTCATGTCGCTGCTATAATTACTGATGAAAGTAGAGGTAGTAACAATGGCTTCAATGATACTAATGAAAATATAAAAGAATATTCAGATGCAGGATTATTTGATGCATATATGGGTATGGCTGGTGGAGGATTGCAAGTAGTTGGTGGAGTCATATTAGGCATAGGTTCAGAGGGAATAGCTGCTCCAATAGCTATTGCTCTAATTATAGATGGTGTTGATAGAGTAGTATTAAACTATGAAAGGGCAAGAGAGTATAAGAAAGGAAATAAAGCTAAAGCTGATGCTATGCCTGCCAATACAGGAGCATTGATAGGCAAACAAATAGATAAAGCAAGAGGAGTTTCTCAAAATGGAATAGGAGTATATCAAACTGGCTTTGGTTTAGGAAATGATATGTTTAGTTTTGTTGCAGGAGGTGGAAGTGGTGGAGTTTATGGGAGCTTTTCTGCTGTAGAAAAAGCAACTAAATTTACAAAAGGTGTTGCTGGTGCTTCACATGTAGCTAACATCTATGGCTTCTATTCTATAGCTAATACTTATACAAGTATTGCTCCTGCAAAAAAATAAAAATTTAATTGAACAAATACATAAATTACTTTACATTATGAAAAAAAACAAGATATGGGGTATTATAGGAACAATGTGCTTAATAGCATCTTCTGTTTTAATTGTCATACAAATGAAAATTAGGCATGAGGATAATCAAGAGAAGAAAAGAAAATGGGATGCCGAAGCTAGAGAGTACACTATTAATAAATGTTTAAATCTTTTTGTTAACGCTCCTATTAGCGAAGATATGAAACAAGACAGGTTGAATATATGTAAATGTTATCTAAATAAACTTGAGATTAAACATTCTTTTTATGAGTCAAGGTATTATTTGGAAAATAAACAACATAATACATACTTAGATAGTTGTAAAAAGGCTGTATCAATATTTAATGAGTAACCCCTCGTTGGGCTTAGCCACTCCAAGTCGATTTGATTCTGTGATTCCAACGTGGTAAAAAACTTCAAGCAAAAAAATAGACCCCGTTCGTCGTAGTGTTCCGATAGTCAAACAAAAAAACTGAATGTTGGGCGTAGTCTTTAGCGCAGCGATGACTACGACCTATCAATTTAGCAAGTCTTAGACTTGAAAGGGTAGGTATTTTTGTATTTGAAACTACTTGACAACGCAAATCTGAAGATTTAATGAACTGATAGGTCGTAGTCACAGACTACGCCCAACGAGGGAAGCTGGTGACTCAAGCGAACAAAGTAGTAGTAGGAGCAATAGTTTTTATATTACTACTTCAAAAGATAATGTTATTGCAAAATTAAATACTATTGCAACTACATTCAAAACAGACTTTGATAGAATGTGGAAAAATAGTTTTAATGCAGACAATACAGTAGGAGAGGAATGGTCAGGGGTATTCAGTTCAGATGGAAATGGAAAACTACACCTTCTAAATGTAAAGACAGATCACGACTCTGGAATGTCTTATCCGAATTATAATGTACCAACTGGACATAGACTTATAGGTCATATTCATACACACCCATATAGTAAACCAGAAGGGTTTGATCATAATATGGCTCATTCTTTAGGTAATGTATGGAGTATGAGAAACAATCCTCAAAATTACATCAACATGGTTAATGGAGGAGGAAGATTATTTGCTTTAGTTATAACAGATTATGAAAAAGCTCAATCTTTTTTTAGTAAATACAATAAAGAAAGTTTTAAGGCAGAATTTGCAAATATGCTTATTGCAGAGCAGTTCGTAAATGGAGATTTACCTAATTCACAAATACTATCAAATGTAATTAGAAACGTTATTGGTTCTGATAATGGCATTAGTTTCTATAGAACAAATGATTCAAATAGAACAAAATTTATAAAAACAAATTAAAAAATGAATAAATTATTTTTCATATGGGCTGTACTTATGCTTTTATCTTGTCAGAATGAACAGGATAGGAAACAAAAGCATATTATTACGAACGAACTCATAGACAAACAACACGATAAATACTGCATAAATCAAATGGATAGTTTGAAGCAAATAGATTACAGTTATTTTTGCACCAAACCTATTTCTGCATTGTTGGAAAAAACATTTGCAGGTAATTATAACAGTCACTACTTCATAGATGAACCTCCTTTTAAACTTAGTAATTTAGTACTTACTTATGACAACAAAATGGAGTTAGATATTTATACAGGTAAATTGTTTTATCAAAACAGAATGAACTATGATATGAAATGGTCATTTGACTTGATTAAAAAGGAGGAGTACAAAAGGATTGAGTTATATTCTGGCGATAGTTTACTATTGAGATGTGATTGTGAAAATTAGAAAAAATGGTAAGTGGTATTAGATTGTTGAAAAAAGACAAAAAATAACTTCACACGTACCATTAAAATTACTCAATATTATGAGGCATTTCGTAGAATTTGCTATCTGAGTCTTCAATCTGTAATTGATCCCTAATTTTATTAAAGTAAATTAAAATTGATTTTTGTGGCATAGTTTCGCTTGTATAAATTGTACATGCAGCTATGCTTTTTCTTTTTTGTAGAAAATTGTCGCTATTTTTGTACATTGACAATATATATACTTCAAAAGTTATAAAAATTCAGACTACTCAAAATAAATAATATAAATAATACACAGAATCAAAAGCAATATGGAAAATGATATACTATTTGTAAAACCTCATTGCATTACTCATTATATTAAAAAAATGGTAATGTTCTTATTTTTTTGTGTTTTGATGGTTTGCTTTTCAAATGCAGAAGCACAACGCAGAAATAAAAAGGATAAAAGAGATAAAAATAAACAATCTAAAACAATCCAGAAACAACCTATAGACGGACAGGTTAGCAATAGTTTGTTAGCCGAACAAGCCTTTTTTGAGGGAATGAAAGAATACATTAAGGAAGAGTACAAACGAGCAATCCCTTATTTTGAAGAATCATTGAAGCACGATAAAGACAACCCAACAGCACATTATCAAATTTCGCTTTGTTATTACAGAATCAAAAACTTGCAGGATGCACTTATGTATGCAATGGAAGCAGAAAAGATGAGCGATAAAAATTTTTACTTCCTATCTCATCTAGCTATTGTTCAGTTAGATATGCGAATGTTGGATGCAGCCGAAAAAACCTATAAAAGAATTATTTCGAAGATAGGAGGCGATCATGTTACCTATCTTAGTTTGGCAGCTTTGTATATTGAAATGAATGAGTACAAAAAAGCCATTCAAACGTATGATAGAATGGAGAAAGAATTAGGTCTGAATCAGAATGTAATTCGCCAAAAACAGATTTTGTATTTACAGATGCAAGATACCGAATCAGCACTCAAAGAAGGAGAAAAATTAATACTTGAATATCCAGATGAAATAGAATTTCGTTTGGCGCAAGTAGAATTATTACTGAATCAAAAACGCTTTGCCGATGCACAGCTTCTTTTGGAAGAAATAACAAAGGATCAAGAAGAATTTCCTGCACAAGTTCATTTAATGTTGGCTCAAATTTATCATCAACAGCAAGAAGAGGATAAAGAAGTAGAAAGCCTAAAGAAAGCATTTGAATCAACAGAAATGCCACTAGACCCAAAACTAAACTTGTTGATGGGATTGTATCAAAATGCTACTATAAATACAGAAAAAGGAAAAAAAACAATAGAAATGAGTACACAACTTGCTCAAACACTTACCAAAGTTCATCCCCAAGAGTCTGCTGCGTTTGGTGTTTTGGGAGATTTTTTGTTGAAGCAAAAAAAATATGTTGAAGCATTCGAATCGTACAAGAAAGCTCTCAAAATTGATCCGAATAATTATTCACTTTGGGAACGTACTACACAACTTGCTTTAGAATCAAAAAAGTATGATTACGCCATTTCGACAAGTGAAGATGCGTTAGAGTTTTTTCCAAATCAACCTAATTTATGGTTTTTGAATGGTGTTGCATATATGTCTAGCACCAAAAATGAGCAAGCAATTACTTCTTTAGAACAAGGCAAGAAAATGGTTTTCAATAATCCAGAACTGTTAAGTCAATTTGAATCACAACTAGGAGATATTTATTACAAAAACAAAGACTTAAAAAAAGCAGATGAAGCCTACGAAAGAGCATTAAAACAAAATCCAAATAATGCTCATGCTCTAAATAATTACTCGTATTATCTGTCTTTAAGAGAAGAAAATATGGAACTTGCAGCAGAACTAGGAGCAAGACTTGTAAAATTATACCCAAATAATCCGACATATTTGGATACCTATGGTTGGATTTTGTATGTAAAAAAAGACTACAAAGAAGCCGAAAAATATTTAGCTTTAGCTTCCCAAACTACGCAGAGCGCAACTATTATAGAACATTATGGAGATGTACTTGCTGCATTAGGAAAAAAACAAGAAGCTCTTCTTCAATGGAAAAAAGCCTACTCATTAGATGCAACAAACGATATTTTGAAACAGAAGATTATGGAACAAGAAAACAGGTAATTTTGAAATTTGGTAAATCTGTTAAATCTGTTAAATCTGTTAAATTTAAAGGAAAACAATATCTTACGTTAATTGATTACAAATTATGAAACTAACCTATTATCTCACTTTTTTGGCTGCCAATGCGCTTATTGCAATTGGTTTAGGATATTTTTTCTTCAAACCTGATAATAATTATTGGCAAGGACTTTTACTTGCTGGTCTGTTTAATGCTTTTCTTTGTTATAAATCTTATAAACAAATGAAAGAAGAAGAAAGTGATTAAACAGCTACAGAATAAAGACAGCTATTAATAGTGTTACAGTATTAATTTGTAGAAATTTACTATTATTTGTGTTTTAGTTTGTGAGAGTTACATGATTTTTCGTATTTTTGAAATGATAGAGTATTTTCTATTACTTGATATTTTTTTACAGAAGCTTACTTTCTAGCCTTCTTAATTATTTCATATCATTTTTCATAGTTTTATTTGAGGGCAATATTTCCCTACTTTCCCATGACAAGTCAAGAAAAAAAGGCATTTATCTTACTCAAATGTGTGATATTTCATTATCATGGACTTGATGAAGAAGAAAAGAAAATTTTACAAGAAACAGCAGATGCGCTTGATGCTCATCAAGAACTCGCATGGGCAAATGAGTTTATTGGTGAAGATTATTATAACGCTTTTGAGCGAGCGAGAGATGTTTTGCAACCTACCATGTTACTCCTAGAAAAACCAAAACGATTAGAATATTTATCTAAAGTTTGGAATGCAAACATGACAAAAGGTTATATTTCGGAAATGGAAGCCATGGCAATGATAAAACTCGCCAAAGATTGGGATATAGAAACCGAACTTATAGAATCAATAAAGAAGTAATCAGTAAGTAAAACAGTAAGTAGTTACCAATTTAATGAAAATTAGTTATCATTTATTATACCTATGTTCGTTAAACTCCTTCTTATTAAGTAATTAGCTTCGCTGCTTGCTTTTAGCAGGTCATAATTAATTCTAATCTTCTCTTGAAGGAAATTGTGCTTTCTTGAGTAAATCGCCTACTGCTGACAAAACGGTAAGTCTTCCTCCATACGTTTCTTCTAATAAATCTTTTGTAAGTGTAGTTTTAGTTTGTCCACTTGCTACTAATCGCATATTCAAAAGCACAACCCAGTCGAAATAGTCGGCTGCTGATTGCAAATCGTGATGAACCACAATTACTGTTTTTCCTTCTTCTCTCATTTCTCTCAAAAGTGTAATAATAGCTGATTCTGTGGCTGCATCAACTCCTACAAAAGGCTCATCCATCAAATACAAATCGGCTTCTTGCGCCAATGCTCTAGCCAAAAAAACACGCTGTTGTTGTCCTCCAGAGAGTTGTGAAATCTGACGAGAAGCAAAAGCACTCATTCCAACTTGTTCTAAAGATTGCAAAGCTACTTCTTTATCTTTTTTGGAAGGGCAACGCATCAAACCCATTTTTCCATATCTTCCCATCAAAACAACTTCAAAAACAGAAATTGGAAAATCCCAATCGACAGATTCTCGTTGAGGAACATAACTAATTTTGTCTCTCACTTCGTTGAGCGTTTTGTCCATCAATTTTACATATCCACTACTCAAAGGTAAAAGTCCCATTACGGCTTTTATGAGTGTTGATTTTCCTGCTCCATTAGGACCAATAACTCCGACCAAAGAACCTTTTGGAATAGATAAATCGATGTCCCAGAGTACAGGTTTGCGCTCGTAACTAACTGTAAGGTCGTGGATTTCTAAAACTGGGTTTTCTACTTGTGTTATCAATTTATTTAGTGATTAGTTTTTAACAATTAGTGATTAATGAATTTCACTTTATTATTTATAACATGATTTATGTGTTTTGATTCCCTCGTCCCCACTCTCCATTCCCTAATTTATTTAATTGTTAATGGTAAATGATTAATTATAGACGAATTATAGGTTAATCGCATCTAATTTGGGCGTTTTTCTGATTTCTAGCTACAGAGTAGCTAAAATTCATTGGACAAAATGAACTACTTATAGTAAAAACCTTCGTTTTTTGGTGCGATTAACCTAGACGAATTACATTGCAGAGCATTTTGAATTTTCATTTTCTAATTTGTATTCCCTAATCTTTCGCCCCAATTCCCTCGCCTCTCGCCCCAATTCCCTCACCTCTCGCCCCCAATTCCCTAACTTCCCATTTCCCTTAATACTTTCCAAAGAACCAATTTCCTAGCGCATTTTCATCATTACTTTCATAGAATTCTCTCCAATAGTTAGTAATTTGTTCTTCTGTTAGATAGCCATTTTTGTTTACATCTAATTTTTCAAAAGTTTGTTGAGCTAACTGTTTGTCAATTCCATAGGCTGAATAAAATTTCTCAAAAACAGAAACATCTATCTTAAAATCTTCTTTTTTGTTTTGGTCTGCAAAAAGACGAATTACATAACAGGTAATAGGCAAAATATCTTCTTCATACGAGTTTTTTTCTAGTAGGGAGTTACAATAGGCAATCCATTCTTGAACACTAATTTTTTCATCTTTCTCGTTATCAATAATTCCGTCAGCAAAGAAAAGCATTTTTTTCCAACGGTTTTGATATAGATAATTCAATCCTCTGTAGGTTTCAGACTGTTTGGAAAAGGGAACTACTTCAGCAAGTTTGTTTAAAATAGAATTAAAATCATTTCTTTCAACTGTTCCGTCTTTATTGACATCGAAAACTTCAAACATGCGTCTGGCTTTTCGTTCTTGAAGAGGAGTAAGGGTGTTCATATAGGAATGTGTTTATTGGTTGGGTAGGATTTTTTTATACTCTATTCTCAACTAAAAAGATAAGGCAAGTTAATCAAAAAATAAAAGCCTATTTCGAAAAATTTGCTTTATATAAATAAGTAAACCCTAAAAAACACAAAACACTCAAAAAAAACGTTATGAATGAAGGTACTCTGTTTTACTTTCCAACTTTTTAGGTATATTTTTCGTAAATTATATTATATACTCGATTAGCAGATACTGTATAAATCATTAATTTTATCCCAATTTATTTTTTATGTGAGTTCGCTTTCCCAAAAGCGAAAATTCGTGTCGTTTAAATTACGATTATAATATTTCGTTTTTGTTAAAAATAAGCGCACAAAGCCACATATAAAAATAACCTTAACAAATTTTACTAACGATAATTAGATTTTCGTACTTTCAACTGATTACGCTAAACTTTAATTTGTAATTATTCTTAGAAAGATAAATAAAATGCTATTTTAAAATCATTAATTCATAATTTTTAATTTGTAATTATTACTTACAGATATTCCTTCAAATTTTATAAACCAAATATATGAAAAATTCAATTCTGGATAGAGACAAAAAAAGTTATACTTCTCCACCTTTAAAAGGATCTCAAGCTACTCAACATAGTTCTCTTATCGGGCTTTTAATTGCTGCTGTCGTTACGGTAGTTCTATTTAATGTGCCTTATGGTCAATATATTAGTTATCCATTTCTGATTTTGGGAACGTGGTTTCACGAAATGGGACACGGACTTATGGGACTTCTTTGGGGAGGACATTTTTCTCACTTAGATATGTTTCCAAATGGCTCAGGAGTAGCTTATACGGCTACTTCTGGTACTTTGTCTAGGGCTTGGGTGGCTGCTGCTGGTCTTATGTCGCCTCCAATTGTAGGAGCAATTTTGATAATGGCTGGTCGTACTCAAAAAGGTGCAAAAATAGCAATGGGCGTTTTGGGAGCTGTTTTGCTTCTTTCAGTTATTATTTGGGTGCGTTCAATTTTTGGAGTAGTGGCTGTAGGACTTTGGGGAGCTATAATTATGGCGTGTGCTTTCAAATTACCTCATTCGTACAAACCTTTTGTAGTTCAATTTTTAGGTATTCAGGCTTGGGCAAGTGCTTTTGTGAGTTTGGATTATATGTTTAGTGATAATGCTGGTTCGTTGGGTGTTTCGGATACACAAGCGATTGCAAATCTTCTTATTTTACCTTATTGGTTTTGGGGTGGTTTGATTGCTGCTTTTGCTGTTGTGATGCTTTTAGTTAGCTTAAAGGTAGCTTTTAAGAAATAAGAAAATAATTTATCCTTAACTATAAATCAGCATATTCTTGGTAAAAGAAATTGCAGAAAACGTAAAACACTCACTTGTAAAGTAATTTTATGAATGTGTGTTTTTTTTGTGATTTCTGAAACTTGTTGGTGTCGCTTCGCCAAAATACCAACAACGGCATTTGAATATTTATAATGAAATATCTCATCCGAATTACCAGATAATCACTTATTTTTTAGATAATTTAAACAGAATTTTTATATCTTAGTGTATCGGTTTTTACTCTGTGCTTTACATACTAAAATACAATTAGAATGAAAATTTATTCAATTTTAAAACATACATTAAAACAAACTTCTTTAGCCTTTGCGTTTGGAATAGTTGCCTTAACCACTACAGATTTGCCTGCTCAATCTAATTCTTCAACTACTAATAAAGAAGATATAGATTTTTCCAAAAGATGGGAAGCAAAGCTCAATCACGCTATTTCGCCAGACCATTCTCATACGCATAGAGGCGACAAAACACAGCGTTCTTGTCTTTCTCTAGTCATTTTGGAAGGAGTAAAAAACAAAGAATTGCTTACTGAACGGCTGCAAGGAGTTTTAGAGACTTATGAAGAACGTCCTAGTCTTCCAGACTTCTTAAATACAGAACATTTTCGCTTTCATTATAATACAACAGGGAGTAATGGTGTACCAATTAGAGATAATAACGGTAATGGAAAGCCAGATTATGTAGAATTTATGGCTGCTGAGTTTGAAAATGTTTATACAAAAGAAATTGATGGACTGGGTTATTCTGCTCCTCCAAGTGATGGAAATGAAGGTGGAAATAGTTTGTATGATGTTTATATTTCTAATATTCAAGAAGGCGTTTATGGTTTTGTTGCTCCAGAAGATTTGATTGGTGATAATCCTAATTCATCGGTTGAAGAAAATAGTGCTAGTACGAGTTGGATGGCAATGCGTAATAATTATGAAGGTTTTGGTTCGGAAAGTGAAGCTATTCAAGTGACGGCTGCACACGAATTTTTCCACGCTATTCAGATGGGTTATAATAGTGAAGCAGCTACAGCTTTTGGTTTTGAGGGTACGGCTGCGTGGATGGAAGAAGAAATTTACCCTGGTGTAGATGATAATTTTCAGTACTTAAATAGTGTTTTTGAGTCTCCAGATATTGCCATAAATTATGACTTCTTAGATGATGACGATCCAGATTATTTTGATAATCAGAATTTTTGGTATGGCTCGTGGATATTTTTTCAATATTTAGGCGAAAATTATGGAAGAGATGTAGTAAAAATATTTTGGGAAAACTTGCGTTCACAATCTGAATTAGCTGCACTAAAATCAGCTATAGTTTCTCAAAACACAACTTTTAATGCTGCCTTTGAAGACTTTTTTATCGCTAATATTGTTCTCTCAGCAAACGATTCTTCCAAACCTTATTTTTACGGTCGTGCTGCTGATTATATTGAATATTTGGAACGAAATACTGATTCTGAAAAAGTAAAAATAGAGGGAACTATAAATCTTTCTCAATCTACCAAAACTTGGAATAGTGCTACAGATGGAAACAGGCGTTTGATGCGTTTTTCGGCTGATTATATAAAGATAAATACCAGAAACGAGTTTATAGCAGAAATAGAATCTCAAAGTCCAGATGATAGAGAAGTAGGAATTATGTTTGTTAGTTTTGCACCTAGTGGAGCAGTAAGAGTAATCAAAAACTTCCCTGCTTCAGAACAGAAGGCAAAAATTGATGTCAAAAATATAAATTCAAGTGAAGAAATGTATTTGATTGTTTATAGGCTGGGAGATGATTTGGATGATTATACTTCTGAACAATATTCTGTCAAACTGACCAGAACGTCAAGTGTAACAGGAATTGACGATAATTTGGGTGCTACTAATTATTTCAAAATTGCTTCAAATCCTATTTCGAATGAGCTAAGTTTTGTATATCAATTAGACAATCAAAATCTCAAAAATTATAAGGTAACCGTAACTGATATTTTGGGTAGAAAAATGATTGAAAGTAATTCAGTTGATACACCTATACAAACTTCAAGATGGGCAAAAGGAACATATTTTGTTACTCTTCTTGAAAACAAAAAACCTGTTGCAGTTCGTAAAATAGTCGTTCAATAAGCAATAAACGAAAATTTTAATGGTATTGCTGTCAGAAAGTCATAATATAATTATTTGATTATAAAATATGACTTTCTGACATATTAATTAAAATCATATTTTTATGTTTATCGTTTTTGTGTTTATTTTTATCTAAAAAATAATATGTAGTTATACTTTTAATGTAATCTGAAAATACAAAATTTTGGATTGAGTTTTGATTATAGTAACATAGAAAACAACCAATTTAGACAACCAGCTATAAAAGCACCAAAAATATATACAATTATGATGACTATTGATAAAACCTTAACCAAAAAACTTGCTTTGCAGTCGCAAGCCGAAAATATAGCAAATGGAGGAACAGTTCCTACAAAAATGTTTCTCACAGAAGAAGATAATGGATATTTACTCCGTCTGACTGCACCTTCTGTACAACCAAATTCTTACAAAATAGAAATTCGTCAAGGACATTTAATTATTGTGTCTTTAGTCAAAATTAGTGAATTTGAAGGGGTTCCACGCTTTATGCAAGCCTTTCCAATTCTTCCTCATGTAGATTCAAATGGCATTGAAGCTCGTTATGTAGATGGAGAACTTCACGTTTTCGCACCTTTCAATGGAGATGCTACAAAAGGCGAAAATAGAAAAATAGATATAGATTTTGATTAATTCTTTAATCTTATTTTACTTATTTTACTTAGAATATACAAATTAAATTATAAAAATTAACTCTTCATTTTTTAAGATTATTCTTAGAAAATGAAGTTTTTTTTGTGTACAATTTATTATTATGTAAGTAGTTGAGCAGAATCCTTAATTGTGAACATAGTGTATCTTATAATATAAACTGTGTTTTAGCTACGCTGACTCTCATTTCGTCCTCTGTGTACCCTGTAAGTCTGTGTTCGAAAAGTCCATTTCAAAATAATACATATATTTGATTTTACATTACTCAAAATGCCTTTGGTGTCTTAGCGCAGCAACACCAACAACCACATACGACAACTTTTGAGCTATTAGTTTTTATTGAAAAATATGGGAGTGAGTATGTAACCAGCTTGTCTCAACAGATTTACCATTCCGTTTTCTCCTCCCAAATGCCCTGCTCCAACGGCTGCAAAAATAATGTTTTTCTTATTCTTCCTATTCTCTCTTGTTTGCTTTTCTTTCATTTTTTCTTCCATTCGTTGCACCATTGTATTATTTCTCTTTATGATAAGTGCTTCATACATTTTCTTCTCAAATTCGCTAGAGACTTGGTCGTGTAAAAGTTCTATATCTTCACTCAAATAAAGTGCAATCAACTTTTCTACTGGATTAATTTCGTTTTCTAATTCAGTTGAAATAGTATCGCTTTGATTATTCGCATTAGTATCAAGCTCTATTTTTGTAGAATCTTGAAGTGTTTTTTCAATTTCAACGTTATTTCTAGTCTCGTTTCTAGTCTCGTTTTTAGCTTTGAGTTTATTTTCAATTTCTATTTTCCTAATAATATAATCATATAGTTCTCTAACTTGCTTGTCAATAGGCGTAGAATTAAGCGCATTCATTTGTTCTTCTATCGTTTCTAATCCTATTACAATTTGTTCGTTTTTTCTTGCTCTATTTTGTAAGTGCATATCCAGAGGAGGAAATTTTTCTATTTTTTCTATTTTTTCGCCTTTGTTTTCTTTTGTATTATTCTCTGATTTTGTATATTCTTCTTGTTCTTTTTCTTGCAATAAAGACATAACAAAAACAGGACGAACCATATCTACAAAAGGAGCTAACTCTCCTATATTTTCAACCAAATACGGTTTTATTTCTTTATATTCTTCTTTTGAAAGCAATTTTGAAAGCGTAGAATCTTTTGGCGACATAATATAAGCAATCGCCATAATTGAAGTCATAAAGTTCAAATCTAGCTCGCCAGCTACTATTGTAGAATTATCCATATACGGATAAACATTTGAAGCATACTCAATTACTCGCTCATCTCCTACATGAACAGTTCCAAAAAGATAGGATTTTTGTTTGATATTATTTCCACTTATCTCCCAAAGAAGTTGAGCTTTCGCAAAGGTTGAAGTAAGTAGAAAAAAAAATGAAAATAAGAAAAAAAATGAATAATTAAATTTTGACATACAGAAGGATTTATAATTCTAGTAGTTACAAAACGAAAGTTCTGTTTTTTATAGAACGTATAAATTAATTTTGTGTTCTTTTGTTCTTTAATTTTTAGTGTTTTTACCTTTCGGCTTGATAAATCAAACCTCTACGCTCTTTGAAAGTAGCAATTTGATTTATCAAATTGAGTTTTTAACGAGAAACACAACTAATTTTACTACACAACCTTCTAATTGAGTTTGTTTTACAGACAGTAAAGAACTATTTGCTATGTAAAGTCAATCAAGGAATATTCATAAATTTATGCGTCTGTAAGGAAACCTGCCATCTAGGATTTTCTTTTACAAACTCTATCAAGATAGGCAAATTCTTTTCACTCTTACTCCACTCTGGTTGGATAAGTAATTTACAAGAATCAGAAACTTTTTCTGCCTCGTCTTGCGCCCATTCCAAATCACTCATTGCATAAACAATCATTTTGAGTTCGTGTGCTTTTTGATAAAAATCTTCTAACGGCTTTTTGAAGCGTTTTGGAGAAAGCGTAATCCAGTCTAAAGTTCCTGAAAGTGGATGCGCTCCTGAAGTTTCGATATGAATCTTGAAGCCTTCTTTTTTTAATTCTCCTGTAAGCTGTGTCAAATCGTGCATAAGTGGTTCGCCTCCTGTAATGACAACCAAACGAGCAGGAAAAGCACTTGCTTGTTCTACAATTTGCGAAATAGTTTGTTGTGGATGCGCTTCTTTGTCCCAAGATTCTTTTACATCACACCAAAAACAACCTACATCACATCCTCCTAAACGTATAAAATAGGCAGCATGTCCCATAAAAACACCTTCTCCTTGTAACGTATAAAAGGCTTCCATAACAGGAAGAGAAGTTTGAACAGAACTAGTTGAAGCAGTAGAAATAGGTAAAATAATTGAAGGATTTTTCATAGAAGAAGACGATGATATAATGAGCATTTTGATTTCGCAATAAATACAGAATACAAGAGAAATAATACGATGAAGGTATGCAAACTCCATAGCGCAAAAAGAGTGCAAAGGTAAAAATTTTTCGCACAAAAAGAAAGTAGTATTACTATCCAAAGTAAATAATATAGTGGTATCTTTGTTTTAAAATTTCCAAAAAAATGATGAAAATTTAATCTTAATTAAAGCGTTATTAACCGAGAAAAAAGTGATTTTAATCGTAAAAAGTAAACTATAGTCCCAAAGCTGCGTACTTAAACAAAACAAAGGCATTAATTTTGGCTACTCATTTACAAATCAACTAAAGTATTTTTAGTAAAGAAGAAACACAAAAATCAAATACATATATATTTAATCCTTCCAATATATGTTTTAATACAATATGTAATGTCTGAATTTAAAAAAAAACAACGACAAAAAAATAATATAGCACTTATTACTATTATGATAACTTCCTTATTTACCTTTCTTATTGTTCTTTCTTCTTTTGCACAAAATCTGCAAGCCAACGATGCAACTACTGCTTATCAACAAGGAAAACAACAAGAAAAAACAGCTTCTACAGTAGTACATTACGAAAAAGCATTTCAATTGTACGAAAAATCGGCTTATTTAGGCTATGATTCGGCGCAAGTTGCTTTAGCACAATTCTATGAACTTGGATTAGGAACGAAGGTAAATTTCTTGAAAGCTGCCGACTTGTATCAACGTGCTTCCGAACAAGGAAATGCACAGGCTGCTTTTCGTTTAGGAAATTTGTATGAAAAAGGAAGTGGTATAGAACTAAATATGGAACAGGCTGCTCGTTTTTATTTACAAGCGTGGGGAGGAAAATATCCTCGTGCTGGAGAAGCTCTGGAACGTATAGATGCCAAACGTTGGTTGTCTTCTGAACTGCCTACGTATCGTTTTTATTTGGCTATGAATAATGATGCAAAAGCACAATACGAACTTGGAAACATGTATTTAGATACAAAAAATAATACAAAACCGAATTGGATAAAAGCAAAATTTTGGCTTGAAAAAGCATCAGCAAATAAGTTTGTAGAAGCTCAGCTTCTCTTAGCAACTATTTATCAAGAAGGAAAAATAACAGAAAAAGATATTGATTTAGCGACAAATTACTATAATCAAGCTGCACGACAAAACAATGAAACGGCTTTGAAATGGTTAGAAAATCAACAAAACCAGCAAAATGTTGAACATCTTAGACTTACATCTACTACAAATAATTCTAGTAACAGTTCGAAAGATGAAGTTGTAGTAATCAATCATTTTGAAGAAGGAATGAAGCAATGGAACTCAAAAAATATTCAAACTGCTTATAGTCATTTTCAAAAAGTATCTTACAAAAAACAACCTCAAGTTTTGAAATATTTAGCCATTATGCACAAAGATAATTTGATTGCTACATTGAATTTGGGAGATGCCATTTTGTATCTAAATGACTATATCACTATTTATCCAGAAGATGCAGAAGGGTACAAACTTTTAGGAGAAATTTATCTTACTAAAAAACAAAAAGTAGAAGCAAAATTTTACTTTCAAAAAGCAGAAGAAAAAGGAACAAAGATAGCAAAGGAAGTCTGGGCTTCTTTAGAATAAAACACTATTCACTAAAAATCTAAAAACCATTTTATTAAAAGTTAATTTTGATAAAGTGGCTTTTTTGTATTTAAAAATCAGCCTCTACCTTAAAACTTACTCTTTCCTTCGTCTTTGGGTGTTCGAATTCCAAATATTCAGCATGCAGATGCAATCGATTTGCTTTTTTTCCATACAAATCGTCGCCTACTATTGGAGCATTTAATCCATTTTGATGTGCTGCATGTACTCTTAGTTGGTGCGTCCTTCCTGTAAGAGGATAAAAATAAACACGAGTTTGGTTTTTCGAACTATTAATTTGCAAAACTTCACACTTTGTTTGAGCCGATTTTCCATGTTCATAACAAACTAATTGATGAGGACGATTATCCAAATCTACACGCAATGGCAAATCTACAAACACATCTTTTTGTTTTATTATTCCGTCTAAAACAGCCAAATAACGCTTATTTACTGTCCTTTTTATAAACTGACTTTGCAAGTTTTGATATGTATTTTTATCTTTTGCAACCAATAACAAACCAGAAGTACTTTGATCCAGACGATGAACTAACATAGAAGTAGGATATTTTTTTTGCATTCTAGTTTGTACCGAATCTTTTATATTCCGACCAGGAACGGACAAAAACTCAGCAGGTTTGTTTATAAGTAATAAATATTCATCTTCATAAACGATGTTTAATGTTTTACCTTGCGCTGGATTATTCAGCATCGGATTTTTTTCCACCTCTAGTCCTTGCAACATAAAACCCAAAATAGGTTCGCATTTATTACGACAAGAAGGGTAAAATTCCTTGTGTTTTCGTATTTCTGATTTTGGTAATTGTCCCCACCAAAACTCTCCTAATGCAATCGGCTTTAGATTATTTTTATAGGCATAATGCAATAATTTTGGAGCTGCACACTCGCCAGCACCAGCAGGAGGAGCAATTTCTAATTCTTTACCAAAAATAATTTGAAGGCTTTTGTACTCTTTTTTTGCATTCAGAAATTTATAATTATCAAACAGACGTTGCTGCAAATTAGTACTGCGTTGTTTTCTTTCGTTTTTGAGTTCTGTTATCTTATTTATAAAAAAGTTAAGCTCTGTTTCTGTTTTTTCCAAACGCTCTTTCCAAGCAAGTCGAAGTTTTTTGAAAAAATATTGTTGTTTCAGACTTTCCTCTTTTAATTCTTCTTTTAAGTTTTCGAATTCTTTTTCCGACAATTCTTGATTAGATAATTCCGTGATTGCTAGATTTCGTTTTACTTTTCGTTCTCTTTTCTTGTTCTTCAACTCTGTTTTTCTTTCTTCTATTTCCTTTTTGGCTAATTCATTTTCATTTTCAAAGAAAATAGTCAATTTTTTAAAATCTTTATTGCTTTCTAATTTTTCTATACTTCTGTTTAACGAGTTTAAGATTTCTTTTTCCTTTTTGAAGAAACCATCTTTTTTCAAAATATCAAAAACAGGAGGAACAAAATAATCATGTTCGTTGCTATCGGCTAATTTACCAGAAAAGGCAGCTAGAAAACCAATTTCATTTTCATTATTTTTCACTACCAAAACGCCAAACATTTTTCCAATTACTAAGCCTGTATCTTCTTTATTTAAGCCAAAGTTGTGTTTCCAATCATTTTGAGTAATCAAATATTCTTGAACCTGATTTGCAGCTACTTTTACAATTTGGTGTGCTTGATAATAAAAAGGAAAATTAAAAAGTGTAGGTAATTCTATTTCAGAAATAGATTTTTTGAAGGGAATGAAACAATTTTTGGTTGGCATTTGAGGAAGTAATAGCTTTTTAGTTTTGATTGGTTTGCAAAGGTAGACAAAAAGTGTTCTTATTCAATATAAGTAACATTTCTAAATAAACAAATAGTTGGCAAATTTTATTCTGTACAATCGTCTTTTTTCCATAGAATAGGATTTGCAAACCCTGTTTTATGGAAAAAGCAAACTATTATTTTGTCGAAAACAAATTTATATGCAGAAATCGGAAAATAGTACTCATATTGTTATTAATACTGATCTTTATTTGCAATTAGGTTTACACGTAGTAAAAATTTCGTTTTGTGTCTTTAATCAAAAAATCCTTCTTCCAAATAATAAAGAGGAAAAAGGATTTTGATAAAACTATTAAAAACGCATTACTAATATCTAGTCAATGAAGCTGACGTTCCAATACCATTAGAATTACTTCCAAATAATGAAACTCTATAATAACCAAGAGTAGTATAAGTATATGAAATGTCTTTGTCTGTAGATTCATAAATTAATTGAGGAGCAATCTCGTCTGGAGAATTTATTCCTATATACTCAATAGTCCATTTATAACTAGTTGGGTCAGCATTTTTACTTGTGTTGGTATATACTACCGATAATCCTGAAGGTGTAGAAGTTTCGGCAGATTCGAAATCTATTTCTGGAGCAGGAACAATTTTGGTTTCTTCTTCTTTATCTTTTCCACAAGATAGTGTACCAATTACCAAAAATACAAGTAATATTGCTCTGAGAATATAATATTTTGACATAATTTTTATGATTTGAGTAATTTTAAAAATATAAATATAACAAATTTATTTTGTTTGCTTTTGATTCTTTTGCCTTTGCCTCAAAATTTCTATCCTCATTATTCTCATTCTATGATGCCTTTGGAGAATAATTGGATAAAGATTGCCAAATCAAGAAAAGGCTGGCAAGTGAAAGTAGTATTTTTTTAATCATTTGGATAATTTAGTCAAAATTGTTTTTTGTAATCATATATAGGCATAACTTCACTCAAAATAATTCTTTACTAACTTTGTGAGAACAAATATTTCGTTTGTTGCATCAATTTCAACTCAAAGACAATCTCTAATGAAAGACATAAAAATAAACAAACCACAACCAATTTATACAAAAGAAAAATTACTGATTTTCAATAATAAAACAGATGTAAAGTTTATAATTAAAGAGTTGGAAAAAGGAAAATTTGTACTAATTACAGAAGTTTATAGTAATGGATTATTGCTATTAAAAGAATTACACGAATATCTAAAAACTAAATTTCCAAACAAGACTTTTAAAGAACAGCGTAGTTATAGAGCAGAATATCAAAAACTATCCAATCTTATTCTACTAGAAATTATAGGTAATGAATTAAAGGTAGAAAAAGCTCCTCAAATTGGTTGGTTAGAAAAATTATATCCAGAAACGAAAGATTTTTTACTTCCTTTTCCACAAGTTCAAGGATTAAATAGTGCGTGGCAATGGTACAAAAACGGTATTTCGATTCCTGTTTTGCGAAACAAGTTACATCCTTATTATGGAACGTATTTTCCTACTCGTTTTGACCATTTGATACTTTTCAACAACTGGCTCAAACGCTATGAAGGTACTAAAAAAACAGCAATAGAAATTGGTGTCGGAAGTGGTGTTCTTTCTTTACAATTAATCCAACATAAATTTCAAAAAGTATTTGCAACCGATATAAATCCGAATGCAATTATAGGATTAAAAGAATTTATGGGAGATACAAAACTATCTAGAAAAATAGAATTGGACTTTGGTCATCTTTTTGGTAAATGGGAAAAACCAACTGAACTAATTGTTTTTAATCCTCCTTGGTTGCCTCAAATTAATGATAAAGATAATAATAATGGAAGTACAGATGAAGCCATTTATTACGACGAAAAACTGTTTCCTAATTTTTTTGAAGAAGCACAAAAACGACTTTTATCAGAGGGAAAAATTGTAATTCTGTTTTCTAATTTAGCTAGGATTACCAATATTACGAAAGAACATCCACTACAAAAAGAAATAGAAAAAGGAGGAAGATTTAAGTTAGAAAAATATCTTAAAAAGAAAGTAAAAGCTGCTTCTATCAAAACAAAACGAGACCAAAACTGGCGTGCTGAGGAAGAAGTAGAGCTTTGGGTTTTGGTTCATAAATAGGATTCTTTGAGAGTAAAAATGTTATCTCTAACTTCTTCTTTCTTTTATAAAATCTTGATAATCACTACCAAGTTGTGTCTTTTGATTTTCAGAAAGAACTTTACCTGCCAACTGAAAAATCGTATGCTCTTCATCTTCTAAATGGTGATATACTTTTTTCCGTAATTCTTTCGCATATGTAAGCCAAGCAGAAGAACTCATTTCAGTTTCATCTAACTTTTCTGTAAGCTCGTCCATTTCATGATGTTCGGCTACTCCATGACGTGCGTGTTCTTGTGTCAGGTCATCATCAAATAAAGGAACATAAAAATGACGCTCTTCTCCATCTGCGTGTATTTTTAATTCATGCTTGAGTTGGTCGTACAATGTATTTCTTTCAGAAGTATCGCCTGAAGTTTTGATGAGCTTGTCAGCTAAATCTCTCTGTATATCGTGGTCTTTTCGTAGTGCTTCGAAGATGTTTTTCATAATTGTTTTTTATAAGAAATGAGTTGTTTGACTTACATAACTGCAAATGGTAAGGACTTGTTTTTGGTTTTATTTCAACCTATGTACTACCTACAAATCAAAATATAGACAATTCTGATTTGGTAGTAAAATCTTCTAAAAATCGCATTCCTTTATACGAATTTCCTTTTTTGTTTAGCTTCGGACTCCAAACAGCAATCGTATATTGATTTGGATGAACGGCAATAATTCCTCCTCCAACGCCACTTTTACCTGGTAATCCAACTTTGAAAGCAAACTCTCCAGATTCATCGTAAAATCCACATGTTTGCATAAGTGCGTTTATTCGTTTTGCCTGACTTTTTGTAAGAATGGCGAGATTATCCATTATTCTACACCCATTATTTGCTAAGAATAAAAAGGATTCTGAAAGCTCTTGACAATTCATCTCTAATGAACAAAGGTCAAAATAAAAATCTAATACCTCCGTAGGTTCGTTTTCAATATTTCCAAAAGATTTAATAAAATTGCATAACGCAACATTTCGAAATCCTATTGTTTTTTCTGACGTAGCGACTTCGTTTGAATAATTCAGTTCCGAATGAGTAGAAAGACTTCTCACAAAAGCCAAAAAATCTGCCTTTGGGTTGTCCAAGTTGCTAATCAAAATATCCGAAATTACGATTGCACCAGCATTGATAAATGGATTTCTAGGAATACCATTATCTACTTCAAGCTGAACAAGGGAATTAAATGGATTTCCAGACGGCTCAACGCCTAATCTTTGCCAAATTTTTTCGCCCAGCATTCTGTACGCCAAAACAAGTGAAAGCACTTTTGCAATACTTTGAATGGAAAATTTAATGTCAAAATTTCCGATACCAAAATTATTGTTATCAAGCGTAGAAATATAAATACCAAAATTTTCTGCATCTATAAAAGCGAGTTCTGGAATGTAAGAAGCTAATTCTCCTTTGTCTTCTATGACTTTTATTTTTTGATATATCTCTTCAATGATTGGTTTGAAATTCACTTTTTTTTAGTTGATTAATTTTAGATTGACAATGCAAGTTATGAATTAATGTAACTAAATATTGAGTTAGAAATAACAATTATCACTCAAATTTGTAGTTATATATCTCTATCATTCAAAAAGAAAAACAATGGATACATATATTTGGATTTATATTTTGGTCGGCTTACTTGTTTTGGCTATCCCTTGGCTAAAAAGATTTGAGAAATATCAAATTCTTAATGTTCCTTTGTTTGCTCTTTTGTTAGGAATGATTTTTTATTCACTTCCCATAAACTTGCCTGACCCAGACCCTATAAAGTACGAGTTTGAAATCTTAAAACTTACTGAACTGGTCGTAATTATTAGTCTTATGGGAGCAGGATTGAAGATTGATAAAGATTTTTCGTTTAAAGGCTATCGTGTGCCTTTACTTCTGGTAGGAATTACGATGATACTCTCTATTGCTTCGGTAATTTTGATGGGTTGGTGGGTCGGACTTGTACCTGCTTCTGCTGTATTGTTGGGAGCTGTTTTTGCGCCTACTGACCCTGTTTTGGCAAGTGAAATTCAGGTAAAAATAGAGGAAAAAGAAGAAGAAGAACACCCAATTAATTTTAGTTTGACGGCAGAAGCTGGGTTGAATGATGGAATGGCTTTTCCTTTTACATGGCTGGCTGTTGCTGTTGCGATGTATGGACTGAATTATGGAGAATGGCTCGGTACGTGGATTTGGAAAGATGTTTTATATAGAATTGGAGGAGGAATTGTGATAGGTTATGTGATGGGTAAAGTAATGGCGTGGACATTTTTTGAGTTGCCACGAAAAATTAAATTTACTCCTAAGCGATTAGGATTTTTAGCAGTTGCAATTACTTTGTTTGTCTATGGCATAACAGAAGCTGCTCATGCGCATGGTTTCATCGCTGTTTTTGTGGCTGCTCTTACTATGAGGCATTACGAAAAGCAACACAAATTTCATCAAGAAATGCACGATGTAATCGAACAAACAGAGTTATTTCTTACGGTAGTGATTTTATTTCTGTTGGGTGGTTATGTTGTCCAAAAATGGTTTGGTACGTTGCCTTTGTCTATGATGGGAATTTGTTTGGCTTTTATTTTTATTCTTCGTCCTTTGTTTGGTATTCTGGCAACACTCGGAACTGATATGCCTTGGAAACATAGATGGATTGTAGCTTTTTTAGGAATTAGAGGAATCGGTTCTTTTTTTTATCTTGCTTTTGCGCTACATCAAACTGAATTTGAACAAAAAGAACTGCTTTGGAGTGCCGTTGCTTTTTTGGTTTTTGTATCTGCTATTGTGCATCGATTAGTTGGGTATTATGTGAAGAAGAAAGTGGTTTAGAAAAACATCTGTTTTTAGCGTTTTGGATAATTTTATACAAAACAAAAGCGTCACGCTTGTATTGTACCGAATACAAAACGTGACGCTTAAATACATTTAGGCTCGTAGTGTGACACTACGAACAGGTGGGTAATTTGGGGTGTGAAAAATACAAACAGTAGAAGTTTAAAACTGACTTAATTCGAATAGTTTGTCTTTAAATTCATTTATACGATTATAAACTGTATTTCCTGAATCTAAAATTTCTTCATTAGGAGCTGCTATTTTTAACCTCTCTAAACGAGATTTTATAGCCATTCTTCCATAAAAAAAACGCCATCTTTGAATATTAATTTGAGTAGCAAACCACAACATTTCATTAAAAGACATTTTAAATTTTGGTATCAGCACTCTTACAGAACTACCTCCATTGCCTCTTGCCATAAATTGCCAAGGCTGAATATAAGCCTGTCCAAATGCAGTTATAGTAATTGCTCCTTCCTCAAATACTTGTTCCTCATCTTGCTCTACTAATCTTATTATACTGTTTGTTGTATCTCCACTTGAAATATAAGGACAATTACCTTCCAAATAGTTTTTTTCTCCTGATGACTTTCCATTATGGACAGTAAAAAAGTCAGTTACTGTTCCTGTTTTTTTATACTCTAATGAAGGCTTATCATTCAAATGTTGAGGAAATTCTTCCAAAACTTCATCTGCCAATTCAGGTATTGTTGAAACAGCTTTAAATAAAGATAATATTAATTTTTGCTCTTCTTTTTTTAATTCTTTTTCAGTTATGATAGGTTGAGGCAACCATTGTTGAGGACTAAACTCTTGTCCATTTATTATTTCTGAACCAAGAATTGTAGTTGCTAATTCTGACTTAAATACAGAACCATTTTTAAAGTTGCTAAAAGCAATTAAAATCTCTTCTAGTTGTGAACCTACACATTCCACTCTTTTTCCTTTTAACTTTTCATATCCATCGTTCCAAATTTGCCCCATAAAAATGGTATTATTTTCTGATTGAGGAATATGAGCTTTTGCTATAAAAATAGAAGTAGGAGCAGCTGTAGGATAAAATAAATCTTCTGGTAAACTAATAACTCCTAAAATAGTATGATTTTGGACTAATTTTCTTCGCCATATTTTATTTTCATCATCGGCAAATATTCCAGCTTTTACTACAACAGCAATTAAGCCTTCAGGTTCTAAGGAATTTAGAGTACATCAATAAAATCTCTTTCAGGTTCTTCATCTTGTGAGAAAGGAGGATTTAAAAATGCTCTAGTAAACTTCCCTTCAATATCAGATTTTTTTTCAAAACAACTTACATTTTCCATGTGACTTTTACCATCTCCTCTGAAAAACATATTCAAAGTCGCAAGAGCCAAACAGTTGGATTTGTATCAAACCCATACAATGATTGCTTTATTTTATTAATTGCTTTCACACCTTTTGCCTTAAACATCATTTCATCAAAAGCTGCAACTAAAAATCCACCTGTACCACTTGCTATATCTATTACTCTATCAGAAGATTTGACCTCAATTAGATTCACACAAAATTTAGTTATATGTCTAGGAGTAAATACGATTCCTAAAGCATTATTATCATATCCATATCTCAAAAATGCTTCATAAAATAAACCTAAAAAATCTGTATCTGTTTGTAGAACTGATCTAACATTTAATCTTTTCAAAATAGAAACTATTCTTTGTATTTTAGAACTTAATCTTGAGTAATCTCCTCCAGTAAGTCTTAATGCTTCTTCAAGTTGGATTTTAGTTTCCTCTCTTAAATCAACACTATCAAAAATAGCGTCATAAATTAGTCTATTTAATGATTCTAACTCTTTTCCTATTGTAACATCAATTTCTCCTTGATACATACCCAAAACAATAGCACCCATTACTTTAGGTCTTAAAGGAGCTTCAATTTTGGCATATCTTAATATTTTAGATAATTCAATAGCTGCATCTATAAATTCTGCACTACTTGGAACTGTTACGTTAGTTGTTCCGTCATCAGCAGCGATAGCAAGTTCAATTTCTTTCTTAGACGGAATTGTAGATATTTCATACCCACTTGATTTTAGCTCTATCCAATTACCATCTTTTAAATACTTTACTTTAACAAAAAAACCATTATCTTCTTCTCCTGCTACACCTACTGCAACTTTAATAGCATATTTTTTAGTTTTATTTATCGTTTCACAGTAATCTATTGCTTCACTAATAGCATCATCAATTTTCTTAGCTTCGTTTTTTGCTTCAATAAC
This sequence comes from uncultured Cytophagales bacterium, assembly GCA_963719525.1. Lineage (GTDB taxonomy): Bacteria > Bacteroidota > Bacteroidia > Cytophagales > Bernardetiaceae > Bernardetia. The sequence goes on along the minus strand of CAVRCG010000004.1, from coordinate 272,901 downwards.
CATAACAGGCTCTCCTTTGAAACACACCAAAAAATCAGGCTTTTCACGTCCTAGTCCTATGTTAGGAAAGGAATCCATTATTTCCTGTTCTTCTAAGAAATCTCCATTTATTGAAACATGAGACGTATTCCAACCTCTTTTCGTACTTTGTGTCCTTATAAAGTATCTTGCTCTACTTTCTGCTCTTTTCTTTGCCATTGCTAATATTGGGTTCTATATAAAATAGTCACAAAACATAAACTTTTTTTTGTCTTGTAACCATTTTTATTTTTCAAGAGTGTGTTTTATTGCTAATATAAATAGAATTTACTAATAATTCAAATTACTACCCAACCATCTTTCTATTTCTTCTACGAATGGTTTTATATTTTTTGTAAAGGTACGAAAAAACAAAAAGCAAATCCGTGTTTTTGGACTTGCTTTGAAAAGTTTGGTTTATGATATACTCAAACTAGATAATGCTTACATTATTTGTCTATTGCTCGTTTGTTTATCCAAGCAACAATTTCTTGAAAATCAATTTCCCCTGATGCAACTTCAATCACAAAAATATATTTTTCATCTTGTGTTGCTGCTATATCTTTTCCAAATTGCATCAGAATCAAACGCATCAAAACATAACCTGTCCGTTTGTTTCCGTCAATAAAAGGATGATTTTTGACGATGCTTTCCAAAACAGCACCTGCTTTTTCTTCTGGTGTTTTGTAAAATTCTGTTTCGCCAAATCCACTAAAAGGTCTTTCAATGGCTGATTTTAGTAAACCTTCATCTCTTACTCCTTCTGAACCACCAAATTGTTGTATCAAAATTTGGTGGATTTCAAAAACTTCATGTAAATCTATCACTTTGCTAATTTTTCAAGAAGTTCTCGGTCTTCGGTTAAGATAGTTTTTAGGTTTAAGGACAAACGCATTTTTTCTTGCGACACTTTTTCAACTTGTCGCAAATACTCTAAAAGTTCGTTTAAAACTTCGTCTGGCAAAGTATCTACAATTTGAGTAATTTCTTGTTTTACGTTCATAAAATAAAATGTTTTAGTAACAATATCTGTCAAAATAAATTAAATATACGAATCTTGTTGTCGTAACGCAAAAAATGTGTTTTCAGTTTTGGTACTCTGTATTCGTATGTTGTCTACTGCAAAAACAAAAAGCAAGTCCTTGTTTTTGGACTTGCTTTGAGAAGGTTGATTTATGATAAAATCAACTACTTGAACAACAACTACAAAAACCACGGCTACAAGCCGAATACATATAAATCGCTCGTTAAGAACGAGTGATAGCCAATGAAAGTTTATTTTACTCCATTTCAAAAAATGCTGTAAATCCTTTGCGAGTAAGTTCTTGTTTTAATGGTTTGTCGCCAGACCATAAGTTTCCGTCTAATTCTAATGTAAGAGCTACAAAAGGAGTATCTTTTTCATCTACATTTCCACATAATCTGTAAGCCTGTATAAAATTTTCGGTAGAAATAAGACCTTCATTTACAAACTGGATATTTTGTAAAGACTTTACCAAAAACTCATCAACTTCACTTTCAGTAGCAGAAGTACATTTGAGTATCTTGCTTTTATGCTTGAAAATTTCGGCAATCAAAAAGTTAGGAGCATAAAAATTGTAACTCTTATTAGAAAGCACTTCACGTAACTTCGTTCCACCAGCAAGCAGAGAAGAAAAAAGGATATTCGTATCAACTATTACTATCTTCATTGTTTAAATCGCTTGGGTTGATAAATCTACTTTTATTTTCTGTCCACCAACTCTGTTTTATCTCCTCTCCTAGTTCTTGTAGTTCTTCATCAAAATTTATCTTTTGAGCTAAATATTCTATTCGGATACGTTCTACAAAATCTACCAAAAACGCTTTATCCATAAAAGATTTATCTACACTTATCAAAAAACGCTCTCCACTACTATCTACCGTTATTGGGTTCATAAAATTATTCGTTTAATTTCACTATAAAATATAAAACTAAGATACAGATTTTACTCAAAAAGACAAAATCACGGTAAGATGCTAAATATGTAACTTCTACTCGGCTTGTAGTTTTCGAGCTTTCCTTTTTCAAATATTCCTTTATTTCCTTAAAACTCATTCCTTTTAAGTCTTTTGAAACTTGATCTTTGATTTTACGAAATGTTTTTACCGTATCAAATTCCTTTTTTTCGTTTTGTTGTTTAGTTTTCATATTCGGCTATTTCTTTAGGTGAGCGTATTTCCAATGAAGGATAATTCATTTTTAAATTTATTGAATTATATCCACGTATTCTATAAATGTTCACGATATGTTTAAAGTTCCAACTTACCAAAATGTCTGCTCTATGAATTGTGGCTGTTGCAATGTGAATGCAATCATCAAAACTTGTTTCGCCAACAACTTTTTCTTTGACATATTTAGTTGCAAGTAAAAGAACATCGTCTGTTATTTTGACTTTTTCCAAACTTTCTTTTGGCAGGCTTCTAAAAAAATCTCTTACTTTTTTAGGTGCTTTTACAAGTTCAGTTTCTACTAATTCAGAATATACACAAGTTATTTTGCCAAGTTTAATTCGTTCAAATAGTTGTAAAGTAAAATGGTCAAATTCTTTATCAAATACTCCACCAAAAACTGAAGTGTCAAGATAAAATCGTTGTTTCATATAGCGTTTTTTATGTAAAAAATTTACGTATTTTTTAAATTGTAGGTAGGTTTGCATTTAGCATTATTTTTTTAGTGCTGCATACAATTTTTTTATAAACGCAATTGCGTTCAATCACTAAAAAACTACCAATCCCAAAAAAAGAACCAATGGTGTTTACAATATACAAAAGATAATAATTTTTTCTGCTACGTTTAAATTCTGATTATGAATAAAACTACTTGAACAACAACTACTAAAGACCACGGCTACAAGCCGAATACATATAAATCACTCGTTAAAAACGAGCGATAGCCTGCGCCAATGTTAGCTGATGTGTTTATTTTTTGGTAATCTTGCTGTCAATAAAATTTCGTTTGCCTTTTCAAGTTTTTTTGGAAACATTATTTTATCACGCAACTTGTCCAAACTTTTATTGATAGTAATAAAAGGTATTTTATCGCCTAAATTTTGTTTATTCTTCATTTCTCTATTTTTTTAATTAAATTTTCTTTGTGCTAAAAATCCTTCATAATCTATACCAATTTCAAATTCAGGAAAATCATCTCCAACTTGTCCATAAAGATAGAAGTCTTCTTTCATTTGGTCATAAAATTTTGCAATTCCCATTCTATAGAGTCTTGTTCTTGCTTTTGTGCTTCCTGTTGCGTAAACAAAAACAGTTGGAAATTCATCAAAAAATGTATAAAGTGCAGTAACAACTGTACCTAAAATTTTTTCGGTATCACCATTATTAGAAACTGCCAAATCATCAATTTCATCTGTCAATGGGTTATAATCACCAAAAGCTAAATTAAAAACTTGCGAATTAGTTGTTTCTTGAAACTCAATTAATTTTCTAATTGCACCTTTTGGTCCTTCACTTACAAATTGAAAACGTGTAAATTTACTTTCAGATTTTAAGTGATATTTCTCTACTTTCATATTAAATTTGTTAAGTTACAAATCTACTATTTTTTTGCGAATTTAAGCATATCTGTTTTATAACATGTCAGCTAACGGTTTGCAGTCTACCCAAAGAAGGCGTAAATTCAATATACAAATCTTGTTGTCTTAACCCAGAAAATCTATTTTCAGTTTTGGTACTCTGTATTTGTATGTTATCTATTGCAAAAACAAAAAGCAAGTCCTTGTTTTTGGACTTGCTTTGAAAAGTTTTATTTATCTGATACGAAAAAAGACTACTGGAACAACAACTACAAAAACCACAGCTACAAGCCGAATATATATAAATCACTCGTTAAAAACGAGCGATAGCCTGTGATTATTGTAAAAATTGAGCTAAAGAACCCAATAACAATAGAATAAACGAAATAACTAAATAAATATTCATCTTCTTTTTATTTAGAATAGATTTTACTATGTATCCAGCATATCCCAGTATCATAGCATATTGTAACGAAAATGAAATAAGTACTGCTACTGTCATAATTACTAAAATTATCTTATCAATAGTTGTATAACTATTCCAGATTTTTCTGTCTTCTGAAAATAGAGTTATCATACCTTTCGGCATTAACCATAGTCCAACCCAGACAAGTGCAGAAGCAGTTGCAACTACGGGAATAAATTTAATAAGAAGGTACTAATAAAAAACACATTAATAATAAAACTCCACAAACTATTGCAGTTAAGCCTGTTCTGCCACCTTCTTTAATCCCAACACTACTCTCTACGAAAGTAGTAACACTACTTGTTCCAAAAACTGGACTAAAAAGTGCAGCTAATCCATCTATCATTAATCCACCTTTTATTTTTTCGTCTTCAGATTGGTTACCTTTGAAAATATTGGTATTGACAGTTAGTCCAATAATTTTAGCTATACTTCCATAAAAATCTACAAGGAATAAAATTAAGATTGGTGCCCAAGAACGAGTATCAAGGATTACAGATAAACCTTCAACAAATTTTCCAGTTGCAGAAAACATTTTTGTAGAATAAGTAACAGGTTCAGTTCCACCACCAATGCCAACGAAATTACAGTATATTGCTGTTACAATTATACTAATTAAAATCGATCCTTTAAAGTTTAGTATTTTTTCAGTTACAAAAATTACAGCAAGTCCGATGTAAAGACAAATAGCTGAATTACTTGTAAAATCGCCTAAACCTATTGGGGTTGCGTCTTTAAAGGCGATAATGCCAGAAAGTTTACCACCTATCATAATAATAAAAATACCAACTGCTGCTGCTAAATTGTGTTTCATTAAATCGGGTATGCTATCCACTATCTTATGTCGTAACTTTAATGCAGTAAGAATAAAGAAAATTAGAGTTGAATAAAAAACAATAGCAAGTCCTTCTACCCAAGAAAATCCTAAAACACCAACAATATAGAATGCTACATAGGCATCCATTTCTAAACCTGGTGCTAATGCAAAAGGTAAATTCGCTTTAAAGCCCATTATGATCGTAAAGAGTCCAGAAACTAAAACTGTTGCAAAAAACACAGCACTTTTGTCAATTCCACCTTCGGATAAAATTGCAGGGTTTACTACAACAATATAAGCCAAACTCATAAAAGTTGAAAGTCCTGCAAGTAATTCAATACTAATTGAACTGTTTCTTTCCGAAATTCAAAATTTGCTATTTAAATATTTTTTCATTTTTTATCTTTTTTATTGTTTTTTTTAATTGTTATTCTTGCTTGTGCTAATGAACCTGTAAAAATACCTCCTGTAATTTTTACCATTTCACTCCACATTTTTTCTGATGAATAAAAATTGACTATCCCTAATACAATTAGTACAAACATTGATATTGCAGGTAGCCCATTAATTCCAATGGAATCTAAGTAAGTAAATATGCCTACAATGGAAATTCCTAATTTTTTAAGATTGTCTCCAATTTTACCTGACTTATAAAATAAAGAAACCAAAAAAGGTATAAGTGGAACAACTAACCATTTGTAAAATACATTTACATCTTTCTCGTAACCTGCATAAGAACAAACTAATAAAAATAAGAGTATAGATAAAACTTCATAAACTGTTCCTTCTATATTTTTTTGTGGTTTGTTATCATTCTTTTTTATCATACTTCAAAAGTGTTTTAGTATGGTATTTTTTTCGCATAGCAGGCAACTTATTAATAAACGCAATAGCGTTCAATTATTAAAAAATACCACCAATGGTGTTTATAATATACAAAAAATAATGTTTGAAATTTACTCAAAAATGAGGTTTTTTTTGATAAAATTCTCTATTAAATTTATCCTATCATCTGTAAGCTTTATTCCTGCATTACAACTTCCATTTCTGTAATTTCCAGTGCCATGAACACCAAGTAAATAGTAAGTGTTATTAAACTCGCTCCAAATTGGAGCACCACTATCTCCTGTGAATGTAAACATATCATAAAGTAAAATATTTTTTCTTACAGTGATATTTTTTACAGAAGTATTCTTAGTCCACAATGTTTTACTTCCTTTGTCTCTCAGATATCCGTTTATTTTTACTTTTTCTATTTTATCTTTTAGTTTTTCAAAAGTATTTAGACTGAAAAAATCAGTAACAATATTTTTAGGTAATGCGATAAGTGCAAAATCAAAGTCTGGATTACCTTTCTTTTGAAATATAGGATCTACCCAAAGTTTAATCTCGTCTCTTGTAAACACGTACTTTTCTATATAAATATTTTCTCCACTTTCATTTCGTTGACCAATAAATATTTCTATTTTTCTAACTTTAGTATACCATTTTTCTCTAAAAGAATGTCCTGCACCAATCAATACATTGGGAGAAACAAAAGAAGCTGTTGCGTTAAATGTTCTTTTTCTATTCCTATGCACTACGATATGAGCGATGAAACTGTTTTCTTTCAAATTTTCTGTAATCTCTGTTCTGTTCTCAGCGTCTGTTATACAATTTTGAGAAAAAGAGTATAAGGTTGAAAGTAAAACTATTGTAAAAATTAGAATTATCTTTTTCATAAACGTAACTGCATTTAGTTAGAATTAAAAAATTAATATATCAAATTTAAGAGTTTAATCGCTCTAATAAATCAGTAAAAACCCCTAATTTGTAAGAATAGGTAAAAACATTTATAAAACTTTCTTGTTTTAATATATGGTGAAACTATTTATCACAATAAAAAACACCACTAATTCAAAAAAGAACTAATAGTGTTTACAATATACAAATAATTACGTATTAATAATTCAAATTACTACCTAACCATCTTTCTATTTCTACTCTATTTTGTACACCCCAAAACGCAAGTCTAAGACCTACCAACTGATAAATCGTAGTGAAACACTACGCTTAACGGAGGTAATTAATTACAATATTATCCGTGAGCAGATTTAGTTTTCATCCTATGTCCAACTTGAATATTATCAGGAGTAGGAACTGGAATATTTCTTGAAGTACACCATTCTTCTACTTCTCCAATCAAAACAACAATTTTAGAGTCAATCTCTTTTTTCGTAGGCTTTACACCATGTTGATGTCCTTTGTAGTAAACAGACCAATCTGTTTTTACTGTCCCTTTGTATTCTTTACCTTCAAATACATCATAACTTAAACGAAAAGAGTAAGTATATCTTGTTGCCATTAATGAATGGCTAACAAATCCTTCAGCGATTGCCTTATTAGAGTCAACAAATTTAATTGTAGCAGGTTCTACTAAATTTTGACTAATAGAGCTTGTTATATTCTGTTTTTTACTAGTTGAATCTCTTAATAATTCAAAAACTTCCTTCGATTTTTTAATAAAATCCAAAAGTTCCTATCTGTAAAATTCAGTTTCTCTAGTTCAGCTTTATAGCTTGTAGAAAAGTGTTAAATGTGATTTTATCTACATTAACACTTGATTTTACGGCTGTAAAAGTCATCGCATTTTCAATTTCTTGAGTGATACCTGTTGCTTCAATTCTTCGTTGCCAAGCCATGATATCAAATTGAACAATTGAAAGCCCTTCTACAATAATGTAGTAAGAGTGCATCTCTGCTTGTGTTCCAGTACCTGCTCCTAATATAGCTTCTAATCCTCCAGCAAGAAGTTCACCAACACCATCTACAATCTTTTCAGATCCACCTGAGATAAATTTTTTCACAGCACCTGTGACTGTATCTACTAAATTACTTGCACTAGAACTCACATAAGCTCTAGTTTCTTTATGAAAAGCAAGCGTATGAGTAATTGGAATAGAAGGATTTTCAGGTGTTCCTGCAGTTCTCAGCAATTGTTTTAGAGCTTCTTCTTGTAAAGCACTTTTTTGTTCAGCTAATTCAAAAAGCAAATTAACAGCAAGTGTCAATTCTTTTTTCTTGTCTGGCATTGGATCAATGGTTTTAATAGCATTTTTTAAAAAAGACATAATAATTAATTTTTAAGTAAAGAAATAATTTTCATGTTCGTGCATTCAGTTTTGCATAAACTATTCATAAATATAACTTCATTTAAAATGAAGTTAATATTACAAATCTAATGAGTTAATTATTCTAATAAATCAGTAAAAACCCTTGTTTTTAAAAAATCAGTAAAAACCCTTAGGTGTCTCAGCACTTACTAAGGAAAGTAAAGTTTTTGAGTTTCAACTGTTATACATTACAATAGAAAAGTTATATAAATAAAAAAACACCACCAGCCAAAAAAAGAACCAATGGTGTTTACAATATACAAAAAATAATGATTTAATAATTCAAATTACTACCTAACCATCTTTCTATTTCTTCTACGGACATATTTTTACGTTTTGCATAATCTTCTATTTGGTCTTTGCTGATTCTTCCTACTCCAAAATAAATAGATTCTGGGTGTGAAAAATACAAACCTGAAACGGCTGCCGTTGGTATCATTGCCAAACTTTCGGTAAGCTCAATTCCTGTTTTTTCGGTGGCTTTTAGTAAGTCAAATAAAAGTGTTTTTTCGGTGTGGTCTGGATTCGCAGGATACCCAGGGGCTGGACGAATACCTACATATTTTTCTCTTACAATATCTTCTTTGGTAAGCGTTTCATTTTTTTGATAGCCCCAAAATTGTGTACGAGTTTGTTTGTGCAATAACTCTGCAAAGGCTTCAGCCAAACGGTCGGCTAAGGCTTGTAACATAATCTTGCTATAATCGTCGTGCTTTGCTTCAAATTCAGCTAGTTTTTTCTCAATTCCTATTCCTGTCGTTACAGCAAAAAGACCGATATAATCTTTCTTAGTTGTCCCCTGAACCTGTTTCTTTTGGTGCAACAAAATCAGAAATACAAAGATTTGGCGTTTTGCCAGTCTTTTCTTGTTGCTGACGAAGATTTCTAAAGTAAGTCAAAACTTCCGTGCGCTCATCATTCGTATAAATCTCAATATCATCGTCATTGACGACGTTGGCAGGATAAAAACCAAGTGCAGCATTGGCAGTCAGCCAACGACCAGAAATGATTTTGTCCATCATATTTTGAGCATCATCAAATAATTTTTTGGCTTCATTTCCATGTTTTTTGTGATCGAAAATACGTGGATATGCGCCTGTAAGTCCCCACGTCATAAAGAACGGACTCCAATCAATATATTCTCTGATTTCAGAAAGATTATAATTATTGAAATAACGATTTCCTAAAAATGTAGGTTCTGTAATCGTCGGTTTTGTCCCAATCAATTTTGAGTTTGTTGCGTCGTGCTTCGTGAATAGAAATGTATTTTGCTTCCGACTGGCGTTTTGCGTGGTCTTCTGCAAGTTGTGCGTATTCGTCTTTTACTGTTTTACGAATAAGCTGCTTTTGCTTCATCGTTCAAAAGATTTGTCATGACAGGAACTGCTTTTGAGGCATCAACCACATGAACCACCGAACCCGAATAAGCAGGGGCAACTTTTACAGCCGTATGAATGCGTGAAGTAGTCGCTCCACCAATCAAAAGAGGAAGTTTTAAGCCTTGTTTTTCCATTTGTTGAGCCACAAAAACCATTTCATCAAGCGAAGGCGTAATAAGTCCACTAAGACCAATTACATCAACACTATGATTGACAGCCTCACTCAAAATTTTATCAGCCGAAACCATTACACCCAAATCAACAACATCGTAATTGTTACACGCCAAAACAACACCTACGATATTTTTTCCAATATCATGAACATCGCCTTTTACGGTGGCTAACAAAATTTTACCGTTTTTCTTTACTTCCTGTCCAGAATCACGCAATTTTTGTTTTTCTATTTCCAAAAAAGGCACTAGATGAGCAACAGCTTGTTTCATTACACGAGCCGATTTTACCACTTGTGGCAAAAACATTTTTCCTTCTCCAAATAAATCTCCTACTACATTCATTCCGTCCATCAAAGCACCTTCAATAACGTGCAAAGGATGATCAACTTTCTGTCTTGCTTCTTCTGTATCGTCAATGATATATTCTGTAATTCCGTTTACTAACGAATATTCAAGACGCTTTTCTACAGAATTTTCTCTCCATGTTTCGTCTTTTACTCGTTTTTTTCCTTCTCCTCTGTACTTTTCAGCGATATCAACCAAAAGTTCCGTTCCATTTTCAGGATTTTTATTCAAAACTACATCTTCAACAAACTTCAAAAGTTCCTTATCCACATTATCATAGACTTCCAACATTCCAGCATTTACAATTCCCATATCCATTCCTGCTTTTACAGCGTGGTACAAGAAAACGGCATGAATCGCTTCACGAACTACATCATTTCCACGAAACGAAAACGAAACATTACTTACTCCACCACTTACTTTTGCGTGTGGCAAGTTTTCCTTTATCCATCTTGTAGCATTGATAAAATCGACAGCATAATTATTATGTTCATCAATTCCTGTTGCAATGGCGAAAATATTAGGGTCAAAAATTACGTCTTCGGCAGGAAAACCAAGTTCGTTTACCCAAATATCATAGCTGCGTTTACAGATTTCAATTTTACGTTCATACGTATCAGCTTGTCCGTCTTCATCAAATGCCATAATAATAACGGCAGCACCATAACGACGAACGAGCCTCGCTTGTTCAATAAATTTCTCTTTTCCTTCTTGAGCGAAATAGAATTTACAATTCCTTTTCCTTGTACACATTTTAGACCTGCTTCAATGATTTCCCACTTTGAGGAATCTATCATAATTGGAAGCTTAGAAATGTCTGGTTCTGAACCTACAAGATTAAGAAAATGAACCATTGCATCTTGAGACTCCAACATTCCCTCGTCCATATTAATGTCGATGACCTGCGCTCCACCTTCAACTTGCTGCTTTGCAACATCTAATGCTTCTTGAAATTTGCCTTCTTTTATCAAACGAGAAAATTTTTCGAACCTGTAACATTGGTTCTTTCTCCAACATTTACAAAATTAGTGCTTTTATCAAGCGTAACGGCTTCCAAACCTGACAAACGCATGGCAGTTTTGCGTTCCTTTATTTTACGAGGCTTGTGTTTTGCTGCTTCTTCTGCAATGGCTTTAATATGGTCTGGCGTAGTTCCACAACAACCACCAACAATATTAAACAATCCTTCACTTGCAAAATCTTCTAAAAGTCTAGCCATTTGTGCAGCCGTTTCATCGTACTGTCCAAACTCGTTTGGAAGTCCTGCATTGGGATAACACGACACAAAGCAGTTTGCCACTCGTGAAAGTTCACGCATATAGGGTTTCATAAGTGCAGCTCCCAAAGCACAGTTTAAGCCAACAGAAATAATATTTGCGTGTGCAATCGAATTATAAAATGCTTCTGTTGTTTGTCCTGAAAGAGTACGACCACTTGCATCTGTAATCGTTCCCGAAACCATAATTGGCAAACGGTCTTCTTGTGGAATATTTCTATCATCAAAATACTTTTCAACAGCAAAAAGTGCAGCCTTACAGTTTAGTGTATCAAAAACGGTTTCTATCAAAATCAAATCTACTCCACCATCAACCAAACCACGAACCTGCTCGTAATAAGCCGTTACCAAATCATCAAAGGTTACAGCACGGTAAGCAGGGTCGTTTACGTCTGGCGAAATAGATGCCGTTCTGTTTGTAGGTCCGATTGCACCAGCTACAAAACGAGGTTTTGTTTCGTGTTCTAATCCTCCAAATTCGGGTGCTGCTTCTTTGGCGAGTTTGGCAGACTCATAATTGAGTTCATACGCCAATTCTTCCATTCCATAATCAGCCATAGCGATGGTAGTGGCACTAAAGGTATTGGTTTCTACAATGTCCGAACCTGCTGCAAAATATTTTTTGTGAATATCTCTAATAATTTGAGGTTGAGTAAGCGATAAAAGGTCGTTATTTCCTTTTACGTCGTGTGTCCAATCTTTAAAACGCTCACTTCGAAAATCTTCTTCTTCCAAAGTATGGCGTTGAATCATTGTTCCCATTGCCCCATCTAAAACTAAAATTCGTTCTTGAAGGTGTTTGGTAATAAGTTGGTGGATATTTATGCTAGTTTCTGTATTCATATTTGTAGAAGACACTTTAGTGTCTTGTATTTTATTTTTATATTATAAAAACACTTAAAAGTGTTTGCTACATTTTTTTATATAAGACTGCAAAATTACGTAATTTCAAAGTAAAAAAAGGTAATTCATTGTTAATCAAAAGAGTTTTCGTAATAAAGTTCGTTTTTGGGGAAACGAACACATATTGACAACAATTTACATAGAAAGAGCCTTCGCAGGATTTCCTAAAACAGTTTCTTTAGCTTTTACATTTGCCATAACTACGCTTCCTGCTCCAATTCTTGCGCCTTTTCCTACTGTTATTCCTGAAATAATAGTTACTCCATTTCCAACAAAAACATCTTCTTCTATTTTTACATTTGAGCCTATATTTGTTCCGATTCCTATTTGAGTAAAATTTCCTAATTCCACTTCATAATCAAGGGTAGAGTTTGCATTAATAATACAACTTGTTCCAATCTTGACATCTGCACCTATCATTGCTCCCATTCCTATAAGTGTTCCGTAACCCATTGTTGCATCGTCAGCAATATGAGCAGTAGAATGAACAGCTACGGCAGGATATTTTTTTCTTTGCTTGTATATTTTTTTGATTAATCGTTTTCTATCAATTACATTTTCTACGGCTACAAAATAATCACATTTATCATTGATAAGATTAATCATATCGTCGTCATCAGAACTTCCCATTACAGAAACGTGATTGATTTCATTAGGAATAGAAGTAGAATCTGATGAAGAGCTTTCTTCTTTATAATCTTCATCAAGAAAACAATAAATTATATTATCTGTACTTTGCAAAACCTCTAGCGCAACTTTTCCAAGATCTTTTGCACCAACAATAATAAGTGGAAGAATAGGAGGAAGTTCGTTTGAATTAGTAGGAAGAGAATGAATAGAATCCATAAAAATAAAATGAGTTTTTTTTGTATAATTGACGATTGCTAATGTTAAATTATTAACCATTAGCAACGTCATTAAAATGTGAATTTGTAGTACAAAGATAATTTATTTTTGCTTAGAATAAAGGTGCGTATTTATGTAGCTCACTCTTTAGAGTGAGAAGCGAATAAAAGGCATAAAAAAATCCTTTCCGTACAAAAAAATGGAAAAGGATTTCTCAATTATATTTTAATAAAAAGTGTTTTTGAATAATTAAAAAATTAGTGGTTGTAAAAAATTGATTATTCTAGTTTAAAAGAATAATCTAAACACACTTGTTATTCAAGTTTACTTTTGCTTTGCAAGATTTCCGAAAAATGAAGTTACTGATAAAAATTTTGAGAAGATTTTTTTTAAATTCTCAAACAGAAACTTGTAGAAATCTTTACAAACTGTTTTACTTACTTACTATCTATATTTCAAATCATTTACCAATACTGAAAATAGCTAGATTATTTCTCAAATACTTTCAAAATCATTGTTTAAAGCTCGTAAACGGCTATTTTTATTTTTTGATGTAATTTTAGAACGTTCATTTTTTTTCATTATGGAAAGGTCGTTTTGTCATTATAGAAAAATATAGTGTATTTATGTAGCTCACTCTTTAGAGTGAGAAGCAATTAAAAGGCACAAAAAAAATCTCTTCCGTGCAAAAAATGGGAAGAGATTTTTCAATTATATCTTTAAAAAGTGTTTTTGAATAGTTAAAAAATTAGTGGTTGTAAAAAATTGATTGTTCTAGTTTAAAAGAATAATCTAAACACACTTACTATTCAAGTTTACTTTTGCTTTGCAAGATTTCCGAAAAATGAAGTTACTGATAAAAATTTTGAGAAGATTTTTTTTAAATTCTCAAACAGAAACTTGTAGAAATCTTTACAAACTGTTTTACTTACTTACTATCTATATTTCAAATCATTTACCAATACTGAAAATAGCTAGATTATTTCTCAAATACTTTCAAAATCATCGTTTAAAGCTCGTAAACGGCTATTTTTATTTTTTGATGTAATTTTAGAACGTTCATTTTTTTTCATTATGGAAAGGTTACTTTTTCATTGTGGTAATCGTTAACGCTTGCCAAGATTATATTGCTAACCAATATCAACTTTTTTTTAACCTATCCTAGTGTAAATTGTGTAAATTATTTTGTTATCTTTACTTGTTATACTTTTTTCTAATTTCTTCTGAAAACAATAACGTTAAATTGAATTTTTGTGCTATTGCTTTTCCATCTCTTGTAGCTATTATCCATTTTGGCAAAAGTTTGATGGCTCGCTTTATTTCTTGTCTTGTTTCGATAGAGTTTGTTCTGACAACTGAATCTACTTTTGCCTTTCCTGTTGTATCAATATGTATTTGAACAAAAATTCTATGTTTTTTCTCTTCCTCATATATTTTTGTAAAGTCTAAATTAGAATAAATCAAATTGTACATTTTTTCATTTCCTGCTTCAAAAAAAGCTCTTCGGTTTCCCAAACCTACGCTGTCTATATAGTTAGCTTCGTTCCAAATTTCTTCAATTTCAAATTTTCCATACTTTTCTCTAGTTTTTTTGTTCATATAATCCGAATAACACTCTTCTTTCTCAAAAACAAGACAACCTACATCATAAGAAACTTTTATAGAGTATTTTTCTCGTACTAATTTTGAAAAAGTATGATAATTACTTATTCTTGTTCCGTAAACCTTGTATTCATAGTGTTGATTTTGAATATTTACCTTTGCACTATCAATTCCCTTTTTACATTCTGTATCAGCTTCTTTTATAGTTTCGTTTTGAGAAAAACTGGTTTTAGAACAACAGAACAAGCTCGTCATTAAAAACAGATAAATAAATGTTTTCATTTTGGAATTGATTCAGAATTAATTTAAAGAAAAATAAAGCTTTTTTATTTCAATTCAGAAATACTAAATTAGTAACAGAAAAATGAGTAAATTAGTAAAAAGGAAAAATCAAAATTTGATAAGATGACAAACATAACTTTACATAATCACAAACAATTACTTATCAAAAAGCTCAATTTTTTTAGGCAAGAGCTGGCTATTAGTGCAGATTCTACACAAAAATTTGAGTTGAAATATAGGATTCAAGAACTGGAAAACGAATTGAACGAAATATCTACACAAGAAGAACCTCAAACTGATAAAGAAAACCAGCAATTAGAACATCTTTTTAAGCTTCAAAGAGAAATAGAAAATCTAAAAACAGAATTTTCAAAACTTACAAAACAGAATACAGAAATAGGAAAAGAGTATAAAATTTTTGTGGATAAAATAAAGAATAACAGGCAAATATCAACTACCGAAATACTCCAAAATAAGTCATTTTCAGATTTAAAAACAGAAACTTTAGAACGACTTTTCAAATCTATACGAGTGTTACAATTTTTTGCAGAAAATAATATCAATGCAGCCGATTTGTCTGTTCAAGAAAAATTAAGAGCTTTTTCGCTGGCTGAAAACGGTCATTTGTACAAAGGTACTTTTCTTTGTTTGTGTGAAGGGTATCAAATTCGTGGCGTTTGTCAGTCTGCCGTAGATTCCAAATTCGTTGTTTTTAAGGGAACAGAGCGTATAAATGTGCTTATAGTAGAAACAGTTACAGGAAATATTATTCAGCAGTTTGAGAAAATGATGCGACTTCTGCAAACTCATATTCCAATTTATAGAAATACAGAAAAGAGTAAAGATTTTTATCAAATTCCTCTTATCGCTTTTAAAGAAATTACGGCAAATGCTTTTATTCATTGAAGTTATGAAACACAGATTCGCTCTGCTATTCAGATAGAACTTTTTAATGATAGATTAGAAATAAAAAGTCCTGGTTTGTTTCCTAAATCATTTTCTACTACGATAAAAGAAGGAAAAATAAATCATTCTTTTTTGGTAAATCCAACTATTGCAAGCGTTTTTTACCTTTTCGGACATATTGAACGATTGGGAACTGGAATAAATAAAGCTCAAAATGCTGTCAAAGAACAAGGTTTGCCTTCAATCGTTTTTGCACAAGAAGATGAATATACATGCGCTACCATTTTTAGATACGAAGAAGGTTCTTATTCTGATATGATAAAAAGCGATTTGCAATTAATTGAAAATGAGGAAATTATGGAATTATTTGAAATAATTGAATCTTGTAGCATAGACGAAAAATTAATTGAAAAACTCAAACTTGAATACATATCAAACGGACTTACCAAATCATTGAAAGAACGTTTAAAACTTTTAGTTAAAAATCTCCCAAAATAATATCTAAATAATAACCATACAAAAATGAAAATTCTATCAGCCAATCAGATGCGACAAACAGACCAAGAAACTATCAAAAATGAACCTGTTTCTTCGTTAGCTTTAATGGAAAGAGCTTCGAAAAAGGCTTTTTACTGGATTCAAAGCTATTTTGGTCAAAACCTAATTAATACAGAGTTTCATATTTTTTGTGGAATTGGAAATAATGGTGGCGACGGACTTGTAATTGCTAGACTATTATCTAACTTTGCCTTTCAAATAAATGTGTATGTAGTAGATTTTTCTGATGAAAGAAGTAAAGATTTTGAAGCTAATTTTGAGAAAATAAAGGTAATTTCGAATATAAAAACCGTAGAAATAAAGACAGAAGACGATTTAAAAAAATTACCTATTTCAAAGAATAATAAAAATGAATGGATAATTGACGCTATTTTTGGTTATGGATTAAATAGAGTTCCTGAAAAGATTGCAGCCAAAACGATTGAGTTTATAAACGAGCATTCTAATAAAAATGTAATTTCGATTGACATTCCTTCTGGACTTTTTGCCGATGAAAACCAAAGCAAAGAACAACATTTTGATAAAAACCTAACAATAAAGGCAACACACACTCTCACTTTTCAAAGTCCAAAATTATCGTTTTTCTTTGATGAATATAGTGAATTTGTAGGAAATTTTGAAGTGTTGGATATTGGATTAGATAAAAAATTCATTGAAAAAACAGAAACTCAAAATTACTGGCTTACCACTCAAAAAGTAAAACAAATCTACAAACCACGAACCAGAACAGGATATAAAGGAACGTTCGGACATGCACTTTTGATTGTGGGAAGTTATGGAAAAATAGGTGCAGCACAGCTTTCTGCAAAGGCAGCTCTTCGAACAGGAATAGGACTTTTATCTATCAGAACGCCAAAATGTGGAGTTGATATTCTGCAAACAGCTATTCCAGAAGCGATGGTTTTAGTTGATGATTTTGATAAAAAAGGCAAAAAAGATAAGAAGAGAAATAAATATTCTCTAAGTCCTTTTTCAAACAAATTGCTAGACAAATTACAGAATTACAAAACTATCGGAATTGGTTGTGGAATCGGTACAGAAGAAGAAACACAGCAATTACTTTTACAGATTTTGAAAGAAATTAATTATCCAATCGTAATTGATGCTGATGCACTTAATATTTTGGCTCAAAACAGAAATTATGAAAACGAAAATGAAGACTGGTTGGACTTTGTACCCAAAGACTCAATCTTGACTCCTCATCCAAAAGAATTTGAACGTCTATTTGGAAAGACTTCTACTGTAGAAAAAAGACATGAACTTTTAAGAAACTTAGCGCAGAAATATCAGTTCTACATTTTACTAAAAGGTTCTTTTTCTGCTTTAGCTTTACCCAATGGCGATATCTATCACAGTTCTTTTGGCGATATTGGAATGGCAACAGGTGGAAGTGGTGATGTTCTGACAGGAATAATTACTTCACTTTTAGCACAGGGTTACAGTTCGGAGGAAAGTCTTTTATTAGGTGTTTTTTTACATGGAAAAGCTGGAGAATTTGCAGCCAAAAACAAATCTAGTGAGTTGATGTTACCTTCTGATTTGATTGAAGAATTAGGGAATGTTTTTAAGATGATTTTGTAATTATAGAGTTTATAGAAAACATAGAGTATAGAAATACACTTTGTTACCGTTAGTTTGATAATGTTCAATAAAATAAGCTCTGATACAGAATTTGAAAAGTAATACTCATATTACCTTGTAAAAATACTATTAATTATGAAAAAACTATATTTTATTTTGTTAATTATTTCATTATCATCTTGTTCTAATTTCTTATCTAAAAAATATGGTATTGAAAATATAGAATCATTCGACGAATCAAAATACAAACAAATAGTAGAAAATATTGATTTCAAAAATATTGTTCATTATTCTACCCATCAAGACAGTACTGCTTATGAATGTATGAGGAACGAAGTAGCTACAAATCCACTTCAAGTGAAAGACATGAGCCAACCTATACAGTTATATTACTTTAATAGAGATTCGCTTATCTCTTTTCAAGCCAACTGTTATGCTAGAGGAGGAATGAGCAATTTGAATTGGAATACTTTAGGTCGTTTTGAGGTTTTCCCTCCAACTTGTG
The DNA here is from genome assembly GCA_963719525.1 of uncultured Cytophagales bacterium. Taxonomy (GTDB): domain Bacteria; phylum Bacteroidota; class Bacteroidia; order Cytophagales; family Bernardetiaceae; genus Bernardetia. The sequence continues at coordinate 254,544 of CAVRCG010000004.1, read as the reverse complement.
TGTGGATTTGAACGAATTTTTAATAAAAAAAGAACAGTTGAGAAATTGTGTGCAAAGCCTTGATAGTATAAATACTTCTACAACTATTATTTTTATTTACTGGACAACAATGTTTAATAAAATTAGTCAAGATGCCATTAGAACTGTGATTAACAATGTAGTAGCTCATAACCAACAAGACAGCACAATAATCTATCTTATTAATAATGACCCTTATTTTTCTACATTGAATTAATTGAGATTGAAAATATTTTTTTATAAAAGGTTATTGAAACAACTCTTTACACTACAAAATTTTCATTAATCTCCTCCACAGCACGTTTAGCCGTTTCAAGCGCACCATGAACGGTTGCAAAATGTCCATTATAATGCGTTGCTTCACCTGCAAAGAAAATTTTATCTTCAACAGGGCGAGCCAAATGTTTTCTAAGTTTGTGCGAACCAATGGAAGGATAACAATATGCACCTTCTATATACTCTACATTTGCCCAGTCTAAATAATCAAAATCTAAAATGGTAGCCGAAGCGTTTCCGTCAAAATGTTTGTCTAGTTTCATCAATCAAAAGTTCTAAAATCTGTCCTTTTGAAAATCCATTTTCTGTATAATTTTTTGCCTTATTTCCCATTATAAAAGCCGTAAGACCAAATGTAGAGGGATTTTTGATGTACGGAACAGTTTCCCAATATTCATTGGCTGCTTCCATTCCTACTAAATATTCTGTTTCCTGTCCGTCGTTATATTTTTTTTGCCAAAAATTTTCTGAAAAGTTTAGAAAGAATTTAATCGCAAAATTATCCATTCCTATTTTATCAATCGCTTCTAGCTTTTTCTCTGGTAGTTCGGGTAAAAATATAATTTTATTTTGCTTTAATTGTGTCAATGGAACAGTTATCAAAACGGCATCGGCTCTATAATTTTGAAAATCTTTTGTGATTATTTCAACACCTTCCTCAAAAGAACGAACCATAACAACAGGTTTTTCAAGTTGTAAAAACGGTTTTGTTTTCTCTTTCCATTCTTCCAAAAGACTTTCAAAAGGTACGCACATTCTATAATTTTGTTCTCCTGCTTCCCAACGGTACGACTTTACAGCTAGAGCTTTCATTCCCAAATTATCCAAATTTGTTCCCAACGCACCAGCAAAAGTTTGTACCAACGATAGGCATCAGGTTGGCGAGTAGGCGTATGTCGTGTTGTTCTAAAAAATTACTTATTGAAATATCATCGCCTTCGTAGTTATGATGACCTTCATAAAATTCTTCATAATCGGCAAAATATTGTTTTGCATCTTGCAGTTTCTGAATTTTCTTTTGTGAGAATAATTCATCTCGCCACAAAAAAAAGAATCGCCTTCTTTGTGTAATCGGTCTGCTTTTTTGGCTAATTTGTGCCATAATGTTCCTTTTCCGTGGACAAACTCTGTTCCCATTTCTAGTTTGTAAGGAAAACGTTCTGTTTTTGTCCATACTCGTCCTCCTGTTCGGTTGGAGGCTTCTAACAAAATTACTTCGTGTCCTTGTTCTATCAATAAAGCTGCTGCATAAAGTCCTGCTGCACCAGCACCAACAACGATAATTTGTTTTTTATTGGAATTTATGTTTGGAGTTTTTGAAGAAGGATTTTCCATAGAACTAGCTGTTTTTTTTGGATTGAAAGAGTGAGTTTAGTGTAAAAATAGCTTTATTTTTTTGGGTAATAAAATTAACTTCAAATACCCTAACCAATTATCAGTAATTGCCGAAGTATTTGTAGAGTTTGTAAGATTAAAAATATAAATAAACAAAAATCAGTAAAGCCGAATACAATTTAAAAACCACTTGTTTTTTGAGCCTCACTCTTTCAAGAAATCTTTTATGTGTTTATCCCTTTCTAAATTATCCAAATCAATTAAAATCCACCTTTTTTTCTTCTCATTTTCTTTCTTTCTTTTCGTTCTAATTTTTTGAGTTCTCGTTTGCTCATGGCTGCCAAATCATCTAAACGCTTCTTATGTTTAATGGCTTCTTCAAAAGAAATATCTTGTTGTAGCGTATGAATTGTTCCTTTCGTTTGTATGGCAATATCCCAATATTCTGAACGAATAAGGTCAATATCTTCTGTTCTGGCAATCAAAATATGAACAGGTTTTTGCGATTCTGCTAGTTTTTCTAAAAGTTTTATATCACGCACACTTGCCATATTATCGGCAATCAAAACGAGTGCTTTTGCTTCTGGATAGTTTTTTTGTGCGTAAATTAATGCCTCTACATCGTTTTCTGGAAAATCCCACCTGTTCCTGCTGCTTTTGATTCTTCCATCATCTGTAAAGGCTTCATCTGTACTTCCTGTTTTAGTAGCATAAATTCCTCCTGTGTTTCCTATCTTTTTTTCTTTATTGGGTGTGTTATCTCCATCGTTGAAAAAAACAAAATTCTGAATAGAAGAAGTATCATTTTGTGAGTTTTTCTGATTGTGCCATAATAGAATTGGAGTTGCAAAATGATACATACTTGCTGTCCAATCACAAACCACAACTACATCTTTCCAATTCTGACGGTCAAAAACTTGATACGTAGATTTAGGTTGTGGCTTTCCTTCTTTTATAAAAGTAGCTTCTTCTGACTCATTATTATAAGCAAAAGTAGGTACTGGAATTTCTGGATTTTTGTGGTATTTCTGGATTGTCTGGAGTTTCATTTATTTCAACTTTTTCAGTTTTCTTCTTTCATTTTGTAATATACCACGAAACCGTGATAGAGATTTCTAGCTTGTGCAGCCGTATTGACTACATGAGCGACAAATTCCCATTTTACATTTGATTGAAATAATTGAGGAGCAGTTTTTTCAAGTTCATTCAGACGAGCCATATTGAGTTTTCGCTGCTGGATTTCTTGAAAGTTGTTTGTTTTTGGATATTTTGAATAGACAAGTTCGACACGATAGACTTCTACCTCATAAAAATTTTGAATGTGCTGCATTTGTTACGGCTATTTTTCCGAATGCTGTTGGAAACAAAAATGTACCTTCTACAGAAGTAGCTGGGTCGTACTCTCTTGTTTCTCTTGTTTCTGCTTTTCCCATAATCAGATTTGCAGACTGTGAGAAAACAGAAAATGAAATAACGAGAAAGAGAAAACTAAAAATTATTTTTTTCATAGATGAGTGATTTATCTGAACGATTTTTATTTTAAAAACGAGTTTATTTGAAATTCCTTATTAAATAGAATTATTTTGTAGTAATTATTCACAAAATTAAACTATTCAAGTTTTAAAACGTCTTTTTTGGGTAGAAAATAATACAAGTAGCTAGATTTTAGAGAAAAATATACGTACTTCGTTGAAATAATATTGAATTTTATAAAATGACAGTTAAAAACTGTCAACTACTTTTATGATTACACGTTCTACTCTTCTTCATCTTCGGATTCCGTTTTCTATTTTCTTAATGCCTGTTTTTTGTTTTGCAGCTGAGTCAGGCAGTTCATCTGACGTGGCAAATGTATTTTATTGTTTTCGTGATTTTGCATATTTTCGTTTATCCTGCTAGTAATGGTTTTAATAGCTTTTACGATAAAGATGAAGGAAGTATTGGAGGACTTCAACACCCACCGAAAGTAAATCAAGACTTACTCACTACTTCACTTATTTTTGATATAATCGGACTCTTTTTTAGTTTTGTTTTTGTGAATTGGCAGTTTGCGTTGCTTGTTTTTATTTATGGATTAATGTCAAAGGCATACAGTCATCCAGCTATTAGACTAAAAAAATATGCGATTGGTGGTTGGCTAACCGTTGGAATTTTTCAAGGTGCGTGTACCTACTTAATGTGTGTATTAGCTTTTGAAAAGGATTTTTTAACTGCCTTCAATGGTTTTGAAGTATTTTATGAGCAACGGCATTTACTAGCTGCGTGGTCTGATTTCGGTTTTACTTTTGGGTTCTTATCCAATGACACAAATTTATCAACATGAAGAAGATGCAAAGCGAGGCGACAAAACGATTAGTTTGCTTTTAGGTATTCGTGGAACATTTATTTTTACAATTCTATTTTCTGGAATGGCTGCAATCGGATTTTATTTTATTTTTCTACTTATCAATATGAGGTTTTCCTCTCTCGCTTTTTCAGGCTTTGCTTTCTACCCGTTTTGCTTTGTTTTGTCTATTGGACTTTTATCACGTGAAAACAATTCTCTCAAGCTAATTTTCAACGGACAATGCTTGTGAATGCCTTTGTCTTCGCTTAGTATGATTGCTTATTTTACGGTTTACTTTGATACAAATTTTAGTGGTTCTCTTTAGGTTTTGAAATTTTTTATCAAGAAAGACATTTACTAGCTGCTGGTCTGATTTCGGTTTTACTTTTGGGTTCTTATCCAATGACACAAATTATTCAAACATGAAGAAGATGCAAAGCGAGGCGACAAAACGATTAGTTTGCTTTTAGGTATTCGTGGAACATTTGTTTTTACAATTCTATTTTTTGGAATGGCTACAATCGGATTTTATTTTTATTTTTCTACCTATCAATACGAATTTTATTTTTGGCTTTTTCAAGCTTTTTCACTCCCGTTTTGCTTTATTTTGTCTACTGGACTTTTATCTCGTGGAAAGATTTCTTCCAAGCTAATTTTCAACGGACAATGCTTTTGAATGTCTCTTGTCTTCGCTTAGTATGATTGCTTATTTTACGGTGATTACCTGATAAATTTAAAAGTTAGATTTTGAAAGTGAGAATTAAATACAAATTTATCTTTTTTACTTCTAAAAAATCAATAACTTTGCTAATTGGATTTGCTAAAAGTTAATTAACAAGATTTCTATTTTATTTCTACTCTCATTCTATGAAAATTATTGATATTCTCAAAGATTCTAATTACAAACTTACTCAATTTGAAATTAGCCAAAATTGAAACGTCTTAAAAATTCGATTATAATCAAAGAAGTAAGAGGAAAGCAAACACCTTATGTTGAATGCCTAGTAAGAAAGCGAGAAATGAAACTTACGCCAGAAGAAATAGTAAGACAGTTATATTTAATGGTTTTAAACCAAAAATACGGTTACGACTTTGAGAGAATGGCAGTAGAGTATAACATAAACTTAGGCTCAACCAAAAAGAGCTGATATAGTTATTTTTGATAAGAAAAATACAACTGCTGTTTATATTTTGGTTTCAACGAAACCAAGATTGCAAGATGGAAAAGAACAATTAAAATCGTATTGTCATGGAACTGGTGCACCAATAGGAGTTTGGACAAATGGAGAATCTATTTCTTATTACAATAGAAGAGACCCAAATTATTTTAAAGATATTCCAAACATTCCGAATAGTAACCAAACTTTAAAAGAACTTTTAAGTGAAAAATGGACAAAGAAACCACCTTATCAAAAATGATAAATTAGTTGCTGAAAGAAAATCATTAAAAGATTTGATTAAGGAAATGGAGGACGAAGTTCTGGCGAATGCGGGAGTTGATGTTTTTGAAGAAATCTTTCAGCTGATTTTCTCCAAACTCTACGACCAAGTTGAAAGCGGCACGTGAACAAACAGACCTCTTGAATTCAGGAACTATGGTGAAACTGAAACCGAGTTAAAAGAAACAATCAAGAGATTTTTGAAAAAGCCAAAGACAAATGGGTAATGTATTTGCCGAAAGCGCAAAAATCAATCTTTCGTCTTCTCACTTGCGGTTTGCGTGTCGTCCTTGGAACGTGTCAAACTATTCAATTCCAACTTGGATGTGGTTGACGAAGCCTTTGAATATTTCATGAATAAAAGTAGTAAAGGAGAAAAAGGACAGTATTTTACACCTCGTTATGTAATTGATATGTGTGTAAAAATGCTCAATCCACAAGAACAAGAAACCCTAATTGATACAGCAGCCGGAAGTTGTGGTTTTCCTGTTCACGGTATTTTTCACGTTTGGAAACAGATTTTGGAAGATGAAGGAAAGAAAATGAGCCATTTGTTTTCTTCTAAAAAGAAAAAAGGTAGGTATAGCAAATACGTACAAGACAAAGTTTTTGCAGTAGATTTTGATGAAAAAGCTGTCAGAGTAGGCAGAACATTAAACCTAATTGCAGGAGATGGAGAAACAAACGTTTTGCACCTCAATACATTGGATTACGAAAGATGGACAAATAATTATAAAGACGATGAAAAATGGAGAGATACGTATGCAAAAGGTTGGAAAAATCTAAAAAAACACCGTATCATAAAAAGTGAAACTACTGATAATAGCAGTTATGTAAATAAAACATTTGAATTTGATGTTTTGATGGCAAATCCTCCTTTTGCAGGAGATATAAAAGAACAACGTATTTTAGGAAAATATGATTTTGGTAAAAAATCAGATGGAAAAGAACAATCAAAAGTAGGGAGAGATATTTTGTTTATTGAACGCAATCTTGACTTTTTGAAAGATGGAGGGCGTATGGCTGTCGTATTGCCTCAAGGTCGTTTTAATAATAGTTCTGATAAAGATATACGAGATTATATCGCTGAAAAATGCCGTATTTTGGCTGTTGTTGGCTTGCATGGAAATGTTTTTAAGCCACACACAGGAACAAAAACTTCTGTTTTGTTTGTTCAAAAATGGCACGACCAACTTTGTCCTAAAAAAGACGATTATCCGATTTTCTTTGCTACGATGCAAGAACCAAGTAAAGACAATAGTGGAGATAAAATATATGTCAAGAAAAAAGACTATCCAAATGCAAAAACAATAAAACAAAAATCTTGATGAAGATAATGTAGCTAACCCAATAGACCATTACGACAAACTCCCACAAGATACAGAGGAATTTTTATTAGATAATCATAATCATTTGATTGTAAAACATGACCTTTTCAATCACGATGGAATTACAAAAGACGGAATAGCAGAAGCATTTATAGAATTTGCCAAAAAAGAAAAACTCTCTTTTGTGGGAAAGAATTAAGCCCTTTCAATGTAGAAAAGTACAACGAATTGTTGGAAGGGCTGGAAGTTAATATTTTAAAGTTATCGGAGGTTTTTTTAGACAATGAAAAGTTTCGTATTGATAGCGAATTTTTCTTAAAGAAATTTTTGGATGCTTATAAAACGATAAAAGGAGTACCAAATACGACTATTGGTAAAATAACAAAAACTTTAAGTGATTTTAGTGCTAACGGAAGTTATGCTTCAATAGCAAAAAATTTTACTTTATTAGATGAGGTAGATTACGCTTATATGGTCAGGAGTACCGATTTAGAAAAATCAGATTTTGTAAAGGATGTAAAATATGTTAACAAACATTCTTATGACTTTTTAGAAAAATCAAAAATCTATGGTGGAGAGGTTCTTATAAATAAAATTGGAAGTCCTGGTCGTGTGTACGTAATGCCAAATTTGAACAAACCCGTTTCTCTTGGTATGAATTTATTTATGTTAAGGTTGAATAAGAAAGAGAACATATCTGAAAAGTTTTTATGGGCGTACTTAAACACAAATTTTGGTCAAAAGATTATCAAAAGGAAGGTAAATGGAACTGTTCCTCTAACAATTGATAAAATGGCTGTTAAATCTTTGTATGTTCCAATATTTTCAAAAGCATTTATTGAAAAAGTTGACTATTTAATTGAAGAATCTGAAAATGAACTACTAAATTCTAAAGGGCTGTATTTACAAGCCGAAAATCTATTATTACAAGAAATAGGTTTAAAAGATTTTGAACCAAGTAAAGAAGGAATTAATGTAAAATCATTCAAAGATAGTTTTCTTTCTTCGGGTAGGCTAGATGCTGAATATTATCAACCGAAATATGATGAGATTGAAAACTGTTTTGATAAATTTGAAAGAATTACATTATCAGATTTGACAAATCACCCTATTTCTAGTGGCACAACTCCAAAGGCAGGAGGAAATGCTTATTTAAACGAAGGAGAAGGAGGAGTTCCTTTTGTAAGAACTGTAGATTTGCAAAATGGCGAAGTAAGTGTTTCAAATTTTAATTACATAAAAAAAGAAGTTCATAACGGAGTTTTAAAACGGACTAAACTAAAAGAGAACGATGTTCTTTTTTCTCATTGCTGGAACAGTCGGAAGAGCTGCAATTTTCAAACATAAATTTCAAGCAAATATAAATCAAGCTATTGCAATTTTAAGATTTGACGAAACTAAAATGTTAAGGAATTATTTAGTTGTATTTTTTAACTCATTTTTAGGAAACGAATTTATCTCAAAATATTCTCGTCAAGGCGTACAAACCAATCTCAATCTGCAAGAAGTAGGAGAATTCGCTATTCCAATCATTGATTATCAAATTCAAATGAAAATAGCCAACTTAGTAGAAAAGAGTTTTTCATTAAAACAAAAAAGTGAGCAGTTATTAGAGTCAGCCAAAAAAGCTGTAGAAATGGCTATCGAACAAGACGAAGAAAAGGCTTTGAGGTGGATAGAAATCCAGCTTTCTCATTTGGAGGAATAAAACAAAAAACTCTAAGGGTCTTCAAAAACCCTTAGAGTTTAAAATCAAGACGGTTTTTTTCGTGGATGAGGTTTTACTGGAACTGTCTTTGCTCCAGGCTTTGGATAATTCGGACTTTTTGAAGGTGTAGAAGGTTTAGACCTATCATGTCCAGGAATTTTAATAGTTTTTGCCATAATAAAATTTGTTTTTTAATGAATAAATATATTTAACTTGTCACTTGTCAATTACTACAATCAAAATCTAAAAATATTAGTTCATTTCTAACTTTATTAGCTTTAATTTATTATGAATTTACCAGAGGAAACAATTTTACCATCATTTCATTATACTTTTAATAATGAAGACCCAACAGACGAACTTTATCGTTATGTTACTACATTTGAAATAGAGATAAAGGCTTATCATTCCTTTCTCTACGATGAAAGCAAAGACAAAATAGAACTAGCAGGAAAAGTAAAATTTAGAATTATACATGGAGGAGCTGCACTTAATAACGGTATTTCTATTATGGAGATAATGGATATCGAACGTGATTTAATTGGGAATTACGGAAGTATTTATGAAGAGGAACATTATGATTTTGTAGAAGAATTAAACGACCATTATTTCGGTTTAGAAAGTTTGGATTTAGGAATTATTGAGCGTATGGAAATTTTACCAACTTATAGAGGTTTAGGGTTTGGCAAATTGATGATACAAGATTTATATCATCGTTTTTCGGTAGGTCTTTTTGTTGTTAAAGTTTTTCCTTTACAGCTAGAAGCAGGAATAAAAGAAAAAAAGCGTAGAAACGAATGGCAACAAAAAATGGAATATGATAATCTTGAAACAGATTACGAAAAAGCACATTACACACTTTTAGGTTATTATCAAAAATTAGGATTTTCTATTATTCCTAATTTTGTAAAAAATCATGAAGAAGATGATACACTTATTTTCTTGAATCCATCAATGAAAAATAAGGCTCTTGATTATGAAGAATCTCCAAAACTTTCATTTGGGGATTAAAACAAATCTCTAAAAGCTTTCAAAAATCCTTAGAGTTGGTTTCACACAATCCCAATCTCTTTAGAATGCAGTATTGCCTCTTCACTTTTACGAAAATAACACGTCTTTACATTAAGGCTTTCTATATTTTGAAGAATTTTTTGAGTAGAAGAATTTTGATTGCTTTTAGTCTGTCGAATATAAATTGCTTTTACATTTTGAGGAAAAGTCTTGCAAATCTGTTCGTAAATAGTTGGGTCGGCTTGCGAATCATCTCCCAAAAGAACAAAACAAAGATGTGGATAAAATTCTATAATCTCTTTTATTTTTTGGAATTTGTGGTCGTGGCTTCCTCGTCCTGTAAAAAGAAAATCGGAAAGACTGGTTTTGATACTTTTTAGCTTAATGACTGCTTTTGGAAGATTGTGTATTTTGGTAAAACGCTCAATAAAACTATACAAATTCCATTCGCTACTAGAAACATAAAAAAAAGCATTTGTTTCTCCTTCGTCTTTTCCTGCTTTGCTAAGCTGCTGATAATGAGCCGTTACATCTTCAAACGATTTTCTATCATTTACATTTCTCCACAACAAAACATACAGTTTTTTGAATAAATTATTAGTATGAGAGATAAGAAAGGTATCATCAATATCAGAAATAAAGGCAAGCTGTCCGTCGTAAGGACGTAAGATTTCAGCCGTCTTTACTACAGATTTTCCTTTGTGATTTAGTTCTACATCTATCTTATTCCAACCACTTTCCGAATCATTTTGAAAGTTAGTATGAAGAGGAATGGAAAAACGAAAATATCCATCTTTGAGCGTTTTAGTATGTATCTTTTTGTTGTTAAAGTGAAGATAAACATCGGCATCAGAAATGGTTTTTCTTCTAAAAGTGCGAAGAACAGAATAAGCATGTTTGAATTTCTTTTTCTCACTCAACGGAACAGGCGATTTTTCGAAAACGTGTCCAAATACCACCAATAATTTGTCGCTTGCATAACCCCTATAGACTTTCAAATCCGATTTTAGCTTTTTCCTTTCTTTTGTAGAAGGTAAATTAGAACTCATACTTGTTTTTTTATACGTTATCTTTCAAAAATTAAATTTCTACTTCATAACAAGTAAAGAAGAATCTAGTTTTGATAGAATCAAAAAATATAATTATTAGCTTATACGTCTATCACTTCGAATTCAGATTAGACTTTCAACAACAGCCATGAACAACATACATAACACAAACAATACACAAAAAAATACTATTCTTCTTATCATAAATCCTCAAGCAGGAGGAACAGAAAAAGACGATGAACTTCATATCATAAAAGAATACGTAGAAAAACAAGGTCATAGTTTCATCTATTACGAAACGACAGGAAACAAAACAGAACCTTCTGACGATGAAGAAATAAAGAAATTATACAAAAAATATACTCCAAAAAAAATACTGATTGCAGGAGGAGATGGAACAATAAAATTTGTAGTAGAAACCCTCTTTCATGAAGATATTATTTTTGGAATTTTGCCTATGGGTTCTGCCAACGGACTAGCAAAAGATTTGGATTTGCCTATTGATTTGGAACAATGTCTGCAAATTGCTCTACAAGATAACTACAAAAGTGTAGATAGTATTTGTATTAATAATATGAAAAGTTTCCATTTGAGCGATTTGGGTCTTAATGCCGAACTTGTCAAAAACTACGAGCAGAGTCAAGCTAGAGGAAAAATGGGATATGCTATGCAAGCTATTCCTACTTTGAGAGAGTTTAGAGAGCCATTTAATGCCAGAATCACTACACCAGATACAGAAATAGTAACACAAGCAAAAGTTATTTTGATTGCCAATTCTAGCAAATACGGAACAGGTGTAATCGTAAATCCAGAAGGGAAAGTAGATGATGATATTTTTGAAATCGTAATTTTCAGAACATTAGAAGTAATGCTTATACTCAAAATCCTGTTTGGAAGTCTGCCTATTGAAGACGAAGCTATTGAAATAATAAGAACCAAAAAAGCAGTCATTCAGACCGATATTCCTATTAGTTTTCAAATAGATGGCGAGTTTTGTGGAGAAGTACGGAAGTTAGATATAGAAATGGAAAAACAGAAAATAAAAATTGCAACACCTGAATAAAGCAGGAATTGGGGAATGGGAATTAGGGATTGGGACAATACAATGAACAAAACCTATTTTTAAACAACTTCTTTATATTTCATTACTTCTACCTTCTAAAATCTGCATTCTAAACTTGTTTGCTTAGTGCAACTTAATTCCTCTTGTTATTTCAAAACTTAGTGGTTAAACTTTATTCGTTTTTACTTCTAAATTTATTTTCCTGCCTTTTTGACACGTTTTTCAAACAACAAATGATTTCTTTTCTTATCTTTGAAAACCCAAACCTATAAGGTTTTGGGAAACCTTATAGGTTTTTATTAAAATTAGTAGGTTTGTAGAAAAAATATGATAGACATTCAACCCATAAAATTACGTTTCGGAATTATCGGACATTCTCCTTTGCTTAATCACGCCATAAAAGTTGCTGCACAGGTGGCTAGTACAGATATGAGTGTTTTGATTACAGGCGAAAGTGGAACAGGAAAAGAATCGTTTTCTAAAATTATTCATCAATTAAGTACTCGCAAACACGCTACTTTTATAGCCATTAATTGTGGTGCAATTCCTGAAGGAACAATCAATTCAGAACTCTTTGGACACGAAAAAGGCTCTTTTACAGGTGCAGCAGGAACACGAAAAGGCTATTTTGAAGAAACCGATGGAGGAACAATTTTTTTAGATGAAATTGGCGAAATGCCTTTAGACACACAGGCAATGCTGTTGAGAGTATTAGAAAATGGAGAATTTATAAAGGTTGGTTCTTCCAAACCTCAAAAAACCGATGTACGAGTTGTGGCTGCTACAAATGCTCGTCTGGTGCAAGATGTAGAAGATGGAAAATTTAGAGAAGATTTGTATTATAGATTAAATACAGTTCCTATTTTTGTTCCTCCGTTGAGAGAACGAGAAAACGATATAGATTTACTTTTTCGCAAATTTGCAGGCGATTTTTCGGAGCGTTATCGTAGCAAACCGATTGTTATGGACGAAGAAGCCAAACAAATTTTGCTTTCTTATCCTTTTCCTGGAAATGTTCAACAATTGAAAAATCTAGTCGAACAGATGTCTGTTTTGGAAGGCGATAACCGAAATATTGATGCCGAAATACTTAAAAGTTATTTACCCAAAAATGCGCCACGAGCAAATACTCTACCTGCTGTTTCTGGAAACGATAAATTGAAAGAAAATTTTTCAGAACGAGATTTGCTCTATAAGATTTTGTTCGAAATGCGTAAAGATGTAACTGAATTAAAGCAACTCGTTTTGAGTATTTTGGAAGGACAGGGAAGTACTGGAATGTTGCAGAAATACGAACACCTTTTTGATGACGTAGATAAAAATGGAGGTTCATATAAAGACAAAAACTCAAATTTGCCTTTGTATCTTAATCCGTCCAACCCAAATTCAGTTAATTATAATCAGAATCAAGACCAGCAAGATAATTCTGCCATCGAATATGCTAAAGAAGTAGAAGAAGAAAATGAGCCAGAACCTATTGAGGAAGAAACATTATCGTTAGAAAAAAAGGAAAAAGAAATGATTATTAAAGCCTTAGACAAGAACAATAACCGTAGGAAGTACGCAGCGCAAGATTTGGGAATTTCCGAACGTACTCTTTACAGGAAGATAAAACAGTATGAACTTGATAAATAAATAATGGTTAATGATTAGTTATTAATGGTTAATTGAATTTCTGGACTGAAATAAAATTGATAATTTTGTAAATTAGATTTATATCGCTCGTGAGGACACGAGCAATGGAAGGATTTGATTTAACCGTTGCTCGTGTCCTCACGAGCAACATATTCATTAAACAAAATGCTAATAAAAAATATAAATAAAATCTTATTTTTCAGTTTGATACTAGTTGTATCAAGTTGTACGGGAGCTTCTCTTTTCAAACTAAATGGAGGAACGATTGATTATACCAAAATCAAAACGCTTTCTATTCAGCCCATTTTGAATGATGCAGGACAAGGACCACCAACGATTACGATTAATGCAACCGAAAAATTGCGTGAGTTTTATCTTCGAAAATACTCGTTTAGGACTTGTACAAGCAGGTGGAGATATGCAAATTGAAGGACGAATTGTAGGCTATGAAGTTGTACCAGTTGCACCACAAGGAGGTTCGCAGGTTGCTACCATTCAGCGTTTGCAAATCAAAATGGAGGTTACTTATTATAATGCTGTTGAAGAAGACCAATCTTTTGATGATAAAGTTTATACGCAGTTTGAAGATTTTGAGCAAAACCAAACGCTCTCACAGGTAGAAGAACAATTAGTAGAAATTATTTTGGACAGAATTGTGTTTGATATCTTTAATGATACAGCAGGAAATTGGTAGAATATTTTTTACAACAGACTGGGAAGTCTGTTATACAATCAGAAAAAATGGCTTTGTAGTACAATGGATAGTGCGTGAGCTTCCGACGCTCAAAATTTAGGTTCGATTCCTAACAAAGCTACTCAAAAAAGGCTTTTACGTAATGTAGAAGGCTTTTTTTTGTATTAGTAAAAACCCCTATTTTGCCAAAGTTAGTAAAAACCCTAACAGTAAAAACGATAGAGACTGCTACCTTTATCGTAATTATAGACTGGGAAATCAACAATATAGGGAATCAACTTTGGGGAAATATAGTTGATATTACTACTTTCTCTTAAACAGTATTATATTCAATTCTCCTGCTTTCTTTACTTTCCTGATTACGTTTCTGTAATGAGAGTAAAATCCCCCTATTTTAAGAGAAGTTTGTAATAGTGTTGTATTTCCCTGTTTTTAATTATTTAATTCAACCTAAAAGTCAAATTTATCTAATCAAACTATTCTATCCTTTTTAAAAAATAAAATTAATATATTACCCTTCAAAAAAATAATACTATGAAAAACACAATTTCTCTACCTGTTTCTGATATGCAGCATGCAATTTCTAGTTGGAACTCGGTCAGAAATACTGCTGCTGGCTATTATTACCTTACCTCTGGAACTAGATTTGAATTTCCGAAACAGCATTACACACAATGGCTAGACCTCAAAAAAAAAGGAGCTAAAATAGACAAAATATATTGCCATCTTGGCGTATGGAACAACGAACTTATATTTATTCTCTCTCCTGCTTCCAGACCAAAAGATCTAAAAAAAGAGAGTGCTTTTGCGATGCTTTTTTATACAGACTTAAATGAGGACGAACTGCAAAGTACAACTACAAGTCAGGACACTACAAATCAAGGAAAAGGCTCAAATATAATTACTGAAAAAGAAGCTATGACACGCTTAATGAACTGGATGCTCTATTCGCAAGAGTGGTTTCAAGAACAAACAGACAACAAAAAAGAAATAATGAAGTACATAGAAATAGATTTTACAGATTTTAGTGATATATTTGATACTGGAGTAAAAAGTCTTATTTCTTTCTTCGCTATCAGAGATACTAAAGAACACGGAAATGTAGTAGAATTAATTCTAGCCTCAAAACCTACTCCAAATGCTGTAAATGCAAAACTAGACCCTAATGGTATGGTTTATACAGATGCAACTAGACCATGCCCTCCTTTTACTGTATAAAAATTGATAACTATATTTCATACATATGTCAGAATATTTAATCAAATTGATGTATGTGCTTCCTTATGTTTCTATACTTTTAATATGTGTTGGCATAATAATTCAAATAAAGTATAGAAGTAGATATTATTTTTATGGGGAATACTCTATCTATTCTATTAATCGCATTCACGGAACTTAGTAATGAACTTTATGCTTTATTCGATAATTCTAATCTATTTCTTCTCTCCATTTCTTCTTTTCTAAGTTTCGCATTTATTTTCTATCTCTACTTATTCTATTTTTATCGAATGAGTAGGAATAGAATTTTGCTTTTTTATTTACTTTCAAGTATTCCGATGATAATTCAGTTTGTCATCGGACACCATCCAGAATCGTTTCAATCTTACGACAGAGCATTTTATAGTATCAGTTTGATGCTGTTGAGTATGACAGATATTTATTTTGTAATAGCAGGTAGAGTAAAATATTCTTCATCAAGATTATTATTAGCTTATACTATTCTTATTTTTTATTCTTTTGAAACGATTGTATCTATTCCTACTAATTTCTTGATAAATGGAGATATAGAACTGACTGTTTGGATTTGGTTTTTGAGGGCAGTAGCTTTACAGAGTTATTATGTAGCACTTATAATTTTCATAAAAAATAGTGACCGAATCCGTCCATCTGTTTTATTGGGTACTAGGTAGTATAATTGTCTTGCTTGTCTTGGTAGGTTTTATCATACTGCTTTCAAGTACCTATATCAGTCGTATAAAAGGCGAATTAGAAGCCAAAAACTCTTTGATTATCTATCATCAAAAGGAGTTAGTTAGTAATAGTGTTCAGATTTTGGAGCGAGAAAGAGAACGCATCGCCTCCGACTTGCACGACGATATTATCGGACAATTGCACCGTATTCAGCTTATGAATAACGACGAAAAGCTCAACAAACTTTTAGCAAACAGTATCGATAGTGCCAGAAATATCTCTCATGAGCTTAGTCCTCCTATGCTCAATGATTCTTCGCTTATTGATTTGATAACTGATTTTATTTCTCCTCTCAAAAGAAACTATGAAGTATCTATTTTTTATAATGGATACGACGAATTTGATTTGAGTAAAGACCAAAAACTTCATATCTTCAGAACGTTTCAAGAACTAATAAGTAATATCATAAAACACGCACAAAGCGACCAAAATTGATATTATTTATAGACACACTTCTACACATTTGTATTTTTTGATGCGAGATAATGGAAAAGGAATTAGTAAAATAAACAATACAGGTTTGGGAATGAAAAACATAGAACTACGAATGCAAATGTTACAAACTTTATATCGTTTCAAAACGAATTGTCCGAAAGGAACTACATTTATTTTTGCATTAGAAAACAGACCTTCAAACGAAATTATTAATCAGAACAATACGAGTATCTAACTCATTACAGAGTAATTAATTATAGTTTTGTGATAGTAAATAGCTAAACAGAATTAAGTATATTTATTTTTTCAAAGTAGAAAAGTAGAAATGGACTTTTCAATACTATACTTAGTACAATATTAAAGCTATGGAGGAAGATATAAATATTTGTTTGGTAGATGACGACAAACTTAATCGTAGAACTAATGACAGAATTTTTGAACAGTCAGAAAAATTTGTTGATTGGTTCATCTTATTTTAGTGGAAATAGTATAATTGCAGATTTAGAAAAATCTAAAAGCTACTAATAGTCTGCCTCATGTAATGCTACTAGACCTCAAAATGAAAAACGGTGACGGAATAAAAGTAATAGATTTTGTTACCAAAAAATATCCAGACATTCGGATTATTGTTTTGTCTTCTTATTACAGAGATTCGTTTTTGGGTACAGATGCTAAAGAAAGGGAATTCACGCTTTTATTCCAAAAGAAACAGATAAAAGAGAACTTGTCAAAATTATTCATGAAGTACATCAAAAAGGACATTTTTTTACAATCGGACAAATATCGACACTCAGAGAGCAAGTTTCTAGTAATACACCTCAATTAAATATCAATTCTAAAGACGATCTTTCAGAACGAGAAATTGATGTTTTGAAACTTATCTGTAATCAATATACAGCCAAAGAAATTGCAGAAAAATTATTTGTTTCTACAAAAACGGTAGAAGCACACAAATCAAATCTGATGATCAAAACAGGTGTCCGTAATACAGCAGGACTAATTATTTATGCCGTAAAAAATAAAATTATTGATGCTAATGATGTGTTTTTGATGGATTGAAATATTTTTTCAAGATAGAGGAACGTTCAGAAGATAAAATCAAAATAGAAATTATTCAAATAACTGAAATATCAAAGCATTATGAATAAAGATACATTCAAACCAGAACCAATAAACGATAAAGCTCCAGGCGATGCCATACACCCAGGCGAAATACTAAAAGATGAAATTGATTATTTGAATCTAACACAAAAGGATTTTGCACAAAAAACAGGCATGCAGCCCAATGTAATTAGTGAAATCATAAACGGAAAACGTTCTATTACTCCAGAAATAGCCGTGAAAATAGAAGCTATTTTGGGTATAAATGCTGAATTTTGGTTACGTATGCAGTCTGGTTACGAAATAGATAAAATTAGAATTAGACTAAAAAATCAAACTCAATCTCAAAACTCTAAAGTCTCTTAGAACATAAACTACCCTTTCAATTCCTCCCAATACCAATCAATCGCTTCTGTAAGTCCTTTTTTGAAGGAATATTGAGGAGAATAACCAAGTAGTTTCTGTGCTTTTTCAATGGAAGCTAATGAATGAGGAATATCTCCCTGACGATTATCTCCATAAATTGCATTTACATCAGCAATTTTAGAATCGTACTTGCTAAGAAGTGAACGCATCAGTTCGAACATTTCTGTTACCGTTGTACGCTCTCCAAAAGCTACATTATAGACTTGATTTATAGCCTCTGGATTTGTTGTTGTGGCAGCTAATTCATTGGCTTGCAAGACGTTTTCTATGTATGTAAAATCTCTTGAAAAATCTCCATCTCCAAAAATAGTAGGTTGTTTGTGCTGCATCAAAAGACCAATAAATTTGGGAATAACGGCTGCATAAGCACCATCAGGACGCTGTTTTCTACCAAAAACATTAAAATACCGAAGTCCGATAATTTCCAAACCATACAAATCTGAAAAAACATTTGCATAAAGTTCGTTTACATATTTCGTTACGGCATAAGGCGAAAGAGGACGACCAATGGTTGATTCTACTTTTGGAAGTGCTTTATGGTCGCCGTAGGTAGAAGAACTGGCTGCATAAACGATACGTTTTATTCCTGCATCTTTTGCAGCAACTAATACATTTACAAAACCAGAAATATTTACATCATTAGAGGTAATGGGATCATTTATAGAACGAGGAACAGAACCAAGTGCAGCTTGATGCAAAATCAATTCTACACCAGAAACAGCTTTTTTACAGTCTTCTAGTTTTCGAATATCGCCTTCAATAAGCGTAAAGTTAGGATTTGTTAAAAGGTGTTTTATGTTTTCTCTTCTTCCCATTGAAAAATTGTCCAGACAGACGACTTTATTATCTTGAGCTAAAAATTTTTCACAGAGATTTGAGCCGATAAAACCTGCTCCTCCTGTAACGAGAATGCGTTTTGATGTAAGTTTGTTTTTTTGCAAGATGATAGTTTTTTTTTGATTAGATTTAAAATACATTTATTGAACACAGAGTTACAGAGAACACAGAGAATGAGAATAACAACTTCCAACTTCATTAAACTGGTTACTGATTACTGGTACTGGTTACTGGTTACTGATTACTGGTTACTGATTACTGATTACTGGTACTGATTACTGGTTACTGATTACTGGTACTGATTACTGGTTACTGGTTACTGGTTACTGGTAACTGGTAACTGGTAACTGTTTAGGTAGTTTGATTTCAAAACTTGTTCCCTTTCCTAATTTGCTTTCCACTGTTATTTTGCCGTGATGTTTTTCTATAATTCCGTAAGTGATAGACATTCCTAAGCCTGTTCCTTCGCCTACATTTTTGGTTGTATAAAAGGGTTCGAAGATTCGTTTTTTTACTTCTTCACTCATTCCAGTTCCATTATCAGCAATATTGAGGAGTATAAAATCTTTATAATTTTTTGTTTGTATAGTCAAAACAGGAGTTTGTAATTCAATGTTTTGAGAATAAGTTGCTTCTTGAACTTTCTTTTTTGATAATTCTTTTTTCTCTATAAGTGCTTGAATGGCATTATTACAAATGTTCATCAATACTTGATTAAGCTGTCCAGGATAACATTCTATTGGCGTAATTGAAAAATCTAGTTCTCTATCCACAACAATTCCATTTTCTTTGATTTGATTTCGAAGCAAAATAAGTGTTGTTGAGATATGGTCGTTGATATGTGTTTTTCTAATTTCTTCTTCATCTAATCTAGAAAAATTACGCAATCCTTTTACAATCTCAAAAGTACGCATCGCACCAATTTGTATGTCTTTTAATAAGGTTCTTGTTTCGTCTATCAACTCATCATATTCTTCATACAATTCTTCATCTATATTTTCTTTATTTGTCCACGATAATAATTCTTCGATATTGGTATGTAGTGCATCCATTCCTGCATATACAAAATTAATCGGATTGTTTATTTCGTGTGCAATTCCTGCTGTCAGTTGCCCAAGACTTGCCATTTTTTCGGCTTGTGTAAGTTGTGCTTGTGTTGATTTTAGTTCTGTAATTGTGGTCGCAAGTTGTTCGTTTACCTCTCGTTCTCGCCCTAATGTATTTTGTAATTTTGTTTTTGCAGCAGCTAATCTTTCGTTGGTAAGTTGCATTTCTTCGGCATATTTTCGGAGTTCTTTTTCCGATTCTGCAAGGTCTTCAACTTGTTTTAAGAGTTGTGCTTCGGTATATCTTAGTCGTGTACTTCGTTCTGCAATCAGTTCTTCAAGGCGTTCTCTTTGGTTCATGAGTTCTTGATTCATAGACAAGAGTTCTTCTTGATTATCTTTGAACGAATTATCTTGCTCTTGCAAAACATCGTTTTGTTTGTTGGCTTCTATCAACAAATTTCTCAACAAGTCTTCACTCTGACTTACCATTCGCATTGCTGTAGCTACAATCAACAAATTCATACAAACTGCCATTACCCAGATTATAATCTTAAAAAAAGCAGCCGTAGAAGGAGGCATAAAAACACTTAATTCGGTAAATCCTTTGGGTAAAAACTCTATCCAGCCCAAAATTGCACCAAAAGCAAGCAAGAAAAAAAGCTGTAAAGTCTGCTCTTGACTAGAAAAAAGCATTACAATAGTTATACTAATAGGTAAAATAAAAGCTCTCATAGCAGGCTCTCTATTAAACACTAAAAAGAATAAGAAATGAGCAACAATAATTTGAAAAACAAAAAATATTTTAGCTGAATCTATCTTATTGAGTTTATTAAGAACGAGAGGAACTATAAATCCTGAACTAATAAGAAGAATGTTTATT
This sequence comes from uncultured Cytophagales bacterium, assembly GCA_963719525.1. Classification (GTDB taxonomy): domain Bacteria; phylum Bacteroidota; class Bacteroidia; order Cytophagales; family Bernardetiaceae; genus Bernardetia. The sequence continues at coordinate 233,963 of CAVRCG010000004.1, read as the reverse complement.
ATTAGTTCTTTTGTCCAAAATGAATTGAGAACAAAAAGACCAGTCATTCCCACCAAAAAAAAACTATACAACGAAAGGCACACCAGATTGATAAGCCGAACTCGTGCAGCTTGTTGAGTGTGCATTAGGTCTGTAACGCCCCAATTGATGCTATTTTGAAGATATTCTAATATAACTAATCTAATTATAAATTATAAATTATGAACTGAAAGACGACATAAGTCAATTACGAACGCTAAATTTAACAAAAAAGATTTCCACGCCTCACGCTCCTCTTTTTCTACCCTCTATTCATTATTCGTAAAATTAATTTCTGTACTATCTCCTATATTAAGGCTTTGAACCAGTCCTTTAAGACAAGAATCACTTCCTATAATTGATTTGTTGAGTGTTGCATAAGAAAGTTCTGAAAACGAACCAATAATACTATTTTGAATAATTGAATTTGAAATATGGGAATGATCTCCAATCGCTACATTAGGGCCGATAATAGAATTTTCTAATTTACATTGCTTCCCAAAACGAACAGGCTGAATAATTATACAACTTGGGTAATCTGAAGAAATAGAAGTTTTAAAACCGTGTCTTCTCAAAAGGCTTGCATTGGCTTCTAATAAAGTATCCTTTTTTCCACAATCAAACCAATTATCTACCTCCATAAACGTAATTTGTTCGTCCTGCCTAACCATTTCCATTAGTGCGTCGGTCAGATGGTACTCCCAAGAACTGTTTGCAGAAGCCGAATTACTCATAATCTTTTTTACAGAATTTAAAAGTAAAGAAACATTCATAATTTTATAAACTCCTACTAATGCTAGATTTGACTTTGGAATACGTGGTTTTTCGATCAATTTCTTAATTACTCCATGTTTATCAGGTTCTACGATACCAAAGATACGTGGGTTATCTACTTTTCTGACAGCTACAACCGTGTTCTTTATATCAAAAAAATGAGTATAATTCATCTCCACAATTGTATCTCCGAGTACAATTAATAACTCGTCTTCCTCTTTAATAAAATCACGAGTCTATCCATAATGCATGTGCCGAACCAATGCGAGGCTCTTGCAAAACAAATTCTGCATTTATAGTATCTTTATAAGTATTAGTTACGTATTCCTCAATTTTGTTACCCAAATATCCAATAATAAATAAAAAATCACGTATTCCATTTTCATATAAAGTATCAATTATATGCCCTAGAATAGGCTTCCCTGCTATCGGAACAAGTGGTTTGGGTTGTGTATGAGTATGTGGACGCAAACGGGTGCCTGCTCCTGCTACGGGAATGATTACTTTCATAATAGAATTGAAATGACTAAAAGACGACGAAAATAAAACTATACACTAAAGTATAAAAATAATTTGAATAAGTTCTTATGCAAAATTATCGGATTCATAACAAATTGTCTTTTTTCAATATCAAATGCCGTTGTTGATCTTTTAGCGAAGCGACACCAAAAACATTAGGCGACAATTTGTTATGCACCCAAATTATCTATATAATTATATTGTTATTAATTGCACTATACATATCTACTATAAATAAATCTCAAATTTGTATTTTTTAACAAGAAATGGCTAAAATTTTATATTTAGTAGCGAACTTCAAGTCAGCGAAGCTAAAACGTCTTGCCTTTTCTTAAACATAGTGTGCATTTTTAATTCAATCCCAAAATACATATTATTGAATTTTGTTCTATTTTTTTACAAAAATGCAAAATATTATTTTGTATTCTAATAAAAAAAGCCGTATTTTGGTAATCCCTTCTAAAACTACACTAATTATCTTCATTATTACTCTTCAGCTAACATACAGGTTAAGTATAGATTAAACACAAGCTAATCCTTGAAAAACTCAAAAGCATTTGATAAAATTTTCTTTACACAAAACAACAGGAAAGAAATATTTTGAATAATGTCATGAAAATGTTTTATCCCAATTCAAACTGATATGCTAATTAATATAGGTCTATAGTTTAATAGGAGTGACATTCTAAAATGGAAACATTACTGCCAAATTTTATTCTGTGAAATTGTCTTTTTTCCATAAAATAGGGTTTGCAAATCCTATTTTATGGAAAAAGCAAACTATTATTTTGTAAAAAGTGAAATAATATGCAGAATTTGATAAATATCACTCATATTGTAATTAATAATTAACCTATTTAATCACTTCTTTTGGATTCTCAATTCATTTCTCTAAAACACATATAATTATCTTTGTGAAAAAAATTTACAAAAAATGTTTTATGTTTTGAATTTTTAACCTAACTTGGTGTGTCTTTAAGTCTTTTGTAAAATCTAAAAACCAAAGTTGGTTATTAAGTTTTACAATGTAATTAAGATAAAAATAAGTAAATTCAATTCTTTTATCATTCAATCATATTAAATTATGCAAAGAAAAATACTTCTTAGCTTTACGCTCTTATGGGCAATGCTTACGATTGGGTTAGGTTCTGCCTTCGCTCAAAATGAACGCACCGTATCAGGTGTCGTAACAGATGACACTGGAGAAACACTTCCTAGTGCTACTGTCGTTATCAAAGGAACTACACAAGGAACTATTACTGATTTTGACGGAAAGTATAGTCTTGTTGTTCCGAATGCGCAAACCGTCTTAGTTTATAGTTTTACGAGTATGCCTTCAAAAGAGGTTACGGTAGGAAACCAGACTGTAATTGATGTTACCCTTAGTTCTGATATGCTAGATGCAGTTGTTATTACCAGTATTGGTATTGAGGAACAAAAAAGAACGCTAGGATATGCACTACAAACAGTAGATTCTAAAGAGCTTACCAACTCTAGAGAAACAAATCTAGTAAATGCTCTTGCTGGTAAAGTAGCTGGTGTACAAGTAAACTCTTCAGGTGGACAAGCAGGTGCATCTTCTCGTATCACTATTCGTGGTCAAAACTCACTTGTAGGAAATAGTCAGCCTTTATTCGTAGTAGATGGTATTCCAATTGACAACCGTCAAACAAATGCTTCTGCTAGCTTGAATGACTCTGACGGAAACCTTTTATTTACAGGTGCTGGTTCAAACCGTGTTGTAGATATTGACCCTAGTATTATTGAAAGCACAAGTGTTTTAAAAGGAGCTGCTGCAACAGCCGTTTGGGGTGCTAGAGGTGCTAATGGTGTAATCTTGATTACTACGAAAAAGGGTCAGAAAGGAAAGCCAAAATTTAGTTTTTCTTCTGGTCTAAACTTAAATCAAGCTATTGTTAGAGGATATCAAGATAGATATTTGCAAGGTAGAGGTAATGGACAAGAATTTTTGAATGGACTACCAGCTGGTGAAGGTGGTTTTGTAGGTAAAGGACCTGGGAATGGACAGCAGCAAGGAATTTCTTGGGGACCTAGCATAGAAGATGCAAGTACGAATGATAGTATTTTAAAATATGTAGGTGTTCCTAAGGTATATGATCCTCGTGCTGATTTTTTCCGTATCGGACAAACGTATGATAATGCTCTTAGTGTTTCGGGTGGATTCAAAAATTATATATATCGTGTTTCTTATAGTAATCGTATTGAACAGGGTATTGCACCAGGAAATGATCTAGGACGTAATAATCTATCTATAAACTTTGGAAGTCAGTCAGATAAAAAACTAAATTTTCAAGCTTCTGTCAATTATTTTAACACGAAGACTACACGTCTGGCAGAAGGAAATGGAGCAGCAGCTTATATGTTTACGCTTTCAAGGTGGCCTATTAGTAACGATATAACTAACTTTGAAAACGAAGATGGATCTCAAGTAAGATATACCGAAGACAACGTAAACAATCCTCTTTGGCTTGCTAAAAACAACAACTTTAGCTCTAATGTAAATCGCCTATTTGTAAATGCTACTGTAAATTACAAATTGAAACCTTGGATTACTATTTATAATAGAATAGGTGTAGATGGGTATCAAGATGATCAAAAGCAGAAGACAAACTTAGGTACTTTTGGTCGTTTGGAAGGTAGAATGTTTGATGCTACAGCAGAAAATGTATTGATAGATAATACACTTTATGCAATTATCCAAAAACAAATCAATGATAATTTTGAATTTTCTAGTACAGTAGGACATAATCTTAATATGCGTTCATTTGAAATGAATGTATTGCGTGGTGTTGGACTTTCTGAACGTGGAAATTATAATTACGAAGACACAGAAGCAAAACTGAGTGTACTTCCTACTATAGAAAAAGTACGTTCGACAAGTGTGTTTGCTACTGCAAAAATGGGTTATCAAGAAAAAATATATGTAGAAATTACAGGCAGAAATGATTGGTTCTCTACACTTGAACCTGAAAATCGCTCTGTATTTTACCCTTCTATTTCTAGTAATACTGTTCTCTCAGAACTTATTCCAGCTTTACCAAAAGATATTATTTCGTATTGGGGTGTTCGTGCTTCGTATGCTCAAGCAGGTTCTGCAGCAGAACCGTATGTTACTCGTCAGTTGTATAATCGTACTGAACCATCTGATGGAACAAGAGGTTCTATTGGTGTATATGTAGGAGAAGATCAAGTAGGTTTTAACAGAAGCTCTAGAGCAGCAGAACCAGGTCTTACTCACGAGTTAAAGACAGAGTTTGAGGTAGGAACAGATATTAAGTTCTTTAAAGGAACGCTAAGAGCAGATTTTGCTTATTATAATAGCCGAGTTACAAACCAGATCGTACCTGCACAAATTTCAGGTACAACAGGATTTGAATCTCGTTGGATAAATGGTGGTGTAATACGTAATAGAGGTGTAGAAGCAACAATTACAGCTGATGTATTCAAACTTATAAAAAAGAAAATGCCTCTGGGTTGGGAAATAGCTGTAAACTATTCTCGTAATCGTTTTGAGCTTTTAAGTCTTCAAGAAGGTATTGAATCTCTTTTCTTAGGAGGATTCAATAGCCCACAAATTCGTGTAGATAGAAACTTTGGTTATGGTGTCATCTGGGGTTCTCGCCTTGAGAGAAATGACAATGGTGAAGTCATTATTGAAAATAGTACTGGACTACCAAAACAATCAAATAGTCTTCTTCTATCGGAAATACAATGCCAGATTGGTTGGGTTCTATTCGTAACACGTTTTCTTACAAAGGATTAAGTCTTACTGTATTCTTTGATGGTCGTTTTGGTGGCGATATTGTTAATATGGATCTTTTCTATACTACGGGTACAGGAACAGCACTTATTACAGAAAATAGAGGTAATGTGGTTGTTTGGAAAGGTGTAAAAGAAGACGGAACACCAAATGATATTCCAGTTATTGCTAACCAAACGTATTATCAAAACTGGTTTTCTACAATAGATGAGCTTTTCGTTGAAGATGCTAGTTTTGTCAAATTGCGTGAGATTTCTCTTTCGTATAATTTACCTAAAAAATTAATGGAAAAATGGCCTATCGAAACGCTTTCTTTCACAGCAACAGGAAGAAACTTGTACATCTCATCTAACTTTAGTTATTTTGATCCAGAAGGTAATTTATACGGATCTGGTAATGCGCAAGGTTTTTACCACGCTGTTACTCCAGGTACTCGTACTTATGCTTTTGGTCTAAATGTTACTTTTTAAATTATTAAAATAATAGAATTGAAAGTAGTTTTGAGATATAAAACTACTTTCCTTTAATTATAAAAAATATATTATTTCTTGAATATTATGAATAAAATAAATATATACACACTCTTATTATTTTTGGTAGGTGTTTTATCACTTTCTTCTTGTAACCAACTATTAGATGTAAATGAAGACCCTGTAAACCCTACATTAGTTACAGAAGAGCAATTACTTACAGGTATTCAATCCAATTTTTCTTTTAGAGTAGTGGGAGGTATTCCTGCACGTATGGCTGCTGGTCTTACTCAGCAGACTGTATATCCAGTTGCACAAAGCTACGACGATTACTTTATTACAGAAAATGATGTAAATGATTTTTGGAATAGTTACTCTTATGTTGGTGTAATGAGTAATTGTAAGATACTATCCGAGCAAGCATTAGCTAAAAATAAGAAGTATCACGTTGCTATTGCAAAGATAATCTGGGCTGAAAACATGGCAATGATTACGGATGCTTTTGGTGATGCTCCTTTTTCTCAAGCATGGCAGCCAGAAAAATATCCATTTCCTGCTTACGACAAACAAGAAGACATCTTCAGTAGTATTCACGGCTTACTAGACGAAGCTATTAATCATATAGACGATACTGACCAGTCTGCTGAAGTGCCTAGTGGAGACGACTTGATATACGGTGGAAATATGCAGAAATGGCGTAAATATGCGTATGGATTAAAAGCTCGCTATTATATGCGTCTTTCTGAAGCTCCTGGATATGATCAAACAACTCAATCACAACTTGTATTAGACGCTCTAGCACAAAGTTTTACGAGCAATGATGATAACGCTATTTATCAGTATTCTGATCAATTACTAAAAGAAAATCCTTGGAATCAGTATGCCGTAAACGATAGATGGAATACATTTACTGCTCCAGCAGTATCTTATATAGCAAGTCTTACTCTGGTGAATATCAGAGATATACGCTTACCTTTACATGTTCGCAAAGCAAGTGAAGGTAGAGATGCTTTTGAACTCATTACTAATGATAATGGATCAATAAATCTATACATCAATCCAGTAGCTTATAGTAATCAGTCTCTTCTAGGAGTTCTTTACGCAGACCCTGATTCCCCTCTTCCTTGGCTTATGTATTCAGAAATAAAGTTTCTAGAGGCAGAAGCGTACCATCATTTGAGTAATAATTCTGCTTCAAGACAAGCTTTCAGAAGTGCGTTAGAAGCTGATTTTTCTTTTATCCGTCCTTATCTTGATAAAATCTCTAAAACTCCTTCTGATGAAGCTGTCTTAGTCAATAACGCTAAAGAGATAGATGAAATGGTAGAAACCTACATCTCTACAGTAGTAGAAAGAGATGATAATTACTATACTAATTTAATGATACAAAAATATATTGTAAATTATCTTAGCTTTGAAGCTTATAATGACTTACGTCGTACAGGAATACCTGAGTTTCGTCCAAACTCACGTCCAAGATCTGTATTAAAAGATAGATTTGGTTATGATGGATACGCTTTACGTTTTCCTTACCCAAATTCGGAATGGCAATACAATCCTAGACAAGTGGAGACACAAGGAGTTCCATTAGGATTTTCTTCTATGTTGGTTCCTGTTTGGTGGGATTCAGCAGAATAATAATTTTATAAATCTATTCGTTATAATAAACAATTCTAATAGATTTGTTCTTGTATTGTACTAATTTATTAAAACAAATAAAATAACATTATGCCTATTTTTAAATCCTACACAGCAATTATGCTGCTTATTGGTATTGCATTTCTTACTTGGAATTGTGTACCAGAAGATGAAACGACTAGACAACAAACAGATATTTTCTATTTGATAGATCCACTTCCTGATACAGTTTATTTCAAAGGACAGCAGTCCATTACTTTTGAAATAAAAAGTTCCGATGGTCTTAATTCTGAAAAAATACAAGAGGTTAATTTCTACAAAAGTTTGGAAGAACCTGTAGTTTTGGGGTCAGAAGAAACAGTAAAAGGAGAAGAATCATTTTTAGCCAAAACTTCGCAAATACCTGGAGAAATTACCTTTAGCATATCGGAATTACTTGCTGGAACGGGATATAATTCTGAGGATGAGATACCTGGTGGTTCTCTTTGGAACATTCGCTGGGAAGTAACGTCTGAAGGAAAAACTTTAAGTCCTGTAGATACTATAGAAATGAAATACCAATGTCCTTCTAATATGGAAGGTAAATATATTGCTACTAATGATTTTTGTGTAACTACTCCCTTAGAACTAAATATTGTAAAGGATACAATAAGTGGAGATCAAAGTAAGTATATTATTCCTGATATTACTGCAAATCATTTGAACGAGTGTGTTGGAGAAGGAATTCCTATCTTTATGACAGTTACAGAAGCATGTGGTTTTATTGCTCCTAGAGAAGATATTTTCTTTGGACTTCGTTGGAAGTTGCTAGGAGGAAGATGGAATGAAGCGACAGGTACATTAACTATTCGTTGGACAGATACTTATACATTAAACGGGCAAGAAGTAATCTCTACCTTCATACGGCAATAGCTAGTCTAATTCAATTTCAAAAAACTAAAAAGCGAAACAATCTGTTTCGCTTTTTTTATGTTCAATAATTAAATAAAAAGAATATGAAGTCAATAAGTATTTTAGGTTGTGGCTGGCTCGGATTAGAAGCAGCCAAATTCTTTATAGAGAAAGCAATACAAGTAAACGGCTCAACAACTTCAAAGGAAAAAATAAAAATCTTGGAAAACGAAAGCATAAAACCATTTCATTTAGAATTAAATGAAGAGAATATCAATAAGTTCTCAACGAATGCAGAAGGCTTTTTCAAAAACTTTTTCGAAACTGATATCTGTCTGATAAATATTCCACCACCTAGAGATGGAAAGGAGGACAATAAAGAATTTTATAAAACTCAAATGGAATTTATTGCAACTCATTTATTACAAAATCAAAAAGCCACAAAGAAAGTAATCTTCGTTAGTTCGATTTCTATCTACAAAGATTATGATTCTAAACTGAATAAGGAAGTAACTGAAAACGATGTTCAAACAGTAGAAGAAGCCAACCGAAAAGATATTTTTGAGGCTGAAAATGTGTTTATAGAAGCCAGCAAAAACTCAAATTTGGAAGTTTGTGTTTTGCGAGCTGGTGGACTTATGGGAGCAAAACGAGTAGCAGGAAAGTATTTTGCAGGCAAAAAGGACTTAAATACAGGTCATATTCCAGTAAATTTCGTACATAGAAAGGATTTGATAAACATTATTTCAATAATCGCTAATAAACTGACTGATAAAACGCTTTTTTCTATTCCAAAGCATAATCAATTTGAAGTATTTAATGTAGTGTGTCCCATTCATCCAATTCGTCAAAAAGTCTATCAACAGAATGCAATAGACTATAATTTTGAACCTCCTACCTTTCAAGACAACAACCAAACACCTGATTATAAGATAATTAACATTAATAAATTACAAAAAAAATTAGGATATGAATTTATTTATCCAAATCCATTGCATTTTCCGATAGAAAGCTAATTTATGAAGGTTTTAGTAAGGAAAGTAGTTTAAAAGTTACTTCAAGATGCTGCATTCTACTTTTCGGATAAGGCTCGTTTTTGCTATAAAAATGATTAAAAGCCTTAACTTTGTGTTAATAAGAATTTATAAGGAATAGGAATTAAATAAACTACTACTTTTAATTTGTAATTAATTGACAGTTAACAAGTTGAAATCGTAATCCGTAATTTTTAATTCGTAATTGTTCCTAATGTATTGATTCCCTTACTGAATTGATACAAGGTTAATAAAATTGATAAATGACTTTATTATAAAATCCTCTTTTTTTATAGTATTGCATTTCTCAAAATTACTCACTAGACTAATTATTCTATGAAACTCAAAAAATTAATTCTTTTGCAGCTTACTCTTTTCTTTGGTTTAGCAATTATGGTTGCTTGTGAACGTAAACAAGAATGTGCTTTAGGTACTGCACAGAATAACGAAAAAAATTCAGAAAAAATAGAAAATCCTCAAATCTCTCAACATTCAGTTACTTCTATTACTCAAATCAGTAACTAGCATTCAAACGCTACTAATCAGTTACTTAATTCTATATCCCCTTTGTAGTTATTTTAAAGAAATTTGATTCTGTAGCGTTTTGATTTTAGAATCTAATTCTATCTCAATCCTAGCCTTATTTTAGTTTTTACTCTCAAATGTGTAAAAATTAGAATAAGGTTTTTTTCTGTGCAAAATCATTTTTATTATTTATTTCATTCTATTTCTTTTTTGATTAATTTAAGGTTAAATTAAAGTAGTTGATACTTTTACACAAATAAAAGTGTCGTAGAAAATGCCATAAAAACAAAAAAATGATAGCCAAAACCTTTGGAGCATCTGTAGTTGGAGTAGAAGCAAATATTATAACCATAGAAGTAAATGTTATAAAAGGAACAAAAATCGTAATTGTTGGTCTTGCTGATAGTGCCGTCAAAGAAAGTGAGCAGCGTGTTGAATCTGCTGTCAAACAGTTGGGTTTTCGTATTCCTCGCCAAAAAGTAGTAGTTAATCTTGCGCCTGCTGACGTTCGAAAAGAAGGTTCTGCTTATGATTTGCCGATTGCCTTAGGACTTTTGGTTGCTTCTGACCAAATTACTGCTCCTAATTTTGATAAATATATTGTTTTGGGCGAGCTTGCTCTTGATGGAAAATTGCGACCCATTCGTGGTGTTCTTTCTATTGCTATCGAAGCCAGAAAGCAAGGTTTTAAGGGTTTTGTTTTGCCGAAAGAAAATGCCAAAGAAGCAGCTATCGTTAATAATTTGGATGTAATTCCTGTTGAAAGTTTGGAAGAAGCAGTAGGTTTTTTTGAAGATGAACTCAACATCGAACCTCTAAAAATAGATACAAGAGAAATTTTCAAACAGCAAAGAAATGAATACGAGGCTGATTTTGCAGATGTGCAAGGACAAGAAAATATAAAACGAGCTTTGGAAATTGCAGCAGCAGGTGGGCATAATGTAATAATGATTGGTCCTCCAGGGGCAGGAAAAACAATGCTTGCAAAGCGTTTGTCTTCTATTTTGCCTCCTCTCACTTTGTATGAAGCCTTAGAAACTACCAAAATTCATTCTGTTTCTGGACATTTGGGAGAAAATGCTGCGTTGGTTTCTACTCGTCCGTATCGTTCGCCTCATCATACAATTAGCGATGTAGCTTTGGTGGGTGGTGGTGGAAATCCTCAACCTGGTGAAATTTCGCTTGCTCATAATGGAGTTTTGTTTTTAGATGAATTGCCAGAATACAAACGCTCTGTTTTGGAAGTCTTGCGCCAGCCTTTGGAAGATAGAAAAGTTACGATTTCAAGAGCCAAAATTTCGGTAGAATTTCCGTGTAATTTTATGCTTATCGCAAGTATGAATCCTTGTCCGTGCGGATATTATAATCATCCAGAAAAAGAATGTGTCTGTGGAACGGGCATAGTTCATAGGTATTTGAACAAAATTAGTGGTCCTTTATTAGACAGAATTGATTTACATGTAGAGGTAACTCCAGTTTCTTTCGACGAAATGACAGCAAATCGAAAGGCTGAAAGTAGTGAAGAAATACGAAATCGTGTCATCAAGGCAAGAAAAGTACAAGAAGAACGCTTTAAAGTGATAGATTCTGTTCATTCAAATGCGATGATGCCTTCCCAAATGGTTAAAAAGATTTGTAAAATAGATGAAACGAGCAAGATCCTTTTGAAAAATGCGATGGAAAGATTAGGACTTTCAGCAAGAGCGTATGACCGTATTTTGAAAGTTGCCAGAACGATTGCAGACCTACAAGACAGTCCAGAAATACAGACTACACACATTGCAGAGGCTATTCAGTTCAGAAGCTTGGATAGAAGCGACTGGGTTTCTTGATTCCAGAATCGTTTTAAAGCTATTTTCTTTTTGTATTAAGTAAAGATTAAATTTATAAGTACAACTGACCATTAGTCATTTTATAGACACTACGTATAAATAGTAGAAATGTTTGCTTTAAAACATTCTTTTTTCGAACATTTTATTGGGTTCTATGTAAGAATAATAGGAAGGTTACAGTTTCAGAATAAAGTATAAATCACATTATTAATAGTAGGTTCATATTCTGTAAAACAAGAGAAATACAGAATATATTTTGGCAAAAAGAGTATTTTACTTTCGTATCAAAAATACAACGTACTGTAAAACAATTAGTTAGGATTTGGATAAGTGAATGATAAGTTCTTACCTTTGCAGCCGTTCACCATCAACTCTATATATGATATATGTCAAAACAGTTACTTTGTCAATTTTAGTTTTATTTATTACATCTTTTATTTCATCTTCAAATTCTACTTTAGTTGACAAGACGATGAGTATAAAAGAAGGAAATGATTTCTTAGAAGATTGGGAAGATTGGGAAGATTTGCAAAATGATTCGAAAATCACCTATACGTGGGATAGCCTCATCAATCGTATCAAAAGCAGAGAGGGTCTAATGTTAGAGCCTTATGATTGTGCAGCAGGCTACAATACCATCGGATATGGTCATTTGATTACCGAAAGAGATAGCGCACTTTTAGAAGGCATTACCGAAAAACAAGCAGATTCTTTGTTGCGTAAAGATTTGAATTACTCTAAAAAATGGGTAAAGAAAACTTTGAAGCTAAAAGGAACAAAGCTAATTGCGATTACTAATTTTTGTTTCGCTTTCGGAACGTCCAAACTTTATCGCAGCACTTTGTATAAAAAGATACAAAAAGGCGAAAGGATAAATAAGGAAATCTTGCGCTGGGTAAACATAAATGGTTCGCCAAATTCTAATTTACAAGAAGAACGTGAATTTGAATTATGGCTTTACACAGCTAATGATAAAAGATTGAAAAAATCAAATGAATCAAATTCAAATCAAAGTTTGAGTCAAAATGTTATTCTAACTTCTGGAAGCCAAATCAATTAGACATAAATTTTGCTTCAAAACATTCTATCAAAAACACATAATCAATTCTTCCAAATCCTGTTTGGTTTTTACTTATTATTTTATGTAATAACATACAATACAGGTTTTAATAATTTGAGAAAGCCATTTGCCATAAAGTTAGATACTTTGGTGTAAATGGCTTTTTTTGTTTTGTGCTTTTTTTCTCAAAAACTCCAATAATAATTCAGCGTACACCAGAAATTATTTTCTAAAAATTGTTCTCCCAACGAGCCAATGCGATAGTCTATTCCTAGTTCTACTTTCTTTTTGTCTGTAATTGTGTATCCCAAAAAAGGCATTACTCTAATTTCGTTTTGCCATTCTTTGTTTTGTAAAGCAATCAGATATTCGTTTTGCACATTCAGATAAAACTCATTTGTGTTGAGCTTGTTTCCCTTCAAAGGCTTGTCAAAAGCTATTCTATAACGCAATCTAAATTCTGCTTTTTGGTTGGGTCTAAAAGTTTGATCAGTAACAAAACGATGCGCCAAACCAATTGAATTATAGTTTTTTGATATAATAAACTGTTGAAATAAACGGTTGTGTTGTTCAACATTTCTAAATCTAATTAGATAACCAACTGCTAGAGAAGTATTCAAACCTATTTTTCTGTTAGCTAAAACAGAAATATCAGTCAATATATAATCAAAATCTTTTTGAAAGGAGTTAGAATTAGAAAATTCTCCTTTGTAAGTAGAAAAACGAGATTGAGCATTGAAACCAATCTTCCATTTCGAATTTATTTTTTTTGTCGCTGTAAAAGAAGGTAGAATTCCGATTTGGTAAATAGATTGAGCAAAAGAACAAATGGAAATATTAAATAACAAAAATATCAATATAATTATGTGTTTTCTTATTCCTTTTTTAGTGTATTTTTTAGTATTTTTTTTCATTATTTTTTTAATACTCTAAGTGGTCTGTATTTCTAAAATCAAACTCTACTTCTTCTTCTAATTCTCCTTTTTCAGAAAACAAATATTCATAAAAAGAAGATTTACCTTCCTTTTGCCCTTTCAATACGATTTCATATCTAGAAACCAAATTTTCTGTACTTGTTCTCACCTTTAGCAAATCGGTCGCTGTTCCAGTATATTGAATTTGGATTTTCTTAATTCTAAACTTCTCAAAATCAATATTTAATTTTTGACAAATAGCATCTTGAGTAGAAGGAAGAATTTTGTTCCACTTTATTTCTAATTCTATATCTTCAATGTTACCCCAACTATCAAACTCAATACTATATTTTCCTTTTTTCGATTTTGTTTTGGCTTCGTAACTTTTCTTTTTGTAATTGCGTTCGACAAACCATTTTATCTTTGAAGAAAAACAAAGAGAATCAATAAATTTTTGAGCAGGCAGAGGAGCTTCATCTTTCTTTATTCTTTCTTCTGTTTCTATTTTTGACTGAGAATAACAGAAGAAAGGAAATAATATTAATAATAATGGTAAGACTATTTTTTTCATCATAGCAGTAGTATTCTAGATTATATTCACTTCTTTATCTTGTGTCTTCACGACTACCTTTTTTTCAATTCCTTGATGTTGGTTTATAATTCTCTGCATACGTTTCTGACGATACCATGTATCAAACTGTTTGTAAACATAAGCCGTCAAAGACATTGCACCAAAGAAAATAGCAATCGTAGTATTAAAAAATAATAGACTTGTAATTATAATAAATAGGAAAAACAAAACACCCATGTTACGGAGAAAACTCATATAAGATATTACTGGTTTTACTTCCTTTATAAGATCAGCAGCTTGCAAAACGAGTTGAGAAATTTTGCGATTCAAGACCAATAAACGCTTATCTAAAAGCGTATTATGAGGAGATTGTAACTTGAGAATATATACCTCTTCTTCTTTGTTGTTGTAAGAACGAGCAAGCCTAACGGTATTGTCAATCTGTTCGGCTGTCTTACTAAACTTTAATCGAGCAGCAATTACCATCAAAAAAAACAATGCACAAAGAACCGTTTGAAACATTATTAAAACTAATAAATGCTCTGGGTCAGCACTAAAAATATGATATTCTTCCAGTCTTTTAAATTCAAAAACTATCAAATCAAGCATAAACTCAACCAAATTATAACCAAAACGGCGCATACTGACATAATTTAATCTGTCTGTATCAGATGCTATAATTGTCAAAAACCCTGAAAAAGTAAGCGCACCAAACATAACACTCTCCAAAATGTATGCTTCTACTCGGTTCATTAGGTTTCGAACCTCGCCTTCTATTTCTAGTATTTCTGTATCGTTTGTATCAATTGGATTATTATCGACATCGTTTATTCTATGTGCTTGAAGATCCGATTCTAAGAGTTCTGACAAATTTTCTTTTCTACGACTAGCAGCACTAACAAGAGCCTGAACAGGGCGAAATTCTGAATCTGGAACACTAAAATAAGAAATAAAATATATCCAAATTCCATAGATAAAAAAAGAAATAGTTCCTACAAAACCTATAATATTAGCTTTATGACCCTCAAAAACTATCTTATCAAACGAAGCCGAGACGACCATATATGTAAATGTAACCACGAAGAAGAAGCGTAACAACATAGAAAACGAAGAACCTACAATTTCGTATTTTCGTTTCTTGTATATCAATTCCCAAAACTGCTTCCAAATAAGTTCGACAGAATCAGGAATAGATTGTTCTGGGCTACTATTGACACGATAAATATATTCTCTCCAAAAGGTAAAACCCAAAGTAAAAATAACAATCAATAATTGTAGAGCAAAAAAGAAAATTAGATGCGATCCTTTCACGCTTTCTCCAAACAATAAACGATAACTTCCTAAAGAAATCCAGCGTAAAAGATAATCAAACGTAATTACTTTTAGTGATAGATCAATGATATGAATTTTTTCTTCTTCGTTTTCGGTATTTTTAATGTTAGTAGGAGTAGAAATAGGCATTTTTGGGCAAGAATAATTGGTAGGACTCTCAAATGTATTTTTTATAGTTTATCTACAAAGTAAATACCGATATGTATCAAACTAACAAAGAAAAACCTTTTTTTCGTCAAACTAATTCATTTGCTAGATTAACCAAATTTGATGTCAGACAAATTAAAGGAATTGTATAAATATAGTTTAATTTAATTATTAATCCACAAAAAAAGCCTTTCACTAATTAAAGTAAAAGGCTTTCAATATTTATGTTTTGCTTCTAATTCTATATTTTAATTATCGCTATCAGCACGAATCATCGCACAACGGAAACCAATATGAGAAGTAGAAGAATCTTCTTCAATATAACGACGAGTACCTGGAGACAACCAGTAAGCTACATCTTTCCAAGAACCACCTTTATAAACACGAACGTGATTATTAATAAGCGTTTCGAAGTTATCAAAATCATAGTCTTCAGATCTATCCAAAAAGTCATTACGACGAATAGGATTTAAATCTGCGTTTGGCTCGCCACCGAAATCTTCAAATGAACCTGGACGATAAATATCCCAAACCCATTCGTTTACGTTTCCTGCCATATTATAAAGACCAAAATCATTTGGTGGATATGAATAAATCCAAGTTGTAATCATTGCACCGTCATTCAATGCACCTGCAATACCTGCATAATCACCACGTCCACGCTTAAAGTTAGCTAAGAATTGACCCATTTGTTTTCCATAAGGATTACGAAGCGAATGACCATCCCAAGGATAAAGACGAGCATAATCTTGTGCTTCGTCCAAATACTGAGTTCCGATTAAGCCTTTTGCTGCATATTCCCATTCTGCTTCTGTAGGAAGACGATAACCTGGAAGAACAACACCTGACTCTAATGGAATACGTTCACCATTTTTGGCTAATTCTTTTACATCTTTTTTGCCACTTTTCATAGCCAAACCATTGTTTACCATACTTGTACGCCAAAGCGAATAATCACTTGCCTGCTTCCAAGAAACACCCACAACTGGGAAATAACGGAAACCAGGATAACGTAAGTAATGATCCACGTAAGGGTCATTGTAAGCTAATTCGGCAGACCAAACAGTCGTGTCTGGCAACGACTCTTCATACGCTTGTTGAGAAGAATCTTGCAATAGATAGTGCATATACTCCAACCAGTGAAGGTTTGCAATTTCTGTTTCGTCCATATAAAAGGACTTAATAGTAACTGTATTTTCGATATTATCCGAAGCAGTCATTTCTACGTTTTCTTCAAAAGAACCCAAAACGTGGCGACCACCTTCAATAAATACAAGGTTTGAACCAGCAGGCTGTCCTTTAAATTTCTCTACTTTGAAGCCACCTTCTTCCCCATTTGGTTTTTTCTTACCAAAAGCTACTCCTGTAGCTGTACTTTTTTTACCTGGGTCGGTGCTTGTTGGTGGTTTTTTGTTACAACCTCCTAGCATTAATCCTAAAACTAGGATAAGTAATGCGCTGAACTGAAAACTCAATTTTGCCATAATGCGTTGTATTATAATCTTTTTAAATTGTATTGAATTTCTATAAAATCGTTTGTTCTTAATTTTGATTCAATTTGACTAAATAAAATTGACTAATAAAAATAATAAATTAATTACTCACCATTTTTATTTTCAAATTAGTTTGGAAAAAAGGTATAGTATAACTACTTATAACCTAATTCTATCATTTTGTATAATGTTGCAAATATAATGTTGCAAATTTCAAGCAAACTTTGAACGCTATCTAAAAGCTCACTATAATAACTATAATAAAGACTTACTATAGAAGATGCAAATATACACAAAACCATTTATATAATTTCCCTTACATCAATAATGCTTAAAGTCCCTTTTTATTGTGCTTTGGCTATCAAAAAAGATAAATTTATTCACAAATTTTAGAAAAAAAGGTAGAGTTAAAAATTGAAAGCGTGATTTTTGTAAAAAGTAGTGGAAATAGTTTTACTAATCATTTTTCCTTTTTTTTGGCAAATAATTAATTTCTGAAAATTGTGTTCTATCAAAAATATCTCCTTTATTTTACTGTTTTTTTTGTTTTGACTGCAATTATTCTACCTTTTATTTTTTTAAAAGATGTTTATCCTTTTCACCGTTTTGGAATGTTTGCCGAGCCTGTAAAGCATCAAAGCCAGCAGGAAAAGTTTTATGTTTTTTATAAAATTGATAATCAAGATTTTGTAAAAGAAGATAACACTAATTTTGTAGAACTAAAACCTCAAGATATTCCTCTCAATTCAAACGCCTTCGAAATGCAGCTTCGAAAACACCATTATCAAAACAAACATGCTGATTTTATAAACGTTTTTGATATCATAATAAACAAAAAAATGAATTTGAGTAAAAAAGAAAATATAAAATGGAAATGGTATCATGTCATCAGAAATCAAGGTATGAATGCTAAAGTAGATTCTATATGTGTGTTTTCAAATTGAGCTTTCTAAGAATTTTTATTCTGTGTAAATACTGTTTTTCCATAACATAAGATTTGCAAACCCTATGTTATGTAAAAATAAAACTTATCAACATTGCAACTAATGAATTTTATCAAAAGACATAAGGTTTGGATTATAATTTCTTTGATAGTTCTGTCTCAACTTCTGTATTGGTTTTGGATTCGAAATTATACCTTAGCTTATTTTGATTCTAGTTTAGATGCTACTATTTCTACAAACTGGTTTTCGAATTTAGTAGAAAGTATTTATCCACGACTGAAAACAGAAAAATATCGTTTTGATGCTACTTTCTTTATCAAAAAATCTGACCAGATAGCCACTCGATTTTTGTTTGTGAGTTCTATTTTGTCAATTTTATGTATTCCAACATTCTATCAAAAAGCAAAATCATATTTTATCAGTAATTCTGTTTACTCTCAAAAAGTCACTCAAAGAAGTCAGTACTTTTTGATTGTCTATTTTTTTGTTTCAAATGTTTTACTTTCCAATCAATGGTTAGAAATTCTGACAGAATATTCACAGATTGCTGTTTTATATGAACCTATTTCGTTTTATAAAATTTTATCGCCTTGCTTTCCTTCGCTTTCATTTCTCAAAAATTCGTTTCTACTGTTTATAAGTTTAACTTTTATCGGAATAATTTCTTGCTTATTTAGTTTCTTTTTTAGGAAAATAATTATACTCAAAATTATTTTACTTTCTTGTATTGTTCTAAGTTCTGGATTATTTATCTACTTACAAGGATTTTTGTACGATTTTGGGAAAACCGAACATACTTATGCTACTTGGAACTGGGTTTGTATCTTACTTCCATTTTGGTTTTATCAAACAAATTTTACTAATCCTGTTTTAGATAATTTGAATTCTGAAAATAATGTTCTATTAATCTCTCAAAACTACCTGTTATTTTTAGCTGTTGGGTTGATTTATACTTCTTCTGGACTTGAAAAGCTATTTATTGGAGGATTTGAATGGATAAATGGAAATGCACTTTTGAGCTATCTTCAACATTCGCCTACAGAACTAGGACAAAGTTTGTCAGACTATCCCTTCCTTATTACACTTCTTTCTCTTCTTACTATCGTTTGGGAAATTAGCTTTTTACTTATTCTACATAAAAATAAACACATTAGATTTACTTTGATTTTCATAGGTGTTTGTTTTCACGTAGGCACTTATTTTTTTCTTGGTGTAGGGCATTATTTTTCTCCTTGGATTTGGGTATATGTCTTTTTATTATTTGGTAGAAAGTAAATACAGAAATACCGTAAAGGATTTGTAGGATTTTGAATACAGATCAACACAAATACATTCTTCGAACACAGAGTTAGAGAGAATACAGAAGATAAAAGATACTTTTCTATTCGTTTTCTGACAAAAAAACCCTATTTCAATGAAGAAATAAGGATTTAATTTTGGTTTTCTTGCGATTGTTGATGTCCTTACCAATAAGATAATTTATTTACCTAGGAAGTGAAGCTTTAAAAGCTGAATAATCATTTCCACTTGGACTAATACTACACCCCTCTTCTCTCGCTTTATTATTGATTGCTTCTACTCTATTATCTGGATTTGGGTGTGTACTCAGAAACTCGGGTGGCGCACTACTTTGCCCTTCATTAATAATTTTTTGAAAGAATCCTGCTGCTCCGTTGGCTTGGTACTCTGTATCACAAAGATATTTTACTGAAAAATCATCGGCTTCTCGTTCTGCTTTTCGGCTATAACTAAGATTGACTAATCCCTTTGCAATGCCTGCAAGTGCGCCTTGATCTTCTCCGAAAAATATTCCTAAAAGCGTGGTATATCCATACTCTTTTGTCATATTATCGGTTACATGGCGTTTGTCGGCGTGTGCAATTTCGTGTCCCATTACACCAGCGAGTTGATCTTCTGTGTCCAAATATTTTATAAGCCCTGTATAAACATAAATATACCCTCCTGGAGCGCAGAATGCGTTTAATGTGTTATCATCCCTAATGATTTTGACCTGCCAAGGAAATTCTGTGCGATAACGAATATCATTTGAAGCTAAAACTCTGTCCGTTATGGCTCTAATAAACATATAAGCCGTATCGTAATCCTGTTCGCTAAGAATAACAACCGAAGAATCGGCTTCTAATTCGGCTGCTACCTGCTGACCTATTTTGAGATCTTCTTCGATAGAAAAAACATTAATGTTGCCGTCTTTATCACAAGCACCCAAAAAAAGAAGTGTACCAAATAAAAAAGGTAGAATAAAAATTGATTTTAATTTTCTCATAATTGTCTAAATAAAATTGTGTTTAGTGAATACAACAGACCCTTAGGGCTGTTAAGAATATAAACGCTAAACTTTTTACTTATGTTTTTGGGAGGTGAAAAATAAAATTTTCATTACTGTTATTTCCCACCACCAGAGGAAGAACGAGAACGAGAAGACGACGAACTAGAACGAGAAGTGCGAGAAGAGCTAGACGAGCTAGACGAGCTACCAGAAGAAGAAGAAGAACGATAACCACTTGAAGAACCAGAACTTCTAGAACTTGATGCACTAGATGAGCTACTACTTGAATACCCTTTATTTCTTGATGAAGCCGTTGAGGAGCGACCATAATTACTACGATTTGAAGCTGTTGAGGTACTTGTATAACTACTTCTGGTTACTGGTTTTCTACCATAATACCAGCTTTTATTACTTGCTGTACTTGTCGTTTTGGTAGAAGAACGTGAAGGCGCAGATTTTGAATAAAAGAAACTTTTTTGAGAACGATTGGCTACCGTTTGCTCAAAACGAGGTGTTTGTTTGACTGCGGATTTCAAGGGAACATAAACACTTCCATAATAAGGACGACTAGAAGTTCTGTAATACCGATTGTAGGTGTTATAATCACTTCTATAAATTCAATTTGAATTAAGAACGGTACTCAAAAGTGCATATTTTCCATAAAACTCCCAAAAAGAACCTTCCTCATTTTCTCTCCAACTTCCATATTGAGAATTTCCTACATAATTACTATACCCTGCTTGCGTTATTTGCTGCCCTTTGTTTGACAGAATTTCCATTCCAACATCATCTAAAAAAAAGTCAAAAGTACTATCACTTACCTTTAAAAACTCTGTGTTTTTGGTTGTTGGTGTACTTCCATTTTGATAGACAATGGTATATTGAAATTTCTTATCTACCTGTTTTGAATCTGCTAAAATAACAGAATACGAAGAAGTGTTTTTTAAGTAGGGAGAAAGTTGCTTTCTAATTTCTGTGTAGGCTTCCGAACGTTTTTTAGTTAGATAAGAAGCATTATGTTCTTTTTCTAATTTTTGAGAAATTTCTTTTATATTTTGATTTGCATCTGTATAATGAACTGAATTTGGAGGAATTTGAGCAAAAAAGTGAAGTGCTTCGTCTAAATTTTCAGCTTTATATTCTTCTTCTCCCATTTTGAAGGCTACTTCTTGATTGAGATTTTCAAGTTCTGTTTTGGCTTCGGCTGCATAACTACTCGTCGAATCTACTTGTAATAATAATTTTGTTACATTTTCCAAGTCTTGCATTTCTCCATCCATATAAGTACCTAAAGCATACATTTTATACTTTTTGGCTACTTCCAAACTGCTATGACTGAATGGTTCTTTTAGCTCGTCTTTGTATCTTATTTTGTCTGCAAGTTCCATTTTATTATAAAAAGGAAGTGCTACTGCATATTCTTTTTCGTTGTACTTTTGAAGGAAAGCAGACTTGTAAAGTGCTTTTATTTTGGTCTGTGCATTTTTGTATTCCTCTTCAAGATAGGTAAAAGCAGAATATAATTTAATGGCTTCTGCTGGACTTTGACTTTCAGATTTTTTGGCTAATAAAAGCAACTTGTCTTTTGCTAGTTTTTGATTTTTCTTAATTTCTTTATCTATAGAAACAGGATTGATTCTGTAATATCCATTTTTTGTATCTATAATTTTTAGATAGTTGTAGGCTACTAATAGTGAATCTGTATTACTGTGTTTTAATGCTTTTTTGGCTCGTTCTAAGGTTGGCAGAACGTCTTTTTTTATTCTCTCTATGTCGTATTTTCCTATATAAGAGTTGAACGTTGTGTGTTCCGAAAAATCCTTTGTTTGCTTCTTTGTAAAAAGGAAGAGCTTCCTCAAATTTTCCTTCCTTATAAAGAACATCAGCTTTGTCAATGGAACTTTTGTTGGTAAAATATTCGTATCCATAAACACTTCCTCCAAGTAGAAGAAGAACAGAGAAAACGAGAACAAGAATTTTGGTTTTAGACATTTTTGAAACAGATTTTAAAAGTAAATTTGGTAATTTTTGGTAGGATAAATAATTAACCTAGATTAAGATACAAATAATTTTGTTAGTTACGAAAAACTTACTTTAAAGCAACAACATTACAAAATAAAATTTCGTATAATTAGTATTATTCAGTTTATTATTTTGAAAAAATTTGATTTATTCTATAAAAAGTCAATAAAAATCAAATTCTATCTATTTTCGGATAATTTATGGCGTGTTTTGTGCAATTAGTTAAGTGTTAATACTATTGAATAAAAAATAAATTTCATTGTTTTGATCAATAAAAATTCAATACTGTTTTTGATAAAATAAAAAATCCTATTTCCGATTATAATAACTGCTTACTTATACTTATAAAAATTACCATGAAAACTAGAAGAATTGAAAGAGTTAGAAAGTTTAAATCAAAATCCAAAAAATGGTGGTTTCGTCTTTATTTTCTATTTTTCATTTGTGTTTCTTTATTTGCTTTAAAACAAATTGCTTTAGAGTATTTTATCATTCCTACCTCTTCAATGGAAGGTTCGCTTTTGCGTGGAGATAAAATAATTTGTAACAAACTTCCCTTTGGCGCAACTATTCCACACAAAAAACAACATATAGGTTCTAAAAAAGCAGGTTTTGGTTTTGATTTTATTAGCTTTTTACCAAATAGATTGCCCAAAATGAGAGAAGTAAAACCCAATGAAGTAATCATTTTTTATTATCCATTGGATAGTGCAAAAAAAATAGAAGACAAAACATGCTATATCAAACGCTGTGTAGGAGTAGCAGGAGACAGAATTCAAATTATTAGTCAAGATGTTTTTAGGAATGCAGAATGGCAACCCAATCCTTCTGATATGCAGCTTAGCTATATCGTAAAGACAAGTGAAAAACCTGAAAATCTGTTTCATTACACCGATGTACAGACGTGGAAAGAAATTGAAACCGAAAGCAAAGAAGTAAAACGTATAAAAAAATCAAGAACTATCAAAAAGAAAAAAGGTAGAAACAGAAAGGTAGAAGAAGGTAATTAGCCAAACACCAAAAGTAAAAACGTACTTGCTTTATACTACGCCAAAAATAGCTAATCAGCTAAGACAAGATTTGAGAATAGACGAAATTACACCTAAGTTTTTCGAACAAAACGATATTTCGGATAATTCAATGACTGAAAATAGCAAAAAATTGGGCTGGAATAGAGATTATTTTGGTTCGTATTACATTCCTAAAAAAGGAGATACAATTGCTATGCACGAAGGAACACTACTTTTGTACGAAAATGTTATCAAAAATTATGAGTACAATACAAATGTAGAAATAGTAGATAACCAATTAGTAATTAATGGAAAAGTAATTAAAAATTATGTTTTCAAACAGAATTATTATTTTGTCTTGGGAGATAATCGCCATAATTCGTCTGATTCTCGTATGTGGGGACTTGTTCCAGAAGACCATCTCATCGGAACTCCTTTAGTTATTTATCATTCCCAAACGCCAGCAGACGGAATAAAAGATTGGGCTAGAGTGCGTTGGGAGCGTTTTTTTAAATGGGTAGATTGATATAAAAATAAGCATTTTTTTCATATCAAAATTTTCATTTAATTTGTTTGAATAATCTGTTTGAATACATAAAAAACAAAAAAATGAAAGTAGTCGGATTTAGTTTTATCAAAAACGCTGTTATTTTAGATTATCCTATTGTAGAAGCAATTCAATCAGTATTACCTCTCTGCCAAGAATTTGTAATTATGGTCGGAAATTCGGAAGATTCTACCTTAGAACTAATTCAAGATTTAGCTAAAAAATCAAACAAAGTAAAAATTTATCATAGCGTATGGGACAATTCGTTGCGTGAAGGTGGGCGAGTATTAGCCGTAGAGACCGATAAAGCATTTGCACAAATTTTGGAAAACGACAAAGAAAGTAATCAAAAAACAGACTGGGCTTTTTATATTCAAGGTGATGAAGTAATCCACGAAAAATACCTTGATATTATAAAAAAGGAAATGAAAAATTATAAGGATAATCCAAAAGTAGACGGTCTTTTACTCAATTACCTTCATTTTTACGGTTCTTATGATTATGTTGGCGATTCTAGAAAATGGTACAGAAGAGAAATACGAATAGTGAAAGCGAGAGAAGATATTTTTGCTTTTAGAGATGCACAAGGATTTAGGAAAAAGCCAAACAAAATATTGAAAGTAAAACATATAGATGCTTTTGTGTATCATTATGGTTGGGTTCGTCCTCCTCAAAAACAACTTGCCAAACAAAAACATTTTAATAAATTGTGGAAAAGTGAAGCGTGGGTAAATGATAAATTCGGACAACTAGAAACCTTTGATTATGCTGGAATAGACTCACTCAAAAAGTTTGAAGGCACACATCCAAAAGTAGTGCAGGAACGAATAAAAAATATGAACTGGGATTTTGAACACGATATTTCGAAGAAAAATTATACACTTCGTGTTCGTTTCTTGACGTGGGTAGAAAAATTAACAGGTTGGAGAATTGGAGAGTATAAAAATTATATACGAATTTGATTTTATGGAGTTTGTCGTCGGTAGAGATACCGAAAACGGAAAAGAACATTTTTACTTTTCCATAGCGATAGGTTTGCAAACCCTATCGATTACCCACAAGTCTAAAATGTGTGTTTTTCGGTAAAAAAGGACTAAAATTTTGAATTAAAGTAGGGAAAAGGCACGCCTTTTCCTAAACATAGTGTGTAATTTCGACTGAAATATCAACGACCGACTAGGAAAAGGCGTGCCTTTTCCCTACACATACAGAAATTTCATTCAACATCTAATGTTTTTTTGCCTTCAAAAAACATGTGGGTAAACAGTAGGGTTTGCAAACCCTATCGCTATGGAAAAATGAAGATTACTAAATTAATAGTGATAATCTTTATCATAGAAATAAAATATTTTATAAAATATTTTCTCTATTTTTTATTAGAACTCAACCATTCTTTAGCTGTTGTTCTGTCTTCAAAATAACCAATTTTGAATTTGTTATTAATTGCCATCAATGAACGCAAAAGTACCTGTGCTGCAATTCTTTGAAAAGTAGTACTAGATTTTACAACAGCTACTTCAAAATTTTCTCCTAATTGCTTTTGTAGCATTGGCATAAATTTCAAAACCAACCAAGCTCTTGATTTTGAAGAAACGCTTCCTACATTCTCTTGAAGAAACAAAACTTTGTTGTAGCCGTGTGTTTTTTCTGGGTCTAAAAGAAGCAAAAAAACTTCTTTATACTGTTCTTCATCAATATCACCCTCCATTTTTATAATAATATATTCCTCTTTATTATTAACAAAAGAAGTAATCGTTTTATCAGGGCTTTCATAAAAAGGCATCATAGCAATATAGTAGTAAGTTTGAGTAATTTGTTAAATCTATAGATATAATTACAAATGAACAAAATTTATTCTTGTTTAACAAAAAATAATGATTTTATTAAATTTCTAAAAAATCTACCTCTGACAAATTGTTGATTCTTCTACCAAGAAAATTAAAGCACATTTAATTCTCTACAATCAATTTTTGAGTAATTACTCCTTTTTGAGTTTGAATTTTGATAAAATATATTCCGTTTGAAGGATTTTTTAAGTCAATATCAAAGTTAGAAATAAATGTATTTGGTATATTTTTTTGATAAATAACTTGTCCAATAGCGTTATATATTTGAATATTTTCTACTCTCAAATTCTTCATTTCTAAGGTAAAATTTCCTTTGCTTGGATTTGGATAAAGAGTTACTAAATCATTCAAATTATCATCTTCAACTGCCAAAATACCGTCAGGAGATAAAATAACAGAAATAGCGTTTGAATAATTTTGACCTCTATTAGTTAAATAAGAAATCCAAGTTCCGTTTGCTTTTCTTTCCCAACCTCTTCCGTCTTGTTTTTTTTCTGTAAAAATGGAAAATGTATTTCCACTTTCATATTCCAATTCTACGCTAATAAAAAACTGTGTGGGTGCGTTCTGAACTTCATCAAAAACTACTCGTGTAAACTGTCTTCTTTCAAAAACATCTCTATTGATAAGCGCATACGGAACACTTTTTCGGTACAATTCTTCGTTAGGTTTGCCCTCAGCATTTACCGACCACATGACAACATCAAATGTTTCGTTGAGATTAGTAATGGCTGCATCGGCAAAGAAAATATCTACAGCATGTATTTTGTTAGCAAATCCGAAATCACCAAAAAACTCAGCTTTACTAATTGTATTTTTCTCGTCGTGTCCTGCTATAGGTTTATTGTTTAGGATTTCATTTTTCAGATTTTGAGGATTTATATTTGTTACTTTTTTTCCTCTAATTACTTCAATAACGTCTGTTTTGGTTCGCTCTCTTGTTCCTAAAGTATTTGTTGATTGTAGTGTAACGTCATAAACTCCTTCTTGAGAGAATGTAATTTGAGGAGAAATTCCATTTGCCTGTAGGTCTGTATTTCCATTAATTGTCCAGTTAAAATCAACTCCAAATTCTGTTTTGGAATAAAAACGAGCTTTTTCAGAAAGCAAGATTAATGGATAATTAACATCAAAATCTACAATAGGAGCTTGAAGATTGGTAACCTGACGAACGCCTAAATTATCCAAATACAAATTGTTATTATTTGCTGCTCTATTTTTGAATTTTACCTGAACAAAACGGCTTCCATTTTCTGCTTCTATATATAATTTGTATGATTTCCATTGAGAAGGCAAAGGACTAAAAGTAGCTGTTTGGTTGATAGCTGTCTTGAGTTCTTCTCCTCCCTTTTTCCAAAGTGTAACAAATTTGTCTCCTGCATCGGTAGCGTAACAAACTTCCAGCGAATCAGAAAGCTGTTTGTCGTCATAGGTATAGGCTACATCAAAACTGACTTCTAAAATCCGATTTGTTGGCGTTCGTATAAAAGGAGAAACAAAAGCAAGCTGAGTTTCACAAGAACGGTATTCTTTATTAGGAGCATAAACTGAAAAATTACTTTGATTATAAGCACCTTCTCCAAGAATTCGCCAGTTTGCTATATCTGTTCTTTCAGTACTCCATCCTTCTTTCGTAAAACTTCTATCTTCAAAATCTAATAATGTTTCGTTCAAAGCTATTAAATTAGTATCTATTACTTTTATCAAAACAGTTTTGGTTTTTTCTGTTCCGTCGGTAGCTCTAATTTTCAGAGTAGCCAGAAAATTACCTTGTTGAGAATAGATAACCGTAGGATTTTGTTCGGTAGAAGAAGAAGGAGTTGCACCTTGAAGAATCCATTGATAGCTATCAATTTGTTTATTTCCTGTAACCAAAGACTTGTTGATAAATTTTATTTTTCCACCTGCAATAACTGTATTCTTAGAAGTCTCAAAGATAGCAAAAAGCTGGTTTGCTATGGGTTGAGCAGCTCTAGAAATCAAAAGTTCTTTTCGACGAGGCGAAATAGCCAAAACAGCACGCATACGTTCTGCTTGATCTTCTGTAAAAAGTGTCATACAGGCATCATCTGTATATTCCATAAAATTTTGTGTCATCACGATTTGCCCTTCCACACACGCAGGTTCGTTCAGTTTGCAACCTCTCTGACGAGTAGAAGTATTCGGTGTATCTTCACAAAAATCATCACTTCTACAACTCAAACTCTCTTCGCCCCACGTATGAAGGAGTCCGAAAAAATGACCTACTTCGTGAGTAACCGTTCGACCCAAATTAAGTGGCGCACCTTCAAGAAGTTGAGGAATATTAGGTGTTTTTTTTATCGATCCAAAATTAATATGACTTATTACTACTCCATCTGTATTAGCTGCTTTGTTCTCATTTCTGATGCCATCTAAGTCAGAAAGTACTGGAAACTGTGCATACCCATACGCTCCTCTTCTAAGATTGGCTACCCAAATATTAAAATAATTTTCTGGATTCCAGATTGTTGTGGGTTTTGCAAAATCATCAAAAGTAGCCACATTCCATTGTTGTATGCAACCTTTTGTTCGATCAATACCAGGTTCTGAAAGTGGAATGCCATTTGTATCAACGGTAGCAAGAACAAACTCAATACTCACATCAGCAGCAACATCTTTAAAAATATTTAGTGTTTCATCTCTATCTGGATTATTAAAATTAAAATCTTCATTCAAAACTTCAATTTGTCCATAAATTTGTGCAGCCGAAATATTACTTCCTTCGCCTATTGGTTCGCCATTATGAACGACATGAACGATAACAGGAATTTTGTAAGTAGATTCTGTTTTTTGTATTTTATGAAGTAATGAATTTTCTGTTATCTCTTTTCTTCTTTGAACAATATATTTTTGTATTCTATTCTCAAAGGCTTCACTACCAGCTATTTTTTCTTTATTTTCTACATAATGTTCTGTTTCAGAAGTCTGACAAGTGCGCTGTGAAAAAGCATCGGAATAAGAAACAAGTATTAAAAATAATGTCAGAACAGACAGAAAAAAAGAAGTTGAAAACGTAGATGAGAAATTATTCTTCATAGCTAAAATAATAGTAAAACAAAAGTAGAATATAAATTGTCTAGTAAAAGTACAAAAATCAATCAAAACAGAAAAACTTTTAACACCTTCTTTATTGAGGACTCAATAAGTTTTAATTTGGTTGCATTATCTTTTCAAACACCTTTTTAATCAAATTGATTATCTTGCACAGTATTATGATAGGCGACATTTTCCAACTGCTGTTAGGATAGTATATTTCTAAGAGTTGGAATTAAGAATCAATAAAACTAAACTGTTGCCTACTTTCACAAAAAATAAGTCAGTTCATAATTTCTAATTCATTCTAATACCTGACTTCTAAATTCTAAATTGGTAAAAATGTCAGAACAACAAATAAGAGAAGAAGAAGTAAAAAACAAGCTCTCACAAGATTATTTTCAAGATTTTGATTGTACCAAAATACTGGGCAATGTAGATTTTTGTGTAACGCTCAAATCAAAAAACAAAAGCCAGTTAGAACTTACCGAAACAGAATCTTTACTTTGGGCAGAAGCCAAAAAGGGAAAAGCTAATTTTTATACTTCCCTTGTTCAGCTTATCCTAACGATTGGAAAGGCTCGTACTTTTGATATTTATCTCCCTCCTGCGTATTTGGGAGCATTTGATACAGAAAAAATTGCTTTTATTCCCTATAATGAAATTCAAGATATTTTTTATATCAATGATTTTAACTGGAATGTTGCGCCTTCGAATCACGAAACAAAGGAGTTCAAACAGGTTTATGAAAAGGTAATCGCTACTATCGAAAATCACTCGCTAGTTTTCTTTTTTGGAAAAGATGATGAAGATGTAGAAGAATTTATCGAAACTAATTTTGTGCTAGGAAAATCTGCTACGTCAAAAGTTAGAATCGATAAAAATAATTTTATTGTCATCTATAACAAATGGCTTACGGCTGTAAAACCTACCATTTCTGTAAATTGGGAAATAGCAAAAAAAGCAGGAATCATCGATGGAGATTTTTATTTGGCTGATTTATTATCAAGAGAAAACGAAACATTGATAGAAAAACTGTATGTTTTGTTGCAAAAAGACCATTATAAATTAGATAGAAAGTTAGATGAAATGGGAATGTTCAATACCAAAACGGTAAGTTTTATCAATGAACAGAAAGCACACATACAGTTTTGGAATAAATACGAACGACCTCCACAACAGCAGTATTGGGATTATATTGTTGAGCGACGAGATTTGCTTGTTCCACAGGATATAAGAGAGCGAAAAGGGAGTTTTTACACACCTCAAATTTGGGTAGAACTCTCTCAAAAATACTTAACCGATGTGTTGGGAGAAGACTGGCAAGATGAATATTACATCTGGGATTGTGCAGCAGGAACAGGAAATCTACTTACAGGACTGACTAATAAGTATCATATTTTTGCTTCTACCTTAGACAAACAAGATGTCGATGTTATTCATTCTCGGATTGACTCAATGAACGCAAATTCGATAACAGGACAAGGTTCTAATTTATTGCACAATCACGTTTTTCAGTTTGATTTTCTGAATGATAGTTTTGATAAATTACCAAAACCGTTGTTGGAGATTATCAACGATGCCGAAAAAAGAAAGAAATTGTTGATTTATATTAATCCTCCTTATGCTGAAGCCTCTTCTTACGGAAAAAACAGCATACCACAAGTAGCTAATGAAACAAGAATATTTAATTCTTTTAAAAGTAGTGTAGGTTCAGAAGCAATGAGTGAGCTTTTTGCGCAATTTTTTATTAGAGTAAATAAAGAAATACCTGATAGTTTTTTAGCTGCATTTAGTACACCAAAATACATAACTTCTGAAAAATTTGATAAGTTTAGAAAATGTTTTAATGCAGAATATCAAAAAGGATTTATTTGTAGATCAGATACCTTTGATAACGTAAAAGGAAAGTTTCCAATCTCGTTTTTGATTTGGAACTTTAAAAATGATAAGGAAATAAAGTATATTAAGACTGACGTATTTTTGAACAATAAAGAAGTCAATAGTTATTCAAAAAAAGGAACGAAGAAATTTTATACAATAAAAAGTAATTCTATTGCTGATTGGCGAAAAACTTTTTACTTTTTTGGAGGAAATTCAATAGGTAATATGATCATTGTAGGCACCAGTATGCAAAGTAATAACAATACATTTATTACAAATTATCCTGCTGAAAGCTACAAGAATAAGGGAATGGTTGCTGATATTACGAAGGACAATCTAATTGAAATGGTAGTTTATTTGTCTGTTAGGCAGATCATTGATATTACTTGGATAAATAATAAAGATCAGTTTTTACACCCTAATAAAAAATGGGAAAAGGACAAAGAGTTTCAAAATGATTGTTTGACTTTTGCTTTATTTCACGGACAGAATAAAATTAGTGCAGAAGAAGGAAAAAATCATTGGTTACCTTTCAAAGAACAAGAGATAAATTCAAGAGAAAAGTTTGAGAGTAATTTTATGACTGATTTTATGGCAGGTAAAATTAAAAAACAAAATGGTATTCATTTATTTGAAGGAAAAGAAGTCATCGAAACTGTTCCTTTAGTGTTTTCAGAAGAATCAAAAGCTGTCTTTGATGCAGGTCGTGAGTTGTGGAAATATTATCATAGTCAGCCTTATATAAATGTGAATGCTTCTTTGTACGATATTAGAGCGCATTTTCAAGGTAGAGATAAACGAGGAAGGATGAAAAATAAAAGTAAGGACAATCAATATATGAAATTGATAAGTCAGTTGAGAGAAAACTTAAAGACGTTGGCTCAAAAAATTGAACCTAAAATTTATCAGTATGGATTTTTGAAGAAGTAGAGAACTTATTTTCCCTTAAAAATTGTTTGTAACCAGATGTTGCTGGTGTGGAAAATTACAATCAATTCCCTTCCGTTCCTAACATTTGTCGCATTACTCGCTTTTCCAAACTAAGAAGAGAAGTATCGGCTGGTGCAAGTAAAAGTGCTTTTATTATGGTTGAATACGCTTGTTTTTCCTTATTTCGTTCTAACAAATAAAGTGTTTGGTTTTTCATTTTATTGACTTCTATTTTTACATATTCGTCTAAAACTTCAAGATGCGTTTTGACTAAAGCAGAATTGTAGCCAACAGAATCAGCTTGTTTGTAGTTTTGATAGGCTTCCAAAAAACGTTTTTTCTTAAAATTATTTTCGCCTTCTTCTACTAGGTTGAAAAATATTTCTTTTTTAGGAATAATGGTTTCTATATCGTTTATCTCTTGATTGACTTTTATTTTTTGGACAGAATCAGCAAAATCTAGTGCAATCGTATAATTTTTAATGGCTTCTTCGTAATTGGTAGAAGACTTTTGATAATTTGCAGTCTGGAAATAATTTTGAAACTTCAATGCCTTTTCTTTTTCGGTAGTTTTGATGAGAGAATCTTGTGCCGTTGCTAAGTATTCAAGTTGTGTTTTTACTTTCATATTCAAGGAATGCACCCAAAGACCTAAAGCACAAGCACCTAAAAGCGCAATTACGGAAAGCGTAAGAAGAACACGCAATCTCAAAATCGTATTTTCTTGTTTTCGTTTTCGTTCATTTACTGTCCTTATACTTTCCTTTACAAACTCTTTTTGAAGAGAGGTAGGAACAGGAATTTTGTTATGAATATTTGATTCTTCTAACCAATTTTCAGCAATTGCAAGTTCGTTTCCACGCAACAGAAAGGCATAATTTTTTTCATACTTATTCCATTCTACTGCTTTTTGTTGGTATTTTGAATGTTTTTGAGTGTGTTCTCTGTCTGTGTTTAGGGTTCGTAGAAGTTCTCTAAATTGCTGTCCATAATCAACTTGAATATTATCTTGTAAATCATTTTCCAAATTATTCGCCAAACCATTTTTCGAAAAATCTATCCATTGAATATGGCTAGGAAAATAATCTGGCATTTCTATGACAGCTTGAAAACGAACTAAAATAATTCGCTTTCCCATCGAAATAGCGTGCAAAACTTCCTCTTTACAATAAGGCGAAGAAATAGAAGCAGGCGAAAGTATAAACAGAAAATTATCCGAAGTTTCGATTCCATTATTTATTTCTTTTCCAAAATCCGAACCAGCAGGAATAGATTCTTGGTCGAACCACGTCGTTCTGCCGTTGAGTTGAAGTTCTTCGTTGAGCCAGCGAGCAAAATCGGCATCTGTACGAGAATACGAAATAAAAACTTCACTACTAAGCGTTCCTATTTTGGCAATACTTTCTTCAATAAATTTTTCATGCAAACTGGTAGGCGTATTTAGTTTTGCATTTATGGTAGTATTTCCTTGTATTTTGCCCTGCATTTTTCCTTGAGTAAGCCACGTTTGAGCCTTCTCCAAATTGTGTCCACGCAACAGAATTGCATCATTTTGGTGCTGTTCTTCCCATTTCAAAGCCTGTGAAAGATAGCGTTTATGATTTCTGTAATAATCGTAATTATCTTCAATGATACAGATAAGTTCACTCAAATCTTTTTCAAAATCTAAGTTATTTGTAAAATTATCATCTGTTCGGTTATCTGTCAAATCAATATAAGAAGAGGAAAGCGAGCGCAACGCTTCTGGTAATTCTTGCATTTTTACTTCTCTAGCCAAAACAACACTAATTCGTTTGTGAAATGTAAGTGCAAAACGAAGTTCTCTCAAACAATCCGAATTTTGAGCAGAAGCAGGCGAAAGCACAAAAACAAAGTTATCAGCATAAGCAATCTGTTCTTTTGTCTCTTCCATAAAAGCAGCATCAAAACCCTTTTGTGCTTCTCTATGTGATGAATTGATAGGCAAAACAACTGTTATTCCTGCTTTTATTAAGCCTTTTCTAATTTTTTCAGTTTGAGATTTTTCTTGATGAGCAAAAGAAAGAAAAACTTCCGACATTAGATTATCAGCGTTCTTTTTGGATTCTGTAATGAATTCGCTGTGCAAAACTGAAGGTAAGCAAGGAGGTTGATTAGGTGCTACGAAATCATGAGTAAGCCAGTTTTGAGCTTTTTGTCGCTCTTTTCCAACTAATAAAAAATTGGTTTGCCTTCTATGATTTTCCCATAACAGAGCCTTTTGAAGTAGATTTGTATGAAGATAAACATAGTCTTTTTGCGTTTCGATGACCTTCAATATGCTTTCAAAACCATCTTCAAAACTATCAATATATTTTCCAAAAACAGGAATTGGATTTTCTTTTATAAACTCTAATTCTTCGTGTTTTCGCCAACGGTTTTCATACGTAATTTGCCAATTATAAAGTTGATTGATATGATCTTCTGAAAGCTGCTGACGAGAATGTACCCAATCTGTCTTGCCCAAAAGCTCGTGCGAACGGTTCAGAACATCTTTTTTAGAGAAAATAGGTAATACTTTCATTCCATTAGCTTCATAAAACTGAACCAAAACACTTCGTTCTTGATACGACAAGGGCTCGTCTTTTACATCAAAAATAACGTTTTGGTCGATAGGAATTACTCGTTTTCCCAATTTTCTAGCGTATTCTAATTCTATCAAACAGTAGGCAGAAGTAAGGCAGCGAGGCGCAAGAATAAGGATAAAATTATGAGCTGATTCTATTCCGTGAGAAATCCGTTTGGAGTAATCATCACCATCAGGAATATTTACTTTATCAAACCAAATTTCATATCCTTTTACCTTCAAAGATTGATACAACCTTCCTACAAAGCCCAAACTTTCTCTTCTTCCATACGAAATAAAGGCATCTTTTGTCATAACAAAATTACTCTGATTTGTCTTTTTGATTAAAATAGAATGTAGCCAAAATACGAAAAATTAGTTATAAAAAAGGTACAAGTGCATAAAACAATGTAAATGATTAGCGTTTAATTTTTGTTTTTAAAATATCATAATTAGAAGACGATAAATTGATAGTACAAAATTTTGTTGAGCAAACAGAGCGATAATTTTATAAAACCATTTGGATAACAATCTGTTAGCACAAAATACAGGAAAGTTATAAATAAAGTATAAGACTATTTTAAAATAAAAACATCAAAAACAAAAATTAAAAAATGCAAACTCTTACACAAACAGATTGGGATAAATATAGATTAGAAGGCGACAAAATTGCTGATGAAGTAATAGCCAAAACGCAAGAACTCAACAAATGGGAAGATTTGCGAAAAGTAATTACGATTCAATGGGGAGATAATCAAAGTCTTCCAGATAATCTGCCTGATTTTATACAGAATTATTTTACAGAGAATGCTGTTTTACCTTCACACGCAGACTCGCAAAAGATAGCAAAAGGACAAGAATTTTTCCAAAAAAATGCAGAAGATTGTTTGAGTCTTCTGGGTACTATGTCTCTGCCTTATTGTTATGCAGCAGCCGATGGAGCGCAGGTTTTGTATTTTTCGGAACGTATGCGAAACGATGCTCAAAAGCGACTTTTAGAAACAGCTCGTTTTGTTTTTGAAGTCAATCAGACTGGTAGTTTGAAAGAAGGTGGACTTGCTTTTACTACCATTTTGAAGGTTAGATTATTACACGCTACCATTCGTTTTCATGTCAAAAATAATAAAGATTGGAATATGAAATGGGGTTTGCCAATCAATCAAGAAGATTTGATGGGAACAAATATTGCTTTTTCTTTTATTGTTTTGCGTGGGCTTCGAAAGCTAGGAAAGAAATTTACACAACAAGAAGCAGCCGATTATTTGCATCTTTGGTACGTAGTGGGTCAGCTTTTGGGAATTGATAAAAAAATCCTTCCACAAACAATGAAAGAAGCTATCTTTTTAGACCAAAATACGGCTATGCGTCATTTTAGACCTTCTCATGAAGGAAATGTTTTGACTGCCGTTTTGCTCTCTCATTTTGAGGATATTTTGCCTTCTATTGTTCCTATGAGTTATATTCATAGCTATATGCGCTTTTTGATGGGCGATAAAGTTTGTGATATTTTGGGCGTTCCTGCTGCAAATTGGACAAAGTATTTAGTTCAGACAATGCCGCTTATTCAGACACTAAAAGCTAGTTTTGGAAAAAGTCCTCATGCTGTTCGTTCGTATTGGGAAGCTCGTAATTTGATTGCACAACAGAAATAAAATTATGTTGAAGGGTATCCACAACGGCATAGACACGATTTTAAGATCGAATACAAGCAATTTCTTGTTTCAATATGAGTAACATTTTAAAATAGAGAGATTAGAGTCAAATTTTATTCTGTGGAATCGTCTTTTTTCCATAAAATAGGGTTTGAAAACCCTATTTTATGGAAAAAGCAAACTATTATTTTACCAAAAGTGAAATAATATACAGAATTTGATAAACGTTACTCATATTGTTATTTCTTTCCAATTTTATACTTCATTTTGTGTCCTGTGTTAGTCGTTGCTTGTTCTAAAATGGTTTCGTTTATTGACTCTTCATTTATTTTATAATCAATAACTATAGCACATTCTTTTTCGATACTTATCCAAACGGTTTCACTTTTTCCTGCTTCCAACTTCTTTAGTGTTTTGTTTTGACATCCTCTAATTTTGACTTCTGTAATGGTTTCTTTGGTAGAGTTAATAAACTCAATTCTCATTGTATTGCTCAAAAAAACGGTAACTAAAGAATAAAAAAGAAGTACAGGAATATTGATCAAAATAATTCCTGCTGTTATGAAAAGATGTATTTTGTGATGTTTTTCTTTTGAATATCTAATTAAAATCAAAATCAAAAATGTACTATTGATAATTGCTGTAACAACAATAAAAACATATCCAGAAAACAAAAGCAAATCAGAAGAGAGCAGATAATAGAGAACAAAAATAGCTGTTCCAATCAAAAGAGAGAGGATAGCTATTGCTCGTCCTGTTTTTATGAGTTTTTTTGTTGTCATTAATATTTTATTAACTATTTCTACAAATAAATTTGAATATTTTATTTTGATATAAATTTGATACAATTAATTACTCTTTTTAATTATTTTTATATCTCTTCATTTTTACTTTCTTCTGCAAGTTGTTTTAATAATGGCGCACGTTCTACTCGTTCTTCTAAAGAGATAAATGTTTCGGTACGCACTATTCCAGGTACTTTTTGTATTTTATCGTGCAAAACTTCTCTCAAATGTTTGGTGTCTTTACAAATTATTTTGGCAAAAATACTATATGCACCTGTAGTGTAATGCAAACTCAAAATTTCTGGTATTTTGGATAATTGTTCGACAGATTCATCGTACATTGAACTTCGTTCTAAATAAATACCCAAAAAAGCAGTAACATCATAGCCTAATTTGGCATAATCAATGGTAAGGGCAGCTCCTTTTACGATACCTAAATCTTGCATTTTTTTCATTCTTACATGTACCGTTCCCCCTGAAACAAAAACACGGTCTGCCACTTCTGTATAAGGTAATTTTGCATCGTCTGTAAGTTCAGATAATATTCGAAGGTCGCAACTATTGATTTGAGAATTTTTTGTCATTTTAGTTTGTGTTTATTGTAATTTTCCTAAAAAATACAAGAAATATTGCGAATTGCCTAAATATGTAGATATTATTTTGCAAAAGTTTTAGAATACAAAAAAAAATAGTATGTTTGCATAACGAATTAAAAATTTTAGACTTTCTGAAATTTTGATTCAGACCCTATATAGTAGGGCGTGTGTTTTGTGTGTTGTTTATTGGTTAAGGTCAAAAAGGCGTGCTGCTGGCATCGCCTTTTTTGTTGTCTGTATTTTTTTTATATATCACTAACCAACCTAAATTTTGAAAAAACGTTATTTTAATTAATTACTGATGTTACGCAATTAAAATGAAACCCACGAATTTATTCGTGGGAGCTACCACCACCTTCTTCGTTTTTTTGTTTCTACTCTATTCTAAAATAAAAGGAGTACTTTTAATAAAACGGAAAAGTAGATTGATGTAAAAAGTAGTGGTTACTTTCCCACGAATAAATTCGTGGATTTTGTCTAAACTTTGATGTTGGGTAACATCAGTTAATTATACTAATATCGTTAAGTTTTAAAACTATTTTAATCATTCAAATACTACTAAACGTTATCACGGTTAATTTAGTAATGTTCATTTTTCAATAGAATAGGGTCTGAATATCTATCGATTACGCTGAGACTTCAAAATAATAATTAGAAATTCGTTAAGAGTGTAGATACATATTTCTCTTGTCTATTTCATCTCATTGCTTATTTTATCAAGAATACTTTTTGAAAAGAAAACGAAAAACCATTCTCTATAAAAATAAAGAATGGTTTTTTCAATCTATCAAAAATATACTGCTGTTATTAGTGTCTTACCCAACGAGATATTTGGTTATTGAATTTTACTCAATTCCTTAGTATACTTTTCAATGGCATCGGTAAAGATTTTCTGGCGTGTTTTGAGACTTTCCAAACGCTTTGCATCTGTATCAGAAAATTCTAGTTTAATTTGATTTCCGTCGTTATCAGTTACTAGCTTTCCTTCGTCTTTCATAATTGATTTTTTAGTTTCCAAACGCTCAATTTCTGCATTTGTCATGGCATCAAGTTGTCTATAGACTGACATCAAAACACGCATCTGAATACTACTACGTTGTATTATATCGCTATAACTAAACTGACTTAAATTATTTTGTCGTACAAAACTCATATTTTCTATAGCACGACTAGAAATATCTTCAGCAAGTGCAATCGCTTTATCATCTGCTTCTGCCATGTGATACAGTTGAACAAAATAAGGCTCGTAGTAACTGTAGGGAACGTTCATAACTGGCAAGACTTCAAAGGCTTTGTCTAGTGTTTCGACAGCTTTTTCTTTCTCTCCACGCTCAAAATATTCTTGTGCCAAACGGAAATAAACCTGACGGAACTGCGCTCCAAATTTCTTGTATTCGTCGTCATAATAGCCTTCGGTTTGCATTCCTCTAAACTGAAACTCATCAACAGCCTTTTTCATTTCCTCAAAATTGACTTCTCCCAAATCGCCGTTATCTTGTGCAGCAATTGGCATCAAACGATAGACCATTCCGTCCATTTGAAGGTAATCTCTCAAATTGAAATTAATCGTATTTGCAGAAGTTTGATTGAAATAAATTGGACGTTCCCATTTGTTGGTTGCAATTAAATCTAATAATAGAAGGTCATTTTTGTAAATATTATTTCCTTTAATATCAAATTCCATTACATCGACGATACGATTTTCTTTTCCTTTTGGAATAAATCCTTTTGAAAGAACATCTTGCTTATCGATTGCTAAAGCAAACTTTTTAGAAAGTAATTTTCCTGTGCTACTTCCGTCTTGCAACTGAACCATTACACGAGGGTCTTCTTTTTTCAAAAGGTCGATATACGTTTCCAAGTTTACAGGCGAATTGATGTTTTTGTCTGCCGAACCATCTCTATTTCCAATGTACATAAGATAGTCATTTTTCCCTTGAATATAATCTTCTCTTTCCAAAGAAATCGGAATAGGAGCAGATTTGTTTACTTGGCTTGTCATCTGATCGGCATACCAATCGGTCGCAAAATAACTCAAAACAGCAACACGCACATCGGTACGGAAACCCTCTACATCTTGCACATACCAAAGTGGGAACGTATCATTATCTCCACCTGTAAACAAAATTGCATTTGGCTCACATGCAGCAAGTGTATTTCTAGCCTGATCAACTGACAAATAACGCCCTGTACGGTTATGATTATCCCAACCTTTTACACCCATAATTGTAGGAACAACAAGCGCAATAACCAAAGCAACACTTGAAGCTACCGTCCCAGAAATATGATTTTTGAGAAAATCAGCAATTGCCAGCATTCCCAAACCTATCCAAATGGAAAAAGCATAAAACGAACCTACATATACATAATCCCGTTCACGAGGTTCAACAGGAGGAGAGTTGAGGTAAAGCACAAGTCCGACTCCCATAATAAAGAAAATCAAAAATGTAATCCACCAACCCTTTTGATCTCTACTGGCTTGAAAAACAAATCCAATTATTCCTAAGATAAGAGGTAACATATAAAAATTATCTCTCGCCTTGTTAGTCTTCAAATCTAATGGCAATTCTTTTCCCAAATCTTCAAAAGGAGAAAGCCAACCTGCTTCTTTGTCGTCGCTTTGTCTTCCTGCAAAATTCCACATAAAATAACGGAAATACATATGCCCAAATTGATAAGTAAACAAGAAGTTTAAGTTATCAGCAAAATTAGGTTTTTCTCCATCAGCTAGTTTTAGCCATTGTTTATATAATTGTGGGTGATTTCCTGACTGACTATAAATACGAGGTAAAAGCATATTGCCTTGTTTGTCATAAGTAACTGTAAATTTATGGTCGAAGTCCTCATATTTCTTTTCTCCTTTTCTATAAATGGCTGCTCCAATATCTTGTCCTGTACGTTCGGAAGCAAATGTTTGTCCATAAAGAAGTGGACGATCGCCATACTGTTCCCTTTTTAGATACGAAACAAAAGTCATTACATCTTCTGGATTATTTTCATCAATAGGAGGATTTGCATTTGAGCGAATCAAAATTAGCGAATATGTACTATAACCTATTAGTATAAAAGCAAAAGAAATAAGTGCCGTATTAAGTGGAACGTTTTGTTTTTTGATAGAATAAAAAATTCCCCAAACCAAAGCAGCAATAAAAGCAACTGTAAAAAATAATGCCCCTGAACCAAACGGCAAACCAAATGTATTTACAAAGGCAATCTCAAATTTTGCAGCAACGGAAGGCAATCCTGGAATTACGCCATAGGTAATCAAAACTACAATTCCTGTTCCTGCTAAAAATGTAAGAATCCAACCTAAAGGAGTTTCGTTTTTATATTTTTTGAAGTAATAAACATACGCCAAAGCAGGCAAAGCAAGCAAGTTCAAAAGGTGGACACCAATAGAAAGACCAACCAGATAAGCAATAAAAATAAGCCAACGATTAGAATCTCTTTCGTCATCAATACGTTCCCATTTGAAAATTGCCCAGACTACAATCGCAGTAAAAAATGAAGACATACCGTAAACCTCTGCTTCTGCTGCCGAAAACCAAAACGAATCTGAGAAAGTATAAGCCAGCGCACCAATAGCACCACTACCCAAAACCATTATTTTTTGAGCCAATGTATAATCATTTTCCTGTGCTTCTAAGCCTTTTTGTAAGTCTGTTTCTGTCTTCGAATCCATTACTTTTTGTAAAGTAGGACGTACAATACGACGAGCAAGCATCGTTATTGTCCAAAACAAAAACAAAATAGAAAAACTACTACACAGCGCAGAGAGCATATTTACCCAAAAAGCCACCTCCAAAACATCGCCTAAAGCAAACATAGAAAAAATACGTCCTACAAGAAGGAAAAAAGGCGCACCGGGAGGGTGAGGAGCCATTAGTTTGTAAGAAACAGCGATAAATTCTCCACAATCCCAAAAACTAGCCGTGTTTTCGAGAGTAAGAACATAAACAGTAGTGGCAATCAGAAAGATTAGCCAGCCTACAATAGTATTAAGACGATTAAAACCCATATTTTTTTACAGTAAACAGTATTTTACAGTTATCAGTTACCAGTAATCAGTTATCAGTAAATACAGTTTGATAATAAAATTAATCGTAAGCTGACTTTTTTAGAAATTTCTTTTCAAAGCACGAAAAATTCACAGTAATCAATAAATAGTTACAAGTAATCAGTAAAAACCAATTCTGATAAAGAAATCTATTTTTGATACAAGTTTCTTTTCACGACACGAAAATAAGAAAAGTTTGGCAACTCCTATCTATTATTAGGATTAAATTATAGTAATTTATAAACAGTTGTCGATAAATAGTTAGTAGTAAGTCAGTTAAATACAATTCTAATAGTCGTATTTTGATTCATTTTATTATTAGATTTCATTTACTTCTAACTTCTGAAATCTAACTTCTAACTTTAATTATTACTCTCCCACAATCAAAAAAGCTCCCCAATAGTACGGAGTTGGATATAATTTTTTGAGTTTTAGTTGTGCTATTTGTAGGGCTTCTCGTTTTGATTTTCCTTGTAAAATGGCTGTATAAAAATAATTCATAAGGAGTTGAGTAGCA
Organism: uncultured Cytophagales bacterium; assembly: GCA_963719525.1. Lineage (GTDB taxonomy): Bacteria > Bacteroidota > Bacteroidia > Cytophagales > Bernardetiaceae > Bernardetia. The sequence continues at coordinate 192,248 of CAVRCG010000004.1, read as the reverse complement.
GTATCATCTACTTTCCAAAGCGACATCAAAACATTTTTTGCACCTGCTTGTCGAAATGCTCGCTGCAAACCATAAACGCCTTCTCCACCTTCCACATCTCCCAAACCTGTTTCACAAGCAGACAAAACTACTAATTCGGTATTTTGTAAGTCCAAATTCATTACCTCTTCGGCAGACAAAATTCCGTCCTCTCCTTGTAATTGTGGATTTTGACAACCTGCAAGTAAAAGTCCACTTCGCAGAAATGGATTTTTGAGTAAGTTTCTATCTTCCGAATCTTGTAATGTTTGAAGCTCCGAATCAGAAGGCTTATCGATGAAAAATCCGTGTGTTGCAATGTGCAGAATGGGAGGAGATTGAAGTTTTTTTATGTTTTGTTCGTTTGCTTCTTCGTTTTGTAGAAGTAAAGTAGGAATGTTTTTGTTTTTGAATAACGTATTGATTTGAGAAGTTTCTGTTTTTGTACCTTCCAAAACAGTAACTGATTTTTGATGTCCAATAATACGTTGCAGACCTGTATATTCAGACATTTCACTCGTAAAGGTAGGTTTGCTTGTAGAATCTTTTTCTACTTTTTGTGTCGTAGGTTTGGTAAAATCTTTTGGCTTTATATCTGGACGAATATCATAAGTAGGATAGCCAAAAACATAGACCTGTATTTGATTTTTTGCTTTTATTTTGGAAGACAAATTTAGCTCTAAAGATAATTTGAGAGGTTTCTTATTTTTGTTGATAATATCTTTACTAGAAGACAGAATTTCAATAGTTTCTTCTTCAATCAAATAGGTATTAGTTTGTGTGTTGTAAAGACTTTGAAGGCTTATTTTATGATAAATTCCGTCAAGAGAAAGATATACTTTATCAAATCTTTTTGGGTTTGTATTTTTGAGCAATTGGTCAATTTGTTTCCAATAAAAATTGTATGAATCTTGATTATCCAAACCGAAAATGGTTGTGTTGGTGTAATAAAAAAACTCAGAGCTTTCTAGTGCTTTTGGTTCTTTTAACGAAACTATTTTTATACCAGAAGAGTGAGCTTTTTTGGAAGGAATAAGTAAAGCTACATAAGCGACTTCCTTTTCTGAATCAGTATTGGATTTTTCGTAACGAATAATATCAATCAGTACTTCATTTTTTTCTAACGCTGTTTGAATTGTCCTTAGCTCATACACTTGCTCGTTTAGCGTAGTATTTATTAGATTAGATTTTTTGGAAAACTGTCTTTCAATCTCATTTATATGGAATTCTAATTTATCTAATTCTATATTTTGCTGCTTTCGCTCTTCTAAAGGCAACTGTATTGCTTTCGAGTATTTTGTACGTTCTTGTTTCCATTCTTCAAACAAATTTGTAAGGGTAGTATCTTTACTTTTAAGAATTTGCTTTTGGATTTTTTGAGTAGATAAAAACACTATTCCTTTAGAAAATAAATGAAGGTTGAATAATTCGTCTAATAGCAGCGATTTACTATTCTTTTGATTCAGCTCTTGATTGTGATACAGAACAGCAAAATCCGTAAAATCATCTACGTAATTTTTGAAACTTTCAAGATATTGTTCTTTCTCTGTTTCCGAAAGAATAGGAAAAATGAGTTTGAGTTGATTAATTTTGATTGTTGTGGCTTCTTGATACAATGGTTTTGCTTTTCCATAATCTTTGGTTTCCTTATAAAAACTTGCCAGATTTGCACACGAATTTGCATAATCAGGATTTTGTCTTCCCAAAATAGTTTCACGAATTTTTTTGGCTTCAATGTAGAGTTTTTCTGCTGTTATGTACTTCTTTGTTCTTCTGTAAAAAGTAGCCAAATTTTTACACGAAGTAGCATAAAGAGGGTGTTGATTGCCCAAAACTTCCTCTCTAATTGCCTTTGCTTCTATATATAAAGGTTCTGCCTTCTCATAATTTTCTTGTTTGACATAAAGATTTGCCAAATTATCGCACGTACTTGCATAAGAAGGATGTTTTTTGCCCAAAATCTCTTCCTTTATTCGTTTTGCTTCTAAATAAAGTGTTTCTGCTTTGTCATATTCGGATTGAAAACCATACAAACTAGCCAAATTATTACATGCACTAGCGTAATCATAATGATTTTTGCCTACTGTTTTTTGTCTTATTTGATGAACTTCTACATATAATGGTTCTGCTTTTTTTACTAATCCTTGTTTGTAATACAATAAAGCCAAATTATTTACCAATACGGTATAATAACGATGCTCTTCTCCCAAAACTTTTTTGATTGTTTTTTGAGCTTCTATATAAAACAGTTCGGCTTTTTCATATTTTCCTCTATCAAAATAAAGTAAGGCTAGATTATTACTACTTCCTGCATACTGCATACTTTCTTTTCCAAATAACTTTTCACGAATATCTTTTGCTTCCAAATAGAGAGGTTCTGCTTTTTCATAAAATCCTTAGACTATGATAAAGAATAGCCAAATTATTAGATACATCTGCATAACTGGAATGTAGTTTTCCAATTTTACTTTCTTGAATATTTTTTGCTTCCAAAAAAAGTAACTCTGCTTTTTGATACAATCCTTGTTTTCGATAAACGACTGCCAAATCATTAGCAAGAGTTGCATAGACTGTATCTTGATTTCCAAACTTTTTTTGAGTAATTTCTATACCTTTTTGTAGATAAATAACGGCTTCTGTATAATTAGATTTTGCACTAAAAGCATTTCCGATACTATCCAACTCTTGCCATGTAAGACTATCTAATTGATTCTTTTCTATATCGTCTTTTTGAGCATACAAAGAATGTACAATTGTAGATAAAATTAATAATGATAAAATATATTTCATTGTATTCCTGTAATAATGTAAAAAAGAATAAATGTTATCACGGTCATCTATAGATCTAATAATTAACTGATGTTACGCAACATCAAAGTTTAGAGAAGTTTAGACGAAACCCACGAATTTATTCGTGGGAAAGTAACCACTACTTTTTATATGAATCTACTTTTCCGTTTTTAGAATATAGTAGAAACAAAAAAACGAAGAAGGTGGTGGTAGCTTCCACGAATAAATTCGTGGTTTTCATTTTAATTGCGTAACATCAGTAATTAATTAGTTATAGAAAAGCAAAATAGTCTTATTTTTCCATAGCGACAGGTTTGCAAATCTGCCTTTATAGAATAATGAACATTACTAAATTAACCGTAATAACGTTTAATATACGTTTTGTTGATTGAAACTAACATTAGAACGTGTTTAAAAATTCTTCTTTCGGCTTCAAATGAGTAATTTAAGCCCAATCTTCGTTATTTTATCTTCAAATAACTCGCTATTCTTCTCAAAAATGCTTTGATTGAGCTAAAATTATTTCATTTTCGCTATCAAAATAAAAATTTAAACAAGCTCTTACTATATTCTAAATTCTGTTGCTAATTAGTAAAATGTTCTTCTACAAACTGATTTATCTTTTGTCCTAAAATTTTATTTAAGTTTTCATGTGATTCGAAAGTCCAGCCTGCTATATGGGGAGTTAGGATTACGTTTTGCATCGAAATAAGCTCTTCAAACTGTTGTTTTTGCACATCTGTAAACGTATTTGGTTTTTCGTTTTCCAACACATCAATACCTGCCCCAATTACTTTTCCATTTTTCAAGTGCTTTAAAAGTGCTTCTGTATCCACTACTGCACCTCTTGAAGTATTAAAGAAAAAGATAGGATTCTTAAAATTTTGAAAAAAAGTATCGTCGGCAAAATGAAAATTACCGTTTTGTTGCTTTCCGTCAATATCGTCATCTAACGGAATATGAAGAGAAACGATTTGAGCCTTTTCTTGCAGTTCTTCCAAACTAACTATTTTGGCAAAATTATCTTGTAGTTTATTTCTTTTATCATAAGCCAAAACTTCACACCCTAAAGCATTTAGTTTTTGAGCCAGCAGTTTTCCTACATTTCCATAGCCTATTATTCCGACTGTTTTCCCTACTAGTTCTGTACCTCTATTTTCCTCTCTTTTCCACTCAAAATTAGATAATTCAGTTTGTGATTTCTTAAAATTATTCAATATCGAAAGTAGCAATCCCAAAGTATGTTCGGCAACTGCATTTCGGTTTCCTTCTGGAGCTGTCAATAATTTTACATTATATTTTGTAAGCAATTTTTTATTTATTCCATCTGTACCAGAACCTACACGGGCTACAAAAAGCAATTTCTTAGCACGGCTCATAAACTCTTCATTAGTAAAAACTCTATTTCTTAGGATTAATCCATCAAAATTTTGAATTTGATTAAGAATATCACTATATTTCCAATCAAAGGCATAAGTATATTCTATTTTATTGTTTGAAAAATGAAATTTGAATGAATCGTGTAATGTGTCAATGATGAGTACTTTTAGCATTTTATTTATAATTTGTTGTTCTTTTTTGTTAAAATTGGTGCTTTTTTTGAAAGGCTGATAGTAATCTGTATATTAATTTTGACAACTGTAACTTTTAAAATGCTTCAACGTTTGTTAAACAAATTAAATTTTCTTAAATTTAGTTAGAATATAATTTAAAAAAACCAGTTATAAAATCTGCTTTACTTTTACAATTTATCCTAAAAAAGTCTTTTTATTATCCACACAATTATGAACTCTCTACAAAAGCAGCCTACTAATACTACTAATCAAGGAAGTATTCGTGTTTTTATTGATAAATTAATCATTACTTATGCTCAAGAAGACGAATTAATCCGAAAGGTAATTGAATCACGCCTCTTTTTGAATGGCATACGTCCGACCGAATACAACAATGAAACGCCAGATGACATAAGAGTTTTGAGAAAATTAACGACTATTGAAAACGAACTTTCAAAGATTTTTGCATTGTAGTTTTACATTATCCTAATTGAAGATTGGTTTTAGAAAATCCAGCTTGATAAATCAAGCAGCTACATAATTTAAACGTAGCAATTTGATTTATCAAATTCCAAAACTATTATTTGTTTTCTTTCAGTATTCCGATTACCTCAAACTTATCGAATACATTTTCGTTGTGGGGAGAATCTTCTTGAAGCTCTTTTGTAAGGTCTTGACCAGCCCAATGCTGATAATGTTTTCCTTTTATCCAAAGTCTAGAACCAGAAACATCATAAATTAAATTCTTGTAAGCACACCAAATCTCCGAACGGTCTTGTCCATTTCGTAGCGCAAGTTGGGATTTAGTATAAGAAGGCAAATTTTCTTTGTTCATAATTAATAGAGGTTATAATGGTTAATTTAGTAACATTTAGAGAGAAATCTACAATTTATGTCTTTTTCTGTTTGATTTTGAAGTAATTGATTATTAATATGAATGACATTCCAAAATAGAAACATTGTTACCAAATTTTATTCTGTGGAATTGCCTTTTTTAAGATATTACTCATATTGAAAACAATACATATATTTAAGTTTGCATCACTACTTATGGAAAAATAAATAGCATCAAATTAACCGTAATAACATTTATTTTACCATAAATTACATATTATTTTTCTATCTTTGCCTATTATTTTAACGTAATTTTTGAATTTAAAAGGCAAATTAAATTATTTTATAAAAAAAATAATTTTGATGTGTAATTTAATATGTATATGAAAAATATCTACTTCTGTTTTTTATTCGCTTTTTTTTCTTTCTTTTTGAGTTTCGGTTCTTACGCTCAAATGTCGTGTATGTCTGATGAAATGCACCAACAGAACCTACAACAAAATACTGCTTATCGCACTCAATTCAATCAGTTGCAGTCAGAATTGAGAGCTTACATTGCTGCAAATCCAATTTCGTCTGTACCTACTGGACGGATTTACAAAATTCCTTTAGTTATTCATGTCGTTCATACAGGCGATACAATTGGTTCTGAAACAAATCCAAGTAATACACAAATTGAAGGTTTGGTAGCACATCTCAATAATGGTTTTCGCAATCGTGGTTCTGCCTACGACCCAAATGGAATAGATACAGAAATAGAATTCAGAACTTGCCAAACGCTCACCAAACTGCCAAGCTACAAACGGAATTGTGAGAGTAGATGGTTCTGGAATTCCTAGTTATACACAAAATGGTATTTCTAGTGGTCTTCCTCTTACAAATGGAGCTGATAAGCTTAGTGTAAAAAATTTAAGTCGTTGGTCAAACGAAGAATATTATAATATTTGGTTGGTCAGATCAGAGTTCAATGGATATAGAAGAGAATATTCTATTTTCAAAGCTGGTTTTACGCCTCCTCCTAAGATGAATTCAGACTTAGATGGTTCGGTTATTTTGGTTAGTGAAATTACTTCGATAGCTATTGCTCCTATTCATCAGGTCGCTCACGGCTTCAATCTTTATCATACTTTTCAAGGAAGTTTAGGCCCTACTAGTTGTCCTCCAAATAATGATTGTACAGCAGAAGGCGATTATGTTTGTGATACTTCTCCTCATTATAGAGATAGATTTCAATGTAATGCAAATAGATGTAATTCTGATATTACCGTTTTGCAAAATTATATGGCTCTTTCAGATTGTCAGCAGCGTTTTACAATAGGACAAAAACAGCGTATGCGAGCTTCTTTAGAAACACAGCGTAGTAGTCTTTTGTCTTCTTTGGCACTTGTCGCTCCTACTACATTACCTTCTTTAGCTTGTATTCCGTCGGCTGATGCTCCTATAGATGCAGGAATTATAAAAGTAAGTTTTGGAACTATTAATTTTAGTTCTGAATCTGCTCTAACAGAAGGAAGTTATATAGATAGAAGTTGTTCACAAGGAAGTATTTTTTCAATAGGCTCTCGTCAAGAGCTTCGTGTAGAAACAAGTAATGTTCGTCATAGAATAAGAGTATATATTGATTATAACAATGATGGTGATTTTAACGATGTTAATGAGCAAGTTTTAAGTTCTAATTACGGACGTACAGCTACACGCTCTGTTTTGATTCCTTCTACAAATATTGTTTTAGGTCAATATTTAAGAATGCAAGTAGTAGCAAGTCCGACGACAAGTCCATATCCAACTGCTTGTTCGGTAGGTTCTGGACAGGCAGAAGATTATTCCATTTATATAGAAGATAATTCTTCTTGTTCGATTACTTCTCTTACAGCAGGTACTCAAGGACAATGTGTCGCAACTACTAATACATTCACACAAGAAGTAACTGTAACTTATAGCGATGCTCCTTCAACTGGAGATTTGAGAGTTAATGGACAAAATTTTCCGATTACTTCTAGTCCTCAAACGGTTTTGCTTACAGGTCTTGTTTCTACTGGAAATCCGTTAAACATTGTTGCTTCTTTTACTTCTTTTCCGTCGTGTTCTTTTACAGCAACTAATTTAATTACTGCTCCTGTTTCTTGTCTTGTTACGATTAGAGTTGAACGCATTCCTACCTCTACTCCTTTTTGTAGTACAGATGATATTGAAATTAATTTTACAACAACAGGCGTATTTGAACCTAACAATGAGTTTATAGTAGAAATGTCTGATGGAAATGGAGGTTTTACTTTTCCATTGATTTCTGTCAGAGGAACAAGTAGCCCAATTATTATTACTCCTCCCAATGCTAGTACAAGTGGTTCGTATAGAGTAAGAGTGCGTTCAACTTTTCCTGAAGTTATATCTCCACTTTCCAACTCTTTTCAAATCAAACCTTCGCCTAGAGTTAATCCATTTAATCCTCAGCAAACTGCTATTGTAGAAGGAGATTCTACAAATATTATATTTTCTTATGCCGATGGTGCTTATTATACATTGAGAGATGTAACACAAAATAGAACCATAGGAGCTAGAGTATATTCTAGAGAACGTTATACTACTTTTAGCACAGGATTATTAACTCAAACAACAGAATTTGAATTGATACAAAGTGCTACTTCAACTACTTGTGAAGGAGTTGCAGGTAGAGCAACTGTACTTGTCTATCCTAGAGGAATTATGATAAGTGCAAATGGATATAACATTTCTAATACAGATTATACTCCTACACTAGCAGATAACACACAATTTGGAAGCCGAGAAGATTGTAATAACGTTACGAAAGAATTTGTAATCAAAAACTCATCTTCTTCTCCTCTTATACTTACCGAACTTCCGTTTATGGGTGGAAATACAGATTTTTATGTATCAAGACCTCCAAGCAGTAATACAATTCCTGCTAATGACAGTCTTACTTTTGAAGTTACTTATCTACCAACAAATGCAGGAATACAAAGCGATACAGTTGTTGTAAGAAGTAATGATGCAGCAAACGGAGAATACAGATTTTTGGTACAAGCCTCTAGTAGTTCTGGTTTTCTTGAACATCAAATTGATAGATTAGTAGGTAGCGATTCTCAACTGCAAGATTTGTATGGTCAATCTGTTTCTGTTTTTGGGGAGTATGCCGTTGTTGGTGCGCCAAAAGCAGATGGGCAAGCTACTAATTCGGGTGCAGCCTATATTTATGAAAGAGTGGGCAATAATTGGATAGAACAAACAAAAATTCAAGCAAACGACGGACAAACAAATGATGAGTTTGGTTTTTCGGTTGCTATCGAAGAAGATTATATTTTGGTGGGTGCGCCTTCTCAAAACTTTGTTGGTTCAAACTCTGGTGCTGTTTATGTTTTCAAAAAAGACGGTACAAACTGGATTCAACATCAAAAAATTCAATCTCAAGACTTGCAAACTGGTGATGCGTTTGGTTATTCAATAGATATTTCTGGAGAACGTGCCGTAATTGGAGCATACAAAGAAGACACAGGCAGAACAGATGCAGGTGCAGCTTATATTTTCAAAAGAAATGGAACAGTTTGGACACAAGAAAGTAAACTAACAGGCACTAATCCATTTTTCTCTGATTATTTTGGGTTTGATGTAGGTATTTCAGGGGATCATGTTATTGTTGGTTCACCACAAAAGAACTACCGTTCGATGACTAATTCTGGTTTGGCTTACGTTTTTGAAAGAAATGGAACGACATGGTCTTTACAAAGTGAACTGGTTGCAGAGTATCCAAAATCAGGAGATAGATTCGGACAAGCTGTTGATATTGATGGTACGTATGCCGTTGTAGGTGTACCAAGTGATGGAACGCTCACTAGATCTGAGACCAGCAGAAATAGCCGTAATATTGGACTGTTCAAGATGTGCAAACATTGGTTATATACAAATATATAGAAATGAAGGAACGCAATGGACATTGAATAGGAAATACAGAACAGCTTTACGTAGAGGAAATAGAGAAAATAATTATTTTGGTTTTTCAGTAGCTATGAGCGGAGATTATATAGTTACAGGTTCTATTGGTGTAGATTTAGGGGGAAATAATGTAGGTTCTATTTCTATGTTCCAACGTAATTCTTTTGGATGGAGATCTTTTATTTATGGAAAGCATATTCAACCACAAGACCAAGAAGAACATGACGCTTTTGGTACTTCGGTAGCCATTTCTGGAAATCAAGTTTTTGTAGGGGCAACACAAGCAAATTCTAGTACAGGCACAAACACAGGAAAAGCCTATGCCTTCACAGCTTCTGCTGGTGAATTACAAATTGTAGATAATGGTACTATTGTCGCAGCAGGAGATACTACTTCTTTCGGACAAATAACTGCATGTGAAAATGGTTCTGTCATCAAAACTTTTGATATGCAAAGTATTGGTTGTGAAACATTACTATTATTAGACAATCCAATCGTTACTATTTCTGGCTCTGATGATTTTGAACTTCTTACACAGCCTACTCAAAATAGTATGACAACAGGAAGTAGTCAATCTTTTCAAGTTGCTTATACGCCAAATCAATCAGGTTCACAGTATGCAGTTATTTCTATCAAAACGAGTTCTGTACTTGATTCTGTTTATACATTTACTATTCACGCAGAAAAGTATTTTGAAAGTCAAGAATTAGGAAAGTTTATAGCTTCTGACGCAGAAATGGACGACCAATTCGGAACTGACGTAGCCATTTCTGGAAGATATGCCATTGTAGGTGCGCCTTTCGAATCTAGTACAGCAGGAGTTTTATCTGGTGCAGCTTATGTATTCAAAAAACAAAATAATAGCTGGATAGAACAAGCAAAATTACAACCTAGTGATTTAGAAATGGGAGATAATTTTGGATTCTCTGTTGCCATAACTAGAAATTACGCTATTGTAGGCGCAAATAGAGAAGATACAGGAGGTTCAGATATTGGAGCAGCTTATATTTTCAAAAGAGATGCAAATGGCGATTGGGCAGAAGAAATCAAGTTACAACCTACCGACCTTACCAATGTGTTTTCATTTGGAGAAGTAGCTATTTCTGAAAATTATGCAGCCGTAGGAGCAACTATGAATGATGGTGCAGGAAGAGTTTATGTTTTTGAAAATGTAAATGGAACGTGGACACAAACACATATTTTAGAGGCAAGCGATAAAACAGCAGGAGATAATTTTGGTGCTTCGGTAGCAATTTCTAATCAAACTATTCTTGTTGGTTCTTCTTTAGATGATGATAATGCAAATGCTTCTGGTTCGGCATATTTCTTTACAAAACAAGGAACTAACTGGATAGAAGAATCCAAAATAACAGCTAGTAATGCGTTAGAAGGATTTGGTTTTGGTCATTCTGTGGATATTTCTGGAGATAGAGCCGTAATTGGAAATAATTATGTTGGAGGAAATTCAGAAGATTTAGCTGCTTACGTTTTCAAAAGAGATAATACTATTTGGACACAAGAAGCAAAATTACAATCTACGCTTACTTCTTCACATTTTGGTAGAAGTGTTGCGATAAAAGACACATCTGTTTTGATTGGCGCACCGTATGACAATAATACAACCAATCAAGTAGGAGCAGTTTATTCATTTAGTTATCGTGATAGTGTTTGGTCTGAAAATCAAAAATTACAGCCTCCAGTTCGTACTGCACAAGAATTATTGTATTTAGGTCATTCTGTTGCTTTGGATAATGATTTTGTAATTGGAGCGATTGGAGATTATGAAAATGGAGGACTTTCAGGAGCAGTTTATGTGCTTACGCCTTCGCTTATTCGTCTTTCTGTAGAAGGAAATTCTATCAAAATAACAGATAATGACAGCATTCCAGATGTAGCAGATAATACTGATTTCGGAACGCTCAATGCGTGTGAAACTCCTAGCCTTGAAAAAACATTTACCCTTCATAGTATTGGTTGTGATTCTGTTACATTTGCTAACCCTTCAACTATTGTCCTTTCTGGTTCTGCTAATTTTAGCGTTTCGATGCAACCTTTTTCAAATTCTGATTCGGTACTTGCAAGTGGTCAAAGTCAAGAATTTAAAATTACCTATTCGCCTACCCCTACACTTACAGGAATACAACGAGCAACAGTTTCTATTTTGAGTAATGACCCTAATGTAGATCCTTATTCATTTACTATTCAAGGAGAATCAGCAGTTGTTATAGGTTCTTTGACCGTAGAAGGAAACTCTGTACGTATTACAAATGGAGAAACGCAAACAGATTCTCTCAATTATACTAACTTTGGAAATGTAGGAACTTGTGAAGCTACTGTATCAGAAAGAACCTTTAAACTTTACGGTTATGGTTCGGAATGTAATCCTCTTACCCTTACTGGTTCTGAACCTGTTACAATTTCAGGTTCTACTGATTTCGAAGTAATTGCTCAACCTTCACTTACTACTCTAAATATTGGAGATACTGCTTCATTTACAATTAGATATTCGCCAAATGAAGCTGTTACGCAAAATGCAACTGTACATATTGCAAGTGATGACCCAAATGCGACTCCTTATACGTTTGCTATTCAAGCAGAACCTGATTTTGGATTACCTATTACTCAAATTACTAGACTAAGAGACCGTAGAAAGGTGGATGTTGCTCTTGATGGAAGTGGTTATGCCATAGATATAACTGGTGATTATGCTGTTTCAGCATCTTATGCTAAAAGGAATGAAGGACTAAATACAGGAGTTGTATATGTTTATAGAAGAGAAGGAAGAAATTGGATAGAAGAAGCACAAATTATTAATGATGATACTACTCGTACTACTAACGGCTTTGGTCATGAAGTTTTATTAACCGATGACAATTACCTTTTCGTATCTTCTATGTATCATGTTAGTTCAAGCAATATAGGAGGAAGAGTATTTGTGTTTAAAAAGGAAGGAAATCAATGGATAAGACAAGCTGTTTTACGAGCAAACGATATTTCTGATAATAATTTTGGAAGATCACTAGCAGTTCAAGGTAATTACTTAGTCGTAGGAGCTTCTAGTGCTACATCAAGTAGTAGCAATAGCACAACAGGTGCAGCTTATGTCTTCAAAAGAGAAGGTTCGACTTGGACACAAGAAGCAAAACTATCTCCAAGTTCTGCCTATGGTGGAGACCACGTAGGTGTTTCTGTATCTATAGAAGGAGATTATATTTTGGTAGGGGCAAGTCAGACAGGTACTAGTCGTTATTCATATAATAATGTAGGTGCAGTTTATTTATTCAAAAAAGAAGGAAATGATTGGACAGAAAAACAAAGACTTCTTTCTCCAAGCCGTACAGTAAATGACTACTTTGGACGGAATGTAAAACTAAGTAACGGTACAGCATTCGTTACTTCCATTAATAGTGGAGCAAATATTAGAGGTGAAGGAGCTGTTTATACATTCAACATAGAAAACGATGCACTAGTCCAAGAATCTCTTATTCAAATAGATACACCTTTATTTCTTCATCATTTCGGAAGTAGTCTTGATGTTTATGGTAACTTATTAGCCGTTGGAGCAACTCAAGACGATGAGTATGGTACAAACGCAGGTGCAGTATATTTATTCAACAAAGAAAATGATGTTTGGGTACAAAAAGCGAAAGTAAAAGCAGAAACTACAACCACCAACAATGAGTTTGGGACTAGAGTAGCTCTTTCAGGCAAGAACATGATGGTATCTAATGCTTATCATAAACAAAGAGCCTATATTTTTCAAGCCAATACAGTACAACTAACAGTAGAAGACAAACACAGACTTCTTCTTACTAATGATACAATTCCAGATAATAACTCACAATATAGATTTTATGGACAGCCAATAGCAAGTACAGACTTCGGTCTAGCAAACCTATGTCAAGATGGTTCAACGCCAGTACAAAGAGCATTTGTACTAAAAAGTACAGGGTGTATGCCTGTTGAAATAAGTAGTATTTCTGTTGAAGGTTCTACTGATTTTAGTGTTTCGGTAGCTTCCAATTCTATTGCTGGAGGAGATAGTACTGTTCTTACAGTTACTTATACACCTACTCAGTATGGAATACAAAAAGCCTATATTTCTATTTTTAATAACGACCCTCAAGTAAATCAATACAGATTTGCAGTACAAGGAACAGGGGGAACTCTAATGCCTTCTGCTGAAAATCAACAAAAAGTAACTGCAACTGATGGAGCTAGATTTGATCAGCTTGGAGGAGCAGTAGCTATTTCTGGTAATTATGCCATTGCAGGAGCAAGTTCTGCAAATAGTAGTAGAGGCGCAGTTTATATCTACAAAAAAGAAAATAATGTTTGGATTGAACAAACGAAACTAACAATTCCTAACGCATCTTTCCTAACAAACTTTGGCTATTCTGTTGCTATTGACGGAGATTATGCCGTAGTAGGTGCAAGAAATGACAGAGAAACAGGAACACGAGCAGGAGCAGTTTATGTCTTCAAAAGAGATGGAAACAACTGGATTCAACAAGCTAGATTAGAAGCCACCAACAGAATCATAAACGATTATTTTGGAAGTTCGGTAAGTATTTCTAATGATTATATTATTGTCGGTGCAGAAAACAAAGATATAAACGGAACAAAAACAGGTGCTGCATATATCTACAAACGAACAGGAACTACTTGGAATTTACAATCCGAATTAGTAGCTACCGACGGACAAGATGGCGATAAATTTGGAACTTCTGTTTCGATTTATGGCAATCATGCTGTCGTGGGAGCGTCTAATGTAGATACCTATGGAGCTGTTTATGCCTATACCATTCAAAATAGTCAATGGATACTCAAAAACAAAATAATAAGTCCTCAAAGAAGATATCAAGGTGAATTTGGAGTTGCAGTAGATATTGAAAGAGAATATTTAGTAATTGGAGCACCCAAACAACAGGGAGAAAATTACCATTCAGGCGCAGCTTGGTTATATAAAGATGATGGGTATGAATGGAAAGAATATCAAAGACTAACAGTAAACGGCTCTGTTTCTTCAAGTTTGCGTTATTCTCTTCTTGGAAATTCTGTATCTATCTCAAATAATTATATTATTGTAGGTGCAAAAAATCATACAGCTAGAGGTAATCAAGCAGGAATGGCTTATGTATATAGAAGACAAGAAAATCAATTTTTCAATTCCTATTCTACTGGTTTAATTGCTAATAATATTCCATTAGCATCGGATTCTGTTTCAGCAGGAGATTATTTTGGTTATTCAGTAGCTATTGACGGAGATAATGCCATAGTAGGTGCAATAGGCGACGACCAGCTAGAAAATGCTTCAGGTGCAGTTTATTTCTTTGCTCCTCCTCCAACAGCAAAACTTATCTTAAAAGGAGATACTACATTTATCGTTAATAATGATACCATTCCTAGCTTAATAGATAATACAGATTTTGGTTCGACGTGTCAAACTACGATTACCAAAACCTTTACTATTCAGAATGAAGGAACGAGCGACCTTACCATTGCTCAAGGCGATATTACAGGAACAAATGCAAGCGATTTTGCAATCAATTCTATTACTTTTCCTTTAGTGCTTGCTCCTTCTGCTAGTCAAGATTTTGATATAGAATTTAGTAGTATTTCGGAAGGAATCAAAAATGCAAAAGTTACTTTTGTAAGTGATGCGTGTGGTTCGCCTACTTCTAATTTTGTTTTTGCTATAAAAGCAGAAAAGAATGCAGGAAATCCAGTTCCTTCTCTTGTTGCAGCAAATGACACAACTGTTTTTGCTGACTTAGGAAACTGTACGGCTTCAAATTTAGCTCTTACTCTTCCAACTGTTATAAATAGTTGTAGTGGTTTGGATAGTCTTTCTAATGATGCACCTTCTGTTTTTGACTTAGGTACAACAATCGTAACGTGGACAGTTGTAGATTTAGCAGGAAATCCAGCAACAGCAACACAAAATGTAACTGTTGTTGATAATCAAAACCCTACTATTTTAGCAGCAAGTGATACAACTATTTTTGCTGATTTAGGAATCTGTACAGCTTCAAATGTTATGCTTACTTTACCTACTGTTTCTGATAACTGTACATTGAATCCAGTTTCAAATGATGCACCTTCTATTTTTGACTTGGGTACAACCGTCGTAACTTGGACAGTCGTAGATTTAGCAGGAAATACAGCAACAGCAACGCAAAACGTAACTGTTGTAGATAATCAAGTTCCTATTATTTTGGCAGCAAGTGATACAACTATTCAACTTGGTTTATCAAATTGTAATGTATCAAATGTAGTTCTTACTTTACCTACTATTTCTGATAATTGTGTAATAAACAGTCTTACAAATGACGCTCCTCTTATTTATAATGTAGGCACAACTACTGTAACTTGGACAGTTGTAGATTTAGCAGGAAATACAGCAACAGCAACGCAAAATGTAACTGTTGTAGATAATCAAAACCCTACTATTTTGTCAGCAAATGATACAATTATTTTTGCTGTTTTAGGAAATTGTACGGCTTCAAATGTTACGCTTACTTCTCCAACTGTTTCTGATAACTGTACAATAAGCAGTCTTATAAATAATGCTCCTTCTGCCTTTGATTTAGGTACAACAACTGTAATTTGGACAGTAATAGATGCATCAGGAAACACAGCAACAGCATCACAAAATGTAACTATTGTAGATAATCAAAATCCTACTATTGTAGCAGCAAATGACACGATTATTCAAGCTGATTTAGGAAATTGTACGGCTTCAAATGTTACGCTTACTTCGCCTACAGTTTCAGATAACTGTACAATAAATACTATTTCAAATGATGCACCTTCTGTGTTTGATCTAGGTACAACAACTGTAACTTGGACAGTAATAGATGCAGCAGGAAATACAACAACAGCGACACAAAATGTAACCGTTATTCCTTCAATAGAACTTATTTATTCTGCTTCTACGTTTAATGAATCAACTACTAATTTGGGTATAATTGAAAACTCTATTACAATAAATAGTGTTCCTTGTGGATTATTTGATGGTACAAACGGAGAAGATTTTGTAAGTAATGGAAAAGTAATTATTCGTAATCTTCCAACTGGTTTGATTGCTTCTATTATTCGTCAAAATGAAAGCGAACTTGTATTTACTTTGAGAGATACAGCAGTTTCTCATCAAAATATAGATGATATTTCTAACCTTGAAGTAGAGTTTTTGAATGCTGCTTTTGTAGGAACAACTACTCAAAACGTAACCAATTATCTAAAAAATGATTTGATTATAGATTTTATAGATGGTGTTTCTACTGGTGGAGGTACTTCAACAGGAAGAACAAATCCAGTAACGAATCTTACTTTGAGTAATATCACAACTTCTCAAATACTTCTTAATTGGAGCTTGCCAAATGGAACTGTAACAGGATATCGTATTTATAGAGGTAATCAATTAATTGCAACACTTACAAATCCAAGTGCTACAAGTTATGCAGATGAAAACTTAAATGCTGATACTAATTTTACTTATAAAGTAATTGCATTTAATCAAAATAATGAATCTGAACCTGCACAAGCAAGTGGTTGGACATTCCCTAAAAAACCTATACTTATTTCAGTAAATGAATTATGTACAGAAGGAAAAGCCATTACAAACGTAACTTCATCTGGATTCTTGTATAAAATCTATCAAGATTCTAGTAGTAATACAGCTTTATTTGAAAGTAATGATGCAACTTTTGAACTACCATTTATTACTCAAAATACCACATTCTATGTAAGTGTAATTAGTCATAATAAAGAAAGCAAAAGAACACCTATTGAAGTGATTGTCAATCCTGCTTTTGAAGTAGCTATTTCAGAAGGCGATAGTCTTATTTCTTGTGATGCTACACAAACATTGAATGTTTTCAATGCAGATGAAGAAGATGTTTATATATGGTTCTTGAATGGAATTGAGGTTGGAGTAGGTGAAAGCATAGAAGCTACCCAAACAGGAAATTACAAAGTGAGAGGAATTAGAGGAAACTGTTTTGCTGCTTCTGCTCCTATTTTTGTAAAACTGAATGCTTTACCTACTGCCCAAATCGCACAAGGAAATACAGTAAATTTCTGTGAATCTGGAACGTTAGAAGCTGTTGTTTCTTCAAATCAAAATGCTACTCAAAATAGTACTTATGACTGGTATTTTGATGGAAATATAATAGGAAATGAAGAAAGTATTAATGTAGAAAGTTCTGGAACATATACATTGAAAGTAACTCAAAACAACTGTCAATCCGAAACCAACATAGAAGTAAGAATTACAAATTGTCCTCAAATTCCTATTCTTAGTACAGATAATAGTTCTATTTGTCCGAATGAAGAAACTACTTTAAGAGTTTCGAATGTAGAACAAAATGTTACTTATCTTTGGTCAAGAAATGGTAGAGTAATTTTGAATACGACTGATTTCTTAACGACTTCGATAGCTGGCAACTATCAAGTAAGAGCGATAAATAATTCTAATCTGTCTTGTTTGTCCACTTCTGAAATAGTTATTATCGAACGTTTGGAAGTCAAACCTACTTATTTACGTGCAACCGATTCTACTCTTGTTTTGGAATCTGCTGATTCGATACTAAATGTAGTTTGGTATCTTGAAGGAGAAATTTTGGCAGAATGGAATGATTTGACAACAGTAAATTATACTGAAAATGGAAACTATTCGGCAACAGTAACTTATCAAACAGGTTGTGAGTTCCAAACACGAACTACTTTTGCAAGAATACCACCTGTTGTAGTTGGGATTGAAGAACCAATTATATCAGATAGTTTCAAAATTTATCCAAATCCAAGTGCTAATGGAATGTTTACTATTCATTTTGGAAAAGCTATTGACAAAGACATTCAAATTGATGTTTTTGATGCCGTTGGAAGAAAAGTAAGTAGTATAACACTTTTCGAAAAACAAACAAGATTTCAAATTAAATCTTAAAGGAAAAGCAAGTGGATTGTATATGATTCAATTCTATGCAGAAGGAGCGACTTATTCTAAACAAATTATAATTGCCAAGTAAAAGAGCATAGATTTAATTTTTAAAACCTCTATTCATTTGTTTGAATAGAGGTTTTTTGTGTCATAAAGTAGCTGACACTTTCCAAGTGTCAGAAAATTAAAGGTTTAATTTTACTTCTTAATTCCTAAAACTTCTCAAAATTTGTCTTTCTTTTATTGTGAGTAAAATAATTGTATGTATTTTTGAACTGTGAAAGAACGCATTGTAATCATACCGACCTACAACGAAATCGAAAACATTGAAGCTATTATTCGTGCCGTATTTTCGTTAGAACTTCCGTTTCACGTCCTCATTATTGACGACGGTTCGCCAGATGGAACAGCTTTGAGAGTTAAAGAACTTCAAGAAGAATTTATCGGTTCTCTTTATATTGAAGAGCGCAAAGGCAAATTAGGTTTGGGAACCGCTTATATTCACGGTTTTAAGTGGGCTTTGAGAAATGAGTATGAATATATTTTTGAAATGGATGCCGATTTTTCGCATAATCCTAAAGATTTGGTTCGTTTGTATAATTCGTGTGCAATTGAAAATGAATTAGGAATTAGAAATGATATGGCGATTGGTTCTCGTTACGTTCAGGGTGTAAATGTGGTAAATTGGCCTATGAGTAGAGTTTTGATGTCTTATTTTGCAAGTATTTATGTAAAAATAGTTACAGGAATGCCAATTCACGATGCGACAGCAGGTTTCAAATGTTATCGTAGAGAAGTTTTGGAAACGATAAATTTGGATACAATAAAGTTTGTTGGTTATGCTTTTCAGATAGAAATGAAATTTACGGCGTGGAAATACGGTTTTGTAGTGGGAGAAGTTCCAATTATTTTTACAGACCGAACAAAAGGAACATCAAAAATGTCGTCAGGAATATTTAAAGAGGCTTTTTTTGGAGTTTTGCAAATGAAAATTAATAGCTTTTTTAAGAAGTACAATAAAACAAAGTAAGAATTTAGAAGGTAGAAATTAGAACTGTAAGTCAGCGCAACTAATTGAACACAAAAAGACTAGAGTAAGAAAAGGTGTGCCTTTTCTCTACTTATATTCCTTCTGAAAAGCTCCATCTTTTAAAATAACAGTAGAAATTTTGTTTACTTTTGCTTCGTTTTCT
This sequence comes from uncultured Cytophagales bacterium, assembly GCA_963719525.1. Classification (GTDB taxonomy): domain Bacteria; phylum Bacteroidota; class Bacteroidia; order Cytophagales; family Bernardetiaceae; genus Bernardetia. The sequence goes on along the minus strand of CAVRCG010000004.1, from coordinate 172,971 downwards.
AGTAATTTTATTCTCGAACTATAATTTGTATCATCAAAAATGATGTATTTTGTTTTGATGGTTGCAAATTCTGCCAATGCATAAACTGAATTATTACTTATCCAAACTATTTCCACATTATCCAGTTTTGGGAGAAATTTGGTTTCTTTGTCTAGTTTTTTGTTCCACAATAAAACTGTTTTGTTGTTCCAAAGGATTATTTTCCCTCCATTCCAATCACGAATTTGTACTATTTTACTTTTCTCTTGATATTTTTGATTTTCTGTATAAACCGAATCCAAATTAATAAGGCTATTTTCTGTTTTTCCATTTGAAAGTAAATCGCCAGTAAGCCAGTAGTCTTGAGCTTCTTTATTATAGAAACTAGCAGAATCTAGTAGCGTAACACTTCGCCTTCCTTCTTGTAAAGAAAGTGCAAATCCTTTTCTGATTTGATAAAAAACCAATCGTTTTTGATTTTCTGCATTTATATTTTTGTATAAATTTATTCCACAAAAAATTAGACAAAACAGTACAGAAAAATAAAAGAAAAGTCTTTTTGGTAGAATAAAAAAACAGAACAAACTTATTCCGATAGCATATAAAAGCATACTTTCAGCAAAACTAACTCTAATATTCTCTAAAACAGAAGATGGTAATTTTTCTATCCAAAAGATAGCTTCATTTGTAATTTTGATAAACCACGACAAAACTATTCCCAATATTTCACTTATCATTCCATTAATAAAACTTGAAAAAATAAGGACAATAGACAAAACCAAAATAATCACAGCAGCAGGAATAACTACAAAACCAGAAAGCCAAAAGTAGGTAGGAAATTGATGAAAATAATACAAGCAGATAGGAAAAGTAATCAGTTGTGCAGCTATCGAAACGGTTAGTAATTCCCAAAAATAATTTATAATTTTGTTAGAAGGTTCATAAATCTTAGCTAGTTTAGGTTGGATAAGTACAATTCCTAAAACGGCTAAATAAGATAATTGAAAACCTACTTCAAAAATCATGTATGGACTAAAAACAAGCAAAACGAAAGCAGAAAAAGCAAGATTATTATAAATAGTCGAACGCTTTCCAAACGCAAATCCAATCTGAATAACTCCAAACATTACCGAAGCACGAAGGACAGAAGGCGAAAGACCTGTAAGAAAAGCATAGCCAAACAAAACACTCAAAATCAAGGACAAATAAAGAAATTTTGTCTTCTTATTTTTGTTCAAGAAGCCAAACACAAAAGCAATTATCAAACTCAAAATACCAACGTGCAGACCCGAAACTGCCAAAACATGAGTCGCACCAGCAGAACGATATGCCGTCTTGACTTCGTTATCAATTCCATCTCTAATTCCTAAAAAAAGCGCACTCGCCACTCCGTAGCTCTGTTTTGAAGGCATCGTTTCTCTCAAAACACTATCCGAATACATACGAAACTCAATTGCCTTTTTACGAAATTGCTGTAAAAGTGTTAAGTTACTTTGCTTTTCAGAATCATTTTGATTATTAATTAAAACTACATCATAAGAATTGATAAAATCTTGATGCCAAATGTAATGGTATTTTAGATATTTTTGATAATCGAAGGAAGAAGGATTTTCTGGAGGGTTTGTCAGAATTGGAACGCCTTTTATTAATAGTTCGTCGCCAAAACTATATATTTTATCTACGTTATTTACAAAACTTGTATCGTTTAGAAACTCATTCTTTTTGAGGTAAACGAGTATTTTTCCTTCTGCTAATTGCCACGTTTTTTCGGTACGGATTTTTTCTATTTCAAATTCAAATTTATAAGATTTATCACGTTCTTGAATCTCTGAAATGATTTTTCCTTGATAAGCTAAAATCGTTTTAGTGCTTTTTTCTGTAATCGTTTTCAAATGTAACGGTCTTTCTTTGGGATTAACATTAGAAACCAAAGACATTCCCATTCCTATGAAAATACCTATTAACATAATTAAATGAAGCCACGAAAAACGAGTTTTGAATTTTGCTTTTAGAAGATAATGAAGTCCGAAGTAAGCAACCACAAACGCAGTTGAAAGTCCTAACGAAAAAGCCAAACCAATTTGAGAATATTCGCCTATCAAAATTCCGACAATCAAAGCCAAAACAGGACGAACAAGTGGATAGGAATCCCAACGAAAGATAGGCTTGTTTCGTGGGTTCATAATTTTTTTGGTAAGTTTTAGGATTTGTTTTTATAATAACCGTCTTTGAGGCTTCGCCGTCAACGAGGTTTATTTTTTGTCTTGAAAATTGATTTTTTCTACAAACTTATCATACTTTTCTTTCTCTTCTTTTGGATAACGAATTTCGAAAAGAGCGAAAACCGTTGTCTGTTTTTTCGGTACGCAGATAATACACTTTTCCATTCTCAAAACCAGAAATCACAAAAAAACTATCGTTAATCGTCTGATATTCTACTTTTCTGTTTTGAGAAATATATTGTTTTTCTTGTTCTAAGGTTCTGTTTTGTCCGTTTACACTTCCCCAAACTAAAAGTTCTATTTTTCCACCATTGATATAAAAAATCTGTCCATCGCCACTCTTCGAACTTCCAAACGGCTCAAAAACAGCAGGATAATCCAAACAGTACTCAAAACGTTCGTTGCAATACTCAGATTGAGTAGAACACGAAGTCAGAAGTACAAACAAAAAAAGATATGTAAATATGCTATTTTTCATATCTTAAATTTATGGAATATTTTTGAGAATTGTACAATTATTTTTCAGATTGTTTTATATATAATACTTAAATTGTTGTTTAGTTCCTTTTATATTGTCTGTAGCTGTTAAAATGTCGCCTATGTCATCAGAAAATCTTAGAGTAACAGGTTTTCCATCGCCATATATGCAACTATTGTAGTTTAATTTTGTTAAAGACATAATATCTTTTAATACTATTTCAATATCTTTCTCTCCTCTTGTAACTTTGACATATAAAGGATTAGGTAGTTCTAAACAGTTGCTAGTGCCTAAGCGAGGAATGAAACCTTTTGTAAATAGGTATGCTTCTTTTTCATTTAATATCATTGCTGTTCCTCTGAGTACACCATAATTATTTTTTCCATCTTCTGTATCTCTAAATACTTTTAAAGGTATTGATGGTCTTTCTTTTATTAATATTCCAAATAATTTTGTAGCATTTCCATGAGCTTCTATAGCATCTAAAAACCCATTCCATTCATTATTAGCAAAATCAGCACGACCATGTATGAAAATTTCTTTCGGATATTCTTTGTTGTTCTTTTTGTACTCAGAAAGAGCTAAATCAAGAAGTTTACATGCTTCTTTTCTATCTAAATGAAATTCTTTTTTGTTTTCACTAAGCCACATACCATTATTACCTTTAAATATAGTACCATCGCCATCATCCATAAATAATTGTGCTGCACTACAAGCATACTTTTCTTCTTTTATGTTTTGAAACTTCTTAAATACTAAACCTACATAACATACTCCACTTCTAATGGCAGATAACTTCCATGGTTTTTTACCTATTTTATAATATAATGTTGTGCATAAATTCCAAGCTAAAGAAGCTTTCATATCATCAGAATACTCTTTATTTCTTTCAGCATCTTTAAACTCTAGTTTTGAGTCTATAATAATTTGGAGAGGCTCTCTTATGCTTTCTTGATTAGCCCTAGCCTTCATTAGATTATGAAAATCTGGACTTTCACCCATATACTTTTTAATCTCTTTTCCATGCATTTCCTCATCTAAAAACATGGATGTCTGTTTACTCATAGCTTTAGCTACTTCTTTTTTGCTGAAATCTTTACCACCACCTTTCAAAGTACGACATTCTTTATATATACGTCTTGAAACTACCACGAACCAAATATCAATTCTCTTATCACTATTATTTTGGAAATCCTGTATTAGATCTAGATAACAATCAACCACTTTACTAGACTTCACTCTTTTATTCGTTTCTTCATCTAATATTTTTTCAATCTTTTTTTCATCTATTTTTAAAAACTGCGTTGGATTAGAATCCCAAGTTATATTAAATATAGTTTCACAACCTAAAAATGATGGTCTTTGTAATTCATTAGATTCCTCTACTCCTTTTTTATTTTTCTTTTTTGAAATTATAGGACTTTTAATTGTACTTACGAAATTAATGTATTTTTCTAATACTCCTTCCTCTCCTATAACACCTACGGATAAATCATGAATGTCATTAGGATTATTGGCTCTATTATCATCGTAAGCTCCATATAACATTAAGCCATCACGAGGGTCGTGTGCTACCTGTCCATTTGCAAACTCTAACTTAGGTTCTTCTATATGCAATTGTTTTATAAACATAATAATTATTTATTCTTCGTTATAACCAAATATTGTCTTATATGATAAGGGATTATTAGATACTGACATATGTAAATCATTTCCTATTAACATTTCTATACTTTCTGACTCTTCAGAAGGAGATATTTTTATAAGAGATGCTAATAGTAAATAAAACCAGTCTTTATTAAACCAGCCAGATGCAATGCTCCTTCTGTATTTATGTTGATCTTCAACAGAAAGTTCATGATATTGATCGTTTGTAAATACTAAACTATACTTGACACTATAAAAAAATCTATCCTCAATATAATGAGCCATTAAAGACAAAGAAAGTGCCCAGTTTTGATTTGAAATATTTCCAGTTAAACTCTTTCTTGTTTTACCATACCTTTTCAAACTTATTAATTTACTACGAACTTCTTTTTGCTCATGCTTAAAGTAAAATACTCTTCCTCTAGTATTCTGTTTTTCTTTCATATCACTAATTCTTAGATGATATTTAGCAGTTTCATTTAGTAAGTATTTAAGTTTGTGTACTGAAAACTTTACTTGAAACTCATCGTTTACCCTAATGGTCTGATTCTGTTGAAATAATGTGGTATCATAAGTATAAGACTCAATAACCTCTAAATCATCTGAGATAGAACTAGCATTGAAAAAAGAAATTATATAATATGCTTCTAATATGAATGGATATCTATTTCTATGTTCAGGTTCATATAATTTAGGAACTTTGCGAAGTGGTAATTTGTGAACATATATTTTCTTTGGAAGAGATATTTCTATCCAATTAGTGTACAATTCCTCTTCTTTTTCCATTACCTTCTTCTCAGATTTTATAACTTGAAACCATTTTTCAATCGGATTGACAATATTATCTGATTTAGGAATTTTAAAGTCTTCTAATGTTTTTACTAGCTCAGACAAACCTTTACCCCAGTTGCCATAAAAATCGATCGCTTTTCGGTTTCTTATATCATAAGGTAAAGACTTATAATCTATGCTATCTATTTTTATTGGTATGATGAATTCATGTGAAAACTCAGAAGATATAGACTTCGCACAAACTAATTCTGCAAAAACTCCTGAATTTTGTTCTTTAGCTTTATCTGAATATGATTGTGAAACAACAGATATAAAAATCACACTTTGTTCTTCTATTATTTTTGGTACTTCTGCACTAAATGCTGTGCCAACACTAACATCATTGATATCAACCCAAGTATTATAACCAAACATATTCAGTTTAGAAGATAACCAAACAGAAAAATAATTATCTTGAGGTGTAGAATGTGAAATAAAAATTGTTTTTTTTTCCATGTTTTATACTGTAAGTTCTTGTATTTTCTCTGCTCTATCCCAAATAGTATCAAATTGCTTATTAAGATATACAAACATACCTTCTTGAATTCTACTATCTACTATCATGTGAGTTTGTATTTCATTCAAAGGAGTATCAATATCTAATGGATACATCTTTAACTTAGTAGAACCACTTGTTTTGTTATTATAAACAGATAGTATAGAACAGCTAGGAATCCAATCTATTTCTTTTGCAATTATTTTTTCTTTGTATTTCCCTTGTTTATTTTCAGTTAAAGACTTCTTTATTTGTTGCAGCCTTTCCTTAGTTCTAATTATATCTTTTGTTATTTCTTCGTGAACTTGATTACTTGCAATTAAATTTGCAGCTGTTGAATTTTCTTTAAGAATTATAACTCTTATTTCACACCCATTGTATATAGCTCCTTCTATTTCCTTTCTATATTTATTAAGCAAGTTACAAGCAGAAAGTGATATTAAATTAATTTTTTTCGCTGTTTTCAATTTTTCAACTAAATGAAAAGAATCATTTGAATTATCTTCATTATCAAAACCGTAATTTGAAAATTGATGTATATCTTGTACTATCAAACTTCTTAACTCATCAGTAGGAGATACTTTAAGTAAATAATTTGAAAAGACGTATATAACCACAAAACCAATCAAAACAGCAATAAAGTTAGGTATTACAGTCAATAATAGCGAGTAAATAATTTTTAAAAATGGACGCTCATTATTTAATTGCTCTATCAAATAATAAGAAAATATCAGAAGTACGATTATTGCAATAGATATTATAAAACTTAGCCAATTGATTTTTTTATAAAGTTTAGCCATTCTAATTATATTGTTGTTTATTGAAATAAAGATACAAAAAAAATCTAATACTTTTAGCATTAGATTTTTTTAATGGCAATATAAGATTCTTACAAAGGCAAATTCCCATGCTTCTTTCTTGGCAAAGAATCCACTTTATTCTCTAGCATTTTAAAAGCACGAAGTAATTTTTGTCTAGTTTGTTCTGGCAAAATTACCTCATCAATATATCCTCTATGTGCTGCACGATACGGATTAGCAAATTTTTCGTTGTACTCGTCTGACTTTTCTTGTAGCTTTTCAGCAGGATTTTGAGCTTCTTTGATTTCATTTTTGAAGATAATTTCGGCTGCTCCTTTCGCTCCCATGACGGCAATTTCTGCATTTGGATAAGCAAAATTCATATCTGCGCCAATGTGTTTTGAGTTCATGACATCATACGCACCTCCATACGCCTTACGAGTAATGACCGTAATTCGTGGAACTGTTGCCTCACTAAAAGCATACAAAAGTTTTGCACCGTCGGTAATTACACCGTTCCATTCTTGGTCTGTCCCTGGTAAAAACCCTGGTACATCTACAAAAACAAGCAATGGAATATTAAACGCATCACAAAAACGAACAAAACGAGCTGCTTTTTTGCTGGCATCAATATTCAAACAACCTGCTAAATTTGAAGGTTGATTTCCTACAATTCCGATACTTCTTCCACCAATTCTACCAAAACCAACTAAGATATTTTCAGCGTAATTTTTATGAACTTCTAAAAAACTATCTTCATCAATTGTTCCTTCAATAATCTCTCGCATATCATACGGTTTGTTGGCATCGCTTGGAACAATATCATTCAAAACTGGACGGAGTTCGTCGTCTTTTGCTTCGTAAGGATAAATGGGAGCAATTTCTTCGCAATTTTGAGGAATATAAGAGATAATTTTTTTCAAATCTTCGATACATTGAACTTCATTTGCACACGAAAAATGAGCTACTCCACTTTTTGAGCTATGCGTACTTGCTCCTCCTAATTCTTCAGCAGTAACTTCTTCATGGGTAACCGTTTTTACGACATTAGGCCCTGTTACAAACATATAGGAAGTATTTTCGACCATCAAAATAAAATCTGTAATCGCAGGAGAATATACTGCACCACCTGCACAAGGCCCCATAATAGCAGAAAGTTGAGGAATTACGCCTGATGCTCTTGTATTTCTATAAAAAATATCGGCATAACCAGCCAAAGAAACAACACCTTCTTGAATCCTTGCACCACCAGAATCGTTCAGACCAATGATAGGTGCACCGTTTTTCATTGCCAAATCCATTAGTTTACACACCTTTTCGGCATGTGCTTCTGAAAGCGAACCCCCAAAGACAGTAAAATCTTGCGAAAAAACATAAATCAAACGACCATTTACTGTTCCATAACCAGTAACGACACTATCACCTAAATAATGTTGTTTGTCTAGTCCAAAATCTTTAGTTCGGTGCATCACAAAACGACCAATTTCTTCAAAAGAGCCTTCATCGACAAGTAATTCTATGCGTTCTCTAGCTGTGAGTTTTCCTCGTTTGTGTTGTGCATCGATGCGTTTTTGTCCACCACCGAGCATGGCTTCTGCATTTTTTCGGTCTAAGACTTCGTTTGGAGTAGTTCCGTTGTATGGGTTTTGTTCGTTCATGGATTGGGTTAGGGTTTGTGAGTTTTTAAAATAAAGTCAGAAGTTAGATTTAAGAAGTTAGAATGAAATGCAGGTACTTTTTACCACTAAGGTCTGAAATACTAGAGATAAATTAAGATTCACTAAGAATGAAATAGATTTGAAAATAAAGTTTTAAATTTTCCATTATCCATTCTCAATGAAATTACTTTTCCTTAAAAATAATACGAATCGGCACACCTTCAAAACCAAAATGGTCACGAATTTTGTTTTCTAAAAATCGCTTATACGACTCATGTACATGTTGAGGGTAATTGGTAAAAAAGGCAAACAAAGGCGCACTTCCTTGAAGCTGCGTAACGTATTTGATATTAATATTCTTTCCACGATGAACAGGTGGTGGCGTTCTTTTAATATCTGGAATTAATGTATTATTGAGTTTTGAAGTCGACAATTTTTGACCTCTTGCTTCATATACTTCTATTGCTTTTTCGATACTTTGAAAAACTCGCTGTTTGGTAATCATAGAAGTGAAAATAATCGGAATCCAGTTTGCAGAACCTAATCGTTGCTGCATTTCCAATGTATATTCGTGTGCCGTTTTGGAATCTTTTTCTACCAAATCCCATTTATTTGCAAGCAAAACAACTCCTTTATGCCTTTCTACTGCTAATCGTATTAATGTCAAATCTTGTGATTCTAGTTTTTGAGTGGCATCAATCATAATAATACAGACATCACAATCATCTAACGCCTTCAAAGAACGCATAACCGAATAAAACTCAATATTTTCTTTTACTTTTGCTTTTCGTCGCATTCCTGCTGTATCGGTCAAAATAAATTCTTTTCCATAAGCTTTATAATGTGTATCGATAGAATCTCTAGTTGTACCAGAAATATCAGAAACGATTGTTCTTTCTTCTCCCAAAAGGATATTCAAAAACGAAGATTTGCCTACATTTGGACGACCTAAAATAGCAATTTTTGGTAATCCTGCATTTGGATTTTCATCGCCTACTTCTTCAAAGTTTTTGACTACTTCATCTAACAAATCGCCTGTTCCTGTTCCTGTTTGAGAAGAAACGCAGTACAACTCGCCTATTCCTAAATTATAAAATTCAGATGCGCTCGTTCGGTGTTCGAAACTTTCTACTTTATTAGCAATAAGATAAAGAGGTTTTTTAGAGCGACGTAATACCTTTACAAACTCTTGATCAAGAGGACTAATTCCGACATGCGTATCGACCATAAATAGAATTACGCTGGCTTCTTCCATTGCAATCTCTACTTGTTCACGAATGGCTTTTTCAAAAACATCTTCCGAACCGACCACATAACCACCTGTATCGATGACTGTAAAAAATTTACCGTTCCATTCACTTTGCCCGTAATGCCTATCTCTAGTAACACCACTTTCATCATGCATAATGGCTTTTCTGGCTTCAACTAAACGATTAAAAAGAGTAGATTTACCGACATTTGGTCGTCCTACAATAGCTACAATATTTGACATAATTTATTTTTTTTGGAAAACTGATTTCCTATATTTCTATTTTTATCTGTAAAGCAAATTCAAAATTATTTACTTCTTCTATTCATCTACAAAATTACACAACTCTTTTGGACTTTTGAAATTGATTTGCACGCATTCTTGTTTTTTTGTGAGTTTAGTATTTTATTTTAGACATAAAAAAGCCTATACTTTTTAAATAAATATAGGCTTTAAAAATGCTATCATTCATAAATATTATTCACATTCATTTTCATAAATATATCTTCCTGATACTTCGCCAAGTTCATTCGTCAACTCTTGTGATACAATTTTACCATCTCGTATAGTATTTGTTTTTATGATTTTACTCCTACCCCGAAGTGTTTGTTCGTCTTTAAGGAGTAAACAATCTTGATAAGTCAGTATTCGATCAATGACTACTTCATCTGTCTCATCTATATACTGACCTCCAATATACTGTCCCTTTTTATTATAATTGTAAATATTATAACCCGTAATAGAACCATCCACATCATAATGTGATTCTTTAATCAATCTATTTTCTGTGTCATATTCGTGTATAGTGTAGCTTGACATCCTTTCCCCAGTATTATATATAAAATATAAACTTGATTTCGTATATTTATCTATTCCCTCAGTATATTCATATATGATATAGGAATCTATTACCTCGCTACTACGATCAGTTCTAATGAGTTTTTTGCCTTCATACGTATATATTATATTCAGACTCTCGTTGTGTAGGTGGTCTTTAGAAGCGTATTCTATTATATTACCATCACTATTGTATTTATACTCCACTGTAAAATAGGGTTGCGTACTTGAAGGCTTAAAATTAGTAGTTTTGGAAATTATTTTTTTTCCGTTAATTGTAATATATTCGGAAAGAGAAGTAGATAACTCTTCACCTGTTGCACTAAACTCTACACTTTTGACTTCTAAACAGGTAGCTTCTTCACAAGCTTCAGACGAGTTCTCAGATGGATTTTGTTCATCATCCGTATCATCTTGACAAGAAAGTAAGAAATAAGAAATACAAAGTGTGAGGACTAAAAATAGTATTTTTTTGAAAGCTTTCATCAAAGTTAAATTTTATAATTAAATTTTATTTTTTAGGAGAAAAATATTTTCTATTTTTCCCCTTCTTCTATTAATCTACAAAATTACATAACTCTTTTGGACTTTTGAAATTGATTTGTGTGTTTTGTGAGTTAGTTTGCTGATTTTTATCTGAAAAATACTTTTTGACTAAAACAAACCCAAAACTTTAAATTGATAAATTATTTTTTTGTAAATTGAAAAACAAAATGAAATACACAAACTTCAATTAAAAATAAATCAATGATACAAACTATTACTACCACACAGAAAAAAATCTATGAAGATAGAAGTAAAACAATAGGAATTTTTGCTGTTCCAGAATTTGAATATTACTACATATATAGTCAAAATCATTTGAGAATAGAGGAATACAAAGAAGCCTATACACAACTTTTAGAAATAGCAGGAAAAGAATATCATTTTAATAAGTTGGTTTTATCGTTGGGCAATCTTGTTTCTACGCCACTACTGGGAAGAGCTTGGTTTGCAACTCACTTTTCGCCTAATTTTTATAGGTTAGTTGATAAAGATTTGACGGCTGCTGTTGTCAAACTACAAAACAAATTTGAATCTGTTACGATTGATATTATTTCAAGTTCTTTACCCAAAATGGGAATTAACGTAAAAACAAAGTTTTTTACGGACGAACAAAACGCAATAAAATGGATAGAAAATCCTATATTTGAATAATAAATAAATTCCGAATTCCAAACAATTCAGATGTGCACTTCTTACATTTTTTAGAAACTGGAAAAAGTGTACAGTTTCAAAATAGATTAATTTATTTTTACACAACAAAAAACCTATACTTTATTTGAATTAAGTATAGGTTTTAAAATTATTAAGTATCAGTGTTATTCGCAATCTTGTTCATAGGTAATTCTTTCTATTACTTGACCAGCATCGTTTGTCTGTTCTTGTGATACAATCTTACCATCTTCTATGGTATTTATGCGTATATCCTTGTTTCCACCTTGAAATATCTGCTCTTCTCTGAGAACTAGACAGTCTTGATATACTCGTGATGCTTCTTGTAAAACCAAACCTTCAGAGTTTATAAGCTGCGCTTTAATTTGGTTGTTATTACTATCGTATTCATAGGTAGTATAACTAGATAGACTTCCATCTGCACGATAAATCGAAGACTTGGTTAAATTATTTCTATTATCGTATTCAAAAATGGCATAAAAATCAATGAGAAACTCTGTAGTTCCTGAATTCATAGAATAAAATGTCCTTTTAGTATAATTTTCTACTCCCTCAGTATACTCATAGATAGCGTATTGACTTAAACTACCTGCGTCGTAGTCGTTGTGTCTAACTAGGCGACCTGCTTCGTATAAATATTCTCTGTCGTCGTTTGTTACTAATGTACCATCGTTTTTTCTAGTAGTCTGAACACTTCTGGTAATATCTCCAGAACTATTATACTCATACCTCGTAAAAGATTCTCCTTTTGATGGGTATCTTATAAACGTAACTAAAGAGGTCAATCTTTTTCCTGCTACTCTGACATATTCGTTAAGAATGACAAGTGAAGTATCTCCTGTTGGTCTAATAATGACTTGCTTTGTTTCAAAACAATTTTCTTGACAAGGGTTGTTGGCATTATTATCTGAATTTTGTTCATCATCAGTATCATCTTGACAAGAAAAGAAGAAACAAGAGATACACAAGGTTAGAACTAAAAATACTATTTTTTTGAAAGTTACCATATAAGATTTATGTTTAGTTTAATGAAATGCTTTTTCGGTGTTGATATTTAATTACTTTTACTTTTTTTGCAAAAATAGATATTTTTATTGAATTTTTGAAATGGTTTGAGAATAATTTACTTATTTCTAGTAACTTAGCTAAATAAGTAGAATAACAAAATTTCGAAATCTAACAGCTAGAAAAAATGGATAGAAAATCCTATATTTGAGTAATTTTGTAAAAAGAAATTCTATAAAATTGATTTTATGAAAAAATTCTCTCCTTATATTAGTGCTGGTTTGGTAACTTCAATGTTTTACATGCTTTATCAATTTAAGCAAGTCAGTAGTACGATGGCAAAATTTGGCGAAACACTTCATAATACTACAGTGCTTTTACTATTTTCAATTTGTGGCTTAATGGCTATCGGACTTAGTTTGAGTGGCTTTAAGAGCTTAGACGATTCATTAAAGATAATTTCTTACTTTGGATTTTATGGTTCGATTATCATTGTCTTGGGAGTATGGATTTTTCCTTTTTTTGTTTGATGTAGAGATTGGAGAGTAGGGTTTGGAGATTGGGGAATGAAAACATGATAAAATTCTGATATTAAAATATTTTTCACATTCAGCGTTTAGTTCATTAGTAATTGAATTTTACTGATAACTAATTACTGGTAACTGGTAACTGCTTATATGGATAATTTGAATTTATTTTGGGAGCGATTAATGGAAAACACAGAGCTTGCAATTGGTGTTGGAGCTTTGACTTTGCTTTTTGTAGCTCTTCTAATTATTTTTTTGAAGGTTGTTTTTACGGCTGATAAATCTGAAAAATTAGCTTATAGGCGTTGGAGAAATGGTCTTTGGGGAGAAGAGTACTTGACACAACTAAAAACGATGACTGAAAGTACGCAGCAAACTATCGAAGCTTTACGTACAGAGATTAGCGACCGTGAAGAAGATAGTGTACAAAGATTACAACAAGCACAGCTTTTAGAAGAACAAATTGCTGAACGGCAGCGAATTATTGAAGAATTGGAAAATCAAAATCGAACTCCCTTTTCAGTTTCAACGTTTTTTATTGGTTTTACAGTTGGTATAATTCTTTTAGGGATTGCACTTGTAGTACTTTATTTTTTAAAGATTATTCATTTTTAAGATTATTTTTAGGAGTAAGATACATAATTACTAATTTGTAAGTAGTTGATAGACAATTCAGAAATTGAAAATCAAATAATATTGTCGTATCTTTGCAACTTGAAAAAAATACATTCGCTCGATAAACAATTTGTAGCTAATTGAAAATGAGATAGTTGATGTATCAAAAAAACAAACTGAAATTCTTTCAAATGAAAAATACAAAACTCAATATAAAATTTGTAGCTCTTTTAATTTCTATTTTATTAGTTGCAGGCTTTTTTAGTTCGTGTAGCAAGTTTACAAAAGCCATGTCAGACCCAAACTGGCGTGAACGTGATAAAATGGCTCAGAAATACTATGAAGAAGGCGATTATTATCGTGCAGGATTACTTTGGGAGGATGTCGTTCCGATTGTAAAAGGCGACCCACGAGCAGAAGATATTCAATTTAAGTATGCGTATTGCCATTTTTACCAGAAGCAGTATTTGTTGTCAGCTTATTATTTCAAAAACTTTTATTTTACCTATCGTAGAAGTTCAAATGCACCAGAAGCCTATTTCATGAATGCTTTTTCGTTGTACAAAGATTCTCCCAGAACGCACTTAGATCAATCTAGTTCGAAGGAAGCTATTCAAGCTTTTCAAGATGTAATTAATACCTACCCTGAAGGTGATTATGCCAAACGAGCAACTACTCATTTGGACGAACTTAGAGGAAAACTAGAACAAAAATCGTTTGAAAATGCAGAATTATTTTATAATCTAGGTCGTTATAAAGCTGCTGTAATTGCATTAGAAAACTTTCAAAAAGATTTCCCAGATGCACCTCAACTTCCAGAAGCTGCTTATTTGCGTTTGAAAGCTGAATACGATTTGTCAAAAAATAGTATTTATAGCAAACAAAAAGAACGTTATGAGATTTCTAAAACCTACTATTATTATTTAATAGACCGTTACCCAGAAAGTTCCTTTACAAAAGATGCCGAAAATATTTATGGAAACATAGAAAAGGCAATCAGAAATATAGAAAAAGGTGAAGTAATTGACACAAAAGAAAAAGACAAAAAAGACCCTAAAAAAATAACTACTTCAGAAGGCTCTGCTGGAGAATCTGAATAAGTTATTTATTAAAAAAGGATAAACATAACATAAGGGTAAATTTGCTTTACTCTATTATAAACGTTATACTATTAAAAAACGAAATCAAAACAAATAAATATATGTCAGCAAAAAAATTTAATCCTCGTCGTGTTCAGACAGCTGCTCTTCATACTCGTGATGTACAGGCTATCATTGCAGCAACTGGCAACCTTTACGAGTCTATTTCTGTAATTTCTAGACGTTCTCGTCAGATTTCGACAGAAACAAAAGAAGAATTAAACCAAAAGATTTCTGAATTTAATGTAGGAACAGATTCTTTGGAAGAAATTTTTGAAAACAAAGAGCAAATTGAGGTTTCTCGTTCGTATGAACGTATGCCAAAATCTACTTCTTTAGCTACTGATGAGCTTATGGAAGGAAAATTATTCTATCGTTATCGTAACTCAGAAATTGGAAATCCACCTGCATAAATTTATATTAGTTTTAATAAAATAGGCAGTCAATTCTATATTTTTGACTGCTTTTTTTTATTCTCAATTTCGTAAAACAATGATTAATACGTAATTTTCGAAATTATTTAGTATAATTGGTTAAGAAAGATAATTATTTTTTTGCTTGACTATTACCTATTTATGTTATTTTATTAAAGAAATAGTTTTTATTATTGTTATTCAATTATTTTTAAGTATATCGTATCTATATCTATTACATGCAAACACCAACTACTAAAACAATCAGCAATTCTTTATCGCATCAAACAGAATCGAATACTACTTTTCATTACAGTTCTGATTTTTTGGAATGGTTAAGAGTAGAAAATATTAGCTTGGCTGTTTCTACTTATCAGACCAACAAACTTTTTTTGATAGGCAGGGATACAACAAAGCATCTTTCTGTTTCTGAACGTTCGTTTGAAAGAGCCATGGGTTTGCATGTAGAATCTGAAAACTCATTTTATTTGAGTACTCGTTTTTTGCTTTGGCGTTTTGAGAATGCTCTTGCAGACGGACAGGAACACAAAGAAGCTGATAAAGTATATATCCCTCGTCAGGCTTTCACGACTGGAGATTTAGATGCTCATGATATTTCTAAAGATGAAAATGGAGATATTGTTTTTGTCAATACTCGTTATAATTGTATTGCCAAAATAAGTGAAAAATATAATTTCAAACCTCTTTGGGTTCCTCCTTTTATTACAAAGATGGTTTCCGAAGATCGTTGTCATCTCAATGGAATGGCTATGCGTGATGGCAAACCTCGTTATGTAACAATGGTTTCTCAAACTGATAGATTAGATGCATGGAGAGAACATAGGCACAACGGAGGAGTAGTAATGGATATGGAAAATAGCGAGGTTTTGGCAGAAGGACTCTCTATGCCTCATTCGCCTCGTTATTATCAAGACAAACTTTGGGTTCTCAACGCAGGTAAAGGAGAGTTTGGATATATAGATTCACAAACTAATTCATTTAAAGCAATTACTCAACTAGATGGCTTTTTGCGTGGCTTAGCATTTTACAAAAATTATGCACTTATTGGTCTTTCCAAACCACGACACGAACGTACTTTTGCAGGTCTTCCTTTAGAGGAAATTCTAAATTCAAAACAAGTAGAACCAAAATGTGGAATTTTTATAGTGGATATTAATACAGGAGAAATAATTCATAGTTTAGAAGCAGAAGGCGAAATAGTAGAATTGTATGATGTTCAGGTCTTACCAAATACAAAAAGACCTTTAGCTTTAGACTTGAAAACAGATGATATTACTCGTTTTATTGCTATTGAAGGCGATGATGACACAGTAGATTTTAAAGCTTTAGCAAGTTTGGATGAGAATAAAAACAGTTTTCAATCTACCTATTCAAAACAAGAAAATAAAGTAGAAGACAAAGACATTCCAGCGATGCAAAAGAGAGAAGAAGCCCCAAACCATATTGATCCTAATCTGTCAGCTACTTCTAAAGAAGCTATAAAATATCAAGTAGCTGGAAATATTTCTACTGCTCAAGTGCTTCAACAATTCGATACACTTACTTTTCCAAGGGTAAGTCAGCAAGTTTTGGCTAGAAAGTTTAACGAGCCTTTAGTGATGGTTGTAGCTCGTAATGCTCAGCAGTATATTGGTGCTACCCTGATTGAGCTTTATCCAAATGGAGTTGCTAAGTTGTTGAGTTGGTATGTTTTGCCTCCTTTTAGAGGAATGGGAATAGGAAAAGAATTGCTTTCTCAAACTGAAAAAGCGTTGCGACAAAACAAATTTATGAGTATAAACGTGTCTTATCGTTCTGATTGGAAGAGTGCAGACAGTTTTCGAACATATTTTAGCAAAAAGAAATTGGGAAACTCCAAAAACTACTACTTATCTTTGTAAATCAGAGATAGATGTTATTTTTAAAGCTTCTTGGATAAAGAAGTCAAAACTTTCAGAAGATATGGAAGTATTTTTATGGAAAGAAATTACGCAACAAGAAAAACAAGAAATTTTACAAAAGAAACAAAAGCAAAACTGGTATCCTGATATACTTAGTCCATTTCAACATGAAGCTAAAATGGATTTAGCGACGAGTGCAGGTCTAAGATACAAAGGAAAAATTGTGGGTTGGATGATTACACATCGCTTGAAACCCGATACTGTAGAATTTACAGCAGCTTTTGTGGATCAAGGTGCAGCAGGTGGAGGACTTCGTAAACAGAGTTTGTTTTTGCCTATACTTGTAAAGGCGATTCATTTTTTTAGAGAAGATGGTGCTAAGTATGGTATTTGGCAAATGCAAGTAGGTAATCCATCTATACAAAAGTTTGTAGATAAATTTTTGAAGCCTTATCTTATCAGTTTTGTAGAATCGAAAGTGTCTTATAAAGTTTTGTAATGTTATTTAAAGTTTTAACTAAAATCTACTTTTTAGCCAATTAGTAGTTGTAGCAAATATACTTTTTTTCAGGATAAAATAGTTTTATTCCTATTGTTTTCCAAAAAATTTCTATATTTGCGACATTGTCTTAATTAATTTAACCCTAACTATAATTTATCGTATGAAACGATTTCTTTTATTATGTGCATTTTGCTTCATTACTGTTTGGGCTTCTGCTCAAAGTCCTGAACAAAGATCTGCATTCTTAACCAACGAAATGACTACTCTTCTCAACCTTACACCTGAGCAAGCAGCCAAAGTCAGTCGCATTAACAATCGTCGTTACTTAATTGAAGCTAACTTGAAGGAAAGAGCCAATTCTAATGAAGCTTATTTGCGTGCAAAGGCAAACAATTTTCAATCTCCTGCAGCTCAGAAATACGTAGCAGAGTTCAATAGACGTAAAGCAGAAAAAGAGAACCGTAATGATGAGGTAATGCGTCGTATTATGGATACTACTCAGCACCAACTTTATTTACAAAACAAGGAAGCATTACTCCAATCAGTAATTACTGAATTTGGAGAATAATTTTTTTGCTTTTAATTTTATTATTTACAACAACGATTCTAATTGAATTTACTTTCTATTGACATGAACGATATGAAAATTCGAAATACAAAAAATAAAATATCTCTTTCACAATACTGTACTACGTATGTGGAGAGATTCAATGCTAGAGAACTTAGCCGTTCTTGGCAACGAAAAGCTGCCTACGCAGCAGCTACGGCTACCCTTGCAACAGGTATGCTTTTAGGAAATGTCTCAGATGCAGAAGCTCAAGGTACACCATTTACTTGTGAGCCTGAGTTTTTTAAGACAGGTGCTATTCCTCAACTTAATCCTAATGGATTGACTGCCGTTGAAGATTATTCTATGACTCATCTCGTAGATTACGACGGAGATGGCGACTTTGACCTTTTAGTAGGACAAAAAGACGGAGGAGAAATCTCTTACTTCCAAAACATAGGTACTACTGCACAACCACAATGGGCAGCTCCTGTAGTGAATCCGAATGGTTTGGGTCTTGGGAATGGAGAATATGCCAATCCTGCCTTTGTTGATATTGATGGCGACGGCGATCAAGATGTCTTTGTAGGAGATGAAGATGGCGTATTAAGCTATTATCAAAACACAGGTTCTGCAACTGCTCCAACTTATGCTGCTGCTGTAGCTAATCCATTCAACTTTAATCCATTTGCAGATGATTATCTTTCTCCTTCTTTCGGAGATATAGATGGAGATGGAGATTTTGATTTATTATTGGGTACTGCTAGTGGTAATCTTCGTTTTTATAGAAATACAGGTAGCAGAACAGCACCTAACTTCCCAGCTCGTCTGACGAATCCTTTCGGATTAGCAAATGTAGGAGATTATTCTCATCCTGAATTTGTAGATCTTGATGGCGACGGACTTCTTGATGTAATGGTTGGAGAGTTTGATGGAGATTTTAATTACTTCAGAAATACAGGTTCTGCTGCTGCGCCTGCTTTTGCTGCGGGTGTTCTGAATCCTTTTGATATTATTCCAGTTGATGATTTTGGAGGAGGATATGGTTCTTCTAATCCTACTTTTGCCGATTTAAATGGTGATGGAATAATAGATATGTTTTCTGGTACAGAAGCAGGAGATATGATTTATTATCCAAACGGTGGTACAGTTACAACTCCTGATTTCTTTGTTCTTCCATACAATTTACCAGAAGATGTAGGTTCGAAAGCATCCTTCGAATTCAAAGACATAGATGGTGACGGTGATGTGGATGCATTCATAGGCTCTAAAAATGGTGATGTTATATTTGCTCGTAATGAAGGTACTGCAACAGAACCATTCTTTAGCAATACGACACAAACAAATCCATTTGGTATTGTTTCAGCAGATGGCGATAGTGCAAATCCTGCTCTTGAAGATTTGGATAACGATGGTGATTATGATCTTATTATTGGAGATAAAGATGGAAACTTTCTATATCAGCAAAATAATGGTTCGGCTGCCGTTCCTGCTTTTGGTGTAGTACAAGTAAATCCATTTGGTATGGGTAACGTTGGTCTTGGAGCTTCTCCTGCATTTGCAGATATGGATAATGATGGAGACTTGGATCTTATCTCTGGAAATTCTGATAGCGACATATTATTTGCACGCAATGCAGGTACTATCGATGCTCCTCGTTTTGAAGCCTTTCAATTAAATCCTTTTGGTTTGACTAATGCTGAAGGCACTTATTCAGCTCCTTCTTTAGCCGATATTGATAGAGATGGAGATTATGATATGTTGGTAGGTACAAAGAACGGTATTGGCTTTGATGCAATCGGAGCTTTTCAATTTTATGCTAATAATGGAACTGCAACTACACCAGCTTTTGCTGCTCCTTTAGAAAATCCTTTTGGACTTGACAATTCTACAGGCACATACTTAAATCCAACACTTGTTGATATTGATAATGATGGTGTGTTTGAAGCAGTAGTAGGACATAAAGACGGAACTTACTCAGCTTACGAAAACAACAAATTTTTCCCTCTTGTATCTATTGCAAGAACAGGAGTTTTTAATGATTGTAATGTAGAACAAGCAGCAGCAGTTACTAGTGGTCAAGACTATGATGAAACCAATACTACCGTAACTTGGTACAATGCCCTTACAAATTTGCCAGTTGCTACTGGTTTGGAATTTGATCCAGAAACTTTAAGAGTTAGAGGAAGTTATTATGCTCGTATTGCTAGTACAAATGGTTGTGCTACTAGGTCAGAAACGTTACGTTACGAACCTGTAGTTCCTCCAGTTTCAATCACTCTAGAAGCTCAAGCAGGTTATAATTCAGCTACTTTAAATTGGGCTAGAGTAGGCACTTGTGATGCTCCGATTCGTGAGTATGAAGTATATGCTGATTTCGGTCAGTTTAATTCTTATTTCCTTCTTGGATTTAGTTCTACAACTAATTATGAAGCAGTTGGTCTTGTTAATGGAGAAAGAGTTGATTTTAAAGTACGTCCTATCTTTATGAACGGAACATATGGAGCCTACTCTAACACAGCAACAGTAAAACCTTCTATTGTTTTGGGAGAAGAGGACAACGAGAAAGCAGGATTTGCTTTCTTCCCTAATCCTAACAATGGAGAATTCAATCTTAGACTACAAGACGGCTCTGTTTCGGCAACTGTAAGTGTAACAAATCTTTCTGGACAACGAGTTTATACAACTACTTTGAATGCTACTCAAACTTCTATTAACTTAGGAAATATAGCTTCTGGTATGTATATCGTTCGTGTAGAAACAGCTCAAGGCACTTATCAACAAAAAGTAAGCGTTGTACGCTAATTAATTGAGAAGAGTTACTTTCATTGTTTCAACAGAATAATGAAGGTAATTCTAATTTAACAAACATTTTATTATATAATTTTCAATACAATTTTTTGATTGTATTCTATCTCAAAACTCAAAATACAAACTTATATGAAATTTAATTATGTGCGTATAGTCACTCTTTTCTTATTGTTAGCAAGTGTAGGTGTATTTACATCTTGTTCTAGTCTTACTGGAGATGATACTGACAACAATGCAAATTCTGCTTATGCAGGAAATTGGAGACTTGTAAAAGCTACCTTTCTAGGAGAAGTACCTGATGCGTCTGAGTATGCAGGTTTTTCTATTGATTTGAATTCAACAGGAACATATAACCTAACAAATCCTACAGGCTTTCCTAGTCCTACTGCTGGTCTGTCTGGTAGTTATCAAACGAATGGCAACTTTTTGATATTTGATGGTGACATAGAAGTAAATGTTACTAGTATCAATGGAAATACAATGACTTGGGAATGGCAAATGGTTAAGCCAGGCAAAGCTAGTTCTACTAATCGTTATACTTTTCAAAGAATATAAACTTTGTTTATAGTCTTATCTTGAAGATGCCTTTCCATAAATAATGGAAAGGCATTTTTGTATGTACTTTGTTTTCAGTTAATTATATGGTTTAGAATAGAAAAAATCATATCTTTGTCTAATTTTATTGATTAACCTTCCTATTTGTCTTATTATTTTATCAAACACCTCCCTAAAATACAATGAAAAAGTTCATATTTCTATTTTTGATTCTATTTGCTTTCTCTTACTCAGCAAAAGCACAAATAAATTATACCAATCCAGAGAAAGTTTTCTTTGAAGGTCATGAGAATGACAAACTTTTCTTTCTTATTGGTCAAGAAGAAACACCATTATACGAAAAATATTATTTCGCTCAACTATTACAAGATTCATTTTCTTCATTTACTAACGATGAAGTTCGAATTACTAATATTGGAGAGCCTGCTCTTTATCTAATCGCTAGAGATACACAGATTTCTACCTTTACTTTAGATTTTGTGCGTTCAAGAGTAGCACAAATCAATAATCAAATTACGACTATTAAATCAAATTATTCTACTGAACAGCAAGCGCAAGATTATTTCAAATCTCTTATTAGAAAATAATTAATTCTATCTGCCTTACAACAAAACAATTAACCCAATGAAAAATATATTCTTAACTGGAATAATTTTAATTTTAAATTTATTCTTATTTTATACTGATACGCTTGCTCAATGTACTACTGGAGAAGGAGAGTTAAAAGTAATACTTTATACCGACAGACAAAGTGATGTAGATAACGACTACACAGTTGTAGTTGATGGAGTAACAGTAGCCACAGGTGCTATAGGAAGCTTAACCAATCAACAAGTAGTAGAACTTTATGTAGGTTGTCATGCAAGTACTTCTGTTGTAGAAGTAACTGTAAATGACGATGACAATGATGGAATAAGTAGTGTATCATTAAATGGTTCTAATGAAGACTCTCCAGACTTTAATATTCAATATGAAGGAATAGTTATTCTTTCAGGTGATGTTATTGAATCAGGAGGATTACTTACTCCTACTGGTGGTTTGCCTATTTCTTGTGGTGGAACAAATGAACGCTTAATTATTAAATTGTATCCAGACACTTCTTCAGATACACAAAATGCGTATTCTATCAAAATAAATGGCATCGTAGTAGCTAGTGGTGGGATTGGTAGTATTCCAGATGAATCAGGTGCTGATTACAACCTATATGTAGGTTGTCATGCTCCAACAGATATAGTAGAAGTAGAAATTACAGATACTGGAGGCTCAGGTATTAGTGTTGGAGCAAATTACAACACACCTGACTGGAGAATGTCTTATGGTGGTTTGCCTATTCTTTCAGGTAGTATTATAGACGATGGTGGTATGCTTACTCCTATTGGAGGAATGCCATTAAAAGAAAACTGTGGAATAAATAAAGTTCCTTTATACCTTACTATTTATACTGATGCACTTAGTGATACTCAAAATGCGTATTCAGTTAGTGTAGCTGGTACTGTAGTAGCTTCTGGTGCTATTGGCTCACTTCCAGAAGAGCAGGCATTTGTTATAGATTTGGGTTGCCAAACGATTGGAGACAATATTCAAGTAACTATCACTGATGCAGTATCTGGTATAAGTGGCAATACACCAGATTGGATTTTACATGCTGCTGGTGCGCCAGCTCTTTGTGAAAGTAGTTTGATTGCTTCGGGTAATGTTACAGGAACAGGAGGAATAGTATATAATGAAAATATTGCTATTCCTTTATGTGGTTTTGCAGATTGTGGATTCAAACGTCCTTTGTGTGTGGACTTAACAACTACACTTACATTTTCTTCAGGAACAGCCCGTGGAGCTGCAAATGATATTATAGAAGGTGTTGATTTTGGTTGTTTGGGTTCATCGGAAAAAAATTCTGCATGGTATTATTTACAAGTAGATCCTGCTGCTCCTGTTAATTCTACTCTTCGCTTCCAAATGATTGGAAATCTAAATGCTGATTATGATTACGCAGTTTGGGGACCGTTTACACAACCTGATGTTTGTGGATCTGCTCTAGGTGCACCTACAGATTGTAGTTTTAGTTTTACTGCGAATGAAACGGTTACACTAAATGGCGTAAACCCAAACGAGTATTATGTATTTATGATTAGTAGATTTGGTTCTACCGAAACGACCCATACTTTAGTTCAGCTTGCAGGAAGTACAGCAAGTACTACCTGTTCTATTGTTACTAATCCTTGTACAGTTACCCTACCTGCTGATTATTCGGTATGTTCTGGTGAAGCTACTGCGCTTACTGCCAATGTTACTCCTAATTCAGCCTCTTGGTCGTATCAGTGGTTTTTGAATGGAACTGCAATTACAGGTGCTACAAACAGAACGTATGTAGTTGATGCACAATTTCCAGTAACCACACTCACTCAAACCTATAGAGTAGAGGCTTTTAATGCTGCCTTTAATTGTAACGTGCAAGACGAATTAATACTTACCACTACAGTAGGAGGATTTAATCTTGATTTAGGAGCTGATATTTCTCGTTGTGATGCTGCTGGTGCAGTAACTCTTAATGCAGCAGATCCTTCTCATGGAGCAGGTTTTACTTATCAATGGTTTGAAAATGGAACTGCAATTACTGGTGCTACAAATCCAACTCTTACTGTAAACTTCACTTCTACAGGTGGAAATCCTGTTACTCGTACTTATAGAGTAGCTGTAACAGACCCTTCTCCAACAGGTTGCGCTCGTGCTGATGAAGTTGAGGTTACTTTTATTCCAGACCCAATTGTAAATTTAGGTGCTGATTTGGTAGCTTGTGATAATTTTGGAACAATTACTCTTGATGCTTCTGATGCTTCTCATGGTACAACTATTTCTTACCAATGGTTTGAAAACGGAACTGCAATCACAGGAGCTACCAATGCAACGTTAGATGTTTCTTTTCCTTCTGGTGGCGCAGCACAAACAAGAACATACCGTGCAGAAGTAACAGATTCTCGTGGTACAGGTTGTGTACAATCCGATGAAGTAAATGTTACCTTCAAACCTAATTTGATAGTAAATATACCTCCAACTAATATAAGTTGTGAGAACGCATTTAGTTTTACTATTAATGCTTCTAATCCTACACACAGTGGAAATATGACGTATGAGCTAATAGAAAATGGTGTAGTAATTACTACTTCTGCAAATCCTATTTTTACAGTTTCTATTAATGATGCAACAGCTACAACGATACGAAATCGTACATATAGAGTGAGAGCAACCGATAATACAGCTTTGGGTTGTGTTACGACAAGTAATGATTTGGTGCTTACCTATAACTTCAAACCTCTTATTGCTCCTATCGCTGATAGAATTGATGTAGATTGCAGACCTAATGAACTTACTGCACAAATTAGTAATTATCCTACAGATGATAATCGTTTGACTTATTCTTGGATATATTCAGGTAATAATGTACAACTTGAAGTGTCTAATACTGCAACTGTTTTGGTATCTAGAAGTGGAACTTATACCCTAACAGTAGCTACAACATTAGCAAACGGTACAACGTGTACAAGTGTAGAATCATTTGTGTTGAAATGTAAAGAAGACCCAATTCCTGATTATACTCCTGTACTGACAGGACAAGCAGGCTATTCGTTTGTAGATTTACAATGGAATGCACCACCAGTAGGAGCAAATGTTTCTGAATTTGAGGTGTACATGGGAATAAGAGACGAAGAAGCAACTACACTTGTAGGACTTACTCCAGAGAATTTCTTGCGAGTAGATTTGATAAATGGAGTGCGTTATTCTTTCCGTATTCGTGCCGTTTTCATTACTCAAGGAGGAAATAATTATGAAGTAGGAGAATATTCAAACATCGTTGTATTAAAACCTTCTATCGTTTTAGGGCAAGATGATACAGACAAACGTTCTGCCATTTCTCTTTTCCCAAATCCGTCTACAGGTAGCTTTACAGTAGAATTCAAAGCTATTCAAGCTCAAAAAGCTAATTTAACAATAGTAGATTTGACTGGAAAGGTTATTCTTACACAATCACTTTCAGATTTGAACAACGGCTCTAGACAAAACATTGAATTAGGTGGAATTTCTAGTGGTGTTTATATTGTTCAAGTACAAACTGAAAAAGGAGTGTATCAACAAAAAATTACGATTGTAAAATAAGTTGTAGGTACTCAAAAATTCTATAAATTAGATTTTTTCATAAAAAAGCCTATTCCAATTTGGGATAGGCTTTTTTGTGCAAGTAATTTTGTAGTTTTAGAAACAAATACACATACAACAAAATAAAACAATGGCAACAGAAAAAAGTAGTATCTTCGACATGATTGGTCCTGTTATGATTGGTCCTTCTAGCTCGCATACGGCAGGAGTAGTTCGGCTTGGGCTTGCAGACTATCGATATTCTAGGAGGTGTTCCAGAAGAAGCTGAAATTATTTTTTACAATTCTTTTGCTCGTACTTATGAAGGACACGGAAGCGATAGAGCCGTAATTGCAGGGCTCTTGGGATTTGCAACTGATGATATTCGTATCAAAACTTCTTTTGATGAAGCAAAAAAAGCAGGTCTAAAATATACCTTTCGTTCTGTTGGAAATGCTTCTACTTTTCATCCTAATTCTATGCGTTTCAAACTCAAAAAAGGCGAAGAAAGTGTAGAAGTTTTAGGGATAAGTAGAGGAGGAGGTTTAATAGAAATTGAAGAAGTAAATGGTTATAATGCAGGCTTCACGACAGGGCTTTTTACAATTCTTGTTTTTGCAGAAGACCGAAGAGGAAGTATTGCCTTTATCTCAAATATACTTGCCAACAACGAATGCAATATTGCGACAATGAACGTAAGCAGAAAAGGTAAACAGGGATTAGCTTGTTTAGTTATTGAAATTGATTCAGAAATTCGTCCTTTATCTTTAGAGTATTTGCGAAGTTTGCAGTGGGTAAAAAAAGTAATTTATATGTTGCCAGTTGAATAAGCATCAAAGTTTGATGCTTACTAAGGAATGGCAAACTAATTCAACTCTTTACTTAATCTCTATTCCTAAGGTTAGATGACTAACCAGTGTCAATGTCTTTCTAAAACAAAACGAATGAAATTTAGATTCTATTTTCTATCCAAAAAACAAAGCCAATATAATTTACTAACCCTATTTTTTGTACTGACTTTATTTTTCATAGCTTCTTGTAAAGATGCAACAGAGGATACTTCTCCAGAAATTTTTCCTTTTGATACAGCCATCAAACACGAAATTTCGTTTTTACAAGTTCCGATTGCCTTTAAAGTAGAGCAAATTGAACAAAAAATAAACGAAGCTATAAAAGGAACACTCTACGCAGACCAAAGTTTTGAAGACAAAAAAAGTGATGGATTAAAAATTAGAATCAAAAAAGTAGAAAGTATCAAAATTTCTGTCAAGGATAATTTTATGTATTACTCTGTTCCTCTTCATATTTGGGTTTCGAAAAGGGTCGTTAAAGCAAAATTTTTTGGAAAGAAAATAGAGAAAACAAAAGAAATAGACTTTTCATTGCGAATAAAGCTTCGTTCAGAAATAAACCTTAATAAAGATTGGAAATTAGAAACAAAAACTTCTTATACAGGAATAGAATGGATAAAAAAACCAAAATTTAGAGTACTGGGGATTAATTTTGACATCGCTGGAATTTTGGAAAGTCAGTTAGTACAAAAAAAAGGAGAGTTAGAAAAAATAGTTGATAAAGCAGCCTCAGAATTGAAAGTAATAGAAAAAGAAGTCAGCAAAATCTGGACAAAAATTCAAGAACCCATTCTAATAGAAAAAAAAGTAACGAATGGAACGTGGCTTTTAGCAGAACCTCTGCAAATAGAAGCCAGTAAAATAGAAGGAAAAAACGGACAATTATTTATCACTACTCGTTTAAAGACACTTTTAAGAACCGTAGTAGCAAAAAAGCAAGGCGAAAAACCAAAAGTAGTTTTCAAAGATTTACCTCCATTAAAGCAAAATGTTTCTCTAAACTCATCTCAAAATGATTTTGAATTGCATCTAAAAGGAGAATTGCCTTACGAAGCTGTTAATGGTTTGTTAGCCAAAAAAATAAAAGACACCGTTTTAGTGATTCCAAATACAGATTATAAAATAAAAATTACTGATGCAGCCGTTTTTGGAAGTGGTAAAAAATTATTTATGAAACTAAAACTCAAAGGCGACATAAACACTATCATTTATTTGAGTGGAATACCTCGTTTTAATTCTTTGAATAGTTCACTTCATTTTGATAATTTTGATTACGATTTGCAGAGTGAAGAATATTTGTTGTCTGCTGCCGATTGGATGCTCAAAAGTACGGTAAAAGAGGAAATACAAAAATTACTTATTTTGCCAATGGATAATTATGTGCAAAAATTACCCGATATTATTCAGACTGCACTTTCAAAAGGCAAGACAGGAAAAGCAGCTTTATTTGATTTAAAAGATTTTGAACTTTCTCCTCGTTTTATTCAGATTGATAAAGACCACGTTCGTGTCTATGTAAAAGCAACTGGAAAAGTAGGAATTGAAATTATAAAACTATAAATGTAGCCGATACCTTCCAAGGTGTCGTAAAAAAAATGCAAATGAAAAAACTATTTATTTTATTAGTAATAACAATGATTTATTTTCCTTCTTACGCACAATTTACAGGAGGAAGTGGAGGTGGTTCTGACAAAGCAGAAATCAGAACACGAACAATTTTATCAGTTCAAAACGAACAAGAAAAAGCATTTTTTGAAAATATAAAAATTAGTTCTCCCTCCAATTCATTTTTGATAGAATGGAATGATAAAGTGAGTGTAAAGCAAATCGAAATTATTGATATTTTAGGACGAGTACAAAAGGTTATTTCTATTTCTTTTAACGAACGGTTCGCTCAAAGCGAACGGTTCGTTTCAAAAGGAATTTATTTTGTTCGGTTTAGAGATGATAAAGATAGATTTTTTAGTAGGAAAGTAATTCATTAATTTTTCAGTAAACCCTGTCATAAAATCCAAAAACAAAAAAGCCTAACTGTCTGATTTTAAGAAGCATAATTTTGACTTTACAATTTGGTCTGTCAATTTGTCATTTTTTTAGCTGCAATTTTACTCAAATTCTGCTTTTCAAAGGTTGGTATATCTATTGTAAAATGTTTGTCATACAATTAAAATTGAAAACTGAATTTGTATAAAAACTCATATTTTCTCTTTTAAAAAAAGTAAGGAATATCACTCCATTTTTTAAATATACTTTTAAATCATTAATTAAAAAGCGATTTTGATTTGAAGATACTGAACAGACTAAAGTCTATTCTACATATAAATCAAAATCAGAAAAAACTAACTAGATATGGGAAAAATTATTGGAATCAATTTAGGAACAACTAACTCATGTGTCGCCGTAATGGAAGGCAATGAGCCAGTAGTAATCACAAATAGCGAAGGAAAACGCACGACACCTTCAATTGTAGCATTTTTAGATAACGGAGAGCGTAAAGTAGGTGATTCTGCAAAACGTCAAGCTATCACAAATCCAGAAAAAACGATTGCTTCTATCAAGCGTTTTATGGGAGATAGCTTTACAGATGTAGAAAAGGAAATGAAATATGTTGCCTACAAAGTAGTAAAAGGAGGAAATAATACGCCTCGTGTAAAGATAGATGACCGTGAATATACGCCACAAGAAATCTCAGCAATGGTTCTTCAAAAGATGAAATCAACGGCAGAAGATTATTTGGGTACAACGGTTTCAGAAGCAGTAATTACTGTTCCTGCTTACTTCAATGATGCACAACGTCAGGCAACAAAAGAAGCTGGCGAAATTGCAGGTTTGAAAGTTCGCCGTATCATTAACGAACCAACAGCAGCAGCTTTAGCGTATGGTTTGGATAAGAAAAACAAAGACATGACCGTTGCAGTTTTTGACTTAGGTGGTGGTACTTTTGATATTTCTATCTTAGAATTAGGCGATGGTGTTTTTGAAGTAAAATCAACAAACGGAGATACGCATTTAGGTGGAGATGATTTTGACCACGTTCTTATCGGTTGGTTAGCAGACCAATTCCAAGACGATTATAATGTAGATTTGCGTAAAGACCCAATGGCTTTACAACGTTTGAAAGAAGCAGCAGAACGTGCAAAAATTGAACTTTCTAGTTCTACTCAAACAGAAATCAACTTGCCTTATATCATGCCAATTGACGGTGTGCCAAAGCATTTGGTAACGACACTTTCAAGAGCAAAATTTGAGCAATTAACTGACGAATTAGTAAAAAGAACATTAGAGCCTTGCAAAGAAGCATTGAAAGATGCAGGTCTTTCAGCATCAGATATTGATGATGTAATTTTGGTAGGTGGTTCTACTCGTATCCCAAGAATCCAAGAAGAAGTAGAGAAATTCTTTGGCAAAAAACCATCAAAAGGAGTAAATCCTGACGAAGTAGTGGCATTAGGTGCAGCTATTCAAGGTGGCGTTTTGACAGGAGAAGTAAAAGACGTTTTATTATTAGACGTAACTCCTCTTTCTTTAGGAATCGAAACTATGGGTGGCGTAATGACAAAACTGATAGAATCAAATACAACTATTCCTACTCGTAAATCACAGGTATTCTCTACAGCAGCAGATAATCAGCCGTCGGTAGAAATCCACGTTTTGCAGGGAGAGCGTGCAATGGCAAAAGATAACAAAACGATTGGTCGTTTCCATTTAGATGGCATTCCACCAGCACCTCGTGGTATTCCACAAGTAGAAGTTACTTTTGATATTGATGCAAATGGTCTATTAAATGTATCTGCAAAAGATATGGCAAGTGGAAAAGAGCAAAAAATTCGTATTGAAGCTTCTTCTGGACTTACAGATGCAGAAATTGAGAAAATGCGTCAAGAAGCAGCAGCCAACGCAAGTGAAGACCAAGCAGCAAAAGAAAATATTGAAACAATCAATAAGGCTGATTCAATGGTTTTCCAAACTGAAAAGCAACTCAAAGAATACGGAGAGAAACTTTCAGAAGCAAACAAAACAGCTATCGAAGCAGCTTTGAAAGATTTACGTACTTCTCATGCAGCACAAGATGTAGAAAAAATCAAAGTAGCTTTAGAAACTCTAGAAGGTGCTTGGGGTGCAGCTTCGCAAGAAATGTACGCTAATGCAGGTGGAAATCCACAAGACCCAATGGGAGGAGCAGCAAATGGAGCAGGACAACAAACCGACGCTTCGCAAGAACCTTCTTCTGCAAATGCAGAAGATGTAACAGATGTAGATTACGAAGAAGTAGATTCTGAAAAGAAGTAAAGTAGCAAACACTTTCCAAGTGTTTGAATAAAAATTAACTCCTCTAAAGTTCTTTTGAATTTTGGAGGAGTTTTTTTGTAACAACAAGTTTATTTGCATTCTCGTTATCAAATAAGAACCTTTAAATAAAATACTATGACTGTAATTTTGAAAAAAACTGATAGTAAAGAAACTATTGAAAAAATTTTTGAAAGTGTTTTGAAAAACACTCAAAAGAGTTTAAGAAAATTTGATGCTCACAAATATTGTGGTATTTTAAAACTTAAAAAATCGCCTTTAGAAATTCAAAAAAAAATGAGAAATGAGTGGGAATAGTATATTGATAGATACGAATATAGCTTTGTATTTACTTAATGGTGATGAAACAATCGCACAACTACATTTTATACGTTACGATGTGTAACCTCAAGTATTACTCTTCAAAACCTCCAAAAACCTCAAAATTTCCTGTTCTGTATTAAAGCTATGCAAACAAATCCGTAAACGTTCATCTCCTTTTTTTACAGTCGGAGATTTTATAGCACGAACTTCAAAACCTTCTTTTTGCAAACTTAAAGCTACTTTTTGACATTCCTCATTTCCTTTTATCGGAATAATTTGAATAGGTGTTTTCGAACTTTTAAAATTTGTATCAAATGCTAAATTTAAAAACCTTCCACTTTGAGAAACAAACAATTCTATATTTTGATGTAATTTTTGATTTAATTCTTTTTGATGAATTTGAAGAAAATCCATTGCTTTTTTGACAGAAACTAATTGAAATAATGGTGGTGCAGTTGTATAAATAAAAGGCAAAGCAAAATTTATTAGATAATTTATAAGTGTTTCACTTCCCAAAATAACAACTCCCTGTGTTCCAAAACCTTTTCCAAAAGTATTTATTCTAGCAAAAATTCGTTCTTGCAATCCTAACTCTGTAACTAAGCCATTTCCATTCTCTCCAAAAATCCCTGTGCTATGTGCTTCATCTACTACCAAATTAGCGTTGTATTTTTCACAAACTTCTACTACTTTTTGTAATGGACAAATATCTCCATCCATTGAATAAACCGATTCTACAACTACTAAAATAGTTTGATTTTCTTCTTTTACATTCTTTTCTTTTAATCGTAAAATCTTCTTTTCTAAGTCTTCCAAATCATTATGCTTGAATGAAAAATGACTTGCATTGCTTAATCTATAACCTTCCTTTAAAGAAGCGTGAACCAAGTTATCATATAAAATAACATCATTTCGTGTCAAAATAGAAGACAGTAAAGCAACATTTGCATGATAACCAGAACCAAAAAACAATGCTTTTTCTGCACAAAAAAAACGAGCAAGTTCTGTTTCTACTTCTTCAAAATATTCATTGTGTCCAGACAAAAGGCGAGAACCTGTTGAGCCATTACGAGAAGATTTGAAACGATTACTTTGAATTTTGTATTCTTCCAAAATCTGATTTTGCAATTCTTGATTACGAGCCAAACCCAAATAATCATTCGAAAAAAAATCGATGTTATTTGGGTTTGGTAAAACTAAAGAACGCAAATTGTTTTCATTTTTGCGCTTTTCTAGTTTAGCTTGAAGATAATTTTTTAAATGATTTTCCAATAGAAATTATTAAAAAAAGAAACTTGTATTTACTCTGTGTTCTCTGTAACTCTGTGTTTGAAAAAGAAATTCTAATATTTTATCCTTCCAAAGCTACTACTCCCGGTAATTCCTTTCCTTCCAAATATTCCAAAAGCGCACCACCACCTGTTGAAACATAGGAAACTTTATCTCCTGCATTCATTTGATTGATAGCTGCTGCCGAATCTCCTCCACCAATAAGCGAATAAGCTCCGTTTTCTGTTGCTTTTACTACAGCTTCTGCAATTTTCTTTGTTCCCTCTGCAAAATTAGACATTTCAAAAACTCCCATTGGTCCGATTCCATAAAATGGTTTTTGCATCTTTCAAAACGTTAGCAAACTCCTCTTGTGCTTCTTTTCCAATATCCAATCCCATAAATCCATCAGGAATTTCTTTGTTATCTACGAGTTTTGTCTTTGCATTATTATCAAATTTATCGGCTGCAAGAGAGTCTTTTGGCAAATAGATTTTGATCTCCATTTCTTCTGCTTTTCTCAACAGTTCGCTTGCCAATTCTAATTTATCTTCTTCTACTAGAGAGTTTCCAATCTTTCCACCTTGTGCTTTGAAAAACGTATAAGCCATTCCTCCTCCTATAATAAGTGCATCTACTTTATCTAATAATTTTTCGATAACCATTATTTTATCAGAAATTTTTGCTCCTCCCATAATTGCCACAAACGGACGTTCAGGGTTGTCTAACACTTTTTGTGCATTATCTACCTCCTGCTGCATTACATACCCACAAATTGTATTCTTTTTTTCAAAAAAATCAGCTACCGTTGCCGTTGAAGCGTGTTTTCTGTGAGCTGTTCCGAAGGCATCGTTTACATATACATTTCCAAAATTAGCCAATCTTTTAGCAAATTCTTGATGAGCAGGAGTTTCGGTTTGAGTTTCTGCTTTATAAAAACGGACATTCTCTAGTAAAAGAACTTCTCCTTTTTTGAGTTTTCTGGATTCTTTCCACGCTTTATCTGTCGCAATGTCTTCTAAAAACTTTACTTCTGTTTCCAAATGTTCTTTCAAATACTCTACAATAGGTTTTAAAGAATACTTGCTTTCTCCTTTCCCTTCTTTTTCATTTTCGCCTTCATTTTTTGGTCTGCCCAAATGTGACATTAAAATAATTTTGCCTCCATCTTTCAAGATTTTTTTGAGTGTTGGTAGAGCTGCCTTCAAACGAGTGTCGTCAGTAATTTTGAAACTGCCATTCTCTTCCTTTAAAGGAACATTAAAATCTACACGAACAAGAGCTGTTTTATTAGCAAAATAATAACTATCTAAATAAACCATAGTAAAAGTTGAAAAATTAAAATTGAAAGAATTAAGTAAAAAATGAAATTACTAAACCCATTAAATTAATTAAAAGTTTTGGATAAAAAAAATTTAATAGCATTACTATCAATAATAGATAGATTAATATCATTAACTAAATTGTAGATTTTATAGATTTTACATAACTATTTTTCAGATAAAATCTAAAAGTATTACTATCAATACACTATTTTAAATTCATTATAAATTAGTAGTAAGAGGTAATAATTTATTAGCATTTGTTTTGGATTATTAAGAGATTTAATATACTTTTAGGGCAAGATAGAAAATTGCATTTGAAGTCTTACTCATTTTTATATGTGGTTTATTTATTTAAAAACTACTAATTATTCTGTAAAAAGCTCAAATAAACTGTTTTTAGTATTGAAAAGTAATCGAATTATCTTTTTTTTTAGAAAAATAGTATTTTTTATTTTTTCCTTAGAATTTTAAAAAGGAAAGTCATTTTATAATAAAATTCGTTTTAACGCTTTTTTAGCAAAATTGTTTTTTATAAACAATCTGTTTATATTTGCTTAACAATTATGTAATTGAAAGAACCTTTCCGAAAATTTAATTTTGACTAATTATTTACTCAAACTAACATTAACTAATCTCATGAAGAGAAAATTATTATTAAGTACACTAATGACCCTTATGCTGATCAGTTCAGCTTGGGCACAGCGTACCATTACAGGTACAGTAACTTCTGCTGATGGCACTCTGCCTGGCGCAACTGTACAAGTAAAAGGTACAAATACAGGAACCACAACGGATATAGAGGGAAAATACTCTCTTGTTGTGCCTGAAGGAAGTGAAGAACTGGTATTTCGTTTTGTAGGCTACGTTACCAAAGAAGAAACTATTGGTTCAAGAGAACTTATAGATGTATTCTTGGAGGTAAATAAAATGCTAGACGAAGTAGTAGTAGCTGCTATTGGTTTAGAAGTAAACAAAAGAGATTTAGGATATTCTATTCAAAATATTGATGCAGATAATATCGTAAATTCAAGAGAAGTAAACCTTGTTAATGCATTGAGTGGTCAAGCTGCTGGTGTACAAACTACAAGTAGTGCAGGTACACCTGGTGGTGCTGCTCAAATTCGTATTCGTGGTAATACTACTGTTCAAGGTAGTAATGAGCCATTATTTGTTATTGATGGTATTCCAATTGATAACTCTGCAAATAATACAGGTGATGTTTTTGAGGGTGGTGGTGTAACCAACTCAAACAGAGCAATTGATATTAACCCTAATGACGTTGCTTCAATGACAGTTTTGAAAGGGCCTGCTGCAACAGCACTTTATGGTTCTCGTGGAGCGAATGGAGTTATTGTAATAACTACAAAAAGAGGAGCAAATGGAAAAGCAAAAGTACAGTATAGTTCTTCTTTCATTTTTGACCAAGTAAACAAACTTCCAGAGCTTCAAACTCGATATGCTCAAGGTAGTGTTCCTTCAGCTATTCGAGCAGAGAGAGAAGGCATACCTAGATTACCAACTTATTATGGTCCTGAAACTTTAGAAGGTCTTAGCTGGGGTCCAGCGGCCTCTACTTTACGTTATTCTTCTGAGGCTTCTCCTTGGTATCCAAATGGAAGAATAGTTCTAGCAAGTGATCCTACAGCTACTAGCCGTGGTATTGATATGATAAATAATGCAGAGAATTTCTTTGAAGTTGGACAAACATTTAATAACAGCCTTAGTGTATCTGGAGGTAATGATAAAATCAACTACTTTACCTCAGTAGGTAATCTTACTCAAACAGGCATTATTCCAAATACTGATTTTAGACGTACTTCTGTGAGAGCTACAATAGCTAGTAACATTACTGATAGGTTAAAAACTACTTTCTCTGCCAATTATATCAACTCTGGTGGTAAAAAAGTACAACAGGGTTCGAACGTTTCAGGTATTATGCTTGGTCTTATGCGTACTACTCCTTCTTTTGATAACGGTGCAGGCACTTTATTAACTGATGGAAGCCCTCGTTCTTATCGTGGTTTGAATGGTGGTGCTTCTGTATATGATAATCCGTATTGGACTGCAGAAAATAACTTTCAAGAAGATAACGTAAATCGTTTAATTGGTTTTGGTCAATTAGATTATCAAGTAGTGAAAGGATTGAAGGTTATGTACCGTTTGGGTATTGATACTTATACTGACGAAAGAAAATTCAGAAATGAGGTGTTATCTGCCACTCTTCCTGAAGGACAAGTGTTAGACCAAACAATTACTAGTACTGATATTAACTCTGATTTCATTGTTACTTACGAAGCAAACTTGACTGATAAGTTATCACTTACAGCTTTAGTTGGTCATAACTACTATTCTTCTGAAGTTCACTCGTTTTCAGCAAACGGACAAGGACTAGCTTTTCCAAGTTTCTTCAACTTGGCTTCTGCTAGTACTGTTGTTGTTAGTGAGCTTAGAAGACCTAGAGAATTATATGGTGCTTTTGTAGATGCACGTCTTTCTTATGGAGATGAGTTCTTTATAAACTTTACAGGTAGAAATGACTGGTCTTCTACATTAAGTAATGATAATAATTCATTCTTCTACCCTACTGTAAGTGCAGGTTGGTCTTTCACAGAAACTTTCGGTTTGGATAAGAACGATATTATTCCTTATGGAAAGCTTCGTGCTTCTTATGGACAAGTAGGTAGCTCTGCACCTTTTGGTTTTACAGCAACAGGTTATGTTCAGACAGCAGCTGTTGATGGATGGACTTCTCCAAACGGTATTCTTTTCCCTGCTTTTGGGGTAAATGCTTTTAACCCAGGAGCTGGTTTAGGTAACCCAGATTTAGTAGCAGAAAGAACAACAACTTTTGAAGTAGGTGCAGATTTGCGTCTTTTCAAAGGCAAAGCTACACTAGATGTTACTTATTACCGTGCTATTACAGATGATATTATTGTTCTCGGTGAACTTCCTCCATCTTCTGGATTTGCATCTCGTGCATTTAATGCAGGTACAATTCGTAACGAAGGTATAGAACTCGTATTAGGTGTCGATGTAGTAAAAAGAGGTGATTTTGCTTATAATTTAGGTGTAAATTTCACTACTTTCGAAAACGTAGTTGATAAACTTCCAGAAGGATTACCTACTATTACTCTTGATCCTTTTGGTTCTCAAAGAGTTGTTGAAGGATTTTCGTATGGTACTTTCTTTGGCACTCAGTTTTTGAGAGATGAAAATGGAAACAAAGTAATCAGTCCTACAACAGGAATGCCTTTAGAGGATCCTAATGAGGGTGTGGTTGGTGACCCAATTCCTGACTTTACAGTAGGCTTTAATAATTCATTTACTTATAAAGCAGTTTCTTTATCTTTTCTTTTAGAAATCAGACAAGGTGGAGATGTATATAATGGTTCTAAGGGTGTGCTTAATGGCTTTGGTGTAGGTGCAGAAACTTTAGATCGTGACGATGTTGTAGTATTTGAAGGCGTGTTAGCTGATGGTGATGGAAACCCTACTACTACACCAAATACAAGAGAAGTTGTTAAGGGTGGAACTGATGGAGGTTCAAGTGCAAACTATTACCGACAGTATGGTTTTACAGGACTTACGGAGCTTAATGTAGAAGATGGTTCTTGGATTCGTTTAAGACAATTAAATATTAGCTATAATCTTCCTAACTCATTATTGAGTAGAGCTAAGATTTCTGCTGCTAGTATTGGGTTTACGGCTCGTAACTTATTCTTAATTACAGATTTTACAGGTATTGACCCTGAAACTAACCTTACTGGTGCAGTAAGTAATGTAATTGGATATGATTACTTCAACAATCCGAATACAAGAAGTTATGGTGTTTCTTTAAACTTAACTTTCTAATATTTAAAGCTTTCTTATAAAAAAAACATTTTAATAGATATGAAATATATAAATAAAATAGCTCTCTTTTTTGCATTAGTCTTTATTTTTGGCTCTTGTGAATTTGATGAACAAATAAACGTACCTTCGGAAAGTCCGAATGAAGTACCAATTCAAAATTTACTTCCTGCTGCAGAAGCAGCTATGGCATTTGCAATAGGAGGCGAGATGGTTCGCTTCAATGCTATATTGATGCAACAGCTTGAAGGTGTTCAAGCTCAACAGTTTGATAATACTCGTTATCTTATTCGTGAAGCTGATACAAACGGAGTTTGGGATGTTCTTTATCAGAATACGCTCTATTCAGTATTTGTATTAATTAATCAAGCTAATGAAGAAGAATTACCTCACTATGAAGGCATAGGCAAAGTAATGATGGCAACTGGCTTAGGAGTGCTTACTGATGCTTTTGGTGATATTCCTTACTCTGAAGCATTCAGAGCAGAAGAAGGTATCATTGCTCCTAGATATGACTCGCAGGAGGAAATCTATCAATCTATTCAAACTTTACTTGATGAGGCAATTGTTTTGTTAAGACAACCAGAAGTAGGAGTCATGCCAGGTGCAGAAGACCTTTATCATGGAGGTGATTTAGATTTATGGATAAAAGCAGCTTATGCACTCAAAGCTCGTTATTTTATCCATGCTTCTGAAGTAAATGGCAATTCAGCTTACACGAATGCACTTGCTCAACTGTCAAATGCAATAGGTAATAATGCTGAAGATTACGAAATGACTTTTGGTACAGGTTCGAATGAAGGTAACCCTCAGTTTCGTTTCGCATCAGATCGTTCTGGTAACTTAGCATTTTTTGGTAGCTTTGTTACAACTTTGACTTCTAAAAACGACCCGAGAGCTGAAGCATTCCTTGTAGATGGGACTAATGCCTTTACAGCTGGAACATTCTATACAAGCAGTACTTCGCCTGTTGTTTTAGCTAGTTATGTAGAAATGAAATTTATTGAAGCAGAAGCCAAATTAATGACTGGCGATGCTTCTGGTGCACAAACTGCTCTTACTGCTGCTGTTGCAGCTTCGTTTGCAAAGTTTGATGTATCTTCAGATGATTATGCAGCAGCTAATGCAAGAATTGCTGGTCTTGGTCAAGAGGCAGCTTTAGAACTAATCATGAACGAAAAGTATGTTGCTCTTTATTCACAAGGAATCGAAAATTGGGTGGATTACAGAAGAACAGGCTATCCTACTCTCACTCCTATAGAAAATGGCTCAAATGCCTTCAACTCAAACGGACAAATTCCTTTACGTTTACCTTATTCTCAAGATGAACGTATATTGAATCCAAATATTCCTTTTACTGTTCCTAACCTTCAACTTCCTGTTTGGTGGGATAAATAATCAATGTGATTAATTAGACCTCAATTATTAACCTCTCTTACTGTTGGGTAAGGGAGGTTAATTTTTATCGAAAAAATATGAAAACATATAAGATGTACTTTATCCTTTTAATGGCGATGTATTTTAGTCATCAAGCTATAGCACAAACAGAATTTAAGAAAGGGTATTTCATTAACAATAACGGACAGAGAAAAGAGTGTTTAATCAAAAATTCTGACTGGTCAGACAATCCAGATAGTTTCAAGTACAAGGAAAGTGTTAACACAAAAACGGAAAGCAAAAATATAGAAGAGATTAAAGAATTTGCAGTTTCAAATGAGACTAAATATATACGTGCTACTGTTGATATAGAACAGTTCAGTACCATGTTGAGTAGAGTAGATAGAAATAGAGATTTTTCTTTCCAACAAGAGACTGTATTCTTGAAAGTAATAGTAGAAGGTCAAGCAACGTTGTACGAATACGTACAATCAGACTTAGTTAAATTCTTTTATAAGACACAAGAAACAGATGTAACACCCTTACTTTACAAGATGTACAGAAAGAAAGAAGGAAGTTCTCAAATAAGTTCTAATAATCAGTATAAACAGGATTTGAATACATTACTCGATGATTGTAGTACAATAAATAGTTACGAAGATTTAAAGTATAAGAGAAGTTCACTAAAAAGAATTTTTATTGAATACAACAACTGTCAAGGTGTTGAGTACAAAGTATATGAGAGAAAACGTGAAAAACCTATCCATTTTAATATGAGAACTGGATTAAATATTTCTTCCCTAACGCTAAATACACCTTATAAAAGTGCCGATCAAAGTGTGAAATTTCCTACTCATTTAAGCCCAAGACTAGGACTAGAGCTAGAGATGACACTACCATTTAATAACGATAAATGGAGTATACTAGTAGAACCAGTATATCGTTATTGGAAGGGAGAGACAGATGTTATTTATTCACGTGTAGGTACAATTACACGTATAACGAAAGTAAAAGGAAATTACTCTTCTATAGATTGTCCAATAGGTTTACGATATTATATGTTTCTAAATGAACAGTCTAAACTCTTTGTAAATACTTCATATATTCTTTCGTTAGTGCTATCTAATAAACTTGAATCAGTTGATAATTCTGAACTAATTTCTCTAACAGAACCTAGAAATAATAGTACACTTGCCTTTGGTGGTGGATATAAGTGGAAAAAGCTAAGCTTAGAGGGTAGAGTTATAGCTCGCAGAAACATATATGCCCATCATAATGCATGGAGTTCTGATTATACAACACTCTCATTGATATTAGGTATAGAAATATTCTAGTATCTTATAAAAAATTCATCAGAAAAACTATAAAAGAGATTAGTCAATGACTAGTACAATAAGTCTTAAATTTAAGTATCTTTGTCTTTAGCTTACCAACTACCTATCCTTATGCCTATTTTAGAAATAAACGAAAAAGAACATGAACTTCTCCAACAGATAAGCAAAAGCCAAAAGTTATCTGTTCGGCTTGTTAAGCGAGCTACTCTTTTGTGTTCCTTTCACCTTCATAAGCGTTATTCAGAAACGAGTTCCTCCTTACAAGTATCTATAAATTTTGCACGCCAATGGGTTAGCACTTGGAATAAAACTGCTCTCATTCGTCAAAATTTATATTCAGCTTATATTCAAGGAGAATTGAAAGAATTTGAATACCGTAAAGAATTACTATCTATTTTATCAGATAAGCCTCGTAGTGGTTCGCCTCGTAAATTCACAGAATCAGAGCGCAGTCAAATTGTTGCTTTGGCACTCCAAAACCCCTCTGATTTAGACTTGCCTTTTACGCATTGGAGTCAAGAATTACTAAAAACGGAAGTGATAAAACGAAATATTGTTGCAAGTATAAGTCAACGGCAAATCTGCCGAATTTTAAAAAAATCAGCGTTTATCTCCTCATAAATCATCCTATTGGGAATACCCAAACATAGATAATTGGGAAGATTTTACCCACCGTGTAGAAAGTATTTGTGAGTTGAATGCAAGGGCTGAGGAGTTGTATGAATCAGGTATTCATCTTATCAGCACAGATGAAAAAACAGGAATGCAAGCCTTAGAACGTCAACATCCAACGATGCCACTCAAAGAAGGAGTATGTGAAAAACGTGAATTTAACTATGTGCGACATGGTACACAAGTTTTGACTGCAAATCTTGAAATAGCAACAGGAAAAAGTATCTCTCCTACAGTAGCCGATACACGCAAAGAAGAAGATTTTGCAACACATATTGAAAATACAATAGCCACAGATCAAACAGGAGAGTGGATATTTATTGTTGACCAACTTAATACACACAAATCAGAAACGTTAGTGAGGCTGGTAGCAAAATCTATTGAAGACGAGCAAGATTTAGGAGTAAAAGGTAAAAGTGGTATTTTGAAAAATCAAAAGACAAGAATGGCATATTTAGAAAACAAAAAACATAGAATTCGTTTTGTCTTTACACCTAAACACTGTTCTTGGCTCAATCTAATAGAATGCTTTTTCTCTGGGTTTGCTAAACGAGTAATTCACAGGGGAAATTTTTTATCTACACAAGATTTAAAAAATAAAATTCTAAAGTATATGGAGTATTACAACGAAAATTTAGCAAATAAATTTAACTGGACAGTAGCTTCAAATGAAGATATCAAAAAAATGATACAAAAGGTAAAAAGATACGTGATTAAATTTATGGCTTGATGTACTAGTATCTTTTATTTATAAGTAAGAAAGTTGTATTACCTATATAAAATCTGTTCTATAAGCTATTCTATACTGGTACAGGTATTCATTTAAAAAAAACAGTTTGTGGAATGAGTGAAATAATCTATAATTAATTTGCAATTCCAAAAATAAATTGTAATTTTGCACTTCATTAAAGATAACTAAACACACGAGTGTAGCTCAGTTGGCAGAGCAGCGGTCTCCAAAACCGCAGGCCGTGGGTTTCAGCCCCTCCGCTCGTGCAAAAAGATAATAGAATGTAATTCTGTTTAGAACTAATTAATCATTTTTTCTAAATAGTTGCGCTAAAGTGAGTTTGATAGTACGTTTTTAGTAAGCGTAACATCTATCAAACTCACTTTTTATTAGTGTTTTTTTTACTTCAATGGAATTAAATCTATTTAAAGTAAGAACCTAAATGATAACTTACCAAAATAAGGTAACAAGACAAATTAAGACAAATAATATATTTTAGTATGAAAAAAGTAATTGAATTTTTGCAAGAATCTCGTGACGAGATGACCGAACATGTAACATGGTCTTCCTTCAAAAGTCTTCAACAGACTTCTGTCGTTGTACTTATTGCTTCGCTTATCTTTGCCATGATTGTTTTTGCAATGGATCAAACCTTCCAATTCGGTTTGGGAGAGATTTATAAGTCATTCTAGTAAAAAGGAATTACACTAAAAAAAATTACCAACAACTCATTACTCATTTCACTCCTAACAAAATTATGGGCGAACTCAAATGGTACATTTTGCGTGTTGTTTCTGGAAAAGAACGCAGCGTA
Organism: uncultured Cytophagales bacterium; assembly: GCA_963719525.1. GTDB lineage: Bacteria > Bacteroidota > Bacteroidia > Cytophagales > Bernardetiaceae > Bernardetia. The sequence goes on along the minus strand of CAVRCG010000004.1, from coordinate 130,581 downwards.
AAAGAATATCTTGAAAAAGATATAGTTATCAATAATCTACAAGAATATTTTGGTCAAATTATCAATCCTACTGAAAAAGTATTCCAGATTCGTAAAGCGAAAGATGGAAAAACAAAGAAAGTAGCCGTTGAACGTAATTATTTACCTGGATATGTACTTGTACACGTAGATTTAGATTCGCCAAATAGTGGAGAACTTATTCACCAACTTATCAACCTTCCAAGTGTAATCGGATTTTTGAGAGTAGATGGACAACCCCTGACAGACAAACCTCTTCCAATGAGAGATTCTGAAGTTTCTCGTATTTTAGGAAAAGTAGAAGCTGCCGACCAAGAAGAAGTAAGAGATGATACCAAATTTATGGTAGGTGAATCTATAAAAGTAATGGAAGGTCCTGTTTGCTGGTTTTAGTGGAACAATTGAAGAACATCAAGAAGACAAAAAGAAATTAAGTGTAATCGTTAAAATCTTCGGTAGAAGTACGCCAGTAGAACTTAATTATTCGCAAGTACAAAAAGAAGAGTAATATCAGTTACCAGTTTTTACAGTTACCAGTAAATAGTTACCAGTAACCAGTTAATACAAGAAATACAGTTTTGAGTAATGGGAAAGCAATTATTCAATAATTAAAATATAAATCTATAAAAGAAGAGCTACAACTTGTTTATAGATTTGTCTCCAACGATTTGATATAGTTAAAGAAATAGTTTATAGATAAGAAGCTTCCACGATTATCTCCTAAACTTTTGACTTATTAAATTATCAGTATTGTAGCATTTGTTAGTAAAATGTAAAGTAGTTAATTAAAACAATTTGAGAGAGCTAGTTTATTCTAACTGTTTTATTTATTTTAATTAATTACATCACTACAACCGTTTCACAATCATGGCAAAGGAAATAAGTGCAAAACTTAAAGTCATCGTAAAAGGTGGTCAAGCCAATCCTGCTCCTCCAGTAGGTCCTGCTCTGGGTGCAAAGGGTGTCAATATCATGGAATTTTGTAAGCGTTTCAACGCTCTTACTCAAGACCGTATGGGACAAACCTTGCCAGTAGAGATTACAGTATTTGGCGATCGTTCTTTTGACTTTATCATCAAAACTCCTCCTGCTGCAGCTCTCCTTATTGAGGCTTCAAAAGTGAAAAAAGGATCAGGCGTTCCGAATCGTGAAAAAGTAGGTAAAGTGTCTTGGGAAAAAATCCAAACAATTGCCGAAACAAAAATGCCAGACTTAAATGCCTTTACTGTACATTCTGCTATGAAAATGGTAGCTGGTACGGCTAGAAGTATGGGTCTAGTAGTTACGGGAACTCCACCTTGGGAAACTTCTAAAAAGTAATTTTTGCAGAAGTAGAGGAATCAGAATATTTTTATTCAAATTTTAAACGTAGGAGATTAATAGAAATTCATATTTAATATTTAGTTCTAAGATTAATCGTTTGACTACAACAATGTTATGGCAAAATTAACAAAAAAACGTAAGGAAGCTCTTGCAAAGTACGATTCTCAAGCAGAATATGCTTTAGACAAAGCTAGTGAGTTGATTAAAGAAATCAATCTTGCTAAATTTGACGCTTCTGTTGATATCGATGTTCGTTTGGGTGTAGATCCACGTAAAGCAGACCAAATGGTTCGTGGTGTGGTTACTCTTCCTCACGGAACAGGTAAAGTAGTACGTGTACTTGCGCTTGTTACTCCAGATAAAGAAGCCGAAGCCAGAGAAGCAGGTGCTGACATGGTAGGTTTAGACGATTATATCGCTAAAATTGAAGGTGGCTGGACAGATATGGACGTAATTATTACCATGCCAACTGTAATGGCGAAAGTCGGTCGTTTGGGTAGAGTTTTAGGACCTCGTGGTCTTATGCCAAACCCGAAAGCTGGTACTGTTACAATGGACGTAGCAAAAGCTGTTACGGACGTAAAAGGTGGTAAAATTGACTTCCGTGTTGATAAAACGGGTATTATTCATGCAAGTGTTGGTAAATCTTCTTTTACGGCGCAGCAAATCAAAGAAAATGCAAGTGAACTTCTTGCTACGCTTATTCGTTTGAAACCTGCAACTGCAAAAGGTACTTACATGAAAAGTGTCCACCTTTCAACAACAATGAGTCCGTCTGTAAAGATTGACAAATCGTCTATCAAAGGTCTATAATTAATCCACCACAAAACAATAATACTATGAATCGTGATCAAAAAACACAAGTAGTTAAGGATTTGGTGGAGAAGTTCTCTAATTCTGCAAATTTCTATCTTACTGATTCTTCTGGAATGAGTGTTGCTCAAACCAATGCGCTTCGTCGTGCTTGTTTTGACAAAGGAATAGAATACCGTGTAGCTAAAAATACACTTATTCGTAAAGCATTAGAGCAAATTGATGGAGATTTTGAGCAATTAGTAGAAAAAGGAGCTTTGAAAGGCTTCTCTGCTATTATGTTTTCTCCAGAAACTGCAAAACTTCCAGCGCAAATCATTAAAGATTTCCGTAAAAAGAACAAATCAGAAAAGCCTAAATTCAAAGCTGCATCAGTAGAAACAGCACTTTTCATTGGCGAGAAACAACTCGAAATGCTTAGTGAAATCAAATCTAAAGATGAAGTATTGGGCGAAGTTATTATGCTTCTTCAATCTCCTGCTCGTCGTCTTACTTCTGCTGTTATTAGTGGTGGTGGTCGTTTGGCTGGTATGATTAAAGGAATTGCTGAAAAAGAAAACTAATAAGCAAAGTAATACTCATTCTGTTTGTAGAAATTTTACATCAAAATCTCTATAAAACGACAACCAAAAAAATAATCAAAGTTAGTAGTTGTATAAAATTATCTTTTGTACAAAATGGCAACTAAGGAAGAAACTACTTTTTTACTCTGATTATTTAATTCAAAATACTGCTTCCAAGTTGTATTTCTTTTTAAACGAATGAATTAAGTTTAGAACTTTCTCCAAAATAGACTAAACTCATTTATTCAACCTTTTTATATTCAGTAAGTCTTTATTTTAAGATTTACTTATTTACGAACCTCAATTAGATAAATACGATTATGGCAGATTTGAAAGCAATCGCAGAACAACTTGTTGGTCTTACAGTAAAAGAAGCTAACGAGCTTGCAGACATTTTGAAAGACGAGTATGGTATAGAGCCTGCTGGTGGTGGTGCTGTAATGATGGCTTCTGGTGGTGGAGACGCTGAAGAAGTAGAAGAGCAGACTGAATTTGATGTAGTATTGAAAGCTGCTGGTGGTGCTAAATTAGCAGTAGTAAAATTAGTTCGTGAGCTTACAGGCTTAGGCTTGAAAGAAGCAAAAGAATTAGTTGATACTGCTCCTAAAGCAATCAAAGAAGGTGCATCGAAAGCAGAAGCTGACGATATGGCTAAGAAACTTCAAGAAGCTGGTGCTGAAGTGGAAGTTAAGTAATCTAACTCCTACAAACTTTAGCTTAACAATATAGCTTTTTGTTTCTAACTAAAAAACCTAAGAACTTTCATTTTTGAAATTCTTAGGTTTTTTTTGTGATAAAACAGTATCATCTGTTCGTATGTGTTACGCTTTTATCATAGTAAGTTCTATTTCTTTTTAAGCTCCTCAATTTGTTCTTGTGCATATTCCTTTGTTTCTTGATCACCATATTTTAGTGTCAGTTTGTAATATTTAATTGCATTCTTTTCGTTTCCTTTCATTTTATATGCGTGTGCAATATTACTCAAAATAATATAATCTTTAGAATTTAATTTTTCTGCTTTCAAAAGAGGTTCAAGTGCTTTCTCATATTGCTCTCGAAGCATAAATACTATTGATATATTTGATAAACTCTCCACATGATCAGGATAATAGTTCAAAACTGTTTCAGCAATTTGTTTCATATTAGTTAGAAGACTATCCCTTTCTGTATTGTAAAGTTGAATTTGATAATCTTGAATAGAACTCAACATTATCTCTTTTGAATTATCTAATTGTTTATTATTAGTCCAAGTCCATTTATTTTTGTTTTGGTTTGAATAATCAATCGTCTTCATTATTTCAACAGTAAATTTTTCGTAGTCTTCAAGTTGTCCAAACATATAGATTTTGCCAAACCTCATATCAAGTCTATTTGGATATTTTTCTATTCCTTTACTAATCCAATCAAAGCCTTTGCTTAATAAGTTAGGGTCATAATAAGTATCTCCATATATGAAAGCGATAGGTTCTTTTTTAGTAGTATCTTGATTCATAACTTGAAGTACATCATTACCCTTTGGGTTTTGTCCAAATGTTACTACTTCTTCTTTACTTTTAATTATAAAATAATTGAAATAAGCAACAAACAACTCTGGATCATTATTATCAGTTTTTTCCCATTTCTCTAAAAGTTGTTGTTGTTTAACAGTATCTTTTTTTGAAATCAAGTCCTCAAATTGTTCCTTAAATGTCTGTCCACTTACCTGATTAAAGATTAGTGTCAAATTAAAAAGTAAAAATAGTATTCTTCTATTCATTGTCGTTTTTTTAATATTTATGGTAAAAACATAATTGCATTCAATTGCTTTTTATAAAACACCATCAATTCAAAACAGAACTAATAGTGCTTACAATATACAAAAAGAGTAAGTAGCAATTCAAATTATTTTCTAAATTCTGTTTGTAGCATTACGCTCATATTGTATGAAACACGAAGCGTGATGCTTAAACACATTTGAAAGTTCGTAGTGTGACACTACAAATAGATAGTAAAGCTGGTTTCGTTTATCAATTAAAAATTATTTATCCAAAGATAATTTCTTCTGTATTAGTTTTAGAACCACCTAAAAACAATGAAACAACTTAAAAATTTTCTCCTAATTTCTTTGGGAGTTTTATTGACTTGTAGTCTGTTTATATTCTTATTGGATAAACCTCTAACTATTTTCCTTCATTCTTTTAAGGGAAGTATAATTATTCATTACTTTGATGTTATTGGTAGAGGCTTTGAAATCACAACCATCGCAGTTTACTTTGTTTTCCTTATTATATCCATAATTTTATTCAAAAAGAAGTATATTTTTAATTTTTAATTTTTACTGACAACAGATATGGTTTGTCAGATTTTGACAAACTTATTAAAACGTTTTTCTGCTAGGAGTTGTCCCTTTTCTATCATAGATGAAGATATTTACACTTTTTTTGGAGATTGTGATTATTGTGAGAGTTTTCCTTCTAGGCATACAAGTAGTGCATTTTGCATGGCTTTTTCTATAGGATTATTGTATCCTTCTTTACGTCCGATTTTGTTATTTTATGCTTGTTCAGTTGCTATTGCTAGAGTAATGACTACAATTCATTATTTTTCCGATATTGTTTTTGGAGCTTATCTTGCCTTTGTTGTAGTATATTCTATTTATTTTGTTTTTGATTTTGCAAAAAAACAACTCAAGAAAATAGTAGCTTATCTGTTCGTAGCGTCTCGCTAAGAACCTATAAAACTAAAAGCGTCACGCTTGTATTACATAAAATACAAAGCGGGACGCTTAAATACATTTGAAAGTTCGTAGTGGGACACTACAAACAGATAGACAGATAGAGTTTTTTTGTTCGAATAGACTTTTTTTTTGTTTCTTTGTACAAACAAAACCAACTTTCTATGAAATATTTTCAATCCAAACATACGTGGCTACTTTATATTTTAGCTTTTTTTACGTTGCTGAATCTCTATGCTAATTACAAATATGATTTTCTGTTAGAATTAGCTTCAAAGCCTTTTCTTATTCCTATTTTAGGAATTTATTTTTATCTTAATACTAGAGAAATACTACAAGAATACAAAAAAAGTCTTACTAATTTTATTCTACTTGCTCTTTTCTTCGCTTGGTTTGGCGATGTGTTTTTGCTTTTTCAAACTCAAAACACGTTATTTTTTATGCTTGGTTTGGGAAGTTTCCTTATTTCTCATATTTTGTATATCATTACTTTCAAAAAATCATTGCAAAACAAAGAATTAGGCGAACCAAAAAAATTACTCATTCGTGCCATTCCATTTATCGGAACTTTCATTTTGATGTTTACTTTTTTATACAAATCTCTTGATGCAGTAATGTTGATTGCTGTTCCTTTGTATATGTTAGTAATTGTAATGATGGCTTTTTTGGCAATGGAACGAACTGGAAAAGTATTGAAAGCAAGTGCAGAATATGTTTTTTTTGGTGCATTTTTATTTATGGTTTCAGATTCGTTACTTGCAATAGATATTTTTGTCAAAAACGTAGCTATAGCTATTCCGTATGCGCCTGTTTTTGTAATGCTTACTTATGTAGCTGCACAAACATTAATCGTTTATGGAATGATGATTCAGATAAAATCTAGTTTGAATTGAAAAGACTTTTAAACTTTGTCAATAGTTCTATCACTAAAGCTTTACCCTTTATTTTTTTTTGATTATTCCACCACAAATTTAGTTCTGCTTACTCTATTTTCGTTTTCTATTATTTCTATAAAATAAATCCCTTTACTAAATCCTTTTAGAGAAATTTCTGTCTTCGCAGAATTATTTTCAACGCTTTTTAGTACTTGTCCAATAGCATTTGTAATAAGTAGAGTTCGTTTTGAAGGCGTAACAAAATCAATAGCAATAAAATCCTTAGCTGGGTTTGGATAGATTTTTACTTCTGAATTTGCGTTTTTTACATCAACCAAAACAACTGGTGTATAAGCAAACTCTCCTGTATAATCTATCTGACGTAAACGGTAATAATTTTTACCAAGATTAGCTTCTCTGTCTATAAACTGATAGGCATTTGTAGAAGTAGAATTTCCATTTCCTGCTACCTCTCCAATCGCTTTAAAATTAGCTTCATCTCCTGTAGAACGTTCAACTACAAACTTTTCATTGTTATATTCCGATGAGGTTTTCCATTCTAGTTTTGCACCTTCTTTTATTTCTTCTCCCGTAAACGAAACAAATCGAACAGGCAGAGGCGTACAAGCAAGAGGTCTAGCTACCGAAACAATTCTACATAAAGCAGAAGCTAAGTTGGTAGGCGAATTAGCTACCAAAAAACGAATATTATCTGTTTCTTGTACAGGCGTGGTTAGAATGTAGTTCTGACCAGTTGCACCAGTAATGTTTTGCCAAGTAGTTCCTCCATCTTGACTGTATTGCCACTGATATACAGGAGTGTTAAATTCAGAACCTACCGTAGCAAATACTGTAGGAGGATTACAATTAGGGTCATTTCCTGTCAGTTGAGTACTAGGTCCACACGGACGAAACGATATATTATCCAATCCTACATCGTTTCCAATTCCTCCAGGTGCTTTATTCCGAACAGCCAAAGTAAGCGCAGTAACACCAGGAAGCGTAGTAAACGTAAAACCTACTCTATCCCATACCTCATCGTTATCTACAGGTTGAGGAACAGAATAAACGACTACTCCATTAATGAGAAATTCTACATCAGGAAGAACACTATACCGTATCTTTCCTGCATCTCCTCCACTACTATTTGCAGAAGGCGTAGCAGAAGAAGCAGGGGTTCGCAACTGCTGACAACCTGGCTCTGTAGTAGGATTACATCTTGGAAAATTAGTAGTTGATAATCCAGTAGGATAAGTGAGGGAAGCAATAGGACGTGAGTAAAGGTTTATTACTTCTGCACTAAATTCGTATTTTGTTCCTTCACAAAGTGCATTTACTGTTTCTTGATAAAAAATAAGATTTGGTGTATAGTCAGCATTGGCTACCATCATAAAACCTCTCTGATTTCCTACACTTCCACTTCTATCTTCAATAGTTATCCAAAAGTTTGTTGCTCCTATACCTCCAAATTGATTTCTTACTCCACTCACAATAGTAAGTTCTCCGTCATAAGGACCTTGTCCATTTGCTCTACTGGCATCATTAAAATAAGTATAACTAGGAGATAAAGCATTCCAAGGAGCAGTATTAGTTTTAAAAACTACCCGAGTGGGATTAGACCAAAACGCTTTTGCAGTACTCGCCAAATATTCATCTGGTTGTAAAGCAGTAACATTAGTAGTTCCAAAATCTCCATTTACAAAAATATTATTTCCATACGAACCACTACAAAGACCTCCTACAGTCTGGATTACATTGGAAGAATTGACAGCCAAATTGTAAGAAACAGCAAAACGAATTTCATCTAACGCACTTTGGTTAGCCGAAGTTCCACCAAAATAGGCTACTGCCCGAATTGTATTATCTACATTGCCTGTTATAGCATTAGCATTTTCAGTAGGAGTAGCCGTAAGACTAGGAGGATTTACATAAAGACGAACTCTATTTCCTCCTGTTGAATTAAAATCTATTCGCACTACTAACAAATCAAAATTTGTGATTGTATTTCCTACATTTATAGTTGCTCCAACATTTCCTTGTGTTACTGTTCCATTTAATCTCAAACTCCATCTCTTATCTACTCCTGAATTAGAGGCAGTTCCGAAATAACCTATTTCTATTCTATTTCCTGTTGTTACGTCAGTTGAATTTGCATTCTTATGTAACGAAACAAATACAGGTTCATTATTATTTACATCTTTGCGAAGCATACAACTCATCCAAATAGTAGTACCATTTCTACCTATAAAACTTTGAGGATTTGAAGTGGTAATCTGCCAACCATTGGCACTTGCCACATTATTTGCTGCATGGTTATCTACCAAATAATTTGTTCCTCCATTATAAAGATTATTATTAAAAAATCCTGCCGTACTGTACTGCAAAAAGCGTCCTGCTGTATTTCCTCCCCCTCCAGTAACATACTTTCCTGCTGTAATCAGGCTTCTTCCTGCTCGTAGATAGACAGGAGATTCGTTTGGAGAAATGGTATAACCCGTCGCTGCTCCCGAAACTGTCCAATCAGTACGCCAACCCAAACTTGTAGCCTCATTTAAAGCTGAAGTAGTATTTGCATTATTCAAGGTAACAGCAGCAGCGTTGAAATAATCAAAGCCTTCATAAGCTAAAAACTGTGCTTTAATAGAATGAATACAAATTAGACTAACTGAAAAAATAAGAATGGTAACTATTTTACGATACATGCTTAGTATATATTTTGAATAATAAGATTATATTTTTTGTTGTGTAGCTTTAGAGCAAACGCTAGTAGCTTTATGTATGAATTTGGTAGTGTATTCTACAACTAATTGGTAGTTGTGGAAATTAGTATTTAACTCTTAACGTTCAACTAGCAATATTTAATTACAATTTCAATAAAAAAACTGTAAATTAGCAACTATAATTATTACTTCGATTGAAGGACAAAATTTATGAAATAGTGATTTGTAGTATAACGGTATTGATTAATTATTTAGTTTAATTAATTTATCATTTTTTGGTACAAAAATACTCTATTTCATACTCCTTGGTTTTGGTAATACAAGATATAAAAAAAACTTAACATTAAATTTATGTATAATTTATTAAAAGGAAAAGTAGGTATTATTTCGGGAGCGTTAGATGAAAATTCTATTGCTTGGAAAATTGCAGAACGAGCACATGAAGAAGGTGCAAAATTTGTCTTGACAAACGCTCCTGTCGCTCTTAGAATGGGAACAATTCAACAGCTTGCAGACAAATGTAACACGATTGTTATTCCTGCTGATGCTACTTCGATAGCAGATTGGGAAAATCTATATACCAAAGCGACCGAGCATTTAGGAGGAAAATTGGATTTTGCGCTGCATTCTATCGGAATGAGTCCGAATGTTCGCAAGAAAAAAGATTATGGCGATTTGAATCACGCTTGGACATTGCAGGCGATTGATATTTCGGGTCTTTCTTTCCACAAAATGCTTCAAGTAGCCGAAAAAATGGATATTCTCAACGATGAGGCTTCTGTCGTTGCACTTTCATACATTGCTGCACAAAGAACATTTCCAGATTATAGTGATATGGCACATGCGAAAGCAGTCTTAGAATCGATTGCTCGTAGTTATGGCTACCGTTTGGGCAAATCCAAAAAAGTAAGAGTAAACACCGTTTCGCAATCTCCAACAGCTACAACAGCAGGAACAGGCGTAGGTGGTTTCGATGCTTTTATGAACTATGCAGAAAAAATGTCACCTTTAGGAAATGCTTCGGCTGGAGAATGTGCTGATTTTGTAATTTCTTTATTTTCAGATTTTACCAAAAAAGTAACGATGCAAAACCTTTATCACGATGGAGGATTTTCTGCTATGGGTGTTTCGGAAGAAGTAATGGAAATGTTTGGTGTGGAGAAGTAAACGTATATCATTCTGTTTTTACAAGAAAAAGGTAATTGAAATTTTTATTATTTCAATTACCCTTTTTTTGTTTAGCTAAATAAATCAAAAACTCCAACCCAAACTCAACGTAGGAATAGGAGTAGGATTTAATAAACTTATTCGAACAGGTTTAAAACCTAAACCAGAAGGAATAAAATCATTTGCAGCAATAACAGGTTTTGAAAACTTACGGACGTTTTTATTATGATAGCGAAGGGTTTTCTTAACTACGTTATCTCCTTTTCTGTCTAAAAGATAACCTCCCCCATACATCAAACCACCTGTTCCTAATAAAGCAAAACCACCTATCGGCAATCCATCACTACTATCAATACTAGCTAAAGTGATAAAAAATCCTGCTGCACCTACAAAATAACCTGTTATCTTAGTCCCAAAACCAGCATAATAATAAGTCATTCCCTTTTTCAAACCAGCAACACCGTTTTTATTTCCAACGTATTTCATAAAGTTGATAGTTTCTTTAAAGGTCATGGCTTTCTTTTGTCGTTTGATATAGAAGAGTTTTTGACTTTTATCAAAAGAAATTTTCTGACCTAAAAATTGCTCTTCTTCTTTATCTACTAATTCATATTTTTTGCGTGAGATAGTAACGTAGTATTTTTTCGCAGTACGTTTTGTAAAATCAATTCCTTCATAACGACGTTCTTTGAAATAGTCTTGTGCTTGTGTAGTAGTTGCCATAAAAAATAAAATAGCAAATACACTTAAAATAAATATATTTTTCATAAAATAATTTTAAGAAATAAGTTTAAAAATGATTATCTTTTTTTACGTTTGATTTGATAAAGGTGCGAACGAGTGATATCAGAAAGCCTACTTTTTTTGATAGACCTATTTGATTTGTTGCCCTGAATCATTTTTACCTCTCCTGTATTAATATCATGCATAATTGTAATATACATAGAATCATGTCTAGTGGCCTGATGATAAACTACATAAGGGAGAACAGGAAGGAAAAAGATGGACATAAATACTGGCCCAGTTCTAAATTTTACTTTTGCATCTATTACAGCCATTCTGGTAAGATAAGGAGTGCCATGTTTTTTTGATAAATTTTGTAAGGCATCATAATTACTAGCAATCATATCTACATTTGATTCTCCCATTTCTTTGTACCAAGAATTAATAACTGCCAAATCATTGAATTTTTCGGCATCATTTTCTCCAAAAGCACTTGGATTCAAAGCAACCATGTCTAGTTTCAGATTTTCACTATTCTGTTCTAGTTCTTGATTAAATACATTTTGCATACTGTCAGTAGTAAAAATATCTAATGGTTGTTTTTTACGAGTATCCAAACGAACATAGAACGGATTTACCATAATAATTTTATTAATTCCGAGTGCATATCCTTGAGTAAGATTATCACTCAATCGTTTGGCTTCTACATCAGACATTCCTTCTTCCCTTCTGTTTTCGTCTTTTTGATGCTCTAAATAAAGTCTGTCGCCTTGTTTGCGTAGCTCTTCAAAACTTGCGTGAGTTTGTATTTTTTGCCAAGCAGGATACATCAAATCTTCTGTATAATTTACTTGATTTTTCTTTTTGCCAACTGTTTTTCCTTTACTAAAATCATCATAATATAATTTCATGTCCATCAAAAGACTAGGAATTGCATTTTTGAGATAAGCCTCATTAGGATATTTATCAAGCATTTCGAAACAATGCGCTAAAGACAAGACCGTCAGTTGATAATCATCTAATTCTTCTAAGGCAAAGTACCAGTTTCTTCCGTTCCAATCCATTCGGCTATAAAGTTGGTCTAAATAAATACGAGCTTTTGCATTATCGTATTTCGCAATTCCGTATAACGCCTTTGTAAGCGACATCTGTACATATTTACTATCGCCATACTGTTCTTGAAGTAATAAAGTATGATAGAGTGCATCAATATACTTTGCATCAGAGAGATAAAGCTGACAGAGTTCGAAGCGAGCTATTTTTTGTACTGATTCAAATTTTTCTTTAGAAATTACGTATTCTTTTCCTCCATTTGTAGCTCCACTTTCACTCATTCTCTGCATCGCTAACTCTTGTCTTTCGGCTGCGCTAGGGTGCGTACTAAATGCTAAAAGCTCCTCTAGTTCTGCTGAATCCAATTCTTCACGCTCTACAATATGAACGGTATCCATATAATATGTGCTATCAGGAAGCTCAATGTAAGAATTATTCAAAAACTTACTTTCAAAAACAAGTGTATCAAATGGCTGACGAGTGTTTTGGAGCATATCAAATGTTTTTGCTGCTGCAAAAAGATCGTATTCAGTATTTTTGAAGATACTCCAACCATACGTATCTGCTTCTATTTCGTGTTCTTTGGAATAATTGCTTTGTGCCAATCTTTTCGCATAGAGTTCATCAGATTTATTATCAAAGCGAAAGGCATTTTTCTTTTTCTTGCTATTGACTTCTTTTCCAAAAAGAAACTGATTGATACTATGTTGTTTTACATAATGTGTAATTTCGTGAGCCAAAATATAAGCTAATTGAGCCTCATTTTCTGCACGAGCAACCAAACCCAAATTAATAAAAATAGCTCCATCGGGATTTGCAAACGCATTTGGAACAGGCGATTTGACAACATAAAAACGAACTTTGTTACGCAACTCTTCGTCGTCTTTTAATAGATTAGAAGCAATTTCATTTAGATATTCGCTTACCTCATCTCCAAAAAGAACATTCCCACTCCATAATAATTGCTTGAGCGAAAAGCTACTTTGTAAATTAAATTGATCGATATTTTTAGCTGTTTTCTTATCTGTTCCTTCTTCTATATTTTCATTTTTGGCTACATACCGTTCACTTACAGAAAGCAAAAAATCATTCGGAACATTTCCCTTTGATTCTAAAGGTTGATAATCTTCAAAGTTGATAGTAGCTGTATTACTTTGAGAATAAGAGTAATTTGTATTTATTGAAACACAAATAAGTAAAGCAGTAATAAATATTATTTTGATAGAATAAGATTTGTAGAAAGTTAAATAATTCATCATTAAATTTTGAAATGTAATTTTATGGTTTCTAAAAACAAATACAAAGGTAAGTACTATTCTTTAAATAACCTTAAAAAATATGTAAAATAATATCAGTTTGTAGAATTATCTTTGAAAGAATGATATATAATTGAACTTTACTTTTCTCAAATAAAATTATTCTAAGAATATACATTCAATATGAGTGAAATTTTTAGAAATTCTGCATACACACTTATTTTTGACAAAATAATAGTTTGTTTTTCCATAAAATAGGATTTGCAAACCCTATTTTATGGAAAAAAGATGATTCCACAGAATAAAATTTGTTAGCTATTTGTCTATTTCAAAATGTTACCCATATTGTACATTTATCCCAATTTTATTTTCAAAATAATTTATCCTCATCAATTCTTATTTTCAGATAAAAAAGCGTACTTTTGCGCCATTGAATTTTTCTTGTGTATTATTTCTGACAGTTAGAAACTGTCAGCTACTTTTGAAGAACACTCACAAAAACATTTTTTACTTAAAACAGAATTAGAAAAATTATGGCAACTAACCGTACTTTCACAATGATTAAGCCTGACGCTTTTGGCGCAAATAATACAGGTAATATTTTAGCAATGATTGAAGAAGCAGGTTTCCGTTTGGTGGCTGCAAAAGTTACTCGTCTTTCTTCAGAACGTGCAGGGCAGTTTTACGAAGTACACAAAGAGCGTCCTTTTTACAAAGATTTGTGTTCTTATATGTCTTCTGGAAATATTATGGCTCTTATTTTAGAGAAAGATAATGCAGTTGCAGATTTCCGTAAACTTATCGGAGCAACGAATCCAAAAGATGCAGAAGCTGGAACTGTTCGTGCAAAATATGGCGAATCTATCGAAGCAAATGCTGTTCACGGTTCAGATTCTGATGAGAATGCACAAATTGAAGGAAGTTTCTTTTTCTCTAACTTAGAGAAATTCTAAATCAAATAACATTTTAGTTTTCATAAAAAAACCGTTTCAAAATTTAGTTTTTAAAACGGTTTTTTACGTTATGACACTTGGAAAAAACAAGACTATTTTTTGAAACTTACTTCGTTTTCAAATCTATAAGTAGTACTATCTTCTGTATATTCTTCTTCAAATAGAAGAAGTAATTTTTTGTCTGTCAGTTCCAATATTGATAAAGTATCCCCAAACGAACTTCCTTGTTCTCCTATGATGACTTTTTTATCATTTTCGATGAGTTTCCAAGTTCCATTATCTTCATCTAAATCATCATCTTGGTCGGTAAAAATGGCACTATAAGTTCCGTTAGCTTTAAATTCAATAGTAGCTCCATCTATAGCATCTGTTTCACTTTCAACGAAAGTTCCATTTTCATATTCAGTAGATTTAATGGTTTCATACGTCCATTTTCCAATAAATTTATCTTTAGTAGATAACTGTTCTTCTTTTTTACAAGCACTAAAAAAAAGAATGCAAAAAGCGATTAATAACAATGATAATTTGTTCATTTCAGAATGTATTTTTAGTTTAATTAATAGATTTCCGAAACAGTACGTAACTTCCTTATAAATTGTGGCAATTTACCAGAATTAATTACTCTTCATTCTCCAGTATTTTCATTTTTCACTCATTTCCCCCTCTCTAGTATTTGCATTTCCCTAATTCCCAATCTCCATTCCCTAATTCCCAATCTCCATTCCCTAATCTCCAGTATTTTCATTCTCCATACAATTCTGCCAGTTTCTCTGCACAGCGTTCTCCGTCCATAGCAGCCGAAGCAATTCCACCTGCATATCCTGCACCTTCTCCACACGGAAAAAAGCGTTTCAAAATTGGATGCTCGTTTGTTTCTCTTTCTCTAGGAATACGAACAGGCGAAGAAGTGCGACTTTCTACTCCCACAATTTGCGCTTCATTGGTCAAAAAACCTTTCATTTTTTTATCAAAAGCCTTAAAACCAATTCTCAAACGCTCTACAATTTCAGCAGGCAATACTTTTCCCATTTCTAAAGAAACAAGTCCGGGTTGATAAGAAGTAGCCAAAAGTGAAGAAGAAACTTTCTTTTGCGTAAAATCTAATAATCGCTGTGCTGGTGCTGCTTGTGTATTTCCTGCTGCTTGACAGGCATTTTTTTCGATTTCTTCTTGATAATAGAGTCCTGCTAAAGCTCCTTTTTTTGCGTATTTTTTGTTCCATTCTCGCTCATCAATCGCTACTACAATTCCAGAATTAGCGTATCTTGAATTTCGTTTTGAAGGCGACATTCCATTTACCACTACTTCGCCTTGCAGAGTTGCAGCAGGAACAATAAATCCACCTGGACACATACAAAACGAAAAAACACCTTTTTCCAAATTATCAAAAGGTACTTGTTGAACCAATGAATACGATGCAGCAGGCAGATATTTATCACGCTCATCTCGTTTGTACTGAATTTTGTCGATAAGTTTTTGTTGATGTTCCACACGAACACCAATAGCAAACGGCTTAGCTTCAATCAGAATTTGCTTCTTATCTAAAAGCTCAAAAATATCTCTTGCCGAATGTCCTGTTGCTACTATTACTCCTATTCCTTCTATTTTATCTCCATTTTCTAAGACTACTCCTTTTAGCTCTTCTTCTTTTCCTTTTGTAATAATAAAATCAGTTACTTTAGTTTCGAACAAAACCTCTCCTCCTGCATCTAAAATGCTTTGGCGCATTTCGGCTACAATTCTAGGTAATTTGTTTGTTCCGATATGTGGATGATTGTCTATCAAAATATCTTCGCTTGCTCCATGTGCTACAAAAATCTCTAACACTCTTCGCCAATCTCCTCGTTTTTTGGCTCTTGTATAGAGTTTTCCATCGGAATAAGTGCCTGCTCCTCCTTCTCCGAAACAATAATTTGAATCTGGATTTACGATATGACGACGGCTAATGGCTGCAATATCCGAAACTCGTTTTTTTACATCTTTTCCTCGTTCTATCAAAATTGGTTTTATGCCCAATTCTACCAAGCGAAGTGCTGCAAACATTCCTGCTGGTCCTGCTCCAACAATTATTGCTTGTGGTGCATTTTTGACATTTGGGTATTCTCTTTTGTACGAAATAACTGGACTGGCTTTTTCTCCTACAAAAACTTCTGCCCAAACATTAACTTTCAAATCTCGCTGACGAGCATCTAAAGAGCGACGAGTTTGCCTGATAATTACGTCTTCTGTATATTGGGAAATATCCAGTTCTTGATAAATAAACTTTTCGAAGGCTTCTTTTTCGAAGGCAATTTCTGGAGGAAGGACAAAGGAGAGTTCTTTTTTCATTTCTGTATATTTGACTGCTACCTTCAACAGGAAAATAGAGTTCTTTCTTATTTTATTCTATCTTTATAATTTTACAAAAATACATAAACTAAAATTATTTCTTCAAAATCTATTTGATTGAGCTTTAATTTGGAAAAATTAATTTACATAATCTGAAAAAGTATCGAATAATTATTGATTTTAATTATGAAAAATTTCTACCAACTGTTT
Source organism: uncultured Cytophagales bacterium (assembly GCA_963719525.1). Lineage (GTDB taxonomy): Bacteria > Bacteroidota > Bacteroidia > Cytophagales > Bernardetiaceae > Bernardetia. The sequence continues at coordinate 113,866 of CAVRCG010000004.1, read as the reverse complement.
GATAATCAAATAATTATGCTATTTTTGTGATAGGAATAAAAAATAGCTAAAAAGTTTTACGAAAATTTGGTTAAAATAAATTTAGAACTGGATAAAGTCTTACTCTTCATTTCTGTAAAAATATGAGTTGCTATATCGAATACATTTTTGTAACTTATGATACTAAATTCAGACTATTCATTTAGCTATTCTCTCTTTTCTGCATTGAAAATTAATAAATCTGTCATTTGTCTTATAAAATAATGACTACTTATTCTATAAATAGATTGTTTGCTAATCAAGTTTTATTTGATTTCTGATTCTTTGTTACATCTTCGTTCGCTCTAAAAAAGATGAATACGTTTAATTCTTAAAAAAACTGAATTTATTTGCACGATAATTGTTTTAATTCGTTGATATAAAACATAGTTTCATAGAAAACCTAAATCAATGAATTTACGTTTGCAAAATAAACGATAGTTAGAAAAGAGCTTGTTAGACAAGTTATCCTATAATAATTCAGACAACAATCAAAAAATAATATCCACAATCCTAATACCTTTTCTCCCATTATGTTAAAATTTATCGCTTCACTTTCATTTGTTCTTGTTCTTGCTTTTGGAAGTCTAAATGCTTTTGCGTTTTCTCAAACTATTCCTGCTAACGTAAAACCTCATTTTGATCAAAAATTTGTAGGTGCTAAAGTTATCAGTTGCCACGAAATTAATGGTGAACACAATATTATTTTTCAACAAGAAAATGAAGTAAAATCTGCCCGTTTTGATAAGAATGGAAAATGGATTGATACAATTATTTCTCTAAATCCAGGAACTGCTCCAGCCAAAATTGAAGAGTATTTAGCAGCCAAATTTTCTGGTAAAAGTGGTCATATTAGAAGAATTGAAAATGCAACAGAAACTACTTATTTAGTTTTTATTAGCGAAACAAAGGCTATTCGCTTTGATGCAGAAGGAAATATGGTAAAATTAGAAGATGTAAGTTCGATAGATGAATCTGCTTTGAGTACAATTAAATAAATAATTTCTTGTTGTTGGTGTCGCTTCAATAAAACACCAACAACAGCAGGTATTTAGTTTTTATTTCTGTAAAAATAGTATAAACGCCTTATTCTCAATGGAATAAGGCGTTTATTGTTTTGGTAATAATTTGATAAAGTAGCAATTAAGATTTTAATATTTCACTACTTTGTAGTTCTAATAAAACTCATTTTTAAGTTTTTAAAAGGGTTATTTCTTGATAGGAATGACATTTTCCGATTTCTGCATATAAACTTGTTTTCGACAAAATAATAGTTTGCTTTTTCCATTGAATAGGGTTTGTTTGCAAACCCTATTTTATGGAAAAAAGACGATTGCACAGCCATATATCTATTTTAGAATGTTACTCGTTAAGACAAGGTAATTAATTTTGACACTAAAAAAGCTATACAAGTTCTTGTATAGCTTTTTTTGAATTTAATTTTTATCTAATGGAATTACTTTTCCTGGCTGCTGCCTATCTACTACGCCTTTTTCGACGAGCATTCGTTGTATTTGTTCGGCTTTGTTTTTACTCCAATAATTTCCATATAAAATTTTGAAGGTAAAGTCAGGACCATAATGATCTACTTTTATGTAGGCTTCTCTATAACCTGCTTCTATTAGTCCTTCACAAAATTCTTGCGCTCCTTCTTGTTCTGGAAAATCTGTCAAATGAATTACCCACCTTCGTTTATCAATTCTGTGTCCTTTGTAATCATACATAAAATCATTTTTTGGGTCAAAGGCTTGATAAGGAGGATAAAATGTTTTGATTTCTAATACTTCATTTTCTTTTTTGAAAGGCATAAACCAATCGTACTGCAAAACAGAAAATTCTTGAATATCTTCATCAACAGGCTTTACATAGATGTAATACGGATTTCCGTCTTCTTCTTTTTCCATTCTTGCAAGGTCGCCGTTTGCAGTTGGTGTATAAACTGTAATTAGGATATTCGAACGACGGTCGTCTTCTGGAGATTCGACAAAACTCTCTGGTATCTTTGGAAGAGCTGTCAGTACGTCCATTTTCCCATCAAAATTAAAATCACCAAACGATTCTATTCCTGGCAGAATACTATTAAAAGCATAAGCGACTACCTTATCTGGATTTGTGATATCAAAAAGATTATAACATTTGAAACGGCACCCTTTTGTCATACATTCTTCACTCAATGTATAAAAACAGAGGTACTTTCTACCCAAAAAATCAAACTCATAGACATCTAAAAATATACTCAAATACTGAACTAATGAGCGTTCGATGCTACAAAAAAACTTGAAATGTTGTCCATTCACAAAAACACCTGTTGGAGCAGGATTTATGATTGGGTGATACTGATGGACCATTCAAAACATACAAAGAAATAGGAATACTTGAGCCTTGATAATCTGTAAAACTGGTATCTCCTTTTTCTCTAGGAAGAGAAGGCGTAGGGTGCATAGTAACAGTAACTGGCTCTTGACTAAGTTGTGCCATTTGATAATCCTGTGCCAAAACAGAAGGAGCAAACAACGCAAACGAACCTATAAATAAAATAAATGCTATTATATTTTTCATAAACTACGTTTTTTCATTTTTATTTTGATAAGCAGATTTTATAGTATCATTTCAAGGATATTCTTTTTTTATTGTTATATCTAAAACGTTACATTTTGTCAAAACTTATAATTATAGGTAGATTGAGATAATTATAATGTTGAGGAATGAGAAACAGATAGTTAAAATTCTGTCCTCATGTTTATAAGTTTACCATTTACTCCTGCTTTCTTCAAGTCTAATTGTAACTTTTGTATTTTTTCTTTGTTTTGATAATTACCTGCCAAAACTAAAAAATGTAAATCTCTATTGTATTGGTCTATGTAAACGAAAACATCTTCCAAACCTCCCTGCATCAAATATTCACAATAATCTAACGCTCCTTCTATTTCATCAAATTCTGCTACCTGCACAGCCCAAAGATTTTGAGCAACTCTATAGCCTTTAGCATCATATAAAAAAGGTTCTTTTGGATCAAAGGAAACATAAGGAGCAAAGTAAGGAATTTGAGGAGCAATTTTTCCAGATTGGTCTTTTAATGGAATAAACCAGTCATTTTGTACAATTTCGAAACCTGAAAACTCTTCATCTTGTCCTTTAATAAATAAATAATAACTATTTCCTTCGTGTTTTACATCAACAGCTTTTCCTTCTTTATCAAACGAAAATACGGTAACAAGTCCATAAAGCATTCTGTCTTCAGTAGGTATTTTGTCTTCTTCAATATTAGGAGGAAGCTGTGAAGCAACACGAATAAAATCCATAACACCATCACTATTATAATCTCCAAACGTAAATGTTTCGCCGTACACACTTGCAAAAGAATTAGCCGTTACATTATTTGGATCAGTAATATCAAATAGATTATAACAACGATACAAACAGCCTTTATGCAGACAATCTTCTCTAAAACTAAAGAAACAAAGGTACTTTCTACCCAAGTATTCAAATTCATAAATATCTAAAAAGTTAGAAATATTTTTCTTACTTCCTCGCTCTGAATCACAATAAAAACTATATTCTTTTCCATTAATTAAAACACCCGTTGGGTTGGGATTTAGAATATGATGGTACTGAGTTCCATTTACAAAATAAACCGAAAAATCTCCATACAAACCTGAATAGACGGTAAGTGTAGTATCACCCTTTTCATTAAAACCAGAAGGCAAAGGATGTGATTTTACTTCTATTTGTTCTTGCACCAACATAGGAAAAGTATAAATAGCTTGTGCCTTACTAGTTTGATAAAAAGATAAAAGAGTAAAAGCAGAGATAATGAAAGCAAGGAATAAAAATAAAGTATATTTTTTCATAGTAAAAATGTTTTCTAAGTGTAGAACAGAAAGCCAAACAAGAACCAAGCAGTTATTAAAATAAGAGAACTAAAAAAGTTTGAAAATTAAAGCTACAAATACTGCTTTGATGTCTATCATCAAAAATTATATATCCAAAATACGAACCAAAAATAATATTTACATCTTGCTAACCTTGTTTTATAGCTTTATTTAAGGTTCAATTTAGTCAATTTTATAAAAAACAGAAAACCTATTCTCTACTCTTTGTTTATTACTTTTATTTCTTTCTAGCTTCATTGTTCAATTCTTCAATACGATGATAGGTATCGTGCAAACTGCTTAGTTTTTCTAAAAGTACTTTATCAGTTACTTTTTCTTCTTGTTCTTCTTCTACCAAAGAATGTAAATCTGTACTTTGCTGCACTAATTTTTGTAATTCTTTTTGAAGTGTTATTTTCAACTTTTTATTTTCTATTTTTTCAAAATAAGCTGGCAAATTTCCATTCAAAAGATTTTGAGCTGCTTCTACAAGCTCGTCAGAATCATTTTTGATAGGCTCAAAATCTCCATCTTCAGCAGGGTGGAAAGTAAGGGCAATCGCTCGATGAAAAATTTCTAACTCCTCCCAATTATCTTTTTGATCTGATTTAGTTGATCGTGCAAATGAACTCAAAAATAAAATAGTAGAAAGAATTGCTATAAATAGAAGTAAACTAGATTGAGATTTCATAAATTTATGCTTTTATTTTTTGTTGCTTTTGAGTTTTATAAAATGTAGTAAGCTCTTTTACACGCTCATCAAACGTTATTTTTTCGGCATCAAACTCATTCAAAACTACTTTTGAGAAAAACTCTTTGATGTTTTCGGTATGATTTGTTCGTCTTCCGTTGGTAAGATTAATGAATACTAATTTCATCCAAAGAAGTGATTTTAATTGCGTTTCATCTTTGTTGAGCATTCGGCATTCGATCATCAAATTAGAATCATCATAAAATACGGTTGCCGTTCGGATTACAATTTCTTCTCCATAAACTGCAGAACGCAAATAAGCTAATTCCTGTTTCTGAACAACCCAACCTTTTTTCTCTTCATTGATAAAATCTACCAATCTCCAACCGTAATCGTAGGTTACTTGATTATCTCTTCCATCAAGAAAATAATCTAAATATCTACCATTATTCAAGTGTCCATACGGATCGCAATCTTGAAAACGGACAAGAAATTCAGTTTTGGATAATGGATTTATTTTGTGTTTTGGTTGAGGGAGTTGCATAGATGTAGGTAAATTACGAACTGAAAGATGATGAAGTCAATTATGAAATAATCGGCGAAGCTAATTACAACTATAATTTATTGATTAAAAACTGTTTTTAGTTGCGTACTAGTACTATTGACTAACTTATTTTTCTAACTGATAAAGATAATTTATAGGTTTACAAAACTACTTAATTTTGATTGATTTTTTTGTTTAAAAATCTAAAATTACTAAATAATTAAAAAATGTTAAATTTTCTTATTTTGTTTAATTAAATTCCATTTTGTTTAAACAAAGCTAAGGGTTCACTAGTACTAATAACTCAAAATAAAAATTCCGAACATATAAATTATTTCAATTTTTTTGACTAAATATAAAATGAACGCTATGAAATTAACTCAATTTTCAAATTTCGCTCAAAAAGTATCTTTCTCATCTTTTAGAATTTTACTCGTATTGTTAGTATGTGCTTTGTCTTTTTCAGCTTGTAATGATGATGATGACGACAAGGACGATGATATGACACCAGAAAAAAATATCGCTCAATTGGTAATGGATACGGATAATCTTTCTTCATTAGAAGCAGCTCTAGAAAAAGCTGGTTTAGTTTCTACTTTTCAAGGAAGTACAGAATATACTGTTTTTGCTCCTACTAATGCAGCTTTTGAAACATTCTTGAGTAGTGCTGGATATACATTAGAAAGCGTACCAACAGATTTGCTTACAACTGTTTTGCAAAGACATGTAGTAGCTGGAGAAGTAAAAAGCAGTGCTTTATCAAACGGACAAATGGTAAATACGATTGGTTCGGATACGCTTACTGTAAACATAACAGGCTCAACCGTAAAAATCAATAATGCAACTGTTACTCAAGCAGATGTTGATGCTTCAAACGGAGTAGTTCATATTGTTGATCAAGTAATTCAGTAAATGAAATTTGTTTAATCTTTATTAGAAAAACCATTACAAAACTAAATTTTAGAATTGTAATGGTTTTTTCTGCTTCTAAATAGTGTTAGCAATAACATTCCCTTGCTCTGTAATACTGATTGATTGCTCATTTTGTCCAGATAAAAATAACATATTCTCACTAACTAATTTTCTTACAGCTAAACTCAAATTCTTTCCTACTGTAGAATCGCCATTAGAATCATGCAAACCTATAGAAAGGATTACTTTATGATCAAGACCTTGATAAGAGAGAGAAGAATTTTTATACATTATTTTTAAAATAGCTATTTCTAGTTCTGTCATAATTTTGCTTATTTACACAAATCTCAATTCCTACTATAATTTGGAGCTTCACGAGTTATCATCACATCGTGTGGGTGACTTTCTTTCATTCCTGCATTGGTAATCTTGACAAATTGCGCTTTTTGCAAATCTTCAATCGAAGCTGCACCACAATATCCCATTCCTGCTTTCAGCCCTCCAACGAGTTGATAAATTACTTCGGCAGCTTTTCCTTTATATGCAACTCGCCCTGTAATTCCTTCTGGAACAAGTTTCTTAATATCGTCTTCGGTATCTTGAAAATAACGGTCTTTTGAGCCATCTTCCATTGCTTCTATCGAACCCATTCCACGATAATACTTGAATTTTCTACCTTCATAAATTATCATTTCCCCGGGTGCTTCGTCTGTTCCTGCTAAAAGCGAACCTATCATAATACTTGATGCGCCTGCTGCAATGGCTTTTACTAAATCGCCTGAAAAACGAACTCCACCGTCTGCAATAATCGGAACGCCTGTTCCTTTTACAGCTTCGGCAGCTTCAAAAACGGCAGATAATTGTGGCATTCCCACGCCTGCAATAATTCTGGTTGTACAAATACTTCCAGGTCCTACTCCTACTTTTACGGCATCGGCACCTGCATCGGCAAGAGCTTTTGCACCTGCACCTGTGGCTACATTTCCTACAATCACTTGAAGTTTTGGATAAGATTCTTTTACTCTTTTGAGCATTTCAATTACTCCTTTTGAATGTCCGTGAGCCGTATCAATCGTAATAGCATCTACATCAGATTTTACGAGAGCAGCTACTCTTTCCAATGTATCGCCAGTAACTCCAACGGCAGCACCTACACGCAAACGTCCTTTTTCATCTTTGCAAGCGTTAGGTCTGTCACTATTTTTGAGAATATCTTTGTAAGTAATTAGTCCTACAAGATTGTAATTGTCATCAATGATAAGTAATTTTTCGATTTTGTTGGCATCTAAAATTTCTTCTGCTTGCTGCAAATCAACACCTTCTTTAGCAGTAATTAAGTTTTTGGAAGTCATTATTTCAGAAACCAAAACAGACATATCTTTCTGAAAACGCAAATCTCTATTGGTCAAGATTCCAACTAACTTTTTATCTTCATCAATAACAGGAATGCCACCAATTTTGAACTCTTTCATAATTTTATTAGCATCAAAAAGAGTTTGATTCGGAAAAACAGTTACAGGATCGGTTATCATTCCACTTTCCGAACGCTTTACTTTTCTTACTTGTTCGGCTTGGCGAGTGATACTCATATTTTTATGAATAAAAGCCATTCCTCCTTCCTGTGCAATCGCAATCGCCATTTCAGCCTCACTAACAGTATCCATGGCAGCCGAAACAATCGGAACATTCAATGTAATCGTTTTGGTAAGTTTCGTTTTGGTTTGGGAATTTCTGGGCAACGTTTCCGAATACGCAGGTACGAGCAGAACGTCGTCGTAGGTAAGTGCTTCCATCAAAAATTTGGAAGCAAAGGCATCAGAAAGATTAGAATTATTCTGGCTTTGTAGGTTGTGGTGGCTAGTAGTAGCAGCACCGTTTTGAGGTTTTTGTGTTTCAGACATGGCAAATAATGTGGTTTTACTATTTGCCATACAAAATTAGGAAATTATTTGGATTTATACCTATTTGAGGGAAATATTATTTTTTCCTTATTGATTTATTCAAAAAAATCTGTGTTTATTTCAAACCGTTATTATTAGTGGTTTTCTTTTCAATCAAAAATAAAAACCTACTTAAATTGAACCTTCATAAAAGATAATAGTTGATTCAATAAGATTAAATTTTGTAGCTTTACAATTATTTATATAAATAAGCTAATAATGACTGCCAAAAAACAAAAATTCAAAAATCACAAATTAAGTGAGGTATTATGTGCCTTTCGCTTCAATACTGAACGGGAGAAGGATTGGAATATTGGGAAGTTTTCTGAGTTTTTTAATAAAATAGAACAGCTAGGATTTAAGTATGCAGAAGAAAGAGTTCAAGTTAAAGTTAGCGTAAATCTAAACATGCAACAAGATTCATCTGATAGCCATCACGAACGAGGTATGCCTATTATGGTATATAAAAATGAGTCTGAAAATGAAGCAATACTAATGGAGAAAGGGTATCTCTCTATTCATTCTTTGCATAATAGTTATGACAAATGGGAGAGCTTTAAGCCTAAAATAGAAAAATATTTAGAAGCCTATCAATCTCTAGGACTTGGAAAAGAATTAAAATCAGTACAAATTCGTTATATAAACGATTTTGAAATAAAATCTGAAGACAAACTGTCGACTTACTTATCTTTTGCTCCTCAAGTTCCTTCCCTACTTGATAGCTGGAAAAGTTATAATCACTACATGCAAAGTAATTTTGTTTTGGATAAAAATACGTATCTTGACTTAACAATTTCTTATCAAGATTCAAACGAAGATAATGAGGAGTATAAAAAGGTAATGTTAGAAATAAAATGTACTACTACTTTACAAACAGAAAAAAATCTTGAATGGAAAGAAGCAGTAGAACAAGTTCATGGTTATGCTACTGAAACATTTAGTGCTATTGCTAAAGATGAATATAAAAGTATTATCAAATAAACTATTTTATGCCCACTATTTCAACAATTAATACTGCACATCTCAACAGCACTCCTACTAATGAGTATGTATATAGCATTACGCAAGATAATTTAGCTGAAAAGAATTATCATGAAATAGACCAAAAAGTTTTCTATTTTAGTAAGATTGAAAGAAGAGAGTATTTTTATGAACCTACTCTTAACAAAATTGTAACAGAAATATCTTTCTCTAATAAATTAGAAAACCAAACTGGTTTGTTAGACATGGCTAATACTATTTTTGAAGGAAGTAAGTCTATGGTTGGAGAAGAGTATGACATACTTGAAGAAACGTTAAAAAGACAGTTTTCAGATGATTCAACTATTGATGGAATGCTTTAAAAACAAACAAGTACAACTAACTGGTTATAACTTTGGATAAAACAATAGAAAATTATTTCAATCAAAAATACTTAACCGAAGAAGAAAAAGGTAGGTTGAATGCAGCACTAAAACAGTTTAAGAAGGTTGGTAAAGGTGAGAATGCTCATAAAAATTATACTCACTTTTATCTTTCTTCTTTTCCAAATGGTTTGAGACAAGGTGATTTGTTATCTTCAATTAGAATACCTAACTGGAACATTAAAACGGCTTCTTATGATAAAGTTTATAGTAAAGTAATATTGGTATCTAATACTTGCGATGTTGATAGTAGCAGTAAAGATAGGATAATTCCTAAAGAAATTCTTTTTGCTCCTATTGTTGAATTGGCAGAATATGAGAAAGATTTAGTTAAGAACAATAAAAATCCAAAAGAAATCATTTCAGCTATAAAAAGACAAGAATATAGTAATTTATTTTATTTACCTAATCAACAAAGTACAGAGTATATTGCTTTTTTGGATAAATTGTTTTGGTTTCCTACTGACGAACTTATAAAATTATATGATAAAATAATAGATCAAAGAATAGCTACCCTTGATTATTATGGGTTTTTCCTTTTTATAATAAAATTAACTTATCATTTGTGTAGATCTCCAGAAGATGACCACAGGTCTGTTTAAAAGTAACTCACGCAAATTTCTACTATTAATCGCTAAAAAAATTGCAATTTCCTTCTATCAACCGTCCTTTTTCCAAAAAACGTATTGGCTCTTATCCTTATATGGGAGTGTTGGTTAATATTACGTTGGCACTTTTTATTACTGGACTTTTGGGTTTGATTTTGATTTACACCTATCAATTTTCTATCAGAACAAAGCAAAACGTAGAAGTAGAAGTGTATTTGCGTAGAGATGTAAATGAAAATCAGCGTTTGAGTATTCAGAAAAAACTTACTCAATTGGATTTTGTCTTAAAAAATGAAAATGGGAAACCTCGTATTCGTTTTATGGCAAGTGAAGAGGCTTCCGAAATGATGCGACAAGAAGCAGGAGTAGAATTTGAGGAGTTTTTGGTAGGAGAAAATCGTTTGCCAGATGCCTATTATATCAACGTAGAAGAATCCTATTATCAGAAAGATAAAATGTTACTTTTAAAAGAACAAATTGAAAGTATAGAAGGCGTTTATGAAGTGGATTTTAAGGATAAATATATTGAAGAAATTACCAAAAATCTTCAAACGATTAGTTATATCTTCTTTGCTTTTGCGTGTGTGTTTTTTGTGGCTGCTATTATTTTGATTGATAGTGGTGTTCGGCTTGCTCTTTTTTCGCAGCGTTTTTTGATTCGAAGTATGCAATTAGTAGGAGCAACTCCATTTTTTATCAAAAAACCATTTCTTCGTCGTGCTTTTATTCACGGAATTATTGGAAGTATAATCGCTTACTTTTTGGTCTTGATTTTGGCTAAAGGTTTTGCAATTTGGATTCCAGAACTCAATGCTTTTGATTATATGGGTTCTGTTGCTTTGTTAGGTTTGATAATTTTGATTTTAGGAATTAGTATAAATACCATTAGTGCTTACATTGCTGTCAGCAAATATTTGTATATGCGACTTGATGATTTGTACTGAATTATTTTTGTTATCAATATTTGAATTATTGAACAATTATTAAAAAAAAACAAGATTTCGGTATGATAAGCGTTGCTAATGGTTTGTAATCAAGCCTTAGCAATCGCAAAAAACACTCCTTGCAACTACAATCAATTTATTTTCGTTTAGATTAAAACAAAGCCAAACAGATAGAAAATACGGATTAAAAACGCTAAATTTTATAATTTTCTTTTAATTTTTCTATCTTGTAATTGTCTTGATACGACATACTTTAATTTAGATACCTAAACGATAATGAAAAAATATACGCTTCTTACCTCTTTATTTTACTTTTGTTTCTTAATTTGTTTTCCAATAACTGCTCAAACGACGGCTTCTATTCCTCATTCTTTAGAGGAAGCTATTTCACTTTTTAATGCTGGAAACCATAATGAAGCAAAAACATTATTACGTCAGAATTTGGAATATGACCCAGATGATTCAGATTCTCGTTCGGTGTTGGGAAAAATGAGTTACCATTTGGGAGAGTGGAAAGCTGCCATTGATATTTGGAGTGAAGGCTTGAAAGGCAAACCGTCAGATTATGTTTTCCATATGAATATTGGAAATGTCTTTTTTGATAAAGCAAAGCAAAACGCACCTTCTATTTATTCAAAAACGTATTCTGAAAATAATAAAGTAAAATTAATAGGAGAAGAATTAGAGCAAAAACTAAAACAAGAATTAGCACTTTATGAAAAAACATTTTTAAAAAATACTTCTACTTCTTTCTTAAAGTATTGGCAAAACGGAATTGATGCCTACAAAGCAGCCTACAAAATTTATCCGTATGAAGAATATGTCTTAGAACGATTAGCCGATTTGTATGAAATGAACCGAGAATTTGATAATTCATTTGCTTACCACAGACAACTATCAGAACTTTACCCAGAAAATAGTAATTACCTTACCAAAGCAGCTATTTATCAAGCAAAAATAAAAACCTCCAGCAGAGAAGAACAAGATTCTTTGGAAAAATTAGTCATTGAAAAATTAAATTACTCTTTAGAAATTGATTCTCAAAACCCTGATACATACAGAGAATTAGCTCGCATTCTAGCAAAACAGGAGAGTTTTGAGAGAAATAAAGAACGAAATCAAGAAAAAGAAAACAAACAAAGAACAGAAAGTGCTGATACAATCCAGAAAGTAGAAACAGAAGCAGCACCTTCATTAGAAATTATCCAAAAAGCAGATTTTTATGCTTCTGTTCCCAAATATGCACGTTTTGAGTTCTCGAAAGAAAGTGCTTTGCTTTTAGATAGATTGTTAGTAAAAAGTTATAGTAAAAGAAAAAACTGGTCTAAACTCATTGATTCTTTATCTATTGCTCTTCTTAATGATACTAGTATGGATAAAAATAATAATCAAAATCTATTGATTACCGTTCTGGCTGCCGATGCTTCTGATTCTGAACTCTTACGTACTTTTGATAATTACTATTCTTTATTCAAAGAACGAAAAAAAATTATTACCATTCTTTCCAAAACTCATTATGGGCAATGGCTTTTGGTAGAACTTTTGGGAGAAACAAAAGAAATAAAACTGACAAAGGATATTACAACTGAACTGGTTAGAAAAAAATCGCCTAATATGCACGATGTTTTAGTTGGTTTGTTGGAATATGATTATTTACCAGAGTCAATGGACGTTGCAAAAAATTTGTCAAAACTAGATAATGAAAGAAGTAGAGCTGCACTTATAAAAGAGCTTTACATTACGCTTCCCAAAACGTCTGCAAAATGGAAAAACAGGAGTTATTATGCACTTCAAGTTCGTCAAATGCGTGCAAGTATTGCGCTTTCTGATTTGGATAGAGATGAAAATGTAAAAAATGAATTAGTAAAGGGATTGGAACGTCAAGATGTGCGTTTATTTTGTGCTATTGCACTTTATTCTCAAACTAAAGATACAGAATATCTAAAAATGGCTAAAAAATTCAGACCTAAAAAAGTATCTTTTCCAGAATTAGGACAGTTTTTGAAACAATTTAATAATTCGAAGGCTCGCTCTTTGGGAGATAAATTGATAAAAGGATAATTATTTATTTCTCTATCAAATTAGGTATTTCTACATAAAACGATGTTCCTTCTCCATAGTTAGAATCAATTTTTATTGTTCCATCTATTTTTTCTAGTGTTTCTTTAAGTATATAAAGACCTAATCCAGAACCTTTACTGCTCTCGTTTGCTCTATAAAACATATCGTAGATTTTGTCTATATGTTCTTCTCGTATTCCAATTCCATTATCTTCAACAGTAATACAGGCTTTCTTTTCGTAAATATCTCCTTTTATTTTGATATAACAAGTAGGTTTTTGTCTGTCGCAATAACGAAACGAATTTGAAATCAGATTATTAAAAATGATTCCTATTCTATACAAATCGCCTTGAAATTCGCTATTTTGAGTAATTTTTATTTCTATTTCTGTGTTTTTCGCTTCTGGTAGATATTCAAACTGCTGAGTAATTTGTAATAAATAATCCTGCCAGTCTATTTTTTGAGGCTTTATTTCAGTACGAGAATTACGAGAATAATCTAAAATATCTTTTATAAAAGAATCTAGTTTCAAAAGGCTTTTCTCTTTCAAAAGTTCATACTGTAATAATTGTTCTCTATTGGTTTCTAATTTAGAAATATTAATCAGTCCTAAAACAGAGGAAATTGGCGCACGCAAATCGTGGCTCACACTATACACAAAATTATCCAGTTCTTTATTCGTCTTTGATAATTCTTCATTCTTATCAATCAATACTTTTTCAGATTGCATAAGTTGATTAAAAATATCTTGATAGGATTTTACTAATACCCATGCTACAACAGGAAGAATAACAAATAAAAGCAACATATTTACTTTTCCAAACAAATTCTCGTAATACGGATCAACATGTGGAAGGCGAGGAAAAATATCAAAATCAGCAAGAACAAGCACCAGAGCTAAAAACAAGGGAACAATAGTATGAAAAATAACATGACGCTTCGAACGAACGTTAAGAACAGAAGGAATAAGAAGAATAACAACAAAAAACAAAAAGTGTAGATTGCTATTTCTTCCTATGGCACTTGAAAAATAGAAAACCATTACATCAAAACCGAAAAGAAACCAATGGGCTGCCCAATCGGTGTTTATATATCTTTTCAGAACCAAAATACTTCCTAAATAAAACACTATAATAAACCAGTAATATAAATTCTCCCAAAGTTCGAAATATATATCAGGAATAAAACTCAAACTCGTCGATATCGCTAAAAAGTATATCAAATAAGTAAGATTCTTACTACGCTGCTTGTTTTCGTTTTCTAAAAAAACACGAATTGCATTTTCCATTCTATTAATTAAAGGGGAATTTAATAGGAAAAATAAGGGAATAAAAACAGTTTTTCACTTCTAAATCAGTTCATACAAATTACTAAAACGATTAATCCAATTATCAAAAACAGTCCATTAAGTAGAAATATACTAAACAAAATAGGCATAATCAAATTTGATAACTTCTAAAATAGTTTTGAGTCGTAAAGGTATTTCATCAATAAATAATCAAAGCCATTCGTTTTTTATTATAGAAAAATTAAAATCAAATATCTTCAAACCTTACAAATAATAATCTTTCTGTATATTGCTTCTTAGTTTTAAGAAATGATTAGCAGACAGAAAATAAAAAAAAATGCCAGCAAAAGGATTAAATATGAATATTGTTTTACTTACTGATTTTGGTTATCAAGACGGCTTTGTAGGAGTAATGAAGGGAGTTATCAAATCGCTTTCTCCTCACACAAATTTGATAGATTTGGCACATTCTGTACCAGATTATGATATTTTGCGTGGTGCATTGCTGTTGGAAGCACATTATAGTTATTTTCCAAAGGGAACAATTTTTTTGTGTGTCATTGACCCAGGTGTTGGAAGTGATAGGCAGCCAATTATTGTAAAAAGTGGAGGTTATTATTTTGTCGCTCCTCATAATGGAATTTTGGATTTGATTACAGCAATTGAAGATGTAGAACAATGTATTGAAATCACAAATAAAACCTATATGCTTGAAAGTGATACCAATAGTTTTCACGGAAGAGATATTTTTGCACCAGTAGCTGCACACCTTGCAAACGGAATTTCGATGGAAAATATGGGCGAAGAAATTCAGTACGATTGGTATCTCAATTATCCATTTAGTACTTATAATGAAGAAGAAAAAATAGTAAAAGGAGAAATTCTGTCTTTTGATAAATATGGAAATGCACTTACCAATCTTAGAGCAAGAAAAGGAGTAAAATCTGGACGAGTATTAGAACAAGATGCTAAATTTTGTAATTATTTTTTGGAAGGAAATGAGAGAATGCCTAATCTTATCAATGGTTCTTTTGGTAGAGTAGAAATATTTATTCCAGAAAAAAATGCTCAAAAACAGCTTCGTCTTAGAAAAGGAGATGAGGTAATCTTGTATTTGAAGTAAGAAATTCAGCAACAAAATTGAGTTTTTTATAAAATCTATGTACCTTTGTAAACTTTGATTTTTGATTAATTAATTAATAATCAACACATTACAACCAAAATAACACATACTAAAAATATATCTATGTCAATTATCCCTTCTTCTCGTATCTACTTAGACAACGCAGCTACCACACAATTAGACAAAGCTGTTTTAGATGAAATGATGCCTTATCTGACAGAACATTTTGGAAATCCTTCTTCTACACATAGTACAGGAAGAATTGTGAAATCGGCTGTTGAGAAAGCTCGCAAAACCGTTGCAAGTCTTTTGAATACTTCGCCAGCCGAAATATTTTTTACTTCTGGAGGAACAGAAGCCGATAATACGACTATTCGTTGTGCTGTTCGTTCGCACAATCTAAAACATATCATTACTTCAAAAATAGAACATCACGCTGTTCTGCATACGGTTCAAGAATTAGAAAAAAGAGGAGAAATAAAACTAAGTTTTGTAAACATTGATAAAAAAGGAAATGTTGATTTGAAGCATTTGGAAGAACTTTTGAGTAATTTTGCTACTCAAAATGAGCGTGCTTTGGTTTCGCTTATGCACGGAAATAATGAGATAGGAACTATTTTAGACTTACAACAGACTGGAGAAACTTGTCAGAAATACAATGCTATGTTTCATTCTGATACTGTCCAAACAATGGGGTACTATTCAATAGATTTGCAGAAATTACCAATTCAATATATTGTAGGTTCGGCACACAAATTTCACGGCTCAAAAGGAATTGGGTTTTTATATATTCGTCACGATGCAGGTTTTTGTCCCTTCCAAACAGGAGGAGCACAGGAGCGAAATATGCGTGGAGGAACAGAAAATGTAGCTGGAATTGTAGGACTTGCAAAAGCATTAGAAATCTCAACTTCGGAAAGAGAAAATCATAAAAAACACATTCTTTCTCTAAAAAGTAGAATGATAGAAAAGCTAAAAGCTAATTTTGGTAAAGACATTAATTTTAATGGAGAATCGGATAATCTTGAGAAAGGACTTCCAAAGGTATTGAGTGTTCAGTTTCCAAAATCAGATATGGGTGATATGCTTTTATTCAATTTGGATATTCAAGGAATTTCGGCTTCAGGTGGAAGTGCGTGTTCTAGTGGTTCGGAAATTGGTTCACACGTTTTGACGGCTCTTAAAAATGACCCTTCTCGTCCTTCGGTTCGTTTTTCGTTTAGCAAATACAACACGATTGAAGAAATTGATTATGTAGTGGAAAAAGTAAATGAAATTTATGCGCCTGTTTTGGCGAAGTAGGGCGAAGTAGATTTTCGATTTTTTCCTTATTTAAAACGAATAAAAGACGAGTAAATGGCACAAGATTATGATAAAATATTCAAAGAAAATATAGAGGAAATTATCCTTCCTTTGGCTAAAAAATTATTGAATATCGACCCAGAAGGTCTTGAAGAAATCAAAGATGATTTACAGCATACTATTGAGCGTAAACCAGATTTTTTGAAAAAGGTAATCCATAAGGATTCTAAGAAAGATTACATTCTTCATATTGAATTTCAGGTAAAAGACGAACCCAAAATGATTTATCGAATGCTTGAATATTATGCACTCTTACTACGAGATCACAAAATAGAACTCAAGCAGTATGTATTTTATATTGGAGAAGGGAAATCTAAAATGCCTATTGAAATAAAGCATAAAAAGTTAGAATTTTCGTTTGAAGTAATTAGTATGCAAGAAATTGATTATCACAAATTTTTGGATTCCTCAAAACCAGAAGAGGTAATTTTAGCAGTTTTAGCAGATTTTGGAAAAGAAGAAACGCAGACTGCACTTACAACCATTGTTAGAAAAATAATGCAGATTACAGAACCGAACCTACAACAATCAAAATACGTTAGACAATTAGAAATACTATCTAGATTACGTGAATTACAAGAACAAATTATAAAATCTTTAGAAATTATGGCACTAACTTATGACATCAGAGGCGATATTCGCTTCAAAGAAGGCAAACAGGAAGGAAAACTAGAAGGAATAGAACTAACTATTGCTGTTATAAATCTTTTAAAATCCAATCTTTCTGAAAAACAAATAGCTAAAAAACTAGATATTTCTTTAGAAGTAATTGAAAAAATATCTAATTCGTTGAAATAGTTGAAATTTTTTATAAATTATGGCACTAACTTATGACATCAGAGGCGATATTCGCTTCAAGCAGGGCAAACAAGAAACATTGGTTGAAAATATAAAAGGTTTGATTTCTATTGAACTTTCTTTTGAGAAAATCGCAAAGGCATTGAATGTTTCGATAGATTTTATTGAAGAAGTTGCTAAATCTATGAAAAAGTAAATAGAGTTTATTATGGCATTAACTTACGATATCAGAGGCGATATTCGTTTCAAGCAGGGCAAACAAGAAGGAAAACTAGAAGGCAAACAGGAAGGAAAACTAGAAGGAATAGAACTAACTATTGCTGTTATAAATCTTTTAAAATCCAATTTTTCTGAAAAACAAATAGCTAAAAAACTAGATATTTCTTTAGAAGTAATTGAAAAAATAGCTAACTCTTTAAAATAATGAGAATTTGAAACTTCGTATTCTCGTCACTCTTTTTGTTCAATAATTTTTGTATTCCTTATTTTAAGCTCGTAAAACACAAAGTTTTACGAGTTTTTTATTTCCCTATTTTTATCAAAAAACAATCAAATTCTGATTCTAATTTCTAATTCTGAATAAATTAGGCTACTTTCGTTACTTAATCGTTTTAACAAAAATATATAAGAAATTCGTTTAAAAACTTTAATTGAATTATGGATTATTTGAGAGGATTGTTGGGAATGTTGGTTTTGCTAGGTGTAGCGTATGCGTTTTCTAGTAATCGAAAAATGATAAATTGGAAACTGGTAGGAATCGGAATTCTTTTACAAATGGTTTTTGGAGTACTTATTACACAAGTTCCTTTTGTAGCAAAGATATTTCAGTCTGTTAGTGAAGGGTTTGTAAAGTTTTTGAGCTTTTCGAATGATGGAGCAAAATTTTTATTCCGTGATTTAGCAGACGTTCCAAAAAGTGGTTTTATTTTCGCCTTTCAAGTTTTGCCTACCGTTATATTTTTCTCTGCTGTTACGACAGGGTTGTATTATTTAGGAATTCTTCAAAAATTATCTTACGGAATTGCGTGGCTAATGGCTAAAACAATGGGACTTTCAGGTGCAGAAAGCCTTTCAGCAGCAGGAAATATTTTTTTAGGACAAACAGAAGCACCTTTATTAGTTCGCCCTTTTATTGCAAAAATGACTACTTCCGAACTGATGTGTTTGATGACTGGAGGAATGGCAACCATAGCAGGAGCAGTTTTGGGGAGTTATGTCGCTTTTTTGGGGGGAGACGACCCTGCAAAACAAGCCGAAGTAGCTGCACGGCTTTTGAGCGCATCTATTATGAACGCACCAGCAGGAATTGTGTTTGCCAAAATGCTTATTCCAGAAACAAAACCAGAACTCATTGATTCAGAATTAAAGGTAAATAAAGAAACACTAGGCGCAAATGTAATTGATGCTTTGGCAATTGGTGCAGGAGATGGATTAAAATTAGCTCTTAATATTGGTGCAATGCTTTTAGCTTTTATTGCTGTGATTGCACTGCTGAATTATATGTTAGAGGTAGCTGGAGGTTGGGCGATTGGAGATTGGAATTCGCTAAATACAATTATTACACAAAGCACAAACGGAATTTTTACTAAACTTTCAATGGAGTATCTTTTTGGACAGGTTTTTCGTTTGGCTGCCTTTGTGATTGGTGTAGAATGGGCTGATACGCTGCAAGTAGGAAGCCTTTTAGGACAAAAGACGGTAATTAATGAGTTTGTGGCTTATGTGAGTCTTGCTGATATGCAAGCAAATGGAGTAATTTCTCCCAAATCAATCACGATTGCAACTTTTGCACTCTGTGGTTTTTCTAATTTTAGTTCAATCGCTATTCAAATTGGAGGAATTGGAGCAATGGCACCGAATCAACAAGCTAATTTGTCTCGTTTGGGATTGAAAGCATTATTAGCTGCAACGCTCGCCTGTATGATGACTGCTACAATTGCAGGGGCACTATTGACGCAAGAATTTAGTCTTCATTAGAACTTATCACAGCTATTTACAGGTTTGCTAATTGACAGTTGAGCAACAAGGCAAAATCAAATATAGGTTATGCTTTTTCAAACACAGAGTTCACAAAAAACACAGAGAATGAAAAACACATTTTGAAATCATTTTATTCCCTTGACAATTTTTGCTTTTGGCTGTATTAAAAATTATCTTTTATTTTAAATTGGTCTGCACTAAAGGTCTGACTGAGTTAACAATAATTATTCAAAACATCAAAAAAGCCTTATTTTGTATAAGTCAGAACCAAGAGTACAGATTTGAACAAAATACAAAACAAATAGATTTTCTACCAAAAACAACAAAGTTACTTTTGTCTTTACAAACTCTCAAAATTTGATTTTTTAATCTTAGAAACTACACTTTGAAACCTATTTTGGATAATACAAATTATACTCCTATTATTTTTTCTAAAAAATGAACTTTTATTTTGCAAAATCAATTTAAGATATGTAGATTTGCATTCCTTTAATGTATGAAAACAAATTGAAGGAAGCACAAAAATAAAAAGGTTGCGTGGCCGAGCGGCTAGGCAACGCTTCTGCAAAAGCGTGTACAGCGGTTCGAATCCGCTCGCAACCTCAAAACTTACCGAGCTTTTCTTTGATGAATTTTTACAATTTATTGAATTCATAAAAATAAAAAAAGACTTATCATTTTGATAAGTCTTTTTTTTGTGAAATTTTACTTCGAGATTACTATTTATTTTCTACGCCTTGTCCTAATTTGAAACGTGTGTTGGCTTTGTCCCAAATTAATTCCACATATTCATAACTATTATTTTGCATTGTTTTCACTAGTTCGCATTCAGATTTATTTCCAC
This sequence comes from uncultured Cytophagales bacterium, assembly GCA_963719525.1. Lineage (GTDB taxonomy): Bacteria > Bacteroidota > Bacteroidia > Cytophagales > Bernardetiaceae > Bernardetia. The sequence continues at coordinate 93,478 of CAVRCG010000004.1, read as the reverse complement.
TTCCATCTTCACAGCCCTGCTGTTTTATCATCAACGGACTATCCAATAAATACAGTTTTGCTCTCGTTCCATATTGTGGTAAAGTTATGCTGTACTTCATATCTTTCTCAAAATCTGAATCTACGTTAGCCATTTTTTTTGAACAGAAATTGGCATAATTAAAGTTAGTTGGCAACACTTCCTTCGTTACGTTTTTCCAACCTGAACTTGTAGACTTCCAAAAATTATATGTTGCACTTACATACACACCGTCAGACATAGTTGTAGTAATTCCTATCAATTCTCCTTTATCGATAGTACGGAACAAAACAACTTGAGTATGTACAGATCCTCCACCTGTACCATCGTCTTCAATTTCGATATAACCATTCTTAAAATCGACAGTTACAGGTATTTCATAATCAGCATTAGAAGTAGTTTTCCAGTCATTTCCCTTCTTAACTATTTTGTAATAAAAGTTTTGGTCATACTTTTGAAGCTCCTTGTACGCATCTAAGACGTTACGTTGAGCAAAAAGCGTTTGACACATAAACAAAGCTACAAGCACTAAAAAAAGTCTGTTAATTTTCATTCTTTAAATTTTATTTGGTTTGTTGATTTTATAAAACTCATACACGTAAATCGTAATCGTAGTCTTATAAAAATTTTGATAAGACTAGAATACAAATAGTAAATTGTTGATTAGTAGTAATTTATATTTTTTTTTGACTTCTGCAAAAAACAGGCTAAAAACAGAAATAATTTATACTTCCTTTTCCGTTGTCCATTCCAAATCTTTTTCCAAACCTTTGCTCAATTCTTCTTCTCTTTTAGACATTTGAAATCTTCGTTTTATTATTCGTTTCGTTTTTTGATTTTTTTTTGATTTTATTCTTTTTCGATGGAAGAGCCTTGAATCGCTACTCAAATCTGAATATGCTAAGAAAAACAGGACTAGAAGCAATGCTAAAGGAATTAGTATCAAATAAAAAGCTGTATAATCCACAAAATAATTATACGATTTATTAGAAAGTGACGTAAAAAGAAGTCTTGCTAACATAGTTACACCCAACAAAAGTCCGATTACTAAAGGTTGCTGTCTTTCAGAAGCTTGCGTAATCACGACGGCATAAATTAATGGTAAAATGGGTGCTATGAAAAAAGCCGTTGCAGGAAGGAGCAAAGAGTAAGGCGAAATATCATCAAAATCAGAAGCAGCATAAATAATTTGACTACCCAAAATATCACCATTCCAAAGTACCAAAAACATTAATCCAGTTATACAAAACACAAAAATCATAAAACGACCCGTTCGTTGCAAAAGGATTCCGATAAATAGCCGACTAATTGCCATAACTAAAAACAAGGCAGCTAAAACGCCCAAATCATAAAACTGTCTGTTTTTCAAATCTATAAGCTTGACTGCAAATACATTTGCCCATTCCTCAAAATGAACATAAATAATTGAAGCAATAAACACGCAAAAAATAGAAAGTAAGAGAATAGAATTAATCAGAAGTCCATTCAATGACTTACGAGCATGACGAAATTCATTTTTCCAAGATTCTGGAACACTTCTTAAAGGATAATGATAATGCATAAACTGAAAACAAATCGTAATAGCCAAAAATGGAAGAACGATCCAATAGGCTTGTGTCCAAGAAGAATCAATGTTGATATAAGGAAGAAAAAGAGCATAACTAAGTGCAACTCCCAAAAAATACATTCCCTCTAAGTGCATTATTCGCCTTGCATGTTGTCCTTTATGTTTTGACTCTAAACTAACCAGCCAGTACGCTGCCAAACGAACTAAAGCAAAAGAGCCTCCTGTCAGGAAAAACAAAAACTCAGCTAAAGCAAAGTTATGAGATTGAAAAGAAACAGCAATCGCACAAACAGCCATCAAAGACAAGCAAACAACAATTATGTTTCGTGCTGACCAACGAGGAACTATAATAGCTCCTACTATTGTAAAGACAATATAACTAACATCACGAATATTCATCAAAACACTTGTTTCAGTACTATCATAAGAAAATACAGCTCCCAAGACAGCAAATGCAGCAGCATGATAAAGAACGCCATATATGAGAAAAGCACTCCCCAAAACAGCCGTAATAGGAAGTTCAGGACGTTTATAAATTCTTTTTGAACCTTGCCCCGTCTTCGAATTTGAATCAGGCAAAGTAATCTGAATAGAATCTTTTATATCGTTTTGTAGTGTAGAATCTGTCTTATTGTTCAAGTGTATTGTAAATGAAATTTAGCTTACAAATAGTGTAAAAAGTATATCAAATTGTTTTCTAATCGCTAGATAATTATTAGTACAAAACTAATTAGGCACAAAATACATGATTTTAACAAAATCTCAAACCCTATTTTCTATTAAAAGAGAATTAGATAGGGTAGAGAAAAAAACACAAAACATAAAAATTTCTATTTCGACCATTTTTTGAAGATAATAAAGTGCCTCTACGCATTTTGAGAAAATAAGTTTGGTTTTTTTAGTAAAAAAATGAAATAAAATTTGCATACTGTCTTTTTTCTTAATTTATTTGTGCATTGATTAAAGAATAAACGATACTTTATTCAAACCAAGACCAAACTTAGAGAGGTGTCCGAGTGGCTTAAGGAGCTCGCTTGGAAAGCGAGTATGCCCCAAAAGGGTATCGGGGGTTCGAATCCCTTCCTCTCTACAACAAATTGAACATAAAGCTTGTAGAAAACATTAGAATTAACACATAAAATTAGCCTATCTGAAAAATATTTTTTGATTATATCAAACTAATATGTTACTTTTAGGATATAAAATGTATTCTCAATCTAATGTTACTCTTTATTTTGAGTTTTGATAAATCTATTTGTAGGTCTATTTAAAGTTTAGAAGTAGTGCTATTTTTGAACTTGTCTCAAAAACGTTTTTTATTACTCTTTTTAGTTTTATTTGCAAAAAAAGTATCTGACAGACTAGAAAAAGTTGATAAAAGATTATTTTTTTTGATCGAAATTTTATTACTTTGTCAAATCATACTTTTTAATTAGATAATTACAAATTTAGTTTTTTAATTAAATTAGAATTAAATCTCTATTGTATCAAAACAATTTCTATGCTTTAGTTTTAGTTTATTGTCAATCTCAATTTTACAACCTTAGCCCAAACTGCTAACCTTAACATCTTAACCTATAAGATTTTTACTCCGTAAATCACTCAGACTAATATGAAAAAATTATTTTCTCTGCTTGTTCTAATCTGCTTTTTTGCTATTGGTACAACGCACGCTCAAGACGATACAATGGTTCAAGATTCTATCAATAGAGTTCAAGATTCCATTGCTACTGCACAAGAATTAGCAGAACAAGAAGCTGCTGCTGCAAAAGTAAAGGCTGATGCCGAAGCTGCTGCTGCAACTCCTGTTCAAGAACAAACCACTCACCAAGCTATCAAGGAAAAGTTTATTGAAGGTGGATGGCAGTTTATGTCAATGGTACTTATTTGTTTGATTCTTGGTCTTGCAGTTGCTATTGAGCGTATTATTGTTCTTAATCTTGCTACAACAAACAAAGACAAATTATTAGCTAAAGTAGAAGATGCTCTCCGTGAAGGTGGCGTTGGAAGAGCGCAAGAAGTTTGTGCTGCTACTCGTGGACCTATCGCTGATATTTTTGCGCAAGGTTTAATGAGTGCTAATCGTGGCATCGAAATCGTAGAAAAAACAGTTGTTTCTGCTGGTTCGGTAGAAATGAGTAAATTAGAAAAAGGACTTATCTGGATTTCACTTTTTATTGCTCTTGCTCCAATGTTAGGGTTTATGGGTACTGTAATCGGTATGATTGGCGCATTTGACGCTATCCAAGCTGCTGGTGACATTCAACCTTCACTTGTTGCAGGTGGTATTAAGGTAGCACTTCTTACAACAGTAGGTGGTCTTATCGTGGCAGTAATTCTTCAAATCTTTTATAATTATTGTGTTTCTAAAATTGACTCAATCGTTACAGATATGGAAGATGCTTCTATCTCTCTTATAGATTTGCTTATGAAACATGATCTTTCTAAGTAATTAGTTGAGACAAACTAAAGTAAAAAATGAGGTGCGTTGCCTTTCTCAAACGTAGCGCACCTACTCTATTGTAGTTTATGTTTCTTACTTAATTAGTAGATAATTCAAAGATTAGATTCTATTAGAATTATTACTTTCATTCCCAATTTATATTAGATTTATCTCAGATTTACCCTAGAATACTCATATTAGATAAAAAGAATTATGCAAAAATATCTTTCTATAATAGTCTATGGCGTTGTTCTCGTTCTATTCGTTGTTTTTGGAATTTATGGCTGTTCGGGCTATCCTAAACAAAAAGAATTAGCATTAAAGCAAGCCGTAGAAGAAAAAGGTTATACAGAAATTACTGATGACTTAATGGACAAAGTAAAATTACCAACAAAGGTAGAAGAACAAATTACAGGTAATGCTGTAGCAGATTGGTTTATTCCTCTCTCTTATGTGCTTGTAGGCTTCGCAATGATTGCAGCTATTGTACTTCCTTTGGTTTATACAATTACTCAAGACCCAAAATCACTTGTTAAAATAGCCATTTCGTTAGGCGTTTTAGCTGTTCTCTTCTTTATTTGTTTTGCTTTTGCAGACAATACTCCAGTAAGTACTACAGATGTAGAAATGGGAGAAGCAGGTTCAAAATATATTGGAGGCGTACTTATTATGACTTATGTTATGATAATAGTCGCTTTTGTAGGAGCTATTTTAGGCGAAGTAACTCGTTCATTTAAATAAAAATTTAAGTTATGGCAAAGAAAAAAAGACGTGGAGATGTAGCCGTAAACGCAAGTTCGATGGCAGACATTGCCTTTCTATTACTTATCTTTTTCTTAGTAACTACTCGTATTGCTTCCGAAAAAGGTGTTTATAGAGATTTAGCACCAAAACCAGAAGGCGAAGTTCCTCCAGTAGAACTTAATAAACGAAATGTTTATAAAGTTATCATCAATTCTAGTAATGAATTGCTTATTGAAGGAGACGAAGGAAAAATGAGCCAGATAAAAAAGGATGTCAAAAAACACGTATCTAATTATGGTGTCGATCCTGAGCTTTCTGTAAGTCCTAAAGATGCTATTATTTCAATCAAAACAGATAGAGGTACAGATTATACTGTTTATCTGACCGTTTTAGATGAAGTTTTGCAAGGATACAATGAACTTAGAGCAGAATATCTGACTAAAGAATTAGGAGAAAAAATTACTGTTGAGGATTTCTTAGATATATCCAGACAGGATACACAAGTAAATAAAGACCGTTATAAATTAGCTAAAGATAAATATCCTCTTAATGTATCTGATGCCGAGCCAACAGGTAGTGGAGGAGCAAAGTAATTTATTTTACTAGAATTTAAGATTTAGCAAAGTAATAATTGATTATAAAGATTAATTATTACTGAAAATAACACAGAATACACAGATATAACATTTCTAAACTAGAAATAGCATGCCTTTAAAAAAGAAAGAAAAAGCAGCTCCAGAAATACCTACGGCTGCCTTACCAGATATTATTTTTATGTTGCTTTTTTTCTTTATGGTTTCGACTGTAATGAGAGAAAATACACTTAAAGTAAATGTACTTCTGCCACAAGCAAATCAAGTACAAAAAATGGAGAAAGCTAATTTGGTCGCTAATATTTATATTGGTAAACCAAAGGAAGAAGACCAGTTTGGTAGTGCGCCTCGCATTCAAGTAAACGATGTATTTATTAATCTAGAACAAGTACAACAGTTTGTTATAGAAGCAATGGCAAATGTACCCGAAGTAGATAAAAACCGTTTTCGTGTAGCTATAAAAGGTGATGTCGGTTTGGATATGGGAGTAGTGATTGATGTTCGTGAAGAACTTCGTGAAACAGAAGCTCTCAAAATCTATTATGCAGCTTCTAAAGGAGGAGACGAATAATAGAAAGTATAGCTAAGAAATTTTACTTGTAAGTATTTACATTCTAGAAAGCCTTTTCCAATTTATTGTAAATGGCTTTTTTTTGTGAAAGAAATTATTCCTTTTTTGACAAAAAGTTTCACAGAAAGATTAACATTTAAGGTAAGTTAGCGTTGATAGTCAATAATCACAAACTAACTAATCTTTATAAAACATGGAAAGAAAACTATTAGCTACTGTAGAAAATGAATTGAAAGAAGAGTTTGCTCATATTTATCAATTAAAAAAACATCCTCACATTATTTTACAAGAAATGAAAGGCATCTGTTTGCCAGAAGAACTGAAAAAGCTACACTATGAAGTAATCGATTTAGTTCTTGAACATAAATTTACACACCTTGTTTCTGTGATTATAGAATTTGAAGGAGCTTTTGATAAAGTAAACGATTGGTTTACAAATGTTTTTAATCCTAAAATGGTTGAACTAGGAATGACTTATGAAGCTATCATTCAAGGTGGAGATATTTTTTCTCAGCTTTCTGCTGAAGAGTTAGCAGAAAATACCGAGCTTTCAGAGATAGGTTATCATCTTAGACTTTTTGATTCTGTTGAGAAGGGTTTAGAATGGTTTGAGGAAGAAAAATCAGTAAAAAAGTAAGTTTGTAAATTAGTGTTAGTATCTATTTACAAACTGTTTCTAAGTTTGAATGATTTTACTATCACAGTAAAGAACGAAAAAATCCTTCAAAATCATCATGTAAAACAATGATTTTGAAGGATTTTTTTAATTAAAGTTGGAGACTATTTTTTCTCAAACCATTTTTTATATACTTTCTCTTGTTTTTTAGAAGGATTCTCAATTTTTTCTATTCTATATCCTTTTGTATCATCGGCTTCTAGTTTTATGATAAGCGTTTGCAAAAGTCCGTCACGAGCAATAAGCAAAGTTACTTCATCGCCTACATTTTTGTATTGTAAAATTTCCGTAAGTTCTCCATTTGAGGTAATTCTAAAATTATCGGCTGCAATAATTTCGTCATCTACATTTAATCCTTGCTTATACGCTGCGCCATCTCGTTCTGTACTTCTTACTTTCAAATTTCCACTACTTTCAGATGTTCTAATTCCTAAAGTTGCTTTTGTAGGATTCGAAGAAACCATTAATTTAAGACCTGCATAACCCAAATAAGTGGCGTAATCTGGCATCTGCGTTCCATAAACTACATTATCAAAAAACGATTCGAACGGCTTTCCTGCAATCATTCCAACGGCTGCCTGAAATTCTGCATCTGTATAACCTCGCTTTTGTTTTTTGTAATATTCATTGTATAAATAACGCATTACATCATCCAGATTTTTGTCTGTATCGGTGGCTTCAATAATCATTAAATCTAACATCGCAGCATAAACACTTCCCTGTCCGTAGTACGAAACGGTTGTATTTCCAGAATTTTCATTCGGACGGTAAGCCTTTATCCACGCATCAAAACTCGCTTCCGTTACAGGCTGAACATTTCTACCTTTCTTGTTTTCGGCTGCCGAAATATTCCCTGAAAGTGTATTGAGATAATAAGTATCATCTACAAAACCAGCTCTAGTCAGAAGTAATTCATCGTAATAAGAAGTAAAACCTTCAAAAATCCATAATAAATTGGTGTGCTGTTCTTGCGTGTAATCATAATTTGTGAGCGCAAAAGGACGCAAACGCTTTACATTCCAAAGATGAAAATATTCGTGAGCCACCAAACCCAAATAACCTAAATAACCTTTTTCTGTTCCATAAGACATTCTATCGACGACCAAACTGGTAGAATTAAGGTGTTCTAATCCACCACCACCACGAGCCGAATTATGAACAATAAACTGATAATCTTCTGCTGGATTTTCTCCCCAAACTTTCGTTGCTTCTTCTACAATTTTGGCCATATCTTTCGTTATTTTGGCTTCATCATAATTTCCTTTTCCATACATGACAACAGAATGTTTTACGCCTGCTGCTTCGAAAGTCAAAATATCTTGATTGCCTATTTCGATAGGAGAATCTGCTAAAATATCGTAATTAGGAATATCAAAAATGTTTTCTTTTCCGTTTTTCGTTTTAAGTGATGTAGAGATAGTTTTCCAACCTTCTGGTTTTACGATTTCTAAAGTCGCTTTTTCTTCTTTCATTCCATCGATATACATAAAAATACTTGTCGGGATAAGTGCAGCGTGAGAAGCATTGATAAAACTTGTACGAACAGAATGCTCAAAACCATAAACTTCATACATTAGATTTACACTTGACTTGCCGTTGGTCTGAACTTGCCATACATTTTTTGATATTTTTTTAAGATCAGAATCCGAACTTACAGCCTCTACACCTTTGGCAAATTCACGGATAAGATAAGAACCAGGAGCCCAAACAGGCATTACAAAATCAATCGTTTCTTTGTCTTTCGGAATTTCATTTACTCTAATCATAACACTTGCATAATGTGTTTGAGGTGCTGGAAATTCTATTTTATAAGTAATGTTTTGAGCAAAACTTGAAATGGAAATACTTATAAAAAGTAATACTGATAGTAGTAGTGAAAAAATAGTTTTAAAATTCATATTGATTTATTAGGTTAGTTGATTGATTTTAAATTAATTCTCTATAACAAGTAAGCAAGTTAAGAGTTTATTCAAACAAATTCATAAAGAAGTTAAGCAGTTTGTAAGTAGTGCTTCGTAGAAAGCAAAATAAACTATTTATATTAGATAATAACCAAACAACACAATGAAGTTTATATCACTACTTTTTTTATTAGCCTTAATTAGCTGTAAAAAAGATGCCATTCAAACAAATGTGCCAGCAGGAATTATAGAAAACAAAACATTTAATTCTACTGTACTTATAGACGGACATAAATATGACGGAACAATTATAAGAAATTGTGTTTTTGAAAATATTGATGGCGACGGACTTCAAATAAGGAATGCAGATAATCTTTGTGTTGAAAACTCTACTTTCAAAAATATTTCAGGAAATGCAATTAGGTTTAGAAATAGTGGTTCTTCGAAGGGAGTAAAAATAATAAACAATCAAATTTTTAATGTAAAAAGTAACGGAATTCTTGCTCCAGAAAATCATATCAATACACTTATAAAAGGAAATCAGATTTATAACATAGCTACCGATAATACTTCTAGTCAGTTTGGTTCGCCACATCACGGTATTTATTTTCAAGGCTTCAATGTAGTCATTACAGAAAATAAAATCTATGACATTCTAAACGATCAAGGAAACTGCATCAGCATCAGAACGTATGGAATCATTTCAAGAAATGAACTTTTTAATGCAACTGACCACGGAATCAGTTATTATTCAGACCATCCAGCTAATTCTCAAGAGTTGCTCATTGAAAATAATATTATTTACGACAATGGAAAAAGAGGAATTAATCTGGCGAGCAATGGAACTACTGCTAATCATATAGGTAAAGCTCTTATTCGTTTTAACACGCTAGTTTCTAATTCGAATTCTTCTATCGGAATAAATGATGCTCTAAGTGATGTTTCTTTTTCTATTTTGGGAAATGTTTTGATACGAACCGATGACAAAACTACCTTTATATTTTCGTCCTTGCCTTATTTTGAAACTAATAACATAAAAAGTTCGGTAGATATTGGATTTGTAAATTTTGCTAATAGAAACCTACACATCACAAATTACTCAGCTGCCGTTAATGCTGCCGTTGGAATAATTCCATTTCCTGCTCTTGATTTTGATGGAGATAGTAGAACTAGTTCTAATTTAGATGTTGGTGCTGACCAGTTGTAACTTATTACTTAGGAACAATTGCTACCTGTTAAAGCAGCGAAGCTAACCGTTAGCTTGGCGAAGCCAATTGAAAATTACGAACTGAAGGACGACGAAGTCAATTATGAAATAATCAGTGTAGCTAACCGTAAGCTCGGCGAAGCCAATTACGATTTCAAATTACTGATTATCAATTAATTACAATTAAAATAGCAGTTTATTTAATTCTTATTCCTTACCTTGTATTAACTTTAGTTATGATAAAATATTTGAAAAAGTTATACGTAGAGTAAACAAACAATATTTATTTGCAAATCTTGAAGTGTTTGTTGTAATTACTTACAGACTTTTAGAGCATCTAACTAAATAGTAGAGTAGGTAAAAAGCCACTTCTCTATCTTTGAAATATCTGTAACTTTGAATTTTTGAATAAAATTATTTCTACATTAAAGAAAAGAAAACATAGGCAAACAAAAACACTAATTTTCACGTTAAAACCATTACAACGCAAACCATTTTTTAGCGTCCATTTTTTTGCTTACTATTTCTTTCTTATTCTATGAACTTCCTCCAAAAAATAAAACATAAGTTTTCCAAAAACGCTACTAAAAATACTGACAATCAACCTACTACTCCAAAAAAACCAAAATCTAAAACAAGACGTGTTTTGTGGACGATAGCAAAGGTTTTTATGTGGATTTTTGGTTCGATTTTCGGACTTTTAGCTCTCGTTTTTATCCTTCTTTTTCTTCCACCTGTACAGGATTTTCTGACAGGAAAAGCAGAAGATTTTCTCTCCAAAAAACTGACTACGAAGGTAGAAGTTGAAACGATACGACTTAGTTTGCCTTTAGGATTATCTATAAATGGACTTTATATTGAAGACCAACAGCAAGATACATTGCTTTATGCAGGTCATTTTGAGGCTGATATAAATCCGTTTGCTTTGATAAATAAGAAACTTCAAATTACGGAAGTAAAGCTAAAAGATGTCTATGCAAATATTTGGATTGCAGAAGATAGCACTTCCAATATTGACTTTTTAAACACTGCTTTTGCGCCAACCGATTCGGCTAAAACGGCTGATGATCAAACGACTACACAAATTGAAGCAAATGATACCACTTCAGGTGCTGGTTTGGTAATTTCTTTGGGTGGAATTGATTTTGAAAATATTAATGCAAAATTTGATGACCGTTTTAATGGAAATGATATTGAGGGAAAAATTGGACAAATAAAAGTTGATGTAAATGATTTTGATTTGAAAAATTTGAGCTTTACTGTTCATAGTTTGCTCTTGAAAGATACAGATGTTCGTTATGTCCAGACCAAATTACCTCCAAAACGTCCAGAAGAAAAACCAGATACGACAAGTACAGAAATAGGTTTTCAAGTCAATATGAACAAAATTGATTTTGAAAATATAACGGCATTTTATCAAAGTAATGTTACAGGACAGCAGGTTGACGCAAAATTAGGAACGCTTTCCATCGATGCACAAGAAACCAATTTAGGAACACAGGAAATCATCATAAAAGAAGTCGCACTAAAGAAAACTTACCTTTCTTACAAACAAGGATTAGTTACGACGGCTTTAGATTCTGCCATAAATGAGTCTGCCGAAACAGTAGCTCACGAAGCGCAACAAGTAGCAGGAACAGAAGAAGACAAAGGAAAACCGTGGGTTATTCAAGTTAAAAATTTAATTCTGGCTGATAACGAAATCGTTTTTGATAATGATAAAATTGATAAAATAGAATATGGTTTTGATACAAATCACATTCACTTTAAAGATATTGCTGTTGAAGCTGAAAATTTCAAATTTTATCCTGATAACATTTCGGCTGATATAAAAACAATTCAGGCGACAGACAATAGAGAGCAGTTTGAACTGACCGATTTTGATGGAAATATCCGTATGGATTCGGCTGGTGTTTCGGTTACAAAACTAAATATTCAGACAACAAGAAGTAAGATAGGACAAACTGTAAAACTTGCTGCTGCACTTGAAAACATAGCTACAGATTGGGAAAATGCTGATGTAGAGATTAATTTGGACGGAACAGAAATTGCGCTTGCCGATGTATTTTATTTTGCTCCAGACTTAGCAGACCAGATGGGTTTTTCGAAAAAAACTACCGAAACAATCAAAATTTCTGGTCAAGCGACAGGAAAAGCAAACGATGCAACTCTTAAAGATTTCCAGATAAAAGGACTTAATAATACTCATTTGTTAGTAAATGGAAAAGTAAAAGGATTGCCTAATGTTGATAATCTGTATCTTGATGCAAAGGTAAACAAACTGACTTCTTCCCGTGCCGATTTGCAAAAACTTGTTCCTCGTGGAACACTTCCAGCAGGTTATAATTTTCCTCAAAATATTTCGATTACGGCTGCTGCAAAGGGTTCGATGAGTGATATGTTTGTAGAATTTATGGCTAATTTGGACAGAACAAAAATTCAATTAGGTGGAACAGTGAAAAATCCGACCGACCCACAAAAAATGTATTTAGACATTGCTACCAAACAGTTTTTGATTTATTTGAGTGATGTAAAAAGTTGGTTGCCTAAAAAAATGATTCCTTCAAACCTTACTTTACCTCCAACAGTAGATGGAAATATTGTCTTTACAGGATTTTTAAATGACTTTGAAACCGATACAAAACTCAATACAGCTTTGGGTAATGTTGGTGCAAAAGGCACAATGAAAAATGCTATTTCTGAAACATCTACTCCTTCATACAACATTACTGCACTTGTAGAAAATGCTCAATTAGGTAAAATTTTGCAAGATACTACGTTAGGAATTGCAGATTTACAGCTTACGGCTGATGGTAGTGGTTTTGATCCAGAAGTTATAAAAGCGACCATTGATGGAAATGTAAATAAGTTTGAGTTTCAGAAATATGTCTATAAAGATTTGAAAATCGATGGAACAGTTGATGGAATGTCTTACGATGGAAAGCTAAACATGAAAGACAAAAATCTAACCTTTGACTTTGTGGGTAATGTGGTTTGGGATTCGCTTAGTCCTAAATTTGTTGTCGATTTAGATTTGAAAAAGGCTGATTTGCAAGCTCTTAATCTCTATGAAGAACCATTGACAGTTGCTCTTTTATTAGATGCAGATATTACAGGAATGGATTTGGATAATCTGCAAGGAGATGTTGGTCTCCAAAAAGTAATTATTACTACAAAAGATAAAGATTTTAGGATTGATTCGGCTGCTTTCGTTTCCATTTCTCAAAAAGGAGAAACTAATATTGATTTGCGCTCTGATATTCTCTCTGCCAAAATTGAGGCAAATGTTGATTTTTCTACTTTTGCAGCCACACTCAAAAATCACATTAATACTTATATAGAAATTGACCCAATTGATAAAAATGCAGAAACAGGAAATCAAGAAATAGATTTTGATATTCGTATTCATAAATCTGAACTTCTGACGGCTTTAGTTCCTAGTCTTACAAAATTTGACCCTGCTTCTCTGAAAGGTCAATATAGAAGTGCTTCGAAGAAATTAGAAATTATAGGTAATTTTCCATCAGTAACGTATTCAGGAATTGCGATGGATTCTTTGACAATTAATGTTGATTCGGACAATCAAGCTCTGAATTATAGAATTGGAGTTGCAGAAGTTACAAACGGAACTTTTCAGTTCGAACATCCACTTATTTCTGGAAAGGCTGCCAATAATAAGGCTGATTTGGTCGTAAATATTAAAGATGAAAAAGGAAAAGAACGTTTCGAACTCACTACTTTTTTGGAACGCCCAGACACTACAAAATTTATCGTTTCGCTTGCGCCAACTCAAATCCTGAATTATGAAGATTGGAGTGTCAGAAAAGGAAATCAGATTATCTTAGGAGAAAAGATGAGCATAAAAAATTTCCTATTGAGCAATCAAAATCAAACCCTTAGCGCAGAAACTACCAATGATGACAAAGATTTGGTGGCTCGTTTTACCAATTTCGAACTCGCTACTCTTGCTGATATTGCTGCGCCAGATGATACAACAAAACTTGCAGCAGGACAATTAAATGGAAAGGTAGATCTTCAAAATTTTCAAACGGAGATGCAATTCCTAGCCGATTTGACTATTAAAGATTTAATGGTTTTTGATAGTCCGTTGGGAAATTTAGCTATTAAAGCCGAAAATAGTAATGCAAAAGATCGTTATGATGTAGATGTAAAACTAACTGGAGAAAACAAACTTTCTCTAACAGGTTATTATAATGCTGCAAAAGATGCTGGCGATGCTTTGAATATGGATTTGAAAATTCAGCAGATAAATCTTGACAAAATAGAAGGTCTGGCTATGGGAAGTCTTCAAGATATGAAAGGAACGATTACAGGAGATTTGAAGGTAACAGGGAAGACTACAAAACCGAATATTGTGGGAGATGTAGATTTTAATCAAGCTGCTTTCTTCGTTACGGCTTCTGGAACGTATTTACATTTGGAAAAAGAAACTATCAATTTTGATACGAAAGGAATTGCCTTCAATAGGTTTACTTTGCAAGACAAGAAAGACAATGCTCTTTATATTAATGGTAGAGTTGATATGCCTACTTTTACAGATTTAAAATTAAACTTAGATATAAAAAGTGATAAATTTTTGTTTGTAGATGCAAAGAAAAGCGAAAACAAACGAGAGGAACAAATGATGTATGGAAAAGCACTTGCGGGAATAGATGTGCAGGTAAAAGGAAGTGCTACAAGTCCAGTTGTTACGGCAAATGTAAATGTTTTGGAAGGAACAGATTTGACTTATATTTTACCAGAAAGCGAAGTAGCGACTATCGAAAAAGAAGGTGTTGTAGAGTTTGTGGATAGAGATTTTTATACTGATTCTCTTATTTCTCTTGAACCAAAAAAGGATACTACACAGTATGGAACGGACATGGACATTCGTGCTGTCGTAAAGATCGACCCTGCTGCAAAGGTAAATGTAGAGATTGACCCTGCCAACCGTTTGGAAATTCAGGGAGGAGGAGATATTAATTTTAACCTAAATCCGAGTGGAGAAATGTCTTTGACAGGTCGTTATGAGATTACAGACGGAATTTATAAACTTAATTTCTTTAATGTAGCCAAACGAGATTTCAAAATTCAGAAGGGAAGTTCGATTACTTTTTATGGCGATATAATGGATATGAAAGCTGATATTACGGCTGTTCATGAAGTAGAAGCTGCATCGTATGAGCTTATGGCAAATCAATTGGGTAGTGCTTCGGAGTCAGAACTCAATAAATATAAGCAAAAATTACCTTTTGAGGTACTATTGAAAATGAAGGGCGAAATCTTGAATCCAGAAATTAATTTTGATATTGATATTGCAGATGAAGAACGTGGCGCAATGGGAGGAACAATAAATACTCGTTTGCAACTTTTGAACAAACAAGAATCTGAACTCAACAAACAAGTTTTTGCACTTCTTATTTTGGGTGGCTTTATTTCAGAAAATCCGTTAGATAGAGCGCAAGGCGAAATGGGTTTTGCAGAATCTACTGCCAGAAATACAGTAAGTGGACTTTTGACAGACCAGTTAAATAAATTAGCTGACAAAAACCTTTCTGGTATTGGACTTTCTTTTGACCTTAATTCGTATGAAGATTACTCAACTGGAGAATCTCAAAATCGTACCGAATTAGGAATTAATCTAAAGAAATCGTTTATGGACGATCGTCTTACTTTTCAAGTAGGTACAAATGTAGATTTGGAAGGCGAAGCAGCTCAGCAGCAACAGCAACAGGGTTTGAGTAGCATTACAGGTGATATTGTCATTTCTTATTTGCTTACAGAAGATGGGCGTTACAAAGTTGAAATCTCTAGAGAAAATAGTTATGCTGGTGTAATCGATGGACAAATTATTCAAACTGGTGCAGCACTTATTTTTGTGAGAGAATACGATAAATTTAGCGAACTTTTTGGGAAAGATAAAGAAGCAGAGAAACTTAAAAAGGAACAAGAAAAGCGAGAAAAAGAACGTAAAGAAGAAAGCAAGCGCAAGAAAGAACAGGAAGAAGAAGAGGAGAAGGAGAAAAAAGAAAAGGAAAAAGAAGAGGAAGAAGAAAACACAACTTCTTCATTAGACCTAATTTTGCAACACCGAGAAGAGGATTTTGATTTGGAAATGGATATTTTTCTTTAATACAGAACACAGATAATACGAATTGAACAGGTATGAAATTGCTTTACTTTTTGAAATACAGAACGCAGATAATACAGATTTAGCGAATCTGAAATTATTTTTTCCGTTTTGTATTATTCTTTAGTTTTTGAAATGTAAGATACAGATAATACAGATTTAACGAATCTGAAATTACTTTTTTTGAAATGAAAAAATACTTTTTCCGTTTTGTATTATTCTTTACTTTTTGAAATGTAGAATACAGATAATACAGATTTAACGAATCTGAAATTACTTTTCTTGAAATGAAAAAATACTTTTTCCGTTTTGTATTATTCTTTAGTTTTTGAAATGCAGAACGCAGATAATACAGATTTAACGAATCTGAAATTACTTTTTTTGAAATGAAAAAATACCTTTTCCTTTTTGTATTATCTGTACTGCTGTTTTTTTTATTAAAATTAAATTATCAAAATTTTACGTATGAGCTTTTAGAGTTTTATGATAAAGTAGATAGAATTGAATTTTTTCGCCAAAATCTATTGACAGAAACTCGTTTTTTTATTCTAAAATTGGTTTTTGTAGGAATTTATTTATTCCTCTTTATTCTTTTTTTATGGAAAGGGAAAATTATAAAAGTTTATTTTGTCTTTTACAAGAGAAAGATTTTTGAAGAATTAAAATTTATCTTTACTTCTGTTGCTACAAAAGTAAAAACGATTTGGAAACAACTTTCTATTCTTGAAAAAGTGGGTTTATTTGTTCCTTTAGCAATTTATGTTGCTTTTTGGTGGATTTATGACTGGCAAAACGATGAGATTTTCTCTTATACTTTTCTTGTCGATAGAGGAGTTTTGGTTTGTGCTACCTACTATCCTGGACCAAATAATCATGTTGCTTTCCTTGTTTTTTCAGCTATTCTTGACAAAATTATTCCTTCTTTTTTTTCTGATTTCATTTGTTTGAAACTTCCTGCTACAGGTTCAGCCATTTTTTCTTTATGGACAATTTGGCTTTTTTTTTATCCTCAAAGTAAAAAAGCGAATCAAGAAACGAATCAAAAATTACTCGCTTGGTCTGCTTTCGTTTTGGTTGCTTTTGATTGGGGTTTTTTCTTTTACGCTACTCACGGACGAGGTTATGCGTGGATACTTTTGTTTTTTTTGTGGTCTTGTTTTGCTGTTTTTAAGATTACCTCCTTCACTAATTTAGAATTTAGCAACAAAAAATACTGGTTATTGTGGTCTTTCTGTGTGATTTTGGGTTGTTATACCATTCCTGTTTTTGTTTATATTTGGTTTGGTTCTTTGTTAGGATTGTGGATTATTGGAACGAACAAAATTCGAAGAGAAAGTATAATTACTTCCTTTATTTGTGGAATAATCATTCTTTTTCTTTACTCTCCTATTCTGATTTTTAATGGACTTTCAGCTATTATTTCTAATTCTTGGGTTGCGCCTTTGAGCTTAGAAAATTGGTTGCAAAATTTCCCTATTTATTTATTTGATGTTCACGGAAGTATTGGAATTTTGGCTTTCTCTTTTTCTCTACTTTTATTTTTTATTAAAAAAGAATTTAGAAAAATAGTTATATACTTTTGGTGTATTGCTTATTCTCCTTATTTGATTGTTTTTGTGCAAAAAGTTTTGCCTTTTCGAAAGAGTATTTTTATACAGACAAATTGCTGAACTTTTGATGTTTTGTTTTTGTATAAAGATTTTATTCACTTTCTGTAAAGAACGCTTTTTCTGCAATTTAAAATTTGTAAATTCTTTTTTATTGAAAAAAATAGTTATTGGAATAAGTATAATTTTAGGTGTTTTGTATTCGACTTTTAGAATGTATGGAGAATACTATCATTGGAACGTCAGAACAAATATTTATCATTTTGCAAAACCTCTAGCTAAAAGAATACACAAAAAAATTTACAACCAAAAACCGTTTTCTATTCTGGTTTTGGAAGATACGTACAATCTCTTTTTGAGATATTATTTTAAAAATGAAAGCCAGCCATCAGAAATAAAAATTGATGTTTTGCTAAATCAATTGACCAACAAACCAATAGACTATCAAATCATTATTCTACCAAAAGAAACTAGTTTTCCTTCTCAAATAGATAAATCAAAATATTCAGTTTTCTATCAAGATGATTTCGTAATAGCTTATTTAATTCATTCTGTAACTTACTCTTTAGAATGAGAAGCGAAATAGTGATTTATTTATTCAAAAACCAAAGCGAAAAATTCAAAATACTAGCAAAACTTACCCACAAAATATAAGGAATCATTAGAAGTCCTGCTGTTTTATGTATTCTGTAAAAATGAATTGTTGTGAGAATAATAAAAATGAGCATCGTAATTATTTCTAAAAAAGCAACGAAAAGCAAGTGGTATTTGAAAAATAAAAACGACCAACAAAAATTTAAGACAAGCTGAACAGCAAACAAACCAAGTGCAATCCGAACTCTGTTACTATCCATTTCCATTAGTTGTTCTTTTCCATTGGTTGTTCCTTTGTGCCAAACTAAAGCTGCTGCAATTCCCATCAAAAAATACAGGACTATCCAAACAGGAGCAAAAAGCCAACTAGGAGGATTAAAAAATGGTTTTTCTATAGTTTGAAACCAACTTGATACGCCTTCTGATGTGGCAATACCAGCCGTAATTCCAACAATTTCACAAACTGTAACCAGAATTAGGGCTTTTATTACAAAAGATTTTGTGTTCTTCATAGATAAGTTTAAAAAATGGAGTTAAAAATTTATTATATTGAATGGGATTTGGAAACAGAACTTCTTCAAAACTAATTTGTTATCAAATCCGAATAAATCACTTTTAAAAACTAACCTCTATTTATTATGACAACTTGGACACTAGACCCAATGCACTCCGAAATTCAATTTAAAGCCAAACACATGGTAATTTCTACTGTAACAGGCTCGTTTTTAGAGTTTTCTGGGAAAATGGAAAAAGCATCTAATGAAAAAACTAACTTCGAAAACTCCACAATTTCTTTTGAAGCTAAAGTAGATAGTATTGATACAGGTGCAGAGCAGCGTGATGAACATTTGCGCTCGGCTGACTTTTTTGAAGCTGAAAAATATCCTACTGTTTCTTTTAAATCTACTTCTTTTAAGAAAAATGGTTCAGATGAATCTTACGATATGATAGGAGATTTGACTGTAAAAGGGATAACTAAACCAGTTACTTTGAAGGTAAACTATGGTGGAACTGCTACAGATATGTATGGACAAACAAAAGCAGGTTTTGAGCTTAGAGGAAAAATAAATCGTCGTGATTTTGGCTTAGTTTGGTCGGCTAGTACAGAAGAAGGAACATCAATCGTATCTGATGAAATAAGACTTGTAGCTGAATTACAACTGGCAAAACAGGAATAAAAAATAAACTAGGAAATACAATACAGTTTTATAGAACCTTTATTTTGTTATCAAAATAAAGGTTTTTGTACGTTCTAGCAATAAATTTAATTGTCTATACAACTAATTAAAAGAGTGATTAAACACAAATAATGATATAATAAGCTATTTTTGTGAAATAATTTTGATAAAAATGATTGTACATACAACTATTTTTCTATCTTTGCGTATAAGCTAACAAGCGCAACACAGACAGATCAAATTTTTCGGTTTGTCTTCAACTTTTATACAATCTATTCATCTTCACATAAACATTTTCATTATGACAACTATCTGGAACATTGACCCAATGCACTCTGAAATTCAGTTTAAAGTAAAACACCTCGTTATTTCTACCGTAACAGGTTCTTTCAAAGAATTTTCTGGAAAATTAGAAACAAAAAAAGAAGACCTTACTGATGCAAAAATTTCTTTTCAAGCAGATATAAATAGCATCAATACAGGAAACCAGCAGCGTGATGGACACTTAAAGTCAGACGATTTTTTTAGTGCAGAGCAGTTTCCAAAGCTTACTTTTGAATCTACTTCTTTTGAGAAAAAGTCAGATGAACAGTATCATTTGAAAGGAAATCTAACTATCAAAGGCACGACAAAACCAGTTACTTTAGAGGTAGAATATGGTGGAACGGCAGATGATATGTACGGAAATACAAAAGCAGGTTTTGAGCTAAAAGGAAAAATTAGTCGTAAGGAGTTTGGCTTGACGTGGAACGGAGTAACTGAAGCAGGTGGCGTAGTGGTAAGTGATGAAGTAAAATTACTTATCAACGTACAAGTAGCAAAATTAGTAGAAACAGCAGTTTAATTTTCCTATAGATAAGAAGCGATAAAAAACGATATTTCTTTTAAGTGAGGAATATCGTTTTTTGTTGATTCTATGATACATAAATAGTTTGGTCTTACAAATCTTGCTCAATTAAAATAATAAGAAAAGATTTTTTTGCAACCTAAAATTTAGAATAGCGTATCCATAAATAGATGCACGCAATAATGTATTCTATTTTTTAACCTAAATTTTTAATCTATGAAATCCTCTACTGAAAGAAACTATTTTTTTACGTTTCTAAGCCTATTGATATTGGGAACTTCTTCTTTTATTGTGCTTACTATGCCAACACATATTGATAATATTGTGATTTATGAAAATGATACAGACACTTCTCAAAAAACTATTTTTACCAAGCTTGATATTTTTGATGCAGTAGAAGGAGAAAAAATAAACTTTTCTTGGTCTTACAAATTATTTCAAGAAAGTGATAATTACAATAAAATCTATACTCAAACCATTCTGTTAGATGAATATGCAGAGAAAGACAAAGTAAATATTGATTCCAAATTAAATATAGAAAGTCAATTGGAGAAAGGTTTCTATAAAGTAGAAGCAACGTTAAGCAATACAGGAAAATCAGTTTCTACTGTTTTTGAAGTAAAATAGAGACGACAAATTATATTTTAGACCACAAATTATTTTGAATAGTTTGTGGTTTTTCTGTTTTTAAGTTCGCTTTAACTGTTAAAAAAACCTATTCTTATTTTGGTTCGTTGTAGCAAAGTTGAGTTAGTTCAATAGTTATTATGATTATTGATAACTTGCAAAGCATTTTCATTTTCATTTTTACTGCTTCGTTCTACTACTTTCCGTATTTCTTAATTAATACATGGCTAATTTAGAAAAATCAACTCCCAAAGGAGAAATATTTGACTGGAAGATACTCAAACGTATCTTTATTTTTGTAAAACCCTATCAAGGACGCTTTTATTTTATTATTTTTCTGACTGTTTTGTTGGGAATTATTGCGCCTATTCGTCCTTATCTTATCAAACTTACTGTTGATGATTATATCCTTCAAAACAACTGGGAAGGCTTAAATTTGATGCTTATTTTGCTTATCGCTTCAGCTATTGTTCAAGTCGGTGTTGAGTTTGTGCATAGTTATCTTTCGGGCTGGTTGGGGCAGAATGTAGTGCGTGATATTCGTATGCAGGTTTATAATCATTTAATGGGAATGAAACTTTCTTTTTATGACAAAACACCTATTGGAAGGCTCGTAACTCGTAATATTTCGGATATTGAAACGCTTTCAAATATTTTTACTCAAGGAATTGCTAACATTTTAGGCGATATTTTGCAGCTCATTTTTATCTTGGCTGCGATGCTTTATTTGGATTGGAAACTCACTTTGGTTACTCTTACTGTTTTGCCTTTTTTGTTAATTGGAACGTATATTTTTAAAGAAAAAGTAAAGGATTCGTTTAATGATGTGCGTACAGCCGTTTCAAATCTCAATTCGTTTGTACAAGAACACGTTACAGGAATGGCAATCGTTCAGATTTTTAATAGTGAAAAACGAGAACACAAAAAATTTGAAGCCATTAATAAGCAACACCGAAAAGCAAATGTAAAAACAGTTTTGTATTACTCGCTTTATTTTCCTTTAGCCGAAATTGTAGGTGCAGCAGGAACAGGTTTGGTGGTTTGGTATGGTGCTTCTAGTGTTTTGGGAGAACGTATTGAACTCGGAACTTTGATTGCTTTTATTTTGTTTTTGGCAATGTTTTTCCGTCCTATTCGTATGATTGCTGATCGTTTTAATACACTTCAACTAGGAATTGTGAGTTCGGACAGGATTTTAAAACTTTTAGATGACGATAGTACCATTCAACATGAAGGAACTTATTTTGCCAAAAACTTAAAAGGAGATATTCGTTTCGAAGAAGTTTGGTTTGCTTATAATATGGACAAAAAAGGAAAGTATAACGAAAATGGAGAACTTAATGTAGAAGATGAAGTAGAAGTAAAACCAGAATGGGTTTTGAAAGATATTTCTTTTGAGGTAAAACAAGGACAAACAGTTGCAATGGTAGGCGCAACAGGTGCAGGAAAATCGTCTATTATCAATCTATTAAATAAGTTTTATGAAATCCAAAAGGGAGAAATTTTTATTGACGATAGAAGTTTGGAAACTTACAATCTAAATTCTCTAAGACAGCATATCGGAGTAGTTTTGCAAGATGTATTTTTATTCTCTGGGACTATTATAGATAATATTACGCTCCGAAATCCAGATATTTCTTTAGAACGAGTAAAAGAAGCTGCCGAATTAGTGGGCGCAAAAGAATTTATTGAAAGGCTTCCAAACGGTTTTTATTACGACGTGCAAGAACGAGGTGCAACGCTTTCAGTCGGACAAAGGCAGCTTATTTCGTTTGTTCGTGCAATGGTTTATAACCCTCAAATTTTGATTCTTGATGAGGCTACTTCTTCGGTAGATTCTGAAACGGAAGAGTTAATCCAGAACGCTATCGATAAAATGATGGAAGGAAGAACGGCTATTGTAATTGCTCACAGGTTAGCTACTATTCAAAAGGCTGATAAAATTATGGTTTTGGATAAAGGGGAGATAAAGGAAAGTGGTTCGCACGAAGAACTTATAAAATTAGGTGGATATTATAATACGCTTTATGAAATGCAGTTTTTGCAAGCAGAACGAGGGTAGGTTTTGAATTTGTTAAACAAAAAGGCTAAATTTAGGGATAATAAAATCTAGCACAAAAAATGAGAATAGATAAAATAAAAATACAGAATTATAAAGGTTTTGAGGACATTACCTTCAAATTTGATAACCAATTTAATGTATTTATTGGCGATAATGCGACAGGAAAGACATCTGTATTAGATGCTTTAGCTATTTCTATTGGTAGTTTTTTTACAGGTATTGAAGGTATAAGAAACAAAACAATTAGCGCAGACGAAATACGAGTAGTTACCATCGACGGACAACCACGTCCACAAAAACCTGTACGTATTACTACTTGGGGAAATATAGATAATAAAGAGATAGAATGGAGAAGGGAGTTAATAAAAAAATCTGTAACCTATAAAAATGCAAAGAATATAAAAAAAATTGCTGAAAAAAAATTGAAGCAAAGTAGAGATATAAAAAGCGAAAAAATACTATTTCCAGTTTTTGCTTATCACGGAACAGGACGTTTGTGGGCAGAACACGATAAAGTCAAGTATCAAAAACAACCAGAAGGAGTAATTGCTGCTTATACCAATTCATTGTCAGCTCAATCTTCTAGTAAAGAATTTTTATCTTGGTATAAAACACAGGAAAATAACATTGAAAAATTTGAAGATGAATTAGATATCAAATTACATAAAGCTTTTAAAGATGCTATTCTTTCTATGATTCCTGATAAGCGTTGGCAAGACATGAAATTTGACTACAAAAAAGATGATTTGATAGGTTTGTTTATAGATAATGAAGGCAAAAAACAAAAATTAGAGTATAGCCAATTAAGTGATGGATTTAGAAATATGATAGGAATGGTAGCTGATATAGCTTATCGTTGTATTCAATTAAATCCTCATTTGAGAGAAAATGCTGTAATTGATACAGAAGGGATTGTTTTAATAGATGAAATTGATTTACATTTACATCCAAACTGGCAAAGAAGAGTTGTAGAAGATTTAAAGCATACGTTTCCAAAAATTCAGTTTATTGCCACCACTCATTCTCCTTTTATAGTGCAAAGTCTTAAAAGACAAGAATTGATTAATCTTGATGATATAAATCAACAGTATTTTATCCAACATTCACCACAAGAGTTAGCTATTAATAAAGTAGCAACAGAAATAATGGGAGTAGAAAACATCAGAAGTGATAATTTTGAAGAACGATATAATAAAGCTATGAAAAAATTAGACAAAATAGAAGAGAAGAAAGAATTATCATTAGATGATTATAAAAAAATTAGTAAAAGTTTGGATTCTTTTGTGAAAAATGAAACTGATGATCCAGAATACAAAGCATTTTTAGACCAAAAAGAAGACTAAAATTATATTATGCGTCCAATCTACAAAGGAAGTTGGCCTCTTACAGCTAAGAGAAAATTGAAACAAGCGTTTACAGACCCTACAAAAGCAATTTCTATTCTTAAAAAAAGAACTGGTGGCTATTGTCATCTATGTGAAATGAAAACACCCTCTCTTACTATTGAGCATATTTTCTCTCAAATAAAATATCCTAGACTGAAAGCACATTGGGATAATTTTTTATTAATTTGTATTTATTGTAATAGCAGAAAAGGAAAAAATGAACTTTTAACTCCATATAGAAAAAATTACTATTGGACACATCTAAACAATACAGCCATTGCATTTCAATATCCAATCAGCAATTACTGTATAATTCAGCCTAATAAGTTATTGACTACAGAACAAAGACGAAAAGCCAACAATTTAATTGATATATATAAGTTAAACTCAATTACTACAAAAGAAGGAGACGAGGATACAAGACACAAAGAACGATTAGAAGCGTTGAGCAAAGCAATCAATAGAATTATAGAATACAAAACTAATAAGTGTACAGTTTCTGCTATTATAGATATAGTTGTGGCTTTTTTTCTGTTTGGTATGAAGTATTCAAAAATGAGGCTGCTGTTTTACAAGAATTGATAGATACTCCTAAATTTAGTCAAAACGGACAAACAAAATTACTTTTTGATACAAACTTGAAACCTGTTCCACGAAATCCATCTAATCAGTCAGATATAATTTAATAGAAAAAGAATTCAACAATTTTCCAAAAATTCAACTGTTTTCAATTCAGATTTTGGAGTAGTACTATAATTTTACTCAAAAAAATACAAAATAAATTTAATATAAGTTTGATTTCTGTTTAAATTATCTAATTTTGTACATGATTTAGAGAATACCTCTTTCTGTATTGATTTTTAGTTAAGATTAGTCTTTAAAGAGCTGATAGTTTTCAAGATTCAGAATACTAAAAAGTAACCTTCTCCAAAATCAAGAACTACCAACTACACAAATAATTAAATCTAATTTTGAAAATACTATAATTCATTATTCTATTTTTCATAATGATTAGATTTAGCTTAATTAGAATTTTAGTTTGCTTCAACTTGAAAATACAGTTGTGAGTAAATTTATATATAAAATATTTCCATTTGTTTTGTTAGAAAAATTGCTAACAAAATAAAGAAACAATCCTGCTACTCACTCTTTCTTATGGGTTTCTTTGACGTTTTTACTAGCGATATTGCCATTGATTTGGGCACTGCTAACACACTAATTATTCATAGAGGGAAAATCGTCGTCGACGAACCTTCTATTATTGCACTTGACAAACGCACAGGAAAAGTAATGGCTATCGGAAGAAAAGCCATGCAAATGCACGAAAAAACACACGAGGATATTCGCACTATTCGTCCTCTTCGTGATGGTGTAATTGCAGATTTTGATGCAGCCCAACAAATGATAAAAGGGCTTATCAAGATGATCGAACGCAGCCGTTTTAATCTTTCTAACCGAATCGTAATCTGTATTCCTTCTGGCATCACAGAAGTAGAAAAACGTGCCGTAAAAGAATCTGCCGAACAAGCAGGCGCAAAACAAGTCTATATGATAAAAGAACCCATTGCAGCAGCTATTGGTATCGGCATTGATATTGAGCAACCTATCGGTTCGATGATTGTAGATATTGGAGGTGGAACTACTGAAATTGCCGTTATTGCGCTTTCAGGTATTGTTTGTGACCAATCTATTCGTACAGCAGGAGATGTTTTTAATAAAGATATTTTGGATTATATGCGCCGTCAGCATAACCTTTTGATAGGTGAACGCTCAGCAGAAAGAATAAAAATTGAAGTAGGTGCTGCCATGTCGGAGCTAGAAACTCCTCCAGATGATTACGAAGTTCGTGGACGAGATTTGATGACTGGTATCCCAAAAGTAGTAAAGGTATCGTATAGCGAAATTGCTTTTTCATTGGATAAATCTATTTCTAAGATTGAAGAAGCTGTTTTGAAAGCACTTGAAATTACGCCTCCAGAATTGGCTGCTGATATTTACGAAAATGGAATTTATTTGACAGGTGGTGGTGCGCTTTTGCGTGGACTTGACAAACGCCTTTCTCTCAAAACAAAACTTCCTATTCATATTGCAGAAGACCCTTTACGTGCCGTAGTGCGTGGAACTGGTATTGCTCTCAATGATGTAGCTCGCTTCAAACCTGTTTTGTTGGATTAGATTATAGGGAATGGGAATGAGGGGAATGGGGGCGAGAGAAGAGAAAATGAATTGTGTCATTTTTATTGAAATATTTTAATTAGCTTGAGCAACTTGCAATTCTGAAATCTAACTCCTTAATTTATTTTATTCTCTGTGTTCGATAAAATGTAATTAGCTTCGCTGCTTTAAAAGGTCGTAATTAAACTATAACTTGAAAGAATTAATTAATTTTCTTTATCGGTTTCGTAATTTTTTGCTTTTTCTTTTGTTAGAAGCAGTTTGTTTTTGGTTGATTATTAATCACAATACCTATCAAAGAATTGTGGTTCTGACTTCGGCTAGTTCGGTAGTCGGAACGAGTCTGGATATGCAAAACTGGATAGCTACTCGCTGGAATCTAAAAGATGAAAATGAACGGCTTTTGGAAGAAAATGCAAAACTTCATTCACTTTTGGCTTCTCAATTACGCAAAAATCAAGTGGAGGACACACTAGCTTTTGACAAAATCTATCCCAATTTTTCTCAAAAACAAAAAGATAGTTTGCGCTTTCTTTCGCTGTCTAATAAGTTTGTAAATTTGGATTCTCTTCAACTTCTATCTGTTTCTCAATATCAACTTATTCCTGCTAAGGTAATTAAGCATTCTTATTTGTTGGAACGAAATTTTTTAACGATTAATAAAGGAAGTAGCCAGGGAGTAAAAAAAGGAATGGGTGTAATTACAGATTTTGGAATTGTGGGAAAAGTAGAAGCCGTCTCTACTAATTATGCAACAGTAAGAAGTATTTTACACGTTGATTATCAAGTAGCTTCGCAAATAAAGCGAAATGGAGTAAATGCAACCACACAATGGGACGGAACAGATTACAAAAACTCAAACTTGCTTTACACTTCTGCAAAAGATATAAAAGTAGGTGATACAGTAGTTACGAGTGTAGAAAATAGTTTTTATCCAAAAGAATTTTTGGTGGGTTACATAGAGGAAGTCAATTTTACGTCTGCAAAAGGAAACTTCAATGAAGTGAGAATGCGTTTGGCGACTGATTTTACTACACTTTCCTATGTCTATGTTATTGAAAATAAATATAAAGCAGAAATAGACTCATTAGAAGAGGTTACATTAGAAAAATAGAACTAACAAAATGAATCCAAATAGTATTGCTCAACTAATTAGTTTTTTTATTTACTGGCTTCTTCAAGTGTTGCTCTTCCGAAACGTAGCTCTTTTTGATACGGCATTTTGTTTTGTCTATGTTGGCTTTTTGCTTTTACTTCCTTTAGAAATAAGTCTTACTGCTCTTTTGCTTTTGGGTTTTACGATGGGATTAGCAGTAGATATTTTTTATGATACGGCAGGCGTTCATGCTGCAACAATGGTAATTATTGCCTTTATTCGTCCTTCTCTTATACAGTTTTTGCGACCAAGTGGTGGTTATGAATCTATAGAAACTCCTACTCTTTCAAAACTAGGTTTCAATTGGTTTGTAATGTATGCAGGAATTACTCTATTCCTTCATCATGCAATCTTGTTTTTAATACAAGGAAGTAACTTTTCACTTTGGTTTTCCAACTTCTTTTCAATACTAGCAAGCACAGTTTTGAGTTTGTTTGTCCTTGTGATTGGACAATTTCTGCTTTATAGAGGTAGATAAAATTGATTACAAATTACAACATGAATGACATTTCTAAATAAACAAATAGTTACCAAATTTTATTCTGTGCAATCGTCTTTATTACATAGAATAGGGTTTGCAAACATTATTTTATGGAAAAAAAACTATTATTTTGTCGAAAACAAGTTTCTATTCAGAAATAGGAAAACGTCACTCATATTGAAATTACGAATCAAAACCTGCGAACTACAAGATGAGGTAACTCAATTATGTACGCAATTTTGAAAATTAACTAACCGATAATCATCATTTCAAATTCGCAATCGTTACTTAATTGATTTTAATAATACTTATTCTCTACCAAATAATTCTTAACATAATCTTCTACACCTTCTTCTAGCGTATGAAATGTTTTGGTATAACCAGCATTTTTGAGTTTTTCCATATCTGCTTGCGTATAATATTGGTACTTATCACGAATATCAGCAGGCGTATCTACAAAATCAATGTCAGGAGTTTTGTCTAAGGCATAAAACGTATTCTTTGCCAAATCCAAAAAAGTACGAGCGATTCCACTTCCAAGATTATAAATGCTAGATTTTGGCTGTTCGTTCATCAAAAACAAACATACTTCTATCAAGTCTTTTACATAAACAAAGTCACGAAGCTGCTCTCCATCTTTAAAATTAGGATTATGAGAACGAAAAAGCTTCATTTTTCCAGTTTTTAAAATCTGATGATAGGTATGGAAAATAACTGAAGCCATACGTCCTTTATGAAATTCGTTAGGTCCATAGACATTAAAAAACTTCAATCCAGCCCAAAAAGGAGGCGTTTTATCTTGTTCTAATGCCCAAATATCAAACTCTTGTTTTGATTTTCCATAAGGATTGAGTGGTTTTAGTAATGGAATTCTACTCTCATCGTCTTGATAGCCATATTCTCCTGCTCCATAAGTAGCTGCCGAAGACGCATAAACCAACGGTATAGAATATTCAGAACAGGCTTTCCACATTTTTTTGCTATAATTCACATTCAAATGTTCGAAAATAGTATAATCAAATTCGGTGGTATCTGTTCGTGCACCAATATGGAATATAAACTCTACTTCTATATAATTTTTGTTTAGCCATTTAAAAAAATCTTCTCGTTCTACACGTTTGATAATTTTCTTTTGTTCTAAATTTTTGTTTTTTTCAACGAATGAAAAATCATCAACAGCAATAATAATATTATGACCATCTGCCAAAAGACGACTAATCAATGCACTACCAATAAAACCTGCTGCACCTGTTACTACTATCATTTTTTACGTTTTTGGGTATGTAATTTAGTATAAATCAAATCAAAATAAATTATTACTAAATCATTAATTAAGTATTGCTCATTTTTTACTAACTTTATCCTTTATTCAGACAATTAGAAAACGACTAAACAAAAAATTATCTTATATAATAAAAAAGCGAGAATCTAAAACTTCAAAATTAAGAATACTAAGCCTAATTTGAAAGTTATAAGACAAAGATTTTGGTAGATATATTGAATGAATAAAGTTTTAGATAGTAAAAAGGAAAGTAGGTACTTTGTTTGCTACTTTGATATTGAAACCTCATTCAATCAAATTTATTTAGTAGAATCAACTATTAATTCAATAATAGTACTAAAAGTATTTTTATTGAAATTTAACGACCTATTAGTAAAGTATTGAATTTTAATGTATTTTTGAATAAAAAAAAGACCTTATTATAAATATCACTCACGTATGCAATTGCTTTTTTACTCATTATTTTTAATCTTTAATTGGAATTTTTTTGTTCTACCTACTCCAGATGTATCTCTAAATAAAGAGAATAGAGTTGTAGAAATAACTGAAAAACCTCAATTCAAACTTACCGAACGCAGCACTCCAAACGGTTGCAAACAGGGTGGATGTAGTTTCGATAGAGGCTATGTAAGTACTCGTTCGTCAGACTGGGTAGTGGTAGCTGTTTATGTACAGACACGAGGAGGCTATTGGGAGAAAAAAGAGTACACCCGACAAGGAGCAGGTTTTATTGAATTAAAACTGTCTGATTGTAATTATACAGGAAATTATTACGCCTTTGCGTGCTTTCAAGACGATGGAACATGTTCTTTTCCAGACACCTACAAAGTAGAAGAGATGCACAAACAAAAAGACCAAACTCCTAAATTTAAGGTATTCAAAGTAAATAAATTGCCTTGTGAAGGAAATGAAATAGGAGCGCAAGCAGAAAAAGGATATGTCTATTCTCCTAACGGTGGGCAGGTAGAAATTACTCTTTTTATGGAGAAAAAAGACGGTTCGTGGAGAAAGAAAACCTACTTATTCTTTGGGACAGGAATGATAGAATTAGATATGCAAGGCTGCGACCTCTCAGGAAATTATAAAGCAACAATTAGATACGCAAA
Source organism: uncultured Cytophagales bacterium (assembly GCA_963719525.1). Classification (GTDB taxonomy): domain Bacteria; phylum Bacteroidota; class Bacteroidia; order Cytophagales; family Bernardetiaceae; genus Bernardetia. The sequence continues at coordinate 63,128 of CAVRCG010000004.1, read as the reverse complement.
CTAAAAAAATTAGAACTTGGAACTTAGAATTCAAAATGTAGAATTGAATACAAATTACAATCTTGTTTATCTTTAAGCTAACAAGAAGGTCATTTACACTAGTTGTGAATGGCTTTTTTTACGTACTCATTTAAAATTATTTTACTTTCAAGAGCATATCCATAAAATAACCTTTGCAATCGGTATACGATTCTAAAAACTCAAAACCTGCTTGATTTGTAATCTCTTTCATTTGATTTACACTATATTTTTTTGAAAATTTCGGTATGAATAGTTTCTCCCCACTCAAATTTGATAGTTTTGTCTAACTTTTTGAGAATTACTTCTTGTTTTGTGCCACTTACAATATAACTTCTTACCTCCCCCGTTTCAGGAATATAAGTAGAATAAAAATCAAATTTTTCAATATTAAAATTTGCTTCCAACTCTCTATTTATTCGTTTCAAAAGATTTAGATTAAATGCCTTTGTTACTCCACCTGCATCATCATACGCCATTTTGATAATCTGTGGATGCTTTTTTACATCAAATCCTAGAAGCAAATAATCATCTTTACTTAAGTTTTGGGCTAACTGTTTGAGAAAATTCAAACTCTGGTCATTTCCAAAATTTCCTATATTCGAACCCAAAAAAAGAACAATATTTCTTGTGTTTTCTTTGCTACTAGGATTACTCTCATTATTTTTAACCTTCAATTCTGCTAGTGCTTCAAAATATTCTCCTTCTATTCCTTCAAAATTAAGAGAAGGGATAGTTTTATCAAATCGTAATTTTAATTGATGAAGAGCTTCTGCTGAAATATCAATCGGCAAATAAGTAAAAGGGATTGCTTTTTCTACAAAATGAGAGAGCAAAACCTGTGTTTTTAGTCCATCGCCTGCTCCTAATTCTACTAGATTAAAGTTTTCTGTATCTTTTGAGAACTGATAGTAGAGATTTTCTTTGTACGATTCGAAGATTTCGTATTCGCTACGAGTAAGGTAATACTCGGGCAGATTCATAATAGCTTGAAATAATTTGCTTCCCTCATCGTCATAAAAATATTTAGAAGAAAGTCTTTTTTGCTTGGCTTCCAACCCTTCCAAAATATCTTTTTCGAAAAGTAGATAATTTGTTTGTTGTTGCAGAATTTGAAGTAGAAGATGTCAAAATTGTAGATAGTTAAGTAAATAATTAGGTAAATAATTAAATAATAGTGCTAATTTTATAATCTTGCTAACTTATAGAATTACTTTTGGTTTGGGTTTTAAATAAATTTGTTTGCAAACTTCGAAACATTAAACTACTTTCTTTCTTCTTTTTGTGAGAGGATAAGCATACTAAATTTTAAACTAATTGTTTTATCCAACTTTGTGTTTTAATTTATTTTTATCTCCTTCGAATGTAGCAATTTGATAAATCAAATTGAATTTTTGTAGCATTTTCTACCCTTGTTAAGGCTTCGCCGTCAACGAGGATTATTTCTCAAAATCTCAACGAGTGCTTTAGTCTTGTTGACGGTGTTATATGAAACGCTATCATTTTTATTACAAAATTTATATTATACAGTATTTAGCCAGCAATAATATAGGATTACTATTGTTTATCATTCTTTGAATATGTATTTTTGGAATACGTATTTTTTCAAGTACACTCTTTATCTATTTTTTGATTTTCGTTTATAGTCTATGAAGAAAAACACTATTTCTATAGTCTTATGGGTTTTGGTTGTTATCATTTCGCTAAGTTTGGCGTATGATATTTTTTCACGCCAGCAAAGTTTTGTTCAAGCGACAGCCTTAATACAACAATCAAATACTAGACTAAAAGGTTTTTTTGGCCTCTATCAACAAGACAAAAATAAAATAGGTTACTTCAAAACAAACTGGAAAAATGTAAAAGGCGATTCTATGAATACTGTTCAGAGTATGGAATATACGTATGAAAAGAGTCAGACGTTGAGAGAGCGCATAGATGCTTTTAGGCAGGAAATGATAGGTTCAAATTATTTTTTCTCTTCTTCCTATTCGCTTTCTACAACAGATAATGAAACTCTTTTTTTACCTCAAACTGCTCAAAACCTATTAAAAGATAGTCTGCAAGCCTACCATTACAATATTATTTCGGAAGAATGCAAAGATTGTAGCCTCGGTTCTGATGCCTATTCAGATGCAGAATTAGAACTTTGGAAGCTAGAAAACACATTGCCTTTGATTTGGAATACTGCTTTGCTTAGCCTAGAAGCTAAAACGTGGTTATTACAACATAGAGTTATAGATTATCATTCTAAAAAATATTTGAGTAAAGAAGTAGCTAACTTTCCTTATGATAATGGAAAATTGTACGTCAAATCAGAATTCAGAATAGTAGAAGAAGGAAAAACGTATAATGCAAAAATAGCGTATGGAATGAGTGTACCTATGCTGTACAGTTACTTATCTATGAAAACAGATTTTCAGAAAGTAATGATAAATAACAAAGGAGAAGGGCGTGTTTTATTTACTACTTGGACAAGCAGTTACGATGAATCTGGAGAGTTTCACAAAACATGGGAAGGTGATATCTATGTCGTTAGAGATTTTATGTTATTAGACAATGCCCTTCAATTCAAAGATACTACAATAAATGTAGAAGATGATTATATATTGATACGAGAAAGTTATTAATATATTACTAATTACTTTTTTTTATTTTTTTATTTTCACCTCCTTTATAACTCCAAGGACAATTCAGACACACATTCTTACAGCAATAACCTCTTTTCAAATGATATTGAGCAGTAAAAACCATCAATCCTTCTTCATTGAAATAATAATCTCCTTTTTCTACAACAGGTAATGGTTTTTCAATCATTTTTACACAGGTTTATAAAACTTAGATAAGTGAAAATAGATGTCTAAATAAATAAACTGTTCACTTGTATTGTTTTATCTCTTTAGATTTCCTTCAATCTATTTTAAAGGTTTTTCAAATACTTTTCAAATTTGTCTTTACTAAGTACTGTCTGCATTTCATCTTTCAAATCTAAAAGCTCAAAAACTAATTCTTCTTTATGTCGATTTACTTTTATGCCTGTCATATCTCCATTTGGGTCATTAGGAGCGCAAAACTGACGGTACAAAATAGCATCTTCACCAAAAACAGTCATTTCTTTATAGTCTTCTTGTAATTTTTTGATTTGAGCAAGTAGCGTTTCATTGATTACTTTTAGCTGTTCTTCTGGAAGAGCATCGGTATAATTTTCTGAATTATCGGCATTGTATTCAAACTGAATTTGTAGAAGTTCGTACAAATCTTCATTTTTATAGGCTTCTGTCAGACGGCGCATCACATCATTTTTTTCTACTTTTCGCTTCTCATCTCGTTCCAAATCGGGGTGCAAGTCTTTTGCCAAACGAGTGTAAAGAATACGTAGAGCTTGTGCTGTATCAAAAGGTTTGTTCTTTTTGTCAGAATGAAAGACGACACGTTTTTTGTTTCCTGTATCAAAATTTTCTATTCTAAAACTTTCATTTTCTTCATCTGGATTATCAGAATCAGAGTTAATATCAAAACGTTTTTTACTTTTTTTATCCTTTTCTCTGTCTTTTCTCCAATCAAAAAGCAAATCATTTACTGCTTCTGCAAATTCTTTTGCTACATCACTAGCCGAACCAAAGACATCAGTATCCAAATTTCGATTGTGCTTGACATACTTTTTATACATTTTGCGAGCAGGCTCAAAACGGTATTGCTGCAAAAGCTGATGACTTCTATCTTCGATAAGTTTACGGATATGTTCTTTTTGCTTTAAGGTAAAAAATTGTTTTTCGTATGCTTCATCCAAAATCCGAACATACTCAAATTTTTGTGTCGCAATTCTATCAATAATTGGCATTAATTCTCTACGAACATGATTACGAGCCTTTTCTATTTGAGTTCTGGTTGCACCAATATCTTTTTTGATGTACTGCAAACGCTGCATACGAAATTTATAGACACGTTCTGCGTGTGTACTTTTTTTGTCAGTTTTGTTATCATCATTACTATTTCCATCTCTTGAAGTTTTGGAGAGTGGAATAAGAATGTTTTCTTTAATTACGTTAGTTTCTTCTTTTTTATTCTTGTATTTATTCAAGTCTAAATTACCAAAATCATCAATAGTTGATTTAGCAGATTGATTTTTCAGATTTGTCTTCGTATTTTTTGTGTCGTCTTTCATATATTTTTTTACAATCCACTACAAGTTTTGCAGATAAACGAAATTTTTTGGAATAGGGTTTTGAAAGTCAGTGTAAAAATTTAATTCAAGCATTTTTTTTAGAGAAGTAAAACTTGCCCTGAAAAATGTATAATATTGTATCTGATTTTATAATATTATATATTATTCATCTCAATTTGACTGTTTTATTTGGAATATGCTTGATATTAGTAGTAGGTTTGAACAAAGATTTATAGGTTTAAATAATTTCAATCATTACAATTACTAGATAATGTCTATCATAGTAGAAAACTTATCATTTAGGTATAGCCAAGATTCTAAGGATATTCTAAAGGATATTACTATTGATATAAAAACTCAAGAAATAGTTGCTATTGTAGGTTCATCAGGAAGTGGTAAATCTACTTTTCTACGTCTATTATCAAATTTAATAGAAAAGAAAAAAGGTGTCTATTTATCAGGTAAAATTACTTTAGAGAATGATACTCCTAAAGAATATGTAGAAAAAGATAAAGTTGGTTTTATGTTTCAAGAAGCGACTCTATTTCCTAATCTATCTGTTAAAGAAAATATTAATCTACCACTAAAAATTAGTAATAAGTTGAATGAAGCAGCCTTATTAGAAATGATTGATAAGGTAGGTTTGAGTAATTTTTCAGACTACTTACCCAAAAGTTTATCTGGAGGAATGAAAACACGTACTGCATTGGCACGTACTTTTATTACAAAACCTGATTTAATTTTATTAGATGAACCTTTTAGCAGTTTGGATATTAGGTGGCGTTTTATTCTTTATCAAGAATTGGAAAAATTACGTAGCACTTATTTCCCTACTATTATTATTGTTACGCATGATATTCAAGAAGCATTATTGCTATCAAATCATATCCTTGTATTTGGGCAAGGAAGTGAAGTATTAGATGAAATACATATAGATAAACCCTTACCTAGAGTTTTTGAAATAGATGCCATAAAAAATCTACAAGAAGAATATCTAACCATACAGAATTTGATAATGGAAAATGCGCCATTAATTGATGATGTAAGAGATAATATTTCTAAAGAACAAGTATATAAAATAATAGATAAGATAGAAAAAGACTATCAAGATGAAGATAAAACAGATTCTCTTACTAAAGATTTATTATTAATAAGAAAGTTTTCTCACGAGAAAGAGGTAAATGAGCGTTTAATTAGGTTATGGAATGGAGCAAATAAGGATTTTCGTTATACTCTTTTGTGGGATATTCTCAACTATAAAGATTTAACACACGAATGGCACGAAAAAATATATGAGTATATGATTAATTCTGTTTCTGAAATAAGTTTATATAGTCAAAAAAGAAGAGAGTTTGAAGTTCTGACAAACACACTTACTTTTATAGAAAAACGACTTGAAAACCCAAAAATACCACCAACTAAAAAATGGATATACTTATTTTTGCTTGTCGATCCCAACTTAGTAGATACTGATGAAGCTATAAAAACTCTAAACACAATACTAAAAAAAGATATTTACAAAGAATATCCTTTTACTCAAGAAGTAGCTTCAAGGTTACTTAGAAAATACTTTAACTAATGAAATATTGGCAGTCTATTACATATATCTTGTTGATTTTTATCGTAATGATAGTATGGGAGTATAGTGCAACATCTAATACTGTACGCATTCTTATCAGCTCTCCTACTTTAATAACAGAATACTTTATAGCAAACTTTTCAGAGCTTATTGAAGCTTTTGGTGTTACATTTATTGAATCTATTTCAGGTTTATTAATTGCTACAGTATTCAGTTTTATAGCAATGATAATATGTTTTTATTATCCTAAAATAATGGATTTTATATTTCCTATTCTTATTATCAGCCAAGTTATCCCTCTTATTACTCTTGCCCCATTATTTATAATTTTGTTCGGTATGGGAATAACAGCTAAGATATTTATGTCTGCTCTACTTTGCTTTTTTCCCATTTTTGTGAATTTTGGAAACGGAGTAAAACTTATAAATAAAAATATAAATGAACTGATGTATATATATAATGCGACTACTTATCAAAAAATAATTTACGTTTATTTTCCTCTTGCTTTACCTAATACAATGGCTGGACTAAAAGTAGCTGCTACGTTGTCTGTTATAGGAGCAATAGTAGCAGAGTTTAGTGGTGCTATTGTTGGATTGGGTAGAAATCTTTATGTAAGTGCTTTGCGATTAGAACCCGAGCTTATGATGAGTAGTTTGTTCTTATCAACTTTATTAGGTCTTATGATGTTTGCTATCATTTCTGTGATAGAAATTTCGCTGGGCAAATGGTATCTTTCTTAATTTAATTTTAAATCGTTTAATGAAAAATTTGAACTTACATAAAAACAATTACTGGGCAACAGAGCAAGGAAAGAGTTTATTTAATTTAGATAATCCTGAATATCTTTTTTTCCATCCTAAAATAGCCAAATTGATAAACGATTTGTCTCCAAAAAAATTATTAGATTATGGATGTGGAGATGGCTTTATAAGTAGTTTGGTAGCAGAAGATACAAGTATTGACTTTTATGATATAAATGTTGAGTTAGCAAAAGAAGCCTGTAAAAATTTAGATAGAAATAACTGTCATTATTATGAAGAAGCAAGTGAAATACCTTCTTCAAAGTATGATTGTATATTATTTAGTTTAGTATTAATATGTATTGATAACTTAAAAGAGTTTCAAGATATATTACAGACTTTCAAAAGATGTAAAACAGACGAAGGTAAGGTTATAATTACTATTCCACATCCATGTTTTCGTCAATACGAATACAGAGTATGTTATACTGAGTATTCGAAAGATAAAGAATTCAATTATAATAAACAGTTTGATCCGTTTACGATAAACATGAAATCAGCAGAAAACCCAAAAGAAACTGTAAAGTTTACAGACTTTCATTGGACACTTGCTGATACTATAAATGAAGTGCTTAAACAAGGATTTAATCTACTTTCTATTACAGAACACACAGAAGAAAAGATAGATGAGCATTCCTACAATTCAAATTTTCCATTATTTATTACCTTAATATTCTCTTAAATATGAAACTTTCAAATTCTATTGCCTCTCTTTTTTTAATTTTATGTCTACTCTCATGTAAAGAGAATAAAAAAAATGAAGAAACTACCGATACTGGTGAAAAAGAGCAGACTATGCAAACAACAGTTAGGCTCAACTGGATTCCTTCTTGTTCTTTTGTAGGAGAAATGATGGCTGCTGATTTTTATGATTCTATGAATAATTTAGAAATGAAAGTTGAAGCAGGTGGGCCTGGATTAGATCCAATAAAACTAATTCAAGCAGAGTCTAATACTTTTGGAGTAGCTGGTTCTGATTTGGTATTGACAGCCAATGAAAAAGGAGCAGATCTAGTAATTATTGGACTGGTAAGCTATAACTCTCCAGGGGTTTGGTTGGCTAAAAAAGAAAAAAATATCAATTCTATTGAAGATGTAAAAGGAAAACGTATAGGAGAGTTACCAGGAGGAAATATGCAATATTTGTATGAAGTATTTTTATCCAAAACTAATTTAGAAAGACAAAAAGACTTTGAGCCTGTACCAATACCTTTTGAAATTAGAAACTTTATAGCACAAGATGAATGTGATTTGCGTCCTGTTTTTATTTATGATGAGCCTTCAGCTCTAAAACTAGCAGGCATAGAATATACATTGATAGAACCAAAAGATTATGGAATTAAATTTAAAGGTATCTGTTATTTTACTAAACGTGAAACAGTAGAAAATAATCCAAAACTTGTTCAAGCATTTATTAATAGTGTAGCTAAGGGTTGGGAAGAAGCAATTAGTAATCCTAAAAAAGCAATTGCATCATTAAAAAACTTTGATAACAGTATAAATGAAGAAAAAGAGTTACTCGGCCTTCAAACAGGACTAGATTATTTCAAAGGCTATGAAAATAAAATCCTTTATACAGATAAAGATTCTTGGAATCAGATGGCAACAGATATGAAAGAACTAGGATTCTTAAAGGAAATACCAAGTTGGGATAAAGTTTTACAGCTTTCTTTTATAAATGAGTATCATCAAAAAGTGAATTGAAAGTATTAACTCGTAAATAGTACAAAAAATATTTTTTTAAGAGAAAATTAATTATACAAGTACATGAGCATAATCACAGAAGATCTATTACAAGATTATAGAGATAAAATAGAAAAACAGACAAAATCTAAGCTAATAGTTTTAGATGTGTTTATGCTACATGATTATAGAGCTATAAATGCTTATGCTAATTCAATAGCACCAAATTTATATCATCAAAGTATTTTGAAGACGTTTTTGAATAAGTATGGAAGCATGGGGTTGACCAATAAAAATAAAAATAAGGATCGTATTTATGGAACTAGCACTATGTCTTTGAGTTCCTATGAAGATTTATCATTTAATAGTCAATATCCAGATGGTATAGGAAAGCAAGGAACGTTTGATGAGTTTATAGAACTTCTTGAAGGTGTAGGTTTTGGACAGCATTGTTTTTGGAAACATAACAGTAACACAGAAGGAGGAGCTACGGTAAATGCTTCTGTCTTGCTGATTTTTGAGAAGCCTATTTTTAATGAGGTCGAAAAGTTAAAGATAAAAGAATTAATGGATCAAATTTTTATAGTAGAAATAATGAAATACACACTACAAGAGTTTACTAACAAAAGTAAGCTGTTTATGCACGGTTCATTGTTTCATGACTTTAAAAATGTAATGAGTAATCACATAAAAAAACCCGCAGATATATTATTGAGAAAAATAAAAGATCCTTTTCTTATAAAAATAGTAGAAACCATGAAATATGAAGCAAATAGATTCATAAGAGATTCATCAATATTAATAACAGCACTTGATATTAATGATTTTGAAGAAGTATCTAGCAGTGTATTATTTAATGAAACAAAGAAAAAAGCAGGTAAAGTAGGTATAAAAGTGGTGTACTCACCTTCGTACGGGGCAAAAGAAAAAGATAGAAACGTAAGAATTAAAATACCTCTTACACAATTTGCGCTAGGTGTTTTAGAAAGAAATTTTATAGAAAACGGACTAATTCAATTCAATAAAACTAAAAAATATATTGATGAAATTAGAGAAGAAATAGGTTTAGAAGACGAATATATTGGTCTCATGCATTTCGATTGGAAAGTTGAAGATAGAAAAGTTATTATTTCCTTTACTACTGTAGGTACTGTAATAGACATCGATATACTTAAAATTATCGGATATAATCGTGTTGAGTCTAAACATGGTGAGGGTACAGGAAATGGATTACTTTTTCTCAATGATTATCTACAAACACAAATTAGAGCTTTAAAAATAGAACATAATGAAGGAGGAGCACCAAGATATTTCAAACCAGAACTCATAGAAGAAGAGATTCCTTCTGTTAAGATGTCAGTTGCTTTTCCGATATACAACATAAAAAAATAATCAATCAGTATCATGAACCAGTTTAAAGTATTTTTTATTACAAAATCGAAGAGTAATTTTGCTAAAGCCTACAAACATAATAGTACGGCAGAACGTCTTTTTGATAGCTACGAAGAAGGAATTAGAGAGTCTCTACATGACTCTCAAGAGCAAACTTATGAACTCATCAATATTGACCAAAAAGAAGAAATACAAAATCTTCCCTCAACAACACTATTATTGATAGAAGACCAAAGCGCACAAATAGCTCTTTTTATAGATCAACTTAAAGAAAATAAATTATTTTCAAAGGCTATTGTTTGTGATAAAAGGGAAACAGCCCACGAATTGTTAGAACTGATTCCTAAAGAGGCTGCACCAAAGATAATTGGTTTGGATTTCTCATTAAATCTTTCTGACCTTACAGTAGATGAAGCCAAACTAACCAAAAATTTATATGTTGCTATTAAGTCAAAATGGAAAGGTAGTATTGTAATTGGTATTTCTAATCATGAAGAGAATGAAAATGCAAAATTCATTACTGATGAGATGAGAAAAAATGGCGATAGTGCTTATGATAAATATGCAATAGAGAAAGCTATTTCAGCTATTGTAAAAGATAAGTTGGCTATCTTAGATTTTATGAGTTTTAATACTAAACTTATAAATCATGTAAAGAAAAGCGTAGCAGAAGATAAACTTTTAGCAGAAGAAGCTTATTTGAGTATTTTTGATTTTATATGTAGATACATAAATAGAAAAACAGAAACAAGTATTTCTTCTTTAGAAATATCTAGATACATGAAATCAATAGAAAGTATGATTCCAACAGAAATACAAAATAAATTTAGTAATACTCAATTTACATTTGGAAAGTTTGGAAGCAGACATAATACTCAAATACGTAAAGACTCTGCCAAACAAATTGCTGTCTTCTTTGAAGAGTGGAAAGAGTTTGATCAAGAACAAAAACCCAATGCTACAAATAATGTAACTAATTTAGTAGCAAGTCATTTTGGTAATTACGATGAACACAATGAAAACCATTCTGCTGCCATTATCTTGCTCAACAAACCAGAAAATAAAGACAGATGGAAAACCTTCAGAACTCATTTCAATGATATAGATAAACTTTAGACAGAATACAAGAAACCATCAAAATCTAAAAGAAATAAAAATGAGATTTATAATATTATATGTAACATCATATTTTTCTGTATAATATTATATTTAATAAAAGTAAGTAGTTAATAAAAAACAAAAAAAAGAATTAGTTTAGGTGTATCAAATAAATACACCCACAACTAATTCTTTTTTTTATGACTACTGTTGAACGATCATCACAATTATTATCCAAACGACAACTGCAAGTTGCTTACTTGCGTTGTGAGGCTTTTTCTTTTTCTGAAATTGCTGCCCAACTGCATATTGAAACTCGTACTGTAGAAAGCCATATCAATACCATTCGAACAAAAATTGAGGCGAAAGATTTAACTATCGAATTTCTTTGTCGTTGTGTAGTGCTTGGTATTTATCCGAAAAATCGTTTGTTCGAACGCTATCTTTTGTAGCAGAGACCTTTATGATTACCTATTTTATTACAGGTAATTGTAAAGGTCTTTTTTATGGAGGTATTCTAACAAATACACAAACTACTCCAAATAAACTAATAATACTTTTATTAGATAATATTATAAAATATAATTTTAATATTATAATTAGTTAAAAATAAACAAAACTTTATATAAAAAATAGTCGTTACTTGCATTAATTAATATTCTTTAACTAAATAAATTTTTCTACAACTAACTACATAAAATTATGAAATTGAAAAAAGAAAACACTATTGATCCTGCATACGAAAATCTTCTAAGTTCTACATTTTCGCAGTTTTTGGAATACAAAATAAGCCAGACAAAAGAAAAGAAAGAAGAAGAAAAGAAAAAGGATAAATTCTCATCTCTCAAAGGAATTTTGATTATTCTTTTTTTAGGAGTTACTCTCTTTTTTCTCGCTATGTTTTTCTGCTATCTGAAAGGAGGGTAGTCAGAATCTAATCAAAAATCAATAAGCCATATAAATTATCAATCTCGTTCAATTATTTTATTTTTTTATACAAAATCCATAATTATCATGAATTACAAATCTCGTTTTTTACCTATTTTCAATCAGCTTTCTTGCCTTACATATTGGCAAGTCTTGCAAAATGTAAAAGAAGTAGTTACTTGGAAACTTCTCTTAACTACTTTAATTTTCTTTATTTATAGTCAAATCTATGCACAAGCTCCTAGCAGTGTATTAAGTCCTGTAAATGGAACAAATATTCGTATCGGAGCAAATAGTTGGGCTACACCTAGTGATCAATGGACATTTAATCAACACCAATCTGGAGGACATCTGGCTAATGGTGGTGTAGGTGGGGCAAATGACAGACTGGCGTGGGATGTTAATCTAGGTGCGCCAGCGATTAATGCTGATAGAGGAAAAAATGTCTATGCTGTTGCCAATGGTGTAATACGTTCTTCTGGAATGTTTAGAAACTGGGGAGGAAATTCTTCAGGACAAATTTTAATAGAACACACCAACCCAAATGGTACAAAGTGGTACAGTGCTTATTTGCATGTAGATATTAGTGTTTCTAAAAGAGACGGAACACCAGTTACTACAACTACTCTTTTAGGAACAATAGGTAGGGTAGGTGCTACCAATGATCATCTTCATTTTGTAGTTTACAATCTCATAAATAACCGTTTAGTTTCTACAAATGCACAAATCAATCCTCGTTTGAATACTACATTGTATGTAACCGAACGTATGAAGTTTTATGATTTTGCTCTGTCAAGTAATTACAGTACACCTACAAACAAATGGGTAAGAGGTCAGATTAAGCAGTTTGAAGCCAAAGTAAAAAATACGTCTTCAAGTACCGTTTCTAGATGGATTCAATTAACTGCTATTACGGCTGATGGAGATCGTCTCGTTATTTGGAATAATGGTTCTGTTAATGTTTCTATTAGAGCAGGACAAACTTATACAGTTGCTTTAACGCCATCATTGAATAATTTTCTTAACAACATTACACGTTCTTCGGCTGGAAATTATGCGCTAGTATTAGAAGGTGGACTGGATAGATATAATTTATATCAAATTGCTTCTCTACAAGGACAAAGTTTCAATCCACACCGAACATCTGTAACGATAGAAGATCCTTTATTGACAGTAAGCACTTCGTTGATGCGCTTTCCTGCTTATTCTAGTTTTCAAAATAGAGCTGTTGATGCTAATGTAATAGTAGATTATGAAGTTTCAGAGCCTTGGATAACGGTTACTCCTTCAACAGCTATTCTTGATGATGATACTTTTTATGGAAGAAGTAATTCTCTTAAAATAAATGTTGCAGAAAACACAACTACTTCTCAAAGAGGTGGCACCGTAACACTCAAAGAATACAGAATGCCTGGTTATTCTAGATACGGTTTGCCAGAAATTATTACTCGTACTATTCCTGTTTTTCAAGAAGGAAGGGTGCAAAATAATCCTGCACAACTAGAAGTAAGAGATATGCGTCTAGAAAGCAACGTTATTCCTGCAAATGGAGCAAATTGGCAAGCTTCTACCGTAAATTTAGGTGATCAACAAATGGAATGGGAAGTAGAAACACGTTTGAATGGTTCTGTTATAGGAACTGTCGTCAATCCTAGTAGTGGAAACTTATCAGGAAATGGAACACGAAGTGTTACAGTTAGTATTCCAGAAAATACCACACCTACTAGTCGTGAATGGAAAATTACTTATGAGAATCGTGAGTCTGCTCCTTCTGACCCAAATCGTTACAAAGTCTTTACTTATACACAAGAGGGAAGTACACCTATTCTTACTGCCGCACGTTTGGATGTAAGAAATGCACCTAATGAATCTCGTCGTATTGCTGCAAGTGGAGAAAGCTTTACAGGAATTTATATAAATAATATCGGTCAACAGCTTATGGATTGGATTTCTACGACAACTTTAAATGGAACTACTGTTGCTAGTGTCGTAAACCCTTCAAGTGGAACTGATTTGAGAGCAGGTGGCTTTACAGAAATTGCCTTTGATTTCCCTCCAAATACTGCATCTAGTGAAAAAATATGGGAAATTGAAATTGAAAATGAAGAAGCTGCACCTAATGACCCTGAAAGATTCTTTCGTCGTCGTTATATTCAAGAAGCTATTGTAGTTTCATTACCTCAGTTAGAAGTAACAATAGGAAATGATGAAGCAAACTGTGGAGGTGTTCTTACTGTTTTTGCAGACTTAAATGGTTCTACTCAAAAGACCATAAAAATCAAAAATCCAAGTAGCAGTACATTGATAATAGATGGTGTAACCATTGGAGGAGAATTTTCTACTTCTATGACTAACTTTCCAATTTCTATTGCTCCAAATTCTGAAATAACAGAACAATTTACTTTTGCTCCTACACAAATAGGACAGCAACAGCAGACACTTTCTTTTGCTTCAAATGCTAACTCGTGTGATATTACTGTTTATGGAAATGCTAGAACTTCTCAGCTTACTCTAAAAGTAAATGGAGAGCGTTCTGACTGTGGCTCTACTATTGATTTTTCTTCTATTCCTGTAAATACAATAGATTTTAAGCAATTTAATATGGAAAACACAGGAAATGCAATACTAAATATTTTAAGTATTACGATTACTGGGGGCAAATTTACTACCAATCAAGGAATAATTTCTCCATTAGCACAGGGAGACCAAAGTAACTTTGATGTGCATTTCCGTCCTACACGAGTGGGGGTACAAACTGCCGTGTTACGAATCGAGTCAGATGATCCAAATAATCCAATCTGCGAATTTAATATAACAGCAGAAGCAACTTCTATCATTACTCCACCAACAAGCGACTTATTTTTGAAAGCAAATAATGTAACTTCTAGCCTAAACGAAATAGAACAAAGCTATACATTAGAAGGAGACAATACGCCACTTGCCTCTTATCTTACAATTAGAGTTACTTATACTGGAGTTACTCAAATAGTAGTTTTACCTTCTTCATTTGCTATTAGCCATAGAGTCGTTGAAATTTCTCCTAATGTATTTGAGCTTAGAGCAGTTGTTTCTAGTAATAATGGTTCTTCTTTTGGTCTAACTTCTGGAGATGAGTTACTAAAAGTAAAAGTAACAAGAAGCAGTACAGCAGCAGACTGTATTACAGCAGAAATTACTAGAGTAGCTGCCATTGATGAGGACAGAAATAGACTTGATATAGAAGCAATAGACGGAACTATCTGTTTGGCTACTTTAGCAGATGTAACTGTAAGAGTTCAAACGGCTGATAGTAAGCCTGTAAACAATACAAGAGTGATTGTAGATGGACAAACTTATACTACAAATGCAGATGGAGAAGTAGTTATTCCTCACGTGGTTGATACTGAATTTTCGGCTCTAGTAGAGAAGGACAATTTCACGATTCCTTATGCTGATTTCGTTGAAATCTTAGATATTGCCATTGCAAACGACTTAGTAATAGCAGATGAGGGAGAGTATCCTTCATATATTCAAATTGGTGGTGATCTTGATAAAAATAATGAGAATTTTTTGGAAGATATAGACCTTATCATTGAAATAGGCTATTTTGGTGACCAAGACACATGGGGATCAAATATTCCAGACTGGGTATTTACTACCATTGATGCGACTACTAATCCCTTTTCGCCTCGTTATACAGAGGGAATTCCTGCAAGAACAATCACAGAAAATACAACAATTGAAGTAACTGCAATCGCATTAGGCGATTTAGACTTCGAATACGCTAGACCAACAGATAGAATAGAAATGCTACCTCTTTATGTAGAACGTAAAGTAGAAAAACTACAAAATGGAGAGTTTAGAGTTTCTTTTATTACTACCAATACAGCTTATGTAGAAATATTTTCTGCTCGTTTTGAGGGAGAAGGAAAAGAACTGACTTCACAAGTATTTGATTTGAAACACAGAAGCAGAGAAAACAAACTTACAGTTCTTGGTATGGACGGTAATGGCAAAGATAAATTTGTAGATGAAAACATAGTTTTACTTTCTTTTATCACAAAGAATCCAGATGCTAGTATTGTTGCTTTTGAATATGTCAATGAAAATAAAATTCCTTATCCAATTTTATTAAAAACAGATTCAGAAGAAGGAGAAGAAATGATTAATGAAATTGTTGTTTTTCCTAACCCAAATAAAGGAAGTTTCTTTATCCACAGTCCAGAAGTAGGGTTTATCTCTATTACAGATGCCACAGGACGTACTATTTTTAAAACAGAAATTGAAGCAGGAAAGAATCAAGTTGCTATTCCAAATGCTGCAAAGGGAATGTACAATTTGATTATTAGTTCTCCTTCTTTCTCTACTGTCAAAAAGATAGTAATAGAATAAAAGTTAGTCAGTAAATTCAATAAAAATTAAAGTAGGTAGCATTTTCTGCTACCTACTTTTTATAAAAACCTTCTTAACTCTAAATTTAAAACTATGAAATATTCAATTCTCTTTTTCCTTATTTGCTTCTGCTCATTTATTTTTGAAGTGAAAGCGCAAAGTTTGATAGGCTCAAATACGGAAAGCATTCCAAATCAAACAGCTACAATAACTTATGTTTTGACAGCAGATGATGTAAAAGGAGGACAAATGGCTATTGACTTTGATGAAAATAAGCTGTCTTTCGTTAATGTTACTTCTACCTTGAACGGTTTTAGATACCGTACTTCTTCTAATAAAATTACGCTTTTGTGGATAACTACTACTTCAAGTAATTTTGAAAGTGAAATCGTCATATCTATAAATTTTCAAGTGAACTCTTCTGTAAGTACAGGAAGTAGAATTGATTTACCTTTCTCTGCTAGTCCTGTTACATCTTTGGTTCGTTCTGACAACTCTAGAGTTAGTCCTAGTTTGACAGAAGCTTATATTGATGTGATTTCTGCTACCGATATTCAAAATATGAGTTCAAATGTATTATTCAATTCATTACAAACAGCCATTGATAACGCAAATACAAACGATATTCTGAAAATTCTAACCTATCGTAATTACGATGAAAATGTAGTCATTGATAAAAGTTTGACATTCACTTCTAATGCAACTTCATACAGCCAAATAGAAATTAATCAAATCAAAGTAAATAATGGAAACAAGCTTACAATTGCAGGAAAAATGAGCGTTACAGAATTGGTGCATTTAGAAGCAACTGGACAGATTGAAGTAAATCCAAACACAGAGTTTGCCTTGCGTTCTACACCAACCAAAACAGCTATGATTATCAACGAATCTGAAACTAACACCATTCAAGGAAATGTAATCATGGAAAGGTATTTACCAACTCCTTCTACGATTCCTAATTCAAACAATATTGGTTTTGATGGGAAAAGTTATCGTTTATTTTCTTCTCCTTTTTCAAATGCCACAATTAGTCAGTTTGCGCCTTATATGAATTTGGTTTTGAACACTAATTATAATACTGCTACCGAACCAGCTTATCTGCGTCCTTATCCTACTTTTTTTGCTTATGATGAAACCAATGCAGGCAGAACGACGAGTCAGTTTTACAACAATTTTATTTCTAATTATAAAGTTCCAACTAATAACTCAAGTGCTTTTTTAGAAGTTGGTAAAGGTTATCAAGCAAATATTACTACTTCTCAAACATTAAAATTTAATGGAATATTAAACAATGGAACTCAATCTATTACAATTACAAATAGTGGAGGAACAGAAATCATAGCCCTTAATCAAGATGGTTTTAATTTGGTCGGAAATCCATATCCTTCGCCTTTAGATTGGGAAAAAGTAATCGGAAATATAGAAAATACTAATATTTCGAATACAATTTATTATGACATTCCGACAAGTCAGTATGAAGGTACTTTTGCTTATTATGTAGCAGGAACTGGAGTTAGTATTAATGGAGGAACAAAAGATATTGCTATCGGACAAGGATTTTTTGTACAAGCAACTGCGCCAATAGGAACGCTGGTAATGAAAAATGAAGACCGTCCGACTGATTATCAAAATGCTCGTTTTTTTAAGACAAAAAATGAAAAAAACTTGAAAGAGGGTATCATCAAACTAGCTATTTCTAAAGATGGAAAAACTGACGAAACAGCCATTTATTTTATAGAAGGGGCAACACAAAATTTTGATTCAAAGTATGATGCCGTCAAAATTCATAAAGCGAATAGTAGTTTTTCTACCATCTATTCTTACAATAACAAAAATGAAAATTTCGCAATCAATGGATTAAACTTTTTTGATGAAAATCAAACCGTTTCTTTAGCAATTAATGTTGTAGAAACTGGAAAGCATACAATTGGTGTACAAGAAATCAAGTATTTTCATTCTCTAAATGAAGTATATCTTTACGATTCGCTTACCAAAACGCTACACAACTTGAAAGAAAATGAAGAATATGAGTTTGTAGCAGAAAAAGCAAATAATACAAAACGTTTTACAATTCTCTTTAAAAGACCTTCAAATCCTGATTTTTATCAAACAGATAATTTGATTATCTATCCAAATCCTTCTCAAGAATTTGTTTCTTTTAGTGTACAAAACAGAGAAGAAGGACAGCAAATTGTTTCTTTATACAACACATTAGGAAATAGAGTATATCAAGAAATTTTTGAGAAAGAAGCAGCATTTTTGGAAGGAAAAATAAGTGTAAAAACACTTCCAAAAGGAATTTATATTCTAGAAATAAGAAGTAATACCAAACGTCTTACAAAACAACTTATCAAAAATTAGATAGTGTAGTAAAATTGTGTTTGTCATTTTTCGGCTTGATAAATCAAACCTCTACGTCATTTAAACGTAGCAATTTGATTTATCAAATTGAGAGAAACACTATACAACCTTTTCTGTGTGTGTTCGCTTTACCTTCGCTGAGTACTTCGTCGTTCCCAAAAGCGAAAAGTTGTGGCGTTCAAACTGCCATTAGGGTAGTTCATTTTTGGGGAAATGAACACACATACTATTACAGAAGCTGTAATAACCTTTAAAAAACATCAACCATTCAAAGCACTTTTATACACTTCCAACGCTCGTTCTCGTGCTGCTTTGTGTTCTACAATTGGTTTTGGATAATTTTTGGTGTCGTATTCTTTTATCCACGTGCGAATATATTTTTGGTTTTTATCAAATTTTTTGAGTTGTGATTCTGGATTAAATATACGAAAATAAGGTGCTGCATCTACTCCACTTCCTGCTGCCCATTGCCAACCTCCATTATTCGAAGAAAGCTCATAATCTAATAATTTTCTGGCAAAATAGGCTTCTCCCCATCGCCAATCAATCAATAAATGTTTGGTCAAAAAACTAGCGACTACCATTCTGACACGATTGTGCATATAACCCGTTTCGTTTAATTGTCTCATTCCTGCATCTACCATTGGATAACCTGTTTTGCCTTCACACCATTGCTCAAACTCTTCTTCATTATTTCGCCACGGAATTTTATCGTATTTTGAACGAAAAGCTTTATCGATTACATAAGGATAATGATACAAAATGGTCATATAAAATTCTCTCCATATCAGTTCATTAAAATATTTCTCGTTTGTTTCTTTTGCCATTGTTGCTAGTTTTCTGATGCTAATCGTACCAAAACGCAAATGTGGACTCATTCTACTTGTTCCTTCTATGGCTGGAAAATCTCTTGTTTCTTCGTACTTTTTGATTATATCTTTAGGAAAATTATCAGACGGAATATGAGGGTTTTCGTTTTCTGTAAAACCTACTTCTTTTAGTGTTGGAAAATGTAAGGATTTAGTTTTCAAAAAGTTGTCAAAATAATTCTGTGTTGGATAAGGCTTTAGGTAATAAGGTTTTAAAGCAGCTTTCCACTTTCGACTGTAAGGCGTATAAACTACATAAGGAGTTCCGTCATCTTTCAAAACCTCATCTTTTTCGAAGATAACTTGATCTTTAAAGGTTTTGAATTTAATATCTTTCGCTTCTAAAAATTCCTTTATATTCTCGTCCCTAATTTTGGCGTAAGGTTCGTAATCGTGATTGGTATAAACCTCTTTAATTGTGTAATTATCTTTAAGCTCTTTTATTAGCTCTTCGAGTATCTGTACAGGTTTTCCAATCTTTACAGACATCGAACTACCTATTTTTTTGTCTTCTAATTCGTCTTTTATTTTATCCAAATACCTATAAATCATCGTTAGGCGAGCATCGTCTTTATCTTCCAATTGCTCCAAAATTTCGGTATCATAAATAAAAAGTGGCAAGACTTCAAAATCTGAACGAAGTGCGTGATACAATCCAGCATTATCATCAAGGCGCAAATCTCTGCGAAACCAAAAAATGGAAAGTTGTTTTTTATTCTTTTTAGAATCAGACATATAAATAAATTCGATTTTGTTTTTTGTGAATGTCTTGCTAACTACTTTATTATTTTGATTGTTTTGGATTTTGATAAATCAAATTTACTTTGTTAGAATCGAATTAGATTACCATTTTTTGAGAAAAATAGACTATAATAGACTTATTTTTAGTTTAATGATTGCAAGTGTGAAAATTATTTAACATATTGAACTATATTACACTATCAATCAGCCAAAACTATTAATTTACTTTAACCATGTAATTCATTCTTCCCTTTTTTCCCTTATATGAATCGTATTACAATTAATCATAAAAAAAGCGACCTGATTTACCTAAAAACGGTATTTCTGATATTTTTTCTTGTGGTTTTTACTTTTTGTAATTTTGCTACTGCTCAATCTATGGAGCAACTTTTAGCACAATTTGAAAAAGCAAATTCGGATAGCGTAAAAGCACACCTCAAAAATCAAATGGCAGCACTTGAGATTGAGGACAAGAATTATGAGCGAGGTCTTTTGCATGCACAACAAGGTTTTAGTTCTGCTCTTCAAGCCAATGCACAAAGCGAACTAACAACAAGCATTATTCATTTTGCTCATATTTATCGTGGCAAAAATCAGTTTACCAGTAGTCTGCGTTGGTATCTGCAAGCCATCAAAAACATAGAAAAAACAGGAAACAAAAACTTGTTAGCAGAAATGTATCAAGAAGTTGGAGAGTTTTATCAAGAACAAGAAGTAGCAGGAAAAGCACTAGAATATCTTACAAAATCAAATGAAATTCACGAAGAATTAGGCGAAACGGTTTACCCAAAATTACTCTCAAATATTGCTTCGGC
Source organism: uncultured Cytophagales bacterium (assembly GCA_963719525.1). Classification (GTDB taxonomy): domain Bacteria; phylum Bacteroidota; class Bacteroidia; order Cytophagales; family Bernardetiaceae; genus Bernardetia. The sequence goes on along the minus strand of CAVRCG010000004.1, from coordinate 42,309 downwards.
ACATCTTCAACTCAAAAATTACGACCAATCCTTAGCCTATTACATAGCCGTTTTGGAAATTTATAATTCTCAAAATAATACAGAAGGAAAACTAGAAACGCTCCGAAGTCTTACCGATTTGTATAAATTAAGAGGAGATTATCAGAAAGCATTAGAGTATAATAAACAGGTTTTGGCAATTCATAAATCTAAAAAAGACAATAACGGAACAGCAGTAGCACTCAATAATATTGGTTTTTTGAATAAATTTTTGGGAGATTATGATACTTCTTTGGATAATTTCAAACAATCCTTAACCTTTAATCCTGCTGACAAACCCAACACGACAACGCTTACCAATATTGGTGTAATTTATCAAGTTAAGGGAGATTATATCAATTCTCTAAATTATTTTACAAAAGCCTTGGAGTCAGCCAAGAAAAACGGAAATACAGACGAAGTAGCACAGGCTTATAACTATTTGGCTGCCATTTATCTTTTGCGTAGAGATTTTCAGAATGCTCGTACTTATACAGCAGAAGCTATAAAATTAGCAAAGACGAGTAAAAATGCACAAGTTTTGACGACCAGTTACAGAACGATGTCTGAAATTTATCAACGTCAGAACGATTACAGAAATGCGTATGCGTATTATGGACAATATGCTGCCGTTCGTGATTCGCTTTCTCAAAACGAAAAGAAGGAATTGCAAAAATCGTTACAACGTCAAATTGCGTTTGAGAAAAATGAAAAAGAATTAAAATTATTATTAGTAGATGAAGAAATTCAAGACCTTGCTTCCAAAAAGAAACAATTAGAAACAGATAAAAAACTGCAAAGTCTGGAATTAGAATTACAAGACAAAACGATTCAAGAAGCAAATTTGAAGAACGTAAAACTAGAAAAACAAAGGACACAGCAAGCACTTTTACTTACTCAACAACAACTTGAAAGTGAGAAAAAAGAACAAGCCATAAAGGATTTGGAAAGAGAACAAGAATTGAAAGACCTTGCGCTGAAACAAGAAATTTTGGAAAAAGAAAAACAAAAAGAGGAAATAAAAAGCCTTGAACTGGAAAATAAATTAAAGGCTGAAAAAATTGAAACCGAAAAATTAGCTCGTAATGAAGATAGGTTATTGCGCTATATTCTTTATGGTGCGATTGCGCTTGCTTTAATTATTGGTTTGATTATCTTGTTTGCCTTCTTTCAAAAACAAAAAGCAAACAAACTTTTATCGGAGCAAAACGAACGAATTACAAAACAAAAAGACCAAATTAGTACTCAAAATCAAGACTTAGAAGTACAAAAACAAGAAATTTTGGTTCAGAACGAAGAATTAGAACAGCAACAAGAAGAAATTTTGAGTCAGCGTGATTACATTGAAAAGAAAAATATAGAGTTAGAGCAGCAAGCAATTACACTAGTAGAGAAAAATAATGAGGTAGAAGAGTCGTATCAAAACTTGAATACACTTTCTGATATTGGTAGAGAAATTACGGCTTCGCTTGATGTAGAAGCTATTTCTCAAACGCTTTATGAAAAAGTAAATCAACTTATGCCTGCCGAAGCTTTCGGAATTGGTGTTTATGAACCCAATGAAAAGCGTATAAAATTTAGAGGTTTTGTAGAAAAAGGAGAAATATTACCAGACCATTCTGATTATGTCGCAAATAAAAATAATTTGTCGGTGCAATGTATCGGAAAACAGGAAATTATATTGATTAATGATTTTGAAAAAGAACGCCCAGAACTTTACAACAGTTATGAAACGACAGTAGGAGAACTTCCAAAGTCATTGATTTATCTTCCCTTGTCTGTCGAAAATCGTCCTATTGGAGTGATTACGGTTCAGAGTTTTGAGAAAAATGTTTATGATGACAAAAAAATAGCTCTTCTTAGTTCTTTGGCTTCTTATACGGCTATTGCAATTGATAATGCAAAGGCGTATGATACCATTCAAAACAAAAATAGAAATATTACCGATTCGATTCGTTATGCCCAAACTATTCAGCAGGCTGTTTTGCCAAGTAATGAGAGAATGACACAATATTTACCTGATTATTTTGTTCTTTTCCGTCCAAAAGATATTGTTTCAGGAGATTTCTATTGGTTTTCTCATATTGATAATTATACATTTATTGCTGCCGTTGATTGTACAGGACACGGAGTTCCGGGAGCTTTTATGTCTATGATTGGACATTCGATTCTGAATGAAATTGTGAATGAGAAAAAAGTATTTGAGCCGAGTGAAATCTTAGAACAATTAAATTTGCAGGTAAGAAGAGCCTTGAAGCAAGAACGAAAATTAAAAAATGAAGACGACCGAGCAAATGATGACGGAATGGATGTCGCTTTTTGTAGATTAGAATACAAAGAAAGTCATACAGAAATAGCTTTTACAGGTGCAAAACGTCCGTTTATTTATACGATGCCAAACGATTCGAATGGAAAAGAAGCCTTTTATTTGCGTGGAGATAACAAAACAATAGGAGGAGTAAGAAATAAAGCAGATAAAAATTTCAAAACACAATCTATAGATTTACCAAAAGGAGCAATGATTTATCTTACTACAGATGGCTATGCAGACCAAAATAACACACAACAAGAAAAATTTGGAACACCAAAACTGTTGAGGTTATTGCAAGAAATTTCTCCTCTAAAACTTTACGAACAAAAAGCCAGAATGGAACAAGAATTAGATTTGCATCAGCGAGGAGAAGAACAGCGTGATGATATTAGTATGATTGGAATTAGAGTTTAGGGTAATGCTGTTAAGCTAAGGACTGTATGAATGTCGCTCGTGGGACACGAGCAACGGTAGTTTTTATTAGTTTAATAATTAAAACTTATTACTTTATTATTGTTGTTAATACCGTGTAACATAAATTTTGTAATAAAAATAATGGTGTTTCATACTCCACCGTCAACGAGGCTAAAGCCATCGTTGAGGTTTTTGAGTAATAATCCTCGTTGACGGCGAAGCCTTAACGACGGTAGAAAAATGCTAACAAATTTATGTTACAGAGTATTAAAACAATTTTTAGAATAAAAATTAACTTTACCGTTGCTCGTATCCTTACGAGCGACATAGAAACGCTTAGCTTAATAGCATTAGAGTTTAGGGTAATAAATTTTAATCTCAATGATGGTTGAAAAGAAATATCGTTCTGAAATAGTTTTATAAGCTATTTCAGAACGATATTTTTTATTTTATCAAAGGTTATCACGGTTGATTTAGTAATGTCATTTTCCCATAGAATTAGGAAGACTGTTTTACATTTTACACAGACCGAAAAGTCTGTGATACATAATTATTCTACTTTACCAAAAATTTTCCACTCACAAAATCAGTTTGATTTTCTAATTCTATTTTATAAACGTAAACGGCTTTTGATAAATTCAGAGGAATAAGTACTTGATTTTTGCCTTCTTCCAAAGAAAGTTTGAATGTAGCTACTGTATTTCCACTCATATCATAAATCTGAATTTTTGCTTTTGTAGCCTTATCAAGATTAGCATAAAGAACAGTTTTGTTTTCATAGTTGGTAATACCTAATCTTTTATCGTTTTGAGTTTCTATCATTCTCACATTAGAGTACGAATATTCTCCGTTTGTATCTATTTGTTTGATGCGATAGTAGGCTTTTTCGGTAAGAGGTTCGAAATCCCAAAACTGATAACTTTTCGTAGAGCTTGTTGTCAATGCTCCTCTTGTAACTCCTATTTCTTCAAAATCAATACCATTTTCAGAACGCTTAACGGCAAAAAACTGGTTATTATATTCTGTTATTGTTGCCCATTGTAAAAGAACATTGTTTTGATTCTCGTCATATTTTGCATCAAAGGAAAGCCACGTAACAGGCAGAAGATTATTATTATCTATTGAACCTAATGTAAAAGGACTAAACTGTGTGATAATATCATCTGATTTTATAGTTCCTGATGTTGTGTTTCCTGTGGTTAGAGAATTACCTCTACTCTCCCATTGATTAGCATTTGTCCAGTGTGACACCACCAAAGAACCTAAACTTCCTACACCACTTTCAGGCCCCCAAGAAAGAGTAATTTGTGCATCTGCAGATCCAGATTCTCTGTTCAGAATCCAATGTTCTGTCTGACTTACAAACACCAAAGGCGCAACGACAGGCTGATATGTTCCATAACCAGCAAAGAAATATTCTGCAAAAAATGGAGTAATTGCAGTATTACTTGTAGTATGAATAGTCAGAGGACGATAAACGCCACTTTTTCCAATAGGAAAAATAAAATTTTCTACTTTATTAGATAATTGACGAGCCGAACCTCTAATATGTCTGGTTGCATTAGCACCTGTATAAAAAGCATCTACATCAAAAGTAAGAGGATTTGAAGTGGCTGCAAATACATTTCCTGATTGAAAAACGAACTCTCTTTTTATGATGGTTTCATTATTAATGGTCAAATCTCTACCACAATTTAGTGTAAGATCATAAAAACTTTCCTCTCCTCCTACCGTTGTGATGCTTTGATTATTTCCACCTTCAAAAACAACTAAAGATTCTCCTTCTTCAAAATTAGAAGTTCCTACGTTATTTATCCAATTTCCTCTAATATTGATTGTTCCATCTGGAATAAAGCCAAAATCATCGTCCATGTCCAAATAACCTGTATTTTGAATAGTTAGATTTTCATACACATCTAAACGAGCAGCACGATTATCTACTAATTTTAATATTCTATTTCCTAAAATAATATTTTTTACTTCTGCAATATCTGAATATTCATTTGAAAAATCTGCACTCTCATTGATACGTGAATCCCTAACTGCAGAAGCAGCCTTAAATTCTACATTCGTATATCTATCAGGAACATAGAGCGAACTCCAATTCTGACAATCAAACCAATTTACATCTTTATTTCCTATCCATTCCGATTTTATAGTCGGACTTGTAACTGTAAAAGTCGTCGTATGAACAGCAGCAGGAAGGGAAGTAGAATTTGTCCAATTTGCCATATTGGTAATATGTCCTAAAATAGTTCGTTGAGAAGCATTGCGAAAAGCAGGGTTTGAGAAATTGAAATAAGAACCATCTTGTGCTACTGCGTGTGAAGTATTGATACATAAAATATGTGGAGGCAATCTTGAAGTACGATTTGCAGAACTTCCAGGATTATATAAAGGAGAGTTAGCTGTAAAATTAATCCAAGCTGCGCCGTTAGTCATTCCAAAGAGTACATATCCATCAAAATCAGTGCTTGTAGAATTAAAGTTTCCTTGCATCAAAAAGAATTGATCATCACTACTTGTGCTTATATTTACTCTTCCTCCTATAGAAGAAAAAGGTTTTGTAACATTAGAAACCGTAAATCGTGTAGTAGCTGCTCCATTTATTCTAATATTTGTAGGAACGTTATTAGTCTGTACTACTAGGCAATTCAAAAGAAATAATAGTTCCTGCTGGTAAAGGAGTTGGATTAGTATAGACAAATTGTATGGTAGCTACTCTTGACCATTCGTTGGTACGAGTATTGGCTGCCACTCCGTTTTCGTAAAAACCATTTACAAGTAAAAATCTTGTTCCATTAGTAATTTCTACCAAATTAGTAATGACAAAATCGTCATCTCCTCCCATTGTACCTATTTGAGCATCCCAACCCACAATCGCCATATCTCCAGGAAAAAGACGAGTTCCTGTAAAAGCAGTTACATTAATTCGTACTTCATTCGAAACAACTATTTTCCCACAAGCAAATAATGTTTCGACAACCATATAATATGTTCCTACCATTTCAAAGTAAGGTCTTTGAGTTGGGTCTGCTCCCAAAAAGTTGGTATAACCACTTCCAGAAGTAGTAGAATATTTCCATCTTCTTGATTGAATAGGATGCGATTCTGTCGCTGTAAGATCGTCTCCATTTTGAAATTGAGATAAATTTTGAGTGACTGTCGGTGCAATAGAAACGGTCAATAAATCGATCGTAATATCTGTTCCATTATCTGCTCCCTCTACATTAGGGATAGAACTCACTACACGAATGCGATAATTAGAACCCTGTGGAGTACCAGCAGGAATAGTAGCCGAAACAGTTTGAGAACCTGAATTATCTGAAACAACAGAACCGATAAAAGTAGGAGCAGCAAAACTACCACTTGCATCTGAAAGCTGTGCTGTAAAAGTTCCTGTATAAAGTGATGTTGGAGAATAAGTAAAAGGAACAGAAACAGACTCGCCTTGTATAGAAGTTACACAAAATGAAGTAGGTGTAATAATTCCTGTTTTTAGTCCGATTATAGTGTGTAAATCGCCAGAAGCTGCTGTTCCTGTTTTTGAATCAAAGGCTGCGAAGCTAATATTTGTAATAGGTGTATTCGTTATTCCAATAGTTCTATTTATTATAGCTGCTGAACTTATATCAGTCGTAACGTATAAGTAACTAAAATTATTTATGGGTGCAATTTGAGAAAACGTAAAATTTAGTGTTTCGGTGTTTCCTGTAGAGGTAATAGCACTACCGACTTGTATATCTGTATTTGGGTCAAAAACATTGTCTGCTGAAAACCATAGTTTTATTCCATTATTAGCAATATCAGAAGCTAAGTAATCTCCATTTGTGGTAAAAGATGCACCTGTGATTGTTGCATTAGCACTAGTAACTCCTATTTGTACTCTAAAAAGTGGATTATTTGTACTTCCACGAGCAATATTTAAAGGGTTTTCGTTCTGAAAGTTTATTGTTATATCAGGGTCTGCCGTTGAATTTACTGTTCCTGTTACTCTTAAATCTGGATTAGTTAGTCGCCAAGTTCCACTTGTTCCACTAGAATTATATCCATAAATACGAATCGTGACAGAAGTAGTAATAACAGAATACAGTGCCGTAGTAGGAAAAGTTACATCGATATTACCGTCAACTGTAGAAGTAAGACCTGAACCAACAGTAGCAGAATAACCATCTAAACTTGTTCTGACTTCATAATTTGCATGGACCACTTCCAGATCTACGCTGTGTAAAAGAAAGTTGCTCCAAATATAAAGAAAAAGTCGGATTAGGAGTTAATGTAAACTCATAGTAATCATTATTAGCTGTATTTAATGTTGCACTTGTAGAAAATCCATTCGAATTCATAGAACCTCCTGCACCATTTGGATTTAGTCCACTTCCTCTACTTATAGGACTTGCATTTACGTTTGGTGCTGTTGTGGTAAAATCTGTTGTGGCTTGACTTCCTGCTAATCCTGAAAAATCATAAGTAACCAAATTTTGCCCAAAAGCAAAAGCATTATAAAATAAAAATAAAAAAGTAAGTAAAAAATGTTTCATAATTGAAAGATGTTGATTTGATAAAATTTTGTATAGATTGTATTTTTTGAGAATAGCAAGAGGAGAAAGTACTTGTTTATAATTCACAAAGTTAATTAATTCCAAATAGAAATAAGGAAATAGAATATTTAACATTTGATTAACTTTTCAGTTTAATAGATTATTCTTGTTTGGATAAAGTCATTTTTACTCTTTTTTCATAATTTTGAGTAAATTTATTTTTTAAACTTTCTAATTTTTCTAAAACTAATTTCGTTTTGCAGACTACCCAAAATAACACTAAAGAGAATACTAAAAATAGTACTAAAAACAATACTAAAAATACTGTCTGGATAGTAGGAAATCGTTCTGATGCCATTGAGATTGCTGCAACTAATAACTTGCGTGTTGTTCTTTTGTATAATAAAAAATTAAAGAACCATAAAGCTGATGTATTAGAACAAATCTCTTTTGCATGGTCTAAACAAGAATGGGAACGTTTTGTTGAAGATTTGCTCAAAAAAGAAGCAAAACCATTACTTGTCCTTGCACCAACTGAAAAATCAGTTCTTCCTGCTTCTTGGATAAATTATGTTCTATCATCTGAATATGCCAACTCTATTGAAACAGCCTTAGCCTGTACGCACAAGCCTACTATGAAGCGAGTAGCTAAAGAAAACGCTATTCCTTGTGCTAGTTTTTTGGAAAACGATAAAGGGAACAATAAAATTTCAAAACAAGAGCTTATTGAGGAATTGGGTTTGCCAATGGCGTTTAAAACCTGTACAGGTTCGGGAAGTAGAGGAGCTTATATTGTCAAGACAGAAGAAGAAGTTCCTAAGTTTTTGAAAAAAGGCTATATGGCTGAAAGTTTTGTAAATGGAGTTGAATGTAGCGTTGAAGCTGTTGTACAAGATGGGAAAATACTTTTTCAGAATATTACCGAATATACCGAACCCAAGTTTGCAAACCTTGTACCTGCTACTTTTTCAGAAACGATTAAAGATAAAATCTATACATTTAATAAAAAGATAATTACGACTTTAGGAGCAAAAAACGGAATTACGCATACGGAAGTATTTATTCAAAATCTTGATTCTAATAAGGGAAAAGAGATAAAATTAGTGTTTGGAGAAATGGCTCTTCGCCCACCGGGAGGATATATTATGGAACTTCTGAAATTATCCTACCAAAAAGATTTTTGGCAACTCTGGCTTGATGCTAATTTGGGAAATAAAATAAAACTAGAAAGCAAAAAAGATACACAAACTCATTTTTATAGTGGATTACGTCTTTTTCATCCAAAAGCAGGAACGCTCAAATCCATAAAAGGAAAAGAATTTGTAGAGTCAATCAAGGAATTAGAAGAATTTGCGCTTTCTGTAAAAGAAGGTTCTATTATCCAAAAGCGAGAGGGAACAGGACAAAGTGTAGGACATGTTGTACTAAAAGGAAAAGAAAGTAAAACAATAAAATCTTTGTTAGAAGAAGTAAAAGAAAAATTGATTTTTGAAGTGGAAGAAGCAGAATAAAAACAAAAATGCTTGTATCAAAATTAGTTTATTTAATTTTGATACAAGCATTTTTTTAAGATTCTGTAATTCCTGTAGCTCATTCTTTAGAATGAGAGTAATTTTAGTTGTACTTTGCTTTATTCAATTTTCCTGAAGTAATTTCGATAGAAGAATTTAATGTACAAACTTTTGAGGTAAATGTACCTGAAACGGTCTCTTCTTCTGTGTTTATTTCTGTAATTGTAATTTGTCCATTTTGAGAAGTGCAAGTAGCAGAACTTAGCGTATTAGTTATACTGGGAAAAGGCACATTACTATAATTTATTAAAGGAACTCCACTTAAATCTATAGAATCTATAGAAGGTAAATTTTGTGTTCCCAATTCGGCTTTAAATGTAAGTGTAATCGTTTTTCCATTAGCTTTACTAGTGCCTGCTAAAGTTATGTTGTTTCCTCTTTTAAAACCACTCGAAACAGCATTCCAAGGCGTTCCATCTAAGAGAGCAGACATAGAAGCTTCATGGTCTATTTCAGTATCATCTTTACATGACCAAAACGAAAATGTAAAAGCTAAAAGAGCAATAAGAAGAAATGTATTTTTAAAATTAAATTTCATAGATATAGTTTTTAAGTAAAATGAGAAATAAGGTATAGATTTGTAAAAATTAGAGTAATTCTATTCAAAAAGATGTTCCTAACTTGTAAAGTAATGTAAATATACAACAATTAGATATTCTCTATACGCTCAAAAACCAAATAACGCTGCTTTTATCCTATAATTTTCTGAAAATTATTCTATAAAAACAATTTTCCCTACAAAACCTTCACTTCCATCTCGCTTCGAAACATAAACCAAATAGACACCACTTTTTGCTCTTGCATTGTTATAATCTGCACCATTCCAAGTAGCTGTTCCACCAAAAGAATCTGTTTCATAAACCAAACGCCCACTAACATCTGTAATCTTGACGTTTGCATCTTGTGTAAGTCCTTCAATCGCCACCAATCCATTAAACTCTGGTCGAACAGGATTAGGGAATATTTTTACACTTGAAAAATCTGTTTTAGCAACTGTTGAAGTTCCACGATAAGAAATAATTCCGTTTGGAGTAGCAAAAAACACTTCGCCAGTCTGCTCTTGAACCTCAATATCCAAAATTTGATTACTAAAAAGAGGACTATTATCCACGGTAAAATGCAAAAACTGTTGTGAAGCATCTTCTGAAAAAAGCCAAGCCCCATTTGTAGTACCAAACCATTTTCTGTTTCCTCCATCTAAAGAAATACTGGTAATAGTTTCATCTCTTAAAAGCTGTCTGGACTGAAAAAAAACATCTCTAGCATTCAAATCTTGACTTCTAAAGATATTAAACGCATCGGAAAAAGTACGTACACTTGCACTTACTTCGGCTGGCGTTCCTATCCACATTACTCCATTTTGGTCAGATTTTAAAGCCGTAATATCATTTGAAGCTAAGTTTCCAGCATTTACCGATTCTATCAAAATTTTGCTTTCTCCTTCTTCATTAAAAACCAAAATTCCTCCCTGCACAAAACGACTAAGCCTTGCCCAAACATTATTATTTTCATCAATTTCTAAAGACAAAGGAAAATTAGTTCTGGTTTGATTAAAACGAAACCCTTTCCAAGAAGAAAGCGCATCATCGTTTGGTTTTTTTCTAAGATAAGCATCTTCTCTCAAATTACTTCCAGAAAGAGCCACATAAAGATTACCCAAATTATCACTTTCTACATCAATCACTCTATTATGTGGCAAAGGAGAATTTAATGAATCAAAGACGGAAAAACTATCATCGTTTAAGTTCCAAACTAAAATTCCATCTTGTAGCGAAGCAAAATAAACTCTATTTTCGATTTCAGAATACGTCGCACCCACCAAATCTCTAACATTCGGAATGGGTTTGCTGGTAATATCTTTGTTTTCTGCATTGTAATTTGTCCATTCTCCATTTTCAAAAACATAAAAACCTGTTGTTCAATTTAATGGTCTAAATGGCTGTTGATACCCTCCTGAAAAAGCAATAATTTTTCCTTTCGCTTGCGTAAATCCCCATACATTTTGATTATATGTTCCAGAGGGAAAGAGAGAAACAAAGTTAGAATTGTTTGTACTTCCATTGGTTACTAATCCTGTTCTAGAATCAGCAATCCAGAGTGTTCCATTTTCCGAAATCGTTTGGCGAGGAGCTTTTATAAAGTCATTTTCTATTTTATTTACTTGCAAAGAAGACGAGTTTCCTTCTATTTGATAAATCCCTGTTTCGGTTGATACAAAAACGCTTGTTAAATTAGTTTTATCTTCACTTATATCATACACAGAGCCAATCGGAATTTGAGAAACCCTGTTACTTGCCGTTCCAGTATAATTAAAAACCCCTTCATCTTGAATGGAAAAAAATACAGTCGAACTGTTTGAGGCAATAGATTTTACTGTTTTATTTTGAGTAGAGGGAATGGTCTGCCAGTTTCTGAAATCATTTTTATTGACAGAAGCAGTAAGCGAAATATATCGAACACCTTGTTCTGTGGCTGCATAAATTATATTATCCTTTATTGTAGTTGCAAAAACAGCTATTTTTTCGCCATTTTCTCCCAAATTTTGATACGAATTTCTGATGCGTTTGTTTCTTGAATTTTCTACATCAATTTCTAATATTCCAGCATTTGTACTTATCCAGACTATATTTTGAAGGTAATAAATATGATAGATTTGTTTGTCTAAAACGGCTGCATCTTCAAAAAAGACAGGAAAATTTTTGATTTCATTATCCAACAGAAAATCTATATTTCCATTTTTATAAGCAATCAGGAGCTGGTCAATGTTTGGTAAATACTGTAAATAAGCGATTCCGATGTCTGAAAGTCCATCTATTCTTGAAATTACTTCTAAGTTTGAAAACTCTTTATCATAAAAAAAAAGTCCGTTTTGAGAAGCGACATAGACTTTTTCTTCGCTTGTAGCTACCGTTTGAGCATCAAAATAAGTGAGATGAGTTCTCCATTCTCCTAAAGCTATATTTTCGTTCGTGGCATCATCATTTTGAGCAAATAAAAGAGGTAATTGAATAAGATTCGAAAAAACAATTAGGAATAATAATCGAAAAATTAAATTCTTATAAGTGAGTAAGTTAGCAGTGTTCAAATTTCTATTTATTATACTTTTCATATATTTTTTATAAACTTACTGGTAAAATTTTCGTAATGCAGCACGCATATTTATTCAACCTCCAAAAAAACAAAATTATTTTCAAATAACCTTTGCTTTTCTGATTTTTTAAGTCTTATTTTGCATCGTTAATTGTTAGAAGCGTTGCAAGGTACAATACTTCTTTAACACTTATCACTTACTAATTTTGATTTTTCAAAACAACCTTTATAAAACAAAAAAATGAAATTTATTAAAACTCTTGCTTTTACTTCTCTTGTAGCTTTCTCTACTATTGCTTTTACTGCTTGTGGCGAAAAGAAAGCTGAAGGTACTACTGAAGATACTGAAATCATCATTGAAGAAGATATTATCGACGAAACTGTTGTAGATGATGCTTCTAATATGATGGAAGCTCAAGATACTACTGGTATCGAAGTTATGACTGAAGAAGGTGGCAACTAAGATATAAAATTATCTTCTTGTTATTTTAAAAAAAATAATTAAAAGGCTATTACTTAGGAAGTGATAGTCTTTTTTTATGAACTTTTTAAAAAATTAAATTCGTTTGTCAGTTCAATTGTAAATTTATTTTTGTATTTTAGGGTGTTCAATTTTGATTATACAAAGTATTGTGGAAAATATAAAAATAAATTAAATTATAAATTTATAGAAAAAATACAATTATGAAATTATCCAAAAAATTAGGTTTTTTTAGTGCTTTTTCCCTTCCTCTTATGCTTATAATAGGTTATTATTTAGGAGGAATGGGAAATTATTTGACAATAGTATTTGTATTTGGTGCAATTCCACTTATGGATCATTATATAGGAACAGACAAAGAAAATATTGAGAAAGAAGATGAAAAAGAACTTAGTCAAGAATTATTTTTTAAGTTCGTGCTTTATTCTTGGGTTTTTATTCAGTTTGGACTTTTGATTTGGGCAATGTCTGCTATCATTTCTGGTTCGCTTGTTTGGTGGGAAATAATTGGTTTTACCATTTCTTTAGGATTAGTAACAGGAGGAGTAGGAATAACGGTTGCTCACGAGCTTGGACACAAAACAAGTAAGCTAGACCAATTTTTTAGTAAAGTACTTTTGTTTATGGTTGGTTATATGCACTTTTTTATTGAACATAACAGAGGTCATCACGTTTGGGTCGCTACTCCACACGATGCAGCTACTTCACAAAAGAACGAAACTTTTTACAGTTTTTGGAGTAGAAGTGTAATTGAGGGTTTTAAAAATGCTTGGAAAATAGAAAACAAAAGATTAGGACGTAAAAATAAACCAAAATTAAGCACAGAAAATGCGATGATTTGGTTTACCGTTTTACCAATTTTAGGAATTATTATTTCTACACTTTATTTTTCTGTTTTCAAAGGTAGTTTTGCTTGGGAGATTCCTATTTTTCTAGTTGCTCAAGCAATTGTTGGTTTTTCACTTTTGGAAGCCGTAAATTATGTAGAACATTATGGAATAATTAGAAAAGAACTTGCTCCAAATAGATATGAACGTGTAAATCCGTTGCATTCGTGGAACAGTAGCCATAAAGTAAGTAATTTTATACTTTTCCAACTGCAACGCCATTCCGACCATCACGCTTTTGCTACTCGTGAATATCAAGTGTTGAGACATTTTGAGGAAAGTCCACAACTTCCTTCTGGTTATCCAACAATGATTTTGATGGCACTTGTTCCGAAAGTTTGGTTTAATAAAATGAACCCTATTTTAGAACATTGGAAAGAAGCCGTTTATCAAAAAGCGAGTTAAAGTTTATTGTAATATCTGTAAAAATTTGCACAAAAAAATCCCTTTATTCAACAGAATAAAGGGATTTTTATTTTCAATCAAAGTAAAAAAGAATAGATTATTCTTCAATTACATGTAATTTAATTTCTGGTTGTACTTCTTTATGAAGATAAACAGAGATTGTATATTCTCCAAGCATTTTGAGGTCATTTGGCATCGTAATATTTCTACGATCGACTTCAAAACCTTTTTCTTTAAGAGCTTCTGCAATTTGAATAGGTGTAACTGCACCGAAGATTTTGCCAGATTCACCTGCTTTAGTACGAATTTCTAAAGTTACGGCTGCTAACTGGTCGCCCAAAGTTTGAGCATCTTCTTGATGTTTGGCGAGCTTACGAGCTTGTTGGCGTTCTGTTTCGGCTACCGATTTACGGTTCGATTCTGAGGCTACCATAGCAAGTCCTTGTGGAATTAGATAATTACGAGCATAACCAGGTTTTACTGATACGATATCGTTTCTATCTCCTAAGCCTTTAACGCCTTGTTTTAAGATAATATCCATAATCTATTTTTGAATTATAGGTTGTAATAAATAAAATAAAAAAAAGGGAAGGCTTATTTTCCGTTGTCATCGACAAATGCCAATAGACCTAAATGTCTTGCACGCTTGACAGCTTGCGCTACTTTGCGTTGGAATTTGAGACTGTTACCTGTAATACGACGAGGCAATACTTTACCTTGGTCGTTTAAGAATTTTTTCAAAAACTCTGCATCTTTGTAATCTACATACTTGATACCTGATTTTTTGAAACGACAATATTTTTTGCGACGCTCTTGTCTTGAGCTATGGATTGGTTCGTTGATTAAAGTCATAATCTATGAATAGTTTTGTTTGAATAAAAAGGAAATAAGTTTGAAAAAAATTAGAACTTAAAGAATTATCTTCTTCTCGGTTTTTCGTTTTCTTCTTCTTTCGGAGTTTCTTTCTTTTTATTAAACTCTCCATTACGACGACGCTCATTAAACAACATTGAATGCTTGTCAAGAGCTACTACTAAATGGCGCATGACACGTTCTTCACGCTTAAATTCTGTTTCCAAACCTTTCAAAAGTTGTGGATCAGCTTCAAACTCAAAGTAGTGATAATGTCCACTATTTTTCTTTTGCATCGGATAGGCAAGTTTTTTCAACCCCCAATTCTCACGATTATAAATGTTAGCACCGTTTTCTGTTAAGTAGTTGTAGAATTTATCGCTAATTTCTTGCAACTGACCTTCGGACGAAACGGGCGTGAGAATAAATGTTACTTCGTAATTTCTCATACCAAATCAGTTTAATGTAAATAAAAAATGAAGTGCAAAGGTAAGACTTTATTTTGGATTTGCAAAGAAGAAAGATATTATTTCTTGATTAGTAATATACCAACAATGGCAAAAGTCATTTTTCTGTTCCAACATAAAACTCAATAATTTCGTATCTTTATTATAAAGAGATTGGTAAAACAAGAAATCAAAATTCATTAAAACTATGGGACTACCAAAAGAAGAACAGGAACAGGAACTAGAACCACAAAAATTAACTTTTCAAGAGTACATAAAACTGGAAAAAGAAAACAACCAAAAGTATCAATACCACGACGGTTTTCTTGTTGCAATGGCTGGAGGAACAAACGATCATGCTAGAATTGGTGGAAATATTTTTGGTGTATTATGGTCGTCATTCTACTCAAAGGGAGGAGAATGTGAAGTTTTCAATAGTGATACAAAACTAGCTTTTAAAGACAAGAAAAAGTATTTATATCCTGATGCAATGGTCGTTTGTGGAGAAGTAGAGGAATCAGAAAACAAAAATTATGGCGTTACAAATCCAATAATTGTCATTGAAGTTTTATCCAAATCAACACAAGAATTTGACAGAGAAGATGAGTTTGGTTTGTACAAACAAATTGCTAGTTTAGAATACTACATTCTGATTTCGCAAGACAAACCTAAAATAGAAATATACAGAAAAATGAAAGTAGAAAAACAAGATACTAATAAATCCTTATGGCAAATTGAAACCATCACAGGAATAGACAAAACATTATCTTTTCCCACCTTAGATTTAGAAATTCCATTTACTGATATTTATAGAAAAGTAGAGTTTTAGATTTCTTAATTTGAAATAATATTCTAAAACTTTGTAAGTAGTTTTTTGGTAATCCAAAATAACTCTGACAATAGTTTGCAGCAGAACTATTGACAGCCTTCTGAAAGGACTCTCAAAGTTTTTACTAATTGATAGCCAAAACAACTAGCATTAATTTTGAGTAATTTAGAAATAGCATCATCTAAAACAAAAAAATATATGCGTTTCCTTCTACTTACATTCTCTTTCTTATTATTTTTCCAACCTCATTTATTTTCTCAAAACGAATCTAAAAATGAGAGTACATTAAAGAATACGTTAAAAGAAGGATTACAAAATCTTCAATCCAAAAATTACCCAAAAGCCATTTCTATTTTCGATGGATTATTACTACAAGACCCTCAAAACACGGCTTTGCTTTACAATCGTGCTTATGCTACGCTGCTGCTGCATCAATCCAATAAAGTCGTTGAAACCAAAACCGAAGATTTGCGTTTCAAAAACTTTCAATCTCAACACGATACATTAAAGTATGCTTATAATCTGACTTCTCAAGCATTAGAAAATTATAGAGCGTTGTCAGAATCGGACAAAAATAAATTGATACAAGAAGGAATAGGTAATTTTAAAGATGTTTTCAATCTCAAAGAAGGCATTGCAACGGCAGCTTCAAATCTGATTGTCGATGCTTTTTATTATGTTCCTTTTCAACGTTTGCCACTTACACCTCCTTATAATCGACCAGAAAACGCAGATACGACACAAGCTTTGCGCCATATTTTGGTTTTGCAAGCAACTGATTTTTTGGAAACGTATCAAAAAACTCGTCCGTATGAAGGAATCCGAAATGCTCGTCGAAGTCTGTTGAAAGAATTTATTAATATTCCAGATTTACGTGCTAGAGGAACAGGAAATGGCTATTTGTATGAAAAATACTGTGATTGCATTTTGGAAGATTATACAGAAGACGAACTTCGAAACATTATTCCAGAATTTTACGGTGCAGATTGGAATTTTCCAGAATATGGTTACAAAAACAAAGAAGAATACAAAAAATTAGAAACCTTTTCCAAAACAAAAAATATGTCCGTTTTGCAGCTTTTTTGTAAACTTAATCTTCATTATAAAGGAGTAATTTATGAAACTAAATCTAATAATACGGTTTGTACAAACTGCGATTTGTATGAAAGCTTTATCAATCAGTTTGCACCTCACCAGCTTGCCTTTGTAGCTGTTCAGAAATTGGCTAGTCCATTAATTGTAGAGAAAAAATGGAGTGAAGCGAGTGCCGTTTATCAGAAATTCAAACCTTTATTTGCTCAAAATAATGAGGAAAAGAGTTTTGGTAATTCTACTGATTTTGATAAAATAATAGCTTTATTAAATGCAAAAGAAGACAATCTAAACTTAAAGAACTTGGGGCAAAACATTAATACAGAAGGCTATGAAACTGCACCCGTTCCGTTTGTAGATGCGTATGGAAACGAAGGACTTTATTTTTGTAGAATGGATTTGGGAACAGGGCAAGATGTTTTTTATTCTATCTATGAAAATGGAAAGTATTCGAAAGCCATTCGTTTGCCTGATGGCATAAATACAAATACACACGAAGTTCCTCAAAGTGTTAGTTTTGATGGAAATACGCTTGTTTTGTTTGGAAATTATGGAAGTCTTGATGCCTATAAAATCGAACTTCGCCAACAAAATAGTAGATTAGGAAATGGAGATTTGTTTTTTGCAGAACGAAAAACAAAAGAAGATAATCAAGGTAATACTAATAATTCGAATTCTCCTACGTGGGGACGTATAAAAGCTTTTCCATTTCCCATTAACACACCCAATTACGAAGCAGGTTTGAGTTTTTCTGTTGATGGAAATGCCGTTGTTTTCTCGTCGGATAGAGAAGGAGTAATAGGAAATTATTTACCAAAAGCTCCAAAAGACCGTTTGTATTTTCACGGACGAGAAGAATTTAATATTGATATTTTTGTAAGTGAAAAAAATCAAGAAACAGGAGAATGGGACGAGCCGATTAATTTAGGCGAAACCATTAATACACAGTTTGCCGAAACGCAGCCTTTTCTGCATCCAGACATGAAAACACTTTATTTTGTTTCGGACGGACATTATGGAATTGGAAGTGGAGATATTTTTATGTCAAAACGTCTTAATCCTACTTTGTGGACAGAATGGTCTGAACCTATTAATTTAGGAAAATCTATCAATACGCCTTTTTTAGATGGCTTTTATATGGGAACTTCTGGAGAATTTGCTTTTATAGTTTTGAAGAATACAGAAAGTCCGAATCAGAATCAAAATAATTCTTACAAGACCAATTATGATATTTATCGTTTTGATGTGCCAGAGCGTTTTGCGCCAGAACCAGTTTTGCCTCCTACAATCATTACAGGAAAAATAGTTGATAAGAACGGAAAGGGAATACAAACACAGATTTTTATAGAAGATTTGAGTACAGGGAAAATCATTTCGACAGCTCAAAGTAATCAAAAAGATGGTTCGTTTCAAGTTCAGATTTCAAGTAATTTATTACAAAATGGTTCTTCCAACAGCTCCTCCAATTCTTCAAAAATTGGAATGTATGCAAAACAAGAAGGTTCGTTTTCTACTTCTCAAACTATTTCTATCAATCAAAAGGAAAATACAAATCAAGGAAATAAGGGAGGAAATAGTAATAATGGAAATGGAAATAATCAAAATTCTAATTCTCAAAAAACAAACACAAGTTCAAATCTAGGAAACAAAGGAAAACCGACTATTTTTAATACCAATCAAAACTTAGAAATATATAAAATATCCGAACTTATAGACGAGCAAAAAACGGTTCGATTGAATAATCTTTTCTTTGATTTTGATAGTTATGCTTTGCAAGAAACTTCGTTACCAGAAATAAAACGATTATTCGAAATCTTAAAGGATAATCCAACTCTAAAAGTAAGCATTGAAGGACATACCGACAATACAGGAAAAGCAGATTATAATTTACAGCTTTCAAAAGACCGTGCAAAAGCAGTTTCGGAACAACTTATCTCTTTAGGAATCAACAAAAACAGAGTTACTTATGAAGGTTTTGGTTCGCAAAAACAGATTGCAGATAATTTTAATGAAGAAGGAAGAGCAAAGAATAGAAGAGTAGAATTTAGATTATCAGCCATTTAAACCTATAAGGTTTTCGAAAACCTTATAGGTTTGGACACTACAACTGCTTAAACGAGTTTGCAATTTTGATCATCTGTTCTTCAAATAAAGCTCTTTGATTTTTGGCTGTCCATTGTGCAATCTGGTAGTAATTATTTTCGCCTCTCACTACCGTAAAACTATAATAAACAGGGATTTTGTCTTTCGTTTGTCCTTGAATAGTAAAATTTTTGGCAGGCAACCCATTTATTTCTAAATCTATAATTTCGGTTCTTGCACTAATCGTAATCGTTTCGCCAATAGAGTGATTGATAATATCGGTATAACCTTTTAGGTTTGGAGGATATACTTTTTCTGCATTATTATCGATTATTTTTTTGGTAAACTCTTTTCTGTCTTCTTCAATTACGATTACAAAAAGCTCTTTATTGATGTTTTGATATTGCAGAGAAGCATTTGGATTAAGCGAATCGGTAACGTTCAAAAAGTCTGGTAACTCTAAAGAATAGTCATTTTTTATTTCTACAACTTGGCTCATAATTCAGTATTTTTTTAGATTTTATTGAAGTAAAGTTAGACATTTTATACTGAAATAGAATTGACTTTCAACTGATTTTGAGATTTGATAAATCAAATTGCTACATTTAGGTTACTTAATTATCTTATTTATCAAACAAAATTACTCAAAATTATTTTTTTTCTACAACTCTTTAAACGACTTTGCAATCCGATCCATTTCTTCTTTGTACATATCTTTTCTATCTGCCAGCGTCCATTGCATAACTTGGTAATAGGTATCTTTTCCTTCTACAAGTGTATAATGGTAATAAATATCAATGCCTTCTATCTTCGAAAGCATATTAAAGTGTTTTGCACCTAATGTTCCAATTTTTTGATCTATGAATTTTGCGTCTATATTTACTTCTGAATTTTCTTTAAAACTAGCTGCTAATAAATCTGCATAGCCTATAAATGTTTTTGGATAAAGTTCTTCCAAGCCACCATCATCAATTACTTTATGAAGATTTGCTTTGTCGTCTTCTATTACCATTACATAAAATTCTTTTAATAAATTTTGATATAATAGTGTTGCGCCTTCCTGCATTTCCGTTCCTTGTTCTAAAAAAGAAGGCAAATCAAGAGAATATTTTTGTGCTGTCGTGACCGTTTCGTACTTAGTTTTGGTGTCACAAGCACTCAAAGAAACCATAAAAGCAATAAGAACAACTACATAAAACGAAGATAAAATTTTCATATAACTAGATTTTTGATAAAAGAATTCTTTATTTTTTATCAAAAAAACGAAAAATAAATTAAAAAAAAGATTTTTTACTCGTTTTTTAAAAAATAAGTAGTTCAAGAGAATTAAATACGAATTGATAAGCAGTTTTTATAATTATGATTAGCACAAAAAATACAACAAAAAATTACTTTTTATTATGCTAAAAAATATATTTTACATTTATGTTTACTTAAACTGGTAATTTTCCTTTAAAACAAAAAATATTTATCTCTCCAAAATTATCCTTTCCTCACTATCAAACTCATACAAATCATATAAAAGTCCATTCAATTCATTTTCAGTTTTTCCGATTTTAGAAAGCAAATCCTGAATTATCTTTTGTTGGCTTTCAAAAATTTCTATCCATTCTAGTTTCTGTTTAGGAGAAAAAACAGCTTTTTGTTTTGTGATTTCCTTTTGAAAAGCTGCAAAATCTAATTTGTACCAAAGTAGTTAATTTTTTGGATAGTTTGGAAATACCAAATTCGGCTTAGATGAGTTTGCTAAATTTCTTATTACTTTTATTTACACTTTCCAACCAAATTTGCAACTGTTTTGCTTTTTTCTCAAAAACCTTCTTTTCAGAAGCCGACGAAACAGGAACAGGAACTTCAACCATTTTATTATAATCTAACCTATTCTGTCCCTTTTCATTTGCATTTCCATAAGCTACAAACTTCAATCTTTTATAAAATTCGAATACTTTTGAATTGAGAAAAACAGACAAAAATAAATCTACATTGGAAATCAAGTAAGACGAATTAGTTATAAAAAAACCTTCTTCATCGTAGAAAAAACAGTAATTTTTGGCTGTGTAAATGTATAGAATTTTAGGTGTCTCAAACTTTTTATAATATTCAATTGAATCTTTAATCTCAAACCATTTATATTTTCCTCTTTTTCTCCCTATTTTATCTTCTTTATTTTCTTTTGATTTCAATTCGTCATAAAATTGCAATAAATGGTTTTTGATAGCAGAATAATCATCAATTTGAGTTCCTCACTTTGTAAAAAGCAAGAAAATATTTTCCTTTTATTGTCCAATAATTAGTAAATTGCATAACTTAGAATCAAGATTATACAAATAAGTTATACCAAAATGTACACTACTTCGGAGATAATAGCAGAATACGGAATTACGGAAACTATATTGAAGGAATATATGGATAGAGAGCAAATTCCTCTAACTAATGAAGGCGAAATATCTAAAAAGCATTTTCAATCTGTTCTTAATTTTATTGAAAACACAGACGATAGAATTGAAAAAAGTTTGGAAGGAAAACAGCGAGCTACATTTAATTACAATTTTAATAAAAATAGAGTAAACATTTATAAAGATGATGCTATTTCATTTCTTGAAAAATTACCTTCAAATAGTGTTGATTTGATAGTAACTGACCCTGCTTATTCGGAAATGAATAATAAATTGAAATTAGGAAAAGGAAGAATTGTAGGTAATTATTCAGAAAAGGGAGAAAAAGATGGAAAATGGTTTGGAGAATTTGAAGATAGTGAGGAAAATTACACTAAATTTTTATCTGAATGCAAACGAGTTTTGAAGAGTTTGACAGGACATATTTATATTATGTTCGATTCTTTTTCTCTGCTTAGTCTTGGGAATATTGTTAGAAATTATTTTGATGTAAAGAATATAATTACGTGGGATAAAGTCAATATTGGAATGGGTCATTATTTTAGAAGAAGACACGAGTATATTATTTTTGCAACAAATGGAAATAAGCGAAAAATTAGAAATAGAAAGTTTCCAGATGTTTGGAGGTTTAAGCGAGTTCACGGCTCAAAATATCCTACTCAAAAACCAGTAGAAGTTTTTCAAGCGATGATTCATGCAAGTGCAGAGAAAAATTTTACGGTTTGCGACCCTTTTTTAGGAAGTGGCTCGTCTGCCATTGCTGCTATCCGAAATCAATGTAATTTTATAGGTTGTGATGTTTCGGAAAAATCCATCAAAATTTCTACAACTAGAATAGATAATTATGTCAATACTTCGGTTGATGTTTTGCAAGAAAAATCAATGGCTGTTGATGAGAATGTTTTTTGGGAAATGTCTAAAAACTAACCCAAATCTACATCTGAAACCCCACCACAATTACATCATCAATTTGTTTGTGTTCTCCTTTCCATTCGTCAAAACGCTGTGCAAGGATTTGTCTTTGCCTTGCCATTGGTTCTTTATGGATTTCTAAAAGAAGTTTTTTGAAGTTTTTTGTCATAAATTTTCTATTGTATTCTCCTCCAAACTGATCTACATAGCCATCAGAAAAAATATAAAAAGTGGTTGGCTTTTCAAAACTCACTTGATGAGCTGTATAAGTATTTTCGGCTTTTGTATGAAAGCCTCCAACAGAATGTTTGTCGCCTTTTATCTCAAAAATAGTATTGTTTTGAATGTACAAAAGAGGACGTTTTGCACCTGCAAAAGTAACATGTTGTTGTTCTAAATCGATGACACAAATAGAAATATCCATTCCATCTTTATTCTCTGTGCTAGACTGGCGCAAGGCTCTTCGAATCTGACCATGCAAGCGACTAAGGATAGAATCAGCCTTCGTTATTCCCTGTAAATTTACGATTTGATTGAGGTAAGAATCTCCCAAAATAGACATAAATGCCCCCGGAACTCCGTGTCCTGTACAATCAGCAGCAGCCAGAATGATTTCGTTTTCTTTTTGAGCAAACCAATAAAAATCTCCAGAAACAACATCTCTAGGTGTATAAAGTACAAAACAATTCGGAACGCTACGTTTTAAAGAGCGCAAATCGGGCAACACGGCATCTTGAATGCGTCTTGCATAATTTATACTTGAAGTAATATCACTATTTCGTTTTTCCATTAATCCTTTTTGTGCAATTAAAGTGGTATTGATAGCTTCTATTTCCTCTTTTTGGTGTTCTATTTCTAATGTTCTTTGTTTTACTTTTTTCTCTAACAGAGTAGTTGTTTCTTTCTGTAATTCTAGATTTTCAGCCAGCACGTCAGATTTTTCTCGTTCTAATTGATTGACCTGATAACCAATACCAAGCGCATAAAAAACAAGCTGCACCACTACGCCACTCTGAAATAAATAGGTAAATAGTGCTGAATCTACCTTAATTCCTTGTACGTTTAGGATATAAGAAATAACATAGAAAAAAGCTCCAACAAGCAATCCACTTGTAGCGATAAGATAATAACGAGCTGCCAAATACCCTTTATTTAGTGTAAGAACTCCTACTATAAGAGATATAATAGTGGCTATCAAAGCAATCGAAAGAATAGTAATCAACGAATACTTACTTAACGATAACTGCGCAACCCAAATAGGAGTTTCAGAAATTAAGTTATCAAAAACATAAATTATAACAGCTACAATCAGAATATAAAGTATACCATTAATTATTTTATTCCATTTTGGTAAAAACTCTTTTACATTCAAAAAACTTTTCAGAAACAAAAGTCCACCACCTATCATACAAAGGTGAGAAATTACGATAAGCGAACGGATAAGTAATTGAGAAGTAGGAAACAAAAAATAAATATATCTATAGTAATAAAATACATTTAATTGTATTCCTATAATCATCAAAACATAATAAAGATATAGTTTGTCTCTAATAATAAAAAACAAAAGAAGATTGTAAAAAGCCATTACCCAAAGAATACCTTGAAATATTCCTTGTGCATACGTAAACTCTTCTGAACCTTGGCTAACGCTTGCTGCATCTCCTACAAAAGAATTTATGATACTTGGATGAAAACGCAAAGCATTGGAATACAATCTAATATAAATTATAGTTTCAGATTGAGCAGGCACATCGACGTTGAAATAATTACGCCATTGTTTGACAGGTTTGTTTTCAGGATCTACATCTGTACCCGAACGTTCTACACGAAAGGCATCGTCTTCTACAGGCTGATAAAACGTAATTTCTGACCATGTTTCGAAGACAGAGCCTATCTGTAAGGCAATCAACTCATCTCTTACCCCATTTCCAACCAAACTCAAACGCAGCCAGTAATATGCTCCTACTTCCATATTTTCAGCATTAATAGTATTGGCAGAAAAAACAACTTCAGGATTATCTACAATATCTTCAATGGTTGCTTTCCCATTTGTTGTGTCTTTCCAAACTCCCAAAAAACTTTTAATATCGTTGTAATTGTTTTCGTTAGTAGAAAGTTTGAGAGGAAGAAAAAATCTAAAATCTAAATTTCTCTTCTCAGCTAAAAATTGATTGTATTTTTTTGCGTTTTTGTTTTTGTAAAAAGAAATTAATGCATCTAAAATAGAAAATCGGCGCACAGAGTCAGATGCAGTAAGTTGTGATTTATGCAGTATCGTTTTGAGTTCCTCTTCTAAGTTGATAGCAGAAAAAGCTTGTGCTTTCAAAGAATCAAAAGAAGAGTGAGTTGTGTCACTTTGCCCGTATATAGCAGTAAAGCTACAAACTACAAACAGACTAGATAAGACAATTCTTAAAAAGTAATGTAAAAAGCCTTTCGGCATAGTGGTAAAGGGATTAAGAGAATTGAGTAGAATAAATCTATGTCATTAATTTTTTTTTGAATGTTTTGTATAGGATTTTAATAAAATAGATATACTATTCTATAGTTAAATTTGAGTGTACCAAAATTTCTTTTTCAATTAATTTTTCTAATGAACTAACAGAAATAATTGTTTTAGAAAGTTGTAATTTTGGGTTGGAATCAGTAAATCTTTCATCAGGGTTGGTAAGAATAGGGTAATTATTACCTTCTTGATTTTGATTAGCTTGTTTCTTGGTTTCTTGCTCGTTATCAGACAAATATAACTTTTTTGGAACAGAAAAATAAATAATTATTTCATAAAGTAGCTCAGATACAGGAAAAAAACGATAGGTAAATCTATCAAAAAGAGTGTTTTTCGTATTTTCTTTATCGTTTTTTTTGGTTTGAGTTTCAATAAGTACAAAACGATCTTGATTAAAAACATAAGCCAAATTTTTGTTAGATTTAGTAATTTGTATTCTAGTAGCATTCAGTTTGGAATTATGAAGATTTTCGAAAGCCATATTTACAAAAATCCAACCTTCCCATTCACTTACTTTTCTTGTATCTGTTGCGCTCTTGATTACTTGTTTTTCTAAGATAGAATATAATGTTTGCATTGTCTGTGCTGCAAATTTATCTTTTGAAATTTTCTTTTTAGAATTTATCTCTGTTTTGCTAGGAGGAAAAATAGCAGGAAGAAACTCAAATTTTCTTTTCAAACTAAGCTCGTTTTCGGCATAGCTTCTACTGGTAATAACTGGCACAATAGGAACGTTGCAAACATAAGATAAAAATGCAATTCCTTGTCTGACACGCAATTTTTCTCCCAAAAAATCAATACCAACTGTATTTTTACTTTCGGTTTTTGAATAATTCGAACCTGTATTTCCATCTGCATAAACGATAAGCGATTTGCCTTCTTTCAACATTCGGATAGCTTGCCAAATTCCTTTATTTTCTTCTACATTTATGAGTTGCATTGTTGAGTTGGCAACTTGACTTTTTTGTACTTCTATTTCTTTACAAAGCATTTTATGTGCTGCTGAAAAACGCTCTGCTTTTCTAGTCATGAGTGTTTTGTTGAGCAAAAAACCAAAATTCAACTCTTCGTAAGTAAGCAAGGTAGGAAGCAAAGAATAAGAACCCAAATGAAAACAACAAAATAAGGAAGGTTGTCCGTTTTGAGCTTTTTGAATACTGTTTTGTTTATCGATAATTTCGAAGTGGGGAGCAAAAAATGTAGGGTTTTGTTCTTCTACATCCAATAACTGAAGATTAAAAAGGAGTTTTTTGAAAATAGACTTATGCTTTGACAAAGGAATTTGAGGCATCAAACGAGACAAATTTGCTGAAACATAAACAAATAAAAGTACATTTTTTTTATGGAAGTTTTTTTCCTCTTCTTCATTCTCAAAACTAAAAGACTGTTTTAGCTTTTCTATTTCTTTAAAAAAGACAGATACACTTTTCGAAGATAAATCATTCATTCTGTAAAAAAGTAAGTTGTTTCTATAGACAATAAAATAAAAAAAGCACAATCTTTTAGTTGGATTGTGCTATAATTTACAAAATAATTTTGAATAGTAAAACTATTATTTTATTTTATTGTTGAAATAGTCCTAGAAATGTTTTCAAAACCTAATCTACTCGTTCAATTTTTCCAGAACCTGATACATTCCATTTAATAGCTGCATTTCCTTTTACACGCACCGTTCCATCTCCACTTACTTGTATATTTGCTATAGCTCTTGAAGTGATGATTGTAGAATCCGAATCGGTTGCTTTGAGTTCGATAATTCCTGCTCCGATTATTTCGGCTGTACTTGTCAAGACAGGTAACAAAAAAGCTTTTATATTTCCTGAACCATTTACACTCAAACTATTTTCATTTGCTTTACCTCTCAAAATTAGTGTTCCAGATCCATCTACAGCAGCATTTACTACGCTTGTAGCATCAAAATCTAGTTCCATTGTTCCCGAACCTTTTATGGTAGCCGTACAACTTGTAGTAGAAATTATGGGAAAACGAGGTATAGTACGAATATTTCCTGAGCCATTCACGACAAGTTCTAGCTCTCTTTTGCGAACCGTATCTTGCAGCACAATATCTCCAGAACCAGAAACAATAAGCTGAGAAAGGGCAGGCGTTCGAACATTAATCATTACTTCTTCATTGGAATTGTAACATTCAGTTTCCTCAATAATAAGACTCTGTCCTGCAAGACGAACTCCTATGAGGTCAATAATATTTTCTTGTGCCGAAATAAGTATTTCTTGTGTTTTTATACTAGAATCTTGAAAGACATTTATAGTAAATTTTCCTCTTGACTCTAAGGCTACAAATCCTGTTAGTATTCTTTCCTGAATTATAATTTCTCCACTTCCATCTCTACAAACCTCATCTTTAAAGCTACAAGAAGTAGAAAAAAGAAAGAGTGCAAGCAAAGAGGAAAGATAGATTTTGATATGATTTTTCATTTCTGATAGTTTGTATTTTTAATGGTTCTCTTATTTCAATATGAGTGACATTTCTAAATAGACAAATAGTTGCCAAGTTTTATTCTGTGCAATCGCATTTTTTCCATAGAATAGGGTTTACAAACTCTATTTTAAGGGAAAAGCAAACTATTATTTTGTTGAAAATAATTTTATATTCAGAAATGGGAAAATGTCATTCATAGTGTCATTTATTCTATTTTTACAAAGTTAAAAAATGATTCTCTAAAAAAATCCTCCCAAAATAGATTTGAAAGGATTTTTGTTTATAAATTATTATAATGAAAACTAAATCTAACCGAGTTTAATCTACTCGTTCTACTTTTCCAGAGCCTAATATATCTGAATCTACAATTGCATTTCCTTTTACAAAAACATTTCCACTACCACTAATTTTCACATCTACTTCTGCTTGTGAAGGAGTATTTGTGTCAGTAGCAAAAACTTCAATTTTTCCAGAACCCGAAATGTTAACTTTGCTTTTTATTACTTGTAACGAAAATGCTTTTATATTACCAGAACCACTAATACTTAAATCGCTTTCGTTGGCTTTTCCTCTTAGAGTAATATTTCCAGAACCACTAATTGAAGTATTTACACTTTTTGTTTCTTGAAAATCCAAATCCATATTTCCAGAACCTTTTATTTTTGCAGTACATTTTGTAGAAGCCATAATGGGAAAGTTTGGTGTAGTCTGAATAGTTCCAGAACCATCCAAAATTAGTTCTAAATTGCTTATACGAGGCGAGTCTTTTAGTATAATATCTCCAGAACCAGACATAACAATTTGAGAAAGTGCAGGTGTTCGGATAGTGATAATTACTTCTTGGCTTGTAGTGTAGCATTTGTTTTTTGTGCCAATAACAAGACTTTGTCCTGTGATGCGTGTTTCGATAAGATCAATAATATTTTCCTCTGCTGAAATAGTTACTTCTTGTATTCTGATGCTAGAATCTTGGAAAATATTTACTCTAAAACTTCCTTTGGCTTCTACTGCTGAAAATGAATCTACTTGTCGTGTTTGGGTAATCGTACCCCCTTTTCCTTTGATACAATTAATATCCGAGCTGCACGAAGTAGAAAATAAAGCGAAAATAAGTAAAGAGAAAAAGATATAAATTTTGAGTTGATTTTTCATTTTTTTGATGGATTTTATAAATTTTATAGATAAATAACGATACTAGTTTTGATAAATTGATTTGCCTTAAAGACGTTTTAAGTTCTTTTATACCCTATTCAAAAAAATGTTTTTAAAAAACATTAACTAAAAACAATGTGAGTGGCGATCCAAAATAAGAAGATTGCTGCCAAATTTTATTCTGTGCAATCGTCTTTTTTCCATAAAATAGGGTTTGCAAACCTTATTTTATGGAAAAAGCAAACTATTGTTTTACCAAAAGTGAAATAATATGCAGAACTCGATAACTGTCACTCATACTGTAAAAAAATTCCCTTCAAAACAAATTGAAAGGAATTCTTATACTTGATAAACCCTTGTTGAAATGAATCGTTAATTAAAATTAGTAGCTATTTTACTGCAAAACGTGAATCCAACCTCTACATGTGTCTCCATCTGGCGAAGTGAGGTAATAATAATACATAGCTGGCTGAGCTTTACTTCCCCAATCATTATTGTAATCATCGGCAGAAAATACTTCTTCTCCCCAGCGATTATAAATTTTGAGTTTCCAACCTACATTTGCTTTATCTAAAACAAAGGTTTCATTTAGTCCGTCGCCATTTGGTGTAATTACATTTGGTGGCAAAACATTATCTACCGTAACTGTGGTGGTCTGTTCTTGATCGCAGACACCATTCGAAGCCTTTATTTTTATGGTATAAGTTCCTGCTCTGGTATAGGTATATTCAGTTGGATTAGAAACATTGATTGAATCGCCATTACCCAAATCCCAAATCCAGTTTCCCTCTCCTGTATTTTTACTATTGAACAAAATAGTGGCAGGCGCACCACATTCAGGCGAATGTTTGACTTCAAAATCAAGAACGAGTTTGTCTACTATCGTAACTGTAACGGTGCTATCTGTAAAACAACCTCCATCTTCGTTTGAAATTCGAACCGTATAAGTAGTGGTTTGGTCTGGTGAAGCAATCGGATTTCTGATAGTTGGATCGCTTAATCCTGTTATTGGTGTCCAAACAAATTCGTCTCCACCAATTACATTAAGTTGTGCATTTTGTCCTCTACAAATCGTCGGACTTTCAGGCATTCTGATTGTGGATAAAAATATATTATTGTCGTCTATTACAGAATTAGCATTTTTTGAAAGTGAATCCTGACAAAGTGCATTTTCGGTACGCAGCGTAATTACATAAACTCCTTCTCTATCATATTGAAAAGGTGGAGGATTGCGAAGCGTAGAAGTTCTTCCATTTCCAAAATCCCAAAAGAAAGAATTTGCACCTACCGATTTATTTACTATTTCTACAATCGGTATTTTATCACATCTATCTACAATAATTACATCAAAATCAGTTCTAAGTTCTGGCAAAACGGTAATGGTTACTTTTTGCTCTTTTACACAACCGTTTGGCGTAGTAATACTGACTGTATAAGTTGTGGTTTCTATTGGCGAAGCAATCGGATTAGAAATATTTGGATTACTTAATCCTGCTGTTGGAGTCCATTCAAAACTTATTCCTTCACCTGTTTCTAACGCTACCGATTGCCCCAAACAAATAGATTTATCAGGCGAAATGAAGAAATTGTTGGTATAAAAATTAAAGTTTTTGGTAAGCGAATCCGAACAAAGCACATTTCCTATATTTAGTTTAATTCTATAATTTCCTGTAGAATCATAACGAATACCTGTAGGATTTGTAGATGTAGAAGTTTGTCCATTTCCAAAATCCCATATATACGCAGTTGCTCCAACGGTTTTGTTTACAATACTGACTGTCGGAAACTCATCACAAAGATTAGATTGTACAATATCAAAATCAGGAATAAGTGCTGGCAAAACCGTAACGATTACTTCTTGTTCTTTTACACAACCATTTGGCGTAGTAATTTTGACTGTATAAGTCGTGGTTTCTGCTGGTGAAGCAATTGGATTAGAAATATTTGGATTATTCAGTCCTGCTGTTGGAGTCCAGCTAAAACTTGTTCCTTCGCCAGCTTCTAGTTGTAGGGCTTGTCCCAAACAAATAGATTTATTAGGAGAAACAAAGAAATTATTTGTATAAAAATTAAATTGTTTGGTAATTGAATCCGAACAAGCAACATTATTTAGTATTAATTTTATGGTATAAGTTCCTGTTGAATCGTAGAGAAGATTAGTAGGATTTTGAGCAGTAGAAGTTTGTCCATTCCCAAAACTCCATAAATAAGAAGTTGCACCAACGGTATTATTTACAATGCTAACTGTCGGATTGGTAGCGCAGAGATTGGATTGTACAATATCAAAAGCTGGTATAATTTGTTCTCCCACCACAATTTTAATTTGTTTTTCTTCTATACAACCATTTCTACCTGTTACTTTTACGGTATACGTAGTGGTTTGAGTAGGCGAAGCAACAGGATTTCCAATCGTTGAACTGCTAAGCCCTGTAGCTGGTGTCCATTGATAAGTAGCTCCTCCCGTTACGTTAAATCTTACCGACTGACCAAAACAAATAGTCGTGTCTCCATTAAATGTAAATACATCTGGTGCGATTACAATTTGCTGTGTTACCGACTCTACTTTATTACAAATATTGTTTGTAGCTGTTAATCGTATGGTGTATGTTCCTGGTGCGTAGGTTTGCGAAGGAGGCGTAAGGGCTGTAGAAGTTTGTCCATTTCCCAAATCCCACTCATAAGAAGTTGCATTTTGAGTAGTATTTATAAAACTAACAGTTGGATTTAGGGAACACGGATTAGCAATCGTATAAGCAAAACGAGGAATAAGCTCGGGCAAAACGGTAATTGTAGTAGTGAGATTTTTACGACATCCTCCTGCATTTTGTGTAGTAAGCGTATAAGTCGTTGTTGCATCTGGTGTAGCTATTGGGTTGGCAATTCTTGGATTACTCAATCCTGTAGTGGGTGTCCAGAGATAATCTGTTCCTCCACTTGCTTGTAATTGTACCGATTGTCCTTTACAAATAGTTGTGTCAGTAGAAATCCGAAAATCAGCAGCAGCAACAGTAATATTCAAAAAAGCACTATCTGATTTGACACATAAAAAAGGATTTGTAGCAATTAGTTTTATTCTGTATGTTCCTGCTTGAGTAAATGTAAAAGGCACATTATCAGCTTGGGTAGAAGTTCCTAGTCCTCCAAAATCCCATTTATAAGTAACTCCTTCTACACTTCTATTTAAGAAAGTAACCTCAAAAGGCACACACCCACGAACATCATTTGCAGTAACAAAATCAGCCTTCAAAACACCCATTTCTATTTTAAAGGCAGCATTATTACAATTAAAATTACCATTTGTACGAGAATATGCTCCTGCTGTAGTAGTGAATCCACTTCCCTGACAAGCACAGACGGCTTGATAAATAGTTCCTGTTTTTTTGTCAAACCGACTTGTACCTCCATCTACGTGTTCTCTGGCAAAACCTACTCCTCCGAAAAAGCTTCCGTACACCAAATTAGTAGCATCTTGACTCAAAATCATAGTATAAAAATCATTTCCCCCTGCGTCAGTAACAGATTGAAGAGCGTTTGAAGTAGTAGGCATTCCCAAAACTGACAAATCTGCTAGATAAGTAATTTGTCTTGATGCTCCATAAATATAATTTCCTCCCCACCCTGCTAAATAAATATTTCCACAATCGTTTACCATAAATGCTGTTGGCGTAACTCCAGGCTGAAACTCACGTCCTCCAACAGTAGTTGCCATAAGAATAGTATTTAGATTAGGTGATATTTTGCGAATAAACAGACCTCCTCTACTATTAAAATAAACGCCTGGCGTTACGGGTTGTGAGCCTTTTGTCTGTCCAAGAACAAATACATTATCACTCTTATCTATATCTACATAAAAAGCCTGGTCATACGCATTTGTTCCCAAATAGCTCGCTCCTTGCCACGCAAAATTAGAGGCATAACGAATAATAAAACCATCTATATTTCCTCCATAGTTTGATTGCATCGTTCCTCCATGGGTAATCAAATTATTGCTCATTGTACCTCCAACCACATAAATATCTCCTGTAGAAGAAAGTTGAATGCCAAAAGCAGCATCTAAATCATTCCCTCCTACATACGTACTCCAAAGCAAAGAAGTAAGATTAGCATTAAACTTTGCCACAACACCTTCCTGCCTGCCTTCAAAGGTAGTACGATGAGCCGAAACCATAGGAAAGTTAGATGAATTTGTTGTACTGGCAAGATAAATATTATCATTTGCATCAATTATTACTTCATTACGCACTTCGTCACCATAATTTTTGACCAACTCATTATTTACAAAACCACCAGAGACACGTAATTGTATTGTATTGAGACCATCGTTTCCACTTCCTCCTAAATATGTACTTCCTGTAAGTGTGCTTCCAGTAGAATTTAATTTAGCTATAAAAATATCACTTCCTTCATTAAAATCATAACTCAAAGGATTGCTCCCAATTCCTCCACCGAAAGAATTATCATAGGTAGAAGCTGTAGTAGGGAAATCTCTAGAACCCGTTACGCCCAAAATCACAAGTTCGTTTCGACTATTTACAATCATACTAGAAGGAACATCGGCACGATTACCACCCAAAAAAGTAGCATAAAAAATGCCCGTTCCTTGTGAATTGTATTTCAAAATAGCTACATCACAATTACCACCACCTTCAAATCCATTGAAGCTAACATCAAATGCACCTGCTGTTACAGGAAAGAAAGCACCAAAAACAGTTCCACCAGAGTAAAGATTTCCATCGTTATCGTATGTTGCTGTGTTTCCCCAATTATCTGATCGTGCACCAGAAAAAGTAGAAAATATAAGTACAGGATCAATGATTAATTCGTAATCTTTATTATATCCTTTCGGAAATTCAAAAGTAACTTGTGGTATTCTCTCATTATCCTTCCCTTTTAGTTTGCTTTGCTTTAAAACAAATTTTGAAGGTACTTCTATTTTTTGTCCATTAATAATTTGATAACAATAAGGCGCCTGTTCGATTACTTTATTGATAGAAGTTTGGATATGCAAATGTCCACTTTCCAATGTTACTTTGTCGGCATATTTATAATTCATTGTTATTTTGGAAGCATCAGCACCAGCAGCCACAATAAAATCATACTTCAAATTTTCCTCTTGTAGGTACAAATGAAGATTTATGTTTGGATAGATTTCTTTGTAGGTAAGTTCGGAAAATCCTCTTGCATTTTCTGCCCATTTGCTTTGGTCGCTACCTAAAAAGTAATTAAATTTTGTTTGGTGTTCTTGCTGCGAAATAATTTTTGGAGAAGGATTGGCATTTTCAAATTCTATTAGGAAGGAATGCGCTTTTATTCCTGTTTTATGCTCTGTCTCATCTTCTTTTTCCTTTTCCTTTTGTCCGTGTGCGTGTTCTGGTCTTACGGCACTTTGGTCATAGAAAGAATATTGTAATGAATTTTGACGAATAAATAAAAACCCTGATGGAATGGTAGCTCTATATTTTACTACATCGTCCCATTGATTTTTGTTTTCTATAAAAGTAAGAGATGTTTTTACTTTTGGAGCTTTTACTATTTCTCCAGATTTGGCATCGTGTTCTTCGTGATTGTGATTATCCGAAGTAGATTGTTGTGAAAAAGGAGTAATAGAATTATCTTGTCCAAAAACATCTACAGACAAAAAAGTCAGAAAAAAAACAAAGGACAATTTGTAAATGATAGATTGAAGAAAGAAATTATGGAAGCGATTATTTTTCATTGGTTTAAATAATTGAAAGACTTTCTTTGAGTGTACAATTACAATACAGAATCAAAAGTCAAGTAAAAATACTATTATTTATAAATATTGTTAAAAATAATTAGTTCTTGTTTTGGGTAGAAGTAATTATTCTAATCAACCTATTTTTAGTGAGTTATATTCTAAACGTTAAAAACTAAAAAACCTACTCAAATCATTGTTTTGATAGAAATAAATAGCTTTTTTGTCAAATCAAATCCTATAAATTAAGTAAGATTCGAAATAGCTTATAACAAAGATAATCAATTTCTAGTATCGTTTGCATTTTGAATAAAAATGATTATCAGTTACTAATTTATCAAAAATAGCTACCTTTAGCCTTTGTTTTGGCTTCTTATTCTATCAAAAAAATATAGTTTTTATGTTTTCTAACTTTTCACGTTTAGTATTTTTGTTTATTTTTATTCTATTAGGTTTTTTTTCGTGTAATGGAAATTCTACCACCGAGAAACCTGTTGTAATTACTACTCAAGAAAATCCTTTATTGCCAGTTCCTATTTTTAATCCAGATTCGGCTTATCATTTTATAGAAGAACAAGTAGCCTTTGGCGCACGTTTTCCAAATAGTGAAGCACACCAAAAAGCAGGCGATTATATCATAAACAAATTAGAAGGTTTTGATAAAATAAGTGTACAAGTACAGAATTTTACAGCTACTGCTTTTAACGGAAAAACGCTTTCTGGTCGTAATATTATCGCTTCTTTTAATCCAGAAATCAAAAAACGTATTTTGTTGGCTGCCCATTGGGATACTCGTCCCTTTGCAGACCAAGATGACGAAAGACAAGACGAACCAATTTTAGGTGCAAACGATGGAGGAAGTGGAGTAGGAATTTTGTTAGAAATTGCTCGTACATTATCGGTTTCAAGTGAGCAGCCACAAGTAGGAATTGATATGATTTTCTTTGATTTGGAAGATTATGGAGATAATAGCACGCAAAATTCGTATTGTTTGGGTTCGCAGCATTGGGGAAAAAACAGAGTTCCAGAAAATTATACGGCTTATTATGGAATTTTGATGGATATGGCTGGCGCAAAAAATGCAAAATTTGCACAAGAAGGATATTCAATGCAAACTGCTCCTTCTGTTGTAGATAAAGTTTGGAAAATGGCACATCGAATTGGTTATGGAGGTTCGTTTCCTTACCAGCAAGCTCCTGCTATTACAGATGACCACGTTTATGTAAATCAACTGGCACAAATTCCGATGATTGATATTATTGAATATTCAACAGAAGGAAAAGGATACTTTGGAACATATTGGCACACACACGATGATAATATGGACGTAATTGGAAAAGAAACCCTAAAAGCTGTTGGGCAAACTGTAACGCATGTTATTTATAATGAGGAGAATAAAGGGAAGTAAAACTAGATTTTTATATTATGACTGAAAAAATATACGAGGGTTTATTTAAAGAAATGGTTGTCAAGACAAGAGGAAACATTTCTGAAGAAGAAAAAGAAAAGCTCTATCAACAAGCCGAAAAAATACGTATAGAAGAGCAAGGAAATGAAAAGGTGATGCGTCAAAGACTTGCTGCACTACTCAAGCAAAAAAGGACTTTTGAAGTAGAGTTGCCGACAAAACAAGATTATAAGGAAAGGAAGAAATTCCAATATTTTTCTTATGCTTATATTGCTCTTGCTATTTTGATTCTATTATCTTGCATACAATTTCACACAAACAAATTTGTTTTTCCTTCTACAATTCTAGCTTTTTGTATTGGAGTATTATTACCAAAAAAAACGAAAGGCAAGCTAGAATATGGTGTTTATGAACCCTATTGTTCTGTTTTTGGTGGACTCTTTATAATCGGTGGAATAGGAATTTCGTTTGTTACAGCTAATGTTGCAAACTTTTTTTATCGTCCTTTCTGGTTATGGGTTTTGAGTATTCTGCTTGGCTTTTTATTGACCTACTTTATTAGTAGATCAGAAGAATTTACAGCAACAGGATTTAGTTCTAGAAACATGAAAAGTTCTGGCTTCATTGTAATTTATTTCTTCCTGTTTTCTGCAACTGTTTTCGGCTCTATTTTATCAATAAATAAACTCTATGATTATTCAGAGGTAAAAATACATACTCCAAAGATTCTTACAAAAAAAGCAAAACCAATCTACGGCGACTATGGAAAAATAGAGAGATATACCTATCACTTTAAGATAGAGAAGTGGCATCAAGATTCAGAACTTACTTTTATGGGAGTAACAGAAGAAGTTTATAATCAACTAAAAGAAGGCGATTATCTGAAAATTTATGAAAAAAATGGTCTTTTAGGTATTCGGTATTGGAGTATTTATGAAGATAGTTTGGAGTAAGTTATTACTCTAGATATACTTTCTTTCCACATTTATTATTTATACACAAAAAAAGTAGCCTTTTTCTTTAAATCACTAATCCAAATTTTCGTATCTTTTCATTCTGAACCTAAAAAACTATTTTTCAAAAAGATATGCCTACTTCCTCCCTTGTTACTCGTGTCGTTTATATTAGAGATTATTATAGAGAATTTCGTTACAAACAACTCCTGACAGATAGCCGTAAAGTTGCTATTGCTCACGATACTATATTTTTTGCCATAAAAGGACAACGACAAGACGGACATAATTTTATTAGAAGTCTGTACAATAAGGGCGTTCGATGGTTTATTATCGAAGATGAAGAAGCAGTAACAAACAATTTTAGAAATGATGAAGAAGCAAGAGATGCACGTTTTTTACTCGTTGAAAGTAGTATTCGTACTTTACAGGCACTCGCAGCACACCATAGAAGTCAGTTCAAATTACCTGTTATTGGGATTACAGGAAGCAATGGAAAAACGATTATAAAGGAATGGTTATCACAGCTTTTATCAGATAGTTTTCAGATTATCAAAAGTCCGAAAAGTTATAATTCTCAAATTGGAGTTCCTCTTTCGGTTTGGGAACTTTCAGAAGAACATACATTAGCCATCTTTGAAGCAGGAATTTCTCAACCTGGCGAAATGGAATATTTAGAACCCATTATTCAGCCTAATATTGGAATTTTTACGAATTTAGGAAGTGCACATGATGATGGTTTTGAAAGTAGAATAGAAAAAGCAACCGAAAAAGCATTATTATTCGAAAACTGTAAAT
Organism: uncultured Cytophagales bacterium; assembly: GCA_963719525.1. Taxonomy (GTDB): domain Bacteria; phylum Bacteroidota; class Bacteroidia; order Cytophagales; family Bernardetiaceae; genus Bernardetia. Next base: position 5,007 of record CAVRCG010000004.1, on the reverse strand, counting down.
TCCTTATTTCAAGAGATATTTATTCAGCCGTAAATACTGCCATTCTCTATCTAAAAGAACGAAAAGGCGACCCTCATTTTTTTGGTTGGACAACGCAAGACGTAGCCATTTATCCATCTGCTGTCGATATGCGCTATCTTGACCCAAATGTTGGAGGCGTAAATGTAGGACTTTATGACCCACATACCGATAAAAAACTCAATTTTTATTTGCCTTTTTCCAATCCTGCACACGTCGAAAATTGTTTGCATTGTATTGTTACGATGTTACTTTTTGAGTACAAAGAAAAGGAAATTCAGGAGCGAATCAACAAACTGAAAGCTGTTGAGATGCGCCTTGAATACAAACAAGGTCTTTTTAATTGTAGCTTAATTGATGATACCTACAACAATGATTTTGCAGGTCTGCAGGTGGCTTTAGATTTTCTGTTGCAACAAGGAAATAAGCCAAAACGAACTGTTATTTTGTCGGATATGCCAGAAGAAAAACAGGAAGGTTTGTATGAAAGGATATTTCAATTATGTGCCAAAAAAGGCGTAGAACGAGTTATTGCTGTTGGAGATAATATAAAAAGAACTCTTATTCCAGATACAGAAACGCTCATTGATGTAGAATTTTTTGCTACAACAGAAGATTTTTTGAGTGATTTTGCAGATGGAGATATTCGTTTTGGCAATGAAGCCATTTTGATAAAAGGAGCAAGGCGTTTTGAGTTTGAGAAAATTGTGGAAGCCTTAGAACTCAAAGTTCATGGTACAAAACTGGAAGTCAATCTTAATAATTTGGCGCACAATCTGGATTATTTTCGTTCTCTTATTTCGCCAAGAACGAGAATTATGGCAATGGTAAAAGCCTTTGGGTATGGAAGTGGAACAAATTATGAAGTTGCTCATTTGTTGCAATATCACAGAGTCGATTATATGGCTGTAGCGTATGTCGATGAAGGAATTGCGCTAAGAAACGAAGGAATCAGAACGCCAATTATGGTTATGAATCCTTCGGTTGATAGTTTTGAAAAAATGTTTGTTCATAACCTCGAACCCGAAATTTATAGCATTTCAACATTAAAAAGATTTGTAGAATATGCCAAAGAAAAAGCGTATGAACTGAATTTAGCAGAATTTGGAGCAGATGTAAAAGATGTCTTCAAAATCCATTTGAAATTAGATACTGGAATGAACCGTTTGGGTTTTGCAACAAACGATTTACCTCTTTTATTAGATTTGATTAATTCTGTTGGTGAATCCTTAGAAGTAGCGAGCGTTTTTACACATCTTGCAGCAGCAGACGATGAAGGAATGGATGATTTTTCGTTTCAACAAATCAAAGAATTTGAAGAATGGGCTGCCGAATTAGAAAAACAATTAGGGTATTCTTTTCTTCGTCATGCTGTCAATTCAGCAGGAATTATTCGCTTCAAAAATTCACATTTCGAAATGGTTCGTTTGGGTTTGGGATTATACGGTGTTGATGCTTCCAAAAAAGCACAAGAACATTTATTGCCCATAAGTTCTTTAAAAGCAACTATTTCACAAATAAAAGTTGTTCATCCAGAAGATAGCGTAGGATATTCAAGAAAGGGAAAAGTAGAACGTATCTCAAAAATTGCTACAATAGCTATCGGTTATGCAGATGGATATGATAGGCGTTTTGGAAATGGTGTAGGTAAAGTTTATTTACATGGCGAACTTGCTCCTACTGTTGGAAATATTTGTATGGATATGTGTATGGTTGATGTAACCGATATTGAGGACGCAAAAGAAGGGGACGAAGTAATCATCTTTGGAGAATATCCAACCGTAACAGAACTTGCTGACACCATAGGAACAATTCCGTATGAGATTTTGACCAATGTGAGTGAGCGTGTAAAACGGATTTTCTATGCAGATTAATTTTTGCAGTTATCAGTTAACTTCGGAATGCTGTATGTTAAAAAAGAGATGTAATTTTTTTATTATGCTTTTTTTGACCACCTTTATACTATCAACGCCCTTCTCGCCTCTTCTTTTTAGCAATAAAATGAATGCGCAATTTTGAGGGGCTTTTTGTTTGTCCTTATTTTTTTTAACATGATGATAGAATATACAGAAGATTGGAAAGAACAAGATTTATGGAAAGAAACAAAAAGAGAAAAAATCTAAATTTTATAATGAAGAAATACCTATTCCTAATTCTATTTTCGTTTATAAATTCTACACTAATGGCACAAAATCTAACTTTTGAAGAAGCTAAAGAAATAGCTCATGAGCTTTATGAAATAGAATTATTGTCTGAAAAAGGAGAAAAACAGCTACTTCAAGAAATTGGGGAAAATCTTACAGAAAATAAAAGTGATAGTGTGGAGAAGAGTTTTGTTTTGAAATTTTTGTATAATGCTTTCGATATGGAATTATATTACAGAACAGGGATATTTACGAAAGAGCAATATTTTTTTTATCAAGGAGAAACAGACAAAATTTCTAAAAACAAAGAGCTATCGGAGGAAGAAAAAAGTAAGGCAAAGAAAAAAATAGAAGAATATTATGTCAATATAGAAAGACGAGAAATAGAAAAAGCTATAGAAGATGAGGAAGAAGAAATCAAAGAATATGATTCTTTAGGAGGTTATGTAATTTACCCTCCACTTTATGTAGGTAAAAAAAATATAAATATTATTCATAAAAATAGAAGTGTTTTAGGAAAAACAACAACTCGTACCTTAAATGATTTACTCAAAATTGGTCTTATTGATAAAACAATTTTTGAAGACTTATCTCAACAAATAAAGAAAAAATATATTAGAGAAGGAGAAATAATAAGACTAATTTTAGAGAAAATATAAGTTTACAAATCTACCTCATACCCTTTCACTTTGGGTAACAAATTATTTGATTTATCAAATTTACCATTACTATTTAGGATATACATTTTCTTGACTTTTTCTGTCAAATCAACGATTTTCATAATATTCTCATTGTATTCATGTATCATCTTGCGACTTACTCCAATCTGAATGCTTCAAATGTTTAGTTTTGCTCCCCTTAGTGTTCGTTCTGGATCCCATTGCACCAAAATTTGAGCATCTTTTATATTTTTTTCTGACTTACTAGAATCTGTATCTATTGCAAGTTCAAGGCATTTATCCCAAAACCTTCTCGTAATATGAACCTCTAGTATTCTTTCTTGATTAATTTTACTTGCCCAATTACTGCGTTCCATAAGCCACAAAAAAGAGGGTTTTATCCAAGTCATTCGATTGAATGAAAACTCATTTCCAAACTTTTGAAGTTTTACTGCTTGATCAGCAATTTTATCGTTAAAGGCTTGATAAACGATAATTGTATCTTTAGTAAAAGTAGCACGAATAGTTTTGTAGTTTTTGATTATACTCAATTTCTGAATTTTTGAAGTGAATGAATTTTCATCAAAACCCTAATTCATTCTTTTTAATTCAGAAAAGTCAAAAAAAACCTTCATTTAGTTTTTGATAAAAAGCTAAATAAAGGATTTTCTAAAAATAATAAAAAAGACAAAAATCTACTTCACCTCAACTGTTGTAACAAAATCGTTATCTGATTCAGTCAGTTCGCTCATCATAAAATCACTAAATGGCTGCGTTACAAATACACGGTTTTTGGTAGTTGCTTCTTTTAGAGCTTCCATATTCGTATCAATAGTTTCCAATTCTGACGAACTCATAACCATATAACCATATTCAAAATTATCAAACATACTTTTATTCATATCTAATACTGTTTGTTTGTCTTCTGATAGGTTTTCATTTTGAGCATCTTCAACCGTGATTCCGTTCATAGTAATTCCGTTTTCTATTGGAAGAATATTATAATGTGTCAAAATTCCATTTTCATACGAATATAGCTTTTGAAGTTTGCCATCAATTTTTCGGTCAGTAGCTATATTAATAGCTTCTACGGTTTCGAAATCATAAGTAAAACTATACTTTGCACCTTCCACTTTCTTTTTTACATTCGATATTCCTTCGGTCTGCTTTGCTCGTTCTATCATTACATCTAACGAACTATCGGCTTTGTTTTTTAGTGTTTCGTCTTTTCGAATTTTCAAACATAATGTTTCTTGAAAAGTCCATTATGAAAGCATATTTTCCTGTTCCGTCTTTTTCAATTTGTACTGCTTCTTGCAAATCAAAACAACTACTCAAAGAAAAACAGAGAAATAAACCAAGAACAAAAACATACTTATTAGACAAAACGGAAGACAAAACACGAGATAATATAAATTTCATTTTTTAAATATTAAAGTAAACATAATTTGATAATAATTAAAATTCAACACAATCGTAGTAGTATTTCTTATGTAGTTTATTTCACTTGCGCCCCTGTATTAACCATCTTTTCAGGACTTACAAAGACAAGTTTGCCATTTTCATCTTCTGCTAAGAGAATCATTCCTTGAGAAACAATTCCTCTCATTTTTCGTGGTGCAAGATTGGCAAGCCAACAAACCTGTTTTCCTATTAGTTCTTCTGGAGAAAAATGTTCTGCAATTCCACTTGCCACCGTAATTTCTTGACTTGCTACATCTAGCGTAATTTTCAAGAGTTTGTCAGCTTTTTTTACTGGCTCTGCATTTTTTATTGTAGCGACACGAATATCAATTTTGGTAAAATCATCAAACTGAATTTCTGGTTGAAAGTCTGCAATCGGAGTTTTTTCCGATTTTTCGCTTTGCTCCGATTTTTCCTCTTTTATCTCTTTCAATTTTCTTGCCTTATTATCTTCTAACTTCTTGACTTGATTTTCTACCAGTTCATCTTCTATTTTTTCAAAAAGTAAAGTAGCAGGATTTATTTTTCCTCCAGTTAAATTAAGTAAATCAAGATTTCCAGCCAAATCCCATTTCAATTTTTCTTCTAAATTTTCTTCATTTACCAAATTCAACATCATAGCAATTTTTGTAGAAGTTTCTGGTAAAAACGGACACATCAAGATTGCTAGATTAGCCGTTAGTTCTGCACTAATTTTCATTATTTGCTCTACTTTTTTAGGC
>CAVRCG010000003.1:165000-232045 GCA_963719525.1 uncultured Cytophagales bacterium | reverse complement strand
CTCGTTGCAGTAATTGTAGAAGCGCTTATAAAACCCTTCTTTGACAAACTAAAACTAAAAAAAGCAGCTAAGAAAGCAGCTTTAGAGGCTAGGGAAGCCTAAAAAAGTCTTCTTTCTTAAAAAAGGAAGTAATAGGAAAAGCCTATTTGTTTAATTTGAAATTTTAACCAAGCTATTAATTTTCACTTATGAAAAGTAACAATAAATTAAATCAGTACGAACAAGAAGCTGAAGAAACATTCAGTAACTACAATGGTAACGACTTCGACGAAGATTTCGACGATGACGACTACGATGAAGACTTCGACGATGAAGACGACGAAGATTTCGACGATGACGACTACGATGAAGACTTCGACGATGAAGACGATGAGGATTTTCTACTATGACGACTACGATGAAGATTTCGATGAAGATGAAGACTTTATGGGCGCACAATCTTGTAAGAAATCTCAAAGAGGTATTGCAAGCAAACGTTTTATTACAATCCGTGTAAAAAATGTAGCAAAAGATACAGGTGGAAACCCTATTGCAGCAAAGGCAACTTTGTTTGGTTCCTTTGGGAGCCCTGGTTCCATAAACACAGGTGTTGAGGTTACAATGGAAGAAAACGATTATGGCGCATTCTTAGCAGAAACGGCATCAAGTCCTTATACTATCGCAAACCCACGCTTTAGAGTAAAAAATGCAAGTCAGTACGCAAACCCTTTCAACATTAAGGAAGTACAGAGTACAGGACAAGTAAAGTCTTACAAAGTACAACCTCAAAATTTTGAAAACCCTGCAAACAACAACGACAAGTTGATTGAAATGCTAGGTTTCGGAATGATTGCAGATGGGCGTAGTAGTTTAGACTTTAATCTTGAAGCAGGCGAAGAGGTATCTCTTGCTTTTGAAGTTATCTCTCGTGTTAATAACTCAAACTTACTAAAAGGTAAAAAAGCGAGTGGTGGTAAAAAATCTTGTAACTGTGCAAGTCGTAGAGGTGGACGTGGCAGACGTAATCGTAGAGGTGGACGTGGCAGACGTAATCGTAACAGATATTAAAAGGGAGGTATTTTGAAGCAAACAAAGCCCAACACCCTCCTCAATTTGATAGACTATACAGTAAGACAAAACCCTCGTGGTGTAATGCAATTAGGCAATAAGTATGGAGAATTACCATACAATTATAAAATCCCTATTCGTGTTTATCTAGAAAGTTTGTTTGAATATAGTCAAAAACGAAGGCGTACAGGCGTTGCTTGAAATACACCCTGATAAAGAAATTTTTGAGAATGAGTTTGAGCAAAAGGCACAAACTAAACTCAAAAATCAAAAGAAAGCAAAATACATACAAAGGATTATAAAGAAGATAGAAAGGCTAACGCACAACTACACAGCAGTAAATATACTCACTTCAAAAAAATTCCTTTCTCCCCTTTAGGTCAAGATACAGAAATTCAGAATTACTCTAATTTCTTTGGCTCAAAAGAAGAACCAAACAACAAAGAAATAGGCTCAAATGTAGCTATCTGGTTGATAGGTGTAGTTATCCTTTGTATGCTTTCTTTTTTCTTAATGCACTTACTACAACCTAAAAACTAAGCTAATGGCAGTATCAGACATAGTCGGAGCAGGATTAGGCGTTGTAGGAAGTTCGTTAAATCTTATAAAAGGTGGTCAAGAACGACGAGCGCAAGAATCTAAAATGACACAGTATTCTAGAAATGGCATTAGCAAATCGTATGCAGCAAAATCAGCTACGTATGCAGATGCAAAACCAACAACTACAATCTTCACAGAATCAAAACCAACAAAAAACAAGCAATAATGTATTTGTTTTTGTCGGAATTGGTATAATTATCATCGCCCTTATCGCCCTTATTCTATGGAAGCAATCCAAGAAGTAACAGCAGAAGATTTTTTAGGTACAGGAGCGTGTTTTGGAAATAAAAGATGCAAAGAAGGCGTTTAGCTCGTAGAAAGCGAAGGTCTGAACGAAAGAAGCTAGGCATAAAAAAAAGCAAGCTAAGAAATCATCTAAAGTAGAAGATGCTCGTTACAAAAAACTTGCAAATGATTTGCTTTTACAGACAACTAAACCTCTACAGGTTCAGATGCAACAAGTAAGGCAAAAATCTATTCAAAATCCGAATCTACAGAACACTCAATCTACTGCAAATCCTACGCAGAAATCAAACAATACTGCACTTTATATCGGTGGAGGTATTGGTACATTAGTCATCATCGGACTAATTTTATTCATTGTCTTAAAAAAATAACAGTTAGTTATTATGACTGAAACACATATTGAAAATTTTTCTACGAAGAAGATTTTTTCGGAAAAAAAAAGAAGAAAAAAACGTAAAGCTAGGCGTTGAAGCCGAAGAGAAACGTAAAGCTAGACGCTCATCTCGTAGAGCAAAACGTGCAGCAAAACGAAAAGCAAGAAAAGGAAAAGGACCCTTTGGTAAAATATCGAATCGTTTAGGTCTGTCTACGGGAGCGAGAAAAGCTAGAAAAGCACACAGAGGTAGAAAAAGAACTATTCGTACAACTCACAAATCAGCAAAACGTTCTATTCGTAGTACTGGAGGCTATAAACGTGGTTCTATTCGTAGAGTTATTCGCAGTAGTGGACAACCACCAGGAGGATTGAGAAACAGAAATTCAGCAGCACGTCGATTATTTGGTCGTGGTGGTGGAAAGAAACGAATCTCTCCTATCGTTAAACACGGTCTAAAAAAGTCGTCTTTGAGAAATTTAATAGTGAGAATTTAATAGGTGCTAGAGGTTCTAAACCTAATCACAGAGGAGGTAAAGTAGTTCAAATTCCAAAACGAGTAGTGAGTCAACCTTCTGAAACGCAACCTTCTTATTCGCAACAAGAATCTGGATATCAAGAGCCACAAGAAACACAAGAAACACAAGCATCTGTTGCAGCAGTAAGTTCTGGCTCGTCTGCTGGAGCAACTAAAAAACCTTTTAACTGGAAACTATACGGTGGTATTGGTGGTGGTGTAGTTCTTCTTATTATTATAATCGTCTTGATTGTAATCTTTAGCAAGAAGAAATAGAAGTTTCTAATTCCTTTTTAAATTATTCAAAAAACAAAAAAAACTGGATTATGAAAGCTAACCCAAACACCTATTACGAACCTGAAAATAAGGCGTTATTTGCAGAAAGTACAGCCGAAATTTTGACAGGAGCTACTACTTTTCACGCCTTGCCGAAATCGAAACAAGAAGAATTAAAGTACTCTTTACGCCTATCACGCTAGATTATTTTGCAGACCTTAACATTGCACCAACACTAGACAATGTTTTAAAACATCAAACTAGGTTGCGTAAAGTTGTATCTCAAGAAGTAGCTTTTATCAATGCAGAAATGCAGCTTATTGAACAGGAAAATTTTCTGGGAATGGGCAAAAAAGCAAAGGCACGTAGAGCAGAGAAAAGAAACTCAAATTCTGACGAGTGGATGGGAAATTGGAACAGTACAAATGAAACTCAACGCACTCAAAACACATCTTCTTCTTCAAAGAACCAATCTGGTTCTTATGAATGGAAAAAATGTGGAAAGATGGAGTTTGGCAAGGGGACAGTGTTCCAATAGACCAAAATCTTGAAAATCAGCTTGCAAAAGTAGATGGCAAAAAAGACGGCAGAAATTGGCAAGAAACATTAAAAAGTATCTTAGGGGCTACTACTACAGTTGTTGGTGCTATTCAAGCAAATAAGAATAAAAATGAACAACAAAACAACGTTCAACAAAACGGAATGCCTTTTTATCAGCCTAATCAGCCGAAAAAAAAGAAGGTTCTAGGACTTGAGCCTGTTGTAGGAATCGCAATCATTCTTGTTTTTATTATTTTATTCGGTTTTTCAATATGGCAAATTTCAAAAAACAACTCAAAGTAGGCTTCCCTTCTACACTCGTTTTTAAGGCAAAAAGAAACACAACATTTAAAGCAACTTTATTAGGACACCCTAAGACAGTTTATTTTAATCGTATCGTCAGAAATGATCAAATTGTACAGTTTCCTTTGCCTTCTGAACCAGAACAAATTATAGTAGAAAGTAACAAACCTATTTTGTATCTGAAGCAAAAACCATTAGAAAGATTACCTATTTATCTACCAAAAAAATTACAAAATGCTATTCCTTTTTTTAAAGAATTTGCAAATGAAGCTAGTTATTTAGTAGAAGATACAGCGTATGAATCTGATAACGAACAGCAAAAAGACACTATCCTTTTTCTCCATCGGATTTACAATATCAGAAACGGAAAGAAAGTAGCTGAGTATGACACCTGCTCGTATTTCACGCAAAACTGGAATCATTCAAATCAATGCAAAGGCATTTAAAAAAATGACTGTTCCTCAACGAATGTTCATTTTATTACACGAGTATATGCACTTCATTTTGAATAGTTCTAGTGAGTTTGAGGTTGATTTGCAAGCATTGAGAGCGTATTTAGGCTTAGGTTTCTCACGGATAGAATCGGTTTACGCCCTGACAAAAATTTTACACAATAGTAGTTTTTCTCATACACGAGTAAAATTACTTATTCATTTTATTCAAAAATTTGAAGCCTAATTTTTAGGCAAATACACTTATGAAACATCAATCATACTTTCATCTTTGGTACAAACACGTTTTCGGTTGGGAAGGCTCACACATCAATCAAATTGTGTATGTGGACTTAGACCGTGTGGCGACAAATCACGGTATCGAGAAACTACTTGGAATATGTTAGCTGGTCGTTTATTCGGTATTTCTCGTTCAAACCTTCACTCTACTTTCAGAGCTATGAAACCAGAATGGCACGTAGGTATTGCAAAATTTTATTGGAATTGGGGAGGTGGAGATAAGTTTGAGGACGGTCGTGTAGCTGCTTTCTTTGCAGAGGTCGTATGGGGAGGTCGTTGGGCGCAATCAAACATTATCAACGTTGGTACAATCAAAAGTACGGAACTAATCTAGCTATTGATGGCGCAGTAGGTTCTCGTACTTCGGCTGCATTTAATCGTCTAAATCAAGACAGATTATTCAAAGATTTGATTTTTCAGATGTATGTTCGTTACGATAATATCGTAGCCGCAAAACCTGCACTAGGTAAAAATTTGAAAGGTTGGCGAAATAGAGTAGCAGATTTTCAGGTCAAATTTGAAGACTTGAAAAAAAAAGTATTGGTACGTTGTCCAAACTGCTCATCATTATTACACTTATTGCCAGTTTAGTTATTTTATTTATCTGGAGAGATGAAGTTTTTAAATTTTTAAAGAAGTAGAATGAAAACTAAAACAGAAATACAAGAGGAGTTAGATTTAGTTTTTGGAAAAGGAACTAAAAATATTAGTAAAAATCTAAAACGAATCAGAAAAATCCCAAAAGAACGAAAAAATAAGTTTGTTGAAGATTTCAATTACTATCAAAAGCTGGCATCTCTCAATGGTTCAGAAACAGCCAAAACTTTGCTTAAAAATGCAGCAGAAAGACTTAGTTTTACACCTAAACAGCTTAGGCAAGTGTCTTTCATTGCTTTACAGTTGAATAGTTTAGAGAAGCCTGTTAAAAGTAGATTAAGTGCTATACTTACAATCGCAACAGCTAAAGCTATTCAACTTGCTACATTCCTTATCGTAAAAGAAAAATTTACAGACTTGGAAAGTAAAAATGATTTTAAGGATTTTGTTAGTGAGAAATGGTATGGAGAAATACAGAAAATTAGTGATAATGTTTTACCTAAAAATCCATCACTAATTATAAACAAACTTGACTTAGAGAACAAAAAACCCATTATTACTCCAAAAAAAAATATTAAAAAACCTGTCAAAAGAAAAAAAACAAAACTGAAGCGTATTACAAAAAAGGAGATTACAGATGCTTTTTTGAAACGTCCAAGCACAAAAATTTTCAGCAATGGAGTTAAGTTTTTTTCTTAAATTTTATGACTTAGGCGTTCAGAGCTTGATAGTAAAAGATGGGAAAATGGAAACGGCTATGCTTAAAAAGCTAGAGAAATCTAATCTTGTTGATATAAACACAAGACAAGGTGTTGATAGAGCTTCAAGAACAGCAACAGGAAAAGAGTTGTACAAAAAATTCAACACTTTCCGAAACTCCTACGCAGCTTCAAAAAATGGAGGTGTGATAGACTTTTCTAAGAAAGTAGCCACTCCAAAGAAAAAACTAAAAACACCAGTAACTAAAACAATTACTACGATGGCAAAAAAACGCCCTACTCCTCGCAGAAAAAAAACAGCAAGTTTGGCTTCTGAAATAAAAAAAATACAAAGTAAAATATTAAAGAAGCCTACAAAGGCACAAACAAAAGCCAAACGTAGTGCAGCAGCTAAGAAAGCCTACAAAGGCTCAAAACTGGAAGCTATTAATAAATCTGCAACAGCTTTACAAAAAGCATCAGGAACAAAACAAATTACTGTTCCTAAATTAAGCAGAAAAGAAGCAACACAGAGAGCTGCACGACTTTACAAAAAAGGAACATTTTAAGAAACTGATTATGACTGACGAAAAATTAGCAAAAGTACTATTAGATGCTATCAAGACACAGCAAGTCGTAACGCCTGCTGCACCTGTTGTAGCTGAAAAGAAAGACGCTTTCCTTGAGAGTGGAAAGTCTATTTTTGTAGCACTACTGATCACCTTTATAACAGCAGCAGGTGGGGTTATTTGGAATATTGTTCAAGATAGTTCTAAGCAAGAAGTTAGTCAAACAACGCTGCAAACGTCTTATGAAAAAGATATTTTCACTGTTCTAGAAAAGATGGAAGACAACAATCTTCGTCAAGAAAAGTACGAAACCCAAATGAAGGAAAGTTTTGAGAAAATGGAGCATCAAATGCAAGCACGTTTAGACAAAATGGAAAAAAGTATGGACGATCGATTCACAGGAACTCGTTTTGAGCGTGAAATGACGCCAAGGGACAAGCAACTAAACCGTTTAGCCACAAACAAATCATCTGGAAGAACGAATAGACGACCTTGAGAGCGAAATCAAAAAAGAACTTAGAGATTTACAGCGCAGAAAATGAAACTAAAAAACAGTATTGCAAACATTCCTCACAAAAACGCCCAAGGGCAAATTTGGATAGAGTGGCACAAGTTTTTGAAACGTCGTTACGGACGAAAGGAAGCAAATCGTTTGTTTAATCTTGCGTATCAAAAGCGTATTGATTCTACTATTTTACAATTCCTGGAATTACAGAAATATATGGACAAAAACGGTGTACGATTAGAGGGAAACATCTGGCAAGAGATGGAAGCTAGTTTTGATAGTTCTTTTGATTCTGTTACTGGAACAATGAAAACGGTAGGAGTTTCTGTTGGTGTTATTCTTCTTATTGTTCTTGCTGTAGTACTTTATTCTATGATAAATATTTCTAAAAACCCTCAAGCCTTTGCCAAATTAGCAGGTTCTATAAAACCGATTTAATTTATGAAAACGACTGACAAACAATTTTACACCTATTCAATCATTGCTTTTGTGATATTTCTTGTAGTTGTTTATTTTATCTACCAAAAAGATAAAAAAGACAAAGAAAAAAAGGTTCTGGAGAACAATATCAACTCTGGTGTTGGAGAAAATACAAACGATGTAAATGTAGGACTTACTGGCGTGAGTGCTGAATACTACACTACTGTTGATTCAGACGTGGAAGCATTAGAAAATGCAAGAAGTTGGTATAATGATAATGAAGATACTATTTACTCTGTTATTTCTAACAAGTCTAAATCACAGCTTTTAGGCCTTTCGAATAGGCTTGAAATGAAAACATCAAAAAACTTGAATAATTGGTTAGAAAACGTTCTTGATGAAGGAACAGAAATTGAAAAAGCAAAAGCAATTATTCGTAACGCAAAATAAATTTATTCTTACTCAAAAACTTATGCAGCCACAACATCAAAAACTAGCTATGTTTGTACTTTTCTTAGCTATTATTTCGGTCGTAATTTATACCGTATTGAAGTCTAAAAAAGACAAACCAAATCCTACAAACGTGAATTTTAATGCAAATGTAGGCTCTGGAAATACGACAGGAAATGGAAATACAACAGGTTCTGGAGGTTCAAACCCTTCTGCTTCAAATGCTACTTTTCCTCTCAAAAAGGGAATGAAAAAGAACGACTACGTAAAAGCATTGCAAAAAGGTATCAACAGAAGATACTTCGCAAAACTTTCAGAAGACGGTATCTATGGCTCAAAAACACAAGTAGCAGTACAAAGATACTTAGACCCTGTTACTACAAAACAGGGCAAAGCCAAACCTTCGCAGGTCGGTGTTTGGTGGGGATTATTTCAGGCATTGGGATTTGAAAAGTACGTTTAAATTCATTCTTCTTATAAAAAATTCAATCAAAGAACTTAATTATGGCACAATCAAAAAACGGAGCGCAAGCAATCACTAACCTCATCGGATTAGTAGGAGAGGACGGCGTAAAAATGGATTTCAAAGTGGAGTTAGAAGATTCTACTTACATCAAATTAGGAGCTACTTTTTTAGTAACTTTTGTAGTTTGCCTTCTTATGTGGGTAATGTTCAAAACTGTTACAAAACAGTCTTAGACGACTTAAAAGTCTATTTGTACAATTATTTCAATTTATTTCAACAGTTAATTAACAAACAATTCTTATGAAAAGTCAAGAAGAGAAAACAGAAAAATACGGTGTAGAAAACATCAAAAAAGCGCACTCTATTGCTGCAAATTTGAGCGAGGGTATTTATACTATCGTAGAAGACGGTACAAATATGAATGAGCTTATCGGTGTAGGCTCAAACCTAGTGCTTAAATCAATGGGAAACATTCCTACACTCAAGCATATTCCTCGTGAGTATGCAGACATGAGCGAAGTAGAAAAGAAAGAAGTAAACGAGCATTTCGCAAAAGAACACGATTTACCAAATGATGTTGTTGAGAGTATTATCGAAAAGTCTCAAACTTTTCTTAATGCTGCAATGGATTTAGGTTTCTCTATGGCTAGGCTCGTAAAGGCTAGAGTTTAGATTGAATTACTTATTTCGCACTAAAAAACTGTTTGACAAGTGTTGAGCAGTTTTTTTTTAATTTTAGCCTACTACACACTATGTTACAAGAACTTACAACAACAGAAGGAAAAGAAATATACATTAATTCTGATTATGTCTTTAAGATGCAGTCAATTATAGACGGTACTCTTATTTATACTGAAGTTGAAAACTTCGTTTTAAGAAGTACACAAGAAATTGAAGTTTCTGAAATGACTACAGACTTAGAGAAAATAATAAAAGAATGTATTTTTGTTACACTTTTGAATAATACAGAAATCTATTTGAATAGAAAGTATATTTTTAAAATTGTTCCTCATTCTACTTATACAGAAATTTATATTTCTGTCAAATTTGGAATTAATGATTATCGTATTTACGAAGTTAGAGAAAGTATTGATGATATTCTTTCTCAATACGATGATACAGAAGAAGCAATGGGAGCGTTTTCAGACGGTTTTTCAGACGGTTTCTCTTAAAAATTAGACAAATCACTTACTTATTTTAAAATAAAAACTCAAATTATGGGAGCTATAAAAACAAAGTCAGACGAAACAATTCTTGATAATAACGAAAAACGAAACACACCTGAAAAAGTACGTGAGGTTATGGACGTTGTCGATAGTCAAGTAGAAGCAATCAAAGATACTATTGATAATTTACTAGTTCCACAGGACGGACAAGATGGACTTTCTGCTTATGAGATTTGGCTAGACAATGGAAATACAGGTACAGAACAAGTTTTTTTAGATAGTCTTGTAGGGAATGATGGACAGGACGGACAAGATGGGCAAACGCCTGATATATCACAGCTTGAAGAAGATGTACAAGATTTAGATGATAGAGTAACTAATTTAGAAGATGGAGGAAGTTCTTCTGATGGGTCTGGACAAATGGACGGTGATTTAGATATGAACTATAATGACATAGTGAATATAAGAACATTACACCATGACGATGGGGAAAACCCAGGCACTTATTTTGAATTAGCTAATAGACAGTTCGTAGGAGGTCCTCTCAATTATGCAGTAGATTATTCAGATGACTATACAGCTCGTAGTTTTGTTGATAAAGCCTATGTAGATGCAAAAACGGCAGGAACACCATCGATACACACAGAAGCATTTACGACGGGTTCAGATGCAGAAGTTCGTACAATTACACACAATCTAAATAGTACAGATGTTTTACTACTTGCGTTTGAACAAGCATCTGGAAATTTCAAAAAAATTGATTTTTCTATTGTTGGAACAATGTTAAATGTAACAGCAAATAGTTTTGAAGCTACTTTTAAGGCGATGAGCAATATAAAGTTATTGTTCTTGCGTTTTGATAGATTCTAAATTTCATAAAACTCAAAAAACCTATGTTTGAAAAAATGTAGGTTTTTTTTGTGTCTTCTTACATAAAGAAAAAAATGAAACTGAACTAGGAACTGTCCAACAGGCGAAAAAAGCGCAGGAACTAAATCTATCTTTAAACTATCTGTAAGAAGATTTTAGAAAAGAAAGGGTTTTCTAAAAATCTTATTTTTGTTTTAAATTGATTGTAAACTTACAAGGGAGTTTATAAGGGAATAAGGGAATTAAGTCCTGACAGTTTACTTATTGCTTAATTATTTTTACCAAAAATGGCATTTATTTCTCTAGCTATACGAGTTTGTTGTATTTCTACATAACTCTGTTCAGTCATTTGAGTAGTAGAATGACCATACATTTTACTTATTGCTTCATTAGAAATTCCTAATTCACTAAGAAGATTACCAAAGGATTTACGCCCATTATGACTAGAAACATCTTTTTTTATTTCGGCTAAAGTACAGATACACGCAATAGCAAGATTATATTTACCGTTTTGAAATTTCGGTATTTTATAATCGTACTTTTCTAAAAGTACCTTTGCTTGTGGCAAAACAGGAATAATACACGGTTTTAGTTTTCGTTTTCTTGTCTTCTTTCGTTTAATCAAAATCCATTCTTTCCATTCCAGTTTTGGGGTTTCAAAAATAGTATCTTTTTCTATTCGTGTCAGTTCTGCAAAAGCTACACCAGTATAACATTGCAGTAAAAAACCGTCTTTTGCCCTCTGTATGTGTATATCTTGCTTGCTAACGTCTACATCAGCAAATCTTTTTATCTCCTTTGCAGTCAAATAAACCAAATCAACAGGAAGTCTTTTAATAGAATGTGAAATCAAAATAGAAGTAAGGTATTTTTTTGAATAACCAAACTCAAAAACGTGTCTTAATTCTGCTAAAACTTTATTTGCGTGGTTATGTCCTCCTTTGTATTTCTTGATATAGCTTTCTAGTTCCATCGCCACTCCATCATTCCACATGTTAGCGTTTATGTATTTTTTCTTTGTGTAGGTTACAAAATCCCTAATGTTATTTAGTTTTCCTCTGTATGATTTAAAAGTAGATTCTTCTAAGTCTGTACCTATTCTACTTTCTAAATAATTTTGCCATTCTTGAATAAGAGCCAAAACGGAAGTATAAGCCGTTTCTTTATTTTCCCATACTTCGTTGACAAGTTGTCGTATTGTGTGAGGGTTGTGTTTTTGGATAATCAGTAATTCGTCATGACGTTCTTCTAAAGCTGCACTAAGTTTTTTTAGTTTTGTATTTACTGAAGTATTATTCTTTGTCAATAACTCATCTTTACTCCAGTCTGAAGGCTTACAGTATTCTCCAGTAGAAAATTCTACTAGTTGAGCAGGTTTGACATTTTTTGACCTTATACGACAAACGACATGGTTGCTTCGTACATAAAACCAAACTAAATTTTCATTTTTTTTAATCATAATAAAGATTTGTTTAAAAATAGTGAACTGCAACAACTAAAAATTGTATCTAAATGATTTCTCTTTGTATCTAATTTTGTATCTAAAATCATAAGTAGTTCACTATCAAAAGAAAAAAGCCTAATCAAATCAATTGATTAGGCTTTTCTTTTGCACCACTATCATTAAAAAAAGTATGCTTTTATTTCCATTTGTGGACCATATTGGATTCAAACCAATGACCCCTACCTTGTTGAGGTAGTGCTCTAAACCAACTGAGCTAATAGTCCTTATGAAAATAAAGAGTGTTAATTATCTGCAAATATACACACATAGCTCGTAACTTTGCAAACACTTCTACGACTTATTTTATTAAAATGAAGGTAAATTTAATTGTGCAAGCTATTTATAAATTTATTCCTTGTTGTTGTAAGCTGATTGTAAGATAGTTACAAAGAAAAAACTGTTTTTTTTCTTTGTTTTTTATTTTACCAATTTTTTCAAATTATTTATTTTTCTGCTTTTCATTTTTCTATATAAAATGAAAAATTATATACAAAACTCTATTCAAAAAGAGTTGTTCTAAAAAATTATGAAAAACAAAATTTTACTCTCTCTCATCGCTGCCATTGTTCTTTTGGGTGGAGGTTATGGACTTTATACGTGGTTTGGAAGTATGCAAAAAGAACCACCAAAACGTATTGCCAAACCACAAAAAATGTCTGTCAAAGTACAAAACGCAAATCCTGCTACCATTGAAGCCGAAATAATTACGTTTGGTAGAGTAGAATCGGAACAGCCTGTTGATATCGTAGCCGAAGTTTCGGGCAAAATTCGTGAAAGTGTTAATCTGCAAGTAGGGCAATCGGTTCGAAAAGGACAAGTTTTGTTTACGTTGGGTAGAGAAACATTTGAGTTAGGCTTGCAAGCACAAAAAAGTAATTTTATGAGAGAAGTAGCGATGATTTTGCCAGACATGAAGATTGATTATTCGAATCGTTATCAAACGTGGAGTAGTTATTTTGCTAGTCTTGATGTAGAAAAATCATTACCAAAATTACCTTCTTACGAGTCAGAAAAAGAGAAAACATTCCTCGCTACAAAAGGAATTCTGACAAGCTACTATAACATAAAAGCACAAGAAGCAACTTTAGATAAATATGTAGTTACTGCACCTTTTTCGGGTTCGATTAGTGAAGTTTATTTGCAAAATGGTTCGGTTGCACCTCCAAATGGTAGAGTTTTGCGTTTGGTTCAGAATAGTCAGTTAGAACTCAAAGTTCCTGTTGATACAAAAGATGTGCATTGGCTAAAAGTAGG
Organism: uncultured Cytophagales bacterium; assembly: GCA_963719525.1. Taxonomy (GTDB): domain Bacteria; phylum Bacteroidota; class Bacteroidia; order Cytophagales; family Bernardetiaceae; genus Bernardetia. The sequence goes on along the minus strand of CAVRCG010000003.1, from coordinate 218,913 downwards.
TACGGAAGTAGAAGTAGCGACAGAAGATGATAGCCAAAAATGGGTAGGCAAAATTGCACGAATTGGCGATGTTGTCAATCCAGCTACGCAATCTTTAGATGTTTATGTCAAAATTCAGAATGGTAAAAATCCTATTTATGCAGGAATGTATTTGCGTGCAACGATGCAAGGAGGAACAATAAAAGATGCCATAGAAATTCCACGAAGAGCCGTTTTTAATGACAATGAAATTTATACCGTAAAAAATGATTCTGTTCTGAATTTACAAACTATTCAAATCAGAAAATCAAACAAAGAAACGCTAATCATTTCTGGTGTAAAAGAAGGCGAAAAAGTAGTAACCGAACCATTGATAAATGCTTATAATGAAATGATTGTAAAGGTTTTGAAGGAAGAAAAACAAAAAGTGGAAACAGAAGAAACAGTATCAGTTGTAAACTAAAGTAGTTCGGACTTCCTAGTCTGAACAAAAAAAACATAATTTTCCAACAGACTAGAAAGTCTGTTATACAGTAAAATGCCGTTGTTGGTGTTTTAGCGCAGCGACACCAACAACAAAATTAAAATCTATGAAAAACATTATAGAATATTTTGTAAAATATCCAATTTGGGCAAACGCTATCATTTTTACAATGGTAATTTTTGGTGCAGTTTCGTATGGTTGGGTAATGAAACGTTCATTTTTTCCTGAAATAGACCCTACCGTAATTTCGGTAGCCGTAGTACTTCCAGGAGCATCGCCTCAAGAAATGGAAGAAGGAGTTACCATCAAAATTGAAGAATCTTTAAAAGGAATTGAAGGAATAAAAGAAATTACTTCTACTTCATCTGAAAATAATGCAAGTATTACCGTTCAATTAGAGCGTGGAATAGATGCCGATGAAGCACTTGCAGAAGTAAAAAATGCCGTAGATAGAATAAACTCTTTTCCAACCAATGCAGAGCGACCTTTAGTTTTCAAAGCGAAGCCACGAAGCAGGACTATGTTTTTGGGTTTGAGAGCAAAAGATGGAAAAGAAATGGATTTGTTTCTACTAAAAAAATATGCCGAACAGATAGAGGACGAAATGTTGGCTTCTGGTGTGATTTCTCAACTCAACATTAATGGTTATCCAGATATAGAAATTTCTATTGAAGTTCCAGAGGCTACACTTTTGCGTTATGGTTTGCGCTTTGAACAGATTGCAGCAGCAGTAAGACTAAACAACCGTGATATTTCGGCAGGTGCAATCAAATCAAAAGATGAGGAGATTTTGATTCGTTCAAGAGCCAAAGAAAAAATGGCAGAAAAAATAGGAAATATTGTTCTTCGTGCTAATGAAGGTGGAAGTAATCTTCGTTTGAGAGATATTGCAACCATAAAACAACAGTTTGCAGACGTTCCAAACTCATTGCATATCAACGGAGAAAAAGCCGTTTCTTTAGAAATTACTAAACTAAAAGAGGAAGATTTAGAGGAAATTTCGATTTATGCAAACAAATATGTTACAGAATTTAATAAAAAACATTCTGATGTCGAACTGGTAGTTTCCTTTGATTTCTTTGATTTGCTTTCCGAGCGTCTTCAAATGCTTATCGAAAATGGAGTTGTCGGACTTGTTTTGGTCTTGATTTGTTTAGGACTTTTTCTTAGTCTTCGGTTGTCATTTTGGGTGGCATTGGGCATTCCGATTTCCTTTGCTGGTATGTTTATTATTGCTTCGCTAATGGGAATTACGATTAATATGATTTCGCTTTTCGGAATGATACTCGTTGTTGGTATTTTGGTTGATGATGGAATTGTGATTGGAGAAAATATTTTTACGCATTTTGAAATGGGAAAATCGCCCATTAGAGCAACTGTTGATGGTGCGTATGAGGTTTTGCCGTCTGTTTTTACTTCTGTCTTGACTACAATTATCGCCTTTATGCCGATTGCAATTGGTATTGAAGGATTTGATTTTCTGCAAGAAATGGGACTTATTGTAGTTCTTTGTTTGGCTGTTTCGCTTATCGAAGCCTTTTTAGTATTGCCATCTCACCTTGCTCACAAAGATATGGGAGCAAAAAAAGACAGTAATTTTAGAAGAAAGCTAAATAATGGAATTGATTATTTACGCCACGAGCTATACGGAAAAGCCCTTTCTCACATGTTGCGTTTTCGTTATGTTTATATTTTTGTTCCTTTTGTTTTTGTAATGATGGTTTTGGGAATGGTAAATGGTCAGCTTATCAAAGTTGTATTTTTTCCAAATATTCCTTTTGATAGTTTTGATGCTAGTATTGCTTTTAAAGCAGGAACGCCAAAGGAAAAAGTTATTTCTTACCTAGAACGCTTCGAAAAAGCAACATGGGAAGTAAACGACGAACTCAAAAAGGAATATAACGATGAAAAGAATTTTATCAATTTTACCTTTAGAAATTTGGGTAGAACTTCTGACGGAAGTGAAAACGGCTCACATGCAGGACACGTTTCGATTTCACTTTTAGATATGGACGATAGAAAAATTACGAGTAATGAAATTTCAGACCGAGTAAAAAAGAAAATAGGCGACATTCCAGAAGCCGAAACCTATACGGTTGCAGGTCGAAACCGTTTTGGAAAACCTATTTCGGTTCGTTTGTTATCCAAAAATAACGAAGCCTTAGAAGCAGCTACACAAGAACTCAAAAAAGAATTAGAAAATTATCAAGGGCTAAAAGAAATAACTGATAATCAGCGAGTAGGACGACGAGAATTGCAATTAGAACTCAAACCGAAAGCCTATTTTTTAGGACTTACCCATGCAGATATTACTGGTCAGATTAGACAAGGATTTTTTGGAGAAGAAATTCAACGACTACAAAAAGGAACTGATGAAGTGCGTGTTTGGGTGCGTTATCCAGAAGAAAGTAGAGAAACGTTAGGACAATTGGAAACGATGCGTATCAAAACAGTTGATGGAAAAGAAATTCCACTTTCAGAAGTAGCATCTTATACCATTGATAGAGGAATTGTGGATATAAAACACTTTGATGGTTCAAGAGAAATTGCTGTGGAAGCAGAATTATCTGACCCAGACGGTTCGCCAGTTGATATTATTGCAAAACTAGAAAACACTACGTTGATAGACTTGAAAAGTAAATATCCTAGTCTTACTTTTGATTTTGGAGGGCAGCAGCAGCGAAGCCAACAATCTCAAGCATCACTAAAATTTGCTCTTCCGATTATGCTTTTTCTTATCATTCTTTTGATTACGCTTACTTTTCGTTCGCTTAGTCAATCTATTTTGGTAATGTTGCTTATTCCTTTGGGTCTGTTTTGTGCTGTCTTCGGTCATTACTTTGCTGACAAACCTGTTTCGTTGCTTAGTTTGTGGGGAATTTTGGCACTTTCAGGGATTATTATTAACGATGCTGTTGTTCTGGTAAGCAAATTCAATTCTAATTTACAGGAAGGAATGTCTATGCCTGATGCCATTTATAATGCAGGAATTTCTCGTTTTAGAGCGATTTTACTTACTTCGGTTACTACAGTTGCTGGTTTAGGACCTTTGATTTTGGAAACCAGTTTTCAAGCTCAATTTTTGATTCCGATGGCTGTTTCTGTGGCTTTTGGTATTGGTTTCGGAACGTTTTTTATTTTACTTATTTTTCCTGTTATTATTCTTGTCGTCAATGATATGCGTAGAATGATTGTTTATACAAAACGTTGGGTGGCGTATAAATGGAAAGGTTATGAAGAAAATGTTCCTTATCCAAATTCGGAAGAAGTAGAGCCTGCTAATCGTGAAATGGTGCGTTTGAAGATTATGAAGGAGATGGAATAATTTGTGGAATGGATGATTAAAAAATTACCTTACTTTTTTTTGATGAAAGTAAGGTGTTTTTTTTATGATTACTTTTTCTTTTTCTTTTTTTTGTCTAACCTATTCAAATCTTGTTGAGTAGGTCGTAGATAAAGCCTAAATAATTCCCAGTTATCAAAGGCTTTATCTTCTAAAATATCATAATCTTTCACTAACTTTTTTTTCTAGCTTCTAGTGCTTCGTTTCTTTCTAGTTGGTCAGCATACAAACGCAATGCATCTGGCAAAGATTGAGGAATTACTTTTTGATTTAAGATATTAGCAATTTGTTTGTCACACCAAACTGCAAATTTTGGACTTATCCATCTAGCAAAATCAATAGCAAGTTTTGGATGTAGAAACGTTCCCTGTTCGAACTCGCTTGTATTGCTGTCATTAGTAATTTGTAATTCTTCTACTTCTACAGTAGATGATTTTAGAGGTGGATTTATAGCTCAAATCAATGACCGTTATAATTACGGAGATTTTACGTACCGTTTAGGATTGCATTATTTTGTTTCTGTTTTTGAAAATTCACAGATAAATGTAGGAGTAACCTATGATGGTGCTGCTGATTTTAATACAACACACTTTAGAGCCTTCGAACGCAAAAATAATTTAGATGTAGTAATTGATGGAGATACTCTTTTTTCAGAACAGAGAGAATCTATCAAAATACCAGATGCTTTTACTTTTGGTATTAGCTTACAACGTGGCTATTTACAGGCTGCTTCTGGAACACAAAATACTGCCTATAGTTTTGGTATAGATTACACGATGCAAGATTGGAGCGTTTCGAATGGCTCTACTATATTAGTCAATAATCGTTTGCAGAGTAGCAGTAGAGTAAGTATAGGTGGAGAAATTACGCCAAACGTTCGTAACTCAAATTATCTACTAAGGACAACTTACCGAGCAGGTTTTTCTTATACCCAAACGCCATTGATTGTAAATGGAGAATTGATTGAAGATATGAGTTTGAGTATAGGGTTTTCTTTGCCTGTAAAGAATAATTTTTCATCGCTTAATATGTATGGAGCAATTGGTGAGCGTGGAACATTAAATTCCATTAGGGAGCAATATGTCAAGTTTGGATTAGGCGTTTCGATTAGTGATAGATGGTTTGTGCGTTCTAGATTTGATTAATTGGTTTTTCTCTTAAAATTAATAGAAGTTTTTGTTCATTCTTAATGAATAAAGACTTTTTTTGTTGAAACTCTTTTGCCACATTTGATGATAGAAGTACGTATGATAATTGAAGCCCAATATAAAAAACACAATCCTATGAAAAATACAATTTTACTGTTTTCTCTTATTCTTTTGTCTATTCAATTCTCCTTTGCTCAATCTGAAAGTAATTCTGATATAAAAATAGATACACTTACCATAGAAGAAAATCTACAGTGGTTAGAAGACTTTAAAAAGTTAGAAAGTAAAACTGAAAAAATACAGGCTATTAAAGATAAAATTGTTTTTGATTCGGCTTATCAAAATTACTTTCCTATCAGACAGGGTTGTGGTTTGGTTAGAATGATAGTTGATACAACTAAAAATAATATTGACAAAGATATTCATATTTCTTCTTCAGTTTTGAAAAGTGAAAGCAAATTACTTTTTGTTATATCTGCTTCTCGTTCAGGTTATTTTTTGCTTGATAAGTAAGACATAGGATACAAATTATTACCTATTCTAAATGAAAATACTGTTTCAGAAATAACTCTTGTTGAAGGTGCAGCAGCTAGTGCAATTTGGGGAAGTAGAGGAAGCAATGGTGTAGTTATTATCACAACTAATAAAAATAGAAAAACTAGAAAGAAGATTAAAGAAATCCAAAAACAGAATACACAAAAAAAACACTAGATATTTTTCAATCTAGTGTTTCATTTATGTAACTCAAATGTGCGTTTGTTCTAAGAAAACAAGCTGTTTTCTGAATAGGTTTTGTCAGCTATTCACCAACGGATACACGTTCGAATGATTTGATTTCCATTCCTTTTCCTTCATTTTTTACATACTGAGCAATTGTAAGTTTAGGGTCTTTTACAAAAGCTTGGTTCATCAATGTATTCTCTTGAAGGTATTTTTTGACATAACCTTGAGCAATTCTGTCTAAAATATTCTCTGGTTTGCCTTCTTCTCTTGCACGCTCTATTCCGACAGCCATTTCACGTTCCGTTACTTTAGGATCAACTCCATTTTCATCCACAGCAACAGGATTCATGGCAGCGATCTGCATACCCAAATCTTTTCCGATAGCATCATAATCAGCATTTCCAGCATTATCCATAGCTACCAAAACACCAACTTTACCGTTTGAGTGAATGTAAGCAGCTAATTTGTCAGCCGAAAGATGACTATAACCTACGATAGAAATTTTCTCACCCATTTTACCAACAAAGTCAGTAATTCTGGCTTCTAATGCTTGTCCACCCGTTTCTAATTTCATTAAGTCTTCTGAAGTAGAAGGTTTTTTGTCTGCTGCAAGTTTTGCAATTTCGTTTCCTAATTTCACAAACTCTTCATTACGAGCTACAAAATCTGTTTCACAACCCAATCCGATAATTACACCTTCAGAGTTGTTGTTGAAGATTTCGATAAAAACTGCTCCTTCCGAAGTATCTCTATCAGCACGTTTAGCAGAAATTTTTTGTCCTTGCTTACGTAAAATATCTACTGCGCCTTCAAAATCTCCTTTAGATTCTGTAAGTGCTTTTTTGCAGTCCATCATTCCTGCACCTGTCATTTCACGAAGTTTTTTTACATCACTTGCCGTAATTGCCATAGCTATTTTATATTTTATGTTCTTGATAGAACGAAATTAAAAACGAATTAAAATAAAATTAAAAAAAAGAGTGACAAGTAGCTACAAAGTTACAAATCACTCTCTATTTATGAATTTAGTCTTCATGTAGCTGACACTTTCCAAGTGTCAGAAATGAAGTAGTTTACTAACAGTTGGAAACTGTTAGCTACTTCTGAAAAACTAATTTTAGTTTGATATACGATTATGCAAAGTTTGAACTTACATAATCTGTATCTTCTTTTGAGTTCTCACGACCACGGTAAGAATTAGCAAGAATAGTTTTGAGGCGATTGAGTTCTTCACGAGAGCTATCTAATCCTTCAGAAGGACGGTCAGCTTTTTTCGTTTTGAAAAAATCCGACTGCATAGTTTTTAGCTCACTGATACGCTTCTCAATCTTTAGTTTGGTTTTTGTTTCGAAAGCCATAATGATATAAGAATTTAGTTTCAATTACGAATTTTCAATTACGAATTACGAATGTATAATTACGAAATACTTAATTGCCAAAACCTATTGAAAATCTGTTTTGATAAAATCAATTTATATATAAAGTAGCAAACAGTTTTCAACTGTTTGAAAATGCGATAGCATTTTTCAGTGTATTAGTAAATATAATCAACACTTGGAAAGTGTTGGCTACTTTTGACTGCTTACTACTTTTAATTGTCTAATTTATGATAGAATAAATTAAGGTTTGAAATAAATAATTATGAAATAGTAATTTCCCATTCCCTAATCTCCATTTCTCAATCCCTAACATTTATTCTTCTTCGTCAGCATTTTTTGCTTTCGAAGCTACAGCTCTTGCAGGTTTTTTACCTTCATCAACTGCACGTTTTTTGTCTTCTTCTTCCTGTAGTTTGGCTCTATCTTTATCGTCTTTGCGTTCAGCCAAACCTTCTTCAACAGCTTTACCGATAATTGTAGTAAGAAGTAAGATAGATTTGTAAGCATCATCGTTTGCAGGAACTGCATAATCAACAATGTTTGGATCTGCATTTGTATCAACGATAGCAAAAACAGGAATGTTAAGGCGTTTTGCTTCTTTGATAGCAATGTGTTCACGAACAACATCAACCACAAAAAGAGCAGACGGCAAACGATTAAGGTCTGCAATACCACCCAAAACACGCTCTAATTTCTCTTGCTCACGTGTAATCATCAGACGTTCACGCTTTGCTAAGTTTTTGTACATATCACTTTTGATCATGCGCTCTGTTCGATTGCATTTTCTTGATAGACTTACGTACAGTAGCAAAATTGGTAAGCATTCCACCCAACCAACGGTCTGTAACATAAGGCATATTTAGGCGTTGTGCCTCTTGTGATACAACTTCTTGTGCTTGTTTCTTTGTAGCAACAAACATAATTTTTTGTCCTTTACGAGCCATTTCTTTCATGGCAGCCGTAGTAGTTTCTAGACTGGCGAGAGTCTTATTCAGGTCAATGATGTGGATACCATTGCGCTCCATAAAGATATAGGGAGCCATTTTTGGATTCCACTTGCGTTTCAAGTGACCGAAATGCACGCCTGCGTCTAAAAGGTCTTTATATTCTATTTTGTCCATAGTATTTTTTTACTCTATGAGAGAATGTAAATCAATTTCGAAACTTTGATTCTTTTTTCTGTACGTTTTGATTAAAGAATAAATCTTTATTCAAGGTAGAGGCGAGAATCACGCATTCGGGATAATAATTTTTTTAAATAAATTAGGAATAATATTAATTACGAATTATGAAATAATCAGCGTAGCTAATTACAAATTACGCAATACTATTTCAGTTAAATTTTATTCCTATGGTTAAGAAGCTTCTATTTTTGGATAAAAAGTAATATGTAATTGTCTGATACTTCTGAAAGTGTCTGACAAATTTGATAATAAATTTTGTCCAAAAAGCAACTTCTTAACGCTTACTGAACTGGAATTTTTTACGTGCTTTTCTACGACCGTATTTTTTACGTTCGACCATACGAGGGTCACGTGTCATAAATCCTTCAGCTTTAAGTGCTGGGCGAAGCTCTGGATCATGCTCAACTAAGGCACGAGAAATACCAAGACGAACAGCACCTGCTTGTCCTGTAATTCCACCACTAGCTACATTAACATTGACATCAAAAACACCTACTTTATCTGTTACGACAAAGGGTCTGTTGATGATGATACGTAAGATTTCTGTTGGAAAGTAGTCTTCTATAGTACGACCATTCACAGTAATTTTGCCTGTTCCTGATTGCATATATACACGAGCTACTGCCTTCTTACGTCTTCCAAGGGTGTGAAGTGTTGTACTCATTTATAAATCAAATGGTTTTAAATAGACCTAAAAAGTTAAAATTAGAATTTTAATTAGAATTTTATTTCTTTAGGCTGTTGTGCTTCATGAGGATGCTCACTTCCTGCATGCACAAACAAATTACGGAATAACTCACGTCCTAAACGGTTGTGAGGCAACATACCTTTTACTGCATCTTCTACAAGTTGTGTAGGTTTGCGTTGTAAAATTTGGCGTGCTGAATAAATTTTCTGACCACCTGGATAACCAGAGTGAGTAATGATCTTTTTGTCGTTCCACTTCTTACCAGTAAGGTGGATTTTTTCGGCATTAATAACGATTACACTATCTCCACAATCATTGTGAGGCGTGTAAGAAGGCTTGTGTTTTCCACGCAAACGCTTCGCTATTTCACTTGCCATACGACCAAGAGTTTGTCCTTCTGCATCAACAATCAGCCAGTCACGGTCTGTTTTGCCTTGTTCTGCAGTAACAAATTCTGTTTTGTAACTAAGTGAATCCATTTTTTTGGAAATTGATTGAATAAAAAGTTGAGAAATAATTAGAAATTACACCAAACTATTTATTCAAATTACTATAAAAATTTAACTAATTCCTATCAAAATCATTCAGTATCAAGTTTTTATGTTTTAAGGCGCAAAAACTTAGTAGTGCTATTTTAATAGGTCTGCAAAATTAGAGGTTTTCTTATTGATTTCCAAATAGTTGGGTAAATTTATTGATTATTAATTCGAAATTGAATTTTGATTGTATTTTAGTAGAATGCAGATTTTACGAATTGGACGAATTAAGATGCAATGGATTACAATTTTGATTGGATTAATTTTTTCATTTTAACTTTACAATTCAACTAGAAACTTTGGAACGTTGTTTTTCATTACTTTCCATCAACTGTATTTCTTTGAGTTCTTGTCTATATCGTTTTTCCAAATTAATCCATAAACTTGCTTTTACATTTAATACCTGCTCTAGTTTGTTAGCTAGTTTATCATTAATGGGTAAATTACCTGCTTTGAGTCTTTGTACTTGCTCCAAATTTTCTCCTAACTTTTCTGCTAGTTCTTTTTCTGATATTCCTTTTTTTTCTATCGTTTCTTTTATTGTATCCCAAGGAGAAGATAAAAGTAGTTTTTTTGCTTCTAAATCTGTTATTGAATTATTCATCATTTGATTTTTTATGTGTCTATATCGCTCGTGAGACACGAGCAATGGTAAGGTATTTTGTCAGAAAACAAAATTTTATTTGGTAAAATAGTTTCTTTTCAAACTAAAAAATAACTCCTCCGTTGCTCGTGTCTCACGAGCGACATGAAAAAAACTCAAATTAAAGACAAGCGACAATAAAACAACCACATTATCAAACTAATTTACTCCAAAAATTCTCACTATTCCTTAATTGATTCAACGTTTTTGCTTCATAACGCCAATGCTTATTACTCGTTATCTCAAAATCATCACAGACATATTTTGCAACTGACTTTGAAAAATCTTGATATAAAAAAGATTCTTTCAACCGAATTACAAAACCTTCTACTTGTCTATCTTTATTACTTTTATACTCTTCAAAATTTTCTAAAATTACCTTTTTATCATAAATTCCTTCGTAAATAATAGTAGGATAAGAAATTCCAATTTTATCAAAAATATGTAGCGTTTCAAACCACGATAAGCATTCGTTTTGACTTTCATCTTCTGTTTTGTCTTCTAACCAAATAGAATAGCCTAAAAAAATACTTTCCAAATCTTGATAAAAAATAGTGTGTTTGTAAAACAGATTTTCGCCACAAATTCGCCAATTATTAAAATTAACAAAACTACTAATTTGATTTAATTGAGGTAAAATAGAATTTCGAAAACGCTCCAACCAGCGATGCGATTCGTCTTTTGTACTGTCTAGCGAACGAGCATGCAAATGATTGTGATAAATAGTTGTGTTTTCTCCGTCCATTTTTTCTAGTACAACAACATATTCTCCTTCAAAATCAGAGTCATCTATCAAAACTTTGTCGTCCGAACCACGTTTTGGAGAATACGGCAAATGAAATGTACGAGGATATTTATAGTAATTTGTTTGATTGTTGTGTAGTTTCATTCTGTATATTTGTTTATTACTTTTTTAAGACTATCAAATTTTGTTTTATGCCTTTGATTTGCTAGTTTTCCTATATTTTTGATTTCAACATTCATTTTTTTTCAATCGTTCAAATTTACTCTCGTTTATCTGTTCTTTTTAATTTAATCAACCTTGAAAATTCGTCATACAGTAAAAGAAATTGCAAAAACTACTTACAAATCTATTCCACTTATTCGTACATGGAATTGGTATCGTCTTTTTTTGTGTATTATTATTGCAGGTTTTATATGGACTTTTCAAGCTCTTAATAAAGATAGTTATAATTCTACCATCAAATTTCCTTTGCTTATCAATTATGAAAGAAAAGATGTAATTGCTCTGGAAGAACCTCCAAAATTTATTTCTGTGCAAGTAAGTGGAAGTGGTTGGCGACTGCTTCAAAAAACATTAGGCTTCGGAATTATCCCCCTTCAAATTGATATAGAAGATCCTACACAAGTAAAATATTTTACAGCAAAATCATTAATGCCTAATATTGTACAGCAGCTTAGTGATGTCAATGTAGATTTTATTGCAGAAGATTCTATTTACTTGAATTATGATAGTGTTGCATCTAAAAAAATAGTACTTTTTATAGATAGTGCCAGAATTCCGTTATTCAAAAATCATAGAATTGCTTCTCCTATTCGTATAAGTCCAGATTCGTTGTTTATTACAGGAGCAGCTTCTTCGGTTCGTAATCAACCTGATAGTTTTGAGATTCATTTGAATGAAAATATTCTCAATGATAATTACGACGAACAAACAGATATTTCTTATGAGCCACCAAAAAAAGTTAGTTTTTCGCCAAAAGATGTACAAGTAAAGTTTGAAGTAGATTTATATTTTCAAAAAACAATTACCGTTCCGATACGAACAATTAATTTTCCAGAAGATTCTTCTACTTATCTAGCTCGTCAGTTGGCTGTCGTTGAATACGATGTCAGAAGAGCAAACGAAATGCTTACCCTTCCTGATAGTCTGTTTATTCTGGCAGACTACAAGACAAGGAATAAAAGTGATTCGACGATACAACCTGTCTTTTTTCCTCCTTCTTTTATGGAGAACGTCAGAATTATTCCTGAAAAACTTATTCTTATCTTTCCCAAAAAAGAAATGCAACGAAGAGGAAACAGATACAGAAATTAATGAGTGATAATTATGTATTAAAAATTACGCAGATAATTATTGAACATCAGTAATTTCAGTTGATTCGTATTAATTGTCTACTATCTGAAATTGTAAATTGTACGTTAAGATTCAATAACAAAAAACTCAAAATAGATAAATTAAATTAAATTCATAACTTTAAAGTTAGTGTTGCTCGTTACGTTTGTAAATTGAGCTTTCAAATTGGTGTATGATAATTTATTCATTTGTTATTATCTGTATTTCCTGTTATTATTTTATAGCCTTCTATTAATTTTATGAAAAAATATACTTCTTTCTCACTTCTGACTGTGTTTTTTGCAGTTATTGCCCTTCTCTTTTCTTCTTGCTCTGATGTTACTGCTCAAATAGAACAACATTCGAAATGGAAAACCTACACAGAACCTGCTGATTTATCAAACGTAAAAGTAGGAGAAACCATAAAACTTTATTTTGAAGTAGATATTGATAAAGATTGGTATGTTTATTCTTCTGATTTTGATAAATTATTAGGGCCCATTGTAGCCGAACTAAATTTTGAAAAAAGTGATGCCTTTGAAGTAATTGGAGGATTGAAGGCTGTCAATCCGAAGAAAAAATATGATGATCTTTGGGAAGGCGATTATACTTATTTTGTCAAAAAAGGAAAGTTTTATCAAGTTGTAAAAATTTTGAAGCCGACTGCGACCATTAAAACTACTCTGACATATCAAGAATGTTCGGAAGTTTCGGGCAAATGTATTATGCAAGAACCTGATTTTGAGTTTATTATAAAAGCACAAGCAGGAAAAGCAGAAAAGGTAATAAAAGAGGAAGATAAAAAAGGGAACGACAATAAAAATGTAAATGATAAGATAGAAAAGAATAATGGTCAGATACCAACTATTGCTGATAATAATGAAACTAATGAAAATACAGAAGGCGCAAATGTACTTGTAATAGAAAATAATGATAGTTTGTTACTTATAAATTCTTCAAATCAAGAAACAGAAAAAACAGAAATAACAACCTTTGACCAAACTAAAAACTACGTTCCAGCAGGTGACCCATTTAAAGAATTGCCAGAAGTTACGACCGATTTGAGTGGAGAGAGTGAGAGTTTGTGGGGATTTATGATTGCAGCTTTTTTGAGTGGTTTGGTGGCACTTCTTACGCCTTGTGTTTTTCCTATGATTCCGATGACGGTTTCTTTTTTTACGACCAGAAGTAAAAATCGTTTTGAAGGAATTGCTCGTGCTATGTTTTATGGTTTTTCGATTATTGGACTTTATACCTTAATTGGTTTTATCGTATCTCGTTTTTTGGGAGATGATGCAGCAAGTATTTTGGCTACACATTGGATTCCTAATGTTTTGTTTTTTCTTGTTTTCATAATTTTCGCAATTTCATTTTTTGGAGCGTTTGATATTGTACTTCCTTCAAAAATGGTAAATAATATAGACAAACAGGCTGATAAAGGAGGTTATGTAGGAATATTTTTTATGGCTCTTACGCTTGTAGTGGTTTCTTTTTCGTGTACAGGACCGATTGCAGGAAGCATTTTGGTTATGTCTGCACAAGGAGAGGTTATCAAACCTGTTTTGGGAATGTTTGCTTTTTCTTTAGCTTTTGCGCTTCCTTTTACACTTTTCGCCATTTTTCCTTCTCTACTTTCTAGTCTTCCAAAATCGGGGGGCTGGTTGAATACCGTTAAAGTAGTTTTGGGTTTTATAGAATTAGCTTTAGCCTTTAAGTTTTTGAGTGTTGCTGATCAAGTGTATCATTGGGGAATATTAGATCGTCCTGTTTATATCGTAATTTGGATGTTGACAGCTTTCTTTTTAGGACTTTATTTGTTGGGAAAAATTCGTTTGCCACACGATAGCATTATCGAAAAATTAAGTGTTGGACGGCTTCTACTAGCAATTACTTCTTTTGCTTTCTTTTTGTATTTGATGCCTGGTCTTTTTGGTGCGCCACTTAGTCCACTTTCTGGATATTTGCCACCACAAAGCACAAATGAATTTGATTTAGTTGCTTTGATAAGAGGAGAAGACAAAGCTGCCGTGAACGATAAAGCAAAATATTCTGACATTCTGCATTTGCCACACGGATTAGAAGGACATTTTGAATATTTTGAAGCGATAGAAGCAGCCAAACGAGCTAATCAACCTCTTTTTATTGATTTCACAGGACACGGCTGTGTGAATTGTAGAGAAATGGAAGCATCAGTTTGGAATCAATCTGAAATTATATCTTTGTTAAAAAACGAGCTTACCATTGTTGCGCTTTATGTAGATGAACGTCAAGAACTTACAGAAGAAGAGAAATATACTTCAGCTAGAAATGGAAAAGAAATGGAAACAATAGGAAAGCGAAATTCAGATTTTCAGATTCGTCGTTTTGGTCAGAATGCACAACCGAATTATTTTATAATCAACCCTTACACGCACCAGCCTTTACTAAAACCTGTTGGAAGAGTAGATACAGAAACGTTTAAGGATTTCTTGCAACGAGGAATAAGAGAATTTCAAAAACAGCGTTTGAATAGTAGTTTGTAGAATTTGTTTACGTTAGTAACTGATGTTACGCAACATCAAAGTTTAAAGAAGTTTAGACGAAACCCACGAATTTATTCGTGGGAAAGTAACCACTACTTTTTACATGAATCTACTTTTCCGTTTTTAGAATATAGTAGAAACAAAAAAACGAAGAAGGTGGTGGTAGCTTCCACGAATAAATTCGTGGGTTTCATTTTAATTGCGTAACATCAGTTAGTAAAGTTTAAAAATATTCATTTTCTATAAAACAGGGTTTGCAAATTCTATTTTATGAGAAAATGAATATTTTTTGTTTGTAAAACAATCTATCTTTTAAAACAGTAATGTTAGACAAAATCCGAAAAAATAATTATTTTTAGTCTATCGTTTATTTCTGTACTTATTTTTCAATCTTCCATTTTTTAACCTTTCCAATTATGCGTGCTTTTATTTTGCTCTTATTTCTATCCTTGTTTATAGGTTTTTCTACTGCCTCAAAGGCTTCTACTTTTTCAATTAATTCATTAAATTTTCCTTCGGAAGAATCTTCTGAAAAAGATATTTTTAAAGAAAATAGCTCCGATGTCATTTCTACAAAAAGCGTAGAACCAGCAAAGCAAAAAACGAAAACTAAGAAACAAATCAAGCAAGAAAAAAAGCAACGGAAGCAATTAGCCAAACAAAACCGTAAAGAATTTAGAAAAGCAATCTGGACAACTATAAAAGAACAACGCAAAACCAACAAAGAAAACAGGAAAAACGGAATCAAAGAAAAAGGACAAAAAATACATTGGGCTGCTTATGTATCCTTTTTTTCTGCGCTAACTGGTCTAGGAATTATCGCAACAACTATCATTCTCGGAACTACTGGTTATACTATTGGAGCTTTGCTTCCTCTTTTTGCTATCGGTTTGTTGATACTTTCGGTCATTACTGCTATTATTGGTATTTCTGTTGTAGCGAATAAAGACATAACATTATATCACAAATCCCATACGATGACTTTAGCTTTAATTGGTGGAATTGCTTCTCTTTTATCTTTACTTCTAATTGGTTTTGTAATAGTTGCTATTTCGGCTCTGAGCTATTAACTCTTTTTCTCTAATTTTTACAAAAAACAATAGTTGTATCATTTCTGATCTACTTACTAACTTTACTACTACTATGTCAAAACAATCATTATACAAACAGCCTAATGTTGAAATTTTCTATGATAAAGAAAATTCTGCTATTTATGTTTATTGGAAAGGATTTGTGATGGTAGATGATTTTAAAAGTGCAATGATAAAAGCATTAGATTTTTATACGGAAAAAAAAGCTCTTCATTGGATTATTGACCAAACGGAAAGGCAAGCCGTTCACCCAAAAGTAAATGAATGGGTGCTAGAAGAATTTTATCCTAAACTTTTGGAGGTAGCTCAAAAAGACGCAAAGATGGCAGTTATTGTTCCCAAAGATGTTTTTGGGCGTTTTAGTATGACTAGCCAGACAGAAAGCCTGACCAAAAAGTTTGAAGAAATGATTCCTTATCACTATTTTCAATCTTTATCAGAAGCTATTAGGTGGCTTTCTTAATTTTTGTAAAATTAGTAGAAAACGAAATAAAAATTCCAGAATAAACAGAACCTTTTTAGAATAGCTTCGTTTGTAAGTAGGTAAATCAAGCTATTTTTCTGTGCTTGGTTCATTTTTTTAACTCAAATTTTTTTAACTGTATTTTATATGAAAACGAACAAAATCTTGATGTTCTTTGTGCTTGCCTTTATGGCTTTTTCTTTTACTTCTTGTGATAAAGATGATGTAGTAAATTACGCTGATGACATTCCCGGTACGTATGAGAGCCTTTCAGGCGATGTAAATGTAGAAGGAGCAATCAATGTAATCACACTTTCTAACAAAGGAGATAGCGATGCACTTACCAAAAATCTTGTTGTAGAAATTACGGATAAATCAACGGAAGATAACGGAACAGTACGTTATTCTACCAACAACAATGATGTTGATATTTATCGTAATGACGATATAATTACAATCAAAGTAACAAGTGCAGAATATGTGCAAAATCCATTGAATATTTATATTGGAACAAAGAGAGTTCAATAAAAAATCTGTTTTATTTGAAAAATATAACTTTAAAAGTCTAGTAATTTCTTTAGGAAATGGCTAGACTTTTTTTTGTAAAAAAACATTATCAGAATAGATAGGTTCAATGTACAAATCAAGCTCATTTTTTGTCTTGAAGCACTTATTTAAACAAAACTCATGAACACAAACAACACTTTACTTTTTCTTGTACTCACTTTTATAACTTTTTCATTTTCTTCTTGTAACGAAGATAATGTAGTTAATTTTGCAGCCGATCTACCAGGTGTATATGAGAGTATTTCAGGCGATATTAATGTAGAAGGAGCAGTAAATGTAATTACGCTTTCTAACAAAGGAGATACAGATGCACTGACAAAAAATCTTGTTTTACAAATTACGGACAGAACAAGAGAAACAGTAGCAGGTATAGAAACTATAACATATTCGACTGATAATAATAAAGTTGATATTTTTCGTTCCGAAGATGTAATAACAATAAAAATAATTAGTGCCGAATTTGTACAAAATCCTTCAAATCTTTATATCGGAACAAAAAGAGTTCAATAAAAATTCTATTCTATTTTAAAAGTCTAGTAATTTCTTTAGGAAATGGCTAGGCTTTTTTTCTGAATATTTAATGTATTACAAATCAAACTATTAAATTTAGAAAAGTATAAGTTTCATATTTAGAGTACAATCACTTCCCAACCTGCATTTTCTAAATCTATTTTGTCTTGATCAAAATTCAATAAACTACTTTTGTGAATAGCTACACAAAGTAAGTGTGAAGGACGAGACATTCCTACATAAGCCATTTTTAAAGTTTCTTTTAATTGTACTCCAAATACTCTATTTCTATCCTCTGTCTTTTTTAAACATTGTTTAAAGACACCTTTTTTAGTTTCGTATTTATCTTTAAAAGTTTCTAAATATAAAGTTCCTGTATGTGTTTCGCCTTTTACACTATGAATGGTAGCAATATCTATTTTAAATTTGACATTATCACTTTCATATTCTATATAGTTTTTAGGTTTTTGATTATGTATAGCTTGTAAATTGGATGGATTATTAATAAAGTTAGTTAATTCTTGATTACATTGATAAGCAAAAAATACTTTCAATTCGTTACAAATAAACGCTTTTACATCGTCTTTTATATCGTTTCCTTGTACAATACTTTTAATCCAAAAAGTCATTTTAGATAAAATACTTTCGGTAAATGTCTTATCTAAATATACTTTTTGCCAAAAAGAAGTTGAGTTATAATATTTTTCATCCTGTTGCTTTTTGCCTACTGTACGCAACACCTTTAAAAAAGAATTTGTTAAAGCATATTTATAGATTTTAGAATTTTGTGGAAGTTTTTCTCCTTTTTCGTTTTTAGGTAACTCTTGTTTCAAAAGGTAATCTGACAAGTTATCAAAAGTTTCTTTGGTTTTGCTTTCTTTTTTATAGGTGTGATTTTCAAAATAGTGCTTAATAAGGTGTTTGATTTGTCCACTTGTTGTTTCTTCATCTTTATCTTGTCCAACCCAGCCGATAGCCTTAAATTTTATCTTCTTAGGTTCTTGCTCTGTTGTTTTAGGAATATGTAATTTATGTTTAATAATTAAATCTTTGAAATTTGTAATTACATCTTTTATTTGACTATCTTCAAAAATAATGATATAAGGCTTTATTTCTTTTCTTGTATCGTCATCTTTTAATACTTGCTTGGTACAATTTCCTTTTAGTAACAAAGATTTGTCCAGTCTAATATTTTGAATAGCATCAGCAATTTTTGTAGAAAAACGCTGACTATCTGAAATAGGTAAAGCATTATTAGGTGTCCAAGCACAATCTGGACTTGTAGAATTGAAAATGGCTTGATTCGGGTCGCCAATACACTGATAAATAATGTGTTCTTTATCAAATATTTTATCAAAAATATCAATTTGATGTTGATAACTATCTTGCATTTCGTCTATAAATACGAACTGAAAACGATTAGCAAATAGATTGTTGAGTTGGTCTTCGTATTCTTTTATATAAAGATTTGCTAATGTATAAGCATCATCAAAACATAGAACACCTCTGTCTTTAAATAGAGCGTTATACTTTATTTTATAAAAATTCTTATAGGCAGGTGTTTCTGATTGAAATAAGTTTTCACTATTAAATTTTTTAAGTAATTGTAATTTTTGTATATCATTGTTTTGTAAAGAAAATCTAATTTTAGCGAGAGTTTTTATCGGTTCTCTCTGATTTCTTAACCATCCTTTTGCACTTTGCCAATGCTCTGTATTTGCATCACTTAACAAGTAATTTCCTATACTTTTCAGTATATCATTATACCAATCATTATCGATTCGTGTAGGTCTTTTCTCAAAACTTTTTGCATACATCGGAACAGCTAAAAACTTATCTACAAATGCTTGAATAGTACCGAAGAAGTTAGGATAATTAAGAAGTTTAGAGTTTACTCCTAATTTTTCTTTAATTTCATCAATGGCTACGTTAGTATGTGTAAGAATACAAACACCCTTATTATGCGAAAATGGCATGAAAAACCTATCTAAAATCATCAATTTGGCGATAAGTGCAGTAGTTTTTCCACTACCAGCACAAGCATTGACATCTCTTGAACCAATACATTTTATAAATGCACGTCTTTGATCATTAAAATAACAACCTTGTGGTAAAAGTTCTTTTTCAATTATGTCGATATGCTCATCTGTAATAATTGGTATCATAGTTTTAAGATTTTTGTGTAGCATGTTTTATAGCATCTACAAGGTATTTGAGATGTAGATCTGCCTCAATTTGTCTTTTGAGTTCATCTTTTTTGGTTATCATTTCTATTTCCAAAATTTCAGCAAAGAATTGAGCAACAATAGCTTTGGAAGTTTTATTTTTATTGCTTCCCATCATTTCAACCCAGTAAATTTCATAAGCAATCTGTTCGTGCGTTTTACTTAAATCTGTCCAACTACTAATTTTATCTTGAGCTTCTTGTCTATACTCATTCAATTCATCTAACATAAAATAATCACTACTCTTAGCCATTAGAATTACTGTATAGAATAGTTCTTTTAAAGAACTTAAAGCTAATTCATATTCAAGAGTCCAATGAGTATTAACAAAACCTCTTATTTTTTCATTTTTATCTTTTGGCGTATGCTTTCTTTCTTTAATCTCTTTGACTTTCTTTTGCAGTTGTAACAATTCAGATTTACTATCAACTATCTTGAATTTAGAATTTATATAGTCATTAACACCACTAGGCATTACTTTTCTATCAACATTTAAAAAACAAGTTTTAAGATATTTTTTGACATCTTCAGGCTTTGTAAATATATCTTCCTCTAAATTACTAAATTCGTTGTAAAATCTAGTATTTATTTCACTTATTATGTCGTCATTCATTTCAAAGAACTTAGGTTTGTTTACCTCTGTATTGACTTCAAAATATTCCCATGTTTTTGTATCTACATCTGTAACTATTGAAACAGAAGTATCCATTTGTGATTCAAGTGCTTTATTCTTTTGTATAAAAACCCTTTCATAGTATTTGAAAGTTAAACCTCTAAGATTTATGATTGAAACCCCATTTTGTGTCAAGTCACAGTCAATAATTTTAGCAATAGTTGGGAGTAGCAAGTTTTCTGCATCGCCTTCTACTAAAATTACACCTTTAGCAAAAAATAAATTGGCTTTGGTTACATCTAAAAACCTTTCTAAAAAAGCGTAATCTTTCTTTTCAAGCATTGTGTAATCACTACCCATTGGATAAGCATAATTATCTTGGCAGATAATCAAATTTTCTAGCTTTACTTTTGAAGCTAAATTAGGGCTATGTGTAGTTAAAAGCATCTGTACATCTTTACTATTACATTCTTTTTGTAAATATTCCACTAAACGCATTTGGGCTTGTGGGTGTAAATGTGCCTCAATTTCTTCTATCAGAGCCAAACGCAAACCTGTAAAATCTCCTTCTTTTTCTAAGAGCAGCAACTCAACAGCAATAAAGAGTAAGTTGTGAGAACCCAAACCTGCATTAATATTATTTAGATGTAGGCTCAGCCGTTCTAAAATTCCTTTTAAATTAGCTTCTGAAATTCTAAACTGTGATAAGGTATCTATTCCAAAAAAACTTGTAAGATAATCGTTTATTTTTTTTGCAACTTCATCTCCCTTTTCACTTGAATTGTATATATGGTCTTTAAATAGTGATTCTACTTGTTCGAATTGGCTAGGTTCTGTTACAATTCCCTTTAATCCCTCAAGTAAATCAAAATGATGTTCCTCTTTACCTTCAAAAAAGTTGGCAATCTCTTTATTAGCGAACTTCACAGTTTTAGTAAGAAAATGATTATCTTTTTCAGCAAAGATTGAATGACTATCTAAAACTTGCGAAAGGCGAGAGCCTTTTTTGGGTTTTAATTCTTCTTTGGCATCACGTAGTGGTTTAAGGTAAGTAATACGCAGTAATTCTCTAGCACGAGCATCAAGAACTACCCCCTCATTGTCAATCCCACCACGAATATCATAAGGTTCTATTTTGCCATTTGTTTGTTGAACTTCTAAGAAAACTCTTAGTTCATACTCATTTTTATCATTGAAATGCCCCCAATCTAAGAAGTTTTTAGCTTTACTGTCAGTATCCTCTGGGTTAAACTTAAAATCACATTCAATTCTTAGTGTTTGTTTTTCATCTTTGGGAAAAGAGTGATGATTATGGAAATCATCAATTTCTAATCGGATATATTCACGGCTATTTGTGAGTAAAATATACTTAATAGCTTCAATAATAGCTGTTTTTCCACTATCATTTTCACCAACAAGCAGATTTAAACCTTTTTGGAAAGGTGCAATTAAATCAGGTTTACTATAGTCAAAATTATCATTTGAGCCAAATTTGCGAAAGTTCCATAGTTTAAGTTCTGATAAATACATATTTTTTGTTTTAGATAACTCTTAGTAATATATCTTTTTTACTTAAAAGAATTATGCAAGTTTGATGTTGATAATATTTAACAAGTATAGCGTTAAAAATTAAAAAAAACTAACTATGAATCAAAAAAAACATGTTTATTTACTTTTACCTTTCTTAAAAAAGAGTTTATCAAAACCTTAATCAAACCAGCATGAAAAAATATTTCCTCACTTTACTTTCCTGTGCATTACTTTCAACTTCTTCTTTCTCACAAGACATTGAATTAGAATTTACGACAGCAGAAAACCGTATTACTTCTCAAAATCAAAATGTTAAAAACAGAGAAAACTCTTGGCTAAAAAACGTACCTATAAAATCAATAGGCCCACCGTAATGGGTGGAAGAGTAGTTGATATTGAAGTAAACCCAAATAATCCTACCGAGTTTTTGGCTGCTTTTGCTTCTGGTGGACTTTGGCATACCAACACAAACGGAACTTCTTTTACACCTTTGTTTCAAAACGAAAAAGTAATGTCTATTGGAGATATTGCCGTTTCGTGGCAAGATTCTACTATCTGGATAGGAACAGGTGAAAATAATTCTTCTCGTTCGTCGTATTCTGGCGATGGAATTTATGTTTCCTACAATATGGGCAAAGATTGGGAACACAAAAGTGATTTAGAGCTTAACGAAACTCAACATATTGGTAGAATAATTTTACATCCAACTGATAAAAATATTCTGTGGGTAGCTGCATTAGGTCATTTATATTCAAAAAACAAAGAAAGAGGAGTTTATAAAACTACAGACGGAGGCAAAACATGGAAAAAAACATTATTCGTTGATGAAAATACAGGAGCAATTGATTTAATTATTGACCCAACAAATCCGAATATTCTTTATGCTACAATGTGGCAAAGACACCGAACGGCTTGGAATTTTGAGGAGTCTGGAATAGGAAGTGGAATTTATAGTTCCGATGATGCAGGAGAAAACTGGACAAAACTAACGACAAAAGAAAGTGGTTTTCCTGTTTCGGAAGGAGTTGGAAGAATTGGTCTAACAATTTCGGAAGCAAACCCTAATTGGATTTATGCCTGTTTGGATAATCAAGACCGTAAAGATAAAGAGCCAAAGAACGAAACTAAAAAAGATGAAAAAAAACCAACACTTACGAAAGATGCTATCTTGGTAATGGATAAAGACCAATTTTTGAAAATTTCGGATGCAGAGATTACAGAATATTTGAAGGAAAACCGTTTTCCAAAAAAATATGATGCTGCTTATATCAAAAGTCAAATCAAAGAAGGAAAACTAGAACCAAAGGCATTAGTAGAATTTTTGGAAGATGCCAATTCTCAACTATTTGATACACCAGTAAAAGGTCTGGAAGTTTATTTATCAAAAGACAAAGGCAAAACGTGGCAAAAAACACACGAAGGAAGCATCGACGAAGTAGTTTACTCGTATGGTTATTATTTCGGACAAGTGAGAGTTTCTCAAAATAATCCTCAAAAATTATACATTGTTGGTGTTCCAATTCTGACAAGTGATGACGGTGGAAAAAACTGGAAAAGTATAAATGGAGATAATGTACACGCAGATCACCACGCTCTATGGATTAATCCAAAACAAGAAGGACATTTGATAAATGGAAACGATGGAGGAATAAATATTTCTTACAACGACGGCAAAACGTGGTCAAAGTCAAATTCTATTCCTGTGGCTCAATTTTATAGCGTAGCGACAGATAGAGCAGAACCCTATAATGTCTATGGAGGTTTGCAAGATAATGGCGTTTGGACAGCTTCACATCAATACGAATATTTGAATAATTGGCAGCAAGAAGGTCAGTATTCTTACAAACGACTTTTAGGTGGCGACGGAATGCAAGTTGAAATAGATTTTAGAGATAATACTACCATTTATACCTGTTATCAGTTTGGAAACTGCTACAAAGTTGATAAAACGACAATGGAAACGAGTTATATTACACCTTCACACGAACTAGGACAAAAACCGTTTCGTTTCAACTGGCAAACGCCTTTGCACCTTTCCAAACACCAGCAAAATATTTTGTACATGGGTTCGAATCGTGTTCATCGTTCCTTTGATCAAGGAAAAACATGGGAAACTATTTCAGAAGACCTAACGAGAGGAAAAAATAAAGAAGATGCTAAAACGGGTGATGTAGCTTATAATACTTTGACTTCAATAGATGAGTCGGCTTTGCGTTTTGGTCTTTTGTATGTTGGTTCTGATGACGGAATGGTTCATATTAGTAAAGATGCAGGCTATAACTGGGAGAATATTTCACAGAATTATCTCAAAGAGTTTCTTCAATATAAAGATTTTTGGGTAAGTCGTGTTCAGGCTTCCAAACACAAAATAGAACGAGTTTATATTACTTTAAATGGTTACCGTTTTGATAATTTTGAATCAATTATTTTTGTTTCGAATGATTTTGGTGCAACGTGGGACAGAATCGGAACAGATTTGCCTTTAGAATCGGTGAATGTAATTAGAGAAGATTACAAGAATGAAAATTTGCTTTTTGTAGGAACAGACCATAATTTGTATGCTTCTTTGGATGGTGGCAAATCGTTTATGACTCTGGGAAAAGATTTTCCTCACGTTGCCGTTCACGATTTGTCGGTTCAGCCTGTCGCAAATCATTTGGTTGTCGGAACGCACGGACGTTCACTTTTTGTGATAGACATTGCGCCTTTGCAAGTTCTTTCAGAAAAAATGGATAAAAATTTAATAGTAGATAAATCATTTTTTCTAAATAAACAGAATGAAAATAAAATTACTTTCAATAAAAACTGGGGCAAAAACTATTGGAGCAAATGGTTTGGAAATTATGAACCCAGCGAGGAAGAGCAAAGATTTGTATTCTTTAGTTCTCAAAAATCAACTGCAATGATTGGAATTATGTATGAGAACGATGTAATTCTTTTTAATGAAGACATAGAAGTAAACAAAGGTTTAAACTATTGGAATTATGATTTTGTCATTAATGAAGAATCAGCTAAGGAATTGTCAAAATTACTCTCTACAAAACAAAAACCCTTTTCTATTCCAAAAGCAGATAATCAGTACTATTATTTACCTGCTGCTAAGTATAAAGTGGTTTTGATAGAAAATGGAAAAACTACTCAGCTTCTTTTTGAGATTGTGGAGAAATGATTTTCAACTAAAATTACTAACTACTTTTTAACTCTTTTTCTATTACTAACTGATCTTACGCAACATCAAAGTTTAGAGAAGTTTAGACCAAACCCACGAAAGTAACCACTACTTTTTACAGGAATCTACTTTTCCGTTTTATCAAAATTACTCCTTTTATTTTAGAATAGAGTAGAAACAAAAAAACGAAGAAGGTGGTGGTAGCTTCCACGAATAAATTCGTGGGTTTCATGTTAATTGCGTAACATTAGTTACTAACATCTTTACTAAAAAAAAAGCGAGCTACCTCAAAAGAAATAGTTCGCTTTCTAGTTTACCACTAGCAATACTTTTGATACACTTTTTCTCTTCGTAGAAATGGAAATCCAAATAATCAGTAAAGACAATATTATCCAATGAGTTTTTGTATCTATCAAATTGTTCTTTATTTCCAGTTTTATTTTTTCCTCCTTTTTTGCCATCTAAGTCTTTATCTCCAATATCTTTAGCTTCAATAAATCCGATAGGAATATCTTTTTTAGTCCAAACAAAGTCAGGCGCACCACAAGCAATACGTTTCGGTTCGTTTGTAGCTGCAATCGTTGGTACAATACTTTCTAAAAGTGTCTGTAAATCGCCTCTAAATGTATGTTCGGTAGAGTTTCTTAACTCAAAACGCTGATTGATTTTGCTGATGTATTCTTCTAAAGTCATTTTCTTGTGTTTTTAAAACAATATTTTTATGCTAAATTATTTGGTTCTCTGACAATTTTTGCACTTTTGTAGTTTTTGGTAGAAAATAAATTTATTTTGTATTTTGTTTAAGTCTGTACCGAAGGTCTGACTTAGACAAAATAAGCCTTTTTAGTGCTTTAAATACCTATTTTAAACGGATCAGACCTTCGGTACAGACCATTTTAAAATACAAGATAATTTTTAATAAAGGCTAGGTGCAAAAATTGTCAAACAACCAATTATTTCGTCAATTTCCTTCATCAATCTATCTGTTTCAGATAAAGCGACAATGATTTTTTGATAGTGATTGATGTCCTCAAAAGTCAGTTTTCTATCTCTTCTATCTTTGAGCCACTTTTGAGCAGGCTGATACCCTCCAATGTAAAACTCCCAAACCGTAGCAGGAACATTGTCAAAATATTGAGTTTCATTGATAAAAACTTTTCCTAAGCCTGTCTTTTTATTGAGATTAAATTTCGGACGTTGTTCTACTTCGTTTTCGTTTCCTTCATTCGAACTAATAGGATAAGAAGTAATAAATCTATCTACTACATCACTTTCCAATAAATGAATTTGTCTTATTTGACTTCCTAAATCAACCAATTTCCAAAACACTTTTGCATCAGTAGGATAAGGAACTCTAGGAAAATCTATCTTCAAAAACTCCTTATATGTTTCTCTGTATTTTGGCGAATGAAGAGCAGCATAGATATAATCCAGAATATCAATAGGTGCAAATGTACCTTCCTTTTGAGCTTTCTCAACTGTAAATTCTAAACCTAATTTTTGAGCAATTTGAGCTACAATTTCCTTTTTTAGATTTGGTTTTCTGGGTTCTTCTTCTTGTTCTATGAAAAGAAATTGCGCTGATTGATTATTGAGTTTTTGCTTAAATAAACCGACATCATTTACTAATTTTTTGTATTGCTTTTGCTGTGCGTTATGGTATTCAACGGTTGTTTTATTAGGTTTTTCAATTTTACCATACATTTTTCTAAATTCTGTAAATGTATCTTCAAAACGTTCTAAAATCATTCTAGCCTCTTCATAACTTACCTCTAAATTTTGGGTTTCTTCTGAATACTCTTGTGAAATATTTTTATTTGAATAAAGATAAAGAGGAAAAACTGTTCCACCACCTCTGTAAAAGATATTTTGGTCAGTAATTGTGTCAGAAACAAAACATAAATTCCATTCCATACTTCCTACTACTTGTCCTTGTCTTCCAGAAATAAGCGAATAATTATCTTTCGTTCTCATATTCTGCATAATCCTGTTCTGACTATATGCAAAAAAACCTTTGGAATTTCCTGTAAAAAAAGTCCAACGTTCATCAAAAGGTCTATATTCTACTTTTTTATAATTATCTCCGTTATTCCTTTTCAAATCTTTTATTGCTTTACTTAATACCCAATCTCTACTATCCGATTTCAATCCATATTTTGCTCTAATATTTCCTTCTGTTTCAGAAACAAAATCATTGATTATATTTTTTAGTTGTTTTTGCTCAAAATCATAAGTAACACTATCATTTTTTGATAGCACACCCAAAGAATTTTCAGGAAATAACTCTACTAAAGCAAAACCTTTTTTATACTCCTTTTCTTGCTTGAAATCTTTTTGCACCATAAAATAATTAGGTGCAACATTAGGTAATTCTACAAAAGGAATATCTTTAAGAGAGTGATTATCTAAAAACTCATATTTACTTTCTCTCTTTCCATATAAATCATAGTGAAAAACCTTTCCTAATTCATTTTTCTTCTTTTTTCCAGTCTTGATAAAAATATTGATACTGACACCTTGTTGAATATCAAATACATTTTGGTCTGTGCTACCATCTGGCGAAACTTCTTTTTTCTTAGAATTACCATGTAAATCTATGGTGTAAATTTTATCATAGGTTTTGAGTAAATTCCAACGCATTCCCCTAAAAGTAGGATTATCTAAAAAGCCATGTGGATTAATAAAAGCTAGTACACCACTTTTATTTTTTTCTATAAAGTGCTGACCATAACGCAAAAATTTGACATAATCGTCATTTATCCATTTTGGGTTTCTTTCTTTTAACTTTACCTTTCCTTCGGGTTCTTTTTTATAATCTTCCATCAACTCCATAATCCATTTTCCTTTATTCTGACTCTCGCCACTATACGGAGGATTACCTAAAATAACCATTACAGGCGTATCTTTTTTGATTTTATTAGCTTCATTTGCTTCTATACTAAGCCAATTTGCAAAACCTGTTTCTAGTTCCGTACTTCCTTCTTCTAATGAATTTGTCAGAAAAATACGAAAACGTTCTTGTTTGTTTGATTCTGAGGTAGGTTTAAAACCTGTTTCTTTAAGTAGAAAATCTAGTTTTAAATGAGCCATTGCATACGAAGCCATCAGTAACTCAAAGCCGTTCAAACGAGGTAAAAGGTCATTTTCTACATAGCTATTCCAAACTCCTTTTTGATTTTCGAATTGTTTGTAAATGTGTTCTACTGTTTCGGCTAAAAATGTTCCTGTTCCTGTGGCTGGGTCAAGAATCTGTACATGATGAACTTCTTTCTCTACTAAAGTTTGTTTATTATTAACGGTTTCACTTACTTTAATTTTCGTTTTACTGCTGTCTGTCAGTCCTTTAGATAGATTAAATTCTGTTTTCAAAATCTCATCAACGGCACGAACTATAAAACTAACTACTGGTTTAGGCGTGTACCAAACCCCTCTCGTTTTTCTTAGTTTTGTGTCGTATTCTGCTAGAAAAGTTTCGTAGAAGTGAATGAGTGCATCTTCTGTTTGTGTTTGTCTTCCATAGTCTTTCAAAATAGCTTCTACATTTGCATATTCAAAAATAGTAGAAAGGCTCTCTACAATCCAAACCAAACGCTCATCTAAATCATAACCTGCTATGTATTGAAATAATTTACGCAGAAAAGGATTTGATTTTGGAATCAATGATGCAGCTTTTTGGCGAGTAAAATTAGTAGGAGAATCATCGTGCAAACGTGCTGCAAACATTCCGTAAGCTATTGTTTGAGAATAAACATTAGCAAAATCTGCATGACTAATATCTTTTATCAGAATTTTTTTAAAGGCTTCAAACTGTCCTTTTAGAGAAGAATATTGCCCTTCTTTCTCATCTGCATTAAGCGATTTTTCTATTACTTCGGCTAACAGTTGTGCTTTTGCAGCCATCATTTCAGCTAACTTTCTTGGACTTTTTATAACCTGTCCTTCGTAGCTACAAAAATGAATAATATGCCTTTCAAAACTCTCAAAGTTTTCTCTGATTGGTTCTATCTTTCCATTTTCTAACTTACCAATAGCAATATTTTTGATAAGTTTGTTTTCTTCATAGAAATAAAAATCTAAATAATCCGTAAAAGCAATGTTATCTAATCCTTTTTTGTACTTGTCAAACTGAATTTTATTACCGTTTTTTTTCTTTCCCTCAAGGTCTTTTTTTTCAATATCTTTTGCTTCTATGTGTCCGACAGGAATATCATTTCTTTTTATTACGTAATCAGGACTACCATAATCGCCACGTTTTGGCTCATTAGTGATAGTTACTTTTGGTACAATACTTTTCAAAAGCTGCTGCAAATCTCCTCTGTACGTATGTTCAGTAGCATCTCCTAACTGAAAACGGTGATTTATTGTACTGATATATTCTTCTAAAGTCATTGAAAGCGTGATAATGATTTGTTTTGAATAGAACTTAAACGCAAGTTAAACAAATTTCAATTTTTCTTAACTATAAAAAAAACGAACCACCTCAAAAAGAGATAGTTCGTTTTCTATTTATATAACAAATACTAGATTGCTTTTACAGAAAGTTGTTGGGAAACAATCGCTTTAATAAGAGAAGTCATGATATTTACTTCACTCTTAATTCCTTCATCTTCCAAATCTTTGAATGTATTTATTTCTACACTTTCTAATGCAGGAATGAAGAGAAGGTCTTTAAAGTGTCTTCTAAACTATATTAATCTTATCAATTTCCTTCATCAATCTATTCGTTTCAGATAAAGCGACAATGATTTTTTGATAGTGATTAATGTCCTCAAAGGTTAGCTTTCTATTTCTTCTATCTTTGAGCCACTTTTGAGCAGGTTGATACCCTCCAATGTAAAACTCCCAAACCGTAGCAGGAACATTATCAAAATATTGAGTTTCATTTATAAAAACTTTTCCTAAGCCTGTTTTTTTATTGAGATTAAATTTCGGACGTTGTTCTACTTCGTTTTCGCCTTCTACTGTATAAGAAGTGATAAAATTATCTACTACATCACTTTCCAATAAATGAATTTGTCTTATCTGACCTCCTAAATCAACCAATTTCCAGAAGGTTTTTGCATCAGCAGGATAAAGAACTCTAGGAAAATCTATCTTCAAAAATTCCTTATATTTCTCTCTGTATTTTGGCGAATGAAGAACAGCATAGATATAATCCAGAATATCAATAGGCGCAAATGTTCCTTTCTTTTGAGTTTTTTCAACTGTAAACTCTAAACCTAATTTTTGAGCAATTTGAGCTACAACTTCCTTTTTTAGGTTGGGTTCTCTTGGTTTTTCTTCTTTATCAATTTTTTCTGTCTGAACCAACATTTCCCTAATTGCTCCTAATTCACTGCCTTGCTTTTTATATTCTTTTTTTTGTTCTCTGTACTTCCTATTAAGTTCTTTACTTCAATTATCTACTGTTTCATAAATTTCTTCTAGGAATAAAAACTCTTTTTTGAATTTCTCAAAACTAGCTTGTTTTTCTTTTAATTCTGCTTCTAATTCCTTCCTTTTTTCTGCTGATAGAGTTGGTTTTGATTGTTCTACTTGTGGATACAGATACAAAGGAAATTCAGTATTATTAGCATACGCACTTTCGAAAAGACAACTTTCACAAATACTTCTATGAATAAATGAATAAGAGAAATCAAATTTACTCTGCCTTTTTAGTGATAGTGAATAATTATCAATATTTTTAAGATGAATCATAACTTTACTAGCAGGTCTGCTTATAATTCTTGAATCATAATATATCCAACGATTATCAAATATACGATATTGAATAGGTAGTATGTGAATATTAGAAAATTCCTTTTTATCTATTACCTTCAGTAATTTATAACTTCCCGAATTTTGAATATTATATTTTTGAGTAAATTCATAATCATAATTACCACTTAGAAGTGTTTTTATTCGGTTTGATAATGAATTTTTGTCAAAATCAATAAAAAGTGAATCTCTATCTGTTTTTATTCCTGAGTTACTGATTGTAAATAATTCATCTGTTTTAAAACCTTTATCATAGTCTTCCTTTTCCTCAAAGTCTTTCAGAGTAAAAAAATAATAAGGTTTTGTAAATTGTAAATCATTCCATTCTAAGGAATGAATACTATTTTTGTCTAAAAAATCATACTTAAATTCTCTTTTTCCTTGTAAATCATAATGTAAAACTTGTCCTAATTCGTCTTTTTTCTTTTTTCCAGTCTTGACAAAAATGTTAATAGAAACGCCTTGCATAATATCAAAAACATTATTATCTGGACTTCCATCTGGGCATACTTCTTTCTTCTTAGCATTTCCATGTAAATCCAAAACATAGATTTTATCAAAACTTTCTAATAAATGCTTTCTCATTTGACGGTGTGTAATTCCGTCAATAAAGCTATTATTAGAAATGTAAGCCAAAATACCACTTTCATTTTTGTCTATAAAATGCTGTCCAAAACGAATAAATTTGATATAATCGTCATCAAGATTAATCTTTTTTTCTTTCAAATCCTTTTTATAATCAGTAATGAGGTTTTGAATCCAATCACTTTTATTTGTGCTACTGACTGCATACGGAGGGTTTCCAATAACTACCATTACAGGCGTATCTTTTTTGATTTTATTGGCTTCATTTGCTTCTGTACTAAGCCAATTTGCAAAACTTGTTTCTAGTTCTGTACTTCCTTCTTCTAGTGAATTTGTCAAAAATACTCTAAAACGTTCTTCTTTTGTGGGTTTAAAACCTGTTTCTTTGAATAGAAAATCTAGTTTTAAATGAGCCATTGCATACGAAGCCATTAGTAGCTCAAAGCCATTCAGACGAGGTAAAAGGTCATTTTCTACATAACTATTCCAAACTCCTTTTTGATTTTGGAATTGTTTGTAAATGTGTTCTACTGTTTCGGCTAAAAATGTTCCTGTTCCTGTGGCTGGGTCAAGAATCTGTACTTTATGGACTTCTTTTTCTACTAAAATGCTTTTATTATTAACTTTTTCGCTTACTTTTATTTTGGTCTTACTGCTGTCTGTCAGTCCTTTAGGTAGATTAAATTCAGTTTTGAGTATATCATCAACGGCACGAACTATAAAATTAACTACTGGTTTAGGCGTGTACCAAACCCCTCTAGCTTTTCTTAGTTTTGGATCGTATTCAGCCAAAAAAGTTTCGTAGAAGTGAATTAGGGCATCTTCTGTTTGTGTAGTTCTGCCATATTCTGCCAAAATAGCTTCTACATTAGCATAAACAAAAATATCTGAAAGACTATCTACAATCCAAACCAAACGTTCATCTAAATCAAAACCTGCTATGTACTGAAATAATTTACGTAAAAAAGGATTTGATTTTGGAATTAATGAAGCTGCTTTTTGACGAGTAAATGTATTAGGCGAATTATCATGCAGTCTTGCAGCAAACATTCCGTAGGCTATTGTTTGAGCATAAACATCTGCAAAAGCTTTGTGTGAAATATCTTTTATCAAGATTTGTTTGAATGCTGTGAACTGTCCTTGTAATGATGAATCTTCACGTTCTTTATCTCCTGCTTGTTGGTCAGAATCAAGCGACTTTTCTATTACATCGGCTAATAGTTGCGCTTTTGCAGCCATCATTTCGGCTAGTTTTTTCGGACTTTTTATAGTTTGTCCTTCATAGATACAAAAATTGTTGATATGCCTTTCAAAACTCTCAAAATTCTCTCTAATCGGTTCTACTTTTCCATCTTCTATTTTACCAATAGCAATGCTCTTGATAAATTTCTTTTCTACGTAGAAATGAAAGTCCAAATAATCGGTAAAGGCAATATTATCAAGTGAGTTTTTATATCTATCGAATTGTTCTTTATTTCCAGTTTTATTTTTTCCTCCTTTTTTGCCTTCTAGGTCTTTATCTCCAATATTTTTGGCTTCAATAAATCCGACAGGAATATCCTTTTTAGTCAGAACAAAGTCAGGCGCACCACAAGCAATACGTTTAGGCTCATTGGTAGCCGATACTTTAGGAACAATACTTTCTAAAAGTGTTTGTAAATCTCCTCTAAATGTATGTTCAGTAGAGTTTCCTAATTGAAAACGCTGATTGATTTTGCTGATGTATTCTTCTAAAGTCATTGAAAGCGTGGTAATGATTTGTTTTGAGTAGAACTTAAATGCAAGTTAAACAAATTTCAATTTTTCTTAACTATAAAAAAAAAGAACCATCTCAAAAAAAGAGATAGTTCGTTTTCTATTTTCTAACAAAGTTTCAAATCTTTACCTATCCAACTGCTTTAAAATCTGTTCCCATTCTCTAATTATTTTTTCTTCGTTCTTTATATTTTTTGTATTGAAACGAATATAGATACTTTTTTCTTCGTAATCGTAAGGCTTGAAACGAGTTTGTGAAGCAATTCTATTGAATATTAACGACCAAATCTTGAAACGTTTCGTTTTGTTTTCAGTAGTTTCTTCAATAATTTCTTTGTTCTTTTTTATAAACCCTCTTGCACCGATACACCCAAAAGAAGCTAATTCATTTTTACTCAAAACTTCTTTTACAACCATTATACAAGTAGCTACAATTCGTAGTGTATCATTGGTTTGAGTGAGAATTTTATATTTTTTTGAAGTAGGAATGAAAGGAATTTTTTGATAGAATTTTATCAAAAAGAGTTGATTAGGAAGTTCTTCTAACCGAATAATATATTTACGTTTTGTCTTTTTAGAACGAAAAGAATAAATATGAGCTTTTCCATATTCATTCTTTCCTTCTTTTAGAGTTTGATAGCACAAAAATTTGTGTGGATAAGGACGTAAATCCTTTGGATTAAACATAGACTATTAAAATATACATTCTGCTGAATCTGGTCTAGAATCATAAATTTCATCAAAAGGAATTTGCTTTAAAAACTCTGTTTGAATAGGCTCTTCCATCATATCAATAATTTTCTTGATTTCCTTTGCTTTTTGGTGCAGAGCATTCATTGTTTCAACTAATCCTTTATCTATTTTATAATGAAGGTGTTTTGTAAGACCTAAGTTAATCAGTTTATTGCTTTTAAAATTTTCTTTTGATTTGATAAGAAACTGCTCATCTACCTTTTCTACATCTTTTATCTTATTATAAATACTCTTTAGATTATTATAGGTTTTATCATTAAATTCTGATGGAGAACTATAATCCGTTTTTAGATTCTTTATTGACAAATGACATAAATTTACAACACCCAAAACAACTCCACTTTTTATCAAAGAAAGGAAATGTTCTTTTACACTATATGTTTTGATTTTTGCACTAGATTCTAATAAATCTTGAACACCACTCGTATAAACAGAGTGAAACAAGTTTATATATGAATTATTAGATAAAGCTAACATAATAATTTAGAATTTTGGAAGTATAGTTATACAACATAACAAAAACTTTTCTTGTTTCCAAAAATGTGTTTAATTTTCATTATTTATTTTCTACAACAATGATTCAAAGTTAATCATTCTTTTAGAAAAAATATATTTCAATAAAAAAACGAACTACCTCATTTCAAAGATAGTCCGTTTACAAAAATTCCAAAAAACACTTATACTACTTAAACTTTAGCTTCGTGAAACTGCTCTTCTTCTGTCGAACCTTTCAAGGCAGCCGTTGATAAACCCTCGCCTACGATAGCTTGAGCTACTTGGTCAAAATAACCAGCACCTACAAAACGTTGGTGCTTCGTTCCTGTATAACCTTTTTCTTCGTACTCAAATTCCATATCTTGAAGACGAGAATAAGCAGCCATTCCTTCTGACTTATATTTTAATGCTAAATCGTACATTCCCATATTTAAGCTATGGAAACCTGCAAGTGTTACGAATTGGAATTTGTAACCCATTTCTCCCAACTGCTCTTGGAAATTTGCAATCGTATCTTTGTCTAAGTTTGCAGTCCAGTTGAAAGAAGGCGAACAGTTATACGCCAGTAATTTATTAGGGAATTTTTCGTGAATTTTTTTAGCAAAATAACGAGCTTCCTCTACATCAGGCTTGCCTGTTTCACACCAAACTACATCAGCATAAGGAGCATACGCCAAACCACGAGCAACAGCAGCTTCAATTCCACCTTTCAAAACAAAAAATCCTTCGGCAGTACGAGGCTCATCAGAAATAAATGGAGCATCTGTCTCGTCAATATCACTTGTAATCAAAAATGAACCGTTTGCATCTGTACGAGCAATCAAAATAGTAGGAACGTCCAAAACATCGGCAGCTAAACGAGCAGCTTTCAATTTTTGAACAGCTTCTTTAGTAGGAACTAATACTTTTCCTCCCATGTGTCCACATTTTTTAGCAGAAGAAAGTTGATCTTCAAAATGAACGCCTGCTGCACCTGCTTCAATCATTGCTTTCATAAGCTCAAAGGCATTCAAAACGCCACCAAAACCAGCTTCTGCATCGGCTACAATTGGAGCTAACCAATGAACAGAATTTGCATCTTCTGAATTTTCGATTTGGTCAGCACGTAAAAGTGCATTGTTTACACGAGTTACCATTTTCGGAACGCTATCAGCAGGGTACAAACTTTGGTCTGGGTACATTTGTCCAGCTTGGTTTCCGTCTGCTGCTACCTGCCAGCCACTCATATAAATTGCTTTCAAACCAGCTTTTACTTGTTGTACGGCTTGATTTCCTGTGATTGCACCTAACGAGTTTACATAGTCTTCGGTGTGCATCAAATCCCACAAACGCTCTGCACCCATACGACCTAATGTATTTTCTACTTTTACAGAACCACGTAATTTTGCTACGTCTTCGCCTGTGTAATCTCTAGTAATTCCTTTCCAGCGTGGCGATGTTTTCCATTCGTTTTCTAATTCTGACGTGCTTCTGTGAGCGTATTTGTTTGATTTTCCGTTCTCTTTTGACATAATTTTTGTTTTTTTGTCGCTCGTAAAGACACAAGCAACGGCAAGTTTTAGATTTTAATTATTTTATAGAAAAAGCGTGTGTTTGTGTATGCTAGTTTTGTTATGCTTTGCAGTAGGGACGATGCATGCATCGTCCCTACAAATACCGTTTTTAAATTAAATGATAGGCTTCCGTTGTTAGGAAATCTTTGTAATCTTTTGTGAAAACTAATTTTTCCATAAGTTCTTTTGCTTTAGGAAATTTTGAGTTTTCGAAGTCGTAACCTTTATAAGTTGCAGCTTCTTCTTTTATGGATTGATATTCTTCTTCCATACATTTTCTCAAATATTCTTCTGTTATTTTTGTTCCGTCTTCCAATTTTGCATTCGGATTATTGAGCCATTGCCAAAGTTGTGTTCTTGAAATTTCGGCTGTTGCTGCATCTTCCATTAAATTAAAAATGGCTGCTGCACCAACTCCATCAAGCCACGAAGCAATATAACGAATGCCTACATTAAAATTCATTCGGACACCTTCATCGGTAATTTTTCCACCTTCAATATCAAAGTTGGTAAGATTTTTTGCCGTTTCTTCAATGTTTACATCTTCTCTCAAACGGTCTTTTTGGTTGGGTTTGTCGCCAAATTTAGCATCAAAAACATCTTTTGCTACTTTTACCAAATCTGGATGTGCTACCCACGAACCATCAAAACCATCGTTGGCTTCACGTTCTTTGTCTTTTCGCACTTTTTCAAAGGCTTGTTTATTAATTTCTTCATCATGACGAGTAGGAATAAAAGCAGACATTCCACCAATGGCGTGCGCTCCTCGTGTATGACAACCTTTTACCAAAAGCTCTGTATAAGCTCTCATAAATGGAACACTCATTGTGATTTCTCCTCTGTCTGGCAATGGATTTTTGACTACATTTCTGAATTTTTTGATAGCCGAAAAAATATAATCCCAACGTCCTGCATTGATTCCTGCCATGTGGTCTTTTAGCTCGTACAAGATTTCCTCAATCTCAAAAGAAGCCATAATAGTTTCTAAAAGAACGGTCGCTTTAATTGTTCCTTGAGGAATATCGAGGTAGTTTTGAGCAAAAACAAAGGCTTCATTCCAAAGACGAGCCTCCAAATGAGATTCGATTTTTGGAAGATAAAAATAAGGTCCTGAACCACGCTTTACAAGTTCTTTTGCATTGTGGAACATATACAATCCAAAGTCAAAAAGTCCACCTGAAATAGGTTTTCCATCAATTAATAAATTCTTTTCATTCAGATGCCAACCACGAGGACGAACTAACAAAACAGCCGTTTCTTCATTCAATTTATAGTCTTTATTCTTTTTTGCATCGTGAAACGTAATTGTTTTACGAATAGCATCGTAACAATTTATCTGACCCTGAACAGCATTTTCCCACGTTGGAGAATTGGAGTCTTCAAAATCTGCCATAAAAACATTTGCACCAGAGTTTAGTGCGTTTATCATCATCTTCCTTTCAACAGGTCCAGTAATTTCTACTCTTCTGTCTTGCAAATCTTTTGGAATCGGTGCAACTTTCCAATTTTTGTCTTCTCTGATATGCTTTGTTTCTTCTAAGAAAGTAGGCATATTTCCTTTATCAATTTCGGCTTGTCTTTTATTTCGTTTTTCTAATAATTCGTGGCGACGAGCATCAAATTTTTGGTGTAATTCGGCTAGAAAGACAAAGGCTTCTGGCGTTAGTATCTTTTCAAATTGAGGCGTAATTTCTCCCTTTACTTCCAAATTTACTTTGGTTTCAGGTTTTGGATTAGACATAATTGAATGGTTTGATTTTGTATATGGATTGTTTCTTTACTGTATTTTTTGATGTACGTTTTACTATGATTTTTGATATAGGTTTTAGCACAATAAAGATAGCAGAAAAACAGTATAGCTTATAATTTAATTTGTAATATAGGCTAAAAAGTAGTTTTTTATTATTTTCCTTATCAACTAAATCTAAAATGGTTGATTAGTGTTTGTTGAGTTTGAAATTAAATCCAAACAGAATCAAAAATGAACACCAAAACCTTAAATCATTTCTACCCTTCTCTCAAAAAGAGTAAAGTAATAATTTCGTTATAATTAAGAAAAATAATCTTAGAACTGGTTTTACTTTGTTAGTAATTAAATTACACACTCTAAAATTAGTATGCGTGCAGCGTATTTATTGGTATTTTGTTCAAATAACGTTAAATGTTTGGAGAAAAGCAAATTTGAGAATTTCAGAGAAGAACAAAGGTAACTCACAAATTTTTGTGATTTTTTTAAGTTAGCAACTTCATAATAAAATTTCTAAATACAGATTTTATTTTGACAAATAGTTCTTAAAATCCATTTTTATGTCAATTAAGACTAAACAGTTACTCTTATTTGACTATATTCTGTCCAATAAGGATATTATAATCGTAACAACTTAACTAAACAATCCCAAAAAATTCTCCTTATTCGATTCAACAGAATATTCATTTTGAATAGTTTTTAAAGCTAAAGTTCCCATTTCTTGTCTTTTTTCTGGATTTTCTAATAAAAACGATAAATAGGTTTTCCATTCATTTTCCGTATCTGCAAGAAAACCATTTTCATTATTTTTTAGCTGAGTAATAATTTTGATATTAACACCAATTGGAGAAATCACTGCAGGAACACCTAAAGCCATATATTGCAAGGCTTTAAAACCACACTTTCCCTCTGCCCACGCATTAGCCGTAAGTGGCATTACTCCAATATCTAATTCTGATAAATCTTGTATTTCTGTTTCTTTGTTCCATTTTACAAATTCAAAACTTTTTAGGTCGTTTTTTATGTATAAGTTTGGATTTTTATTACAAATAACACGAAAAACAAAATCGTATTTCTGTTCTAATTGCTTCAAAATTGGAATTATCATTTCTAAATAAATCAGCGTAGAATGCGAACCTGTCCAACCAATAATCGGTTTTTTGTCTGAATTATGTTTGTGTAAAAGATTGTGTTTTTTTTCTAAATCAATCGTCGTAGGATTTAAGATTGCTTTTGTAGTAGAATTTGAAAATTCATTTAAAAACTCGTTTGCATTCTTTTGTAAATATTCATTTCCTACACTTATTTTGTACGACCAGTTACATATTTTTTTGACTTTGTTGGGAGATTTAAGGAAAGCGACTAATTTATTTTGAGAAGAAGTAGCAGGAATCCAAATGGCATCATCAAAATCATAAATCAGTTTTCTATCGAAAAATTTTGTCAGAATCCATTCTACAAACGGAAACCCAACAGGCGTAGCTTCACGATAAACAAACACAAAATTTGCATTTCTAGCTTTCCAAATGTGCCAAAAACGTCTCAAAAATCCTTTCAAAACTCCTGTTATTTTCTGAAATGTATGTCCTTTTTTGTAGAGAATTTTATTTGTTTGTTCATCTAAAAAAGATAATAATTCATATTCAAAATTGTTTTCTTCAAGAATTTCTAAATACTGTTCGTAACGAAATCGCTGACCGGGTGCAATGTCGTAGGGATAAGGAACAAGAAATTTGATAGTCTTTTTTTTCATGGTATCTCTATATGGTTCGTAAGGACAACATATTGATAAAGCTATTATTTATATTTTGTAAATTTAGCTTAAATTTCAGAATGTTTAATTCTACTTTTTATGTTTTCAAATTATTTCTTCGCTATTCTTTTAATAAATAGCTGATAATTTCAAACGTTAGGTTTTTACTTTTTCAGTAATAGTTAAAAATGTTGTTTACTCTAAAATCAATTCAATTTTAGTAACATGTGCAGATAAAAAATACTGATAAGGATCAAATCAATGATATTTCTAAATCAAAAAATAGTTACCAAATTTTATTCTGCGCAATCGTTTTTTTTTCATAGAATAGTTTGTAAACCCTGTTTTATGGAGAAAGCAAACTATTATTTTGTCGAAGACAAGTTTATATTCAGAAATCGGAAAATATTACTCATATTGAAGGATAAAAAGATAATTTGACAGCTACAACAGTAACAAATACAAAGTTATTATTTTATAATGCTTATCAAATAAAAATGAGTTTGTAACATTCCAATTTATCAACTTATAAAAATAATTTTTATTTTGACTAATTCTAATTTCCTATTTTTGCTATGTTTTCAAAAACAAATCCTTTCCACTATCAATTCCGTTACATACATAAAACGGAATTAGTTTTTGACAAAGCTTACGTGGCTGATAGCTTGATCTCCTTGAGGGCTAAAGCCATTCCAGATGTCAGAAATACAGTATTTTAACGATAATTAGAAACTGTCGTTTACTCTAAATCCAATTTCGTTTTACGTATAGTACAAAAGAATAGGAAAAAGAAAGAATATTTTCCTGTCTTTAGATATAAAACAAATCCAGAGTTATACTAGAATTGTATTAAAATCATTGTAGTAAAATTTATACATTATAAAAACAAAGAAAAATTATGTCAAAAAATGGAATTCAGAAAACGTTTGTAACCATGAAAACTTCGGTTACACAAGAAATGCAAAACCTTATTAATGAGCAAATCCAGTTAGAAGCACGTTCTTCTTGGGCTTATTTGGCAGCTGCTTCTTGGTGCGATAAGGAAGGGTATATTAATTCTGCAAAGTATCTTTACAACCATGCAGAAGAAGAACGTATGCACATGATGAAATTTTTTAATTATCTAAATAATGCTGGTGGACATGCTTTAGCACCAGAAATCACGGATATGCGTTATGATTTTGAAAAGTTGAGAGATGTTTTTGAAACAGCTTTGAAGCACGAAATTAAGGTTACCTTAGCAATTAATGAAATTGTAGATGCGTGTCTAAAAGCAAAAGATTTTGCTACGTTTCAGTTTTTGCAATGGTTTGTAAATGAGCAAAGAGAAGAAGAGGTAATTTCTCGTCGTGCTGTTGAGCTTTTCGATATTATCGGAGAAGAAGGACAAGGGATTTGGCTTATAGACCAAGCTATTGGAAAAATTGAATCCGAAATGGCAGAAGCAGAAGGCGTAGAAGAATAATTTTTTGAGAAAATCTTTAATTATATAATTCAAGAATCACTATGAAAATTTATTTTTTGTAGTGATTTTTTTGTTTATAAAAAAGAAAAACAGGCAATCAATCAGATTGACTACCTGCTCTCTTTTGGACGATAATAGTTACACGAAAGTACAAAAAAACTTTGATTTTTATGTTATTATATCGTGGCTGTCTAAAAAAATAATGAATTTGTTTGCACTCACTAACAAACAAATGTTTAAAATTAAATATCACATTGGTAGATTTGTTGTTATTAACTGCGTTTTGTAGAAAAATACTTTGTGAAATTATATTTTTGTAAACATAAAATACAATTGTACCTCTTGCAAATCAACTTATCAACAAATTTCAATGATTATTTTTCAATGATTTTTTGAAAGCTAAATCAAAAATGGTAAATTAAATTTTGTAACAGAAATATATTTTTGGTAACAAATTTTCAATAGAATGGCTTTTTCATGCGTTCCATTTGTAAGAACTATCCCAAAATCCTTTCTCAACAAAAGTAAATCTTTACTGTTACGAAGCAGAACTTTATCTTAGACTGTTTTTAAATAATTCAGTTCTGAAATAAGATGCTTATTTTTGTTCCAAAATCTGATAACGTATTTTAATATTTATTTGTAACTGCTTTTGAATCAGTTAGAAAAAAATACGTACTCTATCAATCATTAATTTATTCAACTACTCAATATATATGTACGTAATCAAGCGAGACGGCAGGAAAGAAGAAGTGATAATGCAAAAAATCACAGCCAGAATAGAAAGACTTTGTGATAATTTGGACACTCGTTATATCAAACCTAACGAAATTACCTATAAAGTTTTGGCAGGACTTTATGACAATGTAACAACCATCGAACTAGACGAATTAGCAGCCGAAACAGCAGCAACGATGGCAACTGTTCATCCAGATTATGCGATTTTGGCTTCAAGAATTGCTATTTCGAATCTTCATAAAGAAACAAAAGATGCATTTTCTGAAACGATTGAAGAACTTTACAATTATGTAAATCCGAAGACAAACGAACCAGCAGGTCTTATTTCTGACGAAGTAGTACAGGTAGTTCGAAAGTATGCTCACGTTCTCAATCAAGCCGTTGATTATGGTAGAGATTACGAATATGATTATTTTGGTTTCAAGACATTGGAGCGTTCTTATCTTTTGCGCCTTGATGGAAAGGTTACAGAGCGTCCTCAACAAATGATTATGCGTGTTTCGGTTGGTATTCACGGTGCTGATATTGATTCGGCTATCAAAACCTATCATTTGATGTCTGAAAGATGGTTTACTCATGCCACTCCGACACTTTTTAATTCGGGAACTCCAAAACCTCAAATGTCTTCTTGCTTTTTATTGGAAGTGCAAGACGATAGTGTTGATGGAATTTATGATACATTAAAACAATGTGCAAAAATTTCTCAATCGGCTGGTGGAATTGGTGTAAGTGTGCATAATGTACGTGCAACAGGTTCGTATATTCGTGGTACAAATGGCTATTCAAACGGAATTGTGCCAATGTTAAAGGTATTTAATGATACTGCAAGATATATTGATCAAGGAGGAAACAAACGAAAAGGAGCTTTTGCCGTTTATTTAGAACCTTGGCATGCAGATGTTTTTGAGTTTTTGGATTTGAAGAAAAATCACGGTAAAGAAGAAGCACGAGCAAGAGATTTGTTTTATGCTTTATGGATTTCAGATTTATTTATGAAACGTGTTCAAGACGATGGCGAATGGTCATTATTTTGTCCAAATGAAGCTAGAGGTTTGTCAGATTGTCATGGAAAAGAACACGAAGAACTGTATTTGAGATACGAAGCAGAAGGAAAAGCAAGAAAGACAATTAGAGCGCAAGAGCTTTGGTTTGCTATCTTGGAAGCACAAATTGAAACGGGAACTCCCTACATGCTTTATAAAGACCACGCAAATAATAAATCGAATCAACAAAATTTGGGTACAATAAAATCATCGAATCTTTGTACTGAAATAATGGAATATACTGCGCCAGACGAGGTAGCAGTTTGTAATTTGGCTTCTATTGCACTTCCAAAATTTGTTTTAGAAAATGAAGAAGGCAAGTTAGAGTTTAATCATGAAATGCTTTACGATGTTACCTATCAAGCAACTGTGAATCTAAACAGAATTATTGATAGAAATTATTATCCTATTGAAGAAGCTCGTAACTCAAATATGCGTCATCGTCCAATTGGACTGGGTGTACAGGGTTTGGCTGATGCCTTTATTCTTCTTAGAATGCCTTTTGAATCAGAA
Source organism: uncultured Cytophagales bacterium (assembly GCA_963719525.1). GTDB lineage: Bacteria > Bacteroidota > Bacteroidia > Cytophagales > Bernardetiaceae > Bernardetia. The sequence goes on along the minus strand of CAVRCG010000003.1, from coordinate 175,882 downwards.
GAAGCTGCAACACTCAATAAAGAAGTTTTCGAAACGATGTATTTTGCTGCCATGACGGCTTCGAAAGATTTAGCGATCACAGAAGGTGCATATGAAAGTTTTGAAGGTTCGCCATTATCAAAGGGACAGTTTCAGTTTGATTTGTGGAATGTAGATGAAGATTATCATTCTGGGCGTTGGAATTGGGAAGAATTACGTGGCGAAGTAGTAAAACATGGAGCTAGAAATTCGCTTTTACTTGCACCAATGCCAACAGCTTCGACTTCGCAGATTTTGGGAAATAACGAATGTTTTGAGCCTTATACGTCTAATATTTATGTTCGTAGAGTTTTATCAGGAGAATTTGTTGTGGTAAACAAACATCTTTTGAAGGATTTGATAGAAATTGATATGTGGGACGACCAAATGAAAAACGAGCTTATTTCGGCAAACGGTTCGGTTCAAAATATCAAGCGTATTCCTCAAGAATTAAAAGAAATTTACAAGACGGTTTGGGAAATTAGTCAGCGTACCATTATTGATATGTCGGCTGATAGAGGAGTTTATATTTGTCAAAGTCAGAGTTTGAATGTTCATATTCAAAATCCTACTTTTGGAAAACTGACTTCTATGCACTTCCACGCTTGGAAACGAGGCTTAAAGACAGGAATGTATTACCTTCGTACAAAAGCTGCTGCTGATGCAATTAAGTTTACAGTAGATAAAGATGCTTTAAGCACTGGTATAAACCACAAAGAAAAAGCCGAAAAGGTAATTTCTCAAAGTAACGAGGAAATATTAGAATTAGCAGGAGATAATATGGATATGGAAGAACAATCAAATTTAGCCTTAGCTAGAATTCATAAACGCCAAAACGGACAAGCACAAGAAGAGCAACTAAAAGACGGACTAGGAGGAGCAGCTTGTTCACTAGACGACGAAGATTGTTTGACTTGTGGAAGCTAGATAATTGTCGCTCGTGAGAACACGAGCAACGGTAGATTATATTTTGAAACCACCTAAAAAATTAGTTTTTTTAGGTGGTTTTTTGATTAACTTTATTCATTTACCTTATTAAATTTCGTGGAACTATAAACTAAATTATGAAAAAAGAAAGCTATATAACTCTAATTAATGATTTATCGCATAAAATAAATAATAGCAATAAAATTTTTAGATTTCCTTGTACAAAAAATGAAATTAGAGATTTAGAAAACGAACTTTCTAACGGTTTTCCATTTTACTATAAATATTTTTTAGAAAAAATAGGTGTTCTTCAAGATTTATCATGGGATTTGAATCAAGATAAAAATGACTTTATAATTTCCGAATATTCTACTGTTCCAAATAATATGTTTATGTTTGGTCGTGAGGGCGAAGATATGATGCTTCTAAAATCCAATGACGAAGAAGACTTTATATACAAATATTATATTCATACTAACGAATTGAAAAAGACTGATAAAACATTCTACAAATATATAGAAAGACTTACAAGCAATTTTGAAAATATAGAAAATACGAATACTGACAATTCAGAAAAAAAGATAGGCGTAGAAATTAGTTTTAATGAAAATATAGATTTAGATAGTTTCTTTGCTCATTATGATAAAGATTTTGAAATATTAGGTACAAAAAGTTTTACTACTTCTGCTGATGTAACTGTTGAAGAAACAGAATTTAAGCTTTCAAGTTTTGGAGGAATAAGTGAAGAAATGTTTCATAAATCGTGGGACAATTCTATGTATTCTATCAAATTTATATTATTAACTCACAAAAATGAAATAATTGAAATGAAAGAAATAATAGATAGACTTACAATGAATAATACAAAATTCAAAGTCAGATATGCTTTTCATTAATAAACAAAAATTAGCTTTCTCTAATTTAATTAGCTATTTTTAGTCATATATAATCTAGTTTCAATCAAAAACAAAGTTATGAATAATTCAGACTCAAAAGATAAAAATTTTCTATTTTATACAACTCCAGAAGGAAAAATTAATTTAGAGTTTTTGGTAGAAGGAGAAACGGTTTGGCTTACTCAACAAAAAATAGCTGATCTTTTTGGTGTGGATAGAAGTGTAGTAACCAAACATTTGAAAAATATCTATCAAGATAATGAATTAATTAAGGAAGCAACTTGTGCAAAAATTGCACAAGTTCAAACTGAAGGAGAAAGAGAGGTTACAAGAAATATTGAATACTACAATTTAGATGCAATTATTTCAGTAGGTTATCGTGTCAATAGTCGTCAGGCGACACATTTTCGGATTTGGGCAACACAATCTTTGAGAGATTATATTTTGAAAGGTTTTATTCTTGATGATGAGCGTTTGAAACAAGGCAAAACTACGTTTGGAAAAGATTATTTTAAAGAATTATTAGAACGAGTTCGTTCGATTCGAACAAGTGAGCGACGAATTTATTTACAAATAACTGATATTTTTCAAGAATGTAGTACCGATTATGACCGTAATTCTGAAACTACAAAACAGTTTTTTGCTACCATTCAAAACAAATTTCATTTTGCCATTACAGGAAATACGGCAGCCGAAATTATTTATTTGAAAGCAAATAATGAAACTGAAAATATGGGACTTTCGACGTGGAAAAATTCGCCTCAAGGAAGAATACTAAAATCTGATGTAACAGTTGCAAAAAATTATCTCAAAGAAAAAGAAATTAAGCAGTTAGAAAGGACAGTTTCTTCTTATTTTGATTATATAGAAAATATTATCAAACGCAGAAATACATTTACTATGTTAGAGTTTTCAAAAAGTGTAAACAAGTTTCTATCCTTTAATGAGTTTGAAATATTGAGAATAAAGGAACAATAAGTAAAACAGAAGCACACCAAAAAGCCAAAGAAGAGTACGATATTTTTAATAAAACACAAAAGATAAATTCCGATTTCGAAAAGCAGATTAAGAAATTAAAGGGGAAATAAAAATCAGTAAAAAATAAGGGGTCATAAAATTCTAAACAAACTTTTCAAATTGAAATAACATTACCTACTTGAAACCTAAAAGTAAAAAAGAATATGTATGAAAGAGTTTAATTTAAACAGAGAAAAGGCAGCAAATAGTCTTTTGTTTGTAGTAGAAAAGTTAGAAAAAGCAGATGCTCACAAAGTCTATAAAATACTTTATTTTGCAGACCAAAAGCATTTATTAAACTTTGGTCGTCCTATTTTTGGCGATACCTATCTTAAAATGCAATATGCAACTGTTCCTTCTTTTGTGAAAAATATTGTAGATGAAAATATGGAGGGCTGGGAAGAAATAGTAGCAAAATACAACCGACATTTTGTAAAATCGTTAAAAGAAGCTAATCTGGATTATTTATCTGAATCGGATATTGAATGTTTGATAGAATCTATTGAAGAGAATAAAAATTTATCTTTCAAAGAACTTACAGAAAAATCTCACGACTCTGCTTATAACAAAGCAAATTGGGTTATTGGATATTTGGATATGGCAAAAGCAGCAGGAGCAAATTCTATTCTTTTGAGTTATATAAATCAACAAATTACGAACGAAAGTATTGAATTGAGATGAGTTTAGGCGATTTGTTCCCTGATGATTTAAGACATAATTTTGCCGAACGAAATATTGATATTGGTAAGGCTATTTTGATTGAAATAGAAGATTTTGAATTAAACTATCCAAAATATATTCTCATCGTTTCGAAAAATGAAGAGGAACATATATTGGCTTACGTTACCATAAATATAGAAATAAATGAAAATAAATTTCCAACTCCTTATTTGAAGAGTTTGCACGTAATTATTGATAAAGAAAATCACTCTTTTTTAGAATATGATAGCTATGTTAATTGTTCTGAAATTAGAGTATTCAATAGACAAAATGTAATAGATTTTCTTATACATAATCCTCATAGAGCAGTAGTGTATTACGAAAAATTCATTTGTTACTTTCGACAACCAAAACGATTGAGCCTTATTTGAAACGTAAATTTGGATTTTAATTTATTTTTAGATTTTTAGTAGAACACAAAAGATAGATTCTGATTCTGAACAGCAGATTAAAAAGATTGGTTAACTATTATTACAAAATAAAAGGCAACAAAAAATCCCTTTTTTCAAAAAATGAAAAGGGATTTTTCTTGTTTCTTTAAAGTATAACCAAACAGTTAAAAAATAGGGAATTGCTAAAAATAATCATTGCTAATTGACAATTCACATACTGCTCAATATTGACTTTTCTATAAATGATTCTTAAAAAATAAAGTTACTGCTAAAAATTTTTGTTTGACTTATTTAAGTTTCACAAATCAGTTACTTTGAGAACCATTTATTTGATATATATATTTCAATAGGCTTGCCAATGCCAAAAGATAAGTAGAAATAACTTGTAATAATCAAAAAAGTGCTTTCAAGAGCTTTAAACGTACATTTTAGTTTTTGAAGAACGTTTCAGTAAATCAATTTTTTTTCAAAATGAACAGGTCGTTTTTTCACTTTGAAAAAATTAAAGTCAGAATAAAGTAAAAGCAATTATTCGTTTTTATAATCAGCATACGAAAAAATGTCCATTTCAATGTCCGATTCTCCAATCAAACGATCATCTACTGGTGCATCATAGACAATCAATAAATCACCATTTTCCATAGGTGTAATTCCTTCAGCTTTGTCTTTTCCCTTTTCTATTTCACTTCCTTTTGCTACATCAAAAAGGCGTTCTACTTCTGGATTAATAGAATGGTCTGCATCTTCAAGACCATTTTTTATTCTGTATAAAGAAATCGTTCCGTCCAAATCCATTGTAGGACCTCCCAAAATAAGCAAATCATCGGTTTGCAGACAAAGTTCTCGTATTCCCATTCCTTTAATGTCAAGAAAATGTTTACGGTATTTCATTTTTTTTCCATCAACTTCTTGTCCTATTTTCTTGAGCTTTAGTTTTCCTTTCTTAGTTTCTTTCACAGCAATTTCGACAACTGTTGCCCAACCTCTCAAAACAGTGACCTCGCATTCCTAAAAAAATACGTTCTCCATTAACTGCCATTCCTTCAATGTCAAAACCGTTTTCTTTACATGGCAAATCCATAAATTCTTTGAAATGCTTATCTTTTCCTAACTTTTTGGAAAGCTGTGTATGTTTTTTTCCTCCTTTTAGTTTGGCTGCTCTAAGCATAATCTCTTCATTTTCTGGATGCTTAATTTCTTTATGAAGTTCCCATTCTCCTGTTTCTTTGTTCGGAACGCAAGGAATTCTGGCTAATGTATATCGATTATAATCGTACTTTAGTTCTGCTAATTCCTCTATTTGTTCTTCCAAATCATCTTCTTTATCTACATCATTTCGCTTTTTGCTCTGTGAACCTGTCAGCCACAAATAATAATTATCATACGCCAAACCTTCAATATCTACTTCACTATCATCTTTCAAATCTATAAAATCTTCTAATGGAAAATGAGCATGCTTTCTATAACTCTCTTCACTATCTCCGAATTTTACCAACTCCAATCTCTCCAAACCCAAACTCTCATCAAAGGCAACCCAAATATTTTTTCCTGTCCTGACAATAGAAGAAATATCAGACCTAATCTTGACATCTAACGGATTTAAGTCTTCATCAAAGTAAAATCTGATTCGCTTTGGCTTCTGGTCAATAGTTTTGTCTTGCATAATTTTAGTTTAGTTGTTTTTCTATTCTTTTGAATTTTATACTTGCTCAACAGAATTATCAAAACGATTGTTTTTTTAGCCATTTTCTAATTTGTTTTAAAAATTATTTCTAAGTAGAACAAATCCAACTTGATTTATTACCTTTGGTCTTTAAAATCATTCTAAATAAGACCTTCAATTAAAAAATTATGAACCGTATTTTTGTTAGCATTATTTCATTTTTCATATCTATTTCATTTTTTGCTTGTAACGACAACAAAAAAGAAAATACAGAAACGACCTTTGACTCTGCTGCTGTTGTAGAAAATTCGAAAGAAGTAAATGTTTACTCGCACCGTCATTACGAATCGGATAAAAATCTTTTCGCTGAATTTGAAAAGCAAACAGGCATAAAAGTAAATGTAGTGAAGGCTTCGGCTGACGAGCTTATCAATAAATTGGAAATGGAAGGACAAAATTCTCCTGCCGATGTTTTGATTACTGTTGATGCTGGTCGTTTGTACAGAGCAAAATCAAAAGGACTTTTACAAGCCATTGAATCAGATATTTTGTTTACAAATATTCCTGAACATTTGAGAGATGCAAACAATCAATGGTTCGGAATTACGAAACGTGCTAGAGTAATCGTCTATGACAAAGAAAAAGTAAAACCTGAAAACTTTGCAACTTATGAAAGTCTTGCTGATGCAAATGGAAAAGGAAAATTATTGATTCGCTCGTCTGAAAATGTTTATAATCAATCGCTGATGGCTTCTATTATTGCAAATTCTGATGAAGAAAGCGCAAGAAAATGGGCAACAGGAGTTGTATCAAATATGGCAAGACAACCAAAAGGAGGCGACCGTGACCAAATCAAAGGAATTGCAGCAGGAGAGGGAACTTTAGCCGTAACAAATACCTATTATTTGGCTCAAATGCTAAACGATACAGACGAAGAAAATGTAAAAGCAGCACAAAAAGTAGGTGTTATTTTCCCAAATCAAGACGATAGAGGAACGCACATAAACGTAAGTGGCGCAGCCGTAACCAAATATTCTCCCAACAAAGAAAATGCAATTAAATTGATTGAATTTTTGACGAGCAAAGAAGCACAAGAAGTTTATGTGAGAGAAGAAATGGAATATCCTGTTCGTACAGATGTAGAAATGGCGCAAACATTAAAAGAATGGGGCGAATTTAAAGAAGACAAATTAAGCCTTTCAAAGTTAGGCGAAAATCAAGAAAAAGCTGTTATTATTTTTGATGAAGTAAAATGGAAATAAATATTATTTGTCCAAAAATTAATTGTATTGTGTAGAAAAAAGGCACGCCTTTTCCTGCCCTACTATTTATTTAATCACAAAACATTTTCAATCAATCAGGACTTTTACAAAAACAATATTTTGTAGAAGTCCTATTTTTTTGGATAAGATATTTTAGAAATTCCAACATATTTAGGAAAAGGCAAGCCATTTTAGCTTCGCTGACTTAAAAGTTCCCTACAATTAATAAAAAACAGTCAATTATGAAAACCTTATTCTTTTTACTATTCTTCTTATTCTGTCCTTATTTTATATCCGCACAAACATTTCCAATTAGTTTTGATACGAATATAGAAATCATAAAAGACGGTCAAAAACTAACTTTAACAGGTGGATTTAATTCTCCACAATTTTCCAAAATAAAAGTAGATAATGACGAGCTAGAAGACCTTTTTATTTTTGATAGAACGACAAATCAAATCCTTATTTTTCTTCAAAAAAAGGACAATCAAAATAATAGTTATTGGAGTTTTGCGCCAGAATATACACAGCTTTTTCCAAAATTTAGAAACTGGGTTTTGTTTCGTGATTACAACAACGACGGACAAAAAGATATTTTTGCTTCTACTACTTTTGGCGTAATTGTCTATCAAAACACAAGAAACGAAACTGGAAATTTGAGTTTCAAAATTGCTAAAGATTTGCTTTTTAGTACAGGAATTTCAGGAAATCCATTAAATCTAAGTATTGATGTTACAGATATTCCTGCGATTTTGGATTTGGATAATGATGGAGATATGGATATTTTGAATTTTCGTCCTGCTATCGGGACGACTGTTGAATGGCATAAAAATCTAAGTCAAGAAAATTATTCTACTTCTGATAGTTTAGTTTTTGAGAAGGAAACGATAAAATGGGGAGATTTTGAAGAATGTCTTTGTGAGAACTATATTTTTGGGGCAAATGGTTGTAGAGTGGAAAGAGAAGAACATGCTGGCTCGTCGCTTTTAGTTCTTAACTTAGATGAAAATCCTTCGCTTGATTTGTTGGTTGGAGATGTTTCTTGTGATTTTATAACGGCTTTGTATAATGAAAATACAAATACAGAAGCAATTTTAAGAAGTCCTAAAACTCGTTTCCCTGCTCAAAAACCGATTGATATTCCTACTTTTGCAGCCGTTTTTTATGAAGATATTAATTTTGATGGAAATCCTGACTTGATTGCTGCGCCAAATTTGTATTCGAATGATGGGAATCTAGTAGATTATCAAAATTCGGCCTGGCTCTACAAGAATAAAGGAACGAAAGAAAATCCAGATTTTGAGTTTATACAAGAGAATTTTTTACAAGATAAGTTTTTTGATATTGGAGAAAATGCTCGTCCTGCTTTTATTGATATGGATAACGATGGAGATTTGGATATGATTTTGGGAGAACGTGGACATTTATTTTCGACTACTAATTATAAAGCACGATTACATTATTTGGAGAATATTGAAAGCAATCAAAACCCAAAATTTGAATATAGAAACGATGATTATCTAAACTTTGCCAGTGCTTCTAACTCTAGTTTTCAATTCTTAAAACCTATAGTTTCAGATTTTAATGGAGATAATAAAGATGATTTACTTTTTACTGCCTTTGATTTAGAAACTAGAAAAACAGGAATTTATTGGATAGAAAACAAAGGAAATAATCCGATAACTAACAAAGTAGATTTTTCATTAGATGATATAAAAGAAATTACTATAACAGAGATTAACTTAGGAATAAATGATGAAATTTTGCTTACAGAACTAAATAATGATACTAAAATAGATTTACTTGTCCTGCAAAACAGAGGAGGAGTAAAATCATTTCTACGACAAGAAAACAATAATTTTGTTTTAGAAAACGATAATTTTGGTAATCAGAATTTTACACGAGGAAGTTTTGCCTTATACCAAACAAAAGATGAGCGAAACGAAAACGGACAAACTTCGCTAGATTTGCTTTTATCAAATCCAGAAGAAGGATTATTTTTAATAAAAGACTTCAAAAATCAATCAACCAATTTTGATTTAATTCCCCTTTCACTTTCTCCTCAAAATTTGCCTACTGATTTTCCTGCTAGTTCACTCAACACTCAAAATTCTGTTTTATATTTTGGTAATACTGTTTTTCCTGCTGCTTTTGATTCTCAAATTATGATTGGAACAGTTGGAGGAGGTCTTCAATGGCTTTCGCCTTTGGGAGAGATTATTTCTGGAATTGAGGATAAAGAGGAAAGTAAAGACAAAGATTTATTTCTAAAAATTTATCCAAACCCTGTAAACGATATTCTGACCATTCAAACAAAGGAAAAAGGAAAACTAACTTTATATGACGTAAAAGGACAAGTTTTGATAGAAAAAAATGTTCAATCCAATCAAAATGAAATTGATATTTCTCATTTTGCTAATGGTTTATATATTCTTGTTTTTAGTACAGAAAAAGAACAGATTTATCAGAAAGTTATTGTTTCGAAATAATTTTAAAAACAAAACCCACAATTTTAGTTGTGGGTAATAATATGAGTGATATTTATCAAATTCTGCATATTATTTCACTTCTAGCAAAATAATAGTTTTCTTTTTCTATAAAATAGGGTTTGCAAACCCTGTTTTATGGAAAAAAGATGATTCCACAGGATAAAATTAAGCCATTTCTACCTCGTATATCTTGTATTCATAGAATTCCATAATCAAATTGACCAACAATTTTTTGCAAGCTAACTCTACTTTTTTGTATTTATCTATATGCAACTTATTGATAATTAAATCATTAATTTGTTTTGAAATTTTGATAAACGCAACAAGTTTCAAAAAAATTCCAAAAACAATAAATTATTTTATAAAAATAGTTTTGATAATCAAAAAAAGCTCTTACCTTTGCAATCCCAAACGAGGGAAATGTATCTCATTTGTAGCTCACTCTTTAGAGTGAGAAGCAGCAGGTAATAAGCGAAATGAAAAAACTTTCAAATTAATTAAAATAAAGTTTGGTAGTTCAAATAATAAGTTTTACCTTTGCATTCCCTTACAGAAACGCTGAAGGGAAACAATAAGTAATTTAGAAGTAACTGAGATAAAAAAGAAAATAAAAAGATAAATTAATTTTGCATTTAGTTTGTTTTTAAAATAAAAAGTTGCTACCTTTGTGCTTCCAAAAAATGAAATATAAATGTAGCTCATTCTTTAGAGTAAAAAGCAGTATTACAAGGTTCAAAACGAAACGAAAAAAAACTTTCAAAATTTTAGAAATAAAGTTTGGTAGTTTGGAAAATAAGTTTTACCTTTGCATTCCCTTACAGAGAAAGCTAATCAAAACGACTTACAAACGTTTTGAAAATAACTAAAAAATAATTACTATTTTATTTGGAAGTTAAATAAAAAAGCTCGTATCTTTGTAAGACCTTTCGGAAACAAAATGATTGAAAAGTTAATCAAGATGTAACGAAAGAATAACAGAAAAATAACATTGAATTTAGACAAACGCAGTCGCAATTCACAACTATTAGAAGTAATATAATTTATTATTTTACGGACAATAACAAGTTCCTTGACATGCAGGTTATGAACAAAACAGGAAATTTATGTATCAATTAGTTTATAGTGATATAGATTAATTTTAAAAAAAACTTTCTGTCAATTCTTAAAAACAAAAGTAATACGGAATTAATAATCAAAAAGAATAACCGTATATGTTACATATACAAAAATCAACTTTGATTCTTAATTAGAAACAACAGCTTTATAACGAAAGTTAGAAAAGTTAGTAAGTTTATATTTAAGTCAAAGGATCAACTTTTTTTACAACGGAGAGTTTGATCCTGGCTCAGGATGAACGCTAGCGGTAGGCTTAATACATGCAAGTCGTACGGGATTCAGGACTTCGGTTTTGATGAGAGTGGCGCACGGGTGCGTAACACGTATGTAACCTACCTTGTAGAGAGGGATAGCCCGAAGAAATTTGGATTAATACCTCGTG
>CAVRCG010000003.1:0-162500 GCA_963719525.1 uncultured Cytophagales bacterium | reverse complement strand
CTTTTGCATAATGATCCTACGAGTTACTCCTAACTAGCCAGGTTAAGGTACTAAGTGCTGTAGCCGAAGCGAAAGCGAGTATGAATAATGCGTGTAGTTAGTTGGGGTAGACGCGAAACCTAGTGATCTACCCATGGTCAGGTTGAAGCTTTGGTAACACAAAGTGAAGAACCGAACCCGTTGACGTTGAAAAGTCTTGGGATGAACTGTGGGTAGGGGTGAAAGGCTAATCAAACTAGGAAATAGCTCGTACTCTTCGAAATGTTTTTAGGAACAGCCTCGAATATAGTTTGTGTGAGGTAGAGCTACCAATAAGACTAGGGGGAGTCACATCCTACCAAATCTTGATGAACTCCGAATGCATACAAATGATTATCGGGAGTGAGGGCTGTGGTGCTAAGGTCGCAGTCCGAGAGGGAAAGAACCCAGACCATCAGCTAAGGTCCCTAAATATAGATTAAGTTGACCTAAGGTGGTCCGATTACGGAGACAGCCAGGATGTTGGCTTGGAAGCAGCCATTCATTTAAAGAGTGCGTAACAGCTCACTGGTCGAGTGATTGGGCGTCGATAATACACGGGCATAAATCTATTACCGAAGCTATGGACTACATTTTTTTGAAAGTGTAGTGGTAGAAGAGCATTCTGAGTGCGTAGAAGCTAGATTGTGAATGAAAGTGGAGCGCTTAGAAAAGCAAATGTAGGAATGAGTAACGATAAAGGGGGTGAGAAACCCCCTCGCCGATAGACTAAGGTTTCCTGAACAACGCTAATCGTTTCAGGTTTAGTCGGGACCTAAGGATAAGCCGAAGGGCGATTCCGATGGCAAACAGGTTAATATTCCTGTACCTCGTTTAAATTGTTAGGGGAGACGGAGTAAATAATGTAGTGCGTTCTGACAGAAATGGACGTTAAAGCCGAACCATAAAGGTCTTTTATAGGTAAATCCGTTAAAGATTGTATTAGGCAATAGTACGACAAACCTTCGGGGGCGTTGATAATCTACAGAATAGCTTCCAAGAAAATCCTCGTTAACGTTAATTTAAATAGCCCGTACCGCAAACCGACACAGGTAGTCAAGGAGAGAATCCTGAGGCGCTCGGAAGATTCATGGTTAAGGAACTAGGCAAATTTACCCTGTAACTTCGGGAGAAGGGGTGCCGTCTTATAGCGATATAAGCGGCTGCAATAAAAAGGTCCAAGCGACTGTTTAACAAAAACACAGGGCATTGCGAAATCGCAAGATGAAGTATAATGCCTGACACCTGCCCGGTGCTTGAAGGTTAAGAGGGGAGCTTAGGAGTAATCCAACGGTTTGAATCGAAGCCCAAGTAAACGGCGGCCGTAACTATAACGGTCCTAAGGTAGCGAAATTCCTTGTCGGGTAAGTTCCGACCTGCACGAATGGTGTAACGACTTGGACACTGTCTCAACCATGATTCCGGTGAAATTGAAGTATCGGTGAAGATGCCGATTACCCGCAACGGGACGAAAAGACCCCGTGAACCTTTACTATAGCTTCGCATAGTTGTTGAATACAGAATGTGTAGGATAGGTGGGAGACTTTGAAGTTGCGTCGCTAGGCGTGATGGAGTCATTGTTGAAATACCACCCTTTCTGTATTTGTCATCTAACCCTGAGAGGGGGACGGTGCGTGGTGGGTAGTTTGACTGGGGTGGTCGCCTCCGAAAGTGTAACGGAGGCTTCCCAAGGTTCCCTCAATACGGTTGGTAATCGTATGTAGCGTGTAATGGCATAAGGGAGCTTGACTGCAAGACAAACAGGTCGAGCAGGTACGAAAGTAGGGCATAGTGATCCGGCGGTTCTGTGTGGAAAGGCCGTCGCTCAAAGGATAAAAGGTACTCCGGGGATAACAGGCTGATCTCCCCCAAGAGCTCATATCGACGGGGAGGTTTGGCACCTCGATGTCGGCTCGTCACATCCTGGGGCTGGAGAAGGTCCCAAGGGTTGGGCTGTTCGCCCATTAAAGTGGCACGCGAGCTGGGTTCAGAACGTCGTGAGACAGTTCGGTCTCTATCTGTTGTGGGCGTAGGAAATTTGCGAAGATCTGACTTTAGTACGAGAGGACCGAGTTGGACAAACCTCTGGTATATCAGTTGTGGTGCTAACTGCATAGCTGAGTAGCCACGTTTGGAACAGATAAGCACTGAAAGCATCTAAGTGCGAAACTGACTTCAAGATGAGATTTCCCTTAAGAAACGTTATAGATGATGACGTAGATAGGTTGCAGGTGGACGTTTAGAAATAAATGGAGCTGAGCAATACTAATTTTTCAGTAGTCTTTTGTTAGTGTAGGTTTTCCGATATGCAAACGGAGAGCTATAGTTTTTAAATATATTATACATCTTATTTTGTTAAAGAACTTTTTAAGAAATTGTTTGAGTTGAATTAATTGAAATAAATTAGACACTCAAAACAACCGATAAAGGGTGATTATAGCATAGGGGTACACGTCTTTCCATTCCGAACAGAGCCGTTAAGCCCTATTGCGCCGATGGTACTGCGCTATTCGTGGGAGAGTAGGTCATCGCCCGTCACTATGTGGACAGATACAGGAATGTATTTGTGTAAGGAAAATAAATTAAGCCTTCAAAATCAATATACCGATTTTGAAGGCTTTTTTTTGTGGGAAAGTTTATTATATTTGATATCTGTAAGGTATAGAAATGAGTTGTCAAAGATTAGTTAGAGTTACTATTTAGCATAATGAAAAAGAAATTTCTACAAAGTTTTAACTCACATAAACAAAAACTTTGCAAAGTGGAACATTACAATTTGATACAAAATAATAAAAAATAGCCTTTCTACAATCTAAAAGAATATTTTTGTAGTTCGTAGGTAAGTAAAATAGTGTCTTTAGAAATAAACTTTATACATATCTTTTCCATATAAGAAAGCGTACAATGAATTACTCTTCTGTTTTTGGTAGAAATAAGTGTAAAACCTGTTATGCAACTATCAAAATATTCTTATAAAATACATTAGGATATCATTCAAATTATCTTCATTCTGAGTAGTTTCATAATAATTTTCAACAAAATGATTTAAACTTTTAGTGTTATTTGTATCTCTATTTTCTATACAAATATTAAAACTCCCAAGTACATTAACATTGCTATTTTCATCAAAAAAATAAACTCCATAACTAGTTATTTTAATGAAAAATGAAACTCACGAATTCATTCATAGGTAAAATTTATCTCTCTATCCAAAACTTAATTTTATCATACACTTCATTCATTGTCAAGAGTTTGAAATGGTGAGTTCCTGCAAACTGAATCGAATTAGTATTTTCTGAATCCATTTCTTTAGTATCGATAAAATGAGCATTTGCACTTTTCTTGCTTACCAGAATATCTCCGAAGAAGCAGTTTACCCAATGCGTTTCTTCTTTGGTAAGTCTGCCCGAAATGATAAAATATTCTACACCTTCTAGTTTTGGAACTTCATTTTTGGTATTTTCTAAAAACGAATCTGGATTTTTGTCTTTCCAATCTTCCTCTCTCAAATATCCATAACGCAAATCTTTTATACCTGCACTTCTAAGATTAATTACTTTTCCTACCAAACGAGTATGCCAATTCGGAACACGCTGTAAAATATTAGTCGTAACATTGGCAAAACGCTCAAAGAAAGAACCCAGATGAGGAGTTCCGAGCAAAAATACTTTCTTAGTTTTCTCTACCCACTCAAACCCTTCTTCTTGTGCATAATAAGCTGCGCTATGCATCAAAAGTCCTCCCATACTATGACAGATAAAGCAAATTTCTTCAATTTGTGTAGGGTAATTTTTATAGATTTCTTCCAAAAGAATAGCTAATCCTTGTCCATTATCTGAAATGTGTTTGCCTGTATGATAACGCAGATAAAAAGGCATATAACCATAATCCTCTTCTAGTTTTTTACCATAATCACTTTTATCCTTAAATTGCCAACAGGTTTCATTAAATACAAGTCCGTGAATAAGAATACAAATCTTGTTTGAAACAGGTTTATCATTGTAGGAATAATTTGAGCGAACCGAGAGACTTCTTTTTGTAGGTTGAACGATAGTTTGACGATGATAAAAATTCATCTTAATATCCAAAGGTTTTAAAACCGAATAATCTTGAAACTTGTCGCCCACCGAACCATTAATGATACTATTTGCTTGTGCAGAAACTTTTTTTGCTTTTCGAAAAACCTTCAAAACCGTTTTGGTTATACTTTTCGGTTTTTCTGGAATGTAATCCTTATTACTATTTTGGCTAGAATCATTTTTTTGAGAAAGATTTTCAGAAGGCTTTTGCTTTGACATAAAAACAAAGAATTATTTTTGAGAAATAAAGAAAGTAAAGATATAGAAATACTAATAAAATGATTTTGCCTTTATGTGTAGATAAATGAGTAACGTAAATAGACTAAAAATAGTTTTTTAGTCGTTTTAGATTGATAAACAAGCAATTAACTACATTAAATTATAACTATTTTGTGTAAAAAAAGTGCAATTTATCAAAAAAATATAGTGCAATTTTTGTTGTAACTTTATTCAAAATTCTACTTACATTAAATTAAATATATTTCTACTTATGAAAACGACTTTATCTACTTTTCTACTTACTTTATTACTTATTTTTTCAATACATTTTTCAGGTTTTTCTCAATGTATTCCTTCTACCATTAGTGAAACTATAACTGCAACTAATACAATCATAAACGGATATTACCCAGGCGTAGGTACTGCAACAGTAGGGAGTACTACCCTACAAGTAGAAGCACAACTCGGTACAGTCGCCCCTATTGCTGACGGTGATTTGCTTTTAGTTATTCAAATGCAATCTGCTACAATTAATTATAGCATCAATGATGACGGAGGAACTGATACTCAATCTAACAACGAGTTTCCTGCTAAGCCTAATAAGCAAAATCTTTATGGAGATGGAGCAGGTGGGCAAAATAGAAGAGGATTTATTGTTGATGCCGAATATTTAGCAGGGCAGTATGAGTATATAGTTGCTGCTGGAGCAGTTACAGGAGGAAATTTGCCTGTTCGTACTACACTACAAAACAGATATGTAACCAACCTAACACCTAGCATTACAACAGGAAATTTTGGTACAGGGATTGGCGTTCGTACTTTTCAAGTAATACGAGTAGCAAATTATAATAGTCTAACTATTAATGGTGGAGCTAGTGTTACATCTATTCCTTGGAATGGTCGTGCAGGTGGAATTGTAGCAATTGATGTAAATAATACGCTAACACTTAATGGAACAATTACAACAGACTCTCAAGGTTTTAGAGGTGGATATAGAAGAGCTAATTTTAGTAGTGAACACTCATTGGGTTGGAGAGGAGAAGGTATAGCTGGAAGACCTGGACAAATGTGGAATGGAACATCTAGTGTAGTTGTTGATGCTTTGGGTGTTCCAAAAACAGGAGGAGGAATAAATGAAACTGGAGTTTCGGGTTATCCTGGTGGCGTAGATGGTCCTTATTCTCCTCCAAATAGTGGGGGAGATAAACGATTTTATTCAGACAGAGGAAATGGCGCACCTGGTAATGCAGGAGGTGCAGGACGAGAAGATGCTAGTGGAGGTGGTGGTTCTAATTACGGAAATGGTGGAGATGGTGGCGCACCTTCTGGAAACCCTAGATTTGCTAGTGTAGGAGCAGTTTCGCCACGATTTATTGATGGCTCGTATGGAGATGGCACACGTCTTATGCTTGGTGGTGGTGGTGGTTCTGGTGGAGTAGATAACGATAATAATGACAACAACAATGCAGCTAGTGGACACCCAGGAGGAGGAATTGTAATTGTAAGAGCGAAAGAAACAGTAGGAAATGGAACAATAGATGTAGATGGAGGAAATGGGGGAACACAAACACAAGAAGGTGCTGGTGGTGGTGGTGCTGGTGGAACTATTTTTCTACTTAGTGAAACAGAAGATATTAGTAACTTTACTATTTATGCTAGAGGAGGACAGGGTTCTAACTCAAGTGCTACTAATGCCGATGCTGGTGGTGGTGGTGGTGGTGGTGGTCTTGTGATTGCCATTTATATAGGAGTAGACGCTGCTAACTTTTCTAATACTGCTGCTTTTTTTCCAGAAGATCCTGAACCATTACCAAATCCTATAACAGCTACTACCAAACTATTTTTGAGAGGAGGAGAAGCAGGACTTACAGGAGCAGGAACGACACCACCTTCAGGAGGAACAGGAGGAGTAAGCACTCTTACCCTTCCCCCAGATGATTTTATTTGTGATGAAACATTATTACCTATTACGCTTTTGAGTTTTGATGGAGAAAGAACACAAACCAATGAAGTAAAAATCTGGTGGCAGACAGCTAATGAATTAGATAATAAAGAATTCTGGATAGAACGTTCTATTGATGCTGGTCAGACTTTTCAAACAGTAGCAAAAGTGGCAGGAAAAGGAACGGTTTATCAAACTACTGGCTATGAATGGATAGATAAAGAATCTTCAAATTTACTTTCTTATTACCGTTTGCGCCAAGTAGATTATTCTGGAAAGTCTAGCATTACTCACGCTATCAAAATAAATTCTCTTTCTTTTGACTTTGGTAATGAACTTACAATTATTCCTAATCCAAGTAAATCAAAAACAGTTACTATTTATCATTCTGGTTTAAAACAAGGTGGACAACTACAAGTAATTGATATGTTAGGAAGAGTTGTAAAAACAGTCGAAATTGCTGCTTATACCAATTCTGAAAAGCTAGAATTAAATCTTTCTACTAATTTGCCTAGTGGAACATATATTATTCAGTTTGGAAACAATAATGGAAACTGGCAAGAGAAATTGATTATAGAGTAAATGATTGGTAGAAAATTATAAAAAGTAAAAACCGTATTTTACATTTAAGTAGAATACGGTTTTTTTGATGGACTAATTTATGAATGAGATTATTTTTTATCCATTCCCAATTTATTTTTAAGTGCAGCTAAAGCATCTTTTTCTGGGTCAATTCCCAATGCTTTATTCACTTTTTCATTCAGAAAAGGGTCGTTTTTATCCGAATCTTTTCCAAAATCAGCATACAAATCTCCCAAAATTTCGTCTTTCTGAATTTTGGCTTTCATTCGTTCTATCATCGAAATAGTTTCTGAAGAATCAGGCATTTTTACACGCTGTTTTTCTTTGATAGATTTTACTGTTTGCGAATGCTTTTCAATTTTATCTTGTAGCTTTCCTAATTCTGCAAGTTGATTGAGTGCGCCGTCAGCCATTTGTTTGGAGCGTTCTTGTTCTTTCAAGAGTTCCATAGCTAGATTATTTGCTTCGTTCCATTCCAGACTTCCCTCTTGTGCTTTTGCGATAATTCGTTTTGCTTTGTTCTCTGCATCTTTTTCTTTTTCTTGATAAAATTCGTAATCTTTTCGTGTACGAATAACAGCAGCTTTTACTTCTGCAAGAGCTTCTAAGGCTTCATTCAGATTTGCAGTATCAAAAATTTTGTCATACCCTTTTGATGAAAAAGTAGAGTTATAAACATGTTTTTCTTCTGCTTTCTTCTCCTGTTTTTCTTCTGACACAGGTCTAGTTTTGAGTTCTATTACAGGCTCTTCTTTTTGTTCTGTTTTGTTTTTCTTTTGTGTTTCTTGCTTTGCTTCTGATTTTGATGCTTCTGGTTTTACAGTTTTTGTTTTTTCTGTGTTCTTAGATTCTTCTCTTTTGATTTCCTCTTTCTTCTCTACTTTAGAATTAGAGTTAGCAGAATTTCCCTTAAATTTTTCCGAATTATACAAATCAATATACCAATTAATAGTTTTTGTAAGAGACTGTATCAAAATCAGTATTTGCTTTCCAATTTAGTTCGTTTTCCATCTTTGTAGAATCAATGGCATAACGCAAATCGTGTCCGGGACGGTCTTTTACAAAGGTCAATAAATCTTCGTACTTTGCTCCATTTTGAGCATTTTCTTTTGGTTTTATTGTATCTAAAAGCGAACATATTTTTTTAGCTAAATCCAAATTATTCCATTCATTATTCGAACCAATATTATATGATTCTCCTTTTTTCCCTTTCTGAAATGCTTTATCAATCCCTTTACAATGGTCTAGAACGTAGAGCCAATCTCTAATATTTTGTCCATTTCCATAAATCGGAATCGGCTGATTTGAAAGAGCTTTTCGAATAATAGTCGGAATAAGTTTTTCGTGATGCTGTTTTTCTCCAAAATTATTAGAGCAGTTTGTAATCACAATATCCATTCCGTAGGTATGAAAATAACTTCTGACAATCATATCACTTCCTGCTTTTGATGCACTATACGGACTATTTGGTGCATAAGGAGTAGTTTCTACAAAAAAACCAGTTTCGCCTAAAGTTCCATACACTTCATCTGTCGAAAACGTGAAGAAAACGAGTATCTTCATAGCCTTCTTTATAAGAAAATGGAGAGTTCATCCAATGTTTACGAGCCACATCAACGAGCGTAAAAGTTCCGTGAACATTCGTTCTTACAAAAGCCTCTGGGTCTGTAATAGAGTTATCGACATGAGATTCGGCAGCAAAATGAATTACTCCTTTTATATCATGTTTTTCAAAAATATGTTCTACTAATTGTCTATTGACAATATCTCCCTTTACAAACTCATAGCGAGGATTAGATTCAACCTCACTCAAATTATCCAAATTTCCTGCATAAGTCAGCAAATCTAAATTAATTACTTTGCAGTCTTTGTGAGTTTCTAAAAAATAAGGAATGAAATTAGAACCAATAAAACCAGCTCCACCAGTTACCAAAATTGCTTTCATAGAATGTATATATTTTTGTAGAACACAGATTTTACAGATTGAATGAATTAAAATATTCTTTTTCGTAAAGCTCAAGATAAATATTTTTTAGAAAGAAACGTTACTCCTTTTTAGTTTTCTCATTTAGTTTTTTAGTTGCTGCTTTCTTCACTACTTTCTTTTTTCCTTTATTCATATTCGGATTTACCCAAACCATTTTCAAAAGTGAAGTCAATTTTGCTTTTAGTTGTCTTCTATCTACAATGAAATCCAAAAAGCCGTGTTCTTGTACAAATTCTGATATTTGAAACCCTTTTGGAAGGTCTTTTCCGATAGTTTCACGAATTACTCTAGGTCCTGCAAAACCGATAAGTGCGTCAGGTTCAGCAATATTAAAATCTCCAAGCATTGCAAAACTAGCCGTTACGCCTCCAGTAGTCGGATTTGTAAGAAGAGAAATATAAGGAATTTTGGCTTCTGAAAGCAAGGCTAACTTAGCCGAAGTTTTTGCCATTTGCATGAGCGAAAAACCTGCTTCCATCATACGTGCGCCACCCGATTGCGAAATGACCATCAGAGGAATATTATTTTCCAGACAATAATCAGCCGAACGAGCAATTTTTTCTCCCACAACTGCGCCCATTGAACCACCAATATACTTAAAATTCATTGCCGTTACCATAAAATCAATTCCATTCATTTTACCGAATGCACTTTGAGCAGCTTCATTGACACTTGATTTTTCGTTTGCCTCCTTAATGCGCTGTTCGTAGGTTTTGGTATCCTTAAAATTCAAAGGATTTAGAGCAGTAAGATTTGTATTAATTTCTGTGTACTTTCCCTCATCAAACAAAATCTCAAAATACTGTTTTGGAGTAATCGTTAAGTGATGAGAGTCATCTGGACACACCCAATTATTATCTTTTAGTTCTTTTTTGAGAATAATTGTTCCACTAGGTGTTTTGAACCACATATTTGGAGAATCACGCTTCTCATTAGTAGGCGTAGTAATATTTTTATCTTTTCAATGAAACCAAGACATAATAAAGTGTATTTTTTTTAGTTGAAGAGTGCAGAGAATTGGAACACAAAGTTAAGTAATTCTAGTTAAAGATAAATTATTTCAAAGTAATTTGTCGTTGAATTGTTTTAATCCAGTTTTTATCGTTTGTTTTTATAATAATTGTCTTGAAATTCAATTTTTCGCCTTCCATTTCTACACCTCTTGAATCATCTATATGTAAATCAAAGCCAAATGCAGGTGGATATTTTGAAGCATTCTTATTCATCTTTTTCAAAGTATGTTGATTTTCTGACTGGTTTATTATTTTACCTACTCTTATTCCATAATAAAAAAGCATCAAACGAATTTTAATTTTATTTCGAAAAAGAAGTTGTGTAAATATGAATTGTATGACCTTGATTTTGTAAATCAGAAATCAGAGTAAATGTTCCCAGACGAATAGGTTCAATTCCCAAAAACTTAGCAAACAAATTTCTTTTCTCTGCTTCAAACTCATTTCCATGTGGAATAAGTGTACTATCTAAGTCAAAACTAATGTGCATTTTTGAAGATAAATTACCTATAACCAAAAAAACTAAAATGGATTTAGAAATTAACTGGTAACTGATTACCACTTACTAATAACTGAAATCAAATTCCTATTGTATCATCTTCATTTCCACTTTTGATAATTCCTTTTTTTGCATTTTGGATAAACTCTACAATCTGCGTTTTTTCTGCTGTATTGGGTTCTAATGCTTCTACTTGTTTGAGTGCTTCTTGTGTATTAAGTCCTGCTGCATAAATCAAACGATAAATTTCTCTAAGTTCGGCAGTTTTGTTGGCATTAAAACCACGTCTTCGAAGTCCTACAATGTTTATTCCTGCATACGAAAGAGGTTCACGACCAGCACGAATATAAGGAGGAACATCTTTCCTTACCAACGAACCACCCGAAATCATAGCATGTGCGCCAATCTTCACAAACTGCAAAACGGCACTTGTGCCACCAATAATAGCATATTCTTCTACTTCTACATGCCCTGCAAGCTGCACACCATTTACCAAAACACAATAATCTCCGACGATACAATCGTGAGCAATATGCACATACGCCATTACCAAAACATTATTACCAACTGTAGTTTGCATTTTGTCATCTGTTCCTTTATTTATGGTTGCAAATTCTCTAATTGTGGTATTATCTCCTATAATTGTTAGGGTTTTTTCGCCTTTGTACTTCAAGTCTTGAGGGTCGCCAGAAATAACTGCACCAGGATAAATCTTACAATTCTTGCCAATTCTTGCACCGTCCATTATCACTACATTGGCAGCAATCCAAGTTCCTTCTCCTATTTCTACATCTCCATAAACGGTTGCAAAAGGTTCTATAATTACATTTTCTGCAATCTTAGCGTCAGGGTGTATGTTAGTATTCGGATATTTCATGTGTCAAGCTGTGGTTGTGTGTGAATGTTCGTAACTGTAAGTAACTAAGCTATACTACTGTTTTTATTTTACTGTTTTGGCAGAATATTGCTCTAAAAGTGGAACAAAGTTAAAACAAACTTAGAATAAAATTGAACCATTAATAACAATTTAATCAAAAAAATAAAAGGCACGCAAAACAATAAACACAAATCTACAAATTTGTTTACTTACTTATCCATTTTCAGTTAAATTTTAAGACAAACATTCAAAACTTGATACCAAACAAAATTTCTTTTTTCTTCCAAAAAAATAAAACAACTTGATTGATACCTAGTTTTTTTTGTAATTTGTGATTACTGTAGCTAACATTTCCTAAGTGTCGTAGAAAAATAGTCCTAAGGCTAGTTAGAGAATAATTCAAGAAGAATATAAAGAATATAATATGATTTCGCCAGAAAAAATAGAAGAAGTAATCGAACAAAGTCCGTATATAAGTCGTGATTTGAGTTGGATTCAATTTAATTATAGAGTGTTAGATCAAGTAACGGCAGAGCGTCGTACCATTTTAGAAAAGCTCAAATTCTTGGCGATTACCTCTTCTAATCTGGATGAGTTTTTTATGATTCGTTTGGGTAGTTTGTATAATTATATGGATTACAACAAACAAAGGCTTGATTATTCGGGTTTGCGTGAACTTCCATTTCGACAAAAACTTTTATACGAAGGACAGGCATTTGTAAAAAAACAGTATGAATATTTACATAATTTATTACCCAATTGTGGAGAAAATAATTTCAGAATAATTGATGGAAGTGAGGTTTTGCCAGAGGAAGAACTAAAAGTAGCTGATTATTTTCAGAATACTATTTTTCCCATGCTTACACCAATGGTTTATGATAATTATCATACCTTTCCCATTTTGATGAACAAATTATTGGTTTTTGGTGTCGTAACGAACATAAAGGGAGCAAGCAAGGCAAGTAGAAAAGTATCATTTATTCAGATTCCTCAAAATCTACCTCGTTTTTTTCGAAATGAGTAGAGGAGAAACAGTCATTTTTTTACCTATTGAAGAAATTATCAGAAGGTTTGTCTATAAGTTTTTTAGAAATGTAGATATTCTTGGAGTTAGTCTGCTTCGAATTACCAGAAATGGCGATTTTACACTTGATGAAAGTGATGACATGGAAGTGGATTTTGTGCAAGAAGTAAAACAAAAACTCAAAACTAGAAAAACAGGGCGAGTAGTTAGGCTTGAAATAGAATCCAATTATTCAACGTGGATGCTTAGTCTTCTCAAATCTCGTTGGGATATTGAAGATGATAATGTTTTTGAAGTAGAAAAATTAATTGACCTTACTTGTCTTTGGCAAATTGTAGGACATAAAGATTTATCCGAATTTCTGCCTTTACCACATGCTCCTGTTAAGCCCTTAGCATTTTTACGACAAGAAGTAAATACATCAAAGAAACGAAATAGTGATAGCATTTTTGATAGAATAAAGAAAGAAGATATTGTTCTTCATCATCCATATAACAGTATGGAACCTGTTTTGGAAATGATAGAAGAAGCTGCCGAAGACTCAAATGTGTTGGCAATCAAAACGACTATTTATAGATTAGCAAAAGATTCAAGAATTACATCAGCACTTTTGAGAGCTGCCGAAAATGGAAAACACGTTTCTGTTCTTTTTGAAGTAACAGCTCGTTTTGATGAAGAAAATAATATTAGAGAAGCCAAAAAGTTGCAGCAAGCAGGTTGTTTTGTGATTTATGGAGTTACGCAGCTCAAAACGCATACAAAAATAATGTTAGTTGTACGAAAAGAAGGGCAAAATATTGTGCGTTATGTACACATGTCTAGTGGAAATTATAACGAATCGACAGCCAAACTTTACACCGATATTGGACTTCTGACAACGAACGAAATCTATGCAAGAGATGTTTCGGAGTTTTTTAATGCCATTACAGGACATTCTGACCCAGACCGTTACGAACAACTTTTGACTGCGCCTAATTTTATGCGCCAGCAACTTATCGCACTTATCCAGACCGAAACCAGAAACGCTTTGGACGGACTTCCAGCAGGAATTTGTGTAAAAGTAAATTCGTTGCAAGACCGAGATTTTATTGATGCTCTTTACGAAGCCTCGCAAGCAGGTGTTCCGATTGAGCTAATTGTGAGAGGAATTTGTTGTATCAGACCAAAACGAGCAGGGTTGAGTGATAATATAAATGTTCGTTCGATTGTAGGCGACTTTTTGGAGCATTCAAGGATTTTTTATTTTCATAATAATGGCAATCCAAAAATTTATAGTGGAAGTGCCGATGCGATGGTACGTAGTTTTGATAGAAGAATAGAATCTCTATTTTTATTACTCAATGAAAATGCAAAGCAGCAAGCTATTAATCTTCTTTCTTATAACTTAAAAGATACAATGAATAGTTATATTTTGGAAGAAAGTGGAAATTATTATAAATACCAAAGGAAAGAAAACGAACCTGTTTTTAATCAACATGAAGAATTTTTTACAATTACTCCAGAAACGGTAAGTGAAGCAAATTTATATGAAAATTTCTTGAAACCGAATCAAAAATTGATTACTCCAATTACTCAAAATCAAGAACCAATTGAAAACAGTAATTCAACTGAAAATGAAGTAAAGGAAGATAAATCTAGTTAGTATTTTCAAGGAAAAGGAAATTGTATTTCATCTGTATTCAAAATCCTATCAACCGATAGCTCAGCGAAGCTAATCCTCTTAATCATTTACAATCATTTACGGTATTTTCAGATTTCATTCCAATCAATCAAAAAAGGTTTATTCACAAGTTTATAACGAATATCCAAAACACTAGCATTTATGAAAACAGTATCAGAATTGTTTACTTTTCCATACGCTTCGTGAATATGCCCAAAGGCGTGAATTTTGGGTTTTATTGTTTTTACAAAAGTTATAAGTTCTTCACAACCCACTTTCAAGCCTTGAATGGTTTGATCTAAAATCCCATACGCAGGACCGTGAGTAAGCAAAATATCAGTATCAGTCGGAATTTGTTCCCAATAGTTGCGTATTTTTTCTCCTCTATCACAATTGAAAGCCCAATCATAAAAACGAGGTGTAATTGGAGAACCCCAAATTTTTATTCCTTCTATTTCGACAGAAGAATTGTTTAGGTAAATGCAATTATCAAAAACAAATGATTCGGCTAAAGAAGGATTTTTCTCAAACAAAAAATCGTGATTTCCTGCAATAAAAATTTTATAAGTATAATCTTGTTTTTCAAACCAGTTTAGAAAATCTTTAATTTCATCTTCTTTTCCTAATTTGCTAATATCGCCTGTATGAATGAGTAGTGTAGATTCCGAATTTTTGAGGTCTAATTTTGGAAGTTGAAGATTTTTGTGTTGTCCGTGTGTATCTGAAATAAAAATGATTTGCATAATTTTTTTCTATATTTAGGATAAAGAATAATGTTGTAATTTTAATAAAAACTATTTACTAGCTTGTAACATAAGTTTATTTGTGTTTTACATTTGGCAATCTTGCCTTTTTATTTTACCATTGGCAACGTTTTATTATCTTCAATAAACAACGCTTGCCAAGGTAAAATAAAAGAAAATCAGTTCTTTTTGCCTTTGTTGGTGTTTTAGCGAAGCGACACCAACAAAACGCTGATGCTCATGCAATATATTTTTCCTTGCCTTTGTCGGTATTTTAGTGAAATGACATCAACAAAAAAAACCTATACTTATGAATCCATTCTTTAAAACTATTTTCCGTAGAAAACGAACTTACATTTTTCTATTTTTTATTATTTCCTTACAATTAACCTCTAGCTGCTTGCAATTCAGAATT
This sequence comes from uncultured Cytophagales bacterium, assembly GCA_963719525.1. GTDB lineage: Bacteria > Bacteroidota > Bacteroidia > Cytophagales > Bernardetiaceae > Bernardetia. The sequence continues at coordinate 147,442 of CAVRCG010000003.1, read as the reverse complement.
AGCGATCGAAAAGTAAAAAAAGAATTTAAAGACCAAAAACTAAAACCTACTTTTGATTATGTAGAGTTCGAAGAGCGCAAAATTCATTATGCTAAGATAGGAAATGAATCGCTTCCAACACTCTTTTTTATACACGGTTCGCCTGGAGATTGGAGTGCTTTTTTGGATTATTTTAAAGATTCTACTTTGCTTGCTCGTACAAATATGGTGGCTTTGGACAGAACAGGATATGGAAAATCTGATTTTGGAAACCACGAAAAAAATCTAAAAGAACAAGCTCGTTTTTACAAAGGAGTTTTAGAACGGTTTCAAGATTCTACCAAACAGAAACCAATTTTGATTTGTCATTCTTACGGTGGTGCTGTCGTACTTCAAATGGCTATCGATTATCCAAAACTAATGAGTGGAGTTATTATTTTGGCGGGTCTTTCTTCGTCAGAACTGACAATTGATAGGTGGTATAATAAGGCTGGCAAATCTGTTTTTGTGCGTTGGTGGCTGCCTGCTGCGCTTACGGTTTCGAATAAAGAAATGCTACATTTGCAGGGAGATTTGAAATTAATCGAAAATGATTTTGATACAATAAAAGTTCCTTTGATGGTTTTGCACGGACAAAAAGATAAAATTGTTCCTTACGGACACGCACTTTTTACACAAGAAAAATTAAAAGACAAAGGTAATTTTGAACTTATTACTCTTCCAGAAGCAAATCATTTTATTCCTTGGACACATCAAGATAAAGTAAGAACTATAATTTTGAAAATGCTTGATGAAACTGAAAAATAATAGTTTAGTATTCAAAAGAAACTTTTTTAAAAATGATGGCGTTGAGGTATGTATAAAAATAATCATCAAATTTAATTACACCAAAAAAAACATATAAACTTATGTCAAACAAACTACACGAGCTTTTAGCTGTCGAACAAGAACGCAAAAACAAAGCTAATCAAGCTATCGGAGAAGCAAAAAAAACATTTACTAAAAATGACCCTTATTTTGATGGAATGGTGAAACATTATATTTCTTTGGAAGAAAACTCTGATGAGATTCCAGATGAAACTAAGGAAATGGTAACGACCGTGAAAAAGAAATTAGAGGAAGTAATGGAGCTTATAATTTCAGGAATTGATGCCAACGTTTCGAAAAGAAGAGACAAATTCTGCTGATGTAGCAAAGGCTGAACTGATTGTAGGAGAGAAAAAATTCGGTACATTTTCGGCTACTTCTCTTTTGGCTTTGGAAAGCAATATCAATCGCTTAAAGGATTTGTATAATGCAATTCCTACGCTTGACCAAACTCGTAAGTGGGAATATGATAGCAAAACAAATGTCTATTGAACGCCAGAAGAAGTAAAATTCAGAACTGTAAAACGTCCGAAAGTTATCGTCAAATACGAAGCTACAAAGGAACATCCAGCTCAAACCGAACTGTTGAATCTTGATTTTCAGGTAGGTAAATATGAAACTGTTTACACGTCTGGAAAGGTTACTTCATCGCAAAAAAATGATATGATTGCACGTATTGATGAGCTTTTAGAAGCCGTAAAAGTAGCTCGTTCGAAGGCTAACAACGCAGAAGTAAAAAATACGAAAGTAGGAAAAACTATTTTTGAGTTTATTCACAAAGGAATTTTGAAATAGTATTTTCAGACAATTTTATAAAATAAAAATCACATTAAAAGCACTTATTGTTTCTAGTGTGATTTTTTTTTTAATTTAAAACTAAAAAAGCTCATCGCCTGCTAAATACTCATCTTCCTCTACATTAAAATTCGTTTCTTCTGGCAATGGATAAGCTGCAAAAAATCCTTTTTGATCTTGAATATGTTTACAAATCCTTTCGACTTCTGGCGTATCAATAAAGGCACATTGCAAGCGCAAAATATCCGAACCATTGGAAAGTAACATATCGCCTTGTCCGACTAATTGCTCTGCTCCTCCTGTATCTAAGATAATTCTGGAATCAATTTTTGAGGTAACACGAAATGCCATACGAGCAGGAAAATTGGCTTTAATTATACCTGTAACCACATTTACAGACGGACGTTGCGTAGCCACAACCAAATGAATACCAATTGCACGAGCCATTTGAGCTAGTCTTGCAATCGGTTTTTCGGCTGCTTTTCCTGCAATAATCATCAAATCGGCAAGCTCATCAATGACCAAAACAATGTAAGGTAAATATCTATGTTGCTCGTCTAAAAGCTGGTGCGTTTTGAATTTTTGATTGTACTCTTTTACATTTCTGCAATCACCATCTTTCAAAAGGTCATAACGAGTATCCATTTCTCTACAAAGTGCTTCTAAAGTCTTGACAGCTTCGACAGAATCGGTAACAATCGGTTCAGCTCCTGGAAGGTGTGCTAGATAATGTTTTTCCAATTTTGAGAAGAGTGAAAACTCTACTTTTTTAGGGTCAATCATCACAAATTTGAGTTCGCTTGGGTGTTTTTTATAGATTAGCGAAGTCAAGATTACATTTATTCCAACCGATTTTCCTTGTCCTGTTGCTCCTCCAATAAGAAGGTGAGGCATTTTGGTAAGGTCAGCAATAAAGATTTGATTCGAAATATCTCTACCCAAAACTAAAGGCAATTCTTTTCTAGAGTGCTTAAAAGATTCGTGTTCTAAGAGCGTTCTTAATGGTACAATTTCTCTGTCTTTATTCGGAACTTCAATTCCGATAGTTCCCTTTCCAGGCATTGGTGCAATAATTCGAATACCTAAAGCCGAAAGATTAAGCGCAATATCATCTCCCAAATTCCTAATTTGTGCAATCTTTACTCCCGGTGCTGGTACAATTTCGTAAAGCGTAACAGTAGGACCTACTTCTGCGTGGATTCTTTTTATGTCAATTTTAAAATTTTTGAGAGTTTGTTCTATTCTCATTTTTGTTTCATTTAGTTCGTCCTTATCAATTTGATGCTTTTTTACTACAGGATTGTCCAATAAATCTGTAGGAGGAGAATCATATTTTGGCAATTCGTCTGTCGGATTATAAGGAGTCAGTCCTGCATAACTTGTCTTTCCATTTTCCTCTTCTATCAACTCCTCTACATTTTCGCCATACAAATCTCTTACACGACTTACCGAAGGAGGCATCGGAATATCCAAATCTAGTTCGTCTTGATTTTCTTGCTCAACTTCTTGATTTTGAGGTAAATTTTGCTGTTGTGTATTTTCTAATTTCTGTTCTTTTTGTGTAATTTCCTGTTTTGGTGTTTTAGTAGAAGGAATATCGATAGCAAAAGGATTTTCTTCTTCTCGTTCGCTTTCTTGTTCGTTGTTTTCATTACTATCAATCCCAAAATCTCTAGCTGATGGAATAAAGAAACCGTCCTTGTCTTTCTGGTCTTCTTCTCGCTTTCCGTCTTTTCTATCTGCTTTATTTTTGTTGTTGGCTTCCTCTTTTGCTCTTTGTATTTCATTTTTTAGCTCACTTTTCAAATCATTTTCTGCTTCTTCATCTATTTCTTTCTCTTCTTTTTGAGTTTTTCCAAATTGCTGATTGGTAAGTTCCTTGTGAGGTAATTGTCTGTTTACGCTATCTTTTATTTTGTTTTTACTCTCAAATGGATTTTCTTTTTTTACTTCTTCTTTTTGTGTTGTTTCAGAATTAGTACCAAATAGTTTGTCAAAGAAAGATTGCTTTTTAGGCTTAATTTTTTGATTTAGTAACAAATTATCCTCTTCTACAATTCTTACAGTTGGCTCTTGTTTTGTATCATCAATTATTTCCACACTTCCTGTATTTGCTGCATTTTTCTCTTCCCTATTTTCTTGTATATCTTCTTGCAACGGATTTTCAATTCTACCTGCTTCAATTTCCTTAAAAGCATCAACAGAAGCCGAAGGAACAGGATTTTGAGCAGTCGCTTTTCGTTTTTCCTCCCTTTTTTGTTTGTCCTTTTTATCCGAAAAATTAGTATAAAATTCTACATTCAAACGGTCTTTTCCGAAGAAATAACCAAAGCCAACCAGAGCAGCAAGTATAAAAATAGGCGTGAAAATCTGACCAAAAAGAGCAGAAATAGCATAGCCAATTCCACCACAAAGAAATGCAAAAGCCGTCTGTGTTTCGGTCATATAGACCAAATAACCCAAAATTGCACTCATTACAAAAATTACAAAAAACAGACTTATCGATAATTCTTTCCATTTATTAAGTTCATATTTTTTTATCAAAACAAGTCCGAAAGTCGTTGCAATTACCAAAAGTAAAAACGCACCAATCCCAAACCAACGTTCAATCAAAAAATGAGAAACAATAGCACCAAACATTCCCAAAAAATTTTGAGGTGTATCTTGTGTAGGCGTGTCTGAAAAAAATCCTAAAACTAGACTTTGGTCAGCTTCTCCAGTAAAAATAAAAGACACAAACGAAACAGCTAAAAGAGCCACAAAAATCCAAATTCCGATAGCAGAAAGTAAATTTGTTAGCGTAGAATTTTGGTCTTCTTGATTAGACGAACCAAACCTATCTTTCATTTTTTGTGAAAATGAAAACGTAGAAAAAGGAGATGAGCTTCCGTTTTGAGAAGTTTCTTCTGTTTCTAAAGAAGAGTTTTGAGTATCAAGAATAGGTTTTTTAAACGAATTATCTGCCATAAAAAATGAATATATAAAATGCTGGCTTTTATTGAAATAGGATTATCTACTTTTTTAAAAAGTAAAACGAGTAACTAACAAAAATAGCAATTTTTTAGCGTTTTGTACTATGCTTTGCTGATTTTGCTTAAATTTTATTATTATTTTTAGCAAAATGCTTCATTTGTATAACAGACTTCCTAGTCTGTTTGAAGTAAAGCAGAGTTAGTTTATAAAACTGATTAACAATTAGAAAGTATTTCGAGTTAGTTAAACTGTATAAAAGTATCCAATCTCTTGATTGTATTCTAAAACAATATATTCCTGACAGTTTTCAAACTGTCAGCTACTTATGACTATGAAAAACTATTTTTTAAACTTCTACTTTTTACATCAACTTTATTAGAATTATGACAAAAATTAACTTGTGTTTTTCACTCCTCTTTGCAATTATCCTATTAACTTCTTGCAAATCCACTCCTCCAAATAAAATGGAAGCATCAGAAGAAGAAAAAGTTGAAGTAGTTGCAGACTTCGAACTTATCAACGATGCGCTAGAAGCCGAAAACGTAAAATCCAAAAATCAAAAGGCAATAGACAACGATAAGGCACAAGCGAAAGGAAATTATTCGCCTTCTACTGTTGAAACTGCCGTTGGAAAACTAGAACTTCCTGCTCCTTACGCTACCGAATCAGTCGCTAAAAGGTACGGATTAAGTAAATGGGAAGACAAAACACCAAAAGCTCCTGCTGGCTTTACCGTTACAAAATTTGCTGATAACTTAGAAAATCCTCGCTGGACTTATGTTGCACCAAATGGAGATTATTTTGTTTCAGAATCAAATACTGTAAAAAGTGCTAACCGAATTTCTATTTTGAGAGATACAGACAAGGACGGTAAAATCGATATGCGTGAAGTCTTTATTGAAAACTTAAATCAACCTTTCGGAATGCTCATTATTGGCAATACTTTTTATGTTACGACCACCGACGGACTTTGGAAATATCCTTATACAGAAGGACAAACTTCACTCAAAAATGTAAAAGGAGAAAAAATTGTAGAGCTTCCTGCTGGTGGTTACAATCATCACTGGACAAGAAATATTATTACTAATAAAGAACAAAACAAAATTTATATTTCTGTTGGTTCGGCTTCTAATGTTGGAGAGTACGGAATGAAGGAGGAGATTCGAAGAGCGAACATTCTGGAGGTAGATTTGGACGGAAAGAACGAAATCATTTATGCAAATGGGTTGCGTAATCCTGTCGGAATGGATTGGAATCCTGTAAATGGCGAACTTTGGACAGCCGTCAATGAACGTGATATGTTGGGTGATAATTTAGTTCCAGATTACGTAACAAGCGTAAAAAAAGGAGCTTTTTATGGCTGGCCCTATTCCTATTATGGACAAATTGAAGACCCTCGTATGTCTGGTTTGGAAACCGAATTAGTCCAAAAATCGGTTATGCCTGATGTTCCTGTCGGGAATCATACAGCTTCTTTAGGACTAGCTTTTTATGATAAAACTTCCTTTCCTCAAAAATATCAAAATGGAGCTTTTGTAGGACAACATGGCTCGTGGAATCGTTCGGAAATGTCAGGTTATAAAGTTGTTTTTGTTCCTTTTAAAGACGGAAAACCAAGTGGAGAAGCAGAAGATTTTCTGACTGGCTTTATTGATGATAGAGAAAAAGCAACTGTTTTTGGTCGTCCTGTTGCCACTACAGTTACACCGAATGGAGATTTGTTGGTCAATGATGATACAGGTGGCGTTATTTGGAGAGTTTCGTATGGAAAGTAAATTATTGATTATGGACGTTTGCTAAGGTTTGGGTTACCAAGCCATTAAAGGTTAATTACGGTTGATTTAATAATGTCATTTTTCCATAGCACTAAGTTTGCAAACCTAGTGCTATGGACAAGTAAGACTGTTCTACATTTTAGATAATTTGTTGATTACCAAACCTGTAAATAACCGTGACAACTTTATAATAGCAATATTTTTTTTTGTGTTTTTTACTCTCGCTCTAAAGAATAAGCTAAATTTACAACCCATTATTATCTTTGATATACTGAAAGGTTTGCATGTTTGATTTCGCATAATTATCCATTTTTTCAACAATATCATTATTTTCTGTTGCGTAATTTTTTGTGTCCTTTTGTTTGTATTTGAAAAGCCCTTTTGCTTTATCTTCTGCTCGTACAATCAAAAACCACTCATTATCTATCACTCCATATTTATCGTCAGCATTGAAGTAAATGTAAGGTCTGTTTTTCGAAAATAAATCTATACCCAAAGTATTGTTTTGATAAGGCATTTTTAATAATCCCATTATACTAGGAAAAACATCTATTTGTCCTGCTATTTTTTCAAACGTTTGGTGTTCGGTAATAAAACTTGGCGCATAAAAAAGTAGTGGAGAATGATTGTAATCAATAGACATATCATAAAGCCCATCTATAGGTGCGCCGTGGTCGGCTATAAAAACAAAAAGTGTATTCTCAAACCATTCTTTAGTAGAGGCTTGTGTTATAAATTTGCGAATAGAAAAATCAGCATATTCTACAATTTGATCTTTTATATCTTTACTTTTTGGCGTAAAATAATCTGGAATATAATAAGGGCCATGATCGCTGGTGGTCATTAAAGTAGCAAAAAAAGGTTTTTCTTTTTTACTTAGATTATCCAAAATTGGCAAAGAAAAATCAAACATCACATCGTCTGGAACTCCTAAAGTAGTTTTTACGTCTTCATCTGGATAATCTACCTTCGAAATCACTCTTTCACACGAATTTGATTTTAGAAAGCCTTCTATATTATCAAACTGCCCGTCGTGAGTAGTAAAATAAATAGTAGAATATCCTTTTTCTGAAAGCGTAGGAAAAATTCCTCCATTGTACTTTTTCATAGAGGTTTCTTTCATAGGATGCTGTCTAAACAAAGAGGGATAAGAAGTAAGTGTACTAAAAATTCCGTTCATAGTATGAATTCCTGCTGTATAAGCATTTTCAAAGTAGTAACCTTTATTCGAAATACTATCCAAAAAGGGAGTTAGATTGAGCTTATTTCCATGTCTTTGCATTTTGGCAGCACTCATACTTTCCATAATCACCAAAACAACATTGTACTTTTTATTAATTGTACTATCAAAAGTTATATTTCTCAACAATGGTTTTTCTTTATCTGGATTTGTAATATTAAAATAACTCTGAACAGTAGAGATAGCCATTTTATTATCCATCAACTGAATACTTTTATTTTTATCTTTTTTGCTATCCAAATAACTTCTGATGAGCGTAAAATTAGGATTAAGTCCTAACTGATTTAGAAAAGCATTATTCAAAAAGTACGCTGTTCCTACTCGTATGGGTGATTTTTGTTCTATCCTTCCACGTATTGCCAAAAAAATAATGGCTAAAAAAAACACATATACACCTATTCTCAAATACAAATTTTCATTAGATTTGTAAGAAAAATTACGAAATGTTTTATTTGTAAGATAAATAAAGATATAAGTCAATAAGAAAAAAGGAAGCAAAACCGACCAATAACGAGGCTCTTGTACCACCATTTTCAATACAAAAACAGGACTGTCCATCCACTCAAAGGCAGTAATAGAAAAACGTGCAAAGAATTGATTGAAATAAGGAATATCTACAGCACAAATCAAGAAAGCAACCGAAAAAAGGATAAGCAAAAAATATAGAATTATACGATTTATGACTTTGTATTCTCTCTTAAAAAAAGATGCAATCACCAAAATTAAGTAAGGCAAAATCAGAATGTAACTAGCTATAACCATATCAAAACGAAATCCCATAAAAAAGGATAAAAATATATCTTCTATGGATACCGTTGAATCTATTCTATCCAATTCAGTAAAAAACAAAATGCCCCTAAATACGCCAAAAAGTAAGATTACGATAACATAAAGTTTGAAAAATTGTGTAACTATTGGAAAATGTTTGTTAGTATTCATGTTTAGTAGAAGAAGTAAGAAAGTAGAAAGTCAATGATATAAATTTGGGGGTGTGTAGTAAAATTATCTTCGCTGTTCTTCCAAATGTGTTTCTCTAAAGAAAACCAATTTGATAAATAAAATTGCTACGTTTGAAGGACGTAGAGGCTTAATTTATCAAGCCGAAAAGTAACAAATATGATTTTACTACACCACCAAATTTTGAAAAAACAAAGTTACGTTTTTAACTTGTATAGTTAGACAAATTGTATTTATAAAAAGCAAAATAAGGATTATTAAATAGTTAGTAGATTACTATTAGATGATTCTGAAAAAACAATTTAACCAAACATTTACTTTATAATTTCTAATTTTATGTTCTTAAATTTTAGGAAAAGTTCTAATTAAATATCTTTTGGTAAAGAAAATAGCAATATATACTTTTTTGATTTTAGCAGTAGTATTACTAATCGTAATTGTATTAGGTGGAGGTTTTGGTAGTAGAGACAAAGTAGTTATCAACAATGGAGATGCATTAGTATTTGCTCATCGTGGAGTTTCAGAATTTGTTGTGGAAAATAGCGATGAAGCTTTTGATAGAAGCGAAAAATTGGGTTTTGAGGCTATCGAAGTAGATATAATGTGTACAAAAGATGGAAAATTAATCATTTTTCATGATGATACAGCCAAACGACTTTTGAATATTGATAGAACTATAAAGTCTATGAACTGGATAGAACTAAAAGATAAATATCTTTATTATAATGAAAAAGAGACGAAAAACAAAGTATTGTTGTTAGAACAGTTTTTACAACAAACTAAAAAATCTACTATTCTTTATCTGGATATAAAAGACGCTTCAAGGTCGGTAGCAGATAGCTTAGTAGTTGTGATTGAGAATTATGAAGACAACGAAAATATTATAATTGCTGATGCTAGTATATCTTTTTTGGTTTATCTAAAAAATAAAAGACCAGCTACGAAAGTTTGTTTAGAAGGATTTAATAAAGGAAAGGAAGGATTGTATTATGTGTTGCCTAAAAACTTTAAACCTGATTTTTATTCTAGTTTTATAAGCCAAGTTGATGAAAATCACATGTTGTTTTTAAAGAAAAATGATTTATTAAACAATCGGATAGTATATGGAGTAAATAATAAAAATATCTCAAAAGTCTTAGAATTAGGTCTTCACAACATAATTTTTGATTATGAAAGTGGAAAAAGGACAAGTAATATAGAAAACCTCAAACTTTTATTAGAAAAAAATAAGCGCAAGTAAAATAGAAATTAAATTTTATCTAAAAACCACTAAAACGGCTTTATGATCAGAACCAAAAATTGGAAGTGTTTGTCTGTGAAGAATCTCAATATCTTCGGAGTGCCAGACATGGTCTAGTTGAGTTTGCATCAAGAAGGGAAAAGAGCTATTCCAAGTCGGTTGAAAACCAAAATTTTCTTGGGAGTCTTTCAGACCTGAATTTTTTAGAATTTTTTTATAATGAGGAGAAAAAGGAGAACAATTTAGGTCACCTACAAAAAGTGTATTTTTATTTGATTCGCTCTTTATAAAAGTAACAGCTTTTTCTAAATACAAATTTCTTTCTAAATATGCTTTTTTACTTACTGGAGGAGTTGGATGCAGAATAAGTAATTTGAAATCTTTCTTAGCTTCTATATTTTTGAAGTAAATACAAGGAGGGAGTTCAGGAGAGTCAAAAGAATTTTCGATTCTAAAGTTAAGTTGATTTTCAAAATATGAACCTTCTTTAGCATAAAAACCCATTCCAAAATTATCTTCTTTCACTTCTGTAAATTGGTATTTGTAATTTTGCTTTAAGTCTTTTAATTCATTTTCCCATTTTTGATTTAATTCCAAAATCACAACAAAATCAGCATCTGTATCTTTGATTAACTCTCTTACTTTTTCATAATTTGTATTCGAACTCAAAATATTCATCAACAACAAACTTTTTACAGTTGTATCTTTTTGTACGTCTTCATCTGGATTGTCGGGGAGTTCTAGAGCAATAGGACTTCCAAAAAACAGATATTCGTAAGTCTGAGAGTTTGTCCAAAACGAATAAGAGCTAACAAAATTAATAAGTAATGAGAAAAATACACTCATTACGATTTTGAAATGAACTTTTTTTTGATTGAAAAAAATGATATAAGTAATAAACAGAACAACACTAAAGATTGACCAAAACATTCTGAAATGAGAAAACAAATCTCCTATCCAAATAGGTAAGAGGCTTATAAAACTAGCTATAAGAAATAGATGGGCAATGGAAGGCAAAATTATTTTTTTCAACATTTCAGATTATTTTTTTACATTGTAAAAACAACTATACTTTATCTAATGAAACCAAATATACCAAATAAAAATACTGTTTTTCCTCTAGAAGGGTATGAAAGACTTTGCTTTTTGAAAAATATCATCAAAAACCCAAATATAATTGTAGGCGATTATACCTATTACGATGATTTTGAAGATGTAAATAATTTTGAGAAGAATGTAAAATACCTGTTTGATTTTAATGGCGACAAACTCATCATTGGTAAGTTTTGTATGATTGCTTCTGATGCAAAATTTATTATGAACGGCGCAAACCATCTCACAAAAGCAGTTACTTCGTATCCTTTTGCTATTTTTGGGAAAGATTGGGCTGGTGCAATGGAAGGAAAAACATATCCTTACAAAGGAAATTTAGAAATTCAGAACGATGTCTGGGTTGGTTATAATGCAACACTTATGGCAGGAACAAAAGTGGGAAATGGGGCAATTATAGCAGCCAACTCAACAGTAACTAGCGATGTAGAGCCGTATAATATTATCGGTGGAAATCCTGCAAAAGTAATACGAAAACGGTTTTCAGAAACTCAAATTGAAGCTTTATTGAAAATAGAATGGTGGAACTGGAATATCGAAAAAATTACTCAAAACACAGAATTACTAACTGATGAAAATATTGATAAATTTATTGCCCTCCATTCTTAATACTGTGTAACATAAGTTGTTTAACAAAATAGTGGCGTTTTATATTCCACCGTCAGCGAGGCAAAAGCCGTCGTTGAGGTTTTTGAGCAATAATCCTCGTTGACGGCAAAGCCTCAACGACGGTAGAAAAAAGCAAACAAACTTATGTTACACGATACTTAAAATAAAAAAATCTACTTTTCGTTTAATCTTTTTTCAACTTCCTTCATCGTTTCTTTGTCTGTTTTTTGTCCTATTGTGGCGATAATTTCTTTATATTTTTTGTAAGCGTTCTGACTGTCTTCCAAACGTTCCAGATTATAATACGCATTGCCAAGTTGAAGATAAGCGATAGCAGAAGTAGGTGTGATTTGAGTGAGTTTTTTGTTTATTTCTACGGCATCCACATATTTTCTAGATTGTAAAAGCAGGCTTCCATGTTTTTCTAAAATAGTGATATACTCTTTTTGAGTAAGCTCAAAATTATTACTCTTAAAAAGGGATTGTAACTGCTCTGGCGTTTCAATATTTAATAAAAATTCTGTTCCCCAAAAATCAAAAATACTTTCCAAAACAAGCGTTGCAGAATCATAGTTGCGTTCTTTTTCCAATTTTTGAAGAACAGAATATGTTTTTTTGAGTAGATTAATGGTTTCTGTTTCTACTTGCATGTAATTATGTGGATACATAACCTGTTCATAAAAATTTACGGCTTCAATAATATTTCCATTTTCTACTGCTTTTTGTGCCTTCGCAATCGCTTCAACTGAATAATCTCTAGCGGTTTGGTCTTCTAAAGTGAGCATACTTTTTCCTGCATCAAAATTAAAAATTCCACAAATAATAGTCGCTTTATAACTCTGTTCTGAACAAATAAAAATCTTTCCGTTTTTGTAATATGATTCTATTTTTTTGGAAGGATTAAATGTAAAATCAGTTGGAAGTTTGGCTAATTTTCTTAGATTTCCGTCATTACTAAGTCCGTACAAATACTGTTCTTCTCCCTCTGTAGCTGCTCCAATATATAAATTTTTCGTGTTTTTGGGTAATAAATGTTGAGGAAAAGAATCTACTTTCATATACAAATACGTACTCACATCTTTTGGAGCCTTTTTTCTAAAAGCCTCAGAACCTGTCCCTTCTTTTCCTCTGCTTCCCTCTATATTTTGAACCTGTTGTTTCTGACTTTTTGCTTGTACAATCATTTCACTCATCAACTTAGAAAGGCGTTCTGCTTGCGCTTCACTTACCTTAAAATCTCCAAGAATAATTTTGACAGAATCTGTATAAGAAGCAAACGAAACACTATCCTTTCTGGTTGAATTTTGAGCTTGTGAGGAATTTTTATTTGGAATAGAGGAATTTAGAACTACTGTTTCGTTCGTATTTTTACTTTCTTCTGTACTGCAAGACGTAAAAGCAAGTAGCAACAAAATGACGATTATTTCTTTATAAATAGGTATTTCCATAATTATATTCTTCAAAATCTAGCTTGATAAAAACCTAGTTTAGTATTTTTTGTAGATTTATTTGTAATACTATAAACAATTTTCGAGCAACTTTATGTAATCAACTACTTTTTGAGCCATAAATCTTTTCATATTCTATTAGCGAGCCATTTGTTACGATGAAAAGTAGAAAAATAAACTAATTTTAAGTGATTGTTTCCTCTTGATTACTTACTTTTTTTGCTTCTTTGCTTTGCCACGGAAAACGTCCTTCTAATTCTACTTGAAGAGAAAGACTCAGAAAAGTACGAATCAAGACGATTAATCCTAAAGTCAAAACCTGTTCGAGAGTGGGCTCAGTAACGATTGTAAAAATAATATCTGCTGCTACCAAAATTTCTAAACCTAAAAGAATTGATTTGCCTATTTTTTGTCTGACAATCGTATATTTGTCTTCGTTACTTTGCTTTAAGGCTAAAAAAAAGGCGTATAAAATTCCTAAAACTATTGTCAAAATTCCTAAAATTTCAACAGCAATAGCTATATAATGAATATAATGTTTGAGTAATTCCATAAAAAATGTAGTTTAAAAAATGAATTGCTTTTTGATAATCAACTCTACATCTAGCTTTTAGTTTTTAAAGAATTAGTTACTTTTACAATTCAAAATAATTGATTTGTGTTTATTAATCCCTAAAAATTAATCCCTAACCACCCTAAAAAATGATAGAAATGTACACCGACGGAGCAGCACAAGGAAACCCAGGAAGAGGAGGATATGGAACAGTATTAATCGCCAAATCATTAGGATTGCGAAAAGAATTTTCGGCAGGTTTTCGTTGCACGACCAATAATAGAATGGAACTTTTAGCAGTAATAATAGGCTTAGAAGCATTAAAGAAGCCAAATATGAAAATAAAAGTATATTCAGATTCCAAATATGTGGTTGATGCAGTAGAGAAAAAATGGGTCTTAGGCTGGGAGAAAAAAAAGTTTATCAACAAAGGAGAACCTCGCCTAAATGCTGACCTTTGGAAACGTTTTTTAGAAATTTACAGAAAACATCAAGTTACTTTTCAATGGGTAAAAGGACACGCAGGAATCCCTGAAAATGAACGTTGTGATGAACTGGCTGTTGCTGCTGCTTCTTCATCCAATCTTCCAGCAGATGAATATTATGAGAAATATCAGATGAAATAGAAAGCAATTTCAAATTACGAATTACGACCTGCCAAGCAAGCAGCCAAGCTAACTGAAAGATGACACAATTAAATTACGCTTATGAGGATTATACAACTTCTTAGTAAAACTTTATTCTTCATTTCAAAAAACTATTTTTTTTCAAACTTTTACATTAAAAATGGATTAATTATACATACATTTTTACACAAACCAGTTTGATTATGAATAACGAAGAGAAAGAAATACATAAAAAATATTTTGAAGCCATAGGTAATGAACGAAAAATAGAACGATTATTAAAAGAACTTCAAGAAATAGAAAATCCATCTGCACTTTTGTTGGCTTATCGTGCTGCGTGTGAGTCTATGATGGCACAATTTTCTTGGAATCCTTATACAAAATTAGCGCAGGTAAATAAGAGTTTTGATTTTTTTGCAAAAGCAATAAAAGATGACTTTGATAATGCAGAAATTCGTTTTCTACGCTTTTCGGTGCAGCATAATGTGCCTGATTTTTTGAGAAAAAATAGAGAATTTGAGGAAGATAAAACAGTTTTGCTAGAAAATTTTGATACTGCTGATTTTGATGCAGAATTTCGTGAATTTATTATTGGTTATTTGAAAGAATCTGGGCGTTTTGAGAAAAGTGAATTGGAGGTTTTGAGTTGAAATTTTACTTTAAATTGAAAGATAATATCTGAATGAATTTTCTAGCTTCTGGAATGTGTTTATAAATAGCTTCTATATTTTGAGGAATGATATAGTCTTTTAAAGTCATTGATATATACCCAAAAGGTTGGTTATAGATTATAATTATCCCAAAATTCCATTATGAAAAAGTTCTGTAAGTACATATTTACGAATATGTAAAACTCCTTCAATTTCTTCTACACCTTCCTCTCTAAGACCTCCCAAACGGTTTATTGCTTTTAGTTCCTCATTCAGATTAGTAACTTCACTAACATACCCTTTTTTTCTTTTTAAATGAACTGTATAAACTGAATCCAAATTATCCGAAAACTCACGAATTACAAAAGGACTATGAGAAGTGAGAATAAATTGCGTGTTTTTTCCTTGATTAGATGAATATCTCAACCATTCTATAAGTTCTACTAATTTGTATTGGTCTAAACTGTTCTCTATTTCATCTAAAATTGTAATAGAAGGCTGGTTTTTAGAAAAACACAATAAGGCAATAATAGCAGCTTTTAACAATCCATTAGATATACTGGCAGAAGTATAATTTACTAGTTTTTCTTTACCTACATCAAATTGCCATTTTATTTCATCGTATTCTGTATTTATACCTACAAAACTAGGCTCAAAACGTTTCAAGTAAAAGATAAATCTATCGTACTGTTCTGATTGAGTTGCCTTAATGTATTTCACACTTTCAAGGAAATCTTCTCCTGCTTCCTTCAACATAGTAGATAGATTTAGAAAGCGATACAACTGTTTGTCTTCAATTCCTTTACTTAATAAAGACTGTTCTTTTTTAAAAAAACTTATATTGCTTCTTGATTTACTTTTTAATGAGTTTGTTTGAAGAAAAAAATATTTGATGGAAATTAAATCTTCCCAAAATGAAAAAAAACACAATTTATAATCTTCTTCAATAGTGTTATTTTCTTTTATTTGTTTCCAAATACTGATTTCTTTGCTACTGCTATGTATATTTCTCCTATCATTGTTTTTACCAAAATAAATTTTCTCCCTTATTGGAAAAAACATAGCATCAGGTAAAATTTCTAATTCATAACTTATTCTGAAATCTTCATCATTATTTGATATCCACTCACAATTAAATATAGTAGGGTTTACTGCTGATTGTGAATGATGTATGTATTTTCTACAATGTGTATAATCTATTATTGATTCCTCGTTGTCTAATAATCTCAATTTGGCAAAATCATTAGAAGAGTAGGTAGCATTTCTACAAATCTCCGAAAAAAAACTAATCGCTTTCAAAAGATTAGTTTTTCCAGAGTTATTGAAACCTATCAGTAAAGTAAGGTCTTTTAGTTCTATTTCTGTATCTAAATGTGTCTTGAAATTTCGTACTCTAAATTTAGTGAACATATATTTTTATTTTATAATCCTAGAAATAGCTTTAAACTCTTCCGTTCCTGCCACTTGACAAAGTTCAAAAAGCACAGATTCTACACTTGTGAAAGCTACTTTGTTTTGTAATCTCAAAACCGAAATACTTTTGTTTTCATCGTTTCTAGAACCAACTGCATCAAGAACTAAAGCTACATCAAACCCTTCTTGACACAAATCTAAAGCTGTCTGGAGTACACAAATATGTGCTTCTATTCCTGCTAAAATAATGGTTCGTTTTCCACTTTGTTCAATGGCTGCTGCAAGTTCTGGGTTTCGCATACAACTAAAAGTCATCTTTTCGAAAGTAGGAGTTTGAATATTTAGTTTTTGAGAAACTGAATTAATCGTTTTTCCCAGTCCTTTTGTGTATTGCTCTGAAACAATGATTGGAATATCTAAAACCTGCATTCCTTCTACAAGTTGATTGAGTTTTTTTTCTAGCTCATCGTGCTTTTCTATATGAGGAAATAATTTTTCCTGTACATCGATGAAAAGTAAAAGGCTATCGTTTTTTTTGATTTGCATAATTTTGAAAAGAAGGTTCTACTCTTAATCGTCAACGAGGCATAAAGCCGTCGTTGAGGATTAAAAATAATGAAAATTAACTACTCTTTGCGCTACGAGTCATTTGTTCTACCATATCCCACATTTGTTGAGGAACGTGTTCTAACATCGAAAACTGTCCCGAACCTTGTGCTACCTCGCCACCGTCAATGGTAATAATCTGACCATTAATGAAAGCCGAATAATCAGAAATAAGATACGCTGCAAGATTTGCAAGTTCTTGGTGATCGCCTACTCTTTTTACAGGAATACGTTTTTTAATATCAAATTTATCTTTCAAATTTTCAGGCAACAAACGCTCCCAAGCTCCTTTTGTAGGAAAAGCACCGGGAGCAATACCGTTAAAACGAATACCATATTTTGCCCATTCTACTGCTAGAGATTTTGTAAGAGCCACAACTCCAGCCTTCGAAGTCGCAGAAGGAACAACATAACCCGAACCCGTTTCGGCATACGTAGTAACGATACTCAAAACTGTTTTTGGAGAAGCAAAATTATCTTTCTTGCCTTCTTCAATCCAATATTTTCCGAAAGCAAGCGTACAATAATATGTTCCCTTCAATACAATATCAACGATTGTGTCATAAGCACGGTGCGACAATCTTTCAGTAGGACTAATAAAATTACCTGCTGCATTGTTGAGAAGTGCATCAATAGTTCCGAATTTTGCCACCGAATCTTTAAGCATTTTTTCAATTTGGTCGTAATTACGTACATCACACGCCAAAGGCAAAACTGTTCCACCTGTTTCTTCTTCCATTTCTTTAGCTGTTTTTTCCAAAACATCTAGCTTACGGCTCGTGATGACAAGATTAGCTCCTAGTTTCAGAAAATACGTTCCCATTGCACGTCCTAAACCTGTTCCACCACCTGTGATAACGATTGTTTTTCCTTTGAGTGCATCTTCACGCATCATAGGCTGTGCGTAAGCAGGTTTTTCGTTTTGTGCTTTTTCGTTTTCCATAGTTATATTATTGAGTATATAAATTATTTTGTAATTAAATTTTGTCTAAGATAATAGATTTTGTAAGTAGAAACAATTTTTTGTTTGATAGGAATATTTTTTCACTAAAGGTTGTAAAAATTGATCAGTAATGTTCATTTTTCCATAACGATAGATTTGCAAATCCTGCTATTTACCCACATGTTTTTTTGAATGAAAAACCTCGTACTTGTAGGGAACTTTTAAGTCAACGAAGCTAAATGGTTTGACTTTTCCTAGTCGGTCGTTGATATTTCAACTAAAAACACACACTATGTTTAGGAAAAGGCGTGCCTTTTAGCTTCGCTAACTTAAAAGTTCCCTACTTTAATCCAAAATTTTAGTCCTCTTTTACTAAAAAACACACATTTTAGACTTATGGGTAATCGATAGGATTTGCAAACCTTATTCTATGGGAAAAAGACGATTGCACAGAATAAAATTTGGCAACTATTTGTTTATTTAGAAATGTTACTCATATTATTTTATAAAATCAATTTACATAAATAAACTGAAAATTTTAAGATTCAATAACAAATTTTAGGGTAGAGTTTATACCTAGAAATACGTAAAAATATTTCTGATATATTTTCGTTTTCAGAGTAGAAGTCTTTACAAAAACCATCAAATTTATAACTACACAAAAACTAATTATGAAAAATTTACAATACACTCTATTAGTATTTATTTTTCTTTATATACTTCCTACTTATTCTTTTTCTCAATCTGAAAAAAAAGTAGAGGAACTTATCAAACTAATGGAGCAATCAATAGCTAAAGGTACTTTCAATGAACAAGTACAAGAATTACTCGCTTTTTATGACAGAAATGAAAAGGAAATAAAAGAGAAAAAATTTGAAGCGAATGCTATTTCTTTATCCAAAGTCTTTACTTCTACTCAATTAGGTAAAAATCTTTTTATGAACACACATGTAGAAAGGTACAATAATAAAGACGGAATTAGTAAAATATCTTTGTCGCACTCTTTTTCAAACAGTCAAGAATATGAACCATTTGAAGGGAGTATTTATGGTATTTCTTTAGAAAAAGGACTAAATTATGATAGTTTTTATGAGCAACTTGAAGGGCGTTCGGATTTGATTGTTAGTGAAAAGAAAAAGAAGAAATTAGACAATACAGAAGAGATAATTATTTCTAAAAAAGGACTGAATTACAAAACAAAATTTTACTTCAGAAATAAGAAAGCACACCATATAAAGGACACTCAAAAACAAGGTAAATATCTACTTTCCGAAATTTCATTTTATATCGATAGAAATGATTTTATTGTAGCAATAGAGAAAGAATATCAAGAATATAGGTATAAAATGTCACCAGACATTCCTAAATATACAAAGATGACAGAAGAATATTATGCAGAAATCCTTCCCAAACTACTTAAAGGAAGTGAGCTAGAGGGAAAAACAGATTTTAACACAATGTCAAAATTAAAATCTCTTTTTGGAACAGATAACGTACAAGAAATTATTGAGAAAGCAAAACAGTTTCCAAATTACAAGCTATCGAAAAGCTGATAACAGCAGCAACAGACATCATCTAACCGTTTTTTGTTTTGACTTGACTATTTATAATGATTTTGGAGTTACTGCAAACCCTAAAAAAGTAAAATCTATTGAAGTAAGACAATTACCCTTGATGAAAGCAACTTATCAAAAAGAAATAACCAAAGAATTGTATGCTGAATATTTTGGATTGCCTTCTGTCCATAGAAAAAAAGCGCAGAATCCAACTTTTAAAGGCTGGTATTTTATGGTAGGAGAATGTATAACTGGCGATTGTGAAAATGGTTGGGGAACATACAAAGGCGACGATTTTGTTTATACAGGAAGTTTTATGAAAGGACAAGCCTACGGACAGGGAAAAATAGAGGAAAATGGAAGTATCTACGAAGGAATATTCAGACACGGAGAATATACAGGAAAAGGAAAATTGAATGGAATGGACATAAAATGGGTAAATGGCGAAATAAAACTAGTAGAAATACCTTACGAAGGAGGACTATTTGTAGGAACAGTAGATGAAAATCTAAAACCAAGTACAGGAAAATTGAAAATAACGAAAGAAAACGGAATTGAATCAACTATTACGTATGAAGATGGGTTAATTAGAGAACAACAAATTTTTTATCCAAAAAATAAAACATTAATTGTAAAAGTAGTAGATAGAAAATTTGACTTTCAGAATGCAGTTATTGATTATCCAGATGGAATTACCTACAAAGGTGAAGTACATCCAGAAACGTACTTGCAATATGGAAAAGGACAATTATCAAAAGATACAGAAAATCTTATGTTTGGTTGTAGTTACATAACTTCAGAAGAATTAAATGTGATGTTTAGCATCGAACCTGTTTATAAAGACGTGAGAAATACATTACCATTTTATATAGATGCTTTTTATATCAATAACGAACTTGATTATTCAAAATCTGTGTTTTTTACACAAGCTGACCGAAAACTAGAACTAAAAGGAACTCCAAACGCACAACCAAGTGCAGAAATCAGTATAAATGGAACAAATCTAATAACGAGTTATCAGAATTATGAAGGAAAAAATCTAAGAATTATAGGAGATTGGCAAAACAATCAACCTGTCGGAACACACAAAATAACCTACGAAGGAAAAGATTATACGATGTTCTATGATAAAAACGGTGTGGCAAAAGGCATTGATTTTTATGCTCCTAACTACAAGACGGGCTATTTGGGAGATAAAGAATTTTTACTAACTAAAACCGAAAAAAATCAAAAACAGGTCATCGAAAACAAAGCTAAAGAAGAAAAAGCAGCAGAAGAAAAACGAAAAAAAGAGAGGGAAGAAAAGATGAAAAATAACAAAAATACAACTCCTTTATTTGCAGACCCTCAAAAGAAGAATTAAAAACAAAATCAGTTTTTATTTGTATTTTTAGAATACTTTTTACTTTCAAAATTAAAATAGCAACTTATTTTTTGAGTTGCTATTTTTCGTTTATAATTTTACCTAGCCATCAACCTTGCCGTTGTTGGTGTCTCCATAACGACTATTTCAATGAAAGCCGAAGATTTTACCCAGCACGATATAATTACCAATCTAATAAAACAACTCAAAAAAAAAGGGGTGCATCGCAAAATTTTTTCCGATGTTTTGGATGATGAAGGAAATCAATATGTAGATTTGGTACAAGAAGGTGGAGGTGTTTTGGGAATTGCATTAATTGGTTATGTACACGTTTTAGAGCAAATGGGAATCCGTTTTTTGGGTTATGCAGGAACTTCTGTAGGGGCTATAAATACGATTTATATGGCTTCTATCAACGAGCGAACCAAACCCAAAACAGACAAAATGATAGAACTAATTGCTAACAAAAATTTTATTGATTTTGTCGATGGCGATGAGAACGCAAGAGAATTTGCTATTGCAATTAGTGAGAATAATGGAGATATTGGTTGGAGCAGTTTGGTTTGGAAAGGAGTAAAAGCTTTTAGCAAGCTCTGGCAAGATTGGGGACTTAATCCTGGAACACATTTTTATTATTGGTTTACAGAGGCACTAGGAAAGGAGGGAGTTTATACGTCTGCACATTTGGAAAAAGCTGTTAAGGAACTACCCAAATCGTTGCGTATTCGACAAGGCGTAAATCATACTATTGAAGGGTTGGAAGCAAATATTTCTGTCATTGCTACCGATATTACCACTCAATCGAAAGTAATTTTTCCTGCCATGCGCTCGCTTTATTGGAAGAATAGCCATTTGATAAATCCAACTAATTTTGTGCGTGCTTCGATGTCTATTCCGTTTTTCTTTACGCCTTTCAAGATTACAGATATTCCTAAAGGAAAAAAAGCACAAGAAAATTGGAAAAATAAAGTAGATTATCGTGGTGATATTCCAAAGGAAGTTTTTTTTGTAGATGGAGGAATGATTTCGAATTTTCCTGCTGACGTTTTTCACAAATCTCATATTCCTCGCCTTCCCTCTTTTGGAGTAAAATTAGGAACAGAAAGACATCAACCCAATGAAATCAAAAATCCATTTGTTTTTACACGAGCAATAGCCGAATCGATGCGACAGATTGCAGATTTTAATTTTATCCTAAGAAACCGAGATTACCGACAACTTATTACTTGGATAGACATCGGAAATCATAATTGGATAGATTTTACACTTTCAGAAGAGGATAAATTAGACCTTTTTATTCGTGGAGCAAAAGCAGCAGCACATTTTTTGACTACCTTCGATTGGCAGAAATATAAAGATACTCGGGCAGCACAAAATCCCTACATTATTCTTCCTCCAAAAGATGATTTTAGTATTCCTTCATAAAAATAATTACGACCTATTAAAGTAATAAAGTTACTTAAAAAGTATAAATTACAACTATAAACAATTGATTTTCAGTTGATTAGTGATTTTTGAATAGTAGCCTTATCTAATTTACTTTCGGTTAATTCAGACTATCTTATTTTTAACAATTTTTGGGCTTAATTTTGAATTAACTAAATTGCCTAATTATAAATAGGAAAAAAGTGTTTTTATATAAAAAACACAATAAAAAATAAGAAGAAAACAATTTTAGCGAAATATAATAGAAAATGGAAGAAATTTTAGGTTTTTTGATTGCTATCGTAGTAGGTTTTACAATGGGACTTTTGGGGGGAGGAGGTTCAATTCTGGCTGTTCCTATCTTCGTTTATGTTTTAAATATTGAAGCTGTCATTGCGACAGGATATTCACTCTTTGTGGTGGGAGCTGCTGCTCTTGTGGGTGCGTATCGGTATTTTCAACAAGGATTAGTGAATATAAAAATTGCGCTTATTTTTGGTGCGCCTTCTTTGGTTATGGTTTATATTACTCGGGCGTATATTGTGCCTGCTTTGCCTGATCCTTTTTTGACTTTTGACTTTTTTATTCTTACAAAAAACGCTGCGATTGTAGTTTTCTTTGCTTTTGTAATGCTTATTTCTTCTACAATAATGATTCGTAAAGGAATAAAACATAAAGAAGAAAAGAAGGAAGCAAAACCTGTTTCTGAAAAGCCATTAAATGTTCCTGTTTTGGTTTTAGATGCTACTTTGGTTGGTCTTATTGCTGGTTTGGTTGGTGCTGGAGGTGGTTTTTTGATTGTTCCTTCTCTTGTTTTTCTGGCTCGTATTCCGATGAAAGAAGCCATCGCAACTTCCCTTTTTATTATTGCTATTAATTCACTTTTGGGTTTTTTGGGCGATTGGCAACAGCACGCTATCGATTGGCGTTTTCTTCTTCCTTTCACTAGTTTTACTATCGTAGGAATTTTGTTAGGAACTCATTTTTGTAAATATGTTCCTGCTGCAAAATTAAAACAGATTTTTGGTTATATGGTCTTGTTAATTGCTTTCTTTATCCTTTATAAGGAGTTTGTTCATGTGAGTTAGTTATGTTAAACTAAAGGCACATTTTTTGAACAAAAGTATAATAATTTCACTTATAAGTAAAATTGACTATATTTGCTAAAATTAAAATTTATGAAATATAGACTAGTAAAAATAGATAAACTGAGTGAAAATAAGGCATCAGTATATTCTGTAAAATGTAATGATGATGAAACAATTTTTGAAAAATTTGTTAAGGAAAATGAAGAGTTTTATGAGGAGGAGAGAAAAAAGTTAGGGCTTTGCAAGAAAATGAAAAACTAAAACAAGAAAATTATTTTCTTAGGAGATTATCTATTCAGATTACAGAACGTATTATAGGCAAAGAAATAGAATATACAAATAATTACCTTAATTTTGAAGGCGACTTAGAATTTTAAGATAATGAAGATAATAACTAAAATAATGAAAAAAAGCAAGTAGAAATACATAAAAGCGAAATAATTGATAAAATTTGTGAGTCAATTACTCCTTTAGAAGAAAAAAAAGTAGAAATAAAAATGTTAATTGCAGCAAAGATAGAAGATGCCATAAAAGCAAAATGCTGGAAAAATAAAGATTTACTAGATGTACTGGGTAAAAAAAATGCTTCCATAGTAACAAAATGGTTATCAGGAACACATAATTTTACAATAGATACTCTTGTGCAATTGGAGGAAGCTCTAGAAATAGAACTTATTAATGTAAGTGAAACGAAAAAAAATAGTCAAACAATTATTTATATTAGTTCAGAAATAAGTACACCTATGTATTTTAATAATGAATTTACAGCAAGTGAATCCGTGATAGTTTATACTACACAATTTGCTCAAAAACTCAAATATTAACATTATACTTTAATTAATTAAAAAATTAGAGGTAATTTTTTTTACAAAATCAACAAAAAAGATATATGGAATTCAGAATCGTAGCCTTAGATATTTTAGAAGCAAACCTAATTGCTCCACCTCAAAACCTAAAAAAAGAAATCGTTTTTCAGTTTGATATTAATATAGAACACCGTTGGAATACAGATGATGAAATTTTTATTGTCGTTACTACAATTTCTATTTTCTCAAACGATAAAGAACATTTGCTTGCCAAATTCAAAACAAATACTGTTTTCAAAGTAGCAGAACTGGTAAAATATGTAGATACAGCAAACAACAAATCAAACATTCCAACAGATGTAGTTTTGGATTTGAATGAGCTTGCAATTTCTACTACTCGTGGTTCTTTGTATTCGTTCTTGAGAGGAACATATATGCACAATGCTATCTTGCCAATTATAAATCAGACTATTCCTGTTGAACAACAAGCAAGTTAAGCAAGAAAATTTAAAATAAGTAAAATAAAAAAATGCTTGCAAATACATAAAGTTATTTGTAAGCATTTTTACATTTACAGCACTATTTCAAAAGTTTTCCTACCGTCGTTAAGACTTCGCCGTCAACGAGGATTGCTTCTCAAAAATCTCAACGACGGCTTTAGTCTCGTTGACGGTGGAGTATAAAATGCCATTATTTTATTAAAAACTCATGTCATGCGAATTAACTTCTTGCCATTGTTGGTGTTCTCACCATAGCCGTAAGGCTATAAATGAAGTAGAGTTATTTACTCCTTTAGGAGTTATATATTGGTAGAAAAAGTTAGAAAGCCACATCCTCATTTACTCCGTAGGAGTTTCATAATGGTAGTATTTTGTCTTTAAATGTCATAAATTCTACCAATATATAGTTCCTACGGAACAAGGAACAATTATTTATTCTCATTTTTCTACCAATATGAAGTTCCTACGGAACAGAATTACAATAAAAATTTTAACCTTACGGCTATGGTGTTCTTACCAACGACATAATTCAATCTTTCAAAGAGCCTTTCAAAACATTAATATTCCATTCATTTTCCTTCGCAATTTCTTCCAAAACCTCCATTTTCCAAGAATTAGTAACACTTTCTATTCCGTTCCAAATCACATCATTTTTGTTTTTGTTGGAAAGAATAAGCGACTGAACATTCAAACCCTTGTAGTCTGTAAGTGCATCACGCAGGTTTGTAAAGATAATTTCTCGCTGGTGTAATGTTCTTTGGTGCTGTTTTTTTTCTTTATAATAAACTTCTTTTTCTGCTGCTCGTTTGTCTAATTCTTCAAAGAAACGATTCTTTCTATCTGACAAATCTAGCTTTGAAAGCTCAAAAAACTCATCTGCACGCTTTTTAAAATGATGCGAAGAACCACGCAAATTTTCCCATTCTTCTAATTTATGAGGAGGTTTTACGACAAGTTCTGCCAAGCGATTATTCGAAATCACTCTATAATGTGGACGATTTACATTTTTTGCTACAGTATCTCTAAGACTCCAGTACATCGCAAAACGAACTGTATTTTCTTCTGGAAATTTGTACTTAATGGCTGCTTTTAGTGCTGCAATAGTAGTTTTGTCTTCTAAATTATTTTTATCCAAATCTTTATCTATGCTTTCTATTCCAATTTCCTCTAGCTTTTGTCTTTCTTCATCGTACCATTTCCATCTTTTTAGTTCTTGTAGTTCTTTTTTGAGGATTTCGAAGAGTTCGAACAAATAAATTACATCAGTTGCTGCGTAGGTAAGCTGTGATTTTGAAAGAGGTCGTTTTGCCCAATCCGAAACTTGTTCTTGTTTTTCTAATTCAATATTAAGTTTTTCTTCTACCAAACTTTGAAGACCAATATCATTGCTAGATTTCAGTAAAAAACGATATATCAAAGCTGTATCTTGAATATTTTTGATAAAACAACCACACACATCACTCACTACAATTAAATCAGAAGACGAGCTGTGAAAGATTTTTTCCACTTTTGGATTTTCCAAAATACGTAACAAAGGATTTATATTTCCCTCTAATTTTACAGTATCAATTAGATAAATTTTGTCTTTATCATAAATCTGAACCAAACAAAGATGTCTTCCATAATAATTATTGTTATCATCAAATTCTGTATCGATAGCAATTTGAGTACATTTTTCCCACTTCAAAGCAGCTTTTTCTAACTCTTCGAAGGTCTTAATATAAATTGGTTTCGGAATTTTGGGAGTAGATTTCTTTGCGCCTAGTTGGCTGCGCTGCAAATCACTTAATAAATCTCCTAATGAATTGGTAGAGTTGGAGTTTTTGGACATTCTGCTTTATGTTTGTTGTTGGTGTCGCTTCGCTAAAACACCAACAATCTTTTATCTGGTTCAAGCGTTAACGCTTGAACCAGAGCCAATTATTTTTTTTTATTATAATTTTGATAATTCTTGAAAGAGTTCTTTTTCTCGTTGCGATAATTTTTGAGGTAATTCGACTTCAATTTTGATATACAAATCCCCAAACTGTCCAGTTTGATTATAAATTGGCATTCCTTTTCCTTTTATACGAAATACTTTTCCGTTAGCAGTTTCGGCAGCAATAGGAAACAAAATTTTGCCTTTCATTGTCGGAACAGAAATTTTTCCTCCTAGCATTGCTTCATACAAAGAAACTTTCGCTGTTGTATGCAAATCATTTTCTTCTCTCGTAAAGTCTTTACTTTCATCTACTTCTACAACAACGACAATATCTTCCTCTTTTTCTCCTTTTGCTCCTAGTTTTAGTTTTTGTCCGTCTGCAATTCCTTCTTTGAGTTTCAGACGGATTCGATTTTTGTTTACCGTAATTACTCGTGTTGTACCTGTATAGGCTTCTTCAAAAGAAATGGTTGTTTTGATTTCCTTTACTTTGGGTTTTCTTTTTATACCTGTTGTTTCGTTATCCTTTTTAAAAATAGTTTCTTTCAAATCCACAACTGTCTTAAAAGCATCGTTCATACGTTCCTTCGTAAAAAGGTCTTTAAATTCAAAGTCTTTTTCTTGTGTTTTTTGGTATGTACTTTTAGCCTTATCAACAACTTTACGATATGTTCCCCAATCTTTTCCCAACAAATCATATTGCGCTTTCTTTGAAACATCACTCAAAATATCGTGTGCTTCATTAAGGTCTTTAAATCTTTTCTCAGCCAAAATATCATCAGGATTACGGTCTGGATGATACTTTTTGGCTAATTCTCTATATCTTTTCTTAATTTCTTCTTGACTTGCGTTTTTTTCGAAGACCAAGAATTTTGTAATAATCTTTGTATTGCATAATTAAATTTGAATGTCGCTTTTGTTTTATTACGACACTTGGAAAGTGTCGGCTACTTTTGCCGTTGTCCTACCAACAACATCTTTACCAATCAGGTTTTCCTGTCTTACGAGGTTTTTTTCCTTTACGTTGTTGTTGTTGTAAATATTGCGCTTCGTTTTGCTTCATAGATTCCAAAATCTGCTCTGCTTTTTCTTGCGAAATACCCATTTCTTTCAAACGTTCGGCAGAAGATTGTTGTTGTTGTGCTTGTTTTTGAGCGTCTTGTTCTTCTTTACTTTGGTCTTGCTCTTTGTTTTCTTGACCTTCTTGTCCTTCTTGATTTTGGTCATCTTCACTTTGCTGGTCGTCTTGTTCTTGTTTGTCTTGCTGGTCTTGTTGTTTTTCTTCTTCGCTTTTATTCTTGTCTTTTTCTTTTTGTTCTTGCTCTTGTTTCTGAACTTCAATATCTAAAAGACGTTTCAAAAGTTCGTAATCAAAACGTGCTTCCTGATTGTGTTGGTCTGCACGGAGAGAGTTTTTAAAATTGATTAAAGCATCTTCATAAATCTTCTTTTTATCTTTTGGCTTTGTTTGTTCTGAGCCTGCACGCTTTGCCTTCAAAATTCCTACTTGAAGATTTGCAACACTTCTCACTCTATCATTTTTACTGTTTATAGCTTCTGAATAATATGCTAATGCCGACGAAATAGCCGAAGTATCTTGCTGCTCAAAATAAGAATGCGCCAAATTAAGCGTAACTGTCGGTTCGTCTAATTTCCAGACATTATTCATATAAAGAAGTTCGGAAGCTGCTTCTGTATATTTTTTTTCTTTGTATAAATTGGTTGCTTTCTTTTTTGCGCTATTGGTTTGGAAAATATACACAGGATTCCACCACTGCTGACCGAGCGAAAGAGTTAAGAAGGCGAATATCCAAACGAGTTTTTGCATGACTTTTTAATGAATGATTTTAATTAACTAAATACAGTTATTTTTTG
Source organism: uncultured Cytophagales bacterium (assembly GCA_963719525.1). Taxonomy (GTDB): domain Bacteria; phylum Bacteroidota; class Bacteroidia; order Cytophagales; family Bernardetiaceae; genus Bernardetia. The sequence continues at coordinate 119,124 of CAVRCG010000003.1, read as the reverse complement.
GTTTGTGCTTTTATTTTTTCTACAAATTCTTTAGAAACTTCAGCAACTTCCATTATTTGTTCAATAGAAAAATTTAGGCGAAGCATATTTAAAACTGTTTTGGTAGTTTTCTTTATTTCTCCCTTTTCTTCCCCTTCTTGGTAACGGATGTCCTCTTTTATATTATAAATTAATGCCATAACTTTTATTTTTTAAATTCTTTAATTACTTGTTCAATAAATTCTCTAGAAACTTTTACATATCTGAAAATATCGTCAATAGTAAATCCTCCATTCAACATTGCTAGAATCGTTTCTCTAGCATTTTCTTCCTTACCTTCTTCCTTACCCTGCTGGTAACGAATATCTTCTTTAATATTATAAGTTAGTGCCATAACATTTATTTTTTAAATTCTTTGGCTACTTTTTGTATAAACTCCTTAGAAACTTCAGCAGCTTGCATGATTTGTTCAATAGGAAGGTTCAATTTAATTAAATTAAGAATTATCTTAATCTTTTCTTTTTCTTCTCCTTGTTTGTAACGAACATCATCTTCAATATTATAAGTTAGTGCCATAGCTGTTATATGTTTAATAATTTGAGGTTGTAGTTTTCTTAATTTAGATAAAACTTCTAATTGTATAACGGTCTTTTTTTGAATAGAGTTTTCAATTGGAAGGTCTTTTATTTTTTGAAGAATACTTTTAATGATAGTATCTGAGTCTGTTTTTCCAAAATCTGCCAAAATTGCCAAAATAATCTCCTCTGGTTTATCAGAATTTAAAAACAATTCATAACTAAAATCCTGCATATTAATTACATCAAAACGAAAGGATAAATTCTTTGCCTCAATAGTTTGTTTCATTTTGGCTTTTCCACTTCCAATAAAGAAAACGTATTGATGAACTTCTAATTTATATTTCTTATACAAAATAGCATAATATTCATTCATTCGATGTGCCATATAAAGTTCATTGGCAGTTTGAAATTCTATATGAAGAATGAAATTTTTCTGTTTTGATTTTTTGTCTTTTTTATCTACAACAACTTTTTTTAAAAAATCAGGTTTTACTTCTAAAGTAGTTTGTAACTCGCCAGAAATATCCACTAAGTTTTCAGGATTAATATTCAATAACTTTTCAGCAAAAGGAATAATTAATTCTTCTATATTCTCCTTAAAAATCTTGTCGTACTCCTGTGGTTCATACGTTTGCTTTACTTTCTCTTCTTTATTGCTAGTACTTGATTTGCGTTTCTTTGTCATCAAAAAATTTATCTATTAAATAAAATAATAGATTTGATAAATCAAATTTCTACATTTTATAGCAACTTAATTTATCAAATCAATTAAACTAAAATTATTCCATAATAAATGGATAATCTTCTTGTTGATAAATATCGATAAATGCTTCTTTTGCATCTGGAAAATCAGATTCTTCTGCAAATTTTACAGATTCCTCTACAGCTTCTTTTATTTTAGCATCAATTTTATCCAAATCTTCTTGTGAAGCATATTTTTCTTTCAAAATAACATCTTTTACTTGCTCTATTGGGTCTTTTTTACGGTATGTGTTTACTTCTTCACGAGTACGGTATTTTGCTGGATCAGACATTGAATGTCCTTTATAACGGTAGGTTCTGAACTCTAAAAGCGTAGGACCTTCGCCACTTCTTGCACGCTCGGCAGCTCTTGCAACTGATTCATGAACGGCTTCAACACTCATTGCATCGACAGCTTCCGAAGGCATATCATACGATTCTCCAAGTCTGGACAAATCAGTTACATTTGAGGTTCTGCTAACCGATGTTCCCATTGCATAACCATTATTTTCGATAACAAAAATCACAGGAATTTTCCAAAGCATAGCCATATTAAAGGCTTCATGAATTGCTCCCTGACGGACTGCACCATCGCCCATATAACAGATACAAAGATTACCCGTTTCGTTGTACATTTCTGCAAAACCAATTCCTGCACCAAGTGGAACTTGCGCCCCAACGATTCCATGTCCACCCATAAAATTGACTTCTTTATCAAACATGTGCATTGAACCCCCTTTTCCTTTTGAGCAACCTGTTTCTTTTCCATAGAGTTCTGCCATAATTGCATTTGGAGAAGTTCCTAAACCAAGTGGATGAGCGTGGTCACGGTAAGCCGTTATCCATTTATCATCTTTTGTGAGTGCTGAAACTGCACCAGCTACACAGGCTTCTTGTCCGATATATAGATGACAAAAACCTCTAATTTTTTGCTGTCCGTAAAGTTGCCCTGCTTTTTCTTCAAATTTACGCATTAGCTGCATATCTTCGTACCATTTCATATAGACTTGCTTTGAGAAAGAAGAATCTTTTTTTGATGCTGTTCCATTTGCTTTTGCAGCAGGTTTTTTTGCAGTTTTTGAAGTGGTAGATTTTGCAGCCGTTTTCTTAGCTGGCGTTTTAGCTGTATTTTTTGTATCGCTCATAATTATAAATTTATATAGATGTTTGCGTTTGTGTATCTAGTTTTAATTATTTCTGCATTGTTTCTTTACAGAAAATTTAGGTAAGGCAAGTTACTGATTTTTTAAGAAAAACGATAATTTCAATTTGATAGAATCATTTATTTACGAATTTTTCCATCTATAAAATGTTGAATATCCTTTGCTAATTTTTTATTATAATTTACAAATATCAAATAATTCATCAAAAACCCAAATGTAAAAAAAAAAGGTAAAAACAAAAAGAAACCAATAGATTCGTAAGAATTGTAAAATATAGAAATTAAAGTAGGTAAACAGGCTATACTAATTAATAAAATAAATAAAATAATTGCTGTCTTGAAATTATGATTTGGACGGATATTTACTTCTACAATCGTTTCTAATGAGCTAGTTGTATTTTCTTTAATTATTCCATAAGCAGTGGGAGGGTGGTCTTTTCTTCCTCTCGAACGTCTTCCAATTTCAAAACTTTTATCTTTTACTTTTCCATGATAACTCAAAGGAACTGTGTCAAAAATAGATTTTTTTATGGGTTCTGGACTAATTTTGTTTTCTATTCGTTGTGCTACCTTTTGAGGAGAAAGTGTAGTATGATAAACTATTTCTTTTGTTGGAACTAGAGAATCTAAAAATTTCATAAGTAATGTTAGTTTGGATTGTAAAAGATAATCAATTTAACCAAAAATTCGCTTATAAAAAAAGCCTATCTACTTCAAAAGAAATAAATAGGTCTTCATAATTTTATTTTTACCCTTCTATGAAAGAACAAAAATTAAGAATTAAGCAATCGTAATTCCTTCATTCAAATAAACATCTTGAATAGCATTCAAAAGTTCTACTCCTTCATTTATTGGTCTTTGGAAAGCCTTACGACCAGAAATAAGACCAGCACCACCAGCACGTTTGTTGATAACAGCCGTTTTTACTGCTTCTGCCATATCTGATTCGCCAGAAGATGCACCACCAGAATTAATCAAACCAATTCTTCCCATATAACAGTTGGCTACTTGATATCGACAAAGGTCAATCGGATTGTCAGAAGAAAGTTCTGAATATACTTTTTTATTGGTTTTGGCAAATTTAATATCATTAAAAGCACCATTGTTTTCAGGTAATTTTTGTTTGATAATATCAGCTTGAATAGTTACTCCAATATGATTGGCTTGTCCTGTAAGGTCAGCAGCAACATGATAATCTTTTCCATTTTGATTAAAGCCATTATTACGAACGTAACACCAAAGAATAGTAGCCATTCCAAGCTCGTGCGCTCTTTTCGAAAGCTGCAGCTACTTCCTGAATTTGACGAGTAGATTCTTCCGAACCAAAATAAATAGTTGCTCCAACAGCTACTGCACCTAAATTCCACGCTTCTTCTACCGAACCAAACAGTATTTGATCGTACTTATTTGGATATGTAAGAAGTTCGTTATGATTAATCTTGACAATAAAAGGAATTTTGTGAGCATATTTTCTTGACATCAAAGCAAGATTTCCATACGTAGTTGCAACGGCATTACAACCTCCTTCAATGGCTAGTTTGATGATATTTTCTGGATCAAAATAATCTGGATTTGGTGCAAACGATGCGCCTGCTGTATGTTCAAGACCTTGATCAACTGGAAGAATAGAAACATAACCTGTACCAGCCAAACGTCCCGAACCATAAAGCTGTCCCAAACTACGCAAAACCTGTGGATTGCGATTTGAATTAGCAAAAATTTTGTCCACAAAATCAGGACTAGGAACGTGCAGACGCTCTTTTCGAAATAGCAGGCGTAGAAAAATTGAGAAGCGTTTCAGAATCTTTACCTAAAAGCTCGGAAACACGGTCGGTAGAAAGGTTTGCAGTATGCACCATAAATAGTTTGAGAAAAAATGACAAGAAAATGAATTATATAAATCTATATTTTTCTAACTACAAATTAGAAAAAGAGAATCAGATTTTTTTAAAAGTGCTACAAAGGTACTCATTTGATTTTAATTTTGAATGATTTTACACCTTAAAAGTAGCTTAATATATCAAAATTACTTTGTAGAGTTATAGTCTGTCTGTTCTTTGGTCATTTTTATTCAACACATTATCCGTATCTTCTTCTGGATTGATTGGCTTTCCTGCATTTTCGGCTTCATTTCTCCAACCGTAAGGATTTGTATCAGCCGTAGCAATATTTTCATCCATTTCTCCTTTTTCTACATCTTCGGTATAACTGACCGTTCCTTGTTGCCAACGAATAAGTTTTACTTCATCTTTGAATTTTTGTTCGTTTCCCTCAAAATGTGTTATTAGTAAATCTGCTTTATTTTGAGCTTCTAAGTCTTTGGTTTCTCCGTTTTTATAAACGACTATGAATGTGCTTGCCATAATTTTCTGTTTTTTTTGTTAAATATTTTTTGATATAACTAGTTGATTTTTTATATATTGATTAACTAAAGTCAAAATGATTTGTTTTCATTAAATTCTTTGCTTTATCTGAATTATTATTGAAAATAATAAGTGTAAACTGACGATTTTCTTACTAAATTTGTATTTTATCACTATGAAGCTATTTTTATAGAGTAACAGACTTTTTTGATTCGTTATCTCAAACTACTACATCAACTACTAATTTTAATCCTACCAAAACCCTATTATTTTATTTCGTTATGACAAAAACAAAATTAATTAACTTAGTTTTTCTCTGTTTTTCTTATCTAATTTTTCTTCTGTTTTCCTCTTCAGCCTTTGCCCAAAAGTTACCAACAACTATAAAGACAGACTACTGCCATTTTACAGGAACAATAAACGGAAACTTGCCTATCGTAATGGATCTAATACAAAATGGAGATTCGTATTCAGGAAGTTATTATTACACAAAATACAATCTACCAATAAATTTGGAAGGCAAAGTAAATAATAGAGGAGAAATAGAATTATTTACGATGGATAAGGAAGGCGAAAAAACTGAATTTATTACAGGAAAAATAAATCAAAATAAGTTTGTTGGAAACTGGAAAAACAAAGAAAAAACGAAAAACTTGTCTGTTTCGTTAGTAGAAGATTATTCGAAAGAGCATCAATTTCAATATTATTTCTATAAAGGATAGCATCAAATTATTCAAAAATAAAAAGGAAACTCCACAAGCTACTTTTTCAGATATAATCATAGAAGTAAAACAAGTTCCGAAGGGAAGTAATTTGATTAAAATAAAAGAATTACTCACAAAATATCAATCTGTGCAACGTGAAGGTAATTCTCAAACTGCTAGACAAACAGTTGAAAACAACAAACAATCTTTTTTCAAAGAATATCTAGAAACAAATGAAGATATAGAAGATGATTACCTGTATGCTGCAAACTGGGAAAGTCAGGGAAATACAAAAGTCGTTTTTAATGATAGTTATTTTACAACATTTGCCTTTTCGTATTATCAATATATGGGAGGAGCGCACGGAATTTTTGGCGAAAGTTACTTGATTATTGACCTTAAAAATGGAAAGGAAATAAAGCTAAATGATATTTTTGATAAAAATGCACTTGCTATTTTGGAGAAAAGAATGGTAAAAAAAGCCTACGCTTACACAGGAACTCCAAATGCTACCTCACTTCAAGATGCTGGTTATTTGGTAGATAAAATAGAAGTTACTGATAATTTTTCAATTACTACAAAGGGAATTACGTTTGTTTATCAGCCTTACGAAATTTCTCCTTATGCAGCAGGAATGCCTTCTTTTTTGTTTTCTTGGGAAGAAATAAAAGATTTAGTTAAAAAAGATTCGTCTGTTCGTTCTCTGTTTAACAAATAGGATTTATGCTTTATTGATAGAAGAACTAACTTTTTAGTGGTATATTCTTTAATTCTAAAAGTCGGTTTTTTAGTAAATAGCTTTTCTAGTTTCGAAAAACGAGTATATATTTTGCATACTACTACATCAAATGTAATCAAGTAATCAAAATTTTTACTCTCTCTTATTATGAAAAACAAAAACTTAACAAAATCTTTTGCTGCTCTTTCTTTGCTTTCTTTTTTAGCACTCTTTTATTCTATTTCTCTTTTTGCTCAACAAGATTTATCTACAAGAAATTCTAATTACTATCATTTTGTAGGAACAATAAATGGCGATTTGCCTATCGTAATGGATTTAGTAGAAATTGATGATAAATTTTCAGGAAGTTATTATTATACAGAATACAATCAGCCTATTTTTATAAATGGAGAGAAAAATAAGGAGGGCGAAATTGAACTGTTTGTTACTGATTATGAAGGAAACATAACAGAATTTATAACAGGCGACATAACAGAAGTATCTTTTTTAGGCAAATGGAAAAATAAGGACAAAACCAAAACATTGCCTATCGTCTTGAAAGAAGATTACTCAAAAAGCGTATTCTTTACCTTTACAGCTATGGAAGATAGTCTTGTTTTGCAAAAAGACAATTCAGAAAATCCACGAGCTTTTTTTTTTAATGTTATTGTAGAAACGAATCAAGTTCCGAAGGGAAGTAATCTAAAGAAAATCAAAGAAACGCTGAATACTTATCAGTTATTTGAGAATGAAGACAAATCATTGAGTGTAAGCAAAATTGTTGAAGACAATAAGGAAAAATTCTTTGCAGAGTATCAAAACGAACTAAAAGAAGGTTTTGAATATACAGAAGACAAAGATATTAATTCTTTTACTTACCTTCCTAATTGGAGTATTCAAAGTGATATAGATGTAGTTTATAATGAAAATCATTTTGCTACGCTTGCCTTCAACTATTATCAGTATATGGGAGGAGCGCACGGAATGTATGGAGTTACTTACCTTGTTTTGGATACAAAAACTGGAAATCAGATGAAATTAGAGGATATTTTTGATAAAGATGCACTTGCTATCTTGTCACAGAAAATGGAAGAAATGGCGTATGCTTATGTGGGAGTTACTGATGCCACTTCGCTAGAAGATGCAGGTTATTTTGTGGATAAGTTAGAAGTTACTGATAACTTTTCAGTAACGGGTAGAGGAATCACATTTCTTTATCAACCTTATGAAATAGGAGCTTATGCGATAGGAACACCTACTTTTTCTTTCTCTTGGAGAGAAATTAAAGACCTTATAAAGAAAAATTCTCCTGTTCGTTCGTTGATAAAATAATGAACTGAAGCTACTTTCTTAATAAATCCTTCTTCTAAAAATTTAATTTTTTGGGAAAAGGATTTTTCTGTTTTGATGAATAAAGATTGATATTTGTACAATTCAGATTTTCAGGTGGAATCAATTTTAATTTATGAACAAAAGCCAACTCACAGACGGAATAATCTATCTCAAAACAATCACTTTCAAACGGTTTTGGAATGGTGTTTTGCTGCTTTTTAGTTATTATGTTTCGAAGATTACAAAACAAAACTATCAAAAAGGGTTTCCGATAAGTATTGCCTTTGAGCCTACAACAACGTGTAATTTGAAATGTCCTCATTGTCCGTCTGGACTTAGACAGTTTTCTCGTCCAACTGGAAATGCTACTACTGCTATTTTTGAAAAACTATTGAGTGAAGTTTCGCCTTATCTGACTTATCTTATTTTTTATTTTCAAGGAGAACCGTATATCAACAAACATTTTTTGGACTGGGTAAAACTCGCTAATCAAAAGAATATTTATACAGCAACTTCTACAAATGCCCATTATTTAAGTGAAGAAGTCGCAGAAAAAACAGTTCTTTCAGGTCTTTCTAGGCTGATTATTTCTTTAGATGGCGCAAATCAAGAAACGTATCAAAAATACAGAATTGGAGGAAATATAAATAAAGTATGGAAAGGAATAGAAAATGTAGTAGAATTTAAGAAAAAACACAAGAGCAAAACGCCCTTTATTATGCTTCAATTTATTGTCTTCAAACACAATGAACACGAAATAAATCAAATCAAAACGATAGGAAAAGAATTAGGAATTGATAAAGTAGTCATCAAGACAGCACAAATTTATGATTATGAAAACCAGACTGATTTTATTCCAGATAATGAAGAATATAGCCGTTATAAAAAAGAAGACGACAAAGTAATTTTAAAAAATGAACTAGAGAATAGTTGTTGGAAAATGTGGCATTCTTGTGTCATTACGTGGGACGGAAAAGTAGTTCCGTGTTGTTTTGATAAAGATGCAACTCATCATCTGGGCGACTTGAAGAATTATTCTTTTAATGAAATATGGCAAAATGAAACGTATGCTGATTTTAGAAATTCATTGTTACAATCTAGGAAAGAAATTGAAATTTGTAAAAACTGTACGGAAGGAACGAAAGTTTGGGCGTAAGTTTTCTAATCTATCCTAAAACCCATTACCAAAACATCGTCTATTTGATTGTATTTTCCTTTCCATTTATCAAAAGTTTCTTCTACGTGTTTGAGTTGTATTTCGGCTGGCAAACTATTGGTTTTATAGAGTAAATCATATAAATTTTTGCTGCTAAATTTTATATTTTCTTCTCCTCCAAACTGGTCTTGATAACCATCAGAGAACATATAAAACTGTGTTGGTGTGTCTAGTTTTATTTTGTGTGTAGTATAATTTCTCTCTCTGTCTATAAATAAGCCACCAATAGGTAAGTTATCGCCCTTTACAACGTGAAACATTTTTTCTTGAACGTACATCAATTTATTTTTAGCACCTGCAAACCAGATTTCTTTTTTGTCTTTGTGATGAACACATACGGCTGCATCCATTCCATCTCTATTATCGGTTTTCTCTTGTTTTAATGTTTTTACAGTTCCTTCATGTAATAATTTTAGTAAAATTGCAGGGTCTTCAGTTTTATTGTTAGTAATTATGGCAGAGAGCAAATTAAAGGCAATCATACTCATCAAAGCCCCTGGAACGCCGTGTCCTGTACAATCAATGGCTGCAATTATAGTTTTATTTTTGGTACGATGCAAAAAATACAAATCGCCAGAAACAACATCTCTAGGTTTGAAAAATACAAAAGCATCAGAAAAAACTCGTTCGATACTTCTTACATCAGGTAGCATCGCTTCCTGAATGCGCTTTGCATAGGTTATGCTATCTACTATTTTGGTTTGTTTTTTTCCTATTAGTTTGTTTATAGAATGAATTTCTTTTAACTGTGATTGAAGCCTCTCCTGATTACTACTTATCTCTTTTTTGTGGCTTTCAAGAGCTTTGTTTTTTAGTGTAATAGATGTATTTGTTTCTTCTAATAAATCTCTTTGAGATACAATTTCTTCTTGTTGCTGTTCTAATTCAGCATTTTTGGAAACTAAGTCAGCAGCTTTTTCTTGAATATCTGACATGTATTCTCTTATAGAATTGACCAGAAAATTTACATCTTTTGAGAGTTGACTCAATTCGTCTTTCCCTCTAAGTACAAGTATTTGGTTTTCTCCTTCAAAATTCTCCTTTACCAATCTATTAATTGACTTAGATAATTTTCGGATTGGTCTTCCCATTTTCTGAATTACCAAACCTGCTAAAATAGCATTGATAAGTAGTGCTGTCAGTAAAACGACTGCCAAAATGGTTCTCATTTTATCGCTCTCTTGTTCGCTTTTTTTATCCAGACTGTTTCTTACTTCGTCTAACTTTGTGTTGAGTTGTTCGGATATTTCATTTATTCTTCCTTTCAAACCTGTAATGTTGGTATAACCAATAATGAGTTCTAGTTCTGCTACTTCTCCAAAAAGATACTTGTATTTATCCAACCATTTAGAATAAAGCTCTCTTTTATCTTTATTATAGACTTTTTTCTGAACTGTCTTTTTTAGGTCTTCGATAGCTTCTGAATGCTTCGTTATGTATTTTGTGTTTTTTCGGATAATAAAGTCTTTCTCGTGTCTTCTTATCATCAAAACCTTTTCTAATGGAAGAGAAGGATTTTGAGCATCTTCTATATAATGAATTATTTCTCTCATTTTGCCTACCATACCAAAATCTTCAAAGCCTTTTTCGTAAATAAGTTTAGAAGTTGAATCGAATATAGTTTGATAATCTTTTGTTTGAACGAGAATAGCCTCTAATGCTAGATTGAAATTTTCATCTTTTGTAATTAAATCTGTCTTTTCTATTTTTCTTATACCTTCTTCAAATTCTTTGAGTAATGCTTTGTTATCAGTCAAAAATTTACTTTTTCCAGAAGAGGCAAAAAAACGAGGATTTATAGACTCATAGCTAAAAAAATCTCGTTGTAATTTGTCTGCCTTTTGAAGTCGTAGTTAAGCAGTAGTAAGAAGAGTATCCAAATCGTCTAACTTTTTCGTTTGTCTATCATACCAAAAAATGCCTATCAATATCGATAAGCTGGATAGTATAAGCAATAAAATAGAAATTGTAAGTTTTGACTTTATAGAGGAAAACATAATATAAAAATGCTAAAAAATAGAATTTGACAATTTATGAACAAAATTGTCAAATTCGCATCTTATCTTCTTTAGTGTTTAGATAATTGATATTGTTTATACTAAGAATAGAAAACAGAACGTTTTGTTTGATTGAATTAGTTTTGCCTGAGTTTAAGACATAATTTTCTTTTTCATACGTTCGTATTCTTCATCTGTCAAAATTCCTTTTGCTTTTAAGTCGTCTAGTTCGGCAACTTTGGCTTCCTTTAGTGCTTTTTCTTCTTTAGCTTCCTTTTCCTTTTTTTCAGTTTCTTGCTGGGCTTCGCTTTTTACATTAGCTTTTGGAGCTTTTGGTTCTCCTGCTTTGTTTTGAAACTGATTTTCATATTTTCCATCTTTAGGAGCATTTGGGTCTGTTTCCATTGCTGGTTTTCCTTTTTTGCCTAAATCTGTTTTTACTGAATCATCTTCCTTATTCATTGAATTTTTTGCTTTGTCCTTCATTTCAGCAGCATATTCTTTTCCTTGTTCGAATTTTTCTTTATAGAAATTTTTGAACTTTTCGGTATCAATGTCGAATAAATCTCCTCCAGACTCAAAATGTTGAATAAAAACGCTTCCGATAGCATACGTAGAAGCACCCGACAAAACAACCATTGCACCACCTCCCAAAAAAGAACCAATAATAGGAATCGTTTTGACTGCCGATGCGCCCATTCTGACAAGCGTACCACCTGCAAGCATAGAAATAAGCGATTTGCCCATATTTTCGGTAATCTCAAAACCGTACAGATTAGAAACCTGCTTCAACATTTCGTACTGCATAGCCGAAACGGCAATCGTATCTACAAACGGAATCGGAATTGCGCCCATTCCCATAGACCATAAAACATGTTTTTGAACGATACCTTCTGCCTGAACTTTAGCTTGACTCATAATTTTGTTGTGATTGATAATTCGTTGTAATTTCTTTTCTTACTTTCTAAATAATAGATTATTAACGGAATAATAGTAAATGATGTTTTGATTTATTGCAAAAAAGGAAAAGGTACAAGCAAGAAATATTTACACCTCTGGTGTTGTTGGTGTTTTGGCACAACATCATATTATTTTATCTAAACAATTTTCTGTTTTCTCTCAAATATTTTTTTGCTTCTTTTTTTGTAGCGTGTTTTCGGTCTGCGTGGTCTTTTATTTTCTCATAATATCCTTGTGCTGCTTTGTAATCCTTTTCTATGTGAGCAATTTGTCCTAGATAAGCCAACGAATACAAATAATAACCAGCATCTTGAGCATCAGAACTTTCTCCAAATTCAACGGCTTGTTTGAGATATTTTTTTGCTTCTTCGTAATTTCTCAAGGCTCTAAAATTGTGAGAACCCAAAAAGAAAGCTGCATAACGTCCGATTGTTGCTTCATAACCAAATGATTTTTTTTCGATAAGTTCTAATGCCTTCAAAGATTCTTCAATCGTTTTGTTTCCGTCTCCTGTAAGGTATAAAAGCTTTAAATACTGACGGTGAAAAAACGCATTTTTGGGATAACTATAATGTAAATAACCTGCTAGGTTTAGAGCTTTTTCTCTATATAATGGGTCTTCTTTTGCTTCACTATCGTAAATACGAATAAGAAAAGTTTGTGCTTCTGTTTTGGTATAAAATCCTTCTGCCGTTACTTCTTCTAATTGTTTTATTCCCTTTTCTTTATCTCCATTTTTGAAAAACCAGAAGATAGGTTTGAGTTCGCCATAATTTTCTGGAATCCATTCTACATAATAATTATATAATCCGTCTCCAAAAAGTAATTCTGGACTAAGGTCGCCATATCCTCTTGCATCTTCTAAATAATTTAAGGCTCGTTTTCCTGCAATCGTCGCAGCCGTCCAATTTCGTCTATTAGACTCTAAACGTCCTTTAAAGGCATAAGCAGCCGATAAAAAGAAGGCAGCTTCTATCTGTTTGGGAGATTTTTTTTCTGCTTTATCAAATATTTTTTCTGCATACGTGATTGTGGTATCCATATAATTATTGAATACTCTATCATAACTTTTGTCGTCTTCATTGGGCATCATTTTCCAAAAATTACTCAATCCTAACAAAAAATAACCCAACGGATGTTTGGGATAATGTCTTTTTATCCAACTAAACTGACTTTCGGCACTTCTGAAATCAAAATTATACATGTCGTTTAATCCTTGTGTAGCTTCAATCTGAATCGCCATACTATTTATTAGCATTTCGACACTGTCTGGATGAGGCAAATCCTGTGCTTTTGCTTTTTGAAGAGTAAAAGGAGAAATATAAAATAATGAGAATAAGGGAATAAGAATGTAAAGTAAATTTTTAGTTTTCATAGCTTTATAAATTGATAGTGAGATAGGAAATTTGATACAAATTAGTGTTTATAAATCAACCTATTAAACCAAAACATGTTTGGATTTAGTTTTCCAGACAGGTATAATCTTGATAATAGAATTTGAATTTTTAGCTGTATAATAATAGAATTTGCAGAAATAGTACCATCTTTTGAAAGTTGTGAACATATGCGAAAAAGTCTTTAACTTTAAAAATAGTACAGAAAATGTAAACACAAAAAAAGCCTTCAAAATCAATTGGATTTTGAAGGCTTTTAGATTTTACAAAGCTTTTGAGTAATAATTTTGCCGTTGTTGGTGTTTTAGTGAAGTGAGACCAACCACGTCAAGAAAGATTACTTTTCAGTAGTTTCTTCTGTTGTTTCTGCTTGTTCTTCAGCATTTTTATCAACACGTTTGTAACGACGATTGAAACGCTCAACACGTCCAGTAGTACGACCAAAGTTTCCTTTTCCACCTGTATAAAACGGATGAGAAGCCGAACTAACCTCTACTTTTACTAATGGATATTCTTTTCCGTCTTCCCACGTAATTGTATCTTTTGTGATAACAGTAGAACGAGTAAGGAATTTATAATCACTTGAAGTATCTAAAAATACCACTTCACGATAATCTGGGTGAATTTCTTTTTTCATTGTATAAACAGTTTAATACAAGAGGATTGCGCCACTTGCCCTATAAATTTGATTTAATGTTTTACTTTTAGAATACGCACTTGATTTGTAAAAGCATAAGTATCTAAAAAACGAACTGCAAAATTAAGCATTTTAAATCAATTTACAAGAATTAAAATGGCTTTCATTTGGGATTTTGTAAAAAAATAGCCAGATCAATTTGGTTACTTGATAACTTTTGTGGAAGTAATCGGTAAGGACAACGGCAAATCTCCATTTCCCATTTCCCCATTCTCCAATTCCTTACCTTCCATATTCCATCAAAAAATCAGCTACTTGTTCCATAAGCTCCTTCGAATGTGTAGGAAAATTAGCAATCCTTATTTGAGAATCTTTAAAATTTCCATAGCCTTTTCCTATTATAATTCCTTTTTTCTCTAAAAAGGCAATCACATCAGAAGAAGTTCCTTTTTCTACATTGGCTACAATAACCGTTTTCGAACGCTGTGATTTTTCAGTAATAAAAGGAGATAAAAACTTACATTGTTCTAAGGTATGATAAAGTAATTCGGCTTTATAATCGGTTTCTCTTCGAATTATGTCAATACCTTTTTTATTCATTGCTTCAGCTACTTTTCCCAAAACATAAATCGCCAAAACATTAGGCGTTTCTGGCGTTTGGTTGTCTTGTGCGTATTTATCTAACTCTAAAAGCGAATGATATGTACCGACAGATTTCCCTTTTGTTTGCAGAGTTTTGGCTTTTTCAATCATTTTTTGATTATAAATCCAGACTCCCAAACCAGCAGGAACACCAAACCCTTTTTGTACAGAAAAATAAAGCGAATCTATGACAGAAAAATCAAGATTTGCATACGGCAAAGACGAAACAGCATCTATAACAATGAGTTTATCTTTATTTTTTTCTCTAATTTTTGCAATATTTTCGATGGGAAACTGAACCCCACTACTTGTTTCGTTCTGAATGAGAGCGATAAGTTCAGCCGAATTAGGAACATTAATGTTTTCTACTAAAAAACCTTTTCCAAACTCAACTTCATAGTTAGAAGGACTAAGGTTTAATTGCTCTGCAAACTGATAGAATTTTTTTGAAAAAGAACCATTAATTAAATGAAAACTCTCCTTCTCTACACAGCTTTGAAGAATACGTTCCCAAATTTCATTGGCAGAACCTGTAAAGGCAATAGAAAAATCAGTAGGAATTTGTAAAAGTTCCTTTAGCTGCGTAACGGTATGTTCGAAAATAGATTTGAATTCCTTGCTACGGTGCGAAATAGCAGTTACTTTGGTTTGTAGGGCTTCTTTTATGGCTTCTTCTGCGATAAAATAATTTTCAGAGAACCAGGAGTAAGATAGATTTTCATAAGATTAATTGTTGTGTTGTTGGTGTCGCTACGCTAAAACACCAACAACGGCAAGTAAGATAGATTTTCATAAGATTAATTAGTTTTCGAATACGCATTCTGCATCATCTCAAAGGCTTGTAATTTTAATTTTTGAAGGTCTTGAATGTTCATTCCTTTTGTTGAAATGGGTTCTAAAAATTCAACTTCAATAAAACCTGCTTTTACTCTCCAACTATTTTTGGGTAACATTTTACGAGTATTTTTTATCACAATGGGTGCAATGGGAGTTTGTGTTTCGATAGCAACCATAAAAGCTCCTTCATGAAAACGCAACATATCGTGGCTAGAATTATTCATCGTTCCCTCTGGAAAAATCATTACATGAATCTGTTTTCGGAGTTTTTCTTTTACTTGTCTCAGACTTCTTCTCTTGCTGTCCATACTGCTTCTATCGACGATAACACCAATATATTTGAATATTAAACCAAAAACAGGCATTTTCAAAATTTCAATTTTTCCTAATGCTCTAAACTGGTTTGGAATAGCGAGCGTAATGGCTGGAGAATCTAAAAATGAATTGTGATTAGCTACAAAAATATAGGGCTGGTCTTTTTGAAGTAATTTTTTATTTTTTATTTTATACATAATTCCACTCAAAATACTAAAACTGAATCCCCAGAATTTCATAAACTTAAAAGCAAACGTCCCTCCTCTTTTTTCACTAATGAGAATAGGAATAATAATAAAAGGCGCACAAACTACCATTATCCAAAAGAAATTGAAGAATGTCCACATCGAGAAAGCAATCTGAAAAAGTGTAGTAAAAGGACGCATCAAAACCATCAGACCTCTATCTTCGATATAAAGAAGGACAGAATTCTTCAATTCATATAATTTTTCCTGTATCATCATTTTAAAAAGAGCGTTTGTTTAGAAAGAAGAAAATGAAATAGGTTCTGAAATTTTATAAATCAAATTATCACATTTTAATAAATGTAACTACCTGATTCATAAAGTTAAATGTCTAAAACAAGAACGTAAATAGGGTCAAAAAATTCAATAAAAAATTGAATAACTGCAAAGATAACTATAAATATAAAGAAGAATTGGAGAATATGAATTTTGTTGTACTTTTTTTTGAGTAAAAAACCTTTATCTTAGTTTTTTTGAAATTATTCCAACTATTGACAAAATAGTATAAATCATTAACAAAATCATAAAAAACTCTACTGCTTTAATCTCGTTTTACTAAACAAAAGGTTTTGAGTAATCTTCTTTCTAATCGAAATCCATAACAGAAATAAAAATCTGTTCTTAAATATATACAAAAAATGAAAACAGTAGAACAAGCTCAAGTCAAAGAATATCAAATTACAGGAATGACTTGTAAAGGTTGTCAAGCAAAAGTGAAAAAGACTTTAGAGGCATTTCCAGAAATAGAAAAAGCTGATATTAGTGTAGAAAATTCTGATGGAAAAATTCACTTTGAAGAGAATATTCCTACACAAATTTTACAAAAAAAACTCTCTGAAATAGGAAATTATACCATTATAGAAAAACAGAATGAAATAATTCGTGAAGAAGTAAAGAATAAAATAGAAAAAAATACTGTTACTAAAACACAGGAAACAGAATTACCTAGCAAATCATTTTCTACTTACAAACCCCTTTTTTTGATTGTTGGTTTTATTTTAGGAGTGAGTATTTTGGTTCAATATCCGTTTATTGATTTTTCTGGAATGGATTTGATGCGCCATTTTATGGCTGGATTCTTTATCGTTTTTGCTTTTTTCAAATTACTTAATTTGCAAGGCTTCGCCAATTCGTATCAAATGTACGATATTGTAGCTGCAAAATGGAAAGGGTGGGGATTTGTCTATCCGTTTATCGAACTTGCTTTGGGGGTTGCTTATTTAATAAATATTTTTCCTTTTTATATTAATCTAATTACGGTTCTTGTTTTAGGAGTTAGTAGTATTGGAGTAATAAAAAGTAATCTAAGCAATAAAAAAATCAAATGTGCTTGTCTTGGAGATGTTTTTAATCTTCCGATGAGTACCGTTACAATTATTGAAGATTTGGCGATGGTGGCGATGGCTTTGGTTATGCTTTTTGTGATATAACCAAATAGAATTTGTATTTTACTATTCTATAAGATAGTTTTAGTTGCAGCGCAACGCATCATTGTTTAATTGTTTGATATAAATATCAATAGCACGTTACGCTGTAACTTTGTGAAATTTGATTTCTTGTTTCTACAAATAGTTCGTTACGCTGCAACTTGAACTTCCTTCAGTCTAAAGGTTCAATCTTTTAATTCAATCGGTAAAGTAAAAACATCTCCTTGTCCCCAATAACCTACAGGAATCTTTTCAATTTCATTGTTATAATTGATGCGTTGGATTCCGTTTACTATCACAACTAATCGCCAACTTTCTTTTGGTTCTGCTTCTATGAGTTTTGTGTATTTTTCTACTTCTTCTGCTGTAAAGTATTGATCTTCTCTAACTAATTTTTCTGCTATAATCTGTTTTCCCATTACCAAAACGGCTTTATACTCTTCTATTTCATAATTTGCATCATTAGGTAAATCATTTTTAAAGGTTTCATCTGCCGAAACACTTACGTTTAACTTTTTAGGAAATTCAATTAATGCTTTACCACTAAGTTGCTCTAGCTTAATAGTTGGCTTAGGAATCAATTTCACTTTAAATATCTGTTCTGCAATCTCTTTTCCCTCAAAAAAAATAGTTAAAGTAGTTTTTGATGCAGTTGGAATAAGACTAACAAACTTCGAACTATCTTGAATTACTAAATCTCCTCCTTTTACTTCAAAGCTCAATTTCTCAAAATCTGTATTATCAGAAAGTGAAAAATAAACATCGTTTCTACACTTTAGATAAAGCGAAGGGGCAGCAAGAATATAATCATCTTGAAATTTGAAATCTATAAGATTTGTAGTATCTATATTATTTTGGGCAAAACAGTTTGAAGAAAATAAAAACAGAAAAGCGATAAGTATATTTTTCATAATCTATAAATTTTGTAATAATTGTAAATAGTGAAAGAATTTTTGATTTTCTTTGTATCTAATATAATTAATTTTGAAAGGACAAACAAAAATTTAAGGTTCAAAATTTGAGAACCAATTAAGTTTATACTTCTTGCTATTCTTCTGTTACTTCAATAATGTCAAAATCTGTTTCTTATTCTTTTCTGTTTATTGCTTTTGCTGCATTATTAGCAGGTTTAGGTTTTCAATATTTTTTGGTAAATACAAAAGATTACAACGAATATACTCAAGAGGTACGTAAAAAAACGGACAAAGAGTTGGAAGTAGCTGAAAAACAACTCACAGAATTAGAAGAAGCCGTCATTCAGAACTACAAAAAATTAGATTTCTCACTCATTACTTCTAATACAGGAACATATCCGATTTATGTTTTCAGAAATAGCGAATTACTTTTCTGGACAGACAACACCTATCTACTTTCTTACGACCAACTCAAAAATAATTATTCGGAATATACCATCGAAACGCCCAAAGGTTTGTTTTTGATAAAACAGAAAATCATTGTTACAAAATACGATAATATGACAGGCGTAGTTTTGATTCCGTTGGCTTCTGAATACAAAATTTATAATCAATTCTTGACTTCGGGAATTAATCCAAAACTTTTTGCTACACCTGATATTAGTCTTCAACTTAATCCAGAAGGATCTTCGTACAGAATTTATGGAACGGGAAGTAATTTGCTTTTTGCGCTTATTTTTCCGTCTGATTATAGTTGGCAGTCTTCACAAAACTATACAGTACTCTTTTTTATGATTATTGCTTGTGTTTTTGTGTTTCTACAGGCTCGTCTTTCGATGCTATATTTCTTGAAAAATGGTAATGTTTGGTATGCTTTTTTTGTTCTGACAGCTACTTTTTTTGGTGTTCGTTTTTTGATGCTTTTCTTAGATTTGCCTAATGGGGTTATGCCTACGCTACTTTTCAATGCTCGTTATTATGCTTCTTCTTTGGTTGCGCCTTCGCTAGGAGATTTGTTTTTGAATGTGATTTGTATCTTTATTATAAGTAGTTTTTTGTTTGTTCATTTTAGCGAACTCTCACACATGAGAAGCATCGGAAATCGGAAACGTAAACAATTTGGGATTGTCATAGCGATTGCTCTTTCGTTTGCAATTGCATTTTATCATTTTCTCAATATTCGAAATCTGTATATTCATTCTCCTCAAATTTCGTTGGATTTTACACGAGAATTAGATTTTTCAATGCTAAAAATAACGGCTTTGGGTATAGGAATTTTTACAGCCACGACTTATTTTTTGCTTGTCCATATTTTAGTTCGATTTATAGAATGGCTTCATATAAAAGGAAAAAAGTTGATTTTAATGGTTTCTGTTGGTATTTTGGTAGGTTGGATTGTAAGTGGAATTTATGCTTTTAGTGTTCATGCAAATCTTTCAGATGCTTGGATTGCCCTTATTCATACCATTTATATTTTGGTTGTTGTTTTTGTAGAATTGCCTCGTTCGGAGCGTTCGTTTACTTATCAAATTTTTATTTATATTTTTTTGGGAGCAATCACTACTTCGATCATGAGTAGTTATATTATCTATTGCTTCGAACAGACGAGAGAAAAAGTAGCAAAAGAAAAATTTGCCGAACAGCTTTTATTAGAAAACGACTTGCAAGGAGAGTTTTTATTGAATGATGTAGTAGAATCTCTTCCCTACGACCCAATTATTAAAAATAGGTTGATGACTTCCTTTACTACAAAAGATATTATTTCGAGAAAAATAAGAAAGTTTTATTTAGATTATTATTTTGATAAATATGATATAAAAGTACATTTATTTAATGGAAACGGAATGCCATATGACAACACCATGACCTTTGATGAAATGTACTCAAGATATGCGCAACCTAATTATGCGACAGAATATGAGGATATTTTCTTAGTTCACGATTTATCAACCAATACAAAACGCTATTTTGCCTTCAGTGAAATCAGTAGAAGTGGTGTCAAGATTGGGAAAATTGTATTAGAATTACAACTCAAAAAAATAGTTTCCAATAGTGTCTATCCCAATCTTTTATCGGATAATCCTTATTCAAACTACAACCGTTGGGGAGGCAGAAATGCATGGAGTTATTCTATTTTTGAAAATGGAGAACTGGTTTATACACAGGGAAATTTTGTATATGAGAAGGAATTTTTATCCAAATTTGATAACAAAACAACTTTTCAAACTTCTTCTTATAAACATCTTTTAATAAAAGAAAACAACAAAAAAGCTGTTGTTGTTTCATCTCTAAAATATCCTTTAAAGTCTGTTTTGACTAATTTTTCGATGCAATTTATTTGTATTGTCCTGACGATGCTTTTACTTTTGGCAGTTTATAGGCTTTATTTTAGGCAGCAACCTTTTACTTTTAATCTAACAGGAAGAATTCAGTTGTACCTTAATCTTGCTTTTTTCTTGCCTACTATTCTTTTAAGTATTTTGATTGTTAGTATTCTGAAATTCGGAAAATAGAAATCAAACCGTCAAAACCTACTTTCAAAAAGCCGAAAATGTAGCACAAAATTTTTCCAACAAACTCA
The DNA here is from genome assembly GCA_963719525.1 of uncultured Cytophagales bacterium. Classification (GTDB taxonomy): domain Bacteria; phylum Bacteroidota; class Bacteroidia; order Cytophagales; family Bernardetiaceae; genus Bernardetia. Next base: position 98,382 of record CAVRCG010000003.1, on the reverse strand, counting down.
CAGATTATGTAGAAAAGAAAAGCATTACAAAAGATGAGTTATTAGAATCACTTCAAGAAATTGCTCGTCTTACACAAACTGAAATCAATGTTTTTGATAGAGAAGGCGTACTTTTAGCTTCTTCTCAACCCACTATTTATGATAACGGTTTGGTTTCTTCTTTGATAAATCCGAAGGCGATGGCACTTTTAATAGAACAAAAACAAAGTAAAGCTATTTTGAGCGAAGCTATCGGAAGGCTAAATTATAACTCGGCTTATGTAGTTGCTAAATCTCCTTATACTGGCGAAATTGTAGGAATGATTGATATTCCGTTTTTTGAATCTCAACGGTATGCCGATGAGCAGATTTTGGAAGTTGTATCGACGATGCTTAATGTTTTTACAGGGATATTTTTGCTTTTAGTAGTACTTTCCTTTTTTGCTTCTCGGGATTTGACAAAACCGTTAAGTCTGGTAACTTCTCGTCTGAAGAGAATTACATTGAGTGGAGACAACAAACCTCTGGATTACAAATCTGATGATGAAATTGGTCTTTTGGTAGGAGAATACAACAAAATGCTTGTCAAATTGGAGGAAAGTAGAGCTGCGCTTGCTGCAAGTGAAAAAGAATCAGCTTGGCGAGAAATGGCGAAACAAGTAGCACACGAAATAAAAAACCCTCTTACACCAATGAAACTAACTTTGCAACATTTACAGCGAGTGCTTGCTGATGAAGAATCGCCTGCCGAACGTTCTATCAAAAGTTTGCTTACACAAGTAGATACATTGAGTGATATTGCAACTTCGTTTTCAGCGTTTGCCAAAATGCCTATTCCAAAAACAGAGCGTTTTGATGTTTCGATGGTCTTGCAAGAAACGCTTATTTTATATAAAAATGATGGAAGCGTGCGTTTAGATGCCATTATTGATCAAGGAGAATTTTACGTCAATGGAGATGCAAAGCTAATGGGACGCATTTTTACAAACTTGATTTTGAATGGCATACAAGCTGTAGAAGAAAAAGATCCACATATAAATGTAGTATTAGAAAAAACACCATTACGAACAAATCAAAAAACACCTCAAACCATTTTACTCTACATTCGGGACAATGGAAAAGGAATTGATGAAGAGACAGCCAAAAAGCTTTTTATTCCTAACTTTACTACCAAATCAACAGGTTCTGGGATTGGTCTCTCGGTGGCAAAAAGAGGAATAGAACACGCAGGAGGAAAAATTTGGTTCGAAACAGAACCCTATTTTGGGACTACTTTTTTTATTGAATTGCCTCTAGTGGAGTAATTTTTATTTATTGACCGATGTTACGCAACATCAAAGTTTAGACCAAACCCACGAATAAATTTGTGGGAAATTTTAGTACTGTCATTTTTCCATAGTACTAGGTTTGCAAACCTAATGCTATGGAAAAATAAGACTGTTTTGCATTTTATATAACTTTTTGATTACCAAACCTGCAAATAACCGTGATAACATCTAATTAAAACTGTGTCAACAATGTAAGTGACATTTTCCAATTTCTGTATAATAAACTTATTTTCGACAAAATAATAGTTTGCTTTTTCCATAAAACAGGGTTTTACAACCCCTATTTTATGGAAAAAGGACGATTGCACAGAATAAAATTTGGTAACTATTTGTTTATTTAGAAATGTCATTCATATTGGTGTGAATAAATATAATCATCAATCTATCACTACTCAAACATTTTTTCGTACTTTTGTATTCATAAATTTCTTTATCGTTTATACTTTTACTAGCGATAAAGAAAACAAATGATAAGACTAACAAATGGTTATTCTTTTTATTCACTCGTTTTGATACTTTCCATATACAAAAATGTTAAATCGTCGTATTCTACGCCTGAAAGCTATGCAGGCTTTGTATGCTTTAGAGCAAGCACAACGCTCCAATTATCAATTGGCTTTGGATTATATCCATCAAAAATTTGAACCTAATCTGAACTCGATGGTCATTCCGACAAACGAAGAAGTAGCTCAGAAAAGAAAATTAGGTAAACAGCTATTCAAAGAAAATTATCAAAATGAAACGTTGGAAGCAGTAGGCGAACATGCAGACGTAGATGTGGCTGTAAGTGAAGCCATGCGTATCTATAATCTGCAAATCCAGAAAGAAAGACGTTTGCAAAAACTAGAAATGGTAAAGAAAACAGAAGGAATTCACGACGATTACCTCAAACTCCTCAAACTCCTCATCTCATTAGCAGACCATTCTGAAAACGAATATCACTCTCGCAAAGCAAGACAATATTCAAAAGAAATCGTTTTTGATTCCGAGCTTCATTTTGTAAATAATGCACTAATAAAGCATCTTAAAGAACATCAAGAATTACAAGACCTTTTGGTGGGTTTGAATTGGAATAGTGTGACCATAAAACATTGGTTCAAACTACTTAAAGAAGAAGAGTTTTATAAAAATTATCTTGCCCTAAAGAAGCCTACATTTTTGCACGATAAGGAGTTTATGATAACTCTAACAAGAGACTTTATTATGCAAAATGAAGTGTTGGATGATTTTTTTGATGAGAATGACATTTACTGGTCAGAGAATAGAAGCGTACTTCGAAATATGCTTCTAAAGACAGTAAAGAATATAGAAGAACAGGAAAATATCTCAAATAATAAGCCTGTAGAACTCTATGTGCTTTCTCGTAACTGGGAAGATGACAGAGAGTTTTTTGAAGAGCTTTTTCAAAATACTGTAAATGAGAGCTTAGAAAACGAGAAACTGATTAGCGAAAGACTCAAAAATTGGGACATTAATAGAGTAGCCATGACTGATACACTAATTTTGAAAATGGCAATTAGCGAAATGATACATTGTCCTAGTATTCCTGTGAAAGTTTCGATAAACGAATATGTAGAACTTGCCAAAAATTATAGTACTCCAAAAAGCAAAGAGTTTGTAAATGGTATTTTGGATACGCTTTCTGAATATTTGCTAAATGAAGGCAAAATCAAAAAAAGTGGACGTGGACTGTTGGATAATCAATAATTAAAATGAAAAATCTGTTTTTTGTCAAACTAATACATTCATAAATGCGTTAATAGATACACAAACCAAAACGCAAACTCAAATTAAAGTAATTAATTTTGAATATTTTCTAATTTAATTACTGAATGAAAAATAATAATATAATACTAATACTATGAAATCATCTCATATCGGATTGCTTGCTGGCGTAGTGGGTGCAGCAGCTATTGGAACATTTTTTGGGATTTTATATGCCCCAGATAAAGGAAAAAATACTCGTAGTCGTCTCAATTATCGTTTGTACCGTACTCGTGATAGAGTAAATTCTCTTTTAGACAAAATAAATTCTACAAATGAAAACGTTTTTTCTAAAGAAGCACAAGAAGAAGGCAAGAAGGTAATTGAAGATGTAAGAGAGCGTACAGAAGATTTGCGTTCTGAAATTGATGCACTTATTTCACAAATTCGTACTCAAAAGTAGTATTTGAGAAGGTTGCAAGATTAAAATATACAAAATTCTATTTATGATTTACTTAGAGAAAAGAATTTGTAGTATCTTTGTGTAATTATTTCAAAATTATTCCACTAAAAAATCAATTATATATGAAAATGAATAAAATAATCGGAACATTCTTAATCTTAGGAATGAGCAGTTTTTTTGTAGCTTGTTCTGGAGAAAAATCTAGCGAAGCAAGTACAGATGATACTTCTGCAAGTGCAGACATTACAAATACAATTACTGATGATGCTTCTACTATGAATGTTGAAGTAGCTAATACAGAAGTTGCTGCAAATTTAGCAGCTATTGAGTTTGAAGAACAAGTACACGATTTTGGAGACATCAAAGAAGGCGAAGTAGTAGAACACGTTTTCAAATTCAAAAATACAGGTGAAGCTCCTCTAATTCTTACAGGTGTTCAGCCTTCTTGTGGTTGTACGGCTTCAGATTATACAAAAGACCCAGTAGCACCAGGAAGTGAAGGAACTATTTCTCTTACTTTTAATTCTTCTGGAAAGCCAGGAGCGCAAAACAAAACGGCTACCGTAAAAGCGAATATTGAAGGTGGGCAAACTCAAATCTCTTTTAAAGGAAATGTAGTAGGTGGAGAAGCAAAAGCAAACGGTGCGCCTTACAAACAAGACTAATTTTGGGTTGTGAAACAATAATTTATTTAATCTCAAGCAAAAAGCATATTCTAGTAACTTAGAATATGCTTTTTTTTGTGTTTAACTAATCTAGGCAAGGGCAAGCCTTTCACCTACAATAAACCTTATTACGGTTGATTTAGTAATGTTCATTTTTCCATAACGACAGGTTTGCAAACCTGTCGTTATGGAAAAATAAGACTGTTTTGCTTTTCTATAACTAATTGATTGTTAGACCTGTAGATAACCGTGATAATGTTTAATGAGTTTGTATTTGCAATTCCCCTCATTTCCTATTTCCCAAATTTCCATTTCCCATTTTCTCATTCTTTATTTCTTCAAAAAGATTCATAATTTCTTCATTTGGTTGTTGTCCTTCATTTTGTTTGGTAAAAAAATCAGTAAACAATTCATTAATATTTTTAGAATAATCTATTTCTGATTCTGTTTCGTTTCTTTTTCCTTTTATACGTGGAATAATTGTTCCTACAATTCCTTTATGAGCAGCGTACAACAACTGGGCATCGGCAGCAGAAAGAAAATCATCTGTTTCGATAGTCAGTTCTAAAAGACAAGGTTTTTCGCTGGCTTGGTCTTCATTGAGCCACGTAATAGCTTCTTGTGTTTTAGAAAATGTTTTGCGTTTTAATTCCTTACAACCTGTAAGCTCTATTTTTTGATATTCAATCGATTGTTTTGCTTCTGCATCTAAAATTACTACATACTTTTTTTGATAGGCTTCCGAAAAACTGTATGCCAAAAGGCTTCCACTATAAACAACAGGAAAGGGTTCTGTTTGTGTAGAATGATAACGGTGTAAATGTCCTAGAGCTACATATTGAATGCTTGCAGGAAAATTTTCTGTATAAATAGGTTGTGCCGAACCTACCAAAATAGATTTTTCGTCATCAGATTCTTTTTCTTGTACTCCTCCTTTTTCCATGACAAACAAATGTCCCATCAAGATATTAATTCCATTTTCGTCAAGATAACTATCAGCTTGCTTTTTCCATAAATCTTGCAAAAACTCTCTCAATTCTTGCTCTTGATTATCCAAACTAAAATGAGTCTTCAGTCGTAGTTCGTTAGCATAAGGAGTAAGCAAAAGACGTAACGGAGTCTGCCAGTTGGGCATCATAAGTTCTAGAAAACCTTCCTCACTTCTCAAAATCTCTACTCCATTTTCTAGTTTCAGTTTTGGTAATTTATCATTTGGATAACCTAACAAAAAAATTCCTAGTTCGCTTCCCCAAACACTAAAGTTAGCAATATATTGAGCCGAATCGTGATTTCCAGCAATCGCCACTACAGGACGAGAACCATTTTTTGAAAGTCGTTGAAGTGTCTTTAAAAATAACTGATTGGCATCATTTGAAGGTAAAGGAATATCGAATAGATCTCCTGCTATCAAAACAACATCAACACTTTGGTCGTCTGCAATCTGACAAAGCTCGTCTAAAACTTGTTTCTGTTCTTCCAAACGAGGAAAATCACCTAATTTTTTTCCTAAATGCCAATCTGCTGTATGAAGAATTTTCATTACTCTATTTTTTTAAATGAAATGCTATTTTATCTAATAATGTGTTTTACAAAAATATTAATTTTCTACATCCTAATTGCTGCTAAAATCACATCATCGGTTTGAGATTGATTTCCTTTCCATTCTACAAATTCTTTGTCTAATATTTCTTTTTGTGTGTTCATTGGAAAACTAGAAATTTCAATTAATTTTTGTCTAAATAATTTACTCATATATTTCATTCCTTTTTCTCCTCCAAATTGGTCTTGAAAACCATCAGAATAAAGATAAAAAACATCTCCTTTTTGATAGGTAATTTCGTGCATTTCGAATGATTTTGCTCTTCTTGTTGTTCCTCCAATAGCAGAAGAAGAGCCTTTTGTGAGTAATTGCTCGTTTCCTCGTATATGAAAAAGTGGATTTTTTGCGCCTGCAAAATAAGCTTTATCTGTTCCTTCTTCAAAAACCAAAATTACTATATCCATTCCGTCACGAATCTGCCTTCCTGTTGTTTGGCGTTGTGTGGTTGCTGCCGTAATTCGTTTATCCAATTTATAAAGAATTTGGTCGGGTTTCCATGTCTTTTCACTATTTACAATTTCCTCTAACGAATCCACGCCCATAACAGTCATAAATGCTCCTGGAACGCCGTGTCCTGTACAATCTGCTACCACAAATATTTTATAATTTTTGTCTTCAATCGTTATTTTTTTGAGCCAATAAAAATCTCCACTCACAATATCACGAGGACGAAAAAGTATAAAAGCATTTCCTAATTCTTCTTCCAACTGCGTTATATCTCCCAAAATAGCTCCCTGAATACGTGCAGCATACGTAATACTGTCCGTCATTTTTTTATTTGTTTCTTCAAGTTGATGATTTTTCTTATTGATTTGTTCTTTTTGTAATTCTATTTCCTGTGTTCGTTCGGCTACTTTTATTTCAAGCTCTTGATTTAATGTTTTCTGTAATGATTCGTTTTCTTTGAGTTGAACGATTAATTTTTCTTGTACCGTTTGTTTTTCTCGTTCGTTGAGTTTCATTCTATATCCTAAGCCCATTGAAAAAAGTAATATTTCGGCTATAACTCCTACTTGTACAAAAACGCCTCCTATTGTTCTTGATGCCAAATCTAAAAAGTTGATGGCGTTTCCTACTGCTGCTCCAAATATAAGTGCAAACGAACCAGCAATAAAAAAATACATTAGTTTCTTATTTATTTTTTTGCTTGCCTTTTTCTTATTCAAAATGATTAGTAACCAAACCAAAAGAACCAAAATAAAAAGTGCTTGAAGTCCAATAGAAAGAAAATAAAGGTCTGCAATCAGTTTTATATCTTTCGTAAAATGATAAATAATTACAAAACCAACTACCAAAAACTGAATATAAATAGCTATTTTAATTGCTTTGTCTAAAGAAGGAAAAAGCTCGTCTGTCTTCAAAAACGAACGCATAAAAAGATAATAAAAAGCCACACAAAGACCTGCAAAATACCAAATGTAATGAAACAGTTCGCCATTTATCCCATCTAAAGCCAAACTACTCATGACCATTAAAAACAAAGCCGTTCCTAATAAGTAAAGCGAATAATAAAGATAAACACGTTCTTTATTAAGGATAAAAATCAGAAAATTATAAAAAACCATTATCCAAATAAGACCTTGAAAAATTCCTTGAGAAAGATTTCTATATTTTACTTCTTGTTCGAAGGTATCTTTTTTTATTAATCTCAAATCTGCTCTTACTGGGCGATTATTTATATTTTCATAACGAATAAATAACGTTTTTTTAGATTTTGGAAGGAAACTAATCTGCACTTTGGTTTGAGAAACCATCTCATCTATATTCCTTTCAGAAGGAGAAATAAAAATACCATTCCTTTTATGAGCATACTGATTGAGAGTAGGCAAAGGGTCAAAAACATCAACATAATTCAAATCTTTACCCAGATTCAAAACCCATTCGTACTCGTGAGGAAGTGTATTGTTTATCGTAATTCTGACCCAATGAACACAATCAGGATTCCAGCTCGTTGTATCTGAATGTTTTACAAATTTGTCTTGTTGTTTAGTTATTTCTTCAAAAGTTTGCTTTTTTGTATAGTCTGAATAAACAAAAGCGTAGTTTAGCAAACTATCATGAGCTACGTTTTCATTTTTAATATCAAAAGTAGCCTTCGGATTTATGTCTAAAGGAGAATCTAATTTTACTATTTCTACTTGCTGGTTTTGAGAAAAAGCAGAAACAAAGCAAATCAAGTAAAACAGAAAGGCAAGAGAAAATGATTTGATTGAGTACATTTTATTAAATAGAAGTGTATTGATAGATAGAAAGATACGAATACTTATTTAATTACTGCAAAATCAAAAAAAAATTTATAGTTTTGTAGTTCAATAGGAGTGACATTCTAAAATAGAAATACTACTACCGAATTTTATTCTGTGCAGTCGTCTTTTCTCCATAAAATAGGGTTTGCAAAATCTTTTTTACGGAAAAGGCAAACTATTATTTTGACAAAAATGAGTTCGTGTACGAAATTTGGAAAATGTTACTCCTACTGGTAGTTGATTTATAATTCTGTGTTTTCGATTCAGACAAGATTTTAAGAGTTTTTAGTTGGTGTATTAGTTCCTGTATCACTTATTTTATGTCTTACTTTTCGTTTATCATTCTTACCTTTAATGAAGAATTACATCTACCTCGTTTGTTGAAGTCGATGGAGGGATTGAATGCACCTATTTTTATATTGGATTCAGGGAGTACGGATGCTACTTTATCAATTGCAGAGGCCTACGGAGCAGAAGTGTTGTATAATAAATTTGAAAATCATCCTAAACAATGGGACTTTGCTTTGACTAATTTTGCTATTCAAACAGAATGGATTATCGGACTTGATGCAGACCAAATAATTACGCCAGAATTAAAACAAAAATTAAATTTATTTGATAAAAATACAGTTTCCAAAGATGTAAATGGGATTTATTTTAATCGAAAGAATTATTTTAGAGGGCGTTGGATAAAACACGGTGGTTATTTTCCGAAGTATTTACTCAAAATGTTTAGAAAAGGATACGGACATTCTGACCTCAACGAAAACATGGATCATCGGTTTGTTATCAAAGGAAAAACTCAGGTTTGGAAAAATGGCTTTTTGATAGAAGAAAACACAAAGGAAAACGATATTTCTTTTTGGCTTGCCAAACACAACAAATATAGCGACCTTGTAGCACAAGAGGAAGTAGAACGAATTGAGAAATTACGTTCTCAACATACAACACGAAAATTTTCTGGTAATCCTGATGAAAAGATTGCGTTCTTGAAAAATATTTGGTGGAAATTACCTCTTTACTGGCGACCGTGCATTTATTTTGTCTATCGTTTCTTTTTTCAGTTTGGTTTTTTAGATGGAAAAGAAGGACGGATTTTTCATTTTCTACAAGGGTTTTGGTTCAGAATTATTGTAGACATAAAAATAGAAGAACTTTTAAATCAAAATAAAAAATAGTATTAATATAAGCTGCTTAAAAAAAATACTTTGATTATCACAACTTAATTATACTATGTGTGGAATAAATGGAATTGTAGATTTCTCGTTACAAAATAATATGCACAAGGTAGCTGCTATGAATAAAGCAATGGCGCACCGAGGAAGAAATGATGAAGGGATTTGGAAAGACGAAACTACGAATAGTGTAACATTAGGACATCGGAGGCTCTCTATCATTGACCTTTCTAATGCAGGACATCAGCCGATGCACTCTCACGATGGACGCTATGTGCTTGTTTTTAATGGAGAAATTTATAATTATAAGGCACTCAAAGAACAACTAGATTACCCCTTTAAATCAGGCTCGGACTCGGAGGTAATTTTAGCAGCTTTTTCAGAGTGGGGGATTGATTGTATCAAAAGTTTTGAAGGAATGTTTGCTCTTGCGATTTGGGACAATGTAGAAAAAAAGATATTTTTGGTAAGAGATAGATTAGGTATAAAACCATTGTATTATTATAGAGATGAAAACAAATATATATTTTCATCCGAAATGCGTTCGCTTTTAGCTTCTGGATTTGTTCCCAAAAATCTAGATCATCATGGCTTAGAAGATTTTTTGCGTTATCAGACTGTACATGCGCCTCGCACTATGATTGAGAATGTATGTATGCTTCTGCCTGCTCATTATGTAGAGATTTCGGAAACTGAATGGATAGAAAAATGCTATTGGCAAGCGCATCATACCGAACAAAACATAGGCACGACCTATAAAAATATAAAGAAGGATATTTACGAGAGATTGAATGAAGCTGTAGAAAAACGTCTGGTAGCCGATGTTCCTTTTGGTGCTTTCCTTTCTGGTGGAATAGATTCTAGTATTATTGTAGGATTGATGAGCCGAATGTCTAATCAAAAAGTAAAAACATTTTGTGTTTCTTTTGATGAAGAAGAATTTAGCGAAGCCAAATACGCTCGTTTGGTAGCTAACAAATTTGGTACAGAACACCACGATATTCGCTTACAACCCAATGATTTTTTGGATATTATTCCAAAAGCTCTTTCTGCTATGGATCATCCTAGTGGCGACGGAATAAATACCTATATTGTTTCGCAAGTAACTAAGAGTAAGGGGATTGATATGGCTCTTTCGGGTTTGGGAGGAGATGAGCTTTTTGCTGGCTACGACCTTTTCACGATGCTCAACAAATTGAATAATAATAAATGGATTGGAAAATTACCTGTTTTTTTGAAGTCTAAGGTAGGAAGATTGCGACAAAAGTACCGTCCTTCAGTAGCTTCTGACAAACTTTTTGGTCTGCTTTCTCAAAAGGATTGGAAATTGGATTATACATATCCACTTATCAGACAAGTATTTTTAGACGAACGTATAAAATCGTTTTTACGAAAAGATGAGTTGAGTGAAAACAGAGTTCGTTCGGCTTTCAAAAGTCTAGCAAGACAAAAGGATTTTAAAAAATTACCATTTTTATCACAAATTTCGGTAGCCGAGCTTTTTACGTATTTACAAAACATACTTTTGCGTGATTCTGACCAGATGAGTATGGCGCATACCTTAGAAATTCGTGTTCCATTTTTAGACCACAAATTGGTTGAATATGTTTTACAAGTTCCAGATTCGTTCAAATTTCCTTACTCTCCAAAAAAATTACTGGTAGATTCGGTAGGTGATTTATTGCCTTCTGAAGTAGTTAATCGTCAGAAAAATGGGATTTACATTGCCTTGGCAAGTTTGGCTAAAAAATGAACTTTTTGATTTTTGTGATGAGCGTATTGAGAGTTTGGCTAGTCGTCCTGAATTTAATGAAGAGGGAATTATCAAAGTTTGGAAACAGTTTTTAGAAAATGACCCTAGAGTTTCGTGGGCTAGAGTTTGGAACTTGGTGGTATTAGAAAACTGGTTGCAAGAACATCAAATACATACTTCTCCTATTACTCTTGTTACTTCTCTGCATTCTAGTTTTGTTTAAAATTAGTGAATTATTGTTTAAAATAATAGTGATAAATAAAGTGGCTACATAGTTTGAATGTAGCAATTTGATTTATCAAATTTTAAAATCTATCTTTTTTTGTAGGTTTAGTTCTTCAGAATTGAACAAAACGCTTCCTCAAAAGTGTGATTTATTAAAAAACCTAAGGAAGCAAAACAATTTGCTTTTGAGAAGGACAAAATTCTCAGCGAAGCTAAAACGAATGCACATCAAAACGATTTGATAATAATGAAAAAATTAGCCATCATAACAACGCATCCAATTCAATATTATGCACCTATTTTCAAACTGCTTTCAGAACGAAAAAAGATAGGAATAAATGTGTTTTATACGTGGGGAGAAGATGCGCTAAAAGATAAATTTGATAAAGGATTTGGCAAAAAAATAGAATGGGACATTCCCCTTTTGGAAGGCTATGAATATAATTTTTTGGAAAATAGAGCGACAGATAAAGGTTCACATCATTTCAAAGGAATTTATAATCCTACAATTATTGAAAAAATAAAAATCTATAATCCCGATGCAATTTTGGTTTTTGGTTGGAGTTATAGAAGTCATTTGAAAGTAATTCGTTACTTCAAAAACAAAATTCCTGTTTGGTTTCGTGGTGATTCTCATTTGTTAGATAAAATTTCATTTCCCAAAAAAATAGCTCGCAAATTATTTCTCACTTGGTTGTATTCTACTATTGACAAAGCCTTTTTTGTCGGAACAAACAATAAAAATTATTACAAACACGCCTCTGTAAGCAATGATAAACTAAGTTTTGCACCACACGCCATTGATAATTCTCGTTTTACACCAACAGAACAAAATACAGAATTAGCCAAACAATGGAGAACAGAATTAGGCATAAAAGAAGACGAATTAGTATGGCTTTTTGCAGGAAAATTTGAACCCAAAAAATCTCCTTTACTACTTTTAGAAGCCTTTGTTCAAAGACAAAATAACGAAGAAAAAGCAAACAGGAATAAAGAACACTTGATTTTTTTGGGAAATGGAGAATTAGAACATCAGCTAAAACAGAAAGCAGAAACCTATCCAACTATTCATTTCTTGCCTTTTCAGAATCAATCTAAAATGCCACTTGTTTATCTTCTCTGCGACGTTTTTGTTCTTCCCTCAAAAGGCGCAGGAGAAACATGGGGACTTGCTATTAACGAAGCAATGGCATCTGGAAAAGCAGTTATAACAAGCACAAAAGTAGGTTGTGCAGTAGATTTAATCCAATCAAAAAACAGTAATCAAGAAGCAAATGGTTTTGTTTTTCAAAGCGAAAGTTTAGATTCTCTAAAAGAAGCAATGAGCAAAATTACCTCACAGAAACAAGCCAAAGAAATGGGCAAAAATTCGTATCAAATTATTCAAAATTGGTCTTTTGAAAAAATAGCTGAAACGATTGAAGGTAGTTTTGAATGAAAATACCGTAACTGGTGGTAAATGATATATATGATTTTTATGAAAAATGAAGATAAATGCAAATCGTTTTTTCTTAATAAAAATGAAACCCACGAATTTATTCGTGGGAAAAAACACTTTAAACTCGTTTTCCAATCCACTTACAAACTGTATAAACAAGTTGATCATAATCAACAGGCTTAACAATGTAATCATTTGCACCAGCTTCAAAACACTCTTGTTTGTCTTCTTCCTGTGCTTTTCCAGTAATAGCAACGATTGGATAATGTTTTAAATCTTCATCTTGACGAATAATTCTCATCGCATCAAGTCCGTTCATTTCTGGCATTACCGAATCCATTAATACCAAATCTATATCTTCTTCTCGCAGCATATCAATAGCTTGCTGACCGTTCATAGCTTCCAAAATGTTGGCTTCATAAGTTTCTAAAGCCGATGCAATCACAAAAATATTGCGAATATCATCATCGACAACCAAAATAGTTTTGTTTTTGATGAGCTTAATTGCTTCTTCTTTACTCACTTCTTTTATAGACTCATTAGCAGATTTGTATTCTTCTGTTTCGTCGTCGTCCTCATTCATTTCTTCGTTTATAGAATTACGAGTAAGCGAACGAGGAGGAACATCGCCTTCTAATCCTTCTTTATTTTCTTTATTTTTCTTATTCGTTTTGCCCTTTATTGGCAACAACTCTTCTAATTCTTTATCCACTTTTAGTTCGGCTAACAAAGATTCTGCTAATTCGGCAGTACGTGTTTTCTGTCCATTTTCTCTTTTTTTCTCCTTTTTTGGAGTTTCTTTCTGTACTTCTTTTTCCACTTCTTCCTCCATTCTATGTAAAAACAAAGCTACTTCTTCACGTAGTTTTTCGTCTGTATCTCTTGTCTTCAAGATAATACTTTGAGCGGCTTGTCTCAGATTGGTTTCTTCTTCATGAGAAAGTGTTTTGCCAGTATAAATAATAACAGGAATATTTGAGTGATTTTCGTTTATATATTTACAAACATCTTGACCACTTCCATCTTTCAGACCCAAATCTACAATGGCACCATCAAAACTACCTTTTTCAATGGCTTCAATAGCTTCTCTCTGACTCTTTACACCTGTTACTTTTACATCATCGCCAATAATGAGTTCTTTTATGGCTTCCATTTGTGATTCGTCATCTTCGACAACCAACAAATCTTTTACCTTCTTTTGAGAAAGGCGAAGCATGTCAGCCATAGCCGTTTTCAAGACGTTTTCATCAATCGGTTTTTGGAGGAAACCAAAAGCACCCGTTGCCAGCAAATCATTGTCTTTGTCTCTAGCCGAGATAATTTCGATAGGAATATGACGCAATTCTTTATACGATTTTAATTTTCTCAAAACATCTGTTCCGTCAATATCAGGCAATCCCAAATCAAGAATAATTCCACTCGGTTTGTACTGCATCGCTAGATCAATTCCTTCTTCTCCACTTTGAGCAATGAGCGTTTTGATATTTTGAGAATGCAGTACTTCTGCCATACTTTCGGCAAACTGAACTTCATCTTCAATAATCAAAATAACACTATCGTTTTTGAGAATATTATCTCTATCATCTTCAATATCTTCTCTAATCAATTTTCTAGGCAAACGTTTTTGAGAGGATGGTTTGTTTTTTCCTGTTTCCAAATTCTTAACCACAACGGTTACTCGGTCTTCTCGTTCGGCTAATTCTTCGTCTAATCTTTTTGGTAAAACGATTGAAAATGTACTTCCTTTTCCTGCTTCCGAATCTAATTCTATATAACCTTGTAATAATTTTGTGAGTTCTCTAGCAATGGATAATCCCAAACCTGTTCCACCATATTCTCTTGATGTGGTTCCGTCAGCTTGCTTAAAGGCTTCAAAAATAACCTGTTGTTTGTCTTTTGGAATTCCGATTCCTGTATCGCTAATACTGTATCTGTAATGGTCGTCGTCGTGGTCGGTAATGGATAATTTGACTTGTCCTTTTTTGGTAAATTTGAAAGAATTAGACAAGAAGTTTCGTAAAATTTGCGCCAGTCTTTCCTTATCGCTATACATATACGATTTGGTCTTGTCTTCTGTAACAAACTGAATTCCTTTTTCTTGTGCAATTCCTTGAAACAAATCGTTCATATCTGTTACGATTTCCTTGTTGGCAAATTCCACAGGATTAATTACCATTTTACCAGCTTCAATCTTAGAAAGGTCAAGAATATCATTGATTAAACGTAAAAGTTCGCCACCCGATTTGTAGATAATTTTTGCTTTTTTGACATCTTTTTCAATCAATGTATCTTTCTCATTTTTGGAAAGCATTTTGGAAAGCATAATAATCGAATTGAGTGGCGTTCGAAGCTCATGTGACATATTAGCCAAAAACTCTGATTTGTATTTATTCGAAAGTTCCAACTGTTCTGCTCTTCTGTCTAGTTCTTCTTTTGCCAAAATCAAACTTTCATTTCTACGACGCAGCTCTTCTGATTTTTCCTGTAATTCTCCTTGCTGAACTTCCAGTCTTTCGTTGGCTTGTTCGATTTCTTGTGCTCTTGCTTGTGCACTTCGTGTGGCTTCTTCCGAAGTAGCCAAAAGTCCTTTAATTCTATCAGTTTGAAGAACAGAATAAATATAAGTTACGATAGTATTTGCAGCTTGTTGTAAAAATTCTTGTTTGAGTTGTGTAAAAGGCTCAAAAGAAGCCAGTTCAATTACTCCATATAATTCATATTCAAAAACTAGTGGAAAAGCATAAACATGAGTTGGTGGTTCTTCAACTGTTCCTGTGGAAAGCGACATGTCTTGTCTTCTGATATTTTTGAGTAAAATCGGACTGCGTTCTAATCCCACTTGACCAACCAAACCTTCGCCAATTTTGTATTCATTCGATAATCCAGAACGCTCTGTAAAAGCATAGGAAGCGTTTAATTTTAGTTTTGAGGAATAATTATCGACCAAATACATAACACCTTGTGCCGATTCGGTATAACGAGAAATAAAATTAATCGCTTTTCAACTGAGTTCTAATGAAAGAAGATTTCCAGAAAGCTGTTGAGCAAGTTGATTGATGCCATCTTTTATCCAGTTTTGTTCGAAGGTTTCGATTTTGTTTGTTCTCAAACTTTCTGTCATTCGCTGCAAGGCTGCACTAAGCTCATCTTCTTCTCCTCGTTCTTTTACATTTGCTGTATAATCTCCTTTGGCAATAACTTGTGCTTGATTGATAATACTTTTGAAGTTCTCGATCATTTGATTAATCGAAATGGCTAAAAGGTCATTCGAACTCTTTACTTCAATTTGTCTTGATAAATCCCCCTTTGCAATGTTGTTGGTAATCTTAGAAACTTCTCTTAAATTCTCTACTACTTTTCTTACAGAGGAATAAATACTTTCTTGAGATTCTACTCTATTAAACTCCATCGTTAAATCTCCTGCTGAAACTCTACGAGCCATTTCTGCAATATCAGAAGGCTCTCCTCCAATTTGTTTACGAGTATTTCGAACAATAAAAAAGGCAACAGCAATACTTACCAAAATAGAAAAAACAGTAAAACCAATAATCCAACGACTAGAATTAGTATAGATTTCTTCACTTCGTTTGGCTGCTTCTCTAGCGTTTTCAAAGTTATCAAAGATGATTTGATTAAGTGTCTGATTACTAGCTTCGAAAGACAAAAACGAGCGTTCACGTAGTTTTTCTTTTGCTTCTTCTTTATTATTGTATCTTGAAAGTTGTTTTATCTTTTCACTTTCTTCCAAATATTTTTTATAGTTTGTTTGGAAAGTTTCAAAATTATCTTTGTTTTTCCTGAGATCTTTTAAATCTGGGTCATTTTCTTCTTCTGTAATTCTAGCGTTCAAAATCTCTTCTCTTTCTTGAAGAAGTTGTTTATAACTTTTTTCACTACGAGAAATATTTTCTTTATCCAATCGCATCAATCCTTCATATTCCGACATTTCAATTTCTGAAAGGGCAAAAATGTGCTGTTGCTGACGTATCATATGATCAGAAGTATTGGCACTAATCATTGACATTTCATAGATACTCGGCATCCAATTTTCACTAATCTCAAGGGCAACATCTTGTACCTGCAAGAGCTTGAAAATAGCAAAAACATTGACTGCAATCGATAAAATAAGGATAAGGGAGAAACCTCCAATTAGTTTCGTGGTCAGACGCTCAAACATTAGGATTACTGTTTTTAGGGAAAAGGCTATTATAATAATCTATTACTTTCGCTTCGTTTATTCTAGTAATTTTTATTCTTAGCTATAATTTACTACTAATTTAATCAAAATAGCAAACATAAAGCCTTTTATAGTCAGAATAAGATTAAAATAGCTTTCCTTTCGAACGAAATGGATTTTTTAATCGGTTGTTTTTGTGTAGTTCTTAGCAATTAATCTTTCTATCCACTAAAATTACTCCTTTGAAATACTATCGATTTTGATTAATTTTAGATATAATCTATTTCCTATTTTTATTTTACTGTACAATGAAAGACGATCAACTAGACCAACCACTTTACCAAGAATTATCTGTTTTGGTGGAGGGAGGAAAACAAAAAGTGGCGACACGAATAAATAGTGGAATGATTCTTACTTTTTGGCAAGTAGGAAAGAAAATAAATGAACATATTTTGAATAATCAGCGTGCTAGTTATTCCAAACAGATTGTGTCGACAGCGTCAACACAATTGGAAAAACAGTTTGGTAGGAACTTTACATTACGGAATGTACGTCGAATGATACAATTTGCAAATCAGTTTGATGATCTTAAAACAGTATTTGAATTATCTCAACGATTGAGTTGGTCGCATTTTATAGAATTATTGCCTTTAAAAAATCAACTCATGCGTCACTTTTATGCAGAGCGCATTGCAGAGGAAAGCTGGAGTGTTCATTTTACACGAGAACAAATAGAGCGTAAAGTTTTTGAGCACAATCAAATTGCTGCCTTGAAGCTAGATGAGAATTCGACACAGATAAAGAAAAGTTTTAAAGATCCTTATTTTTTGGATTTTCTTGGACTGAAAGAAGGATATTTAGAGTATGATTTGGAAGCTGCCATTCTTAAAGAATTAGAACTTTTTATATTAGAGCTGGGAAAAGGATTTGCATTTGTAGAAAGGCAAAAAAGAATGATAATAGACGATGAAGATTTTTATTTAGACTTACTTTTTTATCATAGAAAATTGAAACGTTTGGTAGCCATTGAACTCAAAATAGGAAAATTTAAGGCTGCTCATAAAGGACAAATGGAACTTTATCTGAAATGGCTAACCAAATACGAGAAACAAGAACACGAAAATAATCCTATTGGTCTTATTCTTTGTGCTGAAGCAAGTAATGAACAAGTAGAACTTTTAGAAATGGGAAAAGATGGGATTTTGGTAGCCGAATATTGGACAGAATTACCTTCTAAAAACGAACTAGAAAGAAAATTACATACCACGCTTTTAGAAGCTAAAGAGAGAGTAGAAAAAAAGAAATTAGAGTAAAACTGAATTGTGTTGAACAGCGTCGACACAATTGGAAAAATAGGTTTTCAAAAAACACAATACAAAATAAATCCACCAAAAAATAGAGCAAAGGGAAACAGCAAACGAAGATAAATAGGTTTTAATATATCGGCTGCTTTTGAAGAAAAAGCGTGATGAGTTTTTGGTGGAACACAATAAAGAATAAGAGAAGTAACAAACATAAACCAACCTAAAACTTGAAATAATTCTGGATAACGACAAGCATCTGCATACAAAATCAGAGCTACCGAAACGATTATACGAATAGTAATTTCTCCATAATTTATAAGATTGGTACTTCCTGCTTTTCCTATTGTTTCTCTAGCTTTCTTTGGATTGAAAAGCATCAAAAAGCCTGCAAAAATCAAAAAAAATCCAAAAACTATAACTATCCATTTTGCAAAAAGTAAAAGCATACTATTTTTTCATACGTACAAATCAATCCTATTTCTTAAAAATTTGAAAGCCGTAAGCAATCACTAAAAAACCAATTCCAGTAAGAGGAGGAGGAAGAATATTTGATGCGATTCCAATTACAATCATTGCAATAGCAATAAGAACTAAGAGAATACTGATAAGATTGATTTTTTGATTGTGTGACATAACATTATGTAAGATAGTTTATTTTACACAGACTAGGAAGTCTGTGATAAAAGAAAAAAATATCTCTACCAAAAATCTAAATTTCTGATAGAGATAAAATTAAGAAGCGATTGGATTATTTTTTTTATTTCATAGCGATTTCTTCTCCAGATTCAAACTTAATATACGTAAGAATAGATTGGATTTGCTCGTCTTTAAAAAAATCATGATTTGGCATCATTTGTCCGTATTCGTCATAGAGTTTTTTGGCATAATCGTTCTTTCCACTCGTAATTACTTTTTCTGGATATTTAATAAAATAAATAATTTCGGCTTCGCTAGACCAGCGATTCATGACACCACTAAGCGCAGGACCAACTACTTTTTTATTCACGGCATGACACTGGGCGCAATTCCCTTGAAAAAGTTCGTGTCCTTGCAAGACAGTTGCTTTTTGAGGTTCGGCAAGTGAGGCTACTTTTGTGTTTATGTCCTCAACTGGTGCTGCTGCATCTGCTGTTGTATCAGTAGAAGCTCCTCCACTTGTAGAAGAATCATTTGAAAAAAACATAACCACAGTAATAATAAGAACCACTCCAACACCCAAAATAAGTGCAGAAAGTGTCAATGCTTCATTATTCGGTTTCATAGTTTATATAGATTTTTTTTTGAGTATAATTTAGTGAAGGACAGAAGTTTATTTAATTTCTACGTTGCTAATGGTTAGTAATCTAAACTCGGCAAACATAAAATAAAGCACAAAAAAACGTTATTCCCTTCGCTTATAAAAACGGAGTGAATAACGTTTTGGTTTTGATTATCTTAAAGTTCTACTAAGTGTTCTTTTGTTGAATTTCTAGTTGTAAGACGATTTATTTGTCGTCTTTATTTTCCATTTCCATCTCCATTTCTCTTTCCAAATCTACAATTCCGATTTCTTCAATCGTTCCGTCTGGTTGTACTTCGTGAATTGTACCTGATTTTACAGTCATTTCTTCTTCTTCGCCTTCAGCAGCATAAGTCATACAACTTACCGTTTTGTCTTCATTGATTTTGCAAGTTACTTTTTCTTTTTGTGTAAAACCGTCTTCCGAACCTTTAATGTAATATTGTACATTTTTTTCTTCAATCGGAATTCCTGCTTCGTTGAAGGTAACTAGTTTTGTGAATTGAAAAATAGAACCGTCGTAGCCATAAAATAAAAGTGCCGTAATTCCCTCTGGCATATCAGCTAATTTTCCGATTAAAGACAAACGATTTCTTCCATTTGGTTCGACCATTACTTTTTCTCCCAAACCATTGATAATATTAAAATACTTATTGTAAATAGTCATCGAAATTGGAGAAAACGATTTTGCATTTGATTTCTCACTCAAATCATAAGGCGTTTTGACTTCTTTTATCTTGCCTACAAATTCAGCAAAATCTTCTGCTGGAATAGTATCTTTTAGGTGTAATTCTTTTCTGTTTTTGTCTTTACTAGCATCGTAAACATTTTTTTCATCTACTGCGATTGTCTTTCCTTTATCTTTATACGGATTTTTGTTTCGCTGTGCAAAAGAAGTAGTTGATAGAATGCAAAATGCAAAAGTAAAAATAAGTAACGAGTAAATATTTAAGTTTTTCATTGTATTAAATTAATGTTGATAAGATTAAAAAATGACTATTAAAAAGTAATTTCTGTTTTATTAAACTGATTATAGGTTATACTTGTTTTGAGTAAAATAAACTTGAAAGCAAAATTAGTTAAAAGCATAATTTCGTTTTCTATCTACCTAAAAGGACAAATACTATTTATTTTTATCAAATTTTTCATATCCTATCTTTAATCTTATCCCAAAATCCTACCAAGTTCTTGTTTTTAGAATAAAATTTTTCTTTATTAATTTATTTCTATTTTAGATAATCACAATGGCAAGTAGAAGTTAAAGACAAAGGCAACGGTATTTTTGTTATTTTTTGGTATTACGGAAGACCAACAAGAAAGCAATTACCGAATTATTTTGTATGCGTGTTGGTTACTGATTATCGCAACAGCAAATCAGGCTTAGAGATATACTAATGACTTTTCTGTTTTTACTAAGATTAATTTTCCTTTGTCTTTCTAATCATAAAATCTACAAAAGTTTCTCCACTTGGATCTTCATAATTTCCATAATAAGATACGTTGGGAATGTTCAAACTATCTCCCCATTCTTTCAAAATACGTGCATGAAAAGAATGATGATTCAAAACATTCGATACAGTAGGTTTTACAGCAGGAGTTTGTGGATTCGAAACCCAAAATTCTGGATCATCTTGACTCATCATAGCAAGCATATCTACTTTTTTTCTATATAATTTTATACTATCAGAGTAAAAATGATTGAGTTGGCTCATTCCATAAAAAGACTTAAATCTATCTACCATGTCGGAATCCTCTTCTAGATATTCCCTCCAACTGAAATTATACTCTAAGAAAACATCTGTTTCATAACGTATCAAATCATAAGAGGCTTGAGTTGCTTTTATGGCTATTGCCTTTACTCGTGTAGATTCTCGCAAAACAATATCTGGGTTAGAAGGGTCTGCCATATCATCAGAAAAGCCTAACCATTCAGAAGTCCCTGCTCCTGCCGAACTTCCACACAATACAATATTATTTTTATCAATATTGAGTACTTTAGAAATCGAACGAATATATTGCAGACATCTCTTACTATCACTCAAAGATTTCAAGACACCTTCTTTATCGCCTTTGAATTTTAAAAGGCGATAATTAATAGTAGCAAAGGCTATATTATTACTTAATAAAGTTTTGATTTCGGTAGGAAAATCCCAACTTCCACTCCACATAGGTGTATAAGGATTTTCTTTTTCTCCTCCCAAAAAACCTCCTCCATGAATATAAATGACTAAAGGAGTAGGTTTGGTAGAAGCAGGCATAAAAATATCAAACACGTTTCTTGAGCTATCTCCATAAAGAATATCCTTTGAAAAAAGCACATCTAGATTACTCAATTCAATAGGAGAGGGGCTAAATTCTAATTGAGGATCTTCTATTTCTACATCTGTATCTTTATTACAAGACTGAAAAAGAAAAAATGCACCAAGAAATAGAAGAAGTGAAAGATTATATTTCATATTATTTTTATGTTGAATTATTGTGTTATTAAATATACAAAAAAATTCATTTAATTTAGACTTACCAAATAATTTTCTACAAAAAAAATATTTAGACTCTATCTAAGACTTACAAAAGAAGATTTGGATAGATTAAAGAAAAAGCGAAAGATTTTACTTCTTCAAATATTTGTCTCTATTCTTTGGTAGAAAATTTAATGAGCTCACAATTTTTTTTCCTGTCTTGGCTTCTAGCATTTTCCTAGCTTGTTTAGCTATATTTCCTCCTTTTTTTGAAGATTGTTTTAATTCTTGATAGGTTTGAGAATTATCTGCTTCACTAATTTCTGTTGTGGCTGCTTCTGCTAATGTAATAAAAGCAAGTTCTGTATTTGTCATGTGATCTCTCAAATTCTGACTTTTCAATCCTTTTATTCTCTTGTGTTCGGTAGGTGTAATATCAAAGGTTTCTTTAGAAATAATACTTGACAGAATAGCAAAATGACGAGGGTTGTCAATTCCTTTCGTTCTCCAAAGCGATTCTAATTCATTTCTGACTTCTATGCTTTTAAGTCTTTTTTCAATCCAATTATCTGAATACCCTCTTTTCTTATAAATTTTGCGTTTTTTGTTTAATACATCTTCACTTTCTTCAATGACTTCTCTAACTGAATTTCTTGTTTTGCACTATAAAAAGCCTTTACTAAAGCAAGTTTAAAAGCCACTACTTGAGAAGTATTACGGCTCAATGTTACTACAAAATTGCATTGTAGTTCATTGAGATAGCAAAAAGAAAAATGTTGAATTCC
Source organism: uncultured Cytophagales bacterium (assembly GCA_963719525.1). GTDB lineage: Bacteria > Bacteroidota > Bacteroidia > Cytophagales > Bernardetiaceae > Bernardetia. The sequence continues at coordinate 75,802 of CAVRCG010000003.1, read as the reverse complement.
TCCTTTTGTTTCTAAGGGTGTCGTTTCAAACGCCACCCTTCCCAATTCTTCTAATTCAGTTTGATATTTTCTAATTGTTTCTAAAAGATTTCTGTGTTTTATTCCCAAACCTTCTGCTACAATTTAGCTATCAATTACTTGGTTTCCTTCTACGATTTCTATCTTGATAATTTGATTCATTGTATTTTTGGTTATCTTGTATGAGTTTTAACAAGATAAGAAATTTGTAAGGAATTAGAAAAAATGAAACAAATACATTTTATACCAAGGTCGCCGTTTAAAACGGCAGCAGTGAAATTTCCTTATCTTCTAAAATCTTCAACACCAAATACAAATAGACGGCAGAATGCCGAATACATATAAGTCACTCGGCAAAGCCAAGCGACGGCAATTTTTGGACAGCCGAGCAACAGTAGGGAAAAGTATTTTTTCAAAAATTTGTATATATGTGTAACTAATGCGTACTTTGTTGTGTTACAATACTACTTAGTATTACTTGGTACTATTTGATATTATGTTTTCTATCTTTCTATGAATTTTAAATTTATACACAAAAATACAGATTGTTTGTGTGCTAAATCTTCAGATATGCTTCAGAATGATGAGAGGATATTTGCTAGGTTTATTCGCAAACCAAATATTCGAGAGAATGATTTCAAATCCTATTCTGATAAAGGACGTACTCCAACAAAAAATACTTGTAAAGCTATATGTAGTTTTTTAGGAGTTTCAGTTTCACTATGGAATGATGAAAGTAAAGATTTCATTATTGAGTTGTATGCAAAACTTTTTAAATTAAATATGAAGAAAAAGACGGATTCTATACTTTTGTTTAAGCTCAAAAACAACATTGGAGTTTGTAAAAGTACACCAAGTGAACCTAACCCTCATCACTACGATTTTTACAAAAGCGATGAGTTTGATATAAGTAAAGTTGAGGTAATAGATATAATCAATATTATAGACCACATATAAACTATGAAAAAAATCAATATAATTCGTACCGTACATATTATACATGAATATGAGTTTCTTGCTTTATACATTGGAGAAAATGTAGATGGTCAGTATATCATTGCATCTCTACTAGACGAGGACGATGAAGAAGGATTACTTATGTATATACATGTATTTGTAGATAATTCGACAATTAAAAACTTCTTGATAGGACAAGTTTCTTATTTAGAAGTTCTAAAAAGAGCACAGTACATTTACAGAGTTGATAAAGATTATAACTATGACACTTTAAATTCTTATAAGACTTCTTATGAGGAGTTAGAACAGTTAGGTACAGTCCCTTCGGAAGATTCTTTCTTTACTTCTGATGTACCTATATACCTATTGCAGTCTTTGGGAAAAAATCAATTCTACACTAAGCAGGAACATATAGTTAGTAAACCTAATAATGTATTGGACACAAAAAATATCTTATCAATAGTTGAGGATAGTAAAACTAATACTAGACCAATTACTAACAACGTAAATATAGAAATTCTATCTAACTCTAATAGCAAGACTATATCTTTTATACAGAAAGGTATAATATTTAATAAAAGTACTACAGTCGAAAGTGTTGAAACGAATGTTAGCAAAATTGATAATAGTTCTGCTGCATAAATAACAAAAAAATGGAAACAAAAATTGACTTTCTTGGAATAAAATTTCCTGAAACAGAAGTAAAAACAAATTCTCTAGAAAATTCAGTTACTGAATCTATTGAAAGTAACTTATCGGTAGCTATTATGCTCAATACGGAAGATGATAGCTGGTTTGGTATTGAATTCAGTATTAGTTTGACCAACAAGGATTTTGAAATGAGAGTTAAGGCTGTAGCTCAATTTAGAACAGCGCAGTCAATGACTGAAGAGTTTAAAGAATCACAATTTCTAACCGTGAACGCCCCTGCTATAGCTTTTCCTTATGTAAGAAGTTATATTTCTAATGTTACAATGAATAGTGGATATACACCGATAACATTTCCTGCTGTGAATTTTGTAACTCTATCTGAAAAGTAATTACTGTTTTGCTAAATAACTTAAAAAACCATCGGTTTTGGAAACGACGGTTCTCCTGCCGTTGTTGCGTCTTTAGTTTCAGCTTGCCGTTACGGTTACCAACAACAGAAATACGCACGAGCTTAGGTAAAATGACTGCTTTCTTATGGTTTGAATTAAAAACTCTTTTTTGAGAGAAGATTAATAGATTTGTGGTAGTGTTTGTTGTTGGTCATCACAACGGCAAGCCGAAGTTAAAGACCAATAACGGTTTTTTTTACTTTTTACGAAATAGGAATACCAACAAAGGCGAAAGGTTCGTAGTGTGACACTACTACGAACAGATGGGAATAAATACCTATCACTCGCAATTCTAAGACTTGCCAAACTGATAAATCGTAGTCAATAGACAACGCTTAACTACGATTTATTCTAAACCGAACGGAGGTAGGGCAACATCTAAAAATTATAAGAAACCTCTACCAAAAAATGCCTTGATAAAATATTACTGCGATAAATGGAAGATGAAAAATCATTCACTTGGATTTGTTGGAAGTTTTTAATGTTTAACAAATTGTTTGCTTTTAGATTGTAGCTCCACTTTTTGTTAGTAGGACGAAAGCGAACTTTTCGAACTCAAAAACCAATAGTTATTTTGAAGTTGGTTTAGATTAGGCAAAAAGTATTCTGAAGTAAAATATAAAAACCATTTTTCACTAGGTTTTATCAATATTTTAAACTTGTGCTTTATAGCATTATTTATAAAAATAAAATCAGTTTCTTCATTGCTACTTCTATTTTGAGAAAAATCAATCGTATTTTCAAAATTAAAGATTATATTAAAATGCGTTTTGAGAAATAACTGACTGTGCAAATTTTCACTTTTATTATTCCTCAATTCCGATGAATTGATAATGTTACTATACTTTAAACGAGAATAGTTTGTATCAAAACGAAGTGTTGAATTAATCAAACCTATGTATTTCCCTATCTTGAAATTAGTATTTAAAGAAGTTGTAGGAACATTCAAAAAGAAACTCTTATTTCGAATCAGCGTAGGAGAAAGTTCTACCTTATTAAAAAAACTTCCTTCATTGCGATTGTAGAAAAAACCTAACTGCATATCAAACTGCCTGTTCATATTATTATTTACATAAAATAAACTATAAGTAAGTGTATTTCTCAAACTTAGATTTGGAATATTACTTCTTAGCAAACGAGAAGTAGTTAGTACCTCATTTCTAAAAAAATGCTTTTCATCGTTGGGTTCTATATTATATCCTACTTTTCCACTTAACAAAGAAAATTTATTGAATTTGTATTTTATAGACAAAGCAGGTTGAAAAAGAAGATTTTGAGTATTTAGATTTGCATTTTCTTCATTTTGATAATCTAATTTTTGAGTCAGATAACTTACAGAATAAGTAGGCGAAATTTTGAAGTGATTAAATTTGAAATGATATGCACCAATTTGATAAACTCTAAATCGATTGTAATCAAAATAGTTTTCAGACAAAGGAATAGTAATTTGATTTTCTATAGAATCAAGCAAAGACGAATAAGGCGTGTTTTCATTTCTAATTCCTAATTCAAAAGCATATCTATGTTCATTCTTTGCGCCTAATAAAGTTACTTTTGCTGTAGTATGATTTCTGATAAATTTACTTTCTTGTCTGTTTTTTTGATTTGTTTCTAAAAGAGGATCTATAAAATTAAATGAAGTAGTAAATAATTGAGGAAGAGAATTATGTGTATTCAAGATTAGAAACTGAACTACCTTTTTATTTTTTAATTTCTGTGTAAATAATAGTTCTTGTTTCGATAGAAAGTCCTTTGTTTCCAGATTTAAAGAAATAGGTGTTATCTGATTTTGCAGAATAAAAGTAGGCGTATTTATGTTTTCTTGTCTTATTCTACCTTTATATTCTAGAAGTGAATTTTTAGAAGTATTGTATTTTATTTCTATATCTGCTCTGTACTGCGAAGGTTTTTTTTGAATAGAAATATTATCCGAAGTAATGAAAGAACCATTCTGAACACGATATTTATTTTCTATAGATTGATTATTGCTTATTCTATCCTTGATTGCGTACAAATTTAGTTTTATACTTGTTCTTTTTTTGATGCGAAAAACACCGTTATAATTTCCAAAAAACTGACTATTTACATTTACTAATCTGCTTTCCAAAAAATTACCAAAATGACTTTCAGAAATTATTTTTTGAGCATACCAATCTTGTTCATTAAGCTGCTCGGCATTTAGCGAAAAACCAAAATAATCAAAAGGAGAACGATTTGCTCCTACATTATTATACGCAAAAGTAGAAAAAGATTTATAACCTTTCGTAATGCTTAATATATTTGCATTTAGGTTTGTAGCAATTTTATTTTTATCAAATGTACCAAGTGCTATATCTATATTTCCCGAAAAATCTACTTTTCCTTTTTTCAGTTTGAGATTTAAAGCTACTTTTTCTCCATTATCTACATCTTTCAAAAGTGGATTCTCATTGTAGTTTTCTATGGCTTCTACTTGTTCAATCATATCTACATTGATATTTCGTGTTCCAAGCGTATAGTTTTGTCCAAAAAGATTATCTCCTTCTAAAGTTACCGTTTCGACAGGTTTTCCTTTGTATTTTATAGCTCCTGTAGTTTCATCTACTTCTACCCCTGGTAATTTTTTTAAAAGGTCTTCTACTTTTTGCTCCGAACCGTCCAAAAAAGCATCGGCTTCATATATAAGTGTATCTCCTTTTTGCTCAAAACGCTTCGATCCTTGTATCGTAACTGCTTTAAGCTGCATAGTATCGACAGGCAGTACAAAATCTAATTGATATATTTTGTCTTTTTGAGGATTAAAGATAAGTTTGGATTGTGATAAATAACCCATAGACCTTACTTCAACTAATAATGTGTCGTATTTTTTCTTGAAAGTGTAAGAATAATTACCATTTTTAGCAATTACAAATTCTTGAATGCTAGTTGGGTTTTTTGCTTCTTTGAATAATACATTTCCTATAAAAAGCGTATCTGCTTCATTTGTTGTTATAAATCCTTTTATAGTTTGTGCTTTGAGGGAAAAAATGAAAGAAGTAAGTAGTAAAAGTAAGAGTAGTTTTTTCATAAAATTATGAGAACACTCTCAAATAAAATTCAAAAGCATATTTTGCCAAAATGCTGGTAGAGAAGTAGCAAATATTTTCACTTGAACAAAAATTACTCTTCTACCTTATTTCTTGTATTTGTAATCTCTATATTTTCTGGTCTTGCAACGTGTGGATCTCCCTCTATACCTCTCTGTGCTGCTAGTGCCTTCACTTTTTTTATAAAATTTTCACGTAACTCATCCCCTCTTTCTATAAACTCGTCTGCTGTTACTTGCTCATCATCACTAGGAAAAATATTAAAATCAAAATCTACATCTTGAGTAATTTTGGTAGCTTTCCATTGATACATTTTTTCAGAATCAAAGGCATAAATAATAAGACCGGGCAAACCACTAAGTTTCCAAGGTCCTTTATCAGAAGGAATTTCACTTGTGTACCACGCATAAAATTTCCTACCATAACAAACTGTTTTTGCCAACTGACAAGTATAATTTCCTATCTGTTTGGTAGAATCTATCAATTGCCAATCTAAAGGAGTAAAGACACTATTGACGATAACAAAGTGATTATCTTTAAAGGTACGACTACGCTCATACATCAATTCTCTTGAGTGATTAATATAAATATACAAACCTACATTATCATCAAAACTACGCCTAGTAAGCATTCTACCTTCATTCGGCTTAGAAACAGAAATGCTATCATTAAAATAAACGATTTCTTTATCGTAGTTTGTAATAGCAAATTTATGTCCTTCTCTACTATATTCTACTTCTGTAATTTGCGCAAAAACAGGATTTAGTAATAGGTAAAATAAAATTAATAAAATAGTTGATTTCATCATAGTAAAAGTTCAAAAACCAACAAAATACTTATAGTAAAAGTATTTTGTCGGTTTGGTTTAAAATTATTATTCCCAGTACACTTCTTCCATCAATGATAACATCTCCATAGCGTTTTCACAAGTAGAACCTGAAGCTGATAATCCAGAACCAGAACCACTTGATACTGTGCAGTCTAATGGTTTGATATTTTCAGCATAAATAATTTCTCCTTGAGCTGTAGTAGAGAAAAATGAGAAGGCAAAGCAAGTTAATACAATACTCAAAAATAATCTTTTCATAGTATAAGTAAGATTTAAAAGGTTAAATTAATTTATTAATTATCAAAACAAGCTAACATGCAATTATTAGCTTTACCATTCTGATAAAACATTAGTATTGTACAATTATCTAATAACACAAACTTATAAAAAAAACGCTGAACATTCTAATTTTTTTTATGTTAAATTAAATTAAAAAATAAAGTAAATCCAAAACAATAAAAAGCTATTTATTAATTAATAAAATCTTTCTCTACTCTGACCCAAAATTACACTTTATATATATAATTTTATCAGCATATGCTAACAAAAAGCAAATACAAGATAGAATCTTGCACTAGAAATAAATAAAACCCCTACTCCAAAATCCCCCTAAAAACATTCATCACCCCATCAAGGGTTTTGACTTGTTCCATAATGAAAATAACACGATCACCTTTTTCTTTGAGTTTGCAACGGTCTGGACGTTTTTGAATATAACTCAACACTTTTCCGAAGGCATCCGATTTGTAATAATCTTCTCTTCCTGCAATAAAATAACCTCGTATCTTTTCATTTTTGATAATCAGCTTTTCAAAACCAATTTGTTCTGCCATCCAACGCAGACGAACAGCTTGTAATAAATTATCAAAATCGGCTGGAGGAGTTCCGAAACGGTCTTTTACAGTTTCTTTGAATTTTTCTAACTGCTCTTCATTTTTCAATCTATCGGCTTCAATGTAGAGTTGAAGGCGTTCCGAAATATTGGAAATATAACTCTCTGGAATAAGTATTTCTAAATCGGTTTCTATCGAACACGTAATTTTTAGAGGTTGAGGTTTTGCATTTGGGTTTTGGAAAAGCTCTTTAAACTCTTCTTCTTTGAGTTCTGAAATGGCTTCTTCTAGCATTTTATGATAGGTATCTAATCCCAAATCATTGATAAAACCACTCTGTTCTGCTCCCAAAAGATTTCCTGCACCACGAATATCCAAATCACGCATCGCAATTTTAAAACCATCTCCCAATTCATTAAATTCCTCCAACGCCTTCAACCTTTTTCTAGAGTCGGCTGGTAGAGTAGCCTGTGAAGGAATGAGCAAATAACAAAACGCCTTTTTATTCGAACGTCCGACACGTCCACGCATTTGGTGCAAATCCGAAAGACCAATCAAATGAGAATTATTGATAATAATCGTATTTGCGTTGGGAATATCCAAACCCGATTCGATGATATTTGTCGAAACCAAAATATCAGCATCGCCATTTATAAACGTCATCATTGTTTTTTCCAACTGGTCGTTTTTCATTTGACCATGTCCGACAACCACTTTCGCATCAGGAACTAAACGAGTCAAAATTCCTGCAACTTCATAAATATCGATAACTCTATTATGAACAAAAAATACTTGTCCACCTCTGCGAAGTTCCAAACTAATGGCATCTCTAACCAAGGCTTCATTAAAACTATGCACTTCCGTAGTTACAGGCTGGCGATTCGGTGGTGGCGTGTGCATAACCGACAAATCTCTCGCTCCTAAAAGTGAAAATTGTAGCGTTCTGGGAATTGGCGTTGCCGTCAGGGTAAGACAATCTACATTGACACGCATTTCCTTTATTTTATCCTTTGTCTTGACACCAAATTTTTGTTCTTCATCAATAATAAAAAGACCTAAATCTTTAAATTTTACTTTTTGACTGACAATTTTGTGCGTTCCTACCAAAATATCAATCTTTCCTTCTTCTAATTTTTGCAAAATTTCTCTGACTTCTTTTGCCGTCCTGAAACGATTGATAAAATCTACATTGACACCAAAATTAGATAAACGTTCTGAAAAAGTTCGGTTGTGTTGTGCTGCCAAAATCGTTGTGGGAACTAAAACGGCAACTTGTTTTCCATTCGAAACGGCTTTAAAAGCAGCACGAACAGCAATTTCTGTTTTACCAAAACCCACATCTCCACAAACCAATCTATCCATCGGAATAGGTTTTTCCATGTCATCTTTTACATCGTTGGTGGTGGTAGCTTGGTCTGGCGTGTCTTGATAAAAAAACGAAGACTCTACTTCGGCTTGCATATAATTGTCCTTTGGATAAGCAAAACCTGTTGCCGTTTGGCGTTTTGCATAGAGAGCAATTAATTCCGTTCCAATATCTTTTAGATGCTTTTTTACCTTCTTTTTTCTGTTCGACCAATCCTGTGAACCCAATTTACTAAGCGACATTGAAGTTCCATCTTGACTAGAATGCTTCGAAATTTTGTGTAACGAATGCACACTGACATACAAAACATCGTTATCTCTATAAATCAAACGAACGGCTTCCTGCTCATTTCCATTTACATCCAATTTTTCAAGTCCTGCAAAACGACCAATTCCGTAATCAATGTGGGTAACATAATCGCCTGCTTGTAGCGTGTTGAGTTCCTTTAAAGTGAGTGCTTTTGATTTTGTAAAACGTTCTTGTGTGCTATATCTGTGATAACGCTCAAAAATTTGGTGGTCTGTATAACAAACAATTTGTTGATTATGGTCTATAAATCCACCTCGCAAACCAATATTTAATCCATAAAACTGAACGCCTACTCCTTTTTCTTCAAAAATGGTGTGCATTCTATCAATCTGTTTTGGCAAATCGGCAGCGATAATACATTGATACCCTTTTTGATTATAATTTTCTATATCAAAAACTAAGTTTTGAAGGTTTTTATGGAATGTTGGTTGTGGCTTTGCATCAAACTCAAAAACGGTGTTGTTGTCTTTATTTTTTGTAGTAATCTTTCTAAATTTTCTACCAAATTCTACTTGAATAAATTTTTCTGTCTGTTCTTTAAATTCCTTTTTTGTAATAAATAATTCTTCTGGGTCAGAAATAATTTGTGTATAATTCGAAACCTGCAAAATGGTATCAAAATCTTCTGTTGCTCTCTCAAAATATTTTTCTATTACTTCTACTGTCAAAGCGTAATCTTTTAACCAAAGTCTAGTTTTTTTAGGAACAAATTCTAAAAAATTCTCTCGTGTTTGTTTTTGTACTTTTTCGGTAACGTTCGGAACAATGACAGCACGATTTACCTTTTCGATGGAAAGTTGATCAGTAGGTTTAAAGGTTCGAATACTTTCTACTTCATTTCCGAAAAATTCTATTCTGTACGGATATTCATTTGAGTACGAAAAAATATCAATTATTCCACCTCTAACGGAATACTGTCCTGCTTCAAAAACGTACTCTTCACGCTTAAAACCGTATTCATTTAATATTTCAATTACAAAATTAGGTTCTACTGTTTCATTAATTTTTACGACAAATGTATTTGCTGACAAAACCTGTTTATTGATTACCTTTTCGCTCATTGCCGAAGGATAGGTAACTATGATAAGTCCGTTTTCTTCTGAATGATGATTGTTTAATCGTGTCAGAACCTCTGAACGCTGCAAAACATTAGCATTATCTATTTTTTCAAATTTGTAGGGCTTTTTATAAGAAGTAGGAAAAAACAGAATATTCGGATTCGAGCTAGAAAGCGTTTCGCCTAACAGATGTTGAATATCATTATAAAAATAAGCTGCTTCTTCGGCATCTTCCATTATGACAAAATGCGAAAGTACAGGATTCGAACGGTAAATGGCAGCCAAAACGAGTGCATCCTGACTTCCCATTAATCCTTTTAAATGAATGCGTTTTGCTTTTTCATCATTGCTCAATCCTGCTGAAATGGTCTGGATAATACCGTCCTTTTGGTATTTTTTGACAAAATCTCTAGGCGATAGTTTTACTGTTTTTTCTTCTGTTTGTTCTTGCGTTTGTTCGTTTATTTCTGTCTGGTTCATCTTATAATCATTGTAAAACAGGCATCCTGCCTGTTGTAGTGCATTTTTACGCAGACTAGGAAGTCTGCGATACAGTTTTTTTCGAATAGAAATAACAAAGAAACGGTTTTGCTTCTTTGTTTATCAACTATTGACAGCCTTTGAAGTACTGTCAAAGTTTTTTTTAAAATTAAGTAGAAACTTTGTAAGTAGTTTTTTGGTAATCCAAAATAACTCTGACAATAGTTTATGATACGATAAACTCCTGTAAACTAAATAGGTTTTGAGATAGGGAAAAAATATGGTATTCATCAACCGTTCGTTGATGGCTAGTACAAGACATACTAACCTTAATTTTAGTTATTTATAGTTTGTCTTTCTTTACTTCGTTTTGGCTTGCTTACCTTTGTAGAAAATATAAAATTCTTTACAGAAAATCTACAAAAACTATATTCTTTGAAAAACGCTACGTCTTCTTTTTCTGCTTCTCTATCTAAAGCAACTGATTTTCTTTCAAAAATTGGGTTTACAAAAGGTATTTTGTATATGCTTTTTGCTGGTTTTTGCTTTTCTATAATGAACCTATTGGTAAAGATGCTGCCTGATATTCCTGCAATGGAAATTATCCTTTTTCGTTCTCTTATTTCTTTTGTAATTTGTGTGGTTGGGCTTCGTTTGCAGAATGTAAAAGGACTTGGAACGAACAAACCTGTCTTGATTATGCGTGGTGTGTTTGGTGGAACGGCTCTTTTTATGTTTTTTACGACCATTCAAAATATTCCTCTTGCTTCTTCTATTACACTCCATTATTTATCTCCTATTTTTACGGCAATTATTGCTTGGGTAATTTTAGGAGAGCGTTTAGTTCCTCTTCAATGGCTTTTTTTCTTACTTTCTTTCATTGGTGTGGCGATGGTAAAAGGCTTTGATGAGCGTGTCGATCAGATTTATTTTCTTACTGGAATTGCTTCAGCTTTCTTTTCGGGTTGTGCGTACAATTCTATTCGAAAGCTCAAAACTTCCGAACATCCATTGATGGTAATTCTCTATTTTCCACTCGTTACTATCCCTGTTGGGATTTTGTATTGTATTTTTATTGATTGGAAAATGCCTTCTGGTTGGGATTGGATGTACCTTTTCTTGATTGGAATATTGACACAAATTGCACAATTATATATGACAAAAGCCTATCAACTAGAAGAAGCTGCACGAGTGGCGAGTGTGAGTTATATCGGAATTATTTATGCTCTTGGTTTTGGTTTTATATTTTTTGACGAAACGTTTAATTTGTATGTTTCTTTAGGAATTGGTCTTATGCTTTTAGGAGTTGTTTTGAATGTTACCTTTAAATCTAAAAAGAAGGAAGTAGTAGAGTTAGAGGACAAAATTTTGGATAGATAACGTTTTCTAATGGGAAAAGTAATAAATAAAGCTATTTTGAGTAATAGCAATAGGTTAAACAAAAAAATAGAGTAGGAGGTTTTTGTTTTGAGATTAATTCTAAAATTACCTTTGATTGAATTATAAAGACATTCAAACTTTTAAAAATGAAACTTCAACTAACAGAAAATATTTTTGTTGAACTTTCTAAAAAAAATAGCATTTTAATTATTTGCTTTCTATTCGATTAAACTTTATATTTGTCTTAGAAAAATTAAGCGAGCAAACGGAAAAATGGTTCTGTTTTTCAAAATGAAAAAGTTACCTTTCCAAAATGAAAAACTAAGTAAATAAGTGAAAGAACGTTAGGATAGAAAAACGTTGATTTGGAGCTATAAAAGGCGTTTCAAAGTTATTTTTCAAAAAAAGTGTTTAAAAATCAAAGTTGGCAAACAGATTGATTTATGTTTAATGTATTTGCAATAAAAGGTTGCAAAAAAAAGATTTTCGCTTCACAAAGATTCTAATTATTAACTTGTTGCAAAATAGGTTGATAAAATTTTTGACAGAACCTTTATTTTTTGAAGCAACAGACAAAGAAAATTAGTAGAAGAATAACAGAGCGTTTGCAATAGATAAATTTAATTTATTCTATCAATTTTTAGCAACGGTTTATTTTTAAGTTATTCGGCTAGATTTTCTAATAGTTAAGTAGTAAAGTAAGTAAGTGGACAGAAAAAACTCCTTTCAATCGGAAGGAGTTTTTTTATGCGTTTTGGTTAAACATTTATTCTATTTATCAACATGAGTGTCATTTTAAAAAGAGAAAATAGTTGCTAAATTTTATTCTGCAAAAATGTGTTTTTTCCATAAAATAGGGTTTGCAAACCCTATTCTATGGAAAAAACAAACTATTATTTTTTCAAAAATAGGCTTATATCTAAAAAACTGAAGAATGACACTCATATTGATTTATCTTCATTTTATTTTATAACTGATGTTACGCAACATCAAAGTTTAGAGAAGTTTAGACCAAACCCACGAAAGTAACCACTACTTTTTACATGAATCTACTTTTCCGTTTTATTAAAATTACTCCTTTTATTTTAGAATAGAGTAGAAACAAAAAAACGAAGAAGGTGGTGGTAGCTTCCACGAATAAATTCGTGGGTTTCATGTTAATTGCGTAACATTAATGATAAATCGTAAAAATTATTTACCAATAAGTTCAAGTATTTCAATTATTCCTCTACGTAATCTAGTTCTTCAAGTTCTTTTAATTCTTCCTTTAGCTCTTTTACATAATTTCCATACAAATTTTTGATATACCATTTTATCAACAAAAAATAAGCTGCCAGAGCTATCAAAGCTACTACTGCTGTAATTATAACTTTTGTCAAAGTAATATCAAGAAGTACATTTTTCCAAAGCAAAGGTAGCATTGCAGCAAAACCACCTAACAAAAATGAGCCATATAGATAAACCTTCAAGTACAAATCAAGTGTCTTGATGAGTTGTTGTAGAGTTTGTTTTAGATTATTTTGCAAATCCAATTTTCTGATTTTATAGTATTTGAAAGCATACCAAATCAAGCAAAGTATCATTACAGTTCCTAAATAATGAATAGTAAAAGGAGAATAAAACCAATATTTATTTGCCATAAGAAAAATACCAACAACAAGGGTTAGACTTCCTTCAATCAAAATACTACGTTTGATTTTGGAAAGCGAATCGTTTGCTTTTCCTTGTAAAAGTTTGCGAATCTGTTTGTCTTCAAAATTTTGTTCTGGCTGGGTCTGGAGTGCTTGCCAAGTAGATTTTAGATTGTCTATGTCCATTTTTGATGCCTATTGATTTTTATTTTTTCTAAGTAAATAATTATTTTCATAGTATCTTTTTATCTTCTATTGTGGCATTTTTTCCAACGTTTCTTTTAGTTTCTTTTTGATACGATTAATCTTTACACCTACATTCGTTTTAGTAATTCCGATTATTTCAGCAATTTCATCATAACTTTTTTCTTCTAAATAAAGCATAATAATTCCCTTTTCTACTTTAGATAACTTTTGAATGGCTAACTGAAGATTTTTTAATTGTTCTTCTTTGTCGGTATCAGGAGGAGTATCAGCAAATTGAAGAGTAGAATCTGAGAGTGAAAATTCGGAAGGCTTTCGCTTTACTTTGCGAAGACGAGCAATAGCTGTATTGAGTGCAATCCTGTACATCCAAGTCGAAATTTTCGAATCTCCTCTAAATTTTGGGTACGATTTCCAAAGTTGAAACAAAACTTCTTGAAACAAATCTTGCCTATCTTCTTCAGAATCGCAATACATGCGACATACTTTGTGTACAATGCCTTGGTGCTTCTGAATAAATGCGACAAAATCTTTTTCCAAAATAAATGTTAGAAGGTTTTTTTATGATTAGCTCAAATTTAGTCTCCAAACTTACAAATTTTTATAGTTAATTTATGAAAAAACGCTAAATAATAAAGTTTTTTACAAACTTTCAATTTTTTTTGAAAGAAATGAAACTTCTATTTTGTATCTTCGTTCATAGAACTATAAAGCAGTTCAAAATTAAATCAATTTCTACTAAAAATTATTTTCAATTATGATTTCTCCCTATAAAAAACAATTGTTGCGTCTTGATTTGGTTCTTCAAATTACTTTTTTGATAGTTCTTTTTGGAGGATATGGAATTACGTTTTTGGGTCTCAAAATTCCTGCTTTGCAAGAGTTTGGTTTTTTGCTTATTTTTCCTGTTTTGGCTCTAGCTCTTTTAGGGCTTATAAATCCTGTACTTAATATTTTACATCTAATTTTGGGTAATTACTCTGACGAAACTCAAAAGCTTCGCAAAAATTACACGTTTGCTATTCTTGCTTATATAATTGTTGGATTAATGGGTTTTATCTTGATACGGCTAACTAATTTTTCGTTTCTAAATAGTTTAGGATATTTTTATATTTACGGAATTAGTCATTTTTTTGCTATTGTGTATGTTTATATTACCATTTTGGAGAACAGAACACAGAAAATAGTTGAGAGAAGGTTGTATTATTAAGCGTTTTAATTTTGTTAATTTTAGTAAAAATTAAATTATGTACCTATGATTACTACTTCTAAAAAAGTCCTCCTTAGCATTGATGTATTTATTCAAGTTGTATTTCTTGGCTTTCTTATTTACTCCTATACTTTTATTCCTACAGACCAAACAGGAGCAATATTAATAACACTTGGTTTTAGTGGACTTTATAATCCTATTGCAACAATCTTGCATTTGTTAATAAAGAATCCAAATAAAAAAATAGTTATCGCTCGTATAGTTTATCTAATAGCTATTCCGATTTATGTCCTATTTTTTATTATCATTTATGTAACAACTGACCCAAATCAACAAGGTTTTTGGTCTGAATACGGAAATTTAATCGTTCTAAATATATTTGCTTGGGCGTATGCGCTAATTACTTTCTTTGCTTTTGTAGATATGAGGGAAAAGTCAAAAACTAAAGTACCGAGTTAATCTCTATCAGTAAAACAAAATATTATGATTACTACTTTCAAAAAAATAATTCTTAGCCTTGATGTGGTTATTCAGATTACTATCGTTTGCTTATTATTGTATTCTTTTTTACTACCAAAAATAGATTCTTCTGCTACAAATATTGTTATCTTGCTTTTTGCTGGAATGTATAATCCTATTTCTACTGTCGTAAATTTGCTTGTAAAGAGCCAGAATAAGAAAATACGTACTCTTCGCTTGTCTTATCTAGCAGCTATTTTAATTTATGTTGTGTTGGCTTTTATCTTCATTCCTATTGATGTTCCTACTGAAACAGGTTTTTTTGGAGACTATGCAAATATTGCTGTTCTGAATCTATTTGCTTTTGGTTATGCTATAATCACTTTTCTTGATTTTGGGAGTATTTTTAAAGGTCTGCCAAAACAGAAAGAAATGCCTAACTAAATTTACGTTTTTGATAAAACAACTATTGATATGGATTTTAACTATAAAGAAAAAGTATTACGTACAGATGTAATTATCCAAAAAATACTTTGGTACTGGATTGGGTGTGGAGTTTCTATGGCTATTGCTTGTTCAATTTTTCATTGGACTTCTTTAAGTAAAGACATAACAAGATTTTTAGGTATTTCAGCATTTTATATTATCATTGCATTATTTCTTTCTCTGCCATTTTTAGGAATCTTTAATTTAGTAGTTAATTTTTATCATTATACAAATGGAAATTATTCTGAAAAAATAGCAGTTAGGAGAAGAGATTATAATCTACTCGTTTTGTTTTTCTTTGCCTTATTACTAATTTATTTTGTTACTCATTTTGGCTTTTCATATTCAATTATTGATGAGGGATTGGCTCTTTTTATTGCTCTAATTGGAGGAGCTTTGTTTGCCCTTGCTCATTCCTTAATTACTCTTTCAGAAAATAAGATTAGAAAAAAGCTAGAAAAGAGCAATCAAAAGTTAGTTCTGTTTCAAAAAAAAGAATATTTTTAATTAATCTAAGTGCTGTTTTGGTATGCGTAGAGTTTCTCAGAGTTCTACAAAATACTTCCTCAAAAATGTGATTTAATTTAATCAATCACACTTCTGAGGAAGTGAAACATTCGTTTTTGAGAACGACGAAGTTCTCAGCGAAGCTAAAACGAGTGTACAATAAAATATTATGAAACTTATGTTGTACGGTAAACAACTTGTAACACTATTTCATAAAGTTTCAATTTGTGTAATAAATCGTATATGTACATTACTACAAATCAAAATGGAAAATCTATTAGAACAAATTATCAATATGAGTGACATTTCTAAATAAACAAATAGTTGCCAAATTTTATTCTGTGCAATCGTCTTTTTTCCATAAAATAGGGTTTGCAAACCCTATTCTATGGAAAAAGCAAACTATTATTTTGTGAAAAACAATTTTATATGCAGAAATTGGAAAATCTCACTCATATCGAATTATGATACCACAATTGTAGGTAAGATTGGTATGGATTCGATTTGGTAGGCTATTGAAGAATAAGAAACTATCTTGCACAAAGAAAAACATTTCCTCCATTCACCATTCATAATTTACCATTAATAATTATTTCTGTTCTTTTACTTCAGGATAGTTGTAGCCATATTCTTCTGTAATTTTTTCTTTAGAAATATGTTCTACTTTAAAATTAGTTACGATATTTTCAACAGGACGGTCGCCACGTTGTGTTGCTTGTGCTGCCACTTTATCGATTACATCTAGTCCGTCGATTACTTGTCCGAAAACGGTGTATTGTCCGTCAAGATGACCAGCACCTGTATTATTTTCTACAATATAAAACTGTGAATTACTAGATTTTCTTTCTGGATTTATTTGGTCGCCCATTCTTGCTGCTGCAACTGCACCTCTAAGATGAGGGTGATTTGGTTTTATTTCAGCAGTAAGTGTACTATCTGAAATTTTTTCAGTAGCGTTTTCTCGTGTCAACAAATCGCCTCCTTGTATCATAAATCCTTTTATTACTCTATGAAAAATTGTTCCGTTGTACGCACCACTTTCTACCAAAGTTAAAAAGTTTTCTTTGTGGATGGGTGTATCATCGAAAAGAATGATTTTCATATCGCCAAATTGTGTAGAAAGAGTTACTACTTGGTCTTTATCTGGACTACATTTGCTGCTCATAAATAGGGAAATTAAAATAAGTGAAAATAATAAACGAACTATATTGTTTTTTCTCATCTTGATAAATGATTTAAGTAAAAATTGTTTCTTGAATTAGAAAACTGCTCTGGATTATTGATAAAAAGATAAATTCAAATTTACCATTAAAAATACTTCCATTGAAATTTTTGTTTAAAATCATTTGTATCTAACGAAATTAAATATTCAAAAAATTTCTAAAATAAAGCGAACTTTTTCAAACTATTTTGTTAGTTTTGTGTAATACATACCAAACAGTCGGTTTATTGATTTTAATTGAAAGACTAATGAAAATACAAACACTAGTAGAATATATAAAAGCAAAACCAAAAACTATTTTCCTTATCAACGGAAGTGGCGCATTGATTACTTCTTTTTCCTTATTCGGAATTGGTTTTTTGATGCAACAGTATTTTGGAATGCCTAAAAGCGTACTTTATATTTTGTCTATCGTAGTTATGTTTTATGCAATTTATTCTTTATCATGTTACTTTTTCTTGTTTAAAAGAATTGAAAAGCATATTGATAAATCTGAACAGAAGATAATAAACTGGCAAATATTTTTAAAAATTATCATTATTGCAAACAGTTTGTATTGCGTTATCATGTTTTTCTTATTGATTTTACATTACAAAAATCTAACTATTCTGGGAATAATTTATTTCATAATAGAAATGATTGTGATAATTAGCTTAGTAGTTTTTGAGATAAAAATTTTAAAGTCTGATAAATTAAATTAGGTAGCTACTTGATTTATAAAGTAAAAATCTATTTCTATATATGACAAAAAACAACTCTACAAAACAGGCAATCTTAGCAAATTCATTTCGTGTTTTTTTGGAAAAAGGCTACAAAAAAGCAACTTTAAACGAACTTGTAAAGGCTTCTAAAGTATCGAAGGGAGCATTTTATCACTATTTTAAAAGTAAGGAAGAATTATTTGATGAAACAATAAATGAATATTTCTTTACACTTGCTTCACCTGTGAGTAATTTTGAACCTTCAACGGATAAAAATTTTTTAGAGAATATTCAACTTTTCTTGACGCAGAAAAAACTAATAGTTGGCAAAATTATTCAAGAACTTTCTCTTACTTTTGATGCAAACTATTTGACTGTTCTTTTGGAAGCAATGCAACTTTTTGAGCATCATAAAAAGCATTCTCTACAGCTTTTGGATAAAGAATTACTGATTTATCAAAATATAATAGAAATTGCACAAGCAAAAAACGAAGTAAAACAAGAGTTAGATGCTGCTTTACTTGCCAAACAATTTTATTTTATGTTAGATGGATTCGAACTTCATACGCTGATTTTGTCTGATTTGAATGCTGAAAGTTATACAGAAGTGGATGCACTTTTCAAGCAGTTTTATCAATTAATAAAAATATAATATTAATTCTCCTCAACGACAATAAAGTCTCGTTAAAAACTAAATAATAATTTACCAACCAACCGTTCGGTTTTAATTGTATAAAAAAATGATTACAGTTCAAAATCTTATTTATTCATATCCAAAATCCGAAAAACCGACTGTAAAAGAAGTTAGTTTTGATGTAAAAGAAGGCGAAATTTTTGGCTTTTTGGGTCCTAGTGGTGCAGGAAAAAGTACGACTCAGAAAATACTTACCAAGCTTTTAAAAAACTATGAGGGAAATATTTTTATAAAAAGTAATACCATAAATAAGGAATTACGAGAATGGAAAAGCAATTATTACAACCAGATTGGAGTAGGTTTCGAATTGCCAAACCATTATTCAAAACTTTCTGCTTTAGAAAATCTGCAATTTTTTGCTTCCTTTTATGATACTCCTACTCAAAACCCAATGTTGCTTTTAGAAATGGTCGGACTTGCAGAAGATGCCAAAAAGAAAGTAGAAGATTTCTCAAAAGGAATGAAAATGCGTTTGAATTTTGTGCGTGCGCTTTTACATAATCCTCCAATTTTGTTTTTGGACGAACCTACTTCTGGACTTGATCCTGTCAATGGAAAAATAATCAAAGATATTATTCTAAAACTAAAAAATGAAGGCAAAACAATTATCCTAACTACGCATCATATGAACGATGCCGAGCAGCTCTGCGATAGAGTTGCGTTTATGGTAGAAGGCAAAATTTCGCTTATAGATTCTCCCAAAAAATTGAAAGAAAAGTATGGAAAACGTCTTTTGAAAGTAGAATATTCTGAACAAACAGAAAATAGGGTAGAAGAAAATCAATATCGAAAAGAAAGACAACACCAAGTTTTTGAATTAGAAAATTTAGGACAAAACAAAGAATTTCAAAATCTGCTCAATCAAAACTACGTTCAATCAATGCACTCTCAAGAAGCAACTCTAGAAGATATTTTTATAGAAGTTACAGGAAAAAAACTAATCTAATACCATGAAAAAATTATTCAAAATTACTTGGTGGGAATTAATCTTACAAGCTCGTCAGAATATAATTACTGTTGTAGCTCTCATTACGCTTATTTACAGTTTGATTTTCGTGTTTGTAGACAAAACAGAATTACCTATCAAATTAGTCATTTTGCTTATCAGTACTGATCCAACTATGTTAGGATTTCTGTTTATTGGCGTTTTGATTTTGTTCGAAAAAGGTTCAAAAACGATAGAAGCAGTTGTTCTTACTCCCATCAAAAAATCAGAATATTTGTTAGCAAAACTGATTTCACTTACAGGGATTGCACTTCTAGCGAGCTTGACAATGGCTTTTGCAAGTCAGAAAGAATTTAATATTTTCGTTTTGAGTTTAGCTGTTTTGCTCTCTTCTGCTCAGTTTCTTTTAATTGGATTTTTGGGAGTAATTCGTATCAAAACGATTAATCAATATCTGTTTACATTTCCATTTTTGATTTCTCCATTAATGTTGCCGTTGCTTAATTTCTTTGAATTTACAGATTCTATTTTACTCTATATTTTTCCATTTCAAGCCTGTTTGTTACTTTTTCAAGCTGCCTTCGAACCAATTTTGAATTGGCAATGGATTTATGTACTACTTTATTTACCACTTACAACAGTAGGTTTTTATTTTTTGGCACTTCATTTTTACGATAAATACTTGATTGAGAATTAAAGAAATTATAAAATAAAAACTATGAAATCTCAAATACCTTTGTTGGTGTTTTAGCGAAGCGACACCAACAACTAAATAAAAAATTATGAAATCTACTACCTTTTCTCACTTATTAAAGAACGACACCAAAAATATTTTACGAGACAAAACACTTCTTATGATGCTTGTTTTACCTCTTTTAATGATTTTTGGATTGCGTTTTGGTCTTCCTGCACTCATCAATTTAGTACCTTTGCTTCCAACTTATTACCCACTTTTATTAGCTATTCTTGCAACTACTTCTGGACTTTTGGGAGGATATATTATTGCTTTTGTAATGTTAGAAGAGAAAGATGAAAACGTTTTTACGGTTATTCGTGTAATGCCATTTTCTACTTCTTTGTTTGTGGCATATCGTCTTATTCTGGCTGGAATTTGGACTTTTTGGTTTGCTTTTTTGAGCTTTTTGGCGTTGGATATTTGTAATTATTCATTGATTGAAAAAATACTTTATAGTCTTTTATGTTCTCAAACTTCTGTTGTTGCGCTTCTCTTTATGATTACTTTTGCAAGCAACAAAATTGAAGGAATTACTTTTATAAAAGGTCTTAATTTTATTGTTGTTTTGCCTGCTTTAGCTTTTTTTATTGATTCCTCTTTTAAATTAGTTTTTAGTATTTTTCCTTTTTATTGGACATACAAAGCGATGCAAGAACCCAATTATGTATGGATTTTAGTTTCTATTATTAGTCATTTTTTAGTCTTTTTAACTGGATATTACTTATTCAACAAAAGAATGGAATAAGTTTCTGTGTGTTGAGTACCGTGTAACATAAATTTGGTAATATTTTTCTACCGTCGTTTAGGCTTTGCCGTCAACGAGGATTATTTCTCAAAAACCTCAACGACGGCTTTAGCCTCGTTGACGGTGGAGTATGAAAGAGCAAAATTGAATATTACTTTCTTAAATACTCAATTTCCTACAAAGAAAAAGCAAAAATTCATAACTTACACAAACAACAAAAAAAGCTATAAATCCACCAAAAACAACATCAGAAAAATAGTGAATAGTAGTAAAAACTCTAGCCAGCGCAATCAAAAAAGCATACATAAACAAAGGAATACGAAGTTTTGGAACTAACAAACCAAACGAAAAAGCTAACCAAAAAACGCTACTCGTATGTCCAGAAGGAAAACTCTCATAACACGCTACACCATCAAAAAAATGAAAGGCATAACTTGTGTGGGATATTTCTTGGCAGTTTAGCGTATTAAAAAAACTATCTTTTCCCTTTTCTATAAGAAAATAGGGACGAGTTCTACCAAAAAATGTTTTTAAATAAAAGGTAAGAATAGTAACTACAATGTTAGTACAAAACAGAAATGAAAGTTGAAGCGAAAGTTTCCACTTCTTGAAAGGCAAACACAGTAAAATTCCGAGGAGACATAATTTTAGAAAAATAACTTTGAAGTAGAATCCATCTTTTATCCAATCAAAAAAACGAGTGAAAAGAATAGGTTCGCTTTCATAAAATAAATTATAGAAAAACAAAGTAATCGGTTTATCCAAAAATTGTATTGACAGAATACAAATTAGAAAAATGATAAATGAAATAAAGAGTAATTTTGCTAATTTTCGTTTCATTAAAAAGATTGATTATTATTTTTATGAAAATTTTGATTATTTTACCTTTACAAAGAAATAAAATTAGTAGTTTTAGAACAACAAGTATAACAGACATTCCTGTCTGTTGGTAAAATATAAAAATCTTATGAATCCATTTCTGCATCCTCGTTGGATATTTTTCTCTACTATCCTTCCACAGCTTACTCTTTTCATTATTTATTACAATGCCTTTCAAGTTTTCGGAATGGAGCTTGACCAAAACATTCTACATAATTGGTATCTCTACGGTTTTAGTTTTCTTGGAATTATCATTGTGCAAACGATTTATGCAGCTTATTCTACCTACCATTCAAAACAGGTAAATGTCGTTTGGTCGGTCTCTACGCTACTTATTTACCTATTTTTGTTGCTTTCTTATTATATGCAAGCAAAGGATTTAGTTCCTCGTTCTGTTCCTGATTGGATTCGCAGCGTTACCGATGTACAGAGTTTTATGGGAATGTTTGTTTTTCCTGCTATGTTGCACGCCATTATTACTGGTGTTATTTATTTTGGAGAAAAGCAGCGCAAAACAGAAAAAAACAAAGAATCAAAATATTACTTTTGGGTGATGGTTCTCATTCCGATTAGTATTTATTTGTCCATAACAGTAATTATACCTCTCCTAAATAAGGTTGTCTCTCATAAATTTGCCAACTTTGTAGCGCAGATTATGGGTACTATAATTATTGTTTTATCTATTTTTTGGCTTTTTAGAGTAGTATATATATTTTTTCAAAAGAGATCAAATCCAAAATCTACTAAAATTGTAGAAATTCTTTTTGCTGCCGTTTTTCCATTGATAGGACTTTCTCTTAGTCTTTCCTTAAATAATCCACTCGGAAATTTTCAAAGTTATTGGTTTTTTGGATTTGCTGCTCTTGCTGGAATTATTTTGACTTTTCCTTCTGCTAATTTGAAATTATACAAATATCGTCGTATTCATTTTATATTAAAAGCATTTGTTTTTCCTTATACGGTATATTTTCTGATTGTTTTTATGCCTTTTACGCCATTTTCTGTAATTCTGGTTGTTATCGGATTTGGTATTTTGATGCTTACGCCTTTAGTTTTATTTCTTATTCATTCACAGCAACTCTATCAAGATTATGATTATCTAATTAAATATTATTCTAGCTTTTCTCTTCTCACTAGCTTTTTTGTAGCTATTGCAATTATTCCTTTGGCTTTTTCTATTAATACCTATTATGACAAAATCCAATTACACAAAGGTTT
The DNA here is from genome assembly GCA_963719525.1 of uncultured Cytophagales bacterium. GTDB lineage: Bacteria > Bacteroidota > Bacteroidia > Cytophagales > Bernardetiaceae > Bernardetia. Next base: position 52,769 of record CAVRCG010000003.1, on the reverse strand, counting down.
GGATTATTTGTATAGTTCGGACTATGATGAAAATAAAAATGTTCCGAACCCAAATTCTATTTCAGCTACATTAAGACATATAGAAAATTTTAAAGTACGTCGGAATAGAGATTGGATGAATATAGGAAATGATGGAATACCATTGCTAGATAGCTATTACAAATGGCTTGTTTTGGATAATATGACACTTTCTAGCGAAAAAATTAATCTTTTGAATAATGTTTTTGTAGGCGAAGATATGCCGAAACCAACTGTAAACTGGAGAGTTTGGCAAGGTAACTTTAATCAAAACAGAGATTTTCAAACAGGAAAAGGAGATAATTCTGTAAACATTGACAACACAATAATTACTTCAGTTTTTGATGAAAAACAAAACGCTTGGATAAGCAAAGTAGATTTAATTTTGCACAATGCACAAGGTGGTTTTGGGCAGCGAGAATATGCTACTTTCTTTGATTTGCCAGAAGGAGCTTTTATCAGTAATTATTATTTGTATGTCGGAGAAGAAAAAGTAGAAGCACTTTTAGCAGAGAAAAAAACAGCTCTATGGGTTTATCGTCAAATTGTAAATACTCGTAAAGACCCCGGAATTATTTATTACACCGATAAAGGAAAATTGGGGTTTCGTGTTTTTCCATTTACAAGAGATGAATATCGAAAAACAGGTTTTGAGGTGTTGCATGCCGAACCCTTTGAGCTACAACTTGATGATTCTACGACTGTTTTTTTAGGTAAAAGAGAAATAAAACCTTTTTATCTAATGTTTGGTAAAGATAGTGTTCGTATGTGTCAGACAGGTACGAAACCTGATTACACATTCAAAACTACTTCAAATCCGAATTATATTTCTTCAAAAGAATTAGAAGATCTAAAAACTATTACAAGAAAACCTTATTACCATTTCGTTTTGGATAATTCGAAACACGGAGGAATAGGAAAACAAAAATACATTGAAAGAATAGAAAATTTTTTAGCCAATAATCCATTACAAAATGATTTAGAATCAAGATTTACGATGGTAGATTTTGAGGTAAATGAGCTATCAGATAATTGGAAAGAAGAATATTCAAAACAAAAAAACAGAGGTGGATTATTTTTGGAAAAAGCTGTAAAAACAATTTGGCTACAAAATTATCTTGAAAATAGTACTACTTCAGAAAAAGCAATTTATCCAATTATTGTAGTTGTGAGTGATGAGCTAGAAGATGGAGTTTGGACAGGTTCGTTACACGAATGGAAAAACTATGTTCCAGAAGGATTTGATTTTTACGAATTAGCGTCAAGTAATAGAATCATAAAGCAGAACTTTGAACACTTTAAGCTATTAGGCGAACCGTTAGACAAAAATGAGAAAGTTTTGATTAAAGAAGTAAAACAGTTTAGTAAAAATGGAAAAAATTATTTTCTACCTATTTCCACAACGAATGGACTTATTTTGCCGATTACAAATTTTGAGAAAAAAGAAGACATAACAAACGCTGATATAGAAAATTTCGAAAAACTACCGAAATATTCACAAGCTTTATCTCTACAAAATCTCAATGAAACGATGGCATTGTATCCAACACAAGCAGAAAAACGTTGGTTAGAGCAAGTTCAGAAAAGTTTTACAGCTCGCATTCTTACGCCTGTTACTACCTTTATGGTTTTGGAAACGGAAGCACAACGAAAAGCACTTTTGAAAAAACAAGAGGAGGTTTTGAATGGAAAACGATTGTTAGATTTGACAGATGCAAGGCATTCTTCCGAACCTAGTTTGTGGATTTTTATAGCAATCTTTGGAATTTTGTTTTTGGTAAAAAGTAAGCATTTCAAAGTTTGATAAACAAAATACGGTATTCAGATTATGTAGTAATTTGATTTATCAAATTGAATTTTTCAACAGAAACACGTTTCGAAGAATAGCGATGTATAGAAAACAAAACATAAAAAACACACCCCTCAAATGAAGAGTGTGTTTCTGATATGCTTTACCCATAATAATTTTACAATAAAATTACTAGTTATTCATTTTAACATCATTATTTTCTGATACTTTACTTAAAGTAAAAGACATCTGATTTTTTTTATTAAGAAGGTTAGAGAATTTTTTTTGTAAAAAGATTCCCCTTTTCTCTTTTTTACACGTTTCATTTTAATACCTTGAGTACTCATTCCCTTTCAATTTTTCTCAAAGTAAAAAGAAACATTCTCTAACCTACTGCCTGTTTGAAAAATAATTATGTCAATGAAATAAAACTTTTCAAACAAAGGACTTATTCTACTTACTACTACTTAATGTCAAAAAGGGCATGAAAATGACAACATATCTTGAAAATAATTTGATAAATAATATTATATTGATATAACTAATTGATTTTTAGCTAATTACGTAAATAATTATTTTTCTAGAAAATGATAAATAATGTATTTTTTATTAAAAAATGTTAATAAAATGAATGGGTTTTGAGTAGTATTTCAAATCTGTTTTTTCTAAAATTTAAAAATCTCTGTTTATTATTCTCAAATTATATGGAAGTTTTGAAATAAAATCACTCCATTCTGGAATAGTTTCTCTATGAATTGTTGCATAACGTGTAATACTTGCTGTGTTATGACCTACAATTTTGACTTTTAATTGACAAAATAATCTTGAACTAAGAGGCTTGCTGGGATGATACTTAATTGAATATTTTAGCTCTTCTATGTCTTCGAATAAAATAAGTTTTTCTTTATGTCTATCTTTCTTTTCATTTTTGAGTACAATTCCCTTTTTAGAAAAATTGATTGCAAGTAATAATTCTGTATTGTTTGTTTCTATTTGTTTGGTGCTTAATTTATTTGTTTTTGAAGGATTCTCATCGTTCCATTCGACCCAACCACTAAAAATTAGTACTGCTAAAAACCATAGCCAGCCGAAAGAGGAGTTTCCTAATAAGTTACTAAGACCTACACCTACCCAAGGAGAACTAATAAAAAGAAGTATTGTAAGAGCTCTCAAAACACTAATATTAGAACTGAACGTAGGAGAAGATGCAAAACCAAAAGGTAAAAATTCCATTTCTTTAGGCACTAAAAACAGATTTTTTGAGATAGGAATTTCTTGAAGCGTTTCAGATTGCTCGCAATGCGAATGATTGAGATATTCCCAACTTTCAATAAAAAAAGCTGATTTACAAGCAGCACAAATCACAATGGTATGTCCTTCTTCTATCTTTTCTCCAGTAATTGGGTCAGTTCGGTCTTGATTCAGAAAATCTTGATGTATTTCTGAACTGATTTTATGGGTATAAGTCATAATGAAAGTTTGATACTTCTATTCCAATAAAAAAAGGCAATTTACTAACTTAGTCCGTATATTTGTTTTTATAAGTTCGTATTTAAAATATTCACACTCAAAATTACATAAAACTATGAAATTCAGAGCAGAAATTGACGTAATGCCTCTCAAAGAAATTTTAGACCCTCAAGGAAAAGCCGTAAAATTAGGTTTGGATAATTTGGGCATAAAAGAAATACACGATGTCAGAATTGGAAAACATATTCAATTAGAAATTGAAGCCGAAAACAAAGCAGAAGCAGAACAAAAAGTAGAATTAGCATGTAAAAAATTATTAGCTAATTTGATTATGGAGTTTTACGAATACAAAATTTTTGAAACTGAAATGGTCTAAATTAATAGGTTAAAGGCTTGCCTTTTACTGTATTTAGTAGTTTATAATTTGTTGAACGGCGTTGTATTTCTGTTAAAGGTAAGCATTTAATCTACGAATATAATTTTAAAAAAATAATTATATTAAACGTTATAACGGTTAATTTAGTAATGTTCATTTTCCCATAGCACAGGGTTTGCAAACCGTGCTATGGAAAAATAAGACCGTTTTACTTTTCTATAACTGATTGATTACTAGACCTGTAAATAACCGTGATACCGTTTATTTCAACAAATTTGAATACAAAAAAAGCGTAGGAAAAATTCCCACGCTTTTTTCAATCCTATCCTATCCTTAATCTTAAATGTGTTTTAATTTGATTATTTAAGTACAATAATTTTCAATTATTCATTAAATTAGTCTTCAATTTCTTTTATCGTTACTGAATAACGAGCAATGTCTTCTTTCTTTATTCCTTCCAAACGGTAAGCTCTTCCAATACTACGAATCTGGTTTGCTTTTAATGTTGGTTCAGAAGAATTTATCAGATAGGTTGTTCTGCTATCCAAAACTTGTTCGTGATGCCCTATCCATTTTATTTCTGCTTGTAAAAGGTTTACTTGTCCTTTTTCGGTTGCATTCTGAATTTCCCACTCAAAGTGATGGAAAGCTCCCGTTTTTCCGTTTTCTTCAATTTCTTGCAAATTACTTATACGTTCGGAAAGTAAAATATTTGGATTAAAATCACTCATATCGTTCCATTCCAAACTCACAGGAACAGTATTTAATTCCATACTTTCTCCATATTCTACCCTTTCTACTCGCACTCGTACTAAAGCTGCATTTTCTACAAACTCTTCTCTATATTCTAAATAACGAAACGGAATTGACTCTCCTTTTCTAGCTATTGGGTCAAAAGTTTCTATTGCATTGACTACATCTTGCGCTATGGCGTGTCCGTCTCTGTCTAAAAGTTCGATACGTAGTTGTAAATTGGAAATCGAGCCTGTAGAAACATACAAATCAGCTAACAAATTATAGGAATAAGCACCATTAAAATTTTTAAACTTAGACTGTTCTACTTCTAGTTTCAGTCCTTCAAATTTTGGATTTATTATCCATTCAACAGGCAAATGAAGTCCTTCATCTTCCAAAATCGTAATTGATTTTAATGAACCTGCTGCTTGCATAGGAGAATTATTATCATCAAAAGCCAAACCTGCTGTATTATTACTCGTACTTCTTTTCAGAAGAATTAATTCTTCTTCAAAGGAATCTAAATTAGAACTTTGTTCTAGATAACTATATCCCAAATATCCACCAGAAAGAAACATTATCCCTACAAGTCCGACCATAATATTGGTATGCCACGAGCGTTTTTGCATGGCTTCTTCAAGAGCAGCACCTTTATAAATCTGACTCAAAAGCTGCATGGCTTTATAATGTTGAGGTTCGTTGTTCACGCAAAGACGAGCCAGACCTGCTGCACGGTATTTGTCTTTAGATTTTCCATAATCCAACCAACGATTATAAAACGAAACAGCCAGACCAAAAATAGCTTCTGTATGGTTGGGATGAATAGCCAGCACTTGTTCGAACTCTCTAATGGCATCATTCCAGTTTTGAAAATCTGCATATCCATATCCTCTACGCAAATGAGATTCTAAGACAGCTTGCAGCTCATAGTAGTTTTCTGCGTTCATTGCCTCAGCAGTTTTGCGATAACGACTATTATTTAAAAATAGCTGGTAGAATAATTCTTCTGTTTTGTAAAATAGATAGTTTAGCATAATATAAAAATTCTAAGTAGTTGGCTGGTCTTATTTTTGTTTTCTTTTCTTGATGTTTTTCGTAATAGTATTCATATCATTCTTAATAAGTCTGATGACAGTAGTATTAAATCGTCTTTGCTTCAGAATTGCTCGGAATTACTAGACACTATTCAAAATCCACGCAGAAAATTACAATCAAGCATCAAACTACCTTCGTTTTCGATAAACACAAACAGTCTTCAAGACAAACACTTCTATTTATTGGATAAAAGAAAATTAGTAAAAATGCTCAAAAACCTAGAAAAACCTAGAAAAATTAGAAAAAACAAGAAGGATTGATAAAAATCATATAAAACTGATAATTTTATTAGAGTAATTGAGAGAAGGTTTTCGAAAAATAAATAGTTATTTTTCATTAGGATTAACCTACATTAAAACTGAATGACTGATTTTTTTAGTAATTTTGTAACCAACCAAAAAATCAATATTCACATAATTAACAAAAATCAAAATTATGTTATTACAATCATTAAGTGCAGAAGCATTACCTCAAATTCTTCTTTTTGGGGCTATGTTCATTGTTATGTACTTTTTCCTTATTCGTCCACAACAGAAAAAAGCAAAAGACCAAAAAACATTTATAGAATCTCTAGCTAGAGAAATGAAAGTAGTTACTTCAGGAGGATTACACGGCAAAATAATCGATGTCAGCGAAAATACTGTAACCGTAGAAATAGACAAAGGCGTTCGTATCAAGATGGACAAAACAGCAATTGCTTATCAAACAGAAGCAGTAACTAAAAAAACAACTTAAAATCAAATAAAAAAAACGCTATAATTATAATCAAATCAAAATTATGAGAACTTTAAATTTAGTAGTAGTATTCATTTTGTGCCTTACCGTTTTCTCTGCCTGTAAAAAAGAAGAGGAGAAAGAACCAACACCAAAAGAAAATTTGGTAGGAAAAATGTGGGTTGTAACAACTGCTAATACAGAAACTTTACTTCCCTTTGGGCAAACTCTACCCGATAGTTTGACCGATGATTTTGATCCGACACAGGGATTGGAAGGACAAGTAATCATGTTTAACGAAAACGGAACATTTGTAATAGGGGAAGCAGACACACAACAACAAGGAACTTGGACACTTTCAGAAAACGGCGAAACACTTACATTTACAGGTTTAGTAGAAGGCGATTTGACAGGTGTTGTAGATGCACAAACTCTTGATGATTTACAAACATTTGATGTAACTACACTTACTGATACCAAATTAGTGCTTCAAAACACTACAACTGTAACCATTCCAGCAGCATTAGCAGAAGAATTAATAGGTGTTCCATTTGATATTCCAGTAACTGTAAAACTAAATATCAATCTTGACAAACAATAACTTTCGTTTTTTATAGAAAAACAAAAACAAAATTAGTTTACAAAAGGCTTTAAAATTCAGACTTGCAAACTTTCAAATGATATTGAAAATTTGTAGATTAATTTGTATTTTTGTCTGATTATCAAGAATATACGAACTTACAATTCAAAAAAAACAACTAAAAAATATATGGCATTAGTAGCAGAAACACCACAAGTTCTCAGTTTCGAACTTACAGAAGAACAAGCAGAAGTACAACAAGCAGCACGAGATTTTGCTCAAAACCATCTTTGGGAAGGCGTAATCGAACGTGATAATGAACAACGTTTTCCTACCGAACAAATGAAAGCAATGGGCGACCTTGGTTTTATGGGAATGATGGTCAAACCAGAATACGGAGGAAGTGGAATGGATACCGTTTCTTATATTCTAGCCATCGAAGAAATATCAAAAGTAGATGCTTCGGCTTCCGTTTGTATGTCGGTAAATAATTCTCTCGTGTGTTGGGCATTGGAAAAATATGGAACAGACCAGCAGAAAGAGAAATTCTTAAAGCCTCTTGCAACAGGCGAAAAAATTGGTGCTTTCTGTCTTTCTGAACCAGAAGCTGGAAGTGATGCAACTTCACAACGCACAACAGCAGAAGACAAAGGCGACCATTATTTATTAAATGGAACAAAAAACTGGATTACAAACGGAAAAACAGCTTCTATTTATTTGGTAATGGCTCAAACTGACGTTGATAAAAAACATAAAGGAATTAATTGTGTAATTGTTGAGCGTGGAATGGACGGTTTTGTAGTTGGTAAAAAAGAAGACAAAATGGGTATTCGTGGTTCGGACACACACTCATTAATGTTTACAGACGTAAAAATACCGAAAGAAAATCGCTTAGGAACAGACGGACAAGGTTTTAATATTGCAATGGCAACGCTTAATGGTGGACGTATCGGAATTGCTGCACAAGCTGTCGGGATTGCTGGTGGTGCTTTAGAATTGGCTTTGAAATACTCAAAAGAACGTAAAACATTTGGAAAAGAAATTCATAAACATCAAGCAATTGCTTTCAAATTGGCTGATATGGCTACAAAAGTAGAAGCTGCTCGTCTATTGTGTTTGAAGGCTGCACAAATAAAAGATGCAGGTGGAGATTATTCTCTTTCTGGCGCAATGGCAAAATTATATGCTTCAAAGATTGCTATGGAAGTAACTTCTGATGCCATTCAGATTCACGGTGGATATGGTTATGTAAAAGAATATCATGTAGAAAGAATGCTTCGTGATGCAAAAATTACAGAAATCTATGAAGGAACATCTGAAATTCAAAAGATTGTGATTTCAAGACATATTTTGAAAGACTAATTTATCTACCATCTACCGAACGGTTCGCTCAAAGCGAACCGTTCGGTTAAAATAAAAAACGCCTTAGTTTATCATTTTTTTGATAGGTAAGGCGTTTTTTTATAAAAAGTAGCTTACGCTTTAGCGTGAGAAAATGTATCGAATGCTTTAGCTTTCATAAAACAAATACAATGAAACTATTCAAAAAAATAATATTCTTTACTTTTCTACTCATTTTGGGAATGATAGGAAGTATAATCGTAGCTGATTATCTGGTTGTTTCCAAAGCAAAGAATAGTGTTTTCGAAAACACAAAGGACATTCCTAAAAACAAAGTCGGATTACTTTTGGGAACAAGAAAAATTTTACCGAATGGATATATAAATAATTATTTCAAATATAGAATTGAGGCTGCCGTCAAACTTTACAAAGCCAAAAAAATAAATTATATACTTGTAAGTGGCGATAATAGTAGAAAAGATTATAACGAAACCGAAGACATGAAAAATGATTTGATTGCTAAAGGAGTTCCAGAAAGCAGAATAGTTGAAGATTTTGCAGGTTTCAGAACATTAGATTCTGTGGTTAGAGCTAGAGAAATTTTTGGGCAAAGTTCGTTTACAGTCATTTCTCAAAAATTCCATAATGAAAGAGCGATTTATTTGGGGTATTTGGAGGGAATTGAAATTATTGCTTTTAATGCAAAAGATGTAAACAAAAATTATGGTCTGAAAACTAGAGTTAGAGAAAAACTGGCTCGTGTAAAAGTTTTTGTTGATTATCTGACAGGAAAAGAACCTAAATATTTAGGAAAAAAGATTTTAATTCCGTAGTCTTTAACAAAAAATGGACAGACACCTAACCTATGTGCCTGTCCGTAACAAAAGTAGGAGTTGAACCTACAAACCTAAAAAGGTACTTGATCCTGAGTCAAGTGCGTTTACCAATTTCGCCATGTTGTTGGTTGTAATGCTCTTTAGACACTACGCATTTTTATCTATTTTGAAAACCTACTTTACAACAGATGACCTTTGCTCTGCCACTGAGCTACGCCCCCATTTTATAATTTTGTTTGTGGAGGCGAGAAGATTCGAACTTCTGCGCTGAGTCATATAATCAGTAATCAAGATATCATAAAAATACAGTCAAACTGAAACTATGAGCAAAAAACTTAAACTAAAGAAGCAAACAAACCTATTTCTGATTAATCAGAAACTGCCAGTTTATGAAACGGCAAATCTATCTACTTTTTAAAACTAAAGCTAAATCTTAGGCTATACTCATTTCTTTTTTTTGATTGATTATAAAAACAAACAATCAAATATATTTTTATTCCTAACTTTTTGAAAGATTGGATAATCATAGAACAAAAAAAAACTTTTTATAGTTTCAATTAGAGAGAAAAGAGAAATATTTCTAACTATTGATTACTTATAAAATTAAAATTTGTCCAAAAAATGATTGACACCTATGTTTTAAACCCAATTCTTGTTGCTGCTCGTCCTTAACTTGGTGCTTTTACGGCTATGAAAGGTTTTGAATTTATGGGAGCAACAAATATTCTTGTAGATAATATTGCAGCGATGAAAAATCTAAAAAACAGTAAAATTACTGATATAGATAATAAAGAAAACATTGCTATTGGTGGAATTGGATTTGTGAAAAGTAGGTTAGACTATTTGGGTTATAGCCACAAATTAGAAAACGGTTTGGACTATCCTTTAGAACTTCGCAGTTATTTGGGTAGAGAAATCTGGACTTCTACCATTGAAGAAGTAAGCCGAACACTTCCAAACATTTTTGTAAAACCAAAAGGAGAGAATAAACAAAAATTTTTTACAGGTCTGGTAATCAATTCTTCAAAGGATTTAATAGGAAAAGGAATACAGGGGCAAAATTATGATATTTGGTGTTCAGAATTAATTAATCCTGTTGCCGAATTTAGAGTTTTTGTTAGATATGGAAAAATTTTGGACATAAGAAGGTACAGAGGAGATTATGACATCAATCCAGATTATAAGCTGATTGAAAGATGTATTAATGATTTTGTTTCTAGTCCATTAGCGTATGGAATTGATTTTTGTGTAACTGACAAAGGAAAAACATTACTTTTAGAAGTAAATGACGGTTTTTCGTTGGGAGATTATGGACTTAATTTTTTGGATTATGCAAAGCTAAATTATACTCGTTGGAGTGAACTGGTAGAATGCAAAGATTATTTCAAGTTTTGATTTTGAGCTGCAGAGCAACATAACCTTTGTAGAAATATTAAAAAATAAATTCTAAAAAAAAGTCTTATCTTGTGTACTATTGCTAAGATTTCTATAAGATTTTCAATAAAATCAAATTAAGACCACAACTTTCTCTTAAAGTTTGTTCCATGATTTGATTTTATTAAGATAAATCTTTTTCTTTGCATTCAGTTTATTCATTACAAAATTAAACAAGACAAAAACATTATGGCAGATATCGCAGAACGTGTACAAAATATCATTGTTGAGAAATTAGCAGTTGAGCCTTCAGAAGTTACTCCTGAAGCAAGTTTTACAAATGATTTGGGAGCAGATTCTCTTGATACCGTAGAACTAATTATGGAATTTGAGAAAGAATTCAATGTTTCTATTCCAGATGACCAAGCCGAACATATCTCTACTGTAGGGCAAGCAATCAAGTATTTGGAAGAGCATTTAGCAAAAGCATAAGTAAAATAGTATTTGCTTATTCATTTTTTGAATACTTCTAGGAAAGTTACTTTTTTGAAAATTTTTTTAAGTCAATTTCAATTATAGAGTAAATTTTAGAAAACGAAAAAGGTAAAGCTATTTCATTACACCAAAATTATTCTTTTTTGATTTGGATTTGTACAAACCTACGGAGTAAATTTGTGTTACTCGGTAGGTTTGTTTTTTTATAAATGAGTATATTTGAAAATACCTTTTAAAGTAGCAACACAAAAATAGCGATTAAACGAAGTAAATTTAATTGGCTACATCGGTTTTTAGTTCTGACTTCTAAATTTACAACACACAAACACACATTATTCTACCCAAACTACAATTTTATGCAACTTAAACGAGTCGTAATTACAGGACTAGGAGCTATTACACCATTAGGAAACGATGTCAAAACGTTTTGGGACGCACTAGAAGCAGGAAAGAGTGGCTGCGACATGATTACTCACTTCGATACCACTAATTTCAAAACAAAGTTTGCTTGTGAGGTCAAAGACTTTGACATTACTAAATATATGGACAAAAAAGAATCGAGAAGACTTGATCTTTTTGCTCAATTTGGAATGGGTGCAGCTTCTCAAGCCATGGACGACTCTGGTTTGAAAGTAGGAGAAAACGTAGATGCAGACCGTGCTGGCGTAATTTGGGGTTCTGGAATTGGTGGAATTCATACCTTTCAACAAGAAGTAACCGATTTTAATAAAGGAACAGGTGTTCCTCGTTTTAATCCTTTCTTTATTCCAAAAATGATTGTTGATATTGTTTCAGGACATATTTCAATTAAATACGGCTTGCGAGGGCCTAATTTTGTAACTGTTTCGGCGTGCGCTTCTTCTACCAATGCAATCATCGACTCATTTAATTATATTCGTTTAGGTCAAGCAGACGTAATTGTTTCGGGAGGAAGTGAAGCTGCAATTATTGAATCTGGAGTAGGTGGATTTAATGCTATGAAAGCACTTTCTGAACGAAACGATTCGCCACAAACAGCTTCAAGACCATTTGACAAAACTCGTGATGGATTTGTAATGGGTGAAGGTGGAGTAGCTCTAATTTTAGAAGAATTAGAACATGCAAAAGCAAGAGGAGCAAAAATATATGGCGAAATAATTGGTGGTGGAATGTCAGCCGATGCGTATCATATGACTGCACCACATCCAGAGGGATTGGGAGCAGCCAATGTAATGAAGAATGCACTCAAAGATGCAGAAATTAGTCCAGAAGAAGTGGATTATGTAAACGTACATGGAACTTCAACACCTCTAGGTGACCCACAAGAACTAAAAGCACTCACTACTATTTTTGGAGAACATGCGTATAAAATGAATATTAGTTCGACAAAATCTATGACAGGACATTTACTTGGTGCAGCAGGGGCAATTGAAGCCTTAGCGTGTTTGATGGCACTAGAAAGACAAATCGTTCCTCCAACTATTAATTTTGAAACGCCTGATGAAGCCATTGACCAAAAATTGAATCTTACGCTTAATAAAGCAGAAAAAAGAAAAATTGACGTTGTTTTGAGTAATACATTTGGTTTCGGTGGACATAATGCGTCGATTGTAATGCGTCGTTATAAAGAATAATTTTCAGTATTTTATGTCGCTCGTGGGGACACGAGCAACGGTAGCTTGCAACTTGAAAAGAATAAATTACCATTGCTCGTGTCCCCACGAGCGATTCTAAAAACGTAATGTTTTTAAATTAAACTATGAGTTGGATTGGTAAAATAGCTACAAAAGTTAGCAAATTTTCTCTTAATGAATCAGATAAAAGGCTCTATAATGCAATTACACGCATTATCGGAACATCGCCTACCAATCTTTCTATTTACAAACTTGCCATGCAGCATACTTCAGTTGCAAAGGAAGATAAGAACGGTTTCAAGGAAAGCAACGAGCGTTTGGAGTACTTGGGAGATGCCGTTTTGGGAAGTATTGTAGCGCATTTTTTATTCAAACGTTATCCTTATAAAAATGAAGGTTTCCTCACAGATATTCGTTCCAGAATTGTAAGTAGAGCATCTTTAGGCGATCTTTCCAAAAAAATGGGTTTGGATCAAATCATAGAAGTAGATAACAAACGCAAGAATGCCTATTCTCACAAATCACTTTACGGAGATGCCATTGAGGCTTTTATTGGTGCTGTTTATTTGGACAAAGGATTTTATTTCTGTCAAAAGTTCATTGTAAATAGAATTTTGCTGACACATTTGGACTTACAAACAATCATAGAAACAGACAAAAATTATAAATCAAAATTGATAGAATGGGCGCAAAAAGAAAATAGAAATGTAGAGTTTTCTATCTCAAAAGATAAAGCAGAAAATAATAGTCGCCAGTTTGTAGCACAAGTTTTATTAGATTCGAACCCTATCTCAACAGGAAACGGTTATACCAAAAAAAATGCAGAACAAGATGCTGCAAGGAGAGCTTGCGAAGAATTAGATATTGAGTAAGATTTTTTTTATTAATTATCAGAACAGAATTTTTTATATTTATTTTACATTTACAATTTTCATAAACTTATTCCATAGTTCAAAACGTAAGATATAAATATAAAAAAAGTACTATTTTTTTTGTTAGATTGAATATTTTTTTTGTTCATTATAGCAAGTTATTCTTCGTTATTTTAAAGATATTTCTTATATTGTGAATACAAAATATTTTGTGTTGGCGAATACCGAAAAGCCTTTAGAGTAGGTAGAATAATATTACAACTTAGAAAATGCAAGAACAAAAAGTAGATATGTTTATTATGACAAATAGCAAATTCTTTGAAAGCCATCAAGTTTTTCAAGTAAGGGAGCGTCTTTTACAGGTAGATGATTCTAAATGGGGAATGATTCAAAGCATTTCTTTTCAAGACCCTACAATAGTATTAATTGTATCATTTTTAGCAGGCTATTTGGGTATAGACCGTTTTATGATAGGTGACACAGGTTTAGGAGTTGCAAAACTATTGACTTGTGGAGGACTTGGAATTTGGGCAATCATTGATTTATTTATGATAATGGGAGCTACAAGAGAAAGAAATATGGCTAAGCTTCAACAAGTAATTTACTAATGTTTGAAACAAATAGTAAATTCTATAGCCTATTAACTATTGTTTGTTTAATAGGCTATCTTTGGATTTTTTATGTTTTTAATTCCCCTACTTACCCAAAATTACAAACTAACTTGGCTACAGTTTGTATTTTCAAAAACGTAAGTACATTTCCTTGTCCTTCTTGTGGTTCTACAAGAGCAATTGTTTTATTAGTAAAAGGACATTTGTTAGAATCTCTTTATCTAAACCCTTTAGGGATTTTGGCATCTTTAATAATGGTTATTTGTCCAGTATGGGTAAGTATAGACTTTTTATATTCAAAAAAATCATTATTTGATTTCTATACACTAACCAAAAAATTCATTGAGAAAAAACCTATTTCAATTATTTTACTAACTCTAATATTCTTAAATTGGATTTGGAACATTAGTAAAAATTTATAAAACTTTTTATAGAGAATTGTCTTGATGATGTAGTTCTTTCTTTTCTATTTTAGGTAGGTTTTGCATTAAAATATAAATTAACTAACTAGTGCAAAAAATCATTCCCACGCTACGTATAAAAAACAAACTCATTTCCCTACAAAAACCAACTGTAATGGGAATTTTGAACGTTACACCAGATTCTTTTTATGAAGGAAGTAGAATAGAAACAGATTCAGCTATTCTAAAAAAAGCATCTCAAATGCTACAAGAAGGCGCAACCATTCTTGATATTGGAGGATATTCTACTCGCCCAAATGCTGATGATATTTCCATAGAAGAAGAAATAAATAGAGTTGTACCTGCAATTAATTCTATTAAAAAGGAATTTCCAGATTCAATTATTTCGATTGATACCTTTCGTTCAGAAGTAGCTAGAGAAGCCATAAATGTAGGTGCAGATTTGATAAACGATGTTTCTGGTGGAAATTTGGATAGCCAGATGTTCCAAACGGTGGCTAGTTTGAAAGTGCCTTATATACTTATGCACATGAGAGGAACACCTCAAACAATGAAAACGCTAACTGATTACGAAAATATTATTGCAGAAATGATGGCTTATTTTCAAAGCCGAATAATGACTTTGAGAAACTATGGAGTTGAAGAAATTATCCTTGATTTGGGCTTTGGATTTGCCAAAACGATTGACCAAAATTATTTTCTTTTGAAAAATTTAGCTGTTTTTGAGAACTTAGAATTACCCATTTTAGCAGGAATTTCTCGCAAATCTATGATTTATAAACGTCTTGATATTCCTGTTTCGGAAGCCTTGAACGGAACAACAGTTTTGAATACAATTGCTATTCAGAATGGAGCAAAGATTCTTCGTGTTCACGATGTAAAAGAAGCAATGCAAACCATTCAACTTTTAAGTTATTTGAAATAAGGAAAGATGTAGCAGAAAATTTGTACTTTAGTTTGTTATTAAACGCTAATTATAAATCTATCCTTCCAAAAAATGAAATATTGCTATTTTTATAAATTCAAAACTCTTACTTTATTTAGTTTTTTCTTATTTGTTTTTTTTATAGGAAGTAGTTTTTCTGTTTTGAATAATTATGAAAAAAACGGTGAGAATAAGCAGGACAATAAAGAACAAAAACTCTTTGTGGTTGTCATCGATGCAGGACATGGAGGAAATGATGTAGGAAATGAATGTTCGGATCTGACGAGGTTCAAACAAGAAAAAGATTTAGTTCTGCCTGTTGCTTTGCAATTAGGAGGGTATTTGGAAAATTTATTGGAAAACGTAAAAGTAGTTTATACACGAACAGAAGATAGATATGTGAGTTTGGAGCAGCGTGTAGAAATTGCTAATAATTCTAGTGCCGATTTATTTATCAGCATTCACGCCAATCATAATCCTATTAAAAGTATTCACGGTTGTCAGGTTCATATCCATAATCACGATATAAAATTTAGTAAAGTTTTTGCCAAAAAACTAATGTATCAGCTTTCAGAACGAGCAAACAGAAAAGTATTGAAAATCCAAACCACAAATGACAGAGGACATAATTTATTCGTTCTTCAAAATACGAAAATGCCTGCTGTTTTGGTAGAGTTGGGTTTTATGAGTAACACAAAGGAAGAGCTTTACCTCAATAGTGATTATGGACAAACTATTCTAGCGTCTGCTGTTTTTCGTGCTGTCAGAGAATATAGAGAAGTGGTGCAGTAGTGTTCTACAAATTCTTCAACGCAAAAAGTTCATTCAGTTCTCCTGTATTCATTTCCGTTATCCACGCATTATTCGTAGAAATAGCCATATCTGCAATCTCCTTTTTTGATTGTAAAAGTTCGTTTATTTTCTCTTCTAATGTTCCTTTTGTAATCATTCTATGAACCAAAACATTATTTTTTTGTCCAATTCTGTATGCTCTATCCGTTGCTTGTGCTTCTACAGCAGGATTCCACCACAAATCAAAATGAATGACATGACTTGCAGCAGTCAAGTTTAATCCTGTTCCTCCAGCTTTCAAAGACAAAACCATAAAGGGACAATGTTCTTCATTTTGGAAAATATCGACAGCTTCATCTCGTCCTTTTCGTGTAAGTCCCCCGTGTAAAAACGGAACTTGCGTGTGAAAAGTAGCTTGCAAAAACTCCTTCAAAAGTTCACCCATTTTGGTATATTGAGTAAAAATCAATGCTTTCTCATCGGCTTCATAAATCTGTTTTACAATTTCTAACAAAAGCATCGTTTTTCCAGAATCACTTATTTTCATAGTGCTTTCCTTCATAAAATGAGCAGGGTGATTACAGATTTGTTTGAGTTGCATCATCAGTTTCAAAATAATTCCTCGCCTTTTTATGCCTTCGCTTCCTTCCACTACTTTCATTCCTTCTCTTACTGTTGTTTCGTAAAGGAAAGTTTGTTCTTTTGTGAGCTTACAAATTTGGTCTTTTTCTATCTTTTCTGGCAAATCATCAATAATACTTTTGTCTGTTTTAAGCCTTCGCATAATGAAAGGCGCAGTCATTTTTTTGAAAATATCAGCACGGTGTTCATCTCTATCTCGCTCTATTGGAATAGAAAAGTTAGTTCTAAACTTTGATAAAACATCTAAATAATTTTCATTTACAAAATCAAAGATAGACCAATATTCACTCAAACGGTTTTCGACAGGCGTTCCAGAAAGCGCAATCTTACGAGGACTTTGTAATAATTTTATCGCTTCTGTTTGTCCAGAAGATGGATTTTTGATGGCTTGCGCTTCATCAATAATTACACAAGACCATTCCCTTTCGGCAAAACGCTTGTCTTCACTTCTGACTGTTCCATAAGTGGTAAGCCAAAGGTCAGGTTTGAATGAATCTTTCGAATTAAACCATTTTCTATTCGAACCGTGATAAATATAGAAGGATAACGAAGGCGCAAATTTTTCTATTTCTCGTTGCCAATTACTCAAAAGTGTTGTCGGAAGAATAGCCAAAGCAGGTTCATTATTTCCTCCTAATTGATTTTCTTCTTTTAATTTTAATAAAAAAGTAATGGTTTGAAGTGTCTTTCCAAGTCCCATATCGTCTGCCAGAATAGAACCCAGACCCAGTTTTGCATTTTGATACAACCATTCATAACCTACTTTTTGATACGGACGTAATGTAGCGAGTAGCGTTGCAGGAATTTCTATATTTGGTGCTTCTTTTAGTTCTTGCAATAATATTCTTACTTTATCACTCAAATCTACTTTTGTACCTTGAAACTCTTCTGTAAGTGCCGTTTGAAGTAGTTCTGCATTGGATAATTTTTTCTTTTTCTTCTTTAATTGCTCAACAATTAGCGCAATTTCTTTCTCATCTAACAGAACATATTGGTCTTTAAATCGCCACAAACCAGCTTTTTGAGTAATCATAACTTCAAAATCGGCTACCGACATTTTATCATCTCCCATCGCTACTTCCCAATCAAAATCCCAAACATTTCCTAGTTTTAAGAACGATTCTTCTTTTTTACCTTTAGAATTTAAAGATGCTTTTAAGCGTGGACGAACAATTTTTTCTAATCGTTTGGGCAATAATACTTTTATTCCCAAAATCTGTAAAACAGGAAAAATATCTGTCAGAATTTTACTAAGTCGTGTCGATTCTATTTCCTTTTTCTCTTGTCCTTGCGTTTCGATTATATCTCTAATTTCTCCTAAAAAGTCAGACAACACTTGCAAATCTTGTACAATCGGAAGGCGTACATCTTCAAAAGAATCGTCTTCAAAAATTACAGCTAAAGGAATATGAGGAGTTTCGTTTTCTGCATGTTTGTTTTGAAACTCTCTATCTTCAATCAAGATTTCTAAGCTAAAGGTTTCATCTGCTTCTGCATAATCGTTAGAATTGGTAGAATTATTTATGCTTTCTTCATCTGGATCTCCTTCTACAAAATTCTCTTGAATAGAAAGAATGGGAACATATTTTCGTTCCGATAACAAAAATTTCCCAAGCCAAGCACGAATAAGATGAGGCATATCTTTTTCTTGATAACCAGAAAAACTCATCGCTAGATTATCAAAAAATATACTTTCAATTTTAATATTTAGGGAAGAAAGACGTTTTTTGTAACGAGTTTTTATCCAAGATTCTTCCATATAAAAATGCAACATCATTCCCAAAAGAGTAAGTGTAGATTCTATTTGGTCGGCATAATACGGTTTTGCTTTTATACTTTCCTTGCTCTCACGCAAACCTATATTTACACTTCTAATATCTAATGTTTGAGAAATTTGAGTCAATATTTCTTTTACATTTGCATCTAAAACAGCAGGTTGCCAACGGATAAAAACCTCATTTTTTTGATTGCTAAAAATAGTCGGAACAATCGCACCACGTTCTAAAAGTGCAAGCGCAAATTGATGAATTTTGAACAAAACCTGTAACTGCTGTGAAAGGCGTTTTATTTCCGTTGTGGGAAGCGTGTAGAGCAAATCCATTAAAAACCCAAAACCATTATCTACTTTTACTTTCTTTAATTTTCGTTTCTGTTTTTGGTCTTGAACTACTTTAAAGGTATTTCGAAGTTTGTAAGAAGCATCAAAAGTAAACTCAAAACGTTCAATGTCGTAATAATTTTTATCCTCTTGTTTTCTTTTTCGAAACGCTTTTATAAAATTCTTCATTGCTCTGCCTGTCTTCTTCTCGCTCTTCTTCGTTTTCGTATTCTTTCCAATATTCATCTATCGTTTTTGGTAATTTTTGATACGTCGTTTGAAGAATACTTTTAAAATCTTCCTTTTCAAAAAATGGAGGATTAGCCGAAAGAAGTTGTAATAAAGTCTGTTCAAGATTCGGAATTTGAGCAAACGAAACATTTAATTCTTCTATTTCTTTTGGCTCTGGAAGTTCTTCTATCTCGTCCATTAAAAGCCATTTTTCTTCCCATTTTGGCATAGAAGCCATTTTTTGTTTTTGTGCATTTTTTTCAATGTATGCCAACAAATCAAAATCGTGCAATAAGAAAATCAGAAACGGATTGGCATCAATTTCTATCGAAAAAGAATAAATAACTGCTGCAATATGTTTGCAAGGCATCGCAAAATCTGGACACGAACAACCAGCACTAAAATCTCTCCAACGCTTTGGAAAAAGGTAAATATCTTGTTCTTCCAATAAATCAAACAAATCTTTTGGTAATTGCCTTTGAGTGAGCTGTTGCCAAAGTTCTGGTTTTTTTTGAAGGATTTCCAAAATTATCTTCTTATCATTCTCATCAAACGCTTTCATTTCTACATAAACAGAATAAGGCGAAGATTTGCTCCCCTTTACTTTCGCTTCGATAGCCGTTCCTCTAATCTGCTTTTTGGAAATCGAACCATTATTTGCATACGTTTTTCCTCTTGCAAGTCTTCCTGTATCGTCTATGTCTGTGAAAGCCTCTAACCATTTTTGTCCCCACCACGTTTTGCCAAATCCTCTTGCCATTTTTTTAGTACTATCTTTTTATGAATATAATTATAAATGCTAGTTTACGGAATGCACGCACACTAAAGTGTACGCTACAGAATGATTCTCACTCTAAAGAGTGAGTTACAGATTGCTATTTTGATTTGCAAAAATACGGTTTTTTGAAACAAATGACAATACTCTTCTTTTTTATGAGCTTAATTTGTCAGAATGGAAATTGAATGTTACCAAAATGAAATAGTATTACTATTTATCGTAAAAGTAAAAGTAATGTAAAATTTAATTTATAAAAATAAAAGTGCCTATTTGAGCTAATGAGAGTAGTTTTTGAACTTTCTTTTGAGAAAATAAATAATTAAGTGAAGTAAAAAATAAACTGGCAAAGCTATTGAAATAAGTAAACCAAATCGCAACTAAAGAAAAGTTCTCAAAGTCATCTGTCGTTTGTTTTGTTGAGGAAGGACTTCAAAACAAATCATTTTTAGCAGAAACTTTATTTTTCAGAACTCTCATAGTAGTTGTGAGCAAGTAATGAATAGAAACAGCAGGTTAAGTTTGTGGCGAAAGCCTATTTTTTGCAAACTCCTATTTTTTAGCTTTTTCTATGGTAAGTCAAAAAGACCCTTTTTCTATTTATTTAGAAAGAGGGTTTCTTTTTTGATTGGACTTTTGAAAGCATAAACTTTACTCTATTATAGACTTATAACTCGATATTTTTAGTTGTTTTCCTCTCTGTGGGTCAGAGCCACTTACTCTAGTTTGCATTTCTACGTGTGTTGCCCAACTAGATTTTATATCAAAAGTAATAATTTGTTTGTTTGTCATCTCCATTTCCATCTCCTCAATCTCTTTTATTTTGGCTTGCTTCTCTTCCTCACTACTGTTTTTGGTCATAGATTTTACCATTGAAAGCATCATTGATTTCATCATTTCCAATATCTCTGACATATCCATTTCCTTTTCTTGTGTGAAAGTAGCCGTATTATCTTCTACATTTTGAAGGATTAAATGTGTATAAACAGAAAGATTTTGTGAAGGATTAAAAGGATTTTTGTCTGTTTGGGTAATAGAAATAGTATCGTTTAGCGTAAATTCAGATGAAAAAGGAACAAACAAAAAGCCGATTTCGTTTTTCATGTATTCGACAGTCATTTCTTCGTTCAAGAATTGAGGAGAAATAATAAGAGAAATAAGAGAAGCCATTCCTTCATTATCCGTTCCTTCAAACACTTTTTCCAATTCTACAAAACTCTCATCTACCGAATTTTTGGCTTCTTCCCAGTTCAATAATTTATACTCATTCGTACTTTTATTTAGTTCATACAAAAACCGTGTATACTTATATTTTGGTAATTTTTCTCCTATTGTTTCATCAAATTCTTTAGCTGATAATACTGCTAAATTTTCTTTCAAAACTTCCAATCTATAAATTTGGTCTGTTTCTTCTATTACTTTTATGAGAGTAATTTCTGTTAGCTCAAAATCCTCTACTAAGCTATCAGCTTCATATTTTTTTTTCAGTTGAAATACGTGTAATTTTTTTCTCTGTTCCCACTTTCCACGCAGGTTTGAAACTATAATCTTGCGCTTGAAGTGAATAAGTAAAAACAAATAATAAAATAAATAGTGAAATTTTCTTGAGGCTTTGTTTCATTTTTTTTGATGTTGATTTAATTAATTTTTTGATGAGTTGGAAAGGTAGAGCATAGATTGCTGCCAAATTTTATTCTGTACAATCGTCTTTTTTCCATAAAATAGGGTTTGCAAACCCTATTTTATGGAAAAAGCAAAATAATATGCAGAATTTGATAACTGTTACTCATACTGTCCATATTCATTAATCTTTTCTTGCAACCTTTTGGCTAAATAGTCATTTGAGTTTCCTAATTTTTCTAAGATTAGTTTCGATTCCTTTTGGTATTTGTTTCTTTTTTCAGTATTCCAATAATGAGGAGGTTCTTTGAGATTTACTATTCTATCAGCCAATTTTACAAACTGAACTTCTTTAGGCTGTTTCGATAATTTTTCCAAACTATCCCTCATTTGTTTTTCTTTTGGCAGATTTTCATCTTTTGTCATTGCCCAAACTCCAGCTTTTACTTTTTCTCCAAACTGATTTTGTATTTCTTCTAAAGTAACTTCTGTATCTTCAACGGTATCGTGTAGAATGGCAACCAAAACGCCTAGTTTTTCATTGAGCTTTTCATTCAGATTTTTGCTGTCTGTTTTCTGAAAAGCAATCAATGTTTCTGTCATTACTTCTGTGATATGCAGGAAATAAGGAAATTCTACATTCGGTAAAGAAGTAGCCATTTTTTGTCCTTCATGTGCCTTGCAAGCAAAATATAAGGCATTTCTGTACAAATCTGCGTTTGATTTTTGATTATTCATAAAATTTTATTCAAACAAACTAATTGTATTTACTTCTGACTTCTTAAATCTAACTTCTTACTTTCATAACTTCACACTCATTATCAAAATATCATCTGTTTGTTTTCTGGTCTTTTTCCATCTGATAAGTTCCTTACTAAAGGCAGAATACTGTTCGGCAGAAGATAATGGACTTATTTTTTCTAAAAATTGTCTAAAGAAACGAGTATAATATTTTCTTTCTAACTCTAATTTATCTCCCGTTCCGAATTGGTCTTGAAAGCCGTCAGAAGCTAAAAACAAATTATCTCCTTTTTCATATTTAAAGATATTAATTTTGTATTCTTTCTGTTTTTTCTTAGAAACAAACGAACCACCAATAGCAAACGGACTTCCTTTTACGGTTTCTATCTTTCCATTTCTGACAATATACAAAGGCATCTTTGCGCCTGCATAATAAATTACTTGTTCTTCTTCATCAATAGCACAAATTCCGATGTCCATTCCATCGTTTCGACGGCTTTTTGGTGTGTGTAATTCTTCTAAGTGAAATGTATAACGAACTCGCTCATCTAGTTTTGTCAAAATCTCGTCGGGTTGCCATGTTCCTCCTTCTGCAATAATTTGATTTAATAGATTTACTCCCATAATCGTCATGAGTGCGCCTGGAACGCCGTGTCCTGTACAATCTGAAAGCGCAATTACTTTGAGTTTGTTAGGCATATTCAAATGAAATTCATCATCAAAATCTTCTTTCAAGAGCGTTTCGAACCAATAAAAATCCCCACTTACAATATCTCGAGGACGATAAAAAACACTTGCATCATCAAAATTTTCTGTCAAGATTTTAGGGCGTGGCAAAAGTCCTTCCTGTATGCGCTGTGCATATTGAATGCTTTGCATCGTTTTGGTGTTGGCATTTCTGATTGTAGAATAGGAAGAAGCATTATCCAACGCAATGGCTGTATAAGAAGCCAATGTTTTCATAATCTCAAAATGCTGATTGGTATAAGCATTTTTTTCAAAACTTTGTACCGAAACCACTCCCAAAACACGCTCTCCAACCAGTAAAGGAATAGCAATTACTGATTCTGGAACTTCTCCCACAACTATTTCTACATTAGGCAGATACTTTTTTACATCTTTTGTAGCATCGTTCATAAACAAACTTTCCTTATTTCTTACCACATAAGCCGACAGATTATTCGGATTATTAGCATTAATTTTTTCTTCTGGAAGTAATACTTCATTTTCTATATTATACGCATAAATAATTTGTTCTTTGTCTGGATAATACAAATCGACACCAAAAAAAGCCGAATCCATAAGGTCGTGTACATAACGGTACAAAACGGCAAAAATAGCATCATAATCTAAAGAAGCTGTTATTTCTTGTCCTATCGAAGATAAAATAGAAACTGTTCTGTACGAATTTTCTAAGGCTTCGGCTTTTTCATTGAGTTCGAAGGTACGTTTTTCTACCTTTGATTCTAACTGTTCGTTGGCTTGTAATTGCGATTCCATCATCGAACGCTGTGCATCAGTCTTTTCATGTCTGATTTCTCGTATTCGTATTCCAATTGCAAAAGAAAGCAAAATTACTTGAAGAGCTGCACCTGCTTGAACGCTATATTCTGTAAAGGGATTTAAGGGAAGAAAAGAACTTGTCTTTAAGGCAAAGATGATATAACCCAAAATATAAACCGTAAAACCACTCATAAAAAACCAAGCCGAAATATTTCCTCTCAAAATGGCACTTGTTCCAATCGTAAGAAGTACAATAGCCGTTGCCGTAGCCGAAATATTAGACAAATAAATGGCATATTGATACGGTAGAAAAATAGTAAGAATAAAAAAAGCAAGCTGTACAAAACCAAAAATACGAAGTGATTTATCAAATTTCTCTAAAAAAGTACGAGTATTCAAAAACCTTCTGGAAAACAAAACGAGCCAAAAATCTAGAAATGTAAGACACATCGGTAATGCTTTTTGCTGCAAAAATGGAAAATTACCCCACAAATATTCATACGCATGACCATTGAGATTCGCAATCACTAAAAGCGAACACGCCATCGCAATCACGTAATACAAATAACTATTTCCTTTGCCCAGATTAAAATATAAAAAAAGATTATTGATAAGAATAAAAATAATTATCCCATAAATAATTCCGAATACAAATTGAAATTGATGATTATACTGTTTGAAGGTTAAAGGAGTCCAGACACGCATCGGAAATTGCATCAAACTTGCTGTGGAAGCAATTTTGAAATAAAATACTTGTTTCTCCTTTGGTTTTAGTTGAAAAGGAAACAAAAAATAACGATTCTCAACAGGGCGTTTCCGAAACTCAAACGCATCTCCAGTAACTATACGTTCGTATTTTCCTTCTTCCTCATAGAAAAAAGTAATGGAGTCTAAAAGAGGAGCAGCTATTTCTAACAGAAACTCACTTTGTTCTTTGTTTTGATTTTCTAATTCTATACGCACCCAAAAAGCAGATTTACTAAACCCAAAGTTGGGATTATACCCTTCATAAATTTTAAAATTAGAAATAAAACTCTCATCAGAAATTTGAGAAAATGTTTTGCTATGATTTATGTCTTCAAAAATACCAATACGAGTTCCCTCCAAACGCAAGTCTTTTTCAGATTCTTTAAGTAAAGTAGTTTTGAGTGTAGAAACTGAATTTGAGCTGGCTTCTAAATTAGATTCTTGAGCATAGAGAGAAAACCCTCCAAAAAGAGTAATCAGAATTACCCATATTATAATTGTAGGAGAGAGAAATAAAAATAATGTTTTCTTTGTATCTAAACTATTAAACAACTTAGAGAATGATTATAAATGAAAAGTCTTTTAATCTATTTTTTTACTGTTTTGAGATGCGTTTGGTTTTATAACGAAGCAATTTAATCAAAACTGTTTGAAATACCGAAAAAAATTTATACTACACTTGTATTTTCGACAAACAAATCCGTTTTTGACCATCAAAACACGAAAATAAAAAAACAAGATAAGATAGATTTGAGTTTAATTTGTTCTAATCTAATTATTTATTCTATTTTTTAGCTTTTTCAAAACTATTTTTTTGGCAATACAAACGATATAATCGTATATTGCCTTACTGAATTGAAGATTAATAAAATAAGTTTGGTACTAGTCGAATTTTACTTTGCTTTGTCTATTTTTTGATTAGACCTTAATTAAACATTTTTAGCTAGTCGTTTAACTGACTTTTTAGCCAATTTCTTAGTTTTTAATTAGTTTTATACTTTAATTCATAACAAAAACTACATTATCATATCCAAAACCCAAATTCTATGAGCAGATACTCCACCCGTGAAGGCAAAACATTTATTATCGTAGTTGCTATACTTTCCATATTCTTAGTTGTGGGAGCAGTTTGGGCAACAAAAGCATTTCAAAACTCTAGCCGAGAAACGTTAGAAGCATTATACAAAGATTTTAACCGTTTGGAACAAGCCTATTCAAACGAAATCAGGAACATTGATAACGAACTTATTCCCTACAAAAATGCCGATTCGTTGCGCCAAGTATTATTGCGTACTAGAAATGATATTAAAAACGAAAAAACTGTAATTAGTGAAGATTCTGATCAAGCATTGGAAAGAATGAGCGAGCTGCAGCAGAAAAAATTAGATTATTCTGAACGTTTGGGGCAAGTTTATTCTGGAAAAGATGAGTATGCAATTGGCGAAATTACACAGCTTAAAGAAGAATTGAAGAAAAATCGTGAGCGCATCGAAACTCTTTTGAAAGAAATTCAATCGTACAAAAATCAGTTGGCTGGTATGACTAAAAAGTACAATCTTTCTGCTTCTCAAGTTGCCAAATACAAGTCTGAAAAAGATAAATTAGACAAACTATTAAGCGAACAACAAACTTCACTTGCACAATTGGAGCAGATTGGAGAAGACCGTACCAAACTTAGAGAATTGCTTACTCAAAGCGAAGAACTTATTCAACGCCAAAAAGAAGAAATCGAACGCCTAAAAGGACTTACTCGCAAAGCCTACAATTTTACAGCACAATATGATTTTCAAAACAGACGTGTAATTCTTGATCAAACAGGAAAACATAAAGGTAAAATTGGAAAAGAAGTTCATTTAGAATTTGAAGTTGGAGAAGGACTTTTTGAAGGAGATGCAAAAGAACGTATCGTTTATCTTACGCTTTACAGAAATGGAAAACCTTATAAAGTAGTGAAAAGACCAATTCCAGTTTTGGAAAACGGACGTACACAAGCACAGATTTTTGTCGACAAAAACTTAGAAGATGGAGATTATTATTTCGACCTTACCTACAAAGAAGCATCGGTAATGGATAAATACAAATTCAGAATTAGATAATTTTTGTAGTGATAAGTTGTAAGCGAACTGCTATTTGACAGAAAAGCCACTTTTATCTTTTTGATAAAAGTGGCTTTTTTTGGCTGAAAATTTTTGGTGTAAAAGTATTCTTTCCATAGCACAGGGTTTGAAAACCCTGTGCTATGGAAAGAATACACTTCTTTGCCTTTGTTGATGTTTTAGCGAAGTGACACCAACAACATTATTAAGTTAAAACTGACAAATTAATATTTTAATCCCTTTTTTACCAAACTTTTATATTCTTCGTGTTTTTACCGTTGTTGGTGTTTTAGCGAAGCGACACCAACAACATCACCAATTGAAAGTAACAAATTAATACTTCAATCCCTTTTTTACCAAACTTTTATATTCTTCATTTTTCTTAATATACGAACCTACAAACGGACAAGTAGGATAGAGAGTCCAATCTTCAGCTTTGATATAATCCAGAACAGCTTTTACGAGTTTTGTACCAATTCCTTTTCCTTCTAATTCTGACGGAACTTCTGTATGAGTGAGGAAAATTTCATTTTGATTGTTTAATATATAATCGATGAATGCCGTTTTCCCTTCTACATTCCATTCAAAACGCTTTGCATCTGCATTTTGAAAAATAGCTTCTTTGTGTATTTGTTTCATTTGATGTTTTTAAGTATAACAGACTTCTTAGTCTGTTGGATAAATAAAAGTTACTCCTTTGCACAGACTTAGGAAGTCTGTGATACATAATAATAAAAATTCCTTACCTCTAAAAATAGAAATAAGGAATTTTTGTTTTCCAATAATTTAGAAATCAATATTCTTAATCTCTAGTGCGTATTGTAGTCGTTGTATTTATCCAACAACCTACCGAAATAGAATCGCCTATTTTGTATTTGTCATCAGAGAATATATCTTCTTTTGTAGGAAACTGTCCTTTTGCAGAAGCCATTTTAGAAGCATCTCCACCTCGTGCATACATATCATAAGCAGCTAAAAACACAGCACGTTTCTGTACAATATCACTTCCTTGCATACATTGTTTATAAGTACTCATATACATATCTCCAATAAAAGTATAGGCATTTGCAGCTACAGTCGCATTACCCATTTCGGCAGCTTTGTAGGATAAAGAACGGGCTTTTGTATAGTTTCCATCTTTATAAGCTACTTTAGATAATGTCAAAACAGTATTTGCAGCTTTCTCTTTTTCTTCTGCACTTGCACCTACTAATGACTTTTCAATCCACGTAAGAGCTTTGTCTGTATCTCCATTTTGCATGTGAAGTTGTCCGATAGTATTTGCGATAGTGTTTGTAGGAGTCAGTTTGTAAAAAGCCAACATAGCATCTAAAAACAAAGGTTCTTTGGTACACCCATTATCCCCCATAAGTTTTAAAACTCGTTGAATGAGAAGTGTATCGTTAGGAGCTGCTTTCATTTTTTCGCCAAACAAATCTGCAATACGATTACAATCTTTAGGAAAATAGATAAGTTCTAGTTCATCTATTTTATCCAAAACATACGTTCTCCATTTGTCTTTTTCTTCTTGCGTTTCTTCCTTCGCAATACGACTAGCGACATAGCTTTTCAAGTCCTCATATACTTCTGTCAGCTTTTCTAATGTAATGAGTTCTTGCTCATATTCCTTACCTGCTGCATCGGCATAATAAATTACTTCCGAACGAGGAAAATGATCTCTATCTAGCTCATACGTTTTTTCATAATGCTTGTAGAGTGTATCTATTTTTGAAGGATCATCTTTCCAATAAAAATAAGCATCAAGACCAAAACGACGGTACAAATCAGCTATATCTTCAGCCAAATTGTTCTTAATACGCATCTGGTACATCTCAACAATCTTGTCTTGATTTACTTTTACTTCACTATCACGTCCGTCTTCTTTTGCTTTTTTGGCAAGTCCGTCGTAGAGTTTTACAGCTTTTACATAAACGTCTGCATGCAAATTAGGAGCATTTTCCAAAATCCATTCTAGAGGCTTAATCGCTTCTTCGTATTGCTCATTATTTACTGCATCTATCAAAAGGGCATAATTTTCTTTGGCAATACCTTTATTTTTACCACTAGGCCAGTTTGGTTCGTTCTCTTGTGCAAAAGAAGTAGGAATTAAAAAGGCAAAAAGAGCCAGTAAAAGTAAAATAGTTTTAAAATTGAATTGTATCTTCTTCATGATTTTATGTTTTTGGATTAGTGATTTATTTACTTTGATAATCCAAATTACTTGAAATTATTTTGAGTAAATTTGAGTAAATAAATTATATTTTGAAATAGTAAATGTAGTTTCAAAAACATCTACCCTTTTTTATTTGTATGTTATTGTAAAATGGACGTTAGTCTGATTTAATAAGATTAGGAGGATTATTTATCAAAAGTTATTTAGAATACTCTCAAAATTTATAAATCACAAATATCTATGTTTTTGAATT
Source organism: uncultured Cytophagales bacterium (assembly GCA_963719525.1). Taxonomy (GTDB): domain Bacteria; phylum Bacteroidota; class Bacteroidia; order Cytophagales; family Bernardetiaceae; genus Bernardetia. The sequence continues at coordinate 23,832 of CAVRCG010000003.1, read as the reverse complement.
AGTAAGCAATTTATACACAATTTTAATTTGTGTTTTTGAGATAAACACTACTTTTTCTTATCAAATTTGAAGGTAATGCTAGTTTTTAATTTATAAAACTAACAGTTTTGCCAAATTTTACTATCTGTTTCTGTTCTGTATAAGTCCAAATGAGTGCCAAAAGTAACAAATGAACGTTAATTTTATAAAATCAAGATATAAAATCAATTTGATTTTGTTGAATTTATTGTGCAATTTGCATACACAAAGAACAAATCGCTTCAACTACTGTTCTTATGAAAATTAGCTATTTCTTATTTTACTTTTATATATTTTATGGAAAAAGACACAAACTTCACACCTCTCTATACTGCAAAGGTAATGGGGAAAAGTGGTAGAAACGGAAATGTAAAGTCTTCTGACGGAGTAATTGACCTTGATGTACGCCTTCCTAAAGGAATGGGTGGCGACGAAACAGGCAAACATACCAATCCAGAGCAACTCTTTGCAGCAGGATATGCAGCTTGTTTTGGTGGTGCATTGGGCGCAGTTGCTGCAAGCAAAAAAATCAAATTAGCTTCTCCACCAGAGGTAACTGTACATGCAACTATCGGAAAAGAAGGCGAAGCTTTTAGTCTTTCGGTAGATATTTTTGTTCATATTTCGGATATGGATATAAAACAAGTACAAGAACTTACAGAAGCTGCTCATCAAGTTTGCCCTTACTCAAAAGCTACTAGAGGAAATATTCCTGTAAATATTCACGTCAATTAATCAGAATTATATTTGTATCAAAAATAAGCCTTTACTTATTTCTACCTACATTTCTGATAAAACTTTACTAAATTGCTACTCAAAACATATATTTATAAATGAAACTCCAATAAATTCGCCTTATTGGAGTTTTTTCTTTCTAAAATTTTTAGTGATAATGATACAATATGAGCGACCTTCTAAAATAGAAAGATTGCTACCAAATTTTATTCTGTGCAATCGTCTTTTTTTCATAAAATAGAGTTTACAAACCCTATTTTATGGAAAAAGCAAACTATTCTTTTGCAAAATGTCATTTATATCGATGATAAGTATTGTTTTCACTATCTTCTTTAACGCTTTACCCATTTCAATACAAACGAATTATGTTGTTGTATGCAATAAAATATATCTATTCTTACTTAAGAGCAGCAAATCGGCAGACTATTCATTCTCCTTTTGTTTATCAACTCTACACTTTAGCGATACAAGATGAAAAAGAGTATTACGCCTTTTCAGAATTAGAAATTCTTCGTAAAGAACTAATTTCTGACTCTACACAATTAGAAATTACAGATTTTGGTGCAGGTTCAAAAAAGAATAAGAATAAGAATAAAAATTCTTCAAATAAACGCAGTATTTCACAACTCACTCGTAGCTCTGCTGCAACTACCAAAAAAGCACAATTATTATTCAGATTAGTAGAATATTTTAAACCCAAAACCATTTTAGAATTAGGAACATCATTAGGAATTTCTACACTTTTTATGGCTTTGGCAAGTGATGATAAAAAAACTCAACTAATTACTTTTGAAGGCTGTCCAGAAATAGCTAAGAAAGCAAAACAGAATTTTGAAAAGTTAAAACAAGAAAATATACAATTAATAATCGGAAATATTGACGAAACGTTACCACAAAATATTCCTTCCCTTCCTTTATTAGATTTTGTTTTCTTAGATGCAAATCATCGTTATGAGCCAACCATCAACTATTTTAATCAGATTTTGGAAAAATGTCATAACGATACACTTATTATTTTAGATGACATTCATTGGTCTAAAGGAATGGAAAAAGCGTGGAACGAAATTATCAAAAATGAAAAAGTAACCATTTCGATAGATTTATTTCATGTAGGATTAATTTTTTTGAGGAAAGAAGAAACTAAAAAGCATTTTAATTTGAGATTTTAAGGCACAAAAAAGACACCTTTTATAGTGCCTTTTTTTTGTTTAATTTGAAATACTGTTTTACGAAATGCTCTCACTCTAAAGAGTGAGCTACATAAATTACTCTTTCATATTTTCGATACGTGTTTTGTATTTTTGGTAGAGGATTTTTTGTTTGTTTGTGAGGTCAATTTCTCTTCCTTCAATAAAAGCGTGGATTACTTTGTTTGTCATCATGTCTAAAATATCGCCTTCCGAAACTACAATGCTTGCATCTTTTCCTATTTCTAATGTTCCGACACGCTTTTCAATACCCAAAATAAAAGCGACTTTACTTGTAATGGCTGCTAATGCTTCTTCTTTTGTAAGTCCGAAAGTTACTGCCATTCCTGCCGAAAAAGGAAGATTTCTTGCGCCCATTGTTTCCATTGATCCAGCATAATTCAAACAGTATTCTACGCCAGCTTTTTGTAGTAAAAAAGGTAATTTAAAAGGCGCATCAATATCATCATCGGTACGTTGAGGAAGTTCTGTTGTGCGTCCTACAATTACAGGAACTTGATTTTTCTTTAAAAATTCGGCTACCTGCCAAGAGTCATATCCACCAACAATGATAACTTTCTGAACTCCCATTTCTTTGGCAAAACTCACACCTTCAATAATATCTTTTGCCCATTCTGCATGTAAATAAAGGCGCATCGTTCCATCAAAAAGACCTTTTACAGAAGCTAATTTTAAGTTTTTTGTAGCAGGATTTTCAATTTGATTATAGGCTTTTGCTTCACTCAAAAGTGATTTTATTTTCTCTATTTCTAAGTTGCGTTCTTCTTCTTTTGCTTTTTTGGGTTCAGCAGGAGCAGCCCACCAACCCCCTTGTTGCATATAAGCAGGCATATAAATGTGCAAACCGTCATCAACTTTCAAAGCTGCATCTTCATAATTCCACGCATCAAGATTGACGATAGAGGAAAGACCAGCCACTAAAGAACCACGAGGAGTAGCTTGAGCAATCAAAACGCCATTTGTTCTGACCGTTGTGGTAACTTCAGATTCTGCATTATAGGCACTAATGGCTCTGATATTTGGATTCAAATCGCCTACTTCTGCCATATCTACCGAAGGACGAACGGCATCAATTTCACTAAGACCAAGTGTAGTATTTGCCAAAATTAGGGAAGGATAAATATGTTTTCCAGACAAATCAATTACCTTTGCTCCTTCTTCCGAAACGCTTGAAGATTCTCCTACGGAAGTAATTTTTCCATTCTCAAAACGAACAGCACCATTTTCAATAACAGTTTTTCCATCTCCAATATGAAGCGTAGCATTTTTTAAGACAATCGGCTCACTTTGTTTTTGAGCTGGTAGAGGAGTTTGAGAATAACTTTTTAGAGAAATGAATAAAAAACTTAAAAGTAAAAGCACGAAAACAGAACTATATATTTTTTTGGATTGCATACTGCTATATTTTATAGGTTTTGAGTTACTCTGCAATATCCGAAAATATTTTTTTGAAAGAATGTTATATTTTGTGAAAAGAAATTTAATTTATTTTTGTCCATTTTATGTTATGTAGTAAAATTATGTTTCTTGTCAAAAACCCAATTTGATAAATCAAATTGCTACATTTAAACAAGCTAGAGGCTTGATTTATCAAGCCAAAAAATAGCAAATACATTTCGAAGAACAGCGAAGCTAATTTTACTACACTACCCCATTTTATGTTGTCTGCTGTTGTGCATTCTATTAAACCTTCTTATTTGGTAAAAATAAATCCTTTTGTAAAATAGGAAGAACAATCTACATTATTTACGATTTCTTAGGCTTAATATTCTCAAAAAAGCCAGAACCAAATTTCAAATCTTTTCCTTCTTGCTCGTCCATAACTATTTTTGCAATCTTCATAGGGTCAAAACTATCTTCTTTATTCAAAATTTCGTGCATAGCTTCTTTGATATCTTCCTCTTCCATTTTGAGATAATCGACTTTCATTCCAACTTTTTCTAACATTTTTATATAGCCAAAATTACCAATATCAAGTTTCCAGTCTTTCCAAAAAGGTTTCAAATTTTTTATTGCGCCAGCCATAGCTGTATTCATAACTATAGTTTTGGTATCAAAATCAATTATGCTAACTCCTATCCTACGACTTTCAATCTCTTTAGGCAAGACAACAGTATCTTTTGTATCTAGTACTTCAATTATTTGTTCTCCAATCAAAAACAATTCTTCACTAGTTATAGAATAAACTCCTTTCTGATCGAAAGTATCATTTCTCTTCATGATTACAATACTTTCTATATCCTTGTTTTCTTCTGTTTTTTTGTCTTGTTTTAGTTTTTCACTATCTATTTCACTAAAAAATATGTGTTGATAACTTGTAAAATCTCTATCCACTTTCTTTTCAATATCATAAAGTCCTTTTTCTGCGAATTCTATTTTCCAATCTTCCCATTCTGACTGTACATATCTCAAATATTTTTCTCTAACAGATGAATGATTTAGGTGTAATACTTCCCAAATTACCAATTCCTTTTTATCATAATCTATCAAAATACAACCTTCTATAAAGGGTTCAGGAATTGTTTGTTCCTCTTTATCAAACTGTTTTACAAATTCTACAAACTTTGATTCGCCAAGAAAAAGGTCAGTAGCCATAAAATTAGCTCGCCAATGTGTATAATAAATATCGATTTTATTTTGCGACTTGATTATGTAATTTCCTCTATGTCCCATTTTTAAATATAATTTTGAGTTTGTAGTTTTGATTAATCTATTAAATCTACAAAAAGTAAATTTATGTTCAAAGTTTTAGTAATTTCAAACATTCATACGTTATCACTTTCAATGAATAGAAATTATTTTTTCTTAGCCGTTCAAAATTCCGAAAAATCTATAAAGTTTTGTACCTTTGAAACATAAGTAAGGGATTGTTTATTATACCCTTATCAAAATTTGTTTTATACATAAACTCAACAAAAAGACATGACAAAAGTAACCGTAGTAGGCGCAGGAAATGTAGGCGCAACTTGTGCAGACGTATTAGCAACTCGTGAAATATGCCAAGAAGTAGTTTTAGTAGATATCAAAGAAGGTTTTGCAGAAGGAAAAGCATTAGATATTTGGCAAAAAGCTCCGATCATTGGTTATGATACTCGTACAGTAGGCGTAACAGGAGATTATAAGCGTACAGCAAATTCTGACGTAGTTGTGATTACTTCTGGTTTGCCTCGTAAACCAGGTATGACTCGTGATGATTTGATTTCTACAAATGCAAAAATTGTAAATGAAGTTACTTCAAAAATCATCGAACATTCTCCAAATGCAATCATTATTATCGTTTCGAATCCGTTAGATGTAATGACGTATGCAGCACATTTGACTTCTAAAAAAGACCGTCGCAAAGTAATGGGAATGGCTGGAATCTTAGATACAGCTCGTTACCGTGCGTTTTTGGCAGAAGCTTTAGATATTTCTCCAAAAGAAATTCAGGCTATTTTGATGGGTGGACACGGTGATACAATGGTGCCACTTCCTCGTTATACAACTGTTGCTGGTATTCCTGTAACTGAAATGATTGATGCAGATAAATTAGATGCAATCGTAGAAAGAACTAAAAAAGGAGGAGGAGAACTCGTTAAATTAATGGGAACTTCTGCTTGGTATGCTCCTGGTGCTGCTGCTGCTCAAATGGTAGAGGCAATCGTAAAAAATCAGCGTAGAGTATTTCCTGTTTGTGTAAAATTGGAAGGCGAATATGGAATTAATGATTGTTATTTAGGCGTTCCTGTAATTTTGGGTAAAAACGGTATCGAAAAAATTATCGAACTTGACCTAAACGAAGAAGAAAAAGCAATGTTAGAAACTTCTCGTCAGCACGTAAAAGAAGTTATGGATACGTTTGATACTATGAATGCAACTGCATAATTTTTTGTTTTAAGTCGCTCGTGAGGACACGAGCAACGGCTTTATTTATGAAAAAGTCCATAATTTAGGTTATGGACTTTTTTTGTTTTAAGACATTCTAATTTAGTGATTATTCTTTCTTATTCTATCAACATTCTTATTCATTAAGTGACGAACATAACTTCGATAGACAAACTTCTTCAGAAAACTCAACTCTTGTCGGTGTTTGCTATAAAACTCATCAGGCGTATCAAATAAACCAAAATCTTGATTGATTCCTTTTTCTTGAATGTAAGTATCATTTTGTTTCCAATCAATTTGTGGATTTTCAAAATCATCTGTATAAGTTCCATACCCACAAAAAGTAGTTTTACAGTCGGAAAATTTAGTTTGTAAGGCTGTTAGATAAGGTTTGTCAAGAATTAATCCTTCTAAATTATACCATTTTCCATCAAAATATACTTCTACCCAACTATGCAAAATATTTTTTGGAGATAGTTTGTACCAAATACCTGTTATTGCTCCTTTTTGAAGTGCTTTATGAATTGTAAAACCGTGCATCCTGTTGGGAATATTTACTGCTCGCAATAATGCCATAAACAGATTTGCCTTCGTGTTGCATTGTCCATATCCATCTTTGAGGACTTGAGAAGCTGATATATTATCGTCGGTATTGTAACCAAACTTAATTTCATCTCTTACATAATTATAAATTTGTTCGATTTTGTCATTATTCTCTATCTCGTTCCATTTTCTTTTTTTAACAAGCATTTGAATACTTGCCGAATCATAATTCAAAATAGTCGTTCTTTTGAGGTAATTTTTAAAGTCTAGTAATTTTTCTAGTTGTTGTCCCATACTCAAATAAATTTTATGTTTGATAATGAAACAAAGTTCTGATTATTTGGAGTTTCAAACTTGAATAAACTGGCTAAGTTTTGTGAAATTACGAGGGTTGAAACCAAAATTTTCTTCAATATCCGATTCTAAATGTGTGCTATTAGAAAAAATCACTTAATCGCTATTCCTGAAAGACTGTAATACAAGAGTTTATTATAAAAAAGAAAAGTATATTCAGACCATTTAGTGCGAATGACCAACCTTATCAGTAGAAGAAGCATCCAAATAATACGCTCCTTTGCTCACAAAAAGAAGTTCAGAAATTGATTTTTGAGTTGAATTAGTAGAATTATTTTTTATAAAAAACTGAAATTCTTTTTCATTTTGGGTATAAATTTCTACTTCTGCTTTATTAAATTTAATTCCTTTTTCTGTTTTTAGACAGTGCAAAACTTTCTTAGAAAAACAATACCAAAAAATAAAAGTTATAAATTAAATTTCTAAACATTTTTTAATCTGAAAAATAATATACATTCATGGCACATTCTCACGATCACTCCAATTCTAATAAAAATCTAAAACTTGCTTTTTTTCTAAATGTTGGATTTACCATTCTTGAACTTATAGGAGGCTATTATGTAAACAGTATAGCTATTATTTCTGACGCAATTCACGATTTAGGCGATAGTCTTTCTTTGGGAACAGCATGGTATTTGGATAACAAATCAAAACAAGAAGCAAACAAAGAATTTTCTTTTGGCTATGCTCGTTTCTCATTATTAGGAGCTTTAGTAAATAGTTTAGTATTAATTGGTGGTTCTATATATGTTATTTATGAAGCTATCGGTAGGATTTTGAAACCTGAACATTCAGATGCTAATGGAATGATAGTTTTTGCAATTATTGGAGTAGCTGTTAATGGATATGCTGCTTGGAAAATGAGTGGAGGTAAATCGCTTAATGAAAAAGTAGTTTCTTGGCATTTGTTAGAAGATGTTTTGGGTTGGGTAGCTGTTTTGATTGTATCTATTATTCTCAAATTTAAGGATATTCATTATTTAGATCCTGCCCTTTCTTTACTTATTACGGCTTATATATTGTGGGGAGTTACTCAACGACTCAAAGAAACGCTCTATGTATTTTTGCAAGGAGTTCCTAAAGAAATTGATTTGCCAAAAATTGAACAAGAATTAAGAAAAATTGAAACTATTGATTCTTTGCATCATACTCATATTTGGTCTTTGGAGGGAGAACACCACGTTTTTACTACTCATGCCAAATTAAAAAATATAAATTCGTTTTCTCAAATCATAGATACCAAAAGTAAAATTAAAGAGTACATTAAAGATTATGACTTTCAACATTTTACTATTGAAATAGAACTAGATGAAGAAACTTGTGAACTAGCAAAATAAACTACTATGGAAAAGACACTTTTTAAGATTTCAAAAATGGATTGTCCTTCAGAGGAAAATTTAATCCGTATGAAACTAGAATCTATTTTAAGTATTAAAAACCTTGACTTTGATATTCCTAATCGTGAATTGACTGTTTTTTATGAGAAAGAAAATCAAGGAGAATCAGAACTAACAAATATAGAAAGAGCAATATCTGAACTCAATTTAGGAGCAACAACAATAAAAACAGAACATACTGAACAAGATAGTTTTTTAGAAGATGAAATTCAGGTTAAAGCTCAACGAAAATTACTTTGGATTGTACTAGCTATCAATTTTGCTTTTTTTTGTATTGAAGTTACAACAGGTTTAGTTTCAAAATCTATGGGTTTGGTTGCTGATAGTTTGGATATGTTGGCAGATGCTTTTGTTTATGGAATAAGCCTTTTTGCAGTAGGAAAAACACTTATTAAGAAACAGAAAATAGCAAAAATAGCAGGCTATTTTCAGATTATTCTAGCTTGTATTGGCTTTATAGAAGTTATAAGACGTTTTTTTGGAAACGAAGAACTGCCTAATTTTCAGACAATGATTATTGTTTCTTGTCTAGCTTTACTAGCTAATGGAATTTGTCTTTATTTAATGCAAAAATCAAAGAGCAAAGAAGAAGCACACATGAAAGCAAGTCTGATTTTTACTTCAAATGATGTGATAATTAATTCTGGAGTTATTATAGCTGGTATTTTGGTAAATTGGTTGAGTTCTGCTTTACCTGATTTGATTATCGGAACGATTGTATTTTTTGTAGTTTTACAAGGTGCAATTCGTATTTTAAAGTTGAGTAAATAATCTATTTCTATTTTTTTTCTTTAATTTAATAAATCAAATTACTACCGTTATATTTAATAGTAATTTGATTTATCAAATTTTACTTTTTTTTAGTGTCCATGTTCAACCGTTTCAGCCGAAGAAGCATTCAAGTAATAAGCTCCTTCACTTACAAAAAGTAGTTCAGAAATAGTTTTTTGTAAATCATCATCTTTAATAGAAAACTGAAATTCTTTTTCATTTTGGGTATAAATTTCTACTTCTATTTTTTCAAATTCTGTTCCTTCGCTATTTTTTTCTTTTTGAATAAATACAAAAAACTGTTCTCCTTCTTGTATCAAAGCATGTTTTGGTAAAGTAGAAAGATTTTTTCCTTTGCTTTCAATCGTTATTTTTCCTAACGTTCCATCTCTAAGAATGGTAGAGAGTTTTTGCTTTATTTCTGCGTGTACGCTAATAGTTTTGGTAATCGGTTCGATAGTATTCGAAACAGAATAAATAACAGCTTCGACAGGAGTAGAGTTTTGTGAATTATAAGAAATAAAGTTTACTTTTTGTCCTTCTTTTATGGCTTCAATATCTTTTTCATATACCAAAATTTCGATATGTAAGTGGTCTTCATTCAAAATTTCGACAATAGACTTATTTGCATCAATAAATTCTCCCAACTGTCCGACAATATTGTGTGTCATTCCAGAAATAGGCGCAAGAACTGAAAAAGTAGAAGAAATGGAACTAGCAGAAAGCGATTTTGTAGATATATTAACGAGGTTTAATTGAGCCTGTAAACCTGCTTTTTGTGCCTTTGCCATGTCTAAGTCGGCTTGTGCTTGTTGCACAATTTTTTCAGTAGTGGCATCTTTTGTTTGCAAGGTTTTTTGACGTTCCAAATCAGATTCCAACATTTTCAGACGAGCCGAAACAGTCAAATATTCTTGTTGCATTTTGAGTGCTTCTGGATTTTCAAGAACGGCAATCGTTTGTCCTTTTTTGACATAATCGCCTTCATGAATCAAAATTTGCTTTATTTTTCCTCCCAAAACACTTCCTACTAAAGCCTTATTTTGTGGTGGTAAATGAACTGTTCCTGTCGCTTCAATAATTTTTGGAATTGACTTTGAAGAACTGCTATCCATCTTAATTCCTAATTTTTGGATTTGCTCGTTTGTAAAAAAAGAATGGTTTTCGCTCTCTTCTTCAGAATGCTCATGAACATCATTTTCTGCTTCAGAATGAGTGTGAGTATCTTCTTCAGAATGAACAGGATTTTTTTCACAACTTCCAAAAACGAAAGTAAAGAAAAATAGCAAAACGGAATATATAATTTTAGTTTTCATTTGTTGTATATTTTGTAAAAACCTCAACGACGGCGAAGCCTCGTTGACGGTTAAAGTTTTATATTTTTAATTATTGAGAAATTCCCACATTGCAAAACTACTATTGAAATTTTCCATTACTTCAAAATAAGAAAGCTGCGTTTGTAGTGTTTGTTGTTGAATTTGAACGAGCTGCAAAACAGAAATTTCTCCTGCTCTGTATCTAATTTGAGCTAAATCAATGAGTTCTTTTGCTTGTGGTAATTGCTGGTTTTGGTAGCTTTCCAAAATGCTTTGAAGATTTTGTAATTTCATCAAAACTGCCTTTTTCTCTTCCGAAATCACATTTTTCTGATACATTAATTCATTTTGTGCTTGAACTTCTTTTATCTTAGCCACTTGAATTTTTGCATTGTATTCTTTCCAAACCAAAGGAACAGCAAAACCAGCTTGAAAAGCGTTATAAACGCCAACTTCTCCATTAAAAGTAGGAGAAGAATATCCCAAATGTAGTTCTGGCATTGCTTTGTTCCGTTCTACTGCAATCTGTTTTTGAGCTAGATTAGTTTGTGCTTCAAAATAAGTAAGTAAAGAATTAGGCGAATTTGACTTTTCTGAATTGTCTAAATTTGAAATAATCTCGTTCAAATTATTTAATTTAGTCATTTCTTGTTTTTCATTGTCCAAAAAAGAAAGTTCGTTTTGAGCTACTTTTTGTAGTTCATGAAAAGCTGTTTTCCTCTCATTTTCATTCATCATTTTTAGATTGAGGAGTTGCAAACGCTGATTGTGTGCTGTCAGAAGTTCCATTTTTCCTGTTTGTCCTGCTTCTGTTTGTGCATTTGTAATTCTCTCCACAGTTTGCCACAAACTATCTTGTTTTTGCAAGACTACTTTTTTTTGAGAAAACAAAACAAACTTGTAATAAAGCTGACTAATCTGGTTTTTAAGAACATTTTTTTGATAAACTAGATTTGCTTCTGCGCTGCGTTCTTGTGCTTGAAAGGCTTTTTTATTTGCTGAAATCGAACCAATAGGATTAAAATTTTGAGTAACATTGATCATTATATCACGATTATAACTACTCTGAACATTTCCATATTGAAAAGAAATATTTGTTTTTGGAACAGAAAAAGTTCCTTTTTGCTCATTAATGGCACTTTCTATGTCTAATTTTGAGTTTTGAATCAATCCATTATTCAAAAAAGCAATTTCGATTATTTTTTCTAATGGATTAATTGTAGTTAAAGAATCCGTTTGAGAAAAAACAGGAAATTGAATGAATAGGAAAAATAGAAGTAGAAAGAGTTGTTGGTGTCGCTTCGCTAAAACACCAACAACGGCATTTAGGAATATGATTATATTTGATGGTTTCATTTTTTTATAATTTGTATTATGTAGCTGACAGTTTCCAACTGTCAGAATTATATATTGCGTATTTTATAAAATGATTTTGGACGTTTTTATAAACGACAGTTGGAAACTGTCGGCTACCTTTTTTCTAAAAAACGGTACAAAATAGGAAGTACAATCAACGTCAAAACAGTTGCCGTTAAAAGTCCACCAATTACGACCGTAGCAAGTGGTTTCTGAACTTCTGCACCTGCTGCCGTTGAAAGTGCCATCGGTAAAAAACCCAATGCAGCCGTTAGAGCCGTCATCAAAACAGGTCTTAAACGGTCTTTTGTGCCTTGAATAATTCTATCGTTTAGTGATAAGTTTGTATTTTCTTTCGTATTTTCCTTTTTTAGGTCATTAAAATGTGCTATCAACACAATTCCATTCAAAACTGCGACACCAAAAAGAGCGATAAAACCAACGCCAGCCGAAATACTAAACGGCATATCACGCAACCACAACGCCCAAACGCCACCAATGGCAGAAAGTGGAATAGCCGTAAAAATTAAAAGAGCTTGAGAAAACGAACTAAACGTAATAAAAAGAAGTGCAAAAATCAGCAGTAAAGCAACAGGAACGGCAATCATCAAACGAGCTTTTGCAGCTTGTAGATTTTCAAATTGTCCTCCATACGTAACCAAATAGCCTGTTGGAAGCTGGATTTGAGTATCAATTTTTTCAGAAAGCTCATTGACTAAAGATTCTACATCTCGCCCTCTGACATTGATACCTACGGTTAGTTTTCGCTGCGTATTTTCTCTTGAAATCTGTGCTGCACCTTCGACACGCTTTATTTTGGCAACGGTATTTAATGGAATTTGCTGATTAATTTGTGCGTTTGTTGCATCGTTAGTTGAAGAATTGGAAGGAATGGAAAGAAACAAATTTTCTAATGTAGAAGGATTATTTCTATCCTTTTCAGCCAAACGAACCACCAAATCAAAACGCTTTTCGCCTTCGTAAATCGTACCTGCATAGCCACCTGCAAAAGCCGTTTCGACAAGTTGATTCGCCTCATCAATCGTAATTCCGTATTGTGCTAGTTTTTGCCTATCGTATTCGACCACATATTGAGGAAGTCCGACAATTTGCTCTACTCGCACATCTCCAACGCCTTCAATTTTTTCAGAAAGTTCGCCTATTTGCTGTCCGTATTTGAAAAGTGTATCCAAATTTTCTCCAAAAAGACGAACGGCAATATCAGATTTATCTCCTGCAATAAGTTCATTAAAACGCATTTCGATAGGTTGCATAAAATCAAAACTTGCATTAGGCAAAACAGATAGTTTTTCCTTCATCTTTTCAATGATTTCCTCTTTTGTATCTGCACTTACCCATTCACTTTTATTTTTCAAAAGTACCATTACATCTCCTCTTTCTATAGGCATTGGGTCGACAGGAACTTCTGCCGTTCCTAATTTGGCAACTACTCCACGCACTTCTGGAAAATTTTCGAGTAATATTTTTTCGGCTTCTGTTGCTGCTCTTATACTTTCTTCTAAAGAACTTCCAGAAGGTAAAGCCATTTCTACGGCAAAATCGCCTTCATCTAAAGTAGGAATAAATTCGCCTCCCATTTGCAGAAAAACATACAAACTAATTCCAAAAAGAAGAACAGAAATAGCTACAATCGTTTTTCCAAATTGTAACGATTTTTTAAGAATTGGTTGATAAATATCTTCTGCAATTTGCATAATTGAATTTGAAATTCGTTCTGCAAAACTGTGTTTTTCTTTTACATTTTTGGATAAAAGCAAAGCTGACATCATCGGAACATAGGTCAAAGACAAAATAAATGCTCCCAAAATAGCAAAAATCACGGTTTCTGCCATCGGTTTAAACATTTTTCCCTCAACGCCTGTAAGAGCCAAAATAGGTAAGTAAACGATTAAAATGATAATTTCTCCAAAGGCTGCCGATTGTCTAATTTGTAGAGAAGAATCCAAAACGGCATTATCCATTTGCTGCGAAGTGAGTTTTTGACCTTTGTATTTTTTGTATAATTGATGGACAACATTTTCAACAATGATAACCGAACCATTGACAATCAAACCAAAATCAATCGCTCCCAAACTCATCAAATTTGCAGAAACTCCAAAAAGATGCATCATTCCAAAAGCAAACATTAGAGCGAGTGGAATAACCGAAGCGACAATAAAACCAGCTCTAAAATTTCCTAAAAGCAACACCAAAACAAAAATTACAATTAGTGCGCCTTCTGCTAAATTGGTACTTACCGTAGAAATAGCTCTATCAATCAAATCTGAACGGTCTAAATAAGGAACAATTGTAACACCTTCAGGCAGAGATTTTTGAATGTTTTGGATTCTTTCTTTGATATTGGTTACTACGTCTAGTGAGTTTGCACCTTTGAGCATCAAAACAATTCCTCCTACAGTTTCGCCTTTTCCATCTTTTGTCATTGCGCCTAATCGTGGTGCATGTCCTTCTTTTACTTCGGCTATTTCTCCCACCAAAATAGGTTTTGAGTTTCTAACTTTGATAGGAATTTGTTTGATTTCTTCTAAAGAATTAATCAAACCTTCTGTTCTGACATAATATCGATAATGTGTTTTTTCAATATAACTTCCTCCACCATTAGCATTATTAGTTATTAAGGCTTCATAAATATCATTCAATGTAATTCCCAAACCTTGCAAAGTAGCAGGATTGACCGAAACTTCATATTGTTTGAGATTTCCACCAAAAGAACTCACTTCTACAATTCCCTCAACACCTGCCATTTGCCTTTTTACAATCCAATCTTGAATTGTTCGTAGGTCAGTAATGGAATACTTGTCTTTGAATTTGTCTTCTACTTCAAGTGTATATTGATAGACTTCGCCCAATCCTGTTGTAATAGGCATCAAAGAAGGCGTTCCCAAATGAGGAGGAATTTGTGAAGAAATAGCCGTTAGTTGTTCGCTAACAAGCTGCCGAGCTTCCAAAATATCAGTATCTTCCTTGAAAATAATTGAAATAACTGAAAGTCCATACCGAGAAACAGAACGCACTTCGGTTACTTTAGGCAAATTGGTAACTGCAAGTTCGATAGGCGTAGTAATAAAACGCTCAATTTCTTGTGGTGCTAAAGTAGGCGACTGTGTAACAATCTGAACTTGATTATTGGTAATGTCAGGGACGGCATCTAAAGGCAAGTTGATAAGAGAATATGTTCCCCAACCAATAAGAGCCAGCACGCCCATCAAGACAATGAATTTGTTACGGATAGAAAATCCGATAAGGTTGTCTAACATAAAATTTTTGATTTGTATGAGTTGCAACTATTGTCAGAGTTGTTTCGAATTACCGAAAAACTAATTACAAAGTTGATTAAAAAATAAATCGAAAGATTATGCTAAAGCTGGGGGGGCACGAAGAGGAATATTCTTAAAAAGAATATCTTGTATAGTATGCGAAAAGAAACACACATACGTGTTTTTGCTAGAAATTACTGCTTGTTTTATGTGGTTTTGTGCAGTAGAAAAATCCGTCAAAATAGCTGTAGATTTTATATCTTGTTTGGCTATTTTTTGAAGTTCTTTAGAAACAGCACTAGCTTCTTCTGTAAAATTATGTAAATGTTCTTCTCCAACATTAGAAGAATAAAGCAAAGCAAAAAAGCTTGAAGGTGTTGCTTTGTGTGTATGAATTGTATTTGACTGACAAACTACATGTTGATGATGGCAGTGAGGTGTAAATGAATGTCCGATAAGCAAAAATAAACTCATTGTTATCCAAAAAAAGGGAAAACGAGTTTTGAAGTTTTGCGATATGTTAGAAAAATTATTCACTCCTACTATATCTATTAAAAGAATAAATTTGACTGAAATGATTAGAAGTTCTGAAAAATTTGTTAGTGCGACAAAGATAAGAATATTATTTTGAGATTTCTAAATAAATTTACGTAAACTTTCAATTTAGAAAGTTTCATAAAACATGCTACTAATAATTAGCATGTGATAAGTTTTATTATTTGATAATGAAACAAAGTTCTGACTATTTAGCTTCTCAAACTTGAATAAACTGGCTAAGTTTTATAAAATCACGAGGACTAAATCCGAAGTTTTCTTTAAACGTTCTGCTCAAATGTGCGCTATCAGAAAAGCCTACTTGATACGCTATTTCTGTAAAAGTCTTTTTATTAAAAAGTGATATAGCTTTCTGTATTTTGCTCCATAATTGCGCTCTTCAATACGTAATGCCTGTTTGTTCTTTAAATAAATGTAGAAATCGACTTTGAGATAAATTACTGTATTCTGCAATTTCTTTGAGAGATACTATTCTATCAAAGCTATTTTGTAGGTACAATAAAGATAAGTTAATTCTCTCATCTCCATTATGAATGGCATTTTCACAAAAACAATCATTCTTTTCTATGAGTAGATTGATTTGAGTTGCTAATGAAGAGGTTGATTGAGAATTTACCAGAATATTTTTCAAATTTTTTACTAAAGCAAAATCAATTTCCTGAATCTCATTAACAGATAATTTTTTCCAAAAATGACCAATCGTAGAAGCAGGGTTTAGTAGAAGTAGAAAATGAGAAGCATCTAAAATGACTTGATGATTTATGTTTGATTGAATCAAAACAGGATTTTTAGTTTCTAAAATTCCTTTATCAGTTTTTATCAAAATCTCTTTTTCTAGTGGAATACTTATTTGTATAGCATAATGCTTATGGATTTGATTGTCATTGAAACTACCCAAAAACCAACCGAAATCCCTGCCAATGTATATTTGATTTTTCATAACTTTAAGATTGATAAATTAATCCCTTCTTTTATTATCTTTACAAAAAAAAATCGTTTTTTTCTAAGGAATGCAAATTAAATAAATTGCTATTTTACAATTATTAATTAATTGACAATCAGATATTTATAATCGTAATCCGTAATTTTTAATTCGTAATTGATCCTAAGCAAGTAATATATCAAAAATTTATGCAAAAGAAAATAATTATTACAGGAGGTTGTGGCTATATTGGTTCGCATACTGTCGTCGAATGTTTGGAGAATTACACGAAAGAAAATGGATATAATGAAGAGTATGAGATTATTTCTATTGATAATTATCTCAATTCTTCTTCTTCTGTTTTAAAGAATATTGAGGAACTGACAGGAAAGAAAGTAAAAAATTATGATGTAGATTTGTGTAATTACGAAAAGACAAAAGAAATTTTTGAGAAAGAAATTAATCTTAATTCTGAAAACACTATTGTAGGAATTATTCATTTTGCAGCCTTAAAATCTGTTCCTGACTCGGTGGCTGACCCTATTTTTTATTACCAAAATAATCTCAATTCATTACTCAATATTTTAAAATTAAGTAAGGAATATAAAGTAGAAAATTTTATTTTTTCGTCTTCGTGTTCGGTCTATGGAAACGTGGCAGAATTACCAGTTTCAGAAACTACTCCTTTTGGAATTGCAGAATCTCCTTATGCTTACACCAAACAAGTAGGCGAACGAATGATAATTGATTTTGCCAAAACTTCTGCAGCTCAAAAGTTTGTTTTGCTGCGTTATTTTAATCCTGTTGGAGCGCATATTTCGGCACAAATTGGAGAAGACCCAAAAAACCCACCTACTTCACTTGTTCCGATTATTACCCTTACGGCAGCAGGAAAAAGAGATAAAATGACTGTTCATGGAAGTGATTACGAAACTAGAGATGGTTCTTGTATTCGGGATTATATTCACGTTTCGGATATTGCTGTTGCACACCGTTTGGCGATTGATTATTTAGTTGAAAATAATAAAACAAATCAAGTAGAAATCTTTAATCTTGGAACAGGAAATGGAGTTACTGTTTTGGAAGCTATTAAAGCCTTTGAAAAAATAAGTAATCAAAAACTTAATTATGAATTAGGAGGAAGAAGAGAAGGCGATGTAGTAGAAATTTATGCAGATAATCAAAAAGCCAAAACTGTTTTGGGTTGGGAAACCAAATTTGGAATTGAAGAAATGATGCTTTCTGCTTGGAAATGGCAAGAGAAAATTTTGTAGAATTAAATGTTGAGTTGAAAGTACAAAAAAACACCTATCAAATAATTAATAGGTGTTTCAGAATATTTTTAAAGTTGGAAATCCTTATCTTCTATACAATTTCCAGCTTGTAGAATGGTCGGCTGCATAAACAATGATATAATTTTGATTACGATAATAATCTACATCATACGTATCACCTTTGCCATCTTTTACGGTATAAAGAAAACCACCTTCTTGTGTGTCTTCTAAGTCGTGAAAATCAATAATATCAAATTTGTGCCATTCTCCTTTGCTGGAAAAGAAAACTTCCATTACTTGAGTGTTGGCACTATTCGTTTTGAGTTGTACTGAAAATACATCACCATCATACGTGAAATATTGTTGAGCTAAAGCGTTGGATTGAATAGCGAAGAATAACATGGTTGCAAATGCAAAAGAAAAAATAGTTTTCATAAGTGTCTAAATTTAAGATTGAATAAGTTTGATTAATTAATAATATACTTTGTTAAGTAAGTATTAAAAACTGTTTTGCAAAATTGATGCACAAAATCAGTAACTTTCAAAAATAATTGAAAGTTATTGGTATAATAATAAAAAAACTTTTAATAATTTAAATTTGATTAAAAATTATTAAAAAATTTACGTAAAAATTCCAGTCGTAAAGCCTATTTTTTTAAAATCCACCTTTTTTATCTCTACAACTATTATTCGACTTACATTTTTGTTATTTTTGTAGATTAATCGCAAATCAAAACAAGAATTATCGTTTCTATTACTTACTTCTATGTCAAATCCTTCTGCTAAAAACGCTATCAAAACTTCAGACCATTTCAAACGAACTACCGTTACGGCTGCACTTCCGTATGCCAATGGAGGACTTCATATTGGACATATTGCAGGTGCATATCTTGCCAGCAGATACGTATGTGCGTTATCTTCGAATGAAAAATCACGATGTTGTTTTTGTATGTGGAAGTGATGAACATGGGGCAGCCATTACACTTAGAGCCAAAAAAGAAGGAATATCGCCAAAAGAAATTATTGATAAATATGATACACTTCTCAAAAATTCGTTTAAAGATTTTGGGATAGAATTTGATATTTATCATCGTACTTCCTCTGATTTGCACAAAGAAACAGCACAAGAATTTTTCACTACTCTTTATAATAAGGATGTTTTTACAAAACAGACAAATGAACAGTTTTACGATGAAAAATTTGAGCAGTTTTTGGCTGATAGATATATTGTAGGAACGTGTCCGAATTGTGGAAATGATAATGCGTTTGGTGACCAATGTGAAAAATGTGGAAATACATTAAGTCCAAATGATTTGATTGATCCAAAATCAGCATTGAGTGGACAAACTCCTATTTTGAAATCTACTTCGCATTGGTTTTTGCCTTTACAAAATTATGAAACTTGGCTTAGAGAGTGGATTTTAGAAGAAAAAAAGACGAGTGGCGAACAAGTGTTTATGGTCAATGTAAGTCTTGGATAGAGCAGGGTTTGCATGAGCGTTCGATGACTAGAGACTTGGATTGGGGTGTTCCTGTTCCTCTTTCAAAAGAAGAAGGAGCTGACGGAAAAGTGCTTTATGTGTGGCTTGATGCTCCAATTGGTTACGTTTCGGCTACCAAACAATGGGCAAAAGATAAAAATAAAAATTGGGAAAAATACTGGTTAAAGCAAGAAAATGAAACTGACAATTCTCGTCTTATTCATTTCATTGGAAAGGATAATATTGTTTTTCACTGCTTGATTTTTCCTATTATTTTGAAGTCTCATGGAGATTATATTTTGCCTGAAAATGTTCCTGCTAATAACTTTTTGAATTTAGAAGGTGATAAAATTTCTACTTCAAGAGAATGGGCTGTTTGGCTTAACGAATATGTAAAAGAATTTCCTACAAAAAAGG
This sequence comes from uncultured Cytophagales bacterium, assembly GCA_963719525.1. Lineage (GTDB taxonomy): Bacteria > Bacteroidota > Bacteroidia > Cytophagales > Bernardetiaceae > Bernardetia. Next base: position 4,343 of record CAVRCG010000003.1, on the reverse strand, counting down.
ATGAATTACGTTATGTGCTGACCTCTATTGCACCCGAAACCAAAGATAGTGAGTTTACGTGGGCAGTTTTTCAATCAAGAATCAATAATGAGCTTGTAGATACGCTTGGAAATTTTGTAAATCGCACTATAGTTTTGATAAATAAATATTATGAAGGAAATGTTCCGAATATAGATTTAACAAAATAATAAAATTTATCTGACTTTGATAAAGAAACCGTAGAAGGAATCAAAACACAGAGTCGAAAAATTAAGTCAGAGTTTAGAAAATTTCAATTTTAGAGATGGTTTGTTTGAAGTAATGGAACTAGCACGAATTGGAAATAAATACCTTGCCACAACAGAGCCTTGGAAACTTCAAAAAACAGAGTCTCAAAAAGTAGAACAAATCATGAAAATTAGTGCAGAACTTACGGCTAATTTGGCTATTTTGATGCGTCCATTTTTGCCTGAAACTTCTTCTAAAATTGCTCAAATGTTGAATCTAAATCAAGAATTAAAATGGGATTTGGCTGGAAATCTTGACCTAATTAAGGGAAAAATAAATACAGCAACTCTACTTTTTGAAAAAATAGAAGACGAACTGGTAGAAAATCAAGTAAAAAAACTGGAAGATAACAAAGCCAAAAAAATGAAAGAACTAAAAGAACAAGCCGAAAGTCATGTGTCTAATGAAGCAAAACCAGTAGCAGCCATTTTACCAGAAATTCAATTTGAAGATTTTGGAAAAATTGATATTCGTATCGCCACCATCAAACACGCAGAGGCAATTCCAAAAGCTGACAAACTTCTAAAAATTACATTAGAAGTTGGGGAACAAGAAGTAACGGTAGCTAGTGGAATTGCAGAATATTTTTCAGCCAGAAGAACTCATTGGAAAACAGGTTTGTTGGCTTGCCAATCTTGCACCACGCAAAATGAGAGGAATTGTTTCTCAAGGAATGATACTTTTAGCAGAAGATGAAAACGGAAAACTTGTCTTTGTAAGTCCTGAAAAGATGGTAAATACGGGTGCGCAAGTGAGGTAATTGTGAAGTATTTTTTTCAGTTTTATGTTTTGAAAATCCTTTGTTTGGTCTTTTTTTGAAAGATGGAATGAAGGATTTTTTTATTTAACAACTAACCTAAAACAAATTACGTTTAAAAAGTCAAATGTATTATTGTTGATTTTCCATTTCTCCCAAAAAATCATTAGATTTAAGTAAAAGTTATTTTGAATTTTAACCAAAAAACCATGAAATTACCTGTTCGTTTTTTAGCCATTGCTTATGTCTTGGCTATCTTTTTTTATACTTATATGAGTTTTCCTGTTCTGAATTATGGCTTTTCAGAACTTCCTACACTACTTATGTTTTTGAGTATTCCATTTTTTACGATGTATTTTGGGAAAAATTTTGTCAAACCAAAAGATAAACCTATTCTCAAAACAATTATGGGAATTGGTGCAATAGCTGGTCTTTATGCTATTGTTTGGGCTTCTCTTGTTTCGTGGTCAGCTTTCAGAGCTGATGATTACCGTAATTTGATAGGAAATTTAGAGGTAGGAGAAAGTTTTGCTAGTGAAGTAGCACCTGTTTCAACAGAAAATATTCGTATCGTTGATGAGCAAGTTGCACAGCGATTAGGCGATAAAGTAATGGGAGAAAAGGCTTCTTTGGGTAGTCAGGCTTATTTGGGAAAATTTCATATTCAAAAAGTAAAAGACAAACTCTACTGGGTTGCTCCTCTTTTGCACTCTGGTTTTCTAAAGTGGCTTACCAATATGGAAGGAACACCAGGTTATGTAATGGTTTCGGCAACGAATGAGCGTGATGTAAAACTGGTACAAGAAGTAAATGGAAAACAAGTAAACTTAAAGTATCAAACTTCATCTTTCGCTTTTGATGATTTGCATAGACATGTTTATTTTCATGGTTATATGACGAAAGGATTAGCCGATTTTAGTTTTGAGATTGATGATGAAGGAAATCCGTTTTGGGTCGTTACGCAATACAAAAAAGAAGTAGGTTTTTTGGGAAATGAAGCTATTGGTGTAGTTGTAGTAAATGCTCAAAATGGAGAAATTCAAGATTATTCTATTGCTGATGCACCTCTTTGGATAGACCGTATTCAACCAGAAGATTTTATCGAAACACAGCTAGACGATTGGGGAGAATTTGTACATGGATATTTTAATTTTGCCAACAAAGACAAACTTACCACTACACCAGGAATGTCGCTCGTTTATGGAGAAGATAACCGCTCGTATTGGTACACAGGTCTGACTTCCGTAGGTGCAGACGAGGGAACAGTAGGTTTTGTTTTGGTGGACACTCGTACAAAAGAATCAAAATGGTATCGCCAAACAGGAGCAACCGAAAGAGCTGCACAGCGTTCGGCAGAAGGAAAAGTACAAGAAAAAGGATATTATAGTTCATTTCCAATTACCTATAATATCAATGGCGTTCCGACGTATGTGATGTCTTTGAAGGATAACTCAGGTTTGATAAAAATGATGGCATTGGTTTCTGTACAAGATTATACCATTGTGGGAGCAGCCGATAATTTGCAGGAAGCACTTCGTGAATATAAAAGCTCTCTGAATAGTGTAGGAAATTCTATTCGTCCGACAAGTGAGAGTAAGCTCAATGAAGTGAAAGGACGTGTTTTGCGTGTAGCAGAAGATGTAAACGGTGGAACAACTTTTTATTATTTACTTCTCAAAAACGAGCCAAATAAATTATTCGTAGTTCAAAAATTCTAGATTTTCACCTTTACTATTATTATTCGGTTTACATTTTTGCTATTTTTGTAGATTAATTGCAAATCAAAACAAGAATTATCGTTTCTATTACTTCTATGTCAAATCCTTCTGTTAAAAACGCTATCAAAACTTCAGACCATTTCAAACGAACTACCGTTACGGCTGCACTTCCGTATGCCAATGGAGGACTTCATATTGGACATATTGCAGGTGCATATCTACCAGCAGATACGTATGTTCGCTATCTTCGAATGAAAAATCACGACGTTGTTTTTGTTTGTGGAAGTGATGAACATGGAGCAGCAATTACACTTAGAGCCAAAAAAGAAGGAATATCGCCAAAAGAAATTATTGATAAATACGATACACTTCTCAAAAATTCGTTTAAAGATTTTGGGATAGAATTTGATGTTTATCATCGTACTTCATCTGATTTGCATAAAGAAACAGCACAAGAATTTTTTACTACGCTATATAATAAGGATGTTTTCACAAAACAGACAAACGAGCAATTTTACGATGAAAAGTTTGAGCAATTTTTGGCTGATAGATATATTGTGGGAACGTGTCCAAATTGTCAGAATGATAATGCGTTTGGTGACCAATGTGAAAAATGTGGAAATACATTAAGTCCAAATGATTTGATCGATCCAAAATCAGCATTGAGTGGACAAACTCCTATTATGAAATCTACTTCGCATTGGTTTTTGCCATTACAAAATTATGAAACTTGGCTTAGAGAATGGATTTTAGAAGAAAAGAAAGACCAGTGGCGAACAGGCGTTTATGGTCAATGCAAATCTTGGATTGAGCAGGGTTTGCACGAGCGTTCAATGACTAGAGACTTGGATTGGGGTGTTCCTGTTCCACTTCCAAAAGCAGAAGCTGATGGAAAAGTACTTTATGTTTGGCTTGATGCGCCTATTGGATATATTTCGGCTACAAAACAATGGGCAAAAGATACTGATAAAGACTGGAAGAAATATTGGTTAAAACAAGAAGATGAATCTGAAAATTCTCGTCTTATTCATTTTATTGGAAAGGATAATATTGTTTTTCATTGTTTGATTTTTCCTATTATTTTGAAAGCTCACGGCGATTATATTTTACCTGAAAATGTTCCTGCTAATAATTTTTTGAATTTGGAAGGCGATAAAATTTCTACTTCTAGAGAATGGGCTGTTTGGCTGAGTGAATATATCAAAGAATTTCCTACCAAAAAAGATGAATTGCGTTACGTTTTGACTTCCATTGCACCCGAAACAAAGGATAGTGAGTTTACGTGGTCAATTTATCAAGCCAGAATTAATAATGAACTCGTCGATACACTTGGGAATTTTGTAAATCGAACTGTTGTCTTGATAAATAAATACTATGAAGGAAACGTTCCAGATATTGATTTAGAAAATAAGGAAACTCTAAATAGCTTGACCGATTTTGATAAAGAAACGTTGGAAGGAATCAAAACGCAAGCAGAAAAAGTAAGTCAGAATTTGGAACAATTTAATTTTAGAGATGGTTTGTTTGAAGTAATGGAACTGGCACGAATAGGAAATAAATATCTTGCCACAACAGAACCTTGGAAACTTCAAAAAACAGAG
>CAVRCG010000002.1:0-27117 GCA_963719525.1 uncultured Cytophagales bacterium | reverse complement strand
TACAAGCCGAATACATATAAATCGCTCGTTAAGAACGAGTGATAGCCAATGAAAGTTTATTTTACTCCATTTCAAAAAATGCTGTAAATCCTTTGCGAGTAAGTTCTTGTTTTAATGGTTTGTCGCCAGACCATAAGTTTCCGTCTAATTCTAATGTAAGAGCTACAAAAGGAGTATCTTTTTCATCTACATTTCCACATAATCTGTAAGCCTGTATAAAATTTTCGGTAGAAATAAGACCTTCATTTACAAACTGGATATTTTGTAAAGACTTTACCAAAAACTCATCAACTTCACTTTCAGTAGCAGAAGTACATTTGAGTATCTTGCTTTTATGCTTGAAAATTTCGGCAATCAAAAAGTTAGGAGCATAAAAATTGTAACTCTTATTAGAAAGCACTTCACGTAACTTCGTTCCACCAGCAAGCAGAGAAGAAAAAAGGATATTTGTATCAACTATTACTATCTTCATTGTTTAAATCGCTTGGGTTGATAAATCTACTTTTATTTTCTGTCCACCAACTCTGTTTTATCTCCTCTCCTAGTTCTTGTAGTTCTTCATCAAAATTTATCTTTTGAGCTAAATATTCTATTCGGATACGTTCTACAAAATCTACCAAAAACGCTTTATCCATAAAAGATTTATCTACACTTATCAAAAAACGCTCTCCACTACTATCTACCGTTATTGGGTTCATAAAATTATTCGTTTAATTTCACTATAAAATATAAAACTAAGATACAGATTTTACTCTTGAAATACAAAAACCACGGCTACAAGCCAAATACATATAAATCACTCGTTAAAAACGAGCGATAGCCTGCGCCAATGTTAGCTGATGTTTTTATTTTTTGGTAATCTTGCTGTCAATAAAATTTCGTTTGCCTTTTCAAGTTTTTTTGGAAACATTATTTTATCACGCAACTTGTCCAAACTTTTATCGATAGTAATAAAAGGTATTTTATCGCCTAAATTTTGTTTATTCTTCATTTCTCTATTTTTTTAATTAAATTTTCTTTGTGCTAAAAATCCTTCATAATCTATACCAATTTCAAAAGAATTACTGTTCTTAGCGTCTCGCTAAGAACGTGAAAAACTAAAAGCGTCATGCTTGTATTCTAGGAAATACAAAGCGTGAGGCTTAATACATTTAGGTTCGTAGTGTCTCACTACGAACAGATATTCCTTTTGTGGAAAACTTTATTTATCTTTCTACCTTACAATCTACAAAAAATATTTTTATGGGAAGAAAATATGCCATACATAGTTCTGATGATGTTTATTTTATAACTTTTACGGTCGTAAATTGGATTGATATTTTTACAAGAGATGAATACAGAGAGATTTTTATTGATAGTGTGGTTTATTGTCAGAAAAATAAAGGCTTAGAAGTTTTTGCGTACTGCATTATGACAAACCACGTTCATTTGGTTATCAGAGCAAAAGAAGGTTTTGAGCTTTCGGATATTGTCAGAGATTTAAAAAGTTTTACTTCTCGTCATATTCGTAAAGCTATCAAACAAAATGAAAAAGAAAGTCGTAGAGAATGGATGTTGTGGATGTTTGGACGTGCAGGAAAGAAAAATCATAGAAATAAGGATTTTCAGTTTTGGTTACAACATAGCCACCCTGTCGCACTCACTACACAAGATATGCTCCATCAACGTATCAATTATACACATCAAAACCCTGTTCGTGCAGGTTTTGTAGCCGAAGCACACGACTGGATTTGGAGTAGTGCAAGAGCTTATGCAGAAATAGAAAAAAGTAAAGTGGATTTGACAATGGTATAAAATACCAAAAAATACTGTTCGTAGCGTCTCGCTAAGAACCTGTAAAAACTAAAAGCGTCACGCTTGTATTGTACGGAATACAAAGCGTGACGCTTAATACATTTAGGTTCGTAGTGCGACACTACGAACAGGTGGAGGCGAGCCGAAAGCCTTGAATTTAGTACTGTTTCACCTATTTTTTATATACATTGTTGTGCGTTCGTTTTTTTACTTAATCTTTTCATAAAAATATGAAATGTTATTTTCTTTATCATCGTAGGTTACAATTTCTCTTTCATTGTTAAATTCAAAGTAGCTTAATAAACCAAAATCTCCTGAAGAAAAAGCCGTATGAGTGAGCAATATTCCTAGAATTGTAAAATCCCATAGATTTGAAACAAAAAATAGAAGAATTCCCAAAATAATAGATATGACTGCAAATGGCGCAAGGGCAACAACTTGAAATTCTTTTTTGTTGGCAACAAACTTATCAGCAATTGCCATAAAATGAAATTTTTTAAAATTCGCTCCATAGGATGTTTTTTCAGCACCTTGAGATTTATAAGCTAAAATGTGAATAAATTCGTGTAATGGTATAAGTCCAAATGCGATAGCCATTCCATAAGTAAAATATGTAATTCCACTACCCAAACTAAAATCATCAATTCCATAATTTTGCCAAAAACAAAATATTATTGCAACAACTATAATTATATTAGAGACTGTGTAAAATGATGAAATTTTTGTCCGCTTTTTTAAGTATGTTCTCACAAATGGAATAAGTTCCTTATGTCCTAAACTGTCTATTAGGAAGTAACCATTATTCTCTAATTCTTCAGGTCTAATTTGCATTTCAAAGTTTCATTTTTAAATGACGCACAACTTATTTATAAACGCAACTGCGTTCAATTATTAAAAAAACACCACCAATTCCAAGAAAAGAACTAATGGTGTTTACAATATACAAAAGATAATGATTTTTTCTACTAAGTTTAAATTTTGATTATGAAATAAAAATACTTGAACAACAACTACAAAAACCACGGCTACAAGCCGAATACATATAAATCACTCGTTAAAAACGAGCGATAGCCTGTGGTTTTACGAGCGAGAGCAGGGGATTTTATTTTTTTTAAAAATCAATATCTTCTTCATTCAGAATTCTGTTTTCAAGATACTTAGTAAGTTTTTTATGAATTTCAATTCCTGATTTAATTACATTTTCAAGTGTTTTTTCAGGCATAAAAAAATTTCTTCCAACCATTTCGTCAAATTCATCTTTCCTTTCTTTGAAAGAAGGTATTTGTTTATACAGTTGTGGGTTCAATTCAAGGTCTGCTATTTCCATTTTATAAATTGCATCTCTTGCTAAATAAGTAGCCATTGAACCTACAGGACTTAATGGATTTGCATTAATATTTAATCCGTTCATAACAGTATAGCTAAATGGTTCGTGACCAATTTTTAACATTAGCAATCTGTCTTTGTATAAATTTAGATTGGAGTTATCTTTTTCTATTGCTTTACTTAGACATAAATAACTAACACTTGCCATCATTTGCAAAGTGTCAATATCGTCTGAAAGCTCTTGGTCAAGCATCATCATAAAAGCTGTACCAATAGCAGAATAGTCGTTTACTTCACTTAATTGTCCTACATTTGATTCTACAGAATGGTAAATCTGAACAAGTAATTGGTGTGCATTTGTCACACTTTGTTGCTGGTATTGTGCATTTGCTCTTCTAGCTAATGATACTATTTCTGGTTCATTTAAAGTTTGCTGATTATCGCTTTTCAAATATTCAATATCAACATTTCTATCATGCATATGTAAAATACAGTTTTCTACTTCACCGTTTTTCATTCTAATGGTTAATCCATAATCTTCTCCGTTGAAATCCACCCAGCCAGATGGAGACATAGCTTGAACAGTAAATCCTCTCAAAACTATTTTATTGACAGTTTGACTTACAATTCTCATTGGTTTTGGTGTCATTTGAATATTATTTTGCCAAACAGGATGATCGCCGTCCAAGTTAAATACCGTTATAATATAACCGTCTCCGTTCTTAACGTTGTAACCTTGACATCCATTTATGTTTGGTTCTACTTTAACTGCTCGTCCTGCACCACCATGTGGCCCCAAAATGTGATTACCATTTTCATATCTTAAATGGTCTGGAGATTTGAATACAAAGTCTAAATTCATAATTTTTTAGTTTTAATTTTTACATATTTTTTAATAGTTGAATTAGCATTGTCGCTTGACCTACGCCAAGTTTTTCTGCCTTTTCAAGATAAGGTATCCCTTCTTTTGCTCTACCCATTTGTGCTAATGCTGCTCCCTTCGCCATGTATGGATTTGGATAATTTGGGTCAAGTCTAATAGCTTCGTCTAAATATTTAAACCCTTCCTCAAACTTTTTGAGTTGAGTCAAAAAATTTCCCAAATTTCCAGCAATTAATTTTTTAGCTACAAAAAGAATATTGTTTTTACCAAGTCCCAAGTGTTCAAAATCGCCATCAGGAGAATTGTCATATGACACCTTTAACCATTTGATAGCATTCTCAAAATCCTTTTTTCTAAAATACACCATACCTAAACGATATGCAGAAACAAAATCGTTTGGCAATAATTCAAGAGTTCTGCGAAAATCCTTTTCAGCCTCAATATCGTTACCCATATCTTCATATGTAGTTCCACGCATTATGTAAAAATTCTGATTTGTCGGCTGTGTAGTAATTGCTTTTGTGAAAGCGATAATCGCCTCTGAATAATCTTCTGCTTGGTGTTTTTCTAAACCTTGTTGAGAAAAAAACATTGCTTCTTGATTAATTTCGTAATCTTTACCTAGAACATTTGTTTTTTCAGTGATACCTTTTTTCTTGAACAAATCGTCAAATATTCCCATTTTAATTTTATTTTTTGTTATGCCTACTTTTGTCGGTTTTCAGCTTCTACGTTTGTAATTTTTTTTTAGAATGACCACTAACTTGCTCATAAACGCAACTGCGTTCAATTATTCAAAAAAACACCACCAATTCCAAAAAAGAACCAATGGTGTTTACAATATACAAAAAATAACGTATTAATAATTCAAATTACTACCTAACCATCTTTCTATTTCTTCTACCGACATATTTTTGCGTTTTGCATAATCTTCTATTTGGTCTTTGCTGATTCTTCCTACTCCAAAATAAATAGATTCTGGGTGTGAAAAATACAAACCTGAAACGGCTGCCGTTGGTATCATTGCCAAACTTTCGGTAAGCTGAATTCCTGTTTTTTCGGTGGCTTTTAGTAAGTCAAATAAAAGTGTTTTTTCGGTGTGGTCTGGATTTGCAGGATACCCTGGTGCTGGACGAATACCTACATATTTTTCCCTTACAATATCTTCTTTGGTAAGCGTTTCATTTTTTTGATAGCCCCAAAATTGTGTACGAGTTTGTTTGTGCAATAACTCTGCAAAGGCTTCAGCCAAACGGTCGGCTAAGGCTTGTAACATAATCTTGCTATAATCGTCGTGCTTTGCTTCAAACTCTGCTAGTTTTTTCTCAATTCCGATGCCTGTCGTAACGGCAAAAAGACCGATATAATCTTTCTTAGTTGTCCCTGAGCCTGTTTCTTTTGGTGCAACAAAATCAGAAATACAAAGATTTGGCGTTTTGCCTGTCTTTTCTTGTTGCTGGCGTAAGTTTCTAAAGTGTGTCAAAACTTCCGTTCTTTCATCGTTTGTATAAATCTCAATATCATCGTCATTAATGACATTAGCAGGATAAAAACCAAGTGCAGCATTGGCAGTCAGCCAACGACCAGAAATGATTTTGTCCAGCATATTTTGAGCATCATCAAATAATTTTTTGGCTTCATTTCCATGTTTTTTGTGATTGAAAATACGTGGATATGCACCTGTAAGTCCCCACGTCATAAAGAACGGACTCCAATCGATATATTCTCTGATTTCAGAAAGATTGTAATTATTGAAATAACGATTTCCTAAAAATGTAGGTTCTGTAATTTCGGTTTTGTCCCAATCAATTTTGAGTTTGTTGCGTCGTGCTTCGTGAATAGAAATGTATTTCGCTTCCGACTGGCGTTTTGCGTGGTCTTCTGCAAGCTGCGTATATTCGTCTTTTATGTTTTTCGAATACTCTACTTTTGCTTCATCGTTCAATAAATTCGTCATGACAGGAACAGCCTTCGAAGCATCAACCACATGAACAACAGAACCCGAATACGAAGGCGCAACTTTTACGGCCGTATGAATGCGTGAAGTAGTTGCTCCACCAATCAAAAGAGGAAGTTTTAATCCCTGTTTTTCCATTTGTTGAGCCACAAAAACCATTTCATCAAGTGATGGCGTAATAAGTCCACTAAGACCAATTACATCAACACTATGATTGACAGCCTCACTCAAAATCTTGTCAGCCGAAACCATTACACCCAAATCAACCACATCATAATTATTACACGCCAAAACAACACCTACAATATTTTTTCCAATATCATGAACATCACCTTTTACGGTGGCTAACAAAATTTTACCGTTTTTCTTTACTTCCTGTCCAGAATCACGCAATTTTTGTTTTTCTATTTCCAAGAAAGGCACTAAATGAGCAACAGCTTGTTTCATCACACGAGCCGATTTTACCACTTGTGGCAAAAACATTTTTCCTTCTCCAAACAAATCTCCTACTACGTTCATTCCGTCCATTAAAGCACCTTCAATAACGTGTAAAGGATGATCTACTTTCTGCCTTGCTTCTTCTGTATCGTCAATAATATATTCTGTAATTCCGTTTACTAACGAATATTCAAGACGTTTTTCAACAGAATTTTCTCTCCATGTTTCGTCTTTTACTCGTTTTTTTCCTTCTCCTCTGTACTTTTCAGCCATATCGACCAAAAGTTCCGTTCCATTTTCAGGATTTTTATTCAAAACTACGTCTTCAACGTATTTTAAAAGTTCCTTATCAACGTTATCATAAACTTCTAACATTCCAGCATTTACAATTCCCATGTCCATTCCTGCTTTTACAGCGTGGTACAAGAAAACGGCATGAATTGCTTCACGAACTACATCATTTCCACGAAACGAAAACGAAACATTACTCACTCCACCACTTACTTTTGCGTGTGGCAAGTTTTCTTTAATCCATCTTGTCGCATTGATAAAATCGACAGCATAATTATTATGTTCATCAATTCCTGTTGCAATGGCGAAAATATTAGGGTCAAAAATTACGTCTTCGGCAGGAAAACCAAGTTCATTTACCCAAATATCATAGCTGCGTTTACAGATTTCAATTTTACGTTCATACGTATCAGCTTGTCCGTCTTCATCAAAAGCCATAATAATAACGGCAGCACCATAACGACGAACGAGTTTTGCCTGTTCGATAAACTTCTCTTTTCCTTCTTTGAGTGAAATAGAATTTACAATTCCTTTTCCTTGCACACATTTTAGACCTGCTTCTATGATTTCCCACTTTGAGGAATCTATCATAATTGGAAGCTTAGAAATGTCTGGTTCTGAACCTACAAGATTAAGAAAATGAACCATTGCATCTTGTGATTCCAACATTCCCTCGTCCATATTAATGTCGATGACCTGCGCTCCACCTTCCACTTGCTGCTTTGCTACATCTAAGGCTTCTTGAAACTTGCCTTCTTTTATCAATCTTGAAAATTTCTTTGAACCCGTAACATTTGTACGCTCTCCAACATTTACAAAATTAGTGCTTTTATCTAGCGTAACGGCTTCCAAACCAGACAAACGCATAGCAGTTTTGCGTTCTTTTACTTTACGAGGAGCGTGTTTTGCTGCTTCTTCTGCAATGGCTTGAATATGGTCTGGCGTAGTTCCACAACAACCACCAACAATATTAAACAATCCTTCACTCGCAAAATCTTCTAAAAGTCTAGCCATTTGTGCAGCCGTTTCATCGTACTGTCCAAACTCATTTGGAAGTCCTGCATTGGGATAACACGACACAAAGCAGTTTGCCACTCGTGAAAGTTCACGCATATACGGTTTCATAAGAGCAGCTCCCAAAGCACAGTTTAAGCCGACAGAAATAATATTTGCGTGTGCAATTGAGTTATAAAATGCCTCTGTTGTTTGTCCTGAAAGAGTACGACCACTTGCATCTGTAATCGTTCCCGAAACCATAATTGGCAAACGGTCTTCTTGTGGAATATTTCTATCATCAAAATACTTTTCAACAGCAAAAAGTGCAGCCTTACAGTTTAAAGTATCAAAAACGGTTTCTATTAAAATTAAATCTACTCCACCATCAACCAAACCACGAACCTGCTCATAATAAGCCGTTACCAAATCATCAAAGGTTACAGCACGGTAAGCAGGGTCGTTTACGTCTGGCGAAATAGATGCCGTTCTGTTTGTAGGTCCGATTGCACCAGCTACAAAACGAGGTTTTGTTTCGTGTTCTAATCCTCCAAATTCTTGTGCTGCTTCTTTGGCGAGTTTGGCAGATTCATAATTGAGTTCATACGCCAATTCTTCCATTCCATAATCAGCCATAGCGATGGTAGTGGCACTAAATGTATTTGTTTCTACAATGTCAGAACCTGCTGCAAAATATTTTTTATGAATATCTCTAATAATATTAGGTTGAGTAATCGATAAAAGGTCGTTATTTCCTTTTACGTCGTGTGTCCAATCTTTGAAACGCTCACTTCGAAAATCTTCTTCTTCTAAAGTATGGCATTGAATCATTGTTCCCATTGCCCCATCTAAAACTAAAATTCGTTCTTGAAGGTGTTTGGTAATAAGTTGGTGGATGTTTATGCTAGTTTCTGTATTCATATTTGTAGAAGACACTTTAGTGTCTTGTATTTTATTTTTATATTATAAAAACACTTAAAAGTGTTTGCTACATTTTTTTATATAAGACTGCAAAATTACGTAATTTCAAAGTAAAAAAAGGTAATTCATTGTTAATCAAAAGAGTTTTCGTAATAAAGTTCGTTTTTGGGGAAACGAACACATATTGACAACAATTTACATAGAAAGAGCCTTCGCAGGATTTCCTAAAACAGTTTCTTTAGCTTTTACATTTGCCATAACTACGCTTCCTGCTCCAATTCTTGCGCCTTTTCCTACTGTTATTCCTGAAATAATAGTTACTCCATTTCCAACAAAAACATCTTCTTCTATTTTTACATTTGAGCCTATATTTGTTCCGATTCCTATTTGAGTAAAATTTCCTAATTCCACTTCATAATCAAGGGTAGAGTTTGCATTAATAATACAACTTGTTCCAATCTTGACATCTGCACCTATCATTGCTCCCATTCCTATAAGTGTTCCGTAACCCATTGTTGCATCGTCAGCAATATGAGCAGTAGAATGAACAGCTACGGCAGGATATTTTTTTCTTTGCTTGTATATTTTTTTGATTAATCGTTTTCTATCAATTACATTTTCTACGGCTACAAAATAATCACATTTATCATTGATAAGATTAATCATATCGTCGTCATCAGAACTTCCCATTACAGAAACGTGATTGATTTCATTAGGAATAGAAGTAGAATCTGATGAAGAGCTTTCTTCTTTATAATCTTCATCAAGAAAACAATAAATTATATTATCTGTACTTTGCAAAACCTCTAGCGCAACTTTTCCAAGATCTTTTGCACCAACAATAATAAGTGGAAGAATAGGAGGAAGTTCGTTTGAATTAGTAGGAAGAGAATGAATAGAATCCATAAAAATAAAATGAGTTTTTTTTGTATAATCAACGATTGCTAATGTTAAATTATTAACCATTAGCAACGTCATTAAAATGTGAATTTGTAGTACAAAGATAATTTATTTTTGCTTAGAATAAAGGTGCGTATTTATGTAGCTCACTCTTTAGAGTGAGAAGCGAATAAAAGGCATAAAAAAATCCTTTCCGTACAAAAAAATGGAAAAGGATTTCTCAATTATATTTTAATAAAAAGTGTTTTTGAATAATTAAAAAATTAGTGGTTGTAAAAAATTGATTATTCTAGTTTAAAAGAATAATCTAAACACACTTGTTATTCAAGTTTACTTTTGCTTTGCAAGATTTCCGAAAAATGAAGTTACTGATAAAAATTTTGAGAAGATTTTTTTTAAATTCTCAAACAGAAACTTGTAGAAATCTTTACAAACTGTTTTACTTACTTACTATCTATATTTCAAATCATTTACCAATACTGAAAATAGCTAGATTATTTCTCAAATACTTTCAAAATCATTGTTTAAAGCTCGTAAACGGCTATTTTTATTTTTTGATGTAATTTTAGAACGTTCATTTTTTTTCATTATGGAAAGGTCGTTTTGTCATTATAGAAAAATATAGTGTATTTATGTAGCTCACTCTTTAGAGTGAGAAGCAATTAAAAGGCACAAAAAAAATCTCTTCCGTGCAAAAAATGGGAAGAGATTTTTCAATTATATCTTTAAAAAGTGTTTTTGAATAGTTAAAAAATTAGTGGTTGTAAAAAATTGATTGTTCTAGTTTAAAAGAATAATCTAAACACACTTACTATTCAAGTTTACTTTTGCTTTGCAAGATTTCCGAAAAATGAAGTTACTGATAAAAATTTTGAGAAGATTTTTTTTAAATTCTCAAACAGAAACTTGTAGAAATCTTTACAAACTGTTTTACTTACTTACTATCTATATTTCAAATCATTTACCAATACTGAAAATAGCTAGATTATTTCTCAAATACTTTCAAAATCATCGTTTAAAGCTCGTAAACGGCTATTTTTATTTTTTGATGTAATTTTAGAACGTTCATTTTTTTTCATTATGGAAAGGTTACTTTTTCATTGTGGTAATCGTTAACGCTTGCCAAGATTATATTGCTAACCAATATCAACTTTTTTTTAACCTATCCTAGTGTAAATTGTGTAAATTATTTTGTTATCTTTACTTGTTATACTTTTTTCTAATTTCTTCTGAAAACAATAACGTTAAATTGAATTTTTGTGCTATTGCTTTTCCATCTCTTGTAGCTATTATCCATTTTGGCAAAAGTTCAATGGCTCGCTTTATTTCTTGTCTTGTTTCGATAGAGTTTGTTCTGACAACTGAATCTACTTTTGCCTTTCCTGTTGTATCAATATGTATTTGAACAAAAATTCTATGTTTTTTCTCTTCCTCATATATTTTTGTAAAGTCTAAATTAGAATAAATCAAATTGTACATTTTTTCATTTCCTGCTTCAAAAAAAGCTCTTCGGTTTCCCAAACCTACGCTGTCTATATAGTTAGCTTCGTTCCAAATTTCTTCAATTTCAAATTTTCCATACTTTTCTCTAGTTTTTTTGTTCATATAATCCGAATAACACTCTTCTTTCTCAAAAACAAGACAACCTACATCATAAGAAACTTTTATAGAGTATTTTTCTCGTACTAATTTTGAAAAAGTATGATAATTACTTATTCTTGTTCCGTAAACCTTGTATTCATAGTGTTGATTTTGAATATTTACCTTTGCACTATCAATTCCCTTTTTACATTCTGTATCAGCTTCTTTTATAGTTTCGTTTTGAGAAAAACTGGTTTTAGAACAACAGAACAAGCTCGTCATTAAAAACAGATAAATAAATGTTTTCATTTTGGAATTGATTCAGAATTAATTTAAAGAAAAATAAAGCTTTTTTATTTCAATTCAGAAATACTAAATTAGTAACAGAAAAATGAGTAAATTAGTAAAAAGGAAAAATCAAAATTTGATAAGATGACAAACATAACTTTACATAATCACAAACAATTACTCATCAAAAAGCTCAATTTTTTTAGGCAAGAGCTGGCTATTAGTGCAGATTCTACACAAAAATTTGAGTTGAAATATAGGATTCAAGAACTGGAAAACGAATTGAACGAAATATCTACACAAGAAGAACCTCAAACTGATAAAGAAAACCAGCAATTAGAACATCTTTTTAAGCTTCAAAGAGAAATAGAAAATCTAAAAACAGAATTTTCAAAACTTACAAAACAGAATACAGAAATAGGAAAAGAGTATAAAATTTTTGTGGATAAAATAAAGAATAACAGGCAAATATCAACTACCGAAATACTCCAAAATAAGTCATTTTCAGATTTAAAAACAGAAACTTTAGAACGACTTTTCAAATCTATACGAGTGTTACAATTTTTTGCAGAAAATAATATCAATGCAGCCGATTTGTCTGTTCAAGAAAAATTAAGAGCTTTTTCGCTGGCTGAAAACGGTCATTTGTACAAAGGTACTTTTCTTTGTTTGTGTGAAGGGTATCAAATTCGTGGCGTTTGTCAGTCTGCCGTAGATTCCAAATTCGTTGTTTTTAAGGGAACAGAGCGTATAAATGTGCTTATAGTAGAAACAGTTACAGGAAATATTATTCAGCAGTTTGAGAAAATGATGCGACTTCTGCAAACTCATATTCCAATTTATAGAAATACAGAAAAGAGTAAAGATTTTTATCAAATTCCTCTTATCGCTTTTAAAGAAATTACGGCAAATGCTTTTATTCATCGAAGTTATGAAACACAGATTCGCTCTGCTATTCAGATAGAACTTTTTAATGATAGATTAGAAATAAAAAGTCCTGGTTTGTTTCCTAAATCATTTTCTACTACGATAAAAGAAGGAAAAATAAATCATTCTTTTTTGGTAAATCCAACTATTGCAAGCGTTTTTTACCTTTTCGGACATATTGAACGATTGGGAACTGGAATAAATAAAGCTCAAAATGCTGTCAAAGAACAAGGTTTGCCTTCAATCGTTTTTGCACAAGAAGATGAATATACATGCGCTACCATTTTTAGATACGAAGAAGGTTCTTATTCTGATATGATAAAAAGCGATTTGCAATTAATTGAAAATGAGGAAATTATGGAATTATTTGAAATAATTGAATCTTGTAGCATAGACGAAAAATTAATCGAAAAACTCAAACTTGAATACATATCAAACGGACTTACCAAATCATTGAAAGAACGTTTAAAACTTTTAGTTAAAAATCTCCCAAAATAATATCTAAATAATAACCATACAAAAATGAAAATTCTATCAGCCAATCAGATGCGACAAACAGACCAAGAAACTATCAAAAATGAACCTGTTTCTTCGTTAGCTTTAATGGAAAGAGCTTCGAAAAAGGCTTTTTACTGGATTCAAAGCTATTTTGGTCAAAACCTAATTAATACAGAGTTTCATATTTTTTGTGGAATTGGAAATAATGGTGGCGACGGACTTGTAATTGCTAGACTATTATCTAACTTTGCCTTTCAAATAAATGTGTATGTAGTAGATTTTTCTGATGAAAGAAGTAAAGATTTTGAAGCTAATTTTGAGAAAATAAAGGTAATTTCGAATATAAAAACCGTAGAAATAAAGACAGAAGACGATTTAAAAAAATTACCTATTTCAAAGAATAATAAAAATGAATGGATAATTGACGCTATTTTTGGTTATGGATTAAATAGAGTTCCTGAAAAGATTGCAGCCAAAACGATTGAGTTTATAAACGAGCATTCTAATAAAAATGTAATTTCAATTGACATTCCTTCTGGACTTTTTGCCGATGAAAACCAAAGCAAAGAACAACATTTTGATAAAAACCTAACAATAAAGGCAACACACACTCTCACTTTTCAAAGTCCAAAATTATCGTTTTTCTTTGATGAATATAGTGAATTTGTAGGAAATTTTGAAGTGTTGGATATTGGATTAGATAAAAAATTCATTGAAAAAACAGAAACTCAAAATTACTGGCTTACCACTCAAAAAGTAAAACAAATCTACAAACCACGAACCAGAACAGGATATAAAGGAACGTTCGGACATGCACTTTTGATTGTGGGAAGTTATGGAAAAATAGGTGCAGCACAGCTTTCTGCAAAGGCAGCTCTTCGAACAGGAATAGGACTTTTATCTATCAGAACGCCAAAATGTGGAGTTGATATTCTGCAAACAGCTATTCCAGAAGCGATGGTTTTAGTTGATGATTTTGATAAAAAAGGCAAAAAAGATAAGAAGAGAAATAAATATTCTCTAAGTCCTTTTTCAAACAAATTGCTAGACAAATTACAGAATTACAAAACTATCGGAATTGGTTGTGGAATCGGTACAGAAGAAGAAACACAGCAATTACTTTTACAGATTTTGAAAGAAATTAATTATCCAATCGTAATTGATGCTGATGCACTTAATATTTTGGCTCAAAACAGAAATTATGAAAACGAAAATGAAGACTGGTTGGACTTTGTACCCAAAGACTCAATCTTGACTCCTCATCCAAAAGAATTTGAACGTCTATTTGGAAAGACTTCTACTGTAGAAAAAAGACATGAACTTTTAAGAAACTTAGCGCAGAAATATCAGTTCTACATTTTACTAAAAGGTTCTTTTTCTGCTTTAGCTTTACCCAATGGCGATATCTATCACAGTTCTTTTGGCGATATTGGAATGGCAACAGGTGGAAGTGGTGATGTTCTGACAGGAATAATTACTTCACTTTTAGCACAGGGTTACAGTTCGGAGGAAAGTCTTTTATTAGGTGTTTTTTTACATGGAAAAGCTGGAGAATTTGCAGCCAAAAACAAATCTAGTGAGTCGATGTTACCTTCTGATTTGATTGAAGAATTAGGGAATGTTTTTAAGATGATTTTGTAATTATAGAGTTTATAGAAAACATAGAGTATAGAAATACACTTTGTTACCGTTAGTTTGATAATGTTCAATAAAATAAGCTCTGATACAGAATTTGAAAAGTAATACTCATATTACCTTGTAAAAATACTATTAATTATGAAAAAACTATATTTTATTTTGTTAATTATTTCATTATCATCTTGTTCTAATTTCTTATCTAAAAAATATGGTATTGAAAATATAGAATCATTCAACGAATCAAAATACAAACAAATAGTAGAAAATATTGATTTCAAAAATATTGTTCATTATTCTACCCATCAAGACAGTACTGCTTATGAATGTATGAGGAACGAAGTAGCTACAAATCCACTTCAAGTGAAAGACATGAGCCAACCTATACAGTTATATTACTTTAATAGAGATTCGCTTATCTCTTTTCAAGCCAACTGTTATGCTAGAGGAGGAATGAGCAATTTGAATTGGAATACTTTAGGTCGTTTTGAGGTTTTCCCTCCAACTTCTGCTGTGGATTTGAACGAATTTTTAATAAAAAAAGAACAGTTGAGAAATTGTGTGCAAAGCCTTGATAGTATAAATACTTCTACAACTATTATTTTTATTTACTGGACAACAATGTTTAATAAAATTAGTCAAGATGCCATTAGAACTGTGATTAACAATGTAGTAGCTCATAACCAACAAGACAGCACAATAATCTATCTTATTAATAATGACCCTTATTTTTCTACATTGAATTAATTGAGATTGAAAATATTTTTTATAAAAGGTTATTGAAACAACTCTTTACACTACAAAATTTTCATTAATCTCCTCCACAGCACGTTCAGCCGTTTCAAGCGCACCATGAACGGTTGCAAAATGTCCATTATAATGCGTTGCTTCACCTGCAAAGAAAATTTTATCTTCAACAGGGCGAGCCAAATGTTTTCTAAGTTTGTGCGAACCAATGGAAGGATAAGAATATGCACCTTCTATATACTCTACATTTGCCCAGTCTAAATAATCAAAATCTAAAATGGTAGCCGAAGCGTTTCCGTCAAAATGTTTGTCTAGTTCATCAATCAAAAGTTCTAAAATCTGTCCTTTTGAAAATCCATTTTCTGTATAATTTTTTGCCTTATTTCCCATTATAAAAGCCGTAAGACCAAATGTAGAGGGATTTTTGATGTACGGAACAGTTTCCCAATATTCATTGGCTGCTTCCATTCCTACTAAATATTCTGTTTCCTGTCCGTCGTTATATTTTTTTTGCCAAAAATTTTCTGAAAAGTTTAGAAAGAATTTAATCGCAAAATTATCCATTCCTATTTTATCAATCGCTTCTAGCTTTTTCTCTGGTAGTTCGGGTAAAAATATAATTTTATTTTGCTTTAATTGTGTCAATGGAACAGTTATCAAAACGGCATCGGCTCTATAATTTTGAAAATCTTTTGTGATTATTTCAACACCTTCCTCAAAAGAACGAACCATAACAACAGGTTTTTCAAGTTGTAAAAACGGTTTTGTTTTCTCTTTCCATTCTTCCAAAAGACTCTCAAAAGGTACGCACATTCTATAATTTTGTTCTCCTGCTTCCCAACGGTACGACTCTACAGCTAGAGCTTTCATTCCCAAATTATCCAAATTTGTTCCCAACGCACCAGCAAAAGTTTCGTACCAACGATAGGCATCAGGTTGGCGAGTAGGCGTAATGTCGTGTTGTTCTAAAAAATTACTCATTGAAATATCATCGCCTTCGTAGTTATGATGCCCTTCATAAAATTCTTCATAATCGGCAAAATATTGTTTTGCATCTTGCAGTTTCTGAATTTTCTTTTGTGAGAATAATTCATCTCGCCACAAAAAAGAAGAATCGCCTTCTTTGTGTAATCGGTCTGCTTTTTTGGCTAATTTGTGCCATAATGTTCCTTTTCCGTGGACAAACTCTGCTCCCATTTCTAGTTTGTAAGGAAAACGTTCTGTTTTTGTCCATACTCGTCCTCCTGTTCGGTTGGAGGCTTCTAACAAAATTACTTCGTGTCCTTGTTCTATCAATAAAGCTGCTGCATAAAGTCCTGCTGCACCAGCACCAACAACGATAATTTGTTTTTTATTGGAATTTATGTTTGGAGTTTTTGAAGAAGGATTTTCCATAGAACTAGCTGTTTTTTTTGGATTGAAAGAGTGAGTTTAGTGTAAAAATAGCTTTATTTTTTTGGGTAAGAAAATTAACTTCAAATACCCTAACCAATTATCAGTAATTGCTGAAGTATTTGTAGAGTTTGTAAGATTAAAAATATAAATAAACAAAAATCAGTAAAGCCGAATACAATTTAAAAACCACTTGTTTTTTGAGCCTCACTCTTTCAAGAAATCTTTTTATGTGTTTATCCCTTTCTAAATTATCCAAATCAATTAAAATCCACCTTTTTTTCTTCTCATTTTCTTTCTTTCTTTTCGTTCTAATTTTTTGAGTTCTCGTTTGCTCATGGCTGCCAAATCATCTAGACGCTTCTTATGTTCGATGGCTTCTTCAAAAGAAATATCTTGTTGTAGCGTATGAATTGTTCCTTTCGTTTGTATGGCAATATCCCAATATTCTGAACGAATAAGGTCAATATCTTCTGTTCTGGCAATCAAAATATGAACAGGTTTTTGCGATTCTGCTAGTTTTTCTAAAAGTTTTATATCACGCACACTTGCCATATTATCGGCAATCAAAACGAGTGCTTTTGCTTCTGGATAGTTTTTTTGTGCGTAAATTAATGCCTCTACATCGTTTTCTGGAAAATCGCCACCTGTTCCTGCTGCTTTAGATTCTTCCATCATCTGTAAGGCTTCATCTGTACTTCCTGTTTTAGTAGCATAAATTCCTCCTGTGTTTCCTATCTTTTTTTCTTTATTGGGTGTGTTATCTCCATCGTTGAAAAAGACAAAATTCTGAATAGAAGAAGTATCATTTTGTGAGTTTTTCTGATTGTGCCATAATAGAATTGGAGTTGCAAAATGATACATACTTGCTGTCCAATCACAAACCACAACTACATCTTTCCAATTCTGACGGTCAAAAACTTGATACGTAGATTTAGGTTGTGGCTTTCCTTCTTTTATAAAAGTAGCTTCTTCTGACTCATTATTATAAGCAAAAGTAGGTACTGGAATTTCTGGATTTTGTGGTATTTCTGGAGTTTCTGGAGTTTCATTTTTTTCTGTTTTCTTCTCTTCTTTCATTTTGTAATATACCACGAAACCGTGATAGAGATTTCTAGCTTGTGCAGCCGTATTGACTACATGAGCGACAAATTCCCATTTTACATTCGATTGAAATAATTGAGGAGCAGTTTTTTCAAGTTCATTCAGACGAGCCATATTGAGTTTTCGCTGCTGGATTTCTTGAAAGTTGTTTGTCTTTGGATATTTTGAATAGACAAGTTCGACACGATAGACTTCTACCTCATAAAGTAATTTTGAATGTGCTGCATTTGTTACGGCTATTTTTCCGAATGCTGTTGGAAACAAAAATGTACCTTCTACAGAAGTAGCTGGGTCGTACTCTCTTGTTTCTCTTGTTTCTGCTTTTCCCATAATCAGATTTGCAGACTGTGAGAAAACAGAAAATGAAATAACGAGAAAGAGAAAACTAAAAATTATTTTTTTCATAGATGAGTGATTTATCTGAACGATTTTTATTTTAAAAACGAGTTTATTTGAAATTCCTTATTCAATAGAATTATTTTGTAGTAATTATTCACAAAATTAAACTATTCAAGTTTTAAAACGTCTTTTTTGGGTAGAAAATAATACAAGTAGCTAGATTTTAGAGAAAAATATACGTACTTCGTTGAAATAATATTGAATTTTATAAAATGACAGTTAAAAACTGTCAACTACTTTTATGATTACACGTTCTACTCTTCTTCATCTTCGGATTCCGTTTTCTATTTTCTTAATGCCTGTTTTTTGTTTTGCAGCTAGTCAGGCAGTTCATCTAACGTGGCAAATGTATTTTATTGTTTTCGTGATTTTGCATATTTTCGTTTATCCTGCTAGTAATGGTTTTAATAGCTTTTACGATAAAGATGAAGGAAGTATTGGAGGACTTCAACACCCACCGAAAGTAAATCAAGATTTACTCACTACTTCACTTATTTTTGATATAATCGGACTCTTTTTTAGTTTTGTTTTTGTGAATTGGCAGTTTGCGTTGCTTGTTTTTATTTATGGATCAATGTCAAAGGCATACAGTCATCCAGCTATTAGACTAAAAAAATATGCGATTGGTGGTTGGCTGACCGTTGGAATTTTTCAAGGTGCGTGTACCTACTTAATGTGTGTATTAGCTTTTGAAAAGGATTTTTTAACTGCCTTCAATGGTTTTGAAGTATTTTATGAGCAACGGCATTTACTAGCTGCTGGTCTGATTTCGGTTTTACTTTTGGGTTCTTATCCAATGACACAAATTTATCAACATGAAGAAGATTCAAAGCGAGGCGACAAAACGATTAGTTTGCTTTTAGGTATTCGTGGAACATTTATTTTTACAATTCTATTTTTTGGAATGGCTGCAATCGGATTTTATTTTTATTTTTCTACCTATCAATATGAGTTTTACTTCTGGCTTTTTCAGGCTTTTCTTTCTCCCGTTTTGCTTTATTTTGTCTATTGGACTTTTATCTCGTGGAACGATTTCTCGCAAGCTAATTTTCAACGGACAATGCTTTTGAATGTCTTGTCTTCGCTTAGTATGATTGCTTATTTTACGGTAATTACTTTGATATAAATTTAGATTTTAGAAGTTAGAATGAATGCAAAATACTTTTTGAATACAAAATTGTAGGAAAAATGAACAAATAAAATACTTTTCGAACACAGAGTCACAGAGAACACGGAGAATACAAATGATTTTTGAATACAGAGAATACAAATACATTTTGACCATAGAGTTTGAAGAGAAATACAGAGAATGAGGAATAAATAAGAGAGAATATCAAAACACAAAAAAAGCTACTTGAAATAAATCAAGCAGCTTTTTTCATTTTCTATTTTGACTTCTAAAATCCAACTTCTGAATTAGTTTATAATCAACTGTTTTACAAAAATTTGCTTGTCAGAATGTGCTTTCAAAACATACATTCCTTGTGCCATTTTGCTAAGATTGATTTGTTTTTTGTTGCTTCCTTTTTTCAAAGATTGCGTATAAACAATTCTACCTGTTGCATCAAAAATATTTATTTCTGTGTCTTCGGTTAGAGAAATATCAAATTCTAACACAAAATTTCCGTCTGCACTTGGGTTTGGATAGACTTTCCAATTTGTTGGTTTTATATCGTCTTGACCTGTAATTACATCTGTATCATCTTCCTCTTGAACTCTAAATGAAACTGTTCTCGTCTGCGTTTCACAACCTGTTTGATAAATTACGATAGCAGAATAAGAACCGTTTTCTTCTGGTGTAATTGTCGTTTGTCCTTCTAAAGATGGAATTACTTCACCGTTTAATTTCCACGAAACAGAAGCTATATTTTGGTTGTTTCCATTTTGCTCTTCTACAAAAAGCGTAGTTTCAGAAGTTCGTAAGTAAGTCGTCGGAACATCCAAGATTTCAATTTCTGTTTCATTAGAAATGAGTTCACAGTTATTCTGACTAATTTTTACTTCATACTTTCCTGCTATCTGTGTAGTAAATTCATTTGTTCCATTACGAACAATCAAACGACCATTTCTAAACCACTCATAAGTTACATTTGGAATAGACTGAGTTGTGAGCGTTACATCTGTATTCGGACAAAATGTATTTGCAGAGGATTGCATCACTAATTCGGAAGGCAAATCGGTAACTGTAACATTGATAGTTGTTTCAGAACTACACCCATTTTTAGTTGCTTTTAGTGTATAATTGCCACTTTGAGAAACTTCTACATTATTTTCTGTTCCGATTACATTTCCATTAAATAACCATTGATATGTAGCATTTTGATTTGCTTGCAATGCAGAATTAGAAATATTTATTGTTCCATTTTCACAAAAACGAACATTATTTTGCTCTTGTATTCTTGCTAAAGGAGCATAATTTAATTTGACGTTTACAGACTGCGAAGTTTCAAGACAGTTTCCTCTTTGGATTCTGACTTGATAGTTTCCAGAAAAAGTAGCTTGATAATTTTCGCCTGTTCCTACTTCAATCCCATTTCTGAACCAAACATACGAAGTTGCATTATTTATGATTTGAGCTTCTAAAGTAGCCGAATTTTCACAAGAAATACGCTCGTTTTCTCCATTAATACTAGCTGTAAAAGCAGGTTGAACAGTTACTTGAATAGCTGTCTTGGTGCTTTCTCTTCCATTGCTAAATACAGTAATATAGAACATCGTAGTTTGAGAAACTAAAGGTAGTTGGATAGTTGCATTATTCGATTCCAAAATCGGCGTAGTAGAAGTTTCATTTTCATACAAACGATAAATACTTCCTGTACTATTTACTTTTGCGATAGCTTGATTACCTTCACAAATTTCTGTTACAGAAATTAAAATTGGATTTGCTGGCAAAGTACGTTCTCTTGTAAAAGTAGGTTGAGAAATGGCATTTCCGTTTACTGCAATTACTTCATACGAATACAGAACATCAGGATTCAGATTTTCATCTAAATAAGAAGTAAGTGTTCCATTTGTAAGCGTGGCAATCAAAACTCCATTTCTATAAATACGATACCCTGTAACTGTTCCGATTGGAAGTGTCCAAGTAAGCAAATTTTGTGTAGTAGAACTTGCATTTGCATCAAGATTTGTAACTGGATTTGCTCCTCCAGTAGTTGCGCCTGTGTTTCCACCTCCACCAACGACTTCTAAGAAATCAATTTGTAGATTATTTACAGAAAAATTAGTAACATTTGTAGTTGTTACATTTTGAATGAAAGCTGTATTATTAAATAATACAGTCAAATCGTTTACATCATCTGCATTTGTATGTGAAGTAGCCGTTCCCAAAAGACTAAAAGCTAATTCTCCATTATTTTGATAAACAATAGAAGCACCAAGACCAGCAGGAATATTTGTAACTACTGCTTTTCCAGTTGCTACAAAATCTTCTCCGTTTGTTCCTTCAAAAATTCCACAAGGCGAACTATAAATTGAAAGTGTATTTCCAATTTGTCCAGAAGTTGGAGTACTTTCAGTAAATGTAGTAGCCGAGTAATTTAATTCTAAAACTCCTGTAACAATTACATTTTGTGTTGCTGTTGCTGTGTTTCCACTATTATCTGTTGTTGTCCAAGTAATAGTTGTTGTACCAATTGGGAAAAGTGTAGGCGCATCGTTTGTTGTGCTTGCAATTCCACAATTATCGTTTGTAATTGGAGTTCCCAAGTTTACATTAGAAGCCGTACAACTTCCTGCATCTGTGTTTGTATTTACAGTTGTTGGTGCTGTGATAGTTGGTAATTCTGTTTCTACAACAGTTACAATCTGTATAGCTGTTTGTACATTTCCACTATTATCTGTTACTGTCCAAGTTACGATTGTTGTACCAATTGGGAAAAGTGTAGGCGCATCGTTTGTTGTACTTGCAACTCCACAATTATCTCCTGTTATTGGTGTTCCCAAAGCTACATTCGATGCTGTACAAGCTCCCAAATCTGTATTGATAGTAATAGGTGCAGGTGCTGTAATGGTTGGCAATATACTTTCTACAAGAGTTACATTTTGTGTGGCTGTTGCTACATTTCCTGCGTTATCAGTTACAGTCCATGTTACAATCGTTGTACCTACATAGAAAATAATAGGGTCATCATTATCCACACTTGCGATTCCACAATTATCAGAAGTAATAGGTGTTCCCAAATTTGCAATATTGAAACAATATGTTAAATAACCAGAAATTGTGATATCAGCTGGAGCTACAATAACTGGAAGCTCAGTATCAGCTTCTATTATTATAGTTTGTGTGTCTGTTGAAATGTTTCCCGCATTATCTGTTGCTGTCCACGTTACAAGAGTTGTTCCAACAGGTAAAGGAGAAGGTGCATCGTTTACTACAGAAGCTACAGAACAGTTATCTGAAGAAGTAGGAGTTCCTAAATCCAGATTATTTCCCCCACAAACGGTAATATCATTTGGTGCAGTAATAGTAGGAAAAACATCATCTTTTATAGTAAGGCTTTGAGTTCCAAAAGAAGAGTTACCATTCATATCGTAAGCTATCCAATTGATTGTATATGTTCCTACTTCATATGAATTTTGAAGATTATTAGATACTATTGCTTGTGTACAGTTGTCTGTTGCAGTAGCATATCTAAGATTTAATTGAGAAGTCAGAACACTACAAGCTGAGCCAATAAATATAGTTGTATCAGCAGGAACATCTAAGACAGGCTCTACATTATCCCTTACTTTTTCTGCTTTGATAGCAAATTTGAAATCAGCAATGCTACAATTATCAACAACAATATTTAATTTAGACTCTTTCACTCCTCCGTTTTGAGGGTCAAAAGTAATCCATAAGGGATAAGATTGTCCTGCTGCTAAAGTAAAAGGAAAGGAAGGTAAATTATTAATTCTAAAATCGTTTACGTTATTTAGTAATTCAATTTTTTCGATAACTAAGTCTTCTGCTCCTGTGCTGTTTATTGTATAAATTGTATTGACTGTATCCGAGCAAGTAACTATTCCTAAAAAAGTACTATCACTTGCAGAAGTGGTAGTTTGATTATTTGTAATAGAAACAGAATTTCCTAGTACTTCAATCCCAGCATCTCCATCGCTTTCAGTTTTGTAACCAAAAAAATAAGCACTTCCTACCTCACCCATACTAGGATTACCCAAATTATCTCCAATACTTGCTACAAGTACATTTCCTGCTGAAAATCCAACTGCATTACCAAATTTTTGATTTGCAGATGGTTCATTAGGAACAATTTTTTGAGTTTGTGTCCAAGCATTATTTTGATACGAAAATAAATAGGTAGCACCTGAATTAATTGAGTTTTCAGTATTTCCTTTATCTCCAACAACTACAGAATTTCCTTGCAGTTTTAATGTACTTCCATATTCGGCAGAATGTGTATCAGTAGGAACTAGCGAAGTTTCTTCTGTCCAAACCCCTCCTTGAAGTGAATAGATATACGATTTTCCATCTGCACCAACGGCTATTTTGTCATTTGAAACAGAAACTGCTCTTCCAAAATGGGTAGCATCTGGACGAGTGATTTTAGTTTCTAATTCCCAAAAAGTACCATTATATTTATAGATATAGACAAATCCGTTTGCTTCATCTTTCGCCCCTATAGCAGTATAATTACCTTCTACTGAAACTTTTTCTCCAAAATTAGCTATGTTAGCAGGAGAGGGAGCACCAACTCGTTCAAAGCTAGTGGCAGATACTCTTCTGTAAATATATGCGTTGCTTCTTCCACTTGCGCCTACTACTAAATAATCTTCTGATAAAGATACATCAGATCCAAAATTTTCATTTACGATAGATTGGAAAAAAGAGCGTTCAATACTCCTAACAAATTCCCAAATCGTTTGATTACTGGTTTGATTTTTTCGGAATACATAAACTGCTCCGACATCTCTTCTACTCAAAGACCAATCTGCTCCTTTTGCTCCAACAACAATTATGTCGCCCAAAATATCTACTGAATAGCCAAAATTATCACCCGATAGACCGTCATCGGCTATTAGTTTTTGTTGTTGTACCCAAACATTACCTTGTCTTTTATAGACATAAGCTGCTCCTGCTTGTGAACCTCTTTGATTATCTTTATGATGCCCCACAACTGCATAATCTCCAGAAACAGCTACAGCTTGTCCAAGACTAGCATTGAATGATTGTACAGGAATTACTTTATCCAACTGTTCTAAAGAAGAAGTAACAAGTTGTTTTTCTCCTTTTACAGCAAATGAATAACTACTACAATCATTACTATTTATCTTTATAGTTGCTTCTAGTATTCCTACATTTTGTGCTGCAAAAGTAACATCAAAAGTAGTTTCGGAACTTGCTGCAAGTATAACTGGAAAAGTAATGTTTGATACATAAAAACTTCCTGCTTCTTGTAACACCTCAATAGAAGAAACTTCAAGAGGAAGAATTCCTGTATTTTTTAAGGTAAAAGTTTGTGTAGTAGAACAATCTGTGGCTAATCCAAAATCAGTACCATTGGCAAGAGAAGGAACAGAAACTATATTATCACTTAAAGCTATCCCGTTTCCTTCTACAGTAATGGTTGGCTTTGCAGGAGTAGGAGCGCAAGTAAAAAGAGAAGGAGAGAAGTTAGTTACCGAATTCATTCCAACATTATAACTGTCTCCATATCCACCTAGATTAGAAGGTCCTGTAGAACTTCCCCAAAAGTTATTTTCAAAAGCAAGATTAAGAGGGGAAAGTGCAGATAAAATACCCATTTCATTACATAAAAAATTATTATTCTCTATCTGCCACGTAATGCCAGCCGAGGGTGCAAAAATATCAAGAGCTATCTCATTTCCTATAAAAGTATTGCAATTTATAGTACCAATGGTATTTTGAATACGAGAATCAGCTATAGAAATCGATAGCCCTGTACTTCTTTTTTGTATTTGATTATTTTTAAATAACAACGTTCCTTCTGCTCGTATTCCTCCAGTAATTGGTTCACTATACGGAAAAGTGATTGCAGGGTTTAGAGGAAGAATATTCAGATTTTGAATACTTATATTTTTTACTTCTTCAAAACTAAGAACTTGAGGCAAATCCAAACCACTCTGTATAATTACGTTTGAATTGGGAATAGAACCATCAGAAACAATTAAATCTGTAAAACTTCCTAAAAAAATCACACCATCTAAATCTCCAGAACCATCTAGCCCAAACATATTATCGGCTACATATAATTCTCTTGGAGTGTAAGAACTAGCTATAAGAGAAATTGCTGACGAACCATAGATACCAAAATATCCAGTTCCTCTAAAATCGTTATCTGTTACGATTGCTCTGTTTCCTAGACGTGAAACTTGAATCCCTCTATTGAATTGTTTTACTACATTATTTTGGAATATAATTGTATTACAACTATAAATTTTTAGAGCTATTGAAGTTGGGTCATCAACTCTAGTATTAATAAAATCAATATCATGTACTTCTATATTACCTCCATATCCAACCTTAATTGGATTGTACAAATTAGTAAAAGGCTGACTAATAGTAACATTTGTATTTGGTGTTGTACCATCGGAAATAATTAGGTTTCCAATCCTCTCAAAAAGTATCAGCTCCACCCGAAAGACCTGTATAATTTTCAGTACCAAACTGATTGTTGTACATCAAAATTCCATTAGGAACAAGATTAGTATATACTTGGTCAATCTCAATGGCATACGGTTCATAATTGCTGTTAGGGTCTGCATAATTAGTAGCACAATCTCTAAAATCGCTATTTATAACTGTAATATCTTCTACTTGACAAGCTCTAAAAGCATTCCAACGTCTTTTTATGGTAACATTATCTATAAGTGTATTATCACACTCAGTTATGAGCATTCCTAATCCATATTCTTGAAGTTGAGGAATATTATTAGATAAATCAACATCATATATTTTTATATTCTCACACTCAAACATATCCAAAAACACACTTGCCTGCACATTAGAAGGAATTTGAATATGTGTATTGGGTCTGTTTCCTGTAGAAATAACCAAGTTTTTACATTCTCTCAACTCAAAAATTCCTCCATTGATATTTTCGAATGTATTATCTTTTATAGATACGATATTTGCTATATTAGCATCTACACCACCTAATTTAATTATTCCTCCACCTACATAATTAGAAAGATTAGTAGTTGTGGTAACAAATGAAGTAAATACATTCCTCTCTAAAATAATATTAGTACTAAGATAGAAACCAATTCTTATGTTCCCCATTTTATTATCTGTAACCTCTGCATTTGTTACCTCAGTAAAATATAATCCATAACCACTATAATAAACAGACCCATCGTTTCTAAAATCACAGTTTTTGACTATTGCACTTACTACTTCGTCCGTTTTTACTTTATAATGATTCCCTCTAATGTTAGGAATTGCTATTGCATTGAGTTCAAAATAATCTACTAGCCGAACATCAAATACACTTTGATAAACAAATGTTTTTCTAATGATGATTTGAGGAGTTATGCCATCATAATTTGGAGCAGAAGCACCATTAATGGTAAGTGATTCGGTAATAATGGGCAAATCTGTAATCAGAGCAATCTCTCCAGAAATATCAAAAACTATCTCGTCTGCATCAACAGTTGCATTGGCATCTAGGATAGCTTGTCGTAATGTTCCTGCACCAGCATCGGCAAGAGAAGTAACTCTAATTGTGGCTGCTTGAGCTAGAGAAAAGGAAAATAAGATGGCAAAGAAAACTATCCAATTTGCATTTTTCAGTAGAATAGTTTTGGTAAAATTTTTCTTCATAAAAGTAAATTGCTTAAAATAAAATGTAAGAATTTGAATGCACAAAAGTAGTTTTTATTTGCATAATTACAAAAAAATACTAAAAAATAAAGTGATAATAATTTAGAAGTCAGTGTTTTAAGTGAAAAATAGACATAACAAAACCTACTTCAATCAGAGTTTGATAAAGTAATAAGCATTCATTTTTGGTTTATTTTAGAATAAAATTCTTGTTTTTTGCTATTTTACAAGTAAAAAGAATAGCTAATCTACACAATC
>CAVRCG010000001.1:0-1871709 GCA_963719525.1 uncultured Cytophagales bacterium | reverse complement strand
TTTACAGAAAACTGTTATTTCTCTTTTTCTAGAGGAATGACAGTTTTTTTTGTGTTTAATTTTATTTTGTTTTCTGCTAAAAATCTAAGCATTTTTTCGTAAATTGGTAATATATTTTTAAACCAAAAACTACTTTTATCATGAATTGGATATATAATTACAGAGAAAAATGGATA
This sequence comes from uncultured Cytophagales bacterium, assembly GCA_963719525.1. Classification (GTDB taxonomy): domain Bacteria; phylum Bacteroidota; class Bacteroidia; order Cytophagales; family Bernardetiaceae; genus Bernardetia. The sequence goes on along the minus strand of CAVRCG010000001.1, from coordinate 1,871,533 downwards.
GACAAAGCTAAAACGCAAAGTCCAGTTCAATCGTTATACTTGCGACCTATGGAGCTTGATGAAGATGGCGAAAAAATGGTAGGCAAAGTGATTGAATTTGATATAATTGCTTTGGAGTATTTTATGCAAGAAAAATTTAGAAATAAAGAGGAAAATAGTGTGCTAACTAAAATCTATCTTGAAGAGCTAAATACAAAAGACTATTATCTCAAAGAAACCGAAATGATAGATGACGAAATATATATGCTCAAAACAGAAATGTATGTAAAAGACGAAATGTTGAACCCTACTACTTTATTTGACTGGATAAAAGTATATTTTCAGATAAAAGGAATTCCATTTTCTAGCTTTGAAGAAACCGATTACAATGATTTTGCTGATACAAATACACTTCTCAACTTTTTTGCAAAAGGAGCAAAAGATATGGAAGGTACATTTGGGAAAGAATGGTGGAAGAAGAAAGACTAAAACAAAAAACTTTTACTCTAAACTATTGTCAAAGTCTGATTACAGACTATTTACAAAGTTTTAAATTCAAAGTTTGTCGAAGAAATTACCCACTTGTTTTTTATCTTTCTCCAACGTTTGTACAAACAAAATTTCAAGTAGTTTTTCATGTACCTTGAATATTTCTGTTGCATTGATTTGTTCTTGAGTAAAACTCAAACTAAAATCGTTTTTATGAATTCTTACTGCTTTTTTTTGAGGGTTTAGGAAAAAATAGACTGTTCCTAATCCTGCTACTTCAATAGTCAATGAACCATATTTTGCATTATCTTTATTAGGATACATATAAAGATAAGACCTATTTGTAACATGATGCGTTGCCAGCTTCTCAACGTTCTGCATCATGTGAGTGGCTAATTTTTGAGCCTGTTCGTCTGTAATATATTCTTCTTGCATTTCTTTTTGATTATAAATTAATCATATGATTAAAATAATATTGAGTAATTACATATTAGATTGAAGGTCGTATTTTACATTTTTAAAATTTACGCCTTCATCTACCTCTAGAGGTTTATTTCTCACATAATTTGTTTTTTCCTTCATACAATAACCTAAAGTATTAGCCAGTTTATCCATATCATATTTTTTATTTAGCTCGCCATCAATGGCTACCTCGTATTGTCTTTGATTGGATTTTTTAGCTTCTGTAGAAAAGGTATGGTTACTCTTTACTCTCTTTACTTCATCTATTGGAAGAATTAGCATACCTTTTTCATCTACAAAATCTTTCAACGATAACAACGTAACAACTTTATTCATACTATTTATTGTTAGTAATCCCTTTTCCTCTAAAAACTTAAAAGCTGAATCTATATCATAAATAGGTTGATATTTTTCTAATTTCTCCAAATACTCCTCATGAATAAAAAAGTAAGGAGCTGCTTGTAGCATATACTCAATGTACAAAGGAAAAAATGGGAAAACATAATTGATAGGGTTAGTTTTAAATTTACCAGAAAAAAATTTAGTGTTTTTTACAAACACCAAACAATCAGGATTAGCTTGGTCTGGATCGTCAGCACCAAAAGCTATAAAAGTAATTTTTTTGGTTTCACTTTCTTTCGGTTTTTCTATTTCTTCTCCCTTTTTTTTAATACCTCCATACATTCCAATAAACATATTTGGTGGTATAAACTTAAATCCTTCTTTCATTTTGATTTTTTTATTAAATTGTGATTAAATAAAAACGCTAGACTGGAGAGTTTAGCGTTTTTTTTGTGGATTTTAAATAAATCTAAGAGTATTATTCTGTTCTGAAATCATATTCTTTTCCGTTATATGTTAGTGGCTTAGGAGGTGGTACATAAGCTTGTTTTAATTCTCCTTTTGAAGAATAGCCTAATGTATTAGCTAGGCGTTCCATTCCGTAATTTTTCGTTAGTTTTTCGTTAACTGCTACCTCATATTGTCTTTGATTTGATTTTTTAGCAGCTGAAGAAAAGGGATAATTAGTTTTTATTCTCTTTACTTTATCTTCTGGTAGAATTAGCATACCATTTTCATCTTCAAAAGGTCCTAATGGTGAAAAGGTAATAATTTTTTTTACTGTATCTATTTTTACCATCTTCTTTTCTTGTAGAAAATCAAAGGCAGAAGTAATATCATAAATAGGTTGATATTTCTCTAATTTCTCCAAATACTCCTCATGAATAAAGAAGTAAGGAGCTACCTGTAACATGTATTCAATATATTCAGGAAAAAAAGGAAAAATATAATTTATCTTATTTTGCTTAAATTTTCCAGCGCAAATTGTAGTATCTTTAATAAAGACAAGACAGTCAGATAGTAGAAAAGACAAAATAGTATTTTTAGAACCATTTGGATTGATAACTTCCTTCTTTTTTCTAACTCCTCCATAGTGCGAACGTATGGACGTTACAAATTCAAACCCTTCTTTCATATTTTTTGTGTTAAATATTATATTTTTGAAATAATTTGTTCAGAAGTCATACCTTTTTCAGTAGGTGCAAAGAAAAACAAACCTCTACCAACTGGATATATATACCTTGCTCCTTCACCTTTTCCAACTTTTAGAAAACAAGCTTGACCTGTTTCGCAAATAATTTCACAAGTATATCTATTTCCAATATTTTCCTTTAACTTTTCTAAATCTTCTCTAAGCGACATATTTTTAATTTTTAATTAACTGCCTACTCTCAAAAATCACTTTTCGGCAACCGTGAAGAAAAAAAGTTTCTATTTTTCTCTTTGCAATTTCAAAATTTTTATATCTTTACACAATACATTGATAGTTTCACACACAAACCCATAGTTGTATGACGATGACAATAGGCGAAAAAATTACATTCTTTCGAAAAAGATTAAATGTATCACAAGAAGAAATGGCTGATAGAGTAGGAATGACACCACAAGGCTATGGAAAAATAGAAAGAGATGAAACCGATGTTCCTCATTCAAGATTAAACCTTATTTGTAGTGCCTTGAATACGTCCTTAGAAGATTTAGCAGCCTACGGAGAAAGAAGTGTTTCGAATAATACTAATTCTTTAATAGGAAATAATTCTACCTACCAAATCTATTCAGATAAAATATTAGCTCAAGAAAATGAATTTCTAAAAGACAAAATCTTACTTTTAGAGTCAAAAATTAAGGATTTAGAGGAGATTATTACGCTTATGAAAGGTAAGTGAATATGCTTTTTAGTAGATTTGAGCTTTGTGATAGGAGTGTTCACAATGAATTAAATACTTTTAGATAAATATCTGAGGAAACTAAAAAAACCATATAAAAAACGAAACCCTATAATTTGAAAAATAGATTTTTTCAGGGATTATAGGGAATAATTTAAGTATCATAAATATACTTTATAAAGATTAATAATGCAAATTAAAGATTTTCAAAGAAACCGTTTATGTTCAACAACATTACAGTCATATTCATGAACTTTTTAGATGGATGCAAATTGATTCGTCTTTTTTGTATGGGTTAGACCATATTAACGCTACCTGTCAAAAAATAGATAGAATTTGAATTAATCAAGATTATACTTTCCTTTTAGGTTTGGTTTCTTAGATTAAATAAAAAAAAATAGATTTAGAAAAAAATGCAATACATAAAAAAAATTAAAGACAAAGAATATTTCGTAACAGAAATAGATGCTTCTAAATTCAAAGGTTATAAAAATCTGATAGAAGAATTTAGTCATGCTTTTTCTATTCCTTCTATTGTTTCAAATCTTGATGCTTTGAATGAATATTTGTGTGGTTTGGAATGGATAAAACAGAAGAATTACAAAGTCATTATCAAGAATATGAATAAAGTAGAGAAAAATAAAAATGATTATGAGCAGTTTTTCTCTATAATTGAAGATTTAGAGAGTCATTGGAAAGATAAAGAGAATGATTTTATTTTAGAGTATGCAGGTAATTCTTAATTGAAATTATTGCGCTTATGAAAAACAACTAGAAAGTTCTTTTCTACGTTTTAATAGAACGAATCCTTGTTTAAATCTTAAATATACAAATCAAATGAACACTAAAGAAAGAGTAGATCAAATACGTATCTTAGCTACTCAATTACCAGCATCAGAACAAGGATTATTACTAAAAAATTTAAGAAAGCAAATTTTGAAACAAGAAGCAAAGAAATTAGATGATGGTATTTTACCTAATTCTATATCTATGCAAGAAATCTTAGAAGAAGTAAATGTAGTACGTAAAAAAAGATAGAGGAGATAAAAAGCTATGGGATTTTAGCTATAAAAGGCTACAAATTATTTCGTATACAGATTTTAAAAAGTTATTTATTTAATTTCTACTTCGAACCACAAAAGAAAACCTACTCGTTGCAGAGCATAGGTTTTTTTGTGCGTTTTATTTGAGTAAAATTTCAATTATTTTAAAGCTAATTCTGCTAAAAAAATAAGCATTTTTTCGTAAGTTCGTAAAACAAAACAAGAAAAAAACCTACCGTTGCTTGTGTCCCCACGAGCAACCTATATACGATAAAAATATATGTATTTAGTATTCGACACCGAAACAACAGGATTACCAAAAAACTTTAACGCACCAGTTACAGACTCTGAAAACTGGCCTCGTCTTGTCCAAATTGCGTGGCAGCTTCACGACAAAACAGGAAATCTGTTATCTGCTCAAAACCATATTGTTTATCCAGATGGATTTACAATTCCTTTTAATGCCGAAAAAGTTCACGGAATTTCTACCAAACGAGCAGAAGAAAACGGAAAACCATTAAATGAAGTCTTAAACGCTTTTGCAGATGATTATAGAAAGGCTGATATTCTCATCGGACACAATGTAGAATTTGATGTCGCTATAATGGGAGCAGAATTTCATAGAACGCATATCGAACGTAGTTTTATGGAAAAGGAATTTCTTTGTACAAAGCTTACTTCGGTAGATTTTGTGGCTATTCCAGGTGGTCGTGGTGGTCGTTTCAAATGGCCTACCCTTACCGAACTTCACACCAAACTGTTTGGTGTTCCGTTTGCAGATGCTCACGATGCAGCTTATGATGTCAATGCGACAGCGAAATGTTTTTTCGGACTTTTACAGAATAAAGTAGTTCCGACAGTAGAAGAAATTACTCCTGAAATGGTCGTTTATCAAGCTCCAGAACTTGATGAAGCCAATTTTCAGCAGGTTCAAAAGAAAAGTAAGGCAAGCGAAAGATTAAAGATTGATAGAAAGTTAGATGAGATTTTGCCGTTTTGTCATCTTCACACACACTCCCAATTTTCGATTTTACAGAGTACAGCAAACGTAAAAAAGCTAGTCAGTCAAGCCAAAGAAATGGGAATGCCTGCCGTCGCTATTACCGATATTGGAAATATGCACGGTGCTTTTTATGCCGTTGGGGAAGGCGAAAAATTAGGAATAAAAGTAATTATTGGTGCAGAATTATATTTGACAGAAGACAGACACAAACAGAAATTTACGAAGGACAATCCAGACCGTAGAACCAGACAAGTTTTTTTAGCCAAACATCAAGCAGGCTATCATAATCTTTCAAAAATGTGTTCTTTTGGTTATGTAGAAGGCTATTATGCAGGTTATCCACGCATAGATAGAGAACTTGTCGTAAAATATAAAGAAGGATTAATTGCCACAACAGGGGGATTGGGTGCAGAAATTCCTCAACTGATTTTGAATGTAGGAGAACTACAAGCAGAAGAGGCTTTTCAATGGTGGTTAGAGGAATTTAGAGATGATTTTTATATTCAACTTCAACGTCATGGATTAGAAGAAGAGGAGCGAGTAAATGAAATTTTATTGAGTTGGGCTGACAAATACGACGTAAAATATTTTGCTTCCAATGATTGCTATTACCTTCAAAAAGACGATGCAGATGCACATGATACGCTTTTGTGTGTAAAAGACGGTATTCCGAAAAGTACGCCAGTAGGTCGTGGTCGTGGTTATCGTTTTGGTTTTCCGAACCACGAATTTTATTTTAAATCTGCCGAAGAAATGAACCAACTTTTCGCAGACCTTCCAGAGTCTATTGAAACGACGATGGAAATTGTAAATAAAACAGAAGTCATAAAGCTAAAACGTGATATTTTATTACCTAAATATGAAATTCCAGCAGAGTTTCCAGATGAAGATGCGTATCTAGCTCATCTAGCGTATGAAGGAGCAGCAAAACGTTACAAAGAAATTACGCCAGCCATTAGAGAACGCATCGACCACGAACTCAAAATTATGAAGGACATGGGTTTCCCTGGTTACTTTTTGATTGTACAAGATTTTATTAATGAAGCTAGAAGAATTGGTGTTGCCGTTGGTCCAGGGAGGGGCTCTGCAGCAGGTTCAGTAGTCGCTTATTGCATCGGAATTACCAACATTGACCCTATTCTTTACAACCTACTTTTTGAGCGTTTCTTAAATCCAGAACGTGTGTCGATGCCAGATATTGACGTAGATTTTGATGATGTAGGAAGGCAAGCTGTTATCGATTATGTAATTCAAAAATACGGTCGTAATCAAGTGGCACAAATTGTAACTTATGGAACAATGGCAGCCAAAATGTCTATAAAAGATGTGGCTCGTGTGATGGAATTGCCATTAGATGAGTCCAATCGAATTGCAAAACTCGTTTCTAGTAAACCGGGAACTACTCTGACGAGTGCTTTTGAAGAAGTAGAGGAATTACGCCAAATTTTTAAAGCAAAAGATTTGCAGGGAAAAGTTTTACAGAACGCTAAGATTTTGGAAGGTTCGGTTCGTAATACAGGAACACATGCAGCAGGTGTAATCATTGCACCAGACGACATTACCGAGTATATTCCTGTTTGTACGTCGAAAGACTCTGACCTCTTTATTACGCAATTTGATGGAAAAGTAGTTGAAGATGCAGGAATGCTCAAAATGGACTTTTTGGGTCTGAAAACTTTGACAATTATAAAAGATGCCATTGATTTAATCGAAAAAAATCACGGTGTCAGAATTGACCCTGACCAAATTCCGATTGAAGATACAAAGGCGTATGAACTCTATCAACGAGCTGATACGGTAGGAACTTTTCAGTTTGAGTCGGACGGAATGCGTAAGTATTTGAAGGAATTAAAGCCGACAAATATTGAAGATTTGATTGCCATGAATGCCTTGTACCGTCCTGGTCCGATGGATTTTATTCCTTCTTATATCAACCGAAAACACGGAAAAGAGACGGTCGAATATCCTCACGAACTGCTACGACCAATTCTTGAACCGACCTTCGGAATTATGATTTATCAAGAGCAGATTATGCAGGCTGCACAGATAATGGGAGGTTATTCGCTCGGTGGTGCAGATATTTTGCGTCGTGCAATGGGTAAGAAAAAGGCTGATGAAATGGCAAAACAAAAGTCCATTTTTGTAGAAGGAGCAAAGAAAACACACGGAATTGATAAGAAAAAAGCCGAAGAAGTATTTGAGGTAATGGAAAAATTTGCTGCTTATGGTTTCAACCGTTCTCACTCGGCAGCGTATTCTGTTGTGGCTTTTCAAACGGGTTATTTGAAGGCACATTATCCAGCCGAATATATGGCAGCCGTTTTGAGTAACAACATTAGCAATATTGAAAAAATTACATTTTTTATCGATGAAGCACAGCGTATTGGCGTTCCTGTTTTGGGTCCTGATGTCAATGAAAGTATTGAGCGTTTTGGTGTGAATGATAAAGGACAAATTCGTTTCGGACTTGCAGCCATCAAAGGAGCAGGAGAAACAGCCGTTTCATATATTATTACAGAAAGGGAAAAAGAAGGAAAGTACAAAGATATTTTTGGTTTTGTAGAGCGAATGGATTTGTCGGTTATCAACAAAAGAACTTTTGAAGCCTTGACATTTGCAGGTGCTTTTGATAGTTTTGAAGGCGTTCATAGAGCGCAGATTTTTGCTCCAACCGATACAGGAAAAACCAATTTGGATTTGCTTTTGGCTTATTCGAAGGCACAAAAAGACGAAAAGGAATCTTCGCAGGTTTCTATGTTTGGAGGAGTAAATGGAAAAGTAGAAATTATGCGTCCACGCCTTGCCGAAATCGAACGCTGGACAGAAATAGATAAGCTCAACAAAGAAAAAGAAGTCGTTGGTTTCTTTATTTCTGGACATCCATTAGACCAATATAAAATCGAAATGAAAACGAACTGTTCTTCTACACTTCTAAATTTAGCAAACGGAAGGAAAGGTTCGGAACTAAAAGTAGGAGGAATGGTCATCGAAGTGGCGCACCGAAAGACAGCATCAGGAAGAGATTTTGGATTGTTTACTTTAGAAGATTATTCTGGAAGCTACAAATTTGCACTTTTTGGGAAAGAATATGACCATTTTAAAGCCTTTTTGATACAGGGAGAATTTCTTTTGATAACAGGACGAATGGAGGAAAAATACAAAAATCCTGATGAAGTAGAACTCAAAATAAAAAACATTACGTTACTTAGTGATGTCAAGCAGAAACCAATTTCAAGCATTCACATTGCCATTAATTTATTAAATCTAAACGAAAACTTAATTGTAGATTTAGAGAATTTATTCAATGACTGCAAGGCTGGAGATTGTAAAATAAAAATGGAGTTTTTTCATCAAGCACCACAAACAGGACGTACTTTTATAAAAACGGTTTCGCATCATTTGCAAATAAATCCTACGAGTGATTTGGTTAGAGATATTGAGCAGTTGGGTGTGGTTTGTCAGGTGGGTTGATGTAGAAAAGAAATGATTTTTTTGTATATTTATAAGAATTAAAAATCAAATTACTTTAACTAATTAGAAAATATGCGTACAATAATTTTGCAGTCTTCTAATGGACAGGATATAAATTTACTTCTTAGTATGGCAAGTAGATTGGGTATTTTGTACAAAGAAATAGACCAAATAGAAAAAGTAAATAAGTATGAAGATGTAGAAGATACAAGTTTCTTATACGAAGGATTGGAATTAGAAGAAACAGTTTCTACTCTTTCGTATGAAGAATTAGAAAAAGAAATATTGCCTTCTCCTTATACTGCTAACTTAGAAACTGCAATTCCTTATTTTGGCAGTTTAGAAGATGATAAACAGGAAACGATTGAAGAACTTTTAGAAATGCTAAAAAAATGAATTACATTTTAGATACCAATATTTTAATCCTGCTTGTAAAGAGTAGATTATTTAGCTCTTTTTTTAGAGAAAATTACTTGAAAGATACCGAAAATAGGTTTTCATATACACATATTAGTTTGGGAGAACTCTCTTCTATTACTCGTAAGAATAAATGGGGAAAACCAAAACTTATAGCTTTAAATCAAATTTTGAAAGGTTTCGAACTCATAAAAGCTACTTCTATTTCTATCATAAATAATTACGGAATTATAGATGCTTATAGTCAAGGCAAATTGAAAGATAAACCTTTGCCAAAAGGAATGAGTGCTAGAAATATGGGTAAAAATGATTTATGGATAGCAGCTTCATCGATGGCACAAAAAGCAACATTACTTACAACAGATCAAGATTTTGAACACTTGCATAATGAATTTATTGATGTTGTAGAAATAGATATTGCTCTTTTTTATTAACGATTTGGCTAGAGATATTGAGCAATTGGGTGTGATTTGTTAGGTGGGGTAAAAGTAATTTTGTGTAGAGGACAGTTTAACTTGTTGATACCTAAATCTATTCTAAACTGTCCTAAGTATATAAAAATCTTTTACAAAATATGATTGAAAGCCGTTTTAAATTTACACACTTTATTAAACAATACTTATGAATCTGTTGAACTGTTTTGTACTTTAAATGGAATTCGCAAGAGATTATCCTTTATAAACTTAACAGTATCGTGATTAATAGCACCTGTTTTTTTCCAAGCTTTCCATTCAGCAACACCATCATATACTACTTGTCGTATAAATATAGAAACTCCCTCTTGATCTTTTATTTCTGTCCAATGTGGGTGATTAGGATTAAAAATAATACTTAATTCATCTACTTCTGAACTCTTCTTTACTGAATCTGCTATTACATAAGGATCGTATGAAGACAAGTCTTCATCTGTATAAAGTTTTACTGTAAGAGAACCAATAATAATGATTACAGGCTCAAGAATTCTTTTTGTAACAGTTTCGACTAAATTTTGATTTGCTCTTTCTAGTGCTTGTTCAGATGGGATCTCTATCGTTTTCATTATATCTTGAGCCTCATTACTTGTCAACTCCTTTGAGATATTCTCCATTCCAATATATACTTCAGCAGAACCTAGAGTTGAAGTCGCTCTAACTCTCCTTGTTTTAGCTTGTCTTATTAGATCATCTATTTCTGCTTCCAACAGTTCTTCTAACTCTTCTTCTTCTCCAGCTCCCCATAATATCTCATCCTTTGTATGACTAACATCAAATCCATCTACAAATACTTCTCCCATCAGTCTTTGATTTATCAAATCATTTCTACCACCCTCTTGCTCTCCGTATATTAATTCTGGTCTATAATTTGAGTTTATAACTCTTCTATTTTGTACCAAAGCAAAACCTGCTCTACCTCTACTACCTCTATCTAATACACCTGCCCAACCCGTAACCGACTTTCCTCCTATTTCTAATTTAAATTCCTTTTTCAGTTTGTCTCCTTCAAAATCTTCTGCTAATAATGAGTCTAATTCTTTCCACTCCAAGTAATCCCCTTTCCATATAATATCAATTTCATCAGACATTAAATCATAACGGTAAATAGAAGATAAATACGACTTTACTTTTCCTAAAGTTCGTCCTATAAATTCACGATGCAGACTTTTTATTACTATTTTAGTAAAGTGTTCTTTCTTATCACAAATATTTTCACTCACTATTAAGCTGATGCCGTTACCTACTATTTTGCTTATATCTACCTCAATAGAGTATTTCTTTTCAGAACCTAACATAGTAGTTTCTACTTTCCAAGCACTTCCTAGCCAAAAAGAAGCAGTTTTCATTCCTAAACCATACCTACTTCTTCCAGTATTGTTTTCTGGAGGCTGACCTGTTGTAAAAGCTCTACGTAATATTTTTTCGTCCATCCCATAAGCATTGTCTTCTATTATGAAATAGCTTTCTTCTAAACTTTCTCCTTTTTCATAATTTATTGAAACAGTTAATTTTCGCCCTTCTTTATCTAAAACTGCGTCTAACTCTTCTTTATTGTTGTAATAAGATTGTGTTGAGTTATCTACAAATTCAGATAGTGCGTACCATAACTTGTAAGCAAGTCTTTTGTAAGACTCTGCTATACTTGCAGTAAACGTTAATTCTAAATCTTTCATTTTTTACTTCTCTTTAAGATAAAGCTCATTTTTATCGTTCAAAATTAAAAAATATTTCTTTCTCACATTTAAAGGGTTCAATCCAGTAGGAACAAGATTTGTTTCTTTGCCATCATCTATTCGTGTCCATTTAGTTCTTTTACCTTCATAATATATCACAGCAGTTTGCTCGTGATTTATACCTGCTAATAAGGATGGATTTAAAACCTTTAAAATATTTGCAGGATATTTTGGAAATTGACATACTGAACGCCCAACAGATATGAAAGGATATTCTCCATCAATGCGATAAGCTTCAATATTATCGGGATGCTCAAACATACCAAATACCAATAAACCAGTACGAGAATAATTCAATATATCATTAGCCCAAGTGGGATAATCACTTACCATTACTAGCACATGAGGTTGTTCTTTTCTTATTAATGACTTCATCTTAACTTTATCAATATCAGAATTTTTTTTAAATAGATATTCTGATATTTGATTTGCATTATAACGAGCATTACTAAAAACTCTTACTTGTTTCTCTGTATGTCCTTTGAATGGTTTAGTTGCTAATTCTACTTCAACAATATACCAATTAGTATAATCTTTTTCTACTAAACATAAATCAGGTTTGCTTTTCTCTCCTTCGTACTCTAATGTGAGGTTGAAAATGATTGTATAATAATCAGGAAATATTTGATTAGATTTAGCAATGATTGTACGTTCTAAATCATCTTCAAGATATGTACCTGGCATAAATTCTTCAAACCATTCATCCATTATCAAGATTTTTGATTTTCCTTTCATATTTTAATTATGTAAAAGCCATTATTTGTTTGATCTTCTAAAGCTAGAAAAAAAATATGTATAACAAAAATAATTTATATTGTTTGTTTTCTCATCCAAGAACTTAATTTACTCTCTTTTTGGAAATAGCCTATGGAACCTGCAATATACTCTGTATTTATTTCGCAAGATAACCACCTTCTATTCAGACCTTCAGCAACAAAACCAGTTGTATTACTACCTCCAAAAGGATCAAGAACTAAATCGCCTTCATTAGTTAGCATTTTGATAAAAAATTCAGGTATTTTTGAAGGCATTCTAGCTGGATGTATATCATACTCTTTCTCTTTACAGTAAGTATAGTATGATGTAGAAAATCCTGTATTAGGAGTAGAAATAACATTTGATGGAATTGCGCCTTCATTGTTTTTAAGAAAAGATTTCGGACTAATATCGTGTTCTGAGGGACGTTTACCTGAATTATACTTTTTTGTTTTTAGTAGCTTCTTCATTGAGTCACTATATTCTACTAATACTTTTCTATTGTCAGCTTTAGGAGTAGGAGTTTTACTCATCCACCATATATTAGTAAAAGAATCTTTAACCCTATTTCTCTGAATATTAACCCAATATGCAGGACTTGGTAACTTAGCTGTATTATTCCATATAAATTGCTGACATAAATAATAGTTGTTGCTTTCTAAGAATGCAAGTAAAGACTTTAATGGTAATACTGACATAACAGGTATACCTGCTTCCCAAGAATTTCCTAATTCTATTACAATTGAACCTGTCGGAGAAAGGTAATCATAAAGTAATGCTCCAATGTTCTGTAGCCAATCTAAATATTCTTGACCATTAAGATTTCCATATTTCTTTTTTCTTGTTAATGGAAAGGGAGGTGACGTAAATATAAGATCTATGTTTCCTTTATACTTTTCCATTTTTTTAGAAATAAGTATTTTTTCTATATCTCCTTGATAGTAAGTTCCTAAATTTGTTTTGTAAGCAATTCTCATTTCTATGTTTTTTTTATCCAAAATAGACATTTTTGCTAAAAAAATAGCATCGTTTAAGAGCCATGTGTTTTTATTTTTCAAAGATACATTTTAGTTTTAGATATTAAGATATTAGAAATTCAACTTTTTCCTAAGTTTAAAGAGTTTGCTAATGCAACGGGATTTGAAATTGTGTTAGCAGAAAAACAAAATTGGTATCCAGATATGTCTTTTGTGAGTAAAATAGATAGTTCCGTAAAGTATGCTTTAGATATAAAAACTACCTACCGTTTGAAAACTCATACAGGTTTTTGCAATGGTTTTACATTAGGTTCTCATGGAGCTTATTTTAGAGATAGGACAAGTAGTAAAAATGTTCAATTTCCTTATGGAGAATATAAAGCTCATATTTGTTTGGGAATACTCTATACTCGTACTTTAGAAACTGATATAGATGAAACCATAGTTGTACCTCTTGAACAACTACACACTATTAATTCCGTTATAAAAGATATAGAATTTTTCGTAGTAGAAAAATGGAAAATAGCAAGTGATAAAAGTGGAAGTGGCAATACTGCAAATATTGGAAGTATTAATTGCATTGAAGATATATTGAAGGGAAACGGTGTTTTCGCTATTCTAGGAGAAAATATTTTTGATGAATATTGGATAAATCAAGGAGTAATGCAAGTTCCAAACTTAAAAAAGAAGGGTACATTTAAAAAGCTGACTACTCTCAAAGAGTATTTGAAGGTAAAAGACATAGATGAAAAATTAATTAATATTTCTAAATCTAAAAAGAAAACAAAATGACATTCATTCCACCCATAAAATCACAAGGCATAAAATCAAAACTAACAGGTTGGATTAATGACAATGTAGCAAATTTAGAATATGAACGTTGGGTTGAGCCGTTTATGGGAACAGGTGTTGTAGCGTTTAATGTTAGACCTAAAAAAGCTCTTTTGTGTGATAGCAATCCTCATCTGATTCGTTTTTATAAAGCTCTTCAAGATAGAGAAATTACGAGTGGAATAGTCAAAAATCATTTGACAGAAGAAGGAAAAAAGTTGCTTTCATCGGAAGGAAAACATTATTATGAAGTACGACAACGGTTTAATGAAGAACAAAATCCATTAGATTTTTTGTTTTTAAGTCGTTCTTGTTTTAATGGAATGATGCGTTTCAATCGTAAAGGTGGGTTCAATGTTCCGTTTTGCAAGAAGCCAAATCGTTTTGCACAATCTTTAGTTACAAAAATAAGTAATCAAGTAGATAAAATTTCTCAAATCATAGAGTTAGGAGATTACACATTCAAAAATCAAGATTTTGCAGCTACTTTAGAAGAAACAAATAACGATGATTTGATTTATTGCGACCCTCCTTATTTGGGAAGACACGTAGATTATTTTGATTCATGGTCAGAGGAAAATGAAATTTTATTACATCAAAAATTGATAGATTCAGAAGCAAAATTTATTTTATCAACTTGGTTAAGTAATAAGTACAGAACAAACGAATATATTTTTTCTATTTGGAAAGAATGTTTCATCACTACAAAAGAACATTTTTATCATATTGGAGGAAAAGAGGAAAACAGAAATGCCGTTTATGAAGCTCTTTTGTCAAATGTAAAATTAAAAAATTCTGTTTCTAATCAAGAAATTTTAAACAGAATCAACAACGAACAATCTTTGCTTACTTCGAAAATTTCTACTCAAAAAACGGTTTCTCAATTAGATTTTAAGTTTGTTTAATGTTCTAAATCAAAACCCTAAAAAAAAATGAATTAATCCAACATGATCTTCTGTTTTCAAGATTAGAAGAACTACGAAGAGAAATAGAAAAGTTAGAGTTTTGGTCGGCTAGAGATTTATAAAAATTATTCGATTATAAAGAATAGAGAAATTTTGAAAAAGCTATTCAAAAAGCAGTAATTTCTTTGCAAAAACATCTCTGAAACACTCCATTGTCATTTTGTTGAGTCCAAAAAAATGATTTTTTGATTTAAAAATAAATCTCAATACCTCTCAAAATAAAGCGTATCAAATCCTGCATTCAAACTATCTTTTCGCTCTAAAATCAATTCCCTTTCATTCAGCCCTAAAACTTTGAAACTCAAAGTATCTTCTTGTCTTGATGTGTTAGAATAAGGTAGAAGCAAAATAGAATCTTCAAAAGACCAATTTCTGTAAGTTACTTGTCCGTACTGTGTGGCTTGTCGGAATAAAAAAGCTGTATCTTCTACATTTAATGTAACAGGAAATTTTGCTATGATAGAATCTTGAACAGCTCGTTTTCCTTTCAATTTTTTTAATTTCCAACTTCCGTCAAATTTTTTGGCAAACTCATCAGTCTTTTTTTCAGAATTAGACTGACAAGAAAATAAAATAGTAATCAGAGCAGAAAGAAGTAAGAATGATTTTATAGTTTTCATTTTATGATGATTTGATTTTTATGATGTCTTAGTTTATGATTATGATACTACAAAACTAGAAACTTTTTGTAGAAAAATAATATGGAATGATTTGAAAGAAAGTATCTATCTTAAAAAAACAAAATTTATTCTTATATTGAAATAAATGACAAATTGGTATTTATCACTAATTATTTTATAGATTCTCTCGCATCAAATTTACTTCTAACTTATGAAAACTTCTTTTTCCGTTTTATTATTTACTATTCTTTTATTTTTTCTAAATTTTTGTACGTCTTCATTTTTGTACGCTCAATACGATAGCGAAGGAAATCATTTTGAAGATACTTTAAAAACTCCCAAAATTTCACTTGTTACAAATAGTGTTCACAAAGCTAACTTTCGAACCCTCTCAAGACACTATTTATATTTATCATTTGGTAGCAGAAGGAGAAAGTATAGAATCCGTTTTGAATATGTACCAACTCTGTGCGCCTTGTTTTGCTAAGTGGAATAATTATTCCTATTCAACTATGAAAAGTCTAAAAAGGCAAAAACTATATACAGGAGAATATCTAAAAGTTGCTTTGAAAGATGATTATTATAAAGGCTTTCCTTCTAAACCATTTGTTCAATATCAATATGCAACTCTTGATAAAAAACTCTCTTTGTATAAAATCGCAAAAAAATATGGCGTATCAAAACAAGAACTCAGAAAATGGAATGGTTTCAATGAATACGTATATACCCTAGAAGCAAATACAAAAATGATTGTAAGAAAGCAGATTTATAAATACGTTTGTCCTTGTAGAAATGAAGAATAGATAGAATCCAAAACATTAGTAGAGAATAATTTGTCTTTATCTAAAAAAATTGTTTCTAAACAATAAGATTTGTATTTTTTGGAATTAAAAAATGAATTAACTTTAAGCCTAAATCAAAAATAATAAAAGACAAACATTTAAACACACCCAAACCACACATTCAACATGACAGATAAGGATAAAGAACATTTAGAGCAAGGTGCAAAATTCTATGGTGATGTTATTGGATCACTAAATAATGCAGCAGCTCTAACCAAACACCCAAAAGGATTATTAGAACAAATTATTGTTCCTAATAGTGTCTACGAAATGAGTTTTCCACTCCACTTAGATAATGGAGATTATCAGGTAATTAAGGCGTGGAGAGTTTAGCATTCGCATCACAAACTTCCTGTAAAAGGAGGAATTCGTTTTGCCGAAGCCGTAAATGCAGATGAAGTAAAAGCACTTGCAACACTTATGTCGTTTAAGTGTGCGCTCGTAAATGTTCCTTTTGGTGGAGCTAAAGGAGGAGTAAAAATCAATCCTAAAAAATATACAGCTCGCCAGCTCGAAACAATCACAAGACGTTATACAACTGAGCTTGTAAAGAAAGAAATGATAGGTCCTTCTATTGACGTTCCTGCACCCGATTATGGAACAGGAGCAAGAGAAATGGCTTGGATTGCTGATACGTATGCACTTCTTCGCCCAGGTATAAACGCACTTGGTTGTGTAACAGGAAAACCTCTTTCTATGCACGGAATCCGTGGGCGTACTGAAGCTACAGGACTAGGAGTAATTTATGGTATTCGTGAAGCGATGAGTATTGCTGAAGATATGAAAGACTTAGGTTTAGAACCAGGACTAGCCGGAAAAACAGTTATTGTACAGGGTTTTGGTAATGTGGGTTATCACGCTGCACTTTATGCACAAAAAGAAGGCGCAATCGTAGTCGGAATTGCTGAATACGAAGGTGGAGTGTATAACAAAGACGGTTTTGATATAGAAGATTTATTCCGTCATCGTAAAGAAACAGGTTCTCTTATGGGTTATCCAAAAGCACAAGAAGTCAAGCCAAGCAATCAACTTATGGAGTTTGAATGTGATGTTTTGATTCCTGCTGCCTTAGAAAATCAAATCACAGAAGAAAATGCACCAAGAATAAAGGCAAAAATAATTGGAGAAGGCGCAAATGGACCTATTACTAGAGAAGCAGAAGCAATTTTGTTAAGCAAGGGAAAAATGATTTTGCCAGATTTTTATCTCAATGCTGGTGGGGTTACAGTTTCTTATTTGGAATGGCTCAAAAATCTTTCTCGTGTTTCGTTTGGTAAAATAACAAAGCGTTACGACCAAATGGAAAATACTCGTATCGTTCAAGCGATTGAAGCAGCTACAGGAAAAGGAGTTGGCGATGACCTTCGTAAAATGATTATGCGTGGGGCTGATGAGCGTGATTTAGTCAATTCTGCTTTAGAGGAAACTATGATTACTTCTTACCATCAAGTTAGAGAAACTTTCAAAACCTATAAAGATGTGAAGAGTTTGCGTAATGCTGCCTTTATTACTTCGATTGATAAGATTGCAATTGCCTATATGGAATCTGGAATTTTTCCTTGATTTTATCAACTTTATACATTTAACAAAACCGAAAAACAACTTGCGCTTTGCAATTCAAAGTATAAAGTTATTTGTTGTAAAATTTATACAAAACCATTTCTTCTTTGGAAGGAATGGTTTTTTGTTGTTCATTATTTTTTATCGAAATCAGATTCTACGAATTGAACGGATTAATCTGCAAGCTGCACAACGTTTGTTGTCGTTTTGTTTCACAAAAATAAAATTTTACATAGATTATTTTGAGTTATCCACATTTTACAAAAGTTATCCACATTTATCCACTTAATTCTTGTTTCTTTCCGAATTTATACAGTTTCATTATTCAAAATCTCAACTTAACACGTTATTCACACAAGAAATCCAAATTTTATTTATACTTATTCACTTTTTACTAGACTTATCCACATTTTAACAAAAGTTATCAACATTCTTAGATAAATTTTTAGTTTTTTTTACTTGCAAATTCTAAAAGCTAATCTTATTTGCAGACTTATCAACATATCCACATTCAATTGTGGATAACTTCTTAGTTTTCAACAGCTTTCTTGTTATTTTTTCTTTAAAAAAAGAAGTTATCCACCTTTTCAACACTTATACACAATTTGTGTGAATAAGTGTGTATAAGTCGCACATTGATTGTGTGTAACTCATCTTAACATAGAGTTACTAACAGGTGTTGATAACGTTACCAACAGTAATTTTGTGGTTATCAACACCTTATCCACAATGTTGATAAAAAGTGGCTATCAAATGTTGATACTGTGGATAAGCTTCTTAACTATCTGAATATCAGTTAATTATTGCGTTAATAACTTTCTATAAAGTGTGCATAACCTTTGTTTTTTTGTGGATAACGTGTTGATAACCTAGTTTATCCACTTATCAACACTATAATAGTAATAGTAGGGGTTTTTAAAGAGAGAATTTCTTATTATTTGAGGTGTGAATAAGTTTTGAAATTGAAGGAAAAAATTTTTTTTGAAAATGGATTTTGAAGGAATTGCAGCAACTTCTAGTTGATTTTCGTGAAGACTTTATTAAAGTGTTATCGAACCTTAAACTCAATTCTATTATGTCTTATAAAATGCTTTTGAATATTTTGATTCTTTTTTTGTGTACGAGTTGTTGTGCTTGTAGTGATGATTGTAGTGGCGATGTTGCACCTTTTTATATAAGCGTGAAAGACAAAATTACTGGAGAAGATGCTGTAATTAAATACAACATCAAGGAAGAAGAGGTTTTTTTAATAGATGATATGGGAAATGATATTAAAGAGCTTATTTATATTACAAAAGATTCGTCTAACGCTTTCATATCTGTATTTGTAAATGGATATAGTGATCTTGAGAATAAAATAATTACTCTAAAATTAGATAGTTTAGAAATAGGTAAATTTACTATTTCTACAAAGCCACGAAGAGAAAGTTATTGTTGTATTTCACAAGAGTTAGACGTTTTTGAACCTATTACACCTGTCATACAAATAGAAAAAAGATCAGGAGAACGCAGACAGCCCTTTTTTGAAATTCAATATTGATAAATTATTCTATCAAATTCTTAAACTCAATTTCTATTATGTCTTATAAAATGCTTCTGAATATTTTGATTCTTTTTTTGTGTACGAGTTGTTGTGCTTGTAGTGATGAATGTATCAATAGCGAAATTGTGTACTTACGAGTTGTAGATTCTAGTACAGGCAAAAATATCATTCAGGGCAAGACAGATAATCAAGTAAGAGTTTTTGGAGATTTCTTTGCTGGAAGTATAATTATTACAGGAGATGCTACTAATCCTTGTTTAGCTTTTAACCATAATCTTTTTAATGAACAAAGACAAGATTTTACTATAAAAATTGATAATGATAGTATTGGTGGTTTATTTATAAAAACCCTTCGCTCCAAACAAGGCTTATGTTGCACAAAAGTAAAAATATCTAATTTTGAATCTCTTGTTCCTGCAATCATAATTACAAAAAAACCAGAAGAAGAGAAACAACCTTTTTATGAAATTCAATTTTAGAGAAACCTAAAAAATTGCATAAAAAAACCTCTCCTAAAAAGGAAAGGCATTTTTTGTCCACTTACTTACTTTACTTACTACTTAAACTAGTTAGAAAATCGATGACAAAGTCATTTTTTGAAAAGAAAGTATAAAAATTGTCAGTTGCTAAAAATTGTTTATTTCATTCAATTAGAATAATAAACGCTAACTAACGGCTTTCTTTTTAGATTTTCTAGGATTTTAGTTTGTTATAATTTTTAGTATAAAACTAAAACAAACACTCACAAAAAATAAGATTTTGATAAAAATGTATTGTTCATATAAACAATAAGCAAAAATCTTGATGAGTAAATACGTTAAAAATTTCTTTATTTCTACATCTTTTTGTAGAACTTATTTAACTAAGTTTCAATCTGTTTGCCAAGACAGATTAAACACACTATTTTTTGAAATTATTTTTCATTTTTATTCAAAAATTCGTTTAATGATATGCTAGAGTAATTTTTTGAACTAAAAATATTTTCTACCTATTTTACAATCAACTCCAATTTCCCTAATTATTTTCAAAATGGAAAAGTCGTTTTTTCAAATTGAAAATTATATAAAACTAATCTAATCAAATCTACATATCAAATTTTCCGAGTTGCCTTAGCAGCGCATTGAAATCTTTTGGATATTCTGTTACTGCTTTGATAGTTTCTCCATTTAATCCTTTAAAAGCAAGTTCTTTTGCATGAAGAGCTACTCGCTGCATCAAAGGCAATTCTTCTTCCCACTTTTTAAGATTAAATTTTTTCTTTTTTATTTCTGATAGAAACAAATCCTTTCCTCCATACGCTTTATCAGCTACCAAAGGCGCACCTATCGTTTGTGCATGAACACGAATTTGGTGCAAACGACCCGTAATCGGACGACATTCCAACAAAGTGTAATGACGAAAAGCTTCTAAAGTAGTGAAAAATGTAAGCGAATGCTTGCCTTGCTTGTAATTGACAGCCGAAAGTCCATTTTTCATTTTATGCAACGGAACTTCGACAGCTTCTTCCTTAAAATCGTGAACTCCGACAGCAATTGCATGATAAACTTTTTCTACCTGACGTTCTTGAAACTGAATAGAAAGATGACGATACGCCTCAAAATGTTTGGCTATCGCAACAGCTCCACTCGTTTCTTTGTCCAAACGATGTCCTAATTTTGCTTCTGGAAGCTCTGCTCGTACAATTTGTAAAAGGTTCATGGCATTACCCAAACGTTCATCTAAAGAAGACAAAAAAGGAGGTTTCTCAACAATTAGATAATCGTCGTTTTCAAAAATAACAAGGTCAGAGAGTTTGTAGCGTTTCATAAAAATACTATGCAGAGTAAAAAAACATAAACAATAAAGACTGCAAAATTACGTATTTCTTAGCAATAAATAAATACACTATTTTTTTGTTGGGAAATTTTTAGATTGTATATATCTGTTATTGCCAAACTGAGGTTATGTACAGTTTTTTATTCTATGAAATGAAACTTATTACAGCCTTTCTTTTGCTCATTGCATTTTGATAAAACCATTTTAATTTTCTAAAATTTTCGACAAAAAATAGGAAAGACTTCTGATCAAATGGATTTCCATAAATGTCATTTTCATTCATTGAACTAAAATCAAATTTTTCTTTTAAGTCGCTTTCGGTAAAGTTACTTAATTCTGTTGTTAGACTTTTTACTTGTTGGTTAGTCAAAAAATTCACATCGTAAATGTCAAATTCTTCAAGTCCTTCGATTTCTTGTTTACTCGAAATTAGTTTTGATAATTCATTTGAATTATTTGTTTCAACTTCTGATAATATAAATTTTAGACCATCCCAAAACTTGTCAATATCAAGTGAGTTATACTTTTCTTGTGAATAATTTATTTCAAATAAATTTTTAGGATTTTCAATAATGTCTTCAAGCGAGTTTTGGTTTAGTTGAAATAATGTCATTCTTAATCCCATATTTTTTTCCGTCAGAAAGTTTGTAGCGTTTCATAAAAATACTATGCAGAGTAAAAATCAAAAAATAAAGACTACAAAAGTACGAATTTCTTTACTTCAATTACGAAATATGTTAAGCGAATAGCTAATTATAAACCAAAAATTACTGGTTCATTAGAAATTAGATTATACTATGAATGACATTTTCCGATTTCTGCATAGTAAACTTGCTTTTGACAAAATAATAATCTCCATTTTCCATTTCCCAATTACTCCTCCTCTTCCAAAACTTCTGTACGTTGCAACTTGAAAGTAAACTGCGTTCCTTCTCCTTTTTTACTTTTGACACTAATTTTGGAATCGTGCTTTTCAATGATGTGTTTTACAATGGCAAGTCCTAAACCTGTTCCTCCTTCTTGCTTCGAACGGCTTTTTTCTATTCTATAAAAACGCTCAAAAATACGTACCAAATGTTCGGGTTCAATTCCATTTCCATCATCTTTAATAGCAATTTTTAGGTTTTTTGTAGTTTGTGTAAGCGTAACTGTTACAGTTCCATTCTCTTTTCCGTATTTGATAGCATTAATAATCAAATTTATCAAAACCTGTCTGATACGATTATAATCAGCATATACATAAACGCCTTCTTTGTATTGACTAATTAATTCTAGCTTCACTCCACGCCTTTCAGCTTTATTTTCAAGCTGTTCGAAGACTTCCAAAATCTGTTCCTGCATTTCATATTCTTCCAATCTCATCGTAATATCTCCTGATTCTATTTGAGAAAGTGTCAGTAAATCTTCCACCAAAGCAGCCAAAGCCTTCAAACTTCGTGCAGCCTTACCCAAAAAAACATCACGTACATTTATGTCATCTACTGCGCCATCAATAAGAGTAAGAATAAAACCTTGTGCCGAAAAAATAGGTGTTTTGAGTTCATGAGAAACATCTGCAATAAATTCTCTTCGAAAAACTTCCATACGACGAAGCTCATCAATCTCCTTTTGTTTTTGTCCTGCATAAGCCGTAATTTCTTGGTTTACTCTTCGAATAGGATTAGCAGATGGAAGAAGGTCAGAAGAAGGAGGAACAAATTTAAAATTTTTCTTTTTTATTTTGGATAATTTACTATATACATTGTTTATTTCTTTAAAAATAAGAAACTCAAAAGCAATGTAAATAAGTATAAAAGAAGATGAAAAACAAACTAAAAAACAAACTGATATAGCAACCGTAGTAACGCTAGGAATCAAAGCAAGAAAAGCACTCGTTACACTACTTACCAAAAAAGAAAGTATAATGGCTACGGCTCTAGAACTTACCAAAGAACGTTTGATAATATTCATAAGTCTATCAAAAATACTTTCTTTTTCTTTTGTAGAATTTGTAGTAACAGCATCTTTCATAATTGTATAAGTGCATTTTTATGATTGGAAATTACTACAAATTACAGTAAAATTAATTGTTTTATTGTAATTCTCATTCCCTAATCTCCAATTCCCTATTTACCAAGCTCCCAGTATTTACCCTTCATCAGGTGACATGAATTTATACCCCACTCCTTTTACTGTTTTGATATAACTATCGCCAATTTTCTCACGAATCCTGCGAATATGGACATCAACAGTACGAGCCAATACATAGACATCTTGTCCCCAAATATTTTTCAATAAATCTTCACGATTATAGACTTTATTCGGACTTTGAGCCAAAAAGTAAATCAACTCAAATTCTTTTTTGGGAAGCGCAATATGTTCTCCGTCTTTTTGTAAAGTATAACTTGTTTTGTCAATATACAAATCCGAAATTTCGATTACATCATGCGATTGTGTTTGCTGCTTTTTGAACTCTCTACGGAAAAGCGCATTAATACGGCTCATGAGCGCACGAGGTTTTATGGGCTTATTTAGATAATCATCTGCACCAACATCAAAAGCTGCCACTTCCGAATATTCTTCGGCACGAGCTGTCAAGAAAATAATATAGGAATCTTTCATATCTGGCATTTCACGAAGCTGGCGACAGGTTTCTACTCCGTCCATTTTTGGCATCATGATGTCTAAAAGAATCAATTCAGGCTTAAAAAATTCTGCTTTCTTTATTGCTTCTTCGCCATTAGCAGCAACTTCTACTTCATATCCTTCACGTTCCAAATTGTATTTGAGCAAATCCAAAATATCGGGTTCATCATCTACGACAAGTACTCTGTTGTTATTCTGCATGAGAATTTCTGTTTTTAGTTGATAGAAGATAAAAATGGCTTGAGTAAAATTTTGTTTTCTATGTTGATTACAAAATTAAACAAAAATGCCTCTATTCTTTTAGTTTTGCAAAAATAAGGTTTATATAACAGATTTCTATTAAACAGAACATAAACTTATTGTGAAGTTTTTAAAAACGCAAACTCAGTAAAATTTCATCAAAATTAAAAAAGAACATAAAAAAGAACATAAAAAAACCATTTCAGAAATTAATCTAAAATGGTTTGTGTCAATTAAATGACTTTGTAGCGAGAACAGGATAATACCAAAAACTCCCAAAAGTGCATAAAATAGCATTTGAGGGTATTTTTTTGTTACAAAGTATTTATTGCTTTTTGGCCTCCGTAATTGCAACAACGGTAACGGGAAATCTATCAATCAGGTAAGTTACTTTTTGTGCCATTTTCAATTCGTTAGAAGTAGGATAATATACTCCTTGATAATTAATCCCATTAAAGTCAATTCTATAATCACCCACTACTTTTACATTTTGTCCTTCAACTACATCTGAGTCATCTACTAAATCAAAAGATATTCCAGTCGGACGTTCTGGACAATCTTTGAATCCAACAGCAGTAAAAAGTATCTCGTTATCTACTTTAAATTCTACTTTATCGTTACCTTTTTTTGTAGCTATCATAGTACCATAACCATCTTGGTCAGCTCCCAAGTAACCAATTCCTTGATGTGTTTCATAAAATTTAACACGATAGTCATAAGTACCAATGATCTCTTCTCTCAAGTCTATTGTGTCTTCCTCTTTTTCACAACTAGATAAAAATAAAAAGCTAAAAAAAAGTAACGATAAGTACAAATAATTGAATATTTTCATATAAGTTTTAAATTGAATAATAATTAGTTTTCTATTGCTTAGTTCCTTCTAATTCTGAATAAACAGTAACGAGAGTACCATTGAGTGAGTAGGTTACTTGTTGGGTTGCTATTACTTTTTTATCAGTATAAAAATATGCACCGTGATAATCCACTCCATTCAAACTAATATTCTCAACTCCTTCAAAAGAAGACACCCTTGCTTCAATTACTCTTGTATAACTTACAATACTAAATCCTATTCCATCACTATTTTCTTCAAAGTCATAAGTAGTAAAAAGCTGCCTATTACCATCTTCAAACCTCAATACATCATCATAAATAGTCCCACTCTGTTTTTTGGTTGTCATTGTTCCAACCTCATCAAAGTCAGAACCTAAATAAACAATATTATCTTGCTGAACTTCATAAAGTTTGATTCGATAATCATACGTACCAGAAAGAGTATCTCTTATGTCTTTTGGCTCTTCATCTTTGCTACAACTAGATAAAAGTAAAAAGCTAATAATAAAGGCAGATAATAACAGACCTAGAGAATTAAATTTTTTCATATAAATTCAAAGATAGAGAAAGACGTTTTAAAAGTTGTTCGATAAAATAAGAGTTATACTTTTATTGCTTATTCTAAAATTAAATTTATTAGATTTTTTGTAGATAGAAATAAGGACAGCCAAAAAAACAAAATTTATAATTTGGCAATTTTTTGGCAACAAAACATAAAAAAGCCTTCTACATATATGTAGAAGGCTAAAAGTAGCGAGAACAGGACTCGAACCTGTGACCTCCGGGTTATGAGCCCGACGAGCTACCAACTGCTCTATCTCGCGCCGTAATTGGTACAACTAAAGCCTATTTGCTCTAATTGTTTTACAAAGGTACTAAAATAATTTGAACTTGCAACTATTCACACTAAAATAATTCAATTATTTTCGAAAAACTTTTAATTTACACAAAAAAAGAGTTTAATAACTGATATTTCACAATTTTTTACCTAAAAATAGAATAAAACTACAAAAAAACTAGAAATTATTCTACAAAAAAAGCGAACTTTGTAACTATGAAAGAACTCGACTTAGATGCCATTTTGAATGCTGGCAAAGAATCTGAAAATCATAAAGCTGGTTTTGTGGCTTTGGTTGGAAAGCCAAATAGTGGCAAATCTACACTTATGAACACCGTTTTGGGAGAAAAACTAGCTATCGTAACTCCAAAAGCACAAACTACTCGCCATCGTATAATGGGGATTTTGAATAGTGAAGACTATCAAATTGTGTTTTCAGATACACCCGGTATTATTTCTCCAAAATATGAGCTGCATGAAAAAATGATGCGTTTTGTAGAAAAATCGTTAGAAGATGCCGATGTTATTTTGCTCGTAACTTCATTAGACGAAAGTCATGACGAAGAAAACGCTATCGAAAAACTTAGAAAAGCACTAGATAAAAAGAAAATTCCTTTGGTTATTCTATTAAACAAGGCTGATTTGGTCGACCAAACAATTATCGATGAAAAAATTGCTCGTTGGAAAGAAGTATTGAATCCACAAGAAATTTTGCCTATTTCTGCGCTTATTGGTTTTAATGTAGATGAAGTATTGAATCTTATCTTAAAATATCTTCCAAAACATCCAGCTTATTATGATAAAGATATGCTGACAGATCGTCCAGAACGTTTTTTTGCAGGAGAAATAATAAGAGAAAAAATATTCTTAAATTACGAACAAGAAATTCCGTATTCTACCGAAGTAGGAATTTTAGAATTTAAAGACACCAAAAAACTTCTTCGTATAAACGCTGAAATTCATGTCGAAAGAAAATCTCAAAAAGGAATTTTGATAGGTAAAGATGGTAGCGCACTCAAACTTATCGGAACAGAAGCACGGTTAGATATGGAAGCCTTCTTTGGTAAAAAAGTATTCTTAGAACTCTATGTAAGAGTAAGTGAAAACTGGCGCAAAAAATCCGATAAACTCGGCTGGTTTGGCTACAAATAGTCAGTTACCAGTTATGTAGTTACCAGTAATCAGTTAATTTCAATACATAAACTTTGATTTTATTTCACTTTTTTATTTATTTGTAATTTTCATTCCCTAATCCCTAATCTCCCTTCCCCATTCTCTAATTCGTAATTTTCATTTCCTAACTCCCATTTCCTAACTCCCATTTCCTAACTCCCATTTCCCATTTCCTAATTCCCAATACATGAAAAATTTCCGTATTCCGACTACTCATTCTGATAAAAATATTAAAGTAGAAATTACAGGCTCGTTGGCTTCTGTGGAAGAAAGTGAACGCCAGCTTTCCAAATTTATAATAGATGACAAAACCTATTTCGTTCTTACTCAAAGTGATGTTGATAAATTAGAAAATAATACTTTTGGTGTAAAAGGATATGCTGTTTGGGTTTTTGAAAATGAGGCAGTAGAAAAAAATTATGTCGGAAAAATGATAAATATAGGACAAAAAGAACCTGAAATGGAAGCAAAGGAAGAACACAAAAAATATGTTTTTATGGTATTAGATATTGTTAGAGAATCCGTAAAAAAGTAATTGTAAATGTATAAAAATAGCTTTCATTTCTTATTTATTATTCTAGGATTTTACATTTTATCGGCTTGTCAGTCTGATACGAAGCAGTTTGTCGAAACATTACCTCCTCTTCCAGATTCAGTTACCACGACTATTTCTAATCAAGTTCAGTTTTTGAATGGGCAAATTATAGAGAGTGAAAAAACAGAGAATACAGAAAATACTGCTCATTATTATTACAAACGAGCAACTTTATATTTGTCTTCAGAAAAAGAAAATATTGCTTTAAATGATCTTGAAAAAGCAATTTCTTTAGATAGTACAAAGAGTAATTACTACTTTGCTTTGGCACAAGCGTATGAACAAAGAAATGAACCTCAAAAAATTCTTGAAGCTGCTCAAAGAGCGATTAATCTTGGTTTTACAGATTTAGAATTGTATCGTTTGTATGCGTACTCTGCTTTTAATCAAAAAAAATGGTCAGAATCATTAACGGCTTTTGAAGAAATAGCAAACCGAACAGGCGAAAAAACAGAAACACTTTATTACCAAGGAGTAATTTGGAATAAGAAAAACGATACAACAAAGGCATTTTCATTTTTAAGAAAAGCAATTGAAAAAGATAGTACTTATATTCCTGCTTATACCAAAATTATAAAAATATACAATCAAGCTGAACTACCAAAAAATGCGTGGAGAGAAGCACAAACTGCTTTTCAAAGAATTAATTCTACTAATTCCGTTTCTTCAAAAGATAAATTAAGTAAAATAAATCAATTAGAAAATAAAAATCGTTCTCAACTTTCTCTTGAATATGCCAACACTTGGCTCAACTTACAGAAACGAGATAGTTCTATTGTTTGGTATAGAAAAGCAATTCAACAAGATTCAACATTAGATGAAGCAGCTCTACAGGTTGGAATTTATATGTTTGAGAAAAAATATTACCCACAAGCAGAATATTATTTTAAAAAGGTAATTCAGCAAAAACCATTACAATCTACTTCTAATTATTTACTCGGATTTTTGTATGAATATAAGCTCTTCGAACCACAAGACAAATTAAAACGTTACCAGACAGCCGAAATCTATCTTAAAAATGCTTACAAAAGTGATAGTTTGAAGATAGATTATAGAGAGTCTTTAGCCAGAATTAATCAAAAAATAGAACGAGAAAAGTACAAACTCACACCAGAATATGCTGAACAAATGCAAAGAATTAGAATAAAAGAACAGCAGCGACAAGATTCTATTGGAAGACTTATTTTATCAAATCCTATTTTTTAAAAAATTAGTATATATTTGTAATAAATCAAATGTTAAGTTTACTCATTAGGCAAATAAAATTCAATTTCTCAACTAACTATTTTTTATTATGCAAGTAGCTATTCGTTATGGTCTGATTTTAGGTGTTTTGAGTACTCTTTTATCCCTTTTTAATTATTTAATGGGAGTTGAATATACGATGAGTTATACAAGTGTGGCTGTTTCAAGTGTTATTTTCATTGGAGCAGTTATCTTTGTCTGTAATCGTATTAAGGCAGAAAACAAAGGTATTATAAAATATTTTGATGCTGTAAAACTAGTTTTTGTTTCATTTATGTTGGCTTATGTGATTAGTTCTAGTTACAATTTAATATTCAATAATTTTATTGCGCCAGAGTACAATCAAGAAATTGCTAAAGTTTCATTGGACAAAGCAACAGAATTAATGGAGAGTGCAGGAATGCCAGAGAGTAAAATAGATGAAACAATAAATGAAGCTCGTCAAGAAGTAGAGAAAAATCTTGCAAATCCATTTATACCATTTCTTCAAGGTATTATGATGGGAGCAGTAGGTCTTTTTGTAGTTGCTTTACTTGCAGCTATTTTTGTACAAAGAAAACCTGTTGAAGGCGAATTTTTGTATGACGATGATGTGTTAGACGATTCTAGCAATAAGGAAAGTTGGTAATTATGCTGTACATATATCAAAAAAAGCTAGTAAAATTAATTACTAGCTTTTTTTATTCGATAAACTCAATTCAAAAACTCAGTATAAGAATTAAACAGTTCATCAAAAATATCTTCTAATATCTTTCTTTGTCTTTGAATACTCAAAATACAAACGGCTGTATGTGCTAACGTAAAAATTCCTATCAAAATAGCATAGAGAATATTAGTTTTGAACAGACTAAAATACAAAGTCATAGAAAGCCCTAAAAGTCCCCAAAACCAAATCAGCACTCTAGTAAATTTGAATGTTTTGTATTTGATTTGAATAAAGCAACCCTTAGAAGTAGCTTCAATTCTTCCCTCTGCAATACTCAAAAAATTATCGGGTTCTAAAACGGTTCTGGAAAGTTGAAATGTGTCTTTTTCTATTTTTCCTGTAAAATGATAACGCTCGTAGTCTTTTTTGCGCTTTGGTTTTTCGCTATAGGGTTTCGTAGAATTTTTTAAATGAACAAGCAAACGAGTTTTGTCAAAAGGCAAAATATACGTCCGTTGATTGAGATTCCAATGATGAGAATGAAAATTGTATAGCTTTTTCATTTCGTTTATAATTGAATTTAGTTCCAAAAATTAACTAAGAACTAATTATTTGTAATTATCTTCATTCATCTTATAAATCATAAAAATCATTTACCAATAAGTTCTATGTATTTCAACTTGTTTTACTTGCTTGTTGTTCTTCAAATTCTCCCATTTTAGAGAATTTTTCGGTGCGTTGTTGTTTTAATGTTTTGCTATCTAGTTTTGAAAGTTCTGCTATCATTTCTAAAACAGCTTTCTTTACAATTTCCATTGTTTCTTCTTGATAACGATGCGCTCCACCTAGAGGTTCTTCAATTATTTTATCAATTAATCCAAACTTCAACATATCCGAAGAAGTCAGACGCAACGCACTTGCAGCCTGTTCTTTATAATCCCAACTGCGCCACAAAATAGACGAACAAGACTCTGGAGAAATTACCGAGTACCACGTATTTTCAAGCATACAAACTCTATCTCCGATTGCAATGCCGAGCGCACCACCCGAAGCACCTTCACCAATTACAATACAAATAACAGGAACATCTAACAAAAACATTTCCTTCAAATTCCGTGCAATCGCCTCGCCTTGTCCTCGCTCTTCGGCTTCTATTCCGGGATAAGCACCAGGAGTATCTATTAATGTCAAAATGGGCATTCCGAATTTATTGGCAATTTGCATCAATCGCAACGCCTTACGGTAGCCTTCTGGATTAGCCATTCCAAAATTACGGTGTTGTCTTTGTTTGGTATTTCGTCCCTTTTGTTGTCCGATTATCATAACAGATTGCCCTTCTATTTGAGCAATTCCACCAACCATAGCTTTATCATCTCCAAAACCTCTATCTCCATGTAATTCTATAAAATCATCGGTCAGATAAGCAATATAATCAAGCGTATAAGGACGGTCTGGATGACGAGAAAGTTGTACCCTTTGCCAGCGAGTAAGATTTTTGAAGGTTTCTCTTTTCAAAAGATGAATGCGTTCTTCTAATAGTTTTACAGCTTGACTGACATCCATATTATTTTGGGCAGCAAGGGTTTTGGTTTCCTGTAATTTTTCTTCTAATTCAAAAATGGGCTTTTCAAAATCTAACAACATAACAGTAAAAAAATAAACGTATGACTAAACAAATAAAATGGAATTACTATACTAAAAAAGAACGACATCAATTTTTGACAAAACCAACTGCAAATATACTAAAAAAAGAATAATAAAAAGTGATATACAGTTCTATTAAAACATTTATCTCAACTTATCTTGAACTGATTTTACTAAAACTTTTTACTCATAGAGAAATTTATACTGATTCTTTAAGTTTTCAATATATTTTGACAATTACACTTTTCTTGTTCTAAATAGAAAAAATAGTGTTGTAAAATTATTTTTAATTAGAAAACAATCCATAAACCTACTAGAGTAAAAAAACATACTTTATAGTTGTATAAATCAAATTTTGCCTAACATTCTTTGCTTTTTTTACGTTATACCTAATAAATAAGCCACTTTTTTGAAAAAACAGAAAACTTATAGTCTTGTTCTCATTTCTTAAATTAAGAAATATGACTTTTTTAAGACAAAACAAACATGAAGGTCTGTTCTTTATTATTTCATTTATTTGTAGATTACAGACTTTAGGGTTAGTTTTTGCAGTTATTAGATTGACTGATAGATTTTTAAGCTTATTTTTGTTATTAGATTTTCTTACTATTCAATTGTTATTTTAGGTACACTTCAAAAAAACTTTACCTAATTTATTTCAATTATTTCAAATCTTCTCTACTAACTAATAAAGATTTAATTGTTTAATAATTAGATATTCTAATTATCAGAACTATCACAGCAAATTACGCACTTTATTTACTATACTTTTTATGAATAAATACTTACGGTCTTTTTCACTTTTCTCTTTCCTATTCTCTTTTTCAGTCTTTACAATCACTTTTGTATTTTCTGCAAAGGCACAAGAGACAACAACTAGGTTTTCTGATGAAACTAACGATATTTTTCCTTATGCAGAACCTTTTCAACTTCTTAATTATGACTGGGAAATATCTCCTATAGTTTCGAAATTAGGTGCAGAAGAAAACAAAGAACAAGCTGTTTTTCAAAAATATCATTATGCCTTAGAATATTTTTATGATGAAAAAGGAGATTTTAAAGTTTGGGAACTAACCCATCATACTATAAAGATAAATTCGGAAAATACATTAAAACAGTACAATAAAGTATTTGTTCCTCTTCAAAATGGAGAACGATTGGTAAGTTTGAAAGCTAGAAGTATTCAAACAGATGGAAAAACAATAGAAATTGACCTTTCTCAGATTCGTAAAATAGAAGAAAATGGTTTCTTTGCTTCTTCTACTCGTTTTCCTATTGAAGGCGCACAAATTGGAAGTGATATTGAATATTTTTATGTCATAGAGCGTTCGGCATCTCTTTCTGGACATTATATGTATCCTGCTAATGTGCTTCTCAAAAATGTAAGTTTTGAACTCATTACGCCTGCCAATATTCTTTTCACTAGTAAAAGTTATAATGGACTTCCACAAGCCAAACAACAAAGTGATGCAATGGGAAGAAATTTGCTTTCTATTTCTGCTGATAAAATACATACTCCGTCTTCAAAATCTGTTTTGGGAGAAGGAAGTTTGATGCGTCTGCATTATCGTTTTTCACACGTTTTGGCAGATGAAAAATATGCAGATAATAGCTGGGAAACTATAGCAAATCAACTTGCCTCTGTTGTTTATCCATTGAGTTTGAAAGATGAAAACAGACGTATAAATTCTATTTTAGAAGAACTGGGAGCAAACAAAGCTTCTTTTCTGCCTCAAGAAAAAAAGATAAAAGCAATTGAAGATTATATCAAAAATCATATTCGTATAGATGAAAATATTGCGCACGATTCGTACTCTTTGCTTGCTTCTTTAGAAACTGGAATGAGCGATAGTTATGGAGTTTTGCGTTTATTTGGTGCTTTTTTTCAAAATGCAGATATAGATCATCGTTTGGTAGGAACTTCGGATAAAAAATACTTTGCCTTTGATGAGAGCTTTCCTTCTTGGGATTTTATTCACTCTTATCTGTTCTACTTTCCTTCCTTGAAAAGTTATTTAATGCCTACCGAAATTAGTTACCGTTATGGTTATATTCCTTATTCGTTAATTAATAATAAAGGAATTTTTATAAAACCACCTATAATTATAGGAGAAGATATTATTGCTTATTCAGACATTCGCACTATCAACTTTGTTCCTTCTCAAAGCCATACCAATACACATTATAAAGTAAGTTTTGAAGACGAGTTAAGCACTACAAATATTAGTTTGAAAAGAGAACTTACAGGGTATTCTGCTATAGATTATCACGCTTATTATTACTTATCGGATGAGCCAGAAAAGGCAGTTGCTGGGCGTTTTGATATTCGTGTAGCCGAAAAAGCTATTCCAGAACGTGTAGATATTACGACAATAGAAAATAATTATTATGATGCCGAAACGGTTCGTATGGATTTGTTTAAGGTAGAAGGCAAAATTTCTTCAAATACATTAGTAGAACAAGCCAATGAAACTTATTTATTCAAATTAGGAAGTCTTTTAGATGCACATCCGAAGTCTTATGCTCAAAAAGGCAATGTAGAAAAAGGCTATCCAGAAGAATTTAAGACAACTATTGAAATAGAGATTCCAGAAGGATATTATATTAGAAACTTCGAAACTTTGAAAAAACAAGTTTGGAACGTAGAACTTGGTCAAATGATAATGCACTTCAAAACAGAAGCAATTATCAAAAATGGTGTTTTGGTTGTAGAAGTAACTGAATTTTATAGAGATGGAATCCAGACAAAAGAACAATTAGCAGCCTTCGAACGTATAAATTCTGCATCAATAAACTTTAGTAATGCTGTTGTGATGATTCAAAAAATGAAATAAAAATTATAAAAAACAAAACAGGAAAACATAAAGTCAAAATCCCCTTTAATTTTTTATAGAACTTAAACTCCCAATCCTATAAGATTATCCTTGTAGGATTTTTCTATTTGGTTGTTGGTGTCGCTTTGCTAAAATACCAACAACGGCATTAAGGTATAAGTAATTTGTAATTATTCTTCTCATTCTCTATTTGTTACATTTTCTCCCAAAATGGCAAGTAATTCTATTAGTTTAGGAATTTTTTCGCCTTGTGCTGCGTGTTCGAAAGAGTTCATTAAATTATGCAATGTCCTTCTAAGAATAGCTAGGTTATCACAAGCAGAGTAAAAAACTTCACTTTGAGGTAATTTTAATTGTTTGAGGTAATTATCAATATCCTGTTTTCGAAAAAATTACTCCTCTATTAAACACATTAATATAAAAATTTAGCTCTTCACTTTTATAAATTAATACAAAAAGGTTAGGTAAATTAACACCAAAAATAGGTAATTTTAATTTCTGAGCAATCAACATATAAACGGCTGCTAAGCTAATCGGATTCCCTTTTTTAGATTCCAATACTTGATTTATCATCGAATTATTAACCGAATGAAAGTTATTTACATTGGCTTTAAAACCTAGTTTTTCGAAGAAAATACTGTTCAATCTTCGTATTTGATTGATAGGGTGCTGAACATTCTGAAAAGCAACCCACGTTTTCGAAATAAAGTTGTTCGATCTTTACTTGCAACTCGCTATATTCTAAATCTGGATATTGATAGGTTGACAAAATCCATAATCCTTTTAATAAATCATCTTGCTGATTTTCGTACCAATTTTGTAATTTTTCCTTCAACAAACCAAACTGCAAAACGTGCAAAATATCTTCAATTCTGCGTTGTAATTTTGCATCAAAACTACCCGTCCAAGTATCTTCTAAAAGTGGAATAATAGGTTTTCCGATAGACAAAATTTTGCTTTCTACGTGTTCTAAAATCTGTGAATCGTTATCTTCCAGAAGAGAAATTAAAGCCTTTAGTTCTTTTTTAGTCAAATTTTCGTTTTGTGTTTTCATAGTATTCTAACAATATTCTACAGTATTCTATATTTCTTAATTTTGTTTTCTCTATAATTCTTTAAACTCAAAATACGTAAAACAGTTTTTGGAATGAAAAAATCATTCTCAACCTCGTCGGTGAGACACCAACAACGGCAAGCAGTTTCTTTCTACAACCATTGGCGCAGCTACGCAGCTAAAAATTATAAAAAACGTGTAAATTAGATGATATCAATTTGATAAAATACTATTGACGAAAGATTTCACAATTCTACCTTCTGAAATCTAATTTCTAAATTTTGCCGTTGTCGGTATCCTTACCGACAACTTCTAATTCAAAACTGACTTATCAACCCAAAATGTATCTTTGAATTGATAACAGAAATAGATTGTGTTTTCGAATTCCCCATTGCGTACACAAAATAAAAAACCCCTGTTTTGGTAGCGAAACTAATTCCTGCACCTGCTGAAGTAGGCAAATCTACATATTTTTCATTCCTACGAGTATGCGCTCGAACGGCTGCCTGCTCTGCAAAAGCCATTAAATAAGAACGCTTTTCGAAGTAAAAACGCCATTCTGCTCCCACAAGTCCGTAGCGAGAAACAAAAAAACTATTTGGATCAAAGCCACGAAGATTTTGCAAACCTCCTACTCTCAAAAGTTCGTTCAAAAACAAATTTTTGCTTTCTACAAACTGAATTTGCGTGCGAAGACGAATAGAAGATAATTTATTTACTTTGAAAAACAAACTAACATCGGTATTAAATTTTACTTGTGGACTACTAAAGTTATCGTTTTGATTGTTCGGATTTTGAGTATCTGAAATTCTACTTCTACTAAGCGAATCGGTAAAAGTTTTGTTTCCTGTTGAGATTTCTGTAACGATTTGAAGACCTTTTCTGGGAAAATAAATATCGTCTAGTGTATTATAGGAATGCGAAATTCCATAATGCCAAAAACGGCTATCTGCTGTCGGAACGTTTGCTGTATCTGCATTGCGAATAATTCCTGTTCGTGAAGTGGTAAGTAGAGAGGTAAAAAAGCCTATTTTGCCTATTTTTGCACTCGGATAAGCTATATTTGCACGTCTTTCGACGGTACTAAAGGTAGAATCTTCTCTAATAAAATTGAAAGTTCCTCCTATTTCAAGGTTTGTTTTAAGGAAATTTGGATGCTTGTAATCTGCAAAAAGTGTTTGAGATTCTGGGCGAATTCGCTGCCACTCGAAAGCAATCGTTTTGCCTGCTCCAAAAGGATTTATGAGATGTAATTTTACTTGTCCTGTCAAAAGTAAATTAGAACCAGATGAATTTTGTGTAGTTGCTGTTGCTGTTTGATTTTTTGGTAAAAAACCAATTACTCCGTCAAACTGACTGCTTCGAACTTGCTTTAATGGAAGTCTTAAATAAGCTCTATCATACCGAAATTCTACTTTTGGTTTTCCATCTAGTTTTAGATAAGGCATTGTTTTGAGAAGTTGAACGGCATTTTTGATAGTACTTTCTTGATATACTTTTCCCTTTTGGATATGTAGATAATTCATCAAAAACTCTTTTTTTATTTTTGCATCTCCATCAATAATTAAAGAATCAAATTGAATAAGTGAACCGTTTTGATAGATTAAGTTTGCAGAAAAGTAAATTCGTTTGTCAGTTTCGATGATTTCTGCACTATCCAAACTCGTTCTGGCCATTGGATAACCGTTATTTTGTGCATAATTCAAGACGGCTTCTTGCAATTTTTTTATATCTTGGGTTTTTACAGGAATGTTTGTAAAATTATTTCTATCTGTTTTTCAATAATTTTTTCAAAAAGTCTTTTCTTTCAAAATCCGAAATAACATTTTTCTGTATCAAAGTAGGAATTGAATTTGTGCTTAATTTTTTCCAAAATGCTCGTTTTCCTAAATCAACAACAAGTTTTAATTTGTTTTTAGAGTTTGACTTGTTTTTACTTTCATTCTTATCTTTGCTTTTACTGTTCAAACTATCAATATTATTACTGACATCAAAAGGAAACATTTTTGCATTCCAATAACCTTCATTGTGCAGATTTTGAAGTAAATTTGTAATAACTTCATTGAGTTCTGATGCTGATTTTATTTGTTTTGGAATAGTTGTAGAAGGTAATTTTTGTTCAAAAGAATTTTGATACAAGAGAGAAACTTCAATTTGTGCAGTTGCTTTTTCTATAATAAATAATAAAAAGAGTAAAAAAGTAAGTTTAATCAAAAACTTTATGTAAGTATTCATAGTAATTAGTAAAACATCTATTAAATTATAATCAAAAAACAAAAATAGTATTTCATTTTCATTCTCTGTCTTCTCTGTAAATCTGTGTTTAGAAAGTATTTCTGTGAATTAAAATAAAAAATGCAAAACGAAAACGAAAATCTACCTACTCCCCCATTTCCTATTCTTCATGATGATAACGATGCTTCGAACCCATTTTTGTATGAAGAAGTTATTTATAGAAAGAAAAAACCAAAATACTGGTTACATATTTTACTTTTCACAATCACTTTTTTGGCTACTACTTTAGCAGGTGCAGAATGGATTTTTGGAGAAAAAAGTTTTGTAAATCTTGTTTTTGATGTTGATGGTTTTGCAGGTTTTGAGCTTGGGAAAATGGGTTTTGATGGTTTTGTGGCTGGTCTTTCTTATTCTATTCCTTTTTTGGGAATCCTTACTGTTCACGAGTTTGGGCATTACTTTGCTGCAAAATACCATAGTATTCGTGCTTCTTTGCCTTTTTATATTCCCATGTGGCTTGGCTTTATCGGAATGCCTTCTACTATCGGAACGATGGGTGCATTTATTAAAATTGAATCTCCTTTTACGTCCCAAAAATCCCTTTTTGATGTGGGTGTTGCTGTTCCTTTGGCTGGTTTTGTGATTGCTTTGATTGTTCTTTTTTATGGTTTTTTGAATCTTCCTTCGCCTGAATATGTAATTGAAGTAGCGCATCCGTCGTGGCAAAAATACGGTTTGGATTATGCTGACTTTGTATATAAATCTATTCCAGAAGGAGCAAATATGGAATTGGGAACAAACATTTTATTTGAGTTTTTTAAAAATTATGTCGCTCCAAATCCAGAATGGGTACCTAATAATAGAGAAATTTTTCATTATCCTTTTCTACTGGCTGGTTATTTAGCTTTATTTTTTACGGCTCTGAATCTTATGCCGATTGGTCAGCTTGACGGTGGACACGTTTTATATGCTATGTTTGGCGAAAAATGGCATAAGAAAATCTCTATGGGAATGTTTACACTTTTCTTGACTTATGCAGGACTAGGACTTATTTCTCCACAAGATCCGATTGAAGATATTGCGCTGTATAGTATTTTTTATCTCTTTTTCTTATTTATTATTTTCCTCAAAAATACTGAAAAACCAATTACGGCTGTTGTTTTTGCTTTAGGAATTTATGCTTTTCAGTTTATAACC
This sequence comes from uncultured Cytophagales bacterium, assembly GCA_963719525.1. Classification (GTDB taxonomy): domain Bacteria; phylum Bacteroidota; class Bacteroidia; order Cytophagales; family Bernardetiaceae; genus Bernardetia. The sequence continues at coordinate 1,833,166 of CAVRCG010000001.1, read as the reverse complement.
GTTAGTATTTTTCCAGAAGCACAAGGCTATTATGGCTGGCTGGCTTTTGGTTTTCTGTTGGGAAGAATTTTAGGACTTTCCCATCCTCCTACTTTAAACCAAGCTACACCAATTAATAAAGGAAGAATGATTTTGGGCATAATCACGTTTATTATTTTTGTTCTCTGTTTTTCTCCTCAGCCTTTTGTGATTTCTTAGTTTTTTTGGGAAATGGGAAATGGGAGTTGGGAAGTAGGAAATGGGAAATGAGTGATTAAAATTGCTATTTCATTTTCTGGCATCAATTTTCTATTTACAAAAGTATATCAAAATCAAATTTTTGTCGTTACTTTTTATATAATCGAAAAATCCTACTCTTCTCAAAAAAAATCTATGAAAAACCTTCGTTTTATATTCTTGCTTTCTGTTTTGTGTTTTCTTTCTTTTTCTACTTTCACTCAAACCTTTGCTCAAAATGATGATGTTAAAATCAAAAATAATATTACTCAAAAATGGTGGAGTGATTTGAGTGAAGGTTGGCAGCTTTATTTTAGGTATAATCACGACATAGATAGCGTTCCGACAGCGCAAAATTTGGAGAAAATATATTACCTCAAAAAGATAAATTGTGCAGGAAATAAAGATTATTACAACAAACTCATTTTGGATATTAATCCTTTGAAAGATTTGCCTTTTTTGGAAGAAGTAGATTTTTCGTATTGTCCTGTAAGTTCGTTAGAACCTTTAGAAAATGCAAAAAATTTGCGTAAAATAGATGCCGAACGAACACTTCTTTCAGACCTTTCTCCCATTTCAAAACTAGATAATTTGGAGGAAATTTGGGTTCAAAAATGTGCTGGAATCAACTCTGTTACTTCGCTTTCTTCTCTCAAAAATCTCAAAAAATTATCGCTTTCTGGAACTGGTGTTACTGATATTTCTGCGTTGAGTTCTATCACTAGTCTAGAACGTGTTTATTTAGCGCATACAAAGGTAAAAGATATTTCTGCTTTAAAAAGTCTTGAAAATTTGGAAAAAGTTAGTTTTACAGCAACAGGAATTAAAGATTTTTCTGTGTTATCAAACCTCAAAAACTTGAAATCAATCTTAGCGTGGCGAACTCCTGTAAGTGATATTTCTACATTATCAAAACTAGTAAACTTAGAAGAATTATATATCAACTGGACACAAGTAGAAGATATTTCTTCATTAAAAAACCTTACAAAATTGCATGTAATTGGTCTGGGAAACACAAAAGTAAAAGATATTTCAGTTCTTTCGAATATGACACAACTTATCGAAGTTCAGTTAAATGATAGCAAAGTTACAGACATTGAACCGTTGAAAAATGCTAAGAATTTGGAGATTTTGTCTATTTCTGAAACACAAGTTGAAAATATTGATGTGTTGGAAGAATTAGTTCATTTGAAAAAAATCTATCTCAACAAAACGAAAATCAAAAGTATTTCTTCTCTCAAAAACGCTGCAAAATTAGAACTTCTTGAAGCTGGGGAAACTAATCTAAATTCATTGAAAGGAATTGAAAATTTGATTAATCTAAAAGAATTATATGTTTATCAAACTCAAATAAAAACACTCAAACCTCTTTCAGAACTAACAAAATTAGAGAAATTATTTTGTGGACAAACAGAAATAAAAACATTAGAAGGATTGGAAAACAAACCAAACTTAGAAACATTAGATGCACAGAAAACAGAAATTCAAGACCTTACGCCAATCAAAAACTGTAGAAAGTTAGAAACTTTAGTTTTAATAGATACAAAATTAGATAACATGGAAGTTGCCGAACAGCTCAAAAAACAGAGTTTGAAAAAATTGTACATAAAAGGAACGCCTTTGCAAGAAAAAATACAAGCAGAAGAAGGAGAAGGAGATGGATATTAATTTTTGATTTTTTCGCTTCGTTAAATCATTAATAATGGAAAGAAAATAGGATTAAAACCTTGTTAGTCTATAAAAAGGAAAAGCCATCATCAAATTAGTTGATAACGGCTTTTCTAGTCAAAAATATTCTTTACTAAATATTATCTAAACACTTCTTCCTTTTTCATTCCAATAAAAGTAATAAGAGGATTTTTGCAAGTAATTGTTCCTGTCAAGGCATTTTCTTCGCTTTCTCCTTCTTTCATACTTAAATATTTAGCTGTTGCATCAAATTCAAAGATAATTTCCTCTTCTGTAAATTTTACTATTTTTACTGTACCTGTTTCTACCATGTTTTGTTTCATTCCAAACATACCTTTCGATTCCATTTCTTCTTTACTTCCTGTGGTGCTTAACGTTAGAGTTGCATTCAATTTGCCCTTCTCTTTTTCTCCAAAATTAATGATAGAAGCACCTTTTAATAAACTAGCGTCCCCCATAATACCGAACATGATCACGTGTTTTGTATCTTCTTTTTCATTATCAGGTGTTCCAAACATGCCAGACAAGATAACTTGATCTTTGTTGTCCTTCATAATCTGAAAAACAGAACTTTCCATATTAAAATTAATAGATTGCGAACCGTTTTTTAAATCTATTTTCGCAGAAGCGTTTTTTCCATCTGTATTAGACATATCTACATCTGTTCCTAACATTGCCCCAGCCATTTCTTTAGCAATTTTCTCTTCAATTGCCTTTTTAGGATTACAAGCAGACAAAAACAGGACACAAAACGAAAGAATCACGCACGATAAAAATTGAGTTTTCATTGTAATTTTCTTTAAGTTAATTTTAAATTAATGAGTTTGCAGAATATACAACTAAAAATTAGTTACATCTATTCTATTTATAAAAAGGTAAATTTGGTGTTTTTATTTCAATTCTGAATTTTTAGTCTTTATCTCCCATTTTCATAAGCCCAGACATATCCATTACTTTATAACTACTCATATTGATAGTTGTGTTTTGGTTTTCATTTACTTCTGTAACAATCATTTTCATTTTTTCGCCAGTTTTTTTGTCTGTTGATTCCATTTCCATTGTAAACTCTAATGGAACAGCCATAAGCTGATTTTTTTCTTTTTTGTCTTGTAAAAACATTCCTGCAAAGGCTTTGAATTGAGATAGATTTACTTGTTTGGTTGTCCAAGAAATAGCTTTCATATCGTCGGTTTCCATAATAGTTTCAGAACAAGTATAACCCAAAATATTTTTTGTGCGTCCTGTACGAGTAATTTTGACATTGGCATCTTTCATTGCTTGTTCTGGATCTTTTTCTTGTGCCTCTGCCTGTTGGTAATTCTCAATATTTGGCATTTTCATGGCAATTGCTTGATTTTGATCTTCCATAATCGTAATCATAGCTTGTTGCGAACCATCGACGATTATCTTTGATTGAAGAGATTTTACATTACCGTTTTTGTCTGCCTCCATTACTTCCATTGCCATATAATTTGGGTCAGCAGAATTGTAATAACGCATAAACATATCACTTTTTTCTTTGCCGTTTTCTTTATATGTCTGCATACGCATCAAAAAATTAGAGTTGAAGTTGTAACTCGATTTTATATCTATTTTTTCTCCACCTCCTCCAAGAAGATTTTCCAAAAAGCCTGAACCATCGTTTTGTTGTGTAGATTCAGTAGATTGATTTGAGTTACTATTAGAGTTTGAGTCATTGTCTTCGTTTTCCTCTCTATCTTTTTTCTTCTTCTTTTTCTTGCGCTTGAAAAGTCCTTCAATGGCATCTAGACCTTCATCAAGTTTGTTGTCGATTTTGTTGTTGATACGATTGTTGGTTTTGTTCTTTGCTTTGTTTTTGGTTTTCTCTACTGTCTTGTTTTGGGCAGTTGCTTCAAAAGTAGCAAATGAAAAAACACTTAATAGAACAATTAAAAAATAAGATTTCATAATGAGTAATTGGTTAATTTTGATATAGTAGTAGCTTTATTTACTTAATAAATAAACGTGAAAGTAATAATTAAATTTAAAATTTGAGTAAACTTAACTATTGCAGTCAATACATACATAACTAACAACGTACAAACTATATTGCGCAAACTTTAAAAAATCTTATATTTTTGATGCTAGAAATCTTTTTTTGATTAAAACACAAACTGTGCTTTTTAAAGATAGTAGGGTAGAACAGAAAAATGCTACTCACTCTAAAGAATGAGCTACAGAGTGAGCTACAGAGTGAGATGAAATAGATTTCTAATTAAAAAACAACCAATTAATCACTACTTCAATAGCACGAGGTTGAGAAATATAGAGAGGGGTGTCGTAATATCCTTGTCCGACAGCATCTAATAAAACATTATTTACTTTTAGTGTGATTTTGGCTCTACTTACCTTAAAATTGAAGAACAAATCCATTTGAGGAAAACCACTTACATTGTATTTTTCCTGTAAATGGAATTGTTGGATAAGTGGATTATACGCATCTGCTTTGTATTTGCTATGATAATGAATATCTGTTCCGATTTCGGCTTCCATTGCATTATTGAATAATCTATCTTTATAAAAGAATAATAAATTAACAAAAATAGGAGGCATTCTGACCAAATCTTCTCCCAAATTTTGATTGTAACGAAAATCCAGAAGAGCATGTAATTTATTGTGAGAACCTTTAAGTACAAGTCCTGCCGAAATAGGTTGTGTTGCTTTTGCAGTTTGGCGAGCTACAGAATTAGAATCATTATAAACCAAATTCTGAATATTACTTGCCGAAACATACGGACGAAGAGAAATTTTGTACGAAGAGTCTATTTTATTGAGAAACGGTAATTTTAATGGATTAAACTCAAAGGAAGCATAAATTTTGTCATTTGTTGTCCGTTCAAAATTATCATTTCTCCATCGTAATTGTGGTTGAAAAGAATATTGTTCAATAATAGAAGGCGAATAAACCGTTCTATTAATTCCGACAGTCAAGTTGTTTCGAATCCATTCTCCCGAAATTCTATAATCTCCAACTAGCTCCGAAACAAGTTGATATTCTGCCGACGCATCAATATAAGAAACCACAGAAATAGCATTATCCTTTACAGTAGTGGAAGGCAAAAAGACAATTTCGGTAGAGTCTTTTTTGGAAAGAGAATCAATAGCTTGACGCTCTTTTTTGTAATTATCTAAGTCTTCTAATTCATCGTTTAGTTTTGTATTCAGGAAATAACGCAACCCACCACCTACAAAAAGCTCTGGCGCAATATCTATTTTTTGGCTCGTTTGTACTTCTCCTTGAGCAAACGGAAAATCATAACGCACTTGATAGTTTCGAAGCTTTGCGAAAGTTCGGTACTGGAAATTATTTATTCTTCCCTTTATTCCTGCTTTATTTTCTAGCTGTGAAAAAGCTGTCCGATAGGTAAAACCATTTTCACTAGAAACAGATGGAAAGGTAGAAAAAGAATTATAAAAGTCAATATTATTACCAAAATCTTCTGCGTTATTACTATATCTATTTGTGTTTTGAGAATAATCGGTAAGCTGGAAAATTTCTAATTGTCCTCCTTTTGTAATACTGTATTGCTGATAAATATGAAAAGTACGTCCATACTGAACCACATCTCCAAAGCTAGGTAAATTGTAATCTAATTCTGAATTATCTAACTGCAAAAGCGTATCAATTCTACTTTGATTACTAAAACCATCCAAATTAACGGTAGATTTTACGCCTCCTGTTTCTAATATATTATGGTCGTACCAAGAAAAATGAGCCAACATTTTGTATCTATGATTTTTGGAAAAAAAACGGTTCGTAAAACTAAATGTTTGGTGTTCCATTTGTTCGTCATTTCTTCTAAAAGCCCGATTAATTACTTTATTGGCACTCATACGCCTATAAAAGATACTCACATTCCAATCTGGATTTATATTCCTGCTAAAATCTACATCCAACCACGATTTTCCTTGTCCTCCCTGTACCAAATAAATATCCACATAAGGCGCAAGACTATTAAAATAAGGAACTTCTGAAGGTCTTCGAATATATTGTTCATACGCCGTAATTCCCCACCGAGTACCAATTTGAGAAGGTTCTTGATAGAAAATAGATTGAGAAGCCGTTCCCAAATTCCCCAAATCTTGGTAGGTATAATCGTTTTTTTGGATAATATTGTACCTATGAGAATTATGGACAGAAGTATCTGGATGAATTTCTCTCTTCGTATTCAAATACAAATCTTCTTCATAGAGTTTCCAAACCGAATTGGCTGCATAATCTATGCTATCGGTGTTTATTTTTGGTGGTGCTTCTCCTTGTAATAATGCTCCTGTAGTGGCTGTGCTATCTTGTGCTGTTGTGTCCGAAACATTCGTTTTTGTAGTATCTTGTAGGTCTTGATTTTTGTCTTTTTGTTTGCCTCCTTTTGTTGGAAATGTATTTATTCCTGTATCTGTTTTTGTAGTGTCTTGTACTGAATTGGTATCAAAAGGAGCTATTAAGATAGTCGAATCGCTTGTTTTCTGCATTTCATCTGTCAATACCGAATCAACTAATGACAACTCATTTTCTGGAATAGAATCATTTTGAGCAAAAACATTTTGGGTAAAAAATACACAAAAAAAGAGTAGTAATAATGTCGTTGGTAAGGATACCAACAACGGCAAAGGCAAGACCAAAAATGGCAAATTTTTCATTTTCTTTAATAAAAAAGACAATGCGAATGTTTTTTTTGTAGTATAATTTTCCAAAATATTTTCTATTATTCTATTAACTAAATTTTTCAACTAAAGATAAAACTTATCACAGTTAATTTGGTAATGTTCATTTTTCCATAGTGATAGGGTTTGCAAACCTATCACTATGGAAAAATAAGAGTGTTTTGTTTTTATGTAACTTATTAATTAACAAACCTGTAACATCAGTTACTATTAATTTTCGTTCTCTTCCTCTGAACGAGGCGTTTCATAAAAACGAATTTCTACAATTTCGATACGTGCGCCCTGCATTTCCTTTACCAAAATAGTAAAATTATCATCTTTGATTTGAGTTCCTGCTTCTGGCATTGTACCGAGTTTTTCCAAAATATATCCTCCTAACGTTTCGTAATCACCTTCTGGAAGCTTCCAATTGTGTTTTTCATTGAGTTCTTGAATGTCATATCTGGCGTGAAGCAAGAAATTTTTCTCATCAATTTGCTCAAAAAACAAACCTTCTTCATCGTGTTCGTCTTCTATTTCTCCCAAAATTTCTTCCACAATATCCTCAATCGTAACTATTCCTGCTGTTCCACCAAACTCATCTGTTACTAAAGCCATACTTTTGCGAGTAGCAATAAAACGCATCATCAGCTCGTTGGTGTGCATCGTTTCAGGAACAAAGAAAATACTGTCGGTTACACTCTTTATCGTTGTTGGATTATCAAAAAGGCGTAAAGCGTGACTATAACCAATTACATTATCGATAGTATCTCTATAAATAATAATTTTTGAATGTCCACTTTCTACAAATAATTGCTGTAGTTTTTCGATGCTTTCCTCCGTTGAAATAGAAATAATATCAGTACGAGGAATCATACAATCTCTTACTTTCAGCGTTCTGAACTCTACTGCATTCTGAAACAAATCAGCATCTACATTTGATTTTTCGCCATTCGAACCACTAAAACGTTGAATGTAATGATTGAGGTCAGAAATCCCTAACAGTGGAAGTTCTCTATTATCTTCTATCTTAAAAATTACTCTCGTTACCCATTTGGCAGACTTTATAATTACCCAAACGAAAGGATAAAAAAGAAAATAAACGGCTCTCATAAAATGCACTAACACTTCAATAATCTTATTCGGACTAGCTAAAGCAATACTTTTGGGCAAAAATTCGGCTACTGCCAAAACCAGCATTGTCGATAAAATGGTCTGACTTCCCAAAACTGCCGTTTCGACGAGTGCTTCATTATTGAGAAGCAAGCCAGAGAAAAATGTTTTGAGATATTCGTCTAAAACCTGCGCCATAAAAATTCCATACAAAACCAGTGAAATCGTATTTCCTGTAAGCGTTGTACAGATAAAATAATCTTCTACTTTATAAAAACGATACAATAGTTTTGCTGTCCTGCCTCCTTCATTTTGCTTTAAGGCAAGTTGCAGACGGTCAGCCGAAATGAAAGCAATTTCGATAGCCGAGAAAAAAGCCGAAAATAAAAGTGATATAAAAATGGGAATCCAAGGGTTCATTATAGAGATTGGAGATTGAGAATTAGAGATTAGAGTATGAAATAATTAATTTCTTTTTCTGCGTTTCTTTTTTGGTGGTGTGTAATTAGAACTTTCTTTATCTACATACTGCTTCTTTGATTTGCTAGTAGTTTTGCTTTCCTTTTCCTTGATTTCTGCTTTCTCTTTCTCCGAGTTTTTATTTTTTATCCACGTATAAACCAAAAACAAAAATACAGAAAGGCTCAAAATCCAATATACTTCTTCTACTTCGTAATAATAAAGCTGGTGGACACCAATTGCTAAAGAAGCAACACAAAAAGCTAGTAAAATATTTTCGAGTAATTTCATTAAACAAATTTATAAAATAAAAATTTTGGCAAAGGTAGTGTTAATTTTGTATTTTCTTGTACTTCAAAAAATACAGTACTTTCTTACTATATAGCGTTTAATTTATTGGCGCAACCTGTTGAAATTTTGAATAGGGATTAGCTTTTTTGTTTTTCATCTCTGTACTATCAGGTTTTTCGAATCCTTCGCTTCTTTCTTTGTAGATAAAACTTCCTGTTGGCTTCATTATCTTGTATTTGCTAAACTCCTCGTTTGAAGTCATTCCAACTCCATAAAGCGTTTCAGTAGGCGTTTTGATAGCAATTTCTTTTTCGGTATAGATTTCTCTCTTAAACTGATTCCAATGCAGTTCTGGTGTATTTACTTTTTGTTCTTGCTCATGATTAATTACTTCTACATTTCCGTAAGCGTGATATAATTTACTAACTTGTTCCAAACGCCCAGAATCTGCTGTGAGAGTAGTGGTAATATCTCCATTTGGATTATACATACTAACTCTAAAGTTTTTGGGATAATATAAATCCTGATTTTGATAAATATATTCTAAAGGAGCTTCTACTTTTATTTTCAAAAGTCCTTCTTCACTATAAATGCGACGAATATTTTCAAAAGTAGCAATCAAAGTGTTCTTTGCTTTTTCTTCTTCACTCATTTCATCTTCTCCACAGCTTTGAAAAGTGGTACTGACAACCAAACTTAGAAGCACAAAAAATAAGTAGCGATACAATTTATAGTTCATGATAATTTAGACAGGATTTATTAAAATCTTAATTGACAAAATTACGACTTTCTACAAACAGTCTGTACATTTGGCTTCTTAATTTTTGGGAAAATTGATTATTGTTTTGTAAAATTACTCAATAGTGAAGAAAGTGAAATAAGAGAACGTAGCAGGAAAAATTAAACTACTTATTATATACCAAAAGCATAAAGCAATGCTATAAAGAAAAATAAAGTAATGAATCCAGCAATACCTCCTACTATTGCCAAAATCTTTGAGAATGTTTTGTTATAATTTTCGTTTCCTTCTTTTGCTTTCTTTTTCAAAAATTGTAAAGCAATTACTGCTAATACTAATGCTATTATTCCGAATGATACAGAAAGTAAATACAATCCAATAGAAAGCAAAAACGTTGCTTCATTAAGTACAATTAACCCAAAAGCTGTCAGACCAAACAAAGCCGAAGCCCAAGAAGCCCAATAGATAGGTTTTTCTCCTTTTTTGGCTTTCTCATTCTTTTTATCAAGTTTTTTGTTCGCTCTTTGTGCTTTAAAGGCTTTTTTGAGGAGTTGCCATTTTAATTTTTGCGTTTGTTTTTTGAGTTGTCTGTTTTGTTTTTTGTCTGCTTTTCGTTCTATTCTCTGCTGTTTTTTAAGTTCTTTTTCAGACTTTGTTCCTTCCTTTGCTATAGGAATAATTGTACTTGTATTTTCACTTGGAATAAAGCCATACGACAAACCAGAAAATAAAAAGAAGCAAAGTAGAAGTAAATAACGCATGCTAAAAAAGTTAGGATAGACAATAATTTTAAAAACAAACTTTAATATAGGTAATTCGAACATTTAAAACACAAAAAAACACCATAAATAAATAGTGTTAATTTAAGGTGTTTCGAATTGGTAGAAGACAAAACATTATCTCCACTTATTATTTTCTTTACAAACTTCATCTAACGTTCGTTTGTGTACCGTCAGAAGTTCGTCTGGATGTTTGATGTCTAAGAAATCTATTCGTAAGTCGTCTTCATTTTTTTCCAAAAACTTAAATCCCTTTCTACATACTTTTCGAAGTACTTTCTGTACATTTTTTGCGCTTGGAAGAGTAAGTAAAGCAGAGTAATAAAGCTCATCTACACGAATATAAAAACGGATTTGTGTTCCATAATCTCCATTACCCATAATACTGGGCTGCATATAGCTAATCTCGCCTCCCTCATCATCTATTTTCATAAAATGAGCTAGTTTTGCTTCATGCGAACGTAATGTTTTTAGTTCGGTCTTTATCGATTCTAATTGATTGAGTTTTGCCATGATAATAGTTTGTTATTGATAATAATGGATAATAGTTTGAAAAAACGTTCATAAGTTAATTAAATAGTAGTACTATTTTCCTAATAGATTTTTTAATTGAAATGACTTTTTTACCACAAACATTATTCTATAATTCAATGTTGCACCAATATTGTTTCACAAAAATAAAACTAGTATTTGTTTTGGTCTGATTTCATTGTAAATGATAAAAAAAATAAAAACGTTTTGTTAAATTATGATAGCACTTATTCAGCGAGTTACTTCTGCTTCTGTTGTTGTAGAAGAAAAAATAGTCGGAGAAATAAAGGACGGTTTGCTCATATTTTTGGGCATTTCAAGTACTGATACATCAAAAACAATTGAATGGCTTAGCAAAAAAATAATTGGACTTCGTATTTTTTCTGACCAAGATAATAAAATGAATTTTTCGGTAAAAGATTTAGAAGCTGATATTTTACTAGTTAGTCAGTTTACGCTGTATGCAAATGTGAAAAAAGGAAATCGTCCTTCCTTTACTGATTCTGCTCCTCCTTCTATTGCTATTCCACTCTATCAAGAAATGATAAAAGCGATAGAAAATAAACTAGAAAAACCCATACAAACAGGTATTTTTGGAGCAGATATGAAAGTAAGTTTGTGCAATGAGGGGCCCGTAACTATTCATATAAACACTCAAAAATACAATATATAAAAGCTAACTTTCAGTTAAGCTAGGCTAATATAAGTCTATTTTGTTTAACAAAGGTAATTAAAATATTATGTTTTACACACTTCTAAGACTTTTTTTATAGACCTTCATTCAACAAAAAAAGCAGTATTTTTGTTATTTCTTTTCCAAAATGAAAATATACTCTTCCATTTTGAAAAAAATAAGTATCTATTCTTGTTTTAGAATTTATATCAAAAAGCATTACTATTGCCTTTAAACCTACTTTTATAGGTATTTTCTGCTCATAAACTGATTTAGGCATAAGAAGTGTTCATGTAGAAGTACTGACACAAAACTATCTTACCAATTTTTTAAACTCTTTTATTATGCGTCTGCGTACCAAACTTTTTTCTGGATTAATGTTGTTGTTTGTAGTGATTTCACTATTAGCAGCCGTTGGTGCTTACGCTGTCTATAAGTTGGACAAGAGTTCGGAAGCCATTTTAGCAGATAATTTTGCTTCAGTAGATTATACTGTAGAGATGCTCAATGCTCTTGATAAAGCTAGAGAAGCACAGCAAACAATGTTGATTAATCCTAATTATTCTCCTCAAACAAAAACAGATTACAACAAAGCAAAATCAAACTTCAATAAGAATTTTGATTTGCAAGCAACAAACATTACAGAAGATAATGAAGCTGACTTGGTAGCAGCATTGCACGAAAAATATACGACTTATATATCTAATTTTGAAACAGCACAAGCTACTAATAACTTATCTACCCTTTTTTATTCTACTAAAATAGAACCTTCTTATCAAGATGTCAAAAATCAAGTCTTGATAATTTATGGCTTGAATAAAAATGCAGTTTTGGCTCGCAATGCTTATGCTAGAGAACTTGCAGATAATAATTCATTGTTCATCATTACATTAGGTTTGCTTAGCGTAGGACTTACATTTGTATTTATTTTGTATTTCCCTACTTATATTACTAGACCTCTTATACACCTTAAAGAAAAGTTACAAGCTGTTGCTGATTATGATTACTCTCAACAATTACAAATTAAATCGACAGACGAATTAGGTTTGCTTGCCTCTACTTTTAATACAATGGTATTGCGCTTGAAAGAATACGAAGAATCTTCTGTTTCCAAATTGATGTATAGAAATCAGCATAATCAAGCTGTCATGAACCAGTTGCAGGAAGGTGTTTTGGTGTTAGACGAAAACTTGAAAGTTGTTGCTATCAATGATTTGCTTTCTCATTTGATGCAAATAGGAGAACCTAAAGAATGGATGGGAAAATATGCACCTGATATGGCTTTGAAGAGTAATTTGATGAGAAAATTAATTGCGCCTACATTGAAACCTCGTTCGATTGATAATCATACTCTACAACCATCTCAAACTAATCTAATAAATCAAGAAAGTAATGAAGAACATTCAAGACTTTTACGTATTCAAGATGGAGAACAAGAATATGTTTATCAAGTAACACAACAAACTTTCTACACAAATACAAACAACAGTAAACAATTTGCTGGTTATATCATTACTGTAAAAGAAGTGATTGAAAATCAACCACAAATTAGTCAGATGCAAACTAACTCTTTTATCAATCAATTAGAATATAATCTAATAGAATGGAAGAAAGACGAAGAAAATGAAAAATCTCTTCAACGCATAGATCAACTTATAAATACTACTCAAAAATTTAATAGCACTTTGAATGGAAGGCTCAATATTACTCATTGATGATGAAGAACAATTATTAAAACTCTTCACAAGAACTTTAAAATTAGAAGGATACGAAATAACGCAGGCAAAGAATATAGCAGAAGCATTTAAGGCACTAGAGAAAGATGAGTTTGACCTTATTCTGACTGATGTAAAACTGCCTGATGGAGATGGTGTAGAAGCTACCAAAACCTATAAAGAAAAGTATCCAAATACAGAAATAATAGTCATTACGGCTTACGGAACTATAAAAGATGGCGTAAAAGCTATCCAAAATGGGGCGTTCAATTATCTCACAAAAGGTGATGATAATGATCGCCTTTTGCCGTTGGTTGCTAATGGAATTGAAAGAGCTAGACTTCAACAACGCCTAAACCGTATTACAGACAAGGCTCAAAGTAGTATGGGTTTTAGTTCCGTAATAGGAGAATCAGATAGTCTAAAACAACAAATTACTTTAGCAAAGAGAGTAGCTCCAACTCCTACAACTGTACTCTTGACAGGAGAAACAGGAACAGGAAAAGAAGTTTTTGCACAAGCTATCCATTATGAAAGTGATAGAGCAATAGAAGCATTTGTTGCACTTAACTGTAGTGCTTTTGCACCTCACTTGTTAGAATCCGAACTTTTTGGTTACAAATCTGGTGCTTTTACAGGTGCAAATAAAGACAAAAAAGGACTTTTAGAAGAAGGACACAGAGGAACAGTATTTTTAGATGAAATTGGTGAAATGCCATTAGAGCTTCAAGCTAAAATATTGCGCTTTTTAGAAACTGGAGAGTTTATAAAAGTAGGAGATACGAAAGTTACCAAAATTCAAACTCGTATTATTGCAGCAACAAATCGTGAACTTTTGAAGGAAGCAGAAGAAGGAAAGTTTAGATTAGATTTATATTATCGTTTGGCTGTCTTCGAAATTCATTTGCCACCTCTTGTTGAACGAGGAAGAGATATTGAATTACTTGCACGTTTTTTTGTAAAACATTTTTCTTCCAAAATGGGAAAGAAAAGTCCTATTATTGACCACGATTTTATCGAAAAACTGCAAACCTATAGCTGGAAAGGTAATGTACGAGAACTCAAAAACGTCATCGAAAGAGCCGTTATTATGTCTGATGATCAGCTCAGTACAGATGTTCTACTTTTTGGTCAAACAGGTTCGACAAATGGAGCCATAATTACTCCACTTACAAGTCTTGCTGAAGTAGAAAAACATCACATGAAACGAGTTTTGGCGCATACAGAAAATAATAAATCTGAAACGGCTAAAATATTAGGTATTGGACTAACGACACTTTATAGAAAGATGCAGGAATATGAATTGGAGAAATAATTTGTTTATTTTTTCTAAATACGAAATGCCCTTATTTCATTGAGAAGTAAGGGCATTTTTTTGTCTATTATTTTAATAATTCCTCAAAAAACTGTATAATTTTCTGACATTGCTTATTTTTATCTATTTTCTCTTTTGTGATATAATCAGACTGACGAATAACTGAATTATTAGCCACTCCAGAATACTGCAAATTACCTGCTATTCCAATCATTGATTTCTCTTTTTTTGCATTGTTCTTTTTTGCTCGTTTTTTATCAAAATTTGCATCAAAGTAAGTTGCAGCATCTTGAAAAATAGTTTCATTTCCTTCACTCATTAAAGGAATCAGAATACTTTCTAAATTTCCAGTTCCATTTTCGTTAGCGAATATATTCAATCCTATTTTTTTATAAGACGAAGTCGTAACAATGTTGTTTGTAAGTGTTATTTGATCTAGCTCAGGTAATAGCTCTCTAAAATAACTTTGTGTAGTTTTCAATCGATGTTTGTTTCCTTCTTTGTCAGCATCAAAAAATAAAGCTAAAGATATTTCATACTGCTCGTTTTGGTGTTCTGAATTTATCAAATCTTGATAGGCTTGAACGGTATTTTGCCAGTTTCTGATTTGAGAATCTCCTCCTAATCCATAAATAAAAATCTGTATTTTATCATTATCATCAATCAACTCTAAAGGAATAGGCATTTTGGGTTTTCCTTGCAAATTTCCTTCTTCATACTTGTAATTTTTGAGTGTATTGATAAAGTAATTGGACAAGTTAGAATCAAATTGAGTGATTTTTTTACTTTGTATATCCTTTGCAGATAAACTCAAACGAAGAATTTTGTATAAAAAAGCTACATCGTGTGCGCCTTCACAAAGAATTAGTAGTATTTTTTTCATTTTTGTAAAGCTATTTATTATTTTCTCAAGTCTGTATCAAAATTTTGAATCATTCTACCGAAACGTTCGCCTTCTGTATGTTGTAGTGTTATTTCTCCATTTTTATTTACCAAACTATAAGCTGACAGATTTGTATTTTTATTTCCATTATCAAAAAATGAATTGATACATTCTTTACTGTGAGAAGTAATAAATAATTGAACATTAAACTCTTCTGCTAAATCTTCAATAAAACGAGTAAAGTTTTTGAATAAATCGTGATGAATAGCATTTTCAATTTCATCAATGAGCAAAACACCATTTTTTACAGTTGCAAAAAGTAATGTGATTTGAAAAATACGTTGCAAACCATCTCCAAAATGTGTAATATCTATAGCTTCTTTGTACTCTTTATGCGTAACCAAAAAATGTTGTAGATCTCCCTCTCCTACTAAGTCTATTTTTTCAATGCCTTCATCTACATGAGTACGAATAAAATCAAGTATCTTTTCTATAGATTTGGTTTCTATGCTTTTTTCATGACTCTTAATTAAATCTTCTCTGCTATGAATAGAAAATGGACTAGAATAACGAACATTGCACAAATTATTGATATGTTTGAAATAACTTTGTTTATCTTTTTCAAACAAACGCATTTTACTTTCTAGAGAATCATCATCAAAATTAGACTTCAGAAAGAATGTAGTTAGATAATCTGTTTTATCAAAATCTCCATTTTCTTCTTGTTGTATGGAGAAATAATTTTCTACTTTTATACCAAAAAAAACACCACTTACTTTCGCTCTTTTTGATACATTTTTGAAAAGCCAATTGGAAGGAACATTAGTAAAAAACTTTCCTCTTCGTCTTTGCATTTCAATAAAAGCAAAAACATCATTTTGAATACATAGTAAATAGAATGCCTCTAAAAGACTTGATTTGCCTGAATTATTATCTCCTCCAATAAGATTAATACGGTTTAGACCTTTAATAGAAAAATCCTGAAACTGCTTATAACTCTGAATATCTATGCTAGAAAAATGAGTACTTTTACTTATGTCTAGCAACACTCTACGTAAAGTTTCCTTACTGGGCAATACGTCTTCTGAACTTTGTTTGCCTAAAAAAATATCTATTCTTTTATACAAATCTTTTAATTCCTCTAAAAGTCTGTGTTGATTTGCATCTTCTTGTTCCATAAATGTATCATTGATTTTTGTGTTACAAACAAATATACTATTTTCTAAAAGATAATTTTCATAGATAATCAATTATTCACTCTAAAAATAGGATAAATTAAATGTGTTTTTTCTTTATAAACGGAGTTTTGATACACGAAATCCAATTGCAAATACGCACTTTTAGCAAATTCTTCATCGCTTGCTTTTTTGACTTCTAATTTTTGTCTTAAAGCAGGATTTTCTTCCAAAATCTGTGCTGCAATATCTTCAAAAACATAAGGCGAAAAATGTTCTTTTTGCTGCAAAATTCCATCAAAAAAGTTCCACGCAAAAAACGAATCTACTGCCTGTGGTTCTAACATTTCTAAAATATATCGATTGGCTACTTGATCCATTTTGACTAAAACGTATTTCTGTTCTGGATAGCGCAAAGCTTCTCCAAAAGGCATACTCTTTTTAGAAATCTCTACATTATAATGCAAATAATGACTTTCATAAGCAGATTTTGAAGTTTGATAATCTTTGATTGTATAAACTTCTACAGTATGAGTGGTATGTTCTTGATTGTTTAAAGTATCCATTTTGACACCATTCCACCTCAATCTTTCCAAAACTTCTGTATAAGCAAGTGGAATTAAATAGGCTTTCGGTACATTAGTTTTTGATGAAGGTTTGAAGGCATCGTAATAATTTACTTCTTTGGTATAGGGTTTCGAACGGTCATATTTCATTCTCTCAAGTCCTGAAACTTTACTTTTTTCCATTGAAGATTGGTAGCCTTTAAAATTTAATGTTCTGTGTCTTTCTTTGTCAATTTCCCAATCTAAAACAAACTCTTTTTTAGTTTTTACTTCTTTTTGGTCTTCTGTTTTGAGTTTTTGAAGTGCTGTTCCATTTGCTTGAACGTACTTTAAAAGTTCTTCCATAAAAATATACGTCGCTTTTACTCGTTTGTCGTAAGGCTTCAACATGTGCGTTTCGGTAAGCATAGAAAAAGTTTGAAAAAGAGCAGCATAACCTGTTGAATAACGAGGCGAATCCATAAAACCTTCCCAACCTTTTACAGGGTCAGAACCAAAAACATTTACATAAGGAGTCATTTCTTCATTTCTATCTTTCATTGCTTTTTCTAGTGCTGGCGTAAAATGTTCATTCAAAAACGCTCCCATTTTTCCTCCTAATTTATCAGCTTGCGTAGCCAAATGAGTCATGGTATATTGATAATCTGCACCATTCGAAACGTGGTTTTCAAGATAAACCAACGGTTGCCATTTTTGGAACATTTTGGTAAAAGTTTCTGCATTTTTGGAATCACATTTCACAAAATCACGGTTTAAGTCAAGATTTTTGACATTTCCACGAAAACCATATTCTGCTGCTCCATTTTGGTTTGCTCGTGTTGTCGAATTTCTTGTCAATGCGCCACTTACATTATAAAATGGAATAGCGACCAAAACGATGTTCTTATACTGATTTCTGACTTCCTCTTTTGTACACAAATCACGCAGAAGCATCAATGTAGCATCAGTTCCATCGGGTTCTCCTGGGTGGATTCCATTATTAATGAAGACGACAAACTTGTTATTTCTTTCTGTTTTTTCTATTTCAGCTAATGGATTAAAATTTCCATTTACTTCAAAAATAATTTCGTGCAATGGCTCGCCACTATCTGTCATTCCAAATTCATTGACCTTCAAAAATTGAGGATAAGAAGCAGCTAGTTTATTCAAAAAATTAATTCCCTCTTGATACGTAACCGTTTGATTGGTATTTGTATCAAAAGGGATAGAAAAATCATTTTTTGAAACAGAATTTGAAGTAGAAGTCGTTTTTTGAGCCATCGAACAAGAAGTAAGAATAAATACAGAAGAAAGAAACGCACAAATAGGTAAAAATACTTTTTTCATAAAAGAAGGGGAAACATGGAATAAATTTAAGCCTTCAAATTACAGTTTTTGGAGAACAGAATAACTTTTTTTGAATTTCTTTTTATAAAAATTAACGCATAAACGAATCTATCAAAAAATAATTGTAGAATTGCTTGATTAATGGTAGTAAATTCTTGCTTTTTTTCTATAAAATTACTTACTTACAAGACTAATTTACTTAACCATTACTTATAATTTCTCTGTAAAATGTCTAAAAAAGTAGCTATTCTAGGAGGTGGCGTTGCAGGAATGAGTGCAGCACACGAACTTATTACACGAGGTTTTGAGGTAGAAGTTTATGAAAAACAACCTCATTATGTAGGTGGGAAGGCTCGTAGTATAAACGTTCCAGATACAAATACTCAAAATCCTGATTTGTATTTACCAGGCGAACATGGTTTTCGATTTTTTCCTGGTTTTTATCAACATCTCTTTGCTACTCTCAAAACGATTCCTTTTGGAAACGAAGGTAAGACGTGTTTTGATAATCTTGTAACTACTCAAACGATGCAACTTCTTCAAACTGGAGAACTGCCGATTACAATGCCATTGCATTTTCCAGAGAGTTTGGAAGATGTAGAAGAAATCTTTATGTCGTTTTTGCACGTTTCGAAAGAACTTACCAAAGAGGAAATAGTCTTTTTTTCTGCTAGAGTTTGGCAGCTCATGACTTCGTGCAAAGAGCGTTTTTTTGATGAGTACGAACAAATAGGCTGGTGGGAATATACCGAAGCAGACCGATTTAGTAATGATTATCGCAAACTTTTTGTAGAAGGAATTACGAGGTCTTTGGTAGCAGCGAAAGCACGACTAGCCAGTACGAATACAGTAGGGACGATATTTTTACAGCTTATTTATACGATGGTCTCTGTGAAAAAACAGAATACGGATAATGTACTCAACGCACCTACAAACGATGCTTGGCTTTTTCCTTGGTACGATTATCTGACCAAACAAGGTGTAGTTTATAATCACGGAAATTTTATTACTTCTATTAATATGAATGGCGATACTATAAAAAGTGTAACTATTCTTGATGAAAAAGCAAATAAAGAAAGCGATATTACAGCCGATTATTATTTACTTTCTACGCCTGTTGAGGTAGCTGCACAACTTATCAATCAAGATATGCTCAATGCTGATGCTTCATTGGAAAATATTATCAAACTTTCGCCGAATGTAGAATGGATGAACGGAATCCAGTATTACTTAGATGTTCCGTTTGATATGCACAAAGGACATACTATTTTTGTAGATTCTGCTTGGGCTTTGACTTCCATTTCTCAAATTCAGTTTTGGGGAAAATATGACCTTTCAGAACGTTATAATGGAAAAGTAAAAGGTATTTTGTCTGTTGATATTTCAGATTGGGAAGCTTTAGGTAATTTCAATAACAAAGCTGCGAAGGATTGTACTTTAGAAGAAATAAAAGAGGAAGTTTGGAAGCAACTAAAACAAGAAATCAATACGAAAGGACAAGAACACTTGACCGATGAAATGTTACAGTTTACGTATTTAGATGCTGATATTCAACCTCTAGTAAATGCAAATTCAAGATTGATTAATCAAAAATTATCGTCTTCTGAATTTGAAAAGTTGCAAGAAGTAATCAATAAAGAACCCTTATTAGTCAATCAAATAAATACATGGACACTTCGCCCAAATACGTTTACTAATATCCCAAATCTATTCTTGGCTAGTGATTATATCAAAACAAATACAAATTTGGCGACAATGGAGGGAGCAAATGAAGCAGCAAGACGAGCTGTAAACAATATAATTACTGTTTCTGGCGCACCAAAAAATTATTGTGAAATCTATAAAATGCACAATCCTTTTGTTTTGGAAATCTTGCAAGCTAGAGATAAAATAAGGTATGAAAAGGGATTGGCTTGGAAGAATATATAAATTTATTTTAGTATTAAAATGGAACAGTCGCTATTGATAGATGAAGTAAACAAAGGAAAGCTATTATCTAACTTTTTGAAGATAACGGCTGTTTTTGCTGTCCTTTATGTTGGAGTAAGTTATGTTATTGAATTTTTTTATGGAATGGCATTTATGAGTAGTGTGTTTGCATTGCTTGTTGTAGCTTTCTTTTTGTATAAAAAAGAAATTCTATCTTACAAAAAAACGAGTAATTTTTACGTAGCTACTTGCTGTTTTGTTGCGATTCTGGGTTGTTCTTACTTTTCTGGAGGTGTTTTTTCTCCTGTTGCTATGTGGTTTGTACTTATTCCTGTTATTGCGCTTCTTTTGTTAGGTTCAACTAAAAGCACTTTTTTCTGGCTTGCTTGTGTACTCATAATTGTAAGTATTTACGCTATTCTTGTTTATCTGGGAAGAGATTTTCCGATAGAATACAACGCAAAAAATTATGACAAATTTTTTCAAATTATGTGTTGGGCAGGACTTATAGTAATTGTCTTTCTGGTTTCATCTGTATTTGAAACCAATCAACGAAAAGCGTTAGATACTGTAAAAATTCAGAATGTAGATTTGAAGGAATATCAAGACGAAATAACAGCGAATAACGAAGAATTGCACCAGCAAAAGGAAGAATTATCTACTATTTTAGATGTTGTACAAGATAAAAACAAAGTCATAGAAAAGCAAAATGAAGATGTACGTTCTAGTATTGTCTATGCAAGCCGTATTCAGAATGCACTTTTACCTCACAATGCAAGATTAGATAATTATTTTAAAGACGATTATTTTATCTTTAACAAACCTCGTGATATTGTTTCGGGTGATTTTTACTGGTGCGAAAAATTAGAAGATTATACTATTTTGGTAGTAGCAGATTGTACAGGACACGGCGTTCCGGGAGCTTTTATGTCTATGCTGGGAGCTACAAGTCTTAACTCTGTTGTTTTTCAAGAAGGTGTTTTTAGAGCAGACAAAATCCTAAATCTTTTACACAATTACATTTACAAATCCTTACAACAAGAGCGAGGAGGAAGTTCGGACGGAATGGACGTAAGTGTTTTGGTAATTTATGATTCTATTCCGATTGCAGAATATGCTGGTGCTATGAACCCACTTTATTATATTCAAGATGGAGAATTTAATCAAATAAAAGGAGATCCGAAACCGATAGGAAGTGATTATTATGGAAAAGATAGAGAATACACCAAACATATTATTGATATTTCGAAACCCACTACATTTTATATGGCAAGTGATGGTTTTCAAGACCAATTTGGAGGAAAAGAGAATAGAAAATATATGAAAAAGAGATTCAAGAATTTGTTACATACTATATCGGACAAATCTATGGAAGAGCAAAAAAGAACGCTTTCAAGTGAGCTAAGAGAATGGATAGGTGCAGGAACAGATAATCAAATTGACGATATTTTAGTAATTGGAACTAAAATAAATGATAAACAAGGTTAATTCTTAATTTTTGTTTAAATTGAATATTTAAAACTAATGTTACTCTGAAAAATGCCATATTCAAGTAAAAACGAAAACATAAAAGAGTTAGGACAAAAAGAAAAAATTTCTCTTCTTATTAATTTTCTAAAAGTATTACCCTATTTTGCAGGTTTTTATGCAGTTGTGTGCTATGCTATTGATTTTAAAGAGGGAATGTTTGTAATGGTAATTAATTTTACTGTTCAAGTAATCAATTATTTGCTTTACAAAAGAAATATCATTTCATATCGTACAAGTAGCAACTTGCATTTATCAAACTGTTTATTTGCTGTGGTTAGTTGTGCTTATTTTACAGGAGGTCTGCTTTCTCCTTCTACGGTATTGATAGCAACTGTTCCAGTAGTTTCTCTTTTACTTACAGGAGCAAAAATAGATACTATGATTTGGGTTGCAATGAGCTTTTTGTCTATTCTTGTGTTTACCATTTTATTTTATAATGGACATCAATTTCCTCAAAATTATGATCCTGTTTATGAGGGATATTATTTTGCAATCTGTTGGGGAGGAATAATATTTCTCAATTATATAATAGGATTTCTTTTCGAGAAAGCAAAAGGACAAGCATTAGAAGTAGTGAGAATTCAAAATCAAGATTTGGAAGAACAACAAGACGAGATTGCAGCAAGTAACGAAGAATTATTACAACAAAAAGAAGAATTAGCTGCAACTGTTGAAGTAGTTCAGGACAAAAACAAACTCATAGAAAAGCAAAGCGAAGATGTACGTTCTAGTATTGTCTATGCAAGCCGTATTCAGAATGCACTTTTACCTCACAATGCAAGATTAGATAATTATTTTAAAGACGATTATTTTATCTTTAACAAACCTCGTGATATTGTTTCGGGTGATTTTTACTGGTGCGAAAAATTAGAAGATTATACTATTTTGGTAGTAGCAGATTGTACAGGACACGGCGTTCCGGGTGCTTTTATGTCTATGCTGGGAGCTACAAGTCTTAACTCTGTTGTCTTTCAAGAAGGTGTTTTTAGAGCAGACAAAATCCTAAATCTTTTACACGATTATATTTACAAATCCTTACAACAAGAGCGAGGAGGAAGTTCGGACGGAATGGACGTAAGTGTTTTGGTAATTTATGATTCTATTCCGATTGCAGAATATGCTGGTGCTATGAACCCACTTTATTATATTCAAGATGGAGAATTTAATCAAATAAAGGGAGATCCGAAACCGATAGGAAGTGATTATTATGGAAAAGATAGAGAATACACCAAACATATTATTGATACTTCGAAACCCACTACATTTTATATGGCAAGTGATGGTTTTCAAGACCAATTTGGAGGAAAAGAGAATAGAAAATATATGAAAAAGAGATTCAAGAATTTGTTACATACTATATCGGACAAATCTATGGAAGAGCAAAAAAGAACGCTTTCAAGTGAGCTTAGAGAATGGATAGGTGCAGGAACAGATAATCAAATTGATGATATTATGGTGGTAGGAGTAAAGGTAGATAGAACATAATTTTTAAAGAAAATGTATTACTTTACTTCAAAAAACAACTACATTCTTGTAAACAATAAGAAAAACGAAAGATAATAAAGACAAAGGAAAATAAAGAAAAGTAGAGGTGTTTTTTTATAGATAGAATTTGTAAAAGTTTTGGCTATTTAATTCTTGAAAATACGTTTTAATTTATAAGATTCAACTCTGTTTTTGATTTTTTAGTAATTGATGAATTTATCTAGTTCAGAACACAATAGATAGTTTAATTTCAATTAAATTTGTTTACAAAAAAATAAGCTATTCTATTTTGTAGGTTTTGGCAAAATGATTTTTTAATTTTATCACAATCTTATCTATTATTATTTAGTCCTTTCTTTATTATTTTTAATGAATTATTCTAGTACAAACGGAGATACACAAGTAGGCTCACTCAAAGAAGCATTATTTCAAACTTTTAGCTCCAACGGTGGTCTTTTGATGCCAGATACAATAAATCCTTTACCAAAAGAATTTTTGGCAAATCTTCATACTTTTTCATTTCAAGAAATAGCTTTAAAGGTAATGACAACACTTTTGGATAACGAAATTCTGGAAGAGGATTTAAAAAAAATAATCGAAAAAACGTTTGATTTTGATATTCCATTAGTAGAAATTTATGAAAAAGAAGTTTACTCGTTAGAATTATTTCACGGCAAAACACTTTCTTTTAAAGATATTGGAATGTGTTTTATGGCAGAACTGATTGATTATTATTTGAAAAAAGAATTAGAAAAAGAAGAATTAGAAAAAAAAGACAAAGGAAAGGATAAAGAAATAACTATTTTAGTAGCCACAACAGGCGACACAGGAAGTGCAACAGCGAGTGCATTTTTCAAAAGACAAGCAATAAAAGTGTGTATTCTCTATCCCAAAAACAAGTTGAGTTTATTACAAGAAAAACAGCTCAACACATGGGGAGAAAATATTACAGCTTTAGAAATTGATGGAACATTTGAAGATTGTCAAAGGCTCGTAAAAGAAGCCATTATGAGTGAAGAATTAAGAGAAAATCAAATTATTACTACCACCAATTCCTATACTATTGCTCGTCTTTTGCCACAATGTTTGTATTATTTTTGGGCAGTTGCACAATTAAAGGGAGAAAAACGAACTACTATTTTTTCTGTTCCGAGTGGAAATTTTGGTAACCTAACAGCAGGAATTATCGCCAAAAAAATGGGTCTTAAAATTAGTTGATTTATTGCTGCAACAAATATTAATGATGTCGTTCCACAGTATTTATTGAACGGAAGTTTTGAACCTTGCCCAGCTATTCGGACAATTTCTAGCTCTATGGACACAGGAAATCCAGTTAATTTTAAGCGTTTGCTTAATCTTTATAATCATTCTTATACTCGTTTTAGTGCCGATATTGCAGGATATAGACTGACAGACAGAAGAACCAAAAACACGCTCAAAGACCTTTATGAAGGATATAATTATCTTGCAGACCCACATTCTACGGTTGCTTATGCTGCTCTCAAAAATTACCTTACTCCAGAAAGCGAAGTAGGAATTTTTCTTGCGACAGCACACCCAGCAAAATATTACGAAGTAGTCAAACAAACTATTCCAGATATTGAATTAGAAATGCCTACATTTTTGGAGGAAGTATTGAGAAAGGAAAAACAAATTGTTTCTCTCTCTTCTAAATTTGAAAATCTTAAAGATTTTTTAGTAGAAAAGCAATAGGTAGAAGTCAAAAACTCACTTACAGCGAAGTCTTAAAGACGGTTTATGTTTATTGGAAAACTATTCTTTTGATTTCAAAACAGGAAAAACAACAACTGCTAAAGCAATAACTCCCAAAACGACTAGAAAAGCAATTTCCATATTTGTAAATAAATCTATTGTATTAAAAGCTCGGTTTACTCTAGATAATTCTCGTTTTCCTTCATCAATTTGTATGTCGGACAACAGGTTTAGATTTTTTCTTATTCTAAAAAGATTAACATCCATTTTTTTTCTCCATTCTGCATCTTGTAGAACAGTTTTATCTTTCAACGTTTTATTTTCCATGGCTTCTACATCTTCAAAGTTACCATGCAGACGTTCTAAATATTTTACTTCATTTTGTGCCAAAACAGTATTGGAAACTTTATCAATCAGTATATAAATCGAATCGTTTACGTTTTTTGCTCTTGTAGAATAAAAACTAGAGTCAGAGAGCAGGAAAGCAATCCGTTTCTCTTGTGTAAGCTGAGAAATATTAAAGAGCATATTTTTTACAATCAATCTATCTTTATACATCGTTGAAACGGAAGCTCGTACTCCTTTTATATGATTTCTATCGATTAAATTGGTCGCCAAAACTATAAAAAATACAAACAATACGCCACCTACCCACATTACTTTTTTTAGTACATTATTCATATTATTTCTTTATAGTAATTTTTCTAGTATTAATTTTATCGAAGAAGTAAGTTTGAAAAAATGCAACCTAATACCTCAAAAAAGGTTTTGTTTATGTCACAAATCAACTAATTAATTTGTTGAGTTAAAAATAAATTTGTTTTAATTACAAAATAAATAGTGTTAATTAATTCATTTTCAGTAACTTAGTATTTTAAATGGTTTTTATAAGTCGTGTACATAAGTTCAAATTTAAAGAAATAATTGTGAATCTATTAGCGAAATTTTGATAGATAAAAAAAATTGCTTTTGTTTATGCTTTTCTATAGGTCTTGATGAAAGCTAAAAAAACAGATTTTAATACTTTTTTACTTGCTTAATCCAAATTACAAAACTACCTTTGCAGTCCCAAATAGATTTACAACATTCTGAAAATGAATAGATTAGTTTTGCTAATTTATAAAATGAAAGTTGATTTGTTGAACTATTTACTTTTGAAAAGGCGAAAATAGATAATTAAAAATGAGCTATAAAATTTGATTTTAGTATTTAGAATAGAAGTAGAAACTTCAACAAATGCTTTAATATTCTGTAATTTTTAAATTTTACGATAGTTTATTTTGAATTATTATCTTTTTATCTAATTCTATGAAATTTCATAATTGGTTTAAGTTTGTACAAACGAAGTCTGATTGGGAGTGTAAATAACTAAATATTAATTAATTGTAGTTGAACAAAGGTCTGTAAGAACAAATTATATGAATGGGTTATTAGTTTAGTCTGTTGTATCGTTTTTACAAACTCGCTCAGCTTTATATAAAAATTAAGTCTAAGATTATCATTCATTTACTATGATGATTATTTTAATTTTACTCAAAATACTTATTGAGTTCTGATTTTTGATAATTTATTTTAATTTATCAAATCATTTAGAATTCATTCTTTTAACCTAAAAAAACAACCAAAGTGACTAAAGCAGATCTTATTGCAGAAATTGCTAATCGTACCGAGAAAGATAAATTTGAAGTTCAGTATATCGTAGAAGAATTTTTTAATGTAGTAAAAGACAACATGGCAGACGGAGAGAACATTTATGTTCGTGGATTCGGAAGTTTTGTCAATAAAAAAAGAGCTAGAAAAGTAGCTCGTGATATTGCAGCCAAAAAACCAATTGTTATCGAACCTCATTTTGTTCCTAGTTTCAAGCCTGCCAAAACATTTGTTGAAGCAGTCAAGACAAGCGAAAAACTACTTGCAGAAGTAGAATTGCAGGAATCTGACAGAAAATTGAGAGAAACAGCGTAATCAAATCTTCATAAAAGCATTAACTTTAAAACTTTTGCAAAAACCAATTTTTATAAAGTTTGTTTCTGCAAAAGTTTTTTTTTATAATCTATTTTGAATTATTGTTTCAGGATTTGAAATTTAGGTTGCAGAGCAACACACTATTTGTAGAAAAACGAATCAATGAAATTTCAAAAAGTTGCAGAGCAACGTACCATTGACATTTTGAGGTGCATTTTTTAATAAAAAACCTAACTATTTACTTATGCAAGTAAAACAGTATTCACTTATCGCAGCAGGAATTGGATTAGTTGCTCTTTTAGCTTTTTTGCCAAAAGGAGTTGTGAAAAATGATTCTGAAACGTCTGCAAACAGAGATAAAAGTGTCGTTTCGGCTTCCTCTTCTCTGGATAGAGAAAACACTATTCCTGAAGGACATAGTGAAGATGATGGACACGATCATAGCAATTCAGAAGCGAATCAAGAAGCAGAAAATGGTGCTGCAAAGCATTTAATGAGTGTTTCGGAAAAAGATAGAGAATTATTAAATTCGGCTCGTACTCTTTATTTTAAAGTTGTTAATACAAAAGGTGCAGTTCATAATGATAAACATCAAGCCTTAGAAAATTTTGTTGATAACCTCAAAAAGGTAAGTCTTTTTGATAGCGCAGCTTATTATTTGGCTCTAGAAGCAGACGAAAACCCAACTTTAGGACACAATCTTGCAGCAGCAGATGCGTATTATGAAGCCTCTGTTTTTGCAATTAATCCAGCTAAAGCAAGTGCAGGTTCTCAAAAGGCGAGAAAGTATTACGAATTGGTTTTGAAAGAAAATCCAAGTAATACAGATGCAAAAGCGCAACTTGCCATGACGTATGTAACAACGCCTAATCCGATGCAAGGAATTGCTATGCTAAGAGAAATAATTGAGCAAGACCCAAATCATGCAAAAGCAATCGAAAACTTAGGATTGCTTTCTGTTCAATCTGGACAGTATGATAAAGCTGTTACTCGTTTCGAAAAATTAGTTGAGCTAAAGCCAGATGATGTTTCAGCACATTTGTATTTAGGAGTAAGTTATAAGGAAACAGGCGCAAAAGCAAAAGCCAAAAAAGCATTGGAATTTGTTTTCAATAATGCAATTGACCCAGCATTGAAAGAAGCAGCTAAGGAATATTTGAAAGGACTTTAAAAACTCAATAAAAACTGTCAAAATTGGCAAATAGGACAAATTTTCATTAATAGTATGATTTTTGCACTATTTATAGTATCTTTGCCAAAATTAGGTGTAGAGTAAGAAAAGATTGTTTTACTCGTTATTTTTGAGTATATTATCATTTTAGAGAAAATCTAAGAAGATAGTTCAAAGAAAAACCTTATCTGATTTAGCTTTCAAAACAGATTTTATTAGAACTTCTTTTTGAAGAACGGCAAAAGTAGTTAAATCAATCAAATCAACTTTATATTATTTGACTTATATAATAAATTGAATAACAGATTTTCATTAGAAATACAGGTTCATTTATTAGTAATTATAGTTCAAACTCATTATTTCTTATTATTTTAGAAATTATTTTTAATCATTTAAATCAACAACATTATGCCTTGCGGAAAAAAACGTAAAAGACACAAGATTGCTACTCACAAACGTAAAAAACGTCTTCGTAAAAATCGTCATAAGAAAAAATAACTGACACTCTTTACAAAAACAGATACTATTATTTATCAGAATTATTTCTGAAAATAAGTGTATCTGTTTTTGGCATTGAAAAGCGTTTGTGGCAAAATGTAGCAAACACTTTCTGACGTATTTTTGAAGAAGACGTTCAATAAATTCTTATTAATACTATTTAAGACAAACAAGGTAACTTTTATTCTGATATAAAAATCAATTATCAATTATTTACTTGTCTGCTACAAAATTTTGCATTCTTTATGTATGTCATTATATGTCATAGACGAAGCAAAGAATCTTCCTAACTTATTTAAAGCGCAAGTTAGTTTAGATAAAATTATTCAACTAATCGAATTACGAATGTGAGTAACGAATTAGTAATTAATGCTACTCCAGAGGGAGGGCGAATTGCGCTTTTGCAGGATAGAAATTTAGTAGAATTTCATCACGATGAGGGAAATCATCAGTTTTCAGTAGGAGATATGTATTTAGGAACAGTAAGACGTATTGTTCCAGGCATGAATGCAGCTTTCGTGGACATTGGATACGAAAAAGACGCATTTTTGCATTATTTGGATTTAGGTCCGAATGTAAGTTCTTTGATAAAATATACGAAGCAAGTACGGAGTAACAATCCAAAAAACGGTCAGCAAGACTATAAGTTTACTAACTTTCAACTTGAAAAGCCAATAGACAAACTCGGTAAGATGGGTGATGTCTTGAAGCCCAATCAACTTGTTTTGGTGCAAGTAGTCAAAGAACCGATTTCAACAAAAGAACCTCGTTTGTCGTGTCAGCTTTCGTTAGCAGGCAGGTATTTGGTGTTAGTTCCTTTTGATGAGCGTGTTCTTATTTCTCGTAAAATTACTAGCAAAACCGAACGCCGTCGTCTTCAACGTCTTATAGATTCTATCAAACCCGATGGTTTTGGAGTAATTGTAAGGACAGTTGCAGAGGGAAAAGATGTAGCAGAACTCGACAGAGATATGAGTACACTTTCTGATAAATGGCGTGGAGGAATGGCAAATTTATCAAAAGCAAAGCCTAGAGATAAAGTAATTGGAGAAATTAGTAAAGCCACTTCAATGCTTAGAGACCTCTTAAATGAGAGTTTTGATAGCATTACGGTAGATGACTCAAATACGTATGATACCATAAAGGAGTACATTCACAAAATTGCGCCCGATAAAGAACGCATCGTAAAGATGTATAACGGAAGAGGCAAAATTTTTGAAACCTTTGGTATAGAAAGACAACTCAAATTATTATTTGGAAAAACGGTTAGTTTGCCAAGTGGTGGTTATTTGGTTATCGAACATACGGAAGCTCTGCACGTTGTAGATGTAAATAGTGGTAACAAATCGTCTTCAGAAAACGATCAAGAAACTACTGCACTTAAAGTCAATATGGAAGCTGCTGCCGAAGTTGCACGACAACTGCAACTCCGTGATATGGGAGGAATTATTGTAATTGACTTTATTGATATGCGAAGAATAGAGAATCGTCGAATGTTGTATGAACACATGAAAAAAGTCATGCACAGCGACCGTTCGAAGTTCACTATTTTACCACTTTCTAAGTTTGGATTGATGCAAATTACACGTCAGCGTGTGCGTCCTGAACTCAACATTGCAACGAGAGAAATTTGTCCTTCGTGTAACGGAACAGGCAAAATTTCGGCATCTATTGGTGTAGCAGAAGCTATTACGCATAAGCTAGACTATATTTTAGGCAAACAAAATGAAAAGAAAGTAACGATTGCGTTGCATCCGTATTTATATGCTTTTTTTACAGCAGGATTTATTTCTATGCGCATGAAATGGTTTTTTAAATATTACAAATGGGTAACGCTGGTAGAGGATTCTTCTTTGGCTCTTACACAGCATCATTTTTATAACGCCAATGGAGAAGAAATAGAAATGGGATAGCCCATTTTAATAAAATTACAAAGTGAATTAATTTATTTTAATTTACTTTTATTCATAAAATAAG
Source organism: uncultured Cytophagales bacterium (assembly GCA_963719525.1). Lineage (GTDB taxonomy): Bacteria > Bacteroidota > Bacteroidia > Cytophagales > Bernardetiaceae > Bernardetia. The sequence goes on along the minus strand of CAVRCG010000001.1, from coordinate 1,802,766 downwards.
ACAACTCACTATCAACTACTTAGAGAACTAAAGACTTTATAAAAGAGAATATTTCCCTCTCCTTTATGCAAAAGCAAGAAAAACCCTAGCCAACAAAATGGTTAGGGTTTTTTTATGGATTTTATCTATTTCTTAACTTATTTTTTCTAAATTTGTAACTGTTTTTATTTCTCTCAATATTTGTTTATTCTAATGAAAAAAATCATACTCTTACTTTTATTACTCAACGTAATTTTCAACGTTTCTACTCTTTACGCACAACAAAATTATATTCATCAACCTTTAAAGTCAGAAGGTAAAGTTCCCTCTGCTTTTCTCAATACAGTAAAGGAAAATTACGCTATTAATTCTGAAACTCATACAGAATCAGTACTAGATGATTTTAATGTCATTAGTGGTTATGCTATTAATCAACTTCTTTGGAGTGGCAAAATTGTTTTTGGAGACACCGTTACTCGCTACCTAAATCGTATCGTCAATGTTATCTTGAAAGATGATGCTACATTGCGCAACAAAATTCAAATCTATACAGTCAAGTCTTCTGTTGTAAATGCGTTTACGACTTCAGAAGGCTTTGTTTTTGTAAATCTTGGACTTATTGCTAGTTGTGAAAATGAGGCACAATTAGCTTACATTTTGGCTCACGAAATTTCTCATTATGTCAAACAGCATAGTATAAATAGATATACCTATAAAAAACAGGAGGAAAAGAATGCAAATAAGTTTACGTGGAGCAGCTCGAAAAGAGAAAAAATAGATTATACAGCACGTTTAAACGTAAGTAATTATTCAAAGTCTCAAGAAATAGAAGCCGATGATTATGGATTAGAACTTTTTAGAAAAACGTCTTACAATCAAAATGCCTCTGTTACTGGCTTTGAAATGTTGGGTGCTTCAGATTCTTTGAAGAATAATTTTGCTTTCAAAAAGGAATATTTCACAAATGATTATTTAGAAAATTTTGATGATTCTCTATTAGCCAAACGCTCCATCTCTTATTTTAAAGTAGGAGATTGGATTCGTGATGATACAGAAATAGAAGATGAAGACGAAGAAGAAGAAGATTTTTCCACACACCCAAACATAGATGAACGTATTGAGAATATCTCTCAAAAAATTACTGATAAGCAAAACGAAAATTTATTGTATCTAGTAGGTACAAAACAAGATTTTGAAAGCATTCAAAGGGTAGCTAGTTATGAAGTTTTGCAAATTCAACTGCTTCAAGCTAAATATATAGATGCTATCTACAAAACGTTTTCTCTTACTCAAAAGTACAATCAAAATTCTTCCAACGATGCAGCAATGGCGAAAGCTATGTATGGTGTAGCAAAATATGGAAATGTAGAAGAAAAAGTAAACATGAATTATGATTATGAGAAAATAAAAGTAGAAGGTCAGAATTGGTACGAAGCATTAGGAAGTATGAGTGATGTAGATAGAACTATCTTTGCATTTACCTATCTTTTTTCTAACTTAGACAACAAAATAGATACTTCTTATACTAAAAGAGCAATTACTGATTTATTAACTGATGTTTATATTTATCACGATCAACTTTTAAAAGACAGCTTGGAGACAGAAATGAATAGTTTTGATTCTGTTTGGGTAAACAAAATCAGAAAAAACCCTCGTTATGAAGAATTTTTGAAAAAAGCTAAAGTAGAGTTTGATGAGTATGAAGAATGGGAAGAGTTCAAAAATCAAAAAGACAAATTATACGAATACAGAAGGAGAGTAGCGAAAGCTCGTTATAACGGTTTTGAGTTGGGAGTTGATGATATAATGATTACTGATGTTCGTTATCTGAAAATGAACGTCAAGACAGGAAAAACTGCTCCTTTAAAAACGATGATAGATAAGGAAGATTACGCTATTAAGGCTATTGAAAAGAGTGCAAAAAAATTAGACCTCAACGCTACTATTCTTGACCCTAGAGCCTTATCAAAAAAGGAAACTACCTTAGATGTTTTTAATGATTTGGCTACTGTAAATGCTTGGTATTCAGCGCAATCTGATGTAGATAATATGTACACTTTTGTTCCTAGCAACCATATAGAAATAGAAGAAGTATCAAAACGAAACGGAACAAAACATTTCGTAAGAATGGCAATGTTGGATTTACATTCTGTTCCTGACCCAATGAGAGGGGTCAAAATGGGTTGGGCATTCTTTACTCTTCCTACTATTTACTTTTTTCCTTATACGTATTATAGGATATTTCATAACAAAGAAGCCATTGTCATTACAGAAATCTATGATATAGATAAAGGTCGTCCTTTAGTTATATACAATGTTTCTGGTGTATCTTTAGGAAAGACTAATATGCAACAGAATGTATTTTTTCAACTCTCTCAAATCAAATCAAAATAAATCTTATGAAGTTTCTACACAAAATACAAGCTCTAGTTTTTATAATACTTCTATTTCTCACTACAACTGGTATTGCTCAAAACTCAAGCAATCAGAATGTAGGTTATATGGGAAAGCAGTTTATTTTTAATGCTTATACAAATATTAATATTATTCCCTACTCTGAATCATTTGTTCCTTACAATGAAGAAGGAACACTTACAGGAGTATATGCAGCTCTCAATTTAGAAGGAGAATATATTTTAAACCGTAGATTTGGATTTACAGTAGGAACGATGAGACATTGATTAGGTGTAAATTATGTAGATAGTGATGAGATGCCGAATGCTGATATTCAGAAAGTAAAAGTACGAACGTTAGCAGTAGGTATAAAAAACTATTTGCGCTCCGAAGGTGGTTTAGCCCCAGTAGGATTTTATCAGCATCTTCGTTACCAGTTTGCTTTTGGTAATAGGCAAGGGTTTGTGCTTCAAGAGAATAAATACATAGAATCAAGTGAGAAAGTTTCTTTTTCTGATGGAATAATAGCGTATGGAGTAGGCACAAACTTTGGTTTTGGAAAGCTTCCACTTTTCTCTTTAGGAGTTGAATTTATGATTCCTATATCAGGTTTGAGTTATGACTCAACTATCGATGATGGTTTATTTAATCTTGTTTTCAATCTTAGAGCAGGTGTGGTTATTCCATTATTCTGATAACAAAAAAGTTTAATAAAATAAATATAGTGTCTCCATCACAAGCTACAATTACCTCAAAAAAAATTAAAACTAAAACCTGCACTTCTTAATTGGTTTTGAATTAAGTACCTTTGCAAACATTGAAACGTATTTTGTATTTGTGTCTAAGTCAAAAAAAATTCTATCCCACCAATTTCATGCAATTAATAGACGGAAAAAATACAGCTGAATTACTCAAAAATGAATTAGCTATTGAAGTAGCCAATCGCAAAGAAAAAGGATTCAAAACGCCTCATCTTGCAGCTCTTTTGGTAGGCGAAGATGGAGCTAGTCAAACGTATGTAAACAGTAAAGTCAAGTCGTGCCAGCAAATTGGTTTTGCTTCTACACTCAAACATTTGCCTGCTACTATTTCAGAAGAAGAATTACTGAAAATTGTAGAAGAGTTTAATCAAAATGAGGAGATAGATGGTTTTATTGTTCAACTTCCTTTACCCAATCATATTGATGCTGACAAAATTACGTTAGCTATTTCTCCAGATAAAGATGTTGATGGTTTTCACCCTTCTAATATTGGTAAAATGGTTTTGGGCTTGCCGTGTTATTTGCCTGCAACACCTTTCGGAATTGTAAAATTATTAGAACATTATAATATTGAAACTTCTGGCAAACACGCTGTAGTAATAGGTAGAAGTAATATTGTAGGCTCGCCAATGAGTATTTTATTAGCGAGAAATGAAAAGATAGGAAATTGTACTGTTACACTTACGCATAGCAGAACCAAAAACCTGAAAGAAATTTCGTTACAAGCAGATATTATCATTGCAGCCATTGGAAAACCAGAATTTGTAACAGCAGATATGGTAAAAAAAGGTGCAATTGTCATTGATGTAGGAACTACACGAGTTCCAGATGCAACCAAAAAATCAGGTTTTACGCTTAAAGGAGATGTAAAATTTGATGAAGTGGCAGAAAAATGTTCGTTTATTACGCCTGTTCCTGGTGGAGTTGGCCCTATGACTGTAACAGCACTTTTATTCAATACGCTGCAAGCCTCCAAACAGTCATCAGTTACCAGTAACCAATAACCAGTTAAATTCAAATACGCATAATTTTCAGTTCTTAATTTATTTTCTTAGTGTAGCTTAATTTCTCTTTATATTTCAGAACTTAGTGGTAAAGACGTATTTCGTGATTCTGTATTAATTTAAAAATTTCAATTATAAATTCATAAAAAATGGAAGAATATAAAAAACCTGATCTCACAAAAAAGCCAATTCATAAAGTAGAAACGCCACAAAATCTAGCTTTTGCGTTTGAAAAAATCAATTATATGATGATGATTGTTGGTGTAATTATCATTACTTTAGGTTTTACTATTATTGCTCTGGAAGATGGAAAACACGGTTTTGGTTTCTTAGGACTTATTTTGGGACCTATTGTTACTTTCTTTGGTTTTATGTTTGAAATCTTTGCTATTCTTTATAAAAAGAAAAAATAAATGTATTTTTTTTATAATTCTCAACAACAGCTTCAGCTTCGTTGACGGTTGAAACTTCTACAAAAATTACGTTTTCTACAAATAGTACGCTACTCTGTAGCTAAAATTCAATTTTAGAAAAACTTATGTCAAAGCAGAAACAAAGGTACTTACTTTCATTCTTTATTCTGTTTGTTTTTTCTTGTCAAGATTCTATTAAAGAAAATGACAATGAAAGTAAACCTATCAAATTATTCTTTGGTGGAGATATTTTATTAGATAGAGGAGTAAAGATAGAAATAGAAAAAAACGGAATTGTTTCGCTCTTTCAATAGTTTGAAGCCTATTTTTGAGAGTTATAGTTCTGAAAATGATTTTGGAAATAACTTTATTTTAGCAAATTTGGAATGTCCACTTACCGATCAAGATTCATCTATTCCGAAGCGTTTTAGTTTTCGTGCGCCAACTTCGTATGCCGATTCTCTCAAAAAAGTAGGTTTTACACATTTGTTTTTGGCAAATAATCACACCAACGATCACCACAGAAAAGGACTTTCATCTACATTTGATGCTCTAAAAAAAGCTGGAATTATAGGAATTGGTTATGGACAGACGCATTCTGAAAGCTGTGAACCTGTTTTTATAGAAAGTAATACAAGCTCTACTAAAATCGCTATTTTTTCAGTAGTTAGAGTTCCTTTAGAAAATTGGTTTCGAATGGAAGACAAACCTTCTATTTGTCAGTTATCAGTAAATGAGTTAGTGGAAAAAGTAAAAGAATTACGAGCAAAAGAACCTCAAACAGTCATCATTATTTCGCTGCATTGGGGAACAGAATATAAATTTTTATCCAATCCAGAACAGCGAAAAGAAGCCCATTTACTTACTCAAGCAGGTGTAGATGCAATAATTGGACATCACCCACACGTAACCCAAAGCATAGAATTTGTAAATGATAAACCTGTTTTTTATAGTTTGGGTAATTTTGTTTTTGACCAAGAAACAGAATTTAGAGATAGATGTATTTTGGTTAAATTTGAAATTCAAAGTAGGGAAGAAATTCGTGTTTTAGTTTATTTTTTGCAGATAAAAAGTTCTGTTCCTCAATTATTTTCAGATTTTGATGTTAAAAATTCTATTGAGAAAACGATTTTTGAGAAACATTTGAAAAACCTATCAAAAGGAGTTATTTTTGAAGAAGTGAAACAAAACAATTTTAGTTCTTCTACCTATTTGATACAACGCAAATGAAAATTTATACATTCGTTTCTACACTATTTTCTACCCTATTTTTTGTCTTACTTTTTACTTCTCAAAACAGTTTTGCACAAACCAACACTTCTAGTTTTGTTCCTTATCAAAGTGATTATTATCATATCTTGAAACGCTACGAAATAAAAAGAGGAAAATTTTTTACACCTTTTCATAGTTCTATATTACCACTTTCTCGTTACAACATTGCCCTTTTTGCAGACTCCTTAGCAAATGATAGCACGAAAAATTATTCTCAATCTGATAAATTCAATATTAATTATTTACTAGCCGATAATTATGAATTTACCAAAAAAGATAGCGTAAAACAGAAAGGAGTTTTGAAGTATTTTTATAAACGTAAGCCTGATTTTCTTTCTGTGATGAATGAAAATTATGATATGAAATTAGAAAAGGGAGCATTAGATTTTGTCATTCGTGCAAATCCAATTTTACATTTGGGAGTTGGACAGGATAATACTAGAGATGGATTACTCACTTTGAATACCAGAGGTGCAGAGCTTCACGGTGTAGTAGCTCGTCGGATTGGTTTTTATGCTTCTGTAACCGAAACGCAAGCAGTTTTTCCTCGTTATGTTCAGAATTTGATTGATTCACTTAGTCCTCCTCGTTCATTAGAAAATTTTGTAGTTCCGAATGAAGCCTTTGCAAAGCCGTTTAAAGAAAATGGAGTAGATTTTTTGAGAGCGTCAGGCTATATTACTTTTGATGTAGCAAAGGTTGTAAATGTACAATTCGGACAGGACAAAAATTTTATTGGAAATGGTTATCGTTCGCTTGTTTTGTCAGATTTTGCAGCTCCTCATTTGTTTTTGAAACTCCAGACTAAGTTTTGGAAAATCAATTACACAAATCTTTATACGCAAATGGTAGCAGATGTTCAGCGTGCAAATTCATTATATCCAAAAAAATACGTCATTTATCATCATTTAAGTATAGATATTACCAAAAAACTTAATTTAGGAGTTTTTGAAAGTATTGCTTATGGAAGAAAAGACCAAGGACAGAATGATACATTTGATTTGACTTATCTCAATCCATTTATTTTCTATCGTGCCGTTGAGCAGGGAATTGGAAGTGTTGATAATGCACTTGTAGGAGCAGATTTTAAATGGTTGGCGTTGAAAGATTTTCAGTTGTATGGACAATTTGTACTAGATGAATTGAAGGTTGGCGAACTCATAGCAAATAAGGGATGGTGGGGAAATAAATACGGAATTCAGTTGGGTTTTAATTATATCGATGTAGCAACTATTAGTAATCTGGATTTGCAATTAGAAACAAATATTGTTCGTCCTTATACCTTTACGCACTCTTCTGATGAGCAGCTTTCCAATTTTGTGCATTATAGACAACCTCTTGGACACCCTCTGGGAGCAAATTTTATGGAGATTTTGGGCGTTTTGCGTTATCAACCTTTTACACGACTTCATCTTACTGGAAAATTTATTTATGCAGACATTGGAGAAGATTCAAATGGAAGCAACTGGGGAAGCAATCTCTTGATTTCGAATGTAGATGTAGATGATACTAATGAATATGGAAATAAAATCGGACAAGGTGTAGAGACGAGTATTTTGTTCGCTCGTTTTACGGCTACCTATCAGCTTTATCATAATCTTTTTATTGATGCTGACGTGATTCAGAGAAACAAAACTTCGGCTATTGTAGCGAGAGATTTGAGTTCGACTGTTTTTTCTTTAGGATTGAGATTGAATATAGGGCAGCGTTTGTATGAGTTTTGATTTTATAACTACTAACTATAATATGTTGTCAAACAATAAAAAATCAGTCAAACCTAGAACGCACAAACCATCTATCACTAATTGAAATTCCCAAACCAAACTTTACGTATTGTTCTTTTACTGTAGTGAGGCTTCCACGCTGACCGATTGCACCATACATATTAAGTGAAGAGAAATTATTCTTGACAGGAAGGGAAAAACCAATACTCAAATTCATATCCTCAATCGATTCATCGTTTACCACTAAAGGAGTTTGAGAATATGAAAAACCTGCTCGGTAGGTGGTTCTGGCTAAGTAATTTGAGTTACGAACATTTGGTGTAATTTCTCCCCCCAAACTAAATTTGTAACTGCTCTGCAAACTATTATTTCCTACAATAGTAGAGTTGTTCGAAAACGCTCCAATCTTGCATCGTATAATCTATGCCAAAACTATAGGCTGTATTCTGTGTACCCGATGCAGCTTGTAAATAACCTCGTTGCAAACTAATTCCGAATGTAAATGCATCTGGAACTCGTATAGACTCTTTTTTATCTCTAAAGAGTGTATCTCCATCAATTACCAAATCACCCAGATTTTTTCGTTCGAAGGCTCTAAAATGAGTTGCATTAAAATCAGCAGCCTCATCATAACTTATGCCTACATTAATTTGTGAATTTTCAAAAACAGAAACAAAATAATGCAATCCTAGACGGTACGTAAAATCACCATAATTATAACGGTCGTTGAGTTGAGCTACAAAACCACCCCTAAAATCATCTATGGTAGAAGTAGAAGTATTACTAATTGCACCAAAATTATAGTTTATTTGTGCGCCAAGCGATAGATTTTTATATACTTTGTGTCCTGTACTCAAAAAAACCTGTGATACTCCTCCTGTTCCTTTATAATCATATTTTACAAAACTAGCACTATTTGGTAAAAGTTGATAACTAACAGCGTTGTATTTTACAGAAGAAAAAGGTTGAAAGCCAACATTAATAGCCATATTTTTATAAACTGGAAGGATAAGAGATAGATAACCCAAGTTTCCACCAAAATCATTTGATTGAATAGTATTTGTTTTCAAATCTTTATATTCTCCTATTCCAGCACCCTCAAAGACAGTAAGTTTGTGATAACTCAACAGAGCAGGATTTTGAAAGTTTGAATATTTTATTGTTGGAAGGCTTACTCCCATTCCTCCCATTCCAAGATTTGAAATCGAACGCTGCGCAGAAATATCTCCTAATCCAATTCTTGAAAAAGGGTTATTTACCGTTTGTGCCGAAGCAGAAAGAGAAGTAAATAAATAGGCAAATAAAACAAAAATTAGTACCAAACCTGAAGTAAATAAGGTAGAGAATGTATATAATTTTGAGATAGAACGAGGATAAAATTTAGTTGTCTTCATTATGTTTTATAAACTGAAAAATTCGTTGTAAACCTATCAAAACCAAATTCGGTTCGATAGTCCATTTTTGATAAGTATGAGAATTATCTATGTGAAATAAATAATCAATTAGATATTCTTCCCACCATTTTGTTAAAAGCTCGGCATCACCTCCACAGATGACGACATTTAATTTATTTTCTTTATTTTTCTTACTACTAATCTGATTTTGCTGGTTCTGATAAAAATCAATAACACCTTTTATTTCTGAAATAAGTCCAAACTGAACACCACTTTGCATCGCTTCTTCAGTTGTCTTTCCAACAGGATTGGGCAATTTTTCATTTGGTCTAAACAAAGGTAATTTTGCCGTAAAGTGATTTAAAGCCTTAAAACGCATCTGCAAACCTAAAGAAATACTTCCACCTCTATAAATTCCTTTTGAGATAAGAGAATCTGTATCAATAAAATCAAAGGTAATACATGTTCCTGCATCAATTACCAAAGTAGGCTTCTTTATAACTTCTTTTTGTAAAAAATAAGCACCAATTACGGCAGCCAAACGGTCTTTTCCCAACGTTTTGGGAGTTTTATAATTGTTTTGAATAGGTAAAAGCGTGTTTTCGTCTAAGAATATAACTTTTAGTACTACGCTATTTTCTTCGCTTTCTGTTGCAACTTGTTTTGACTCTAGACTTGATTTTATGATTAATTGAGAATTATCAAAACTTAGGTGGATTAGTTTTTTATTCAAATTCTTTACAAAAGAAAGTTCAATTTCTTCATTTTTTCTAACCGAACTCATCATAATTCCTTCCAAAACTATAGAAGAGTGATTCTTAATTTTGATTATCCAATCTTCCAAATCAGTAATAGAAAGAGAATAACGCATTTCTAAAAGTTGTTCATCTTCGAAGAGAGCAGCTTTTATAGTGGTATTTCCAAAATCTATTGTCAGAACAAACATGTCGTTTTAGAATCAGTTGCAAAACAAAACCTCATTCGTAAATTGAATGAGGTTGCAAATTTCGCTTTTTTGTAGCAAAATAGAAAATGTAGAAGCAAACTATTTCCTTAAAATTCTTTTAGATAATCTAAAAACGGTATGTTTTCTTCTGCTTTTCCTTCAAAGTTTTCGTAATATTGTTTGTAAACTGTCCAATACGACTTTGTCAATGTATTATCTATCATTTGCTCACTTGAAAATACATCTTTGGTATAAGAAGAATAATCATTTTTGTATCTTTCGTCATACCTAGTCAATTTGGAATATACATAAAGATCTTCATTAAATTCAAGTATAGACAAATGTGCTTGTACTTCTTGAGAAAATTCAGGAATTTCTAAACTAATCCCAGTTCCGTTTGGAAAAGACACATTCCAAGCATATTCTTCATTTCTACTTCTCAAAACCACATATCCTCTGAAGTGATCTCCATTTTGTTCTATATCCAAATCACCAAAGTAATGAAATACTTCTAACTCCGAACGAACAGGGTTTAAAGAAATACTCCTTGGAATAGTAGGAGATTGTATAACCCTATTAATACTAGAATACGGACTATCATCATTCTGTGACCTATCACGAACAAACAAGCCAACTAAAAAACGGCTATGTTTATCTTCTACGAATTCGTTAGGATACCAAGAATTATGGCGCATAGTTGGAGTTTTTGGGATTTGTCCTCTATTTGATTGAATATTTCCACCATACTCAATCAGCCTCCTATCTTCAGTCATTCCGTAAATACTAGCATCATAAGTATAATCAGTTTGAAGCAAATACGAAGCAAAATCAAAATTAACATAATCTGCTTTTTGCCCAACTATAAAATCTTCACAATTGTATTCTGTAAGTTGATTTGGACGAACTTTTTTGATAGCAAAAGCGAAATCCTCTTTGCGTTCTGGAAATTCTGTTCTGCTTATCGTAAATATTCCGTCTTCTTCTTCTTTTACTATTCTTCTATCTCTTGGAGACGAATAATAATTATTAGAATTTACTACTCCTAGATCATCTTCTTCATTACCAAAAGCATAATAGTTACCTAAAGAATTACAATTCAGTTTTATTTGGGTTTTCTGTTCTGAACGCTCTTGGGGTACGTACTTTCTAATAAAAAGTTCCTTTACATCTTGCAATGCCACACTATAATTAGAATACATTTTATATTTTCCCTCCTCTAATTTGTTATCATAAACAATGTAAGAGAATGTAAAAGTAGGATAAGGAATTTCTCCCAAATCTTTCAATAAGATGCGTATATCTGTTCCGTTTTGAATAATTCCTTGAGTTAAGACAGCATTACTAAAATCTTCGCTAATAAAATAAGCTGCTTTTTGATGAGGTTCTAAAAAATTAGCATCTACTTTTATGGTATATCCGTTTTCTTCTTCTTTATCTTCTTGACAAGCAAAAGAAGTCAAGCAGAGCAATAAAATTAAAATTGCACTTCTAAGTATGTTTGGTTTCATGTTTTTTTTGTAAGGTAATTTAAAATAAACATTATCACGGTTATTTACAGCTCTGAACAATAGATTATGTAAAATGTAAAACAGTCTTATTTTTCCATAGCACTAGGTTTGCAAACCTAGTGTTATGGAAAAATAACATTAATAAATCAACCGTGATAACCTTTAATACAAATTTACGATTTTATTATTTCATAATCTATTTTTCCAAAAAAACAACTTCGTGTGCTTCTTGTATATCAGGAAATTCCAAACGCTGGTGCATTTCCCAAATTTTTTTGGTAGGAACGATATTTTTTTCGTCTCTTGCACGATTATCTTTTACAATTTGATTAATATTCTTGTGAAGAAACACAATTTTAATTTTGGGTTTGTAAGGCAACCAAATTGTAATCAAACTACTTCTCACTTGTTTGGTAAGATTGGTCGCATTCCAAACAAAAGACTGTTTTTTTCTACAAAATTCTCTACTTCTTTCTTTTGCTGCTTGAATAATTTTGCCTTGGTTGTCAGTTGGTTTTATCTTCAATTCTCTTCGCAATTCATCCATCGAAACGATAGGCAAATCTTCATTCATTTCTAAAATAAAACTATCTTTTCCACTTGCAGGAAGTCCACATAACATAGTTATTTCAAAACTATGTTCTGCATAAAGTTGTGTATTGGGAAAATTATCTTCCTTTCTAAAGTACTCAAATCTATCGTAATCAGAATGAAAATTATAGGGTTTATCAAAACAATTGTTTTCTATTGCCAGTTCTTTGAAAACTTCCAAACGATATGACCATTCTTCCCAATCTAAACAAATTCTTCCTCCTAAATCTGCTTTTCCAAAGGCATACAACCATTTATTATTCAACAAAATACTAGTCAGAATCATACTCTTTTGAGGATTGTCTTTTGCATACGCCCAAAATGGATAACCGTGATAAAATATAGTTTGACAAACTTTATAAATTGTATCAAAATCATAATTTTCTTTATCCAAAATCTGTCGGGTCAGTTGTGCGCCTTTTCGTCCATGACTAGGATGGCTAATGCTTCCGTCGGCTTCGTGGGTGATTGTATGAGGTTTGCAAACATCATGAAAAAGAACCGTCAAAAGCAAAATGTCTTGTTCTGGTTTTGAAAAAGTAGTCCATTCTTCTGTCTTTAAAATGGAATCCAAAACAAGTTGCGTATGCGTAAAAACATCACCTTCTGCGTGTTTTATTGGGTCTTGCATTGTATTTTTCATATCCTCAAACAAAGGAGCATGTTTTTTTACTAAATCAAAGTCTTGGAGTTTCATTTTTTTGCTTTTAATTTTGCTAATAATGTCAAGCTACAACTAGCTCACTTTATACTTCTTAGGATATTCAAAAAAACGAACCTTTCCAGAATGCCTTGTTACTTCAGACCACGAATCTACGTCAAAATCCAGACAGTAAACTCCACTTGTAGGCATTTCTTTAACAGGTTCATTTGCCAAAAAATCAACCAAACCATTAAAATCAGGATTGTGTCCAATTAAAGCAACTGTGTTTTTTGTGTCTAAAAGTGTATTTATAATTCTGATATGAAAAGGAACACCTGTAAAATAAAGGTCGTCTGTTAAGTGAACTTGACTTTCCCTAAACCCATAGATATTCAAAAAAAATCTTTTGCGCTGTCTTTTTTGCTCGCTTTGCAGAACTAGACAACACTAAATCTGGAATTATATTTTTCTCAAATAATATTTTCCCCATTAAAGGTGCATCATTTTTTCCTCTAGTATTTAATGGTCGTTCTCGGTCTGGTAGTGTTTCGTTTTTCCACGAAGATTTGGCGTGCCGAATAAGTAAAAGTGTTTTCATTGATGTTGTCTATGTTATCTTTCATTTTACAAAACTAAATTCGCTAAAATTTCTACAAAGATAACAGTTTTTTATACGATTGCTAAGGTCTGATTACAGACCATTATCAACGTAATTATTTTTTGATTTATTTCTATAATTTTTGAAGATTGTTGCAACCTTTGTTTTTTTGTCTTGTCTTTCATAGTACACTAACAAATACGAGAGAAACAATCACAACTAACGAAAAGAAGTGTTTTTGTGAAAAAAAACGGAAACACAAAAAAATAATTGCAATTACTTAAATGGCAACTCCCAATTCTACTACTAATTATAAAGAAACCGATACAGAACTTATCAATCTAATTGAAAAAGTTCGTTTGGGAAGTCAGAAGGCGCAATATGAGCTTTACGAAAAATACGTAAGAGCAATGTACCATGTCTGTGTGAGAATAGTGGGAAAAGGACACGAAGCCGAAGAAGTGCTACAAGATGCTTTTGTGAGAGCATTTATGAGAATTGAAGAATATCGTGGCGATGCTTCTTTTGGAGCATGGCTCAAACGAATTGTAGTCAATACTTCGATTAATTTTTTGCAAAAAAACAAGATTGATTTGGTTTCTCTAAATGAACTAGATGAAATGGGCATCGAACCAGTTTTTGAAGATACAAGTGAAGATGATTTTGCAGAAATGAATCTTCAAACAGGAATTTCTGAAAAAGAAACAAAGCACAATTCGGAAGTCAGTAGAGTAAAAGAAGCAATCAATAAATTATCTGACGGTTACAGAATCGTTTTGAGTTTGTATCTTTTTGAAGGTTACGACCACGAAGAAATTGGAAATATATTAGGAATTTCTAGTTCTACATCAAAATCGCAATACAGTAGAGCAAAAAAGAGATTGCGAAAAATGTTATAGAAATTTGGAAAAAGTCGTCGGTGGAGACACCGACAACGGCTAGGTGACTTGATAAATTAGGCTACTGGTATATAATGTAGCAATTTGATTTATCAAATTAGGTTTTCGTAAAAATACTAAAACAACATGTAAAAATGGAAAATAAAGATAAAAATAAAAAAACCGAAGAAAGACAGCTCAATCAGCTGGAAAAATTCTTACTTACTCATCGTAGCAAACTTCAAAAAGAAGAACAAAAATCAATCGATGAAGATTTTGATGCTACCTTTTCTGTGGAAAGAAACTTTTTGGCTATTCAACAAAAATTGCAAGTAGAAAAATCGCATCGTAAGGAAGCTAAGAATGTAGTAGAGGAAAAAGCAAGAAAATTAGTTCAAATTGAAGAAGAAGAAACGAGAAAAGAAGAGGAAAAAACTAAAAACTGGGTCAAACCCTCGCCAATTGATTCTATTACAAAATCAGTCAAAATTGGTCAAAAGGAAGCAGAACAAGAGTTAAACAATTGGGTAAAACCTTCGCCAGTTGCTTCTTATTCTTCTGATTATGGTTCAAAAAATGATTCTTTAGAAACAAGAAATCAAGGAAATACGCCAGCAACAAAGACGGTTTCGATTCGCAAGTTTTGGACAGTTGCAGCTTCTCTGACTGCTCTTTTAATTACTACTTTTATGTATCAAGCCGATACAATTAGTATGCTTACAGAAGAAAATGAAGAATTGATTTCTATGTATGAAGAAAGTGAAGAAAGGTTTGAAGAGAATTTTGATGAAGATGGAAGTAATTATAATTCCAGTTATTCTCAAAACGCTTCTTTACCAGCCGAACTACTAGAAGCCGAAAATTATTATACTTCCATTATTGCAAAAGATAAAAGAGAATTAAAGAAAAAAGATACTCAAAATTGGGTAACACCAGAAACTATTCAAACTTTAGATGAGCTTGATGAAGCCTATAAAGTAATGAAGACCGACCTTTTGGAAGAAGGAAATCCTAAAATACTTATCGACGAAATGCTAAATAATCTAAAACTAAGAAAGCAAATTTTAGATGAAAGCATTCAGATTTTAGAAAAAGCAAACTCATCAAAATCATCTGATTCAGAAACTAATATTTAATAAAAAAAATGAAAAATCTATATAAAAATCAATTCGCCATTCTGACTCTTCTCTTGTTTTGTTTGGGAGTTTTGATTCCTTTTACAAGCACAAAAGCAGAAAAAAATACTTCTCCTTATAAACTTGATAAAACGAATAAAATTTATCAGCCCAAAGAAGAAAAGCAGAAAGTCATCAAAGCAACCTTCAAAGTAAGTTCAAACGATTTGCTTTCTATTTCTAATAAGTATGGAAATATAAATTTTAGTAATCACGATAAAAACGAGGTTTCTATTAAAATTACCATTTTAGCGTGGGCAAGAAGCGACAAAGAAGCACAGAAGATTTTGGATAGAATTGATATCGACCAAGACAAATCTAGTAATGAAATTCGTTTCGAAACTGAAATTGAAGAATCAAGAGGAGGATATAGTTCTTCTGACAAAGAGGGTTTTGAAATAAATTATGAAGTCAAAATTCCTAAAAACTTGAATTTAGATGTAACTAATAAATTTGGTTCGGTTACAATTTCTGACCTAAATGGAAAACTAAATCTTGAAGTAAAACATGGTAATTTTAATGGGCATAATCTGACAGGAATGCGTCATTCTATCAATGTAGAATTTGGAAATTTGTCTATCAACGAGATAAATTCTGCCGATATAGATGTTTCTCATGGAAGTATAACTATTGATAAAAGCAGTACCGATTTGAAGATTGAAAGCAAGCATTCCGATGTCAGAATTGATGAAGCAAACGCTTTGCAAGTAGAAGCAAAGCACGGAAATATGAGAGTAGGAACGGTTTCTAAGATTACTGGTGAGAATAAATTTGGTAGGATAGAAATCAGAAAAGTATTGAAATCAGCCGTTTTACAGCTTGCACATGGAAATTGCCAAATTGAACAAATTGTCAAAGGATTTGACAAAATAGAAGTAGAAAACAGACACGGTTCGATAGAATTGCGTTTTGATTCAGATGCAAAGTTTCAATTTGAAGCTTATACCGAACACGGAAGTATCAAAAATTCGATGCCTAACACCACAATTCAGATACAAGAAGATACCAACACTAGCAAAAAACTGGAAGGAAAAACAAACGGAGGTGGAAGTGGAAAAGTTCGAATCACGAACGAACATGGAAGCATTCGTTTAGAAGAACGTTAGGTTTAATTAAAAAAACACAATGCAAATAATTGATAAAGAAGTAAATGTGAATACCGATTATTTGAGTCTTTCTTTTTTTGGAGAAATTGAAACAATTGAATTGGAAAAACTATCTCTATTAAAAAACTTAATACATTTGAATCTATCAAGCTCTGATTTATTAGATAAACATCTTAAAATTATAGGTCA
This sequence comes from uncultured Cytophagales bacterium, assembly GCA_963719525.1. GTDB lineage: Bacteria > Bacteroidota > Bacteroidia > Cytophagales > Bernardetiaceae > Bernardetia. The sequence goes on along the minus strand of CAVRCG010000001.1, from coordinate 1,786,191 downwards.
TTTAGAATCTATAGAACGGTTGGATTTAGACTTAACAGAGATAACGGATAATGGTATTCAAAATTTGAAATCATTAAAACAATTAAGAGAATTAAGACTCAAAGATAACCCACAATTGACTGATAAATGTATTGAGTTTCTATCTGACATTGAACAATTGGAATTAATTCATATTGAGAATACCTCAATAACTATGTCTGGTTTGACTAAGCTTCTTAACCAAAAAAAACTGAAATCTGTCATATTAGACTTTGAATTAGATAATGAGATTAATGAATTACTAAGAGTTTCTGAAAAATATTCCAAACTTGAAATAACATTAAAAGGAAAAGGTGTAATACTGAATGGAAAATTGAACTAAGTAAAAATTAAACCTAACAATGGTTATAATTAATATGGGTTTTAGAGCTTAACCGAAAGTTTAGAGCTTTTAACAAAATTCGCCAAATCTTTTGATTTGGCTTTAAAATGAAAAAGATAAACAAAATAAAAAGTTTTGGCTAATTGCTTAATCGGAAATTCACTACTTTTAATTTCCGTACTAACCATAGCCGAAACGTTAGTTTGAAGTAAGAATAATTTTTTATTTCTCTTTATGAGTATTGAAATTCGTTAGACGTTTTGCGTTTATCGAATTTTTTTGTGTTTATTTTGCTTTATTACACAAATAAGGAAGTTGATAACGTTTAGATTAAGAATATTTATAGTTTTTTGATTTGTCATAATTTCTTATCTTTAAAGGTAATTGTTTTTTCTGCATTCTGTTTTTAACAATATCCTATTTTATTTCTAATTTTCTTACATGCTTCTTACTATACCTTCGATTCTTAGCGATGTAGTCGTTATTTTGGCACTTGCTATTCCTGTTATTTTAATTTTACATAAACTGAGCTTGCCTAGTATTGTAGGTTTTTTATTAACGGGCGTTATTGCAGGTCCTTATGTTTTAAAGCTCGTTACGAGTCAAGAACACATTGATATTTTGGCAGAAATTGGAGTTATTTTGCTTCTCTTTACTATCGGAATGGAGTTTTCGCTTCCCAACTTGGTGCGAATTAGAAAAGCTGTTTTTGTAGCTGGCTCACTTCAACTTATACTCACAACGGTTGTTTTTGCTTTTATTACCTATTTCGGAACGATTGATTATTTACCGATTGCCATTTTCTACGGTTTTCTTTCCACGCTTAGTAGTACGGCGATTGTCTTAAAACTCTTGCAAACGAAGGGCGAAATGGGAAGTCCACATGGTCAGATTATTCTCGCCATTCTAATTTTTCAAGATATTGCTGTCGTTCCGATGATGCTCGTGATGCCTATTCTGGCAGGTCTGGCAGATAATGTGTTGCAAGAAGTATTTCTGATGATTGTAAAGACGGCAGCAGTTTTAGCATTTTTAGTCTTGATTTCAAAGTTTGTTTTAAAGCCTTTCCTGAACTTGATTGTGATGACAAAAAGCAAGGAATTGTTTATTTCTACCATTGTAGTAATTTGTTTTTCGGTAGCTTACTTGACTTCTTTAGCTGGACTTTCACTTGCATTAGGAGCATTTTTGGCTGGACTGGTAATGTCAGAATCGGATTATTCGCACGATGCAACAGGTTATATTTTACCATTTAAAGAGATTTTTACGAGTATCTTCTTTATTTCTATTGGAATGTTGATGGATATTAATTTTTTGTGGCAGAATTTAGGAGAAATTCTTTTACTAACTCTTATGAGTGTTGTGGTACAGGCATTTCTGGCTTTCTGGGCAGTAAAGGCGTTGAAGGTAACTGCAAAAACGGCTATTATGGTAGGTCTTTCTATTTGTCAGATTGGAGAATTTGCTTTTATTCTTGCCAAATCAGGAACTGACATTGGACTTATGCCTATCGAACTTTATCAATATTTTCTCTCTACTTCTGTTTTGTCAATGGCGATTGCTCCTATTCTGATATTAAACTCGAAAAGAATAGCGCATTTCTTGATTTATAAATTACCTAAACCAAAAGTGATCGATAGATGGGCGACTAAAAGAGTAAAACTTCCAGAGTTTTTACAAGAATTTAAGGGCAAAAACTTGGAAGACCATATTGTAATTATTGGTTATGGATATAATGGAAAAACGATTGCAAAGGCTGCACATTTATCAAACATTCCTTTTATAATCATAGAAACTGACCCTAAGAAAGTAAAAAAAGATAGTTTGTATAGAAAAAACATTTTGTTTGGAGATGCTATGAATGAAGAAGTTCAGCATCAAGTTCGTTTTGAAAAAGCTCGTATTGTAGTTATTACTCTGACCGATTTAGAGATAACAAAAGTGCTTACTCATAAAATTAAATATTTGAATAGTGAAGTAGGAGTTCTGGTAAGAAACAAACGTGCAAAAGACATTGCAGCCATTGAAAAAGCAGGTGCAGATGTGATTGTAACCGATGAGTTGGAAACTAATTTAGAACTTTTTACACAAGCTTTGCAGTATTATTATTTGCCACAAAGTGAGGTTTATCATTTGATTTCTAAGATTAAGGAAGAATTGATTGATGAATAATAGAAATAGTAATAAGTTATTAGTGGTAAACGATAAGTTAAATTCCAATTACAAAACTACATTAAAAATGCACAGACCAAAATCGTCTTTTTTATCTATTTTATTTATTCTTAGTATAGGTTTCTTCAATCTATTTCTACTTTCTTCTTGTGAACATGGTTCGAAAAGAATTCATTTCTCAATCTAGTTCGGAAGACAATTATACAGAGGAGGATTTGAATTATATCAAAGAACTCAACTCTAAGAGTTTGATAAAACTAACTAACATATCTGATAAAAGCTCTCTTAGTTCGGCTACTTTTCCATCGAAAGAATTAAAGGACTCGTTGAGTTTCGGACAGCTTTTGTATGTTCCTGTTTACTCTGAAATTTATAGTATTGGACATCACAGAACCGAAAGACTTTCTTCAACGTTGAGCATCAGAAATGTAAATCCTGATGGAGAGTTTTATATTACTCGTTTGGAATATTACGATACAGAGGGAAATATTTTGAAGGAAATAAAAGCAGCCGAATTACCTATAAAAGTGAATAGTTTAGAAACAAAAAACCACGTTGTTGCGCTTTATGATGACAGAGGAGGCGTAGGAGCAAATTTTATTTTGGAATGGAGAAGTAGCAAATCTATTGTAGAACCGATGGTAGAAACAATTATGATTAGCACAGAATCGAATTGGGGACTTTCTTTTACAGCCGTTTCGAAGACGTTGAAAGAATATGGGAAGTAGGTGGTTTTTATGTCATTAGTGGCACAACAGCAGGTTTACCTGTATCCATCTGTATTTTCAAATCCTATCAATCCTCCAAATCCTTAACAATAATTATTTAAAGGTATTTTGTATTTCTCATTATGAAAAAGCAAATCACTAAAAAAAGCGAAATCCTTCAATTAGGCATTACAGGAGGAATAGGAACAGGAAAAAGTACGGTTTGCAAAATATTTCAAACGTTAGGAATAGCTGTTTATGATGCTGATAATCGTGCAAAACTCGTTATGATAACCGATAAAATATTAAAACAAGAACTCAAAAAAGCCTTTGGAGAAGAAGTTTATGTAAGCGAAAACGAAATAAATAGAGATTATTTAGTAAAAACTGTTTTCTCCAATCAACCAGATAATAGTAATAGTAATGATAATTCAAAAGTAGAACTGCTCAATTCTATCGTTCATCCAGCCGTAGGAAGGGATTATCAAAATTGGTACAACGAAAATGCTACAAAAAGTCCGTATCTGTTGAAAGAAGCAGCACTAATGTTTGAGTCAGATTCCTATAAAGTTTTAGATGCCATTATTGTAGTTCATATACCTTTGGAAGAGCGTATAAAAAGGGTTTTGAAACGAGATTCCCACCGAACCGAAGAACAAGTAAAAGCTATTATTTCCAAACAACTTCCAGAAGAAGAAAAGCTAAAACGTGCTGATTTTGTGGTTTATAATGATGGTTCTGTTTCTTTGATTGAACAGGTTTTGAGGTTGCATGAGGGGTTTATTAAGGTTTAGTTTTTTTGAACACATTTTTAAGACGTATAAAAATATTTTCATTGCACTTACCTACTTTCTCAACTTCTTTAAAATCACTTTGTGTATTTTTCTCTCTAATTTTAATACATAGACTATCCTTTATCAAACGTTTTAATTTTTTTATTTCATATTTATTTTTCAACTCTTTTAAACTATCTATTCTATTTTGAAAAAATACTTTTTGCTTGACGGAAATAAAATATGCAAAAGTTGAGTCTTGTTGTTTTGATTGTTTCAACTGATAATTTTCAAGAGAAACTGTTTCATAGAGATTTTTTCCTAGAAAAACATCTAATACATACCCTTTAAAAATTAACTCCTGTTTGAGTTTTGCATCTACTATTGGAGAAAGCAAAATAGACAAGTTTATATCTAAATTCTTATCTTTATCAAAACAAACTTTGATATTATTTTTAGTAAAATCAATATTAGGGTGTAGCTCCAAAGTTTTCTTTTTCGCATACCCTTCTTTTGGCACAGAGTCAGCTTCAAAAAACTCTATCATTTCCTCTTTTTTAACTTCTTTTATCACTACTATTGGCTCATTGATTTTTTGACCACTTTCGCTAAACTCTTTATACTCTTCTTCTGTGATTTCATAGATGGAGTCACTACTTTGTGTGATAGATTGAGGGTGTACTGTTGTATATTTTAGTTCTTGTTTCGTTACAAATCCATCTGCAGCTTTTTCAAGATTATCGTTAAAATCAGTCAATGCACTTACACAAGAATAATTACAAGACACCAACAAAATACAGTAACATAGCAATCTGCTGTCATATCTCATTTTTTTATTTGTTCTTTTAAGTGAGAAGATAAATTTTTTATGCTATCTATGATGGGAACAATATTTTCTCTCTCGTCTTTTTGTATCTCAGATTGTAACTTTGTACTAATAGTATTTTGATTTTGCTGTAATATGAAATTTCTTTCTATATTGACTATTCCCTTTACCAATTCATTTATATCATTTACTTTTAATTTGTCTTCCATCAAAAGATAAAATACAAGCTTCTGTTCTATCGTATTGAGTTCGTTTTGCATGTATTTTACTGTTACGATGCTATGTCTATATTGATTCATGAAGGTTCTTATTATTACAGTCATTATTATAATTAAAGCTGTCTTTGGAAATATTAATTTCATAATACTGATAGAAAGATGTTCTCCCTCAACTACAGGAATATCCTTAAATATTAGTACACAAAATATCAGAAAACCTATACAAAAAGATAAATATGCAGCTAGTTGTGCATTGTGGGCATCTTTAAGCAATTGTTGTACTTCGTCTTCAAATCTTGAATGTAATGACCCTATATATTTGTTTACTATTTCTCTACAAGAAGCCTCCTTTAAAGATTTTACCTTACTCTTTTGATTTTTTATTTCATTTTTATCTTCTTCGTATTTAAATATTTTTTTCCACTTTAAAGTCTTTTTAGGTGCAAAATAAAACAAAAATATCCCCAAAAATAATATAAAACCTCCAATGCATAATGCGTAAGTCGCTCTCTCAGTATCAATAACTTTACCGTCTGATGATTTTATAAAAGACTGGATTACTAAAAACCAAATTATAACAAGAGAAACTAAGATTAGGATACTTGGCAGTATGTATCTATAAATAGGGTTTATAAACTTATTTATCTTTATCAATATCTGTTTTATTTCTGATAAAGTTTTTACTGTATATACATATATTAAAAATGAAACAGAAGCTATTAAAAAAAGCCACGTTTGAGTACGATTAACGGTAGATATTCTTTTTCTTTTTTTCTCTTCTTCTTCTTCTTTTTTTGTATTATTCTGCTTATCCTGATTAGTGTTTTCTTTATCTTCACTAGTTGTCGTATTGTTTTTCTCAATAACATCAGTCGGTCTTTCCCACACACTTAAATATACAGAATCAATAAAGGATAACAAGACAAATAGACTGAAAGTAGCTATAGCTACTTTCAAAAACACTTTCCCAATTATTTCTCTAGTATTAACCATATCTTAATCATTAATATTTTTAATTTCTAAACCTGCTTTATTAGCTTTATAGGCTGCTCCAGAATGTCCTAACTCTTTAGCTTGAATGAAGAGTTTTTGTGCTTCTTGAAGTAGTTTTTTCTTTTCTTCTCTTTTTTCTGTTTTGTTTCCAGTAAAAAGTCCTGTTGTTTTGATGTCCATTGCCTTATTGTATTTGTCTTCTGCTTGTTTGAATAGCTTCTCAGCTTGCAGACTTTGCTCGCTTCTTTCGGCTTTGAGTTTATTTTGTTCAGCAGCTTCTAAGGCTTCTTGTTTTTGTTTTTCTATTTCTGAAATAGTTTGGTCTTTTTCTTTGATTGTTTTGGTAGCTACTTTGTATTTTCCTGTCAAGATTTCGTTTTCTTCGTTTGCAGCTTCTAATTTTGCATAAAGAGTATTCATCTCTCCTTTTTTACTTTCTAAGGCTGCTTTCATAGAGTTGAGATAAGAAATAAGAGCATCTACTCCTTCTACTCCTGTTAGACTTTCTATTTTCTGATTGATTTGTTCTATTTGATTTTCGGCTAACTGCCTGCGTGAATCAACCTGTTCTAAGTATTGCGTTATTTTCTCTGTATCAAATCCTGCAATATCTTCAATGTTACTTAATGTATCTGATTTGTTAAGAGAGTTCATGACACCAGAAATCTGTAGAGCCTGCTCATTGATTTCGTTCATAAAACCTCTTGCTTCTGCCAACTCTTCCTGACAAGATTTGCAAGCATCTTCATTTGAACAAGACATCAAAAAAACACTCAAAAAAGAAACTAAAATCAATTTGGAAAATATATTTAGCATAGTTAGTTTTTCTTATAAATTGTCCAAAAATCGTTTTTTATAAAAATAGTATTATCTTTCGTATTTACCAAACTTTTAGTTATCTTTTCATTATTAAAATCAATAAAATTATTTTTCGGTATATAAATTCCTTTTCCTGCTATTATTTCTGACTTTATGCCTTTGTAATTAGCATTGTAATCAAATTCATAATTGATGCTATCTAATGTAGATAGAGAAGTAATATTTAAAGTCAGTACTACTTTTTTTCCTTCGTACCTTCCAGTTATATTTATGAAAGCATTCTTTTGTTCTGGTGCTGTTTCAGTAGGTTCATTTTCAGAAACTTCTTCTTTATTAGAAGAGGAAAAATCGTAGAAAGAAAGAAACAATGTAGTAAAGAGAACCAAAATCCCAATTCCTACAAATAGAAATATCTTTTTATAGTTAGGAGTTTTTGGAGTATCAATAACAATAGGTTCGTCAGTAGGTGGGAACATAAGTTGAGATAAGGAATATTTTTGAGAATAGGAAAAATAAAGAATTTGCAAAATGATACTAATATAATTTTAGGAGAACTCTAGCTTGGCTTTCTCTACAACTTGCCAAAACTCTTCTCTTCTCATTAGCTTACCTTTTTTTAAAGTTTTTACGGTTGTAGAAGAAAAGGAAGGCAAGCCTACTATTTCGAAAGCGAAATCAAAGTCATTGATAGAACGATAAAAAGAAGTAAAGAAATTACTTTTTATATCTTGATAGGTTTCGAAAGTAGCTTCGTTTTCTGATAGTTGTTGGATAACAAAAATAGTGTTACTTACTGCTCTTTCTCTACCTGTTTTGAAAAGACTATTTTCTTTATCTTCTTGCTGAATGTCTTTTATGGAAAGATATTTTGTTGAAAAACTGGCTGTTTGTTCTAGTTCTTCTTTTTCTACAGTTTCCAATTTTTCGGAATCAATACGTATCGAAGTTGTTGCAGACTTGATAACTTCCTGTTTTGCTTTTATCTTGATTTTTGTTCCTGTAAGCAAAAACATTAAATCTAAAATTTTTTGTTCTTCTTTTGTGGACTGATCAAAAGAACTGTAAAGTTGAGTAGCTTTTTGCTTTTTTTGTTCTTTATCTATCTTTTGTCCATTTATAAGATTGAGTTCGTACAATGCAACACCTAACTGTTTTAGGCGTGCTTGTTCCTTGTAGTTTGCTATTTCTTCATCTGTCATATTTTCTAATGATTTTTCTTGGTTTGGTTCTTTTGTAGGTTCAGTTACTTTAAATAAACTATTTTCATAGGCTTGCTTTCTTCGTTGTCTTTCTAATTCGTGTTCTTTTTGTTCTAACTCTTTTTGCTTTAATTTTAACTTGTTGTCTAAGTCTTTTCTCTCATTAGTATCACCATCAAATTGTATTTGTAAATGTTTTGTTATTCTCCATATTTCTCCTTCTCTTACGACTTCTCCTGCTTCTAATTGAGTTGCTCGTGTTGCATATTCATTAAAACCATAAATATTTATTAAGTTATCTAGCTTTTCAATAGAGCGAAACATAGCTTCAAAAGCCATAGTATTAATATCATGATGCAACAATAATTCTGCTTTATCTCCATAAGATTTCAAAACAAAAATAGTATCACTTCTCGAGTTCAAACGATTTGATTGTATTATTTTGCCATCGGCAGTAATATCTTTTAAAGAGAGATAAAATACTTCTTCTAATTCACTTCTCTTTTTACCTAATTCTTTACCTATAGTTTTTTCTATTTCATACAATTTGGCTTTATTTGGCTTTTCTATTTCTTTAGCGTTTTTTATTCGTAACATCAAAGCTTGTATGTCTTTATGTTGCTGGATTTTGGTATTATAATTTTTGTAATAGGAATTAGCCTGTTTTAACTTATCTTTTGGGTTTTGTTTGCTGTCCAAAACAGCAAGTAGGTTTATTTTCAATACCTCTAAATTCTTATTAAAAATCATTTCTTCTTCGTTTAGTTTACTTGCTTCTACTTGCTTTACTTCTCTACTATTTTTATCTATTTTTTTACTTCTTGCTTTTCTCAAAAACACAAAAGCAAATATCAAAACGATAAGCGAAACTACAATACAAACAAGGATAAACAATTTACTTTCTGTAAATTCAGAAAACGTTGTTTTCTTAGGATAAATATGAACACCACGCTCAAAACTATGATTAGGAAACGGAATCGTAATACTCTCATTTGTCCAACCGACTATATGAGTAATTTCCTCTCCTTCTTCGTTCAAGTAAATAATTTTATCGCCTTTCTTCACATTTTCTATGATATAAATAAAATTAGCGTCACCTTTTGACTGATTAGTGTCAGTACTGTGTTCTCGTTTATAGGAGGTTATATCTTCGGTTTTTTTTCGCCAAATTTTGTACTCAAAAATATCTATTTTGGGAGGAGCAGGTTTGGGAAGACCTGTAAAATAAATAATAGCTTGACTACGAATTTCTTTGTTTGGCTTTCCCTCTAATACAGGATAAACAGTAATTAGTAATCTTGCTTTTACATTTTTCTTTGTAGTGTCGTAAGAAACTATATACTTGATGAAATTACTTTCTCTTTCTTTTAGACTAAAAGCATTACCATAATCTTCTAAGTCAGAATGAATACTTAAAGGAGTTTTTCCAACAGAATGAAGGTTTATTTCAATTTCTGTTTCTCCTTTTTTTATGCTGTATTCAATAGGCGTTTTGGTAAAACTTGTTTTCTGATTTTTATCTACTTTATTTTCTACTTTATAAATATCATTTGGTAGGTGTAGCTTATACGAAAAATCAATGTTATCTAAAGATTTTATTTCTTTTAAATAATTGTTTTTTATTTTGGCTAATCGTTGTCTTGTTTTGCTTTGTTCGTCTTTTGGAAGTTGGTAGAAGTGATATTTTTTATAAACCTGCTTTTCTATGGCAAAATTATAGTTTCCAATCTCATTTATAGTTGCTTGTTCTACTTCGTCTAATAGCTTTTTTACATCTTTATACTCTTGTAGTTTTTTTTTATCTCTTTTTGTGTAATTGTGTAATCGGTCTGTTATACTTACCTTTCCTTTAAAACCATCAAAAAGAATAGCTACAACTTCTTTTGCTCCTGTTTTGGAAACAGAAGGACGCATTTTTTTTATTTTTTCTTGAGAGAATGTTTTTGGTCTGGAAGTAGGTAGTTTATCATCTAACAAAAATGCTTTTGTATATCCTCTTGAAGCTGTATATCTCAAAATAGAACTCACTAGCTCATATTCCATTTCTAAAATAGCTTGATCTATTTGCTGGTGGGTTTCTGCTCTGTTATTTTGAGCATAACAAAAACTCCCTGACCAAAAAAAAATCAAGCTACTTAAAAGTATAATGGAATAGAGTTTTTTTTTCATTAATCTGCAAAATTAGTAATATTCAATTTTAGTTTTTTCTTCTCATCTACTATCCAGATGTTACCTTCTTTAACAAGTATACCTTCTCCATTTTCTACCATTGTTAGCTTCTCTCTCTTGCTTTGGTTTGGATTTTCAATAATAGCAAGATTATCAAATTTATTCAAATTACGAAACACATTTGAAAAGTAAGATGGAACAATGTTTTCATAAAGACTAAGTTCGGCGTACTCTTGATTATTCTCTTTGTAAGGTTTTAGTACTAGAACAATACTAGTAGGCAACTTACCCTCAACTGGTTTTTCCTCCCCTTCCGTTACACCTCTTCCATCTTCTGTAATTTCCCTAAAAGAAAGATAAGTTGTTTTTCCATAAACTTTAGAAGGTACTGGTTTTTTAGTAATTACTGGTTGTTCTGCTTTTTTAGGGTTTTCATTTTGAACAGGTGTAGAAAATTGTTCATCATTTCCGTTATAAGGTGTTTCGTCTTCATGTTGTGTTCGTTGTTGTTTATAAGCATTTTTCACCTCGTTATCTTCTCGTTGATCTTGTATCTCTATCTTTGATACTTCTTCTTCTTTGACTGTACTTCCTATTTTTATTTTATCCATCAAAAATTTTACATCGTTGTCTTGCTGAATATTACTACCATATTCTTGAAAATAAGAATTAGCTTGCTTAATTCTATCTGTTGATGATTGTTTAGTATCTAAAACAACTTTCAGTTTGATTTTTAGATCTTCTAAGTCTTTATTAAATTTTTTCATTTCTTCATCACTTTTATTTGTATCAGAGTTATTCTTAGGTTTTAAAATAGGTAATAGTATGAAGAAAAAAATCAATAAAAGAACTGCAAGCGAAATTGATCCCACTAACCAATAAATCCACGAATTATCTTCTTTCTCAATAACGATTGTGTGAACTTTACCATTTTTTTGAGTTATGGAATGTTGGTCAGTACTAGGAGAAACTGTTAATGTTTCTATACTTTCATTATCTAAATAAAATATAATTTTATCTCCTACTCCTGCTGTTATTTGTTCGTCATACTTGATAGTATATTTATCTTCTTCAAGAGGTTTGCTAACTTTTAAATCATGTTTCTCGCCTTCTAAAGTATAACTAAGTTCTTGAGTCATAGTATCTCCTCTCACTACATTCTGACTAGCCTTTGCATATCCTTCTAAACTTATAGTAATTGTTCGCAACTCAGCATTTAGAGCTGTCAAGTTTAATTTAAGCTCACTAGATAAATTTTCTCCTACTTTACTTGGATCAAACTTTACATTGATTTCTAAAAATTTTTTAAAGCTTTGTTCTATTTCGTATGTGAAGGCTTCATTTTCTCGCACAACTTCCTTTACTATATTTATTGGTTTTATATTAGTTTCGTTCTTAATATATATGCATAAATCTACACTTCCTTTTAGTAGTTTATGTGAGATTTTATTATCTTCAATTTCTCTTAAATCTTTTTTAGCTTTATCTATTTTACTACCTAATCCTGCTTTTAATTCTATTGTTTTTTCATTTTCTCCTTGATTATTTTTTTCTTGTGAAGTCTTAGGTTCTAATTTCTTAATTGCATCATCCTTTATTTTTTCTAAAATAGACTTTAGATCGGCTTTATCATCTGCTTCAAATGGAGCATATTTATGGCTAGGAAAATTATTATACTCTCTAATTATATCATCTGTAATCCATCTTATAGTAGCATTAAATTCTTCTTTTACTGTTTCTGTTGAGTTTAAATTATTAAATTTTTCTTTTCTCTTTTCTATAAGCAATATGTAGTTTGGTTCTTCCTTAAATACGTGTTTAGTAGGAGTGTTTAGCGTTTGCTTATTAGCTACTATTCCTTTTACATCTTCAAATGTAGGATGAGTTTTTTTCTGATTAGCTAATATTTTCTGTAAACCATATGTTGTTATGTCCTTTTTTTGCTCATCTGTATCACTAGGGGCATTATCACAAATATTATTAAACATAGCCACAGCAAACTCATAATTCATCTTATCAATAGCTGAATCAACGATCTTTTTGTTGTCCTGTCCCCAACAAAAACTATTAATAAAAAGACTAGAAAAAAAGAAAATAAAAAAAATAGGTAAATTTTTCATTGTTATTAAAAGTTTTGATAGGTAAGGGAATACCTAAGTATTCAGAAAAAGTAAAATACTTAGGATTTTATATTGACAACTAATTTAAGAATTAGCAACTGTCTTGTTTTTTGCCATTGCAAGAGCTAAATCTCTAATAATTGCACGTAGAGGATAGAAAAAGAAGGATTCACGTACTGGTGTGTGTCCACCTTCGGAAGCATTTTTACGCTCATATATCATTCCTTTTGCTAGTTCTTTTTGTTTTATAGCCATGAACCCCTTTTTGAAAGCTTCAAGATTTGTTTCTATATTGTAATTTTCAAAGCGAGTTTCTGGTTCTTTATTCATGCTTAAAAAAAGCTCTAAAAACTGCTCTAAATTTTTCCCTACCTTTATAGAAAGATCACGTCCTTCTTTCTTTGGTTCTCCATCTTCATCAATGAGTTCTTCATAAGTAAGCTGTCTAATAGGAAATAAATCATTTTTCGTAGCATCTATTTCACCTAAGAATATAGTATTTATATTTTCGCCTAAACCTACATTTTGATACGTACTAGCAAAACTATGAATTCCTCCAAAACAAGTAGCTTCTTTAGGTTCTTTAGTAAAATGCAAACTAATTTTCCCTGTAATATTTGAAAAAGAATTGTCGGTAGAACCTATTCCATTGCCAAATCCATCATCAAACAATTCATCAAATACATTTTCGTCTTCTTCCTCTTCTATATTTGATTCTTCAGTTTCCTCTGTTTTTGCGTAAATTTCTCTATACTTATCATACGTTTTCTTAGCAAAGATTTCAGTAAACTTCTGTATGTTCTCTTTTTCTTCTGTAACATCTAATAAATTTAGATACTTCGAACCTGTACCACTAAAACAAATATCTCTTGGATAAGGTAATTCATTAATAGCTACCAGTTGCATAGCATGATAAACGCAGGCAGAATAATGCAACAAGAAAAGCAACAACATATTTTTATCTTCACTCAACTTTTCAGCGAAGTTAATTTCTTTAGATGCTGAAAACATAAAACTTGCCTTATCAGCAGAATTGAAACGACCACTTTCCATAATTTCATGAAAAGTTTCTTCAAGTCTTAACCCAATATCTTGACTAATTCCCTTTTTAGTGAGTTCAATTTGATTTTTAAACCAATCTCTGTGTTTTCGAAACAATTCCTCCTTCGGTGTCTCGGCTTGGGTCTTTTGTGTCCTTTCCTTCGTAGAGTGTGTTTGCACCAAAATAAGCAGAAGTAGCAATTTTGTTTTTCCCTCCATTAGAAACCAATGCGATATTCGTTGAACCTCCTCCAATATCTATAAATACAGCAGAAGAACTTTTTTCTATTTTTCCGATTGCACGATAATAAAAATAAGGTGCTTCCGACTCATTTACTAATCTAACTTCTACAGATTTACTAATTAGTTCCTTAGATTTTTTATCCCATAAATTTTTTAGATTATCTGTTAAGCGTTTTGGTAAACTAAGTGGTTTGAACCATACCAAACGAGTTTGTGACAAATCTCCTCCATTTAGTAAGATTTTATTCCTAATCATAAAAAGCAGTTGCTCAATATACACTTTTACTAGCTTTGAATTATCAGCAGACCATTTTAAACTAGTTGTTACTCTCTGTCCATGTCTATCTATATCTAAATAATCTTTTTCAAACAAGAAACTAATGGAAGCATTCAACATAGGATCAAACTTCACGTCATCGGAGTGAACAAGAGCAGTACGAATAGGAAAGGTATTGCGCCAGTTTCCATAGTTATTTTTCTGTGCAGGAGGATTTCCAATAAGGTTAGGCATAAACATTCTATCTTGAAAAAATGTAGGTGCAAGTCCTGTTATTGAATCTTGGAAATTATACCTTTCTAACATAACATGGTTTTTGTTCCCTGTAGGTTTGTTAAGTGTAACGGCTTGCATGTCTTCCTCTCCTATGAAAAAAGGATACGCCTTTATTGTTCCCTCTGTTTTGGTATCATCGTTAGTAAAAGCTACAAAAGTGTTTGTCGTTCCAAAATCTACAGCTACTGTAAATGGTTTTGGATTAGTTCCTCGTTGTGGTGGTTTCTTCCATCGTGGTAAAATCCAACCTTTTGCATTATGTCCTGCCTTTCCTTTATATGGAGTTTCTATTTCGATAGCATCGAAACAAGTTCCTGAAACTGAAAATATAGAAAGATTTGAGTCTTCTACCTTACGCTCAAACTTATTAATCTTCTGAATAGCTTTATCATTTTCTTCAATTGCTTTTTCTTCTTTATATGCTCTAAGTGAATAAGGAGGAACTCCTTCTAGTTGTGTAGAAAGCAACATAATCTTATACATATTATCATAAGAAACATCTCCAGTACGTACAAAAGGATAAATACTAATAGAAAAAGGCGAAGGAATATCATCCATTGTAGTATCTTTTCTATCATCTACTAAGTTGATTATTTTTCCATTTTTCTCATTTCTCGGCTTTTCATAATCATAGTAGCGTGTAAAAGTAAGATACGCAGGTCTATTATCTGTTCCACGAATAGGCACTTTTAGTTCTACCTTTATATCTCCTTCTTTTGTATCATTTTTGATGATAGTGAGGTTTTCGATAAGCGTTTCTGGCTCAAAGAACTTAAAATATAGGTCTGTAACAGGCAAAAGAAAATCTACATCAGGTTCATGTACATGGTTTTCTGGTACTACAAAACATTCTTCATTGATACGATACGGCATACGTATCAAATCTTCTGCTAATAAATCTGTCGGCACTAAGTATGGATAATTTGCATTTACTTGAGGTAGTATTCTATCATTCCAATCTCTACTTGGTAATGAATATTCTACTTTTGTTTTGCTATTCCATGGTTTTCCTCTAAAATAATTTAGGTCTGGATTATCAAAACCTTCTTGCAAGACTAAAGGCAACACTTTTTTGGTATCATTGCCGTCTTTTATTTCCAAACGAGCTGTTTTTTGTTTCGACGGACTGGGTTTTATGACATAACTACTATCCAAATCGCCATCTGAAATAATAGGCGCACAACTTTTCCATGCTACCTTTTCTATGCGTGGTGTTTTTTTACCAATTACTACATCTTTATAATCTGTTTCGAAAGCTCCCATAGTAGAAGTTTCATCGTAAATATCTCTAATAGTATTACCTTTTTCCTTATGAAACTGCTCTCTCTGAATACGCAGATAATCATGTACATGACCCATTTGATTGAGCTTATCTTTGTGTAGGTAGAAAAGACGGTGTACATACGTTTGAAACTCTAAAGAACGCTGATTGAGTCCTTTCAGACCTGTAAACATAGCTCTACCATCTATAGTTTTGATAGAACTAACTAGCTCTTTATCCACCTTTGGCGCAACAAAAGCAAAGGTAAGTGGCGAAGTAGCTATAATCGGCGTAGAATCATAAGTAAGGATATAAAAGTTAGGTGTATTTCTTTCTCCTTGTGCATCTGTTTCGAAGGGAGAGAGTTCTCCTGTAAAGAGTTCTACTGTTTTTCCCAAAAGTTGGTGTCCTTCGTTTTCTGATTTTTTAAGAGCCTTTGTACGCTCTTCAATATTCCATTCTATAAGCTCAAAATGTCCTTCCTTATCGGCTTGCAAGTGTTCTCTAAGATTATAGATTAAGTCTATCGCATCAAGACATTCAGAAACCAAATAATGATAAATAGTATTTCCCTCGTGTCCTATACGATTAAGCATTTTGAATGCAATTTCGTACAGGTGCATTTGAGCAAAAGGCGTAGGAATTGAACTTGGTGGAATAGCTACTTTTGAGCCATTGGGATCATCTATTTCCTCTATACGAGAAGAATTATAGACGACAGTTTCATGCCAACCTTGTTTTTCCGTATTTCTTTCTTTTCGTAATGTAAGTAGGTAACGCCCTGAAGTAAGTTGCTTTGCCATAATAGTAGAGTTAAATTTTTGTGGATAAGTAAAGAAATAATTGTTTTAAGCAGTTTGAAACTTAACCTTAAAATACTTCTTGTATATTTCGTCAGTTGCTAAATCCATTAGCTCTAACATTTTTTCGAAACCCTTCTCCTGTGTTTTTGTCTTTCTAGAATAAGAATTAAGTATCGTATTTATACTATCATCTGCCAAATTTTGTCCTAAAATCGTATTTTTCCAGTTTTTCTTCATTACTTTACCGTGATTTGATACCCATTCATTCATATCTGTATGCTCTATATTAAAAGGCAAAAACTTTCTTTCCTTTATGCCTAATTCTGCTGTCCATTTCCTATTATCTTCCAAAAACTTAGCTAAAGGTTCGAATTCTCCATTGTATTTAATAAATCCTTGTTCGTATTCCTCGCCTATTGCTTCTTTAAACCACGGCTGTTGTTTTTCTCTTCTACCTAATACATTATAGATATAAGCCATAAAGAGCGTTTTGATAATTGGTTTATGGATAGAACTAAGCGTGTTTTGATCCAAATCGTATAAAGAAAGTTCTTTATTATCCACATTAATGGCACATTCGTGAAAACTTCCACTTCTTTGTGTAGAAGATACATTAGGGTCATATATTTTATTTAGAGAAGTAAAATTAATAACTCCCATAGCAGCCATCATTTCTACTAAGTGAGAAGGATTATCTTGTACTTTCTCATCATTTTTGTTCATTGCAAGCTGACTATCAGCAATATAATAAAGGTCATCTATTCCTTTTAGTTGTCCTTCATAAAAAGAAAGTGCAGCCTTTGTTTTGGTTATGAAAGAATTTGAATCAATATAACTTTCTCTATTTTCATCTAATTTGAAATAAGGCATTACACTAACAGCGCCTTTTACAGCTTTCTGAATATTATCTCCTGCTGCTTGCAAATTTTTGAGAAGAAGAGGAAAACCAGCAGCTCCTGTTCCTCCAAAAATAGAACTGACCAAAAATATCTTATCTCCATCATTGAAGACACGTTTGAAAAACTGAAACTCTGCTGAATCTTCTATTTTATTCAAGATAATACTTCCCATACTTGGGTTACCACGAAAACCTACTGCCATTTCACTTTTTCTATCTTTTTCTGAAAAAAACATAGACACAAAGTTTTGGTCTTTACGTTCCATATCTTGATTATATCCGATAAATTCCTCAAAAGTATTCTTTGAATATTTACTAAAATTGACACCAAAAGAATTATCTATGTTTTGTGTTTCATCTTTTTCTGCTTTTAGTTTTCCTAAAGGAACTATTTGAGTGGAGAAAAATGAAGAACCAGTAGTTTTGCTATGTTGATACATTTTTTCATATTGTTCCAACATTATCTTTACCTTTCTATACTCCTCACTTGTTTCGTGTGGATCGATTAGGATAGGAATTACTTTTTCAGCATTTATTTTTACGCCTTGTGAAAGAAGCATTATCAAAGATTTTATTACTCTAGTTCCTGTTCCACCAATTCCGAATATAAATAAATTATTTTTACTACTCATTTTTTTTACGTTTAAGAAAGTTAGTTGTATTTTTTATGAAATTATACTTCGCTTCTTTTAAAAAGGAACTTTTCTACCATTTGGAGAAAACCATTTTAGAAGTAGAGTTCCGAATAAGAAAAGTAGTAATCCGTAAACAAAATTGATTGTACCATACCATAATATTAAGGCTAAAATTTGCTTTACAGGAAGTTTTATAGCTACCAAAACAATTGTTATTGCTACTCCTCCACAAATAAAGGCGTTGAGAAATAAGGTAGCAAACCAGTTTCCTTTTCCATTATAAGAAGAGTACAATTTGTTAAAAAAGTAATAGAATAAAAGTACAGAAAGCAAAGAAATAATTACAACTAACCAGAAAGTAGTAGGAAAAATGTCTTCTCTCCATGCATTAGTTGTACTTGCAGGAATTTTGGTAATATTCCTCAAAATATTTTCGTAGATAGTTCTTAATAAATCTCTCATAAATTTTTATAGTTAGTTGTTGTTATAAATTACTAGAAGTAACAATATAGGAGTAGGAAAATAAAATTTTATTTTCATAAGCTTCATTAATACCTGAAAAAACTCGTTTTAAAAGAACTGTTTTTTCATTTCGATCTGCATCTGTTTCATCAGATTCAGTATTCCATTTATCTATCCAGTTTGGAAGATTACTTTTGAGTTCTAATTTTAAATCAGCTCTACAAGGTACACTAACAGAAACAGTTTCTATTTCTATAAAATGCGTATATTGTTGTGAGAGTCTTACTTCTCCTTCATTTATGCTCTTTTCAAACTCGCTATACGTTTTTATACTTTTTATACGACTAGCTGATTCACCAGAATTAACCTCAAAATTATTCATTAGGTATTCCTTACGCTTATACATTTTAGGAAGGTCTTTCAAATTAATTCCGATAGTATATTTTAATGGTTCTTCTTCACTCACTTCTGCTCCTGTAATTATATTTTTACAGTCAGCACTTCTTTGCCAATATGCTTCTGAATCTCTTCCTGATAAAGGCATAATCTCTCCATAAATAGTTTCATATTTCTTCCCTATGTGCAACTCTTCTAAAAAACCTATATTTTTATCATTAATAAGTTTGTCTATCTGTTCTACTAAAGCCTGTTTTCCCAATACCCAAACATAATAAGGACGTTTGTCAGAACAGCAATTTAATACTGTCTTATTGCTTACTGTATAAAACTTTCCTTCAAAGTCAGATTTAAAAGCATAAACAGAAAGTGCCATATCTGGATTTTTCAAAAACATTTCTCTAAGTTTTACATTCAATGTTCCTTCTAAGTTAAGAATACTGGGAGGAGAATACAAAAAATCAGAAACAATTATACTTACGTCTTCTTTTCCATTTTCGTTTATTACATTTTCTATTAAGTCTGGTAATGTTGTAGTAGCACCAAAACTAAAATCAGAACGAGATATTTTCGAAGCTACATCATCTTTTGATTCATATTCTAATGTAGTTTTGTCATCTTTAATTCCGTAAAATTGCTTGGTATCTGCTGTTGCACTTGTTACGAACCACGAAAAAAGACTAGCCATTTTTTGCTGAAATTCTGTACTTTTTCCGTTTTGTTTTGGCATATAGCCTTTCATACTTCCAGAGATTTCTAAATAAATCTTCAACTTTCTTATTTTTTCCGTAACAGTAGTTTTTATATCAGTTTTTTTTATGCACCCTGTACAAACATCAACTAACTCTACATTCTCTTCCATTTCCTTAGAGATACAATTATCGATAACATCATTTACACCATCATAATCTAAATCATTAGTATTACAATCATCATCTGAACAAGAAAATAGAAGTAAAAGAACAGTAAGCCACAAGTAGTTCGTTTTAGACATAAAGAGAGTTTTATTTATTTATTTTTACAAATAGTGGAAGAATGTTTTGCAAAATATCATTTTTTTCTAATATAGAAAAATGATCGGCATCATTTATTATAGTAAATCTTGCATTTATTAAATTTTTATTGCGACATACCTCCAAAGTCTGGCTATCCGTACTAGAAACTAAATCTCCTTCGTATTCAAGTTCTAATAATTCTTTCGCTATATCGCATAATGAGGAACGAGCAGCAATAAAGTGATAATTAATATCGGAAGGGTGCTGACTTTGATTAAGAATGTTTAAAAGCCCATTATCTGTTTTTACTAAGTCAGAAATAGCTGCACCGTTCATTGCTAATGGAATTTCTTTTTGTAGTTCTGCTATAAGTTCTTTATAAAGATTAGTTCCCAAAATATTTTCTACTCCATAACTAAGATTCGCTAAAGAACTCCCTTGATGAGGAGAAGCAATCGTAACTAATTTATTTACAGAATGATAGTCCTTATTATCAACTATGTATTTTCTGCAAATTATTCCACCCATACTATATCCTACTAAATTTACTTTCTCTACACCAGTTCGATATATAATTTCTTGAATGCAGTAACCCAATTGTTCAGAAAGTTCTGTAATTCCTTTCGTAGAATCAGAAAAAGAGAGAGTATAAAAGTCTTCAATGCCTGTTGAGTTAGAATAAGGCTCAAAATCTACTAATTGATTTTCTGCATCTATCGTATAATGTCCACCATACGAATGTCCTTCGTTTTGTAACTTTTCAATATAACCTACATCTTTCCACAAAGTAGATTTACTTCCATACCCCGGCACTAAAATCACAGGTTCCGAAACAGAAGTACAAGCACTTCCTCCACAAGAAGATAGCATAATTACTAAACTTACGTATAGAAAATAATACTTTTTGGCTTCAAACAGCTTATATATTTTAGAAAATAGTATCATGGTTACAATTAGTTACTTATTTGCAAAGAAAAACAAGTATAGTAAAAAAAATTAAATAAACAATGATAAGTTACTTAAAATCAGGGTTTTTACTGGTTTTTTATTTTGAATGCGACATTTGCTAGTGTGAATACGTATTATGAACGTGGTTTAATTAAATTATTTTTATATTAAATTGAATAATTCATTTTATTTTCAATTAATAAAAAAACACTCCTTTTTTAGGCTCTACTTTTGAGTAGCAAACACTACTTTATTTTTTCATTTTACACAAAAAAAATCCTTATTCTACTCAAAAGAATAAGGAAAGTATAGTTTGTCTTCAAAAAAAGTATTTTTCCTAAAACCACCCAAAAACCAAATTCAGCAAAATTCCCAAAAGAACAGCAAAGAAAATCAGAATGATAGCAATAGATTTGTAAAAAATAGGAGCGAAAAATCGCCTACAAAAATTCGTTTGATTTATGTAACTAAATTATTTTGTTTAGCGTTTTAAAGTAAACCTATTAATAAATAAAATTATGATTGATAAAGTACAAGGAACGAACAAAAAATTGCAGATAAAACGTTCTTCTCTAAAAAAACATCAAAATTCTTTAGGTATTTTTTATAAATTCGATGATAAATCTACTATCATTGAATTTATAGGAAAAAATAATGATTTAGTTTTCGTTTTGCAGTCATTGCCTAAATTACTAATTCAGTTTTTTGATAATGCAAAATTTTCTTTAGAAATAGCTACTGACACAGAAGAGAATGAAGAAAATCAAATTACTCTTTTTTTAGGAATTTGCACCCCTTTGAGTTATCAAGAAGCATTCAATAAAAAACGAGAATTATTTAAAAATGCTGAATTTAAAGAAATAATGAACTATAAGGGAGTAAAAAAATTGCTTTCCATAGGAATTGAAAACTACTAAATAAATATAATGAGTTTTTCTTGGAAAGAATACTTTAAATTAGCTGAAGAGTTAAATAAAAATACAGACGAATCTTATAAAAGAAGTGCCGTTAGTAGGGCTTATTACGCTGTTTTTAATCTTATTCGTTTGAAAGTTGGATATAATACAAGAAGTCAAGCAGCAGAATTATCTCACAAAAATTTAATTGACGCTTTAAAAATGCCTTCTGACCAGTATATTATTACATTAGATTTGGAAGAAGAAGATATACAAACTATAGCAGATGAATTAGATTTTTTGAGAAAAGAATGAAATACAGCAGATTATGATGGAACAGTATCAATAAATAGCCAAAAATCTAATCGTTCCATTGAACGAGCTAGGACTATCATAGATTTATTGTTTACTAGTAGATAAATTGTGTAATTAAACCCACAAAAAAACCAAATTCGGCAAAATCCCCAAAAGAACAATAAAAAAAATCAAGATGATAGCAATAATTCTTTGAGAGGTAGAAATATCTTGAAAATCCACGTTTTTAAGAGTTTGATGGAGTGAAAAATCGCCTAAAAACATTCTTTTGTACGTCCAAAGAAAATAACTAGCTGTCAGAATTAGGGTCAGAGTAGATAGAATAGATAACCAAATCGGAATATAATCCGACGAAAAAGCTCCTAAAAAAACAGTCAGTTCGGCTACAAAACTAGAAAAAGTAGGAAGTCCCAAACCTGCAAAAAAAGCAATTCCTACAAAAGCCGTATAACGAGGCATTTTATGGAAAAGTCCACTATAAGAAGTAATTGTCAAATCATTAGTTTGCTCGTAAAGAACTCCCACCAACAAGAAAAGTAAAGGCGAAATAAGTCCGTGACTAAGCATTTGATACATTGCTCCATTTGTTCCCTCTGCATTGATAGCAGCCAAACCCAAAAGCACAAAACCCATGTGAGAAACCGAAGAATAAGCAATCATACGTTTGAGATGTGTCTGTCCTAATGCTAAAAAAGCTCCATACAACATCGAAAAAACGCCCCAAGCTCCTATCCAAACCGAAAAATCTATCGCCACATCTGTAAAAACAGAAAAAGGCAAACGCAAAAGTCCATATCCTCCAACTTTCAAAAGTACGCCAGCCAAAACCATCGAAATCGGTGTTGAGGCTTCTACATGGGCAATCGGTAGCCACGTATGTAAAGGTGCAATCGGTAATTTAATCGCAAAACCAATAAAAAGCAGAAAGAAAACAGTTATTCGTAACGTATTTTCACCAAAAGTAGCAGAAGGAAAAAGAGCAGAATCAGCAGAAAAATAATTGGCATCTTTGAAGGCAAGCATATCAAAAGAATGCACAATTTGAATAGCATTTTCAGTAAGAAACGTAGAATTATTAAGTTTTGTGATGAGTTCTTTATTCGTTATTCCTAATTCTGAAGCCGTTTTGGTAATGTCTATTCCAGAATTTACGATGATTATTCCTGCAATCAGAATCAAAACCGAACCAACCAAAGTGTAAATAATAAATTTTATGGCTGCATATTCCTTCTTTTTTCCTCCCCAAATTCCTATCAAAAAATACATAGGAAGCAGCATAAACTCAAAACAAATAAAGAAAAGTAAGAAATCAAGCGACAAAAAACTTCCCATTACTGCACAAGAAAGCAATAAATATAAGAAAAAATACAAACGAGGACGAACTAACACTTTTTTAGAAAAAACAGAAGCCAAAGCTCCTACCCACAAAATAAGTGCAGCAAGAGCAATCAACAAAACATTATTCTTATCTATTCCCAAAAAGTAATCAGCCTGCAAAATTCCAAAATCTCCCAAACTGACATGCCACCAACTTAACTTTTCAGATAAAAGTAGATTTTGTTCATTATTTAGAGTATCTAAAAGTTGTAAATCTAAATTCGTTTTGGCAAAATAAAGCAGTAACAGTACCAAAAACAGTTCGATAGAAAGAACGCCTATTCCAATCGCTTTGTAGAAATGAGTTTTGTTTTCTCCAAAAGGAATCAAACAAAGAATACTTCCAAAAAGAGGAAACCAAAAAATAAGAGAAAGAATAAAATTTTCCATTCACAAATTTACTATTTTTCTGTTTCCTTTCTATTAAAGGTTTCTTCTAATTTCTTTTTCTCTCTTTCTATCGCCTTCGCAGTAGAAATAATATATACCGTCTTTCCATTTTCTACAAAGACAACTCTGTCAAACGATTTTTTTTCAATCAAAACCATTCCTACAAATGGATATTTGGCAGTTGTCTGTGAATAATCATCTTCATACAACCAAATAATCTCTTTTTGTGCATAAGTAATATGTTCGGTATTGATTTGAGAAGGTCGTTTTTCATATTTTACAACGGCTACTACAAGCTGCTCCGAAAAATCAATCTTATCACCGTCTTTTATCTTTCCAAAAGCAGTTTCGAAGCTATCTTTATCTGTAAAATACATAAAACGAGTAGTGTCGCTGGTAGGTTTGTAATCTTTATTTTGGTACTCATAACCCTCTAAATCAGCATATTCTAAGCGTTCTAAAGCATCGTAGGAAGTAAAAGAAACACAACCTGATAAAAAAGTAGAAGCTACAAAAAGACAAAAAATAGAAAGCGTAAAAAATAAATTTTTCATATATATAATAAAATGGAATACAGTTTTTTTGATGGAATGACCTAAAAATCTATAACTAAATAGAAACAAGTAAGTTAGTTTTTTTTGATAAAATTACAACAATTCTTAAAATCAAAATTCGTTTTTGTATTTTTGGAGTTGAAATATAGGTCGCTCGTGAGGACACCATGTCTGTTAAGTTAAAATTTTATAGTTATTCTGTTCCGTTAGGAACTTTATAGTGGTAGAGAAATTAGAGAAAAAAACCTTTCTGTTCCGTTAAGAACTACATATTGGTAGCATTTTGCATTAAGAACGCTACCAATATACAACTCCTACGGAGTAAATGAAGGGAGATTTTTAGATTTTGCTACCAATATGCAACTCCTAAAGGAGTAAAAACCAAAACTTATTTATAGCTTGACGGATATAATAAGGACACAAGCAACGGTAGGATTACTTTCTATTCTACTAATAGAAAATAACACCAAAACAAAGCTACTTCTTAAATCGTAAATTATAAATCGCAAAAATAAACCGTTGCTCGTGTCCCACGAGCGACACACAAAATAATTATGCTAGAATCAACAATTCAACAAAAAGTCAATCATTGGTTAGACGGAAATTACGACAACGAAACAAAGGCAGCCATCAAAAAACTATCTGAAACAGACCTTACAGATGCGTTTTATAAAGATTTAGAGTTCGGAACAGGTGGACTTCGTGGACTTATGGGCGTAGGCACAAACCGAATGAATCGTTATACCGTCGGTGCAGCTACTCAAGGACTTTCCAATTATCTCAAAAAATCATTTCCAAACAAAAAAGAAGGAGATATTAGCGTTGCTATTGCTTATGATAGCCGTAATAATTCACCAGAATTTGCTCAAATTGTAGCTGATGTTTTTTCGGCTAATGGTATAAAAGCATTTTTATTTACTGCGATGCGTCCTACTCCAGAGCTTTCTTTTGCTATTCGTCATTTGGGTTGTAAAAGTGGCGTTGTCTTGACAGCTTCTCATAATCCGAAGGAGTACAACGGTTATAAAGCTTATTGGGAAGATGGTGGACAAGTAGTTGCGCCTCACGACAAAAATATTATCACAGAAGTACAGGCGATAAAAAGTGTAGATGAAATAAAGTTTGAAGGAAAACCTGATTTGATAGGAAATCTAGGAGTAGAAATGGACAAAGAATATTTGTATCAAATATTAGAACCTTTAGCTGATAAAAAAACAAGGGAAATTGTACAACGTCAAAAAGATTTATCAATCGTTTATACACCAATTCACGGAACAGGAATTACACTTGTGCCAAAGGCATTGAGAAAATTGAGGTTTGAAAACATCCATGTAGTAGAAGAACAAGCTCTAGCAGATGGAAATTTTCCGACGGTAGTTTATCCAAACCCAGAAGAAGCCGAAGCAATGACTTTAGCTCTCAAAAAAGCAAAAAAAGTAAATGCTGATGTTGTGATGGCAACCGACCCAGATGCCGACAGAGTAGGAATTGCAGTTAAAAATAAAGAAGGCGAATTTGTTTTGATGAACGGAAATCAAACGCTGGCTTTGTTGGTGGCTTATAATTTGGAAGCATGGAAAAACGCAGGAAAATTAAATGGAAATCAAATGGTAATAAAAACCATTGTAACGACAGAACTTATTAAAGAAATTACTCAAAAATACAATGTTAATTTGTACGATACTTTGACTGGTTTCAAACACATTGCTGCACTTATCGAAACCAAAAAACAGGAAAGTCCGAATGAAGAATTTATTTTAGGAGGCGAAGAAAGTTATGGTTATTTGATTGGCGATGAAGTTCGTGATAAAGATGGCGTTGCTTCATGTGCAAGTATTGCGCTTTTGGCTGCGTATGCAAAAGATAAAGGTTTTTCGCTTTTTGAATGGCTTATCGAAATCTATAAAGAATATGGTTTTTATCTGGAAGAATTAGTTTCCATTACCAAAAAGGGACAACAAGGAGCTGCACAAATTGAAGAAATGATGAAAAAATTTAGAGAAAATCCTCCAAAAAAACTAGCTGGAAGTAATTTGTTACATGTTTACGATTATGAGTATCAAACTATTTTAGATGTACAAAAAGGAACTTCTAAGCCTATGGAAACCGATTTACCAAAGTCAAATGTACTTGCCTTTTATACCGAAGATGGAAGTAAGATAAGTATGCGACCGTCGGGAACAGAACCGAAAATTAAGTTTTATTTTTCTGTAAAGGATAAATTGGAAAGTACAGAAGATTATGAAAAAGTAAAGAAAGGACTGCAAGCAAAAATACAAAAACAGATTACTGATTTGGGGATTAATTAAGAGTAAGTTCAAAATGCTAATTCGTTTGAAAACGAATTAGCATTTTATAAGTAAACTATAATTTCAGATTATCAACTATTTAAATCGAGTCTTCCTCCTTTCTCGTGCTTTCTTATGACTTTCTTGGGAAAACCAGTTGTTCTGATTGTTTTGCTATCCGAAGATTTATCCATCTCTTGAGTTTTTTCCTTTTTCACTTCATTTTTTTCCTTACTCATAATAAATAATTTAATAGTTGAATTAAAAATAGATTAATAATACTAAATAAAACACACATCATTACTAAACATTTAGCTATGTAGAGACAAAATGTTCTTTTATTATTCACTTTTGTATTATCATCAGTAATAGAGGCTAATTGATCTATAAGATTATCTTCGAATTCCAATTGAGCAGGAATTTCATTTTCTGCTGTTTTAATAAAATCATTTTGCCACTCTCTAATAGACATTAAATTACCTATATCGCTATATTCAAACCCTTTTATGCCATTGGTATAGGATGCGATTAGGAAGATAATGCTTCCTATGAAGTAGATAATTAATAATAAATTGTTTACAACTAACGATATTATTATAAAATCATTTGAATTTTGAAAACATAATGCCAAATCCTTCAACAAATAATTATTTATACCAACAATAAGAGTTAGAATAGTTAGAGGTAAACCTATTGAAGTATCTAAAAGAGACTTTATAGCAACCTCCTTATCGTACATACTTTTGTAAAAACTATAATTATCCATTTTTGTGAATTATATATCAAATTAACCTTACTGGATATACGCATATAGTTTCATAATGGTTTTGTAAATATCTATGAAAACGAAATACACACAATTTAACAACATACAAACGAAAAATTAAAAAATATAATTACCTTTATGTATGTCAAAACAAACTCTACTTTCTAGTCGTGTGGCTAGACCAATTTTATCCTTGATTCTATTCATTGGATTAATTCATTTTTCGTATTCACAAAATAATTTTTCTTATCAAGATTATTTTCCCAAACAGGAAGTAGATTCTGTTCAATGGTATTTTGGTGGAATAGCAAAAGAAAACGCTGAAAAAATTGATACTACAAAAAATGTTAGTCAAAATTTAGAAATTTACTTTTTGAATGATGATTTCCCTTTTGATAATTCTGCGCCACTTTTAGAAAACTATCTTGAAAAACGAGCTGTTTTGAAGGAGGAAGCTGATATTCAACAATTAATACAAGTTTTTCCTATTACGAGCTGCGAAAGTTATGCTGTTACTCGTTGTCATACTGTATATAGAGATATTTTGATTTTTTATAAAAATGGAACTCCTGTTTTAGTTTTGAAGGTTTGCTTTACGTGTAAAAAAGTTTGTTTTGTAAGTAATAATGGAGAACAAGACGAAAATGCAAAATGCCTTTCAAATCATTCTTCTTTAAAAGCGATTACTAGAGAATGGGTAAGAAGAGGTTGGATAGATTTGAGAAATAGAGAGAGATAAAAACAAATAATTTGATAAATCAAGTTACTACGTTACAAACAAAATGTAGCTCGTATTATTTCCATTCATCGTAAATATCATCCCAATCATTTACCAATAAATTGCAGCATTTTTCAGTAGAATTACACATTATCTTCTTCTGTAATCGTTCCTCGTTTGCCTAATTCTATCACTTCTACATTTTCTATTTTGCCTTTATTTATTTCTAATC
Source organism: uncultured Cytophagales bacterium (assembly GCA_963719525.1). Lineage (GTDB taxonomy): Bacteria > Bacteroidota > Bacteroidia > Cytophagales > Bernardetiaceae > Bernardetia. The sequence continues at coordinate 1,758,063 of CAVRCG010000001.1, read as the reverse complement.
TTATAAGCGTTCTCATGTGATGAAAACCGTGCTTTCCTGCTGCACCAGAATTAAAATGTATCAAGTTTCTTTTAACATCAGGCATTATTTTAAGGATATGAGAGTGTCCACACACAAAAATCTTAGGTTTTATTTCGTCTAATTCTTTCCTAATTTCAGGTTTATAATTTGGTGGATAACCTCCAATATGTGTCATAAAAACTTTCACTCCTTCACACTCAAAAATCTGATTTTTGGGATAACGAACTCTCATTTTTTGGTCATCAATGTTTCCATAAACAAAAATAGTAGGTTTGAAGGCTTCCAGTTCATCAGCAACTTCTATACTTCCAATATCTCCTGCGTGCCAAAGCTGATCGCAATCTTTGAAGTACGTTTTTACTTTTGGGTCTAAATATGAATGTGTATCTGAAATAATTCCTATTTTCATTTTTCTTTGTTTTCGATAATCAGTTTCCAATTTTCCTATAAAATAATTTAGAGAAATATTTTTATTTTTTCCTTCTTCCAAAACATATTCTTTCAAGACCTCTACCATAAAATCATTAGGAGAAATAAACGTTTTTGGAATTATTCTTTCAAACTCTTCTTTTGTGAGTGTTTCTGTATTAGTTAAAAATGGAAGTCCTAATTCTTCTAATTTTTCAGCCGTGATTCCTGCATAATACCAACTTTCAATTTCTTCTTTGACAACAACTATCTTGTTTTCATCTAACACTTGTCCATACTTTTCAATAACTTTTTCTACTCTACTTTTTACAGTTGAGTTTTTATCTCCGTTACTATCCAAATCACATAGTAAAATATAATTTTGATTACTTTGATGCGCTATAGTTTGAATAAATTTTCTCAATTCTTGACTAGATTTTACAGCATATTCAATCGGTTTTATCAAACTGTAATTTCCTTTTTCTTGAATAAATGGAGAAATTATTTTTTCAACAAAACGCTTAGGAATAAGAATTAAATAAATTGCTATTTTTAGAATTATAACTAATTGATAATCAGCTAATTAAATTCGTAATCCGTAATTTTTAATTCGTAATTGATACTTATCATCTACACCTTCTACAAAAACAAATAATATTCGATACGCCATACTTTATATATCTAAAAGATTTTGAACAAAAAGGTCGTTTATCCCTAATTCATTTTTCAAAAACTGGTTTACCATTTCTTTTTCGGCAGGTTTTGAAACGGTAGAAAAACCGTTTGCATCTCTTGAAATTAGTCGTAAATCTTCTAATTTTATATGTTTTAAAATTTCTGAACTATGCGTAGTGATAATAATCTGTTTGTTTTTGGCAGCTTCATAAAACGTATCTACCAACTTCGAAACAAGTGAAGGATGAATTCCATATTCGGGTTCTTCGATAATTGTCAGACGATTATTTTCAAAAAACAAAGCTATTAAAATAGCCGTAACCGAAACCGTTCCGTCAGAAAGCAACGAACTAGGAATTGGCGAAGTATGTCCTTTTTCTTGGATTTTGAAAAGTAAAGACTTATCGTAAAACTTTTCTGTTTCTATGGATTTTATAAACGGTAAAATATCGCTGATTAGATTTGAGAATTGACGAGCTTTTTTTTCGTCTGCTAGTATTTTTTTAATTACTAAAGCTAGGTTGTGTCCGTCGTTTCCTAAATCTATTTTTCCTATTATTGAACTGGGTTGTTTTATTCTTTTTAAGTCGAAATCGAATAACGAATAATCAAATATGTTTTCTGGGAATAAGTTTATTTCTAATAATGATTGTGTAATAGAAATTTTCTTATCAAATATATTAGTTTCATACGGTTCAAATTCAAAAATAGGTATAAGAATGCTATAATTACCGTACTTAAATACTCTTTTTTCAGTTTTATCTCTCTTTACATATTCTCCTTCATAGTTTTTAAGACTGAACTTTTCCAATTGGTCTAATTTTGATAATTTCTTTTGAAGTTTTCCACTTAAAAATATAGTTTCTCTAATTTCGTCATCTCCTTTTAAGGATAATGAAAATATTAGTTTCTTATAAATCATTATTCCCACCTCATAAGATAAAAATATATTTTCATTGTGTTTGTCATAAGTATTTAATTTCTTCTCTGATTTAAGATAAAACTCCACTTCAATCTCAACGGCTTCCTCTTCTCCACAATTTATATTTCTCAAATACTCCATCCCTCCCTGTAAAGAAATGGCATTTTCAAGTCCATGTTCCTGAATATCCTTCAAGAATTTTAAGGCTTGCAAAAAATTAGATTTTCCAGACGCATTTGCACCTACAAGAACATTCATATCACTAAGTTCTAGTTCTGCATCTTTGAAATTCTTGAAGTTTTTGAGCCTTATTTTTTTGATTAACATAAATTGTTTTGTTCAACCCAACAAAGTGTAATATCGTTGTTGAAGTCTAATTTAATCTGCGTTTTATTTATTATTTCGTTGCTTCTATTCTATCCTCATAAAAAAGACATTCCTTCTATTTCACTACCGAAACAGCAATATTTGGGTTTTGTGGATTAACTGTAATTTTCCTTAATGAAGGTTGTAAGATTAAATCCATATCTTCCATTGGAATAGCTCCCAAAAGCGTTTCATCACCCAATACCAATGCCCCTGTATAACAATTTCTATTCTCAAAAGTAATTTTTAGAGGTCCGACATAAGCAACTGATTTTTTACTTCCGTCAGCTATAATTACTTCTCTTCTTTCCAACTCTTCAAGCGAAAGTTGTATAGCAATGTGTTCAAGAATACAAAGGTGTAAAGCTCCTCTATCTGCTAGAGCTTGTACTTCTATCGGTTTTAAATCTGTCTTTTTTGGGTTAGACAAGATAAGTTTTGTGTAGATTAATCCCATATATATTTTTTGCTGTTGTTCTAAGTTTTCGATTCAATAGATAAGAAAGCAATCATTTTGTCAAAACTCGTGTGTATTTGTGTTGTTGGTTATCGTAACGGCAAGCCGAAAATAAAGACAAACAACGGCGTGGAAAATAGACAAAAAACGATGTCATTTTCTCCATTCTAATCTCACTTTCTTAGTCTTATGATCATAATGGATAATGATTTTTTCGTTATCAAAAATTCTTACTCTTTCCCAACAAATAATATCTAGTACTGAATAATTAAGCAAAGTATCCCAATTAATAGTTCCTTCTTCGGTTTCAGATTCTAAAGCAGAATTATATTTGGCTATGACTAAGTTATCATTATTTGTCGTATAATATCCCTTAAAAGGTAATGTCCATTCTGAATTTTGATTACCGATAAGAACCTGTCCAGTAGGAAGAGACTGCAAAATCTCCATAAACAAAGATTAGTGTATCATTTTCTGAATTATTCTTAATTTTCACTTTCACTTTTCCAGCTTCTATCCATTTAAACCACATTTCGGAAGTATCTAAAACTGCTTGATATTCTTTGAATGTTTCTTTGTAATAAATGTCAAAACCTGCATCACAGCAACCTACTGTCATTATATATTTTTTGTTAGGTTTTAGGCGAGTAAGAACTGTATCTTTTCCACGTTCGTCCCAAAAAAATATAGTATCCATTTTGGGATAGTTTGTGGTAATACCTACTTTTTTGAAAGAAGGATTGAAAGTAGCTCCATTGATTCTCCATTCGCACTCTCTTTGTTGCATATATTCAGAAAACTCTACTGTTATTTGAGCAAAAGAGGGAAAACTGAATAGACAAAAAATGGATAAAATGAATAGTTTTTTCATTGGTTTGTTTTTGATTAAGAATTACCTACATATTCTACAATAAAATCTATTTTCTTTAATCTTTCCAATGATTTTCTACACCTTCAATTATAGAGAAAAACTCTTCATAATCGTTTTTATTTTTCTCTACTTTATTCATATTCTTAATGATGAGTTTGTAATTTTTCTGTTCTATCCAATCTAAATGAGTCAGATAATCATTCAAAGCATCAAGATTTGAAACAGTAGAAGGAATAGAAAAAGCAATTCTAAATTCTTCTATCAAATTTTTATAGCCTTTAAATTTAGAAGCATTTATTTTTGTTACGAAATAATCTTTATCTTTTATTTTTTCTATGTATTGCATTATCTAGCTATCCAATAACTCTTAAGAGATAACTCATAAGGCTTCCACTTGCCAAAGTAACTTGTTGTATCTCTTTTATAAAGGTTAAATTTGTCCGAAAGAGTTTTACTACAATCAATATGTACATCAATTTCATTCATTGAACCTCCTACATCAGATAATGCAAAAGTTTCATTAGGATAGGTGTTTGATATATTTTCATGCATCACATTTATTAAACTATCGTTTTTATCAATACAAACTTTGTAGTCGTCTGTACATACATAGGTAAAATCAAAATACCCTTCATAATCTACCCATTTAGGAGTTTCAGTCATTATCAGTCTTTGATTGTTCAAAACATCATTTCTATACTCTCTTACTGCTGACAATGAATTAAATTTTATTTCTGTACTTAATGGTTTTTCCAAACGTCCTATAAACCTACTTAGCTTTTTAGAGTCAAAAGGAAAATCTCCATTTTTTGTAACTATTTCATTGCAGTTTAAATTGACGTAGATTGTTTCAACTACTAAACCATCTTTGCAAACATAAATAGCATAGTGATACCCACAAAAATAATGTGGACTAGAACCGTAAAAAACCCATGTTCTTTTAAATTCATTCAGAAGAGCAATGTCATTTGTATAAAATTCTCCTAAACTATCACGTAAACTATTCTCATCACTTTGAGCAAAAGCACCAAGTATGTAATATTCGCCTTTATTGAAATTATAGTCTTTAAATACTCTTGTTTGAGCAAAACTAGATGTAATACACACAAAAAACACAAAAAATAATATGATTAATTTCTTCATAAAATAAAATGTTTTACTCCTCCAATTTCTTAAAATACTCATTCACTTGCTGCTTGTAATACGGACTAAGCGCAGGAGGAATCGTTTTCAAAAGTTCTATTTGTTGTTCCTTTTGCTTAAAATATTCTTCAAACTGTGGTGGAACTCTTCGTTTGTTTACTTTTGCTTGTTCGGCTTCTCGTTTTTCGTCTAAATCACGCTCTCTTTCTGCTTTTTCGGATTGCAACAAACGTGTCATAATTTGCTTTTGGCGTTCGATGAGTTCTTGCGTTAGGCGTTTGTTTACTAAGTCTTCTTCGGTTTTTTCCATATCTTTTATCATTTTGGACATATTGCCACCGTTTCCTTGCGAACCTCCATCGCCTTCTCCATTTTCGCCACCTTCGCCTTCTCCGTCTTGCATTCCGTTTTGTCCTTGCTGTCCTCCTTCTTTTCCTTCTTTTCCACCCTTGCCTTTACCTTCTTTTCCTTTTCCTTGTTGCATCGCTTTTTGTAAGGCTCTGCGTAAGGCTTCTTGTTGTGCTGCAATTTGTGCAAGACCTTCAGAAAGCTGCCTTCCAGACTTTCCACTTTTCTTTAAATTTTCTATTTGTTGATTAATGGATTGCTGCATCTCACTCATCGAAGGACTTCCACTCTGATTACTCGGCTTTGGTTTTCCCATTCCCATTTGCGACATAGATTGTTGCATCTGTTCCAAGACATCATTGAGCATCAACGCCAAATTATTAATCGAAGTCATGACAGATTGCTGACGACCAGCCAACAAACGAGGATTTTTACGGTCTTTTACTTCCTGCGTAACCTGATCCATATAATCATTCATATCAGTAAGTTCACGCATCACAAACGTTTCGATTTGCATGACACGTTTTGCCAGCGCACGAAGACTATCTTCTACAATCTCTGCATCATCCTTTAGCTTTAATTGGTCTTGAGAAAGCGTAATATATTTTGGGTCACGCTGATCGATTTCATTAAAACCATTCATAATTTCTTCCTGCTCAAAAGAGAGTTTCAACAAGTTTTCCAGAAGCTGACGCAAATCATCGTAATCTTCCTGTGCCTGTTCCATTTCGGCAGAAGAACTCATTTGTTGCATCTGTTTTGCCATTTCCTCCATTTTATCGCCAGCATTTTCTTGAGATTGAGCAGCTTTTTTCTTTTCTTTTTGCTCTAATTGCTCACTACTTTGCTCTTGGTCTTTCGTTACTTCTTCCTCTTTTTTCTTTGTATCTTCTAAATCTTTTGGAGTTTTGAGTTCTTCATTCATTTTGTCCAACTCCTCTAACTGTTCTTTCATTTCCTCAAATTTTTCGTTGAGTTCTTTCTGTTCTTCCTTGATTTCCTCGTTTTTGGCAGCGTCTTTTTCTGCATCTTTTTCAGCCTGTTTTTTGTTTTGATTTTCCTCTTTTTCCTGCTGCTCTTTGGTTTCTTTGGCAAGGTCTTTTTGAGCTTTTGCAAGTTCTTCAAGCTGTTTGGCAATGTCTTGCAGTTTCTTGTCGACTTCCAATTTTTTGAACATTTCAAGCGTTCTGTCTAGCTCCTTTTCAAGGTTCATTTCCTTGCTTTGGAGTTTTTCCAGCACTTCTTTTATCTCCTCACTATTGGATTGTTCTTGTAAAAGTTCTTGTAGTTTGTCATAGAGTTCTTTTGTTTTTTCGTCCATTAGCTCGTCCATGAGTTCTTGCAACTTCTTTGATTTTTCAGCAATTCGTTCGTCTTGTTCTGTGAATTTTTCTTGCTGTTCGTTGAGCTTTTTGTTTTGCTCTTGCATCTTTTTAATGTCGTCTTCCAACTGTTTTTTCTGTTCTAAGAGTTTTTCTAAATCCTTTTGTTGTTGCCAATTTAGATTTTTCTTTCCCTTTAAATCTTCGGCAAGTTTCTTTAATTTTTTGTTCAAATCTTGTGCTTCTTCTAGCGTTTTGTCGATTTGAGATTCTGCACTTTTACTCGTTTCCGAAACCGATTCACGCATTTCTGATTCTTTCGGAATTTTGAAACGGTAACTTCCTGTTTTGCTACTCTTTCTACCTCTCACGCCGTCATTATCCCAAACTTGTACAAAATATTCCAGTTCATCTCCAGCTTTCAAATCAAGAGGATTCAGTTCTACTTGATGAAAATACTGTTGATTAATTGCATTTGGATTGAATTTAAGAGGTAAAGATTTATATTCCGACGTTTTTTTATTAGAATTAGTACCAGAAGTAATTCAATAATTAAAACGTAAATTCGTAATTCCATAATCATCAGAAATATTTCCTCCCAACATCAAATAATCATACATTACCGAATCTTGAAATTGATTGAGCGAAACTTTCGGATATTCATCTTGAATGACAGTCAATAAATAACTAATCTTTTCTTTGTTTTTGCTGTACTTATTTTCCAATTCTATTTCAAAGGCTTCGGATTTCAAAGCAGTAGTTTGAAGTAAGAATCCGTCATCTTCTTTTTTAGCTTTCTTTACATTGGTAGAATCGTCTGAAATAATAGAAACAAAATTCAATTTTTCAGTTTCTTGTGTCTGAAAACGCCATTCAATTTGCGTTCCTGCTGGTACGATTAGATTTCCTGTGTTTTCCAGACGTTCATCTTTCTTTCCTGTGTAGTTTGGATAATTTAGATACGCTACAAAATTGCGAAGTTGTGGACGTTCACGAACTATAATTTCATACATTTTTGAAGTATAACCTTCTCCTTCCAACGAAAACTCAAACGGACGTTGAATATTTGTAAATTGATAGGAATACGAAGAAGCCGAATTTTTATCTAATTTAATTTTACGACCATTATCACTAATCAAAAATACTTCATTTGGAAAAGCCTCTCCACTCAAATTTACATCAAAATTCAAATCTTCTCCCTTAAAAGCGATTAATTGTTTTGTATCAACCGAAAACTGAAAGGGAGCTTTAGGAGCAAAATCTTGTTCGTAATTAACTAAACGAGAAGCACTTGCTTTATAAAAATCCAAATCCCAAATCAAGAACGCACCAATCAGAACAATAGGAATAAATAAAAATCGCAAATAACGACGGTTTTGTTCGTACTCAATGGCATCAGAAAAAGAAATTGGAGCAAACTGTGATGCTTTTTGTTCGATGCTCGCTTGATATAAATCTGAATTTCTTTGTTCTTTGTTTCCTATACTTTGATTTTCAAAGTTTAATTGATTAGAAGAATGTAGTTGCAAGACATTCAACAAACGGTCTTGCACTTGTGGAAAATAACGACCAATTTGTTTTGCAGCTTCATTGTGAGGCAGTTGTTTGTCTAACGTAAAAAGCTGATAAATCGGAATAATTACCCAATAGACAAGGGAAAAAATACTGACCGAAATAAAACTATAGAATAAAATAGCTCTAAAAGTAGAACTAAAATTACCAAAATATTCCAAAATACTCACAATAGCAAACGCTCCCAAAAATGCCGAAATAGCAAGCAGAGAACCTTTTAGGAGTAAATTTTTATAATATTTTCTTTTATAGGATTGGATATTGGCATATAAAGCCTCTATTGATGTATTCATTTTTTTTATATATGTTAATCATTGGTGGAAATACCAATAATGACAAAGCTATTATTTTTTTGTAATCAAGTTCATATCTAACTCTACTAGTTCTTTTTCTAATACTGTAATTTCACTCATTTTAAACAAAAAATGACTAATTACAAGCATTGAGAAAATAAAAATGTGAAGCACAATAACAAAAACTATATATTGCATATTCTTACTTTCAAGAATATAAAACTCAAATACGTGAAACAGAATCATTAATAGCACAGTCAATACGCTCAAACCTGTTAAGAATAATTGAGCTAATCTTAGTTTTTTTCTAAAATGAATAAGATAATTATTACTATCTTCAATATCTACCTTTTTGTACCAATTTCCTATATTCAATATATTACTATTTAAATAATACTTAGGTTTAAACCTATGAAGTTTCATATCCCTATGATTATTTTTTTCCATGTATATCATAGTGTTTCAGTTATTCGCCATTGTTGGTGTCCCCACCAACGACATAATTATCAATTTTATTTTCACTCAATAACTATACAAGTTACTCAATTTCAGTAGAGATTGAAAAAAGATTGTACTTTAAAAAAGTTAAAGTTTTATTCTATTATCTAATACAAATTCTAATTCAATTAGCTATCTTGTAAACAATTTGTAAAATCAGAACGCTAAAAAAATCTATTCCTTATGAAAAACGCACAATCAAACGAACTGTTCCAAAAATTAGAAAGCATCAGAAAAGAAATCGAAAATGTAGCGAAAATATAGAATACTGGTCTGCTAGAGATTTGCAGGAAGTGTTCTCTTACAAAGAATGGAGAAATTTTGAAAAAGTAAATCAAAAAGTTACAATTTCTACCAAAAACACCTCTCAGAGCGTGGAATTACATTTTGTTGAGACCAACAAGTCATAGAGTTTTTTGTTTTTATACGACAGTTTTTAGATATTCTAAAAGACTTTGTGGAATTATTGCATAAGCACTAAAAACGTTTATTGCTTGATCATTATTTAATCCTTCAAATGTAAACTTTACTTTTTTAGATAGAACATTATTTTTTCCCTTAGGCTTTGAGTCTTCTATTAATAACTGAATCATCTTTAATAGAAAGCTCATTTCGTATTTACCCCTAAATGCACAAATTTTATTTGAGTTTTCAAACTCAGCTATTTTTAGATTTAGTTCTTCTTCTGTAATTGAAGGAGCTTTATCAAAATCGCTTATCAGTTTTGTGTAATCATATTTCTTTTCTACTTTTTCTAAAGTAATTTCCACAAACCCATAGGGCAACTTATCATCTAAGTTTAGGTTCATTTCAATTCCTTCATTATTTCTTTTGTCTTTCAGACAAGCATACCACGCATTAAAAAGTAGAGTAGCTTTATGAAATTGTTTTTGATTTCTCTTATAAATTTCTACACAAGTTTCAAACTCTTGATTATTCTCTGAGATACTAAACTCATTTTTGAGTATTTTCGCAAATACTGCATCACTTACATAAAAATTTTCAATAGAATAACAAGGTGTTTCGTATATAGGAGGTTGCTGAATAGAAATTGGTTCATCAAAATCTCTATCTATAAAAAATGCTTTTTTATACTTTTGATATTCTATTTTGCTTTTGATAAACTCATGAAATTCTAACACTACTTTCTTGCCCTTACAATCAAAAGTTTCATAATTTTCTGTAAAACCTCTGATAATAGGAACATAATAGGTAGTATCATATCCTTCAAAAAAACAAAAAAGGTAATTTTCTTTATTTCTTACCGAATGTACAAACTCTGTAAATATTACTTGATATTTTTTTCTACTATTTCCTAACTGTTCTAAATAAGTCATTAGTTGGAGAGGAAATTTGTATGTATTCGTTTAGTCCTACTGCATATTGGTCTAGCTCGTTTTCAAAAATAAACGGAGAGTGAGTTACTGCACACATAAAATCACATTTTCCAGAATTTATAATATCAGGTAAAAGTGTTTTCTGCCAAATAATACTCAATGATAATTCAGGCTCATCAAACAAAACCATAAATCGTTTATCTTTATCAGAGAGATAAATTTTAGAGAAAATAGAAATAATTTGTTTTTTACCAGAAGATAAATCACTAAGACGAATCTTCTCATCTGTAATAGTTGACCTTATATAAATATCTATATTACTCTCGTCGTAAAATATTTCCTTTTCTATCAAATACTTGTTACAAATATCTCTAAACTGCTTTATTGAATTATCGTATAATTTCTGCCTTTCATAGAGTTCGATAAGTTTTTGTAACAGAAGACCAGAAAGAGGGTTACTAAAATTCTTAGTACGAACAGCTTCTTTTACAGCATTCTTTGTTTCCTCCTCCAAACTTGTACCAGCTCTTGCAAATATAAGTTCTACATCTTCTGGACTAGTTCTTTCAAAAATATTTTTATCTACTATAAGGTTTTGCGAGGTTGCTATTTTTAATATGTCTTTAGTAAAGTTTTTTAAGCCTTCTTTTAATAATATTTCTATAGTTTGTTCTATTTCTCTAAACTGTTCCTTGACATCGTTCATTCCAAACTGAATCAAAGTGTTCTGATTTATTTTCAACTTTTCTTCATTATATCCAAGATTATGTAAGTCCTCTTCTACTCTGCGATAAGTAGGAAAATACATAATTTCTCTTTTATTTGTACATTTATGTATATCCTTGTCATAAGAGCTAAGTAAAGTATTACTATCAGTCTTTACTTCGTCGCCAATTTCTCTAATAATCCTATGTAAACTTGCACGAGACATTCTAGACTTTCTTGATATGCTATTTATTCTATCTTCAAATACGTGAAAATCAGCTCCGTCTTCTAAGGAATTGTACATTTGCTGTAATTCAACAAACGATGAGAGTCCTATTATTTGAATAATTCTACGAATTTTTGGGTGTCTATATATCTCTTGTGATGATATTAAGTCTTTTCTGTCTATAACTATATCGTCTTCTTCGCCGAAACTAATAACTAATCTATTAAAATGTATTTCACTTAATTTTATGAAATTCCTAGTAAGCGTATAATACAGAAGGTTCAGAATTTGAGTTTTTCCTATTCCATTTTCTCCTATTAAAATTTTAATATTTTCATCAAAAGGAATATGAATGTCTTTTGTTCCGAAAAGACCATAAATAGAAAATGATTTGATAGTGTGTGTTCTCATTTTTTTATACTAGAATTATGTGATTATCAAATATAATCACAATTATTTTGATTAGGAAATATTGTATTTATTGTCCTTTGTCAATTTTAGAAAAAAAACTTACTTCTTCTTCTTAACACGAAAAATATATCCACCTTTCGGCACTACAAAATTATATTCATTATCATTGATTGCAACAGCAGGGTTGTACAAACGAAATTCTTTATAAGTCATTCCTTGTTTTTTTGCCCATTCTGGAACGCTGTCGATATTTTCTGTAATTTGTGTTTCATCAAACTCAAATGTATCGTAATATTCATACTCTTCTATACAGTAACCATACTTTTTTGGATTCTCTAAGACCATTTTCAAAGCTGCAATTCGCAGTACATAACGAGAAGTTTCTGAATTTAGGAATAAATCATAATAGTTTCTAGTCCCTTGATTGTCCATTGCTTTCTCTAATCCTGCCATTCCTCTATTGTAAGAAGCTGCCACCGATGCCCAACTACCAAATTTTTTGTAGGCTTGATGGAAATATTTCGTTGCTGCTACACAGGACTTCAAAGGGTCTTGTCTTTCATCAATATTATCATTAACTATTAATCCAAACTGTTTTGCTGTTCCTTCCAAAAATTGCCACGTTCCTAACGCATCTCTGTTTGACTTTATCATTGGGTCAAGGCTACTTTCTGCAATCGCTAAGTAAAAAAAATCTTTATGAATTCCGTATTTTGTAAGACTGTCTTCTAATGGCTTTCTCCATCTACCAGAGCGTTTTAATAAAAGTGTCGTATAAGCGTGTCCATAAACAATAGACAAAAGCTCTCTATCTAATCGTTCTTTTACGTCTTCATCTTCTAAAGGAATTCGCTCGCCAGCAAAATAAACGGTATCAGGAATTTTGACAGGCATTACCGTCTGAATATCGCTAATCTGTTGTGCTATACACGAAGAAAAAGCAGTAAAAGAAAGCAGAAAAACAAGTGAGAAAGAAAAATAAGTAGTCTTCAAAAGTGGAAGGGTAAGAAGTGAAATGAGTGGAACAAATTAATAAAAACAGCTTTATGAAAAAGTAAATAAAGTTATTGATTATTTGCCAAAATATCTATTTTCTAAAAAAGAAAGAAAATCAAAAAACGTTCCTACTTGTGGCTTCTCATTCTATTTACTTTAAGTAGAAGTAATCATAATCAGTATAAAAAGGATTATTCCTAACAAAAATCCTCCACTAATTCCGAAAATAATTAGTTTGATATAGAAACTGTTGCGCTTATCTATTCGGACTAATTCTTTTTCGAATTCTTCATCGTTTGTATTTAGATTATCCATTTTATTTCTTGTAAGAGTTGAAATTTTTATTACATTCTGAACTTCTCACTCTAAAGAGTGAGCTACAGAAATGCTATATTTTAGAAAAAACTGTGGATAGATTTAGTTTTATTTTTCTTTAAAATCTGAATACGAATAGTTTCTTGATTCTTTTTCAATGTAATCCAAAATAGAAATAATATCAGTATTACTTAAATGATTATAATTCGGCATTATATGATCATATTTTTTATAAAGCTGAAAAGGATATATATTATCTGTTTCCCTTGAATTCATAATAGTTTTTGCAGGATATTTGATAAATTCAATAAGGTATCGGCGACTTCCCCAACGAGCTTCCGAACCTCTCAAAGCAGGTCCAACTAATTTTGTATGAATAGCATGGCATTGTTTGCATTGGTCTTCAAAAAGTTCTTTTCCTCTTACTAAATCCATAGTTTCACAACACTCTGAATAATCATCTAAAACGGGTCTGTTCTTAGCATGTTTTTCTAATAATTCCTCAAATTTTTTGGCTGAAAGGTCTTCTCTCACCACAAATGTAGCACGAACACCTGTTGTATCTGTTAAATTTAATTGTGCTACGTTTACAAACCTTGAAGTTACTACAGCTACTTTCTGTTCGTACTTCTTTATTCTGCTTGCTACTTTTTTGTCTGTTGTTTGAGTTACTTCAATCGTTTTTTTGATTTTCTTATCTATAATTAAATCTAATTCTCCTGTGTAGAGTTGTTTATTTCTCTCTGTAACTGCTTTCAAAATGATGTCTGTTCCCTTTGGTAAATAAATTACATCTTCGTTTTCCTGTCTTCCATAAAAATCGCCTTCTTCGCTTCTACTTAAATCAATAATCGTTTTTTCATTCGGAAAAATTAAAAATACTCTTCCTGCTTCTTTGAGTTTCAAGTCCTTTACTTTTATATCAAATGTAACGGCAATTCGATTTTCCTTTGTCATCGGCATATCAATATTTACCCAACCGAATTTCTCCAAATCAAACGAGTAATTCAAACGCTCTGCAAAACGCCTTTCGTTCTCCATCTTTTCTAGCAAACCAGCTTGTACATTATCCCACTTTTTAAAATCCTTTTCAAATTTTGCCCACGCCTTCTCTTTATTCTTAAAAAGTTTGTCAATATGTTTTTGTAAAGCTCTGTTTGTTTTTTCTTTTGGTTTTACTTTAGTTGATTTTTCGGCTGCAAATTCTTCAAAAAGATAGGCTCTACATTTTTTATTTTCAGTAAGGTATTCGGCTGCTAATTTATCCGATTCCCACAGATTTTTATCCAGATTTTTGAGATAAATGGCTATCAAATCATTTCCACAACATTGATTCATTACCTTCAAACGCTTTTCAAATTCGTAAGTAGAAATAAACGTTCCTTGAAATTTTTTGTCTGAAAGTCCTTCTAAAATGTACTTAGAAATGCCACAAATTCTAGCTTCTGCTGTTGTATCTTGTACAAAATGAAAAATACTTTTACCTTCTTTTTTTTGATTGTAACTTATTTGCCTCCCTTTTATAAAAAAACCAATAGTTCCGTCATCATTTAAGATAGGAATTGTATCATAAATAAGGTTTGCTTCGCCTTGCTCAAAACTATCTTTATTTGGAGGAAAAAAATCAAGTTGTTCTAATGGAATTTCTGTAAGCCAGTTTTCAAGTTCTTTTTCTTTTTTCCATTGAACAGGTGCATTTTCGTTTACCTGAACACCTTCATAAACTGACATATCGCCAATCTTTTTGAGTGTCGGAACTTCTGCATGAATAGGTTTTGATATATTTACTTTCCCTTTTGTATCCGATTTTGCTGTAAATTCAAACATTCCTCCACTTTGCAAAATTTGTCCGTCTTGCGTTTGTGTAGTAAGTTTATTTTCCAACATTTCAGAAAGCGATAAGGCTTCTTTGAGGTTAAGGGTAAGTTTTCCTTTTAGAGGATTTCCATTTTCATCTGTAAAAGTTCCTGCTTCAATGGCAAGCAAAACTCCAGATTTTCCGAAAATTACGGTATCTTTTTCTGTATCGATAATAAACTCTTGTGGAGGAGGCGAATCAAAAAGAGTTGGAAAATTATAAGCCAACTCTTCTGCTGACATGCTTGCAATCCTATCACTTTGAGAATCCGAACAGGAAGTAAGACAAAACAAAAAAATGATAACAGAAAATAATTTTTTCATAATAATTTTATTAAACTAACATTTTTAAATGTAATTATAGAATACGTTTTTCCTCAAAAAGTAACTTACGCTATTTTAGACTTGCTTGTTTCTAATTTAATTTTACTTTCTTGTTCTGAAAATTGGATATTGTTTTCTAATTTTACTTTTGAAAGAATAGATTCCAAAATAGGAAGCATATTATTCAGATTTTTCGTTTTGATTAGAAAGTTCCAAACAGGTTCGAATTTTTTCCATCCTCCTGTATAAAAAAAGTGCTTTAGTTTATGTCTATTCGATTCGTGATTCATACTTGATTTAAAGACATTAGACCAACTATAAAACTCTTTGTATGCCCAGTCGTAACCATTCTTTAATTCTTCGGCTGTCAAGTTTTTTGTTTGATAAACTACATTTCTTGTATCGTACAAGTCCCAGTTTCTTGTCAAAATACGTCCTTCTTTTTCCATATCTTCAAAGAGTTTTGTAGAGGGATAAGGTGTCAAAACGTGGTAGGTAGAAGTAGTAATGGCGTTTTCTACACCCCAATCTACGGTTCTTTTGAACACATCTTTATCATCTTCATCTAATCCAAAAACAAAACTACCGTTTATCATAACTCCTAAGGAATGTAATCTATCAACAGCTTTAACATAATCTTTTTGAAGATTTTGTTTCTTGTTGCTTTGCTTCAAATTTTGAGGAGAAAAAGTTTCGAAACCGACAAACAAACTTCTCAAACCTGCTTCTACTGCTTTTTCAATCAAATCTCCTCTCAAAACAGAATCTACTGTTGCAGCAGCTTGAAAAACTCTATTCATTCCTTTCATTCCTTCAAAAAGTTCTCTACCAAACTTACCATTTCCTAGCAAATGATCGTCAAGAAAGTATAAATGTTTTCCTGGAAGTCTGTCAATTTCTGCTAACGCATCGTCAACAAGCTGTGTATAAAACGTTTTTCCACCAGTAAAAAAAGCATCTTTATAACAAAATGTACAATGATGAGGGCAACCTCTAGTAACAACAATAGAATTAGGAACTAAATATCTGTTTCGTTTTATCAAATCTCGTCGTATAGGAGGAATTCCTTTGAGCGTTCTGATACTTGAATTGTATATTTTTTTTGGCGTTTTGTTCTTAAAATCTTTCAAAAACTGAGGAAATGTTTCTTCTCCTGGCCCTAGAAAAATAGAATCGGCATGAACAGCAGCTTCGTCTGGAAGCGAAGTAACATGCAAACCTCCAAGAATAACATAGATGCCTTGACTCCTATAATGGTCTGCAATTTTGTATGCTCTATACGCATTCGTGATATAAACTTGTATGATTACTAAATCAGGCTGGTCATCAATATTTAATTTTTCTACGTGTTGGTCTTGTATTTCTACCTCGTCGTCTGGCGAAAGATAAGCAGCCAAAGTAGCAAGTCCTAGAGGAGGAAATAAAGAATATTTTATAGGTCGCCAAAATGGACTCTCAGCTTCTGCAAGAGCAGGCAGAATCATTTTTACTTTCATGTTTTACTAATCATTATTTTGGAAAATCTATTTTCTGTATTCTAAAATACAATTTATTTTCAAAAAAGAACAATTAAAAACCTAAAAATCGCTTAAAACAAGAAAACAGTCTGAACCATAAATCTATCTTTTGATTTTATTTTTTGGTTTGCTAAATTTTGTTTCAATGGAGTTTGATAATTAAAACCAACCATAAAACGTCCTGTATAAACTTGTGTTCCCAAAACGGCATTCAATAAATTTCCACCTGTATCAAAAACAGTTTTATCTTCTCGTTTGTCCTTTTGATTGTGTTCGTAATATGTTCCTAGAGTTGGCATAAAACCAAATTTTCCTATCTGCTTTACATAAAAAAGTGTTGCATTACTACTTACACGATTTCCAAAACGGTAATTCTGATTGTTTTCTGTATTAATTTTATAAGCCAAATCAGCCGTAAAACCTGTTTTTTTGTAGCGAATGGTGTATTGCGAAGTAAGTAAAAAATCTGTACTTCCTGTTCCTAATTGAAAATTCGCATTAGCGACTTGTAAAGCATCTTCGGTATCAAAATTTGATTTTCCAGTTGGTAATTTTATTCCTGTTCCTATAAAAAAACTATGTTCAAACTTTTGTGAAATAGTATCATTTGTAGTGTTAAAAATTTCGTATTGAGCAATGATAGAAGCATCGGCTATTCCACTAAGTGATTTTGTCTGATTATTCTCATCTTGAAAATTCCATTGATACGGCAAAAAAGCAAGGAGTTGTAATTTTGGATGTGGATAAAATCTAGCCCAAATTTCGGCAGCATAAAAACGCTCTTGTGTCCTGAAAAGGGAAGAGTAATTACTATTTCCTCCTCCTGTTTGACCAAGATGAGAATCAAAACTAGCAGTACGATAACGCAAACCCACAAAGTTTTTTTGAAATTGTGGCATCACTCCCAAATAATAACTTCCTGCTCCACAGCCACACAAATCACAGGCTTTTGAAGGAATAGAAATAAATAAAAATAGTAGAAAAGGTAAAATAAAGTTTCTCATAGTTGTATATGGAATGAATTGCTCGTGAGGACACAAGCAATGGTAGTATTAACTGTTAAGATAAAAACAAAACCGTTGCTCGTGTCCTCACGAGCGACAACATTATGTTTAAAATTCAGATAACATAGCATTACTCAAAAACTCTTCATCGGTAAGCGTTTTCAGAAAGGAAATAATAGCTTCTTTTTCTTCTTGATTAAGTTCGATTTTTAATTTTGCTTTTAGGCTTTCATCTAGCGTTTCAGAATTTTGTATTCCATCTGTATAATCGTTCAAAACAGCTTCCAAATTTCTGAATCTTCCATCGTGCATATAGGGGCGAGTAACTTCTACATTTCTAAGACTTGGAACCTTAAACTTAAATTTATCTTCTTCTGATTGTGTAATCAAAAAACGTCCTTTATCATTCGGATTTCCAATTTTCAAACCATTATTTCTATAACTTTGGTCTGTAAAAAGTGTCGTAGAATGACAATTTGAGCAATTTTGTTCGAATAATGCTAGTCCTCTTAATTCCTGTGAAGTGAGTTTGTTCTCATTTGTACTTTCATTTCTAATATGCTTGTCATAACGAGAATTAGACGAAATACACATCAGTTGAAATTGTGATAAAGCCATCAAAAAACGAGCAGTTGTAATTTCCTTTGTCCCAAATGCTTTCTCAAAAAGCAATGGATAATCTGTTTTTGGAGAGTGTACTCCTTCTGTATTTCGTAATTTTTGTAAGACATTAGGCAGCGTTTCGCCCATTTCGTTGTCGGCAGCAATGGGAAAGGGAGCAAATAAATCTAAATGAAAAACACCTCCGTCCCAAAAGAAATTTTTAGACCATGCCAAATTCTGTATCGGTTGCGAATTTCTCATTGTCAGTTGGTCATCAATTCCGTGGCTTAGTTCGTGTCCGTGCTGCGTAAAACCTGACGTTTGCTGATGACAAGAACCACAGCTTATCGTTCCGTCTCTTGATAAAAGTCCTGTATAAAATAATTTTCTTCCAAGCTCAAAACCTTCCACCGTTACAGGATTTTGTTTCAAATCATAGACAGGTTCTGGAAAATTAGAAGGCGTTTTGAACTCAAATTTTTCTTTTGGATTTTCTGATTCTTCTGTCTGACAAGAAAATAGCAGAAGCAAAATAACTAAACAAAGAAAATTTCTATAAATAAATTGATTTTTCATAATTGGTTTGCTTTCATTTAAACCTATAAGGTTTTCAGAAACCTTATAGGTTTGTAAACTATTAATTATTCGTGTCCTTCATTATGAACATGATGATATTCAAACGCATTCATATAATTTTCAG
Organism: uncultured Cytophagales bacterium; assembly: GCA_963719525.1. GTDB lineage: Bacteria > Bacteroidota > Bacteroidia > Cytophagales > Bernardetiaceae > Bernardetia. The sequence continues at coordinate 1,739,172 of CAVRCG010000001.1, read as the reverse complement.
AAACTTTCAAAGAGAAAGGATTAAACATTACTACTGGATTTTCTCTCAAACTCACATTCGTTTTTCCTCCCAATACTTTTGCCATATCAGCAACGATATGAATAGAAGGCATTGCTTCTTCTCTTGCTTTTGCAGCATCTCTTCCTAAAGAAAGTGTAACGGTTCTGATATTATTGATAGTTTGACTTTCTTTTCCTCCAAAACCTCCAATATGATAGAAGAAACGACCATTAGGATTGTTTTCAGTTGGCTCAATAGCAGAAGAATTTCCTTCCATTTTGAAGAAAATATAACCTGAGTTCCATACCCAATACATTTCTTTTCCTGCACCTTCTACGCCAATATCCAAAACACCTGTTCGCTCTGCTGGCAACATTGTGCTACGAAGACTATCTACACCGACTGTAAAACTAACTTCATTATAATTTCCTTCTGGAACGTTAGCTATTTGCACTTTTTGAGAAGCTGCATCGTGTTCTTTTATCAAAAAATACGATTCTTTTTGTGGAACTACATATTCACTTCCGTCTTCTGCTTTTAAGACAATATTACTGATATAATACTGAAACATATCTACAGTAAACGTTTCGTTTACAGCATTTTTGTATTCGGTATTGAGTACAAAATCGTCCTGACCCATAATATTGTCGAATTTGATTTCTACCATTCCCTTTTTATTTGGGTCAATTTCTGGTTCTTTGTCAGCATCTTTTTCACAAGAAAATAAAGAAAGAGAAAATATTATCAGTATTAAATTAGAAAGGGTAAAAGAGGCGATTTTTGAAGAATTAAATTTAGTATTCATTTTGTTGTTTTTATATATAAAATAAGAGGTAAAAGGCAATATGTTATAAGGCGATTTTGGAACAAATTTTTGTCAAAATCAATAAAATAAATGATAGTTTCTAAACTATCAAAAGGATAAAATGAGAAAGAGTAAGGCTTAAAATTCTGTACATCAAACTCTCGTTGAGACTTTGTTGTCAACGAGGATTAAATCAAAGCTATTCTACCTCAACGACAGCTTTAGCCTCGTTGATTGAAAAACATTGTAATTTGAAAGAGTTTGATAAACCTATTATGCAAACATAGGAGGACGAAATATTCCGTGTAGATTAGAAGAAGAATCAAAGCCTTGATAAAATCCATTTGGGACAGGATTCTCAAAGCTAACAAACTGATTATCAAAACTAAAATCAATTTGTTTTTCTATAAAAAGAAGGTCTAAGGTATATTTTACAGATGAAACTGGCGCATTCTCTTGATTGCTTTCTGCTTCTGCAAGTTGCTTTTTGAGCTGACACGAACCTGCACATCGAAGTCCAAACTGTTCGGCAAACTTATTTGCTTGTTTAGCTTCTTCTAATTTGGCTAATTTTTTTAGTTCTAAGTCTTCTTGTTCCTTGTTCTCACACAGATTTTGAGCAATATATTCTCTATTCATTTCGAAATGACAAAACAATCCAAAGTTTTTGGAAAGGTTGTATCAAGATAACGAGTATCAAGAGAATGGAGAATATAGAAAATGTTTTTGACAAAGAGTAAGAATAAAACGTGAATAAAATTTAAGCTAATTTTGAGAGAACAATAGACTTCTTTTTTTCTTATGCAAAGTTAATACAAAAAAAATAGAAAAACAAAAGAAAAATTTTATCTGATTAAATCTAACTTGAGCAATATGGTGAAGGCTTTTTTGATTTGAGAATACGCATACCTAATTACTCTATTTTCAAATTCAATATGAGTGACATTTTGAAAAATACAATCAGTTGCCAAATTTTACTCTGTGCAATCGTCTTTCTTTCCATGAAGGTTTGCAAACCCTACTTTATGGAAAAAGGCAAACTATTATTTTGTCAAAAATAAGCTCGTATGCAAAATTTGAAAAATGTTACTCATATTGAAATTAGTATCCATTTTAATTGTCCTTCAATATAATTTTCGTATTTTAATTCCTCAAACTCTTTTTTATATCATGAAACGAAAACTTTCTTTATTGAAAAATCGTTTTAATGAACCTATTTTAAAAATTTTGTTACGCATTTCTCAATTATCTTTTCCTTTTCAATTACATTACCTTCCCATTTCAAATGATGTTTCGCAACAAAAAAAGTGAAGAAAAACTCTATAAATTTAAGGATTTAAAAATCTATTCTTCTCCAGAATGGCTCGCTAATGGAATGCGAAAATACCGAACTGTTTTTGAAAGCATAGAAACAAGTTATTTGTATGTGGAGCTTTCTTTTTATAACAAATTATTTGATGTAGAAGAATGGGAAGCAGCCGTTTTTCTGAAATGCTATCGATTGAGTAGTAGAAAAGAACGAGAAATTATTTGTGAAATTAATGTAAATCAAGTTATTTCTCCTCAAAACAATACCGTAAATATTAGAGAAGGCTGGGGAAATGATGAAGTAGGTACATTTTGGACACGAGGAGATTACGTTTGGGAAGCCTATATTGATGGCGAAATTTTTGGAACAAAACATTTTTATATAGAAAGTGGAGGCCATCTTACACCTCAAAGTAATCCGTATTTTGAGATGCAAACCATTAAACTCTACGAAGGAACACAGGACGGAGTAGAAGACGAAAACAGAGTATATCACAAGCAGTTTTCGGCAGCAGATACAAAATATATTTGGGTAGAATTTAATATCGAAAATCTTCAAGAAGATGATTTTTATTGTGAACTCACTTTTAATATCTACAACGAAACTCGCCAGCTAAAAGGACAAACTATTGAAATAAAAAAAATAGAACAAGATGAGGATTTTATAGAAATAATCTCTGGTTATGGTTCGGACATAAAAGGCTCTTGGATTGGTGGACAATACACATTAGAAGTCGTTTTTATGGACAGACTTATAGCAATTGTTCCGTTTGAAGTTGGAAATAAATTTGTGACAGGAAGTACAGTTATTTACCCTCCTTCGTCATTTTTGACTGGAAAAGCGTACTCGAATCCTGCAAAAGAAAACAGACAAGACCAAGAAACCTACGAGCAAGTAGTAACGAGATTGAATAATTTGATAGGATTACAAGACCTCAAAAAACGAATTCACGATTATACTTCTTACCTTCAGTTTACTCAAATTAGACAAGAAAAAGGATTGAAGGAAGACAAAAATCTCAACCTACATTTGGTCTTTAAAGGAAACCCTGGAACTGGAAAAACTACGATTGCTCAAATGATGGGCAAAATTTACAATCATCTAGGACTACTCTCAACAGGAGAATTACACGAAGTGGGAAGAGCAGAACTTATCGGACAATACATCGGACAAACTGCGCCAAAGGTAAAAGAAGTAATTGATAGAGCAAGAGGAGGCGTTTTATTTATTGATGAAGCCTATTCATTAGTTCGTTCTGGAGAAGACAGCAAGGATTACGGACAAGAAGTAATTGAGATTTTGGTAAAAGAAATTTCGGATGGAAAAGGAGATATTTCTATTATACTAGCAGGTTATACGCAACCTATGGAAACACTTTTGGAGTCTAATCCTGGCTTGAAATCCCGTTTTCCTGTTCAATTTGATTTCCCAGATTATACTCCTCACGAGCTTTTAGAGATTGCTAAACTGACAGAAAAAGAAGGCGATTTAGAATTTACGCCAGAAGCATTACATATTCTAAACAAAAAAATTACAGAAGAGTATCGAAAAAGAGATACTACTTTTGGAAATGCTCGTTTTGTCAAAACTACAATCAGAGAAGCCAAAATGAATTTGGGAGTACGGATAATGAAAAATGAAAATCCGAAAGAATTATTGAAAACAGAACTCTCAACGGTTCATGTAGCTGATGTAGCATATCTCACAGCAGGAAAAAAAGTTACTCCTCTTTTGCTTTCAATTGATGAGGAAGAGTTGCAGCGTTCGATGGCAGAACTACATGCTTTAGTCGGGCTTTCGGAAGTCAAAAAGCGAATTGATGAACTCATTGCCCTTGTTCGTTATTATCAACAAACAGGTAAAAATGTGTTGAATCAGTTTTCTTTACACATGATTTTTAAGGGAAATCCAGGTACAGGAAAAACGACTGTTGCTCGTATTTTGTCGAACGATTTATAGAGCCTTAGGAATTTTGGAGCGTGGACATTTGGTAGAATGTGATAGGCAAAGTTTGGTAGCTGGTTTTGTAGGACAGACAGCCATCAAAACGCAGGAAAAAATAAATAGTGCTATTGGTGGAATTTTGTTTATTGATGAAGCCTACTCACTTACTTCGGATTCAAAAACGCAAAACGATTTTGGAAAAGAAGCTCTGGAAACTATTTTGAAACAAATGGAAGATAAAAGGGGCGAATTTATTGTCATTGCAGCAGGTTATACACAAAATATGGAACAGTTTGTAGAAATGAATCCTGGACTAAAATCTCGTTTTGATAGGACAATTATCTTTAAAGATTTGACAGTAGATGAGCTTTTAGAAGTAGCAGAAGGATATTTTGAGAAAGAAAAATTGATTTTGACAAACGAAACAAAGGAATATTTACAGCAGCAAATCAAAACTTTGCATGCACAGCGAGATAAATATTTTGGAAATGCCAGAACTATCAGAACCATTTCACAGGAAGCAGTCAGACAGCAACATTTGCGTATGGCATCTCTTCAAGAAGCTGAAAGAACAGAAAAATTAATGCAAACTTTAGAAAAGATAGATTTAGAAAATGTCAATTTTAGTTATGAAGATTTGACAGGCAAACGTTGAATGGGTTTTAAGATGTAATAAGAACTGATAATCAATGAGTATAACTCTGGCTTCACATTATTTAATGTGCATATAGCTTGTAAAAATTAATCAATATTATATCCTCTTCTGAAAGAGAGGTTTCTAGCAAAGTGACATTTAAAATAATCTTTTTTGATTTTAAATTTAATAATTCTCTCTGAAAGTTTAAAATAGCTATTACAAAACTTTCTCCAACGATTTGAAAATGATTAACCTTATCATCAAAGTTATATTTAGCAAGATAGATTAAAGAATTTACTTTGTTGATTGAAAATGTAATAGTTGAAATATCTATGTTCTTTTCATAACGCCATTCCAGATAATTGAGAAAATTAATTGCTCCTGATGAAAATACAAATAAACGTTTGTGCTTCAATTTTTTAAAGAAGGGTAATAATTTAGAATTATTGTAATAATCATAAGTAGTAGTAATCCAAGTTATGGAGTTAAAAGTATCATTAATTTCGTCTAATTTGAAATAAGTTAAAGTTTCAAGTTTCTCAAGAAATGGATTTTCTATAACCTTTGGCAAAAAACTAAATTTGATATTATCTTTATCCAAAATATTTTCATCTATTGATTGAAACGTATTGAAAAGGTCATTTGAAATTATACTACTTATAAACCCAATAGCATCATAATTGGGAGAAGTTACTTTATTTAAAGTTCGTTTTAATGCCTCATACGTTCTAATCAAATATCTGATTTCAATAGAATCTACTTTTATAACAATATTCTCTTGAAATAGACGAAAAAAATCTCCAAACTTTTTTTCAGATAAAGGAATTACATCAGTTAATATTGGTTTGAACCTCATTGCACCGTATATTTTTGATGTGTAGGATTCTAATGCTGGCTGTAAACTCTCATATAACTCTGTTTTTTCTATTTGAGAAACAGACGAAAAAAATACAGCTAATGATTTTATAAGTTCACTTTCTTTGAGCATAAAAGTATTATAACCATCTTCATTATCTAAAATCTGACTTGTACCTTCAAAGAAAATAGGTAAATCAAGTTCCTCTTGCGTATATTTCTCTTTTATAGCAAATTCTGTAATTGTGTTTTTTATTTTATTCCTATTCTCTTCGACCCAAATCAAAATATTCTGCCATCTATCTTCTACTTTTTCACACGCACCAAGAAAGGCAAATAGATTGTCCTCTATTGTTTTTGTTTTATCAAAAAATGGAATTTTAGGACTTAAAGAACATAAAACTGCCGAATAGACCCAGATTCTAGCCAAACGAAGTTCACGTAATTCTTCTGGAATTATCTCAAAACACCTCTGCAAATATTGTAAATATTCGTTTGGTAGCTCTGTTATAAATGGCACGTAAGATTTATTACAACACAAAGTAGCAAAGATTGCATAGCTTTCATGAAGGGCTCGTCCATTATTTACACATTGATTAAAAATTTTTGTTATTTCATATCTAAACTTCTTATTAGATACTATATTATTCTTCAAACAATGATTTATTATGGTTATACAATATCCGTGAGAAGTTTGTCTAGCTAGAGTATAATGAAGTTGTTCATGTTCCGAAGTAAGAAGTAAATGTAGCGAACTACTATGCCTATCAGCATATATAGTAGGAGGTGCAGTCTGAAAATCATACGCTCCTAAAATTATTTTCGAGTAGTCTTCTGAATTAAAAATATTTTTCATTTAACGTTTGATATAGATTTCCTCTTCCAAAACAAATATTGAGTTTTGTAACTGCCCAACACCCATTTTGTCTAAAAGAGTGAATGTATTATTGATATTTTCTTCTGATAAATTACTTCCAAATATAGTAGTATATTTAGAATTGATATTTTCAGAATTTAGCTCTTTATTTTCGGAAGATAACTTGTACAACACAAATAAAAACTTAGCTTCTTCTTTACTAAACTGATATTGTGTAAGAGGTTGAAACTCCAAAATTAAAAGAACAAGACTAGAAACTAAGGAAACGGTATCATTTAAAACATCTTTCAAAAGAACACCTTGTGGAACTATTTTGAATAACGATTGCCAAAGTTGCTTTTGTTCTATTTTAAGTAAATTATAAAGTTTAATACTCTTTGCATCAAACTCCTTATTACCTAACTTTATTTTAATTAAATTATAGTCCACAGAATCTGACTGCAAAAAACAAGATTCCAAAAGGGTATCTACATATTTTTCGCTTTTGATATCCATATTGCTCTTAATAAAAGCATTTACAATAGTTTTCATTATTATTATTTTTAAATTAATGACATAAGATAAGAAAATGCATTAATTTTTCCTAAACATAGTGTGTAATTTTAAAATTTATATTTCAATCGAATTTTATGTTTCTTTTGTAATAAAATTTATCAACCTACTACTTATTGAATCATTGATGAAAAGACACGAAGTAATTTTGCCAGTTTAATAAATTAATCTAAAACAAAAAGACAATAAAAATAAATATATGAGTGAGCCAACAGACCCATTAAATACAGACAATACGGAAAATACAAATTCTGTAAATCCAGAAAATTTTTCACAAACAAATCAAGCTCAACAAGCAAAGGAGCAGCGAGAAGCACAAGCAAAAATTGAAGCTGCTAGAAGAAGACAAGAAGCTGCACGACGAAATGCTGCAAACCGTCCTTCATTAGGACAAAAATTTTTAGGTTTTCTCAAAATTATCCTTGCTACTGCCTTTGGCGTTGGTCTTTTCTTTTTTGTAATGGGATTTTTATTTCTTATTATAGGAGCTAGTATAGATACAGAAGTAGAAATTGATGAAAATAGTGTTTTGAAAATTACGTTAGGACAAACCATTGCAGAATATAGCAAAGATGATCCGTTTGCAGAATTTTCGGCACAACTGCAAGGAAGTACGATGCCACTAAGTTTGGTAAGTATAAAAGCAGCACTTAAAAAAGCGAAAACAGACGATAATATAAAAGGAATTTATTTAGAAGTTACTGACGTTCCTGTTGGTTTTGCAATGTTGGAAGAAATTCATACTGCACTTTTAGACTTCAAGACTTCCAATAAATTTATTTATGCCTACAGCAAATATTATGGAGAAAAAGGATATTATCTAGCTTCAACGGCTGACAAAATTTATCTTTATCCACAGGGAGCATTAGAAATAAATGGTTTTTTCTCTCAAACGGCATTTCTCAAAAAAATGCTTGATAGATTAGAAATCGAACCACGAATTTATAAAGTAGGAACATTCAAATCTGCTATCGAACCATTAATCTTAACAGAAATGAGTGAGGCAAATCGTGAACAAACAAGTGTTTATCTAAATTCTTTATATGATACCTATTTGACTAATCTTGCAGCTACAAATACAAAAAGTGGACGCAAAATGTCAGCTCAAGAATTAAGAGAAATTAGTGATAAAATGCTAATTAGAGAAGCTGGAGATGCAATTACTTACAAACTTATCAATGATACACTTTATTACGACCAAGTAGAAAGTAAATTAAAAGTTGCTTTAGGAATTCTGACAGTAAAAGAAGACAAGCAAGAAGATGACGATGAAAAAGATAGCAAGAAGAAAATCTCATTTGTTTCGCTTCCTAAATACATCAAAACAATAGGCACAGACCGAAAAGGAGATTCAGACAAACGTGTTGCCGTTATTGTAGGAGAGGGAAATATTGTTGATGGAAATGGTCAAGCAGGACAAATTGGAGGAGATTCTTTTGCAGAAGCAATCCGAAAAGCTCGTAAAGATAAGCGTATAAAAGCGATTGTTATCCGTATCAATTCGGGTGGTGGTAGTGCACTTGCTTCCGATATTATGTGGCGAGAAGTGATGCTGGCAAGAGAAACAAAACCTGTTATTGCTTCTATGTCTGATGTTGCTGCTTCGGGTGGATATTACATGGCGATGGCTTGCGATACAATTGTGGCTCATCCAAATACGATTACAGGTTCGATAGGGATTTTTGGTGTTCTTCCTGGGCTTGATAAATTTGCAGAAAGCAAACTCGGAATTACATTTGATGGTGTAAAAACAGCAGAGTTTGCAGACTTGGGTTATCCTACTCGCCAACCTTCCAGAGCAGAAGATTCTATTATCCAAAATTCAGTAAATCGTGGATATATTGATTTTACTACAAAGGCAGCGCAAGGAAGAAAAATGCCAGTAGAAAAACTAAGAGAATATGCAGAAGGTCGTGTCTGGACAGGAACAGATGCCAAAGAGCGTGGTTTGGTTGATGTTTTGGGAAGTCTTGATGATGCTGTTGCGATTGCTGCAAATAGTGCAGGATTGGGAGATGATTATCAAGTTCGTTATTATCCAGAACCAGAAAGTTTGATTGATCAATTTTTAGAACAGGGAAATCAAGTACACCAAAGAGCTATTAAAAAAGAATTAGGAGAGTTTTATACGTTTTATCAATATTACAACGAGTTCAAATCTATGTATGGACTACAAGCTCGTTTGATTTTGGATGTGCAGAATATTGAGTAAGAATTAATTTAGACTTATTTTATAAAAACAAAAAATCCAGTTCAATTAATTTTGAATTGGATTTTTATTTCGATTTTATCTAACATTCATTACCTTCAAATTATAAGGCAACTCTTCCAAAAATGCACTCCATTTTGGTATTTCATCTTGATGCAGAATGGCATAATAGTTTGCTTTTTTGTTTTCTTTTGAGATAATTTCTAAAGAAAGAGAATAATTATGATAAGAATTACTAGTGTCGGAACGAATGTTCTTGAAAGTATAACTGATTTGTTGTATTTGATCAAATGAAATTAGTTGTTCTACTTTTTTCTTTTTTATAGTAATGGCTTGCTTTTTAGCGTTCAAAGCTACATAAGATGCTTTTTTTGCATTTATTTTTTTATTAATTAGAGAAGAAGCCTTTCTTTTGTGCATAAGAGCAGCAAAAATACCAATTACACCAAAACCACTTAATACTCCCAAAATTGGCGTAGAATAAGAGCCTACAATAAGAGCAATAAAAAATATAAAACAACTGCCTGCCATAAAAGCAAGTATTATAAATAGATTTTCTAGCAAAGATTTATAGGTAGTGTCGACTTCATAACTTCCTTTTTTAAACAAAAACGGCAAATATTCTAATGGTTTGGCTTGTAAGAACAGGCTTTTAGGTTTCGGAATCTCTGAAAGTGTTTCGGATTGATTACAATGATTTTGTACCAAATATTCCCAACTTTCAATAAAAAAAGCAGATTTGCAAGCCGAGCAGATTACAATCGTATGTCCTTCTTCAATCTTTTCTCCTGTAATGGGGTCTATCCTTCCTTGTTGTAAAAACTCTGAATGTAGATTTTTGTCTAAACGATGAGTGTTTGTCATTTTATAAATTAATAATTATAATTCGTTTTTATCTTTCACAATTTGTAATACTTTCAAATTGCAAGGCAATTCTTCCAAGAAATTACTCCAATTAGATATTTCACTATGATTAATGCTTGCGTAATAATTTAATTTTTTCTTGGATAAAGAAGGAATCGTAATTTCTAAACAGAGAATACAAAGAGGATAAACATAACTTATAGAATATTCTATTTGTTCGATTTCATTAAACAAGAGAGTTTTTCTTTCGTCTATTCTATTTATCTGCAACGCTTGATTTTTGTAATCAATGGCTATATAACTAGCATTTTTAGGATTAAGATTAGTTTTATTTTCTTCTTGCTTGTTTAAATAATTGAAAAGGAAAAGGACTACAGAAATACAAGCAATAACAGCCAAAAGTTCGGATATATAAAAACCAATAAGAAAAGTAAAAAAGCCTATTCCTAGTACAGATAACAAAACTATTCCGAAATAAGTCCACATCTGTAATGTTCCTTCCCTTCCTGTTTTTGCGAAATATAATCCTTTCTTAAACAAAAAAGGCAAATACTCTAACGGCTTTGCTTGTAAGAATATATTTTTAGGCTTCGGAACTTCTAAAAGTGTTTCAGATTGATTACAATGATTTTGTCCCAAATATTCCCAGCTTTCAATAAAAAAAGCAGATTTGCAAGCCGAGCAGATTACAATCGTATGTCCTTCTTCAATCTTTTCTCCTGTAATGGGGTCTATCCTTCCTTGTTGTAAAAACTCTGAATGTAGATTTTTGTCTAAACGGTGGGTATTTGTCATATAAAATTATATACGAGAAAACTAAAATTGAGGTTTGGATTTTCTATTCTCTTTTGCTCTGATTTTCTATTCTTCCTTTTTTCTATTCTCCAAAATCTCTAAGGCACTTTGAAGGTTTTGCATTGTTTGTCTAAGCTCGTTTACTTGTGTCGGAACTTGTGGAAAATCCAGACTAATGTAAGCAGCAAAACGCCAAATTTCTTCAATATCTTCTACCGAAACAGAATAAGACGAAAACTGTCCGTTTGTATCTTCCAAAAGTAATGTATCGTTCTGAATGATTTGATTTTTGATTTTGCGAAAAACAATTCCTGTATTTTCTGATACAATAATACAAGCCTCATCGTCCTTTAGCTCATTCCAATCTGCCACAAATGCACCCACCACAATACTATTTGTGGGTGCAGCTAATAGAGAGTCCGAAATTTCGAATGCTCTATATGTATGGTTAAGTGGCAAAGCTGGCAACTGACACTTTGGCAAACCAGCAACAAAATCAATATCTGAATAACCTTTTATATAATCTTCTTCCGAATCCAGACGAACAAGTTCGATATATTCATTCTCGTTTCTATCTTGCGAAATACTCAAGACACGCAACCGTTCGGCTGCTGCATACTTTTTTAATTCGGGCAATGCAGTTATGTTTTTACTGACTACTTCTATAGACAAATCCTCGTTTATAAACTGTTCTAATGAAATACTAAAAAAATTAGCAATTTCTATTAAAGGCTGTAATTTTGGTGTCGCTCTTTCCTCTTCATACGAGCCAATCTTCTTTAAAGATACTCCTAAGTGGTTTGCTAAGGCTTCTTGAGTTAAATTATGGACACGACGGAGGTAGCGCAAGTTAGAAGAGAAGAACATAAGCTATATGAGGTCTAAAAAAATAATTGAAATTTTGATAAGTTTTTTAGCAAAAAGTTTGTTCTTTATTGAATCAACTCTTATATTTGCTTATAATATTAGCAATTCAAGCAAAAAAGCTCTTATTTTTTGAGAGAATAACATAAAAAATAATTTTCTCTCTTAATTCTGCAAAAGGTTTGGCAAGTTAGAAATTATTCTTGTCAATATGTTATTCTTTTTGGAATTATTTATTAAAAAAATGAGTTTTCTTATAAAATTGCTAATAAAATTAGTTTTTAGTTGGTTTTTAATAAAATGCCAACTATATCTTAATTAAATTTTGAAAAGTATTTATCAAGATGGTTTTCAAAATTGACCTACCCTTATCAAATCAAACAAATAATATATTTCTATTTGCCTCTTTTTCTACTACTTATTAGATATGACCTTCTATTATATCTAAGTAAACAAAATAAACCATGATGAAGCAACTAATAATACTTGACGATGCCTTTCAAACACTTAATGAAGGAAGAAAACTTCTTTCACAGCCTGTCTATTTTGAAATTCCGTACTGGAAAAAAACAGTCGATTTCAAAATAGAAATTACAGACCGTTGGTTAATGGTAATTATTGCTATTTTAGTAATGATTATCGGACTTCAATGGTGGATTCCACAAAATAATAACGCTACAACACAAATTGATAATATGCTTGTTCAGATGCCCAACAAAAGTAGTGTAATTCCTACTTCTGTTCCTGCAGCCGAGCCTATAAACGACGTTCTTTCTTATATAATGACACATTTGGAAGATAGCAAACACGAAACGCCACAAACACACCAAGAACAGAGAGATAATTTTTTGGTACAAAAACAGCTTTTGATTACCAAATATTTGATAGAAAATAAGGCTTCTCGTTTGGATAAATTACCTGATGATGAGTTATTGAATTTGAATAAAGAAGTTACGCAACTTTTTGTTAATCTAGTTTTGAATAATGTAAATGCACAAAAACATGTTTACAAATATTTTACAGATAACAACGACCTGAATAAAATTGAGACTTCGTTAATGGAACAAACAAAGTATCATGTTCCAGCATTGATAAAATTAGCTCAATCTGCATTAGAGACGGCTTACGGACAGAGAATTGTAAACAATAATTATTTTGGCATAAAAGACAAAGCACAAAAAAGCAGTCTGACCACAACAACAGAATATTATACAGCTCTGGAAATGAAAGCTAATAAGAGTATAATTATGAGTTCGAGCCGTGTAGTGAAAGATGGCAAAACGCTTTACAAGTGTATCGTAAAAGACCATTTCGCAGAATATAATTCGCCTTGGCATTCGTTCCGTTCACACTCTGTTTTCCTTAGTACAAATAAGCGTTACTCTCCTTTATTTACGAAAGGAAAAAATTATGAAGATTGGGCAGACAAAATTGGTTCTACAAAATATGGTGGCGTAGGTTATGCAACTTCTCCTATTTATGGCGAACTGCTGAAGAAAATAATTAAACGTTATCATTTGGATTTGTTGGATTATTAGGTAGTTAGAATACATAAAAAATTACCAAAAAAAAGCTAGTTTAAACTTTATAGTTTAGACTAGCTTTTTTTGAGTTTTTACATTTTTTGTGCATTTTTCCTAACAGTAAGAAAATAGATCAGTTTGCTTTAAACGGGCTTTTTAGTGCAAATTGGTAAGTGTATGTTCACAAATTAATTCGTAGGTTTTGCTTTTTTGAGATGAGTTTAATTTTGTATGTATCTGAAATTATTGAATTAAATAATTTAATTTTTACATTTTTCCTAGCGTTAAGAAAATAGCTCAATTTGATTTAAACGAGTATTTTGGTAAAGATTTGAGAAATATATTTCTACTAATAAATTTGTACATTTTGTTGAAGGATTTAAAAATAACTTGTGTTATTAAGGTTTGGTCAATTGCATTGTTGGTAAAGCAATATGAGCGACACTTATAAATAAACGTTATCACGGTTGATTTAGTAATGTTCATTTTTCCATAACGACAGGTTTGCAAACCTGTCGTTATGGAAAAATAAGACTGTTTTGTTTTTCTATAACTAATTGATTGTTAGACCTGTAGATAACCGTGATAACGTTTAATAAACAAATAGTTACCAAATTTTATTCTATGCAATCGCCTTTTTTCCATAAAGGTTTGCAAAGCCTATTCTATGGAAAAAAGCAAACTATTATTTTGTTGAAAATAAGTTTATATGCAGAAATCGTAAAATGTCACTCATATTGATAAAGTATATCTGAACTTTACACAAAAATTAATTTTCTAATTAAATAAAGCTAAATTTGTATTACAATCCATCTAAGAACAAAAAAGGAAATTATGCCAATCAAGAATATAAATATCGGTCAATACAATACACTAACAATTTTACGTACTTCTCCTAATGGCGTTTATGTAGGAAATTCGCTTTTAGATGAAGTACTTTTGCCTCAAAAGTATGTTCCAGAAACAGCAAAAGAAGGAGATGAAATAGAAGTTTTTGTTTACACAGATACACAAGACCGACCTGTGGCAGTCATTGAAAAACCACTTGCAATCGTTGGAGAAATTGCAGCATTGAAGGTAGTTGATATTACAAGAATTGGTTTCTTTTTGGACTGGGGACTTATTGAAAAAGATTTGTTTCTTCCTCATGACGAAGTGCCAAAAGGGAATAAAGAAGCAAGGGAAACCCAAGAACCGATACGAATAGGAGATTATATGTTCGTCAAACTAGCACTAGACCACAAAACAAATAGAGTTATCGGTTTAGGAAAACTAGGAAATTTTATAGAACGAGAAGAAATTAATTTGCAAGAAGATGAAGAAGTAACAGCCATAATTGGCGCAGATACAGAAATCGGTCTTCGCTGTATTGTAACAAAAAATAATACTTATTATTACGGAATTCTTTATCACAACGAAATATTTGGAGAAGAAAATTTGCAGGGACAAAAACGAACGGCGTATGTAAAAAAAATACGAGAAGACGGACGTATTGATTTAAGGCTTCGCAAAGATGGATTTGATGGAATAGCTGACCAAAGCACTATGATTATGCAAAAATTGGAAGCAAATAATGGGTTTTTGCCTATTTCTGACAAAAGCAGTCCAGAACAAATTTTGAATTATTTTAATATGAGTAAGAAAACGTTCAAAAAACTAATTGGTAATCTTTATAGAGAACGAAAAATTAGTATAGACAAAGAAGGAATAAAGAAAGTAGTAAAATAATGTTTGCGTTTTGAAATTATTTTATATATTTACAAAACATAGAGTTCTTGTTCGGTCATTTTTAGAAAATTTTATAACTACAACAACTCAAAATAAAATAATAGAATTTTGTCTTTTTTGATATAATTCTTTTGTAAATCACGTATTTTGTGTATATTTCTAAAAAATAATCAATTTTGTGTAATTACGCTCTACAATCGTAATGCTTAAACAGATAAGAATTGATTATTATTTGTCTAAATTATAAATTTATAAAACAGACTAGGATCAATTACGAATTAAAAATTGCGATTGTAATATATTAGTTATTAATTAATGATTATAAAATAGCAGTCTATTTAATTTATGTTGCCTAGGAACACATATAGAATAATTTAAAATTATATTTTAAAGAAATTCTTATAAAAACTCTAGAAATCTTAGTTCCACTCTAAAGCAGTACAACAATCTTGAACCTGAATGATTACTATAGAGAAATGCTGGAAGGCGAAGTAATTGTATCGTATAAAGGAGCTCCATCACAGCCTCTTTTTCGATGGGATTTTGAGCGTAGCAGATGAGCGATTAGCTGCTCTTGAACAAAAATCCAAAATTTGAAAAAAAGGTCTATCATATTATGATAGAAGCTCTTCAAAACGTTTACCATCACACGCAGGGAGAAGGTGTGCAAAAATCTGAAAGCCCAGAAACAGTATTGTTCGTCCTTTCCAAACATGCCACAGGATATGAGATTTCTACTGGAAATTACATTCCTACTTCTCTTGTCGCCACCTTGCAAGCACACATTGAACGAATTAATCAGTCTTCTGCTGAACAAATAAAACAGCTTTATCGTGAGCAATTACACGGTGGAGAAGTTTCTGTAAAAGGAGGAGCAGGATTAGGAATAATTGACATCGCACGTCGTTCGGGCGAAAAACTCGTTTATGCCTTTGAAGACACAGGCGAGGATAATTCTTTTTTTAGTTTGAAAGTAAAAGTTTCGGCTTAAACAATATATTTGAATGGAAAATTTCTTCTTAGAAGGCACTAATAAAACACCTCAGTTAGATTTTAATTCTAATGAAGGACGATTCCTCATTGCAGGACGTTCTATTCCAGAAAACTCTATTGAGTTTTACAAACCTCTTTTTGAGTGGTTAGACAATTATGTCAGTCATGCAAAGTCAAATACGATTTTGGATGTCAAACTGGAGTATTTTAACACCAGTTCTTCCAAATGCTTAGTAGAGATATTCAGAAAATTAGAAGCTCTACAACAAAAAAACGATAATGTACTCATCAACTGGTTTTATGAAGAAGATGATGAAGATATGCAAGAGTCAGGAGAGGATTTCCAAGAAATCATTGACGTTAAAATTGTTCTTAATCAAATGGAAGAAGAAGATTAGTATTCTTTTTCTTGATTGACTAAAATGTATAAAATATTGAAAGAGCTATATCGAAGAAGCTATTCTACTTAGAAATAAATGGAATAGCTTTTTTGTGTTTTATTGTAATGCCCTTAATATAGAAAGATAATTTAACACACCCATATTAATTTCCGTTTGAATTTCTTTTGATTTGACAAGAAACTATCGTAATTTTGCTGATTATGCTTAGTATCAACAATCTCTCGTTTTATTTCGCCGATTGCCCTATTTATTTTGAGGCTTCTTTACACGTCAAACCTAAAGAACGTATCGGTCTTATTGGTGCCAATGGAACTGGCAAATCTACACTTTTACGTCTTATCGATGGCGAATACACACCTGATGAAGGTGATATTAGTAAGTCGAAAGAATGTACACTTGGTTTTCTGAATCAAGATTTGCTCTCTTATGAAAGTCATGAGCCTATTATTAATGTGGCAATGCTTGCTTTTGAGCGTGAAAATGAACTTTCAGCACGCATCAATAAAATCCTTTCCAAAATGGAAACGGACTATGACGACAAACTTTTAGACGAACTAGCAACTCTTCAAACAGAGTTCGAAACTTTGGGAGGATATTCTATTCAAGCTAGAGCAGAAGAAATTCTGGAAGGTTTGGGATTTAAGACAGCAGAACTCACAAAACCACTTGCACAGTTTTCGGGAGGTTGGCGTATGCGTGTCATGCTTGCAAAATTGTTGTTGCAAAAACCTGCACTATTAATGCTTGATGAGCCTACCAATCACTTGGATTTGCCTTCCATTGAATGGTTAGAAAATTATCTGACTAATTATGAAGGTTCGATAATGATTGTTTCTCATGACCAAGATTTTCTGAATAATTGTTGTAATGTAATTGTTGAGGTTTGGGGACAAGATTTGATTCGTTATTCTGGAAATTATGATTTTTATAGAGAAGAGAAAGCATTGAGAGCTGATTTGCAACAAAAAGCCTACGAAAACCAACAATCAAAAATAAAAGAAGCAGAGCGTTTTATTGAACGTTTTAAAGCAAAGGCATCAAAGGCAAAACAAGCACAATCAAGAGTAAAACAACTCGATAAAGTAGAGCGAATTGAAGCTGTAGAATCCGATGCTCCCACAATGAGAATGCGTTTTACCTTTAAAAAAGCATCTGGAAAAATAGTTGCTGAATTGGATCATGTATCAAAGAGTTATGGCGATCTCAAGATTTTGAAAGAAGCAGAAGCAATGATTGAAAGAGGCGACAAAATCGCTTTAATTGGTGCGAATGGAAAAGGAAAATCTACTGTTTTGAGAATGTTAGCAGATGCCGAAAATTATAATTCTGGAGAGCTAAAACCAGGGCATCATGTCATTCAATCGTTTTACGCACAGCATCAATTGGAAGCCTTACACCTTGAAAATGATTTGTTGGAAGAACTCCGAAGTGCAGGAGCAGAACGAACAGAAGCAGAACTAAGAGCCGTTTTGGGTTGTTTTCTGTTTGCTGGAGATGATATTTATAAGAAAATTCGTGTTCTTTCGGGTGGAGAAAAATCAAGAGTTGCACTTGCCAAAATGTTGCTTTCAGAAGCCAACTTTCTTTTGCTAGATGAGCCTACCAATCACTTAGACATGAAATCGGTTGATATTTTGATAGAAGCCGTCAATAATTATGAAGGAACTTGTATTGTCGTTTCTCACAATCGTCATTTTATTCAACGTGTTGCAAATAAAATTTGGTGGATTGAAGAAGGAAAAATTAAAGTTTATCCAGGTAATTATAGTGAGTTCAAATATTGGAAACAATTAAGAGATGCCGAAATAAAAGAAAATAAATCAAACGGAGTAGAAGCAAAAAAAGTTAAAGAAGAAAAAAAAGCTAAGCAAGAAGAATACAAGAACTCTAAAAATGACAATCAACATCTTTCACAGGAGGAACAGAAAGAACTTCAGAAAAAGGTTCGTCAAGCTGAGCGTAATCTTGAAAATGTAGAAAAAGAAGTAAGCAAATTAGAAACTGATATTAAGGAGTTAGAGAAAGAACTTGCACTTCCAAGTACCTACGAAAATCCAGAAAAGGCCGAAAAATTATCCAAAAAGCATGCTGCTCTCAAAAAGAGTTTGGAAACAAGAACTAGCGAATGGGAAGAAGCAATGCTTGAAGTAGAAGATTTGAAGTAATTTTTCATCAAAAAAAATAGGAAAATAGCTTGTCTTCTACCAGTTTACACTCAAAATTTTGTTTAAAAAAAGAAAAGATAATTCCTTTCCCTTTCTTTAAACAGAGTTTTGACTAAGATTTACAGGATTTCTTTTGCTATTCTCTTAGCAATCTCAATATTTTTTTGGTTGTCCTCATCATCTGTAGTAACGTTCATCATAATTATTTTATTAGCAGAACGTATCAGTAAGGTACAACTGTTAGGCGTAACAAAACGAAAATAAGCACCATCTCCAATTCCTTCGACAAGTTCTTCACCCTCCAAAGAAAAATAGGCTTTATTTTTTTCGTAATCCATCATCGTAATATCGATAAAATAGTCAGAGTCATTTCCTTCACTCTTTCTCCATGCATATTTACAAGAAGATGCACCACGTGGAAGAGATTGGTTTATTTTAGATTCACTTCTTATTTCATAACTGGTAGTTATATACTTTCTAATAATTCCTTCTGTGAGTAACTCACAAGGCTTTTCTTGATAGTTATCTAAATTAGATGACGTTTCTTGTGATTCCGAACTATCAGTAGAACCTTCTTTACTATTCCCATTTCCACAGCTTGAAAACGAAAAAACGAGAACTACTAAAAATACAATTGAACTAAATGAAATTAATTTCATAATGGGTTTTACTTTGTTGAATAATTTGTAGTTACATACCTCTCAAAAGAATTATATATTTCTACTATAAAGTAATCATATCCTAAAAAGGTTTAAAAAAATAGCAAGAACTTTTCAGAACCTGCTATTAGAAACTTATCTTAATTCTATTTTCTAACATAAAACTGATACGAATATGTAATCGTTTTTGATTCTCCTTTGTCTAATTTCAATTCCCAAGTAACATCGTTTACAGGATTGATAGCATAATAATTTGGTCTTTTTTTAGTATCCCATTCCAAATCTGTTTTGAGCATTTCGCCAGTAATGGTACGGCTTACTTTCAAATTTATTTCTTTGTCTTTATAATTTTTGACCTCGATAGTTGCTGTTGCCGTAACCAAATCATAGACCAATTTCTTTTTCTTAATATCGGTTTCTCGTTCGGTTTCTTGCTCGTTGTCTTTTACCATAATATCTGGTGCGACGGTCAAACGCAGTACAGACTTTCGAAGTTTTGGCTGTATATTTTATCATATCTTGACTCAAAACCTGTGGCTCGTTGGTCGTACTTACACTTCCTTGTTTTGTTTTTTTAGGTTGCGTAACCATTGCTGTACCTGTTGTCCAAGGAAAATCTGTTGAGTTTTTGAGTTCTAGCGAATGATAAACATCGTTTCGCTGCTCGCTTTCTTGTTTATAAACTACATTATAACCATTATTTTGAGGCAATTCTACTTCGTAAATATGCTTATAATCCACTTCTTCACTAAAAAGAGAATACAGAGCTCGTCCACCTTTTGGAAGTGAAACACCATTTTTAGTATAAAAAAACAAATCTTCTTGAGATTGTGATTCTATATCGTCTGAATTTCCTCCTCCTCCCACAATGTCCATTTCAGCATTATTGTAATCCATAGATTGAGAAGTAATCATATTCGACATAGATAATTGTCTTCTGTAATTATTTCCACCAGAACTATTTAATTTATTCAAAAACGCCTCTAAACTTTGATTCGAAACAAAAGGAGAAACCAATTTATCATATTTAAAATTAGGAACTCCAACTACCAAACTAAGCGTAGCATCTATAATGTCTTCAGCATCGTTTACCAGTTCGGCACGCAAGACGATTTGTGCTTTTTTATCGTCTTTTAAATGAACTAAATAAGAAGGAAGCCAGCCAATTCCACGTTGTAGATATGCCATTTCAACGTTTTCCTGATTACTTGCCTTATCAATTTCTACTTCAATAATTCGCTTCTTTGAAATGGGAGAATACTCCGTTTTTGGTTTTTGAGTAAACCAAATTGTTTTTATTTCAGTCATAGAAATTACTATAAATCCTGCTTTTGGTTTGGTAACTTCTAAAGACAACATTCCACTTTTTAGATTTACATTTTGAATTTTTCCTGTAATTTCGCTTTCTTTCTCTGAACTATTTTTAAGAGTAATTTCAACATTTTGTCCAATATTTCCATAGAGCATTTCTGGAAGGCTAGTTGCTTTTTCGGTTTCTCCACTTTCTTCACTTTCATAGCTTTTCAGACTATTGATAGGTTTTCCATTTGTATAAAACCAAAATGTTCCAAAAAGTGCTTCTGGAAGAGATTTGACAATAAACTTTCCTTTTTGTTCTCCCTCTTTTTCGGCTTTTAGTGTCATTGGATTGAAGAAAAAGCCAGTTCCATTTTTAAAAACGGCTACTCGCTGCTGTTTTTCGGTAGTTTGTGCAGATGTTGTCATAAAACTAAACGAAATAAAAAATAAAAAGAGAGAGAAAATTACTGATTTGTAATACATAAATTATTGAATTTTAGATTAAAAAATAAAATTGAAAATTAGCTTAGTACCGTGTAACATAAGTTTTCTATTAAAGAATATGTGCTGTTCTGCCCCCCTACCAACGTCTTTATTATCTTCAAAAATACACGCTTATTAACCTAAAAATAAACTCATTAGTTAAGGTGTTAAGTCTGGTTGAAGATAATGAGTAACTTTCATTAATTAACACGAAATTAATTTTTTATGCAAACTTACCAAATTTTTATAGGTATTGACGTAAGCAAAGACCATTTATTTAAGAAAAATAAAAGAAGTAAAAACAAAGTAAGCGCAATAAAAGCCCAAATAAATAAAATCATTCAACGTATTTGCGCTTGCGTAAAAGACAAAATGTTATATGATTGAAAACGAAACCACATTTAATAATTTTTCTAAAAGTTAGAGTTGGTTTTACTATGATTTTCTAAGCGAAAAGCTACTTATATGGGTGTTTCTGCCTTAGCAACTGTTTGTAATAGGAGTTACGATAGTTCAAATAGCTTCAAAATAAGAATGCTGTGCTATTATGAAATTCTAAAAGAAATTGGATATTTACTTTTTTTGTGTATTTTGAGATTAAAATAATTTTTAATTAAATTTATTGTAAAATAAGTTACATAAAAGTATATGGATTACAAAATTTATACGGTCGGACATTCGAATCACGAAATGGATTACTTCTTAGAATTAATCAATCATTTTGAGATTTCTTGTATTATCGATGTTCGTAGTGTCAGCTGCTAGTGCTTATAATCCACATTTTAATGGAAGTAATTTGGCAGGTTTTCTCAAAAGTGAAAATATAGTTTATATGCACTTTGCAGAAGAGTTTGGAGCAAGACACAAAGATCCAGCACTTCTGGACGAAGAAGGAAAGGTAGATTTTGAGAAAGTAAGGAAATCGTATAATTTCAAAATGGGTGTCGAACGCCTTTGGAAAGGAGTAGAAAAGGGATTTACGATTGCGCTTATGTGTTCGGAAGGAGAACCTCTTGATTGTCATCGTTTTGCAATGGTAACGGTTGCTTTGAAGAAAGAAGGTTTTGATATTTATCATATTTTGAAAGACAAAACGCTTCAAACGAATGAAGAATTAGAACAGAAATTACTCAAAAAGTATGATAAAAAAATTCCCAAACCCAATATTTTCGAAAACTCAAATCAATCCAGAACAACAGTTAGAAGTAGCCTATAGATTGAGAAATAAAGAAATTGGATATTCGCCTTATGGAACAAATACACACGCAGATTCTGAAAATGAATACCTATAGTAATATATTATTCTGACAGCTTAGAACGGCTTTAGCCCTCTGCGAAGCTAACCTATCAGCTACATAAAATCAAAAAACACAACTATGATAAAATTATATACCATCGGTTTTACTAAAAAGACAGCAGAAGATTTTTTCGGATTATTGAGTAAAAACGAAGTAAAAACACTTACCGATACTCGTGTCAGTAATAATTCTCAATTAGCAGGTTTTGCAAAGGGAAACGATTTAGCTTTTTTTTCTAAGCAAATATTGAAAGCTGATTATTTGCACAAATTAGATTTTGCACCTACAAAAGAACTTTTAGCCAAATATAGAAAAGACGAAATAAATTGGCAAGAATACGAAATTGAATATCTTAATCTGCTGGATATGAGAAAGATAGGAGATAAAATAAATGTAGAAGAACTGCACCAGAACTGTTTTTTGTGTAGCGAACATACGCCAGAGAAATGTCATCGTCGTTTGTTAGCTGAATATTTACAACACCGTTTTACGAATATAGAAATTTTGCATCTTGTGAAGTAAAAATTGTTCTGAACCAAAGCGAACCATTCGTTAAGCCAAACTATAACTATCTTATGAAAACTACTTTTATCTGTCTAGCAAATTCTAAAAAACATGGCGAACGCTGCATTGCAGGAATAGAGTTACAAAAAAACAAAAGCAATCAATGGCGAGCAATCCGAAATGAAGAAGGTTTTCCTAAATGGATTCAACCAATTTCTAGTTCTGAAAACGGACAAGTAGAAGCCGATTTGGTAAAAGACGTACATATTTTTGATGTCGTAGAAATTGATTTAATTCAGCGAATGCCAGACGGTTATCAATCTGAAAATACACTTTTCAACATTTCTTCTTTGAAGATTATAGAATCAATATCACCCAAAAAACGAACGCTAGAGGGATTGATTACTAAAGATAATGACTGTTTGTTTTTGAATAGAGGAAAAGCAATTCCTGCCGAAAAAATCCACGATTTGCATACTTCTTTATGTTTGATTTCTATTCAAAATCCTGTTTGTTCGTTTGTTCCTAATGGTTACAAATTCAAACTAAAGTTTGATTACAATGGAGTAAATTATGATTTGCCGATAACAGATTATAAATTTTTGAAAAGTAGAGTGCAGAAAGAACATGAACCTATAGTTTTAAAAAATGAAATTTATGTTTGTGTTTCGGTCGGAATAGAATTTAAAGAATGGCATCATAAATTGGTCGCTGGAATGATTTATGAGTTTGAGGAGTAAACTAAATCTTACGATACCCCACCAAATAATCCGTTCTGCTACTCATCGGACGGTAATAAATAAAAACATCGTAAGCATTTTCAGTTTGCCAGTAATTACTCTCTAAAATAGTTTCATCTATTTGTTTTTCATTATTTAAAGTAGTGTAGAAATAATTATAAATTCCTTGTTTTAATAATACTTCGGCAGTATAATATCCTCCTTTGTTTACGTACTGCATCTTGAAAAGTGGATTTATTTTCCAATCTGTCAAGCCTCCAATTATATAAACATCATTATTTAATTTTTGAGATTTCAAGACAAAATTTACATACGCATAATCGGCTTCTGTTCTTGACTGCTCTGGTCGCTGACTGTTTTCTATATAAAATTGTCCATTAAAATCTTCCAAACGAGTTCCATAAGCTAGATTTGCTCTTGATTTTTCTGGTTGCAGAAAAACGTGGTCTGCATTATTTTGATACCGAACACTATCTACTCCCCAACCAAATTTTCTTTGTGTACGAATATCAAATAATCTAAACTCATTACTACCCAAAAAACGCTGCGATTCTGAAAGCGAACTAAACTCTAATGTTTTTTGGTGGTCTTTTACAAAAGTAGGCTGCAAATCTTTGATAGCAGTTTGCCAACGGTAATTCTGTCTTACCACTACTTTGAGCTGCTTATTTGGATTGACTACACCACTCACACCTGTATAATTTACAGAAAGTTTGAACTGTTGAGCAACCAACGAACTCTCTCCACCAACAGCAGGAATTTGCTCAAAACCGACACTTGTTTTTTCCTCAAAAATCATAAAGCGTTTTGTCAGAATTAGATTTTCTTCGTCTTGATAAAATACTTTTACTACATAATTCCCTGAAATTTTGACTTTCGGAATTTGAAATTTGTAATGCACAAAAGGCACTTTCGTATTAATAGAAAAATCATAATCACGTATCAAAAAATCATTATAGACACTCAAATATTCCATATCTGGAAGTGTGCTTTCTGTCCAATCCGATTCACAACGAATAATTTTGGCCTTATACACTCGTGCATCACTCGCCAGCTCATCGAAAGTAAGAAGCAAAGGAATACGCTGTGAAAGTGGAATAATCGGCTGCTCTAATTGTGCAGCTTGTGAAGGTTGTTGATTTGGATAAAGCCTTACGGTTTTGATATATGGGTCATAGATAAAATCTTCCGTTTTGAAAGACATGTCCTCGTAATAGGTTTCTGTATTTTGGGCAGAAATTGTGTTTAAGGTACAGAAATTTAGTATAAATAAAAAGAGTAAAAATTGTAATTTCATTTGATATTCGGTATAACAGACTTACCAGTCTGTTGGATAATGTGATTTTTTCGCAACAGACTGGGAAGTCTGTTATACAGGTTTAATTCAAAAAGTGTGCGTAAGGTTTGATGGAGTGTTCTTTTTTGTTTTTTTTGTATGTAGCCGATAGGTTAGCTTCGCAGAGGGTTAAAGCCGTTCTAAGCTCTCGTAGCTATTGTAAAACTTTTATACTCTGACAGTTTGGAAACTGTCAGCTACTTTTTAAAGTTGATTGTTTTCAACTTTTAGAACTTCCTCCTTACTTATCTTGAAAAGTTTCATGACTTGCTCAATAGTAAAACCATCTGTTAATGCTTCTTTTACACTTTGATAAGTCTGTTGTTTTGCTTTTTCTCGTTCTTCTCTTCTTGCTTTTTCTTCTTGTTTCTTAGCTTTTTCTTGTTCTTCTATTCTTGCTTTTTCTTCTTGTTTTCTAGCAATTTCCTTTTCTTCTTTTCTTGCTTTTTCGTCTGCTTTTTTTGCAGCATCTCTTTCGGCTGTTCGTAACACATTCTTCAAATCTCTAAGCTGTTTCAAACTTTCTTCGTACTCCATCTGACTAGGACGAGGCAAATTAGCAAGTTCAGCAGATTCGAAAAAAGACTTGAAGATTTTTTCTTTAAAACGAGCAGGCATCTGTTCCAAAATATCTAGATGTTTGAAAACGTAGTACCATTTGTCCTCAATTGTTTCTAACTCGTGTTCTTCCTTTAAAAAATTAGGCATTTGAAGATACACTAATGTTAATTTGTCATAAAAAACTTCATTGGTTTCTATATCAGAGAGTTTTATAATACGTTTTACCTTTGTATCGTCTTTTTTTGTCGTAGGATTTGGAAACCTAAAATTGAGAATAGAAACAGTATAAACAGGTTTTAGCTCGTAACTCCAATCTTTCTCCTTAATAGCTTGTTCTGTAATAGGAAATGTAGTATAATAGAGGGTTCGGTCTTTAAAAAAATCTTGTTTCGCTCTTTGTAATTCTACTATAAACTTTTCTCCTTTTTCATTTTCACAATGCAAATCAAAGATTACCTTTCGTTCGACTTCTGAAATGCCTTGACGCTCAACATTTTTATACTCTAATTTAGCTATTTTCTGGTCTGGTAGAATAGCATTCAAAAAACTAATTAAATTTTTCTTATTGCTTTCTGTACCAAAGAGATGCTTAAAGCCAAAATCAGTAAACGGATTGATATATCTTGCCATAATAGTGTAAAAATAAAGTTTGAAAGTAGATTATAAATTTACGAAAAAATAGAATTCATTGTTGTGTTAAGATAAAAATAGAATTACCTATATGTATTTTTTATCGAAAACAGAGTTGCAGAGAACACGGAGAATGAGAATACGTTTTGAAATGATACTTTTAGGTATATTTAATTCTGATTGAGTATTAAAAAAAAATCAAAACTCCTCTTCTTCTTCAATAAACTTCTGCACATCATATTTTTTCCACCACTCTTGAAAAACAATAAATGCCCAAACGTGATTTTGGTCATAATCTGTTCCTTGCTTTACTTTTTGTTTTAAGTTTTCAGTATAAGCAGGACTAAAAATTCCTTGTTCTTGTATAAAATCTCTATCCAAACTCTGTTCGACTAACGGCTTTAATAGCGTTTGAAATCCTTTTGCTAAAGGAACATCAAAACCGTGTTTACTTCTATTGTACAATTCTGCTGGTAGAATAGTCTTAAACGCATCTTGAACAATTCGCTTTTTTATTTTTGAATTGATTTTGTAATTTTCGTTTATCTGAAAAGCAAAATTTACTAGATTATGATCAAGAAAAGGAACACGAACTTCTAAGGCATGAGCCATCGAAAACTGGTCGGCTTTATGAAGCATATCATTCGGCAAAAGCAAATTCATATCAGCATACAACATTTCGTTTATATCGCCTTTTCTGCTTTCAGAAATGTATTTTGTGTATTCGTTCTTACGGTTTTGAAAGCTGTTATTTTCGTTTGATAAATCAAAAACATCAGATTGAAAGATATTTTGAACATTACTTTCATCAATAAAACTACTCAAAAACCAATAGCGTTCTTGTTTGGATAATTGTGCAGCCTTTGCAAAACGGTGTAATTGTCTGAATTTATTCCCCCAAAATGAATTTCTTGATTTTGGTAATTTTTCTAAAAGTCCTACATTACTCTTTATCAGATTTTCTTTCCAACCTGAATTTCTGACTTTATATTCTCCCAAATATTTGTTGTAACCTGCAAAAAGCTCGTCGCCACCATCTCCAGAAAGAGCCACCGAAGCTGTTTGCTTTGTGTGTTTGCTCAAAACATAAAACGGAATAGCCGAAGAATCGGCAAAAGGTTCACTCAAAAACGGTAACATCTCAAAAACTGCCTCAAAAATATCACTATTCGAAAGCGTAAAAACAGTATGATTGGTATTAAATTTTTTGGCGACAAGATTAGCGTAACTCGTTTCATCAAAAAGAGGCTCGTCTTTATAACCAATCGAAAATGTATTGAGGTGTTTTGTATGACGAGTAGCCAGCGCAACAATAGCCGAAGAGTCCGTTCCTCCACTCAAAAAAGAACCAATCGGAACGTCTGAAATCAAACGTTTTTTTACCGATTCTTCCAATAGATTTACTAATTCTTTTTGTGCAGCATCGTAAGAAATAGAATTGTAATTTTGAGTTTCGTAATTCTTAGGAATTTCGTAATACTTTTCTAGCTTAACTTCTTTCTTTTTTATTTTGAGATAATGTCCAGCAGGAAGTTTCAAGACGTTTTCGAAAATAGTATGAGGAGCAGGAATATAATGCAGCGAAAAATACAAACGAAGACTTGCAAAATCTAGCTTTTTGGGAAAACGGTATGCCATTAAAGACGACATTTCGGAAGAAAAAACAAATTTGTCTTCATCGTAATAATATAAAAGTGGTTTTATTCCAATTCTGTCACGAGCTATAAAAATAGATTGCTCTTGATTGTCATAAACGGCAAAAGCAAAAAAGCCGTTTAGTTTTTCCAAACATTTTTCTTTAAAACGAATGTAGAGCTGTAACAATACTTCTGTATCGCTTTCTGTCTCAAAATCAGTAGCATCCAAATCACTCAAAAACTCCTTTCTAAGTTCCTTAAAATTGTAAATCTCTCCATTAAAAACAATCGTATAACGTTCGTCCTTGCTACTCATTGGTTGGTTGGCAGCCGAAGACAAATCCAAAATAGACAAACGACGATGTCCCAAACCCACATAAAAATCATTGTACAATCGTTGTGCATCTTGTCCACGATGTTCTAGTCTTTCGGTTGCTTCCTGCAAACGGACAAGCGAAAAACGACCAATTTCATTAAAGGCAAAAATTCCTGTTATTCCACACATAATCAGTTACCAGTTATCGGTTACCAGTAATCAGTTAATTTCAATTTCGTAATGACCAGTTGAAATGCTGATACTCCGTTTTAATTTTTTTATTCAAATTTACTGAAAAATTATAATAAAATTGCTACTTCATTTTTTACATTAAAAAAACTCTTATCAATTTTGTGTTTTGATAAGAGTTTGAAAGTAGTAGTTGAAGATAAATTATTATTCTACACTAATTTTTTCTACGATTATTTCTGCTTCATTTTCAGTTGAAGATTCTAATTTAAGAATATACATTCCCTTCCTAAGATTTGGAAATGGTGTTGTATAAGTTTGTCCATCAAAACTAACAGACCAATTTTTGATTATTCTACCAGCCATATCATACAAAACAGCCTTCCATTCTCCATTCAATCCTTCAATATGCAAATCCTGATTAGAAGAGATTGGATTTGGATAAATGTTTATATTCAAATTATTATTTCGTCTGAAAGTAATTGTATTGCTCAAACTAGAAGTTCCGTTTGTATCAACTTGCTTTAATCTGTAATACATTACTCCTGTCCAATTTTCATAATCAAAGGTTTGGTATTCTATGGTTTGAGTAGAAAGGCTTTGCCCTTGAATGACATCGATAGTAATAAAGTCTTGTCCATCTTGGCTGCGTTGAACTTCAAAATAAGCATTATCTTTTTCTGATGCTGTTGCCCAATTCAATCTTACTTTGTCGCCTTCATCTTTTCCATCAAAATAAATAAGCGTAATAGGTAATGGATCAAAACACCTAGAAACTGTATAAGGTCCTAAGAAATTGTTGTTATACTCACATTCTGCCACCGAAGTATTGGGTAATACTACTGGCGCACCTGTCGGACTAGCACCTGCATCATTGAGTACAACATATACTTGTACAGGGTCATTATTCACTGAAAAAGAATGTCCGTATTGTCTTTGATCGCCTACTGACAATTGGTCAGTAACTGCAAACGAACTTAATCTAGTCCAAGAAGAACCTCTAGGATCACCACTATAAAAAGTAATTGGATATTGTACTGTTACATCTGCATTTCCTTGATTAGATATATCTACATTGAATCGCACTTCGGCAGGACAGTTTGATATATCTATTCCATTACTTGTTCCTACTGTATCTACAACAGCAACAATATCAGCAGCAGGAATAAATGGAGTTGTAGAGTTACTAAGAGGTCGCTGTGCCAGATAATCATTCAATGGAGGAGCAACTGTTTGAAAGTTTTGAGGAGCAATAGTTGCAGGAATTTTCAAATCTCCTGTAACATTGGTAATATTATAATTTACTTGATTCCATACATCACGAGAAGGAAGCCAAGGAATATTTGAAGATTGATAAATAACGATTCTACCATTACAAGAAGCAACAACTTCCGTCTGTCCGTCATCGTTTACATCTCCAATTGTAGGAACTTCCATTCCTGTACCACTCGCACAAGTAGGGAAAGCTGGACCTACTGTAGGATTTTCTGAATCAAAATAAACGATTCCACTTAATCCTTGAAAAGATACGTACTTTAGTCTGATCTCTATAAACCAAATTGGCAAAGCCTGTTCCTAAAAAGTCGTAAGAAGAAAGACCTGTCGTACCAGACTCATCTGTTGTAGGTAATGTCCACATAGGCAACAAATCTTTATTGTTTACCAAAGCTGACGTATCTACATCATTAAACATCACTACTCCTCGTCCTTTTGTAACTCCAAATTCGTTTTTGCCGTCTTTATCAAAATCATTGATGGTAGGAACACCAGAAAAAAGCGAGTTATCTCCTATCCCTGTTTTTCCATCAATGGTTACACCTGTTCCATAATTACTCAAATTAAAGACATTAGAAAGCATAGTAGTAACAGGATTCAAGTCTTGAATATCCCAAACATATATTTTTCCATACCCAGAAACTACAGCATCTATATCATCATCATTATCCATATCAGCAACTGACATGGTAGCATCTATAGGCAATGTATTCGAACGAGTAGTAGTAGTAGGTAATGTAGGAGTAGGAGCAGTACGGATAATTTGAAGGCGATTAGCAATAGGTTTTGTAAAATCTACAGAATAGATTACATTTCCTGCCAAAAGTTCCAAACCATTACACGCAGTTCCACAAACGCCATCACTTATTCCATCTCCATTTGTATCTATTTGGTCTGTATTAGAAAGAACATCGGCTGCATTGGAAACATTAAAAATAGGAGTTGCTCCCAACCCTCTTGGATCTCCATCAGGATTACCCGTTCCTACATACGCCAAAAATCTTCCTGTAACAGCATTAAAAATAGTTCCTCCACAATACACTTCTGGAACTCCGTCTTGATTAAAATCAGTTAGATTAGTATTTGCTCGGTAGGTATTCGAAACTCGTTGTGCAGCGACAGGATTTATAGCAGGATCATCAGTTGCCCAACGTAAAACAAATTTATTTGGTCCGACGGCATCATACATATACTCATAACGAGCTATTGGGTTATTTCCACCAGCTCCATCATTTCTTTCTATGGCATAAAAAAAATCAATATATCCATTATTATCTACATCTGCCATTGTTAATAAACTTGTGTTTTGCGAAGCTCTAATTAAATTGGATTGTGTATGTTCTATGTCAGGATTTCCATCTACTCTAGGATTAACAACACTAATACAACCATCATCACCCATTACTATGATTTCTGTTTGATTATCGTTATCTATATCTCCAAAGATAGGCGTTTGATATCCTACATCTTCTCCACAAACAGGAATTACTTTATATTGAAATAATTGAAATTCACCGGGATCAGTAATTTGAAAAATACAACCAGGACAGTTATCTACACCTGCACAATCTGGATCTCCACAATCTATATTTCCATCACCGTCATCATCTATACTATTATTACATATTTCTGGTTGTCTGGTTATGGTAGCGCATTGCTGGTTTGACAAAACGCTTTCTTCTCCACACTCATTTACTTGCGTAATTCTGTAACACGTAATGACAGGAGTAGCAGGAGGAGCAGTAAACAAACCAGCAACGGTTACTTGTGTAGTGGTGGCATCAATTCCTGAAGTAAATGTACTACTTGGTGTAGCAGGTAATGTAGGAGGAGGCGATGTGCTTGGATATCTATATACTCTTATTTGCTTAATATTTGGATCTCCACTTGGGTCAAAAGTAAGTGTAACTTGTCCATTTACAGAAGGAGAAGTTACAGGAGTAGCAGCCGTTAAATTCATTGCAGCAGCAGCAACTCCATTTGTAGGACGTGCTGATGCTTTTCCTTCGCAAGGCGATTCTACATTTGTATTTGTAACAGGAACTAATCTAAAATTATACAAATCACAATCTGTAAGACCTGTAAGCGTAGTAGCTAAAGTAGCTTGATTTGTTATAGTAGCTAATAAATTGGTAGGATTAGCAGAAGTTCCTCCATAGATTCTGTATTCTTGAAAATTAGGTAATCCTGGGTTTGTCCACGATAGATTTACCTCTCCTGAGTTTCCATTTGCAGCAGCCATAAGTGTTGTTGTTGCTCCAATAGCACGACCAATAGTAAAATGGATGTTATTAGGAATAGTTAGGGTAGCTTGATAAATACTAGAAGCTCCTTGTTGAACAAGTGGCGTAACGGTAGCACCTGTGGCAAAATTATTATCTCCATCTGTAATGATATTTAATTGACAGGCTCCTCCTCCTGGTAATTGAGAAGCATCAACTCGCAGAGTAACTTGTCCTATTGTACCTGTTACACTAGCTCGCCATGTTCTGGCTATTCGTTCGTAACCAGTAGGAACATTAGTGGCAGAATAACTAGTCTGTCGAAGCGTTGTTGTGTCCTATAAAAAGATACGCATTATTGGTAAGGTTTACGCCATTAATTTCCACAAGCGAAGAAGCCGAAATAAGATGTACATCTGTAGCTGATAATTTGCCTACTCCTGCTACATTATGAAAAAATGGTTGAGCATTAGCTGCATCATGAGCATAGAAATCATTTTGAGTAAGAGCAACATTATATTTTGAAGAAAGATAATTCTGTACTACAATGCGTTCTGCTGAATTGAGAACCTTATCATAAACAATTACTTCTGCTAAATCTCCTCCAAACCAGTGTCCTGTAGTTGGGTCTAAGGTACTAATTTTTTGAGCTGTCATGTTTTGTGTATTCTGAAACTCTGTAGTAGCAATCTGGAAGTTATTATACGTCCATTGTTGAGTATTAATGTCTTGTGCAAAACCTGTAAAATTTGCTCCACTCAAACTATATCTAGCCTGCTGACCTGTAGAACCATCAAAACTAAATCCTCTAAGATTTCCTCCACCTCTGGCATCTATTGCGACGTGAGCTTGTGGATAATTTCCCCAAAGCTGCGCCAAATCTCCATTGTCTTGTGTAACAGAAGAAGCACGATAAACCGTAAAAACAGTTCGTGCAGCATAATTGTAAGCATCATTATAGAACATAGAAGTTCCATTAAAACGAATTACAGGAAACGTATTTGCAACTCCACTTTGATAAGTAGCTTGCGTACCAGTAATAGAATTTCTATTATGTCCAGACGCATCTACAAAAGGTGTAGGTGTGTTATTAGCAGGAACAGGCGTAATAGCATCGGCACGCTGCCAAAGTTGTAGAGGTGCTGTACCAGTTGTACTTCCAACTCCACCCGGACCATTTTGGGCGTGAGCAGAAAAGCAAAGTAAAAAAATAAATGGAAATAAAAGAAAAAGCAGTTTAGAAGAATATAATGATTTCATGAAGTCGTAGCTTAAATTAAAAGTAATACTATTGGAACTTATACTATAACAATTTTGGTGCAAAAAAGTCTTTTTAAAAAATGTTAGTTTTTATAATAAACGTCTAAATAATAGTAGTTTAGCAAATCATATACTAAAAATCATAAACTAATAAATATTAATCAAAAACATAATTTTATATTACGCTTTCATTAAATAGCATTTATTTATATCAAAAAACTAACTCCAAAAAGAATAACAAAAAGCAAAGTGGAAAGTGCAAGCTGTTTTAGAAGTGGGTCTAACTGCATATCTTTCCTTTTAAAAACCTGCAAAATATTCCAAATAAATAAAGGAAATGTACTAAAAAAAATAAAATTGAGAGGTTTTTGATAATTTAGCACTAAAAAAATAATAGCACAAAGCAAAGCCAAAACAATGACGACGGCATGATAAATACTAGCTCTATGTTTGCCAATCCTAACAGGAATAGAGTTTTTACCAGCTAGTATATCAGAATTAATATCTCTAATATTATTCAAATTCAGAACTCCAACGGCAAAAAGACCACATGAACTTGCAGGAAGAAAAATATCATAAGAAATGGTTTGAAAATCGGTAGAAGTTTGAAAAAAGGCTTGCGCTTGCAGAAAATACGTTCCTCCACCTGCTACCCAACCAAAAAAAATCAAAACAGCAATATCTCCCAAACCCATATACCCATACGGTTTTTTTCCTGCCGTATAAAGAATAGCTCCAGCAATACAAAAAAGTCCTAATAATAAAAAGAAACCCAACGTTTTCAAGCTACTTTCCTTTTGAAAATCTATGGCTACATAAAGAAGCAAAACACCACTCAAAAAAGACAAAACAGAAAACAAAATAACAGCATTTCGCATCTGTAAGGAAGTTATTTTTCCCTCCTGAACAGCTCGTTTCGGTCACTACTCTATCTTTGTGGTCTGCACCGTGAATGCTATCTCCATAATCGTTGGCGTAATTTGATAAGACTTGTAATAAAATAGCAGTAAGGATAGTAAGAGAAGCAATTTTTACATCAAAATATCCATTTATGGCTGCCAAAAAACAACCCATTAACATGCTGGCAAGGGCTAAAGGTAAAGTTCTTAATCTGGCTGCTTGTATCCACGATTTTAACATCTTAGTTATTAGTGATTAACGTTTAGTGATTAGTTATAAATGAATACCTATACACTTGTATTTTACTTCTCTTCTTCTATCAATTTTAAAAAATCTTCATCTTGCCATAGCCATTCGATATCAGATTCCTTCTTAGCATTTATTCTCCATTCTATTGGATTGAGTAAAACTGCTTCTTTTAAGTATTTCAAAGTTTCATTTTTGTCTTTTTGTAAACTATACAAACAAGCTATATTGAAATAAGCATTTTCTTTCATCACTTGACTAGCATCCTCATTAATAATAATTTTATAAAATGATTGTATAGCTCTTTTGTAGTCACTTTGATTGGCATAAACAAGCCCTAGTCCATTCAATGTATGATCATTTGGCTTTATTTCAATTGTTTTTTGGTAACTTTTTATAGCTTCTTTATGATTTTCTAATTTAGAATAAATAAGTCCTAAATTATTAAATGCTTCGTGGAAATCTGATTTTATCTTAACAGCTTTTTGGTAGTTCTCTATAGCTTTTTCATAATCTTCTACTTCATCGTAAGCATTTCCCAAATTGTTAAACGCTTTATAAAAGTCTGGTTTTATCTCAACAGCTTTTTGGTAGTTCTCTATAGCTTTTTTATAATCTTCTAATTTATAATATATATTTCCTAAGTTATAAAATGCACCATATTTGTTTGGTTTTATCTCAATAGCCTTTTGATAATTTACTATAGCTTTTTCGTAATATTCTACTTTAGAATAAGCAAGTCCTAAATTATAAAATACCTCATGTTGGTTTGGTTTTATCTCAATAGCCTTTTGATAATTTACTATAGCTTCATCATAATTTTCTAATTCAAAATAAGCATTTCCCAATCCCCAGTAAGTCTCATAATCTTCTGGATTCTGTTTTATACTTCGCATATAGACAGATATCATCTTATCACCTACAAATTCATTAAGGTTTATTTTACCTTTTTTATTCATTTTTTCTAAAAAAAGTAAAGCTATATTCTCAAAGTTTTTTAAAGCTGATCCTGCTACTATGCGTATGGCTTCTTCTTTAAAATGTATCTTTTCTCCTGTGGCAAACTTAGGCGTATATTCCAAAACAGTAAGCGCAGAAACTTGCTCCAAAACTTCTTCTTTGAAAGCTTTTATATCGTCGTCTAATTCATCTATCAAGAAAGCAAAGGTTTTGGCAAATTTAGTTCTCCACTCATCAGCATCTGGACTGCTTGCATTCAGTCTTGAAAGAATAGGCAAAATAAAAGGGTTTCGTGCATTACTTTCCGTATAGGGCGAATGAATAATACGGTTTGCCATCTGTTTTGCACCCTCAAAATTTTGGTCGTTGGGAGCAACCAAAATAATATTCATATCAGGCATCAAGACATTACAAATACCAGAATAATCATTAAAACCTGTACGGCTATCTATAAAAACATAATCATATCGGCTTCGTTTTTTGAGTTGTTCTTTGAGCCAAGAAAGATATACGTAGCCTTCTTTATTTTCGTAAAAATCTAACCAATCAAAACTACCTATTTTATGATGAAAATCTTTTTCGTATTTGGTAGCTGGAATGAGGTCTATTTTCCCACCGTTTTCATTGGTTACCAAATTATGAATGTAGTTTTCGTCTGGAAAAAATAAGTCTTCATCCTTTAATTGATTTTCTTCAGTAGCTTGTTTTCGTTGCTGTTCAAACTGCAACATCAAATCTACAATACCGAGTTTTTGAACAGTTTCATTGTTCTCTCCAAAATAATAATGCAATCCAGGGGCTTCCAAATCCCAGTCTATCATCAATACTTTTCGGTTTTGATAATGACACAAGTAAGCAGCCATGTTAGCGAGCAAATGAGTACGTCCTACGCCTCCTTTATATGAGTAAAAAGTAAAAATCATAATCTGTTGGCTTTTTTTGCTATTTCGTATTTATTACCAAAATCGGTTTTTCTTGTTTTTGGTTCGTCTTTCCCTAAATGCTTAAAAGCAATATCAGATAACCTTCTAAAAAGTAGGTATTTGTGAGGTATTTCCAAATCAATGTACATATAACTTTCCTTAAATCGGTTTTTCCAAGAATCTTCCAAAGATTGAAAATGACTAAAGAATGTTCTAGCCTGATGCTTATTCGTTTCTAATTCGTGATAACACATAGGAACTAAAAAACCACCTATTTGTCCTCTATCAAAAAGTAATACAAACTTACGATTTTCTTCAAACATCATAGCGTAACTATCCAAGATGAGAATAGCCTTTGGAGCAACTTTTTTGATAATTTCGTTTTGTGCTGCTTTATCTTCTGGATAGTTTTTATTTAGAAAAAGAACATTTATAGAAAAGGAAGAACGACTATGAAACTCTTCTAATAGCTTGAAAATTGTATCTTCTTTATAAAACGGTTTCCAATCTTCTGATTTTTCTCCATATTTTTCTACTGGTATATTTTCATTTTTCTGCTGCTGATAATCTTTTTTGTTACTTGCTACTACAATAATTTCTAACGTAGTTTTTTCTTCTATTTCTTTATGCAAGTTTTCTATCCAAGTTTCCAAATGAGAAATATCTACCTTTTCAAAGATATTATTAATAGTTCCTTCGTTATTTCCTTGAACGATATTGCATTTATAATGACTAATATTTCCCATAGTTACTAAAATTGATTATTGATAGTTCCGTTGTTATCGCCTTTAATGACATTACTCTTGTTATAGGTTGCGTTATCTGTTTTGGTTGTACTTTCATTTTCTTCATTTCCCAAACGTTCAAGTAACTTTTCTGAATTTAAGAAAATCAATATTCCTTGTATTTGTGTAGGAGTAGGCGACCTATTTTGATTAATTTCATGCAGAATATTCTGTCTAATATTGCTATACTGATAATCTGCATTATCTCCTTTATAAAGAAGGTCTAATTTCTCAAACAGAGCAACAAAGTTTTGTTGATGTACTAGATTTTTTAAGGCTTGATTATTCATAGATAAAGATTTTATGGACTTTGATGGATTAGTTTTTTGTGGATTTTCTGATTTTTGTTGGCTATCCTTTTCTTTCATACTATCCAAATGTTCGTAACGCATCTTTGTAGTAGCAATTCCATATAAAAAAACCATAACAACAAGAAAAACAAAGGTAATAGTAAAAAGTACTAACAAAGCTCCTACTTTGTCTTCTGACTGAACAATTCCTATTTTTTCGCTATACAAATAAGCCAAAAGAGAAAGAGCCAAAGCAGCTATTGTCATCGCTCCAATCTTCTTAGCTTCAAAAATGCTTTTTATTATTGCTGAAATATCCATGTCATTTCTAGTTTTTTTCTAGTTTTTTTTTCTACGGTTTTACAATAAAACTCTAATTTAGTTTATTTCCAATTTTTGAAGAATAAAAATTATACATCTTATCTTCGACCGTCGTTGAGGCTTCGCCGTCAACGAGGTTTTAAAATTATTGTCTCAATCTTCTAACAATAGCCGATATAAAAAACAAAACTGCCAAAAACCCTGCAAGCCTTCCCAAATAATCTCCGTGTAACGCATAAAAAGTAATTTCGTCGTTTAGCTTTACAGAATACTTTAAAGCTGTTTGTTCTCCATAATTACTTCTTGAAATATCTTTTCCTGTTTGGTCTATAAAACCAGAAATTCCTGTGTTTGCTGCTCGTGCTACACTTCTACGTGTTTCAATGGCACGCAAAGCCGATAATGCCCAAAGCTGGCGAGGTGCAGGCGTGTTTCCCCACCAACCCTCATTTGTTGGAACGACAATTATGTTTGCACCATTTAGAGCATATTCGGTACAAAATTCTCCATAAACGGCTTCCCAACAGATAACAGGAGCTACTTTCGCATTTGTAGTAGGCGAAACAAAAACACTTCGGTAATCCTGCACTCCCATCGAACCCATAATATCTACAAACAAAAGTGATGCACTTTGATTAGGCAAAACCATTTTAATAGGATTGGTTTCTGCTCCAATGACAAGTTTTGACTTATGATAAAATGAAACTGAATCTTCCCAAGGAATAGAAGAAGAAGGAACAAACTGAACTGCCGTATTATAGCTATCATAATAGGCATCTCCACTAGATTTGCGAGCCGTTTGTGGAACAGTATCATTTCCTGTATAAAATTTATAGGTATCTGCGCCTGCAATAAGAATCAAATTATTTTTTCTACAAAAATCAAAAATAGGTTTTAAATCTTGCTGACTTGTATAATTGTATTCAGTAGAATTTTGATGAAAAGCCGTTTCTGGTAAAATGATATATTCAGTAGAATCTGTAATTATACTTTTTGCTAAATCAATGTATCTCTGGATTTGATTTTCATAAGGAATATGATTTGTAGAAGGTTCTCCTGTCTTCGGATTGCGAGAAAACTTTTCAGAATAACAATCTAAGTTAGGCTGAATAACTGCTATTTCTACCGTTTCTGCATTATTTTCATCGTCGTAAGCTGCATAAATCCCATACGAAATTCCTATCGGAACTAATATCCAAACTAAATAAGCACCTACCTTTAATTCTGATTTTATGAAAACGTGATATGCCAAAATGTTAGCCAAAAGAACCCAAAAACTTCCTCCTAATGTTCCTGTATATTCGTACCATTGTACCCACATCGGCATTTCTCCAAACGCATTTCCAATATTCATCCACGGATAAGACAAAACCCAATTCAAATGAACATATTCGAAAAACAACCAACACGAAACAAACGATAAATAATTAATAAATCCGACCGAAAAACGCCTCGTAAAAATATAAACAATGATAGGCAAAAGCTGCAAAAGAGCATTTAATAGAAAAATTCCAATTACGGCAACACTCATTGCATTCCAAAGCCACCAATAAACGCCAGCATTCCAAATCACAAAATAAATCCAAATAAAGAAACACAAACGAGTGAGGTGTTTTTTCTTTTTTGTTCTACCATTTTCATTATTTTTCTGTGCTTCTTTTATTTTACTCTTTTGAATTTCATACTTTTTAAAATAAAATTCTATCAGTTCAATCAATGGAATAAGTCCCACAAAAAGCAAAGGAGAGAAAGGAAAGTACCAACCCAAAGCCATCAAAATGCCACCAAAAACAGACAAAGAAAGGGCATACTGTTTTTTCTGACGATATTGTTCTAAATGTGCTTGAAAAGATAAAAGTGAAGACATTTTTTTGAATGGATAATTTAGAATCAAAAATAAAGAATTAAATTAGCTGATAGGTAATCAATCTGCAAATTTAAGTAAAGCAGTCAAATAAAATTTTTAAAGCAAGTCAAAATTAGGATAAATTGTTTTTTCTTATCTCGTTGTTGAAGAAATGAATTAAGTAAAATGAACCCCTAGATTTAATTTACAAAACATTTCCCCTCCAAATTATCTTTGTAAAGGCTATGAAACTAATCTATATTTATGATGCCCTTTGTGGCTGGTGTTATGGTTTTGCACCTGCAATGCGTGATTTTTATCAAAACCACAAAAACGACTTCCAAACCATTGATGTTATTTCTGGTGGAATGATTACTGGAGAGCGCATTGGTGCGATTGGAGATGTTGCTCCCTATATCAAAACGGCTTACAAAGACGTGGAAAACCGAACTGGAGTGACCTTTGGAGAAAAATTTTTACAGGATATTTTAGAAGAAGGAAGTGCGATTTTTACTTCCATTCCTCCAGCGATTGCATTATCTGTTTTCAAAAAGGAAACTGAAAATAATCCAAAATTAGCAGGAGAGAAAAACGAAAAAGTGCTACATTTTGCAGAAGATTTGCAAGGACTTATTTATTTTGATGGAATAAAGCCGAAAGATTATTCAAAATATGGCGAACTGGCTACAAAATACGGTTTGGATAAAACTGATTTTGTAGAAAAAATGAATAATCCAGACTACGAAAAATTAGCACAACAAGATTTTCAATTATCACAAGATTTTGGAGTAAATGGTTTTCCTACGCTTATTATTCAAAAAGGAGAAGAGTTTTATTTGTTTGCTAGAGGTTTTGTAGATTTGAAGGAAATGGAAAGACGTTTTGAAGCGATGAGAGTTTCTATGAAATAAAGTTATCCACAATCTATAATTCTTATGTGCTGGTTATGTGATTAAACTCAAAAAAGTTATCATAAATTACCATTGTTTACCATTAAGAGCATTTTGTTTATGTGGTGGTTATGTGATTAAACGTTCAAATTGTTATTAGTAATTATCATCAATTCTTCTTAATTTTACTGATATGAATGATGAAAAACTCAAAATATTGCTTAGCGAAATTCGCTCTATTTCACAAGAAACAGAATGGATAGAATTTAAAGTTAGTAACTCAAATGAAATAGGAGAGTACATTTCTGCCGTTGTCGGTGTCCTCGCCATAGCCGTAAGGCTATAAATAAATTCTGGTTTTTACTCCTTTAGGAGTTGCATATTGGTAGAAAAATCTAAGAATCTCTCTTCATTTACTCCGTAGGAGTTGTATATTGGTAGCAACTAAAGAAAAACCCTACCAATATATAGTTCCTACGGAACAAGAAACAGTTTTTTGTTTTCACTTTTCTACCAATATGAAGTTCCTACGGAACAGAATTACAATAAAAATTTTAGCCTTACGGCTATGGTATCCTTACCGACGACTTCCATCTCCTTTTTTCATTTTCCCATTCCCTAATTTCCAATTCTCCATTCTCTACTAAACAAAATGATTCCAGCTTACATTATTGCTATCGGCGACGAACTTCTTTACGGTCAGACACTCAACACCAACGCTCATTCGCTTTCAAAAATGCTAACTGACGTTGGTTTTAAGGTTATCAAACATGTTTCGATTGCCGATGAAAGACAAGTAATTTTAGATACATTTGAAGAATTAGCAAAAGTAGCAAAGGTAGTTTTGATTACTGGTGGACTTGGACCTACAAAAGATGATATTACAAAAAAGACTTTTGCAGAATATTTTAATGTATCGATGCGAAGAGATGAAGGTGTTTTGAAGCACGTTGAAGATTTGTTTTTGAGTAGAGGTAGAATAATGAGCGACCTCAACAAATCACAAGCTGATGTCCCGACAAACTGTACAATTATTCATAATTCTTTGGGAACTGCTCCCGGAATGTGGTTTGAAAAAGACGGTTGTATTTTCGTTTCAATGCCTGGTGTACCTCACGAAACAATAGATATGACGGCAAAAGAAGTTATTCCTCGTCTATTGGAATTTTTTAAACCTGCTTCTATTATCCATAAAAAGGTAGAAACAATCGGTATTCCAGAATCTATTTTAGCAGAAAAAATTGAAGACTGGGAAAATAACTTGCCTTCTCATGTTCGTTTGGCTTATCTTCCACATTTGGGAAAAGTTACTTTAAGATTGACAAGTGAAGGAGAGGACAGACAAAAAATAGAAGCAGAATTAGATAAATACATAAAGCAAGTAATTCCATTAATAGAAAAATACGTTTATGGTTTTGACGACGAAACTATTGAGGGAAAAGTAGCCGAATTATTAAAGGAAAAAAATCTTACTCTAGCAGTTGCAGAAAGTTGTACAGGTGGTTATGCAGCTCGTACATTTACACAACACGAAGGTGCATCGGCTTTTTTTGAAGGTGGAATAATAGCTTATTCAAACGATGTAAAAATAAAGGTTTTAGGTGTAAAATTAGACACAATCGTAAAATACGGTGCAGTAAGCGAACAAACAGCCTTAGAAATGGCAGAAGGAGTACGAAAGTTATTAGGCACAAAAATTGGAATTTCAACAACAGGAGTAGCAGGAACAAGTGGTGGAACAGAAGAAAAACCAGTTGGAACAGTTTGGATTGCCTATTCAGACGAAAACGAAACGGTAGCCAAAACGTATCAACTTACCAAAAACAGAAATCTAAATATTCAACTGACTACAAATGCCGTTTTGAATTTGCTTAGAAAGAAATTGATTAAGAAATAAAAAAGTTTTCTGACTATAAAAATACTGTACTTTTCCATAACGTTGGGTTTGCAAACCCAACGTTATGGAAAAATAAAATACAAAGATTTAACTAAACTTTCTACTTCAACAATAGATTTGTAATTTTGTACTATACAAAGAACTAAACTAGCCGATACTATACATTTTAACTAAAACTGTTGATAAAATAAAAAAATAAGATTTAAGATTAGAACAGAAAGAAAAATAGAAATGTGGAATTACGAACATATTAGAGATTCATTTGATAAGATAAGCCAGAGCGATCCAATTACCTATTTTGCTCCTTTTTTTGTATTCCTTATTCTCTTAGAATTAGGAATTGA
Source organism: uncultured Cytophagales bacterium (assembly GCA_963719525.1). GTDB lineage: Bacteria > Bacteroidota > Bacteroidia > Cytophagales > Bernardetiaceae > Bernardetia. The sequence goes on along the minus strand of CAVRCG010000001.1, from coordinate 1,696,840 downwards.
TTTAGCACAAAAAAAAGCATGGTACACCAAAAAGGATGCGTGGGCTTCTATTGTTATGGGTTTGGGTTCTGTCGTGCTGAGTTTGATAGCTAAAATCTTTTACATCGGAATTTATATGTGGATTTATGATAATTTCCGAATTTTCACACTTGAAAACGTTTGGTGGGTTTGGATTTTACTTGTTTTTGCAGATGATTTTTGTTTCTACTGGCATCACAGATTGAGCCATCAAGTGCGTATTTTGTGGGCTGCTCATTTGAATCATCATTCAGCACAGAGCTATAATTTGGCTGTTGCGCTGCGCCAAAGTTGGACAGAAATGTTTTATAAATATATCTTTTGGTTGTGGCTTCCTTTACTTGGTTTTCATCCTGTAATGCTATTTGTGATGATGTCAATTAGCCTTATTTATCAATTCTTTTTGCATACAGAAGCAGTTGGAAGGCTTGGTTTTTTGGAGTATTTTATGAATACACCTTCACATCACAGAGTTCATCACGCTACAAATGTAAAATATTTAGATAAAAATCATGCAGGAATTTTTATTATTTGGGACAGACTTTTCGGAACATATATAAAGGAAGACGAAGAAAAACCGATTTACGGACTTGTCCAGAACTTAGAAACTTATAATCCTATTCGAATTGCTTCACATGAATATGAAAAAATTTGGGAAGATATTAGAAAGCCTATTTCGTGGAAGAACAGAATAAAATACATGGTAAAACCTCCTGGTTGGAGTCATGATGGAAGCCGAAAAACTACAAAAGATTTGGTAAACGAAATGAAGAAAAATGCTGCAACTGATTTATATGATAAAATATAGGATTAATGCTGTGTAACATAAGTTTATTCATAAAAGCAATGGTCTTATTCTACCGTCAACGAGGCTAAAGCCGTCGTTGAGGTATTTAAGAAACAAATCCTCGTCAACGGCGAAGCCTTAACGACGGTAGAGAATATAAATAAACTTAATGCCGTTGTTGGTGTTTTAGCGAAGCGACACCAACAACATCAGAGGTAATCCTGTTTTGGTACTTACTCATATTATTTTCTAATTCTCATAATCCAAAATCTTACGAGTTTCTACTTGGCTAGTCTTTACAGGAATCACAAAACGGAGCGAAAAAGCATGACGATTCAAATTTTGAATTACTTTATCAAATCCAGCTTTTGCAAAGACGAAATGGTAAGAGTAAGTAAAATGTAAACCATTCGCAATTTGTCCTAAATTACCTCCACCAAGTAGAGTTTTAGGCGAAACTCCCATCAAAATACGTATTCCTGGGTTTGTTTTTTCTCCATCTGTATGAATTGTTGCAGCACCTCCCAGCGCAACAAAAGATTGTGTCCAGCCTGTAAGCGCAAGTCCGTAATAATTATTCCAAGGCGAAGTTTGTATAGTATCTACTCCAAACGGTGTTTCATCAGTTTTATATTTTTCCTTAAACGAACTATTAAAGGGAGCAATTTCTCCAGAAAGAGAAACGGCAAAAAAAGTCTTCTTCCAATTCCATTTTGCTCTAGCAATTCCTAGTTCTAAAACTGGGCTTTTGTAATACTGAATTCCTCCAACAATTCCCCAACCTACTGTTTCTTCAAACAAAGCACGAGAATCATAAAACTGGCTTACATCGTTGGGTTTGCATTCTGCATATACTTCTAAATAAGTATTCCTTTGAGTAATATCTAAAATAGCTATACTATCAAATTTGCCAGTAGAAGAAATTCCATAAATTTCATACTTGCGAAGTACTTTTCCATTTGGTTTTTTCAAAACGAAAGTAGAGTCATTTTGAGTTTGCCAAATTCCGTTTTCTGTTCTATCAAAAGCAGAGAAATTATAACTATTATCTTCGTTCAGCTTTAAAAACTCTTTTTGACAGTCTCTGACACTAAAAAGTGTATCAGCTTGACTACCATAAACTTCAATATAATGAGCTAATCCCCATTTTTTACCCATAATGTTTTTTATAGTATTCCCTAACTTATTCTCTAACTTTATCTCTACTGTATCAGCTACATTTTGAGCAAAAACAAATGGACAAGAGAAAATAGTTGTTATTAAAAAAGTAAAAAATAAAAATGATTTGATTTTCATTATGTAATAATTAGATATAAAACGTAGAAAAAGTAGAAAAAATGTGTGTAGCACTTGAAAGCATAGTTTTGTTTGTAAAGCAAAAATACTACTTAAATTATTGATCCAAACAAAAAATAATAAGAACTGGCAGAATGATTAGTAATCATACAAAAATTAAATTTTATTTTGTTGTTTTAAAATAATGCAAAATTACACATAATAGAATATAAAATTATGATTACTGTATACAAAAATAAATATTGATATGCTGTTTTAGATGCACACAAAAAACTATTCTTATTCTATTTTACAGAAATAAACCTTATTCAACTCCAAAAAAAATGGAATGAATAAGGTTTGTTAGTTTTATAAAATCACAATTTTAGATTACATAAAATTGGTAAAAAGAAAATATAAAGCCATAAGAAAGACGACGATTAGAATTCCTGCAAAAACGTAGAAACTTGTGTAATTGTACTTCTGTTTTGCTGGCTTCGGTTTGTTGTGCTTACGGATTTCTTTTTCCAAAGCAAATATTTTCTCTCTATGATGTTTCTGGTGGTCTCTGATTTCCAAAATACGGAACTGGATTCCTTCTAGTTCTCTTTCATAATCAAAGAAATGTTTTTCGTGTTTTGCTTTCTGAAGGTTCAACACTTCTAAAAATTCCTTCGGAGTTTTGAATTTCTTTTGATTTTGGAGTTTCTGGTTTTTTGTGAATAAAGCAGTCATAATAATTGTAGTTAAGTTGATAGGATTTAATTAAAAAGTTAATCTACCCTTTATTAGAATAAATTAACTACTTCCTAACCCAACTACCTATTTAATAATTCCATAAACCTCCATTATTTATCTATTATCCTCTTATTTGTATTAATTCTGAATACAATTTTATTTTATTAGAATGGAACTTTTTTGAAACTGTATTTCTATAAAACTCAATTTTGTAAATCAAATGGCTACCTATTAATAGCGTACTTATTTATTTAGTTTGATTATTTTTTCCAAAAAAGAGAGAAAATGAGTGAGAAAATAAACAGGTAATAGTATTACAAGACAACTTTTTGTTAAATTTTTCGTAAAAAAGATACTATTAGTTACACAATTTTTATTAAGACGATATATACTAATTAACTCTATTAATTAATTAAGTTGCTTATTTTGAGCTAGTTATGCAAATAAAACTCTTTGTAGTGGCTAACTAAATTAGATTATTGATAATTCAATTATTGTAAAATAATAGTCTGTTAATTGATACGAAACCCAAATTTAATATACTTTTCTAAATAATTTACATTGTATTGTTAGATTGATTGAAATAAATCTAGTACCTTTGCATTCGTAAAAATAGTACATCAAAAAATATACTTCACTAAAACACTCGCTCACTATGGAAAACAAACAAACATTACGCTACTCTGCTGACGAACTCAAAGAATTTGAAGACATTTTGAATTCAAAATTAGCTAAATCAAAAGATGAATTAGATTATCTCAAACGTTCGATTATGCGAGAAGATGCAGCCGAAAACCGAACTAGCGCAGGAAACTTAGAAGATGGCGCAAGTTTGATGGAAAAAGAGCAGCTCAATCAGCTTGCAGCAAGAGCGCAGAAATTTATTGCAGATTTAGAACGTGCCATTTTCAGAATCAAAAACGGAACGTATGGAGTTTGCAAAGACACAGGAAAATTAATCTCAAAAGAGCGTTTGCGTGCCGTTCCACATACTCAACAATCTATGGAAGCAAAAATGAATAGAGTTTAGTAGCCTTAGAATTGGTTTTCTATTAAAAATAATCCGTTCTTTGTATAAAATACCGTTATTGATAATTTATTTTGTCAGTAACGGTATTTGTTTTTATTCTGTTTCAAAGACGAAACTCACGAATTTATTTGTGGTAGAATGTAGTGATTGTTTCCACGAATAAATTCGTGGGTTTCATTTTAATTCTGTTTTTCGTGCATTTTTCATTATCCATTTCCCATTTCCTACGTCCCATTTTCCATTTCCCATTTCCCAATTATTTATGTTTGTTGTTATTCGTATAAAAACGTCAGAAAACTGGGCAGAAGTTGTCTATTTTGAGCTTGCCGAATTGGGTTTTGATGCTATAATGGAAGAAGAAAGTCTTTATTCTGAAAATAGTACTATTGATTCTAATCTTATCAATGATGTTGTTAATAATGAGCAAACATTTTGGATTACTTCAGTTGCAGAAGAAAATTATGATGAAAAAGCAGTAAAACAAATTCTGGATAATTATCAATCTCAAAACCTACTAACTTATTCTATTTCGAAAGAAGAAAAACAGAACTGGAACAAAAAGTGGGAAGAAAATTTTCAACCTATCCGTTTAGAATATGAAGATAATTTTGAACACAAAACTATCAAAAAATGTATAATTAGAGCAGATTTTCACGAAGCAGAACCTGATTTCGAACACGAAATTATTGTTACTCCGAAAATGTCTTTCGGAACAGGTCATCATCAAACTACCCGTCTGATGCTAGGGCATCAATTTGAAATCAATCATAAAGACAAAACAGTTCTAGATGCAGGTTCTGGAACAGGAATTCTGGCAATTATGGCAGCCAAACTAGGAGCTACAGCAGTTTTTGCTTGTGATGTGGAAGATTGGTCTGTTGAAAATTCATTAGAAAATGCAGAAAGAAATAACTTAAAAATTGACTCCAGACACGGAACGGCAAACGTATTTGAAAATCAGAAATTTGATATTTTGTTAGCTAACATTAATAAAAATGTTTTGTTAGAGGAAATGCCTTTGTACAACCAACTTTTAGAAGAAACAGGAACTTTAGTTTTGAGTGGATTTCATCACATAGATATAAAAGATATTCAAAAACGAGCTGTAGAATTTGGTTGGTTTATCGAAAAACAAACAGAAGAAACGCCTTGGTGTAGTTTAAGGTTAGTTAAAAATTTTTCTGAAATGTAATCAAAAGTAGCTGACAGGTTAGCTTCGCAAAGGGCTAAAGCCGTTCCAAGCTGTCAGAAAATAATATTTTATTGATAGTACAGTAAAATCAGAAAAACAGTATTTTATCAACACTTGGAAAGTATCGGCTACATCGAAATCAGTATAAATTATGCGTTTTAATATTTACCTTATTTTACTTTTATTGATTTACTCTTCTGTCTGTTTGGCACAATCGGATTCGGTTTCTATTTTATCCAATTCAACTTTGAAAAACAGAGTTTTGGATAGAATTCCGTTTATAGGAGCAGAACTCGGAACGCTTACTAATCCTGTTAGAGTAGCTTATAAAATGAATGTCGAAAAAGGAATTATAATTTACAAAATTTTTCCAAATCTAGCAGCCGACAAAGCAGGTTTGCAAGAAAAAGATGTAATTATTGCCATTGATTCTACGCATTTGGATAATTTAAAAGGACTTCAAGATTTTATCAAAAATAAGAAGGGAAATGATACATTAAACTTATTCTTTGTTAGAAATGATACCGTCAGAAATACAAATTTAGTTTTACGTTTTTTGCCTAGAGAAAATAATTTTTATTTCGAAACGATGTACGACCAAATAGAAATTGAAGATTCAATCAAAAACAGAATAAGTCTTCGAACTATTCTTACTTTTCCTAGAAATAACGAGAGTAATGACGATAATAATGACGATAATAATTTGGAAAGTAATAATCAAAGCATCACTCAATTTCCTTTGGTTATTCTTTTAAATTCTGCTTCAAATGAGTCTGTTGAGCGAGAATTATACGCTAAAAATAAAAGCACAAAAAATGATTATCAGTTTTATGATTGGATAGAAAGGCTTACAAAAAATGGTTTTGCAACATTGAGAATAGAAAAAAAAGGAATTGGAGATAGTAATGGAAAACTACACAAATGGGCGTTCGAAGACGAGCAAAAAAGTATTCATTCAGCCTTACAAAAAATTAAGAAACAGGGTTCGATTAATCAACAGAAAATTTATTTAGTTGCTTTGGGTTCTTCTTCTTTGGTAGCTTTGGAGTACTTGGTTCAAACAGATTTAGATTCTACACTAAAAAACAAACGAGTTTTTGAAAAGATATTTATAGAAAAATTACCTGCTGACTTACAAAAAACTAAAAATCAAAATGTTGATAGTTTGCTTTTACTTTTTCCTCAAATTAGTTTTTTTCGATGCAGATTACCCAAAAAATTCTATTCTACATTTAGAAAAATATAGTAATTTGTTGAATAATGAAATTCTTTTTTGGATAGAATCTCAGAGCGATATTTTGAGAGTACTTAGAGAATTGAAGAAAGAGTAAAGAAAGATAAATAGGAGTAACATTTTCCAAATTCTGCATACTAAGCCTGTTTTCGACAAAACAATAGTTTGCTTTTTCCATAGAATAGGGTTTGCAAACCCTATTTTATGGAAAAAAGACGATTGCACAAACTAAAATTCTGTTGTTGTTGGTGTCGTTTCGCTAAAACACCAACAACGGTATTGAATAAAATTTGGTAATTATTTATTTAGGAATCTCACTTCTATTGGAAGATTAACTTAAAATTTCACAAAATTACAATCTAATAAAATAAATCAAAAATTTAAAGTAAATCGTAAGACCAAAAAATAAGCAAACCAAAAAAAATATGTTAAACAAAACTATCAGAAACCTTTGTTTTGTTTAAGTCAAGCAAACAGATTATTATCTAAACCTAAAATTTCATTTTTTTTCTAAACAAAAAACGGTAAAAAGAACTTAGATACTAACAATTATTTTTTTGAACTGGCATATACATATTGACAGTATTCAATGAGTTTATTATTGATTTAATAAAAATGATTTAACAAATCACTTAACTACCAATAAAGTAACTATAGCCTATTGTTTCGATAGTATAGTAAATGTTTTGTATTCACTAGATAGAAAAAATAATGCTACCTCTTTTCCCTCTTAGCTTAATCGTTTTTCCAGACGAGCCTCTTAATCTACACGTTTTTGAGCCTCGTTACAGACAGCTCATTTTGGATTGTATAGAAAACAAACAAACCTTCGGAATTCCTCCTTTCTTAAACGAAAAATTGCAAGATTATGGCGCAGAAGTAGAATTATTAGAAATTGCACGAAGACATCCAGACGGAAGAATGGACATCAAAACAAAGTGTGTGGGTGCTTTCAAAGTAGTTTCCTATTCCAATCCTGCGCCTAATAAACTCTATGCAGGAGGAGAAGTTGAACGAATTATTCATACTGATAATTCTACTTTTTTGGATAAAGAAAGAGTAATTAATCAAATTACAGAACTCTGGCAACTCGTAAAAGCTCAAACTGAATTACCTACAGAAACCGAATTTTTATCGTTCAAAATTGCTCACAAAATTGGACTTTCACTAGAGCAAGAATATGATTTGTTATCTATGACTGATGAAACAGAGCGTTTGGAAGTAATCACGAAGCATTTAGACCATATTATTCCAATTATTAGAGAAGTAGAACGGACAAAAGAAAGAATAAAAATGAACGGACATTTTAAGAATTTTGATGAATTGAATTTTTGATTTTTGTTATTCATTTTCTTTAAAATCTTAAATTACATTTTTGTAGTTTAGGGTTTTTTGTTTTTCATACTTTTTGATATTTTTTATTAGTCGCTGTTCGTTTCTTCTATTTCTACTTAGAGAAAACAAAGAACCTTTTTCTTGATAATCAGTAACACTATTTACTAAGACTTGATTATTCTCCTTGTCAAATAAGATTATAATATATTCAGTAAAACGTCCTTGCCAAAAAGAAGGATCAAAAGAAGCTCCTCCTCCAAAATCATCAACACTTACATTTTTCCAATTCAACTCTCTTCCTGTCTGTTTGATTACTATATGTAGAGTTTCTATGGATAGATTTGTCTTTACAGTTTTCAACCTTAATCTATCGTATTTAATAAAAAGAGAAAACAAAAATAAACCTATAATGAATAAATAAAAAGGGTCAAATAAGAAAACATCTAAAGTAAACTCCCTCAAATCAATTATATTCTTCATTCCAGAATAGATAATCATAACAGGAAATATAGAAAGAAATAGAGGAATTCCATAATGATAAAGATAATCAAACCAGTGTAATGTTATTCTTTTAGTCTTTGTCATTTTGATACGTTCCTTTTCATAACAAGATAAATGTCTTCCTTTTTCTCTCCTTCTTTTTTCTAATATTCTCTGTTGTCTTTTATCCATAATTCTCAAAGTTTAAAAATATATTCTCACAAATTTAATTTATTCGTATTCCATTTCTAAACCATTTTTAGTAGATTGATATAAATTGATTAACTTTAAGTTATAAAACAAGAATTTACAAACTTACACACATACATAATTTTATGAGCAAAATAAGAAGAGAAGAAGCCTTGCGTTATCATTCGGAAGGCAAACCTGGTAAAATTGAAGTCATTCCGACAACTGCTACCAAAACACAACGAGATTTAGCATTAGCCTATTCTCCCGGTGTAGCAGAGCCGTGTTTGGAGATTGCAAAAGATGTCGAAAACGTTTATAAATATACAGCAAAAGGAAATCTAGTAGCCGTTATTTCGGACGGAACAGCCGTTTTGGGATTGGGAAATTTAGGTCGCTGAAGCCTCAAAACCTGTGATGGAAGGAAAAGGCGTTTTGTTCAAAATTTTTGCAGGAATAGATGTTTTTGATTTGGAAGTAAACACGAAAAGTGTAGAAGAATTTATTACCGTCGTAAAAGCATTAGAACCTACTTTTGGAGGAATAAATTTGGAAGACATAAAAGCTCCAGAGTGCTTTGAAATCGAACAGCGTTTGAAGGAAGAATTGAACATTCCGATTATGCACGATGACCAACACGGAACGGCAATTATCACAGGTGCAGCACTTCTAAACTCATTAGAACTTGTTGGAAAAGATATTGATAAAGTGAAAGTGGTTGTTTCTGGTGCTGGTGCTTCGGCTATTTCTTGCTTGAAAATCTTTGTTGATTTGGGCGTAACTCGCAGCAATATTATTGTTTGTGATAGTAAAGGCGTTATCAGAACGGACAGAGAAAATTTGGATAAAAGCAAACAGGTTTTTGCAACTGATACAGATGCACATACATTGGAAGATGCCTTGAAAGGAGCTGATGTTTTTATGGGACTTTCGATGGCAAATGTAATGAGTGCCGAAATGCTTTTATCAATGGCTAGTGATGCGATTGTTTTTGCCTTGGCTAATCCAGATCCAGAAATTAATTATGAGCTGGCGATGAGAACTCGTCAGGATATTATTATGGCGACAGGTCGTTCAGATTACAACAATCAAGTAAATAATGTTCTTGGTTTTCCGTTTATTTTTAGAGGAGCACTAGATGTTCGTGCAACAGAAATCAATGAAAAAATGAAGCTGGCAGCCGTAAAAGCTCTTGCTCAATTAGCAAAAGAGCCTGTTCCTGATATTGTAAAAATTGCTTATAATCAACAAACTATTTCGTTTAGTAGAGATTATATTATTCCAAAACCATTAGACCCTCGCCTTCTCACAACGGTTGCGCCTGCTGTTGCTCGGGCTGCCATGGAGAGTGGAGTAGCCAAAAATCCGATTACAGATTGGGAAAGGTACGAAGCTGAATTAGTGGAAAGAATGGGACGTGATCAAAGTATTATTCGTCGTTTGATAAGTATGGCAAAACAAGATCCTCAACGTGTTGTTTTTGCAGAAGCTGATAACGCCAAAATTTTGATGGCTGCACAGATTGTAAAAGACGATGGAATTGCAGAACCTATTTTGTTAGGAGATAAACGAAGAATTAAGAAACTGATTGAAGAAAATAATCTTGAACTAGAAGATGTTACAATCATTGACCCAAGAAGTGATGATTCGAACGAGCATATAGAAAGATACGCAACTGCATTTTTTGAGAAGCGCAAACGTAGAGGCTACAATAATTATGAAGCCCAAAAGGCAATGCGTGAACGTAATTATTTTGGTGCCATGATGTTGGAAGAAGGCGATGCAGATGCGCTTATTTCGGGTCTTTCAAGAAAATATTCAGATACTATTCGTCCAGCTTTAGAGGTTGTGGGTACGTATAAAAGTCATCGAAAAGTAGCAGGTATTTATTTGATGATTACTCGTAAAGGTCGCTATTTTCTTTGCAGATACAACGATGATTCCTAATCCAACAGCAGAAGATTTGGTCGGAATTGCAGCCATGACAGCCAATACGGTTAAGGAGTTTGGATTAGAACCACGAGTAGCGTTTTTGTCATATTCTAATTTTGGTTCGTCTGATGATGAAGAGCCAAGAAAAGTAAGAAGAGCCGTTGATATGATGAAGGAACACTATCCTCATATTATCGCTGATGGAGAAATTCAGGCAAATATTGCTTTTAATAATGATATTTTGAAAGAAAATTATCCGTTTTCAGACCTTGCCAAGGGAGAACCTAATATTTTGATTTTCCCAAATCTTGCCTCTGCAAATATTGCTTACAAACTGATTCAAGAAATTAGTGGTGCAGAAGCTATTGGTCCTATTTTGACAGGAATGAAAAAATCGGTTCATATTTTACAGCTTGGAAGTTCGGTTCGTGAAATTGTAAATATGGTAACGATTGCCGTCGTAGATGCACAGCTCAAACGTAAATACGCTATGCAAGACGAGAAAGAAAAATTTATGTAAGATTGTATGTTGTCGTTGGTGAGATACTGGCTGTAGCAGAAATAGAAGAAAAGCATTTTATCGAATTCATTTTTGATGAAATGCTTTTTTGTTTTTTTTATTCAAATTTTTATATATTTCTACAATCAATTTAAGTTCTGTTTCCACGGATAAATTTGTAGATTTCGTTTTAAATTACTCACAACTATATATCTGCTCATGAAACTAATTATTTTCTCAATTTTGTTTCTTTTTTTCTTACAAACTTCTTTTGCTCAAAAGTATGAGTATAACATTTTAGGAGAACGTTTTAGTGATACACTTTCTACAAGTCAAGTTTCTACTCTTACTTTGAATTCTGCCGTAGAAACAGGAAGAAAAGCTACATTTGAAATGCCAGAAGACACCATCTATATGTATCATCAAGTTGGAGAAGGAGAAAATGTTGAATACATTTTAAATTTATATCAACTCTGTGCGCCTTGTTTTGCAGAATGGAATGCTATGGATTATCCTAGCTCTACATCCTTTTTTACTCAAGTTATCACTCAAAAGCTATATGAAGGAGAGTATTTGAAAGTAGCTTTGAAAAAGCAGTATCAAAATGGAATGAGTAATACATTTGAAACACGAACAGTTTATACTAATTTTTCAAAGCGAATTTATACTAGAGATATTATGAGTAGGTATGGAATAAATCGTAAAGATTTATTTTCTTGGAATAATTTGGATGCAAATACCTATTATATAGAAGATAGAAACCTTATTACTGCTAAGATAGAATATAAATATAGTTGTCCTTGCTTCGAATAAAGTTTTAGAATTTGACAAATCAAGTTGCTGGGATTAAAGCTGGATTGTCGAAAACCAATTATTTATAAGTATATCAGAACAATCAATACAAAATTTGTTTATACTAATTCGTAATTAATTTTTAGACAAAAAAAGAAAAAGATAATTTTAAAAGTAGATATGAAAGTAAAGCAGATTGTTCGTTTATTATTACCCAAAATTAAGCAAAATCGTATTTTAAGAGTAATAATTTTTTGTAATTTAGTATTTATAATATTATCTAGTTTTCAAAATAGAGTTTTTGCACAAACAACAGAAAATCAAACTAATAAAGTTAATCAGTTTGATAAAATCAATACAGATTCATTAGATAAAACATTAGAAAGCGTTATTATTTCCTCCAATTATCTAAAAAGTAGTGAAGTAATAATTCCCACAATCCAGTTAAAACAAGAAAATTTTGATAGACATTCTACTAAAGATCTGGTAAATGTAATCAATCAAACGGCTGGCGTTTATGTTCAACAAGGTGCAATCAATACAAACCGAATTACTGTTCGTGGAGTGGGTTCAAGAACATTATATGGAACAAATAAAATTCGTTCATATTTCAATGGAATTCCGATTACAAATGGCGTTAGTGAAACGGTAATTAATGTTTTTAATCCAGAAGATTTGGAAAATGTAGAGATTGTAAAAGGTGCTAAGGCGACACAATATGGAACAAGTTTGGGAGGAACAATTTTGCTTAATTCCAAAACTTTAAGTAAAGAAAATTCTTCTATCGTAAATAGTATTACCGTCGGTTCTTTTGGACTAATGAAAAATAATTTGAGTATAAATTATGGAAGTAAAAAATTTAGTTTGCACTTTAATTATGACCGATTAGAACAAGATGGATATAGAGAAAACAGTAATTACAAACGAAAAAATTATCTATTACTACCTACTTTTCGCCTTTCTAAAAATACAGAAATTACTCTTTTGATTAATTATATAGATTTTTTTGCACAGATTCCTAGTTCAATTTCCAAAACTGATTTCAATCAAAACCCAGAAAAAGCTGCTTTTACATGGAAATCAGCAAAAGGCTATGAAGATTCAAAACAACTGCTTTCTGCTGTTACACTAAACCACCGTTTTACACAAAATTTTAGTAACACCACCAGTATTTTTTATACCAATACGAGCAATTATGAACCTCGTCCTTTTAATATTTTAGAAGAAAAAACAGATGGAATAGGTTTAAGAACCTTATTTGTAAAAAATCTACCTTCATTTTTCGAAACAGAAATTAGCGCAGGAACAGAAATTTATTACGATAATTACGACTGGCAAACCTACGAAAATCTCTACAAACAGAATAACAATAATGGAAGTAAAGAGGGAGATAAGTTAAGTAAAAATAGTGAAAAACGATTGAATTATTCCATTTTTGCGACAGCTACTCTACAACTTACTAAAAAATTATCTTCTCAAATCGGACTTAATTTTAACAGAACAAATTACGATTATCAAAATGAATTAGGCGAAACAGACACTACAAATAATACTATAAACGCAAATCGTGATTTTCAGCCTATTCTTGCGCCAAATATCAGTTTTACCTATTCTTTTACTCCTCAAAAAAGTATTTACACAAACATAAGTAGAGGGTTTAATTATCCAACTTTGGAAGAAACATTAACACCAAACGGAGTAGTAAATCCAGAAATTACGGCAGAAAAAGGTTGGAACTATGAACTAGGAACAAATCTATATTTTCTAGAAAACAACAATCTACACTTCAATTTTGCAGCCTATATTCTTCAAATTAATGGACTTTTGGTTGCAAAGCGAATAAACGAAGATCAATATATTGGCAGAAATGCAGGGAAAACTTCGCATAAAGGTTTGGAATTGAGTTCAGATTATACATTAAAGTTAAATCAAAATTGGTCTTTTCAAGCATTTGCTAACGGAACACTTAATTTTCATAAATTTGTAGATTTCGTAGACTCATCTAATGGAAATGAAGAAAATTTTTCTGGCAACGAGCTTACAGGAGTTCCTGATAAACAACTTTACGCAGGCTTTTCAATTAGGCAAAAAAAGGATTTTGCTTTTCATTTCATTTATCAACACGTCGGATCAATGCCGATCAACGATGCAAATCTATTGTATTCGGAAGCCTATAATTTGTTTAATTTGAAGGTAGATTATCAGGCAAGTTTGTTTAATAAAATTTTTGTGCGAGCGAGCGTAGGAGTTGATAATTTTCTGAATGAAAAATATGCGTCTGCTATTTTGATTAATGCTACAGGTTTTGGAAATGCCGAACCTCGTTTTTACTATTCAGGTCTGCCTAGGAATTATTTTGGCAATTTGAAATTTGAGTATAAGTTTTAAGACAAATATTTTAAACTTACTTATCAAAATTTATAAAAATAGCTAATCTTGTTTTATACTTTTTTCTTGTTCTGAAGTCTGTACTTGGCTGCCAAGAATAATTTTCATTTATCAAATTCATTACTCTCAAAACTTCTTTGCTATTCTCTTCATTTAGACTTTGTTTTATTTCAAAATCAGTCATTTTTCCAGTTGTATCTACTACAAATTCTATCAAAACTCTAGTTGCTATTCCTTCTTTAGTTTCTGCAAGTTTTAAGTTTTTACCCACAATTTTATAAAAGTTATCCATTCCACCCTCAAAAATAGGAGGGTTTTCAACGATTGTATAAACTTTAATTTCTTCTTTAAAAACAATAGGCAAGTTCATTCTCATTTCTTGCTTTTTGCCCCATAATTTGCCTGATTTCCAGTTATAATTTTGATTAATAAATTCCATAAGGCGTAAGGCTTCTTTATCATTTTCTTCAGATAAACCTCTAGCAACTTTGATATTTTTCATTTTTCCCAACGTATCAATTGTGCATTGAATAAATGACCTTCCTTCAATCATGTCGTCAGTAAATCGTATATTTTCTGTAATGATTTTATAAAAATTGTCATTTCCTCCTTCAAAGTAAGGAATTACTTCTGGATTTATAAAAACTTCTTCTATCTGTGTAGTATCTTTTGGCTGCCCAAAAGCAGGAAACCCAAAGAAACAAGTTGATAAAAATAGTAGTACTAAGATTGTATTTTTCATTTTCTGTAAATTTTTTCGTCGTTTGATTGTTTCTGTTTATTCAAATAGAAATTAATAGGAATACACATTTTAGTTTTTACTTTTTGCCCTCTAAATACACGAGATTTCCATTTATAGTGTTCACTCATCCATTCCATCAATCTCAAAACTTCTTTATCACTTCTCTCAGAAATGCCTTTTACAATCTTAAATTCTGAAGTTTTTCCAGTTGTATCTACTACAAATTGAACAAAAACTCTTCCTACTGTATCATCCACAGAACGCAAGTTTTTAGTTACAATTTTATAAAAATTATCCATTCCAGTTTCGAAAACGGCATCGTCTATTACTTCGTTAAAGTAGTAACCTTCGTCGTCTATTTGAGCAGAAATAGAGAAAGTAGAGATTAGGAAAATAAAAATGAAAGTAAAAATAGATTTCATTGGATTATATTTTGGTTAAAACCTAATTGACGGCGAAACCTCAAAGACGATTGATTTAAAAATTCTACCTAAAATAAAGTTTCTCTCCCTCTACTTTTACTTTTCTCTTAAAAATAACAGGAACAACTTTTCTCACTTTCACTTTTTTACTTCTGTTTTCGGCTGGTTTCCAAGTGTGATATTGATTTATTAGGTTCATAATTCGTACAACTTCCTTTTCATTTTCTTCTGATAAATTCTTTATCACTCTAAAATCGGTCATTTTTCCAGTCGTATCAACTACAAATTCAACAAAAGTTCGCCCTTCTTTCATCGTTTCAGAAAACCGAATTTGATTGCTTACCATAGTACTCAAATATTTCCAATCGCCCTCAAAAACAGGTTCTTGTTCGGTAATGCTATAAACTATGTCTTCTCTAGGTGCTTCAATAGCTTCTACATCATAACTTCCTTGGCAACTTATTTCTATTTCTACGTCTTCTATCGCTTCAATATCTTCAATAATTATTTCAACACCTTCATCAAGGTTCATGGTACATCCATCTACTTCTATAATTTGCTCAATTTCATTTCAATTTTGTCCAAACAAAGAAAAATTAGAATAAAAAAAGACAAGAAATAATAAAGTAAATCGTTTCATAAAATTGAATTATAAATCAAGTAAAAAATAAGAAATCTACTTTTTACAATTCATAGAAACTCATAAAGTAACGTTTTAATTTAGTGTCTATCTAAAATTTTCTTTGTGTACTTACTTTGTTATTGTTTTTGAAACAGAATTTGATTATTATGCACACTCAAATACTATCCAATTTATGATTTTTGATACAAACCCAGATTTATACGGACGTTTTATGCACTCCGACACTCTTATCAAGCAAGATAAGATTGGCGAAGCTGTAAAAGAATTGCAACAAATTATTAGAGAAGACCCAATTTTTGGTAGAGCTTATAATCATCTGGGTTGGATTTATCACAACAAATACCAAGACTACAAAAACGCTGAAGAGTGTTACAAATTAGCCTTGCAACATTCGCCTGATTATCCTCCTGTCTATTATAATTATGCTGTTTTGTTATCTTCTACGAAAGCATTTGACGAACTCAAAAATTTGCTCAGTAAAGCAGTAGAATTTAACGGAATTAATCTAGGAACAATTCATAATGAATATGGAATTATGTATGAATTGGAAGGACAGTATTCAAAGGCAATTGAATCGTACAATGAGAGTATAAAAAATCTTTTTGATATCACACAAATTGAGCAGCGTCTGGGTTCTATTGAAAGATGCAAACGAAAAAGTGGAATCTTTGGAGGTTCGCACGTTTCGGATAGGTAAAGAAACAAATCAATTACAATTATGATATTTTTGCTAATGAATTAGTTAGGTTTGAGTATAATTAAAAAATTAAATAATACACCTAATTAATTAGTTTAGTGTTAAAAATACAGTATTTTGTTTGTAAGTTTAGATAAATAATTAATAATTAACTATTCAAAAGTTATGGCAGTAGAAGATAATAATAATCCCATAAATGGTGGAAGTGGTTCAATTGTTCCGACAAATCTTAGTGTCAATAAGATTGAAAAAAACAATGTTGATAAACTTCAAGATTTCATTAAATATGTTGAAGAGCGAGTTGTCGATTTGACAAATTTAGAAATCAAGACAATAGTAGGCGATTTTGATGTCGACGTAAATGAGAAAGTTTCTCTGCGTAGAGATCACGATTACAAACTCATGAACAGTCGTATCAATTTGCTTGACGGAGATATTACAACGCATATCAGTAAAGAATTGGTAAGCGATGAATATGAATGGATGCGTAATTTTCATGCTCACAAAGAAGAAAAAGGACACGAAATTATCCAAGGAAATATACAAGCGATTGCTTCTTTGATTGACCTTTTTAGAGAATTAAATTCAAATAAATAAAACAAATTTGCTTGATAAGTCAAGCAGTTGCGCCTTTGAAGTACTGATTTGATATATCTTTTTATTTATCAAATTAATCTTTATGTAGCCATTTGATTTATCAAATTAACGTAGTTATGAAAAAGGATTTTATAAATAATCTAGCCAATGACCTTTTACGGTTAGAAGTAAATACTATCGTAAAAGACCAATTACTGTGTGACAAACCTCGTTCGCACCGTTGGGAATTGTATGATATTGCGAGTAGTTATCGTGAATTGCTCACTTCTTATACCGTTACGGCAATCAATCCAGAAATAGGAGAGAGCAAAGACAGTAAAGAAATGCGAAAGGAATTTAAGAATTTAAACGCAGGTTTGGATTCTTTTTTAGAAATTCAGCATTTTGCAGAAGTAAAACGAGATGAGTTCAAACAAGAACTAGAACGAGTTCATCTTACCGAGATACAAACCGATGTACTCAACGAAAGAGTGATGCTTTGTGAGCGTATTACAAGGCAAAGCCAACAGATGATTGACATTTTCTTAGAATTACAAGCAGAATCGAACGACCCAATTGTTAGTGATAATGACTTTCCTACGATGCGTCTGAATCACTTACCAGAACTTAATCTCAATCCAAGTCAGATTTCTATTATCCGAAAAGCAAACGAAATCGGAACGCAGCGTGTCTTGCTTCAAACGGTTGTACAGGTAGAAGGAGATATTACTTCTTATATCACTACTCGCTTTTTACACTTTCCAGAGCGAGAGCAAAAAATGATTAAAGAAGTACATGAATCTTCCATTATGACTTCAATACGGATGTGGCAATATTTGTTTCAAGCTGTCTCTAGGCTTGCAGGAACTGTATTCACAGGTGTAACAGGAAAACAAGTAAATACTCCCATTGCTACTGATACCTTAAAAAACAAACCTACACGAATTGGGTAATCAGTTACCAGTAAGTAGTTAATTTCAATTCTACAATCTAAAATCTAAAATCTAAATTGGTTACTTGGAAAATACTCTTAAAAAATCTCTGGGTTCGTTTTAAAAGATGGCTAGACATTCGTTTGGGTTATATTTCTGCTGCGCCACGTCTTATTCTTTATTTTATCGAGATACTGAAATACGGAGCTTATACAATAGATACAGAATTTGAATATGTGTTGGAAGATGGCGTAAGTACACGAAAATTTATTATGCGAACGCTCATCGAACTAGATGGGGATGTTACTAATTTTGTCCCAGACCCAACCAAATACAAAGGCGAAGCTTGGTTTTGTTGCTTCGAAGATGCTTTTAAGTTACACGTAAAGAACATAAAATTCTTTTTTTCTAAGCTCGAACAAAGTGCTACTTTTTGGGCATTTATGACTACGCTACCGTTGCTTATTGCTGTTAATTATCGTTTGATCGAAGATATTTGGACGCTTATCACAACAGGACATTTTTCAGACATATTACAAGAACAAATTCTGGATATAGGAATTTTTATCGCTTCTGCTATTCTGTTGCCTCAACTTATCAAACTGCTTATTCCTCGTCTTTTGGCTTTACTTTTAAAACGAATTGAAAGGTATCTGAATGAGGAGGAGAAAAAATAATAGTTCTTTTTGCTTTATCGCCATCTCTACCAACATTTTACTACATAACCAAAAAAGTCAAGTATAAGTAAAATTTTAATTCTGAATAGTACTAACAGAAGTAAACATATTTTTAGCAAGACTAGAAATTGTGTTTTCTTCTTCTCTAAAAACCATCCACTCATACAAAAATTCTTTTCCTCTACTATGCGCTCCTACTCTACATTTGGCTTGACTAAGTAAAAGTATGCGTTCGAAAAGGGCTACGTGTTGATTACTAATACAAAAAAGATAATCAAATTCAGTAGAGATAAATTTCTGTACAGCTACTACTTCCATATTTCCATTCCAATCCATTTGTTCTGGATGAACCAAAAAAAAGCGATACGGAACTCGTAGTTCTTCTTTTGCTTTTTTGGTTTGAAATATAATAACTTCTACTTTTTTGTCATCTTCTTGGAGCTTTTTTATAATTGGACTAATTTGGTTTGCATCTTCTGCATTCTCAATTTGTAATAAAATACCAAAACTTTTTGCTTCTTTATAAGGCAAAGTTTGATGATGGAGAGCTGAAAGAGCAAATTTTTTTGTTCTTACGACTGACCAAATAATTTTTTATGGGATAAAGTAGATTATTCATTTTCTTATAACGCTAATAAAATCAACAAAATTACTATTCAATATAAATAGATAATTGATTAACTTTATTTGTTGGTAAAATGTTGTAAGTCAGTAATTTTACTTTTAAAATTGTATTACACAACAGTTTGATTTTATTATATTTTAGAGTAATTTTTATAAATTAATTCAAGCAACAGAAAACAATTTTTCACTCAAAAAATCATAAATTCCCAAAAAGCGAATAATAGCAATAATAATTATTCCTACCAAAATTGCTCGTATCCAATAATTTGCTTTTGGATGTCCGACTGCAAATTTGGCTAACCAAGCTGCACCAAACATTTGAGAAACCGAAAGAGTAAGACCAGCAATCCATTCTATTTGTCCGTTTACAATAAAAATAATAAGAGCAGGAATTGTCAAAAGAAGTGTCAATAAAAGTTTGACAGCATTGGCATTCGTCAAACTATAACTCGTTACAGACATCAAAACAACGAGCATAATCACACCTACACCAGCTTGAATAAATCCACCATAAAAACCAACAGCTAAAAAAATTAGTATCAACCAGAATAAATGTACTTCTTTCGTGTTTTTGTTTTCTTCTACCCATTTTTTAGGATTATTCAATACCAAAAAAAGCATAAAAACCATTACGCCACCAATAGCACGACTAAGCCAAATCTCATTTGACTTTCCAATCTCAACGGCTGCATACGCTCCTAAAACAGAACCCACAACAGTAGGAATAGCAATTTTCCAAACGCCTTTAAAGTCAGTTTTTCCACTCTTCAAAAAAGTACGAAGACCTACCAAAACTTGAAAAATTACACCTACTCTATTTGTTCCATTCGCCATTCCGATAGGCAAACCAGCAGCTACAGAAAGTGCCGTAATTGTCAAGATTGAGCCATTTCCTGCTAGTGTGTTTATTATTCCTGCCAAAAAACCAGCAGCTAATAAGATTACATATACCCAAATTGTATATTCCATATTCAGTTACCAGTTTTTTACAGTTACCAGTAAGTAGTTACCAGTTTAATAAATTATGAAGTTAGAAGTTAGATTTTAGAATTAAATGCAAGCTACAGATTTTCATTCCCCATTCCTTAATCCCTCGCCCCTGCATTCCCTGTATTTTCATTTCCCTCTTCTCTCGCCCCTAACCCCTCGCCCCTTGTATTCCCTGTATTTTCATTCCCCTCTTCTCTCGCCCCTAATCCCTCGCCCCTGCATTCCCTGTATTCTCATTCCCCTCTTCTCTCGCCCCTAATCCCTCGCCCCTTGTATTCCTCAATTTCCTACTTATTCAACATACTCATTTTGAGTTTTATTCTTGTGAGTTCTTGTTTTGTATTTAGAGGAAAATCATTTTTCATAATCCAATCATAATAAGAAGATTCCTTTGTCAAAACGTCTTCAATTTTTTTATCTTTGTGTTTTCCAAAGGCAAAAACAGCTTCATTATTTTCATTATAAACCATTCTACCAGCCAAATCAATGCGATTCGAAAAGCTCAAATTATGCAAGGCTTCCATATCGTTTTTGACAGGAATAGTAACCGTTCCGAATGTATCTTTGTGTTCTACATTTTCATATTTTTTTACCTGCTCTTCCAAAATTCCGACACATGCCATTGTATCTACTTCGGCACTATGTGCGCCTTCCAAATCAAGATTACAGTAAAATTTGTAAGCTGCCGAAAGTGTGCGAGGTTCCATCATGTGATAGATTCTTTGCAAATCAACAAGTTTACGATTCGAAATATCAAAATCTACTCCTGCTCTCAAAAACTCTTCTACAAGCATCGGAACATCAAAGCGCATAATATTAAAACCTGCTAAATCGCAACCTTTCAAAATGCTTGCAAACGTTTTTGCCATCTGCTTAAAAGTAGGTGCATCTTTTACATCTTCATCACTAATTCCATGTATTTGTGTAGTAATTTCTGGAATCGGAACAGTAGGATTTATTTTGTGTGTATGGACTTCTTTCGTACCATTTGGCATTAGTTTTACAATAGAAATTTCGACGATACGGTCTTTTATAGTGTCTATTCCTGTCGCTTCTAAGTCAAAGAAAGCCAACGGATTTTTGAGATTGAGAGTCATAATTGAAAGGGAACAATAAGTTTTTTGAGTAATTACACAAAAGTAATAAATTATTAACAAGTCTTTTTGAGTTTGATAATTTTAAAACTCCAAATAGTGTAAACTAACTTCAAAATTATGAAAAACTACTTTGCATTTCGTTTGTTTATATTTTATAATCGTCAGTAAGGATACCGACAACGGCTTTTGTTATCCAAAAATTAAAATGAACTCACATCTTCCAATTATTCCGACTACATTAAATGTAGAAAATATGGTTTGTCCACGATGTATATTAGTGGTGGAAAACGTATGCAAAGAATTAAATATCGATTTTGAGAAAGTAGAATTGGGTAAAATTTATTTAAAGCAAGAAGTAAATGAAAAAATTTTAGCAGAAGGCAAACAAAAACTAAATCAAGAATTACAGAAAGTAGGATTAAGATTAATAGAATCAGACAAAAAAGCTCTTATTTCTGCTATCAAAACGGCTATTATTAATCAAATCCATTATTCGGAAAAAGCATTGAAAATTAATTTTTCTGAATATCTTTCTGAAAAACTCTGTCATGAATATTCGTATTTAAGTCGTTTGTTTTCTGCTTCTGAAAACAGTACGATTGAAAAATATATTGCTCTCCAGAAAATAGAAAAAGCAAAAGAATTATTGAGTTTAAAAAAGTACAGAATCAGCGAAATAGCAAATCATTTATATTATAAAAATACCTCTCATTTCTCCACACAGTTCAAAAAAATAACAGGACAAACTCCATCAGCTTACCAAAAAGCAGCTATCAAAAAACGTAAAACGATTGATTTCTTATAAAAAATAGTCAAAATTGTATAAATACTTTCCAAAATTCTGAAAAACGAAAAGGCGTGTAGGAAGTTATAAAAGTAGGTAATCATAAAAGATTATTTCACTTTTTAATCCTAAATTTTTATAGTTATGTCTAATTCAAAATATCAATCGTGTATCGAAGCTTGTCAGCAATGTCTTATCAACTGCCAAACTTGTGCTTATCAAATGGCAACTCACAAAAGTATGAATGACTGTCCTCGTTGTTGTATCGAATGCGTTGATGCGTGTTATATCGCCTTAAAAGCAATGGCAAACGATAGCAAATGGGCAAAAGAATATTGTAAAATCTGTGCAGAGATTTGTGAGTGGTGTGCTAAAGAGTGTGGAGAACACGACCACGAACACTGTAAAAAATGTGCAGAATCGTGTCGCAAATGTGCAGCAGAATGTCGCAAAATGGCAGCTTAATTTTTTTATCTAGTTCTTATTTTTCAATCCTCAACGAGAGCGAAGCCTCGTTGAGGGTTGAAAAATATTTTTTAAACTTATACTTTTTTATTTATGAAAAATCAATTACTATTTTTATTTCTCACTTCGTTTTTAGTATTCTTCTTCAGTCAAAATTTGTTTGCACAACACAATCATAGCAATCATTCAAGTCATACTGAATCTAATTCCAACAAAAAAATTAAAAACAAAACGGTCGTTTATAATCTCACAGTAAGTGATACAGTTATGGAATTAGCAGGAAAAAAAGCAAAACTTCTGACTACAAACGGACAAATTCCTGCACCTACTTTATTTTTTACAGAAGGCGATACAGCACTTATTTATGTAAAAAATAACACGAAAGGAACAACTTCTTTTCACTGGCATGGATTGCTTTTACCAAACGAGCAAGACGGAGTTCCACTTCTTACAACAGAACTTATAAAAGCAGGAGAAACACATATTTTTAAATTTCCAATTATTCAAAACGGAACGTATTGGTATCATTCCCATACTATGTTTCAAGAACAAAAAGGATTGTATGGAGGAATTTCTATTGCGCCAAAAGAACCCATTAAGACAAAACAAAAAGTAATTGTTCTTTCCGATTTTACAGACCAAAATCCTACTAATATTATTCGTCTTTTGAAACGTCATACAGATTGGTATGCCATAAAAAGAAACGCCATTCAGAGTTATGGAAAAGCGATTGCAACAGGAAATTTGAGTGCAAAAGCGTGGCTAGAGTGGAAAAGAATGCCTGATATGGATTTGGCAGATGTGTATTACGATGCTTTTTTGGCTAATGGAAAAATAAAAGAAGAAGTAGAAGATTTGAAGGCTGGCGAAACGATTCGTTTGAGAGTAATTAATGGTTCGGCTTCTTCTCATTTTTGGTTGCATTTTGCAGGTGGAAAGATGAAAATTGTGGCTGCTGACGGAATTGATGTTGAGCCTGTGGAAGTAGATAAATTATTGATTGCAACTTCTGAAACGTATGATATTGAAGTTAGTATTCCAGAAAATGCTGATTCAGAAAAATATGAATTTCGTGCTACTTCTTGGGATAGATACAAACATACTTCGGTTTGGTTGGGTAACAAAAATTCTACTGAAAAAGCTGCAACAGATTTGCCTCCATTAGATTATTTTGCCTTGGTAAACGAAATGAAAGACATGATGAAAATGATGCCCAAAATGAAAATGGGTAAAGCTCCTAAAAATAGAATGGAAAACGGTTTGTATGAAAGTAAAAAAGCTCCCACAAATCACGATATTTTGATGCAAGACATGAATAGAATGGGAATGAAAATGAGTATGGGGAATGGGAATGAGGAAATGGGACATGGGAATGAGGAAATGGGACATGGGAATGAGGAAATGGGACATGGGAATGAGGAAATGGGACATGGAGAGATGAAAATGAATGAAGATAAAGGAATGGAGAATGGGGAAATGAATATGAACCATGAAGAAATGAATCATGACGAAATGGAAATGGACTCTTCAAAAATGAACCATAATGAAATGGACATGCAAGAAGGAAAAACTCATGACGCTTCCAAAGAAGGAACGATGATGAGCAAAAATGATGCAATGCTCAAATCTATGTTGAAACCAATGGGAGTAATGATGACAGGTTACAAACAGCTCAAAAAGCAAAATCCTGATGAAACCATTTTTGATTATACGATGCTAAAATCTGAAAACTCAACGAAGATAAATGAGGAACAACCTGTCCGAATTATACACTTGTATTTGGGTGGAAATATGTTGCGTTATGTTTGGATGATAAATAATATTCCACTTTCAGAAGCTGATAAAATTAAGATTACTAAAGGCGAAACGGTTCGTTTTGTGATGCACAACACGACAATGATGAGCCACCCAATGCACTTGCACGGACATTTTTTTAGAGTGATAAACGGACAGGGCGATTTTGCTCCTCTCAAACATACCGTAAATGTTGCACCTATGGAAACAACGATTATAGAATTTGATGCGATTGAGGAAAAAGATTGGTTTTTTCATTGTCATCTACTCTATCACATGATGGCTGGAATGGCTAGAGTAGTGAATTATGAGAATACTACGCCGATGATTACGACAAAAGCAGGGTATCGAAAATTTGCTAGAGATGATAAAAAATGGTATGCAATGGCGAATTTAACAGGACAAACAAATGGACTTTGGGCAGATGCAAGTATTTTTAATTTTTGAAATGAAATCAGCATTGAAGGAAATACAAATTATACGAATCAGTTTGAAGTAGAAGCAAAAGCAATACACTATTTTGGACCTAAACAGTTTTTTACAGCCTATTTAGGAACTGAAATTGAACAGGAAGAAGTAGAAAAAATAAGTGATGACCAAAAAACTAACGAGATGAAAGTAAAAGGATTAATTGGTATTCGTTATTTTTTACCGATGCACATTTGGTCAGATTTTAGAACCGACCACGAAGGAAATTTACAAATAGAGTTAGAACGAGAAGATTTCCCACTAACAAAACGTTGGAGAGCAAACGCAAGTGTAGAGTATCTTATCAATCAAAATGAATTTAGATATACTGTCGGCACGAGTTATATCTTGGGTCAGTATTTCGGAATTTCTGCTAATTATGATAGTGTTTATAAATTTGGCGCAGGTTTGCAGATTATGTATTAAGAATGATTTTAAGTTTGAGATAGATAGAACAATGAAAAAACACACTTTTTAATTAAATTTGTAGAATGATATTTAATTACGGCATATTATTTTCTTCATTCTGCTTTTTTACAATAAATCAACTATTCTATTTCTATGAAAATTTTTCAATTTTTTTTCTTTGTTTGTTTTTACTTTCTATTATTTCCAGAAAATTCTCTTTTTGCTCAAGACGATATTCAAGACGATAATTTAGATACAATTTCTATATCGAAAACCTATTGAAATAGATGCGTATGATTTTGAAGCCTACTTTACTTATCAAGGTTCTAGTTATAAATATGCCGTTTCTGAAAAAGGCGATGACTGGTATAGTTTAGTCATTTGGCGAAAAAATACGCTCTTAGAAGGCGAAGCCAAAATGATGGAAGTTTATTCCACTCATATTATGATTGAAGATGATTTGAAAAATGCAAATAATAAAAATGCTCGTGTCCGTATTCGTTATGCAGAAAAACAGGGTTATGTTTGGAAACCTTATGAAAATGATTTTATGCAAGTGATGTTTTTATTTGATGCTCAAAAAATAAATTATGCTCCCTTTGGCGAAAAAATGATCAATAGAAGTAAGCATAGTAGCATTCCAAGTGAGAAATTAATAACTACGTTTGATAATCAAAATTTCACTCTTGCCGATGCTGTCAAGACGAGTATAGAGTTTTTTATAATGAAATATCCTAAATTATTTTATATGTAAAACAGTTTTATTTTCCATAGCACTAGGTTTGCAAACTTAGTGCTATGGAAAAATGACGCTACTCAACGTTGTGCGTGCAATTCCTCAGAAGTATAATTCAGACTAGAAAATCTATTATACAAAAACAAAAAAGCCATACAACAAAAGTTATATGGCTTTAAAAATGTGATCCCGCTGGGGTTCGAACCCAGGACCCCAACATTAAAAGTGTTGTGCTCTACCAGCTAAGCTACGGAATCAAAAAACAAGTTAAAGTCTAAACGTGCTCACGGAGCGATTCGAACGCTCACACACATAGTGCACCACCCCCTCAAGGTGGCGTGTCTACCAATTCCACCACGTGAGCAAAACGTAATTTTAACTTTACAAAAATCGTAAAAATAAAATTATGCTTTACAGTATAAGTGATCCCGCTGGGGTTCGAACCCAGGACCCCAACATTAAAAGTGTTGTGCTCTACCAGCTGAGCTACGGAATCAGATTTGCAATTCTACAAAATCAAAGAGTTTGTGTCAAGTAGTTTATTAGAATAGTTTACTAATTATCTGTTCAAATTTTTTGTTCAAACAATTTTTTGTTTCTTTTCAAATTTGCTCCTTGTTTTTTGAGAGAAAATAAAATTAAGCTACAAAAAGTAATCTACAAAATAAACTAAGTCAAATTTTAATTAGTTCAAAATAATTAAAATATCTTTAAAGTATTTTCAAACTGACTTATTTCAACCTATATTTGTTCCTGAATCATATCAGAAACCATTCAAAATTCACTAAAAACTCATTAAAATAGAAGGGGCTTTTCCCTCAAATGCGTTGCAAAGGTAATACAATAATTTTATGATGCAAAATAATAGTACAAAAAAAATCAAAAGTATTCTATTTTTCTACAAATCAGTTTTAAAGTTTTGTATTTTAACAGGATTCATTAGTATTTCTTTTATAAGCAAAGCTCAAAATGAAGAGTTTTTGAAAAAGGGAGATTCCCTCTTTACTTCTGGGCGTTATGTAGAAGCACTTTCTATCTACGATCATTTATTAAATAGACAAAAAGAGTTTAGTCCTCAAATGCTCTTGAAGATGGCTTTTGTAGAGGAGAGTAAAAACAACTATCCTAAGGCACTTTATTATCTCAACTTGCACTACAGAATTAGTCCAGACAAACAAGTGCTTCGCAAACTAGAAGAACTTGCCCAAACTCATCAGTTAGAAGGGTATCAATATACTGATAAAATTTATTTTTTATCACTTTATGATTCTTATCGCTGGTATATTATTTCTTTTTTTATAATGCTTATTTTTGTAATGTCTATTTGGCTTATTAGTAGAGTGCGACAAGAAAGAACAATTATACCTCCCTTAACCATTGGTTTTTCTATTGTAGTGGTTTTGCTTTTGCTTCATAATTTTGCCACTCAACGCACTCTAGGAATTATTCAGAATGATTACACTACTTTTGTAGAAAGTCCTTCGGCTGCTTCTCCTGTTTTGGAGGTAATAAAGAAAGGAAATCGCTATCAAATATTGGATAAAGAAGATTCTTGGTATAAAGTAACAATAGATGACAAAATAGGTTATGTACGTCTACATAATACACTCATTGTTCAATAAAATAGTAAATACAGGAAAACGTGTTTTAAAAAAAACTTATTACAATAAAAAAAATAAATGGTAACTATAATCTCGGGTACAAACAGAACAGGTTCGGTAACTTATCAGATGGCTCTTTTGTATCAAAAGAAATTAAAACAGCAAGGAGTTCAGGCTTCTATTTTAGACCTTAAAGAACTTCCTAAAGATTTTACTTTTTCAGCTCTTTACGAAAACACAGGAAAAAATGAAGACTTTAATAAATTAATCTCTCCTCTGAAAGATTCTACAAAATTAATTGTAATTACTCCAGAATATAATGGTTCTTTTCCAGGTGTCATCAAAGCCTTTTTAGATGGACTAGAATTTCCGAATGGAGTAAAGGATAAAATGGTCGCTTTAGTGGGTCTTTCTTCTGGTTCGCAAGGAGCTGTTTTGGCAACCAGTCATTTGGCAGATATTTTTGGATATTTGGGAGCAACTGTTTTGCCTTTGCGTGCCAGAATGCCGTTTATTGATAAGCATTTTAAGAAGGGAGAAATTATAAACGATAACGAATATGCAAAGTATACCGATTTGATTGATTTACAGATTAAGAATATTATTGCTTTTTAATTCTGTAGGACAGGCTTCCTAATCTGTTGAATAGGTATTACTTTTTTCCAACAGACCAGAAAGTCTGTTATACTTTCTAAACTTATGAAAAAACATTCTTCTAAACTACTTTTTACTATTTCTTGCATCTTTTTGCTAGTTTTTATGTGTACTAATTTATCTTTTGGACAACTGGTAAAAGTAAAGAAAAACAAAACTATTTCACATTGGCAACATCGTTTTACACTTGCTTTGGGTGTCGGAAACGAATTAGGTGCTGGCTCATTAGGTTATGCAGCTATGTACGGCTTTGGCGATTCGCAGCGTTTGCGTATTGGTGCTGGAATTAGATTGAATTTAGCTTTAGGAATTACTGATAGTGTTCCTTATCTATCGAAGAGCTATAAAGACACTTTAGATAATTCGTATAGAGATTCTTTATTGGTAGAAAAACCTTTTTTAGGAAGTGCTAATTTGGGTTTTTATGTAAGTTATGACATAAATGATAGATGGGAAATTGGTGCAAGTACCGATTTGATAGGTTTTGGCTTTGGAGGTACTAAAAATGCTTTGCTTATTAATGCTATAACTAGAGATACCCTTTCTGTTCGAAGCAGAAGTTCGGTCGTTTGTTAGTGCTTATAAAATTAGAGGAACACTCAATAATGAGATTTTTGTAGGCTACAAATTTAATCCTCGTTGGCGTTTTCGGTTGGGTATGCAGTATCTTCTAACTGAATATTTGACACCAAAAGAGTTTTTTAACAATAATAATGTTTTCAAAAACAGAGGTGTTTTAGGATTTATAGCCGTTACCTTTACCCCTTTTGGAGATACCGTTAATTGTCCGAAATTCAAAAAAGAGAAGGTTCGCTATTTGAAAGAAGGAGAAATGTAGAAAAAATATAAGCGAATATTTTGCTCATTTTTTACAAGCAAGTGCAAATTAATGATACAATTATCCAAACATAAAAAAATCCCTTTTTTCAAAAAATGAAAAGGGATTTCGCTTATTTCTTATAAAAGTATAATCAAACAGTTGAAAAATAAGGAATTGCTAAAAAATAATTGTTTCCAATTTCAATTCGCTTACTGCTCGTTATTGACTTTCTATTGTGGTTCTGAAAAATAAAGTTACTGTTAAAAATTTTTGTTAATTTAGATTTCTAAAATCCAAATCACAAATCAGTTACTTTGAGAACCTGTTCTACTTATCTACTTACTTGAGATATATATTTCAACAGTCTTGCCAATGCCAAAAAGTAATTAGAAGTAAATTACTATTTGCAAAAATCATTGTTTAAAGCACACAGCCCCCTTTTTTTACTTTTAGTTAAAAATTACAAATAAAATTTATTTTCATAATGGAAAGGTAGCTTTTTCATTGTGGTAAAAACTATCCTGTTTTTATCTATAATCCAACTGTTTACTATTGGATATTATTCTTCAGACAGACTTAATTCTTTCCATTGTCCCTTTTCAAATTCTGCTCCTCGAGATTGATCAAACCAAATTCTCAAAAAATCCTCTTTTTTATTGTAATAGACCATATCTACAAAGTCCATAATGTATAATTTTGAAGATAAACTTTCACTACCTTCTATTATAAAAGCAGTTTTGTCAAATTCTTTCCAAGTACATGAATGACAAATTTTTGGAGAATAGGAATAAGCTATATCATAAACTATTCTATGTCTATCCTTTTTTCATAAAATAGTGTTTTCAAACCCTATTTTAGGGAGAAAGCAAACTATTATTTTGTCAAAAACAAGTTCAATATGCAGAATTTGGAAAACATTACTCGTATTGACATTAAACCTGTAAATAATCATGATAATTTTTAAGGCTCTTCCGACTTTTTAGCGACAAATGATATCTTGTACTTTGTTCAAGTCTGTACATTTAGGTCTGACTTAGACAAAATAGGCCTTTCCGAATCAGAAACACATATTTTAACTTGGTTAGACTCCTAGTACAGACCAAATATAAAATAAAAGTTAGGATTTAAAATACAACCTTTCGTCAAATTGTTGGAAGAACCCTTTTTAATATTTAATAAATCGTTTTGTATATTTTCGTTAAGAAATTACTGCTTTTTCATTTGCAGTAGAATGAATTAAAAAGTCCATTTCAACTTGGTTTCTTGTAATGTCTTCAAATGTTTCTCTCTTTCGGATCAAATAATCTTTTCCTTCATAAATCAAAACTTCAGCAGGACGAAAACGAGAATTATAGTTTGAAGCCATCATAAAAGAATATGCACCAGCATTTTGAAAAGCCAGTACATCGTTTTCCTTTATTTCGGTAAGTTTGCGATTAGCTCCGAACGTATCTGTTTCACAAATATAACCCACTACATTATATACTCTTGAAACACCAGTCGGATTCGAAATATTTGTAATATGATGATAGGCATCATAAAACATAGGACGGATAAGATGGTTCATTCCCGAGTTTAGTCCAGCAAAAACAGCCGTAGGAGTAGTTTTGAGTACACTTACAGAAGCTAAAAATGTTCCTGATTCGCTTACTAGATATTTACCAGGTTCGAAAACAAGAGTCAATTCTCTTCCATATTCTTGACAAAACTCATTAAAACGTTCCGAAACCTGCTTACCCAGTTTATTAATATCAGTTGTAATGTCGTTTTCTTTATAAGCTACTTTAAAACCACTTCCCATATCTATATATTCTAAATCTGGAAAGTCTTCTGCCGTTTCCAACAAAATATCTAATCCTCTCAAAAATACTTCTACGTCAAGAATATCCGAGCCAGTATGCATATGAAGCCCTGTAATTTTCATTTTATAGGCATCTACAATTCGCATTGTATGGCGCATTTGATACAACGAAATACCAAATTTGGAATCAATATGACCTACCGAAATTTTGGCATTTCCTCCAGCCATCAAGTGAGGATTAATGCGAATACAAACAGGAATTTTTCCTCCCCATTGATGTCCAAACTCTTCCAAAATTGAAATGCTATCAATATTTACCTGCACACCTAATTTTACTGCTTCATTTATTTCACTTAACGCTACCGAATTAGGTGTAAACAAAATATCTGAAGGCTTGAAGCCAGCCAAAAGTCCGAGCTGAACTTCTTCAATTGAAACGGTATCTAATCCTGCCCCCAAACATTTGAAAAATTTTAAGACTGAAATATTCGTGAGTGCCTTACAAGCATAATGTACTTTCATTTTTGTTTTCGAAAACGCATTGCAAAGTTGTTTGTATTGAGTTTCCATTTTTTTCGTGTCATAGACATACAAAGGTGTTCCATATTTTTCTGAAAGTGAAAGCACAGAAACGCCTCCAATACAATATTCATCTTGACTGAATTCTAACATGATTTAAACAAAAGGTTAATTAAATTAATTATAAAAACACATAAATTTCTACTGACTAAGTAACTGAGCAGAATTATTTATACCTAAATTATAAAAATAGTGTGTTTTAAAAACTGTATTTTAGCTACGCTGTTCATTCTCTGTGTTTGAAAATTCATTTCAAATACATATATTTAATTTTGCATCACTACTTATCAGTATAAGAACAAGCAATTTAACAAAAAATGAAGCTAAAGTTGAATTAAAGTTTTGTAGTAATAAAAGTTATCACGTTTAATTTAATAATGTCATTATAAAGTCATTTTTCCATAATACTAAGTTTGCGAACCTAGTGCTATGTAAAAACAAGACTGTTTTACATTTTACGCAACTTATTGGTTACCAAACCTGTAAATAATCGTGATAACACTTAATTTTCAATTTTTTTGTAGAAAACTACATGCTGAAGAGAATACTTTGAACAAATAATTGAATTTATACGAAAAAGCCTCATCTAAATAAATAGATAAGGCTTGTTAGTCAATAAAAATTGAAATAATGTAATTCTTTATTACGAATCAAAACTACTATGCAGGCCAAGGAAGTTTTGGAGGCTCTACAGTAGAAGGACCACCACCACCATCTGTAGTCATTTCTAGTCTTTCTTCTAACTCTTCGATGTGAAGTTCGTTTTCTAATTCTGCGAAAAGCTTATTTTGAGCATCAAGAAGCTCGTTGTTATTTAGATTGTTCATAGTATGAAAATTTTGAAGTGTAAAAGTATATTAAATTGCAAATCAGTAAAATATATAAAAATCAGTATTGAAATAATCTAGTAAAAATACAAAACTAAGAGTGATAAAAAAGTTTTAGATAATTCCTTGTTTTTATATACTCAAATATACGGCATAAGGTTACAGTATCAAATACTGAATAGTGTAATTTTATTACTTAGGTTGATTGAAAATGATAAACAAATCAAAATTAAATTTGGCAAAACAGCTATTTACCAATATAATGCAATTTAATATTCATATAGAGTTAATTAGGATAGTTAATTATAAGAAAAATCCTATTTTAAATAATTGATGCTGAAGAGGCATATCTATTTTTTTATTGATAATAATCACGCTAACAAAGCAGTATCGTGTCAAAAATATACTAATTAAGGTAAAAGGTTACATCATATCATACTTTTTCTGAAAAAAAAATACCGTTTTATTATTCTCATAAGCCTAATTTTATGAGAAATACTATATTATTATCACTATTGCACAATCAAACCTAACGAATTGTGATACTATTTATTTAATCTCCTATTCAATCTCTATAGGGGATATCAAAACTAAGCATTTGAAAGATAAGATTAAATAATAAACAGTTATCTTTACTCTATGTTATAAGATTTATCAACACAAAGTAGGTATTTATTTTTTGCTCAAAATCTGTATTGCATCAACCAATAAACTATGAAACTTAACTATAAAGAATTAGGAAATCCAGAAGCACAACCATTACTCATTTTGCACGGTGTATTTGGTTCGTTGGATAATTGGCTTACTTTGGGTCGTCAGTTTTCGGAGCATTACAGAGTGTTTTTGATAGATCAGCGTAATCATGGGCGTTCTCCACACGACCCAAAAATGAATTATGCAATTTTAGCACATGACTTGAATAATTTTATAAAAGAGCATAAATTAGAAAAACCATTACTTATTGGTCATTCTATGGGAGGAAAAGTAGTGATGCAATTTGCACTTACTTATCCTAATGCATTCGAAAAAATGGTAGTGGTTGATATTTCTCCCAGAAAATATAATGTTTCGCATCATGAAGCTATTTTGAATGGACTAAAAGCGATTGACGTAGAAAAGTTAGAGAGCAGAAATGAAGCCGATGAAAAGTTAGGACAATATATAGATGAAGAAGGAGTTAGAATGTTCTTACTCAAAAACTTAGCTCGAACAAAAGACGGTTACGAATGGAAAATGAACCTGCCCGTCTTGGAAAAATCTATACTAAAAATAGGAGGTGCAGTAACCAAAAATACAACTATAAAAACTGCTGTTGACTTTAATGATAAACCAACCTTGTTTATAAATGGAGGCAAATCCCGTTATATTCAAGAAAAAGACATTACTACTATTACAAAGTATTTCCCTAATGCCCACGTTCATACTATAGAGGAAGCAGGACATTGGGTACACGCCCAAACACCAGAAGAATTTTATGATGTCGTTTTGAAATTTCTTAAAGGTTAGATGGTAAGAGAGAAGAGAAGTTTTGGTTACAAAGCAAGACAAACTTTATGGTTTGAAGTATTTTTTATTCTAATTCTGTAAAGGGGGCACTACTCTGTAGCTGACAATCAATTTGTTTCCTAGCTTAACTCAATTTGCGTATCACAGACTTCCCAGTCTGTGTAGAAGGGAAGATAAGCTATTTCAAGTAAAAAAGGCTATTCATTCAGACTAGGAAGTCTGAAATACTTGTAATCCACAACTTGAGTTAGCTTAGTCTTACTCCCCAAAACGTAATATCATCACGCTGTTCTGCTCCTTGTCTATGTTCTTCCAAAAAGTCAATTAGTAAATCTTGCTGTGTTGCCATATTTTTATTTAAAATAGTGCTGAGAAACAGTTTTAAATTATGACTTCCTATTCGTTGTGTTTGTGGAGAGTTTTGGTCTGCAAATCCATCAGTTGTAAGATACAAGGAAGAGCCAACAGGGAGTTGAATCGTATTTTCTTCAAAAAGTCGTTTGTCTTCTCGCTGTTTTCCTCCTATCGAACTTCGTGTTGCTCCTATCTCCTGCAATTCTGTTTGAGTAGGTTCGGCATACCAAAGAGGGCGTTTTGCACCCGAATAAGCCACCTCATAGAGAGCAGAAGTTCGTTTTTCTATTCTACACAAAATCATATCCATTCCATCTTTATTACTTTTGGAGCTATTTTTTGAGTTTGTTTTTGTATCTTGTTTTAGTAATTTTCTGATTCGCTCGTGCATTAATCTCAAAATAAGAGAAGGTTGGATGTGTCTTTCTTGATTAATGAGTTCTTCTAAAAGCATATTGCCAATCATAGACATAAAAGCTCCCGGAATTCCGTGTCCTGTACAATCTACAACAGCAATAAAAGTATACTTCCCTGCTTTTGTAAGCCAGTAAAAATCTCCACTTACAATATCTTTGGGACTATAAATCAAACAATATTCTGAAAAATAACTCAAAATAGATTTTTCTGTTGGAGTAAGAACGCCCTGAATAGTTTTGGCATAACGCATGCTATCCAAAATATTTTGATTTTTATCACGAATAAGTTTGTAGGCATTTGAATTAGCAACTGCAATGGAAACATACGTAGAAAGATTGCGCAGCAGAGCTAGATTATCCTCTGTATAAGGATTTTTTTCAAAACTTTGAATTGTCATGACACCAATCGGCTTCTGACGAATTCGAAGAGGAATAAAAAAAGCTGTTTGTGGTAATTTCCCAAATAAATTAGCAACGTATTTCTGATTTTTTTGGAAATATTCTTTCCTTACATTGACAATAAAAATTTCTTTGTCCTCCAAAAAGCAGTGTACTGAAAGACTCTTTGCTCCTTCTGTAGCAGATTCTATATGAAAAGGTAACGTTTCGTTTTCTTCTATAAAATTGTTGTATTCAATGGCTTGCGAACGAGGATTATAAATACCAATTCCAAATCCATTGACTGGCATAATGGGTTCGATACTTTCTTTTATTATAGAAATGAGAGCATTTTCGTTCATTGTTGCTGTTATCTTTTGTCCGATTTCTGACAAGATAAAAAGGCGTGAAAAAGTTTCTTTGAGTTGATTGTTTTGTTGCGTAATTTCTTCTTTTTGCTGACTTATTTCTGTGCTTTTTTCCAAAATTTCTCTATTTTGATTATCTCTTTCTCTCTTTTGGAGAAACACAAGAATAGCAATCACTAATAGAAGACTAAAACCACTAGCAAGCGAATAATTCCAAATTTGTTGACGAGCAATTTCAGAATCTTGTAATTTTTCTCGTTCTCTCAATACTGAAATCAGTTGTTCTTTTCTTTCATTTTCAAAAACGGCTTGTAAGCGTTTTGTTTCGTTGAGTCCTTGTTCTTTTTTTAGCGAATCATCTAGCGAAATATATTTCTTTAGATAAATAGTAGCTAGTTCGAACTCAGATTTTTTTTGATAAATGCCTGATAAAATGCGATATATGTTTCCTATATCTTTTCTCAAATTAAGCTGTGTAGCTAATTCCAAAGCATTTTTAGCAAATTTTTCGGCTTTCTTAGTTTCATTATTAAAATAATAATATTTAGCTTTTCCAAAATAGACATAACATAAAAGGTGTCGGTTATT
Source organism: uncultured Cytophagales bacterium (assembly GCA_963719525.1). Taxonomy (GTDB): domain Bacteria; phylum Bacteroidota; class Bacteroidia; order Cytophagales; family Bernardetiaceae; genus Bernardetia. The sequence continues at coordinate 1,661,004 of CAVRCG010000001.1, read as the reverse complement.
CAATCGCTGTGCTAGTTGTTCGGCTTTATCAAAATAGAGAACAATCTTATTCTTAGTAGCTGTATTTTTTAATGAATCTGACTTTACCAGACACAAACTCAAATTGATATAATATTGACAAACAAGAAAATCATCATCCAACCGAATAGCTAAAGGAAGTCCTTTTTTATAATAAATAATTGCTTCTTGATATTTTTCTTGATCTAAATAAACGCTTCCAATGTTCAAATATCCTGTTGCTATTCCTGTACTATCCTTCAAATCTTCTTTCATCAAAATAGCCTGTTTGTGCATCTGAATGGCTTTTTGATATTGATTATTTTTTTTGTAAATCAGAGCCATGTTATTGAGTGCATGAGCGACTTGAAGTTTTCTGTTGTAATGTTGCTGAATCTCCAAAGAAATCAATAAATTTTCCAAAGCTCGGTCATAATTTCCTTGCACATAGTATATTCCTGCTAGATTATTCAAAACTAAAGAGTAATTTATAGAATCTTTGGCTTCCAAATACAAAGCAGAAGAAATTTTGAAAAAGTACAGGGCAGAATCATAATTACTCTTATTTTGATTGTAAAGACCCATCAAACGAATCCCTCTAGCTTTTCCTTCTACATACAAATTTTCTTCTGACTTTTGAATTGCTTGTTCTGCTATAATTCTGCTAGAATCGTTTTTTAGTTTGATATAGTGTTCCGAAATATCTAAAAGTATATTTATTTGAAGGGTATCTTCTAAGATAGAATTTTGAGAAAGGTTGTACCTATTCCAGAGACTGTCTAGTTTTTCGTCTTTTTCGTCTTTTTTACCTTTTTCATCTTTCTTATCTCGTTCTTTAATTTTGGGCGTACTAGATTGAGCCATTACTTCAAAAGAAATAACAGAAAACGTAAAAATTAAGAAAAACCAAGAAATAAATACCAAACTTATTTTAGCCATTTATAAGTGTTTCATCAAACATGCATACTAATTTTAGGCTTTCAAATGTAGAGTTTCCCATTCCACTTCTTGCACAATATCACCGTGCAAACTAAGTGCAACAGGACATGTAAGTGCTGCACGATGCAATTTCTCATGTTCTTGAACGCTAAGCAAAAGTGTATCTGGACAGGTATAGGTAATTTTGATGCGTTCAATTCGACGAGGATTATCTGTCATTAATTTTTCTACATAAGCTTCTAGTCCCTCCAAATTTATCCCCTCTTTGTTAGCCACAATTCCCATCATTGTCATCTGACATGAAGCCAACGAACTACAAACCAAATCAGTAGGAGAAAATGCTTCCCCTTTTCCATGATTATCTTTAGGAGCATCGGTAATAAGTGTGTTTTGAGAGTTTATGTGTGTGGCTTGTGTACGCAATTTGCCTTGATAGATTACTTTTATCATATAATTTGAATTGTTTTTAAGACCTTTTATAGGAAAGGTAAAATGGTTAATTTATTTTTTATGATTAAATTTATACAAAAAAGACGACTTTTACCGTATTTTTACTTTAAATTTTAATCAATTCTCAATCAGTCTTTAACTGGGTTTTATTTTGAAAAATCGTTTTAACTCTAATTTCTCTAATTCTTCCAATGCCTTTCTTAATTCGTCTTTTCCTTCTTTATTCAAAAATTTTCTCTCTCCTGTTTTTATTTCTGACTGGAAAAATAAGCTCTTTGAACAAAAAAAGATAAATGTAAAAGTGCTGCGATTAGATGCTCAACATACACACATTGGAGGAAATAAGCTATACAAATTGTACTACAATTTGTTAGAAGCCAAGAAGCAAAATAAAACTAAATTACTTACTTTTGGGGGAGCATATTCAAACCATTTGCGAGCAACTGCTTTTGCTGCCAAAGAACTAGGATTTGAAAGTATGGCTATTGTTAGAGGAGAAGAACACCAAAATCTAAATCCTGTTTTGGCGTTTTGTAGAGAACAGAATATGCAACTTCATTATGTTTCGAGAACAGAATATAGAGAGAAAAACAACACAGATTTTATAGAAAAATTGAAACAACAGTTTGGAGATTTCTTCTTAATTCCTGAAGGTGGTTCGAATTATTTAGCTATAAAAGGAACAAGCCATATTCCCAAAATTGCTTTTGATTTAATAAACAAAAATATAGATTATTTTGCTTTAGCTATTGGAACTGGGGGAACAGCAGCAGGGATATTGAATGGAATAGAAGAAATTCAAAATAATCTGAAAAGCAAAGTATTGGCTATTTCTGCATTGAAGGGGGGTAATTTTTTAAGGAATGATATAGAAGAATTATTGAGTGATTTTTATGAAAGTGATGAAAGGAAAACAAACAATGCTTTATCAAATTTAGTTTTAGAAACAGATTTTCACGAAGGAGGGTACGCCAAGAAATCAGAACGATTGAAGAAGTTTGTTGAAGAAGTCAATAAAGATAGTGAGCAAAATAACAATTTTCAAATCGAACCTATTTATACAGGAAAAGCATTTTTTGCAGTTAATCAATTAGCTAAAATAGATTTTTTTGAAGAAGGAAATACGATTGTTCTTATTCATACAGGAGGGATTCTTTAGAAAATAATCTATTCCAAAATAGACTAGAAAATTTGTTATACATAAAAAAATGCTACAAAACTTTTATGATTCTTTAAAAATTTTTGCCTTTTCGTGATTTTTAAAAGAAAATAAATCTATCTTGTGTTTTGTTTAAGTCTGTATCGAAGGTCTGACTTAGACAAAAAGTGATAGATGGAATCAGGTGCAAAATATGTTAAGAGCAGCATAAGCAACAATTTATTATTTACTCAAAAATTGTCAAAGAACCATTTTTATATTTTATAACATTTTTAATAAATTTGGTAATTATTAATTGGATAAAAAATCGACGAATTAGAAATTACGATTCTGACTCACTAGTTATTAATAATTTAACAATTCAAAAATAGTAGTCTATTTAATTTATATTCCTAACATACCTTCTATTACGTTATATTCTTTCAAGCAAAACTAGTAGAGAATTCTTCTAAATTTTGTGTTCAGAATTAGCTTTTTAAATCAATTTTTATAGTCTGAACTTTTTAAACTTTCTTTTTATACATAGCAACTATAAATTTAATCAGATGAACAATAAATCAAAAATACAAGCCAATAATTGGACACTTTTTTTGGACAGAGATGGCGTACTGAATCGTAAATTGGAAGATGATTATGTCAAAACTTTAGAAGAGTTTGATATTCTAAAACATTCCAAAGAAGCCTTACAACTTTTGAGCAAACATTTCCAGACCATCGTAGTGGTTACTAATCAACAAGGAATTGGAAAGGGACTGATGAGCGAAAAAGACCTTGAACTTATTCATAGTTATTTATTAGAAAAATTGCCACAGATAGACAGAATATACTTCTGTCCAGATCTTTATACAACTAATTCTCCACGCAGAAAGCCAGCTATCGGAATGGCGATTGATGCAAAAGAAGATTTTTCAAATATCAGTTTCAAGCGTTCTGTTATTGTAGGCGATAGTATCTCAGATATGCAGTTTGGCAGAAATGCAGGAATGAAAACATGTTTTGTAACTGACAAAAATAATTCTGAACAAATAAAAAATAAAGCATTAATTGATTTTGAGACAACTTCACTTATTGAAGCCGTTCCGTATTTAGTTCATCTTACCAAGTAAAAAATTAAACAAAACGTCAGGTCAAACTTTACTTCAAAATTGAAAGTGCAATTTTTTTGGTTACCAATCATTCTTTCTTATAATTATCATTTCTATAAACGAGTTTTTCCCAACAACCACAAACAAAAATTTGCGCTCCCTCAAAAGGCAAAGCATAAGAATCATTAAAACTCTCATCGTTTGGCGTAATTACATTCGAAAAATCTTATGTAAAATTCATAATTTTTACGTTGATAGAATATTTTTTGTTTCACAATCATTCGAAACCTCTGCTTCATAAATTCTAAGTTTTGAAGGTTTGCTATTATTTTGTTGAAAATAAGTTCATATACAGAAATCGGCAAATGTTACTCATATTGGAATACTAATTTATTTTCCAAACTCAAACTCTTCTTGTAAAAGCAAAAACCATTTCTATATATAATGTAGAAATGGTTTTTTTGTAATCAAAAATATATCATACTAATAAAACACTAGACAAACAATTTATTACATATGAATTACTTCTCCGTAAGCTGCTGCTGCTGCTTCCATAACAGCTTCTGACATAGTTGGATGTGGATGAACAGATTTTACGATATCCATTCCTGTGGTTTCTAATTTTCTTGCCACTACAGCTTCTGCAATCATTTCGGTTACGTTTGCACCTATCATATGTGCGCCAAGCCATTCGCCATATTTTGCATCAAAGATTACTTTCACAAAACCTTCTTTTGCACCTGCTGCACTTGCTTTTCCAGATGCAGAAAACGGAAATTTGCCTACTTTTACTTCATAGCCTGCTTCTTTTGCTTGTGCTTCTGTCATTCCTACTGATGAAATTTCTGGCTGACAGTACGTACAACCTGGTATATTTCCATAATTTAATGGTTCTGGGTGGTGTCCTGCAATTTTTTCTACACAAATTATCCCTTCTGCGCTCGCCACATGTGCAAGTGCTGGTCGTGTACAATATCACCAATAGCATAAACGCCATCTACCGAAGTTTTGTAAAAATCATCTACAACTACTTTTCCTTTTTCTGTTTTTACGCCTGCATTTTCAAGTCCGATTCCTTCTAAGTTTGTAGAAACCCCAACGGCAGAAAGCACAATATCACATTCCAAAACTTGGTCTCCCTTTTTGGTTTTGACAGTTACTTTGCAACCACTTCCAGACGTATCTACTTTCGTTACTTCGGAAGAAGTCATTATCTTTATTCCTTTTTTCTTGTATTGTCTTTCTAGTTCTTTCGAAACGTCTGCATCTTCCACAGGAACGATTCTGTCCATAAATTCTACAATCGTTACATCGGTTCCGATAGAATTATAGAGGTACGCAAACTCTACTCCAATAGCACCAGAACCTACCACAACCATACTTTTGGGTTGTTTTTCTAACGACATGGCTTTACGGTATTCGATTATTTTTTTGCCATCTACAGGAAGGTTTGGTAATTCTCTCGCTCGTCCACCTGTTGCAAGGATTATGTTTTTGGCTTCATAAGTTTGTTTTTTGCCGTCTTTGTCGGTTACTTCTACTTTGCCTTTGCCAGCAAGCTTTCCGAAGCCCATTATTTTTTCAATTTTGTTTTTCTTGAACAGAAATTCAATTCCTTTACTCATTCCAGTCGCTACATTTCGGCTACGACCAATCATATCACCAAAGTTTACTTTTGATTCACCTACTTCGATGCCATATTCTTTTGCGTGCTGGACATACTCAAATACTTGTGCAGATTTCAAAAGTGCTTTCGTAGGAATACAGCCCCAGTTTAGACAGATTCCACCGAGTGATTCTTTTTCGATTACGCCTACTTTTAATCCTAATTGAGAAGCACGAATTGCAGCTGACATAACCACCAGGGCCAGAACCGATTACTAATAAATCATAATTTGCCATAAATGTATTGATTGGTTTAAGGTGTTTGTTAAATTCTAATATAATTCAAAGATAAGACTTGAAAAGCAATAAAAAAAAATTGCTAACCTCAACTAATTACTTTCTAAGAAGTAATTGGTAAGATTAGCAAAATATAATAGAAAAATCGTATTTGTAGCTTAGAGGTAGGCTGTTCAGAGTTTGATTCTTTTTTGGTACAGTTTTAAGTATTTTGTGATTCTAGCGACAGAGTAGTATAACCTTTTTGAATAAAATACAAGAAAATACAAGATAGATTTATTTTCTGCTAAAAATCACAAAAAGGCAAAAACCGTCAGAGAACCTAAAATACAAACATAAAAATACAAACATAAAAAAAAGGTTTCAAAAAAATCATTCAAAATAAACTTGATTAATTTTTATAAAACCTTTCTTCCACCGTAAGTATTTTTACCGACGACTTTAAAATGTGGGCCCAATAGGATTCGAACCTATGACCCTCTGCGTGTAAGGCAGATGCTCTGAACCAGCTGAGCTATAGGCCCATTTTAATTTTTCTCAATTTTAATTACCAATATAAAAACAATATTGACTCTTGTCGGTATCTCGTGGTATTATTAATTCATGTTTTATCCCATGTTTTACCCATGTTTTACCAATGAGATAAAGTAAAAAATGTGGGCCCAATAGGATTTGAACCTATGACCCTCTGCGTGTAAGGCAGATGCTCTGAACCAGCTGAGCTATAGGCCCATTTTTTAACTTTTACTATTTTTGCTTTTATTCTCAATAAATATCTGAATAAATAGTTTGTTACTTTATAACGCTTCTTTGTATCCGAATTGAGAATGCAAAGGTACGTACCAGATTAATAGCAGTCAAGTATTTATGAAAAAAAAAACGATTTATTTTTTAATTATTTTCTAATAAAGTTTTAACTACTTAATTATCAGCAGTTAAAGTATACAGTTAGCTCATTATTTTATTTCGTTTGTCGTTTTTACTAATTTTTAATGAGGGTAAATAATGTTCTTACTAAACCAATTTAGTAATTTTGTCTCAATGATTGCTAAGGTTAGATTACTAACTAGTATCAAGGTCTTTAATAAATGAGCATAAACATTCTTCTATAATTGCCCAATTATTCCTTCGTTTTTATGAAATTAAATTATTTTGTTTATTTAGTATCGTCTATTACTCTTATTTTTTTCATAGCAGCTTGTGCCAGCCAAAGTATGCCTACGGGAGGATTGAAGGATATTACACCACCAAAATTACTTTCTACTTATCCCAATGATCAGTCGGTTAATTTTAATGGTACTATGATTATTTTGGAGTTTGATGAAGATATTGCTACAAAAAAATTACAGGAAGAGCTACAAATTTCGCCTTTTATAGAGGGTAATTACAAATCAACTGTAAAGCGAAATCGCTTGACACTAAAATTTGACAAACCCTTTGCTGAAAACACAACTTATACTTTTTCTTTTGGTAAAGGAGTAGTTGATTTTAATGAAGGAAATATTCCTAAGAATATCAAACTTGCTTTTAGTACAGGAAACAAAATTGATTCTTTACTTATTACAGGAACAGTTTCAGACCTTGTGAAAGGTAATAAAGTGGAAAATGCAATGGTAGGATTATATGCTTATAATGATATTGAAGCAGATTCTTTTGATATTAATAATCGTCGTCCACTTTATTTTTCTATGACTGATTCGATAGGAAGATATGCTATTGAGAACATAAAATCTGGTAAATACAAGGTTTATGCGCTCGTAGAGCCAAAAGATAAAAGAGATTATGTATACAATAAAAACGCAGAATTGATTGGGTTTTATGAAGAGCCTTTGCAAATCGGAACGAGTTATTCGGGAGTAGATTTTCAAGTAATACAATATGATATTTTGCCTTTTCGATTATCTGTTGCCAGACAAAGGGGACAGTATTTTGAAATAAAATTCAATAAAAATATAGCTGATTATACTATTAAATATCAAGATGAAGAGAAAAATATAGATTATGATACTTTGTTTTATCCTGTGTTGCAAGATGAGTATCTTAATTTTTATAACCGAAATACAAATACAGAAGATTCTGTTTCAGCTAGTATGTCCTTTGCTGATTCTATCGGAAATACGATCGATACCACACTTACTATTCAGTTTGGAAAGGTCAGAAAGCTTCGTCAATCGCCTTTTACGATAAGAGAAGATCCTACTTCTGGAACACCTATTTTACCAAATAAAGAATTAGAATTAAAATTGTTTTTTAACAAACCCATCGTTACAATGCAGTACGATAGTATAATTGTAGGTTTTAAGGGAGATAGCACAGGAAGCCGAACAAGTGCAGCAGATTGGAAATTCAATAAAAATAGAACCGAAATTTCATTTATCAAAACAATAGAACTCACTACAGACAAACAAAAATCTTTTCAGTTACAAATTCGTGAGAATGCATTTGTTTCGGTAGAAAATGATACCTTAAAAGAATCTAAGAATTTGGAGTACTCTAGGGGAGATGAGACTAGTTATGGAATAATTAGTGGGCAAGTTTTGGGTAAATACGATAATTTTATTATTCAAGTAATTGATGAGAAGGGAAAAATAGAAAAAACTATTCAAAATCAAAGAAAGTATAGATTTGAAAATCTTTTGCCAGGAAAAAAGACAATTAGAGTACTTGTTGATGCCAATGGAAATGGAAAATGGGAAAACGGTGATTTTGAAAAACGCATTTTGCCAGAGTCAGTCGTAAACCTAAAACGAGAATTAGAACTAAAAGCAAACTGGGAACTTGAAGAAATAGATATAGATTTGACAGATTGATGATTGCTATGGATACACTAATTCTACTATGACTCACTATTTTTTATAAGAGGTAATTGCACAAATTAATTTAATTTCAATATTACTATTCAAATAATAAGTAAAAAAACAGGCATAATTTATTTGTGTTTTTAATCCCCTCACTTCTTGACAGCCTTAATTTTTATAAAAAACAGTTCAGAATTCTTAGTCTAAATGAATAGCGAAATAGTCTGTTTATTAGTTAAATAGATTACAATAGGAGTAACATTTATCAAATTTTGTATATGATATCATCTTTGATGAAACAATAGTTTGCTTTTTCTACTAAAATGGGGTTTGCAAAACCTAGTGCTATGGGAAAATGACATTAAGTAGTGAGGCGAAATTAAATATATGTATTATTTTGAAATGAATTTTCGAACACAGAGAATGAAACCTGATAAAACAGCGAAGTTAAATGCTTTTTTAAATACGTTTTTAGGTACGTTTAATTCTGCTCAAGTACTTACCATATCAATCGTTATAACCTTTATTATGGAATTCAAACCTATTTATTCAACATTTTGATAAAAAATGCGTATAATAATAGATATATAGGAAAAATTCTATTATATTTCTACGAATCGGCTTACTGTCCACTTACTATACTTTTTTACCCTTAAATGTCTTCATCTTTTAGCAAGTCTTATACCTTCAAATACGCACTATTTGGTATAACTTTTGGTTTTTGTTTTCCTACTTTTTCTTTACTCTTTGATGGATTATTTCTCAAAGATATTCCTTTTAGTGCTGAAGGATTAATAAGTGTTCATCAGCTCAATCCTCTTCACTTTATTATTGATAGTGCGCCTATTTTTTTAGGAATTGCTTTTGGTTTTGCGGGTCGTAATCTGGATGATGTAACCGAAATACGTCAAGATATAGAGAGTTATAACGAAGAACTTTTGCAGCAAAATCAGATAGTTACCCAATATTCTCACGAACTAAAGGCACAAAGTGAGAAAATAAAAGAGCAACGCATTCAGGTAGAAAAGTTGTTTTCTGATGTACAGGCAAGTGTTCGTACTGCCGAAAGATTACAGCTTGCACTTCTTCCAGACCTTTCTAATTTGAAAACTGCTTTTGATGAAGTTTTTGTTTTTTATAAAGCAAAAGATATAATTAGTGGAGATTTTTACTGGTTTAGAAATGTTCTTTTAGAAGGAAAAAATTATAAAATAACGATTCTAGCAGACTGTACAGGGCACGGAGTACCAGGTGCAATTATGACGATTGTAGGTTATTTTTTGTTAGAGAGGATTGTAGAGAAGGAAAAAATTGTAAGACCTAATACAATTTTGGAAGCACTCAACGAAGGGATTATAGAAGCGTTTACTTCCCCTTATTCTGTGAACCAAACTTCGAAAGTAAGGGAAGGAATGGACGCATCTGTTTTTGTTATTGATGAAACAGAAAGAAAATTGTATTACGCAGGTGCAAATAGGCCTTTATATTACAGAAATTCTGACCAAAGTGCTATTCAAGTAATTAAGGGAAGTCGTGCTGCCTTGGGAGGAGAAAAAAGAAAGAGAGAAAAAATATTTGACATGCATACCTTAGAATACCAAAAAGGAAGCGAGTTTTATTTGTTTTCTGATGGATATACAGATCAGTTTGGAGGAGAGAACGACAAGAAATTTGGAAGCAAACGTTTTCGACAACTTCTCAATCAGAATCCGTTCAACTCTATGAGTGAAATGCACACAAAGGTAAAATCTGCTTTTACAGAATGGAAATATGAAACAGTACAAACAGATGATGTAATTGTTATAGGAATCAAAATATAAATTTGAAACTCGTTGATCAGATAATAGGCTGTGTAAAATAAAAGTGCTTTGTATCAACCATAAATGAGATTAAAGTTACCGTTGAGATTTTATTGTAGTCATGCTAGTGACCAACGAAGTCTCAACAAACGTTGAAAAACAGCACAAAATTTTTGAAGTAGTATCAATTCCCTGCTCCTCTTCTCACTTTCCGTTTCAAATTCTTTTCACGTTTTTTAATAGGATAGTTTCATTTGTCTTGCCACATTTTTCTATTCTTTATCGTCTTTCCACCAATTATTTGGTTTTGTGTGTCTTATTTTTCCAAAATCAAACCTAGCCTATTTGGATTAATTATTTAATTGATATGCTTTTTTGAATGTTTTGATAAAATAGAAAACTGAATTTGACTAATCTTTTCGTAACTTGCACGCCAAATTATAATGTATTGAATCAAAAGTTTGAAGTAAAACAACTATTTGTATTTGGTATATTTAATTTATTTATCTTATTCCAGTCAAAGTTTAGTTGAAAAGCTAAAAGGAAAGAAAAAGGAAAGTTTAATTATGAAATCAGTTAGAAAAGAAAATAAGAAGCAAAATAACGTAAAAAATTTTACTGCTCTTGTTCCTTTATCTTCTCGTACAAAAGAAGAAATACAGGAATTGTTGGTTAAAGATTGAATGCCTTCTCACGTAGCCTTGATTATGGATGGAAATGGTAGATGGGCAAAACAAAGAGGTTTTTCAAGAATTTTTGGGACAAAAATGCTGTAAAAGCTGTAAGAGAAGCCATAGAAGGATGTGTAGAAATGGGCATAAAATACCTTACTCTCTATACATTTTCTACCGAAAATTGGCAACGTCCTGAAGACGAAATAAACGGATTAATGCAGCTTTTAGTTTCAACATTGCGTAGTGAGGTAAAGGAACTTAGTGAAAAAGGTGTAAAATTAGGTGCAATAGGTGAGTTATATTCCCTTCCTAATAAATGCCAAATACAGCTTGATGAGTTGATTGCCAAAACTGCGCACAACGAAAGACTTGTCCTGACACTTGCTTTGAGTTATAGTGGACGTACAGAAATGAAAACGGCTATCCAAAAAATTGCTCAAAAAATAGAAAAAGGAGAAATAAATTCGGAGCAAATAGATGAAGAATTGATTGCCAAACACCTTTATACGTCTTCTATTCCTGATCCAGAGCTTCTTATCCGTACAAGTGGAGAGATGAGAATTAGTAATTTCTTGCTTTGGCAGGTTGCTTATTCCGAACTTGCTTTTTTAGATGTGCTTTGGCCCGATTTCAGAAAGATTCATTTGTTTGAAACGCTTCTTAGTTATCAAAATAGAGAACGACGTTTTGGCAAAACAAGTGAACAAATCTAATATAAAATAAAGACTGACACTAATTATTAATAAAAAAATATAGGACAAAACTTTACAAATCTTGCTACTTAAAACAGAAAAGGTAAGGTTTGTATCATTCAGTTTATCAAAAAGCTATACTATTCATTTACTATCTTCAGATTTTATGTATCCATATAATTCAATTCATATAAAAAATAATACTTTAAAAAAGATTGTTTTTTCTTTTCTAATTTTCTCTTTACTTTTGGGTAGTACTCTACCTTGTTTTGCCCAAACAACGCCTTTTAAAGGTTTGGGAGGATTCAAAACTGCTTCCACAACTACTACAAAAGATTTTGATTATTCAAATCCAAAAGAATATACTATTGGAGGAATTAGTGTAGAAGGAGCAAGTTATCTTGACCCAAGCGCACTTATTTCGCTTACAGGATTGCGTATTGGAGACAAAATATTAGTTCCTGGAGAAGATATTGGACTTGCTATTCGCAAACTTTGGAAACAAGGACTTTTGGGAGACATTAGTATAGAAGTAGACAAAATTGAAGACGAAAAAGTGTTCTTCAAACTTATCCTAACAGAGCGACCAAGATTATCACGCTTTGAGTTTACAGGAATACCAAAAGGGCAAAAAAATACATTGAAAGACAAAGTAACTCTAGTACGTGGACGTATTGTAAACGATGTAATTATCAAAAATACAGAAGTTGCAATCAAACAACATTACATTCAAAAAGGATTCAGAAATGTAAAAGTAAATATTATCCAGAAAAAAGATACTACATTAGCTAATAGCGTTCGATTAGAAATTGACGTAGATAAAGGAAAAAAAGTAAGAATAGAAGAAATTGAGATTGAAGGAAACAAAGCGATTGCAGACAAAAAACTTAGGCGCAAGATGAAGAAAACGAAAGAACGATCATCTTGGAATATATTTATTTCTTCCAAATTTATACCCAAGGAATACAAAAGTGATAAACAAAAACTAATTGCTTATTATAATAAAGAAGGGTTTAGAGATGCCTACATTATTTCTGACACAGTAATTTCAGTAGAAGAAGGAGTGAAAATAAAAATGAATGTCAATGAAGGCAATAAATATCATTACAGAAATATTACGTGGTCGGGTAATTACATTCATTCAGATACACTTTTGAGTGCTGTTTTGGGAGTGAGAAAAGGGGATGTTTATAATCCAGAAGATTTGCAAAAACGTATGTCTTACAATCCGACAGGTTTGGATATTACGTCGCTTTATATGGACGATGGCTATTTATTCTTCAACATTCAACCGATTGAAATTAGGGTAGATAACGATTTGATTGATATAGAAATGAGAATCTATGAAGGAGACCAAGCTACCATTAGCAAAATTATCGTAACAGGAAATACTCGTACAAGAGATCACGTGATTTTGAGAGAAGTTTCTACATTTCCTGGGCAAAAATTTAGTCGTTCTGCACTTCTTCGTACACAGCAACAACTTTCTCAACTAGGTTATTTTGATGCTGAATCAATAGGTATCAATCCAATTCCGAATGTAGCTGATGGAACGGTAGATATTCATTATTCAGTAGTTGAAAAGCCAAATGACCAAATTGAACTTTCTGGTGGTTGGGGAGGTGGAGCCATTGGTTTTATCGGAACACTAGGGCTGACGTTTAATAATTTTTCTTCTAGTCGTTTGTTAGATTTCAAATCGTGGTCGCCACTTCCACAAGGAGACGGACAGCAAGTTTCTTTGCGCTTTCAAGCAAACGGACGTGCATTTCAGACCTACTCTTTTTCTTTTTCCGAACCTTGGTTAGGAGGAAAAAAACGAAACTCATTCTCTATTAGTTTACAGCATTCTGTCCAAAACCAAATTAGTCGCCAAACGAATGAAAGCACGGGTAATTTTCAAGTTTCGGGAATAACACTTGGTTTGGGTCGTCAATTAAATTTCCCAGATAATTACTTTTCCCTGAGAAACTCACTTGCTTATCTGCGCTATAGTCTTAATAATTATAGAGGAGTTGGATTTAGAAATATTCAAAATGGTGATTTTAACAGTATTGTCTTTAATACTACTCTTTCTCGTACAAGTGTAGATAGTCAAATTTACCCTCGTAATGGAGCGAGTATTTCCCTTAGTGCAGGTTTTACACCTCCTTATTCTATGTTCAGAGATATAAATTATGAAACGGCAGAAGATGCAGAAATATTCAAATTTGTAGAGTATCACAAATGGATGCTTGATAATTCTTGGTATACTCCAGTAGTTGGCGACCTTGTCTTTAGTGCTAGAGCGCACATGGGTTTTATTGGTTCATATAACAACAAAACTCCTATTAGTCCTTTCGAACGTTTTATTTTGGGTGGTTCGGGTCTAGGTTTTGGTAATTTACTTTTGGGTTCTGATATTGTTGGACTTAGAGGCTATCAAGATAATTCTATTATTCCTGTAGAATCCAATGGAGAGGGTGGAGTAGCTTACAACAAATTTGTGATGGAGCTTCGTTATCCAGTTACACTTAATCAAGCTGCTTCTATTTTTGTCTTGGCTTTTGCAGAAGGTGGAAACAACTGGGGAAGTTTTGATACCTTCCAGCCTTTTGATTTGAGACGTTCAGCAGGAGTAGGTGCACGTATTTTCATGCCTGCTTTTGGTCTTTTAGGAATTGATTGGGCTTACGGATTTGATCAGATACCAGGAAAACCAGGTGTAAATGGAGCGCAATTCCATTTTACTATTGGACAAATGATACGATAAATCAGTTACCAGCTACCAGTAATCAGTTACCAGTAAGTAGTAACCAATTAATTTCAATGAAGTTATGAATTACTAAAATAAAGAATTTATGTATTCACTGGTAACTGATTACTGGTTACTGTTAAAAACTGGTAACTGTAAAACTTTGGCAATGATTTTGAATTTTATAACTTTATATGATGAAAATGTATTTAAAAACTAGCATGAAAAAACATATCGGTTTTACTTTCTCTACTTTATTTCTGGTAGGAATAATGGCTTTAAGTAGCTTTAATACTGTTTTGGCGCAGCGTTTTGGTTATATTGATTCTCAAAAAATACTGGAGCGTTTGCCCGAATACTCGCAAGCCAATACAGAATTGGAAGAAATGACAAAGCAATGGAAAGCAGAACTCGCCAAAAAAGAACAAGAAATTTTGGATAGTCGTACCAAATTAGAAGCCGAAAGAGTACTTTTGACAGAAGAAATGTATGTCGAAAAACAGAAAGAAGTTCAGAAACAAGAAACTGATTTGATTAGTTACCGAGAAGGAATTTTTGGTGCTAATGGAATGCTCTTTAAGAAAAGACGTGAACTCATTCGTCCGATTCAAGATAGAATAATGGAAGCTGTTCGCATTGTGTCACTACAAAAGAAACTTCATTTTATGTTTGACAAAGCAAGTGATTTGCACATGCTTTTTTACGATGAAACCTATAACTTTACCGATTTTGTTTTGGAAGAATTAGGAATACAAGACCCTAATATTTCTATTGACAAAAAAGGATAATGGTCAATTAACAATCCCTTCAAATTCACTTTAAAACAAATTATATCAAAATTATGAGAAAAATATTTTTATCTCTTAGCCTTTTATTCGCTTTTGTAGTAGTTCAAAATACACAAGCGACAGCTCAAAACCTCAAAATTGGTTATGTACAAGTAGATTCAATTGCTAGTATGATGCCTGAATATAAAGTAGCTAGTTCGGAATTAGAAGGATTTCAGAAGCAAATTCAGAAAAGATTACAAGGGGAAGGGCAAAAAATTCAAGCCAGACAAGAAGAGCTAAAGAAAACAGTAACTAACGAACAACAACAAGCACAAGCTCAACAAGAGTTAGAAGGTTTGTACGCAGACTTTGAAACGATGCAAAAGTCAGAAGAAGAGCGTTTTAACAAAAAACAAAATGATTTGCTTTTTCCTATTTATGCAAAAATTCGTGAAGCTATCAAAACGGTAGGAAAAGAGAATAATTATGTACTTATTTTGAATGAATTGGACGGTACAAACTCTTCTTACATTTTGTATTCAGCAGAAGGAACAGACCTTACAGGTTTGGTTGTCAAAAAATTAGGTCTATAATCTACTTTTTTACCTTTGTTGGTGTTTTAGCATAGCGACACCAACAAATTTATTCGCAATTTTGATTCTACAACAATTAAATTTAATTAATTACTTACCTTTGCAGAATTATTTTTTGGGAGAATAACTATATACATTTCTCTCAAATTTCTCATACTCTTCCTATCATTTAGGAAAAATATTTCTGTATCTTATTAATAAAAAGACAAAACAAACGATGAAAAAGATATTTCTTTTAGTTGCCTTATTTGCGTTTATGACTTCTACCTACTCTGTTGAAGCTCAAGATGTAAAGATTGGTTATACAAGTGCTTACTTAATTTTGCCTCACGTTCCTGAATATATGAAGGCGCAGGATTCCCTCAAAAGGACAGAAGCACAACTTACAACCATGCTAACAGAGAAGCAACAAGATTTTGAGAAAAAATACAAGAAGTTTCAAGCTGACCAACAAGACCCAAATGTAATTCCTGTTGTTTTACAGACTCGTGCTAGTGAATTACAGAAGTTACAGCAAGAAATTCAGCAAGAAACAGAGCTTTATAGTCAGGAATTGCAAAAGATGCAAGCTAAAATGCAAACTCCAATTCTCAAAAAAGTAAAGACAGCTATTGAAGAAGTGGGAAAAGAAAACGGTTATACATTTATCTTGAGTAGTCAAGACGGAAGAGGACAAGATAATTTCTTATTTTCTGTTGATAAAATTGATATTACTCTTTTAGTTTTGAATAAATTAGGTGTGAAAATGACAGCCGAACAGTTAGACGCTGCAAACGCTAAACTAGAAGCTGAAGCAATAGCTGCTGAAAAAGCTCAAAATTAAAATTTAAAAACAAAGATTAAGATTGATTTTTATAGTTCAATTTTAATCAGACAAAAACCTTATTCTGAAAAAGAATAAGGTTTTTTGCTTTTTTGATAGAAATATGATAGTTTTATTTGATTAATTACAAACCTATATCGTTTTCAAAATCGTATAGGTTTAAGTGAAGTTTTAGAAAATTTATGTTATATTTATAATCATGAAAATATCCGTAAAAATAATTTTATTTGTTTTAGCTATTCTTGTTACTATTGCAGCGACAGAAGTATATCAGCGTGGACAAATGATAAGTAGTGTTCATATTCTGGTCAAAAATGCAGCACAAAACCAACAAGATACTTCTCATTTTTTGACAGAAGTAGAAATATTAAAACTCGTTCGTCAGGATGCAAATATTGATGTAAACAACCTCAAAGTAAAAGAGATAGACACAAAAAAAATTGAAAATTCCATAAAAACCAATAACTTTGTAGATAAATGCCAGGTTGCCGTTGATTCAAAAGGAATTTTGCATATAGAAGTAGAAGAATTAAAACCTCTTGCACGAATTTTAAGCAAAAATTCAGCAAAAGGTGCTTATATTACCGAAACAGGAAAACTGATTCCTCTTTCTCCTAATTTTACGGCACGAGTAATGTTACTTTCTAGCCAAAAGAGTAATGATACAGAACTTCTTGATACTGCTTTTTGGAAAACAAAAGACGGAGAACTATTTATCGATGCACTAAAACAAATAGATAAAAAACCGTTTTGGAAAGCGCAAATTACAGAATTAGAAAGAGATACAAAGGGAAATTTGGTAGCTTATCCACAAGTAGGCGAGCAGCTCATTGAGTTTGGAAAGCCTACAAATATGGAAGACAAACTAAACCGTTTGAAAACTTTTTATGATAAAATTATTCCTATAAAAGGTTGGGGAAGTTATCGAATGGTAAGTGTTAGATACGACAATCAAATTGTCTGTAAATAAACTTTAAAAATATAAAATCAATTAATGAAGTCTATCGTTTCTAATAAAACAAGACATTCATTTCTATATAAAGACGTATGCAAAATCAAAGAATAGTAGCAGGATTAGACATCGGAACAACCAAAATCTGTGTTATCGTTGGCAGAATGAACGAGTACGACAAACTGGAAGTATTAGGAGTTGGTCAAGCTGTTTCCGAAGGTGTAAAAGAAGGAATAATCAGTAATATCAATAAAACGGTAGCAGCCATTACGCAAGCCGTTGAAGAAGCAGAACGAAGCTCTGGTGTAAATTTGCGTATCGTAAATGTAGGAATTGCAGGAAAGCACATCAAAAGTTCGGTACATCATGGAGGAATTACACGCAGTTCTAGAGATGGCGAAATTACTCCTTCTGACGTTAATCGTCTTACAAATGATATGTATCGCATCGTAACCGAAGCAGGAACGGACATTATTCACGTTATGCCTCAACATTATACCGTTGATTATGAGCCAAATATAAAAGACCCTGTCGGAATGGCTGGCGTAAAATTGGAAGCCGATTTTCATATTATTACGGCTCAAACAAATGCTATTCGCAACATTAAAAAATGTGTTCAGCGTGCAGGTTTGGAAATTGAAAATTTGATTCTTGAACCCTTAGCGTCTGCACTTTCTGTTTTGAGTGAAGAGGAAAAAGAGGCAGGTGTTGCTATCGTTGATATTGGTGGTGGAACTACTGATTTGGCTATTTTTATTGATGGAATTATTCGTCATACTTCTGTTATTCCTTTTGGTGGCAATATTATTACTTCGGATATCAAACAAGGTTGCGCTGTAATGCAAAATCAAGCCGAACTTTTGAAGGTAAAATTCGGTCGCTGTTTGGCAAAAGATGCGCCTGATAATGAAGTAGTTTCTATCCCTGGTCTTCGCAATCGCTCTTCAAAAGAAATTTCTATCAAAAATCTGTCTTACATTATTGAGGCAAGAATGGAAGAAATTGTAGAACTTGTGTATAGCGAAACCGTCCGTTCAGGTTACAAAAATCGTCTGGCTGGTGGAATTGTTCTGACTGGTGGAGGTTCTCTTTTGCAATATTTGAAAGAACTTTTTGAGTACAAAACAGGTTTAGATGTTCGTATCGGTTATCCCAATGAATATCTGGGTAGAAGTCAGTCGGATTCTGTCAAAAATCCAATGTATGCGACAGGCGTAGGTCTGGTTTTGGCTGGTTTCAGAACGCTAGATGATAGAGATGTGTATCAAAGAAATTACGACCAAATAAGTCAGGCAAGTTATGAAATAAATAGTCAAGGACAAGAAGTGAAAAAACAAACTGAAAAACCAGCAGGAGGATTTTTTGCTAATATTTTGAAGAAGACTAAAGAACTTTTGATTGATGATTTTGATGATAAAAGTACGTATTAATTTAAAGTAGCAGATAGTTTTCAACTGTCTGTAAAATACCGTATTTCTGACACTTAAAAAGTGTCAGCTACTTATGAAACAGATTTAAACTAAAATTTAGGTCTGTTTTTTTGTATTATTTTCATTTATCATATCAATCATAAAAATCATTTACCAATAAGTTACGGTATTTTACTATGCTACCAGAAATTGAAATTGATTACCTAACAGAAGACGAAGACGAAAAAGAGCTTTGTCGTTGTTATTGGCTTTTGAATACAGAAGAACAAGAACTTTTTGATGCAAAAGAAAAGTTTCGTTATACACTTGCCGAACTTTCATTAAATTTTCGTCTGAAACCTCGCCAAATTCATAACAAAGTAGCAAAATACAGTCGTGCATATATCAAAAAATCAAAGTGTGATTTGTGTGGAATGCCTACTCATTTCTTGAATCGTAGAAATGATTATTATTCAAACAGAAAAGTATATGAATATCAGCCGTGGGAAAATCCGATGCCTTATTTGTGTGAAAACTGTAAATTAGCTTTAGAAGAAAGACAAGCAAAGAAAGCAAAGGCGAAAAATCCATTACAGTTTTCTGGAAAGGTAAAATCTATCTTTCCCACTTCGCAACATTTACAGTTCTTTAAACAGCTTCGCAGAGAAGAACACTTCGTTTATCCACAGATTGCCATTTCTGTTTTTTTAGAGGAAAATAATTTTGAGGAATTAAAAAATGTAGAAGGAATTGAAAGTTTAGAAAATGAAATTATTAATTTTCTGGTTTGTGATGGACAGGGAAATCCAAAAAAAGCAATTGATTTTGTAGTAACTAGGCAAAATAAAGAATTTACAGAGTATCAAAAAGAATTATTTTATCAAAAAGAAAATCTATTTGAGAAGATTGGACTAGAATATAAAATTGAGTTTAATTGACTTTGGTAATCAACTAGGTTAATCGCATCTAATTTAAGGGTTTTGTAGGGAAAAGACACGTCTTTTCCTACCTAGTAGGAAATTTTGAAAATCGAAATGAATCACTATTTTAGAAAAGACGTGCCTTTTAGCTTCACTGACTTAAAAGTTCCCTACTAATTTCAAAAAATCCATTTTTTTGCTACTCTTTATTAAACCAACACTAGTTTTTTTATACGAAAACATTCGTTTTTAGATGCGATTAACCTAGTAATCAACCTATTTAAATTATAAACTAGAATCTTATGTTAAAGAAACTCAGTATAATTATTCTTTACTTTCCTATCTCATTTTTTCTAATTTTCCCATCTTGTAAAGTTCAAAATATGAAGTACAACAAAGAAGACGGTACAGAAACCGTTACTGCAATGTTAGTTGAAAAGTCTTTTGTGAAAAAAAATGGAGAGCGTACAGATAGCAAAGAATTGTACTTAAGACACTTGGATGAAGATTATTTCATAAAGTTCTGTGAATCTAATGTTACAATAGAGGAATTGAAGAAAGAGCAAAATAAAACAAAACTTATCTTAATGAAGGTGCGATTCGAAAAATGGAGATTTAGATATTTGTGATTATGATTTCGAAACTCAACAACAAAGTAGAATAGGAAACTATGTGATTATCCATGAATTAATTAAGCAGTAAAAAGAGTGTAAGAAAGTTTGAAATTGAAGTAAGGTATATATGTTAATCCTACTGCATACTACTGTTTTTCATAATGCAGAGTTACAGAGAAAATAGAAGATACACTTCTTTTGAATAAATTGCTATTTAATTATCTTATTGAAAGGATTTTCTTATTATCTTTTTTAGTAACTGCTTGTCACGTAATTTTTTTTTACCAAAGAACTGGATTATCTATTTTTGAAAACATATTCATCGTAGCCATCTTTTGGAGAGCTAAACGTATCTTTTCCTTTTTATCTGTATTATTTAAAGTAGGAACTTTTATTTTTTCGCCTACAAGAACAATCACACGAACCTGTTTTTCGTCGTACTCTTTATATTCTGATGGCAAACGAATCATTCCTTTTTCTATTTTTCCTTTGAATTCTAATGCTTCCATATAGTTTTTACTTTTTGTTTAGAATAACGAGAGAAGGGAAATTTGAGTTGTATTTGATTTCGTAATATATGAAAGTAGAATTTTTTCACAAAAAATAAATTTAGTTTTGCTTTTTTTATTAGCATATTTAGGTTAATTTTGTAACCATTGTTTAATCTTATATAATATGGTTATTAATTATGAAAAACTACTATTCACTTTCAGAAGCTGCTCAATTGTTAGGAAAAAGTAAAGAAACTTTACGCAGATGGGATAGAGATGGAAAACTAGAAGCTACTCGTGAACCAATAAGCAACTATAGAGTGTATAAGAAATCACAATTGGACTTATTTTCTGAATTTATTGAAACCGAATCGGAAGAAGAAACGAATAATTTTGTTGTTCCTAATAAAGAATATAAAGTTTTAGAATTGTTTGCTGGTGCTGGTGGTTTGGCTATTGGATTAGAAAAAGCAGGAATTAAGTGTGTTGCTTTGAATGAAATTGATAAATGGGCATGTCAAACATTGAGAGAAAATAGACCGAATTGGAAAGTTTTGGAAGGAGATATTAAAAACTTTGATTTTAATATTTATAAAGATGAGATTGATGTTGTTACAGGTGGTTTTCCTTGTCAAGCCTTTAGTTATGCAGGTAAAAAATTAGGTTTACAAGATGCTAGAGGAACATTGTTTTATGAATTTGCACGAGTAGTTCAAGAAATAAATCCTACTATTTGTATTGGCGAAAATGT
The DNA here is from genome assembly GCA_963719525.1 of uncultured Cytophagales bacterium. Taxonomy (GTDB): domain Bacteria; phylum Bacteroidota; class Bacteroidia; order Cytophagales; family Bernardetiaceae; genus Bernardetia. The sequence goes on along the minus strand of CAVRCG010000001.1, from coordinate 1,639,452 downwards.
AAAAGGTCTTTTATCGCACGAAAAAGGAAAAACACTAGAAGGAATGATTTCTATTTTAGATGAAATAGGTTATAATGTTGTGCCTGTACAGGTTTTGAAAGCAATTCATTACAAAACGCCACAAAAAAGAGAACGATTAATTTTAGTAGGAATTAGAAAAGACATTAATTTAGAATACAGTTATCCAAAACCGTATAAAAAGATTTATAACTTGTCAGATGCACTCAAGAAAGGAGAATTATTTGATACAGATGTTCCTTATTCAGAAGGCGCAAGTTATCCACAACACAAAAAAGAAGTTTTAGACTTAGTTCCACCAAAAGGATATTGGAGAGATTTACCTCTTGAAATTCAAAAAGATTTTATGGGTAAAAGTTTTTATTTGGGAGGAGGAAAAACAGGAATGGCTCGCCGAATCGGTTGGGACGAACCTTGTCTTACACTTACTTGCAGCCCTGCACAAAAACAAACAGAACGCTGTCATCCAGACGAAACAAGACCTTTTACAGTAAGAGAATATGCAAGAATCCAAACCTTTCCAGATGATTGGAAATTTATGGGTTCGGCTTCTCAACAGTACAAACAAATCGGAAATGCTGTTCCTTGTAATTTAGGACAAGAAATTGGTTATTCAATTATAAAGTTTTTGAATGATTATTATAATTTGTCAAATCCTAAATAATAGCTAAAGTTTTCAAAAGTAATTTCATCTAAAATAGTTCTTTGAGAGTTTTGAGAAGTTTTCTTTATCTGGTCAAATGCAGAATTTTGAGTTTTATTTGTAGCTGTTTCTTTACTATTCAGATAATCTTCAATGGCTTTAGGCAAAACTTCATAGAGTTCGAACAAAGCGTTTTTGTTACCTGAAAGTAGCGCATAAAATTTATCGCCTGATATTTTATGAACTCTATCTTGATTGTAATTGCTTCCGTTTATAGTTCCTAACCATTTTTCATCAAAGCTATTTTTTGCCCAAATCTGAACCCAATAACATGTTGCATTAGGATTATTTTCTGCAAACTTTTGCAATTTTTGATACAGACTTTCCGATGAACTACTATTCATCGTGTTGTATTTATTTTTAATATCAGCAAAAAGAGAATCGTCAGTCGCTTTTATATCATAACCACTAAATGTTCCTCGTTCATATCCATCAATTCCTCCCAAAATTTGCTCGTGAAAAGTTCCTATTGCGTTGTTGATAGACTTATCTATTTGTCTTGCAATTTCTGCTTTTATCAAAGTTTCCTCATCCAATTCATTAAATCTAGCATCAAAAGTAAGTTTTATTGTATCTATTTTATTGCTGTAAAATTTTCTTTTAGAGATATTATTCTTCGCAACTAAATAAGAGTTGTGTAAATTTTCTATACAGCTTAATAAATGTTCGTCAGAAATATAGGATAAATAATTATTTGCCATTGTTGGTTTTTTCGGTTTTAAATTATTTGATAAAGCTACCCACTAAATTTCCAAAAGAAAATAAGTAAGTAGCTTTTGCTAATTCTGAAACTAACTTACCTACTCAAATACAAATTACGTTCATTATAAATCTCTTTAAAGAATGGGTCTTTTAAGTGATGAATAAAATAAATGGCTTCTCCAGTAGATTTCATTTCAGGTCCTAATTCTTTATTTACATTAGGGAATTTATCAAAAGAGAAAACAGGAATTTTGATAGCATAACCATTTTGCTGTGGCTTAAAATCAAAATCTTTTACCTTTTTATGGTCTAGCATTACCCAAGTGGCATATTTGATATACGGTTCTTGATAGGCTTTACAGATAAAAGGAACAGTTCGTGATGCTCGTGGATTGGCTTCAATGATATAAACAATTCCATCTTTTATGGCAAATTGAATATTAATAACGCCTTTTGTTTTGAGAGCTAACGCAATTTTTTTGGTATGGTCATGAATCTGTTTCATAACGTTTTCATCCAAATCAAAAGGAGGCAAAACGGCATAGGAATCTCCAGAATGAATACCAGCAGGCTCAATATGTTCCATTACACCAATAATATAAACGTCTTCGGTATCACAAATCGCATCAGCTTCGGCTTCGATTGCACCATCTAAAAACTCATCTATCAAAATGGTTTGCTGTCCCAAATCTTTGAAAATATTGATAATGTGTTCTTCTAATTCTTGCTCATTAATTACGATTTTCATTTTTTGTCCACCCAAAACATACGAAGGACGAACAAGTAAAGGAAATTCCATCTCAGCCGATTTTTCAATGGCTTCTTCTGCCGTTTTGATAGCGTGGTATTTTGGATAAGGAATATTATTTTCTTTCAATAAATCAGAAAAACGTCCTCTATCTTCTGCTAAATCTAGAGCTTCATAACTCGTTCCTAAAATTGGAATTCCATAACGTTCTAATTTTTCAGCAAGTTTTAGAGCTGTTTGTCCTCCTAACTGGACAATTACACCTTCTGGTTTTTCATTCAGAATTATATCATAAATATGTTCCCAAAAAACAGGCTCAAAATAAAGTTTATCAGCAATATCAAAATCTGTCGAAACCGTTTCTGGATTACAGTTTATCATAATGGTTTCATAACCTGCTTCCTTGGCTGCCAAAACGCCATGAACACAGGAATAATCAAATTCAATTCCTTGTCCGATACGGTTTGGTCTCGAACCTAAAACAATCACTTTTTTCTTATCACTTCGGACAGATTCGTTTTCGGTTTCGAAGGTAGAATAATAATAAGGCGTTTGCGCTTCAAACTCTGCCGAACAAGTATCAACCATTTTCCAAACTCGTTTTATTCCTAAATCTGTTCTTTTCTTGTGAACTTCACTTTCTTTACAACCTATTAAATGTGCAATCTGACGGTCTGCCAAACCTTTTTTCTTTGCTTTTAGTAATAAATCATAAGGAATTGAATCTAATTTGTACTTCTGAATTTCGTTTTCAAGTTCTACAATTTGTTCGATTTGATGCAAAAACCATTTATCAATTCTTGTCAAATCAAAAATACGTTTCATTGGTATTCCTAATTTAAAAGCATCGTAAATTCTAAAAAGTCTATCCCACGAAGGCACTTTTAATTTTTGATGAATTTCCTCTTGATTGGTAACTTCTTTTCCGTCTGCGCCTAATCCATTTCTGCGAATTTCTAAAGACTGACAGGCTTTTTGTAATGCTTCTTGAAAATTACGACCAATTCCCATAGCTTCTCCTACAGATTTCATTTGGAAGCCCAAACGAGAATCCGAACCTTCAAATTTATCAAAATTCCAACGAGGAACTTTTACGATTACATAATCAATAGAAGGCTCAAAAAATGCAGAAGTTGTTCCTGTAATGGCATTATCCAGCTCATCAAGATTATAACCGATAGCTAGTTTTGCAGCAATCTTGGCAATTGGATAACCTGTTGCTTTCGAAGCAAGAGCAGACGAACGAGAAACACGAGGATTAATTTCGATAGCAATAATATCATCGTTTTCTGGATTGACAGCAAACTGAACATTACAACCACCTGCAAAATTACCTATTCCATTCATCATCTTTATCGCCAAACTTCTCATTTCTTGATACACCGTATCTGGCAATGTCATCGCTGGTGCAACTGTAATCGAATCGCCTGTATGAACTCCCATTGGATCAAAATTTTCAATCGAACAGATAATGATTACATTTCCTGCCGAATCTCTCAACAATTCTAACTCAAATTCTTTCCAACCAACTACACATTGTTCTATCAAAACCTCGTGAATGGGCGAAGTATGCAAACCTCTTGACAAACAACTATCAAACTCTTCTTTGTCATAAACGACACTTCCACCTGTTCCTCCAAGTGTAAAAGAAGGACGAATAACGAGTGGAAAACCAATGTTTTGAGCAATTTTCTTTCCTTGTAAAAACGACTTTGCCGTTTGTCCGACGGCTACTCCAACTCCCATGTTTTCCATGCAGAGTTTAAATTTATCTCTATCTTCTGTCGTGTCAATGGCTTCGAAATCTACTCCAATTACTTTGACATTGTATTTTTCCCAAAGTCCAATATCGTTGCACTTTATGGATAAATTTAATGCCGTCTGACCTCCCATAGTAGGCAAAACGGCATCAATTTCTTGTTCTCGTAAAATGGTTTCGATAGAATCTGGAGTGAGTGGCAACAGATAAACGTGGTCTGCATTGATAGGGTCGGTCATTATCGTTGCAGGATTGGAATTGATGAGCGATACTTTTATTCCTTCTTCACGAAGCGAACGAGCAGCTTGAGAACCTGCATAATCAAACTCACAGGCTTGTCCGATGACAATAGGACCACTTCCAATAATGAGAATATGACGAATGGATTTGTTTTTAGGCATGAGAACAAAGTTTTTTGGTTTCCTTTTTATGATGCGTTGTAGTAGTACAATTACTGTAAATTCTACAAAGGTAACAGACTTTATGGGTTTTGGAAAATTTCTTTTTGAGGGAATACATTTTTTATAAAAATACGTTTCTCTCGCAGACCATAAGAAGTAATTTTAAAGCCAAATTCTTTTTTATTTATTAAATTACATCTACAATCGTTTATTTTCATTTAGAATTATACTAGCAAATAATGCTATAAGTTAAACAACAACAGTATTTTTTGAAAAATTATGAAGTGCTTAAATTCCAAAAATTAAACTTATTTTTTGATTCTTTGCATAACTAGTTGAAGTAAAAGTTAAAAATAAATGTATAGCTTATACAATAAATGAGAAAAACTACGTTTTTAGAACAAAAATTTCGATTAATAGCTAATTTTCTATAAAATAAGTATTTATAGGTATTTGCTTTGTTAAATTTTTTCACTAATATTGTGCTAGATTTATATTTAATTACTTAAAAATTTAATTGTTACATTATGAGAAAATTACTTTCTTCTTTATTCGTGTGTTTTTTACTTGCTTTTGGTCTTTCTACTGCTCACGCTCAATTTGAGAAAGGACAAATTGATGTTAATCTTGGAGTAGGTCTTTTACCTACTTATTTGGGTTCTGGTTTTACTTCTACACTTCCTCCTATTGGTTTGAGTGTTGATTATGGAGTTACTGACAATATCAGCATTGGTGGTTTTGCTTCTTATTCTGCTGCAAAGTACGATTTTTCAGGTTTTGGTAGCAATAGTGAGTGGAAATACACGTATGTTATTGTAGGAGCTAGAGGAGCATATCATTTTGAGATGAGCAATGAAAAATTTGATCCTTATGCAGGTGCTTTACTTGGTTATAATGTAGCTTCTGTTACTACTGAAGATGACAATATAGATACAAGTAGTGTAAGTGCTGGAGGTTTTGCTTATTCTGTATTTTTGGGAGCTAGATATAGATTTACAGAAAAAATAGGCGTTTTTGCAGAACTTGGGTATGGTATTTCTGTTCTTCAATTAGGACTAAACGTAAAATTTTAATCAGTAAAATACAACTTAACTTTTATGAAAAGCTATTTCAACTAATTGTTAGAATAGCTTTTTTTTATTTTTAAAATCCAAACAGGCTTTTATATCTTCTTCTTCTAAAGATGGGTATTGATACAAAATTTCTTCTGTGCTTTCTCCTGCTCTTACAAATTCTAAAATGGTCTGTACAGTTATTCTTAGTCCTCTAATAGTGGGTTTTCCATTACAAAGGTCGGCATCAAGCGTTACTCTTTCTGTTAAATATTCCATTATTATTTTATTTTTAGGTTGATAGTATTTTTGATAAAACGATTATTTGATTTATAAAGTTGTGAAGGAAATTTTGCTTCTGTTTATTGAGAAAATAAATTATATTTATTATTTCAACTAATTTAAGAAAAATATGATTTTAATAAATGAAATACTTTCTAAAAAATCTCTTGAAAAAAGACAAACACAATTAAGATTAATTGAAGGAACGTTATCAGAAAATAATTTTGATAAATATTCTATTTATAGGTGTCTGTGGATATTTGATGATATAAGACGAGGTTTTTTTAATTTTCGTGGTCAGTATTCTAGTGAACCTTATGATAACTTTGAATCTAATGATGTTTCTTATCAAGTTATAATTGAAGAAAAAAAAGTCATCTTCAAACTTTCAAACCTTTATTTTGATACAGAAAGTCTAATTAATTTTCTTTCAAAAATAAGCAAAGAAACAACTGGTTCTTATGAAATAGAATTTATAGAAGAAAGATTTGAATTCGAACCAGATAAAAGACCTTCTACTGTAGGTTGGTTTACAAATGATTTGCAAGATGTCAAGATTATGTGTTTAAAATATATGAGAGATAACTATATTTCTGGAATTCCTCCAAAACCTAGAAATGAATATGCTTTATTACGAGCTATGACAGCAACAAATACGAAACTCTATTTACATTCTCAGAGTAAAAGTAGAGTAAACTTAACTATTGAAATAATAGATTCATGAACTACACAAAAGGAAATATCTTAGAATCAAATATAGCAGTAATTATCAATCCTGTCAATACTGTTGGAGTGATGGGAAAAGGTTTGGCTTTACAATTCAAACAAAAATTTCCCACGAATTATAAAATATATAAAGAAGCCTGTAAGAACAAAACTATCGATATTGGAAAGCTACTTTTAGTCAGTAATTTTAATAATGAATCTAATTTGGAGAGAAAGAAGTTTGTCATAAATTTTCCCACTAAAAAACATTGGCGCAATCCTTCCAAAATCGAATACATTGAAGAAGGTTTGAAAGATTTAGTCCGAATTATAGAAGCTGAAAAGTTTGAAAGTATGGCTATTCCTGCTTTGGGCTGTGGTTTGGGTGGATTGGAATGGGAAGATGTAAAGTTATTAGTAGAAAAATATTTAGGAAGTTTGGAAGGAATTGAAATTATAGTTTATGAACCAAATTAGAAGTTTTTACATAAAAAAATGGTTTCAAATACAACTATTCGAAACCATTTTCTATTCATCAAAATCTACAAAAAAGACGTATTACTTCTTCTTTTTATCGGTATCCAAACCAATCTCCAAATTATCAAATGCCATAATATCTACAACAGACTGCATGGCTTCATCATAAAAAACAGTTACCGAATCGCCTGCTTGTGTAATGGGTAATTCTTGTGAAACCGAGGAAGAAGCTACAAAAAGTTTGTTTGGCTCATTTTTTAGAAGTAAATAATAAAAAGTTGTACCTCCATTTACATCTTCTGCAACACGCAAAACACGTCCTTTTATTTCGTTTAATTTACTTTCACTCGTCGGACGAATAGAATTCCCTACACTATTCAACGAACTTTTATATTCACGAAGTGCCTCCTGCAAATTATCAGCAGCACCCACAATGGTATAATCTTGTACAGAAACCAATGCCATCATTTTTATCAGTCCAGAATTATCCTTCAAAGACATCACATAAGTAGGAACGCCATTTATATTATAGGTAATCGGAAACGAACTATAATACCCTTTTTCCTGTACTTTTCCTTCTGCCGAACGCTGTGCAGCATATTCTGTTGCTCCTGTTTGACGGTACCATTTTGCTTCTTTTGTACGAGTATCTACCAAAACAAAACCTACTGTTCCTTCGTCTGCACCTACGGAAGTCAAGCCTGTGTACCAGTAAGAACGATTATCTTCTCCATAAACGAGCGACATTCCAGGAGTTGTAGTGAGTTTGTCTTTGTTGGCAAAATTGAAATAACCGTGTACATATTCTCCCCAATCATCAAGCTGTGTTTCGATGAAATCTTCGGGTTGAATACGGTCAATCCAAAGAGGAGCATTAGCAATAGAATAATTTTGAATCTCTCCATTTTGAGCATTCACTACAACTACACCAACGGCATCGCTACCCAAAAAACCAACTCTTTTTTTGTACTGCGTAACTACCCAAAACGGATTTCCGTCATCGTCGATTTCAAAACTAAAATCAGCCAAACCCTTTGTCATATATCCATTGAAATAAACATGTCTGTGCAAATCATCAAAGGCAAAAGACGAAGTTTGATACTTTAGATTGACTTGTTTTCCATTTACTTCCTGTACCAGTTTTACATCACGCTCATTTGTCGCCGAAACCATTACATACCCCGGTGTTCCTTCCATATTGGTAAGCCACTTTAGAAAACCAGAGTGCAAAAGAGGTGCAACCCAGTACAATTTGTCTTTTACTTTCTGAATATGAAATTTACCTAAATAGGCTTGACTACCCAGAGAAGCCTTTTCTCCCATTACTTTATCGCCCAAACGCTGTGCAACTTGCTCATCAACGACACGAATATTTTCCGTTCGAAACAGGTGCAACTTCACTTGCAAAACTTTCTCCTACGGCTATTTCTCCTATCAAATCTCTATAATCATCGGCTCTAAAAATTGACCACGAAACAATAGAAGCCCAAACAATAGCATAAAGACCTGCCACTACACCAATTCCCATAATAACTTTGAGAATAGGTTTGTCTTTTGGCTTTACAAAATTTTTCCCAAAATACATCGTAAAAAATGGAATGCTAAGAAACATCAGTATGGTAGGAAGTTCTGCAAAACCGTAATTAAAGACAGGAAAACTAATATAAGCGTAAATAAGAAGAGCTACGATATATCCAACAGCTAAAAATCGAACAGGTAATTTCATTATTTTTTTTATTAAAATTCAAAAATGTCTTTTTCTTCAATTGAAGGTAGTGATTTTTGGTAAGAAACGAAAAAATATACGTTTAAACTGACTTTTTTCTACCTTTGTTTCAAAATCATAAGTAGCTGACACTTTTTGAGTGTCAAGAATAAAAAAGCGAAGAAAATAACATGGATTTATTACGTTTTGCAACAGCAGGAAGTGTTGACGATGGAAAAAGTACACTTATCGGAAGGCTTTTATATGACACAAAAAGTATTTTTGAAGACCAACTTACAGCCATCGAAGCAGCCAGTAAAAGAAGAGGAGAAGAATATGTCAATCTTGCTTTGCTTACCGATGGCTTGCGTGCCGAACGGGAACAAGGAATTACGATTGATGTAGCGTATTGATATTTTGCTACTCCGACAAGAAAATTTATTTTGGCAGATTGCCCCGGTCATATTCAATATACTCGTAATATGGTTACTGGTGCTTCAACGGCACAACTTTTAGTTATTTTGATTGATGCTAGACAGGGAATTGTCGAACAAACTCGTCGCCATACTTTTATAGCCGAACTTTTAGGAATCAAAAATCTAGTAGTTTGTATCAATAAAATGGATTTGGTAGAATATAAGGAAGAAATTTATGATAAAATAAAAGCAGAATACTTAAATTTTGTACGAAAAACCAGAATTTCGGAAGTAAATTTTATTCCAATTAGCGCACTAAAAGGAGATAATGTAGTAGAGAAATCGGAGAACATGGAATGGTATAATGGAACAAGTTTTTTGTATCACTTAGAAAACGCCTATATCGGAAATACATGGGATTTTATTAATTCTCGTTTTGCTGTTCAGCACGTCATTCGTCCACAATCTAAGGAAGAAAATCTACACGATTATAGAGGATATGCAGGCGAAATTTTGGGAGGAGTTTTTAAAAAGGGTGACAAAATTACCGTTTTGCCTTCTGGTTTTTCGACAATTATCAAAAAGCTAGATTCTTTTGATGGAGAACAAGAAAAAGCGTTTCCACCTCAAAATATTACGATGCTTTTGGAAGATGATATCGATATCAGTAGAGGAGATATGCTCGTAAAAGAAGACAATAAACCAACAATAGGACAAGATTTGGAAGTGATGATTTGCTGGTTGAATGAGCAGAAATTACAGCCGAATGGAAAATATTTATTACGACATACCACACAAGAAGTAAAAGCAATTATAAAAGAAGTAGTCTATAAAACAAACATTAACACACTTCACAGAACCGAAAATGATTTGACTATTGGACTGAATGATATTGGTAGAATAAGAATACGGACAGCAAAACCCATTTTTTACGATAGTTATTCGAAAAACAAACGAACAGGAAGTTTGATTTTGATTGATTTACAGACTAATGCTACGGTGGCTGCTGGAATGATTATTTGATTTAATTAAAGATTACGAATTATGAATTACGGAATACAACATTTATTATTCGTTATATTTTCTTTGATTGTTTTTGTAGGTTGTAATCCAGCTATTCAATCAGAAAAAGAAATTAAGGAAGAACAAGAGAAAGACTTTAATCCATTAGATTATTCTGATGTTCAGTTTGATTCTATAGGTAGAGTTTCGGTTGATTCTGCAATTCTTTCTATCAATAAAATGAATTTGAAAAAGGATAGTTTTTTCATTTTCAGTTATGTAGAAATAGCCTTTTTTTCTCAAAAGGATAGATTTGAATCATTTTATCTAATGAAAAACACAAAGTGTATGACAGATAACTGCTATTTGTACATTGCTACAAAAACAAATGAGAAGTATGAAATTTTAGATAGTATTGATTACGAACCTAGAAATGTACTAGATGACATTTATTTGAAGGACGTAAATTTTGATGATAAAAAAGATATTGTCATTAAATCTTTTTGTAGAAGTGTAGGTAGAATTACATTTTCTTATGATTTAATTCTTCAACCTGATTTCGAAAACAAGATTCATTTATATGCTGATGATAGTCTATATATTCTCAAAAAACAGAAAAAAATTATAGCTTTTAGAGATGGAGGAAACTTTGGAGTACACGAAAAGAATTTTTACAAATGGATAAATGATTCTCTTACTCTCACAAAATATTGGGAATCAAGTTTTGATATAACAGGAAAGAAAACGACAGAAAAATTTGTTATCCAAAATGGAAAATCTATTAGAATAGATTATGATACCACAACTGTAAATGAGATTGCTATGGATTCGATTTGGTACGCTATCGAAGAATAAGAAATTATCTTGTACAAAAAAATGGCTAACAAAGAAAATCATATTTTTCAACATACTCATTCTTTAAACTAATTTACTTAAACAATTCTTTATCAAATTGAAGTTCTTCGATAGCATTTTCTACTTCTGTACTATCTTTTTGAGGATAACGCTCATACATAGGTGTAGGACAATAATAATTACGTTTTATATCGACAGTAGGCTGTAAAAAGGGAGCTTTTCGGATGCCAGAAGTTTTGTCTTCATAGAGACTTTTCATATAAATTCCGAAAATAGGAAGTGCTGTTTTTGAGCCTTCGCCTACATCAGAAGTACGAAAACGAATAGCTCGGTCTTCTCCACCTACCCAAACTCCCGTTACCAAATCTCTGGTTACGCCCATATACCAACCATCTGCAAAATTAGAAGACGTTCCTGTTTTTCCTCCTACATCGTTTCCATTTCCTAATATGCCATAAGACCACAAACCGAGCGACGTTCCGTAGGGTTCTTGCGTTCCTCCTTTAAGCATATAACCCATTAGCCAAGCAGATTCTTTTGATAAAGCACGAGCAGATTCGCCATAAAAATAATGAAGTGTTTTTCCGTGTTTGTCCTTTACCTGCCATAAAATCTGTGGTTCTTGCCACATTCCACCATTCATAACGGTTGCATACGCTCCAGCCATTTCGAAGAGTGATACATCACTAGAACCCAGTCCGATTGAAGGAACTTCGGCTAAAGGAGAAGTAATTCCCATTTTTTTAGCGTAATGCGCTACTGTTGTCCAACCTACTTTTTCGGTAAGCTTTGCTGTAACAGTATTAATCGAACGTCCCATTGCGTGCCTCAAAGTCATATTCTTATTGGTGTTTGTCCAGTCGGCATTATGAGGAGTCCAAACTTTTTGTTCACCATCTTCTTCATACCTAATAATCGGATTTGTATCCAAAATAGTATCACAGGGCGACATATTCAACGAATCAATGGCTGTTGCATAGACAAACATTTTGAAAGTCGAACCAGGTTGTCTTTTGGCTTGTCTGACTTGGTCATACTTAAAATATTCAAAGTCCAGCCCTCCTACCCACGCTTTTATATGTCCACTATAAGGGTCTAAAGAAACCATTCCAGCTCTCATTATCTGCTTATAATATTTTATCGAATCAATGGTAGAAAGTGTAGTATCTTTTCTGTGATTTTCATTTTCCCAACTAAAAACAGTCATTTTTTTAGGTTGTTCTAACAAAATTTGAATTGAATCACTCGTTTTGCCATACCTTTCTAACAAGTACTTGTAATAATCAGTTTTGGCTACGGCATTTTCAATATAATTTTCAATCGGTTTTTTATTGCTATCTGTCCAAGGAATCAACCCTTTCCATTGCTCGTGAAACTTCTTTTGAAGAACGGGCATTTGTTGAGCAATAGCTGTTTCTGCATGAGCTTGAATTTTGGAATCAATAGTTAGGTAAATTTCTAATCCATCAGCATACAAATCATAACCATTTTTGTCGCACCAACTTTTTAATTTTTGAGTAACATAATTTTTATAATAAGTGCTATTTCCCGTTTCGGCAACCTCATAAAAGACAGTCAAATCTAAAGGTAATTCTTTTAAAGAATCTACTTGATGACGAGTAATATACTTGTATTTTCGCATTTGATTAAGAACTGTATTTCGTCTAGCTAGTGCTTTTTCTGGGTTTCGAAGAGGGTTGTAGGTAGAAGGAGCTTTCAAAAGTCCGACAAGTAAAGCCGATTGATGAATTTCAAGGCTATCTGGGGAAGTAGAAAAATATTTTTTGGCTGCTGCATGAAGTCCGAAGGCATTATTTCCAAAGGTAACTTCATTGAGATACATATTCAAAATTTCCTTTTTGGTATAAGAGCGTTCCAAACGAACAGCCATAATCCATTCTTTTGCCTTCGAAACGATTGTACTCAAAATTCCTCTATCTCCTATTTTTCCTGTATTCTCTTCTGAGCGAGTAGCAAACATATTTTTGGCAAGCTGCTGGCTTAGCGTACTTCCACCTCTATTATCTCCCTTTAAAAGAGCTAAAAAAACACCAAAAGTAGCTTCTGCATCAATTCCAGAGTGATTTTCAAAACGTGCATCTTCTGTTGCCAAGAGTGCCAAAATAGTCATCGAATCTATTTGTCCATACTTTAATGGAGTTTTGTTTTGACTGTAATAACGAGCTACTTCTACGCTATCCGACGTATAAATAATAGAAGGTAAAGGTGTTTTTGGATTTTCAAGAGATTTTAGAGAAGGAATTTGACCAAAGAATCCAAACCAGTTAAAAGTAACAGCAACAAAAAATACAATAATACTTGCTAATCCAATTCCAGTAATCCACCATAAAGCACGACAAAAACGCATTATTTTAGACTCTCCTTTCGGAAAGCTAATCAATGAATATACATTTTGGCTTGTCTTTCTGAAAAATGGAAGTAAATTCTTCATAACAATTATATCAAAATAGCAATAACAGATTGTATTTTTTCGTAAGGCAAAATTACGTTTATAAATTACAATTAGCAAAACGATTTTGTTTGTTTTGATTTTGATATACTTTTTAGTATCTCTATAAGTTTTCTTACCTTTGTCAAAAATTACTATCGTAAAAAATAATTATATGGCTCAAAACGAAAACTCTAAAACTATTATTATTGCTATTGATGGCTATTCAGGATGTGGGAAAAGCAGTACTGCAAAAACGGTTGCTTCTCGCTTGGGGTATGCTTATATCGATACAGGAGCTATGTACAGAGCCGTAACTTTATATTTTTATCGCCAAAAAGTGGATCATTTTAGTAAAGGACAGGTCAGAAAAGCATTGACTTCTATCCTATTAGAATTTAAGTTTGATGAAAAAACTAAAACTAGCCATATTTACTTGAATGGAGAAAATGTAGAATCACTTATTCGACAAATGCACATTTCGGAAAGGGTAAGTGATGTCAGTACGATTGCCGAAGTGCGTCATTTTCTGGTTGCTCAGCAGCGTTTGATGGGAACAAAAAAAGGAATTGTAATGGACGGACGAGACATTGGAACGGTCGTATTTCCAGATGCAGAACTAAAAGTTTTTATGACTGCACAAGTTCCTGTTAGAGCCTTACGTCGTCAAAAAGAATTGGAAGGTTTAGGACAACAGGTTGAGCTTTCAGAAATCATTGCTAATCTTGAAAAAAGAGATTTAATAGATTCTACTAGAGAGGAAAGTCCACTTCGAAAATCAGACGATGCCATTGAAATTGATACTACAGAATTAGAGTTTGATCAGCAAGTAGAAAAGGTGTTAGAGTTAATACCTAAAAAGAGCGTTCTTACGAATTGATATAAAAAAATACTATTGTTGTTGGTTTATTCAACAACAGAGAAATGTAAAATATAATTCTAATACATATACATTTAGTTATAGAAAAACAATGAAAATACTGATTTTTGCGCTCTATGTAGGCATAGACGAAGTGTTGGCGCACACCATGGAAATGGCTAAATTAGAAAGGCAAAAAGGAAACGAAATATATATTATATGTTGTGATGCAAGTGTAGAATTTTGTCTTGGCAAAGAGAAAAAAGGTTCTCGTAGCGTTTGCATACAATGCCAGTACAGGCAAAGAAAAGTATTAAAAGAATTTCAGATTGATGAAACGAATGTGTTTTTTTTGAAAGAAAAGCCTTTCAAAATCTATCCTTTTGAAGGAATGACACACATAGATGAAATCAAAAAATGTACTTACAACGGTATAAATATAGGAATAGGTGTTGCGTCTTCCTTCGTTTCTTCTATTAGAGATATAGATGCTAATTTAGATAATCATAAAGAATTTTTGGGATTAATAGCGCATACGGCTCACGTTGTACTGGATAATGTACCTGAAATTATTGAAAAGGTAAAGCCTGATAAGGTATATATATACAATGGTAGGATTGTAGAAAGTAGAGCTATGTTGGAGTACTGTAAGTATAAAAAAATACCTTTCACGACTTATGATGTTGGAAGTACGTTTAATAGATATACTACTTTTGAAGGCACTCTGCCTCACGATATGGCTATGAATGCTAAACTGGCTATTGACAAAACAAATCAAAATCCGATTGAGGCAAAACAAAAAGGAACAAATTGGTTTATCAATAGAAGGCGAGGAAGTGTTGGCAAAACGGATATAAGTTATATCGGAAATCAAGAGAAAAACAAATTACCTAAAAGCTTCGAAAACCGAGAAGGCAAACATATAATTGCTGTATTTAATTCTTCAGAAGACGAAGTGGCTGTTTTGGGAGAAGATATTTGGAAAACGTATGGAAGGCAAAGCGACATTATAGAAGACGTAGTAAGAGAGTTTGAGAAATTGTACCCTGATTATTTTTTTTATATACGAATACATCCTAATCTAAAAGCACTTACACAAACAAAGGAGGTTCAGAAAATTATTACGCTTCCTCAACACTACAAAAATGTAGAAGTGATACTCTCAGATGAAAATGTAGATACGTATGCATTAATGGAAAAAAGCGACAAAACACTTAGTTTTGGTTCTACAACGGGTATAGAAGCTACTTTTTGGAACAAACCTTCCATAACTTACGGTTCGGCATTTTATAAAGACATCCCAAATGCTGCTTATTTTCCTACTTCTTTTGAAGAGTTAACAGCACTATTGAAAGACAAAGAATTAAAACCATTATCCAAAGAAGCAGCCCTTATTTATGGATATTACATAATGGAAGCAGGTTCAGAACTTGAAAAATATACCTACCCACTTTTTGGAAAAGACAATAGATTCGAAACTAAAAACGATATTCTTTACTGGTATACAAGATTATATAATTTTCTTATAAAAAATAGATTTCCGATGCGATTATTTCCTCAAAAAATAGTATATAACTTTTTTCTGAAAAAATAGTTTTCTACACTCTTACCTCCTCTTCTATAAAATGCTTTCTCAAAAAAAAATATCTGTAATAATACCTGCTTACAACTGCGAACTTTTTATAAAGCAGACTTTAGAGAGTGTATTTAATCAAAGTATGGGAATGCAGAACATAGAAATCATTGTAATAAACGATGGATCGACAGATTCTACTTTATCTATTTTGAAAGACTATGAAAAACAAAACAAAATTACTCTCATCGATACTCCAAACCGAGGAGTAAGTGCAGCTAGAGAAACAGGGCGAAATCTAGCACAAGGACAATACATTCAGTATTTGGATAGTGATGACATACTTACAACTCAAAAAATAGAAATCCAATACAATGCCTTAGAAGAGAAGGGCGCTGATGTAGCTTATGGAGATTGGCAAAAATTTTCTGAACAAATCAATAAAGAAAATCCTCAAAAAAGTCTTTTAGAAAAAATAGAAAGACAAATAATGGGAGACCAACAGATAGCTCTCTTTACGTATTTTTGGTGTCCTCCTGCTGCTATTTTGTATTCTAAATCAATTGTTGATAAAATAGGAAGCTGGAATTTGGAATTACCCATTATCCAAGATGCTCGTTATTTTTTAGATGCTGCTATTCATAAAGGTACATTTGTTTATACCAAAGGAATTATGGCAGAATATAGAGTTTCTGAGGGAACCTCTTTATCACAGCGTCATGGAAATTTGAAATTTGTGAAGGATATTTTTACCAATACAAAGCAAGTTCATCAATTGTGGAAAGAGAATTTGAAAGACAGAAAAGACAAAGTAGATGTACTTATAGAATCGTATAGATACTGCATTCAAGTTTTTGGAATAAACAATGAAACACTACTTTTTGAGCAAGCAATCAATAAAATCTATGAAATAGAACCTAAGTTTGTTCCCCAAAAATCAAAACCAATGAAGTATTTGAGTAAGTTAATAGGATACAAAAAAGCTGAAAAACTAGCTAACAAATACCGTAAAATTAGGAAAAAATAAAAAACTACCTTTAAGAAAATTACTTATATGAAAATTATATTAGGAATAGGCTATTATTATCCTGATTCTATTGGAGGAACAGAAAAATATGTACACGACTTAGCTCTCTATTTAGTTTCTCAAAATATAGAAGTTTCTGTAGTTGCGCCTAGTTCTTCCAAATCAAAAGGAAATTACTCCTATGAAAATAAGGATGTAAAGGGACAAGAATATACAGTTTATAGGTTTGAAGTACCTCAAGAATTTCGAACATCAAGAAATAATTGATGCTGTAATTTGTAGGGGATGGGAAAATTTTGATAACATCTTGACAGAGTTAAAACCTGATATTTTTCACTTACACTCTCTTTCTACCACATTTAACTATCGTCATCTAAAAATAGCAAAAGAGAAGGGAATAAAAACGCTTTTTACTGCTCATATACCAGGAGTTATTTGTCCGAAGGGTGATTTTATAAAAAATGATAAAAAGGTATGTAACGGAAAATTAGTACACTCTAACTGTGGATATTGTTTCTCAAAATTTAGACATAAAAACAAATTGGTAGGCGAAGTAGTAGGAAGATTTGCACAATCTAAATCAATAAGTAAAGTATTAGAAAAAAAAATATCTCAATTTGGTGTCGTAACTAAAAAAATAAATGTATTAGAAAGTTTACAGCAAAACACAGATGCTATTATTGTAGTCTGTCAATGGCTCTATGATGCTTTTTTGATAAATGGAGTTTCTCCAAAGCAGTTGAAAATGTGTAGGCAAGGAGTAAGTAAGGACTATGAAAAATTAGAGAAAGACACTTCGTTTGTAAAATCTAAACGTTCAGAACCTCATAAAGTCAAAATTGGTTTTATCGGACGTTTGGAACCCATAAAAGGATTACACATATTATTAGAAGCACTACAAAGAGCTATAGCACAACAACCAACTATTGAAATTGAACTTCATATTGTAGGTGTCAAACAATTTTTTTATGTAGATTATTACACTAATTTGCAGCAAAAAATACAATCTTTACCAAATACCTATTATCAAGAAAGTTTGCCCTCTGAAAAAATACCTGATTTTATTTCAAAATTAGATTACTTGTGCATTACTTCTACCTGTCTTGAAACAGGGCCACTAGTAGCCTATGAAGCATTCGCCAAAAAAGTTCCGATTATCGGAGCAAATATTGGAGGCGTGGCAGAATTGGTAGAAGATAGAAAAACAGGACTTTTGTATCAATTTGATGATATAGACGCATTAAAAGATATTCTATTACAAATAACAGAAAACCAAAGTACAGCAACTCTCTTAAAATCAAATATAGAATATCCTCGCACTACACAAAAAGTAGGAGAAGAAATGTTGCTTATTTATCAATCTATAGTCGCCAGCAAAGGCATGTCTGACGTTGTTGGTATCTCTATTGATGACATAAAATAAAAATCAAATAATGAAAATAGTAATTACAACGGATGCAGAAATTCCAATTCCACCTTTGTTATATGGAGGAATTGAACGAATAATTGATATGCTGATAGCTCAATATACCAAAAAAGGACACGAAGTAATTTTGTTTGCCAATGAAGATTCTGTTACTTCTGCCCAGCTAATCCCTTATCCTAGCAAAAGTAGTACGGGCATCAAAAACATACTCAAAAACATGCTTACAGTCAGTAAATTACTGACTGATAAAGAAATTCAACATGTAGATGTGGTACATAGTTTTGGGCGTTTGGCTTACCTTACTCCAATTTTGCCTACTTCTATTCCAATTTTGATGAGTTACCAGCGTGAACCTACCCTTTCTCAAATCAAAAAAGCATTGCGTATATCAAAAAAAAATACACTTCATTTTTCGGGTTGTAGTGAATACATTGCAGCACAGATTCGTCCCTATGCACCTAGTTATGCAGTTTTTAATGGCGTTCCAATAGAAATTTATGATTACAGAGAAACTGTAGAAAACGATGCACCTTTGGTTTTTTTGGGAAGAATAGAACATATAAAAGGAACTCATATTGCTATTGAAGTAGCACAAAAAACAGGACGGAAACTTATCATTGCTGGTAATATTCCAAAAGAAGACAAGCAAACTAATTATTTCGATTCTCAAATAAAACCTTATCTGGACGATACCCAAATCGTTTATGTAGGAGCTGTAAATGATATACAGAAAAACAAAATTTTGGGTAAAGCAGTAGCCTTTTTGATGCCTATTCTTTGGAATGAGCCTTTCGGAATTGTGATGGCTGAGGCAATGGCGTGTGGAACTCCTGTAATTGGTTTTGGTAGAGGTTCTGTTCCAGAAGTTGTTAAACATGGAATAAATGGTTACATTTGTCAGACTTTACAACAAATGATAGAAACTGTAAAAAGAATACAAAATATTTCTCGTCTAGAAGTACGAAAAGATGCAGAGAATAGATTTAGTGCCGATGTCATTTCAAATCAGTATTTAGAAATTTATAAAAAAATGAAAGATGTATCTTGATTCAAATCACTCTTTATTTATACCCTTTACTATTGCCAGAAGCCTAGCTATTTTGGCTTCTATTTTTATATCAGTATGTAGGTATTTAGTAGGAGATACTAATTTTAAAATTGTTTTTTTATCATTAGGACTAACTTTTTTCTCCATAACAGTAATGGAGTATTACGTCCAGAAGAAAAAAAGTATTCCTTTCACGATGAGTATGGGAATGTTGAGTTGGGTCTTTTTGGCTTTACTTGGCTTTTTAAAACTTACATTTCTTTCTTATAGTATAGGTCTAATTGGATTGCTGGGTACTCTGCATAGCATTTTTATTTATTACAAAAATATAGAAAAAAACGCAAAAAAATCACTTTTTAAATATTTTATTGTGTATTCTCTATTATTTATTCTTGTTACGTGTTTAGCTCTCACTAATCTGAAAACGATTTATGGAGGAAGGATTGTAACATTATTCTTTTTAGAGGACTTCATTAATGGAAATATTCATATTGACTCGCTTTTTCATACTGTTCTAATAGAAACTATACAAACCTATACTATACCAAGTATTGGTTTAGATGGAGTTTTGTATGTAAAATACCACAACTTAACAAATATTTTTTACTCCTACTGGGGAGCTTTAATAGGTTCTGCTTCCTATCAATCTTACTCTTACCTTCATTCTATAGTCGTATTTCCATTTTTCTTTTTATACTTTATTCTTTTTGCAGTGCAGTGTAGTACGTTTTTTTACAAAAACTTAAATATCTTTTTTTTAGTATTCTTGCTTATTATTATAAATGTAGGTTTATTACCTACTGAAGTAGCTCTAAATTTGAAAACAGGTTTTTTCGATATGGAGGTAAGTTCGCCTAGTTTGATTTTGGGTGGAATACTTTTATTTAGTTTCTTTAGTTTCATTATTCAAACCTTACAAACTAATAAAATATATTGGCTTCCTTATATAATACTTTGTCTTTTAGGAATGTATGCAAAGGGAACTCTTTTATTTGTTCTTGCTCCTGTGTTAAGTATCTACTTTATGTTTACAAAAAATATAAAAGGATTTCTTATTTCTGTAATCATAAATATTGCTTGTTTGCTTTTTTACTATTTACTTTATTATAATCCTAACTACGGAACACCTATTGATATTTTAGGATATATGAAATACAACTCTGAAAAGGGGTTTTATTTGTATAACTTTATACTTGCACATCTCTCTGTTTTTGTAAGCATTTATTTTTTGTTAAGATATAGTGAACAACCCAAATCAATAGTAAAAAAAGAAAAAATAAATACTTTGATTGTAGTGCTATTTAGCGCATCTCTAATTTCATATTTGGTAATTTCTGTATTCAATTTCGGACACAATTCTGGAGCTTTTTTGCAAAATGCAAGGTGGATAGGTTTAGGCGTTTTGGTTGCCTTAATGAGTGAGAAAATAGACATTTATTTCAAGTCCAACAAATTTATTTCTTTACCAAGCAAAAGCTATATATTGTTTATGGTATTGTTTTACTTTGGTACAAACTTTCTGGTTACGACAGCTCGTCATTCATATACTCTACTAAAAGAAATACAAAGTAGCGTACAAATTTATCAAGCTAATGAAACGAATGAGAGTAATTTAGTCAAACAAAGAAAAGAGTTTTTAACTCTCTTAGAAGGGTTGTCCAAGATAGAAAATAAAGAGAATTACTTGATTTTTATTCCTCATCAAGATAAGTACATAGAAGAAATATTTCCTGATACAGATATGAAAAAAATAAAACTATTAGTACCTGCTCTTACTGGAATTGCGTTGCTAGACGGAGTTGAACAAAGATATTTTGATGAAAATAACGGATATTATGGTTTTTCTGATTATATTAATCCCAACAAAATAAGGAAAACATATACCTATTCATTTGCTAAAAATGTACCTAGTAAAGACAAAGGAAAAAAAATTATTGTTTTTCAGCCCAGCCAGCTCAATTATTATATCAAAGAATAGAACTTACTTAAAAAAAACAAAAGTATATGAGTATTATAACGCAGTTGATACCTAATTCTATAATAGAAAAAATCAAAGAAAGGTTAGACGTTCCAGATATGTTTCGTTCTATCACAAAATTAAAGGAATTAGGATTCAATCCAAAAACGATTGTTGATATAGGAGCCTATCATGGAGAATGGACAAAGGAAATACGATTACTTTTTCCGACTGGTTCATTCTTGATGATAGAACCAATGGATGAAAAAGCAGCTTTATTAACACAAATAGCTGCTCAATCAAATGGAAAAGTTCGTTTCGAACAGGCTCTTTTGGCTGCTCAAGCAAATCAAGAAGTAGTTTTTCATCAAAGCGAAACAGCAAGTTCTATACTTTCAGAACACAAAGAAAATGATGATTTTGAAAAAGTAACTAAAAAAACAACTACATTGAGTTTGCTTTTAGAAAAAAATCAAATTAATAAAATAGATTTTCTCAAAATTGATACGCAAGGCTACGAATTAGAAATTTTGAAAGGGGCTATTGAAGCTCTCAAAAATACAGATGTTATCTTATTGGAAGTTTCGCTACTTGATATTCATAAAAATGTTCCTTTGTTGCACGAGGTATGTAACTTTATGTATCAATACGGTTTTGTAACTTATGATATTTGTTCTTTTACTCGTCGTCCTTTGGATAAAGCATTATGGCAAAGCGATTTTATTTTTGTAAAAGAAAACTCTCCTTTTAGAGCAAATAAAGATTGGAAATAAAGACTTTTTTCGATAAAAAACTGATAAAACGACAAATTATGAGCGCAACATTAAAACAACGCATAGGAAAAATTCTAATTCCTAATCTCCCTCTTTCTAAAGAAAATTTTAATATCTTCAGACACGAACTAAACGCCCTTTTTTTAAGATTAAATACAACTTTTAATCCGATAAAAAGAGCCAGTGTAAGAAAATATACAAAGCAAGACGAAATTTCTTTAAATATAGGAGCAGGGCCTTTTGGTAAAGAAGGTTGGATGAATGTGGATATGTTCAAATTAGACAATGTTACCTTTACGTATGATTGTCGTCGTAAAATGCCTTTTAGAGATAAGTCTGTTAGGCGTATTCGCTGTGAACATGTCTTTGAACACCTTACTATGCAAGATGAAGTACCTGATTTTTTGAGAGAATGTACAAGGGTTTTGAAAGAAGATGGTGTTTTGAGAATTGTAGTTCCTGATATTGAAAAATTTATAAAAGCATACTATGAAAAAGATACAGAGCTATGGAAACAAATGGGTTTTGAAGTAGGAGATGAAGAAGCACCAACAGCAGCTTTTTTACTCAATCATGTTTTTAGACAAGACGGAGAACATAAATTTGCTTATGATTTTGAAACGTTAGAGTATGTAGTCAAAAAGGCAGGTTTTAGTAAAATAATCCATCAAGAGTGGGGAGAATCTATTGATGAAAAACTAAAAGATGACTTACTAAATCATCGTCCTTATTCTCTGTATGCAGATTGTATAAAATAATAAAAATAATATTGTAAGAATGAAAGTGTTGCATGCCAATTCTGGAGCAGGTAGTTTTATACGTCAGACAGCTCTTGCTTATCATGAAGAAGAAATCTTGAGTTATTTTCTCACTACATTTATTAGTCATCAAGATTATTTTTTGTCTAATCTTATAGGTAGAATAGCTCCAAATATTAAGAACGAACTGCAAAAAAAAGAGATTCCTGAAATTCCGTTTAATAAAATAAAAACTTATCCTTATAAAGAACTCTTACGCCTTTTTTCTTCACGTTATGCAAATGTAGTACTAACAGATAAAGTATTCAACTGGGCAGAACACTCCTTTGGAAAATGGGTAGCCAATCAAATAAATCAACTCAATATAGATGTCGTTCATTCTTATGAATATAGCTCCTTAGAAATTTTAGAGCAGGCTAAGCAAAATGGAGTGATGAGTATCTACGAACAACCCAGTGTATATTACAAAACATTTGAGCAAATCATAGAGCATTTATTTAAAGAAGAAAAGACCTTTAAAGAGGAGTATCAAAGTTTACATTCTTCCTCACTAAGTAAAAAAAGAAATCAACGAAGAGAGCAAGAAATTCAACTAGCCGATTTGATTATCTGTAATTCAACATTTACTAAAAACTCATTTCCATCAATTTATAAAAATAAAGTGGCAGTGATTCCTTTGGGTTTTCCGATTCCTCTCAAAACAGTAAAAGACTCAGATTCTGATAAAGTCATTTTTGTGATGTCTGGCAATATCAGCTATCTAAAAGGTTCGCATCACGTTTTGAGAATATGGAGGAAAGTAGATGAATTGTTCCCAAATGCCGAATTGAGAGTAATAGGAACTTATTTATTAGATGAAAAAGAAAAACAAGATTTGCCTTCTTCTATAAAATTTTATGCTAGATTAGCCCATCAAGAGTATTTAGATTTTATAAATCAAGCAGATGTTTTCATTTCCTTTACGTATGCAGATGGTTTTGGAATGGTCATATCAGAGGCAATGTCTAAGGGAATACCCGTAATTACTACTCAAAATAGTATGGCTCCTGATTTTATTGTGCATCAAAAAAATGGTTGGATTGTGCCAGTAGGAGAAGAAGAAGCATTATTAAATCAGATGAGATGGTGTGTAGAAAACAAACATTCACTTCCAAAAATAGGATATGAAGCCTTACAGACAGCCAAAAAATGGCAATGGGAAGATTATAGAAAAAGAACAGCAGAAGTAGTAAAAAACCAATTTTTGATGCACAATGAACAAAAGAAAAGTAAATAACTCTGTAACTAAAAAGCATATCTGTTTCATTTCAGTAGGACATATTTCTTCTAATCCTCGTTTGGTAAAAGAAGCTACTTTAATTGCCCAAAAAGGATATGAAGTATCCATAGTGGGTATTCAAACAATAGAAAAAATTGTTCCTTTTGATAATGAACTTGTGGAAAAAAACTCTTCTTGGAATGTCTTCTTGTACCCGTTCTACAAAAAAAGAACACTTTATTTTCTGGGTACTTTTTTTCATCATTTTGCAAAACGTTTGCCTGCTTTGTCTAGCAAGTTTGTAGTGGGAAAGTTGAGTATCTCAACGCCGTTATGGTTTCCTTTGTATTATTCTTTACAATCAATAAAAGCTGATTTGTATGTAGTTCATAATATAAATATGTTGCCAATGGTAGCACAAATTGCTAAGAAAAATAAAGCAAAACTAGGTTTTGATATAGAAGATGCTTATTCTGTAACTTTAGAAAATAAAAATAACAACAAAAAAGCAGATAAAAATATAGTAGAATTAGAACAAATATATCTTCCCAAGACAGACTATATTACCTGTGCTAGTCCTCTATATATAGATTTTTATGAAAATTTGTATCAAAATTTGCCCCCAATAATTCCTATACTAAACGTGTTTGATAATGTAGAAGAAAAAGAAAGCAAAGAATACAAAGACCGAAAAAATATAAATAATCTATCTCTCTACTGGTTTTCTCAAACAATAGGAAAAGGAAGAGGTATTGAACAAATTATTGAAGCATTGAATTTATTAGACAGAGACGATATAGAATTGCATTTGAGAGGAGAAATAAATCAAGAAATGAAAAACTACTTTTTAGATTTGACTAAAACCGAAAACATAAAGCAAAATATATTTTTTCATCCTTTGGTTTCAAATCATCAACTTGCCATACGAACAGCAGAACATGATGTTGGTCTTGCCTTAGAAACGGGATTCAATATAAATAATGAACTTGCAGTTTCTAATAAAATTTTTCAATACTTGAATAGTAGTTTGTCTATTTTATCTTCTTCAACAAAAGGGCAAAGTTGGCTAATGAAAAAAAATCCTAACATAGGTTTTTTGATAGACATTGAAAATACAAAAGAAGTAGCTCAAAAAATTGAAATTTTAGCCAATAGCAAAAAAAACAATACGAAAGAGTTAGAAAATATGAAAATAGCTTCTAAACATAGTTCTAAAACAAAATATAATTGGACTATAGAAGGACAAAAATTTCTTAATGTTATAAAGGATTGTTTTGAAAAGTAATTATCCTATAGCTATAAAACTCAATTATTGACGACGACATTTAATAACCAAATGAACAAAAAAGTAATTATCGTAGCACCTCATTTTATTCCTTCTAATCTAGCAGCCGTTCATCGAACTCGTTTGTTTGCAAAATATCTTCCTGATTTTGACTGGACTCCTATTGTAATTAGTGTAGATGAAAGTTATTATGAAGAAGAATTAGATGAAAATATTCATGTCTTGCTTCCAGAAGGTTTAAGAGTAGAAAAAGTAAAAGCATTCGGTACAAAACCCGTTCGTTTGATAGGTGATATAGGTCTGCGAGGGTATTTATTTTTGAAAAAACGCATTCTAGAGATTATAAAAAATGAAGAAATAGATTTTTTGTATTTGACTGTTCCTTCTCATTATATTGCTCTTTTGGGTGGACAAATAAAAAAAGAAACAGGTCTTCCTTTCGGAATAGATTA
Source organism: uncultured Cytophagales bacterium (assembly GCA_963719525.1). GTDB lineage: Bacteria > Bacteroidota > Bacteroidia > Cytophagales > Bernardetiaceae > Bernardetia. The sequence goes on along the minus strand of CAVRCG010000001.1, from coordinate 1,613,762 downwards.
TATAGATCCTTGGGTACAACCGATTTGGCACAAGGATTACAAACTCTTTAATAAACATTGGTTTTCTCACAAACTTTCAAGTTTTTTAGAACCCAAAGCAGTAAAAGAAGTATCTCTAATCACAGGCGTAGCAGAAGGATATTATCAAGCTGTGTTGGATAGAAATCCAAAATTAAAGGACAGAATAATTACGGCTGCAATGCCTTATGGAGGAGAAGAAGAAGATTTTGAGAAAGCAAAAGAAGTAAAATTGAAGACCCCTCTTTTTGAGAAAAAAGAAGACAAAATACAACTTATCTATGCTGGTGCTATGCTTCCAAAAGCCTTTTCTGTCTTGGAACAAGTGTGTAAAGTCATACAAGAAAAACAAGAAAAGTATAAAAGTATAGAGATTCATTTTATAGGTTCTGGTACGTCTCCAAACGATCCAAATGGCTTTAATGTAAAACCGATAGCAGAAAAATACGGACTTTGGCAAACTATTTTTTTCGAATATCCTAAGCGAATTCCTTATCTAGATGTCTTGGTTTATCTTACTAATTCTGATGGCGTTTTTATAATTGGAAGTACAGAAGCACATTACACACCTTCAAAAGTTTATCAAGGTATTTTGGCCAAAAAGCCTGTATTTGCCGTTTTGCATAGTGAGAGTTCGGCTTGCCAAGTTATTAAAGATACAAAAGCAGGAAAAGTTATCGGTTTTGATGGAGAAAAGGATATAGAAAAAATTTATACTTTTTTCGAAGATGAGTTTGATAACTATTTATCATTTTTGACCAATTACGATTTTGAAGAGATAAATACGGATTCGTTGGAAGAATATTCTGCTAAAAATGTAACTCAAACACTCGTAGAAGCACTAAATAAAGCTATAAAAGTAGAAATGTAAGTTTACACTATGAGTGAAAATTATCAAATTCTGCATATTATTCTACTCTTGGCAAAATAATAGTTTACTTTTTCCATAAAACAGGATTTGCAAACCCTATTTTATGGAAAAAAGACGATTGCGCAGAATAAAATTTGGCATTAATCTTTCTATTTTAGAATATTACTCATATTGATTGTAAATATAATAAGCGTTGGCATACTATAATAAATTTGGTTTTGAAGTAGGCGACAGTCAAACTGTCAGCTACGTATATTTTGTTGAAAACCAATTACATCTTGGTATAGAAATAATATAGCCGTAATTATAAACATATTTTGGCTTTTATTCCTTTAGTAGTTATTGCAAATAAAATATATTTGGAGATTGATAGGTTAAAGGCTTATTTTTTAACAAAAACATAGTATTTTTTGGTAAATTTTCAGCCACCAATACAGTCAAAGGCAAGTCTTTAATCTACAAATACAGCGTTTTTGCTCTCGATTGACTACTATGAATTTTCTGTAAAAGATACTAATTACAAAAATTTTAACTTAATAGATGGAGATATACCTATCCAACATTATTCGTATTTTGAACTTTATTATAATATATATTGGTTACTAATTTGCAGTAGAAGTAGTAATTTTCAAATTGTGATTATTTCATGTAATTTGCAAACAGTTATTTTTACATTCATTTATATCGACAACTAGATACAAAAAATAAAGAATTAGAAAAAGATATAACTAGAAGACAGAAACCAAAAATAACCATTTTTTAAACTAAATTTTAACAAACACAATTTTAACACTTACAGAAATTAGAAGGGAAAAATTAAAATCGGAAAAAGAATAAATCATTCTAAACTCTACCTTCTAAAATCTAAATTTATTATAATGACAAAGAAAAAGAAAACCAAAAACGAGAAAAATCCTCGCCTTAGCCGTGAAGAAATTCAAAAATTAGCCACAGGACTTATTGAAACACTTGCTCAAAGCAAATCTGAAAGTTTTACGCTTCGCCAACTCTACAAAAGAATTGGTTTGACTGAAAAAGAACAAAAAGAAAACTTGAGAGAAATTGTAGAAACAGCTTCTACTGAAAATTCGATAGCTAAAAAAGAAGAACCTAAAATAGAATCTAAGGCAGAATCTAAAACAGAATCTAATACGACACAAAAACAAGAATCTAAAAACAATTCGAATCAAAACAATAAAACAGATACTTCTCAAAAACAAACTTCAAAACAAGTAGCTAAAGAAATTACTAGAGATTTGCCAGTACAGAAAAAAGTACTTTCTGATGATTTGGATAAAGAACAAAAACAAGAAGTAAGAAAAGTAAAATTGAATGTTGATTTAAAAAAAGATGAATATATCGGAACAGTAGATGGAGGGCGTGATTCTTCGTATATTATCTGTGAAGGATTAGAAGAAGATGCGTGGGTCGGAAGCCACAAAATACAAGGCGCAATTACTGGAGATACCGTAAAAATAAAACTAACAGGAAAACAAAAAGGCAAAAATCCAGAAGCCGAAGTAGTAGAAATAATTGAACGTGGAAGAACCGAATTTGTAGGAAATATTCAGTTACTCAATCGTTTTGCTTTTGTAAATGTAGAAGCCAAGAAATTAAAATTAGACATTTTTGTTCCTTTGGATAATCTTAATGGAGCAACACATGATGACAAAGTAGTTGTAAAAGTCTTGAAATGGTCGGAAGAAAAGGGCAAAAATCCATTAGGAGAAATAGTAGAAGTTTTGGGTAAAGTAGGAGAAAACGAAGCCGAAATCCACGCTATTATGGTAGAGTTTGGTTTGCCGATGGAATTTGATGAGAAATTAATCCAAAAAGCACAAGAAGTTCCAGACGACCTAACGGCAAAAGAATTCAAAAAACGTAGAGATTTTCGTCCTGTTCTTACTTTTACCATCGACCCTGCTGATGCAAAAGATTTTGATGATGCCATTTCATTAGCGTATCTTCCAAACGGAAATTATGAAATAGGCGTTCATATTGCAGATGTTACGCATTATATTCGTCCGAATACGTTATTAGAAAAAGAAGCCCAAAGGCGTGCTACTTCAGTTTATTTGGTTGATAGAGTTGTGCCGATGCTTCCAGAACGAATTTCGAATAATCTTTGTTCGCTGCGTCCACAAGAAGAAAAATTAGCTTTTTCGGCTGTTTTCGAATTAGATAAAAACGGAAGTGTACACAAACGCTGGTACGGAAAAACAGTAATTTATTCAGACCGTCGTTTTACGTATGAAGAAGCACAAGAGAGAATTGAATCAAAAGAAGGAGATTATGCAGACGAAATAAATGTATTGAATGACCTTGCTAAAAAATTACAGTCAAAACGCTTTAAGCACGGAGCAATTAGTTTTGAAACGCAGGAAGTAAAATTTGAATTAGATGAAAACGGAAAGCCTTTGGGCGTTATTCCGAAAATTCGTAAAGATGCTCATAAGCTCGTAGAAGAGTTTATGTTATTAGCAAATAAAAGTGTAGCCGAATTTGTATATTGATATAAAAATGGAAAAGAAAAAAATACGATGATTTATCGTGTCCACGACGATCCAGATCCAGATAAATTAGGAAACCTAAAAGCAATGGCAAAAAGTTTTGGGTATGATATAAACATTGAACCTGAACATTTTGCCAATTCTTTGGCTAAATTAGTAGAACAAACAGAGGGCAAACCCGAACACGAAACGCTGCAATCGTTGGCTATTCGTTCGATGGCGAAGGCAGTTTATACTACCAAAGCAACAGGACATTTCGGACTTGCCTTTGAGCATTACTTGCATTTTACGTCGCCTATTCGTCGTTATCCTGACATGATGGCGCATCGTTTGATTGAAAAATATTTGAATGATAATATCAAATCCGTCGATCCTGCAAAGTATGAAAATTTGGCTCGTCATTCTTCCGATATGGAAAAACGTGCTTCTGATGCAGAGCGTGCTTCTATTCGTTTCAAACAAGCTGAATACATGGCTGACCGTGTTGGAGATGTATTTGAAGGAATGGTTTCTGGTGTAACTGAATGGGGATTGTATGTAGAAATACCTTCTACTGCTTGTGAGGGAATGATTCGTTTGTCAGACTTAAAAGGCGATTATTTTGAATATGAACCTAAGAAACAACGAGTAATCGGACGAAAATCTCAAAAAACATATACATTAGGAAACAAAGTAGAAGTACGAGTAAAAGCAGTAGATATGGAAAAGCGAACAATTGATTTGTTGATGGAAACAGAAGAAGAAGAATATAAAAGCTCAAATAAATCTCGCAAACCTCGTGCAGGTAGAAAAAGATAATACCTTTTTCTTTATTAATTCATATTCAAAGAAGAACTCAATTAGTTGAGTTCTTTTTTTTGTGATTAAGTCAAAATACTCAAAATGTAGTATTTCAAACAAAATAGTTCAACAGTTTTTTTAAAAAATACTCCTTCAAAAAAATAATATAAGTTTTATTTATTAGCTTTTACTTTCAATCTTTGTAAAGTACACGGTTTTTGCATATAGATACTACAAAGTATAACAATCATTTTTCAGATACTTATTAGCAAAATGAATAGTAAAGCTATTAATAAAAATTATTTTTAGTCTTATTTACTGTAATACGTAAAAGAGTTGCTATTTTTTTGAATCTGTTTCTATTTACTTAAAAAAACAATTACTATGAAAAATATAGTGTTCTTCGGTGACAGTTTGACAGAAGGCTACGGATTAGAGTCAAATCAAGCTCCTCCAGCTCTTATTCAACAAAAAATAGATAAATATGGATTGCCTTATACAACCGTTAATGCAGGTATTAGTGGAGATACTACACATAGCGCAATTATGCGTTTGCCGAATATTTTACAAAAACAGGAAGTAGATATTTTTGTTCTTGCTTTGGGAATAAACGACCTTTTTAGAGGAATTACACCTCAAAGAATGGAACAAAATCTAACTCAAATTATCGAACGCACAAAGGCGCAATATCCGAATGTAATGATTGTGCTGGCGAAGGTAAAATTACCTATTGAATTATTATTGGGTTTCGGAATGATGGGACAAATTGCCTCACAGTACGCTGTTCAGTATCAGAAGGTATATGAGAATTTGGCTCAAAAATATGGTTCTCCTTTGATTCCTTCTTTATTGGAAGGTGTAATGGGAGAAGTGCATCTCAATCTTTCTGACCGTTTGCATCCAAATGCAGAGGGATATGAAATTGTAGCAAATACAATCTGGCAAACTATTTATCCAATTTTACGTCAGACTTATGCGAATTAAAATTACTTTTTACTTAGAACTATAGTTTAACTTTTCTTCAAAATTAATAGAGTATTGAATATACAGAACTTTCAAACTGATTAAAGTAATAAAAAACAAAAAAAAAGTTTTTTTACCTAAATCAATGATTCTGTACATAATTCAATACTCTATTTTTATGTAAAACAAACCGTATTATTTCTTAGAATTGGAAATTATTAAGGCTTCTACAAGTAAATAACTGAATCTGTTAAAAAAAATTATTGGAATAAAAGCACAGTTAGGACAAGTAACAGAACAGCAACCAAACCAGTTGAAAGACCTATCAAAGACAATAATTTTGTCTTTTTTATATCATGTTTTGTTTCATCTTTTGTAATAAGTCCAATCGTTCCAGCGATAATTCCTACAAGCAAAGAACCTATTACCAAATACGCAAGAACACCAAATAAAGTAGAAAGGATAGGTACAAATAAAATTGGAATAACAGATAGGAAAAAAACAAATCCAGCAATAGAAGCAATTATTGAAATAACACTTGGGTTTTTACCATCTTTTAATGAACCTCTCTTTTCTGCTTTTTTCTTGAATAATTTAGGTTTATAGTTTTTGAAAACAGCTTTTCGAAGTGCTTTTCTAAACTGTTTTTTGTCTTGTTTAGCTAATTTTTTAGCTTCTCTTTGGGTCTGTTTTTCAAGATTTTTACTTGAGTTCTTCTTTTTTGTCGTTTCTGCTTTAATCAAATTAGACGAACCAGATTCAGAAGGTAAGAAACCATGTGCAGAGCTTGAATACATAAAAAGGCACAGAAAAAAGACAAATATCGTATAACGCATAATTGTTAGAATTTGAATAATTAAAAATAATTTAGAAAATATTGTTGCCAGCCAGAAATTTGTTTTATATCAAAACGAATTTCTCTAACAATGGATTAGTAGCAATTTTTTTTCGTATTATTAGTAACCTATATCGAAAGATGATATACGCTGTTCAAAAGTAGCAATCATATTGGTCACATTATATTTCAATGAGGTGCAATTTAATAAATAAAAATTAAAAATAGGAAGTAAACAAAATTTTTTATGGGTGCATAACAAATTGTCTTTTTCAATTTCAAATGCCGTTGTTGGTGTTTTAGCGAAGCGACAATTTGTTATGCGCATGCCCTGTATCTTCAATGCAACTAAGAATCTATCAATAACTAATAATTCCGACCTTTTTGTCTTTTAGTTTTACATTGATAAAATTCTTCAAACGGTCTTCGTATTTTGTGCGTGTTCTCTTGCTTCTAGCTGGCTCGCCTTCCCATTTTACCAACAACATAAAGGATAAAGAATCTTTTTCAAAATCAGTCTGGCGAACTCTAGCTATACCGATTTCTTTGAGTTCTGGATAAATAGCTTTAAGTTCATTTTTTATTACCTCAAAAGGCAAAGTATCTCCTCTAGCATACAAAAGTTCTTGTTTCAAGTCTTCGATTTGCTTGTCTTTTCCTATTATTATTTGGTCTTTTTGCTTGTAGGTTCCCATTTCTTCCCTAAATTTTATCTCAATATAACGCTTTGCATTATTCATAACTGTACGCTCCACACGAGTTTCGGAGTCAGCAGGTTCTTCTGATTGTACTAGTTCGATATGAATGCTGTCTTCTGTATCAAAACCTGTTAGTTTCCACGAACTTTTTGCTTCTGTATTAAACTTTTCTTCTAAGCTAAGAACAGAATCGTAATTGATATATGTTCCTGCTCCAAAACTAATGACACGAAGTCTGTAAATGTTAGTAGAATCTAATTTTACTTTCCATTGAACAGAATTTAGGTCAAAATTTGGATTAATATTTTTTGTGATAAATGAAGTAATGTTTTGATTGCGAAAGTTTTCAGTTAGTTTTTTGAATAAGAAAAGAACACTCGGAACAAGTAAAAGTGCAACAACAATATATGCTGTAATTCTGGCACGTCTTGCTAAAAGAGGATTCATTACTTCTACATACGGAAACTTCAAAAAACGCACAATCATGTAGGTAGAAAGACTAATAAAGACGGCATTGATGAAAAACAAATAAAATGCACCTGCAAAAACATCCCATTTCCCTGTCGCTAATCCAAAACCTGCTGTACATAAGGGAGGCATAAGTGCTGTAGCAATCGCCACACCCGGAATAGCATTCGTCTTTTCGGTACGAGAACCTGCAATAATACCAGCCAGACCACCAAAAAATGCAACCAAAACATCTAACAAATTAGGTTCGGTACGAGAAAGCATTTGGTCAGTCAGAAGTCCTAAAGGAGTGATTTTGAAATAAATAACACTTGTTACCAAAGTCAGAATAATAGCACTCAAAAAATTTCGTAATGACTTTATCAGCGTTTCTCTGTCATTAATGGCTGCTCCCAAACCAATTCCTAAGATAGGCGACATCAAGGGAGAGATAAGCATGGCACCAATAATAACGGCTGCCGAATCCAAATCAAGACCAATGGAAGCAATCATGACCGAACAAATCAAAACCCACAGGTTCGAACCCTCCAAAACAACTCCTGATTTTATACTTTTTACCGTTCCTACAAAATCTGTATCAGAAGCTAAGTGAGTCAGGCGAAAGAAAAACGACTTTACAAAATCCCAAGAGTCACGCAAACCATGTTGCCAGTCAGGATAATTATAATTTACATCTTCTGAATCCTTGCTGTCCGAATTTTGGGTAGTAAATTTTGGGTCTTCACTCATAATTAAGTTGTTGTCCTAAAATGAATTTTTGATTTTTTGTTCAAACTAAAATACTGCTTTCTAATTAGAAGCCGAAATTTAAGTGCTTTTTAGTCTTCTACCAAATGTTATTTCAATCAAGTCCTTTTTTTGATGCTTTTATTTTACCTGAACTGTAACGAATACAACTGACCTTGCAAATCCTGCTCACTTTCTACTTCATAAGATAGCAAAAACAGTCCTGTTCTATAAACACCAAAAATAGAAAGTATAATCTGTTTGTCTGTATTTTTATTCAAATAAATACTATCTCTGGTTGCATTGATATTCCATACTCCGTGTTCTTTTTTGAAATATTTTGGTGCATTTGTGTTGTAGGTTTTATCTTTTCTAAACTCTAAATATTTATCATCATAAAGAATATTAGAGTCTGTTCTGTATTTATTATTTTTTCCTGTTACTTGATACAGTTTCCAATTCTTAATTAATAATTCTTCTAAAGTCAGTTCTTTTTCCTTTTTAGAAGAAGAAGAACAAGAGAAAAATAAAGTAGAAAAGACGATAATGTAGAATAATTTGGTAAAGGAATTCACAGCTTGAAAGTAAGTTGAGTTTGGATAAACTCTAATTTAAGAATAATATTATTTTCTTGGGTAATTTTCATTCAAAGACTGACAAAATTTCCGATTTTACACATTAAAAAATTCAATAATCTGATTGGAATAAAACTAGCTAACTCCTTAGCATAACGTAGCTGACAGTTTCCAACTGTCAGAAATATGACATTTAAAATAACAGCCGTTGTTGGTGTTTTAGCGAAGCGACACCAACAACTAAACAACAATAAAATAGAATTATGAGCGTAGAACAAGGTAATTTATCAGTAAATACGGAAAATATTTTTCCAATCATCAAGAAGTTTCTCTATTCTGACCACGAAATATTTTTGAGAGAACTTGTAGCTAACGCAGTAGATGCTACTCAAAAGCTAAAGCATTTGTCTTCTTCATCTGATTTTGATAAAGAAGCAACAAGCGAAGTAGGAGAACTGAAAGTAAAAGTATCTTTTGATAAAGAAGCCAAAACGATTACAGTTAGTGATAACGGAATCGGAATGACTGGCGAAGACATCAAAAAATACATCAATCAAATTGCTTTCTCTGGTGCAACCGAATTTGTAGAAAAGTACAAAGATGCGCCAAATAATAAGCAAATAATCGGACATTTTGGCTTAGGTTTTTATTCTGCTTTTATGGTTTCGACGAAAGTAGAAATAATCTCTCGTGCTTTTTCAGCTAAAGAAGATGAAGCAGCGCATTGGGAATGTGAAGGTTCGACTTCGTATGATTTGGAAGCGACAACGAAAGCAGAGCGAGGAACTGATATTATTCTTCACATTGCAGAAGATTCGGAAGAGTTTTTAGACAATTTTCGTCTGAAAGGAATTTTGGATAAATACGCTAAGTTTTTACCCATTCCGATAGAGTTTGAAGGCGAGCAAATCAATGATACAAATCCACTTTGGACAAAATCTCCTTCTGAACTAAAAGACGAAGATTATTTGGAGTTTTATAAAAAGCTCTATCCAATGGGCGAAGACCCACTTTTTTGGATTCATTTGAATGTAGATTATCCCTTTGAGCTTACAGGAATTTTGTATTTCCCTAAAGTAAAACAAGAATTGACTGCTTCAAAGGATAAAATTCAATTGTATAGTCGTCAAGTATTTATTACCGATGAAGTAAAAGAAATTGTTCCCGAATTTTTGACACTTTTACATGGTGTAATTGATTCTCCAGATATTCCTTTGAATGTTTCGAGAAGTTATTTGCAAGCAGACGGAAATGTAAAACGTATTAGTAGTTACATTACCAAAAAAGTAGCTGACAAATTACAAGAACTTTTCAAAAACGATAGAGAAGGTTACGCCAGCAAATGGGACGATATAGGTCTTTTTGTGAAATTTGGAATGATTACGGACGAGAAGTTTTTAGAGAAAGCCGAAAAATTTGCGTTAGTAAAAAATGTAGATGGACAAACATTTACATTTGATGAGTACAACGAAAAAATCGCAACTAATCAAACCGATAAAGACGGCAAAAAAGTTTGGTTGTATGCTGCCGATGTAAAAAAACAACATACTTTTATTTCTTCTGCTCAAAAACGAGGTTATGATGTTTTGGTAATGGATTCGATTATCGATTCTCATTTGATTCAGCGTTTGGAAAGTAAATTAGAAAACATTTCTATTCGTAGAATTGACTCTGATACAGCCGACAAAATTATTGCAAAAGATGAAGTTTTAGAAGCCGTTTTGTCAGAAGCAGACCAAACAAAAGTAAAAGAAGTTTTTGAGAAAATTGTTACTGAAAATCATACTGTTCAAGTTCAAGCAATGCCAACTGACGAAATGCCTGTAACGCTTACACTTTCCGAATTTATGCGTCGTATGAAAGAAATGGCGATGTCTGGAGGTGGAGGAATGTACGGAATGAATCTACCTGACCAGTATAATGTTATTGTAAATGCAAATCATTCGTTAGTACAGAAAATTTTGGACACAAAAGACGAAGAAACACAAAAACAAATTGCTCAACAAGCGTATGATTTATCTCTTCTTTCTCAAAACTTATTAGAAGGAAAAGCTCTTTCTAGTTTTGTAGAACGTAGTTTGAATTTTATGAAGTAGGAATTGGAGAATGGAAAATAGGAAATGGGAAATAGGAGGTTCAATTTCCTTCATTTCAATCTGTACTATAAAACAATATGAGTGATATTCTAAACTAGAAACATTATTGCCAAATTTTCTTCCGTGCAACTGTCTTTTTTCCATAAAATAGGGTCTGCACACCCTATTTTATGGAAAAAGCAAACTATTATTTTGCCAAAGATAAGTTCATATGCAGAATTTGGAAAATGTCACTCATATTGATAAGATATACCTTTTCTAAACTACAGCTTCAGAAACCAAAGCAAAAAAACCGATTTGATGCAAATTTATCAAATCGGTTTTCTGTTTTAATTTTTGTAGTAGAATTATTGCTTAATTACACATTTTCTCTTTGTGCTGCATATTCTAACAAATCTTCATCTGTTGGAGAAATGGTTGCAAATCTATATCCTTCATAAATTGCAAGTCCATAAAAAAGCAAATCCATAGGTCCTATATTGGCAATAAATCCATCTATTACTGCACTTACTTCTATCAAACTCAAGACTTCGAAATATCCTACGTTGTATGTTTGCGCTGTCATTCCATAAATAGTCAAGAAATTACCAAACACACAACCCAACAAAGAAAATACTGCTCCTATGATTCCGAAAGGAATATCTACTCCTTTACCCAGAAAGCGAACAGCAAATCCGACTAAAAGACCCACACCAACAGCCATAAAACCAATTTGCCAACCTGATGCAACCGTAACAACAGCCCACAGAATACCTCCCAGAATAGAAGCACCAAAACCAGCCAGAACTGCCATTCCTATATTTTGGTCTTTGCGCAGATGGTTCATGTATTCTTCATGAATATTCTCGTTTACGAAAGCTGCTTGTGTAGTTTCTCCTGTTGCAGTTGTGTCTTTCTGATAGGTTTCTTCTGTGTTTTCATACTTCTTTTTTTGAAAATCTTGTGCAGAATCTTCTTGCTCGTTAAAATCTTTTTCCATTTTTATTTAATTAAATTATAAAATAATTGTATTTAGTTCTAATTCTAATGCAATTAACAAAAAAAAAGTTTGAATATTTCTATTCGAACCTAATTTTTCTTCAAAAACACAAAATTCATTAATTTTTGCTTCTCAATTTTTTACAATAAGTTCAATTTTTTCATAAAACGAGTTTTATAAGATGCACCAATCGGAATAGTTTTGCTCGGCATTACTACACTTGTATCTTCAATGCTTGTTATTTTGGTAAAATTGACAATATACGAACGATGAACACGAATAAAATCAGATTCAGGTAATTTTTTTTCCAAACCTTTCATCGTAGAATGAATAATATATTTTCGTGTATCGGTATTTATGATTACATAATCCGATAAGGCTTCAATAAAATAAACGTCACTCAAACGCAAACGAACAATTTTGTTATCAGCTTTTATAAATACTTCATCTTGGTTTTCTACCGTTACATTCGACGCTTTTAGATTTGCTTCTGCCTTTCCAACAGCCTTCAAAAAACGAGCGTAATTAACAGGTTTTACCAAATAATCGGTTACATTATGCTCAAACGCCTCAACAGCATAACTTGCACGAGAAGTAACCAGAATAATTTGTGGCATATCATCAAGCGTTTTCATAAGGTCAAGTCCTGTCATTTCGGGCATCTCAACATCCAAAAAAACAATATCAATTTCTTTAGTTTTGATGAGTGTAAAGGCATCGGCAGCATTATCAGTTTCTTCAAGGACAGTAAGACCGTCCGTTTTATTGACAAAATGCTTGATTATGTTGCGAGAAAATTCGTCATCATCTACAATTAAACAATTCATATATTAGGGTCTTTTATTTTTTTACTTCATGTCGTTAGTGGGGACACCAACAACGGCAAGATAGGATTAGAAAGTCGTTTTCGGTGTCCCCACCGATGACTATTAGTAGGCTTCAAAACAGTTATGGATTACGAATTGTAAAGACGAGATAAGCATATTTATAATCTATAATTCAAAAACATGTATCTAATAGAATTGTATTACCCACACTACATTTTTGGTTATGAGTTTTACTTTTTAATAATAATTTGAAAGATACGAAAAATCGATTACGTTTTTGAGAAACAGTACACATAATCTTTAATTTTTGATTGAATTAATATGTTTTTCAAAAAGCAATTTCATATATTTTCCAACAATATCAAATTCAAGGTTTATTATATCTCCTACTTTTAATTGATGAAAATTGGTGTGTTGATAGGTATAAGGAATGATAGCCACACTAAAACTACCTTTACTTACTTTATCTGTTGCGTTTTTTTCTGTATCTCCTTCTGTACTGGTTTCTGAATCTACAACGGTCAGACTAACGCCATTTGTACAAATAGAACCTTTCTGAACCGTAAAATTTCCTTTATCTTCGTATTCAAAATAAAAACGCCAACTTCCATTCTCATCAATTATTTTGATACAAATAGCTGTTTGGTTGACATGTCCTTGTACAATATGACCATCAAAACGCCCATTAGCAGGCATACAACGTTCTAGATTTAGCTTCGAGCCTTCTGTCCAATTGCCCAAATCCGTTTTTTGAAGTGTTTCTGTAATTGCAGTTACAAAATGTCTATTTTCTGTTTTATCTACTTTCGTAACTGTCAAGCAAACACCATTGTGTGCAACACTTTGATCAATTTTGAGCTGATTAGAAATAGCTGATTCTATTTCAAAAATTTGATTTGTTCCTTGTTTGTGTATTGAAATAAGCGTTCCTATTTCTTCAATAATTCCTGTAAACATAAATTTAATAGGCTGGATTTTTTGATTTTATTTATAAAGAATTTTCAAAATACATTATAAAATACAAACAGAACTTATTTTAGTTAAATTCGTTTATCTAAAAAAGGCAGATACAGTTTAATTTTCAAATCATTCTAAGAGTAAGTAGAGAATAAAAAGTTTTGCGCTTTTTTATACAACACTTTGTAAATTAAGATGTTAAGACAAAAAATTATACTCTCTGTGTTTGCTCTCATTTTTTCATAACATATTGTGGAAAAAGTAAAATTTATTCTTACAAATATATTATTCTATCCTATTGATTTGACTTTATTTATTCCAACTTTTCTTAAAAACTATAAATCAACCATAAAAACAAGCAAAAATTATTTATTCTCTTCTTTAAAAGTAGTGAATAGTTGGAGCATTTTTCTATGTCTTGTTTTTTTACTTTTCATGTGTCCTTTTGCTTCTGCTATCAAAGTACTTACAAATACAGTTGATGGAGATAATTTGTTCAAACTTATAGGAAAACCGAAAACAGACCCGTTGGTAAGAGATTTTTTGAATAAACTGGGTATAAGAGATGAGTCCCTTAGTTCTACTTCTGTCTGGACGTATCCGAGTAGTGGAATTAGAGTCGGTTTTTATAAAGGAAATATTATCGATAAAATAATGCTTTATGATAACACCTACTCTGTTGATGATAAACAATTTGCAGCTTATTCTAGCAGACTTCCAAAAAACTTAACTTGGAGAGATACAAAATCTTCAACTATTGTAAAGCTAGGTGCACCAGCAAAAGACAATGCTAATTATATGGAATATGACAAACTTCCTGTTGAGGTGGTCTTTTATTATACAGGCTCACGTATAAAATCAAGATTGAGAGGAATATTACTGCGCTTCAAAAATTGCGTTTCTGGAGACTGCCAAAATGGAGAAGGGATTTATGTAGAAAGAGATGGTTCTCGGTATGAAGGAGAATGGAAAGACGGAAAAAAACACGGAAAAGGACAACTCGTTTATACAAATGGAGTAACGAAAAAAGGCTTTTGGGAAGGAGGAGACTTTAAAGGACAAGATTTTTTTGATTCGAATAATTTGTATGACCTTTTAGGAAAACACAAAAATAGTGAAGAAGTAAAATCTGCCAGCAACAGACAAAAAGATGGATATCAACAAATTCATCTGGCTTACGACCATTTTCAATACGTTTTTAATAATAACAAACTTCGTTTTTACTTCAACGATTATGGATATTTGTATAAAGTAGCTGTCAATAAATCAGGGTTTGGAGAAGTATCGCATCCTCTTACCGAAAAAATTACGCCTTATTCAGACCAAAATTATGTAGCTTATATAATGGGTTCGCCTTACAAAAAATACAATTATAGAACGGGTTCGACGTGGCTATACAAAGACAAACAGTTTGACCTCCGAATTCAGTTTGACAAACAGGGAATAATGTCTGGAATTGATGTGCATGTAGAAGAAGAGGATATTTTAGTAAATGCAAAACAAGGAGAATGCAAAACAGGAGATTGTCAGAATGGTTTTGGAGAGCTAATTTCGGAAGCAGGCAGATATGTAGGGAAGTTTAGAGATGGAAAATTCAATGGACAAGGTACTATGTATTATGCTTCTGGAGGATATTATAAAGGCACTTTTACAGAAGGAAGACGTGATGGAAGAGGAACTTATATCTGGTCGGATAATAGTAAATACATTGGAGATTGGAAAAGTAATCAAAAACACGGAGTCGGATCGATGCACTATCAAAATAAAAGTCGTTATGAAGGACAATGGTATCAAGATCAGCGTCACGGAAACGGCTCTATGTATTACCCAAATGGTGAGCATTATATTGGTAAGTGGTCGTACAATTCACAAACAGGAAAAGGAACACTCTATAAAACCAATGGACAAAAGCAAACAGGAATTTGGCAAAATGGAAGACTTAAAACTGCTTTATAAAATAAACACAAAATAAAAGAAAAACGGGCAACAGTACTTGTAATACTGCACCCGCTAATTTTGTTCCTAGACAGAACACTCAAATATACTAAAAATCTACTTCAAAACCGAAAGCACAATTTTTTTATTTCCATCAAGACACGGATGTTTGATAAGTAAAAAATAAGTTCCACCTGTTAGATTTTTTGGCGACCAATCGTTTTTATAATTATCATTTCTGTAAACTAATTTTTCCCAACGGTCATAAACGAAAATTTGCGCTCCCTCAAAAGGTAAAACATACGCATCATTAAAACCGTCATCATTTGGTGTGATGACATTTGGAAAGGCTTCTGTAAAATCTATAATTTCGACTTCGATAGAATAAACTTTTGTTTCACAATCATTCGAAACCTCGGCTTCATAAATCCCAGATTCGGTGGGAACAAATTCTGACAAACTGCTTCCGTCATTCCACCTTACAGATTCTCCTTCTTTCAACTCTATATTTAGAACAGCTTCTCCACAATCTTTTTGAGTTAAATCTATTTTTGTGTTAATATCTGTTAAATAATCAATTTTTATCGTATCGCTTTTAGAAGAACATAAATTACTGACAGTTACGACATATTGTCCTGCCGTACTGACAGAAAGTTCTGCCGTTGTGTCGCCTGTGTTCCATAAATAACTAAAACTATCGCTTTCATTTGCTGCACTCAACAACGTACTTTCGCCATTACAGAGTATTTTGTCTTCTCCTAAGTCCAAATTTATCTCATTATTGGTAGGCAAAACAATGGAAAATGTATCGCTAACACTTCCACAATTATTAGAAAGCGTATAAAAATAAGTTCCTGTTCCTCTTAAAGTCCTATTGAAATCAGTATTTCCATCAAACCAAATAATAGAAATATCTTGATTTGTAGAGTCAATTTGCACAAAATAATTTTCATCATCACACAAAATTTTATTTTCTATTGGTGTAAGATTTGGTTTTCTTTTGTAGTTAATTAACACAGAATCGGTATAAATTTCACAGTCAGAAAAAACCTCAACAGAGTATGTACCTTTTTCATTTATTTCTATACTATTTGTTGTATCTCCAGTACTCCATAAAACAGGAAAGTTTGTAGGATTATTTACAGATAAAATAATCGTTTCTCCTTCACAAAGTAGCCTATCTTCGCCTAATTCTACCGTCGGTTCTACAAAATTATTGATAATTATGGAATCTCTTTTCGCACCACATTCGTTTAGTATATCAAAATAATACAATCCTGAATTTGAAAAAGAACGAACTTTTGAAGTATCATTATCAAACCAAACATAATCATAAGTATCTGGTAATGAAATAGTTATGTTTTTATTTTGACATAATAAAGTATCAATTCCTAAATCAATATTCGGTTTTTGATTGAAATTCAAAGCAACTGTATCAAGAGCAGTTCCACAATCATTTTCCACTTTCAAAATATAGTTTCCTGCTTGACTGGCTGCAATAGTTTGATTTATAATTGTCGTTCCGTTTGGAAGTGTCCATAAATAGGAATCAAAACCCAAAGGAGCGACTAAAGTTGTATCATTCTGACACGTAAAAACGTCGTTTCCTAAGTTTAGAGAAGGATTTGGAGAAACATTTAAAGCAATTTCATCAGTTGCAGCACCACAAGAATTAGTAACTGTCAATTTGTAATTTCCAGCTTCTGAAACGGTAATTGTTTGAAGGTTTGAAACTGAATTATTTGGTAAAACCCAACTATAAGAAGTAAATCCATTTGGCGCAGATAAAACAGTAGAAGAACCTGCACAAATTTCTATATTGTTTCCTAAATCCACCGTTGGAAGTGGCAAAATTGTAATATCAATCGCATCTGTTGCCGTTCCACACGCATCTGTAACTTGCAGAGAATATGTTCCTGCTTCTGTTGCTGTCAGATTTTGAACGGTTGAAGTGGTGGCGTTTGGAAGTGTCCATTGATAAGAAGTAAATCCATTTGGTGCATTCAAGACGGTAGAAGTTCCTGCACAAATTTGTTTATCAATTCCTAAATCTACCGTTGGAAGTGGCAAAATAGTAACATCAATCGCATCTGTCGCAGTTCCACACGCATCTGTAACGAGTAAAGAATATGTTCCTGCTTCGGTAGCTGTTAGGTTTTGAACGGTTGAAGTAGTGGAATTTGGAAGTGTCCATTGATAAGAAGTAAATCCATTTGGTGCAGATAAAACAGTAGAAGAACCTGCACAAATTTGTTTATCAATTCCCAAATCTACCGTTGGAAGTGGTAAAATTGTAACGTTAATCGCATCTGTAGCCGTTCCACACGCATCTGTAACGAGTAAAGAATATGTTCCTGCTTCTGTTGCTGTCAGATTTTGAACGGTTGAAGTAGTAGAATTTGGAAGTGTCCATTGATAAGAAGTAAATCCATTTGGTGCAGATAAAACCGTTGAAGCACCTGCACAAATTTCAATATCTGTTCCCAAATCTACCGTTGGAAGTGGCAAAATTGTAACGTTAATCGCATCTGTCGCAGTTCCACACGCATCTGTAACGAGTAAAGAATATGTTCCTGCTTCTGTTGCTGTCAGATTTTGAACGGTTGAAGTAGTAGAATTTGGAAGTGTCCATTGATAAGAAGTAAAACCATTTGGCGCATTCAGAACAGTAGAAGTTCCTGCACAAATCTCAATATCAATTCCTAAATCTACTGTTGGAAGTGGCAAAATTGTAACATCAATCGCATCTGTAGCCGTTCCACACGCATCTGTAACTTGCAAAGAATATGTTCCTGCTTCTGTAGCTGTAAGATTTTGAACGGTCGAAGTAGTGGAATTTGGAAGTGTCCATTGATAAGAAGTAAAACCATTTGGTGCAGATAAAACAGTTGAAGAACCTGCACAAATTTGTTTATCTATTCCTAAATCTACCGTAGGAAGTGGCAAAATTGTAACGTTAATCGCATCTGTCGCAGTTCCACACGCATCTGTAACTTGCAAAGAATATGTTCCTGCTTCTGTTGCTGTCAGATTTTGAATGTTTGAAGTGGTGGCGTTTGGAAGTGTCCATTGATAAGAAGTAAAACCATTTGGTGCAGATAAAACAGTAGAAGCACCTGCACAAATTTGTTTGTCAGTTCCTAAATCTACCGTAGAAGAAGGAGTAAAACCTACATTTATACTATCTCTTGCTGTTCCACATCTACTTACAATATCTAAATAGTAAATCCCTGTTTGGTTTGCTGCAATAGTAGGATTTGTCGAAGTTGTTGTTCCGTCTGGAAATGTCCATGTATAAGAAGTAAAACCACTTGGAGCAGTAAGATTAAGTAAAGAACCACACGCTACTGTATCTGATTTTAAATTCAGACTACATTCTGGAATACCATATTTTGCTAAAAAAGCATTTGGTTGTGCTGTACCAAGAGAAGAAATATTTGCTACCCCTGAAAGCATATCAAAATCGGCTGTTCCTCTCACATTTCCTGCCATATAAAAATTTCCTTTTGTGTCTAGCTCTAAATCTGAACCAGATACATAACTTATACCGTCATTTTGAGGAAAAACTTCTCCATGCCATAGATAATTAAAATCTTTATCAAAACTAACCATTGATAAATCTGAATAATTTGGAAAAGGAGGACTAACTGCTGTAAGATTTACTGTATTAGTAGAAGATAAATCTATATCTACCGTTCCTTGATAAGAAAAGGGAAAATATAAATTTCCTGCTGCATCGGTGGTGGATTTTCCTATTACATTACGAGGACTTATAAGCTGCTGCATAGAAATGAAATTACCATTTATATCATACTTCGCAAAAAAGGTATTTAAATCAGAGGGAGAAGAAAAAATAGCAGTGCCTCCACTTGGGTCAAAGTCAAATACATTTTGGAGAGAGCCTACAAAATTAAGTTCGTTAGGAGTAGGGAAAGATATAGAGAGGTTTCTAATAGCCCCAAAGGCTACATTGTTCATTGCATCTATGAGATTAGCCCAAATGAAATTTCCATTACTATCATACTTCACAAGAGCATAGTTGACACTAGGATTTAAAGTAGGCGTAAGTATAAAGCTAACTGTACTAGGATCAAAGTCTATAGGATCACGAAACAAAAAAACTAAATATACGTCTAAGTTTTGGTCAGAAGCAATTTCATAACAGAAGGGTGAAGGAATAGAGGGGCTTCCGAGTTGTTTCGCCCAAATAAAATTTCCGTACACATCGTATTTCGCTATGAAAGTATCGCTCGTATTTATACTACTTGTCATTTGAAAATTACTAAACCCAAAAGATACTGTTTCAGAAAAAGATCCAGATACTATTATATCGTCGTTGTTATTAACATCATAAAAAAAAACAAAATTTCCTGCAGTAGGAGATACATTCTCTACTCTTTCTACCCATAATAAACTTCCATCACTATTATACTTTGCTATATAAGTTTCGCCAGACCCAACACCACCAGTACTAAGTATATGGTTACTAAAGGGATAAATATCAAAGTCTACAGTTGTCGTAAAAAATCCTGCTAAACAAATATTTCCTCTACTGTCTAACTTTATATCTGCCACACTAACATTTCCTTGTCCAAATGGATATGCCCAAATATAATTTCCGTCTTTATCGTACTTCGCTATATAAAGTTCTCCTAAGGGTGTACTCGCTGATATGTTTGCTACATTAAAAGAAGGATCAAAGTCTGCACTTGTATTTATCCCTCCTACTACATAAACATCTCCCTGCTGATTTACTGCTGTGGCAATAACCTCACTCTTATCAATAGATTCAGCAATATTATTAGACCAAAGATGGGTAGGCACTTGAGCAAAACCCATCAAGCAATTAAAAAATAAGAATATATAAAGGAGTAGGAAGCGTTTCATAATTGAAGATAGTTAGGTAACTTATTTAATGAGATGGTAAGTGTTTTCAAAATACTGAAAAGCAGTTCTCTAAATTTTCTATCTACAAAGGTACAGAAAATTAAAATATATACACTTTTTTTTGCGAAAAACAAGAATAAATAGAAGACGAAGAAGAGGGTAGGAAGGGCTTTATAACTACTATAACGAAGATTAAAGTATATAAAAACTCACTTTTAATTTATTATAGTTGTATGTACAGCTATTTTTTTTGAAAAAAAATACAAAAAAAATATTGTTCAATTTGGAATTATCAATTTTATTTTCCTATATTTGAGGTGTAATAGAACAAGCGTTGTTTAAAGCACTTTCTGTTGCATTTGTGCTAAAATTTTATTATATCTATTTCAATTAATTTTCAAAATTCGTCAATTAATTATTTAACTTTTACAAGATTATGACCCATCAAAAAACGGGCAACAGTATTGGTAGTACTGCGCCCGCTAGATTTGTTCCTCAACAGAACCCTTACAATCTAGCAAACATCGTGCGAAAAGCCGTTTTATCGCTTTTCTTGTTATTTATTATGTGTGCCTCTTACGCACAAACAAATATATCTATTGTTTCTCCTACTGGTGCATACTTCTGTGGTTCGGTAGTTGTTTTAGAAACAGATGTAGTTGCAGGTACTCCTATTGGTTGGGTAGCTGATGGTGGTGTGCTTTTAAGATCTGTTGGCAGCACAGGAAGTGGTAATGGTTTTTTTGGTAGCTCCTCTAGCAACCAAGTAGAAGCTATAATAAATGGAGCAGGAACGGTTAGAGTAACAGGAGCATTGGGTAGCGTTCCTATTACCCTTACTCCCTCTCCAGCTACCTTAACTAATGTACAGTTCTCTGCAACTACTCCTATCAATCAACCCAACGGCATCCAAACAACAAAAGGTTGGGTGTGTGTGAGTAATGACGGAAGTACTGAAACAATTACACTTACTAATCCTAGTCCACTCAATATTTTTTGGGTTGTTACAGGTGGTGCAGTAAAGGTAAGCGAAACGCAGTCTTCTGGTACTTCTCCATTTACGGCTAGTGTTACTATTGCTACTTCTGGTGCAGGTGCTGGCAAGGGTGCTATCCGTGCTTTTGTATCTGATCCTTGTGGTACGCTTACGTGTGATCCTGCTTTGGATTTAGAGATTTTGAAAGATTTAGTACCTACTGAGATTGCAGGCCCTACTTGTTTGCGTGATAATAACTTAGACTACAATGCTGGTATCGGAACTGTAGTATATAGTATCACAGATGAGTTTGCTGGTAATGCGATTTTCAACTGGGAGCTTCTTCAAAATGGTGTTCCTGCTACTGCTGCTGGTTTTGCTATCCGTTCTCAAGTGCTTTATGGAAATTCTGCTACTATAGAATACAATGGAGTTGTACCAAGTGCTATTGGTAATTTTTCGTTACGAGTAACTAATGCGTGTGGTGGAACTTTTACAAGAGATATTACTGTAAGTCCTGCCAAGCCATCACTTACACAAACTACATATTGTGTTTCTGACGCAGTAGGAACAACAGAAACTATTACACTTCCTGCATTACAGACAGGACAAACGTATTCAGTAGTCGAACAAGGAGGCGTAGATTGGGATGTTCTTGATGTATCAGCTATAGCTCCAAATCCTCCAAATACTTTTGAGATTACCTTTAATGATGGTGCTAATGGTTCTGTTGAAGTAAGAGCTGCTAGTAGTACTGATCCTGGTTGTACAAGCGAAGGAACTTCTATTTTCTTCAACCGTGATGGAGGTACTACTACTATTACAGGTCCTACTTGTGTTACACGTGGTACAGATGTTCCTTTTTCGTTTTCAGCAGATCCAGGTCGTTATGATTGGTCGGTAAGTCCTGCACTTCCTGCTGGTTTTACTGATCCTAGTACGGTTAGTGGAAATGTACTTACTATTGATCCTAATGGTACAATTACTACTTCTGGAACTTATACGGTTACAGCTACTCTGACTGGAGGTTGTGCGATTAGCGTACCAGCTACTTTTGATTTTGAGATTGGACCAGAAAAACCTGTTATCTCTGGAGGTCTTACTTGTATAGCTCCTGGAGCAAATACAAATTATACTGTTACTTCTGCTAGTGCTTCGACTTATATAGCTACTGTTACTACAGCAAGTGGTGGAAGTGTTTCTTCTATTGCTTTTCCTACGTTTTTTCCCTTCAACTATACACAAACAACTGAAGATGCAACTATTTCATTTACTACATTCTCAGCTAGTGGTTGTGCTTCTTTACCAACTGTGATTGAAGTACAAGCAAAACCATCTGTTACTGCTATTAATGCAGATAATCCGTGTATTTCTTTTGGAGAAGAACCTACTATTACTTTTACAGCGGCAACTACAGGAAATATAAGTGATTACTCTTGGACTTATCCTAATGGCTGGACGCTAATGGGAGGTGGAACATCAACAGATAATTTTATTACATTAAAATTAGATGCAACCACAGCAGGAGATGTATGTCTGACTCCTAGCAATGGAACGTGTGTAGGTGACCAATTTTGTTTGAATGTTCCTCGTAATGCTTTAGCTATTACGCTTGTTCGTACAGTATTTCCAGGCACTCCTTTTAGTACTATTACAGCTACTGGAAACACTAATTTATTGATAGATTGGAGATTTGGTGAAGATTTAACTCAAGTAACTAATTGTGGTGGAACTCTTTATGGTTCTTTAGCTACTACACCTTCACCAACCTCTACTTATTTTTATGTAGCAAGTCCTAATCCTAATCCTTGGATTTCTATAAACATAGTTGATCCAGTAACAGGTTGTGATAGATGTGTTGTTGTAGAATTATCTCAGATTCCTACTACTGTGACTAACTTCAAAGTAGCTACTGATTCAAAAATAGATACTTCTATTGATTTGAATGTATATCCAAATCCAGTAGAAAATATCTTGAATGTAAAAGTTCCTAAAGATACTAAGGTTATCCAAACCTATTTAGTAGATGCAAAGGGAGTTGTTGTATTCCAATCTTCTGAATCATCAAACTCTCAAAAAATTGACGTATCTAAATTTGCTAAAGGAATGTATAACTTAGGTGTTGCTACTGACAAGGGTATGAAAGTAAAGAAAATTATTATTGAATAATAATTCATTTTTTAAACTCACTCTTTTCATTTTCTTGTAAAAACAAAAACCATTTCTATCTTTTGTATAGAAATGGTTTTTTTTATGTTTTCGAAAAGGTCAATTTCAAATTTATTTTGCTACTCCATTACTAGCACTATGATTTTTCTTCATGTGCAGCGAATAAACCGATTTGTAGTTTTTTCCTGTTTCTAAATAATGTTGAAGTTTTTCAAACAAAGGCTCATCAATGTAAGGTTCTAATGCTTGTTCAGAATTGTGATAAACGGTTAGTGCATCTTTGATTTCTGTGTCCCATTCTTCGAATAAATTATCAAAATCAGAAGGACTAATCGTTTTTCTACAGTTTTCAGAACCACAACCACAATTAAAATTACCTTCTAAATTAAAAATTCCGTATTCATCTGTAATTTCTTCATCTGTTTGAATATCACGAAGAGCAATTTCGAATCCGTAACCAGTACTGATTGTATTTCGGTTACAAGAGTGATTTACATATTTTGCAAAATCCCAGCTTACAATTTTATATCCTCGTTCGTCTCGGTAGGAATATTTATCGACTACGCTACGAGCATATCTGTCTAATTTTTCGTATTTTTTTGGAGTTACCTCAATTTCTAAACTGTCTTTTACATAGACAATCGTCCCTTTGGGAATAAATTCTTTTGCGAAAACGCCATAACCAATTTCTGGACTTACAAAGCGTAGTTCGGTAGAAGGATGAATCATTTTTTATAAAAATTTTATAAGAAGAATGAAATAATAAAAAGAGTTTTGAGTAAGATTTACAATGGATTTTTGAATGAACTTTTACCAATATAATAATAAATTCAGAACTTTATAGGTAGGCAGTTCGATTAATGCAGAATGAAAACGCAAAATTGCAAAATAAGTTGTTTTGAGAAAAAAAATAATACTGTTTTTTTTAAAAATGTTCAACAGCAGCGTGATTTGCAAGTAAATTTTTATAAAAAATTCAATAAGTTTTATTCTTCGAAACAAAAAAACCAACAAAATTAAAATAATTTTGCTGGCTTAATTAAAAGTTTAATTTTCAGAATAGTGGATTACATTCCAGCTTTTGCAGTAATATCAAAACCTACATTTACTTTGTTGTTGATAAATTTGTCTTTTACAGCATCCATTCCTTCTGCCATATAACTTACGTTGAAGTCTGTACGGTCAAGATTGAATTTTGCACTCGCTTTTACTTCGTTTTCTGATGGCATAGATACGTTTGCATAGAAAGTAATTGCTTTTTCTACGTCCATCATTTTGAGGTTACCTGTAATTTTGTGCGTAGGATTTTCAGTAGTATATTCGCCTTCTTCCATTTCAATAGTTGAAGCATCAATCGCTTCCAAACTCGTAATAGTGAAAGTTGTCATAGGATGCGTTTCAACCGCAAAGAAGTCATCGCTCTTTAGATGCCCTACTAATTTTGCGTTTTCCTCTGCTTTTTCAATATCCAATACTTTAATATCAGTCATATCAATCATTATTGTTCCACCAGTAAGCATACCGTTTTCTACCATTAATTTAGAATCTGGAGAAATACCGAAAGTACCGTTGTGCTGACCTGTTGGCTTTGTGCCAACCCAAGTAACTGCACTCGCAGAAGGATCAACCATAAGTTCTTGCGCCATTGGAGTTTCTTCCACAACAGCAACCGAATCAGTTACCTCTGCATCCTGACTATTTGGAGCATTATTACAACTTGAAAAAAAGGACATTGAACCTGTTATTAAAATAGCACTAGCAAAAAGGGAAATGCGTTTCATAGTTTTGAAAAGTTAAGTGAGTTTGAATTTTGAAAAGACAAATTTAGTGAAAATAGTTGTAGGTACAATTATTTTTAATGAAATTTATCAAGACGTAATAGTTTTAATTTAATTTGTAAAATCAAAGATTAGAGTTTTACTATGCTATATTTTGCAACTATCATTTTTCCTTATTATTGGATCTACAGACCCAACATTGGAGAAAAACAAAACCACTTATTTTTTGATTTGTATTGCCCAACTACTCGTTGCTTGTTTTGTTTTTGTATTTTTGCTGCATCACAATTTTAATTTTTTCTACTCATTTTATTTTTATTATGTCTTCTACCCTAACTACGCTTCCTGTTTTATACGAAATATTTTTAGAATCTTCTGGCATTTCGACAGACACTCGCCACGCAAAAGATAACGAACTTTTTTTTGCTTTAAAAGGAGATAATTTTGATGGAAATAAGTTTGCCTATCAAGCCTTAGAAAATGGAGCTTCTCATGTCGTTATTGATGATGAGAGTGTAATTCCTGCTTTTGACGAGCATGATGCAAAGAAATTAGCCTATAAAAATAAATATTTGTTGGTAAAAGATGTTCTACATTCTCTCCAAAAATTGGCTAATTTTCATAGAAAACAGTTTTCTATTCCTTTTATAGGGATAACGGGAAGTAATGGCAAAACGACTACAAAAGAACTCGTTCGTTCAGTTCTTTCTCAAAAATTCAAGACTTACGCAACCGAAGGAAATCTAAATAATCATATTGGAGTTCCTCTTACTATTTTGAGAATGCCTACAAATACAGAGATTGCAATCATAGAAATGGGAGCAAATAAAGTAGGCGATATAGCAGAACTCTGTGATATTACAGAACCTAATTTTGGAATGATTACCAATATTGGGAATGCACATTTAGAGGGTTTTGGAGGATATGAGGGTGTTTTGAGAGGAAAAACAGAATTGTATAATTCATTAAAACAGAGTAACGGAACAGTTTTTATAAATAGTGATGATTCGGTTTTGATGAATATGGAAAAGCGTTTCGAAAACTGGAAAAGTAATAAAATATGGAAAGGAGAAATTAGAAAATTACTATTCGGCTTCTCTGTCTGCATCTGTTCCTGTGATTGTCTATCAAGACGAGGAAAACAATAAAATCCAAACTCAACTTACAGGCGCATATAATTTTTCTAATATTTTGGCTGCATTAGCGATTGGTAAATTTTTTAGCCTTTCGAATGCTCAAATTAATAAAGGAGTTTCGGATTATTTACCCAAAAATAACCGTTCACAAATCGAAAGAGCGTACAGAAACCAAAAATACACTTATTCTAGATGCCTATAATGCAAATCCTGACAGTATGAAAGCTGCACTTTTGCATCTGGAAGCAATGCCCAAAAATGGAAAAAAGAAAGTCGCTATTTTGGGAGATATGTTTGAGCTTGGAAAAGAGTCATTTATCAAACATAAAGAAATTTTGGGTTTTGCACTTCAACTCAAAATTGATAGAATAATAGTCTGTGGAAAAGAGTTTTCAAAAGCCAAAACGGCAGGAAATATAGTTTCTAGTTTGATTTTGAGTTTTGCAGATAAAAAAGAATTAACAGATTATTTGAAAGAAAATGCTGTTAGAGAAAGTGTTGTTTTGTTGAAAGGTTCTAGAGGAATGGGTTTGGAAACGGTGGTGGAGTTGTTGTAATGTGATTTTGATTCTTTGCTTATCTTTGATTCTTTCAATATTTTTAATTAAGTTACTCAAAATTATCATCGCTAAAATACTATTATGTTATCACAATTAGATTCAAGAAAATATTGGTTGGTACATCAAATTCTGTTACTTCAAGACGAAAATCTTTTAGAGAAAGTAGAGTTTTCTTGGAAAAATCAAATTAAAACACATTCTATTTTAAAGCCAATGCGTAAAGAACTGCGTATTGAAGATTTGATAGAAGAGCAAAATTATAAAGGTTTTGATTATCAAAATTATACAAGATTATCAAAAGAACTGAATATTACCAAACCTATTGACCAATTATTAGCAGATATATGAAACTCTCTATTTTATCAATCTTATTAATTCTTTATCTTTTTTCTTGTAATCAAAAATCTACTTCTGATAATGAAAAACCTTATTTTGCAGAGGGGCAGAAAGTAGAGAAAAAGCTAGAAAATAAACTTCCTAATTTTAATGCTTATACTTCTATTCAGTTAGATTCATTTTTTCAGATTTATAGGGATTCTTTATTGGATATTGTCCAAAAAAATAAGTTTGATAAAGACACAACGATAAGTAATGAGTTTAGTCAAATTATGTATGGAATGGCTGTAAATGATTTTCCTTCTTTTGCTTTTGTAGAGAACAAATATTGTGATATAGGTGGAGATGATTTTGAATGTAAGTCATTTTTATATGCTGAAAAAAATGGAGCTTTTGAGGTTGCAGAAACATTTACAAACAAAAACTCAACTCTCTATGCTTGGTATGATAGCAAAATAGAACGTAGAGATATAGATTTTGATAATAAATTAGACATAATTATGAAACGTCCTTGGCATCTTGTAAGTAGGAGTATTGCAGAATATTATCTATTTGTAGATAGAAGTTTCAAAAAATCTGATATGATTTTTTCTACTGATACATTGGGTATAAATTCTGAAAATAAAACGGTTATTTCTTTTTCAGATGGTGGAAATTGTTGTACACATTACAAAATGATTAATAAATGGCAAGCAGATAGTTTAGTAAGAATTAGACATTTAGAAAAATCATATAATCATACAGAAGGAGGAGGAATTTTAGAAGAGTTTGTAATCAAAAACGGAAAAGAAATCAAAACTAAAACCCAAAAATTAAATCAAGAAAAAGCAGAACAGTATTTTGAAAATTATAAATAAAACTAACCCAACTCTCAACGCCCTTGAAAACGTATAAAAACTACAACCTAAAAAAACACCAATTATGAATACTCTAGAAATAGAAACAAAAACACTTTCAGAAACAAAACTAGAATTAATAGAATGGATTTTGGCAGTTGATAGTGTCGAAAGTCCTTGCATTCTTAATAGAACATAGAAAAAAAGCAGAAGAAGAAGCACAAGAAAAAGCATTTTGGCAGCTTGCAGGTGCTTGGGAATCTGAAGAAACAGGAACGGAACTAGCTCAACAATTATACGAAGATAGAAACGATTATTCAAGAGAAATAGAACTATGAAAAAATACTTATTAGATACCAATATTTGCATTCATTATTTAAAGAACGAATTTAATATTCCTCAAAAGATTTTTGATGTGGGTGTAAAAAACTGTTTTATTTCTGAACTTACTGTAATGGAATTACTTTATGGTGCAGCTAGAGGAAACGAGCAGAACAAAGAGAAAAACATGCAGAATGCGTATTCAATAGAAAATACTATTTTCAAAAATCGTGTACTCCCAATACGTTTTGCATTCGAACATTATGCTATCGAAAAAGCAAAGTTAAAATCAACAGGAGGTTTAATAGGAGAAATCGACACACTAATTGCTGCAACTTCCTTAGCTACCGAAATGATTTTAGTTACTCGCAACGTAAAACATTTCGAAAAGAATAGAAGGATTAATAATCGAAAACTGGATCGATGTAGATTCATAAAAACACAAAAAAAGCATTCATTCCAAAAAATAGAATAAATGCTTTTCAAAAATTACCTCAACAACGGCAAAGCCTCGTTGACGGTTCAAAACATTTTAATCACGTTCTTTCAACCATTGCGAAACCTTAGGCGCAAGTTCTTTTTGAGAACGTCCACCCACAAAAACTCCAATGTGTCCACCTGGAAATTCGTATAATGTTTTGTCTGTTAAGCCTACATTATCATTCAAAGGCTTAGTTGCTGAAGGTGGAACAAGATTATCTTCCGACGCATAAATCGTCAGAATAGGATTCTTAATATCCTTCAAACTGATAGATTTTCCTCCTAATTTGAATTCTCCTTTTATCAGTTTGTTTCCTTGATACAAATCTTTGATAAACTTACGATAACATTCGCCTGCTTGCGAAGGACTGTCGCCTACCCATTGTTCCATACGCAAGAAATTCATCATTTTATCTTTGTCTTCCATCATATTAGTAATGGTCGCCATTTTTTTGAATTTACTCAACGGACGAAGCATATCAAAACCCATATTCAAAAACTCTCCCGGTACAAGTCCGTCATTTCCATCAACTACTTTGTCTACATCTAACGCTCTAGACCATTTGAATAAAAGTCCGTCGTCAGTATTGAAGTCAAAAGGAGCAACAAGAGTAATCAAATTTTTGATTTTGTCTTGATTTTGAGAAGTATAAATAGTAGAAAATGTACCACCTTGACAAACTCCTAATAAGTTTATTTTCTCAAGATTGTGTTCTTTTCGCACAAAATTTACACACGAGTTGAGATAACCGTTGATATAATCTTCCATTGTCAAATATCTATCAACACGAGAAGGATAGCCCCAATCAATAAGATAAATATCTACACCACTAGCTAATAGATTTCCGATAAAACTACGATCAGACTGCAAATCCATCATATCAAAACGATTGACGAGTGCATAAGCAATCAAAAGAGGAGTTTTCATGCTACGCTTATCCGAAGAATAGCGAAACAATCTCACTTTATCTTCACTCCAAACGAGTTCTTTATGTGTAGTAGCGACATCAATTTCTTTTACATCGTTCAGAAGTTGATAGCCTTTCATGAGCTTTTCGGTCTGCTCTGTAATTTCTCTTGTAAAACTCTCAAATACATTAGTTTGTGTATTCTCGTGATTTTGATTTTCCATAATGAAAATTAATTTGTGTGTATGAATTTATGTAGCACATTCTTTAGAATGTGAACTGAATTATGTAGCACACTCTTTAGAGTGTGAGCATTTTGTCATAAGTATTTTTCAAAGCTCTACCTATTTTGCAGAACTTCTCACTTTAAGGAGTGAGCTACAAAATACGCTATTTTTTACAAAAAACCCCAACTTCACTATGAAGTCAGGGTTTTTATTGAATGAAATGTTAGATTTCACTAAAATACAGTTTTACTTGAAAATCTGTACTCACATTCTGAATAACTACTCAACTTCAGAATGATTTTGATTTAACTTAAACGACTTTTCAAAAAACTACTTTGAAGTTTTCTTACGAGTTGTTGTTTTCTTTGACGTTGTAGAAGGTTTAGTTTCATTTGCAGGAACTAAAGTTTCTGATTTGCTTACAGGTGCTTCGCTTGCTTGATAAGTTTTATCGTTCATTTCTGGAGATAAATTTTTATCAGAAGAAGAGCCACTATTGTTTTCTAGTTCACGAATGCGAGCTTTCAACGAATGTACTTGCTTTGCAAGCTCATCAATTTCAGAGTTCAAAACTACAGGATAAGGAGAAAGCATTTGCTCCATTCCTTTGTTGAAGTTTGTTTTCAAGTCTAATTGAAGACCCAAAACTTCGCCTTGTAATTTAGAAAACTCATCGCCTCTAAATACTTGAAGCATATTTTCTTCTAAATGATTAAGCCAGTTCATATAGAACTCATTGTATGTTTTTACGTTTCCGTCTTTTGCCGATTCAAACATTTTAGTCATAAACTCTTCTGAAGTAGTTTTTACTGTTTTACCAATAATAGCATTCATATCAGCCATTTTTGCTTGGTAATCAAATAAAACTGCCTGCATTTGAGAGAAAAGTTTTAACGATTCTTTTTCTTTGCTTGGTGGCATTAATTTATAAAACGGAGCATACATTTTTTGCATACGCTCATATATTTCTTTACCAAATTGAGGGTTTTTCATGTCCATGTTTTCCATGTTCATCATACCCATCATTTTAGACATGTCAAATTTTGACATATCCATCATATTCATATTTGGAAACTTCATTGTAGAAGAGAATTTTTCAATCATTTCTTTATAAGGAGCGAACATTGGGTTGTTTGTCATCGTATTACGATATTGCTCAACCATTTTATTCATTTGCTCACTCATTTGTCCCATGTTGGCAAAGCCAAACTGTGAAGGATTTTGAGCGAACATTCCTTTAGCCATTTCTTGCAATTTGTCCATGTTCATCATTTTGAAATACGCTTGTACATCAAAATTTTTGTTTTGTGTCATTTGCATAAATGGTTTCCACATTTCGTAAGCATCGAAATATGTTTTTGCTCCTTTCGTCATGTTTTCAAACGCTTCTTGCATAGGTTGCATTGCTTTGAAAGCAGGATTTGAAGTCATCATTTTTTTGCTCTCGTTCATCATTTGGGTAGTAGAATCCAACCAAGTTTTGTAAGAGCTAGTCATCATTTCTTGCATTTTTGTTGCGTTTTCAGACATGTCTAAAAAGTTCTTACCGTTTTGGTTAGTCATTTTAGCCATTTGCATCTGACGATCAGCCATTTCACTCATTGTACTCATCCACTTTTTAGAAAGTGTTGATTGTTGTTCCATAAGTTGAGTTACTTGTTCTGGCATTGTTTCAGAAGAAATTTCTTTTCCTTTTTCAACTGCTTCAGAAATGATACTTTTTTGGTTATCGTACCAATTTTTATACATGTCGGTAGCTTGTTCCATTACTTTGCCTTCTTTAGCTGCTTCTTGAAGCTGACGAGTAGAACCTACCCAGTTTTCCACGATTTTATTTTGAGTAGTTGCCCAAAAATCTAACATTTCTTTCGTAGAATCCATTACATTTGCCATAGTATATAAAAAGTTTAATTGGTGTTTGAAATAAGCACAATCCAAATGTACGAGGTATTTTTGACACTACAAAATTCTACTTACAACTAGCTAACACACTCATTTTGAGTAAAATAGCTATATTATTCTGTCAAAATTTTTATAGAAAAATATTATTCTGACTTTCTTCAAAACTGCAATATAAAACTACTGTTTTTGACTGAAAAAAATATTTTAAAAAAGTTGCACAATAATCCAACGTTCTGTAATTCAGTAGATTATAAGGGTTAAAAATGACTTTTTTTATAATTGTTCAATAAATTTTAACTGCGTAGCTGCGCAATATTTGTAGAAAACATATAAATTTAGATGTGATTAATCTACAAATATTTGGTAAGATGATCAATACTGGAATTATATAAAAACGAAAAGCTCCCTTTACTTAAAAAGAGAGCTTTTTTGTTTCTTGTCAGAAGAGTACTATTGAATAATTTAAAAATGAGTAGCTGCAAAAAATGTTCGTTACAATTATTAACTATAAACGAAAACAAACTACTGATTACCCTTTACTTTCTGTTTTTATGGTTCTGAAAAAATAAAGTTACTGCTAAAAATTTTTGTCATTTATATTTCCTTCTAAAATCTAAATGTGCAAAACAGATACTTTGAGAACCGTTATTTTACTTACTATTTATCTACTTACTTACTAACTATATTTCAAACGGTTTGCCAATGCCGAAAAAAAGTTGAAAATAATTTTACATTTGATAGAATCATTGTTTAAAGCTCAAAAACGCCTATTCTATTTTTTTTGTTAGAATTTTGAATATTGTTTTTTTTTCAAAATGAAAAGTCATTTTTTCAGAATAGAAATACAACTATATAATTTCATAAGACAATCTGAGCTGCATATTCTTTTACCTTCTTTCTTGAAATTTCCTTTTCTTGTTTTACTCTAAAAAGAACTTTAGAATTAAGTTGATGGATTATATAATTTTCGATAATTAGTTCTGACTCTAGATTAGATTCTCCATTAAAAATAACTCCTTTTAGTTTTATATTTCTATTCTTAATCGCTTCCAAACTCAAAATAGAATGATTAATACTTCCTAAATACAGATTACAAACCAGAATTAAATGTAAATTTAGTTTTTCTATTAAGTCAATTACATAATCAGCTTTTCCATTTTGCCCATCATTAATAGGAACAAACAAACCTCCTGCACCTTCTACAATCAGATTCTTGTTCTTACTCTTTTTGGGTAATTCAAAGTCAGAAAGATTTATTTTTATATTATCCTTCTTTGCAGCAGCATGAGGAGACATAGGTTGAGAAAGACAAATACATTCTCTTAGAAAAACGCTATTTTTGTTTGAGACTAATTCTTTTACTCGGTCAGTATCTTTGGGTAAACCTGCTTGGATAGGTTTCCAATAATAAGCCTGTAAATGTTCTACCAAAATAGCACTAACTAAAGTTTTGCCACTATCGGTTCCGATAGCAGAAATGAAATATTGATGTTGCATGATTTTCTTTGATATATTTTTTACAAACATTTCGCTACTTTGTAATTACCCATTATCCATTTCCTCTTCCTCAAAAACGTTCTGAATATAAAGAGAAGCCTCAACCGTTCCTTCATCGGAATTAAATCCCATATTGAACCCTAGTTTTTCACAAATTCTTCTCATTGCTTTGTTTTCGGACAAAATATCTGCTTTTAATAATTCTATTCCTTCACTTCTACAAACTTCTATTGCTCTTTTGAGAAGTTCAGAACCTAATCCTTCGCCTTGATACCCATCTACTACAGTCATTCCAAATTCGGCTTGCTTTGTTCCGTGAACTTTAATTATTTGAATTGCTCCAATTATTTCGTTTCGAAGTTCATTTGTAGATTCTTCGATAGATGATTGCTCTTTTTCCTTTTCTATAATGAGTGTAATTTGTCTGTCATAATCCGCAAAACAAATTCTTGATAATCTTTCGTGAGAAGTTCTTTGGTCAAGACTAACAGCGTGAAAGAATCTAAAATATACACTTTGAGGAGATAATTTTTTATGAAATTCGGAAAGTGCAGGTTCATCTTCTGGACGAATTGGACGAATCAAAACCTGTTGATTGCTTTTAGGCAAAACCCATTTCTCTTCATATTCAGAAGGATAAGGACGAATTGCCAAGCGAATAAGCTCGTCATCTTTTGTTTCATTGGATTGCAAAATCATAACGGCATCCAAAATCAAAACGCCTTCTGTACGAGAAACGGAAATCGGATTTATATAAATTTCTTTGATAAAAGGTTGTTCGATAACGAGCTGACTAAACCGAACCATCGATTGTTCTAAAAGTACCATTGTCGGTTCGTGCAAATCATCTGTACGCACCAAATTTTTATAAATTGTCGTTTGCTCTATTGCTCTTCGTGCCAGCGTATTGTTCAAAGGAGGCAAAGCGACAGCTCTATCTTGGTAATATTGCAATGATTTTCCACCATTTCCAAAGAAAATAATCAAACCAAATTGTACGTCTACTCTACTTCCCATCAACATTTCGATAGAATCATAACTACTCATCTCTTGAACCGTTACTCCCAAAAACTCTTCTTCGTTTACTCTTTCTTCGATGTTCTTTTTTATATCTTTATAGGCTTTTCGTACTGTTTGCTCATCTTTAAGAAACAATCGAACTCCTCCTACTTCACTTTTATCAATAATAGATTTTGAATGAACTTTTAAGACTACAGGTTTGGTAATTTTTTCGGCTTCTTTCCAGGCTTCATCTTCTGAAAACGCTAGATGCGTCTCAATGACAGGCAAATTATAGGCTGCCAGAATCTGTTTTGCGTCCCATTCTGTCAAAACGGTTCTGTTTTCTGTTCTTGCTTTTGCTATAATTTGAGCTACTTTTTTCCTGTTGGGAGGATTTTTTTGCATCGAATCAGAAATGCGAGGCGTTTGATAAATCCCTTTTAAGTTATAGGCATATTTCCACAAATAATTAAAGATATGAGAAGCTGCATCTGGGTATTGAAAGTTTGGAAATCCTGCTTTTGAAAGTAATTTTCTACCTTCTTTTGTAGTATCTCCTCCCATCCAACTTACCAATAATGGTTTCTGTTTTAGGGCTGCAAAACGCAATAAATTTTTGGCTGTTTCGGTAGGTTTGTTTCCTGTCTGTGGTGCAAGGATTACTAAAAGCCCATCTACATTTTTGTCTTCTAACAAAACTTCAGTTGCTTTTTCGTAGAGTTCTGGTGTAGCAAATTGATGTAAATCTAACGGATTTTCATACTCCCAATTTTTGGGTAAAAACTCAGCCAACGCTTCAATGGTCGTTTCTGAAAGTGTTGCTAACTGCCCTCCACCTTTCAAAAGCATCGTTGTGGCGAGCTGTGCAGGTGCGTTTGCATTGGTCAGAATAGCTAAAGTTTTTCCTTTCGGACGAGGTTGTTTGGAAATTACCTCTACCATAAAAAACACTTCTGCTATCGTATCTACACGCAACATTCCAGAACGGCGAAAAGCAGCATTAAAAATCAAATCTTCATCTACTTCAAAACGAATAGGCGAAGGAAAGTTTGCTTGCTTGGAAGAGTTGTTTTCTAGTTGTTGTCTTTTACCAGTTTTAAGAACAATAATAGGTTTTGAATACGAAACTTCTTTTGCAGCCGAAAGAAAAGAACGAGCATAATTAATGGTTTCCATGTAAAGAACAATCGCCTTGGTTCTGGTATCATCTCCCAAATAATGAATTACGTCTCCCCAGCTTATATCAATCATTCCACCAATCGAAACGAAGGCACTAAAACCTACATTTTGGCTATTTCCCCAGTCCAAGACAGCTTCTCCCATTGCTCCACTTTGAGAAATAAAACCAATACTTCCTTCTTTTGGTCGCTGGTCTGAAAAGGTAGCAAAAAGATTGAGGTGGGGACGAATAAAACCAATAGAGTTTGTACCAATTACACGAACATCGGACTTTCTGGCTTCTAACAAAATCTCGGCTTCAAAGTCTTCTCCCTTTTCCCCTGTTTCTCTAAATCCTGTTGAGAGAATAAGGACGTTTTTTACATTTGCTTCTCCACATTCTTTTACAATATTGGCTACCGTTCTGGCTGGCGTAATAATGATAGCTAAGTCTATAAATTCCTCTATTTCTTCAACTTTCTTATGACAAACTGTGCCGTTTAGGTCGTCATATTTTGGATTAACACAAAAAACCTCTCCTTTATAATCTAATAAAGTAAGATTTTCAAACAAACGTTTTCCTAAAGAATTTTCTCTTTTGCTGGCACCAATAACTGCAATAGTTTTGGGTTGAAAGAGAGCTTCCATTTTACTTTTATCGTAAGAAGGATGATAATGATGTGCCGAAACGCCTTCACCCCACGAGCGAATACCTTCCAAAACTTTTTCTAAAATACGTTGAAAAGAATGCTGCATGACAGTTTGTATTGTGATGGCTAATTGATTAGCTAAGTAATTATAGTTTGTTTTTAAAGATAAGGAAGAATTTTGTTTTTTAAAATTAATTATTTCATTTACCTCATTATCAATTTTATCATTTGCTTGAGAATGATTTGTTTTGTCTTCCCGTTTGAAGAATTGTGAAGAGTTGAAAGGTGGAGAAAAGCGAAATTTTCTTTTTTTCGCTCCTTATTTTTCCCAAATTCTTGAGATTTGTTAGTTTTCAAATATACAACAGGCATCTGTAAAAAATGTAAAGTAAACAGATAAAAATTAATGAAATATGTTGTGTAATTGTGTGTGTGTTTTGTAGAATAGTAATTGAATAGAGACAAAATTATGCTGATAATTTCTGACTACTTATCTAACTTATTTAGCTTGTCTACCTTGTCCAATTGAATCTAATGAATCTAAAATTTGTTCTTTCAGAAAAAACGATAAAGCTAAACAAGAAGAATTGCTACTTCCTGTTTAGAAATAAAATACTACTATTCTTTTCTTTATAAATTTGTTTTTGCAAAATTATTGTATATGCTGTTTAACTTTACAAGTAGAATTTAATCTAAATTAAAAATATATTTAAACAAAAATAAGAAAATAAAATCAAGAAAAAGTGTATTAGCAATTTAATTTTTGTTAAATAATGACCATTGGTCATAATCAGATGTTGTATTAATGTTTTTTGTAGATAACTTTTGAATCCAATCTCCAGAAAAATTTCTATAATTTATAACTTTTTCTAACCAAAATTATATTTTATTGATTTTTTTGTTTGCATATACAACTTATACCGATATAAACACTATTTTTGCAAATAAGTTTTGTTTGCCGTACCAAAAACGTGTAAATTAGCTATTAACGAATTACTATCAAAAACAATGACTACAATTCAGAAAACAAACGAAGAATCAATTATGTTAGCCGTCTTAGAACTGGCTGCACAAATGCTCAAAAAAGGTGCAAACCTTACGAGCATGATAGGACTAACCACTCAACAATGGATGGTACTTTTGTATGTACAAGGCGATACCAATATTCCTTACGCAGAAGAACGCCTTCAAGAGGGAGGTATTTTGGCTTCTGATATTGCAGAAGCATTGAATGTTTCTCGTCCTAACATTACAAATTTGTTACAGGTTTTGTCAGATAAAGGACTTATTACACAAGATAAAGACCCAAAAGACAAACGTAGAAAAATATTAGTTTTGACAAGAAAAGGAAGAGATGCTATTGCTAAAGTAAATCCTATGAGAGAAAATGTCAATAGAAGGCTTTTATATAATTTTAGTGAAGATGAAAAAGAGGATTTTTTAGCTAAATTAATGCACTGCCTAGATCGTATGCACGGAAAGATATAAATTGTAAGATTAATTCAATAGGAGTGACAGTTATCAAATTCTGCACATTATTTCACTTTTGGCAAAATAATAGTTTGCTTTTTCCACAAAATAGGGTTTGCAAACCCCATCTTACGGAAAAAAGACGATTGCACAGAACAAAATTTGGCAATAGTCTTTCTATTTTAAAATGTCACTCTACTGTTGTTGGTGTCGCTACGCTAAAACACCAACAACGGCAGTTAAAGTAGTTTATTGGTATAATTATAGTTTATAAAATGACATATTTGTTCTGACAAATTTTTTTAAGAAAAATGTATTTCTATTTATAAATTAAGTATGAAAAAGTTATTTTATATATCTGTCTTTTTATTATTTTCGCAACTACTTGTAATTACAGTTGCTGGACAAAATTTTTCGAAAGATTATTGGCACAAAGGCGAAGTTTATTTATTTACAGAGGAGAGTATAAAAGGTAGTATTAGATATGATTTGGATCAGAATAATATTACTGTAAGAACGCCTGACAATAAACTGCGCTCTTATAACGCTTCTCAAGTAGAACAATTTTGGATTGAAGATGAGCTACAAAAGCGAGTTCGTTATTTTTATGCACTTCCACAAATTACAAAAGACGATTATAGAGTTTTGTATTTCTTTGAGTTATTGATAGAAGGAAAAATAACACTTCTTTGTAGAGAAAATTTTGTAGTCAAACAAGCAGGCTATTACTCGCCCTATATGTGGGGAGGTTGGTCAAACGGAGGTAGTTATGTGGTACAAGAAGATGATTATTTTTTGCTTGCTGGCGATGGAAATGTAGTGGACGTAGAAGAAGACAGAGAAGCAATTATGAGACTTTTTGGTAAGAAAAAAGACGTTATGGAGCTTTATTTAATAGACCATAATAACAAATTGCGTAACCGAAACGATTTATTAAAATTAATTCAATATTATAATGAGGTCTATAAATAGAGAGTAGGGAGTGAAACAAAAATGCTGTTTCGTTACTAACTTCTCATTTAACTTAGTCTTTGATGTTGTTGGTGTCGCTTCGCCAAAACACCAACAACGGCATTAAATTGCATATCCTTGATTTGCTATTCTATGTAAAATAAGCTAATATACTATTCAAACTCAAAATGCTATTCATTCAGACTAAAAAATTGAAATAATTTTGATTTACAACTTGAGCTACTATTTAGAAAGCAAACCAAAAAAGTTATTTTATTACTACTTTTTTAAATTATTTTTTACATAAAATTAAGAACAATTATGCCTTTATTCGAAGAAAAATACTTGAAAATTCATTACAACGAGGAAGTAAATTGTATTCATATGCAATGGACTGGGTTTGCTACTACTGAAAAGTATAAAAATGGAATGAATACAGGACTGGAAAAAGTAAAAGAAAAAAAGGTAAGTAGATGGCTTGCTGATATGGTTGATATGGCAGCTATAAGTCCTGATGACCAAAAATGGACAAATGAAGATTGGTTTCCTCGTCTTTTGGAAGCAGGAGTCAAAACTTCTGCTGTTGTTATGTCGAAAGATA
Source organism: uncultured Cytophagales bacterium (assembly GCA_963719525.1). Taxonomy (GTDB): domain Bacteria; phylum Bacteroidota; class Bacteroidia; order Cytophagales; family Bernardetiaceae; genus Bernardetia. Next base: position 1,574,679 of record CAVRCG010000001.1, on the reverse strand, counting down.
TTTTTAATCAATTAGCTGTCAAGAAAATTGGGCAAGATATGACCAATAATAGCTATACAATGCACTTTTTTGATGATTTGGAAGAAGCTAAGAAATGGCTTAAAGATTTTGAAAGTAAAGTAGAATAAGAATTATTTTGTAAAAGTCGGTAATTAGTACACTTAATTAGAAATAATTAAAAATTACGGTTTTAAGTATTTGATTATCAGCTAATTGTAAATTAAAATGAACAGTTTATTTAATTCCAATTCCTTACTGACTTTTACATTTTAAATACCCAAGCAAAATCAAATACATGTATTTTTTATTGAACACAGAGTTACAGAGAACACAGAGAATGAAAATACACTTTTAAACTATGTATGCTTAATTTTGCTCAATTACTTATTACAGTTTATTTAATAAATAATGTCATTATCCATAACACAGGGTTTGCAAACCCTGTGTTATGGATAAATAAGAATGTTTTATACTTTTGGGTTCTTCTTTTTTAGATTAAATCTTTACTGTTTTTCTTCTTCTTTTTACTTTTCTATGTAAAAAAACTGCTAAGCTACTTGCCGTAATTACAATAATAGGAACTAACCAATTATCTGATAAATATCCCATTTGTCCGATAAAAGTAAAAATAAACACAAATAAAATATTCAAGAAAATTACGATTCCAACAATAAAATAGTGACTACAACCAATATCTAAAAGTAAATGATGAATGTGATTACGGTCAGGTGAAAGAGGCGAACGACCAGCTACAGCTCGCAACATAAAAACTCTGATGGTATCAAAAAGTGGATAAACCATCAAGGCAGAAAGTAAAGATAAAGGTGCAACAATATGTAGTTCGCTAGAAGTTGGTAAAGCTGCGTTTTTATTAAGGAAAAGAATCAAAAGACCAGTAGCCAAAAAGCCGAGCATCAAAGAACCTGTATCACCCATAAAAATTCTTGCAGGACTGTAATTATAATACAGAAACCCTCCTACACTTCCCAAAACAGATAAACACATAGCCGAGATAGCAAGACTTCCTTCCAAAGCAAACCAAAGTCCGAAAAAACTAAAAACAATAAGAGCAACTGAGCCAGCTAAGCCATCAATTCCGTCAATCAAATTAAAAGCATTTGTGATTACGATGACTATAAAACCAGTAACCAGCCAACTAAAAATGAAATGTAATTCATAAATTCCTAAGAAACCATACAAAGAAGTAATTCGAATATCGCCTATCAAAAGTATTCCTATGGCTACAAATTGTCCAATTAATTTCCAAAAAGCACTTAAAGGCAAAAAGTCATCTCGCATTCCTACTACCACCATTACCAAGACAGCACCTAGCAAAAATTCCATATTTAAGGTCATATCTACAAAAGACCATATTAGGGTAGAGATAATAAAACCAAAGAAAATTCCTACTCCTCCAAAAGAGCATATTTTTCCTGTATGAATTTTTCTTTCGTTGGGTATATCGTGTATATTACGAGAATTAGCAATTTTGATGATTTCAGGAATGAGAAGCAAACAAACGGCAAAAGCAGTTCCCAAGCTAAGTAATAATTTAATCCAAGTCATAATTAAATAGTTGATTGTAATGTAATTTTGATAAAATGCAGCAGATACCTATTTTTGTTTATTATTTGAGCAGATTATTATGTGTAGCGTGTATTTATTTTTTGATAGAGTGAAACAGCAATACTACTTTCTTTGTCGTTTTCAGATTCCAATTCTTCGTTTGTTCCTTGTTGAGACGGTATTGAATTTTTCGAAGAGTCCTTTAAGAAATAAGATTTTCTGTTTTTGTTTTGAGTTTCATTTTTTGTCAAATCAAACTGCCATTCTAACAAATCATTTTTCCAAAGATAAGCTAAACCCAATACTAAGACAAGAATAAATAATACACCTTCTGTAAAAGCATATATTTTCCAGTTGCTTTGCAAGGCTTGGAGTTTGGAATCTGTTAGAATTTTTGACCAAGGAAATAAGAATATAATCTCAACTTCGAAGAGTACGAAAACTAAAGCTATCAAGTAAAAACGAATATTGAATTTGCCCCAGTTTCCGATTACCGTTTCTTCTCCACATTCATAAGTAGTCAATTTTTCTGGTGTTGGATTATTTGGACGAAAGATTTTTCCAATACTAAGTGCACTCAAAGCAAACAAACCACCTATTATTAAAAAAAGTAAAACCAAACCAAAAGTAGAAACAGAACAAAGCATATAAAAAATGATTACAAGTTAGAAATTACGAGCGTAATTTGATTATTTAACTTTTCAGTTTGTGTCCTAGTTCTGTTTTGGTTCTGATCATATCTTTTACTTTTTGCATATCTTCAAGAGAATCAAACGATTTTTTGGGAACTACATATACAATATGCCTATTTTGATAAATAAGAATATAGTGTTTGAATTCTCTTATTTTATAAATTCTTCTCCAAGTAAGCGTTGTATGGCTTTCTAAAGTAACTACTTCGATACGTTTGGGTTCAAAGTAAAATGTAGTAAGCTCGGAAAGAGAAGGATTTTTTTCAAAATATTTCTTTGTTCTTAGATAAGTAAGCATCGGTACGACTAGAAATAGAAAAATAGGCAAACCCAAAAGCAAACCTAGTTTCAGTTCTGAGTCTGCCCATTGTCCATCTACAATACGCTTTTCTAAAAGCATTATTACAAGCATAATAGCCAGAAAAGTACTCAACCAAACCATTTTGCTACGCAGCAGCATCGAAAAATTTAGTCTAAGATATTCTTGAAAATTTAGTTTTGCTTTTACTTCTATAATTTTCTGTTCTTCATTCATAGTACAAATAACGGATTTTTTGAGTAGAAAAATAAACTAGTTTCGAAAATTTGATAAATCAGCATAATTCAATACAGTTTTGAAAATTTAATAAATAAAAGTACTACATTTTATCACAATTTTTTTACTCTCGTTCAATTTCATAGACTGCACGCAAAGGATAATGATCTGAAAACAGAATTTCTCTATATGTATTAAAATAAACACAATCCAATTTATCACTATCATAAAATTGATTATCTATTCTAAGAAAAAATAGTTTTCCATTGAATGTAAATTCTGTCCCCAAACCTTTGCTCTCAAAGGCATTACTTAAGTTTCTACGAAGTTTGAAATAGGTATAACTATAGGGCAAATCATTCAAATCTCCACACAAAATAACTGGATAAGGACTTTCTTTTATATGATTTACGATAGTTTTTACTTGCTGCGCCCTCATTGAAAAACCTTTTTTTAATCTTCTTCCTGCATACCAAAAGGTCTGTTCGGGCTGGTCAATGGGTCTTAATTCGTTTTGATTAATACTCATTGACTCCAAATGAACATTATAAATTCTGATTGTATCTTTTTTGTTGTTTTTCAAGTTCGGTTTTACAATATCTACGAAAATAGCTCCATTATCTGTTTGAACTTTAAAAGTAACTTCTCCTTTATTTATAAATGGATATTTTGAAAAGATAGCAATTCCAAACTGCCCTTTGTTGTGATTTGCAGAGGTATAACGAACATGAAAATAATAAGAGTTATCTGTATCATTAGCTGACAATCGTTCTCTAGTATTAAATGTTTTGGCACTCTCAGAATTATAAAAATCTTGAATACATTTTATGTCTGAAGTATCTTGTTTTATCCAATTAATCGTATTTTTGGTTACTGTATATTTTTTGTCTTTTTGTTGATAAACATCAAATTCTCGTACATTATAAGACAAAACAGACAAATTATTTTTATTCGTATCAAAATTTTCTTTTACAACTCCTCCCAAACTTACACTTGCTTGCAAAAAAGGAAATCCTATAACAAGGACAAACAATGAATAAAGTGCATACCAGCGTTTTGCCCACCACCAAAGAAATACAAAAAAAATATTAGCAATTATACAAAAAGGAATAAGCATCGAAATAAAACCTGCAAGCCAAAAAAACTCTGGAGAGATAAAAATAGAAAAATAAGAAACTACAGAAACTACCAAAATAATACTATTGATGAAACGAAAAGTGCGTCTAGCACTTCGTCTGCGCCAAGAATCATATTTTATTTTGGTTCTACCAGAATTAGAACGACGAGAAGAAAGAGAGTTTTGAGAAGGCATACAGAAACATGTAGCTTTATTTTAATAGAATAGAATAGTTTGTAACATATAAATGTAGAACGTAAAGAGATGGTTTTGTGTTGAGAAAATTTTGAAATATTGTTTTGGGCTAGAAAAAGTGGTTTGCCTTCTCTTAGATTATATTTGGGTCTGTTCTATCTTGGTTTAGAAAATAGTGATGTTCTGATGTTAGTTTATGCATGTATTTCATAATTTGGAAAGCTCGGTTTCCACAATTCTATTCTTGGATTTTAATTTTCTCTATTATGCAAAATTGATTGATTAACTACAATTCCAAATTTTAGAAAGGCTTCTTGTGAGTCGTACTTTTTGATAGAATAAAGTTTGTTCCCAGCCTTCCTTTCTTCAAAAAAACTTTTTTCATAGCCATTAGATTTGTTATATTGCTATTTATATTTTACCATAGAAGGATAGTTGGATAAACTACCATTCAAAAGTAAAAGTAACTAAAACACTCTAAATAAGAAAAATAAGCAAGATGAGCAAAATGAACAAAAAAAGTCGTGAATTTCTATTCAAATATCTCAATAATTCTTCTCCTACAGGTTACGAACAAAGTGGTCAGAAAATTTGGTTGGATTACATAAAACCCTATACCGATTCTTATTTTACAGATATTTACGGAACGGCTGTCGCTGTGGTCAATCCAGATGCAAAATACAAAGTAGTGATTGAAGCACATGCCGACGAAATTGCTTGGACAGTTCATTATATTACCGATGAAGGTTACATTTATGTAGTCCGTAATGGTGGTTCTGATGCAGTTATTGCACCTTCCAAACGAGTAAATATTTATACAGACAAAGGAATTGTAAAAGGTGTTTTTGGTTGGCCTGCTATTCATGTGCGTGAACGTGGAAAAGCTGATACGATGCCAGAAATAGATAATATTTTCTTAGATGTAGGTGCGACCAGCAAAACAGAAGTAGAAGAATTAGGAATCCATGTGGGTTGTGTAGCTACTTTTGAAGACGAACTCATTGACTTAAATGATAAATTTTGGACAGGCAGAGCATTAGATAATCGTATTGGTGGTTATATGATTGCAGAAGTAGCACGCAAAATTCATAAAAACAAAGACAAATTAGATTTTGGTTTGTATATCGTAAATGCCGTTCAAGAGGAAGTTGGACTCAATGGAGCGACGATGATTTCTCGTACCATTGAAGCAGATGTAGCCATTGTTACCGATGTTTGCCATGACACAGCTTCGCCAATGTACAACAAACTCAAGCAGAGTGATGTTCGTTGTGGTCGTGGACCCGTTCTTACTTATGCGCCTGCTGTTCAGAACAATCTTTTGAAACATATTATTTCGACAGCCGATGAGAACAAAATTCCGTTTCAGCGTTTGGCTTCTAGTCGTGCAACGGGAACAGATACAGATGCGTTTGCCTATTCTGGAAAAGGAACGGCTTCTGCACTAATTTCCATTCCCTTAAAATATATGCATACGACAGTAGAAACGGCTTCCAAAAAAGATGTAGAAGCAGTTATCGAATTGATGTACCAAAGTGTAATTCGTCTGAAAGGGGGAACAGATTTTAGGTATATTAAGTAAATAAAAAGTAATTACGAGCTATCAAAGCAGTGCAGTTAATCAAAAATTATGAATAATAAGCTATAAATTCCTGATTTTGTAGATATTTTATAGTCATATCGGCAAATCACACAATAAAACTAGCCTTTTATAAAATTTCTTTAGTAAAATTGGTTTGAGTAAAACAGCTTAAACCAATTTTTTTTAAAATCTTTTAAAAATAAAGTTTTAATTAGGCTTATTTTTTGCAATTTTAATTACTTTATAATTACTGACAATCAAGTAATTAGCAAATCTTTTTTTTATGTAATATTATTCTGAATAAATTTTAAAACAATAAAAGGGATTTGCCAGAAAATACAATCTAGTCTATCAAAATAGCTCATGAAATTAAATTTTACTTCATTTCTTTTTTCTCTCTTATCAATTTTATTTCTTTCTACATCGTTTGTCAAATCAAAAGATCCAATTCCTATAAATAAATGGGTTTTGTTTAAAAAAGAAAATGGAGTAGAATTTTATATCCAGCATTGAAGTTCGATGTATGATACTCGTTATAATACACTTATAAGACTTCGAAACACAAATAGAGGAGAAATGAAAGTCAGTTTTACGCCTTCTTTTGGGTGTGAGGGAGAATCTAAAATGCAGTCGCAGGGAAGAATTCAGACGGCAATTTATCCACGTCACTCGGTTACACTTTTGGCTTATCGTCCTTGTCAAGGCAAGATTCCAGAAAAAATAATGTTAAATTCATTAGATGTAAGACAAAGATAAATGTAGGCATTTCTGTAGCTCACTCTTTAGAGTGAGTAGCGATGTAGCGTACACTTTAGTGTGCGAAGCCGTACCCTATCATTTCCGTACAGCAAAATAAAAGCAAGATGAGCGAAAGAAAACCTACTCAAAAACAAACCATAGGAAAAAAAGGTGAAGAGTTAGCCTTAAAATATTTGATAGAAAAAGGATTTGAAAAACTAGCAATTAATTTTAGAGCAGGAAAAGGAAACGGCGCAGCAAGTAATGGAGAAATAGATATAATCGTAAAGAAAGAAAATGTTATTCATTTTATAGAAGTAAAAACAAGAAAAAACGATAATTTTGGCAATCCAGAATCCTTTGTAAGTGAAACACAAGCTGGCAAAATCTCCCAAACAGCAGAACTTTTCTTAGAGAAATACGAAGAAGAATTAAAACAAGAATTTAAAGGTTTTATTCAGTTTGATATAATTTCAATTCTGTTTGAAAAAGATATTTTGAAAGAAATTTTGCATTTAGAAGATGCTTTTTAAAGTAGCTGATAGGTTAGCTTCGCAGAGGGCTAAAGCCGTTCCAAGCTGTCAGGTAGATAAAAGGAGTATTTTTATAAAATAATCGTACTTTTACATTCTATTTTCAAAATTATCAAAAAGCAGAATTTCAAAATTCAATGTTAGAAAAAGACGACCAAAACGCTCTAAAAACATATCTTCAAGAAAATAAAAACACAAATCCAATCGGTATTTTTGATAGTGGAATCGGTGGACTTACAGTTGCGTATGCTGTAAAAGAACTCTTGCCACACGAACAAATCATTTATTTTGGAGATACGGCACATTTGCCTTATGGCGAAAAATCTACGGCAGCTCTACAAGCCTATTCTATAAAAGCCGTTGATTTTCTTCTAAAACATCGTTGTAAAGTAATTTTGTTTGCCTGTAATTCGGCTTCTTCGGCAGCTTTTGAACTAATAAAGGAATATACGGCTACAAGAGCAAAGGTTATTGATGTTATCCAGCCTGTTGTAAATTATGTAGCCAGTAATTTTGAGGGGAAAAATATTGGTCTTATCGGAACCCGACAAACGATAAACTCAAATGCCTATCTTCAAAAAATAGATAAGACAGACAAAAATATTACTCTTTCTTCTGTTGCGACACCACTTTTGGCTTCTATGATTGAGGAAGGTTTTTTTAATAATACGATTAGTGAATCCGTTATTGCACAATATCTTTCAGATGAATCGCTACAAAATATAGAAGGTTTGATTTTAGGTTGTACACATTATCCACTTATCAAAAAAGATATTACAGCATTCTTTCAAAAAACTTTCAAAAACAAAGTGGAAATTATAGACGGTTCTTTTATTGTAGCCGAAGAAGTGCGTATTTTTTTAGAGCAAAATAATTTATTGAATCCTTATTCTACCAAAGAAGATGTTTTTTATGTTTCCGACCTTACCAAATCATTTGAAGAAACAACAAAGATATTCTTTAAAAAACATGTGGAATTGGAATTGTATAAACTTTGGGAGTAAAACAGTTACCAGTAAATAGTAATCAGTTACCAGTTAAAGGCGAATTTCTTATGAAAAATATAATTTTACTTTTGTTTATTTTAGCTTTTACTTCTTGTGCTACTTTTAAAGCAGATTCTTTAGCAGAAAATAGACAAAGTTTATTGAAAGAAAATTTAAAGAAGTTTGAAGGAAATTTTGGAGGTGTGAGTAAAGACACTTTATCAATAGGTTTACATTATTTAGTAAATGAAAATTCTCTTAACAAAGAATGTTTTGCAGAAAGGTATAAAGTAGATTTGAAATTTGTTGATAAAAAGCATTTACAAATAGATTTTTATACAGATACAACTATTATAAAATCAAAAATTTTGAAATTTAAAGTAAGAAGAGATTGTCTATTTATTAAAAAATTTGTAGAAGTTAATACTGTTATCTTAGCAACTGGAACTAGAGTAAGTAATACTAGAATAGGTTTGTTAGGGAATGGAAATTTAACAATTGATACTGCTGAATTACAAATAGCCTTTTTTTTGATGTTTCCATTTGTTGATAGAAAAATAGAATATTACGGATTAGAATTTGAAAGAACTGAATAAAAACAAAATAGTGAAATTCACTTATCACCAACCACTAATAATTAATCACTAAAAATGAAAAGACTACTTTTTTCTCCAGCTTTATTAGACCTTACAGTAAGCCGTCTTTGCGAACAGCTTATCGAAAACTATTCAGATTTTTCGGATACAGTTTTGATGGGAATTCAGCCACGAGGAACTCTTTTTGCAGAACGCATACACAAGCGTTTGGAAAGTAGATTGAATAAAAAAATTCCTTTTGGAAAACTAGATGTTACTTTTTATAGAGATGATTTTAGAAGACGAAACGAACCTCTAAAAGCAAATATGACCGATGTTCCGTTTGTGATAGAAAACAAGAAAGTTATTTTAATAGACGACGTTCTTTATACTGGACGCACAATTAGCGCAGCTATGAGTGCAATGGCAGCTTTTGGAAGACCTCAAAAAGTAGATTTATTAGTTTTGATTGACAGAAAATATACAAGACATTTGCCGATTGCTCCTAACTACACAGGAAAAAGCGTGAATACAATTTTGAGTGAAAAAATAGAAGTAGAATGGACACAAGAAGGAGCAAAAGAAGACAAAGTTTGGCTTATTTCTAAAAGTGAAAAAGTATAGAAAATATTTTTTTTATTTTAAAAGAATTTTTTTAATAAACTGATTACTCTTATTCCACTTTCTTCTTTTCCAATAAGAATACTATCAAATGTAGTTTCGTCTTCTTTTCGATATTTCTGTTTTAAAATCTACCTTATTTCCTTCTATTTTTCTAGCTCCCATGTGCCAGCTCTGAAACGCTCTTTTCTTTAATCAATCCATAAGAAATCATGACAACGTTTTTATGGCGATTATCTGGTTTTATCTTGTCATATAAAGCCAAAATTGTCTTCGAATCTCCTTCTACCATCTGAATAAATTTGACATCAGAATAAAGCAAAACGCCTGTTATGCCTAATGCAGGATTATTTTTTTTGCAAGAAGCTAATATATTTTCTATTTCTTCCTGCGTACAATTTGTATTGCGACTGCTTACGATAAGTTAATTGTGATAACATTAAATTCTAATTTGAGATTAGTTAATAAATTATATAAAAGTAATCATAAGTAGTTGATTATAAAAAATTCATTTAATCTATTGTAAGATAGAACTTTATACTAGTAGGGGGGGATATCTTCATTGTTTTTTATCTCTAATTTTTAAAATGAGTGGTAAAAAAACTAACAATTAAACTTAAAATATAATATCTAGTTTTTGCTCTTTTTTTGTATCTTACAACACTTGTTTATAAGTTATGATAACTTATGTTTCAAATTATAAATGCAGATTTTCGTACTGTAATAATCTTATTAAACTCAATGATAAATACTAATTCAATGACAAAAATAACAGGTTTAGTTTTGCAAGGTGGTGGGGCTCTTGGTGCTTACCAATATGGAGCATTAAAAGGCTTCTATGAAGTAAACCCTAATTTCAACCCTGAAATTGTTACTGGAACTTCTATCGGTTCTATTAATGGAGCTGTTATGCTAGGTGGAAAATATGGAGCAATAAAATCATTAAAAAAATTATGGGATGCACTCAAAATTCCATCTATACCTCTGATTCCCCAAGAGTGGCAAGCCAAAACTTCCAAATTTGGCAATCCAAATATGTATTATGTTAATCCTGCAATAATGCTATCACCTTTGACTGCTGATAGTATCTACAATCTCAGTCCTTTTCGTAAACTTTTGTTAGATATTATTGACTTTGACAAGCTCAATGATAAAAAAACAAGTAAATTAGTAATAGAAACGGTAAATGTAGAAACAGGGCAACTAAAACAGTTTTCCAATCGTGACGAGAAAGGAATAGATATTGACAAGCTCTTAGCCTGTGTTAGTATTCCTCCAAATTTCCCTGCTATGCAAGTTGATAATGATTATTATTGGGATGGAGGACTGTATGCTAATATGCCTCTAAGTCCTGCTATTAACTTTTTAGAAGAATGTGAAGCTACAGAAAGAGAAGTCATTGTGATAAGTCTTTTTAGAAAAAATGGAGTTTTACCTACTAGTATATCTGAAATTACAGATCGTATAAAAGAGATTATTTTTGAAAGTAAGCTCAATCTTGATCGTAAATCTTTTGATAAAATGAATAATAATATTCTTTTAATAAGGCAGGTAAAGGAGCTTTTGGAACAAATAGAAAAAGATGATAGTATCAAACAATCAATTAAAGATGAGGCAGATAAAATCACTAAGAATAGTACTTTTAACAACCTCTTACAGCATAAGGAAATAGATCCACTTACTATTCTTCAATATGAGGCAGAGGGTGTTGAGGGTACAGATGACTTTACTCCTCAAGCAGTAGAATCTAGAATTAGGCAAGGACAGCGAGATGCAATAAATTCTTTTACAGAAGTAATCAAAAATTAGTTTTCATATTTCACTTACACAAAAAAAAATATCTACTATGTTATACTATGATAAAAAATGGTGCAAAATATCCTATTATGAAGAACTTTCTTGTATTCATCTTGATTGGTGTGGTTTTGTCAAAAGTGACCAGTTTAAGGAAGCATGTGATTTTTCATTAGAATTACTTAGAGAAAAGAAGATAAACAAAATGATTGCTGATAACACAAAGTCAAAAGTTGTATCTGTGAAAGATCAGAATTGGCTTATGGAAGATTGGTTTCCTAGAGCTTATGAAGAGGGTTATCGTACTTCAGCAGTTGTTGTTTCTACTGATGTGTTCAATAAAGTAGCTGTCAAAAATATTGTAAATAAAATGGATAAAGGTAAGTTCGTTGTACAATATTTTGAAAACCTCGAAAAAGCTAAAATATGGATTAAGAAGCTAAAGGACTAAGTTTTTTTTATTAAAATGTTATTAGTTTGATTGATATTTAAGTGTTAGATTTAGTCTAAAACTTAAATATCAATCATTTTTTTATACACTAAAAAATTCCCCTCCCACCACGTTATCTTTTTAACTTACAATTTCTTACCTTTGTGGATTGATTCAAATTGAATAGCCATTTATTAAGACCCTAAGGGTTTTTAAAAAACCTTAGGGTCTAGAACATATATATAAAATGAAATATACCGAACCAAAAAATATAAGTTACGCTGATGTAGCTAAAGACGTTCTCCATTTTTGGAATGAGAATAAAATTTTTGAGGCTTCTGTCCAAAATAGAGAAGGAAAGCCAGCTTTTACGTTTTATGAAGTGACCTCCTTCTGCCAATGGAAAACCTGGTATTCATCACGTTATGGCTCGTACTATTAAGGATATTTTTTGTCGTTACCAGACTCTAAAAGGCTTTCAAGTAAAGCGTAAAGGAGGATGGGATACGCACGGTTTGCCTATTGAATTACAGGTAGAAAAAGAATTAGGAATTACAAAGGAGGATATAGGTAAAACGATTTCGATAGAAGAGTATAATCAGAAATGTAGAGAAGCCGTCATGCGTTACAAAGAACTTTGGGACGATATTACGACAAAAATGGGTTACTGGGTAGATTTGGGGAATCCTTATATTACTTTCGATAAAAATTATATGGAAACGCTTTGGCATTTATTAAAGCAATTCCACGAAAAAGGACTTTTATATAAAGGATATAGCATTCAACCCTATTCTCCTGCTGCTGGAACAGGACTTTCTTCACACGAAATCAATCAACCAGGTTGTTATCGTGAAGTAAAAGATTTGTCTATGATTGCACAATTTAAGGTAAAAGGAACATCAAACGATTTCCTTTTGGCTTGGACAACAACGCCTTGGACACTTCCTTCAAATTCTGCGCTTGCAGTTGGAAAAAATATAGAATACGTAAAAGTAGAAACACATAATCAGTACACAAAAAAACAGATTAATGTGTATGTAGCAAAGTCATTATTAAAAACGGTTTTTGATGAAAAGAAATACGTCGACCATGCTATTTTTGATGAAGAAAAACACGAAGGAAAACACCCTTATACAGTTTTAGAACAATGTAAGGGAGAATATTTGGAAGGATTGGAATATGAGCAACTTATGCCGTATGTACAACCAGACGAAACAAATGGAAAAGCGTTTAGAGTAATTTTGGGAGATTTTGTAAGTACAGAAGACGGAACAGGAATTGTTCATATTTCGCCTACTTTTGGTGCTGATGATGCTCGTGTTTCGAAACTGGCAAATATTCCTGCTATTTTAGTGGCTGATGAAAATGGAAATCCGATGCCGTTAGTAGATAAGCAAGGACGTTTTGTAAAAGAAGTTACTGATTTTGCTGGAGAAGCCGTAAAACAAGAATACGAACCAGACGAAATGACAAATGCAGAAGGCTATGAGTCGGTTGATTTGCGTATTGCTGTCAAACTCAAAACTACAAACCGTGCTTTCAAAATAGAAAAATACGAACACAATTATCCACATTGTTGGCGTACTGATAAGCCGATTTTGTATTATCCATTAGATTCTTGGTTCATCAAAACGACCGATTATAAGGAAAGAATGGTTGAACTCAACAAAACAATAAACTGGAAACCTGCAAGTACAGGCGAAGGGCGTTTCGGAAACTGGCTTGAAAACTTAGTTGATTGGAATTTATCTCGTTCTCGTTATTGGGGTACGCCTTTGCCGATTTGGAGAAATGAAGAAGGAACGGAAGAAACTTGTATTGGTTCTATCGCTGATTTGATAGCAGGAATACAAGAAGCGAATGATTCGAAAGTATTAAGTACAGAAGAAGTAAAGAAAAATCGTGGTTTCTTAGAGAAATTTATGTCTAACAAGGCTGATTTACACCGTCCGTATGTAGATGATATTACGCTTGTAAAAGGTAAAGAAAAACTGACTAGAGAATTAGATTTGATTGATGTTTGGTTTGATTCGGGAGCAGTGCCGTATGCACAATGGCATTATCCTTTTGAGCAAGAAGAAACATTTAAAACGTCTTTTCCTGCTGATTTTATTGCAGAAGGTGTTGACCAAACTCGTGGTTGGTTCTTTACATTGCACGCTATTTCTACGATGCTTTTTGATTCGGTGGCGTATAAAAATGTAATTTCGAACGGACTTGTTTTAGATGAAAAAGGTAATAAAATGTCTAAATCTAAAGGAAATGTAGTTGATCCATTCGAAACCTTAGAAGAGTTTGGTGCAGACCCAACTCGTTGGTATTTGATTGAAAATTCTAATCCTTGGGATAGTTTAAAATTTAGTAAAGATGGAATTACGGAAGTTCAACGTAAATTCTTTAATACATTACAAAATACGTATTCGTTCTTTTCGCTTTACGCTAATTTAGATGATTTTGATTTTCCTAAAGAGAATGAGCCGAAAAAATTAATTCCTATCAAAAAACGTCCAGAAAGTGATCGCTGGGTTATCTCAAAACTTCATTCTTTGATAGCTGAAGTAGATACTGCTTTTTCAGAATACGAGCCAACAAAAGCAGCTCGTGCAATGTCAAAATTTGTTACTAGCGACCTTTCAAACTGGTATGTTCGTCTGAATAGAAAACGTTTTTGGAAAGCCGAATTAGTAGAAGATAAAATTGCAGCCTATCAAACCCTTCATACATGTTTGGAAACTGTCGCTTTGCTTGCTTCTCCGATTGCTCCTTTTTATGCTGATTTTGTGTATCGTAACTTGAAAAAAGCAGATGAAAGCGATACTAAAACTTCAGTTCATTTGGCAGATTTTCCTGTTTCGGATTCTAAATTAATCAACAAAGATTTGGAAACTCAAATGGAATTGGCTCAACAAATTTCTTCAATGGTTCATGCACTTAGAAAGAAAAATCAGATGAGAGTTCGTCAGCCGTTGCAAAAAGTGATGGTTGCTGTGGTTGATGAAACTACTCAAAATCATATTGAAGCTGTACAAGAACTAATTTTGTCAGAAGTAAATGTAAAAGAATTAGAGTTTTTAGCTCCAGATTCTGATAAACTTACTAAAACTGTAAAACCAAATTTTAAAAAATTGGGTGGACAATATGGAAAAGCAATGCCTCAAATTGCTGCACAAGTCAAAAAGATGACACAAGCAGATATTGCTGCTTTGGAGCAAACAGGAATTTTTACATTAAACTTAAAAGGCGAAATTATTCCACTTACTCCAGACGATGTAGAAATCGGAACGGAAGATATTGCAGGTTGGGTAGTGATGAGTGAAGGTGGAATTACGGTTGCTTTAGATGTAAATCTTACTGACGAATTACGTCAAGAAGGAGTTGCTAGAGATTTGGTAAATCGCATTCAAAACCTACGAAAAGACGAAGGTTTGGACGTTCAAGACAAAATTTTACTTCAAATCCAAAAAGGAAGCGACCTTTTGAATGGTGCTTTATCCAACTTCAAAAACTATATTTGTGATGAAACACAGGCTTTAGAAATGGAAGTTTTGGATTCAGTTGATAATTCAGTAGAATTGGAAACCGAAGAAACGACTGTTAAATTGGCTATGCGTGTGCATCAATTAAGCTAATGTAGCCGACAGTTTCCTAACTGTCGATTTATAAATCAAAAGTTCCATTTCTATAAGAGATGGAACTTTTGTAGTTTTAGAAGAATAGAAATTTTAGAAAACTATTAACTCAAATGGTTATTTTTGCGTTAGTCGAAGTAAACTAAAAAAAATAAAATATATGCAGACTTCAAAATCAATGAGTAATATTCAATTAGAACTCCTTAAATTATATGCAACTGATATTCCTGACGAAGATTTGATAAACATTAAACGTTTAATGGTGCAGTATTTTGCCGAAAAAATAACCCAACAAATGGATTTATTGTGGGAAGAAAATAATTGGACAGCCGAAACCATGCACGAGTGGGCAAAAGAACATCTTCGCTCTTCTGAAAAATAATCATAAAATAAAAATGATAGAAAAAATACAAATCAAAAACTTCAAATCCATAATAGAATTAGAATTAGGAAAACTAAACATTTTTATAGGAGAAAATGGTTGTGGAAAGACGAATATTTTAGAAGCAATTACTTTTGGCGCAGCAGCATCAGGAAATAAGTTAGATAATGAGTTTTTAGTAACTAGAGGAATACGTGTTACAGATGCTGATTTGATGAAGAGTAAATTTAATAAAGATTTTGAAAATGAAGATGTAATTTTGAATTTTAAAAATGATAGGGAAGATATAGCAATAGGAAATAAATATATTATTGAATTGGATTTTGAAAAAAATAAATGGATTTTTAAGAATAGTTTACACGAAAAAATAAAGCATTTAACAAGAGATGAAGTAATTCCTTATAACACTTTTGTACTTAGAGAGCATACTCTTTTAGAAGAAATGAGTTTAGAAGATTTCCTCAACTACGCACCAGAAAATTATTTTCTAAGACGTTTCGAAGAAGAAGGACAAATCCGTCCTTTGGGTATTCGTGGCGAAGGATTATTCAAACATTTGGTAGATATTTATAAAAAGCAGCCAGAACTTTTAAAAGAAATAGGCGAACATTTACGCTTAATTGGTTGGTTTGAAGGCTTCGAAATTCCTACCGATTTGATGTTTACAGAAAGAAGAATAAACATTAAAGATAAATATTTACAAGAACTTGATTTTTTTGACCAACGCAGCGCAAACGAAGGTTTTTTATATTTGCTGTTTTATTTTACACTTTTTTTAAGTCCATTTACGCCCAAATTTTTTGCGATTGATAATATTGATAATTCGCTCAATCCAAAATTGTGTGCCGAACTTATCCGTCAGCTTGTCAAGATTTCGAAAAGAAAACGACAAACAAACTATTCTTACTACTCATAATCCTGCTATTTTAGATGGTTTGGATTTGACAGACGATTCGCAGCGACTTTTTACCATTTATTGAAATTCAGAAGGACACACCGAAGTAAAACGAATAAAAGCACCTAAAAAAGTAAAAGGAGTTGAGCCTGTCCGACTTTCAGAAGCCTATATTAGAGGTTATTTGGGTGGACTTCCTAAGAATTTTTAATTAAGTATAACAGACTTCCTAGTCTGTTGGAAAAGTAAAAATAAGGCTTTTATATTGATGCAAAAGAACCTAGAATGTATGAAAAAATGGCAAAACATTTTAGAAAAAAAAATGATTTAGAGAAGTTTGTAACTGGAAATCCTAGTTTCTTGATTTTTTATGAGGAGTTGAAGAGTAAATTAGAGTATTAAAATAAATCATTTTGAAAAACAACATAACTCACTTACCTCAACTCTATTCCTAAAATAGTAACATCATCTCGCTGCTTATTTTTGCCTTTATGTTCTTTAAATTGATTTTCTAATTCCTGTTTTTGTAAATGCAACGGTAAATTATGTAATCCTTCTAAGTAAGATTGAAACTTAAGCGAACCCATTTTTTGTCCGTTGATTCCGTTTTGGTCTGAAAATCCATCGGTAAATAAATAGAGTATATCTTTTGAAGAAAGTTCTGTCTGTTGCTCTTCAAAAGTCAAATATTTATTTTTTCTGACTGTTCCACCAATTGAGCTTCTATCTCCTTTCCATTCCACAAACTCATTATCTTTTACAAAATAAAGTGGACGTTTTGCACCTGCAAAAGTAAGTTGATAGGTAGAAGAATCTTTTTTTCTAAGCATACATAAGGCTGCATCCATACCGTCTTGATTGTTAGTTTCTTCTTGCTTGAGAGCTTTTCTAACTTTTATATGTAGCTCTTCCAGTATTTTAGAAGGTCTAACAATATGCTGTTTTGCTACTATTTCGTTGAGCAAAGTAAAACCTATGATTGAGATAAAAGCACCTGGTACACCGTGTCCTGTACAATCTAGCACACCAATTAATATAATTTCTTCTTTCGTAAAAGGGTCTTCTGTTTTGTGTACCCAATAAAAATCTCCCGAAACTACATCTTTGGGTTTGAATACTATAAAATAATTTTCAAAATAATCTTCTAAACGTTCTTTAAAAGGCAAAATAGCTTCTTGTATCGTCTGTGCATAACGCACACTATCCATAAAATGCCTATTCGTTTTTGTGAGTTCAGTATTCTGAATTTCTATTCGATCTCGCTGAGTAGTAATTTCTTCTTGTTGTTGTTGTAATTCTTCGTTCTGAACAAGTATTTCCTCTTTGTTTAAACTAATTTCTCTCGTTCTTTCAGTTACTTTTTGCTCTAACAACTGGTTTTGTTTTTCAAGAAATAAGGCTTGTTCTTTTTCTATTTTCTTCATTCTTACTCCCAAACCTAATGAAAAAATGAGTACTTCTATTATTCCTCCTAGTTGAAGCCAATAGTAAGTTATTGACCCAGATATTTGAGAAATAGTTGTGATTAAAGCTCCTGTTACGATAAAGAAAGAACCAATCACAAAGTATTTTACAATCGTATATTTCCACTGCTTGATAACTAAATAAACGAAAAACACTAATAAAGACGAAAACGAAATTCCTGCTCCTACAAAAGTAGAATAAATAAACCACCTTATGTTCTGCATATAAAGAAGCGTAAATTCATAGAAAATACCTGCAAGTACAACAAAGAGTAATAAAAAATAGAAGAAGGTTCTCCACTTTTTATTTATGGTCTGTTTGGGTAAAAAAGTAAGCATAAAAATAATGAAACCATAAAGCCCTATCGTAATTCCTAGTGCAGAAAAGGGAAGAGAAAAGTTAGGGTATTTGTAGAAAAATATATCTAATGCCAGAGATTGGTTTTGTAAAGAATAAATAGACAATCCCAGAAGATAAATAGAGTAAGATATGTATACTTTATCTCCAGTCGTAAAAAATAAGAGCAAATTATAAAGCAAAATTACCCATAACATACCTTGAAAAACAAACTGAAAGCGTTGCCCGTCATATTTTGGAATCACATAATCTTCGTGAAACTCATTATAAGACAAACTCTCAATTTGCATATAAATATTACGTTCTCTATTGTTTGTTACTTCAATGTATAATACTTTTTCATGTACAGGAACTGGAAGTGCATAATAAATTCCTTTTATAGTACGACTTTCCTTCGCTAATTCTGTACCTGTTACGAAAGAAGTATCTGCATAAAACATCTTTATTTTAGAAGCTGGTGAAAATAATAGAACATCATTTTGCTTATTATAAACAATTACCTTTAACCAAAAGCGTTTTGCTTCAATTTCTTCATCTACATATTTCTCAAAACAATTTTCATCGATCTGTTCTACAAAATCATAGTCTTTCATACATATTTCTATAGAAACAGAATCTTGAGCCAACAATTTATTGGACAAGCAAAATGAAAAAACAATAAAGATGAGTAGAATGTACTTCATGCAAAAATATGTACCAATTGGTCTAATATGTATTTTAATCTTTCAATGTAATAATTCTCAAAGGTAAGCATTTATTTATATAGTTTGTCAAATACAGAATAAAGTATTAAATGTATTAGAAAACAGAAGTTCACTTCAGACAAAATTACAGAACTTATAGGAAATGAATTGTTTGAAGAATATCAATCTCAAATCATTTTTGTTATCTCTGTTCATGAATTAGAATGTTGGTTGTTGCCAATTTATTATACGAATGATAAGAAAAAGGCTGCTAAAATAGAAAACTGTATTGCGACTCTGAATAAGGAACTTCAAAACAAAGAAGGCTTTTATATCGATGCAAAAGAACCTAGTACAATAAGTCTTAAATTTAAGTATCTTTGTCTTTAGCTTACCAACTACCTATCCTTATGCCTATTTTAGAAATAAACGAAAAAGAACATGAACTTCTCCAACAGATAAGCAAAAGCCAAAAGTTATCTGTTCGGCTTGTTAAGCGAGCTACTCTTTTGTGTTCCTTTCACCTTCATAAGCGTTATTCAGAAACGAGTTCCTCCTTACAAGTATCTATAAATTTTGCACGCCAATGGGTTAGCACTTGGAATAAAACTGCTCTCATTTGTCAAAATTTATATTCAGCTTATATTCAAGGAGAATTGAAAGAATTTGAATACCGTAAAGAATTACTATCTATTTTATCAGATAAGCCTCGTAGTGGTTCGCCTCGTAAATTCACAGAATCAGAGCGCAGTCAAATTGTTGCTTTGGCACTCCAAAACCCCTCTGATTTAGACTTGCCTTTTACGCATTGGAGTCAAGAATTACTAAAAACGGAAGTGATAAAACGAAATATTGTTGCAAGTATAAGTCAACGGCAAATCTGCCGAATTTTAAAAAAATCAGCGTTTATCTCCTCATAAATCATCCTATTGGGAATACCCAAACATAGATAATTGGGAAGATTTTACCCACCGTGTAGAAAGTATTTGTGAGTTGAATGCAAGGGCTGAGGAGTTGTATGAATCAGGTATTCATCTTATCAGCACAGATGAAAAAACAGGAATGCAAGCCTTAGAACGTCAACATCCAACGATGCCACTCAAAGAAGGAGTGTGTGAAAAACGTGAATTTAACTATGTGCGACATGGTACACAAGTTTTGACTGCAAATCTTGAAATAGCAACAGGAAAAAGTATCTCTCCTACAGTAGCCGATACACGCAAAGAAGAAGATTTTGCAACACATATTGAAAATACAATAGCCACAGATCAAACAGGAGAGTGGATATTTATTGTTGACCAACTTAATACACACAAATCAGAAACGTTAGTGAGGCTGGTAGCAAAATCTATTGAAGACGAGCAAGATTTAGGAGTAAAAGGTAAAAGTGGTATTTTGAAAAATCAAAAGACAAGAATGGCATATTTAGAAAACAAAAAACATAGAATTCGTTTTGTCTTTACACCTAAACACTGTTCTTGGCTCAATCTAATAGAATGCTTTTTCTCTGGGTTTGCTAAACGAGTAATTCACAGGGGAAATTTTTTATCTACACAAGATTTAAAAAATAAAATTCTAAAGTATATGGAGTATTACAACGAAAATTTAGCAAATAAATTTAACTGGACAGTAGCTTCAAATGAAGATATCAAAAAAATGATACAAAAGGTAAAAAGATACGTGATTAAATTTATGGCTTGATGTACTAGAATGTATGAAAAAATGGCAAAACATTTTAGAAAAAAGAAAGATTTAGAGAAATTTGTAACTGGAAATCCTAGTTTCTTGATTTTTTATGAGGAGTTAAAAGGCAAATTAAATCTGTAAAAATAGGAGAATAAAAGAAATAAAATCTCAACTAAGATTCAACAGAAAAATGTTTTTCATATCAATCGCTAACAAAACTAACAAAGACACCCAAAAATCCGTTCTACAATCAGACTTTATCAACCGAAGGAAAAAGAGTTGAGGGAAGTCTATTTTTTTGTCTTTATTATTGTTTTTATTTCCTCTTATTCTACTCCATTTATCAAACTTCACTTAATGAAAATTACTACCTATAAGTCATTTGCACTTTTGTTTCTAATTGTTTTGTTTCCCTTTATTTCTATAAATCTAGTAAAAGCTCAAACTCAACAAAACCAAAAATTTGATTTGAATGATTCTACCAAAACAAATGAGGAAGAACAAAAAGAAACCTTTTTCGAAAAACTAGTTGATTATGTAGAATTTAGAAATGAAGCGGATAGACAAGACGACGTAACTCGTTTTCGTAGCAAATTTGTTATTTCTCCAGTTGTATCTTACAAACCTGAAACGAGCTGGGGTTTTGGAGTAGGTGCAAAATGGCTTTTCAAATTTAAAGATGCTAGTGAAGACACACGTACTTCGAATATGCCTATTTCGGCACTTTATACACTTCGAAAACAGGTAGTTATCTCTTCTGGTTATGTAGTTTTTTTCGATCATGAAAATTATATGTTGAAAGGAAACATCGGTTATTCTAAATTTCCACAGCAGTATTACGGAGTTGGAAATGCTACGCCTATTGAAAATGCAGAACTTTTTGAGTATCAAAATATACTTCTTGAACCCTTACTTTTAAAACGAATTGTAGGCAAATTCTTTTTGGGTGGAGGAATTCGATACCGAAATATTTGGGATTTAGATTTTGAAAAAGATGGATTATTAGAACAAGAAAAACCTTTAGGTTACGAGGGTTCTGTTTCGGCAGGGCTTCAAATAGCAGCTACTTTTGATAACAGAGATAATGTTTTGAATGCACAAACAGGTTCTTTGTACGAAATAAAAAATGCTTTTTATGGCAGACGTTTTGGAGGAATTCCGTTTCAATCCACTCAAGTAGATTTGCGTAGTTATTTCAAACTTTCTCAAAGAAGTGATATTATTGCTGTTCAGGGTTATGGTTTTTTTAGTGATGGACGTGCACCTATCAACGAACTGGCTGCGCTTGGAGGTAGCGAACTAATGAGAGGCTATTATCAAGGGCGATTTTTGGAAAATAATATGTTGGCTGCACAAGTAGAATACCGTTTTCCTATTTATAGTCCTATCGGAATGGTTGTTTTTGCTGGTGCTGGAGAGGTATATAATAAGATTTCAGAGTTGCGTTTGAATAGTATCAAAGTAGGTTATGGAGCAGGATTAAGACTTAAAATTGTGAAATCTGAAAACCTCAATCTTCGTTTTGATGTAGCAAGAGGAGAAAATATTAATTTTTATTTCGGAATTGCAGAAGCATTTTGATTTGTTTATATTGAGTTATGTACTAAGAATCTTCATAATTATAGTTGATATCGCTACGCTAAAATACTGGATAATATTTGTGGGGTGTATAACAAATTGTCTTTTTCAATTTCAAATAATACCGTTGTTGGTGTTTTAGCGAAGCGACACCAACAACAATAGAGCGACAATCTGTTATATACTCTATTTGTGTTTTCATTCAAATTGAACTTATCTTTATTTTAAATTACAAAATAAGGGTTATCACGGTTGATTTATTAATGTCATTTTCCATAGCACTAGGTTTGCAAACCTAGTGCTATGGAAAAATAAGAATGTTTTACGTTTTACATAATCTATTGTTCAGAACTGTAAACAACCGTGATAATGTTTAATATAAATCTTCCACAACAGAATTTAATTTTATCAAACAGAATTAGGTAGCTTTGTATTTAATCATAGAAGCTGTTTTAACTTTCGTAACTCCCATTATCAACGTCTGATTAGAGACGGCTGCTAAGGGAGAAATGCTCAAAAGGGTAGCTTCTCTTAGCAATCGTCTGTTAGAAAATAATAAAGACGTTGATAATGGGGAATGCGATACTGAAAGGAGTACTAATAGAAAGACTTAAAAAAGTTTGAATAATTTTAATATGTAATTTACTCCATCAAAAAAAATATGACACTTTACGAACGCCTACAAAAAGAAACTTTCCTTATTGCTGGTTCCTTGTGTAATCGAAAACGAAGAACTACTTTTTGAAGTAGCTGAATATATGGTCGAACTCTCAAAAAAAATGGGTTTTCTTTATATTTTCAAAGCCTCTTTTGACAAAGCTAATCGTACCTCAATGGAATCTTACCGAGGACAGGACTAGAAAAAGGGTTGGAATCGTTAGCTAAAATAAAAGCAAAATACCAAATTCCGATTACAACTGATATTCACGAAGCATTTCAAGCTCAAATTGCTGCACAAGTAGTTAATATCCTTCAAATCCCTGCTTTTTTGTGTCGTCAAACCGATTTGCTTTTAAAGTCTGGAGAAACAGGAAAAATTGTAAATATCAAAAAAGCACAATTTCTGACAGGTAGAGATATGGTTTATCCTGCCAAAAAAGTAGAAAGTACAGGCAACAAACAAATTATGCTTACAGAACGAGGCACAAGTTTTGGAAATCATAATCTTGTTGTTGATTTCAGAAATATAATTGATATGAAAGAAATGGGTTATCCTGTCGTAATGGATGTAACGCATTCGGTTCAGAAGCCAAGCGCAAACAACGGTACAACAGGAGGAAATAGAGAATATATTCCTTATTTTTCGAAGGCAGCAGCAGCAATGGGAGTAAAAGGATTTTTTATGGAGACACATCCAAATCCAGATGAAGCACTTTCGGACGGACCAATATGGTAGAGTTGACAAACATGGAAAAAGTATTAAAAGAAACATTTGCTCATATAAAATCTTAAAACATTTTTACAAAAAAGATGAAAAATAACTGTAGTAAACGTTAGCACGGTCATTTATGGATTTGAAAATCAGTAATTTATGTTAAAACAGAATAGTCTTATTCTTCTGTAGAGATAGGATTTGCAAACCCATCTCTACAGAAAAATGAACACGCTAAATCAACTATGATAATCTTTATTGCTGAGAAGTATAACAAATAAAGGTTTATTTTGAATTATGCTATAAAAAGTCCGTTTTTTCTACCTTAAATCAACATTTTTCTTGTAATTGGTAATTTATTTGTAATTTTACGATTAAATTTTTACACAAACACTACTACTAAAAAACTTTTTTACAGATAAAAATTTATTCTTCTACATTGACTACTCCTCTACAAAAAAAATCTCGTTTATTCATTGCTATTCCTCTTCCTGAATTTTTAATTGATGCCTTGCAGGAATGTAAGGAGTGGCTTTCTTCCTATCCCGAAATGAAGTCTATCAAAAACTGGATAGAACCTTCTAATTTTCATATTACATTGCATTTTTTGGGAGACGTATCACAAAACAAAATTTCGTATTTACAAGAATTAGTAAACGAAGTAACCCAAAAATTTCCTCTTACATTGACCATGAAAGATATTGGAGTCTTCGAAAAGAACGACCTTCCAACTTCAATTTGGGTAGGAATTGATAAAAATCAGCAGTTACAAAACATTCATCAAGAATTAGCTAAGAAACTGGAAGAACTAGATTTTGAACTAGAAAATAGGAGTTTTGAAAATTATATTCCTCATGTTACTCTAGCTTATATTCGTACCGATGATCAAATCAAAAAAACTATAAAAGAACGTTTGAAGAAAATAATGGTAGGAGAAATTGGTGTTTGGGAAAGTAATCAAGTAGAATTAATCAGCAGCACACATACAAAAGAAGGTTCTGTTTATAAAGTGATTAATTAACTTAAGAGTTACGTAATTGATTCAAGTTGTGGATTACAAGTGTTTCAGATATGGAGTTGCGAAAAGGTATTATTTTCAATTACTGATATATCAAATTTCAAGGTTGCGCTACTCGGTAACTAAAATCCGATAAACTCAATAGGCAGTTTACATAAAAGCTCTGATATTTTGATGCAATTAACCTATAAAACCCACGAATTTATTTGTAGAAGCTACCACTACTTTATATCGGTTTGCTATGAATAAATTTGTAAGTTTGGTTTAAAATTCTTCAAGTCTTAATTGTGTATTAAACGTTATCACGGTTATTTACAGGTTTGATTTTCAACAAGTTAGAAGAAAATAAATCTTGCTTATTTTTCCTTAGCGTTGGGTTTGCAACAACGCTAAGGAAAAAAGACATTACTAAACTAACCGTGATAACCTTTATTATCAGTAATTAATACTTTACTTATTTTGGTCTATTTTTCTCTATCCATTTTTTGTATTGCTCATTAATAGCTTCAAAAAACAAATCGCCTTGCAAATTATATCCTGTTTGTGAAAGATGGATTTTGTCATATTGTCCTAATCCTGCTTTGTGCCAATCTGTAATAGATTTGAAACCTCCCATTATTTGATAAAAATTCCAAAATCCTATATTTTTTTCTCTCATGAGTTCTTGTAAACGCTCTTCTGCTTTCTGGGTATTGTAATTTGCATATTTTTTGTATCGATAGGTATCATTTGGCGAAGTGAGCAAAATAGAAGTACTCGGATTGATAGTTCTGATTTGTGCTATTAGTTTGGACAAGTTTCCTTTGAAAGCTACATCATCAAATTTTACTGGATAAGCATCATTTGTTCCTAAAGAAATAACTACTAAATCGGGTTGAATGCTTTTAAGCTGTATTTCAAAATCCTCGCAGCGCAAATAATGTCTTGTTTCTGCTCCATTTATTCCGACTGCGTGATACAAGACACCTTTATCATTTGTTTCGAGCGAAACACCTTGTAGAATAAAATGAGTTTGTATTTCGTCTGTTTTGTCTAATCCGATACTAATAGAAGTTTGAGGAACAGAAAAAATAACTTCCAAATAACCGTCTGGATGCATCTTTTGAGATTTAATTTCATTGGTTGGAGCAATTATTATAGCCTCAAAAAGTTTCTCATTCAAGATAGGATAATAAATTCTTACTTTTTCTATTTTGGAAGGTTTTCGCTCGTTATATTCTATAGGTTCGATGGTAATAGTAGATTTTGGATTTGTCGTTTCTACATTTATTCCAGAAATTCCCCATTGAGATTGGTCTTTATTACTTACCATTTTTTGGCTTGTCCAAGTTCCTGTATAACGAGTTTTATAGTCAAATGGGTTATTGGTTCTGGCAGCCGAATAAGGAAAAATAAACCCACGTCCTGCATCTCCGAAACGTTTGTCTTCTTGGAATAATTTTCGAACTTTTCCTGTAAAAAAATCGGCTTGAAGATGAGAATCACCAATATGAAGGATTTTTACTTGTACTTTTTCTTCTCCTTTTGCGTTTTTAGATTGTTGTAGTTTGTAAAGAGCTTCGAAAAAATAGTCTAAAGAAGTACTATCTTTCATCTGAATTCGGTTTGCACCATAATTAACGACCTCAAAATAAGGACGTTCTTTATAGAGCATAAAGCGAATTGAATCTTCCAGATTTTTTGTCTTTTCTTTTAAATCATCTTGACAAAATGCCAGCGTAGGAATTGAAAGTATAATTATCAAAAACCAAATTATTCGTTTTTTTATCTTCATCATAAAATTGACCAACTTCTTTTTTTAAGGATATATTTTCTTTATATTGTACATCTTTCAAATACATTTCCAAAAGGCATAAGTAAAACACAAATTTAAGTAAATATTGAATAAAAGAAGGTTTTTTATACGATCAAAAAAAACTTCTCCAATTTCTATTTCTAGATATTTGGAGAAGTTCTCTTGTTTCAGACTTTTTGGTACTAATAACAATAGCTGATAATCGGAAAATAATTTTAGCTTTTACGTACCTTTCCAGAACCACTTATTTTTACAATTTTTCTTTTTAAATCATTTCCACCAGTTGTATAACCTACATCTCCAGAACCTGAAATTTTGGCTTCCAAATTTTTGGTTACATACACTTGTGCATCTCCAGAACCCGAGATTTTGATTTCTGTTTCTTGTGTCTTTAAATCTTCTGCTTGGTAATCTCCAGAACCTGCAATACTTACGTCCTGTTTTGTGGCTGCACCTCTCAAACATACCTTTCCAGAACCAGCAATATCTACATCCAAATCAGAAACGGCAATTTGTCCACATATTTTTCCAGAACCAGCTACATCGAT
Source organism: uncultured Cytophagales bacterium (assembly GCA_963719525.1). Lineage (GTDB taxonomy): Bacteria > Bacteroidota > Bacteroidia > Cytophagales > Bernardetiaceae > Bernardetia. Next base: position 1,547,908 of record CAVRCG010000001.1, on the reverse strand, counting down.
TTCTAATTCTGAACTATAGAGTGCGCCTTCCCATTCTATCGAACCTGAGCCTGCAAGCGATAATTCTTCTAATTTTTCGGTATGATAAACGGTAATTGTTACGTTGTTAGAACCACGAGAGTTCCAACTCATTCCTCTTTTTATTCTAATTTTTAAGTCGTTATGTATTATTTCGGTTTCTAGTTTTTCTAATAATTCCGAACTTGCACCTTCAATTTTGACTTCATTTTTGGAAGACTTGATAATTTTAATATCAAAAGAACCTGCCGATGAAATTTCATTAAAATTGGAAAGAGTTCTAATTTCTTGTGCAAAAGCTGTAGAAAATGAGAATGTAAAAAATAATAAAACTGCAAAAGAGAAAATAGTTAGTTGGTTATTGAGCGTTTTCATAATTTGAATGCTAGTTTTGTGATAAATTTAATTTTATAGGTCTATTTAGTTATAAAGACAACACTTTTTTGGATAGGTTGCACGAAAAATATTTTTTCATGAATTATTCCCTTAAAAAGGCTTTTTCTTCTTTAATTCTTCGTTCATACAATTGGTTAAATTTCTCATTTGGGTTTTCTAAAAGCCAAATCTGTGTACCTTTTTCTCTAGCATGTTGTTCTATAATTTCTCCTATCAAAGTATGTTTTTCGAAGGTCTGTTTTATATCTTCATTAAACTCATCGTTGATATAAATCAATTTTTCAGCATTTATTTTTTCTGGTGTCCAGAGCAAATAACTACTTGAAAAACTAATTGCTGGTGGCAAATTAAAATCTTGCCCATAAAAATCAATCGCTCCAGCTTGTCCATAATTTTCAGCATAAATAATTGTATTTTTTCGCTCTTCGATAGGAATTTCGTAATAGGCTTTTGCTGCTAGAGTAGCTATTTCTTCCCAGCCCAACATATCAGCAAAATCTTGTGGAATAGCGTGGATTTTTCCATCTTCCCAACGATTAAATGATTCTACACCTGTTGTTTCGGTAAATGTAGCTGCGTATTCTGTTAGCTTTTCAGGACTCAAAATAGGAATACTAAAAGGTAATAAGGGTAAAATCAACATTATAGGAAACACTACAGCAGGAACACGTAAGAAAGTACGGTATTTTGTAAGACGTTCGATAGCAATTGCACCAGCAGCAAGCATTACAGGAAAAGCACCTAGCGTATAATAACTTTTGCCGTGCATAAAGAGCAACATCAAAATAACGACCGTGAAAAAAGCAGCTATCATTCTGAACGGACGAAGAAGTTTGCTTTTCAAAAATCCTGTAAAACCCAACATCCAAACCCATGTAATAGGAAGGTGCATCAAAAACTGATCGACAATAAAATCTAATGGATTTATATTTTTGAGTTGAGTAACACTAAGATCTTCCATGTGATGAAAAACAGGAAAATTAGTGAAGGCTTGCCAAATAATATTCGGAAGGATAATCAAAACACCAATTCCGACACCAAGCCATAACTTTTTATTAAAAAGCCATTGCCTTTCCTTCGAAAACAAAGTAGCTATCAGAATAGCAATTACACAAAAAACAATGCTGTATTTGTTCAAAAAGAAAAGTCCTGAAATGATTCCCATTCCGACTAAATAACGTCCTTGTTGAGTTTTGATATGACGAATCCAGAGATAAATGAGCCACGTCCAACCCAAAATATCCCACCCCACAGGCTGAAAAAGTGTATGCACACGCAAAAAAGCAGGCGAAAAAATAACAATAAAACCAGAGAAAAGAATAGCAAATGTTTTTCCTCCCATTTGGTGCGTTATCATTCCAGTAAGAATAACCAAAGCCATTCCAGCTAATCCAGAAACCAAATGAATAGCCCAAAGCGATTCTCCAACTGTGTTTTGAATAATCGAAGCCAAAAGTGCAATCATAGGAGGTACTTCCAAAAAACCAAAATCAAGATGTCTTCCTAAAGCAAGATAAAGCAATTCATCTCTATGAAAACTGTACGCCTTGTTGAGCAAAAAAGGAGTTTGTAATTTGAGAAGCGCAAAGAAAGAAAGTAAAAACCAGTTTTTGATTGACATTAGAAAGACTATTTTTGTAGAATTATATGTTATATTTTTACCTTTAATTGAGTTATCAAGTTTTTGATCTACTCATTCAAAACTTGTTTGCAAGCTAAAAGTCGTTTTGAACATTTGAATCTATGAAAAAACAAGAAGTTATAGAAGCCAAATTGGCAAAAAGAAAACCTGCTAAAAATGGTACTCCAAAAGATAGCAATTTGTTTGCTCACGAATTAGAAAAAACTATTCCTAATGCTTATGTAATAGAGCTTTCAAACGTCTATTTATTGAATGGTTATCTGTTGGACTTTGATGATTTCAAGGTCTATAATTCTTATACACATACTTATTTGATAAGCAAAAAAAGAAACATTCTCAATTTTGGAAAAATCATTTTGTCAAATTTTTTATCAAAAACAAAAAATATAGAAAATGCTATTCTTGCAACCGACAACTGGTCAAATGGTTATTTTCATTGGCTTACAGATGTTTTGTCTCGTATTTTGGTTGCTCAAAAGGCTAGTAGTTTTGAAGAAAATACAGAATTATTGCTTCCTAAAAAACTGGAAAATTATGATTTTGTTGAAGTTACAGGATTAAAATTGAACCAGAAATTAAAATTCTATGAAGACAATCAAGTATATCGCATCAAAAAATTAATTTTACCCTCTCACATTGCAGAGAGTGGAAATTATGATAAGGAACTAATACAGAAAATTAGACAATCGTTTAATCAAAATTTGAATGCAAAATTAGACCAAAATGTAGGTAAGAAAATATATATCAGCCGTCAGAAATCTAGATACAGAAAGGTAAATAATGAAGAGGAAGTTTAGCAATTACTCAAAAAATATGATTATGAAATTCATTATTTTGAAGACTATAATTTTGAAAAGCAAATCAAACTTATGCAAAAAACAGGTTCTTTGATAGCTTTACATGGTGCAGGACTTACCAATATGCTCTTTATGAATGCTAATACAAAGATTTTAGAGATTAGAAATGAGGAAGATAAGCACAATAACTGCTATTTTTCGTTGGCTTCTGATTTGGATATTGATTATTATTACTTACTCTCAAAAGGCGATTCTATAGAAACCCACACCGTAAATGTAGATGTGGATATAGAAAAATTGGAACAGATTATTTTGGAAATGGAAAGGTAAGGAAGCTTAAGTTCAATAAATCAAATTGCTACGTTTGATTACTCAGTTAGTTGAAAATTCATACATTATTTTTTATTTCGTTCTTCTCTAGTTACAATAATTTCATTGACGGCATTAATGGCATCAAAACGGATTTGTACAAGTCTTCGTTCTCCATTTTTTATAGCTTTGGACGCTTCATTTTCACATTTTTCGGAAGCATCAATATAATAGGTATAAAACTTCTGGTTGCGACTATAAAGTTCTGCAAAATCGGGTTTGCCCAATATTTTTCTTAAATCTATCTCGTCCAAACCTTCTAATTTAGGTTTTATTTTTTCCAAATCATCTAGCATTTCTGTACGAACACTTTCACAGCCGTTTCTATCGTTTTTCCACGCTTTCATACCAAATTCTTGTTCTGTAACAGCATTTGGGTCTGTACACGAAAACAGTATCCCTACAAAAGTAAGAATAGAAAAATTTAATATCGGATTAGACAGATTTAATAGTTTCATAATAGTATTTTTTTATGTTCTGTAATGAAGAGTTTTTAACAAATTTTTGTCTTGTTAATCTTAATGATAGTAGGCTTGCATACCTTTGTAGAAATCAACTATGTTTTGCTACCCATTAATTATTCCATTTTTATTTTTCAATTTATTAGTTCATTTCATTATGAAAAAATTTATTTATAGCCTAGAACGTATCGTTTTGATACTTTGTTTTTTAACTTTTCTTAGTTCTTGTCAAGAGCAGGAAAAAGAGATTTTAGAAAACCCAAAAGATTCTTTAAAAGGACTTGCTCTTAATCAGCCTTATGATTACGTAAAAGTTATTCAGCCAGAAAATTACGAATTATTAGTTAGAATTTCTGATAACTCTCTTACTTTTAAGAAACACAAAACGACTTATCCTTACAAAATAGGAACTATTTTGGTTTCTGATATCGCTCCTTCTGCTCCTTATGGTTATATGCGTGAGATTGAAAGTGTTATAGAAGAGGGTGGTAATTTTGTTTATCAAACCAGAAACGCTACTCTTGACCAGATTTTTGAAAACGCTTATATCAGCCAAACCAAAGAATTTGAAACGGCTACTAACACAGACAAAATAAACGCAGTAGAGGCAGATGCTTATACCTATCTTCGTTTTCACAAAGAGTTTGCAAGTGGAATTTTTGTTCGTGGACAAGCAAACGTAAAACCTTCTTTTGAGTTCATTTGGGATATGCAAGCTGGAACAGTTCGTCGTACTCGTCTTTATTTGAGAGGAGATTTGAAAGATGTAGAGCTAAAAGGGAAATTTGGAATCAAAACGAAAGGAACATTAACAGAAATTCAACTTCCTGCGATTTCTTTTTTTGTAGGTCCTGTTCCTGTCGTTTTCAAAAATAAATTTAAGATAGATGTAGAATCTATTCATACTGCAGATGTAGGTTTGGATGTTGGTGTAACTTGTAAGGCAGGAGATTTTGCAGCAGGTTTGGACTACAACAATGGTAGATGGACAAACTTAGGATATAGCAATATTCAGTTTAAGACTTATCGTCCAGATTTTATTGCAGCAGGTGGAGAAATAGAGATTTCAGCTCCTTATTTCAAATTAGAGAGTAATCCTTATGGCGTAAAATTATTTACTTTTTATGGTGCTGCTCGTTTGAAGAACAAATATCAAATTACTTCTTCTTCTAACTTAACTATCAAAACTGTTCCTTCTATTCAATCAGGAGTAAAGACGGCTTTCTTTGGTTTTGAGCAAGATTATGCTTTTGTTTATGATTTTCCAGCCTATATTTTCTACAACGGACCAACTACAGGTTTGGGTCTTTTCAATGCTACTCCTGTAGGTTGGGAGCCTCGTCGTTCTACGTCTATTACCGATATTCCTTATCATTGGGCATACAACGAAATGGCTTATCTAATTGACAATGGATATTTATCAGGTTATCCAGATAATACGTTCCGTCCGAATAATTATGTAACTCGTGGAGAGTTTGCGGCCATGATTTATAGTATCATTGACCCTTCTGTACAATCTCAATTTGCAAGTCGTAATTTTAATGATATAAATGGACATTGGGCAAAAGGAAAAATTCTACATGTTGCTCGTTCGGGTATGATGGCAGGCTATCCTGATGGAAGTTTCCGTCCGAATAATCCTATTTCAAGAGTAGAAATGTATGCTGCTTTGGCTAGTCTTACACCAGGAAATAAAGATTTAAACCGACTTTCCTACTTTGTAGATAATGGTAGTATTGCTTCGTGGGCAAAAAATGCAATTGCTACTTGTCATGAAAATGAATTTATTCTTAATTATCCTCAAAAAAACAAACTCAATCCTACTCGCAATGCTTCTCGTGCAGAAGCATCGGCTACTTTTTATAGAGTGTTGGCGTGGAGAGGAAACTTAGTTAATCCATTTGAAAATCCGTATCTAGTGAAATAATAATTAAAATTTAATTTTTTAAAAAGCCATTTTTATTACTTTTTTAATAGAAATGGCTTTTTTTATTTTAGGTGTTTCATCAAATTAATTTCCTTCATTGCTTCCAAATTTGGTAGTTGTTTGTAGAAAATTTTATCCTCTTTTATAATTTCAATCTGACTAAAAATTCCTTTGTATTCGATGATATAATTATTTTCTATAAAAGTTCGTTTGCGTCTTCCAGACATTGAAAAATCCTGTCTTCCATCGGTTTTTATATTTATGGGTTTGTTTACTTTCAATTCAGAGAGCTTAAAACTTTCTCTTTCCGAACCTCCCATTTTCCAGTAATTCCAATGAAAAAATAATTCAATTTCTTTAGTTGTTTCATTTTGCCTTATTTTAAAAATTTCCAAATCTATTTTACGATTAGATAAGGTAGAAAAAATAAGTTGTTGCTTTTCCTTTTTGTAATATTTGTAACGATTGTAATTTGAATCCAATTTGCTCAAATAAATTTTATCTTCTTCTGTATAGAAATTGCTATCTAAAAGGATTACTAAATTAGGCGAACTTCCTCCCTGTTTTTCGTAATTTTTTTGAGTTACCAAAACAGTTTTATCTTCAATTTGAGTAGAAGACACAATTTCCTTTTTCCATTTTACCCATTCTTTTCTCGTTTCGAATTCTTTGTATTCTTTATCGTAATGATAAGAATTACTAAAAATTTGAATGACATGAAAAGGTTTTAGATTATCTTCTCTTTCTTTCATTTTATGATTGAGAGTTTACTCACTATATTTTTTCCACAAATCAGGTCTTCTTTTCTTCGTTCTTTCCATTGCTTGCTGCAATCTCCAATCTTCAATTTTGGCAGCATGTCCAGATAACAGAATTTCAGGCACTTCCATTCCCTCCCAATTTGAAGGACGAGTATAAACAGGAGGAGCTAATAAATCATCTTGAAAAGAATCTGTAAGAGCAGAAGTTTCATCGTTCATGACACGAGGAACTAAACGAATAATGGCATCAGCTATCAAAGCAGCAGGAATTTCTCCACCCGAAACCACAAAATCACCTACTGAAAGTTCCATTGTAACATACTTTTGACGTATTCTTTCATCTATTCCTTTATAATGTCCACAGATTATCATTATATTTTCCTTCAATGAATACGAATTTGCCATTGTTTGATTAAACGTAATTCCGTCAGGAGTCATATACACAATTTCGTCGTACTTTCTTTCGCTTATCAATTTTTCGATACAAGCAGCCAACGGTTCTGGTGTCATAACCATTCCTGCACCTCCTCCAAAGGCATAATCATCAATTCTTCCGTTTTTATCTTTACTGTATTTTTTTAAATCATGGAGAGTAAGAGTTACAAGGTTGTTGTCTTGCGCTCGTTGCAGAATAGAATGACCAATAAAACTTTCGATAAGCTGTGGCAAACAAGTAATAATATCTATACGCATAATTTTGAATTTGTCTTTTAATAAGTAATCAATTCTATATTTCTAAGTAAACTTATCAAAAAAAAATAGAATAGAAAATTTACTGACTCACTATTTATTATTTTATTGCGCTTTTGTCTTGCCCAAAACTCTTTATTTAGATATGATTCTTCTGAAATAAGGCATATTTCCTACTATTTTTGGCATCTGCTTTATCATTTTTACCTCCTTTTAGACACAAAGAATGTTTAATAGAATACGCATTTTCTATCCAAATCCAGTTAGGATGAAGTATTTAAAGTTGATAAAAGAGAATTCATATAACGACCTGCATTTTATAAACATACTAAAACATTTACTAAGCTAAAATCTGTGCAGGTTTTGACCAAATCAGCAAAATAAGTAGAAATCGAAGAGATACTATTTTCTATTTGAGTGTGGTTTACATATTACTTACCTCTACTAAATAGCAATATTTAAAGTAGACTTACTGACATCTATGCCTATGAAATAATTGTAATTTGACATAATTATTGGTAATTTTAAGTGGTTTAAATAAAAATACGTGTTAAAATTTGTATTGTTTAAATCCTTAATAATGAGCCTGAAACCTCAAAATGTTAGATAAACCTTATGTATAAGAGAAAAATAGGATTACTTCTGACTATGGAGTATTATCGCCAAAACCTTATGATAATTTGCCTATTTTTTTGCCACGTTTTTTTCATCACAAAAAAATATGAACTTTACAACTCTACATAACAACTACAAACTTAAAAAATCTTCAATACAGACCAATTTAGAATACAAGACTATTTTTAATAAACGCTAGGGCAAAAACTGTCAAAGAACCTTTTAATTTAACCTACTACAAAATGATATTCTCAAAAAACTATCTCTTTTTATCACTTATTGCTGTCTTTACAGGAATAGGTTCTTACTTTTTATTTTCTTTTAATGCTGATTTAGAATCAAGTTTTGAAAATAAGGCGTGTTGTGCCGTTGATGAGTTTGCTAAGTTTACCAACGATAAAGAATTTGTGAGCAAACATCCAAATCCGATTGCCTTTGACTTTACTCCAAAATACGGAGAAATGACAGAACTAGAAGTAGCAGGTGGAGAAGCAGTCAATGTTTTTATGGTAAAATCTAAGAAACCAACAGGAAAATATTTATTCGTTTTTCACGAATGGTGGGGACTGAACGATTACGTAAAACAAGAAGCTGAAAAATATTACAAAGATTTTGGCTGCAAAATAAACGTAATTGCGATTGATTTGTACGATGGAAAAGTAGCCACCACACGAGAAGATGCTCAAAAATATATGCAAGCTGTCGATAACGAACGTGCAAAATCAATTATCGAAGCCGTTACCAAACACGCTAAAGAAAAATCTATCGAAACAGCAAGTCAGCCTTTACAACTTGCTACAATTGGTTGGTGTTTTGGTGGAGGTTGGTCGCTGCAAGGTTCTTTGATTTCGAATGAATATGCAAAAGCAACCGTTATGTATTACGGAATGCCTGAACAAGATACAGCAAGAATCAAGATGATAAAAGCTCCTGTTTTAGGGATTTATGCCAATAAGGACAAATGGATTACGCCAGAAGTAATGAAAGAATTTGAGAAATCAATGAAACAAATAGGTAAAACAGTTACTATTTTGGGATATGAAGCCGACCACGCTTTTGCCAATCCAAGTGCACCAGCTTATAACGAAACAGCAGCAAAGGAAGCTCGTAAAAAGACAATTCAGTTTTTGAAAAAGAATTGGTATTAATAATCAATGTGAGTAATATTTTCCGATTTCTGCATATAAACTTATTTTCAACAAAATAATAGTTTGCTTCTTCCATAGAATAGGGTTTGCAAATCCTATTTTATGGAATAAAGACGATTGCACAGAATAAAATTTGGCAACTATTTGTTTATTTAGAAATGTCATTCCTATTGAATAATCTGAACTAAAAAATCCAAGTATGAGTAATTTTGATTACAAAGAATATAATTGTTCGAATGATTATTTTTCTTTAGAAGCTACAGACTTTCCTAAAGTCTATATAAAATTTAAAAACAAACAACCTACTGACAATGAGTTTGAAGAGTATATGAATTGCATATCGACTGTTTTTTTGCAACAGCGACCCTATGTTGTATTGACTGATATGTCTGATACTGGATATTTGAAGGCAAAGTACAGAACACAGGTATCGCAAATGATAGATAAGAATAGGGAACACCTTTCTGAAGTTTGTAAAGGAATTGTATATTTGACAGGTTCGTCTATTCATAAGTTTCTTTTGCAGTCTATATTTTCTATTCAAACTCAACCTTATTCCCATACTGTGGTCAATAAAGAAGAACAAGCTCATGAATGGTTAGACCAACAATTAGATAAATAAATTCACAAAAAAGCCTATTCACTTAAAAAATGAATAGGCTTTTATTGTTTTCTACTAAGAAAAGGCGTGCCTTTTTCTTACCAAGATTTCATTATTTACCACCATTAAAAATAGTAAAACGAGTTCCTACTTGCCAGCCATACGCTTGTGAAGAAAAAGTAACTCCGTTTTCATTGATAAGTGAAGAAAGTGAAGATTTATAAGTTCCTCCTCCCCAAATTGTCCAACGGTTTGTAATATGATAATTAATTCCTACTTGCGACCAAACGTTTGTATTTGTAGTTCTGTGATTGCCCAAAGCATACGTAAAAGTAGGGTCAGCACTTATATATGAATAGATACTCAAAAATTCTATTGCTGTTCCAAGCTGTGCAAAACCAGTAAATTTCTTAGCTCTATTTTCTCCAAATTGATACCCAATAGCTATCGGAACTTGTACCCATTCATAATTTACTTCTACTTGATTGACAGGAAGCATAATCAAATTATCGCCAGCGAGGTCTGTATTTCTTGTATAATTGGTTGAACCAAAAGAATAATTCGCTTTTCCTTTTGCAAGTCCTGTATTAATACTCCAACGTTTATTTTTTCCAAACTGTAAAGCGACATCAAAACCTGTTTGTTGATAGTTTCCACTAATATTCATCTGTGGAAGTGTATCAGCCAAATTGTATTTATAAGCACCAATAACTGTAAGACCAGAATTAATAGAATCAATCCTAAAAGAAGGTCTATAAATTCCCTGTGTGTGATTAATGCCGAAAACAATAGCTATTCCAGAAGATTTTGTCTTATCCTTTGCCAAATTTTGCTGTTTTACATTGTTTGCAAGTACTTCATTTGTACTGTCTATTTTAACAAAAATTTCTCTCGGCTCATAATAAGGATTTCCAAAAGGTAGATAATCGTTCAAATCAAATTCTTTCAATTTGGAAAGGTCTATCAAAGTAGTATTTGCTACAATTTCATCATTAACAGTTGTGTCAATGTGTATATTTTTGTCTTTGTTCGTTTCTGTATTTTCGTTTGTATTCTCGTCCGTATTTTTATCATTTTTATTCTTATCATCTTTATTTTTATCATTTAAAGCAACAGAAAGAGCGACATCATTATTTTCTCTATTTTCTTTTTCTGTAGTAGTACTTACAGAATTATCTACATTAACAGTTGAACTTAAATCAGAATCAGTAGTCGAACCAGCAATCAAATCATCTTTCTGAACAGCGTTTACTTCTATGTTATTAAAACCTGCATCGTTAGGCGTTTGAATGGTACGAATTCCATTATAAGTCGAAGAATTATCATTATCTGCAATACTATTCTTAGTAGAACTACTTTTATCAATGTTATTATCTGTATTTTCTATTTTATTCTTATCTGTGTTTGCAAAATCAGGAGTTGAAGGCACAACAGAATTATCATAAACCAGCGTAAACCAGAACATAATCACTAAAAGAAGGGCTGCCACAAGTCCAGAAGTCCAGTAAAATAAAGGACGTTTGTACCAAGGCTTAGCATCTAGTGCTGCATCTATTTGTTCCCATAAGTGAGCAGGTGGGGCGAATTGAGCGTTTTCGAATTTGTTCTTAAACTGCTCTTCAAATTTTCCTCCCAACTGGTTGTTAATGTTGCCGTTGTTCATAACTTTGGTCTTCTTTCAAGAGCATTTCTTGTAATTGTGCTCTTGCTCGTGCGTACTGTGATTTCGATGTTCCTACACTGATTCCTAATAGTTCGGCAATTTCTTTGTGTTTGTAGCCTTCAATAGCATACAAATTAAAGATTTGCTGAAAACCGTCTGGCAATCTGCGAATGATTTGTAAAAGCTCTTCTAAGTCAAATTGATCTAAAATTGTATTCTCTTCCGAATTATAATTTATATCACTTACTTCTTCTTTAAAGGCTTTATCATACTTTGTTCTTCCTGTTTTGAGTGCTTGATTAACAACAATCTTTCTTATCCAAAACTCTATCGGACAATCTTGTGCAAAACTTTCAATATGTTTAAAGATATTGATAAAAGATTCTTGCAAAATATCGTCTGCTTCCAAAGTCGTTTTGGCATAACGCATTGCGATAGCATACATCTTAGGAGCAAATTGTTCGTATAAAGAACGCTGCGCCTGACGTTTGCCGTTTATGCAATCCTTGATTAGTTGAGCTTCATCGGAAGAAGGAATATAAGAAGTACGAGTAGTCGTAATTTCTTCATTATTATCATTAGTATCATCTAAATTAATATCATCTAGCTGATTTTTTTCCTTTTGATTTTCAACATTTTCAAGCGATTGACTTCCGTTATGTGCAGAAAGGTTTGACATAATAGAAACTTCACTCATATAGAAGACCCACAGTTGTTATGAAATGGTTGCACCAGAATTATGAAATAGGCAAAATAAATTAAGCTACCTAACCGATATTTGATACTTTTCTTAAAATAATTATATAATTTTCTCTTAAAAATAATACTTCCCTGTTTTCGATTTGATTGTATAATTTCTGTTTGATTAACTAATTACATAGATAAATTGTTGAAATTCAGTAATTTATAATTAAAAGAAACAGATTCTTAGTTCGAAAAATTGATTTTATCCAAAAACAGAACCACAAATACTACGGAAAGCATAAGAGAAATGCAGCACAAACTTATAAAAAAATAAAATTAGATTGTAATTATCCTACAAATAATCTAAAAAAATAGTCTGAGAAAATAAATATGAATAAATTTAAACTTAAAAAAATGGTAGAAGTGTAGTAGTAGAAATCAAAACTACAAAAAAAGAATTGATTTAGAGAGTTTTTATTCTGTTCAATCGTCTTTTTTCCATAGAATAGAGTTTGCAAACCCTGTTTTATGGAAAAAGCAAACCATTATTTTGTCCAAAACAAGTTTGTATGCACAAATCGGAAAATGTCACTCCTATCGTGAATTAATCTATTTCACTTTTTTACATTATTTGTTTTCTTGTTATTCAAAATAGCCGTAATTTAGACAATCAAAACAATACGAAAATCTTTTCTAGCAAATATATGTCTGATTCTACTATTCTTTCTTCCGTTTCTTCTTCTCCTTCTTTTCTCCACAAAGTAGCCACCGAATTATATCAAGAATGGAAAACTCAAATTTCGGATTTACATATTGTCCTTCCGACCAGAAGAGCGTGTTTGTATTTCAAAACTTTCCTTTCTGAAATTGCAGAAGAAACCATTTTTTCGCCAAAAGTAATTTCCTTAGAAGATTTCATTGTAAGTGCTTCGGGTTTGGAGATTGAAGACACGAGCGCACTTGTTTTTGAGTTGTACGATTCGTATCAGCGTTTTGATAAAAATGTGGCTGGTTCGTTGGAACGTTTTGCACCGATGGCAATTACGATGCTTTCTGATTTTAATTTGATTGATAGAAATCTAATAAAATCGCACGAACTTTTTGAGTATCTGGACGAGGTAAAAACGATGGAACGTTGGGGAGAAATGTATGCCGATGAAGAAGAAGATGTCGCCATTAGTTCATTGAGCAAGGTTACAGAATACTATCTTTTTTGGCAAAATGTAGAAAAAACGTACAACCATTTTAGAGAAAAACTGGAAAGCTCTGGTCGTGCCTATAGTGGACTAGCGTTTCGTTGGGTATATGAGAATTTGGAACAAGTAATTGAAGACCAAAATATAAAATGTGCCGTTTTTATAGGGTTTAATCAACTTTATAAGGCAGAAGAATTGATAATTCGCAAACTCCAAAAGTTAAATAAAGCGACGACGTATTGGGATATGGATAGTTTTTATATCGATGCAAATTGGCACGAAGCAGGAAATTATTTTAGAAAATTTATTCAAAACGGATTTATAAAAGGCAAAAGGGAAGAAATTAGTTTTGTAGAAAATCTTATCCAAACGCAGAAAAAGGAAATTGAAGTAATTAGTGTAGTAAACACGATTACACAAGCCAAAACAGCAGGACATTTGCTCAATGAAATGATTGAACGAATGATTTCGAAGAACGAATTTTTCAAGTTTTCAGAAGCTCGTAATCATACAGCCGTTTTGCTGCCAGACGAAACGATGCTTCTACCGATGCTTTATTCGTTACCAAAAAGTACAGAAGGTGTAAATATTCAAAAGCTAGTCAATATTACAATGGGTGTTTCACTTCGAAATACGCCACTTTTTTCGCTTATCAAAAATCTTTTTCAGGCGCAGGAAAATATGTTGCGAGATGAAGACCAACCTCTAAGTGTGTATCATAAAGATTTGCAACGGATTTTGCAGCACCCTTATATTCGTCCGATTGATGAAGATGAAAATCCACCTTTACAGCGAATGCACGAAGAAAATATTATTTATTTTTCTGTAAAAGAATTATCTGATTATAAGAAAAACGGCTGGTTGTACGGACAGCTTTTTGAAGATTGGGGAAGTAGTAGCCGAAAAGTTACGACAGAAACCGATGCAGGAAATATCCATAAGGCGATGCGTTCGTTTTTTAAAGTTATCGAAGCATTGGCGCACCGTTTTACACAAGAAGAGTTTTCGCTGGAAAGTGAATATTTGTTTGAGTTTTACAAACTTTTAAAGCAGATTGAACGAATGATTATTACCTATGCACCAAATCAAGAAAGTCATATCGGTAATTCTATTTTTGGAGATATTGATGAAGAATTAAGTAATAAACTGAATAAAAGCAAATCAAAATTATCTGATAATCAAAGTAAAAATGGAAAAGGCGAAGCAAAATTAAAAATTCCATTAAAGATAGAATCCTTCGAAAGGCTGCTTTTAGAGCTAATGCGTGATAGAAAAATTCCATTTACTGGAGAACCCATTGCACCTATTCAGATTATGGGAATGTTGGAAAGTAGAGCTTTAGATTTTGAAAATGTAATTATTATTTCTGCCAACGAAGGAATTTTTCCAAAGGGAAAAGTGCTTACTTCTAGCATTCCATTTGATATTCGTTTGCAGTTCAATCTTCCGACACACACCGAAGACGATGCTGCCTATTCGTATAATTTTTACAGACTTTTGCAGCGAAGCAAGAAAATAACGCTCATTTATGCTTCTGATATGGAGGGAATGCGTGGAGGAGAACCGAGCCGTTATGTCAATCAAATAAAGAGCGAACTGGCTCATTTAGAGAATATTAGTTTTTATGAATCTCGTTTAGAATTGCCTTTACCGACCTTCGAAAACAGCACTAGAATTGTAGAAAAAACACCTGCTATTATTCAACGATTAGAAAAATATTTGACAGAGGAAGGACTTTCGCCAAGTTATATTAGTCGTTATTTGGAAGAACCGATGCGTTTTTATGAGCAGAAAGTTTTGAAACTGGGTGAACCTCCGATGATGGAAGAAGATATGTTTCAACATACGTATGGACAGGTGATGCATGAGGCTTTGGAGGAACTTTTTGAGCCGTTGGTGGGAAAAGAAATCAATGAAGAATGGTTAGATAAAACACGAAAAGACAAAGAAAACCTAAAACTTTTGGTAGAAAAACTCATCACAAAACTAGCTGGTGGAGTAATGCACGACACAGGAAAGAATTTTTTACTAAAAGAAGTTACACAGTCTTTGATTCCTGAATTTATGCGTTTGCAGAAAGAAGAAGCTCCTATTCGTTTGATTGCGCTAGAGCAAAAACTAACAAATACTATTTCTTTTGATATAAAAATAGATGGAAAAACGAGAAAAATTCCTTTAAAACTCATCGGAACGGCTGATAGAATTGATATTATTACGACAAAAGAAGGAATAAAAAGGCTACAAGTCATCGATTATAAAACTGGAAAACTAGATGCAGCAGCTTTGAAAGCCGATACTTTTCGAACAGCTTTTGAGTGATGAAAAAGCCAAAATTATTCAACTCGTTTTATATAAATATTTGTTTATCAAAACCTATCAAGCAGGACAAATAAAGCATTTGCCAACAGACTTTAGCTTAGAAGAATATCAAATTGTTTCTGGTTTTTGGTTTTTTAGAAAGCTAAGTTCCAATTTTACGCCATACACCCTAAAAGCCGAAAAAGATTTGACTTTAGATGGATTTATTTCAGAAGTAGAAACTTTTTTACAGAAAGTAGTAGAGAATATGCTAGATGCAAGTATTCCATTTTCTGATGTGATTGATGTGGATATTTGGGAAGAGGAAGTGGAATAGAAATATCGTCGGTGGAAATACAAGCAATGGCGAGAAAATTTAGTTTTACTTTCTTAAAATATAATTGACCTTTCCTTCCTTAGAACTTAATTTTAGTGTTTCTAAGTCATTTTCAGTGTATCTTTTATAAAAATACTCTGTCTCGTCAAAATAGGGTTCAGTAGTATTGAAAGAAAACTGTATCACATTATCTGATAATAAAGTGTAAGTGAAATTGAAGTCTTCTTCTGCTGTATTTGTGAATTTTCCAATTCCATTTTTAGCAAATTCTATATTAGGACAAGCATTACAAAGCATTTGAGTACCATTGATTTCGTGAACATAAATTCCCCACAAACCGACTATTAAACTATCAGTTACTTCAACAGTATCAATATTTGTTGTAATTGTTTCTTCTTTAGACTGCTCATTATTTTTCTGTGAATGAGTGCAGGAAAAGCAAAGAAGAGCTATAAGTAGAATTAGTATTTTCATTGTATTGGTTTTTAGATGAGAGTTTTTACTTCAAAATAAATTTATTGAAGTCAATCCAACAAACCCAATTCTTTGGCGATGTCGTGGGTAAGTTTGGAGAGTGGACGAAGATGAAAATTTTCTTTTTCCATAATTCCGTTGGAAAGATGCCGAATTACGTCTTCTTTATTTCTAAAAAAAGTCCCTTCATATTTTTTGAAAAGCTCATCAATATACGAATCTGGATAAGTAATTTGTTTTTGGATAAGCTCTAAAATTTGGTCTTTGTGTTGGTCGTAAAGTTCCTTTATATGAAAAACTTTGAAGTTATCTTTTAAAACCTCTTCTGCTTTTTCATAATCAATACAAAACCCGTCTTTATCATAATAGAATCTTGAATTTTTGATTTTCAGACCAAAACTAAACTCTTCTATTTTAGAATATGGATTTACTGAAACTAATTTTGTTCCTTTAAAAGTCTGATTACAAGTTTTGCAGCTTGGAATGAGATTATAAAATGATACAGCTAAAAAAGGATATTCTGATTTTGGATAAAAATGGTCTAGTTCGTCAATTCGTATTTTTACTTTCTCTATTTCTCCCTTTACTTCTATTTCCTCATTTACTTCTCTTTCTACCTCAACAAGTTTGATGTAATTTCTGTTACAATATGGACAAACTGAAATATTTAAACCTTCTACAATGTCTTTTGAGCTATATTTTGTTTCTTCATTATTTTCTTTTTTTCTAACAAAACCATTTGTCAAGTAGCCGTAATAAGTTAAAAAACCTTTAAAATCTTCCTTGTCTTTATCTTCGTTATTATTCCAAATTTCTACTAAATCATCTATTTCACTAGGAGAAGCAAGGACAATTTGCTCAAAATTAATTCCATCAAAACACTTTTTTATTGCATCATTAAAGTATTTCAAATTATACTCTTTTTTTCCAGTTGTCGCATAATTTTTTATCGCTTCCCAATGCCTTTGTGCCATTTTCTCTAAATCTCGGTGTTGTATTGGAATCATTTTGTTAGTAGTTGTAACTATTGAAAGCCTTTAAAACGACTGTCAAAGTAAATGAAAAATCTAAATTGGATTGTCATTTTTCAAAATGCTTTCTAAACTATGTATTCTAGCTTTTAATTCTTCAATTTCTGTACTATGTTTATCCACTTTTCGTAGCCTTTTGCTATCCAAAAGTTTTTGCAACATCGTTTTTACAATCGGCTCTCCAATCATTGAAATAATCATTTCACATGTATCTAAATCTTCTTTCTTCGGTGCGCTTTCATTCAAAATATCAATCGCTTTATCAATTTTACTTTGAGCAAATTCTCCTACCAAACCACCTTTCATAAAAAAAGAATCTGTCAGAAGTGTATGAATATTTGCTCCAAACGTTTCTTTCATACTCTCTAGTTTGGAAACTTTACACAAACCTGTATCTTTTTCTTTCTCCAAAAAAATAACATTCTCTTTCGGCAAGTCAGAAACCAAAAAAGGAGAGTGAGAAGTTAGAATAAGTTGGATTTGTTTGTTTGGAAATATTTTTGGCAGAGTATCAAGCAAGATTTTTAAATACTGCTTTTGCCATTGTGGATGTAAACCTAATTCGCCTTCGTCTATGAGAAGAGTAAAACCTAATAGAACATCATTATTCTCGTCTCTCTCATATTGTCTTCGTGGGTTTACTACATAGTTATAAAGCCTAGAAAAAAGATTAAGAAGGTTTATTTCTCCACTGCTGAAGGTATATTTACTTGATTTAAACGGAGTTGAAGCTATCGTCCATTCTAGATGAAATATACTGAATGGTAGCGAAATTAGACTAAGAAAAATATTTGAGTCTCTTAAAGGAATATAGAAGCAACTCTCTGAATCCTCGTATGAGCAATACTTTTTGAGAGTAGCCAGAATCAAATCAATATTATAATTTCCATCAAAATCTTCTGAATTATTAGAATAGGAGAGAAAGACTTTTTTACTTTTAGCTACCTTTTCCATTTCTTCAAGGGAATCTAATTCTAAAATTTCATCAAACTCTACTTTACTAGACGGTATTCTTCCATGATACTTGCAATATTGGTATAAATAGGAAATGCGAATACTATCATACATATTTTTGCTAAATTTTTCATACAACTGGCTATCAAAGGCGTTTACTCTAATCTCTAGAACTATATCTTTCTCACTAATCTTTTTGAGAAAATCAAGTTGCAACTCTTCTTTTAAGAATATTCCTTGTCTTTTTATATCTCCTACCTCTAAATTTTCTTCTTTTTCCAGTAAATAACTTGTTGATAAATTTCTTCTTTCTCCCGTATCTATTCCATAAGGTTGAAATGAGAATGGAAGGTTATCATAGTAAAATATACCTGTCCTAAACGCCTTTGTATTAGTAACAAACTCTAGATTCAAATATTCTATTTGTGATTTAATATTATTGAGTTTAGAATGGTAACATACATATCTTTTTATTATTCCTTGACCTATAATAGAACCAAGTATTTTGGTCTCAAATATAGCTACATAATTTATAGATAGAGATTTATTCATTAACACTTCTAAAATAGCACTTTTTCCTACACCATTTTCTCCTACAATAGCTGTAACACTATTAACACCTACTGAACCGTATCTTTTATCTTCTTTGGAGTTAAAGAAATCTTCATAAAACTTTTCCTTATTTTCTTTCTCTGTTGGTTTCATTTTATCTGTCAGAGTTCCACCAATTATCTTATCCTTTTTTGTATCACTTTCATCAAAAGTAGGCTCAAAATGAAAATCATACAAAGGACTAAAATTAAATCCTTGTTGTTTGATATTTTTATAATCTTCAATCCAAAGATAAAGGAGTTCCATAGTAGATTTTTGAGTAGAAAGTAGCGTTTTAAAACAGAAAACAAGATACAATAAATTTTGTACTTACAATACGATTATCAAATTGCCAGACGCTTTCTGGCAATTTCAATATTTACACTAATCAACCAAATCAAAAACCTACTTTCCTTCTTTTCCTTTAACCAATTTTTTCTTTTCTCTATCCAATCTACGTTTTACTTTTTTTGCATCTTCGGCAGCAGGTAATTCTTCTGGAATAATTCCACGACGTATCAAAACCTGTCTTATTTCGTCGTTATTGATAGAATGTTCGTCTGCTATTTGGTCTGTTCCTTGCAAATCTTTGTTTTTGATGTTGTAATTAGTAATGTTGGTAGCAAGTTCTTTACCAGTCAAAAGAGGCGTTTGAAGATAATCAGCCAACGGTCTTCCATCTGGAACGGCTAATATCGCTTTCATTTCTTGCGTGTTTTTTCCTCCAAAAAAAGCTTTATCTCCCATCGCACGAATAACACCAAATCCTTTTCCATCTACTCCATGTTGAAAAGAAAGTTGAGAGAGGAGTTTTTCCGAAATAGTTAGTTTGCCACGTTCTTTTAACCGTTCTACTTCTTCCAGTCTTTTTTCTACTAATTCTTGTTTTCTGGTTTGAAGTGCAAAGTAACTTTGAGCAAACGCAATTTCTTCTTTGTTTGGGTCGCCATTCTGTGCCACCAAATAACAAGCGTAACGAGTGAGTAAATAATCTTTGACTTTTCTTTCTCCTCCTTTTCCGTGTTTTATCAATTTGCTGACCTCAGCAAAATGATAATGGAGCGTTTCAGAGGTGTTTTCGATTGAAATTGCAGCTTTATGAATTACTTTTTCAAAGTTTCTCCATTGACTATAATCAAACAGTTCTTGTAAATCTCTAGCCGACCAAAACTCTGTTCCATTTACTTGCTTTTTAAGAATTTCTAACTGCTCAAACAAATGACTGAATTGTGATTTTTTCATAATTGAAATAAATTTTAGGGTAAATAATGAGTTGATTATAAAGATTTTGATGAACAGAAAACAAGATACAATAAATTTTTTAACAAGTGCGTAAATAATCTTTAACTTTTCGGTTTGTCTTACTACCAATGTCGACCATTTTACTGACCTCAGCAAAATGATAATGGAGCGTTTCAGAGGTGTTTTCAACCGAAATTGCAGCTTTATGAATTACTTTTTCAAAGTTTCTCCATTGACTATAATCAAAGAGTTCTTGTAAATCTCTAGCCGACCAAAACTCTGTTCCGTTTACTTGCTTTTTAAGAATTTCTAACTGCTCAAACAAATGACTGAATTGTGATTTTTTCATAATTGAAATAAATTTTTATGGTAGATAATGAGTTGATTATAAATATTTTATGAACAGAAAACAAAATACAAAAGTCAGAAGTACAGTAATTTACGACACTTGAAAAATGTCGGCTACTTAAAACCAAAAAAAATCCTAAAAATCTAATTCAAGAACGGAATTAATCTTCTTCAAACAACTTATAAATTAACTTTGTAGTATCTTAGAAGGACAAACAAACGTAGATACTACCGAACCGTTCGGTTAAACGTAACAATATAAAACCTACAATTATGAATATAGAACAAATTTATACAGGCTGTCTGGCACAAGGAGCATATTATATTACTTCGAATGGAGAAGCTGCTATCATTGACCCTCTTCGTGAAGTACAACCGTATCTTGACCGTTTAGAAAAAGATAATGTCAAACTAAAATATGTTTTCGAAACTCATTTTCATGCAGATTTTGTTTCTGGTCATTTAGATTTATCTAAAAAAACAGGTGCGCCAATCGTTTATGGAGCAACTGCAGAACCAGAATTTGAATCCATTATTGCAGAAGATAATCAAGAGTTTAAAATAGGAGAAATTACTATCAAAGCTCTGCATACACCAGGGCATACGATGGAAAGTACAACCTATTTGCTTTTAGATGAAAATGGAAAAGAACACGCCATTTTTTCTGGCGATACACTTTTTATTGGCGATGTTGGTCGTCCAGATTTGGCGCAAAAAGCAGCTCACATGACACAAGAACAACTAGCTGCAACGCTTTTTCATTCTTTGAGAGATAAAATTATGGTTTTACCAGACCAAACTATTGTTTATCCAGCACACGGAGCAGGTAGTGCGTGTGGAAAAAATATGAGTAAAGAAACCGTTTCAACTATTGGAGAGCAGAAAAAACTAAATTATGCGCTGCGTGCAGATATGACCGAAAAAGAGTTTGTAGAAGAAGTTACGGACGGACTTTTGCCTGCTCCTGCTTATTTTGGAATGAATGTAGCGATGAATAAAAAAGGCTATTCTAGTTTAGATGACGTAATGAAAAAAGGAAAACAACCTTTAGAAGTTGATGCTTTTGAGGTGGCTGCTGAAGAAGCTGGTGCGCTTATTTTGGACACTCGCAATCCGAAAGAGTTTTATAAAGGTTTTGTTCCACAATCTATAAATATCGGAATTGATGGAGGTTTTGCGCCTTGGGTCGGTGCGATGATTCGTGATACCAATCAGCCAATTTTGATTATTACAGACAAAGGAAGAGAAGAAGAAACTATCATTAGGCTTAGTAGAGTAGGTTTTGATAATATTTTGGGTTATCTCAATGGCAGTTTTGAGGCGTGGAAAGCAGCAGGAAAAGAAGTTGATAAGGTTGATAGAATTTCGCCAGAAGAGTTTGCAAATCGTTTTGATAAAGAAAAAAGTAAAGTAATTGATATTCGTAAAGAAGGCGAATATGCAGCCGAACATATCGACGAAGCCTATCTAAAACCACTTAGCGACATTAATGATTGGGTAAAAGATATTAATCCAGAGCAGCATTTCTTTATGCACTGTGCTGGTGGTTACCGTTCCATGATTGCTGCTAGTATTTTGCAAGCGAGAGGTTACCGTAATTTTACAGAAATTGAAGGAGGTTTTGGGCAAATTAAAAATCAAAAAAATGTTCCTACTTCGGATTTTGTTTGTCAGAGCAAAATGCTTTCTAAATAATTGAGTTTGATAAATTAAACGGCTACATGGTTATGTAGCAATTTGATTTATCAAATTTTTAATGCTTTTTTTCCATAAAATAGGGTTTGCAAACCCAATTCTATGGAAAAACAAACCTTTATTTGTTTCAAAATCATTTTGCGAAAGTTCTAAAATGCACTTATCTATAATAATTAAAAAATGATAGAATTTATAAAACAGCCTTGGTCGTGGTATGTAGCAGGTATTTTGGTGGGACTTACTGTTCCTCTTCTTTTGATTGTTGGGAACAAGTCGTTTGGAGTAAGTTCTTCCTTGCGCCATATTTGTGCGATGTGTATTCCTGCCAAAATCCCATTCTTTCAGTACGAATGGAAAAAAGAAATATGGAATTTATTCTTTGTAACAGGGATTTTTTTGGGTGGAATGATTGCAGCTAATTTTTTATCCAATCCAAATGACATTCAGGTTGCACAATCTTTACAGTACGATTTATCAGAATACGGAATTGCAGATTATTCAAATCTTATTCCTATAGATATTATGAACTGGAAAAGTTTGTTTACTCTAAAAGGCTTTTTATTGATGGTTGTAGGTGGCTTTTTGGTAGGTTTCGGAACTCGTTATGCAGGTGGTTGTACGAGTGGACACGCTATTATGGGACTTTCTAATCTTCAATTTCCTTCTCTTGTAGCTTCGTGTTGTTTTATGATAGGAGGATATATTATGGCAAATTGGATTTTGCCTTTGATTTTGTCCTTATAAAAGAAACAAATTTAGAAGTTAGATTTTAGAATTGAAAGTCAGCGAAGCTAATTAATTAAATGACAATTCTAATTTGAAATTTATTTATAAAATATAATTTCACACTTCAAAATTCGTATTCTCTGTGTTCTCTGTAACTCTGTGTTCGACAAATAAATACATGCAGATAATTCTGTTTTACTACTTATTTCAGAAAAACTTATGAAAAATTTTACTTCAAATTTGCGCTATTTATTTATTGGTATTGCCTTCGGAATTGTCTTTGTAAAAGCCGAAATAATCAGTTGGTTTAGAATATTAGAAATGTTTCGTTTAGAATCCTTTCATATGTATGGCGTTTTGATGACGGCAATTGTTACAGGAATAATTTCTGTTTTTTTGATTAAAAAATTAGGAATAAAAACGTTATCAGGCGAGAAAATAATCTTAAAAGCTAAAGTTTTTCATAAAGGACAAATCTATGGAGGACTTATTTTTGGTTTCGGTTGGGCAATGACGGGCGCATGTCCAGGTCCTTTGTTTGCTCAAATCGGAACAGGCGCAACTGTTGTTTTGATTACTCTTCTAAGTGCTATTTTCGGAACTTGGACGTATGGATACTTTAAAGAAAAATTACCTCATTAATATAATGTAGCCGATACTTTCCAAGTGTCGTAAAATATAATCAAAACCGTTTTTCAGAAAGAAGAATGGTTTTTTTTGTTATAATTTCTAAATCTAACTCCAAAAATAAACATTAAAATCTTTTCAAACGTTTAGCCATCAATCTAATTCAAAGTTTATTTTAAAAAACATTTATATATGAAAACTATTTTTTCTAATTTGTTTATTCCTCTTATTTTTAGCTCACTAATTTTATTCTTAGCAAGCTGTTCTAATACTCCAAAAACATCAAACGCTTCAAATTCTTCAACTATGGACAATAAAAAAACATCCTATGCTCAAACAGTTTACGATTTCAAAGTAAAAGATATTGACGGTCAAGATGTAGATTTATCAAAATACAAGGGCAAGAAATTAATGATTGTCAATGTAGCTTCAAAATGTGGTTTTACTCCACAGTATGAAGATTTGCAAAATGTAAAAGAAAAATATAGCGACAAAATTACTGTTTTAGGTTTTCCTGCTAATAATTTTGGTGGACAAGAACCAGGTACAAACAAAGAAATTAAAGAGTTTTGTTCGACAAAGTTTAATGCTGATTTTGATATGTTCTCAAAAGTTTCTGTTACAGGAGATGACCGTGCGCCATTATTTGCATGGTTGAAAGAACAAACAGGTGAAGAACCATCTTGGAATTTTTGCAAATATGTAGTGAGTGAAGACGGAAAAACGGTTCAGTTTTATAATTCAAGAATGAATCCGATGGAAATTGCAGAGAAATTGTAAAATATAAAAAACGAAAAAGGCTTTCTGTCATTAGTTGATAGAAAGCCTTTTCTTTATAAATCATCTCTATTTATCGGACAGGTAGAACATCTAAGTAGTCCTCCTAATTTGGAAACATTACCATAATCAACTCCAATTGGTTCTATATTCTTTTTTATTAATTCCTTTTTTAATCTTTCAAAGGAAGTATTAATTACCACTTTTTCAGGATTTATGGAGAAGATATTAGGAAACATTTCATACATTTCTGGCTGTGAAACTTCAATCAGATTTTGTTCTCCAAAAATATCATAAATAGGTTGAGGAACGTTTTCGAAGCCGTTTTTATATATTATTCCATATTTTGTACCTATAGGTTGAAAGGCACAATCCAAATGAAGAAATATTCGATTTCCCTTCATTAGTAACAGTTAATGAAAAATCAATAACCTCTTTTTTATCTCCAATTACACTTTTTAAAAAATCAAATCCGATTCTATTTGTTCTCTCTCCAATTCCTACAAACACATAGTTTTTCCATACGATTATATCTCCACCTTCAATAAAAGCATCTTTTGGTGGATAATGCACTTTTTTGAAACTCTTAATTATATCATTAATAGCATTAATTTCAGCTTGTCGATTTTGTTTTTTCATATTGCAAACAAAAAAATCATTTCCAATGCTAAATCCAATATCTCTACAAAAAATCTGACCTTGCTCAACAATATTTTTTGGTCTAATTACATTGACATCATTTTCTATCAAAATACGGCTAAATTCTTCTACTTCTTTTATTAATTCCTTTTCTGTCGGAGCTTCTCCTTTTGCTGCAATTTCGGCGTGTTTGGGATTGTTGAAATGTTCTTTTCCTCTATCGGATGCTATTCCCAATACTACAGTATTGAGTTTTCCTGTTTCGCTATTTACATTAACTTCCATTTGTTTATAAATTTTGTATTCAAAATCAACTATTTTTGTATGAATAAAGGTGTTTGAGTGTAGGGACAATAAGGTAAATAAAAAAGCCTTTGTATCAAAGAAATGAAACAAAGACTTTTATTTTAATTAGTAACTCCTAATGATATATCCACGCTTTTCGTTCCAAGTAATAGTAGGTTTAGATTTGTGGTATTAAGCGAATGATTTTTGTAGAATCACTTTCCAGACCTTCCGAAAAAATATGAGTTTTACACATTGTCCTTTTTTTATAAAATAAAACTGAACCTTAATTTGTCTATTTTTCGTTACCTTAAAAAAAGAATAAAATTTTAAATCGTAAAAGTAAAGAAGTATGACCTCCATAACCGTAAATCTAACCTTAGAACAAGTATTAGAATTTGTTCAAAATCTTCCTGCTGAATACAAAAAAGCTGTGAAACAGAAATTGGAAACCGAAAAAGTAGAAGAAACTCAAATTGAGCAAAGTGAAATTACTGATTTAGTTTCTAACGAAGATGAAGTTTCTGTTAAAGAAAATGGAGAAATTAATAACAATTCCTTTAATAATAAACAAGACAGAATTGCACATAAAGTAGCTATTATTGAGGAGTTGGCAGGTAGTTGGAAAGTTCCTGAAGACCTTGATGTTAAAAAAGAATATAGAAATTTAATTATTAAAAAATACACAAAAGAATGAAACACTTATTTTTAGATTCAAATGTCATTATAGATTTTATGTCCCAACGCTTACCTCATTATTTATTTGCCGAAGAAATATTTTTGAGAGCTGGAAAAGAAGAAATTTATATTTATACTTCAGTACTTTCATTGGCAAATTGTTTCTACGTTTTAGAAGTGCAATATAAAATGGATAGAAATGAACTAAAGAAGAGTTTTAGAAAAATTCTCGAAGTTCTTCGAACAACAAATATGACAGGCGAAAACGTCTATTCTGCCTTAGATTCTGATTTCAAAGACTTTGAAGATGCCTTGCAAAACTTTAGTGCAGAAAATAATTCTGATATTTCTGTAGTTATCACACGAGATGAAAAGGATTTTACTACTTCTACTTTGCTTGTCCAAACTCCTCAACAATTCTTAGAAACGAATAATTTTAATTAATACAATAGCTACATGAAAACCTTATTTCTATCTCTTTTATTCTGCTTTTCTCTAGTTTCTTGCAACGAAAAAACAAGTTCTGCAAATGAATTAAACAAAGAAAAACCAAAGCAAAAAGTAATCAAACTCAATCCGAAATATATGATTGTTCCTCCGACTACTGCGCCAGAAATAAACACAGAATTTGGGTGGGTAAATACAGAAAAGTCGTATAAATTAACTGATTTTAAGGGTAAAATAGTTTTGTTAGATTTTTGGACTTTCGGCTGTATCAATTGCCAACATATTATTCCAGACCTTGAAAAGTTAGAAAAAGAATTCGAAAACGAACTAATAGTAATTGGTATTCATTCGGCAAAATTTAGTGCCGAACAATCTTCGCAGCGAATCCGTCAGGCAGCCTTAAAGTTTGGTGTTCATCATCCTGTTGTTAATGATGCAAATATGAAAGTTTGGCAAAGTTATGCTGTTCGTGCTTGGCCCACCGTTACGCTTATTTCTCCAGACCAAAAAGTCGTCTGGCAGCGTGCAGGAGAATCTTTTTACGAAGATGCAAGAAATCAAATCTTAGCTTTAAAAGTAAAACATAAAGATATTTTGAATAGTGAAAAATTTGAATTTCAACTTGCTCAAGTAGAGAAAAAAGAATTGATGTTTCCTTCAAAAATAATAGAAGCAAAATCAGAAAATACTAAAAACGATACTGATAATGAACCTACTTTTTGGATTGCAGATAGTGGAAATAATAGAATATTGAAAATAAATTTGAAAGGCAAAGTAATGGAAACTATTGGAAATGGTAAAAAAGGAAATACAGATGGAAGTTTTCAGGAAGTTAGTTTTTACGAACCTCACGGACTTGCACTTTCTGAAAATGGCGAAAAATTGTACATTGCTGATACAAAAAATAACGTAATTAAAGAAGCAGATTTAATAAACAAAACTGTCAAAACAATTAGTGGAACAGGCGAAACGAGTTATTATTTTGGAGATAAACAATGGGGAGAAAACGTAAATCCAAACTCGCCATGGGATTTATTAATTGATAAAAAATATCCTAATATTATGTATATCGCCAACGCAGGAAATCATCAAATCTTAAAAATGAATTTGCAGGATTATAAGACAGAGCGTTTCGCAGGAAGTGGACGAGAGCAGCTTACAGACGGAGATGATTTCAGAAAAGTAGCTTTTAATCAACCGAGTGGACTTACGCAATTTGAGAATTTTTTGTATGTAGCAGATGCAGAAGCGAGCGCAATCCGTAAAATAGATTTGCAGAAAAAGGAAGTCAGAACAATTATAGGTTCAGGACTTTTTGATTTTGGAGATAATGATGGAACAGCACAAAAGGCAGTTTTGCAGCACCCAGTAAGTGTTTTATATGACGACAATAAAATTTATATTGCTGATACTTATAATGGAAAAATAAAAGTATTGGATTTAGAAAAAAATAGAGTAAAAACATTGATTAGTGGACTTAATGAGCCAAATGACATTTTATTAATTGGAAATTATTTATATATTTCGGACACAAATAATCATCAAATTTTGAGAGTAAATGTAAAAACATTCGAAAAAGAAGTGATTTTGTAAAAAAATATAGCTCACTCTTCAGAGTGAGAAAATGTATTGAATGTAGCTTACGCTTTAGCGTGAGAAAATGTACCGTACCTTTTAAGGTGCGATTAATATTCTAAACAAAAAAATTATGGCATTAAAATCAGAAGGAGTTTGCCTGTATTGCAATGAAATAGTAAGCAAACAAGGAATGAGCAGACACGTTTCTACGCATCTCAAAAAAATGGAAAAAGAGTTGGAGAAAGATAACAAAAACAAAGCTAAATATTATCATCTTTCTATAACGGCAGCCGAAATGTTTTTGGTTTTGGTGGTAGAAAGTAAAACCGATTTTGATGAATTAGACGATTTTTTTAGAGCAATTTGGTTAGAATGTTGTGGACACATGAGTAGCTTTAGAGTAAAATCTGGAGTTACAATTATGGATATGAGAGATGATTTTGGTTTTGGATTTGAGCCAAACACAAAACCGATGACAACAAAAGTGTCAAAAGTTTTTGAAAAAGAATTAACACTTGATTATGAATATGATTTTGGTTCTACAACAGGTTTTAAAATCAAAGTGTTGGATAAATATACGCTACCACTTCAAGAAGACAATATTTTGTTAATTTCTCGCAACGAACCCTTGCCTATTCTTTGTCGAATTTGTGAGAAAGAACCTGCACAAGAAATTTGTGGAATTCACATGTACGATGACGGATTTTTTTGTAAAAAATGTGCCAAGAAACACGCAAAAAAGTGTGAAGATTTTGAGGATTATGCAAAAATGCCTGTCGTAAATTCTCCTAGAATGGGGACATGTGCTTATGAAGGAGGACAAATAGATGAAGAAAGAGATGGATATTACAAACCAAAAAAAATGTAGCTCACTCTTTAGAATGAGAAGCTATTTACAAACAAAACCCACGAATTTATTCGTGGGTAATTAATCAACAAAACCAAAAACTACATTTTCAGCAGTTCATCATTTTCAATAATTTCTAACTCTTTTTTTCCATCATTGGCAGCCTTTATCATTGCTTTTGCTACTTGTGAAACTTCAATTCCATCATATTTAGCTGGAATAATCGGACTAAAAAGTTTGGAAAACGTTTGTGCAATCCCTTCTCCAAAACGCTCTTCTTCTCTATCTCCTAATAAAAGTGAAGGACGAACAATTGTTATTTTTTCAAAATCTAGTTGAGAAATAGCACCTTCAATTTTTCCTTTTACTTCGCTATAATAAAAAAATGAATCTTTGTCTGCGCCCATTGAAGAAACTAATGTGAAAGATTGCGCTTCATTTTGTGCCATTATTCTACCAAATTCCCAAACATACGTATAATCAACTTTATAAAATGCTTCTTTGCTTCCTGCTTTTTGGCGAGTAGTTCCTAAGACACAAAAAGCATCATCGCCTTTTATTTCTTCCTGATAAAGAGGCAAACGGTCAAAATCAACGACTACATATTCTACTTTTGGCAAATCTGATGCTTTTGCTTTTCGTGTAAGAGCCAAAATTTTGTCATATCGATTGTCTTCTGAAAGGAGTTTTATAAGTTCTTGTCCGATAAGTCCTGTGCTTCCTGCGATTACGGCTGTTTTTCCCATTGTGTTTTCTGATTATATTTTTGTAAATGATTTTAAATTCTATTTATAATGAAACAAATTGACTGCCGTTGTTGGTGTTTTAGCGAAGCGACACCAACAACATCAGGCGATAATTTGAGATTCATCCTTTTAAATTCTATTATAATGAAACAAATTGTAGTACGAATGTTTTTTGAGAAAGGAAAATAATAATTTGGTAATTACAAAAATCCTAAACGAATAGTTTGTATTTTTGCTTTGCAATTGAAAAAATATAATTACAAAAAGAAAATGGAAAAAAACGAACAAACGCAAAAAAAATACTATTATCGAAACGCAATTTATGGAGGTGTATTAATTTTACTAATGTTTTTGGTTTATAAATTCCGAAACACAGAAAGCAGCCACCAAAAAACGTATGAAGTCTATGGACAAACGCAGGGAACAACTTATATCGTAAAATACATAACCGAAGAAGGGAAAAATTATCAACTAGCGATTGATTCTGTTTTGGTGGCTTTTAGTCAAAGTCTTTCTACCTATATCGATGATTCTGAAATTTCTGTTTTTAATAAAATGGAAGAAAATGGAAGTTCAATTACTTTCCAAAACGACTTTTTTTATCCTGTTTTGAAGAGTAGTAAAGAAATTTTTGAGCTAAGTAATGGAGCTTTTGACCCAACTCTTGCGCCTGTTATTCGTGTTTGGGGGTTTGGAGAAATGGAAGAACCAGAAAAAATTCCTGCTGATAAAATCGATTCTTTGTTGAATTTTGTAGGTTTTGATAAATACATTTCCTTCGATAAAAACTCGCTCACAAAAACTAAAAATGACATTCAACTCAATTTTAATGCAATTGCACAAGGGTATGCTGTTGATGTAGTGGCTCTTTTTTTAGAGAAAAAAAATATCACTAATTATATGGTAGAAGTAGGTGGAGAAGTGCGAGCGAATGGAAAAAATGCAAGTGAAGAATATTGGAAAATAGGAATTGATAAGCCGATAGAAGAAGAAAAAGACAGTCAAAGTACAAATAGGCAGCTTCAAGCTATTGTTACGCTGAATAATAAATCATTAGTAACTTCAGGAAATTACCGTAAATTTTATATCAGAGAGGGTAAAAAATATGCACATACCATTAATCCGAAAACAGGTTATCCAGTTACGCATAGCCTTTTAAGTGCAACTGTTTTGGCTTCTGATGCCGTTACAGCTGATGGTTTGGGAACGGCTTGTATGGTTTTGGGAAAAGATAAAGCCTTAGAAATGAT
Organism: uncultured Cytophagales bacterium; assembly: GCA_963719525.1. Lineage (GTDB taxonomy): Bacteria > Bacteroidota > Bacteroidia > Cytophagales > Bernardetiaceae > Bernardetia. Next base: position 1,517,370 of record CAVRCG010000001.1, on the reverse strand, counting down.
TGAAAAACTAAAAAATGCAGAAGTGTTTTTGATTTATGATGAAAACGGAATTACCAAAACGGTAATGACAAAAGGATTTGAAAATTTTATAGAAGAAGTAAAATAGGAAAAAACTTTTTTAGAAAAATTAAGAATTTTTTAAAATAGTGTAGCTAATTAAGTTTTTTGTTTATCTTTAATCCTTAATTGGTCAAATTATTTGGCATTATTTCGAATAAATACTTTAAAATAAAAACGTTTTAGAACTTTGGCTAGTAAATTGAATTACAATAGGTTATACATTTTTATAAATTTTAATGTCTAAAGTAGTAATTCATTTTTGGCTATTTTAGTTAGAACTTATAAAACTCATTTAATTCTTGTCCTATATAAAAAAAATAATTATGAAAATTTTCCTTTTTTTGTGCAGTTTGTTTGTCTTTATGGTTGTTGGAGCTTCTGATGCCGATGCTCAATGTGATATAGATTTGACGGAGCAAGTAAAAATTATGAGAGATTTGGGTAAAAATGGTTACCGTCTTTCGAAAAGTTATCGTGTTCAGCGTACTTGTAGAGGGTGTAATAATTTCAGAAATTACACCGTCATCATGACAAAAGGCAATACCTATACGCTTAGAGTTTTGAGTAGTGAAGGTGGTTCGGAAGGTATTATTGCCAATTTTAAAGAACTTTCAGGAGCAGTTATCGCTTCAAATTATGATGACAGTTTGAGGAAATTTTATACTTCTATTACCTTTCAATGCAACCGAACAGCTCCTTATTACCTCAATTTTTTACCAAAAGATTCAAAAACTTCTTGTGGAATGGCGTTCTTAGCTTTTAAAAGAACTAAATAAATTGTCAGGAATGTTGTTGGCATTACTTCGCTAAAACATTACCAACGGTAGAAAATTATAAGAAACCTAATTTTGAAAAAGATTAGGTTTTTTTGGTAGATAATTAAAGAAATCTACTCTGTTCTATTATTTTTAGCTTTGAAATTCAAGTTGTAACGCAACAAACTTAGCACTATTTTCTTAAATGATAGAGTAAGGAAAATCAATGGACAAAATTGAAACAAAATGCTAAAAAAGTGAACAAAATTTATGTATTTTGCATCGTAATTAAGTAGCTGATACTTTCAAAGTGTCATATAAAACATCAAAAATGAAAAGAACGGCATTCTATCTCGCTTTATCACTTGTTCTGACAGGATTAGTTTTTCTTGTTTTGGCTGTTCAGAGTTGGAATAAAGAACAAATTCGTCAGACAAAATACGAACGCACTTTGGGTAGAGTAGTTCAGATAAAACCTCTTCCAGAAGATAAAAGTTATCCAGTTATTGGTTTTTACGCCTTGGATAGCCAAAAAGTAATGGTTCATGCGAAGCACGAAGTTTCTCGTTTTTCAAGTTATGAATTGGGTGAAGTGGTAGAGATTTATTACGATATTATCAATCCTGATGACACACATATTGTACGTTACGAATGGTTTTGGATGAGTTTTTTGTCTATTACAGGAATTGCTTTTGTAGGAGGAGGAATTACTTGGGGCTTTCTTATTTGGCTGCGTGCAAATCGTTGAAAATGGCTTTTAGAAAACGGAAGTGTTTTGGAAGGAGTAATTCAAGCTGTTGTACAAGACCCACAAATTATGCTACAAGACAAACCTGCTTTTATTATTTTGTGTGAATGGAAAAGAGAGGAAAACTCGGCTACATTGCTTTTCAAAAGTGAACCTTTGGCTGCTGACCCCACCGATTTTTTGGAAGAACGTGAAACATTACCGATTTATATAGACTTACAAAATCCAGAAAATTATTGGATTGATATTTCCTTTTTGTATAAAGAAACTACAGATACAAATTATGTAAGCAAGGAAGAGCAAACAGAAAGTGAGGCGTAGTAGAATGAATAAATAGAACAAATCATTTTGAATAGTGTTGTTTGTGTTTTAGTGAAGCGATACCAATATTATTACAACCTTATGAAAATGAACGTTTACTTTTCTGCTTTTTTATCTTGTATTTTTATTGTTTTTCTTTCTCCACAAACTCTAAAGGCTCAAAATGATAGTGAAGATTCTATACAAATTAATCAAGACCAACAGAAGAAACAGCAATCATTTTTCAATAAAGCAGTCAGTTTATTAGAATTCAAAAACAAGGCAGCCAAGCAAAACGATTCTACTCGCTTTATAAGCACACTCGTTTTTTCTCCTGGTATAAACTTTCGCCCTGCAACCAGTTGGGGATTCGGAACAGGATTGACTTGGACATTTAGGTTTAAAAATTCTTCCTTCGAAACTCGTTCTTCTACTATGCGAAGTACGGCTTCTTATACACTCAAAAATCAAGTTATTCTTATGAGTAGGTTTATTGTTTTTTTCGAACAATGAAGAGTATATGTTTCTTTCAAATACTAGTTATTCTAAGTTTCCACAGTTTTACTACGGAAAAGGAGCTACTTCTACCACAGAAAAGGAGGAACTGGTAAGTTATCAAAATGTACTTTTTTCTCCAATGATACTCAAAAGAGTAGCTAATAAATTGTTTTTGGGAGCAGGAATCAGATACAGAAATATTTGGAATGTAGAGTTTCCGAAAAATGGTGTATTAGATACAGAAAAACCATTAGGTTATACAGGTTCGGTTTCGACAGGATTACAATTAGGAGGTATTTTCGACAACCGAAACAGCATTCTGAATGCCTTTACAGGTTCGTTATACGATATTAGACATACTTTTTATGGCAAGACTTTTTCAGGAACTCCGTTTCAAACTACAATTGTAGATTTACGTAATTATTTTACACTCTCTCATCGAAATGATGTAATTGCTTTACAGGGTTACGGATTTTTTAGTGATGGACGTGCGCCACTTATTGAATTAGCTGCTCTGGGAGGCGACCAGCTTATGCGAGGTTATTATCAAGGACGTTATCTTGGCAATAATATGTTGGCAGCACAAGCAGAATATCGTTTTTCGATTTATCAACCTTTCGGAATGGTATTTTTCGGAAGTGCAGGACAGGTGTATGATTCGAATATAGACCTTAATCTGGATAATTTGAGATTAGCCTACGGCTTAGGTTTTCGTTTCACACTTGTAAAATCTGAAAACTTAAATATTCGTTTTGATATAGCAAAAGGAGAAAATATTAATTTTTATTTTGGAGTAGCAGAAGCGTTTTAAATTTTTAGAAAATAGTGTATGAAGATAACTAATTTTGAAAATCACATCGAAACTCGCTTTTTAGACAGAGGGTTTCATATCTACGAACAAGATTATATTCAAGAGATAGATGCGATTGGAGTAGGAGAATTTTTTGCTATTGTTTTAGGAACGACTTTTTACAAAGTTTATGTTCAGATTGAAGAAGAAAATATAAACCAATGGACATGTACTTGTCCGTATGACGGCGAAGTTTGTAAACATGTAGTAGCTGTTTTATATTACATACACGATTCAAAAATGTGGTTAGACCTTCCTAAAAATACCGTTTTAGATGAAATAGAAACTGTTTTTGATAAACTTTCAAAAGCAGAAATTAGAGAATTTATCTTTACTTATTTCAAAAGAGATGATGAAATGAGAGAGGATTTTTTGGATAGATTTAGAAAGAAATAATTTACTTTTCATTCAAACTTTTAGACTGAATGGTAGTAGGATCATTCAATATATTTCTCTGTTGATTTTCTTCTTTATTATTTATCTTACTTTCTGGGTTTACCTCCTCTTTGGAAGCAATAGGCTCAAAAGTCAAAAAAACAGTTTTTTTACTAATATTTTCCAAAAGTGGTTGTAGCATCGTTCGTGCCATTGCTTGTGTCTGAACTAATATTCCAGATTCCAGAGCAGCTTTTTCAATTTGCTTTTCAGCCTTTGCAAATGCTTCTCCTACCAAATTATCATCTCCAATAAAAGGCAATGATTCAGAATCATATACTTTAGATTTTTGATGGTCAATTTTGTAATAACATAGTTCTGGCGCAGGCAGATGAACATAAATTGAATCTCCATATTCAGTAATATCTTCTGCTTTTATGCGTGTCAAATCTATACAACCGACAGCTTCGGCAGCCACAATCAATAAAACTCTTGAATCCAAAACAGAACTATAACCGTGTTTTTGCTTGTGTTCGACAACGTCTTTAAAATTATATTTTACGAGTTCTAATTTTCCTAAACTTTCTACTTCTTCCAAAACAGTCTTGAAACTCGTTTCTGTAACTGTTTCTCGTGGTTTTAATAAATTCTCTGCATCTTTTCTGATGACCATATAATAAAACCCAAATCCTATAAAAAGGACAACAACAAGACCAGTAAACGATTTGATAAAGTCAGACATGATATGATTGGGGCGAGGGGCGAGGAATTAGGGAATGGAATAAAAATTAGGAAATGGGAAATAGGGATTGGAATGAAAACTATAACTTCATAAATCTAATTTAGTTTTAATTCTAACTTCAAAAATGTAACTTCTCATTTCATTAAACTGGTAACTGATTACTACTTACTGGTGACTGACTATAAGCCTTGTTTTGCTGCTGCAATCAGACTAATATCTTTAAAACGCATATTGAATTTTTTGCTCAAATGTTGATTCGTTAGTCCACCTTGATAGCTATAAACACCTTTCGCAAAACCTATATCAGCATACACCATTTCTTCAATACTTCCTAATTCGCCAGCACGTAGAAGCAAAGGCGCAAAAATATTGCTAAGTGCATTCGTAGCCGTTCTAGCTACACGAGAAGGAATATTTGGAACGCAGTAATGAACAACATCGTACTTTCTATAAACTGGTTTATGGTGCGAAGTAGTTTCAGACGTTTCGATGCAGCCACCATAATCAATACTGACATCAATAATTACAGAATTGGGTTTCATACGAGAAACCATTTCTTCAGTAACAACAGAAGGAGTTCGACCGTTTTCTGGTCTGATTGCTCCCACAACTACATCAGCTTCTTCCAGAGCAGATTTCAAAGTTCCCAAATCAAAAATGGAAGTAAAGAGATGGGGTTGTAAAAGATTATATTTTATTCTACGAAGCATCGGAACACTACTATCAAAAACTTTTACACTTGCACCCAATCCTAAAGCTGTTCTGGCTGCATATTCTCCAACCGTTCCTGACCCTAAAACGACTACATTTGTAGGCGCAACGCCTGTAATTCCTCCTAAAATAATTCCTTGTCCTTCGTTGGCACTACTCAAATATTCGGCTGCAATCAGCATTACTGTACTTCCTGCAATTTCGCTCATCGAACGAACAACAGGCAAACCACCTTCTTTATCTTGCAACATTTCATACGCAATAGCCGTAATTTTTTTTCGATTAATGGCATGCAAATATTCAGGCGTAACATTAGCTAAATGCAATGTCGAAATAAGCGTTTTGCGCCCTTGCATTTCTTCCAACTCCTTCAAAGTAGGAGGCGCAACTTTCAAGACAATTTCGGATTGAAAAACTTCTTTGGCAGAGTATTTTATTTGCGCTCCTGCATCGCTGTATTCGTGGTCGGTGTATTTACATTTTTCTCCTGCACCTGTTTCGATGACTACTTCGTGTCCGTTTGCTACCAACAATTGAACGGCTTCTGGTCGCATTGCCACCCTAAACTCATCTTGATTGGTTTCCTTTGGGATTCCGATAGTGAGTTGTTGATTGCGCTCACGTACTTTGGCGAGCATTTCTTGAGGTTGATAATATTCGTACTGTTGTACTAATTTTTTGATGGCATCGTCCTGACTCATAAGCTATCTCACAGTTAAAATACGTGAATTGGTAGTTTGATTTACTTCAATATCTATTCTTAAATACTCTTCTGGTAGAAAAGGTTCTATTTTAGAAGCCCATTCTATAAAACAATAATTTCCATTTTCTTCTGCTTTCTCAAAGTATTCTTCTAATCCTAACTCTAAAACTTCATTAGGGTTATTGATTCTATAAAAATCACAATGATAAATTAGTTTTAATTCCCAATTATCAGAACTATCAGAATTATCATATTCTCCTTCATATTCATTTATAAGCGCAAAAGTCGGACTACTAACCGTTTCTTTTACACCTAAAAGTTTGCAAACAGCTTTTGTGAAAGTAGTCTTTCCTGCTCCCAAATCGCCTTCTAGTATCCAAATACGTTTGTTTAGTTGGTTGGCTAAATCAATAATTTGTTGCGCTACTTTTGGTAGATAAGTAATAGAATTACATTCAAATTGCACAGAATCAGATGAAGAGTTAGTAGAATTAGATAAAGAGCTAGTCATTTTTTAAGAAAAAGTAGAACAAAAATAAGTCTGAAATCAAATTTTTATCGAAGATACGCAGAATTTGAGAATTTTGATGAAATTTCTAATGTAATTATAAAACAACCGACTATAACTATTTCAAAATACCTATTTCTACGTATATCCTTGCTTTATTATTTTCCATAAATTTACTGACAAATAAAAAATATTCTACCCTTCTATTTTTCAGTTTATCAATTTTTATCAGTCAAATAACTAAATACTTTAAATTATGAAAACCAATCACTTTTTAAACACACTAAAAGGAATCTTTTTTTCCTTTATTCTGCTTTCTTTCGTTATGGGTTGTTCCAAAAAAGACGAAGTAGAAGAAACACCAACAGCTCCAGTAGCAAGTTTTACATTTTCTCCTGTCAGTCCGAAAGCAAATCAAGCCATTACTTTTACCAATACAAGTACAAATGCAACTACTTTTGTATGGTCAGCAGCAGGAACAGATTTTAGTTCTACTGAAAAAAACCCTACTTTTACGTTTACAACAGCAGGAGATTTTGAAGTAAAATTAGTAGCCACAGGAGAAGGTGGAAGTAACACAGTTACTAGACAAATTAGTGTCGCACCAGCAGATACAAACGCACCTGCGCCAGTTGCAGGATTTAGTTTTGCTCCAACCAGTTTCACAACTGCCGATGAAGTAACATTTACCAACACAAGTACAAACGCAACTTCGTATCAATGGTCAGCAGAAGGAACAAGTTTTAGTTCTACAGAAGAAAACCCTAAATTTACGTTTGATACAGCAGGAGATTTTGATGTAAAATTAGTAGCAACAGGAGCAGGTGGAACAGATGAAATAGTTAAAAGAATTACTGTAAATCCTGTTACACAAACTCCACTACCAGTTGCAGATTTTAGTTTTTCTCCAGCCAGTCCAGAAGCAGGACAAGAAGTAAGTTTTACAAACACAAGTCAAGATGCAGAAACCTATCAATGGTCAGCAGCAGGAACAAGTTTTAGTTCGACAGAAGAAAACCCTAAATTTACGTTTGATGCAGCAGGCGATTTTGATGTAAAATTAGTAGCGACAGGAGCAGGTGGAACAAATGAAATTACGAAACGAGTTACAGTTGTGGCAGCATCTGGAGGAGGAGGAGGAGGAAATAGTAATCCTTGTAATTTACCAGAATGTTATGTCGAAACAACTTCAACCGTTTCTTCAGGTTTTACAACGACTGTAACGTATGGTTATACAACTGTAAATGGTAAAAAAATGATTTCTTCTATTACTACTTCTACGCCAGCAGGAAATTTGGTAACAAGTTATCAGTACAATGCACAAGGTTTGAGAACGAAAATAGAAACAAAAATTGGTGGTTCATTACAAAATTATAGCGAGTTTGTATATAGCAATGGCAATCGAAATGTAAGAATAAATAATTTTGATGCAGCAGGGACTTTAACAGGCTATGGAACTGAAGAATATGATGCAACTATGCGTTTGATTCGTACCGAAGCTTATACAGCATCAGGAACTTTGACAGCTTATACTGTTCTTTCTAATTTCTTGAATATTGATGGAAGTTTTCCTCAACTTGTCGAAACTTTTGATGCAAATAATGCACTTACACAAAAAGATGTTTATACGTATCAAGATTGCCAGCTTAAAAAGACAGTTTCGACAGATGGAAGTGGAGCAACAATAGGAGAAGTCAATAATACCATTGATTCAAGAAGATTATTACGCACAAGTGTAGCCACTATTTTTGTACAGGGAACTACCTTTACGAGTACGACACAGTATGTTTATGATTGTGATTAATTGAATTTGAAAATTAATATTGAAATAGATTAAATGAAAAAATTCTAACTGATTTGAGTATCGGTTAGAATTTTTTTTGTCTATTGATTTGGAACTCTTATCGTTTTAGAGGAGTTGAAATTTTTAAATGATTTATAAAGAAACCCAAAAAAATGAGTAATCCAGAAGAAAGTAATTTTTCTAGTTATGAAAAAATGCCAACTAGCTTAAAAAAATTAGGATTTAATCAAAATCAGTATGCAAAATTAGATAAAATAGATTGGGTCGTAACCGAAAAAATACATGGCGCAAACTTTTGTTTTATCTACCAAAATGGAAAACTCTATTATGGAAAACGAAAAGAATATTTAAAGTGGAATGATGATTTTTTTGGTTTTCAATTAGTTGTAAACAAACTAGAAAATCAAATTATACATCTTTTTGAAGAGTTAAGTCAGAGCGTAAAAGCTGATAAATATATAATCTATGGAGAACTTTTCGGTGGAAATTATCCACATAGAGAAGTAGAAAAAAATGAAAATTTGGAAGCCATTCAAACAGGGATTTACTATAGTCCAACTATTGAATTTTGTGCTTTTGATATTGCTTTTGAAACTAATTTTAATGAGAGTAAAAATTATTTGGATTACAAAAAAGCGATTGGATTATTTGAAAGACACGGAGTTTTGTATGTGAATCCTCTTTTTGTAGGAAAGCTAAATGAAGCTGTAGAGTTTGATATTCGTATCAATTCTGGTTTACCAAAATTATTAAATCTTCCAGAACTAGAAAATAATAATATCGAAGGAATTGTAATCAAACCTATTGAAGAGTTAGACCGAAATTTGTTTCCAAAACGTCCTGTTCTAAAAATCAAAAATCCAGAATTTGAAGAAAATAAAGTATTTCATCAAGCTCAAAAATGGTCATTTATTCCAAAATTATCCTCCAATACAGAAGAATTGCATTTTCTGATAGAAGAAATTAGGAATTATGTTACTCAAAACAGACTGCAAAGCGCAATCTCTAAAGTTGGTAAATTAGATTTTGATAATGAGGAAAGAATCAAGGAAATCGCAGAAGAACTTTTAAGAGATATTCTGGCTGATTTTGATGAAGATAATGATGAAATTTTGAAAGAATTATCTACTCAACAAATCAACTGGATAGAGGAAAGAATAAAAGTAGATTGTGTAAGACTAATAAACACGCATACTAATAAAAACTAAAAAAGAAGGTAACAGACGAAAGGAGTAAACGCTCTTACCTTAAAAAGGCAGTGAGCTGGCAATTCAACATCTACTAGAGATTTACAAGCCTCAATATTATTTGAATTGCTCATTTTGCCACGTGGTATTAACCAATCTTCGCTCATTCGGTCGCCCGAAATATCGCTACCTTAGGTTCGTTATAGTTACGAAGGAACTCCAATCTACGACACTTCTTTTTTAGTGTTTTGTAATTTTAATTTTTAAACTATTGTCAGAGTCCGATTACGGACTACTTACAAAGTTTGATTTTCTTTATAAAAAAGAGGTAACAAGCAAAGAGATGATTTGTTGCTCTACCAACTGAGCTACTCTTCAAACTGCTTTGAAAAGGTAGGATTCGAACCCACGACACACGATGTAATTCTCTTTTACGACACTCTTCTTTATTTTAAATAATTCTAATCATCATATTTCAACAAAAACTTAGGACTAATTGCCTTAAAACTCACTCTTCCATTCAAATCTCTAGTTTCTCTTAAAGGTCTTATCACAATTCCCTCTGCCCACGTTTCTTTACGCATACTGCTTTTTATGGTCGCTAATTCTACAATTTCTTCAATGTTGTTTGAGAGTTTGTAGGTTTCAGACAGTATAGGAACGATAGGCAAATCAAAATCGTTCAATAATTCTTTTAATTCCTCCAAATCGTAATAACTATATTTGTCTATATCAAAAGCATTAAAATACATTACTTTTTGCCCTTTTAGTTTGAGCTTATTTTTTTGTATTCCTTCTCCTATGAGTTCTCCTTGTAAAGCAATGTTTTTACCCAAAGAACGCATTTTGTTTTCCAAATCCGTTTCTCTAGCCACTTTCCAGAATGTATTGTTTTCATCTTCCACCAACTCCAGATTTCTACTACAAACACCAAACTGACCGTCTTTCAGAAAATAAGTAGCAGAACTACCGTCTAATTTTTCTGTAATGTAGCAGGTTGTTCCTTCGTATTTATCCAAAAGGTCTTGTAAAATCTGAATTCTTGTTTCGTCTGTTTTTGGAATAAAGGTTGGAAAGATTCCTTTCGCTATTCCACCCAATGAAGCAGGAATAGGAGGTTCATATTTTATGATTCCAAGTTCTTCTGTACATTCTTTTCCTTCTTCTACTTCAAAATCTTTTGGCAAGATGGATAAAGGAAAACAAATTCCTTGAGAAACTTGTCCACGAAGTCGTAGCGTTCTAATTCTGAATTTCTTATTCCTCAAAAATTCAAATTCAGGCTTGTCAGGAAGAATGCTATCTATTTCACAATAAACAACTAAATCTCCAACCTGAAATTCACCTTTCTTTACTACTACATTCCAACCCAAAACACTAGCTACTTCAATAGCATCAGCATCTTTAATAGGTTGTAAATTTTTAATTTTTTGAATACTAGCTAACTTTCTCATGACTGGTTATGAATGAAATTGAATGACCATAAATCATCAATTCAATTATTTTTGATTTAAAAAAAAGAGGTAACAAGCGAAAAGAGACTTTTTTCAGCGACTTAACCACTAGTCCACATTCAAAACGAGTTTGAATGGTAGGATTTAAACCTACGTTCTCTGCGTTATGGACGGAGTAACTCTTTTCTACGACACTCTTTATTTGAAAAAAAGAAGGTAACAGACGAGAAAAATAGTTGCAAAATTAATTGCTAGTTTGCTCTTATCCCACTACCGAAGTAGAAAAAACAGTGAGCTGGCAATTCAACATCTACTAGAGATTTACGAGCCTCAACATTATTTGGATTGCTCATTTTGCCACGTGGTTTTACCCAATCTTCACGCATTCGGTCGCCCGAAGTATTGCTACCTTACGAACTACATAACGAAGTATTTCTTCTCTACGACACTTCCTTTTTTTTAAAACTATTCTCAAAGTCCGACTACAGACTACTTACAAAGTTTTTATGATATAATAAAAAATGAGGCGACAAGCAAAAAAAGTAATGAACAACATTTCAATACAAAAGTCTTGAAAAGGTGGGGTTCGAACCCACAACCTACTAAGTAGGACGTTCTTACCAGAAGTAACTCTTTTTTACGGCACTCATTTTATTTTTTTAAAACAGTATCTGTGTAGGGAAAATGCGTGCATTGTCCCTACTAAAATACAAACAACAAAACGAAATTCTGTTTTAGTAATTGATTCGCAAAAGTCTTATATATATGACTAGAATTATAATTTTATAAAGAAAAGAAAGAGGTAACAGACGAAAAGAGACTATAAACGTTGCTCTAACCAACTGAGCTATTTTCTAAATTGCTTTAGAAAAGCAGGATTCGAACCTGCGACCTACGGCGTGACAAGCGAAGTAACTCTCTTCTACGACACTCTTTCTTTTTCTTATAATTAATTTAAAATTCTATTTTATCGATTTGGCTCAATGTAGTTTCTCCATTTTCAATGGCTTCCATTACTTCGAACACTTTATCTGACCAACCTGCTACCAAATTTACATCATTAGTCTTGATTTCTAAAGGCATTTGTCCGTATCCTCTCAAATCAAATAGATATAGTTTAGCTTCTGGCGCAACTTCTTGCTTGTACTGTTTCCAATAGTCTGCAATATTTTCGTGATTACTGTTGCTATTCCAGAGCTGACAATCTGTGAAAATCATTACTTTATCGACTTTCTGTTTACGCTCCAAAATATCTTTTATCACTAAGTAGCCATTGGTAGAATAACCAACTTCGCCATTTCGTTGGCGTAAAGTCTGAACGTTTGCCAGAATATTGTCTTTTGGTAAGTTAATAATTTTCCAAGTATCTCCAAACATACCACTCATTACACTTTTAGAGGTGTATTGTAACAACATTCCTAAAACTAAACCAATATCATAGGCTTGAACAGAACTTCGTGGGGAAATCGGAATCATCATAGAACCCGAAACATCACAAGCAATAAGTACGGTTGTATCCTCATCAAAACCTTTTAAGTTTTTGATAGATATTTTCATTGCTTCTTCAAGTGCCGAAAGTAAAGTTTGCACATTTGGCGAAGGCACTTTTTCCAACTCACGAAAAGCAGAAAGAAAACGAAAAGGCAACTGCTTCGAACGTTCTACTTCGTTTTGGTCTGCAAGCCGTTGAGCTATTTTTTTGATATATTCCTTATCTACGTTTGCAGTTAAGATATTTCTCAAATTTCTCAAAAGAGCCATATAACCAAGTTTTTTGCTATCAATTAATTCTTGCCATTTGTTTTTTACGGCTTCTTTTTTATCGGTTTCATCTGTAACTTTTTCTTGTCCGAGTTTTGAAAGCTGCGTTTCCCATGTGTAAGGAGTTTGCAAGTTATCATTCACAATTTTATCAAAAAGTGCTTGTTGGTTTTCGTCTTTTGCCTTTGGGTGAACCAAAAACAAAGCATCACGCAACCTAATTTCTGTATCTCTGTTGTATTTAGCAAACTGATATTCATCAAATTTATTGAAACTAACTGCCAAACCTTTTTGCAACTGTTTGGAAAGTCTATTCAATTTTTTGGTATCTTTTCTCTGGTTTGCAGCCTGATAGTACGCTAAAAGTTCGGTAATCTCGTCAGCACGCTTTACAATTCTGCTTACCAAACGACTTACTAAATCATCTCCTTTATGTACTTTCGCAAGTTCAACAGTCAAAACTAAAGGAACAGAACGCAAGTACATTTTCTCACGAGCATAAATGGCTAATTTAGCTACAAATTCTGGATTGTTTTGTCCGATTAATTTTCTCAAACGAGTAACTCTATCATCTGCTTTTTCGTAAAACGTATTGCTCAATGAAGAAGTAACAACAGAAGAATATAACTCTAGTTCTGGAGAAATTTTGTAAGCTGTTGCGCCTTCGTAATTGGTTGTACGATTTTTACCTTCTGTTTTTGTGTTAAATTTCATCGTCTTATTCGTTTAGATTTTAATTCTGATTTTCTGCTCAAATCATAAATTTGAGAAAATCAGTTAGTTGAATAGAGCAACAGAAATGAAATAAGTAGAGTTCCATTGGAACAAAAAAAAACAATTTTTTTTCCTAATGAATACTAAATTCTTGTGTAAGTAATGCTCCTGCAATCGTAGCCGTCATCATACAAGATATTTTGTTTTCCTTCAATTTGTAGATTAATTGCATCTAATTTGGACGTTTTTCTGATTTTTAGCTAGGCAACCTAGAATTTCTGGACTTTTATGCTTTTCTACAAGTAGTAGGTCAGCGAAGCCAAACATTGCGCTACGTTATAGCTAAAACTCATTGAATAAGTGTAAAAAACATCATTATTTGGTGCGATTAGCCCACTCATAGTGTTTTTATATAACTGATGTTACGCAATTAAAATGAAACCCACGAATTTGTTGGTGGAAGCTACCCCCACCTTCTTCGTTTTTTTGTTTCTACTCTATTCTAAAATAAAAGGAGTACTTTTAATAAAACGGAAAAGTAGATTCATGTAAAAAGTAGTGGTTACTTTCGTGGGTTTGGTCTAAACTTCTCTAAACTTTGATGTTGCGTAACATCAGTATATAATATATTTTTCGTATCTTGCGCAGCCTTAAGAAAACCACAAATAAAATTCTTATACATTTTAAATTATTACTATAATAAACACGTTATAATTATGAAGAAAAATCAGTTTTTAATCGCTTTAAAAGGAATCTTGTTTTCTTTTATTTTACTTTCCTTTTTATCAAGTTGTGGAGACGATGAGACAGAAACAGACACAAATCCAGCCATTCCAGTAGCAAATTTTACATTTTCTCCCGTTAATCCAAAAGCAAACGAAACAGTTACTTTTACTAATACAAGCACAAATGCAACTACTTTTGTATGGTCAGCAGAAGGAACAAGTTTTAGTTCTACTGAAAAAGATCCAACTTTTACATTTGATACAGCAGGTGAGTTTGATGTGAAATTGGTAGCTACAAGTGCGACAGGAACAAACGAAACCACGAAACGTGTTACTGTTTTAGAAGCTGATGGTACTGGTGGTGGTACTGGAGGAACTAATAATCCTTGTAATCTACCAGATTGTAATGTTGCAACAACTACTACAACTGGTTCTGGTATTTCAACAATGGTAACAAATTCTTATACTGTTATCAACGGACAAAAGCGACTTACTTCTATCGCACAAAATACTGCAACAGGAAATTTAATTACTACGATTGAATACGATGCGCAAGGAAGAAACATCAAAACTGAATCAAAATTGGATGGGACATTGCTAAATTATACAGTACTTGAATACAGCAATAACGACCGTACTGTAAGAACAAATTCATTTAATGGAGCAAATGCTTCAACAGGATATTCAATTACTCAATTAGATGAAAATATGCGTGCAACTCGTGTAGATACTTATTCTCAAGAAGATGAACTTCAACTTTATACTGTGTATTCTAATTTTACGAATGCAGAAGATAATTTTCCACAACTTGTAGAAAATTTTGATGCAGATGGTGTTATCATAAAGTCCGACGTACATACTTACGTAGATTGTCAAATCATAAAAACCGTTTCAACAGATGATAGTGGAACAGTTATAGGAGAGGTAAACAATACCATCGATGAAAGAGGATTGCTGCGTACAAGTGTATCCACTTTGAGTGCATTCGGAGTAACTCTTGATACAACAACAGATTATACGTATGACTGTGATTAATCAGATTTAAAAAGTTTTTTTAGATAAAACTTCTCTCCGTATTATTCAACATACAGAATTACAAACAAATTGTTTTCTGTAGATTGAGTAATACGGATTTTTTTTGAGCAGCTTTTCAAAAATACCTATTTCTACGTATATCCTTGCCTTACCATTTTTCATAATTTTATTGACAAACAAAAGATATTTTACTCTTCTATTTTTCCAGTTTATCCATCAATATTAAATGCTTTAAGTTGTGAAAACTAATCTACACTATAAAACATTACCTCTACTCTCCTATTATCACTCATCTGATTTGTGTTTGTAGTGAAAGGCTGAGTATCTCCATAGCCATACGTTTTGATTCTTTCATCGTTTATTCCTTGTTTTACCAAATACTTTTTTACTTCATTGGCTCTTTCTTCTGATAGCTTTTGATTTTTCTGAGCATCGCCAATAGGTGCAGTATGCCCTTGCATTAATACTAATAACTCCGTATTTTTCTTCATGTAACGAACTATCTCATTTAATTCATCTTCATATTGAGGTAAAATAGTAGATTTAGTTATCTCAAACTGTATCTTTAATTGAATCTGTTTTCCTTTTATATCTTCTACTGTTTCTGTCTTCAAGAGAGTTGATAAGTCTTGTTTTTTTGTCTCTATAAGAATAGGCACTTCTTTTTCTGTCTTTAAAGCATTTGATATTTCAGGTTTTGGGTTATCTTCTTTATTATCCTCTCCGAAATAGCGCAATACATAAAGACCTCCTGCATCTGTTCCTAACCATATATCATCAAACTCCTTCCTTTTCTCAATAGCTAATGATAGTGCATTTTTGCCTACAAATCCATTCATTTCTTTATATTCAGTCCAAGACTTATCTCCAAAAACTTCAAACTTTGCTACTCTATCAGAAGCCACCCATAGATTGCTCTTACTATCAAATACCATTAAATTAGGTACTTGGTATTCAAAAAATTCTGGTGTTGGATAAGTTATCCAATCTTTCCCGTTTCTGGTTGATTTTAGTGTTCCTTTACTGTCTGTACCAAATCCTAAAATCCATAACTGATTTTGATAGACAATCATCTTATTTGCTCCTGTGAAATCCGAAACTGGTATAAATTCATGACTTTTGCTATCGGTCAATCTATCTTCTGTATAATAAAGCCCTTCAGGAGTAGCTAACCATAATTTACCATCAAAGAGTAGTATATCACTAATGTATTCTGGACTATCTTTCTTCTGTATTCTTACTTTAGTAAAATCTTGACCTACTCTTTTCCATAATCCATCTCCTTTGCTCGCTATCCAAAAAGTTTTTGAATCCTTTGGAAACGCTAGATTGCTAACCTCTATGTCTTTGAGAAACCGAAGATTAAAATCTTGTGTATTTTTTTCTATCAAAGGATGATAAGTATTTTTATCTTCCTTTTTACCCCAAATGATGATTTCATTTCTATGAGTTATAAACCATACCTTATCATCTGGAGCTTCTACTACAAGATATGTTGATACTAACGGAAGGCAATACCCACCCCAGTTTAGATGCCTACTAAGTATATGTACTCCTTTTTCTGTGGCAAACCACTCATTGTTATCTTCATCTATAATAGCAGAATGAACGTAGGCATCATTTAATTTCTCATTCTTTTCACCAAAACCAAGTTTATCTGACTTTCTAAAATAGTGAGCAATCGATTGAGCAACAAGCAAATGAGATTGTACAAAGAAAAAACTAATTAAAGTTAGGACGATTAGATTTATTTTTTTTGGCATTTTGTTGTTGTTTTTCGTGCTTTTTTGCCCACTACCCATTATCGATTGCTAAGGGAGATTGATTTTTATTTCATTTTTTTAAAGACGTTGATAATGGTTTGGTAGTCCAAACCTTAGCAATCGTCAACAATTAATCCACAAATATAACTTCTACTCTTCTATTTTCCTTCATTTGTTCTCTATTTGTAGAAGTTGGGCAAGTTCCTCCATAGCCTACCGTTCTAATTCTGTTCTGACTTATTCCTTTTTGGATTAAATAATTTCGTACCTCAACAGACTCGTTGTTCGGATAATTCTTGATTTTTTTGAGCATTTCCGACAGGTGCAGTATGTCCTTCTATCAGAATTCTAATTTCTGTATTTTTGCTCATAAAACCAACAAGCTCGTTTAATTCAGTTTCGTATTCTGGCAAAATATCAGCCTTTGCAGTTTTGAATTGAACTTTCAATCGTAGTTTTTTTCCTTTTACAGTTTCTATTTCTTCAGTATTTAAAAGCTCTGTTAGATTTTTGTCTTCCTTCAATTTTTCCAAAGTAGTAACCATTTCAATTTCTTGTTCTGTAGTTTCAGTTATATTATCTTCTTCTTTTCCTGTCAATTTTTCTGGATAATTTACTCTCACAAAAAGTCCTCGTCCTTCTGTTCCGACCCAAATATTATCATTTTTATCTACGGCTAAAGAAAGAGCAGACCTACTTTGAAAACCCTGCTTTTCCCCAAACTCTGTCCATTTTTTTGTGCTTAATGGAGTAAACTTCGCTACTCTATCAGCAGCCACCCACAAATTATCCTTACTATCAAATGCCATTATATTCGGCACTTGATATTCGAAAAGATTCTGAAAGAGAATAGGTTATCCATTTTTTTCCATCTTTTGTAGATTTTAATGTTCCTTTGTCTTTCTTATCAAAACCCAAAACCCACAACTGATTTTTATAAATAGTCATTTTGTTTCCTTTTGAAAAGTCAGAAACGGATTTGAATTTATGTTTCTTGTCATCTAAATTTATATTTTTTGTATAATAAAGTCCTGTTTCGGTAGCAGCCCAGAGCATTCCATTAAAAAAAGTAATATCACTTATATTTTCGCTATCGTTTCGCTTTTCTACTTCTATTTTCACAGGTTTTGAGTTTGGAGTTACTGATTTTTTCCATAACCCGTTTCCTCTACTGGCTATCCAAATTGTATTTACATTTCCGTTTTTATCTTTCGAGAAGGCTAGATTACTAATTATTTTACCATTCAAAAAATCAAACTTTTGCTTTTCTTGTTTGTTCGTCTTTGTATCTAAAATAATTATTTCATTAGAATAAGTAACAAACCAAATAGTAGTATTCGAGTTGGTAAACGGCTTTTTGATATGCAAAATAGATGTTTTAGGCAAAAATTCATTTGCATTTACGAGTGCTTCTTCCGTTACTTCTTCAATTTGATAGACTCCGTTTTCTGTTCCTATCCATTTATGATTATCTTGCCCTACGAAAATAGAATGAACAGGCAATTTGTCGTCTGAATTGTCTTCTACCAAATCAACAGGCAGAAAAACTTGTGAGTAAGCGCAATTAGATTTTAGATTAACTTCTAGTAAAAAGAAACTAATCAAAATCAAAAAATGTATATTTATTTTTTTTATCATTTTATTTTTTATTATTACTGTATCTGACACTTTCCAAGTGTCAGAATTATATTTTTGCTAAAATTAAAGTAGTTTTACGACAGTTGGAAACTGTCGGCTACTGTAAATCAACAAAAAACTATCCGAATGAAAAAACATATTCCTAATTTCTTGACGTGTTGCAATTTATTTTTTGGTTGTATCGGAATTATTTTTAGTTTCAAAAACTCCCTTGATATTGCTGCTTATTGTATCGGAATTGCAGCTGTTTTTGATTTTTTAGATGGTTTTGCAGCAAGAATGTTAAAGGTAAGTTCGCCAATCGGAAAAGAATTAGATTCGCTTGCTGACTGCATAACTTTTGGCGTTTTGCCTGCTTTTATAATGTATCATCTTATGATTTCGGCAAGCCTTGAACAAGTTTCGCAAGATTTGGTAAATGGACAAATTCCGACAGCAATGGATTCGTATTTACCTTATGTTGCTCTTTTAATAGCCATTTTTTCGGCATTGCGTTTGGCAAAATTTAATGTCGATACTCGCCAGTCTGATTCCTTTATTGGTGTTCCTACGCCTGCAAACGCTATTTTGATTGCTTCGATTCCTCTCATTTTGCTTCAAAATCCGACGTATTCAGAAATTATACTTAATCCTATTTTACTTGTCGTTTTGACTATCGTAATGAGTTTGCTTTTGGTGGCAGAGCTTCCACTTTTTGCATTGAAGTTCAAATCTTTTGCTTTCAAAGGAAACGAAATTCGTTATATTTTCATTCTTTCAAGTGTTCTTTTATTGGTCTTTTTGAAGTATTTAGCAGTTCCTCTTATTATTTTACTTTATGTTCTGCTTTCTGTAATTAGTAATATGGTTAGTGTGAAAGTCGTTAGTGAGGACAACAATAACGGTAAGGAAAATAAATTTATTGATAAAAAATAATAAAACTTCTACTAAGTGTTTTTCGTACACTAAGATAATTTTACTATCTTGCTTTTTTAAAGTAGCAGACAGTTTCCAAACTGTCTATTAACCCCCTTTTTCATGAAAATCACTAGAAATTTATACAGCAGCAACCTTACTTTGCTAACCGATTTGTACCAACTTACAATGGCGTATGGCTACTGGAAGGCTGGAATGACGGACAGGGAAGCCGTTTTTAATTTATTTTTCCGTCGCAATCCTTTCAAAGGTGGTTATGCAATTGCGTGTGGACTTAGTTATGTAATTGACTTTTTAGAGAATTTTAATATTGCTGATGAAGATGTAGCCTACCTTTCTACACTAAAAGGAAACGATGACAAGCCACTTTTTGAACCAAAATTTTTAGAATATTTACAAAATCTTGAATTTACCTGTGATGTAGATGCAGTTGAAGAAGGTTCGGTTGTTTTTCCACAAGAGCCACTTATTCGTATAAAAGGTTCGCTTATTCAATGTCAAATTTTGGAAACGCTGCTTTTGAATATGGTTAATTTTCAATCACTTATCGCCACCAAATCTTCACGCATTTGTCTGGCTGCACGAGGAGAAGAAGTTTTGGAGTTTGGTCTTCGAAGAGCGCAAGGAATTGATGGTGGTCTGGCTGCAAGTCGTGCTGCTTATGTGGGTGGCTGTGCTGCAACTTCGAATGTTTTGGCAGGAAAACTTTTTGGTATTCCTGTAAAAGGAACGCACGCTCATAGTTGGGTAATGTCTTTTGAGTCTGAAATAGAATCTTTCGAAACGTATGCCGAAGCATTACCGAATAATTGTATTTTTTTAGTAGATACCTACGATACGATTGAAGGAGTAAAGAATGCTATAAAATCAGGAAATAAATTAAAGGAAAAAGGATATAAGTTTGCAGGAATCCGTTTGGACTCTGGTGATTTGGCTTATTTGAGTACAAAGGCTAGAGAATTATTAGATGCAGCAGGTTTTAGTGAAACTGCCATTGTAGCGAGTAATGATTTGGACGAGCATATTATTGATAGTTTGAAACAGCAAGACGCAAAAATTAATGTTTGGGGAGTGGGAACAAAAATGGTTACGGCTTACGACCAGCCAGCATTAGGAGGAGTTTATAAATTATCTGCTTTACGCAATAAAGACAATACAGCGTGGGATTATAAGGTAAAATTATCCGAACAGGCGATCAAAATTTCTACTCCTGGGATTCAACAAATTCGTCGTTTTTATTCGAATGGAGAATGTATTGGAGATGCAATTTTTGATGAAGAAAACAAACCAAATTCAGACAATTGGACAATCGTTGATCCTATGGACATGACTCGTCGTAAGAAAATGACAAGCATAGAAGGAGAATTTAAAAACCTTTTAAAACCTATTTTTAGAAATGGTAAATGTGTTTATGAAAAGCCTGATTTGAAAACTATTCAGACAAAAGTAAAAGAAGAATTAAAAACTCTTCACCGAAGTATCAAACGTTTTACAAATCCTCATTCTTATCCTGTTGGCTTAGAAAAAGGACTTTATGACCTCAAAACAAATCTTATCTTGAAATTGAGAGAAGTGGAGTAAATACTTGGAGCGAGGGATTAGGGACGAGAGGAGAGGGAATAATGAATGAAATTCGAATATAGTTTTGTTTGTAATTCTCATTTACACGTCCCACGCCCCCTCGTCCCACACCTCATTATTTAAAAAAATAATTCTTCAATTCCTTCATTGAATCGATATTAAATTGTGTAGTAATAAAAGCAAAAAAGGCTGCCCACAAGATAGCACTCCAAAGCATGTGAAAAAAGATACGTTGTTTTCGTTCGCCAAAAGAAACGGCTATTAATGTTCCTCCAATAGGAGAAAAAAGTAAAGGTGTCAGAAAAGCAACGCCAATAATTCCGTATTTACGCCAGATTTTTACTATTCTTCGGTTTCGTTTTGAAAACTTGTTTCTTTTTTTTGGAAAAGTTCTATAAAACCAATTTCTGATAGCAAGACCAAAAAATGTAAAAATAACTACACTTGTCATCATTCCCAAAACCGTAATAATGAGTGTTTCTAAATACGAAAAATTACGCACAGCACCACCCACACACCCAAAAATAAATTTGAACATGCTCATCGCAAAAACTACTAAATAATCTATGAAGCGTTGCATGAATGGAAAAAATAAGGAATCAAAAACAGAACAAACAAATATATTAAAACAAAGTTTCAATTTATTTAACCCTAAGTTCCACAAAAAAAATGGGTTTCATTTGATTTTTTAAGTAAATAATTCATATTTTTAAAGTAGCAAAGAGATAGTGAAGAGTTCCAATAAAATTACTATTCACTTTTTATTACTATAATCAACGCAAAATTTCACGTTTTAAAACAATAAAAAATTATGGCAAGAGAAAAAATACTAGAGCATCAATTAGCAGATTTATATTTTGATAAAGAAAAATCATACTTTGAAGAAAGGTGGAAAGAAGCTACTAAAGATGCAACAGATGAAGAATATATGACTTATCAGAAGGAAAAAATAGAAGTATCAAAAAAATGTATGCCCAAACTTTTTGTGTGTGATACAAGAAATTTTGGTTACGTAATCACGAACGAAATGCAAGAATGGACAGACAAACATGTAATGGGAATGTGGGACGATAGTCCATTAGAAAAACTCGCTTTCCTTATGAGTTCAGAGTTTATGTCGCAGCTTTCAATAGAGTTGGCTATGGATGAGAATACTCATGAGTATCCAATTCATTATTTTGAAGATGAAAAAGAGGCTGTTGAATGGCTTTTTGATAAAGATAAAAACTAAAATGCTAATTAGTCTTGTTCCAAACCCCAAGAGTTTTAAGATCCTTAGGGTTTAACTAAAAATATAGTTCTAAATTTAAACATAAACATGCTCAAAATTACTACACAAAAAACGCTACTTTCAGTTCTGTTCTTACTGTTTTCTTCCTCTACTATTTTTGCCCAAAAACAGGATAGTTTGCTCATTAATTATCTAAAATATATTGATGAAGCAGATATGAAGAAACACCTTTCTGTTTTAGCTTCCGATGAATATGAAGGAAGAGAAACAGGAGAAAAAGGACAGAAAATGGCAGCCGAATATTTAGCAAATCACTTCAAAACGTTAGGACTTACTGCGCCAGTAACTAATGGAAATGAAAACTTCTATTTTCAAAAATTTGAACTTAACAAAACTTCTCTTTCAGAATTTAGAATCGAAACGCTAACAGGAAAAATTGAATTATCTCAAAACGAAATCATCGTAGTAAGTCCTTTCCAAAACGATAAAAACGATGAAGAATATGATATAGTCTTTGCAGGTTATGGTTTGGAAGAAGAGAATGGTTACTCGTCTTATAAATCTATTGATGTAAAAAATAAAATTGCAGTCATTATGATTGGAATGCCTAAAGGAAAAGAAAATCTAATTCCAAATGAAGAAGCTAGAAAATCGGTTTATCTACAAATGGGTTTTAAAGGCAAACTAGCAAAAGAAAAAGGAGCAAAAGGAGTTGTTTTTGTAACTGAAAAAGCAGATTATACGCTTTTTGATGATATATATGGACATTATTTTAAAGACCCAAAATGGAGTGTACCTTCTAGTGAAGATAAAAAAGATGACAAACCAGAGTTTTTGACAGCTCTTTCTACCATTGATAAATTGCCAAATCTTTTAGGTTACACAGATAAAAAATGGAAAAAAGTATTTAAGAAATGGAATAAGAAAAATGAAACTATTTTGGAAGCCAAAGCTAAAGTTTTTTCAGAAATGAAAATTGAGAAAGTCCAAACAGAGAATGTTTTGGGTTACTTAGAAGGAACAGATAAAAAAGACGAACTCATCGTAATTACTGCTCATTACGACCATATCGGAATTATTGATGGCAAAATTTATAACGGTGCAGACGATGACGGTTCTGGAACGACAGCCGTTTTAGAACTTGCAGAAGCCTTTTCATTAGCCAAAAAAGAAGGACATGCACCACGGAGAAGTATCTTATTTATGCTCGTTACAGGAGAAGAAAAAGGACTTTTAGGTTCTAAGTATTACTCTGAAAATCCTGTTTTTCCACTCAAAAATACAGTTTCTAATCTTAATATTGATATGATTGGAAGAATGGATAAAGAACATGAAGGAAATCCAAACTATGTTTATATAATTGGCTCGACGATGCTTTCAACAGAATTACATAATTTGAGTGAAGAATCTGCCAAAATATATGCGCCAGAAGTAAAATTAGATTATACCTATAATGACAAAAATGACCCAAACCGTTATTATTACCGTTCAGACCATTACAATTTTGCAAAACACGATATTCCAGTAATTTTTTATTTCAATGGAGTTCATGATGATTACCATCAGCATACAGACGAAGTAGATAAAATTCACTTTGGTAAAATGCAAGAAATTACTCGTTTAATCTTTTCGACAGCGTGGAGTTTGGTCAGTAGAGAAAAGCGTATCAAAAATGATTAATTTTCTATAAGTACCAAAACAGAATTAGGTATATGTATTTTTTTGTCGAACACAGAGTTACAGAGAACACAGAGAATGAGAATACGTTTTGAAATACTACTTCTTAGCTATATTTAATTCTGATTGAGTACTTACTAACAGTATTACTCATTATTGCTCATTAAAAGACCTCAAAAATTGTATAATTTTTGAGGTCTTTTTTTGTAATAAAATTAGCTTGTTTGATTTTTAGACGTAAAAGATGTGTTATTGTTCCAAATCACTAAACATATTTTTTTTATTTAAGTTATACTTACTTAGCCAGAACAAACTCACAATCAAGTTTAGATGAAGAGAGACCTACAATTATACAAATCATTTTACAGTACTTATCCAGATGCAATTCTTGTTCTGCAAGATGAAATAATTATTGCTTGTAATGAGTTAGCGCAAACTCTTTTTCAAATTAATGATGAGAATGAATTTATAAATAAAAGCATAGCTAATTTTTCTTCAAATCGAATCAAAAGTCATATCAAGACCTGTTTGTTGGAAGATAAAGATAATTTTGAATGGAGTTTTGAGAATCTAAAAGGAGAAATATTCGATGCAAAAGTGTTTTTATCTAAAATCAAAATAGATGAAAAGTTACTTGTACAGGTTGTATTACGTGAGAATATAAGCGAAAAAAAATCACAAACTATAGAAGAAGAACTTCGTCAAAACTTAGAAGAATTACAAGCGCAGCGAGATTATATTGAAGAGGTTAATAAAGAAATGACAACTAAAAGTGAGCTGGTAGAAAGAAATAGCGAAGCTCTTTTAGAATTGAACAAAAACCAAGATATATATACAGGAAATTTGGATATTGCCTTCGAAACCATTACTAAAAAAGTAGCTCAAACTCTGGACATAGAACGTGTGGGTATCTGGAATTATGATGCCACGAATGATATTAAATTCATTGCTCAGAAACAATACGAAACTACAAACGAAGGACATAAGTTTAGTAAAGATGCTGAAATAAAGCAAGAAGATACTCCAACTTATTTTACTGACCTAATCGCTGAAAAGAATATAGTAGCTGATTTTGCTCAAAATCATCCTGCATTAGTTGAGTTTGTAGCTACTTATCTCATTCCATTAAATATAAAATCGCTGCTTGATGTTCCCTATTTTGTAGATGGAAAACTAGCAGGAGTGATTTGTTGTGAAACGCAGGCTCAACACAAAAATTGGACAGAAGAAGACATTGCTTTTGTAAAGGGAATATCAGATGCCATTACAATTGCTATCAAAACGAAACAACAACAAGAAGAAAGAAGAAAAGTAGAAGAAAATGAAAAACTGCTGTACAAATTTTTGAATAAGATACCTTTAGGAATAGTTATTTTTGATAAAGAAAGAAATATATATTACTCTAATGAGGAAGCAAATAGTATTTTTGTTGCTAAAGAAGTGTTTGAAACGAATGGAAAAAAAGAATATTATCAATTAAAGGTAGCTGGTACAAATAAAAATTATCCAAAGGAAAGTTTGCCAAGTTATAAAGCCTTCCAAGGAATCAGTAATCGTAGTGAGGATATCGAAGTACTAAAAGATGGAAAACGAATGCCAGTAGAGATACACGCAGCTCCTATTTATGGAGAAAATAAGGAAATAATAAATGTAGTAGGTGTAGTTCAGGATATTTCGGAAAGAAAAAAGATAGAGTTGGAGAAGCAAAAACAAAACGAAGAGTTAGTGGCTATGGAAGAAGAATTACGTCAGAATTTGGAAGAGTTAGAAGCTACACAAGAAGCTATGAGAGAAAAACAAACTCTTATAGAACAATCAAGATTGGAATTAGAAAAAAGAAATAACAAACTAAATGCAAATGAAGCTGTACTCAAAAAGGCATATCAGAAAATGAAACTGCAAGATATAAAACTAAGAGAAAACTTAGAAGAGCTACAAACACAAGAACAAGAAATGCGTCAGAATGTGGAAGAGTTGCAAGCAACGCAAGAAATAATGGAATATCAAAATGGTGTTTTGGATGTGGCTAATCTTCAAATTACTAAAAGTATAAATTACGCCAAGACCATACAAAAGGCGTTTTTACCTTCTGTTGTTCAGATAAAGACGGCATTGCCTGAAAGTTTTGTTATCTACAAGCCCAAAGATATTGTTTCAGGAGATTTTTATTGGCTTTCAGAACATCAAGATAAAACTATTGTCGGAGTGATTGATTGCACAGGACACGGTGTTCCGGGTGCTTTTATGAGTTTGGTGGCTTCGAATATCTTGAACGAAATTATCAATCAAAGACAGATTTTTCAACCTAATGATATTCTCAAAGAATTGCATGAAGGAGTAGTCATAAAACTTAATCAAAAGGAAAATGCTAATAAAGATGGAATGGATTTGACAATTTGCCTTTTAGAAAAAACACTAGATAACCAAACAAAATTAACTTTTGCTGGTGCAAAACAGGATTTGTACATTGTCAGAAACAAAGAACTTATAGAGATGAAAGGAAATAGGCGTTCTGTCGGAGGCAGCAGAAAAGAAGAAACAAGAATTTATAACCAAGAAGAAATTATGCTTCAAAAACAAGATTGCGTTTTCTTAGCTACCGACGGATATGCAGACCAAGCAAACCAAGAGAGAGAAAGTTTTTCCAAAACAAGCTTCAAAGAACTTATGATAGAAATAGGAAACTTACCAGCCAAACAACAAAAAGAAATTCTTGAAAAACGTCTTGCAAATCATCAGAAACAAACCGAACAAAGAGATGATATTACTATTTTGGGTTTCAAAATTTGAAACTAACACCTTATTTTTTTATTAAATTTAATTTTTCCTATGATGGATTATCACAATCGTTTAAATGCTCATAGTGCTGCATTGTATTATAAAGGTCCTTTTGATAAAGATATATTGGCAAATATAAGCCTGCAATTACGCCGTAGATTTGCTGATAATCCACGTATGAGCGCAAAACTTTTTGCTATATTTATTGAACTAGCGCAAAATATTTCTTATTATTCAGAAGAATCAAATTTTTTCTATGATTATGATCAAAATACAAAAAAGGATATAAAATATTCTGACGAAAACAAAAAAAATAATGGAGTAGGCACAGTAGTAATACATAATGAAGAAAAAGAAATTATTTTGAGTGCTGGTAATCTCGTTCCGACAGAGAAAATAAAAGATATTATTGCTAAATGTGAACAAATAAACGGACTTAGTATTGATCAGTTAAGAGCTTTAAAGAAGGAAGTGAGAAGTGTAAAACGCACTCCAGATCAAAAAGGAGGAAATATCGGACTTATACAAGTAGCCTTAAAATCTGAACACCCTCTGCATGTAGAAACTAAAATTGTAGATGAAAAAAATTCTTATTTTATTATTTCATCTACTATAGAAAAGCAGTAAAAAATAGAAACCACAAACTTAAATCGCTTAGAAAATTATGTTTAAAGAAAACGGTAAAAATCTAATAGTAGAACGTAAAAAGAACGCTCATTTTGTACCTCACGTAAATTTTGATGCAGATAAACAACATTGTCTTATTGAAGGAGAATCTTATTTAGAAGATGCCTTTGAATTTTATGATACAATGACAGAATGGTTTAAAGAATACTTCAAGACTAATCAAAAAGTAGTTTTGGATTGCAAATTATCTTATTTTAATACTAGTTCTTCAAGAGCTTTGCTAGACCTTTTTCGTCTGCTCAAAAAATTTGAAGACAAAGGAAAACAAATAACTCTAAACTGGTATTATCCAGAAGAAGATAACGATGATATGCGAATGGAAGGAGAAGATTTTATGGACGAGAGTGGTTTAGAATTAAACATGATTAGTTATTAAACGTTATCACGGTTATTTGTATCTATAGGTCTAATAATCAATCGAATGTAGAAAAACAAAACAGTCTTATTTTCCATAGTGATATGTTTGCAAACCTATCGCTATGGAAAAATGAACATTACTAAATTAACCGTATCATGTTTATTAAATCAAATTAATTAGTTGGCATAAAAAAAGGTTTTGAAATTATGTTTCAAAGCCTTTTCTTATTTCTAAATATATTCTTAGATTTGAGTTTGTATTAATTCTAACTTCTAAATTTGTATGCTTTACATATAATTCAGACGATGTTTGACATAACTTTCTACCAGTAAAAACATTTTTCTACTATCAGGAACACGTATTCGTTCTGAAAGAATTGTTTGAGCAGAAGATTGTTTTATCTTATTAAATAATTTTAGATAATAAACATACGCCAAATAAACGCCCATTCTTGAAGGTTTGGGTAATCTTAAAATAGCTTCATAAGCTGAATCAAAATCTTTTTGAATGTCATTTTCTATCAAAAGTTTAGCATTTGCATCGAATTGTGAATAATTTACATCTGGAAAATAAACCCTTCCACGCTCATCAAAATCACTTTTCATATCTCTCAAAAAATTTACTTTCTGAAAAGCTGCTCCCAAACTTCTTGCCCCTGCTTTCAAACTATCGTAGAGTTCACTATCATTTTCACAAAAAACACGCAAGCACATCAGACCTACTACTTCGGCAGAACCATAAATATATTCGTGATATTTGTTATCTGTATATTCTTTTTTGTCCAAATCCATTTTCATACTATTCAAAAATGCTTCTGTAAGCTCATTTTCGATAGAATAACGCTCAACAGCTAGTTGAAAAGAATGAATGACAGGATTTGTACTAATTTTTTCTTCAATCGCTCTATATGTATCTTCTCTAAAACGTGAAAGTAAAGTCGCTCTGTCTTTATCGTGAAATGTATCTACAATTTCATCTGCATAACGCACATATCCATAAATTGCATAAATTGGAAAATGTAGTTTTTTGTGTAATGTCTGTATTCCTAAAGTAAAAGAAGTGCTATAGTGTTGAGTAATGAGTTTGCTACATTTCAAGGCAGTTGTGTTGTAAAGTGCCATCGAATCTGAAATAGTATCAGTTCCTGCTGAAACAGAGTTTTTGGAAGATGTAATAGTATTCATGTGGACTTTGTAATATTTTTCAGTACTTTATTAAAAATACTGTTTTCGATAGTAGAACGAAATATAATAAGTAGTAAGTATATTCTTTTTCCAAAATAGAAAAACGCACACTTTTGTTTAAAAAAAATGTGCGTTTTCTGTTATATTTTTAGATAAATTTCCAGACTTTCAAGAGTTTATTAGTTTTTTGAAGAATAAACTTTCAAATTTCCTTTCAATTCTTTACGAGCGATATGAATTCTGTTTTTTACAGTTCCGATAGGAATTTCTAAACGCTCTGCAATTTCGTAATATTTGAAACCTCTAAAGTGCATCATAAACGGAACTTTGTAAGCGTCATCTAATTTGTCAATTGCACGAACTACATCTTGCATCATAAAATCTCCATACGCACCATTTGCAGCTACATGATTAGAAGAGTTGAGGAAATGTAAGTTTTCAGTAGTATCAATAAATGTATTACGACGCACCAAACGTTGATAATTCGTAATAAATGTATTTTTCATGATGGTATATAACCATGCTTTCAAGTTTGTTCCTTCCGTAAATTTCTCACGGTTAGTAAATGCTTTTAATATTGTTTCTTGAAGCAAATCATTTGCTTCATCAGAGTCTTTGGTTAGCTTTAGTGCGAAAGGGCGTAAAGAATAACCTATTTTTTGTAGTGCGAATCCAAATTCGAATGCTGTCATAGTTAAAAAAATTTTGAAGTTTGGAGGTATTTTATTTTTGTCTAAACAAAGTTAGTATTTCTTAAACAGTTTTCCAAATTTTTGTTTACTTATTTGGTTAAAATTGTTAAACAATATAATTGTCTATACAAGTAATAACGGAATGATTTTTTATTGGAATCTAATATAGTGTTTTTTTGCATGAAAACAAATTTGATTAGACTAATAAAACAAAAGGTTGAAAAAATGATTTTTAAAAGAATAAATAAAGTGTAGGACAAAAATTAAGATTAAAAAATTAAGTTTGATAATTGGAAGAAATCTATCAAAACATATAATGTGAATTTGAAAGAAGCTATAAAAAATGGTTTCTTTGTTTCACTTGCCTATACTAACGCAGCTTATTTTCAAAGGTTACATAGATTTGGAAAAAAGTTCCGAAATTGTTTAAAATATTTTGCTTTTTTTCTTAAAAATACGCTTTGCAGTTCATAAGAATAGATTTTAGAATCAAATTATTTTTTCTCAAAACAATTTTGAATGAGCTTTATCTAAGTTTTTCTTAAAACTCTGTTGATGTTCTGTCTAACTATTTATCTATCTTTTTCAAAATTTCTACCACTATTCCACCAAAACGAGCTTCCTTAGCTAAGCATTTTATTTTACTCACATAACAGATGTTATTGTCATATTCTTCTCGTCCATCTGCATCAGCATAAAAGGCAATATATCCACTAGAAATTGTTCTGTTGTAAAATCTCAAAAAACGCCCATGTCCGTCTGTTGCACGTCCTACACACTTCTTACAAACTTCATTGGGATAATGAGGATTATAAAATAAATTGCTGTTACAAATCGGACAAGAAACTATTTCCATAAGAAATAAGAGGAGTAAGTAGTTTTGTTTAAAATGGAGTTCAAAATTACTAAAAAATAATTTGTAAAGTTAAACAAATAATAATCACGTTGCTAAAAATAATAGTAAATTCTAAAATTATTCCATTCTAATGACTAATTCGGAAACTATTTTTTCAAGAAAAATGACGAACTTTGTAGTAATAGTACCTTAAAAAGCATTATTATAGTTGTATATACAATTATTTTTTGACTTGTTCTGTTTTTCGTTTAATTTTAGTTCATTATTTCAATCTCACTCAATTTGTCTTTATTTCAATCCTTTTCAGATTCTACAAATTCTACTTCTACGGAAAGAAAAACTCTTTTTGCAGAGGTAATTATTCCTGTTCCATTAAAAACAACTTTTACCTACCGTATTCCTTTCGAACTCAATGATTTTGTTCAGAGTGGAGTTCGTGTAGTTGTTCCTTTTGGTAAAAAGCGAGTTTTGACAGGCATCGTAAAATCAGTTACTCAAACAGCACCAAAAGGATATTCTGCCAAATATATTCTAGAACTTTTAGATGAAGAACCAATAATTACTCAAACTCAAATTTGGTTTTGGCATTGGATTGCTTCTTATTATATGTGTTCGGTTGGAGAAGTCATGAATGCTGCTTTGCCTTCTGGTCTAAAACTAAGCAGTACAAGTAGATTGCAATTGCACCCAGAATGGAAAAAGTGGAAAAATGAAATAAGTAAAAATAATCAGAAAGAAGTAGAGCAGAAAAGAGTTGAGTATGATTTGTCAGACGATGAACTTCGTTTAATTAATCTATTAGAATTAGAAAATTCATTGACGTATGAGCAAGCAGGAGAAAAGCTGGATTTGCAAGATGTTTATCAAGTTATAAAAAAACTTACACAAAAACGAATTATTATCATCTTCGAAGAGCTAAAAGAGAAATATAGTCCATTAAAAGAAAAACAAATCCGAATTTCGAAACAATACGCAAGTCAAGAAGGAATTGCAGAAGCATTTACAAAGAACAACACGAAGTGCAAAACAGGAAGAAGTTTTATTAACTTACTTGAGCAAAAATCCAATAAAAAATTATCCAAAAAGTATTGCTAAGAAAGAATTATTAGGAGAAAATCTCTCACCCAGTTCTTTAAAAACATTAGTAAAAAACGGAATTTTTGAAGAGTTTGAAAAGACATTATCTCGCTTTGAGTTCGAAGAGTGGACAAAAACCGAATCAGTTATCAATCTAACTTCTATACAAGAAAAAGCTGTTCATCAGATTTTTGAGTATTTTCAGACTAAATCTACCGTACTTTTACATGGCATTACAGGAAGTGGAAAAACGGAAATGTATGTCAGTTTGATAGAACAAGTTTTGCAAAGTGGAAGTCAGGTTTTGATGTTATTACCAGAAATTGCACTTACCAGTCAGATTGTAGTTCGTCTGAAAAGAATTTTTGGAAATGCCGTTGGTGTTTATCATTCTCGTTTTTCGGATAATGAGCGTGTAGAGGTTTGGAAAGGCGTTTTGAATGGCGATATTAATTTTGTGATTGGCGTTCGTTCGTCTGTTTTTTTGCCTTTCGAACATTTGGGTTTGATAATCGTTGATGAAGAACATGACCCTTCTTACAAGCAGTACGACCCTGCGCCACGTTATCATGCTCGTGATGCTGCGCTGGTTTTGGCACACAAACACAATGCAAAAGTCGTCTTGGGTTCGGCTACTCCGTCTATCGAAAGTTATTTTTTAGCAAAACAAAAACAGTACGGTTTTGTGGAAGTTTTGCAGCGTTTTGGAGAAGCTGTTTTACCAGAAATTCAGTTGGTAGATTTGAAAGAATCTAAAAAAAGAAAAGAACTAAAAGATAATTTTACGCTAGAGCTTTTTGAGCAAATGAAAACGGCTTTAGATAAAAAAGAACAAATTTTACTTTTCCAAAATCGTCGTGGTTATGCACCTTATTTGTCTTGTGAGGTTTGTGAATGGATTCCAGAATGTCAAAACTGTTCGGTTAGTCTTACCTATCATCAAAAAGCACAAGAATTGCGTTGTCATTATTGTGGTTTTTCTACCAAAATTCCTCAAACTTGTTCGGCTTGTTCTTCTACAAAAGTATATCCGATAGGCTTCGGAACACAAAAGTTAGAAGAAGATTTGCAAGTGATGTTACCAGAAAGTAGGATTGCAAGAATGGACAGAGATACTACACGAACAAAAACAGGGTACGAAAAAATTATTGATTCCTTCGAAAAATATGAAGTTGATATTCTGGTCGGAACTCAGATGATAACAAAAGGATTAGACTTTGAAAAGGTAAATCTAGTAGGAGTTTTTGATGCTGACAGGATTTTATTTTTTCCAGATTTTCGTTCTTCCGAACGTTTTATGCAGCTTATTATGCAAGTAAGTGGACGTGCAGGTCGTAGAAGTGGAAAAGGAAAAGTTGTTATCCAAACTAATTCTCCGTCGCACCCACTTTTTGCT
This sequence comes from uncultured Cytophagales bacterium, assembly GCA_963719525.1. Classification (GTDB taxonomy): domain Bacteria; phylum Bacteroidota; class Bacteroidia; order Cytophagales; family Bernardetiaceae; genus Bernardetia. The sequence goes on along the minus strand of CAVRCG010000001.1, from coordinate 1,484,607 downwards.
ATCATTAGTCTTCACGATTATCAAACGTTTTATAATCAAGAAATTTTGGAACGTGAGCAGTTTAGTTATCCACCTTTTGCACGACTTATAAAATTAATGGTCAGACACGAAGAGCGAGAAATGGCACAAAAAGCAGCTTTTGTTTTAGCAAAAAGATTACAATCAAAATTGAGTGCTGGACGTGTTTTAGGCCCTGAAGCTCCAATTATCAAAAGGATAAGAAATAAATTTCAACAAGCCATATTGATAAAATTAGAACGCAATCAATTTGATTTAGGCAAAACAAAAGAATTTATTCAATCGCAAATAGATGAGCTTTATAAAGACAAATCGTTTAAAAAAGTTCAGGTGGTGGCTGATGTGGATTTTGTTTAATGCTTTATTTTCGTTGTTCTTTTTCTTTTTTTCGCCTATCTAAATCTTCTCGAACTTCTTTAGGCAAACCTACTCTTTTTATAGTTTCGTTTGCTTTTCTTAATTTCTCTGGAAATAGAATTTTATCGTCATCTGCATCTAATTCTGTGTCTATTGCAAACTTATAATCTTTTAAAGAATTAAATGATTTTTGTTTTGAATTCTCTGATGTATTATTTTTCTCTTTCATGATTTTCTATTTTCTTTTTATTAAAATGCTGTGGTTACTGAATTTGATTTAAAAGGATTCCAATCATTATCTTCTGACAATGCGTAAACAAAAAAATCCTTTTCAATTTCTTGAAAATGTTTATTTCTGTGAAAAAATATAGAGTTGCTGCAATAGTAGCTAATATTTTTTCTAAATCTCCATTATTAGTAACTGATGTTACGCAATTAAAATGAAACCCACGAATTTATTCGTGGAAGCTACCCCCACCTTCTTCGTTTTTTTGTTTCTACTCTATTCTAAAATAAAAGGAGTAATTTTAATAAAACGGAAAAGTAGATTCCTGTAAAAAGTAGTGGTTACTTTCCCACGAATAAATTTGTGGGTTTGGTCTAAACTTCTCTAAACTTTGATGTTGCGTAACATCAGTTAGTAACTATTGTATCGTCTATCTCGCCTGTTCTTGGATTTCTATCTCCAAAACCTAAATTATATATCTCTTCATTTTCCATCTTTTCATATCGCACAACTTTTCTGATTTTACCCAACCTTCCTACACTCATAAATCTGAATTTGGTAGAAGTCTTATTTATTTTGAATGAATATTTATCTAAATTCATAATTTATGTTTAAGAAATACAAGTTGTGGTTAATGTGGATTTTGTGTAGAATCTACAATTATAATTGGTATTTCTTTAATAAAAAGTTTAACTCTTCATTACCTTTCCAACCTTCACTTTCCCTCATAGCAATCAAAAGATACTTTTTGATTTCTTCTATACCACTAGCTAATCCATGTACTTCGGCATTTTTCCAAGGAGCTTTTTGTTTTGGTATTTCATAATTAATTCTATATGTACCAGTATAGTTATAACAAATGTTGATTAATTTTTCTTCTTGTTCTATGTTATCAATATTTTGGATAACTAAAGTGCCATGAGATGTATAAGCCCATAACTCCGTATTAATGAACATTTTGTTAATCTCATAAATCAATAATAACATTTTAGAACCAAAATCAAGCTCGTGAGGTATTTTTTCTATTTTTTGATAGAACTCTTCTAAGGTTCCAAAACTGTTATCACGTCTTTGTATGGGCATTTTTATAATTGCTTTAGTTGATTATTCGTGAAAATAAATTTATAATGTTGTGTAGTGAATGTGTTGTTTAATTATTTTTACTTTCCTCAAACCACTCCAAACCTTTCTCCACAGAATCAAACAAACGGAGATGATAACCAATTTCTGAAAGCTCTGTATTTTCGGCTAAATCTTCGGCAGAGAGTTGAGAAAAAAGGTCTGTTCCTTGTATAATTGCTTCGTAAGTCATTCCTAATTCTACCATTTTTGGATTGAACACACTTATAAACCATTCGTTTGCCTCCTCAAATGTTCCTTCAATTTTTGTAATATCAGAAATCAGATGAGTAAATTTATGTTCTTCAACCAATTCTATTATCTTATAGTGTAGATCTTTGAGTTCTTCTGGCATACAAAATCCTTCCATTACCTGCAAAATAATATGAGGGTAATCTTCCAATTGATAAACATAAGCAAACTCATCTCTTAACTCATTTTCTACGGTAGCTAATAATTTTTTCTTCATATTATCTGAATAAATAGTTAGTTAATTGTTTATTTTAAAAGAGAACAGTAGCTAACCACTAATGTTAGTTCTTTTGTGGAAATTGATATAAAAAAATCAATCAATTTTCTAATAATAAATTTAGTAATATAAAATAATAAGATACAAAAAAAAACCATTTCTCATATCTTAATCATATTGATTTAAGTATAAAAAATGGCTTAAAGTAAAGTAAAAAGTAGTAAGTGAAAATTGTCTTAATTATTATAATTCGTCTTCGCTTTCTGTAGCTTGTTGTATAAGTTTTGTTTCATTATTGGCAGCTATTTTGAAAGGCTGTACTTGTACATTTGCAAATGCTCTTCGTGCAAGGTCTAATTTTCCTCCATTTCAATACACCAAACCTAACAAAAACATACAACGAGAATGTTCAATAGGATCTCTCATTTGTGCAAGTGCTTTCTGAAGTGCTCCAGCAGCTTCTTGATGCTTTTGCAGATGAAAAAGTGCTAATCCATTCAAGTAAAGTAAATTTTTATTAGCAGAATTAAATAACAAACCATTTTTTGTAGCTTTAAAAGCATTTTCATAATTATCTTTAGAAAGTTCTAAACGAGCAATCTCTTCATAAATCTGTGTACTGCGTTTCAAATCCTTTTCAAACTTAGCCGACTGATAATAAAACTCTAATGTTTTGTCTACATTTGCTGTTGCTTTGCTGTTTTGCAAATTAGCAGAGCGTAAAATAAGCACTTGCATTATTTGGATCAATTTTGAGTGCTTGTTGTGCATAAGCTTGTGCTTCATTAAATTGACGAACCTCTACATACGCTTCTGCTAAATAAGCATAACGAGCAGGAGAAAACTCTTCAATTTTGTTCTTAAAATTACCATAACTTGCCTTAGACCACGTTTTGAAGGCTTCCTCAAAATTATCCAAATGATAATAAGCATAGCCTTTTTGATAATAATAACGAGCATTTTCGCTAGGATGCAACGTAGCTATCTTTGTTTCAACTCTCTCAACTGCTTCTATAGCTTCTCTGTACTTGCCCAAATAATTGGCTACTTGAGATTCTAAATAATACAATTCAAGGTTTTCAGGAAATTCAACTTTAGTAACTTTTATTTTTTCAAACGCAGTTATCCAATTCTTTTCAGCTAGATTTTGTTTGATTACAAAGAAACGATAAAACTGCTTTTTATCAGTTTCTTTCTCATAACGAGCTGCAATATCATAAAGTTGGGCTGCTTTTTTGTTATCGTTTTGGTCAGCATAAATTTTGGCAAGCAAAGCATACGCAGGCGAATAATTGCTATTCAAACGAATTACATAACTCAATGATTGTGCAGCTTCTTTTGGCTTTTTGAGTTGGTATTCGCATTGTGCCTTCAAGTATATATAAAGATGATTTCGTGGTTCTCTCTGAACAGCTTTGTCATACTCTTGCAAAGCCAAATCATAACGAGCTTGCTGTTTGTGGCGTTCGCCGTTAGCAAACCAGTCTAAACCCTCGTGCTGAGCGTAAGCAAAATTAGTTAAACTAAAAAAACTAAAGACGCTACCCAATAAAATTAGTGTAAAGTAAATCGTCTTTTTCATAATTGGTTATTTACGTAAGAAGTAGTAGTATTTTATATAGATGTACATTGAATTTGTAAGGAGATGAATGTATCTACTTTGTTAAACGAAAAAATGTAGCCAAAAGGTTGCCCAAAAAGCGTTTTTTTGTTAAAAAAACAAACATTTTTTCTACATTATTTGATACCTCTATTTAATATCTAAATATTATTTTATAAAAAGTTTGAATAATTATATTTTTGTAAGATAGAATTTGGCTACCAGCTAAGACAAAGTGCGCTTTGTTGCCTTAAAAAACGACTTCGTAATTTGTACCAGCTCATAGCAACATCCAAAATTCAATTAAAAGAGATGTACTATTTTTAGATGGCATATATTAGATTGTTTTCTGATTTTCTCTTTTTAGCATCATTATTACTCAATAATCAATTATTCAAATCAGTAGTTAGGCTTACAAACTCTCCAACTCTTCTTGTATGTTTTTCCTTGCTTGCTCTTCGTATTTTTCTTTAAAAAATAAGGTTTGATAGATGGTGTTTTTGTCAAGAAAGCTCTTCAAAACTAATTTCCTACCTCTTTTGTATAAAAAATTAGGTACATAACCAAACTCCTCTCTTACCTGATTTGCATAATTTTGATATACTGTTTTTGATTGTCCTAAGATAGCCAAATCCAAATCTAAAAAAATTTGCAAATCTCTATCTGTTGTTTTAGAATGATTTTTGGTAGCTTCAATATAACCCATTACTTTTCGTGTTCTTTCTATAGGTAGGTAAAGAGACAACTGTTCGTGAAAAAATTTTGCACTTCTACTTTCGTTATCTTTTCGGAGTGGTACGTAAATAGCGTCATGAAACCAAATAGCTAATTCAATAGAAAGAGTATCATTTATTTCTTCTGGATAACTATGCAAACCCTTAATCATTGCTTTAATATGTTGCCAATTGTGATAATGACGAGTTTCTTCTTTATATTGAGTGCCTAAGAGAGTAAATATTTCTATATTTTTGTTTTCTGGAAGTGAAAAATTAGCTACCATATCTACCCAACTTACCAATAAAAAATTAGCACCTTCAAAGTTGTTTTTTGTTCCTTTTGTATTAGAGTTCATAATTTTTTTACAAGAAAATCGTTTTCTACAGGTTTATAATTTAATGCCTAAATATAGCTACTTTTCAAATTGTGTAATAGACTAATTTATTTTAATAAAAAATATAGCATTATATAGTACTATATAGTATCATTGCTCAGTTTTAAATTTATACCTTTGTTTTGTTTTAAAGTTTCCATTCCAAAAAAGTATTTTATACTCATTTTATAAAGACAAGTTAATAAGTAATCAGTTATGTACAAAATTCAATCTGTATTTAAAAGAACATTTCTCTCTCTTACCTTTTTTATTTTATCTGCTTTGGGTATTGCCTTAACACTTATATTGTTCTCAACAGCAGTTTATGCTCAAAATTCTACCTTAGATTTTGAAGAAACAGAGTTTGATTTTGGTAAAACAGAATTTCAAGATACCCTCCTTCATCGATTTTATTTTAAAAACAATACAGAAAATGAAATCACTATTTTAGAAGTCTCAACGGATTGTGCTTGTACATTTTCAGACGAAAATACAGACCAAAACATAAAAAAAGGTGCAGAATCGTTCATCGAATTAGCGTTTCTACCATATAGTTATGGAAGTTTTGTAAAAGTTTTTACCATCAAGACAGACAAAGCAGGAACGCAAACCTTGATGTTAAAAGGACAGTTACAACCTATTTTGGATAAAGAAAGAGATTTTAAATATCCATTGGAGAAAACGCCAAAAATACGTACTCGTACTAGGTATCTTCATTTTGGAAATATTTTGAATACTATTCCTATTACTAAAAAGTTTGAGTTTTATAATTCAGGAAAAGAAGATTTTGTCTTTACTGGGAAAATGGATATTCCAGAACATATACAAGTACGTTTTGATTCTACTCACATTCTAAAAGCTGGCCAAACAAGTGCTATTTATGTAATCTATGACCCACTTTTGAAAAAAGATTTTGGATATATAGAAGATGCCGTAATCCTTTTTGGAGAGCAAAACAAAAAAACTATAAAAGCAGAATTTAAAGTAACAGCTAACATAGAAGAAGTTTTTCCTACTCTGAGTGCCGAAATTTTGGAGACCTATCCAGAACTAGAGGTAGAAGATGATTATATAAATTTGGGAAGTCATTATATCAAAAAAATAGAAGAAGATTCACTAATTGCTACTTTTGTACTCAAGAACCAAAGTAATATGCCTTTAAAAGTGCATAGGATAATAGAAGGATACGGGTGCAAACTTATTACAGAAAAATTGGATTGGAACTATATTGCACCTCATAGCAACGCTATCGTAAAAGTACTTTTTCAATCTTCAGAAGAAAGAGGAACCTATATTCGCTCGCTCACATTAATCTCTAATGACCCAAGAAAACCTATTAGAACACTAAAAATACAAGCAATATTAAGATAAAATGTAGCTCATTCTGTAGCTCACTCTTTAGAGTGAGAATCATAAAAAGTATATTTCCTCATTTTATCAACCATTCTTTTCAGAGAACGATCTTCATAAATAGTAGATTCTGCTAATTCATCAATTTCCTCTAAAGAATACCATTTTATATCCAAAACTTCTTCGCTTTGAGGAATTAAAAGTTCATTTTCATCGGCTTCCAGAATCAAGCGAATGTCAAAATGTATGTGGTCTTTAATTTGGTTTTTTATAGGAATAGTATGAATATCAAGGTCATAGAGAGAATTAGGAAGAGAATCAGAAGAAAGTAGTTTTAGATTTTCAAGTCCACTTTCTTCTCTTACTTCTCTCAAAACAGTTTCTTCAATACTTTTATCTGTATCTTCTATATGTCCACCAATTTGTAACCATTTATCAAGTTTTTTATGATGAATCAAAAGAGCTTTTGTACGTTCTTTATTAACAACCCAAGCCGAACATGTGAGCTGTCCGATTGAATTGGAACGCAGCGCAAAATCATCATAGTGCGTGATGAAGTAAATTATTTGGTTGCGAAATCTTATTTCATCAGCATATACAGGTTGATAACTCTCTAGTAAACTTAAAATTGGTTTTTTGTTCATTCTAAAAAAAGTATGTGATTATAGGAAATATAATAAATTATTTGGTTATTGGTGTCGCTTCGCTAAAACACCAACAAGGGAATCGGTTCATTCTAAAAAAATGTATTCGAAATTAACTGGTTACTATTTACTGATAACTGGTTACTGTAAAAAACTGGTTACTGTAAAAAACTGGTTACTGTAAAAGTTACTGTTAGAACCTGTCAAGTTCTCGTTTGGCATCTTTTGCCTTTAAGTCTTGACGTTTGTCATATAGTTTTTTACCTTTTCCAAGAGCAATTTCTATTTTTGCAAGTCCTCTATCATTTACATACACTTTCGTCGGAATGATTGTCAAACCTACATCTTGAGCATCATATTGAAGTTTTTTGAGTTCTTTTCGTTTCAAAAGTAATTTTCTATCTGCTTTTTCTTCGTGATTATGCACATTTCCCATATCGTACTGTGAAATATGAAGATTGCGAAGGAATAATTCGTTTCCAATAAACAAACAAAAGGCATCACTTATCGTAACTTTTCCCATTCGGATAGACTTAATCTCTGTTCCCTGCAAAACTACTCCAGCTTGATAAATATCTATAAAATGATACTCGTGAGAAGCCTTACGGTTTCTAATACTGATTGATTTTTGGATTTCTTTCTTTTTGCCTGACATAATTTTTTCTGTTTTATTTAGTGAGTATTATTTATTCTAAACTCATTTGCATAGCTATAAGTTCGAATTTAATTTTTTAATGAATCTGCAATTTCTTTTATTTCTCCAATAGATAATCCTGTAACATCAGCAATATCTTCAAGAGAAAAACCTTTTAAGATAGATTTCTTAGCCATATCTATAGCTTTTCGTTTTTCTCCTTTTGAGATACCTTTTTTCTCTCCTTCTTCTCTAGCATAATTCAAACTATTATGCAAATCTCTATAATATTTCAAACTATCTTCATACGCCATTCTTTCTTTTTTGTTGAATTTTGCAAGTTCGGAGTCATTCAAAGCGACAAAGTTGTCTAAGTATTTTTGTGTAGACATAATTATCTGTTCTTTAATGAGTTAGTAATTTCTTTAATTTGTTCAACAGTCAATCCTGTTGCTTTTGAAATATTTTCAAATGATAAATTCATCAGTATCAATTCTTTAGTTATCTCTATAGCTTTTTGTTTTTCTCCTTTTGAGATACCTTTTTCCTCTCCTTTATCAAATCCCTCTTCTCTAGCGTAGTTCAAACTATTATGTAAATCTCTATAATATTTCAAACTATCTTCATACGCCATTCTTTCTTTTTTGTTGAATTTTGCAAGTTCGGAGTCACTCAAACTGATAAAGTTATCTAAGTATTTTTGTATAGACATAATTATTTGTTTTTTAATGAATCTGCAATTTCTTTTATTTCTTCAATTGATAATCCCGTTCCTTTCGAAATATCTTCAAAGGATAAGTTCATAAAAATAAATCTTTTAGTTATCTCTATAGCTTTTTGTTTTTCTCCTTTCGAAATACCTTTTTCCTCTCCCTCTTCTCTAGCATAATTCAAACTATTATGTAAATCTCTATAATATTTCAAACTATCTTCATACGCCATTCTTTCTTTTTTGTTGAATTTTGCAAGTTCGGCAGTCTTGAAAACTTTATCAAAAATACGTTCTTGAAGTGCTTTGGGTCTGTTTTGAAAACGTTGTAAATTACGCATTACAAAAAACCATTTATCTTCTAGCGTTTCTAATTCGTGTTCTTCTTTATTAAATAACGGAATTTGAATATGAATATAAATTAGTTTGTCATAAAAAATTTCTTTCGAATTAATATCCATAAGCATAGCCGTTGTTTTGACAGGAGCATTTGCTTTTATTTTCTTCTTTTTGGCAGCTACAGAATTATCATCTAACAAAAAATTGAGTATAGAAACCGTATAAACTGCTTTCAAATCAAACTCCCAATCAACACCTTTTTTGGCTTGCTCTTGAATTGGAAAAGTAGAATAAAAGATAGTTCGTTCTTTAAAATTTTTCTGTCTTGCTTTTTGTAGTTCTACAATAAATTTTTCTCCTTTTTCATTCTCACAATACAAATCATAAACTACTTTCCTATCTAATTCTGAATGTCCGATATGTTCTGTCTTTAGATAAGTAAGATGAACGATTTTTACATCTTCTGGCAAAACTTCATTCAGAAAACTAATTAATAAGTCTTTATTAACTTCCGAACCAAATAATTTTTTGAATCCAAAATCTGTAAACGGATTTAAGTATTTTTCTTGTGTGGACATAATCTTTCCTAATTTATTTTTATCAAATCATTTTATACAAAAATACAAATTTAAAAGTAAAGCTAATTTTGATTTATTTTGTTCTTCTACATCTTTCGCTACAATACTTTACTTCGTCCCAAACCTTTTCCCACTTTTTGCGCCATCTAAATGGTTTTTGACAAACGATACAGATTTTTTGAGGCAAATCTGACTTTTTAATATACTTACTCATTTTATTATTTTTAAAAGAATTATCAGTATTTCTACATCAAAACAAGCTAACTTTATTTTTTGTTCGTAGTGAATTTTTTATCAAAAATAATCTCGTTTTCTCTTTTAATTGGTTCTCTCAATTTTTACCTTTTCGTGATTTTTAACAGAAAATAAATCTATCTTGCATTTTGTTTAATTCTTTCGACTTGATAAATCAAGCCTCTACGTCATTTATAATGTAGCACCTAAAAAGCAGCGAAGCTAATTTGATTTATTAAATTGACTTTTTTAGTGTGAAACAAAATTTTACTACACAACCTAAAATCAATAGTACTAATTTTTTTACTTTTTTTTAGAATTTTCGTTTCTAAGTGTTCTTTATCTTTAGTCTGTTTTATAGAAATACGTTATTTTTGGACAGTTTTGAAATTACCTACTACTTCAAATTCAGTTTTGCTATACTTTTTATTGAAATACCTCCTTTTTCCTTTTGCTGTTTTATACGACTTAATTACTCGTATCAGAAATTATTTTTATGATAAAAAATGGTTTAAGTCCGTGCAACCCTCTGTTCTTACGGTTTCGGTAGGAAATTTAACGGTAGGAGGAACAGGAAAAACACCACATGTAGAATATTTGATTCAATATTTTTTAGAGAAAAATGAAAACGTAGAAGATTATAAATTAGCTACACTTTCAAGAGGTTATGGACGTAAAACGAAAGGATTTATTTTAGCGAATAATGAAAGTAGAGCTACTCAAATAGGCGACGAGCCGATGCAATTTTATCAGAAATTTGCTCAAAGTAATCAACAAAATAATGAAAAAGTAAACATTATAGTTTGTGAAAAACGAGTTTTGGGAACTCAAAAAATTCTTGAATTATTTCCCACTACAAAAACGATTTTGTTAGATGATGCTTTTCAACATAGAGCCATAAAACCACATTTTTCTATTTTACTTTCTGATTATAATCAACCGTTTTATGAAGATTTTTTGTTGCCTATGGGAAGAATTAGGGAAAACAGAAGAGGCGCAAAACGTGCAGATGTAGTTTTGGTAAGTAAATCGCCTTCAAATTTGATTGAAGAAGAAAAACAAATTAGTAGGAATAAAATTAGTAATTACACAAAATCCCCTGTCTTTTTCACAAGTTTTGATTATGATAAACCTGTTTCATTATTTGATAATAATAAGAAATTAGAATTGAATACTAATAAAAATTATTCTTTTGGAGTAATTACAGGAATTGCAAATTATGAGCCTTTTCAGAAATATGTGGAAACTAATTTTGCTAGTAATTTTGCTCATTTGGGAAAATTAGAAATGAACAAACACTTTCCAGACCACTACAATTATAACGAAAAAGATATTGAGTTTCTAAAGGAAGTACATCAAAATTCTACTCAACTAATTTGGTTTACCACAGAAAAAGATGCTGTCAAACTTCGTCCTTTATTGCAATCGTTTAGTCAAGAAGAAAGAGATAAGATTTTGATTTTTTATATTCCTATAAAAGTTGTTTTTTTAGATGAAGACGAAGAAGTACAGTTTCAAAAATTGATAGAAAAATATGAAAACGATTTTGAAATTTGATAAATCAAATAGCTACATTTCTGAAATTATTCAATAATCCTCATTTCTACCCTACGATTTTTCTGTCTTGAACTCTCATTTGTATTATCCGAAATAGGCTTTGTTCCTCCATACGCTTTTGTTTCTATTCGGTCGGCTTCAATATTTTTTCTCATTAAATAGAGTTTTACGGCATCGGCTCGTTCTTGCGAAAGTCTGTAATTGAGTGTCGCATCGCCTGCTGTGTCGGTGTGTCCTGAAAGCTCAATTCTTACTACTTGATTTTCTTGCATAAATTCCACCAGTTCGGCAATTCCTGTAGTATCATTAAAAATAGCTGTTGCTCTCTCAAAACCAATATGCAAACGGACAATATCGCCTTTTTTGATAGACGTTGTTCCTAACCTAAATTCTCCTTCTGGAAGTGTATTGAGTTGTGATAATTTGACTAATCCTTGTCCGAAAGTACCTGCCCAAATCGTTTTATCTTTTGGATTTTGTGCCAGCGTACTTACCATTGTAGAAGGAAAAGCTGAATTTTGAGGATTAAAAACTGTCCATTTATCATTCTCAAAAAGCGACAAACCACTCAAAGAAGCTGCCCAAAGATTCTCATTTTTTTCTCCAATCGGAAGCATTGTTCTGAACTGATAATGCACATCTTTGGAAGGACTTTGCTTTTTTTCTCCTATAAAAAACTGTGCAGTACTCTCCAAAGTCGAACTAATCAATAATTTATCTTTTTGAGAAAAAGCAATCGAATTGATAGGCTGGTCTTTTAGAGAAGGATAAATTTTCATACGAGTATCATTATCTAAGGTATAAAGTCCTCGCTCTGTGGCTATCCATTTTGTGTTTTTTTTATCAACTACAATCTTAAAAACTCGTGTAAATGCAATTCTTTCTACACTCACCAATGTTTTGAATTCTGAATCAATACGAAACAATCCTTCTTCTTCTGTCCCTACCCAAATTGTCTTGTGTTGATCCTCTATGATACTAAGAACTGTATTTTTATTCGATTTTGAAGGTACTTCAAGGCGATGAAATTTTCCTTTTGTATCAATTTTATACACTCCTGCGCCATACGTTCCGATAAATTTATCTCCATCTTTTCCAATAGCAATACATTTTATACCATAATCTTGCAGGTCAGAATTTTTGGGTGTGTAAAGAACAGAATCTTTTTCTGTCCAATGCGCCAAACCTCCACCTGTTGCTATCCAAAGCGAATTATCACTTTTATCAAAAGCCAAATCATTGATAAAGTTATGAGGAATAGAAGAGTTTTTATCATTAAAAGTATCAAAATGCCACGCTGGAGTTTTTTGAGCAAATGAAGAAGGTAAAATAAATAGCGAAGAAAAGGCGTAAAAAAGTAACCCCAAAAAGGTTGAAAGAAAGTAAAGCGAAGTATTCATTACTAAATAGAAATTAATTATTTTTTAGAATAGGATAGGTTTATAAAGAATAACGTATTTTTTCTATCAATCTGTATTTTAATAGCAATTTTGTTGGTTTTCAATGTTCTATCTCTTCTTTTGAATAAGTAACTTTTAATTCTTGATAGAAAATTTGTATTTATCGCTCAAAATTCTGTCGCCATGACGGACTTGGAAATAGTATTTTTTCGCTCCAAAAGTAGAAGCTGCTTGTTTCCATTCTACACGTTTGTATTCGGTATCAAACACTTCATCTTGACAATAAACAGGAGCTTGGCTTCCCTCTTCGAACAAACAAAGCGTCAACGTTGCTTGAGTTGGATTTCCATCTAGTTTAAAAAAATTCAAATCCAAATCTATAATTACTTGTCCAATGTCTGACTGTGGGTAAGTGCCATCTTCTTCTACCAAAAGTAATTTTGGACTATATCCATTGTCTTTTTTTCTACTCGCTTCCAAATCTTTTTTATCTCTATAATAACAGTCGAATTTGTTGAAGGGAGGAATTTTGTCAATAATATCTGTCAGTCCGTCCATTACTTCATTTACTTCTTGCATCTGCTTCAACTGCTTTATTTTATTGACAATAAACTCATTATCTTCACGAAGTTTGCGTTTTTCTTCTCTAATTTCGGCAACACGTTTGTCTTCTAAAGCTAAATATCGATATTCTTTAAACTCCTTTTCTTTTTTAGACAAAGCTCCTTGATAACTTTTGATAGCTTTTTGAAGTTCTTGTGCTTTCATTTTTAATTCTCCAGCTTCTTCTCCAGACGATTCTCTAGTTTTGGCAAGTGCACGGATTGTTTGTTCTAGCGTATCGATACGGCGTTTCATCGTTTCGATTTCAGAGTCTTGTTCTTTTATTATTTCTCTAGATTCGTTTAGAGCTTCTTCTTTTGTATTGTCACAAGAACTCAATAGGCTAATAGAAAAAGGTAAACTAATAACTAAAAGAAGGTAAATGTATTTTTTCATTGTGTCAGATTCAAAGTTATAGAAAGGAGTTTTGATGGAAGTAAAATCTAAATATTAAATTAATCTACAAAGTTACTATTCGTTATTCGTTAAAAAAAATGTAGATTTTGAGTTTAAAAAATATGTTTTTTGAGTTTTCTTCTATTTTTACTCCAAAATACGCAAAATCTAATAGTTTGAAAATAAATCTTAAAATTATTAATCAAAATTAAACAAAGAAAATCCTTTTCTGATAGTTTTTATCAAAAAAGGATTTGTTGATACTTTAGGAAAAGGCGTGTTTTTTCCTACAAATGAATGATTATTACCTATCATTTTCAGAAGTTACCACAATTCGAACTCCGTTTTCATCGGTATCACTAATCGTTTTTATTTCTCCGTCTTTCATAACCGAAGCTATATTTGCTTTTCGTTTTGTAGTATCTCCACTCCTTGGAGTTTGAAGAGGAACAGAACTAACAATAATGGTTACATCTCCATTTCCTTCTGAATTGTCTTGCAAGTTATTTTGAGAAGTGTTCGCTTTTTTGCTTTGTGTAGAATCATATTCCAATAATTCCTCTATCGGAACTTTGGTATTCTCATACGTATCAATCTCGTTGGTCGCTTTATCTTCTCCTAACGAAGAAGCAAATTTTTCATGGAAATCATTTGCTCGTTTCATTAATCCTTTTCAATACATTAACATAGAAGCAGAAGCTGTTTTATTATAAATGTAATTCTTTCTTTGTTTTAAAAGCCAATCCCACATTTGTTTTTTGGGTTGCGATTGAATAGCTTTTATGGTTTGCTGGTTTAGTTTTCCTGTAACTTTTAAATTTTTGAAACCGTCAGCTTTTAATCTTTCTTGAAAATAACGAATAGAAGCAGGCGCAGCGTAATACATTTCGGCAAAAAATGCTGCAATAGCTAAATCTTCCACCTGATTTGCACCCGACATATACCAAAACTGTTCACGAATTTTGAAGACATCGTTGTCTGACAAAGTCCTAAAACGTTGAACCGTTGCAGGAATTCGAAAAGGTATCTGCCATAGCCAAAAAAGTTTTCCATTCTACACTCCTATTTACATACCGATACGTAGTAATATCGCTTGGGTCTGGTTGAATTGTATCTATTTTGTTTCCTTCGTACTTTTCTACGTGTGTAATCCATGCATTATAGGTCTGTTTGTGCGACTGACTAACTTTTATGATTCCATAAGCAGCTACCGAAGAAATAGAAGCGATAAAGAGAATGAGGAGCGTTTTCATGGGCGATTAATTTTTGTAGTTTAAAAAATGGAGTTGTGATTTTTATTTTATCTTTTCTTTTAGTTTATATTTTTTAAGAAAAACGGTTTTTTAGAAGGAAAGGTTTATTTTGTTAGAAATATCTGTATCATCAACTAGTGTCAGAGTTCTTTTGGATTACCAAAGAACTACTTACAAAGTTATTTTTAGCCTTTTGCTTTTATAAAAAAATCACAATCATTATCCATAAAAATAATAATTGTGATTCTAAATAAACAAATTCGTAATTACTTATTACTCCACATTACGCTCAATATATTTGATAATTGATGTTGCAATATCTTTTCCTGTTGCAGTTTCAATTCCTTCTAATCCGGGAGAAGAATTTACTTCTAAAATCAAAGGTCCTCGTGAAGACTGTAACATATCTACTCCAGCAACTCCTAAACCTAATACTTTTGCTGCTTTTAAGGCTGCGTTTTCTTCTTGGTCGGTTAGTTCGATAATATTTGCAGAACCTCCTCTATGAAGATTGGAGCGAAATTCTCCTTCTTTTCCTTGTCGTTTCATTGAGCCAACCACTACGCCATCAACGATAAATACACGAATATCTGCGCCTCCTGCTTCTTTGATAAATTCTTGTACAATTACACGAGCTTTTAGTCCGTTGAAGGCTTCCAACATAGATTCGGCTGTATTTTTATTGTCTGCCAAAACTACTCCTAAGCCTTGTGTTCCTTCCAAAAGTTTGATTACTAAAGGCGCACCACCTGCTTTTTGCACTACACTTGTTACGTCTTTTGAATAATTACTAAAAACTGTTTTTGGCAAATCCAGACCTGCACGAGCTAATATTTGAAGACTGCGAAGTTTATCTCTAGAACGAACTAAGGCTTGTGATTCGGTAGAAGTAAAAATTTTCATCATCTCAAACTGACGAACTACTGCCGTTCCGAAAAAGGTTACAGAAGCACCAATACGAGGTATTACACCATCAATATCAGACATTTCTTTGCCCTTATAAATAACACTTGGCTTTTTCTTCTCTATTACCAAATCACATTTTGTGTGATCTATAACTATCATTTCGTGTCCTTTCTTCTCTCCAGCTTCGATAATTCTTTTGGTAGAATAAAGATTCTTATTTGCTGATAAAATAGCTAATTTCATGAGTTTTGTTTTAATAAATGTTCGCTCCAATTTTGTTCGTAAAAGATAGTGATTAATCTATCAAAACCAAAAAAAACGACTTCTTTTTACAGGAAGTCGTTTTTTGTAAGTAAGTAAGTGAAACGTGTTGTCTTTTTATTTCTATAAACTTTAATTCTACAATCTCATCATATTTGGATATTTATAGATTGCATAAGAAATAGATGCAGCAGCATGACGAACGAAAGCATCAGTAAAATTAGAAATTCAGAGCTGTCTTTTGTTTAAACTCTGAAGCTGAAAGTCCGTGATTATTGTCTTCAAATTTAGACATTTGTCCAGTTGCTTGGTAATTGACAGAGCCGTCCTTTTTGTAAGTAATTCTAAGAGTAGCATTTCGGTCTATATCCCATTTGTAACCTTTGTTTACAGAATAAAATATTTTGATTGTGTAATCTCCTGTTGAGCTACGCTTATCAATCGCTACCATAGTTGTATTATAAACTAAATTAGATTTTCCACCTTTTTCTCTATGTACAAAATAGGTATATTGTCCTGGTCTTGCAGATTTTTCTAATTCCCATTTGTATTTTACGCCTTTACGAACCAAATAGCCACGAGGATTGTCTTTTACTTTATTTATCTCGCTACTCATTTCGCTTGTAGCATTCAAATTTGTAAAAACATTGTTGTAATATTCGTAAAAAGAATTGGTAGCATAACTACTACTGATAAAGAACATAAATATAAAAGCTAAAGCTAATTTTTGAATTGATTGGGTCGTGAATTTGGTCATAATATAAGAAAGATTTTTGATAAGAATAGTAGTGATATTATTTTAAATGAAGTAATTTTTCTATATAAAATAAGTAAGTGAAATAGAGTATCTTTTGTTCACTTGTTGAAGTAACAACGTACTATACGAAAAAACACAAACCACGCCAACTATTAGATTTTGAGTAAAAAAAGTTTAATTTTTAATGATTTATTTTAATTTCAACTTGTTAAAGTGCAATTCAATGTCTTTTTGTAGTTCTTTTAGATAAGCAATGGTATATTTTAGTCTGCTTCCATACCACGAAAAAAGTTCGCCATCGACTATTCTAATATACGCATTAGGTAATAATTGAGCAAATTCTTTGATATGTTTTTCTTTAAATGGATAAGGTTCGGAAGAGAGAAGAACAATCCGTGGATTAAGTTCTTTTATTTTTTCTTCATCAATTTTAGGATAACGAGTTGAGATACTGCTGTTTTCCAAATTTGTTTGATTCAAAATATCATTGATGAAAGTATCATTCCCTGCTATCATAAAAGGGTCTTTCCAGATAAAATAAAGTGTTTTATATTTTTCCAAAAAAGCATTTGATTCTCTAAAGTCAGTAAACTCTCTACTCAAAGGACAAAGTATTTTTCGTATTTTATCTCCTGCGCCAACTATATTTCCTACTTCTATAATCATTTTGAAAGCTGAAGACAAATCAGAAATATCACTTATCCAAACAGGAAATAGTTTTTCTAATTCTTCAATTCCTTCTTTATAATTTTCTTCTTTGTTGGCAATAATCAAATCTGGATTTAGTTCGATTATCTTGTTAATATCAAAATCTTTTGTTCCTCCTATTTTAGTGATTTTCTTGATTTTATTTTTTGGGTGAATGCAGTATTTCGTAATTCCGACTACATTATCTCCTACTCCTAAATCAAAAAGTAATTCAGTTTGAGAAGGAACAAGCGAAATAATTCGTTTTGGAAATTCAGTTACTTCTACTTTTCTATTTAATTGGTCTGTATAAATGGGCATTATTTGGTTCTATTAAATTTCTTTTCAAACACAGAGTTCACAGAGAACACGGAGAATAAAGATACGTTTTTGAAATACTATTTTTACAAAAGACGAATTGTAATTTTTAATTTGTCCAATCCATAAAATCTATGTGCTGCACAAAAAATAGCATTTGAATTTTGATTCGCCTAATTGGTAAAATCTGTGTTTTATAAAAAATAGCATTTATTTTCTACAATTAAAATTACAAAATATTCTTATCTTGTTTGCGTTCTTCTAATAAAAAACTATTTCAATCTGATTTCTTTCAAATTTTCAAATGAAAATAAACAAATTATATCTTTTATCTACTTTACTTATCTTAATTCTCAAAATTAATTTTCTTTCTGCACAAGATTCTCTTCCACGTATTTTGCAGCATCCAGATTCTGTAAAAATTGAAGCGATAGATGTTTTGAATTCTGAAAGTAGAGAAACTAATTTATCGGTTACACCAGATGGAAAATATTTGTTTTTTATGAGTAGTAGAGGAGGAGAAAGTTGGTCTATCAATGCAGGATTATACAAAAACAAACCTCGTTTTGATGGCGATATTTATTTTTCTAAAAAGGATTCAACTGGAAAATGGACAGCAGCACAAAACCTAAAAGCTATAAATAGTTCTTCTGGAGAAGACGAACCTTTTGTAACACAAGACGGACAACAAGTAGTTTTTCAATCGTGGCGAAGAAATTGGATTGCCGAAGGAGGTCCGTATTATCAAGCTAAAGCGAAAGGTAATTCGTGGACAAATATGAAAGGATTAGGACAAGGAATAAATACGTTTTTTAGAAGAGAATTTTCGAAATATGGAGGATATGCGACCGATGGAATGAGTGTTTCTTCTGATTTTAATACTTTTATTGTGGCTGCTGGCGCAAATTATAATGGCGATATGGATTTGTATTGGAGTAAAAAAGATGCAACTGGAAAATGGTCTGTTTGCAGAGAAATGCCTATTTCTACGCCAAAAGATGAACGTTCGGTTTTTCTGGCTGCTGATAACAAAACGATTTATTTTGCTTCTAATGGATATGGTGGTTTTGGTGGATTGGATATTTTCAAGGCTTTGTTAGATGAAAACGGAAATGCGATTGAAATTTTTAATATTGGTGCGCCCTTCAATACGGATAAAGATGATTATGGTTTTGTTTTGACTGCTTCTGGAGAGGCTGCTTATTTTGTGAGAGAAGGAAATATTTTTTATGCTGATTTGATTAATGCTTCGCCTGAAATAAAACCTTCGCCTGTTTTGCTTTTAGAGGGAAATATTGTCGGTTGTGATGGAAATCCTGTAGATGCAAAAGTGAGTTTGTACGATGAAAATGATAAGGAAATTAGTGTTAGTTTTACCAATGCAAGAAATAAAGGAGAATATGTTTTGCTGGTTTCTAATCCTCCAAAAACCAAAAGTAATTACAAACAAATCATAGAAACCGAAAAAGGATTTGAACAAGAACCGTTTTACGAAACTAAGAAAATAGAAATTCCATCGATAAAAAAATATACAAAACTGGAATTAGGCAAAACACAAATAAATGATTGCAAAGAAGAAATAGATAAGATACAAGAAACAAAAATCACAAAATTAGAAATCGTTTACTTTGATTTTGATTCTGACAAATTAGACCAAAATTCTATCAAAATTTTAGAAAATCTTATTCAATTGTTCAATAGGGATAATCTAAATAAAAATATTATTCTTACAGGACACACCGATTCGAAGGGAAGTAATCAGTACAATCAAATCTTATCACAAAAGCGACTTTTAGCTGTTCAGAATTATTTAGAAAGTAAAGGAATAGACAAATCTAAAATCAAAATTACTCCAAAAGGCGAACAAAATCCTACTCAAACCAACAAAACAGAAAACGGACGGAGTAAAAATAGGCGTGTGGAAATTGCTATTCAATAAAATTAATTTAAAAAAGCTATGAAAATTAAAATGTTAATTCTGGTTTGTTTTCTCCTTTTGGGAATTGGATTTGAGGGTTTTGGACAAATGACTTTTGAAGATATTTTTCCTAAAGTTAAAATTGAAGTAGATACTGCACATGTTCCTTTGTATAAAAAACTTCAAATTTTGAGAAAACTTGAGTATGCAGGTGTTTTTGATGAAGGCACACAAGTAGGACATTTTTATGAAAGAATATTGCAAGCAGATTCCTCTTGGTATATTTATGGAGGTCATTCTCTAGTAAGTAGAATGATTCTTTTGTGTACTCAAAATAATGGAATAATAGATGTTGTTATTCAACCATTAACTATAAATTACGGAGAAGGAGGAAGTGCTGCCATTTGGACTTTGAATAAAGAGGGTAAATATAAAAGAAAAGAACTTTTTGAGGGTGGAAATATTAAAAGAGTTTACAGAGATAAAAATAGTATTTTGAGAATAGAATTACAATTAAGTGGATGTTGTGATAATTATTTTATGTGTGATGAAACTTATTCTTATAAAAATGATAGTTTGATTTTAGAGAAACAAATGTGTTATTTACGTGGTCAAGAAGGCTTGGGATATGCAAGAAAACTAAAAAATATTGGTGTTTTAATGACAAGTGATAGTACGTTTTTGTTTGGTTCTAAAGATTCTATTGCTACGGATTATTTGTTATCAGATATGATAAACTATAGAATAAAATCAGATAGCTCAATATTTTACAATTATAAAGAAAATGTACTTGCTTTTATAAATCCAAATGAGGAGGGAGAAGTTTTTGCGAAAGAAATTAAAGACAAAACGTATTGGTATTTAGTCTTATTTCCTCCAAATGCTATCCAAAGAAGAGTTTTTGATTATATGGTTGGACATCCTAACGAACAATTATATATAGCAGGCTGGATAAAATCAGAAACTCCTCTAAAAATCAAACCGAATTAATAATCTAAAAAATAGAAATTTGTATTCATCTGTATTCAAAATCCTACCAATCTTATAAGTTCTTATCCAACAGTATTAAACAAAAAGCGCAATCAATCCCACAATCAAACAATAGATAGCAAAGTAAATAAGTTTACGTTTCTTAACCAGCTCAACCATCCAATAACAAGCAATCAGACCTACTACAAAAGCAGTAATAAATCCAATAGACAGAAAAGAAATATCTAAAGAAGCAGGATTTGGACTATCTAAATAATCTTTAACTTCCAAAAGTGTAGCTCCAAAAATAGGTGCCAATACCATCAAAAACGAAAAACGAGCAGCCTCACTACGTGGAACACCAATCAAAAGAGCCGTTGCAATCGTCGCTCCTGAACGAGAAATACCAGGCAGAACGGCTATTGCTTGTGCCACTCCAATAATAAAAGCTTGTAAATAAGAAATGTTTTGATTGAGAGAAGCTGTTTGGCTATGCGTTTCTTTTGGTGTAGTTTCGTCATCAAGAATAGCTTTTTGACCATTTACAGGAAGTGCATTTTCTTGTTTTAAGCGAGTAATAAGTAACAAAATTCCTGTAATCATCAACATTCCACCTACAAAAGGAATATTACCTACGAAAAAAGACTCTACCCATTTCTTAAAAAACACACCAATTATTCCCACAGGAATCATTGAAATTACGATTTTTACAGCAAATTCCCATTCGTCATTCCACCTAAATTTGAGCATTCCCTTTAAGATAAAACTAATTTCTTTTCTGAAAATAACAACTGTACTAAGTGCAGTTGCAGCGTGCAGAACGATAGAAAAAAGAAGGTCATCGGAGGGTTCTATTCTCAAAAGTGCTTTTCCTAACTCTAGATGTCCACTACTACTGACAGGCAAAAACTCTGTTAATCCTTGCAAAATACCTAAAATGAGAGCTTCAAGCCATTCCATAAATTAGTCGTTTGTTTTTCATAAATAATTATTTTTTTAGCACTTGTAAGCACAAAATTAACAGACTTTACTGATAAGACAATCACTTTTTCCTAAAAAAAACTAAATCATTTATCAAATAATGAATTATAACATCTTACAATACTTTTTTTACGTAAATTTTGAAATAATTTAAGTATAATTCTCACTACTCACTATTTTTATCAGATTCTTCTTTCTATGAAATATTTACATACCTTCTTAATCGTTCCTATTATCATTGCGCTTTTCTTGCTTGCCATTCAACAATCTTGCGCACAAGTAGAAATGCCTGTTCCTAGTCCTGCTGCTTCGGTTTCTCAAGTAATTGGAGTTACCAAAATTTCGGTTGAGTATTCTTCTCCTGCTGTTCGTGGACGTGAAGTTTGGGGAAAGCTTATTCCGTATGGTGAAATGTGGCGTACAGGCGCAAATTCTCCAAGCAAAGTTACTTTTAGTACTGATGTTGTGGTAGAAGGAAAAAAAGTAGAGGCTGGAACGTATGCCATTATTACCATTCCAACCGAAAATAAATGGACTGTTATTTTGAATAAAGATTCAAAGGGAAATGGTGTTTTTTCTTACCTAGAAGACGACGATATCTTGCGTGTAGAAGTAACTCCAAAAGAAGCTGATATGCGTGAATATTTGGCATTTATGGTGTTACCTCAATCAGATATGGAAGCGCATTTAGTAATGCGTTGGGAAAAAAAGAGAATCGCTTTGAAAATTACGACCGACACAAAGGCAAATGCTGTTGCGTCTATCAATAAAGGAATGGGGATTTATGGAAGAGCGTGGTATGATTATGCTTCGGCTGCTGAATATTATATTCAAAATGATTTGGACATTGAAAAAGCAAGCGAATGGGCAAATCTTTCTATGAAACTTAATGAAAAACACTTTTTTGCGAGTTGGGCAATGGCACAAGTAAAAGCAAAACAAGGAAACTATAAAGAAGCCGTTGCACACGCAAAAAAGGCGCAAGAGTTGGGAAAAGGAACAGGTGGTTTTTATGATGCTCGCAAAGAAAGCATTGAAACAAGTTTGATGGAATGGACAAAAGAAGTAAAATAATTTTGGTTGAAGAATAGATATGAAACAATTACGATTTCAAATTACTGATTATTAATTATTTATAATTTAAAAATAGCAGTTTATTTAATTCTTATTCATTCAAAAATTTGTTTGAAAAACAAGAAAGCTATTTACTCTATTATAATGAGTAAATAGCTTTTTATGTGAAAAATAGTTTTTACATAACTTGATTTAGATTTTTTTCGTACATTAGGATAAAAACAAAATCAACTTTAATCCAATATTTATGCTAGAGCTTTTAATTATATTTGGTAGTACATTCGGAATTGCTACAAGTGCAATTGTTACGAATTACTTCTACAAAGTAAAAAAATTAGAAGTTGCTCGTCGTCTTAGTCAGCAAGAACAACAGCAACTTGATAGGATAGTACAAGAAAATGAAGAGCTACGCCAACGTTTGGAAAATGTAGAAGTCATTGTTTCTAGTGCAGATTTAGATATTCTTACAGCAGGGGCTTCTATGGAGGATATTACTCGTATCAAAAATACAGTAAGTCAGGTAAGAGATAATAAGCGTTTCAAATTGCGTTAAACTAAAATAATGTAAAATTATAATTCTTTATTTAGAATTTATCACAGTTATTTACAGGTTTAGTAATTAATAAGTTATCTAAAAATATAACACTCTTGTTTTTCCATAACGATAGGGTTTGCAAACCTATCGTTATGGAAAAATGAACATTACTAAATTAACTATGATAACTTTCATTATAAGTACTCAATCAGAATTAAATATATCTAAAAAGTAGTATTTCAAAATGTATTCTCATTCTCTGTGTTCTCTGTAACTCTGTGTTCGAAAATTCATTTCAAAACAATACATATACGCTTACTTATGAGATTTTAATTCTATCTAAATTAAATACAAAAAAAAGCACTATAAATATTATAGTGCTTTTTGTTATTATATGAAAAAATCTAATGAAAATCTAAAAAATCTAAAACCAAAATCTTTTATTTTATGTGATTGTGTTCTTCTTCATCCGAACCACCACCAAGTGATTGCCCATCGTGAGAAGAAAGTTCTACTAATTGTTGATATTCTGCTGGAGATAAATCATTAAAGAAATAATTGATTGGATTCAAGGCTACTCCATTATGACGTACTTCGTAATGCAAGTGAGGCGCAACAGATAATCCTGTACTTCCTACCTTTCCTACTAATTGTCCACGTTTTACTTTTTGTCCTTTTTTACAGTCAAAAGCTGAAAGGTGAGCATATCTTGTAATATATCCATACCCATGATCTACTTCTACCAAACGTCCGTAGCCACTAGACCAATCTGCTTTTATTACTACTCCATCGCCCGTTGCATGTACAGGAGTTCCTGTTTTGGCTGTAAGATCGCAGCCTGTGTGCATCTTACGAACTTTATAGATAGGATGAGTACGCATTCCAAAACCAGAAGCAAAATTTGTAAGGTGTTTTTTAGCCACAGGCTGAATAGCTGGAATAGAAGCCAACATATCATTTTTATTTTGAGCTAATTTCATAAGCTCGTCATACGATTTGGTTTGGATATACATTTGTTTTTTCAAATTATCCAATTTCTCGTGTGCATTTACGATAAGCGTTTCATTTATCAGATTATCGTCTAATAAATGCTTGTATTTTTCCGAGCCACCTGTTCCTCCTTTTCTCATTTCTATAGGAATAGGTTCTACTTCAAACATTGAACGATAAAGTTTATTGTCTCGCTGTTGAAGGTGGGAAAGCATATCACTTGCCTGACTAATTTCTTTGTTAAGAACTTGATACTTAGTTAATAGTTCTTGTTTTTCTTCTTTGAGCTGTGCCACTTCCTTTGAAGGGAACATTTGAGTGTAAAGTGTAGCAAAACCGACTGCCAGTACTGCTGAGATTACTAAGAGTCCAAGAATATTGAAGGTAATATCTGCTTTAGACGCTTTTACTTTTTCGTAACGACACGTTTCGGTATCGTAATAATATTTTACTTTTGCCATATAATTAGTGTTTGTTGCTAATCTTTAGCAGACAAATACAGTTGGAAAATAACTGAATAATTTAACTTAAATCAATTTTAATCAATCTCAATCAATTTTTTAGGTTCAAAACCTAGTTTAAGATTTGTATAGATAATTTTCATTGATTCTTATAGAATAGTTATTAATCTGATTTTGCATCAATTTTAGAATATAGTCCTGACTTTTTAGGATTATTTTATATTATTATAATATATTTTTCTATAATTATTAAAACTAGATATATATAAATTGAATAGTTTTTAAGTTGATAATAATTACAATTCTATACTAGCTTTAAAACAAGTAAGTAATTGATAATCATAACTTTTGATTCTATTCAACTAAAGATTAGTAATGCAAAGAAGCAAAATTTTTGTAATAGTTCCAAAAAACTTAAAACTTTTTTTGATAAATCAACGTATTGCGAAACAAATTACTCAAAGAAGGTTGTTTTGCCAGTTTAGAAATTGGTTTTTTCGCTTTTTAAAGAATTATGTTTATTTGAACGTAAAAGAATTGATAAAATAATCAGCAAAATCAGCTTCTGTAATCTGTTTTTCTCCTAATATTATTATTACCAATGCTTTTGTCACTTCTTCGTTAGTAATATAGATAGTTCTCATTGTCTGTCCCATCATATTCATCTGTGTTTCTACAGCAGAAAGACCATTTATTGTAATGTCTTTCATAGGAGCATCTTTTTGTGCGCCTTGGATATTTGTTTTCAATTCGTCGTAAAACATTTCTCTTGTTTTGTTGTCTTCGTTTTCCATTTCCTTTATAGAAACACTAAAATTTGTTTTTTCTCCATTTATAAATTGATCCAAAGCATATCTATCTTGATATTTTTTTTCTTCTGGCTTTTCATTCGGAAACTCACATTCAAAATCGTCAGTTTGGAAAGCAATCCACTCTGGATTATAATCAATTTCCATTTTTGCTTCTTCTGTATAAGTAGGCATAACTGGCTCTACTGTATATCCTTTTTTACGTAAAACAGCAATAAAACCATCATTGCCACCTAAATGTGCTGCACCGATAGCAACAAGGCGATTTGATTCCAATTTCAAAAGGCTATCTGTGCGAGAAATCATTTTTATATTTCTTTGTGTAATCAGTTTGTCCAAAACATCAGGGTATTTATTTCCAAAATCCATAGAAACTTTCATTAATTCATCAATATCTTGTTCTAAATAAGCATTTATAAGAGTTTGCATATCTTTTTGGTCTTGCAAGGTATCATACAAAACATCACGCAAAGCATTTATTTGCTCCTCTATATCTATCTTTTCGATAGCATCGTACTGTTCTTTGTAGGTTTCCAGACCAATTACTTTCTGGTTTCTTTCTTTTGCTTTTATAGTAAATACAAAATCCATAGGCATTATAGTATTTGTTTCTGCGTGTTGCATTGAAAGTTGTGTACTAACTAGCAAAGGTTTCATATTTTCAAGTACAGATGCTAAAAGTGCCAAATCTCGGTCTGCTTCGATTCGGTTTTCCAATGTTGCATAATCTTTTTCTCCAAGAAAAGTTTTGAGCGATTTTCCGTTTTCCATCGACATACCTGACATTCCTGCAAAGGGGTTTGTTTCATGTACCTCCACGACTACCGAATTTACAGTTTTCAAAACTCGCTTCATAGAATCACTAAAATTCATAAATTTCGTATGTGGAATATGAATCGTTCCGTAGAGATAAGAAGGTTCTGAAAGACCATTTCCAGAAACTCTCCAAAGCAGCGTTTTTTCGTTTTGAGCGCAGGCTATATTTGTTAGAAAGAGAAATAAGAATGCTAATTTTAAAATTTTGTTCATTTTTGTTGTCTGTTTTGATTTAATAATTCGAATTGATTAAGTTGCTATAAGGACTATTTGAATTTAAAGGAGTAAATAAACTTGTCTGAAGAGGGTGCATTAATGATAGACTCATCCCCATATATATTTAAAGTAACCATTTTACTCTCTTCATCATTAATAATATAAACTGTTCTTGAAGACTTTTCATTATTGCTTCTATTATCAAAACAAACATCTAAAGCTATCCTTTCGCCAATTTTTATTTTTTTGATAGATGTTGCTTCCCCCCAGCTTGCTAAATTTGTTTCTATTTCGTCGTAAGAATAAGGTTTTGCAAAATCCTTTTTTGAATAGAATACAAGCCAAAAACTAGTTTTATTATTACTGCTGATTTTTGTGTCTGATATATATAAGACGTTCTTTATTGTATCATTTTCAACTATATTTTTGGTAGGTTTTTCATTAGGAAACTCACAACTCAAAGCATCATCTTCTACAATAACCCACTTTAATTTGTTTGTATAAGTGGGCAAAATAGGTTCTATAGTATATCCTTTCTGAGTCAAAGTAGCTATAATTCCAGTAGTTCCTCCCAAATGACCAACACCAATAGCAATAAAACGATTTGATTCTATGTTTAATAAACTATCTATACGATTACTCATCGTTGTGTTGCGATTCGTTATTACTCTCTTTACGTAATTTGGATATTTTTTTTTGTAATCTGCAAAGAAGTTGCTTATTTCATCAATATCTTGTTCAAGATAAGCAGAAGTAATTCTATTCATATCTTCTATTTCTTTTATAGATTCGTGCAAATAGACACGTAAAATTGCTACTTGCTCGTTTATATCTACTCCCCAAAGTGCTTCTAACTGTTCGGAAGGAGTTTCTAATAAAACTACTTTTTTACCCTCTTTTTTTGCCTTTGAAACAAAAACATAATCCATAATTTGATTTGTATCCTCTTTTATATAACTCTTCGAAATAGTAGAATGCACCACAATAGGTTTGGTTTCGTTGAGCATAGGAAGTAATAAAGACGGATATCTATTGTAAGTAGTATAACTTTCTAGCTTTTTATAATCTTCATCTCCTAACAAATTCTTCAATGTCTGACCTTCATCTAGTGTTATTCTTGATGCTAAAATTTCGAACAAAGAAGGTTTTGAAGTTTCTATTATAAGTGAGTTTATTCTATCAAGAATAGCATTTGTAGAATCACTAAAATTCATATATTTTGTATGTGGAATATGAATCGTTCCGTAGAGATAAGAAGGTTCTGAAAGACCATTTCCAGAAACTCTCCAAAGCAGCGTTTTTTTGGTAGCGTTTTGAGCGCAGGCTATATGTGTTAGAAAAAGAAGTAAGAAGGCTAATTTTGAAATTTTGTTCATTTTTTTTGTTTTATATGTTTATTTTAAATGATTTGCAAAGATAGTTTCTATTTCACAAAAACATATACTTTTTGTAATAAAAATAGGGCAGACGCACGAAATTTGTTTTTATTCTCTGTGCCATTTTTCTCCCATTATCAACGTCTTTTTATCTTCAATAAAGATGATTGCTAAGGGAAAAAAATAAAAATAGGTAGTTTTTACCTTAGCAATGGTTTGTTTTCGAAGAAAACAAACCTTGATAATGTTAAATACGGCAGAAAATTATACAAAAATAAGCATTTAAAAATTTCGTGCGTTTGCCCTATAATAAAAAAGTCTTTCCTAATTTAATTAGAAAAGACTTTTCTTATAAAAACCTGCCGTTGTCGGTGTCTCCACCGACGACACTACAAAACCCTAAAACTCTGCATTATTAGGAGTACGAGGAAACGGAATTACATCTCTAATATTTCCCATTCCTGTAATAAAGAGAACCAAACGCTCAAAACCCAAACCAAAACCTGAATGTTTGACCGTTCCAAACTTACGAGTATCTAAGTACCACCAAAGCTCTTCTGTAATTCCCATTGCGTCAGTACGAGCTTGTAATCTGTCCAGACGCTCTTCACGCTGCGAACCTCCTACAATTTCTCCAATTCCAGGGAAAAGTACGTCCATTGCTGCTACGGTTTCTTTTCCTGCTTCTTCGCCATCGTTTTGGCGCATATAAAATGCTTTTATGTCTTTTGGATAATTATAAAGGATAACTGGCGTTTTGAAATGTTTTTCTACTAAAAAACGCTCATGTTCGGATTGTAAATCAACTCCCCATTTCACATCATAGGTAAATTTTCCTTTTTTGTAATGCTTAGAATTAAGCAAAATATCAATCGCTTCGGTATAAGTAACTCGTTTGAAATCATTCGCTAAAACAAACTCTAGTTTTTCAATCAAACCCATTTCTGCACGTTCTTCTTTTTTCTTTTGCGAGTTTTCTTTTACAAATTTTGCATCTAAAAATTCAATTTCTTCTCTATAATTATCTAAAGCATACTTAATCAAATACTTTAAAAAGTCTTCTACCAAATCCATATTATCTTTCAAATCATAAAACGCCATTTCGGGTTCTATCATCCAAAATTCGGCTAAATGACGAGCTGTATTTGAGTTTTCAGCTCTGAAAGTAGGACCAAATGTATAAACTCTTCCCAAACCTAAAGCTCCTAATTCTGCCTCTAATTGTCCAGAAACAGTAAGGTTGGTAGGTTGTCCGAAGAAATCTTCTTTATTATCTATTTTTCCTTTGTGGTCGCCTTCTTTTATTTTTGGAATCGAATCAAAATTATCAATATCAAAATTAGTTACTCTAAAACTTTCCCCTGCTCCTTCAGCATCGGAAGCTGTAAGGATTGGAGAATGCCAGTAATAAAAACAGCGTTCATTGAAATAATTATGAATGGCAAACGAAAGTGCATGACGAAGACGGAAAATTGCACCAAAAGTAGTTGTACGGCTTCTAAGGTGAGCATTTTCTCTCAAAAATTCCATTGAATGTGCCTTTGGTTGAATAGGATATTTTTCTGCATCTGCATCGCCCAAAATCTCTATCGAATCAGCTACAATTTCTACATTTTGTCCTTTTCCTTTAGATTCTACTAACGTTCCAGTAACAGAAACCGAAGCACCTACATTAAAACGCTTCAAAAGATTTTCATCGAATTTTTCGGCATCAGCTACTACTTGAATATTTTCAAGGCTCGAACCGTCATTAATTCCTAAAAAACGAACATACGCATTTCCACGTTCTCCACGAATCCAGCCTTTTGTATGTACAGGTTGGTCAAATTGTTTTGACTCCAATAAGTCTTTTATATCTTGTCTTTTCATAAATAAATTTAGAATTCAGATTTTAGAAGTCAGAAGTGAATGAAGCATATAACCGATACTTTTCTAATGTGTAAGTTCAAGTTTGTGTAATTCCGACATTCAAAAAACGTTTAGCTACTTTATTACAAAGCAACGTCATTTTTTTGAGAATGTAAAATTAATGATTTTTTCTTAAACCGTTTTACTAAATTATTTTCTTCTGTGTTTTTTTAAATATTCTTGTTCTTCTTTGAAAGGAAATTTGAACATTCCGTTTTCCAAATAGAAAATATAATCACAATCATTGTAGATACTTTTTTGGAGATTCAAAAACCAATTCTAAATATCCTTCTGCTATATTTTGTGTACAGAAAGGACGAAAAGTAAGTAAGGTAACATTCCAGTTTCGTCTTATTCTGCGCCAATAGATTGAGGTTCTTTTTACGTTTCTGGGTTTGTCTTTTATAATTGCTTTTTTATAACTACGAGCCATTTTTTTGGAAGAAAGTAGGTAAAATTTAATTCTGTTTTAACTACTATTCATCTAACAAAAGTTCCTCAAATTACTTTTCAATTATTTAAAACACAAAATCAATACTTAGTTTTTACTACTATTCTACATAATCAACTGTTTTTCAACTTGATTTAATTATTATTTTGGCAAAAAAATTTGTTTCTTTGAACTAAAATTCAATTTGTGTTCGTATGGTAATTAGTCAGCAATAATTACTGAACTCTGTATTGTGTCATTATTTTTAGAAGCCACTCAAATAGTAAAGCAGAATTGAACAATTTTAGAACTCGTTTTTTAAATCATAGAAATAATTTTCGTGAACGTTACCAAAATCATGTTTATGAAAGTCGGGAGCGAATTCTGTTAGTAATAAAAACACTTTCAGTAATCTGTTCGGCTATTGCACTTGGTTTTTTGGTGTATCGATATGGTTTTTATGTAGATGCGCCTATTGAAAGCGTAATTTTTGGAACGCTAGATATTATCTTTTTTGCTTTTGCTGTCTTTTTTGTTTTTCGGGTTATTTATGATGCCCATTGGATAGATTTTTTGCGAAAAAATTGGTTTGAAGCTCTCTTGATTGCTTTTGTAGTCTTTTGTGGGGTAATTAATTACCTTCTCAATTTTAGGATAACGTATTATTATTTTGAACTTTTAGGTTTTTCTAATCCCGAACTTTCTAATCAACATTTTCTGTCAATTTATATGCTACTAATGGTAGGATTAGATTTGACACGCATCACGACGCACCTTTCAGAAATTAGTTATAAACCTGCTACTACTTTTTTACTTAGTTTTGTTCTTTTGATTTTGATGGGTGCAGGAATGCTTATGCTTCCTACCATGACACCAGGAAAAGATAGTTTAGATTTAATTGATGCCATTTTTACTTCGACGAGTGCTTCTTGTGTTACTGGTCTTATCGTTGTCGATACGGCTACTGCTTTTACGCTCAAGGGGCAGATTGTTATTCTTATTTTGATACAATTAGGAGGAATTGGAATGGTATCTTTTGCTACTTTTTTTGCAAGTTTTCTGACACAGGGAGTAGGAATAAAACACCAATCTATCATTCAAGATTATTTGAGTAGTGAATCATTGGTTTCAGCTTCCAAACTTCTTCGCAAAGTTGTTCTGATTACGCTATTTATAGAGTTTTTGGGTACAATTGGTATTTATTATGCGTGGGACGAAGAACTATGGGAACAAAGCCAGCAGTTTGAAACGATTGGAGATAAAATATTTTTCTCCTTTTTTCACTCTGTTTCAGCTTTCTGTAATGGTGGTTTTAGCTTGTTTTCTGGTGGAATGGCAGATACAAATTACAAAATTGATAGAATGTACAATTTGCATTTTGTTATTATCTGGATTGTAATTTTGGGTGGACTAGGTTATACCACCATTGAAGATATTTTTTCGTTTAGAAGCATAAAGGAACGTTTTGTAAAGCCTTGGAAACAATGGAATGTAGTAACCAAAATCAATGTATACACTACGATTGCCCTTCTTACTATTGGTACAGTTGGTTTTTTGTTATTAGAAATCGAAAAACTAACAGACCGAACAATTATTCAGGCTTTCGTAACGGCACTTTTTCAGTCCATGACGACCAGAACAGCAGGTTTTAATACCATGGATTTTGAAGCCTTGAATCCTGCTACAATTATGATGTGTTTGGTTTTGATGTTTATTGGAGCTGCTTCAGGTTCAACGGCTGGAGGAATCAAAATTACTACTTTTGTTTTGGTTTTTGTGGCTGCTGTCGCTAGTATTAGAAGGCAAGAACGTATCGTAATTGCTAATCGAACCATTCCAGATGAGCTTATCAGAAAAGCATTTGCCATTTTTATCTTTGCGATTGCTTATAATATTTTTGCTATTTTTCTCTTGCTTTTGGTACAAGAACCCTCCTCTCCCAACGACACCAAGTTTATATTAAAGATTATTTTCGAGCAAGTTTCAGCCTTCGCTACTGTCGGAATTAGTATGAATCTGACAAGTGAACTTTCTTTTTGGGGTAAAGTAATTATTATTGCCTCCATGTATTTGGGTCGTGTCGGTACGCTTACGCTTGCGCTTGCACTTAGTAATGCCGTAGTTACGAACT
Source organism: uncultured Cytophagales bacterium (assembly GCA_963719525.1). Lineage (GTDB taxonomy): Bacteria > Bacteroidota > Bacteroidia > Cytophagales > Bernardetiaceae > Bernardetia. Next base: position 1,452,488 of record CAVRCG010000001.1, on the reverse strand, counting down.
CTTACCGTTATCCAAATGCTCATGTAATGGTAGGGTAAATCAATTTAGAATTCTGACCTGTCAAGGCAGCGAAGCTAATTTAGATTTTAGAATTGAATTGCCATAACGATTTTTGAATTTGAATTCACATTAACTCTACCTTCTAAATTTATTTTATTTCTTGTGAATCTGTTTATTTTCTCTGTTCCTTAGTGGTATTTTATTTTCATTCTAATTTCCAAATCTACCTTCTAAATTTATTCATGCCCCAAGATTACGACAAAATAATTAAAGAAAATATAGAGGAAATAATTCTTCCTTTAGCCAAAAAATTCCTTACTATCTATCCAGAAAAATTAGAGGAAATTGGAGATGATTTGCAACGCACTTTAGAACGGAAGCCTGATTTTCTGAAAAAAGTATTACACAAAAATTCTAAAAAAGATTATGTTCTTCATATTGAATTTCAAGTGGCAAACGACCCAGAAATGAAATATAGAATGCACGAATATTATGCACTTTTGCATCGAAAATATAAAATTGATGTGCTGCAAGTTGTATTTTATATTGGAGATAAAAAATGTACAATGAAAACGAAAATAGAAACGCTTAATTTGTCGTTTTCCTATGACTTGCATTCTTTGAAAGATATTAGTTATAAAGAATTTATTAATTCTAACAAACCAGAAGAAGTAATTTTATCTATTTTGGCTAATTTTGAAAATGAAAAATCTGAAAAAATTATCGAACTTATTTTTAATAGAATAGAAGCCACAATAAAACAAAACCTAGAGCGTGAAAAAGTCGTTAAACAGTTAGAGATTTTATCTTCATTGCGTAAATTACAATCAAAAATCATTAATCAATTACAACGTATGCCATTTACTTACGACATTAAAAACGATATTCGCTATCAGCAAGGTAGAGAAGAGGGAATTGAAACAGGGGTGGAAAAGGGAATTGAAAAGGGAATTGAAAAGGGAATTGAAAAGGGAATTGAAAAATCAATAGAAAATTTACTTCTAAAAACTGATTTTACAATAGAACAAGTAGCTGAAATCTTGAATACTTCTTTGAGTTTGGTAAAAAAAATAGCAAAGAAACTAAAAAAATAATTACAACGTATGCCATTTGCTTACGACATTAAAAACGATATTCGCTATTAGCAAGGGAAAGAGGAAAAATCTATCTTAGGCATAAAAAATATGTTAGAAGAAGGTTTTTCTTATGCCATCATATCAAAACTACTAGAAGTTTCTATTGATTTCGTAAAGGGAATAGAGAAATCTATGAAAAAATAACTACAACGTATGCCATTTACTTACGACATCAAAAACGATATTCACTATCAACAGGGTAGAGAGGAAGGAATTGAGAAATCAATTGAAAATCTACTTTTGAAAACAGATTTTACAGTAGAAAAAATTGCTGATATTTCGAACGCATCTTTAGAATTAGTAAAGAAAATAGCAAAAGAATTAGAAAGGTAATTACAAAAATCAATGCTTCACACCCATCAATTAAACGCAACTAACCATTCCGATTTCTTAAAACAGGAACGTATTGATCCAATTACAGGAGAAAAAATAGAAGAAGGACATACAATTGTAATTTGTGCTGCCTGTAAATCTGCGTTCTTTATAGAAAGTTGGGAATATTTGGGAAATACACATTGTATTCAAGACGAAACACTTACTCATATTCCTATAAATAAATCATTGCAATTAGTTGCAAAGCCTTCAGAATACTTACCTTTCATGTTTCGAAAAGGGAGTTATTTTCCTTGGGACGAAGAAGAAGCTAACAAAGGGTATTACAAAGTTATCTTACTAGCTATTATAGTATTAATTTTGTTAACTTTTATAATTGTGTCAAGTTTGTCTTGGTTGCAGAGTGGTTTTCTGTTTTTTATGGAACTGATGGCTTTAGCTGGTATTGCCTGGATAATATCGCTTTTCTTTAAGGCACATCAAAAGAAAAAATCTTTTAGAAGAGAGCAAAACGTCTCAAAAAGCATTTATATTGCACTTGATTCAAAAAGGCAATCTATAAACTATAAGAAAGGACAAACTATAAGTAAAATTAATCTTGATAATCTTTCAGAGTTGAGGTACAAACTTGGTTATATGCCTTTTAAAGAATGTGCCAAACATAATCAGTTTATCTTGTCTTTAGAATTTCTGACTAAAGAGAGCAAAAAAACAAGATATTATACCGTTTTTCATCAAAGCCAAATTCCTCAATGGAGTAAGTTTTTAGAAGAATTACCTTACAACATTCCTGTATTAAATCAAAAATAAATGAATATGAATTTTACATCACAACTTTTAGAAAATTATTCGCTTTACAAAGAAAAACTACTCATTTATAGACATTTTCAACCTGAAGAGTTCTACGAAGTTTTAAAAGATATAATCAAGATACAAAATTCTAATTTTGAACTCAATAAATTAGGACAATCAGCACAAAGAAGACCTATTTATCATCTTAAATTTGGCAACGGAAAAACGCCTGTTTTGCTTTGGTCGCAAATGCACGGAAACGAACCGACTGCAACACTAGCCCTTTTAGATATTTTTCATTTCTTAGAAAATCCGTTTACGGAAGAAGACAAAAAATTAGTAGAAACTTTAAAAAATTACTTTACACTTCATTTTGTACCTATTTTGAATCCTGACGGAACGGCACTTTTTACTCGCCAAACGGCTCAAGGAATTGATATGAATAGAGATTTTTTGAGAAGACAAACACCAGAAGCAAATTTGTTGATTAATTTAGCCGAAAAAATAAAACCTCATTTTAGTTTTAATCTACACGACCAGCGTTTGAAATATTCTGTCGCTAAAACCCCTTTTCCTACAGTACTTGCTTTTCTTGCACCTGCTTTTGATGCCGAAACAACTATCGAAAAAGAAGGAATGAGAAGATTAGAAGCGATGCAAGTAATTTCTTTAATGGTAGAAGGTTTGGAAAGTGAGCTTAAAAAGAATATGGCAAAATATGATGATGAATTTGAAGTTCGTGCTTTTGGAGATAATTTTCAAAAGTTGGGTTACGGTACAATTTTGATAGAATCGGGTCATTATCCAAACGATTGGGAAAAACAGGAAGTCAGAAAGTATAATTATGCTGCTATTTTGAACGGACTTTTATCAGTTGCGAATGGTTTGCACGAAGACAAATCAATAGAAAGTTATGAGAAATTACCTATAAATGGAACGCAGTTTTATGATGTAATTTTGAGAAATGTAGAAATAGAGTTTCCTCAATTTGTAAAATATAGAGCAGATATAGCTTTTGAACGACATACTAAATTTGATGTAAAAAAACACGAATATCTGTTTGCGAGTAAAATAGTTGATATAGGAGATTTATCGACCTTTTACGGACACGAAGAATACAATCTTGAAAACTATCAAATCGTTATGCAAAGCCAAAAAATAGAACTTGAAAGCAATCCGAATCTAGTTTTTGAGAACACAGAAAATCCTAAAAAACGTTTTGCAGTTGTCAATGGTGTGGTTTCTGGAATGGTTTAGGATTTATGTCCTTTATGATTTAGAAAAAGGCTTCCAAGCCTTAAAGAATGCCATAAATAGATTTACAATACAGATAAAAATCATTCCTAAAAACATAAAAATATAGGAATAGTAACTGTCTTTGTAGCCGTAGAGGAACTTATCTTTTTCTTTACTGTAAGTCAGTTTGGTATATTTCCCTTTCTTATAGCCTTCGTATCTTCCTCTTACATAATACGTTTTTCCTTCAAACAAAACATCTATTGAATTTACTCCATTTGCAGAATTTTTAGATATAACTTTTACCACTACCTCTTTTCCATTCTCTCTTATGTACTTTAAATCCTTATAGTCTTGAAACGAAAAGTAAGAGAATAGGCTACTCATTACTATACCAATGATAGAAACAATTACGTTTATTTTATCCAGTCGTTTTAAGAAACTCATTTTACTTTAATTTTGATTACTAAAAACGCATTCACTTCATAATTCAAGCAAATGCGTTTCAATTTTCAATAAATCCTTTTCTAAAACCTTAATCCTTTTTCACGATACCAGCCGTAAGAATAGCCTCACAAACCAATTTTCCTGCTACATACGCTTGTCCTTTCATTTTGGCAATTCCTCTACGAATAGGCGCAACCAATTCACATTTGAAAATAATTGTATCTCCTGGCAAAACTTTTTGACGAAAACGACAATTATCGATTCCGATAAAATAAGACCAATAATTATTTGGGTCATCAACAGTATTCAAAACTAATATTCCTCCTGTTTGTGCCATCGCTTCAATCTGTAAAACTCCTGGCATAACTGGATTTTCTGGAAAATGTCCTTGAAAAAACGGTTCGTTCATCGTTACATTTTTTACTCCAACAACCGAATTTTCATCTAAATAAATAATCTTGTCGACAAGCAAAAAGGGATAACGATGAGGCAATATTTTAGAAATTTGATTGACATCTAAAACAGGAGGAGTCTTTGGGTCATATTTTGGAATCTGAACGCCTGATGCTTTCTGAATTCTTTTCTTTATTTTTTTAGCAAAAGCAACATTTGCAGCGTGTCCCGGTCTTGCAGCCAGGATTTGTGCCTTTAATGGACGACCAACTAAAGCCAAATCGCCTACCAAATCTAACAGTTTGTGCCTTGCAGGTTCGTTTTTGTAGCGCAGTTCTACATTATTAAGCGTTCCTTCTTTCTTTACTTCAATTTTATCTTTGTTAAACATTTTTGCTAATCTTGCCATTTCTTCATCCGACAAAATCCTATCTACAATCACGATAGCATTATCAAAATCGCCACCTTGAATAAGATTATTGTTATAAAGAGCTTCTAATTCGTGCAAAAAGCAAAAAGTACGACACGAAGCAATCTCTTTTTCAAACTCCGAAATATCATTCAAAGCTGCATACTGACTTCCCAAAACAGGCGAATTATAATCTACCATTACCGTCAAACGATAATTATCTAATGGAAGAGCTGCAATTTCTATATTTTTTTCTGTATCGGTATAATGAATACTCGTATCAATTTCAAAGAAATTACGAGGTACATTTTGTTCTTCTAGTTCTGCTTCTTTCAATTTATTGATAAAATCGATCGAACTTCCGTCCATAATTGGAGGTTCGGGTTCGTCTAATTCTATCATTACATTATCGATTTCTAAGCCTGTAAGTGCTGCCAGCGTGTGTTCTACGGTATTTACTCGTGCTTCTCCTTTTTCAATGGTGGTTCCTCTTGACACATCAACTACAAAATCTACGTCTGCATCTACGACAGGTCTTCCTTCAATGTCTATTCTACAAAATTTTATTCCATGATTTGGCTTTGCAGGTAAAAAAGTCATGGTAGATTTTACGCCTGTATGCAAACCGATTCCTGAAACGGTAACGGATTTTTTTATGGTGTGTTGATTGGTTTTCATATATATAAAGACAGGTTTGAAGGCAAGTTATTGAGCCATTTATGACCGTACTATCAATTTTATGATAAATTAAGAGAAATAACGAAAATAGTTTAATTTATTGGTTTCACAAAGGTAAAAACTTCTTTTGAATAATGAATTATTAGTGATAGTTTATTATCGATAGTATCTCTTTCTACAAGGTCTTCGTTTCAAACGCTACCCTTTTCAAATTAAATTTTACATCTCACTGCTGCCGTTTCAAACAGCAGCAGTGAGATGCTTTACATTTTACTATTTTTCTTTACTTTTGTAATTATTCAAAACAAGATAAGAAATTTGTAATAAGAAATTTGTAGGGTAAATTATTGGTTTTGGCTACACTCTTAGTTTTTATTTTAATACTAAATTGTACTATTTTCTGTTTTCAAATAAATTACATATTTTACATTACCAAAAGTATAGTTTTAAAATCAGATTACATTCTATGAAAAAATTACTCCACCCTCTTATTCCATTATTCATTCTACTCGTTTTGGGAGGAAAATATGTGTATGATGTTTTTTTAATGAAAAAATACAATGAAAAAGAACTATTACTTTTAGATAGAACTAGAAGAGATGGAGATAATGTATCAAATCTTTTTTCTGGTGTAGCAGATAGAAGTGTGCAGGCAGCAAAAAACTGTTTTGCAGAAGCAGGTAATCCACCTTCACGTAAATATGTATTTGATAAAATTGAACCATTGAATGCTATTTATCAAAAATATTTAGAGAAGATTAATTCTAGTATCTCACTCTATGAACAAGAAAAAGGATTAGCTCATGCTACTGAAAGAGAAAGAATAGAATTTTATGAAGAGTTTTACAACAAACATTTTTCTATCGAAAATTTGAAAATTCAAACACTTTTTCAAGAATATATCAATGAAATAATAGAAGTAGATACATTAATTGCTCAAAAATATCAAAATTATACGTTTCAAAATGGAAAATCTGATGAAGAATTAACTGAAAACTATTTACAAGGAAAAGCTATAGAAATTCTTATTCATGTTGCTAAAATTAAAGCAGAATTAGCTCATATTTATTCTCAATCTACTATTTTGTTGGCTGAAGAATATGGTTATTTTGAGTGTAGTGGCAACGATGTAAATAATATTGTATTACCTGTAATCTATAAATCAGAAAATAATTATGCAGTTTCAGTAATAGAAGTAGCTCCTTTTATGGATTCTATAGGAAAAAATATTGCAACTAAAGAACATTTTAAAACCAATGTCAAATATCATATTGACGAGAAAGGGTTTTTTGTAATAGATGAAGAAAATTTTGATATAAAAGATTTACAACTAAAATGGTTTCCTGATATAAATCACAATGACAATCACAAAAAAATTTATTTAGAATACGGCATAGACAGAATCCAATATGAAAAATAAAAAAACGTATTACATAATTTCAGCTTTACTTTGGCTTTTGATAGGATTTATTTCTTATCAATTTTACTCATTTCAAAAACATGAAGAGAAAACTGAACAACCTCTTGTTGATTCTGTAAATGATATTCATCTTTTATACAATTTAGGATTTGATAAAGTAGAGATTTGGAGAAGGAAACAATATAGACGTGAAATTATAATAGAATACACTCATCAAAGAGGTAGAATGTTATTAGACACTATTTCTATGGTAAAAGCTGTTGTTGATTCTTTAGAAACAGAAAAAACCATAAAGTTTTCAAATATAAAGACGTATTATAACAAGGATTATTATTACGAAAATTATGATATAGATTACTTGAATTTGTTTATAGAAAATGAAGAATTTTACAATCAATCTGAATTTTATGGGTTGTTATATAAAAATACTTTGTTGAAAACTCTTAGAAAAGGAAACTATGATAGGTACAACAAAATAGGAGGTATGTGTGGTTTCTATGGTTTACAAAAGCTACATTTATTTGAAAAAAACAAGATAGGTTTAGCACTTGATAAAGGCTATTTTGATATTTTTTACTCCAACTACCCAAAAACTAAATCCACTAATTTTGAATTTGAAACAGTTGTAGAAAAATTAGATAGAAATCATCAAATAATCCGTACACGCTACAAAACTATACCTCAAAAAGACAAAGAATTAGGAAGGTATGACTATGAAAAAATCGAAACAATTATAGAGAAATAGATTTATTCTAACCATTCATTTTCCTATCCAATTCATCTACTTTTTGTTTTAGAGTAGTTAGATTTCGAATAACTACATAATTTTTGATTTGTTGAGCATGTTCGTTAGCAGGAGAACCCAAAAGATTTCCTCCAGTTTTCTTGTAACTTTTCGTAACTCCACTTTGCGCTGCAATAGTTACTTTATCAGCAATTTTGATATGTCCGACAATTCCAACTTGTCCTGCTAAGATACAGTTTTCTCCAATTTCAGACGAACCCGAAACACCACTTTGTGCAGCAATAACAGTATTTTGTCCTATCTGAACGTTATGAGCAATCTGAACCAAATTATCAATTTTCACTCCTTTTTTGATAAGTGTAGAACCCATGGTAGCACAATCGACAGTAGAATTTGCACCAATACTGACATTATCTTCCAAAATTACATTTCCTACTTGTGGAATAGCTTCATACGAACCATCACTTTGAGGAGCAAAGCCAAAACCATCACTTCCCAAAACGACACCCGAATGAATAACACAATTTTTACCGATTTTGGTATTGGAATAGATTTTTACACCTGCATAAATAATGGTATCATCATCTATTTTACAGTTATCTCCAATGTAAGAATTAGGATAAATCTTTACATTATTTCCTATTTTGGTATTTTCGCCTACATAACTAAATGCACCTAAATACACATCTTCACCCAAATCACTTGTGCTAGATTGAAAAGAAGGTTTTTCGATGCCTATTTTTTTCGTTTGTGTCATCTGTTGATAAGCAGCCAAAAGTTTCCCAAAGGCAGTATAAGCATCAGGAACACGAATAAGCGTAGTCGAAATTGGTTCTTTTGCCTCAAAATTTTCACTTACCAAAACAGCCGTCGCTTTGGTTTCATAAATGAAATTTTCGTATTTTGGATTCGCCAAAAAAGCAATCGCACCTTTTGTTCCTTCCTGTATTTTGGCAACGGTACTTATCTTTGCCTGCGTATCTCCTTCCACTTTTCCACCTACCAGATTGGCGATAGCTTGTGTAGTTAGTTCCATGTGTTATGTATTATTTCCCTCTGTGTATTCAGACCCTAAGGGTTTTGAAAACCCTTAGGGTCTAGTTGTTTACTTGGTTATATTTTCTTTGCCTTTTGCCAATACCTTTCCATTTCGGCTAAGGTCATTTTTTCTAATTTTTTTCCATCTTTTTGTGCTTCTGTTTCCAAAAACTCAAAACGACTTATAAATTTACGATTTGTTTTTTCAAGTGCATTTTCAGGATTTATACCCAAAAAACGAGCATAATTAATCATCGAAAAAAGTAAATCCCCAAATTCGTTTTCGGCTTCTTCTTGATTAATTACTGTATGAACTGTTTCATCAGAAGTATCGACATGCTCAAATAATTCTTGTTCTTCTTCCTTTACTTTCTCCCAAACATCGGCTGCTTTGTCCCAATCAAAGCCCACTCCACGAGCTTTTTCTTGAATTCGGATTGCTTTCACAAGCGCAGGCATAGATTTGGGAACACCTTCAAAAAGACTTTTTGTTTTCTTAGTAGAATTATCACTTATAGAATTACTCTTTTCTTGTAATTTTATCCTTTCCCAATTCAGTTTTACTTCACTTTCTGTTTCTGCGCTACCATTGCTATAAATATGAGGATGACGATGAATAAGTTTTTCACACACCGAATTCAAAACATCTGTAATATCAAAATCGTTAGTTTCAGAAGCAATTTTTGAATAAAAAACGAGATGCAGCATCAAATCTCCTAGCTCCTGCTTTATTTGTTGGTTCTTTATTTCTTGTTTTGCATTTATGTTATCTTTAGATAAAATCGCATCAGAGAGTTCATAGACTTCTTCAATCGTAAGATAACGAAGCGACTCTAGAGTCTGTTTTTTGTCCCACGGACAATTTTCTCTAAGGTCGTCCATTACAAAGAGCAATCGTTGAAAAGCCTTTGTAGGTTCGGTTTGGGTTTGTTTTACCCTTTCAAGAAGAGATTCGGATTTAGTTTTCTGCAAGAGTTAATTGGAAAAGTTAAGTTCTATTTTATAGATGTTAAATTAGAGGTTGAATTCTGATTTCTAAAATCTAACTTCTAAATTTGTTTGTGCAAATTTCTTAAAAAAAAATGGATTGACAAAAGATAGTTAATTATTGATTATCTTTCTGCAAAGAAATCAAAAAGAAACGAGAAAGAAATGATTAGGATTTGCAAAATACAATTTTTAAACAAATCTTTGTATGTAGCCGACAGCTTCCAAGCTGTTGTGAAAAATATAAGAATTAAAAAAAAGAAGAATTTAACAAACTCTTCAATACTCAAATTATAATTTATGACTGCTGAAAATCAAGAACTTAGAGCTAAAATAGAACGTGTTTATACCGAAATGGGAAAAGTTGTCGTCGGACAACATTATATGGTCAATCGTCTTCTGATTGGACTTTTTACACAAGGACACGTACTTTTGGAAGGCGTTCCGGGGCTTGCCAAAACTTTGACGGTCAATACACTTGCAAAAGTATTGGATTTAGGTTTTCAGCGTATTCAGTTTACGCCAGACCTTTTGCCTGCTGACCTTATCGGAACGATGATTTATAACCAAACAAGAGGAGAATTTGAGGTCAAAAGAGGACCTATTTTTTCAAATATTATTCTTGCCGATGAAATCAACCGTTCTCCAGCCAAAGTACAGGCTGCACTTTTGGAAGCGATGCAGGAAAGACAAGTTACGATTGGAGAAACTACTTTTAAGTTGGATAAGCCGTTTTTGGTATTGGCAACTCAAAATCCAGTTGATCAGGAGGGAACTTATCCACTTCCAGAAGCACAAGTCGATCGTTTTATGATGAAGGTTTTTATTACCTATCCTGATAAAAAATCGGAACTAGAAATTATGCGTCGTATGGCAAATATTAATTATAAAGAAGAAGCACAGCCGATTCTTTCTAGTGTAGATGTTTTTGCTATCCGTGAAGCGATTAATCAAGTCAAGATGAACGAGCAACTTGAAGAATATGTAGTAGAACTTATTTTTGCAAGTCGTTTTCCAAAAGATTATGGTTTGAAAGAAGAAGCAAAATACGTTCAGTTTGGCGTTTCTCCTCGTGCAGGTATTGCGCTCAATCGTGCTGCAAAGGCGTTAGCGTTTATGGAAGGACGAGATTATGTAATTCCAGAAGATATAAAAGAAGTGATTTATGATATTTTCGGACACCGTATTATTCTAAACTTTGAAGCCGAAGCAGAAGGAATTACGACACGAAATATTATTGATGGGATTTTGCAGAAAGTAGCTATTAATAAAGTGTAATTTCTGTAGCTCACTCTTTAGAGTGAAACGTATTCCGTAGATTACAAAGAATTTTAAAAGAGAAACTCCTTATTTTCATTAGTTGAAAATAAGGAGTTTTGCTTTAAAAAAAATGCTGTTTTGAACTTTTCTATCTAACTTTGATGTTTGATTTTCTTATAATAATTTTCTTTTCTCAATTTATTACTCAATTACTATGTTAATTTACGGAACAGGCTCAAAGCACTTAAAAACTGATATTCCAAAGGGAACTTCTTGTCCTTTATGCAAGTCGGAAGATTCTATTTTGATGAGTGTTTTCTCAAGACACGCTCATATATTTTGGATTCCTTTGTTTCCTATTGGCAAAACAGTAGGTTCGCAGTGTCAAAACTGTCAAGAAGTATTGGATAAAAAAAATCTTCCTTCACAAATAAAAGATAAATACACAGACTTAAAGAAAGGTACAACTATTCCAATATGGCAATTTGCGGGTTTATTTATCATTCTAATTGCTGTTGCTTTTTTCTCTTTTACCAATTATCAAAGTGAACAAAATAAATTGTCTTATTTAGACAATCCACAAAAAGGAGATATTTATACACATAGAATAGAGGAAGGAGAATATAATTATACTACCTTCAAAATTGTTGAAGTAGAGAAAGACAGTATTTTTATAATTCTAAATGATTATGGTGTAAATGTCCCTTCTGGCGTAGAAGAGATAGATAAAGAGGAAAATTACTCGCCCACCGTATTTGCAATGGCAAAGGAAAATGTTAAATTAATGTATCAAAAAGAAGAAATTTATGATATAGAACGAAAATGAACAGGTAATATATAACCGTTGTTAGTCCCCAGCTCTTGCTCGGTTTTTTTGTGGCTATCGCTCATTTAGAAACGAACGAGAGCAATCTTACAAGGGACAGCAGAGATTTTACAATACATTTAAAATTAAATACATAAATAATGAAACCTGAATATAAATGGGCTGGCTTAGAATTGTACTACTTAACTATTGATACAAAGTTACTTGATAGAAAACCCAGTTTACCTAATATTTTTTTTTCTGATGATACTATAGTGGCGATTACAATAGCTGAGCAACAGTATGTACAGAAAAACGGATTACCAAATGAATTTATAATAGGTTATATACAACCAGGCGAAACCGATATAAATGAATCAAATTTTATTTCACAAGCTTCTTTCATAAACTGGATGCTTAATAATATTATATTACGAGAGAACTTTGTTGAAAACTTTGTCGTTATACAAGACCACGCTAATTATGATAATAACGAAACAAAGAAGATTTCTTCTATAAAAGGTATCTTTTCTATGGATATTATTGACGACAGAGTTCCTTATGATGAAATACCCTCTATAGAAGATAAATACGCTACTATTACCTTCAAAGACGGAGAAATTGTAGAAGTTGTTCAGAACCCAAAGTTCAGACTAGTTTCATCTTTTGGAGAACCTTGTTTTACCAGATTTAGTAGAAGCTATTTACATAATATATTGCTAGAAATGAATGCTATTACTTTATAACCCTACCTCTGGTTACCCTAACTGGTCGTAGCGTCACGCTAAGACCTACAAAATATTTTAGCGTCACGCTTTGCATTCTATAAAATACAAGCGTGATGCTTTAATACATTTAGGTTCGTAGTGTCCCACTACGAACAGGTAAGGTGGGTAAAAAACACATTACAAATCAGATGAAATTAAACAATATTTCAAGTAAATTAATTATATCCATAATTATAATCACAATTCTTCAAGAGTTGATCTTGACATTTTATATCCAGACTTGTATAATTTGTAGTCCAATTGGATATTTAATGGGGTTAATTTACTTTACTGCCATATTGATAGTATTGTATAAAAAATCTACTATTAAGAAAACTTATATTACTTTGGCAATAGCTATGTTACTTACCTCTATTTTTGTAATATTTGATTTTTACTTATTTTATTTAATCTTTGCACTTAGTTTTTAGAAATGCTACACTCACTCGTTTGGAAACAAGCGAGAGTCATTTTGTTTCATTTCTAATTTGCACCATCAGGACGTAAAAGTCTATATTTTTCTAAGTTACTACGCTGCCCTGTCGGAAGCTCTAAATAAACCTCAAAATCAAGATATTGAGCTTCTGCAAAACGAATACTTTGTCTGTAAGAAAGGTCATCAAAATCATTTTGAAAAGTAATCTTTCTTCCATCTGTTCCAAAAGTAGTTACAGAAAAAGAATCACTTCCTCCATTACTCGCAGTAAATTTTACTCTCAAAACTGCTCTAGAAATAATAATATTTTGTGGATTAATTACATCAAATTCTTTCTCAAAAAGTGTACGGTTTTCTCCTGTAGAAGAAGGAACTGTATTTATTCCATCTGGTAGCGTAACGGTTTGATAATCAATACGGAAATCAGGCTCTTTTACGCTAAAACGAATTTTGAATGTAAATAGATTTTCATCTGGATCGTTACTCTGAATGCTAATTATTCCTATATTTTCTCCTAAAGTAGAAGCCGTAAAACGAACTGCAAAACGTCCTTTTTGATTTGGTTCAAGAGGGTTTTGAGTTAAATTAGAAATACTAAAACTTGAATTATTACTGGTAATAGTAGAAAGGTTTAATGTTGCATTCCCTTGATTTTCAATCTCAAATTCAAAAAATTCTTGAAAACCTGTTACTATTTCTCCTCCTTCTATAAACTCAAAACCGTTTTGTAATTCTTGATTATCGTTATCTCTATAAAAAACAGCAATATCTGGCGCAGGTGCAGGTTTTGGATTTGCTATTATCTCAAAAATGTATGGATTTTCATTTGCATCTGGATCATTATTCTGAATCCGAATTTGAGTAGAATAATTTTGAACACTTGTAGGACTAAAAATTACTATGAAAGTAGTTTCTTGATTTGGTAAAATTTCGTTTTGAGTTACATCTTCAATTTCAAAATCTGTATTTGTAGAAATAATATCTGTAATGAGTAGTTTTGAATCGCCTTCATTTTTGATAGTAAAAATGGTTTCAGAACGCTGATTGACTTCTGTATTTGCTAAATTATAAATCCCTGTTTGAGAAGGAATAAATGTAGTTTGTTGAAAAACTTTTATGTCTGGAAACTGTGGTGCAGGTGGCTGATTTATTACCAAATTAATCAAAAAAGTAAAATTAGGCTCATTCCAATCATTCGATAAAATGGTAACAGGAATTTGATATTGACCTACTTCTAATCCTCCAACATTAGTAAAATTTAGCTTAAAAGAATCACTCTCATTTGTCTTAAACCTATTTTTTGAAGGCTGAATAATTTCAAAATTAAGAGTAGAATCTGTACTTATAGATTGAATTTCGCCTATTTTCAAAACATTACCTCCTTGGTTTTCTATCAAAAAAGAAAGTTCGAAGTCTGTTTGTCCTTCAATTTCATAACTCAAAATTTGATTTTCTGCTACTTCATTTTTTGCAGCAATATTTATTTCACTTTGCAGCGAATAGACTACCAATTCTGGACACAGCAGTTTTTCATCATCTTGGCAACTCAATAAAGATAAGCTAAAAAACAAGCCTAAAAAAGCAAGAATATATAAAGTAGAAACTTTTGAAAACACAGAATTCATAACGTTTGATTTTTGTAATTAATTGTAGGGAACTTTCAAAGCAGCGAAGCTAAACAGCTTGCCTTTTCCTAATCTACTGTATTAAAAAGCAATTCCATTAAAAAGAGTTTTGAAGTCATCTCAAAATTTATAGTAATCAAGAATAACATTTTCTCACAAAATTTCGTTATTATGAACTAAATGTTACCAAATTGTTAATAGATTTATTTATTTAACCTTATATTATTTTGGGAAATTTGTCAAGTCGCCTATTTAATTCTTCTTGATTATTCATTATTCTGATTACCTTTTTAATTTTTACTGCTTTGAAACACACTAAACACACATTATTTTATCGATTAGATTTTTTACTTAATTGGAAAAACAGAAAAACATCACTTTTTACAAAGAAAAATTTTTCAAGATTTGTTCTTTTTTTGTTCACATTAGTAATTCTACATTCTAATTTTTCTTTTAGTTTAGCCTCTACTTATTCCTCAAAACATTCTTTCGAATCCCACAATGGCCAGAAGATGTCTTCCAGAATATCTACTTTTTTAGATGCTCACGATTCCATTACACCAGAAATGAAGGAAATTGCTATTCAGAAAGTAATAGATTTTAATACTGATTTCAATATTATATCTACAAATGAATCCAAAACATTGAGAAGATTATTTTTCTTTGTACAAGAAACATTTCTAAAAGAATACGTTTTGTATTCTAGTTTTTATCAAACGATTGATAGTGGAAAGTTTGATTGTTTGACAGGCTCTTTATTGTACGCTGTTTTTTTGGAAGAGATAAAACGGAAAGGAAATTTTGATTATAATTATCAAATTATTCAAATGCCTACTCACGTTTTTGTAAAAATAGAATTATCCGATAAATCTGAAATGATATTTGAAAGTACTAGTTTTGAGAAAGGATTTATCGCTACACAAAAAGGAATTGAATTTTATTTGCAAAAACAAAACAAAGAAGCTCAACAAAATCAGAAAACTGAAAATATATTAGTACTCAAAAATCAAAAACTTAACAATTTGGTAACATTAGAAAGTGCTTCTGCTTTACTTTATTTTAATCAAGGAGTTTTGTTTTTTAACCAAAGAAAGTTTGGTAAAACCTTAAAAATGGCTAAAAAAGCGTTTTCTTTACAAGAAAATGAAGCATTTTATGAATTGATGCAACTTTCTCTATACAAATTAAAAAAAGAGAACAATAGGAATGAAAATAATTATGCAATTAATAATTAAATTATTTTTCTTGAATTATAATAATTAACGAATATAATGTTTATTTGTAGTCATGAAAATTGTATGTAGGTTGTTAGAATAACTAAGGTTAGGATAAAATCAGATAGTTATTGTTCTTAATTTGTTAATAATACTGAAACGTAAAGATTGATAGGTCTGTCTTACCTTTGTGGAAACTTAAATTCAAAGCTCCTCACTATTTAGTTGGAGTTACTTAATTTTCTTAATTCCGCAAACCTTTTTATCAATCTTATGATGAAGCATTACATTTTAAGCCTTATCGCTTTCGTATTTGCTTGTTCGGTAGCATTCAATTCCTACGGACAAGGTTCTACAACATCGGCACTTAGTGGTGTCATTAAAGACAAAAATGGAGAAGAACTTCCAGGTGCAACTGTTTTGGCAGTCCATACCCCAACAGGTTCGCAGTTTGGTGCTGTTACTACGTTAAGTGGTAATTATACTATTCTAAATATGAACGTAGGTGGACCTTACATCATTACTGTTCAGTATGTTGGATATGAAGACCAGAAAAAAGAAAATATATATCTTTCATTAGGACAAACACTTCGCATGAATTTTGACCTTGCAGAAGATGTACAAACTTTGGAAGGTGTTGTAGTTACTGGGGCAGCAGAACTTATTGATGGAGAACAAACTGGAGCACAGACCACTGTTACTCAAGAACAGTTGAATGCTTTGCCTACTATTTCTCGTGATTTGTCAGACTTTACTCGTACTACTCCTCAAGCTCGTGTAACTCCAAATGGAGGTATTACTATTGCAGGACAAAACAACCGTTATAATTCTATCATGATTGATGGAGCAGTAAACAATGATGTTTTTGGTCTTTCTGAATCAGGAACAAACGGAGGGCAAGCAGGTATTTCTCCTATCTCTTTAGATGCTATTGAGCAAGTTCAGATTGTAGTTGCTCCTTTTGATGTTCGTCAAGGTGGATTTTCTGGTGGTGGTATTAATGCCGTTACTCGTAGTGGTTCTAACAAAGTAGAGGGTTCTGTATATCACCTTTTCCGTAATGAATCTCTAGCAGGAAAAACTCCTACAGACGATGAAAACTTTGAGCGTAAGAGATTGGATGATTTTTCTTCTACCATTACTGGTTTTCGTTTGGGTGCACCTTTAAAGAAGGACAAATTGTTTCTTTTCGTCAATGCAGAAATGGAGCGTCGTCAGACTCCTCAGCCTTTTAACTTCAATGATTATAGAGGTTCTTCCTCTCAAGTAGAAATTGAAAATCTACGTAGAGAAGTTCAATCTAAGTATGGATATGATGCTGGTAGTTTCTTAAATAATCCACAAGAAACAGAATCAAATAAAATATTTGCTCGTTTAGATTGGAATATTAACCAAGACCACAAACTTACGGTACGTCATAGTTATACCCAAGGCAATGATTTGTCTCGTAGACGTTCTTCTGCAGGTACAATCAACTTTGGTAACAACGGTGTTGGATTTCCTACCGTAACAAATTCTTCTGCTTTGGAGTTGAAGAGTCGTTTTGGAGACAACAAGTCAAACAGTTTGATTATTGGTTATACAAGTGTTGTTGATGATCGTGATCCTATTGGTGGAGACTTTCCTCGTGTTGGAATTAATGATGGTTTAGGTTTCATTTCATTTGGATCAGAGCCATTCTCTACAGGTAACAAATTAGAACAATCTACTCTTACTATTACTGACAACTTTAGTATTTTCAAAGGTAAGCATACAATTACTTTAGGAACTCACAATGAGTTTTATTCTACTTATAACTTGTTTATTCGTCAGAATTATGGAGAGTACCAATTTGGATCTGTTGATGAATTTTTGAGTGGTGCACCATCAAATGATTATTCTCGTAGTTATTCTCTAGTAGATAATGTAACAGGTGATGGATCTGCAGCTGCAGCTGATTTCACAGGAATGCAATTAGGATTTTATGTTCAAGACGAATATGCAGCATCTGAAAAATTGAATCTTACGTTAGGTGTTCGTGTAGATATCCCAATCTTTGCAGACCCTAGTGTAAATACGGGCTTTAATGACAGTACTTTGGCAAAAGTAAAAGAGGTTTATCCTGATTTAGGAAATAGAATTCAGTCTGGCAAATTATGGAATACGCCTATTTTGTTTTCTCCTCGTTTTGGATTCAATTATGATGTAATGGGTGATAGGTCACTTCAGATACGTGGTGGTGTAGGTATTTTTACAAGTCGTATTCCTTTAGTATGGCCTGGTGGAGCTTACAATAATAACGGTCTTACTGTTGGTGGAACATTTGGTAGTGGTGTAGAATTCCGTGCAGATCCTTTTAATCAGTATACTGCAACTGATTTAGGTCGTAGTGTAAGTCTTCCTAGTGGTCAAATGGATTTGTTTGTAGACGACTTTAAATTGCCTCAGGTAATCCGTGCTTCATTAGCAATTGACAAATCACTTCCTTTAGGAATTGTAGGTACTTTAGAAGGTATTTATACAAAAACATTAAATAATGTACTTTACTACAACGTAAATACAAAACCTGCTACTCGTAATTTTTCAGGAGCTGATGACCGTCCTTATTACAATCGTCGTGATGCAGTAGAAGGAGCTTATTCTAGAATTATGGTAGGTGATAACACAAATAAAGGTTACTCTTATAATATTACAGCACAACTTCAAAAACCATTTAAAAACGGCTTTATGGCTAGTCTTGCTTATACTTATGGACGTACAATGGCTGTAAATGATGGTACTTCTTCTCAAAACTCTTCTCAGTGGAGATATACTGAAAACGTAAGAGGTAAAAACGATTTGGATTTGACATATTCTGATTTTGATTTAGGTTCTCGTGTAATTAGTATGCTTTCTTATCGTTTTGATTATTTTGACAAAGAAGCAGACCACGCATCAACAACAATTTCATTATTCTATGAAGGTCGTTCTGGTCAGCGTTTTTCTTATATCTATGCAAACGCTAATAGAGCTCACTTAGCTAATGATGATACAGGTTCTAGTTCTACAGACTCAGATCTTATTTATGTTCCTGCAAATCAAAGCGAAATCGTATTTATTCCTCTTGTTGAAGAAGTAAATGGAGAAGATGTAGTAGTTACTCCAGAGCAACAATGGCAAGCATTTGATACATATATCAAAAATGATGAATACTTGAATAGTCGTAGAGGTAATTATGCAGAGCGTAATGGTTCTCGTCTTCCTTTCGTAAGCACTTTGGATTTACGTATATTACAAGACTTCTATATCAAAACATATAGTGGTAAAGAACACCAACTTCAAGTGTCACTTGATGTATTCAATTTCACAAATTTATTGAATAAAAATTGGGGACGTATGTATTTTGTTGGTAATGATAATGTCTCAATTGCAAACTTTGAGGGAGTAAATACAGTAGATGGAGCATTCATTCCTAACTTTACTTTTGGCAGCATTAGTAGTAGTGGAGAGTACCGTACAGTAACAGAAACTAAAGATATTTATACAATTGATGACTCGGGTGTAAACAGTTCTCGTTGGCAAATGCAAATCGGTGTTCGTTATACCTTCTAACCCGATTTCATAAATCAACTAACTTCATTCAAAACCCTTTCAGAAAATTTTCTGAAAGGGTTTTTTGATACCTTTTATTTATAATCTCTACAAATTCCTATCGAAAAATAGTTTTAAATCTTTTTATTAAGTAGCTTTTTGATTATCTTTCCAATTATTATCTAAAAAAATACAGAAAATCTAAATTAGACTCTATTAGATAGGTAGCTTTCTATGTGGAAACTCAATACTATCGGTCGTCGTGTACTGGCTGGTAATCTTATCATTATTCTTGTTGCGCTGATTAGCTCCTCGCTAAGTTTGGTTATGCTTACTCGTAGCCAAAATATGCTCAATCAATCCTTTACCGTAATTACTCCTTCGGTAGAGGCTATCAATGATATGCTTTTGTTAGTTACTCGTTCGAAAATGTATATCACTAATTGGATTCATTTGCCTGATAATATTGACGACAAAGAAGATTTAATATTATTACATAACGAACAATTTCCAGAAGTAAAAGACCGAATTAGTAGGCTTAAAAGAGATTGGCAAAATGCTGAAAATGTACACCGTGTAGATTCTATCATTATCGCTTTTGATGATATTCTCCAGACCGAACAGGAAGTAATGAACATTCTCAACCGTTCGGAAGATTATAGCGATGGAAATAAAAGAGAAAAAGCAATTCGGCTAGTCAATGAAATGATTATTCCGAATAGCAACACATTAATAAAAAATTTAGAAGACTTAGAAAACGATAAATTAAAAGAGAAAAAATTTGATGGCGATTCCGTTGAACGCTCATTAAATTGGTTGTACACAATTATACTAGGATTAGGACTTACTACTCTTCTTATTGGTTCTGTAGCTAGTTATTTGACTACAAAGAGCGTTTCGAAACCGATTCAAAAACTAAATCAAATATTGGCTCAACTTGCTAGAGGCTCAATACCCAATTCAAACTTTGGTCTAAAGATAGCCAAACACGAAATTGGTCAGATGACACTTTCGTTGCAAGAGCTTATCAAAAGTTTGAAAAACACGTCTGAATTTGCTCGTAAGATAGGAAACGGAAAATACAATAGTGCTTTTGAGGTGTTAGGAGAAAACGATATTCTCGGAAATTCACTTTTAGATATGCGTAACAGTTTGGCAAAAGTAGCCGAAGAAGACCGTCGAAGAGCGTGGATAACAGAAGGAATTGCACAGTTTGGAGATATTCTACGAGCAAATTATGATGACACAGAAGAGTTTGCTGCTGCTATTGTTTAGCGATTGGTAAAATATACAGAAGCTAATCAAGGTGGTGTTTTTGTGATTTCTGAAACAGAAGATGCAGAAGGCGAGTTTATGTATTTGGCTGCTGCTTATGCTTGGGACAAACCAAAATATTTAGAGAAGAAAATACGAAAAGGCGAAGGACTTACAGGACAGGCGTGGCAAGAAGGCGAAACCGTATTTTTGTCGTATGTTCCTAATGATTATATTCATATTACGTCTGGACTTGGAAGCACAAATCCGTCTTCTATTTTGCTTGTTCCTCTTATTTATAATCAAAAATTATATGGCGTAGTAGAGCTTGCATTTTTTAATCCACCAGAACCGTATCGTGTAGAATTTGTAGAAAAAATTGTGGAGAGTTTTGCTTCTACGTTGTCTTCTGTTAGGATAAATCAACGTACACAATCTTTGTTGAAGGAATCGCAAGAAATGACTGAGCAAATGAGAGCGCAAGAGGAAGAAATGCGCCAAAACGTTGAAGAGTTACAAGCGACACAGGAAATGGTAGAAAGGAAAAGTAAAGAATTAGAGAATCAATTGAATGCTATCAATCAAGCTGCTGCTATGATAGAACTCAATCCGAGAGGAATTATTACAGATATAAACGAGCTTTATTTGAAGATTTCTCAATATTCGGAAGCAGAAATAAAAGGACAACCTCATACTATTCTACTAAAGGAAGGCTATGAAACCTCTAATAAATACATGCAGCTTTGGGAAAACCTAACACAGGGAGTCATAGTAGAAGGAGAATTTGAACGCCAAGCGAAAGATAAATCTTCGTTTTGGCTTCGTGCTACCTATTATCCAGTTATGGACGGTTACAAAAATCTAGAACGTGTAATTCATATTGCTACCGATATTACAGAACAAAAATTGCAAGCTATAAAATTAGAAGAATCTTTGGAAGAACAAGCTGAAGCAGTAGAGCAAATGCGTCTGCAGGAAGATGTCATGCAGCAAGCCATGGAACAAATGCAGGAAGCACAGCAAGAAGTAGAAAAACGAGAAGAAGAATTAGCAAAAACGCATTCAGAATTGGAACAGTATGTTGAACAAATGAACTCACAAGAAGAAATGATGGCAATGAGTATGGAAGCTATGAATGAAAGTATTGAAACTCTAGCTCAAGAAAAAGAAGAAATAGAACAGAAATTAATGGAAGCACAAAAAAGAGTAACAGAATTAGAGAATAAAAAATAATTCTGCAACTTAAAATAAGTGAAAACCTTCTCCATAAACTCTTTGATATTGATAATGACTGTTTTAGGTCGTACCTTTGCAGAAAATGTAGCTCATTCTATGTGGCTCACTATGTAGCTCACTCTTTAGAGTGAGTAAAGCAGTACAAAATGCTTTAGCTTTCTACTAGATTATATTATATATTTTGTTCCTCTATGAACTTATTAATTGGTCAGATAGGACATTTGTTTGTCATCATTTCCTTTGTTTCTTCAATTATAGCTGCGATTGCTTATTATTTTGCAAGTCAGAATATTGAATTTAATTTATCTTCTTCAAATAATAAAAAGGAACAAGAATTAAGTTCGTGGAAAAAAATGGCTCGCCTTGCTTTTGGCGTTCATGCATTTTCCGTGCTTGGTGTAATAGTCGTTCTTTTTTCGATTATCTACAATCATCAATACGAATACCATTATGCGTGGAGTCATTCGTTGAATAACTTACCGTATTATTATATGATTTCCTGTTTTTGGGAAGGACAAGAGGGAAGTTTTTTACTTTGGATTTTCTGGCATGTCTGTATTGGTTCTGTAATTATTCTGCGTTCTATTTTCTTAAAACACAAGAAAGGTAACACATGGGAAGCTCCCGTAATGATGGTTTTTGCTACTGTGCAGGCATTTTTGGCTTCCATGATTTTGGGTGTAATTGTTCCTTTGGCAAATCTAAAAATTGGTAGTTCTCCTTTTATTTTGCTTCGTGATGCAATGGATGCTCCTATTTTTCAATCTCAACCCAACTATATTCCCGTCGATGGAACTGGACTGAATCCACTTTTACAAAACTATTGGATGGTTATTCATCCTCCTACATTATTTTTAGGTTTTGCGCTTTGTCTTGTTCCCTTTGCTTTTGTGATTGCTGGATTATGGAAAAAAGAAACAACCAAATGGCTCAAACCTACCTTTGCTTGGGCATTATTAGCTGCTGCCGTTTTGGGAGTAGGAATTGTAATGGGCGCATATTGGGCGTATGAAACACTTAATTTTGGTGGCTATTGGAACTGGGACCCTGTTGAAAATGCCGTTTTTATTCCGTGGCTCGTACTTATTGCAGGTATTCATTCGATGACCATGCAACAAAAACGTCCTTCGATGGCGAAACTTTCTGCGATTCTTATGCTCTCTAGTTTTTTATTGATTTTGTATTCTACCTTCCTTACTCGTAGTGGAATTTTGGGCGATACTTCGGTTCACTCGTTTACCGATTTAGGGCTTTCAGGACAATTACTTATTTATCTTCTGTTCTTTGTAATTGGTGCAGCAACTTTATTTGCTATGAATTGGAACAATTTCCCAAAAGCGAAAGAAGAGTCTAGTTTTTATTCAGGTGAATTTTGGGTTACGCTTGGCGTTGTAGTTTTGGGTCTTTCGGCTCTACAAGTTTTAGTTCCTACTTCCATTCCTGTTTATAATGCAATTTTGGATAATTTGGGAATAGATTCGAATGTTGCTCCTCCAGCCGATCCAGAACATTTTTACACAAAATGGCAACTTTGGTTTAGTATAGGAATTGCTTTTCTTTCTGCAACAGGACAAATTTTTTGGTGGAAAAGAATTGAAAAATCTACTATTAAAGATAATTTCGTTATTCCTCTTATCCTTACATCTATTATTACTACAATTATAATTGCCGTTGCTCAAATTAGTGATGCTTCGTATATGATTTTGGTTTTGACAGCAACTTATTCACTTGTCAGTAATAGTATTTCTATTTTAAGAACGGTAAAATTAAATCCAAAACTAGCTGGTGGTGCTTTGGCTCATATTGGTGTTGCACTTATGTTTTTTGGGATTTTGTCTTCTTCTGGTTACGATGATATTGTTTCGATGAATATGTCAGGACTTTTATACAACAAAGAATTTTCTGATGAAGTCAATAGGGAAAACGTTTTGCTTTTCCGTAGTCAGCCTACCAAAATGAATAAATACGTCGTAACTTATAAAGGTCAGTATTGGGATTCTCCTAATTTTTCTGGTTACGTAAATAAAGAAGATGTAAAAGGAACTGCTTATTCTCACAAAGTAGTAGCGCAAAAAGATTTGATTCACAAAGGAAAAACAGAAGTAAAAACAGGCGATACACTCCGAATTTTTGAAGAGAATACCTATTACAAAATTGATTATGTAGATACGCTCACAAAAGAAACTTTCACACTTTTTCCTCGTGTTCAGCAGAACCCACAAATGGGTTTTGTGGTAAGTCCAGATATTTCTCAATCTATTAAAAGCGACCTTTACACGCATTTGAGTAGCCTTCCAGACCCAGCCGAAGACAGAACGTGGTCAGAAGCCGAAATGAAAACTTTATCTCCAATGGACACATTTATTGTTAATGATTTTGTGGCAATTTTGGACGGTGTGCATCGTGGAAAGCCTTTAGCAGATGAGGATTATATGGTCTATGCCGAAATCAGAATTTTGGATAGAGAAGATACGTATATCGCAAAACCTGTTTTTCAAATAAAAGGAAATGAAGTGAGAAGTGTTCCAGAAATTGTAGAATCGGCAGGTGTAGAGTTTACGATGATGAACATCAAGCCAGAAACAGGAGAATTTACCTTCAAAATCCGTACAACACAGCGAGATTGGATAATTATGAAAGCACTAGAAAAGCCATACATTAGTTTGCTATGGTTGGGTACAATTGTGATGACTTTTGGTATTTTGGTAGCAATGTGGAGAAGATATACAGAAGCTAAGAAGATAAAAGTTGATAGGAAAACGAATAAAAGGAAACCGAAAAATGTGGTGGAATTGGTTTAGAATAAGACGACTTCTTTTTTTCTTTATGTACAAGAACGAATTATTTTAAACGATAATTCGTTTTTTTATGGAATAGAGTTTATTGATTGACTGTATTTAGCTAAATTGCGTCAGTAGACTGACTGTATTCTCAAAAAATAAGTTAAATTATGAAATTCAATTTATTATTACTAGTTTTCATTTTTGTTTCTGCTTGTACTTCCAGCAAAAGTGAGATGAAAGAAAACGACAAAGAACAGGATTTGCAAAGCGAAATTTTACCTTCATTGGAAATCGAAAAAGATAGTATTTTTGAAGAGAATAAAACCATAGATACAGTTATAGTAAATACGAAAACCTTAGATGAAAAACTTTTAGCTTTTTCGGATTCAATGCTTAGAAAACCTACCAAGATTTGGGAAAATGAATATAATCATGAAGTGGTATCTCAAAAAGCTCTGTTATCATCTAAAATTTATGAAAAAACTTTAAGGAGATATGAATATTCTGATGAAAAAAGCGCAAGAGACGCTTTTAAATTACTTAAAAATCCAAGTTCAGAGTTAGGTTGGGCTAAAAGTGGAGTAATGATTTTTCAAAAAGAAAACCTAATAGTTTTCTTACTTAAGTCTTGTCAAAATCCTCCTGTTCCTCTAAAATGGAAACAATACGAACAATTATTTTTAAAGTTTGTGCTAGAGAAAAATGAAGAAATAGAAGTTCTAAATTCCTCTTGTGGAGATATGGAATTTAATAAAGAAATAAGAAGGAGAACAGATTAAGATTTGCACAAAACCACTTTTTTAACGAAATTGCAACCTAATTCTAATAAAAAACAGTCTTTATTCATCGATTTATTGATAGAAATTTTTATGTTACAAGAAAAAGTAAATTCATTACTTGCAGAAGTAGAAAAATTTGAAATACAAAGTATAGAGCAATTAGAAACTTTTCGTCTGGATTTTATTAGTTGAAACAGTAAACTCTCTTCGCTTTTTGATGAATTTAAGACCGTTCCTGCTGAAGAAAAACGTACTTTAGGACAAAAAATTAATGTCTTGAAACAAACGGCTGAAGCAAAATTTCGTTCCAAAAAACAGGAAATTGAAGACGCACAAGATGCAAATACAGGAACAGATTTAGACATTACGCTGCCGTCTGCTTACGAGCCTTTGGGAAGTCTGCACCCTGTTTCACAAGTGCGTGATGAGATTATTCAAATTTTCGAACGCATCGGTTTTAATCTTTCTGAATGAACCGAAATAGAATTGGATTGGTACAATTTTACTGCTCTTAATTTTCCTGAAAATCATCCTGCCAGAGAAATGCAAGATACTTTTTTCATTGAAAAAGACCCAGATATTTTGCTTCGTACACATACTTCGCCTGTGCAAGTACGTGTCATGAAAAATCAAGAACCTCCTATTCGTACTTTGTCGGTAGGGCGTGTTTTTCGTAATGAAACGATTTCTTCTCGTTCGCATTGTATGTTCCATCAGATTGAAGGATTGTATGTAAATGAAGGTGTTAGTTTTGCACAATTAAAGCAAACACTTCTTTATTTTGCCAAAGAATTCTTCGGACAGCACGCCAAAATTCGTGTTCGTCCTTCTTATTTTCCATTTACAGAACCGAGTGCAGAAGTTGATGTTTATTTAGGAACAAAAACAGAATCGGATTATAGATTGACGAAGGGAACAGGTTGGTTAGAGATTTTGGGTTGTGGAATGGTTCATCCGAATGTATTAGAAAATGTAAATATTGACTCTAAAAAATACAATGGTTTTGCTTTCGGAATGGGAATTGAACGGATTGCACTTTTGCGTTATGATATTCCAGATATTAGAATGCTTTTTGAAAATGAAATGCGTTTTCTACGCCAATTCTAATGTAGCTTACGCTTTAGCGTGAGAAAAATGTACCGTACCTTTTAAGGTGCGAAAGTAACTTGCCGTTGTTGGTGTCTCTACCGACGACAAAATATAAAATTTAAAAACTCCAAAAATAATATAAAATGCCATCATTTGATACAGAAGGAACTTTAGTAAAAATATTTCCTACTAGCGTAAAATCAGAACGTTTTCAATTAAGAGAATTTGTCCTTAATATAGAAGAAGGAAATTATCCACAAGAAATCATTTTTCAATTTACACAAGATGATTGTGATAGATTGGACAAATTTAAGGAAGGCGAAAAAGTAAAAGTAAGTAGTTGGGTACGTGGCAAAAAATGGCAACGTTCGCCACAAGACGAACCTCGTTGGTTTAATAGTTTGGCTGCTCGTTCGATAGACCATTCTGACCCAATGATGAACGATATGAATCAAGATACTGGTCAAAATTCTGGTTCTTCTCCTTTTAGTGGCGATATTCCACCTCCGACAGAAGACAATTCTTCGTCTTCAATGGCTGATGATGATTTGCCATTCTAATTTTGAAATTATTTACTAATTATCTAAACCCTAAGGGTCTTCAAAGACCCTTAGGGTTTAAAAGTTTAGACTATTTATGCAGACAGCAACTACCACAAAAAACAGAATAGACTCTTTGTTCCAAAAAAAATCAAATGGAGTGCTGACAATTTACTTTACAGCAGGTTTTCCAAAACTAGAAGATACTCGTCGAATTTTAATAGAACTTGCAGATGCAGGAACGGATTTAATAGAAATCGGAATGCCTTTTTCTGACCCAATTGCAGATGGAGAAACAATTCAGTACAGCAATAAAATAGCTTTAGATAATGGAATGAGCATAAAGAAAATGTTCGAACAGTTGGAAGGAATACGAAATGAAACAGGAAATATAAAAGAAACACCGATAGTTTTGATGGGATATTTGAATCCTGTTTTACAGTTTGGAATAGAAAATTTTTGTAAAAAGTGTAAAGAAATAGGAATTGATGGCTTTATTTTGCCAGATTTGCCATTATTTGAATACGAACTAACTTACAAATCTGTTTTCGAAAAATATGGGTTACATACCATTTTCCTTATTACTCCTCAAACTTCAGAAGAACGTATCAAGAAAATTGATCAGTTAAGTAACGGTTTTGTCTATATGGTTTCTTCAAATAGCACAACAGGAAACACAAGTAATAAAAATTCAGAATTATCTGAAACACAGAGTAGTTATTTTGCTAAGATAAAGTCTTTACAACTCAAAAATCCAACTCAAATTGGTTTCGGTATCTCTGATAAACATTCATTTGATCAAGCAACTTCTTATGCAAATGGTGCTATTATCGGTTCGGCTTTTATACGCCATTTGGAGAGTGGAAAAACGGTTGAAGAGTTTGTAAAATCAATAACTGATTAATTTTGTATTTTTATGACTTTCATCACAAAATAAAACTAAAAAAATAGTGAAATTTGTGTATATCAATCTATTATATGAGGAAGGAGTTTAATTCAAGCAAGAACAAATATATAATTATTATGAAAAAAATGAAATTATTAAATAACTTAAATCTTTCAAAACTACTTTTTGTTTTTTGTGTTTTGATAGTATTCACTTTCACATTCGGAATAATAGATGCAGAAGCACAGTGCGCTATGTGTAGAGCAACCGTAGAAACCAATTACAACAACGGAGCAGGTGAAGCAAGTACACGCCTAAATTCAGGAATCTTGTATCTACTTTGTATGCCTTATATACTTATCGGAACAGTTGCTTTTTTCTGGTATCGTAACAAAAAACAAAACGAAAAAAATGGAAAAAGAACCCTCAAAATTTCAAGGAATCCTTCAATGTAAATGTCCAAGATGTAGAGAAGGAGATATTTTTGAAAATTCTGCTATCAGTTTTAACTTTGCCAAGACCTATACAAATTGTCCTGTTTGTAATCTAAAATATGAACGAATATTAGGCTTTTTTTGGAGTGCTATGTATGTTAGTTATGCTTTTACGGTAGCTCACATGATAACGCTTATGGTAGCCATAAATATTTTGACAGATGAAAGACCTGCTTTATGGGTGTTTTTTGCTGCTATTTTAGGAAGTTTTATATTCTTCGTTCCTTTTTATTTTAGATATTCAAGAGTAATTGTTTTGTATGTATTAGGAGGTATAAAATATAGTAATGATCCAAAAGTTTGGGAAGCACAAGGAGAATAAAATCAATTACGAATTACGAATTATGGATTACGAAATGAAGATTAGCAATTATATTAATGTTTATATCGTATTACCTTAATTTTTGATTTGTAATTTAGCAACCGTAATTTTTAATCTGTAATCCGTAATCATTTTTATGCAAATCACAACAAAATCAACTACTTACCGAGTTCGTTCGGAAAAGAATACTTCTTCGAAAACAGAATCCCTTTTTTTGAATGATAATTTAATAGAATCGGATATTCAAAAAATTTCTGAAAGAGAATTTCACGTTTTGAGAAATAATGTTTCTTATAGAGTGGAAGTTTTGAAGTCCGATTATGAAACCAAAGAATTCGAACTTCGCATCAACGGAAATATCCATAATCTGACAGCAAAAGACAGAATGGACTTGCTTTTAGAGAGTCTGGGAATGGAAAATTCGGCTTCTGCAAAAGTGAGTGACCTCAAAGCTCCTATGCCAGGGCTTGTTTTAGATGTTTTGATAGAAGAAGGTGCAGTTACAGAAAAAGGAACTCCTCTTATGATTTTGGAAGCCATGAAAATGGAGAACGTCTTGAAAGCAACAGGAGAAGGAAAAATAAAAAATGTTAGCGTAAAAAAGGGACAAAATGTAGAAAAAGGAGCTGTTTTGATAGAATTTGAGTAATAGTCAGTTTGTAGGGAAAATGGCTTGCCTTTTCCTAAACATATTGTGTATTCTGTAATAGAGTTAATTTTTACATCAAAAAAGCCTCTTCAATGTAAAAATTGAAAAGGCTTTTGATGTAAAGAAAAAGAAATAAATTTATTTGATAGAATAATCTGTCAAACGAGAATACGTTCCATCTTCAAACTCTTCGGCTATCAGTCCAATTCCTGCTGCAAAATAAAGTGTAGAATTAGTATTATCAAAAAAGTTACTTGTAAGTTCACTTTTTACTACCATTACTTTATCATAACTCTTTCCATTTACTGTTTTCTTTACATCTTTCTCTAAAAGGGTGTTTTTTATATTCAGAGATACGCCGTCTTGCTCATTATTTTGTGTCCAAGTATCGCCTACTGTTGCATCAAGGTCTGTTATAGGTTCGATAACAAAAATTCCTCCGTTATTTCTAAAGTCAAAAGCTCTATAAACAATATTAGTAGTCGCATCAATACGCATAAAAGAAGGAATTTCTAACTGTTCAGGTGTAAAACTAATTACATTCCAAGTGCTACCTTCGATGTTTTGTGTTTGTGATGTAAGCGTAACTTTTGTGGTTTCGTTATCTTGATCCTGATAAGTCCAAGTAGAGCCTACTGTAAAAGGATAATAACTTTCCGTTTCTTCTTCTTTCGGTTTTTCATCTTCCTCATCTTTTTTACAAGAGGAAAATAAGAAAGAGAAGCTAATTGAAAAAATAATGGCTAAAATCAAAAAATTACTTTTTGGGCGAATATTAATTTCGTTAAATTTCATAATAAAAATGATTGGATTTAATTTGGATTTTTTAGATAAAAATAGAGCTAAGTTACTTTTTTATAAACGAGTTTCTTATATAAAAATTGTTTTATCTTGAAAAAATACAAAAAATGAACATGAAAAAAAGCAACCTTCTCATGAAAATTGCTTTTTTGTGTTATCAATGTAATTGTACATTAAGCTAAACATATATTGGTTCAATTAAAAACAGGATTAGCAAAAAACTAATGCTATTGATAATTAATTCCATGTAGTTTGCTTAATAATCACGACGACCACCGCCGCCTCCACCAAAGTTTCCACCACCTCTATTTTCTCTAGGAATGGCTTTTTTTACTTGAATTTCACGACCTTTGAGTTCGATTCCATTCAATTCTTCAACAGCTGCTTCGCCGTCTTCTTCTGATTCCATTTCAACGAAACCAAAACCTCTTGAACGACGTGTTTCACGGTCTGTGATAATTTTAACTGATGTTACAACACCAAGTTCTGAAAATACAGCCTCTAATTCTTCCTCTGAGATAGAATAAGGCAAGTTTGATACGTAAAGATTCATAAAACTAATTAACGAAAAAAAACTAATAAATGAAGAATCTAAGTTGTTCCTTCAAATCAAAAATACATATTTATTCGTAATAAAAAAAATTTTCTTGAAAATAATATCGAAATTTAGTCTAACAATTTATCCTTACTTTTTTGGTGGTTGCATTACCGTTTTGCACTTATCACAAGTACGCAGTTCTTCTGAATCATAAAAAGTCTGCATCACTTTAGGAAGCTGACTAACAATATCAGTCAATCCAAAACGCTCTTCATAGAGTTTGTTCCCACAATTTTCACAATACCACATAAAACCATCTTCTTCTCCTTCTCTTCTATAACGCTCAATGACAAGACCAATCGAACCCTCTGTACGCTGTGGAGAATGAGGAATTTTGCCAGGCAACAAAAACATTTCTCCAGCACCAATTTTAATATCGACAAACTTTCCGTTTTCAATAATCTTGACAACAATATTTCCCTCCAGCTGATAAAAAAGTTCTTCTCCTTCATTATAATGATAATCTTTACGACTATTGGGTCCTCCCACCACCATTACAATATAATCTTCATTATCCAAATAAACCTGCTTGTTTCCGACAGGTGGTTTCAAAAGATGACGATTATCATCTATCCATTTTTGAAGGTTAAAAGGTTTTTTCATATATCAATTTAGATTTTAGAATTAAATACAAATTACCACTAAGCACACCAAGAGAATAAACAGTTTCACAAGGAAATAAATTCAGAAGTTAGATTTTAGAAGTTAGAATTAAATGCAAATTAATCCTAAG
This sequence comes from uncultured Cytophagales bacterium, assembly GCA_963719525.1. Lineage (GTDB taxonomy): Bacteria > Bacteroidota > Bacteroidia > Cytophagales > Bernardetiaceae > Bernardetia. Next base: position 1,421,055 of record CAVRCG010000001.1, on the reverse strand, counting down.
ATACTAAAGAGTTTCACAAGGAAGGAATAAATTCAGAATGAAAATTAATATAACTATTTTTTATTAATACGTTCCAAAAACGCCCTTACACCTGTTTTTAGATTTTTTACGTTTCCTTTCATTCCCTCCACATTTACATAAACGGTATTATGGTCTTTTGCAACTTCTCCTTCTGGACGAGTTTTGGTATAATAATAAGCTGCTATTGATTTTCTACTTACTCCCTCTGGCGTGTTGATTGAATGTGGATGTCCGTGATACGAAATTTCATTCGTTTCGAAGATTACACAACGATTAAAACGAGGTTCTACGTTTTCTATCTGGACTTTTTTGTCCATATCCCAAAGCTCTAAGTATCCTTCGTATTCTTTTTTCCAATCTTTATTCATATAAACCAGAATGTTCATTCTACGATGATAATTAGTTTCTGGATGGTAATTAAAATCCACATGAACATCAAGAAAAGCTCCTTTTGTAGATTGGTGTAATCCACCACCAAAAAGTTTTGGATCGGCTTGCAAATCTTCAATGCCTGTAATCTGTTCTATGATTTTGAGTAATTTATCACTATTAAGTTCCTCAAAAACGTGTTGAATAATAGGCTGATTACCAAACTCTGTCATAACGAATTTATTGTTCTGATTGACATACGTTGTATATTTCCAGTTTGGGTCTTCCTCAAAATTACCATTAGGTTCTACCTGTTTTATTTTTGGGTAATTTTGATGGATTTTTTCAGCAGCTTCTGCATTAAAAAAGTCTTCAAAGACAATATAACGAAACGCTTTTTTCTCATCGTTCCAACTTTTGTTGAGTTCTTCTTTTCGCTCTTCTAACTTTTGGTAATCAATGAAATTTTCCATAATTGACTTAAAAATTATTTTAATAATTATACTTATTTTTACAAAAACTTATTGTCATCAATGTACTTATCGATGATATCAAATCTAATTTTTCGCTTTTATTTTTGCTAAGATTTTATCTCCACCGTCTTCCAAAACTTGTTTGGCAAGTTCTACGGCTAATTTTTGTCCTTCATCTTTATGGATTCTACCAGATTTACGAATAATTTTTTTGCCTGTAAGACTAATCAAACCTGCATCAATTTGAAGCATATCACCTTCTAATTTTGCCAAAACGAAAGATGGAATACTACAGCCACCGTCCAAATGCTTGAGGTAAGCACGTTCGGCAAGCAGGCAGTATTCAGTTTGCTCGTCGTTTACAATTTTACGAATAGATGCCCTTAGTTGATTATTTATTTTATTCGAAACTTCAATCGTCATCGAACCTTGTCCTGCTTGGGGAGTAAACTCACTCAACGGCAAATGCTCTACAATATATTCTTCAAAACCCATTCGATGAACACCTGCATACGCCAAAAGCAGCGCATCACATTGTCCTTCTTCTAGTTTTCTCATCCGTGTTTGAAGATTTCCCCGCATATTTGTAGTCCTTATATTTGGATGATAATGTTTTAGCATTGCTATCCTACGAGTAGAAGAAGTTCCTACAAGCCATTTATCAGCAGCATCTAACTTAAAGTCAGAATTATAACTTACCACTACATCATGTTCTCTTTCTCTTTTGGTGTAGGCAATTAATTCTAATCCATCTGGAAGCGTAGAAGCCATATCTTTTGCACTATGGACAGCAATATCAACCTTGCCTTTGTGCAACATCTCTTCCAACTCTTCCGTAAAAACGCCTTTACTACCAATTTTGGAGATTGCTTTATGCAAAATTTTGTCTCCTTTGGTTTCGATGGCAATTATTTCAGTAGCTAGTCCGTGCAATTCAAGCAAACGTTGTACATGTTCTGCCTGCCACATAGCAAGCTGACTGTTTCGTGTTCCGATTTTGATAGTTTTTTTAGCCAATTTTTTTGCGCTTATGTAGTGAGCGATAAATTGAAAGTAGATTTAATAGATAAAAAGATATATAGGGTAGATTGTTTCTTCTTATCAAGTTATTTTGCACACAAAAGTTACACAAAGTACAGCTTTAGTGATTAGTTAGAAATATTCAAAAAAAAATGATTGTCATGCAAGTTTTTTGACAAAAATTTTGTATAAAAATCAATTTATCTAACCAAATATACGTTTTTTAACACTTTTTTAATAAATATTTGATGCACAACGAGAAGTTTTGAGTTTATTTGTTTTATAAAACCCAAGCTACTATTCCAAAACATGTTCCGAAACCTATCAAAAAACCACTCCAAACTTCATTTGGTGTATGTGCTTTTAAATATAGTCTCGAACTCATTACCATTCCTGAAAGGAAAAACAAAATAACAATAGGAAGCAATAATTCTAACGAAGTATTAGCAACTTGAAAGCTAAACAAAAATCCTAAAAGTCCACTAATTCCGATACTATGAACGCTCGTTTTGTGAAAAAGTGTAACTAGTGTAGTCAAACACATAGAAAGTGCAACCCCACCAGTCAATAAAACAACTTGAATTTCATAACCTACTTTTGTTATCATTAAATAAGCTAAAAGCGTATAAAAAATAGTTGTAAATAGAAAAGGAATAGCTCTTTCTTTTCTATTTTTCATATTCAAAGAAGAAATAAAACCAGTATAACGCAGCGTAAGCAATAAAAAGGCAGGAATAACAAAAGTACCCAAAAAAATAAGGCTCAAAAACAAAGTTTGTCTCTGTCCAAAGGGTTCGCTACTCAAAAGAAAGAAAAACAGTAAATAACCCACAACTGGCATAATTGCAGGATGGAAAATATAAGAAATCAGTTTGCAAAGTTTTTGAATCATAATTTAAAAATATGACTTTTTTGGTTTTGAATGTTTGCTTGTCTGACAAAAAACCGTTTCACTTTATCAAAAAAGCGAAACGGTTTTCATTAAAATCTATTTTATAAGAAAACTATTGTGTAATAATTTCTCTAATATCTTGCATAATTTTCTTAGCCAAATGTTCGGCAGTTGCTTCAGATTGTGATTCAGAATAAATACGAATAATTGGTTCTGTATTCGATTTGCGAAGATGAACCCATTCGCTATCAAACTGAATTTTGACTCCATCAATCGTATTTACTGGATAGTTTTTGTATTTATCTAATATCTCTACCAACACATTATCTACACTTATATCTGGAGTAAGTTCTATTTTATTTTTCGAAATATGATAACTTGGATATTTTGCTCTCAACATTTTTGCTGTTCCTTTAAATTTTGCTAGTTGAGTCAAAAAGAGTGCAATTCCGACAAGTGCATCACGACCATAATGAAGTTCTGGGTAAATAATTCCACCGTTTCCTTCTCCTCCAATCACAGCATCACATTCTTTCATTTTCTCTACCACATTTACCTCACCAACAGCAGCAGCGAAATACTGTCCTCCTGCTTTTAGAGTTACATCTTTAAGTGCTTGAGTAGAAGAAAGATTCGAAACTGTATTCTTTGTTTGTCCTTCCTTTTGGTGTTGCAAAACGTAATCTGCAATCGTAACAAGCGTGTATTCTTCGCCAAACGGAGTTCCATCTTCACAAATAAGTGCTAATCTATCCACATCTGGATCCACTACAATTCCTAAATTATAATTTCCACTTTTTATGGTAGAGCAAATATGAGTTAGGTTTTCTGGTAATGGTTCTGGATTGTGTTGAAAAATTCCTGTAGGTTCACAGAAAAACTTGTCCACTTGTGTTACTCCTAATGCTTCTAGAAGCATCGGAATAGCAATTCCACCTGTAGAATTTACGCCATCAACAGCAATTTTGAAGTCTTTTGCTTTTATCGCTTCTACATCAACTAAAGGAAGCTCTAGTATTTTATCAATATGTTTTTGAATATAACTATTGTCAGTTGTATAACTTCCCAAATCAGAAACTTTTGCAAACTCAAAATCATCATTTTCAGCAATTTTTAGAATATCTTCTCCTTCTTTTGCCGAAATAAACTCTCCCTTTTGATTCAAGAGTTTGAGTGCATTCCAGTTTCCTGGGTTGTGGCTTGCTGTTAAGATAATCCCACCACTTGCATTTTCAATAGGAACAGCCATTTCGACGGTTGGAGTAGTAGAAAGACCTAAATCAATTACATCAAAACCTAAGGCTTGCAAAGTCGAACTGACAAGCTGTGAGACAAGCTGCCCAGAAACACGAGCATCACGACCAATGATTATTTTTTGATTTTGTGGCGTATTTTCTTTTCCTGTTCTAGTTATGTTTTCCTGTATATTTTGCGTAGCCGTAACGCTAACCCATTTTCCATAAGCAGCAGCAAATTTTACTACATCAATGGGAGACAGACCTTCGCCTACTTTTCCACCGATTGTTCCACGTATTCCAGATATTGATTTTATTAATGTCAAAATTTGAGTGTTTCAGTATTATAATATTAGCTAGTTTTCAGACTTGCAAAAATAACGAGCAAAAAGCAATTTTCATAGTAAAAAAATGTCTTTATTTTTTTAATAAACTTGTTTTTTACAGATATACATTTCAAACATCAAATTCTATTCAAATATTTTTTTTATATTCTTGAATTGAATTTCTTTATCAAAAATATTCTGCGCTGCTCTTTTTCCATTCTCGCCAAAGAGTTGCCTTTCTTTAGAAGACATTTTTTTCAAATCTTCTATTTTAAATTCAATTACATTACGTTTAATAAGTGATTGCATTTCATTTTCTAAGTTACGATTATTTGCAAACAAATGTTCAAAATCAGACAATGAAATGATAGGTGTTTTCATTTGTATCACAATTCCTAAATTATATTTCTTGATTAGGTTAGCACTTTCTCCACTTCCAAGAAGTAAAATAGGTAGTCCTGCTGCCATAGCTTCATATATTTTTGAAGGAACAGTTCCTAAAATTTGTTTTTTTTGGATAATAATGGCTACATCATAATTAGCTAATTTTTGAGCAATTTGTTTTGAAGCAATAGCATCGTGTAGAAAAACAGTTTGTTTGTTTCCTGTACTAATAAATTTAGTTTTAATAAAATTTTCTATCAAACTTCTCTCATTTCCATTTCCATATAAGTGCAATTGGGCATTTATTTTTTCCAAATCTACATTTTCCAAGACTTTCAAAACGCCTTGAGCAATTCCTAAAAGTCCAGCATAGACTAATTTTATGGGCTCTTTATCCTTTATTTTGTAATCTTCTTTCATCTTAAAAGACTGAGAATCTACACCATTTCTGTATAGAAAAACAGGTGTAGAAGGAACAACTGTTTTTACATAATTTATTATCTCATCGGACTGTCCGATAATAAAATTCATTTTCTTATAAATAAATTCCTCAAAACTCAAAAGTAGATTGTATATTGTCTGCCCTTTTATTTTGTTTAAACTAATCTTGCCCAAATCCAGAAGTACACGAGGATAAAGGTCTGAAAGATTTAGGATAAGAGAAGGAGAATAGTTTTTTTTACGTAAAATTTTGGATAAAATCAAAACCGTAAATACTGGCAAAAGAGGAGGGCTTTGTATAAAAATAATATCTGGACATTGTTTTTTGAGTAATGGAAAAGCAAAAAGCCAACTCAAAGATAAAGTTGTCATACTAAAAAGGCGAACAAAAACGGAAGAAGAGTTGGAAGGATAAAATGAAAAACGAATAACTTTTATTCCGTTGATAGTTTCTTTGTGAATGATTTTTTTGGATAAAAATTTTCTATACTCTGAAAAAACGCTTCCTGTTGGATAATTTGGAAACGTGGTATAAATAGTAACTTGATTGCCTTCCTTTTTTAAGCGTTCTGCCAAATACTCAATACGGGAAGAACAGGCTCCGAATTCGGGGAAATAATTGGGCGAAAAAATAGCTATTTGTTTCAACACGAATGATTTTTAAACACAGAAGAATGAAAAATGCTTTTTTTATATGCAACAGAATATATCCTATTACTTTACAAAAGTAATCAAGTTTTCAGAACAAAAAGCTAACCTGCTTTCTTTCTTTATTCCAATTTAGAATTATTAATTACACACAATTATGCCAAAAACACACAATTTACAAATTCAGATTACTATTTTTGAGAATGAAAACGAGCTTTCAAAACAAGATTTATTTTTATTAAATGAAGCTAGAAAAGCAACAGAAAGAGCTTATTGTCCTTATTCTAATTTTTCAGTAGGAGCAGCCATTTTACTTCAAAACAATCAAATCGTATTGGGTAGTAATCAAGAAAATGCTGCTTATCCTTCTGGACTTTGTGCCGAACGAACAGCTATTTTTTCGGCTTCTGTACAGTTTCCAAACCAACTAATTAAAACGATTGCTATTGCTGCCAAACCCAAACAAGCAACTAACTTTATAGCCATTTCTCCTTGTGGTAGTTGTCGTCAGGTATTATCTGAATATGAAAACAAACAAGAAAAACCTATTCGTATGATTATGGAAGGGGAAAATAAATCTATTTATGTGTTAAGTAAAATTGCTGACTTATTACCACTAAAATTTTCAAAAAGTAGTTTGGATTAAACTCAAAATCGTCGTTTGATTGTCTTTTGTTTGAAAATAGTAATCGGCTAGATCAAGACGAATTTAAAGATTTATTAGAGATTTTGATGCACTTATTCGTAAATAGATAACTCAAGTTGCATATCACAGACTTCCCAGTCTGTGTAGAAGGGACGATAAGCTATTTTAGGTAAAAAAGGCTATTCATTCAGACTAGGAAGTCTGAAATACTTGTACTCCACAACTTGAGTTAGATAGTTGAATAGTCAGATTTCAACAGCCTTTTTTATACCAAATCCAAAACTGAATGTTTGTTTACATCCAAATAATACGCATTCAGACCTGTCAAGATTGCACCTTCAATATGTTGTGGACTATCATCTACAAAAAGTGTTTTTTCAGGATTTAGGTTGTTTTCTTTAATTACAAAATCAAAAATTTCTCTGTTTGGTTTGCGCATTCCTACCAAATGAGAAAAATAAGCCTTCTCAAAAAGAGATTCTAATCCGTGCATTTTATGAGTCTCTAAGAGAATTTGATCAAAAGCAATTTTATGAATTTGATTTGTATTACTCAACAAAAAAATACGTTTTTCTTTTCCAATTTTCTCCAAAAGCTTGATTCTTTCTTTTGGAATATCCAAAAGCATAGCATTCCAAGCAGTAACAATATCTTTATGAGAAACTTCTAAAGGAGATGATTTTTGCATCGCTTCGACAAACTGCTTTTCAGTAACATGTCCAGTTTCAAGTTTATTGAAAATATCGGTCTGCGTTTGCTTAGAGTATAATTCTGAAAAATCAGTTCCAAAAAGACGTTTGAATTCTTGTTCTGTTTTTTGGTAATTTAGATTAATAATTACGCCTCCCAAATCAAAAATAATGGTTTCATAATCGTTTAATTTAGGGAGTTTTTGGATTTTTATGGACATAATATTCTAATTGAATTCTGTGTTATCAAAGATAGTTTAAGAAATAAAACAAATTGAAATTAGTAGGTTAGAAAGCTCGCCTTCATTTGTACTAAGTTTTTACAAAAAAAGAAATTTTTTTACAAAAAGACAAAGAACAGTCTTCGACCTATTAACTTTAACAGAAAAAATAAAACTATTTTTTTAGTAAAATATCGTTTCTATTTCTCATCTTTGTTTTACGAACTATATTTGTAAATAACAATATGAGTGACATTTATCAAATTCTGTATATGATTTCATTTTCGTCGAAATAATAGTTTGCCTTTTTTATAAAATAGGGCTTGCAAACCCTATTTTATGGAAAAAAGACGATTGCACAGAATAAAATTTGGAAATTATTTGCCTTCATTAAAATGTCAATCATGTTGAAATAACGTTAATAATTATTTTTTAGTAATGGTAGAAATTATCTTTAGTATTCTGATAAGTATTATCAGTACATCAGTATTTGGTTTTATTATAAATTCTGTTTTGTTTGATAATTTGCTCAAAAATCAATCTCCTACTAGCGTGTTTCATAGTTCTGTGTTTACAGGTTTTATGGGTCTTACTATCGGAACGGCTATTATTACTACTTTTGGAGATACAGTATTCATAATCTCTCTTTTGCCTATAGGTTTGCTTTTATATCGCAATTTTTCTACTCTTTCTATAGACAAGTTGTTTATTAAATTATCTATTAAAAAATATTTAGATGGGTGTTTGGCTTCTTTTCCATTTATATTTTTGGCTCTCCTCTTTTCTTTACTACTTTTAGTCCTAAAATACGATTATTTTTCGGCTGATAGCATCAATATGTTGTGGGTAGATTTTGGCTTTTACATAAATGTAGCCGAGTATGCTGGTAGTACTAATATGGAAAATACTAGCAGTTGGTACTCTTTATATGGCAAATATAGTGTTGAATCTTTGGCTTCTCCCTATCATTATGGAGATATATGGATATATAGATGGATTAGTTTTTTTAATGTCTTGCAAATACCACCTATTATTTATTACGGATACGTATTTACTTGTTTGTTGGCTGTGTTTGCTTATAGTTCCTTAGCTGCGCTTATTGGCGTTTTGTTTCCTCAAATGAATAAAATTTATTCGTGTTTGTTTGTTCTTCTAACTTTATTTTGTGTGCCTTTTGATTATTACCTTCAAACGGCTGGAGGAAGCATACTGACCTTACCAAAACTCTTCTTTTTTCTTGTTTTGCTCTCTTATTCAGTAATCTTTTTGTATAAGGAAAAATATGTAGAAAGTAGTTGTTTGTTGTGCATTGTTCCTTTAGCTCACATTTTTTATGCTCCTGCTGTATATACTTCTATATTTTTGATAGGTATTGTTCTTCTTTTTTATAATAGAAAAAATATTTCTATAGTAAAATTGGAAGTTATTTATATCTTATTGACTCCGACACTTTGTACACTTTGTATAATTTTATTTTATCAAGATTACGTTTCTTACTTTGCTAATTTGGCATCTCAACAAGGTGTAGAAACAGTTGTTGCAGACCAATCCATAGTTAGAATTATTTGGGATATTTCTAAATATCATATTTGGTACTGGATTGCCTATTTTACTTTGTTCTTAGCTTATGCAAAAAAAACTATAGAGAAAAATATCAAGATGGTAGCCAATCTATTAATTCTGATTGTATTTTTTCAGATAACTAGTTTTATTGTTTTATTTGAATTAAAAGTATCAGAAGCAAATCAGATTTATATGTTGTTGAGTTCTTCAATTCCTATTTTTCTTGTCTTGTTTGTATATATTTTGTTTAATTTTTATATAAAAAATAAAAAATATATTTATAGTATACCTTTTTTATTAATTATACTTTGTAGTATTTCTTTAGTTGGTTACTTAAAAGACAAACACGGAGTAGTCTTGGAACGTAGTTTTGTAGAAAAAATAATAGAAAAAACTAAAAATGTAAAAAACAAACAGGGTATTTATTACGGTTCTAAAAAAGGATACCCCGATCATTACCCTGGTTTTGCTGGAGGAGTAGGGAATATTTTGAAAATGTTGGGAAAAGAATTTTGGGCGATTAATGTAAATTATGCGTGTTCGATTTATGAGATAGAAAACTGTGATAAAATTCTAACTTTTAATGCAAAAGTACCTGTTGAAGTTATCAAAGCAACACCCTACTATACGTTTTATGAATCCAAAAAGGACAGCATAGATAATGAAGATGACTTGCAATTCGAATTTATCAAAGAAATGAAAATCGAATTTATCTTTGCACTCAAAATAGAAGATATTCCATTAAAAATTAGAGAAAAAGCTACTTTTACGCTAACAGACCCTAAAGCAGAAAGAGTATTTCTTCTTCTTCCTGTACCTATAGAATAAACATAGATAAGTGTTATGATGATTGTCTACAATACTAACTCAAGCTGTGGATTACAGGCATTTCAGACTTCCCAGTCTGAATGAATAAGCATTCTTGTTCTGAAATAGCTTACTTTACCATTCACACAGACTGGGAAATCTGTGATATGCAACTTAGGTTATTAAATAAATTGTGAAAATCTTATACTAGCAACTATCAAATTCATTACTTACAATAAGACAGAAAGAACTCATTTTTTCGTAACTTGCAGACTATATAGCTATTTTTAGAATAGTAATTTTCCAGTACTCTCTACAATATAATACTCACACAAAAATATATTTATATGACACTCAAAGAAGTTTTTTTAGTTTCTATAGTTCGTACTCCAATCGGTAGTTTTAATGGTTCCTTAGCAGCCGTTGCAGCTACACAGTTAGGCGCAACTGCGATTAAGGGAGCATTAGCAAAAATTAACCTTGACCCAAAAGAAGTACAAGAAGTGTATATGGGCAATGTAATTTCGGCTAATCTTGGACAAGCACCTGCTCGTCAAGCTGCTGTTTTGGCTGGTCTTCCCTATTCTGTGCAATGTACAACGGTGAATAAAGTGTGTGCTTCGGGTATGAAAGCAATTATGTTTGCTGCTCAAAATATTATGTTGGGGTATGCCGATGTAGTGGTTGCTGGTGGAATGGAGAGCATGTCAAATATTCCTTTTTATTTAGACAAAGCTCGTTTTGGTGGCTATGGCTATGGAAATGGAGTGCTTATAGATGGACTTGTACGTGATGGCTTATCTGATGCATACGACAATTCTGCGATGGGAACATGTGCTGACAAAACAGCAGAAAAATATGGGTTTACTCGTGAAGCCCAAGATGCCTTTGCAATAGAATCATACACTCGCTCAAAAAATGCTACTGAAGCAGGAAAATTTAAAGACGAAATTGTAGAAGTAGAAATTCCACAACGAAAAGGAGATGCAGTAATTGTAAATGAAGATGAGGAATACAAAAAAGTAATGTTTGACAAAATTCCTACTCTAAGAGCTGTTTTTTCTGCAAACGGAACCGTAACAGCAGCAAATGCTTCTACAATTAATGATGGTGCTTCAGCAGCAATCCTTATGAGTGGAGAAAAAGTAAAAGAATTAGGACTTACTCCAATAGCTAGAATTGTAGATTTTGCAGATGCAGAACAAGAGCCACAATGGTTTACGACTGCGCCAACAATTGCAGCACCAAAAGCATTGAAACGTGCTGGTCTTACAAAAAATGATATTGATTATTTTGAAGTAAACGAAGCATTTTCAGCCGTAACGATGGCATTTAATAAAGAATTAGATATAAACCCAAAGATTGTAAATGTAAACGGAGGAGCTGTTTCGCTCGGACATCCTCTAGGCTGTTCGGGGGCAAGAATTGTAACTACACTTACTAATGTTCTTAGCCAAAATAATGGAAAGTATGGACTAGCTGCTATCTGTAATGGTGGTGGTGGTGCTTCTGCAATCATTATTGAAAACCTGAAAAAATAACTAGAGAATAGGAACTAGGAAATGGGAAATGGGAAATGGGAATTAGGAAATGGGAACTAGGAAATGGGAAATGGAGAGTTTCCTAAATCCTAATTCCCAAACCCTAATTCCCAATTCCAAATTCCCAAACCCTAATTCCCAATTCCAAATTCCCAAACCCTAATTCCAAATTCCCAAACCCTAATTCCCAATTCCCAAACCCTAATTCCCAATTCCAAATTCCCAAACCCTAATTCCCAAAAAACATGTCAAGAATTGTATTTACAGAAAAAGCTCCCGCTCCCATTGGTCCGTATAGTCAAGCTGTTTGGAATGGAAACACACTTTTTGTTTCTGGTCAGATTGCAATGGACACAAAGACTGGAAAAATTACTGGTCAGGATGGTAAAAGTATAGAAGACGAAACGCATAAAGTAATGCACAACATAGGACAAATTTTAGAGGCTGCTGAGTTGTCTTATTACAACATTGTAAAATGTAGTATTTTTGTAAAAGATATGAATGATTTTCAAGCTATTAACAAGGCTTATGGAGAATATTTCAAAGAAAATCCTCCTGCTAGAGAAACTGTTGAAGTTTCACGTCTTCCTAAAGATGTGAGAGTAGAAATTTCTTGTGTAGCTGCAAAAGAGTAATTTTTTAGGGTTCTATTTTTCTATAGCAAAGAGTTTGCAAGCCCTCTGTGCTATGGAAAAATGAAATTACTAAATCAACTCTAACAATCTTTATTATAATTTGATTTATCAAAGTTTTACTCTAATTATATGATTATTTGCTCTCAGATAATTAATAAATTACATTCTTAATTTCTAATTATTTTTAAGTAAAAGTGGCTAATAAAAAGTATAGAAATTTATTAAAAGGATTTGCCAAAAATGCGCCCAGTTTGCTCTGGAATGCGCCTTCTTTGTTTCCTCATAGTCTTCGTTTGCTTCTTCATGCAGACGAGTTTATGCCACACGCCAAAAGTTTGTTGCCTCAATCTTCTGTCCTTGCTCCTCATATAGAAAAATTATTGCCCTATAAAGAGCAGCTTTTGCCTTATGCAGATCAAATCGCTCCTCATGCAGAAAAACTGATTCCGTATGCAGATCAACTTTTACCTCATTCAGAAGAATTACTACCTTATTTTCATTTGTTCGAACCTTATATAGATGAGCTATTGCCTTATACAGATTTGCTTTTAAAGTACAAAGATGTACTGCTTCCAGAAGTTGAAAAGTTGCTCCCTCATTGTAAAATATTGCTTCCACACGGTGAGAGATTGCTTCCTCACGCAAAAGAAATGTTTGTTCATTTGGATGTTTTACTTTTATACGTGGACAAATTATTACCTCCAGAAAATAATGGTATTCCTGTAAAACCAATTTCGTCAGTTTCTAATTTGATTGAAGAGTTGAAGGAAGATAAAAATAAAGATGAAGAATGATTGAATGATTTTCACTATTCAAAAAGTAGTGTAGTATCAAAATACTAAACTTTATAATAATAAGACTCATAAATTTATTTGTGATAAAAACGTATGAACAACAAACTTTCTTTCAAGTTTCAAACCCTATTTTCCTTGGCTGTTTTTTGTGTCGGAGTAATTGGAATTGCTGCTTGGTCGCTTTCATTAGATTCAAATTGGAAATTTTTGATTATCGGAATTGCTGCAAGTATCGTTGTGTTGTTGCTTCTCAAAATTGCTTTTATGCCTATTAATTTTTATTTTTCTAAAAAGGAACTTATAGCTTCCTATTTATTTTTGCCAAACAAGAAATGGTCTTTCCAAGAACTCAAAGAATGGAGTGCTGTAGAAATAAAGACGTTTAATGATGTTTATAAAATAATTGAAGTGAGTTTTGCTAAAGACAAAAAAAACAAAGCTAAAAAGATAAAAAAAATAGGAATTAGTAAACAAGAATACAAAGGATTTGATGTTTTCGATAAATTTATGAACAAAAACTTTGATAAGTTAAAAATAGAAAACTGAATTCTTCTCTACAATTTGTTTTGCATAACGTTATTATAGATTTCTAGTGTCTTCTTTGCTGTATTCTGCTTCCTTACAAGTTTGGATAAAACCTTTTACAAAATCAAACAAAGAAGAATTTTGAGGAGTAAGAACGGTTTGATTTGTTTGTTGATTTTTATCTAACTCGGTAACTAAGTAGGCAATTTGCTGTTCGCCTCCTCGCTAATTTTTGGGAGTAGAAAGATGGACAAGGTGTAAACTCATTAATAAATAATTTTAATTTTAGAACTGAAGCTCCACAAACAAACCTGTGAATTTGATTTTTTTATTCTCCATTCTCATTTTCGTTCTCCATTCTCTCATATAGTTCTACATACTGACGAGCTACAGTTTTTGGATTAAATCGTTTTATATTTTCCAATCCATTTTTGACAAGTTCATTTCTATAGTCTTCTTTATCTATAATCTTCAAAATTCCTTCTTTTATTTCTTGTACAGAATACGGATTTACCAAACACGAGTTCTGTCCAGCTACCCAAGGCATTGAAGAAACAGTACTTGTAATAATAGGTTTTTGCAATGTTTGGGCTTCTATAATTGGCATTCCAAAACCTTCAATAGTAGAAACGAAAGAAACCAAATCAGAGTTTTTGTACGCTAAAATTAAGTCTTCAAAACTTACTTTGTCTTCTTGCTGGTAATCAATATTGTATTTTTTGAGGAGCTCAAAATGATGTTCTGAAAGTGGCGCAATAATATGAAGTTTGCAATCTATTTTTTCTAAAGACTCAAAAAGACGTTCTAAGTTTTTATTGAAGGCTGCTCCTAGTTGCAAAATAACAGGTTTTTTTTTGTTAAATTTTTTTGGAGTATAATTTTGCGCTGCTTCCCTAAATTTTGGAGAAATGGTAGTTGGAATAACTACTATTTTATTAGGATTACAATTTGTATGTCTTATAATTTCACTTTTGGTTGCTTCCGAAACTGCTGTAACAAAACGAGATTGTTTGACAGGAAGAGTCAACCAAAACATTTTTAAGAACCTTCGTTTTAGTTTGTCTTTTACAGAATTACCTTCTTGCTCCAAAAAAGCACAATCGTGAATAGTCAAAATTGTATTTTTTGGAGTTAATCCCATTGTCAAAAAATGTACATCACCTGTAATATGATTAATATCACTTTTAAGTTTTGTAGTTTGATTCTTTGCATCGATAATATTTTTGATACGAAACAAAATTCCATCACTAAAAAAAGGAGATTGATAAACAATAGGTTCTATTTTTTCTGAAATAAAAGGCAAGTAGGAACGAATATCTTCAAAATAAGATTCGATGCTAAAATTTCCAAACTTACGTGGTTTTCGATGCAGATAAACGACTTTCAATTTTTATTATTTTACTTTCTTAAAATCTTATATTCAGTTGCTCAAAACTGAATAAAATGCTTCCTTGGAAGTATGATTTAGGTAAATTTGATGCTTCTTAGAGAAAACGAACACACATCAAAGGTTTTACAAACATGGGCTGATGGTATATACTAATTTGGAATACTAATTTCAATTCCATTATCTTTGTAGATTAAACATAGAAAAGAAGCAATAGTTTAGTTGAAGCTACTTCTTTTTTATTCTAATCTTTTGTTTTGTACTAACTCATTACTTATTAATTATGAACCTTGATTTTAAGAAGATAAACATAGAAGCTCTTTTACTTACTTATGGTTTAAAAATTCTTTACGCACTTGTTGCACTAGTTATTGGTTGGATTGTAGTGAATTTCTTAACCAAATTAATCCGAAAAGCATTACACAAAGCAATACATGATTTGGCTTTAGCTAATTTTCTGACAAGTATTATTGGCGTTGCTTTGAAGATTTTGTTATTTATTGTGGTGGCTTCTATTGTCGGAATTGATACTACTTCTTTTGCTGCCATTATTGGTGCTGCTGGTCTTGCAATTGGTCTGGCGTTGCAGGGAAGTCTTTCTAATTTTGCTGGTGGTGTTTTGATTATTCTTTTGAAACCCTACCGAATAGGAGAATTTATTGAAGCAAAAGGAATGACTGGAACAGTAAAAGAAATTCAGATTTTTTATACGCTTTTGAATACTACAGACAACAAACTTATCATTATTCCGAATGGAGAATTATCAAACAGTCCGATTACCAATTATTCAAGAGAACCAATTAGAAGAGTTGATATTACTATCGGAATCAGTTATGGCGATGATATAAGGACGGCAAAAGAGATTATGTCAAGAACGGCAAGCGCACATCCTTTAGTTTTGAAAGAAGGCGAAGCTCCCTCTAATCCGATTATTGTAGTAACTAGTTTGGGAGATAGACTCTGTCAATATCGCTGTTCGTTCGTGGGCAAAAACACCCGATTATTGGGCAGTTCATAATGATTTGATAGAAGAACTAAAGTATAAAATGGACGAAGCAGGTATTGAAATTCCGTTTCCTCAACGTAGTGTTTGGATGAGAAGTGATGCAAATGAAAAAAAGGAATAATCTTATTTTCTTGATTGTAGTATTTAAAGAAGATGCCAAAAATTTAGATTTTTAGGGTTTAAATACATTCCCTTTGTTAGTATTTTAGGATAATGACACCAACAAATACACAAAATTATAAATTCTCATACACCTTCTCAATTTCTTTTTTTGCATAAATATTTGGTATTTTCTCTTGTTCTAAGCGAAAATCATTTTCACGCAGATAATTGTATAACTCTAACTCTTGCTCTGAAAGAGTGGGTAAATCATAAGCTACAGTTGGTTCTCCTTTTTCTGCCTTGAATTTGGATAGTGTTTCTTTATCCATCATTACAGTAATAGTAGTAGGGAAATAAGTTCTGAATTGATGCAAAATATGAAAACCTTGTGCATCTAAATCTCCCCAATATAAAAACTGTTTGCTCTTGAGCCATTCTATATTTTTTAGATAGCTTACAGAAAACCCTCCTCCACTCCACAAAGCAATAGTGTTTTCTAGTTTTGGAAGAGTTAAGAAATTTTTGATGTTTTCGGTAACAAATACAAGTTTTGCATTGGTTTCTAATTCTTTAAATCCTGAAATAGGAATAGTCATGTCTTCTATATTTTGAGCAAGAATTAACTTTTTATCCAAAAATCGTATGCGTATTTGCTGCTCATTATGTAAAAGATAAAATTTTACGGAAAAATCTCTTTCATTTTTTGCTTTCTTTATCAACGGATTTGTGTAATCCTTTATCAAAAAATCTAGTAACGATTCTAATATACTTCTGTTTTCAATGATATATTTGGTATGAACCTCAATAGGTAATTCTCTCACATAAAGGTTTGGTTGAGGATTCTTTAGGAAATAATGACATACTTTCAATGTGTCTGTCCACGTAATGTGACTTATTAATTTTGATGGATTCTGAATGAGCCATTTTTTCAAAATAGGAAGTTGCTTATTTATTAATTCTAAATTTTTTATTAAAGAAGCATATTCTTTCTCTTTTTTAGTGATTTTGAGAAAATCATCTAAACTATCTATATAGATTTGATTTATTACACTCTGATTGCCTATTTTATTAGATTTTATTTCTTTAAAAATTAATCTATATCCTTTTTTATTCGTAGTATCATTCTTCGAATGCTTTATCAAAAGTTTCGTTTCATTAATAAAGTTAGTATAATCTTCTGTAATATATTTTACTGTTGGTTTCCCTATTCGCTTTATTTCTTTTGGAAAAATGGATTCTTTATTTATTGTTGCTATAATTAGACTTTTCCACCATTTTGTGCATTGTTCTTTTATTTCAATAGGATTTATCATTTTATTATATTTTAGTTTTCAAATTCGTTTTGTCTTTGTTTTTCTGCTTTGTATTCTTCTACACTTAAATTAGAAATTTGCGAATTATTTCCTTCTGTATTTGACACATAATGTACTGCACTAATGTAATTTTCAATGATTTGAATCTTCTGCAAAGGAGTAACAATGAGAAGTTGAAGATTTAATTTTTTGAAAAGTTCTAATCCATATTCTGCACTCGAGTCGCTTCCTTTTCCGAAGGCTTCATCTATTACAGCAAAACGAAAAGATTTGCTATTTGCTTCTTTGTGATGTAATCCAAATTGATACGCTAAAGAAGATGCAATAATGGTATAGGCTAACTTTTCTTTTTGTCCTCCTGATTTACCAGAACTTCCTGCATAAAATTCCTTTTCAGAATTATCATCGATATATTTTTCACTTGCTCCGAAATCAAACCAATTTCTAACATCAGTTACTATTTTCGTCCATTCGATATCCTTGTTTTCGTTGCTTCTAAATTTATTCAAAAGTTTCTGTACCTGCTCAAATCTATATTCTGCATAAGCATCGGTTAGGTCGCTAATGTTCTCCAAACAGGCTTTCAAATCTGCTTTAAAGGCTTTTATTCGTATATCTTTATTCTTATCAGAAACGAGTTCGATGTATGTGCCTTGATTAAATTCTATATTTCTTAAATGTGTATTAATCTCACTTATTTTATCAATAATCGATTTTTGACTTTGTTCTAATTCATTATGAAAAATAAATAAATCTTGTAATGTACTTTGATTTAGTCTTTCTTTGAAAGTTGCTTCATGTTTTGGCAAATCATTACCAATTACGTCTTCTAATTTTTCTACATATTCTCCAATAGAATCTATTTCTACAGAGAGTTCCAAGGCATCGGCTGCAAACTCGTTTTTATAGTTTTGCATAGATTTGATTATCCTGTTTGTATTGGTGTTTATCTTAGAAATTATAGTATCTCCTTTTTCTCTAATCGTTTTTCTTAGTTCATTTTCTTTGTTTGTTACATCTTTTCTATTTTGTAAAGTTGCTTTTACTTCTGATTTTATGATTGGATAATAAATTTCTTTTTGCTCTTCTGTAAGCGTTTTTGATAATTGCATTTCTGTTCTAATTTCTACTTTATTTTGCTTTACTCTGTCTTCTTCTGCACCTGTTTCTTTTTCTAATTTGCTTTTTTGAGTTTCTAATTCTGCTATTTTGTTGCTTTCTAGTTCTGCTTTTTTTTCTAAGATTTCAAAAACATCACTTTTACCTTTTATTTCTTCTCGTTCTTTTTCCAAACTCAAAATTACTTTTGCTTCATCTTGCCAATTTAGCTCAAACCAATCCTCAAAATTTATCAGTTCATTTAGATTCTTCTCTTTTTGTTTGTTGGCTTCCCTTTGTAAATTATTTTCGTTGATTAAATGATATAATGTTTCTTGCTGCTGCTGCAAATCATTCAAGTTTTTTTCTACAGCTCTGATTTTTTCTTCATTTTTCCAACCCAAAATAAAATTTCTTCTATCCCATAACTCTTTTCTATCGTCTTTTATGTGATGGTTTTTATTCAATTTGTAAAATCCTTTTTTGGTAATGACGTAATTAGGAATTTTTTTAAATTCCTCAAAATCAACACATCTATAATTAAAACGCTGCTGGATTTGATTTTCCAACCAATCATAAAAAATAGAATTTTTGATTTCAATTTTATAAACAGCAGAATCATCTTCAATGGAATAATTAGAAGTGGAGTTTTGAGAAAATGGTAAATCTATCTTTATAAATTCTAATCGCAAACCTTTATTTTTTCGGTCTTTGAGTGTTGTTTCGTTGATATATTTACTTATTTGAGCATAATGATTTTGAGGAACAAGCATACTCATTCCAAAACTTTTCAAAAGCCTTTCTAGTGCAGCTTCCCACTCTTTTTCATCTTCATGGACTTTCAATAACTCTCCTGCAAACGGAATTTCTTTAGTATCAATATTCAATTTTTGAGACAAAATTTCTCTAAGCTCTAAAAAAGGAAGAGGGATTTGGTTTTCTCTAGTCTTCAATGATTCTAATTCCTTTTTTTCTGTCTGAATTTCCTGTTTTAAATTGGTGTTTTTACTGGTTTGCTCTGCAAATAGTTGAAGCAAATTATCAGATTCTTTACTTAATTCTTTTACCTTTTGAGTTGCTGCATCTCTATTTTTGAAAAAACTTTGTTCGTTTTGAGAATTTTCAAACTCTAAACTAGTTGTCAAAGAAGAATATTTTTCGTGCCTTTTACTTTTCTGTTTTTTAGTCGTTTCTTTTATTTGTATTTCTCTTTCTATTTGTTTTAATCTATCTCCTCCATTCAAAGCAATCAACTGTCTAATTTCAGCTTGATTATTTCTATGCTCTTCTAATAAAATTTTTATTTCATCTATTTTATTCTCTAAACGATTTAGTTTTTCCTCACTCTTTTTTATTTCTTGTTCTAAAAAAATCACTTTTTGAGTAGCAAAATAACTTGGCATTGCTTCCAGAAAAATCTTTATTCTCTCTTGCTCTTTCTGTAATGATTTCAATTCTTTATCTAGTTCTTGCAAAGGAAATAAAGCTTCTTTCTTTTTTCTAGCCATCAAAACAGCTTGATGTGCTCTATTCAGATTGTCAAACTGCTTTTTGAGTTGTTCTATTTTTTCTTTGATATTTGTTTGTTCAAGCATTTGTTCTTTTACAAATGTATTCAAACTAGCCACCGATTTCATCGAAACGGTTTGATAAAATAAATCAATAGCTTGTTTCGAATTCATTCCAAATAAGTGCCTAAACTTTTGGCTGTAAGACGAAAAACTATCAAAAATCTCTAGATTAGAAAGTGATTTTATATTTTTCCGTAAGTCTTTTGGGTTTTTTATATCACTAAAATGCTCTTGAATAGATAATTTTTCTTTCTCTCTAATCAATAAAAGTTTCTTTACTTTCCCATTTTCTATCCAAAAAACCTGTGCTAAAGCTATTACAGAATTATATCCCTTATTACTAAAATTGGCAATCAAAACACTAAATGTAGTATGTTCTTTAGAATTGTAGCGCAGAGAAACAGCCTTTTCTCTAGAACTCATATCCGAATTCTTTACATTTTTATACTCTCCTTTTATGTAAGAAGCTAAACTTCTCTCTTTACGTTCTGCACCTGCTGATTTGTTGAAAATAATTTTGTCGTGAGGAACAATTAGACAAGTAATGGCATCGACAAGAGTAGATTTTCCAGAGCCTACATCGCCTGTAAGCAATGCTGTATGTCCGTTAGGTTCTATTTTCCATACTTTTTTGTCGAAAGTTCCCCAATTCAAAACTTCCATAGATTCTAAACGGTAACCTACTTTTGTGTCATCGTTTGATACTTCTAATTGATTCATATTCTACTCTATTGAGGATTTTGCTCTGTATAAGTTTGTAATTTTTCTAAATAATCTTGAATAATATCAGCATCTACAAATGCCTTTATTATTCTATTAATTTCATATTGCTCTTCTTCTGTTTTCATTTTTCTCAAAAAACCTTCTTTTACCAGTTTCGTAATGGCAGCCTCTATCTTTTTGGCTTGTTTGGGTTCGTTTGTTGTTTCGGAATAAAAAGGCTTTAATTCTTTAAGAATATCCTTTTTTGATAGAATGGCTTGCAACTGATCGCCTTCTCTATCGTTTTCTATCAAATGTTTTCGCAGAAGAAGACACAAAAGAGAAACATGAAAATTGAGTTGTCGTTTTTCAATCAGATTAGTAATTTTTGGCTCATTTTGGTCTGCATCTTCCTCTTCTACTTTTTGTTTTAGATAAGCAAAACCTTCTTCTTTGTTGATAATTACATCAAGATTAATGTCAGCAAAGTAATTTTGAATGTCTTTTGTATTGGTCGGATTTATAATTTCGTCCCACGTTTTTTCATTTCTACTATAAACCACACCTTTTAAGAGTGCAACCAAAGCGTTTGAATAATCTTTCATCGGCAAAAAATAATTTGAGGAATTTGGATAGAGAATTTCTTCTGTTTTCTTTTATTGGAAATGATAATGCGTTCTAATTCGTCATCAGAAACAATATGTTTTTTTGATTTATGAGCAATATTTACGTAAGCCAGTACTTCTGCAATTCCTTTTTCTATTTCATATTCTTGCAGAAAATCAACCATAGAAATCTGTGTTTTGTGTTTTAGTGCCTCTTTTATGTTTTGTTTTAGCTGTTGAATATTGATTTCAAACTGCTGGTAGAGTTTATTATCATTTTCATTTGCTACACCTTCTTCAATTTTGTTAGCTAAGAAATTTATTTTTTCTGGAGGATTGAATAAAGGTTTGTCTAACATCAAATCAATTTTGATAATTTTACTTAATTCTAAAGGAGGAATTTTCTCGAAATCTAATTCTGGATTTTGTCCAATAATCTTGAAAATTTCTTGAATGTTATCATGAATGCGTTTGTTCTCCAAAAAAGATTTATGCTCTAAATATTTTCGTAATTGTTCTACCAAAGAATTGGTTGCATTTTTTGTTTTTGCACCAGCTTCTATGAGTTTGTTTTGAATATTCTGAATAGGGAAATCCTTGTTTTGAACTTCCTTTACAGCTTCTAAAGCTACAATATCGTTTAAATACCCTTCAAATTCACTTTGTTTGGATTGTACTAAAAAGAAATCCCAAAAGGCTTCAAAACTTCTTCCTTGGTCAGTTTTCAAGAGATTATTTTCTTCTTCCAAAAAATTATCTATTATCGTTCCTTTTTTGAGCGTAGTAGTAATTACTTTTTGACGAAAATTCCTGTCCATATCTCTAAAATTCTGTTCTACTTGCTTAAAATCTGACAAAAGTATTCTTCCTGTTTCTTCTATTAAATAGAATTGTTCCTTTATTTGTCTGTCGTCTAGGGTTTTTAAATAGCCATTTTTTGCATCTTCAATTTTCTGTTCTATTTCTCTTTTTTCGTCTTCTAATGCTTTTATTCTAGTTTCGTAATCTGTTTTTGAGTTTATACTCAACTCTTTTATACTTTCAAACAAATTCCTTAATCTTGATTCTTGCCCTACAAATTTTCGTTCTGTAAGTGAAGTAATCCAACTAAACGCATTTTCAATGGAAGAAGTAAGTTCATAAACAAAAATATCGTTTTGAGTCAAATATTTTCTCAAGTATCCGTCATTTGTCCAATCGGTAAGATATTCTTTTGCTGACTTGGTATAAACCTCTTCTTTTTCGATTTGATATAAATAATCTACTAACTCTTCAACAAGATTTTTCTCTTCTATTGTTTCGGCATTCAGGTTTGGATTTGTAGTTTTGAAGGCTTTAAATAAAAAACTAATAATCAAACTAGCATTTCTTGCTCGTATTAATTTGACTGTCGTATGGTTTTCTAATAAAGAATTTATATCCAAAAAATTCATAGAAAAAAAAATTGTTTGTAAATAGAAAATATTCTTCCCAACTAAAGTAGAAACAAAAATCAATAATTGCAACTATTATTTAAAAATGCTCTTTAAAAAACATTCAATAATTATCAAAAGTACAATATTTATATTTATTCAGAATGCTTTCTGTTTTCAATCAATTTATAGGGCAAACGCACGAAATTTTAAATAAACCATTTTATTGAATTTTGTGCTGTATCTTACCATTAGCAAGGTCAATTTTTTTTCAAAAATTAACCATTGCTAAGGTAGAATCTTCAAGTTTGTCATTTTTTCCCTTAGCAATCGTCTTTGTCGAAGATAAAAGGACATTGCTAATGGGGAACTAAAAGTCAGCGTAGCTAAAAGATGAAAAATAAATTTCGTGCGTTTGTCCTAATCAATTTAAAGTATCAACTACTTTAAACTATCTTTTACAGTTTGAGTTAATGGATTGAATACAACTATTTTTTTTATCTTGTATCAAATTCTGATTACCTATACTTTTTATCTATATATTTTCAACAATGAAAAAGATTTTCGCTTCTTCTATTTTTGTTAGTTTTCTACTCATTTTTTCTGTTTCTACTGTTTTTGCACAACGGATGCGTATCGATAAAGACAAAGATATTATCAATACTCGTGATGAGATTGTCCCTGGTTATTTTATTCTTGATTTTGGTGTAAGTTCACTTCTAAACCGACCTGATCCAATGGATTTGAAAATTTGGGGTTCTTGGTCTGTCAATATGTCCTATATGGGAAATATAGATTTAGGAACGAATGTAAAGTTTTTGCCTGGTCTTTCTTTGGCTGTCGATAATTATATGTTTAAAGACGATGTAAATCTTTTTAGAGGAGATAATCTATTGGGAGAAGACAGAATTCAGTTTTATGAACTAGAAAAAGACAAGGTTAGGAAAAGCAAATTTTCGGTTGCTTATTTGGATATTCCTTTAGAGTTTCACTATATCCCAAATCCTACAAAAAAAGGAATTCGATTTGCGCTCGGTGGAAAGTTCGGAATTCCTCTTTCGGCAGCTACAAAAGTACGCTATCAAGACGACGGAGCTAATTACATAGAGAAAATAAAAAATAATTTCTTCGTTACGCCTGTGCGCTATGGTGCTTTGGCTCGTGTTGGTTACGGAAGTTTTTATTTATTTGGTTATTACGGATTGAATACCTTATTTCAAAAAGATAGATTAGATTGTGATTGTAATGGAGGAACACCAATAACGATTGGAGTTACTTTATTTGCTTTCTAATTTTACATTATACCAACCTATTTTATAACTTAAATTACGTTTTCAAAATTCGTAAAAATTAGCTTTATCAAGTCATATTGGTTACTTTTGATAAATATATTGAGCTAAAAAGTAAAAAATAGTTATGAGTTCGAACGAAGAAAAAGAACAGTTGATTACCGACTTTTATACTGCCTTTAAGAATAAAGATGCAGAGAAAATGGCACGTTGTTATGCTGATGATATTGTTTTTAATGATCCTGCTTTCAAAAATTTGAAAGGAGAAGAAGCCAGAGATATGTGGAGAATGCTTTTAGAAAGTGCAACTGATTTGAAAGTTTCTTTTTCAGATGTTAAAGCAAATGGAAATATTGGTTCGGCTCATTGGGAAGCAATTTATCCATTTAGCAAAACAGGAAATACTGTTCATAATAAGATAAAAGCTACTTTTGAGTTTGAAAACGGAAAAATTGTACGTCATACCGATGATTTTGACTTATGGAAATGGTCTGGAATGGCTTTAGGAATGTCTGGAAAACTTTTAGGCTGGACTTCTCTAGTTCAAAATAAAATCAAAAACACAGCAGAGAAAAGTTTGGATAGATATAGAGAGAAAAAGAAAGATAATGTGTAAAAACAGGATTAAAACCCTGTTTAGGTGTACTAGATTTACATTTTTCCATAACACAGGGTTTGCAAACCCTATTTTATGGAAAAAATACATTTTAACAAATAAACAATTATGAAAAATATATTCGATTATTCTTTACTTGCATTAATTTTTCTGTTCTGCATTTCTTGTTCCAACAACGAAACAGAAAAGGAAGACGAAACAAAGAAAGTAACTTTAGAAGTACAGCTTTTTGTAAAAGAAAAGCCTTTAAATCTGTTGCAAGAGTATCAAAATGAGTTAGGGCAAAAATATTTATTAGAAAACTTCAAATTCTATTTGAGCAACTTTGAATTTGAATCAGCTTCTTCAAATGAAACTTTCAAAGTAGAAGATTCCTATTATTTGTTTTCAGCAGATAGAGAAACGGCTACTTTCAGCAAAGAAATTTTGGTAAAAAAAGGAGAATACTCTAAATTAAATTTTTCTATTGGTATAGATTCTATCAAAAATACTTCTTTAGATAATTCTGGTGATCTGGATATTAGTAATAGTATGGCGTGGGACTGGAATACAGGCTATAAATTTGTGGTAATGGAAGGAAAATACCACAATAGTTCTGTTGATATACCTTCTTTTACTCCTCTTGTTTTTCATATTGGACTTAATCAAAATTATAGGAAAACGAGTGTCAGTTTTGATTCTAGCAATGAAAAAGGAGTGTTTGATACAGAAAACAAGAGTACAGAAAATAAGAAAATCGTTTTGAGAGTAGATTTGAACGACTTTTTTTCTTCTCCTAATTCAATTGATTTTAATGAAATTAATACTGTAATGGGCAAAGGAAATTCATTATTATTAGCTGAAAAATTATGAAACTGGTTTTGTTACGCTAAAAGAAATTGAATAATCAAGTTTCAAAAAAACTTAAAAAGGCTTTCATATTTGATGTGAAAGCCTTTTTGTTTTGCAATTCGTTTTTTTTAGCCTAATTTGTATAAAAATAAACCAAACAACATAAAGTGTAAATAATGTTGTTGGTGTCGCTTCACTAAAACACCAACAACGGCAGTTAAAGAGAACTAAACAACACACAAAACAGAATGGAAAAAATACTTATCATTGGTGCGAACGGACAATTAGGAACAGAACTTTCGGCTGCTTTACAAGACAAATACGGACAAGATGCCGTCATCGGTTCAGATATACGAAGACCACAGGAAGAAAATAGCATCTTCGAAATGCTTGATGTGTTGGATAATGATGCCCTTCGTTCGATTGTTAAAAAACATAAGGTTACACAAATTTATCATCTAGCTGCTATTCTTTCAGCAAAAGGAGAAGAAAACCCAAAGCTGACATGGAACATTAATATGAACGGACTTTTGAACGTTTTGGAAGTAGCACATTATGAAAAGCTAAAAAAAGTATATTATCCAAGTTCGATTGCTGTTTTCGGAACTTCTACACCTTCGCCAGCTCCTCAATATACGCCCATGAATCCTGCAACGATTTATGGAATTAGCAAACGAGCAGGCGAGCAATGGTGCGAATATTATTTCAATAAATATGGTGTAGATGTGCGCTCGTTGCGTTATCCTGGTCTTATTAGTTACAAAACTCCTCCCGGTGGTGGAACTACAGATTATGCTGTTCAATATTTTTTATAAAGCCGTTGAAGGGAAAAAATTCAGTTGTTTTTTGGAAGAGAATACTCGCCTTCCGATGATGTATATTCCTGATGCAGTCCGTGCAACATTAGAACTTATGGAAGCTCCAAAGGAAAGTTTGTCGACACACGAAGGATATAATCTAAATGCCTTTGATTGTACGCCAAAAGAACTCTACAACGAGATCAAAAAACATATTCCAGATTTGGAAATTGATTATAAAATAGATGAGCTAAGACAATCCATTGCCAATTCGTGGTCAGATACAATGAACGACGATGTAGCTCGCAAAGATTGGAATTGGAAACATGAGTACGACATGGAAAGAACAACAAAAGATATGATTTTGAACCTCAAAAAGAAATTTGCAGTAGAGAAATAATTTTGAAATTAGTTTTATATTTTTCCATAACATAGGGTTTGCAAACTCTACGTTATGGAAAAATGCTTTTGATATTACAATCTATTTGGATTAATAACGGTAGCTTCTCCATCAATGGTAACCTTTCCTGTTGTCTTATCTATCACTTGTGTCTGCACTTTTGCACGATTTTTTTCTCTATTGATTTCTGTAATCGTCATGACAGCTTCGTATTCTGTGTCAACAAACATCGGACGCATAAAATTCATGACTTGATTCATATAAATTGTTCCTTCTCCCGGAAATAACGTTCCGAAGATTTTCGAAAAAACACTTCCTCCCAAAAATCCGTGCATAATCGGACGTTTAAACATCGTCGTTGCTGCATATTTTTCATCAAGATGCAACGGATTGTTATCGCCTGTTACTTCTGCAAAACGGTTTACTTGTTCTTGTGAGTAGGAAAATGTAAGACGGTATTCGTCTTTTTCGTTTAATTTTTCTTTGCTTGTTGTGTCAGTGCTCATAAATTAAAGTTTATTTGTGTGTTTTAATTGTATTTTGAATACATTTTTTGAAAAAATTGATACATACATATATTAGGAAAAGGCAAGCCATTTTCCCTACACATGAAAGAATTGAAATCAATCATTTAATTGAATTTGAAATTCATTCTAAAATCTAAATTCTAAATTCTTACTTTGTTTTCGCATATGGAAGTCTTTCTAATCTTTTGGTAGTGTGATAACTATCCAAACACGAAGAAGTAATTGTTCCTGCTTTTTCTATGTCAAGATAACCATCTTTTTCGATAATTTCTTCATTCAAAATTACTTCTTGTACACTTGCAATCAGAAAAATAGTATTATTTATAGTTAGTTCGTGCTTTTCTTCTAGTTTTAATCCGACTTTGAAGTGAGATTCTTTTACATAAGGCGCAACAAAATCATCTTCAAAATGAGGAGTAAGTCCTGTTGCTTCAAACTCTGAAATTTCTTTATCGTAACGTGCTGAAGTTTGATGCGCTTGTTTGTAAAATTCTTCTCTTATATGATTGAAAGTAAAAAACTTCATTTGCTCAATATTTTCTAATGTATGACGAGGAGAAACATCTGGACGAACAATAAAACCCATCAAAGCAGGATTTGCGCCTAAGTGAAAAACTTGACTAAAAATAGCTAGATTAGTCTTTTTATCTTGCGAAACTGTTCCGATAAGACCAACACTTTTAAAACCAGAAATAGAATTGATAAAATTTGCACGAAAACGAGATTCCATTTCAAGAATTTCTTGTTTATTGATTCTTTTGAATATAGAGTTTTGTTGATTCATAATTTTTATAAAAAATAGAAAAGGATAAGATAATAAGAGAGTAAGAAAAGATTTTTTAGCAACAAAAACGAACCAAATCACTGTTTATTAATTATTTTATCAAAAAAAGGTTTGAAATACAATAAAAAATTCGTATTCTTAATGATAATTGATTAATAAATCCAAAATTTTGACGAACTTTGCAGAAATTTGGAAATGATAAAAAGTTAGTATAAAAATTTACGAATCAATTTTACAGAGTAATTTAAAGAGTAAATAAGTAAATGTTATTTCCTAAATTAAATAAATTTAGACGAGTTTAGAGAAATTTAGACCACCTAAATCAATATGTATCTAGCAAAATAGAGATGAATTAAAATGTTCTTGAAAGAGAATGATGAGAAGTAATGATGAAAAATGAATTTTGAAGAAAACTTGAAAACAAGAAATTGAAAAATTGAGAACTAATTTTTTGATAAAATCCTTCAAGAGCAAAATTTAGGATATAAAGAATTTAGAATAGAATTTAATAGTCAAATTCATACATAAAGTAAATTTCATTTATTTCATCATTATATTAAAAATTATATCATCTCATAGTTTTGTCTAATACATACATTTTTAAAACTATTATACAAAAAAAGTAAAAAGGTAAAATTACTTTTTACTGACAAAATTATACGCAATTATGATGAATTGGCTACGCAAACTCGTTGGTTTGGGTGGGACAGCGAAAAATCTGACTTCACTTGACGAAGAAGAATGCAAAGAAGAAGTAAACGCATTTATAGAAAAATCAAATCTTACCCTTTTCGAAGGAAATGTACAAAATCTGTACAGCACACAACGTATTAAAGAAACTTCTGTTTGTCCGAGATGCGAATCTGAAACAGAAAAAAAAGCAGCTATTTTTGTTTGTGCTACTAATACACTTACTCAACTTATTATTTCGGCAGAAAATCACTTTTGTACGAATTGTAGTTCGGCAGTTATAGATGACAAACTTTTGCAAAATAGTTGTGAGAGGGGAAAAGTATATCGTGGAATTATTGGTTTCTTTGTTAGAGAAAACATTCAAACTTACCAGTCGCTCAATGAATATATTATTCGTTATCATTACGACCAAAACAGCAAACCGAGTGGTATAAAAATTACGAGCGACAAAATAAATCCGTATGACCCGAAAATACATGCTTCAAAAGGAACGAAGAATCAGCATAAAATACCTTCTTCTCCTGTTACTTTGATGGACAGAGTAGAGCGTAGAGATAAAAGAGAAAGTCTTTCCGATTCCAAATTCAATAGAAATAGTAAGGATAGAAGCAATCAGAATGAAGATGCCAAGCCGATGACAAAAGAGCAGAAAGCAAAAGCTGCACGTTCGGAAAGAGCCAGAATTGCTATGGAAAATGTGGGTAAAAAGACTCGTAACAGAAGCACAAAGCCCAAAAAGAAAGAAGAATTCGCTGATTCGGTAAACGAAACAAAACAGGATTTTAAGGATAAAGTAGAACGAAAAAGTAACTTCAATCCAAAGAAAAGACAAAAACCTGTCGTTGAGAATCCGAATGAAAAACAGACCAAACAGGAGAAGCAAGAAAAACAGATAGAAGCAAAACAAGAGGAAACCAAAAACTTACCTCCAACAAAACAAGCTCCACCTGCTAGAGCTTCTCAACGAAAGAAACAAACTCCTGTTGCTGCTAAAAAAGAAGAGGAGAATGTAACTAATCAAGAAAGTAAACAGAATGTAGAAGCTAAGCAAAACAATAAAACTGAAGTAGCTGAAAGCACATCTGTTGATTCTGGTGAACAAACTGCTGCACCTAAGAAAAACCGTAGGTACAAAAAGAAAAATTCAACTCGAAAAACGAGAAGTAATAAAAGACCGATTCGTAAGACAGTTGAAACAGAACAATCTACACCTCAAAACGAAACCAAAAATGAGCTCAAGAATGAAGTAAAAAGTGAGCAGAAAAATGAACTTAAAAACGAACCAAAGGTTGAAAATAAAGCTGACCAGAATGTAGAGCAAAGCGCAAAGCAAAGCAAGGAACAAACCAAAAGGCAGCCACCTAAAAGACAGAACGCCAGAAAGTCAAAAGAGGCAAAGGAGTTAAAAGAGATAAATTCGGAAGCTCAAAACGAAACTCAACAATCTAATACTAACCAAACAGATAAAAAACAAAGCGAAAAGCAAGAGCCACCGAAAAAAGATAGTGTAATCGAAAAATTACATCAAAACCTTCAAGAGAGTAGTAAAGCATCGATTGCTCCAAAAGAGGAAAAACAAAAAGAACAACAAAAAGAAAGTTCTCGTCTAGCTCGCTTAAAAAATGATACTGATGAAGAAAAAACATCTAGAAGAAGACCACGTACAAACGTTCGTCCTCCAATAGATTTGGATTTGAAAAATGTAACTCCTCGTCGTCGTTATAATAATACGAAGAAGAAATAAGTTGTGTTTTTCTTTACTTTTTAGATAATGAAAAAGCCTTTTCAAATTAGTTTTGAAAAGGCTTTTTTAATGTATTTACTGCATGTGCTGGCTTCCTCACAAAATAAACAAAACGTTTCCTAGGAAGTGCAGTTTTGGTTAAATTGTATTTTTAATAACAAAAAACGGATTAATGTATTCTGTGATTATATATTCGATCTTGCAAAAGTCTTAAAATTATCCACTTGTATGTCAAAATATCAAAAATTATCAAAATCATTTTATACCCGTTCTGACGTTGTTCAGATTGCCAGAGAGCTTTTAGGTAAATATTTAGTAACAGACATAGACGACAAAATTACAGTCGGCAAAATAGTAGAAACAGAAGCCTATTGTGGACAAACAGATAAAGCCTGTCATGCACACTTGAATAAAAAAACGAAACGCACCAAAATTATGTTTGAAGAAGGGGGCGTGGCGTATGTTTATTTGGTCTATGGAATGTACAAACTTTTTAATATTGTAACCAATGAATACGGAAAAGCCGATGCCGTTTTGATTCGTGCTGTCCAACCTATTGAAGGAATAGAAATAATGCTGGAACGCCGAAAAATGGAAAAAATAGAAGATAAAGAAGGTAATTTGAAACTAAAACGAAACATCACAGCATGACGGAGTAATGTCGCTTGCCATGGGAATTGAACTTTCAGATTATGGACAAGATTTGACAGAAAATCGTATTTGGATAGAAGATAGAAAAGAAGTAATTGAAGAAAACCAAATAATCGCTTCTGCTCGTGTCAATATTGATTATGCAGAAGAAGACAAACATTTGCCTTGGCGTTTTAGACTGAAGGGAAACAAATGGACAAGCCCTGCTAAGTAGATAGGTAGTAAATTTATGTTACGTTTTAAAATCTACAAGTAAAAAAGAACCAAAAAATATGAAAAAAGCATTTCAAAAATGGTATCAGAAGTACAAAAAGTATCTCTACGTAGAACCTTTAATGTATGGAACAATGATTTTGATAATTATTATCAGTATAGTTTTGGTAAAAATATTCAAGAACTAAATAAAAAAGGTTCTCTGACGATTTTTGCCTTTTTGTGATTTTTAATAGAAAATAAATCTATCTTGTATTCTGTTTAAGTCTGCACCGAAGAGCTGAATTAGACAAAATAAGCCTTTTTTGACCTTGAATACATGTCTTAGAATGAAAGTCCTTTGGTATAGACCAATTTAAAATTATTTTTAATAAACGTTAGGACAAAAATTATAAAAGAACCTAACAAATTATGTATCAAAAAAAAATAAAATTATCAATACCCTAAGATGTCTTAAAGATTCTTGTGGTTTTGAAAAACAGAAATGAACCATTTCAAAATAAAATTGATATTAGATTCTATCAAAACTCCGATTCATTCAAGAATTGCGCCTACTCCTTCGGGTTTCTTACACAAAGGTAATGCTTTTTCTTTCCTTTTAACGTGGATATTGGTAAGAAAAACAGGAGGAACACTTACTTTACGTATCGATGACATAGATAAAAATCGGAAAAGACCAGAATATCTACAAGATATTTTTCGAAACGCTCCATTTTCTAGGAATAGACTGGAATGAAGGTGCAAAAAATACAGAAGATTTTGAAGCTAATTACTCGCAACATCATTTTCTAGAACTCTATCAAAAAGAAATTGAAATTTTGAAAACTAAAAACGCTGTTTTTGAGTGTTTTTGTTCTCGTTCAGAAATTCAAAATAGAAACAAAGAAAACGGAATTAGTAACACAAATAATTATGATGGATTTTGTTTGACAAATCAAGATAGTTTAAATAGTAATTTGATTATTAAAAGTCAAAAAAAGGCTGCTCTTCGAATAGATACCAATTATTTTACTGAAAAATCTATTTTAATAAATGATTGTAACAAAACTAATTTTGAAATTGATTTGAATAAAAAAATGCCTTTTTTTATCGTACAGAAAAAAGATGATTTGCCCTCTTATCAACTTGTTTCCTTGATTGACGATTGTAGAATGAATATTAATTTTGTTGTACGAGGAAAAGATTTGATACATTCAACGGCTGCACAACTTTTTTTAGCCAAAATTTTGGAGAAGAAATCTTTTTTAGAAACTACTTTTCTGCATCACGATTTAATTTTAGATGAAGAGAACAACAAAATTTCTAAATCAGCGGGAAATAAATATGATAATTTTTCAGTAAAATACTTTAGAGAAAATGGAGGAACAAAAGAAGAGTTTTTAAACCAGTTTTATGAATGGGTAGATGGTCTTATGTAGCCCACTTTTTAGAGTATGAAGTTGATTTCTAGAAATAGAATTTTGAAAAAAGAGTAGTTATGCTTAATTTGATACATAAAAATTTTCCTTCTTTTTTTTCCCTATCCATTTGCTTTTGTTTTATAAGAAACACACTTGATTATGAATAAATTTTATTACTCTTTTACCTTTTGCATTTTACTTTTTTTTGTAGAAATAAATCTAGCTTATAGTCAAGACGATACCACCAAATCTACGCCAGATTCTACTATGCGCCATTCCTTCGAGTCCAGTCTGCAAGAGCTTTTAGATGAAGAAGTGGATTATGAAAATCTATGGTCAAATGCACGAGTAATGACAGCTAGTAGAAGTTCGGAACGTATCGGAACTGCTCCAGCGACGATTTATGTAATTACAGACAAACAGATTAGAAAGCGAGGTTATACTTCTTTGGAAGATGTTTTGAGAGATATTCCAGAAATAGAAATTCAACAAAAATCAAATACATATACAAATAGCTATTATTCTATACGTGGAATTGGTGGAAACGAGCGTTTTGTAATTCTGCAAGACGGTATCAGAATTAGTTCGATTACAGGCGTTTTGCATCCCATTCAACATAACTTTGGTATTTATCACGCCAAACAAATTGAGGTTATTTTGGGTCACTGCTTCGGCTCTGTATGGTGCAGATGCTTTTTCAGGAATTATAAATATTATTACCAAAAATGGAGCAGAAATAAAAGGAGCAGAAATAAACTCTTCGTATGGAAGGTTTAATACTACTGATAATTCTTTTGTTGCAGGTGCGACCATCAAAGATGTTTCGGTTATGCTTTACGGCAAACAGTATTATTCTGCTGAACCTAACTTTCCAGAATTTTATTCAGAAGATTTTGATTGGTACATCAATCGTTATCAAACTAATGGCGAAGTTTTGGCTAATTTGTCTGGTTCAGATGAAACTCAAATCGTAGATATTTTACCTTTTCAGATGCCTACACAAGCCTACAATATAGGAGCAAAAGTTAGTGTAGGAGAAAGTTTTACGGTAGGGTTTACGCACCATGAACAACAACATTTTAGCTCAATCGGATATCGTCCTGAATATGCAGTCTATACAAAAGATGCAAAATATGGAACTAACATAACCAATGTGTATGCTTCGTTTCAGAGGAAGATTGACAAACTTTATTTCAGAACGATTGCTTCCTTCAACTCCTTTTCTTTAAGTAAGTCCTCAAATTTTGTAAATGTGTTTTCTGGTTATTTGGAAGGTTATAAGTATGCTTCTGAATCAACTTTTCAACTCGACCAGCAGTTTGAATATTCCTTTACAGAGAAAACAAATCTTACCTTTGGAGTTTTGTTTCAAAATGCAAAAGCTCTTCCACAAACGGGAGATTTGCCTTTTCCTTACGATAATAATAAACCAGAATTTTCTACTGGACAGTATTATATCGGAACAAATGTAGTAGATTCTTTGGGAAATGACTTATCTATTTTTCAAGACTTTTATTGGACACAATATCAAAATTACGGAGTTTATGCTCAATTCAAAACGAGCCTTTCGAATCGTTTTTACATGACTTTAGGAACTCGTTATGATTATAATACTCGTTATCAAGGTGCTTTTAATCCTCGTGTAGGTTTAGTTTTTTCGCCTGATGCAAAGTTTAATATCAAACTTTTGTATGGAGAAGCATTTTTAGCTCCTTCCAATCAAAAGACATTTCAACATTATGGCAGCTTTGTTCCAGTTACTAACTCTACCAATCAAGTTACTGGCTTTGATTTACCTTTCAAACACCTTCCTAATCCAGATTTGCGCCCAGAAAGAAACCGAACTATTGAGTTCAATACTTCTTATGCACCTACCAATAATTTTCGTTTTAATGTTGATGTCTATCACAACACACTTACAGACGTAATTATAGATGTAATTGAGTTTGGAAAAGAGTTTAAGGGAATAGAAGTTGGAGCTGCTGAGCTACCCAGAAATCAAGGTAATACAGTAACGTATGGAGGAACATTTCAAACTACTTATCATCAAGAGTTTGGTATTTTGAAAGTGCATACAAATTTGGCTTATTCTTATTCTGATGGAAACATAGATGGGCGAAGGCTTCCTCTTAGTGCTATGCACACCATCAAGTTTATGAGTGAGTTTTCGTATAAAAACTTAGATTTTACGCCCTCTATTTTATATAGAAGTACGAGTTATCATACGACATTTCAAGATGATGCAGAAAATCCAATTGGTAACGACCCATTTACAGTAGTTTCTCTTTATACAGGATATACTATAAAAGACAATTTTACTGTCTTTACTCGTTTTAGAAACTTGCTTGATGCCCGTTTTTATCATACTTCTAGCCTAAATACAGCTACTTTTGCAGCCGTTCCACAAGACCCTTTGAGATGGAATTTGGGTTTTAATTGGAGGTTTTGAAGTAGGAATTAGAGATTAATTTTTAGTCTATATTCTCTCCTCTTCTATCATAAGCTAAATCTGAGGTTGAAGGGGTGTTTTGTTGTTATTTGAACTAAAAATAGGCATTTGGTCATATTCTTTTCCTTGTAAAACCCTTCCTGCTTTTTTCTTATTTTTTCCTCCCCATTGTTTGAAGAAAAAGGGTACTTCTGCTTCCTGACATTGCTCTTTTATATCTACTACCCATTCTTCCTTCATTGCTCTTATTTTACCCTTACCACTTTCTCCTCCAACAATTACCCAATCTATGTTTTCTAAATTCATATTTGGAAGAGCTGAAATAAGAGGTTCTAAAGATAAAAATTTTACTTTAGCTTTACATTTCCTTAATGAATCAATACGAGAAATAACTTTCGTGCTTTCAACGGAAGTACCTATCCAAATATTAGAAGTCCAGCTCAATTCGTCTTCATACTTCAAAACTAAATCAGGTCTTTTAGTAAGTACTTGAAATTGATGCTGACTACATTCATTCATTACTTTAAATACTTTTTTGAGGTATTCTAATGGCATTTGTTTGTGAAACAAATCACTCATAGAATTTACGAAAATAATAGAAGGTTTTTTCCATTTATAAGGTTTTTCTAATTCTATTGGATGTGTTGCAAACTCAAATCCATTTTTATACTTTTCTAATCCCATTGCTTTCAATCTTCTTGACATCACTTCTGCATAACAGAATTTGCAACCTGACGAAACTTTGTCGCAGCCTGTTGTTGGATTCCAAGTTAATTCTGTCCATTCTATTCCTGTCTTTCCCATATTTGTTGCTAATTATTTTAGCAAATATAACAAAATAATCTTATCTTTCTAGTCTATTTTGTAATGCATGTTTTTTACTATGTCGTTTGCTATCTTTACAGCCGTCTTATTATTAGAACAAAAAATAAAATGATACATTAAACTATTTCTAGAATTCTTCATAACAAAAGGTTCAGACACTTCTTTAAATATCTCCTTCAAGTTTATTTTGTATCTTTCTATTACTCTACCTATCGCATTGTTTTTTTAATTAAGTCTGTTTCATTCGTTTCAAATAAAGCTACTTGCTCAGATTTTTGATAGAACTCTGTTTCTATCTCTTCCTTACTAAGTCCTAAAGAATATTCTATTTTTGCTATCCAACTTTCTTCTAGTTTTCCATCTCTTTTTAACATACGACCTATTCCTATTCCAGTAGGTAATAATATCCACATATTGATACTCAAACCTTTTAGTTTTTGTATCATCTTCCATTCAACTTGTAATCTAAAAGGATCTATGAACGCTAAAGTCTTGTATTCTTTATTTTTAGTCATAAAATCTGCTAAATTACCTATTTTCGAACTTCCATCTGTATCAACTACATGAATATCTTTATTTAGAGATGAGAATCTATTTTTTAATTTACTTTCTAGTTCTTTTGACTTTTTAGAGTTCTTTTCTACTAGATAATACATATCAAACCCTCTTGGTTCTTGAATTCCTAATATTTGAATAGCAACACTTTCTATTAATTTCTGTTCATTTTCTTTGAGAACAGCTCCAGAACCAGCAAAACCATCAAAATAGAGTAATTTCCAGTTTGTATTATATTTAGTAATTTGACTGTCCATTATCTTTAGGTAAGCAGGTACATATTTCATAAATATTTCTACTTTCTGTAAAGTCCATTTTCCACCAAACTTATTTTGTGCCATACCTTTTTTATTGAATAATTTATTAAAAATATTTCAATAGCAATATAATAAATCTAAAATAAAAAATTATTTCCAAAAATTATTTTTAATAAAAAAAATGCTAGTTATTCTCTTTTTGTTAGTAATTTCGTATTTAGTTCTACGTTCTACCTTCTAAATTCTAAATTGGTTTCATGATAGACAAAATTATTCCCTTTGATACAGGATTATTACTGACCATTATATTAATTCTCATTGTTTCGGGAGTTGCTTCTCGTTTGGCAAAATCAGCTATCAATAAATACTTGAGAAACATTGTAGACTCTCAAGAATCAAGAGATTATGACAATGCTACTCGCCTTCGTTTCTTCAAAAACGGTGTGAATTTTACTATTGTGATTATTGCTCTTCTGACGATTACCTATACTATTCCTTCACTTCGTGCGCTTGCTGTTACTCTTTTTGCTGGTGCTGGTATTTTCGCTGCCGTTATTGCTTTTGCTTCACAAGCAGCACTTAGTAATATTATTAGTGGTATTTTTATTGTTTGGTTTAAACCGTTTCGGGTGGGAGATATTGTAGTAGTGAGTTCCCATTTTGGAATGGTAGAAGATATTACGCTGCGCCATACGGTCATAAAAGGATTAGAAAATAAACGTATCATTATTCCAAACTCAAATATAAGTAGTGATGTAATAGTAAATTCGACGATAGAAGACCCAACGATACAGCGTTTTGTAGAAATTTGGATTACCTATAATTCCGATTTGAAAAAAGCAATGTTCATTATGGAAGAGGAATCTATGAAACACCCTTTGATGATAGACGGCAGAACATTAGAAGAAAAATTAAATGGAGAACCTATAGTTTTGGTCAGAACGACAGGAATGGACGAACGAGGAATAAAGATAAGAGCAGGCGTTTGGGCAAAAGACCTCTCTACTTCTTTTGATATGTATTGCGACCTAATTAGGGATATAAAGTACCGTTTTGATAGTGAGGGCATACAAATAGGAGTTCCTCATCGTCATATTAGCAATGAATTTAAACGAGAAAAAGAATTTTTTCCCAAACGAAACGAGTAAAAAAAATCCAATTCAGAATAAACAGAACAATTTTAATTTGAATACGTTAATAGTATAAGAAAATAGGTAAAAAAAGAAATTACATCAATTAGATCTTAATTTCTGGCATCAAATTTTCATATACCTCATTGATTGAATGAACAATTCAGTCATTTTGACATACCGAAAACTTTGATTGAAAAATATTTATCTTAATTACAGTCAATTTGTCATATTTTTATATCAAAATGCTTTATTTGTATTTTGGTTCATAATTTGAATAATATAAGTCAAATGTAACTACGAATAATGTCATTAGTGGTAACATTTATTTAAAGAATCCTTTTATAATTTATTCCTTAATAACTTAAATTTTTTATTATTATGACACTTATCAAATATAGACCGACAAACACTTTTTTGCCTTCATCTTTTTCAGAATTTTTTGATCAAGATTTTATTTCAAATGGGCTAAGTAAGTTTGGTTCAGATTTTGGCTCAGAATTGGCAATGCCAGCCGTTAATATCAGCGAAAACGAAAATGAACATATTATTGAAGTTTCGGCAGCAGGCTTCGAAAAAGACCAATTTAATATCGAAATGGAAGATAATAAACTTACTATTTCGGCAGAGATGAAAGAGGAAAAAGAAACAAAAGAAAATAACGATGCAACAAAGCAAGACGAAAAACAAAATTATTATACTCGTCGTGAATTTCGTTCTTCTTCCTTCAAACGTTCATTTACACTTCCTAAGAATGTAGATGGCGAGAATATTGTAGCTTCTTATGAGAATGGAATTTTGAAATTAAATCTGCCTAAGAGAGTTGAAGTAATTAATAAGAAAAAAGTGAGCATTTCATAGTTTTCAAAGGCTGACAAATATATAGACATTTAAAACATCAAAAATATTTAAGATCAACAGTAGTTAAGTTGTGAAATCCAAAAGAACCGTTTCTTTGAAACGGTTTTTTTGTTCGATTATATTTTTTATATTCTTTACAAAAATCAATTAATACTTTGTAGTTTTGTAATCTCATTAATTATAACTTATAATTTTTAAAAATGACAGTACAAGAAGCACAGCAAACGGTTGATGATTGGATAAAAGAATATGGAGTTCGATATTTTAGCGAACTTACCAATATGGCAATGCTGACTGAAGAAGTGGGAGAAGTTGCCAGAATCATTGCACGTAAATATGGCGAACAATCATTTAAAGAATCCGACAAAGACAAAGAACTTTCTGACGAACTAGCAGACGTTTTGTTTGTCGTAATTTGTTTGGCAAACCAAACAGGTGTAAATTTGACTGAAGCCTTACAGAAAAATTTAGACAAAAAAACGAAACGAGATAGTACAAGACACAAAGAAAACGATAAATTAAAGTAGTACGGACTTCACAATCTGCACAAAAATATATTCTATCCAAAAATCTACTTTTATGATTCGCTATTTAGCGACTTTCTCAAAATTTTATTCATCAGAATTCATTTACAAACCCAAAATTGTAACTACTTACTTCTTTGTGTTCTGTTTTTTTGTGCTTTACTTTTCACCTTTCTCTTTATCTGCACAAGAACTCTTTTTGACAGCAAAATATGATAATAATGGAGTTGCAGACCCCACTTGTACAAGCGATGAATGGAAAATAGATGCCATTGAAGGTAGTTTTTTGTATGTTTTGTTCAGACAGAAATCAGAAATCAAAAGTTCTAAATTGTATCTCTTTGTAGATAAGAAAATGGTTGTAAAAGGTAATAATAAAGGTGATGACAAATTAGAAGAACGTTTTGAAGAATACGATAACAAGAAAATTTACATCAACAAAAAACGAAATTGGACAGCTATTCAATATACATTTCTACAAGCAGGAATTTATAGAATTTCGATTGCAGATGCTGATAAAAAAATACTTGTTTCTAAAGAAATTACGATTAATTACAAATCAAAAATAGTATTTAGTAACGATTTGAATGAACAGAAATATCCTATTTCACATCAAAAAAATTTCAAATTAAGTGAGGCCAAAAAGGGAATTTATGTTTTCATAAAAGATGAAGTTTCTTTCAATTCTAAATCTTTAAAGGTAGTGATTGAAAAGCAAAGCAAAGAAGGAACTTATCAAAAATATGCAGAAGAAATTTTCTTTATTGATTCAACATTACGTTTTTCATTTTTCAATCAAGTTTTTGATATAAAGGGAACATATCGGATTTCTGTTTTTAAAGATAATGAAGAGGTCCTAACTGTTGGTTTTTTGAAGGTGGTGTAGAGGTTTTACTATAAAAAATCATAATTCAAAATCATTGAAGTAATTAGAAAGTTAAAAGTCTGTATCTTAACTTTCCAATAAACTAACACCATTATTTTTTAACTATGTCTTCCACTCATTCCATAAAATATTCTACTCCATATTCTAAACACCATTTAGATTTTTCAAAAACAAATCAGTTCTCGCAGCTTTTCTTAGATTATATTTCTCAAAAAACGGAGTTAAGAGAATTTTATGGGAATTTTCCTCAATTAAAAGAGTACAAAAAACAGATAGATTTAAAAATAAAAAGGCAAAAAAAAGATAAGAAATTAGACAATCATAGAAGAGAAGTTTTGGTAAAATCTTTACATATTCAATATTCAAAAACAGAAAATCCACCAAACTCAAACATAGATTTACTAAAAAAAGAAACGACTTTTACAGTTACGACAGGACACCAACTCAACATTTATACAGGAACACTCTATTTCCATTACAAAATTCAGACAGTCATTAATGCGTGTAAAACTTTGAAAGAAAAGTATCCAAAATATGATTTTGTACCTGTTTATTGGCTTGCAAGTGAAGACCACGACTTAGAAGAAATTGCTTCATTCAATATGTTTGGAAAGAAATATACGTGGCAAACCGACCAAAAAGGAGCAGTTGGAAGAATGAATACAAAAGGCTTAAACGATTTAGGATTTAAAGAGGAAAAAGCAAAAGAAATTGGTAAGTTTTATGAAGAAGCAGAAACGAAAAACGAAAATCTGACTCAAGCAACTAGACAAATTGTACATTCATTTTACCAAAAAGATAATTTAGTAATCTTAAATGGAGATGATACAGACTTGAAAAGATTATTTATACCTATTATCAAAAACGAATTAAAAACTCAAAATAGCCATTTAGAGATTGAAGAAAGTAGCGAGAAATTGAACGAATTAGATTACAAAACGCAGGTTACGCCACGAGAAATTAATCTATTTTATTTGGAAGATAATTTGAGAGAACGAATTGTAAAAAATGAAAATCCTCAAACTAACGAAATTACTTTTGAAATTCTGAACACAGATATTACTTTTTCAGAACAAGAAATTATGGATTTGGTAGAATCTAATCCAGAAAAATTTAGTCCTAATGTTGCGCTTCGTCCTGTTTATCAAGAAATCATTTTGCCTAATCTTTCTTACACAGGAGGACTGGCGAGCTTGCCTATTGGCTGCAACTGAAATCTATGTTTGAGTATTTTCGAAGTAGATTTTCCAATACTTTTACCTCGTAATTTTGTCTTGTTTATTCCTAAAGTTATCCATCAAAAAATGATTAAAACAAACCTTTCTTTTCAAGATATTTTTAATTCTTTTGATAATCTTAGAATTGATTTTGCAGAAAAAAATGCAGAAAATGATGTTTTACTAAAGAAAGAAAGAAAAAGTATAGAAGAAGTTTTTGATAAAATAGAAGCAAAATCTATAAAAATAGATAGTTCACTACAAAAATCTATTGCAGCAGAAAAACACAGAGCATTAAAACGAATAGAACATATTTCCAAAAAACTACGAAAAGCAGAAGAACGAAAGTTATCAGATTCTATTAATCAAATCAAGTCTGTCAAAGAAAATCTGTTTCCAAAAGGCAGCTTACAAGAGCGTTATGATAATTTTTTGAGTTTTGTGATTAATGATACAGCCTTTTTAGATAAAATTCAGGAAAACATAAATCCGTTTGATTTGCGTTTTATGATTGTAATAGAGTAAAACAGACTTCCTAGTCTGTTGCACTTTTTACACAGACTGGGAAGTCCGTGATACAATTTGATAACAAACTGTCATTCAATCAATTAAAATCAAAAAACCTTTTCATTTTACAAAACATTCTACCTGTAAAGAAGTAGTTTTTGTAAAGAAATATGTATTTTTGCAAGAATATAATTTCTGTAGCTCACTCTTTAGAGTGAGAATGTATTTAATTAAGAAATCAATTAAAAAAAATAGAATGATGAACACCACACTCGAACCTACAAAAAAAAATACACATACAAACGGACAGTATAAAGTGTCTGAAAAATCTAGCGTTACACCAAGAACTTCAAACGATGCCTTTGTTTCTCCAGATTTTTATGCTTTAGATTCACTTTTGACAGAAGAACAAAAATTGATTCGTGATTCGGTTCGTGAATTTATCAAAAAAGAAGTTTCTCCAATTATCGAAGAATGTGCTGATAAACATATTTTTCCTACTTGGCTAGTTCCTAAGTTTGGTGAAATTGGTTGTTTTCGTTCTTCTATTCCAGAAGAATATGGAGGTGGAGGAATGGATTATATTTCTTACGGTTTGATAATGCAAGAAGTTGAGCGTGGCGATTCGGGTATGCGTTCGATGGCTTCTGTGCAGTCTTCGCTTGTTATGTATCCGATTTATAAGTTTGGAAATGAAGAGCAACGCAAAAAATATTTACCAAAATTAGCGACTGGCGAATGGCTAGGTTGTTTTGGATTGACTGAACCAAATCACGGCTCAAACCCTTCAGGAATGCTGACAACGATAAAAGATATGGGTGACCATTATCTTT
Source organism: uncultured Cytophagales bacterium (assembly GCA_963719525.1). Lineage (GTDB taxonomy): Bacteria > Bacteroidota > Bacteroidia > Cytophagales > Bernardetiaceae > Bernardetia. The sequence goes on along the minus strand of CAVRCG010000001.1, from coordinate 1,378,640 downwards.
TGAATGGAGCAAAAATGTGGATTACCAATTCTCCAGAAGCCGATGTAGCTGTTGTTTGGGCAAAAAATGAAGAAGGACGTATCAAAGGAGTAATTGTAGAAAGAGGAATGGAAGGATTTTCTGCGCCAGTTATTAAAGATAAATGGTCGCTTCGTGCAAGTGTTACAGGCGAGCTTGTTTTTGATAATGTAAAAATCCCTAAAGAAAATATTTTACCAAATAAAGACGGTTTGGGTGCACCAATGATGTGTTTGGATTCGGCTCGTTATGGTATTTCTTGGGGTGCTTTGGGTGCTGCCATGGATTGTTATGATACAGCTCGTCGTTATGCTGGAGAGCGTATTCAGTTTGGCAAACCAATCGCTTCTTTCCAATTGATTCAGAAAAAATTAGCTGAAATGCTTACTGAAATTACGAAGGCGCAGCTTCTAAGCTGGAGATTAGGAACGCTTATGAACGAAGGAAAAGCAACAACTGCACAGATTTCGATGGCAAAACGCAATAATGTAGAAATTGCGATTAATATTGCTAGAGAAGCTCGTCAGATTTTGGGTGGAATGGGAATTACTGGAGAATATCCAATTATGCGCCACATGGCAAACCTTGAATCTGTCTTGACTTACGAAGGAACACACGATATTCACTTGCTTATCTTGGGAAGAGAAATTACTGGAATTCCTGCTTTTGAGTAAATAATGGTTAAAAGATGTCGCTCGTGAGGACACCATGTCCGTTAAGCTATAAAGAAATTTTGATTTTTACTCCTTTAGGAGTTTCATATTGGTAGTAAAATTTAGAAAATCACATCTCATTTACTCCCTAGGAGTTGTACATTGGTAGCAATTTAGGATAAAATGCTACCAGTATAAAGTTCCTACGGAACAGAATCACTATAAAATTTTTAACTTGACGGACATGGTGAGGACACGAGCAACGGTAAGTTATGGAAGCTGTTTAAACTTTTTATTTTTGTGTCTTTCAATAGCGCATTGTCCATTATCAACGTTCAATTATTTTCGATAATGAACGCTTGCTAAACTTGCTAAAGGAAAGCTGCCTTTTAGAATAGTTTTCTCCTTATCAAAGGTCTTTAATAGGAGCATTGATAACAGAAATTACGAAAGTTTAAACAGGCTCATGACAAAACATTAATAATAAAAAACTAAACCGAAGGATCACTTAGAAAATTAATTACTAATTTTTTGAGTGGTTTTTCTTGTTTTATACAATTATGTGATTGAATAATATAGAAGAAAATTCCCAAAACGAAAAAGCCACCTTTTCATTTTGAAAAAATAAGCGATAGTAAAAATAATTACGAAAAACAAAAATATGCCTTTAAAGCTAACAAGTATACATTTTCAATTATTCTGACTTATTTTTAGCTGTTTTTTGGCATTGGCAAGCCTATTGAAATATATAAAACAAATAAATGGTTCTCAAAGTAATTGATTTGTGAAGCTGTAAAGCCTAAGCAAAAATTTTTAGCAGTAACTTTATTTTTTAAGAACCTTTTACTAGAAAGTCAATATTGAGCAGTATGTGAATTGTCAATCAGCGATGATTATTTTTAGCAATTCCTTATTTTTTAACTGTTTGGTTATACTTTAAAAAACAAGAAAAATCCCTTTTCATTTTTTGAAAAAAGGGATTTTTTGTTGCTCTATATTTTGTTTAGGTATACAAAATCAATTTTCTTTCAAAATTAGTTCAAAACTAACAATTCCCCCATCAATAATTGCTTTTTCTAAATTACCATTTTTGTAAAAAAAGAAACTCTCTCTATCACTTGTATTTGTTTTTTTATACTTGTGATTTCCCAAATGAACAATTGTATTAAAATCGCCTTCCTGTTCTGAATAGCAACGTTTTATATTTAAAGGTTCTTGAAAATACATTGAAATTGTAGAGTAGCTGATTGTTTCCTTTACGGTTTCTTCCAATTTATTGTTCTTAAAAACTTGGTATTGATTATTTTTCTTTCTAGTTTTTGTTTGGGCATGTTGATTTCCGTTATAGTTTATGTCCACATCTGCACTTTGTAAGACCTCATTATCAAACCTGACATCGTATTCGTAATTTATATCGAATGTTTTAATAAACTTTATTTGTATATTAGTAGAACTCTGATAATAGATTTTAGAATCTATATTTTTTTGAATAGCATATAAAGTTCCTACTGATTTCCCTCTCCAAATCATATCGAAGGATAGTTTCTTAGATAGCTTCTTTTCGTTCGAAACAACAAAATTGAATTGACAAACAATAAAACTGAAGAGAAATAAATACCACATTGTAGATTTTTTTAAAAGAGTAGTAACTCAACTTGCTTATCACGGACTTCCTATTCTATTTAAGTTAAGAAAAAGAATTATTCCAAATATAAACGCTATTTGTTCAGACTGAGAAGTATAAAGTATTTTTTATAAGAAATAAGGAATTTGAAGAAGTTCAGTTGCAAAAATACAGATATAAAAATGATTTTGTCACAGAATTTTATTATTTTAAACTTTCAACATTTATTTTCTCCCTTTGCCTTAATTCAATCGCCATGAATGAAGATATACTAAGAAAGCCTTTTAATGACTTTTATACATGTGATATGAGTAATTATCCACATATAAGCATCCTTACAAAATCTAGAAAACCTAGTGATGGTGAGTTCGAAGAATACATAAATTTGTTAGATGATATTTACGACAATTGCGAAAAATTTACTTTTATAATGGAAACAGATGGAAACACACCTTATATGAAAGCAGAACATTGAATACGATTAGGAAAATGGACGAAAGAAAGGAGAGAAGTTATTTCTCAGAGGTGCAAAGGGTGTGCATTTCTGATACGTTCTTTTTTACAAGAAGCCGTTTTGAAAGGAATTTTTTTGATACAAAAACCTCCTTATCCATATATTTTAGAAAAAGATAGAGATAAATGTAACGAATGGATGAAGCAACAACTAGAAAAATAGAAAACTTTCATTACTCTATGCAACTATAAAAAAGAAAAGATGGTGGTGTCGGATATTTTTACTTATCTAATTATTTTCATACAAAAACAAACCAAAATTTCTACTCGTTCCATTCCAATTACATAGTGTATTTCCTAAATGCTCAAAACCAACTTTCAAAAGATGTTTCTTACGAGTTTCTACTGCACTTGTAAGCGCAAATTTGATTTCTGGATTATTCAACAAAAACTCTTTTCGTATTTTGTCTAGATCTACCATTATTCCTTTTTTTCTGTATTCTGAATTGACGACGAAGCCTGCTCCAATATACAAAAGGTCTTTCAAGTGGAATAAAAGAAGTATAATCTTCAAATTCTCCATCTGTATCATCAAGGCTTTCAAGAATTACCAATCTGGCTGCTGCAATAATTTTGTCTTTATCCATCACTATCCAATGAAAAGCACCTTCTTTTTTGTCTAAATCGTCTGACCAACCATTCGGATAAATAGTTTTGTTTATATGATTGGACTGTTCAGAATCTTGATAAGCACGTACTCGCAGATCATAAATCTGTTGAAGTTTTGTTTTGTCTGAAAGCAATTTTATTTCGAAGTCAATGTTCATTTCTTTTTAAGAGAATTTCAAACGATTTGTTAGATTTTAATGGTCATTACAGAAATAAATAAAGCAGTTTGTCCAAAACTTTATTGCTTTCTTTTGTTATAGAATTAGAAAACTCCTTATTTTCTATTTCCCCTTTAACAAAAAAATATGAACGATTTTTTGTCAGAACAACCTAAGTTCTCAAATAATTATTTTTCAATTGATGCAACAACTTTTCCCATTTTACATATTCAATTCAAGGCAAAACAACCTACTGAAAAAGAGTTTGAAGAACATATTGAACAGCTTTCTATATTCTGTCTGCAAGAAAAACCCTATGCTATGGTAATGGAGTTTTTGGATAGTGGTTATTTGAAATCTCAATACAGAATAAAATTGGGAAATTGGTTGAAGACTTATCAAGAACAATTAAAGAATACCTGCAAAGGAGTGGCTTATATTTCTAGTTCTGTTATTCATAAAGTGATTTTGCAATGTGTGTTTGCTATCCAACCTCCTCCGTTTGAATATGTAGTAGTAAGGACAAAAGAAAATGGAGAAGAATGGTTGCAAAAACAATTGAATCAAAACTAAAAATATAAAAGGTAATTTCTCAAAAGCTTATAGACTTTCTAATTCCATTAAACAAAAAAAACATGACTGACTTTGTGCCAGAAGACTATAATTTTGAAAATGATTATTTCACGTTGAATGTAGATAAATTTCCCTACATCTATATTACTCTCAAAGACAAATCTCCAACAGATGAAGAGTTTGATGAGTATAGAAAATACGTAGAAAAATTACTTTTAGAGCCTCGTTATTGTGGAATTATGTTTAATCTTTCCAAAACAGGCTATTTGAAAACAAAGTATAGAGTTCAAGTAGCAAATTGGTTCAAAGAAAACAGAGAACACGTTTCTAAGTATTGTAGAGGAACAGCACACATTACAGATTCGGCAGTCCATAAGTTTTTATTCAAAGCCATTTTTGCTATGCAGCCTCCTCCTTATGAATATATTGTCGTAAAAGAGGAAAATAAAGGATATGAATGGCTAAAAGAGCAACTAAAAGCAAACCTATAAGAATAAAAAATACCATTTTCAAAACTTTATTGATTTTGTTTGTTGTTGAAGTATAAAAAACTCCTTATTTTTCACTTTTTATTCAACAGAAAAAACACATGACTGATTTTGTACCAGCAGACTATAATTTTTCGAATGCTTATTTTTCAATTATTACAGATAATTTTCCTTACGTAGTTATAAAATTTGAGGATAAGAAACCGACTGACGAAGAATTTGAAGAATATATGGCATTTGGAACTAAAGTATTTATGTGTAATCAACCTTATGCAATCATTCTAAACCTTTCGAGTACAGGCTATTTGAAAACAAAGTACAGAATTCAAGTAGCAAATTGGTTCAAAGAAAATCAAGAACATGTTTCGAAGTTTTGCGAAGGAACAGCACATATTACCAATTCGGCAGTACACAAATTTTTGTTACAAGGAATATTCGCAATCCAGAAACCTCCCTATGAATATATTGTAGTAAAAGAAGAAGAAAAGGCTTATGAGTGGCTGAAAGAACAGCTTAAAAAAGTTGAAGATTAAGCAGAAAATTTTCAAAAAAATACAACAGAATGTAAGCATTATTATTAAACCATCATTGTCAACCTAATTATACAGCTATTATGGAAGCATTAAACATGCAGAATTTTGAAAACGGACTTTTCACAGGTAATACAGACAGCTTTCCGATTGTCTATATTAGATTCAAGGGAGAAAAAGTGGAGGACAAGGATTTCGATGAATATTTATCTTTTTTGACTGAAATTTATTCAGTAAACAGCAAATTTGTAGTACTCAACGATTTATCGCAGGGAGGATATATGAAGTCTGAACATCGTATAAAATTAGGGAAATGGACAAAAGAAAATATGGAAAATATACAGAAACAATGCAGAGGAGTAGCATTTCTAACAGATTCGTTAGTGCAGAAGACTTTATTGCAAGGAATATTTTTGGTTCAATCTCCTCCCTACGAATATATTGTCGTAAAAGAAGAAGAAAAGGCTCATGAATGGCTTAAAGAACAATTAGAAAAGTAATCTTTCAATATGAGTGATATTTTGCAAATTCCGTATATGAACTTGCTTTTTCCATAAAATAGGGTTTGCAAAGCCTATTTTATGGAAAAAAGACGATTGCACAGAATAAAATATGGCAGCAATCTTTCTATTTTAGGATGTTACTCATATTGATTTTTTATACTTAATATGTCCACAAAAAAGCCTCAAATTCGATTAATTTTTCGTGGTATTGCATACACTTTACAATCGATTGTCTTTTATTATCATATTGGTCTTCAAAATATTGGTCTTTAAAATTATCATATTTGACAATATTGCCATGAAAAAAACGGCTATCGATAAGCGTTTCTAAGTTTGGAATATGACCGTTACTTTTATTTGTTTCGATGACTACATAATCTTCTTTCAATGGACGAAATAACTTTTCAATAATTTCTTTATAGGAAAATGAAACTACTTTTTTTTGAAGTCCTGCACTAGCAAAATTATTTCCCTCTTCTGTATTTTTATTTCTTATAGGTGGAATAATAAGTGTAAAAGCAATTACATCGTGAACCATTCTTGAGTGTTGAATATCTAAAATATAATCTTCCTTTATTTCCAAAACAGAAAGGTCTGAAAAATCTATTAATTGTTCTGTTGAATCAGTTTGATTAGAATTTGTAAAGTTATCTGGATTAAAAGCAAAATCATTTTTTTTACTTGTTTCGTTTTCTACTCTCAAATTCTCTAAAAGCTCATTTTTTGATAAAACAGTTTCTAATTTATCATCTCTATAAGCTGTAATTCTTCCTTCTAAAGCATTTTTGATCAAAAATTTGGAAAGCTGATGCCCTGCATACCAAAGAGGTAAATTTGCTTTTTGATGAAAAGAAACTTGTAACCATATTGATTTTTGAAAAGCAATATGTGATTTTGGAATCGGTCGCAAGGAAAAAGGATTTACTTCGTCTTGAATAATCTTTTCCACTTTTTCGGTTTCAATAGTTATTTCACTTGAACTTACTTTCGGACTAAGCGCACTTTGAGCCAAACAAAAATTACTTGAACTTATCATAATAAGTAAAAGTAAGAATGTATAATTTTTAAAAAATAGCTTTTTCATAATTGGTTGTTTGTTATTTCCCTATTATAAACCATCGGATTGAAGGCTTGCTAAGGGAGATTTTTTCCATTTTTCATTTTCTAAGACGTTGCTAATGGTCAGTAATCTGACCTTAGCAAGCGTCGTTTTTATTTAATTTTCCCACAAATTACTTTCATATTCTATCATGTTAGCTTCATAATTTTGAGCAGCCAAAAGTGCCTCATGCTGGTCGTCGTACATATCCATAATATGCTCATCTTGTCCGTTTGCATATTTTATAAGTGTTCCGTTTGCAAGCATTAAATCAAAGGCTTCTTCCAAATTTCGGTGTGCTTGATTGTTTCTTTCATTGTAATAAAGAGCTGTCGAATTATCTCTAAACAAGTTCTGAACGAGTTCTTTGTAAGAAAATGTAGCAATATTTTTTTCAAGTCCTGTTGCTGGATTCATTTCGGCAGGAAGAATAATACTAATGGTTTGAATGTCATTTATCATTCTGCCACGTTTTTTATCAAAGAATACATTCGTTTTTATTTCTAATGTGTAGAGTTGATTTGCGTAAAATTCTTGTGCAGTTACGCCTATAGTTTCATCGTCGTCCCATTCTTCATCTCCACTTATATTCCAATCATCTAAATTATTTTGCTGATTGAAAATATCATCTTCTATTCCTGAATATTGCACATCTTCATTAGGAATTTTGATATTACTCAAAAAATCTTCCTGACTCATACGTGTCTGTAGCGAATCGTTTTGATACGGACGTACAATTCCTAATTTTACGGCATCTATTATAGTTCCAGTAATTTCGTTTCCTGCTGCAAAAAACGGACGGTTTTGTTTCTGTTTCAAAGCAACTCTATGCCAAACACTTTTCTGATACATAATATGTGATTCATGAACAGGACGAACCGAATTATGATTGTAACCATCGTTTGCATAATTTCCGTATTCTTGGGCATTCGAAAACGAAGTTGTAAAAAGAGAAGAAAATAAAGACACAGAAAGTCCAGCCCACAAAATAGCTTTTGTTGATTTTTTCATAATTGAAAAGTTTAGATATTTTTTTTAAGAAGTGATTTTTGATAAAAATAATTACTAAAATAATAGTTTATTGTACAATCCATTATTTAAAAATAAATAGATAAGTTATTTTGTAATTACACCTCTATAACGGAGGTTCTTTGTTTTATTGTATTGATTTTTGAAAAATCTTGAAAAAATAAATCTGATTTTCAATTTTCCCATATTTCACTTTCGTATTCTATTAGCTCATTATAATATAAATGTGCTTTTTGTAATTCCTGTTTTGAATCAATTCCATAAAATAAATAAGAGCTATTATCAAAGGATTGTATCAAAATTCCACTCAAAAGCATCAAATCAAAGGCTTCTTTAGGCTTTAAGTTTGCTCGATTATTCTTCTCGTTATACCAAACAAAATTATTTTCTTCAAAAAGATAATTGACAACTTCTTGATATGAAAAACTAGCCAGCGTTTTGTCCAGTCCTGTTATAGGATTTGATTTAGCAGGAATAATTAAGTCTATACTTTTAATTTTAGTTATCATTCTGTTTTGTCTTGTATCAAAGAATAAATCTAATTTAGTTTCTAAAATATAGATTTGATTAGGCTGAAATCTGGGAGATTCTTCTTCTATATCGTTTTCTGTTTTTTCTTCTAACCAAGCATCTGAAATAGCTTGTTGATTCCAATTACCTTGACTAGGAAAAAGTATTTCTTCATCTATAATTATATGTTCTTGAGGAATCATCAAGTCTATTATAAAATCATCCTCAGTCATTTCTGTCTTTAAAGAATCATTTTGATAAGGTTGAATACTTCTCAATTTCACAGCATCAATAATCACTTTCGTAACTTCATTTCCTTTCACAAAAAAAGGAAGGTTTTGTTTTTCTTTTAAAGAACTTCTACGCCACACTGTTTTTTGATACGAAATATGATTTTCATAGACTTCATTTTGATGATAAGAAGAGTAATTTTCCGATTTTTTTAAAGAATCAAAAACCGTTTGAGCTTTCGCAAAAGAAAACGAGAAATACAGAAACAGAAGCAGAGGAAATAATGAAAGTAAAATGTTTCATGAAAGCATAAAAATCAGATAATAGAAAAGAACGGTAAATTAATTCTACTAACGATACATTATTTCTTTATTGTAATGCTGAAAAAAGGAGAAATTGTGTGGAGAAAATTGAGGTAACAAACAAATAATATAAATATATTTATTTGACCGAATGAAGTAAGAGAAAAGCAGGATTAGAAAGCACTAAAAAACTTTTTAAAAAATTAGGTTTTACGCTTCTTTCCAATTATTCTTTACGGATTCAAATTCAAAAAGGTTACGTTTTTAATGTGCTTTATTTGCAACAGTGTTGCATTTACGAGTAATTTTTACAAACAAATCCGAATATTTTAATGAGTTTTTACGAGGAAAAATATAATATTCTGCTTTTATTGAAAAAAATAAAATTAATTTTGGCTAATTTGATGTTAAACAATATAAAATATTATTTGGAATAATTGATTAATAATGATTTATACAGAATATTATTTGGCAAAAATAGCGTTTTTTAGTTAAAATATTTGGTTTTGTTACGTTTTTGGTTGTTTTGTGTCGCTAAAAAATGATTTAGCAAAATTTTGTTTTCAAATAAATCTGCCGTATGTTTGCAACACCTTTTAGAAGTAAGGTTTAAGAAACGATTTAACATAATATTAAGATAACTAACTAATACTCATTTCCCCTTTAACATTTTTACAAACTATATGAATTTTTCAACAAACATTAAACGCACACTTTTTAGTCTTGGACTTGGCATAGGAATGCTTGCAAGTTCGACATCGTTCGCTCAAGATTCTCACGACCATAAAGACGGTCGTACTTGTAGCGCAGACGAAAACTTAGAGCGTTTGCTTTCTATTAATCCAGAAGCAAAACAAAATATGCGTAACATTGAAACATTTACGCAAAATTATATTAGTAATCTAAAAAATCAACGTGAAGAAGCAACTGTTTATACAATCCCTGTTGTAGTTCATGTATTATATAGCAATTCTTCTTTAAATATTAGTCAGGCACAAATCAATTCTCAAATTGATGTATTGAATGAAGATTTTAGAAAAACAAATAGCGATTATACGCTTACTCCATCAGAATTTGCTGGTTCGGTAGCCGATTCAGAAATAGAATTTGTTTTAGCTTCTACAGACCCTAATGGAAATCCTACAAACGGAGTTACTCGTACTTCTACGTCGGTTACTTCATTTTCTACAAACGACCAAATGAAATTTTCTTCTCAAGGAGGAAAAGATGCTTGGAACACACAAAAATACTTGAACATTTGGGTATGTGTAATGAGTGGTGGAACATTGGGTTACGCTCAATTCCCTGGTAGTGGTGCTGCTAACACAGACGGTGTAGTAATTCGTACAACTGCTTTTGGTAATACTGGAAATGTATCTGCTCCTTTTGATAAAGGTCGTACTGCAACTCACGAAGTAGGACACTGGCTAAATCTTCGCCACATTTGGGGAGATGGTGCTTGTGGTGCTGATGATTTTGTAAGTGATACGCCTATTGCAGCAGCTTCAAATGGTGGCTGTCCTACCTATCCTAAAAAGTCGTGTTCTAACAACGGTGGTTTTACAAGTGATATGTTTATGAATTATATGGATTATACCAACGATGCGTGTATGTATATGTTCACAACAGGTCAGAAAAATCGTATGCGTGCTGTTATGGCTGGCTTTCGTTCTGATTTAGCAACTACTACTGGTGGTGGTGGTGGAACTCCTCCAACTACTTCTTATTGTGCATCAAAAGGAAATAGTGTTGCCGACGAATGGATTGCTGGTGTAAAAGTTGGTTCTCTAAACAAAACAAGTGGTGCAAATGGTGGATATGCTGATTTTACTTCTAACTCTGTAAGTCTTGCAAAAGGAAGTTCGAATACAGTTACACTTACACCGGGGTTTGCAGGAACTTCTTATAATGAATATTGGAAAATTTGGATTGATTTTAATAACGATGGAGATTTTAGTGATTCAAACGAATTAGTTTATGATGCTGGTTCTGTTTCAAGTGCAGTTCGTACAGGTACAATTGCAATCCCTTCAAGCGTTTCAACAGGTTCTACTCGTATGCGTGTTTCGATGAAATACAATGGCGCACAAACAGAATGTGAAACGTTCTCGTATGGTGAAGTTGAAGATTATACAGTAACTATTACTGGTGCATCTGCTCCTTCTTGTGGTGTTCCTTCTGGATTAAGTTCTTCTTCTGTAACTACTTCTTCATTTACAGTTTCTTGGTCTGCTGTTTCTGGTGCAGCTTCGTATGATGTACAAGTTCGTACAGGTTCAGGAGCTTGGACTACACTTAATTCTACTTCTACTTCGCTTAATCTTACTGGTGCATCGGCTTCTACTACCTATGAGTATCAAGTTCGTGCAAACTGTTCGGCTGCAAGTAGTGCCTATTCTTCTAGCAAAACAGTAACTACCGATTCTCCTCCAGTTCTAAACTATTGTGATTCTAAAGGTGGAAGTGTTGCTGACGAATGGATTCAGAGAGTTCAAGTTGGTTCTATCAACAATAATTCTGGTGCAAACGGTGGATATAGAGATTTTACAAACCTTTCTACTACATTTACAAAACTGACTAATTATACAATTACAATTACTCCTTCTTGGGCTGGTAGTACGTATAGTGAGGCGTATGATGTTTGGATTGATTATAACCAAGATGGTGATTTTAATGATACTGGCGAAAAAGTATATAGCCGTGCTAAGACTACAAGTTCTTCTGTAAGTGGTTCGTTTACAATCCCTTCAAATGCTGCAAATGGTTCTACTCGTATGCGTGTAGCGATGAAATATAATGCTAATGCAACTCCGTGTGAGTCTTTCCAATACGGTGAAGTGGAAGATTATACAGTAGTAATTAGTTCTGCAAATAACATTAATCCTGCTCCAATGGCGTATCACAACGATAGACCACAAGAAGCTAGAGTTGATGGAAACAAAGCTGGAGATGTTGCTTTTGTAGCGTTCCCTAATCCTGCAAGCCAAACGTTAAATATTCGTTTGGGATATTTTGATACTAATTCAGAAGTTGTTATTTATAGTATCACAGGCGCACAGGTTGTAAAAACTACTCTTACTTCTCAAGAAACTGCGATTAATGTTTCAAAACTTCCTAAAGGAATGTATATTTTGAGTATTAATAATGGTCGTGAAGTAGAAACAATGAAATTTATTAAAGAGTAAATAAGTAAATATCAATTACAGATTACGCATACGATGTATTAGTAATTTTTAATTTGAAAAAGTTTATTCAAACGAAATAAAAAGCACCTAATCTAGTTTATTCTAGTAATTAGGTGCTTTTTTGTAACCTAATTTTTGAAAAAATAATACCTATTCCCTAATCTGTTCGTAGTGTCACACTACGAACTTGCAAAAACGGTTAAGCGTCACGCTTTGTATTTGACATAGTAAGCGAGGTACTTTCAGTTTTATAGGTTCTTAGCAAAATGCTACCAACAGAGTAAGGCAAGCCTTTAACCTATAAAAACGATGTTTTTGCTTTAAAAAAAGGATATGGATAATAAAATCAAAACAATTTACCCTAAAAGTGATTCTCCTAATCCCTAATTATTCATTCCCCAAAATCATAAAACAAAAATGAAAAAATCAATAAATTATTCTTTTTCTCTCTTAGTTCTATTATTTACTTTTCTCGCCTTTGTTTCTTGTAAAGACAAAAAAGACGAAGATGTAGAACCAGCCATACAATGTGAAAACTCTGCTAAAAAGTTGTCAGATGCCACTACTATCCTTTCTGAAAGCAATTGGGAATGGGTAGAATCACGTAGCGAAGGAAGAGGAGGAGAAGAAGTGGCTACACCTCAATCAGAAGGAAAAACGATGTCTTTAGTCTTTAGCTTGGGCGCAAGTGTGGAGGAGCTAGAAAACGGAGTGCCGACTGGCGTTTGGGAATACAGAATTGAAAATTCTGCTGATACTACATTAGGAAAATTTACTTCTGTTTGGATAGATGCAGATGGCAATGCTGATAGAAATTATTCTGTTGATGTCTGTCCAGATGTTTTAAAACTTACCGATATTTCTAGTAGTTTGATGACTGTAACTATTTATAAAAGGAAGTAATATTCTAAATTTATGAAGATAAAAATCCTATTTCTTATTATGAAATAGGATTTTTGTTATTACGTTGTTCTAACTACTCAATGATTATCTTTTCTGTTTTCATTTCTTCTCCATTTTGGATTTTCAAAACATATAATCCTTTTGGAAAAGAAGAAACTGAAAGTTCTATATTTGTTTCTATGTAAGTTTTTGATAGCATTAACTGACCAATACTGTTATATAATTCTACTTGTGTAGAATTTTCGTTATAAATGCTTGGTAGCTTAATAATAAGTTGATTACTTACAGGATTTGGATAAATAACAATTTCATTTTCAATAATAGAATTGACTTTTATTTTCTCTGGTCTGATTCTACGACATCTAGGGTCAGAAGAGGGAATAACTGTCAAAACAACTGCATCAGAACGATTACAACCACACTGATTACAAGCTGAAACGTATATTTCATAAACCCCTGCTGGAATACTACGGAATAAATTATTTACAGGAAAAGTAGGTGTTGTACTACGCTCTGTTCGTACTAGCGCACCATTTTTGTAGAGTTCCCATTCATATCTATCAGCAAATCCTCTTGAACTAGCAGCAGCACTAACATAAAGGTCTTCTCCTTGACAAAGTGTATTATTAATTCCTTGGAGAGTTCCTACAATAAGTGTAGGAGCTTCTGGTACACCTATCCAAATGGTTTTCATAGCATTTCCTACAAGTGCGCTATTATAATAAATCAAAGCAGTAATGACTACTTCGCCAGAAAAATTACCTGACTGAATAAAACCATTGACAGCAGAAACAGAAGAGTTATTTGTACTCCATTGCACACTCCATAATGGATCATTATCCAAACCTTGTAAGTTTAGTTGTGCGCCATTACATACATAATCTAGCGTTCCATCGCCATTTATGTCGCCACCTGTGAAAGGATCATCTACTCCAAAGTCTATTCCTCCATCAGCATCGCCACCTGTTCCACCAGAACCACCTCCACCATAAGAACCCCAGTTTTCTCTGTCTGGGAAAATACCGATTACGTAATGACCAACTCTATTGAGTTTATTTCTAACACGAACATAATAAACACCTCCTGTAAGATTATCTTTTTCTATACGGGAAAAACCTGCTCCATAAGGGCTAGAATCATCATCGGTAGCAATTCTTGCTATAGAAACAACTCCGTTTGATACCACTTCTTTATATAATTCTATATAGGTGTCTGCATTCAAACTAGAATTAACTGGAGCAGGACGAGTCACAACAATTACTTTTCTTTGAGAATTAAGCTCAAATTTTAACCAATCTTCATCACAAGAACTCTCATCTATAAAACTTCCTAAATTGTCATGAAAAGTATGATATTGTCTTGGAAAACGATTTATATCTACAAAATTAGCCACTTAATATTCGTTATCGTTTTCATATTCGTCCATAACTGCTGGATAGCTAACATTAGGAACAAAGTGTCTCATCACTCCCCATTGCAGCGTTGTAAATTTATTTATACAGCTAAGACTAGAATAAGACATTATATTTTTAGTTGGAGGAGTCCAAGTAACTCCGTCATTATCAGTAGTGTATGGTATAGTAACAATATCACCATCACTATTAGTAATTGTAGGTGTGTAATTACAGTTCTCATCTACAAAATGGTTTACTGGATCATATGCTAAGCATGGGTCTGCCTCTGTATCTCTTAATAAATCAGCGTTTACTTCGGAAGCATAAGCTCCTATTCCTGAAGCCCAACAAAATCCTCCTAATTGCCTATTCCTATCAACATACTCTTGTCTGCAACGTCCACAATGAGCATTGATACTGCCTGTGTTTCGACACCTTGCATGATGAGTATGAAATAGTCCTAAAGTATGACCAAATTCATGTAACATATTTGCAGCAAACTTTTTTTGAAAAGAAATATTTCTTATTGCTTCATCATCTTCAATCGGATCGTTATCCATATGTGTAGCTACCATAAAAGAATAAGGTGAGAAAATATCTACATAATTATTATAAGGTCTATCATCAATTGGAAATTCTGCTTGAGCAACTGCTGCAGATGGAGAAGTACGTCTTACGAAATGTATATTTAAAACTCCTTCATTATAATTTTCAGTTATCATTGATTTATAGTTAAAACCTGCTCTTTCATAATATCCATTATTATACATCCATAAGGGCTTACATAATGTATATAATTTGATAGGAATATTATTTTCTTCTAACATCTCATTCATAATATTGATCCACCTTGCAATATGCCAAGTCTTTGGAACAGTATCTGGTAGATTAGTATTTCTGTATATCCATACTTGAACAGGAACTTGAAATATTTCGCTTCCTACCTCACGTTCTACTCTCATTCCAGAAGAACTCTTCTCCAAACTATCTAGAAAGTTTACGAGGTAATCATTGTTGTTAAACCAAGGTAATTTTTCTGTGTTTTCTTCACTCAAAGAAATTGTTCCACAGATTGAATCCTGTGAATAAGCTGCTCTCATACTAACAAATAATACAAGAACAATAATCAAAAATTTAGTGTACTTCATAGTTTTTTTAGTCAATTTGTTTCATTATCATATAACCACCTACTGCTATTTTTCCATTGTGATAAAGCTGCCCTTCCGAACTGTTCCAACGCAATGTATCAGTATCTTCTTCACTTAATACCAAATAAAAATCCTTATCAGCATACTCCCTTTTTCTATAATCCTCTCTATAACCTTTCCATCTTATCACTTTTCCCAGAAATTTAGAGTCAAAAACACAACCTCTAACAGCAGGATGATGGTAGGTGGGATTAAAAGAATATTCAAAATCTTTAACAACAGTACCATCATGCATAATCAGATGAATAAACCTCATTTCATAAATTCCAGTTTCTTCAGTTGGAATCAAATTGTATCCATCCATATCTGTAATAGCAAACCCATAAGTTGCATTGTTCTCAGGAATATTAGGTCTTCCTAAAGTAGCATCCTGTGAAGTTTCACATCCCCAAAGTCCAAAAGTCAACCCAAGCACCAGCAGCCACATAGACGCATAAAAATTCATTAAATTTTTCATTTTTTTTAAAAATTAAGTGTTTAAAATTAAAATATAGAAAAGCTAAAATTAGCTAGTAGAGGTTTATTCATAAATTAACTTATTTTTTTGAAATACACAAAAAATTATATAGAAACCTAATCTGTTCGTAGTGTCACACTACGAACTTGCAAAAACGGTTAAGCGTCACGCTTTGTATTTGACATAGTAAGCGAGGTACTTTCAGTTTTATAGGTTCTTAGCAAAATGCTACCAACAGAGTAAGGCAAGCCTTTAACCTATAAAAACGATGTTTTTGCTTTAAAAAAAGGATATGGATAATAAAATCAAAACAATTTACCCTAAAAGTGATTCTCCTAATCCCTAATTATTCATTCCCCAAAATCATAAAACGAAAATGAAAAAATCAATAAATTATTCTTTTTCTCTCTTAGTTCTATTATTTACTTTTCTCGCCTTTGTTTCTTGTAAAGACAAAAAAGACGAAGATGTAGAACCAGCCATACAATGTGAAAACTCTGCTAAAAAGTTGTCAGATGCCACTACTATCCTTTCTGAAAGCAATTGGGAATGGGTAGAATCACGTAGCGAAGGAAGAGGAGGAGAAGAAGTGGCTACACCTCAATCAGAAGGAAAAACGATGTCTTTAGTCTTTAGCTTGGGCGCAAGTGTGGAGGAGCTAGAAAACGGAGTGCCGACTGGCGTTTGGGAATACAGAATTGAAAATTCTGCTGATACTACATTAGGAAAATTTACTTCTGTTTGGATAGATGCAGATGGCAATGCTGATAGAAATTATTCTGTTGATGTCTGTCCAGATGTTTTAAAACTTACCGATATTTCTAGTAGTTTGATGACTGTAACTATTTATAAAAGGAAGTAACTCTAATCCTCATTGACGACGGAGTCTCAACGACGGTTGTATTCTATACTCCTCAACGAGGCTAAGGCTCTCGTTTAGGAAAAACAAAAAGTACAAAAAAGCCTTCAAAAATCAACTTGATTTTTGAAGGCTTTTTTAGTTCAACACAAATATAATTTTAAAAAAGAAATAGTTGCCAGATTTTATCCTACAAAAAGTATTTTTTTCATAAAGTAGGCTTTACAAACTCTATTTTATAGAAAAACAAATCTTATTCTTTAATTACTTTCATAATTGTAGAAGACGTTTGACCAACAATTCTTAACACATACAAACCGTTGGGATATTTTGACATTCTAAAAGTAAAACGATTATCTATTGAAGTATTTACAGTTCTGTGTTCTAGTTCTTCTCCAATAGCATTTACTAAAGAAATTTCTACTTTCATTCCTTTTACAAACTCTTTCCCTCCTAGATAAAGTGTAAACTCATCACTTGTTGGGTTTGGATAAATTGTATTTGTCTGTAGTTCTGTAAAATTATCATCTGAAAGTTTTGCCGAGACTACTTTCGTAAAACTAAATTTGCCATTATTATCTATCTGTTTTAATTTATAGTAATAGGTTATATTTGGTCTTACTTCAACGTCTAAAAGATTATAGTCTTGTCTTTGCTGACCTTGTATTTTACTTTCGACAAACCCAATTTTAACAAACTCACCGTCTCCTTCTGCTCTAAAGACCTCAAATCCATAATTGTCTTTTTCTTGTAGAGTTGCCCATTCTACCAAAATGGCATTTTCTTTTGGTGTAGCTGTAAGAGACAAAAGCTCAATAGGAAGTAAGGTAATATCTTGAGATTGAGCTGTTGCAAAAGAACCCATATTTCCTATAAATCCACTTCGCCCAGTAAGTTGTGGACTATTAGCTTCACACAATCCATTAGGAATAGTCCAAGGAGGAGAAATTAATTGCATTACAGTAGTAGAAGCTCCCACATAATTTGTATAATCTCTATTAAATAAATACATACTATAAGGACTATTTACTGCAATAGGACTTCCAGAGGCATTAAAAGAAGAAAAATTCCACTTTCCATTATTAAGTGCTGGGTCAGTATCAAAATTAGCGTTACAAATATCAGTCTGTCCTGTTGCTGGTGGTACGGTAACATGCTTTTGAAAAGCGCCCGTAATATTATCTACAGAAGGAGTTGAATTAGTAAAATTTGCATTTGCTCTTTGGTAGCTAAATGTAGGTACTGGACACTGTATGGTACGAGATTTTACCACTCTAGTAGCAGTACTTGAACCCGTAACTTTTGCATCTTGAAAATTGTAATAGGCTTTTAGATTATTGGCTTGTGGACATTGCAAAGCATTAGCAGCACAACCTTGATTGTACGATTCACGAATTTGTGCTGTTGTACGTGCTTCCGACCATATTTTCAACTCATCTACATCTCCTTTGAATCCTAGCGTATTTGTACCACTCCATCTTCCTACTTGTCCGTTTGTCAGAACAGTTGTTAAGGGTGCAGGAACGTTGCTAATATCTCTAAGTTCATAATTTCTTATCAATATTCCATTGTAATAAAAAGCAACTTCGGGAGCTGTTGCACTACCATTATAAGTAAGTGCATAATGATTCCAATTATTAAGACTGTTTGGTAAATTAATCAAGTCTAAAGCAAAACCGTTGTTGAGACGAATTCCCCAGTTGTTATCAGTTGTAGGATCGTTACCTACTCTAGCAATAGTTACTAAAGCAAAATCTCCATTCAATATTGTACTATTGCCAAACTGAAACAAACCTGCTCCATCAAATTGAGTAACTCTTGCCCATATCTCTACTGTACGAGCATTCCCTCCACCTACTGCGACATTGCCTGTATTAGTACCAAAATTTATAAGTCTATCATTTGTTGCTGCTACGGTCGGACTTGTCGTAGCTACCGAATTAAGTCTTAAAGCACCATTTGGGCTTGGATTACAAGCTAATGTACCATACGTAATATTATCTAACCAGTTTGCATTTGTAAAAGAACCCAGCATTGCACCGTTTTTGTTCGTTTCTTCTTCGATAGTAGAAGGTTCTTGTATCACTACTCCAACAGGAAAAGAGTAATTACCCGTTGCATTTTTGGCTCTATTTAATTTTCCTGCTATAAAATAATCCGTAGCACCAGTAGTTGCAGACGCAGTTGTATTGAATCCCGTAATAGCATTTGGGTTTTTGTTCTTAATAACTACAGAACGAGAATTATCTATGCCACTTGCTGTAGGATAACCTTCTGGAACAATATAACCTCTTGTAAAATTTAATGTTCCTGTTGTACTTACCGTCAAATCTTTAACACTAGATGAAAGAATAGTAAGACCAGCAACATTATTGAAAGTAGAAGTAGCTATTGTATTTGCAATATCCAGATTTTCAAAATCTCCATTTCCAGTAGTTCCTTTCGAATAGTTTTGTCTTCCTGTTCCTACAAATCTAAAGTTAGAATTGGCTTGCATGTTTAGATTTCCGTTGTGTACCATATTTCCACATACATTTACTAATCCTCCTGTGTTTACATTTAGATTTCCGTTTATACCTGCTGCACTCAAAATAGACAAATTACGAACACTTAATGTTTTTCCAGAAGGCACGTTTAAAGCAGAACTGGCAATAGGAGTAGGGGGAATAATAACGTCGATGGTACAATTTGGAATTCCTGTACCTCCACATGGCTTACTCCAGTTGTTTGAGTCTTCTAGATCTCCTCCAGAAAAACGCCCATCCCATACAAATTCAAGCGTGCCTACACAAATTTGACTCTGAATGTTACAGTCTCCCACTGTAGCTACTACTCGTATAGTTTGCCTTCGTTGAATGTCGGTAACAGTATAGCTATTACTCGCACCATTTTGTACTTCCACGGCATCACTAAACCATCTATAATTCGTAGCTTGTATGTCTGCTACTATGGTGGTGTTTGTTCCATAACTAATGTTTACATCGTTACCCAAATCTAAAGCTCTAAAACCAGAAAAATATCCGTACCGAGTACCCGAAGTAGCACCCCCATTTACAAAGCCCAAATGAAACAAACCAGCAGGATCATTGACAGAAATAGTAGTACTTTCTATAGTTACTACTGCGTTAGTAGGTACTTGTGTAGTTGTAAAAGTATATTGCGCACTATAATAATTACTTCCTCCTACTTGTGTAAATAGAGAAGTAGCGAAAGGAGTTGTGGAAGGTGAAAAAAGTGTAGTAGTAGTACCTCCACTAGTTACTTTTATTGTAAAATTGTTTGTAAAATCATAACTAGTAGCAATCGGACTTCCTCCTGTTGGAGTACCTCTAGTCATTAAGTTTATAGTAAAATTTTCACTTGTAGAACGTACAATTCTAGTAGTCAATGAGCCTGTACATGTTACGGGAGGAAGGATAGCAAAACCCGTTTCACACCCATAGCCAGCATAATGTCCTACATACGCAGGATTTGTAGTACTGACAAACACCCGTGCTGTAGCAAGACTATAGGTATGAGTTTGACTTCTTGCTAGAGTAGCTACAAGAACACCATTTACACGCACTTCTGTATTATCTGCAATAGCCGTAATAACCACTAACTCTGGATTGGATGCACCCGAGCCTAACTGTCCTCTCAAAACTACATATTCTGTTCCTAATACATCAACAGGTATCATCTGATCACCTGCCAAATCAAAACAACCTCCTGATGCTGTATTTATCGAATCACTAAATTTTGTAACTGCTACAGGTTTATTTGATTGAATGCGTGAACCTGAAGGAAACCCTCCTGCTACAGGCTGAGCAACCGAGCCTACATACGTTTCTCCCTTATTAAGAAGAACTGTAAAAGGAACATTTAATACCTGACCTCCTTCCAAAGTACGTGTAGGAGTAACTGTAATAGTGGTAGCATCTTCTGTAGCTACTACAACAAAACCACTTCTGCCATTAGGAGCCAAATTCGGTTGATGTCTCCATGTATTTTGAAAAGGAATGTAAAAATCTGTTCCTAAAGCGTTGTTTCCCTTTAATGCAAAAATATCATTATTGGTATTATTATTTACTTCATAATATGCCGTAATTTTGGACGTAGATTCTACCAGCAAACCTGTTCTACTTACTTGAGCAGCAGGAGGAGTTGGAGTGTCAAAGGGAGTTTCTATTAACGCTATGCTTGGATTTATATTAATGATTTGAGAGGAGTTGGCAGCTACATTTACAATATAAGTAGGAAAAGCTAAGTTTGCAGGTTGAGTAACCGTAACTACAGCAGGCGCATCAAAAGCAGATACTACAATTCGAATAGGTCTGTCTCCATGACCAAAACTAACATCAGGAGCAGCAAACCAGAAACGTGTATCTGTTTGTGCTTTTACAAAAGAAGGCACAACCATCACAAAAAATAATACAACAAAAAGTGATTTAATAGAAGTAGTAAGAAATTTCATAATGTTATTGATTATTGATAGATACAAGTGCTTAATATAGTTACTCGATTATAATTTTGAATTATTGATTTTAAAAGCATAGTTTTGGTTTACTCTACGTAGAATATAACAATATTGTTACCAAATTAATTTCCTTGGTCTAAATAATTTGGTTTTTAATCTAAAATTTCTACAAATTAAATTGCTTACTCTTTAAATACTGTTCTTATTGTATAATTAGACAACTTAATTACAATATAAAAATTCGCATTTTAATAAATGAGTTTTATTAGAAAATAATGTAGTTTTTGTCAAAAAATCGGTGTAACTTCGCCTTATTTTTCCAAACATTCTATTTTACTAACTTGGCTTTTGTACTTCAAAAAAAATAGAGCCTATTTTTACTTTTTCTATTTTAGACATTATACTTTGACATTCTTTTCTTATATCTTCAACTGTTTTTAATTCTATTTTTTCTATGACTTCCTTTTGTGTATCAGCCTGATTATTTTCTATTAGGAGAGAATCTTTTTGTGCCTTAAAGATTTTATTTGTTTTTGAATTTTGATTACAGGAAATAAAAGCAAAAGTAAAAAGCAGATAAAGTAAATTTTTCACAGATTATTAACTTTTTGAGACACAACAAATTAAACTTGTTTAATAAATAGATTTCTTTAAAAGTTGTTTTGGTTTTTTGTAGTATTTATCAAAAAATAAAGGTTATCACGGTTGATTGAGTGCTGTCATTTTTCCGTAGCAGTACGTTTGCAAAACTAGTGCTATGGAAGAATAGGACGGTTTTGCATTTTGTATAACTTGTTGATTACCAAATCCATAAATAACCGTGATAACGTTATACTATAAAATTCTTGTACTTACTATCTATTTTTAGTAGTTTGGTTTTATTTGTAGAAAGTTATTGATAACAAATTGAGTTTTGCTAAATTAAACTTGGAATGAAAAAAACTATTTTGTAATTAATCAAAAAACATAAAAATATATGCTCTTAGACTTAACAGGAAAAACAGCTTTAATAGCAGGCAGTACACAGGGAATTGGACTTGCAACAGCACAACTTTTTGCGCAAAGTGGTGCAACAGTAATTCTTCTGGCAAGGAACGAAGAAAAATTGAAAGAAATTTTCCTACAACTTCCAAGACCAAAAAATCAACAACATTCTTACTTGGTAGCTGACTTCTCTACCCCCACAACGTTACAAGATACGTTGAGTGCTGCTCATAAAGAAGGTTTTGAGGGTGCACATATTTTGGTAAATAACACAGGAGGACCACCACCAAACAAAGCACATGAAGCATCTTTACAATCCTTTAGAGATGCCTTTGAACAACATCTTATTTGTAACCAAATTTTGGTACAAGCACTTTTTCCATTCATGAAAGAAGCAAATTTTGGAAGAATTATAAATGTAATTTCGACGAGTGTCAAGCAACCGATTGAGAATTTGGGCGTTTCTAATACAGTTCGAGCTGCTGTTGCGAATTGGGCAAAAACGCTTTCTTTTGAGTTGGCACAATACGGAATTACGGTAAATAATGTTTTACCAGGAACTACTTCTACAGCAAGATTAGATGCCATCATTCAAAACAAAGCCAAAGGTAACAATATTTCGGAAGACCAAGCAGCTCATCAAATGAAAGAATCTATTCCTGCACATCGTTTTGCGAAGGCTGAAGAAATTGCAAATGCTATTTTGTTTTTAGCCTCCGAACAGGCGAGTTATATTAATGGAATAAATCTTCCTGTAGATGGAGGAAGAACTAGGAATTTGTAAATTATTGTTGAGAATTAATTCTAGTGGAACTTCAAAATCTAAGCAAAAAAAAGGCTGCTCCCAATTGGGAACAGCTTTTTGCTTCCTCTTTCTGCTTAATTGTCTATCTTGAATACTATAAATGTTTTTTGAATTGTAGAAGCTCAAAACATAAAACTTGATTATACTGAAAATATTTTTTGTTAGTATTACAACTATATGTAATAGTTATACTATCAAATATAGTATATATACTATCATTTTCCAAGTTTTGTTTAAAAATTTTTAGAGAAAACGGATAAGAAGTAATTATATCACTAAATAATTAAATTTTTTCGCAAAAAAACAATATACTGAATACTATAATTATGGATGTAGAGTTATTTAGAGATTTTTGTCTTTCTTTTCCTGCTGTTACAGAGGGATTACCTTTTGGCGAGGATACTTTAGTTTTTAAAGTAGAAGGAAAAATGTTTGCACTCATTAATCTAGCAAAACCAGATAGTTTTAATGTAAAGTGTAATCCAGAAAAAGCAATAGAATTGCGTGAAAAATATGAGTGTGTGAAAGCTGGTTATCACATGAACAAAAAACATTGGAACACTATTTACTTCGGAGGAAACTATTCTGAATTTGAAAACTCACTTACCGACAAACAATTAAGACATTGGATTCGGCATTCTTACGAGTTGGTGGTTAGTAATCTTCCAAAGAAAGTGAGAACAGTTTTGCAAACTGAATTAGAAAAAATGAAGGCAGAACAAAATTAAGAATATAATAAAACAGAGTACGAAATTAGTTATCTGTTGTCAGAGTAAGAATAGTTAATGAACTAAACAAAAATTGAACAGAATTACTAAAATCAGCAACTATTTGAGCAAGTATGCGTATATAAAAACAGAATTTTACACCAACTATGGCTTTTAAGTCCATAAATTACTACCTATTAGTTCTTTAGTAATTTTGTTTTCTATTTAAGACTACTTATACTCACTCATATTCACCTATTTCAATTTATGTTAATTAAAGATTTCTCTAAGAATTCACTTATTATGTTTAGTTCTCAACAGCCTATTTTATCTATTAATACTACCGATATTTCTTCTTTAGTAGGAGTGGTATTTGAGTTTTTTGCCAATCCAAACGAAAAAAATCTTTTACTTATAAAAGAGAATACAAGAAAATTAGTAGAAATGAATAGTGTGGTTGAAAAATTGAAAAATTGGGCTTGGCAGCACGCTGATTTGAATTACTCAAAAAAGCATTTTCAAAAGACACAAGAAGTAGAAAAAATAGTAGAGACAACATATAATTCATTAGGCATTTTGATGAACAGCACCATTTCTGAGCCTATAAATGATTTTCTTCAAGAGTTCGAACAATTACTCAAAAACCTTCAATCTTATCTTTCTATATTAGAGAATGATTTGAAAAATGAACAAATACAAGGTGAACTCAAAACACTTATAAAACGTAGAATTAATATTGAGTAAATAATCAACTAGGAACAATTAAAAATTACTATTATAACTTATTTACTGATCTTACGCAACATCAAAGTTTAGAGAAGTTTAGACCAAACCCACGAATTTATTCGTGGGTTTCATTTTAATTGCGTAACATCATTTATTTATTATCAACTAATTAATAATTATAAAATAGTAGTTTATTTAATTTACGTTTCTTAAAAGCAAACTCTGTTTTTATACTTCTTACAAACGTATAAAAAACAAAAATCCCTATTTCGTCAGTCAAGACAGAATAGGGATTTTTCTATAAAAAGCAAAGCTAAAATTATTACTCTTCTTCTTCAGTTTTCGCTTTCTGAGCTTTTGCTGCCTCTTTTTCAGCTTTTACTGCTGCTTTTTCAGCTTTTGCTTTTTCTTCGGCTTCTTTTTCCTTTTTAGTAACACGTTTGCGACGAGTAGTACGTTTTTTCTCTACTACCTCCACGGCTTCCACATCGGCAAAGACACGTCCACAGTGTTCACAGACTACTAATTTTTTTCGCTCTTTAATATCAACTTGGCGTTGTGGAGGAACAATATTAAAACATCCACCACAAGCATTACGCTTCACATTCACAACAGCAAGACCATTGCGAGCATTTCCACGAATACGCTCATACGACAAATATAAGTTTTCAGCAACATTTTTAAGACGCTTTTCACGCTCTTTCATTAATTTTGCTTCCTCTTCTTCACTTTCTTTAACGATACCTTCTAGCTCGTTTTTCTTATTTTCTAAATCTTTTTTACGCTCATCTAAAGTTGCAGTTGTGTCTACAATTTGTTTATTTTTGCGTTCTATTTTATACTGCGTATCTCTAACAGCTTTTTCAGCAAGACGAATATCAAGTTGCTGGTTTTCTATTTCACGAGCAATGGCTTGAAACTCTCTATCATTACGAACATCTTCATGCTGACTTTCGTATTTTGTAATTAACTTTTTGTGGTCTTTGATAGAATTATCTTGTGTTGATTCAAGGTCATCTAATGACTTTTTTTCATCTTCGAACTTTGCAATTCGTGTCTGATACCCTTCTATCTCGTCCTCCAAATCTTGGACTTCTTCGGGCAAATCGCCTTTTATCTTACGTAATTCATCTAATTTAGAATCAACTTCTTGAAGTTTGACAAGGGCATCTATTCGTTTGGCTACTGGAGTAGGTTGTTCCATAAAATCGGTTTGGGACTCAGGTGGTTTGTAGAATGAGTTTTGGAATGTCTATTTATCCAAACTAATACTAATTAATTTGATTAAAAGACAATGATTTGCAAAGGTACGATTTTTTGTTTAATAAATAAAATCTGTGAATAGACTTTATTTATCGAACACAGAGTTAACAGAAAACACGGAGAATGAAAATTCTATACTGATAAATTGCTTCCTTCGGTAGAACGCCGATTTTTTGGATTGAACAAATTAAATTCCATCATTTAATTCCGTATTTGCCTTTAATTCTAAATTCTACCTTCTAAATTTATTTAGGAATTTCTCCTTCTTTTGCGATTGCTTTCAAGACCAATTTGTCCATAAAAGAGGGAAATAATTTATTCAAAAAAACGGTCAATTTTCCTTGTGTTGTCAAGATTAAAATATTTTTTCGCTTCTTGGTAGCTTTCAAAATATGGTTTGCACACTCCTCCGAACTCATCATCTTACTTTCATCTTTTGGAGAATCTCCTTGTGCATTTCCGTTTTGCAAAAGTGCTGTATTTCGGATATTTGAAGACGTATAACCGGGGCAAGCAATCAAAACATGTACATTTTCGGCTATCATTTCGGTTCGAAGAGCTTCCAAAAATCCCTGCATCGCAAACTTAGAAGCCGAATATCCTGTACGAGCTGGCAAACCCCTAAAACCTGCAATAGAAGAAACACCAACTACAGAACCTTTTGTTTTGATAATATAAGGAATACAGTATTTTGTCGCATAGACAGTTCCCCAAAAATTAATATCCATTAGTCTTCTCAAAACAGACAAATCCAAATCTTTGAACATGGCACGCATCGAAATTCCTGCATTATTTATCAAAATATCTATCTTTCCAAATTTCTCAACTGTTTTTTCTGCCAGCTCTTTATTGTCCTCTTCCTTGCTGACATCTAGTTGTAAAGCCAAAACTTCAATGTTTTGATTCTCCAAAAAAAGCTGTGCTTCTTTTAGTTTTTCTATATTTCTACCTGTGATTACTACTTTTGCGCCTTCGTTTCCAAAGGCTTCTGCACACGCTCTGCCGATTCCAGAAGTTGCTCCTGTGATGATTACGACTTTATCTTTTACTGAATTTTTCATTGTTTATATTTTTTCTCATACCCTTTTACCACTCTGACACCTTGGAAGGTGTCAGCTACTTTTGATGCAAAATTAATCAAAATTTATGTATTGACTTGATTATAAAAAATTTCTAAAAAAATCCTCAAAAAAACATTAATCCTATTATCTACGTTGAGTAAAGCAACAGAGTTAAGTAGTTTTTAAATTAAAAACAAACTACTATTCCTCCATTTTTTGAGTTGTGCAATTGCTTCGTATTTGGCTTATTATTTTTCAAAATTTATGAATAGGCAACTGGTCTGTGACCAAAATAACGACAACTTAGAGGAAAACAGAATTTCACTTTTTAGACTACCATTTTTTAATCTTACTATAGCTTATTTGTATCCTCTTTTTTTTGATTGTCTTATTTCTTTTCGGTATTTAATTGACTTTATTTCTACAAAATTTTCTCACAAAAAAATAGGAATACGGTTTTTTCCTATGCTTTCTTTTTTTGTTTTTTGTCTATTTTTTTTGTGGATTTCTTCACAAGAAAGTAAAGCACAAAAAGCTCCTTATTACCCAAATTATTCAATTTCTGATGTTACGTTAGATAGTATTGATAGGTTGGTTCAAAATTATTACAGAAAGTCAGATGATACTTCTATGACTGATAAAATTAGATATTGGTCTGAAAAAAGGAAATGGACAAAAGAAGTAATTAGTTGGGTAATTAGTCCAGAAAAAGAACCTAATTTTTCTCCTTCTGCCGAAATTCTTCATTATCCAGATTGGAAAGTACAAGAAGGAAAAACAATTGGAAATATAGATGTTCTTACTTTAGATGTTTTTGGTGCAAGAGCAACCGATACATTACGAAACACAAGAAATTGGTTAGAAAGAGCTGCAAATACAGTTCATATTAAAACACAAAGTAGTGTAGTAAAAAGACGGTATTTGCTATTTGAAGAAGGCGAAAAACTAAATCTAGATTTAATAAAAGATACAGAACGAATTTTGAGGCAACTAAGAGCCATTGGAGATGCACGTATTTATGTAAAACCAAGACAGCGAGAAGACGGAACAGAAAGTGATACCGTTGATATAGAAATAATTACACACGATATTTGGTCGCTTGTTCCGAGTGCGAAACCTACTGGGCTTACAGGTGGCTGGGTACAACTTCAAGAGCGAAATTTATTAGGTTTTGGACATAACATAGAAGGAGAACTCATTTTTTCGGTCAATTCAGAACAAAAATTTGGACAGCGAGCAAAATTTGAATCTGCTTATCTTGGAAATTCATTTGCTGTTTTGAGTGCTGAATATTGGAATACGTATGAACGAAAAAGCTATAATGCAGCCTTAGAACGCCGTTTTTTATCGCCTGATATGCGTTGGGCAGGTGGTCTTGAAGCAGGTTATAGGCGTTGGTTGGCTCGTCCCTTGATGGCAAATGATACGATTACACCTAATTTTTTTTATAGTTATTTGCTTACAGATGGTTGGGGTGCGTATGCTTTTCCTTTGAAAAACAAAAATGAAGACGATAAAGGAAGAAGTTCAATTAGTACGGCTGCTCGTTTTACGAATTATTTTTATATGGATAGACCTGAAATTAGTGCAGATACAAATCTCTTGTATCAAAATCAAACGCAAATGCTTTTGAGTGTTGGTCTTACAAAACGAGAATATCAACGAGATTATATGATTTATGGTTTTGGTAGAACAGAGGATATTCCGATTGGAAGGCGTGCCGTTCTGACTTTCGGACAGTCTAGCACAGATTTGGAAAGCAGATATTATGCAGGTTTAGAATTTGCAAAAGGAATCAAGACCAAAAAACTGGGTTATTTGCGTGGTTCTTTGGGTTTGGGTTCGTACCTCACAACCGAAAAAAAATTAGAACAAGGAATTTTTGAATCAAAATTTACCTATATAAGTCCTTTGTTGTGTATGGGGAAATGGCGTTTGAGACAGTTTTTGAGAGGACGTTATACAAAAGGATTTAATCGTTTTGAAAGAGAATTTACAGACATAAACAGAGATGCAGGAATTTGGGGAATGAGAGATGACCAATTAAGAGGAACAGAAGTAGGATTTCTGGGAACTGAAAGTGTGTTTTTTACACCTTGGCGATTTTTAGATTTTCAATGGGCATTTTTCGTTCGTGCAGATATTGGAGTAGCTACTTTTTCTAATTCAATCGCAAACAGTCCTGTTTTTCAAGGGTATAATATTGGTCTTAGAATGTATAATGAACGCTTTTCTTTTCGTACTCTACAAATTCGTTTTGGCTTTTATACTGGATTCGATGATGCTCCTTTAGCCTTTCAAACTGTCATTGATAATGTTCCACGACTCAGAATTGAAGATTTTGATATAGAAAAACCTGATGTCATTTATTTCCATAAAGGAAATGAAGGACGATAATCAGTTACCAGTAAACAGTAATGTAGTTACCAGTAAATTTTATTTTTTTTATCATTTGTCGTTTATCGCTCAATGAAATTTTGAGAATTGTAGAGAACTTTTAAGTCAGCGAAGCTAAATGGCTTGCCTTTTCCTAAACATATTGTGTATTACTAGTTGAGATATTGATTAAAAATAAAAATTATACGCTGATTTTACTTTCAATAATTGCAATTCACAAAAAAAGAGTTTACCTTTGCAATTCTATTCAAAAGAGTAAAGAAGAAGATAAGATAGTGAAAATGAGCCTTCTCGGTAGATTAAATTTGCAAAGTTTGTGTTTTATATAACCTTGTAAATAATGAGTTTAGATGAATTTTAGATTGATGCAACCTCTAAAATCATTTTTTTTCTGTTTTAATTTGCATTCATTTCTAATTGCTATTTCCTTCAAAAGAATCTTTATTTCTTTTACAAATTAAAAATACAACTCGTATTTCATTTATATTTACAACTTAGAAAAACGAAAACTAATTATATTTATCTAATTACTTTTTGTTTTACTATAAATTTTATTCATTATGGCACGAGTGTGTGACATCACTGGCAAAAAAACGCAGACAGGAAATAATGTTTCTCATGCGAACAACAAAACAAAGCGTTGTTTTTATCCAAACTTGCAGAAAAAACGTTTTTATATTGCTGAAGAAGATCGTTTCGTTACTTTGAAAGTTTCTACTTCTGCAATCCGTACAATTAGTAAAAACGGAATCCTTCCTACAATGCGTAAAGCAGTAGCAAAAGGATTTTTGCACAAAAGTTTCTTGAAGCCTGCTGTAGAAGCATAATTTTAAGAACCAAATTTGATTTGCCTCTGTTTTTTGATATATTATTTCACAATGAAGTTTTGTCAAAACAAGCATTTTAATCAAAAAATAACTTTACATCTCTACTTTTAAATTTTTACTTTCTTTGATTTACTTATTTCAAATTATTTCAAAAAGGTAATTTAAAAGTTAATTTATTATCATCATGGCTAAGAAAGGCAACCGAGTACAAGTGATTTTGGAATGTATGGAACACAAAACGTCTGGCGTTCCGGGTACTTCTCGTTATATCACTACCAAAAATCGTAAAAATGTTACGGAGCGTTTGGAATTGAAAAAATACAATCCAATCCTTAAAAAACATACGATGCACAGAGAGATTAAGTAATTTATTTACAATTATGAATTAAAAATTACGACCTAGATTTGCTTATAATTTTGTCTATTTTTTATTTTGTATCTTCTCTTATTCAAATTAGATTATCCTATTAAATAATTCATTTATTTAATATTCACTCTTTTAAGTTTATATATTATGGCTAAGAAAGTAGTAGCAACCCTAAAGAAAGAGGGAACTCAAAAATACGCTAAAGTAATCCGTACTATTCGTTCGGAAAAAACAGGTGCTTATACGTTTAAGGAAGAAATCGTTCCAGAACAAATGGTACAAGAAGTATTAAACCGTAAAAGCTAAATTTTACTTTTTATAATTAAGTTTATAAATGAAATTTTAGGCTTTTTAGTTTATCACTACTTCAATAGTTTTTACGATGGTATTTCTCAAAGCAAAAGACTAAAAAAGTCCCACGACAGAAATGTTTTTAGGGGCTTTTTTTCGTATTTTCTATTTTGATACAAACTTGTTTTTTTATTCTTGAAAGAATACGTAAATTTTAAATACAAATCCGTATTTTTGCATTTCAAATCTTTCACTTACTTTCTTCTCCACCCATTTTTCAAACAACAGTATGTCTATTTTCAAGAAATTTTTTACCAAAGAGCAAAAACAAACACTAGACAAAGGTCTTGAAAAATCAAAATCTAACTTTTTTGATAAAATTGGAAAAGCCATTGCAGGCAAATCAAAAGTTGATGACGATGTTTTAGATGAATTAGAAAATATTCTGGTTGCTTCTGATGTTGGTGTCGAAACGACTGTCAAAATTATTAATCGTATCGAGAAACGTGTTGCAGCAGATAAATACACCACTACTTCTGAACTAGACAGAATTTTGAGAGAAGAAATAGCTGCGCTTTTAGCAGAAAATAACTCTTCTGATGTAGAAAATTACGAACTTCCTGCTAACACAAAACCCTACGTTTTGTTAGTTGTGGGAGTAAATGGAGTAGGAAAAACAACAACTATCGGAAAATTAGCTGCCAAATATAAAGCCTCTGGAAAAAAAGTTTTGTTAGGTGCTGCTGATACATTTCGTGCTGCTGCCGTTGATCAACTTATTGAATGGGGACGCAGAATTGATGTTCCTGTTATATCAAAAGGAATGAACGTTCACCCTGCAACTGTAGCTTATGAAGCAGTAGAAGAAGGAATTAGACAAGGAGCAGATATTGTAATCATTGATACGGCTGGTCGTTTGCATACAAAAGTAAACTTGATGAACGAGCTAGGAAAAGTTCATAAAGTAATTAAGAAACACATTCCAGATGCTCCACACGAAGTAATGCTGGTTTTAGATGGAAGTACTGGGCAAAATGCTTTTCTGCAGGCACAAGAATTTACGAAAGCTACCGAAGTTAGTTCGCTTGCCATTACCAAATTAGACGGAACAGCAAAAGGAGGCGTAGTAATTGGAATTTCTGACCAATTTAAGATTCCTGTAAAATATATTGGTGTAGGCGAAAAAGTAGAGGATTTGCAGATTTTTAATAAAAAGGAGTTTGTAGAATCGTTTTTTACTAGAGGTTAAATTATTTGTATAAACAAGAACAAAGAAAATCAAACTCCTTTATTTTTATTTTAGAAATAGAGGAGTTTTTTTTGTTGCTTTTTCGCCTTTCTTATAAAAAATAATTATTTTTATCCAATCATTAAATAAAATATAAAGTAAAGAATAAATTACAAAGATTAAGAAAATTAAATTTGAAAATAAAAAATGGTTGCTAGGCTAAACTTAGACCAGTTTAGACCAGTTTAGACCAGTTTAGACCAGATTTAGACCAGTTTAGACCAGATTTGAACCAGCTTAGACCAAATTTATAGACACTATTATCTTATATCTATCTAATTTAAAAAGGAATTTTTTATCAAATTCTTAAAAACTAAAAAAAATAGAATCATTCTAAATTACCTCAAATTTCAATCAATTCTATCATTAAATTATCAAAATCGCTTCTTTATTTGCAAATTTGTTATGCAAACCGAGTAGTTTTGACATTACTCTCTATGTTATTGTCTTCGCAATTCTTTATATTAGATTTCTAGTCAAAACTTTACTATTTGTTTTGGGTTTGAGTAATCAACTATCATTTTTGTAACTAAAGGTTTAAACAAAAACTAGAACAGAAAATTTAAGAGGACACTAATACACTATATTTGAATCAACTCAACTTACAAGATATTTTAATTCAGAATTTTTACAAAAACTTTTTACTATGGAATTTCTCAAAGATACTAAACCATTAGAAATTTTTGGTTATTTATTTCCAGCCTTGTTTTTTGCAGCTCTTGCAGTTACAGGTTTTATAATTTATAACCGTTACAAATATATTCGTCGAAACATTGAACTCGGAAAAGAGTGGAAAGGCGTACACAATCCTGCCGAACGTATTCGCTTGATGATTTTGATTGCCTTCGGACAAAAGAAAATGTTTGCTCGTCCGATTGTGGGAATCATGCACTTTGTCATTTATGCAGGTTTCCTTTTGATTAATATCGAAATTTTAGAAATCGTAATTGATGGACTGACAGGACACCACCGTATTTTTGCGCCTTATTTCAATACTACTATTTATCAAATCTTAATCGGATTTTTTGAGCTTTTGGCGTTGGGTGTTTTGGTTACGTGTGTTATTTTTCTTATTCGTAGAAATGTAATAAAGATAGACCGTTTTGAAAAACCAGAAATGAAAGGCTGGGCGCATTTGGATGCAAATATCATCCTTATTTTTGAGATTGTACTGATGTTTTTCCTATTTACAATGAACGCAACAGATTCTATTTTGCAAGATAGAGCTTATCAATTAGTACAACAAAACATGCTTTTAGGAGATGTAGCGCATTATAAAGTTTTTGATGAACCTGTTCGTTTTTTGGTTAGTCAAGCACTCATTCCTCTTTACGACGGACTTTCTACTACTCAACTCATTCTTTTAGAACGTGGTGCTTGGTGGTTTCATATCATCGGAATTATGATTTTTGCGATTTATGTAACCTACTCAAAACACCTTCATATTTTCCTTGCTTTCCCAAATGTTTATTTTACTCGTCTTGTGCCTAAAGGCGAAATGAATAATATGCCTTCTATCACAAAAGAAGTTCAGATTACAATGGGAACGCTAGAACCAGCAGCAGAAGAGGCAGGAATGGAAGAAGAAATTCCTTCTTTTGGTGCAAAAGATGTAACCGATTTGACGTGGAGAAATATCTTAGATGCTTATACCTGTACGCAGTGTGGACGTTGTACCGATGTTTGTCCTGCAAACATGACAGGTAAAAAATTATCTCCTCGTAAGATTGTCATGAATGTTCGCCAGCGTGCCGACGAAATTGGTCAGCGTATGGACGAAATGGGACAGTATTATAAGCCAGATGAAAAAATGCTGTATGGCGATTATGTAACGAAAGAGGAATTGATGGCTTGTACTTCGTGTAATGCGTGTGTAGAAGCGTGTCCTGTAAACATTAATCCATTAGAGCCAATTTTGGAAATGCGTAGGTATGTGGCAATGGAAGAAGCTGATGTTCCTGATGCGTGGAAAGCAATGCTAACCAATGTAGGAAATAATGGTGCGCCTTGGGCATTTGCGCCAACAGAACGTTTTAAATGGGCTGACGAGTTGAAAAACAGTGACCAGTAATTTTTCAGTAACCAGTAAGTAGTAACCAGTAACCAGTTAATGCAATTTCTGAATTTCAAATTTCACATGCCGTTGTTGGTGTTTTAGCGAAGCGACACCAACAACATCAGAGCGATAATTTGTTATATGTCCTCCGACTTTGACAATAGTTCTCAAAAATAAAGATTTAATCAAAAACTTTGTCAATAGTTAGTTACCTAACTTTGACAATAGTTCAAACATAAAAACTATGAGCGAAGAAATATTAAAAATTCCTACAATGGCAGAACTTACTGCTGAGGGAAAATCTCCAGAAATATTATTTTGGGTAGGTTGTGCAGGTTCGTATGACGACCGTTATAAAGCTGTTACTCGTGCAATGATTCGTATCTTAAACAAAGCAAATATCAATTTTGCTGTTTTGGGAACGGAAGAAAGTTGTACTGGCGACCCTGCTCGTCGTGCTGGCGATGAGTTTACGTTTCAGATGCAAGCAGCTATGAACATTGAGGTTTTGAATAATTACAACATTAAAAACATTGTTACGGCTTGTCCTCATTGTTTTAATACACTCAAAAACGAATATCCAGAATTGGGTGGAAATTACGATGTCATTCATCACTCTACTTACCTTCAAAAACTTATCAATGAAGGAAAAGTAAAATTTGGAGGAGGAGAATTCAAAGGAAAACGAATTACCTATCACGATTCGTGTTACTTGGGAAGAGCAAATGATATTTATGAAGCTCCTCGTGAGGTGTTGGAAAAACTAGATGCCGAACTGGTAGAAATGAAACGCTGCAAATCTAAAGGTCTTTGTTGTGGAGCAGGTGGAGCGCAGATGTTTAAAGATGCCGAAAAAGGAAACAAAGAAGTCAATATCGAACGTGCAGAAGAAGCCGTCGCTACTCGTGCTGATTATGTTGCTGTGGCGTGTCCGTTTTGTATGACAATGATGGGAGATGGGATAAAACATTTTAATAAAGAGAAAGAAATCAAAGTGTTGGATCTTTCTGAATTTATTGTGGGAGCGAATGATTTGTAAAATTTTATCTTGAAAACTAAATACTCTTTATTTTCGTTTGAAAGTAAAGAGTATTTTTTTTATGATTAATATAAATTTAATAGTTACTTGTCTTGTTATTGATTAAAAAATAGGCAGAGAAATAGTAAAAGACTATAGTATTTCTATTATCGGAATGCTCGGTATTTTGACAGAAGCAAAAGAAAAAAACATACTTAATTCTATCAAGCCTTTGATAGATAATTTGATAGAAATAGCAAGATTTAGAATTTCTCCTTCTTTATACAGAGTAGTTTTGGAACAGGTTGAAGGATTAAATTAAAACAAAAAAGCCATTTATTCACTCTAGAATGTATGGCTTTTTGCTTTAAATTGTGTAACTTTGTTAAGATTACTACTTATTATTATATTTAATCAACTTGTTTATAACTAGCAACTTATAATCAAATCTATAATTAATTTATATTTTAAATGAACGACATTACGCCACAAGAATTAAAAGACTTAAAGGAACAGGGAAAACAAATCAATCTTCTTGATGTAAGAGAGGAATATGAATATGATGAATATAATCTGGATGGAAAACTGATTCCGTTGGGAGAACTTAACGATAGATTGGAGGAATTAGAAGACTGGAAAGAGAAAGAAGTAATCGTACATTGCAAGGCTGGAGGAAGAAGCGCAACAGCTAAAAACTTTTTGATTTCGAAAGGCTTCAAAAATGTAAAAAATCTTTTGCAAGGTGCAGATGGTTACAAAAAATTATCTTAAAATTAGTATTCTGATTTGATTAACTCTATAGACAAATCGCCAAAAAAACAAAATCTCATTTCCATTTCAGCTCAAAATATTGGCAAACGATTCGAAAGAGAATGGATTTTTCGAAAACTTTCTTGTAATTTTTGCAGCACAAACCCAACTGCTATCGTAGGGAGTAATGGAAGTGGTAAATCAACACTTATAAAAACGCTAATCGGTTACTTACCTTTATCAGAAGGAAAATTAGTTTATTCTAGTTCTGAAAATGATAAATCCAATTTAAAACCAGTTCTAAAAGAGAATTGGCAAAATTATATTTCTTGGGCAGCACCTTATACCGAACTTATTGAAGAATTTACGCTCTTGGAACAACTAAAATTCCATCAAGCCTTCAAATCTTTTGATATTGAAGTAGAAGAAATAATTGAAAAGTTAGGTTTTTCTAACTCCATTAGTAATAAGAGTAAAACAATTCGTTTTTTCTCTTCTGGAATGAAACAAAAGCTCAAATTAGCCTTAGCAATCTATTCTAACGCTAAAATTGTATTTCTGGACGAGCCTACTTCCAACCTTGACAAACAAAATAGTGAGTGGTATTTGCGAGAAATTACTACGTTAATTGACAAAAAAGCACTTATTATTGCGTTCAATCAAGAATCTGAGTATCATTTTTGTTCGCAAATCATTGATATTCAGAACTTAAAACCGTAAACTTGTGAAAAATAATATTTATTAATTATCTAATTATCTTTCTCTTTTTTGCTCGTTTTTTTTTAAAATTCAAAAATTCGTATTATCTTTAATGATAATTAATTTTGAATAAAAATTATCGTTAGTACTATATACATCGAATTAAAATTAACGAGCTAACTTAAGCAACAATTCTGCTTTTATCTTAACTTATAATTTGATTTTAAACTTTATCTAAATTTCAACTCTTAAATCCTAAATTTATGAACGTATTTCGTAACCCATTTCTTTTAGTAGTATTACTTTGTTCTTTGTTTCTTGTTAAATGTACTTGTGAGGATGATGATCCAGAACCAGAAGCTACTCTAATAGAAAAAATCGCTAAAGATTGGAAAATTAGCACACTTACAGTAAATGGTGATGCTGTTACCACTGGAATTGATGGTTTCACGCTTACTCTTAATCAATCCGGTGATCAGCCAACTAACTTTACAGTTGTTACTGGTGGCTTAGCTTACAACTTTGCTGGAACTAATTCTGGTAATTGGTCTGTAAACAATGTTGAGAATCCAACTCAAGCTACTTTTGACGTAAACACAGTTAACTTTACAGCTTCGGAAAACCAATTGACTATTTCTTATCCTAATCCTGATAAGCAAAATGAGTCTATAAGTTTTGTTATGGTTCCTAGATAATCTAACTTTTTCCTAATGTATTCTTAGGAAAATAGATTATAGAAAAAGACTTCTCTTTATTTTTTGAATAAAGAGAAGTCTTTTTTGTGGAATTTGTTTTTCGTTTAATACATCTTAATAAATTAAGCCATTACACAAATTATAGTAGAGATTTAATTTATCAAATTTTCATCGAAGAATACCGACAAGGGCAGAATAATGTTCTTACCATGTTCATCAAACTATCATTTATTTTACCATTAGCAAGTGTGTATTTTCGAAGGACTTTCAAGTCGGCGAAGCCAAAATAGACTTGCTAATGGGAAATACGCTTACCGTTGTTGGTGTCCTTACCAACGATATATAGTGATATCAAAACGTATAACTAATCCCAACAGCTCCTTGTGCAGCCTTGTATCTAAAACGGTCGTTGTCATCTTGATACTTTTCTTCTGTTGTATATTCTGTAAAAAGATACGAAAAAGCACCTCTTACCATCACGTTAGAAGCAATTCTATATCCAATCCAAAATTCAGAATTAAGTGTTCCTAAATCATTATCTCCTATTAAAAGAGCATTAAAACTGGTGGGTTTTGCTGTATCTGGAAACGATGCTGGTGTTAAAGCAGGTTCTACTACAACTCCTCCTTCTTTTTCTGCTCCAAAACTAAAACCAACCAAATCTATATTAAAACCGATAAGCACGTTTTCGGTAATAGAATAATCTGTGTAAATACCTAAATTGATTGCATTAGTTTGGCTACTTTCAGGAGTAAAAATTTGAGGATTATCTTCTGAAGCCAAATCGGGTGGCGCAGCTGTAAATTCTCTATCCGAGCCAAAAAAGGAAGACAAACGAACCCCATAACCCAATTTGAAGCGACGAGAAGAACCAAAACCATAAAGATGTGAAAATCCTAGTGTCATACTTGTTGCGCCTTCTCCAAATGCACCTGTAATTCCAATTCGTTTTTCCCACGGTGATATTTCCATATCTGTATCTTTTATTTCCTTTTTAGAAAATAAAGAAAAAGAAGAGAAAGAAGAGAAAGAAGAGTTTTGAAGAACTGATTCTGAAAAAGAGCTCTCTAATTGGCTTGTTGTTTCGAAACGACTAAAATCGTTTTGATAATTCTGAGCCAAAACGCTTATAGGATTTCCTAATAAGAAAAGACTTACACCTGCAAGACCTGCAAAACTAGAAAAAAGTGTTTTTTGTATTGATTTTTTTGATTTCATATTAACTAAAGGATTAAAAAATAATAGACATAAAAATAGTTAGATGCTTTCCCCAAAAATAAGCTAAAACATAATTGTATTTCTCTTCTAAACGTTGCAGACTTGAAAGTGTTATTTTAATTATTTTCCCAACTAATTTTTTACGGTTCTTTGACAATTTTTGCCCTAGTGTTTATTAAAAATAATCTTGTATTTTAAATTGGTCTGTACCGAAGCTTTATGCTCGTAGTTTTTATGTAAATTTGTAAAGTTCGTAAAGTTCGTATTTTTTCTTTTTTGTAATGAAGAAAAAACGTAGCAGAAAAATAGGCGAATTATCGTAAGGTCTAGGCGATAATGCTCCATAGTCAGAAGTAACTCTATTTTTCTTTTATTTGCAAGGTTTCGACCAGTTTGAAATATGTATTTAAAGCCGAAAGAAGGTTTATTTTGGCTAAGTCAGACCTATCTAAAAACTTAAACAAAATACAAGATAGATTTATTTTCTACTAAAAATCACAAAAAGGTAAAAATTGTTAGAGAACCATTTGTTATAAGTTGACAAATATTTTAGCTGCATGATATTTGTAGAAAAAATTCTCAAAGAGAAACTTCAAGCTACACAACTTTATGAAATAAAAACAGAATTTAACTGCAAACATTGCGCAGCTACACAGCTCAGATATCATAAAATTGTATTAAGAAATTTCGAAATTCCCTACTCTTATTGTTTGAATACTATACTGACAAAAATATGATAAAAATACTAGCTATTGAGTCAAGTTGTGATGAAACTTCGGCTTCTGTAATTATAGATGGACAGGTAAAAAGTAATTTGATTGCCACGCAGGAAATTCATCGTCTGTATGGTGGCGTTGTTCCTGAACTGGCATCACGAGCGCACCAGCAAAATATTGTTCCTGTTGTGATGGAAGCTCTAAAACAGGCACAAATTACGACAAAAGAATTAGATGCAGTTGCTTTTACTCGTGGTTCGGGTCTTTTGGGAGCTTTGATTGTCGGAACTGCTTTTGCAAAATCGTTGGCGTTGAGTTTGGAAATTCCACTCATTGAAGTCAATCATATGCAGGCTCATGTTTTGGCTCATTTTATTGATCAGCCGAAGCCTAAATTTCCGTTTTTGTGTTTGACCGTTTCGGGTGGACATACGCAGATTGTTTTGGTAAACGATTATTTAGAAATGGAAGTTATCGGAACGACACAAGACGATGCTGTTGGAGAAGCGTTTGATAAAACTGCCAAAATGTTGGGCTTGCCCTATCCAGGTGGAGTGGAGATTGATAAATTAGCTCAAAAAGGAACAGTTCAAGAGTATGGTTTGCCAAAGGTAGATTTACCGAATCTTGATTTTTCGTTTTCTGGATTAAAAACAGCCATTCTTTATTTTATCAAAAAACAAGAAAAACAAAATCCGAATTTTATCAAGGAAAATATAAATGATATTTGTGCAACCGTTCAACATACACTTGTCGAAACGCTTTTGAGAAAAATTATTCAAGCTGCACAACAACAAAATATAAATCAAATTGCCATTGCTGGAGGAGTATCTGCTAATTCGGAACTTAGAAAAAGAATAACAGAATTAGGACAAGAAAAAGAATGGGATATTTTTATTCCTAAAATGGAATACTGTACTGATAATGCTGCTATGATTGCGATGGCTGCTCATTACAAATTTTTGAAAAAGGAATTTAGTAATCAGACAGTTGCGCCACTTTCACGAATGAGTTTTTAAAAAATGAATACTTTGAAAATAGATACAAGAAAATTCACGCATCAACAAGAATCTATTATCGAATCGGAAAACGATTTGAAGGTAGAAGCTGTTGCTGGTTCTGGCAAAACGACTACTCTTTTAGAATATGCCAAAAAACGAGAAGGCGAAGGTTTTATGTTGTATCTAGCTTTTAATAGAGCCATCAAAGAAGAGATTTTGAGAAAGTTGCGATTAAATGGTCAAAATGATATTCCTACACTTTGGGTAGAAACGGCTCATTCGTTAGCGTATAGAAGTTTGTTTAAGAAAAAAACACCTCCTTTGATTATGGATTTGTCGCTTTCTTCTATCAAAAATTATTTCCATTTATCAGACAGAGAAGCAACGAATAGTTATCTTTTGGCTCGTCATACCAAAAACTTTTTTGATACTTTTTGCCAAAGTACACACAAAACTATTTCAGAATTAGATTACTGCGAAAAACTCACTCCACGAAAAGGACTTGCATTTGTACACAAAAACTACGACCAATTAGAAGCGCAAGTAAAATGGCTTTTTGATAAAATGGGAAACACAAAAATTCCGATTACACATGATTTTTACCTCAAAAAATATCAACTCTCAAATCCTAAATTATCTTTTGAATGGATTTTGTTCGACGAAGGTCAAGATGCTTCTCCTGTCATGTTGGATATTTTTATGAA
This sequence comes from uncultured Cytophagales bacterium, assembly GCA_963719525.1. Lineage (GTDB taxonomy): Bacteria > Bacteroidota > Bacteroidia > Cytophagales > Bernardetiaceae > Bernardetia. Next base: position 1,337,765 of record CAVRCG010000001.1, on the reverse strand, counting down.
TCAAGATGCGACTAAACTCATTGTAGGCGACGAGCATCAACAAATTTATGGGTGGAGAAGTGCCATTAACTCGCTCTCAAATACAGATTTTCCAAAACTAAACTTACAAAAGAGTTTTCGTTGTCCTGCTGCCGTAACTGATTATGCAAAAGAAGTTATAGCATGGAAAAAACATATTTCTCCAGATTTTGACATCAATAATTTTGAAATGTTGCCCCGTTCTATTTCTTCAAATTCAGAAGGTTTAGAGAATAATCATAAAAAAACACACGCAGTAATCGCTAGAACGCATTTAGGATTAATACAAAAGGCAATAGAATGGCTTTTTGAATCTAAAAAAGTAAGTTCGGTAGCCTTTGAGGGAAATTTTGAGCAGTATCTTCAATTAGATGATGGTTCTTTGATTTCTCAATTAGTAAATCTAAATAACAAAGCAACACGAAAAAAGTCGTTTTGGCACGATTGGAAGCAAATCGAAGAAACAGCAGCAGCTTCACAAGACCGTTCGCTCAAAAGATTGGTAGAACTTGTCAAAAAATATGGAAACGAACTTCCAGACCTGTTGGAAAGATTGCAAAACAGAGTTACAGAACCTCATAAAGCAGATATTACCTTCACAACGGCACACAAAGGAAAGGGATTAGAATGGGATAGCGTTTATCTTTTAAATGATTTTGTAAGTGAAAAACAGATTTTGAAAGGCATTCAGACCAAAACAGGAAAACCAATTTCAGATGCCAAAAAGCAAAATATAAACGAGGAAATAAATACGCTTTATGTTGCTCTTACACGAGCTAGAGAGGAAGTAAAGAGGATTTGAGTTGATGAAAATGAATTAAAAAATGAGAATGAAATTGCTTTTTTAGGTAAAATTTGATAGCTTTCTAAAAGCAAAAACTACTACTCATTTTAGCCAAATTTATCAATAATGAAACTACTACTTTCTTTCTGTCTGTTTCTTTCTATTCATTTTGTTTGTCTAACTTCTTTTGCTCAAAAATATGAATACAATATTATAGGAGAACATTTTAGCGATACGGCTCATACAAATATAATTACTTTCGAATAAAAAATCAGTTTTAAAAACAGATAGAAAAGCTAAATTCGAAGATTTGGAAGACAGTATTTATATTTATCATCAAGTTGGAGAAAACGAGAACATTGAATATATTCTGAATTTGTATCAAATCTGTGCGCCTTGTCTTGCAAAATGGAATAACTTTATTTATCCTGATTTTTCAACTCTTTCAAGACAGCAACTCTTTGAAGGAGAATATTTGAAAGTGGCTTTAAGAAAAGAGTATGAAAAAGGAACGGCAGCAGAGTTTAAGACAAGAATTTTATATCAAGATTTTGATGAGCAGGCTTACCTTTATACTATTTCTGATAATTACGGAATATCTGTTGATGATTTGCGTAGTTTGAATAATCTTGATGCTTATGCTTATGAAGTGGAAAATGTAAGGCTTATTGTTGGAAAGGTGGAATATAAATATGCTTGTTCTTGTTTGGAATAAAAAACAGAAAATTTTGTAAATAGAGTTTAGTACAAATTTTGTCTTATTCGAACCAAAAACTCTAAATAAGCTACACTTTTTACTTTAAAATTTATAAATGTGAACTATATTAAAATTCTGTTTTTCACATTCCTCTTTGTTACTTTTACAAAAGTCAATGCACAAACAATAGATCAGCGAGCAACTATTTCTATTTATTTTGAAGTAGATGCTACCACATTTCCTTCTAGTTGGCATAGCAAAAAAATTGCAGCAAAAGGAGTTTCTTTAGATAGTAGCGAAATAGAAAGAAGTATTGTTGCTGTAAAAAAGGCACTAAGAAAATATCCTATATCTACTTTACAGAAAAATATATCAAAAATTTATGTCTTGAAATCTATTGAGTTTTATGGGCAAACTTTCGGAGGAACAAATTCTACAGACGTAATTTATATTGCAAATAATGGTGTTGCAAAAGGATATACAAGTAATTATTTGGAAAAAACATTTCATCACGAATTTTCTAGCATTTTGTTACGTAAATTTCCACATTTTTTGGATAAAAATGAATGGCAAAATCAAAATAACATTCAATATGGAAAGGGAGGAGTACAGGCATTAAAAGATAATAATGACTCACAAAACTTTGATGAGAAATTACATGAAAAAGGGTTTTTATATGAGTATGCTGTTTCTGGTTTTGAAAATGATTTTAATTCTTTTGCCGAAAATTTGTTTCTTCCTTCAAAGGATTTTTATAAAACGGTTGATAAACACAACAGCGTAAAAAACAAATTTGAGATGATTGTTCAATTTTATGAAAGTATTGATCCTTCAATGAGAGAAAACTATTTTAGAGATGTTTTGGGAAGGGAAGAATAATAAACGAATGATAAACGATAATTTTGAGCAACAAAAAATCCCTTTTTTCAAAAAATGAAAAGGGATTTTTCTTGTTTCTTATAAAAGTATAACTAAACAGTTAAAAAATAAGGATTTGCTAAAAATAATCATTGCTGATTTACAAATCACCTACTGCTCGTTATTTACTTTCTGTTTTGGTTCTGAAAAAATAAAGTTACTGTTAAAAATTTTTGCTTCGTCTTTCAACTCTACAAATCAGTTACTTTGAGAACCTTTTTACTTGCTTACTTATACTATATATTTCAATAGGCTTGCCAATGCCAAAAAAGAGGTGGAAATAATTTATAATAATCAAAAATCATAGTTTAAAGTACCTGTAAAGATATTTTTGTTTTTTGAGGAAATTCTAAAAAGCTGTTATTTTTTCATAATGGGAAGGTTGTTTTTTCGTTTTGGGAAAATAAGATAACAAAATTTTAATAAACTATAAAGCAACAAAAAATCCCTTTTTTCAAAAAATGAAAAGGGATTTTTCTTGTTTCTTATAAAAGTATAACTGACCAGTTAAAAAATAAGGATTTGCTAAAAATAATCATTGCTGATTTACAAATCACATACTGCTCAATTTTGACTTTCTATTTTGGTTCTGAAAAAATAAAGTTACTGTTAAAAATTTTTGCTTCGTCTTTCAACTCTACAAATCAGTTACTTTGAGAACCTTTTTACTTGCTTACTTATACTATATATTTCAATAGGCTTGCCAATGCCAGAAAATAGGTGGAAATAAATTGCAATAATCAAAAATCGTAGTTTAAAGTATCTGTAAAGCTATTTTTGTTTTTTGAGTAAATTCTGAAAAGCTATTATTTTTTCATAATGGAAAGGTTGTTTTTTCATTATAGAAAACTAAACAGGATAAATTAAGTCAAAAGCATATTCATAATTTATTAATTTCTGTTCTTTTTCGTTTTCTATCCAAGCTTTTTCCAAATGACTATGCTGAACAATCTCACTAACATTCATTTTACCAAAATAATCTGCTATTCTATTTAATATTTGTAATTCTACTTCTGAAAACAAGTCTTTTTGGAAAGTACTATGACCATTAACTTTAAACAGTTCTCCTATACTATTGCTTTGTAATTCTACATAATCAATGGAAACTCTATCTTTTTTAACTAAGAAATCAAATATACTTTCATAATTATCAGGAACAGGTCCGTAGGCGATAGCTTTATACCGTGTGCCACTTATTGAAAAACCAGTTTGTTTGAAATGTAAAAAATCAGAATAAAATAAAAGTTTATTCATCTTTGTTTTGAATGGTTTGAGACATTCAGCAAAATAAACTACCATTTCAGCGAATTTGTCAAGATTTGGATTAGTGTATCCTGAGTATTTATCTAAAGCAAAACTTCCTAAAAAATATTTTTTTAGCTCTGAAATAAGATAATTTTTTTCTCTCCATATTATCAAATTCTCTGCTTTTTTTACATATTTTGCTTTTACTTTATCATTCAAAGACTCACAAAGTTGTATTAATTCAATAAATTTTTTTGGGTCTCCTGCCATTTGTATTAATTTAGCATTTGACAGACTAGGCATTTCTCCCATTTCATACAAACCATAACTATTTACTCCAAAACCCAAAATAGTAGACATTTTTGTCGCTGGTAAATCATACTGCATACGAGTTTCTTTTATCTTATCAATAGATGGAATGTTATGTTTAATTCTATATTGATTATAAACTTGACTAATATTTAGTTCATCAAGCTCATTATTTGTAAACTGTTCTCCACTATCTTCACATTTGTAGAAATGAGAATAAATTTCGAAAGACTCTTTTCTAAAATTGAGTATTCGTTTCTCTTTCATCAGTTTCATTTCCTTACCTGTAATTGGGCTTTTCATAATTTTTAAAAAAGGAATTTATTGTTGAACTTTAAATAAATGTTATTACGGTTTACTTTTCATGTGAGTTCGCTCCCCAAAAAACAAAGAAAGCGAAAATTTATGTCATTTAAATTGCCGTCATGATAGTTCATTTTTGGGGAAATGAACGCACAAAGCCAATTACAAAAATAACTGTGATAACCTTCAATACAGATTTAATAAAGCTATTTTTTTTGAAATAAAATCAAATACTTATTAAAAGGAAGTTCATTTTTCATGAACTTCCTTTTTTGTTTCTAATCCATCAAAACCTCATCTTCATCTTGCCTCATAACTTGCACAACTCCGTCGAGTTCTTTGAGTTCGAATGATAAGTTTTTGCACTTGGTCGGTATTCAAGACACGCAGACGAACTTTTCCTTCAAAAACGGTTTCTTGATTGATGTCAAAACTAATTCCACAAATATTAACCTTATTTTGATTGGAAATAATACGAGTAACATCGTTTACAAGTCCCATTCTATCAGCTCCGATAATTGTAAGCAGCACCTCAAAAGTTTGTGATTTTTGACTAGACCAATTTACAGACATAATCCTATCTCCATAAGAAGCCATAATGGCAACAGCATTCGGACAATCTCGCCTATGAATACGAATGCCACGACCCGATGTAGTGAGTCCGAAAATATCATCTCCCGGTATTGGATGGCAACATTGCGACAAATGAAACTCAATAGTAGAATCTCCTCCAACCAAAAGAATATCGTCTTTTTTCTTCTTTTTGTAGCCTTTATCTTTGTCCTTTTTGCGTTTTACTAATGAAGCTTTGTATTCTTCGTCTTCTTCCCTAAACTTTTTGATTTGTGTATGCTCAATTTTTCCTCTGCCGACAGCATAATAAAAATCAGTAGCATATTTATACTTAAAATAATCTAAAAGTTGATTTACAGTTTCATCATTAAATTCAAGTTTGAGTTGTTTGAGCTTACGTTTTACGATGTCCTTTCCGTCTTCAACAATAATTTTCTGGTCTTTTTTGAGAGCTTGACGAATAAGTTGTTTTGACTTTGAAGTGCGAACATAGGAAAGCCAATCTTCATTTACTTTCGTTTTGGAAGAAACCAAAATCTCTACTTGGTCGCCATTTTGAAGCTCGTAATGAAGAGGAACAAGTTTGTGATTTACTTTTCCACCCATACATCGCTCACCAATTTCAGAATGTACATCAAAGGCAAAATCTAAAATAGTGGATTGCTGTGGCAAAACCTTCAAATCTCCCTTTGGCGTAAAGACATAAATCTCATCGCTAAAAAAGTTGTTCTGAAATTCATCGACAAACTCTAAAGCTGAAAGGTCTTTGTTTTCAATGCTTTCTCTTACTCTAGCAATCCAACCTTCAATACTAGATTCACTTTTATCATTTCCTCCTTTGTATTTCCAATGTGCTGCATACCCTTTTTCGGCTATTTCGTCCATTCGATGCGTTCGGATTTGGACTTCTACCCATTGTCCTTTTTTGCTCATAACGGTCGTATGAAGCGATTCGTAACCTGTAGTTTTGGGAGAACTAATCCAATCTCTCAAACGCTGTGGACTAGGCTGATAAAAGTCAGTTACGACAGAATAAGTACGCCAACAAGCCGATTTTTCATCTTCTCCAATAGCTGTTTTGAGGATAATCCGAATAGCAAACAAATCATAAACTTCATCAAAAGGAATTTGCTGTTTGACCATTTTTTTATGAATGGACGAGATAGATTTCATTCTACTTTTTATATCAAAATCTAATCCTTGTCGTGCTAATTCTTCCTCAACTGGCTTTTTAAATTCGTTGATGAAACGAGTACGAGAAGCCTTCGTTCTTTTAATATGCTCTAACAATTTCATTGTAAGCCGATTCATTCGAATATTTTAATGACAAATCATCTAGTTCGGAACGAATATTATACAATCCCAAACGATGAGCAAGAGGGGCATAAATAAACTGTGTTTCTGCTTTTATTTTGAGTTGTTTGGCAAGAGGCATACTTTCAAGAGTACGCATGTTGTGCAAACGGTCAGCAATTTTGATGAGAACGACACGAATATCTTCCGAAATTGTCAAAAGAACTTTTCTAAATGTTTCGGCTTGCTGTGATTTTTTGTGTTCGAACATATCACTAGGAACTTTTGTAAGTCCGTCTATGATTTTGGAAACACGACTACCAAATTCTTTTTCTAGCCTTGAAAGAGGAATATCCGAATCTTCAACTACATCGTGTAAAAGTGCACAAATAATAGAAGTTGTTCCTAATCCCATTTCTTCAACTACAATTCTGGCTACTTCAATGGGATGAAAAATGTAAGGCTCACCTGATTTTCTGCGTACATTTCCGTGTGCTTCTGTGGCTATTTGAAACGCTTTCTTGATTTTTTGAGCATCATCACCTTGCATATAGGGGCGTGAGAGTCGCATCAAATGACGATAACGTTGCAATATTTCAGCTTTTTCTTTTTTGTCTCTTTCTTGTTCTAGTTCTTGTTTTTCTGTAATTTCTGATTCTGTGGATTGTTTTTGTGCTGTTTTATTGGGAATTTCTACTCCCTTTTCTGGTATTGACATATCTATTCTATAATAGTAAAAATTGTTTCTTAATAAGTAATTTTTGTTTGTGTGTAGTTTTCTGAGCTAACTAAATTAAGTTCCTAAACTAATTTACTCATTTTATTTCATATATTCTAACTCTAATCAAAAAATGTAGTGTATCATTAACGAATTTGAGTACTATTACGTAACTCAATAACTCAATTTTTAGCCTCAAAAACACAGTTTATTAAAAGTAGAAGAAAAATATTTTACCTAAAAATAGGTTACAAATCAACAAATCCGTTTCAGAAACTGTTAGTAGTCATCAAGAAGAACCAATTCCTATAAATCCTTATAAAATATAATTTTGTAAAGATAAAAATGTATAATAATAATTTTTGAATAAAAAAATCTAGTCTTAAAGTTAATTTTTTTGCACTTTTGTAGTATCTAAACATCTAGTTTTTAATCATCAAATACTATTCAATTAAAGGTTCTGCTATATCTTATCAAAAAATCATAAAAAAATAATATAATTCATGCGTATTTTTGTTCAAAATAATTATTTAGAATTTGTAAACGAATATCCTGAAGTAACAGGAGGACGAATTTTGCAAACAGAAAACATAAAAGACAGCTACAAATTTTATCTTTCTCTCAAAACGAGAACTGATTTTACGAGAGCTTATATCAAGACAGATAATATAGAAGAGTCGTTTGTAGAGTTTGCCAAAAAGTTCAAAATTAGAGAAGCTGCTGGAGGATTGGTCATGCGTGATACATTACAATTATGGATTTTTAGAAATGGAAAATGGGACTTGCCAAAAGGACATTTGGAAGAAGACGAAACCAATGCTCAAGCTGCCGTTAGAGAAGTAGAAGAAGAATGTGGAGTAAAAGCAGAAATAGTCAAAGAACTTCCCACTACCTATCATATTTATACCTACGAAGGAAAAGAAATAATCAAAAAAACGTACTGGTTTGAGATGAGTACAGAAGACGAAAGTACGCCACAACCACAAACAGAGGAAGGAATAGAAAAAGTAACATGGCTCAAAGAAATTGAAATTCCTTATATTCTCAATAATACGTGGGCTTCTATTGAATATTTATTATCTCAAATTATTGAGTTCTAAATAGAACTATGTTTAGGTCTTTTCTTGAAGAATACCTAATTTGATAAATAAAATTACTGTGTTTGAATGACAATTATAATTTTTATACACTATCAAAAATAAAGATAAGAAAAAAAGTAATCATCTTTAAAATAAAACCTTCAAATTATGAAACAACTTTTATTTTCAATTTTATTCTCTATTCTCTTCCTCTATTCAATTAATAGTTACTCTACAAATTATTACGTAAATGTTTCTGGTAGTAATGACAACGACGGACTTTCTACAGCAACGGCATTTGAGACACTACAATATGCCTCTGACAAAACAGCAGCAGGAGATACCGTTTTTGTAATGAATGGAACTTATACAAACGAGCAACCAGCCAGCAACGTTTTGAGTATTTATAATTCTGGAAGAGAACAAAACAGAATTGTTTATCAAAACTACTCCAATCATACTCCTACAATAAAACTGAATGCAAATAATTGGGCAGGTATTTCTATTCAGGGAGCTGATTATATTACCATTGATGGTTTTACAGTTGTAGGAAATAATGATGCAATTAGTTTGGAATACGCACAAAATGAAAAAGAAAATACTAACAATTCTTCTACCTCTGGAAACGGAATTGGTATTGTCAGAAATGAAGGCGATAATGAAGACAAACCTCATCATACCATTATTCGTAATTGTAAAGTATCAAAATGTGGAGGAGCAGGAATTTATACCTACAGAGCCGATTATATAACTATAGAAAACAATGTAGTTTTCGAATGTGGCTGGTATTCTCCTTATGGAAATAGTGGAATTTCGTTGTATCAAAATTGGAACTCAGATACAGAAACTACAATCAAAAATTACGTAATTGGAAATACATGTTATAGGAATGAGAATTATATTCCCTTTGTTTTTGTAGGAAGCATAACCGATGGAAACGGAATTATATTAGATGATGCTAGAAACACACAAAATAATTCTACACAAGGTACTTATTTGGCAAAAACGTATATTGCAAATAATCTCGTTTTTGATAATGGAGGACGAGGAATACACGTTTTTTTGAGTGATAATGTGATTGTAGCAAATAATACGTGTCATCAAAATTGCCAATCTTCCTCTGTTCAAGATGGAGAGCTTACAGCTTCGGCTGCTGATAATGTAAAATTTGTAAACAATATTGCTTCTCCTTCTACTGGAATTTCTCCCGTTAATGCTTCCAATGAAACGAACAACTTAGTAGTAGAGAATAATCTCTGGACAACTAATTCTGATTTGGCTTTTCCCTTAGGAACAAATACAGTAACTGCTTCTGCTGATTTTATTTTACCTTCTATTGATATAGAAATGGCTGATTTTAGATTAAAAGAAAGCAGTCTAGCCATAAATGCAGGAACAGAAAACGATGCACCAACGAGAGATAAAGATGGAAATAACCGCTGGCAGCAAACCGATATAGGTTGTTATGAATATCAACCTCAAACGGTTTTGTCGTTAGAAAATAATTTGGAGAGAGAGCTGGAGAGTACTCTACTTGTCTATCCTAATCCTGTAAAGGATAAATTTACTATTGAAATAAAAAACAACATTTCTCAACTACTTGAAATTTGTGTTTTTGATGCTCTGGGAGTGGAAATCAAAGGTTTGAGCGAAACTATTCATCACAACAAAATTGAAATTGATAGTAGAGAATTAGTAGCAGGAATTTATTTTTTAAAGTTGAATGATAAAGAAGGAAATAGCTTTATTGTGAAATTGATTAAGGTATATTGATTGTTTAAACGTAACGGATACAACTCAAATGAATCAAAAAGTGAATGATTTTTTAGACAAACTGGAAAAATGGAAACCAGAATTAGAAAAATTGAGGACTATTCTTTTAGAGTCTGAACTTACTGAAGAATGGAAATGGAAAACGCCTTGTTATACTTTCAAAAATGGTAATGTCGTTTTACTTGGCAAGTTTAAAGAATAGTGTACAATCAGTTTTTTGAAAGGTATTTTATTGAATGACGAAAAACAGATTTTAGTTTTTGCAGGTCAAAACTCTCAATCTGCCAAACAATCAAAAACAAGAGTTTCAAGAATTGAAAAATACAAACAGCAAATTATGAATGGAAAAGGTATCAACGATTGTACCTGTGGATTATCCAAAAAAATGCCCTCTTGTGATGGTTCACACAAATTTATCTAACTATTTCATTATTCTACCAACGCTTTTTGAAACGAAGAAAAAGCAACAGGCTTGTCTGCAAACCATTGTTTTGTCTTTTTCCATACTTTTCCAAACAGTTCTGAATCTCTATATTGATTTAACTTTTCTTCACTTTCCCAATGGCTATAAGTAAGAAAGACGCATTTGTTATGTGCATCTTGCCACAATTCTAAATGCTTACAACCATCAAAATGACGGATTTTTTGTTTGTTTTCTTCAAAATTAGATACAAAATCTTGAATATATTTTTCTTCAAAAGTCATTCTGACGACACGTAATAAAATCATTTTAAAAATTTGTGTTAGGTTTGTCTAACTTTTAGGTTAGAATTATCTTTATGTAGTACTCATTCTGTAATTCCCTTTTTAGAGTGAGATAATTGTATTATACATTTTGGTATGAGACAATTAGTTTACAATAAAACAAGATGCAAATTTATTAAAATATAGTTTAATTTTTCAATGAATGATTTTCAAATAATATTAGTCGGAATTTTGGTAGCAATTAGTTGCGCTATTTTAGGTTGTTTTTTGGTACTACGCAAAATGGCAATGGTAGGCGATGCCATTTCTCATGCTGTTTTGCCAGGGATTGTAATTGCTTTTCTGGTTGTTCAACGTTTTGATTCTATTTTTATGTTGGTTGGAGCTGCTATTTTGGGCGTTTTTACTACACTTTTGATTGAGTTTTTGCACAAGCATGGAAAACTTCAAACTGATGCTTCTATTGGAGTTTCTTTTACTTCTCTTTTTGCTTTGGGCGTAATTTTGATTTCTGTTTTTGCTAGTAAAGTAGATTTGGATGCTGACTGCGTGCTTTTTGGAGAAATTGCGTATGTTCCTCTTCACGTTTGGCGAATAGATTTGGGCGATGGTGCAATGCTAAATTTGGGGGCAAAGGCTGCTTGGTGGATTGGTTCGGTATTGCTGATTATTGTATTTTTTGTTACTATTTTTTATAAAGAAATGTTACTCACTACCTTTGACCCTGCTTTTGCTTCTGCTATCGGAATTAATGTTTCGGTGTGGCATTATTCATTGATGAGTTTGGTTTCGCTGGCTACCGTTGCAGCTTTTGAGTCTGTGGGAGCCGTTTTGGTACTTTCTTTTTTGGTTGTTCCTCCTGCAACGGCTTATTTATTGACTACCAATTTTAAGAAAATGTTATTTTTATCCTGTTTTATTGGAATAATGGTAGCTATTTTAGGATATTATACGGCTGTTGCTTTGAATGCTTCCATTGCTGGTTCGATGACAAGTGTATCAGGAGTTATTTTTGCGCTTGTTTTTGTGTTTGTCAGAATAAAAAAGTAGTCTTTTGAATGGAACTAAGGATTACTTATTTTCTGTTTTAACTTGTATAAAATTCTTTATTATTTGTTGGTGTTCTTACCAATAACACAAAACAACAAAAAATGTATCAAGGTTTTTTCGAAGCACATATTACTCTAAAAAATACAGAAGAATTGCAACATACAAAGCGATTTGAGAAATTCTGTAAGGATAATTCTGTAAAACCTATTTTTATAGAATTAGAACGAGGAGATATGCCTAAACAAATAATGACAAGTTCTTTACACAAAGGAAATTTTGATAACATAAAGCAAGATGTCAAAGAGTTAGCTACAGCAATGGAGTCAGAGAATTACGAAGTAATTCGATTAAAAATAGAAGCGCATCCAGAAAATACAGGAATTCCATTTACAAAAAAGGATATTTTACCCTCCCAAGAAGACAACTATTTTGAAGCACATTATAAGATTTTACTTTCTTCTTCTACTTTGATTCAATCAAAAAAAGAACTTGTTTTGCTTTGTGAGCAGCATCAAGCACATCTTTCAAAAAATGCTTTCAAGAAACGAAACGATAATTTTGAAGAGCGTTTTGTAACAAAACGAATCTATAAAGTAGGAAAGAAAGAAGCCTATCAAACTTTTGATAATTTGAATCAAGAATTGGAGAAACAAGGTTATCAAATTGATAAAAAAATAGTTGAATATTGTGTTTTTGATACAAATGAATCAGTTGATGATAACTGGCTTACATTAAATCAACCTTGTTACTTTTGTGATGCTGAATGTAAAATGAATATAGATTAGAAAATTAAGCTACTAGAAAATGAATGAAAATAAAGAACAAGAACTACAAAAAATCTACGTCTTAGAGTTAGTTTTGGAAGCTGCTTTTAGTATTTCTTTAGCAGAAAATCTAGTCGTTTTTAGAGGAAGTTTGCTTACCAAATATTGGATAAAAGAAAAGTACTATCGTTCGGTTAGTGATTTAGATTTTTTGGCAATAGTTGGTTATGATAAAGATTTGTATTCTGATTTTATAAAAAATGTACTTCAGAAAACACAAGAAATTGCTCATTCTTCAAACCCAAAAATCAATTTAGAGATTGATATAAATGCTCTCAAAACAGAAGATACATGGACAAATACAGAAACGCCTTCTTTCCGTTTTTGTTTTGATGTAAAACTCAATAATCAACTTTGTAAAAACTTACAGATTGATATAGCTTTTGGAGATACTTTAGTCTTGCCGGCTCTTTGGACGAAATATAATTGCATCATTTCTCAAAAAAATATTAATGTATTCTCTATTCAAACCGAACAGGCTTTAGCTTGGAAGGTACACGGACTTTTTGATTTTTATGATAGAGGAGCAAGGTGGCAATCCAAAGATTTGTATGATATTTTTTGTATTTTGAAAACACAATCTATTCAAAAAGAAAAATTTGAGAAATGTATTCCAGTAGCTTTTGAAGATAAAGATACTCCTATTTGTCTCTCTTATTCTAAAATGAAAAATGATACATTTGGAAAAAGTAAAGGAAGTCATAAAAAATGGAATAAATTCTTAACAGAGAAATTAAAAGGCGAAATAAACAAAGAGGAACTAGAATTGAATCAAGTTATAAAAACTGTAAAGAATTTTTTAGACCCATTTTTAGGCAAGTATTAAGTCAATCAGAGAACAAAAATTATGAGCAAAAAAATAAGACAAAACTCAAAGGACAGAATAAAACCACTCGGTCATTCCAATTACGGAAGTATTCCTCATTTGTCTAATTCTCGTTTGGGAAAAGGCGAACATCACATTCCAGAAGGACAACAAAAGATAGCAACTTTAGAAGTTAGGGACAATAAAGATTTGATAATTGTACAAGAAAAACTAGACGGCGCAAATGTAGGTGTAGCAAAAATAAACAATGAATTACGGATGTTGAGTAGGTCAGGACACGATTGTACAACTTCTATTCATCCAACGCACCAATATTTTGTCAAATTTGTAAGACATAATCATTCTCGTTTTTTTGAAATGCTTCAAGAAGGTGAAAGAATTGTAGGCGAATGGCTTTTGGTGGTTCATGGCACAAAATATAATATTGCTCATGAGCCTTTTGTGATTTTTGATTTTTTTACTCCTCAAAACGAACGATTGACATATCATAATTTTCTGCTACGTGTTTTACCTTTCGGATTTGTTGTACCTAGAATTATTCGTCTTGGAAATCCTATTTCTGTTCGTAAGGCGATTGAAATTTTAGATAAAGATAAATCCTATCACGGAGTTTTAGAAAATGAAAAAATTGAGGGGTTGATTTATAGAATTGAACGGAATAATAAAGTAGATTATCTCTGTAAATATGTTCGTCCAGACAAAATAGATGGTTTGCATTTGGATAATGAAAATGTCGTTTTGAACGGGATTTTGACTATTTATGAGTATTTGTTAGATAAGTTCTAGAAAATAATTTGATGAAAAACTTTACTTTAAAAAAACAAACAATTTTGAAAATCAAAGAAACGGAATTTAGGGAAATTACTCTTATTATAATATGATTTTGAATAAGTAATTGGTTGGGACAATCAAGAAGAAGAGAAATCGCATAAAAAATGGACAGACACCTAACCTTTGTGCCTGTCCGTAATGAAAGTAGGATTCGAACCTACGCCCATCTATTTATCAGATAAATGCTCTACCAACTGAGCTATTTCATTGCTTGTAATGTTTTCAATCATTACCCAAATTTTTATGTATTCTAGTAATCTACTCAAATGATAACCCTTGCTCTGCCACTGAGCTACATTCGCATTTTGATTTTGATTTTTGTGCGAACGAGGAGATTCGAACTCCCGCACTAAGTTATATATACCGAAAATCAAGAACATAAAAATCTGTTTTAAAACTTACACTATGAACAATACACTTACGCTGAAGAGCAAACAAATTAAGCTGCGCCAACGGGTGTGTGGCTAGAGCTGTTTACTTTTTTATACTAAAGCTAAGTCTAAGGCTATGTTCATTTTCTTTTTGTTATCAAAAATAAATTTGAATAACAATTCTTTTTTACGAAAAAACCGTAAAAAAACAATATCATTTATAAGTCCATTAACTCTTACACTCTTAAAAAAGTTCATTTTCCTTACCATTTATCGTCTTCTCTTATTTGATAAATAGTTTTTTCAAGCACTTTATAAGCACGCAGTTTTTCAACACTTACAGCATTAGCAGAACTATAGTTTTGTTCTCTAGCAATTTGAGAGTTTGATTTTCCTTCCATTACACCTTCTACAATAAGTGCGTGATGTTTGTCCGAAAGGCTCAAGAGTGCCTTATCAAGTTGTTGTAATCGTATTTCTTGAAAAGAATCAGGGTCGTTATAATTTCCAAGATTAGCTATTTGGTTTGAACTATCTTCCAAAAATACGTGAAGGGAATAGTATTTCATTTCATTTCTTCCTTGCTGGAAAGCCATATTTTTTCCTACTGCAAAAATCAAAGTCTTTACAGAAGAAGTCATTTGGCGCAGCGTAATTTTCTTTGCTTCAATTTTGTCGTACATATAGATACAAGCATCATCAAAAACAGCTTTTATTTGATGTCTGTTAAGCAGTTTGAGTTTGTCTTGTTTTTTGCAAAAGAAGTAAAAAGAATCAGCGAAATCAGAAAAATATTTCAAAACGGGGCGAGAATTTCCTTGTTCTATACAAGTGAATATTTCTAAATTAGTCATGGGAAAACGGTAGTTAAGGGAAATCGAAGAATATCAATGAGTAAGGGAGTAATTATTAATGAAGCAGAAAGATTGTATTTTACAGTAAAGTAACGAATTCAAACTTCCAACCCTACATTCAGTATATAACAAGGAGGGCATAAATTTGGGGTTTGCATACAAAAACAAAAAAGTATATAAGAATCAGTCTATAAAATTCTTTGAAAAATTCAATTTTAGAAGAGTTTTTATTTAGTGTAATGCTTTGTTTTTGTCAGAAATAGTTTTTTTACAAGATTTGTTATAACTAAAAATGATAAATCATATAACCTTTTGTTTAGCAGTCTTAGGTAATATTAGGTATTAATTAGTAAAAAATAAAAAACAGACAATCCAAATTTTTGTCGAACTATCTGTTTTCAAGTATTTTACATAGTTTTGCTTTATCTACCAAAGTCGTTGAATCAAGTCTTCTACTGTAATATTTTCTGCTTCTGCTTTAAAATTCCTTACAATTCTGTGCCTCAAAACAGAAATGGCAATCGCTTTTACATCTTCAATATCTGGCGAATATTTTCCATTCAAAAGGGCATGACATTTTGCTCCCAAAACCAAATATTGAGAAGCACGAGGACCTGCCCCCCATTCCAAATAATTATCTGTATCCGAAGTTGAGCGTTCTGTTCTTGGACGAGTTTTGTGAACCAAATTTACAGCATATTCAATTACGTTTTGAGCAACAGGCGCACGACGAATAAGCTGCTGAAATTCAATGATTTGTTCTGCCGAAATGATTTTATTTAATGTTGGTTTTTCATTTGTCGTCGTACTCGTAACTACTTTTACTTCCTCCTCAAACGATGGATAACCTAAATAAACACTACACAT
This sequence comes from uncultured Cytophagales bacterium, assembly GCA_963719525.1. GTDB lineage: Bacteria > Bacteroidota > Bacteroidia > Cytophagales > Bernardetiaceae > Bernardetia. The sequence continues at coordinate 1,321,727 of CAVRCG010000001.1, read as the reverse complement.
AAAACGGTCTAGTTGTGCTTCTGGAAGTGGATACGTTCCTTCTTGTTCGATAGGATTTTGAGTTGCTAATACAAAAAACGGTCGTGGCAAATCGTGTCTTACACCTGCAATGGTAACCGAATATTCTTGCATCGACTCTAAAAGTGCTGCCTGTGTTTTGGGAGGAGTACGGTTTATCTCATCTGCTAGAACGATATTAGAAAAAATTGCTCCTTTTACAAACTTAATATTTCTGTCTTTATCAAGCGTTTCTGCGCCCACAATATCAGAGGGCATAAGGTCTGGCGTAAACTGAATACGCTTAAAATCTAAATCCAAAACTTGTGATAAAGTGCTAATCAATAATGTTTTGGCAAGCCCTGGAACACCAATCAAAAGACAATGTCCTTGAGAAAAAATGCTTGTAAGGAGTAATTCGACGGTTTGTTCTTGTCCGACAATTACTTTTGCAATTTCTGATTTGAGTTCTTGATAATAGGTACTTAATGCGTCGGCTGCTTCTTTGTCGGAATTGTATAAAGGCATTTTTTTGAATTGTGAATGATAAATTATGAATAGTCAATGATAAACGAAATTCGAAACGCTAACTTACGAACTTACCACTAAAAATACGTTTCTGCAATCGTAAAGTTTATAAATTTTTTTAAATTATGAAGGGAATTATTGAATTTGATTTTCAAGGTAAGGGTTAAATGATGATTCTTACAAACAAAAAGGGATAACTATCAAAAAATTTAATCACAAAGAATTTACTCGTAAAACAGGTCTATTTAATGAAACAATTAGTGTAACTATACTTTCTAATTACTTAGAAAACAAATTTAAAATAGACCAAAATTTAGAAGACTTTAAAGTTATTGGTGTACTCATTGGGTAGAGCAAGCACATATATAGGTTAATCAACAAAACCCACTCACAAAAGAGTAGGTTTTGTTATGCCTAATATTCAAGAGGTACACTATTAAAATGCTCTCTAATAATTTTCAATTGAGATGTATACAATATGCCTTTTATAACATTAGGTAAAACCTTTTACTTTTTCAAAAGGTCATCAAATTTTTCTTTCTCAAAATCAAAATAAATCACTTGATAGTATTGTAAATATTCTTTGATATCTTTTATACATTCTTTAGAAAGAGCTATTTCTAGGAATGCAAAACTTGCATCACTTATTCCACGATAATCATCGGCAAATAGATTTACAAGCAGACTAATAAAATCTTGATGTTTAGCTGGAGCTTTTATTTTATGTTCCTTATAATCAAATTTTATGTTGTCTTCTTCATCTCTAGTAAAGTAGAATAATATAAGATAACCTATTAAATCATTTGCTCCCATTGCTTCAAAATAATCATTGGAAGTATATACTTCCTTAACATGTTTATTGTGGAGAATATCTTTTGCAAGTATAATTATCTCCTTTTCTATTTTCTTAGAAATGTTTGATGATACAAAAAGAAGGCGTAACGTATTACTGACTATTTTTAGAAATGAAGAGTTAAAATTTTTCAAAACATTTTCATTTTTAGCAGCAATAGCTAAAATAGGCTCTAGTTGATTCAAATTAGACTTATAAGAATAAATACCTTCATTCATTAATATATTGACTAGAGATTCTGGCAATTCTTCATAACTACTTGTACTTTTTAGATAATCCCAATACCTCTGTTGGAAAAGAGGAAAGTCATGTTCGAAAAGGTAAGGAATAACGTGTTCCTTTAAATAAAGATTAGATTTTATTTCTACCAAATCAAGTGAATTGTCAATAAAAAACTTTCTATCGTAATTGTAATATGGAATATTTATGATGTTTTTTATCGGTTCTCCTCTTTTTTCGTCATCCTCCTCTACTTCTTCAAAACTACTACTTTCAAAGAAATCTTGATGACATTGAAACCAATTTGCTAACATTGACCAAAGTTTTGTACGGTAGGTAAAAAAACCACGTCTACCATTTAAGGTATTAGCTAGTATATAGGTAAGATAAGGCAACCTCTCAGTTGTTAGTATTGGCAGATTATAGTTTAGTTCTTCTTCTACATAGTTCATAAGTGCATCATGGTCTTTAATTTCTATCAAATTACTAGCATCTAATTTCCAGGCTACTTGTGCCATAATAGGAATAAAACTTTCATTCGTAAAACTAGACAAACCTTTTAATACTAGACTACAAATATGATATAATTCAAAATCAGACTGTTGCAAAATAGCGGGATGAAGAAGTTTATCTAACAGTAATTGTACTGCTTGTGTAACCAATTTCGGTTTTTCTATATTTCTAGCTCCCATTCTAGATATAGCAGAAGCCAAACTTACCAGTCCTTCTAAAGATTTATCATTATTTTCTGAAACCTCTTCTTCTATATCTTCCTCTGTGCTTTCTTCATTTTCAGCTAAACTAGCTAGTATTTCTGGTGCATTCATATTTCCACTGTCAAATGATTCTAAAGTAGAAACAGTCTTCATTTTAACCTCCAAAAAAGAAAGAATCTCTTCTTCAGAACATATTTTACCCAACAAAACTTCTATATCAACTCTCAAATCTAAAGGACATTTTTTATCCAGTTGTAGAATTAATTCTCTATAACTTTGCAATCTTTTTTGCTCTGTCTTGGCTAAGCATCTAAGCAAGGAAAAAGACATATTTACTATTTCAACCTCCTCATCTTGTATCTCTACAATATCATCGTATGATTCTTCATAATCCACCTCCTCAAATTCTTGTTCTGTTAATAAATTAATATCATCAAATGCCTTGTCAAGTATTTTTAGTATTTCATAAATAAAATTAGGGTAATTTTCTATGTCTGTAGCGTCAACCATATCTAGCAAAACATACACTAAGCGTACTCCTTCTCTTTTTCTATAATCTACATCGTAGAGTTTTATTACTCTTTTTACTATCAAATCTTTTAGTTTAATAGCTATAGGGTAAGGCAATTTAGTATATAACCTTGTTAAAGTTCTTTGAAAATTAATTCTCCAAAACTCGTCAAAATAAGCAGTTTCATAGGAAGAAATAAATTGGTCAACTAACTCCTTTGTAATCTTATTTTCTAAATAATTAATTGAAGTTTCACTAAGTAAATTAATATAATCATAACTCCATAGTTTATTGCCTATATCATTGTTCTGTTCAAGAACTGCAAAAACTGAATCTAGTAAAATATGATTTTTAGTACTATTAGAAAGTCCTCCTATAATCAATTTAACTACATTACTAAAATAAACATCTTTTACTAAATATAAAATTGAAGGAATTGTTACTTTGTGTAATAAAAAACGTGCAGACAAAAACTCTTGAAAAGTAAGGCTACGAAATACAAACTTCCAGTGGTTTCCTATTTGCTTCCTTGAGGTATAGCCCAAACCTAAACTCACTAAATATTTAGCAACATGCCTTTTTGAGTTTCCTTTATTCTGAGAATCATAAGTAATTTCTTTATTGAGTTGCATCTCATAAGCAAACTTCATCGCTTCTTCTTCCATTTCAAAAGATTCATCAATGTTTTTACTATTGTTATTTTTAAAAGCATCATGTAAAAGCCATTGATAGACAGCTTCTTGAAGTTCAAATGTAGATTTGATACTTTTAAGTTTTAGATTTTCTTCTGTATATTTGTCCTCTTGAAGATAAATCAGGACAATATAAGAAAGCAAAAGTGGTGTATGACTACTTTCCTTCAAAACTAGATTTTTTTTAATATGTTGCAGTAAATCAGAGGAAAACTTGTTATTTTTTTTAGCAGAGGTAACAATACTTGTAATATAATTATGAACACTACTTTCATTAAATCCATCTATCTGTATGCGCTCATCTTCATCGAAAGAAAAATTCTGTAATCCATAAGGGCGAGACAATAGGACAAAAGGTACTACTGTTTTATGGTTTGCATTAGAATAATCTTTGTGTAAGCGAGCTTTTGATTTATCATCAAGCTCATCATACCCATCAAATATTAATAAAAATTCATCTGGAAATTTTCTCCAAAACTCTTTCAAAGATGTTTCCTGTATATTAGTATTTTGTAAATAGTGTTCTTTAATATATGCAAAAATCACATTCCCTTTCTCTTCACTTCCAAATTTAAGATCTCTCAAAGGTAAATAAATTGGAATACTATCTTGAGAAGTATTTTCTGAAGACCATTTATAACACAACCAACGAGAATAAGTACTTTTTCCAACCCCTGGATTTCCTATTACCACAGTTCTCACTTTTCCTTTTAATGTTTTCTCTGATAAATAATCTGTTTGAAATCTATTTAACTCTCTACGTTTTTCTATTATTTTCTCTTGTTTAATTTTATTTGAATTAAGCTCTGCTTGAATAAGAGATTCACGTCTTTTTAAATCTATTTCTGAAATAGAAGATAATGGATGATAGAAATCTTTCATGTCTAATTTCCCAATAAAATTATTCTTACTTCCTGTTAATGTAATTGTTTGGAAATCATCAGCTTTATAGTACTGTTCTAAGCTACTACGCAGCTCATCTTTAATAACGCTTTTAGGTTGTTTCTGCTTGTAACGTTTAAAGTATTCATCCCAGTCCCACTTTTCGTTACTTACATACCTACATAAAGAATTACGTGTATTAAGGTATGGAAAAGAACTTTTTATGTCTTCTTCAAAGCATTTTTTATAGCTAAGCATCGTTTCTGCTAACACAACTCTATAGTTATCTGTAGGTGAGAATTTTTTAATCTCCTCTTTAAGAATTATCTCAAGATTTTGTAATTCAGGTAAACCTAAATCTGTAAAATTTGATATTTCACCCCTAAACGTGCAAGCTACTTCATCCAAAAGAAACCTAATACATTTTTTTTCTACTACTGTTACTTGTTTTTTACTCATTTCTTACTAATATTTTTCTCATTTAACTAGATTATTTATTTAATTAACAAACTGATAGTCAGGGTTTTACATCCATAATTGAACTTATAAGTAAGATAAAACCTAAACCTCAGTAGATCTCCCAATATGCTCCGTAGTTTAGCATCGTTTCCTTGTGTACTCTAGTAGCTTTTAACAGCTTCTACAAGGATTTGCACGATTACCTTTCGAGGTACACAGCAATACTAGTCTAGCTGTCAATCTTTATCTCTGACTGATCTCCAGAGTGTAAACAGAGGGAATGCATGCCCTCTCTTTTATTACCCAAAGCAGTATTGCGATGGGACTATAAAACTCGCTAAACACATAAGAAGCATGATCAAGTCTTTAAAACGCTTGTTCTTCGTTCTCTTAGTATCATTTTTTTCTATTGGTATGCAGTCTTGTAAAAAAGACGACATCAACCCTATAGAAATGAGTCTGTTAGAAAATGACTCTGATACACAAGATGATGATGAACCTACGGTGGAAGATATTCCAGATAACTAATATTAAATAGTATTAAAGTAGGCTTAGAGTAGCCTACTTTTTTTTATTACTTTCCTTGTGTTAAAATTAGTTTTAAATTATTAACTTTAATTTAATTAGATTAAAAATACAGTATTTTTTGCTCTAACCAAATTTTCTTATTCAATATTTCTATGCTTTTTTTAAAAAAAACAATTTTTGTACTCTTTATTGTTACTAGTTATCTACAAGCTAGGGCATCTCCAAACACACCACAGCTTGATTCAATGTTGATACTAGCAAAATCTTTTACGAAGCAGCGACAATATGATTCAACAGTTTGGCTGTATAAGAAAACCTTTGAATCAATGTTGATTGACAATAGCCACGACTCAGCTATATTTTTTGGTAAAATCGCCTTTATATATGATAAACAAAGACAGGTAGATAGTAGCTTACGATATTATTCAATGGCTATTGTTTCAGGTAAAGTACAAGAAAGGAGTGAATCACTACTCGGTATTCTCTATAATAATTATGGACAGGTTTTTCATAGTAGCCAAAAATACAAATCTGCCATTGAAGCATACTCATCTTCTTTAGAAATAGCTAAAAAGACAAAGAATAAAAAACATATAGCCAGTAGATTCAGAAATATAGGATTATCTTACAAAAGACTAGGAGTGGCTGATACAGCTATAAGTTACTACCTAGATGCCAAGAAATTATTCATTGACTTAAAAGATAGCTCCCAATTAGGCAGGTGTTATAACTCTATTGGAAGCCTATATCATCAACTAGATGATTTTCAACGAGCAAGGGACTACTTATTGAGTGCCTCTCAAGTTTTATCAAAACGTAACCAACCCAATTTCTTAGTCAAAATATACAATAACTTAGGGAATGTTTATTTAGATGAGAACTTGCTAGATAGTGCAGAGTTTTTTTATCAAAATGCTCTCAAAATTGCTAAAGAATATAATTATAAACGAGTTTATCTAACTATACATAATTATGCTGAATTACTAGTAAAGAGAGGAGAACGAAATAAAGCAAAGGACATATTTTATAATATGTATGACTTAGCAAAAGAAGAACAAAATAAATCAAGTATGGCTTATTCTGCCAACGCCTTTGGTCACTTATTTTTTGAGGAAGCTGTGTATGATAGTGCTACAAAGTATCTAGACATAGGGAGAGCTTTATCAAGAGAAATTGATGATCCTTATCTTCTTAAAAAGAATCTGTTATATAGCACACAATTATTTCAAGCATTAAAAGATCATGCTACTGCAAATAGCTATTATGAGGAACTAACAAACCTTAATCAAGAGCTTAATACAAGAGAAAAGAAAACACAAAGGATTGGATTCAGAGACGAAATAAAATATCAAGAGGAGCGATTAATGAGTTTTTTAGGAGCGCAAATAGCAGAGCAAAAAAGAGAAAAAGAACGATATATGTACATAGGGATAATTATTTCAATGCTTTTTATAGTAGGTATTGGAATTACAAGTGCCATAGTTAGGCAAGGAGAGCAAGAAAAACAAAAAAATGAAGAACTATCTATTATAAACAAAAAATTAGAAACTACAAACAAAGAAAATACCCGTTTAAAATCAGCCTTAGAACACGATGTAAAAAATAGTGCATCTTTGATTAGAGAAATGGGTAATTTTGATATGAAAAATATAATCCAATCCAGTTATAGAGGTAATAGTGATGATATTTTAGATAGTATTGCATTAGAAGAAGTTGAATCAATGCAAGGTAAGCTACTTGCAACAGCAAGTTATTTTGAACTTACTAAACAAATAAATGAAGGCAATACAGATATTACTATCAAAACTTACTTAAAAAAAGGAAGTAAAATTATTTTGGAAAAATATGGTAGAGATGAAGAAATAGATGTTATTCCTAGTTCTAATCTAAATATAGAGGAACAGGCAGATAAGTACGTGATAGAAAAAATACATCATGACTTAGCAGAATTGGTTAGAAATTCTCTTAAATACGCTTTCCCTAAGTCCTTTCTAGCTCAAAACCCAACTATAAAGCCTACTATTACTGTAGACTTACAAAAAGACGGTAAAGACTTATACTTAACTTATACTGATAACGGCATTGGTTTTTCTAAGGAGATAATAGAAAGCCAGTTTGAAAAAACAGGAGAGGGTTTGCAACAACTAGAAGAAAACTCTAAACCAGAAAAATTCATTTGTCAGAACAATAAAAAGGGTGGCATATTCATTCAGATGCACGTGAAAGTAGATATGATAAAGCAGAAACAATATTTTGAAGGCAAAATATAAAAAGAACTTAAAATGCGACTTTTATTAAGAAAAGTGCAACAACTGTATATATACAAAGTAAAGGTTATGGCTATTCCATAAATGTATGTTATTTTTACTCTAAAATATTTTTTTATAAAGAAAGTACACAACATGCAGATTTTTTTAGTTGAAGACAATAGAGGGGACAGAAAAGCTATCACAAAGGCATTAGAAAGTCTTGGTCATACAGTTGATTCATATAATGATACTTCTGAAAGTACATTAGAAAATGCTTTATCTTCTAAGGCTGACCTTTTCATCTTGGATATAGAATTAGAGTATACAACAGCAGGATTAGATTTTGCTAAAAGGCTAACAGATAAAAAACCTACTGCTAAGTTTATATATTTAACTAGTAAGCAAGCACTTGTTCATAAAGCTATCAGTGATACACAATACCCTACTCCAGAGAATTTTGTGCCGAAAGAAGGCATTGGGGGAAAGGGCTTTAAGAATAGATTAGAAGGCTTTTTAGTGACCTTTGAAGCAAAAAACTGTCTTACAACTACTATATTTGATTTAGAAAAGATAAAAGAAGTTTTTGTAAAGGATATTGTTTGTATTGAAAAAGACGAGTATAAAGTAAATTTTTATATGATAAATGGAGATGTTCTTAAAGATCATAAAGTAGGTATTCGACAAATTTCAGACCCAAACGATAAAAGGTTTATTTCTACCCTTACAATCGCAAACAAAGATAATTTTCTTGTAAATCAGAAGTTATATCCACATCTAATAACAAAAACCTATATACCAAGGACAAAAGGCAATAGCTTTGCTTACTATATTATTGAAATAAATATTCCTAATTTAAGATTTTCTATTAAGGGTAAGACTTCTAAAGATTACACAGATAATTTTAGATAAAAAGTCGTTTTTTTACTTTTTACAAGATATTGCAACTTTAATTTTACCTATTGCAACTCTAATCTAAAGTATGACTTATATGTTTTGTGCAATCATTTTTTTTAAAGATTTTTGAAACATAATCAATTTCAAATCTTTAAATGAGTTTTTTTTATGAAACAAATATTTCAAATTTTTAAGCTACTATTTCTAGTCTGCCTCTTTTTTGTAATGGAACAGAGTGTTTTTGGGCAAGGAAATGGTAACATTATCAAATACACTTCTAATCCTGAGGTAGGAGTATGGATGAATAACAACTGTGTTGGGGGAAGCCCTCAAAATAGCTTTTGTGGTTCTTCACACGTCAACGATTTATTAAAGAGTAGAATAGCATCTATTAGTAATAATGGTCAATTTCTTAATTATGAAATAGAAAAATGTGATGGTACTAATCTTAGTGCTAATGGAAAAGCTCAAGTTACTTGGGATACAGATTACTCTTGTAATAATTATTCGTTTGGAACATCTTATACAGCTGGAACTAGAACGATTACTGTACAAGTGGAAAACAGTTTTTTTGCAAATGGAGATGAAGCAAGTTATTTCTTAGGTATAGAATCTAGTGGAGCATTAAAAGTACGTGCAGGAGCTATTCAGATTAGTAGAGAATTTGTACGTGGCCCTGATTTAATCAGTCCTCTTGACAATGCTACTAACACTTCTTTAACACCTACTATATCTTGGTACTCTGCAAATGGAAGAGGAATAGACTATAAGGTCGTTATACAAAGAGGAACTACAACGATAGAACAAAGTAATTGGCTAAGTGGGACTTCTTACTCTGTTTCATCTGGAAGTTTAGAAGAAAATACCACATATACTGTTAGCATATTTGCTAGATTTGGGATTAGTGCAGGCAACTATGAATACTCTCCTATCTCTTCTAGAACTTTCACAACCGAAGCATCTTGCGATATACCAACAGGAACAACGGAAAATTCTATTACTACTTCAAGTGCTAATTTAGATTGGAATACTATTTCTTCTTCAAATTTTTATAATGTACGCCATAGAGAACAGGGAACAAATAGTTGGACAGTTGATTCTCCTACTAGTAGTAATTTTTCTCTTACTGGGTTAGCTGCAAATACTACTTATGAGTGGCAAGTCCGTTCTCATTGTGGAGCAGATGAGAGTAGTTATTCTTCTATTCGTACCTTTACTACACCAATAGCGTGTAACACACCAATAGGATTAGAAGAAGTAAGTATTACTACTATAAGTGTTATTCTAAATTGGGACAGCATGACAGGTTCTAATAACTATACCGTCCAGTGGAGAGAAATGGGAGGAGTTTGGCAAACTCTTACAGAAAATAGTAGTTTCTATCGACTTGAGGGATTGAGACCCAATACAAGTTACCAATGGCAAGTCCGTTCAGATTGTGGCTCTAATAATAGTGATTATTCTCCTACTCGCACTTTCACAACTGAAACTCCTACTTGTGACATTCCTATTGGAACAGGTGAAAATAATCTTGCATATTATGACGTTGATTTAGACTGGGGTGATACAAGTGGAGCAAATGATTATCTTTTGCGTTGGAGAGAACAAGGTGGAGTTTGGACAACTGTAACTACTAATGATAGTCGCAAACAGCTTACTAATCTTGTTCAAAATACTACCTATGAATGGCAAGTTAGAGCTAACTGTTCATTTGGAAATAGTAATTATTCTACTCTTCGTACATTCACTACTCAAGAGGTTATTACCACAGGAACATTAGATGTACTTATAGATCCAATAGGTGCAATAAGCGCAGGTGCACAATGGCGTATTTTGGGAGAATCTATATGGCGTGATAGTGGAACAAGTATTACATTGAATGCTGGGAATCATGTAATTGAGTATAAAGACATTGTAGGTTGGGTAAAACCAACAAACCAAGATATAACAATCGCAGCAAACAATGGCATGATAACAACAGGTACTTATGTAGAGAGTGTTGCACTTACTGGTACTTTAGATGTTTCTATTGAGACATTAAATGCAATAAATGCAGGTGCACAATGGAGGATAGTGGGTGAGTCTACTTGGCGTAATAGTGGAGTAAGTATTACACTAGATGCTGGAGATTATGTAATTGAATACAAAGATATTGTGGGCTGGATAAAGCCTTCAAATCAGAATGTAACAATTACAGCAAACACTATTAATACACAAAGAGGTGTTTATACTCAAAATCAAACCCCTGTTCATGACGTTCGTATTTATTCAGATACACTAAACAGCGTAATAGGAGCAATAACAACTTCTACTACAAAAATAAAATCATTAGATTTAGTTGGTTCAATATTTTTTGTTCAGAAATTCCCTGTTGATATAGAAGTAGTAGCAGTTAGAGAAATTTTGACTAATACAGCTTTTAATATCATCAATAATCCAGACGGAACGACCGAAGTAGTTGTAGTCTGGTTCACAAATAGCACTTCTCTAACTTTTGATAATGAACCTATTATAGAATTTGATTTGCGTATCAATGCAGGTAACAATGGTGAGTGTTTTGACCATTTGGTTGATGAAGTTTTTGCTTCAGATGATGCTTTCAATCCTATCAATAATGCTGTTGGAGATATTGGAAAGCTATGTGTTCCTAATGAGTTTGTAGTGAATGGAAACATAGTTACAGAAGATGGACTAACTGTAAATAATGTTCGTGTTTATAATCAAAATGATTTACTTTATACAACAGCTCAAGATGGTCTTTTCGAAACAACACAACTTTACGGTACAAATTTAGAATTGAGGTTTGAGAAAGATAGGTTTGCACCCTATAACTCTTATTTGCAATCCAATGATTTGCAAAAGATTCAAGCTTTTATTTTGCGTGCTGTTTCATTTACTGCAGCCGAGCAAATTATAGCCGATGTTAGTTCTGATGGGCGTGTTATGCCAAACGATTTGCACACACTTCAGGATTTAATTATACGAAGGCTTACAGATTTTCCTGAGAGTCCTACATGGAAATTTGCAACAGATTTAGACCTTTCTTCTAATCCTTTCAATCCTGTTTATTCTACTGCTATTTCTATTCCTTCTTTAGCAGCAGATGAAGACGTTTCAGGAAGAGTACTCGCTTTAGCAACTGGCGATGTAGCTCCTCTCAGAAGGTCTGTAATGAGAACCGAAGATGAGTCTATTTTAGTAGAACAAAGAAAAGAAGTTTTAGAAAATGGAAATGTAAAATATTCTTTTATTTCACAATCAAATGCTGAAATTCTTAGTTTTCAGTTTGAAGGTAAATCTACTAATGCACCATCAAAAGTAGAACTATTTATCAATGATAATAGAGCATATAATTTTTCTGATAACATTCTGACGATTGCGCCAGTAAATTATTCTGCAAATCCTATCAAGATTTATAAAGATGATGTTTTGTTTGAAGTTACACTTCCTGCAAATTCTGACTTAGAAATAGATAATAGTGCATTATCTTTCAAAACAGTAACACCAAATTTTGATTTGGCAGAAGTCAGAATGATAGAAATTGATAATGAAGAAATCTTTCGCTTGTTTCCAAACCCTGCTTCTTCTAACGTAAATATTTACGCAAAAGAAAAAGCAACAATGACAATTTATGATATGCAAGGGCGAAAAGTACATAATTCTGAATTACAACAAGGATTAAATACGCTTTCTCTCAACCTAAGTAAAGGTCTGTACGTCGTCAATATTGGAAAGACGAATCAAAAATTAGTTATCGAATAACTCAATCTAAACTAATGTATAATCAAGCCCTTTTTTTAATTAAAAAGGGCTTATTTTTTCCCTTTGCTATGAAAAAAATAATATTACTAATTATACTTCTTGAGTCCACTTTCTTTTATGCTAATGCACAATTATTAAGAATAGACGACCAAGAAATGGGCTTTAAAGGAGATATTGTTGAAGTTCCTATTTATATCAGCAACGCCTTAAATGTAAGTTCTTTTCAGGGTTCTTTTTTGCATAGTTCTGACTTGATTTTTTTAGAAGCTACCTCTACCGAATTTATTATCACAACAAATATTATTGATGCTGAAAAGGTAGTTTATATTGGTGGCGACTTTCTCAATCCAAAAACATATACTACAGAAATTATTTTTATGGTACTCAAATTTAGAATAATAGCAACAGCAAACATAGGTTTTTCAAATATTGAGCTATCAGATGACCCAGTTCCAACTAACTTTTTTGATGACTCTTTCAATCCTATTAATCTCACTTTTCAAAATGGAGGAGTTCATATTCAAGGGCTTTTGAGTAGCTCAAACAAACTGGATTTTAATTTAGAAATAGAAAGTAACCAGTTAGTTATTTCAGGTAGTCTTCCTACTCAGATGAGATTTGATTCATTTATAGAACTAGCTAATCAAGAAGGCATCTTTACGAAACAAATTTTAATTTATTCAAACGATAGTTCTTTTTTTGAAGTGAAAATTGATAGTAATAATCAGTTTAAGTATGTCAGAATTAGACATAAAGAATATGTTAGTGAAATAAAGTTAATTCCTAGCCTTGAGTTAGAAGATGTTTTTTCTATATATCCTAATCCTGTAAACGAAAAATTATTTTATAATATTTCTACAAAACAAAATGCAACCATTCATTTATATGACACTAAAGGTATTTTAATTATTACTCAATGCTCTGATTCTCAGAGAGGAGAAATATATTTAAAGAATTTACCCAAAGGATTATATTTTTTATATTACATAATTCAAGATAAAACTTTTACTAAAAAAATTATAAAACTGTGATTTTTGATAAAAAATCATCTTTCAAAAACGCTATTCTTTTTAAGAATAGCGTTTTTTATTCCCTAAAATCTAAAACTTCGAAATAATTTTCAATCTTAACCTACAATCATGTAATTTGCATAGAAGAACGAAAAATCCTCTTTTTATACAAAAATGAAAAAACTAGAATTAGAAAAATTTAAAATAAATCTGAATTTCAAAGTAAAAGTTTTGTGGTTTTTTCTGATTGCTTTTAGTTTTTCTGTTCCCTCGTTTGCACAACCATTTACAAAGAACATAAATGAAGAACGTATATTAATTTTGGATTCCTTAAAAGAAGAATACCAATTAGACACTTATTTTGATGTTTTTAAGGATAAAAATAATAGTTACACCTTCGAAACACTAAATCAAAATTCTTTTTCTCCTTACCATTTACACGATATTTCGGAAGACGTTTTAACGTATTGGCTGCGTTTGAGTATTCAAAATCCACATTATTCTACTCAAAAACTGCTCGTTCCAACTGGTTTTATAGACTCGGTAACACTTTATATAGAAGAAACAGAAGGCGTTTTTTCTACACAATTAGGAGGCTCTTTAGTTCCACGTTCGAAGCGAAGTATAAGAAGAGGTGGTATTTCGGTTTCTGTTTTAAAAATCCCTGCACAGAGTACCAAGACATTTTATTTCCGTTTGCACAGCAGTACAAAACTTTCAAGCCAAGATGCTCGCTATTCTCTTCGTCGTTGGTTTATCGCCTTTACACCAGATGGTTACGAAGCCGAATTCTTGACAGCACGAAGTTTTCACAACTTTTTTTATGGTGCTATTTGGGTAATGCTAATTTATAATTTATTGGTCTTTATTGCTCTTAGAGATAGACAATATATTTTTTATGTTATTTATAATTTTCTTGTCTTTGTTTATATATTTAGTAATATTGGACAACTAGGAGAACTATTTTTAATGGAATATCCTCGTCTTGATGTGGGAATACGTCTTTTTAGTGGGATTTTGTCCGTTTTTGCGTTGCTTATGTTTGCCAAAGACCATTTAAAGACAGCTATTTTTTCTCCTCGTTGGAACAAACTAATTCAAGTTTTGGTATATATTACTCTAGGAATTACAGTTTTATATTTCTTGCGTTTTTGGCATCTGGGAAGAGTTTTGACGACTATTATTTTGCCCGTTTCGCTGATTGCACTTCTTTTTGCAGGTTTTAAAAGTTATTACGAAGGACATCAAAATGTAAAATATTTTCTGTGGGGAAACTCGTTTTTTGTTGTTGCAATCACTATTTACTCTTTAGAATTACTACTTTTTATTGATGCTTCTAGATATTTAGAAACGATTGTTTTGGCAAGTATTACACTTCAAATGGCTCTTTTTTCATATGGATTGGCAGCTACATTTAATCAAACAAGAAGGCAATTAATCCAGAATAAACTTCATCAAGAAAGAGAAAAACAGGCATTGATAGAAGCTAAAAATAAAGAACTAGAAGAAAAAGTAATCCAGAGAACAAATGATTTGACAGAAAAAACAATCTTGTTGGAAGAAAAACAAGTAGAAATATTGACACAAAGCGAGCAGTTACAATTACAATCTGATGAGATTTCGCACCAGAATAAGCAGATGACCGATTCTATTCGATATGCCGAAAAAATCCAACAAGCCATTTTGCCTTCTCAAGAAACGCTACATCAAACCTTCGAAAAGCACTTTGTTATCTTTCGTCC
Source organism: uncultured Cytophagales bacterium (assembly GCA_963719525.1). Classification (GTDB taxonomy): domain Bacteria; phylum Bacteroidota; class Bacteroidia; order Cytophagales; family Bernardetiaceae; genus Bernardetia. The sequence goes on along the minus strand of CAVRCG010000001.1, from coordinate 1,306,685 downwards.
CAAAGATATTGTAAGTGGAGATTTTTATTGGACTGCTACCATTCAAACGGCCGCTCCTTCTATTATTCCTCGTCGTTCTCCTATAGAATTGCAGCGTGGAGAAGTTACCAAAAAAATTATTGCTGCCGTTGATTGTACAGGACACGGAGTTCCAGGGGCATTTATGTCTGTAATCGGAATTATTTTACTCAATGAAATTGTGCATCTAAAAAATACTTTTGAGTCAGATAAAATATTAGAATCTTTACACCAACAAATCAAAAAAGCTCTCCGACAAGACGAAAAGGCAAATGCCGACGGAATGGACGTTGCACTTTGTATTGTAGAAGAAACAACAGAAAAAGAAAGAAATGTTTATTTTACAGGCGCAAAAAGACCCTTATATTACGCTGAAAGTAGTATTTATTTTGATGAGGAAAACTCCAAAGAAATTAAATTACAAACGCTACAAGGAACACGAAAATCTATTGGAGGAATAAAGAAGAAAGATAAGCCTTTTGTTTGTGAAAAAATACAGCTTCAAAAAGGTGCAAAAATTTATCTTACAAGTGATGGATTAATAGACCAGCCGAATAATAAAGGCAAAAAAATAGGTTCTACAAGATTTGAGAAAACACTACAAGAAATCATTCATTTGCCAATGGAAGAGCAATACGTGGAGCTAATGCAAATGTTAGATTTGCATCAACAAGACACACCACAGCGAGATGATATTACCGTAATCGGAATTGAAATTTAAAGAAATTCTGTAGCACACTTTTTAGAGTGTGAAAGCAATGCTTAAAATAACTTACTCAATTCCCCAATCAAAAATAGTAAGTTCTGAAATAATTCCTCGTTCTATAATCTTTTGTCCAAAACATTCGGGTTGATTACAATACAAAAGGCTTTCTGTTTTTTTATAAATTAATCCTATTTCATCAGCATAAACTTCATAGCGCAGATTTTTGTCTACCAAACTAGAATCCTGACTCTCAATAACAGTAATCGTTTTATCAAAACTAGTACCTCCAACTAATTTTGGAGAATTTACATTTTCTGCTAAAAAATCTTTTGCAGGACGGTTATTAAACAAATACCCATTCCAAGTTTTGCCTTCTTCTATCGGAAAATTAAGTTTTACATACGGAATATTATGTTCCATTTTTACGACTATATTTTCATCTTTTCGAATAGAAAAAACAGAATCCAATCGAAAGTTCTCTAAACCATTTGGGCGCACATAACGCAAAACTTCATTTAGTTTTTCACCGTTTTCTCCTTCAAACTCATTCCCAATTATTTCTTTAAGTTGATAAGTAGTAGTCACAGGTGTTTCATTGAGTGCAAAACGAGTTTGTCTGACCAGAAAAGTTTGAAATTGTCCTTTTTGTATTGGATAAAATGACTGCCCGATAGTAATGTCGTTTGGCTGCTCTGGCTCGTCTTGGCAAGAAGTAACAATAAATAAAGCAAAAGTACTTAAAATAGAGAGAATATATAAAGTTGTCTTTTTCATTAATTTTAGATTTTATTAGTATGTAATTGACAATTTCTAGGCTATCAGATAAACTAGGGTACTTCTGAGAGCTTGGAAGCTATCAGCTACTGGTTCATAAAACTTGCCAACATTTTAGTTCCATCTCCAATCTGTTTTATTTAGATAGTCAATATTTAATTCTGCTATTTTCTTTTTGAATGCTTCTGTATTCAAAACATAGTTTTTCGGAATTATAATCGCTCCTTGTTTTTTCATTTGAAGGAAAAAGTGATCTTTAAGTTCGATAAGTTTATCTACATCAGTTGTCCTTATTTTACCTTCTTTTCCTTGTTCTTTAATATAAAAATACGTAGAATTTCCTAATTTTAAAGCATCTACTTGGTCTAATCTATCAGCGTAGCTTTTTTTGATATGCTTAAGATAAGAACGTTTGTATTTATGTTTCGAATAAAAAGGGTAAAAAAGAAGCCACAAAGCACCCAAAAAAATACAAATCAAAATTGCATCTTGATTGTTATCGTAAAAATAAAAAAATATAGCTACCAAAACATATAAAATAGGAACGGCAAATCGTGCAATCAAACGCTTTTTTGTAATAGCCTTCGAAAGTGAAGTTGTGTAGAGTTGGTATTCTAGAAAATCTTCTTCTTTAAGTGTGTATTCTATTTTCATAATCCTTGTAGCATACTCTTTATAGTGTAATTGTTGTTTTTTTGATAAAAATACGATTAGCGCATAAAATTACAAATTCCTACCTTTGTGAAAAATCAAAAAGAGTTTTAAACAAAAATCATTCGTTATTTTTCAATATTCTACATCTATTTTCCTATGAGCCTCAAACGCATACAAACTCCCATTCAATCAGAAATGAAAGTCTTCGAACAAAAGTTTAGAGATTTTATGCGTTCTGATGTGATGCTTTTGGACAAGATAACCAATTATATCGTTAAAAGTAAAGGAAAACAAATGCGTCCGATGTTTGTTTTTCTTTCTGCTGGAATGTGTGGAACAATTGGAGAAGCAACTTATCGGGGTGCTGCTCTAGTGGAGCTTTTGCATACAGCTACACTTGTGCATGACGACGTAGTAGATGATTCAAACTACAGAAGAGGCTTTTTTTCGATAAATGCACTTTGGAAAAATAAAATTGCTGTTTTGGTAGGCGATTATTTTCTTTCTCGTGGTCTTCTCTTATCAATTGACAATAATGATTTCGAACTTTTGCGTATTGCTTCTAATGCTGTTAGAGAAATTATTGAAGGAGAGTTGTTACAGTCTGAAAAATCAAGAACCTTAGATATTACAGAAGACGTTTATTTTGAAATAATTAGACAGAAAACGGCTACACTTATCGCTGCTTGTTGTGGGGTTGGTGCAGCTTCGGTAGATTCAAGCAAAGAAACAGTAGATTTGATGAAAGAGTTTGGAGAAAAAATAGGAATTGCTTTTCAGATAAAAGATGACTTGTTTGATTACGGAACTGCCGAAGTAGGAAAACCATTAGGAATAGATATAAAAGAAAGAAAAATGACACTGCCTTTGATTTATGCGTTGAAAAATGCTTCTGCTTCTGACAAAAAACATATCATTTATCTAGTCAAAAACAAGAATAATAAAGCCGATAAAATAAATGAAGTGATAGAATTTGTAAGACAATCAGGAGGAATAGAATACACCAAAACAGTTATGCAAACCTACTATCAAGAAGCTATAGAAATGTTAAATGCTTTTCCAGAATCAGAACATAAAACCTCACTCAAAGAACTTGTAAAATATGCGATTGAAAGAGAGAAATAAGGGAAATTAGGAAATGGGAGATGGGAGATGGGAGATGGGGAATGGGAGATGGGAAATGGGGAATGGGAGATGGGAGATGGGAGATGGGAAATGGGAAATGGGAAATGGGAAATGGGAAATGGGGAATGGGGAATGGGAGATGGGAAATGGGAGATGGGAGATGGGAGATGGGAGATGGGAGATGGGGAATCTCTAGTAGTTGTTTGTGTCCTTACCAACGACATCATGACAATTCAAAAAACCTAGTTTATGCCCTTACTCTAGGGTCAAGAAGTGCATAAAGTAAATCCACTACAAGTGTAATAATTACAAAAATTACGGCTACAACAAGTGTTGCGCCCATTACAACAGGAAGATCTAATTTTTGGACGGCATCAATAGTAAGCCAGCCTAATCCTTTCCAACTAAAGACATATTCTACAAAAAAAGCTCCTGCAATAAGTGTTGCTAACCAATTTGAAATAGCCGTTACAACAGGATTAATTGCATTTTTGAGTGTGTGTTTGAAAATAACGATGTACTGAGGAAGTCCTTTTGCTCGTGCCGTTCTGACGTAATCTCTTGAGAGTTCTTCTATCATCGAAGAGCGTGTTAGTTGAGTGATAATGGCTAAAGGACGCAAACCAAGTGTAAGAGCAGGCAGAATGATATTCTTCAAAGCCAACTGTTTTCCCTTATAAGCATCCATTATCCATAACGAACCTGTCATATCTAGTCCCGTATATTCACTCAGATAATAACCAAAAATAAGAGCTATAAAAATAGCAGCTACAAAAGAAGGCGTAGAAATTCCGAATACAGAAATAGAAATTAAAGCGTGATCTATAAACGAGTTTTGTTTGAGCGCACAAATAATTCCAAACAAAACACCAAAAAAAGTAGCAAAAATCATAGCAGCTAACGACAAAACAAGGGTTGCACTTACTCTCTCAAAGAGCATTTCATCAACTCGTTTGTTGGTATAATATGATTTTCTTAAATACGGTTGTTTTACTACAAAGGCATTATCAGAAATAGAAAAGAGTTTGAAATAACTGTACTTTAATTGATTCTTTTCTGTGTCTTGGTGAACTGATACCACCGACAAGTCATTCAAATAATAGGCAAACTGAGTAGCCAACGGCTTATCCAATCCCAAATCATTTTTTATGATAGCAATCGTTTCAGGAGTTGAACGAGGGCCTGCAATCATCTTTGTAGGGTCGCCTGGTAGTGCATGAAATATAAAAAACACTACCACCGTTACCCCAAAAATAACGAGAAATCCATATCCAAGTTTTTTTAAAAAATATGCAATCATTTGAAAATTTTAACTACTTAATATTTAGTTCGTAATTTCTAATTCGTAATTTTTAATTGAATTTTATATTTTGCTTGTCTTCAAAACCAACAACGGAATATCGGTATGAAAACTTATTTCTTTTGCTTTACTTCTGTGCCACAAACTCTCAAAAAAGTTGCGATGGTGAGTTAGCATTACCAAAACGCTCGTTTGATAATCATCTAAATAATCATCAATTCCTTCATCCAAATCATCGTTTTCCCTAAATCTAAAATCTAACATCGAAACAGGAATTTTTTTGAAAGATGCCTTTAGGTGATGCAATCTACTAATATCTTCAATATGCTCTTTTTCATTGCTGATATGCAAATAATCTACTTTTGCACTCTTAAAATAACTCGCCAGTTCCAGAAGAACTTCAATTACTTTTTCATCTTTATCCGAAAAATCAGCAGCATAGACAATACGCTCCCAAGCCGAGAATTTGGAATTAGTAGGAATAGCCAAAACAGCAGGCGTTTCTTTAGATGAAATAATATCAGCCGTTACACTTCCCAGCAAAATTTCTTCTGCTCGTGTTACTCCGTGCGTTCCCATGACGACCAAAAAAGCATTATAATTTTTAGCTACTTTTTCTATAGAAGGAATAATTCCTGTTTCACTTTCCAAAACAGGCGTAATTTTGAGCTTACCTGTTCCATCTAAATAATTTAATTCAGAAAATCGATGTATGTATTGTTCTAGTCTTGCTTTTCCTTTTTCTATCTCTTCCTTCAATAAACCGACGTGAAGATGGTAATTAGTAGCCGAAGGCAAAGGCGCACAAGCTACATGAAGCAAAATAATCTCGGCTCCAATTACTTGAGCAAACTCTAAAGCATAATTTAATGCAGCCTCCGAAGGTTCTGAAAAATCAACTGGAACTAAAATCTTTTGCATAAAAAAATTATCAAAATAAAGAAATCATTTACAATTCAAAAAACTAAAATCGGTTTAATAAGGCAATATACTTTTTTTGTAGCAAAAATCTAAATTTAAAATTAAGTAAGAGTTTACTTGTAAAAATTTTATTCATTTTGACAGTCATATTTTAGTTAATTATAGTTACAAAATCAATAACACTCCTAAAATTCTTTTTTATGATTATTTTTTGTGTAAAATTTGAGTTACCAATAACATCAGGAAATTATACCTTTTCCTTAATTTACTCAAAAAAACAGAATTTTAATTCTACATTCCTCTATGAAAAGTAATATTTTTTTATTTTTGTTTCTTGCTTTATTTAGTAGTTATTTTATTTTTTCTTGTACAACTGCCGAAGCTCCACCAAATTATACAATTACAGATTCTAATGAAAATATAGACAACAACTCTAACAAAACAAAAGTAGAAATTCCTGCTCCAGAAACAGTTTTGCGTTCTCTTCACGACGACGCTTTGGTAGGTTCGCCTGCGTATGCTCAACTTCGTTATTTGTGTAAAGATATTGGCGCACGGATGAGTGGCTCAGAAAATGCTCAAAAAGCTGTTGAATATATGCAGCGAGTTTTGGATTCGATGAACTTAGATACTGTTTATTTGCAACCTGTTATGGTGCCTCATTGGGAAAGAGGAGAAAAAGAATTTTGTCAGATTATGGGTAATAATGATATTAAAATCGACCAAAAAATACTTGATATTACTGCTCTAGGTGGTTCTGTTGGAACAAATGGAAAACTCAAAACTGAAATCATAGCCGTTAATTCTCTATCAGAATTGGAAAATTTATCCCAAAAAGAAGCATCAAAATACAAGGGCAAAATCATTTTTGTAACTCAACCCATGAATGCAAAATTTATCAGTACGGCATCGGCTTATGGAGCTTGTTCCTCTGTTCGTGTCTATGGTGCAAATGTGGCTGCAAAAGTTGGTGCAAAGGCGTTTTTGTTGCGTTCACTTACTTTAGCAAACGATAATCATCCACATACAGGCGTAATGGTATATGAGAATAATACAACAAAAATTCCTGCTGCTGCTTTGAGTACAATTTCGGCTGATTACTTGGAAAAAACACTTGTAAAAGCTAAAAAAGAAAATAAATCGGTAGAAATGGAATTACAATTAAATTGTGAAACGCTGCCAGATGTTCTTTCTTATAACGTAATTGGAGAACTACGAGGAAGAGAAAAACCAGAAGAAGTAATTACCGTTGGTGGACATCTAGATTCGTGGGATTTGGGAGAAGGAGCGCACGATGACGGAACAGGCTGCCTGCAATCGGTAGAAGTATTGCGATTAATCCAAAAATTAGAAACTAGACCGAAAAGAACAATTCGCTGTGTCTTGTTTATGAGTGAAGAAAACGGCGCAAGTGGAGCAAAAGAATATGCGAAAGTAGCCAAACAAAAAAATGAAAATCATATTGCTGCTTTGGAGTCAGATAGTGGAGGATTTACGCCACGAGGGTTTAGAGTTCAAGATACTGTTCGTTTAAAAATTATTCAAAAATGGTTACCTTTATTTGAGCCGTACAATTTGCACAAAGTAGAATATGGTTATGGAGGAACAGATATTCGTCCTTTGGGAGAAATGGGAACGCTGTTAATTGGACTAGAACCCGATTCTCAACGTTATTTTGACCATCATCATGCTGCAACTGATGTTTTTGAAAATGTACATGAAAGAGAGTTTTTGTTGGGAGCTGCTGCAATGGCAAGTCTTACCTATATGATGGCTGAATATGGAATAGAGTGATTTTATTTCTATATTTCCAAAACTCTTAGGGCAATGCTGTTAAGCTAAGACTTGTAGTTGTAATTCTACTCCGTTAGGAGTTCAATATTGGTAGAAAAATATGAAAGATGAATCTTCATTTACTCCGTAGGAGTTGTATATTGGTATTTTTGTTTGATTAACATTCAAAATGCTACCAATATAAAGTTCCTACGGAACAGAATTTCTTAGCTTAATAGCATTGACCCTAAGGGTCTTCAAGACACTTAGGCTTTAAATTCCATTTTATAAAAAAAATCATGAAAACAATATACGGATTACCTGCCAAAAGAGAAGAAGTTATAGATGTTCTAAACACAGCTTTCGCAGAATTTAATTTGGACGATGAAGAGTATGAAAACAGAGTAAAAGAAGCCTTAGATGCAAAATGTATCGAAGATTTGGAGTTAGTAGTTTTTGATTTTCCTAAAGAAATAAAAAGCAAACTATTTCCTACTTCACTAACAGAGCAAAAGTCAGATTTTCCTCCTGCTGCTTTCTCTTCTTCTACAAAACCTGCTCGTTCTGGTTCGGAGTTATCAAAGCTTTTTCCTGCTAAAAGCTCGAAGGCTATTTTTACGACCGATAAAGAATTAGTTCCTGTTCTGACAGAAAAAGGAGTTCATTATCAAGCTGTTTTTGGAACACAAAAAGTAGATTTTAGAAATTGCCGTTTTGAAGGAAATCGTTTTAAAATAGAAATAGATAGTATTTTTAGTACAAGTGTTCTGGATTTGAGAAATCAAGATTTGACAGGAAAACACATTGATATTTTCGTAAAAGGAGTGTTCAATGAACTCAAAATTTATATTCCTCGTGGTGGAGTTGTTCAGAAAAATACACACGTTGTTTTGGGAGAATATTCTATTAAAGACAAAAGAAAAGGATTTTTAGGGCAAATAAATAAGTTTTTGGGAAACGAGCAGTCAGAAAATGAAAATGTTGCTTTCACAATTACACTACACGGAAATCTGTTTTTAGGAAATATAAAAGTGATTTATTGATTTGAAAAATAATAAAATCTAATAAAGTGAGCAAAAAAATACGTATTTTAGCAAAAAATGTAGCGTACCTTTTAAGGTGCGAAAATGTACCGAATGCTTTAGCTTTCGAAAAAAGTAGTTTAAGATATTATGGAAAACGCATTGCTTTGGCTCATTCTAGTAGGAATAGGAATTATAATTTTTTTATTGGTAAAACTAACTCAAGGTAAAGAGAATACAAATGGAAATAAACTCGTTGAAAACCTACAATTTATTGAACGAGATTTACAAAAAATAGAACAGCAGTTTGTCTATAACCGTCAGGAACTTTCACAACAATCAAAAGAAAATCGTACAGAAAGCAATCAAACTTTCGAACAGTTTAGAGAAACTTTAGGACAGGTTTCGGATAAAAATCAAGCTCAATTAGAAAAAACAATTCGCCAGATTGCTGAAGCTTTTCGCCATTTCAAAACGCAATTGGATAGCAACAGGCAAGAATCGCTACAAACGATTTTGCAGTTTGAGAGTAAAATCAATGAAACAACGACTTCAAATTTGGAGAATATTAGAAAGACGTTAGAGTTTAAAGTCAATGAATTACAAACTCAAAACACAACTAAATTAGAAGAAATTAGAATTGTCGTTGACGAAAAATTACAATCTACTTTAGAAAAACGGTTGGGAGAATCCTTCAAAATTGTGAGCGAACGTTTAGAACTTGTCCATAAAGGATTGGGAGAAATGCAGCAACTTGCAAACGGAGTAGGCGATTTGAAAAAGATTTTGAATAATGTAAAAACGAGAGGAATTTTTGGAGAATTTCAGTTAGAAGCTATTTTAGAGCAGATTTTGAGCAATGAGCAGTACGCCAAAAATGTAAAACCAGACCCAAATAGTAATGCTATTGTGGAGTTTGTTTTGAAGATTCCACATGCAAAAGATAAAAGTCAAGTTGTTTTGATTCCGATTGATGCCAAGTTTCCAGTAGAAGATTATCATTCTTTAATGGACGCTTACGACCTTGCAGAACCAAAATTGATAGAAGAAAAACGAAAGTCAATGATAAATAGAATAAAATCGTCTGCAAAAGATATTCAACAAAAATATATTGTTCCTCCTTATACCACAGATTTTGCGATTATGTTTTTGCCTTTTGAGAGTTTGTATGCTGAGGTAATGCGCTGCGACGGACTTTTTGAGCAGGTTTAGCGAGATTATAAAGTTACCATTACCAGTCCGACTACACTTTCAGCTATTTTGAATAGTCTGCAAATGGGATTTAGAACATTAGCCATTGAGCAGCGAAGTAGTGAAGTGTGGCAACTTTTGGGAAGCATAAAAAATGAATTTTCCAACTTTGGAAACGCTTTAGAAAAAATCCAGAAGAAATTAGGAGAAGCCAGTAATACCTTAGATCAAGCTAATGTTCGTTCTCGTGCTATCGAAAAGCAACTTCAAAAAGTACAGGAGATTAGAGTAGAGGAATAAAATATGTACAGAGAAATTATCTTTCTTTTCTATATTTCATTTTTCCTTCTTGATCAACAAAGTTTAAAGAGCCTATATCCATTGCACCATATTTCTCAAAGTTTTGTTGTGCTTCTTTTAAAGTCATATGATTTGGAGAATTTCCTCCATCTTCCCAAAAACAGACAGAACAAATTTCCCAATTCAATTCTTCACAGTTTGAATAGTGAAAGCAACAAGGACATTGAGCAGTTGGCTCAACTTCCCCAATTACATTTAATTCGATTCCAAATTCTTCTAATTTGCTTTCAAGGTATTTATTTGTCACACGTTCAAATGAATCAATAAAATAAATTTTATATATAGGTTGGAATAGATAATCAAATTCTATAGTATAAAAATCATTATTTTGTATTCTATCTTTATTCTTTTGAGTAAGCCCTATTAAATGTCCATTAGTTACATATTCATTAATTTCATCTACATAATCATAATAGGGAAAATTAATTTTTAACTTATCTAAGTTGCATTTAGATTCACTCAGAATTTTTTCAGCAATCAATTCTTTTGCTTGAAGACGATTAATTTCTTTATTCATGCTTTTACCTGTGTTCTTTCTGTCAAATACTATGTAATTAGCTAATTTAATGGTTCATCTACATATTCTATTTTTTCATAGTAGAAAGTATCTAACCCTAAATCATAAGGATTCTTTTTTTCTAAAATCATTTTTTCTGATTGAATATCAATTAATCTAAAATGAAATGTATCAAAATATATGTCATGACGGTAAGGGATAGAAAGAATTGAATCTTTAAAATTCCATTTTCTATATTTTACATCTTTTCCAAAATAGTGAGAAGTTCTGATTGAAACTAATGAGTCTTTAAAATGTATAGTCGTTTCTGATTTTTGTATTACTGAATCTTCCACAACGTCTTTTCTTTTCAGACTCATAAGTTGCCAATCTCCTATAAATTTGTCAATGGTTATAGTTGAGCTTACTTCACAAGAAGATAGAAAAGCAAACAGAATAAATACGAGTAATTTTTTAATCATTTTTCTTATTCTCCTCATCAAAAAGCGAAATATGTTCATTCAAAGACATTGCTTTTTGCAAATCATCGGCAGAATCTACTTGATACGACAAATCTTCTAATTCGTCTAACAAATGAAGTTCAATATCTTCTTCTGACTGAATCGGATTTGTACTCTGTTCAATGTCTTGATTTGTATTTTGTTCTTGCAAATCATTCAGACGGTACATAATTCCCTGTAATTGCAAACGGCGTTCTTTTTGAAATTTGATATTTCTCAAACGTTTATTGATTTTTTTGAAACTATTCTTACGCACTTGCGCTACATTAATATTTTTCTTAGCTGTTTGGATAAGTTGCAAGCCCATTTCTATATTTTCCTCATCTAATTCTTTATAAAAATCATTTTCTAAGATATAAGAAGTTAGATTATTAGCATTCTTAAACTCATAAATAATCACTCCAGCAGGCATTTTGGCAATGTCATAAGCACTTCTAACATAATAAATCGATTTATAGATTTCTTCCAAACTCTCCTCTAATTTCTCAGTTAGTTCAACGCCATTTTCCAACATAGAATTATTCTTCGCAATTAGCTCATCTAAACGTGCAATATTCTCATCATAAATGGGAGGTTGCTCTTGTTTGGTTTGGTTAGCTTCTCGAAATGAAATCGGAGCAATTTTTTTATCTTTGTCTTTAGTCTTGATGTGCTTGTTTGAAATGGTTGAATATGTGTCTTCCAAAACACCTAAAAATTCCTCAAAGTCGCCTTCCAAAAAGAAACGATATTCTATCTCCACTCAATTTCCTCTATTATCCGTAACTACACATTTTGTTTCTGGATGGAAATCTTGTCTGCGATCATTCTGACGCTCAAAAAGAATAGTTGCTACTTCGCCTCTTCGTCTTCTATATCTTCGGTTTCCCTGTCTTTCAATGATTTCGATTTTCTTGATGTCTCTTAAATCTACTCGTACAGATTCATTGTTTGCACCTCTTTTTATTTCTAAATATCTATTAGTTAATCGAATAGCCTTTATTTGTTTTGTCCAATATTCTTTTACTAAAGGAATCAGAATCGAAACAGCTACAAAACAGAGCAAAATCTTAAAAAAAAGAGGCATCCAAATCATACTATAAGCGAAAGTAAGTCCCATTATCAATTTTCCTATAAAAATATTGCTCATTGGGCGCATCGTATCTAATTCATATACAGCATCTTTCGAATACGTAGAAGTGTAAGGCGAATTGTAATCTGGCGTGTAAGGTGTACTTTCGTTTCTTTTTGAGGGTTTGTAATCTTTCATATTCTATATTTTTTCTTTTACCTACTTTTATTACTTTAGCAATTACGGGAAAGGGATTTATTATTATTTTTCAGCTAAAAATTGTTTTAACTTTAATCGTTTCCTTACTAATTTGGTTTTCTAAGAATGGTCTTTTTAAGAAACTTTCTTGAAAAGAAATCTCTATTCAATCAATTTCAATCTTGTTTTAATGGCATATCATGAAACGCTACTTAATATAATGTTTTTTTTTGAAACGAATCTTGAATTGCTATTTTTTAATAGAAAAATTCAATGAACGACTTATTAATCAATACGCTATAAATCAAAAAGAAGTTTTCCAAAATTAGCTATCCTTTCTTCGTTTGAAAATTCAGTTCCAAAAAACAATGTTTTTTAGTGTTCTCAAAAATGGATAAATAAGCCAAAGAAAAGCAATTCCGTATTTTAAATATCCATGAATTTTCGTTTTATCTAAAATAAATCCTATCAAAATACACAAAAAAGTATAAATAATAGCCAAAAAACGTTCTGCATCTATTTTCATTCCTGCCCTACTGAAAAGCATTCCAATTAAATAAACGAAAGTTATCCAAAAAATGAGGAGGATAAATTTTGCATTCTTACTAGTTTCAAACTTTATTTGTCTGATAAAATAAATTAAAAATAAGATTAGGAATAATAAAAGAATAGAAATACGAATCTCTAAAGGAACAAAAGGAGGAAAAAGCCAACGACTCAAAATGTCGCCATAATTAAGACATTCCTCTGGAAAAGTCCGTAAAGCTAGATTATAGATAGTATCAAACTGTCCTTTTGTTTTGATTTTGGCATGAAGCCACCATAAAAAAATGGGTAAAATAGAAGCAAACGAAAAATAAAATAAAGGTTTGAAATATGGGTTTTTCCATAAAATAGGATTTTCAAACCCTATTTTATGGAAAAATGAACCACTTTTACTTTTTGATAAAAATGGAAGTAGATAAAAAAGAATAATTCCACTATTTATTCCAATTACAAAGTAAAGTCCTGCATTTCGCATGGCACAAAAAAGAAAACCGAAGACACAGAATACAAACCATTTTTGATTAGTAATCGAGTAATAAAACGCCCAAATATTTCCCATTAAAAAAAATAAAAAAGGAGGTTCTGACCATACAAAATGATGAATCAAATAAATTGGAGTTGCAGAAAAGAAAGCCAAAACAAGCCACCATTTTGTAACAGGTTTTTGAAATAATCTTTCTATTAAATCAAAATAAAAAATATAAGTTCCTAGAATACAAATCAGATTAAGAAAAATAGAATCTTTAAAGAAAATCAATAAGAAAGGAAAACCCAATGCCCAAGCGATATACGGATTAGAATGTAGTTGAATAAAATCAGAGTGTAAAACTAAATTTTCAGCCGTTTTGAGATATTGAAACGAATCGTGTGTTTTTGCAATTCCTTCTCCATTGTCTTCTCCATTATAGGTACTCCAAATTTGAAAAAAAAAAACAAACAGAAATCCGATTATAAAACGAGTTTTGGAACTAGAATCTAAATTTTTGTAGGAATTGAATAGAGAAAATTTGGAGAGCATATTTTTAAAATAGAGGATTTATATATGGGTTTGTTGGATAAGAATTACCTAAAATAGTTGAACCTAAAAACAAGACAAAAAACAATGCTGTAAAATACATTCCTTTTTCGTAAATTGCCTACTAAATTTAGCTGTTTAAAGATAAAACGGTAAGAGTACTAGCAAAAAATATATAGAGTAGTTTTACTCTTTTTTATAATTATGTCAGAAAAAGCAACAGAAACATTGAATGAATTAGAACTCAAAAAAATTGAGTTAGATTCACTTATCGATATCATAAAATCCATTAACGGAAACATAGCAGAACAGGATTTGTACCGTACTTTTATGTTTACACTTCGTTCTTATCCTCATATTTCGAAGATGACTTTATATGTCTTAGACGAAGATACAGAGGTAGATGCAAGCCGTAACAAATGGTTTAATAAAGAGAGTTTTGGTACATTGGGAAATTATAGAGATGTAGTTTTGCCAAACGAAGTTCTGGAAATAATAAAGGTTTCTTCTACCCAAGAATTTAATCATTTAGCTCCCTTTAATGAGTTTTGTTTTCTTATTCCTATTCATCATAAAGATGAAGTTTTGGCTTATCTTTTTTTGGGAAGAGCGTATGATAGTTTGTTAGAAGAAGATTTGGATTTGCCTTTTATTCAAGCACTTAGCGACATCATTATTGTTGCTGTGGAGAATAAAAAAATGGCCAGAAAGCAAAAAATTCAAGAAGCTGTAAATCGTCAATTAGAAATAGCAAGTGAAGTACAATCATTACTTTTGCCAAAACATTTGCCCAATGAAGACAAATTTAGTGTGGTGGCAAGTTATTATCCACACCATAATGTAGGAGGAGATTATTACGATTATATTCAGATTAACAAAAACGAATTTTTGCTTTGTGTAGCCGATGTTTCGGGAAAAGGTTTTCCTGCTGCTATATTAATGTCAAACTTTCAAGCTGCACTTCGTATAATGGCTCGCCAAACGACAGATTTGAAGAAAATTGTAGAAGAACTCAATCACTTGATTATTCAAAATTCGGGAGGTGGACATTTTATTACTGCTTTCTTTTTCTTGTATAACAAGACCGAGAAATCAGCCGTTTATATCAATGCAGGACATAATGCACCTATTTTGATGCTTGATGCACATCACGTTTTGAGCTTGGAAGAAGGTACAACTATTTTAGGGACTTTTGATACACTCCCATTTTTGAGTGTTGCTACTATAAATGATTTAGATGATTTTTTGATTTTTTGTTATACAGATGGTTTTACCGAAACGGCAGCCGAAGATGGAGAAGAGTTTGGCGAAGAAAATCTATTAGCAGGAGTAAAAGAAAATTACAACCATTCCCATCAAGAACTTCACGAACGATTATTTGACAAACTTCATCTTTTTAAAGGAGTTAATCCTTATCCAGATGATATTACCCTGCTTTCTTGTAGAGTGAGAAGGTAATAAAACTTATTGATTTAAAATATAAATAGTTGCTCTTGATTTGCCTATTTTTTTGATTAATCCTTCTTTTTGAAGATAACTTAAATCTTTTCTCAAAACGTAGATAGTATATTCTGATAAAATTGATGTAATATCGTTTATTTTGACAGGATTATTTTCTTCGATGAATTTGAATATTTTTTGCTGTCTTTCATTAAGATAGGCTTTCTTTTCCTTGATTTTCTCAAATCTATTTTCTAATACTTGGATTGTTTTTTCTAATGTATATAAAAAAAACACAATCCATTCATTTATAATTTCTTGTTCTGTATTTCTATTTTTTTGACCATTTATTAGAGCTTGATAATAGTCTTTTTTTCGTTTTTCAATTTCAATTTCCATAGAAGCATAGTGCATAAAATCATACTCTTTTTTGAGTAATAATAAAGTAGTAAGTAGCCTAGAAAGTCTGCCATTTCCATCTTGATAAGGGTGAATAGACAAAAATTCATAGATAAAAACAGCTATTATAATCAAAGGGTGCAGCTCATCTTTCTCAAAATTAGAATTTGTCCATTCAAAAAGATTGTTCATTTCTTTTCCTACCAAAAAAGGAGAAGTAGTAGTAAAGATCACTTTTTGAGTTCCCTGTGGAGATTGAGCAATTATTTTATTTGAAAGAGTTTTGTAAGCTCCTCTATGTCTATCATCTTTTGTGCTTGTTTTGAGAAGTAGTTTGTGAAGATAGTGCACATCATTTTCTTGAAGAACAATTTGCTCAAAATCTTCCAATATCAAATTCAAGACTTCATAATATCCAAAAACTTCTTGCTCTTCTCTTGATTTTAAAGAACTTATTTTTACTCCATGAAGCAATTTTTGAACTTCTTCATTCGTCAGTGTAGAACCTTCAATTCTGGTAGAAGAACCAATACTTTCTATAGTAGCAATTTGTTTTAATTCCTTTAAATAAACAGATTCAGAAACTTCCAATCCTTTCCATTTTCCTTTGAAAGAATCAATAAAGGCTATTTTTTTAATAATGAGCTGATTGGTCTTGAAATCAAAATTTAGTTTATTTTCCATTTTTAAAATTTGTTTTATTTGCTTTGTATTAGCTTTGTATTCGAAAAATAGTTATTTCTTTTTACTTTTGCAATTTTTTGTGCAAACAAACTACTTTTTAAATAGATATTTGTAAAGCGAAAATATTGGTATAAAGAAGTTTATTTTTGTATTTTTGTAAAAAAGAATTTGTTTATCAAAAAAATTGCAATACCTTGACTGACAAAACACTAGCTCAATATCGCCAAATAATGGTTACGTGTAGGCAACTATTCAACCAAAAAAATAAAGATTACGGTACTTCGTGGCGTATTTTGCGCCTTCCAAGTATTACAGACCAAGTTTATATCAAAGCACAACGCATCCGAACGATTCAAGATAAAGGTTCACAGATGGTAGGAGATGATATTGCTTCAGAGTTTATCGGAATAATAAATTATTCGTTGATGGCACTTATTCAAATTCAGCTTCGAAACGATGCTCGTCTAGAAATCCCTTTAAGGGAAGTAACTGAATATTATCAAAAACATTCTGAAATTTCGCAGCAGCTTCTGAGTCGTAAAAATCATGATTATGGCGAAGCGTGGCGTGTTATGAGAATTACGAGTATTACTGATATTATTTTGATGAAACTGCTTCGTATTAAGCGCATTGAGGACAATCAAGGAAAGACAGTTGTTTCGGAAGGCATTGATGCAGGTTATAAAGATATGATAAATTACTCTGTTTTTGCACTTATTTTGATGATGGAACACAATCAAAATCAAGGAAACAATCAGACCAATACGCAAGAACAAAATCAAGATAAAAAATTACAAGAAAATTAATCTAGTAAATCCCTTGTGGGAACACGAATAATATATAATCAAAAAGCTATGAAATTTATCAATCAAATTATTTGTTTTGTTGTCGGTGCATTATTTATTTTTTCGGGTTTGGTAAAAGCCATTGACCCTATCGGAACGGCTATCAAACTAGGAGAATATTTTGAAGTTTTTGCAACTGATATGCCCTCTTTGAAAGGTTTTTTTCATTTGCTGAATCAAAATGCAGAGATTTTAGCTGTTATTTTTGTGGTTTCTGAAGTCGTTTTAGGAATGGCACTTTTGATTGGTTTTAAGAGAAAAGTTACGGTTTGGCTTCTTTTTTTGATGATTACTTTCTTTACTTTTTTGACTTTTTATTCTGCTTATTTCAATAAAGTTACTGATTGTGGTTGTTTTGGAGATTTTCTTCCACTAAAGCCTTGGGAATCATTTACAAAAGACGTTATACTTTTCGTTTTGATTACTATTCTGTTGGCTCAAGTAAAAAAATTAACTAATAAAACCAACTTTTTTACTTTTGTGGTACTCATCACAACCACACTTCTGACAGGATTTCTAGCGTTTTATGGAATTTATTACGAGCCTATCAAAGATTTTAGAGCGTATGCTGTCGGAAAAAATATTTCTGAACAAATGAAATCAAAAGAACCTCCTCAATACGTCTATATTATGGAAAAGGACGGACAGGAATTTAGAATGACTGAATATCCTACCGACCCTGCTTACAAATATGTAAGTAATGAACTTCTGAATGAAGAAGAAAGCAAGCCAAAAATTACAGATTACAGCCTTTGGAACGATGAAGGAGATTTTACTGGGGAATCTTTAACAGAAAAACGAATTTTTATATTAATTCATAATGTAGAAAAGGGAAATTTTAGTACCTTTGAAAAAATTAAGAAATTAATTAGTGAAGTAACGGCTAAGAATGCGAATATAAAAGTAACTATTCTTACTTCAGATACGCAGCAAGCCATTAATACTTTCAAAGCTAGTCAAAATCTTAATTTTCCATTTTATTATATTGATGCTACAGTTATCAAAACAATAGCTCGCTCAAATCCTGCACTTTGGATGCTTAATGAAGGAACGGTAGTAGGAAAGTATTCTCCTAATAATGTTCCAGATTCAGAAGAAGTTTTGGGATTGTTTAAGTAATATCTTATTTGTTTTTAGTGTCATTTCAACTAATTTATGCAACCTCTTATTTCTATAGTTAGTCCTGTTTATAGAGCAGAAAAAATTGTTGATAAGCTCGTCCAACGAATTAGTGAAGAGGTTTCAAAAATTACAGAAAACTTTGAGATTGTGCTTGTAGAAGATGGAAGTCCTGATAATTCTTGGGAAGCTATTGAAAGAAATTGCCAGAAAGATGAGCGAGTAAAAGGAATAAAATTGAGTCGTAATTTTGGACAGCATTATGCTATTACGGCTGGGTTAGACAATGCTAAAGGAGAATGGATTGTGGTCATGGATTGTGATTTGCAAGATCGCCCTGAAGAAATTACCACTCTTTATACTAAAGCACTAGAAGGTTATGATGTAGTTTTGGCTAGTAGGCATGAGAGACAAGATACTTTCTTTAAAAAACTATTCTCAAAACTATTCTATGGCATTCTTTCTTATCTAACAGGAATACAACAAGATGCTACAATAGCTAACTTTGGTATTTACAACCAAAAAGTAATTGGTGCTATTTCTAAAATGAGAGAAAGTATTCGCTATTTTCCTACTATGGTAAGATGGGTAGGTTTTAAAAAGACAAAAATCAACGTAGAACACGCTAGTAGAGAAGAAGGGAACACTTCATATAACTTTAGTCGTTTGTTTAATCTTGCTTTGGATATAATTTTAGCGTATTCAGATAGACCTATCCGATTGACTATAAAAACGGGCTTTTTTATATCCTGCATTTCTTTCTGTTTTGCAATCATTACAATAGTACAATATTTTTTAGGTAATATATCTGTTTCTGGTTATGCTAGTTTGATTATTTCTATTTGGTTTTTTTCAGGTTTAATTATGACTACTCTGGGAGTAGTTGGTCTTTATGTAGGAAAAACATTTGAAGGAGTAAAGGACAGACCTATATACATTGCTGAAAAGTTTATAAATTAAATAATTGCAATAATGATAGAGTATTTAAATTGGGATTCAGATTTCTTTGGTTACAGAATAGGGAAAATAAACATCAGTCAATTAAATAATTTTTCTACTATATCAGAAGTAATAGAGAAAGTAAATTATAAATTAATATATTTGGTAATAGATGAAGAGTTTCATACTTTATCATTACAAAAAGAATTAGAGGAGGCAAATATAAGGTTAGTAGATGAGAAGGTTACTTTTCAACAAGAAATATCTTCTAATTATACCATTAATACCTCCTCCGACGATATACAATTATACTTATCAGAGCTTACCACCTCAAAACTAATTGATTTATCGTTGCAAAGTGGTGTCTATTCTCGTTTTTTGGTGGATGAAAATTTTGTCAATGACGAATACAAAAAACTATATACAGCTTGGGTACAGAACTCTGTAAATGGTTCAATAGCTGACAAAGTGATTGTAGCAAAGAGAGAGGATCAAATAATAGGTTTGCTCACATTGTCCTTCAAAAATATTTTTTCAGATATAGGAATATTAGCTGTGGATTCAGATTATAGAGGACAAAGAATAGGTAAAAAGCTAATTAAGAGAGTTATCATTGAAACAAAAAAGAAATCTTTAGCACAAATTAAGGTAGTTACTCAACAAAGGAACTCAAAAGCCTGTAATTTTTACATTAAACAAAATTTTAGACCTGAAAAATTGGAGTACATCTACCACATCTGGTTGTAGTTATAAAAATTTGACAAGCATTATTGAGATACTTCTGAATTGTTTAAGGAGAAAAACTAGTGTAAATCACATTAGTAACAAGTGCATTGTTTTTTTATAAAAAGAGTAATTATTTTCAGAAATGACACAGAAAACCTCTAACTTGAAAATTTATAACATATCTATCATATTTGATTGTAATTATGAAGTCAATTCCTTTTAACAAGCCTTACATGACAGGCAAAGAAACAGAGTACATTCGTCAATCTGTAGAGTCTGGAAAAATATCTGGTGATGGTATGTTTACCAAAAAAAGTCATCATTTTTTCGAGCAAAAATATGGTTTCAAAAAGTGCTTACTTACCACTTCGTGTACAGATGCACTAGAAATGGCTGCTCTTCTCATTGATTTAAAAGAAGGCGATGAAGTAATTATGCCTTCTTATACTTTCGTTTCTACGTCGAATGCCTTTGTTTTGCGTGGTGCAAAAATTGTTTTTGTAGATAGCGAACCTGATACACCAAACATTGATGCAGATAAAATAGAAGAACTCATTACTCCAAAAACAAAGGCAATTGTAGTCGTTCATTATGCTGGAATGGCTTGTGAAATGGATAAAATTATGGCTATTGCAGACAAACATAATTTGTTTGTCATTGAAGATGCTGCACAAGCCGTTGACAGTTTTTATAATGGAAAACCTTTAGGAAGTATCGGACATTTAGCTGCTTTTTCGTTTCACGAAACCAAAAATATTATTTCTGGAGAAGGAGGAATGTTAGTCATTAATGAGGATAGATTTATCAAACGTGCTGAAATTATTAGAGAAAAAGGAACAAACCGTTCTGCTTTTTTTAGAGGAGAAATAGATAAATACGGCTGGGTAGATATTGGTTCTTCTTTTTTGCCTTCTGATATTATTGCAGCTTTTTTGTATGCACAATTAGAAAATTTGGAAGACATACAAAATCGCAGGAAGCACATTTGGAATAAATATTATGAAGGACTAAAAGAAGTAGACGAAAAGGGACTTGTCAAAGTTCCAAAACTTCCTTCTTATGCAACTAATAATGCTCACATGTTTTATTTGGTTTGTAAAAGTGTAGAAGAACGTTCTGCTCTTATCTCTAAATTGAAAGAAAATGATGTAAATGCCGTTTTTCATTATTTATCTCTCCATAAATCACCTTTTTATGGGGACAAGCACGACGGAAGGCAGCTTCCAAACTGTGATAATTATGCAAATTGTTTGGTTCGTCTTCCTTTTTATTACGAACTTACAGAACAAGAAATAGAAAAAGTTATCAAAACAATAGTTGATTTTTATAAAACTCAAATCAAGAAGACATTACACTAAACTTATATTAAAATGGAATATCAACTTATAGACGGAATAAAATGTTACGCTCCTGAATTTGCTCACGAAAATGAGGGTTTTTCAGCAGATAGTTTCGAAAAATTATATAAAGTAGAAGAAGATAATTTTTGGTTCAAGTCAAGAAATAAAGTTATTCAAGGTTTGTTTAGAAAATATTTGGGTAAAAGCAAACCTGCCGAGGTATTAGAAATAGGATGTGGAACAGCTTATGTTTTGAAAGGACTTAAAGAACATTTTCCTTCTTATTCTCTTACAGGTTCAGAAATTCATTTAAAAGGAATCGAATATGCTAAGAAAAGACTTCCAGAAGCAGATTTTATCCAGCTTGATGCTACCAAAATTCCGTTTGAAGAAAAATTTGATGCCGTTGGTGCTTTTGATGTTTTGGAGCATATAGAAGAAGATGTAGAGGTAATGAAAAATGTATATAAAAGTCTGAAAAAAGAGGGTTTATTTTTCATTTCTGTTCCTCAATATATGTTTATGTGGAGTCAAGCAGACGATATGGCTTTTCATAAAAGACGTTATACACGTTCAGAAATGAAACAAAAATTGGAATCTGTAGGATTTGAAATAGAATATTTGAGTTCTTTTGTCTTTGCACTTTTTCCCCTTATGTACACTTCTCGTAAGTTAAGAGGAAAAGAAGAGAGAAGCGAAGATAAAGACGATATGGAAGAATTTAATATCCCACCGATTGTAAACAAAACGTTTTCAGCAGTTATGAAGATAGATGAATTTTTGATAAAAAATGCTGTAAAACTTCCTTTTGGAGGTTCTGTAATTGCTGTAGCTAAGAAAAAATAAATTAATTCAAACAGACTGGGAAGTCTGTTATACATAAAAACCGTTTCCTTATTCTGCTAAAAATAAGGAAACGGTTTTTTTTTGATTGAGAAACTTTCCGTTGTTGATGTCTCACCAACGAGATCAGAATCAGTATTCTACCAAATAACAATCTGATCTTCTCTACGCATTTTGTCTCCTTCTTTCACATCAAAGGCTGCAAAAAAGGGATCAAAATTACTAAGTCGTTCGATTGGCACGAAACATTCCTGGTGAATGATAATCGGTCTCGATACGATTGCGAAGCTCATCATCTGTAAAATTTACACGCCAAATTTGCGCCCAACTTACAAAGAAACGTTGTTCGGGTGTTAAGTTATTTGCATTTTCTGGTTTGCCATCTCTCGTCCACGCTTTTTGAAGGGCATCATAAGCAACTGCCATTCCACCCAAATCAGCAATATTCTCACCTAGAGTTGCATCTCCTTTTACGCTAACATCGTCCAAAACTTTGTATTCGCTATATTGATTGATAAGTGAAGTTGTGCGTTCTTTGAATTGAGATTTGTCTGTATCTGTCCACCAATTATTCATATTTCCTTCTGCATCGTACTGACTTCCTTGGTCATCAAAACCGTGTGAAATTTCGTGTCCGATTACAGCACCAATTCCACCATAATTTACGGCATCATCGGCATATTCACTAAAGAAAGGAGGTTGAAGAATGCCAGCAGGAAACACAATTTCGTTGCTTGTCGGACTATAATACGCATTTACAGTAGAAGGAGTCATATACCATTCTGATTTATCTACAGGTTTTCCGACTTTTGCTAAATTATCTTTTAGCCACCATTTTTGTGCATTAATCACATTTTGTGCATAATTATCTTCCAAAAGTTGAAGACCTTCATACGTTTTCCATTTTTCGGGATACCCAATTTTTGTAGTAATGGAAGCTAATTTTTTGAGAGCTTGTTTTTTGGTATCTTCTCCCATCCATTCTAATCCTTTTATATGGTCTTCAAAACTAGCACGCACATCTTGTATCATCACTTCGGCACGCTGTTTTGCCTTCGGACTAAAGGCTTCTTTTACATAAAGCTGCCCCAAAGAATGTCCTACACTTCTATCAATTACTTGCAAAACCTGTTTCCAACGTTCTTGCATTTCATCTTGTCCACGCATTGTTTTATCATAAAAATCAAAGTCTTCTTTTTCAAAATCTTTGTTTAGATAACTTGCCAAACTACTTGCGAGTTGATACTTTTGATAGTCTTTTAGTGCATCTAACGAAGAAGAATTCAAAACTTTACTCAATCCTGTAAAAAACTCTGGTTCTCCCAAAATCACATGTTCTATATTCTCAACATTAGGAACGCCAATATCTGACAAATGCGCTTTCCAATTTATATTTGGAGAGAGTTTTTGAAGTTCTGCAAAGCTCATTTTGTTGTAATTCTTTTCACTATCTCTGCGCTGTGCTGGCGTGCGAGAAACTTTAGCTAATGCTTTTTCTATAGTTACTACATTCTTTGCTTTTTTGGTTGCAACTTCTTCGTTTTCTCCTATTAAAACAAACATATTAGCAACATGCTTTTCAAAAGCATCTAATTTTGCTTTTAAGTCAGTCGTTTCATAATATGATTTTGGAAGAGATGTTCCTCCTTGATTTAGATAAAGGGCATTTGTAGAACTGTTTTTTTCATCAGCCGTTACATACGTACTGAACAAACCACCTGCAATTGCTTTTTGGTTTGCCGAAACCTTCAAAAATTCTTCTACTGTAGCTGCTTTATTAATTGCTTCAATATGTGTTTCTAATGGCTTGCTTCCCATTTCTTCACGATTTTGTTCGTTCATTCCACTTTTATAAAATGCTGCTACGTGTTTTTCAGCAGCACTAGGAGAAGAATTAGAAGATGCCGTTTCTGCTACTCTTTTCAAAATTTCTCTATTGCGTTCAAGTATTTCACTAAAACTTGTCCAACGAGTTTCGGAAGCAGGAATAGGATTATTTTTCAGCCAATTACCATTTACAAACATAAAAAAATCGTCTTGTGGACGAACAGTAGTGTCAAAATTAGCCAAATCAATCGCTAAATAGTCATCTGGTTTGTTATCTGTTACTACTTCTTCAGTTGTTTCTGTAGCTGTTGTTCTTTTGGGTTCGTTGCAAGAAGTCAGTCCTAATCCAATAGAAAGACCCAGCGCAACAGTTCCAATTTTATAGATAGAATTTTTCATAAAATAGTAAGGGAAATACAAATAATGTGCTTGTAAATTGAATAGTGTGTTCTGATAATAAAACAAGATACGCAATTAAGAATTTGTCTAAAAAATAGAATTATATATTTAATGAATATTAGTAAAATAACTAAACTACTTTTGTTTTTTTATGGAAATAAATGAGGAATGAGGAAATTCGTTTTATTAAAATTAATAAGAATAGAATTTTTAAAAGCATATCTAGTTATCAAATTCTGTTTTGTACAATCGTCTTTTTTCCATAAAATGGTTTGCAAACCCTATTTTATGGAAAAAACAAATTCATAATCACAAATCAATTATCTTCAAAAATTTCTCTGGCAATTCGTCTTCCACAAAAATAATTTTTTTAGTAAATGGATGAACAAATTCTAAAGAATAAGCGTGTAGATAAATTCCTTTACCCTTCAAAATAAGATTTTCGGTAGTATATTCTGCATCTCCCAAAATTGGATTTCCTAGACTTGAAAGATGAATTCGAAGCTAATGTTTTCGTCCTGTTTGGGGTTTTAGTTTTACCAAATTCAAAAACTCAAAACGCTTAGAAACAACTGTTTTTATAATTTCGTAATTAGATTTTGCTTCTTTTCCATCTATTTTTATATTTATTATTCCATTTTCTTCTTCACCAAACTGTTTCATTTTTCCTATTGTAATGGCGTAATAGGTTTTCCTAATCTGTTTGTCTTCAAAGATTTTATTTAGAACACGAATACTACTCGCAGTCTTTCCGACAAGCAAAACTCCTGTAGTTCCATAATCCAGACGATGAACAGGTTGAGGAATGGTAACATCTTCAATTGTACTCTGTTTCAAATTTTGAGAAAGTACATTTTTGATTGTCTTAAAACGATTTCCACTTACCAAAATACCAGCAGGCTTATGAATGATAGCTAAATGTTCGTCTTCATAAAGAATTTTTAGAGGAAAAATAAACTTTTGTTTTGGCTTTGCTTTGTTTTGTTCATTTTGATTAGTTGTAGGAATAGATAAGATAATAATTTCTCCACCGTTTATGAAAGTAGCTGTCGAAGCAGGTTTATCGTTTACGGTAACATAATTTTTCTTTACTACTTTTTTGAAAGCCGATTTTGTAGGCACTAAATCAAAAATACCTACTCCATATTCTTGAAGACGAATAGGAAAAGGTAATTTTAATGGGACGATATGTTTTTCTGTATTAGTTATTGCTAAATAAATATTTTCAGTAAATTGATTATGCCAAAATAGTGAATTTGATTTAGACTTTCTCTAGTTTTAAAAAGAAATCTGTATTTTTGATAAACCATTAATCTTTACTCATTTTCTTATTTATAATAGTCGTAAAAAATGAAAAAAATATACTCCTCCTTCCTTCTCTGTTTTATTATTAGCATTTTCTGCATAACAAATGCTTATTCTTGGGGATTTTACGGTCACCGTGTCATTAACAGAATGGCAGTTTATACACTTCCACCAGAAATGTTTGGATTTTATAAAGCTCATATTCAGTACATTACCGAAAATGCCGTTAATCCTGATCGACGTAGATATGCTGTTGAGGGAGAAGCTCCTCGCCATTATTTGGATATGGATATTTATGGGGATAGTGCGTGGCTAAAATTACCTCACCGTTGGAAAGATGCCGTTGAAAAGTACTCTGAAGATACATTAATGGCGTATGGAATTGTTCCTTGGACAGTAGAGCAGTTTCGATGGAAGCTCACAAATGCAATGGAACGAGGAGATGCAGAAGCAATCATTCGCCTTTCAGCAGATTTGGGACATTATATTGGAGATTCTCATGTTCCACTTCACAGCACCGAAAATTACAATGGACAACTAACCGACCAATATGGAATACACGGTTTTTGGGAGTCTCGTTTGCCAGAATTATATGCGCTGCAATATGATTTTTTTGTAGGAAAAGCAGAATACATTGAAAACACACAAGAACGAGCTTGGGACGCTATAATAAGTTCACACATTGCATTAGATTCTGTTCTTCGTTTTGAAAAACAACTTACCAAACAAATGGGTGACGACCAAAAATGGAGTTATGAAACTCGTGGGCGAAATACACAAAAACTCTATTCAAGACCCTTTTCGAAGGCGTATCACGAGATGCTCAACGGACAAGTAGAGCGAAGAATGAAACAATCTATCAAAACAGTAGGCGATTTTTGGCTTACCTGTTGGATAGATGCAGGACAACCAGACCTAAACAAACTTTTACTTTCTCCACAAGAACAAGAAAATTTGGAAAAAGAAATGAAAGAATTAGAACCTTCTGAAGGGCAATCTGCACCAACGTTGCCAGAAAAACCTAGAGAACATGAAGGACATTAAAGGGGAATTGGAATATGAAAATTAATTTAAAAATCAAGTTAATATGTCCATGACAACACAAAACATCGTCAAACTCTTTCTACGTTTTGCAATTTCTGCTAGTTTTCTGTCTGCTGTGGCTGATAGATTTGGCTATTGGAGTAAAGAAATTTCTGTCTGGGGAAATTGGCAAAATTTTCTGGATTATACTGCTCTTCTCAATCCTTGGTTTCCTGCTTCTCTTGTTCCTGCTCTGGGAATAATTGCTACGGCTGCCGAAGTTATTTTTGCATTCTGTTTGATTGTTGGACTCAAAACTGAATTGGTAGCAAAACTAAGTGGGATTTTACTTTTGATATTTGCCTTATCCATGACGTTTTCGACAGGAATAAAAGGAGCGTTTGATTTTTCTGTTTTTACGGCTTCTGCTGCTGCTTTTGCTTTAGGTTTGATGAAAGAGAAATATTTTGAAGTAGATAAATTATTCTAAATAGACTTTAAAGTAAAATCTGTTTCTCACAATTTTACCTAAAAATAAGTTTAGAACAGGTTCAAGATAAATTCAAAGTGGTTTATTTTTCGTTATTTTGTAAATATAAAGTAGTTGAAAATTTTCAATTGTCAGCTATAGCAAACAAATACTAATTTTATTTTGATGAATAATCTATTTTTCCTGTTCTTAATTAATTTGCACCATTCTATTAAGCAAAAATCTACATATGTAGCTTTTTTATCTTTTTGTTTTTTTCTTGTTTTTCTTAATTTTTCTACTTTGGCACAAACTATAGAAATAGATTCTTTAAGCGTTACAAATGTAGATTCTACTTGGAAATCAAGAGTTGAAGAAACGCCAAAAGATTCTATAAAAACGGTAACACTTCAAGACGATAAACTGCAAGTAGAATTAGAGCCTAAGTTTAAGCTTCGTCCTCCTACTCGGGCTGCACTTCTTTCAGCTGTACTTCCAGGTGCAGGTCAGTTTTACAATAAAAAGGGCTGGGCTATCAGAGTTCCTATTATTTATGCTGCTCTGACTACTTTTTCTTATTTATCTATTCAAAATCACGCAAACTACCGTATTTTTAGAGAAAATTATTTGTACAAACAGGATGAAAATCCTGCTACAAAAGAGTATGAATCGTTTGTCAATCGTTCGGCAGATCAAATAAAACGTCAGCGTGATAGTTATCGTAGAGACAGAGATTTTTATATGATTGTTACAGGAATTATATATTTACTCAATATTGGAGAAGCTACCACGACAGCACATTTTAATAATTTTGATATTGACGATGATATTTCTTTTAAGTTTAAACCTCAAATGGAGAATATAGGAATAAATGGAAATACATTAGGTGGACTTTCTTTAGTAATGACTTTTTGAGGAAATAGGGAATGGGAATTAGGGGCGAGGGGATTGGGGCAAGGGGATTGGGACGAGGGGCGAGGAATTGGGAACGAGAGAAATGGGATGAGGGACGAGAAAATTAGAAATGCAGAAGGGAGAAATTATGGAACACAAAGAAAATAAATTTTATAAACTCAAAGTTATTCTATGGTCAGTTGGTGCATTTGAAATTAACTGATTACTGGTAACTAATTACTGGTAACTAATTTATGAGAATTGCTTTGGTAGGTTATGGCAAAATGGGGAAGGAAATTGAAAAAGATTGCACTACAAAAAGGGCATTCTATTTCGTTTCGTATTTCTATTGAAAACAAAGAAGAATTAAATAAATTGAATACTCAAAATACAGATGTAGTTATTGAATTTAGCTCGCCTGAAAGTGCTTATGAAAATGTAAAATTTTGCTTGGAAAAAGGAATTTCTGTTGTTTGTGGTTCGACAGGATGGAATGAGCAGAAAAAAGAAATTGAAAAGATAATTTTAGATGTGAGTAATTCAGGTTCTACTAAAAATTCTAACGAAAATCTAGCTTTCTTTTGGTCTTCTAATTTTAGTATTGGACTGAATATTTTTTTGGAGATAAATAAATATGCAGCCAAATTGATGCAAAATTATCCTTCTTACGATATAGAAATTACCGAAACTCATCACAAAGAAAAGAAAGATGCACCAAGTGGAACAGCGATTACACTTGCCCAAACAATTTTAGAAAATTATGATTCCAAACAAAAATGGAAACTAATAGAGAACAATGCGAAAAATAAAATGACTAATAATTCTATAAATAAAAATACTATTCCTATTTTTGCAGAACGAGAAGAGAATGTAAAAGGAACTCACACAACTATTTACTCTTCAAGTATAGATAATATTTTGCTTACTCATAAAGCACATTCAAGAGAAGGATTTGCAAAGGGAGCAGTTCTGGCAGCCGAATTTTTGGAAGGTAAAAAAGGTGTTTTTGGAATGAAAGATTTATTGAAAATAGAATAAACCAGAAATCTTGTTTGGACAAATTAATGTAATAATTATTCATTATTGCCTACTTATATTTCATCTATTCTTTTTCAAATTAGCTTTTTAGGTTTTCAACACGGACAAAAATTACAATAAATAAATATAGATTATGGCATTTTTCAAAAGAAATCAAGTAGAAGAACAGAATAAAAGCAAAACTCCACAAAAGAAAAAAAGTGCTGCTAGAGAATGGTTTGATTCAATTCTGTTTGCAGTTATTGCAGCCAGTTTAATCCGTTGGCTTTTATTCGAACCGTTTCAAATCCCTACCTCTTCGATGGAAAACTCACTTTTAGTAGGAGATTTTTTGTTTGTAAGTAAGATTCATTATGGAGCCGAACCACAAAAACGCCTCTTCAAATTCCACTTACTCATCAAACCGTTTGGGGAACAGAGTCGACAAAGTCTTATTTAGATTGGATTCAATTACCACAGTTTCGTTTGCTTGGTTTTGCAGATATTGAGCGCAACGATGTCATTGTTTTTAATTTTCCTAGTGAGGAACAGCATCCTAGCGACCTGCGCACAAATTACATAAAACGTTGTGTAGCTATTGCAGGTGATGAATTAGAGGTAAAAGACCGAGTAGTGTATATCAATGGAAATGCTACAGAATTTCCTAGCCAATCGCAACACAAACACATGGTTATTGCTACCAAACTGCTCAACAAAGATACATTTTATGAACTAGGAATTCCGATAGATGGACAAACAGGTGCCGTTCAGCCTACGCCTTACACTTATAATGATGACGAATACAAAAAATTTGGAGGTGTTAGAGGTTTTATGAATGTGCTTATTGAAAATAGTCCTGGTTATGAAGGAGCAGAAAAATATATCGGACAAGATGTCTTTGTTTATATAATGGATTTGAGTCAGGAAGAGGTAGCTAAAGTAAAATCATTTCCAAAACTTTTTAAGGATATTATTCCATTAGTGAGTACACAAGCTAGTTTGTTTCCTTATGAAAATACTTTTTTTCCAAATTGGGATATAGACAAAACAGGTATAGAAGACTCTGCTTTTGATTGGGAGATTGATAATTTTGGACCTTTGAAAATTCCAAGTGAAGGTTGGAAAATGCCCATTACTACTCAAAACTTAGCTTTATATGGAAAATATATTCAAGATTATGAAGGAAATGAAGACGTAGAAATTACTAATGGAATACTCAAAATTGATGGAAACGAAGTATTAGAATATGTTTTCAAACAAAATTATTATTTTATGATGGGAGATAATAGACATTCGTCTGCAGATTCTCGTTCTTGGGGTTTTGTTCCTGAAGATCATATTGTAGGAAAGGCAACATTAGTATTTTTGTCTATTGACCCAGATCATGACAAAGGGGGCGTTTTTAGTCGTCTGCGTTGGAATAGATCTTTTACGTTGATTCAGTAATTTTACAATTAATTGGATACAACTACTCAATTTTCATTCTATCCGTATTTATTTATAAATATAAACATTAATAGGAGTGATATTCAGTATGAGTGACATTCTAAAATAGAAAGATTGCTGCCAAATTTTATTCTGTGCAATCGGTTTGCAAACCCTATTCTATGGAAAAAGCAAACTATTATTTTGTCTAAAATAAGTTTGTATGCATAAATTGAAAAATATCATTCATATTGTAAACATTAAAATATTTTTTTAAACAAATAGTAATCTTACCAAAAACAAAAATCCATTTCTCAGAAATGCAACGAAATGAAATTAATTGGTAACTGATAACTGATAACTGATAACTGAAAATGAAGGGAATTATTTTAGCAGGAGGTTCTGGAACACGTCTTCATCCTCTGACACTCGTAATGAGCAAGCAACTTCTACCTGTTTATGACAAGCCGATGATTTATTATCCTCTGTCGGTTTTGATGCAAGCAGGAATTAAGGATATTTTGATAATTACGACACCTCACGACAATCCAAATTTTGTAAATCTTTTGGGAGATGGTTCGCAGTTTGGTTGTAACTTCGAATATGCTATTCAAGAAGTACCAAACGGACTTGCACAGGCATTTGTAATCGGAGAAAAATTTATTGAAAACGATAGTGTTGCTCTTATTTTGGGAGATAATATTTTCTATGGAACAGGGCTTCAAGAAACACTAAAGAAAAGTCAGAACCCAAGTGGAGGAATTGTTTTTGCTTATCACGTAGCCGACCCAGAAAGATATGGGGTAGTAGAATTTGATAAAGATAAAAAAGCGATCTCAATTGAAGAAAAACCTACAAAGCCAAAGTCCAATTTTGCTGTTCCAGGTCTTTATTTTTATGATAACGATGTCATAGAAATTGCCAAAACCTTAGAACCTTCCTCACGAGGAGAATACGAAATTACAGATATTAACAAGTATTATTTAGAAAAAGGAAAATTATCTGTTGAGATAATGGACAGAGGAACAGCTTGGCTTGATACTGGAACTTTCCATTCGCTTATGCAAGCAGGACAGTTTGTAGAAGTAATCGAAGCAAGACAGGATTTGAAAGTGGGTTGTATTGAAGAAATTGCGTATAAAGAAGGTTTTATTTCTGCTGAAAGATTGGAAGAACTTGCCAAACCATTGGTAAAAAGTGGGTATGGTTCGTATTTGTTGAAGATTTTGGCGCAAGAAAAAGAATTTGCAAAGTAGAAGACAAAATGCAATTTTAGTGAAAGTTAGTAGAGAAGTAGCTACAGAAAAACGATGTTTTTGTAAATAAAATATCGTTTTTTTGTGTCTCTGAAATTAAATTTGGTAAAATTAAGATTTACTTGCAGCGTTTTGTTTAGATTACTCGTTCTTTAAAAAACGTTAATCATTTATTTGTGCAAAAACTAAAAAAGCTATGAAAGTAAATTTACCAGAGCCGTGTCATGAAGATTGGAACAAAATGGATGCAAAAGAAAAAGGGCGTTTTTGTGGTTCATGCGAAAAGTTAGTTATTGATTTTTCTAAAATGTCTGATACTCAAATCATCAGCTATTTCAAACAATACAAAGGACAAAGTACCTGTGGACATTTCAAAAAAACTCAAATTGATAGAACCTTAAAGGAACAAGATACGCCACGTAGAAAATTATTTTTGAAAGAACTGGCAGCAGCTTGTTTTGCTTTCTTTTTGGCTTCAACCGATGCAAAGTCACAGAACGAAACGAACATAAATCAGCAGCATCAAAGCCAAGAAACAAAAAATTCTACTCCAAACGAAGGAAGAGAGATTGCTATTAATGGAAAAGTAAAAAACGGAAATGAAGGTTTATCAAACGCCATTATTTCTATAAAAGGAACAAGCCATAAAACTTACTCTTCATCAAACGGAATTTTTTCAATTCATATTCCTTCTACATTCTCTAAAAATCAAAATTTCATAACTTTAGTAGTAGAACATAAAGATTTTACAACCAAAGAAATTAGCGTAGCAACTTCGCCTACCAACCAGTTTGTAGAAATAGATTTTGTAGAAGATAATCGCACCTTCAAAAAATCAGTAGCAATAAGTGGTACAATAACAGGAACGGTAAAAGATGACACAGGAGAAACATTACCTTCTGCAACCGTTGTTATAAAGGGAACGACACGAGGAACAATTACAGATTTTGATGGAAATTATTCTTTGGTTATTCCAGATAATCAAGAAGTTACTTTAATTTACAGCTTTGTAGGATTTGATTCTAAAGAGATAACAGTAGATACACAAACTGTAATAGACGTTACTTTAAATACTGGAGTGTTGGAGGGAATGTTTGTAGTTGGAGGATATTACGAAAGTTCCTATAAATGGTACACTCTACGAAGTTTGTGGCGCAGAGTGAAAAGCATATTTAGATAAATATTATAAAAATTAATTACTGTCTATTTTTCAATTTTAAATAAAAAAATAATGAAAGTAAACTTACCAGAACCGTGTCATCAAGATTGGAACAAAATGAATACACAAGAAAAAGGTCGTTTTTGTGGTTCGTGTCAAAAGTTAGTTATTGATTTTAGTGGAATGTCCGATACTGAAATAATCAGTTATTTTAAAGAATATAAATCTCAAAATACGTGTGGACGTTTCAAAAAAACTCAAATCAACAGGACATTGAAAAAACAAGAAACACCACGTAGAAAACTATTTTTGAAAGAACTGGCAGCAGCTTGTTTTGCTTTTTTCTTGGCTTCAACTGATGCAAAAGCACAAGGAGGAGCTATTCTTTCAGATGAAAAAGTTGCGCAAATAAGACAGCAGAGAGAAGAAAAAAAGTTTATAGAAAATCAAGGAAAACAGATTGCCATTAATGGAAGAGTAAAAAATGGAAACGAAAATCTATCAAACGCCACCATTTCTGTAAAAGGAACAGGTCATAAAACGCTCTCCTTAGAAAATGGATTATTTTCAGTTTATATTCCTACTCAAATTACTCAAAATCAAGATTCTGTAATTTTAGTAGTAGAATATGAAAACTTAGGAACAAAAGAAATTGAAATAGTTGCTTCCTCTACAAATCAGTTTTTCGAAATAAATTTTGAAGAAAAAGAATTTAGTATTATTCTTCAAAGTCTAGCAGAACAGGAAAAACAGGTACTGGGTTATTCAACAGTTTTGGATTTTGTTATCCTAAAAGGAACAGTAAAAGATGAGACAGGACAACCATTACCTTCAGCAACCATTCAAATAAAAGGAACAAAAGAAGGAACTAAAACAGACTCGGAAGGAAATTATTCGATAACTGTTCCGAAAGATGCCGTATTAGTTTACCAATTTATTGGTTGTTCTGTTGAAGAAATAAAGGTAGAGAAAGTAAAAAAGAATGAATCATTAGACATCGTCTTGAACGGTGATTTTCTGGGAGAAGTAACGATTATAAGAAAATGGTATTCTCCAAGAGGAGCATGGTATAAAATTAGAAATATTTTTAGATAATCTAATTTAATTTTTCTTTATACTCATTAATCTTTTTTATTACATTACCAATAGGCGAAATTCCTCTATCAAAAATATGAACTTCTTTATCTTTCATCTGAATATGTAATTGATTAAAAATAAATAGTACCCTCAAAGGAGCAACGGCATTAATTTCATTTAAAGGAATCACAAAACCACCTTCAATAGCACTTATACTCAAATTTTCTATTTCAAAGCTGCCTTCAAAATACAGGTTTTTCTTTGTTAGATAAAGAATTCCATTATATTTTCGTTGTGCTGGAGAAAGGTAATGGAAAGTCCATTTTCCTTGTAAAATTTCGTTTTTGGGGAGTTGAAAAGGCATTTTTCTGTATTATGTCCTCTTACAAACGTCTACTTAAAGATGATTATAATGGGATTTGAGAATAAATAAACTAAAAATTATTTTGTTTTGAGACGTTGCTACTAGTTTTAATCCTACTGATTACTCAGATCTTTTTTCAGAGTAAAAACGGTAAAACATTATCTAATATATGAAAGAAGTTCTTATTTTTTCTGCAAAACTGTTTTTGAAGTGTATTCGTTTTAGCTTCGTTGAGGGTTACAGATTACACCTTCTTCAAAAACAAATTGTTTTGCTTCCTCAGAAGTATGATTTTTTTGTAAATCACGTTTCTGAGGAAGCGTTTTGTTCAATTCTGAGAACGGTGTAACCCTTAAGCTAAACCGAACACACCGTTTTGTTTTTATGTACGTGCCATGTATCCCTCTTTACACCACTTTAAAAGTTTAACAATCTTGCTACCGACGACTTCTACAAAAGTTACGCTTCTGATTAATATACCAAAGAATATTGGTTTAGTTGGCGACAAATATTACGCTACCACTTCTCCAAACAAATCAAACTCTTCTGCTTTATCAATTTTCACATTTGCAAAATCGCCAATTCGTAAATATACTTTTCTTGCATCTACCAACACTTCATTATCTACCTCTGGAGAATCATATTCTGTT
Organism: uncultured Cytophagales bacterium; assembly: GCA_963719525.1. Lineage (GTDB taxonomy): Bacteria > Bacteroidota > Bacteroidia > Cytophagales > Bernardetiaceae > Bernardetia. The sequence goes on along the minus strand of CAVRCG010000001.1, from coordinate 1,271,814 downwards.
CTGCCGATAAAATAATTTCCTTCTTTTCTGTCGATAAGCGTTTTATAAATCTTACCTATTTTTTCTTGATTGAGTTCTAAAGAAATTCCTTGCTGAATCTCCATTATTTCCGAAACACGTTCCTGTTTTTCTTCTTCTGTAAGTGTATCGGGCATAGAATGCGAATGTGTATCTTCTTCATGAGAATACGAAAATACTCCTAATCTATCAAAACGCATTTTCTCAACAAAATCCAATGTTTCTTCGTGGTCTTGTTGCTCTTCGTGTGGATGTCCTGCAATAAGCGTTGTACGAATGGCAATTTCTGGTAATTTTTGGCGAATAGAATCAATCAACTCTTCTGTTTTTTCTCGCTTTATTCCTCTACGCATTGCCTTCAAAACTCTATTTGAGCCACTTTGTAACGGAATATCTAAGTAATTACAAATTTTGTCATGCGCCTTCATCGTATCAATTATTTCGATTGGAAAACCTGTTGGGTACGCATAATGCAAACGAATCCATTCAATTCCCTCAATATCTGCCAATTTTTCTAATAGCTCTGGCAAAACTCGTTTTCTATAAATATCAATTCCATAGTAAGTCAATTCCTGTGCAATAAGCATTATTTCTTTTGTTCCTCTTGAAGCTAATGTTTTTGCTTCCTGTACCAATTCTTCCATCGGACGAGAAACATGTTTGCCACGCATAAGTGGAATTGCACAAAACGAACACGCTCTATCACAGCCTTCCGAAATTTTGAGATAAGCATAATGTTGAGATGTCGTTGTCAGACGCTGCCCCAGAAGCTCATGTTTGTAATCAACATTAAAACGATTGAGAATCAAAGGCATATCCAATGTTCCAAACCAATCATCAACCTCTTTGATTTCGCTAGAGAGTTCGTCTTTATAACGGTGCGACAAACAACCCATTACATATAATTTATCAATTTCTCCTCTGCTTTTTGCTGCTGAATAATCCAAAATTGTATTAATAGATTCTTCTTTTGCTTTTTCTATAAAACCACATGTATTAATAATAATAATATTTGGCTGCTCGATTTTCTTTTTGACTTCTAACTGATGATGAGCATCAATTTCATTTGCACGAAGTTGAGTAAGTATATTTTCAGAATCCACAAGGTTTTTGGAGCAACCTAGCGTAATTATATTGACTTTGTCTTTTTTGATTGTACCCGTTTTCATTTACTTTTATATTTTGAAGTATTTCTGACAGTTGAAAACTGTCAGCTACGTATGATTTTTCTTCTTTAGAAATAAGGTTGCAAAATTACGCAAAAAATAATTCAAAACATAAGTTCAAAAATTTAAAATAGAATAATAAAACGCTGATATTCAATAAGATAAATTTTAAACCAATTGAAATAATAACGAAATAATCCATATATTTTAGTAAATTAGTGATTTAAAATAATGTTATAAGGAAGCCTAGTAAATAAATTAGTTTTCATCAATTTTAATAATTCTCAATAATGCATCCCTCAGTAATAAGACTAAAAAAATCATTTGAAGACTATCCAGACGAAGAAAAATTACTGTTCAATTGTGGTGTTACAAACAAAGACATAGAATTATTTGATGAAAAATTAAAAGAATGGAAAATGCCCAAACCTTCGGAAGCATTCTATGATTTATATCGTACTTACAATGGTTCTGTGAGAGAAGAAACATTTGATGACGGAGATTGTCTTATTTCCTTATTAGATATTATACATACAAAAGAAGCTTTTGATGGAAATTTGGACGGTGGCAGTTATGATAATTTTAAAAAAGGAAGTTGGTGGAACAAAAAATGGCTACCCTTTTTGGAGCAACCGTTTTGGGCTTTAACAGTAATCGACTTTGAAGGAAGTTATGGAGGCAAAAAAGGACAAATAATTTCATTTGATTATAAATCTATGGAAGATAGAGTTATTGTTCATGCTTCTTTCGATAAGTGGTTAGAAACAATAGTAAATATTAAAGAAAAAGGACTTTGGCACAATAGGATAGGAAAACATGAAGATGAAGATTTTTACTCTTATGTCGTTGATTTTTCAGAAGAACAGATTGAAGAGAGAGAACAAATCTATAAATCTATAAACCAAAGATATGGTATAAGAATTCCTATGTTAAATTATTATATTGGTAATTAAGACAAGCGCAAGTAATTCAGTTATTTAATCTTATTGCTATCAACCAGCTAACTTATTACCAGAAAATTAGTTGTTTTATTGCATAAACCATTACTTCTAATAAAAAAGATTTTTTTTAGTAAACCCACTTTTTAAACTCTATCGCCTACCATGAAAAATTTCTTTTCCAAAAAACTCCTTATTATAATAGGAAGTATAATTTTAGTTCTTGTAATCGGTGGTTTCGTTGCCGTCAATTATTTAGATGATTATTTGAAAGACAAGATTACAAGTTCAATTAATGAGAACAAAAAATCTCCTTACAGAATAGAAATAGGCGATATTCATCTCAACTTAATCCCAACGAACGTAACATTAGAAAACATAAAAGTGCGTACAGATAGCGTTTCGGCAGAAGAAAAAGGAAAGCCAAATGCAAGTATTGATGTAGAAAAAATAGTTTTTAAAGGTGCTAGTATCTGGAAATATATTTCAGATGGAGAATGGCATGCTGACCGAATTACACTCCAAAATCCTGTTGTAGATATAAGATATGTTGCTGATTCTACACAGGGAGTTTCTCGTGCTGCTGATACGGTTGCAAATCTTGTAATTGCTCCTCTTTCTGTGGGAATTTTGGAAATACAAAATCTGACTGGACGCTATCAATATAATGCAAATTCTAAAATCGAACTCAAAAAATTAGATTTAGAAATTGATGAAGCAAAATGGCTTCGTCCTCCTACTTTTCGTTTTAGGTCAGAGAAAGTACAAGTTTCTTTCGAACAATTAAATCATAAAACGGCTGATTTTGTACAAATGGTCGATACTCTAAATGGAACTTTGAACAACGTTAGTTTTGATACTTCTTATGTAGATGTGTTGCGTTTTGCTGATGCCAAATTATTAATTGATAACTATTCAATGGCACATAATAATGGAACAAATTTTAAAATAGGAGAAATTAATTATGAAAATAATCTTGTAAAAGTAAAGAATTTGCAACTCTCACAAGATTTGGATGAGAAAATGGAACTCAAAACACAACAACTAGAAGCGCACAATCTGGACTGGCAAGCACTTCAACGACAACTCATAAAGGCTGATAAAATTCTGGTTTTTGATCCTGATATTTCTATTCTAAAAGATCGAAACAGGCACGGAGAACCAAAAGAGAAAAAAATGCCGTATCAGTGGAAAATCGGTTTGGCTATCGATACATTACAGATACAAAAGGGAAATATTGTTTATTCGGAACGTGCTGAAGGATTAGATGGAGTGGGAAGTATTACCTTTGATAGCCTTAATATGACGGCTCTTAATTTTCATAATTTTGAAGAATCCAAACCTGCTAAAATAAATGCAGATATGTATTTTATGAAAGAAAGTAGAATTGAAATTGCTATGGAAATGCCACTTAATACAGAAACTTTTGAAGGAAATATTAATGGTTTTTGTACAGAAATTGAAATCCCTACGCTCAACAAAATGCTTTCTCCCATTACTCGTTTTGAAGCAAATAAAGGAATTATAAGAAGAGCAGAATTCAATGCAAAAATTAGAGATGGATATTCGACAGGAACATTTGTAATTACGTATGAAGGATTGGAAGTAACACTATTAAAGAAAAATTCAGATAAAAAACGTAAGTTTTTGAGTGGACTTTTGAATACTGTTATTGATTCAAATGTAGAAGGAAAAGAAGGCGAAATAAAATATCAACGAGAATATAATGATAGTCTGTTGAGGTTTGTTTGGAGAACTATTCGGAGTGGACTTATTACTTCTATGCTTCCCTAATTTAGTTTTTTTATTCAAAAAATAGTAATTTTACAGTTTGATAGAAACTCAATTTTACACTTCTTCTTTTAAAAATAAATTATAATGAAAAATAACTTTTCTATTCTTACCATTTTTACTTTATTTCTTTTCACAGCTTGTACTTCTACCAATGTTGAAAAAGAAAATACAGATACATTTGTAGTCAAAGAAGATACAGAAGTAACTCAAAACGAACTTCTCAAAACTCCTAGTAAACTCTCTAACGAAGAAATCAAAAAAATGCGTTATGAAGATTTGAACGAACAGCTTCAAGGAGGAATTGTAAATGTAAAAATTGATGATGAAGATTTTGCAGAACAAGATTATATCTTCGAAACTCTTCGCAACGAAAATGTAGTGGATTATGATGAAAATTTAAAAACACTCAATATAATGGTTGCTAATTATCAAAACACGAATACAAACTTAGTTATTACTGCAATAGGCGACAAAAAGGGTAGTTTTCCAATTATGTCTAGTCCAGAGCGTTCGGCAACTGTAACGCTTTATTATAATAATGGATTAGCAAATATTGAAGGTTCGTTAGAACAAGGAACACTGACAATTAATGTTTTTGATGAAGAAAAAGGGTATGTAAGAGGAAGTATAATTGGAAGAACAAAAAAAGGCAGCCCTATTCAAGCTACCTTTTCAGTTACCAGTAATCAGTAAATTAGTTACCAGTTAAATACAATTTTGATTAGGGAAAGCAAAATATAATTTTCATTCCCTAATTCCTCGCCCCCAAACCCTCGCTCCTCGCCCCTAATTGTCAAGCATTTACCATCGCTTCTTTTTCTACTAAATAGCGTTCTGCATCAAGAGCAGCCATACAACCTGTTCCTGCTGCAGTTACGGCTTGACGATAAATTTTGTCTTGTGCATCTCCAGAAGCAAAAACTCCAGCAATGTTAGTGAGTGTACTTCCTGTTTGGGTAAGCAAGTAATTACTCTCGTCCATGTCTAATTGTCCTTCAAAAATTCCTGTATTTGGTGTGTGTCCAATGGCTACAAAAAATCCTTCTACGGCTAATTCATGGGTTTTGTTTTCTTTGTTATTCAGAAGGCGAACCGAAGTTACGTTTTCTCCATCTCCCAAAATCTGTTCTGTTTCTGTATTCCAAAGAATTTCTATATTTTCTTTTGTCATGACACGCTGCTGCATAATATTGGAAGCACGCAGTTCATCACGACGAACAATCATATATACTTTTTTACATAATTTGGCTAAATAACTCGCTTCTTCACAAGCCGTATCTCCACCACCAACGATAGCAACTGTTTGTCCTTTAAAGAAAAAACCATCACAGACAGCACACGCAGAAACCCCTTTTCCATTGTATTCTGCTTCCGAAGGTAATCCCAACCATTTTGCAGCAGCACCAGTAGAGATAACTATTGTTTCGGCTTCAATTCTAATTCCAGAGTCATCGTAAGCAACATGCACTCCTCCGTCTTTACTAAATTCTACTTTTTCGATAACTCCATAACGCAAATCTGTACCAAAACGACCTGCTTGTTTGTCCAAATCTTGCATCATTTGAGGTCCCATTACTCCATCGGCATAACCAGGAAAATTTTCTACATCGTTAGTAATGGTAAGCTGTCCACCTGGTTGTTGTCCTTTATATAAGATAGGTTCTAATCCTGCACGAGCTGCATAGATGGCTGCTGTATAACCTGCTGGACCTGAGCCTATAATTAGGCATTTTGTTGTGTGTATTTCTGACATAATTCTTTATTTTGATTTTAAATTTGTAAAGTAAAAAATTGGTTCTTTCCCTTTTTTTTAAAAAATTCTAAAATATATTATTTTTCTGTAACATAAGATTGGTAAATAATTTCTATAACGAATATAAATACCATTATTTATTAATATTTATCTTCTTAAATTTTCCTAATGTATTCTTAACTTCTTCATCTACGAAATGAAAATGGCTCAACGTATTAGAATGTAATAACTCTAATTCCTCATACTCTTCCAAACAGTCAAATAATTCGTTTCTAGTTTCAAATGAATCACTTTTGTAAGACAAGGTAATAATCAACATTTTTACCACTTTCTTTAAACTCGTAAAGCGAACGTAGTAACTCTATTTTGTCTTTTAAGAAAAAAACTATGGAATTTTCATTTCTATTATAATGATTTTGCATTGTCTAAGAAATTAATTTATAGCTAACTTATTAAAATGACTAAACTTATCTACTAATTTCAAAGGAACAAACTGAAGTAAAAACGAAACTTTGTTTTCCATTTCATATTTATCAAAAAACTCAAATACCAAGCTTCTGTTTTCCGTACAATCATTTTTTAGAGTAATATAATAAGTTACTACTCTTCCATTTTTATCCTTATAATAGACAGAATGTACTAATTCATTTTCCTCTTTAAAAAAATCCGTTACTCCGTTTGTTTCTTTGTCTTTGTTAAGAATAGTAAAATCATTATTCTCTAACTCTTTCATTCTGATTAAAATTTAATGTAATTTTTTTTACGAACGATTTCTCATTCCTTTCAACTAAACTAACGCTTAACTTTTACAAATGGTTTTAAATACCAAAGACTTTCCAGTTTCTAAAATATAAGATAAGATAGGAAAGTCTTTTTGGTTAGATGAAAACGAAGTAAAAATCAATTAAAACTTCAATTCTTCTCCTTCATAAAACTCTAAAACCTTTATTCTAAAGATAAATTCATATTTTGCTCTAAGCAAATCGGCTTGTGCTACCGAAAGATTATTCTTTACGACGGTATATTCTGTACTATTGGCTGCGCCTGCATCAAGTCGTTTTTCCATTACTCGTACTGTTTCTTCTAATGCTCTTACTCGCTGCTGACTAGCTTCAAAAGATGCTTTGGCTGCACGAGCCGAAATATAAGCCTGTTCGATGGTTTGATAAAGTTGAGTACGAACAAGTTGTGAGTTCAGTTGTGCGTTTTGAGTTTGAATTTCTGCTCGTTGTACATTATTATCTACTTGAAAACGATTAAAAATAGGAATTTGAAGATTTAATCCTACACTATATCTAAAAGATTCATTAAGCTGCTGGAAGAAACCAAATTTTTCTTTATCAAAATCAACTTTAGGACGAACTACCAAATCAGTTGGAGAATTATTTATAAATCCTAACGTATCTAATCCTATCACGTTAGGGCTAGTAAAATCTTGCCTTAATTTCTGATTACTGGAATAATTTGCTCCTGCTCCTCCTACCAAAGCTAAAGTAGGGTATTTTCCTGCTTCTGCAATATCAATTCCTTTTCGTGCTACTTCTATGCTCACATCTGCTCCTTTTATGTTGGGCTGTGTAGTTTCTGCAATTTGATAAATTTGATACGGATTTTTTGAATCTAAGATAGAAGAAGGATCATCTACTTCTGGCGTAACCACCTCAAAACTTTCTGTAGGTGGAAGCTGCATGAGTTGGCGAAGTTGTAATTTTGCTAACATTAGATTATTCTCTCCCAAGATAATCTGTTGCTGGTCGGCTGCAAGTTGTGCTTCCAAGTCATACAAATTTGCTCTAGGCAAAACACCTGCTTCTACGAGTTGCTGCGTTCTTTCGTACTGCGCCTGTGTAGTTGTTTTTTGAAGACGAGCGTTTTGAGCAATTTCTTTATTTAAGACTACTTGCAAATAATTACTTGCAATATTGAGCATCAAATCGTTTTGAGATTGTCCGTAATTCAATTTGTCTGCTTCTACCTGCAACTGATTTTGAGCAATTGTATTCTTTAAACGAGAGCCATTATAAAGAGTAGCCGAAGAATTTAAAGACAAATTATTGGTTTGAATACGCTGATTGACAAATGTATTTTGAAACGGATCAATCGAACGTCCCCAGTTATAATTGTGAGAAATAGAAGCATTTGCATTTGGCAATCTATCATTTTTGGCTTGTTCTAATGCTAGTTCTGAATTTTGAATCCCTAACTCATTAATTTTGAGTTGAATATTTTGATTTAAAGCATACGAAATGCACGAATCAAGCGACCATTTTTCAGAGTTGGTAGTAGTGGTGTCTTGCGCCATCGTTTCTCCTAATAAAAAAAGGAGAAATAAAGTAGTAAAAAAGCTAGTCAATACTAATTTACAGTTTCTGTTTTGTTGAATGTCTTTCATAATTGATTTGAAATTCCTTTATAATATAGATAAATCTAATCTGGAGTATAATTATTGATGGTCTTGTAAAAAGTATGATTTATATTAAAGTGTTTCGGAATAGCTAAATTAGTAAATCAAAAACTGCTCAAAATGCCCTTGTTGGTGTTTTAACGCAGCGACACGAACAACCATACAATCTACCCTACTTTGTCGAAGTACCATCTAATTATTTACTAATAAGCAAATTAAGTAAAATGAATTTAGTTTACAGCTATTGAAACAATGATTGATTTGTTAAACTTTTTAAAAGAAAATTACAATTCTATAAAAATTATTTTGTAAAGTTCGTATTTATTAGATTGAAGGTTATGTAGCAAAATTAGTTTTACTGTCCTTCAGAAATGTGGTTTTCTTAAGAAAACCAATTTGATAAATCAGATTACTACGTTTGAAGGACGTAGAGGCTTGATTTATCAAGCCGAAGAGTTTGAATGAAATCACAATTGACTTAATAAAGGTTATCACGGTTGATTGAGTACTGTCATTTTTCCGTAGTCCTAGGTTTGCAAACCTAGGGCTACGGAAAAAGTAAAACGGTTTTGTGTTTTATGTAACTTGTTGATTATCAAATCCATAAACAATCGTAACAACATTTAATTCTGTTTAAGTATCAATATGAGTGACATTTCTAAATAAACAAATAGTTGCCAAATTTTAGTCTGTTCAATCGTCTTTTTTCCATAAAATAGGGTTTGCAAACCCTATTTTATGGAAAAAGCAACCTATTATTTTTCGAAAATAAGTTTATTTATGCAGAAATCGGAAAATGTCACTCCTATTAAAGTAGCTAACAAAATCGTATATCATACCTAACTAATTACTTAATTGCTGCACTTTTATATATAGGAATAAAAAAACCAACTTGAAAGAGTATATCTCTAGTTTTGATGGTTCGTTCTGGGTTAGATAAATATCTATTGAGCGAATAATCAAATGCATTTATATTATTCAGACCATATCTATATCTAATGGAAGCCTGAATGTTCACATTTTTTAGGTTCAAAGAAGGACATATTCCTACGATAGCACCATAGTTGAGTTTCTCAAATTGCGACTTCGCATCTATATCATATCTAACCAATCCACGTGAATTAGGAGCGATTACCTTCCCAAACGAACGATACAGACTAGCAGCCGAAAAACCTGCTTCTGCTGAGAGTGAAAACATATCATTAATAGGATAAGTATATATTCCCATCAAATTAAAATCCAAAGTAGAGACTACATAATCTATTGTACCCTCCAAGAGAGCCAATGTATAAGTAGTATTATTGCTTCGATAGCGTCCCATAGCTAGTTCTGGTTGAATACTAAAACGTGGATTTATGTTGTAATGAACAAAAACGCTAAGAACCGAACCAGCACTAGAACTATTTTGATCGCTCTGTTCTGGATTAGCTATTAAAAAGCGTCCATTGGTAATACCTCCACGAAACCCAATACTAAAATCAGTCTTTATTTTCTTTCGCAGTAAAGTAGAATCCAACAAAATAGGAACTTGTAATTCTATTGAATCAGAAGGAGAAACGGTGTCTGGCTGACAAAAAGCAGAATTACTAAAAAATAAATTGAGTAAAACGCCAACTAAAAATAAAAATAGTAAAAACGGGTTACTTTTTTTTAAGTAATTGGTAGTCAGTAGTTTAAATTGCTTTTTTGAAGGTAAATGAACCATAAAAGTTAAATTTCTAGAGAAAATGAGAAGGAGAATAAAAAATAATTAGAATAATTTGAGATTTTTTTTAAATCTATGCAACCTTTTTTACGACTTGTTGGGTCTTCATAGTATAACAAACAGTTTGCTTGTCGCAAAGCTACTACATTAGTCAGAAACGAATCAAGAAGTTATAAAATATAGACCAAAAATTTTCTTAAAATTTAGTCATTCTTATATAAGTCAATACAAATTCAATATAAATTTAATTTAGCTTGGATTAATCTATATAAAAACCACACTAAAAATAAATAGAGAAATTTGAAAAATATTTTATAAAAACTTTTGTAAGTTTCAAAACTAATATATACCTTTGCATTCACAAGTGTAAACTACTAAGTGCGCAAAAAATTGATAATTCAATTACACTAAACTCTATTGTTCCATGAACAAAAATCTTTTCATTTATTCATTCAAGTACCTTGCTGTTTTATTGGCATTGGTTACTTTCTCATCTTGTGAACGTGATGAGTTCACAGAAGCTGACGCTTTCGCTTTACAGCAAGAGCAAGATAGACTTCAAAACGACCGTGACATTGCTGCTTTAGACGCTCAAGACAGACGCATCAGAAGCATGATGGAATACCGTCGTGGTATGGATTCTCTTATCCGTATCAACTCTGGTGGTGCAGTATATTATACTGTAAACGTTGTACCTGGTGGTTCTTCTGCGTTCTCTTCAGGACGTTTCGAAGAAGTTGAAGGTCTTTCTAACGTTAAAGTTACAGTTACTCAATTTAATGGTAACGTAGTTGACGAAGTACCTACTGAGTCAGGTCTTGCTACTTTCAAATTGTATAGTGGTGAAGTTACTGTTAAAATTACTTCTGATAATCATACAGACGTAAGCTATACAGCTAATCTTACTCCAGACGGTGGTGTTCCTAACGGTTCATTGGTATATGTAGGAAACGTTATTCCTGTATTTGATGATCCAAACAATCCTTCTGCTGAATCAGAAGACGGAGACACTTTTGCAATGGTTGAAGGTTTTATGTTTGCAGAAACAGACATTACTTTTGGCAATAACGTAGAAGAAACTGTTCCAGACGGAACTAAAGTTCGTGCTTTTATTGATGTAGCTAACCCTGCATTCAAAACGAAGTATATTGACCAAGCTAACGACGAAGGTACAAACATTGGTGGACAACCAACTCGTTCAGGTGCTATTCAAAGATTTGCTTACGAGCAAGCTGCTTCTACAACAGGTTCTACAAGAACTACAGGTTCTTTTGAAGGCGAAGTGGGTGCAGAAGGTGGTAAATATGAACTTATGGTGGCTGCAACAGCATCAGGACTTCCTATTACTATGAAATTCTCTGACTTTGCTGCTGACCGTACATACTTCTTCGGTGGAAGAGATCAGGATCAAGGTGGTGGAGCTGATAATCCTTTCGGAATAGGTACAAAACGTTTTATCTATACGCAGAACACACAAAACGCAGCTAATACGTTTGACGGTCCTGTAGGTGCAGGTGGACAAAGTCCAACTCCTACTACTTTTGTAGGTGATCAAGACATTTTCTCTAACAGAATTCGTTTAGACTTCGATTTAGTACAGAATGAAGCAACTGCAACTGCTAGTCTTACTGGTGGTGATGCTATAGCTAACGTTACTATTACAGACGGTGGCTATTATTATGTAGCTCCTACTGTTACTTTTGGTGCGGCTCCTGCTGGTGGAACAACTGCTACTGGTACTGCTATCTTAGGTGATATTCCTGCTGCTGGTGCTGTTGGCGCTCCTGCTGCTGGTAGCCAAGCTGCTAAAGCAAGAGACAGAGGCATGAAACAAGTAGTTGGCATAAACCTTAACGGTGCTGATGGTATTGCTAACAATGGGGATGATACTAGAGGTTCTGGTTATACTGGTAACCCAACTATCACATTTACTCGCAAGTCTTTCACAGGACGTAATGCTGCTGGTATCCCAGTTCCAAATGGTACTGGTTCGGTAGCTGCTGCTAGTTCTACTATCACATACATCCGTATCATCAATGGTGGTTTCGGTATGACTGGTGCTGGTACTTCAACAGGTGTTGGTAATTATACAGGTACTGTTCCTGCAGTAGTGTTTAACAATAATATCCCACCTAATGGTGTTGGAGCTAATATTGCAAACGCAACTGTTATAATAGATAACGTTGTTGGTACTGCTACTGAAGTAGTAATTGGTTCTGGTGGTGATGGATATGATGATAATTCTTTAGCAATCACTTTCAATTATGGATCAGGCGCTTCAGTAGGCGTTTTAGGAACTTCTACTACTCCTGCTTTATTTAGAGCAAATGCTGCTGGTGAATTACAGTGGAATCTTGCTGCTCCATCAAGGCTTCTTAATGCTCCTAGTGGAGAAGTAACTTTCAATGGTGGTTCTAATTATACTTTTGTTCCTAGTGTAACTCTTGTTGGACTTACTGCGCCAGCTGGTGCAACACTTCCTACTTTCGCTGCAACTGTAGTGGGTGGAGTTGTTACTCAAATTGAAATCCAAGGTGCATCTTCTGGTTGGACTCCTAACACAGAATTCACAGGTACTATTAATATTGCGTCTAATCCAGACAATGTAGCAATCTCTGCTGAAGGTTTTACTGAAGGTGGAAGCATTGATACTTATACATTTGGTGGAAACTATGGTGTTCCTCCTTCAATCTATAAGTCTTCTGTAGAAGCTGCTGGTGCAACATTCCAATATCTTACAGCTGATGCTGCTGGTAACATTCTTGTGAATGGTACTGGAATCGGAACTGCTGTTGCTCCTGCTACTACTTTGCCTGTTGCTGAGTATGCTGCAAATAGTGATTATATCTTTGTATTTGAAAATCCAACTTCTGGAACTTCAAACGCTTGGGGTTATCCAATCTTTGACAATGGTGGAAACAACGTAGTAGGTCTTTTATTTGCTCCAGGTGTTGGACAAGGTATAGGTTATACTGCTGTTCCTGCTGCTGGTTTCAATTTCTGGATTCTTCCAGCTGATTTGGCTGCAACTCCAGGTGCTGCATTAGCTAAATATGCGCAGTTGGATATGAATCCTTTGAATGATGCTAACGCTAATGCAACGGCTACTCGTTCTGCACAAACTTTGACACTTACATTTACTGACGGTGGTCTTGGTTATGCAATCCGTCCTGAGTTTATTATCTCTGGTGGACAACGTTCTGCTGAAGATTTAGCTGTACTTAATACAAGCATCAATGGTGTTCGTGGACAGCTTAACTTCAACTCTGCTGGTAGTATCATTAATACATCTGTAACCATACCTTTAGCTGCAAATACGTTTACACAAGCTGGTCTTGCTGCTGAACCTATTAGTGTTACTGCTTCTGTAGCTCGTTTAGAAGCTATCTTCAATAGAGAAGTAAACTGGCAGACGAACATCGGTGGATGGGAAGGTGGTATCCAAGTTACTACTGACGGTAATACTGATATCAATCCTCCAGCTGCTTGGGTTTATGATGCAGACAATGGTGCTCCTATTACTGATACTCCTTTAGTTATGTTTAATGAATTAGAAAGGAATGCTGATAACTTTATACCTGCTGACCTTATTGGTAGTAATGGAGCTACAAATACAGATTTCAAATATATCACACCTCCTACTTATACTCTTACTTTCTTTGGAGTTCAAACAGGTGGAGCTGGTGTTGCTGTATTGGATCCTAATACTGCTGATATCATTGCTTTGAGAGCTAACGATGGTGCAAATGGTACATTCCCTCCAGGTATTACTATCGGTGGTTTAGCACGTTTTAGTGCTGCTACTAATGATCCTAGTACTCCTATTGCAGGTGAGCGTTTCCGTACAATCGGTGGACCAAGTAACTTTGAGGTATTCTCAGGTCTTAGATATATCCGTGATGCAAACTATGGTACTGGTATTGAATTAGAATAATTTTAATTTCTTTTAAACAAGAATTAAGAAAGTTTTATTCAAAACTTGAATCTTATATATAAAAAGAAGGCTAAGGGAAACCTTAGCCTTTCTTTTTTGTCAAAAAATTATTACTCATTGTCTTATTCAAAAACATAATAATTATATGCGCTATCTAATTTATAGTTTATTGATTACCGTATTTATAACTGGTTTGTTGTCTTGTTCAGACAAAAAATCAACCGAAGACGAAACAGAAAATGTTGCTTTGATGGTAGCTAATTGGAACGATACAACAGCGATAGGAAAAGCAGTAAATGATTTTTACCGAGACTCCGTTTTGAAAAACGGAAAAGTATTTTTAGAAGTAAGAGATGGAACAATAAGAAGTAAAATTCCTTATCATTATTTACAACTAAATAAAGTGTATCGCAAACAGTTTAAACCCACTACTCCTACTACAGGGTATATACCTGTCTTGATGACATCAGGTTCAGATTCAGTTATTGTGGACTTTCAGATCGCTTGGGTACAAGTAAAACCAGATGACTCAACAGGACGTTTTGTAGTAATGGATAGGTTTATACAATTAGCAGGAAATCAACCTAGATACGAATGGATAAAAGAAGAAGAATATTGGATACGCAAAAACGTGGAAATGCCCCCCAATACCAAAAACAAAGGTGATATAATAGATATGAAAATAGATAAAGTCAAGAAATAATAATAACTGATGTTACGCAATTAAAATGAAACCCACGAATTTATTGGTGGAAGCTACCACCACCTTCTTCATTTTTTTGTTTCTACTCTATTCTAAAATAAAAGGAGTACTTTTAATAAAACGGAAAAGTAGATTGATGTAAAAAGTAGTGGTTACTTTCCCACGAATAAATTCGTGGGTTTGGTCTAAACTTCTCTAAACTTTGATGTTGCGTAACATCAGTAATAAAACTAATCATTCCTCATTCTTATTTCAATTCAAACTTTGAATAGGAACAAATTAGTTTGTTCCTATTTTTTTATGCCTAGGAATTACTGATTTTCTTCCTTTGCAGCTTCTCTACACAAACGGTCTGCTTCTCTCAAAACGTTCAACTGTCGATATTCTCCTGTATGTTCTTTCACAATTTGTAAGGCTTGTTTGCTCGAAAATTTTGTGTCCTGCACTTACAAAGATAGGTTTTACGTTTTCTCTACTTCGATAAGCATAACCGACCAGTTCATTTTGGTTGTTATTATTTTCAGTATTATCTTCGTCATCATTTTTATCTAAATAAATTTCCAGACTACTTCCTTTTTCTTTTGGTAATTTTCCGTTGTATTTTACTAAGGTATCTTTCGCTACCCCAATAGACATTTTTTCTAAAGCCAAACCAATATAAGAAGCCAAACCAAATTTTCTTGGGTGTGCTATTCCGTGTCCGTCTAAGAGCAAAATATCTATATTTAGATTTAATTTTCTTTCGACATCATTCACTAATCTTAATACAATATCTCCTTCCCTAAACGCAAAAAAACTAGGAATATAAGGAATGGTAGCTTCGTATTTTTTTACGAATGTATGAAGTATTTCTCCTTTTCTATCAAAAATAACAATGGCTGCAAAACCATTTTCCCCTTCGTATTGCACATCTATCGCTCCCAAAATAGCTTCTGGGTAAATAGGTTCGGCATCAATAGGAATCCAAACACTAGGCGCAAGTTGATTTTGAAAATCGGTCAGTTTTTTTATTATGTTCTCCATTTGATAAATTTAGATTTTAGAATTAAAGACAGATACATTTTGCGCTTTATATAGGATTGGTTTTCTCTCTCGTTGTTAGTGTTTTAGCGAAGCGGCACCGACAACATTACCAGTTTTCAAAACCTTTATCATATAGAAAAAATATTAAGATAGGAATTTTTTGCAGCATTTTTATGTACATTTACGTCAAAATAAAAAAAAGGATTTTTCTAATAAACAATTTTTGTTGATTTATTCAAAACTATCAAAAAATCTACTACACAACAATTTTACTTTTCATCAATCTCAAAATTAAAAAATTACCATGAGAAACAATATTTTTCTATTGCTCTTTTGCTGCATTACTTTTCTATTTTGCTTAGAAACGAAGGCACAATCTAACTCAACTTTTTTCACAAACTCCATTTCTACTTCGAATCATATAATTGAAGGAAAAATTATCAAACAAGAGAGTTTTTGGAATGATGACCAAACTATGATTTTTACTCGCCATACTTTAGAGGTCTATAAAGTATTTAAGGGTACATCTCAAAATACGATTACATTCACAACAATGGGTGGAAAGGTAGATAAACAAATTATCAAAGCTACTCTGGATC
The DNA here is from genome assembly GCA_963719525.1 of uncultured Cytophagales bacterium. Taxonomy (GTDB): domain Bacteria; phylum Bacteroidota; class Bacteroidia; order Cytophagales; family Bernardetiaceae; genus Bernardetia. The sequence goes on along the minus strand of CAVRCG010000001.1, from coordinate 1,255,777 downwards.
ACTTTCCTGTTCGTTATGGAAATGCAGGACTTTTTTTGTTCCATCAAACAGCAAATAACTATCAACTCTCAACCGATGGATTTATTTATTACGACATCTTAAATAAAAAAGCAAGTTCGAAGAACAATCATTTTGAAAGTATAGAAAATCAAATTTATACCCAACTTTCTACTCCTAGAATACTAAAAAATGAATCTTTGTTTTTGCCTTCTGTTTCAAATCAGCGTATTGATAATATTACAAGTATTGCTCCCACAACAATTACAGCAGGAACTCAAAGTATCTTGACAATTAATGGTTCTGGTTTTGGAACTCAATTAAATGAGCAATCGAATGTGTTCTTCTCGTTTGCTCCAAATGGTGGACAGACTGATTACCCTGTTCTTCAATCTGGATTTTTTGGAGTTGTTGGACTTACCGAAGTGGTAGAATGGACAGATACACGCATAAAAATAAGAGTGCCAAGCGTTGCAGGAACAGGAAGAGTAACGGTAGTCAATTCAGACGGAGAACGTTTTGTAAGCTCTTCAACTCTAACGATTCCGTATGCCGTAGAAGCAACGCCTTTTTATTTTTATAGTTTTGATGACGAAACACCTATTGAACAAGAAGCAACCAAAAATTATTTATCTAATTATAATGGACAAGGTGGTTATACGCTCTTTGTCGATCCTGCTTTTTTTGCTAATCAGCAGCAAATGAACGCACTTACTTCGGCACTCAACAAATGGCGTTGTGCAACAGGTTTTAATGTAACTATTTCTGCAAACCAAGCTCCTATTCCATTTGGCTTTTCTGGAAAAACTACTATTTCTACTTTTGATGGAAATGAGTTTGGCGACCCTACTACTCGTAGTTTTGCTTTTTCTAATACCAATATTTGTAATACAGGTACAGAGCTTGTTCCCTTTGTACAAGAATTTCAGATTTTCGTTAATTCGGCTATCAATTGGAGTTATTCTGGAACGCCTGCTGCTGGTCAGGTAGATTTTGAAAGCGAAATTTTGAAATCTTTAGGAATCGGACACCAAATTGGATATGTAAATAATCCGAATGATTTGATGTTTCACTTTTTAGAAGCTGGACAGCAAAAACGAACGCTTTCGCCTACCAACTTAGAAGCTGGAAATTTGATGATGAATTATACAGTCAATTCGAATAACGATTGTGGATTGCCTTCTATGCAGAAAGTAGCTGCTGCTGATTGTAATAACTCTGTAAATCCTCCTTTAGCTCGTTTTGAAGCCGATGTTAGAGAATCTTGTAATGCGCCTTTGCGTGTTCGTTTTGATAATACAAGTAGAAATGCTATTTCGTATCAATGGACTTTTGTAGGAGGAACGCCAGCTACTTCGACAGAAAAAAATCCAACAGTTAATTATACTACGGCTGGAAATTTTGCTGTTACTTTAGTCGCTACAAGTGGCGTAGGTTCTGATACAGAAACCAAAACGAGTTATATAAATGTAGGAAATGGAATTGATTATTCAGTTAATTTGGGTGAAGACAAAGTAGTTTGTCAAGGGCAGAGTGCTACGCTTGATGCTGGTGCTGTTGCTAATGCTACTTACATCTGGAATACTGGACAGACTACTCAAACCATTACGGTTCAGTCAGCAGGAACATATTCAGTCGAAGTAAAAAGAAATGGTTGCTTAGTTTCTGATGAAATTCGTGTTTCTTATAACAGGGCTGCTACCGTAGAAGCAGGGCAAAATCAAGCAGTTTGTAAGGGAGAAAGCACGCAATTACGAGCTACTGCAACAGGTGGAACAACTTACCGTTGGACTCCAAGTACAGGACTTTCAAATCCAAACATTCTGAATCCAATTGCTACACCTACTCAAACTACACTTTATACATTAGAAGTAACGACAAATTCAGATTGTGGAAATGTAAAAGATTCTGTTTTGGTTACTATCAAAGAAGTGTTGGAAGTGCCATTTTTTCCTACTGAAGACGAAATTTATATTTGTGAAAATGATGTGTTTTTTATTGAGGCTTTTCCTATGAACGCTACAAATCCAACTTTTAGATGGTCAGATGGAAGTAGAGATCCTTTCTTCGAAATTACAGAATCAGGAACGTATTGGGTAGAAATCACAGACCCTAATTTCTGTACATTTAGAGATACCGTAACCGTAATTACTACAGCAATTTTGAATGTAGAAGCCACTACAAAAGAAGGAAGTAATATAGTTTGTCGTGGAGATTCTGTTCGTTTGCGTGCAACAGGTGCAGCTTTTTATGAATGGACAGGAGAAGGAATTTTGAGTGAACCCTTTGTATCAAACCCTTTAGTTTTACCAAGACAAACCACTACTTATTCTGTAATTGGGTATGGTGGATTTAGAGAACAATGTGAGCCACAAACAGACACAATTACTATTTTTGTAAAAGAAAAACCAACTCTAGAGTTAGGCGAAGATGTAAAATTGTGTGAAGAAACCTCATACATTTTAGATGCAACGGTTGATAATTCGACAGCCGTTTATGCGTGGGGAGATGGAAGTAATGAAGCACAACGAACAGTTACAGAAAACGGAACATACAGAGTTGAAGTAGTTACAGATTGTGGAATTTTGGAGGATAGCATTAAGGTTACCTTCTTCGAACCTTCTACGGTAGCAGATTTTGATTTTGTAATAGATGGCGCACAAACTACCTTCGAAAACAAAACTGAAAGTGATTACGAACTAGATTACGAGTGGAGTTTTGGCGATTCTCTTTCTTCTACAAGTCCAGAACAAAATCCAGTTTTTGTTTATTCAAGAGGTGGAACTTATACCGTTACACTGACTGCAAAAGCAAAAGACTGTGAAGCACAAGTAGTCGTAGAAAAAGAAATAACTATTGAAGACTTTGTAACAGGAATTGAAGACCAAATTAGAGCTAAAAAAGTGAGTTTGTATCCAAATCCAAGTAGTGAAGGTAATTCTATTTTGAAGTGGCAATCTGATTTGGGAAAAGCAACTTTTTTTGTAATCTATAATACAGTAGGACAGAAAGTAAACTATCAAAAAGTAAGTCAAGTTGATAATCAAAATGGGAATTTGTCTATTACTGTTCCTAATTTGCCAAAAGGAATTTATATTATTATGCTCTCTTTTGAGAATTATACTATTCAGAAAAAATGGGTAATTGAATAAGTAAAAAGTCACTTTTGAAAACAGAAAAAGCCTTGTGTCTAAATTACTAGATATAAGGCTTTTTGATGATTTTAAAACTATTGTCAGAGTTATTTCAACTAACAAAAAAACACTGACAAAGTTTGTACTACCAGTTTTACTTAGCTAATACTATTTTAATATTCTCTCTTCTATCAGAAGAAATATATTCTACATAGTATAATCCAGAAGCATAACCAAGCATGTTTATTTCTACTTTGTTATTTCCCTTTTTAGTAACTCCTTCTATACGTTTTATTTCTTGACCTAAAGAATTACGAACTACCATCGTATATTTCTCATCAGCAATCTTAGAACTAAAACGAATTGTAGTAGAAGTATTAAATGGATTTGGAGAGGCTGTTAAATTAACTTTCTCAACTTCAATTTGAGTAGAAACCTTTTGTGAAGGGACTGCACTATCTGTGAGATCTCCAGTTTTTATTCCTATAAAATCCTGATCAATGTGATTACTATTTACAGAAATATAAGTTCTACTATTATCAAAACAAGGAGATTGATTAACAGTAGAATTATATACTAAATTCATATTGTAGTCAGAAGAAACAAACTTCCATGAAGAAGCCGTCATATTAACGTTATAATGAACAAACGCATAAGCCATATTAAAATCTGCTTGATTTACAATACAATCATTATTTACATCTGCTGCAATATATAAATATGGATTTCCAGAAACATTATTTAAAGCTGATAGATCTGCATTATCAACTCCATTATGAGGATTACTATCTTTACTTGGACGTATTGTATAGGTATTGTTTGGATCAACATCAAAGCTATAGTTTCCATCTAATAAGGTAGTTACGTTAGATATAAAGTTTTCATTTCCATCTAGTAACTCTACTATTACAGTTTTGACAGGGACATTATCAGAGTGATTCTTAATAGTACCCGAAATAGTATAGCCAATATTTACTGTTATAGCTTGAATATCTGGATCTGACTCTAAGTTTCCTTGTAGGGCATATAAACGATAGCTATAAATGTTTCCATCACTAATATTAAAATCTTCATGAGATATTGGGTTAGATAGGCTAATAATTTGATATGCACCACCATTTTCACTACGCTCTATCCTATAACCTGTTGCATTAATGATAGGATTCCAAGACAATTCTATTTTTACTGGGTTTGTGTTTGTATGTAGTGTAGCATTCAAAGACGGAGTTTGAGGCTTACTTATGCTTAAGGCTATAGATGTTGCATAACTAGAATAATTTTGATGAGAAAATGCTCTAACACGATACCTATAAGAACCATCTGTTGCGATTTGTGTATCATGGTAGCGTTCAGTATCAATTGTTAGATTATTATCTAACATAACATAAGCCCCACCATCAATACTACGACTAATCTCATAACCTCTCTCATAAACGGCTTGATCATTCCAATTAATATTAACTGTTCCATCTGAGTTTAGAACAGCTTCTAAGTCGATAGGAGTAGCAGGAATAATATCAAGAGTACGAGTTGCTAGACTATATACATAACCAGAACTTAGACTTGTATTAGCAACAGCCTTTAAACGATATTGATAAGTTGTATAATAATCTAATCCAGTATCAACATAAGACGTTGTAGTTGGGGAAACATTCGCTATAATTTCATAATCAGTAACAGGTGCTAACATTTTACGACGTTCTAAAACTAATACATCTCCATTCGTGGGAGTATTAGCCCAGTCTAATTGTATAGACTCAAAAGAAATAGAACTAGCTGATAATGTTGTTGGTGCAGTAGGTGTGATAGGATCTCCATTAACTAAAATTTCATAGTTTACACTACCAGCACGTTCACCATCATTGTACTGAATGAGTTCTAAGTAATATATAGGATCTTGTACTACTTGAGAGTTATTAGGAGGTAGTATATTAAAATTTATTCCTAACTCATGGGATTCTCCTGCTGATAAGTAAAAATCTATCCAAGCATCTCTCTCTTCTTGTGCTTTGAACTTAAAAAATCCACCAGAGTATATTAAGTTGTTGGTAACTTGTCCTGCTTGCATCCAGCGATTATACAGTGTAGGAGATAAAACCAGTTCTAATTCATTATTTTCTAGATAATGAGTAAATATATGATTCTGAAAGTCAAGATTTATTCTTACAATTCTATCGATATTTGTTGTATTGCTTATCAGTACTCTGCCTTGACTATTAGAAGGATAAACAAGGTTTACGTTTCTCCAAGCTACATTATTGTAAGTAATAGGATAACCTACGAATGAAGCAGGTAGATCTACTGCTGGTAGCCCTTGACCTAATGTTTCCTCATTACAGTTATCGTTATATACAGCATCAGAAGCACAAGGAAGTATTCTAGGCATAGTGCAAGTGTGTGCTTGCGTTGTTGGAATTAAGCCTCCTGATACTTTTTTCATTATAATCAAGCTTTTACCTGCTGGTATATCTTCAGGAATACGAATTACACCACCAGGGATATTTAAGTTATCATCATTTGCATCAGCTGGAATTAGTGGTCTCCAAATAGAGCCTGTTTGACCAGTGTTTGAGTGATAGAAATAAGCATCAACACCTAATCCTTTTCCAAATGCTTCACAACCTCCATTGTATACAGTAATATATAAATAGTTGTCATTGTTCATAACTATACTACCACCTTTTGGATGATTTACTACAACATTATACTCTGGATTAGCATCTTGATAATAAAACCAAGTATTTTCATTGACATTGGTGTTAGGATTAGCTTCGTAAGGGTCATTAATAGAGATACTAAGATCTACTGGTGGTGGTAATAGACTCCAAGCTACAGAAGGACTTGCAGAGCCTCCAGTACTAGGTTGAATACCAAAATCAGAAGCATTATCTTTTACATATAAATCTTTCGCAGCTTTTTCTGATACAGAGACTGTTGTAGTATTGAGTGTGCCGTTGATATAAATCTCTGAGCAACTTCCACTATTCGGATTATAAATACTAGCTAGTATTTGTGTACCTATTGAATAACCAGAAAATGACCACGAAGTTCCACTAGTATAAGTCTGTCCTAAAATAGTCAGTTCATCTCCATTTGATAAACTTGGAGTAAGGAAAACCTCAGCTTGTAAAGATCCAGCACAAGCTGTTATTTGTAAGTTATAGTCTTTACGGCTATTTTTGACTTCTATCTCGGCTGTCGCTGTTCCCACACAGCCTTGGATAGTAGTATAAGTAATTGGATAACTAAACCCTGCTTGCAAACCACTTGGGTCAAATATATAATTTGTTCCGTTGAAAGAAATTGCGCCTTGAGGATTACTGTAAATACCACCAGCAGGAACTCCTCCTGTGAGTGCAAGGGTTTGATTTTGACAAATGTTTGCTGGTAATATCAAGTTTACCTCTTCTACAACAGTAACTTGTACAGTAGCAGAATTAGTACAAGTTCCATTACTTCCTATTACAGTGAAAGAAGTAATTCCATTTTGAAGTTGATTTACATCGATATTAATATTTGATTGATTTGGATTAATTATTAATACGTTTGGAGAAGAAGTCCAACTATAGTTACTGTAGTTTGCAGAATTTGCAAAGAGTGATATATTTGTTTGGTTACCTCTACAAACTACTATATCAGGAGAAACAGTAATAACAGGTGGAGATACAAACACTTCTACTGACAACTCTTTAGTAACAGAACAGTTACTACCATTATTACTAGCTGCTGTTACACTAACAGTATGAAATTGAGAAACAGAAGAGGTGTTAATCCAGTTATGATCATAAGAGGAAAGAGGACTAGGAGAAACAGTTACTCCATCTACTTTCCACTCATAAGAAACATTAGGTTGTATAGGAGAAATTAAATAAGTAGCATCTCCTCCTGTACATACTTCTAAATCTCCTGTTAAGTCAAAATCAATTAATAATACATCTACATCTTTTTCTTTCGTAACACTACAACCTTCAGGAGTTGTAGCTGTAACAGATATAGTATGAGTTTGGTTAGAAGCATTTGCTGCATTTGTCCAAGTCTGATTATAAACAGAAACATTAGAGTTAGGAATTGTAACTCCATCTATTATCCAACTATAAATAAGATTAGTTTGAGTAGTAGTAATCTGATAAGGATATTCAGTTCCTGAACAAGCAGATTCAGCTCCTTCAATATCAAAATCAGGAATTTCGTTTACTGTAATCATATCAGTAAGAGGAATACCACATAAGTTTGTAGAAGCAGGAGTATAAGTGATAGTATATTGATCAGCAGGTAAGTTATTAGCTAAAGGATCAAATACAAACCCTCCTAGTCCATCAGGAGAAACTCCTGTGCCACTATATGTTCCACCTAAAGGAAAACCTCCTGAAAGTAGTACAGATTGATTTACACAGGTTTCTTGAGGAAGAAGAGCAAATGTTGAATTACTTTCAACTTGTACATTTATCTGTTTTACTACTACATCGTTAGTACAAGGATCAGTAACAGTAACTTCAACTTGATGTCTGACCTGTCCCAGTCCAAGTATGTGTATAGTAATTCACATTATTTGCGACTGTTACATTATCTACTTTCCATACATAATCATAAGCTCCTGAAAAAGCAGATAGACGATATGTTACATTACTTCCACATAATATTTCACAATCCCCATTAGGACACAAAATATCAAAATTTGTGTTAATGTCACGGTCTGGTGCTGGGGCGTTTATAAAATGAGGAACTCGTCCATCTCCCTCTAAATGAGACGAAGTGTATAGTTGCCTACATTGTAAAGTAGATTGGAGTAAATTAAATATAGGACTTGCAGATTCGGGGTTTTCTATAGTAAATAGATTGTGTGCTCTTACAGTATTACTATAAGGATAGCCATTATAAGGATATTCATCGCATTCTACCCTATCATCATTCCATATTCCGTAAATATTACCATCTTTACCTAAGATAATTCCATCCATGTAGTTTCCACGACTAGGTCTATAAATTTCTTCGTATTGATTATTATTAGTATTTAAATCAAGTCTCCAAATACCAGATGGTTCATTTGTACCATGAAAATTAGCAGATGATACATAGTATAGGTATCTTCCTGAGGGTGTAAAAGCAATGCTTCTGTCTACATATGTACTATTTTGATTACCTGTATTATATATAGTTCTATTATGTGCTATTGGATTAAGAGGATTTGATAAATCCATATCAAATATATTTATATTGGAAAAATAACCGAAGGGTATATGAAAATAAGTAGATATAGCTATTTTATCTCCTTTTGGTGAAACTGTTATTGTATACTCAACATAATCACTATGTCTGATATCTACGTTTCCTGATAAATTATTCAAATTTATTTCTTGAACAGGTTCAATAATACCAGTATATTTCAAATTAAAGATAGCTAATCGCCCTTCTCTTCCCATTACAAATATATAATATCCACCACCACCTAGGCAGTGAGGGGTTGCTGTAATTGCACCCATAGATCTATAACCTTCAAGGTTTGGAGTAGTAAGAGGTGGATAGTCGCTTGTTGCAGGACTAAGTATTCGCAAAGGAATATTTAAAGAATTAGTTCCACTGCCCCTTATTATGCTATAATAAGTACCTGATCTAACTAACAAACCAGGGTGTGGTTTGTCTAGATCAGGATTACTTGAGCCAACAGAAAAGACAAAGTACTCATCAATAGAAGAATTGGGATGAGGAAGTACTAAGGATTGTGACTCAACCCCTGCGCCTATAATGTCTATTTCGTGGCCATTAAAATTTACAACAAATTTACCCCCAGGTGTATATCCTAAATATGGACTTACTCTTTGTGAAACTGAAATTTGTTGAACTCCGTTTTCGTCAGAGTAAGCACTGATATTGGCAAAAAAATCATTTACTGCACCATTATATTCATAATTGGGAGTAGTTCCAGAGAAATCCATAAACTCATTATGCCAGTAGGGCCAGTTTACTTGAGAAGGATCTTGCCCAAAGACATCAATTGTCAAGAAGCAAAGCGATAGCAAAAATAGTTTTGCTATAAAGTTTGATAGTTTCATTTTATAAAATTTGTAATTAAAAATATTTTAATGTAAAAATTGTTATTTAGCTACACAAAAATTACACGATGCAAATGTAGATATATTTTCTACGTAAAAGAAAATAATCGTATAAAATTCATTTATTTTTTCATAAGAATTACTTTGTTTAATTTTTTAATGCTTTTAATTGAACAAAGCTTTTAGTTTTTATTCGTAACTTTATTCGTTACTGATTTACAATTCATCATTTACCATTATTTTATGTCTTTACTTACCGTAAAAGTTTTTGCAAACAGTACCGATGCTCATTTATTCAAATCCAGATTAGAAAGTAATGGAATAGATTGTTATTTGTTCGATGAAAATATCAACTCTATGAATATGCTTTACGGAGTAGCGACAGGAGGAATAAAAGCAAAAGTAAATGCCATCGATACCGAAAAAGTACAACAACTTTTACAAGAAATAGAAGACGAAAAGAAGGCAAATGATATGTTTATAAAATGTCCTGTTTGTGAATCTACCGAACATTACAAAAATTTCGTTTCCATAAAAGGATGGAAAGCTTTTCTGGCTGCTTTGGTCGCTTTCATTACTTTTTCTTATCCTGTTTATCAAAAAACGGTGTATAGATGCAAAGAATGCGATAACGAGTTTCAATTAGAGGAAGCAAAGGAAATTAAGAAATTAGAAGCACTATGAAAAAAACACTACATACTCAACAGATTTGGACAATAGAAAATTTTCTAACCAAAGAAGAATGTCTAAATCTAATTATTTTTAGCGAACATAAATCCTACGACGAAGCAACTGTAAGCCTAAAAACTGGCGCAAAAATGATGAAAAATATCAGAAATAATGACCGTTTAATTTATGAAGACAAAGAATTAGCTCAAAAATACTGGCAAAAACTACAAGAATTTTGTCCTATATTTATCAACGAGATTGTAAAAGAAGAAACGAATAAGTATAAAGCTATCGGAATTAATCCTACTTTCCGTTTCTACAAATATGAATCTAATCAGCGTTTCAAAAAGCATATTGATGGAAGAATAGAAACAGAAGAAAACGGACAAAAACAAGAAAGCAGAATTACATTTATGATTTATCTAAGTGATGATTTTCAGGGAGGACAAACTATTTTTGATTACAAGAATGAAGAAAATGAAGAAAATCAACAAAATAAGAAAGTAGAAGTAATTGAAATCAAACCCAAAGCAGGAACGGCTCTTTGTTTTGTTCACGAAATAAAACACGAAGGAAAACCAGTTCCAACAGGAACAAAATATGTTTTGCGTTCCGATATTATGTTTGAAACAGAGTAGCCGATACTTTCTAAGTGTCGTAAAATAGAAGTTGCATAATCTAAACTTTGTGATTACTTTTATAGAAAAGAAAAAACTATTGCCGTTGCTTGTGTCCTCACAAGCGACATTACAAACCACATGGAAGAAAAAGAATTACCCATCAATTTTTTTAGTGAAGAAATTGATTTTGAGTTAGAAAACGAAGAAAAAACAAGCAGTTGGCTACAAAAAATAGCGAATAAAGAAGGTTTTGTAATTTCTGCAATCAACTATATTTTTTGCGACGACCAGTATTTACATAAAATTAATATGGAATATCTGAATCACGATACCTATACCGATATTATTACCTTTGACAATTCAGATAATTCAGACGATGGAAACAATCAAGTTTTAGAAGGCGATATTTTCATAAGTGTAGAGCGTGTAAAAGAAAATTCAACAGAACTAAAAACTACTTTTCAGCAGGAAATTCATCGTGTAATGGTTCACGGACTTTTACACCTAACAGGAAACGACGACCATTCAGCAGAAGATAAAAAATTGATGAGAGAGAAAGAAGATGAAGCCTTAATTCAATTACGAATTACGACCTGCGAAGGCAAGCAGCGAAGCTAATTAAAAATTACGTTATTGTCATTTTTGAAATTTTAGATACGTATTTATCTGTATTTTCAATCCTGTCAATCCTTTACAAAAATTATTTACAATAGTAAAAGCGATTATGAGAAAAAATCCTCCAATGCCCAAAAATAATCCTCGTATCATCAATGCGTGGGCTACTTACGATTGGGCAAATTCGGTTTATAATTTAGTTATTACCACTACTATTTTTCCTATCTTTTTTAATCAAGCTACACGAGCAGCTTTTGGAAGTGAAAAAGTAGATTTTTTTGGAATGACTATCGAAAATACAGTTTTGTACTCCTATGCTATTGCGCTTTCGTATTTGATTATTGCAGCCATTTCTCCTCCTCTTTCGGCTATGGCAGATTATGGTGGAACGAAAAAGCGTTTTATGCAATTTTTTACTTATTTGGGTGCTGGTGCGTGTTTGTGTCTGTTCTTTTTTGATGGAACAAATGTAGAATTAGGAATTATTTGTGCCAGTATTGCAAGTATTGGTTATGCAGGAGGAATGATTTTTTATAATGCTTTCTTACCAGAAATAGCGACAGAAAATAAGTTTGATGCTGTTAGTGCGAAGGGTTTTGCTTTTGGATATATTGGAAGTGTTATCTTACAACTTATAAATATTGGAATGACTTTGAAACCAGAGTTTTTTGGTTTTGCTGATGCTGCTGAAGGTTCTCGTTGGTCATTTTTATCTGTTGGAATTTGGTGGATTGTGTTTGCTCAAATTCCGTTTTATTTCTTAAAGGATAATCCACAAAAAAATCCTGTAAAAGTAAATTGGTTTAAGAAAGGCTTTGAAGAATTGAGTGTTGTTTGGAAAGAAGCACAAAAATTACCTTCCCTCATGAAATTCTTGATTTCGTTTTTCTTCTTTAATATGGGCGTTCAGACGGTTATGTTTATGGCTTCGCTTTTTGGAGAAAAAGAATTAAAACTAGAAACAGCAAGTCTGATTGCTATCATCTTGATTATTCAAGTAGTGGCAATTTTGGGAGCGTATTTATTTGCTAAAGTATCGGACAAAAAAGGAAATATATCTGCACTTACAATCTTGATTGTCCTCTGGATTCTGATTTGTATTTTGGCTTATTTTGTACAAACGGCAGAACATTTTTACGGTTTAGCGATTTTGGTAGGTTTGGTAATGGGAGGTATTCAGTCGCTTTCTCGTTCTACCTATTCCAAACTTTTACCGAAAGATACACCTGATACGGCTTCTTATTTTAGCTTTTTCAATGTCGCTGATCGTCTTTTCAACTTCTATCGGAATGGGAGTTTTTGCGCTTATCGAAGATTATTCGGAATCGATGCGAAATGGGATTTTTGCCCTTACTATTTTCTTTGTTATTGGTCTGATTGTTCTTTTGCAGATTAATGGAAAGGCAATTAAGATTTAGAAAAATATGGAATCAGTAAAACTTTGTAAGTAGTTTTTTGGTAATCCAAAATAACTCTGACAATAGTTTGAAACGCAAAACTAAGTTTGAAATGCAAAACTATTGTCAGAGTCTGATTACAGACTACTTACAAAGTTTTGAATTATTTTACACAAAAAACGTCATTCTATTTTCAATAAAATGACGTTTTGTATATTTCCTTTTTAACAAAATTATCTAAAATTACTCATTAGCATCTACTTTAAAGGTAGTTTCGATATTTCCATCAGCCATAATCTCATACATTCTACCTTCTGTTTTTGACTGAACCATTTCTCCGTCTTTGTCTTCGTATTCCAAACAAACAAAATTATTATCTCCATTTAGTTCACACACTTGTTTACGAGCTTGTTTTTTTCCATCGTTTCCTGCTGTAATATTATAATGTACATTTTGATGGTCAATTGGATTTCCATATTCATCAAAAGTAACGATTTTAGCATACTCATAGATATTTCCATCTTTTGCAAAGAAAACTAAAGCATGGATTCCGTCTGGCGTTCCAGATAATTTACCCATCAAATACAATTCTGCATTGGGTTCTTCTGGCGTTACAAAAATATGTTCTCCATTCTGATTTACAATATCAAAATATTTAGTAAACATCTCTTTTGTTATTTCCATGGGAGTAATTTTTCCAGCGTTTTCTATTCGCATCGGAGTAGTAATTTTAGCTACTTTATTATTTACAAAATAATCAAAAGTAGAAGAAACACGTCCATAAGTATAAAGTCGGTCTGCTCGTGTATCTAGTGTAGGATCATAAATATTTTCTTCATCTATTACTACAACGGCATCAACGTTTTTGTGAGGCTTTTCATTTCGTTGTGCATCTGCATCAAAACAGATTCCACAAAATAAAACAGAGGCAAGAGCTAAGGAAGAAAAAATTGAGGTTTTCATATCTAAAAATTAAGGTTAAAAAATAAGTTGCTTTGCCGTATTTTAAACGAAAATTGAATAAAAAAAATGTATTCAATGCACTAGCAAACTTGTATAATTCTAGTTTATAAACGTCTTAGCTACTTCAATGTTTGGCAAAATATGGATTTGTAGAATTTAGAATGTTACTCCTATTGCATTTGTTCAATAAAAAAAAGATGAAATTACTATTTCAAACTTCACTACATTTGTTTACTTTTATTTAGGAATAATTATTGAATTATTAGTATTTGAATTCTCTTCACCAATGATAACATTAATCTAAAATCTACATTACCAAAATGATAAATAAAATTTTTACTCAAAAGATATACACACTTACTTCTATTCTGCTTTTATTTTTTGCAGGATTTACAAATTCTAGTATTGCCCAAAATGATATAGAAAAAGAAGTAAATAATGATACAAACACAGAAACAAAAACTTCAATTAGCGCACAAACAATAGCCAAAGCAGTAGCAGAAGAAAAACAACGCATTGATGCTATCAAATGGGCAGAACGAGAAAAATGGGTAAACAAAGAACTTTCAAACTTAGATTTAGAACAAAAAATAGCGCAACTTTTTATGATTGCAGCCTATTCAAATCGAAACGAAACACATTATAAAGAGATTGATAATTTTATTACAAAATATAAAATAGGAGGGTTAATATTTTTTCAAGGAACGCCAGCAAAGCAAGCCGAACTTACAAACCGTTATCAAGCAAAAGCAAATATTCCACTTTTGATTGCAATGGATGCAGAATGGGGTTTGGGAATGCGTTTAGACAACACAATTAGTTATCCTCGTCAAATGGTTTTGGGAGCAATGAATGATTCGATGGCAATTTATGATTTGGGAAAAGAAGTCGCTCGTCAGTGTTTGCGTTTGGGTGTTCATGTTAATTTTGCCCCTGTAATTGATGTAAATAGTAATCCAAAAAACCCTGTAATTGGTACTCGTTCGTTTGGAGAAAATAAGTTTAGAGTAGCAAGAGATGGAATTGCTTACACCAATGGAATGCAAGACGGTGGACTTATCGCAACAGCAAAACATTTCCCAGGTCATGGCGATACCGATTCGGATTCACATTATACGCTTCCACAATTAAAGCACGATAAAGCACGATTATCTGATATTGAACTTTATCCTTTCAAACGCCTTTTTGCTGATTCGGTTTTGTCTGTAATGGTAGCTCACCTTAACGTTCCAGCCTATGACAGTACAGAAAATATCCCTACAACACTTTCAAAAAATGTAGTTACGGATTTATTAAAAAATGAATTAGGTTTTGATGGACTTATTTTTACTGATGCCATGAACATGAAAGGACTTTCTTCTAATTTTACACCAGATGAAGGAAATGTACAAGCGATTTTAGCAGGAAACGATGTTTTATTATATCCAGCAAGCATTCCGAAAGGAATTGCACTCATTAAAAAAGCAGTAGAAGAAGGTAAAATTTCTGAAACTGAAATTGAGGAAAGAGTAAAAAAGGTATTGAGAGCGAAATATTTTGTAGGCTTAAACGATTTCAAACCCATACAATTAAAAGGTTTAGATGAAGATTTGAATAATCCAAAAGCAAATATCTTGAATGAAAAATTACATCAAAAAGCCGTTACGATTGTAAAAAATAAAGATAATTTGATTCCTTTTCAAAAATTAGATACACTTTCGTTTGGTTCTATTGTAATTAATGAAAAAGAAGGAAATGCCTTTCAGAAGATGCTTTCTAATTACGCTCCCTTCGAACACATCGTTATTCCGTCTGTTTCGAGTTCGGCTTTTTCGGCTGCAAAATCCAAATTATCTAACAAAAAAGTAATTGTTGTAGGCGTTTTTGGTGTCAATCAATTTTCTGTTAGTTCTACATTCGGAATTTCTTCGGCTACTCCAAAATTTGTAAAAGAACTGCAAGATTTAGGTAAAAATGTAATTGTTGTGGATTTTGGACACGCTTATAGTTTAGAGAAATTTGAAAATCAAAGTTACCTTGTTGCTGCGTATGTAGATAATGAAATAATGCAAAAAGCTGTTCCACAAGTTTTGTTTGGAGCAGTAAAGACACAAGGAAAAGTTCCCGTTTCGGCAGGAGATAAAATAAAAGAAGGCGAAGGATTTACTACAAAATCATTAGAGCGTTTGAGGTATTCGGATTATCCAGAAGGTAGTGGAATGAACTCTGAATATATGAATCATAGAATTGATTGGCTCGCAAATGAAGCTATAAAATACAAAGCAACTCCGGGTTGTCAGGTAATTATTATAAAAGATACGACCGTTATTTTTCAAAAATCGTATGGACATTTCAAGTATGACAAAAAGCAAAAAGTAGAAAACGAATCGATTTATGATTTGGCTTCTCTTACCAAAATTGTGGCGACTGTTCCTGCGATGATGAAACTTGTAAATGAGAAAAAAATTGATTTAGATGTTCCTATTTCTACTTATTTGACAGAGTTGGAAGGAACAGATAAAGGCGAAGTTACAGCTCGTTTGCTTTTGATGCACCGTGGAGGTTATCATGGAAATATGCCAGGGTGGTTCGAAACTTTCTCTAATGAAACCAATTTCAACAAATATTATAGTGCTACTTGTGATGAAGAATATTGTGAAGAAATTGCGCCTAATCTATATGCAAGGTCAGGATTAAAAGATAGCATTTGGAATTGGGTAGTAGATGCGCCAATGCGAAATAAACGTGCTGATGGTTCGTATAGTTATAGGTATAGTGATAGAGGTTTTTATATGCTCAATCAACTTGTGGCTCGTGTTTCTGGTACTTCATTAGATTATTTGGTGGAAAATAATTTTTATAATTCATTGGGTTTATCAACAGCAACGTATCATCCATTAAAGAAACATGATAAAGGTACTATTGTACCGAGTTCGGTAGATAATCTTTTTCGTAAAGACGAAGTTCGTGGAACAGTTCACGATTATTCGGCTGCTATTTTGGGTGGTGTAAGTGGACATGCAGGCGTTTTTTCGAATGCAAATGACATTGGAATTTTGATGCAAACTTTTCTTCAAGGTGGAAATTATGGAGGAGTTCAGTATTTTGATAAATCGGTAGTAGAAGAATTTACGACACGCCAAATAGATGGAGGAAGAAGAGGATTAGGGTTTGATAAATCTGTAAAAGGAAGAAAAATTCCTGCTACCATTTATGCTTCTGAAAACACCTTTGGACACACAGGTTTTACAGGAACGGCAGCATGGGCAGATGCAGACAAAGGAATCGTTTTTGTATTCTTAGCAAACCGAACTTATCCAGACGAAACCAACAAGATGCTAATTCGTAAAGGAATCAGAACTCGTATGTTAGAAGTTGTTTTTCAGTCGGTTATGGAAGAGTAAATTTATAACTTCAGTAACAAAACTAGCTACTTAGACGTAAATTAAAGTAAAAAGAACATGAAAAAAGCCATTGAATTTTTAGGGGAAATCGAAAAGGGAATAATACATTTACCAGAAAATTATATTTCTTATACTGCAAAGAATGTAAGAGTAATTTTGTTAATAGAATCAACTGATAAAATTGAAGAAGAAAAAGAAAAAGACGACAATAAAACTCATTCTCAAAGAGAGGAAGTATTGAGTATTTTTGAGCAAATGCAAAACAGAGATAAACCAATGTTTTCTAAAATAGATAATCCAACAGAATGGCAAAAAAATATTCGTGATGAGTGGGAATAAAATAGTATTAGACACAAACGTAATTATTTTCGCTTCAAAACGCAAAATTAATCTTGCTTTGTTAGCAGAAAGTTATCAAGAATTTTATGCATCAATAATTACATATATGGAAGTCTATGGATATAATTTTGAAGATGAGGACGAGAAAACTATGATAGAAAAATTATTTAAGAGTTTGACAGTTGTTTATATCAATGAAGAAATTGCCGAAAAAACTGTACTGTATAGAAAAAGTGCAAATAAGAAAATTAAACTTCCTGATGCTATTATTTTAGCTACTGCAAGTTATCTACAAGCAGATTTATATACAGATGATTGGGATGATTTTGAAAATAGAGATGAAAAGGTAAAAGTGTATGACATTGAAAAATTAAAATTTTAGATTGGTAGTAATTCTTTTCAGTTAAAACTTCGTACATGGTTTTTTGCTAAAAAATGCAAATAAATCTAATTAAAATAGCTATATTATGTTGTTAGATAAATTTTAAAAAAAGTTGTAAATATCTAACTTTTTCACTTAATTTTTTGTTTACTAATAGCTTAACTTTTGGAAAAAAAACGAACGAAATACTATTGAATTTCCTTTAGATTTATTTTTTAATGAAGAGGATTGGAAATTAATACCTCACGAATGGGAAGTTAAAATTTATATTGATGAAGAAAATTTTGAGGAAATAACTAATTTTTTGATTACTGAAAAGGCAGCAAGAAAGAAGTTAAATAATATTTTCAACATTATTTTTTCAGGAGTGTATAGAGACAAACTCTATCGAAAAGAAATTATTGATGCAGATACCAAGGATATTACAGCTATGAAATTCGCTTTCAAAGGCAGTAAAGGAGGTAAATTAAATGCTCGTATTTACTGCAAAGAATTCTTTGAAGAAGACAAGCACAAATTCAAGAAAATCGTTATGTTATTTTTTCTAAGGCACAAAGACGAGCAGAAAATACCAGCTAAAGTCAAAAACAAAATTAAGCAGATGAACAAAGTATGTTATTTGTTTGAAGAAAATGACCAAGAAATTGAAGAGCAGAATAATGAAGAAAATCAAGACTACTAAACCCTAAAATTATCTATTGCTATGACAACTCAAGAAAAAAAAGAACTTTTAAGAAAATTAGTAACTGAAAAACTACGCCCTCAAAACGAAAAAGAAAAGATTGAATTTGCAGCTTCGCAAATACACCATTTAATTATTCAAAGAATAATCGATCGAATGAAGGAAGTGAAAATGACTCAATCTGAACTTGCTAAGAGAATGAACGTTTCGAAAGGTTTTATTTCTCAGCTTTGGACAGGCGACAAACTTATCAACCTCAAACAACTTGCTCAAATTATAAAAATTTTGGATAGTTATGTTTTCATTGAAGTGGAGGCGAGAAATAAAGCAAAAAAATCCTTTCACTCTATTAATTTTAGTCCTCCAGAAAATATGAAATATGGAGATAATACTCGTAGAAATATAGCTGCTTAAATTAAAATTAAGAATATGCACATTGCCAAAAAATCACCTTTTCGCTTAAAAAAATTTGTCGTTACATATTTGGAGATAGGATGTATATCGCAGACAGAAACACAAACTACTAAACCAACTTTAAAAATTGATTTTGACATTCTTCAAGCTGATAGTAATGCAAATATTTTTGAAATCTTATTCCATCTTTCCTACAATGAAGAAAAAGAACAAGGAGTATTTTACACTATAAAAACGGAAAGCACTTTTCGTTTTGCTCAGCGCAATCTTGAAGAAGATTATATTTCAGGAAGTTTATATTATTCTGGCATTCCTATGTCTATTTCATTTATTCGTGCTTATTTAGCTCAAATTACAAGTTCGTTTCCATCTGGAAAACATTTACTGGAATCTATTGATTTGCACGATTTGATACAAAGCAAACAGGCAAACAAAGTAAAAAAGTAAAGTTATTTCAAAAATCTTTTAATTCAATGTTTTGTTAGGGTAAACGCACGAAAAAAAATTGTACTCGTTTAAAGCAAATCAAGCTAGTTTTTAACTTTGTAAATTGAATTTACTCTGATAGTTAAAGTGTGTTTAAACACACTAAAAGCAGTATAAAAAGTTTCGTGCGTTTACCCTAATGTTTTGTTGAGTGAAGGGTTTTTTTAATATATATTGTAAATAAAACCCTCTGCTATTTAGTACTGTGTAACATAAATTTGTTAGCATTTTTCTACTGTCGTTGAGGCTTTGCCGTCAACGAGGATTATTGCTCAAAAACCTCAACGACGGCTTTAGCCTAGTTGACGGTGGAGTATAAAACGTCATTGATTTTATTAATAAACTTACGTTACACAGTATTTAGAACAAAAGTCTATAATATAAAATAGAATTTTAACAATTAACTTAATCATACAAACTACTCTTCTCATCGCTAAAATCATAAATATCCTTCCAATCCCAACCCGAACTCGCTAAAAGAGAATCTATATTTTCTAACTTTATGTCCTGTAATCGAATGTTAGTAACATCTACGCTTATTCCATTTTTTTGTAAAATAGGAGTCCAATATCTTATCCTTAATTCATTTACTTCTTTCTCTTCATAATCGGTATTGCTTTTTTCGTTTTTCATATGAATTTTCATAAAATAATTAAACGAACGAATCAAAGGAAGTAATTTTACCTGCTCATTCTGTTTGGATTGACAAAAAACAATACGCAAAACTTCATACAAATTGACAAGTTGAATGCCTTCCGAATTAGTTGGATTATTGGTAAGATAATTTTCTATCATTGGGTAAGAAAGGTAGTTGTGTGTAAAAGTATGCAAAAGTTCACGCATATTTGGAGAAGCTTCGAAGAGCAGACTTAGTTTTTCTTCCTGCGTAAAATAAGCATACAAATCTTTTGGATTATCTCCCATAGAAGAAATTCCAATAGCCAAATCTCGCTTATCACTTACTGCTCCAGTAACCGAAATTACATACGCCAGTGCAGTTGTTAGCAAAATAAAACCAGAAAAAGACAAAAAACCAGTAAGTATTTGTCCAAAATTTGTAGCAGGTACATAATCTCCAATCCCAACTGTAGAGAGAATATAGCACGTATAATAAAAACGATCTCCAAAAGAAGCAGGTTCGTCTGTACTAGAATTTATAATCATTGGCTCGTTGCTACTAAACATAAAAAAGCAACTAACCAGCAAAATAATAAGCCATAAATTAAGCGTAGCCGTAACGTGCAAAAAACCTGATATTTTGCGTAACCATTTCCAATTTAAAGCTAAAATAATCTTAGAAAGGAAATTATTAAAATATTTGGTCAGAAATCCAGAGCCATTGCCTGAAAGTGTAGTATAAAAAAAATCTACGAAGACCATTATTATAAGCAAAAGACCAATAACGAATAGATAAAATCCCATTTGTAGTTTTTTTTATTTTGAATAAGAAACTGTTGTAGAAGAGGAAGGCAAAATTTTAGCTGTATATTTTTGTGTATAATTCATCATTTCGAAAAGATAAAAAACAGCACAAAAAGGAGTAGCAACAAGCAAAACACAACCAGCCAAAACATAGAGTTCTGCTAAAGTGAGCATTAAAAAAATTGCTCCAAAGAGAACTAACAAAACGAAATTAGGAATCAAACAAGAATGAGAATCTTTCTTAAAAAATTTGTTTGTCCTCTCAAAACCTAGTGGCAAACCGAAAATACAAAGCCACCAAGCAATGCTCGTTTCCCAAACCATTCCGAAATGGACAGCAAAACAAGCTAGTTTTTGTTTTATGGATTTTGTGTCATCTTCACAACTACAAGAAAAATAAAGAAAAAATGTTTTAAAAATAAATTCTATTCCAATAGAAACTAAGCTAAATTTTACAATTATGAGTGCAAACAAAGAAGCCGTAAAAGCATAAGAAACAGCTCCTAAAAAAAGTGTAATTATAGGAATAAATAAAAAGCTAAACCACGCCGTAAGAATAGAAAAAATGCCTGTTAGTTGAGAAAATGAAAATCCGTTTGAGTTTTTGAAAAAGGTAAGGAGCGTTTGCATATTTCCATATACCCAACGTTTGCGCTGCGTTCGGAGTCCTTTCAAATCAGTTGGCATTAATCCCTTTCCTAGAGATTGATTTACAAAAACACCTTTGTAATTGTTCTGGTGCATTTTTATTCCCATTTCTACATCTTCTGTAATACTTTCTCCAGACCAAAGCCCAATATCTTCCAAACATTGTTTGCTAAAAATGCTCATTGTTCCTGTACACAAAACACAGTCTAATTGGTTGGCTGCCTGCATATAGACATCAAAAAAATGTTGGTACTCGCTTTTCAAAGGTAAGTTTTGAGAAGTTGCATTATAATAAGATTGTGGGAACTGAACTAAGCCTATTTTTTTAGAATTTTCCTTACCACTTTCAAATTTATTTTCAAAATGAGATAAGGCTTTCTCCAATACATTTTTATCCAAACAATAATCTGCATCAATTACCATTATATGTGAAGTCCTCTTGTCAATATATTGATACGCCAAATTCAATGCACCTGCCTTGTAATCTTTTACACCCATTGCATGTACAAACTTAAATTTGTCGCTATGTTTCTGACAAAATTCTCGTAAAGGAAGCCAAAGTTCACGCTCCGATGTATTATTATCAAAAACGATTACTTCGTAATTTGGATAAGAAAGAGAAACCAGACTTTTTAAAGCACGAAGCACAATATGTGGAGGTTCAGAATGGGTAGGAATATGAATTGAAACAAAACTATTTTCCAAATTACTCTGTACAGTAGTAATTTTTGTATTAGTTTGAACAGTATTTTCAAGAACAGTTTGCTTATTTTTTACATAAGAACTAGCTAAAAATACCATTCTAAAACGCAAGATTATGCAAACTAAAAAGGCTAAAAAATTTAGACATAGAAGTCCATAGATTAAAAAATGAAAAATATACATAAGTAGTTAAAAAAATAAATCGTAAAAAGCAAAAAATGTAAGTTATTGAAGGATTTTTTTCTTTCCTTCTAAAAAAATAATAACTAGGAAGATAACACAGTAGCACCAACTTCATGTTTTGGTTTTTGTTTAAACAAATTTGCTAATTTTCAATAAATAATTATTTAAGTATAAACAAATAATTTTGAAAACATATCTGTAAAAAAATAATTAAACCAAAACTTTTTTTTAATCGTAGCGTTTAGCAATAAATAACCTCTTAGTAGATGTTAAAGCATTTATTTACATGCTCATTTTTTTAGCTTAATTTTTTCAACTCAATTTTTATACAATTATGTTTATTTTAGAAGTAAAAAACAATATCGAAGTAGAAACTCCTCGTGGAAAAGGACGAGTTTTGTACATCACAGAATACGGAATGGAAATCGAAAAAATGTTTACCGTAGCAATTGATGAGAGTGGAGAGATTTGGGAATTTACAAATCGTGATATTAGGATGGTTTCGAACCTTACTTTTGGGAGAAAATTACCAAGACGTTCGCCAGAATATTTCCAAGAACAAGGAACAGTTTTTCCTGCTCCAAAAAAGGATAGTGATTCTGTTATAGATGAAAAAGAAACTAAAGAAGAACCGAAGATGCCAGAAAGTAAACCATTGAACAAAAAATTGCCTAAAACAAATGGAACTTCAATAAATGGAAATGCTTCTATGCGTCCGAGCATTCATTAGTTTCATTCTTCCATAAAATAGGGTTTTGCAAACTCTATTTTATGGAAAAATATAGTATCAATTCTTACAAAAAATTATGCAAAAGCAGCTTTTTCTTTCAAACAGCTTTTCAACAATTCTTCAGAAGGATAATTTTTTATTTTGATAGGATTATTTGAGTTTTCGTTCCATTCTATCAAATCTAATTCTTTAAATTCTATAAGCCAAGCTTCCATTGCCCATCGATTCCATTTTTTATAGAAGACATTTGCATTGGTTACAATATCTTCAAAATGTCCTAAAGGTGGGCTGCTTACTGCGTGCTGTTGATGAAAAACAATCGCATTAGAAAGGAAAAATGGAATATTTTTTTCCCTCGCCATAAAACTAAAATCAGTATCTTCTCCCCCATAACCCACGAAATCCTCATCAAAACCTCCTATTTCTGCAAACTTAGTTTTTGACAAACCAAAACACAAACTCCAAAAAATTTCATACTGCTCTGTACGCTGACAAGGTTCGATAATTTCAGGACGATGTGGATGAAACTGACTATTTTCTATCAAAAAGTTCATGTCTTTTGCTATCCCTGCTTGTTTTTGTTCTTCTGTCAGAAAATTAAGATAACGAGGTGTAGCCATTACCAAACCTGTTTTCATAAAATCATTATCAATAGATTTTGAAAGACAAGTAGCCATTTTATCCAAAAAATTAGGCGAAGGAATACAATCTACATCTAAGAAAATCAACATTTCTTCTTTTGCGTTTTTTGCACCTGTATTACGAGCTTCTGCAAGTGGCAAACGATGAGA
Organism: uncultured Cytophagales bacterium; assembly: GCA_963719525.1. GTDB lineage: Bacteria > Bacteroidota > Bacteroidia > Cytophagales > Bernardetiaceae > Bernardetia. The sequence goes on along the minus strand of CAVRCG010000001.1, from coordinate 1,232,170 downwards.
AGGCAAAAATAAATCAATTAGTTTTAAATCGAATGAGTATTTTTTTTCTTGATTTAATTCTAATTTCTCGTTCATCGAAACAATTACCACTTCAGAAGGAAGAAGCGTATTATTTTCTATTCCGTCCAAAACGTTGTGTAAATGCGTTTTTCTGCCAGAAACAATGATGATGATACTGGCTTTTAGTAATGGTTTTTGCATAGGATTTTTTATAGTTTCCGATGTATCGCTCGTGAGGACACAAGCAATGGTAGAATTTGTGAAATTTAGACTTTTTCCGTTGCTCGTGTCCTCACGAGCGACAGACTACAGACAAAATTACAAAGGTAAATTAGAAACAGAACGGTATTTCTTTATTTCTTCCAACATTTCTACAAAGCAATTTTTGTCTTTCAAGTTTTTAGATTTTATCCATTCTGCAAAAATCTGAACAGCATTATTTTCTATCAATCCCAACCATTCGGAATCTAAAGAATTTAGTTTTTGATTAATTTCGTTTATTCGTTTAGAATTTAATTCTTCATCTGAATCAAAATCTATTTTCAAACCTACTTTCATTCTTTGCAATCCGTCAGCCATACAAAATTGTTCTTCAAAGGGTCGTTCTTCTGGTGTCATCAAAAACGGTTTTCCTATTGTAGCGATTTCAGAAGTCGTATTTGAGCCACACGCACCCACCACAAAATCCGAAATTTTGATGTACGGATAGGTACTTTCTACAATTCCACATTCTATAAAATTACTATCTACTTTATTTTGAGGAATTTGTCCAGCCTTTCCAACTACTAAAATTTTGTGATTTGGAAATAATTTTCGGACAGAATTAAAGTAATTTTCATCCAAATCATCTCCTCCAAATCCTTTCAAAACCGTAACATAATTGTCTTCTTCTGATAAAGAGTCATTCTTTAATTTAGAATTTGTTCTTTTTATCTGTTCCAAACATTCTTTTTTATCAAAATCAGTTTCGCTAAATTTTGAGAAGAAATCCATATAAAGCGTTTTTTCTCTTACCCATTTTGGTGTTTCTTTCGCTTCCAAACTTTCTGGATAAAATGCAATCAAAAAAGCTGCACCTTCATATGCATACAAATGTGGTTTGTCGTTTCGATTTCCCATCATTTTTACGTAAATATAAGGCACTCCAATTATTCTTGCAAAAGAAGCCATTTCTACACTCACATCTACAATCAGAAGTTCTACATTATATTTCATAAAGTTTTCTATTACTTTTTGATAACGTAAAATACTTTTTTTCATTCCGAAAGGTGCATAATGCAAATAGGAAGGTGTAGGGAAATCAGACAACGGCAAGGCATTTTCTTCTAAATCCTCATCTGGAATAAGTGTAATATTCTGTTCTGCATTTTTGATTTTCACAGATACTTTCATAGACTCCTGTAACGCCTCTTTTCTACTCGTCAGAATGAGCATGGGAATGTGAGAAGCAAACTGAAAAGCGTAATTACAATGTCCTGCACCGTGATTGTGTGCGTAATAAGCAAGCATAATTTTTAGGATAGCGACGATTGCTAATAAACCATTAGTAACGTCTTTTTTGAAATGAAAATGAAAACCAAATCTCCCTTAGCAAGCGTCCGTAATCGGACGTTGCTAATGGGAAAAAACTAAGCCACTACAAATTCTTTTTCATCTTTGTATTCTGCAATTTTTTGTTCGTAAAGATGGATATAACTTTCCACCATTTTCTCTACACTACAAAAGTTTTCGGCACGATTTCGACAGTCTTTTCTACTTAATTTTGAAGCCGTTTTGAAAGCCTTTGCAAGTTCTTCTATGTTATTAGGTTCTACCAAAATTCCTGTTTTGCTTGTCAGAATTTCTGGTGCTGCACCAATATTGTAAGCAATTACAGGAGTTCCACAAGCCAAAGATTCTGCTAAAACTAAGCCATACGGTTCTTCCCACGTACTTGTAAAAAAACTGACAGCAGAATTACACAAATACTCATTGATTTGATTCTGACTGATGTGTCCTACATAGTTTATATTCTCTTTATGGTTATCCAAAAGAGGTTGTACATGTTCTTTAAAATATTTTTCATCACTCATTTGTCCTGCTAAAGTTAGTTTTATACCTGCTTTCAAAGCTGCTTGAATAGCGTGATGAGGAGCTTTTTTCGATGCACATTCTACCTGACCAAAAAGCAGTCGTTTCGAATTCTTTTTCTACCTTTTCAGTGTATTTCCATTTCGAAACATCAATTCCATTATAGACAACTTCATAGCTTTCAATAAATTCTTCCCAAACCTGACCTAATTTTTGGCTTACCGTCGTAAAAGTCTGATTACAAACTCCATAAACAGAAGCCGTTCCCATCTGCAAAAATGGAAAAGGAGGCGTATGAAATGAAGTAATCAAAGGTATATCCAACATATTTCCCATCGAAATAGGAAGATGATGAAGTGAATTATTATGCACAATATCATAATCTCCTTGCTTTATTTGATTGATAGATTTTCCATACGCAGCACTTTGATAAATAAAATCTTCTGCCAATCCACAATGCTCCCCTAAATAATGAATTACGCCATCCAAATTTATAGAACTATCTTTTTTGTCTGTTTCGATAGGGAAAACGGTAAAAGAAGAATCAGAATCTTTATGAGCGTACAAGTGAACGGTATGTCCTTTTTCTCTAAGACTTTTACAAAGTTGGTGCGTTATCATTTCTAATCCTCCTGCATACGGTTCTGAAATCGGATAAAGACAATGCGCTAAAATAGCTATTTTCATGAAAAATGGAGTTTAAAAAATGGTAGAAAAAAAGAGTTTCTAGTATAGAATTTATAAGTCAAAAAATGGATTTTTGTTTGAGAAAAAGGTAAAAATTATCTATATAAATGAATTTTTTTTAAACAGAAAAAACCATTTCAAAACTACTGTTTTTAGTTTTGAAATGGCTTTTTAGGCTTTTTCACTCTGAAGAGTGAGCTACATTAATACAATCTCACGCTAAAGCGTAAGCTACATTTTGAGCTACATTAATACAATCTCACGCTGAAGCGTAAGCTACATTTTGAGCTACATTAATACAATCTCACGCTGAAGCGTAAGCTACATTAGAAAAATCCTCTAATCATTTTCCAAATATCATTTCCGAAGGCAAAAACCATTAAACATAAAATAAGAACCATTCCTATTTTTTGAGCTACTTCTAAAAACTTATCCGAAGGAGGACGACCCGAAACCATTTCATAAAGCAGAAACATAACATGTCCACCATCCAAAGCAGGAATTGGTAACAGATTCATCAATGCCAAAACCATAGACAAAAGTCCTGTAATTCTCCAAAAACGATAGGCATCAAATTCAGAACCAAAGAACAAAATCATTCCTAATGGTCCACTAAGCGATTCGGAAACATTAATATCTCCCTTTGCCATCTTTTTATATGCCATTGCTTGTACTCCAATTACTCCAAAAGCCATTCCTGTACCCACTTCCAACGATTCGGTAAAACTGTATGGGCGTTCTACAAATTTCATTTCGTTTTCTATTCGTACTCCGATAGTGCTGTCTTTTGCTACACTTACTGGCAAATTCATTATTTTACCTTCTCTTTCGACTACAAAATTAAGTGTTTTTCCTGCATTCTGATGCAGAATTTGTTGGAACGAGTCAAAGTCTGGAGTAAGCGTTTCATTTACTTTTGTAATCCTATCTTTTGCTTTCAAACCTGCTTGTTCTGCATTTCTATCTGGCACAATTCCCTTTATATGAAAAGGATATTTTCCTTCACGAACCGACATAAATCCTTTTGCTTCATCTTTATCAGAACTATAAACTTGTAAAAACTCACTTGTAATCGGAATTTTTAATTCTTGTCCATCTCTATTGATTGTATAATACGAATCATCGTTTAAGATAAAAGAAGGATCTAATAAATCCCTAAATGATTTTGGCGTTTCTCCGTTTACATTAATGATTTTGTCTCCTGTTTTGAGTCCAAGTGTTTCTCCTAGTTCGTTTACTTCAATTCCGAATTTATTTACTTCTTCTATCGGAATGTACTTTTCTCCATACGCAAAAGCAATTCCGACCATTATCAAAACGCCCAAAATTACATTAAAAATAATTCCACCAAGCATGATAATAAGACGTTGCCAAGCTGGTTTTGAGCGAAACTCATACGGTTGAGGTTCACTTTTCATTTGTTCCAAATCTAATGATTCGTCAATCATTCCTGTTATTTTGACGTAACCTCCCAAAGGTAAAGCACTCAAACAGTATTCTGTTTCTCCATATTTGAAACCGAATATTTTTGGTGGAAAACCAATAGAAAATTTTTCTACCCTAACACCAAAATATTTTGCTGCCAACAAATGACCTAGTTCGTGCAATCCTACCAAAAGAGAAAGCGAGGCTAAAAGTTGCAAAATGCCAATAATTACTCCTTGTATATCCAAAATTTATGATTTATGTATATGTAGCCGATAGCTTCCAAGCTATCGTATAATTTCAAAAATAAGTGTTTTTCTACGGTAAGTCTAAAACCGTACAAATTAGTTTAATTAATCTACAAAGGTAGTTCTTTTATTTTTTTTTACCAATTTCGGACAAGATGACTTTTATTACTTTCGTTTTTTATTTTCTGACGATTTATAATAAGGATTTGTTTTTTTGATTTCTTCTTCTCTCCATTCTACTTTTATTTCTTCAATGCTTTCTTGTGGAGGTGGACTGATTCCAAACTCTTGCTCTTCTAATTCTTTTACTTTCCATTGTTTGATAGCGACTTGTTTTTTGATGAGTTCTAACGCTTCGCTTATCATTCCTTTGGTTATCATTCCGAACTGCTCTTGTGATTTTGAATCTATGAGTAATGCTTCGACCAATATTTGAGTTACTTCTTTCAAAATACGGTTCTCTTCAACGGTTGTGGCATCTTCGACAAGCTGATTGACTACATTAAAAACAATATCTGCAATCGCTCTTTCCAAATTTTGAGAAATAAATTCTCCCATAATAGGTACTTTTCCTATCGTTTTTATTTCTGCATTTTTTTCTACGGCTTCATTTATTAGTGTTTCTACATAACGGCGAAGTTCGTATTTATAAGTTGGGTAATTTTGTGCTGCTACTGTTTGTACACGTTTTGTAATCCAAGTGGTAAGTAGATTTGAACGAGGCTGAATGACATCTTCCACTATTTTCTCTACTATCGGACTTCCTTTCATTACCTCTACTTGCACTTCATTGAGTACATTGATGACCACTCTATCGGAAACTTCTTCTACAAAAATGGAAAAATATTTTCCTCCTGTTCTGTAAATATAGGTGTTGGCAAGATTAATTACTCCCATCAGATGAAGTTTGTAAAGAATGGCAAACAAGCGCAAAACACGAAACGAACGAAAGGAAGGCAAACAGCCCAAAACATCGTACCAATGAATAAAAGGATAAAAAAACCACCGATGATACGTTTTTAGATAAATAGCAATTGACCAACGAACAAAAATATCAGTAACAAAAATTCCTACAAAGACTAAATCTATTAAAGCAAAATTTTTGAAAATATAATCGTTGTAAAAATTATAAAATGAAGTGAGATAGGTTTTGAGAAAATCTTGAACTAATTCTGCCGTAAATAAGAAATTGAAAATAATTAGAGCTAAATTAATCAAAACCAAAATTAAAACGCCAATATCTGCAATGACTTGTGCTGTTGAAACTCTATCTTTTTGTAAATTGGAAAGATTTATCATTTTTGAGAGGTTGTAGAAAGGATAATTTGACAAATCAAATTGCTACATATAAATTTTAATCTAAAAACGTTATGGTAATTTGACAAATCAAATTGCTCGTAAAAACTTTATGCAATTTCTGAAAATAAACATCTAATAAAAAATAATTAAATCAAAAACATCTATTTACCAAAAATATTTTAATTTTATGAAAACTGCAAGCAATCAACTTATCAAACTCTTCCTTATCTTATTTCTAATTTTATCAAGTTCTGTTTGTCTAGCGCAGAATAGAGCAAATTATAATTATAGCAATTCGGAGTACGACAAAAACGAGCGACCTACACAACAACTTCCACAAGCAGTTACGTATGATGAACTTATATTTTTGGAAACGACTGTTTTGATGAATGTAACAGCAGATGAATATGTCGCTATGTTTCATATTGAACAAAAAGGAGATAAACTAAAAGAGGTGCAAGAGAATATGGACAAGCGAATTGCTGACTTTCAAAAAGGACTTTTAGAGTTAGGAATAAAGGAAAACGAAATGATAATTGATTTTCTGTCGCTCGTTCCAGAATATGAATATGATGTGGAAAAGAAACTTTTTAGTAGAACCTATAATGAAGTTCCTGTTGGTTTTGAGCTAAAAAAGAATGTTCATATTCGTTTTAAAGACAATACTATTTTGGATAAAATAATTGAAAAAGCAGCCGAAAATGAAATTTATGATTTATTGAAAGTAGAATATTTTATTGAAAATACAGATGTTTTGTATCAAAGATTGCGCAGTAAAGCAGTTGAATTGATTCTCAAAAAAGAAAAATCGTATGATAGTTTGAATATAAAACTTTCTAAACTAGACAAGCGAATGGGCGAAAATTTTCAAACCTTTTTCCCTTTTGATAGGTATCGTTCGTATGAAGCTATCTCGAAAGGAAAAACATCGTTCTCTAAAAACTCAAAGGTAAATAATGAAAATCGTTCGCCAAGTGCTTTTTATGAAAAGTTAGATTATGACAAAATAGAATGTATCATTAATCCAACTATTTTAGAGCCTGCTGTTCAGTTGCTCTTTACGTTAAAAATTAATTATGATTTACCGAAAGAAAAAGAAGAGAAAACAATTTATATTCTGACTCCGACAGGAGAACTCAAGAAAGTGAATTTGAAGGAGTAATGTATTCTGTAGCTCACAATGTAGCTCACACTTTAGTGTGAGAAAGCTATATTGCACCTTTTAAGGTAAGGGAAAAACGGATAATCTGTAAAAGGTTATTTGTTTTCTTTATCTTACTCTTCATTTATTAGACCTACTTCCAAAGTACATTTGCTCCAATTCTTCAGGCGTATATTTTATAAAATCGTTGATTGCTTCTTGCATAAATTCTCTTTGCGCTTCATCTAGATATGATTTGTTTACGTCAACAGAACGGAAAATTTCATTAGCTTCTTTCTCTCTATTTAGAAATTTTAAAACTATAGCCTTGTTTGTTTTTATTCTAAATTCTTCTTCACTCTCATTAGATAATGTATCAAGTTTTTTTTGACACAATAGATTTGCTTCGTTATACTTTTTATTTGCTGAAATAGTATCTCCGTTTGAATAATGAAGTATACCTATCATCACTTTTGTTTCTTCACTATTAGGTCTTAGTTTTTCTATTCTCTTACAAGTATTGATTGCTTCCTCTACTTGTCCAAGCTTTATCTGAAAAGCTATTTTATTATGAAAAGCTACGAAATAATTAGGTTCAATTTCTATTGCTTTATCAAGAAGTGTTATTGCTTTGAGTACGCTATCTTTGTTCAGAATAAAATTTTGATACAGGTTTAATGCTTCTTCGTTTAATTGTGCAGCTTTCTTGTCAATTTCACTCTCTTCAACTTTGCTTGTACAAGAAAATAAAAGTGTAAGAGAGAAAATATAAATTAGATATTTCAATATATTATGGGCTTTATGGAATTGAATGCTTTTTGATATTATTTTTTGTTTTTTTATAGATGTTAATTTCATTGTATTTCTAATTGTTTAAGGTAGTGCAAGAATAATTTATGTGCTTCTTCATTAGAGTTAGCATTTCCACCAAATGTATAACGAATAAAACTTCTCCATTCATTAAGGTAATTAAAATCTGCCCATTGTAAATCGATTTCGCTTAATTTTTCTTCAAGCGATATATCAGAATTTTCAATAGCAAACAGAATAGAATTTTGCCATTCTTTTACTCCTTTTTCCTCATTAATTTCATAGCTCTTTCGTATTAAATCTAAGATAGTACTTTTATCATCATCGTTTATATTCAAGTCAACTAATAAATCATCATTACAATTTAGATGAGATTGATTTTCATTGATTAATTTTATGACTTGCTTTGAGGTAATCCAGTCATTTTGTAAGCCTACAACTAAGACATTCCAACTTGTTTTTAAATATTTGTTTATCATAATTTTTCCTTTTGAGAAAGGTCATTTTTTTCGAAAACAAGAAAGCAAGTTCATTTCCAAACTTGCTTTTTTTGTAATTAATAATTTGTAATTGACTTTTAATTCAATCCATCTTTAAAGAAGTAAAAGAAGAAGAACAAATACACCCAAAGTAAATCTAAGAAATGCCAAAAAGTCATACACATCGCAATCGTATTTGTACTCTTTGAATGAACTTGTGATTTCATTGCTCTAATAAGCGTAATGGCAACAAATGCCAAACCTGCAAGAATATGCGTTCCGTGAAGCCCAGAGATAACGTAGATAAACGAACCAGCAGGATTACTTTTTTCTCCAGCAAAGAAAACACCTGAATCTACAAGCTGTCCCCAGCCTTTTATTTGCATATACAAAAACACAAATCCTAAAGCAAGTGTCAGCCAAAGACCGATTTTTACTTGTCCGATTTCATTTTTCTTAGCAGCCAAATATGCCCAGTGCATCGTAACACTACTTAGCAAAATCACTCCCGTACTCCAATAAAAAAGCGAAGGCAAGTCAAAAACTAGCCATTCTTTCAAAACATCACCTTGTCTTACGATATAACCCGAAGTAAGGGCTGCAAAAAGCATAATAATACTTACAATAAACAACCAAACATTAAATCTTTTTGGATGCATGGTGGTTATTTCTTGCTCTTCTATGTATATATTTTTTGTAGTACTCATTTTTATAATTTTTAAATAATTGGGTTTTTTTATAAATAGCTCGTGAGGACACGAGCAATGGTAGGATGGTTTCCTCAAGACACATATAGCCGTTGCTCGTGTCCTCACGAGCGACACACTACAACTTGTCAAATAATAACGCTAATTGAACAATAGGTAAATAAAAGAACGACGAAAACATAAGCATTAAAGCTGATTTGTTGTCTCCTTTTTTGACTAAAAGCCAAGCAGGAACTAAAAATAAAAGTCCACAAACAAAGATAATTATTGCCGAAATCCCTCCAGACATTCCATAGACATAAGGCATAAGTCCAATAGGCAAAAGGAAGATAGTATAAGTCAAAATTTGAATAGACGTTCGTAATGTTTTGCCACCACTCGGAAGCATTTTGAAACCTGCTTTTACATAATCATCATTTCCAAGCCAAGCAATTGCCCAAAAATGAGGAAACTGCCAAATAAACTGAATCGCAAAAAGAATAAGTGCAAATTGTGTAATCTCTCCTGTCGCAGCTACCCAACCAATAAGAGGAGGAAAAGCACCAGGGAAAGCACCAATAAAAACAGAAAAAGAAGAAATGCGCTTTGAAGGCGTGTAAACAAAAGCATATAAAAACAAGGAAAGCAAAGCAAGTGCAGCCGTCAAGGAATTAACGAAAGTAACGAGTAAAGCTCCTCCAATAATTGCCAAAATAACGGCAAAAATAATTCCTTCGGCTTGCGAAATTACGCCTGTCGGAATCGGACGAGTTTTGGTGCGTTTCATATTTTTATCATACTCTTTTTCAATTACTTGATTGAGCGTATTGGCAGAGCCTGTAATGATAAAGCTACTAAAACAAAAAATAGCAAACACTTTCCAATCCGTAATTTGTTCTACTCCCAAAGCATAACCAATAGCAGAAGAAAAAACTACCAAAGCAGACAAACGAAACTTCAAGAGTGCAAAAAATGCTTTTAGTTTTGAGGTTTCGGCATGAATAACATCGGTGTTATATTTTTCCTTTTTGTTAGCAGGAGTTTCTGGAAGGTCTAAGTTTATGTCCAAAGTAAGTGAATCAGTTTTGGTAAGCATAATTGTATTTTTTTTAAATATCGCTCGTGAGGACACGAGCAATGGGAGATTTTTCTTTTTTTGTTATTTATCTTTTTTACTCATTTCATTACTCATCCGTTGCTCGTATTCCACGAGCGACATTTCTACCAAACAAAAACTCAAAATTAATAAATAAAATAAGTAATATATGAATGCCCAAAGCTACAGAAGCCAAAAGCATATGAATCGGTTGTAAGGGTTTTGGAATGGCAAAATAAGCCATTATTATTCCTGTAATTACTTCTATTACTAAGATAATTAAAAGGCTTTTTCCTAATGTTTGAATGCGTCCGTTTTTACTAGCATTTTTCCAAAGCATATAAATCAAACCTACATGAAGAAGCAAAACCAAAATTGAAAAAGAACGGTGAATGTAAAATGTATTACTCATTTCTGCCAAATTTTCTATCCATTCACTTCGCATATTCTCGCCTAATGTTTTTGAGATTGTATCAATGTTTTCTCTTACTTGTGTTCCCAAAATCAGTTGAGCAAAAGCAACTCCTGCACTTGCAAAAGCAATTAAATTAACCTTTGAAATGTTACTCACTTTTTCAGTTTTCAAAACTCCGTTATACGAACGAACAACGGTATAAATCAAAAGTCCGACAATAACAAGTGCCATTATCATATGAATGGTTATCATTCCTTCGTGCAAATCTGTTGAAACTACTTTTGCGCCCAACCAGCCTTGAAAAATAACTGCAATCAAAGCTAAAACAGACAAAATCGTAATTATTTTATCTTTCCTCCAAAACGAAACCGAAAGAACAGCAGTAATCAGAATAAAAAGTCCAATCAAAACTCCTAAAAGGCGATTGATGTATTCTATCCACGTATGAACAGCATTAAAATCAGCAATCTCACGTCCCTGAACGGCAAAAATAGTTTTGTAATCTTCTGGCAGTTCACTAATATCTGTCGGTGGAATATACTGTCCAAAGCACTTAGGCCAATCTGGACAACCCATTCCCGAACCTGTACTACGCACAATTCCACCTACCAAAATAAGCAGGTAAACAGCAATAATTGTAGTAATTCCGAATTTGCGATAAAGAGTAGCCATATTTTTTATATCTATCTTGTTTCGTTTTGTTTATGGTTTGAAAAGTAAACGTTCAACAAGAAGGTTTTTTAATTTGGTGCAAAGATACGAAAATCTACGATTTTTTACACAAGAAAGCCTTTGCTTACTTTCAAACAAAGGCTTTTTTAACAGAATAGAATTACTAGAAATAAAACTTTAATCTAAATCTAAAAATCTAGTTTCCAAATAGTAAAGTTTCCAATGCTCTTTGTCTTCTCTATCGCTAGAAAAGTAAAAATATTTTCCATCTGGAGAAAAGGACGGAAAGCTTTCATTTGAAACTGTATTGATAAGTACACCTAAGTTTTTGGGAGTAGTCCATTTTCCATTTATATTTTTGCTAAAAAATAAATCTTCCTTTCCAAAGCCTGTTTCATTTACAAAACGAGCAAAAATCATATAATTTCCATCTGGAGAAATGCAAGGACTAGACTCATAATCTTTTGTATTTACAGGTTCGCCAATTGAAATTGGATTTTGATAAACACCATTTTTTAGTTTAGAAATAAAAATATCAGTATCATTTCCTGTTTCGCTTTTTGTCCAAAAATAAAGATTTCCTAAGCTATCTGTAACTGCTCCTGTTTCGTAATTAGCAGGAAATTTATCGCCTTTCCTCATCGTTTTATTGAATGATAAAGCTGTTGGTTTGCCTTTGTTTTCTTCATTCAAATTTATTTTCCAAATGTTCATATCTATCTCAGAGTCTATGTTAGAATCTGAATCTTTTTTGCTTGAGTTTTTGGAATTTAATGAACGAGCAGAACCAAAAAATAAATTATTCGTTTTTTTATCGTAATAAATAGCTTCATCTCTATCTGTTGAAAAAGGAACAATTTCTGGATTTTGCCATTTATCGTCTTTTAAAGTCATTTTATAAATCTTCTGTTTTTCGCCTTCTTTTCTACTCGTAAAATAAGCTGTTTTATTGTCAGGCAAAAATGTAATTCCCCATTCATTAGTATCAAAAATGCCTTTATTTCTATCAAAAAGATAGGGTGCAAATAAGCGAGGCGAATCAATAACTAATTTTCCGTCTTCGTATTTGTTGCGTTCTTTTGTACTTCCATCTTCATTGTAAAAATAAGAATAACCTACTTTTTTATTATTTACAAAAAAAGTTTCTGATTTTAGATTTCCATTTGGATAATATATTCTTTCAGCACCATTATAATAATCTTCAATAACAAAACATTCTCCTGTTAGCTGTCCGAATTCATCAAAATATTGCCACCTTCCGTGTCCTTTTCCGTCTTTCCAAAAAGCATGATAACGCATAATTCCGTTATGATGCCATTCTATCCATTCTCCATTTGCACGACCGTTCTTGACTTCTACCCATAATTTTTGTTTTCCATTTTTGAAATAATCTCGTACAATTCCTGTATAAGGTTTGCCGTTTATTTTGAGTGAATCGCCATAAATTGTACCTACACTTTGTCCAGCTTCTTCATAAGAAATTATGTTTTGAGCAGATGAAAAGTAACTTATAAAGAAGGATAGAACTATAAAGCTAAAAATTTTGAATGAATGCATGAGTTTTTGGTTTTATGTAGCAAACAGTTTCCAACTGTCTGTAAACTACATAGTTGAAATAGTTATATTTCTGACACTTGAAAAGTGTCAGCTACTTTTGAGAAATAAGAATACGAAGGATGTTAAGCCAGTTTTCTTTGATGAGCTTTTTGGCTTCTGTTTTATTATTTTCCTTTAGTTTGTCTATTATTTTTTGGTGTAAATGTTCTGAATCTACTGTATTTTGGTCGTTTTGCATGTATTCAAATTCACAAAAGAAAGTTCTTATTTTTAATCCTTTTAGATGATAATGAAACAAATCGTTATCGTAATTTTTGATAATAGATTGATGAAAGATTATATCAGCTTTGAAACGTTCATACGGATTTTGAGCTTTCATAAATTGATTTTGAGCCATTTCCATACTCAAAAAATTTTCCTTTTTATAAATAGAAAAATCAATCGCTGCCTGTTCTAAGATTACAATCAATTCATACAAATCAGTCAATTCTTTTTCATTTGGCTTACCAATTACAAAACCTCTGTTTTTTACATTTTGGACAATAGAAGCATAAGAAAGTTGTTGCATCAGTTCACGAATAGGCGTAACACTACAATCCAGTTTTTGCGCCAAAACAGGCAGTGAAATAGCTTTTTCAAGTTCTATTTCGCCGTTTATTAACATTTCCATAATTTCGGTTTTGAGTTTTTCTATCATTATTTTACTCTAATTCTCTTCAGCTTAAAATGTTAAATCGTATATTATTTATAATTATAATCAGTTTAAAATAAAAATGTTTTGTTAGAGAATGTTAATTATTAAACATAGAAAAGCACAAATTCAGTAGAGAATTTGTGCTTCCTATTTATTTCACTTGAAAAAACTTCTATTCTTTTTCTAAACTTTTATCTTCTTCATTTTCCGTATTAAAACCTACTTTTTTATAAATTTTTTCTATCGGAATTTTACATTCTCCAACTAAGACAATATCATTTTCTGAATAGGTTTTTACTTTAAAATCTCCTTCTTTATCTTTAGTATAAGTAATAATTAATTTCCTTTCGCTACTTACAATCACATATTGCTGCAAACTTTTAAGTGTCAGATAACACTTCATTTTTTCCCCCATATCATATTCTGCTGTACCTTTTGAAAGAACCTCTATTATTATTTGAGGATTAGTAAGAGCTTCTGACCTACCTTTTTTCTTCTCTGCAAATGCTGGTTTTTCACAAACTACAGTTACATCAGGATAGTAATATTTTTTACATTTAGGTATATGTACAAGCATATCGCTGTTCACTACTTCGCATTCTTCTTCCTCCAAACAATTTCCCAAATGTCTTGACAGTTTGGCAGCTATTAAATTATGATTATAATTTGCTCCTGCCATTGCCACAATTTTCCCATCATGATATTCGCTTTTCGTTTCTGCTAAAAGTTCTCTTTCTAAATATTCTATTTCACTAATATAATTTTCTGTTTTACTCTTTCTATATTTTGTGATAGGTTTTTTATCAGTTTCTTTTTTTGTGATAGCCATTGATTTACTATTTTTTCGATGATTGTTTTAATTCTATAATTTAAGATAGATAGAAAAATACAAAATTGTAGTGAAAAATTACTTCTTCTTCAAAATAATAACTTCACGATACGCCTTATTTACTTCTTTTATCATTTTGTTCCACTCTTCAAAACTCTCATTATTCAATAACAAATAATTTTTATAGTAATTATGAATGAATTCTATTTTGTTATCTTTCTCTTTATATTCTATGTTATAACCAAATAAATCATTACTGAAATTACTATTTTCTGGTAAATACTCCACTTCATAACCTGCTGGAATTTCTAAAAAAGTACTGTTATTTGTTTTATACAAATAATCATTTTCTACTGGAGATTTTCGGTCTTTTTCTATTTCATCGTTACTAAACGCTTTTTCCATGTTCATATTGATATAAATCTCATCGCCTACAAATTTTGCATAATCTTCAATTCTGAAATCATAATCAATCTTCAATGCTTCATCTTTTTCGTTTAGATTATTAATTTTATAATCATCTACAAAAAATTTATTATTACCTTTCGTAAAATAACGGTTCATATAGAGTTTTTCATTTTCCTTCGAAAGCCCATCTATATAATGTGTCATATAGCCTTTTTTGTATCCTTCTGCCGAATACTGCCCTTTTCCAACTAAATTTTTATCCAAAATAGAAAGCGTAACCGATTCTGTAGAGTAATTTTTTTCTTTATCAATAATTGGAACTAAAGCCACTTTATGTTCTACTCTTCCCATTCCTAAAAGTGCTTCCTTTCCCTGTATCATCGAAGAAGGAAAACCAAAAGGAGAATAAGAGTCGGTTGCATCAAGAAAAATAAATTCGCCTTCTTTCGGCTGATAGGTTACAATCATATGATTATCCACAATCGGAGTAGGAAGTTCGGAATATTTATACGGCAAACTGCGTGAACCAATCCATGTCAGATACGTATTTTCAATTCCTGCCATATTCAACATTTTATGGATAATGGAAGACATTCCCTTGCAATCGCCATAGCGTTTTTCATATACAAAACTGGCTTCACTAGGAATAAAACCACGCATTCCGTCCTCAAAAGCAACATATTTGATATTATCCTGTACCCAATAAAAAATATTTTTTACCTTTTCTTGTTCGTCTGTAACATCTTTTGTAAGTTCGTTTACTGTTTTGAAAAGCTCGGCATCGTCTTCTAAATTTACTTTACACGACAGATTAGAATACCAATCGTACAAATCAGCTACACTTTTGGCTACTTTTTGCGTTCGGTTTGGGTAATTTATTTGCGTAACATAATAGACAATATGAGGCGAAAAATAATTTCTTCGTGGCGCATTATCTTCTGCTTTAAAATCTTCTAAGTCTTTTGCAGTCCATTCATAAATCACATAATTTCCTTTTTCAGTTTTGGTAAAATCTACTTTTACATTTTCTGTATTAAATTCTTTGTATGCAATTTCTATGTTTTTATTTACCTTCAACGTCAGTTTTGCAGATTTAATGGGAACATAACTATCCAAATAAAACGAACTCAAAAAACGTGGATCTTTAATATCTTGAGTAATTGAAACCTGTGTACGAGCCTTTGGAGAAACATTAGGCATAATAAAGTTTGTCGATTCTAAGTCGTCAAAAAATATCCCAGAAGAAGATTCTTTTTCCTTTTTAAAATATTCCACTTTCATTTTTTTATAACGCTTTCCATTAGGAACAAGTGTAATGGCATCAATTTTTTCTATTTTAGAAAAATACGATTCGTAGGCTTTTTGGTTGGCAAGACCAACTGAACGCTCTGTCAGAAATAGCAAGTCTTCGTATTCAGTATGCAAAACTGAAACCGTATCGCCTTCAAAATCAATAGTTATTTCATCATTTTTTTCTAATAAAACAGCCATTTTATCAGGAAATTCTTTTTTGTATTGATTATAAATTTCTTCTGGGTTTTGGCTAAAGGCACTAGAAATAAAAACCGAAAAGAAGAAAGCTAGAAATACAGTCTTGATTACAAAATTATTTTTTGACATTAAATTTATCATTTTAAGAATGGAGTTTTTTATACAATTAGCACATTTCTAATTTACGGATTTTTACAACAAAAAGATTTGAATTAGAAATTTGTTCTTATAGTTTTTTTAATTGTATTTATTAGATTTGTGGTGGTGGTTATAGAATAATGCAGTTTTTAATCCAAAATCATCCTATCCAATGAATTTACAATTTGACTCAAGAGGAAATTTAACACAACAATCGCCAATACAAATTGAGATAGAAGTTTTTGAGGAAGAGTTTGTTTTTAATGAAGAAAGAAAACTACTTTTTGATAATTACGTAAAGTATAATAACTATCTAAAAGAAATTTTGGGTAAAGTAGATTTTTATCAATGGATTGATGGGAGCTATGTAACCAAAAAAACAATTCCTAAAGATATTGATATAGTAAACTTTGTGGATTTTGAGGTGTATGAAAATATAGTTTCAAAACATAAAAATTTAGAGAAGGAGTTTATCAAAGATAAATTTAATTTAGATACTCATTTTGTGGCTATTTATCCTCCAAATCACAAAAAATATTTTTACTTTCAATCAGATTCAGCGTACTGGAATGATTGGTTTAGTAAAACTAATCCCAAACACGATTCAAGAAGAAAAAAATATCCTAAATCATTTATCCAAATTAACCATAAATAACCATGATGCCTGCCGTACATGATATGCAAAAAGACTTAATTAATGCTATTACAGAAAATCTTGAATGGGTTGTAAGAACAGAACAAATGATTTTTGCTAAAAAACAAGAGAAGGACGAATTTGGAGTAGTTCAATATCAAACACAAAAAGAAAATTTGTTACAAGATTTGAAAGAGCTTTATAAAGAACTTGATATAGAGATAGAATTTAAAGTTGTTGCGAAATAGAAATTTGTTTCAAAATAAATACAACAAAAAAAGCTGCAAATTTTATCCCTCACAAATCTGAAGATTTGCCAAACTGATAAATCGTAGTCAATAGACAACGCTTAACGACCTTAACTGCTAATTATCGGAAGACTCGGACGAACAGAGTATATTACTTATCAAATTCTATTTCATATATTCCTGGATAATCTTTGTTATAAGTCAAGTTTAAAGTATCACCGATGTCAGACTTCCAATTATCATAATTAAAATAAGTAATATATTCTTTACCATTTACAAAATATCTACACTGTATATGATCGCCTTTCATGAATTTTTTACCTATTACAATCCCTATTGTTTTCACTCCATTATAGAGTAATTCTTGTTTCTTTTGATACCCTTGAGAAAGAATGGAAGTACACAAAAATACTATTGTTAGTATAATAGTAACCTTATGAGGTAAATAGCTTCTTTTATCATAAAATAATCGTAAAATATTAAAAATCAAGAAAGGGACAATAACGCATGATAGAAATACCATTATTAGGTTGTATCTCCATTTTGGATACACTAATTCATTTGGGAAAAAGTGCATATAAAGCAATACAACAGGTAAGAGAGCTAACCAAATTATTACAAGAAGTGATCTCATTGTTTTTTGAGTAAGAGTAAGATTGCCATCACTCGTTTTTAATGAGTGATTTGTATGTATTCGGCTTGTAGCCGTGATTTTCGTATTTCAATGTTCTACAAAAATAACGAAGAATCTAAGATAAAGTAAAGTACGAAATTTTGTAACAAAAAGATTTTAAATAGAAATTTGTTTATCAAAATAAAGATAATAAAAAAAGCTGCAAATTTTACTTTTGCAACTTTTTCATCCGAAAGCTAAAGCATTCGGTACGTTTTACTCATCCTAAAGGATAAGCTACATTTTAGTCTTCTATCTCTTCAATTTCTGAAATAGGACGAAGATTTGGCGTAACTCTTTCGTCAGGCGACTTATAACGGAAAACTTCCACTAAAGGAGTTTTAATAATCTCAATGATTTCGTAAGGAACAAGCATCGACGAAAATTCTTTTGTAAGGCGTGTATGTGCATCTAATAAATCATCAGCAGCAATCAAAACTTGATTTTTTACTTCACGTTCTTTTCCCTTTGCTTCATCAATAGTTACATAACGGATTTTACATTTGTAGTAATTATCAACATTTGGATAGGTAAAAACATCTACAAAGTTCATTCTGTTGGCTGCTGCCACTGAAAATTCTCCTCGCATCGAACGACCCACTTCTTCGTGCATACGTGCTTCTGCTTCTGTGAGCGTGGTTGCGTCAGTCAGATAATTATCTTTCATGCGCTTTACCGTTCCGTCTTCTAATTCTTTTGTATAACTGACTTTGCAGAGAAACCAATAATTCATTTTTGTATGGGATTTATGTTTTTTAAATTCTAGTTTAATTTTTACCAAAAATACATATTTTTATAGAAAAATGCCAATTCGATTAGCAGGTTTTAATTTGAACTGTCGTTTAGGAAAAGACAAGCCATTTCTCTACAAGGAAGAAATATGAACAAAGGAAGTTTTATTCCCTGTGTCCTAAATCCCATTTCCCATTTCCTAATTCCCAATTCCCTTCATCAAAGGCTCACAATCCAATCATTCAAAGAAATTCCGTCTTCAATATCTAGTTTTTTCTTTACTCTTGATTTATAAGCTCTTACACTTTGATAATTGATATTCAAAATTTTGGCAATTTCTTTGTCATTCATTCTAATATAAAGATAGGTCAGAAAACGCAGTTCGTGAGGTTTTAAATCTTGATAAACGGCTAGTTTTTCTACAAATTCAGGGTGATTTTGCTGCATGCGAAGTTGGAAATTATCCCAATCGTGCTGCGTATCTATATTTTTTTTGAGGTTCTTTTTTATGTCTTGAAGTTCATCTAAATAATCAAAAAAGGTTGAAGTTCGATAGTTTTGCTCTTCATTACTTAGCTGCTGATTTTCTTCATTTTTTTCATTTTCATCATCTATTGTTTGTTCAATTGCTTGATTTTCTTGTGTTTCCTGTCGTTTTTCTCTTCTAATTTTTCTTAATAGAAGACCAAATTGATTATCGATTTCTACCAAAATTTCATTCTGACGTTGGATATGCAGAATTTTTGCGCTAAGGTCTTTATTTTTATGCTCTTCTATGATTTTGAAAGATTCCTGTAATTTGATAGCAGAACGCACTCGTGCGACAAGTTCCATTTGAGCAATCGGTTTACTAATAAAATCAATCGCTCCTTTTTCTAAAGCCAGTTTGAGATATTCAGCTTCTACAAACATTCCTGTTACCATAATGATAGGAATTTTACGTAATTTTTTATTAGCTTGAAAAGCAGAAATAAGTTCTAAACCATTCATTTTAGGCATTTCCCAATCCGTAATAAGCAAATCAATTTCTGCTTTTTGAGCAATTTTGAAAGCTATTTCTCCGTTTGGTGCAAGCAAGATTTGATAATCAAATGAAATTACATTTTCAGATTGACTTTCTTTTGCATCAGCCTCTAAGTATTCAGTAATAAGTTTGAGATTTTCTTCTGTGTCATCAGCGACAAGGATAGTGTAAGTAGTCAAGGCAGGGTGCTTTTCAGACCCTAAGGGTTTTAAAAACCCTTAGGGTCTATATTTATGTTTAATAATTTTTGATATTCGTCTTCATCTACACGATAGAGAAGTTCTTGAATTTGAGTTTTCCATTCTGCAATCAATGTACTTTCATCGTTAATAGAACTCAAAATACTGCGAATTTGTGTAGCTTGATAGACTTCTAAATTTTTTAATTCTTTTATAAAAGGAATTAAATAAGAAATTTCTGTATCAGAAAATGAATATGCAAAATTAGTTTTTTGGGTTGTAGAATGTTGAATTAATTTACTACTGCTATTTGCTACTTTTTGTTTTGTTTCTATTTCTAAAAGAGGAACAATAAAATGAAAACTCGTTTCTTTGTTTGGAACAGAATCAACCCAAATTTTGCTTTTTTCTGAATGTGCTTCTACAGCAAGTTTGCAAAATGAAAGTCCTAAACCCGTGGAGGCAACACTACCTACTTTTTGAGCATCTACTTGTTTATAAGAATCAAAAATGGAATTAATTTGAGATTTTTCTATTCCCTTTCCCTTATCTGTAACCGTAACTTGAGCAAAATCTGAATCTATTTGCCTTGTTTCCTGTATAGAAATTTTGATAAGAGAACGTTTCGGACTGTATTTAATGGCATTCGTAAACAGATTTACAAGCACACGTTGTATCAAATCTTTATCAATTTCTAACCAAAAAGTAGATGTTCCTTCGTAAAGAATTTGTATTTCTTTCTCCATCAAAAATACTTCTACTTCTTCCAAAACCGTTTCTAAAAGAGTTCCAAAGTTTATTTTTTCCAAATTAAGCTCAAATTGTGGCGATTGTATTTTTTGAGAATCCAGAAGTGCCATCAACAAATTCATCATTCGCTGGCTTGCTTTTCGTATCGGAATATTATTTTTTGCTTCATAGATAATCGTTCCCAACGGATTTTTTAAGTCATGAACGAGCATATTTGTCGTTTTTTCTTTAAAATTATCTAGTTCTTTTAATTTTTCATTCGTAATTTTTAATTCTTCTGTCTGTAAACTAATTTCGTGTGTGCGTTCTTCTACTTGATTTTCTAAGAAAGTAGCTCTTTTTTCGGTTTCTTTTACTTTGTGTTTGTAATAAAAATAAATTCCTAACAAGACTATAAAGATACAAGCAAGTTGAAACCAAAATGTCTGATAAAAAGGAGGAATAATGTTTAATTTTAGCTTAATTTGTTTGTCGTTCCAAACGCCATGATTATTCGAACTTTTTATGTAAAGTGTATAATCTCCTGCTGCAAGATTGGTAAGGGTAAGTTCGTTTTTTGAACCTAAATTAATCCATTCTTTTTGAATAGGTTCTAATTTGTAAGCATAACTATTTTTGCTACTTTGATAAAAATTGAGGGCAGCAAAATGAAATGTAAGCAATTCAGATTCTTCTTGTAGAAGTGAAATTTCTCTAATTTCTGAAATGTGTTTATCTAGTTTTACTTCTTGTCCTAACTTTTCAAATTTGGTAAGATATAGAGGAGCGATGAAATTGTTTTTCTTCATATCTTTTGGAAAAAAAGCATTTACACCACCTATTCCACCAAAAAATAATTCTCCTTCTTCACTCTTGAAATAAGAAAAGGTATTAAACTCGTTATCTTGCAAACCGTCTTGTTTGTCAAAATTAGTAAACGTTTCTGTTTTCGGATTAAACTTGAAAATCCCATGATTTGTACTTCCCCACAAATTATTTTCCTTGTCTTCCAAAATAGCATAGACCACATTATTCGGTAATCCGTCTTTTTCTGTAAAGTGAGCTAGAAATTTTTTATCCTTATTATCAAATTTATAAAAACCCGTCATGGTAGAAATCCAAAAAATGTTCGGTTCTGAATTACTCTCATAAATATGTTTGACATAACATGTTTCGTTTTCTTTTTCCTTATTTGGGTTGTAATACGTTATTTGTGTAGTGTAAGCATTTTCTTTGTTTAGTTGGTCTGAAAAATCAAAAAAACCAACCCCTTTATCTTGTGAACCTACCCAAATACGATTTCTTTTGTCTTTATAAAAATGTGAAATTCTATTTAATTGAGAATAAGAAACAAATTTTTTAGTTGTTGGATTGAAATGATAGAGTTCGTCTTTCGCTGCAATCCATAACGCAGAATCAGAAAGAGGTAAAATGTCGTATATAAATTTTTTATCCATTCTGTAGATTTCTAAAAGTTTAATTTTGTCTTTATCTACTTTTCGAATTCCAGAAGCAGTAGCCAACCAAAGTATATTTTTATGGTTTGGATCTTGTTTTATGAGATGAGCATAGCTATCTATATAAAGCGTTTTTTTGAGAGAATCGCCTATAAAAATATCTACATCGTTTTTGTTGCTGTATGTTCCTATCCATGTAGTTTTGGTTTTTGGTTCTTGATAAATAGCTCGTGTACTCGGATTGCTAAGGCTTTTTTCGAATCCTTTTCTATACTTGTAGGTTCTAAAATTATTGAGGGTATAATCAGCAAACAGAAAAACTCCCATTCCCTGCGTACAAATCCAATAGTTTTTCGAATTATCTCTAAAAATGGTTTCTACAGTATATTGGTCGATGGTTTCTGTAAAATATTTCCAATAATACCAATGAAGAAATTTTTTTTTATTTAAATCAACTAATGCAATTCCTCTACTATCAAAAAACCAAACGTTATCCGTTTTGCTGTTTTTATCATCTTGAAAAGCTAAAAAAGGAACAGTCATTCTGGAAGATTGCGACTTATCAAAATAGATAGAATCTACTTGTAGTGTTTTTTCATAAATTTCATTATAGCCTTCTTTCTGTTGGTCGTTTTTGTAGGAAGTCCATATTTTTCCACTTTTATCTATGTATTGGATATTGTAGGGTGTTTGAAGTATTTTTTTCCATTCTTGTTTGCTTTCATTCCAAACAAAAAGTTTGTTTATGTCGTGCGAATACCTATGAGTAATCACTAAAACACGTTCTTTTTTGCTACCAATTATTTTTTCTTCTATAAAACTATAACTTTGCTCACTCTCCAAATTGAAAGAAACGTCTATCCATTTTTCTTTTTCCTGTTTGAAAATGCCTTTGTTAGTAGCTACCCAAAAACTTTGTGCAGCATCTTTATAAATATAGTTGATATGTTTTTCATTAAAAAAATCTACTTTCTCAATCGTATCTTTTTCTGTATGTAGTTTGCTAAGACCTGTAAATGTACCTATCCAAATTGTATTTTTTTGGGTGTCTTCTGCTAAAAAAGTAATGTGATTGTTGTTGAGATGATACTTTTTATCAAGATTTGATTTATAGATTTTGAAAGAATAACCATCGTATTTATTGAGTCCTTCTTGTGTGCCGAACCATATAAAGCCTTTTTTGTCTTGAATAATTGTCGTTACAAAATTGTTTGAAAGACCATTTTCTGTTGTGATATGTTGGTAAGCAAGGTCGTAGTCTTGAGCCTGTATTTTTTGCGTACTACAAAAAATACAAAAATTAATTACCCAAAAAATAAGTAAATAACGTTTTGGCATAAAAAAACTCTAAAAATCTACACATTATCCATCTTTTCGAAACCTAAATTTACGAAATAGATAGCAGTATTTTCTTAAAGTTTTTTCAGTCACTTCTAACTTCTAATTTTTTACTTTATTCTTATTCCCTCTCCTCTCGTCCCTAATTCCTCGCCCCAAAATTACTCTCCCACCATCACAAAAGCACCCCAATAATAAGGTTCAGAGTACTTTTCTTTCAGTTTTAGTTGGGCTATTTTGAAGGCTTCTCGTTTTGATTTTCCACTTAATAGACTTTCATAAAATGTAACCATCAAAAGCTGTGTGGCTTCATCGCTTACTTTCCAAAGCGACATAATAAGTGTTTTTGCACCTGCTTGACGGAATGCTCTTTGAAGTCCATAAACACCTTCGCCATTCTGAATATCTCCCAAACCTGTTTCACACGCCGATAAAATGACTAATTCTGTTCCGTCAAGATTTAGATTCATAGCTTCTTCTGCTGATAGGATTCCGTCTTCTTGTCCTGTTTGTGGGTTTTGGCAACCTGCTAATAAAAGTCCACTTCGTAGAAAAGGATTTTTTAATAAATTTCTATCTTCGGCTTCTTGCATCGTCGTTACTTTACTTTCTGAAATTTGATTGATAAAAAAACCGTGTGTAGCAATATGCAAAACAGTAGGACTTCTTAATGTTTTTATATTTTCCTCTGTTGCTTCTCTGTTTTGAAAAAGGGTTGTCTTTACGTTATTTTTATCAAAAAGGTCTTTGATTTGATTAGTTTCTACTTTCGTTCCCTCCAGAACAGGAACAACGGTCTGCTGTCCAATAATACGCTGCAAACCGTTCAGGCTTCGGTCTGTTCCATTGACTTTCAAGGTATCTAATCCATTCAAATTATAAGAGGGATAACCCAATAAATAGGCTTCATAATTTTCAAAATTTCCACTCAAATCTACTTTCGTTTCTCCTTTTTCTGCTCGTTCTATCAGTTCTCTACTACTTGTAATGAGTTGAATATTTTGTTCTTTTACTAAATACTTTTCTGTTTTTGGGTTTTGAAGTGTATTTAGGTTTATTTTATGATAGATTCCGTTAGGAGAGAAATAGATTTTTGAATATCCTTTCGTGTTAGAACTACGAGCAAGACTATCTAATTTGTCTTGAATTGGTTTCCAATAGTGATTGTAAGATTCATTATTTTCTAATTGAAAATCAATAGTATTTTGATAGAAATTTAAATCTCCATTTTCCATTTTATTTCCCTCTCTCAAAACCAAAAGCTCTGGACTTTCCTTAGTTTGGTCAGTAATAATGAGAGCTACATAAACTGTATCTATTGGCTTTTCTAGAATATCTTTTTCTACTAATTTGATTATCTCAATAGTGGCTTCATTTTTTTTGAGATTTTGTTTTACATCTGTCCATGTATATTCTTTTTGAAATATATTTTCTTTGAATGTTTCTGATTTTTTGGATATTTCTCTTTCTAGCTCATTGATTTGAGAAGCTATTTTTTCTATATTGATAGAACTATCTCTTTCATTAATTAGAGTTTGAATAAGAGAAATATACTCTTCTTTTTGATTTTTCCAATCTTCGTATTGATTTATTAAGACAGAATCGCCACTATTTAGAATCTGTTTTTTCATTTTTTGAGTAGAAGAAAAAATAATCCCTTTTATAAATAATTGTTGGTTGAATAAATCTTGACTTATTCTATTGTTTTGGGAATAATAATGAGTAGCAAAACTTGTGAAATTTGAAAAAAAGTAACTAATACTAGAAAAATAGTCTTGTTTTTCTGTTTCTGATAGGGTGGGGAATGACAGATATAACCAAGAAAGACCTCATTTTTCTTTATATATGCAAATACCAAAGCAAACACATCAAGAAGAAAATATTCAAATAAGAACTTAAAAAAGAAAAATCAGACAGTCTAAAGACTGCCTGATCTATATTTAATGTATCTAAAACCTGTAACACTATTTCAGGACTAGACATTTAAAATTTAGTCACCAATAGCATGCTCAACATGTGCTTCTTCCATACGAGAAGAAGTACTAGTATTTTTAACATCATTAACAAAACCACCACTAATTTTGTTCATTTGCTCATTAGAAATAGCAAATTTAGTGAATTTCAATGTTTTGTCTTTTTTTGATATTTTAGTTTTCATGTACTTGAATAAATTAGAGTTAAGAAAATGAATAAGAAACTACTGCATAATATAGCAAACTCTAGCAGCAGATACATATGTGAGTTTGTTTCCCAATATATAAAAATAAATTGAAAATGTAAAAATAAAGTGTCGTTTTTTGTCAGCAATTCCCAATGTAACACGATTTCAATTTTCAATCGAAAGTTTATGTATTTTTTGGCTAAAAAAATCAATATTTAAGAGCATTTAAAGCTTATTTTTCAAATTATTAAACCCTAAAAAGACATTTTATTGCTAATTTAATTTACATTGGGAACTGCTGGTTTTTTGTGAAATTATTTCACTCGCCCACCATCACAAAAGCTCCCCAATAATACGGCTCAGAGTATTTCTCTTTCAGTTTGAGTTGAGCAATTTTGAAGGCTTCTCGTTTTGATTTTCCACTCAAAAACTCATCATAAAAAGTAACCATCAAAAGCTGTGTAGCCTCATCACTTACTTTCCAAAGTGACATAATAAGCGTTTTTGCACCTGCTTGTCGAAAAGCTCGTTGAAGTCCATAAACTCCCTCGCCATTCTGAATATCCCCCAAACCTGTTTCACAGGCTGATAAAACTACTAATTCTGTTCCCTCAAGATTGAGATTCATTGCTTCTTCGGCTGATAAAATTCCGTCTTCTTGTCCTATTTGAGGGTTTTGACAACCTGCTAAAAGCAAACCACTTCTAAGAAAAGGATTTTTCAGAAGGCTTCTATTTTCGGCTTCTTGCATAGTTGTTACTTTATTTTCTGGAATTTGAGTAATGAAAAAACCATGTGTAGCAATATGTAAAATGGTTGGATTTTGAAGTGCTTTTATGTTTTCTTCTGTTGCTTCTTTGTTTTGAAAAAGTGTCGTTTTTACATTCTTCTTATCAAATAAATCATTGATTTGATTGGTTTCTACTTTTGTTCCTTCCAAAACAGGAACTACTGTTTGCTGACCTATCAAACGCTGCAAACCATTTAGGCTTCTGTCTTTTCCATTTACTTTTAGTGTGTCTTTTCTATTAAGGTTGTAAGCAGGATAACCTAATAAATAGGTTTTGTAAGCAGCAAAGTTTTCACTTAAATCTACTTCTTTGATTCCCTTTTCTGCTCTTTCTATCAAATCTCTACTACTTGTAATGAGTTGAATAGTTTCTTGTTCTACCAAATAGTTTCCTGTTTTTGGGTTTTGAAGGGTATTTAGATTTATTTTATGATAAATTCCGTCAGGAGAAAAATAGATTTTTGAATAGCTATCTTTATTTGAAATTTTGGCTAAACTATTTAGTTTGTCTTGTATCGGTTTCCAATACTGATTATAGGATTCATCATCTCCTAACTGAAAATCAATAGTGTTTTGATAGAAAGATAATGCTCCATTTTCTAGCTCTTGTCCATTTTCTAAAAGTAGAAGTTCAGGGCTTTCTTTGGTTTCTTTGGTTACGATTAAAGCAATATATGTAGTATCATGTTCTTGCCTATATTGATTTTTTTCATTGAAACGTACTATTTCTATGACTGCTTCATTTTCTGATAAAGCTGCCTGAACATCCTGCCACTTGTACTGCTTTTGAGTAATATTTGATTGAAATAGTTTTGATTTTTTAGAAATTTCTTTTTCTAGTTCATTGAGTTGAGCTGCTTTTTTTTCTTTGACATTTGTGCTGTCTGTTTTGCCTAACTGAATAAGATTGACATATTCCTCTTTTTTTGTTTTCCATTCTTCGTATTTATTTATCAAACTTGTATCTCCACTAGCAAATATTTGTTGTTTCATTTTTTGAGTAGAAGAAAATACAATTCCTTTGGTAAAAAGCTGTTGATTAAATAGCATCTCGCTATTACTTTTATCAGTAGGATAAGACTTGATAACAAATTGAGTAAGTTTATCAAAGAAATGTTCTGCATTTTGAATGTAACTAAATCTTTCTTTTTCTGAAAGAGTAGGAAAATATAGAATAATATCTGCATTTACTCTGTTTGTTACATCTTCGAAATAAGGTTTTGCTTTTGTGTATAATTCTTTATCTCTGTATAGTATGGCTAGGTTAGACTGTGCAGTTATGTAGTTTATGCCTTGTTTTCCAGTCAAGGTTTCTAAAATATATTGATATTCTAGATAGAATTTTTCAGCTTTTTCATATTCTCCTTGCCAATAATAAGCAGTTGCTAAGTCATTACAACTACGAGCGTAAAGCTCATTCTCTTTTCCAAATAATTTTTTATATTTCTCTCTAATTTCTGCAAATATAATTTCTGTTTCTTTGTACTTTTCTTGTGCTTTATACAGATAAGCTAAATTAGCATACGCATACAGATAATCTAAATGTTCTGTTCCGACGGTTTCTTTTTTAATATCTATTATTTCTGTCATTATCTTTTTAGCTTTTTCATAGTTTTGTTTCTTTAAATATAAATAAGCTAGATTCCCACTAAAAGCAGAATAATGAGAATGTTTGTTTCCTACTTCTTTTTCATATATAGTTCTTGCTGTTATGCAAAGAGGTTCAGCTTTTTCATAAAGCCCTTGTATAATATAAATGATTGCTAGATTTCCACAACCAATAGCATAATCTAGAGGATTTTCATCTTTTCCCTTTTCTTTTAGTGCTAAAGATTCTAAGTAAAATTCCTCTGCTTTTATATAATTTCCTTTTCTATAATAGATATTGCCCAAGTCATTACAAAAATTTGCATACTCTTCGTTTTTTCCTTTTATTTTTTCTGTAATATCTTTTCCTTCTAATTGCAATTTTTCGGCTTCTTCTACACTTCCTATTTCTTTATAAATTAAGGCTAAATATCTACAAGCATTTGCATATTCCATTCTTTGTTTGCCTAATTTTGTTTGCAATTCCTTTGCTTTATTCCAAATAGGTAGAGCTTCATTAAATTTTTTTTCTAAGTAATAAATGTTTCCTAACTTCTGTAAAGCATCAGCTAACAAACTGTCTGTTTTTATTTTTTCTACATTTTTTTTAAAATAAATTTCAGCTTCTTTATAATTAAGAGCTTCTCTAGCTTGACTTCCCAAACTATCTAATTCTGTTATACTTAGGTTTTTTAAAGTAGTTTTGATACTATCCAAACGATTTTGGTCTTCTTTGTTTTGTCCATACGAAGACAA
Source organism: uncultured Cytophagales bacterium (assembly GCA_963719525.1). Lineage (GTDB taxonomy): Bacteria > Bacteroidota > Bacteroidia > Cytophagales > Bernardetiaceae > Bernardetia. Next base: position 1,203,717 of record CAVRCG010000001.1, on the reverse strand, counting down.
GCTTGTAAAGAAAAAGAAGAGCAATAGAGGAATAAATAAAAATGTAGATTTCATACTAGTAGAATTTAGTAACGCATTTTAGTTAATTTGTTGAATCAACAATAAAAGACATTATTAAACCAATACCAAAAAAAGTATATAGACAAAGTATAGACAAATAGAAAAAACTATACAATAACTCCCCTATCATCACAAAAATATCTCAATAATAGGGTTCAGAATATTTCTCTTTTAGTTTCAGTTGAGCAATTTTGAAGGCTTCTCGTTTTGAGTTATATACTAAATTTTTGTTAAGTTACTGACTGTTAGTAAAGTCTGTTAAATAAATTTTTTCGCTATATTTTATAGAAGTATTTGTAAAGTTGTGTTTTTTTATTACATTGCGATTTAAACACATACAAGTAAGTCATTTATAACCGAGTAGCTTACATACTTGTCGTGTTTTTAATTTAATTATTTATCATATTCAATACAATTATTATGAATACTGTCAAAAAAAGTAACTTGAAATCTAAATTTGCTAAATTTGCTCTTTCAACTGAAGAAACTAAAGCTGTGAAAGGTGGGTTTGGTCCTTTAACACAAGTAGCAATAACAGCGACTATTTCATAAGATAGAAATATTGTTTTTTGTAATCTAACCAATTTATTTTTTATTTATTGGTTAGATTATTTTTTTGAAAAAATAGATATTTGCTTTCTACTCTCCCAACATCATAAACGCTCCCCAGTAATACGGCTCTTCATAAGTTTTTTTGAGTTCTAATTGAGCAATACGAAAGGCTTCTCGTTTGGTTTTTCCTTGCAATAAATTCTCATAAAAAGAAGTCATCAAGAGTTGCGTAGCTGTGTCATCTACTTTCCAAAACGACATAATAATCGTTTTTGCACCTGCTTGACGGAACGCTCGTTGAAGTCCATAAACACCTTCATTATTTGCAATATCTCCCAAACCAGTTTCACAAGCTGACAAAACGACTAACTCTGTTCCAGTAAGATTGAGATTCATAGCTTCTTCAGCAGACAAAATACCATCTTCTTTTCCTGCTTGTGGATTCTGACAACCTGCAAGCAAAAGACCACTTCTAAGAAATGGATTTTTGAGTAGTTTTCTATCTTCTATTTCTTGTAGCGTTTCGGTTTGGCTGGTCGGAAGTTCACTCACAAAAAAACCATGTGTAGCAATATGCAAAATAGTAGGATTCTTGATTGCTTTTATATTTTCTTCTGTGGCTGCTGTGTTTTGCAAAAGTGTAGTAGAAATATTTGCTTTTCTGAACAGACTATCAATTTGATTGGTTTCTACTTTTGTTCCTTCCAAAACAGAAATAGATTTCTGCTGACCGATTACACGCTGCAAACCGTTTAGATTTTCCTTTTTAGTAATAGAGTTATTAGTTTTAGAAGAAAGAGAATAAGCAGGATAACCCAACAAAGTTATTTTATAGCTTTCCGTGTTTTTACTAAAATCTAATTGATTCTGTTTTGCATTCAACACATCTCTACTACTTGAAATAAGCTGAATATTCTGTTCTTCCAAAACATATTTATTCGTTTTTGGATTTTTAAGGACATTCAGATTTAGTTTGTGATAGACACCATCAGGCGAAAAATAAATCTTTGAATAGCTTTTTCCACCTGAAAGACTATCTAATTTGTCTTGTATCGGTTTCCAATAGGTAACATACGATTCATTATTTTCTAACTGAAACTGCGTTGTATTTTGATAAAAATTAAAATCTCCCTTATCTAGTTCGTTTCCATTCTGCAAAACCAAAAGCTCTGGACTTTCTCTGGTCTGGTCTGTAATAATCAAAGCTACATAAATCGTATCTGCTGGACTGCCTTGAATATTAAATTTTTCTAATCTGATTATTTCGACAGTAGCTTCATTTTCTGAAAGACCTTTTTTTACATCTAACCAGTTGTATTCTTTTTGATTGATATTTTCTGCAAAGGATTCTGATTTTTTAGATATTTCTCGTTCTAGCTCATTGACTTGAAAAGCTATTTCTGTCATATTTATACTACTATCTCGCTCACTTGTAGGCGTTTGAATAAGTGAAATGTAATTTTCTTTCTGGCTTTTCCATTCTTCATACTGATTTATCAAAACCGTATCTCCACTACTAACGATTTGGTCTTTCATCTTTTGAGTAGAAGAAAAAATAATTCCCTTTAAAAATAGCTGCTGATTGAAAATATCTTGACTTATTTCCCTTTCTCTAGGGTAATATTTGTTGTAGTATTTAGTAGAAAAATAGGCAGAATTTGAAAAATAATGTTTCACACTAGTAAAATACTCCTGTTTTTCACTTTCAGAGAAAATAGGAAATAATAATTTTATTTGATCTTTTTTGTTTTGTACAGCTTCTTGAAAGAAAGGTTTTGCTTGTTTGTATAAATCTTGATTGTAATAAAATTCTCCTAGACTGAAGCACGATTGAGCATACTCTTTATGTTCTTTTCCTAGTACTCTTTCTCTTATATTTTTTGCTTCTAAATAAAGTGGTTCTGCTTTTAGATATAAATAAATACTAGAGTATAGATCAGCCAGATTTTCACAAGAATTAGCATAACTAGAATGATCTTTTCCTAAAATTTTTTCTTTAATCTCTTTAGATTCTATATAAAGAGGTTCTGCTTTTTTATATAGTGTTTGTTGTGTATATAAAAGAGCAAGATTATTACAAAATATAGCGTACTCTATATTTTCTTTACCACTTAGTTTTTCTTGCGTTTCCTTTACTATTATGTATAAATTTTCTGCTTTCTTGTAAAATTCTTGTTCAATGTATAAAAGAGCAAGACTATTGCAACAGTTTATATAAGATGAGTTATTTTGTCCTACCAATTTTTCAATTGTTTCTTTTGCAGATATATATAAAGGTTCTGCTTTTTGATACAATCCTTGATTATAATACAAATTTCCCAAATGAACACAATAAGTAGCATATTCTAAGTTTCGTGTACCTAAGACTTTTACTATTATTTCCAATGCTTCTACTTGAAAAGATTCCGACTTTGAGTAAAAACCTTGATTGTTATACAAAATTCCTAAATTCATACAAGCTTTAGCATAATCAATACTATTTTTCCCAAAAACTTGCTCATTTATATCTTTTACTTCTAAAAAAAGAGGTTCTACTCTATCATACATTCCTTGATACGCATATAATATTGCTAAACTTTTACAAGATTTAGCATACAAACTATCCTTACCATTTTGTTCTTCTGCTACTTGAACTGCTTTTCTAAGATATATTTCTGCCTTATCAAATTCATAATTATCTGTCAAATTATTTCCTACACTATCTAACTCCTCCCAAGACATATTTTCCAAAGAAACCTCCAAGCTATCCAAGCTATTGTTTTTTTGTGCGTACAAGGAAGTAAAAGAAGAAAGTAACAGAAAAAAAATAACGAGTAAAGTAGATTTCATAGATAGAAAATAATTGTAGTAGCATTAAAATAAGAATTTACAAAAATACTAAAATATCTTAACTTAAACGGTATTACTTATCTGATTACTCTATTTTTAGGCAACAAAAAAGGAACTGCATTTTTGTTTGCAGTTCCTTTTTTTAAATGATAAAAGTGTAAATGAATACACTTTATTTACTATACACATTTGTTGATATGCTCACCTGTTCCCGTTGTTATTTTTTTACATAAGTTCAAATAGGTCAGTATCACCTGTAGATTCAACTGTAATCTCAATCTTACCACCTCTAACGATAGAAGAAGGACGACCAGTAGCATCTGTTTCTTGCATCAAGCCATAATCCACACCACCCTTAATTTTAGCAGCATTTTCAGTAGAGATAGCAAATTTAGCGAACTTAGAAGCGTTGGAATTTTTTGAAGTATTCATAATAATGAGGGTTTGAGTTTTGTAATGAGATTAAAATAAAAATCTATCAGGAATATTAATGCAGTTGGTAAAACAGGTAGGTCTTACTGATGTACTAATTTTCTGTATTGATAAGACAAATGTAGAAAACAGAAATTAGACTTCCAAACATTATTTTCGTTTTTAACACTTTTATTTGAAAAAATTTTATTTCTTTTTGCTCTTCTCTATTTAAAGATTATTTGTGAAAGTCTGTTTTTTTAAAATAATATTCTGCTTTTAGTATCATACGCTATTTAGAATATAAGTTTTTGATATGATAAGTAGAGATTAAATTAATTAAAGGAGATAATTTTAAGAGGACACTTTCAATTACGTCGTAGTTGCATCCTAGTAATTAATAAGGTAATAAGGAAGTAAATTTTATTGTCTTACTGCAATAGCATAAAAAAACGCCTTACAAATTTTAGTTTGTAAGGCTTTTTTTGAGTATTTGAAATGATTTTTACTGATTTTTTATTATCATAATTCAACTTAAACATCATATCTTATAAAGTGGAGTTCTTCTATTTTATCAAAACCTTTATCATTAGATAGACAAGGCATATTCATAAAAATTGCAGTTGCTGCGATGATAGCATCAGGTAATTTTATTGAATTATTTGTTTTCAACTTTATAGTAGTTTCTTTTATGATTTCATTCATATCAACAATTACACAATCGTCCAGAAATTGCTTTATAGAATTAGTTTCCTCTCTTGAAATATCTTTAAATCCTAAAAGTTCTAATTCTGTAACAAAGGACAAATAAATATATTTACCGTTTAATAGTTGTGCGATTGTTTCATCTCCATCAAGCAGATACAAAACGATATTCGTATCTATTAATATGCTATTCCCACTCATCTCTCATTTGTTTTTGAATTTCTAGAGGCGATTTTTTGAGTTTTATAACACCACAATATTTGTGAGCGTCAAAAGTTTTTAGATTTTTTTGAGTAGATTTTGAAACACGCTCAAAAACTTTTTCAATCATTTCTTTACTATCCGATTTTTTCAAAATTACAGTCATTGTAGTTTCTTTAATGGTGCTAGTTTTATCTAAATATAAAATTACTAATTCGTTTGTTGTGCAAAATCCAAACACGCTTTTATATCTTCTTCTTCAAGAAAAGGATATTGATAGAGTATTTCTTTTTTTGTTTCGCCTACACTCAAAAGTCCTAAAACAGTTTGTACGGTCATTCTTTTTCCTCTTATGGTAGGTTTTCCATTGCACAAATCTGGGGCTAACGTTATTCTTTCTGTGATATAGTACATTTTGATATAATCAAAGTGAATAGATTTATTTATGAATACGAATAAATTTGTTTGCTGGTTTAATCAAGAACTAAAAAAGTACTTTTTACTCCACAATTTTCTCCACATAATTAGAGTTCATGAGCGAGAGCGCACCCATATATTTAAGTGTAAAAGCCACTACATCACCTATTTTATAATTATTCGGATTTGTTTTCAAATCAATAACTAACATATCCGAACTTGCACCAACCAGTTCAATCGTTTCATCTTTGGGAATCAAGAATTCGGGACGAATATCAAGCAGACCCACATCAATAATACAACGATGCGACATTTTTCCATAATCTTCTTCATTGATTTGAAACATTTCGCCACTTGGGTTTTCTGCCAAAACACCAGTAGGAATAAGAGGTTTTTTGGTAATCTCTACTATTTCGGCAAAAAATTCTAATACATCAGTTTCCATTCCTTCGATATAACCATTCGAAAAAATATCATTTCCCCAATAAAGAGCCTCTCCAATTCGGAAATGATTTACACCTTTTGGCAATAGCCTTCTAATAAGCAAAGGAAGTGTAACGGTTGTACCTGCCGAAACCCAAGGAATTTTTCTATTAAAAGTAAGTTCGATTATCTTCTTATAAAGAGAAAGTTGGATAAGTTTGTCTTCCGAAGGCAAAACACCGTGCAAGCAGTTCAGATTGGTACCCAAACCGATAATCTGTATATTTGGAAGTTCGAAGACTTGAGCATAAAACTCAACTACATAATCAGCCATTACTCCTTCCCGAAGGTCGCCCATTTCTATCATAATAATGATTTTATGGAGTTTATTTTGTTTTCCTGCTTCCTCTGAAAGCATTTTTATGGTATCAAGCTCCGTGTTCAAACTCACATCGGCATACGAAATAATATCTGGAATACTTCTCTTTGCAGCAGGCTTGATATAAACAGTCTGAATATCTGGTTTTATTTCTTTTAGTTTTCTTAGATTACTAATTCTTGAATCGTGTACTTCTATTACACCCAAATCTACAAGTTCTTGAAGGTATTTTTCTGTTCCACAAAATAATTTGGTTACTACGCCCCATTCTATTCCTTCTTTCTTGAATAGATTATTGAGGAATTTATAATTGTGTTCTAATTTTTTCTTGTATAATTTTACGTAAGCCATAATTTGTTTTTTTGTTGAATTAGAAAAGAAACAAACCAAAAAGAGTAATGTTTTTTTACATTTGGGCAGGTAGAGTAATAATTATAATTCAAAAAATGTATTTTTGTCAGAAATTGGTTCTTTTTATTTTTTTGAAAATGGATGTTGAAAAATAATTGAATGTGAAAAAATTACGCAATTATATTTTTTTAAAAGATATTTTACTACTTGCTCTAACTGCTTTTGGAGGTCCTCAGGCACATATAGCTATGTTTTTGGATATTCTGGTAGCAAAGAGAAAATACGTTACCGAAGCCGAATTGATAGAACTCAATGCACTTTGTCAGATATTACCCGGACCTACTTCTACACAAACGCTAATGGCTATCGGCTACAAAAGAGGAGGAACATATCTCGCTTTCTGGACACTTTTAGTTTGGATTTTGCCTGCTACAATCTTAATGACTTCAGCAGCTATCACATTGGTTTACATCGAAAAACAAGATATTTCATTAGATTTTACTCGCTTTATTCAACCTATGGCAATCGGTTTTGTATCTTTTGCTGCGCTACGGATTTCTCGTAAAGTAGTCAAGACGAAGACGGCTTTTGTACTTATGATTTTGGCAGGAATTATTTCTTACTTTTTCCGAACACCTTGGATTTTTCCTTTGATTTTGCTTGCTGGTGGACTGGTAACGGCTATAAATTTTGATAAAGAGGAAAAAGAAGAAAAACAAAAAATGGATATTCGTTGGCGTTTTCTGATTCTCTATGCAAGTGTTTTTGTTGGTGTTGCAGTTTTGGGAAATGCGACAAAGGGAGTTTTACTTCTTATTTTTGAAAATTTTTATAGAAATGGAAGTCTTATTTTCGGTGGTGGACAGGTACTTATTCCTGTACTTTTTACTGAATTTGTAACGTTCAAACAGTTTCTGACTGCCGATGAGTTTTTGTCTGGTTATGCGCTTGTTCAGGCTGTTCCTGGTCCTGTGTTTTCGTTTGCTGCTTTCGTGGGCGCACTTACGATGTACAAACGTCTTTCTTGGTTACAGACTTCTTTCTTAGCTAGTTCTGGTTATTTCGAAACCTTTTTTAGTAGTGCTTTTGGTGGTGCAATAGGTGGAATATTAGGTGGAATTTTGGGAGGTTTTACGGCTTCCATAGCTGTTTTTTTACCTGGTATGTTTCTTATTTTCTTTGTCATTCGCTTTTGGGAGCAACTCAAAAAATACCGTCCTATAAAAGCATCTTTAGAAGGAATAAATGGCGCAAGTGCTGGTCTTGTGATTGCAGGAGCGTTTTTACTTTTAGAGCCGATTGAAAAAACACCTGTCAATATCGGAATTATGATTGCTACTTTTCTTATTCTTCAATTTACAAAAGTGCCTGCTCCTTTTTTGATTTTGATAGGTCTTTTGATTGGGTTTATTTTTTAGATTTTTGGAGAGATGGAAAATGGAGAGTAGGAAATGGGGAATGAGAATACGAATGAAATTTTCAATTATTTATAGCGTTTTCTTTTATATAAAAACTTTGTAAGTAGCCTGTAATCAGACTCTGACAATAGTTTCAAACACATATTTAAAAATATATTCATCAATGAAAAACCTAACCTTATTTCTCTTTCTATTTTTCCAAACCTTCTCTCTAGCTTTTGCAAATGGAGGAGTAGTAGATGAAAATTATTTCAAAAAAACAGGTAATATTCGTTTACTTCAAAAAGCTGATGTTTCACTTTTGAAAGAAGATTTGAGAATCAGAATAGTGAGTGATACTACATTTATTGAAGTTACTTATCTTTTGAAAAATAATGGAAAAACACAGTCGGTTCAATATGGTTTTCCTGTGGATATTTACCAAACAGATTACACAGTAAATCCTTACGTAGGTGTTTTATACTTTGAGGCTAAAGTCAATAATATTCCTAAAAAATATGCTTATTGGAGAGTAAAAAATGCTTACGAAAGTAATCGATATAATAAAGAGGGTAATGAAAAGTACACTTCCCAAGTAGATAGACAATGGTATGCACTAAAACTAGATTTTAAAAAAGAAGCAACACAAACTTTAACCATAAAGTATGCTGTTCAAAATTATGGTAGTGATTATTATTATGGGTTTGGTTTTATTCCTACCCCTTCTGAAAGACGATTTGTTTATGATTTGTTTCCTTCAAGCAGTTGGGCAGACGGAATTGTAAAAGACTTTTCTGTAACAATGAACTTGTCAGATTTGTATAAACATCAATGCAATCCAAAAATTGAAGGATTAGAAAATTTGAAAGAAGAAAATGGAATTTATACATTGAAAACTAAAGACTTTGACCTAAAGAAACGTTCGTATTTAGCCGTTATTTACAAGAATCACAGAAGAGTAATTGCAAATGATTTGAAGAGAGAATATGAAATCTTTCCAATTGCATCTATTTCTTCATCAACCGAAAATGCAGAATATTTAATTGACAATAATCCAGAAACAGTTTGGAAAGGCAAAGAAGACGATTGGATAAAAATAAAACTTCCTAAAGTATTGACTTACTTTAAAGATAAAGAAGGAAAAACACATAGCAAAATTATATATCCTATGGGGATTGGTTTTTTAAATGGAGATTATTCCTCAAAAGAGAATTTTGATAGTACAGGAAAAGTAGAGAAAATGTTGTTTCAAATAAATGGAGCAACTATTATTGATGGTGATTATGAAGAGGCAGTCATAAATGCTATCAAACTAAAAAATGCTTGTTTTCTATCTCATTTTGATACTACTTCTATATATGAACATTTGGTAACACCTTTTGGCGAACATTTTTGGAGCTGTATTATGGATTATGGCAAAGGTAAAAATGCTATGAGCTTGATAGATAAAATAAATGAACAGCATTTTCATACCTTTTACATTCAAATAAAAAAGTCCGATAGAGAAAATAAAGAGGTTGCACTTTCGGACTTGTATATTTTTAGATATAAGAAAAAATACGGAACAGATTTGCCTTATTAAAAAATAACTATTTCTATTCAAAAAAATAATTCGTATTTTGTCATTGATTCTAAAGAAATAGAAATTAATTAATGGTATTAAAATCACAAACCGTTTACAATTTAGTTGTTGTTCTCGTAATCCGTAATTTTTAATTCGTAATTATTTCATAGAAATTACTAAAACTGAATGAATAATTTTCGTCTTACTATTTGGCAGCGCATCTTTGGAGGGTTTTCTATCCTGTTACTGCTTTTTATTGTGGGAGCAATTACCCTCATTGTACAGCTCAACCAGAATGTAGCGCAGATAGATGAATATACAGAAGTGGTTCAGCCTTCCGTTGAAAACCTAAAAGAACTTCGTAGCCTTTCAAACACTTCAATGCGACTCATTACGAGCTATGTTTATTTTCAGAGTGAAAGCCAGAACGATGCAGCCAAAAACTCACTTCGCAAACTTCAAAGTAAAACCTATCCGATCGTAAAAGACAAACTCATTTCGCTTTCAGAAGGTTGGCAAAACGACGACGAAACTGCTTTTGAAGTTCTTAATAGTACGTTTACGGCAATGGACAGTATGCACAACATCGAACAGCGTATCATCTCTTCATTAAATGATAAAAATGCAACTGAAAAAAATATTTTGGTGCAGGAAGCAAGTTTTCAAAATCAAATGCAAGCCTTAAATACTATTTTTGAGCGAATAAAAATAGATTTGGAAATTTTGATAGAAAATAAAAAGATAGCAGGAACACAAACCCAAGAAATGCTCAATCGTTCATCGGTTACGCTGCGCAATGAGGCTATTTTTGTAAGTATAATTGCTATTATTTTGGGCTTTTCATTGGCGTTTTTCTTAGCACAAAGCATTATTTCACGTATAAAAGTAGTGAAAGACGGTATCAAAAAATTGAGTGAAGGCGTTCTACCTCGTTTTGAAAAATATAAAGATGATAACGGAACAGGTCAGTTGGATGAGATTGGAGAAATGGAAATTGCTCTTCAAACATTGATAGTAGGTTTGAAAGATACTTCGGATTTTGCTAAGGAAATCGGACAAGGAAAATACCAGTCTAACTTTAACCCTCTTTCTGAAAGAGATATTTTAGGAAATTCATTACTCAAGATGCGTAATAATTTGAGAGAAACAGAATTTAGTGCAAAAGAAAGACGTTGGAAAAGTGAAGGTACAATGCTTGTTTCGGATATTCTACGAAATAGCAATCGTTCTTTTGAAGACATTACAGACGAACTTATTACGGCTTTAGTTCGCTATCTAGATGCTAATCAAGGTGGTTTTTTTCTTACAGAACAAAAAGGAAGACACGAGCAGCTTCGTTTGATGGCGTATTATGCGTGGGAGAAAAAGCGTTTTTTGGATAACACTATTCAGCTAGGAGAAGGCTTGACAGGACAGGCTTGGCAAGAAGGACAGACGATGCACCTTACCGACGTGCCGAAAGAATATGTCGCTGTTACCTCTGGTCTTGGAAAAGCAAATCCACGTTCGATTTTGATTGTGCCGATGCTTTTGAATAAAAAAGTGTATGGAATGATAGAAATTGCCTCATTTAAGAATTTTGAACCCTATCAAATTGAGTTTTTAGAGACAATAGGAGAAACAGTTGCAGCAACGCTTTCAATTTTACAGAGTAATATTACGGGTTAGCGACTGCTGCAAGAATCCGAACAAATGACACAGCAATTACGAGCGCAAGAAGAAGAAATGCGCCAAAATATGGAAGAGTTGCAGGCCACACAAGAAGAAATGGGAAGAGTTCAGAAAGAATTACAATATAGAAATGAACTCATAGAATCTAGTTTTTATTTGTTAGAATTAGATTATAAAAAGAATATTACCAGCATTAATGATTTGGCTATTGAAGCATTAAACTATTCAAAATCTACACTTTTAGAACGCTCTGCGTATGGTATTTTTGCACAAGAAGGAGAGTTGCAGCAGGGTTTTAATACAATGGCGCAAGGTACAATTTGGAAAGCTGAAACAACAATGCTCAACCGAACGGGAGAAGAAATTTGGGTTCAAGCTATCGGTGTAGCACTTTTCAATAACTCAGGAACAATAGAAAGATATGTCCTTGTACTAACTGATATTTCGCAACTCAAAATAAACGAAGCAAAGGTAAAAGAACAGACAACAAAAATGGAAGAGATCAGAACAGTAGAAAAAAAGCGTTCAGATTATGCGCTTCAGGCTCAAAAAAATATGCTGGAAAAATTAGTTGCCAGAAATAATGCCGAAAAACAAGAATTACAGAATCGTATTGTAGAACTGGAAAAAAGTAATGGTTAATCATTAAATTTCTTGCAAAAAAGCTATTAAAATAAAATGCTTTCTCTTTAGTTGTATTTGTAAGTTAAAGGCTTGTCTTTGACTGTATAGAGTTTTCATAAATTAAAAAATTACTACCTCACAAGTCAAAAGAAAGTTTTTAACCTACCAATTTCAAAATTTTTCTTATTTTGAATATGAGTATTATATCTCCAAAAAATGCTAAACGTATCTACTTTTCTTCCTTCTTATATTACCTTCGAACCGTTAGAAAAAATTATTTCTTTGCTTCAAAACAGACAGATTGCGATTCTGGTAGATGAAAATACAAAGCGAGATTGCTATCCTATTTTAGAAAAGATTTTAAAAGATAATGGTTTATCAAATCATCTTCTTATCGAAATTCCATTAGGAGAAACAAACAAAACACTAGAAACCTGTACACATGTTTGGCAACAACTCACACAAAACCATTTCGATAGAAAAGCTATTTTGTTAAACCTAGGAGGTGGAGTAATTGGAGATATGGGAGGTTTTTGTGCTTCTACCTACAAACGTGGAATTGATTTTGTTCAGATGCCGACGACACTTTTATCACAAGTAGATGCTAGTGTAGGAGGAAAATTAGGAATAGATTTTAATGGTTTCAAAAATCATATCGGACTTTTCAAAACGCCTTCAAAAGTCTGGATTCATACTCCGTTTTTGAAAACACTACCGAAAAATGAAATGCGTTCTGGTTTTGCAGAAGTAATAAAGCATACACTTATTGCAGACAAAAAGATGTGGGAAAATTTATTAATCAATCAAAATAATTATCTAAATTATTTTGAAAATCAAAGTGAAAGTGATGAAAATAACTTAATTAAAGACGAATTTTGGGATAAAATTGTAGCGCACTCTGTCGCCTTAAAAGCAAGCGTTACGCAAGCAGACCCAACAGAGAAAGGAGTACGAAAAATATTGAATTTTGGGCATACAATCGGACACGCAATAGAATCTTATTTTATAGAGAAGAATAAAAAAAATAATAAGGAAAAAGTTTTTCTGCACGGAGAAGCGATTGCTCTAGGAATGATAGCAGAAAGTTATTTTTCGGCTTATTTGTACACAAAAAATTACCCTAATCAAAAATTTATTTCAAAAACAGATTTTGAAGGAATTAGAAATTATATACATTCCATTTTCGAAGATACAATTACAGATTTCAGAAAAATTATCAAGCAAGAAAGTAGTTTACGAGAAATAACGGAATGGGCAAAACAGGATAAGAAAAATGCGCAAAGCAGAATATTAACGTGTGCATTAGAAGAAATTGGAAAAGCTACTTTTGATATTCCTATTTCGGAAAATAATATTTTAGAATGTTTGAGAAATATTTAAAATTTATGTCGAATTGTATTTTAAGCTAAAAATTGGACAAAATAGTGCCGTCATTTCATAAACTATAAAACCTTACCACTCCTTTTAGAGTATAAGTAGAAAACGAATATAGATGCAAAATTTCATTTTATAAAGATAAAATAAAACTTATAGCAGTTCGCTTATCAAAAATGATTTTAATTTATCTTCATAATTTGTATTTCAATAAAATAAATAGCTTCTTTGATATAAGTAAGTATTTATTGATAAAGATTCAATACAACAAAAATTAGAGTTTATTTGTACAAAAGCAAAACTTTGTTGATGGCTTTGTAAAATTAGTAAAACAGTAATTAGTAAATTAAAATTTAAAAGAAAACTTAAAACTCTGTTTTTACCAAGAAATGGGAAATACAAATCAAGAATTAGAGCGTTTGCAACTTATTTCAGATTATCTGAAAGGCAAACTCTCTCCCAAACAAGTAGAAAAATTTGATAAAAGATTAGAAAGTGAGCCTATTTTGGCTGAAGAGTTTTATAAACACAAAAAACTTTTAGAACTCTTAAAACAAAAGCAAGAACAAAATATTGCTGCCTTACTCAAACCAGAAAATGACACTAATTATATGAAACAAGAACGCATGTATCGAAGAGAAGAGTTACGCCAAGAACTTGAAAAAATAAAAGATGAAAAAAATGAAAGAAATAAAAACTGGGAACGAAAAATAGCGCAATCCAATCAGCCTTCTATTTTCAAAATGGCTGCTGTCTTTGTACTTGCAATTGCTATTGGTGCAAGTGTTTTTGTTATGACTACTCAACTTATCGATACGCAAAATGAAAAGGCTTCACAAGCAGAAGTAGTAGTTCCGACACTTGTAGAAGTAGAAACTGACCCCAATGAAATCTTAGACCAAACAGAAGACAATTCTCTTTTTAAAGGTAGATATGAAGAGGCACTTGTACAGAGTTCGAATACTAAAACTAATTCGGACGAGAATCTGGACACAAATAAAAGCAAAAAATCAACTAGTTCTGTTTTAGAGCAAGAAAATCTACTGGCTTATCAGCCCATAAAAGAGCTAGAAAATAAATTAAATCAAAATACTCGTTCTTCCATCAACTTGAAATCTCCTGCTACTTTTGTAGAAAATTATGATGAAAATATAGTTTTTGAATGGACAGGGAAAAGTGAAGAGGATATTTATTTAGATATAATTAATTCAAAAGAAGAAATTATGACTTATGAAAATCTTGAAAATCCGTTTGTATTAGACCAAAAACTTGAAAAAGGAATTTATTATTGGATTCTTCAAACCGATAGCGAAATAATACAGAGAGGGAAGTTTTTGGTAAACTAATAGGGGTGTTTGTTTTCTCAAAACCGAACTCTTATTTTCATAATTTTTACTGTTTTTGTTGATGTTGTTATTCTTAAATGTAGTAATTCAACTTATCAAATTGAATGTTTGATTACAGATTTGATTACTTTTGTGCTATGAATCCTATTTATTTTTTAATCTATCTTTTTCCACTTCTTAGTTTTCTGTTTGCTTTATTGAGTGCTATCTTTTTTCCAAACAAAGAAGAAGATATGCTTTCAAAAAGAAGTATAGAATATTTTGCGCTCATTTTTTCATTTTTTGCTCTACTAATTACGAGTACACAACTTTTTGAAGTATTTAATACTGGAAAAACCCTTTCAGATTCTTTCTTTTGGGCAAATACAGGAACACGAGAAATAAATATTCTAATAAAAATAGATTCGCTAACAGCTTGTTTTCAGTTTGTAGTTAGTCTTGTTGTTTTTGCAGTTCATATTTATTCGCTTGTTTATATAAAGAAGAAAAAGGTTTTTTATTATGGAATTTTGGGTCTTTTTGTTTTTGCCATGCAGCTTCTTTTGGCGCAAGATAATTTAGTTTTATTCTTTGTTTTTTGGGAACTTATCGGACTTGCTTCTTACCTTTTAATTGATTTTGACAAAACAAATAGTTCTTCTCGTTCTTCTACAAAGGCTTTTTTGCTCAACCGTTTGGGAGATGTGGCTTTGCTTATTGCAGTCGCTTTGCTTTTCAATTATTCGCTTTCTATATCCGAACTCCAAACACTTTTTGTTTCTCTTCCTTATTCTACAAAACTCATTATTTCGATAGCTATTTTTGTAGCTGCTTTTGTCAAATCAGGTCAGTTTCCTTTTTCTTGGCTTGCCGATGCAATGGAAGCCCCCACTTCTATTTCGGCACTCTTGCACGCTGCGACGATGGTTGCAGCAGGAATTTATTTGTTGATTAGAATGGAATTTGTGTTTTATGAAATGAAAGTAGTAGCTGATGTTATGGTTTATGTAGCTCTTTTTTCGGCTGTCTTTTCGGCTCTGTCTTCTTATTTCACTACTAATTTGAAGAAAGAGTTAGCTGCTTCGACGGTTTCTCAACTTGGTTTTATGGCTATTGCTGTTGGTGTGGGAGCTTGGCAAGCTGCCGTTTTGCACCTTTTTACACATGCTTTTTTCAAAGCAACTCTATTTCTCGGCGCAGGTTTTATGATTCAAAAACACGGCTCAAAAGAAATGGCTGAAATGGGAAAGATGAATTACAAAAAATTCCCTGTCCTTTTTATTCTTCACGGTGTTGCTATTTTGGCTCTTATAGGTTTTCCGTTTACATCAGGATTTTTGTCTAAAGAATGGATTTTAAAAACCGTTTTTGGAAAACATTTTTTTGTAGGAATAGGATTACTTTTAGCTACTTTCCTAACTGCTTTTTATGCAGCAAGACAACTTCAACCTCTCTTTTTCAATAAGACAGACAACGACAAATTGAAGGAAAGTTATTTTTCTAAAAAGCAAAAATTGCTTTGGTATGTTCCTCTTGCCCTGCTTTTTTTGGGTAGTTTTTGGTTTGCTTTTTCATTTGACCCTATCAAAGCAGACAAAAGTTATTGGATAAGATATTTACCCAAACTCTACTCTCACGTTCCCTCTTATTTTTCTCCTATTCCTAAGCAGTTCAAAACTTGGCTTCCTATTATAGCTACTCTAATTACTATTTTGGGTTTTGCAATTGGGTTTCCTAAAAAACTGAATGAGAAAATAAAGAAAATAAAAATTCTTTCTAACTTTGAATATTTCTTTCTATGGCAAGACCGTTTTTTTGTTTATTGTTTTTGGAAACCAATTACTCAAACTGCTTTTTTTGCTGCAAATTCTGTTTCTTTAAGAGAAATTCCTAATTCTATTTCTACAAAAAGTCATTATTATCTAGGTTCTGCTTTTTCGTTATTAGATAGAAAATTAGATAATTTTATTGATAATTTTTCGAAACTAATTGTTGTTTTAGGTTATTTTTTAGCTTGGATTGATAAATACATTATTGATTTTGTTACTCATTTTGTAGTCTTTACTACTAATTATTTAGGAAAGTATTTGAAGAGTTTACAAAATGGAAAAGTACAGTTCTATCTTTTGATTGTAATTTCTATTCTAGTTTTTGCTTTATTATTCTTGATCATATTCATAAATTAGATTTAGGATCAATTATGAGCTGTTAAATTGTAGAAATTAAACGTGTCATAAAATATTGATTCAGGGTATGTTATGTAAAATACATCTTACAAAACGGTTTCTACAAGTTAAAGCAGCGAAGCTAATTAGAAATTACAACTTATTGATTATCACTAGCTAAACACTAGCTAAACATTAAATAATAGTAGTTTATTTAGTTTGCGTTGCTTGTGTAGCTAAATTGTTGCCTGTTATAAAATCTAACTTATTTAATTGGAATAATATCTTCATAAGCCGTAAAACGAACAGGATTAAGTGAAGTTACGTCTCTATTTACAATAGCAAAACCTGTAATAGTTCCGTCTGTAGCGATTAGTGGAAAAAATTCTAACTCATAATAGAGGTCTTCAAATTCCGAATTTTTGATATTCGAAACCATTGTAAACGATTCGCCATTTAATGCACGCTCGTAATACGGTTTCCAGTATTCTAATTGTTCGGGTGTCAGAATCTCCAAAATATTTGAGCCATTCGGAACTTCTGTTCCCTTTAATCTTCGAAGCATAGAAGCATACGAACGGTTCAAAACCTTAATATTATATTCTCCATCAAGAGCCAAAATCATACTTTTTGTACTATTCACAACACCTTCATAACTTGCCAAACGTTCTTTCAAATCTCCTTGAATGCGTTCTAGTTCTTCTTGCGTAGTGGTAAGTTCTTCCATACTTTGTCGCATTTCTTCTTCCTGTGCTCGCATCTGTTCGGCATACATTTGAGATTCTTCTAAAAGCAATTTTGTACGTTCGTTACTTCTTACATTGGCAAGCGTTGCAGCAATACTCTCCGATAATTTGATTACAAAAGCAAGTTGATATTCTTCAATCGGTTTGAAGGAAGCCAGTTCAATTACTCCGTGTACTTCATTATTTGAAATCAATGGAACAATTAATAAATAACTTGGTGTTGCTTCTCCAAGTCCAGAAGTAAGGCGAATATAATCAGATGAGATTTGATTAAAATACAAATGCCCTTTTTCCATAACTGCCTGACCCAAAAGACCTTGCTGAACAGGAATAGTTTGTTGAATAAATTTTTGTTTGTTGTAAGCGTAAGCCGCCTTTAAAACCAAATTTGCATTCCCGTTATCATTTTTATCTCCATTACCTCCTTCTTCTCCCTCTTTTTCTAAACTATAAATCCCACCTTGATTAGCACCCAAATAATGAACTAAATTAGAAATAAGTTGATAGGAAAGAGCTTGCATATCTTGTGCATGAAGGCGTAAAATATCCGAAAATTTGGCTGTTCCTTCGTTTGACCAATTTCGTTTTTTGTCTTCTTCTGAATTTTGTTTCAAATCATTTCGCATCTCTAAAAGTGCAAAACCCAATGTGTCTTTTTTACTTCTGACCTCAAACTCTTCATCAAAATTTCCCTTTCCTACCTGTGTTGCAAAGTCTGTAATGTGTTCCAAACCTTGAGAAA
Source organism: uncultured Cytophagales bacterium (assembly GCA_963719525.1). GTDB lineage: Bacteria > Bacteroidota > Bacteroidia > Cytophagales > Bernardetiaceae > Bernardetia. The sequence goes on along the minus strand of CAVRCG010000001.1, from coordinate 1,185,781 downwards.
AGCGACTCAAATCTTGAATCAAATTACCTACCTCATCGTGAGAACGAGCTAAAAGAGTACGAGAAATATCTCCTGCTGCAAGACGATTGATAAGTTGGCGAATTTTGAGAAGTGGATGTAAAGACGTTTTGACAACAAACCAATATCCTAAACCAATCACAATAGCATTAATTAAGAAAAGAGCAACCATCCAATAACGCAAACGAATCTGGTCGTAATAGAGACGAGTAGAAAGTGAGTTTTCTAAATTTTTATTCAGTAAAACGAGCTTTTCAGCATTACGAATTATAAAACTTACATCTGGAGCAATACTTCCATTTAACACATTATCAAAACGATGTTGCATTTTTCTGTAGTTTATAGAAAGAGCTGCATTTGCTGCATTGTCATCAAAGGAAAGTGATAAATCGCCCAAATCATCTAAGCCTCCACTCATATCTCCTAAGCCACCCAAATCCAAATTACCCAAAGAAAACAAATCTTCTTCTGCTGAAAATTGGTCTATCGAACTTGTTGTACTTTCTTGAACATAATAAACAAGAACGCTATCGTGATGTAACTGACTAGTTGTTCTTATCTTTGTAAACCGTTTGTCAAATTCTTTCCAAAGACGTTGAAAGGCAAGTAATTGATGACTGATTTCTTCATCAATTGGTGCAACTTCAATTTTTTCATCAAAGCGAAGGCTATAAATTCCTCCATTTTGTAGAATAGTTGTGTTTGAATTGATAGAATTTACTCTATTGCTAAGGTCATTAAGGTCAGTTTGTTGATTGCCATCAACTACATTTCGCAGGTAAAAAATAGCCTGTTGAATAGACATTCCATTGCGCTGAGCAATATCTAGTTTTGTTCCGTCATCTAAAATATTTGCATCCAATCTATAGACTAAAAAATAGTGAAGCAGTAGCATTACAAACAATCCTGAAAACAGAATAGCTAATTTTTGACTAATTTTTAGATGTTTAATATTCATAAAATTCTTATAAAATTGCTCAGGAGGACACAAGCAACGGAATGTTTTATTTTAAAAAAAGATGATTTATTAGAACAAAGACTTGCTCTACCGTTGCTTGTATCCCTACGAGTGACACAGAATAAATAAACTAAAAGATACAAAAAGATTTTAGGATTCTCGGTTTTCGAAAAGTATTTTTAATAAATTAAACTAAAAAATTCCCATAAACGATAGTTTTTGCTTACTTTCACTTAATTATTTTACTCAAAATACTTTATTTAATTCTGGTATATTTCAAATAGATTTTAATTGTACTATGATTTGGAACAACGACTTAGGCATTCTTGAAACTGTATTTATTTGTGTGTTTTTGCTTCTATACGGTTTATACATCTTCAGAACACACAAAAAAGCAAAATACTTACGCACTTCTTCAAAGTATGTTTGGTTGAAATTTGTTTTGCGAAGTAGCTATTTTATTCTACTAATTTTGGCTCTTTTAGTTCCTTCTTTTGGAGAAACAAAACAAGAAGTAAAGGCTGTAGGAAAGGATATTTTTTATTTAGTTGATTTGTCTCGTTCAATGGATGCGATAGATATTCAGCCTTCTAGAATGGAGCGTATAAAACACGAACTAAAAGGAATTACGGCAGCTTTTCCGTCTGATAGACAGGGAATTATAATTTTTTCCTCAGAAGCATTTCTTCAATGTCCTCTCACAAGCGATCAAAGTGCCTTACGATTAATTTTAGAATCTCTTAATACAGGACTTGTACCGAGTGGAGGAACTGATTTTGCGTATCCTTTGAAAATGGCTTTAGACAAATTTACGAGTGATGAAGACACCAAAACATCATCAAAAATTATCATCATGATAAGTGATGGCGAAGATTTTGGAGATGAAACTAGCGATGCCATTGACGAAATAGAAGACTTAGGAATCAAACTTTTTGCGCTAGGAATCGGAACAGAACAGGGTGGAAAAATACCTTCTGGAAGTGGTTTTAAGAAAGACGAACGTAATGGAGAAACGATTATTACAAAACTAAATCCATCAGATTTGAAAGATTTAGCTAATCAAACAGGAGGAAAATATTTTGAAATTGGAGAAACTCAAAACGATGTTCAACGCTTAATAAACGCCATTCAATCTATTCAAGGTGAAGTAAGAGGCGTAAAACAAATAGACACAACGACAAACAAATATTACTACTTCTTATATGCAGCTTTATTTTTAGCAATTATTGATGTTTTATTTACTATAAAAGTGATTAAGATTTAATAAGAAAATAAATAATTTGTGAACCTATTCCTATAAAAACATAATAATATATGAATACGTTCATATAAAAGTATGACAATTTGTGAATACGTTCTGTTTTTATTATATTTAGAGTATGATTGAAAGACTGATAAAAAAACAAGTTATAAGTAAAATAGGGAAGGGAAAGGCTATTATAATAGTAGGTCCTCGTCAAGTAGGAAAGACAACTTTTATTTTGGAACAACTAAAAGGTTTGGATTATCAATTCTTTGATGGAGATGACCCAACTATTCGGTCTATTCTTGATACTCCTAATACAGAAAAAATTAAAAATCTGATTGGAGGAAAAAAAATAGTTTTTATAGATGAAGCTCAACGCATCAAAGGAATAGGTCTGACACTCAAAATTATTATAGATCAATTTAAAGATGTCCAATTATGGATTAGTGGTTCGTCGTCTTTTACTCTTTTCAATGAACTAAGTGAACCTTTGACAGGAAGAAAGTGGGAATATGAAATGTTTCCGATTAGTTGGGAAGAGTACCAAAATAATATTGGCTATTTACAGGCACAACAACAGCTAGAAAATAGACTCATATACGGTTTTTATCCAGATGTAATTAATAATAATGGAGAAGAAAGAGAGATTTTGAAAAATCTAGTCAATAGTTATTTGTATAGAGATGTTCTTTCTTATGCAGAAATAAGAAAACCAGAAGTATTAGAAAAATTGGTTCAAGCTTTAGCTTTACAGATAGGTAGTGAGGTCAATTATAATGAATTGAGCCAACTTATTGGAGTAGATAGAAATACAATTCAGAGATATATTGAGATTTTGGAAAAGGGATATGTTATATTTAGGTTGGGAAGTTATAGTAAAAACGTGCGAAATGAACTAAAAAAGAGTAAGAAAATTTATTTTTATGATAATGGAATTAGAAACATGATTATAGGAAATTTCACTGATTTGAGTTTGCGTACAGATGTAGGTGCTTTATGGGAAAATTTCCTAATTTCAGAGAGAATGAAGCAAAATAAATACAAACTTACTTTATCACAACCTTATTTTTGGCGAACAACTCAACAACAAGAAATTGATTATGTAGAAAGTACGAATCAAAAATTATATGGTTATGAGTTTAAGTGGAATCCAAAAAAGAAAGTAAACTTACCCAAAACATTCGTTGAAAAATATAACGCAGAAGAAAAACTAATACATAGAGATAATTTTAGAGAGTTTGTCATTCTATAAAAGAAAACTTATCTACTACCAAAATTTAGGTAGTGTAGTAAAATCGTGTTTGCTATCTTTCAACTTGATAAATCAAGCCTCTACATCATCTAAACGTAGTAATTTGATTTATCAAATTGGATTTTTGATAAGAAACACAGTTTTACTACACGACCAGAATTTAAGAACAGACATGATTAATAGAAGAGCTATCTTCTTCGTCAAGAATAAACATCTTAATACTCAAAATAGTGTTATCTTGTACTTAGTTTTGAACTAATAATCAAATTAAACATACTAAAAAATGGAAGATACAGAAGACACAAATCTTGATGATATATTTGACAATGATAGTGAGTATATTATTATTCCAAATCCTATTTACGATGTAGTTTTTAGGTATTTAATGGAAGACGAGCAGAGTGCAATTATCGTTATTTCTACTTTGATTAATCAAAAAATACTTAGCTTAGAAGCTCAACCTCTTACACATTCTGAAAAAAAACAGATGGAAGAAGATGAAAATGGGGAAGAAGTAGAAATTAAAAAAAATACATTCAAAACGAAAGATAATTTACTTATGTTTCATTTGGACTTTAAAGCTGTTATAGAATTAGAAAATGGAGAGAGGGAAATTGTGATGATAGAATTACAAAAAGCCACTACTCCGAGTGATATTTTTAGATTTAAAAGATATATCAGTCGTAATTTTCAGCAAAAACAAAATAAGGAAATTATTGACCCAATAACGAAAGATAATAAGGTAGTTGAAGCACCCATACGTTTAATTCCTATTTTTATTCTCAATTTTATAATAGAACAGGAAATTAATGATGTTTTAATCAAGACAACACGAGTAAAAGAAGGCGTTTTTAGAGGTAAAAATCTAGTTGAAAATAATGAATTTATAGATAATCTGACGTATGATATGTATGTTGTTCAACTTCCAAATTTGCATAAAATTTCAGAAGAAGAATATTTAAATGATGAATATAAGAGAAAATTATATGCTTTATTGAAAATTTTTGACCAAAAATCAAAGATTAAAGATAATGATCATCGTGTACGAGTAATGCGTCGTTTTTTTCCTAGTTTTATGAAACGCCTAATTCGTCGTTTACAGGCTGCTGATTTGAATAATGTTGATTTAGAAGAGGAAATGTTTAGAGAAGACGAACACATAAAAGATTTGAGAGATAAAGATGATACAATTAATTCTTTGCTAGTAAAGGTGGAAAAGAAAGATGAAATGATTAATCAACAAGATGAAGTAATTAATCAAAAAGATGAAATGATTAATCAAAAAGATGAAGTAATCAATCAAAAAGACTTGTTTCTTATAAAATATGCAAGAAAATTAAAAGAACAAGGATTATCTACTTCTCAAATTGAGGAAGAAACAGGCTTATCTATTCAACAAATTAATGATTTGTAAAAAACTAAGTTAATTCTTTTGAAACGTATAAAATACTATTACCCTTCAATTAATTTCAGAACACTAAACTAAACAAATTAAGAATGACACGTAAAGAAAGAAGTGAACTTGAGAAACGAATATTTCATTATATAAAAACTACTGATTTTAGCGATTTGAGTTTAGTAAATGATGAAGAGAGAAGATACATTGATCCAGAGCATTTGAAAGACTATATAGAAAAAGATACTCAAATTAAGAAATTAAAAAGCATACTTATAGAAAGAGGAGTAGATATGGAGGAGTTTGAGAAGCAATTTTCAACCGATGAATATAAAGCTAAACTAAAAGAAAAATGTGCTTTGGAAAATCAAGCAGATAGTTATTTTATACAACAAGTGAGAATGTATAGGTTAGAAGGCAAATCTATCGAAGAAATTCAACGAAAAACAGGTTTATCTATTCAACAAATTAATGATTTGTAATACTTCTTTTTTGCATATTTGAAAATACTATTCGTTCTTTTTTCTGGAATGGGTGGTGTTTTTTGTAAAAGTTTGATAAAGTTGTATTTACAAATAAACTAGCTATAAAGCGAAAAGGAAATGGAGAAAAATGGAATACTCAAAATATGTTTAATAGTATGATAGATATTTCAAAAACATCTCTTAAAGTATTAGGGAGCGACCTATTTAATCAGATAACTAAAAGTAAATAGAAGTTGAAAATGGCAAGAAATGCAACCAATAAATTACTGCAAAAGGCTAAAAAATTAAAAAGTGATGAATTTTACACACAACTTTCAGATATAGAAAGTGAGTTGCAACATTATAAAAGTCATTTTAAAGATAAGGTAGTTTACTGCAATTGTGATGACCCAAAAACGAGTAATTTTTTCAACTATTTTGCTTCAAATTTCAAGGAGTTAGGTCTAAAAAAACTAATCGCAGCTTGTTATAAAGAACAGGTAAGAGATTTATTCAATACAAAAGAAGGCAAAAACGGTTTTTTTATTGAATATACAGACAAAGAAAAAAATGGTTCAAGTTCAACGGATAACATAGTTTACTTTAAAGCAGACGGAGATTTTCGTAGTGAAGAAAGTATTGAACTTTTAAGGCAGTCAGATATTGTCGTTACTAATCCACCATTTTCATTATTCAGAGAGTTTGTAGCTCAATTAATAAAATACGATAAACAGTTTTTGATAATTGGTAATATCAACGCAATCACGTACAAAGAAATTTTCAAATTAATTAAAGGAAATAAGGCGTGGTTGGGAATAAATCTTGGTAGAGGTATTTCTGGTTTTATTGTTCCTGAACATTACGAACTTTATGGAACAGAAGCACGGATAGATAACTATGGAAATAGAATAATCTCTCCAAACAACTGTTTATGGCTAACTAATTTGGATAATTCAAAGCGTCATGAAGATATAGAACTTACAAAAAGATATTTTGGTAATGAAGTTGAGTATCCAAAATATGACAATTACGATGGAATAAACGTCAATAAAACGCAGGATATACCACTTGACTATACAGGTTGTATGGGTGTGCCTATAACTTTTCTACATAAATTTAATCCCGACCAATTTGAAATAATTAAATTTAGAAAAGGAAATGATGCAAAAGATTTATCAATAGAAGGAAAATGTCCGTATTTTAGAATTCTAATTAAAAATAGACGAATAAAACACAAGAATACAAATAGCTAAAGCAATAATTTGAATTTTCACTACTTATTTTTTGTATATTGTAAACACTATTAGTTCATTTTTTGAGTTGGTGGTGTTTTTTTGTGTAGGGATAAAAAAGAAATATATATATGAATATAGAATGGAATAAATTAAGAGCATTTAATGGAGACATTAAAAATGGATTTGAAGAACTTGTTTGCCAATTAGCTAGAGTTGAACCAATTTCTAATAAAGACAAATTTGTAAGAGTTGGAACACCAGATGGAGGTGTAGAATCATTCTGTATTTTATCTGATAATTCAGAGTATGGCTGGCAAGCTAAATTCTTTTCTTCGGTTGATGATACCCAATGGAAACAATTAGAAAAGTCTTTTAAAACTGCTTTTGAAAAACATCCGAACTTAGTTAAATATTTTATTTGTATTCCTTTAGATAGAGCAGATCCACGCATAACAATAAAGAAGGGAAAGAGAATTGGTCAAAGAATTAATCATTTTATGGATAAATGGAATGAAAAAATTGATGAGTGGACAGCATACGCAGAAGAAAAAGAAAGAGAGATAGAATTTGAATACTGGGGAAATTCTGAAATATTTGAGCGTTTAGCAAGAAAAGAAAATGAAGGAAAACTTCATTATTGGTTTGAAAAAGAAGAGTTTTCTGATGATTGGTTTAAAAATCATTTGAATGAAAGTATAAAAAACTTAGATAAAAGATATACTCCTGAACTCAACTTTGAGTTACCTATAGCAAAAACATTTGATGGAATTTCTAGAGATAAATATTTTAAAACTCAATTTATCTCTTTCCTTGATGACTTTCTCAAAAAGTATCATAATGTAGTTTCTAACATAGAAAATGCACAATTAAAAAGCGACATTGATAAAATTATTTCCTTAACTGCAAGTTTTAGGCAGGAGTATGAGAAAATTGATTTTAAAGAAATACATTCTATAGATTTAGATATTTTGATTTCAAAACTAGAAGATGTCGAAGAAAAGGTTTCAAATTTAAGTTCTAAGTTCTATAATTTATATTTAAAACATAAGAGAGAGGATAAAGAAAAGAGTGCTTATACAGATACAAATCCGTATGGTCGTCAAATAGAAAAACTTAGAAATTTCAATAATTCTATATCTGAATTTCTTAATTTTCTTCATAGTTATACAGTTAAACTATCAAATTATCCTATTATGTTTCTAAGTGGAGCAGCAGGAGTAGGAAAATCTCATTTACTCGCTGATATTGCTACTACAAGATTAAATAGAAATCAGTTTTCTATCCTTTTACTTGGACAACAATTTGTAAATGATGAGCCTTGGAATCAAATAAAAAACTTCTTCATGTAAATTGTGATAGGGATGTGTTTCTTTCAACACTTAACTCAAAGGCAGAAACTACTGAAAGTAGGATTTTAATATTTATAGATGCCATTAATGAGGGTGCAGGAAAGATAATTTGGAAAAACTATATTTCTGGTTTTATAGAGGCTGTAAAAAGATTTCCAAATTTAGGAATAGTCTTTAGTGTCAGAACCTCTTATTTAGATTTACTTATTCCTAAATCTTTAAAAGAAGATAATAGAATTTCTTATATAACACATCACGGTTTTACACATAAAGAATATGATGCTTCAAAACGATTCTTTGATAATTTCAAAATTAAACAGCCAAGTATTCCATTACTTCATCCAGAGTTTTCGAACCCACTTTTTCTAAAATTATTTTGTGAGGGATTATATAAGAAAGGTTTACATGAAATTCCTAATGGCTATGAAGGTATTACGGCTATTTTAGGAATGTATATTGAAACTATTAATGAGAAGTTAAGCGAGAAATATCAACTGCCTTCAAGGATTAATGTTATAAAAAAAATAGTTGAAAAGATTGCATTTGAAATTGCAGAAAATGAAACCATCTATATTGATTATGAGATAACATACAAAGTTGTTTCAGAAATAGCTAAGGAATATAATATTTCTGAAATTAATTCTTTTTTTGGTGATATAATCGCTGAAGGTTTGATTACTGAAAATATCTATTGGACAGAAGATTCAGAACATGTAGTGGGTTTCTATATTACTTATGAAAGATTTAGTGATCACTTAGTTAGTTCTTATCTCATTGAAAATTATATTGATAAAAGTAACCCTACAGAATCATTTGAAGTAGGAAAAAGAATGTATAAATTATTAGAAAATGATAATACTGCATATTTTAATAATGGAATAATTCAAGCCTTATCTATTCAATTACCAGAAATTATTAGAATGGAGCTTTTTGATGTTGCTCCTCATGCCAGAGAGTTCCGAACTGTTGCTGTTGCCTTCATTGAACAGTATAGTGTGGAGAAAGAAAAATACTATTAACGAAGAACTTAAAGAATATATAAACGAAGTCATATTTAATAAACTTAATCTACACGATCATTTCGTTGATGTGATTTTATCGATTACATCACGTACAGGTCATTATTTTAATAGTGATTTTTTACACAAATGGTTAATAAAAGTGGAGATGGCTGACAGAGATGGTGCTTGGACAAAACTAATTCATAATCAATATTCTGGAAATGTTAATGAAGTTACTTCAATAAGAAGATTAATCGATTGGGCATGGACAGAAGATAAACGTGAAAATATTTCTGATGAGTCAATCCGATTAATCTGTCAGACAATGTTTTGGTTTTTGACAAGTACAAATCGCACTTTAAGGGATTCAGCTACAAAAGCTATCATCTGCTTATTAGAAGAACGAATATCTGTTTTAATAACACTTATAAAAATATTTAAGGATGTAAACGATCGTTATGTTTTACAAAGACTTTATGCAGTTGCTTATGGGTGCGCTCTGCGAACAAGTGATATTCTATCATTAAAAGAGTTGAGTAATTGTGTATTTGAAACTGTTTTTAATACTGAACATGTTACGACTGATATTCTTTTAAGAGATTATTCAAGAGGAGTTATAGAATTTGCAATCATAAAAGGACACAAGTTTGATTTTGAACTTGATAAAATCAGACCTCCATACAAAAGTGAATTACCAAAAGCTTTTCCTAGTGATGAGGATATAAATGAATATAGAAAGATATTTAAGTCGGAAAGATTTGGAGATAAAAACTGGGGAGTTAATACTATTATTTCATCTATGGTAACTAATAGTGGAGGAGCATTTTATGGAGATTTTGGACGTTATGTTTTTGAAAATGCTTTTGCTAATTGGAAGCTAGATGTTCAAGACTTAAGTAATTTAGCTGTAAAATGGATTATTGAAGAATACGGTTATGATGTAGAAAAACATGGTAATTTTGATAGTAATATAAAAGAGAATGAATATGATAGATATTATGTAAAAAAGGAGCGTATTGGAAAAAAATACCAGTGGATTGCTTTTTATGATTTATTAGCAAGAGTTTCCGATAATTATCCTATGTTTGAAAATTGGTATAGTAGAAACCCAAAAGTTGTAAAATATGAAGGTACATGGAATCCTTATGTTAGAGATATTGATCCTACAATAATAATTAAAGGTGGACTTGAAAACAAGTTTGAAAAATTTTGGTGGAATCCTGTAAATTATAGTAATTGGCAGATGTCTAATAAAGACTGGGTTAAAGAAAAAGAAGATTTGCCTAACCCAATAGATATGATTAGTGTTTTTGATAAAGAGGGTACTGAGTGGTTAGTTCTTCAAGTTCTAACTTCATGGAAAGAACCTGCAAATATTGGAGAGGACAGTTGGCAAAGTCCTCGTAAAGATTTATGGTATCATATAAGAAGTTATTTGACAAAGAAGAGTGAACATAACAAAATCTTAAAATGGGCTAAAGGAAAAAGTTTTATGGGCAGATGGATGCCAGAATCTACATCAAGGTATGAATTATTTAGTAGAGAATATTATTGGTCGTCTGCTTGTGAAACTTTTAGAAAAGAAGATTATGGAGAATACACTTGGTCAAGTATTGATAATAACAAAACAGGGAGGCATATTGGAAGTATAGCAGTAACAGCAGTAGATTATTTATGGGAAGAAGAGTTTGATTCTTCAAAGGAATCTACAATTAGTTTTTACAAACCAACAGAAATTCTCTTCAATATTTTGGAATTGAATTACTCAAAAATTGAAGGCGAACTAATAAATAAAGATGGAGATATGATTTGTTTTGATCCTTCTACAACAAAGCCAACACATTCTTGCTTAGTAGTCAAAAAGAAAGAACTTTTAGAAAAACTGAAAGAAAATGATCTTGATATTTTTTGGACAGTATTAGGCGAGAAACTTGTTATAGGAGGAGAACTTACCAATATAGATGACTTTAGTAGATTGGAAATTTCTGGCTTAGTTCATTATGATAGAGAAAAGTTAAAATACATACCCAATTTCACAAATAAATAATAATTCAAAATAACTATTGTTAGACTTACTTCTGCTGAGAGAGTCTATATTCTTAGTTCAAAGTCGCTAAAAAAATCTACTTCTCAACGTGTAAAGAAAAAGCTATATTCTTTACACGTCATGCTTTTATGTAAAAAAATTGAGGTTTGTTTTACATAAGCAAATATCTATCTTAAAACCTACCTCCCAAAAACCAACTTCTGACATTCCGTATTCAACGTTCTATAAAGTGTAAAAAGGCTTGTCTGTTCCGAATAAAAAAGTGCAATTGTTGTATTACTTTGTATTGGTTTTCCTCCTACCATAGTGCCGTTGGTGTAATACAGATAGGTTTTTTGTGCGTGCATATCTGTTATGGCAATTACTTCTATACTTGCACCAAAATTGAAATACTGAATTAGTTTTGTTCCTTCATTATCATAATTTTTAGAAAACAAGAGTTCTTCTTCCGACGAATAAAGTGTCAATTTCTGTCCGTCTTGTCTTGCAATAACAAAATTTTGTTCACGCTGCTTGTCGGCTGCAAGCGTAAAAATTGCACCTTGTTCTCCTCTTTCGAAAAACTTTCTATCTACTATTTTTCCCTCCAAATTAAAACGAATTAGTTCGCCAGCTTCGGTCAGCATACTTACTTCTGTTGTGGAAAGTGTGTTGCCATAATCTACATGAAAATCATTGGTAATATCCGAATTAAAATTGAGTGGAAAATTAGAATAGCTTTGAGAATTTCGTTTTAGTAAATTGACAATTCCGTTTTGTTCAATCGCAATCATCGCATCTCTACTACCTGCACGGACGTGTTCCAAAGGTGCAGAAAGTGCCATTCCAACTTTACGAGGCTGCCAACCGGGAAGACTTTTTCCTGTTTTGTCGTACAAATACACATTTCCTTGACTTGTCGCTACTCCAATCCTGTAATTTTTTGAGTTGTCGTAATCGATTACTGAAAGATGAGTAATAAATGTGTTTTCTGGAAACCAAATCGGAAAACCAGAAACTGCTCTTCCCAAACGGTCAATCAAATAAACCTTTGTAGGCGTAGCAATCAGATACTGCAATTTTCCATTTTTATAAGCATCAATTTGATAAACTTGTGGTCGCATTGTTCCATTTAGATAATAATTCCAAAGTATTTTTCCTTCCTTCGAAACCAAATACAACATATCTTTTTCATCTTGAACCAACACTTCCTGACTTCTATCCAAATGATTTCTGACCAAATAGGGAGGACTTTCTAATCTACTTTTAAAAATCGTTTTGGCTTCTTCTTTCTTGCTTTGAGCTACTAATTCAGCCGTTTTTTGTTGTTGGAAAATAATCGAACTAGCAAAACGTTTGTCTTCTCCTTCTGCTTGCCACGCCAAAAACTCCACTTTCAAGAGGTCATATTTATGTGCTTCAAAAGTAGAACGCCAATCAGTAGAAACATTTGCCATTAGCCAATTCCACGAGCGAGGTAAATCTACAATTACACTTACCGTCGAACGAGTTCCGATTTGCTCAAAAAACTGTCTTTGTCTTACCAGTTTTCCCCAAACACGTTCATTTTTGTAATCATCAATTAGCTTTTGAATGGCTTGAAAACTACTTCCAATTACAATATATTTACTTTCCAAAACGGTAAAATAAGACTGTGAAAAACCACTAAAACCTTCTCCAAACATTTTTTTGGGAAAATCGGCTACTTCAATGCGTGTAATGGGTAATTCTTCATAAATTTCGATTAGAGGTTTGGTTTCTGACTCTGCTGCTTTCCCTTCTGAGTCTTCGTTTTTTACTTCTACTAAAGAATTTTCGGCAAGTTGTTTTAATAGTGCAACTGCTTTTTGTTCGTATTTTTCGGTTTGTCCGTCTTCTGATTTTATTTTGATGAATGCTAATTTTTCTGGATTTTTCCTGTTTTCTGGCATTTCCAAAACAGCGACAGCAATTTCATTTCCTATATTATCCAAAAAACGAGTAGGCGAAAAGCTATAATTATCGATGAGTGTTTCCTTTGCTTCAATCTGTTTTGGGAAATATTCCTTCCTGTATTTTTCCAAATCATTAAAATATTTCTCTGGTTCGGAAAGTCCAATTCTATATAATAAAGCCGTTTCTTGTGGAATAAACTGTTGCAAATCAATAAAATCAATCGACTTTTGATTTTCTAAAATGGACAAATAATCTCGTTCTGTTCCTTCTTCTTGTGTCAGAATATAGCCATTCAACAACAATAAATGTTCTTTCAAAGAAACATCAAGCATTGCTGATTTTGCCCATTTCTCAAAACTAGAAAGTAAAGCCGTGTTTTCTTCTTCTGTAAAAAGAGAAAAAAGTTTTGGAATTTGTGAAGCCGAAACATACAGATTTGCATCGTCATCTTCTATTTTTGTAAGTTTTAGAAGGTCTTTATTTTCTTTAAAAAAAGGCGTTCCTTCGCTATTTGCTATTTTTCTGACAGCATCTTCTACCAAAAAAGGCGTATAACTTCCTATAAAAAAATTTCTATAAATAACGTAAGTAAAAATTACGCTTTCTGTTTCGTTCTTGCGATTAGAATTTTTTCTGGCTTCTACATTTCCATCTTCATCTGTTTTTTCATATTCATATTTTAGTTCGTGAACCGTAATATCATTATACAAACGCTCTGAATGGGTAAAAGGAACTTTCTCTTTTAATTTTTTGGACAGACTATTTATAATTCTTGACTTTAAAGACATCGGAACAAAGAACATAATATCAGCACTTGTACGTGAAGTTTGGTGCAGCGAAACATAAATTTTTCGTCCTTTTAGATAATTCATAATATCCAACGAATCTCGTCCAATAGAATCCAAAACGGTTTTACGAGAATGATAAGCCTGTAAATAAGGTAAGTTTCGAAACGGCTGCCAAAAAGGAAGGGAATCTATTTTTTCTCTCATGCGCTGTGCTTCTGCCGTTTCCAAAACCAAAATGGCATCATTAGGCACAAGTTCCCAAACGGAAGCCTCTCTATTTTTGTCCCAAATGACAAAAGAAATTGCAAAAACCAACAAAACGCCTAAAAGTCCAGCAATTCCGACGGTATATTTTTCTTTTTGAGAACGGCTTTTCCATTGATTTTCAAACCATACACGAAAACGCAAAAAACGCATCTTTAATCTTGTCATTCTACAAACATTATACTGCTATGCAGCTAAAACTTCTACTAGTATAAACTTTATTAAGTCAATTATAAATAACTACAAAAATGCCTATACTTATTCAGAAAGACAAGAAAAATAAAATTTTGTTTCTATAAATTACTAAAAAAACCGAAATTCAATAAACTTGAATTTCGGTTTTTTATCAACGAGTAACACAATCAATTATCTAAAAATTTCACTCATCATAGAAAAATCGAAAGGAGACCTTTCGAAAAGTTCTTCATAGTTTTCATCTATAAATATTTTGATATACTTTTTATCTTTTGCTTTTATTTTTTTTATTTGGTTGTCCATATACTTCAACGTATTTTCAATTTCTTCTTGACTTTCTTTGAGCATTCGTCTTGATAAATGTCTAAATTCTTTTTTGCCTAAAGTATCAACCAAAATACGAGGAAGACCTACTTTAAGACCCATTTCTCGTTTCTGCTGTTCCAACTCTTGCGCCTGTTTGAGAAGCATTGTATTAAAGTAATTTACTTTATCCTCACTAAGATTTGTATTGTCGGCAGTATCAAGTTGAGCTAATTGAATGGATAATAACGTGAACAAATCATCGTTGCGATAGGCTTCTGTAATTTCCTGAACCAGCGAAGTCTTTTCTAACCTTTTTATATCATCGCTTTCCTTGTCAGGGTGCAGTTCTTTCATCAATTCTTTATATACTTGCTTTACCGTTTTGCTGATATTTTCCAACTCCTTATTTTTCTCTTCTTCTCTTTCTAGTTGTCTCTGACTTTTCTTAGGTTCTTGATACCCAAATTTTTCATAAAAACCACTTTTATTATTTTCCATATTTTCCTCAGAGAGTCTTTCGTGCAAAGTGGCTATAAAATCTTCATCTTCTTCTTCTTGCATCAATTTTTCTTTTTCCTCTTCGTTGAGTGGCATTCCCATCATATCCATCATATAAATCAATTTTTCTTTTCCCTCTCTTTCAGCTTCTTTTTCTGCTTCTTCAACCGACTGCTTTGAAAAGCGTTCGTAAAGTTCATTCAATCCTTCTTGTTCCTTTTCGAAAATTAAATCTTCAAGAAAATACAAAATCAATTCTTCTAATTTTTCTCGTTGTTCTTTTCCTTTTATGACTTTTATTACCTTTTCATCAAAAATAGCTACTAAAGCTTTCACTAAAACAACCTGTTTTTCTGTTACTTGTTTGTTTAGAGGAAGGAGTGTAGTAACTGTTTCATTATGAAGGGAATGAAGTTGTTTTGTAGCAACAGACATATTTTCCTTCAATCTTTTGACACGCTTAATACGATAATTGAAAAGACTTTCTAGTTTTGAGAGTTCTTTTTTTCTTTTATCAATAATAGGAACAATTTGTTTGTCTTTAGAATCATTTTTCATTGGAAAAGATTTTTTTTTGTAAAATTTTAGTAGAGATTTATTCGAACAATCTAAATTAATATCAGAATTATCAAAACCTAAAAGCATATTTTAATCAAATTATTTACAAAAATAAGGATAAAAAATTAATTTGTGTAATTATAGGTGTAAAATTTAGTGTTTTTGCTGTTTCTAATTTTCTCGTTTTTCTCCAAAATGGAAATTTTTTATAAGTTTCTTAGAACGAAAAAAACCGAAATTCAATTAGTTTGAATTTCGGCTTTTCTATATTTACTAGTAACCGTCGTTGAGGTCTGAACCGTCAACGAGGATTAAAATATAAATCAATTATCTAAAAATCTTCATCTAAAGAAAACTTAGGCGAATCATCGTTTGCATTCATAACACCTGCTTTCTGGTATTCAGCAACACGTTTTTCAAAGAAATTCGTTTTTCCTTGAAGACTAATCATTTCCATAAACTGGAACGGATTTGCACTTCCATACTGCTTTTCACAATTGAGTTCATTCAATAATCTATCGGCTACAAACTCAATATATTGGTTCATCAAATCAGCATTCATTCCAATCAAACTTACAGGAATTGCATCAGTTACAAATTCTTGTTCTATGCTTACGGCATCTTTGATAATTGAAATAATACGTTCTTTTGGCAATTTATTTTCTACATATTTGTTATACAACAGACACGCAAAATCACAATGCAAACCTTCATCACGAGAAATAAGCTCATTCGAAAAACTTAACCCCGGCATTAAGCCACGTTTTTTGAGCCAAAAAATAGAACAAAAACTACCACTAAAAAAGATTCCCTCCACGGCAGCAAAAGCAATCAAACGCTCTGCAAAATTATCGCTATTTATCCATTTTATCGCCCATTCTCCTTTTTTGGCTACACAATCAAGTGTTTCTAAAGCGTTGAATAAATGGTCTTTTTCTTTTGTTCCTTTAATATAGCTATCGATAAGAAGAGAATAGGTTTCGGCATGAACGTTTTCCATCATCACTTGAAAACCGTAAAAACAACGAGCTTCTGGAAGCTGAACTTCCTTCATAAAATTAACAACTAAGTTTTCATTTACAATTCCGTCAGAAGCTGCAAAAAACGCAAGTACGTGTTTTACAAAATGGCGTTCGTTATCGCTCATTGCCTCCCAATCCTTCATATCATTAGAAAGATCAATTTCTTCAGCCGTCCAAAAGCTGGCTTCTGCTTGTTTGTACATTTGCCAAATGTCATCGTGTTTGATAGGAAAAAGCACGAAACGATTTGGATTTTCGGCAAGTAATGGTTCGTGTAAAAGTTCTGTTGTATTAGAATTTGTAGTTGACATAGAAAGATTTTTTATAGATAAAAGAGCGTAAAAAGTACCCCTATTTTTTTAAATAAATTAATTTTTTTCGTATTTCTTATTTTTGGAAGATAATCTATCAACAAATTGTGAACTGAAAAGGGTTGTGAAAATTGAAAGTTTATTTTTTCCTTTGTAGGATTCTATTTTTTTGTTGAGATTGGATTGGATAGCTATTTTAATAAACGATAAATCTTTGATAGTATTTAGTCTGTGTGTCCTTTAATTTGCTTTTTTACAAAGGTTGATATTTTGAATGTATTTGAAGAGTTTTTTTGAAATTAATCTCAAATTTAATTTTATAGTTTTGCGAAAGCTAAAGCATTCGGTACAGAATACATTCGCACACTAAAGTGTACGCTACATAAAACCATTTTTTGTACAACAAGTTGATTTTGGAAATTAATCTATTCTACTTTACTCTATTCTACTTTTTTTACTTTTATGAAAGCTACTTTTTTTAATTCTATAATTTTACTCTGTTCAATTTTGTTTTTTTCTTGCAATCCAGATAAGGAAAAACGAGTTTCTCCTACAGTTGCAAAAAATTCTACTGCTTATAATTCTGTTTTGTTTTTTAAGAATATGCGAAGTTTAGATTATAATAAAAAAGATGAACCCAAACTAAAACGAGAAATTTATATCCACGAAGATGCTAATCAAGATACATTAAAACCTGTTTTGAATATGACAATCGTTTATTTGTGGGATAAAGACAAAGCCTATATTATTACTGACCCAAATAAATATATAGAAGATTATTTTGATGAATCTGAAAATGATACACTCAAAATTCGATGGAAAAACCCTAAAACACAAGCACAGGGAACACTTTTTTACATTGCAGGACACGTAGATACACAATATGAGTTTGCGACAAGATTGTATAATAGTCTTCTGGATAAAAACGAGCATTTTATGTTGCCCAACGAATTACCAATTTTATCTACTCACAAAGAACGAGAAACATTCCGTATTACGATGATGGATTATTATAGATTAGTAGGCGTTTTTAAGTAAAAACTAGTCTACATTTATTTCATTTTTCAGATTACCAATATAACCCATTGCATCTGCAAGAGATAATGTTGTATTGTCTTTTATTAACATTATTGCTTTAAGTGTATAACCTTCTATAATAATTTCGATGGCTTCATTCTTTAACTTCGGAGTTACTTTATTTGGTTTGTCTTCTATATTTAAGCTATCTATATATGTCATAGCTTCTGAAAAGTCTAAAGATGTAGTATCTACCAAATAGCGAACGACTTGTAGATCGCTTTGATTAGCTTCTAAAAGCTCAACTACTTTTCTTCTTACTTCAGGTGTAATTTCTATCATTTTCTCTTTTTTTTTAGGGAATTTATAATTTGTTTATTATAACATATTATGATTGATGTATTACCTACTTATCAGAAATGACCTATTCCTTCAACTCATAAATCAAAGAATCTTTTGTCGTATATTTTTCAGCTAATAAAGGAATACGCTCAAAAAGAGGAGTAAGCTGTCTTTCTTCATCTATTATAAATTGAGGTTTTTCTTTTTCTATTTGATTGTAAAATAATAAAAGTGCTTGATAATTATCTAATTCTTCAATTCTGTTTTGGGTAAGTTTCCAATCCAAATAAGGTGTAACAGGCTTGTTATCAATATAATAACTATGATTTTCTCCAAACACCCAAATTTTTTCGTTCTTTAATTCAAAATTAGAAGGCTTTTTTATTATTGCTTCTTGATAATTTAATGGGTAAAAAATAACGGTACGAGAAGCCCAAAGTTGAAGACCAATTCCACCCAAAACAGACAAAAAGAGAAGTTCAGAAATCCATCTTCGTTGGATAGAAAACAAATAATATGTTCCAAAAAAAGCAAGTGCAGGCAAGAAAAGAACAAACTGAAACGGCAACCAATATTTACACAACAACAAACTAAAAACAGAGGCAACAAGCCAAAAAATCATCATCTGACGACAATAAGATTGATAATTAGTCAGACTTCGTCCTGAAAACATATTCAGAACCGATAATACCAAAAACAGCGTAGGAAATGCCAAAATGACAATAAAATCTTGAACAGAGAGATAAAACTTTGGCGCAAATGAAATAGAATTGAAATACTGAACGATAAAATCAATCAAACTATCATTCCAAAAAAAGTAAAGACAAAGCAGTAAAATAGGAAAAGCAAAACCAAACAAAACAAGCAAATGCTGACGAAAGGAAGTAGAGCGAAAAACGCCTAATCCAACACTTACCCAAAACAGAAAAATACTAGAAGGTAAATGAAAAAGAGTAGCAATTCCCAAATAAAAACCAATCGTAAAAAGTGTTTGATCGTGTGTGTTTTCAGTAAGTGTAAATATCTGTCGCATTACCAAAAGCAAAAATGTAAGCGATAAAAGTACGGGCGAAACACTCAAATAATCAAAACTAATTGAACCAAAAAAAACATACAAAATAGCAGGAACATATCCTCTATCCAACAAAAAATCCCTTCGCAGCAGTAGCGTATTAAAAATAATTGCTTGCAGAAACAAAATAACCGTTCCGACAAGAGCATATCCAAAAACAGAACGTCCAAAAAGCATATCCAAACAGGCATAAAACCAAGCTGAAAAAGGTGCAATGCCTGCAAAAACTTCTTTGTATAAAGCATTTCCTTCTGCTACACGTTCGCCTACCAACATAAAATCCAAAATCGGACTCAAAAGAGGAACATCGACAGAGAAGGCATTCAAAAGTAAAGGCAAGCGAAGAGCCAGTAAAAGAACCAAAACGCCCAAAAGACGAAAAGGATCGTAGGTACGAAAAAATTGAAGCACTATTTTGGGAAATGGGGATTAGGAAATGGGAAATGGAGAATACTGGGAAATGGGGATTAGGAAATGGGAAATGGAGAATACTGGGAAATGGGGATTAGGGAATTGGAAATGGAGAATACTGGGAAATGGAGAATATTAGGGAATGGAAAATGGGAGTTAGGAAAATAGAAAATATACCTTTCTGATTCTAAATTAGTTTTGAAATTCTAAATTCTACCTTCTAAATTGGTTTAGGCTTCTCCCACCGTTCCACCAAAATTCAGAGGAAACTGATTAGCTTCTTCTTGAACAGAAATTTTTCCGACAGTAGCTTCAAACTTATCAATGCTATCTTTCAAGACGTGTAATAAGCGTTTGGCGTGGTCGGGCGTGAGAATAATTCTGGACTGTACTTTTGCTTTTGGTGCGCCTGGCACTAGCCTTACAAAATCTAAAAAAAACTCACTTTGTGAATGCGCTATCATTACCAAATTAGCATACGTTCCTTCTGCCATGGCTTCGGTCAGTTCTATGTTTATTTGTTGTTCTTGATTGTTTTTGTTCGCTGGATTATCCATAATTAATTTTGTTAGTGTTAAATAAAAAAAGGCTTGATTAATTTAAGTTAGAATACAAAAGTATAAAAAGTTGAAATGGTCTAATTAAAACTTTTTATAAAAATACTATTAAATCTATCTAAATCAAAAACCTTTGAAAAAGTTAGCTAAAAACAAGGTAATTAACCATTTTTTACTAAAAAGTAGAAAAATCATAAAACAAAGTACATACCCACAAAAAAATCCAATTTTTAGGTTCAAAATTTGATTATTTTTAGAAAAATTATAGTATATTGCAGTATCAAATTTTGAGAGCTACTTAATTATTCTTATTTTTATAAAGTAAAATGCTATTTTGTATTACTATAATGCAGTAAAATTGATTTGAAATTAAAGAAAAATCAAATTGAAAAGTCAAATTAAAGTTACTTCAAATTGTATAATCAGACTTTAGCTTTCTACAAAATCAATCAAGAAAATAATAGTTAATAAATAATAATTTAGAACGCTTAGTTTACTTATTTAACAAACTAACATTTACGAATTACCTACTCATTTATGGAAGATTATAATAAGATAATCGAATCGCTTAGTATTCGATATGTACGAGCAAAAAAAACTGTTGCTACTGCACCCATGCGTATCAGGCATTTTTATGATATTGATAATTCCCTTATCCTTCTTCATAAAGGCATTTTGCGTTTTGGAGCTAAAAACGATTTGGTAAAAGAGGGTGAAACACTATTTCTACCAGCAGGCAATTATACTACACTTACTTTTGGAGAAGCAGAAAAATATGACCTTATTTCTCCCGATGACCTTCTTCAAAAAGATGACGTTCATCTTCAAACCTATTACGATCAAGAAGGAGAAGCTATTTTCTCTCAAGTCGTTTTTGATGCTCGTGTTTTTGGATCAGTAAGTTTTTTTACTTCACTAGATTTGCCTCCTTTTGCACTTAAAAAGGCGCATAAAATCAATGAGCTTATTCAAGAAATTATAGAAGAAGAAGAAAAAGACAAAATTGGAAACTCTAGGATGCTTGTCCTTAATACAGAAAAATTAGTTGTAGAAATGATTCGTTTTGTTTTGACAGAGCGTCTGTTTGTAGAAAAACTAGCTACCAACAGTACTTATTTCAAAGATCCTCGTCTTATTCATTTGTTTACTTATATCAGAGAAAACTTAGATACAGACCTTTCAAACAAAATTTTGGCAAGTATTGCTAATGTTTCCGAAGATTATGTAGGGCAGTATTTCAAACTTCTAACAGGAATTAATCCACAAGATTATATCGAATATCAACGTATGGATAAAGCCGTTGAGCTTTTACGTACTTCCAAAAAGAGTGTACGTAGCATTGGTGTCGAGGTAGGATATAAAGATACAGCTTATTTTTGCCGTCGTTTCAAAATGATGTTCGGAATTCCTGCTGGAAAGATGCGCAAGCGTGATTCTTTACTTAATATACAGCAGCAAGAAGAAGCAGATGCAATGGAACAAGAAACATTGTAGAACCTATCAGAGCATGTTCATAAAATTTTATCAATCCAAAATAACTCTGATAACGGTTTGATGCAAAAGTGTTTGTTTTTAAATTATTGACAGCCTTCTGAAAGGACACTCAAAGTTGAGGAACAACCTACTCAATTATTAAATTGAAAAAATAAATCAAATGAATTTAATTCATTTGATTTGTTTTTTTTTAATTTATATCTATATCAAAAATAAGGTCGTATAGTAAAATTAGTTTCGCTGTTCTTCGAAATGTGTTTCTCTAAACCAATTTGATACATTTAAAGTACGTAGAGGCTTGATTTATCAATCCGAAAGGTAACTACACTACACCACCGTTTTATCAAATTGAGTTTTTAGAAAGAAATACGACTTTGCTACACAAAAAAAATAAATATTTTGATTATGAAAAAATATTATTATTCTATTATCATTTTGTTTTTTATCTCTTTTTTTTTTACAAAAAACAACGGCTCAAAATAAAGTAAATGATTTAGAAATAAATCAAATAGAAAAACTGCTTTGTCAAATATGGGTTGTAGATGACATTATTGCTGACTCTACAAAACAAGAAAGATTAGAAGAAATTAATGAACGAAAAGAAATGTTGATGGGAAGTGTGTTAGAATTTAATGAAGACAAAACGCTTCTTGAATCGTTTGTAATGGAAATGGAAGGAACTTGGAACCTAAAGAAGAAGGAATCTCAAGTTGTGATTGAAACAATGTTGGAGAAAGGAGAAAAGAAATGGATTATTCATTCTATATCTAAAGAGAAATTAATTCTTTCTCTTAATAAATCTTTACAACAAATCGTTTTTGTTATTGAGGAAGAGTAAAATTCTTGATTTGTATGTTTTAAGTTCTCAATTTTTAAAAAATAATTTCCAAAAACTATTTTTAACCTAATTTTGTGTTAATTTTGTTTGGAATTTTTTATTTATTGTCTATTTTTTAGATAGAACAATTATCAACCCTAAAAACTTTGAATTATGTTTAAATTAAATGTCAATTATGTAGCACTTTGTGCTACTCTCTTTTTTAGCATTCTTTTTATCTCTTCGTGTGATAAAGGACCTAGTGAAAATGAGAAAAAATTAGCTATGGAAGTAGAAGACCTACGCCGTGCTAGAGAAAAAGACAGTTTGTATCAAGCTGATTTGCAGCAAGAAATGAATGTTATCTATGTGCGTCTGGATTCTATGCGCCAAGTAGAAGACAAAATCCGTCGCCTTACTTCCGATATGCGTGGTGGAGATATTGATCCTTCAACAGGTGGAATGAGTATCGATCAAGGAATGCAACAAATTGAACGTCAGATGCAAGCCAATCGTGCGAAAGTAGCCGAATTAGAAAGAAAACTAAAAGAGTCGGGACAAGAAAACTCTGCTCTTGCCAATACGGTAGCTATGTTGAAACGCTCTTTGGAAGATAAAGACGCAGAGATTACACAGATGAGAGGGCGTATTGCCGATTTGGAAACAGAAGTAACAGGTTGGAAATCTCGTTATTCTGGCAAAATCGACGAGCTTGATTCTACAAACGTAGTTTTGGAAGATACTCGTACCGTTGCAAATACAGCTTATTACGTAATTGGAACAGAAAAAGAACTCAAAAATCAAGATATTATTATCAATGATAAAAAAGGTTTTGAGCCAGACGGACGTGTAAAAAGTAAGTTTACAGCGATTGATATTCGTACTACAAATTCTATCATGATTGGAAGTGCCGACGATGTAAAAGCCAAAAAAGTAAAATTACTTCCTTCTCGTGCTTCTGGTTCGTTCAGAATTGACGAAAGAGGTGGAAATGTTTATTTAGAAATCACAAATGCTGATAAGTTTTGGGAAAGCAAATATTTAGCTATCCTTTCTAAAACAAGTTTCTTTTAAGTAATAGTTAATGGTAAATTATAAATGAAGTTCGTTTATAATTTACCATTTATCTTTTTCAACTAATACTTATGTTTCCCTACATTCCAGCCATCAGACTTCAAAAATTGCTCTCCAGACTCTACGGCTGCGCTTTCCATTTGCGTTCCCATTGAATCGTTCCATCGATTGAGGTAACCAAAAAGAGCAATTACGCCTAACATTTTCAACAATTTCTCCTTCGTTCCAATATTTTCTAAGATTTTCGGCTACCTCATCGGTTACTGCGTTTGGAATCTGTGAACTTGCCAGCGCAAAATCTAAGGCTGCTCGTTCGGCTTCTGAAAAGGCTTTATGCGTTCTATAACTCCAAATATTTTCTAACTGGTTTTGATGCGCTCCATATCTTTCGGCTGCACGGATGGTGTGTGCTTGACAATATCGACAACCTGCTGCGTGGCTACTGATGTAACCGATCAACCTCTTTAATGCACTTGTAACATTGCCTTGATTTTCCATAACTGCTTTATTCATTTCGATAAACGCATACGCAATTCGTGGTCTGATGTGCATTGTTTTGACACTATTTGGGCAAAAACCTAATGTTTCTTCATAAAACTGAATAAGTTCTTGCAGCTGTGCATCGCCTTCTGATGATTTTGGGTGGACTAAAGGTTGTTTCATTTTTATAGATTTTTTTGGGAAATAATAGTTTGACAATAATTCGATAATTCTGATTATTTTTGTGAATTAAAAGTACAAGATAAGTAAAAATTAATGTAGCTTGTTTTTTAAAATTTTGAGTAGTTAGAACAAATTAATAAACTTGCGATGAATCAATGGTCTAAAAATCTATATTTTTTTATTTTTTATATTATTTGTTTTTTACTAATTGCTTCTTGTAAATCTATTCCATCTAATTTACAAAAAATTGAAAATGACGATAGAGAAACAATTCTTTATAGTTTAGAAGCAGATATAAAAACTTTTGAAGATTATAATATACTTACCAGAAAATTAGGAAAAAAAGGAGAAACCACATTTAAAGATTCTCTTATAGAGATAAAATACAATAGGTATGAGTATGAAGGATATAAGTTTGTAAACACAATTGCTTTTAAGGATTCGATTATTTTTGTGGAAGTAATTTCTGATAACAAGATGAGAAACGGAATAAATACGATAGATACAACTCTGATAAATACTCTACTCTTTGAAAAATGTAAAATTTATTTTGAATCTAAGTATCAAACTGATTTTGATACTTCTACATTGCCAGAAAGTATAATGGATATAATGGGTAGTTTTGGAATAGCCGTTGGAGCAGCAGGAACACCTACCGAACATGGAAAAACATATCTAGCTATGAAAGAAAGAGGAGTAAATAGTCAAGTAATAACAAAACTTATGACAAGCCTTAATCCTTATTATCAGCTCTTTGGTTATTTATTGTATGATGAACAAAAACATCAAATTCTTGAAAGTGTAATTAGATTAGTAGAAAAATCAAATTATATAATACGTTATCGTTTTGGTTGTGGTGGAACTAGAAGTGAAACTATTTTCACATTAAAAAAACAGTTTGAAAATGATTTCTTTTACGAGAATAAAGAAGACTAAAACAGCAAAGTTATTTTTGATTAATAATTGGTAATTTAGAACTTATCAAAATTTCTAATTTTCTAATTTCTTCAACAGGTTAAAAATTTGAGTTTTGATTGTATTTATCTATTTTTAAGAAAAGATAGATAAAAAAACCTATTTATTGTACAAACACACCAAATTATGCCCAATTTACCTCCAGATTTACCAGAAAATGTACCTCCTAACTTACCAGAAGATTCTCCTCATCGTCCTGATGGAGAAACACCAGACATAACAACAAAGAGTCGCAACATGACCTGTCATGATTGTGGTGCAAACTTAGTTTATGCTCCCGGTACTACTGCTTTGAAATGTAATTACTGTGGTGCAGAAAACGAAATTGTTGCAGAAGTAGAAACTATTATTGAAGAAAATGATTTTTATACTGCTCTTCAAGAAGTATCTTCAAAAACAGATATGCAAACCCTGCAAACGGTTCAATGTGATAGCTGTGGCGCAAGGACAACATTAAAACCAAACATAGTTTCGGATGAATGTGCTTTTTGTGGAACGCCTTTGGTTACTTCATCGCCAGAAACAGTAGAAGTTTTTCAACCCAAATCTTTATTACCCTTTCATATTGACCAAAAAGAAGCAGGAAAACTATTTAAAGATTGGGTTTCTAGTCTTTGGTTTGCGCCAAATGATTTGAAAAAACGAGCAGCTCTTACCGAAAAGCTAAAAGGCATGTACATTCCTTACTGGACTTTTGATAGTGAAACAGATTCTCGTTATCACGGAATGCGAGGCGATTATTATTATACAACAGAACGTTATACAGATAGCGATGGAAATGCACAAACTCGGCAAGTTCGTCATACTCGCTGGTCGCCTGCCTCTGGACGGATAGACCATTTTTTTGATGATACTTTGGTGTTGGCTAGTCATTCTTTACCACGCAATTACGTAGATAAATTAGAGCCTTGGGATTTGGAAAAATTAGCAGGTTATGATGAGCGTTATCTGTCTGGCTTTCAAACCGAAACGTATCAAATAGACCTCAAAAGTGGTTTTGAAGTAGCTAAAGGCAAAATGAAAGACCAAATTAGAGATTTGGTTTCTAGAGATATTGGTGGCGATGAGCAGCGCATCGAAGACATTCAAATCGATTATAATGATATTACTTTCAAACACATTTTGCTTCCACTTTGGATTAGTGCGTATCGTTATCAAGATAAAGTATTTCGTTTTTTGGTAAATGCTCGTACAGGCGAAGTACAGGGTGAGCGTCCGTATAGTGCTATCAAAATTGCGTTGGCTGTGATTGCTGCACTTATCGTAATTGGATTATTTTTCTTCTTTACAAGTGGAAAAAGAAGGTCTGATTTGTTTGATGGAAACGATTTTGGAAATCTAGCTAGTAATTTTGATGCTTATAATCATTCTTTTCAAATAGCGTTTCAGAATATGTTTCAATCTATTTATCTAAAAGTAGATGTAGTAAGTCAGTTTGTGATGAGTGTTGATTTTCTAAGTTGGATTTGAATTTTTGAATTTTAATTAACGAAAAGCCTATAAAGTTAAATTCTGACTTTATAGGCTTTTTATATTACATTTTTTTCTACATATTTAGCATCTGATATTCCCTTTTCATATTTAGTTACTCTAATAAAAGTTAGTACGGTTAATTTAGTACTGTTCATTTTCCCATAGCAATAGGGTTTGCAAACTTGTTGTTATTGAAAAATAAGCCTGTTTCAATTTTAGATAACTTGCTGATTGCTAGACCTGTAAATAACCGTGGTAACATTTAATTAAAAGAAATAATTTTATGACAAAATTTCTACTCTTTTTGATGATTAGTTTCTGTGTTGTATTTAGTTGCGCTGCTCAAAACTATACTAATCAGAACAAAAACTCAATAATTTTACAGATTGATTCCCTTAATCAAATCGTAGATAATTTGAGAAAGACAAATTTGGATAGCGCACTCCTGCTTACAGAAAAAGTAGATTTGTTAGCTACTTCTATTTCGTATAAGGAAGGAAAAGGAATTGCACTAAAAAATAAAGCATTGATCTTTTTTTATAAAGGAAAATACGAAGAATCCTTGACTGTAGTAGAAGAATCTATTCTTTTGTTGGAGCAAACAGACAATAAAATAGAGTTGGCTGCTAGTTATGGTCTGAAAGGACATTTGAAAGAACAAGTAGGAGAAACAGATGCAGCTCTACAAAATCACAACAAAGCGATTGCCTCTCTGAAATCTGTAACTGATTCAGATGTTTCTCTAAAATTAGCTATTGCATATAACTTATTAGGTATTCATTACCAAAGGGGAGCAAATCATACGGAAGCCTTAAAGTGCTTTACTAATTCGTTTTCATTAGTAGAAAATCAAGACCAACCTATGCTACTATCAGCATTCCTTAGCAATATCGGCAACACGCATTTGTACCAAAAAGAATATGAGAAAGCAGTTCCTTATTATGAAAAAACAATAGCCATTCAAGAAAAAGTAAATGATAAGGCTGGTCTGTCTGTATCCTACAACAACATGGGAGCAGCACTATTGAGTTTGAATAAAGACGAAAAAGCTATTTCTTACTTACAAAAATCTGCTCAAATCTACAAAGAAGCTGGAAATACAAGAGGATATATACTAACTCAAATGAATATTGGAATAGTATATTACAATAAAGACGACTATGATAAAGCTAAAAAATACTTGAAGGAGTGCTTAGAATTAAAAGAGGAAATTATAGATAAAAATACGCTTACTAGTATTTATGTCAATCTAGCTGCCTGTGAGAATGAACAACAGAATTATGATAGTGCTATTATTCACGCTCAAAAAGGATTGGAGATAGCAAAATCAATTGATGCGAAGAATGTTATTATAGATTGTTTGCAAACAATTTCAATTGCCTATAAGGGAAACAGAAACTTCGAAAAAGCATACGAATACCAACTGCTTCATACAACCTACAAAGATAGCTTGTTCAATATAGAAAAAGCATCTGAAGTAAATGCTCTCTTATTAGACCAAAAAGAATTAGAGAATTTAAGGTTAGAAAAAGACAATATTGTAAAACAAAATACGCTGCAAAAAGAACGACTAGAAAAACAAGCTCAAAGTCAGTCGTTA
Organism: uncultured Cytophagales bacterium; assembly: GCA_963719525.1. Classification (GTDB taxonomy): domain Bacteria; phylum Bacteroidota; class Bacteroidia; order Cytophagales; family Bernardetiaceae; genus Bernardetia. Next base: position 1,157,464 of record CAVRCG010000001.1, on the reverse strand, counting down.
CTTATTCTGGAAAAACAAGCCGAAGCAGACAAACTATTGGCTCTAGCTAGAGAATCCAAAAACAAACAAGAAGCCGATAGCCTGTATCGTGCTGCCAAAACAGCACAACTGGAAGCAGATAACTTAAATATAAAGGCACAAAAAGCAGAAGCCGAAAAACGAGCAGCAGAAGCAGAAAATAAAGAGAAAATAGGTTTTCAAAAAAATATATCTATCATTTTTGGAATAGGAATCTTAGCTGCTTTACTGATAGCTTATACTGCTTACAGAGGTCAGAAAAGCAAACAAAAAGCAAATCTACTTCTTGCAGAGAAAAATGAAGAAATTTATCTTCAAAACGAACTATTAGAACAGTCTAATGCTACAAAAAATCATCTCTTTTCTATTATTGCTCATGACCTCAAAAGTCCGATAACAGCCTTTCAAGGAATAACCGAACAAATCAAATTTTTTCTGCGTAAAGACAAACCCGAAAGACTCTTACAGATGACCCAGAACATAGACCAGTCTGTGGAAAATCTCAATGAACTCCTGACTAACCTTCTAAATTGGGCTTTGACACAAACTGAGCAAATAAGCCTCAACAAACAAACCATAAATATTCATAACAACATAGAAGAAGCTATCAATATTTATCAAATGAAAGCAGTCATAGAAGCGATTGAGTTAGAAAATAAGTCTTCAAAAGAACTTTCTGTTTATGTAGATAAAGATTCCTTCCAAACCATTTTGAGAAATATCATAGGAAATGCTATCAAATACACTCCTCAAAACGGAAAAATAAGTATTTGGACAGAAACTAAAAGAAATAAAGAAAATGAAGAAAACAACATAACTCTCTTTATAGCCGATACAGGTGTTGGTATAAGTCCAGAAATGCAGCAAAGACTTTTCGAACTAAACGTAGGAAATACGACACGAGGCGTAAGAGGCGAAAAAGGAACAGGTTTAGGACTTGTTTTGTCGTATCAGTTCGCAAAGCTAAACGAAATAGATATTCAGATAAGGACAAAACTTAATGAGGGAACTACTTTTATACTAACAATTCCTACTACTACCAACAAGTAGTTTTACTGTTTTCAAACCTTATTGGTAGCTATATTCATCTGTATAATCCATAAAATCCGTGTTCTATAAAGTAAAAAAAGAAACGCTCGTTCCTCAAAACAAGCCTTTCATACCATCACACAACCTTTGTATTCCATTTTCCTAACTTCGTTTTTTTGTATTTTCTATCTTGCAATCAAAATAAATAACTCAAACTATGAAAATAATTGCTGTGGAAGACGAACCTCTTTTTGCCAACAACTTAGAAATCTTTATCGACAAACTGGGCTACGACCTTGTCGGAATGACAGACAACTCGGAAGAAATGCTGCGCTTTTTTTTCAGTCTAAAACCAGACTTAGCTCTCATTGACATCAATATCAAAGGCTCAAAAAATGGAATAGAGGTCGCTCAAAAAATTGCTACCTCTGAAAACCCAATTCCTGTTATCTTTATTACTTCTTATGGGGATAAAAAATACTTTGAAGATGCCAAACAAACCTATCCTTACGCTTATTTGGTAAAACCTTTTGATGAGAAAGTCTTAGAACGCACCATCGAACTTGCCTTTGCTCGCTATGCAAAAAGTAATCCTACTGAAAATGGCGAGGTTTGGCAAAACGCTTTACTGATAAGAGATAGCTTTTTTGTTAAGGCAGGCGATACCCTTCAAAAAATGAAAATAGAAGATATTATGGTAGTAGAAGTGTCAGGTAAAAATATCACACTTCATACGCTCAAAGATACCTTTACTACCCGAATGAGTTTAAAAGAAATTGCTAACAAATTACCCATTACAGATTTTATACAAGTGCACCGTTCGTATATCATCAATGCCAATTATATAGAAAGCATTAATACAAAAGACAACACCGTAAAGGTTTTGAATAAGAATATCGATGTAAGCAAAAACTACAAAGAAAACTTACTCCAGCGTATCAATCTTTTGTAATCAAGGAAACCAAAACTATAAAGCAGACACCATAAAACCTTTCCTCTTTGAGGGAAAGTTTTTTCATTATTGTGCTATTTGAGCAGTATTTAGGAATAGTTGAAATCCATTCGTTCCAAAATAAATACCTTCTATACCACCACAGAGGTTTTGTATGCCAAAAGTCAGCATAGCAAAAATACTTTTTTTAAATTTGAATTGTCTTTTTGAAGGTAGAATGCTTTTTTACCTTCTTCTTTCTAAATAGACAGCAACTTTAATCTATTTTAAATTAACCATTAATTTCAAAAAAATGAAACAAAAAATTTACAATTCAAAAATACATTACTGGCAAGGCTTATATCATAAAAGCATCTTGCTATTACTTCTTTTCCTTGGAGTAGCACAGACTAGCTCCTGCTCAATTTGATATTACACAAGCTACCTACTCTGGCAATTCCTTTTCTGTCAATGCACAAGAAAGCATTCCTTATGGCGTTACTTTTTCCAATGATGGTTTAAAAATGTTTATTGTAGGAAGTAATGGAGTTGAGGTCAATCAATATGAACTAACTAGTGCTTTTGATATTAACACAGCTTCATTTACGGCTGCCACTAACAACCCTTTTTCTGTCGCTGCACAAGAAACCAGTCCTTATGGCGTTACTTTTTCCAATGATGGTTTAAAAATGTTTATTGTAGGAAGTAATGGAGATGAAGTCAATCAATATGAACTAACTAGTGCTTTTAATATTACCACAGCTTCATTTACGGCTGCCACTAACAATCCTTTTTCTGTCGCTGCACAGGAACCTACTCCTCGTGGTATTGCTTTTTCCAATGATGGTTTAAAAATGTTTATATCCGGATCTGGTACAGATGCTGCTGTCCATCAATATGAACTAACTAGTGCTTTTAATATTACCACAGCTTCATTTACGGCTGCCACTAACAACCCTTTTTATGTCAATGCACAAGATGTCATTGCTTCTGGCGTTACTTTTTCCAATGATGGTTTAAAAATGTTTATTGTGGGAAATCGGGGAGATGAAGTCAATCAATATGAACTAACTAGTGCTTTTGATATTACCACAGCTTCATTTACGGCTGCCACTAACAACCCTTTTTATGTCCTTGGACAAGAAACAAGTCCTCGTGGTATTGCTTTTTCCAATGATGGTTTAAAAATGTTTATAGTCGGATCTCTTTCGGATGAGGCTCATCAGTATAATATAGCTCCTGCTTCTGTTCCCCAAACCGACTTCTACGTAAAAGCCACAGGAGGAAACGACACCAATACAGGTGCAGACTTCTCTACTGCCTTTGCTACCCTTCAAAAAGCTCTTTCTGTTGCTACTGCTGGTAATAAAATCTATATTGCTGCTGGTACGTACAAGCCTAGTTTAGGAGTAGATATTGATGGTAATAATGGGATAGAAGCTAGAGAAGTTACCTTCCAAATCCCAGATGGCGTAGAAGTCTATGGAGGTTTTGCAGGAACAGAAACAGGCGCAATCACGCAAGCCGTTTTAGATGCTCGTAATTTTGCTACTAATACTACTATTTTGAGTGGTGATATTAGTGGAAACGACAACGTTACAGGTACTTTTCCTAATTTAGTATATGGAAATTATAATGAAAATGCTTTTCACGTAGTCTATACTACTGGTGTTTCTTCGGCTACAAAAGTAGATGGCTTGATGATTAGAGGGGGAAATGGAAATGCTAATGCAAGTGGTAATAACTTTAATAGTAGAGGGGCAGGATGGCTTAATACAACTAGCTCTAATCCAACTCTTAGAAATATCAATTTTTCTCAAAATAATGCTATTGATGGTGGTGGAATGTATAATGTTAATAACTCTTCTCCAAGTGTAGTAAATTGTTCCTTCTCTCAAAATAATGCTACAAATTATGGTGGTGGAATGTTTAATTTTGGGTCTTATCCAAGTATAACAAACTGTACTTTTTCTCAAAATAGGGCTAATGCTAACGGTGGTGGAATGTATAATATTGCTTTTGGTGGAACATTAAATATTCTTATTAGTAATTGTATCTTTTGGGATAATACAGCACCAAATGGAAATTCTTGGTTCAATACTGTTAGTGCTACTTCAACTGTATCTCATACTCTTATAGAAGAAGCTACCCTACCTACTGGCAGTACAAATAATGGAAACAATATATTCGCTCAAAATCCATTATTCACAAATGCAGCTACTGGCGATTTAAGACTTCAAGCAGGCTCTCCAGCTATTAATGCAGGTAGTAATGCGTTAGTTCCAGCAGGAATTACGACAGACTTAGCAGGAAATCCTCGTGTTTTCAATACTACCGTAGATATGGGAGCGTATGAGTTTCAGGGTGGTGTGGCTACTCCTGAAGTCAACCTATCTGTAAGTGCAAATACAGCTTCAGAAGCCACTTCAACTGCTATAACAGTTACGGCTACTGCTTCATCTGCCGTTACTGGCAATCAAACAGTAAGTCTAGGCATTGCTGGAACAGGAATTACGGTTGGAGATTACACCCTTGGCAACTCTACTATCACCATTCCTGATGGGCAAACTACGGGTTCAGTTACATTTACAGTAGTAGATGATGCGCTTATAGAAGGAACAGAAACAGCTACACTTACTATTTCTAATCCTTCTGCTGGAATTACTCTGAGTACACCAGTTTCTCAAGAGATAGTGATTACTGATAATGACAACTATACCATTGCTATTACAGAATTTATTAATCATCCAGCTACAAATTCTGTGGATGAATGGATAGAGCTTTACAATTACGGCACAACTCCAATAGATATTCAAAATTGGAGATTAAAAGATGAAGATAGTAATGATGATGTTATTACCACTCTAAACTATAGCATTGCAGCAGGAGAACATCTAATTCTGGCTAGAAGAAAATCTGATTTCGAAGCGCAATGGTTAGGAGGTGTAGCTAATACTAAAGTTATTGAAGTAAGTGGTCTTCAACTATCAAACACCACAGATGAAATCATTTTAGAAGATAACTCAAACAACGTAGTTTGGTCTTTGGCGTATGCTGACGATGATGAACCTGGTAGAGCTACATTTTATAGTGAAAGTACATATACAATCAATGTATGGGGAAGCAAATCTTCTGTTGGAATTAACCGAAATGGTAACGACTCTGGTTCTGGTTCGTTAGGTTATGAATCTAATGGTAACACAACTGATGTTTTTGCTCGCACTTCTACGACAGGTGATATAGGTAGTCCATTAAATATAATGCTTACATCTCCAGAAATCAATCTAGTAGGAAATGGAGTAAATATTGCAAGTGGCTCAACGGCTACGATTGCAGGTAATAATACTGACCTTGGACAAACTTTAAACACACCAATTAGCAAACCATTTGTTATCCAAAATACAGGAGCGAGTGTATTAAATGTTTCTAGTATTACCTCTTCAAATGCTGCTTTCACAGTTTCAAATGCACCGAGTAGTGTAGCTGCAAGTGGACAAGCAACATTTACAATCGTATTTACACCCACTACTTCAGAGGTTCAAATCTCTACTATTACAATAAACAGTAATGATGCCGATGAAGCTGCTTATACTTTTAACGTTTCTGGAAAATCAAATTGTCCTACTACACCAGATGTAAGTGTTTCTACTCCATCAATTTTGCCTAATCAAGTGGGTTCTATTCGTGTAGAATCTCAGCTTGGAGTAAACTATCAACTTCAAAATGCAAGTACTACTGCTAATGTAGGAAATCTTATGAATGGAACAGGAGGAATAATTTATCTTCAGACCACTCCATTATCAACTACAACTACTTTTAGAGTAATTGCACTACGTACAACACTTTGTGGAAATCAAACCTCAAATACAGTAACGGTTACTGTTTCTCCTCCAAATGGCTATGGTTATGGACAAACACAAATCAATGATTGTGCCTCTACAACTCATGTAGCTGACATTGATGTTTCACTTTCTGGAAGTAGCTATTCTTGGAGCAACGGAACTTCTAACCAAAATCTAACAGATGTAGCAAATGGTGTTTATACACTTACTGTTGATGGCACAACTACGCTTCCTGTTATCGTCGGAATGCCTGTAGTTTGGGAAAATCCTGTTCGTGGAATTATCACTAATGAAGGTAGATTAAAAGCAAACGGAACGTATAATTGGGACTCTAATGAAGCAGCAGCCACTTCTAAATCAAAATTAGAAAGTAATGAAAATGGTGGTTTTACGTTCTTAGTAGAAGATATGGCTACGATTGCTAACTCTTCTATCGGATTTGCAACCCCAAACACAGATGCTTCTTATTTGTCTATTGATAATAGTTTTTACATAGAATCGGATGGTAAATTATCTATTTATCTAAACGATATTCCTTTCTTCTTTGAAGTTCCTAATGTTACTGTTTCTGTTGGTGACCGTCTGACGATAACTAGAGAGGGAACTTCTATTAACTATTACTACAATTCAAGTTTGGTTTATACAGATACAGAGCCTAAAAATGCAACCGACGAATTAGTGGTAGATATTGCTTTAGTAGCAGGTACAAGTCCTCAAGTTTGGTTCTCTACTTGTACGACCAATTCGTTTGAAGTAAACTATGTTCAGAGTTCAGACGATGCTTGTAATACTTCTTCAACTGGTGAAGGCGCAATTACTCTTTTACCTCAATTGGGAGGCGTAGCACCTTATACGTATTCTTGGTTGAACGGAATACCTTCTGTAGGCAATCCAACAGGATTGATAACAGGACTTACTTCTGTAACCGTAACGGATAATATAGGATTTACCAAATCACTTCCTGTCATTGTAGGAAGCCCAGTAAATTGGACAGATTTGCAAAATGTATCTTCTTCACAAGGCAAACTATTTACTATCGGATTTGTAAGTAATTATAGTAATTCGGGTGCAATTTCACAATCTGGAATGGGCGCAGCTACAAACGGTGGAATTACTTATACGTATAAAGACGATAACGGTTCGAATTATATAATTGGTCTCTCCTCTCAAAACACTAATCCAGATTGGACAACTATTTTGTATTCTACCTACATCAAAAACGGAAGAATGCAGATATACGAAAGTGGAGTTACCGTAAAAAATGTAGAGGGAATTGCAGACCAAGACCGTATCAGTATTATCAGAATGGGTAATGAAGTTGTTTTTTATCAAAATAGCAAAGAAGTACATCGTATGGCGTGTATAACAGGCGATTTGTTTGCCGATGCAACTGTAGAAACAGGACAAACACCTATCATTTATGCTTCTTGGTGTAGTACTACAGCTACTGATTTAGAACTAGCTTACACTCAAACAAGTACAGATAATTGTACCACTTCAACAGGCGAAGGGGCAATTGATTTACGAGCAACTGGTGGTTCGGCTGCGTATGTATTTACGTGGAATGACACCAATACGAGCAATCCAAGAACAGCTTTAAAAGCAGGTTTGTATACTGTAACTCTAAGAAGTGGTGCTGCTACTTTGACTGCTCCTGTTATTGTAGGTAGCCTTGTAAATTGGGGAAATCTAACTGCTAATGCTACTCAAACTACAGGTAGCATTACAGCTACTACAGCAACTGATTTTGATACTCCAGAAGGAGGCTTGTCAGTTGATATTTTGCCATCCAATACCGATGGAGGAGTTAGTTTTATTGTTCCAAGTGGCTCTGATTTATCTAATTTTCAAATTGGTTTGTCTTCTATTACTTCTACAGGTGCAGATTGGCAAAGTATGGGGTATAGCGTTTGGATAAATAGTGTAAATAGCGTTATTGTTTATGAAAGTGGTGTTGATAGAGGTGCTGTAGGTTCAGTTGCTGCTGGGGACAGAATTTCTATTATTAGAAAAGGGAGTAATATAGAATATTATATCAACAGCAAATTGGTTCGTGAGTTTACTACAGGAACAATAACCCAAGAATTAGCTGCTGATGTATCAGTTGTGGAAGGGACTTCTCCTGTTGTTTATGCTTCTTGGTGTGCGCCAAAAAGTGAAGATTTAGGTCTTACTTATACGCAGACTGCCATAGATGATTGTGCTACTTTTGGTACAAACGAAGGTGCAGTTACGCTGCAAGGAACAGGTGGTGCTGCTTATACTTATACTTGGAACGACGCAAATACAGATAATCCAAGAACAGGACTAGCAAGAGGACTCTACAACGTAACTCTAGCAAGTGGAGCTGCTTCTAAAGTATTTCCTGTTGTTGTAGGTGGATTTGTAAACTGGGGTAATCTGTCTGCTAGTGCAACTCAAAGCAACGGTACAATCACCTCTTCTGTAACTACTGATTTTGAAGCCAATCCACAGGGAGGACTTTCTACCAACCGTCTGGCTGCTAGTACAGATGGAGGAATTACTTATATTGTTCCAGCAAGTGGTTTGAGCAATTATCAAATCGGTTTGTCTTCTACTACTGCTACAACGCCAGCATGGAGAAACATGGAATACAGTATTTGGATCAATGGTACAAATAACATCACTATATACGAGAGTGGAACTGTTGTAGGAACTTTCCAAACAGTTGCTACTGGCGACAGAATTTCTATTGTTAGAAAAGCTGGAAATGTAGAATACTATGTTAATGACAAACAAATTCGTATTACCACAACAGGAACAGTAACGCAAGAATTAGCTGCTGATATTGTTGTTGTTGATGGAACTTCGCCAGCACTTTATGCTTCATTTTGTAACCCAGGGGCTAGAATTGCTAACAAAACGAAAATCACAAAAACAGAAAATGAGACTGTATTAGAAGAAGATAGATTTGCTATTTATCCAAATCCAAGTACGGGTATTTTCAATGTTCGTTTTGCAAGTTTGCTTACAGAAAACACAGAAGTAACTGTTTTTGATGGTATTGGTAGAGCAATCAAAACACAAACTTTTGAAAAAGGAAATCAGAAGTTTAGTATTGACTTAAACAATCAACCAAAAGGAGTGTATCTCATTCGCTTCAATCAAAACGGAGCTACTTATTCAAAATCAATCATTATTGAATAATATAATGTTGTTGGTGAGACACCAACAACGGCTTGTTTTGATTTGTCGTTCTGAACGAAGTGAAGAATCTAATAAAAAGCAAGATAAAGTAGATAACAAAAACCCTTCATTCTTTGAATGAAGGGTTTTTTCATTATTGCGCTATTTGGGCAGTATTTAGGAATAGTTGAAATCCATTCGTTCCAAAATAAAGACCTTCTATACCACCACAGAGGTTTTGTATGCCAAAAGTCAGCATAGCAAAAATATTTTTTTTAGTTTAGTGCAACATTAAACCAAAAGCCCTTTAAATAAATAAAAGGCTAATTCTCACAATTATTTATTCAATCTTTAATTTAACTTTCTTATGTTCAAGAAACTTATACTTTCAGCTTCTCTTGTTTTGGCTACTCATACAGCTTTTTCACAAGGTGTAGCCATCAATGAAGACAATTCTTCTGCCGATGCTTCGGCTATCTTAGATGTAAAATCTACAACAAAAGGCTTACTCCTGCCTCGCCTTACACAAGTGCAGCGTAATGCCATCGCTACTCCTGCAACAGGATTGATGATTTATCAAACCGATGCTACAGCTGGTTTTTATTATTACAATGGTACTGCTTGGACAGCCGTAGTAACTCCCTTTTTGCCTAGCTGGGGACTTACAGGAAATGCAGGTACAGTTGAAGGTACTAATTTCATAGGTACTACTGATAATGTTCCTCTTGAGTTTAGAGTGAATAATCAGAGAGCTGGGTATATTTCTAATTCTAGTGGAAGTAATACTTCTTTTGGTTATCAAGCACTTAATCCCAATACTACAGGAACTAATAATGTAGCAAATGGAGTTCAAGCTCTCTCTAGTAATACTACAGGAACTAATAATGTAGCAAATGGAGCTTCTGCCCTCCGTGATAATACTACAGGAAGTTTTAATGTAGCAAATGGAGCTTCTGCCCTCCGTGATAATACTACAGGAGTTTTTAATGTAGCAAATGGAATTCAAGCTCTCAGTAGTAATACTGAAGGAATTTTTAATGTAGCAAATGGAGGTGGAGCTCTCAGTAGTAATACTACAGGAAATCAGAATGTAGCAAATGGAGGTTCAGCTCTCGGTAATAATACTACAGGAAATACTAATGCAGCAAATGGATTTCAAGCTCTCGTTAATAATACTACAGGAAATAATAATGTAGCAAATGGAGGTACAGCTCTTGCTTCTAATACTGAAGGAAATAATAATGTAGCAAATGGAAATCAAGCTCTCCAAAGGAATACTACAGGAAATAATAATGTAGCAAATGGAGCTTTTGCTCTTATTAATAATACTACAGGAAGTTCTAATACAGCTCTAGGTTATAATGCAGGAGCACTTATTACCACAGGCTCTAACAACATCGCTATAGGTAATAATGCTCAAGTAGCAAGTCCTACTGCTGATAATCAAGTAAGAATAGGTAATAATGCTATTACTACAACGGACATAGCAGGACAACTTACCTACAATGTACAAGGCACTACCACTTCAAATACCTTCCCAAATAACAGAGGGACAAACGGACAAGTGCTTACAACTGACGGTGCAGGTACATTATCTTGGACTACGGCTTCTGCTGGAGCTTCTGGCTGGGGACTTACAGGAAATACAGGTACAGTAGCAGGAACTAATTTTATTGGTACTACTGATAATGTTCCTCTTGAGTTTAGAGTGAATAATGTAAGAGTTGGACAAGTAGGGAGTGGGTCTAATGCTTCTTTTGGCTTCAATTCTTTAGTTTCTTTAACTACAGGAGTTTCTAATAACTCTTTTGGTAATTCAGCACTTCGAGATAATACCACAGGAAGCAGTAACATAGCTTTTGGTAATTCAGCACTTAGTCAAAATACTACAGGTAATTCAAGTGTTGCTGTTGGTACTCAAGCTCTTCAAAACAATACTACAGGAAGTTCAAATTCTGCCTATGGGTATCAATCTCTCGCTACAAACTCTACAGGACGTAACAACGTCGCTAATGGAATATTCTCTTTAGTTTTTAATACTATAGGAAGTTTTAATGTAGCAAATGGGGCAAGTTCACTCTTTCAAAACACAACAGGAAATTTTAATACAGCTATAGGGTATAATGCTGGTAGTGCCATTACCACAGGCTCTAACAACATCGTCATTGGTAATAATGCTCAAGTAGCAAGTCCTACTACTAGTAATCAAGTAAGAATAGGTAATAATGCTATTTCTTTAGCACAAATACAAGTAGCTTGGACAGTTACTTCGGATAAGCGTTGGAAGAACACAATTCAGAATTCGGATTTGGGTTTAAATTTTATTAGTAGCCTTCGCCCTGTTTCTTATTTGCGTAATAATGATACCAGCAACAAAACAGAATACGGATTTATTGCTCAAGAGTTAGAACAAGCATTAACAGATGCAGGAGTAGAAGATTCAGGTATCATTACCAAAGATGATGAGGGTATGTTATCAGTACGCTATAATGATTTGTTTGCTCCTTTAGTAAAGTCTATTCAAGAACTTAAAGCAGAAAATGATGCGTTGAAGACAAAAGTAGAGGAAATTGAAGCTCTTAAAGCCAAAAATACAAAATTAGAGGCACAAGTAAATGAGTTGAATACGCTAAAATCTGAAGTAGAGCAAATCAAAGAAGCATTGTTATTAAAAGCATCTATAAAAGAATAACATCAAATTTCTTATTCCTTCAAGTTATTTCAATAAGATAGCTTGAAGGAATATAACTTGTAACTCATTTTATATAGTATTCAATACTATTTCCAAAAACTCTCAAATTCTTTTCTTAATGAAAAAACATATAATACTCTTATTGCTTTTACTAGGATTTATATACCCTATAAAAGCACAATATTTTAAAAATGAAGGTGCAAAAATAACCATTGGCTCTACTTCTTTTGTAAGGAGTGGAGAATGGTCAAATTTGAATGCCACCTCCCAAACAAATCTGTTTGGTAATTTAAGTCTTACTCAAAACCTAATCAATAATGGAATTTTCTTAGGGCAAACTGGCTCTAGCCTCTTTTTCATAGGTACAACTTTGCAAAACGTACAGGGAACAAATCCGTTTTCTTTGTACAATATGCAAATCAATAATGCAGGAAATAATGTTAGTTTATCAAACAGCATTACCATTTCTAATCTTTTGACCCTTACCAATGGTCGTTTGATTAGTGAAACTGCACCTATTTTCTTTTCTGCAACAGCTTTAAATCCTGTTGAAACAAATGCAAATCGTATCATCGGAACGGCAACAATGCAAAACCGAGCTATTGGTACAGGTAATTTGGCTACTTTCTTAGGAGCTTCCTTTGCTACAGGTGCAGATTTGGGAAATGTAAGCCTTACACGCAAGACAGGAACACAAGGAATTATTACAAATGGAACATTTACAGGAATTGCAGCGCATTGGTCATTTACAAGTGATAATAATGCTGCTCGTAATTTGTCTTTTAGTTGGCTTTCTGATTTGGATAATGGAAAAAACCTAACTCAAATGCAGCTTTGGCGTTCGACTACCACAACGGCAGCAGGACAATGGACTTCTGTGAATGCTTCTACTGATATGTCTGCTCGTTCGTACAGTTATGCAAGTAACAGTTTGCAAACGCATTGGTCGTTTTCAGATGTTGCAAATCCTTTATCTAGTACTACTGCTCCAGAAATCAATGTAGTAGGCAACGGAGTAGATATTCCAAGTGGCTCAACAGCTACGATTACAGCTAATAATACTGACCTTGGACAAACGGTAGAGTCTTCTATCAGTAAAACATTTATTATCCAAAATACAGGAGCGAGTGTATTAAATGTTTCTAGTATTACTTCTTCAAATGCTGCATTCACAGTTTCAAATGCACCGAGTAGTGTAGCTGCAAGTGGACAAGCAACATTTACAATCGTATTTACACCCACTACTTCAGAGGTTCAAATCTCTACTATTACAATAAATAGTAATGATGCCGATGAAGCTGCTTATACTTTTAACGTTTCTGGAAAATCAAATTGTCCTACTACACCAGATGTAAGTGTTTCTACTCCATCAATTTTGCCTAATCAAGTGGGTTCTATTCGTGTAGAATCTCAGCTTGGAGTAAACTATCAACTTCAAAATGCAAGTACTACTGCTAATGTAGGAAATCTTGTGAATGGAACAGGAGGAATAATTTATCTTCAGACCACTCCATTATCAACTACAACTACTTTTAGAGTAATTGCACTACGTACAACACTTTGTGGAAATCAAACCTCAAATACAGTAACGGTTACTGTTTCTCCTCCAAATGGCTATGGTTATGGACAAACACAAATCAATGATTGTGCCTCTACAACTCATGTAGCTGATATTGATGTTTCACTTTCTGGAAGTAGCTATTCTTGGAGCAACGGAACTTCTAACCAAAATCTAACAGATGTAGCAAATGGTGTTTATAATCTTACGATTGATGGAACAACAACGCTTCCTGTTATTGTCGGAACGCCTGTAGTTTGGGAAAATCCAGTTCGTGGAATTATCACTAATGAAGGTAGATTAAAAGCAAACGGAACGTATAATTGGGACTCTAATGAAGCAGCAGCCACTTCTAAATCAAAATTAGAAAGTAATGAAAATGGTGGTTTTACGTTCTTAGTAGAAGATATGGCTACGATTGCTAACTCTTCTATCGGATTTGCAACCCCAAACACAGATGCTTCTTATTTGTCTATTGATAATAGTTTTTACATAGAATCGGATGGTAAATTATCTATTTATCTAAACGATATTCCTTTCTTCTTTGAAGTTCCTAATGTTACTGTTTCTGTTGGTGACCGTCTGACGATAACTAGAGAGGGAACTTCTATTAACTATTACTACAATTCAAGTTTGGTTTATACAGATACAGAGCCTAAAAATGCAACCGACGAATTAGTGGTAGATATTGCTTTAGTAGCAGGTACAAGTCCTCAAGTTTGGTTCTCTACTTGTACGACCAATTCGTTTGAAGTAAACTATGTTCAGAGTTCAGACGATGCTTGTAATACTTCTTCAACTGGTGAAGGCGCAATTACTCTTTTACCTCAATTGGGAGGCGTAGCACCTTATACGTATTCTTGGTCGAACGGAATACCTTCTGTAGGCAATCCAACAGGATTGATAACAGGACTTACTTCTGTAACCGTAACGGATAATATAGGATTTACCAAATCACTTCCTGTCATTGTAGGAAGCCCAGTAAATTGGACAGATTTGCAAAATGTATCTTCTTCACAAGGCAAACTATTTACTATCGGATTTGTAAGTAATTATAGTAATTCGGGTGCAATTTCACAATCTGGAATGGGCGCAGCTACAAACGGTGGAATTACTTATACGTATAAAGACGATAACGGTTCGAATTATATAATTGGTCTCTCCTCTCAAAACACTAATCCAGATTGGACAACTATTTTGTATTCTACCTACATCAAAAACGGAAGAATGCAGATATACGAAAGTGGAGTTACCGTAAAAAATGTAGAGGGAATTGCAGACCAAGACCGTATCAGTATTATCAGAATGGGTAATGAAGTTGTTTTTTATCAAAATAGCAAAGAAGTACATCGTATGGCGTGTATAACAGGCGATTTGTTTGCCGATGCAACTGTAGAAACAGGACAAACACCTATCATTTATGCTTCTTGGTGTAGTACTACAGCTACTGATTTAGAACTAGCTTACACTCAAACAAGTACAGATAATTGTACCACTTCAACAGGCGAAGGGGCAATTGATTTACGAGCAACTGGTGGTTCGGCTGCGTATGTATTTACGTGGAATGACACCAATACGAGCAATCCAAGAACAGCTTTAAAAGCAGGTTTGTATACTGTAACTCTAAGAAGTGGTGCTGCTACTTTGACTGCTCCTGTTATTGTAGGTAGCCTTGTAAATTGGGGAAATCTAACTGCTAATGCTACTCAAACTACAGGTAGCATTACAGCTACTACAGCAACTGATTTTGATACTCCAGAAGGAGGCTTGTCAGTTGATATTTTGCCATCCAATACCGATGGAGGAGTTAGTTTTATTGTTCCAAGTGGCTCTGATTTATCTAATTTTCAAATTGGTTTGTCTTCTATTACTTCTACAGGTGCAGATTGGCAAAGTATGGGGTATAGCGTTTGGATAAATAGTGTAAATAGCGTTATTGTTTATGAAAGTGGTGTTGATAGAGGTGCTGTAGGTTCAGTTGCTGCTGGGGACAGAATTTCTATTATTAGAAAAGGGAGTAATATAGAATATTATATCAACAGCAAATTGGTTCGTGAGTTTACTACAGGAACAATAACCCAAGAATTAGCTGCTGATGTATCAGTTGTGGAAGGGACTTCTCCTGTTGTTTATGCTTCTTGGTGTGCGCCAAAAAGTGAAGATTTAGGTCTTACTTATACGCAGACTGCCATAGATGATTGTGCTACTTTTGGTACAAACGAAGGTGCAGTTACGCTGCAAGGAACAGGTGGTGCTGCTTATACTTATACTTGGAACGACGCAAATACAGATAATCCAAGAACAGGACTAGCAAGAGGACTCTACAACGTAACTCTAGCAAGTGGAGCTGCTTCTAAAGTATTTCCTGTTGTTGTAGGTGGATTTGTAAACTGGGGTAATCTGTCTGCTAGTGCAACTCAAAGCAACGGTACAATCACCTCTTCTGTAACTACTGATTTTGAAGCCAATCCACAGGGAGGACTTTCTACCAACCGTCTGGCTGCTAGTACAGATGGAGGAATTACTTATATTGTTCCAGCAAGTGGTTTGAGCAATTATCAAATCGGTTTGTCTTCTACTACTGCTACAACGCCAGCATGGAGAAACATGGAATACAGTATTTGGATCAATGGTACAAATAACATCACTATATACGAGAGTGGAACTGTTGTAGGAACTTTCCAAACAGTTGCTACTGGCGACAGAATTTCTATTGTTAGAAAAGCTGGAAATGTAGAATACTATGTTAATGACAAACAAATTCGTATTACCACAACAGGAACAGTAACGCAAGAATTAGCTGCTGATATTGTTGTTGTTGATGGAACTTCACCTGTTGTTTATGCTTCATTTTGTAACCCAGGGGCTAGAATTGCAAACAAAACGAAAATTACAAAAACAGAAAATGAGACTGTATTAGAAGAAGATAGATTTGCCATTTATCCAAATCCAAGTACTGGTATTTTCAATGTTCGTTTTGCAAGTTTGCTTACAGAAAACACAGAAGTAACTATTTTTGATGGAATTGGTAGAGCAATCAAAACACAAACTTTTGAAAAAGGAAATCAGAAGTTTAGTATTGACTTAAACAATCAACCAAAAGGAATGTACTTGATTCACTTCAATCAAAACGGAGCTTACTTATTCAAAATCAATAATTTTAGAATAAATTAAAAAATAAAAGCAGATTACAAAACCCCTTCATTCTTTGAGTGAGGGGTTTTTTTGTTGCGTAAACTATGGTATTGCTCCTACAATTTGAATGAAGAAGAAACTTTGAATACTTTATCAGCTACCATAATCTCTGAATCAGAGTGTTGAGTGATATAATCTGTATTTATAATTACACTTCGATTTATTTGTTTGAAGTTAGAAGATAACTTTTTAAGTATAGATTTTATAGAATGACGAATAAGCAAATCTTGTTCTATTTTATTTTTTATCTTTATATAAATATGTTCAGATTCAATATAGCATATATCTGCCAAGTCCAAATGATATTTTTGTTTTCCTATTTTCAAAATTAGAACCTTAGTTCTTAGATTGCTCTCTATAATATCTAAAGCTACCAATAAATCTATTGTTTTTATAGGTTTACTTAGAAAAGTAACAGCTCCAGTTTCTTTTATTTCTAATAGAGTTTGCTTGTCTGTATAAGATGTTACAAATATAATAGGAAGAGTAGGGCAATTAGTCTGAATATATCTTCCAATGTCTAAACCAGTTTTTGTTCCTTTTAGATGAATATCTAATATGGCTATGTCTATATTCATTTCATCTAAAAATGAAATAGCTTCTTTGTAATTAATGGCTATAATAACTTCATAATCATGTTTTTTTAAATAATCTTGAATTGAAATAGCTTGCAAAACTTCATCTTCTGCTAATAGGATGGTAGATTTCATATAAAAACTAATTTGATTGGTTATTGTAAGGAATAGAAATTAAATAATGACTTTCATTGCGACTCAAAACCCCTTCTAACTGCCTAGTCATGGCATAGAAAATAGTGCTTCCTATGCCTTGTTTGTTTTCAATAAAGCTACTACCATTGTCTTTGTAAGAGAGAATAAGTGCATCATTTTCTATAAATAATTTTAGCTCTATTTCTAAATTTTGATTGTCGGCAGGCTGGGCGTGTTTGATGCTGTTTGTAATCAATTCATTGACAAAAAGACCTATTGGAGTGCTTATTTCACTCTCTAGCTTTTCTATATCTATTTCTTGATGGATAACTATTTCATCTCGTCTTAGATAACATAGATTTTCTACCAAACTTTCTAAATATAGTTTTATATCAATAAGCTGTTCAGTTGCTTCTGGTGCTTCATAATTTTCTAAAAGCATTACTTGGAGCGTAGCAATGGCATTTACTCTCTCTTTCAGCGCAACAAAAGAAGCTTTGTTATATTTTGAAATATGTTGATCTATTAGACTAATAATCAGAGCTAGATTATTTTTTACACGGTGTTGAAGTTCTTTGAGTAGGATTTTTTTTGTTTCTACTAAGTTTTCTAAAGTTTTGCTGTTTTGTATCTCTTCCTCTACTTTAGATTTTATGATTTGGCGAGATTTGTATAATAAAAATATAAAACAAAATAGTACAGCTAAAAGCAATAGTAAAGCTGTAACACCAATTAATAAATTACGATTCTTGCTTTCTAAAGCAATTACTTCTTCTCTTCTCTTAAACTTATATTCTAACTCTAACAACATTTTCCTTTCCTCTAAAAGATGTATGTTATCTTCTTGTTGTACTGAATTTTGCAAAGAGATGTAGGCTTTTTCATACTCCTTTTTATTATCATATATGGTAGCTTGCAGCTCGTAGAGACTACGTAAGAGATAAGAAGTTTCACTCTGAGATTGATTTTCTGATAAAGTAATTCCCTTATCTATATACAAAAGCGCACTATCGTACTTTTCTTGTTGATTATATATTCTGGCAATATTGACAAACATACCTTCTGCGCCATGCAAATCTCCTACTTCAATCCAATAATCCAATGCTTTATTTGCAAATAATAGCGATTTATCAATTTCATTTTTTTTCTTAGTGATGAAACATAATAACATATTGGCTACTGCTTCTTCACTCTCAAAATCATATTTCTGTGCGTGTGCTAAAGCTAGATAAGAATACTTTTCTGCCAACTCTTCTTTTCCTGTCACTCTATAAAAAGACGCATAACGATACAAAAAAATACAGTAATATTTTTCTTCTGGATACTTCGCAATAAGAGGAGTCTGCTATTTCTAATTCTTCTTTTGCTTCTACAAAAGCATCTACATATTCAAAATTTAAGGCTCGTAAGATATGTACCTTAGCCAAAAACAAATCATCAGTAGGATAAATTTCCATTACTTCCCTAGAATAAATAGTTACTTCTTCATATTCGCCTGCATGGTGCAAGGCTCGCAATCTAGCAATAGCAAACTGCTTTTTGAGGTGCTTATCTTCTACGCCTTGGCTACAACTATCTATCAAACTAAGAAGCTCATACGAACTATACTGATTCAGCAAAATATCTATTTGCTCCACACAGTCAGTTGTAGATTGTGCTTTTGAGCAAGTGTAGTAAATATGGAGAAATAAGAATGCAAAAATTAATTTTACTCTTACTTGAGTAGTATAAAATAACATAAATCAGTTTGAGAAAATAAATCCAAGTTTTAAATCAATAACTAGCTTACCCTAACTCTTGTGATTATACTACCTTGAAGCACCTAAGCCAAATAAAATGAAGATATGCACAAAGCATTTTGACTCTAACTGATAAGATAAATTAGAGAACTCGTTCTATACTAAGCCAATAAGGCTTCAAAAAGCTAAAACAGGTTAGGCAAAAAAGAACAAAAGTAAGTTTTTTGTAATATATACCTTTAAAACGCTCATTTTTTTGAAATGTTGAACAAGTTCAGAACAAAAAACGGCACTTTCAGAACATTTTTGCTTTTTTATTGGGGATTTTCCCACTGTTTTATTTTTTTTGTAAAGTAAAAAACAACCAATCAGGATTTATTTCTATTTATCACTCTACCTACCAATTTGAATCAATACATTAAATAAGACAGTGTATTAATAATTCGTAATTGATTCATAGGAATAGAAATTAAATAAATTGACACTTTTAATTATATAATTAACTAGTAGTCAGAAGTTTAATTCGTAATTCGTAATCTTTAATTAGCTTCGCTGCTTTAACAGGTCGTAATTGATCCCTAGGTAGCTTCACTTATTTTATTTAACCTTTTATTTCAAAAAAATGAAACAAAAAATTTACAATTCAAAAACACACTGTCAGCGAAGACGATTTAGGTCTTTGCTATTTGTACTGACAGGATTATTTATCCTATTTGCTCCCTCCCTCAAAGCTCAAACATGGCAAGATGTAGGCACAGCAGGTTTTTCGGCTGGACAAGCTCCTTATCAAAGCCTCGCCTTTCATCCCACTACAAACGAACCCTATGTAGCGTATAGAGATGATGCAAGTGGAAATGGTGGACGAACTACTGTGATGCGTTTTAATGGAACGGCTTGGGTAAATGTAGGCACAGCAGGGTTTTCGGCTGGACAAGCTGTTTTTCAAAGCCTCGCCTTTCATCCCACTACAAACGAACCCTATGTAGCGTATAGAGATGATGCAAGTGGAAATGGTGGACGAACTACTGTGATGCGTTTTAATGGAACGGCTTGGGTAAATGTAGGAACAGCAGCTTTTTCGTCTGCAGAAGCTCAGTATCAAAGCCTCGGCTTTCATCCCACTACAAACGAACCCTATGTAGCGTATAGAGATTTTGCAAATGGTAGACGAACTACTGTGATGCGTTTTAATGGAACGGCTTGGGTAAATGTAGGAACAGCAGCTTTTTCGGCTGGATTAGCTAGTTATCAAAGCCTCGGCTTTCATCCCACTACAAACGAACCCTATGTAGCGTATAGAGATGAGGCAAATAGTAACCGAACTACTGTTATGCGTTTTAATGGAATGGCTTGGGTAAATGTAGGAACAGCAGCTTTTTCGGCTGGATCAGCTTTTTATCAAAGCCTCGCCTTTCATCCCACTACAAACGAACCCTATGTAGCGTATTACGATCAAGGAAATGGTAACCGAACTACTGTTATGCGTTTTAATGGAACGGCTTGGGTAAATGTAGGCACAGCAGCTTTTTCGGCTGGATCAGCTTTTTATCAAAGCCTCGCCTTTCATCCCACTACAAACGAACCCTATGTAGCGTATCACGATCAAGGAAATAGTAACCGAACTACTGTTATGCGTTTTAATGGAACGGCTTGGGTAAATGTAGGCACAGCAGGTTTTTCGGCTGGAGGAGCTTTTTTTCAAAGCCTCGCCTTTCATCCCACTACAAACGAACCCTATGTAGCGTATAGAGATGGTGGAAATGGTGCCGGAACTACTGTGATGCGTTTTGGTGCTATTGTTACTTCTCCAACAGTAACCACAGCAGCGCAAAGCAACGTAACAGCTACCACAGCCGATTTGGGTGGAGATGTTACTGCCGATGGAGGTGCGCCTGTAACAGATAGAGGTATCGTTTGGAGTACGAGTACAGCCCCAACGACTTTAAATAATAAGGTACAGATAGGCACAGGCACAGGAGTTTTCAATCAAACCATTACAGGTTTGCCTTCTAATACTACTGTTTTTGTGCGTGCTTATGCTATTAATAGTGAGGGTACTTCTTATGGAAATGAGATTAATTTTACTACGTCAGCACCTCCTACTAATGCACTTGATTTTGATGGAACGAATGATTTTGTCGCAGCCTCTAATTTTATAAGTATAAATACAGAATTTACTTACGAATTTTGGATGAAGACTACAGCAATTTCAGGTGCTTTTTTTACTACTACTAACGGAGCTAATAGTGTTTATTCTTCTATTATTGTAAATAATGGTAAAATTGTATTTAGCAATACAGCTCCTGCTGGCAGTAGTGGAGGAAGGGCTATATTTAGTGATAATGATACCTATAACGATGGCAATTGGCATCACATCGCAGCAGTAAAAACTGCCACTCAAATTATTCTTTATGTAGATGGAGTAGAGGTGGGAAGTACACTCGGTGGTAATTCTATTAATGACAACATTTCCTATCACCTTGGTTATAGTCGTATAGGTTCTCCAAATTATTTGGATGGTCAAATGGATGAAGTTCGTATTTGGAACACAGCACGTACTTGTTCAGAAATCAATGCTAATAAGAACAATGAACTAGTAGGAAATGAAACTGGTTTGATAGTTTACTACAACTTCAACCAAGGAGTTGCAGCAGGAACAAATACAGGTCTTACTACGCTTGATGATTTGACTGCAAATAATAATGATGGTACACTTACTAATTTTGCTCTTACAGGAAGTGCTTCTAACTGGGTCGCTTCTACAAATGGTGTAAGTGGTACTACTCCAAGTGCAGTAACAGATATCAATCTGCAAGGAGGAAGTCCATTAGTTTCTATTACAGATGGCGATACTACACCAGATGCAGCAGATGACACTAATTTTGGTAGCGTAGCAAATGGAACACCAAGTACAGTTACTTATACGATTCAGAATACAGTAGCAGCTACTACACTTACAGTAGCAGATATTGTAGTAAGTGGAACAAATGCAGGCGATTTTGTAGTAAGTAATTTTACTAATAATACAACTGTTGCAGGAAATGCAACAACTACTTTTGATGTTACTTTTACTCCAAGTGCAACAGGAATTCGTAATGCAACGATTACTATTAATAATAGTGATTGTGATGAAGCTGCTTATGATTTTGCTGTGAGAGGTACAGGAGTTGCTCCTACTAATGCACTTGATTTTGATGGGAGTAATGATTTTGTAGAAATCAATAATTCAATTACAATTGGTGCAGACTATACCTACGAGTTTTGGTTCAGAACGACGGCTGCAGGTGGTGCATTGTTTGCGGGCAGAAGTCCTGCTAATAGTGGTGCTACTTATAATAATATAGAGTTAATTGGTGGGCGAATTGCTTTTACAGAGCGTGTACCAGCTAGTAACACAGGTGGTCGTTCTGCACAAACGACGACGACTTTTAACGATGGTAACTGGCATCATCTAGCAGCGGTTCACAACACATCCGAGTCAACCATATATCTTTACATTGATGGCAACTTGACAGGTACAGATGGTGTTGGTAGTGGTATCAATGGGGATGTAGATTACTTTTTGGGTGTCAATACACCAGGTTCTCCACGTTATCTGGATGGCGAATTAGACGAAGTTCGTATTTGGAACACAGCACGTACTTGTTCAGAAATCAATGCTAATAAGAACAATGAACTAGTAGGAAATGAAACTGGTTTGATAGTTTACTACAACTTCAACCAAGGAGTTGCAGCAGGAACAAATACAGGTCTTACTACGCTTGATGATTTGACTGCAAATAATAATGATGGTACACTTACTAATTTTGCTCTTACAGGAAGTGCTTCTAACTGGGTCGCTTCTACAAATGGTGTAAGTGGTACTACTCCAAGTGTACTAGCAGATATCAATCTGCAAGGAGGAAGTCCATTAGTTTCTATTACAGATGGAGATACTACACCAGATGCAGCAGATGACACTGATTTTGGAAGTATAGCAAATGGTACACCAAGTACAGTTACTTATACCATTCAGAATACAGTAGCAGCTACTACACTTACAGTAGCAGATATTGTAGTAAGTGGAACAAATGCAGGCGATTTTGTAGTAAGTAATTTTACTAATAATACAACTGTTGCAGGAAATGCAACAACTACTTTTGATGTTACTTTTACTCCAAGTGCAACAGGAATTCGTAATGCAACGATTACAATTAATAATAGTGATTGTGATGAAGCTGCTTATGATTTTGCTGTAAGAGGTACAGGAGTTGCTCCTACTAATGCACTTGATTTTGATGGAACGAATGATTGGGTAAATACTTCTATTGTAATGCCTTCTACTTATACAAAGGAAGTATGGGTATTTATTCCCTCTGCAAATGGAAGAGCAAATAATATAATATCAGGAGGAATAGCAGATGGACAACACGCTTTTTGGATAAGCTCTGCTAATTCATACAGGTTAGCATCAGGACATAACGGAGCATGGCAGAGTGTAATAGATGCTTCTCCTATTCCTTTTGGAAGTTGGCAACACGTAGTTGTTACCTATGATGCAACTACTCAAGAAATGAAACTTTACCGAAATGGTAATTTAGTAGATGATGCTACTGGTGTTCCTAATTTTTCTTCAGGCACAAAAGTTAGATTAGGAGCGTTTGGAGATAACGTTAATCTCTTAGGGGGGCAGATGGATGAAGTTCGTATTTGGAATACGGTTCGTACTTGTTCAGAAATCAATGCTAATAAGAACAATGAACTAGTAGGAAATGAAACTGGTTTGATAGCCTACTACAACTTTAATCAAGGAGTTGCAGCAGGAACAAATACAGGTCTTACTACGCTTGATGATTTGACTACAAATAATAATGATGGTACACTTACTAATTTTGCTCTTACAGGAAGTGCTTCTAACTGGGTCGCTTCTACAAATGGTGTAAGTGGTACTACTCCAAGTGCAGTAACAGATATCAATCTGCAAGGAGGAAGTCCATTAGTTTCTATTACAGATGGCGATACTACACCAGATGCAGCAGATGACACTGATTTTGGAAATGTATTTACAAATAGAGTAGTTACTTATACCATTCAAAATACAGTAGCAGGTTCTACATTGAATATTGCTGATATTGTAGTTAGTGGTGCAAATTCTAGCGATTTTGTAGTAAGTAATTTTACTAACAATACTACAGTAGCAGGAAATGCAACTACTACTTTTGATGTTACTTTCACGCCTTCTGCTTTGGCAGTACGTAATGCAACGATTACTATTAATAATAGTGATTGTGATGAATCTGCTTATGATTTTGCTGTGAGAGGTACAGGAGTTGCTCCTACTAATGCACTTGATTTTGATGGATCAGACTATGTGAGTGCTTCGGTAAGTCCCCTTTATGATGGCTTATCGAGCTTATCAGTAGAGGTCTGGGTCTATGCCACAAGTACGGATCAACAAATCATTCTGCATAGATGGCAAGGCACCAACCAGTTCTCTTTAGAAATTTCGGGAGGTCAGCGTAAGATGATATTTGTCGTTGCAGGGAGTGGTGTTGTAAGTTCTGCCAATACTTTTCCAATCAATGAATGGGTGCATGTAGCGTGTGTCTTTGATGGGGCGGCAAGCACAATGTCCATCTACGAAAATGGACAATTGACAGGCAGCATAGCAACTCCGAGGACAAGTATTAACGCTTCTTCCTCTCCTTTAACGATAGGCAGAAGAAGTGATAGTCCTACTCAATTTCTAACAGGTAAGGTAGATGAAGTTCGTATTTGGAATACGGTACGTACTCAAACAGAAATTGCTAATAATCGTAATACAGAACTTGTAGGCAATGAAACAGGTCTAGTAGCCTATTATACTTTTGATGAAGGTACAGCAGGAGCAAATAATACAGCAATCACAGCACCTGAAATTATAAATCATGCAGGGGGATGCCCAGCAACAATGAATGGTTTTGCTAAGACAGGAACGACCTCTAACTGGGTAACAGGAAACTCAGCTATTGTAGAAGTTACTCAAGGTGTTGTAATACAACCAGAAATCAATCTACTAGGAAATGGCAATTCTATTACAGATGGCGATACTACACCAGATGCAGCAGATGACACTGATTTTGGTAGCGTAACAAATGGTACACCAAGTACAGTTACTTATACGATTCAGAATACAGTAGCAGCTACTACACTTACAGTAGCAGATATTGTAGTAAGTGGAACAAATGCAGCCGATTTTGTAGTAAGTAATTTTACTAACAATACTACAGTAGCAGGAAATGCAACAACTACTTTTGATGTTACTTTTACTCCAAGTGCAACAGGAATTCGTAATGCAACGATTACAATTAATAATAGTGATTGTGATGAAGCTGCTTATGATTTTGCTGTAAGAGGTACAGGGATTTCCTCTACTCCAGAAATCAATTTAGTAGGTAATGGAATTGATATTCTAACTGGTACAACGGCAACAAGCACTACTAATAATACCGATTTTGGACAAACTGTAGGAACATCAGTTAGCAAGACTTTTGCTATCCAAAACACAGGTACAGGAGCATTAAATGTTGCTAATATTACTTCTTCCAATCCTGCTTTTAGCTTTGAAAACGTTCCGACTTCGTTTATTGTAAACGACCAAAGAATGTTTCAAATCGTATTTACTCCTACAGTTTCAGGTGTTCAAACTTCAACCATCACTATTACAAATAACGATGCAGATGAAGCAGCTTATACTTTTACTGTTGCTGGAGAAGGAATTTGTCCTGTTACAACTGATGTTTTTGCTTCTACATCTACAGTTCTACCAAACCAAGTTGGTTCTATTCGTGTAAACTCAAAATTAGGCGTAATCTATCAACTTCAAAATGTAACTGCTGGAAATACCGATGTAGGAAATCCGATTGCTGGTACAGGAGGAGTAATCTATCTTCCAACAAATCAATTAACAACGACTACCAGTTTTAGAGTAATTGCTAATCGTGGACTAAATTGTGGAAATGTAACTTCAAATACCGTTACCATTACTGTTTCAGGATCTGTTACTGGATATGGATACCAACAAACAGAACTAAATACTTGTAGTTCTACTAGTACTATAGCTGATATTACTGTTACTCTTCTTGGAAGTAGTTTTTTATGGGATGACACTAACACTACTACGACACAGAACCTAAGTAATGTTGAAAATGGTATTTATTCAGTAAATATTGATAATGGAACAACATTACTACCTGTCATTGTTGGAAGTCCTGTACTATGGGAAAAACCTATTCGTGCAACACTTACCAACGAAGGTAGAATTGTGGCAAATGGTGTTTATGATTGGAATCTCAACGAAGCAGCAGCAACTTCTAAATCAAAATTAGAAAGTAATGAAAATGGTGGATTTACATTCATAGTAGAAGATATGACTACTATCGAACACGTATCTATCGGATTTTCAACGCCAAATGAAGTTTCTTCTTATTTGTCTATTGATAATAGCTTTTACGTAGAATCAAATGGTAATTTGTCTATCTATCTCAACGATGTAAATTTTTACTTAGATGTAGAAGGAATTACTGTTTCAGTTGGCGACCGTTTGACAATCACTAGAGAAGGCACTTCTATCAACTATTATTACAATGCAGAATTAGTGTATTCTGATGTCGAAGCTAGAAATGCTACCGATGAACTTGTTGTAGATATTGCGCTAGTAGAAGGCACAAGTCCTCAAGTTTGGTTCTCCAAATGTGGTAGTAATTTCTTTGAAGTAAACTACGTTCAGAACCAAGAAGATGCTTGTAATACGCCTTCAACTGGCGAAGGTTCAGTTACTCTTTTGCCACAAGTTGGAGGTGTCGCACCTTACACTTATGCGTGGACAAATGGAGCAACTGCTATCGCTAATCCTACTGGACTGACAACAGGACTTACTTCAGTAGAGGTAACAGATAATGAAGGCTACAAAAAAGTATTACCTGTAATTATTGGCAATCCTGTAAATTGGACAGACTTACAAAACGTATCAGCTTCTCAAGGCAAATTATTTACAAGTGGTTTTGTGAGTACTTACAGCAATTCGGGAGCAATTTCACAAACAGGAATGGGAGCTAGTACAGATGGTGGAATTACCTACATTTACAGTAGTGCAGTTTCTAACTACGTAGTTGGTTTGTCTGCTCAAAATACAAACCCAGATTGGGCGACTATTTTGTATGGCGTTTATATTTACAACGGAACGATGCTCGTTTATCAAAGTGGAGTTGTGATGGCTAGAATAGAAGAAATTGCAGACCAAGACCGTATTAGTATGATACGAAAAGGGAATCAAATTATTTTCTATCAAAACAGCACAGAAGTACACCGTATGGCATCTACAACGGCAGATTTGTTTGTCGATGTAACGCTAGAATCTGGACAAACGCCTGTTATATTTGCTTCTTGGTGTACCACAACTGCTTCTGATTTGGTCTTAACTTATTCACAAACAGCCGTAGATGATTGCACTACTTTGGGTACGAATGAAGGCGCAATTACACTACAAGGAAACGGTGGTCTTTCTGCTTATACCTACAACTGGACAGATGGAAGTACAGATAATCCAAGAGTTAATTTAGCAAGAGGAATATATGAAGTAACTCTAGGAAACGGAGTAAGTACAGTAACTGCTCCTATTATTATCGGTGGATTTGCAAACTGGGGCAACCTTACTACAAATACTACTCAAATTGCAGGAACGATTACTTCTTCGGTTTCAACTGATTTTACAACTCCAGAAGGAGGACTTTCTACCAATCGTTTGGCTGCAAGTACCGATGGAGGAATTAGTTTTATCGTTCCAAACACTACTGATTTATCTAACTTCCAAATTGGTTTGTCTTCTACTACAGCGATAGGTTCGGATTGGGAAAGTATGGGATATAGCGTTTGGATAAATGGTGAAAACTCTATTTTGATTTATGAAAGTGGGGTTTATGTAGGAGCTACACAGTCAGTTATTGCAGGAGATAGAATTTCTATAATCAGAAAAGCTGGAAATGTAGAGTATTATATCAACAGCAAACGAGTACGTATTACAACAGTAGGAGGAATTACACAAGAATTAGCTGCTGATATTTCTATTATTGCAGGAACTTCGCCAACCGTTTATGCTTCCTTTTGTAACACAGGGTTCAGAATTGCAAACAAAACAAAAGCACCAGAAAATGTAACTCAAACAAATGCTGAGGTAACTTTGGAAAAAGAAAATAGATTTGCTATTTATCCAAATCCAAGTACGGGTATTTTCAATGTTCGTTTCGCTACACAGCTTACAGCAAACACGGAAGTAACCATTTTTGATGGAATTGGTAGAGCAATCAAAACTCAAACTTTTGAAAAAGGAAATCAGAAGTTTAGTATTGACTTAAACAATCAACCAAAAGGAGTGTATCTTATTCGCTTCAATCAAAACGGAGCTACTTATTCGAAATCAATTGTTATTGAATAAAACTTGAAAAAGTAAAATTTGCAAAATAAAGTAGATAACAAAAACCCTTTATTCTTTGAATAAAGGGTTTTTTTTTTGATTTTATCAAAAATAAAAAAACCAATGTTTTTATAGGACACAAAATACGATTAAAAGGTTTATCTTTGTATAAACTTGGTTATCACAACCAATCTACACAAGCAAAACAATTATTTTAAAATAAATTTTGCCTCAAAATATATGCAACTATATTATAAAACTAGACAATGTAAATAAAATGACTTTTATCAAAACAACTCTTACATTTTATTGTTATGTATTCAATTTTTAGTTATCTCTCTTTTTCTTTGTTGATGTAGTAAAATTGTGTTTGTTGCTTTTCGGCTTGATAAATCAAGCCTCTACGTCCTTTAAACGTAGTAATTTGATTTATCAAATTGGTTTTCTTAAGAGAAACACATTTCGCAGAATAGCAAAACTAATTTTACCATACAACTTTTTCTTTACATTAGGAAAGCACTACTAAATTTTGATTGCTCTCTTTTTTTATACTTTAGTAACTGTATTTCAAATTAGAGTTTTTTATTTTATCTTTATCTTTATCTTTTTTATTCAATCTACTTTTATCAAAACAAAAAAAACATGTTTAAAAACAACCACAACTGTAAAACGTACTTGTCTCTCTCCAAAAGTTGGGGATTGATGCTACTGCTTTGTTTGTCTGCTAGTCTAGCAAATGCACAAGGTTATGGATATACACAAACACAAGCTAATAATTGCGCCGTAGACGGCGACGCTGTAGCTGATATTGATGTCTCTCTTACTGGGACTGCTTATTCTTGGAGTAACGGAACTTCTAATCAAGACTTAAATAACGTAACAAACGGCATTTATACCCTTACTATTGATGGAATGACTATGCTTCCTGTTGTTGTAGGTACACTTGTAGAATGGGAAAATATTACCCGTGCTACTTCTACAAATGGCACAATAACAGCAAATGCTACTTATAGTTGGAGTGCTAACGAAGCCTCAGCGACTTCAAAAGCAAGATTAGCAAGTGGAGAAAACGGTGGTCTTACTTATGTAGTAACTGATATGGCTACAATTGCAAACTCAGCTATTGGATTTGCAACGCCCAACAATATCTCTTCTTATTTGTCTATCGAAAACAGCTTTTATGTAGAAGCAAACGGTAATTTGTTTATCTACCTAAACGATGTAGGTTTCTTTTTTCAAGTACCTGATGTTACTGTGGCACTTAATGATCGTCTAACGATTACTAGAATGGGAACTTCTATCAAGTATTACTATAATTCAACATTAGTGTATACAGATACTGAGCCTGCAAATGCAACCGACGAACTTGTAGTAGATATTGCTGTAATAGCAGGCACAAGTCCTCAAGTTTGGTTCTCTAAATGTAATACAGACAAATTCGAAGTAAATTATGTTCAGAACACAGAAGATGCTTGTAATACGTCTGGAACAGGCGAAGGTTCTATTACGCTTTCTCCTCAAACTGGAGGTGTAGCACCTTATACGTATACGTTATCAGGCAATTCTAGTTCTGTTAATCCAATGGGATTGACTACAGGTTTGTATACTTCTGTAGTAACAGATAACTTAGGATTCAAAAAGTCATCGCCTGTTATCGTGGGTAGCCCTGTAAATTGGACTAGCTTGCAAAACGTTTCGGCTTCTCAAGGAAAACTATTTACTATTGGTTATGTAAGTACATACAGTAATTCGGGAGCAATTTCACAATTTGGAATGGGAGCAGGTACAAATGGTGGTATTACATATACTTATAAAGTAGATAATAGTTCAAACTACGTAATCGGTTTGTCTGGTCAAGATCCAAATCCAAATTGGACAACTATTTTATATTCTACTTATATTTATAATGGAATTATGAATATATACGCAAGTGGAGTTTCAGTAAAAAGAGTAGAAGGAATCCAAGACCAAGATCGTATTAGTATTGTTAGAGTAGGGAGTGAAGTTATTTTCTATCGCAATAGCGAAGAATTGCATCGTATGGCGAGTATAACGGGTAATTTGTTTGCCGATGCAACTGTAGAAACAGGACAAACTCCTACTATTTATGCTTCTTGGTGTAGCACTACTGCTGCCGATGTAGGATTTAAATACGCCCAAACAGTAGCAGATGATTGCGCTACAGGAGCTGGTGAAGGGACAATTGCTTTAGAAGGAAATGGTGGTTCATTTGCATATACATTTACTTGGAATGGTGGTAATACAAGCAACCCACGAACAGGACTTACAAGAGGATTGTACGAGGTAACTTTATCAAGTGGTGCTGCTACTACAGTTGCTCCTGTGCTAGTAGGTAATGTTGTAAACTGGGGAACTCTAGTAAATACAACTCAATCAAACGGTATAGTTACCTCTACAACAACAACTAATTTTACAACTCCAAATGGTGCATTTTCTAATGAATTTCTAGCTGCTAACTCAAATGGAGGTATTAGCTTTATAGTTCCAAATGTTTCAAACTTGTCTAATTTTCAAATTGGTTTGTCTTCTACTACAGCGACAGGGGCTGCCTGGGAAAGTATAGACTATAGCGTTTGGATAAATGAGGCAAATAGTGTAATTATTTACGAAAGTGGAACAAGCAGAGGAACTACTCAAGCTGTTGCTGCTGGAGATAGAATTTCTATTATTAGAAAAGATGGAAATATAGAGTATTATATCAATAGCAAATTAGTTCGTGCCACTACAGCAGGAACTGTTATTCAAGAATTAGCTGCTGATATTTCTATTATTGAAGGTGTTTCTCCTGTTGTTGTTTCTTCTTGGTGTGCAGCATCAAGTGCTGATTTGGGTCTTACCTATACACAAACTGCTGTAGATGACTGTGGTACTGTTGGTACAAGTGAAGGTGCAGTTACATTGCAAGGAACAGGTGGTACTTCTTACGTTTATACATGGAATGGTGGAAATACAGACAATCCAAGAACGGGATTAGCAAGAGGATTATATGATATTACTCTCTCAAGTGGTTCTGCAAGTAAAGCTTTTCCTATCGTAGTAGGTGGATTTGCAAACTGGGGTAATTTAACTGCTAGTGCAACTCAAAGCAACGGTACAATTACTTCTTCGATAAACACAGATTTTGAATCTAATCCACAAGGAGGACTTTCTACAAACCGTCTGGCTGCTAGTACAGATGGAGGAATTACTTATACTGTTCCAGCAAGTGGTTTGAGCAACTATCAAATCGGTTTGTCTTCTACTACTGCTACAACGCCAGCATGGAGAAACATGGGTTATAGTGTTTGGATCAATGCTACAAACAACGTTGTTGTATATGAGAGTGGAGCTGTTGTAGGAACTTTTCAAGCAGTTGCTACTGGCGACAGAATTTCTATTGTTAGAAAAGCTGGAAATGTAGAATACTATGTTAATGACAAACAAATTCGTATTACCACAACAGGAACAGTAACGCAAGAATTAGCTGCTGACATTGTTATTGTTAGTGGAACTTCGCCTGCCATTTATACTTCATTCTGTAACCCAGGTGCTAGAATTGCTAACAAAACGAGAGCAACTCAAAGCGCAAACCAAAATACAGTTGCTGCAATAGCAGAAGGTCAATTTACTATCTATCCAAATCCAAGTACAGGAACATTCAATGTTCGTTTTGCAACTCAGCTTGCAGAAAATACAGAAGCAACTGTATTTGATGGAATTGGTAGAGTAATCAAAACGCAAACACTTGAAAAAGGAAACCAACAATTTGGTATTGATCTAAACAATCAGCCAAAAGGAGTTTATCTTATTCGTTTTAATCAAAACGGAGCTACTTATTCAAAATCAGTTATTATTGACTAATAGTTGACTAATATAAAAATTAAAATTAAACCCTTCATTTTCTGAATGAAGGGTTTTTTTGTGCGCAAAAGCCAAGATAACAGGGAATTACAAACACCAAAATAAAAACAAATAAAATAGGTTCTCACAACGATTTAGCAAAATAAATCTATCATAATTAGACTTTAAAAATATAATATAAAATTATACAAAGATTTTTTTAATTATTTTTTGCTTGTCTATACTTTGTCTATACTGTTTTTTAGGTAATAGGTATAGAATTGTTTCTATTTGTTTTGTGAGACTTTCACATCTACTAGCTCATCATCTGATTAGATGTACAGCTGCTTTATCAAAACCTTGAAACAAACTTCACTTATATTGTTTCACTAAATCTTTAATATTATGAATACATTCAACACGTATCTAAAAAGTCTATCCTCTCGGATAATTTTGCTTGGTATCTGCATGTCGTTTTTCTCTATAGCATCATCTTTTAGTCAAGCTCCTACTGGAAATAGAGGCGTTTATTTTGATGACGATGCGCAAATCACAACTAATTTATTACCACTTGCAAGTACCGACAATTTTACATTATCTTTTTGGATAAAAAAACAAGCCGATCAAATAGGAAACGTAATCTACAATGGAACACAAAATACAAATGGATATGGAGTAAACCTAGATGCTACAGGAAAAATAAGCGTCGAACTAGGAGGAGTTACTTCTCTAGTTTCCGATATTAGCTTAGTAACAAACGAATGGACTTATATTAGTGTAATCCGTGATAATGGAACGTGGTCAATTTATAAAAATGCTACGGCTGGAAGTTTTACATCTGGTGTAATTACTTCTAATCCTATTAGTCCGATAGGTAACTTTCAATTCGGAAAAGCAGCAAATACAACTAGTTTCGTCGGCCAACTAGACGAAGTAAAAATATTTGTTACTGCTCGTACTACTATAAATCTAGCTGCTGACATGAACGCTACAGCTCTAGATGGAGCAACTTCTTTTTGGCGTTTTGAAGAAGCTACAGGAACGGCAGCTAATGATGTAAGCACAAATTTTCCTGCAAGTTTCGCTACAGGTACAAGTACTCCTCTCTGGACTTTGCGTGTCCAAAACACAAATGATGCAGGAGCAGAAAGTTTTAGACAAATAATTATAGATGCCAACAATATAGGAGGAAAAAATTATATTGACTTTAGCATTCCGACAGCTTCTCCTTGGGTTATTTCTATAGCTAGTAACATCAATGGTTTTGATGGAATTCAGCAGCAAGTACTCATAGATGCTTCTTCACAGCTTGGGTTTCAAGAAAACACAGCTGGTAAAATAGTAACCCTAAAAGCCATAAATAATACTAGATACGGACTAATAATAGAAAGTGCTAATGTAGAAATTTATGGATTGCAATTTACAGAATTTAGGTATCCAATACGCTTTACTAACACAGCAAATAATTTCAGGTTAGGAACAGTAGGAAAAGGAAATGTAATTAATCTTTTTACTGAAAAGGGTATAACTACTGGTTCGGCTATAGGTGGAATTATTAGTAGCAATAAAGTAGGTACAGACGAAACGGGAACAATTGTAAAAATGAATGACGTAGGTTCTGGTATTGAAGTCAGATCTAATAATAGTGTAGAAAATAATATAATAAGTAGTTGTACTATATTTGTTTCGGGAAGTAATATCACAATTAGAAATAATCACATCGGAACAGGTATTACAGGAAATGAAACTGGCTTTGGAGACCCCTCAAATTCAAGTACTGGTATATCAGTAAATAGTAATCCTGGTGATACCAATAATTTGATAGAAAACAATGTTATTGGCAATTTTAGAAACGGAATTTCATTATCTTTCAACTCTGAAAGTACGATTGTAAAAGACAATAAAATAGGAGTTGGTAAAGATGGAACAACCAACATAGGTAATTTTTTATATGGCATCAGGCTAAGCTCTAGTGGAAATAATTGTACAATAACTGGAAATACCATTGCCTACACACAAACTAATGTAGGAATAAACGTTACGGATGTAGTAAACAACAAAATTTCTCAAAATAGTATTTATCTAAATAATATAGGTGGAATTGCTCTTTCTTCAGGAGGGAATAACAGCAAAACGGCACCACTAATTACGGCAGCTTCTACTTCTTCTATATCTGGAACAGGACAAGATGGAGATATAATAGAAATTTTTGAAAATAATGCAGGCGAATCACAGGGAAGAACCTATAAAG
Organism: uncultured Cytophagales bacterium; assembly: GCA_963719525.1. Taxonomy (GTDB): domain Bacteria; phylum Bacteroidota; class Bacteroidia; order Cytophagales; family Bernardetiaceae; genus Bernardetia. The sequence continues at coordinate 1,123,082 of CAVRCG010000001.1, read as the reverse complement.
GAAATGTTACCGTAACAGGTACTACTTGGACTTTCTCTCCTTTACCAGCACTCACAGTAGGCAAAAATGTAACTGCAACTGCTACAGATGCAACCAATAATACTTCAACATTTTCTGCTGCTGCTACTATTACTTCTCCAGAAATTAACATACGGGGAGCTGGTACTGATATAGCTAACGGCTCGACCAATGTCGCTTTAGTTGATGATACAGATTTTGACAAAATAACTACTAGTGGAACATCTTCTTTCACAATTCAAAACACAGGAACAGGAGATTTAGTGGTTACGGCCATAAATATTATAGGTGCAAATGCTACTGATTTTAGGGTATCTAATATTACTCTTCCTGCAACCATTACGCCTACTAATTCTATTATGTTTAATATTATTTTTGAGCCTGTTGCAATAGGAGTAAGTACAGCTGACTGTAAATGTTATTAGTAATGATACCGACGAATCTCCTTATGATTTTGCGATAAAAGGAGAGAAAATATTTCCTGCTTTTTTTGTAGGTGCAGATTTGGGTGATGATCTATTTACAGGCTCAGATTTTACTAACCCATTTGCTACACTTCAAAAAGCTCTTGAGTCAGCTACTGTTGCCGGAACCAAAATATATATCGCTAGAGGAACATACAAACCTTCACAACAGTATAATTTTACTACAGGAGCAACTTCTACAGGAGATCTAAGAGCAGCGAGTTTCAAAATTCCTGAAGGGGTAGAAATCTATGGAGGTTTTGATGGTTCAGAGAATGAAAGAAATTTCTCACAAGCCCAGTTAGATGCTCGTGACCTTGTTGCTAATCAAACTATTTTGAGTGGAGATATAGGCACAACAAATGATAATACCGATAATGTCTATCATGTCGTTTATACAAAAGGAGTTTCTACAGCTACCAAACTAGACGGAGTTACTATTGTAAAAGGAAATGCTACTGGAACAGGTGCGAATATAAACGGTGCAGGTTGGTTTAATGACGGCTCGGGAATAGGAAATACTTCTAATCCAACTGTTGTAAACTGTATATTCTCTGAAAACAATGCTAGTTTTGGAGGTGGAATGTACAACTACTCATTTGGTGGAACTGCAAACCCTACACTTACAAATTGTGTTTTCTCTAAAAACAACGCTACTAACTCTGGTGGTGGATTGTACAATAATGGAGGAGGAGGAGTATCAAGTCCTACACTCACAAATTGTACCTTCTCACTAAACACAACCACAAATGATGGAGGAGGAATATATAACAATGGAACTAATTCTGGTTCTTCAAACCCTATTATTCGAAACTCTATCTTTTGGGGAAATACAGCAGGAAATGGAGCTTCTTGGTTTAATGGTTCTGCTAATGTAGCTTATACATTGATACAAGAAACTACTCTACCAACAGCAACTACAGATAATGGAAACAATAAATTAAATCAAGACCCTCTTTTTGTAGATGCAGCAAACGGAAATGTAAGACTTCAAGCAGGTTCGCCAGCTATTGATGCAGGAAATAATGCAAATATAACAGGAGTTGTAAGAGATGTAGCAGGAAAACCTCGTATCTTTCAATCAACTGTAGATATGGGAGCGCATGAAGCACAAGGTTTACCAGAAATCAATCTGAGAGGCAATGGAGTTGATATTGCAAGTGGTACAACAGCAACAAGTACTACAAATAATACGAATTTTGGACAAAGTGTAGGTACACCAATTAGCAAAACATTTATTATCCAAAACACAGGTGCAGGAGTTTTGAATATTACTAATATTACTTCTTCCAATACCACTTTTGTAGTTTCAAATAGTCCAAGTAATGTAACTATAAGTGGACAAGCAGAATTTACGCTCACTTTTACACCAACTGTTTCAGGTCTGCAAACTTCTACCATTACTATCAACAATAATGATGCAGATGAAGCAGCTTATACATTCAATGTTGCAGCAGAAGGAATTTGTCCGACAACAGCTAACGTTTCGGTTCTTACTTCGCCTATTCTTTCTAATGAAGCAAGCTCTATCGTTGTAGAATCCAAATTAGGAGTAACTTATCAACTTCAAAATGTAGATAATGCAAATGCAAATGTTGGAAGTACAGTAGCAGGAACAGGCGAAACAATTTTTCTTCCAACAGGACAATTAACTACAACTACTCAATTTAGAGTACAGACTACTGGTAGTTTGAATTGTGGAACAGCTACTTTGAATACCGTTACCGTTACCGTTTCTGGTACAAATGGCTATGGATACAGACAAACGCAAACCAATGTGTGTAACCCTGCTAATACACTTGCTGCTATTGATGTTAGTCTGACAGGAACTTCGTATAATTGGAATAATGGAACAATGACACAAGATTTGACCAATGTAGCCGATGGTCTTTATTCATTAAACATTGATAACGGAACAACTGTATTACCTGTAATTGTCGGAACTCCTATAGAATGGGAAAATATTGTTCGTGCTACTACAAGTGAAGGTAGAATAATAGCAAACGGAAGCTATAATTGGAACTCTAATGAAGCAGCAGCCACTTCAAAAGCAAAACTAGGAAATGGCGAAAATGGTGGCTTTACATTCTTGGTAGAAGATTTAACTACTATAGCAAATACATCTATCGGACTTACACCACCTAACACTTCCTCTTCTTATTTGTCTATGGATAATAGTTTTTACATCTATCCAAATGGTGATTTGTTTGTTTATTTAAACGATATTTATTTCTTTTTCCAAATACCAAATGTTACTGTTGCAGTTGGCGACCGTCTGACGATGACTAGAGAAGGAACTTCTATCAAGTATTACTACAATTCAACGTTGGTTTACGAAGATATTGAAGCCAAAAATGCAACCGACGAATTAGTAGTGGACATTGCTCTGGTAACAGGAACAAGTCCTAAAGTGTGGTTCTCTAAATGTACAACGGACAAATTTGAAGTAAAATATGTACAGAATTCAGAAGATGCTTGTAATACTACAGCAACTGAAGGCTCAATTACACTTTTACCTCAAATGGGAAGTGTCAGCTCCTTATACTTATTCGTGGCTTAATTCGTTAGGAAATCCTGTAGCAAACCCAACAACTCTTTCAACAGGTTCGTATCTTGTTGAGGTAACAGATAATCGGAGTCATGTGAAAAGTCTACCTGTTATTGTTGGAAACCCAGTAAACTGGACAAATCTACAAAATGTATCTTCTTCACAAGGAAAACTATTTACAATCGGTTTTGCAAGTACATACAGTAATTCTGGAGCCATTTCTCAATCTGGAATGGGCGCAGGTGCAAATGGGGGGATTACATATATTTATAAAAGTGGTGTTACAAATTATGTGATCGGTTTATCTACACAAAATACAAATCCAGATTGGACTACTATTTTGTATTCTACCTATATCTACAACAATTCTTTATTTATATATGAAAGTGGAAATGTAGTGAAGATTGTGGAAGGAATTGAAGACCAAGACCGTATTAGTATCTTTAGAGCAGGAGCCCAAGTTGTTTTTTATAAAAATAGTGAAGAATTACACCGTATGCCATGTGTAACAACTAATCTTTATGCCGATGCAACGCTAGAATCAGGACAAACTCCTGCCGTTTTTGCTTCGTGGTGTACCACAACAGCTACTGACTTGAGTATGACATATACCCAAACATCTATAGATGATTGCAACACAGCAACTGCTGAAGGCGCAATTACGCTACAAGGAAACGGTGGTTCGGCTGCTTATACCTACAATTGGGGTGGAAATACAGATAATCCAAGAACAGAACTAGCAAAAGGATTATATAATGTAACACTAACAAGTGGAGCAGCTACATTAGCTTCCCCTGTCGTGGTTGGTGGTCTGGCAAACTGGGGTGCCTTAACTGCTAACACAACGCAAATAGCAGGAACAATCACAACGACAACTCTACAACCGTGGAATAATCCTAATGGAGCACTTTCTACTAACCGTCTGGCTGCTGGTGTTGATGGAGGAATTAGTTTTATTGTTCCTGATAATGCAAATTTATCTAACTATCAAATTGGTCTGTCTTCTGCAACTACGACGACGGCAAATTGGGAAGCTATTGAGTATGGAGTATGGATAAATAGTGAAAATTCAGTTCGTATCTATGAAAGTGGAACGGATAGAGGAGCTACTCAAGCCGTTGCTGCTGGTGACAGAATTTCTGTTATTAGAAGAGCTGGAAATGTAGAATATTACATAAACAGTAAGCAAATTCGTATTACTACAACAGGAACTGTAACACAAGAATTAGCTGCCGACGTTTCTATTATCCAAGGAACTTCACCTGCCGTTTATACTTCATTCTGTAATCCAGGAGCTAGGATTGCAAACAAAACAAGAGCAACACCAACGAAAAAAGAAATAACAGTAGTTGCAAGTTTGGGAGCAAATACACTTAGCATTTACCCAAATCCAAGTACAGGTACATTCAATATTCGTTTTGCTACTTCGCTTTCAGAAAATACAGAGGTAACTGTTTTTGATGGAATTGGTAGAACAATAAAAACTCAAATTTTTGAAAAAAACAACCAGAAATTTAGTATTAACCTAAACAATCAACCAAAGGGAGTTTACTTAATTCGTTTTAATCAAAAAGGAATCATTTATTCGAAATCAATTATCATCGAATAGCTTAGCATTGTCGAATAAGACAACGATAAGATTAAATAAAGTAGATAATAAAAATCCTTCATTCTTTGAGTGAAGGGTTTTTTGTTGTAAAAAATGTACAAATCTAACTCCTTATCCTAAACTTTAAAAAACAAAAAACACATCGTTATAATATTGATAGTAAAGGGTATCACGGCTAATTTAGCAATGTTCATTTTTCCATAGCACTGGGTTTGCAAACCCAGTACTATGGAAAAATAAGCACTTTTCGTTTTTTGCTAATTTATTGGTAATCAATACTGTAAATAACCGTGATAATGTTTATTGCTTATACATTCTAAAAAAGCGAAGGTATATCATTTTTAGTTTCTTCTTTTATCTGCTTTGGTGGATTTACATTCTTATAGCCTTTTTCCTTCAATTTTTCAATAAGAAAAACAGCCATATCTGCCGTTTTGATATTTTCTGGTTGGTGCAGCCAAAAATGAAACTCTTTTAATCCACTTTTAATCCATTTATCCATTCGCTCTGCCCAATCTTCCATTCGCTCATAATCGGTTTTGTCCAAAGAGTTTCCTACCAATCGCAAAACCATTGTATCAGAAGTCAGTCGCATGTGCATCACATCACGCCTTCCAGAAACATCAGTCATAAGAGCCGTAAAATTATAACGACGCATTACCGAAAAAACCTCTCTTACTGCTTCTCTAGTTTCCTCACTTTGATTACTTATTTCAGAATCAAACCAATCTTTATGGCGAAATTCTACAGCAAGACGTATTTCTGCTGGAAAACTCTCTAAATAATCAATTAAAATCTCTGCTTTTTGTGGAGAAAAATGAGGAGGAAGTTGAAGAAAACAAACGCCTAATCTATCTCCAAAAAGTGCTACTCTATCACAAAAAACCTGTGTCAGTTCTTCACAATCTACAAGCTGTTTGTGATGACTAATCCCTTTATAAATCTTGGGACAAAACAAAAAACCCTTTGGTGTCATTTCTTTCCATTTCAAAATACGCTCTTCTGGTGGAATTTGATAATGAGTAACATTGAGTTCTATCTCATCAAACTGGCGTGAATAATGGTACAAAAAATCAGCAGGTTTTGCTTTTTGTGGATACCAAACTCCTTTCCACTCTGGTGTTCCCCAAACAGGCGCAGCAACACGAATAATCGGTTTTTGTGTGGGTTCTAGTTTTGATAAAAAGGCTTCTGTTTCTGCGTGGTCGTCTGGTAGCGTGAAATCCACGTTTTTTATATCTTGCAACTTTCCAAATTCCATAATTGAATGTTTTTTTGTAATTTACTTGTATAACAGACTTCCTAGTCTGTTGATATAAAATAAATTTTGAAATAGAATGTTTTGATAAGACTTTTAAACTAGAGAATTATGAAAAAAATAATACTGATTTTTGCTGTTCTATTCCTTTGTTTTGGGTTTTCTGATATGGAAAGACTTGAAAATTCAAGCATAGAGGAAAATTGTTGTAGCTCTGAAACTATGGAAACATATAATCTTCCTGTAAGAAAAGTAGCACCAGGATATGAGTTGCTTAAAATGAACAAGCAGCGTATCATAGAAAACAAAACTTCTTTGTTACTGCAAATAAAAGTAGAAAAGGGAACAGATTATATGTTGCGTTACGAATTTCATAATAAAGGAAGGCTCATAAAAAATACAGGAGGATTGTTTGTAGTCAATTATGAAAATGATACTTTAGTAAGAACGCTACTAAATGGAAAAAGCTACGACGGATTTACGTATAAAGCAGACAAAAATGAAACATTGAGAGTGTATATAAATCCTTATGAAAATCCTCTTTTACTAAAAAAGCACAAGAAAAGAGATAAATGTGCGACAGTACGCTGTATAGAATATACTATTGGAACTAGAAAAAGATAATACCGAACGGTTCGCTTTAAGCGAACCGTTCGGTAAAAGTAATTACTATTTTTACATTTCTACTTCTTTTAGTTCTCGTTTCAATGTTTCGCCTAACGGAGTTGCAGAAGCAGGATTTTGTCCTGTAATCAGTCTTCCATCAACTACTACTTTTGCTTCTCCTTTTGCTGCTTGTTGAAAATTTGCACCACGCTGGCGAAGTTTTGATTCTACCAAAAACGGAACTACATCTTCTTTTCCTGCTTCTCGTTCTTCCTCATCGGTAAACGAATTTACATCTTTTCCATCAATCAAATACGAACCGTTGCTTAATTTTAAGTTTACTAAAGCTGCTGCCCCATGACAAATGGAAGAAACAATTCCTCCACTCTCATAAATCGTTGCTGCAATTTTTTGTAATTCTTTGTTGTCTGGAAAATCCCAAACTGTTCCGTGTCCACCTGCAAAATAAATGGCTTTGTATTCAGAAGGTTTGATTTGAGAAGGTTTATGCGTTTCTTCTACTCTATTTCGGTATTTTTCATTGTGCCAAAACTCGCTATTTATCTCGTCTGATAAATCAAATTCGGTTACAGGTGCGTGTCCACCTTTCGGACTTACAAAGTCAATTTCATAACCGTCATTATACAATACTTTCCAAGGGTGTGTTACTTCGCTTAGATGATATCCTGTTTTTTCGTCTGTATTTCCCATCTTGCTATGACTTGTCAAGACGAATAATACTTTTCCTTTTGGAGTTGCCATAATTTTAAAAAAATTAAGTTTAAAAAATAATATAAATAAAAAGTGATTTAGATAAAAATATGTATTTCATTAATAAATTAATGGTAAAATACAGTCTAAACCATCAAATAAAACGTATGTAGAAATGAATTGTTTAGTGTTTTTTTGAGGATGAAAATAATAATGTCTTTTTTTAATTTGCCTTTTTACATAAAATCTGCTCGTATTTATGTAATTTTGAATATTATTTTTAAAAGATAAACTATAATTTATAATTTTGACCTAATTCTGATGAAAAAAATACTACTACGCTTTACCTTTGTCTTTCTTTCTATTTTTGTTCTTACTTCTTGTTTTGAGCTTCGTGAAGAAGTCTATATCAAAAAAGATGGCTCTGGAACGTATTCGCTTACCGTTGATTTGAGTGGACGAAAACAAGAAATTGCCATTACTACTTCGCTTACGGATTCTACTAATGAAGAAAAAAATTTCGTTGCTAATATTGAAAGTGTAATACAAAAAAGTAGTGAGAGTTTTTCCGAAATTGGAGGAATTACACACGTAGAATATACAACAGATTATGAAAATTATCTAACTGGTTTTAGTTTTGATTTTGATAATGTAGAATCACTTACGGCTGCACTTAATCAACTTAATTCTGAACCTGCGCCTTCCAAACCTGCTTTTGAGTTTTCGAAACGAACCTTCGAAAGAAATAATACGCATTACTTGAAGCCACTTTTAGAACGAGCGAAAGAACGCCAACAGACTCCAGAAAATGAAGCAACAAAACGCTTTCAAAACTATGTCTTCGAGTCGGCTAATTATGTTTTTATTGTTCGTACAGAAGGAAAAATCAAAAAGTATTCAAACAAAAAAGCAACTTATTCTTCCGATGATAAAAATGAAATAGTCTTGAATTATAGCTTTTCTGAGCTTCTTTCTGGTAGAGCTAATTTGGATAATAAAATGAAATTGAGGTAAGAACCAGAACAATATGAAAACGATATGAAAATAATATGAATAAGACTCTTTTCAAGATTGCGAAAATGGATTGTCCTTCAGAGGAAAATTTGATACGTATGAAATTAGAATCTATTTTAAGTATTAAAAATCTTGATTTTGATATTCCTAATCGCAAACTGACTGTTTTTTATGAAGAGGATAACAAAGAAGAGCAGAATAATCAAGAACTTGCACGTATAGAGAAAGCTATATTCGAGCTCAATTTAGGAGCAAAAACAATTAAAACAGAACAAACAGAAGAGAACAATTTTGTAGAAGATAAAAGTCAGATTAAAGCGCAAAGAAAACTACTTTGGATTGTATTAGCTATTAATTTTGCTTTTTTTTGTATTGAAATTACAACAGGTTTGATTTCTGAATCTATGGGTTTGGTGGCTGATAGTTTGGATATGTTGGCAGATGCTTTTGTGTATGGAATAAGTCTTTTGGCAGTAGGAAAAACGCCTATTCAGAAACAGAAAGTAGCAAAACTAGCAGGTTACTTTCAAATTATTTTGGTTTGTATTGGTTTTATAGAAATTTTGAGAAGGTTTGTCGGAAACGAAGAACTACCCAATTTTCAAACTATGATTATCGTTTCTATCTTTGCTTTAGTGGCTAATGGAATTTGTCTTTATTTGATGCAAAAATCAAAAAGTAGAGAAGAAATACACATGAAAGCAAGTTTGATTTTTACATCAAATGATATAATAATCAATGTAGGAGTTATCATAGCTGGTATTTTGGTAAAATTATTCAGTTCGAATATTCCTGATTTGGTTATCGGAACGATTGTTTTTTTTCTTGTTCTTCAAGGTGCGTTTCGTATTCTGAAATTGAGTAAATAACAAAGCTATTTGTATTCGCTTTCCATTTACAATCAATAATTTACCGTTTTTTATTTATGCTTCCATTTCTGATAAAACTTCTTGCTCGTTTCCCACTTTGGTTTTTATATTTAATTTCTGATTTGCTTTTCTTTGTAGTTTATTATGGAAAACTTTACCGTAAAAAAGTAGTTTTAGATAATCTTCTTATTGCTTTTCCAGAAAAAACACAACAAGAAAGAGAAAAAATAGCAAAGGCATTTTATAGAAATTTTTGTGATTTTATTATCGAAACGGTAAAAGGCTTTGCTATTTCGAAAGAAGAAATAATGAGAAGAGCTTGTCCAACTGATGAGGCTTTGGAAATAACCAAAAAATTAGCTCAAAACAACCAATCAGCCATCATTCTAGCAACCCATCATTTGAGTTGGGAATGGGCAAGTATGTCTTGTTCGGCAGAAATAGAAACGATTGTTGTTCCTGTCTATAAAAAATTATCCAATACAAAAATTGATAAACTGATTTATGATATGCGTTCAAAATTTGGCGCAACTCCTTTAGAAATGAGAATGGCTAATCGGGAGATTATAAAACCAAAAGAAGTTTCGACAGGCTATGTTTTGGTAGCCGACCAAACGCCAGCAGGACATAATGCACAATATTGGACTACTTTTTTTGGAAAACAAGTTCCCTTTTTTGTAGGTGTGGCTCGTCTTGCTCCTCAAGCAAATCTTCCTGTTTATTTTATACGAATAACGAAGGTAAAACGAGGTCATTATTTGTATCATTTAGAGCTTTTGAGAGAACCTCCTTATGATAATGTAGATGAAAAAGGAACAGATTTTTCTATTTTAGATCAATATTCAAAACGAATAGAAAAAGCTGTTCGTGATTCGCCTGAAAACTGGCTTTGGACACACAAGCGTTGGAAAAGGGCAAAAAAAGAGTAATTTTTGAAAATCAAAAAACCTCACAAATCATACAACGCACACTTCCTCCTCCATACTTTTCAATAGTTGGAATAGGACTATAAATAATCTTGCTTTCTTTTTCCAAAATTTCTATCTGACTTTGAAAGAGAATAGTAAAAGCTGCTTCTGACATGACCCAAAACGTTTCATTTTTAGCATTTTTGACTTGCAACATATTTCCTGCAAAATGATGTTTTTGTTCCAAACTAATTTCCAGAATTTGCTTCCCTGCTTCTCCCAATTTTTGAATTAAATAATTTCGTTCTACTTTATCTCTAATTGAATCCAAACAAACAACAGCTATATTTTCTCCTACCGATAACATTACATTGGTGTGATAAATTGGTTTCCAGCCTTCGTCTGTTTCCTGTTCGGAGTAAAAAAAGATAGATTCATAATCCATTTTTTCACAAAATAAATAAATTAATTCTTTGTTTGTTCGCTGCGAAAGACACGCATACGCCATTTTATTTTTTCTGTCCAAAACTAAACTTCCTGTTGATTCTAAAAACTTATTTTCTTTCTCAAAACTTGTAAAATCTACAACTTCATCAATCTGAAAGCCTAATTTTTGTACTTCTTCGATAGCATCGTTTCTACGTTCTAATCTTCTATTTTCTCCACACATAGGATATAGAATGGCTTTTTTGTGAGAATTAGAATGAAAAGAAATCCAATTATTTGGAAAAAGTGCATCTGGTGTAATGGGTTCTTTTCCATCTTTTCTTTTTGCAGGAAGTACGATTGTGTTTATGTAGTTTTTTTGTAATTGGTTTACTAATTCATCAAATTCTTCTTTGGCAAGTTTTTGAGTATCAATAGTTGAAGTTACTTTTTCTTGATAAAAATTAGTAGCAAGCGTATCAGGATTTGCTGTAAAATGATTCGGTTCGATTAATAATAATGTGTCAGTAAGCATAGGTTTGGAGTTGTATTTTTGTAAATAAAAACAAAGATAACAGGATTTGATTTTATGTATTTACAAAAGTACACTTAATTACTTTTTTCTAAACCGTTGTTAGTATTAGACAACGGCTCAAAAAATGACTATTTATTATAGTACTCCACCTAATTCATAGTAAGATTCTCTACCTAAATGAATTAAATAGTTACTTCCAATTTTGTCCATATCTGATTCGCTTCCTATTGTAATCCAATCATCAACCGAACCTCTGTAACAATATCGTTCTACTTCAAAATTTCTTTCTAAGCCATCTTCAAAAAGTTTTATTTTCATACGTTCTTCAAAGCGAGTTGATTCAGCCGTATAGATAGCTATTTCTTTTCCGTGAATAGCAATACGATAATCATATATTGATTTATTTTTGTCTAAATGTTTTCTTAGTTTGTCTATTTCTGGTTGTGTAAAAAGTGATTCTATCTTTTTTCTGATGAATAATGAACCAATATCATACTTTTCAAAAACTTCATATCCTTTAGGAATTTCGTCTAAACAAGTTGCATCTTCTTTAGTCGTCATGTAATAGGTCGTATTTCCTTTTTTTGTTGTTCTTGATTTAATGAAATAGCGTTTTGCACTTGAATTCTCAATAGATAGTGCCATTTTTTTTGTTTTAAATAGTTGTTGATAATTTATTGATTAGCAAACCAAACCACATAATCATATAATGGTTGATTTTTTGGTGTGATGGTTACAGGTTCTACTTCACACAATGGAAAATTAATAGTTTGACGGTTAAATTTCCCAGCTCCTATTATACCATAATGCTCGTCGCTATCAACAAAATCATTTAATGTAATTTCTGTTCCAGATTTCAATTCATCTCTAGAATGTCCATTATAAATTACTTTACAAGGTAATTCTACATTACTTTCTAAATATTCTAGCCATTTTTCTATCAAGTCAAAATCATTTTCATAATCAGAAATTATAGATTCAATTCTTTTTTCTTGTTCCTGTAAATCGTTCAAATTTGAGTCTGTAATCTTTTTTTCTACTTTGCTAGTATCTTCAGTTCTTGATTTATTTCCCATTTTTCAGTTGATTTATTTTTATAAAAAGTAATACCATTTCACTCAATCTCCACCTCATCAATTTGCTTCATAAGTCTATTCGTTTCAGATAGCGCAACAATGATTTTTTGATAATGTAGAATATCTTCATAACTCAATTTTCTGTTTTTTCGGTCTTTGAGCCATTTCTGTGCAGGCTGATAACCACCAATATAAAACTCCCAAACGGCTAAAGGAATTTTATCAAAATATTGAGTTTCATTGATATAAATTCTTCCTAACTGCTTTGTTTTATCCTGCTTTTTGTCAATTATTTTCCAATCTTTTTTGGCAATTTTTGTAGTAATTATATCGTTTCCATCTCCAGAATAAGTAGTGATATAATTTTGTATTTTATCACTTTCTAACAAATGAATTTCTCTAATTTGTTTGCCCAATTCTACCAATTCCCAAAACGTTGTTGTGTCTTTTGGATAAGGAATTTTGGGGAAATCTATCTTCAAAAACTCCTTGTACTTTTCTCTGTAGTTAGGCGAATGCAGAACAGCATAAATATAATCTAAAATGTCAATCGGTGCAAACGTATTTTTGGTTTCCTTTTCCTCATTTGTAAATTCCATACCTATTTTTGTAGCTATTTCATTTACTATTTTTTGATTTAGATTGGGTTTTCGTTTCGTTTCTGTAGGTATGATTTCAATTTGTGGATTTTCCAAAATTTGTAACTGCTCTTGTATATTTTCCAAACTTGCTACTGACTCTTCGTAAGTACTTCTATGTTCTTCAAGAGAGATAATTTCATTTGGAGTAAGAGTTTCTATCTTCTCAAAAAAAGGCAGAATTGTATTATTGAAAAAACTTTCACTTTGTTTGTGATTTGCCTTAGCTAATTTTAACTGACTTGTCAATGCTTGTTTTTTTCTTACTGCTTTTGCCGATAATGAACTAATTTTTTGGCTTTGAGGATAGAGATAAAGAGGGAAAATTGTGTTTTTATCATAAGCACTAAGCACTTTATGTCCAATAATTTTGTTCGATAAAAAATAACTTGGGTCTTCTTTAAAAAATCTAGGTGCTATTAATCCTACATTCTCTTCAATCATGTGTTTGTTTATTTCGTGTCTTGGATAGCTAATTATTCCCTTCGAATTTCCTGTATAAGGAATTTTTCTATAATCAAAAGGTCTAAACTGTATATCTTCAATTTCATATCCTTTAATCAAATCCTTTTTTGCAGTTTCAATTTTCCAATCTCTACCGTCTTTAGGCAAATCTAAGATATTTCTTATCTCTTCAATATCTTTTTCCAAAAATATTTTTATAGTTTTATTCAAATCGACTAAATCAAAATGAATAGAAACTTTATCACGTTGAGATTCTATTCCTGTTCAAACTTTGGCTGAAAAGTTCTGTTAGTCTGAATCCCTTTTGATATGTTGATTTATTTGTAAAATCTTTAGGACAAAAAAAGTAATTAGGTTCGAAACTCTCAATTTCTGTCCATTTGTGTTTTGATAAATTTAGGCTCTCTAAATAATCATATTTTACTTTTCTAGTTCCATAAATTTCAGAATGAAATATTTTAGATAAATTATTGGTTTTACGTGGATTTTTTATAAAAATAGTGATACTTACACCTTGTCGAATGTCAAATACGTTTTGGTCTATCGATCCATCAAGGGACTTCTCTTTTTTATTCGAATTTCCGTGCAAATCAACAATATAAATCTTATCGAAACTTTCTAATAAATGCTTTCTCATTTGTCTGTGTGTAACTCCATCAATAAAACTATTATTCGAAATGTAAGCTAAAATTCCCTCTCCATTTTTATCAATATGATGTTGTCCATAGCGTATAAACTTAATGTAATCATCATCAAGATTTACTTTTTGTTCGTTTAGATTTTTCTTATAATCTTTGATTAATTCTTGTATCCATTCTCCCTTATTCATACTACTGACTGCATAAGGAGGGTTTCCAATCACACACATGACAGGCGCATCTCGCTTTATATAGTTTGCTTCATTGGCTTCATTACTCAACCAATTCGAAAATAAAGTGGCTGTATCTGGGTGATGTTCTTCTAAAGAATTGGTCAAATAAATATTTAATCTTTCATTTTTATCAGATTTGTAACCCGTTTGAGTGAGCAACATATCCAATTTTAGATGCGCCATTGCATAAGAAGCCATCAATACTTCGAAACCATTTAGTCGTGGAATCAAATGCTGCTCAACATATCCACTCCATGCGCCTTGCATAGATTTGAAGTTGTTGTTGTAAATATATTTGACTACTTCTGCTAGAAAAGTTCCTGTTCCTGTTGCTGGATCAAGGATTTGTACCTTATGAACTTCTTTTTCTTCTTCTTTAAATCCACTTTTAAAGTTTTTGTCAGCAATAGTTGTCTTTACTTTTATTTTTGTTTTGCTTGTATCTGCCAAACCTTTAGGCAAACCAAATTCTGTTTTCAAAATCTGATCTACCGAACGAACAATAAAATTTACGACAGGTTCTGGTGTGTACCAAACACCTCTTGCTTTTCGTAAATTAGGGTCATATTCAGCCAAAAAAGTTTCATAAAAATGAATAATCGGATCGCTAGTTTCCGTATTTTTTCCAAAGTTTTTTAATACTTCTTCCAAATCTGTTGCTCTAAAAACCTCTGCTAGATTATCTACAACCGTTACGATTCGCTCATCAATATCAAGACCTGCAACGTAACCAAAGAGTTTTCGTAAAAATGGATTCGATTTTGGAATTAATTCAGCAGCTTTTTGTTGACTAAAATCATTCAAACTCTCATCGTGCAATCGTGCTGCAAACATTCCATACGCCAATGTTTGTGCATAAATATCAGCAAAACTTTGAGGTTCTAAATCGTGAATTAATAGTTTTTTAAAACTATCATATTGTGCTTTTATTGATGAGTTTTCTTTTGTTTTTTCATCAGAAGTAATCGTTTTTTCTAAAATATCTTGCAACAAACGAGCTTTACCAGCCATCATTTCGGCTAATTTTTGAGGCGATTTTATAGTCTGACCAACAAATGAACAAAAATCTTTTATTAGATTCTCAAATTTTGTATAATTTTCTTGAATAGGTTTTATAGTATTATCTTCAATTTCTCCAATTTTTATTTCGTGAACTAGCTCTCCATTTTCAAAAAACTGAAACCAAATATAATCCGTTATCATTAAATTATCTAATCCTTTTTTATATCTATCAAATTGTTCTTTGAATGTTTTGCTATTCAAATCTTTACCAATATCTTTTGCTTCAATATATCCTATTGGAATTTTTCCTTTTGTAATTACATAATCAGGATTCCCACAATCTGTTACATTTGCAGGTTCGTTTGTTATTTCAATTCCGTTTGTCAAATTTCTAATCAGCGTTTCTAAGTCGCCTCTATACGAATGTTCTCTTGAAATTCCAGATTCAAATCTTTTGCTTACTATTTCTAGGTAGTCTTTAGTTGTCATCTTATTTATTTTTATTAATCAAAATGGTATAAAATAGTAGTATTAGTTTTTGAATATTTTATTATATGCTTGTTCCATCTGTTCAATTTCAGCATCGATTAGTTCTTGGTAATGTTTTCTCTTTCTGCTTGCTAATTTCCCATTATTTTGATGAAGAAACAAAATTATACGGTCAATTTTATTATTTGGCATATCTACAATATTTTGGATATTCTTTTTAAGTTTGTCATAACATTGAAGAAAATAAAGTTCTTCAGGAACATCTTTAGTTACAGTATTTTTGATTGCTGTTGCCAAAAAAATAGCGTGATTAGTTAGGTCTGGAAAACGATATAAGGCTTCTACTTCAGATGGATTTTTGACATTCATCTCTCCATTTTCATTACTATTATAATCTACTTTTCTATTTACTAATTTTGAAAAATCTTCTAAAACACTATCGTATTTATCCATATTAGCAAGAATTTGAGCAGAAACTGGAACTATCGTACCATTTGGAACAACGCCATCACGAACTAAAATATCGTGAATAAGAAACCGATGTATTCTGCCATTTCCATCTTCAAAAGGATGAATATAAACATAACCAAATGAAACTAATGTAGCTTTAATTATAGAATTAATAGAGCTAATTTTCTCATTCAGATTTGTAATCCCCTGCATAAGTGAATTTACAAATTGTGGAGGAGGACAAACATAATGTATTCTTTGTGAACCATCTCTTACATTTTCGCCAACGTAATTTTGATTATCTCTAAAACCAGTATCTGCATATCTTGCATCAACAATAACATTTTGTAAACGAACTAATTCTTTTTCAGATACTGTTTCTTCAAAACTTTTTTCTCCTGCTTCTTCTAACAGCGTAATAAATTTGTCCATTCTATCTTTTGAAGGTTCTTCTTTCTCAATTTCGATGGATGATTTTGTTTCTTTTTTATAAAGATAATAACTTGCTCTTTTATAAAACGTTTTGAGAATATTTATGCTTCAAACTTTCAAGTTCTGTTTTTATATCCCATTCCAATAGTTCTGTAAGTTCTGTTGTTTTCCTAATTATTGGACAAAATTTTTCCGTTCCTAATAAATTATCATTTATTTTCCACTTCGAATTTTTCTTAGTAGCTCCCACGATATATTTAGAAACGTCTAATATATCTTCGTAATTAGTTGTCGTGATTTCAATATCTATTGATTTACCTAACAAAAATTCATATAAATATCCAATTATTCTTTGATATTTTCGGTTCGGATTTGTGGTAATATAATCCAATATAATTTGATGGGCGATAGAACTCAAAACTTCTTTTATGAATGCTAAATTTAGGTCATCATATTTCAAAGCAAATTCCAAATGAAGCATTGGATTATCTGTATTTATATCATATTTTGGATTAAATATTCGTTCAATACTACTTTTATCTACTTCTGTAGCATCGATTGTTCCGATATAAGATTTATGAGTTAATTGAAAACCCTTAATCTCTAACTTTTCTTGTAACCATGTAAATCCTACTTTTTTCATGTACTTTATCTATTGAGGTAAAATCGGTTTATTCTATGCTTTTAAAGGTAAAATTAGTTTTATAAAAGTAAAATCGGTTTTTTTGATAAAATTAAAGGTAAAATCGGTTTTCTGTTCATTTTCAAAACTCCTCTTCTTTGTTTATTTCAAACTTTTCTTAAAAATCTATTTTTTAAACAATTCATTCAAAAGCAAACCTCCTACAACACCCAAACCCACTAATGCAGCCGTTGCAACTACATTATCGGTGTTATCTTTTAAATTTGTATTTGCTTGAACAGGCATAGATTCTCTAACAATAGTAGAAAGTATGAAACTATTTACATCACGAGTACTCCTAAATTGTTCTTGTTTGGCAAAACGAATTGTCAAAACATTGTGTCTGTATTGAGAAGGAATATTAAAATTGAGTTCTTTGTCACAAAAAATCAAACAAGGTTTGCCATTCTGTAAAGCATATTCTATTTCTTTTATATGTAAATCTTGATTTTGAAGTCTAGTTTCAATCCAAACAGCAATAAAGGAATAACAACTTTCGATTCTATTTTTTGCACTACTATCAAAACGTTGATTTTCATTCCAAAACAACTTTGTATTTTGAGCTACTTCTTGATGAATATGATTCAAAATATCCAAACTTCTTTGTGTATCATCAATGCTAATATAAATTTGATTACTCAAAAATTTTTGATAAAATGTCTTTCTATGTTCTATATGATGACTAATACTCTGGCGCATCATAGGTAAAAGGCTTGAATAAACTTGTTTGATTTTGATATATTTCTTAAAATACTCTTCTCCATAAATATCAATCAAATATAAAAAAGCTCCATTCACAAACGAAGGACTTACATATTCAATTCCATACATAGAAACTTCTATTTCCTCATTTAGGTTGAGTTGAATTAATCCATCAATATATTTGCCAATATACACTCCTCCCTGTCCTGAAATAAAATCATCAGTAAGGTCTTTTACAATTATTCTTTTCATAAATCTTCGTATTCTAAAGGTTCTTTTTCAGATAAATTAGCAAGAGGTAAATCAAGAATAATTAACGTTCCTTGATGTTGAAAGTTAAGTTTATAAAGACTTTCGTGCCCTTGTTTGTTTTGATAATGACCGTAGTTTGAAAATATCTCCACCTTTGCTTTCAAACCTTTAACTACCTGAACAAGATTATTTAATCCTCTTCCTTGATTTTGAATTTGGCTTTTTGTTGTAACGCCTTCTTCTGTTGCATATTTTATGAACTCTGCATCTTCTTTTAAAGGTGAGTTGATATAGTACAATTTTATTTTTGCAGCTATTCCTACTCCTATATCAGAAAAAAACAAGCGACTTACTTTGTTTTCATTTGGTTGTTCAATCAAAATGTAGCCATTACTTTTACTATGTTGGCAAATATTCATGTAAAGTTCTGAAAAAACATTTTGCAAATTAGAAATATCTTTATCTTCTGTATAAGGTTCAAAAAATTGTTGCATCAACTTTGTATGCTCTACTAAACTTTTTTCAGCTTCAACAGGAGATACAAACAAATGAGTTTTTGTTTCTAAAAAGGGATTAATTTTATAGTTGTAAATTTCATCGAAAAGGTTGAATGCTTGATTTTTATTTTTATGCTCAATCTTTACTTCTAAGTTTTGAAGATGCAAAATACTACAAAAAGTAATGGGAGAAATTTTTGTGCAGTTTTTCCAATCTAAAATAATACTAGACCCTTTTTTAGATAGTATGTTATTTAATTGTTCTAAATCTAATTCTTGACTTATTTGTAAAATTTCCATTCTTTATAGTTTTATGATTGAAATATAGAACATTCAAAACTCCTCTTCTTTATTTATTTCAAATTTCTTAGGAACAACTGGCTTTTTGGTTCCTTGTTTTACTTCATTTTTCTCTTCCAAAACAGGCAGAACAGGATTTTTTCTTAAATCTAATTTATCAATAATCGTTTTCAGAATATCTTTTGCTACTTCGGTTTTAGATTTCAATTCAAAATCTGTTTTTCCATTTATATCAATGATACTTATTTTGTTGGTATCGTGTCCAAAACCTGCACCTTTTTCTTGCAAGGAATTAAGAACAATCATATCCAAATTTTTACGTTTGAGTTTTGATTGAGCATTTTCTAGCTCATTATTTGTTTCAAGTGCAAAACCTACCAAAAACTGACTGCTTTGTTTTTTTGCTCCAATCGTAGCAGCAATATCTGGATTTTTGGTAAGTTCAATAATCATTTTTTCTACTCCTTCTTCTTTTTTTATTTTTTGAGTTGCGACTTCCAAAGGTCGATAATCAGCAACGGCAGCAGCAAAAACAAAAATATCTGTTTCTTGAAAAACATTCTCAACAGCCAAAAGCATTTCATCAGCCGAATGAATTTTGATTACATGTACATCTTTTGGATTTTCAAGACTAGAAGTAGAAATAAGAGTAACCTCTGCACCTAATTTTTGCGCTTCTGTTGCAATCGCATAGCCCATTTTTCCAGAAGAATGATTTGTCAAGTAACGAACAGGATCAATGGCTTCACGAGTTGCACCTGCTGTAAGTGTTAGTTTTTTTCCTTTTAATGGAAGGTAAGAAGGTTTTATTTCTTCTCTAGTCGCTTCTTTCTGCACATAATTTTCAAAAAAATCATTCAAAAAAGTAACTATTTCTTCTGGTTCTTCTAATCGTCCTTGTCCTATAAGTCCACTTGCAAGTTCGCCGTGCGTGGCTTCAATAAGAATATTTCCATAGCTTTTTAGGTATTCCAAATTCCTAAGCGTTGAAGGGTGCTGATACATATCCAAATCCATTGCAGGAGCAACAAAAACAGGACAACGAGCCGATAAGTAGGTCGCAGAAAGCAAATTATCACATAATCCATTGGCTAGTTTTGCAATCGTGTTTTCAGAAGCTGGCGCAATAATAAAAGCATCTGCCCAAAGTCCTAAATCAACATGATTATTCCAAACACCTTCTTTATTCTTTATAAAATCAATCAAAACAGGCTTTTTTGAAAGCGTAGCAAGCGTGAGAGGCGTAATAAAATCAGATGCCGATTCTGTCATGATGACTTGCACTTCGCAACCTTGTTTGATAAGAAGGCGCACCAAAAGAGCCGATTTGTAAGCCGAAATACTTCCACAGACTCCTAAAAGTATTTTTTTGTCTTTTAAAGAATTAATTGAACTATCGATAGGATTTGCAGAATTTGAAACGCTTTTCATAAGAGAATATATATGTGTTGAGATAAAATTGTCATTACAAAAATAAGCGAAAAAGAACCTCAAACAAAAAATAAACGTTCAAGAAAAATGTAGCGTACCTTTTAAGGTGCGAAAAAATGTACCGAATGCTTTAGCTTTCGAAAAACCATAGACTATAATGAACGATTACGAAATAGATTATTCAAAATACCCAAATTTAGAACAAAACGAAGAAATAGAAAGGTGTGCTTTGTGTGAGCGTGAGAAAAAACTAAGTTTTCATCATTTAATTCCTAGAAAAATGCACCGAAAGAAGCCTTTTTTGAGAAAATTTGGAAAAGAAGAAATGAAAAAACGAGGTATCAATGTATGCAGAAAATGCCATTCAACAATTCATAAATTTTGGGACGAAAAAACATTAGGACAAACCTATAACACAAAAGAAAAATTAATGGAAACCGAAGAAATGCAGAAATTTGTAACATGGGTAAAAAAGGTAAAATAAACATAAACTACTTTTGAATGGATTCTATCAATTAATATTTTGCTTACTTTAAATAATATATGTAATTTCAATCATTCATTTTTGATAATCCATTTCCAATTCAATTAATTATGCTGACTAACTTTCAAAAAAAGAAAATGACTCATTTATTTCATTTCTTTGATAGAAATGGAAATGGTTTTATCGAACCTAACGAGTTAGATCATATTGTAGATAATTTAGCTGTTTCGGAAGATGTAGCCGAACAGGCTCATCAGAAACGATTACAACAAATGTTTCATCGTTTTTGGAAACAACTCATCGATACAGCCGACGAAAATAACGATGGCAAAATTAGTCTGGAAGAATTTGTAACTGTTCACGAAACATTAGTAGCAGATTCGGCTTCTTATCAACGTTACGTTTATCCATTTATCGAAAGTTTGTTTCATCTAATAGATTTAGACAGAGATAAACGTTGGGATAAAAAAGAATTTTCGCACTTTTATAGTCTTTGCAAACGAAGTGAAGAGTATGCAGACGAAGCTTTTTCGGCAATGGATTCAAACAAAGATGGTTTTCTTTCTCACTTAGAAGTAATTTTTTATTTTAGAGAATTTTATCTTTCGAATGATAAAAATGCAGTAGGAAATCATTTTTTTGGTAAAATGGAGGAATGATTTTTCGGTTATTAGGTCGCTCGTGAGGACACGAGCAACAGATATATTACTAGCTCTACCATTGCTCGTGTCCTCACGAGCGATTTACAAAACAACAACAATGAAATTAAAACTTCCAGATGGTCTTTCTATTTATTACGAACATCACTTTATAGATGAGAGCAAAAACACGCTTGTTTTCTTAAACGGTCTTTCTCAATCGACACTTTCGTGGTTTCCGATTGTACAGGTTTTGAAAAATCAATTTAATATTGTTTTGATAGACCAAATTTTTCAAGGTCAATCAGACCAAAAAGGCGAATACAGAAGTTTCAAACAACATGCTGCTGACGTTCATTTGGTTTTAGAAAAAGTAAACGCAAAACGTATTGTTCCTGTCGGTATCTCGTATGGTGGTGCAATAGCGATGCGACTTTTAGTAAATTATCCAGAGCGAATTGAAAAAGCCGTGTTGATTTCTACCTTTGCAAACCGAACGCCTTATTTTGATTTTATAGGTACGAGTTGGAGGCGTGCGCTTTTAGCTGGTGGATATGAGCTTATGCTTGATGTGATGTTGCCTGCTGTTTTGGGTCAAGATTATTTCTTTAATCCTCTTATTCCGATTCAAGATATTCAAAATGCTAGATTACTTAATAAAATTACGTCAGATTCTTTGATGAAATTAATGGACGCTACCGAAAATAGTGATGATTATAGAGAAGAATTAAAGGCTGTAAAAGTTCCAGTAAAGATAATTCACGGCGCACAAGATATTCTGACAACGCCTCAAATGGGGCAAAATATTGTCGATGCAATTCCGAAAGCAACCTTTACACTTTTGCCAAAAAAGGGACATACACTTAATTTGGAAGCGATTCCAGAACTCATAACAGGAATTGAAAGTTTTTTGAAAGTATAAAAAAGAATTAAACCTATAAGGTTTTCAGAAACCTTATAGGTTTAGAACAAAAATTATGAAGAGTTGGCTTTACGATGTTTCTTTGTGGGGATATTGGCAGGGCATAAAATTGGCTGCACCTTTCCACGAAAAAGCAAATTTATTTCAAGAAGGTAGAAAAAATTGGAAAACAGAACTGCAAAAAGCATTTGAAGAAAATCAGCAGTCTGTGGCGTGGTTTCATTGTGCATCTTTGGGAGAATTCGAACAGGGAAGACCACTTATAGAAGCCTTCAAAGCAGAATATCCAAATTATAAAATCTTACTGACTTTCTTTTCTCCTAGTGGTTATGAAATTCGTAAAAACTATGATAAAGCTGATTTTGTTATGTATTTGCCATTAGATACACCAAAAAATGCTGCGTTTTTTATCAAGGTTGTACAACCAAAAATTGTTTTTTTTATAAAATATGAATTTTGGCATCACTTTATAAAAGAAATTTCGGAAAATAAAATTCCTCTTTTTTCGGTTTCAACTATTTTTAGAGCAGAACAACATTTTTTTAAGGGAAGTAAAAGTAATTTTTCTGTAAAGATGTTAGAGCGTTTTACTCATTTTTTTGTGCAAAATAAGTCTTCAAAAAAATTGCTAAATAGCATAAATATTCAAAATGTAAGTGTTACTGGAGATACTCGTTTTGATAGAGTAAAGGATATTGTTTCTCAACGAAAAGAATTACCTATTTTAGAAAAATTTGTTGGACAGAACAAACTCCTCGTAGTGGGAAGTAGCTGGCAAGAAGATATTGAAGTGATTGCACCAGCGTTTAAGGAAACAAAAGAAGATTATAATACTTTAAATGAATCGGCAACGGATATAATAAAATTAGTAATTGCTTCTCACAACATTGCAGAATCTGACCTTCAAAAGATAGAAAAGGCGTTTGATTATTTGAAAATTATGCGTTATTCAAAGGTCAATCTAAAGGATAAAACAAATATTCAAAAACTAGAAAATGCTGATTTACTCATCATCGATAATATCGGACTTTTGTCTTCCATTTATAGTTATGGCGATGTGGCTTATATTGGTGGAGCGTTTGGAAAAGGGTTACACAATATTTTGGAAGCTGCAACTTTCGGAATGCCGATTATTTTTGGAGATAAAAACTATAAAAAGTTTAAAGAGGCGATTGATTTGTTGGATGAAGAAGGAGCTTTTTCGGTTTCAGATGCTAAAGAATTAGAAATTTTATTAGAAAATCTTTTTGGAGATAATTATTATAGAGAACAGATTAACGAAATTACAAGACAATACGTTATAAAAAATACAGGTGCAACTTCTCAAATTATGAATTATTGTAAAACGATTTTAGAGTTTGTCTAGTTACTTAACCAATTAGTGAACTTAATTTTCATTTGTCATTTCTAATTCCTATTTCCCAACTCCCAATATCTACTCATTATGTTGAAGTTTTTTATTATTTCAATTATCATTCTCTATGTTTTGTATGCCTTTTCTGGCAAGATAATGAAGTTTTTGGCTAAAATTTTATTACGAAAAGTCCAGAAACAAGCACAAAAACAGTACGAAACACAAAATGATATTCGTCCAGAAGGAGAAATTAGAATCGAAACTCCTCCTACAAAAAATATTCATTCCAATAAAGAAGGTAAAAAATATGACTTTGATAGTGTAGGCGAATATGTAAATTTTGAAGAGATAAAACAGAGTTAGATTTTTTTCAAATAAGTACTAAAACAGAATTATCTATATGTATTTTTTATCAAACACAGAGTTACAGAGAACACAGAGAATGAAAGTATGTTTTAAAATACTATTTGTTAGGTATATTTAATTAAAAAAGTAGTTCAATTTAATCATAAAATTATGAAAGTTACATTAGAAATTACAAATTTTGAAGAGTTAGAAAAGGTACTCTTATTTTTTAAATCTATCAATTTGGATAAAGTAGAAGTAAATTATAAAAGTGAAAGTTCAATTGATCCTCTTAATGATGTTTTGGAAAAAGGAGATAAAACACAAGACCCAACAGCTTTATTTGGTATCTGGAAAGACAACCCTAGAAGTTTGGAGGAAATAAGAAATAAAAATTGGAAAAGAAATTGGGAACTATAAAACTACATTTATGATACTCTGCGATACAAATATTTTTATAAGTGCGTATAATGGACGAGAAAATACAATTCAAATTCTAAAAGAAATTGGTGTTAATCGTATCGTAATTTCTTCTATTACAGTAATGGAATTATATCAAGGAATGGGAAACAAGACAGAGTTATTTGGAATGAAAAAGCAATTAAGATTTTATGGTGTTATTCATATAGATGAAGAAATTTCAGAAAAATCCGTAGAGTTGATTAGCCGTTATAATCTAAGTAATAATTTACAAATTCCAGATGCAATAATTGCAGCTACTTCATTAGTAAAAAACATTCTTCTTTATACATACAAAAGGAAAGATTTCAAACATATAGAAAACATAAACTTATATCCGATTATAAAATGACAAAAAAAGCTTCCATAACCTTCGAAGTAGAAAAACTAAAACGAGCTAAAAAGCCATTGAAAGAAATTTCTTTTGAGCAGATTAGCAAGCAGTTTTCAGAAGAAACGATTATTGGTTCTGCTGATGGGAAAGAGTTTGTCAGTTTTGGAACGCACTCTTTTTTGAAGGGAATGCAGGTGGCGTATGCCGACCATCGTCCTTTTGTGTTGTCGCCAGATATGATTTGGTTATTGATTTGTCAAGGTTTTTCGAAACATATAGAAGTAAATGCAGAAAAACTCCGTCATTTGTTTGTTGATTTTGATGATAAAAAGGAACTGATAATTAGAAATGATGAGTTATTAAATCCAGACAAGACAATTTTAAAAGCAGAATGGGAAAAGTCTATTGATGAAATGAATGGCGAAGTAGCCAAACACGTAGGAGAGGATTTGATAAATAATTTGACAGCAGATTTTAGCACTACTTCACTTACTGAAAAAATTGTAAGTCAGATAACAGTTTTGAATGCTTTTCAACCTTATTTTAATTATACATTTATGATTGGAATTTGTGGAATTCCTCAAATTACGTTAGAAGGAACAGCAGAAGACTGGCAAAAGGTAATTGATAAATCTAAAAAACTAGCAACTTATGAATTGGATTGGTGGATAAATGAACTTTTGCCTGTTCTTAAAGAAATAAAAGAAACTGCAAACGGAAAAATAGATAAACAGTTTTGGATGAATATGTTCAAACAACATACTCCAGATGAATATGGAGCTTCAGATATTATAGATGGTTGGATTGTTCGTTTTTTTCCTTATGCAAAAAACGGAGTTAAAACAGATTTATTTTCAATGTATGCTGACAGTTTTAAATATTTGCCTGACCAAATTGTAAATATCCCTTTTCTTTATATAGAAGATGATTTAATTAATCCAATACATAAAAATTTGGAATTTCTAGCAGGATTTTTTGGGTTAGAACAGAATGAAAAAGATTTGTCTTTACGTCCTGTTATAGAATGGAGTATTATTTCAGAAAGAAAATTTATAAATGAAACTATTCAAGACATACAATATGCTAATTTAATCTATTCAAGTATTACAGAATTTCCTATGGAAGTTTTGGAATTAGGTAAGGTAAGTGGTTTGACATTATCTTACAAGGGTAAGGTAAAATTACCTAAAGAATTATCAGAAAAAAAATTTAATTATGTAGAAATAGAAGGAGAAATAGAAGACGAAGAATACATAAAAGAGTGCTTAAAAAATACTATACAAGGACATATTAATGGTGTTCGTTTTGATAATAAAGAATTACGAGCAAAACGAAGAGCAGAATGGGAGAAAGAACAAGAAGAAAAACGCAAACAAACCTTTCTCTACAAGCTCAAAAACTTATTCAATTAAGACAAAGAAATTTGAATTTATCCTGCTTTTTATCATATAAATCACTCGTTAATCAGTCATAGTAGTCATTCAAAAAAAATGAATCGAAAAGGAACATATATCGGAATTACAGTTATTGCGCTTTGGCTTCTTAGCGTTGGTTTTTTGCTTGCGTTTTATGAAATAAATTGGTACAATCCTCTTACTTACTTGTTTTTTCTTATCCAAACTCATCTTTACACAGGAATTTTCATAACGGCTCACGATGCCATGCACCATACCGTTTCTAAAAACACAAACGTAAATAATATCATCGGAACGATTGCAACAGGACTTTTTGCCTTTAATTATTATCCAAGATTACTCAAAAAACATCACGAACACCATCGTTTTGTAGCGACAGACAAAGACCCAGATTTCCATCACGGAAACTTTTGGATTTGGTATTTTAATTTTGCCAAAAACTATATTACCATTATTCAGATTGTTTTGATGGCAATTCTGTATAATCTTTTGAAATTTTTCTTTCCGTTGGAAAATATCATTTTTTATTGGATGATTCCTTCTATTGTTTCTACGTTTCAGCTTTTTTATTTTGGAACATATTTACCACATAGAAAAGCACCAGAGAACAAACATTTTTCTAGAAGTCAGGACAAAAATCATATTTGGGCGTTTTTCTCATGCTACTTTTTTGGTTATCATTACGAACATCACGACAGTCCAAATACGCCGTGGTGGAGATTGTATCAAAAGAAATAAACGTAGTAGACAGTTTCTAACTGTTTTTTTTCGAATAGAAAAAAGTAATTGCATTTCGTAAATAGAAGAAAACAATGTATATTTAGTAAGATAAGTCTATTTCTTTCAAATAAATATTTTCAATTATGCGACCTCAAACATTAAATTTAAAAACTATTTTTATTGCTCTTCTTTGGATAATTGTGGCTATTTGTGCAGTAACATCATTTTATTATACGAGTTATGTTCAAACTTTTGGCTATACAGATTCAAGAATGTGGATTGACATGGTTTTTTATAGTGTAATGGCATTTTCTGCCTTTTTTGTAGTTAAGGGATTTGATAAAAAACGAGAACGCAAAAAAAACTACAAAAAACGAATAGAAATTCTACATTTATTTGCAAAAGTTTTAGAAAATAATGGTTCAATTTCTTTAACTGAGATTCTATCAAAAACGTCATTTACGAAAATAGAAACTAAAGGAATTTTAGAACATTTAGTAGAAAAAAAAATATTGATTCCTAACCTTTTAGAAGAACAAGAATTGATTTACAAACTAACAAGTAAAAGCGAATTAGAGAAATATTTAAGTAAAATGAAGTGAAAATTTGTAAAATAAATAGCATAGAAAAAGAGTTTGAAAATTATTTTCAAACTCTTTTTTGTTTTTCTTAATGCAACAGACTGGGATGTTTGTTATACATTTATGTTTTACTGCACTTGATTCATAATCTTAATAGCTTCTTGCAGATAAACATCTTTTTTGAGTTCTTTCTCAAATTTCTCAAAACTGGCTTGCTTTACAGTATCCGATTTATTTTCTAACAAATCCTTCTTTAAAGCAATTACTTTGAGTGTTTCATCTGATTTTGCTAAATTTTCGTACTTCTTAGATTCCTCTTCTAAAGTGCGTTGAAGAGTTCAATATTCTTCCAAATTAAGAGAATACAGCGTTTCGTTTCTACGCTTGTTTAATCGTTTTGCGTTTTCATTAATGGAAGAGAAAGTATCATCTTTCGAAACTCGTTTATCTGTTTCTTTCTGAATTTTGTCCAATTTATAATTAGGCGACCACTCTTTGTATTTTGCCTTCTTTACTTCGTCCCATTTAAGTGCATACGGTTCTTGTTCTTCGCCAAAATCTATGTACGAATACATATCTGGAAGCATAATATCTGGAACAACGCCTTTGAGCTGTGTCGCTCCTCCATTGATACGATAATATTTTTGAATAGTGAGTTTCAAAGCTCCTAAAGGCTTAATTTTGTCGTATTCGTTGCCCAAAACTCTATCCAAATCCATAAAATTTTGAACCGAACCTTTTCCGAATGTAGGACTTCCCACCACAATTCCACGATTGTAATCTTGAACAGCAGCAGCAAAAATTTCGGAAGCCGAAGCACTAAATTCATTGACCAAGACAATTAAAGGCTTATCAAAAACAACCTCTTTGTCTTCATCCGAATATACCTTTGGCATTCCACCACGAGCTTTTACTTGTACTACAGGACCTGTTCTATAAATAATCCTACAATATCAATTACATCGGAAAGCGAACCACCACCATTATTTCTCAAATCAAGAATTAATCCTTCTACATTTTCTGTATTTAGTTTTATGAGTTCTTCTCTCATATCTTTTGCCGAAGTGCGTCCGTTTTTGTCTTGAAAGTTAGCATAAAAGGAAGGTAGTTTTATATAACCTAATTTTTTACCTTTTTGAGGTTGTAAAACGACAGATTTTGCATAGGTTTCAGCTAGAATAACTACATCACGAATAATAGGAATTATTTTGGTTGTACCATCTACTTTTTTGACTGTCAGACGAACTTCCGAACCTTTTTTTCCACGAATAAGTTGAACAGCTTCATCTAAAGGCATATCAATTATAGAAATAGACTCTTCATCTCCTTGTGCTACTTTTTGAATAATATCGCCTTCTTTTAGGTCGCCTTGTTTCCAAGAAGCACTACCAGGGACAATATTCATTACCTTAATTTCTCCTTCACGTTCTTGCAGAGTTGCTCCGATTCCTTCAAACTGACCAGAAAACTGAATATCAAAATTCTCTTTGTCTTTTGGTGGGTAATATTCTGTATGTGGGTCATACGCACTCGTAATGCTATTTAGATATAGATTTCTCCAATCTTTTTTGTTCAATCTGTACATACGTTTGAAAAATTCCTCTTGATTTTTTTGTACACGTTCACGAGCTTCTACTTCCAGTTCTATCAGAGATTTTTGTTTGTAATCCTTACTTCTCTCGTCTTTTTCTTTTTTCTCCTCTTTTTCTTGAGCTTGCAATAAGTCATCTAAGCGAACCATTACTTGATACTTCAAAAGTTTTCTCCATACTTCTTTTTGACCTGCTTCATCTTTTGCGTATTCAGTTTTATCTCCATCTAATTCTATGGTTTCGTTCTGCGTAAAATCAAAAGGATTCTTCAAAATTTCTGTACTAATTTCTTCTGATTGTTTAAGACGTTGTTCGAAAATTTCGTAAGCTGTATTAAAAAAACCAAAATCACCTTGCATTGCTTGGTCATCAATTAGATTTTTTTGTTCTTCAATTTTCTCAAAATCTTGTTGCGTAAAATAACGCTTATTATTATCCATTCTCTTCAAAAACAAATCAAATGTTTTTGCAGCAAAATCATCATCTAAAGCTAAAGGTTGATAATGTTGCGCCGTAAGAGCCTGCACCAAAAGAGTAAGTAGAATTTTATTTTTCTCTTCATTGTCTTCATCTGGGTTGTCCAAAGTAGTAAGACTAGGATACTGCAAAGCTATGTTCTGAGCCACCATTTCCATCGGAACGTGGTTTGAATCCAGCTCATTTGCCTCAACAGCAGTTTGGTTATCTCCACAAGAAGACAACGTAAAAAGGGCAAATGCACCTATATAACCAAATCTAAAGGCAGACTTAATTTTTGAGTGAATATTATTTTTTGTTTTATGAAAAGGTAATAATTTGTTTTCTTGTTTAAAATATATGTCTTTTTTACTTTCAAGGTATGTTTTCATGTATAATTATATAAGATGGGATAAATTCAAATCAAGACTAAATTAAATAATAAATAAAACTAAATTATCGTATTTTACTTCTATCAAATCTGCTTATTATTAACTCTATGTTTCTTCTCATTATTGATTTGTGTATAATTTATTTACTAATGAGAACTAACATAACAAGCTAAAAAACTGAGCCAAAATACACACTATTTGTTAGAATAAGACATTTGAAGGCTTTAATTTGATTTATTTTTGATTTAACACACTACAAATAACATTTGTTAGTTATTTTATCAGAATAATATTTTAACTCAAGTTGCGTATCATAGACTTACCAGTCTGTGTAAATATAAAAATAAGCGATTTCAATGAAAAACTCCTATTCATTCAGACTAGGAAGTCTGAAATACTTGTAATACACAACTTGAGCTAATCTAATTAAGCAGTAATATTTTAGAGTATAATTAATCAATTAAATTGTATAAAAGACATTGAAAAAATAACATAGGCTTATTTTTTGCCGATTAATTTTTGTATTATGATTAAAATAACAGAACTTTGTAATTCGAAATCATTAAGCTATTATTTAGCTGGTAATAAAGTTATTAGGTTGTGTAATAAAAACGTGCATTTATAAAAAAGAAGTAATTTAATTTCAAATTTAGATCTATGAAAAATATAAGACAACTCATATACATATTGTTTTGCGTAGCTACGGTTACATCGTGCATTCCCTCAGAGTTAGAACCTGTACCTCCAAAATCTGTAAGCGTAACACAAGAAGGAATAACTATTGAAGACCAAAGCACAGTAATACAGTACGGAACGCTGCGAGTTTTGAAAGATTCTGTAACCAAAAATTACACATTCACTAATCTAAGTGGGCAGATGCTTCGTTTTAGCAGAATTACAAGTGATAGTAAAGATTTTTCTGTGCAATTAGAAAGAGATACAATCGCTTTATTTCCCAGAGAGAGCCTAAATTTTTCAGTTACTTTTTCTCCAACAGCAGGAGGACAAACAACAGGAAAAATTAGCTTTTCTACAAACGACCCTGCTTATCCAGTTTTTAGTTTTGGGGTACAAGGGAGTGGAATTACACCTCCAGAAATTGTAGGAAATAGCTCTCCTCAATTCGATACGCTCAATACTATATTTTTAGGACTAGGAGAACCCAAAGGAACACTTTTTACAGTCGAAATCTATATTGAAGATACGTATAATAGAATAAATGCGTCCCAAATTAGTGTAGAATTACAGGCTGTGTTTAGTAATGGAGATAGACCTGCGCCTATAATCAAAAGTCCTAATCAAATTATATTAAATCAAGACAAGACAAGGCTTTCTTATAGTTTTGCTGTTCGTTTCGGACAGAGTAGTTTTGTAGATGTAGAAACAAAATTAATTCTTGCAAATGGCGATGTATCAGACGTTTACAAAACAAGAATAGAAAAACCAGACGGAGCGCATTAAAAAGTAATTTTGATTGAAATTACACAAAAAAGATCTTTACTACTTTTAAAAGTGAAGGTCTTTTTTTTGGTTTATTACAATTTGTGTTTAATTATTCATCAAAAAATCAATACATTTGAAGGATTAATTATTTCTCTCTTTTTTGATTCCAATCAAATGAATGCTTCAAAATGGCTTTGGCTTGCCAGTCTTACTCTTCTTCCTTTCTTGTTTGCCAAAAATGGTCAGACTCAAATTGATTCGGTGCTTTTCAGAACGTCGATTTGGAGTGCTGCCAACTTTTTGATTTTAGCTCTTAGTTATAAAGAAATTCCTGTTTCTATTTTTAAAAAAATAGGTCTGTTTTCTTTTTTGGGATATGCTGGAATAGGAATTTTGAGTTATCTGCTTGTTCATTTTTTATACTCTCCTTTTCAACTAGAGGGAGTGTCCGAAATTATACGCCTCATAAATTGCTTTTTTTCCATTGTTTTTTCCATTCATTTTATTAAAAAGGAAAAAAGCGTTCTTCCATTACTCGCAAAAGTTGTTTCTATTCAAGCTATACTTTTAGCAGTTACAGGAATTTTACAATACATGGGAGTTTTGCAAAACTGTGCTGATGGAGTTGCTCCTTGTGGTTTTTTGGTCAATCGCAATCTTTTTGGCTCTTATTTAGTGTTAGGTTTGCCATTTGCGCTTTTGGGTTTTCAGAATGTGATTAAAAAAAAAGAAGAGAATAATTTTATAAATATTGTATTTTATCTGGTAGGAATTTCTGTTATTTTGATAGGAATTTATCTTTCACAAACTCGTAGTGCTTACGTGGCGACAGCGTTTGTAGGTCTTTTTTATGTGCTTTATTTTTTGTTGAATCTTCGTTTTTTGTATGTTGCCCTTGTTGTTTTGATTTTGGGAAGTATCGGAAGTTTTGTTTTTTATAAATATTCCATTCTCAATGCTGCTAATTTTGACCAGAATTCGGCAGAGAAAAACTGGAGAGATTTGACTCAAACAGATAGTCAGGCCGAACGCCTTTTGCTTTGGGAAAAAACGCTAGAAATGATAAAAGAAAATCCTGTTTTAGGAGTAGGATTTCAAAATTGGAAATACCAAATTCCTAAATATAGTTTGGAAGGACTTAGGAGTGAGAAAAACGAAGTCAATGTACAACGTCCTCACAATGATTATCTATGGATAGCTGCCGAAAGTGGAATTATTACGCTTCTGTTGTATCTTCTTTTTATGTCATATTTGATTTATGTAGGAATAAAAACGAAAAATATTTTAGTTCTTGTGATTTTTGCATTTTTAATAGATTCTGTTTTTTCTTTTCCAAAAGAACGGATTGTTCATACTTTGATTTTAGCGACCAGTATTGGAATTATTCTAGTAGATGACAAAAAAATATTTGGTAGAAAACCTGTTGTAGAAAAAAACACAAAAGAAGAAATTAGTAATTTGGAGGTAATTGAAGAGAAAATAATCACAACAAAAAAGTCTAAAAACAAAAAAAATATTCAGAATAAAAAAATAGTTCAAAAGAACATTCCAAAACCTCAAATTATTCTCCCTACTTTCAAAACGATTCCTACTTATTTAGCTTATATAAGTCTTTTGGTTTTAGGAATTTGTTTTTATGTTGCCTTTGTTCAGAACAGAGATAAATCCAAAACCATTGAACTGCTTATCAATAATCAAAGCAAAAATTTCAATGCTGTTTTGCCTTTAGCTGATAAAATAAATGACTATTTTGTTCCTTCGGATTATTTTATTAATTCGGTTTATATGCACAAAGGGTATGCACATCTAAATCTCAATAATCCAAAAGAAGCAAAAGAAAATTATCTAAAAGGACTTCAACAAATGCCATATAGCATTGCACTTTTAAAACAAATGGCTGTGTTGTATCAATCAGAAAAAAAGTACGATAGTGCTATTCTGTATTATGAAAAGATGCAAAAAATAATTCCACACCTTCCAGAAACGTATCAACAAATGTATAATAATTACCTGTTGAAAGGAGATACAGTAAGCGCAAAACAAATGATAGAAAAATGTCCTGCTCCTTGTAAGTAATTTGGCAATGATTTCAAAATAAGGCGAATAAACCGTATATTCAACGCATAATTTGCAGCGAATAGAAAATAGTTTAGTTTTAAAAAAGGTTGAAATGTATATTTATCAGCAAAACTGTTATCCCAATTTTACTTGGAAAGATGAAAAGCTAATTTCTCTTTTGGGAAAGGTTAGACACTCACAAGGAAAAATTATAGGGAAAATGGAAAACTTAGGTTTTGATTTGCAAAACGAAGCTACTTTAGAAAACATTGTTTTAGATGTAGTAAAATCAACAGAGATAGAAGGCGAAAATTTAGATATTCAGCAGGTTCGTTCTTCGATTGCAAAGCGTTTGGGAATAGAAATTTCGGATTCGGTTTATGTTCAAAGAGAGGTAGAAGGAGTAGTGGAAATGATGCTTGATGCAACTCAAAATTTTGAAAAGCGACTGACAAAAGAACGTTTGATTGGCATGCTTCTTTATTTCCAACGGGAAAAAATGGATTACAAAAAATCAGAATAGGAGATTTTCGAAGCGATGAAAAAG
The DNA here is from genome assembly GCA_963719525.1 of uncultured Cytophagales bacterium. GTDB lineage: Bacteria > Bacteroidota > Bacteroidia > Cytophagales > Bernardetiaceae > Bernardetia. The sequence continues at coordinate 1,089,089 of CAVRCG010000001.1, read as the reverse complement.
GAAAAATGCAAGTCGTTTCAGGAGTTTTAGAAGTTTTAGGAAAAGAAAGAATTCATTATCAAGCTCCTTCTGCCACAGAACTAGAACACGAAATGAAACAGTTTTTGGAGTGGATAAATAATGAGAGTACTAATTCTGAGAATAAGAAATTACAAATTGACCCACTTCTAAAAGCTGCTGTTGCACATTTTTGGTTCTTGACTATTCACCCTTTTGAAGATGGAAATGGAAGAATTGCTCGTGCTATTGCTGATATGATGCTTTCTCGTGCCGATCAAACCAAACAGCGATTTTATAGTATGTCGGCTCAAATAAAGATAGAACGGAAAGAATATTATACCATTTTAGAACAAACTCAAAAAGGAAAATTAGATATTACAAATTGGTTAGAATGGTTTTTAAATTGCCTCTTGAATGCTTTAAATTCTTCTGCTATACTAATTCAAAAGGTATTGAAGAAACATAATTTTTGGACTAAAAATGCTCAATTACAATTTAATAAAAGACAAATAATTGTTTTGAATAAATTACTAGATGATTTTTATGGAAAACTGACTACTTCTAAATGGTCAAAAATGACAAAATGTTCTTCAGATACAGCTCTACGTGATATTAATGATTTGATAGACAAAAATATTCTGAAAAAGCAAGTTGCAGGAGGAAGAAGTACCAGTTATGAATTAGAGTAAAAAATATGAAAAACAAAAAAAGAACTAAAAAAACAGGCAAACAGAAATTAAAAATATTTTTCAAACGAACGTTTTACATTATTTTATTCCTAACAATTATGCTTACACTTGCTACAACTATTATTCTAAGACAAGATAAGTTTGGAAAACTTCCAGAAGGAGAACGTTTGGAAAGAATTGAAAAATCTCCTAATTATAAAGATGGAGAGTTTCAGAATATTCATCATACGCCAGCACTTAGCGAAGAAGCTACTTATTTTGGTGTACTAAAGGGTTTTTTGCTTGATAAAAAAGAACGTGTTTCGCCAGTTGATAAAATTCCTTCTACCAAAATTAATTTATTGGATTTAGACAAGAACGAAAATATTTTAGTGTGGTTTGGGCATTCTTCTTATTTTATGCAGCTTGACGGAAAAACGATTCTGGTCGATCCTGTTTTTAGTGGTTTTGCTTCTCCTTTTTCATTTTCTATAAAAGCCTTTGAAGGGACAGACGTTTATACAACCGATGATATTCCAGAAATAGATTATCTTTTTATTTCTCATGACCATTGGGATCATTTGGATTATGAAACAATTCTACAATTAAAGCCTAAGATTAAAAATGTCTTTTGTGGACTAGGTGTAGGTGCGCATTTTGAGCATTGGGGATTTGATTTAGACAAAATTCACGAGGAAGACTGGAATACGAAGGTGGATTTAAAAGGAGATGAAAATGAAGGTTTTGAAGTTTATCTCACTCCAACACGACATTTTTCTGGGCGTGGATTTAAGCGCAATCCTTCTCTTTGGACTTCTTATGTTTTGAAAACGCCTACACTACAAATTTATATTGGTGGAGATAGTGGATACGATACGCATTTCAAAGAAATAGGAGATGAATTTGGTGTTTTTGATTTAGTAATTTTGGAAAACGGACAATATGATAAAAATTGGAAATATATCCACATGATGCCAGACGAAGTTTTACAAGCTGCAAAAGATTTGAATGCAAAACGATTATTTCCAGTTCATTCTTCAAAATTTGCGCTTGCTAATCACGCTTGGGACGAACCTCTTACAAAAATTACAAAACTGAATCAAGAATTAGAAACTCCTTTTTCTTTAATTACTCCTATTATTGGAGAGAAAGTTGAAATTAAAAATTTGAATCAATCGTTTGAAAATTGGTGGGAAGGATTGAAATAAATAGATACTTTTAATTAAGCAAAGAATTTTTGTTTTTACTTTCAATTATCCATTCTTTGGCTTTTTCAGATTCGGTTACATCAAATAATTGAAAGTTAATATTAGATTTGAAACGAGCAATCGAACGCATAAGAATATTTGTAACTGCCTTTTCTAAAGGATTGGAAGAATTAACAACAGCAGCATAAATTTTTCTATCCCTCAAAATTTCATACGCCTTTTTAGTAACATACGAAACAAACCAAATTCTGCTTTTTACTTCTGTGGACTTCTGTTGACTTAGATTAAACATAATGCGACTATACTTGTACGTTTCTATTTCTGCTAAAAGTTGAAGGTTCGTAACTTTATGAAATTCTTGATTGATGTCGCCTCCTGTATTTATATAAAAATACTCGTGTTCTTCATTGATATAAATTTCGTAAAAAGCAGGTTGTTTTCCTTTTTGTATTTCCTCTTCTTTTTCTTCTTTTTGATAAATGAGTTTCATAGATAGAATTAGATTCAATTAGAGTATGATAGATGTAGCAATAATTTCACTTTTTTTATTAAAATAATAATCTAACTAGCCATCAAAATATTTTTACTTTCTCTATTTTGATCGATCCATTTTCTAGCTTTATTCATATCATCAGGATTAAACAACTGAATATTTATGTTCGGATTAAAACGAGCAATTGAACGCATAATAATATGTGTAAAAGCTGTTTCCATTGGATTAGAAGACGTAATAGCTGCTGCATAAATTGGTTTTCCTTTCAGAATGTTATATGCTCTAGGGGTTACGAAGGAAACAAACCAAACTCTACTATTTACTTGGGTAGAAATCTGTTTGCTCAAATTGAAAATAATACGGCTATACTTGTATTTCTCTACTTCTTCCAATAAGCGAAGATTAGTTGTAGTATGAAATTCTCTATCTATATCGCCAGCAGCTATAATATAAAACGATTCTTCTTCTTGATTTATAAAAATCTGATATAAGGCATTGCCTTGTTTTTTTTCGTAGATAAGTTGCATAATAAAAATGAGTAGTTTAAAAAATGATAGAAAAGTAAACGTAATTTTTTTTACGTTTATCTACTATATTACTAGTTTTGCTGAAAATTATTAGCTCACTAAAAGCATTTCCCTTCTGTCTTTCAAAGTCCAATTTTGAGCTTCTTCAATAGAGTTGGCATTGAAGAGCCTTACCTTAATATTGGCATTCAGACGACTTACAGAACGAATAATAATATTTGTAACCGACCTTTCAATAGGGCTACTAGAATTAATGACAGAAGCATAAACAGATTTATCTCTAATTATATTATACGCTTTACGAGTTACATAAGAAACAAACCAAATTCTACTTTTGAAGTGAGAAGATTTGCGATCACTAATATCAAAAATAAAACGACTGTATCTATATTTCTCTACTTCTTTGAGAAACTGAAGACTTGTTTTGGTATGGAAGTCTTGACTGACATCGCCTTCATAGCGTATATAAAAAAATTCTTCTTTCGCATCTATAAAAATTTGATAGACTGCATTACCTTTTTCTTCCTTGTGTTCGTAGATAAGTTGTTGCATAATGTTTAAATAAACGTTTAAAAAATATTTTGTAGCTGTTTTCTAGCTTGCTAGTAGCATTTCATCTTTGCCTTCCTTTATCCAATTTATAGCTTCTTCAAGTGATTCAGAATCGAATGACTTCATGCTAGTATTAGGAACAACACGTGTTATAGAACTCATCAAGATAGAAATAACGGCTTTCTGCAAGGAAGTAGAAGAACTTATAACTGCTCCTCTCATTTTTTTGCCTCTCACTATTCTATATCCTTTCTTCACAACATAAGACACAAACCAGATACGTCCTTTTACAGTAGATGATTTTTGATTTACAAGATTAAATACAAAATTACTGTACTGATATTTTTCTACTTCTTCCAAAAATTTAAGATGCGTTTTTTGGTCAAACTCAAAGCTAGTATCTCCTCCAATATCAATATAAAAGTAATTGTCTGTATTATCTACGTGCAATTTGTAATAAGCATTATTTGGCTTATCGTAATCTTCATAAATAAGTTGCATAAAAAGATATAATTAAAAAAATGTTTTTCGTTTATTTATCAAAAAGTGAAGGAGATTTTAGTTTTAATTTACCAAAGACACTTTTTTTCCGTCTTTTATTATCCAATCTTTAGCTTCTTCTAAAGAGTTAGGAGAAAAAGATTTTACTTCCATATTTGGAATAACTCGTCCTACTGAACGCATTACAATACCAACAACAGCATTTTCTAAGGGACTAGATGAGCTTATCACGACACTTCTTATTTTTTTTCCTCTAAGCAATTTATAGGCTTTCTTTGCTACATAAGAAACAAACCAAATTCTGGCTTTCACAGCAGATGACTTTTGTTCTGTAAGATTAAATATAAAATTACTGTATTGATATTTCTCTATTTCTTCCAGAAGTCTAAGGTTAGTTTCTTTATCAAACTCAAAAGAAATATCCCCACTAGAATCTATGTAGAAATATTCATCAGCTTGATTTATGTAGAGCTTGTAATGGGCATCGTTTTTTTCGTCGTAATTCTCGTAAATAAGCTCTTGCATAAAATCGTAAAAATGAAAGGTTAAAAAATGGCTTTCTTAGGTTATTAATTTCTATCAATTCAAAAAATATATCAAAGGATATGTAATTGACAAGTAAAGATATAAAAGCCTAAAAATCAGAAGGTTCAGAGAAATAGAAGTGCTTCTAATTTCTTTAACGTAAATTTCATTAATTTGTTTAACTATTCTGCTAAATAGTTTCTATTTATGCGATAACTCTACCACAAAGAAGGCAATTGTTCCTCTCAAAGAACTTGTAGAAAATTTCACTTCGTCTTGTGAGTAAGCAATTTCGTTTGTATTTACTAATTTATTTCCCAAAACCTGTTCCAAACCTTGCTTCAATGTTCCTGTTCGTTGCCCTAATTTTTGATACACTTCATTTATGTCTAACGGATAACGAGAATAGATTACACAAAAATAATCTGTTCCTGCTACGTTGTCCATAGTCAGATAATGTTTTTCGTCTGGAAACGCAATTTCGCCATTGTGGTAGGGTAAATAGGGACTTATATAGGCTTTGTGAGGAAAAACTACTTGCACATTTTTGGTCTTGTCGGTAGCAAAAGCATACACATAAGCAGGCTCAAAATTGGAAAGATAAAGACGAAAGTTTGTCCCTCCACTAAATGGTTGAGGAGTTTTGTAGGTAGCAACTCCATTCTTTTTCAGGTCAATTTTGCTCCCGTTAGCAAGCTCAAAACGCAAACTTCCAGCAAGCAAAGGACGTTCTTTTTTTTGTTTGTAGAAAGGAACTAATTCATATCCAAAAGGCACAAAATCCATAAATGTATCATACTCTATCCACGTAAAACCACCGTTTGCCCAACCTGTCCCCCAACTATTCATTATTTCGAAAGCTCCATTTTCTCCTTTTTTGTCATCAAAACCAATTACACAGACAGCGTGTCCTCCCCAATCTTGAGTTGCTAATTCAGTAGGTCGCCAAAACTCTTTTGCATTGTAAATGGACGGTGGAGCTTTCATTCCAATCACAGCAGGATTTCCTTCTGTCAGACTTTTTTTGAGTGCCAAAATCTTTTCCTCTTTTGTATATCCAAAGTTCCACAAACGAACATACTCTTTTAATTTGTACTCTTCTGCTTCTTTATAAATTTTTTCTGGAACATAATCGACACATTGCTCTGGAAAACTACTGCGTTTTGCTACTCCATGAACTTGCATTTTTTTGAGGGCATCGGTCATAATTGCGCCATAAGTACAATCTTGATCTTGTTCTTCTTTGACTAATTTGTAAATAAAACCGGGAGAGAAAATAAGGTTATCAATTTCAGTTTGAGAACGCAAATCTAACTGACGAGCTTCCAAAATGGTTCTGGCAGCATACGCCGTTGTCCAGCCTACACACGTTCCATATGTTCCTTGGTCGCCTGGAGTTGGGCAGTATTGTTTGAGCGAAACAGCAGACGGAAGTCCTCTATAACTTTCTTCTGTTTGTTGAGATTTTAAGGGAATTTGTTCGCTCACTTCCATCTCTGCTTCTAAGTTCAACCCTTTTCCACGATTTGTAGAAGTAGTAGAAGTTGGGGTTTGTTGAGCAAAAACAGAAAAAGAAGTAAACAAAAGTATGCACAAAAAAGCATATTTTGAACTATATTTATAGAATGGAACTTTCATTAGAAGATAGGATTTAATATGACAGAATACATTTTATACAAAAACGCAAAAGTAATGCCTTCATTGTATTTATGTAGCTCACTCTTTATAGTGAGAAATAGCCTACCTTTAAGTTTTAAAAACACACCAAAGCCGTTGTGATGACCAACAACAAACGCTAGTAATCTAACCTTAGCAAGCGTTGCTACAATTATGATAAACATAGAAACATTAAAAAACCAAAATCTAATCCTTTTAGAAGCACTTGCAGGAAGCAAAGCCTACGGAACAGATTTACCTACTTCGGACACAGATATAAAAGGAATTTTTATTCTACCAAAAGAACAGTTTTATGGTTTGGAATATGTTCCACAAGTGAGCGATGAGAAAAACGATATTGTTTTTTATGAAATAAAACGTTTTGTAGAACTGTTAGCCAAAAACAATCCATCTGCAATTGAGATTTTTCATACTTCAAAAGAAGATATTATCTACAAAAATCCAGTTCTTGATTTAATTAAATCAGAAGATAGTTTATCCAAATTGTGTAAAGATACCTTTGCAGGTTATGCCCTTACACAAATACGAAAAGCAAAAGGACTAAAAAAGAAAATATTTAATCCGATGCCAAAAGAACGAAAAACAGTTTTGGATTTTTGTTATATTTTGGACAATGAAGAAATCACAAATGGAAGTATTTTGCTACACAAATGGCTCAAAACAAACGATTACAAACAGGAGTATTGTGGACTTTCGGCAGTAAATCATATCAAAAATACATATTTGCTTTTTTATCAAAATGATACAACTGATTTTTATTATAAAGGAATTTTGAAAAATAGTGATTCGAATGAAGTCAGTTTGAGCAGCATTCCAAAAGGAGAAAAACCGATTGCTTATTTATATTTTAATAAAGAAGGATATGCTGCACATTGTAAAGAATACAAACAGTATTGGGAATGGGTAGAAAAGCGAAATAACTCTCGTTATGAAAACACGCTTGAACACGGCAAAAATTACGATGCCAAAAATATGATGCACACCTTTCGCCTTTTAGATATGGCAATTGAGATTTTGGAGAAAAAAGAAGTCATTGTAAAACGCCCAAACAGAGAAGAATTACTACAAATTAGAAGTGGTTTTTTTACGTATGAAGAACTAATAAAAAAAGCAGATCAAAAAATTGAAGAATTAGAAAAAGCCTATCAAAATTCTACGCTACCAGAGTTTCCAAATGTAGGTAATTTAGAAAAGGCATTGATTGAGATAAGAAGTAAAATAAATTTGTAAATTGTAAAAAACTTGTTATTTTTTTGGCAAAATCCATTTAAAATGCGTTTTTTGTTAGAAATATGATTTGACATAAAAGCTGTTTTGCCTTTCATAGTCAAAGAAAGTAATAATCTTTAATTGCCTTTACCAAATTATAGTTTAGCTACACTTATTATTTCGTAATCCGTAATTTTTAATTCGTAATTTATTTATGGCAGCTACAAAACTTGCTTTCTTTCGTTATTTGCTCATCGACCAAATGTTACGCAGCAAATTCAAGCCTTTTCCTACCAAAGATGAGCTGCTTGAAGCCTGTAGAGAGCGTTTTGGAGTTTCTTCGGCTTCTACCATAGAGAAAGATTTGGCTGCTATGCGTGATGAGTTTGATGCGCCCATTCAGTACAACAAAAAAATGAGAGGGTATGTCTATTCTGATACAAAATATAAATTTTTGTCTGTCAATCTTTCCGATGACGAGCAGCTTGCAATGGCTTTTGTAGAATCTCTTTTGGGAGAGTTTAGAGAATTACCCATTTTCAATGAATTTTCAGGTGCAGTAGATAAGGTATTGGACGGAATGGAAATTGCCAAAACCTCCGAAATTCAGAAAAATGTACAGCGAATTATTCAAGTAGAAAAAGCGATTTATAAAGGAAAAGGAACGCACCAACTCAAAGATTTAATCTATCATATTTCGGAACAAAATGTAATCAAAATATTCTATCAGAAACACAATGAACCTAACACAAAACCGTACAGTATTCACCCTTATCTATTGAAAGAGTACCGTAATATGTGGTATCTGATAGGTTGGGTAAGAAAATACAATGAAGTAAGAACTTTTGGTTTGGATAGGATTGTGGACATTGAACCGTCTGACGAAACTGTTTTCAAAACTCCAGAACAAGCTAATTTTAATCCAGAAGAGTTTTATCATTATTGTATTGGTGTTTCAGCTCTAAACCAAAAACCAGAAGATGTAATTCTTAGTTTTGACCCTTTTCAAGGAAAATATGTAAAATCTCAACCTCTTCATCACACGCAGGAAGTTTTGGTGGAAGATGATAATGAATACAGAATTCGCTTACATTTGATTGTCAATTACGAACTCAAAATGATGATTTTGGGCTACGGTTCGTCGGTTCGTGTGCTTAGTCCAAATCCGTTAGCCTCACAGATTCGAATGGAACTTGAAAATACAATCCAACAGTATTAATTAAGTAGCTCACTCATTCTGTAACTCACTCTTTAGAATGAGAAAATGTACCGAATGCTTTAGCTTTCGAGTAAAATCAGCATTTACATATAAAAAATCTTCGTTGTCATTGATGAGATCATCAATAACCTAATTTAACAAAAAAAGTGAACCGTATAAAACTCATTTCCCAAATAAAAGCCAAAGAGTCGTACCTCTGTGTAGGATTGGATAGTGATATTCGCAAAATTCCTTCCCATCTTTTAAGCGCAGAAGACCCTATCTTTGAGTTTAATAGACGTATAATTGATGCCACTCAAAAGTACGCCGTTTCTTACAAACTAAATACTGCTTTTTACGAAGCTCTAGGAACGAAAGGCTGGCAGAGTCTTCAAAAAACGATTGAATATTTACCAAAAGAAACTTTCATAATTGCAGATGCAAAACGAGGTGATATTGGAAATACATCTTCACAGTATGCAAAAGCATTTTTTGAAAACTTAAATTGTGATGCCATTACGGTTGCACCTTATATGGGCGAAGATTCTATCAAACCGTTCTTAGAAATAAAAGATAAATGGACAATTCTGTTAGCTCTAACTTCAAATTCTGGAGCGCAAGATTTTGAACTACTAGAACTCAAAAATGGTAAAAAACTCTACGAAGAAGTGCTAGAAAAAAGTCAAAAGTGGGGAACAGAAGAAAATTTGATGTACGTAGTAGGTGCAACAAAGGCAGAACATATTGAGAATATTCGCAAAATAATTCCGAATCATTTTTTGTTAGTTCCAGGAGTTGGGGCGCAAGGAGGAAACTTAGCAGAAGTATCAAAAGCAGGACTGACAAAAGACTATGGACTTTTAATAAACTCTTCTCGTCAGATTATTTATGCCAGTAAAGAACGAGATTTCGCAGAGCAAGCAGCAAAACAAGCTCAAGCAATTCAACAAGAAATGGCTTTGCAGTTATCAGAAACCAGTTGAATAAAGTAAGAAATATGAGGTAAGAATTTAGAAGTAAAATTTTGTATTTAGCTACGCTGACTTTGTAGTTCCTCTTTTAACTCTCTTATCTCCATTCCCTAATCTCCATTCCCTTCCCTCTATTTGCAACATTTCAAACATTACCAAATCGATAAAAAAAAATGGGATACATGTATTTCTTCATCAAAAGAAAACATCGTTTATGCCTTTTCGTGGTACTTGGACTGTGTTTCTCCGTTTTGGGAAGGATTTGTTTTAGAAGATAAAAAAAACAATTATGTAGCTGTAATGCCTTTACCCGTTAAAAAAAAATATGGAATTAGTTTTCTACAAGCTCCATTATTTGCTCAACAGTTGGGAGTTTTTTCTACTCAAAAATTATCTAATCTAGAGTTTAAAGCCTTTTTGATTCTACTTAAAAATAGATTTCAATTAGTTTCAAATTGTCCATTTAATGTTTCAAATTATGAAGACTACAAAGAAGCGTTTGAAGAAGTATTTTGTCAAAAATTAAGTCATAATTTAAAAAAACACAAAAACCATCATCTTTCTTTGCAGCATAATTATACCAAAATTCGTCAGAATTATAAGCGAGATACAAAGTATAGAATTAATCAAACACAAAAACAGAATTTTGAAGTACTAAAAAGTAGTGATGTAGATTTGCTTTATAGTTTCTTTGAAGAAAATGTTTCTCTAGAGAATGGAATTTTCGAAACAAGCAAAATCAACTTTAAAAGCTCTTTTCAAAATTTTGCAAGAAAAAAACTTAGCCGAATTAGTTTATATAAAGAATCAAAACGAAATAGTGAGTGGAATTCTGTTTGTAAAAAATAATTCGTTCTATCAGCAAAACAACCAAAATTATTTTACCACAAAATGGATTTATTTGTTTAATGCAGCCAAAAACCAAAACGGAAATAGAGATGAAAGTAGAAGATGGTTTTTAGATAAATTTATCCAAGAAAAAAGTAATCAAAATATCAAAGATAATAATCAAAATAATTTTGAAATTCAAAGCAAATCTAATAATCAAAATACAGTTTATGAAACAATTTTAGATTTTGAATCGGCACAAGAAACAGAAGTTGCTCGTTTTTATAGTAGTTTTGGAAGTCAAGAAAAACCGTTTTTTGTAATAGATTATAATAATTTGCCTTTTTATATAAAAACTATTCAGAATGTAATTCATCTAATAAAACAATTTATTCATAAATAAATACTATAATTTGATTTATGTAAAGAATAATTTCAAATTTTGTTTAATTTTTCTCCAAATTTTTATAGATTTAATTGTCTTTATTCTCGTTTAAAGAAAATTTTTTTTATTTTTGTATATAGTCATATCAAAAGTTGAAAGCGTTATTAAATATCCACTTTGCCAAATCCTTTGGCTTTCCCTTAGTTTGTGTGCTGATTAGCCTATGAAGAAAAATTTTACTTATCTTTTATTTTGTCAGAAATAGTTTTATTAATTTATTCAAAGAATAGGTAATCCAGTTTATAACTAATTGGAAATCGTATTTCAGTAAATAAAAATCTTTGAACAGAAAAAAGATTCAATGAGGCTTTATCCCTTCAGCTCTTAACTAAATTATATTCGAAATTTTATATTATTAAAAATTAAATAATTGTATGCAAATACGTAAAGTTCTTGCAGCCGTTTTAGGTTGCTTAATAGTGAGTTTTTTTTACTCAAATTATAATACAGTTTTGGCTCAACAACCTGACCCTGTTATAGATCCAACTGGTCAGCAAGAAGGTCGCAGAGTAATCACAACTGCCGTTCCTATTTTATTGGTGGGACCCGATTCTCGTGCTGCTGGTATGGGAGATTTGGGTGCAGCTACTTCTCCAGATGCAAATTCGGCACATTGGAATCCATCAAAATTAGCTTTTATAGAAAATGATTGGTCGTTTGGAGTTTCTTATTCCCCTTGGTTACAACGATTGGTAAATGATATGTGGTTGGGTTATGTGAGTGGCGTAAAGCGAATTAGCAAAACGCAAACTGTAGGTGTTTCTTTCCGTTATTTTGATATGGGAAGTTTGCAATTTACCGATGGTAGTGGTAATTTATTGCAAAATTTCAATCCTCGTGAAGCAATGATTGATGCTACTTTTGCTCAACAGTTATCCAAAAAATTGAGTATTGCAGGTACATTTCGTTATATTCATTCCAATTTAGCAGGAAATGTAACAAACGGAACTCCGACTACAAATGTACGTCCAGCCAACACAGGTGCAGTAGATGTGTCGATGTTTTATAAGAGCAAACTAAACTTCAAAAGTTTTGAAGGCGATTGGGCATTGGGAATGAATATTTCAAATATTGGTGCGCCAGTTACTTATAATGATGCCGAACAGCAAGATTATTTGCCTGCCAATTTGCGTTTGGGAACAGCTTTTAATGCAGAATTTGATGAGTTTAATAAACTGACTCTTGCTTTTGATGTAAGCAAACTTCTCGTTCCGACTCCTGAAAACACAGTTTCGAATGGTGCAAATGATCCTGTTTTGTCTTCTATATTTAAGTCTTTTGGAGATGCTCCAGACGGTTTTGGTGAAGAAGTAAAAGAAATGATTTTTGCCGTAGGTGCAGAATACTGGTATGCTGATTTGATTGCACTTCGTGGAGGATATTTTCACGAAAATCAAGACAAAGGAAACCGTCGTTATTTTACGGTAGGTTTGGGATTGCGTTATCAAGTTTTTGGGTTCGATTTCGCTTATCTTATTCCAAATCAACAACAACACCCTCTTGCTGATACTATTCGTTTTTCTCTTTTGTTTAATGTAAATAAAGGCGATAAAATAGATGTTCCGACTGATACTGCTAATTAATACTATTTTAAAAAAACTTTGTAAGTAGTTTTTTGGTAATCCAAAGTAACGCTGACGATAGTTTGATAAGCTATTTTTCTAAACTATTGACAGCCTTCTGAAAGGTCTGTCAAAGTTTGGAAATAGTAGTTACTTTCATTTCTTTTTAAAATCAAATCTAAAAAAACATAGACTAATTTATGACTAAAAATTCACTTATTTCATAAAAGGATATTCTAAATTAAAATTAATTCAGAATATTCTAAGTAAATCCCTTTCGTCTATTAATTATTTATTCTCTTTTATTCTTGATTCTAAATAAATATGCAAGCAGTAAAATTTTGTTGTGTTTTCTCAACGTTGTTTTTTATTGGTGTTTCTACCAAAAGCAAGGCTCAAACAATCGTTCCTCCTCCTAATAGACAAATTCAGATAGCCGTTCCAATTTTACGCTTTTCGCCAGATGCTCGTACTTCTGCTATGGGAAATGCTGGAGTAGCCATTTCGCCAGATGTAAATGCTACTTTTTGGAATCCTTCAAAATTAGCTTTTCTTGAAAAGGAATGGAATTTTGGAGCTTCTTATTCTCCTGTTTTGAGAAGACTAACTAATGATATGTGGTTTTCTTATTTTTCGGCAGCCAAAAAGCTAAATGAAAAACAATCAGTTGCTATCTCTTCTCGTTATTTTGATAAAGGAGAAATTGGAGTCATTAATTCTCAAGGAAATCAAAAAACTAATTCTTTAGGTTATGATTTCACTTTAGATGGTACTTTTGCTCAAAAATTATCCGAAAAATTAAGTGTTGCAGGTACGTTTCGTTATATTCGTTCCAGACAGATATTCTTTGAATCTTCTACTAGTTATGTCACTTCTACTCAAAATGTAGGCGCAGTAGATATTTCAATGTTTTACAAAACTGATTTTACGATTAATGAAAGGAAAGTAGATTGGACTTTTGGAGCAAACGTTTCGAATGTAGGAAGTCCAATTTCATACAAAGCAAATATTTCTGAATATCTTCCAGCAAATCTAGCTATCGGAACAGCTTTTAGTCATAATTTGAATAAAAACAATTCGTTTACGGTTGCTTTTGATGTTAATAAATTACTTGTTCCTACTCCAAATCCACAAAATTCTGGTGTTCCAATTCCTCAAAAAAGTGTTGGCTCTTCTATTCTTAGTTCTTTTTCTGATGCTCCGAATGGTTTTAGAGAAGAAATGCAAGAGCTTATTTTATCTTTAGGAGCAGAATATTCATATAAAAACACAGTAAAAATTAGAACAGGATATTATCACGAAAACCCAAATAAGGGTTACAATAGATATTTTACCTTTGGATTAGGAGTAGAACGCAAATCGCTTGCTTTGAATGCTTCATTTATTAAGACTTCTCCACAGCAAGCTCCTAACGATGAAACGTTTCAAGTTTCTTTGATTTATGCTTTTGGTGCAACAAACAAGAATTTGTAATTTTAGTACAATCACATTCTTTAGAATGTGCTACATAAATTACACAAAAAAGCCATTTCTAAGCAAATAGAAATGGCTTTTTTGTAGCCGATAGTTTCCAACTGTCGTACAAACTTATCTCAAACGGTCTGCACTTCGAACCATATCTTCATCTTTTTTGATAAATCGAACCGACAACCAGTTAAATAAAACGGCTGCAACAGGAAAGAAATAACCAAACCCAAAAGTTCCTCCTAATTCTGGAGAGAAAGCATTTTCTGCTTGATAAGTAAGGAAGGTAGAAATTCCGATAAAGGCAGCAATTAATAATGTGCAAAAGAGAGCAATCTTCATCTGAAAGCGACGATTTTTGTAATTAAAAATATTTCCAAAAGACAAAATGGCTGTCAGACCTGCAATAATAGCGAGGTAAACCGTTGTTTGTTCCGTTACTACATCGCCTGAAACTTCTATCATTTTGATAGCATTCATCTGAATCTTGTTTGCTGCATCTTGCTTTCCCCAAATAGGAAGAAAAACGGTAAGTCCCATAAAAATAGAAACCATTAATAAAAAAATACTCTGAATACGCTGAATCATAATTTTGTGAATTTATGAATGAATCAAATACAATTACGAGTTACAAATTAAAAATTACGAATTAAAATTAACTTAAAAATTGTGTATTAATAAGCTATTTGTAATTTGAAAATATTTTTTAGTAAAACGTTGTTCTTTGTAGATTAAATAAATTATTTTTGTGGCTGCAAAATTACGCAACATTAGATTAAAAAGTAGCAACTGACTTTAAAATCTTTGTTTTAATCTTTAAAAATTTCTCTTTTACTTATTTTACCATGACTATTCAGATTTTTGAAGCTGCGCCATCGAAAAATTTAGAACACGCTTTTTCTATTCGTAGAATTGTTTTTATCGAAGGACAAGATGTTCCAGAAGAAGATGATTTTGATGGATTAGATGAAATAGCTACGCATATTCTAGCTATAAACGAAAATATTCATGGAAAAGAGAAACCTGTCGGAACAGCTCGTTTTAGAGTAACTGAAAAGCACACCGATAATTCTCCTAAGAAAATAAAACTAGAGCGTTTTGCTGTTTTGGAAGAGGAGCGAGGAAAAAAAATAGGTCAAAAGATGGTAGAATTTATTTTGCAGCAAATTCAAAATAAAGAAGAGTTCAGAACCGTAGAAACGATTTATTTACATGCTCAACTGGCTGCCGTTTCTTTATACGAACGTTGTGGATTTGAGAAAGAAGGAGATATTTTTGATGAGAGTGGAATTAAACACTATAAAATGATATACAAAGTTTAAATTGTTAATTGTTAGTTTCTGTTTTTATAAAAATTTTGATTATGATAGTTCTTTATATTATTGGTGGAATTATTCTGCTATTTGTTTTCCTTTATTTTCTGTTAGTTGTTTTTATAAATGTTCGTCGTCGTCGTATCATATCGAAAACGTATGAGGGTATAAATGAATTTATAAATACAAAAGAGTTTATTTCAGAAAGTAATTATGTTGGTGGAGATTTAGATAAAAAATTGTTGTACAGAGCATCTATAAGTGATGATGGGTTTTTTAATCCTAATGAAATATCTATTTCTTCAATAAAATTAACTAGAAAAAAACCTAGATATGATAGTTCTACTTATATTTTAGCGTGTGTATTGGAAAAGAAAGGCAAAAAGTGGGTAGTTATAAGACACGAAGATTTAGAAAAAGAAATGATAAATGCTCTTGAAGAAGAACATGGAGTAAGAATAAAACGAAAAAAATACTAAAATTTTGAAAGGTAAAACAACCTTTAAAAAACATCAGTTCTATTCATCTTCACTTGAATAGAAAAGTATGCCATTTTATCTTCTTTGTCTGAAAGCGTAAATTCTGTTTGCAAAGGATTATTGGATTTTCTGACCATTTCTATAAAGCCGATATTTCCCCCATAGTGTCCGTCTTGGCGAGTAGCACGCCTTTGTGAACGGTAAAAAACACGTAATTCTTTTGGTTTGAGCGAATTAATATGCTCACAATGGTTTTTCATTTTGCTTATCTTACTTGTCTTTATTTTGTTAGCAGCCGTAAAAATATAATGCGTTTCGGTTTTCTGGACGACAAACATTCCATAACCTACGTCCCTTCTATCAGCAACTGAAAATTCTCTTTTTTCGGAATAATGATTGATATTTTGCCCCAATTCGATGATAATTGCAAAAAGACGTTTACTAAGCAAATAATCATCTTCAGCTTTTCGCAATCGTTTTGCCATTGTCGCCAAAATAGTTTGGGACATTGCGCCTTGATACATTAAAACAACGTCTTTTTGAGCTAAAGAAGGATATAAATCTAACATAAATGCAAAGTAAGAGGTATAAAGTAAGAAGTGCTATAAAGTAAGGAATAAAAAGAATGAAGTACTATAAAATAGGTATTTCGTAATTACTTCTTATTTTTTATCTCTTACTTCATACTTTATAATCTGATTCCTATCAAGGTAATATCATCTCTTTGTTTTTGATTTCCTTGATGACGACTCAAATCTTCTTCTAAAATAGTTTTTTGTTCACTCATATCAAAATCTGAATTCTGATTTAGTAATTGATGCAAACGCTTCGAACCGTATTTTGCGCCTGCAATGTTATTCTGGTCAGTAATTCCGTCTGTAAATAAATAAAGAGCATCTCCTTTTTTAGCCGTCATTTGAAGCTGAATAAACGGACGTTTTTTTCAATTTTCTCCATCCTCCAATAGATTTTTTGTCGCCTTTCAAGATATGCGATTCTCCTCTACTTATCCAAACAGCATGACGTTTTGCACCTGCAAAAACAATTTCTCGCTCTAATGTATCTTCTTCTAAAGCATCAATTCTGCATAAAGAAACGTCCATTCCGTCGTCATTTCTTGATTCTTCTTGTTTCAAAGCATTTTTCAAACGAATATGTAATTCATCTAAAATCTTAGCAGGTTCAAGTACATTGGCTTCGTTTATAATTTCGTTCAATAATCTACTTCCAATCATTGACATAAACGCCCCCGGAACTCCGTGTCCTGTACAATCAACGGAAGCAATAAAAGTACGTCCTTCGATTTCTCGTAGCCAATAAAAATCTCCAGAAACTACATCTTTCGGTTTGAAAATCATAAAAGAATCATCAAAACTACTCTCCAGCATATCATCGGTAGGCAAAATGGCTTGCTGAATGGTTTGAGCATACCTAAGACTATCCATTATACGAACGCTGTTTTCTTGAATAATATTTTTGGCTTGACCCAATTCCGAATAATTCTGAATATTATCTAGCGCAATCGAAACATAAGAAGCAAGACCTTTGAGTAAAGTCAGATGACGGTCTGAGTACGCATTTTTTTCTAACGATTGTACCGTCAAAACTCCAACAGGACGATTTTTGATAGCTAAAGGTAAATAAATTAATGACTTTGGAATTGTCGTTCCAACTGCCACAACTTCGCCAGCTACATATTTTGCGTACTCACTTTGAAGGTCGCCTATTTTTACTTCTTTTTGATTTCGGATTGCCCACGCAGAAAGTAATGTTTTATCTCTCGCTGCATTAAAATCATAATTTAATTGAGTTCCCTCAACTGAATATCCTCTAAATTCTATCAAACTACTTTTTTCATTTAATACACCAATTCCAAAACCGGGGGCATTCATCAAACTATTAACGTGCTGATAAAGAACGCCTACCATTTGGTCAAAATCCAAAGTAGCCGTTACCTGCTGCCCAATATCTGAAAGAACACGTACATTTTGATACGAAGTTTCGATTTCATTTCGCTGCTTTGAAAGGTCATCACGCTGTGCCATTACTTCGGCTTGTTTTTGTTTCAAGACGGCATTCATATCCAAAATCTGACGACTTTGATTTGATATTTCATTATAGGCAATTTGTAATTTTTCTTTTTCTCCTTCTAGCTCATTTGTACGTTGATGCACTTCCATAGAAAGACGGCTTTTTTGTTTTTCCATTTCGCCATTTCTCCAAAACCAAAACGCAGCACCAGCACCAATAACAAGCATAGCAAGCGCAATTCTGAACCAAATCGCTTCCCAATAAGGAGGATTAATGTAGATTCTCAACGTTGCACCACTTTCATTCCAGTAGCCATCATTATTTGCAGCCTTTACTCTCAAAATATATTCTCTTCCCTCTGGCAAATTAGTATAAGAAGCTGTATGATTACGGTAAGTTGTGTAACGCCACTCTTCATCAAAACCCTCTAATTTGTACATATAGACCGTTTTTTTAGGCAAACGGTAATTCAAAGCTACAAAATCAACTGAAAAGCTATTCTGTCCATGAGAAAGCGTAATCATATCAGTTTGAGCGATATTTCTACTCAAAATTCCTGTTGCATCACCAGCACGAATATCTCTACCCAAAACTTTTAAGCTAGTCAGATAAACAGGTGGAATGTAATTATTATCCTTAATACTATCTGGATGAAAAACCGTAATTCCGTAAGCTGTACCAAATATAAGCTCTCCATTTTTTGTTTTTTCGATAGCGTTGTGATTAAAGCGATTACTCGGCAAACCATCATTTACATCATAATTTCTGAAAACCTGCGTATCAATATTAAATCTTGACAAACCTCTATTTGTACTAATCCATAAATGGCGACTATTATCTTGCTCAATAGCGTAAATTACACCATCTGGCAAACCGTCTTTTTCGGTATAATGTGTAAAATTATCAGCTTCTTTATGAAAACGATTAAGACCTCCTCCGTGCGTTCCTGCCCAAAGTACACCTGTTTCATCTTCGAAAAGTGTAACAATATAACTATTACTAAGACCACCAGAATTATCATTGGCTTGATGGTAAGTAAGAAAATCATTGCTCTGCTTTCTAAAACGATTAAGTCCATTACTCGTTCCTACCCATAAAATACCATAACGGTCTTGCAGCAGCGACCAAACCGAATTATCACTCAATCCAGAACCATCTCTTTCTGTATATTTATTTACTTTTCCAGTTTTATCTTTTATGGAATAAAGTCCATTATTTGTACCTACCCAAATGTCATTATACGTGTCTTGCATCATTGTCCAGACACTATTATCGGCAAGTTGTGGGTCAGTCTTTATTTTTTTGTTGGCTAGATTAGTAAGGTCAAACGGAATTGCTTCTGAAATAGAATTTCCAGAAAAGCTAAGTGATTTTAATGGATATTTATAAAGTCCGTCCTGTAATGTTCCTATCCAAAGATTTCCTTTTTTGTCTTCCAAAAGACTCAAAATATGTTTGTTTTTTAGACCTATTTTATCACTTATTTTGATGAGTTCCCATTCAGTAGATTCTGGTTTTGGCATATAAACGTAAAGACCGTCTTCTGTTCCTATCCACGTATTACCCAAATAATCTTCCTCTAAAGCCCAAACTTCGATTTGAAGATTGTGCGCTACATATTGCAATGGAATGGGATAATTATAAAAAACTTCTTTTTCTTCGTCATATTTATTCAATCCGTCATACGTTCCTATCCAAATAATTCCACTTCTATCGTGATAAATAGCTTGTACAATATCATCACTCAACGAATACTGTTCAGCTTCGTTTTTACGAATAGTAATAATTTGTTCTGTCTTTGTAATAAAACGATTAATTCCACCTCCATACGTTCCTATCCAAATATCTCCTTTTTGGTCTTGCGAAATCGTTTTGACAATATCGTTGCTAAGTGTATTTGGAAAACTGGTAGTAGAATATTTTTTGAGTTCTTTTCTTGTTCTATCTAACCTAAAAGCTCCTTCTTGCGAACCTACCCAAAGATTTCTTTTATTATCTTCAAAAAAAGTATAAACAGGAAACTGCGTAAGCTGTTTTTCATCAATAAAAACAGGAACAAAAGCTCTTCGCTGTCTGTCTAATTTGTAAAGTCCGTTTTCCGTTCCTACCCAAAACGTACTATCATAATCTTCGTAAAGAGCCAAAACAGGCACATCTAAAAGTCCGTTGTACTCTTGAGAATTTTCAATGCTATTATTTAAGTTATCGTAAATCTTAATTCCGTTTTCTGTTCCTACCCAAAGAATACCACGGCTATCTTGAAAAATACTTCTGACAGTACGCATATTTAGGTTAGAAATCTTACTTCCCTTCAGACTATATTGAACAAAACGGTCTTGTGTAAAATCATATTTATTAATTCCATTTGTCGTTCCTACCCAAAGTACACCGTTATTATCTTGATGCAGAGCCGTTACCATTCCAGCCGAAAGTGAAGACGAATCTTCTGCTACGTGCGTATAATTTTTGAACTCATATCCATCATAACGAGAAAGTCCATCGCCTGTTCCTATCCATAAAAAACCACGACTGTCTTGTAAAATAGTAGTGATATTATTTTGAGCCAAACCGTCATCTGAATTAAATTTTTTGAAACGCAAACCCATTATTGCTTGTGCCTGTTGGATTTTTTGTGCTTTTACTTGCTGCGTATTTTGCTTTAAGTCTATATTTTGAGCAACAACAGAAAAGCTATTTCCAAAGAAGAAAATAACTATAAAAATCAAATATGCTATAAAAGGAATCGTAAAAAATGGAAGTGAAAAAGCACTTCTATATAAATTGTATAGATTATGGCTAGTAAAATTTTTGGTTAAAGAAGATAAGGTTTTCATAACTCAAATTATTGATTGCGTAATAGGCTTAGGAAAGTAGGATATTTTGTTTTGTCTTTTGCCTATACTTTTCAAACTTATAGCCACAATAAAGTGATACAATCAAAAGGCTCGGTAAATAATCTGAAATACTCGACGAAAATTCATTTCCTATTTGACTTGTCTTCTATCTAAATCTATAATCAAATCGATAACTATTTGTAACTTAGTATCTTTATTAAGTACAACACGACAAAAAGGCAAGTTATTTGCTTTATTGTTTTTATAAAAAATAGATATACCAATCTGAACAAAAATACGTTATCTAATCATACACTTGATACGAAAATTATAATAATTTTTTTGTACTTTTGTGTCATTATATTCCTTCTCCTCTTCTATTTAGCTTCTTTTAAAGCTCCTAAAGATATTATACACCTATTTTATACTTCAAAATTTTACTTCTATGAAAATTACTGCAATCAAAAACTTTCGCAGAGCATCAGCAATCATCGGTTGTCTTTTAGTCATTACGGCTAGTTCTTGCGCTTCTTACAAAACGTGCCCTACTTATGCAAAGAAAACTACAAAAACAGTTCAGAGTACATCTGTAAATAGTTAATTATTAAAGACTTATTTTTAAAGAAATCCTTATTTATTTTTGATTAAAATGAATAGGGATTTTTTGGTGCAAAATAATTAATAAACCTTCCCATCTACCATCTCCTATTCCTTATCAGACTGACAAAAAGACATTCATACTTTCTATTTTAACACTAGAAATTATAATCAATCTTAATTTTATGCTATTTTTTCATTATTTTCATTACCTTTTCTTAGAAATTGTTAATCCATTTAATAGAGATAATGATTAGTACGAATTTAGCAATTCAACTCAAAGAAAAGCACTAACTAAAAATTCAGAACTAAATCTATATAAAGCAGTTTAGAAACGAAATAATAAACTGTGTTTTACTACAATCATAAAATCAAAATTAAACAAAATATTATGAAACGAATAGGATTATTTTTTCTCGTCTTATTTTCTGCTATAATGGGTGGAGGAGTTGCTTTAGGCATTTATCACAACTTTTTTGCTCCAACTTACAAAAACGGAACTTCACAAGTAAGTCAGCCGTTTGTACAAACAGGTTTTGGAAATCCAGACCCTGCAAGTCCGACATTTTCTCCTCAAACGATTAATTTTGTAGAAGCTGCTAAGAAAGCAACACCAGCAGTTGTTCATATCCAAACGTTTGGAAATCCTTCTTCTATGAGCAATCGTCAGCAACAATCTATGGAAGACCTTTTTAGAGATTTTTTTGGTCAGCAAATGCCAGACAGAAATCAAAATAATGGCGAAGTAAGAATGGGTTCTGGTTCTGGAGTTATTGTTCAGAAAGATGGTTATATTGTTACTAATAATCACGTTGTGGAAAATGCAACTCGTATTGATGTAGTGATGAATAATCAAAAAAGTTATACGGCAACACTTATCGGAACAGACCCAAGTACGGATTTGGCAGTTTTGAAAATTGATGCAGATGATGAGTTGAAGCCAGTTACTTTCGGAAAATCAGATGATATACAAGTGGGCGAATGGGTGCTTGCAGTAGGAAATCCGTTTGACCTTACTTCTACCGTAACGGCAGGAATTGTGAGTGCAAAGGCTAGAAATATTAATATTTTACGTCGCAAGGATGGATTGGGAATTGAAGCATTTATACAAACTGATGCAGCCGTAAATCCAGGTAATAGTGGTGGCGCACTTGTAAATATAAATGGCGAATTGGTCGGAATAAATACAGCAATTGCTTCTACAACAGGTTCTTTTGCAGGATATTCGTTTGCCGTTCCTACCGAAATTGTAAAGAAAGTATTTACAGATTTAAGAGAACATGGGATTGTTCAGCGTGGACTTTTGGGAGTTCAGATTAGAGATGTAACAGCAGAATTAGCCAAAGAACAAAATTTATCTGTCGTTCGTGGTATCTATGTAGCTGGCGTTACAGAAAATAGTGGAGCAATAGAAGCAGGTTTAGAAGCTGGCGATGTAATTATTGAAGTTGATGATGTTCAGGTAAATACTTCGGCGCAGCTTCAAGAACGAATTGCTCGCAAACGTCCAGGAGATAAAGTAGAAGTCGTTTATCTTAGAAATGGAAAAGAACGCAACACAAAAGTAGAACTCAAAAATCGTTTGGGAACAACAAAATTAATCACAAATGAAGCAGGAGAATTAATGAAAATCGAAACTTTGGGAATAGAAATTCAGAATATCTCTCCAGAAATGGCTACTAAAATTGGTACAACAGGTGTAAAAATAGCTGCCGTAAACAAAGGAAAATTCAAAGAAGCACAAGTTCCTGAAGGATTTGTTATTACACACATAGACAAAGAAAAAGTAGAGTCTTCGGCTGACGTAATTCGCCTTTTAGAAGGAAAAACAGGTGGCGTTTTGATAGAAGGTTTTCATCCAACAGGTAGAAGAGGATTTTTCGCTATTGCGATGTAATATTTTTTTGTAACTGATTCATAAATATTTTAAACTCTTTATTTCTTCTTTTTGAAAGGAATAAAGAGTTTTTTTTATTAGGTTGCTATTATGAAATTTCATTTACCTATTTTTATGAAAAACATTTCACACTTACTAAAAACGAATAAATGGCACAAGATTATGACAAAATTTTCAAGGAAAATATAGAGGAAATCATTCTTCCTTTAGCTAAAAAGGTATTGAATATTGATCCAGAAGGTCTTGAAGAAATTAAAGACGATTTGCAGCATACGCTTGAACGAAAACCAGACTTCCTAAAAAAGGTCATTCATAAAGACACAAAGAAAGATTATATTCTTCATATTGAGTTTCAGGTAAAGGACGAACCCAAAATGAAATATAGAATGTTGGAATATTATGCACTTTTGTTGCGAGAATATAAGATAGAAGTCAGGCAGTACGTTTTTTATATTGGAAAAGGAAAATCTAAAATGCCTACTCAAATAAAATATAAAAAGCTAGAATTTTCTTTTGAGGTAATCAGTATGCAACAGATTGATTACAAAAACTTTGTAAACTCTTCAAAACCAGAGGAAGTTATTTTGGCTATCTTAGCTGATTTTGGAAAAGAAGAAACGCAAACTGCACTCACAACGATTGTCAGAAAAATAATGCAGATTACAGAACCGAACCTACAACAATTAAAATACGTTAGACAGTTAGAAATACTATCTAAATTACGTGAATTACAAGAACAAATTATTAAATCTTTAGAAATTATGGCACTAACTTATGATATTAGAAGCGACATTCGCTTTAAAGAAGGCAGACAGGAAGGAAAACAAGAAGGATTAACTATTGCAATAGAAAATCTTCTAAAGTCCAATTTTTCTCAAAAACAAGTGGTTGAATTTTTGAAAGTACCACTAGAAATGGTAAAAAAAGTAGCAGAGTCCATTGGTAAATAAATAGAAATTATGGCATTAACTTATGATATTAGAAGCGATATTCGTTTCAAACAAGGAAAAGAAGAAGGCAAGGAAGAAAAATTAATTGAAAATGTAAAAGGATTAATTTCTATTGAACTTTCTCCCGAAAATATTGCAAAAGCATTAAATGTTTCTATTGACTTTGTAAGGAAAATAGCTAAATCTATGAAAAAATAAAATCACTAGAAATTATGGCACTCACTTATGATATTAGAAGCGATATTCGTTTCAAACAAGGAAAACAAGAAACTTTAACTAATGCGACAAAACGAATGTTGAAAGCTAATTTTTCCCATGATCAGATTATGAATATTTTAGAGGTTTCTTCTGATTTTATTAAAGAAGTTGCTAAATCTATGAAAAAATAATTTGAATAAAACCTAAAAGCTCCTTACTTCTTTTTTAGAAATAAGGAGTTTTTAGCTTTAAAATTTCACACTATTTTCACTCAATCCTTCCACTCTCATCTTCTGCTGCTGTCTTGCGTTTTCTAGCTGTTTTTACCTGCTTGCTACCAAAACTATAACTCAAATTGACTCTAAACTGACGGCTTTCCCAACCTCCATTTCCACGAATAATTACATTATCAAATTCTGTATCTCCACGCCACGGAGAAGTAAACAAAACATCGTTCATAGACAAACGAAGAGAAAGTTTGTCATCTAAAAACTTCTTTTGTAGAGCTAAATTAAGCGAACCCAAACTCTTCGTTACATACGTTCCACCCCAAACAGAAGGCGAACTATACCAACCAGAAACCTCAAAACTAATATTTTTAGGAAGTGAAAATGTATTTTGTCCGTAACCTGTAACCGTGCTCTGCGAAACAGAAAGAAAAGCATCAGTTGTTCCTTCGTAAGAACTATGGTAAGCGTTCATACTTGCATAAACATTCCACCATTTTGTAACCTCAAAAGGATAGCTCAACGAAAAACTCCAAACCTCTTGACTAGCAACATTTTGAGTTTGCAGAACACTTCTTCGCTCGTCTTGCGCTTGTGTAACTTGTGCAAAGAAATCTTGAACATAACTATAACTAATCGAAGTATTAAGTGTGTATTTATAGGTATGCGAAAATTTTATATTATCGATATATTGAGGTTGTAAAAAGGCATTTCCCTTTCTAATGCTAAGTTCGTCAAGCTGCATTTCAAACGGATTTAGGTTTTGATAATTTGGTCTTTCAATTCTACGACTGTACGTAAGAGCAAAAGAATTTTGACGATTTGGACTGTATGTAAGTCCACCAGAAGGAAAAAAATTAGTATAATTTCGCTTTACTCGTTCATTATTTTCTTCCTGCGTACTAATTAATTTTCCATCAGAAATAGTGTTTTCCACACGAAGTCCAAACTGAACATTCATTTTTTTCCATTTCCTGTTATAATTAAAATAGGCTGCATTGATATTTTCTGTATAAAAAAACTGATTGCTTTTATCAAGATTGAGAACAGATTGTCCATCTAAAACATCATAAAACTCAAACGTATTATCTGTCTTTACTTGCGATGCTTTTATTCCTAAAGCTAATTTTCCTTTCAAAAAATTTTGTTCGTAATCTACTTTTCCTGTCAGAATATCAATCTTTGTTGGCGTTATCATCTCATAAATCAGACTACTCAAAACTTCTGTTTCGTTTCCATTGTAATAAAAATTGGGTTGATAATTCTGTCTATCCGAATCGTATTTTCCATAATCAAAATCTACATTAAAAGAACGCCCCAACGTATCTTCATAGCGATAATTAAGATTTCCCAAAACGTTATAAAAATCTGAATCATCGGTATTATCAGCTTTCAAAACTTGTAGCGTTTCATTGGTAGTTTGATTAATAATTGGCGTTCTAGAATCTGTTTCTGCATAATTATCGCTTAGATTAGCATTAATCAAAATTCCGAAAGTACTGTTTTTTGTAGCAAAAAAATCTGTTCCTACTCTAAAATTATGACTGTTTTGTTCTCTCACGCTATTAGATTGTGCATCAAAAATCAAGTCGTTTTGCTGTCTGTAGAGATTTATAAAATTTCCTGTTTTGCCAAAATTATTACTATATGTCAAAAATGTATTTGTCTTTTTTGTGCGATTATTGAGCGAAAGCGAACTATTCATTCTATGATTATCCCAAACCGAATAACCGATTCCTACACTTCCGTTTGTGCCAAAATTCTTGTTTTTCTTTAGTTTAATATTCAAAATTCCTGCACTTCCTGCTGCATCATATTTTGAAGAAGGTTGAGTAATAATTTCAATACTTTCAATATCAGAAGATTGCAGCGTGTTGAGGTAATTAGTGAGTGCTTCGCCTTGCAAAACAGAGATTTTTCCATCGATATAAACTTGTACACCTGTTTTTCCTTCTACCATTAAGTTATCATTATTGTCCAAAATTACGCCTGGTGCTTTTCTCATCACATCTAAGGCTGAAGAACCCGTGGCTGCAATTGTTCCCTCTACATTAAAAACAGTTTTGTCTGCAAATACTTCAACAAGTGGTTTTTGTGCTTTTACTTCGACTGCGTTCAAAACATTATTTGACTTTACGATTAATTTTCCTAAATCAATAGTTTGAGGAGAAGCCGTTGAAACCACGATTTTTTGATTAAACTTATCATACCCAACACTTGAAATAGTCAGAAAATAATTACCTTCAGAAATCCCTACTAAACGAAATTTTCCCTCTTCATCGGCTACGGTAGCTTTTGCAAGTGAAGAGTCGTTTTGATTCATTAAGCCAACAGCAGCAAAAGAAATTGGTTCTTGTGTTTCAGATTCTGCAATTCCTATAATAGAATAGTTTTGAGAAAATACAGGTAAAAAAGAAGAGAGAATGAGAAAAATGAGCGTGTGAAAAAGTGATTTCATAGTTGGGTTTAAAATTGTTGCACTACTTGTTGGTGTCGCTTCGCTAAAACACCAACAAAGGCAAGTATTAATCTGTAATTTTCCCTTAGCAATCGTCTGTAATCAGACGTTGATAATGGGAGTTGTTGAAAGAATATGAAACAAATATCTACTTTTATAAATTCTGTTGCACTTCGTTTCTGACGAATGGCAGTATAAGCCGTTGAGTGAAATAGTTAAGTTAGATTTTCAATTCGTCGTATTATACTACACCTTATCGGATTTTGTTTATTTATTGATTATAGAAAAATTAGTTTTGATGCTATAGTAGGGACAATGCATGCATTGTCCGTACAGAAACAAAATTCCAGAAAAATGATACAAAAAATACGTTCAAAAAAGATAGTAGGAATTAGAATCGATGAATTACTTTTTGTCATCGTTTTTTATATCGTTTCAGGCTACAGTTATTATTTTACGCTTTGGCTCAACCGTCCAGAAGACCGTCAGGATTGGAGAGATTTATTTGACTTTTGGGATTTTTTTGATAGTGGACTCATAAATTATGGCATCAAACTTCTTATTACCATTCCTATTTGGTGGATTATTTTTAGAGGTCTGAAAAACTATCCTCTTTATCTTCGTCTGTCGGTTCATTTGATTGGACTTCCTGTTTTTGCCTTTGGCTTTCGCTTTTGTTATTATAAAGTATGCGATTATTTCGGTTACTTTCATTTACAGGGAAACGGACAGGTTTGGGATATTTATATTCCAGCACTTTTTTATGTTTTACAATTCGGAATTTTTCACGCTTATCATTACTATACCCAATCTCAAAAACAACTTAAAGAAGAAGCAATTTTGAAAGAAATAGCTCTTCAAAGTGAGTTATCAGCTCTGAAAGCGCAATTAAATCCACATTTTTTGTATAATGCTTTCAACACCATTAATGCAGCCATTCCACCAGAACAAGAAGCAACACGACAATTAATTGCCGAACTTTCTGACCTTTTTAGGTATCAATTAAAAGCATCAAGACAGGATTTTGTAACACTAAAAGAAGAACTAGAATTTGTAAAAAGTTATTTAGAACTAGAAAAAGCTCGTTTTGGAGAACGTTTGGAAGTAGAAATAAATGTAGATAAAACAATTTTACAATCCAGAATTCCTCCTATGATTTTGCAGCCGTTGGTAGAGAATGCAGTAAAGCACGGAATTTCTCCTCTTATTGAAGGTGGAAAGGTTACGATTAAAATTTATCAACAAAATGAAAAATTACATTTTGAAATACGTGATACAGGAATAGGAATAAAAACAGAAGACAAGAATTTTATTTTTGAAAAAGGTGTAGGACTGACAAATACAAAACTGCGACTGGAGAAAATGTATAATTCTGTTTTGAAAGTAACCGATAATTATCCAACAGGATTAATAATTAAATTTGAATTGTAGTATGTGGCTCGTAGGTATACCATGTCCGTCAAGCTATCAAAATTAGCACTCTATTTTTCCCATTGGCAACGTCTTTTTGTCTTCGACAAAGACGCTTGCCAAGGGAGGACTGTTTTATTTTACCTTGCCAAGCGTCAATTATCGAAGATAATGACGTTGGCAATGGTGAAATAAAACATAGCTTGACGGACATGGTGGGAACACGAGTAATTCCAAAAACGAAAAATGAATGAACTAAAAAAAGTGGCTGTCATAGACGACGAAGCAGCAGGACGAAAATTGATAAAGGAATATTTATCGAAGTATAAAAACTTCTTTGTCGTTGCAGAAGCAAATAATGGTGTCGATGCAGTAAAAGTGATTAATGAATTTAAGCCTGATTTGATTTTTTTGGATATTCAAATGCCTGCTCTTACTGGTTTTGAAGTCTTGCAACATTTGGAAGAATTACCTAAAATTATTTTTTCTACGGCTTACGACGAATATGCCATGCAAGCCTTTGAAGTAAATGCGATAGATTATTTATTGAAACCTTATACAGCAAAACGCTTTGAAGCTGCTATGAACAAACTCAATTTTTTAGAGCCTCAAAAAGCACTTCAACCTCTTGCCGAAAATTTGATTTTAGAGCAAAATACGTATCCAAAACGAATATTGGTTCAGCATAATAAAAAATTAATCAATATTTCTACACAGGAAATTATCAGAATTGAAGCCTACGGAGATTATGCAAAACTAATAACGAAAGAAGGAACATTTGTAAGTAATTTTGGAATTGGAATATTAGAGCAAAAACTAAATCCAGAATTTTTTGTACGTGTGCATCGCTCTTCGATGATAAACATTCATTTTATAAAAGAAGTAAATAAATATACAACTAGTTACGACGTTGTCATGCAGAACAATGAAGTAGTGAGAGTAAGTAGAGGATATATGGAAAATTTGAAAAAATTGATGTTTTGAATGTAGCTCATTCTTTAGAATGAGAAATAAAAAGTACAAAAAAACTCTTCCTAAATGAATAGAAAGAGTTTTCTGTATTTATGTAGCTCACACTTTAGTGTGAGAAAGCTCTACTGTACACTGTAAAGAGATAAAAATTATTTACCTTTCTTAACCAAACGTTTCCATGTATCAGTACGACCAAACATAGAAACACCAATGTAACCACGTCCATCTACAAGATTCGTGTTTTTCTTGTCCATTGTCATTTCGAAGCTATAATCAGAACCATTATTTGGGTCATAAATATTTCCATTTTCCCAAACTAAGTCTTTGCTATCTCCTACAAATTCCAAATCTCTCATATTTGTCATACCCAAAATAGTTTGAGATTTTTTAGAAGCATCAGGATTATTTACATCTACACGAGGAGTTCCGTCATCGTTATTTTTTTCTTTTAGCCATACAATACGACCATAATACTTGCTTGAACTTTGTCCTTTATCGCTTTCTCCTTTCGAAACACGAATAACAGAACGACCATTGCTTGGCATCCAATCGCCTATCAAAACATCACCAGCGTCCTCTTTTGGAGCGTAATATTCTGCTGCTGTCCAGCTTGTCAAAACAAATAAAGAGGCAAAGAGAGCGATGAATATGATGTGAAGTTTTTTCATATTTTTCATAATAAGGTTTTAAATTTAAGTGTTGTCTGAATAGGTTTTAATAAAAGTACAATTCAATCCTGTATTTATAATAGATTGTCTTGCTATATAAAGTAATAGTTTTGCTATTTATATAATGAAAATCCAAAAACTATGCCTTTTTAATAAATTAGTGTTTTTTGTTGTTTATTTTACAAAATAATGAGCCACTAATCACTTATAAATTAAGGGCTTACAAAATTAAGACCAATACGGAAATACATCGGCATACCCAAACTTCCTACTGATCTTGCACCGTCTTCAAAGGTAGAACCAGCACTAGCATCATTATCCAAACCAAAACGATATGCAGGAGCTATACCAGCTTGAAGATTCAGACGAATAAAACTAGAAAGAGCTTGATTGAGTTCTATACGAGTACGGATTTCAGATTTTCTTAGCTCATAATCATTGCTTGGAAAAAGACTTGGCATACTTGGAGAGTTTTGAAGAAGGTAACTTTGTCCTTCTAATTCGTAACCAAAATTAAGAGCCGACTTTGCAGAGAAATTATAACGAAGCGCACCACGAGCAGGCAAAAGTAATTCCATTCCCCATTTAGGATTGAATGTTTTGTTCCAAAGCAAAATAGGAACGTGAAGAAGTTTACCACCACGATAAGTACGAGTAAGACCAACAGACTATATTTTGATTATCACTTTTTTTCCAACCAAAAAGAACTGAAGCCATAAGATTTACCTTACCAAATTCTGGACTAGTTTCGCCAGCATCATACGTTCCGAAATCATAGTTTCCATTAAGTCCACCAGCAAGTTGGAAGATAAGAAAATGTTTTTCATTGAGAGGTTTGAAAGCTAAAAGACCTAATGTAGTTGTTCTCAATGGATTATTACTCAAAGAAACAGCTAGAGGGTCGTTCCTATTTATTTTGTCCTCATCAAAATTATAACGACTTTCCCAATACGAAACGGTAGCATTCAGGATAAGATTACTCTTTGAAATAAGAGGAAAATTAGCATCAAAACGAAAACCGTGGTTTAACTGGATAGGAGAAGTATAATTGAAATCTGTATCATCACCTTCTGGACTCTTAGAATTGAGTTCTGCTCCAAACATAAAATCATAACTTATTCCAACAAGTGTAGTCGGATTTAGATTATTAATTTTGTTGTTGCAATATCTTTTAATAACAGTATCATCAGCTTCTTCAAAACTGTCCATACTAAATTCTTCTTCGTCAGGTTCTACAGCATCGCCTACATCAACTTGAGCTTTTGCTAAAAAGAAGTTTCCAAAAAGGCAAAAACAGAATACGAAGGCAATCGCAAATAAACGGTATCTTTTGTTCATAAAATAAAGATTTTATAGGGTTTGTGTGTAATTTTGTGTTTACAGAAAATAAATAAGTGTCAAAATTGATAATTTTCAACTTAAACACTAATATATTAACATTTCTTTAAAAAACGAATAATTAAAATGAAATTTTGATAAATCAAGTGTTTTTAGAATAAAATTTTTCCAAAATAGAGATAATCAGACCATTTTAGTAAGTTTCAATCATTTTACTACCAAATATAATAGTATGCCTATTATTTTCATAATAATTTTTACACTTTCTTTGATTTTGTTTAATACGCTTGTCGGAGTTTATGTAGAGCGCAAAATTTCGGCTTTTATTCAAGACCGTATTGGCCGTACCGAAACAGGAAAATTTGGACTTCTACAAACGTTTGCTGACGTAGTAAAATTACTTTTCAAAGAGGATATTATTCCGTCTTCTACCAACAAATTTTTATTCAAGTTTGCTCCTATTTTGGTTTTTATGGCTGTCTTTGCAGGTTTTGCGATTGTTCCATTTACTGCAAATACGAAAAGTAATATGCCTTTAGGAATCTTGATTTGGCTCGGAATTGTAGCCTTAGATGTCATCGGAATTTTGATGGCAGGTTGGGCTTCTTCTAACAAATTTTCGTTGTATGGTGCTGTCCGTTCTTTAGCTCAAATGGTTTCTTACGAACTTCCTCTAGGACTTTCGATTTTGTGTGTCGTGGTTTGGAATGGCTCTTTGGATTTGCAGGAAATAAGTCAAGTTCAAGGAATTTTTACAGATAAAGTAACCTATTTATTCGGCATTTCATTTTTGAATATTGAAACACAAAACATTGGAGGAATTTTGTCTTGGAATATTATTTCTATGCCTTTCTTTTTTATTGTCTTTTTGATTTTCTTTATTTCAGGATTAGCGCAAGCAAATCGAACGCCTTTTGATATTCCAGAAGCAGAATCGGAATTAGTAGCAGGTTTTCAAACGGAATATTCAGGAATGCGTTGGGCATTTTTGATGCTTGCAGAATATGGAATGATGCTTTTGATAGGACTTCTGACCAGTATTTTGTTTTTTGGAGGTTGGAATACTCCTTTTCCAAATATCGGAAGTTTTGAGTTAGCAAATTATACGAGTGGAGAGATTGGAAGTATTTCGTCTTATTTATGGTCTTTCTTTTGGCTGATGAGCAAAACCATTATTTTTATGCTTATTCAGATGTGGATAAGGTGGAGTTTTCCTCGTTTGAGAGTTGATCAGCTTATGTCTATGTGTTGGAAATATTTATTACCCTTTTCGCTCGGAATGCTTGTTTTGACGGCTTTTTGGAAGGTTTTTTTATAAAAAACCGAACCGTTCCCTCAAAGGGAACGGTTCGGTAAAAACAATTAGGGAAAAAGATAGATGAACTGTTGAGATAAGAAGTAATTAAAAGAAATATGAATCAACCAAAATATGTATATAAATCAGAACCTTTACTTAAGAACTTTGAATTTATAAGTGAAGGTATAAAAGGAAAAATTCGTAAAATGGTAGAATATACTGAAACAGATGTAGAAGGAGTTTACAATTTAGGTTTTGGAGATTACGATGAGAAAACTAAAACTATAAACGACATAAATGTTACAAATAATGGAGATAGTAAAAAAGTATTGGCTACTGTAGCCTCTACAATTTATTCATTTATCAAAAAATATCCAGACGCTACTATATTTGCGACAGGAAGTACAAAAGCTAGAACTAGACTTTACAGAATGGGCATTTCTAATAATTTGAAAGAAATTACGGAAGATTTTGAAGTGCTTGGTTTTCAAACTGACAACGAAGAATGGGAAAATTTCGTAATAGGAAAAGAGTATGCTGCATTTTTAATTACAAAAAAATAAAATAATGAAATCAGATAAGATACAAGAACTAAACAAATCAAAAACTCCTATTGTAGCTTTTGATAAGGAACTAGAAAAATTACAAAACGTAGTTTTGTTTCCTAAAAAATTAGAAATGGCAAATCAATTTATTAAAAAATATGGTTTACCTGAAAAAATTATAGAGAAAAAACATGAAAACGAAGGAACAAGAACTAAAAGAAATACAAGCGTTTTGTGATTCTATAAAGAATGCAAAAATTACTTATAATCCAGAATTAGACAAACGTGAAGGAGTATCTCTCTTTCCAGAGAAAGTAAAA
The DNA here is from genome assembly GCA_963719525.1 of uncultured Cytophagales bacterium. Lineage (GTDB taxonomy): Bacteria > Bacteroidota > Bacteroidia > Cytophagales > Bernardetiaceae > Bernardetia. Next base: position 1,055,727 of record CAVRCG010000001.1, on the reverse strand, counting down.
AAAGCTAAAGAAGTTATAGCAAAGGGAGGTTTGCCAAAAGAATATTACGAACAGATAGCTAGACAAAAAGAAGAGGAAAACGAAAAATAAAACTATTGATTATCATTTTTATTAAAACTACTATGACTTTACAATTCGAAATACCCAAAATGGTAAGTATTGATGCCTTCGAACTCAAAATGATAATGGCAGGAGAACTCTATGAACGTGGAAAATTAAGTTTGGGTCAAGCAGCAAAATTAGTAGGTATAAGCAAAACTACTTTTATTGAAACTATGGGAAATTATGGATATTCTGTTTTTGGAAATAATGAAGATGATATTTTAAAAGATATTCAGAATCAATTATGAAATGGAGAATAAACCAATAAATCAAATAATTATTGCTGATACAAGTTCCCTAATCATTCTTACTAAACTAGATGAGTTAGATATTTTGAGGAAAGTTTTTGGTAAAATTTATGTTACTGACAAAATAGCTGAAGAGTTTAAATATCAATTACCTACTTGGATAGAAATAGTAACTATTGAATTCGAAGAATATAAAGCCATTGCAGAAATAATAGATGAAGGGGAAGCGAGTGCTATTGTAATGAGTTTGAAAACACAAAATTCGTTGATAATTTTAGATGATATTCGTGTTAGAAAATATGCTATTTCCTTAGGAATAAACGTTATAGGTACATTAGGCGTACTTATTAAAGCACAAAAAGAAGGAAAAATAAATTCTGCATTTTCATTGATTGAGAAAATTCAAGAAACAAATTTTAGAGTTTCTGATAAGTTATTTGAATATATTAAGAAAGAAATTGAGAAATTATCTTGAAAATAATTAAAGATAGAAAAGTTAAAGGCTTTGTATCATTTCCGATGCAAAGCCTTTTTAGTTATTTTTGTAGAATTATGAAAAAAGAGTTGTTTGAGTAATTTAGAGAAATATATGAAGAAAATAATAGTTATAATTTTATTGATTTTGATACACATTCCGTTTTGTTTTTCACAAATTGGCTACAATGAAAAGGAATATTTTTTGAATGGAAAAGAGGATTTTAAAAATGGAAAGTATAGAAGTGCGCTCTATTATTTTGACGAGATAAAAACAGAAAATCCTCAAAATCAAGATGCAAAATTTTATGCTGCAATCTCAAAACTACATTTGCATTTGCAAGAACAAGCCTTGAGTGAACTAAAAGCCGTAAATACAAATCAGCTTAAAGAAAACACACATTATTTTTATTGGCTGGCAGAAGCCTATTTTCTGAATGAAGAGTTTGGAAATGCGCTTGAAATGTTAAAACTTTACGCAGACCGAAATCCGAAAAGTAAAATAGAAACTTACGACAGACTTTTAGGACACCTCAAAACGGCTTTAGAACTCTACAAATTACCAGAAAATTATCTTGTCCGAAATATGGGGCAGCACGTCAATTCTCCTTTTCACGATTTTGGAGTGAGCAAAATACCAGATTCTGACAATCTAATTTATAGTAGTAATCGTCTTTCGTTTAAAGAAAAAATTACTGACCGTTACGACACCGAAATATTTACGCTCTATAACGCCAAAATAGAGAAAGATGGAATAATAAAGGAAATCGAACAATGGAACAAATCCGAGTCTTTAGATTCTCAATTTAGTGTTTTGCAGATTTTGAAATATGAACTTACGAATAGTGATAAAACATTTCTTATTTCTCAAAATGGAGATTTAAAGACTTTAAAACGTGAAAAAGGAATATGGCAAACACCACAATTATTCTCCCAAACATTAAGTGAAGAAAAGGGAATTCAAGAATATGCGTGTCTTTCTAATGATAAAAGAATACTCGTTTTTGCTTCTGATTACAAATCAAGAGGAAATTACGAACTTTTTGTTTCTACACGAACAGACACAAAAAATGACTTTGAAAAGCCTATTTTATTAGAAAAACTTAATTCTCGTTCAAGTGAAGTAACGCCTTTTTTGGATGCAACTAATACACTTTATTTTAGTTCGAATAGAGAAAATACAGCAGGTGGTTTTGATATTTTTAGAGCAGAATTTGATACGCTTTCAAAAGAATGGACAAATCCGTTGTTGCTTCCTTATCCTGTAAATAGTGTTGCTGATGAGCTTTATTTTACTATTGATAATTCTCAAAGCCAGACAAATCAATTAGGTTATTTTGTATCTAATAGAATAAACGGACAAGGAGGAGATGATATTTATGAAGTTTTCTTTTTTGATTCGGTGGAAGTAAAAGGACAGTTTAGAGAACGAACATTAGAAAAAAAACCTGTACAAAACGCTGATATTATATTCAAAAGCGCAAATTATGCAATAGACAGCGCAACTTTTCAAACCAAAACAGATAAAGATGGAAATTATAAAATTAATATTCCAATAAATTTGAAAGACAAAGTGAAAGGTTTAGTCATGAATTATCAATTGAAACAAAAAACTGAAACTGTTTTTGATGTAGAAATTAGCTATCAAAATAGATTAGCTTATCAAGATCAACTTTCATTAAATCCTTACAATCTGGCTCAACGAAATTCTAAAAACTATACGATTAATGCTTATTTGTATGTAGAGGAAGAAGGAATTTATCAGAATGAAAATAAATCGAAGAATCAAAAATTGCTGCAAGATTTAATTGACAATACAAGTAAAAATATTACGCTAAAAAATATTTATTTTGAAAATGGAACTGCTGTTTTGAAGTCAGAATCTTATCAAATGTTGGATGAATTAGCTACATTTTTAGATCAAAACAAATCACTTTCTTTAGAAATAATCGGACATACAGATAATACTGGAACTGCTTCAAGTAATTTGATTCTATCCAAACAAAGAGCGCAATCTGTAATTGATTATTTAGTAAAAAATGGAGTAGAAAAAACTAGATTACAAGCAAATGGTTATGGACAGCAGCGACCAATTGCCAGCAACGATGACGAAAAAGAAGGACGAGAACTTAATCGTAGAATTGAAGTGAGAGTTTTAGAGTAAATTTTTGAGAAAGTAATTTCATATTCATTCGATTACAAAAAACAAAAAACTATGAATCCAATTCTAGCAATGATAAAATCACAGGAAGGAAAAAAACTAGGTGCAATGAATCCACCGTTTTCTGCTTGGCTTGATGGAAAACTCATTTCTGCAAATGAAGGCGAGATGGAAATGGAATACGAAGTGCGTGAAGAAATGACAAATCCTGTCGGTATTTTGCACGGTGGAATTCATTCTGCAATTATGGACGACCTTATCGGAATGTCTTGTTTTTCGCTTGCTCTTCCTCACGTTTATTTATCTGTAAATCTAACAGTTGATTTTTTGGGACAAGCAAAAATAGGCGATAAAGTAATTGCAAAAACTATTTTGGTCAGAAAGGGAAAAACGATGATAAACTTTTCAGCAGAAATTCATCACAAAGAAACAGGACATCTTATCAGCCGTGCCACTTCGAATATGGTAAATTCTGGAATGCAATCGGCTTGGGCGAAGGAAGAGAAAAAGTAGTTTATTTCATGTGAAAAGAAGAAATAATTTACTTGTTTGAAAATTAATTATACACTAAAATTTTGTATTTTTGAAAAACCTAACTTTCTTCATTCAATATTGAATACTGTGTAACACAAGTTTTTTAACAAAATGGTAGTGTTTTATACTCCACCGTCAACGAGGCTAAAGCCGTCGTTGAGGTTTTTGAGTGATAATCCTCGTTGACGGCGAAGTCTTAACGACGGTAGAAAAACACAAATAAATTTATGTTACAATATATTGAAAATAAAACATTAAAATAAAAAACATTATGCAACGAGATACTAAAATTTTTGATTTAATAGAACAAGAACGCCAAAGACAAGAACACGGAATAGAATTAATCGCTTCTGAAAACTTTGTTTCTCCACAAGTAATGGAAGCAATGGGAAGTGTTCTGACAAATAAATATGCCGAAGGATTACCAGGAAAGCGTTATTATGGTGGTTGTGAAGTTGTTGATAAAGTAGAGCAGTTAGCTATCGATCGTTTGAAAGAACTTTTTGGTGCAGAGTGGGCAAACGTTCAACCCCATTCGGGAGCGCAAGCAAATGCAGCCGTTATGTTAGCAGTTTTGAATGCTGGAGATAAGATTTTGGGCTTTGACCTTTCACACGGTGGACACCTTACACACGGTTCGACGGTTAATTTTTCGGGAAAATTATACGAACCACACTTTTATGGAGTAGAAAAAGAAACAGGACTTATCGATTGGGATAAAGTAGAAAAAAAGGCAAAAGAAGTAAAACCAAAATTACTTATTTGTGGTGCTTCTGCGTATTCTCGTGAGTGGGATTATGCTCGTTTGCGTAAGATTGCTGATAGTGTGGGTGCGCTTTTATTGGCTGATATTGCTCATCCTGCTGGACTTATTGCTGGTGGAATTTTGGATAATCCGTTGCCACATTGTCATATTGTAACTTCTACAACACACAAAACTTTGCGTGGTGCTAGAGGTGGAATTATTATGATGGGTAAAGATTTTGAAAATCCGTTTGGACATAAAGATATGAAAGGAAATGTGAGAATGATGTCTGCTTTATTGGATTCTGGAGTTTTCCCTGGTACACAAGGAGGTCCTTTAGAACACGTAATTGCAGGAAAAGCAATTGCATTTGGAGAAGCTCTAAAACCTGAATTCAAAACCTATATCAAGCAAGTTGCCAAAAATGCACAAGCAATGGCAAAGGCTTTTATGGCTAGAGATTACAAAATTATTTCTGGTGGAACGGATAATCATTTGATGCTTATTGACCTTCGAAACAAAGATATTACAGGCAAAAAAGCAGAAAACACATTGGTAAAAGCAGACATTACACTCAATAAAAACATGGTTCCTTTTGATGACAAATCTCCCTTTGTTACTTCTGGAATGCGTATCGGAACGGCTGCCATTACTACTCGTGGAATGATGGAAAGCGACATGGAACGCATCGTTGAGCTAATCGATAAAGTGTTGAGAAATGCTGATGATGAGAAAGTAATTGCTGACGTTCGTTCGGAAATCAATAACTGGATGAAAGATTTTCCGTTGTATAAAGAACTGGAAATGAGCGTTTAATGTAATATGTCGTTGTTGGTGTTTTAGCGAAGCGACACCAACAACATCATTGATTTGATTTATCAAATTTAATAGAACAAAAGTATGGCTATAAAGGATACAAAGGCTAGAATAAGAAGGATACTCCGATGCCGTTGTTGGTGTTTTAGCGAAGCGACACCAACAACATCATTGAGATTTGATTTATCAAATTTTTAATAGAATAAAATTATGGCTATAAAAGATAAAACAAAACAAGAAAAATTTAGAAAAAGTAAAACTTCTACAAAAGATAAAAAGGAGAAGAAAGAAGAGTTTGTTTCTAAAGAGGAATATTTAGACAGAGAAGCTGTAGCAGAAACAAAAAGCGAATACCATAACGGCAAAATAATCGCCATGGCAGGAGCGCAAGAAATCCATAATCGAATAGTAGGGAATTTGATTGGAGAACTTTATGTTTGTTTGAAAACTAAAGAATGTCAAGTTTATCCAAGTGATTTTCTGGTTTACGTTCCTGAGTGTGATGACTATTTTTATCCTGATATTACTGTAGTTTGTGATAATGTAGAAATTGCAGAAGAGAAAAGAAATGGATTAGAAGTTTTGTTAAACCCTAAAATTATAATTGAAGTTTCTTCCAAAAGCACAGCACAGTATGATTTAAGCGAAAAAATGGATTGCTATTTAAAATTAGATAGTCTTCAGAATTACGTTATTGTAAGTAGTGAAAACAAATTTATTATCGCTTATACAAGAGATGAAGACGGAGATTTTAAGATAAAAACATATAGTGAAGAAGATGCACTAATTGGAGAATGTAAAATCAAGTTAGAAGATATTTATAGAAAAATTGGTTTTAAAGCAGAAGAGTAGAAATAAAGTCAATCATTTAGCCGAATGCAATCGACTAAACGTTTCGGGAGTCATTCGAAGATAAGCAGCGATATATTTATGAGGAATTTCTTGAAAAAGTTGTGGGCTTCGCTCATAAACACGCTTATAACGCTCAATAGGCGAACTCTGTAATAAATCAATTTCTCGTTCTAGCTGTTGCAAAACGAGTTCTTCTAATAATATTCGCCACAAATTTGTGTATTCTGTATTAGACAAAACAAAGTTTTTAAAGTCCTCTTTATTCATTCGAATTACTTTTGATTTTCTGATTGCTTCAATAGAATAAATAGTCGGACTATTTCTAAAAAAAGAATCCAAAACAGTAACTAAAGAACCACGATAAGCAAAGCGAGTAGTATGAATTTCGTTTTCACTTTCTACACAAATCCGTAATGCACCACTTTCTACATAATAAATCCAATTATCGATAGTTCCAGCTCGTACTAAGATTTCATTTCTTGAAAGAGTAATTTCTTTATTCCATAAATTTGGAGCTTTTCTATCTATTGCTTCTTTGAGAATTTGTAGTGGGTTCATAATTTCAAGATAAAAAATAATTAGAAAAAAAGCATAAAAAAGACCTTTGTACCAAAAATACAAAGGTCTTTTAAATTTGAAAAAAACGAACAACTTATTGAGCAGGAATACGCAATACTTGTCCAGGATAAATCAAACTTGGATCTTTAAGCATCGGTTGATTGGCTTCAAAAATAATAGGAAATGCTTTTACATTATCATAATATTCACCTGCAATTTTGGACAAACTATCACCTTTCTTTACAGTATAAAACTGTGCATCTGGCTCTGGATTTGTTACTGCAATTTTGTCTTCTACAATTGAAACGCCTTCTGTATTTCCGATAGCTAGAATAATTTTTTCACGGTCTGCATTCGTTTCTGTTCTTCCTGTTACGGTTACAGACTGCCCAAAAGCAAGATTCATGTTTTCGATAGGAATGTTCAAAGCACGTACTTGATCTTGAAGTGATTGAAGTTTGGATTTTTCTACAGCCTGTTCCTCTTCTATATGCTTTGCGATTTGAGGGTCTGGAGCTTGTCTTTTTTCGTCTTTCTTGCCAAATATCTTTGAGCCTGCGTCTTTAATGAATGAAAATAATCCCATAGTAAAAAAATATAAATTAAAATTTTGAAAAAATAAGTCTAAAAAATAGAATTGTGAAATCCCATTAGAATAAAGCCAAAAGATAAGAAAAAGTTTTTAAAACTATTTTATAGGGTAAACGCACGAAAAAAAAATTGTACTCGTTTAAAGCAAATCAAGCTAGTTTTTAACTTTGTAAATTGAATTTACTCTGATAGTTAAAGTGTGTTTAAACACACTAAAAGCAGTATAAAAAGTTTCGTGCGTTTACCCTAACTATTTTAAACATCAACATGAGCGACAACATGAGCGACATTTTAATAAAGACAAATATTTCCCTAATTTTATTTTGTGCTATCGTCTTTTTTCCATAAAATAGGGTTTGCAAACCCTATTTTATGGAAAAAGCAAACTATTATTTCGACAAAAATGAAATCGTATACAGAATTTGATACATGTTACTCCTATTAAACGTTATCACGGTTGATTTAGTAATGTTCATTTTTCCATAACGACAGGTTTGCAAACCTGTCGTTATGGAAAAATAAGACTGTTTTGTTTTTCTATAACTAATTGATTGTTAGACCTGTAGATAACCGTGATAACGTTTATTGAAACAGAGTCTTCAATTCAAAAATTAGAATTCTTGTTTGATAAAAACGAAAACTGAAGGCGTATTTTTGTATTGTGTCTTCACAAAATAATTTAAAATAAAAAGAATAGATTTATGTATACCAAACTGGTAAAAAGGTGTTTATATTTATTAAAAACAAAAAAAAATTCAAAAATCTTAAAAAAATTTTACAAAATCTATTGTTATTAAGAAAACTTTGTTATTTTTGCCATACAAGAAAGTCATTTATATACTATATTCTTGAATATCATTTTTATATAAAACACGAAAATAGACATTTATTCAAAATTTAAGTTCAGTTTCAAGGCAATATAAATATACCCCTTATTTGTTCTATATTGTCTTTAGAATGAGGAAGAAATAAGAATAAAAGTTAAGAATAAATTTGTAAAAGATCTTTAAAAAAAAGATGTATGTAGATTTTCTTTTAAAATTCAATATATAATTCTTTAATAGATAATTCCTCTTTATTCTAATAAAGAAAAATAATCTTTTTTTGCTTGTATTTACCCAAAATAATCAATTAAATTTATCAACATTATGACAAGATCTGTCAATTTTAGTGAACAACAACTTGCAGAAATTACTGCTCGTTATGAGCGTCGTTTGGCTGCTATTACCAAAGAATCAGAAGATATTCGTGCCGTTCTTGCACGTTTAAAGGGAGAGGAGAGAAGCAGTAGTTTTAGTACTGGTGAGCGAGGAATGCGTCGTGGACGTATTCAATGGGAAAAATTTATTTTAGACAAACTGCAAGAAAAAAACGAGCTTTTGTTTAAATATGAAATGCGTGACCTAGCCTTCGAAGACGAACGTATCGGTGATCGTAGTGCCATTCAAGTAGATAGAGCTTTGTCGGCTGCGCTTTACAAATTGAAAGACCGTATTCAAAGTTATAACGTTCCTGGTAAAAAAGGATATGCTTACGGTTTGCCAGAATGGTTTGACAATAGTGGCAAAGTAAAAGAAGAGTTTTCAGACAAAGAGTGGGATTAATCCTACTTTGTGCTAATTTTATCCAAAAAAAGGCTTTCTATATTCGTATTGGAAAGCCTTTTGCTATTTATAATAAGTTGTAGATTATTTATGATTTTTACTTATGGAGAATGCTACCAAATAATTTGGTAATCAATCTGTTTTGAAAACAAAATTTATTGATTTTTGTATCTTTGTAAAAATATTTTTTCAAAAACCGATTGTATTGGTCTGGTAGTTAGTTAATTATTCTATAGAGGTAATCAATTAAAATTGTAATTTTTATCTTCTATTTATTTTACTTTATTATTATTCATTAACTTAATGATTTCTATTTATACTGCTTATTTTTCTTTTATAAGAACATTTGTTGTTACATTATTTCTTACAATAATTTTTGCAACTATTTCGTTTTCTTTGTACGCTCAAAATGCTCCAAAATACAGTAACGAATTTTTGGCTATTGGAGTAGGAGCAAGAGGACTAGCAATGGCATCTACTCCTGTTTCTTTTACTAACGATGTAACGGCAGCGTATTGGAATCCAGCAGGTTTGATGCGTTCGAAGGAGCAATACGAACTTTCGCTAATGCACGTCTCTTATTTTGGTGGGATTGCTAATTATGATTATGGAGGTTTTTCGGCTGCTATTGATTCTACCAACCGAATTGCTTTTACAGTTATTCGTTTTGGCATTGATGATATTCCTGATACTCGTTTTTTAATAGATGAAAACGGAAGTGTAGATTATAATAATGTAGGTTCGTTTGCAGAGGCTTCTTATGCCTTTATGTTTTCGTATGCTCGGGCAATGAGTTTGAATATAAAAGAAAGACAAGCGACAGAAGAAAAAGAATATAGAGCAGAAAAAAAATATCCTATCTATTTGGGAGCAAGTGCAAAAGTAGTACACCGTTCGGCAGGTATTTTCGCTACTTCTTGGGGTTTTGGGATTGATATAGGTATGCAAACGCAAATAAAAAATTGGCAAATTGGAATAATGGGACGTGATATTACAGGAACATATAATGCTTATTCATTTAATAGTGAGGCTGTTAGAGAAACGTTTTCAAGAACAGGAAACGAGATTCCGACCAATTCATTAGAAGTAACTTTACCTCGCCTTACTTTGGGAGCTTCTTATCCTTGGCGTACTAAAGATAGTCAGTTTGGAGTGATGGGAAGTTTTGGGTTAGAAACTACATTCGATGGAAAAAGAAATACAGTTATAAAAACTGATTTTGCTTCTGTTGCACCTACTTTTGGCGTAGAATTAGATTACAAAAATATAGTTTATCTTCGTGGTGGAATAGGTAATTTTCAACAAGTTACAGATTTTGACCGTAGCAAAACTTGGACATACCAACCTAATTTTGGTGTAGGGATTGTAGTCAAACAGTTTGTCATCGATTATGCTATTACGAATGCCTTTGACCAATCAATCGTTCCTTTTTCGCACGTCTTTTCACTTCGTTTTATGTTTAATCAACAACAAATTAACTCTTTGAAAAATTCTAGCCAAAAAGGGGAGTAAATTATTGAACTGAAAAATTTGCTGGTAAAGAACGGTTATAATAGCAAGTTTTTAAGATGATTATATCTTTCACTTCGTTCAGAATGTTAAATTAAATTAAATTAAAACTAACAGAATAGATAGTTTATCCTTACTAACCAAATAGAGCTTACAAGACATACAATAATCACAACTAAGAAAAGCAAAAGAAATTATACATTTAAGATTTACAAAAACTTCATTATAGCTATGAACAAACATATATATTCTTTTTTATTTGTAGTAGGATTAGTATTTTCCTTCTCTAATCAAGTAAAAGCACAACTTTATTTCCCTCCTGCTGATTTTAGTCAGTACATGAATTGGGTAGATTATGATAAAGTATATTACAAAATTACCTTAAATGAAGACGGTATTTATAGATTAAACTTTCAAGAATTAGTAGATGCAGGAGTTCCTTTAAGTATTAATCCTAATCGTCTGCAAATGTATTATCACGGACAAGAGATTCCGATTTATGTAGAAGGACAAGCAGATGGAAGATTAGATTCATTAGATTATGTAGAATTTTATGGAAAAAGAAGAGATGGAGAACACGACAAATTAATGTTTCCAGACCCTACTGAACGAACTATTGAAAGTCATTCTATTTATGGACCTACTTCAGTTTATTATCTTACGTATTCAAGAGGTGTTTCACAGACAGGTTTGCGTACACAAAAATATTACGAACAAAACACTCAAAATAAGACAGCAGAACGCTTTCATATTCAAGAAGATCGAGCTATTTTTCCTAATCTAAGTACATTTGGACCTTTGTTTCCGTTGAGTTTTCAATCTACAGGTGGTAGAGGTGCTTTGATGAGTGACTGGGAAGAGGGAAAAGGCTTTGCAAGTGTGTTGATAACGAATGGAATGAATAATCCTCGTGTTATTCATGGGCTTCCTGTAATGGATTATGTGCCTGATAGTTTGGTAGAAGCAAAAATAGGAATGGGAATAGTGGGAAAAGAAAATACCTATAATAAAGTTAGAATGGTATATAATATGAATTCTACTAGAGGTGTAATTGCAGAGCCAGAATTCGAAAATTACGAAGTCGTAAAAAGATCAGTATCTATTCCCGACTCACTAGGTATTTTTGCAAATGGAAGTCTTATCTATATCACAGAAGACTTATTTCAAGCCTCTGGAAGGGGTAGATTTAGTTATTGTGAAGGCTGGACAACCTATCCACAAGCAACTCGCATGAACGGAGAAGCAGAAAAAACATTTAATTTGCAGCGTAATTCTACTTCAAAATCGTATCTTGAAATAGGAAATCCTACTGCTTCTAGTCGCTTTTTTGATATTACAGATCCTCAAAACGTAATCGAAATACAAGCTGATAGTGTTGAGAATAAAAGAACGATGATTGTTCCAAATACAAATCAAAACCGTATTATTTATGCTTCTACAATTACAAAGAAAGTTGCTTCTATTACAAAAACAACTATAAAACCTATTACTACACTAGATGCAGACTTTATCATCCTTACTTCAAAAAATTTGAGAGATGGGTATAAAGAATATCCCGATGTAGTGCAAGCTTATGCAGATTATCGTGCTTCTGGGCAAGGAGGCAATCACAAACCATTGATTGTAGATATACAACAACTCTACGATATTTTTTCGTATGGAGAAATAACTCCTCTTTCTATTCGTCGTTTTTCTAATTATATGATTACGAATGGAAATCCTGAATATTTGTTTCTCTTGGGTAAAAGTGAAGGTGTTTTGCCTATTGATCCACTTGGTAATAATATTCCACCGTATGGCTTACCAGGTTCTGATCACATGCTTACAGCAGGAATTATAACTAACAGTTTGGACCCGGCACTTGCTACTGCTCGCCTTTCTGCTAAAAGTCCGAAAGAAGTTATTGATTATCTCAACAAAGTAAAAGAACACGAAACTATTGAAGGCAATCAAAGCTGGCGCAAACGTTTGTTGCATCTTAGTGGAGGATATACGCCTTCCGAACACGCTAGTTTTAAACGTTATGTAGAAGGTTTTGCAGACATTGCAGAAGGTCAGTATTTGGGAGCTGAAGTAAAAATACTTTCCAAAAAAACAACTGATTTTGTAGAATTTATTGATATATCTAAGGAGATTAATGAAGGAGTTTCTTTGATTACATTTTTTGGTCATGCAGGTGTTAATTTTACTGATATAGAAGTTGGTTTTGTCAGTAATCCTCGCCTTGATTATCGTAATAAAGGGCGTTATCCGATGATGCTCGTCAATGGTTGTGGTACAGGAAATCCTTATGGAAGTTCTGCTAATGTTTCACTAGCTGAAGATTGGACACTTACACCAGATAAAGGGGCAATACTTTTCCTTTCTCATGGAGAGCTTGGTTTTAGTGGACAGTTGCGCCTTTATACACAAACATTTTATGAAGAAGCATTTACAAAAAAGGAAAATCTAAACCTTCCGATAGGAATAGTAATGCAGAAAATGTTGCGTACCTATATGGCAAGAAATGGAGTACAAAATGAGATCGCAAAAGCAGCAGCACAACAAATTATCCTTCATGGAGACCCAGCTGTTCGTCTCATTCCGATTACCAAACCCGATTATATGATAAGTAATGCTCGTGTGAATTTGGTACCTGCAGTAAACGAAAATTTTGTAAATGCAAATAGTGATAATTTTAGAGTAAAGATTGCAGCAAAGAATTTGGGTATAATGGACTTTCAAAATCGCAGGGTAACTATTCGTGTGAAGAGAACTTTTCCCGACGGAACGACTGATTTTTATGCCGTAAAAGATTATCCTACTATCGCAAATGAAGATACCTTGTATTATGATATTTCTGTAGCAGAGGAAGTGAAAGCAAAATCTATTGGACTCAATAAGTTTGAGGTCTTTTTGGATTTCTTTGAAGAAATTGATGAGTCCAATGAGACAAATAACTATGCTTCTTTTGAATATTTTATGCAACGTGGAACAATGATTACGCTTGCTCCAAAAGAATATAGTATCATAAACACCACAATACCTACACTTATTGCTCAAAATAATAACCCTTTCACGGAAGTAAGAAGTTACGAATATGAAATGGACACGACGCATTTGTTTAATAGCTCGGTCAAAAAATCTATTGTTCTGCAAGATTATATCACTACAGAATGGAAAGTAAATCTTCCTGTTTTGAGAGATAGTACGGTTTATTTTTGGCGTGTTCGTTATGCAGACCCACAGGGAGAAGACAATCAAGAATGGGCAACTTCATCGTTTGTTTATATTAATAATAGTCCTGCTGGCTGGTCACAAAGTCATGTTGCTCAATTTGACAAAGCAGAGTTGAAGGGAATCACTTATTCTGACCAAACTCGTAAATGGGAGTTTAAGTCTTATAATTTAAACTTTGAAATACAAGCAGCAGGAGCAAATGCAGTTGAAAGTGGAAATTATTATATCAAAATGAATGGGGTAGATTTGGTAAATAGAGATTGCTATGACGATAGAATAATTGGCGTTGTGATAGATGACCGTAATGGAACTATTTATAATCCTTATCCTAATGAGGCGTGTGGTGCTGCACTTACAGCAACTGGAATTCCTCCTATTTTCTTTGGTATTGACAGAATGAACGACTACTTTGATAACATCAGAGACGGAAGTTATGTAATCATGATGAACTCTACTCTAATGGGTAGAGAAGGAGCAAGTTTGGGTAGATTAGGTAATTTGGGACTTTCAGACGAACAGTTTGCTCGTCTTTTGGCTATGCCTAATCGTTCGGCTTTTGTTGTGGTAGGAAGAAAAGGTGCTGCAAAAGGAACTGCTTTGATAGTAAATATTAAAGGATTTACAGATGTAATTAATGAAAGTTTTACCATTTCAGGAACGTCTGATAAGGGAATTGTAACTTCTTCTTTGATAGGCCTGCTGCTGATTGGGGTACTATGTTTAGAAGTGTAGATGCAAACACAAATGACAAATGGAAGATAGATGTAGTGGGCGAAAATTTTAATGGTTCTCAAACTACACTAGCAGAAAGCATAACACAAGACAATTTCGCATTAAATCAAATTGATGCAAATCAATATCCCTATTTGAGATTGCGTGCCACTCTTAGCGATTCTGTAGACAAAACTTCGCCACAGTTGGATCGTTGGCAAGTAATTTATAGAGAAGTTCCTGAAGGAATTTTGTTGTATGATACACTTTCTTATCGTCAGAATACTAATCTACAGGCTTCGGCTGGAGATTCGGTAGATGTTCGTTTTCGTTTTCGCAATATTTCGGGTAGCGATTTTTCAAGTCCTTTGATTGTTCGTTATACAGTTCGAAATGCACAAACAGGTATTACAACAGAGTCGTATGATACGCTTTCAACGCTGGCGAGAGGCGAAGAACTTTTGTTTGATGCAAAATTTTATTCTTTAGAATATTTTGGAGATAATCTATTGACTGTCTTTGTAAATCCAAGAATTCAGGGCGAACAGCTTTATGAGAATAATATTTTACAAGCTAATTTTACTGTAGTTGCTGATAATGTAAACCCTGTTTTGGATGTGGCTTTTGATGGAATAAAAATTATGGATGGAGATATTATTTCGCCAACTCCTCTTATTTCTATTCAATTACGAGACGAAAATAAGTTTTTATTAAGAAAAGATACTGTCGGAATAAATCTTTATTTGAGTAAGTGTGATAGTTGTGAACGTGTAAGACTTAATTACGACGGTCAGAATGTACAATATTTTGCTTCACAGGATAATAATTTTCGTTTAGAATATCGTCCAGAACGTTTGGAAGATGGAAAATATACGCTTTCAGTAGATGCGCAAGATGAGAGTGGAAATAAAGCAGGTGCAGAAGAGTATAAGGTTAATTTTGAGGTAGTCAATAAATCAACGCTTACCCATTTCTATCCTTATCCAAATCCGTTTTCTACCAAAATGCAGTTTGTCTTTACACTCACAGGAGCAGAAGTTCCTGATGATATTCGCATTCAGATTATGACCATTACAGGAAAAATAGTCAGAACGATTACAAAAGATGAACTAGGCGCAATACGAATTGGAGATAATGTTTCTGATTTTAGATGGGACGGAACAGACGAATATGGCGACAAACTTGCAAACGGTGTCTATCTTTATAAAGTAGATATTCGTGATAACCAACTTAGTTTTGAAGCACAGAGAAACAGCAAAAGATAATCTATTTAAGAAAAATATAGGTAAAATTTATATCATGAGATAAATGAACATAAAGTAGATGAAATAGTAAATTGTACTTAATTAAAAACCATTTTGTAATCAACTTGTTTTGATTGTGAAAATGGTTTTTTTTTATAACTAAAATAGGTAAAATAGCTTATTAGTCTAATAATTAGTTTTATAATTGTAAATTAGCAGAGACAAATTACTAACTTTTTAATCAGTAAAAACAAAATTTATTACCCATAACTCAAAACGCATACACATGAAAGTTCAATTTAATACAGACAAAACGATAAACGGAGATGCAGACAATCAAGCCTATTTTTCTGATATGATTTCAAAAAAATTGGATAGATATGATTCTCATATTACAAGGATAGAAGTTCATTTGTCTGATGAAAATGGCAAAAAAGATGGTTCAAATGATATAAAATGTCTATTAGAAGCACGTTTTGAAGGAAAACAACCTGTTACTGTTTCAGCGCAAGAAGATACTATGATAAAGGCTGTTGCAGCTTCAATTGATAAAATGAAAGCAGCATTGGATACTGTTTTGGGGAAGATACAAAACCGTTAGGAAAACAGAGTTATATATATATTTATTCCTCATTTGGTTTTGTTAAATGAGGAATATTTTTTGACTTTTGTATATCCTATATTCAAAGAAACTCTACTTTAATTTTAGTATTTTATCTATCAAATCATTCGTAAACAAATTTAATGGATAAACATTTTGATTCTTTTGAAAGAAGGAAGTTTGTTCGTATAAATCTGATGCTACAAAAATGTAATTTCCTACTTTATGAGTAATGTATCTAATTTTGTCTTCGTTTAGATCAATTCCTAAAGTTATCAAGAACATTGCATCTACTTCTAATTTCTCTACATCTTCGTGATTTTGTTTATAACGTTCTCTCAAAGTTCTTTTGGCACTTACACCTATTTTTTTTCCATTGCGAGTTAGAATAAAATCATATTCTACAGCTTGCAAATTTACATCAAATGATTGACTTTTATAAGTAATATTATTATTTTTAAATACTTCTTCTAATCTATTTTCATAACTACTACCAGAACTCAAACGAATAGACTGACTGGCACTTTCAGCATAAATAATTTGTAGAATTGCATCAGCATCTAGATTTTCTATTTTGGTTAAATCTTCTGCAAGAGGTTTGTAAAGTATGTTTTTTCTTAAATTTATTTCTTCAAACAATGCTTTTATTAGTAATGCTCCTGTTACCCTAACTGAATAAGGTAAATGCAACATATTATAATCATACTGAAAGTCCATTATATGTATATTTTCTGTTAGTTGAAAATCTTCTGCAACTAATTTGCTTTGTTGTAGAATAACCTTTTTAAACCTATCCAAATTGAGGGCTATTTTGAATAATATGAAACTTTCCTCTCTAAAAATATTATTACCGATTAATTGCTTTGTTTTTTCTCTAGTTTTAGTATTTTTTGTTAAATCATCAATTCCTTTGTACAGGATATTTATTTTAGTATCAAACTTTTCCTTTGAATGTATTAATAATTTGAGTTTTCCTATAAGTATAAGAGTTTGAGTTTCTGTAAGTTTCGTTTGTATCACATCTTTCAAAGTCTTGTAAAGCTCCAAATTAATAGTTAATCGGTAGCTGTCAATTTGTACGAAATTGATTTTTTCTATGTTCATTAGGTATTAGATTTAAGCTATACAGCATTTCTTTTGCAACTGCTCTAATAACTGGAACAGCTACAGAATTACCAAATTGCTTATAAGCTTGTGTATCACTAACAGGAATAATAAAATTTTCTGGAAAGCCTTGTAATCTACTAGCTTCCCTTGGAGTAAGTTTTCTTGGGTTTTTATTTTCTTGAGCTATCAAAACTTCTGACCCATCTTTATAATATCTAGCAGAAATAGTGCTTGTATACTCAGACTCTTCAGTAAAGAGAGAATAACCAAATCCCCACCCCTTTTCACGATTTCTTTTTTTTCTAGCTTGATGACTTTCCCATAGTTTGTCTGATATAGTATATTTTTCATCAACCTGCTCATCTAAAATATCGCCTAATTTAACTGGAATATTCAAATCTAGGGGAAAATCAAATTTTACGTCGTCTAAAAAACCTACTATATATATACGTTCTCTATTTTGAGGAACACCAAATTTTTTAGCATTCAAGACTTTGAAATATACATTATATCCTAACTGGTAGAGTGTTTCTTTTATGGTTTTGAAAGTCTGCTTTTTATTATGATTAATCAAGCCTTTCACATTTTCTAATAAAAAAGCTTTAGGTCTATGATATTTTATAATTCTAGCAATATCAAAAAATAATGTTCCTCTAGTGTCTTCAAATCCTAATCTTTTCCCAGCAATAGAAAAAGCTTGACAAGGAAAACCTGCTAATAATATGTCAAAGTTTGGAATATCTTTCTCACTTATTTGGGTAATATCTCCTTGAGGTTTCTCTTCAAAATTAGTTTCATAAGTAATTTGAGCATATTTATCCAACTCTGAAGTAAAAACACATTCTCCTCCTAATTCTTGAAAAGGGATTCTAATTCCACCAACTCCTGCAAACAAATCTATAAATTTAAACATATATTTAGGTAATACTGTTGAGTAACCGTTAATATACAAAATTAACAAAAAATTTGTTTTCTAACTAATTTATCAAATAGTTATAAATATTAGCATTTCTGCCCTTGCCTGTGTCCTTACCGATGACAATTCTAAAACTCCAAAATAAATCCAATTGTAGGCAAAACGCTTGGTTCTCCACCTTCCAAAATAACAGGAATTCCATTTGAGCCATCGTTTTCTAAAGGCTGTCCGTCTGTAGTTTTGAAACCAGAATTATCTTCTGTTCTTTCAAAGGTATAACGAGGAAACTGTGGCGAAGCCTGAACAAAAGCATTCTGAATGTCAATGTATAAATCTAAAGTAATTTTGTTGAAATTGATTTTTTTGTCCAAACGGAAATCAAACTGACTAAAATTACCCAAACGATCAGAATTCAAGCGAGAATTATCCAAAACTCCATTTCCAGTCGTCAAATAATTACGCTGAGAAGCCAACAAATCAAAAGGCGTATAAGGCGAACCTGCTGCAAAACGATAACGCAAACCCATTTCCCAACCTCTATTAAACTTTCTTCCTAAAATACCAGAAATCAAATGTCCATTGTCCCACGCAGAAGAAATAAGCTCTCCATCTGTTCCAGCAAACTCACTTCTAACAAAGGTATAAGAAAAGACTGCAAATATTTTACTGACTAACTTTTGTTGAAACAAAAATTCTGCTCCATACGCTCGTCCTTCTCCAACACTTGAAACGGCTTCATTTCCAATTGCACCAAATCCTCCACCTTGATTAGCAAGTGAAATTCCATCACGCACCGAAACAGGATAATTTGCATAATTTTTATAAAAACCCTCTACCGTAAAACGTGTACTTGCTCGTGGCAGAAATTCCGTTCCCAAAACATAGTGTGTAGAAGAAATATATTTATTTGACTTATTAACAAACTCTCCATTTTCATCTTGGAAACCCAAAACAGTATAAATTGGAATCTTAAAATAACGCCCAACAGAACCATTGATTGACCATTCATCATTCAAGAAGTAAGAAGCCGAAAGACGAGGCGACAAGGTTTCGAAAGGATTATTTCCAGTATCCATAAATGTATTCATGTCTGTACGAACTCCAAAAGAAAGACCCAATTTGTTATTCAAAACTGTTTTGGAAACCTGTCCGAAAGCTCCATATCTAAAGAAATCAATCGCAGAATTGTAATTTAATGTTACTTCTGGCTAAACGATAGTTCCAGTCGAATCTCTTATTTCTTTTCGCAATCTATTAAAAATATCATTATTAAACTTTACATATTGAGCCACCAAACCATACGAATATTTCCAACCATTTTTTGACTTATTTACATCAATACGCAACTTGTTTTCAATTTCTTGTGATTCTAAAAGCAGCGTTCTAAACTCTTCACTTTCTTGTCGGTCTTCAAACTGGTCTAAGCGATTATCAAACATATTTCTGCTAAGTGCTACATTTACAAAACCATCTTTTACAAGTCTTTTCAAAGCAAAACCTGTTGTATAATTCCATTGATTAATGCTCGGACTAGAACGCAAAATATATTCACTTTCAGGTGTAGATTCTTCAGGAGCTTCAAACGTAAACTCGTCAATCGCACCTACTCCAATAGCTGTAAGTGTTATCTTGTCATTAAATT
Organism: uncultured Cytophagales bacterium; assembly: GCA_963719525.1. Lineage (GTDB taxonomy): Bacteria > Bacteroidota > Bacteroidia > Cytophagales > Bernardetiaceae > Bernardetia. The sequence continues at coordinate 1,036,093 of CAVRCG010000001.1, read as the reverse complement.
TATGAGTTACTTTGTATTGAAAATCCCAATAATTTGGGCAAATAGGAAGATCAATAAGTGCAAACAAAAACTGTAAATACGAACGACGAGCAGACAAAAGCATTGTCGTTTTTTTGCCTAAAGGAGCTTCAAAAGTAGCTGCTAGTTCAGTTCCAGAAAGGCGAATATTTCCCTGCAAACGCTCCGAATTTCCCTCTTTTTGTTTGAATGTAAAAACAGAAGCCAGCGCATTATCATAACGAGCTTCGAAAGCCGACGAACTAAGCGTTACATCTTCAATAAAAGAAACATTCAAAATTCCTGTTGGAACTCCTGCACTTCCTTGGGTAGCAAAATGATTGATAACAGGAATTTCAATGCCGTCTAAATAATACACATTTTCATTTGGCGCACCACCACGAATAATAATATCGTTTCGAAAACCTCCTCCTCCACTCGTACTTCCCACACCAGGCAAAGCCTGTACGACACGAGAAATATCAAAATTCCCCCCTGGATTACTCTTTATTTCTTCTGTCGTTAATCGCTGTGTCGAAAGTGGAGTTTCAACGGTAGAAGGAGAAGCCGAAGTAGATTTTCGTGCCACCACTTCTACGCCATCCAAATTAGAAGCCGATTCTGAAAGCTCAAAATTTATATTGTTTGCATTTCCTGTACTGACGACAATATTAAACTTTTGCAAAGGTGCAAAACCGACATACGAAGCCTCTAAATTGTAACTTCCAACAGGAATTTCTAGCTTATAATTTCCCTCCAAATCGGTAACTACACCCAAAATCGGATCGCTATCCAAAACAATAATCGAAACACCAATAAGCGTTTCTTGTGTATCTTTATCTCTAACTGTTCCTTGTACGATTCCTTTTTTTACAGATTTTTCTTTTTTGGTTGGGTCTTCTTCTTCGACTATATTTTCAGGGTTTTCTGTTGGATTGTCTTGTGCAAAAGTAGAAGTTGAGATGAATAGAAGTAGAAATAACAAAAATAATGAGGAGTAATATTTTGACATAATCATTGGTAATAAGTTGTAAAGTAAAATATAGCGTGTAAAATTTTTAAGTAAAAAGAGGTTTTGTTTTTGTTAAGAATACAAATTTAGCTTTATTGTTTGGATAAAGTATGGTTTATAAATTTTTGTGTTCATATTTTCTACTTTCCCTTACTGTTTCAAAAAGTGATTTTGAGTTTGTAAAAAACAGTTCATTGCCCAAACTTCATTCTCTACAAAATGAAAAATAAATTATCTTTAGTTTTCCTACTTACGGTTTTCTGTATCGGTTTTGCTTTCAAATGGTATTTTACAAATCTTGATGTAGAATATTCGGTTTGGCTCTTGAAACCTACGACGATTTGGGTAGAACAAATTACAGGACTTGATTTTGATTTTATTCAGAAGGAAGGATATGTCTGTACTCAAATTTTGCCGATTACAATTATTGATAAAAGCTGTTCGGGTCTTAATTTTTGGCTAATGGGTTTTCTTGTAGGAGCTTTCGTTTTACACAAAAAAGCAACTGATTTGTGGAGTTTTTTCTACTATTTTATTGCTGTTTTTGGTCTGGCATGGCTGGTTACAGTTATTGCAAATACAGGAAGAATAATAATTTCGATAAAATTTTTGCCTTCCCTTGTTCCTTATATTGACTATTCTCAAAGTCATCTTTTACTTGGTATTTTTATTTATGTTACAATGCTGATTTTGTATTATTTGGGATTGAAATGGATAATAGGGAAAAGAATGTAAGTATTGAAGTAATTACGAATACGTACTTGGTATAAAAAGTAAATGAATTACTTCTCGATATGAATGAGATTTCTAAATAAACAAATAGTTGCCAAATATTATTCTGTGCAATCGTCTTTTTTCCATAAAATAGGGTTTGCAAACCTTATTCTATGGAAAAAGCAAACTATTGTTTTTTTCGAAAACAAGTTTATATGCAGACATCGGAAAATGTAACTCATACTGACTTTTTATTTTATTTTCAGATTCGTAAAATCAGTATTACCTGCGTTCTGTATTTCCGAAAAAATCATACTCATTTAGTCTATATTATCTGTGATCTATAAAAAAAATAGCAATACCTATTTCTTTCTGTTCAAAGGAACTTATTTTGTGTTCATTTTGGTTTGGTTTGTATAATTAAAATCAGAGCAATTATTTTTTTCAACTTTAAAATAAAAAACAATAACGTATCGGGATAATCCTCTATCAAATCTACGATTAAGTATAAACCTAATTCAGAAGTAAAACCGTCTTGTTTCTCCTCCTTCCTCATCTTCATAAATCTATTTTTTTGAGTGAGAGTGATTAGAAATAAGTCGTTCAGAAGTATTCTTATACATTTTCTGATTTGCCTTCTAATTACTTATCAATTCTATTTCATCGCTTCCGTTTACAAAAACAGCCGTTTTTGTACCTCCTTCGTATTGCCTTTTTGTTAGTAAAATCAGCCTAAAAAAATTGTCAATTATGGCTTTGTCAAAACTCAAACTCAAAAAAATTAGAGAAGAACAAATTATTCAAAATTATCAAAATTCGCTTCAAAGAAACAAAAAAACACGTGTAACATCGTTGAGAAAAGTAGCTAAACAACACGCAAAGAAAGCTCCTCTGTCAGTTTATACGAATGAAAAAGTACAGAAATTAGTTACTTTAATGGATTCGGGAAGCCATAAAAAAGAGTTCTCTGAAATTGTTGTAGTAATTGCAGGAAAAGGAAAAACAGAAACACTTTTACAAGAAAATTACGTTTTAGATGCGCTCGCTTGTGTTGCCAAAGAACACTCTTCTTTTATCAGAGCTATTGAAGATTGGAAGCCAAGAGGGCGTACTTCAGAGAAACTATTTGCTGATTTGGTGCGTCATCTTTTTGTAAAATATGAAGTTCCAAATTGTATGACTTCACTTTGGTTTGATAACGAAAATCAAGTAGCTAGAAGTTGGTTTATTGATGTAGGGCAAGGAAAAAATGCTTCTAAATTGAATCATTTTCCTACCGTTCTTACCAAAAAAGAAGCGCATTATTTCACAAAAGCACCTTCAAAACTTACTTTTATTGCTGCTATTCGTTACGGACAAGTAAAAGCGATAGGAGGAACAAGCAAGTTTGCAAAGAGCCTTATCAAAACTGATTTGGGTAAATATTTATATCCAAAAGAACCTTTTTGGAAAGAAGTAATTGCTTTTTTGATTCGGAATAATCCTGCTGCAACAGCTCATGAGTTAGATGTTGTGGCAGAGTACATTTGGGTACAAAAGTTTGCTAGACTTTGGGGACAAAATAGCAAAGGAGAAGTAGTGGAGAAAGACCCTATCGAACCAAACTTTGATTTGAAAGGTAGAACGTGGAGTTCACTTTGGAAAAAAGCATCTGAATGGTTTGAAGTAGTTGGTTTTTCTCGTCAAGCTCCTCAAGAATGGGGACATTTGATACTAGAAGACAATTACGTAGAAGCAAAAACGGGACAATGTTTTGTTTTCAAACAACTTCTTAGCAAACAAGAACTTTTTGAAGAAGGTCAGAACATGAATCACTGTGTAGGTACGTATGTTGAGGAATGTGAAGAGAATAGCTCGGCTATTTTTTCAATGCGAAACGTCCTTTCGGAAAGCAAACCTTTACTAACCCTAGAAGTAAATCCGAAAAGCCGAAGCATTGAACAAGCCTCTCGTCGTTTTAATGAATTTCCTTCTGCTGCTCAAATAAAAGTAATTGAACAGTGGGCAAAACAAAATGACTTGAAAATACCTGATTCTTATTGATAAATCAAGTTTCTGCGTTATTTAAACGTAGCAATTTGATTTATCAAATTAAGAGAAACTAGACATATTTTGTAAAACAGTATAAAAAAAATAATCTATTTGGAAGTTTAATTTCTTGACTTAATGATACTCAGCAAGCGATAACAAATCATTTTATGAGCGACAGTAGGGGACTAAATTACGCTTCTGAGCAAATGTTTCGTTCAGTTCTGGGGAACTGAACACACATTAAAAACATAATAAAACTTGTGTTGCACAGTACTAATTACCGTGTAACATAAGTTTATTAATAAAAGTAATGACGTTTTATACTCCACCGTCAAGGCTAAAGCCGTCGTTGAGGTTTTTGAGAAATAATCCTCGTTGACGGCAAAGCCTCAACGACGGTAGAAAAACAAACTTATGTTGCACAGTACTAATTACTTTTTCACTTCCGAATAATCTCCCAAACTCAAATTTTCAGGTTTTCCATTATATTTTACAAAATTACCTAACATTGTATTTTCTAAAAGTGCATCTTCGACAACTGTATCTGATTGAATAACAGAATTTTGTACTCTACTATTATGAATATGCGTATTTTTTCCAATAGAAACATGACAGACCTACCACACTATTTTTCAAATGAACACCATCTGCCAAAAATACAGGTTCGATAATAATAGAGTTTTCAATGTTTGCAGATTTAGAAATCAAAGTTTCTGTTTTTCTGTCTGTCAGATATTCTAAATAACGTTGATTAGTAAAGACAACAGCATCTTTGTTTCCACAATCCAACCATTCTTCAACTTGCCCAGTACGGAATTTTGAACCCTTTTTACGCATATTTTCTAATGCTGTCGTGAGTTGATATTCTCCTTTATCTTTAATATTATTATCGATGACGTATTGCAATTCGGAACGCAGATATTCTCCATCTTTAAAATAATAAATACCGATAATTGCCAAATCAGACACAAATTCTTTTGGCTTTTCTACAAAATTATTAATTACCTCATTTTCATCTAATTGTACCACGCCATACGCAGAAGGATCAGCCACTTTTTGAACCCAAATAACGCCATCGTTTTCTGTATTGATAGAAAAATCTGCTTTAAAAAGTGTATCTGCAAATGCTACAATCACATTCCCACTTAATGATTCTTTCGCACACATAATTGCGTGAGCTGTTCCTAAAGGTTTGTCTTGATGATAAATTTTTCCTTTTGAGCCTACATTTTCGGCTACTTTAAGAAGTTGTTGTTCTGCTTCTTGACCAAAATCACCAACAATAAAAGCAATTTCTTCAATTTTTTCTTTTGAGCTACGAGCCAAATCTTCCACCAAACGCTCTACAATTGGCTTTCCCACTACAGGAACTAAAGGTTTGGGAACGGTAAGCGTATGAGGGCGAAGACGAGAACCACGTCCTGCCATTGGAATAATAATTTTCACTATATTTTGAGTTTAAGTTGTTTGAATAGATAAAAAGATTTAGAAATTAGACTTTAGAAGTAATTACAAATTAAGGTTGCAAATCATTGACTATTAATTAGTAATCATAAAATAATAGTTTGTTTAATTTATGTTACATATTGAAAAATCAAAGAAAACACGAAGTACATGCTCGTAATTTACTTCTAACTTCTGAACTGAAAGTCAGCGTAGCTAAATCTAACTTCGTACTTTATTTTCCTGTGCTTCCATAACCACCATTTCCTCTTTTGGTTTCGGAAAGCTCTTCTATAGTTTGTACTTCTTGCCAGTTTATGCGTTCGTGTTTTGCGACTATTAGTTGTGCAATTCGTTCTCCTTTTTGGACAACAAATTTTTCTTTAGAAAGATTGACTAACAAAACTTTTATTTCTCCTCTATAATCAGCATCAATTGTTCCTGGAGAATTGACAATAGAAATGCCGTGTTTGAAAGCCAAACCACTACGAGGACGGACTTGTGCTTCGAATCCTAAAGGTAATTCTATAAAAATACCTGTTGAAATGAGTTGTCTTTCTAATGAATCTAGTTCGATGGAGGCTTCTATGTCTGCATACAAATCCATTCCTGCACTTCCTTCGGTTTGATAAAAGGGTAAGGGACTTGAAGATTTATTTATTATTTTGACCTGTGTTTTTACTTGATGAGCGTTTTCTAGGCTTGTTGTATTCAAAATTTATTTCTTTTGATTAGTTATAAAAATGAAAGACTAAATTTAAGAATATAAAAATAAAATCCGAAAAATTAGACACAACAAAATTACTTTTATCTCATTGATGAGTATAATATTACTGATAAATCTTAATAGGAGTGAAATTTCTAAATAAACAAATAGTTGCCAAATTTTATTGCGTGCAATCGTCTTTTTTCCATAAAATAGGGTTTGCAAACACTGTTCTATGGAAAAAGCAAACTATTATTTTGTCTAAAACAAGTTTACATGCAGAAATCGGAAAATGTCACTCCTATTAAAATCTTATTACTATTTTTGATAACAATTATCAAATCTGTATTCCGATAAGCAAAATATCATCTCTTTGGTGTTCAAGTCCTTGATGCCTTCTCAAGGTATTTCGTATAATCTTTTTTTGTACCTCAACTGTATTACTTGCTACTCCACAAATAAGGTCTTTAAATTTTATTGAACCAAATTTTTCTCCTTGTTCGTCGTTTTGGTCAGCAAATCCGTCGCTAAATAAGTACAAGCAATCTGCTTTTTTGAGCTTAAATTTATTTAATTCAAATGGTTTTCGTGGCTTTTTAGACCAGCCACCAATACTTTGGCGTGTTCCTCTAATTTCTATCATTTCAGAATTTTCTTTTTCATACACAAAACACGGACGTTTTGCACCAGCAAATTCTACGGCATAACTATCTTCATCTAATTTTTCTAACACGCATAGTGAAATATCCATTCCATCACTATTATTTAATTCTCGCTGCTTCAAAGATTGTTGTACTATTTCGTGTAATTCTGTAAGGATTTGAGCAGGGTTTTCTACTTCATTTTTGTTTACGATTGTCTCTAAAGCAGTATATCCTATCAAAGACATAAAAGCTCCCGGTACTCCGTGTCCTGTACAATCTACAGCAGCAATGTAAGTTTTTCCGTTTGCTTCATTAATCCAATAAAAATCTCCACTTACAATATCTTTTGGTTTATAGATTATAAATTGATTTTCAATAAGTTGATTTACTGCTTCTGGTAGAGGAAGAATGGCTTGTTGAATAGTTTGGGCATAACGCAAACTATCTACAATACTTCTGTTTTTTTCTGCAATCAAATCTCGCTGTTTTTCTATTAATGTTAAGGTCTCGTTGAGTTCTGTATTTGTATCTTTTAGCTGAATATTAATGTATTGAAGGGCTTCCGAACGCATATTTATTGTGTTTTTTTGTTCATTTAGCTTATGAAAAACTCGTTGAAGTTCGTCGTTTATTAATTCCGATTCTTCAGCCACTTCTCTAAGACCACTCAACTCTTCATTCATTTTATACTCTATCAATTCATCTTGTCGTTCTAGAATATTATTTTTTTCTTCTCGTATTATCGTTACAAGGGCTAAGGCTTTTTCTTTTTCTTTTATAAACAAATTGATACGATAAGCCAGCGCAAAAGAGAGCAAAATTACTTCTATTGCACTTCCTATAATTGTTCCGTTTTGTGTCCAAAAATTAGTAGATACAAATGAGTTTATTTCTAACATGGAGATAATCAAACCTATCAGATAAGCAGACCAAGCGAGTAAAAAATATTTTGCAGGAGTAAAGCCTTTCGTCCAAAAGAACAAACTCAAAAAAAGTAAATAAGAAGATAATATTACGCTTCCTATCTGCATAATTAAGTAACTCCAAAAATAAAAATTAAGTAATCCTACTACTATACTCGCTGCAAAAGTAATATACAAAGAGTAAGTAATAACTCTAAATTGTCTTTTTTGAGTATGGACATTCAAGAATCGCACAGCAAAAAGTAAAATACAAATGTGTTCAAGGGAAGTAATAACAGGAATATAATAATTAATAATTGGCGAACTGTCCCACAAAAACTCAAAGGTATATCCTTTTAAAGTTCCGTAAACTAGGCAAGTAGTGAAAACATGTAAAACATAATAAAAATAAATTTTGTCTTTTGTAGAAATAAAAACAAACAAATTATAAAATAACATAGCAATCATTATGGCTATATAACCACCAATAATTACATCTCTTTTATGTTGGTGTTGCAGAATAGCTACAGCAGAACCTGCTTGCAATGAAGTTTTGGTCGGAAAATTACTTTTTATGTATAAGAAATACTCTTTCGTTTGTCCATTTCTTAGTTCTAATAAAAAATTAGGTTTTGTATAAAGTAAAGAACGAAAACGAAAGGGAAGTGAAGCTCCAGAAATTCCGATTTGTTCTAATCTATTTCCGTCTTTTTCGAACAAAACTAGAGAGTCTAATAATGGATTTGTTACTTCTAAATAAATCTCTTTATCGATAAGTGATTGTACTTCAAATCGAATCCAAAATGCAGACGTAGAACTAGAAAAATTAAACTCTTCTTTCTCAAATACTTTAAAATCGGTAGAAGTAAATAAATTCGATGTATTTTGAATATATTTATTTTCTTTATCTTCCAAATATAATAATCCTTTACCAATTTCTGGAACTATTTTTTTGTCATCATCTACACTAATTTCTTGAGCAGAAACTTTAATAAATGCAAAACAAAATATAAGACACAGAAAAAATGATAAAAATACAGAGTACACTTTTTTCATAAGAGTTCTATCAGAATGTAAATCAAAGATTAACTTATACCTTGTGTTTTTTCGCTATTATGCAGCAAAAAACAGGTATAAAAGATATTTTTTTATAAGATTAGGTCTTTTATTTTCTTTAATCAGATATTGATTTTATCATTTACTATAAATACATAATAGGATAATAATGTATTTTTAGTTTTAAGATAAAGATATATAGGATAATCAAACTCCATTTAGAAAAGGGATAGAAGAACTAACGATATAAGGGAAATCGTTTTTTAGCTAGTTTCTTTGGGGAAAGAGAACAAAACTAACTTTTTCTATAAAAAATTTTTCTGAAGCCTGTTACTCATATAAACTAATTATGTAACTTAACTCTCTATTTGTCTAGTTACTTAACTTAGTTTGTTTAAATATGAATAATACTATTTTTTGATTGTTTGGCAAGGTATAAAATATATTCCAATAACACAAAACTAATTACGCTTCAATATTATTTCATTTTAGTGAAAAATAGTAAGCAAATTTAGCAATTTCTAATTTGTCTACTAGTTTGTTTTACGGAATGTTCATATACGAGCTAGTTTTTTCAGAAAAGATAAACAGATTAAGTGTAAAAATTTTATCTTTCAATAATTACATTATCAAATTATTGTCATAAAATAATTTAATTTGTTGTTTTACGACGGTTAGAGTTTAGTAAATTGCTCTATAATAACTACATTTTTGCTAAAATTACCGTTTTCATCATTTTCATTAAAAATACTAAGTAGTTACCTTTCAAAAAAATAAAACAAATATTCCCTTCTATAATTATGAAAAAAACAACTAATTTATCTAATCTGATGGTCATCGATATCGAAACAGTTGGTTCGTATGCTACCTTCGAAGAGTTACCAAAAAACCTAAAACTATTATGGGAAAAGAAGGCTGCACGTATCTCTCCAGACAATACAGCCAAAGAAGCCTTTGAAGAGAAAGCTGGTATCTATGCCGAATTTGGAAAAATTGTAGTTATCGGAATTGGTTTTTTTACGCTTCAAAAAAATGAAAACGAGAAAAATAATAAACAGGAAGAACAGATTTTTAGAGTAAAATCTCTAGCTTCTGATAATGAAAAAGAGCTTTTAGAAGATTTTATAAAAGTGGTAGAAAAGTTTGGTAAGAATTTGCAGTTTGTAGCCCACAACGGAAAAGAGTTTGATTTTCCTTATTTGTGTCGTCGAATGCTTATCAATGGTCTTGATATTCCTTTTGCTTTGGATATTTCTGGTAAAAAACCTTGGGAAATAAATCATATTGATACGATGCACATGTGGAAGTTTGGCGATTACAAAAACTTTACTTCTCTTTCTCTTTTGGCTGCCGTTTTTGGGTTAGCGACAAGTAAAGATGATATTGATGGAAGCGAAGTAAACGGTGTTTATTATAAGGAGAAAGATTTGAATAGAATTGCCATTTATTGTACAAAAGACGTAATCTTGACAGGACAATTATTTTTAAGAATGCAGAATCTACCTATTATAAAGGAAGAGAATATTATTGTTGTGGAATAAAATAAAGTTAGAAGTGAATACAAATACTTATAACCACTAAGTTCTGAAACAACAAGAGAAATTAAGTTTCACTAAGGAAATGAAATAAAGTTAGAAGTGAATACAAATACTTATAACCACTAAGTTCTGAAACAACAAGAGAAATTAAGTTTCACTAAGGAAATGAAATAAAGTTAGAAGTGAATACAAATACTTATAACCACTAAGTTCTGAAACAACAAGAGAAATTAAGTTTCACTAAGGAAATGAAATAAAGTTAGAAGTGAATACAAATACTTATAACCACTAAGTTCTGAAATAACAAGAGAAATTAAGTTTCACTAAGGAAATGAAATAAAGTTAGAAGTGAATACAAACTTCAAAAATAAATCAAAAAAATGAACTCAAAAAAACAGCATTGGGAAAATGTTTATCAAACCAAAACATCACAAGAAGTAAGTTGGACACAAGCAAAACCACAAACTTCACTTGATTTTATTGATTCCTTTAATTTAAAAAAAGATGCGAAAATTATTGATATTGGAGGAGGAGAAAGTCTGTTAGTAGATTTTTTGTTGGAAAATAATTTTACAGATATTACTGTTTTGGATATTTCTTCAATCGCATTAGAGAAAGCAAAGAAACGAATTGAGGCAAAATTTGGAGAAAAAGCAAAATACGTAACTTGGATAGTGAGTGATGTAACAGAATTCGAACCCAAAACGAATTACGACCTTTGGCACGATAGAGCAACATTTCATTTTCTGACGGATTCAAATCACATCAAAAAATATACTCAAACGGTAGAAAAATTTGTGACAAAAAATCTAGTTATAGCTACCTTTTCGAAAACAAGGATCTAAAAAATGTAGTGGTTTGGAAGTTTGTCAATATAATGAAGAGAGTTTGATAAATCAATTTGAAAACTCTTTTCAAAAAACATCTTGTTTGCAAGAAGACCATATTACACCATTTGATACAAAGCAAAACTTCCTGTTTTGTGGGTTTGAGAGAAGATAGATTAAGAGTTGTTTTGTGTAGAATAAATTATACTATTTCTGTTCTATCTGTTTATTTGTAATTTTCATAATTCAAAACGTTTGTTTTTCAATTAGAATTAGTAAATTAAGAAAATTTTTTAACTCATTTCCTAAATTTTATGGGTTAGAACAATAAACACACAAACACAAAAATAATATGTCAAAGAATAATCATCATGCACAAGTGAATGGCTTTATAGATTCTGTTAAATCAAAACAAGCTCACGAACACGAATTTCTACAAGCCGTAGAAGAAGTAGCCGAATTTATTATTCCTTTTATAGAAGAAAATCCAAAGTACAAAAAGGCAAAATTATTGGAACGAATGGTTGAGCCTGAAAGAGCTATTTTATTTCGTGTCCCTTGGTTAGACGACAAAAACGAGATTCAAGTCAATAAAGGTTTTCGTGTTCAGTTTAATTCTGCTATTGGTCCTTACAAAGGAGGAATGCGTTTTCATCCGAGCGTAAATTTATCTATTCTAAAATTTTTGGGCTTCGAGCAAACTTTCAAAAACTCACTTACAGGTTTGCCTTTAGGAGGTGGAAAGGGTGGTTCTGATTTTGATCCAAAAGGAAAAAGTAATGAAGAAGTGATGCGTTTTTGTCAGAGTTTTATGACTGAACTTTTTCAACACGTAGGTCCCGAAACAGACGTTCCTGCTGGTGATATTGGCGTAGGAGCTAGAGAAGTAGGATATATGTTTGGACAGTACAAACGACTAGCAAACGAATTTACAGGAACATTTACAGGAAAAGGCATAAAGTGGGGAGGCTCACTTTTACGTACCGAAGCAACAGGTTATGGTCTTCTTTATTTCGTAAAAGAAATGATGGAACACAAAGGCGACTCTTTAAAAGATAAAGTAATTACAATTTCTGGTTCTGGAAATGTAGCTCAATATGCCTGTGAAAAAGCAATTGAATTTGGTGCAAAAGTAATTACTTTCTCTGATTCTGACGGCTATATTTATGATGCAGAAGGAATAAATACAGAAAAACTAGAGTTTGTAAAAGAACTCAAAAATGAGAAAAGAGGTAGAATAAAAGAGTACATTCAAAAATATAAATCTGCAAAATTCTTTGCTGACAAACGCCCTTGGGAAGAAAAATGTGATATAGCTCTGCCTTGTGCAACTCAAAACGAGCTAGAAGAAGAAGGCGCAAAAGCACTTGTAAAGAATGGTTGTCAGTTGGTTGCTGAAGGTGCAAATATGCCAACTACGCCAGAAGCAATTGATATATTTCACGAGAATAATGTTTTGTATGCTCCTGGAAAAGCCTCAAATGCTGGTGGTGTGGCTACTTCTGGATTAGAAATGACCCAAAATGCTATGCGCTTATCCTGGACAAAAGAAAGAGTAGATGAAGAACTAATTGCCATTATGAAAAAAATACATGAGCAATGTGTAGAGTATGGCAATGAAGGTAAAAAGAAGGATAAAAAAGTAAACTACTTAAAAGGAGCTAACATTGCTGGTTTTGTTCGTGTGGCTGATGCGATGATTGAACAAGGTGTGGTTTAGATTTTTTTGAGGTTTTCTGTAAAAAAACGAATTGTAGTTTTAGTCTGCAATTCGTTTTTTATTTTGTGTAATTTTATTATCTAGCAGACAAATCTCCAATTTGAAAAATTAGATATTCTGTTCCATTCCAAATCGAACCTACTTTTATATTATAACTCTTATCATTCGATTTGAAATACAATTTGCCTTCAAGAGCTTTTATTGATTCTTTGGTTTCTATTTCATAGACAAAATCTAGATATGTAATCTCTTGCCAACTAATTCCTAAAGAAGCTGCCTTTTCTTTCGTTCTATTATAATTTTTTAATATTGCTTGTTCCCACTCTTCTTTTGGCAATGAGGTCATTTTATTTCTAAATTTTTGGTCAGTAATTACAGTTTCATTTCTTCCTAATTTTCTTATATCCTCAATAGAAGCAAAGTGCTTTGCATATTCTTGTTTGGACTCAGTACTTAAATTTTTGAGAATGTCGAATACAATTCTACCAATTTGTTCGGGTTCTTTGGTTGCTCCCTGTACTTCCTTTTCCTCTCGTATATCTCCTCTGGTTTGATGTTGTGCTTCCTGTTTTGCGTTTTCTGTTGTACAAGAAGATAGAAATACAGTAAGTAGTAAAATAGTAAGTAAATAGATAACTTTCATTTCGATTTATTTTAAGGTTTTATAATAAAATAGAGTTAATAGTATTTTCAAATATAAAAAAATAATTTATAAAATGCTACTCTCAATCTCTTTCCCATTTTCTTTTATCAAAACCTTGCTGCTTTATAACTTTCCAATTATTCTCTTTTGCCATTTTGAAAAGCCGTTTGCGTAATTTTCTTGGATAAAATATTTTTCTACTCGTTTTTCTTTGCTTATAACTTTTCAAAATACTTAATTGAGCCAAAATTTCATACGTTGCAGCACCACAGCGCATTCCAAAAAAAGCATAATCATAAGGTGCATGACCTATATATTCGGACACAATACTCTCAAAAGTTTCTTTTTGTTGAATGGTAATTGGAATACAAACAATCGCCAGTTTGACACTATCTGGGTTTCCTCCAAAAATAGCATAAAAACTTCGCACCGAATGAATAGCATACGTACTGTGTTTTTCTTCATTATCTGGAAAGACATGAAACTTTTCACTACTAGGCAAAAAATTCAGCACTTTATCTTCTTCTACTTCAATTCCTACATGTCCTCCCAAAATTCCTCCAAACCATTTTTTCTCTATTTCTTTATATTTTTTCAATGGTTTTGAGCCATACAAAAAATGGACTTTCAAGAATGTTGTGTCTTGGGAATAACTTAGAAAAGGAAAACTACAGAAAAGTAGAGTTAGAATCAGTTTCATTATAGTTTTACCTAAAATTAATCGGACATTTTACTTCTTCTCTTCCTCGTGCCGAACGCCTTATATCATACTGTGGCATATAAACAAGGCTAATTTCGTAACTTCCTCCAACTCCAACAAGCGAAGCCAGCGCAAAATCATAACTCACTCCAAATTGCCAGTTTTCTACTTTAAAACCACTTACCAAAGCCAGCGAAGAAGAAGGCAAAAGCTGTGTACCACTACGAGTAGGCAAACCACGATACCAAGCTCCAGCATATAGAAAATCCCATTCCCAATTAACACCAAAATCAAATTGCGTAAAAGGACTTTGATATTGAGCAATAGCAGATGGAACTAAAGTATGTTCTTCATTTAATGCAATTCTATAACCTCCTTGTGCCGTAATGCGAATAGGAATTCGATCTTGAATACTTGAAACAGAAATATTGGGTTGTAAGAGATGATAAGCTGCTGCACCAATCCACATTTTGGAATTATAAGCTACAAAACCAGTTCCGAAATCAGGGTAACGAAGTGTATAATTTCCAAACTCTTCTGCCGTAACATTTCCACTAAGCATTGCATCTTCAAAACGCAGACCGTCCATTCCTTGGCTTCGCTGTCCATAACTAAGCTGTCCAGCCATAGAAAGTTGCCAATCATTCTGAAATTGAACTCTGTATGAATAAATCGCAGCTACTTCCAAATTATTCGCATTCAAAGAACCTACTCTATCTTGTTTTATCCACCCACCTAAAGCTCCTCTTCCTGTTCCTAAATTATAATCAAATCCACCAAAAAAAGATTGAATTCCACCATTTACACCATACCATTGCTGACGATACAAAACCGATGCTCTCCAATGTGGAACTGTTCCTGTCCACGCTGGATTGACAGTCATGGGTGCGCTCCAAAACTGTGTAAAACGACTATCTTGTGCCAAAACAGAATTTGAAAAAACGTAGAAAAGTGAAAATATAGAAAAGCAGAAAATGCAACTTATAGATTTTATAATATAGACTTTATAGTTCAATGGCATCATATTTTTTATTACTTATTCGTTTCAATTTAGTAGAATTACAAAAATAACGCTTAATTCTTTATTTTATTCACAAATAAACTAATTTAGAAGTTAGATTTTTGAATTTAGAATTTTAAATACCCTAATAAAGTTAAATTGTACTATATTTTTTTTGAAAGGTAATCTAATTTTCATTCTCTGTGTTCTTTCTAGACACTATATTCAACAAATCATACTCATCAAATGACGAAAAATAAAGATACGTTTTTCTCTCAAACTATAATTTTTTGGTATCATCAAAACAAACGAGATTTGCCTTGGCGTGATACTCAAAATCCGTACAAAATATGGCTTTCCGAAATTATTTTGCAACAAACAAGAGTGGCACAGGGAATGCCGTATTACCAAAAATTTGTTGAGAATTTTCCAACTGTTCAAGAATTAGCCAATGCAGATGAAGAAACTGTTCTACGACTTTGGCAAGGCTTAGGCTATTATTCAAGAGCTAGAAATCTGCATGCAGCAGCAAAATATATTTCAGAAGAATTAAATGGAATTTTTCCAACTACTTATATAGAAATAAAAAAGCTAAAAGGTGTTGGAGATTACACAGCTGCAGCCATTTCATCTTTTGCTTTTGATGAAGTGCAAGCCGTTGTCGATGGAAATGTGTATCGTGTTTTGGCTCGTTTTTTTGGAATAGAAAAAGATATTACGTCAAGCGAAGAAAAGAAAGAGTTTAGAGAATTAGCTCAAAAACTAATTTCTACAAAAGAACCTGCTATCTACAATCAATCTATAATGGAGTTTGGAGCCTTGCAATGTGTTCCTAAAAATCCGAATTGCAAAAATTGTCCTCTGCAAGAAAACTGTACTGCTTTTGCCAAAAATTTAATCGAAAAACTTCCTGTAAAGTCTAAGAAAACAGTTGTGAAAGATAGGTTTATGCACTATTTAGTTTTTGTAAATGGAGAAGAAAGTAATAAAAAAGATAAGGATAATAAAAATTCAGAAAAAAAAGTTTTGGTTCATAAAAGACAAGAAGGCGATATTTGGCAAGGATTATATGATTTTTTTGTGTTAGAATATCAAGAAAAAGACAAAAAGAATTTTGAACCATTAAAAGAATTACAAAATCAACTGGAAAACGATAGTTTAAAAAATGATTTAAAGAGGTAATTTGAAATCTACACACGAATCTGTCATTTTCAAACACCAGCTCTCACATCGAACACTTTATGCAAAATTCTACACAATTGAGTTACAAGTAAAAGATAAGAATGAAAAAGGTAAGGCAGGACAACAAAATTTTTGGAACAAACTGAAAGAAACTTATAATTTGGAAGAAATAAACTGGCAAGATTTGGATAAAATCCCTAAACCAGTACTTATTAGTAAATATCTTAATTATTTGGGGGCGCATCTTTTCTAAATCTATTATTTTTTTGTATTTTTACGTTACTATTCAAACAACGTTTTCAAAAGGACGAAGTAAATCAAACTAATTTTTTACATTCAATTTTATTAAAGCAATCATACTATTATGGCAGGAGTAAATAAAGTAACCTTATTAGGAAACCTTGGGCAAGATCCAGAAATTCGTACCTTAGAAAATGGTGTTAAAGTAGCAACTATTTCTATTGCAACTAGCGAAAACTACAAAGACCAGTCAGGAGAATGGCAAGAAAAAACAGAATGGCATCGTGTTGTTTTGTGGCGTTGGTATGCTGAGAAAGCAGAAAAACTCAAAAAAGGAGACAAAATTTATATAGAAGGAAAACTTGCAACTCGCTCTTGGGAACAAGACGGCGTGAAAAAATACGTAACCGAAATCGTAGCTAGTGACCTTCAATATACTGCAAAAATGGGAGACGGAACTTATACTGGTGGAGTTCCTGCTCCAACAGAAGATCCTTATGGTGGAAACTCAAATTCTTCTACTTCTTCCAATTCTACGGCTACTTCTTCTCCAAAAGCTGAAGTTTCAGCAGATTTAAGTGGATCTGGTAATCCAGAAGACGATTTACCTTTCTAATCTAAAACTTAATTTTTTACGACATTGAACGAGAGTGACAGTTTTAGTTGGAATATTACAGATATTTTAGACAATTTTTATAGTTTGGATAGCTCAACTATTGGAAATATTCTTTTACAAGTAAATAGCATACAAGTTTCTACTTTAGCTATGTATGCTTTTGAATTTACTATTATACTTATTTTATTGCTGCTTTCGGGTCTGGTTTCGGGTTCGGAGGTAGCCTTTTTTTCGCTTACCACACAAAATATAGAAGAGTGTAAGGAAAGTAAGAAATTGGTAGACAAAAAGCTTTTACAGCTTCTTAGCAAACAAAAACTACTCTTAGCGACTATTTTATTGCTTAATAATCTAATAAATATTGCTATTGTCATTGGTTCTACCTATATGATGTGGCAGCTTTTTGGGCGTGAAGAAGAAGGAATTATAGTTGTTGTTTTGACGGTAATTGTTACGGCAGCGATTGTATTTTTTGGAGAAGTAGTTCCGAAAGTTATTGCTCGTCAGCGTGCGCTTTTATTTTCTAGGAGGGTAGCTCGTCCGATGATTTTTGCTATTACCATCTTCCAACCTGCTGCTTGGATTCTTGCTTTTATGGGCGAGCGATTAGAAAAAAGTGTCCAGAAAGGACAAAATCAAACTCCTGTTTCGGTTGAGCAACTCAATAAAGCATTAGAACTCACTACAAATAATGAAGCTGCAAAGGAAGCAAGACAGATTTTGAGAGGAGTAATTAATTTTGGACAAATCAATGCCAAACAAATTATGACTTCTCGCACAGCTATTACAGCCATAGAATATGCCATTTCTTATCCTTTGCTTTTGGAAACCATTAAAGAAAGTGGATATTCCAGAATTCCAGTTTATAGGGAAAAAATGGATAATATTATGGGGCTTCTTTATGCAAAAGATTTGTTGGCTTATCTTAGAGAGGGAAGTAATTTTGAATGGCAGACACTTATTAGAGAAAATGTTTTTTATGTTCCTGAAACTAAAAAAATAGATGACCTTTTTCAAGATTTTCAAACAAAACATATTCACATGGCAATTGTAGTCGATGAATATGGAGGTACTTCTGGGCTCGTTACTTTAGAAGATGTAATTGAAGAAATTGTAGGAGAGATAAATGATGAATTTGATGACGATGAAGAAAGCTTGTTCGTCAGGACAGCAGAAGACGAATATATCTTTGAAGGAAAAACCCTTTTAAGTGATTTTGTAAAAGAATTTGAGTTACACGCCAGCCATTTTGATACTGTAAAAGGAGAAAGTGAATCTATAGGTGGACTTATGTTGGAGCTTTTTTCGAAAATGCCAATGCGAGGAGAAAATAAAGAATTTGCACCTTTTGAATTTGTTATAGAATCAGCAGACCGAAAACGAGTAAAAAAGGTAAAAGTAAGAGTATTACAACGAGAAGATCAAGAAGAGGAAGATTAATTTTGAAGTGATAAGTAAATGAATTTTATTTGTTATTGATTTCACTCTTCATAATCTAAAACTAATAGTATCTTACCACTTATAACCTATCACTTACAACTCAAAAAATGTCTGATTCTAAAACCATTTTAACAGATGAATTGAATGATATAAACGATTTTGAGCAGCTTTTTAAGTTGCATTATGAGCCTATGTGCAAGACCGTTTTCAGAATGGTAAAAGACGAAACGATTGCAGAAGATATAGTTCAAGATGTATTTTTTAACTTTTGGAAAAAAAAGGATAATCTTATCATTACAACTTCAATAACTGCTTATTTAAAGCGTTCTGCAACTAATGCAGGTATAGATTATCTTCGCAAAAAACGACCAAACTCAACTAATTCTTTAGATATTGATGATCCAATTTATCAACATTTAGCAATAGATTCGAATGAAAGTGATTCTATTATTCGTAGTGAAGAATTATCAAATCATATCGAAGCAGCTTTAGAATTACTCCCTCCACGCTGCAAAGAAGTTTTTATACTCAATCGTTTTGAAGAAATGAGCTATAAAGAAGTAGCTAAAACACTAGGGATTTCTGTCAAAACAGTAGAAAATCAGATAGGAAAAGCATTGAAAATTATGCGAATAGCTTTAAAAGATTATTTGCCTTTGCTGACTTTTTGGTTGTTGTATTGAATGTTTATTAGGTAGTTTTCTGTAAAACTTAATTGCAATTTAGAAACAAATTTATCCATATCGTAGCTATATTTTATTCGAAAGTTATCTGTATTTTATTCGAATAAAGATAATTGAAAATACAATTTAAAAAAAATAGTTTAAGTATTTCTACTCAAACTATTTTTACATTTTTGCAAATCAAACAAACTACATTCCCAAATTAGAACAGTCTTGTAGTTTTATATCGTTATATTTTCTTGCTTTACCATCAAAACGTACAGTTACTTTAGCACAAGTACCATACGCACAATCTGATTCCATTGGTTCGAGATCACATTTGCTTGTACTTACTTCAATTCCGTCACCTTCAAATACATAAATGCCTTCGTTGGTTGTCATTTTTGTAATTTTGTAAGAATCTCCATTGATTATCATTTTGCCTAACTTCTTTCTCTCGTGTATATAAACAAAAATTCCTTCTTCATTTTCTAAAGCAATTCCTCCGTACATATCAATATCATCACGATTGACTACCAAAACATCAAAAGCATCATCATCTTGTACTTCTTCTGTAGTAGTAATTTCAGAAGTTTGTGTTCCTTCTACGGTTTGAGTTGTATCTTGATTTTGATCTGCCGAACTAGTTTTGTTGTTCTGACAAGAAGCTAAAAAGCAAATCGAAAAGGCTAAAATTAGTATGTTTTTCATTTTATAAGAGTTTAATATGACTAAAAATTTTGATAAACTTGAACACAAACTATACCTTACTAAGGTAAGCAAAACAGAATATAAAATATATTTTTCATAAAACCGACTTTGCAAAAAGGATTTTGTTTGAATTAAGAAGCAAATTCAATTTCTTGTCGATGCAATTTTTGTCCTTTTTTTCCTGTAATCAGATTTTTGATAGAAGTCAGAAAAGGAACAGACGGAACAGAAGCCATAATTTTCAAATCGGTCAGAAAATCAGTTTGCTCATCTAAGAAAAGCAATACTCTTTCGATAGAATTATTTTGAAACATATCCGTAAAAATGCGTTGAATATCTGCTGGATTGCGTTCCATGATATTCAAAATCATCGAATCATACGTTTCAAACTGCTTGTTGAATTTTTCGTCGTAATGTGGTTTGCCTGTCTTTATCCACGCATTAGCTCTACATTCTGCATCTCTATACATTCTCAAAAAAGCGTAACCTGTACTTGGTTTTGCCCTTCCTGCTTTTGTTCCCAAATAAATTATATTCTTTGCTTTTGGCTGCTCAAATTTGAAATCTGTCATCGGAATTACACCTTGTTCTTCCTCCAAAATTCTGAAACTATCTACCTTTAATTTTGTAGCAATATAAGTTTCCAAACGAACCTTGTAAAGTTCTTTATTATCTAAAAGTTCACTTGAAAAAAGCGTGTATTCTACAATTGCCTTAGTAGGAGAAAAAGGTAAAACATAAACAAATTCAACGGCATCTCGCTGTGGCAAACGCATATCAAAAAGTTGAGCTACTTCTTCATCAAAAACAGGTTCGTCAGTTTCGATGACATAACCAAAAAAATGTTGTAAAAGAGAATGGTACTTATCGCTTTTTGGTGGAATATCTTCTTTAAGAAAACGAGAATCAAACACATATTCAGACGTAAAAATTTTGTTTTCAAACTCTTCTGTCAAGCTCACTTCTGCTTCTGTTTCTGAAATAGATTTTACACTGTTTACTTCTGCTTGTAGAAATTCTATATTTTCAAACTCAGATAATTTAGAATTAACAAAGTTATAAAAGTCAATTCCACGAATCATTTTATACTTTAATGAATCTAGCGTATCAGTTTTATCAATTTTGGGCGCAATAAAACGAACCTTTTCCCATTCCTTATAAACCAAAGTATCAAAATCAGTTCCTTTATTTGTCCAAAAAGACCACGAACGATTGTTTGTATTTTTCTTTTCTTTATCGATAACCAAAATCTTCTTTTGAGATAATGTATCATCTTGCGAAATTTTGTATAAAAGCATTAAGGCTGCTGCGCCTCCTCCTGCAAAAATTATATCGTAATTCATTGTATAGTGTAAACAAAAAAATGAAATAGGTAAAATAATTACGAATTAAAAATTATGAATTACCGATGCAATTCTATTAGTAAATAGTAATTTGAAAGTGTTTGCTTAATAGAACTTTGTCTGAGAAAATTTTCCGAGAAATTTTTATTCAGACAAAAATTACTTTAAGCACAAATTTTTAGGAGTTGGAGAGATTGTAATTAACTATACTAATAATGGACGTATTGGGTTTAAAAAAAAGTGTTTTTTTTGTTAAGTATGAGTAACGTTATAAAATAGATAGATTACTGACAAGTTTTATTGTGTGCTATCGTCTTTTTTATGGAAAAAGAAAACTACTATTTTGCCAAAAGCGAAATAATATGTAGAATTTGATAAATGTAAATTATTACCGTGTAACATAAGTTTTGTAATAAAAATAATGGTATTTCATGCTCCACTGTCAACGAGACTAAAGCCGTCGTTGAGGTTTTTGAGAAATAATCCTCGTTGACGACGAAGCCTCAACGACGGTAGGAAAATACTACCAAACTTATGTTAGAGAGTACTCCTATTGTTTTGTTACTTTAATTTTATGCTCAGAAATTAATTTTCAAGTTCTCTAATTTGTTCTAATATTTCTTTTGGTTTCAAATACGTTTCTTTTTTGAATAATTTGTACGATTCAGAAGCATCCGATAAGAAAATTGCGTAATACGACCAATCATACATTTGCCATTTCAATCCTCTAGCTACTGTCATACTATCAATTTCTTTTTCATAAATCGCTTTCTTTTTCTTACTTGTATAAGCCATAAGACGCTGCATAACTCCTCTAAAATTACGGTTTTGATAATCTACAAAATGACTAAATTCGTGCGCAAAAATACCGATACTTGCATTAAAAGGAACTTCATCAATGGTTATCATTCCCTCTTTTTTACTGTTATTAATACGAACTACATAACTTCTCTTCAACTTGTTTTTGAAGCAAAGCGAAGGAATTGTCGGACGTGCATTAAGTGTTGTTTTGATAGCACATTCTTTAAAGTCAATTTTGGTTTCGATAAGTTCGGGATAATAAGAAAGAGCAACCAAAATAGCCAATTTATATTTCTCTGGAATATGTTTGTTTTTTCCATAAATGGCTTCCAAACTATCAATAGCTGTATAATGCTGAATACTATCTATTGAATTTAGATTAAATAAAAGAGTTGATTGGCAAGCCGTTGAATCTAAAGAATGAGCAGAGTTAGTAGAATGAGAACTTTTTTGAATAGAATTTTGAGCAAAACAGAATGAGAAAAAACTAGAGAATATAAATAGAGCGAATAATTTGAAAAGCATAAAATAGGATAGGAGTTAAATATGAGCAAGTGGTACACTAACAACATACGAAATTTATGTTAAAAATAAAATTATAGTTTGGGATAATTCAGTTTTTGCAAAATAATATTTCTTTTAATAAACCTCTAACAATAAAGTTAGATTTTACTAACTTTGCTGATGAAACGAACTTACATAACAGATGTTACGCAGCCTCAAAGTTTAGAGAATTTTAGACGAAACCCACGAATTTATTCGTGGGAAAACACCCTCTATTTTTTACATGAATCTGTTTTTCCGTTCTATTAAAATTACTCTTTTTATTTTAGAATACAGTAAACCTTATCACGATGGATAACAAGTAGTTCAGACATCCTGCTTGAACAAAAACACAAGTGATGTTTGTCAAATACAACAGTCTGGAAGACTGTCATACAGTTATGCAAAACTGACCATAACAATCTTTAGTAGAAACAAAAAAACGAAAGGATTAGAAGGTAATGGTAGTTTCCACGAATAAATTCGTGGGTTTCATTTTAATTGCGTAACATCAGTTACATAAAAACAAACGGTGATAAGTACTCAATATGAATTAAACATAGTTAAGAATTAGAATTTTGAAGCGTATTGTTATTCTCTGTGTTCTCTGTAACTCTGTGTTCAACAAAAATACATAAGGTAATTCTGTTTTGGTAGTTGAAGTTTATTTTAGTTTTCTAATTCTGTATTTATTCTAAAATCTAAATTTTAATTTCTAAATTTGTATTATATGGATAAAATACTAGATTTTTTGTTATTGACAGAACCTAACACACGGTATGTTGTTCTGGGTTCGATACTTTTGGGTGCAAGTTCGGCTATTGTTGGATGCTTTACATTTTTGCAAAAACGTGCTTTAGTGGGCGATGCTGTGGCGCATTCGGTTTTGCCTGGAGTTTGTGGTGCTTTTTTGATGGCAGGAACAAAAAATCCTCTGTTTTTGATTGTAGGAGCTTTTATTTCGGGTTGGCTTTCTATTATTTGCATGAATTTAATTACCCGTTATAGCAAATTGAAAGAAGATACGGCTGTCGCACTTATTTTGTCTGTTTTTTTTGGTTTTGGAGTGATGCTACTTACTTACATTCAGCAATCTGGAAATGCTTCGCAGTCTGGTCTGGAGAGTTTTTTGTTTGGAAAAGCTGCTGCACTTGTAGGAAGTGATGTATGGATTTTTGGTGGTTTGGCTGTCTTGATGTTGCTTTTAGTAGTACTTTTTTACAAAGAATTTATCATTGTTATTTTTCATAAAAGTTTTGCCCAAACGATTGGACTTCCTATTGTTGCTATCGAAATTTTGCTTACTACACTTACCGTTTTGGCTGTCGTAGTGGGCATTCAGTCTGTAGGAGTGGTTTTGATGGCTGCTATGTTGGTTACGCCTGCTGCTGCTGCTCGTTTTTGGACAGACAAATTACACAAAATGCTTTTTATTGCTGCTGGTTTTGGTGCTTTGGCTGCTATTGGAGGTGCTTTTGTTTCCTATATTCAAACTCAAATGCCGACAGGTCCTTGGATTGTGTTGGTAGCTTCTGCGATTGCTATGTTTTCATTTTTCTTTGCACCAAATAAAGGAATTGTAGCACGAAAGAGACGACAATATTTATACAAAAAACAGATTTTGGAAGAGAATATTCTCAAAGCAATCTATCATGATATAGAAAGAAGCATTACCAAAAAAACGATTTCTTCTTTAAATGATATTGGTCTTCAAAGACAATTTGAACCTGTTTTGTTGCGAAAAACATTAAAAAAATTAGTCCGAAAACAATTTATAGAAAAAACCCAAGACGGCTGGCAGCTTACTCAAAAAGGAAATAATAAGGCGAAAAGATTAGTAAAATTACACCGTCTTTGGGAATTATATCTGACCGAGTTTTTGCGTCTTGCCCCTGACCATGTACACGAAGCTGCCGAAGCATTAGAGCATATTCTGACACCAGAAATTGAGGCGCAATTAGAAGCACGATTAAAATTTCCACAAAAAGACCCACACGATAGAGATATTCCGTATTAAAAGCTATCTCAAAACTTGATACATCAAATTGCTATATCGAACAGTAAATAGCCGTTGAAGGCATCAAATTATTTTAAGTATATTATTTTACTATCCAAAAAAACGTCATTCATAGAAATATAATAGCCTTTTATAGAATTAAGGAAGCAACTAAAATAAAAATATAGTAAATGGTCTGATTTTTCCTTAAATTTAGATTATTCAACCAAAAACTTACCGTACTATTTAGATAGATTAGATTAGGCTTTGAAAATAAGTTTGGTAATAAATCAAAAAAGTTAGTATCTTTTGGCTAAATTTAAGACAAAGAGAAATTCAAATGTATAGCTTGTATCAAGTAGTTTAGTGTTTTATTATAAATACATTCTCCTTTTTATAATTTCTTATTATACTATTATCATTTTTTATCATTTTTCTAGGCTAAATAGATTCATTTTGCCAACTCATCTTTTTAGACAAAACTATTTTTTATTCAGTCCCAACTTCAAAAACAACTCGTCTTTGAAGATTTTTTACTTTGCTTTATTCCTTTTTAACACTCTTCTATTAAATTATTCAGCGCAAGCACAAGTTTTTGATTTAAGTGATTCGACGAAGGTGTATTCGTTGGGAGAAAATGTATATGTTCTGCCTGATACAGAAGGAACATTTACAATAGATGATGTCAGCAGAACTGATAGAGTGAAAGAATTTAGGCTCTATAAAGATGCAAAACCTGTTTATACTAAAGAAACAGATATTTACTGGGTTCGTTTTACCTTAAAAAATACGTTTGCTAGTCGTAAACTATACCTTTTGAAAGCAAAGGATGCAGAAGTAGCTTACCTTTATACACCAACCACAAACGGAATTAGTTATATAAGAAGTGAAGACGGAGTTATTTTTCCTCATAAAAGTAGAAATATTAAAATTGACCGTTCGGCTTGCTTTGTTATTACGTTGGACAGGTTTGAGTCCAAAACTTTTTTCCTTCGTGTAGAACATCGTACCGAGTTTGCCAAACAAAACAAAAATCTTCTCAATACACTAGAACATCTCACAATAGAAGACTTAGCTCGTTCGATTGAGCTTTCTAGAGAACGTCGTTATTATCAAGGTTTTTATTTAGGAGCAATGGTTCTTTTGGCTCTCAATAGCTTATTTGTGTCGTTTTTGTTTAGAGACAAACGCTATTTGTATTATGTAGGGTTACTGTTTATGGCTGCCCTTTTGAATATGATTTTTGAAGAATATTTAATTGAATTTTTCCTTCAAAATAACCCTACTTTAAATTGGTTATTGACTGTTCCTGTTATGTCTTTGCTTTGGTTTTTCTATACTTTGTTTTTTAGAAGTTTCTTAAACCTAAAGAAAGTAGCTCCTTTTTGGGACAAGTTTTTTATTGGTATAGCTGGTCTTTGCTTGGTAATTTTAGGTCTTACCTTCATAGGATTTTATAAGATGCAATGGATGGTAATTTTGTTAGTTTTTACAATTACTGTTGCGCTGGCTATTAATATAGTTGTTGTTGTTAAGTTCAAACATCGTCCTGCTTCGTTTTTATTGGCTGCAAATGTTGTTTATTTTGGAGGGATTTTGGTCTTTACGCTTGCACAATTAGAAGTTATTCCAAGAAGTTATTTTGCTATGCACGCCTCACAAGTAGCCGATATTCTTTTGGGTTTGTTTGTGTCTTTGGGTCTTGCTGATAGAGTAAATTATTTGCGTACAGAAATAGAAAGACGAAATGAAGAAAACAGAATTTTGATAGAAGAACAAAAATCAAAACTGGAAAGAGAAGTAGCTGAGCGCACACGAGAAATTACCAAAATAAATATGGAACTTGTTACGCAGCAAGAAGAAGTTACACGCCAAAAAGATCAAATCGAAAAAAGCTAACCAAAACCTACAAGGACAGCAAGGAGAACTCCGAAAAGCCTATCAAGACATCAATCTTTTGAGTGATATTGGTAGAGATATTACAGCTTCTTTGGATATTGGAGTAATCATAAATACGGTTTATAAGCACGTCAACGAAATGATGGACACAACTGTTTTTGGTATTGGTACTTATGATGCAGAGCGAGAAATAATCGGTTTTAGCCATTTTTATAAAGATGGAGAAATGGTACCTTACAGAGAAGCTCCTATTAATGATGACAGGCTCTCTACGTGGTGTGCTAGAAACAAAAAACCTATTTTTATTAACGATTTTGATGAGGAATATTCACAGTATTTGGAAGAAAAAGCTCGTGGTGTTTTGGTAGAAGAACGTAATTCTATTATTTATTATCCATTGATTCAAGAAGATAGATTGCTAGGTGTAATTACGGTACAAAGTCCACTCAAAAATGCGTATTCTCGCAATCAGTACCGTATTTTGGAAAGTATGGCTGCTTATATTACGATTGCCCTTTCAAATTATGATGCCTATCAAACTATTCAATTAGCCAAAGATGAAATTGATAGAAAGAACTTGCAAATTACTGATTCATTGCGCTATGCAAGAGATATTCAGGGTGTAATTCTGCCAGGCGAACGTCGTTTTAATCGTGTCTTTAAAGAACACTTTTTACTTTACAAACCTAAAGATTTTGTCTCTGGAGATTTCTTTTGGATAGAAGAATACGAAAATAAAACATTTGTTGCTGTCATCGATTGTACAGGACATGGGGTTCCAGGTGCATTTATGTCGCTTATCGGAACTATGCAACTCAATCAAATTCTTTCAAAAACACAAGAACCATCATTAATCTTAGACCAACTTCATATTGGAATAAAGAAAGCCTTGAAACAAGATATTTATAACAACGATGATGGAATGGATGTTTGTCTGTGTTGTATTGAACATTTAGAAGAAATAAATAGATACAAAGTAGTTTTTGGAGGTGCAAAACGTCCTCTTTATTATGTAAATGAAGGTTCGTTGCATCAACTCAAAGGAACTAGAAAAACAATAGGAGGAAGAGGAAAAAACAACAAACCATTTGAGCAAGAAGAAATTTGGCTCAATGAAGGCGATACACTTTATCTCACTACAGATGGTTACGTAGATCAATCTTCGCCACGCCAAAAGAAAATAGGTACGATGCAATTACTTACTTGGTTGGAGCAAATCAATATGCAACCCATGAACAAACAAGGAGAGTTTTTGAAGGAAGAGTTAGCTAGACATCAACAGTATATAGAACAACGTGATGATATTACACTTCTTGGAATTAGACTGTAGTATTGGGAATTAGGGAATGGGAGTTAGGAGCTGGGGAATGAGAATTAGGAAATGGAGAATGGGAAGTAGGAAATGAGAATTAGGGAATGGGAAGTATAATTCAACTTCAGAAAACTGGTAACTGATTTTAATCTGCTCGTAGTGCCACAATAGGTGCAATCTTGGCAGCCTTGTAAGCAGGAAAGAAACCAGCCAAAGCACCCGAAATTACTAATAGTCCGATAGCAATCAAGACGACGTACAAATCTACTTCTGGATTTCTAAAAAAAGAATCTTCACCACTTTCTCCAACTAATAATTTAATCACCATAATAGAAGCTACTCCCAAAGTAAGTCCAAAAAAACCAGCTACAGAAGTAATCACAATCGCTTCACTTACAATCAAACTAACAATAGAATAAGGTGTTGCCCCAAGTGCTTTCCTAACTCCTATTTCTTTGGTTCGTTCTTTTACAATGATGAGCATAATATTACTTACTCCAATTATGCCTGCCAAAATAGTCATCAAGCTAACTGTCCAAACAAAGCCACGAATAAAGAGAAAAAGACTCTGAAATTTTTCAAATTCTTCTACATTATTTCGAACTCTTACTGCTCTATCGTCATCAGGAGAGAATTTATGACGACTTGCAAAATTGTTTTGAATGTCTTTAGCAATCTTATTAGATTCTGCAACAGAAGCATCTCCGACCGTCATCATAAGTTGGTTGATTTTGTTTTTTCCATTAAAAGAAAGTTGTGCTGTGGTGATTGGAAGATATACATTTTGCATTTCTCGCTCGCTTCCATTATCCGAAAAAATACCTACCACTTGAAAAGGAACATCACTCAAAATTATCCATTTACCTATTGGAAAGTTAGGATTATTTTCATATTCTTCAAATAGTTCTTCAGCTACCAATTTTCCAATAACGGCTACTTTTCTTTTTTGGTCTAAATCAGTTTGATTGATAAAACGACCAATGTCCATTTGTGTGTTTTCTAAATACTTATGGTCTGGATGAACACAACGAGTACTATAAGAAGAGCTTTTTTTGCCATATCGAATTACGAAATCTCCACTCAAATAAAATCGCCCTGTTTTGTATTCTACTCCATCAATTTTTTCCAAAGCATCATAATCTTCATTTTTGAATTGAATTTGACGACCTACAGGCATTCCTTTGTAAGCTATCGAAGTTTGTCCACCATAAAGCCAAAGACTATTTACGGCATCATCTCTAAAATTATGTTCTACTCCGTTTTGAAGTCCTTTCCCTGCTCCTAAAAGCAAAACCAACATAAAAATTCCCCAACCGACACCTAAAGCAGTAAGTGAAGTTCGGAGTTTGTGTCTAAAAAGCGTGTCTATTATCTCGCTCCATTTATCAGTATCTATTAATCTCATAGGAACAATTACGAATTAAGAATTACGCATAATTTTACTTACCAAAAATACTATACTCTTAAATATAAAGAAAGTCTTATTCGAAATCCTACTATTATTATATTTTTAACGGAATTTAGTTTTACTTATTTTCATAAATTTATACAAACAGCTCAAAAATTCCATAAGCTGCTACTCCCAAAACTAAAGCTATAAAAACCCAAACATACCAAGGTGCAAATCTTTGATTAGATTTTGAAAAGGGTTGTTCGCCTTCAATATCTCTATAAAGTTGAAAATAAGCACGTCTGGCATTTGTCATTCCTTCCAAAATCTGTTTGTGTTTTTCGAAAAGAATCTGATAATTCTTTGTCCTTTTTTAGTTTTTCTTCAAAAGCTAATTTTTGTTTTTCGGAAAGAGAATCGTTTAGATAGTCATTGAATTTTTGAGTGGAATTGGAAGTATTCATAATTTATTGGTAGTTTATCGTTACTAAGTGTCATTTTTCAAATTTTGTAAATTAGGAACACTAAAAAATAAACTTACATTTTTAGCAATTTATCACAAACAGGGTTCTAACCCTATGGATTACCAATAAGTTTGAAGTTTGTAATTTAGTAGGGAACTTTCAAGTCAGCGAAGCTAAAATAACTAACTTTTTCCTAAATGTATTGTGTATTTCGTTTGAATTATCAACGACCGACTAGGAAAAGGCTTTAGATATAAATTATTCTTCTTATACTACAATATGAGTAACATTTCTAAATCAACAAATAGTTACCAAATTTTATTCTGTGCAATCGTCTTTATTCCATAGAATAGGGTTTTCAAACTCTATTTTATGGAAAAAGCAAACTATTATTTTGTCGAAAACAAGTTTAGGTGCAGAAATCGGAGAATGTTACTCATATTGATATTAGATAAATAGTTGAAAAATGTATTATCTTTACGTTTTCAATCTATCTTTAAATTTTTCAAACCTTATTTCACAAAAAATATGAAAATTTATTCTTTATTCCTTGTAGCAATTATCGCTATTTTATTTATGTCTTGTGATAACAAAGAGCAAAAAGAAGCACACGACAAAATGATTGCAGCACACGAAGAAATGGAAACTGCACACAAAGAAATGGAAAAAGTCCATGCAGAAATGGAAGCTACTCATGAAGGTATGATGGCAAAACATAATGAGCAAAACCTCAACGATTCTACTATGGAAGTATCACATCAAGAAATGGAAGCTAAGCATACAGCACTTTTAGCAAGTCATCAAGAAATCATTACAAAACACGATGAAGTAATGAAAAGACACGAAGAGCTAGAGAAATCACACGCAGAAGGAAAAGTAGAGTTTTCTCAAATCGAAGCAGACCACAAAAAAATGGAGGAAGAACATCAAGAATTAGTAGCTCAACACGAGCAAATGAAGTCTGAAGATGAGCAAATCAAAACAGACCACGAAAATATGCAGATGCAACACGAAAAACAGAATGAGGTTACAGAAATGGAAGAAGAAATGTAAAAATTGTAGCTTTAGAATTTGAGTAGAGTAGTCGTTAAGCGTTGTCTATTGACTACGATTTATCAGTTCATCAAGCCTACAAATAGTACGTTGCTCTGCAACTGAATACCATTTATTCGTAAATTCATAAAAAAACAGTTCTAACACAAAGCTAGAACTGTTTTTGAGTTTTAAAAAGTGAAAACTACAAGGCAGTTTTCAATTAGTCAATCAGATAAGTAATTCCTACAGAAAATGTACGCCCAACAGTATATGAGCTATATGTATATTCCTGTCCTTTAAATTCTTGCACCATTTTATATTCTGGATTCAACAAATTCCTTGCACGGAAACTAAATCCCCAACCTTTTTCTGTTGTTTTCTTGAAAGCAAAATCCAAAGACGGACGAGCAACTTCAAAAACGTCTGGCTGACCACCTTGAGTAACATACGCCAAACGTTTTCCAAAAACATTAAATGTTGTGCTTAGACTAATTCCTTTTTCTTCAATATCATAATAAACAAACGCATTCAGAACATAAGGCGACTGCATAAACATAGAACGAGTAGCTGCACGGTCTGGGTCAGTAGCACGAATAAGTTCTAGTTCTCCAGCATCAATATCTACTACTGAGTTCATTAAGCTAAAGTTAGAACCTACACTAAAACGCTCTAATGCCTTTGTAAAATTAAGTCTTTTACGTATTTCAAACTCTAATCCCATAACGGTTGCAGCATCTACATTACGAAACTGAACTTCTCCATTTGGAGCTCTTGATTCAAAAGCTCTTTCAATTGGGTTTTGAAAACGCTTATAAAAAGCACTAACTGAAATAATTTCTCCTAAAGAAGGATAGGACTCAAAACGCAAATCAAAGTTATCTATAAGAGTACGCTCCAATGTAGGATTACCTGTTAGGATAAAATCTCCAATAAAATCAAAGCTAGGGAAGAGAGCTAGTTCTCTAAACGTAGGGCGAGCAAGCGTTCTACCATAGGAAGCACGCAAGTTTGTTTTCTTAGTTAATTCATAAATAAGATTCAATGCAGGCAGAATATCATTTGTTTCGAACTATTGCTACTTCACGGTCTGGATTATCACTTGTAGTAGTAATGCTTGTTCCTTCATAACGAAGCCCCATAACTGAACGCAGCTTTCCAGCAATTCTCCAGTCAGTCATAGCATAAGCAGAAATAATTTGCTGCTCTCCTACATAACTATTAGTAGGTTGAGTAGCATCTGTTATAGTTATTCCAAGTCTTCCATCTTCTAAAAATCCTATGTCTTTGACGAAATCTTCAGAAGAACCTGTTCTTTCAAAATCTTTTAATATACCTGATGATGCTAATCTATATCTATATATCTGTTCATTAAAATCTCTTTCTTTATCTAAAAATCCTCCTCCTACTTTTATAAAACTATCTCCCCCTTTGCTAACAAAGGGAACAGTAACATCAACCCTATTATCCCAGTTTGTTTCTAGCATATCTCGGTAATAACGAACAGGCTCTCCATAAGCAGCCTCATCAACATCGTACACCCTTCCCTCTGGTTCTAAAATATAATCTCTTGAAAAGTAACGCAAATCAGGTTCATCTTGGGTAGATTGAGCTAATGAAGAAAGCCATTCAATTTCTATATTTCTTTTTCCTAATGTATGTTTTCCTTTAAGCTGTACAGAACCAATAGAACGCTCTAAGAATTGAAGCATATTGGTTTGATAAATGTCATTTGGTCCGAACACTTCTTGACTCCACTGTCCTTCTCTAAAATCTGCCGTTTTATCAGAACTGCGATTGTACATTAAGTTTAAAGCAATCTTGCTAGTTGGAGCAACTTTATACGACATATTCAGATTTGCTCCTGCTAATACAGATTCTGCTCCTCTTTCGGTACGCAAATCATAAGCAGGATTTAATTGCTCACTACTTGCACCTGGGAGGCTATAACGTCCTGTAACACCGTTATTAAAATAATTAAAATTTCTCTGATAGGAAAGTGAAGTTACAAAGCCAAAAGGACGACCCAATACATCAATTTGATTCCCTAAAGCAACCGAATGAAATTGATTTAGGAATGGCGTTTTGCGTTGAAAATCAAATCCTTCTCCAAATGATTTAGCTTCTTCTGCTAGTTGCTGATCATCGTCTGAAAGTCCATCTTTGACAATAGCTGGAATTTCACGAGTACCGTCATCAAAGCCCAAATAATCTGTCTTTCCTCCTTCATAGCTCAAAAAATTGTTATTAAAAGTGGCTTGGTCATTCAAACCAAAAGAAGAATTCCATTGAAAGGTAAATTTATCAGGAAAATCTTTAGTAACAATATTTACATTTCCACCTGCAAACTCTCCTGAAAGGTCTGGAGAAAAGGTTTTTGAAACGATAATATTATCTATTAAATTACTAGGAAATAAATCCATTTGAACTGAATTTCTATTTGGGTCAAGACTAGGAAGGTTTGCTCCGTTAAGTGTAGTTTTGCTGTAACGGTCGCCAAGTCCACGCACATAGACATATTTTCCACCTTCTACCGAAACGCCTGTTACTCGTGTGATTGCTGCTGCTGCATCTCTATCGCCCGAACGAGCAATTTGTTCTGATGCTAATCCGTCCTGTACAACACCAGAATTTTTTTGTGCTGCCAAAACGGCTGTTGTAGAGGCTGTTTCTGCTCTTGCTTCCACTACTACGGCATCTAAAAGTTCTGTATCTTCTCCTAAAGTGGCATCAATAACAGTTACCTGACCAGCCTTT
Organism: uncultured Cytophagales bacterium; assembly: GCA_963719525.1. Lineage (GTDB taxonomy): Bacteria > Bacteroidota > Bacteroidia > Cytophagales > Bernardetiaceae > Bernardetia. The sequence continues at coordinate 1,002,772 of CAVRCG010000001.1, read as the reverse complement.
ACTTCTACGCCTGTTATTGTTTTGGATTGATAAGAAACAAAAGAAACTTGTAAATCATACGTTCCTTCTTCTACTGAAATAGAATATTTTCCGTCTAAATCGGCTGCTGAACCTGTTGTAGTTCCGACGATTACGACGGTTGCACCGATGAGTTCTTCGCCGTTGCCAGCATCTTTTATTGTTCCTCTAATTGTTCCCTTTGTAGATTGTGCAGAGGAGTAGGAGAAGGTAGCAAATACAAGGAAAATACTTGCAAGTAGAGTGAGTAGATTCGTTTTCATTACTTATTTTTATTTTTAAAACTTATTTGATTTACTTATAAATGATATTTTGATGTAAGTACAAATGAAAAGCAGCCACTAACTAAAGTAGCTGCTTTTATTAAGCGTTCAAAACGCTATTATTTTTTATTGAATAAATGATTCAGTAGCTGTCCAACCTGCATACCAAGGAGTAGCACCTACTGCAAATGCACCTCTATAAGAAGTGTTTGTAAAGAAAGCATTTGAAGGAGTAGAAGTCGCTCCACCTGCCGAAGTAGGAACAAGATTGCTACGAGTAACACCAATAGAACCTACTGTATTTCCGTTTGCAGGAAAATAAGCAACCATTGCAGCGATAGCTGATGCTAAGTCAGTTGGTTCTTGTCCTGACACAGAAGTAATAGTAAATAAGCTGTCTGCATTAGAACCGATGTTAGTAAACGTATTGTTCATAAGTTTTAACTCGCCTGCTTGAAAACGCTTATAGCTACTCTCACCACTTGCTAAATACTCAATGTCAACACCTCTTCTGTAATTTACAAAAACGCTATTGTGATACTCCCCACCTGCATTATCACGGAAAGTGATTGCACGACTTGAAGGATTTCCGATAGAAGTAATATTGTAAAATTTAGGAAGAGCGTAAGGAGTTCCGTCTTCTGGATCTGTACCACCGTCATGCTCGCCACCACGGTCGCCGTCATCAGCACGCTGATAGATAAGACCAAACTGTACGTTTCCACGGAAACCTTCATCATAATCAAATGCATCATCACCACACGCAGTAGCTACAAGGTATTTACAGTTTACAGTTCCTCCAAACCACTCAAAAGCATCATCTTTGTTTGCATATACCTCAATATGCTCTACTACCGTTCCTGTGCCTACGCCACCGAAAGTAACACCATTGATTTCATTGTTTGCTCCAATAAGCGAACCTCCATAACGAACAGAGATATACTTATAAATCCCAGAGTTATCAGCATCATTAGTTCCACCATAAAGACCACGAGATTCAGTAGTTGGAATACCTTCAATAGCAGATTCGCCTGGAGTAGAGTTTAGAGAAGCTCTTCCTAAGATGATAAGACCACCCCATTCTCCGTTTCTGTCTGCACCAAGGTTTGCGTTTAAGTTATCTGCTTCTGCTGTAAAAATGATAGGCATATTTGCTGTTCCTTCAGCGATAACTTTTCCACCACGAGTAACCACTAAAGCAGAAGCGTTTTCACCTTCTCCTGACTTACCCTTTATTACTGTACCTGCTTCAATAGTAAGTGTTTGTCCTTCATTTACGAAAACAAATCCGTCAAGAACCCAAACTTTGTCTTTTGTCCAAGTGATTGTATCTTGTCCGATACCATTTGTACCTGGAGCAACTCTCAAAGAAGCTCTTGATGTAGCTGCATCTGTTCCTTCTGTATAATTAGTAGGATAAGTACGAGGAGGAGTAGTTGTTCCACCTCCACCACCAGTACTTGCTTCTGCTACTGTGATAGTTTGAGTAGTCGATTTGCTTCCTTCATCATTTGTAGCTGTAAGAGTTACCTCAACACTACCAGCAGCACCGAATGTAAATGTTGGATTTTTTTCTGTTGAGCTAAAAGGAGCTGAATTAAGTGCTGCACCTGTTGCAGACCACATATAAGTATCGGCATCTTTACTTGTGTTGTTGAAAGTAACTACTTCGCCCACTTTAGGGCTTGCAGGGCTAAATGTAAAACTTGCCTCTGGCATTTTTTTGTCATCATCGTTACCACAACTTACTAATACGAGAGCTGCAAATAAGAAAATGAATGCTAATTGAAAGAAATTTTGTAATTTCATTTTGATTAATGTTAATCTTAGTGAATTAATTTTAAGTAACTATTTAGTTGTTGGAAAGGGATTTTTTAGTTGCCTTCCTTAAACTTGACACAAAGGAACGACCTTATCTTTACTTATAAATTGCTTCACTATTAACATTACGTTACGTAACACAAACTTCACATTGAGTTTACAAGAAGGCTTTATTGAGGAAATCTAGAAGGCAAATAAAGTAACATCTGAAATCTAATCTAATTCGGTCTATTTGATAATTTCAGGAAAAATGAAGTATGGTTTAGTGTTGCTTTTATGATTACTCTTTTGGTTTCTACTATTTTCATAATTTCTACTAATTATCATTTTATATAGAATTACTGATAAAATTAAATACAAAGTTTCTTGTTTCATTTTTTTAAATAAAGTTCTTAGAAATCAACTTACAGGATAGCATTTTGTAAACTATTTTGCCTAAAAGAAATAGTACATTTTATTTTTTATCACATTTATCCAAAACTATGTAACATTTATAAAAATAGCTTTGAGCGTGTTTGTAGAATACATAAAATAGTAAAATATCACTTTTCTGTAAAAAGGTATGACTTTATTGAAATAGCTTTAAGATATAAAGTTAATTCTAAGTATCATTCTGCTAAGAATCCAAATATTTCCGTAACTGACTGTTTCACAACGATTTAAGATTGCGTAACTTTGCATTCCCTTAATTCAATCAACGTATTTCCCCTTACCTAAATTTTACGTTACCATGACGACTGCTACCCTTGCTCAAAATCGTACAGAAAAAACAATACTGCCTACTTCTATTATTCCTCAAAAGATGAATTTGCGTATTCGTGTGCTTCACGCAATAAATTACCCTAAAATTGCAAAAGAATGTGATTCCAAACATATCAAATTATTAGAAGATTCTGTCTTAGTTGAAGATATTGATTTTTCTAAATCAGAATGGTGGGAAAATCCCTATTCATACCTATTTATTGTAGAGGATATGAATACAGAAATGAATAAAGAAACAGGGTTTAGAGAGGTTTGTGCGAGTATTAGGTTAGATAAAATAGATAAATCTCATGTTATTCCTATTGAATCTGCTACTCCTGTAGTTACTCTTCTTGTTGAGAAATATAACTATGTACTTGGGGAGCTTTCTAGTTTGTGGATAGATAAAAAAATGAGTGATATAAATTTAGTGACACATTTGTTTCGTAATGCAATTGCTTTTTCTTCCAGACTTAATATAAAGTATTTATTAGCTATGCCTCCAAAACATAAGAGTTGCTTTCTTACTAGTTTTGAAGATAACATAGTTGATAGTGTTGATAAATTTGGTTATCTAAATGAAGATTATATAACAACAGATTTGGAAATAGAGGATAGTAGTGATTCAACTGTTTTACCAAAAAAAGAGAAAGACGTTGTACTTTCACTTACAGAGAATTTGAGTCTAAAAATAAATGAAAATATAGGAGGGCGAGAAATTAGGATTGAGTATGATATTATTTCTAAAAAAATGAATTTAGGTATTCGTATTTTGCAGTCAAAGTATTATCCAGAAATTGCAAAAGAATGCGAGGATAAACATACCAAATTATTAGAAGAGTTTGGTTCAGATAAAGATATTAATCCTTCTAAATTAGTTTGGTGGAAAAATCCTTCTTCTTATCTATTTATTGTAGAAGATATGGATACAGAAATCGATAAAAAAACAGGAGCTAGAGAGATTGGAGCAAGTATGAGGTTAGATGTTATAAGTGAGTTTCATGACATTAACATTGAGTCTAACATTGCTATTGGAACTACTGCTCCTAATAAATTTTCTTTTATTCATAAATATGATTACAAATTTGGATTACTTAGTAGTTTATGGGTGGATAAAAGATTTAGTGAAAGACATTTGGTAACACATTTTTTTCGTAATGCCATAGCTTTTTCTTCTGTTCTCGGAATGAAACATATAGTAGGTATGCCTCTAGAACACACAATGTGTTTTCTTAATCATTTAGGTTCTGATCCAGCTTACGATATTGGTAAATACAATTATTTAAAGCAAAATTGTATATCGACAGACTTAGTAAAAGATGTTTCTGGTTTGTCAATCTTACCAAAAGAAGAGAAAGAAATTATCTCTTCTCTTGCAGAGGGTTCTATCCTAAAAATGAATGAACAAGTAGTAGAAAGAGAAACTAATCTTAAATACGATATAATAATTATTCCAGAAAAAATGAATATACGTATTCGTGTTTTGCATGCCATTGATTATCCTGAAATTGCAAAAGCCTTTCAAGCTAAACACACTAAAGTGCTAGAAGAGTTTGGAGTAAAAGGAGTAGGCTCTGTAAAAAATAAATGGTGGGAACACTCAGGGTCATATATGTTCATTGCAGAAGATATTGATACAGGAGAAATAGGAGCTGGTATGAGATTAGATACAATAGATGCTACACATGGCATTCCTATGGAAGAAGCCGTTGAAAGACTTAATCCAAAGTTCAAAGAAATTTTACATAAATATGACAATATATTAGCAGAAGCTTGTGGTTGGTGGGTTTCAAAAAAGTTTAGTGAAAGAAAGCTACCTGCTAACTTAATGAGAACTGCTATTGCAGTATCTAGTAAACTTAGGTTGCATACCTTATTAGGTTTTCCAAATCAGCATACTGTAAAAATAACAGAGAAATTTGGTTTTACTCCTGTTGATTACATAGAAGGGTTAGGCAAAGGAAGCATTAATTATCCTCCTAATTCTGAATATATATCTACTATTGTTGAATTAGAAAATACTGATTGCCTACCAAGTATGACAGAGGAGGAAAGAGACTTCGTTATTTGGCTTAGACAACACCCCATACAAACAATGAATGAAGAAGTTAAAGGACGAGAAACTGATCTTGAATATGATTTAAGAATTTTATAATTTCTTCTGCGTATTGAATATATGAAAGTCGCTAGATTTATTTATCTAAAGACTTTTTATATTGTTTTTTTTTACGTAAAATTGCTTAATGATGACTCCAAAACAAATAAAAAAGGTATTCTCTAGTATGGGAATCAAAGTAAGCACCAAAATAAAGTATTTAAAAAGGAACATAACAGAGTTTGAAGCCAAACCTTTGTTAGGAATAGCATATCCTAAAAGTATGCTAGAAGTAAGAGAAATTATACATTTAGCTAACAAGTACAAAATTGTATTATATCCTTTTAGTTCTGGTATGAATTGGGGACAGGGTTCTAGAGTTCCTAGTTCTGAAAATTCATTGTTGGTAGATTTATCAGCATTAAATTCTGTTATAGAAATTAATGAAAAACATAGATATGCTATTATAGAAGCAGGTGTAACACAACAACAATTGTATGAAGCTCTAAAAGAAACAAAACTCAAAATACCTGTTACAGGTTCTGCTGCAAAATCTAGTGTAGTAGGAAATATGCTTGAAAGAGGAGCTACTTTTTTTGGTCATCGCAATAAACTCTTGATGGGTTTAGAAGTAGTGTTAGGAAATGAAAGCACGGTAAGAACAGGTTTGTGGCATTTTCACGATCAAGAGAAAGAATCAATAATTTATCACGCACAAGGAGTTGGCGCAGATATTAATGGACTCTTTACTCAGTCTAATTTTGGCATCGTAACCAAAATAGTTGTTCGACTTCTTCCTAAAAAAGAAGGATTTTTACTACATGCAGAGGCGAAAGAGGAAAACTTGATTCAATTAGTAGATACATTATATTCATTATGGGAAGATAAAGTAATTCAAGATGGAACGCTAATTACAAATAAAAATGACCCTCGTACTACTACAAAGGGTAATTATTCATATACAGGAGATTGGTTTGCTGTAGGTTCTATCTCTGGAGCAAACAAATATATTACCTACGCCTTGCAAGAAGAAGCTAGAGAAAGGTTAAGTCCATATTGTTATCATATTGATTTCTTACCTACTGATAGTGAAGATACTGAAAAACACCCTTATTTTTCTATCTTGAACAAGCTCTATCACGGAGAACCTACAAATTATAGTTTGCAAACCATGGTAGAAATGCAAAGGGGTATTAAATTCAAAAATACAAAGGATTTGGATTTGAATAAAGATGTAATTGGCTTTTCGGTAGCTCTACCAGCCGTTCCTTTTGATGGAGAACAAGTTTGGAAAGTAATGCAAACTGTAAAAAAAGTATCAGATAAATTAGGAGTAGAGCCTTTTCATAACTTTGGAACAATAAATGATAAAGTTTTTGAAGGGTTTTATTGAATTTATTTTGATAGAAATAATACAAGTGCTATATTAACGGCACATAAGTGGAACAAACAAGTTCATATTGCATTAAAGGAAATAAATATTTTTCCTTACAGAATTAATATTGAAAGAATGCCCTATTTCACTAAAGAATTTGATGACACCTTTTGGCAAACGATAAAAAATATAAAACAAGTATTAGACCCTAATCAAATTATTGCAGTAGGGAGATACTCGCCTATTTAAAAATAAAAATATGTATAAATTATTTTCTTCACTATTCTTATACTTAATTATAATTAGTTATTCTCTAGGACAGAATGATATGATTATCTATGAGCAAGAAAATGAGATAAAAAGTATAGGAAACAATACGTTTTATTTAGAAGATGTTACAAGTCAGTTTATTAGTACACCCACTAGTGTTCTAAACCAAAATGATTCTTTTATAAGAAATGAAGGAGAAGTATTGAACTTTGCAAATACACAATCAGCATTTTGGTTTAGATTTGAAATCCAGAAAGTAACAGACAAAGATATTTATTTAGAGGTTCATAATCCTATGTTGGATTCTTTGTTACTTTTCGAACAGGTAGGGCAAGAATTAAAACAAATCGATATATCTGGTGCTGCTTTTCCGTTGTCTTATCGAAAAATAAAATATACGCTTCCAAACTTTTTGTTACCTCTTGTTAACGGAGAGAAAAAACAGTTTTATCTTTATACTAAGAGTAATTTTCCTACACAAACTTCTTTGTCAGTAGGAACAGCAAAATCCTTGTTTGAAAATCAACATCCCTATGATGTAGCAATTGGAATATATATAGGAATTATGCTTGTAATGGCGTTATATAATCTTTTTATATTTATATCTACTAGAGCTACAATTTATTTATATTATGTGTTATATGTTTTTGGTATAGGACTTTTATACTCTATGTTTAAAGGATATCCTTTTGAGTTTTTATGGAAAAACTCAGCATCAATTAATTATTATATCCCTCCGTTTTCTTCTATAGTTGCAATTTTTCTCCTTTTATTTGCTAGAAATTTTTTAGAAACAAAAAAAAATACACCAAGATTAGATAAATTTTTCTTTGTTTTGATAGGTCTTGCTGTTATAAGTATAGTTCTTGGTTTTATAGGAGTATATGATGTAAGTGCAAAAATAGGACAATTAACTATTATAATTTTAGCTTTATATTTATTAGGGATTAATATATACTTGCTCATACAGGGTTATAAACCTGCTCGTTTCTTTTTACTAGCTTGGTTTGCTTATTTGATAGGCTTAATTGTATTTATTCTACAGCTCAATGCAGTCATTCCCAACACTTGGTTTACAGATAACTCTGTTCTTTTTGGCTCTGCAATAGAAGTAGTATTATTATCTTTTGCTTTAGCAGATAGAATAAACGTTTATAAAAAGCAAAAAGAAGACGCTCAAAAAGAAGCATTAAAAACTACAATAGCACATGAAAAATTAGTAGTAGAACAAAATAAAGTATTAGAAACAAAAGTAAAAGAAGCTACTGAAGAATTGAGTATTTCGAATGAAGAACTCAACTCTACTAATGAAGAACTCAATGCAATGTTAGAAACAGTTCAGCAGCAAAAAGATACCATTGAGGAGCGTTCGGCAGAAATAGAAGCCATTAACGAAGAAGTAAAGGCAACTAATGAAGAACTCAATTCTACCAACGAAGAATTGTATTCAACTGTTGAAACAGTAAAAACTCAAAACAAAATTATTGCAGAGTCTAACCGTAGTATTACAGATAGTTTGCGTTATGCTCAAACTATTCAAGATGCCATCTTGCCTTTTGAGGAACGTATGGATAGTCATTTGAAAGAATATTTTACCTTCTATCGTCCGAAAGATATTGTTTCTGGAGATTTTTATTGGCTGACAGATTTAAAAGGAAAAGTCTATTTAGCCGTTGCTGATTGTACAGGACACGGCGTACCGGGAGCTTTTATGTCTATGATTGGTTCGGCTGCTCTGGATGCCCTTGTGGATAGAAATGAATTAGAGGCTTCCGATGAGATTTTGGAAGAACTTCACCTGACTATTCAAAAAGCACTAAAACAACAAAACAGTACTAACGATGACGGAATGGATATTGGTTTGTGTGTGTTAGAATATCTACCAAATGGAGGCTGTAAAATTCTTTTCTCTGGTGCAAAACGTCCTTTTTATCACTACAAAAAATCTACTAAAGAGCTTATAGAAATAAAAGGTTCTCGTCAGAGTATTGGAGGATATTCCAAAAAGAAGAGAAGTGCTTTCAAAGTGAACGAAATTATCTTAGCAGAAGGAGATTGTTTTTATCTATGTAGTGATGGATATGCAGACCAAAATGATGAAAACGATTTGAAGTTTGGTTCTCATAATCTCAAAAAACTACTTCATGAAATAGCACCTTTATCTATGAAAGAACAAGGAGATGTTATTCAGCAAAAATTTGACGAACACAAAGGTCAGGAAGCGCAACGTGATGATATTGCTGTTATTGGTGTGCGTGTTTCTTAAACTTTGATTTTATAGAAAAAATAGTTTAGCAAATCTTTTAAAGGTTTGCTATTTTTTTTGAACACAAATTACGTAGTAGAAGTTAATTTTCTTGATACATAATTTTATAGTTGTTTACTTTACATAAATTTTTATAAATCCTCGTTGACGGTTCATACCTCAACGACGGTTGTGTTTCTTAACCATCAACGAGGTCTGAACACTCGTTGAGGACAAAATGTATTCATTCCAAATTTTTATCTCAAAATTATATTTCTCAAATTGAAGCCTATCCATTTTTTTTATTTTTCGCTCCTTCTTTCTTTCTTCATTCTTTTTTCCGTTTCTTCTAGTTTTGCTCAAAAGCGAGGAGAATATATGTACCCTGTAAATCCGAATACTACAAATACACTTTCTGGTGGAATGGGGGAACTTCGCTCCAATCATTTTCACATGGGAATTGATGTTCGTACCAACAATCAAATTGGTTTGCCTGTCCATGCAGCAGCCGATGGTTATGTGGCTCGTGTAAAAGTAAAAGGTTCTGGCTATGGAAATGCCATTTATATCAAACACAAAAACGGAACAACTACACTTTACGGACATTTGAACGAATTTAATAAAGAAATTGCTGCTTATGTTCGGAAAATCCAATATCAAAGAGAGAGTTTTACTGTTGATTTGTATCTTTCGCCTTCACAGTTTCCTGTCAAAAAAGGAGAAATTGTAGCTCTCTCTGGAAATAGTGGTTCGTCTGGAGAGACTCATGTACACTTCGAAATTCGTGATGCTGGAGAGCGTGCCTTAAATCCTTTAGATTACGGCTTTGATGAAATTAAAGATAACATTGCACCAATTATGGATAGAGTGGCTTTTATTCCATTAGAAAAAAATGCGATGATAAAAGGAGAATACAACAGAGAGATTGTAGGAGCTTATTCGACTGGAACAAACAAATATGGTCTTCGAATTCCGAAAATGACAGCGTATGGTTTGATAGGATTAGAAATTGATGCAAAAGATAAAGCCGATGAAGTGTACTTTAGTTATGGAATGGACGAAATAGAAGTATTTGTAAATGAAAAGCAGACCTTTAAAGTTCATTTTGATAGAATTTCTTTTGCCAATCAAAGGCACATGAATAATTATGTCAATTATGAATATTATGTCAAAACAAGAAAGCGATACAGAAAATGTTATGTTCCTGACGGTGCAGAAGGTTTGCATTTTTACGAATCGTCGGATAAAAATAAAGGCAAATTATTTGTAGAAGATGGCAAGACGTATCAAGTAAGAATACGCATGACAGATGCGTATGGAAATGAATCCAATACAGAATTTGAAATTGTAGGCGATAAAAACCAAAAAGCAGTAAAAAGTTATCCTGTAAAACTCAATGATTACAAAATTGAAGATAATTATATGATTTTTAATGCCAATACTACTTCTGAAAAGCAGGAAACAGAGATTTGTATCGATTATCTAGCCTATAAAGTTAAACCTCAATTTGAAGTAGGTAACGTGGGAACATTTTTTTGGGATTTGCGAACAGGTCTGCCCGATTCTTTAATTTTGCCAAACGGAATAACTATTTATCCTAATATTATGGCGCAAGTTCCTTCAAAGGCTAATTTTTCATTCTACCATAAAGAATTTGATATTTATTTTCCTAGTGCTGCTTTATATGATACTACTTATTTAGCTTTTCAAACAGAAAAAAACTATCTCAGAGCAGACGGATATACGGAAGATTTTATAATTGGTCATGCCGATTTAGCACTTCATAAATACGTAACTGTAAAATTAAAACCTTCAAACCCGAATTCTATCAAGAATAAATTGAAGGTTCATGCCTATTCGGTGTATGGAAAATATTTGGGTTTTGCTGGTGGAAGATGGAAGGGAAATATTTTTGAGTTTAAGACTCGTAATTTAGGAACGTTTCGTTTGGTAGAAGATGACGAAAAACCGAATATAAGACTTACAAGCAAAAGTTTGAAAAGCATAAAATGTAAAATTTCGGATTCTCGTTCTGGAATAGATTCTTTTCGTGCTACCATTGATGGAAAATGGCTTTTGATGAATTTTGATGCAAAAACAGCTTCGCTTACTTCGGAAATGTCTGATCAAATGACAAGTCTGAAAGGAGAATTTGTTTTGAGTGTTACGGATAATGCAGGGAATAAAGAGGTTTATAAAACTATGATTTATTGATTTGATTCATTCTCTTAAAGTAACTAAATTAATATCTCTATCGTTATTGTCAGTAATGATAAAATTAGTTACAACTTAAAAAGTAAGATTATGATTGGGAAAACTTTAAACTTTAGTAAAAATGTGAAAATAGAATACTCTTCAAAAGAATATCAAACTTTTTTGAGTACTTCTTATATGATGATTGATAAAAATGAGGTAATTAAATTTGTAGAAAATAATAACAATTTAATAATTGTTTTAAAAGAATTACCTAAGTTGATAAATCAGTTTTTTTCAACCGTAAAGCTATCTTTAGAAGTTGCTACTGATATTGAGGAATATGTTGAAGAGAATAAGAGAACACTTTTCTTAGGAATTTGTACAACTTTAGATTATAAAGAAGCATTTAACAGGAAAAGAGAATTATTCAAGAATGCAGAGTTTAAGGAAATAATGAAAAATAAGGAAGTGAAAAAATTACTTTCGATAGGGATTGAAAATTAGTAAATAAATAGAATGAGTTTTTATTGGAAAGAGTATTTTAAATTAGCTGAAAAATTAAATGAGAGTTCGGAAGAATCTTATAAAAGAAGTGCAATAAGTAGAGCCTATTATTCTGTTTTTAACCTTATTCGTCTGAAAGTTGGATATAATACAAGAAGACAAGCAGCAGAATTATCACACAAAAATTTGATTGATATGTTGAAAATGCCTATCGAAGAGATTATTATTGCTTTAGATCTGGAAGAAGAGGATATTCAAACCATAGCAGATGAATTGGATTTTCTGAGAAAAGAACGAAATACAGCAGATTATGATGGAACAGCAGAAATAAATAGTCGCAAATCTAACCATTCTATTGAGAGAGCAAAAACTATTTTGAATTTGTTATTTCCTGTATAATTATGATTTCTCATCTGTTCGTAGTGTCCCACTACGAACCTTAATGTATAGTAACGAACGGTTCGCTCAAAGCGAACCGTTCGTTTTTGTTGTCGCCATCAATAAGATTACATAATCATTTCCATTTATTTAAAAAAGCTGTTCGCCACATTACAAAACGAATTGAACAGTATAAAGGAGCTAAAATAAACCCAGCAAGTGAACCAAAAAAGATAACTAAAAACAGTACAATTTTGGACAAAACTTGAACACCGATAGAGGTGCTTGTTGAAATTTGTCTTTTAAAAGGCGCAAAAACATACAAATTCGCTCCTATAATAGAAATTCCAATTCCTATAATAGGAATAAAACCTACTGCAACGGTAAGAGGAAGCCAAAGTGCATAACGTTTCTGAACGAACATAACGTATGCTTTTCTATTTTCTGAGCTATTCAAAATATGTTCTTTTCCACAATCTGGACACACTTTTTTGTGAGTTTTGGTAGCACAATATCCACAACGTTCTTGAGTAAGAAGTCGTAGAGCATGGTTTTTTCTGGCTTTTGATGTATCTTCTATTAATTCATTTTTTCTTTGTCCAAACAAACCAATTTTGTGTACTTTCTTTTGTGGTGTATGGCATTTACTGCATTCTAGCGCAAAAGGAGGGTTTTTGGTTTGACAGACATCACATGGATTTTTTTGTTTTTGTAAGTTTGATCGTATTCTTTTTTGCCATAAATAAATCCCTCCCACTACAATCGCAAAGAAAACAACAGCAATTATTCCACTAAATAAAAGAAGTAAAAAACCAAAGAAAACAAATGTATCTTCAATGCTAGAAAAAATAAAATTAAGAAACAGGTCGCCATCTTCATCAATATCTAATATCAGTTGTTGTATTCGTGTTCTCAAAATTGTTAGTCCATAAACAGAACTAGCCGTAATCAAAATTAATATATAATCGCTCATTCCTGCTTGATAAATACCTTGAATAATGGCTTCCGAATCGTTATCGACTACTCCTAAAAGCATTACAGAGTAAATAACTGGCTTCAAATAAGGCTCTGCTTGCAACCAAAGAGCTTTTATATCTGTATTTTTGTCTGCCAAAATTTCTAAAACTGCCAAAATACCTAAAACAATAATTACAGGCGTTTTGGTAATAAAAAGTTCTGCCGAAGGCGCATCAATACTTGAAAATGGAATAAATGTAGGAAATCTAAAAAGTAAGGAAGTCAGAAAAGCAGGTAAAAAAGCACGAGAAGCAAACAATGGAATCGTTCCGATGGCGTGTAAAATGATAGCTAAAGACATATTTAAACCAATTTAGAAGTGAGAATTTAGAAAGTAGAATAGAAACCAATTAGTTTATTAACTAAAAAAAGCTAATAATCATTTGAAACAATCACAACAATTAGTTTGTAAATTCAATTGAATAGTTTGTTGAACAATCAGTATGTTTTAAAGTTAATAAACTGTATAACGTTCGGCAAAAGAACTAAAAATCATTCAAATCATTTTTTAAACTTAACTTTTTATAATTATGAATCGCAACGAACTCATCGAACTCGCCTCACAAAAATCAAAAAACTGTCTTAGTATTTATATTCCTACCCATCAAAAAGGACACGAAGTAAAAGAAGGACACGACAAAATTAGTCTAAAAAATCAAATTAAGGAAGCAGAACAAAAATTAGAACGAAAAGGACTTACAGAAAACGAAATTGAGAAATTTTTGAAACCTGTTCAAGAACTTTTAAAAGATAGTAATTTTTGGTCAAATCAAAAACAAGGATTAGCTATTTTTGTAGGAGATAATTTTTTCAAAACGGTTTCTCTACCTTACGAAGTAGAAGCGCACACTACAGTAAATGCTCGTATGCACGTGAAAGAACTCTTGAAAGATATGCAGGATAGCGATAAGATGTATTATATTTTACGTCTTTCTCAATACAAACCTGCACTTTACATGGTAGCAAATAATGAGATTACTCCTATTACTTCTAACATGCCGAAGGATATTGAAGAAATTAAAAAGTTTTACGAAGTAGAAAAAGAAGTTCAGGGTCGTCCTTATACAGGAAATGCAACACATGCAAACGCACCAATAGAAAACCGTGAAAAAGAATTTATTTTTGAGTTTTTTAGAAAAATAGATGAAGGTATTCGTCCAGCCATAAATACAGGTGGAAGTTTTGTTCCTTTGGTTTTGGTAGGCGATGAGCGCATGCATGCTATTTATGAAGAAGCCAATACCTATCCGAATTTGGTTGCTCATCAGTTTGCTAAGAATTTTGATAATGAATCAGAAAAGGAAATTTTGGAAGCTGTCAATCCTACTATTTCACTTCGCTTTTCAGAAGACAGAAACAAGAAAATGGAACAGTACAATTCTAAATCAAGACCAACTGTTTCGGAAATTGCTGATGTAGTAGAAGCTGCTTATGAAGGTCGTATAGATACGCTTTTTGTGCCAAAGGGTCACAAATGGGGAGAGTTTGATAAAGAAAATTATAAAGTCAGAACCAATCAAGGAGAAGATTGTCTTTACAATGAAGCTGCTTTTTATACACTCAAAAACGGAGGAGAAGTCTTTGTAGATGATGCCGAAAAAGTAATGGGTGGACAAGCAGACATTGCAGCTATTTTACGTAATTAAGATAACTAATGCTTTCTCACTCTAAAGAGTAAACTACAAGAAAACCAATTTCACTTTGTTGAGATTGGTTTTTTTATGTATTAATTTTTCATTTACTAAAAAATAATATCAATTTCAGATTCGCTTAATCTGTATTATCTGCGTTCTGTATTCGTATTTATTTTCAAATACAGTCAAAGGCAAGCCTTTAACCTAAAAATACGGTGTTCTGTTTACTAAAAATACCCTTCTTTCTTACGGTCTTCCATTGCAGCTTCGGAGCGCAAATCATCTGCTCTTCCTGCTCGTTCGGTCAATCGCATAGCAGCTACTTCGTTTATAATATCAGCAACTGTTGAAGCTGGAGAAAGTATAGCACCTGTACAAGTTGCGTCGCCTAAAGTTCTGAAACGCACTTGCATTAATTTTTTTTCTTCTTCTGGTCTTAATTGCATAAAATCAGTAACTCCCATAATTACTCCATCTCTACTAAAGCATTCTCTTTGATGTGAAAAATAAAGTGCAGGAAGTTCTAATTTTTCACGTTCTATATATTGCCAAACATCTAATTCTGTCCAATTTGAGAGAGGAAATATTCTAAAATTCTCATCGTATTGTTTTTTTCCATTAAACAGATTCCAAAGTTCTGGACGCTGATTTTTTGGATTCCATTCTCCAAAACTATCTCTATGTGAGAAAAAACGCTCTTTTGCTCGTGCTTTTTCTTCATCTCTTCGTCCTCCACCAAAACAAGCATCAATTTTTAGCTCTTCAATGGCATCTAAAAGTGTAATGCTCTGCAACTTATTTCTACTTGCATTGTATCCTGTTTCTTCTGTTGCTTTTCCTTGATTGATAGAATCTTGAACATAACGAACGAGTAATTCTGTATTTGTTTTTTTGACTAAATAATCTCTAAATTCAATCGCTTCTTCAAAATTATGTCCTGTATCGATGTGTAATAATGGAAATGGAATTTGGGCAGGATAAAATGCCTTACGAGCCAAATGAAGAAGGGTAATAGAGTCTTTTCCACCTGAAAAAAGTAGTGCTATATTTTCAAATTGAGCCACTGTTTCACGCATAATATAAATGGCTTCGGCTTCCAATTGGTCAAGATGAGAAAGAGTGTAATTCATTTTTGTAAAATGGAAAAAAGATTAAGTATATTGTTTTATTGTGCTGCAATAATATGCGTGTTTATGTCAAAAAATCCATACGGACTAGCAGGATTATACCCTAATTCTGCTTCTTCTTTTTGAGTAGATATTTGAAGAGGAGGAAGAATAGAGTCCACCAAATCGTAACATTTCTCGTTTGATTCTCCCAACCAAAAATACATTTCATACTCTCCTGCACGAAAAGGATTTTTTTCTAACACTACTGAAAAAGAAATAAAATAATCCTTTTTATTACTATCAAGAAAAACTGAAATGTCTTTCAAGGGCGTACTCGTAACAATTTCTCCTGTTGGAGATTTGAACATCAAGCATACAGAAAGGTCAGATAGATTTTCATTTATTTTCACTTTAAAGTTGAATTTAATGTCTTCTTGACACTCAAAATCAGATTGTTCTATATTTTGTGTATCTGTAATTGTTATTTTGCTAAACCTTGATTCTCCTGAACCTCTTCTATTCAAACTATTATTTATCTCACTATTTTCATCAAAATTTTGGTCGTGCATAGACGATAAATAACTATTGATTACTTCTGAAGTCGTTCCTGTTTGTTTTACTTGTCCTTTGTCCAACCAAATTCCTTTATTACAAAGACTTCTTACAAAAGTAGTGTTGTGACTGACAAACAAAATTGTTCTTCCTTGGCTAGATACCTCTCCCATCTTGCCCAAACATTTTTTCTGAAATTTGCTATCTCCTACTGCCAACACTTCATCGACAATCAATATTTCGGGTTCTAAATGAGCAGCCACAGCAAATGCCAAACGAACATACATACCTGAAGAATAGCGTTTTACAGGCGTATCTAAGAATTTCTCTATTTCGGAAAAATCAACAATCTCATCAAATTTAGATTTAATTTCTTGTCTTCCCATTCCCAAAATAGCACCATTAAGAAATATATTCTCTCTACCAGAAAGTTCTGGGTGAAAACCAGTTCCAACTTCCAAAAGACTTGCTACACGTCCTTTTATCGAAATGCTTCCTGTTGTAGGTTCGGTAATACGGCTCAAAACCTTCAAGAGAGTAGATTTTCCTGCTCCGTTTCTACCAATAATACCTACTCTATCGCCTTGTTGAATATCAAAACTAACGTCTTTCAACGCCCAAAATTCTGTAAAATCATTATTTTCTGCTTGCTTCGAAAACACAGATTTTACTTTGGTAGTAATTACATCACGCAAAGATTGATAACTTTCCTGCTGATTACTTCCTATACTATATTTTTTTCCTAAATCTTCTACACGAATAACACTTTGATTTTGGCTCATTTTATTTTTTTTATAGTACTAATTCAATTTGATAAATCAAATGGCTACTTTGTAAATTCTAATTTCAGAATTTGTATTTACTTCTAACTTCTAAAATCATAATTCTAAATTGGTTTTCTTAGTGAAACTTAATTCAATCTTGTAGTTTCAGAACTTAGTGGTAAAATTGTATTTGCATTTACTTCTAAAATCTAACTTTTAATTTCTAACTTTATATAACGTCTGCAAATGTTTTTTCCATTTTTCGAAAATAATAAATAGCATACGCCAAGATAAGCAAACACATCAGAACTGAAATTGTGAACATTCCCCAATTCATCTCTGCATTACCAATAATTGACCAACGAAAACCATCAATTACTCCTACCATTGGATTGATAGCATAGATAGAAACCAAATAATCAGTCATCCAAGCCATATCCATTTCTATCATTTTCTTACCTAATTTTTCATATACAATAGTACTACTAAAGCCAACAGGAGAAATATAAACACCAAATTGTATAATAAAAGGAATAATATATTTAAAATCTCTATATTTTACATTCATAGCTGTAAGCAAAAGACCTACACCAAAAGCAGCTAAAAAAGCAGTCAGCAAAAAGAAAGGTAAAAATACTATTTTCCAACTTGGCACATATTGATAAATAACCATTAAGAGAAGAAGCAAAATAAAAGAAATTAGAAAATCTACGCAAGCCGTAATGATAGAAGCTGTCGGAATAATCAGACGAGGAAAATAAACCTTTGAAATAAGATTAGCACTAGAAACCAAACTATTACTACTCTCTGAGAGCGCATTAGCGAAAAACTGCCAAGGTAAAAGTCCTACATAAACCATAATAGCATAAGGAGCATTTCCTTCGGAAGGAAGACCAGCCACACCACTAAAAACAACTGTGAAAATTATCATAGTAAGTAATGGACGAATAACGCCCCAAGCAACACCGAGAACAGTTTGTTTGTAACGTACCTTCAAATCTCGCCACGTCAGAATATAAAAAAGTTCTCTATAACGCCAGAGATCTTTCCAGTAATTGCTTTCTGTCTGACCAGCTTTTATAAATAAATCGTAATGAGAAGAATCGTTTTGTTTCACAAGAATAAACTAAATATAAGATAAATGAAGATGAAATAAGAACTAAGAATTATAGACTAATTACCAACTCAATAAATTAATGTGAGGCGTAATTTTAATTGAATATGTTGGCTTAACAAATCACGCTTATTAAACGTTATCACGGTTATTTACAGGTCTAGTAGTCAATCAGTTATAGAAAAGTAAAACGGTCTTGTTTTTCCATAGGTTTGCAAACCCTGTGCTATGGAAAAATGAACATTACTAAATTAACCGTGATAACATTTATTCTATAAAACTAATCAACTTAAATTAGGGATTACAAAGTATTTCGGATTTACTAGTTTGGATGAATAGCTTTTCTGAGTTGAAATAGCTCATTCTCTTTCCAAACAGACTAGCAAGTCAGTAATACGCAACTTGAGTTAATTAGTTAAAGACTAAAATACTATAAAATGGATTGCAAATATACAAAGGTTGATTGGAAAATAGAAGACGTAGAGAAATGAATTGCGTTAGTAATGCAAAATTTGTAAAACAAAGCAACTACCTTAGAGGTATATACGTTATAGTAATTAACTATTTTTTGTTTTGCTTCGAATTAATAAATCGTATTCTACATCTTAAAAATACAAAAGAACGAGAAAAATACAAAAAAATTGAGAAGAGACTTGAATTATACTAATTTTAGGAATTTTTTTTATATAAAATCAAATTCTATCGATTTAGAATTAGTTTTGTCTATATTTTTTAGTAATTTTGGGTTCAAATTTATTCTTTGAATTAATTTTAATAGAAATTTCTAAAAAGAAATAAAATGTTTTGGGAAAATCATTCTGAACAACATTGAACTATAAAAATCTAAAAGATAGGCTATTCGTGTTTTGATGAAATTTTCTTGAAAAATCTTTTTAAGAGTAAAACAAGCTGAAAAAAAAGCAATTATTCTTTAATTAATTAAATTTTAATTATTTTACTGCAAAAGAGACTATGTGTTTTAATAATAGATGCTTTAATTAGATGCTTCAATAAGCGTCTTGTATAGGTACCTATGTACATATAAGAACTTTTTGGTTCGTATCAGAATCCAAATTTGCAATTGTATGGAATCAAAACAAAACGCACTAGTGTTTTTTAGTAAAATAAGTGAATAAAATTTGCAATAAATTAAAAAAAAATGCTTTCCTTTGCAGCAAAGTTTTCTATTTTGGAGAAAATTTACTTTTTTCGAACAAAATCCGTTATCTTACAACAAACCTTTTAAATTATGAAAGTACCCTTTAACATTGAATTCTCTTTGAAACGTTCAATCCGTGCTATCGCTACTGCAGTATGTGCAGTTGTTCTTACTTCAGGTGCAGCCTTCGCTCAAGAAGGAGCTGGCGAAACTGAATCTAAACTTATGATCGGCTTTAAGTCTGGTTTTAATCTTTCTGACCTACGTACTGGTAGTGCTCTTGATTTTTATAGAGTAAATGGAGGCAACGCAAAACAATTTTCACCTCAAATCCACGTGTTTGGTCGTTATAACTTCAACAAATGGGTTGGTGCAGAATTAGAATTAGGTTGGGTTCAGAACTCTTTCACTACAGTTCGTAATACACTAACAACTTACCGTACAAACAATTTTCAAGCAAATGCTTTGTTAAATGTACGTATTCCAGTTCTTTCTGTGTATCACCCACGTATCTATATCGGACCATCTTATAACTATAATGCGTATGTATATAGTCGTGAAACAGGTGTTGCTTTCGGTCGTAACTTTGATCAAACTTTCGAAGTAACAAATGACTTCTCTCCTCACGATTTTGGCGTTGTAGTAGGTACAGGCTTACAGTTTGATGTGAAATTTGCTACTTTATTGGTAGATGCTCGTTACCGTCATGGGTTGTCACAAGCTGTTAGAACTCGTGGTAATTCACAAAACTCTGTAGAAAACTTCAGTAATGCTTCAAGTATTAGTGATGTTGCTCTTATGGTAGGTTTAGGTTTTTCTCTGTAATCTAACTTAACTATTTATAAATGTAGAATATGTTATATTTAACATTTTTATAATTTATAACAAGAATTCAAAAAAATCCTGTTTGATTAATTTAATTTAATTAAACAGGATTTTTTGTATAATTATTTAAGCAAAGGTGTAGTAAAACACATTTTTATAATTTATTCTTTCTTTGCAATTTATTTCAAATTCAGATCACTTATTCTCTTTCTTTAAGTAATGACACTCTCTCATTGAAAAGCTGCATTAATTGCATTAGGTAATTTTATAGATTCTCTTTCAAAAGAAGAAAAACAACCTATTTTTCATCAAGCCTACATCTACAATAATTGGTTTACTCCTGAAAATACAGAGTTTGCTCTTTTGTCTATTCGCAGTATGCTAACAAAGGAAAGTTTGGAGAATTGGATAAAAAATTATGACACAGATAAATTAGACCAAATAGGAACAGATTTTCCTTCAAGAAATATAGGACTAATTCCAGCAGGAAATATTCCCTTTGTTGGTTTCCACGATATTCTTTCGGTTCTTTTGAGTGGGCACAAAGTTTGGATAAAACCTAGCCAAAAAGACACAGTTCTGATTGAGAAACTAATAGAGTGGACAATTGAGGTAGAGCCAGAGTTTGCAACTTATATTTCTGTTCGTCCAAATCTAAAAGGTGCTGATGCATATATTGCCACAGGAAGTAATAATTCTGCACGTTATTTTGAGTATTATTTTGGAAAATATCCGAGTATTATTCGCAAAAACCGTTCATCGGTAGCAGTTATAAAAGGAAATGAGACACAAAAAGAGCTAGAAAGATTGTCCACAGACATTTTCCAGTATTTTGGATTAGGTTGTCGCAACGTTTCGAAACTTTATGTTCCAGAAGGATATGATTTTGGAAAATTTTTAGATACAGTTTATCTGCAATGGAATTCGATGAAGAATCATAATAAGTACGCTAATAATTACGATTATTACAAGGCTATTTATTTAATGGAGCAGATACATCATTTTGATGCTTTTAATGTCTTACTGACAAAAGACGTTTCTATTTCTTCGCCTACAGGAGTTTTGTATTACGAAATTTATCAAGATATAGAAGACGTAAATCAAACCATAATAGAAAAACAAGAACAGATTCAAGTAGTAGTTTCGGCAAATGCTTGGTTTGAAAACAGCATTAATTTTGGAGAAGCACAGCATCCAAAAGTTTCAGATTATGCAGATGGTGTAGATACAATGGCTTTCTTGATTGAGTTGGAATAATTGTAATTTGTACAAAATCAAATTTTTTTGTATCAAAAAACTATTCTTGTACGTTTAAAGTTAAACAGGAAAAAAGTTGAATAGACAAGACGATTAAACAAAAGGTATCACAGTTGATTTAGTCTGTTCATTTTTCTTTGGAGATAGACTTGTAAAACTATCTTTACACAAAATAAGATTATTTTGTTTACATAAAATGCTGACTTTCAAACCTGTAAACAATCGTGATACTATTTAATAAGTCAAATTTAATTTTATAAATATGCGTACCTATACTTCATTTTTTGCCATAATATCAATTCTTAGTAGTACATTTTTTATTTTATATTCTACTACAAAATCAATTGCTCAAAATCAAATAACTGCTTGGCAAACTACGACTTCTGATAAAGCTTCTCAAAAACATAGCGTTCATAATTATGATAGACAGGGAAGATTAATGAGCGTAGAAGAGCCTTTACAAGATATAAAAACAAACTATATTTATGATACGCTTGCTCGCTTGAAAAGACTAGATGTTTATACAACGGAGGGAATCGTAAAAGTCAATTATACGTATGGCTCTGAACCGACAACAACAATTATACACCCAGTTTGGGGAGAACAAAAACGAGTTTCTTACAGAGATGAAAGAGGAAAAATTACAGAAGAAAAAATATACCACAACAAAGAACTCGTAAGACGAATCTTGTATTCTTATACTGCCTTTGATAGTACGTTTGGTAAAGAAGTAGTGAATTTTTACGAGTCTACAAAAGACGGAAAAATAACGCCTACATTAGATTTTATTTTTAGTGGAAACAAGAAAGTAGAAAAACCTGTTCATAAGAAATACATTACTTATTTTGATGAAGTTACTCGTCAGAGAATAAAAGAAGTAGTTTTTATAGATGATAAAAAACCTTTAGAAACTAAAATCTATACGTATTCAAAAGGGATAAGCAATCAAGTTTTGTTACAAAAAACACATTATACAAATTATCAAACAAATGCGCAAACAGTAGTTTGGTATTCGTATCAAGAACAAACTAAGGAAAGAGCGAACATTCCTACTTTTGTCAGAACTGAAATAAGGGAAGGAGAAAACATAATTTCTTATTCTAGTTTGGAATATATATATCAAAACGGAACTTTATGGCAAGTAATCAACCAAAGTTTTGTTAGTCCGTTTTATAAAGACAAGACAAGTTTTACTACTAGTTATTTTATCAAAAAGGTATCTATTTTTAAAGATGCCAAACTAATAAGAGAACGTCATTACGAAGGCGAAACGCTAAGTAAAACTATTGATTATCAATATACAAAAGTATAAAATTTTGTATCTTTGTATAAACGTAGCAAACACCTTCTAAGGTGCTTGAAAATATAAAAATTATTAAAAATAGATAGTAGCAAACACATTCCAATGTGTTTGAGAATATAGAAATTATCAAAAATAGATAGCTTGGAGTTGCAAATCAGCGAAGCTAACCTGTCTCCTACTTATATGATAGAATTACCAGTTATAGATATAAATAATAAGAATAAAACTCCAGAACAACTAAATGGCAAAAAACCAGATTGGTTGCGTGTCCGTTTGCCTGTTGGAGAAAATTACAAACAAGTGAACGATCTTGTCAGCAAACACAAATTACATACCATTTGCCAGAGTGGAAACTGTCCGAATATGGGCGAATGTTGGGGTGCAGGTACAGCAACATTTATGATTTTGGGAAATGTCTGTACTCGGGGTTGTTCTTTTTGTGCAGTCCAGACAGGAAGACCACCTGAATATGATACCGACGAGCCAAGAAGAGTAGCCGAAGCGATCAGTCTTATGAAGGTAAAACACGCCGTTATTACTTCTGTGAATCGTGATGAACTCAAAGACAGAGGAGCAGAAATTTGGCACAATACCGTAAAATTAACGAAAGAACTTTCGCCTTCTACAACCATCGAAACGCTAATTCCAGATACAAAAGCAAACTGGGAAGCCTTAGAAGTAATGATTTCGGCAGGGCAGGAAGTGGTTTCTCACAACATCGAAACTGTTGAAAGATTGTACAAGCGTGTTCGTCCACAAGCTCGTTATGCAAGAAGTTTGGAACAGATAAAACGTACAAAAGAGTATGGAAAGCGTACCAAAACAGGTGTAATGGTTGGTTTGGGAGAAACGAATGAAGAAATTTTGAAGACAATGGACGACCTTGTAGAAAACGGTTGTGATATTTTAACGATCGGGCAATATATGCAGCCTACCCGAATGCACCTTGCTGTTACAGAGTATGTCCATCCCGAAGTATTTGATTTTTATAGAGAAGAAGGCTTAAGACGGGGTTTGAAATATGTAGAATCTGGGGCGTTAGTTCGCTCTTC
Organism: uncultured Cytophagales bacterium; assembly: GCA_963719525.1. Classification (GTDB taxonomy): domain Bacteria; phylum Bacteroidota; class Bacteroidia; order Cytophagales; family Bernardetiaceae; genus Bernardetia. The sequence continues at coordinate 979,080 of CAVRCG010000001.1, read as the reverse complement.
GTATCACGCTGAAAGACATGTAAATGTATAGATAGCATACAAGTAAAAAATAAGATTATTTTCATTTTTTATGTAAAATGATTTGTATAACTTTGAGAGTTTTTTAGTCTCAAGAAGGCTCTCATTATTTTCTCTTAAGAAAAGGATATACTTCTAATCTACCAAAATCAGTAATTAAACTATTAATTTAACTCACATAGAATGAAAAAGTCAATTTTTATTTTTGCTTTTCTTAGTTTGCTTTTTGCTTTTTCTGCTTGCAAAAATCAAAACAAAACAGAACAAACTACTCAAGAAACAGGAGAAGATGCAAGAAACGAAAACGCATTTGAAGCAGAAAGTGATAGTTACAACATGGGTTCAGGAAAACAGAAAATAGAGAAACTAGAAGTTATAGAATTTAGAATAAAAATGGAACAGTTGGAAGTTTATAATCTTATAGATGTCAGAACGCCAGAAGAGTTTGCTCAAGCAAGTATTTTGAAGGCAAAAAATATTGACTTCAATGCAGATTCTTTTGAAGAAGAGCTGAATAAGTTGGATAAAGAGAAACCACTTTTCATTTATTGTAAATCAGGTGGGCGTAGTGAAAAAGCAGTAGAGAAGGCAAAAGAAATGGGTTTTAATCGAATTATAGAATTAGATGGAGGTTTTGAAGCTTGGAAAGCTGACAAAGTGACCGTCTCAAAATGCAATCTAAATGCAACAATAAATAGTCGAAACTAAATTTTAGATTTTTTTACTATTACACAATAAAAAGGTAGATTTGATTTTTCAGATTTACCTTTTTTATTTTTATACAAACAACGTGAAATCAAGCAGATTAGAAGCCTTTAGTGATGGTGTGTTGGCAATTCTTATTACTATTATGGTTTTGGAAATGAAAGTTCCGACAGAAGCAGCTTTACATGATTTAGAAAATGTTTCTACTATATTTTTGAGTTATATTTTGAGTTTCTTGTATTTGGGAATTTATTGGAACAACCATCATCATCTTTTTCAAGCTACAAAGTATGTGAATGGAAACGTACTTTGGGCGAATCTGCATTTACTTTTTTGGCTTTCACTTATTCCATTCGCTTCAGGCTGGGTAGGAAGAACAAGTTTTTCTGCCGTTCCAGACGCACTCTATGGTGTAGTCTTATTTATGAGTGCTGTAGCTTATTCTATTTTGCAATACCTCATTCTGAAAATTCATGGGAAAGAGTCAGTACTTCATAAAGCTCTCGGAAAGGATTATAAAGGCAAAATTTCTTTAGTTTTCTATGCTATTGCTGTTCCTCTATCTTTTGTTAGTCAATGGATTTCTATTTCTATTTATCTTGGTGTGGCTTTGCTTTGGATTGTTCCAGATAGAAGAATCGAAGAAACGCTTTACAAAGAAATAAAGGAAAATCAAGAAGATGGAGATGATAAGGAAATAGAAAACCTAGTCAAAAATCAAAAATAGAATAAGTAGAATTAAAATCTGAAAAGTTAGTTATGATAATAAAAATAAAATACAGTATACTTATTATTTTCTTACTAATTTTAGCAAGTTGTGAAAATAAAGTGAAACAATTAGAAGGAAAATGGATAGGTAGAAGTCTTAGTTCGCCTATGTTAGAAGAAAGTATTAAAAGCTTTCCAGAAAATGTTAGAAATAGTGTGAGGAAACAACAAGATTCTACGATACAACTAAAAGTAGATTCAATGTATATAGAATTTGAAATGAACACCCAAAAATACACAAAAGGAATTTTGTATACCAATGTTTATAATAAGAGAGAAGTTGTTTTGTGGCAATTTTTAGAAAAAGAAAATCAAATCCGATTATACGAACCTGAAAAAGAAGATAGGTATTGGAACGTAGTTGAGTTTACTCAAAAAACATTAATCGTAGAAATGAACGATGGTAAAAGTGATTGGAAAATGTCTTTTGTTAAGGATAAAGAGAAAGATTTGAAATTAACTCAAAAGTAGCAATTTGATTTATCAAAGGTCATTCAAATATTCATCAAATTTCGAAAATCAGAACAGAAAAACCAATACTAATGCAGCAACAGGAAATATTCTCACAAGGAAAAGTAATTTTGATAGATAAGCCTCTCACTTGGACATCTTTTGATGTAGTCAACAAAATTCGTTACGCCATCAAAAAATACGAACAAAAGAAAAAAGTAAAAGTCGGACATGCAGGAACGCTTGACCCACTAGCAACAGGATTATTAATTCTTTGTTCTGGCAAAATGACAAAACAAATAGAAGATTTTCAAGGACAAGAAAAAGAATATATTGCTCAAATTACATTTGGTTTTACGACTGCTTCTTATGATTTGGAATCAGAATTAGAAAACCAAAAAAACGTTTCTACTCTTACTTTAGAGAAAATAAAAACTGCTTTAAAGGATTTTGAAGGAGAAATAGATCAAATTCCACCCATTTTTTCGGCAGTTCAAGTAAATGGAAAACGAGCCTATCAGTCTGCAAGAGAAGGCGAAGAAGTAAAGCTAAACTCAAGAAAAGTAACGGTTTCAGAATTAGAAATTTTGAGTTCTGATTTAAGTGAAGATAAAGCAGTTATTTCTCTAAGAATTGTTTGTAGCAAAGGAACGTATATAAGAAGTTTAGCACACGACTTAGGTCAAAAGCTAGAAACAGGAGCGCATTTGTCAGCACTTCAACGCACAAGAATTGGAGAATTTAGGATTGAAGAGGCACAAACGATTGAAGAGTTTTTGGAGGAGTGGAAGCCGAAAGAAGTAAAGGAGTAATTGTTTCTGTTAATCATTTTCAAAGATTTTACGTACAATAAAGTAAAACTATAAAATTAAGAAATTATGGAAATTCCTATTTCAGACTTTGAAAAAAACATTCAATTCTATTTGCAATGTATAAAAGAAGGAAGAAATATCTATCTCACACAATCCTCAGAGATTATTGCTCTTGTTAGTCCTTTTTCTGAAAGTAGTCAAAAGGCTACTAAAAAACGTCCTTCTGGATTAGCTAAAGGAGAATTTATTGTTCCTGATAATTTTAATGAATCAATGGAAATAATTTAACGCCTTCAAATACTATTTTAAAAGTGTATTTTAGCTACGCTAAAGGACTTACAGTTCATTCTCCGTGTACTCTGCAAACCTGTGTTCGATAATAAAGATGTAAAAATCGAACACAAAAAAAGGCTTCAGAACATGCCGAAACCTCTTTTTTATAGCCATGAAAAAATTACCAATCTCGTGGCAATCACAATGAGTTAAATAGCTATTAATATGCCAAAGTATGAAAAGGAACGATAAACGTTAGATTAAACAACATTAACCTACCTGTTTTATAGTACAGAATTTCAAATTGATTAACTTTGTAATGTGTTCGTTTATCAATTAAATTCCTTCTCATTATGTCTTACGCTCTCCAACCTATCTGGAATATTGCTCACATTTGTCACAAACACGGCATCGAAAACGTAATCATTTCTCCCGGTTCTCGTTCTGCTCCCCTCACTTTATCCTTTGTAAGACATAAAAATTTGAATTGCAAAGTAATAGCTGATGAGCGTTCGGCTGCTTTTATAGCTTTAGGAACTGCACAGCAAACTAACAAACCTGTTGTTTTGATTTGTACTTCGGGTTCGGCTGCTTATAATTACGCTCCAGCGATTGCAGAAGCCTATTTTCAACAAATTCCGTTGCTTGTTTTTACGGCTGACCGTCCTCCAGAATGGATAGACCAACTTGATGGACAAACGATTAGACAAACAAATATTTATGGAAAACACGTAAAAGAAAGTTATACGCTGCCAGTAGATTTGTCGCATGACGACACTGTTTGGCATATTGAACGAACAATTTCGGAAGCCATAAATCTTTCAAAAACCTATCCTTTTGCGCCTGTTCATATCAATGCACCTTTTCGTGAACCGTTTTATCCTCCTGTAAGTGATCCAAATGAGGTAAATAGTTTAGATGACATAAATAATTTTTATCAGAATCAAATCAAATATGATAATGATGTGAAAATTATAGAGCAAATCCATAGTCGTCCCAAAATTAGAACTCAACATTGGTTAGAACTTTTAGAAGTGTGGAACAGAACAGAAAAAAAACTAATTGTTGGAGGACAGATGCGTTATAATGAACGTTTGGTAACTGCTTTGAACGGTTTAGAAATCACAGTAGTAGCTGATATAATTTTGAATCTTCATACGGTAAAAAATAGTATTAAGCATCAAGATGTATTTTTGATGAACAGAGAAAGTTTGGAAGAATTGCGACCAGAATTATTAATTACATTCGGAAAATCTGTTATCTCAAAAAACTTAAAGAAATTTTTGCGTGAATATCCTGCTATTGAACATTGGCATATTCAACCTGCTGGAATTGCTGCTGATACTTTTCAGTCGCTTACAAAAGTAATTCCTCTAAATCCGTCTTATTTTTTTAGAAAAGTGTTGGAAAAACAAACTGCTTTTGCAGAATCATATCGTCAATCTTTTTTTGTGGATAATTGGCGTGGAACAGACGCAGAAATAAAGAAATTAAATGCTAACTTTTTCGACCAGCAACCTTTTTCAGAATTTCAAGCCGTCAAAATGCTTATGGAAATGCTGCCACAACGCTCAAATTTTCATTTGGCAAATAGTATGAGTGTTCGGTATGCAAATTATCTCAACTTAGATAAAGATGCTAACAAAGAAATTGAAATATTTTCTAATCGTGGTACAAGTGGAATTGATGGTTCGACAAGCACAGCCATAGGACACGCACTTGCAGACGATAAAACATTGAATATTTTACTGACTGGTGATGTTGCTTTTTTTTATGATAGAAATGCGTTTTGGAATAATTATTTGCCCAAAAACTTGATTGTAATTCTTCTCAATAATCACGGAGGAGGAATTTTCAAAATGCTTCCAGATGCAGCCAAACAACCTGAATCTGATGAGTTTTTTGTAATCAAACAACCATTAAATGCACAAAAATTAAGTGAAGAGTTCGAATTAGAATATTCTTTTTGTGAAGATGAAAACGGACTTGAAAAAGCTTTATCAAATGTAGAATTAGATACTGAAAAGCGAAACCGAATTACTATCATTGAAGTAAAAACAAACATAGAAACAAATACAAAAGTTTTTCAAGACTATAAAAAAGCTGTTAAGTTTTTGGAAGTGGATTGATTGAAAACAAGAGTAAATAATTTGAAAAAAAATGATTATTTTTAGTTAAATTAGTGGTAGTTCAATTTAAGAAAAAATACACAAATGAAAAAAGACCATTTTATAAAGAGTATTTCAATCAAAAATTTTAGAGGAATAAAGGAAATTGAAACTATTGATTTTAATTCGAACTCTCAATGGATATTTCTGACTGGAGAAAATGGATTTGGTAAAACATCTGTTTTACAAGCCATTGCAACAGGCTTGTATGGAAAAGAAAATGTAAATGCACTTAGCCAAGAAGAACGAAAACAAGCAAAATTTGAAATTAAATTAGAAAATAATAGTATCTATAAAGGAAGTGAAGATTCTATTTTTAAAAATATCAGAACGTATGGTGCAGAGCGAATTATGGCACGAAACGCTAGTACCTTTTCTAGGAATGTTAAAGATTTAATATCTACCGATTCAATATTTAATAAGCCTGCTCATTTTTTTGATATTGAAGACATACTAAAGGAGTTTTTTTTACGACGACAGGAAGAAAAAATTAGAGAGGCTACTCAAAAACTCATTTTAATCCTAAAAAAAATAGTGCCTGATTTGGATACCATTGGATTATCACATAATACATTTAATCAAATAGTAGTGTACAAAGAAAAGTTTTCAACAGATTTGTTGCCTTTTTCCTATCTTTTGACAGGCTTTAGAAGCTGGATAATCATTTTAGGAGATATTATAGGAAGTTTTTATAACGAATATAATTTAACAGATATAGATACAGCAAACGTTAAAGATATAGTTTTGATAGATGAATTTGATGCCCATCTACATCCAAAATGGCAATATCTTCTACCTAAAAGTCTGTCTGAAATATTTCCCAATGTTCAATTTATTGTTTCTACTCATAGTCCTATTCCTTTATTAGGAAGTCCTAGAAATTCTACTTTTTTGAACGTAAATAGAAATATAGAACAAGGGATTTATATAGAAAATTGGAGTGATATAGACATTAAAAATCTTACGCCAAATACCGTTTTTTCTTCTCCTATGTTTGATTTAGAATCTCTTATCGCCAACTCAAATGAAGATTTAGAAGAAGTAAGAACAGAAACAACCTATTCAAAAATATTGGAAAATAAGGAAATAGAAAAGCAAATTTCTGAACTTGATGAAGCAACAATAAAAAAAATAGAATCTCTCTTTAAATCTGGTAGTAGGTAAAATTTATCATAGGAACTATGAGAAAAATTGATAAAACAAGCATTTCACGACGACCTTCATCTACTTTGCATACTAAAAAAAGTTTTAAGAATAAAGTCAAAAATTTCATTCAAGAAAAAAATAAATCTTTACAAGAAAGAAAATTTAATGGTTATAATAGTTCGTCTATAAAAAAAGCCTTAGAAAAACTCTATTCTAATCATATTTCTATTTCTACAAACTCATCAGTTTATAATCCAAAATGTGCGTATTGTGAATCTCAATCAAATACTGTTGCTGCTTTGCAGGTAGAACATTACAGACCTAAGAAAGCTGTAGAAGGAGATGCTACCCACAAAGGATATTATTGGCTGGCAATGGAATGGACAAATTTAGTGTATGCTTGTCAAAAGTGTAATGGCAAAGGTGCAAAAGGAACAAAATTTCCTATTATTAGGCAGAGAATTTATCAAGAAAATAAAGATATAAATGGAAATATAATTTATACAGACTTTGATGCAAATGATGATTTTTTACAAAGTGAAGAACCTTTATTACTACATCCAGAAATAGATGAACCTAAAGACCATTTGAGTTTCAAAAACAATGGAAAATTAATAGGTATAACACAAAGAGGAAGAGAAACAATTAAAATTTGTAAACTTAATCGTGATTTATTGAATAAAGAGTAGAAAAGATATTGTTGATGACATAATATCAACCACAAATCAATTATTAAAATTATATCTTGGTAAAAAAATAAGTGATGAAATTTTTAAAACACTATTCAAAACGCTTATTTTTGAAAAGATTCATAATTGGAATGATTCATTAGATTATACTCTTGTTAGAGATTCTATAAAAACAGATTTTAACCTTAGAGTTATTCAACGTTTAGACCCAAAAATTAGACAAATTGCATCTTTTGCTCATCAAGATTATTTGAATGGCGATTTATAGAAAATAATTTTACCACTTAATCAACTTATCCCCCAAAGAATTAGCTTTCGAATTATTAAACTGTTTCAAAAACTGTCCTAGTTCTGGAAAAGGAACTTTTTTAGGCTTGTATTTTTTAGCGAGTTTTAGATAATTTTTATTTCTAGTTTGAAGTAAAAACAAATATTGAAACTAGTACAAAGGTTTTTCAAGACTATAAAAAAGCTGTTAAGTTTTTGGAGGTGGATTGATTAGAAAGTTAATTCATAATTCTTTCAACTTAAAAACCTGTTTTGACGTTATCAAATTATAAACATTTATTTTATAAAAATTAATTCTCTACAATTATGGAAGCCAAAATAAATCTGACTTACGAGCAATTACTGGAAATAATAAAACAGTTTCCTACTGATGAAGTGAGAAAATTAGTCAAAGACGCACAAATTTTATTACAACAAAAGAAAGTAGAAGCAAAACCTTTTACGCTTGATGACGAGTTTCTTATGTCTGCACCTGTCATGACAGATGAACAATATAAAGAGTTTTTAGAACATCGTAAACAATTCGCTGTATGCAAAAAGAAATAATATGTCTTGACACCTCTATTTTAATAGATTTTTTTAGAAAAACCAAAAAAGAAAATTCAGCTTTGTATAAATTGAAGCAAAATAATTTTGTGTTTGCTGTTTCTATTGTTACAGAATACGAAATTTATGTAGGAATTAGTGAAGTACAGATAAAATTTTGGAACAAATTCTTTGAAGAAGTTACCGTTTTAGGGTTTGATAAATCTGCAAACGAAGAAGCTATAAAAATTCATAATCAGTTAAAAAGAAAAAGCAAACTTATAGAATTACCTGATATTTTTATAGCTGCAACGGCTGTTTCTAATTCTATGAAACTGGCTACTTTGAATACAAAACATTTTGATAGAATTGATAATCTGAAACTTGTTGGAATAGAATAAAATATAGGTAGGTAACAAAGCAGAATTGAATATATGTTATGCTTTTTCAAACATAGAGTACAGAAAACATAGAGAATGAAACCTGGTAAAGCAGCGAAGCTAAACGCATTTTTAGATACGTCTAATTCTGCTTAAGTATTCAGTAGGATAGAGTGATAAAAAAGTCATTTCTAATACGAAATCAGAAATGACCTTTCAAAAATTAAGGAATAATTATGAATCTAACTCATTGAAAATCAATTAATTAAAATCATAAAATAGATAAATTTGGTAATTAATAACTGTCTTACTTCTTGAACAGACTGGGAAGTTTGTTATACATTATTTGCTCATCAACTGACAACTCTCTACCAATTTCAAAAATTCTGAACGGTATCCTTCGCTATCTTTTCCCTTTGCAGCTTTAGCAAGACTGATAACTTGATTATAATTAGCATTTGACTTAAATTCCGAATTTCTCAAAATCATTCCAAACTCTGCTACGGCAGCCGAAAAGCGAAAATTATCAGACGTTTTTTCTAACTTGATATTATCATCTTTCAATGGATTGACAATCAAATTACTGGTGTCTTCGTTTGGCTTTTTATAGCGCAATTTTAAATTTAATAATTCGTCAGACGAGGCAGCAGCCGTATAAGATTCTTTGATTTTGTTTTCGTCTTTTTGGTAACGCAAATCATCAACCGAAGGCAGAAACTCACTTTTTACACCAACTGGGATAATCTCATAAAGTGCCGTTACAGTATGACCAGCACCGAGTTCGCCAGCATCTTTTTTGTCATCGTTAAAATCTTCTTTGTTTAGCATTCTGTTTTCATAACCGATAAGACGATAGGCAGCAACTTTTGCAGGATTAAATTCAATTTGAATTTTGACATCTTTAGCAATCGTAAAAAGTGTTGCTCGCATCTGTGTTACAAAAACTTTTTTTGCTTCTTGAATATTATCGATGTAAAAATAATTTCCATTACCTGCATTACTGAGTTCCTCCATTTGATGGTCTTTATAATTTCCCATTCCAAAACCACAAACAGTCAAATAAATTCCGTCATTTCTTTTGGTTTCGATCATTTTGACTAAATCTTTTGGAGAATTTGCACCTACATTAAAATCGCCATCGGTACACAAAATAACTCTATTGTTTCCTTCTTTTATCAAATTATCTTTTGCCAAACTATATGCAAGTTGTATTCCTGCTCCTCCTGCTGTACTTCCACCAGAAGAAACGGCATCAAGTGCTTTTATTATTTTGTCGGTTTCACTTGCTGGAGTAGAATCTAAAACTAGACCTGCTGCACCTGCATAAGCAACAATGGCAATACGGTCATTTTCATTAAGTCCAGAAAGAAGAAGTTTGAGAGAAGAACGAAGAAGAGGTAATTTGTTTTGAGATGACATTGAACCCGAAGCATCAATCAAAAATACTAGATTTGAAGGAGCAAGATTGTCATAATCTAACTCTTTTCCCTGTATTCCAACGTGAACTAATTTGTGTTTTTCGTTCCAAGGCGCAGTCGAAATTTCTGTGCTTACCGAAAAAGGGTGTTTTCCTGTCGGCTTTTCATAATCGTAGTCAAAATAATTTATAAATTCTTCGATACGAACAGCATCAGGATTTGGTAATTGTCCAGATTGAATAAAACGACGAGCATTTGAATAGGAAGCATTATCGACATCAATTGAAAAAGTAGATAAAGGTTCTTTGAGGGATTGAATAAATTTGTTTTCTATTTGTTTTTGATATTCTTCTGTGTTTTGTGGAGTTTTGTCATCAGTTGAATAATATTCTTCTTCAGAGATAGCATAGTCTGCACTACTCTTGAAATCTTTTTTCTCTTGGTTTCTGCTTATTCTTATAGGAGAGGAAGCTACATTTCCTGTTGCTTGTTCGTTTGTACTATCAGCCATTTCATAATTTTGACTTTTGTTTGTACTACAAGCCACAAAAAACAGAGTAGTACTAGCCAGTAAAACAGCTTTTGATATTTTCCTTAATGATTTCATAGTTATAAAAATTAGAGTGAGGTAATTTGTTTGTTTGGTAAGTAGATGCACCGTTTTACAAAATTCCACACAAAAATTTTTATTTTTTTCTGCTGTCTGTTCTCAACTGTTTTTTTACGCCATCAACGAGACTAAAGCCGTCGTTGAGGATTTTTACTTTTAATACCATTTACCAAAAATAATTTTTAATCTGTAATGATTTGTTACTTCATTGTCAGTATAACGAGAACTATAGTTGTACTGCGTTTTTCCATATTGCAAACCGATGGAAAGAGTTAGTTTTTTGGCAGTAGAAATTGATAAATTATAACCCACTTCTCCCCAAAAGCCATAATTATTTTTCATTTCCCAAGACGAATGGGTAAGACTGAAAACAGGAGCTACGTAAAATCCTTGTGAAGGAAGGAAACGCTCTTCTTTCTTGAAGATAAAAATAGGAGCTGCCGTTTCGAAACCTACATGACTTATTACACCTCCAACTTCACGAAAACCAAAATTGAGAATCGGATTTATTCTAAAATCTACTCGTTTCGAAAATGAAGTTTGATAAACAATAGGTAAAACGTTAATATCAAATTCTCCTTTTCTATAATATGGTTCATTACCAACATAAGGATTAAAACCCCATAGATGAGTTGATTTTTTTACTTTTTGTTTTTTGTCTTTCCTGTCCCTTTGAGAATTTTTTGTTTCTTGTTCTGTATTCTGATTGTCTGTTTCGTCAATTTGAGCAAACAAAAAAGTGGTAGATAAACAGAAAGTTGTGAGAGAAAATACAAACGTGAAGAAGAAAGAATGAAGTTTCATAGTAGCTTATTTTATATTGGTTTTATATTTTTTTAGAAATAAAACAAAAAGCTACGAAAAAAATGGCACAAAAAAAACACCTCTTTCTTATCTCAAGTTTCCTGTACTTAAACGAAAACTATCATCGATGGAAAAAGGTGCTTCTTTGCAAGTAATGAGAAAGGTATAAAATTAAAGTACACCATTATAACGGAAATGCACTTGAAAAAGTTTGGATTTTATGGTTAATTTTTGAATTTTAATTGATTGAATTTTAATCTGTAAATAATAGTTATAAATAATAAGTTACAGCTTTGCCAATTTTTAGTGTAGGGAACTTTTAAGTCAGCGAAGCTAAAACGGCTTGCCTTTTTCCTTATCATATTGCGTAATTCATAAATCCATACGTTTAGGAAAAGGCAAGCCGTTTTCCCTACAAAATTGAAAATAAAAAAAATACAGGTTTTACAAAGAACGGTAGATTTATTACAAAAAGAAAAAACGACTTAAATTTTTATTCTACCTTCTTCAACTTCCTAAAAGTCCGATATTCTACCAAAACTGTAACTACTAAAAATAAAATAAGCAATCCATTTTGAATCAAATGTTTCTGCCAAAATCCTGTCCATTCTATATTCAAACAAACAAAAATAAGTAGTGTAGAAATTCCTAAATACAAAATCATTTTCAAAATGGGATAAGGAATAGGTTGATATTTTCGTCCCAAAAGATAACACAAAGCAGCCATTACAAAATAACACGAAAAAGTAGCAATCGCACTTCCAAAATAGCCATAAAAAGGAATCAAAATAAAATTGAAACTAATCGTAATAATTGCGCCAGCCAAACTTATCCAAAGTCCAAAATGGGTTCGGTCAGAAACCTTAAACCAAACCGAAAAATTATAATAAAGTCCTAGACAAATATTTGCTAAAAGCAGAATCGGAACAATATAAAGTCCTTGGTGATATTCTTTGTTTCTGATGAAAATATTTGCTATCCATTCCATATTCAGACTCACTCCGAGCATCATCAGAACACAGATAATTGTGAAAAAATGTGTAATGGTAGCAAATGTTTTGGGAGAATCTTTTTGACTTGCTTGTGAGAAAAAAAATGGTTCTGCACCGTATTTAAAGGCCTGAACGGCTAAAGTAATAAAAATAGAAAGTTTGTAACATGCTGAATAAATTCCTACTGCATCCATTGAAGATTTGCCTTCATAAAAATTCTCTGGAAGCCATTTTTGCAACAAACTTCTATCAATTACTTCATTAATCGCATACGCAATTCCTGCAAAAAGCAACGGATAAGCATACAGAAACATAGGTTTGAAATCTTTCCAGTTTTCTCTCCAATTAAATGTAAGTTGAAAATCTTTAAATTCTTTCCAAAGCAAAGGAAGGACAGAAGAGTTTGCAATCAAATTGGCTAAAAAAACATATCCTAAACCAATTTCTGGGTCATAAATTAGCTTTGCATAGTCTTGAAAGAATAAAAAATTTGTTCCTTCTACACTTTCCTTACAGAAATAAAGAAAGAAAAAATTGAAAAAAAGAGTAAGAATAATGACAGTCATTCGAAGAGAAGCAAATTTTATCGTTTTTCCTTCAGCTCTCAATCGTGCATACGGAATCGCAACAACAGCATCAATGGCAATAATTCCAGCAAACCATTTTACAAATAGTGTATTCTCGGGATATTCTAAAAAGGTAGCAATCGGCTCTGCAAAAATCCACATCAAGCTACTCAAAATGAGCGAAGTAAACAAAACAGAACTTAACGAAAGATTATATGGCTTTCCATTTTTGGGAGATAGATTATTTTCATCCTCTGTTTCGTTCTCCTCATTCTTAGCTATAAAACGAAAATAAGTCGTTTCCATTCCGTGTGTATAAATCACATTTAGAAGCGCAGCATACGCATAAAAAACCGAAATACCACCATATTCATCAGGAAGGAAAATTCCTGTATAAAAAGGTGTAAGAAAATAGTTTAGTAACCTACCAATTATACCAGTAAGTCCGTAAATAGCTGTTTGAGAAAGAAATTTTTTATACATTTTTGTTTTTACTTCTATTTTAAATCAAAAGTAAACTATATTTCTGACACTTGGAAAGTGTCAGCTACAGGAATACAAACTTTGTTAAACCTATTTTTGATACAAACAAAGTAATTTCATTCAGATTATAGTGTAATTAAAATTATTCATTTCAAAATGTATTTTCTCCGTGTTCCTCTGTGAACTCTGTGTTTAAAAATCATTCCATACACTTTCATTTTACATAAAACACAATCAATGAAAAAATTAATTTTACAAATCTCCCTTGCTGCCTTAGTGCTATCAGCTTGTGGAACAGAAAAAAAAGTAATCCAAAAGAAACAAATGTCTAACGCATTCGAATATCCAGAAACGAAAAAAGGAACAGTTGAAGATTATTATTTTGGTACAACCGTTTCAGACCCTTATCGTTGGTTGGAAGATGACCGTAGCACAGAAACAGAAAACTGGGTAAAAGCTCAAAACAAGGTTACTTTTGATTATCTCAAAACGATTCCTTACCGTGAGCAGCTCAAAGACAAATTAGAAAAAGTTTGGAATTATGAGAAATTATCCAGACCATTTAATGAAGGAAATTATACCTATTTTTATAAAAATGATGGATTGCAAAATCAATATGTCGTTTATAGAAAAAAAGAAGGAGAGGAAACAGAAAATGTATTTTTAGATGCGAATAAATTTTCAAAAGATGGAACAGTTTCTATGGCAGGGCTTAATTTTTCGAAAGATGGCTCTCGTGCAGCCTATTTGATTTCAGAAGGGGAAGCGATTGGAGAAAAGTAATTGTTGTTGATACAGAAAGTAAAAAGGCTATTGAAGATACGCTAAAGAACGTAAAATTTAGTGGTATAGCTTGGAAAGGAAATGATGGTTTTTATTATTCTAGTTATGATAAGCCAGAAGGAAGCGAACTTTCAGCCAAAACAGACCAACACAAACTCTACTTTCACAAAATAGGAACACCTCAAAGTGAAGATAAAGTAATTTTTGGTGCAACGCCAGAACAGAAACACAGATATATTAGTGGCTATCTGACAGAAGATGAAAGCTATTTATTTATTTCGGCTAGTAATTCTACGTCTGGAAATAAGCTCTTTATGAAGGATTTGACAAAAAATAGTTCTCCTCAAAATGCACCTTTGATTACCATTGTTGATAATGAAGATAGCGATACTTATGTGATGGATAGCGAAGGTTTGAAGCTCTATTTGGTTACCAATCTTGATGCGCAAAATCAAAAAGTAGTGATGAGCGATGCTTCAAAACCTACTCCTGAAAACTGGAAAGATGTAATTCCTCATACTGAAAATGTTTTGAGTGCTTCTTCTGGTGGTGGATATTTGTTTGCTGAATATATGGTTGATGCGATTTTCGAAAGTTATTCAGTATGATATGAATGGAAAAGAAATTAGAGAAATAAAACTACCAGATGTTGGAAGTGCTGGTGGTTTTGGTGGGAAAAAAGAAGAAAAGGAAATGTATTTTTCGTTTACCAATTACAACACGCCAAGTAGTATTTATAAATTTGATGCCGAAACAGGAAACTATGAATCATATTGGAAACCAGAAATTAATTTTAATTCTGATGACTATGAATCCAAACAAGTTTTTTACAATTCGAAAGATGGAACTAAAATTCCGATGATTATTACTTATAAAAAAGGAACAGAATTAAACGGTAAAAATCCAACTATTTTGTATGGTTATGGTGGATTTAATGTTAGTCTTACGCCTAGTTTTAGTGTCATTAATTCGGTGTGGTTGGAGCAAGGAGGCATTTATGCTGTCGCAAATCTTAGAGGTGGAGGAGAATATGGAAAAGAATGGCACGATGCAGGAATCAAAACAAAAAAGCAAAATGTGTTTGATGATTTTATTGCTGCTGCTGAATTTTTGATTAAAGAAAATTATACTTCTAGTGAATATTTGGCTGTAAAAGGAGGTTCGAATGGTGGACTTTTAGTAGGTGCAATTATGACACAACGTCCAGAACTTATGAAAGTGGCTATTCCTGCTGTTGGTGTTTTGGATATGCTTCGTTATCACACTTTTACGGCTGGCGCAGGTTGGGCGTATGATTATGGAACTTCGGAAGATGACAAAGAAATGTTTGAGTATATCAAAAATTATTCTCCTGTTCATAATGTAAAAGAAAATGTAAATTATCCTGCTACTTTAGTAATTACTGGCGACCACGACGATAGAGTTGTACCTGCTCATTCGTTTAAATTTGCTGCTGAATTGCAAGATAAATATAAAGAAGAAAATCCTGTGATGATTCGTATCGAAACTGATGCAGGTCATGGCGCAGGAAAACCAACTAGCAAAACGATTGAAGAAAATGCTGATGTTTTTGCTTTTATTCTCTATAATATGGGATTCAAAGAACTTCCTAAAAAGTAGACTTAGATTTTAACTTTTAGTTAATTCAAAACTGTTTCAAATTTTATTATTTGAAACAGTTTTTTTATTAAAACTTGACATCAATTACCTAAAAAATTAGGCAACTTGTTCTTCTTCAATGTATTTTTTCATCTCTTCAGCCGAAATAGTATCTATCTTTTTTACCAAATACAAATAATTAATAACGGCATGAACTGCTAAAGCTCCGAAAGTATGCCACAAAAAATGCGTTCCCATAGGAAAATATTCATTTGAAATCTCCGTATTATCTATTGTTCTAAAGAATAAGGCAACACAGAAAAGTAGTAATCCTACAAGTATTCTTTCTTTGAAAAGCCAGTTTGTTTTACGTAAATAAGCAAAAATAGGAATCAAAATAACTAGAGCTAAAGAAGTATATTCTATCAAATTACGCATTGAACGGAGAATAAAATCTACAGTTCTTAAAGCAATCATTAGTACAAAAGGAAAGAGTACGAGAGTAGTCATAATGAGCCAATGAATACCTAGTTTTCTAAAAAAATAAACAACTGCACTAACTCCCAAAATAAAAATAGGTACCCAATCCATCAAAAGCCAAACTTCATGGCTGCGTGTAGCGTGATAAATCGTTCCTCCAACATAACCAATAAATAAAGTAGTCAAGACATAAACCAAAAAACGATATTTACTTAATTCTGGATAAATTTTGATTGTCCAATAAATTATTATGAACAAAAATAACAGATTACTAGCTGTATTAAAGGGTTCGACAGGAAAACGACCTAAAACAGTTTCTTGATAAATATGACCCGTATCATTAACTGGAAGCCTAGCTAAGTTTTGAAGCAACATAAAAACAATAGAAAATTATAAGTGATAATTAGGAATAAAATGGATAGTAAAACGCAGCAAAAAAATAAACACTACCTACAAGATAGTGTTTAACGGAAAATAAGAAAATTTTATTTTAAATAAGTGTTTTATTCTTCTCCAAACAAATCTAAAGCCGATTGAACCATTACTTTCACACCTGTCTGAATGGAAGGTTTAGGAACAGGAGCATAAAAAGGAGAATGCAGCGAAGGCAAAGGTTTTCCTGTTTTCTTACTTTCCTCTATTTTTTCTGGTTCTACTACGCCAAGCCAAAACAAACTAATGGGCACTTTTTCAGCAGTACGCCCAAAACGACTAAAATCTTCTCCTCCCATTACTGGTTCTACTTCGATTACATTTTCAGCTCCTATAATTTTCTTAGCAGAATTAGCAATTTTTTCAGTAAGTTCTGGATTATTGATTGTTGCTGGAGTTGGGTTTCCATCAATTTCTATAATCGGCATTTTTTCTACTCCTGCTGCTAGTGCATAGCCTTTTGCCATTCTTTTAATAGATTCTAAGGTATTATTTCTGACCTCATCGGTATAAGAACGGAGAGTAAGTTGTAATTCTGCACGGTCAGAAATAATATTGTGCTTCGTTCCTGCATGAAAAGAACCCACCGTAACAACGGCTGCATCGGTAGGCGAAGTTTCTCTACTTACAATCGTTTGAAAACCCAAAATCATTTGAGAAGCTAATACGATTGGGTCTTTTGTTGTGTGTGGATAAGCTCCATGTCCTCCCTCTCCAAAAACAGTAATATTTACCATATCTACATTTGCAAGTGCAGCATTTTTACAATATCCAATTGTTCCGTGAGCTAAGTTTGCATTTGTATGAAGAGCAAGCGCATAATCTGGTGTTCCAAATTTTTTATAGAGTTCTGCTTCTACCATTGCTTTTGCACCACTTCCCACTTCTTCGGCTGGTTGGGCTATCAAAATAAGTGTTCCTTTCCAAGAATCTTTTAAGTTTGCCATCGTTTGAGCAACTCCTATCAAAACGGTCATGTGCATATCGTGTCCACAAGCATGCATAACGGCTACTTCATTTCCATCTAAATCTGTTCTTTTCATTGTGCTGGCATACGGCAAACCTGTTTTTTCCTCAACTGGCAAAGCGTCCATATCTGCACGAATAAGAATCGTTTTTCCTTTTCCATTTGTAGGAAGATTTTTCATAACAGCTACTACTCCGTAATCTCCAAATTTTTCAGTTACTTCATAGCCTAATTTTCTAAGTTCTGAACCCATTTTTTTAGAAGTTTCTTCTTCTTGTTCTGATAATTCTGGATTTTGATGTAGGTATTTGTAGAGTTCAACAAGAGAAGGCGTACTTTTTTCTAGTTGAATACTTATATTTTTTAGTGTTTCTGTTTGCATAATGGTCTTGTTTTGGGCAAATAAATTGAATGAATTGCAGAGAAAGCAAGTCAGTAAATTAGCTATAAAAATAGAGCGAATCATTTTGTGTTGTCTTTTAGTGAGTGAATATAGTATACAATTTAATCAAAATAGTTTAAGAATTAAACACGCATAAAAAAAACAGAACACTTTTGATGTTCTGTTCTTCTTTATATATAAAAATTTACGTTTATCTACAACTGATTAGTTGATAGAATAAGTAATAACTTCATTAGGCATAGATACGTTTTCTACATTGTTCTGGAAGTTCATACGTTGTACGGGTCCCAACTCAATTACTAAACGATCTCCCTCTCTAGCCTGTTGTCCTAAACTACTTGTATTAACAGTAGGACCATTTGCTTTTACCGTACCGATTACACGTTTTCCTCTCGCAAGAGTAACAGTAAACCCTCCAACACGATAACGAGCATCTCTAGGCAGTTGATCTTTAAAACTAGGATCTGGAATAGCATCTAACGTAACTGAACGAGGACATGCACCACCTTGTTTCAAGTTCAAACCTCTTGCTTTCACAGTCGGCTTAGGAACAAGTTTTACACTGAATGATTTCGTTCCGATAGGATTACCACCACTAGAAACACTAAGAGAAACCTTAGCAGAATTAGGAACAATAATAATACTACCTTTTCCACCCGATCCATTAAGAACGCTTCCACCTGATGCAGAGAAAGAAGGATTGTATTCTACTCCTAGAGCAGGAACTTTTACCTTCAAATCATTACCACACTTCAAATAAAGCGAATTGATAGTACCCGATTCGATTTCAATTACTGGAGAAACAACTGTATATTCTTGTTTTACTTTAAGAACAGTATCTTCACCAGCAGCATTTTTGATAGAAATTGTACCTTCCCAAGTTTTCTTAGCACCTTCTATAGTACCACCTGAAGCTGTAAACTCTAAAACGCCTACACCTTCTCCATCTACTTTTATTCCACCAGCACTAGAACGCATTATGGGTGTAATAGATGTAGAAGTAGCACTAATAAACATTTTAGCCTTGTATTTGGTGCCTGCTGCAACTACGTTTGATTCAGCAGAAGCCATAGCTTGCACTTTATCAAATTTGATATTGAACTCTCCAATACGACCACGCATAGCATCAACAGCTTTTGTTTCTACTTTCACTACGTCATTTTCTAACTGAGAAAGTACAGCAAGAGAAGCTACCATTGGTGTATTCTGAAAGTTGATATGTTCCCATTCCATTCCATCATACTTAGAAGATTGATAACGAGGTTCGTCAGCCTTCTCTTTTGCTAGAGGCATTAGACCTGCCGTTTTGAATATTGGTCCCAATGTATCATCAATGGCTGCAATCTTAGCTACATAAGCATTTAGCTCATCTTGTAACTTAAATGCAAATCCATCTTGACTTTCTCCAGTTCCAAGCATCAAACGATTCACGTCATCATACTTATCACCTTGTGGATAAGCTCCTGTTTCAGGATCCATAGCTCCCATTTCAGAAATAATTGTATTACGTATTTCTTGAATACGATCAATCATTTTACCTGATTCTGCTTTGATATCTTGAGCTTTTTTATAAATTGCTCTATCTCTTGCATTATTACCAGATTCTATGATTTGATCATCCATTGATTTGATAATTTTCTCATTGGTACTAAGTCCAACTTTTTTTGCATCTTGAAGACTAGCATCTATAAAATAGAATTTTTCTAGTACTTCGTTTTGAACCTGTAGGGCGAGAAGGGCAGTCAGTACTAAGTACATCATACCGATCATCCGTTGCCTTGGGGTCTCTTGTCCTCCACCTGCCATATTTTTATGGGTTATTGGTTAATAATTAATTTAAAATTTTAAAGAATGAAATATAATTTTGGTGTATTGATAATTAAATCAATGAACCAGAAATATTAACCTTTCATTGCAGTAAGCATATTACCATATACCTTATTAAGAGTAGTGATATTAGTCGTCAATTTAGACATCTGCTCTTTGAATACTAAAGATTCTTTACTTGCATCTGCCATACTTTCCATAGCCTGCGTAAGGTTACTATAGAATTTGTTCATTGCTTTCAAGTGACTGTTAGCATCTTTCAATTCCATTTCATATACAGCATTTAAACCAGCAAGGTTTTTAGTGATTGCTTGTACTTGAACGTGGTATTCTTTTGCATCTTTAGCAGCATTAGACATCTCGCCCATTGCAGATACAGTAGAAGAATAAGCAGAGTTAAGACTTGTAAGAGACTTAGATGCTTGCTTCAAATTGTTAGAATAATCATTAGTAGAATTTACTGCTTCTGTAATGCTTTTCATACGAGTAGCTGTATCATTCAAAGACTGAATGCCTTGTCCGAAACGCTTAAACGAATCAGCAGAAAGATTAGCTTCTGCAAGCATTTTGTCCATACCAGCCATAATCTTAGCATTTTTGCCATCTTCGTCACCTTTTTTAGCTACAACAGCTTTCACATTTGCGTCTACCAAACCTGGATACACACGTTCCCACTCATAATGTGGATTTGGTGGTTGAGCAGGCTCGAAAGCACCTAGCAAAAATATAAATGCTTCTGTAAGAAGACCTACTGTAAGAAGTACACCTGCAAAAGGCCAGTGCATGATTTTAAATAAAGCTCCTACGATTACTACGGATGCACCTACACTTGTAAGCTTGGGTACCATTGTACGGTAAAAACGTTGGAGTCCTGTTTCTTGTTGCGCCATAATTAAAACGATTGTTAGAGTTGAGAGTTGATTTATTAAAAAGAAGTTAAAATTTCAATGGATTAAAGATACATAAATAGATTTACATAAAAAAAGTTTTCACTAATTATAATTTTTCTAATAAATATTCTTAGCTGCATCTTGATTAAAAGGTAACAAGTAGGAATATTCAAGTAGAAATAAAATAAAATTAAGGCAAAATCAAAGAGATATATAATTCTGTTTATCTATATTTTTAGTTATACAAACTATTGATAGATAAGTGATTAATAACTAATTTATCAAGAATAAATTACTAAAAAAATACCATATCGCAGTTTGAATAATCTAAATAAGTCATTTATTCGGAATGTTCCAAAGATTTTGCAAAAAAAATATGTTTAAATTGAGTAATTTAGAATGATTTGTAAGTATAATCAACAAAAATTCAACATCTTAAAATAAATACTTGTTCTGCGTTTGTATAAAACAACAGAAAAATAAAATTTTATTGCACTACAAAACAGAGTTTGTACCTTGTTAGAGTTTTCTTAAAGTTTATTCTAAAACTCAGTCTAAACTTTAGTCTTAGAACAAAAATTAGGTTATAATTAAAAATCAGCATTTACTGATTTATACTCACTAATTTTCATTTCATTAGATATAAGAAGTATTAATTTTATAAATCAATCATAAATTTCCAATAAAAAAATAGATTATACAAGTATTTTACAAAAAAAATAGAATTATTTTGTGTATTTCTATTCTAGTGATTACTCTAAAACTATTTTAAACAAAGCCATTACTAGTTTTTGATAATTTTATACCTACTTTTTACTTTTAAAAAGATAGTATTCCTATCACAAATATCATAGCTACTTTTTGATTTATTAGTTTGATAAAGCATTCTTTCGTTCAACCTATATATTCAAACAAATTAATAGTCTTGTATTATCGATAAAAATAAAAACTCTAGTATAAAATAAAAACTCATTCTTTGAACAATCACAGATAAATTAAGCGATTCTTCAAAGAATGAGTTTTAATAAGTCTCTTTATAGTTTTGTTGTCTTGTCTTGTTAGAGAATATAAACGACTATCAGACGAATCAATTTTTATTAAAATTCCATTCCAGAAGAACGACCTAAGTAAGTCATTACACAACGGAAACCTGTATAAGCAGTTACAGAATCTTGATATTGATAATTACGAGTACCAGTTTCAATAAAGAAAGCAATATCTTTCCAAGAACCACCACGAACTAATTTACGTGGTTCGCTATCATCAATAAAAGTAGGGTTCAAATCCCAAATCAAAGGCATTGCATTAGGAGCATACGCATCGTTACACCATTCAGCTACATTTCCTGCCATATCATAAAGACCAAAATCGTTAGGGAAATATGCACCTACTGGGTTTGTATATTGGAAACCATCATCGTAATAATTACCACGACCTGGTTTGAAGTTGGCAAGCGCACAACCTTTTGCATTTCTTGTATAAGGACCACCCCAAGGATATTTTGCTACATCACGACCACCACGAGAAGCATACTCCCATTCGGCTTCTGAAGGCAAACGGAACATCGGAACTGGAAACTTGCCAGCAGACTCTCTTGCTTCGTTCATAAATTTGGTTCTCCAACCACAAAATGCTTTAGAAGCAAACCAGCTAACACCTACTACAGGATAATCATCATAAGCAGGGTGTGCATAATAATTTTCTGTCATTGGGTCGCCGTAGTGATGGGTAAAGTTTGTCATCCAAACGGTAGTATCAGGATAAAAGCGTTCTTTAATTTCTTCTTCTGAAAGAATCTCTCCATCTACTGAATCTGGGTTATCAGTCATTTCTTCAATAAACTGACGGTATTCGTTATTTGTAATTTCTGTTTGATCCATATAAAAACCACCGATTGTAATCTGACGGTTCATATTTATCTTTGAAGAGAGGATGTCTTGATCGGCTTGTCCCATGTGGAATGTACCAGCAGGAACTACAATCATTCCGTAAGGAACTTCTTGTCTCCAGCCTTCACGTCCTAAGACTCCAGTAAGTTCTCCATTTTCTTGTAGCTTGGCCAAATTGCCACCACCACCACAGCTTTGAAAGAAGAGGGCAGCAGTTACACCTAAAAGGACAGCCCAAATTGTACGAGTAGTACGGATTTTTTGTATCATGTTCGTAGTCATGTTCGGTTTTCTTGTTATAAAGGTCAAGAACGCATCTATTTTTAAAATTTTAGTTTCCTGTATTTTTGTTGGTTGATTTTTATTATCCAAAAATTTGAAAAACATAATATAGATTTGTTTTGTGAGTTTCTTAAAATTAAGTAGTACGTATTAAATACTTTAAAGTAAAATTTTAGATCAAATTAGTTTCGTTATCTTAATCAATCTTATTTAATCAGCGTAGAATAATAATGCCAAATGTAGTCTATTTATTGTTTAATGCAATTAAGTTAAAATTGATTGTATCAGTAAATATGCACTATATAGATACTATTACCCTTCGTTTCTGTTATACTAATAACTACATTTTTTAGAGATTAGTATAGTTTTACCGAAATATTTATCAAATTTATCGAATTTTTTTGTGTATTCGTCGAAACTAGCCAACTTTTTTTACTTCTTTTATAAAAAAAGTGAATTATAAGGCAAAATTCAATTAATTCAATAGATTATTTGGCAAAAAATCTATATTCTATAAAATATATTTTCTGATTGTCTTTCTAACTAACAGAAATAATGAATCAAAATCAGTTTTATACTATTAGAAACGAAAACGAGGAGTTCGTATTGTAGGCAAAACTTTTGGTTTTGGAGAAGGAAGACGGTAACCTATAGATATTTCATGTGATGTAGGTTGTTTTGCATCTCGTCCACTAGTTACCAAATCTAAAGAATACGTAATTCGAAGGTCTTTATTTTCTAACATATTAACTCCCAAAATCAGAATTCCTGCATCAAGTGAGTTAGAAGCTCGTGCCGAAATTCCACCAAAATAAGTATTATCATAATTCAATAAAATGCTTCCTTCATACGATAAAGCACCAGAAGTAAATTTCAGAATAGCAGACGGTTGTAGCATAAGCGTAGGAGAAATATCAAAACTACTCCCACCCATCAAATAAACATGAGGCTTCAAAGAAGTAATATTCACACCTGTACTATAATCAAAATTAGATTGCAGTAAATGGTTTGTACTCACTCCTACATAATACCCTTTTGTAGATTGATAATACAAACCAACTGCTAAATCGGGTTGAAATTGATTTTCTACTCCTGTATCAGGAATTCTTGGATCATTTTCTTGATTTGGACGATACTGCCCAAAATCAATGCGTTGATTATACATTCCCCCACGCAATCCTATAGAAATACGGTCTTTATTTTTTAGATTAAAATGATAAGCATACGAAATCTGAACTTCTGTACTTGATAAAGGACCAATTCTGTCATTAGCAATATGCAGTCCGATGCCACTATTAATACGATTGAGAGGCATACTGACAAAACCAACTTGCGAACTCGGCGCACCACCGTCATCAAAAGTAGGCGAATAATTTATCCATTGGCTTCTGTGAAAAACGCCCATTGTTGTATAATCTGCATCACTTCCTGCTGTCGCAGGATTGAAATAAAGACTATTGAACATGTACTGACTAAATTGTGCATCTTGTTGGGCAAAAAGAGTTGTCGTTCCAACACTTAGAAAAAAGAGGAAAAATGTAGCACGAATAAAATTCGGTAGAAGAAATGTTTTTAGAAGTGGACTAAAGACACTAGATAGGAAATATTTTTTCATGATTAAAATTGAATTAGTAGATAAATTCCTTTGATAACATCGTATATATTTAATTTGTAAATATTCAGAAGGTCGTTTCTATAGAACTCTTTTTTGTGGTTCTATATTTTTACTTTAGCTTGATTTTATTCTATTTCTTATCTTAGTAAAAAAAAGTAAAATTGTTTTTAGAATAAAATGTTTTTGCAAACGAATATGCTAAGTTAGCAAACTTTTCAAAAAATAAACTCAAAGTACAAACAAATCCATAAAAAATTCCACTCTTTAACAATTAAGATTGTATAAAAAGTGGAATTTGAAGCAGAAAGTATGCTTTTCAATATTTTTTCAAGATTAGCTATATAATTATTTTCTAATTATTTCTAGATAAATCAATGAAATAAAAAACGAAGGAAACAAATTTATTTGTACTATTAAACTTTTAAAATTCTTTAGGCATCACAAGAGCCATAATGAGATAAATAAGAATAGGTGAACCTACCCCAAAAAATGTAAAAAGAACAAATGCTATACGAATCAGATTGCTATCCCAGCCAAATGCTTCTGCAATTCCTCCACAAACACCTGCAATAACTGAATCATAAGTAGATTTTGTAAGTTTCATAAAGTAGATATATTAGTTTAAGAGTGAGTAATTAGTTTTGGAAAAGTATGTAATTTTTAAATTAATCATACCTATATACTATAGCTACGAATAAAATTCTAGTAGGGTTACGAAAAAGATAAATTTCTTTGTGTAATCAAATTGCTTTGACTTTGTTTTGTTAGATTAATTGCTATTTTAATCGCATCTAGTTTAAACATTTTTTTGATTTCTAGCTGCGTAATGTCGTGATTTGGTATTTAAAGAAGATAAGAAATAACAACATTACGCAGCTACGCAGCTCAAAATTTCTATCCTAATCATCTTTTTCTACAAACATTGCGCAGCTACGCAGCTAAAACTCATTGAACAATTATAAAAGCCTTCATTTTTTGGTGCGATTAATCTAGTATAAGAACGTAAGAATTTGATTTAATTTATTTTTTTTAGAATAGAAATGTTATTTTTGTTTTAAGTCCTCTTTAAAACTAGAAATCAACCGAAGAAGTAACAGAAAAACAAATAAAAGACACCACAATATATAATGAAGATTACCAAAATATTAATTGCCAATCGTGGCGAAATCACACTTCGAATTATTCGTTCTTGTAAAGAAATGGGCATCAAAACTGTATCCGTTTTTAGTGAAGCCGACCGTTTATCTCCTCATGTTCGTGCTGCCGATGAAGCCATTTGTGTAGGCGCACCTCCTTCTTCAGAGTCGTATCTTCGTGGAGACAAAATAATTGAAGCTGCTAAAACTACAGGCGCAGAAGCAATTCATCCCGGTTATGGATTTTTGTCGGAAAATGCAGATTTTGCTCGCCAAGTAAAGGAAGCAGGACTTATTTTTATTGCACCTTCTCCAGAAGCGATTGAGGTAATGGGTAGTAAATTGGCTGCAAAAAATGCTGTTTCGAAGTATGATATTCCGATGGTTCCTGGTATTAATCACGCTGTTGAAGATATTGCAGAAGCCAAAAAAGAAGCAGCACAAATTGGCTATCCGATTCTAGTAAAAGCAAGTGCAGGAGGAGGTGGAAAGGGAATGCGTGTAGTTGAAAATGAAGCCGAATTTGAAGAGCAAATGAAACGAGCAGTTAGTGAAGCGCAATCTGCTTTTGGAGATGGTGCAGTTTTTATTGAAAAATATATTACTTCGCCTCGTCATATTGAAATTCAGATTTTAGGAGATACACACGGAAATATTTTGTATCTTTTTGAGAGAGAATGTTCGATTCAACGTCGTCATCAAAAAGTAGTGGAGGAAGCTCCTTCGCCTGTTGTTGATGAAAAAATGCGAAAAGCAATGGGAGAAGCTGCCATCGATGTAGCCAGAGCTTGTAATTATTACGGTGCTGGAACAGTAGAATTTATTGTAGATGAAAACTTGGATTTTTATTTCTTGGAAATGAATACTCGCTTGCAAGTAGAACATCCAATTACGGAGCAGATTACAGGAATTGATTTGGTAAAAGAACAAATAAAAATTGCAGAAGGAAAAGCAATTTCGTTCAAACAAGAAGATCTGAAAATCAATGGACATGCAATAGAAGTTCGTGTTTATGCAGAAGACCCAGCAAATAATTTTTTGCCAAATATTGGGAAAATAGTGGAATACGAAACCCCAAAAGGCTTGGGAGTGCGTGTAGATGATGGTTTTGAGCAGGGAATGGAAATACCTATTTTTTATGATTCTATGATTGCAAAACTTATCACGTTTGGAAAAGATAGAGAAGCAGCCATGAACCGAATGATAAGAGCAATAGATGAATATAAAATTTCTGGAATTCAGACAACATTACCATTTTGTAAATTTGTAATGCAACATGAAGCTTTCCGAAGTGGAAAATTTGATACAAAATTCGTAGAACGCCATTTCAAACCTGAATATTTGGAGGTAAAAACTTCAAAAGAAGAAGATGAAATTGCTGTAGCTATTGTAAGTCAGCTTTTAGAAGTTGGAAATAAAAGTAAAACAGTCGTTGGTGGAGACATAAACAAAGATAACTCTAATGGAATGAGTGATTGGAGAAAGAAAAGAAGAGTTTTTTAGGCAATATATCAACGCTTGCTAAGGTCGGATTACCGACCATTAGCAACGTTTTTCAAATGATAATAAATTATGACATTGAGTACTAAGTAAAAAGCATTTATCTTCATTCTATCATAAAGATTACCTAAATCATTTACCAATAAGTTACAGTATTTTTTAAAATAATAAAATAATTCTATGCGTTTACATCGTAATTTGGTTTTGGCTGTTATTGAATCACTTTCTCAAATCTTTAATCAAAGTAAACAAGCTGATAAAATTGTAGCCATTACATTAAAACAAGACAAACGTTGGGGCGCAAGAGATAGGAGTTTTGTAGCCGAAACGATTTATGAAATTGTGAGGTGGAAACGCTTATATGCAAAACTAGCAGGAATAGAAGATGCGTATAAAAGTAATATATATTCTACTCAACATCTTTTTCAACTTTTTTCTGTTTGGGCAGCTTTGAATGAAATTGAACTGCCAGATTGGGAAGAGTTTAAGGAAATTAATTACGATAAAGAAAAATTAAATCAGCAGTATAAAGAGCTTTCAGAAATTAGAAAATATAGAGAATCTATTCCAGATTGGTTGGATAATTTGGGAGAAACAGAACTTGGAAATGAGCTTTGGACAAAAGAAATAGCTGCTCTGAATAATCAAGCTCCTGTAGTTTTGCGTGTAAATACTTTAAAAACAAGTGTAAATAAACTTCAAAAAGAGCTTTCAGAACAAAGTATTAGAACTAAAATGATAAAAGATTATCCAGAAGCCATTCAACTTATAGAACGAAAAAGTATTGTTAGAAATGCTTTATATAAAGATGGTTTTTTTCGAAATTCAAGATGCTTCTTCCCAGCTTATTGCTCATTTTTTGGATTTAGAAAACGAAAATGCTACAAAAAAAGGCTTGCAAATTATTGATACATGTGCAGGTGCAGGAGGAAAATCATTGCATATTGCGTCTCTTTCACAAAATAAAGGACAAATAATAGCAATGGATATTTATGAAAACAAACTTGTAGAATTAAGAAAACGAGCTAACCGAGCAGATGCTCACAACATCAAAACACACACTATAAAAAGAGAAAATAATAAGGGTAGTAATCAAATTAGTCAAATTAATTACAATCAATTCAATCAGTTTCATAATTCGGCTGATAGAGTTTTGATAGATGCTCCTTGTAGTGGCTTGGGTGTTTTGAGTAGAAATCCTGATGCCAAATGGAAACTAAATCTTGATTTTTTGGAGCAGATAAAACAAACTCAACAAACTCTTTTACAACACTATTCTAAGATGACTAAAAAAGGAGGGAAACTGGTTTATGCGACATGTTCAATTCTACCTTCTGAAAATCAAAATCAAATTGAAACTTTTTTGAAAAGCAAAGTAGGACAAGATTTTAAATTCGTTGAAGACAAAAAAATATTTTCTCACCAGACAGGTTATGATGGATTTTATATGGCTTTGTTGGAGAAAGTATAAGGGACAAATTAAATTTTCTGTTCTTCTTTAAAAATCTTAGCATCAGCTACAAAAGTTCCGAAGGGAATAATAGAAGCTAACAATGCCCAAAAAATAGTAATTATTTTCCATTTCAATTTATAGCCTACAATTACTACAAAAATACAATATCCAATAAACAGAATTCCGTGTGCCATTCCCACAACTTGATTAGGTTCTCTCATTTCCCAAAAATATTTTAATGGCATCGTAACAAACAGAATTACTAAAAAAGAGATGCCTTCTACCACCCCAAGAACACGCAAAGATTGAAGAAGTTTTGAGTCTATATTTTTGGTTTTTGTGTTTTTCATAGCATTTTTATAGTTTAAGTTGGATATAATTCGAACCAGTTTTTAGTTATTATTCGCTTTTTAATTAGGCTGAATAAAAGATATTTGATAAAAATAAGACAATTTAATATAATTTTTATAGAACAGATTACAAAAATAAGTAAATTGGTATTGCAAAATTCTCTAAAAATCACTAATTAGCATAACTAATTCTTCCTAAAATAGAATAAAAATTATTTACACTAATTTTCTACATTCTATTTTACAAAAAAATCCTATCTACTTTTATCTTAGTTTTTTCTCTTTTTATGAAATTAAAACACATTTTTTACTGTGCTGTTATTCCTTTTGCGCTATTACAATTAAGTGGAATAAATGAATATGAATATCAGAAATTAGGTTATACCCAAAAAGGAAAAGCCTCTTATTACGGAACAAAGTTTCACGGCAGACCAACGGCAAGTGGCGAAAGATACAACATGTACGACGCAACGGCTGCACACAAGAAAATATTATTCAATAGTCTGGTAGAAGTTACCAACAAAAATAACGGCAAGACAACCATTGTACGAGTAAACGACCGAGGGCCTTTCAAACCGGGTAGAATCATTGACCTTTCTTATGCAACTGCGAAAAAATTAGATATGGTTCGTGATGGCGTTGTAGATATAGAAATTCGTCTTCTTCGTGCAGGTGCAGATGGTCAAACGCTTTCTCCACAGGGTTCGGAAGAAAAGCAAGACCGAAGAAAACCACGTAGAAAAGTAGATATTAGAAAAAAACAAAAGAAAAATAAATTTTTACCTAGAATTTATAGCATTTGGGGAACAGAAAAATATCCTGAAGATTTTGGGGTACAAATTGGAAGTTATAAAGATTTGAAAAATGCTGTGCAAAAAGGAAAAGATGCCATGGAAGCAGGCTTTGATGAAGTTTTTATCCGTGTAACGTGGACAGAAGACCGTTCTCAACGCCTTTTTAGAGTTTCTTTAGGAGATATGAACGCTACTCAAGCTGGAGATTTTGCCAAAACATTAGATGCAAAAGGTTTTAAAGGTTGTTTTCCGAAGGCACATTTTAATGATTAATATGTATTGCATTAATCGAACGGTTCGCTTTGAGCGAACCGTTCGTTAAAACTCTCTACTTCAATTTGTCCTTTTTATTTGGATTTATATTTTTAGAAGGAGTTGATTTTTCTGCTTTAGCTTCAGCTTGTTTTTCTTGCGCTTCTGCCATTGCATCTTGCATGCGCTGCATAAACGAAGACCCTTTTTTACCACTTTTCTTTTTCTCTTCTCTTCGTGTTTCTAATTTTGCTCTAATTTTTTCTTCATCTACAAAGAATTTGCGAATAACAAGCGTTTGGAAAAGCGTAACCAAATTTGAAGTTACATAATAAAGTGTCAGACCAGCAGGAAAAGAGTTCAAGACAAACATAAACATAACTGGCATTCCATACATCATTACTTTCGGATTAATAGGAGAATTTGCCATCGAAGTCTGCTGTGTACTTACACTTGTTACCAAAATCTGTGAAGCTGTCATCATCAAAGTAAACAAACTGACATGATCGCCATAAAAAGGAATATTGAAAGGTAAAGTCAGAATAGAATCATAAGTAGAAAGGTCGCTCGCCCACAAAAATGCTTCATTACGAAGTTGAATCGCACTAGGGAAAAATGTAAAGAGCGCAAAAATAATTGGCATTTGTAGCACCATCGGCAAACAGCCACTCAACGGATTGACACCAAACTCACTATTGAGTTTCATTGTTTCCTGCGACTGCTTGGCTTGATCGTCTGGATATTTTTCTTTTATCTTATTGATTTCTGGTTGTAAAACCTTTGTTCTGGCTTGTGCTACATACGATTTGTAAGTAAGAGGAGCTAAAACCATCTTGATAAGAAATACCATTACGATAATCAAAATTCCATAGTTTTCAATGAACTTCTCTAAAAAGTCAAACAAGGGAATAATAACAAATAATGTTATCGGCTGCAAAACTGCCCAACCCAAATAAGTATTTTCTTGAAAACCGTCCGTAACAGCTTTATTAATGTCATACTTGTTAGGACCAAAATAAAAACGTGCTTTTGCATCAGCCGTAAGCGAAGAAACAGGAATTGAAGCAGCTACTTTCAATGTTTTGATATTTGAAGAATCTGCTTCATTGATAGCTTCCGAACCAATCGTTACTTTATCAAACTGTTTTTCTGTGATAAGTGCAGCATTGAAAAAACGTTGCTTCATCGAAAACCACGAAACCGAATTTTCCAATTTTTCTGTTTGAGCGTCTGTACTTCCTTTGCTCAAATAATCAAAATCATCTTCAAGCGTATAATAATTAACTGTCGTTTCTCTTCTATCTAACTCAATATTTTGGTCTGTGCGTTTTATATCATCTGTCCATGAGAGTTGTAAAGACTGTGTGGCTGCATCAGTTTTGATAGCATAAAAGAGTTCGAAACCATCTTTAGGCAAACTATACATAATTTCTAATGGTTTTCCATCTATTACTCCAGCAAAAGTAACTTTGTTTTTTGTAGAATTTTTGACAGCGAAACCTAACTTATCAATCCTTACGCTTCCAGAAGAAGTAGGCATCGAAAGTTCGATTTGACTGTTTTGTTCATCTACTAAAATTAATGGCTTTTCATCAAACGTCTTGTAGTTTTTTAGTTCTACATTCAAAATTTCTGCCCCCAAAGAAGACAATGCCACTTTGATATTGTCGTTTTCCAGAACAATTTCTTTCGCATCTGCAATCATTGCCTTTGTAGCAGAATCTAGTTCTACAACTTGCTGATTTTCAGTATTTTGTTCGTTCTGTTTTGCTGCAAGAGCTTCTTGAGCTATTCTGATACTGTCTTGTCGTTGTTGTGTTCTTTGTTTTTCTTGCTGTTCTCCTTTGTCAGGACTAAAAAAGAACATATATGCAATTAACAAAGCTGACATCAAGACGAGTCCGATGGTTTGATTTTTATCCATTTATACTAAATTTGAAAACGCTTTTAATCAAATACAATCAATTTTGCGTTTTAATTTTGTTTAATTTACAACTGAATTTATACTAACTTTATTTTGAATTTTTATCTTCTAAAGAATTTTTGTCTGTAATTTCTCCATTCGGAAGTTGATAATATGTTTTTCCATTGATTACAAAATCGTTGGGCAAACCGTTTTTTGTATTAATTTCTTTTACTTTTTTGACTGCTCTTCTAAAGATTTCTAAATAGTTACAGAAATCATCAAGAAGGTCTAAGTCTTCTAAGTTATTTAATCTCATTCTTTCTTCTATTTAGTAAATCCTTAAAACCTAAATTACTTTTTACTTTCTAATACAAAACTTTCTCCTTTATTCAAATAACTGTCAAGTCGTCTGAAAAATTCTTTTCCTACTGTTAGTAATTTAGAATTTTTATTTTCCGATTGTTCCCTTAATTCTCTTTCAATTTCGTCAGCATTCAAAAATTTAAGATTATTTTGAGCTGTCATTTCTTTTGAAAAAGTAGTTTTTCCAGAATCATTTGCTCCTCCTACAATGATTAATTTTTTCATTTTTATATACTTTCTCACTCTGAAGAGTGAGCTACAGAATGCCTTCGCAGACTAAAGTCCACGCTACAAAATACTTTCTCACTCTAAAGAGTGAGCTACAGAACGCCTTTTGAGTGCTGCTTTTATAAATCCTACAAAAAGAGGATGAGGACTAAGAGCCGTACTTTTTAGTTCTGGATGAAACTGAACACCAATAAAATAAGGATGTTCGGTTTGGCTTAATTCTACAATTTCTACCAAATTTGATTCTGGATTTATTCCTGTTGGTAAAAGTCCTGCTGCTTCGTACTGTTTCAAAAACGTATTATTAAACTCGTAACGGTGGCGATGGCGTTCGTGAATCAAATCTTTTCCGTTATAAACTTGTGAAGCCAATGAGTTCTTTTTAAGCTGACAAGGATAAGCACCCAAACGCATTGTTCCACCTTTTGCAGTAATATTTTTTTGTTCTGCCATCAAATCTATAACAGGAAATTCTGTATCAGGATTCATTTCTGCCGAATGTGCACCTTCTAATTTCAAAACATTACGAGCAAATTCTACAACGGCAACTTGCATTCCCAAACAAATTCCGAAAAATGGAACTTTGTTTTCTCGTGCATAATTTACTGCCAACACTTTTCCCTCAATTCCTCTATCTCCAAAACCGGGAGCAACCAAAATACCGTCCATGTTGTCCAAATGTTTTTTGACATCCTCATCAGAATCTAAATCTTCTGACGAAACCCATTTTAGTTTTACTTTCGTTTCAGTTTCTGCTCCTGCATGAATAAACGATTCGACAATGGATTTGTAAGCATCTGGAAGTTCTACATATTTTCCAACTAGAGCAATCTTGACTTCATCGGTTGGGTTTTTGAGTTTTCCTAAAAAGTGTTTCCATTCGTCCAAATTTGGCGTACTATCGGTTGGCAAGCCTAATTTTTCCAACACTATATCATCTAAATGTTCTTTTCGCATCAAAAGAGGAACATCATAAATGGTATCTGCATCAATCGATTCGATGACCGACTTTATATTTACATTACAAAACTGTGAAATTTTCTTGCGAATATCATCAGGCAAAGAATATTCTGTTCGACAAACCAAAACATCAGGCTGAACGCCCTGTTCGGAAAGCATTTTGACAGAATGTTGAGTAGGTTTTGTTTTAAGTTCTTTGGCAGCCTTCAAATAAGGCACTAACGTAAGATGAATGACAAGTGAATTTTGCTCTCCCAACTCCCAACGAGCTTGACGAACAGCCTCCACAAAAGGCAAAGATTCAATATCACCCACACAACCACCGATTTCAGTAATTATAATATCATACTTTCCAGTTTCTCCCAAAAAGTAAAAATTTCGTTTTATCTCGTCCGTTATATGAGGAATTACTTGAACCGTTTTTCCTAAAAAATCGCCTTTTCGTTCTTTGCTAATTACTGTATTATAAATTCTTCCAGTCGTTACATTATTGGCTTGCGAAGTACTGACATTCAAAAAACGCTCGTAATGTCCTAAATCCAAATCCGTTTCTGCGCCATCATCAGTTACATAACATTCGCCATGTTCATAGGGATTGAGCGTACCAGGGTCAATGTTGAGATATGGGTCAAACTTTTGAATCGTAACCGAAAAACCTCTTGACTGTAAAAGTTTGGCAAGCGATGCCGAAACGATACCTTTTCCCAAAGAAGAAGCAACGCCACCTGTAACAAAAATATATTTCGTTTTACGTGGAGAAATTAGGGAACTATTTTTCGTATTTTCTTTAGAGGAATCTTTCTTTGTATTTTGGGTCGTACTCATAACATTTGGCAAACGAATAAACGAAAACATATAAACAGGGTTGATAATTTTTGATCAAAACTGATTTTGTTTTCGTTCCTTTTTTGAAGAACTGTAATAGAATAAATTACAGGGATTTCTTATTTTTTGATGGCGCAAAATTACGAAAAAAAAACGTATAAACTCAATTACGAATTACAAATTATGAATTACGAGAACTCAAACACACTTTAGCTTGACAATTGCAGAAAGATAAGATACGTTCAAACTAGAAATAATAATCATTCTTTGATAAATCTAATTCCCTAATTTTTAGTTCGTAATTCTAATTCCAACTGTTTGTATTCCTTCCAAAGAATCTTTACGCATCATTTGTTCCAGTTCTATTTTATAAACTCCTTTTTCAGAAAAATCAAAATTTTGTTCTAATTCAAATTCTCTACTATATATTTTTCCAAATCCTTCTCCCACTGGTTTCCCTGTTGTGCAGTTGAAGAGCGTATCTAATTTCATTTCTTGAACAAGAACTTCTCCTTTAGGAGATAAAATTTTGTATTGAATATACGTATTACAATAATCGTAATCTATCGTATAACGAAGATGATAAAAGATAGAATGATTTTTAGAATTATCTATTTCTATATTGAACGATTGTATATTTTCTTTTTGCCAAAATCCATTCTCTAACTCTTTATGGTTTTCATAAAAACTATTATTTCCACAAGAAGTAAGGAAAAAAAATAATGATAAAAATAAGATAGAAAAAAAGTGTTTTTGATGATGCTTCGCTAAAACACCAACAACAGCGAGGTTGATTTTTTTTTGAATTTGCATAATGGAAGGAGAAAGTTTTTTGTGAGAATAGCATCGTTATAAAGAAACGCAATTACAACCTACTTATTCCTTTACTTTTAGATAAAAAATGTTATTTCAAAATCAAATTGTTAATTATAAGGAAGAAGCTACCCAAAACTGAATTGTCTGTCCTACAAATACCTTCGAACCTGCTGATGGTCTTTGAGAAATAATTGTTCCTGCTTCTTTTCCTTCTGCTTTTTGATAAGTTATATCTACTTCCACACCATTCCCTTCTATTTCCAGTTTTGCATCTTCTGCAAAACGCCCAATCATATTTGGCATTGAAAATCCGTCGTTATTACTTCCAGCAGCAATAAAAAGTTTGACAGGTGTTCCTTGTGGAATATAAACTCCTTTTTCCAAATCTGCTTTTGTATATTTTTTTCCTTTTACAGCAATTTCCAAAACTACATTTCTTGCGCTATTTTTTACAAATTCTTTTTCTCCTATTTTTAGTTTTACGTTTTCAAGTTGTGTTGTTGCACTTGTATAAGGAAAATCTATAATTTGAGGAATACGTGTTTTTGGTGGCGTTTCCGAATTAATAGTCAAATATATTTTTCTATGAATCTTTACCGTAGAATTTTTTGCTGGATTTTGTTGTAAAACAGTAAGAGGTGGATATTCTGGATTGTAAGATGTGTCGGCAATTTCATAACGCAAATCACGTTTTTCTAAAAATGAGGCAACTTCTTCTATTTTCATTTTGTTCAAGTCAGGTACTTTCAAGGTAGTATCGTGATTTGTAGTACTGGGCAAATAAAGATAAAAAAATGTGTATAAAATAAAAGCCACCAAAATACCCATTAATCCTAAATGAATAAGGAGAGTAGAATAATGATTGCGAGTAAGATAATAATGCGCTTTGTGCTTTATTTCTTTGAAATCTAGGTTGTTAATACGATTTTTGAAAGAATTTGTATCCATCTTTATTTGCAAAACTTAGCAGAACATAATTAGGTAAGCTACAAAAATACGATTTTCTTTTATATTTTTTGCCCTTATTCTATTTCTAAATAAAAAAAAGTTAATTCGATTTTTTTGAAACTTCATTTTTTCAATCATTTTTCCTCCATTATTTTCTTTTTAATATTTTCTTGAAGGATAGTGCTTACCATTTTATATTCTTCCATCATTACATTTAGTTTGGCTTCTATTCTCTCAAAAACAAACTGCATAACGGATTTTATCAAGTCTTCTGAAAGCTGCACAGAAAGAGCAGCTTCTTTCAACGTTTTGGTGTCCAAACTATTCACAAACTCCTCTGTAATTTTATCTAATCTATTTTGCGATAATACTTCAATCTGCTTTCTCATTTTCATGAACTTTCTCATTTCCTTAAATAAATCTTTATTAGGGTCTTTTGAAATCCAATTATCATGTTCCTTAAACATTTTGTGTGAAAGTTCCTTACTCGCTACGTCCATATATTCTCTAAGATTTATCATTACACCCATCAACCCTTTATTTACTAAAAATTTTTCTACTGTTTCTCGAACGTCTTTCTCTAGGTAATCTGTAAAAACAGTATGAAAAGAATCTCTAGAACTAGAGTCAATAATCTGTTTGGTTGTAATCTCAAACAATGTACGCAGTTCTATATCTTGTTCTTCTTCAATATCTTCATGTATGAGTTCGTACTCTGTTTTTTCTAATTCTTCAAAATACTCGTTTAAAGCAATCCATTTTTCGAAGTCCTTTTTATGGGTTTCTGTCAAACGAAGTTCTATTTGTTTCAAATCTTGAAAGGCTTTGTATTTCTCTTCAATAATTCTAGCTCTTATCTGCTTTTTTGAGGCTTTCATATTTTTTGATTAAAAATTTGACACAAAAAAAGCCAGTTATTTCGATAATAAATGGCTTTTTCTAAATTACAAAATAATTTTTCTAATTTCCTGTCTGCTCACTATTTGGGTCTTGACTTACTTTTGGCTCTAAATAAACTTGTGAAAAATCTCTATACTGCATCGGATTATTAGGAAAATTCTTTACATAAGGTTGCAACAAACGGTACCCTTCATCATACCACAAAACAATGATTGGCGCATCTCTCATCGCTACATTTTCAGCTTGGGCAAAGTACTTAATTGCTTCTTCTTCGTTGGCTGCGTTCATTGCTTTTTCATACAATTCATCAAACTCTGGATTTTGATAACGAGATAAGTTTGGATAAGAAACTGTTCCGACTGTGCTAGGAACATCTTGCCCATAAAACATACGGATAAATGCTTCTGGACTAGGAAAATCTGCAATCCATGAGAGTTTGATAAGTTGGAAATTTCCTGTCATCATTTTGTCGGTAGATTGTGCCATCGGAACGATATTTAGTTCAACTTCTACTCCCAAAACATCTTTCAAATCTTTTTTGATTTCTACTGCTACATTTGTATTACGATCGCCTTCTGCATTGAGTTCTAGCGTAATTTTAGGAAAATCTTTTGCATTTCTATAACCTGCTTTGTTGAAATAATAACGAGCCGAATCTGGATTATAAGAATAACCATACACATCATCTGGATAGCCTTTATCTTTGAAAGAAGGAGGCGTAATTCCGTGATGACCTGCTTCATAGGCTTCTCCACCCAATACATACTCAAAAATTTCGTCTTTATTAATGGCAAAAGAAAAAGCTCTACGTACATCTACATTTTTGAAAATT
This sequence comes from uncultured Cytophagales bacterium, assembly GCA_963719525.1. Taxonomy (GTDB): domain Bacteria; phylum Bacteroidota; class Bacteroidia; order Cytophagales; family Bernardetiaceae; genus Bernardetia. Next base: position 941,555 of record CAVRCG010000001.1, on the reverse strand, counting down.
TCGTCATCTGTCATGAATGTCAAAATCTGTGTTTGCATTTCTGGTTCGTGTTCCAGCTCAAAAGGCAAAGAACCATCAGCACGTTGATATTCGTCTATAATATCGATAATATAATCAGTTGGAAGGCGATAAACCATATCCAATTTGTTTTTACGGAACTCAAACAGTTCTGTTTTTTTGTCTTTTATGAAATACACTTTTACGGCATCAAGATACGGCAAACGATTTCCTGCTTCATCTATTCCGTGATAATTATCATTTCTTTTTAAGATAACCGAAACGTCTTCTTCTACATCTGCTAAAACAAAAGCACCCGTTCCGACGGCTTTTCCACCCATATCTACACCATATTTTTCATAGGCTTCTTTAGAAAAAATATAGGCTTCTGGACGAGCTAAATAATTGAGAAATAAAGCATTCGGCTTTTCAAGTGTAATTTGAATAGTATGACTATCAATTACCTTTAACCCTTCAATTTCGTTAGCAGGTTTTGCTCCGTTTGCTGTTGCGTTGTAATACGCAGTAGCTCCTTTTATTACTCCTCCAATAACGTGAAAACCTTGATTATCACGGCTTTGAGTAGCCAAACGAGTAAAACAATATTTTACATCTTCTGCTGTAAATTCTCTTCCCTTTCCATCTGAAAAAGCTGCATCGTCGTGAAACAAAACGCCTTTTTTCAAACGAACTGTATAAACCATTCGGTCGTCGCTAAGCTCATAGCTTTCTGCAAGTCCGTTTGTTACCTTTAATGTTTTTGGGTCTAATTTGAAAAGTCCTTCATACACTTGTGAAGCAATCCTGTAAGAATATACATCGACAATATTTAGAGGAAATAATGTTCTGAAATACTCTGTTTCATTTACATTAAATACTCCTCCATAAAATCTACCTCCCTTTGCTTCTCTAACATTTCCAGCTTCGGAAGAGCCAGAATTTTCACAAGAAGTAAGTGATAAACAGGAAAAAAAAGCTAAAAGTAATAGTAGAGAGTAAAGTTTAATAGATATTTGCTTCATAGGAATGTTCCTTAAATGACGTTGAATGATTCTGAATAATTTATAATTAGGATTCAATTTTATACTAATTCTGATATTTTTGAATTGATTAGAAATTAATTAGGAGTTGAATATAAATTGAGTATTATTTTAGAGCAGAAAGCGACTTAATTTTTTCTAAATTTAGAAATTAAAATCCTTTACAAAAACAATTTGTCGAAATAATTTAGCAAATCAAAAAATTTTGCTTATAAATATACGTAAATATAGTAATTTTTGGTTTGTATTGTCAAACTAATTTTTAGAACGGTCTTTTTAAAACCAAATTGTGTTTATTCATGGAACTTTACATGTAACAATTAATTTACAAAGATACAGAAAGTAAAACAGGGCAATGGTCGGAATGAACAGCATCTGAAAGAATTTGACACTCTGTTACATATTCCAAAAAAGGCTCTGAAACAAAATGATAATCGATGCGCCAACCCAAATTTTTTGCTCTACAATTATTGCGGTATGTCCACCACGAATAATTATGTGGTTCTTTATTAAAGTTTCTAAAAGCATCAATCATACCTTTTTTTTCATACTCATCTAACCATTTTCGTTCTTCGGGCAAAAAGCCAGATGAATTTTTATTTGATTTTGGATTATGAATATCAATTTCTTTATGACCGATATTATAATCTCCACAAACAATAACGTTTTTTTGCTCCGTCCGTGCTTTTTGCAAGTACTCATCAAATTCTGAAAGCCATTGATACTTATAATCTTGACGAGCTTGTCCAGACGAACCAGAAGGCATATATACATTAATCACAGAAAAAGAAATTCCATTTATTTCAAAATTAGCTCTCAATACTCGTCCTTCTTCGTCAGACTGCTGCATAGATGAGCCTTTTTCTACTAAAATCGGTTTTATTTTGGTTAGAATAGCCGTTCCACTATATCCTTTTTTTTGTGCAGAAAACCAATAAGAATGATAACCCAAAGATTCAGAAAGCACTTTATCAAAAGTTTTGATTGCTAATTGCTCCTCAATTTTGATTTCTTGCAAGCATACAATATCTGCATCAGTTTCTTTTAGCCATTCCAAAAAATCCCTTTTAAAGGCTGCTCGGATTCCGTTTACGTTATAAGTGATAATTTTCATTCAATCAAAAAATCAAAATTTATTATGTTCCTTTTACTCAAACTGCTAAAGTACTAAAACTATTTGTAATTCTGTTTTTCGTATAAAATGCTTTATTATTTCGTACTATTTTCTTCCATCTATAAAAAATTATTTTCCATTCTTTGGTGTATTTTACAAGAACAATCTTGCTAATTTTACTAGACAAATATATTCTTTTTTGAAAATTTAATTTTTCAATTTGATAAAAATAAAGCAATCAAGTAGAGTTGTTTTTGTAGTTTAATTCTAAATTATGCTCGTTTTGCCGTATTAAATGGGCTATTGGCATAAATTAGTCTTCATCTTTTCGTATAATCTCAACTTTGGTAAACTATTAGTATAGTATAAAGTAGAATTATTATTTTACTCTGTTATTTTTGATTTTGATAGAGCTAAAGTTTCTCTCTTTTCATTATTTTAAATTAACTTAAAAAATAATTATTCAATATAGTAAAGTACAAGCTACGAATTACATTAAAATTTGCGTTATTTTTTTGATTAACAACGTAGTGTATGTATATTTGTGAATAGCAAATCCAAATCTGTCGGAATTACAACATCTTCTTTATTAAAGAGTTATGTTATAGCAGATAGTTTTGAAACTTTACTTAAATCTTGAAACGATAAATATTCATATACAAAAACTTACTATTATAAATGCATAATTATGTGTTTGCGCTTTACTATTCATTTTTTATACATGAAAAATATTACTTTCTTAATCATTTTCTTGTCTAGTATCTTCCCTTTACTAGCCACCCAACTAGCTGCTCAACATTCTGGAGGAGGATTGGAAGAGTATGTACAAGCAGAAACATTTAGAGCAAAGCGACAATATACAACGGCTATCTCCTTGTATGACAAAGCAATAGCGAAAGACCCAAACAACTATAAATACTTTGTTCAGCAGGGAAAATGTTATTATTTACTCAAACGAATTGATAATGCCATTGACTGTTTGGAAAAAGCAACTCAACTCAAACAAGATCATGTAGAATCTTACATTGCCCTTTCAAAGTTATACGGTTATAAGGGAAATATGCAAAAAGTAATCATTTATTTGGGAAGAGCAGCACAGTTTGAAGATAATTCTCAACGTCGTTTGTCGTATCGTTTGCATATTTTGAAACTTTTATATTCTCAAGAAGAAGTTGTCGGCTTTCCAGTTCATTTACAAGATGCACGTTCGATTGCTCCTCAAAACTCTCATGTTTGGTATTTTTCGGCTTGGTATCACAACCAAGCAAGAGAATATGCACAAGCCATTTCGGATTCGGAAGCTGGTCTGAAATTACTTACTAGTTCTAAAGATGCACCTCGTTTTTATTTTCAATTGGGTTATGCGCTGCATGAAATTGGTGAATACGAAAAAGCAAAACAAGCATTAGCAAAAGCAAATATAGGTTCTTTCAAAGAGAAAGTTTTCAAAATGATGCCTGATTATCAATATAGATTAGCAGAAGCCTATCATACAATTTTTGAATACAAAACAGCGAAAGAGTATGTAAAACAAGCACTAAAACAAGACCCACAATTTACACGAGCAAATGAGTTAGGTGGACAAATTGCTGTTAGTGAAATTAATCATACTGCTGTTATTAATAGGTTGAAAGTGGCTGTTGAACATGCAAAAGATTATGATACAAAAGCTCGTTCGTATTCAGAATTAGCTCTTTTACAGTTTCAAAACGAAAACTATCAAGAAGCAATTAACTCATCAGATTCTTGTTTGAGGATTCAACCTTTGCGTTATGATGTTCGTTTTCTGCGTGCTGTTTCTCTTTTTAATGTGGGAAATACTGATGAAGCGATTACAGAAATGCGACAGTTATCGCATTTGAGTAATATTCCTCCTACCTTGCAAGCTCAATTTACTTTTGCAACAGGTGTAATGTATTGAAAGATAGGAAAGAATGATTTTGCCATTCAATATTTTAAAAATGTGAAACACGGAGATTTTAGGTATGCAGCGCAGGAAGAAATGCAAAAACTGAATGCTGCATAATTTTTTTTATGTTGCTGGTAGAGATACAAGCAACAATTGTATATTTATAAAAAAAGCAATTCAAATTAGTTTGAATTGCTTTTTTCGTTTATCAATTTTTCAAACTTTGACAGTAATTCATTATAAACTATTGTCAGAGTTTGCTAAAGCAAACTACTTACAAAGTTTTTTTAATAAGCTGAAATAGTCATTGTAATTTATTCTGACTTCTAAAATCTACCTTCTAAATTTGTTTATTTATATTTCCCATTCGTTGTTGATGTGCGTAATTCCGTGATGCGCTGTCATATCAAACTGACAAGGAACAATGGAAACATATCCATTATTTACTGCCCATTCGTCGGTATCTTCGCCTTTATCTGGATTTACAAAATCTCCTGCCAGCCATAGATATTCTCTTCCATAAGGGTCGGTTCGTAAATCAAATTTTTCTTGCCAACGTGCTTGCGCTTGCTTGCAAATTTTGATTCCTTTTATTTCCTTTTCTGTTTTTCTATTTTGCGTATCTGTTTCTAATTGGTCGTTCATTCCTGTATCTAATCCTTTCTCCTCTTTATTTTCCTTTTCTTTCTCAAAACGAGCAGGAAAATTGACATTTAGAGCTACATTTTTTGGAAGACCATTTTTGAGTGTTTGTTCTGCAATCTTCAATAAATGAGGACGAATATGAGAAAAATCAGCATCTTCTCCATAATCACACAACGAAAAACCAATGGCAGGAAGTCCTTCAATCGCTCCCTCAATGGCTGCTGACATCGTTCCAGAGTACAAAATACTAATCGAAGTATTACTTCCATGATTAATTCCACTTACTACCAAATCAGGAGTTCTGTTCTGAAATAAATGAAATTTAGCTAACTTGACACAATCAGCAGGCGTTCCAGAACATTCATACGCTTCTACATTCAAATCCTTAAACACATCAGATTTTCTAACTTTGAGTGGCATGTGAATCGTAATTGCATGACCCATTCCAGATTGTGGACTATCGGGCGCAACTACAATTACTTCTCCCAAAAGAGTCATCATTTCTACTAATTCTCGTATTCCTTTTGCCGTAATTCCGTCATCATTAGAAACTAAAATTAATGGTTTTTGAGTCGTTTCTGAATTATCTGCTTTTTGCATAGTCTATTTTTTTCTTAGTTTTTTGGATTTGTTTTGTTAAAGTAAAGGTAGGGATTTTTGTTTTAAAGAAAACTTTGTTAGTAATTTCTTGGTAGATCAAAATAACACTACCAATAGTTGTCTAAAAAATCTTCATTTTTCCATAGAACTGGGTTTGCAAACCCAGTTCTATGGAAAAATAAGCACTTTTCGTTTTTTGCTAATTTATTGGTAATCAACACTATAAATATACGTGATAATGTTGATTTGTCATTGCTATTGTAGCAATAATATCTTACATATTTTCTATCTTAACATTTATGGATTTATGATGGTCTTGCAAGTAAATAATAATAATGTGCGTTCTTGTTAGTGTTCCGATTTACTATTTTCTTTCCTGCCATTGTTGTGTCTTTAATTTTGGCTTGCCGTTACGATGACCAACAAATCAAACAACCCCAAAAGCTATAATTTTTGCTAAATTCGTAAACATGTTCTTAAGTAGATGGACTCAACGAGTAAAAAAGTTCCCACCCAGAAAAAATAATTAAAAATAATCAAGAATTTTTATACTAACTATTTGGAAGTGTGCAAATTATTCGTACCTTTGCATTCCCTAAAGGATACTATACGTGAACAACTCATTGTCAATTCAATTGCAAAACAAGCTGTTCATTTGCGTACAAGTCCTTTTTCAAAATCGCTTTTCTTTGGTTTTTTTATTTTAAATAATAAAGCTGTATAGAATATACTAATAGAAACGTTTTTAATTAAGCCTTCTATTAAATGAATTTTTTGAGAAAGAATCCACTACGTGTGAAAAAAGATTTATTCTGATTCGCATAGCATCTAGTATATAATAATACTATAACAATACTAAGGGATTTGAAAAGCGTAATTTAATCTTCCTTCTTTTACTCATTGTAGAAAGAGCTACATTAATTTAAGTTTTTTGAGAAGACTAAGTTCCTAATCCGAATTTGTTCTTTAAAAGAAAACTTTTTTTGTTGTACTAAATTTTAGAATTGGTTGTAAGAACAAATAGGAATAGACTAATATAAAAACGCAATTCATAATTGATATTTTGAAGTGATTACTAAGCTAATTCGTAATTCAATAACCATTCAATTATTTATTTTCTCAAAATCATTTTCAAATTTATCTTTTTAAAGACCATTAAACGCAAAAGGAGTTATGTTACAGCCTAAGCGCACCAAGTTTCGTAAACGTCATAAAGAAGTACGTCGTACTAGAGGTATTGCTCAACGTGGTTTTTTGGTGGATTTTGGTGATTTCGGTATCAAAGCCTTGGAGCCAGCGTGGATTACTTCACGTCAAATTGAAGCAGCTCGTATTGCCGTTACTCGTGCAATGAAGCGTCAAGGTCAGGTCTGGATTCGCATTTTCCCTGACAAACCAATTACCAAAAAACCTGCAGAGGTTCGTATGGGTAAGGGTAAAGGTGCTCCTGAATATTGGGTAGCTCCTGTAGTACCAGGTACAGTGCTTTTTGAAATTTCGGGTGTAGATACACAAACAGCTCAAGAAGCATTGCGTCTTGCAGCTCAAAAATTACCAATCAAAACTAAGTTTGTAACTCGTATTGATTACGAAGCATAAAGTTAAGTTGCGATTAAGGTAAAATAATTATCTTAATTTTATCCCAAATTTCATAAAGTCATGACAATTAAAGAAACAAAAGACGAAATCAGAGGACTAGACGATTCGGCACTTACTGCCAGAATTAGTGAACAACAAACTGCTCTTCAACGCTTGAAATTTAGCCATGCTATTTCTCAAATTGAGAACCCTTCAAGTATTAGAGATGCAAAACGTATGGTCGCTCGTCTAAAAACTGAACAAACAGCACGAAAAATTGCTAAATCTAAGTAATTACACTTTATTAAATTAAAGTAATTATTTCTAACAGTATTCTGACTATGGAACAACAACCAACAGAAAAACTTGAACGCAAAAGCCGTAAAGAACGTATTGGAATTGTCAAAAGTAATAAAATGACATCTACAATCACTATTACAGTAGAGCGTAAAGTAAAACACCCATTATACGGAAAGTTTGTAAAGAAAACTTCTACATTTATGGCTCACGACGAAGGCAATACTGCTAACATTGGCGACCGTGTCCGTATTATGGAAACAAGACCATTGAGTAAACTTAAACGTTGGCGTTTGGTTGAAATCTTAGAACGTGCTAAATAATTGTATATTTTTAAAATATCTACAATAAAAAGCCTTTCTAGTTTTATTTTTAAACATAGCCATTTGATTTATCAAATTGTAAAACTTTGAAATAAAACACTCTAAAAATAACGTTACTTTTTTTGATTGTTCATTTATAATCAATTTTAGTAGCACATCGTTTCACTCTCTAATTATTATTGAGCGATGATTCAACAAGAAAGTCGTTTAGCAGTTGCTGACAACTCTGGAGCTAAAGAAGTTTTATGTATCCGTGTATTAGGTGGAACAGGAAAACGCTATGCCTCTGTAGGAGATAAAATTGTCGTTTCTGTTAAGTCTGCAATCCCTTCTGGAAATATCAAGAAAGGTGCAGTTTCGAAAGCAGTCGTAGTGCGTACCAAAAAAGAGATACGCCGTAAAGATGGTTCATATATTCGCTTTGAAGAAAATGCAGCCGTACTACTAAACGCTCAAAATGAGCCTCGTGGTACTCGTATTTTGGCCCAGTGGCTCGTGAACTAAGAGATAAAAGATTCATGAAAATTGTTTCTTTAGCTCCCGAAGTTCTTTAAATGATAGATAATGTACAATTAGAAATGGATAATTTAATTATCAATTCTTAATCGTCAATTATCAATTAAAATAAGGCTTCTTTTAATTATTAAGTGTTAGACACTAATGTACTTTGTACAAGTCCTTACGGATTATGAAAAAGAAAAACACTCAAAAATCAGTCAAACTTCATGTAAAGAGGGGCGACAACGTAATCGTAATTGCGGGCAACCACAAAGGCGAACAAGGAACAATTACTGAGGTAAAAGTTAGTGAGCAACGTGTTATTTTAGAAGGAATTAATATGGTCAAAAAACATATTAAACCTTCTGCTAACAATCCTGAAGGTGGTATCATTGAAATGGAAGCTCCTATTCACATCAGCAACGTAGCACATGTAGATGCCTCTTCTGGCAAAGCTACTCGTATAGGTCGCAAAAAAGATGAGAACGGTAAATTAGTTCGTTATTCTAAAAAAAGTGGTGAAATTATTTAAGTTATGGCAACACCTCGTTTAAAAGATAAATACTTCAATGAAGTAGTTCCCTCTCTAAAAGACAAATTTGAGTTTAAGTCGGTCATGCAAGTGGCTCGTTTGCAAAAAATTTGTATTAATAGTGGAGTTGGAAAAGCTGTTTCAGACAAGAAACTCATCGATACTGCTGTAGAAGAAATTTCTACTATCGCCGGGCAGCGTGCCGTACCTACCTATTCTAAAAAGGCTATCTCGAACTTCAAACTTCGTGAAGATATGCCAATTGGTGTACGTGTAACGCTTAGAGGCGATCAGATGTATGAATTCTTAGACCGTTTGGTTACAGTATCCATGCCTCGTGTTCGTGACTTCAAAGGTATTAGCGATAAAGGCTTTGATGGTCGTGGAAATTACACGTTGGGCGTGAAAGAACAAATTATATTCCCTGAAATTTCGATTGACAAAGTCAAGCAGATTACAGGAATGGATATTACCTTTGTTACAACTGCTCAAACAGATGAAGAAGGATTAGCTCTTTTGAAAGAATTAGGTATGCCGTTTCGCAGTTAATATTGCCAATCGCAACTGGATTCAATCAATTTTGAACACAATCTGACTTCCTCTAAATCAATATTTTTACACAAAACTAGTTTAATTTATTCCTAATAGAACAAAATTGAAATAGAAACCTAAAAGTATCGTTTCAGAACCGAGCATAAGTAAAGTTCAAATCAATAAAGTTCAAATCCAAATCTAAGTCAATCATATATTATGGCTAAATCATCGATGATTGCACGTGAGCGCAAACGCCAGAAAACGGTGGAAAAATACGCTGAAAAACGTGCAGAACTCAAAAAACTTGCAAAGAACGGAGACGTTGAGGCGCAAATTGCCCTTGACAAACTTCCAAAAGATGCTTCTCCTGTTCGTTTGCATAATCGTTGCCGTTTGACGGGTCGCCCTCGTGGCTACATGCGTCGTTTTGGTATTTGTCGTGTCGTTTTTAGAGAAATGGCAAACGACGGAAAAATACCTGGCGTAACCAAATCAAGCTGGTAATACTTTTTATAAGAACTAGAATTACCCAAATTCTTTAGAACATTTAAAATATTTTTAATCATTTGGGGAATAAAAAATTAAGTTCTTTTTTCATATTTCCTGAATTCAAACCTTGAGGGAATGACAACGGATCCTATTGCAGACTATCTGACTAGACTCAGAAACGCAATCAAAGCTAATCATAGAATTGTGGAAGTTCCAGCTTCAAAATTGAAGAAGGAAATGACTAAAATATTGTATGATAAAGGCTATATACAAGGCTATAAATTTGTCGATGCACCAGTAGGCGCATCTATCAAAATAGCATTAAAGTATCACCCTGCTACTCGTACTCCTGCGATTACACACCTAGAGCGTGTAAGTAAGCCAGGTCTGCGTCAGTATCGCAAAGCAAATGAATTACCTCGTGTACTCAATGGATTGGGTATTGCTGTAATTTCTACTTCGCACGGCGTTATGACTGACAAAGAAGCTCGTACAAATAGTGTAGGAGGAGAAATACTTTGTTACGTATATTAATATTGCATTCATTTCATATAATTCGTATAATTCATTTAGACTTTTAATTATTTGACTTGTACACGTGTAACAAAACTGATTTCTGTTAATCGCTAAAATAAAGTGTGTTGCACAACTATAAAAATGATAATTAAATTATCTAATAAATCTGATAGAAAATGTCACGAATTGGTAAAAACCCAGTTACTATCCCTAGTGGAGTAACTATAAATGTTTCGGAAAACACCATCAAAGTCAAAGGTACAAGAGGCGAGCTTTCTCGCACTATTGACCCAAGAATCACTGCTAAAGTGGAAGATGATAAGTTGGTTTTCGAACGCAAAGACGAAGAAAAACAGACTCGTGCTATGCATGGCTTGTACCGTTCTTTGGTACAAAATATGGTGGAAGGCGTATCTAATGGCTACAAAAATCATTTAGAACTTGTAGGTGTTGGATATAAAGCAGAAGCAAAAGGTCAAATCCTTGAGCTTAATTTAGGTTACTCACACGCAATTTTCTTGCAAGTGCCAGAAGAAGTGAGTGTAAGTGCTGAAATGCTGAAAGGTCAGAATCCTAAAATTACTTTAGAATCTAGCGACAAACAATTACTCGGACACATTACTGCCAAAATTCGTTCTCTGCGTAAAGTAGAGCCGTATAAAGGTAAAGGTGTACGCTTTGTAGGCGAACAGGTTCGTCGTAAGGCTGGTAAGAGCGCAGGTAAATAATCATTGAAAAATTATTTCCTATTTATATGAATTGTCTGATGCTTTGACTAGTATTTGATAATTAACAGTAAACATTGGAACAACAATTTTGATACGATAACTTCGTGTTCCTTATTTTGAGAAATTTTATAATAAACTAGTATTATGGCAACTACAGCACGTAAGAGTCAGCGTCAAACACGTATTAGACGTAGTATTCGTAAAAAATTAGCCGGAACATCAGAAAGACCACGTCTTTCTGTATTTCGCAGCAATAAATATATTTATACCCAGCTCATTGATGATGTAAATGGGCATACCCTTGTGAGTGCTTCTCTCAAAGATATTGACGCTGAGAAACATATCAATCAAGAATTATCGAAGCAAGTAGGCGCAAAACTCGCCGAACGTGCTAAAGAAAAAGGCATCGATAAAGCAATTTTTGATCGTGGTGGTTTCTTGTATCATGGAAATATCAAAGCAGTAGCAGAAGGCGCACGAGAAGGTGGACTTCAATTCTAAACCCTTTGCAACCTAATAAATTATGGCAGCAAACGTAAATACCGTGAAAGCGAGTGAAATAGAACTAAAAGAAAAAGTAGTTACTATCAACCGTGTAGCGAAAGTAGTAAAAGGTGGTCGTCGTTTCAGCTTTGCAGCATTAGTTGTAGTTGGCGATGGCAACGGTGTAGCAGGTTATGGACTTGGCAAAGCCAATGAAGTAACAGATGCTATTCAAAAAGGTATAGAAGACGCTAAGAAAAACTTAGTAAAAGTACCTATCATCAGACAGACCATTCCTCATCCAATTATTGGGAAGTTTGGTGCTGCTAAAGTGATGCTTAAACCTGCAACGCCAGGTACAGGAGTTATTGCTGGTGGTGGAGCAAGAGCCGTATTGGAAGCAATCGGCATCGAAAATGTACTTGCTAAGTCTCAAGGCTCAAATAACCCAGGAAACGTAGTTCGTGCTACTTTTGATGCATTATTGCGTATGCGTGATGCCAAAGATGTAGCTGAGCAGCGTGGTGTTACTCTTACCAAAGTTTTTAATGGGTAAGAAGATAAGAATAATTATGAATTAAAAATTACGAATTTAATTAAAGAGTAATTTATAATTTTATATTTATAAGTAAAGTAAGCAATTGTCAGGACACCTTAAAGGTGTCAGACAATTTAGTTTTACAAACTGTCCTTATCTAATTACCAAAAACTATTTAGTAAAATGGCGAAAATTCATATCACTCAGGTTCGTAGTTCAATCAAACGACCTAAAAAACAACGCCTAACTTTGCATGCTCTAGGGCTTCGCAAAATGCACCAAACCGTAGAACAGGAAGACACTCCTAATATTATCGGAATGGTAAGGGCTGTATCTCATTTAGTAAAAGTAGAGGAAGCGTAGGTATAAAGTTGAGTTTTTATTGATTAATTACGGTCATAATTTTAAAAGTTATGGAAAAGTAGTAATTATATAAAGATTTTTTTTATACCTTTGCACTCACTTAACAAATTCCTTATTCAACAGACATTTATTTGTTTTGCTTGATTTATAAGGATTTTGTCTTTTAATTCATTATACTTTGCTCAAAGCGTTTAGCCTATTAGAATTATAGAAATACAAAAACTAGATTATATGATAATTTATGTTTTTGGTATTGATAGATTAGGAAACTAGCGAGTTTTGGGTAAATTAAAACTAATCTAAAATGAAACTTCACCAATTAAGACCTGCAAAAGGGGCTGTAAAGTCTAGAAAAAGGATAGGTCGTGGACAAGGTTCTGGACGTGGTGGTACTTCTACACGTGGACACAATGGAGCGCAATCTCGCTCTGGTTATAGCCAAAAACTAGGTTTTGAAGGTGGACAGATGCCACTTCAACGTCGTGTTCCTAAATTTGGATTCAAAAATCCGGGTCGTGTATCGTATAAGCCAATCAATTTGGACACTCTCCAAGAACTTGCTACAAAGAAAAATACTACCGTTATTGATGTAGCATTATTAGCTGCAAATGGTCTAGCAGGAAAAGGCGATTTAATCAAAGTATTGAATCGTGGCGAACTGACTATGGCTATTGAGATTACTGCACACAAATTTTCAGCTTCTGCAAAAGAAAGCATTGAAAAAGCAGGTGGAAAAGTTACTACTCTCTAACAACTAAGATAGAAAAGCCGATTATGTCCTACTTAATATATGTAGCTTATAATCGGCTTATCTTGATTAAAATACAATTTATACTAATTACTATATTTAGTAGTGCTTATTTTTTTAATAAATGAGCAAAATTTAGTAAACTAGAAAAAGAATTATGAAGAAGTTTTTTAAAACTATAGAAAGTATTTTTTCTGTAAAAGAACTCAAAGACCGTATTTTCCTTACTTTAGGATTATTAATGGTCTTTCGTTTAGGTTCTTTTATTGTCTTGCCAGGCGTTGATCCTAGTGAGCTTGAAAAAAGTACAGGCGTTTTAGGATTACTCAATGGTATTCTTGGAGGAGCATTCGAACGTGCCTCTATTTTTGCTTTGGGTATTATGCCTTATATCTCTGCCTCAATTATTATTCAACTTCTTACTGTGGCTGTTCCGACATTCCAGAAAATGCAGAAAGAAGGAGAGTCTGGTCGTAAAAAACTAACTCAAATTACTCGTGCGCTCACTATACTTATTACTATTGGACAAGGTTTTGCTTATCTGAAAGGAACTATTCCTACAAATGCAATTATTATTGATCAAACGTTTTTCTTAATTTCTTCTATTGTTATTCTTACATCGGGAACTGTGTTCTGTATGTGGTTGGGAGAAAAAATTACAGACAAAGGAATTGGTAATGGTATTTCACTTCTAATTATGATAGGTATTATTTCACGCTTTCCTACTGCAATAGCAGCAGAAGCTGCCTCAAAAGGAATTAGTGGAATATTTATATTTGTGTTGGAAATATTAGCTCTTTATTTGGTAGTAATGGGAGTGGTTCTTATCGTACAAGCTGTACGTTATGTTCCTCTTCAATACGTAAAACAAGTAGCTGGTCGTTCTCAAAAACAAATGCTTACTCAGAAAAAACGTTCTGCATTGCCTCTTAAAGTGAATGCAGCAGGTGTAATGCCGATTATCTTTGCTCAAGCTCTTATGTTTTTACCACCTTTGGTAGCTGGGGCTTTTCAAGGGGAAGATACACCGAACGCAGATTACATTGCTAGTGCTTTTGCTAATTTTGAAACATTGGAATATAATATTCTTTTTGCAGTATTGATTATTGCATTTACGTTTTTCTATACTGCTATGACTATCAATGTTCAACAGATTTCTGATAACCTAAAAGATAGTGGTGGATTTGTTCCAGGGGTTACTCCAGGTGAAGAAACTAAAAACTATTTAGGTAAAATCTTGGATAGAATTACTTTTCCAGGTGCAATCTTTATTGCAATTATAGCTGTACTTCCTGCCGTAGCTGCTGCTGCTGGCGTAGGTACTCAATTTGCTCAATTTTATGGTGGAACTTCTCTACTAATTATGGTAGGTGTTGTTTTGGACACATTGCAACAAATTGAAAGTTATCTATTGAATAAAGAATATGACGGACTTATGAATACAGGAAATGTAAAAGGTCGTCAGGCTCAACCTATGAATTATATATAAATCAAAACAAAATACTTTATTATTTTATTTATAAAGTACGATTTGTTTAGATTTCAAAATCATATTGCAAAGCATCAAGAATCGTCTTGGTGCTTTGTTTGTTTGTAGCAAACGATATACTACTATCAGAATTCACTCTGTATTTATTTCAATTCTGCAAATCGAATAATTTTATTTCTTCTATTTTTGTTTCTTCTGTCGTATTAATTATGGACTGATTAAATAAGAAAACTCAACCGAAAAATGGGAAAACCAATATATAAAACAGTTCAAGATTTAGAAAAAATGCGTGCAAGTGCAGATTTATTAGGACGCACCCATGCAGAAGTTGCAAAACGTGTTATGCCTGGCATGACTACATTAGAACTCGATAAAATAGCTTTTGAATTTATAAAAGATAACGGAGCAGTTCCTAGTTTTTTGGGTCTTTATGGTTGTCCTAGTTCTCTGCTGACTTCTGTAAATGATCAAGTAGTTCACGGATTACCTAATAATCGACCTCTAAAAAACGGAGATATTGTTTCTATTGATTGTGGTGTGTTGCTCAATGGTTTTCATGCAGATAGTGCTTATACGTATGAGATTGGAGAAGTAAGTCCAGAAGTAAAGAATCTATTGAAAGCAACAAAAGAAGCTCTATATTTAGGAATCGAACAGTTGGTTTATGGAAACAGAATAGGAGATATTAGCAACGCAATCCAGAAGCATACAGAAGCAAAAGGATATTCAGTAGTAAGAGAATTAGTAGGACATGGATTAGGGAGAAGTTTGCACGAAGCTCCAGAAGTTCCGAATTTTGGGAAAGCAAAGAAAGGAGAAAAAATAAGAAATGGATTAGTAATAGCTATCGAACCGATGATTAATATGGGTTCGAAAGCTGTAGTACAAGCCTCTGATGGTTGGACTATCATGACAAGAGATGGAAAACCTTCTGCACATTTTGAGCATACAGTAGCAGTCGTAGATGGAAAACCTGAAATTCTGACTACCTTCAAATATATTGAGCAGGCTATCAAAATTTTTCATAGTTAATATTTTATACAAACCTATATATTTATTCAATGCTCATTTCGGAGTATATAAAAAACAATACAAATTCGTTAGCTTTTACTCTTCAAACTGACGAAAGAGAGAGCCAAACTTTACTGCGTTTTTTGATAGAAGATACTTTAAGTATAAATAGAATTGATTTTTCTACTTATTCACTAAAAAAAGAAGAAGTTAACTTTTTAAATGAAAGTGTTGAACGCTTGAAAAATAATGAGCCTTTGCAGTATATTACTGAAAAGGCTTATTTTTATGGATTAGAGTTTGAAGTCAGTCCTGCTGTTTTGATTCCACGACCAGAAACGGAAGAACTTGTTCATCAAGTTTTAAAGGATTTTGAAACTAAGAAAGAAGAAAAACTCATTTTTTTAGAAGTAGGAACTGGAAGTGGTTGCATTAGTATTTCTTTAGCCAAAAATTTACCTCATTGTCATTTTGTAGCCATTGATATTTCAAGAGAAGCACTAGAAATTGCTAGAAAAAATGCTAAAAAAAACAATATTACAAATATAGAATTTATAGAATTAGATTTTCTTGATGAAAATTCTTATTCAAATTATCTTCAATTGAATAACATAAATGTATTGATTAGCAATCCTCCATATATCAGAGAATCTGAAAAACTTCAAATGAGTGAAAATGTGCTTAATTATGAACCACATATAGCTCTTTTTGTAGAAGAAGATAACCCACTTATTTTTTATAAATCATTAGCTAATTTTTTCTCAAATACAATAAAAAACGAAAGTGGCGTGTTTTATGTGGAAATAAATCAATACTTAGCAAATGAAACAAAAGACCTTTTTATGAGTTTTGGAATAGAAAATTGTATAGTTTTTAATGATTTACAAGAAAACTCAAGGTTTATACGAGCAAGTAAAAGATGAATGTTGATATTCAATTCAGATAGCAGAACGATTTGGTTTGTTTTGCTTAATTTTTTTTAATGAATATGGTTTTTTATCCAGAAAACACACTATTTTTTATTAATTTCTGCTTTTTTTGGTTTAAATTTGCAAACAACTATCTTTGTGTTTAAATGGAAAAAACCATTTTATATTATTCTGTACAAAATTTAATTAAAAAATTAGAAATTATATCTGAATAATTTTAATTAAACAACTATTGATTTAGTTAGTATTGAATAAACAAATAATAATTTTAATGTTATTATATTAAACAAATTTTTTCTTATAAATCTTATTGTTTTATTTTATTTTAAACAAATTTTCAAAGTACTTCTATACTATAAAAATGCGATAAAGACTTAAAATTATTTCGGTTTCTATTTAATTATTTGATAACTATCTAATTAAAAAGCAATTCTGTATTTGTTTTTATGTATTTTTGCGTTATATTTTTATAGAGTACAAAGAGTATAGTAAATTTTTAATACAGACCAAAAAGCTAAAGATAAGAATTAAGTTAATGAGGCATAAAGGGTAGGTAAAGCTAATTGAAATTGGATAAAGGACTAAATTCTAGCGATTTTTGATTCTTGTTTCAAATCAATTTTGTTTTATTTTAAATCAATTTTTTGATAAATCGAATACGATTTTGGAAAAATTATCAATAAATATCTATTTTATTTATCTTTATATCGAATTATCTCAATTTATTTCAACTTAGAGTTGGTGTCTTTTATAGTATTTATTTTCTTTGTAACAACTTAACCTAATCGCTAATCTCAATCTAATACCCTGATTATGAAAAAAGGAATCCGTAACTTGAGCTTATTGCTCATGTTCCTTTTGGCTGGTACATTCGCTAAAGCACAAGATGCTAACACGACAGCCGAAAGCGACGACAAAGCAAAAGATGGTGCAACTAGCATCTATGAACAATGGCATGACCCACAACGTTTTCGTTTACCACCTGCCGTAAACCAACTTCTTACTGACGAAGTTTCTCCTGCAATAAGCCGTGATGGCAAAACACTTATTTTCCAATCTAATCGTGGAAAAGGGTGGAAAGGATATGGTCTTTATATGACTACTCGTGATGACAATGGCAAATGGACAAAACCAATGCCTTTAGAATCAATCAATTCTCTGGCTGGTGACAGTACTGTAATTGCTGGTCCGTTTTTGAGCTATGATGGCAAATCTCTTTTCTTCTCTTCTAATATGGAAGATACGAAAGGTGGAATGGATTTATACGTAGCTACTCGTGAAGACATGGAAAGCGAATTTGGTGAACCTACTAATCTAGGAGACGTAAATACTGCTGATTACCAAGGCTTCCCAACTGTTTCTGCTGATGGAAATCGTCTTTATTATATGCAACGTGCCGAAGGTGCAGAAAATATGAATAATGACGGTGCTGAAGCTGGTACTGATGGAACTGAAGCTAAAAAATCAAAAGCACCAAAAGTATGGTGTTATATGGCTATGGTTTCTAGTCGTTCGGCTGACGATGTCTGGTCGGCTGGCGAAGAGGTTGTTGGTGCTATGAACGAAGATTGTAGCAAAGCATTTCGTATTATGCCTGATGGCGAAACAATGTTTTATACTTCTATGAGAGAAGGTGCTAAGATGCAAGCCAAAACTAAAGGTATCCGTGCTGATGCTAAAGATTTTGACTTGTTTATGTCACGTATGGAAGGTGAATCTTGGGGCGAGCCAATGGCTGCTGATTTTGCTAATCATCTTTCTGCTGAAGGATATGTAAGTATGGCACCAGATGATGGAGCGCATACAGTTATGTATTTTGATGCTGATATGAATGCTTCTCGTGAAATTTTCTGGACGTTAGTACCTCCTGGATTTGCTCCTCGTAGAGTAATGATGGCTCGTGGTAATGTTGAGGATTCTGTAACAGGAGAGCCTGTTTATACTATCATGAAGTTTGAAAATCAGACTCGTCCTTCTTTAGGATATGACCGTTACAACGACGAAGAAACGGGTAAATTTTCTACTGTAATTACAGAAGGAAATACATATAAAGTAAGCGTTGATCACGAAGATTATTTGCCATATACGTTTATGTGGGATTTCACTAATGCAGACGAAATCACTAATCTTTATCAAAGAGTGCGTTTAGTACCTAAGGGTGTTGAAGTTACTGTTACTCTTCTTGATGCGATTGATGAGCAACCTGTAGATGCGAAATTAACAGTTAAAGCTGCTGATGATACTAGTATTGGTGATGTAAACAAAACTGGAACTGGTAAATATGAAGCTCGTCTTGAACCAGGTCAAGTGTATACTTTGACTGCTGAAGCAACAGGAAATTATATGGAAGAAGTAGATACTTTAGACCTTACTCAAGCGCAGTTTGGCGATAAAGTAAACAAAATTCTTTATATGCTTGATGCTACCAAAATTAAGTTTGATAATATCAACTTTAGAACGGCTCGTTGGGATTTGAATGGAGAGGCAACTGCTGAATTGGATAAAGTATATCAGTTCCTTACTGATTATCCTAAAATGAATATTCGTATTGAAGCACATACTGATTACCGTGGTGGAGATTCGTACAACCAACGTCTTTCTCAAAACCGTGCGAAGTCTGCTTTGGATTATTTAGTTTCTAAAGGAATCCCTACTGCTCGTCTTCAATCTGAAGGATATGGTGAGGCGCAGCCTACTGTTCCTAATGAAGTAGATGGAAGAGCTAACAAAGCAAACATGGCAATCAACCGTCGTGTAGAGTTCAAAATTGTTAGATAATAACAATCAACTATGTATTATATTCATTGAAATTAAATCTAAATAATTACTAGATGAGATTTCAATATAAAAGACCAATTATCTATTCAGATAGTTGGTCTTTTTTCTGTGTTATTTATTAACAGTCAATCAAATACATATTTTAAAAGTCTAGTTATTTCGTTATTTTTGTAACTAAAACCATTTTTGTGCGTTGATATTTAGTTAGTTATCTTGTAAAGTGGATATAAAAATCTACTCGCTTATTAAGAAATTATATATTTATTTGCAAATTGTAATAGTGTATACTGTTTTCAAAATTGTTTTGCAATTATTTTTAGTATATTAGTACCACTTTAAGATAAAATTAAGACAAAAAGTGAACTATTACCAGCTATAACTTCTACACCAATTATTTTTTGACATGTATATAAAATTACCAGATTTTTATAAAATTACTTTTTTAACATTTATAGCTTTTATTTATGTAGTATTTCTATTTTTTCCAATTAGTAGCATTGCTCAATATCTTCCTACTAATTTTGGAGATATAAAGCCATTGGAAAATAAGTTGATGGTAAAAATTAAATCAAACACTATAGATAAACTAGAGCAAGTCAGCACTTCTTTTAAAGCAACGAAGGTACAGAGAAGATTTAATGTATCTCCTCCAGTTGCTTCTCAAATGATGTCTATAAAGGGAACAAATTCTATTACCGTTCGTCTTCAAGATTGGTATGAGATAGAGATTTCTGCTTCTACTACAGTTGAGGAAGCTATTCATTATTACCAAAATCAAGGTTTTGTTGAGTACGCTGAACCTATTTATCCAAATTATATTTTAGCTCCTCCTTATATTCCTAACGACCCAGCAGCAGGATTACAATGGCAATTAGGTAGAAGTCAGTTGTATGCAGCATGGGGATTACATAAAGGAGATACCAATACAGTTATTGGAATTGTTGATACTGGAATTAATAACAATCATATAGATTTAAGAAGCCAAATTCAAATTAATTATGCTGAAAAGTACGGACAAATAGGAGTGGACGATGATAATAATGGATTTGTAGATGATAGTTTGGGGTATAATTTTGGTAGTATGAATCCTCAAATAGGAGATTTTCAAGGACACGGAACGGGAGTAACAGGTATGGCTGTTGCAAGTACTGATGATGGAATAGGTATAGCAGGCGCAAGTTTTAATTGTCGTGTTCTCCCTGTATCAGTTCTTTCGAGTAGTTATCGAATCGTTAATATGTATGATGGAATATTGTATGCAGCAGAAAATGGTAGTAAAGTAATTAATGTCTCTATTGGTCGTCCTAATTTGGGTTTTCAATGGGAACAAGATGTAATTGATTATGTAACTCTTGTTAAAGATGCTTTGGTAGTAGCAGCAGCAGGAAATACGAATTTAGAACTAGATTTCTATCCAGCTTCTTATAAGCATGTTTTGTCTGTTGCTCATTCTGATGGAGGAGATAACAGGTGGGGAGATGCCACATATAGTAATTATGTTGATCTAACAGCTCCGGGAGCTAGAGTGCGTACAACTCATGCAAATGGTTCTTATAGCTGGGCGTGGGGTTCATCGTATGCCTCTCCTTTTGTTGCAGGAATCGCAGGTCTTGTGCGTTCAGCGTTTCCCAATCTATCAGCCGATCAAGCAGGAGAATTAATTAGAGTAACTTCAGATGACACATATAATTTACCTTCAAATATACCTTTCTTTGAGAAGTTGGGTAAAGGTAGAGTAAATGCTTTTAGAGCTTTGAGTGAACAAAGTAGTGCTAAATCGATTCGAATGGATAACTTTTCTTATTTTGGTAGAAATGGACAAGCTGCATTTTCAGGGGACACAATAACATTAGAAGCTGACTTTATAAATTATCTCAGTCTTATTTCCCCAAATGGAAAAGTTGTTATTTCTACATCATCGCCTCATATACGAATTTTAGATAGTGTCTTTAATATAGGTGCAATGAATACGATGCAGCAAAAAAATAACGCTAGTCGACCTTTTCGTTTTGTAGTCAATCAAAATGCTCCTTTAGATTTAGATGTCAAATTTAGATTAGGATTTTCTGATACAAATTATTCAGATTACCAATACTTCAAAATTTCTATCAATGCCCCTTATTTAGCTATTCCGTTTAATACTATAAATTTTACACTTACAGGAAATGGACGTGCAGGATATTATGATATTTATAATCGCTTTGGAGGTGGAATTAAATCAACTAATTCTCAAACTCTTCAAGAAGGAGGATTAATTGTAGGAAAATCTAGTACTAATGTTTCGGATAATGTTTTGACAAATATGAATGGTATCTTCAAAGATGATGATTTCAAGATGATTGATATTCCTAGAATAACAGAAAAAACACCATTTTTTACAAAAGCAACATCAAAATTTGCTGATACGCTTGCCTCTATTGTCCCACCTGTTGGAGTACATGTAAAACATACCATAAAAGGCAGAACTAATACTCCTCATCATCAATACGTTATTTTAGAGTATGAATTTACTAATATAAGTGGTAGTCTAATGGACTCTATGAATATAGGTTTATATTATGATTGGAATTTGGGAGATTATACACGTAATTTTGCAGATTGGGACAATGCTCGCCAATTTGGTTATGTCTTTGGAACAGGAACAAGTGGATATGCAGGCATAAAAGCAATTAGTCCAAATAAGACATATTTTGCATTGGATTTTGAAAATGTAGGAGGAAATAATATCAATGTAAATGATGGTTTTACTTCTGCTGAAAAATATCAAAGCGTTTCGACAGGAATTTCTCGCCAACGAGCAGGATTTAATACGGGAGGTGGAGATGTAGCGCATATTGTAGGAACAGTACTTCGTAATTTTGGAATAAATGAAACTCGCAAAGTTACTTTTGTAGTAATGATTGCACCCACTCTGGCAGCTTTAAGAGATGCCCACGATGCTGCCATTTTGGCAACAAATCCTACTTCTTCTGTTTCGCCAACTCCAGTAGTAGACAATACACTTTGTCAGAATACTTCTTATACAGTTACGCCACGAGGAGGTACAAATTTTAGACTCTACGACGTTGCAAACACACAAACTCCTATTCAATCAGGTACTTCCTTTACATTAACGCCTGCTGATTTGGGCAGAACATTCTATGTTACAAATACGGATTCTGTTTTGGAAGGAAATCATACAACACTTCGTTTTAGCACACGAACTGCAGTAGCTGATTTTAATTCTCCAGATCAACTTAATCTAGATCAAGCTAGATCCATAAGTTTTAGAGATGCAAGCCAAAACGCTGTTTCGTGGTTATGGAATTTTGGAAATGGACAAACTTCTACCTTGCAGAACCCTTCTATGACTTATACTAGACAAGGTTCTTATGCAGTTAGCCTTACCATTACAGATATAGCTGGTTGTACAAGTACAAAATCAAGGAATATTTTAGTAGTTCGAAAATCACCAAAACCAATTATATCAACCGTTTCAAAGCAGTCTTGTGATAACGAGTTGATTGAGATTAGACCATTACCTAACGGAACCAATTTTAAATTTTATACTGTTCAAAATACACTTTTGGCAACAGGAAGAAGTTATAATGTTCCCTCAAAATTTCTTGACAGTCTTTATGTTACTAATATAGATTCAGCTTTGGAAAGTGATAGGGTATTAGTAAAAATTCAATGGATTAGATTAGATGCCAGTTTTGCAGCAAGTCCAAGATATGATACATTACTTTACGATAATGTATTGTTTCAAAATACTTCTACAAGTGATTTCTTTATACAAAGTACTACGTGGGATTTTGGAGATGGCACTCCCACAAAAACAGGAACTTCAAGAACGCATACCTATTCGGCACAAGGAAGGTATAAAGTAAAAATGACAACAACAAACGATTTTAACTGTTCCAAAACGGTAGAAAAATGGTTTTATGTAGGTAAAAAATCTCCAAAACCGTCTATTTCTTCTCCTATCAGAATATGTAAAGGTTCGACAGTTACAATACGTCCTAGTGGAGGAACTTTATTTAATTTTTATTCTAATTTAGATTCATTACCAATTTCACAAGGACGTGAAATTTCGTTTAATGCAAACACACTTATTCCAGCCATTTTGTATGTTACGGGAGCAGATTCTTTGATTGAAAGCGACCCAGTAAGTACACGTCTTGAGGTAATACGAGTTACACCTAGTTTTGATTTTCTAAGAGAATTGTATTTAGATGAACAACAGACAGTTAGGTTTACAGATAATACTTCTGAAGCTACTTCTTGGTTATGGAATTTTGGAGATGGAACTACTTCTAGAGTTCGTAATCCTGTCCATACATACAATGCGCAGGGAGATTATACAATAAGCCTGACCGTCAAGACAGCAGAGGAATGTCAAGCAACAGCTTCTAAAAATTTAGTGGTCTTTAGGCGTTCACCAAAACCGATTGTAAGAAATTTATTTGTTTGTAGATATGATTCTACTACAATTATTCCACAAGGAGGAACATTATTTAACTTTTATACCTCAGCTACTACCGACCAACCCATACATACAGGAAGGGTTTATAATCTAGGATTTATAAGAGAGCCTAGAGAGATTTGGGTTA
This sequence comes from uncultured Cytophagales bacterium, assembly GCA_963719525.1. Taxonomy (GTDB): domain Bacteria; phylum Bacteroidota; class Bacteroidia; order Cytophagales; family Bernardetiaceae; genus Bernardetia. The sequence continues at coordinate 917,824 of CAVRCG010000001.1, read as the reverse complement.
CAAATTTGGACTCAACTTTGGAAAGTCCTGCTGCAAAAGTTCGCATAGACTTTAGCCGTCCTTCTTCTGATTTTGAAATGAGTGTAACAGATACGCTTAATCTTTTCAAAAAAGATACGTTGTTTTTAAAGGATAAAAGCAATAGTGCCGTTTGGTGGTATTGGAATTTTGGAAATGGACAAATTGCTATTACGCCAACTGCACAAGCCATTTACAAACAACAAGGAGAGTATCAAATTACCTTAATTACTAGAGATTCTTTGGGATGTATGGATTCTTTGAGTCGTAATTTGATAGTTATAGACAAACCTGTAGTTACTGGAGGAGATGCGAATACAGATTATCAAATCTTAATTTATCCAAACCCCACTAAAAATTATCTAAACACTTACATAGAGTTGCAAACTAGCGATGAAGTAGCTATACGAGTTTTTAACAGTTTGGGGCAAGAAGTAATTACAACGCAAAGAGAACAAACAACTACCAAACGTTTTATTTTTGATGTGCGAACATTGACAAAAGGTGTCTATTATGTTCAGATAATTATGTCTGATAGAGTAGTGAGTAGAAAAGTAGTACTGGAATAGGTTTATGAAAAATGTTTTTTGTCTCACTACTTGCAAAGTTAGTGTTATAGAAAGACGATGTACTACAAAAATTCTTGTTTCATATATATTTTTTACTAAAGAAAGCATAAAAAACTCATTCCTCAATAAAAAGGAATGAGTTTTTCGTTTTGTCTTAATCCAACTTTACCATTATTAGTAGGGTTTACTAACGGAAGAAAATATCTCTTAGTTTACAGCCATATTCAGAATAGCAGAATAAAAAAGCAGTTGATGTATTTGCCAAGTTTCCATTGTTCCACCAAATCTTTTTTCCCAGTCTTGATCTTGATAATTCATTAGTTCATTTTTTTCTTCTTCAGAAAGAGCTTTTACTGATATATCTTCATAAAATTTCATTTGAAAGGGATTCCAAGTTTCAGCTTCCGAACCAAAAAACTCATTCCATTCTTTAATTGGTCTTGAGTTCCATTCTTCAACTTGCTCATCAGAAAGTAATTCTATATTTGGTTTTTCTGGGTCTATATTCTGAGCAAATGTAGGAGCAGTAGTAGCACAACTCAAAAGAGGTAAAAAAATACTTGTGCAAAACAGTATAAATAAATTTCTTCTTAAAATAGTATTCAAAGTAATAACGGATTAAAAATGATTAGGATATTCTTTCTTATAAAATGAAGAAAACCAACCAATTCATAAAAGTGAGTAGGCTGCTATTTCTGTTTATTCAAAATTATTTGTTAATAATATAAAATAAGTCCATTTTTTATAAAATTCTAACATATTTCAAGCCAAATGCTTTGTTTATCGATAAAATAGCTATTTTCTAAATCTATTTTTGCAAAATGAAATAACATGAAATAATAATCTTTTAAAATTTAATTTTCAATTCATATTTCTTTTTTATCGTTAGTAACGCTTCTGCATTTCCTTTTGCATCATCAAGAGCATTATGTGTATGTTTAGTTTGTCGTAAATGCTTAAAATTTTTGAATGTGTCTTTTACAATACCTTTATACAAACTTCCCAAATTTTGCGAACTAAACCCAAAGGGGTTTTCTCCCAAAAAATGATGAAAATACCAACATACAAACATCCAATCAAAACCATTGTTATCACTAATAAAAATAGGACGACTTTTACAAACTTCTTTTATCCAGTCTGAAAAATCTTGCATTACCTTTTTAGGCTTTTCAAAAGCCATAGTTTCTTCTCTATCAAAACCAGAAACTGCTAACGCTTGAGGATTATAATTTTCTGAAATAGGTTGTAAGCATCTATAAAATGTTTTGTCTAGCTCTTCATCTACTACAATTGCTCCTAACGAAATCATAGAATAATCTGAAGGAATTGCACCATCAGCTTCTATGTCTACCATAATATAAGTCATAGTTTTATTTTTTTTGGTTTATAAGTGATTGATTTACAGTTATATGAGATTTTAGATACAAATTTGTAAATAATTTATTACTCAGAAACGTAACTTAAAAGGTAGTAAGACACGTTAATACTTTCAAAACTTTCAATTTAAAATGAAACTTATGAAGACTACTCTCATTTTTCCTAATCAACCTGTTTCTCTTCAGCAAAACCAGAACGAAACTCATTTTAGTTCCAAAGAATTATTTATTAAGAAAATAGATAAAAGTCTAAAAAACGTAATTCATATAAAACTTATATCTAATAATAAATATGAACATCTAATTTCATATTACAAAAAGGCAACTCAAGATTACAAATTTTGGAGTGAAAATTATCACATGCATTTTGGTTTTTATAAAAAAGGAATGAATCCTTTTAATTTAGAAAAAATGCTTCTTCAAATGAGTAAAGAAGTTTTTGATCGTTTAGAAGTTTATGAACTGGTAAAAAAATCAAACCAAGAAATAAAAGCGATTGATTTGGGTTGTGGAGTCGGAACGAGTGCTAAATATTTTGCTCAAATTTATCCTTTTGCTAAGGTTACAGCCGTTACACTCGTAAAAGAACAAATTGAACTTGGAAAATTTTTATTGAAAAAAGAGATACAAAATGGTATAATTAGAAATCAAGGTATGGAAGATAATATTAATTTTTTTTGTGCAGACTATACCAATACTCCTTTTTTAGATGGAAGTTTTGATGCTGCTTATGCAATAGAAAGTAGTTGTTATGGAAAAGGAAAAGACAAATTCGAACTCGTAGAAGAAGCAAGCAGACTCTTGAAGAGTGGAGGAAGGTTAGTAATAGCTGATGGATTCTTGAAACACGGAAACAAGCTCCCTTACCTAGTGGAAAAAGTATATAATAAAACCTGTCAATGTTGGGCTTTATCAGAAATGGGACAAATAAAACCATTTATAAAAGCCTTGGGGAAAGTAGGTTTTGAAAACGTTAAAGTCGAAGATATCTCTTGGAAAGTTGCTCCTTCAGTAGCTCATGTTCCTTATATTACATTCAAATTTTTACTCAAACAAATTAAATTAAAATCAATTACAAATCTAAATCAAGAACGAAAAAATAATGTTTTTGCTCCTTTAATGACTATGTTTTTAGGACTAGCAAGAAATCATTTTTCGTATTACATTATTACTGCAACTAAAGAATAAGTAATAAACGCTATTTTTCAAAAATTTCAAAACAAAATGCCCTACTTCAAAATTTAGTTTACATACAAACTTTATTCATTTTCATAAACTCCAATTTTATGCTTGCTTTACGTCTTCTTGAAAAAGATAGTTCTCATTCGGACAGAATCCAACTTCAAGACATCAAAACTCCCATACCAAAAGAAAATGAAGTCCTTATTCAGATGCAAACAGCAGCTTTGAATCGAAGAGACCAATGGATCAGAGAAGGTCTTTATCCAGGAATTCGTCCTGCTACGTTAGGTTCTGATGGTTGTGGAATTGTAGTAAAGACAGGCGAAAAAGCCAAAAAATGGGAATCCAAGACAGTAGTTATTAATCCAAATAATAACTGGGGAGATGATGAAAGACATCAATCAGAAGCGTATCATATTTTGGGAATGCCAACAGACGGAACCTTTGCTGAGTTTGTATGTGTCAATCAAGATAGATTAATCGAGAAACCAAAATCACTTTCATTAGAAGAAGCTGCTGCTTTGCCTCTTGCTGGACTTACAGCTTTTCGTTCTGTTTTTCATCATGGGGGAATACAAAAAGGAAGCAAAGTTTTGATTTCTGGTGCTGGTGGTGGAGTAGCTCAGTTTGCTTTTCAGTTTGCTCTAGCAGCAGGAGCAAAGGTTTTTGTAACCTCTGGAGACGATGAAAAATTAGAAAAACTAGAAGAAATGGGCGCAGCAGGAATAGTAAACTACAAAGATTCAGATTGGAACAAACAATTAAAAGACAAAGCAGGAAGTTTTGATTGTGCCATTGATAGTGCAGGAGGAGAAACCTTTGCCGAAATTATCAAACTCTTAGGGCGTTCGGGAAGGATTATTTTTTATGGCGCAACTTTAGGATTACCTCAAAAAATTGATTTATACAGAATGTTTTTTAATCAAATTCGTATTCAAGGCTCAACAATGGGAAGCGATAAAGAATTTGTAGAAATGGTAAATTTTGTTGAAAAACACAAAATCAAACCTATTATTGGTTCGGTTACTCCTTTTTCTGATATTATTTCGGCTTTTGATACTATGAAAGATGGCGAAGGTTTTGGGAAATTAGTGATTTCTATGAAGTGATTTTTGGGAAGTGGGGATTAGGAAGTGGGAAATAGGAAATAGGATTTGGGAAATGAACAAAATGAATAGTAATTTTTTTTGATTAATTTGTATTTAAACTATTTTTTCAGGAGTATTAATTTTAAATATTATTCTATTTGAAGAAACGAAACCCACGAATTTATTTACAGAAATATCACAACAAACTCTAGCAATTTTTAACCTCAAACTTTTCAAACTATGAAACAAATTAAATCAATACATACACTTTTTTGCATTCTAATTTTCCTTTGTTTCATCTTCACTTCCTGCAACAAAAAAGGAAGACAAGCAAGATCAACCGACACCAACGTAATAGGAAACGCACAAAAACCAGACGATACAACGACAAGCCGTTTGCCATTAGACAAAATAAAACTACCAAAAGGATTCAAAATAGAACTCTATGCAGACATTCCTAATGCTCGTTCGATGGCACTTTCTCCAGACGGAACGCTGTTTGTAGGAAACCGAAATGAGGATAAAGTGTATGCTATTACAGACATCAACAAAGATGGAAAGGCAGATAAAGTTTTTGTGCTTGCTAAAGATATGAAAACGCCAAACGGTGTAGCTTTCAAAGATGGTAATTTGTATGTAGCAGAAGTTGACAAAATTTGGAAGTTTGAAAACATAGAACAAAACCTTGAAAATCCTCCAAAACCTGTTTTGGTTACAGAAATGTTTCCAACAGACAGGCATCACGGCTGGAAATATATTGCCTTTTCTCCAAAAGGTAAATTATATGTTCCTGTGGGTGCGCCTTGCAATATTTGTGAGAGTGAAAAACCGATTTTTGCGTCCATTACATCTATAAATCCTGACGGTTCGGATTTTGAAATTTATGCTGAAGGAATACGTAATTCAGTCGGTTTTGATTGGCATCCAGAAACAAGCGAGCTTTGGTTTACCAACAATGGAAGAGATAGAATGGACGATACAACGCCAGCCGATGAGCTTAATTTTGCACCAAAAAAAGGTTTACATTTTGGTTATCCTTATTGCCATCAAGGCGATGTGAAAGACCCAAAATATGGAGATAAGCGAGATTGTAGTGAATTTGTGCCACCTGTTCAAAAATTAGAAGCACATACAGCAGCTTTAGGAATGCGTTTTTATACAGGAAATCAGTTTCCAAAAGAATATAAACATCAAATTTTTATTGCCGAACATGGCTCGTGGAATCGCTCTAATAAAGTAGGTTACAGAATTACTTTGGTAAGATTGGAAGGAAATAAAGCGATTAGTTATGAGCCTTTTGCAACTGGTTGGTTAGAAGGAGAAGATAATTGGGGAAGACCTGTTGATGTTGTTATCAATCACGAAGGTTCGCTTTTAGTGTCTGATGATTATGCAGGCGCAGTTTATAAAATTAGCTATCAAAATTAAGAGCCAACATTTCTATTCTGTATAAGAAAACTTGTCGCTTTTTGTTTATTTTACTGACAAGAAGCTTGTTTTTATTGAATAAAGTAACAATTAAAGATTATGAAAATTCTCTTCTATCTCTCACTAATTTTTATCCTGCTTTCTTGTCAAGAAATCATCAATTGTTCGGTCAAAAAGACGGATTTAGCAGAAAAATGGACGGCTTTACCTACTGAAAAAATTAGTTTTTTGCCTTCCATAGCACGAAATGTAATAGAGTTTGAGGTAGAAGAAATTGTACGATTAGGTTTGCCAAATGATTGCCGTACTACTTACGAAACTCGTTCTATCTTTGAGCAGGATACCATTACAAACACTTACTTGAGAGGAATTACGTATGAAATTATTGCGACTGAAAATGATGTGAAAATTTATTATTCCTTTTTTCCTGCTTCTCCTGCCATTGTAGGTACGTCAAGTCCTCAATTTCAGAAGCTAGGTTGTATTTCGGTTTTGCAAGAATCAAGATGTACAAATGAGAGAAACGAAATAGGAAACGTAACCATAAATGGAATTTTACATAGAGAAGTAATAGAATTAAAAGAAAACAAATCAAGACCTAATCAAAAAGAAATAAAACAGATTTTGGCAAACAAAAAAGGCATTTTGAGAATAGAATTTTATGACGGAGAAATTTGGAATAGGATTTTTTGAAAGAAATAGATAAATTCTTTGGCTTTTACAGTTCGGCTTTATAATAAAATTACACTTTGATAACAAATTCCCACAATTTCAACTATTGTCAGAGTTTGCTTTTTCCATAAAATAGGGTTTGCAAACCCTATTTTATGGAAAAAAGACGATTACACAGAATAAAATTTGGCAGTAATCTTTCTATTTTGAAATGTCACTCATATTGCCTTAATGGAATATAAAATTTTCAATAGTTTTATTTTTTTCGTAAAAGCTATCCCACTTTCTTCAAAGAAAAATAAAACGTACTTCCTTCTCCCAACTCACTTTCTACGCCTAATTTTCCGTCTTGCGCTTCAACAAATTCTTTGCTGATTGCTAATCCTAAACCTGTTCCTTGTTTGTTGGTGTTGGGAACTCTAAAATACCTATCAAATATTTTTTCTTGATATTCGGGAGCAATTCCTTGTCCGTTGTCTTTTACAGCAAAAATAACTTCGGTTTCTCCTTCTAATATTGAAATAATGATACTAGAGTTTTGATAGGAATATCGAATAGCATTAGAGATAAGATTGGTAAGTATCCACGCTGATTTTTCGGTATCTGCTAAGACTTGCAATTCTTCATTTTCTTGGTTGATTACAAACTCAACTTGTCTTTGTTCGGCTGCTGTTTTGTTTGTGTTTAGAGCATATTCTACAATCGTTTTTGCTGGCGTTGGACGAATATTTAATTGAATATTTCCACTTTCTAGTTGTGTCATGTTTAAAAGTTCGTCTGTTATTTTGAGTAGTCGTGTTGCATCTTCGTCGATACTTTCTACTAAACTGGTTTGTTCTTCATTGAGTTTTCCAATAGAATTATTATTCAAAAGTTGAAGACTCATTCGAATGGCTGCAATAGGCGTTTTGAACTCATGAGAAACCGTGGCAATAAAATTTGTTTTGGCTGTATCCAGTTCTTTGTACGCTGTAATATCTTTCAAGACTACTAAAAAGCCTTTTTTAGATTTAATTTTGTTTTGTGGATTTGATTCGATTATAATTTCTTCTCCATTTTCTGAAAGTTGATTATAGACCGAATTCGGATTTTGCTTTGCTTTTCTTTGCTCAATTTGTGCAATTACTTGTTGTGTAGTTAATGGATTTTCTTGATTTGGTTGCTCTTTTATTTCTTGATTTGCTTTATTTTTACCAAAATTAATTTCAAATTCTTCTTCAAAACTTAATTCTTTTTCTGTAACATTGATTTGCTGCTCATCATTTTCTATAGCAATCGTTATTTTCTCAAAAAAACCTTCCTTATTATTTGCATAAATTTTCAAAGGTGTAGTATCTTTTTGAGTTTCTGGAATTTCTGTATTTTCCTCTTTCATGGTTGCCAATTCTTCAAACAAAAGACGACCCAAATCATTTTTCTGACTTAGTTCTTTTGTAGTTTTGCCTATACATTCCTCTTCCTTTAATCCTATAATTTCTAAAGCCGTTTTGTTGGTAAAAATAACCGTTTGATTTTCATCTAACCCAAAAACAGGGTCTTGAATAGTGCTGATAAGACTTTCTACTCTCTTTTTTTCTAAAATAAGTTGGTTCAAACTACTCTTCGAATATTCTTCCAATTTTTCTGCCATTGAATTAAAGGTAGTAGCCAAATCTCCAAATTCGTCGTTTGTTTTTAAATAAACACGTTGCGAATAATTTTGTCCAGCAATCTGTTTTATACTTTCAGAAAGACTCAAAATAGGTTTCGTAATTCGTTTTGGTAAATCAATAAATAAAGCTAATCCAATTATTATACAAATGAGTCCTATACTTACAATCCAAATAATGGCATTTTTAGCATTATTTTGAGCAAGTTCGCTTTTTCTTTCAATCGCACTCATATTGAGTTTCATAAGCTGATGAATAGTCGAACGCATCTGTTGAAGTGCTTTTTTATCTTGATAATCCGATTTCCAACGAGCAAAGAAATACGTCAGACGATTATTGAGTTCTGCTTCTCCTGTTTCGGTAATATTTTGGCGTTGCTGATGTAGATATTCACTAAAAACAGAAAAAGTATATTCTTTCGTTTCTTGTGCTTCATTCAAGATATGCAACATACTTCGACAGTAATCTAAAGTATTATAATTTGCCTTTAAGATATTCTCTGTATCGTTCGAAAGTCCATTTATTTTATGAATGCCTACTATTGAAAGCAAAATAGTTAAGCTAAAAAGTAAGCCTATTCCCAAAGAAATTTGTGTTTTGATTTTCATTGCTTTGTTTTATGTAGCTGATAGTTTCCAACTATCAGTAAAGTACTGGTAAATCTGACAGTTGGAAACTGTCAGCTACTTATTTCGTAGAAAGTATAATTAAATCAATATCTTCGTTTGCTGTTTTTTGCAACAATTTATTAAAAAGACTGGTTGAGAGCATCATTTGAAACCAATTTAATTTTGGCTTTCCCATACATAAGGTAGTAACTTGATGTTGTTTGGCTTGTTCAATAATTGTTTCTACAATATCTTCACTCTGTACTTTTATTATTTCTGCTCCTAATTCGGTCGCCAATTTAAAATTATTTATCAAATGCCTTTGATTGCTCAACGGAATTTTATCGACACTTTCCTTCGCCGTCTGAACATACAAAACAAACCATTTTGCTTTGTAATAATTAGCAAGACGAGCCGTTTTTCGAATAATTATCTTTGTTGTTTCTTCTCTGGAGCTAATGCAAGCCAAAAAACGCTCTCCTCTATGATTGGTTGGAGGAAGCGATGTTTCTACTTTTCGTTCTACTTGTGAAGCCACTTCTTGAAGAGCGAGCTGGCGAAGTTGAAGAATATGTTCGGACTTGAAAAAATTACTAAGTGCAAGCTGAATTTTATCAGGTGTATAAATTTTTCCTTCCTTCAAACGGCTCAATAGTTCATCAGAAGTAAGGTCAATATTCACTACTTCATCGGCTTGAGAAAGCAAACTATCAGGAATACGTTCCCGAACTGCCACACCTGTAATTTTCAAAACCTCATCGTTTAGGCTTTCCAAATGCTGAATATTGACAGCACTAATTACATTAATTCCTACTTCCAAAATATCCAAAACGTCTTGCCAACGCTTTTCGTTTTTGCTTCCTTCAATATTTGTATGTGCTAATTCATCTATCAAAACTACTTCTGGACGCATATTAATAATGGCTTGCAAGTCCATTTCTTCTAATAGCTTCCCTTTATAATACAATTTTCTCAACGGAACAAAAGGCAAACCTTCCAAAAGTGCATGGGTTTCTTTTCTTCTATGCGTTTCGATAAAACCAATCTTTACATCAATTCCATTTTTGAGAAGTGTATGCGCTTCTTGCAACATTCGATAGGTTTTACCAACACCAGCAGCCATTCCAATATAAATTTTGAACTTACCACGTTTTGATTTTTTGATAAGTTCTAAAAAATGTTGTGCGTTTTGTTCTTTGTTCATAATGGAAATGTTTTTTTAACATAACGAACGGTTCGCTCAAAGCGAACCGTTCGTTTCGTTTAACTAAAATCTAACTGAAAGAGAAGTTCCTAAAAACGTATTTGTTTGAGTAGCTTCATTATTTTTTATAAATATTTCGTCCTGACTATTCAATGTTCTTCCTTCTATTCTCCACCAGACATTATCCATAATTAAATAATCTAAGTTGAGAGAATAACCGATAGTTTGGAAACCGTTTGGCGTTCCTGTTCCTATAATTACTCCATTTTCATCTGAATAATATTCAACTCGTGCAGCTAAATTTACTTTTTCAGAAAGTCCTAAACGAGCTATCAAAACAGGAGAATACCACGTATTGTACTCACTACTTTCTTTTTCTTTTTGCTCTGCACCAATATCAAAACCTGCAATAATTCCAAATTTTTCGGTAAGCTGCATTTGTGCAAAAAAGTTATGAAAATAACGCATTTTTTTCTCGTCTTCTGGATAGTCATTTCCGATAAAAGAACTACTATTTAAAGTAATTTTGTCGTTTGGCATATAGGTAATTTGATGACCAAAAGCAGGTGTTTGATTTCCATCTACACGTTGAATACGCTGCCAGCCGTTGAGTAAAAGTCCTAATAAAAACCATTTTTCATCATCGGAAGCATACGAAATTTTTGCACCACTTACATAATAAGGAGAATTTTCTGCTAACATACTACGTGTCATATTCCAACAGTTTTGACCTATTGCACTTTCAAAACCGATATGGGAAGCAAAAATACCAGCATCTAACCAAAGATTTTTAGTAGAAGATAATTTTACTCCTACATTCGCTTCAAAAACATTTTTCAAAACTCCTTCTTCTGCTGCAAGATTTGCATTTGCATACGAACCTGTCATTAAAGCTAGTTTTCCTCTTACTCGATTTCGCTGATATTCTGCTTGAATAAATCCTAAATTCAGAGCGACTTCATTATGACGATTAAAAGAATAAAAAAAACCTGGACGAACGTGATTTTCTGGTTCATTAAAATCATAAATGTAATACGTTTCTAAATAGCCGTTTACTTTTAATCCTTCAAGTCCGAAAGACGAAGGCGTTTCTGTCATGTCCTCTCTAATTGTAGAACTGGTAACAGAATTTGTAAGAGTATCGGTTTCTGTTTGAGCTGTCGCCATACTGCTGGCTAAAAAAAAGGCACTAGAAAAAAGTGTATATAAAATGGTTTTCATATAATTAGGGTTTGTTTCATGATTCCCATTAGCAACGTCTTGATTACAAAACGATTGCTAAGGGAAAAATACTTTAAATTTGAATATTAATAATGTATTTGTAGGCTAAAGGATTGCTTTTAGTTCACTAATTTCTGAAATTTTTGTTATTAAAACGTTGCTAACGATCAGTAATCTGACCTTAGCAATCGTTATCTATTACTGTTCCGAAGTCAATATTTTACTCACTTCATCAAGAGCTAAATTGATTTTCAAAACATTAATTTTCTCTGTTCCGAAAAGACCTAAAAGAGCAGGTTCTGTATTTTCGGTAATCAGTTGTTGAACTGTTTTTTCAGATACATTTCTAATTTTTGCAATTCGCTTCACTTGTACACTTGCAGCATCAACCGAAATATGAGGGTCAAGTCCACTACCACTAGAAGTAATTAATTCAGACGGAATTTGTGATTTTTCTACATTCGGATTTTGATTCATAAATGTATCAATACGTTCGTTTAAGGCTGAAATGTGGTCTGGATTTGCAATTCCGTGATTTGTTCCTCCAGAACCTGCTGCGTCATAATCAACGGCAGAAGGACGAGAATTGAAATAATTAGGAGAAGTAAACGATTGTCCTACATTGTTGTAGTATTTTTTGTCGTTTTTAGTGTAATAATCGCCTTTTCCATTGTTGGGAGCTAATTGTGCAACTCCAAAAACAATAGCCGTATAAATTCCCACAAAGAAAACAGCAGAAACTAAAGTGAGTAAAACGGCTGATAAAATATGATTTTTCATTGGATTTTTTTATGTTTAATGTTGCTCGTGAGGACACGAGCAACGGATGTATTTTTTGTGTTTTTGTCGCTCGTGAGGATACAGCAACGTAGATTTTGTGTTTTATGTCGCTCGTGAGGACAAGAGCAACGGTACTTTTGTATATTTGTATAAAGTGGTAAGTTTAATTTCTGTATAAAATAATAATTAAATTTACCGTTGCTCGTGTCCTCACGAGCGACTATTTTCCCTTTTTATATAAAAACAGAAACAAGCATATCAATTAATTTTATTCCGATAAAAGGAACAATTACACCACCCAAGCCATAAATAAGAAGGTTTCTTCTAAGCAATGCACTTGCACCGATTGGCTTATACGCCACACCTTTCAACGCTAGAGGAATAAGAATTGGAATAATGATAGCATTAAAAATAACGGCTGATAAAATTGCACTTTCTGGACTATGCAGACCCATAATATTCAGACCTTGCAGCGCAGGAATAGCAGCAATGAAAAGCGCAGGAATGATAGCAAAATATTTGGCTACATCGTTTGCAATACTAAAGGTAGTGAGCGTTCCACGAGTCATTAAAAGCTGCTTTCCAATCTCTACAATTTCGATTAATTTTGTAGGGTCGTTATCCAAATCCACCATATTACCAGCTTCTTTGGCTGCCTGTGTTCCACTATTCATCGCCACTCCAACATCTGCTTGAGCAAGTGCAGGCGCATCATTCGTACCATCACCCATCATTGCAACGAGTTTTCCTGATTGCTGTTCGGCTTTGATATAATTCATTTTGTCCTCTGGTTTGGCTTCTGCAATAAAATCATCAACACCAGCTTTTTCTGCAATATATTTGGCTGTCAGAGGATTATCGCCTGTTACCATAACAGTTTTTACACCCATTCTACGCAGTCTTTCAAAACGCTCTTGCATTCCTACTTTAATAATGTCTTGTAATTCAATTACTCCCAAAACTTTTTCATTTTGAGAAACTACTAAAGGTGTTCCCCCATTATTTGAAATTTCTTCTACTCGTTTTGTCGTCTGGATTGGAAAAGTATTTCCTGCTTGTTCTACCAAATTTTTGATGGCATCGTAAGCTCCTTTACGGATTCGCTTGTCTTCATAATCTACTCCTGAAGAACGAGTTTGAGCTGTAAATTCTATAAATTCAGGATTACGTAAATTAACTTCTTTTGCATCAAGTTTTATCTCAACGGCTGCCAATTCTAAAATAGATTTACCTTCTGGTGTAAGGTCTGAAAGAGAACTATAAACGGCACTTTTGATAAACTCCTCTTCATTTACTCCTTCAGAAGCATAGAATTTTGTTGCCTTACGGTTTCCTATCGTAATTGTACCTGTTTTATCTAATAAAAGTACATCAATATCTCCTGCTGTTTCTACTGCTTTACCTGACTTTGTGATTACGTTTGCTCTCAATGCTCTGTCCATTCCTGCAATACCGATGGCTGATAAAAGTCCACCAATAGTAGTTGGAATTAGACACACAAAAAGTGAAATAAAAGCTGCAATCGTAATAGGTGCGTTAGCGTAATCTGCAAATGGTTTTAGTGTAATGGTTACGATAACGAAAACTAACGTAAAACCTGCTAAAAGAATGGTAAGTGCAATTTCGTTAGGTGTTTTTTGTCTTGATGCGCCTTCTACAAGTGCAATCATTTTATCCAAAAAACTCTCTCCTGCTGCTGCAGTTACCTTTACTTCAATTCTATCAGAAAGTATCTTTGTACCTCCTGTAACGCTACTTTTGTCGCCACCTGCTTCTCTAATTACGGGTGCACTTTCTCCCGTAATAGCACTCTCATCTATGGTTGCAAGTCCTTCAATAATCTCTCCATCGGTAGGAATAATATCGCCTGCTACACAAACGAAAATATCGCCTTTTTTGAGTTGGCTAGAACTAATTACTTCGCCATTTTTTAAGATTGCTGGCGTTTCTTCTCTTGTTTTTCTAAGACTGTTGGCTTGTGCTTTTCCTCTCGCTTCGGCTATGGCTTCGGCAAAATTGGCAAATAATAAAGTAAGCAAAAGAACAAGAAAAACGATAAAATTATAGACAAAACTACCTTGAGAATTTTCGCCTAATAAAATCCAGATACAGACGATTAGCATTACAAATGTTCCTATTTCTACTGTAAACATTACAGGATTTTTGAACATCGTTTTTGGGTTGAGCTTAATGAAAGATTCTATAAAAGCCTCTTTCATCATATCTTTTTGGAGTAAAGATTGATTTGATTTATTTGTGGTATTCATTTTTTATATTTTTTCAAACCTATAAGGTTTCTGAAAACCTTATAGGTTTAGGTTAATTATTTATACAGTAAAAAATTCGGCTAACGTTCCTAAAGTAAGAGCAGGGAAAAATGCAAGTGCAGCAATAATAAAAATGACTGCCAAAATCATAACTCCAAAAGTAGAAGTATCGGTTTGAAGTGTACCTGCACTTTGAGGGATATATTTTTTCTTAGCTAAAATACCTGCAATGGCGATAGGTCCAATGATTGGAAGAAAACGAGCTAAAAGCATAATGATTCCTGCTGCAATGTTCCAAAATGGAGTATTATCTCCCAACCCTTCAAAACCACTACCGTTATTTGCCGAAGCTGAAGTAAATTCGTACAACATTTCGCTAAATCCGTGATACGAAGGATTATTCAACCAACCTGCATATTCTGCTGGATTTGAAGTATATAAATAACTTGCTAGAGCTGTTCCTCCCAAAATAAAAAGTGGGTGCATAAGAGCGATTACCATAGCAATTTTCATTTCTTTGGCTTCGATTTTCTTACCCAAAAATTCTGGCGTTCGTCCTACCATAAGTCCACTAATAAAAACGGCAAGAATAATGAAAACATAAAAATTAAGAAAACCTACGCCTACACCACCGTAAAAGCAGTTTATCATCATTCCTAAAAGTGCAGCCATTCCACCCAGAGGAGTCAAACTGTCGTGCATCGCATTTACCGAACCATTACTTGTTACGGTTGTATTGACTGCCCAATATGCAGAAGCTGCCGAACCAAAACGAGTTTCTTTGCCTTCCATACTTCCCATTTCTTGTGCAATTCCCATTTTATCAATAACAGGCGAACCGTTCATTTCACTTGTAATTGCAATCGTAGCGAGAAGGAAAACACCAATGGTCATTACTCCATAAATTGTCCACGCTAATTTTTTGCGTTTTAACATATAACCCATTGCAAAAATAAGAGCGATAGGAATAAGAAAAATACAAACCGTTTGGACAATATTGGTAAAATAAGATGGATTTTCTAATGGATTAGCAGAGTTTACACCGTAATAACCACCACCATTTGTACCTAATTGTTTGATAGCAATAAAAGCAGCAGCAGGACCACGACTAATGTTTTGAGTTTGATTTCCCTCCAAAGTAGTAACCGTATCTTTTCCATCAAAAGTCATCGGAACGCCACTAAGAGCTAAAATAATTCCTACTATCAAAGCCAAAGGAAACAAAATACGTGTTCCTGTACGAACAAAAAAGCTATAAAAATTTCCTACTGTATTGGTAGTTCGTTCTTTCATGGCTGTAAACAAAACAGCACAGATAGCAATTCCTGTCGCTGCACTAATAAACTGCCAAAGCATCAAACAAAGCTGACCAAAATAAGAAAGGGAAGTTTCGCCAGAATAATGTTGCAAGTTTGTATTAGTAACAAAACTAATGGCTGTATTAAACGCTAAATCGGCTGACATAGAAGGATTTGCATCAGGGTTGAGAGGCAACCAAGACATATTTGTCAGAACAAAAAAAGCAATTAAAAACCAAACAAAATTGATAGTGAGAAGAGCGACTAAATTTTCTTTCCAAGTCATTTCTCTAGTTGCATCTATGCGTGCTATTTTGAAAAATAGATTGTCTATAGGATTGAAAATGGCATCTAAAAAAGTAGATTCGTAATTGAAAATTTTGCCAATGTAACGACCTAGAAGGAGTGCCAAGCCTAGCACAATGCCGTACATTGAAATAATACCGAGTATTTCTGTGTTCATTTTTTATGAATTTAATGATGAGAATGAATAGTTTTTTACACAGACTAAGAATTCTGTGATACAAGATTAAGCTAAAATTTTTCAGGTTTGAAAAGCACGTAACACATATAAAAAAAGACACTAATAGCAACAAAAAATAAAGCGAGCATAATTGTAAAAATTTGTTTTGATAAATATTTTAGGATAATTGAAGGAGTGATTAGGTTTTATATATTTTCAAACAAGTCAATAGATTTGAACAAAAAACCAAAAAGTGCGATGGCTGTGATTAGCAAAAAAATGTACATCATGAGAATTGAAAATTAAACTGAATAGATAATTAATTTTGTAATTGATTTTTTATAAATCGGTTATGCCATACGTTTTACAATTTTAATGACTTTTTTGTAAATTTCTGTAATTCAGTTAGTTATGGATTTATTAAAAAAATGGCATAAAAAAACCCTATCGTTTTGATAGGGTTTTTTGGAGTAAATCATAGCGTTTTGCTAATGTATGTCGGACTTCCTAGTCTGACGAATAGATAGTTTTGCACTTTACACAGACTGGGAAGTCCGTGATACTAGTTCAAACCATATTCTTCCAACTTTCTATACAAAGTCGTTAAAGCAATGTTTAATAATTGTGCTGTTTTGGTTTTGTTTCCTTTTGTATATTCTAAAACGGACTGAATTTGTGCTTTTTCTGCACTAGCAAGTGTAAAAGAGTCTAATTCATTAGTAGTTGAAGTATCTTGATTTAAACTCCTTTGCATTTCTGCTTTTTGCATATCTATAGGAAGACTACCAAAATTCAATTCTTGACTGCTTTCTAAAATCATACTTCGTTCTATTACATTTTTGAGTTCTCGTATGTTTCCTTCCCAATTATGATGCTCTAAAGCTGTCATAAATTCGTCAGAAAAAGAAGTAATATTTTTACTCATTTTATTATTAAAAACACTCATAAAATGATTGGTAAGTAATTTTACATCTCCTTTTCGTTCTCGTAATGGTGGTAAATAAATATCAAAAACAGACAGACGGTAATACAAATCGGCTCTAAAATTTCCTTCTTTTATTTCGTTTTTAAAATCACGATTGGAAGCTGCAATAATCCTGACGTTTACTTTTGTAGGTTTTGCTTCTCCTACTTTCAAAAACTCGCCTGTTTCCAAAACTCGTAATAATTTAGCTTGCAATTCCAAACTCATTTCTCCTACTTCATCTAAAAAAATTGTTCCTTTATCGGCTTCTCCAAAAAGTCCTGTTTTGTCTTTTGTTGCTCCTGTAAACGAACCTGCTTTGTGTCCGAACATTTCGCTTTCTAAAAGTTCTTTTCCAAAGGCTGCACAATTTATGGCTACGAAATTTTCGTTACTTCTACTACTAGCTTGATGAATGGCTTGTGCAAAAACTTCTTTTCCTGTTCCTGTTTCACCTGTCAGAAGTACGGTTGTGTCTGTTAGAGCTACTTTTTTGGCGAGTTCGATAGCTGTTTCTCTTACTATTTTTGAGTTTCCGATGATAGCATCAAAAGGACTTTTTGAATACTGTTTTTGTAGAGAATTTTGAAAAGTAGAAAAATCACTTTTTGTTTCTTTATCTTTTTGTTCTGTTTCGTGTGTTTTTTGTTGTGCTAATTTTTGAGCAATAATTTTATTTGCTTCTATTTTTTCGATGGCACGATGCACCAACGGAACAATTTTATTATTATCTGTTCCTTTTACGATATAATCAAAAGCACCATTTTTCATTGCCTGTACGCCATCTGGAATATTTCCGTAAGCAGTTAGCAAAATTATTTCTAATTCTGGATAAAGCTGTTTTATTTTTTGTGATAATTCTACACCGTTTCCATCTGGCAATTTTACATCACACAACATTACCTCAAAAGGAGAACTAGTAATCTGATGCTCTTTCAGTTTTTGGAGTGCTTTTTCACAATTTTCTACCTCTGAAACTTCAAAACCTTCTAGTTTTATAATTCTACCCAATAGGTTTCTTAGTTTATCTTCGTCATCAAGAATAAGTATCTTGTGTTTCATCGTTTTTAGTATTTGTTTTGTGTTTTTTATAATTACTGTTTTCTGTTGAAGTTGTTTTGAAGAAACGTACATAAATAAATTTCTGTCTTTAAATAACTTCAATAACGAGTAAAATGTAACAACGTTTTTAGTTTACTAAGATAGATAAATAAAGTCGGAAAAAAATCAATATTTCCCTCGCAAGCTAAAGTCTACAATACAGGTTTGTACCCTAAAATGTATGCTATATTGTGTACTACAATTTGATTAAAAAACATTGTAAAATTCCCCATTTTTTCGTAACTTGCAGAGTAGTTTTGGAAGGAATTTCTATCAAAAATTTATTCTAAAAAAGTAATAGAAAAAGCCTCGTTGACGGTTGCATTTTGAACCTCAATGACGGTTAGCAGAAAGCAAGAATTTCAATTTAATATAGTTTTATACTAGATAATATATGGCAGATATAGAAAACGAATCAGAAGACCTATTAAATGATGGCAACAGTAATATTATTCCTGTAAGTATTGAGGACGAAATGAGAACGGCATACATTGATTATTCGATGTCCGTTATTGTTTCTCGTGCTTTGCCTGATGTGCGTGACGGTTTGAAACCTGTTCACCGTAGAGTGTTGTACGGAATGTCAGATTTGGGAGTTTATCACAATAAAGCACATAAGAAATCGGCTCGTATTGTAGGTGAAGTTTTGGGTAAATACCACCCTCACGGCGATTCATCGGTTTATGAAACGATGGTCAGAATGGCGCAGGAATGGTCGCTTCGCTATATGCTCGTTGACGGTCAGGGAAATTTTGGTTCGATTGATGGCGACAATGCAGCAGCAATGCGTTATACAGAGGCACGTATGCAGCGTTTGGCTGAAGAAATGTTGGCAGATTTGAACAAAGAAGTAGTTGATTTTATTCCAAACTTTGATGATTCATTGACAGAACCTTCTGTCTTGCCTGGAAAATTACCTAACCTTTTAGTGAATGGTTCTTCGGGTATTGCTGTTGGTATGGCTACAAATATGGCTCCTCATAATCTTACAGAAGTGATTGATGGAATTATTGAGTACATCAAAAATCCAGAAATTACGGTAGAGGAGTTAATCAAATTCGTAACTGCACCCGATTTTCCAACTGGTGGAATTATTTATGGTTACACAGGTGTAAAAAAAGCATTAGAAACAGGTCGTGGAAGAATTGTGATGCGTGCCGTTGCAACTATTCATACAGACAAAAATAACCGTGAACAGATTATCGTAACCGAAGTACCCTATCAAACCAACAAAGCCACGCTGATCGAAAAAACGGCTGCAATGGTAAATGAAAAGCGTATTGAAGGAATTTCTGCTATTCGTGATGAATCTGATAGAGTAGGTTTGCGTATCGTTTATGATATCAAACGTGATGCAATGGCAAATGTAGTTTTGAATCAACTTTTCAAATATACAGGACTTCAAACTTCGTTTAGTGTAAATAATGTTGCACTTGTAAAAGGTCGTCCACGTATTTGTAATCTTAGAGATTTGATTAGCTATTATGTTGAACACAGACACGAAATAGTTGTTCGTCGTACAGAATATGACCTTAGAGAAGCTAATAAAAGACTTCATATTTTGGAAGGACTTCTGAAAGCTCTTGATGTAATTGATTTGGTAATTGCGACCATTCGTAGCTCAAAAGATGCAGAAGAAGCAAGAAATGTTTTGACAGCGCAAGGAGAAATGAACACCGATAGTCGCTTCTTCAAAGATGTTACTGTTCCAGCAGATTTTGTGTTTGATTTTTCAGAAATTCAAGCCAAAGAAATTTTGAGTATGCGCCTTCAACGTCTTACAGGACTAGAACGCAACAAAATTCAGAACGAATACGATGCACTTGTTTTGACAGTAGAAGATTACGAAGATATTTTGGCAAAGGTAGAACGTCGTATGCAAATTATTACTGACGAATTATTGGAGCTTAGAGAAAAATATGGCGATGAGCGTCGTACTCAAATTGTTCATAGTGCAGAAGATATTGATATTGAAGATTTGATTGCCGAACAAGAAATGGTAATTACGATTTCGAATGAGGGCTACATCAAACGTACTTCTTTGACAGAATACAAATCACAAGCTCGTGGTGGAAGAGGCTCAAGAGGAGCAACTACAAAAGCTGATGATTTTGCAGAACATTTGTTTGTCGCTTCTACACACAATTATTTACTTATTTTTACAGATGCTGGAAAAGTATATTGGTTGAAAGTATATGCCATTCCAGAAGGTTCGAAGACTTCAAAAGGTCGTCCACTTCAAAACCTCATTTCGATACAATCAGGCGAACGAGTACAAGCAGTAATTAATGTAAAAACACTAAAAGATGAAGATTATATCAATAATAATAATCTAATTTTCTGTACAAAGAAAGGACAAATCAAGAAAACGATTTTGGAAGCCTATTCTCGTCCTCGTCAAAATGGAATTAATGCCATTACGATTAATGAAGGCGATGCACTTTTAGATGTTCGTTTGACAGATGGAAGTAACGAAATTATTATGGCTGTAGGTTCGGGTCGTGCCATTCGTTTCAATGAAACGCAGGTTCGTCCGATGGGAAGAAATGCTTCTGGTGTTCGTGGAATTAATGTAAAAGAAGGCGATGAAGTAATTGGAATGGTCTGCTTGAACCGTCCAGATTCGAATCTTTTGGTAGTTTCGGAAAAAGGATACGGAAAACGCTCTGATGTAGATGCGTACAGAGTAATTAAGCGTGGAGGAAAAGGAGTTACTACACTCAAAATTACCGAAAAAACAGGTTCATTGATTGCCATTAAGGAAGTAATCGATACTGATCATTTGATGATTAGTAGAAAATCTGGTGTAATGATTCGCTTTGCTGTTTCCGAACTTCGAACTATGGGACGTGCTACACAGGGCGTTCGTTTGATAAATTTAGCAGATGGAGATGAAATTGCTTCAGTTGCCAAAATTGAACATATAGAAGAAGTAGAGGAAGAATTGGAAGATGCAATCATTGATGCAGAAGTGCCTAACGAAGCAGTTATTTCTCCAGAAGGATTGTATGACGAAGACAGAGATCACGAAAATCATACAAACGATTCAGATGAAGATGATAGTTCAGATAAAGAAGATGATTCAGAAACTGACGAAGATTCAGAAGACAATGAAGATGCAAATTAAGATGTAAAATAATTTTTTGCATTATAGTTGCATTAGATGTAGAAGTTCTATTTTTGTAGTATAATTTTACTGCAAAAAGGAACTTCTATTTTTTTGTAAAAATTTTTTACGAGAAAATAATTTTTGGTAATTTTATTGTACATTTTACGCTCTAGTAAAAATGCAAACTAACAACTCAATCATATTCAAAAATAATATCATAAAATGACAAATTCAAACTTAAAATCAATTTTTGTAGGAGCTGCATTTGTAGCAGGTTCACTACTTACAAATGGAGCTATTGCACAAAATGGCGCACTTAGTAGTGCCGAATTTTATATCAGCGCAGAAAAACCTAATTACGAAAAAGCTCTAGAAAAGGTTCGCCAAGCTACTTTTCACAAAAAAACAGAAGGAAGTGCAAGAACGTATTATACAAGAGCAAAAGTTTTTACTAGTATAGCAGAAGCAGGTCTGGAAGATAAAGAAGTAGCAGCATTAGTAACTAATCCAACAGATAGTGCTGTAATTTCGATGGCAAAGGCATTAGAAATAGAGAAAACAGAAGGAAAAAATGAATACACAAAAATGATAGAAGACCCAGCTTTTCAAAGCGATTATGGAATGGAAACAGGGCTTCAAATTCGTTTGAAAAATGCAATTCTGAATGATGTACAAAAATATCAAGAAAGTGAAGATTATGTGATGGCATATAAGAGAATGCTTCCTATCGTAAATTATTTTGAACCTGATACTACAAATCTTACTTTTATTGGATATTTTGCTACAAAAGCAGAAATGTATAAAGAGGCTGCCATGTATTCTGAAAAACTTGGTGATATGGAAGAATATCAAAGTGGTATAGAAGCCTATCAATCGGCTGCATATGCGTATTATCAGTTAAAAGATACTACTAATCTTCTTAGAATACTGGGAAAAGGAACAGAACGCTTTCCCAAAGAAACCTATTTTGTTAATAGTTCTGCTGATGTTTATATTCGTCGTAAAGATTACAAAACAGCGATTGAGTTATTGAAGAAAGCAAATGAAATAGAACCTAGTGTCAAAACTTTAACCAATATTGCTATTATGTATCAGTCAGAAGATCAAAACGAAAAAGCAATAGAATATTACCAAAAAGTATTGGATTTAGATAATACCGATTATGATGCCACTTTTGCAATAGCAACTCATTATTAT
Source organism: uncultured Cytophagales bacterium (assembly GCA_963719525.1). GTDB lineage: Bacteria > Bacteroidota > Bacteroidia > Cytophagales > Bernardetiaceae > Bernardetia. Next base: position 895,630 of record CAVRCG010000001.1, on the reverse strand, counting down.
AGAGAAGCAGCAAAAGTATATAATAAACTAATAGGAGCAGAACAAGATGCTACAGGTGAAAAAATGAAACCTGTCATTAAAGATGCCGACAAATCTATTATCTATACCAAAAAAGCAATGGAAATAAATAGTGATGATGTAGCACTTTATACTATATTAAAAGATTTGTATACAATGAAAGAAGACAAAGCAAATGTTGAAAAAATGAAAAAGAAAATAGAAGAAATGAAGTAAACTATAATCTATAATTCTTTGAGCTTTAACTTTTATAAAATCCTATTTGCCTAAGCAAGTAGGATTTTTTTGTTGCCTAAAATAAAGATAAAGTATAAAATAAGGCACAAAAAAAAGATGATACTTCCAAAGGCTGCATCATCTCCCACTACTCACTAACTATGGCTACTGCTATCTTCTCCGTAGAAAAGATGACATAGCCAACAAAAGATTTTTGTATATAAATTATTTTAGTTTAAAATTAAAGCGTAAAATAATTTGGAATTTCTTGTTTTGATTTACTACCTATATTTTCAATTTTTTTGTTCAATTCTTTTTGACTTTTTTGAAAACAATCTTCCTAAATCTAGCATTTAGGAAGTTGTTAGAATTGTTAGGTTGTAAGTTAGAAGGTTTCAAAACATAGTAGTTTTGTTCTTCTACTTCTAAGACCCAACAAGCAGGCAAAAGGGTTGCATAGATTACTGCTTTTTTTTTAAAAGTTTTACATTGTTCTGAATTGAACCCTAAAAGAAGAATAAGTAAATTAAAAACCTTGTTTATTTTTGGTTGGTTAATTATTATTAATAATCTGCAAGCAGAACAATATTTTGTTTTTTTAGCGAAACTCAAAATTATTTTCAAAAAACTTTGCAACACACAAAGAAATTATGTATTATTGGATAGGCAAACAAATGGAGTAGGAACAAATCTGTTTAAAATGATTATTATACTCTTTTAGCTTTGATCTTTGTTGGTAGTTTAGAAAAGCAATACCAGAAAAACACGTAAAATTTTATACCGAAACCAAGAAATTATATTTATATTATTGAACTTCTTTAGCTAATCTTATAGTATTAAGAATCAAAAGAAGTTTATTTTTTACTAAAAAGTTATTAAAGTAATATGGCAGAACTCCTCAAAATACACCCAGATAATCCACAAGAAAGCAAAATTCAGAAAGTGGTCGAAGTTTTAAGAAACGGTGGTGTAATTATATATCCTACTGATACAGTTTATGGAATAGGTTGTGATTTTACCAATGCGAAAGCAGTTGAGAAAGTATGTAAAATAAAGGGAATAGACCCCAAAAAAATGCACCTTTCATTTATTTGTTATGATTTAAGCGACATTAGTTTGTATGCACACCGAGTAAGCAATCACGTTTTTAAGGTAATGAAAAAGGCTCTACCAGGTGCATTTACTTTTATTTTGGACTCTAGTAATAAAGTACCAAAAGTAGGAGGAGTAAAGAAAAATCAAGTAGGTATTCGTGTTCCTGATCACAAAATTCCGAGAATGATTGTACAAGAACTAGGAAATCCTATCGTAACAACTTCTATTCATGACAAGGAAGGAAAGCCAATGATTGACCCTTCGCTTATGAAAGAGGAATATGAGCATCAAGTAGATTTAATTATCGATGCCGGAATTGGAGATATTCAATCTTCAACCGTCATTCGCTGCATAGAGGATAGTGTTATTTTGCTTCGCCAAGGACTAGGAGATATAGAAAAATTTACAGATATACTCTCGAAGGAAGAAGCAGAATCTCTACTTGTAGAAGAAGAATAAAGATAAAAAAGGTATTTAAGGTTAGAATTAGATTTTTCATTTTTGATTTTGTTTTAGTGAATAGAAAAACCACTACTTCTTTGAGGTAGTGGTTTTTTTGTTTCATACTTTTTTATTGCCAATTATTTATTTTAGAATAAAAATAATTTTTTATAATAAAATATTACAAAATATTACAAAATATTATGTATTTACATAAGAAAAAATTAGTATAAAATATATAACTAAAAAAGTAACCAACTTCGGAAAAGACCTACCAAATTAGTTGTTTAAGTAAGATGTAGTCCTTTGCAAAGAAATAAATATTTAGAAGTTGCTTCGCTATGGAATGGATTTAGAAAATGCCAGCTTATGAAAGGAATTTATTGTTTCTTTCATTAAAGATGATACTCATCTTGAAGTATAAAATCAATACGTTTTTACTCTTTTATTTTTTTATAACAAAACCCTAACATATATTAGGAATAATTATTTGTGCATTCAACTTTTCTATTGTATTTTGCTATAAGTTCAAAAAAATCTTCGCCGTTGTTGGTATCCTCAACAACGATACATAAACTTCAAATTATGCCTTTTTTACAAATTTCAAATTTGATACAAAAAACCAAAAAAATAAGTTTAGCTTTGGCTATTGCTTGTACTAGTTTTGTATCAACAAATGCTTTTGCACAACAAGCACCAACACCTTTTTTGCGTTCTCCTGCTATTAGTCCAGACGGACAAACAGTAGCTTTTTCATTCCAAGGCGATATTTGGTCTGTTCCTATTTCGGGTGGAAATGCTACTCGCCTAACTATTCATGAGGCTTACGAATTTAATCCACATTTTAGTCCAGACGGTAAAATGATTGCTTTTCAAGGCGATCGTTATGGCAATGACGATGTTTTTGTAATGGAAACAGTTGGTTCGATGCCGATGCGACTTACCTACCGTTCTTCTGGTGATAATTTAGGAGGTTGGACTTCTGATAATTCACTTTTATTTACTTCTCGTCGTGATTTTGCACAAGCAGAATGGGCGCACGAAATTCATGAGGTTTCTGCAAATGGAGGAACTCCAAAACGCTATTTAGATGCTCTTGGGTATACACCTTCCATGTCGCCAGATGGTCGTTTTGTAGCTTATGTAGATGGGTATAACAAACCAGAACGCAAAAATTATCGTGGCTCGGCAAATCGTGATGTGTATTTGTACGATACAAAAACAAAAAAATATACACAATTGACAACCTTTCAAGGAAACGATATGCACCCAGATTGGTCAGACAGTCGTACTTTGTTTTTTGTAAGTGAAGCTGATGAAAGTTATAATTTGTATAAAATAAATCTGACAGAAGAAGGAACAATCAATGGAACTACACAACAACTCACTACATTTAAAGATGATGGAGTTCGCCATTTTGATGTCAGTAAAGATGGAAAAACTGTTGTTTTAGAGCAAGGAACAGGCGTTTTTAAATTAGATGTTGATTCCAAAAAAATTGAACCACTAAACGTAAATGTAACCTACGATTACCGTTTTGACCCTATTGAAAAGAAAAACATATAGTAACAAGTTACAAGAATATGCTGTTTCTCCAAACGGAAAATTAGTAACTTTTGCTGTTCGTGGAGAATTGTTTTTAATGGAAAATGACAAAGAAAACAAACGAACAGTCAGGCTTACACATAGCGCATACCGTGACCAAGAAGCTGATTTTATTAATGATTCTACTGTTATTTTTGTTTCGGATAGAGAAGGACAGAAAGATATTTTTATGATAAATTCTTCTGACCAAAAAAAGAATGGGCTTTTCGAAACGTTAAAATACAAGACTACACGAATTACAGAAACAAAAGAACATGAAGATAATTTGAGAGTTTCTCCAGACGGAAAAAAGATTTCTTTTACTCGTTCGAACAAACTTATCATTGCTGAAATAGATGGCAAAAGTGGAAAATTAAGTAACGAGAAAGTAATTTTGGAAGGTTGGAATTCGGCTGATGGTTTGCAATGGTCGCCTGATAGCAAATGGATTGCGTACAGTCAAGAGGATTTATATTTTAATGCCGAAGTCTATGTTGCAGCAACAGATGGAAGTAAAAAGCCAGTAAATATTAGTTATCACCCTCGTATTGATAGCGAACCTTTTTGGAGTAAAGACGGAAGTAAATTAGGTTTTATTTCGGAGCGTAATAATGGAGATGCTGATGTTTGGTTTGTATGGCTCAACAAAACAGACTGGCAAAAAACAAAAAGCGATTGGGAAGAAAAAGTGAATTACAACGACCAGCCAGAAGAGGAAGAAGAGAAAAAGGAAGACGATAAAAAGGACAAAAAAGATGAGAAGAAAAAGGAAGTAAAACCTATCGAAATAGATTTTGATAGAATCCACGAACGCCTCGTTCAAGTAACTTCGATGAACGGAAACGAATCTGATTTAGTGATTTCTGATGACGGACAAACGTTTTATTTTGTTACTAATCGTGGTGGCTGGTCTGCTTCTACTGATGATCAAGATTTGTATTCTGTAAAATGGAATGGCGATGAGCGCAAACCAATCACACAAGGAGGAACAACGCCTTACGGTGTCAGTATGTCACCTGATGGAAAAGAATTGTTTTATGTCGCTCGTGGTGGTTCGCTTTTTAAAGTTCCGATTGCAACTGGAAAAGCTGAAGGATTACCTTTTTCTGCTCGTATGGAAATTGATTACAAACAAGAGCAAGTAGGAATCTTTAATGAAGTCTGGAGCTTGATAAACGAGCGTTTTTATGACCCAAAATTCCACGGTGAAAACTGGGAAGCATTAGGCAAAAAATATAGAGAATGGGGACAAAAAGCATCTTCCGAACGTGATTTTGAAGACATGATGAATTTGATGCTAGGAGAACTTAATGCCAGTCACATGGGATATTATGCAGGAGATAGAGCCGATACGCAAAAGGAAAAAACGGGTCTTCTGGGGACTGAAATTGTGATGACAAAAGAAGGTGCAAAGGTAATGCGTGTCATTCCAAATAGTCCTGCTGATAAAGAATTTAGCAAAATAAATGTAGGCGATGTTATTACATTTGTGGACGGACAAGAAGTAAAACAAAATGAAAATTTCTATAATCTTTTTGCTGATAAATCTGATATTCGTACTGTTTTGGGTGTCAAAAATGCAAAAGGAGAACTCAGAGAAGTTGTCATTCGCCCTGTTTCTTCTTTAAGTGATGAGCTGTATGAAGAATGGGTAAGAGAACGCCAAAATTTGACCTCCAACTACTCAAATGGAAAGCTCGGTTATATTCATATTCAAGGAATGAACTGGGAGAGTTTTGAGCGTTTCGAGCGTGAACTTGCAGCTAGTGGAGAAGGAAAAGAAGGATTAGTAATCGATGTCCGTTTTAATGGTGGTGGCTGGACTACCGACTATTTAATGGCAATCTTGACTACAAAACAGCACGCTTATACCGTTCCGAGAGGTGCAACAGAAGACCTAAAAAACCAGAAAGATTTTTCGAATTATTATCCGTATGGCGAGCGTTTGCCTTTTCCTGTTTGGACAAAACCTTCGATTTCGTTGTGTAATGCAAACAGTTATTCGAATGCCGAAATTTTCTCACATGCTTACAAAACCTTAGGTTTGGGAACGCTTGTAGGTCAGCCTACTTTTGGAGCAGTTATTTCGACTGGTGGTGCATCTTTGGTTGATGGTTCTTTTGTCCGTTTGCCGTTTAGAGGTTGGTATGTGAAAGGTTCTGGAATGAACATGGAAAATAATGGTGCAGTTCCTGATATTTTGGTAGAAAATTCTCAAAATGCAAAAGCTAATAACGAAGACGAACAGTTACAGAAGTCTGTTGAGATTTTACTGAAGCAGATTGCAGAAAAGAAAAAAGAGAACGGAAAACCATAGCATAGCCGATACTTTTTAAGTGTCGTAAAAAATAAAAAGGTTTTTTATCATTTTTTGATAGAAAGCTTTTTTAGTTTTCTTGCTTAAAAAATTGCTGTTTCGTGTATTTGCTTGATAGAAAGACCAGTAGTTTTAAAAATAAATTCAAAATTTAAACCTTTTCAATGTACTTTTCTAACTCTATATATTTGTTTTTTTTGTTTGCTTTATTAATTAAATTTATATAATATATTATTATTTTTACGCATATTGTTATAAATCTACTTTGATTTTCACTTCTTGTTATAAAACTGTTTTGCCAAAGCTATCAATAATTTTATATCTTGTTCTTCATTTGATTTAAAAACAATAGTTCGCATAATCTTATTATTAACACTATATAGAAAATACTTTTGAGATAAATTATTTATTGAAGGTATCAAAAAATCACTTTAAAAACAAAAAAAATGAATCAAAAAGCAGATTGGAAAGTAATAGAAAAATTAAATAACATCACTTTTGAAGATATTACTTACAAAAAATCAAATGGAGTAGCTCGCATCGCCTTCAACCGTCCAGAAGTCAGAAATGCGTTTCGTCCCAAAACAGTAAGCGAATTATATGTTGCTTTTTTAGATGCACGAGAAGATACTTCTATCGGAGTAGTTTTGCTTTCTTCGGAAGTGACCTTCGCCAAAAGATGGAGTGTATTCGTTTTGTAGTGGTGGCGACCAGCGTGTACGAGGGCATCAAGGCTATGTAGGTGAGGACGGAATGCCAAGACTAAACATTCTGGAAGTTTAGCGTCTTATGCGTTTTATGCCAAAAGCCGTAATTGCTGTTGTGAATGGGTGGGCTGTTGGTGGTGGACATAGTTTGCACGTCGTTTGTGATTTGAGTCTTGCCAGTAAAGAACATGCTATTTTCAAACAAACTGATGCTGATGTTACCAGTTTTGATGGTGGTTATGGTTCTGCCTATTTGGCTAAAATGGTGGGACAAAAGCGAGCGAGAGAAATTTTCTTTTTGGGGCGTAATTATTCGGCACAAGAAGCCTACGAAATGGGAATGGTAAATGCCGTTATTCCACATGCAGAATTAGAAGATACAGCTTACGATTGGGCGCAAGAAATCCTAGAAAAATCGCCTACTTCTATCAAAATGTTAAAATTCGCCTTTAATCTTACCGATGACGGAATGGTCGGACAACAAATTTTTGCAGGAGAAGCAACACGACTTACCTACATGACCGATGAAGCAAAAGAAGGAAGAGATGCCTTTTTGGAAAAAAGAAAGCCGAATTTCAAAGACATCAAATGGATACCTTAAATCAGTTATCAGCGAACAGTTACCAGTAAGTAGTAACCAGTAATCAGTTAAATACAATACAGGTTTTGTGTAATTATGAAATCTGTATTTTTTATTCCTCCTAAATCCTTCAAACTCTGTAGTTAAAAAGTAATTTGTATTTATCTGTATTTTCAAATCTTATCAATCCTTAACAATCATTTACGGTATTTTCATCTGCAAAGGAAATTTTTATTTATCCTGTCTTTCATCCTAAAAATCATACAAATCACTCGCTAATCAGTTACGGTATTTTGAATCAAGATTATTACAAAAATTATTATCATTTAGAACGAAATCATTGGTGGTTTGTGGTGCGCTTAGAAATCTTGAAACAAGAACTTCAAAAAATAATTTTAGTAGAAAATAACTTAGATAAAAGTAAAAGAAAAATCTTAAATATAGGAATTGCAACAGGAAAAACTTCTGAAATGCTTTCTGAATTTGGAGAGGTAATTTCGGTAGAATATGATACAGTTTGTGCTGAATTTGTAAGACAAAAATTGAATATAAAAGTAATTGAAGGTTCAATTTTAGAATTACCTTTTGAGAATAATAGTTTTGATTGGGTTTGTGCTTTTGATGTTATCGAACATGTAAAAGACGATAGAAAAGCAATTTCGGAAATGAACAGAGTTTGTAAGAAGAATGGTAAGATTTGTATTACCCTTCCTGCTTTTCAAAGTCTTTGGAGTCATCACGATGAAATAAATCAGCATTTTAAAAGATACAGAATGAATGAAATTATAAATTTATTTGGTTTGCAAAGTGAAAAGTTAGATAAAACAAACGGTAATCATTCTTTCAAAGTCATTAGAAAAACTTATTTCAATTCCTTTTTGTTTATTCCAATTTGGCTTTTCAGAAAACTAAACTTTCTAATTCCTCAACAGCTTATTCGTAAAGGTTCGGGTTCTGACTTTGAAATTTATAAAGAAAATCGGTTTTTAAATTCAATTTTAAAAGGAATTTTCTCACTAGAAAAAAAACTATTTCATAACAATATTTCTTTTCCTTTTGGGGTTTCGTTATTGTTTTTTTTAGAAAAAAAATAGTTTTATTAAATTCACCATTTATCATTCACCATTCAATCAGTTTATGGCAAAAATAGCAAAAGAATTAAAGGAGGCAATTTGTCAGATGCCACAAAAAGAAAAAGATAAAATTTTGTTGCGTTTGATTGCAAAAGACCAAATCTTGACAGCAAGACTAGAACACGACCTTTTTGGAGATGAAAACGAAACAAAAGCATTAGCCGAAGAAATAAAAGAAGATATTGATAAAATGGTAGGCTTCAAACACGGAACACCCGGTTGGCTTATGATGGCAATGCGAACCGAAAATGCAGCAATTACTCGTCACGTAAAAGTAACGAGAGATAAAGTAGGAGAAATACAATTAACGTTACATCTTCTTTCTCAAACTTTCAAAAATCAAGAAGAATTATTAAAAAAACAGGCATATCGTGCCGACAAATTTAGTCTTTATGTCTGTAAAAGAATGGATTTTGCACTAAAGAAAGTAATCAGAATACACCCAGACTTGCAATTTGATTATAAAAACGATGTAGATTTTATATTAAATTTTTTGCATACTTGTTCGGCTACAAAAGGCGATGCAATTCAGAAAAATATTCCGAAAGATTGGGAAGATTTTTTGGAGAACTATGGAAAATAAGTATTTTACAAACCGTCAACGAGGTTTGAACCGTCGTTGAGGATTTTGAATCAAAAAAAAACTAAAATGAAAGAAAACTTAGACAAAATTTTATCAAAATTATCAACTACAGAAGCAAAATTAATTGCTGTTACTAAAACTCATCCGTTAGAAAAACTACAAGAATTATACGATTTAGGGTTTAAAGTTTTTGGAGAAAATAGAGTTCAAGAACTTACCGAGAAATATGAAAAACTCCCAAAAGATATAGAATGGCATTTAATTGGAACACTTCAAACCAATAAAACAAAGTATATTGCTCCTTTTATAACGATGATTCATTCAGTAGAAAATTTCAAATTATTGAAGGAAATAAACAAACGAGCAAAACAAAACGAACGAGTAATTGAATGTCTTTTACAAATGCACATTGCAGAAGAAGACACAAAATTTGGTCTGGATGAAAAAGAACTCTACGAAATTTTGGAAAGTGAAGATTTAAAGACTTTTGAAAATGTAAAGTTAGTTGGACTTATGGGAATGGCAACTAATACAGACAATAAAAATCAAGTTCGTTCAGAGTTTAAGAAACTGAAAAGTCTTTTTGATAAAGTAAAAGAAAATCAAGATAATTTTGATACGAAAAATATAGCTTTTAGAGAGCTTTCAATGGGAATGAGTGGAGATTATCCGATTGCTATTGAAGAAGGTGCAACGCTTGTGCGTGTTGGGAGTGCTATTTTTGGGAAGAGGTAAAATAATCATTCTTCTGTATGTTTTATTCCTTCTAATGGAAAAGCCAATCCTGATCCATCTCTTATTTTACCCTGTTGGTTTACTATTTCGTCTTTTGTGGTCAAAAGTGGAATTTTAGGCTCTGTTTTTCTACTATAAGTAGGTTTTTCTTTGTGCTTCAATAAACTAATAATTTCTTTGTTTTCCTTCATTTTAGCTTCTTCTAAAGGAGAATAAGAAATACAATCTCCCCAATTTCCTTTTTTTCTCTTTACACCATGTTTGAGTAGAATTTTCACTCCATCTACGTATTCATGACGAATACACTCTACAAGCAGCCCCCACCATTCTCCCCATGTATCTGTATAAATAGAAGCATCATTTATTTTAGAGTTATCAATTTCTAATAATTTATCCAACAAATCCCAATCTTTATTATCAACAGCATTTTTGAGGTGTACACGAGTTATTTGTAAGTTTGTCATCGTCTGTATTTTTAAATAAGTGCAAATCTATTGATTAGTGAATCAGTTAAATAAAGTTCTTCTGTTAATAAAAAGGGAAAAATAAACTTAAACTATTGCCAGAGTTATTTTGGATTACCAAAAGAACTACTGACAAAGTTTTTACATTCTTCATGAAGCTTCTGAAACCCCATAACAGAATCTTGTAGCAAATATCAGTTATGCTTTCTTTCCCCAAAACTCTATCAAAGCCTTTGCAGTTGGTGCAGCCGATAGTGGGTTCTGACCAGAAATGAGCAAACCATCAACTTCTACATGAGAAGTAAATGGAACAGTTGCACTGCTATAATCTGCTCCCAATTCCTTCAAACGGTCTTCTAATGTGTAGGGAATATTATCCATTTTCAGCACTAATTTTTCTTCAGCATTCGAAAAACCTGTTACTCGTTTTCCTTTCAAAATAGAAGGGTCAAGTTCGGCAGCTTTTATGAGTGCAGCAGGCCCATGACAAACAGAAGCAACTGGCTTTCCAGCTTCCAAAAATTCTAAAATTAACTTTCCACTTGTTTCATCAGAAGCCAAATCAAATATAGGCCCATGACCACCAGGATAAAAAACAGCATCATAATTACTAGCCGACAGTTCGGATAAAGGAACAGTAGTCATCAAAGCATTTTGAGCAGCCTTATCATCTTGAAATCTTCTGTTCGAACTGGTAATATTTTTAGTTAGTTCGCTTGTTGGATCAATCGGTGGCTGTCCTCCTTTCGGACTTGCAAGCGTAACCAAATGTCCTGCATCAATGAATTCGTAATAAGGGTCAGTAAATTCTCCAATCCATAAACCTGTCGTAGTTTCTGTATTGAGGAGTTCTTTGTGCGAAGTGATAACGAATAGTATTTTTTTCATGGTCTTGTTATTTTTTTTAATTTGTGAAGATAAAACGATAATAAATATCAACTACATAATTCGCTTATTGTTGCTATTAAGGTCATTTGTATAAACTCATTTTCTTTTTAAGTTTTCATAAAATGGCTTCAAAGTTTCTTGTAAAAACTGCATTACTTCTTTAAAACTGGATTTTTCTTCTAAATTGTTCTGTTTTAAGAAACTATTCCAGTTTATACGATAGGGTTAAAATCATTAGAAAAGAAAATGTGGTTTTCTTGATAAGAGGTGGTGCGCTTTTCAAATGTATTCTTGATTGCTTTTTGAAGTGTTTTTCCATTACAATTCTTGTCTACTAAAAGTTTGTAAACGTCATAAAAATCTTTTGTTCGGCTATTAAACTCAGCCAGATCAATCATCGCTTGAAACTTTTCGGCTACTACAGTTTCTATCGTATAGCCTTGTAAAATAGGAGTTTCTAAGTCATCTAATAGTATAGGCAAAACAACTTCTTCATACGAAGGTGTAATAATATCTCCATATCCTATATCAATTTGTACTCTTTGCTTGATATTGCCTAGTGTCGCATTTATCAGAACTCTCTACCCAGAATATTTGTCTTGCTTTTCTAATTCACTTATTTGTATGTTTGTTGAGTCGAATAATACGCCATCAGATTCATATTCTAATTTAGCAATAGCTTCAAATTTCTCTTGTATTTCATTTTTTTCTGTTTCATATTCTTGTGCTAACAAATCTATATCTTTTGTTGGACGATTGAGGTTATCTGTTTTGGAATACAAAAACATTCCACCTTTTAAAATAAACTTATCTTTGTAATCAGAAATGGAAATTCTATACAAGAAACGTTCAATGAAATAAAGTGTAAGCGTCTGCTGATGATTTATTCTATTACTTCTACTAATAGCTAAAAGACGCTGCTGGATAGAATGAATAACATTTTTTGCCATAATTTCTTAAATTAAAATGGAAACATAAGTAGTAATGAGTTTAGAATTTCCTAGTTTTTTAGCGTATTGATTTAAGACAGACAAATTTTTGTCCTTCAACTTTAAATAGGATTTTAAAATTTCTTTTACAGTATCCAAACCAATCTTATTTCTATATCTGATTATGTCGCATACTGTTTTTTCCACATCATATATTTTCATTGTTACGCCTTCTATTTCTTTCTCTATAATTCCTGTTTCTAATCTTTTTTTGCTCCAATAATACAGCTTTATGGAGGGATAAGTTGGCAGAACTATTTTTGACTTATTAGAAATAGCTAATTGGTAATCTTTAGGAATAAAAGTAGTCAGTTGGTGTATGTATGCAGCACCTAATAAACACAAGATGCCATTCGGAACGATAGCTTTTATTTCAGAATACTGACTTTCTGTAGTTAAATTGATAGAATAAATGCCTCGTTTTAGTTTAGATAAGTAATTCTCTTGCTGCATTTTCTTAATAAAATAATGAGAATAGCCTTTTTCTATTAATTCTTTTGTAGTGATAATGGATTTACCTTCGTACAAATCTTTTAATGTAGTAGTATTCATCTTCACAACCTTCATTTAAGCTACGGTAAACAAATTGATTTTAGTAAAGATAATTAAAATATTTTATTTCACTACTCTACGGTAAATGATTTTGATTTCGTTAGAAAGTCAAATTTTAGTAGTATTCTATTTTTATGATAAGGTTGTGAGTCGCTTTCTCAAACTCTCTCATTTTTGTTTGTACTGTGTTTCCAAGTTTTGAGGTAAGTAAACAATAAACCGATTGTAATCAATGCAATACTACTTGCAAGAATTTCAAAGAAATTATCTGAATATCCACCAAAAGTATAATGAATTTCAGCTTTTCTGAAAAGAGTAAACACTCTAATTAATATGAATGTCAATATGAATGACATTTTCCGATTTCTGCATATAAACTTGTTTTCAACAAAATAATAGGTTACATTTTCCATAAAATAGGGTTTGCAAACCCTATTTTATGGGAAAAAGACGATTGCACAGAATAAAATTTGGTAGCAATCTTTCTATTTCAGAATGTCACTCATATCTAATGTTGTAGCTAATTTTTTTATCTATTTTAAATTTGAAACCCTAAGAATTTTCAGTAATTCTTAGAGTTTCAAAACTTAAACCAAAGGCGCAAGCCATTTTTTCAAATTCTCCTTCTGCTCATCACTTGCATCTTCCTTCACAGTCAATTTTACATTTGGATATTGATTTTCGTCGTATTTTGTCTTGATAGTATGTAATTGATTATCTCTAAAAAATGAAATTTCAATCTCTTGTTTTCCTTCCGTAACAGCTTTTTTCAAAATTGTATGTGGATTGATTGCATCTAATTTATAGGAATCAATCGCTACAATCTCATCGTTTACAGTCATACATTTTGCTACTTCGCTCGTTGGAGAATAACCGACTACAAAATATCCATTATTCACTCCATTGGTTTGAAAGACGGTTTTTAAGCCTAATCTTCGTTCAATTTCGTTTTCGTTATGAACAAATTCTTTCTCAACTCCGATATAATCAAAGGCTTCTTTTAGATATTTATCTAACGCATTTGGAGAATAAATACACTTCTCAAAATAATCTTTTATATGCTGACCTGCGACAGAATCTACAACATTATGATAATCTTCTAACGTATATCCAATTCCTACTTTACCGAAATCTTCCCACATCTTAATCATTACATTATCCAATGATTTTTCGTTGTTGCTAGACTTTCGGATTTTCATATCCAAAATAAAAGCAGCCATAGCACCTTCTACATAAATGGAAGATTTTCGGTTCGGAATCCCCAATTCATAGCCATCAAGCCACAAATCATACGACGAATCAGCAACAGAAAGATTAAGTCTTCCATTGTTATGAAAATGTCTTTTTAGTAGATTTTCAAAATCTTTTAGATAATATTCTTGTGTCCAAACGCCGCTTCTACATAAAATATAATCGCCATAATAAGTGGTCAATCCTTCGGCTACAAAACCAGTTTTGAAATAGGTTTCCTTAGATAAATCATAAGGCATAAGTTCTTTCGGACGAATACGCATAATATTCCAAAAGTGAAAAAGCTCATGAGAACTAATTCCCAAAAAGTCATTGTAACGAGCTACGCCGTCCATATCATAATCTGCACCTAACGTAATAACAGTAGAATGGCAATGTTCTACACCGTGGTATTTTGAATACGGCAAAATCTGGAACATAAAATGATAATCCGTACTTGGAAAATCTTTGAAAAGAGCAATTTGATCTTGCGTGAATTTCTGAAACTCTTCGGCTGCTTTATCAAAATCAATATTCCAATCTCCTTGAATCCAAATGTGAAAATTAGCTTCCGAATTATCTACTTTATAGCTTTTATGTTTTAGCGTATCAGAAGCAATTAAAGGAGAATCGGCAAGATGAAAAAAGTTTTCAGCCATCAAAAAGTGTTTGTCCTTACCTTCCGTTTTCTCTGTTTTTTGTTCTAAAGCACAAGCAATTTTATACATAGAAGGCATCTCAACATGCATTCTATACATAGAATCAGGACGATTTTTGACTTCCAAACAGCAACAAATAAAATTCAAATAAATCTGTTTTTCATCAACATAACAACCACCTGCATCCATTTGATTGGCATAATACGTATAACGAACTTTCACGGTTTTTGCGCCATTAGTTTTTACTTTCCAATTATCTTTAGACGATTTTGAAAATTCTAATGGTTTATCATTTTCATCAAAAACATTAAATTTGGCTATATTTTTGGCAAAATTTTGAAGCGTATAACGCCCCGGTCGCCACGAAGGAAGTTGAAGAGAAAGTTCTTTTTCTAATATGTCATCGACGTTATTTATGGTAAGTTCTAAGTCTATGAAATGATGATGTGGTTGTGTGTATGAAATTTTATAATCTAACATTTTATGATTTATATTGAAGAGAATAGAGTAAATTTGAAAAAAATGTAGCCGACAGTTTACAACTGTCGTTTTAAAATGTATTTCTGACACTTGGAAAGTGTCAGCTACTTCTGAAAATATAATGAAAATTCTACTAATACAAACAGCTTTTATAGGCGATGTAATTTTGGCTACTTCGCTGATAGAGTCTGTCTATAAAAAATATCCTTTTGCAAAGATTGATTTTTTACTTAGAAAAGGAAACGAGAATTTACTTCAAGAACACCCTTTATTGAATGAAGTTTTGATTTGGGACAAAAAAAATAAATACAAGAGTCTTTTTAAGCTACTAAAAAAGGTCAGAAGCTCGTCTTACGATGCCGTTCTGAACTTACAACGTTTTGGAGCAACAGGACTTTTAACAGCTTTTTCAAACGCAAAGATAAAAGCAGGATTCAAAAAAAATCCTTTCTCTTTTGCTTTTACACACACTTACGAACATGTAATTACAACAGACATAGATTCTCCTCACGAAATAGAGCGAAATAGTAAAGTTTTAGAGAGTATAGGAATTAATGTTATAAATGAAATATCGAAGCCAAAATTATATCCATCTAAAAATGATAAAGAAAAAGTAAAAGAATTTATTACAACCAATTTTATTTGTATTGCCCCTACTTCGGTTTGGTTTACTAAGCAATTTCCACTTCATAAATGGATTGATTTTATAGAAAAGTTACTTTTAAATAGAGAAAATAATAAAATTTTACCTCAAAACTTTACCATTTATTTATTAGGTGCGCCGTCAGATTCGGAAAATTGTCAAAAGATTATTGATACAATAGAAACAAAATTAAAAGAAGTAAATCAAAATAATTTAAAATTCAAAGTAGAATTTAGAATAGAGAATTTAGCAGGAAAACTTTCTTTAATGCAGTCAGCAGCCTTAATGGAACACTCAAAACTTGTCTTGGCAAATGATTCTGCACCTTTGCATTTGGCTTCTTCTGTCAATGCGCCTATTTGTGCCGTTTTTTGTTCGACTGTTCCTGCTTTTGGATTTACTCCTCTTTCTGACAAATCATTTATTATCGAAACGGAGAAAAAATTAGATTGTCGTCCGTGTGGTTTGCATGGATATAAGGCTTGTCCGAAAGGTCATTTTGAGTGTGCAGAAGCTATACAAACAGAACAGATTTTAGAAATAGTAAAAGAAATTTTGTAAAACAGACATCCCTGTCTGTTAGGGTTTTATGAACTTTTGCACAGACAGGGATGTCTGTGATACATTATGATTAACATTTTTTTAATAAAAAAATTCAAAATTAGAGGGTGATTAAATCAATTTTTGGTTATAAAGAAGTATAGACAGACATTTATTTATGTTTGACTTCAAAGAAATTCAAGACTGTATTATCTTTCCCCTTACTGAAAAAAGCATTGTTTGTATTGAACAATGCTTTTTTGTTTTTTGAAATACTAGCTACGAAAATATTATTTTTCTTCAATCCAGTCTCCATTATAAAAATCAATAGTTTTGTATTCAAAAAAAACTGATAATATATTCACAACCTTTCCTAGATTGATTAAGTGATAAGCGTCTATTTCGGAGTAATGACCAAAGTAAAAAAAGATAACAGTTTTCTTCTTCAATACTCTTTTTTCTTTATTATAAGTCATATAATAAGGTAGTTTTCTATCATTATTATCCATATACTCTATAGAAATGCCTTCCATATAACCAACAAGTATGTGCAAATGTACACCATCATCTCGTTCTACTAATAAAGATTGTTTTCTATCAGAAAGAAGGAATTTATTATGTAATTCAAGTGTTATACTTATGAATTCTATTACGCTTGTTGCTGTATGTGATATGTTTTCTCCTGTTATTTTCATAAATAGTTTTTTTCTCTTAATTTATCAAAAAATGGATAATGATAGTATATTTTTTTATAGTGTAAGTAATGCTTATGGACAATTTTCTAATTTTGCTTTATATCCAATCAAATTAAAAGGCAAAATTTGGGCAACCTCTGAACATTATTTTCAAGCTCAAAAATTTTCTGGAACAGAACAGGAAAATAAGATTAGAAAGGCATCAAGTCCCATGAAAGCAGCAGAAATGGGAAGAACTAGAAAGATTAAAATACGTAAAAACTGGGATAATATGAAGGATAATATTATGTACGAAGCTGTAAAAGCAAAGTTTACCCAACACGAAGAATTAAAAGACTTATTGCTATCTACACAAGATGCTACTCTTGTCAAACATACAAATAATGATGACTATTGGGGAGATGGAAAAGATGGCAAAGGAAAAAATAAACTTGGAAAAATATTGATGAAAATTAGAGAAGAGTTGATTAGGAACGCAAAAGGAATAAATTTACATTTTTGTTGTATAAAAAACTATGATTAATTTACCTAAAAGTTACAAAACAACCTCTTTTATTGGTGATACTATTTTATGGTGGTGGGATAATTATAGAATGCATAATTATTCTATGGCTGACAAAATAATTATAGTCTGTGATGCAGGTAGAGGAAATAGTTATAGACATTATGACTTTAAAAAGAGCTGTGCAAGATGCACCATTTACAGATTATACTATTGTAAAACAACTTATTGAGAAAACAAGCACAAAAATGGACTTGAAGTAGTGGTTAGATTAAATTTAGAAGACTATGAGATAGGAATCAAAATCGATAAGTCGGAAGTAGATTTTGATAGAATACAATTCAATTAAAAAATATCTAGCTTATCCTATCGAACAGTAGCTTGAAAATGTAAATTTATTAAATTAGCGTTCCTTAGCAAGTTTTTGTAATAGTAGTGTTGATGACAAGACGAGCTTTTACTTTTTCAAAAATTAACTAAGTTTTTAGTTGATATGTAGTTGCTATTTAGAAAAAGAATTTTACCTTTGCATTATTCACTTTTATATAAATTTTAAAAGGTTTAGTTTATTTCTTTTTCTTAAATAAGTTTATTATTCCTTTTACTACAATTAAACTAACTAATGAGAAATTCATTAAAGATTAAATCTACAAAATCTTATTTAAAATCCTGTTTGAAAATAGGAACTTTATCGGCTTTGTTCTTGGCGACTCCTCTTGTAAGCTACACAGCAGAAGCACAAGACACAAAAACGACTACAACAGAAGAGAGTTTCTCTCCTTTGGATATGATAAAGCCTATTCCAGTTGATGAAAATGTAAAAACGGGAACGCTTTCAAATGGAATGAAATACTACATTCGTAAGAATGCAATGCCAGCAAATCGTGTCGAGCTTCGTTTGGCTGTCAATGCAGGTTCTATTTTGGAAGATGAAAATCAACAGGGTTTGGCACATTTTACCGAACATATGGCTTTTAATGGTACAACCAATTTTAAGAAAAATGAATTGATTGATAATTTGGAGACCATGGGAGTTCGTTTTGGTGCAGACCTAAATGCTTATACTTCTTTTGACGAAACAGTTTATATGTTGCCTCTTCCGACAGATAGTGTAGGTTATGTCGACAAAGGATTGATGATTTTGAAAGATTGGGCGAGTGGTGTTTTGTTTGAAGACGAAGAAATAGACAAAGAACGTGGTGTAGTGATTGAAGAATGGCGTAGGGGAAAAGGAGCAAATGAACGCATGCGTACACAATATTGGCAAACGCTTCTGAAAGATTCGCAGTATGCCAAACGCCTTCCGATTGGTAAAAAAGAAATATTAGAGAACTTTGAGTACGAAACGATTCGTAGTTTTTACAAAAAATGGTATCGCCCAGATTTGATGGCAATCGTAGCTGTTGGAGATATTGATGTAGAAGAAATGGAAGCAAAAATTAAAGAAACATTTGAGAGTATTCCTAAAAACCGAACTCGTCCGATGCGCCCTTCTTTTGGTATTCCTATGAATAAAGAGACGCTGGCAAAAGTGGTTTCGGATAAAGAAGCCACCAATACGCAGCTTATGTTATTCTATAAATTACCCAAAAAAGAAGTTGCCAATTATTCCGATTTGAGAGTAAGTTATACCAACGAACTGATTACGACGATGCTTAATGCTCGCCTTGAAGAAACTCAAAAACAAGCCGTTCCTCCGTTTCTGTATGGATATTCGTTTTATGGAGACATGATTGGAAGAAATTTAGATGCTTTTCAGATTTATGCAGGTCTTCGTGAAGATAATATTGAAGGTGGAATCAAAACAATTACAGAAGAAATCGAACGAGTAAAGCAGTTTGGTTTTACAAAATCTGAATTAGAGAGAGCAAAAAAACAACTTTCCAAACAGTACGAAAGAGCATACAGAGAAGAAGACAAAACAGAATCGAATCGAATTGTGATGAATTATGTATATAATTTTTTAGAGAATCGTCCTATTCCAAGTCCAAAATTTGAGTATGAGTTTTTGCAAAAAGCATTGCCAATGATTGACTTATCTTTCATCAATATAACGGCTCAAAAATGGATGACACAAGAAAATAGAGTAGTCATTCTTACTGCTGTTGAGAAAGAAGGCATAAAACTTCCTACTGAAAAAGAACTAATTAGTATTTGGGATAATGCACCAAGAAGAGGAATAAAACGCTACGAGGAAAAAGAAATTGCAAATTCGCTTATCGCAGAAGCCAAAATTCCGAAAAAAGGAAGCAGTACTACTACAGTAAAAAATGAGAAACTGGGTTATTCAGAATTTACGCTTTCTAATGGTGCAAAGGTAATTTTGAAGAAAACAGATTTTAAAAATGATGAGATTTTGATTTCTGCATATAGTATGGGTGGACATTCACTTTATGAAGACAAAGATTATTTAGCCGTTTCGAATATTTCCTCTATTATTGCGCAATCAGGAATTGGAGATTTTTCTTCTTCGGACATGGACAAATTTATGAGTGACAAAACGGTCAGGATTAGTCCTTATATTTCCGAACATGCAGAAGGTTTTACAGGAAGCAGCTCGCCAGAAGATTTGGAAACGGCTCTTCAACTCATGCACCTTTATTTCACTAATCCTCGCCAAGATAAAGATGCCGTTGCTTCTTTTGTAGCTACCCAGAAAGGTTTTTACCAAAATTTGGCTTCCAACCCAACCTATTATTTTTACGACCAATATAGCCAACTTATGGCAAATGGAAGTATTCGAAGTGGTTTTCCAAAGGTAGAAGAGTTAGAAAAAACAGATTGGCAAGCAGCTTACAAAATGTACAACGAGCGTTTTTCTAACGCATCTGATTTTACGTTTTTCTTTGTTGGAAATTTTGATGAGGAAAAAATGAAATCGCTTTTAGAAACTTATATTGCAACGTTGCCAGCAACAAAAGAAAAAGAAGAGTTTAAAGATTTGGGTATTCGTTCGCCTAAAGGAATGGTTGAAAAAACATTTAAAAAAGGTTCAGAACCACAGAGTAATGTACGTCTTACCTTTGCTGGAGAAATGAAGGAATATAGCGCAGAAGACGAAATGGCTTTAAAAGCTCTTGCAGGTTTGTTGCGTTTCAAATTAATCGAAAAATTACGTGAAGAAAAAGGGGGTGTTTATTCTGCTGGTGCTTATACAAGTGTTGATAAATATCCTGTTCCGAGTTATAATTTGATGATTACTTTCCCTTGTGCGCCCGAAAATGTAGATGATTTAGTTGCTGCCTCTATCGAAGAGGTAGATAAGTTGCGTAATGGAGAGATAGAACAAAGTGATTTAGACAAATTCAAGGAAGCTGAAAAACGCACAAACGAAGTAAATCAAACTCAAAATAAGTATTGGCTTTCTACTCTACAAGGAATTTATTATTACAAAGAAACTCCTGAAAGTATAGAAAAAAATAAATCTATTTTGAAAGATTTGACGGTAGAAGATGTAAAGAAAGCAGCAGCAAAATATTTGGATACAAAAGCCTATATTAAAGCTGTTTTACTTCCAGAAACTACAACAGAAGAAGATAAAGGAGAATAGATTTTGATTGTACAATCATTTTTATATAAAAAAGTAAAAGCACAATTATCAAAAATGGTAATTGTGCTTTTTATATTGTATAAAATAAAATTATTAGTTTATTTTTGTTTATTAATTCTTTAACAAAATTGTTTTTCATTATGCCAGTATTACCTTTCAGTTTTATAGAATTTACACGTTTTAACATGAAAGAATTGAATTTTCAACAAAATTTAATTCTCTCTAAAGATGTTTATAAATTAGACATTGAGGTTATAAATGAAGATGTAGAACTATTTTTTGATATAAAATTGAATAAAAATAGTCCAGAATACAGAAGTTTTATTTTTCATGTCGCTTTCACTTTAGCTTTGAGTAGTTTCTCTAGTTTGCTAGTTCGATTTGAAGATGAGAAAAAAGTAAAAGCAATGCAAAAAGGATTGCATCAATTTGTAAAAGGAGAAATCTCTTCTTCTGATTGGATATATTTAGTACATGATGAGGTAAATATATTTTTGAAGAGCAATCATTGGGAAGATATTTTTGGTTCAAATCAGATATGCTATTTGATTTTTGAACAAATTGAGGAAAAAGGACATCATGAGTTCAATTTAGAAAATGTAATAGATGATGTTTTGGATGGAGAATCACTAACTAATGTATTTCAAAACCGACAAGGAATCTATGAATGGCTTTACTTAGATGTTTTTCCAAATGCGTTCGAAGGAAAATGTTCTATCTATTCTTATTCTCTTTGCTTTGTAAAAACAAATGAGTATTTAAAGCAAGTTTCTAAACATTAAGAACTTCTTTACAAATTAATTGCCATTATGGTAATGTCATCTCGCTGCTCTTCTTCTTGTCTAAAATTTTCTACGTCTTCTAATAGAGATGTTTTTTGCATAGAAATAGGTAAATGTCCCCATTCCGAAATTTTATCTAAAAAGCGTTTTGTTCCGTATTTTTTACGGTCTTTGTTAGGCTGATCCATCAACCCATCTGTTGTGAGGTACAACATAGTACGAGGCAAGAGTGTCAGATGATGCTCTTCGAATGATTTTTTCTTGCGCTGAATACCTCCAATAGAACGAGAAGTTCCACGTAATTGTACAATTTTACTTTCTGCTTCTTTATAAATGAGAGGACGTTTTGCACCTGCAAAATCAAGTTCTATTTTCCCATCTTCTTTATAAGTGTAACGAATCAAAATCATATCCATTCCATCCGAATTACTTCCTTCTTCTCCTGTTTGGCGCAAGGCTCTACGAATTTCGTCGTCCAGATATTCTAGCATATCAGCAGGAGAGGTAATTTCTTTCTCGTACAAAATTTCTCTCAAAAGCGAACTTCCTACCATAGACATAAATGCACCAGGAACTCCGTGTCCTGTACAATCCACAACGGCTGCATATTGATAACCTTCACTATATCCAATCCAATAAAAATCTCCACTTACAATATCTTTTGGTTTATAGATTACATAATGGTCGCCTACTGAGCGTTTTATTTCTTTTTCTGTTGGAAGAATAGACTCTTGAATAGTCTGGGCATAACGAATAGAATCAGTTACTTCCTTATTTTTTTGTTCTATTAAATTATACGCCTTGAATATTCGAAAGTGAAATGGCTGTAGCCGAGCCAATAGATTGTAAAAGCAAAACATCTTGTTCTGAATAATCCATTTCATAAAAAGTCTGAACGGTCATTACACCAAATTTATTTCCTTCTGCAATCAAAGGGACATAAATGAGTGCATACGGGAGTTCCCCTTTTTCTACTTTTATATTTTGTTCTTCAAACCTTTGTTTCCATACCTTAGCTACATTATTTACAGATATTGTTTTTCCTGTTGTCAGGCATTCTACAGAAGGACGCTGTAATTCTTTCATAGAATCTTCGTGAGGCTCAAGCACTTCTCCTTTTTCTACAAAATTATTAAATTCTATTGTGTTTTTGTTTTCATTAAAAACTCCTATTCCAAAACCTTCTGCTGGCATAAGCCCAATTACACGCTGAAAGACCGTTGAGATTAATTCTTCTGTATCTAATATAGAGGTAATTTCTTGTGTAATATCACTTAATTTTTTGAGACGTTTGTTCGAATTTTCTAAGGCACGTTTTTGTTTCATTACTTCTCTATTCGCCTTTTTGAGATACTCGGCTTGAGAAGCTAATTCTTCTTTTTGACTATATACCTCTTGGCTTTGCGACAATAGTTCAGATTGTTGTGCCTCTAGCTCTTCCGTTTTCTGACTAATTTCTTGTGTGCGTTCTGTTATGAGTGCATTGAGTTCTCTGTTTTTACTCTTTAAGTTTTTGTCGTAAATATAAGTAAAGACAACAGCGAGTAAAAATACCAAAGCTACATACACCATATATGCCCACCAGCGTTGATACCAAGCCGTTTCTACTTCAAAATCTAATAAAAAGGTATTACTCAACTCTTCTTCTTCATTCTTTGCTTGAATTTCTAATTGATAGTCTCCAGAAGGAAGAATGGCAAATTCTATTTTATCTTTTGGTGCCCAAGGCGACCAATTTTTTGAAGAGGGAAGCAGGCGATATCTATACAACAAACTCTCATTCTTTCCAAAATAAGGACTTGCCATCTGAACGGAGAAACTAGTAAAACCAGTACGCAATTTATGTACTTCAAAATTAGATACTAACGAATCTCCAATCTTAATGCGACGCAGAAAGATATGCAACGAATCTGTTCTAGCATTTTTTTCTTGTGTATTGTCGTATCTATATAACCCTTCTGAAGTAGCTATCCAGCTAAAAATAGGTTTTCTTATTTCATTTTGTTCAAAACTATATTTATTATCTTCATAAATAGAGTAAAATTCAGCAGAAGGAAGGCTAAGAATAGCATTTTCAATTAATTGTTCATCTTTATAATAATAAAGTTGATTGTTTTTTGCTACCCAATACGATTTTGAAACCTCTTTTTCAGAGTTATAAACAAATTTGCTTATTAAAGAAATATCTGCATTTACAAATTTGCTTGCCGAGAAATTAGTATTTTCTTTTGTATTATCCAACACAACAGCCGAAGCAAACTCATTTTTGAGTGTATCTAAATAGAAAATACCTTTTGAAGTAGCTGCAAAAAGTTGATTATTACTTACAATTAACTGCCTTACTTCTGCATTTGGAAGTCCGTTTAAAGAGTCATACGAAGTAGTTTTGTAGGTTTCTTCTTTATTTTGCTCAATATCTATTTTTAATATTCCTTTATATTGAGTTTCTGCCCAGAGTTGGTTGTCTTTTAGTTGTACTATTCTTTTCAATGGTTCGTCCAGACGAGTATCTTGGATTTGATAATAAGAATATATCATCTCTTTCAATCCTTCTGAAGTAGAAATATATACTCTTCTAGGCTCATTTTTGTCTGTCAAAAAATGCTTTGTTTCTATATCACTTACTTTTTCTATTCTTCTTTTTAAAGGATTAATCACAAAAATTCCAGCTTGTCCTGCAATCAGTAAAGCCGAATTTCTATAGTTATATTGATAGATTTCCAAATCCCAAACCTGCCCCAGTATTCCATCTACATTTTCCCATACTTGTAATTTAGGATTGTAATAAGAAAGTCCTTGTTCGGTAGCTGCATATAAAGTTTCATTAAAACGAAGTACTTTATGCACCTTATTTAGTCTGCTTTGTTTTCCAAAATAAGTATAAGCCCAAGACGTTTGGATATGAGAAACGCCTTTGCTAAGTGCTGCCCACAAATCTCCATTGCTATCTGTATGCAGATTCCAAACTACATTATCTTGCAATCCCTTTAGTTCAGAAATTAGGTTTTTCCATTTTCCATTTCTATTAATCAATATTATTCCTTTGCCTGCTGTCGCTATAGCAAATAGACCGTTTTTAAGTGCTACAAGGTGATGAATTTTGTTTTTCTCAAAAAAGTTTTTTTGTTCAACTTCAAATTTAGAAATAGTCTTTTTTACAACATTATAGGTATAAAACTCTCCATCTTGTGTAGCTATCAAAACTACATTTTCAGAATAATTTACCATTCCTACAATTAGTTTTTCATACAAGAAATCTGTATTTTCTATACTATTAAAAAAATCATTTTTGTACTCAAAAACACCAAGTTTGGATTCTTGTACATACAACTGTTTGTTGATTATATAAGCAGATAAAAATGTATTTGCTCGTGGCTCAATGACACTAAACTCATTTGCAGCATATTTTAAGATAAAATTTTTCGTAAGAAAAAACACTTCTTCTCCCAAAACTACTGTTTTCCAAACATCGTTAAACGTTCTGTTTTTTTCTGGAACTTGATTGAGAAGTGAAATGTACTTCATCCTTCCAAGAGAATCAATATACGAATATCCTAAATCTCCTACGCCACCTACATACATTCTATCAGAAACAGACGAATAACTCAATGAACGCACTACACCAGAACCTCCAATTTCGATGCGTTCCCACGTTTTGCCATCAAAGGAAAGTAAATGTGTTGTATTTCCTACATATATTACACCGTTTTTGCCTTGTTCGATTGCCCAGTTTTGAGTAGAAGCATTGTATTCTTTTGGAGAATAATTTTTCACAAAAAGTCGCCCTGCTTCTTGATAAGGAACATCAGAAAGGTTTTGTGTATTTTTATCTTGCTTACCATTTTGTTGTGCAAAAGAGTATGTAGAAGAGAAAATACTGATACCGAGAAAAATAACGAACAAAGCGTAAAAAAATGTCTGTTTCATATACGGTATTAGGTATGAGTATCAAACAGAAAGAAAGGCAATTAGTTTAATATTTTGTAAAAATTTAGATAAAGTATATATAATTGAGGATAAGATAAAATGAAGTAACAAAAATAGCGTATTTTTTTGGATAAATAAGTACTAATAATAATTTATAAAACCCTTATTTGAATAATTATAATCTACCTTCTTTTATTCTACTTTCAGATCGACAAACAAATTATAAATACTTAAACAAAAAATAATTTCTTTCTTCAAAATTCTAATTCACTTCATTATTTTGTAAATTTAGAGTTTAGACAAATAGTGAATATCTCTAACTTTATACTACCACATAATCTTAATCTTGTATTCACTTCTAACTTCTAACTTCTAATATCTAACTTCTGACTTCTAACTTTATTCAATATGACAATCACAAATGCCACTGAAAAAGGAGCAACACCAACAGGTACAAAACTAAACACAAAAGGCTGGCAACAAGAAGCCGTTTTGAGAATGCTCTACAATAATCTTGACCCAGATGTAGCCGAAAGACCAGAAGATTTAGTCGTCTATGGTGGAATTGGAAAGGCTGCACGAAATTGGGAATCTTTCGATTTAATTGTAAAAGCACTTAAAAATATGACTGATGAACAAACTTTGATTGTTCAGTCTGGAAAACCGATTGCTATTCTGCCAAGCCATAAAGATGCGCCTCGTGTTTTGATTTCGAATTCAATGTTAGTTCCTCGTTGGGCAACTTGGGATCACTTCAATGAATTAGACAAAAAAGGACTTATGATGTACGGACAAATGACAGCAGGTTCGTGGATTTATATCGGAACACAAGGAATCGTACAAGGAACGTATGAAACTTACGCCGAACTGGCAAGACAACATTACAACGGAACACTTAAAAACACCTTAAATGTAACGGCTGGTTTGGGTGGAATGGGTGGAGCGCAACCTCTAGCCATCACAATGAACGAAGGCGTTTGTTTGGCTGCTGAAATAGAAGAATGGAGAATTGATAAGCGTATTGAAACTCGTTATTTAGATGAAAAATATCTTGACATAGACGAGGCGATTGATGCGTCATTAAAATACAAAAAAGAAGGAAAAAATAAGTCTATTGGAGTAGTCTGTAATGTAATCGATTTACTTCAAAGATTGATTGATAGAAATATTACTCCTGATACTTTGACTGACCAAACATCTGCTCACGATGCTTTAAATGGTTATTTTCCAGAAAACATGAGTGTTGCAGAAGCAAATACATTGAGAGATGCAAATCCAAAAGATTATACCGAACGCTCATTAGATACAATGGCGCATCACGTAAAACAAATGTTAGAACTTCAAAAACGAGGTGCAATTACGTTTGATTATGGAAATAATTTGAGAGGACAAGCATTAGACCAACGAAATGTAAAAAATGCCTTTGATTTTCCAGGGTTTGTTCCTGCTTATATTCGCCCTTTGTTTTGTGAAGGAAAAGGACCTTTTCGTTTTGTGGCACTTTCAGGCGATGAGCAAGACATTTTTGAATGTGATAAAGTTTTGTTAGAATTATTCCCAGAAAATGAATCGTTGCACCGTTGGATAAAAATGGCACAAGAACGCATTGCTTTTCAAGGTTTGCCTGCTCGTATTTGTTGGTTGAGTTTGGGAGAACGTCAGAAAGCTGCTTTAGCATTTAATGAACTTGTCAAAAATGGAACGTTGAAAGCTCCTATCGTAATTGGAAGAGATCATCTGGATTCGGGTTCGGTGGCTTCTCCAAACCGAGAAACCGAGGCGATGTTAGACGGTTCGGATGCTGTGGCAGATTGGCCTGTTTTGAATGCGCTTATCAATACGGCTGGTGGTGCGACGTGGGTTTCGCTGCATCATGGAGGAGGCGTAGGAATGGGTTATTCTATCCATTCTGGAATGGTAATTTTGGCAGACGGAACAAAGGAAGCACACGAAAGATTGAAGCGAGTATTGCACAATGACCCTGCTATGGGCGTACTTCGTCATGCCGATGCTGGTTATCAAAAAGCGCAAGAATGGGCAGAGGAATTTAATCTTGATTTGAAGAAGAATTTGGGGTAGTGTTTATTTTAATAATTATCTGTTTCAAACTTAAAAATTTGAAATAGGTAATTTACTTACCATAACTTCAACCTATTTTTTTTCGTATCTTGTATTACAATCATTTTACAATCAAAAAAAACAAATTATGCCATCTGAAAACTTAAATTTTAATTTGTTAGATAATTATCTGGTTTTACTAAGTCAGCTTAGTACACATCATAAACTAGAGTTGATAGCCAAACTATCTAAATCTATGCAAGAAGAAAAACCTATCCAATCTACTAGAAGTTTTGGAGAACTCTTTGGTGCGCTAAAAGGAGAAAAATCAGCCGAAGAACAAATAGAAGAAATTAGAGCAGCTAGAAAATTTACTAGAAATATTGAAGAATTATAGAAAAAAATTAAAATGAACTACTTACTAGATACCAATATCTGTATTTTCTATTTGAATGGAAAGTTTGATATGAAAACCAAAATAGAACGAGTAGGATTAACAAATTGCTATATTTCTGAAATTACGGTTGCTGAACTAAAATTTGGAGCAGAAAAAAGTGGACGAGAGGAAGAGAAAAGGCTCATTATTTCAGAGTTTATTTCAAAGATGCAAATTGTACCTATATTCAGCTCACTTGATTTGTATGCAATAGAAAAAGCTAGATTGAGTAATGAAGGAATGATAACCGATGACTTTGATTTACTAATTGGTGTTAGTGCTATTGTAAATACTATGATTATGGTAACAAATAACACAAAGCATTTCGAAAGAATACAAAATATAGAATTGCAAGATTGGACGAAATAATTTTTATTCTAGGTCAAAGAATTTAATCTCAATTTGAAGAAGAATTTGGGGTAGAGGTTTTGTTTTTTCCATACTATAGAATTTGAAAACTTTATATTATGGAAAAATATCATCGTACAATAAACTCTTTGAGTAGTTCTATTTTATTTCTACTTGCACTTTCGAGCCCTTCTTTTGACATTTCCACTGTCCAAGTAAGTGGTTCATAAAACATTATTTTTCTCTGTTTTTGATTTATTTTCTTGAATTTTTTTTGAATTAAATCTAGTATAATCTGCTGTTCTTCTTCTTCTACTACTCCGTAAATACTGATTGATAAAGGACGACTAATTGAACCTGAGTAAATTTCACAAGTTCTGGGGCGTTTGATATAATCTAATCCCCTATTTCCAAAGTATTTTTCTAACTTTTTATAAAGTTTACTTATGTTTTTATCTTCGCTATGCAAAATTGTGTTTTCAAAAGGCTCAAAGGGAAGTTCTAAATTATTTTCTTTCGCATGTTTAAAACGTATATCATCTATACAATTATAACATTTGAATCTACTTTTTTTATTCAGTTTGTTATACGTGTTTTTGATTCTAACCAGTAATTCTGGGTTGGTTTCCATTAAAACTGCACGCTCAAAATAATAGTCTGGTGCTATTCTGTAGAAACCTTTTTGCTCTTGTCTTTTCTTTTCCACTTTATCGTTGTTTATATAAAGTGTATCAGCAATTTCTTGAATACCGTATTTGGCAAAACACTTCATACACATTCGCATCGTATAACCTGGTAAAGTATAGAAGGGTAAAAATATTCCCTTTTCCAAATTTTTGTGTAAATGTTTACACATCTCTGGACAACTTGATTCTCCATGTATTTTGCAAATTGTAATTGGCATTCTCTTTAATTAATAAATTCTATTTTTGCTTTGCTGTATCTACTCTTAACTAACCTTATTCAAATCCAAAACCTGCAAGGTCTTCAAAACTAAGTTGAAACTCTTGCTCATCTTTTAAGTGTTTTTGAACAAGTCGGAGTCTAGAAATTTCTTGTTCTATTTCCATAACTCTCGTACAAAGTTGATTTACTTCCTCCACTTCTTCACTAGAAATATGGTCAGTAGAATATAGAGTTCCTCCTGTAGAATATCTTCCTCCGTGCGAATAGTTTTGTTGGGTATTACGTAAAATGTAAGACCTTATTTTCTTTCTATCATCTACTATTTTATCTAATTCTGTATTTCTTTTGTCTAATCTGGATTGAAGAGCTTGAATTTTGACATTAATAGCTTCCTTTATTTGTTTTCCGTTTTTTTCAAAAATAATAGTTAGTGCCATACCTTTTTTTTGTGTGAATAGATAATTTTAAACCTCTAAGCTAATGTGTTTTTCTGTAGAAACAAAAGAACTGATTAAATGAATTTTATTCAAACTACTTATCAAAAGGCTTGACAAATTTCTCAATCCTATTTTCGGCTCTTCGTTTTACAATTCTACGTTTTATTTCAATGATTTAACAAATTATCAAAAACCTCATTTATCTCTCCCAAAATCTCCTGTTTTCTTTCCAAAATAAAAGTTTTTGTCAACTCTACAATTTGATTATGAAGTTGTATTTCTTTTTCATCATTCCAATCAGTTTTTCTAAAAGGAATACTTGAAATTGGTTTTTCAGAAAACTCAACACTATTTCCTTTTATTATTCCTTTGTTTTTGAGCCAATTAAAAACTCTAGGGTTATTCAGAAATGCCAATACATAAAAAATATTTTCTTTTACATTTTCTTTCAAAAAAAGTGCTGTTACATCTTGTGTCGGCAAAATTCCTTGCTCTACAAAACTAAAACGAAAGTAATTTTTATTCGAAATCCGTTCTTTGCAAGGAACAAAAATACGAGGTTTGTCAGAATTAAATAAATTATAATTTCTAAGAAAAACCCATTCCCAATAATTTATTTCTCGATTGTATTGATAACGATTGTCTAGCTTTTCTTGTAAAGGTTTTAGCTTTTTATAAAAATTTGGATAGCTAATTAATAATTCGGTTTCATGTTCCAGTTTAATTTTTTCTTCATTTAGGAAAATATAAGGCGTAATTTCATTGTAAGTAAAAGGAATTAAATTTTTTGCTTTAATGACTGAAATGATGCTTTCAAGAATAATTTTTGCAAGTTCTTTAGGTTGGTAATGAATCCAATAAACGCTACTATCAGTAAGACTTCCTGCTTTATAACGCTCAATATATTGTTCAATCAATACTATCAAGTTAGGGTGTTGATCTTCTTTTTTTTCTACCCCCTCCAACACGCCTTTGTTTGCCTTGAGGAATATCTGTTAAAAGAGAAGGGTTTTCAAGCTCTCGGATACCTGTGCGAATCCGATATTCACTTATTCCAAACAAAGAACTAATATATTTGCGACCACCATGTCCCAGTTTTTGAGCTTCAATGGCTGCATAGTGACGTTTCTCTTTTTCTTGTAAGCTAGAAAAATGACGCAACATTAGAGTTTCTGTAAATTCATTGTAATTTTTCATACAACAAAAATACAAAATTAAAATGTAAATTTATTCTTTCTGCGTTCCTAAGAGAAAATGATTTTTATTTTGAATGAATTAAATTTTAAAATTCTAAATAGGGAATAAGTTTTGTGAGTTCTTCTTCTTTTATTGCTCTTGATTTTCTGATGTCTTCTACTGTTTTGTAGTTCCCGTGTTGTTTTTTGTATTTTAATAGAATGCTGGCAGCTTTCCATTTGATATGAGGATGATTTTTTAGTGTTTCATATTCAGCAGTATTGATATTTATTTTTTTGATAGAAGTACCAATAAAAGCATATTTTTGAAGTTCTTTGAAAGCATCATCTGAAAGAATAGGAACTTCTCTTGCTTGTTCTAGCGAATGAAAACCTCCCATTTTATCTCTAATATCTACTAACCAAACAGAAGTTTTTGCTCCTATTCCTCTTATTTGTGTAAGTGTTGCTGTGTCGGCTGTGTTTATATCAAATTTTTCTATGACTTTTGGAACGTACTTTTTATATTCTTTTTTCTCGTAAGTAGAAGTATAATTATTTTCCGAATCGTCTTTATCATAATTTTTATACTTATTTTTATCGTAACTATTTTTTTTGTATTTGTTCTGCGAAGCGTATTTTTCTTTGTAATATTTTTTCCTATCTACTGTATCAGGCAAATCAATAAAATCTTTCAAACGCTCATATTCTTCTTTCGGAAATCCACCAAATTTTTCTAAATCATTTTTTTGCAAGAACACATATTTTTTACTTACTGCATTTGCCACTCTTTTGGCTACCCAAGGCTGAACGCCCATTGCTTGCCATTGTGCAGCCGATAATTTATTCGGATTGAAAAGTGGAATTTCTAACATCGCCAATTTTGTTTCTCTATCTAAAGGTTGCTGCGCTTCCAAAACGGCTAACAAACTATCTGCTTTTACGGATTGAAAATGCGTAACTTTTTCATCTATTTCTTCTGCATCTCGCAATCTTTCACATCCTATTGCAAAAATAGGAAACACTAAAATAACTGACAAAACTACCATTCCATTTGCTTCTCGCTGCGAAAAATTAGTATTATTTCTAACCAATTCAGAAAACTCTGCTCTTATGTTTTTGAAGAATCTTTTTATAGATTTCATTTTTTTTGCAATTTTTATTTTCTGAAATATAAGAATTTTATTTAAGATTGTGATTTTTTATTACAAAAAAAAGCCTTCCAAAAAATAAATTTTGAAAGGCTTTTTAAGGTTTCATTATTTCCTAACTACCAATTTTTGGGTTGGAAACATTCCTTTATCACTATTGATATAAAGCAAGTAAACAGCATTTGCAATATTTAAAACCTCTATTTCATATTTATTTGAGGAAATTTTAATTGCCTTAACAGGAAATTTTATTCCCTTCATATCAAGAAGCGTAAATACAGGATTATACTGCGCTACATCTGTAGTAAATTCCACTATAACATGATGACCATCTGTAGGATTTGGATAAATGGTATATTGTATATCTTGATTTTCTGAAATATCAAAATAAACTACCTTCACTTGAGTATAAGACTCTTCCCCACTTACTTCTACTTGTTTTAAACGGTAATAATTAGCAGCTCCTAAAGTCGGTTCAGTGTGAATAAACGAGTATTTTTCTGAAGAGGTAGAAGTAACTCTACCTACCTCACGAAAACTAGAACCGTCCAAACTATGCTCTACAATAAAATAATTGCCTGCTGTATTTCCTGTTACTTGCCAAGTAACAAGGGTGGTTTGTTCTTCGTGCTTTTTTGCATCAAAGTCGACAAACTCTACAGGTAAGAGTATATTTGGCGCAATAATGCGCTGCACACGTCCACCACCTGCATCTGTATTATACAAAATAGTTGTTCCGTTTTGATAATGAACCTCTACAACTCTGCCTACATTATCTCTGATGTAGGTGGTTTGGGCTAGGAGTGCGCTAGAAATAAAAAGACAGATTAATGTGAGTGTTAGTTTCATAAGAGTATTGTTTATAACCAATTTTTAAGATTAAAATTTGTATCTATCATTTCAGTCAAGCTTTCAATATTCACAAGAAAGTTGGGAGACAATCTTAATTGTTCATCATTAAGTTTTTCAACCAAAATTCTTTTATAAGTAATGGTGTCAATTATGTACCAGCCTATGAATTCTCCTTTGATTATATGCTTGACTCTAGTAAATAAAGGAAATGTTATACTAGGAGTATAAAAATCTCCTATTTTTTTGATTAACTCTTTTTTGTACGCTATACTTACAGAAAAACGTACAAAGAATACATTTGATACAGTCTCTAATTCATTGATGTCTTTAACTTCGTTATCAAAGACTTTTCCAAACACTTGTATCCAGTCTCCTAATCGTTTATCTATTTTTACACAACGAAAGTAGCCAAAACCTTTATCAGTTTGCATTTGAAATACTGAACCTTTATCATATTTATTTTTCATTTTATTTTATTTTAGAGTCCATATTCCTTTAAAAGATTATTACCTCTTTTAATCATCTCTGAATAATTAGGGTTTTTGGTAGAAATGCTATTAATGACATTGAGAAGATTATTTAAACCATAT
Organism: uncultured Cytophagales bacterium; assembly: GCA_963719525.1. Lineage (GTDB taxonomy): Bacteria > Bacteroidota > Bacteroidia > Cytophagales > Bernardetiaceae > Bernardetia. The sequence continues at coordinate 862,367 of CAVRCG010000001.1, read as the reverse complement.
TTCTCTATTAATGCTTGTTCCATTGCCCTTGCGTCATACCTTGATAAGCCATCTACTAATATGTCTATATTAATATTTTTGTTTCGTAAATGTTCAGACTGTCTTCTTATAAAGTTATTTGTGATGCCAATATATTCAACAACTCCGTCTGTTACAGAAATATAGAGAGTTGAATTACCAGCAAATTGCTTTAACTCCATCAAGTTATCAATTCCTTTTTTTATATCATCTCCATATTTACCTAGCATGGCAGCTTGTCCACCTACTGGCATTGATAACGCTGCATAACTAAGAGCAGCATTTACTTCATCTCCTTCAAGTGTATACCATACTCCATTGATAAGATCAGCAGCTTCGCCTATTAAAGGTATTGGTATTGCTCCAATCAGATCAAGCTTTCCATGAGTTGGCTTAAAACCATTATAAAATTGTGTTGCGCTTTGTCCGTAATGAGCTACAAGTCCATTCCAACTAAAGTTATTGACAACTTTTTGATGCCAATTTAGATCCTGTGGCTTCAACCCAGTAGGGTCAGCAAACTCCAAAGGTGCATTGATAGCATACGAATACCTGTTCCAACTTTGAGGATTAGAGAGTGAAGCAGGATAAGCATCTTTACTGATAAACTGCCCCCAAGAGGGCTTGTACCATCTTGCTCTTACCCAGTAAAAATCTTGTGCATCTTTCATTATCCCAAACTGACCACTAAAAATAAATGGTTGTTGGGTAGTTCCTTGATGGTTGGCAGCAATTCCAAAATCATCTCCAAACGCAGTTGTGGCATATCTATCAGTTACATTTCCTGTACTGTTGGTAAGTGCAACTGTATTTCCAGCATTATCAAAATGATAAAAATGAGCAACTCCATTTTTTATTTTCCATCCTAATCCAAAAGGTGTATAAACATAGTATTCTTTTATCGCTCCACTTGCATCTTGTGTAGCAACTACTTTGGCTAATCCATTAGGATCGATAAGATAACGAGTTTGTACTCCATTCGAATCACTGGCTATTCTGTTCATCAAACCATCGTAAGTATTAGTTACGTTAGTTCCTGAAACGGATTTATAGCTAGTTAGTAAATTTTCTTCTCCCCAACTAAAACGCTCTCCACTAGGTAAGTTTAGTAAATTTCCATTTGCATCAGCCGTAACAGTTGCGTTATTTATGGTAGTTACTCGGTCGTCATTTCCACGAGCATAATTCTCTAAACGGTATTGGGGTAAAGAGAGATTTAATGCAGGTTGTCCTGTATCTTGAATGATAAAACCGTGTTCATTATAAACTAAAACATTACTATGAATTAGTTGCCCATTCGAATCAAAATGCTTTATAGAACTTCGTCTATCACGATTGTCATACGTAATAACAGTGCGAACTCCATTACTGTAATTTATTTCGATGAGTTGTTTGTTGGCATTGAATGTATAGTCTATCCAATTTCCTAACCCATCACTTACTCTTTTTACTAGTCCTCTGTAATATTGAGTTGTAGTAGAAAAAGTAGTATTTATAGAAAAAGAGGTTTGTTGCCCAATTTGATTATAGGTATAACCAAAACGATTATTAAACTTGTCAGTAGCAAGTGTAATTCGTTCTTTTACATCTCTAGTAAATGTATTTGTACGAACTCCATTTTTATTTACTGCCGTTACAGAACCGTTATTATTTTTAGTGTAATCATAACGATTGCCATTAGAATAGGTCTTTGAAAGAATACGACCTAATCCATTATGTACAATGCTACACGACAACCCATTTGCATCTTGAAGAAAATTTAGAACACCTTCATTATCAAAACGTCTTTGATAACGACGACCTTCATAATCTGCTTGAGTAGTTTGTCCATACGCATCTATTTGATATTTAATGGAGTCATTCGTTGCATTTTTAACTCCTACTATATCTCCTCTAGCGTTATGTCTAACACCTATTTTAGCATTAGAAGCATCTTGAACTTGATTTACCCAGTTCATATCGCTGCTTAAAGTTGTAGAATCAGATAAATTTCTTTCATCTGTAAACTTAGTAGCCATACTAAGCAGATTATAATTTAAGCTATTCGTAGTATTATCAGGAAAAGTTACTCTACTAACATTATTCATTACATCAAATGATAATGTCGTTACTTTTCCTAACGCATCGGTTGTAGAAATAGGATTTCCATTAGCATCATGAGAAATAGATACTATGCCCCAAGCGTCTTCTATTTCTGTTACCCAGCCAGCAGCATTTCTTCTAAATTCTTGGAAGTTTCCTTCTGCATCTACAACTCGTTTGAGTCTATTTTGTAAATCATAAAATAGTTTAGTACGAGTATTATCTACGTCTATGACTTCTGAAACAAAATCTTGCCTATTATAGATGTAGCGTTTCCAGTTTCCATTGAAATCCTTTTCACCAGTTAAATTGCCATTAGCATCATAGGTAGCTTCATAAACATACACTTCTCCGTTTGCTGTATTGATAGTTAGCTTAGTAAGGTTATCATAGTTATCAGTTTCAAATGCAAACTGATTATTATTTCTATCTATAATTTGACGCAACTGTCCTGCTGAATTATGAACAAATTCAATTCTTCCTGTAGGTGTATCTAGATAACGTAAATCTGCTCTAGCCCAAGTGCTTGTATAAATAGTACCCAAAGGATCTGTAAAAGTCTTCAACTGACCATTTGGATAATAAGCATTTGAAATAGTTGATCCATTAGCATATTTTACTTTTTCTACTTTTCGCTGACCATTCCAAGAAATAAAAGTTTTTTGGTTTAACGCACTTATAACCGTATCAGGCAGGTTCAGATTATTATACACTGCTTTATAAACTGCTCCATTAGAAAGGGTTACAGATTCTGTATTCCCAATTTCACTATTTCTTGTAATGAAAGTATTTCCCTTAGCATCTTTTCCTTGCTTTGGGTTGTGATTTTCGATTTCATAATTAGTTTCCTTTACATTGTTTAAAGGATCTACATACTTGTAAGTTCGGAAAAACTTATCTTGATAATACACATGAGTTCCATCTGAATCTACAACCGTAGTGGCATTTGCTATCGGATAATTGTAATAAAGAAGATAAGTTGAGCCTTGCCAATCTTGATAAATGGTTTGCCCTAGACTATTATATCTATTTTTCACAAACGTATCTCCTCTATAATCAATTGCATCTGTAAGCAAATGATTGGAATACACATATCTACCTGTATGTCCTCGTACGCTAGTAATTGAAGTCAAATCATTATTACTATTTACTTGATATTGAACAGTTCTACCAGCATTATCTATTACTTTGTTTAGGCGATTAGCAGTATAATAAAACGTCAGAGAACGTCCGTCTTGAAAATCTACATAAGTTAAATTTCCACCTCCATAATAGGCTTGTATTTGATAGCCAGATGGAAAAATGGTCTTACTCCACAATCCAACAGAAGTATATACTTCGATAATGCCAGATGTATTTTCCAAATAATAATCAGTACCAACTCTATACATTGTATCTGTTTCGAAAGAATGATAGGGTAAAATATGATTAGAAATTTCATTGTAAGGAACGAAAAATGCCGAAGCACCATCTCCTCTATTTACCGTTATTAGATTGTCTTGGATAGTTAAGGATTTATCAAAATTGTGTTTCCATCCATATCCTAAAGAAGAATATTGAGATAACGCATTGGTTGATAAATAACGACGTGTAAAAGGAATCTTTCCTTCACGAGTATTAATAGTCAAATCAGTAACTGATAAGTCATAATCTCCTGAAGCTACGTTTATAGGATCTCCGACACTACTAACAGGAAAATCAACCTGTCTGCATACTAAGTTAGAGTAGTCTACAGCTTGTAGTGCTGGTTTAATTTCAAATCGAATAGAAGTGCTATTCTCTCCACATCCCCCCACTCTGAGAACTGTGCTATACGTACCTGGAATTCCGTATTCGAACACTAAAACTACTCACATTATCCCTTGCATTCCAACTTGAGGTTACATTAGGTATTTGCCACTCAAAACGATTCCAAGCGATACTTCCTGTAGAAATATCTCTAAAATTTACTGTTTCTCCTGCTCGTACTAAAGTGTTCGTTGGATTAGGAGAAGCTGAAAAGTTTGCTCTAACAGGAGTGCAAGGAGCTTGTACATTTATAGGAATAACAACAATATTATTAGTTTCATTTATTTCTGCATAACTATCAGGGGAATCTGCTTTCATAATAAGGTAGCCTGCCCCTAACGGTATATCACTTGGAAATGTAAAGCTAGAATTATATGCATTAACAAAGTTGCGATAAGAGAACAAACCTTCCTCATACTTTAAAACTCTATCAGAGGCATCTAAAAAAGCATCTGAGGAATAGTAAATATGTGCAAGTGCATATCTAAGGCTTGAGCTATTTCCTTGATAAAAATGTTCAAAATTAACTTGCATATTTGCACCTTGTACAGGACTTGACAAGCTAATGTTGTCTATGTAAAACTCATGAAACTCTTCAATATAAACATTAAGACAAGACAAATTATCTGTATCAGACGTTTCTGGATTTACTATATTCATTTCATCTGCATTTACAATGAGTTTTTGTAAACCAGAAGGCAAACGAGGAACATTAAAGATAAGCGACTCTACTTCACTTGTATTATTTACATCTATTGAAGATGCATCTCCTCCTAAGCGTACATAATTTAAAGCATAAGGACTACAAGTAGAACCAATGCCATAAGAAAGTCTAATACTTTGATTATAATCTATATTGGTTTGGATATGCTGTCGCACAGCGATAGTAATTCTATCATTGAATCGCCAAATAGGATTGCTTACTGATAATCCTTCTAACCAAACATTTTCTCTTCTAGCATTGATAGTAATAGGAGAACAAGTTACATTATTGGTTTCGTTGGTTTCGTTTACTTCATTATTTATATCTGACACTACTAAAATATAATAACTGCCAGTATTGGATATAGAAATATCGGCTGAGATAGGATCAGAGCTGTCAGCTTCTCCAATAGAGCTACTACCTGAAGCTAATAGTATATCAGAACTTCCAAAAGTACAATTAGTAGACAAATAAATTCCCCAGTTTGGAGAATAGTAATTACTTCCTGTCCCACGAAAATTATCTGTAGCTGAAACTGTAAATCGTTGTCCTTGTTCTACTGTATTTGCAAAAGACAAATTAGAAGGATAAATATCTCTCTGTGATACTATAGGGCTTAGTGTTACAGTAGTATATTTGTATGCACTATGACTATCATCTGTGCCTAGTCTGACACCAATAATATAAGTTCCTGCAGATAAATTAGTAATCGTCTGGCTCAATGTTCTAGACATTGTATAAGCTCTATTATGTACTAGAACATTACCACTCCCTAAGTTTCCAGTCCAGTTTAGATTATTGGTTCTACAATTGAAACCTGTATATGTACCACGTGTAGGGTTACGAGTTCCTACTTTTACAATTTGTATCCTTGCAGATGTTCTCTGACGAGGTAAATTAGAAGGCATAGAAGCACATCTTCTACGGCATCTAATAGTGTTTCTAGTGCTTGGGCGCAAAACACCAATACCTATAGAACCGTTAGGGGAATTTCCAACAGCATTAATTTGGAAATCTGTGGTAATCTCCCAGTCTGGAGGAGAAGCACAAGGATTTTGTGCTGACAAACTATAATAGCACAACAACAAACAAAAAGTAAATAACCATTTCATAATAAACCTCCTTTATTTTAGATAGAATGTTAGTAAGTTACATATACGATATGTACTACCTTAATTCTTTAAATCTACTGAAAAGAAAAATAGTATCAAAATAGGAATTTTTTTTACTTTTATTTTTCTTTTATTACCTTAATTTAATATCTTGTTAGGGTAATAATTTATTTAGAAAAAAATACATATCCTTTTCAGAAATTTAGGAATTTCTAAGAATTTCCTATTTTGCGCTTATTTTACCTACTAATATTATGACCGAAAAACAAGAAAAAGATTGTAAGAGCATAAATACTAAGCTCGAAAAATTGGAATTAGAATACAATCTAAAAGGTAAAGAACTGCTTCCTATTTTGTCTAGGTGTATAGAAGGAAAACCAAAAGTTACAACCTCTATTATATTGACAGCTAAAAATCTAACTATTAAAAAGTATAATTTGAAGACTAGCAAAGCAGATAAGAACAAAGCATTAGAAGCAATAGAGAGAATACTAACAACACTTAATGCTGAATTTTTTAAGGAGGAGCTGAGTAAAGTAGGAAATATTAAATCAAAAAATCATTCCTATAATGCTATTTGTTTGGAAGGAGTTTATACATTCGTTTTCTATAATAGTTATGATAGTTGTTTTGAGGAAAGAGAACTAACTCTTACTTTGGTTCAGACTAAAAAGGATAAATTTAGTGTAGTGTTACAACGTAGTTATGGCAACTTAGTAGGAGAAGGAGAAATTAATCAAGACAATCATTTAGAACTAAATTATTCTGAAGAAAGCAGTTACAATCAACATGCTATTTTCAAATTGCCTCATAGAATTAATGAAAACTTTGAAATTTTAGTTGGCACTTTTGTAGGTCGTCATCAAAGCATTTTATATCATCATATTGGAGTTTTGATAAATCAGAAAAATGTAACCGAAACAGATGTAGAGAAATTGAGAGGAAACACTAATTTTTGGGACAAAGCTCATCGTAGCCATTACTTTCTAACCAATGAAGCTTCAAAACTTTATTTAGATAAGATTGATGATACCTGTATAAATTACCGAAATACAACAGAAGTAGAAAAGTATTTGCCTATAAAAAATTCAAAGCTAGAGGGTACATATAAAATATACTCTCGTGCTGCTCAAACAACTGATAGTCATACTCTTAATGTAAATACAGCTTGTATAAAAAGAGAAGATAAGGAGATGAAAGTATATGTTAAAGGAAAGGCAGGGTTATTACACGAAGGAGTAATTGAGAAACGAACAGGATTTTATCAAGTTCGTTCTATCCGAAGTATAGAATTGGAAGATAAAGATGCATGGAGTATTTTTACTTTTACAATAAATGAAATAGAGAACATAAAGCTGTTTATAGGCTTTTATGCAGTGACCTAATTATAAAAATGAATTTATAGCCCAAACTGAAGTTTGGTATAAAGAATCTAGTATTCCATTAGAAGACGTGAATCAATTAGAAAATAGGAAGAAAATTTCTGTAGCAGAAGCAGTAAATACTATTGATATAAATATAGTTACCTTCTTAGCAACACTACCACTTGACTTGCGTGCAAGTCTTGATAAATCTATTTTCAATATAAACAGCTTAAATGCTTTCTTGCAGGATAAAATTATTTCTGCAAATTTTGTTGGGAAATACATAGCTTATTATCCTACTCCTATTCAAACGAAAAACAAAAAGAAAGTAGAAGAAACAGTAGAGTTATTTTATAACAAAGCAGTTATTCAAATACATGAAAACGGAGCAATAACTCTTAAGACGAATAAAATCTACAAAGGATTTTTGCAAAGACAAACAAAAGAGAAAAATATCTTTGACACTAGAGTCTGGCATAAATCAGATGAAAGTATAACAATTAGTTTCTATTTGGAGGATAAATCTTCCTCTGAGAAAAATAGAAATTTCATTTCAGCCATAGGAGTTGGAATAGATACCAATAGCAATATTGTTTCTATACCTGTACTGCTTATCAGAGAGCAATCAGAAAAAAATATCAATGAAGCAGATATAATTGTTATTATTGAAGATCATTTTAGAAAATCTATAATTAATTATCAAGTTCGTTCAAGAAGAAATTTACCTGAAATGGAATACATAAAGTACATAAAAGTGAGAAAAGATACTATTTCACACAAAAAAAGCCTTCCAAAAAATAAATTTTGAAAGGCTTTTTGATTTATATAAATTCAGAATTAACCAACTGTTTCAGTAGTTTCTTCTTCTTCTTGTTCTTCATTTTCTACTTCTAAGGCTTCCAAACGCATTCTGTTTAGTTGTGCTTCTGTACGAGTAGAATGTACATTTTCATCAACTAAAGAATTTTCAAGTTTGTTGTATGTCTTTTCGTCATAAACGATAAGATCTTCATACTTACGCAAACCTGTACCTGCAGGAATAAGGTGTCCTACGATTACATTTTCCTTCAAACCCATCAAGTCATCAGATTTACCACGAATAGAGGCTTCACTCAATACTTTTGTAGTTTCTTGGAAAGAGGCTGCTGACATGAAACTCTTCGTACCCAAAGATGCCTGTGTAATACCACGCAAAGTAGGTTTCGAAACGGCTGGCTGTGCTTCACGCACTTTAGCAACCTTCATATCTTTACGACGCAAACTAGAATTTTCATCTCTAAGTTCACGAGCCGACAAAATCATACCTACTTTTAGTTTGGTAGATTCTCCTACATCAGTAACGATTTTCTTGTCCATAAACGAATCGTTTTCTCCACGAACCTCAAACTTATCTACAATTTGGTTCGGTAAGAAATACGTATCACCTGGATCGATAATCTCTACTTTCTGCATCATTTGTCTAACAATTACCTCAATATGCTTGTCATTGATTTTTACACCCTGTAAGCGATATACATCTTGGATTTCATTAGTCAAATACTCTTGAACTGCTGTTGAACCTTTGATAGAAAGAATATCTGCTGGCGTGATTGCTCCATCTGAAAGTGGCATACCTGCTTTTACAAAGTCTTTTTCTTGCACAAGAATATGCTTAGAAAGCTGAACCATGTATTTTTTGATAATACCATCTTTCTTAGATTCTACAAAAATCTCTCTGTTACCACGCTTAATTCCACCATAACTCACAATACCATCAATTTCTGATACTACTGCTGGGTTAGAAGGATTACGTGCTTCAAAAAGTTCGGTTACACGTGGAAGACCACCTGTAATATCTCTACTCTTCGAAACTGAACGAGGTATTTTTACCAAAATCTGACCTGCTCTAACTTTTTGTCCTTCTTCAATAGAAAGATAAGCACCAGCAGGAACATTACTACTTGCAGATTCGCCTTTAGCGTTTACAACTGTAAGCGTAGGATTTCGTGTCTTGTCTCTACTCTCAATAATAATTTTTTGACGGTGACCTGTTTGCTCATCCGATTCTTCTTTGTAGGTAATACCTTCTTCAATTCCTTCAAAATTAACTGTTCCATCATATTGAGAAAGAATAACTGCATTAAAAGGATCAAAGTTGTATAAAGCATCATCTTTGCTTACCATCTGACCGTCTTTTACAGTCAAAAACGAACCATAAGGAACGTTTAGAGAAGCTAGTACCTTAGAATTATTCTCTGTATCCACAATACGAAGCTCACCATAACGAGACATAACAGCTTTTGCTTTTTTGCCTTCTTCATCAAGTGTATCTATCGTTTGTATATCTTCCAAAACAACTTTACCTGCTTTTTTCGCTTTCAAGATAGGTTCAGCAGAAATATTAGATGCTGTACCACCAACGTGGAAAGTACGAAGAGTAAGCTGTGTACCTGGTTCTCCAATAGATTGTGCAGCAATTACACCAACTGATTCTCCCTGCTGTACTAATTTTCCAGAAGCAAGATTTCGTCCGTAACACATTCCACAAACACCAATACGAGTTTCACAAGTAAGTACAGAACGTATCTCTACGGCTTCTACACCTGCTTCTTCGGCACGTTTGGCATCAATTTCATCTATAAGTTGTCCAGATTCGATAAGAATTAATTCTTCATTTTCTGGGTGGAAAACATCATGTAATGATATTCTACCCAAAATACGGTCAGAAATTGGTTCGATAATCTCTTCTTGTTCCTTTAGAGCTGTTACTGTCAAACCACGCAACGTTCCACAATCGGTTTCGTTTACGATAATATCTTGAGCAACATCTACCAAACGACGAGTAAGATAACCAGCATCGGCAGTTTTAAGAGCCGTATCTGCAAGACCTTTACGAGCACCGTGTGTAGAGATAAAATATTCCAAAACGTCCAAACCTTCCTTAAAGTTAGAAAGAATAGGGTTTTCGATAATCTCTCCAACCGAACCTTGTAAGTTCTTTTGAGGTTTTGCCATAAGACCACGCATACCACCCAACTGACGAATTTGTTCACGAGAACCACGTGCGCCAGAGTGCATCATCATATAGATAGAGTTGAACCCTTGTTCGTCCTCTTCTAATTGAGTCATTAGTTCGTCTGTAATTCTACGGTTTACCTTTGTCCAAATATCAATTACTTGATTGTAACGTTCGTTGTCAGTAATAAGACCCATAAAGTAGTTTTGAGTAATCGCTGCTACTTCGTCTTTTGCTTCTTGAACCAAACGCTCCTTATTACCCGGAACTGGAATATTGTTGATACCAATAGAAAGTCCACCTCTATAGGCTTGATCGAAACCTAAGAATTTAATCTCATCTAAAAACTCGGCAGTACGAGCCATACCGACCTGTTTTACGATTTTAGAAATTACCTTCGTAAGTGTCTTTTTACTTAATAATTCATCGATATAACCTACTTCTTCAGGAACACATTTATTAAATAAAATACGTCCTGCAACAGTTTCGATAGTTTTATATTCTAACTCACCTGTTTCTTCATTCAATACTTTTGTACGAACGAAAATATAAGCGTGCTTAGAAATAGCTTTATGATTAAGAGCCATAACCACTTCCTCTTCCGAATAGAAGCGCATGCCTTCTCCTTCAATTTTCAATTCTGGAATACTTCTTCTTCCTTTTGTCAAGAAATAAAGACCCAAAACCATATCCTGCGAAGGAACAGTAATCGGACTTCCACTTGCTGGCGAAAGAATATTATGAGAAGCAAGCATTAATAGAGAGGCTTCCAATACAGCTTCTTGTCCCAAAGGAACGTGAACAGCCATCTGGTCACCATCAAAATCGGCGTTAAATGCCGTACAAACTAATGGGTGCAACTGAATTGCTTTACCTTCAATAAGTTTTGGTTGGAATGCTTGAATACCCAAACGGTGCAAAGTAGGCGCACGATTTAAGAGAACTGGATGTCCTTTCAATACATTTTCCAAAATATCCCAAATAACTGGGTCTTTTCTATCAACGATTTTCTTCGCTGATTTTACCGTTTTTACGATACCACGTTCAATAAGTTTACGGATAACAAACGGCTTGAATAGCTCGGCAGCCATATTTTTTGGAAGACCACACTCATGAAGTTTGAGTTCTGGACCTACCACGATTACCGAACGACCCGAATAATCAACACGCTTACCCAAAAGGTTTTGACGGAAACGTCCTTGTTTACCTTTGAGCATGTCTGAAAGTGATTTTAAGGCACGATTGCCATCACCACGAACAGCGTTTACTTTACGAGAGTTATCGAAAAGAGAATCTACTGCTTCTTGAAGCATACGTTTTTCATTACGCAAAATTACTTCAGGAGCTTTTATATCTATCAATCTTTTCAAACGATTGTTACGAATAATAACACGACGATACAAGTCATTCAAATCCGAAGTTGCGAAACGTCCACCATCAAGGGGAACTAAAGGACGCAATTCGGGGGGAATAACAGGTACCATTTTGATGACCATCCAAGATGGTTCATTCGGAACATTTCTAGATTTGGCATCACGGAATGCTTCCACTACACGCAAACGCTTCAAGGCTTCTGCCTTACGCTGTTGTGAAGTTTCGTTCATTGCTGCTGCACGCAAATCATACGAAAGTTGATCTAAATCTAATCGGATTGGGTCAAGAAGCATAACGATTGCTTCTGCTCCCATGCGGGCAATGAATTTTGTTGGATCGCTGTCGTCTTTTTGCTGTTCTTCACGAGGTAATTTGTCCATAATGTCCAAATACTCGTCTTCAGTCAAGAAGTCTAAACGCTGTAATCCTTCATCTTCCATAGAACCAGGCTGAACTACGGCATAACGCTCGTAATAAATAATCTGGTCTAATTTTTTGGTTGGCAGACCGAGCAAATACCCTATTTTGTTGGGTAATGAACGGAAATACCAGATATGCGCCACAGGAACAACAAGTTGAATGTGTCCCATGCGCTCACGACGGACTTTTTTCTCCGTTACTTCTACGCCACAACGGTCGCAGATAATTCCTTTATAGCGAATTCGCTTGTACTTACCACAATGACACTCCCAATCTTTAACAGGTCCGAAGATACGCTCACAGAAAAGACCTCCCATTTCGGGTTTGTAGGTACGATAATTAATCGTTTCTGGTTGAGTAACTTCTCCGAACGAACTATTAAGAATAGATTCTGGAGATGCCAAGCTGATAGTGATTCGCTTGAAATCGTTTTTTAACTTTCTGTTCTTTTGGAACGACATGGGCGATGCAGGTTTGGATTTGGAGTAACAATCTACAAAGTTAGGAAAATAATTTGGAAAATCCTTTTTTTATAAGAAATATTTTTGTAGTTAATGGTTTTTTTAGATTCCTTGAGAAGAATTTAGATTTCTTTAGAAAATCAATACCTTTATTTCTTTCTAATTGGAAATAAGGAGGTTAGCTTTAAAAGTTTTGCTGATATTAATACGAAATACAAATACACGGCAGGATACCGAATACATAGAAGTCACTCGGCAAAGCCAAGCGACGGCAATTTACCGAGTTACGGCTGGGGAGTCTTCTTAATTTGTCAGTTACTAATTCCAATGTAGTTTTTCATATTCACTTTGTTCTTCTCTACTTTTAGGAATTGATGAATTTCCACTTCGTACATAAAAATTCTCTTTTCCTTCAGAACTTATAATAACAGGTTTTCCACTTCTTAGCACTTTTATTTTACAAATTGCTTTATCATCAAGTATAGGAAAAGAAACTTTCAAATGTTTCTCAAAATCTGAACCTAAATATTTTTTTATGATAGCTCGTAAGTGTAATTCAAATTTGTCACTATTTCCATTCCCAAGAGTATCAAAATCATTTTGAAGTCCTAAAGTATTTCCATCATCATCAACTCCAATTAGTAAAGTTCCACCTTCACTATTTAGGAAAGAGGCAACAGTTTTAGCAATCACATATTCTAATTTCTTATTTAAAATATTCTGCCTCATATCATAACGTAACGTTGATTTGAACTCTAACTTTTCGTTTTCTCCAATCAAAATCAACTCTTTCAGTTCTGTATCTTCATTTTCTTGTTTATCTTTTAATTCAATTCTATTTTTTAAAGCAGTAAACATTGAAGTTGCTCTCTTTTGTAAGAAGATAGAATACTCATCACTATAAATTCCAAAATCATCTATATCATCGATCAAATGTGATTTAATAGATTTTTTCAAATCTTCATTTTCGTCTAAAAAATCTTGAATATAAATTGAAGGTGCTTTTGCTCTAATCTTATTCTTGTTTAAGTCTGCACCAACTAAAGTAATGTTGACGATACTATTTTCGTTGCTAATTCCTCTTTTTCTTAAATATGATTTTGGAAAAAAATGATGGTAATTTTTGCTATTCGCCATTTTTAAATAAGAATTATCAAGAATGACTTTTCCATTATCTTGAAAGTCTTTTGGCTCTGAATAAGCTAATAAACAAAGAACAGCTTTACAATAACTACTTCCAGCACTAAAACTTGTATCTATTAAATCTTGTGGAGAATTTAGAGATACTTTTAATTCTTCATAGTTTGGTCTTTCATTATTTAAGATTTGGTCTATTCTTTTAATATCTTGTGCTAGTTTGGATTCTGTTGCACTTGAATACCTATACGATAACGAAATTCTCCAAAAAAATTCTTCTAAATATTTTATTTGTACTCCTTTTGGCTTATCTTTTTGATAGTAAAAGAAATAACTAAACGGCACTAAAAGCGCATCGTAAGGCAATAAAGTTGATACAGGGATTCTATAAACAGAACGGAAGTAATCAATACTTTCTTTAAGTGCAGAAATAACATCGTCCCAAACATCAATAATGCTTTGCTTTTGTAATTGTAAAACAGCTCTTCTTTTACATTCTTTGTTTTTACTCAATATTAAAGATAAGATATTCAAAATTACTGTACTTGAAATTGTTTCATATTTACTGACTTCAAGTTCTGTAATTAGTTTTTGAAATTTATCTTGCATATCAAAATTTTGCGTTTCGTCGTAAGTCTTTGCAGACATTATTTCAAATAAAGTCAATGTTTGTCCACCTGTATTTATACGAGTAAAAACTTCAATGGCAGAATCAATGTCTTCTTTTCGCAAAACAACAGTTGAAAAGTCATAGGTAGAAAATGTTTGCGAATATTGATGAATTTTCTTAAAATGTTCATCTGAATAATTCTCCTTTATTTGAATAAGATTATCATTGAAATTTAATATTTCGGTCAATGTGATAAATGTGCTTTCTGGTTGTTCTGAAACTATAAGTTGTTCATCGTTATTATCAATATCTCCTTCTAAATCTACGAATATCGAACCATAATCAGTCCTTTTTTTCTCTCCTTCTTTTATAATAGAAGCACCTAAAAAGGCAGCATACAATGACGTAATCCTTTGCTGACCATCTAAAACATATTGAACTTTTACATCATCTGGAATTGATGGTAATTCTATATTTCCTATGCTCTTTATGTCATTTAACCTTTCATTTGTTTCCCACAAAATAAAAGTTCCAATTGGATAACCTTTCAAGATACTATCTAAAAGTTTTGCAGTCTTTTCAATACTCCAAACGAAATCTCGTTGAAACTTAGGAATTTTAATATGTCCTTTTTGAATTTCGGATATTAAATCCGTATATTTTTTTGAATCTGGTTTTGGCTGTTTATTCATTTGAATTTACTGTTTATTTAGTAGTTTTTTAAAGTTGTAGTATATAAACAAAAAATATAGTTACAATTTATAAAATTATTCTAAAACTAATTGCTAATTTAAAGCAAAATAATAGTAATTTGCCTAATCTTTTACGTGTTTAAGTTTTCAATTAAAGAAAAAATAAGTTTAACAATAACTCAAATTACTCATAATGAATTTAGAAATAGCAAAACAACTAGAAAATAAATATAATTTTATTTACCCTAATATTTATCATACACTTTTGAAAGATAATATGTTAGATTGGGGTGTGGCTAGTTCGGATTGGTATCAGAATGAATTTTACAAACTAAAAGAAAATCCTCCATTACTATTATTTGGACATGATTTTGAAGCTATTTCGGTGGAAGAGATTATTGAAGAAATGGACTATTTTTTAGATGAAGATAGTTATCCACAAACTAAAAAAGAATTTCGCACTAGTTTTGTACCCTTTGCACAAACAGGAGTTGGAGATTTGTACTGCTTTTATTTTAATTTGTAGAGTTTAATTATGATTTAACTTTTTGATTTTCAAGTTTTTACATTGATTTGATTTTGCAAAAGGTCTAGTATTTCTTGGCTAGAACAAAGTATTCTCTGTAAAGAAATAAATCCTTTTTGTTTAAATTGTTTACATTTTCGTCTAATAAATCGGACTATTTTTTGAACCTCAATACCTAAAAATGCAAATTGTAAAAGTTTATTTTCAAATTCCTCTTTTGTTTTTGTTCTTGGTTCACTAATTTTTAAAACGTGTTTAAGTGTCTTAAAGAATTGTTCTATGTACGTTCTATTGAACCAATGTCTTCTCAATGTTTTTGCAAAAATAGTTAAATGTGGCGTATATATAACACTTACTTTTTTAGAACCCTTTAACCTAAAAAATAAAAAAACAACTTCTCTTTTTTGACATTGATAAAATGCTTTTATACGTAAAGTGAAGGGTGTTTTATCCTCTTCTTTAAGATACTTTTCTTGGTCTTGATGCTGTTTTTCTTTTTCTAAAAACACATTTTCTATATATTTACTCAAACTACTTTTTTTATTGTTTAGATAAATAATATGGCTTTTAGTTGGTACACTAATGTAAATTAAATTGTTTTCTTTTTTACTACATTCTTCACTTAAAGAAAGGTTGCTATAGCCACTATCACAGCTAAAATGAATGGCAGGTAATACAATATTTTCTTTAGCCAATTTTTTTTGTAATCTACCCCAACGATTTACTAATTTTTTAGCCACTTCAATCGCTTCTCCTTTATCAGCTTTATCTTTTTTTCTCACAAAATCTAAGAATAAAGGATGAAAAACATCATCAATATATAATCCAAAACACACAGCTTTAAATCCTAAAGTAGTAGCACGATACTGTCCACTAAAGAATTTTCCAAAATAGTCGTTTTCTCTAGCTAATTCAGAGAGCCATTGACGAAAAATACTATCATCTAAAACTGCAGTAACTGTTTTTTTTGACCAAATACTACTATCTTTTGAAAGCCTTTTTTTTAATAAATCAACAACTTGGTTTTCAAACACATATTCATAAAGTAAGCGTATTTTATTGATAGTCAGCTTTTCATATAAGTTGTTGCAGTTAATATAGAGCGAACTACTTATGACACCGTACTTTACTAAGATGCTTTTTAGGGTAGGTAAACCAAGTAACTGACCTAAAAAAAGTAGAATGTTCATCTTTTCAAAAAATGCTATTTCTTTATTGTCTAACTTGGAAATGTCTAATTCTGAAAATGCTTTGTTAAAAAGAGCAGAAATATCCAAAAATTCATTTTCAAAATATTTTTTTGTTAAAGAAACTATCTTTTCATCTATTTTTTTTTTATCATTGTAGTGTATTTTAAAAAAGGTACTAATTTATTTTTGTAGTTAAAAACAAATATAGGACTTTTGCAAAATATAATTGCCGTACAGAGTTGATTTTCAATAAAATACGGCAATTTTAAACTCTACAATTTAATAAAGAAAAACAAATTTCATCAATAGTTTTAGTTTTTCCTGATGCAAACAAAGTAACTATTTTAGCAAAAAACTTAGAGGATTTTATTTTCAGACAACTGTTGGGCTGTGTAGTAAAACTGCGTGGTGAAGGTTCGATTATGGATGGAGATTTTAAAGAAAATATAGAAAACCAACTTTCCACTCACAAAAAATATTTACCAACCCACTATGTTGAAATACTGGCAGAAATATATGAGCGAGAAGTAATAGAAAGAGAGGGCAAAATAGGACTTCTTTCAAGGACTGAATTAAATAGTATTTTAGATAGAGAAATCAGTTTTGAGGATTTGAATAAATCGTTTGAATATCAAGTGAAACTAATTTGATAAATCAAATTACTACTTTTAAATTATGTAGCCACTTAATATACTCAAAGTCTTCCAAAACCACAAAGTAAAGGAATAAAAAACACGCCATTGCCTTTGTCTTTACCTTCGGCTTACCGTTGTGATGACCAACAACAAACATTCATATACAATTTACGAACTTTATTCTATAAATAGAGAAGTAAATTTATTCATCATTCTTCGTTATCAAATTTATCATTTATTCCAGAAATAACATCTTTTAGATACTTAGTTGATATATTTCCCATTTCAGATTTATCATAAATTGCTATCAAAACAATTAGCGTTTCATCTTCTGTATTTTTTGTTTCATCTTCTTCTAAAATATCTATTAAAACTTCAATAATATGAGTGATGACACGCAAATCTCCTCTTTTTCCTTTGCCTTTACTTTTTACAGCTAGACGAATTTTATAGGTATTTTCAGAAATTAGCGTACCCATTTTAGGATTTTCCAGAAGTTGTTGTTCTAAATCGGCTAATTCATTTTTTAAAGAAGCGTACTTTTTCGATAGCTTTTTGGCATCTCTCTTAAATTCATCAATAAATACGGTTCTATAATTCATCTAAAAGATCTTTTAAAGGAGTAGCTTGTTTTTCGCCTCTTTTAATTTGTCTAACTTCTCTAAAAGCTCTTTCAAGTTTAGTTTTCATGGTTAGCTTATTTTTCATTTGCTCAAACTCACTTACAAAACTTTCCCACTCTTTTAGACTAAGTTGTATAAAGGTTTCTTTTCCATTTTCTATATAATTTGGTTGTGGAATATCCATAGTAATATCTGTAATTTATGGTTTGTAATAATTTATTTATTTTTTAATAAACGGAATAGCTGTAAACTTAGTTTTAATCCCTGCATTGTTATCAGTCTTTTAAAAAAACCAGAAGTAATAGTAAAAAGCCGTTGCCTTTGTTTTTAACTTCGGCTTGCTGTTGTGATGAACAACAACAAATATACACCTACAATTTACGAACTTTCTTCTATAAATAGAAAGGTAACTTTTTCATTCTTACCAATATTCATTATCTTGCTCAACTCTTTTCCACTCAAAAAGATAAAGTAAGTTGCATACCTATTTTACGAGTTATTTCTGTCTTTGACTGACTGCTCAAGTTAGAAATCTGCAAACCTAGCAATCGAACTCCTATTTGTAAGGGAAAAATACTTTGAAGTAAAGGAATATAAATTTTGGCTAACTCTTCTTCGGTTTGCAATCCTTCAAGACTAGTTTGGCTACGAGTAATCTGTTTGAAATCTGCGTATTTTATTTTGAGTGTAAGCGTTTTGCCTTTTATATTTTTGTCTAAAAGTAAAGGTGATAATTTTTGACTAATTTTTTCAAGTGCTTCTATCATTTCGGTTTCTTCAAACAAATCTTCTAAAAAAGTGCGTTCTGCTCCAATAGATTTTCGAATTCGGTTTGGATTTACTAGGCGAGAATCTTCTCCATTAGCAATATGAAAATAAAACCCTCCTGCTTTACCAAAGTGTTTTATCAAATCATTCTTTTGCCACTTTTTCAACTCTTTTCCTGTATAAATTCCTAACTCATGCATTTTTTTGGCTGTTACCTTTCCGATGCCGTGAAATTTTTTGATAGGAAGCTCATCGATAAATGTTGCAGAATCAGCAGGCACAATTGTAAATATCCCGTCTGGTTTATTAATATCAGAAGCGATTTTGGCTAAAAATTTGTTAAACGATACGCCAGCAGAAGCTGTCAGATTAGTTTTGGCTTTTATTTCATCTTTGATTTGATGAGCTAATAAAGTAGCCGAACGAAACTGTTTTTTGTTTTGTGTTACATCAAGATACGCTTCATCTAAAGAAAGTGGTTCTATCAAATCGGTATATTCTGAAAAAATGGCTCTAATTTGCTGCGAAACTTCTCTATAAACATCAAAACGAAGAGGAACAAAAATTAAATTCGGACACTTCTGTAACGCAATTTTGGAAGACATAGCCGAATAAACACCATACTTTCGTGCTTCATAACTTGCTGCTGCCACTACTCCTCGCTTTCCATTTCCACCTACTGCAACAGGTTTTCCTCTTAGTTCTGGATTATCTCGCTGCTCTACCGAAGCATAAAAAGCGTCCATATCTATATGTATTATTTTGCGAATTGGAGCTTTCAATTTTCTTTAGGTTTTATTTTTTTCTGAAAACAGAACTGAATTAGAAAAAGTTTAGACTAGATTTTCTTTAATTATTTTAGAACAATTTTAATGGAAATTCATAAATTGCACTTATATATTTCGATATGAGTGACACTTATAAATAAACAAATAGTTACCAAATTTTATTCTGTGCAATCGCCTTTTTTCCATAAAATAAGGGTTTGCAAACTCTATTCTATGGAAAAAGCAAACTATTATTTTGTTGAAACTAAGTTTATATGTAAAAATCGTAAAATGTCACTCATATTGATATTTGCTATTAATAAATTTGGCAAAAAATCAAAACAAGTTATAAAGTTGAATAGTAATTTAATAAATACAATAAAGAACGCCATAAACTAAAAATCAATTATCTAAAAATGGAGATTAAATACATAAATAGAGCAAACGGAAATATAAAAATTGAAAATCCACCAGCAGAAGGATTAATGAATTTTTTGTATAATAATTTAGTTGGAGAAAAAGTGTTTTTACCAATTGCCAAGCAGAAATTTATTACAAAATTATACGGCAAGATGATGGATAGCTCTTCCTCAACAAAGAAAATTCAATTATTTGTTGATACGTTAAATATAGATATGAGTGAGTTTAAGAGAGGAGTGAATGAGTTTAAATCGTTTAATGATTTTTTTTATAGAGAATTGAAGGAAAATGCTCGTAAGATTGAGGATGGTCTTGTTTCTCCTGGTGATGGACGTATTTTAGCTTTTGAGAAGGTTTCGGAGGTCAGTAATTTTTATGTAAAAGGAAGGAAATTTACGTTAAAAGACTTTCTAAAGAACGATAAATTAGTAGATAAATATAAAGATTCTTCTATGTTTATTTTGCGTTTAGCTCCTGAAGATTATCATAGATACCATTTTCCATTTAAAGGAATTCCTTCCAAATCAAATGAAATAAAAGGGATGTATTATTCTGTTTCCCCAATCGGTTTGCGTGATAATTTTACGAAAGTTTTTTGTGAGAATAAAAGAGAAACCTGTGAATTAGTAACAGAAAATCAAGGCGAATTATTAATTATTCCTGTTGGTGCTACAATGGTTGGAAGCCTTAATTCTACTTATCAGCCACATAAAACGGTAGAAAAAGGCGAAGAAATGGGTTATTTTGCTTTCGGTGGTTCTACTATTGTTCTGTTATTTGACTCTGCTTATTTCAAAATAGATGAAGATTTATTAGAAAACACGAAGAATAATTTGGAAACCTTTGTGAAAATGGGGGAGAAAATAGGAAGTGTGATTTAATAAAAGACACTAAAAGAAACTTTATGTAAAAGAATTTGTAGTTAAGCTATAAAGTCAGCACTAACTATAAATAACAGTAGAAATAATTTTTGATTTTCTGCTCTTTTCAATATTTTTCTTCTAAAATCCAACTCAAATGAACGACAAAATCAAACTCGGCTTTATCATTTCAGGACTTTCCAATATAAGCGCAATCCTAATTTTATCTCGCTTTTTTACTAATGAAACCATTCCAAAATACGATAGTGCAGTAATGTCTTATTTTGGTCTATTAATGATTGTCATCTGGGGATTAGCTTATATTTCTGTGGCGAAGGATTATGCAAAAGTAAAATGGTTAGTTGCTGTTTTTGCTATAGAAAAGCTAATTTATGGAATTGTTTGGACAAATTGGAGACTTCAAAACGATGTTTCGGCTATCTTTAACGAAGATGCAATGGCAGGAATTTTTTATTCTATTTATGGAATCAATGATTTTCTTTTCTTTGTTTTCTTCTCTTATGTTTTCATAAGACTAGTAAATAAATCTTCTGATTTGTAAAAAATGTAAGAAAATAAACTATTTTTTATATTACTGATTTTCAATTAAACTAGATTTTTTATTAGATTTCTTCATTTTTGATAACATTCTTATTCCCTCCTCTTCAGTCAGTAATTCTAGTTTTGTTCTTGGCTTGACAAACCAGCCAGATCTTACTCTTTGCTTAACATAATAGGTCTTTCCATTTTCTATTTTTAAAGATAGTTTTGAAACGTTTTCCATAATACTAATTAACTCTATTTCAGAACTTTTTGGAGTAAAAGCAATGTAATTATTTGCACCTAATTTTCCCAAAAAAATATCGCCTACATAGATTTTACTAGTAAATAAATAACCATAAGGAGAGTTTCTGATTACATAGACTTTTGAGATAGCATCGTTTTCTGCAAAATTACTATGTTGATTAATGGAAGCACAAGAAGTGAAAAAAGCTGTAGAAAGAACCAAAAAAAGCAGAATAAGTGATTTCATAAAATAGATAATTTGAATGGATTTAGAATAGAATTAAAAACATAAAAACTAATTTTCCTTTTATAAATTACGTAGAAATAATTTAGTATGCTGCTAAACGAACACTATTAATTTGAAATACTACGTAACTAAAGCTGTAGATTAAAGTATTTCAGACTTCCTAGTCTGAATGAATAGGCTTTTTTACTCAAAACAAATCTTTAATAATTCCCACAGACTAGGAAGTCTGTGATACGAAAATTAATCATCTCTATATTTTTCTCCAATCCACTCAATAGTTTCCTCCAAACTTCTAAAATCTGTATCTAATTTATCTTTTATTTTTTGATTAGAATAAGTAACTGTTCTATCAGCAGCTTCCAAACTATCTTTTGTAATAATGGGCGATTTTCCACTCAAAAAACTCCACGTTTTGGCTAATCTCCAACCATATTTTTTTATCCAATTCGGAACAGGTTTAGAAGGAGGTTTTTTATCTAATGCTACTGCAATTTTGGGCATAAGTTCGGAATAAGCCACCGTTCCACCATTCAAAATATAACGTTCATTATATAATTCTGGATTATTCAAAAGTAAAACCGTCATTTCTGCTACATCACGCACATCAACAAAATTACTAAAACCAGAACCAAAATAGGACTTTTCGCTTTTTATATAATCAATCAAAACAGTACTGCTTCTACTGTTTTCATCGTAACCCAAAACAAAAGAAGGATTAATTACAACTACATCAAGTCCTTCTGCATTGCCTCGCCATACTTCTAATTCAGCCAAATTTTTGGTAAACGCATACACACTATACCCAGTATATTCTGGTGTCCAACGTGCTTTTTCATCTATAAAAGTGAGTTCTTTTTCTTCTTTAAAATTCTTCCTTTTGATATTCAAGTTTTGCTGTGAAACCAACGGCTGTCCCAAAGCAGCCACCGAACTTATCTGACAAAAAACACTTACATTATTCGCTAAAGCTGCATTTACTATATTTTCTGTTCCTTCTACATTTGTTTTTTGCATCTCTTTTTTGTCTTTTGGGTCAAAAGAAACGATAGCTGCACCGTGAATTACTCTATCCATTCCTTTCGTTATTTTATCCAGAAAAACAACATCTAATAAATCGCCATCTACCCATTCCAAAATTGAAGTAGGATAATTTTTGAGTTTTGTAGGAATTTTACTCGTTTCTCGTTTTAAAGCAATTATTTTTATAGAATTTTCCCTGCTCGTGCTTATTAACTCTTCTACTAAATAACTTCCCAAAAAACCTGTTGCACCTGTAATAAAATAATTCATCTTTTTATAGTTATTAGTAATTCTTGTAGCGTACACTTTAGTGTGCGAAACTGTACCGAATGCTTTAGCTTTCGGGAAAATTACACCCCAAGCCGTTGTTGGTGTTTTAGCGAAGCGACACCAACAACTTCACAGTGACTCACTCTAAAGAGTGAGCTACATAAATGCGCTACATAATTGCAAAACTACACTTTTTTTTAGTAGTTTCGGAAAACAAAAACTCTACTTATGAAATACATACTTTTTTATACGGTCAATGGTTTGGGATTAGGACATCTTACTCGTTGCTTAGCTATTGCTCGTCAGCTTAAAAAACAAGATTCTTCGCTCATTCCTTTATTTTTTACGGCTTCGGAAGGTTCTCATTTGTTGTATCAAGAAGGTTTTGCGTACTACAAAGTTCCCAGCAAAACGATTGCTAGAGAATCCAAACTTTTGAAACGAAATTTAGCTATTTCTTATTCCGAAATCTTGACATTGATTGTAAATACCTATCGCCCTGTTGCGTTGGTTGTAGATACTTTTCCGTTGGGTTCGATGAACGATTTGCTTTCCGTTTTGGGACTTCCTTTAAAATGGAAAAAGTTTTTTATTCATAGGGAACAGATGAATATGGACAAAAATAAAATTGAAACACAAAATTTTTACGATTATATAATTGCTCCTCATAGCAAAGGAAGTGCAAAAATTCCTGTTCCAGTTTCGAAGAGAGAAGATTTGTTTTGGAGTAACGAAATTTTGATACGAGAAAAAATAGAACTTCAATCAAGAGAACAAATAAGACAAAAATTAAACATAAAGGAAGATGAAAACTTGCTTTTTATTAACTTAGGTGGAGGAGGAGATACAACAACGATTGAAAATTATGAGCAGATTTTTGATTTAATTTTGAGTTCTTCTTCGTTATTAAGGCAAAAAAAAATACGTTTGTTTGTTCCAAAACCTCCTCTAAATTCTAATTCTAACTCCCAAAATTCAGACAATAGATTGAGAGAAATTCTCTCAAAGTTACCTTCTTCTACTCTTCTACGTTCTTATTTTCCACTTATGGAACTGATGCCAGCTTTTGATTTTGCTATTTCGGCAGCAGGTTACAATACCTTTCACGAACTTCTTACTTGTGGCATTCCGACTATTTTTATTCCAAAATCAAGAGGATATGATGACCAATATGGAAGAGCAAAACGAGCATCCGATGCAAAGGCTGCTTTGTTGGTGGAAGAGAGTCAAATTCAATCTAATTTGATAGAAAATATTAAAATACTTTTTGATAAAAAATTGGAAATCTCTCAAAAAGCATCTTCATTTCTCAAAACAGACGGTGCAGAACAAGCAGCTCGTTTTTTGGTAGAAAAAATAAAACTGAAATAAATAATTCGGAATTAGTTTTACCTTTTTCTATTTGTCTATTAAAATACTGTACAATGTTAAACAAAAGTAGGCTACAATTAGATTAATTAACTACCTCCTCTTAATGACAGTTACATAACAAATTGTCGCTCTGCTGTTGTTGGTGTCACTTCGCTAAAACACCAACAACGGTATTTAAAAGTAGGCTACAATTAGATTAATTAATTACCTCCTCTTAATAACTTATAGAAAAACAATTATTTCTTTTTACTTATGGACAAAAAAATTATTCTCTGCGTTGATGACGAACCTATTATTCTGAATAGTTTGAAACAAGAATTATCTCAACATTTTTCTGATACTATGATTATCGAAATAGCAGAAAGTGGTGAAGAAGGATTAGAAACGATTGATTTTTTTAGAGAAAAAGGACGTGAAATAGTGGTTATTATTTCAGATTATATTATGCCTCAAATGCGTGGCGATGAGTTTTTGATAAAAGCACATCACTTGTTACCTAATTGTATGAAAATCCTTTTGACAGGACAGGCGAGCCTTGAAGGAGTAACTAATGCAGTCAATCAAACTAATTTATATCGATATATTTCGAAGCCATGGAGTACAAAAGATTTGATTATGACTGTTGAATCTGCTATTGAAAGTTATAAGAAGGAAAAAGAATTAAAATCGCAAAACAAACAGATACAGTCTAGTATTCGATATGCCGAACGCATTCAAAATGCTGTTTTGCCTTCTACAAACTATCTATCAAACTTACTTCCCAATCATTTTGTTTTTTATAGAGCGAAGAATGTAGTGAGTGGAGATTTTTATTGGTGTAGAGAAAAAGAAGGCAAAACTATAATTGCTGTAGCAGATTGTACAGGACATGGCGTTCCGGGGGCTTTTATGTCTTTAATTGGACATCAACTTCTAAATCGTGCTGTAATAGATAAAAAAATACATTCTCCAGAAAAAATTTTAGAAAACATAAATAAAGCAATTCGACAGGTTTGGAACGGAGAAAGAGCTAGTTTTCATGAAGGAATGGAAATGGCGATTTGTGTAATTGATGAAAACGAAGGCAAAATTTCATTCGCTGGTGCAAAACGACCTATCCATTTTATTCAAAATAACGAGTTTCATTATATAAAGGGAGATAAGCAAGGAATAGATGGAAAAGAAAACGCTATTTACACCAAACACGAATTTGAAATAGAACAAAATACGCAAATTTATCTTTGTTCAGATGGCTATCAAGATCAGTTTGGAGGAGCAGAGAACAGGCGTTTTATGAGTAAAAATCTTAGAGAATTGTTCCAAAAGGTAAGTGAAAATCCAATGCAAGAACAGTTAGAAGAAATCGAAACTACTTTTGAAGACTGGAAAGGAAGCAACAAACAAATTGATGATGTACTTATCTTAGGGTTTCGTTTGTAGATTGTTAAGTAAAGCTAAAAAAATAGGATAATAGTAAGAAAAAATAGTTTTAGTGCGTTTGTTTTTATACAATTTCAAGAATAAATTTAAAAAAATAAAGAAAGAATAGTTAGTTTGGTTTTATAATTGATAATCAAACTATTAAATAAGCTAAACGATTTATATAGAATAGATTTTTCGTTTATGTTATTTATAATGTATCATCTAGCAGGTAGTCGTACAAGATTCAATATGAACGACATTTCCAAATAAACAAATAGTTGCCAAATTTTATTCTGTGCAATCGTCTTTTTTCTATAAAATAGGGTTTGTGAATACTATTTTATGGAAAAAACAAACTATTATTTTGATAATTGATATTTTATTATAGATTATCTATTATAGTTTAGCTTTACTGTTTTTATAGATGCCCATTTGTTTAGTCATTTCATTTTCCTAATTTACCCAAAAAACAACAAATTTATGCAAGAGCTTATTGCTACTAAGTGGTTTCAACGCTTGTCGTTAGCTGCTTGTTTTGGTCTTATAGGAGCTGTTTTTGCCTCTTTTTGGTGGCAAGAATGGCAATATTTACTTCCTACACCTGTTCCAGAAGGGTATCAAGAAGTTTTTTTAGGAAAACAAGTTCCTCAAAATGTACTCAATCAGTTTTCTCATTATACTGATAATCAAGGTGATACTGACATTAATTGAAAAAAACCTATTTTTCTTCATTTTTTTAGTCCTTTTTGCCCTTGTTCGAAGTTTAATATCGCACATATTAATTACCTTGTAGAAAGATATGGAGATGAAGTAGATTTCTATGCTGTAATCTTCAATGATTCGGAATATGAAATGGAATTTATTGATTTTTCAAAAAAATATGATATTCCTATTCCTACTATTTTAGACAAAAATAATACGATTGCTTCTTCGTGTGGTATTTATGCAACGCCTCAAGCTGCAATTATTACAAGTGAAGGAAAATTATTCTATAAAGGAAATTACAATGTCAGTAGATATTGCAACAACAGAGATACAAATTTTGCTCAGCAGGCTTTAGTTGCATTATTAGAAGGAAAAAATCCTCCTGACTTTGGAGAACTAGCTAATAAGGCTTATGGCTGTGAACTGCCAGAAGATTATTTTCAGAAATAAAATCAAAAGAATTAAAATTAATATCAATTAGATTAAAACGTTTTTATAATTACTTGACTATGAAAAAAGATATTACGACCTCTAACACAAGAAAACCAAAAATCTATACACTTGAGTTAGAAACCTATTTGACCAATGTACAAGGTAAAGCTGATAAAATTTCTGATAAGTTTGTCATTATGTTTTTTATTTTAGGTTTTTGTGTTGCTCCTGTTTATGATACGTGGATGTTTACGGCTGCTAATACTGTTATTATTGGTTTACTTTATTCCATTGCTCGTTTTGTTTTGAATAATAAATTTAGAGCTCGTATGATTATTAGTTTGGTCTATGCGATTTTTATGCTTCAATTTATTGGACAAATGCACGGAATGGCAGAGCTACATTTTTTCTTTTTTCTCAATATTGCCCTTCTTATTATTTATCAAGATTGGCGCATCATGATTCCTTATACTGTTTTTGCTATCGGTCATCATAGTGTTTTGGCTATTTTACAAGCTAATCCAGATGTTTTTCATTTAGAAAATATAGACTTATCTAATTATTTCATAGGTTATAGTGGACGAACAATGGAAGGAGCAACAGTTGATAGAATTACTGTTTTTCAGCTTATGTTTCACTTTGGACTAGCTGCCATGATGGCATTTATTTGTGGTTGGTGGGCGATTATTTTTAGAGAAAATAGTATTAAGTTGATGGAAAAACAGTTAGAGCAGCAAGCGCAAAATGAAGAACTGCGCTCATCGGAAGAAGAATTAAGACAAAATAGTGAAGAATTGCAGAGTACCAACGACCAGATGCAAGTCATTCAACGAGAAATAGAAGAAAAACAAAAACTATTGAATAAAGCTGAAAAGTTAGCAGGTTTAGCGAGTTTTGAAGTTGATTTAGCAACTCAAAACCTCTCTCATTCAGATAATTTACCTTTGATTTACGGAGAAGATATACTAAATGATATGGGTAAAATAATTGAAATTACTCATCCAAAAGATGTTCATATAGTAATGGATAAATTAAATCAAGCAGCAGAAGGAAAAATAAACGAATATGATTTTTCATACCGTTCGAAGGGAAAAAATCTAAAAGAATACGAACATTATAGAGTAATTGGAGAAGTAATAAATGATGCCATGGATAATCCTGAACGCCTTGTCGGAACAGTTCAGAATATTACAGAACAAGTAAAACAACAACAAAAAGTAGAGAAAGCCTATAAGAAAGTGCAGACTTCGGAAGAAGAGATAAGACAAAATTATGAAGAATTACAGGCTACACAAGAAGCATTAGTACAAACACAAATCGAACAAGAAAAATTTGTGAATGTAATAAAATATGTAGATGCTTTAGTAGTCATTACGGATATGGAAGGCAAGGCACAGTTTGTAAACGAAAAAGGAAAAGAACTCTCAGGCTTTGGAGAAGATTACAAAGGAAGAGCAATTTCAGAATTTCATAATGAGCAGGGAGCTAGAAAGGCAAAAGAAGAAATTATCCCTACCGTTATGCAAAAAGGAGAATGGAAGGGAGAACATCAATTACAAAACCACAATACCAAACAGATTTTTGATACGCTTGCTAATGTTTTTGTAATAAAAGACCCCAATACAAATCAGCCTATTTCATTAGCTACCGTACAAACTGATATTACTGAAAGAAAAAAACTAGAGAAGTCTATCAAAGAACAAAATGATAGATTGCAAGCATCGGAAGAAGAATTACGTCAGAATTATGAAGAGCTTCAAACTACACAAGAAGAACTACATTCACAGACTCAACGTTTGGAGCAAATTTTTGATGGCGTTCCTGCTATGATTTATCAGTTTAAGATGACAAAAGATGGACAAATGTCGTTTCCTGTTGTGAGTAAAGGTTCGGAGCGTGCTTATGGATTGCCTCCTCAAATCATTATGAATGATGCAAGTTCTATCATTTCCTCTATTCATCCAGATGACAAACAGACTTTTGAGCAAAGTCTAGGACAATCTGCACAAACCATGACAAATTGGAATTCTGATGTACGAGTGATAATAAATGGAAAAACGCAATGGATTAGAGGAAGTTCAAAACCTATTTTGGATAAAGAAGGAAGTATTATTTGGAGTGGAATTGTACAAGAAATTACGGCTCAAAAACAGTTAGAATTAGATATTCAAGCCAAAAATGCAGAACTACAGGCTTCAGAAGAAGAACTTCAACAAAATTACGAACAATTACAAATTACACAAGAACTTGTAAATAATGCCTTTTCAGAGCTTGATGCACAGTTTAGTGCCATCAGTACAACTTTGGGTTATGTAGAAATGAATATGGATAGAAAAGTCGAACGTGTCAATAAATTATTTGCTGACTGGCTAGATTATTCAGTAGATGAATTACAAGGCAAATCTCATTTACAGTTTATTCCAGATACAGATGAAGATAGAGAAAGATATGAAAACTTATGGAAAAAAATTAAGAGTGGAGAAACAGTTACTGATACATTCAAAAGAATAAATAAAAACGGAGAAGAAATTTGGCTTTATGGTGCTTATTGTCCTGTCAAAAACAACGATGGAGAAATCGTAAAAGTAATAAAAGTAGCTTCTAATTATAATGAACAAAAGAAATTTGAAAAAGAACTTCAACGCCTTTCTTTAGTGGCAAGCAAAACAGATAATGCCGTTATTATTACTGATAAAGACGGAATTATCGAATGGGTAAATGAAGGGTTTACTAAGATTTCTGAATATTCATTTGAGGAAGCAATAGGCAAAAAACCGAGTACATTATTACAACAAGCAGGAACAGACAAAGAACATATTCAAAAAATTAGAGAAGGCTTAAAATCTCAAAAACCGTTTACGCAAGAGATTTATAATTATTCCAAATCAGGTAGAGGATATTGGTTAGAACTCAATATCACTCCCATTTTTGATGACAAAAATGAGCTAGTTAATTTTGTAGCCATCGAATCTGATATTACGGAAAGAAAAGAAGCTACTGAAAAAATACAAAAGCAGAAAGAACGCTTCGATCTTGCCGTAAGTGGTTCAAACGATGGTGTTTGGGATTGGGATATAATTACTAATCAAGTCTATTTTTCTCCTCGTTGGAAAGAAATGTTAGGTTATAAAGATGAGGAAATCAAAAATGAGTTTTCTTCTCTTACTGCTCTCCTACATCCAGAAGACAAAGAATTAGTATTTACCAGATTAAATGGATATTTGGAGGGAATATTTTCTACTTACGAAGTAGAAACAAGAATGAAAAACAAAGATGGTTCTTGGAATTGGATTTTGGCAAAAGGAGGAGCTTTGCATGATAAGGAAGGAAAGCCTATTCGTATGGCTGGCTCGCATTCAGATATTACACAAAAGAAAAATGAAGAAAGAGCCAATGAATTACGTTCGAAGTTATTATTAAATGTAACTAGCAAGCCTTTGAATCATTTTGGAACATTAAAAAAAGCAATTCAGTACATTACAGAAGCTGCAACAAAAGGACTTGATGTAACTCGTGTTGGAGTTTGGGATTATGAAAAAGATCATATTTATTGCAAAAATATATGTGTAGTAGAAAACGATGAGTTTAATCATTCGGAAGGTACAACTTTATATAGAAAAGATTTTCCTACTTATTTTGATGCCGTCAATGAAGGAAAAGTAATAATTGCTTCTGATGCTCGTCAAGACATACAGACAATAGAATTTACAGAAATATACTTCAAACCACTAAATATTTACTCTCTTTTAGATGTTCCTATCCGTATAGAAGGAAAAATTGTAGGGGTCGTTTGTTGTGAAGCAACAGAAAATATCAAAAAATGGACAGAAAGTGATATTAGTTTTATGCGTTCAATTGCTGATGCTATTTCATTGATGATGCAAGCCGAACATACAAGACAAAATGAACTTGAAATTCAAGAAAAAAATAATGCGTTGTCGTCTTCAGAAGAAGAATTAAGACAAAACTTAGAAGAACTTCAATCTACGCAAGAAGAGTTATATAGACAAAAAGAAGAAGTAGAAAAATCATTCTTAGAATTACAAACTACACAAAGCCAACTTATTCAGTCTGAAAAAATGGCGAGTTTGGGACAGCTTGTTGCCAATATTGCACACGAAATAAATACGCCTTTGGGTGCAATTCGTTCGTCTGCAATGAGTATTGAGGAGATTTTGGAAAAAACACTTCCTACGCTACCTACATTTTTGAAGACATTAGATGATTCTTCATTAGAGAATTTTAGTAAGTTAGTACAAGAATCTTCACAGAAAACAGACACACTTTCTAGTCGTGAAAAGCGAACCATAAAATATGATTTGACAGACGAACTAGAAACAATAAAAGTAAAGAATGCAGAAGAATATGCTGATTGGATTGTAGATATGAATATGTATAAGGAAAGTAATATTTACCTTCCATTATTAAAACCAGATAATTCGAAGGAAATATTCTATACTGCCTATCAACTTTCTACTGTTGTACGAAGTAACAGAACTGTAAAGACAGCAACAGATAGAGCTGCAAAAATTGTATTTGCACTCAAAAACTTTGCTCGTCAAGACCAAACTGGAGAAAAATCAACGGTTAATATCAATGAAAGCATTGAAACTACACTTACACTTTATCACAATCAAATAAAGCACGGAATTGATGTTACGAGAGATTTGGGAGAGATTCCAGCCTTTTTGGGTTATCCAGATGAACTCATACAAGTTTGGACAAACATTATTCATAACGCATTACAAGCAATGGAAAATAAAGGACGATTATTTATTCAAACAAGTGTAGAAAATAATAAAGCACTTATTACAATTCAAGATAATGGAGGAGGAATACCAAAAGAAGTACAAGAACGAGTATTTGATGCGTTCTTTACAACCAAATCTGCTGGTGAGGGAAGTGGATTAGGATTGGATATTACTAAAAAAATCATAGAAAAGCACGATGGCAAAATTTGGTTCGAAACCTTAGAAGGAATTGGAACTACATTCTTTATTGAGCTTCCTCTAAACTAAAATAATTAAAATAATTATTTACTTACTTTTAAATACCGTTTTTGTAAAAGAACGTTTAACTAACTATTTCAAAATTATGGCAAATAAAAAAAACAAAGCAATTCTGTGTGTAGATGATGACCCAATGATATTGATGAGCTTAAAATTACAGCTCACTCAAAGTTTTGATGGTCAGTTTATTATAGAAACTGCTGAAAGTGGCGAAGAAGCTCTAGAACTCATTGAGTTTTTGGGAGGACGAGATATTGATACGCTCCTTATTATTAGTGATTGGCTGATGCCAAAAATGAAAGGCGATGAGCTTTTGGTAAAAGTAAAAAACAAATTTCCAAAAGTAGGGCAGATTATGCTTTCAGGACAAGCTGAAAACGATGCCGTTCAAAATGCTTTCAAAAACTCTAATTTAAAGTACTTTATTGCTAAACCGTGGAACAAAAACGATTTGGTAGAAAAGGTAAATGCAGTATTAAAAAATTAGATAAACAATAGGAGTAACATTCTAAACTAGAAATAGTACTACCAAATTTTATTCTGTGGAATTGTCTTTTTATTTTATGGAAAAAGCAAACTATTATTTTGCCAAAAGTGAAATGATATGCAGAATTTGATAAATGTTACTCCTATTAAGACAAACAATTAGATAATTCATTATATTTAATTTCTGATAATCAATCCTTCTTTGATTGTCAGAAATTATGTTTTTATAGCAATTCTATATAGTAACTCAATGAATTTTTATAAGACAATTACAAATAACGGAATTCATCACTTATCCGATGAAAAGCAACGGCGAGCAGCTCGTACTACTAATCTGCTTTTCATTATTGTTTTTGTGGCTATAAGTGTTACAGGGATAGTTATTTTCTTTTCAGGAGTAATTTCAAACGTTATTTATAATGTTCTTGTCCTTATTGCTTGTTGTATAATTGGTTTTGTAGCAAATAATAAAGGCTATTTTTTGTTTTCCAAAATAGGTTTTTTGGTAGTAATGAATCTGATTTCACTCTTTATTACTTTCAAAATAGATTGGGGAGGTTTTGTTCCTTTTACATTCAATATGCTCCTTCTTATTCCTGTTCTTATCTTTACAAAAAAGGAAAAAATGGGGAGATATGTAATGATTGCGCTACCTATTTTGTGTTATGTATTCTTAGAAACGACAGATTACAGTCTTTCATTTATCGAAAAAGAACAATTTGCAGTAGAGAGAATGGAAATCATGAAAGCAAATAATATTTTTGTAGTTACGTTTTGTATTGTTGCACTAGTTTATACATTTGTTACCATTATAGAAAAAAATGAATTTGAATTAGAAGAAAATATACTAGCTTGGGAAGAACAAAACGAAATAGTAGAAGAACAGCAAAAAGAACTCCTCACAAAATACGATGAATTGCAGGCTTCGGAAGAGGAAATAAAACAAAACTTAGAAGAGCTACAGGCTGCACAAGACGAACTCCAGAAACAAAAAAGTGAAGTAGAAAAAGCCTACAAAGAACTCAAATCTACTCAAAAACAGCTTATTCAGTCCGAAAAAATGGCTAGTTTGGGGCAGCTTGTTGCCAACATTGCACACGAGATAAATACGCCTTTAGGTGCAATTCGTTCTTCGTCAGATAGTATCGAAAATATTGTACTCAAAACTCTTCCTACTCTTCCTCTTTTTGTCAAAAAGTTAGATGAAAAAGCATTGTTGATTTTTAGTGAATTTGTAGAAAAATCATCTAATAAAAAATCTATTTTATCTACACGAGAAAAACGAAGAGCAAAATACATATTGATAGAACAGTTGGAAGAATTGCAAAGAACAGAAAATGTCAGTATCGAAGAGATTGCAGATGTAGAAGGATATGCAGATTTGATTACCGACATGAATATGCAAGATGAAAAAGACTTGATTTTTTCTTTGCTTCAATTACCTAATTCTGACAAAACAAAAAAGGAGATTTTTCAAACGGCTTACAAACTCTCTACCATCGTCAGAAGCAATCAAACTATAAAAGAAGCCACCAACAGAGCAGCAAAAACGGTTTTTGCTTTAAAGAACTTTGCTCGTCAAGACCATACAGAAGAAAAATCAATAGTAAATATCAATCAAACAGTAGAAACAACACTTACGCTGTATCAAAATCAAATCAAACAGGGAATAGAACTCAAGCAAAATTTGGAAGAAATACCAGAATTTTTGGGTTATCCCGACCAGCTTATGCAAGTTTGGACAAACCTAATTCATAATGCTATCCAATCAATAAACAGTAAAACTAAAGGAAAAACCAAAGGTAAAGCAAACCTAATCGTTTCTACCAAAAAACAAATACAAAGTGTTATTGTTTCTGTTGAAGATACAGGAACAGGAATACCAAAAGAGATTCAAGACAGAATATTTGATGCCTTTTTCACTACCAAAGCAGCAGGAGAAGGAAGTGGATTAGGATTAGATATTACCAAAAAAATAATAGAAAAACACAACGGCAAAATTTGGTTCGAAACCATAAACGAAGGACAAAACACAGGAACTACTTTCTTTGTTGAATTGCCTTTTGAAACAAAATGAGATTTACAAAACTCAAACCCTAAAATTATTTAAGCTTTTTAGGGTTTAGATAATAGATTAGAACGAAACAAAATGAATATTTTTAAGAAAATTACAGAAATCGGTTTTCAACACACCAGTACTGTGCAAGAAAGACGAGCAACCAAAATTGTAAATATTATTACCTTATTTATAATTTTTATTTGTTCGTTTTATTTAATATTAATACCTCTGATTTTTCATTCTTCATCTGCTGAAAGAAGCATACCTACACTACTTATTTTTATAGTGCAGGGAATTATTACATTACTTCTTAATCGGTTTGGGAGATTACTTTTAGCAAAACTTTTATTTTTAATAATTATAAATATAGTAGTTTTTTATAATGCTAATGCAACAGGTGTAGAGGCATTAAATGTAATAAGCCTCCTGATGCAAATTCCTATTGCCGTTCTTTTATTTACTAATACAGAAAAAAAATGGCGTATTTTATTTATTGTTCTTCCCTTCATTTTTTATATCATAACAGAGCATTTTGATTATCATCTCTTTGGATACTATATTACTAGTCCACAGGAAGCAAAAATAGGTCGTTATATTTTCGTTCTTTTTAATATGGCTTTATTGGTCGCTATTATGCGTTCTTTTACGGTTGATATGGAAAAAAGTGAAAACGAATTACAAAAAAATGTAGCCGAACTGGAAAAAACAAGAGCTAGTCTTGAAGTGCAGGAAGAATTAATTGAATCACAAAAAGAAATAAAAGATAAAAATAATGCACTTCAAGCATCGGAAGAAGAACTAAGACAGAACTTAGAAGAACTTCAAGCGACACAAGATAATCTAATAAAAGCACAAATCGAACAACAAAAATTTGTCAGTTTGGTAGAAAATGTAGATGCTCTGATTGCCATTACAGATTTGGAAGGCAACACGCAATACCTCAATGAAGAAGGAAAAGAAATGACAGGTTTTGGAGAAGAATATAAAGGAAAACCTATTTCGGCTTTTCATAATGATGAAGGAGCAAGAAGAGCAAAAGAAATAATTATTCCTATCGTAATGAAAGAGGGAGAATGGATAGGAGAACATCAAATCCAGAATCATAAAACGAAAGAATTGTTCCGTACTTTGGCAAATGTTTTTTTATTAAAAGACCCAACTACACAAGAACCAATCGGTATTGCGACTGTACAAACTGATATTACAAAAAGAAAACAAAAAGAAGAGCAAAATGAACTATTGAAGGCACTTATTGATAACACTTCCGATGCCGTACAGGCTGCTACCACAGATGGAAATTTTGTCTATATGAATAAGGTAGGGAAACAAAGATTGGGATTAGAAAATGAAGACATTACAAATTATGTTACAGCAGATATAGAAGCCGTTTTTAGAGAAGAAGGCGTATGGCAAAAACACGTGGAAGAAGTGAAAGTAGCAGATAAATTTGTTCTTCAAAGTGTAAATGTAGATACAAAAACAGGAAAAAGTTTTCCAGTAGAAGTATCGATAAAACATACAGAAATAAATGGAAAAGGGTTTATGGTTGCCGTTTCTAGGGATATATCCGAACAGAAAAAGAAAGAACAGATTATGCAATTTCAAAACAAAAAATTGCAAACTTCGGAAGAAGAGTTACAACAAAACTTAGAAGAACTACAGACCACACAAGAACAATTAGAAAAACAAAAAAGTGATATAGAAAAATCATTTGCAGAACTTCAATCTACTCAAAAGCAGCTTATTCAATCCGAAAAAATGGCTAGTTTGGGTCAATTAGTTGCCAATATTGCACACGAAATAAATACGCCTTTGGGTGCAATTCGTTCTTCTTCAGATAGCATTGAGGTCATTTTATCAGAAACGCTTCCCAATTTTTCTTCTTTTATTACAAAATTAGATAAAGAAACGCTTTCTGATTTTAATCAGTTTGTTGAACTGGCTACTCAAAAAACAGATGTAATTACAAGCAAACAAAAACGTAGATTAAAATATGATTTGATAGAAGAGTTTGAAGAAATAGAATTAGAAAACGATGAGTTTTATGCCGACCTAATCGTTGATATGAATATGTATGAAGAGAAAGAATTGTTTATGAAAATCTTACAATCCAATAATCCTAATCAGCTAAAAAAGGAAATTTTTGATACAGCTTACAAACTCTCTACCATCATTCGAAGCAATGAAACCATAAAAGAAGCGACCAATAGGGCAGCCAAAACAGTTTTTGCTTTAAAGAATTTTGCTCGTAAAGACCATAAAGAAGAAAAAACAGAAGTAAATCTCAATCAAACATTAGAAACTACGCTTACTCTTTATCACAATCAAACCAAATTAGGAATTGATGTAATTAGAAAATTTGATGGAAATAGTACTTTCTTAGGTTATCCTGATCAGCTTATGCAAGTTTGGACAAACCTAATTCATAATGCTATTCAAGCTATGAAAGGCAAAGGAAAATTAATAATATCTACCAAAAATGAAGAGAGTAATAATGGAAAAAGTGTTTTGATTTCCATTCAAGATACAGGAACAGGAATACCAAAGGAATTTCAAGATAAAATTTTTGAAGCCTTTTTTACTACAAAAGTTGTAGGCGAAGGAAGTGGTTTAGGATTGGATATTACAAAGAAAATAATAGACAAACACAATGGCAAAATTTGGTTTGAAACCGAACATGGAATTGGAACTACTTTTTTCGTTGAATTACCTATTACCCTTTCATTAAACTCCCTATAACAAATGAAAGTTAAGTGCTTATTCACTTTTAAACTATTTTTAGAAAAAACAGAAATTAACTATTCCAACTACGAAAATGAAAACTGGTTGATTTATTGTGAATGATACCAAAAGTGGCGTAATAGCTTTAAATTTTATAAAACAAAAACTAAACTAACTTTTTTACTCAAAAAACACTATGAATATACTAGAAAGAAATAACGTTGTCGTAAAAGGAAATGGTCAGCAACCTATCATATTTGTGCATGGTTATGGTTGTGACCAAAACATGTGGCGTTTTGTTGCTCCACAATTTGAAGAAACCCACAAAGTTGTGCTACTTGACCATGTAGGTTCGGGCAAATCAGACTGGAGTGCCTATGACCATGACAAATACAGCACTTTAAATCAATATGCTTCTGATTTGTTAGAAGTAGTTGAAGAACTTAAACTGGAAAATAGTACTCTAGTTGTGCATTCTGTCAGTGCTATGGTAGGTGCTTTGGCTGCCATAGAAGCCCCACATCTCTTCAAAAATATCGTAATGGTATGTCCTTCTCCTTGTTATCTCAACGATGGTAACTATCAAGGTGGTTTTGAGCAAGAGGACATTGATGATATGATTGATACCTTAAATAGTAATTATTTGGGTTGGTCGAGTGGTATTACTTCTGTAATTATGGGCAATGCTGATAAGCCTGAACTTACCGAAGAACTTACCAACAGTTTTTGCCAACACGACCCTGCTATTGCTAAAAACTTTGCTAAAGCTACTTTTACTGGCGACCATCGTAAGGAGTTACCAAAGATAAATACGCCAACGCTTATCTTGCAAGTTTCGCAAGATTTGATAGCACCCATGTCAGTAGGGGAATATGTCCAAGCGCATATCAAAAATAGTAATTTGGTAGTAATGGATGGAACAGGACACTGTCCTCATCTAAGCCACCCAACAGAAACAATTGCATATCTCAAAAATTATTTGCTGAACACTGCCAATTAAATATGTTACAAAATAGCGAAGAGGAAACAGGAATATACGACTTTGCACCTTGTGGATTCTTTCAAACTTCTGAAAGTGAGATAATACAACGGGTCAATTCAACGCTCTTGAATTGGCTCAATTATACGCAAGAAGAAGTGTTGAGGAAAAAAAAATGGACTGATTTCTTGACTATGGGTAGTAAGATTTATCATAACACTCACTTTACCCCTTTGCTCAATATGCAAGGTGAATTAGAGGAGATAAACTTTGAGATGCGAAAAAAAAATGGAGAAAAGCTTTCTGTTTTAGTAAATGCACGCCTAACTAGAAAAGAAAACAACTCTGTAGATGTTGTTTATTATTCAGTTTATCGCTTCACACAGCGCAAACAGTACGAAATAGAGTTGTTGAAAGCAAAGCAACAAATAAATGATCAAAACGAAGAATTAAGAGCTTCAGAAGAAGAACTCAAACAAAATTTAGAAGAACTTCAATCTACACAAGAAGAGCTACAAAGACAAAAAGTAGAAGTTGAAAATGCTTACAAAGAACTTCAATCTACTCAAGATCAACTCATTCAATCTGAAAAAATGGCTAGTTTGGGACAGCTTGTTGCAAATATTGCCCATGAGATAAATACGCCTTTGGGTGCAATTCGTTCTTCTGCTGATAGTATTGAAGTGATTTTATTAGAAACACTTCCTAATTATCCTGCTTTTATCAAAAAATTAGATGACAAAACGCTTTCTGATTTTAATGAATTTATAAAAGTATCTGCCCAAAAAGTAGATAAACTTAATTCAAGACAAAAGAGGTCTGCAAAGTATGATTTGATAGACGAGTTGGAAGAACTAGTTATTCCAAATTCAGGAGAAATGGCTGATGTAATTTTGGATATGAATATGCAGGAAGAGAAAAAACTGTTTATGAATTTATTGCAAATTGATTATCCAAACGAAATAATTAAAGAATTATTTCAAACAGCTTTCCAACTCTCTACCATAATTAGAAGCAATCAAACTATAAAAGAAGCCACCAATAGAGCTTCTAAGACTGTTTTTGCTTTAAAGAATTTTGCTCGTCAAGACCATACAGAAGAAAAATCAGAAATTAATCTTACTCAAACAATAGAAACAACTCTTGCACTTTATCAAAACCAAATAAAACAAGGAATTGATGTAATTCGTGATTTAGAAGAAATTTCGCCTTTTTTGGGCTATCCAGATGAGCTTATGCAAGTTTGGACAAATCTAATTCATAATGCTATTCAAGCAATGAAAAACAAAGGAAGTCTAACGATTTCTACTAAAAAACAAGAAGATAAAGTAATAATTTCTATTCAAGATACAGGAGGAGGCATTCCAAAAGAAATTCAAGACAAAATATTTGATGCTTTCTTTACCACCAAAATAGCAGGCGAAGGAAGTGGATTAGGATTGGATATTACCAAGAAAATAATAGACAAACACAATGGCAAAATTTGGTTTGAGAGCAAGGAAGGAAGTGGAACTACTTTTTTCGTTGAAATTCCTATTCAAAATTAAGAATTAGAAAATTAAATTACTAACTTACAAGGGTTTGTAAATTTTAACATATTAGAGTAATTAAGAAATAAAAATGAACGAAATAACACTTACTACTGTAAAAGAAATTCAGTCTTCGATAGAAAATATAGATTATCAGAAAGAGGAATATTTAGAAGAGTTTGCTCAAAACTTAGCCAAAACGATTCATGAAACCTTTGATTTTTCGGTTCTGACACGAGTTTATATTAATTTTCCGTATGAAATTATTCCCAAAAAAAATCAAGAATTTGTAGATAATTTAGCCAAAAGTGTAGAAGTTTTTGATAAAGTAAACCATCAAACGCCTATTCTTTCACTAATGGGAACGTATGGAAAATTAGAAAACTGGAGAAGCAGACACCTTTCAAAAGGACACGTCGGAATTCCTCTTATTTCTACTGATTTTATTGAAAATATTCCGATGATGGCACGCCTTCTTTCTGATTTGAAGGTAGATATTGAAGGGTTGAATCAACTTAATCAAGAAGACAAAAAGATTACTTCTGATGTTTTTGGAAAGTTTCAAGGTATGTTTTTCATTGATGATGCAGCCGTAGATGAAGACGAGCAAGGACGTAAAATTATTGCAGCACAAGATTTTGTAGAAGAACACAACATAAAAAGTGTATTCGGTTTTGGTGGACAAGCAAGTTCAGACGGCTCATATTGTGTAGTCGTAGTTTTTACAGATACAGAACTTACCAACCAAAAAGCAAGACTAAATCTAGTATTAAACAATACAATTAGAAAAACAATTAAGCCGTATTTTGACAACAAAAAATTCTTCAAACCTGTAGCTGATACTTTTCAAGTGTCAGAAGAAGTACAGTAATTTTACGACACTTTGGAAAGTGTCGCCTACTTTACCGTTGCTCGTGTCCTCACGAGCGATATTTATAACAAAACTATGAACTCCACTACTCAAAACATAACTCAATTAGCCAAAAAATTTTACGTTGCCGAAACGACTATTTTTTTAGCTCTTACTCTCATTATTCCTGCTCTTGTTCATCAAATTCCGAATAGTGACAGCGTTCCGATTGGTGCAAAACTGTTACCGATTTTTTATGCTCCTCTGGTTGCCACGATTTTGTTTCATTACCGTGTGGGTTTGTTTATTGGTTTGGCTGCTCCACTTATCAATTATAGTTTGTTTGGAAAACCTGCACTTCCGATTGTAGGTGTTTTGAGTTTGGAATTGGTGCTTTTTGTGAGCATTATAGCGATTATTTATACCTTAAAATTCAATTTTACGAAGCCTTTACATTTTATTATAGGAGCGTTAGGTTATCTGATTGCCAAACTTATTTCTAGTTCTGTTGTATTTTTATTTCCTTCTTTTGTAGCTATGGAAGCCAAAACGTTTCTCTTTCAATCGGTTTCGAATGCGTGGTTAGGTCTGATTTTCTTGATTGTTATTAGTACAGCAATTACGATTTTTGATAGAAATAGGAAAAATAAATAGACAATCGATGTCGCTCGTAGGGATACGAGCAACGGAAGGACTTTTTCAATCTACAGTAAAAAACAGATTTATCTTTTTAGCGAACGCTTCAATTTTACCGTTGCTTGTGTCCTCACCATGTCCGTCAAGTTAAAAATTTTATAGTGATTCTGTTCCGTAGGAACTTTATACTGGTAGATAAATGAGAAAAAAAATCTACTCTTTGTTCCGTTAGGAACTATATATTGGTAGCATTTTATCCTAAATTGCTACCAATGTACAACTCCTACGGAGTAAATGAGATGTGATTTTCTAAATTTTACTACCAATATGAAACTCCTAAAGGAGTAAAAATCAAAAATTCTTTATAACTTGACGCACATGGTGTCCTCACGAGCGACTTGTGCAAAATAAAATTATGAAAAAAAATACAACTACTCACATAGATTTCAAAACGGTAACTCAGAAATTACACGATTTGAATTTACCTGCTTTTGACCTTGTCGTCGGAATAGCTAGAGGAGGAGTTGTACCTGCTACTTTGCTCGCTTCAAAGCTAAATTGTGATTTACAGATTCTCCAACTCAATTATAAGGATGACCAAAACAAAAACCAGTTTGAAGAACCTCAATTTTTGAGTAATTTGGAGAGTGATATAATTAAGAATAAAAAAATTCTTTTGGTGGATGATGTTTCTGCTTCTGGTGCTACATTAGCGTTTGCTAAGAAAAATCTTGAAAATCAGGGAAGCAAAGAAGTAAAAACACTTATTTTTAAGGGAAAAGAAAACGCTGCTGATTATGTTCTTTTTACAGAAATAAAAAATTGTGTAGAATGGAATTGGAGAATTTCGCAGCAAGAAGTAGATAAAACAAAAATCAATAATCAAGAAAAAATAAAGGAGTTAGAAACCAAAATAAAAGAACAACACGAAAAATTAGAACAGCTTTTAGCCAACGAAGAAGAAAATCTAATGAATGCTGAAATGCTTTTGAGGGTCAATGAACAATTAGAAGAACAGCAAGAAATAATAAAGAAACAGGTTGAAGACTTAAAAGAAAAAGAACACGAAATTCAGCACCAAAACGAAGAACTAAGAGCTTCGGAAGAAGAACTAAAACAAAATTTAGAGGAACTTCAAACTACACAAGAAGAATTACACAGACAAAAAACAGAAGTAGAAAATGCCTACAAAGAACTTCAATCTACTCAAAAACAGCTTATTCAATCCGAAAAAATGGCTAGTTTGGGACAGCTTGTTGCCAATATTGCACACGAAATAAATACGCCTTTGGGTGCAATTCGTTCGTCTGCTGATAGCATTGAAGTTATTTTATTAGACGTGCTTCCTAATTTTTCTCAATTTGTAAAAAAGTTAGACAACAAAACGCTTTCTGATTTTAATGAGTTTGTAGAATTATCCATTCAAAAAACAGACAAACTAACTTCAAGACAAAAACGAGCTATAAAATATGATTTGATAGAAGAATTAGAGGAATTATCCATTCCAGATGCCGAAAAGTTAGCAAACATAATTTTGGATATGAATATGCAGGAAGAGCAAGAAAAATTTATGAACCTTTTAAAAGTAGATTATCCAAAACAAACAATAAAAGAATTATTCCAAACAGCTTTCAAATTATCTACCATTATTCGAAGCAATCAAACCATCAAAGAAGCTACCGATAGAGCAGCAAAAACAGTTTTTGCACTCAAAAAATTTGCTCGTCAAGAGGATAGCGAGGAAAAAATAGAAGTAGATATAAACGAAACACTAGAAACCACGCTCACTCTTTATTACAATCAAATAAAACAAGGCATTGATGTAATCAGAAATTTGGAGGAAATTCCTGTCTTTTTGGGTTATCCAGACGAACTCATGCAAGTTTGGACAAATCTAATTCATAACGCTATTCAAGCAATGAAGGGAAAAGGAGAACTTACCATTTCTACCAAAAAACAAGTAAAAAGTGTCATTATTTCCATTCAAGACAACGGTTCTGGTGTTCCAAAAGAAATTCAAGATAGAATATTCGATGCCTTCTTTACTACAAAAGTTTCAGGCGAAGGCAGTGGTTTAGGATTAGATATTACCAAAAAAATAATAGACAAACACGATGGCAAAATTTGGTTTGAATCAAAGGAAGGAATCGGAACTGCTTTTTTTGTGGAAATTCCTGTATTGCAGAATTAAAAGCCGTACTATATCAGAACTTTACAAACCAAATAAATGAATTTGAAACTGCTTATACTTTTTTACTTTACCTACTTTTTGAGCATAAATAGTTATGCACAAGATAAAGTTGCGGTCGTAAATCAAAGTGAAGAAATGGAACTTATCGGTACTTCTATTTTCTACTTTGAAGATACGTCTGCTGTTTTGTCTTTTGAGCAGATTCAGAGCGAAAAATATCAAAAACAGTTTCAAGATTATCAACAAGATATTTTTACTAACGATGCTTCTCATTCTATGATTTGGATAAAGTTTTCTATTCAAAACCAAACCAATCAAGATATATGGATAGATTTTGGAGGAACATTTACTCTCCAGCAACTTTATTTTTACGCTCCAAACAAAGAACAAGAATATAACTTACCCGTAAAATTAGGTGCTTTATATCCCAATCAGAAAAAACAGTTTCCCTCTATTAATTATAGTATAAAAGCTGCTCAAGAAAACGAAAATCAAGTAAAAACATTTTATGCTCAAATAAATCCTAAAGTTCCTCAAACTATTCCTCTACAAGTAGGAACTACGCTTGCTTTTTCGAAAGACACCAAACAACAGAGCTATATTTTTACTGCTTTTTTGGCTATCGTCATGACAATGATAATATATAATTTGTTTTTGTTGTATTCTACAAAAGATAAAATTTACTTCTTTTATGTGTTTTACCTTGTAACGGCTTTCTTCGTTGTTCCTTTTGATAGTGGACATAGTTTGTTTGAAAGTACGTGGTTTTGGACAAATTTTTATGCG
Source organism: uncultured Cytophagales bacterium (assembly GCA_963719525.1). Lineage (GTDB taxonomy): Bacteria > Bacteroidota > Bacteroidia > Cytophagales > Bernardetiaceae > Bernardetia. Next base: position 818,344 of record CAVRCG010000001.1, on the reverse strand, counting down.
TGGCATAATATAGTTTATGTAGCGATAGTTCTGTTTGCATTGAGTTATTTAGAATTAAAAAAGAATTTGCCTTTTATCCGTAAAGTATTACTGTTTTTTGTCTTTTGTTCGATTGTAATTATGCCTCTTTTACAATATTTCGAACTTATAGATTTTGTTCTTTTAGACATAATAGATACCATTTTAAATTTATTAACAATTATTCTATTATTCATAACAAGTATATATTTATGGTTAAGAGGAATGAAAAAAGCAATCTTCTATGTAGTGTCGTGGTCGTTTTTTTTGAGTGGAGCAGTCATTATGATACTCACTATTTTCAATGTTTTGCCTTATACATTCCTCACAAAAAATAGTATTTATATCGGAACTTCTCTGGAAGTGCTTTTATTCGGAATTGCACTTGCTAATCGAATGAATACATTAAAAAAAGAAAAAGAAATAGTTCAGCAGCAAAACATAAATTTGATACAAGAACAAAAACAAGATTTAGAAAAGAAAGTACTAAAAAGAACTGCCGAAATACAAGAAAAAAATGAAGAACTATCAGCTTCTGAAGAAGAAATCAAACAAAGTTTTGAAGAATTGAAGGCGACACAAGAAGCATTACAAAAACAAAAAACAGAAGTAGAAAACTCCTATAAAGAACTTCAATCTACTCAAAAACAGCTTATTCAGTCCGAAAAAATGGCTAGTTTGGGTCAGCTTGTTGCCAATATTGCACACGAAATAAATACGCCTTTGGGTGCAATCCGTTCCTCTTCCAACAGTATAGAAAGTATTTTATTGAATACATTACCTACATTTTCCACTTTTATAAAAGAGTTGGAGCAAGACACGCTCATTAATTTTAATAAACTAGTCAAACTCTCCTCTACAAAAATAGATACTCTTTCTACACGAGAAAAAAGAAGAATAAAGTATGATTTAATAGAAAAATTAGAAGAAAAACTAGAATCTTCTCTTTCTTCAAATGCAGAGGAATACGCAAATTATATTGTTGATATGAATATGCACGAAGAAAAAGATATTTATATGAGCTTACTACACAAACCAAATACAAAGGAAATATTTCGTACAGCGTATCAATTATCTACCGTCATTCGCAGCAATCACACCATAAAAGAAGCTACTGATAGAGCAGCAAAAACAGTCTTTGCACTCAAAAATTATGCTCGTCAGGATTATAGCGAGCAGAAAGCAAACGTAAATATCAATGAAACCATAGAAACTACGCTCACTCTTTATCACAATCAAATAAAACAAGGAATTGAAGTAATCAGAAACTTAGAAGAAATTCCTGCTTTTTTGGGTTATCCAGACCAACTTATGCAGGTTTGGACAAATCTAATTCATAATGCTATTCAAGCAATGAAAAATGAAAGTAAAGACAAAGAAAAAAATAAAATAACCATTTCTACTCAAAACAAACAAGAAAAAGTCCTCATTTCTATTCAAGACAACGGCTCTGGAGTTCCAAAAGAAATTCAAGACCGAATTTTTGATGCCTTTTTTACTACCAAACCAATAGGCGAAGGAAGTGGATTAGGATTGGATATCACAAAAACAATAATAGACAAACACAACGGCAAAATTTGGTTTGAGAGCAAGGAAGGAATCGGAACTACTTTTTTTGTAGAAATTCCATTAAAACAAGACCAACTCTAAACAAAAAAAGATATATTTGTGTATGAATCTCAAAATAATTGTAGTCGTACTAATCCATCTTACTTTTCTTTGTCGTGCAAATGGTTATGCACAGAAAGATATTTTAGAAGATGTCTTTGTGTTGAATCAAACCAAGAAAATGCAGCTTATCGGTACTTCTATTTCTTATTTTGAAGATACTACGGCTAGTCTTTCTTTTGAGCAAATTAGTTCTCCAAATTATCAAGACAAGTTTCAAAAATCAAACGACAATATTTTTGTAATGCCTCCTTCTGCTTCTCTGATTTGGATAAAATTCTCTATTCAAAACCAAACAGATGAAGATATTTGGATAGATTTCGGTGGTACTTTTTCGCTTCACCAGCTTTATTTTTATCAGCCCAAAAAATCCGTTCTGAAATTAGGAGCTTTGCATAACGATACAAAAGAACAATTTCCATCTACAAATTATGTTGTAAAGATTGCAGACCGAGAAGAAAAGCAACTCAAAACGTTTTACGCTCAAATAAAACCTGTAATTCCCCTAACCATTCCTCTACAAGTAGGAACTACGATTGCACTTACCAAAGAAGCAAAGGAGCAAGATTATACTTTTGTGGCTTTTGTATCACTTCTTCTGACGATGTGTGTTTATAATTTGTTCTTGTTTTATTCTACCAAAGACAAGATTTATTTGATTTATATCTTGTATCTAATCGTTTCTTTGTTTGCTGTTACTTTTGATAGTGGACATAGTTTGTTTGATTCGCCCTTTTTTTGGAAAAATTATTATGCGTGGCACAATCTACTCTATGTTGCTTCGGTTGCGTTTGCTTCCTATTATTTAGAACTTCAAAAGCGCACACCTACTTTTTTCAAAATATTTTGGCTTTCTGTCTTTTTTTCTAGTTTTGTTATTCCTGTTCTTCAATCTTTCAATCTGCTCAATGCCGTAGATTTGGATTTGATGGACGCTCTTTTCATTCTCATTAATTCTGCTTTTTCAATAGGTGTAGCCATTTATTTGTGGATAAAAGGACTCCAAAAAGCATTTTTCTACCTTCTTTCGTGGTCGTTCTTTGTAATAGGAGGTTTTGTACTTATTTTTACTGTTTATGGATTGTTGCCCTTTAATATATTTACAAAAAACAGTATGTATTTGGGAGCAGGCATCGAAATTCTACTTTTTGGTGTAGCATTGGCGAATAGATTAAATACATTAAAAAAGGAAAAAGAACTGGCTCAATTAGAAAATATTGAATTAGTAGAATCTCAAAAACAAGAATTAGAACAAAAAGTAGAACAAAGAACTTCTCAACTGCAAATAAAAAATGAAGAGTTATCAGCATCGGAAGAAGAACTAAAACAGAACTTTGAAGAACTCAAAACGACACAAGAAAAACTAAATACTGTCAATGGTGAACTGCACGCCAATTTTGCAATATTAGAAAACAAAAACGAAGTTATTGCACAAAAAAATAATGATATTACTTCGAGTATTAATTATGCAAAACGAATTCAAGATGCAATGCTCACAAAAAGCAAATCTAGTAGTAAAATCTTGTCTAATTCGTTTATTTATTTCAAACCTAGAGATATTGTAAGTGGTGATTTTTATTATTTTAATCAAGTAAAAAACAAAACTATCGTGGCTGCAATAGATTGTACAGGACACGGAGTTCCGGGAGCATTTATGTCTTTGATAGGGAATAATTTATTAAATCAAATTATAGAAAATGAGAAAATAACCGAACCTTCTCAAATATTAATTGCTTTAGATAAAAATGTATCAGACGTATTGAATCAATCTCATTCTGATATGCGTGATGGAATGGATGTAGCACTTTGTGTGATAGATTTGAAGCAAAATAAAATAGAATATGCAGGAGCAAAAAATCCTTTAATCTACATTCAAGACCAAATTATTGAAACTGTAAAAGCCGATAGAGTATCAGTAGGAGGAAATTTTGATAACAAAAAAGAAGTTTCTTTCACTACTCATACGTTGCTGATTGACAAGCCCACTACTTTTTATATTTATTCTGATGGCTTTCAAGACCAGTTTGGAGGACAAAAAGATAAAAAATATACAACTAAGAGATTTCGACAAACGCTATTACAAGCATCTGAAAAATCATTTTCTCTACAAGAAGAATTTTTAGAAACAGAGTTTCAAAACTGGAAAGGGAAAAACACAACTCAAGTAGATGATGTATTGGTAATTGGATTTGAAATCAATCCATAGTTTTTTTAGTTGACATTTTAGCAAATCAATACCACCAAAAAAACATTTAAAATCAAAAATTTGCAAAACAAAACCCTTTTTTGTACTTTTGTATCTAATTAGGAAAAAACAAATGGAAGGCAGAACGCCTTCCATTTTCGTTTTTAGATATTTTGCCAAGAAAGCATAGCCTTTGTTGATGTTCTAGCGAAGCGAAACCGAAATATAATTGGTTTTACTTCTGATTTCTAAAATCTAACTTCTAAATTGGTTTTACTTGTGATTTCTAAAATTCTAGCCTTTGTTGGTGTTTTAGCGAAGCGACACCAACAAATACAATTGGTTTTACTTCTGACTTCTTAAATCTAACTTCTAACTTTATATATGGATTCTATCAAAGAAAAAATCAGTAATTTTATTCAAAAAGCAACTTCTCCAGAAGCAAGTCAGGAGGGCAACGAGCTTTTTGATTTTGCACTTTCTACTCATATTTTCGTACTAGAAATCCAGATTTCCAAAACCAGAACGCCAAAAGTAATCATTATTATTGATGGAGATAATGGTGTCGGAATTGCTGATTGTGCAAATGTAAGTAGAAAAGTAGGAGCTTATTTTGAAGAAGAAGACTTGTTTGGAAAAGATGAAAAAGGAGAAGACAAACCCTATAATTTAGAAGTTACTTCACCCGGTGTAGATTATGGATTACATCTTTTAAGGCAGTATCCTCAACATGTAGGCAGAACTTTAGAGTTTGAACTCAAAGACGGAACAAAGAAAGTAGGCAAGTTTCAATCTATCGAAGAAAGCAGTAAAGAGAATGAAGAAGGCAAAACTGTTTTTCAAATAACTGAAGAATACGAAGTAGCCGAAGGAAAAAAAGGAAAACTAAAGACAAAATACAAACCTGCTACTATTGATTTCGAAGAAATAAAGGTAGCACACGTTCAATTATCATTCAAAAAAAAATAAAACAAATGTAGCACACTCTTTAGAGTGTGAAGCGTACCGTACCTTTTAAGGTACGAAAAACACATAAAACAATGAGTATAGAAACTTCAACATTGATAGAATCCTTTGCAGATTTTGCAAAATTAAAGCGCATCAACCGACCGACCATGATTCGTATTTTGGAAGATGTTTTTCGCACCCTTATTCGCAGAAAATACCGTTCTGATGAAAATTTTGATGTTATCGTTAATATCGAAAAAGGTGATTTAGAGATTTGGCAATACAGAAATATCATTGCCGACGACGAACCAGAATACGATGAGCAAACAGAAATTCGTTTTTCTGATGCCAAAAAAATCGAACCTGACTTTGAAGTGGGTGAAGATGTAGCGCAAGAAATCAAAATTGATGACTTCGGTCGAAGACTTGTCCAGACGGCTCGCCAAACGCTTATCCAGAAGGTTAGGGATTTGGAAAAAGATTTATTGTATCAAAAATACAAAGAATATGTAGGCGAAATCGTTACGTGTGAAGTCTATCAAGTTTTGAAACGAGAAGTAGTTTTGCAAGATAATGAAGGAAAAGAACTTAGTTTGCCAAAAGGAGAACAAATTCCGAAAGACCGTTTCCGTAAAGGAGATAGTGTTCGTGCTGTTGTTCATCGTGTAGAAATGCAAAATGGTAATCCTAAAATTATACTTTCTCGTACTGCACCTTTGTTTTTAGAAAAATTATTCGAATCCGAAATTCCAGAAATCGAAGAGGGAACAATCGCCGTTCGTAAGGTAGTGAGAGAAGCTGGCGAACGTGCAAAAGTAGCCGTAGAATCATTTGATGACCGTATCGATCCTGTTGGTGCGTGTGTAGGAATGAAAGGTTCACGTATTCATTCAATTGTAAGAGAGCTGTGTAATGAAAATATCGATGTAATTAATTATACCGAAAATTTGGAATTACTTATTTCTCGTGCGCTTAGTCCTGCAAAAACGAGTTCTATGAAAATAGATGAAGCAAATGCTCGTGCTGCTGTTTTCTTAAAGCGTGACCAAATTTCACTAGCTATTGGAAAAGGTGGACAAAATATTCGCTTAGCTGGAAAGTTAGTCGATTACGAGATTGATGTCTTTAGAGAAGAAGCTGTAGATGATTTTGAGGACGATGTAGATTTGTCAGAATTCAAAGATGCTATCGATGACTGGATTATCGAAGAGTTTCATAAAGTAGGTTTTGATACAGCCAGAAGTGTATTAGAATACAATAGAGAAGACTTAATCCGTCGTGTAGATTTGGAAGAAGAAACGATTGATTTTGTTTTGGAAGTCCTTAAAAAAGAATTTGAATAAATAATTGGAAATAAAAATCGTTTGTATAAATAGAAATTCTAGCTGCGTAGCTGCGTTATATTGCTTTCTTTCTAAATACCGTTGTTGGTGTTTTATAAAAGCGACACCAACAACGTTATTACCATTTTTCTATGAAAAATTAGACAAATAAATAAAAAATCACTAAATATTTAGTAAATAGTTGCTTTTTTTTACGCTTTTAGAACAATTTTTCTAAAAATTATCGTATTTTTGTGTAATAATCTATTTCAAGAATCAAAAAGCTACGCTATTATCCCATTTTTTGAGTGATAATGTGTAGATTTTTAATTTAACGAGTTTAAGGAATAATTTCTAAAAACACATTTTAAAAATACATTCTAAGACTATGTTTAAGAAATAAGATTAAGAAAATCTTTACATTCAACAATTTATATATAACTGTATCAAATCAGTTTATCCAACAAAACCCAATATCGTTTCAAAAAAAACTTAAATTAGTTTAAGAACAGACCCTCCTAAAATCACTAAAATAAATATCTATTAGGAGTCAAAAGTAGGCAACTTATCATTTTTAGAATTTTATTGACATTTTTATATACATCTATACAAAATAAAATAAAGATAATTTTTCAGAAGATAGTTTAATAGTCGCCCCCCCCAAAAATTTATGGCAGAAAAAAAGACACAAATGAGGCTTAGTCAAGTCGCCCGAAAACTCAATATCGGACGCAATACTATCGTCGAGCATTTACGAAAAAAAGGACACGATTTGAAGGGCAATCCCAATGAGCCTATCAATCAGGAAATGTATTCAATATTGGAAAGAGATTTTGAGTCTTCACTTCAAAACAGAAGAGAAGCGTCAAATATTAAAATAGGTGCTACCTCTGCATCAGGCAAAACTATTGATAAAGATACAAAAGCCAACAACCAAAAAGAACAAGAGAAAGAAGAAGAAGAAGCAGAGCCAGAAAAAGAATTGTTTATAAAAGGCAATGTAAAGCCTACTGCTCAGCCTACTCAAAACGAGAAGAAAGAAGAAAACAAGACGGAAAGCAAAACGGAAAACAAGACCGAAAGTAAGACACAAGGCAAAACTGAAAACAAAACAGAGGATAAAGAGCAAACTAAGAAAACAGAAAAAGCAGAACCTGAAATCTTTACTACTACTTCACATCAAATGAAAGTAGTGGGGAAAGTAGATTTGGATAAATTTAAAAAGAAGAAAAAAGGTTCTACTACTACAAAATCTACTACAGAAAAAAGTAAAGCAGTTGGGAAAACTGATTCTAAAGAAGAAACGAAAGCAAAATCTCTTGAAGCTACTAAGGAAAAAACTACAAACTCTAAAAATGAAAATTTAGATAAAAGTAAAAATAATCCAGAAAAAACAGTTGCGAAACAAGATACTAAAGATAGTACTAAAGATAGTAAGGATACGAAGCAACCAGAGAATAAAAAAGATGATAATAAGAATAATGATAAGGCAAACAACAAACCTTCTCAAAATTCTGCTAAATCTTCGCCTAATCCATCATCTAACTCGTCATCTAATTCTGGAAATAAAAACGATGCAAACAAGAGCGACACAAATAAGAATACTAAGGTAGAAGCATCAAAACAGAACAGTAATAATAATAAAAAAGATACCAAGAAAGACGACAGAAATAGTAACAACAAGACTACTTCACAGTCTTCAAATAGAAAGGATAACAGACCTTCAGATAATAAGACAAGTAACAGGACGGATAACAAAACCGACAACAAGAAATCTGACAACAAGTCTAACAAATCTGAAAGTCCTGTAAACAAGACAAAAGACGATTCGAGAAAGCCTATTCAAAATAAGGAAGGCAGTAAAGAAACCAAAAAACCTGAAACAAAAGAAGGCGTTACAGCCAAAAAGGAAGGCGATGAAGGTTTTGTTTCTTCGCAAGGAGATAAATTACCAGGACTAAAAGTAGTTGGTAAAATAGATTTGTCTTCATTTGCTAAAAAGAAAAAATCGTCTGATGATAAATCAGATGACGGAACACGTCGTCGTCGTCGTCGCAGAAGAAGAAGAAGAGGAGAAGGAGAAGGTTCTTCAGATAGCAAACCACAAGATTTGACTAAACTGAACACCAGCGACAAAACGGGTGCAACTACTACTTCTACTACACCAAGACCAGAATCAGAAGCAAGCAAACGTCGTAAGAAAAGACGTAAAGAACCGACTGCAAAGGAAGTTCAAGAACAAATCAAGGCTACTCTTGCTCGTATGAACACAGGTTCAGGAAAAGGTGGACGTGGTAGAAGAGGTGGAAACAGAAGGGACAAACGTGAGGCTCGTGAAAGTGAGCAGAACGAAGTAAAAGTAGAAAATAAGTTATTGAAAGTAACTGAGTTTATTCCTGCAAGTGATTTTGCAAATTTACTTGATGTTTCTATTAACGAACTTATTTCTAAAGGAATTGGCTTAGGCGTAATGATTTCAATCAATTTGCGTCTTGATGCTGAAGTTATTACACTTCTTGCAGACGAATTTGGTTACGATGTAGAGTTTACGTCTGCCGAAGAAGAAACAGAAGTAGTATTAGAAACAAAAGATAATCCAGAAGATTTGGAAGAACGTGCGCCTATCGTTACGATTATGGGACACGTAGATCACGGTAAAACTACATTACTAGATTATATCCGAAAAGCAAAAGTTGCAGACGGAGAAGCAGGTGGAATTACGCAGCATATTGGAGCCTATAATGTTATTTTAGATGAAGGAAAAGAACTTACTTTCCTTGATACACCGGGTCACGAAGCCTTTACGGCAATGCGTGCGAGGGGTGCAAAAGTTACCGATGTTGTTATTATTGTAGTTGCAGCAGATGATGGTGTTATGCCTCAAACTCGTGAAGCGATTAATCACGCCAAACTTGCTGAAGTACCTATTATTATTGCTATTAATAAGATTGATAAAGATGGAGCTAATCCAGACCGAGTAAAACAGGAATTAGCAGATATGAATATTCTTGTAGAAGATTGGGGTGGAAAATATCAATCCTATCACATTTCTGCAAAGAAAGGCGAAGGTATAGACGAACTTTTAGAAGGCGTTTTGTTAGAAGCTGAAGTATTAGAACTCAAAGCAAATCCAAACAGAAATGCAGCAGGAACTGTTGTAGATGCTTCTTTGGACAAAGGACGTGGATATGTAGCGACTACAATCGTACAAAACGGAACACTGAAAATTGGAGATGTAATCTTAGCAGGTTCGCATTTTGGTAAAGTACGTGCAATGATTGACCATTTGGGCAACCGTTTGGAAACTGCACCTCCTTCAACACCAGTTCAGATTTTGGGTCTTGATGGTGCGCCACAAGCTGGAGATAGATTTAATGTAATGAAATCGGAACGTGAAGCGAAAGATATTGCTACTCGTCGTGAACAGATTTTACGTGAACAGTCTATTCGTGCTACTCGTCGTCTTACACTTAGTGATATTAATCGTCGTCTTGCTATCGGTAATTTCCAACAGCTCAATCTTATTATTAAAGGTGATGTTGATGGTTCGGTTGAGGCATTAGCAGATTCACTACAAAAACTTTCTACCGACGAGGTAAATGTTAATGTAGTAATGAAAGGTGTAGGTCAGATTTCAGAATCAGACATTAATCTTGCAACTATTTCAGATGCAATTATCATCGGTTTCCAAGTTCGTCCGTCCCGTAATGCTCGTGCATTAGCAGATAGAGAACAAGTAGAAGTACGTCTGTATTCAGTAATTTATAAAGCGATTGATGAAGTAAAATCGGCTATTGTTGGTCTTCTTGCTCCAAAAATTGAAGAGGATATTGTCGGTACAGTCGAAATTCGTGAAACATTCAAAGTTTCTAAAGTGGGCGTTATTGCTGGTTGTATGGTTACAAGTGGTAAGATTAAACGCAACAACAAAATCCGAATTATTCGTGGTGGTATTGTTATCCATGAAGGAGAAATTGAAGCATTAAAACGCTATAAAGACGATGTACAAGAAGTCAAAAATGGTTTTGAGTGTGGTATTTCTATCAAGAATTACAACGAAATTCAGATTGGAGACGAGATAGAATCGTATGAGGAAAGAGAAGTAAAACGTACTTTTGAAGAACTCAAAAATGCAATTCCTGAAACGAAAGAAGAGAAGGAAGCAGAGAAAAAAGAAGAACAAAAAGAAAAAGCAAAAGCTAAGTAAAATTAGTTTTTGATTAACTATAAAACGAAAAAGCATTTCTATGAAAGTAGGAATGCTTTTTTTGTAGAACACACTTTAGTGTGTTTTGCATTCCGTACTTTGCAGGAAAATGGCTTGGCTTTCTTATACAAGAATTACATTAAGCTAAGAAATTATGTTCCATTAGGAACTTTATACTGGTAGAATTTAAATTCAGCGTAGCTAATTTTCGATATTAACCAAACAAAAATACCGATATACAACTCCTACGGAGTAAATGAAGTTTAATTTCTTTATATTTTTCTACCAATATTGAACTCCTAACGGAGTAGAATTGCAAATCGTCTGCCGTTGCTCGTGTCCCACGAGCGACATAGAAACCCAATGCCGTTGTTGGTGTTTTAGCGAAGCGACACCAACAACATCACTAAAAAAGTAAAACAAATGAAAGAAAAATCTACCTTCCAAAAATTAAAAGAACGCATCAAAATTGCCTTTGAGGTTCGTTTGTGTCATTTTATCGATAAATTAGTTATTAGTTCTACAAATTACAAATTACATAAAAACACACTTTTAATTATCCGTTTAGATGCAATTGGAGATTATATTTTATTCAGAAATTTTTTAGAAGAACTAGCAAAAGACGATATTTATAAAAACTACAAGCGTATTTTGTGTGGAAATAGTATGTGGAAATCATTATTTGAAGAATGGGACAAAGAAACGGTAAATAATGTAATCTGGATTGACCGTAAAAAATTCTATCAAAATCCATTGTACCGTTATCAAAAACAAAAGCAAATCAGAAAGCAAGGTTTTGAGATAGCCATTGAACCAACTTATTCAAGATTACTACTTTTTGGAGATGCTATTGTGAATGTTTCAGGTGCAGAAAAGCGAATTGGAAACGAGGGAAATACCGATAATTTAATCCAAAAAGAGAAAAAATTAGCTGATAGTTTTTATACTCAATTAGTACAAACTCCTAATAAACCCGTTTTTGAGTTTGAGAGAAATAAAATTTTCTTTGAACAGTTTTTGAATAGAAAAGTAGAATTAAATTATCCTTCTTTAGTGGATAAGATTAATAAAGTAGATAAAATAGAAAAGAAACAAAATCAAATTGCTCTTTTCATCGGTGCAAGTGAGATTTATAAAACGTGGCATTTTGAAAACTTTGCAAAACTTATTTCAGAATTATATTCTACGAATAATAAATTAAATTTTGTTTTAATAGGAGGAAAAAATGAACAGATTTTGGCAAAACATATAACAGGTTTTGTTAAAAATAATTTTGAAAATCAAAGTGAAATTCTAAATTCAATAACTGACCTTACAGGAAAAACAAATTTGATAGAGCTAACTCAAGTCATATCTGAAAGCAAGTTATTAATTACAAACGAAACGGTAGCTTCACATGTAGGAGCAGCTACAAAAACGAAAACTATTTGCATTGCTAATGGAAGGCATATCGGTCGTTTTAGTCCTTATCCAGATAATTATAATTTACCTATTTCTTATATTTTTCCTCCCAAAATTGAAGAAGAATTAAATCAAAATGATAAAGAAACAGTTTATGCACAGTATTGTAATTCTATGGGAATGGATATTAATGAGATTGGTGTAGAGCGAGTTTTGGGAGAAATAAAAGCCTTACATTCAAACCTGTAAGGTTTTCAAAACCTTATAGGTTTAAAGTATAACCATTTTTATTAAAATGTAATCCTAAATTTTCTTTTCTAATTTTTATATCTTAAATTTCTAAAGTGATTTGAGAAAATAGTTTGAGAAAATGAATACAGAATAAAATGAACAAAATAAGAGAAGAAGAAGTAAAGAACAAACTAGCACAAGATTATTTTAAGGAGTTCGATTGTACCAAAATTTTGGGTAATGTTGATTTTTGTGTTACTCTAAAGTACGACATTGAGGTTTCTGATACTATAAAAGAATCTCTACTTTGGGCAGAAGCAAAAAAGGGAAATGCTAATTTTTATACTTCTCTTGTCCAGCTTATTCTCACGATTGGAAAGGCTCGTACTTTTGATACGTATCTTCCTCCTGCCTATTTGGGGGCATTTGATACAGAAAAAATTGCTTTTATTCCGTATAATGAAATTCACGATATTTTTTATATCAATGATTTTAATTGGAATGTTGCGCCTTCTAATCACGAAACAAAAGAATTTAAACAGGTTTATGATAAAGTCATTAAGATTTTAGAGAACTATTCGCTCGTTTTCTTTTTTGGAAAAGACGATGAAGAGTTAAATCATTTTATCAAAACTAATTTTATAGCAGGAAAATCAGCCACTTCAAAGGTTCAGATTGATAAAAACAACTTTATTGCTATTTATAACAAATGGCTTACGAGCGTAAAACCTACCATTGCCGTAAATTGGGAGATTGCCAAAAAAGGAGGAATAATTGATGGCGATTTTTATTTAGCCGATTTACTTTCGAAGGAAAACGAAACATTAAAAGAAAAACTATACGTTCTTTTACAAAAAAATCATTATAAATTAGATCGAAAACTAGACGATATGGGAATGTTTAATTCCAAAACGGCTAGTTTTATAGATAATCAGAAACAGCATAATCAGTTCTGGAATAAATACGAACGTCCACCGAAACAGGAATATTGGGATTACATTGTAGAGCGACGAGATTTGCTCGTTCCACAGGATATACGAGAACGAAAAGGGAGTTTTTTTACGCCTCAAATTTGGGTTGAACTCTCTCAAAAGTATCTTACCGATGTTTTGGGAGCAGATTGGCAAGATGACTATTATATTTGGGATTGTGCAGCAGGAACAGGAAATTTACTTGCAGGACTGACCAATAAATACAACATTTTTGCTTCTACCTTAGACAAACAAGATGTCGATGTGATGCACTCACGCATCGAAACGATGAACGAAAATTCAGTAAATGGACAGGGAGCAAACCTTTTACAAGAACACGTTTTTCAGTTTGATTTTCTGAACGATAGCTTTGATAAAGTTCCAGAAGCATTATTAAATGTTATCAACAATCCAGAAAAAAGAAAGAAATTAGTCATCTATATTAATCCTCCTTATGCAGAAGCCAGCAACAAAAAAACCTTGCAAGGCATAGAGGGAAACAAAGGAGTAGAACAGAATGCCACCAATAAAAAGTACGCAGAACAGTTGGGACAGGGAAATGCTGAACTGTTTGTGCAGTTTCTGACACGCATTTATTTTGAAATTCCTGATGCCATAATTGCAGAGTTTTCAAAAGTGAAGATTTTGAACGGACAACATTTTATTAAGTTTCGAAACTTTTTTGAGGCTAAATTAGAAAAGGCATTTGTCGTTCCTGCCAGCACTTTTGATAATGTGAAAGGTAGTTTTCCGATTGGTTTTATGATTTGGAATACTTCGGAAAAGCAGAAATTTGAAAAAGCAAAATTTGATGTTTTTGATAAAGAAGGTAATTATATAGGAAAGAAAAAATATTTCTCTTACGATGATAGCCAGTATATAAATGATTGGGTAAAACCATTTAGAGCCGATCCAAAGAGAAATCAATTGATAGGTAAATTTCCATTTAAAGGCAATGATTTTCAAAACCAAAATATGATTCAGATTGTCCACGACAAAATGAAGTACAATACCGAAGCAGGACAATTTCTTATCAATCAAAGCAACGTAAAAGAAGCAAGTATTTATTTTGCAGTCAGAAAATCTGTAAAAGCAGACTGGCTCAACGACCGTGACCAGTTTTTATATCCCAACAAAAAATGGAAAAAAGATACCGAATTTCAAAACGATTGTTTGGCATTTACACTTTTCAAAAATAGCATACGAAGCGAATACGGAACAAATCATTGGATTCCCTTTTCAGAAAATGAAGTAAAAGCCAGAACAAAATTTGAAAGTGATTTTATGTCAAGATATTTGGAAGGTAAAGTAAATACAGAAATTACAACAGATTTATTTTCTGTTTTAGAGAAGAAAAAGCAAGAAAAAATAGTGTTTTCAGAAGAAGCAAAAACCGTTTTTGATGCAGGACGAGAGCTTTGGAAATATTATCACAAGCAGCCAAATGTAAATATAAATGCCTCTTTGTACGATATTCGTTCTCATTTTCAAGGCAGAAATGCAAAAGGAAAAATGAATAGTAAAAGTGATGACAAAGAATATACAGAGCGAATAAGTAATTTGAGAAATAGTTTGAAAATTTTAGCTAAAAAAATAGAACCTAAAGTATTTGAATATGGATTTTTGAAAGAGTAATTTTGAAATAATAAAGTGAGAAGATAAAAACAAAAACTCAAGTTTAAAAATTCTAATAAAGATTCTGTATTTTTGCAATAGTTCGAAAACGTAGATTTATAGAAAAAAATGAACAAAATAAGAGAAGAAGAAGTAAAGAACAAACTAGCACAGGATTATTTTAAGGAGTTCGATTGCACCAAAATTTTGGGTAATGTTGATTTTTGTGTTACTCTAAAGTATAGGTAGTGTAGTTAAAATTGTGTTTCCTATTTTTTGACTTGATAAACCAAGTCTCTAGCTCGTTTAAACATAGCACCTGAAAAGCAGCGAAGCTAATTTGATTTATCAAATTGAACTTTTAATTACCAAACACATTTCGAAGAACAATAAAGCTAATTTTACTACACAACCTTAAAAAAGGAATATAAAGCTTCAATTTAACTTTCTTTATTGGAAACAGACAAATTAATCCCAAAAGTAAAAATTAATAAAATCAATATTTCTATAATCAAGAAAAAATTATTTACAGGTTTCAAATAAGCAATCCATAACGTATTAAAGGCTATTACTAAAAGCAATTTGAAGTAGTTTGTTTTCCAAAAATTTTGTTACAATTCTGGTTTGCTAAAAGCTAAATGTAATAGAAAATAATTGTAAAACAGAACTGAAGTAAAGTTTAGTAAAGTCGGTTTTTGATGAATTTAATTTGCTTCATTATAGTACTATTCATTAAATATAATTTCTGTAAAGTCAGTAATATTGAAATTAAAAAATAATTGTGAATACTTTTATGCTTTTTTACCGTATTAGAAAATATAGAAACTTAATTGCTTTGCTTTCTCTCAATTAATCGTCCTTGAAGTTTTTTTTAAAGACTTCAGAAAAAATTATTTCCATTTTACTCATAAAATTTTACGACAATGAAACAGTTTAAATCAAGTTCAAAAATTATTTTATCTCTTTTATTATTTACCATTTTATCGTTTTCTTTATCTTCCTGTGGAATCGTCAGACCAGGAGAAGTTGGTGTAAAACAGCGTTTGGGGAAAATAGTAGGAGGAATCAAACAACCAGGTTTTTATATTCACAATCCTTTTTTGAGTAAGATTGTAAAAGTTCCTACACGCACCATAAATATGTATGCTTCTCTTACTTCACTTCCTACAAAAGAAGGTCTGAATATTAGTTGTGATTTGTCTGTTCTTTTTCATGTGAAAGAAGAATATGCCATCAAAATAATAGAAACGGTAGGCGTAAGAAATGGCGAAGATATTATTATGAGTGTTCTTCGCTCTTCGGTAGCAGACGTAACAGCACAGTTTTTTGCAAAAGATTTATATACTTCCGAACGCCACGAAATAGAAGTTGCGATTGCCAAAAAAATGATGGAACGTTTGGGAGATAGAGGTTTTGTAGTAGAGTCGGTATTACTGAAAAGCATTAATTTACCAGCTAATCTTTCCAGAACAATAGAAGAAAAATTACAAGCCGAACAAAGGTCGCAAACTATGCAATTTGTTTTAGAACGTGAACGACAAGAAGCCGAAAGAATGCAGATTGAAGCCGAAGCTATCCGTGATGCTCAAAAAATTATTAATGAATCACTTAACGAAATTACATTGAAGTATTTGAGTATAGAAGCATTTAAAGAACTTTCAAAGTCGAATAATGCAAAAGTGATTATTACAAATGGGAAAACTCCTTTCTTGATAGATGAGGATTAAATGTAGAAATTATGCTAGTAGATAATGTAGAGTTTTCGGATTCTACATTATTTTTTTGAATATAAATTTTAATGCACAATTACTTATGAAAAAATTACTACTCATTTTGCTTTTATTTGCCTCTAATAGCTCTGCTTATTCACAAGACAAACCAAAGCGCAAACATTACTTTCCAGTTTGGACATATCATCAAGATAGCATTACCATAAACGGAATTTCTTTAGGTTTATCTACATTTGATATGCACGATAGACAGACATATACAAACGGTATAAAATTAGAGCTTGTAGGAGCAGGTTTGTTTGTATTTCTTTTCAAAGACCCTCCGATAAGTAGTAGGAATAAATTAGAAGGCTACGAGAATAACATACCTTCTAAGTATGACAAATCAGAGTTTTCTGAAATAATAAACGGATTAAGTTTATCAGCAACAGGAAATTTTTGTTATTGTCTTATCAACGGAATTAGTTTGGGTGCAATAGGACAATACAACGATCAAATCAACGGTTTTTCAGCCTCTGTATTTACAAACTATGCTGAAATCCATAATGGAATACAAATAGCAGGTATGGGAAACAGTACTGTTACTATGAACGGAATACAGGTAGCTCTCTTCAATCATGTATACAAAGGAAAGGGAATGCAATTGGCTCTTGCTAGTAATAGAGCTGATATAAAGTTTGAGGGAGTTCAGATTGCTCCTTTTAATGAAACCAACCAAATGAAGGGGTTACAAATTGGTGTTTTTAATAGAAGTGAGAATTTTAGAGGAATACAGATTGGATTATGGAATGTAAACCAAGAAAGAAGAATGCCTCTAATCAATTGGAGTTTTGGAAAATAAATTTTCTGTAATAAAGAATAGTAATCAAATTTTAGCTACAGAGTAACGTAACATTGAAATTTGCTATATCAAAGATTGAAAAGCAATACCGTTTCGCTACTCTATAACTAAAAACTAAAAAAATGTCCAAATTAGATGCTATTAACCTAATAAGTACTTAAGCAGAATTAAACGTATTTAAAAAAGCATTTAACTTCGCTGTCTTATCAGGTTTCATTCTCTGTGTTCTCTGTAACTCTGTGTTTGAAAAATTCATTTCAAAATAATACATATATTTAATTTCGCCTCACTACTTAAAATCCAATAAATTACTTCTTACCTTTCAATTTTACCTTACCCTTATCGGTGTCTTTACTGACGAGATTAGTACTCGTCTTTTCAGCAAACTCAACAGCTTCTCTTTTTGATTTTTCAGAAAAAGAACGAATAAAAAAGTACGTTCCTACAATTACAAAAGGAATACTTAGAAGCTGTCCCATGTTGATTCCATACGTTGCAACCATATCAATTTCCCACGCTTCCTGTACGTTTTTTACAAATTCAATAAAAAAACGTGCGCCGAAAAGTAACATTAAAAACTGACCTAAAATTCTTCCTCTCGGTACATAGCGTTTCATCTGGAGATATGAAGCCATTAGATAAATAAAAAGCAAGACATACGCACCTGTTTCATAAAGTTGAGTAGGATGTTTTGGAAGTGTTTCGCCATTTTGAAGGAAAATAAATCCCCAAGGCAAATCCGTAACTCCACCATAAATTTCTGAATTCATAAGATTTCCCAAACGAATACACGCACCAGCAAGCGCAATCGGAATTACGATTCTGTCCAAAAGCCATAAATACGGTTGGTCTGGATGGTTTCTAGAGTACATATAAATTGCAATTAAAAGTCCGATAGTTCCACCATGAGAAGCCAATCCACCTTTCCAAATATATAAAATCTCTAAAGGATTAGACAAATAATAAACAGGGTCGTAAAACAAACAATGACCCAAGCGAGAACCCACAACAGTAGCAATAACCATATAAGTAAGAAGTGTTTCGAGGTCTTCTTGTGGTTTTCCTTCTATTTCATAGATTTTGGAAAATATAAAATAACCAACAATGAAACCTGTGGCAAACAAAAGTCCGTACCAACGGAGGTTAATAAATTTCCATTGCCAAATTTCTGGACTTACGTCCCACGAAATAGCTGTAATTAAGTTGATGAGTTCTAACATGGTGTTGAAATAAGTAGCCGACAGTTTCCAAACTGTCGATTATTAAAATATTTTTTCTGACACTTGGAAAGTGTCAGCTACTTTTGAAAGTAACGCAAAGATAACGCAATTCTTTTGGAGGCTGCAAGTTATCAAGCTACTTTATATTTTTTTGAGAAGTCTTTTGATTTTATATAGCAAAACCAATAACCAAAATATCATCTACTTGCCGAGTTTGCCTCATCCAATCTTTAAGGATATGATTTAAAATATCTCTTTGTTCTGCAAATGGATATGTATGGACTTTATAAAGGAGTTTTCTAAAGCGTTTTGCCATAAATTTGCTGTGCATTCCACTACTAAACTGGTCTTGATAACCATCAGAATAAATATAAAATGGCGTAGGTTCTTCTCTAAGTTCGATAGTATGTGTAGTAAAATCAAGTTCGGCATTTTTTCCACCGATTGAATTTGTATCTCCTTTTACCCTAATTACTTCGCCATCACGAATATAAACTAATGGATTTTTTGCCCCTGCAAATTTGAGTGTTCTTTCCCTTTTATCGATAACACAAACTGTAATATCCATTCCATCACGATTTTGGGTAGCATCTTGTTTGAGAGCCGTTCGGATAGATTCATGAAGCTGACTAAGAATTTTATTCGGTTCAATAATTCCCATTACACCCACCACTTGATTGAGATAAGTATCGCCAAGCATAGACATAAATGCCCCCGGAACACCATGTCCTGTACAATCAACAGCAGCAATTACGATTTTGTTATCCTTTTCACAAAACCAATAAAAATCTCCACTCACTACATCACGAGGTTTGTAGAGAATAAAAGAATCTTTAAGTAAATTTTGTAATAAAGCTGGAGGCTGGAGGAGCGCATCTTGTATGCGTTTTGCATATTTGATACTACTCATTATTTTATCATTTTTCTTTTCTATTTCGTCAAAAGCAGCTTCTAATTTTTTCGTTTTTTCCTGAATTTCATCTTTCTGAACCAAAATCTGTTTGTAGGAAGTAACAAGTTGTAGCGCAGAATTGACACGAGCTAAAAGCTCTACTTCATCTATTGGTTTTCGGACATAATCTATCGCACCAGCCTGAAGAGCCGTTTCTAAGTGTTCTGACGAGGTAAAAGCTGTCGTCATGATTATCGGAATATGTTCGGTGTCTGGTCTTGCTTTTAGTTTTCTTACAGCTTCAATTCCTGTCATTTGGGGCATTTCCCAATCCATAATAATCAAATCTGGAGATTCAGAAATGGCTTGATTATAAGCCGATAGCCCGTCGTGAGCATAAATAATTTCGAATACTTGACCAGATTCTTCGAAAATACTTTCAATAACAGCCAAATTGCTATCATAATCATCAGCCACTAAGATTTTATAAGAATTCGGACGTATTGCCACAACTAAAAAGGAGAAGTAATAATAATAAAAAGGGAAATTATAACTATACTATAAGTTAGAAATAGAACAGAAATTAAATATACTCACAAAAGTACAAAAAGTTATGGTTTACTTCTATTTTTTCGATAGACATAATATATTCGAAAGCGAAATAGTCAAAAATGAAACCACAAACTAAGTAGTGATTTGTTTATTCGACCAAAATTTTGAAGTCAAAACAAACAGATAAATGCAGAATTGGAAAGTTTTTTGTTAATTTTGAGTAGAATAAAGTTTTGATGAATTAAACAGTTATATAATCTAAACGTAGCAATTTGATTTATCAAATTTTTAAAACAGTATAAAAAAATTACCCAGCAAAAATTACCAATCCGTTATGAATCAATATCTAAAATCTCTTCCTTATTTATTTTGTGTTGCCTTGTTTGGCTTAACTCTCTTTAGCTTTACTAATAAAGATACTACAAGTTTTACAGTAGTTATCAATGCTGGACACGGAGGAAAAGACCCCGGTTGTTTGGGAAGTAAAGCAAAAGAAAAAGATGTTGCACTTTCGGTGGCTTTGAAAGTAGGAAATTATATCAAGGAAAATATGAAAGATGTAAAAGTAATTTATACAAGAAGCACAGATGTTTTTGTAGAACTAGACGAGCGTACAGCGATTGCAAACCGAAACAAAGCCGATTTATTTATTTCTGTTCATTGTAATGCAGCCGACAATAAAGCCGTTTTTGGTTCGGAAACCTACACTATCGGAATGCACAAAACAGAGGGAAATCTTGATGTGGCAATGCGTGAAAATGCCGTTATTTTGAAAGAAGATAATCACAAAGAAAAATATCAATTTGACCCATATAGCATTATTTCATATATCAAAATGTCAAATTTTCAGAGTGCAAACCAAACTAAAAGTATTGATTTTGCTACCAAAGTCCAGAAGCAGTTTCAAGAACGTGTAAATAGAGAAAATAGAGGTGTAAAACAAAGTGGCTTTTTAGTGTTGTGGAAAACAGCAATGCCAGCAGCACTTATCGAAATTGGTTTTCTCACTAATGCAACCGAACAAGAATATCTCAAAACAGATAACGGACAAACGTATATTGCATCAGGAATTTATCGTGCTTTTAAAGAATATAAAAATGAAGTTTCGGCTAAGTAAATAGAGATTGAAAAATGAAGGGAATAAAGGGAATGGAGATTAGGAAATAAAAATGACGTTTTATACTCCACCGTCAACGAGGCTAAAGCCGTCGTTGAGCTTTTTGAGCAATAATCCTCGTTGAGGGCAAAGCCTCCGACAGTAGAAAAATGTTACCAAATTTATGTTATACGGTACTAAATAACGATAAAACCTTAGCTACATAATCGGATACTAGCTTACTTTTCCAAACAAGTAAGATTTCTAACCAATTCAATTTTGACTCTCTATTTTTTTTGGGGTTGTGTAGTAAAATTAGCTTCGCTGTTCTTTGAAATGTGTTTCACACCAAAAAAGTCAATTTGATAAATCAAATTGCTATGTTATAAATGAGGTAGAGGCTTGATTTATCAAGTCGAAAAAACTATTAAATTATGAAAAACACAAAGAAGAGAAAAGTCAATAATTGTATAATTTATCGAACTACGAAAATAGTTATTGTTTGGAAATAACAAGCAGGAATAAAAAAGCCTGCAAAATGTTTATTTCTAAAATCATTCTACAAGCTGTTTACAAAATTTGGTTCTCTAATAATTCCTGACTTTATACTTTTATACTTTTATACTTAAACAAATTACTAAATTTTTACTCTTAGTCTTAGTCTTCTTCTTCTTCCTCAGTCATTGCAGCCAGTTCTTCACGTTTTGCAAGTACACCACGCTCTACATATTCTACTATTTTGGTTGCAATATCTACTTGTGTAGCCGTTTCAATTCCCTGTAACCCGGGAGAAGAATTGACTTCCAAAATCAAAGGTCCACGAGCAGAAAGTAAAATATCAACACCAGCAACCGACAAATCCATTGCTTTAGCAGCTTTTATGGCAGCTTGACGTTCTATTTTTGAAAGCTCTATGATTTTGCTTTGTCCTCCTCTATGAAGATTCGAACGAAACTCACCTTCTTTTCCTTGTCGTTTCATTGCCCCAACTACTTCTCCATCCACCACAAGTGCACGAATGTCAGCACCACCAGCTTCAGCAATAAATTCTTGAATCAAAATATTTGCTTTCAGACCAGAAAAAGCCTCAATCGTCGACTTTGCAGCCTGTGAAGTATCAGCCAAAACAACTCCTAAACCCTGCGTTCCTTCAAGAAGTTTTATAACAACAGGAGTTCCACCTACTTCATTGATAAGCATATCAACTTCTTTATCTTTTGGAAATTTAGCGAAAACCGTTTTAGGGATTCCTACACCGACTTTTGATAATAGTTGAAGACTGCGAAGCTTGTCCCTAGATTGAGAAATACTTTGAGAAGAGTTGGCACACAAAGTATCACGCATCTCAAACTGACGAACTACTGCCGTTCCGAAGTAGGTAACCGATGCTCCAATTCTTGGAATAATGGCATCAAATGGAGGAAGTAATTTTCCTTTATAAAAAATATTTGGAAGACCTTTTTCCATTCCGAAATGACACTTGGTGTGGTTGATGACGGTGGCTTGGTGTCCTTTTTGTTCGATGGCTTCGATGAGCCTTCTGGTAGAGTACAAATTTTCGTTTGTAGAGAGAACTGCAATTTTCATTTATGTTATTTCTTTTTGTTTCTTTTTACCTTTCTACTTTTTCTTTTTAGGTAGAGGCAATAAATAGGTTTGAGAGCAATCTACCAAAAATCGTTTGCTCAATAGTTTTCTACCAAGCAAGATTGGATAGCGCATATTTTTTCGGTCTGTGAGTGTAAAAAATGTCTTGTAATCGCTTCGTCCGATGCGTACACGAGTATGAATTTTATAACGAGTTTGGGCTACTCCGTTTGAGCTGCGAACTTTTGCTTGAGAAAATTCTTCCAAACGGTATTCTCGTTCTTGATAATTATCATGGGTAGGGTCTAAAATAGAAAAACACAAAAACTGTTTTCCATCTTCTTCAATTACTCTAATGTTATGACAATGAAGTGAAGAAGTATAAGCTCCTGTATCGGTTTTGGCATCTATTAAAGGCACTTCCAAATCGGTTAGACCTACTTCTTCTACTCTTCCAATAATTTCCATTTTGTACTATTTTTTGATATTTTTTTTCAAGATTATAAGCCTAAAACTTACTAATTTGTTTAGCTTTACATAAAATCAATTGGGAATACAACGGCTATCAACAACTCTTCTTTTATACAAAAAACTCAATTATGTTTCAGAAAATACATTCTAACCTTTCTTTTTTGATAGGAATAATTATTCTTAGCCTTGCTTTGAATTTATTTTTTTCTAGCTGTCAAACAAAGAAAAGCGAAATAAGTCAGAATACCGAATCTACCATCGGAAATAGTATAACAAAAGATGAAATAATTTTGGACTCTGAACCAGAAAAACAACTCAACTTAGAAGACGACAAACAAAATTTTGAGGCTTTTATGAAAGTTAGAAGTTCGATTAATGGTTTAGAAACCTCAAATCAAGCAGAAGAAAGTACTTATTATTGGGAAGGAAGTATTTATTCATTTATCAATGGAGAAAGAAGCCAAAAAATAATGGGAATGAAAGGTTTTAGTATGTCTAGATGGATAAAAACGGACTCTTCTTATCAACTCCTGACTAGAGAAGTCGCTCTTTATACAGATGCAAAGACAGGAAAGATTTTGGATAAAATGATAAATCCTCTTCTAAAAAACACCAAAGATTCTTCTACCTCCTTAGAAGTAATTCACGTTTGGAATGACCCTGTAAACCAGCAGTTTCCATATATGATAAAAGAAAATTACGAACAAAAGCCAGAAGAAAGTACTGTTTATGGTATTCCGTATAGTCAGTTGGGGCAAGATGTAATTTGTTTTTATGCTGATATTTTTCTGACTTATCCTTCCAAAATTACTCGTAAAGAATTTCCTCAAAATGTACAAAGTGATTTGTATCAAGGGGCAGAACTATTTCAGTTTTTTGTACGAAAAGATGATTTGGAAAATCCAATGTTGAGTGATATTCCTGCTACTATTTCGTGGACACGTATCGGACAGTGGCTTCCTTTTATGAATATGAGCGATGCAGAAGGAAATCTAGTTTATCAATGTAGAGGATATAAAATGTTGGATGGTTTTGAGGGTTTGCCAAAAGATGTAAAGGAATATGTAAGAGCAAATCAACCTGTTTTTCAACACGCTCCGACAGAATATTCTTCTCCTAATGAAACGAGTTGGAGTTATTTTAAGAAATTACGAATTAAAAATTAAAAATTACGAATTTAGTTGAATCAAATTTATATTTTTTGGGTTTTTACAGGAATTAGCTTTATTCTACAACTTAGCTTTTTTGTAGTAATTTTAAAACTATTTTTTGCTAGAAAAATCAAAAATAAGCCTTCTCAAATGTTTATTTCTGTTATTGTTGCAGCAAGAAATGAAGCCAAAAACTTAGAAAGACTATTAATCTCTATCTTCAATCAAAGCTATGAAAATTTTGAGTTGATTGTAGTCAATGATCGTTCGGAAGATAATTCATTAGAAATTCTTCAAAAATTCAAAAAAAACAATCCAACCAAAAACTTTAGCTTTATTTCTGTTGTAGAAAAACCTAAAAACTGGAATGGAAAAAAATATGCTTTACAGATAGGAATAAAAGCAGCAAAAAACGAAATTATTTTACTGACAGATGCCGACTGCTTACCAAAAGATAGATTTTGGATAGAGAAAATGGCAAATTCATTTATTAATTTTAGTAATGATAAAGAAATAAATACGGTTATAGGAATTTCATTATACAAAAAAGAAAAAACTGGTTTTCCTCATTCTATTTTGAGCTGGTTTATTCAAAATGAAACCTTAATTATAGCACTTCAATATATTTCTTTTGCTAATTTTGGAATGGCTTATATGGGAGTGGGTAGGAATTTGGCGTATTGAAAATCTATTTTTTTTGGAGATAATGGAAATAGTAATAGGAAAAATGAAGAAGAAAGTAATAAAAGTAGTTTTGAAAAAATAGCTTCACAATTAGGAGGAGATGATGATTTAATCTTTTCAGAAAAGCGTTTTTATAGGAATGTAGCGATTTGTTTAGATGGACAAACGGAAAGTAAAGCACCTCAAAATGTTGCAGAATGGTTTGCTCAAAAACGAAGACATCTGGCTGTCGGAACGAAATATTCGCTTCGCCAAAAAATTATTTCTAGCATTTATCCATTGAGTATCTTTTTTTGGTATGTTGCTTTGATAGGTTTTTTGATAAATGGTTTTTACGAAGTTTTAGGTTTTGAAGTGATTAGACAATTGCTTTTTTTCGTTATTTTGCGTATCTTCTACAATCAATTTCACAACCGAATACGAAATAATTCCGTTTCAGTCCGTTCTACTTATAAAGGTTTTTTTAAAATGGTTTTTAAAAACTTTTTGAAGGAATTTTTCACCACTTTTTTTGGTTTTGAACTTATATTTATTATTTATTATTTTGTAATAGGAATTGGAGTAGTTTTTTTTCCTCCTAAAAAATGGAAATGATATGGAAGTGAAGATTCAAAAAAGCAAAATCTTAAAAGTGTGTCAAAATGACAATTTCTTACTTAATTTTGATTTGTGGATTAGAAATAGCATAGTATAATTTGTTGCAGAAAATACCAGCAAGGCAAGAGAAATTATAAAGTAAAACAAAAATTATTTCTTTTAAAACAGGAAATCACTTAGTACACAAAAATATTTATTACACCTCTATTGATGAAAGACGATAAAAAAAATACTGAAAAATCAGAAGAAAAAGAAAACAAAAATCCTTTATCAAATGCTGATGATAAGGAATTTTCGGACAAAGCTCTAAAAGATTTTGATTTAATTGACTTAGCAGTAAAAGGTGACCAACAAGCCTATGCTGAATTGATGAATAGATATAAAAATTCGGTATATTTTATGCTTCTCAAGATGGTAAAAAATACTGATGATGCCGAAGATTTGACCATCGAAGCGTTTACAAAAGCCTTCAAGAGTCTAAAAAAGTTTAAGAAAGAATATACATTTAGTACGTGGCTTTTCCGTATCGCAACCAACAATTGTATCGATTTTATTCGTAAGAAAAAGCTAGAAACATTGAGCTTGCATACGCCTTACAAAAACGATTCGGGCGAACAAATTCAAATGGACGTTCCAGACCAAAATCTAACGCCACAAGAAGCAGCCATCAAAACACAAAAAATAGAAATTATACGAAATTTTGTTAATCAGCTTCCTCCAAAATATAAAAAATTGGTAGAACTTCGATATTTTGATGAACTTTCTTATGATGAGATAGCAACTGAACTTGATGCGCCTCTAGGAACTGTAAAAGCACAATTACATAGAGCAAGAGAATTGATGTATGACTTAGTCAAAAACAAGCGTGATGTGATTTAAAATATTTTAACCTACAAAATTTATCTTTTTATGGTTATTTTTAAGTTCTTTTTATATTACTATTTTAAGATGACTGATTATAAACTGTTCTTTCTAACTCTTTCTAACTCCTTTGTTTGAATTTGCTCTAGTTTCTTATAGCCAAATATGAAAAGAGATAAACTGACTGGTAACTTACATTATTGAACTTTTCTTGCTAAGGAAAGTCTGTATAATATAAATAGTATCGAAATACTGCGAACGAATGGGAAAATAATTATCAAATCCAAAAAACACTAAAAAAATTCCTCACTCCTTTTTTACAGGAATGAGGAATTTTTGGTTATAAAATCAAACAGGAATATCTTTAACTATCGAAGAACGCTCCCAGTTTCTATGGTTGGCTATTGCTTCTATAAATTCTTTCGGATTCGCATTTACAAAAATAGCTTTATCATCTTTATGTTCCTTCACGTAAGTATGATTAAGAAATTCTTCTCCTTCACCAGCTACGGCAATCGCTTTGCAATGTTTGAAAGCCTCATTGACAAACTTTTTAAATTTAGCTGTTTTAAGTAACATATCAACAGATTTTTTCCCACTCGGTATAAAAATTGCATCAAACAAAACACTTTCTGTTGTCGTAATTGCTGCATCAACTTTGTGCTGCATTCCTTCATCACATGTAATTGTTCCACCGTGAGGAGCTATAATTTTGACCATAGCATTTTCTTTTTTTAATGCTTCTGTCATCTTCTTAAAACTTGCCATATCAAATCCATCAGCTGCCAAAACAGCAATTTGTCTAGTTGCTATAGTCTTTGTTTTGATGTGAGTTTGACTTAATGCGTCTGACTTATCCAAATAATTTTTCTTTTCTTTTGGTTGATATTTTTCTACATCTGCATCTGCTCCTAGTGCTTGATTGATAGGTCTTTGAATGTCTTTTGGAATATCCATTCCCAAACCTTCGGCTACTTTTTTAGCCAAATTTGTATCAATTTGAGCGATAAGCCAAAGCATTCTTTCCTTAATATGAGAATGATTGCATTTGCCCAACTCAAAAGTGTAAGCTTCTGCAACATGGTCTTTTTCCCACTCCTTCAGACTACGATAAAAAAGTGCAGGCTGCGAAAAATGATCTGAAAAACTCTCACTTCTAGCTCTTACTTTTTTGGCATCTATACGTTCCTCGAAAGAATCAAAGCCTCCTTCGGCAATCTTTGCCATGTGTGGACAACCACCTCCCAAACTATTGGGAAAATAAGCCGTATTTCCTTTCGGGATTTTGGTTTGCATGTGTCCATCACGTTGATTGTTATGAACTGGAACAATAGGCTGATTGATAGGAATTTGATGATGATTAATTGTACCCAAACGAGAAAGCTGCGTATCTCTATATGAAAATATACGACCTTGTAATAATGGGTCATTCGAGAAATCTATCCCTGGAACTAAATGACCTGGTAGAAAGGCAACTTGTTCTGTTTCTGCAAAAAAATTGTCAGGATTACGGTTGAGTGTCATTTTTCCTACTTTCTGAACAGGAATTATCTCTTCAGGAATAAGTTTGGTAGCATCAAGAATATCAAAATCGTACTTGTGTTCATCTTCTTCTGGAACAATCTGAAAACCTAATTCCCATTCTGGAAACTGACCAGCATCGATAGCGTCCCACAAATCTCTACGGTGAAAATCTGCATCAGCACCATTAATTTTGACGGCTTCGTCCCACGTTACCGAATGAACTCCCAAAACAGGTTTCCAATGGAATTTTACAAAATGAGATTTTCCTTCTTTATTGATTAAACGAAAAGTATGAATTCCGAAACCTTCCATCATTCGATAGCTACGAGGAATACCACGATCACTCATTATCCAAATATGATTGTGTAGCGTTTCGGTAGTCAGAGAAACAAAATCATAAAATGTATCGTGAGCAGAAGCAGCTTGAGGAATTTCTCTATCTGGTTCGGGTTTGACAGAATGAATAAGGTCTGGAAATTTCATTGCATCTTGAATAAAAAAGATAGGCATATTATTTCCCACCAAATCCCAAGTTCCTTCTTCGGTATAAAACTTTACAGCAAAACCTCTCACATCACGAGCCAAATCAGGAGAACCTTTTGAACCTGCAACAGTAGAAAAACGAACAAAAACTGGTGTTTTTCTGGATGTATCATTAAAAATACCTGCTTTGGTATATTTCTCTTGACTTTCGTACAACTCAAAATGTCCATGCGCTCCACTTCCTCGTGCATGAACAATACGCTCTGGAATTCTTTCGTGGTCAAATTGGGTTATCTTTTCTCTCAACAAAAAATCCTCTAAAAGAGTAGCACCTCGTACTCCTGCTTTCAAAGAATTATTGGTATCATTGACTTTTAAGCCTTGATTGGTAGTCATTACTTTTCCTTGGGAGTCTGTTTTGTGCTGCTCCAAATCGGCTTGTTTTTTATTTTCTTCTGTTTTTTTTGGCTTTTTGCTCATAATTGAATTTCAAATGATTGTGTGTATAAAGGCTAGATTTTATTGAATAATAGAATTAATAAAATTCTATTCTTGTTTAATGCTTTGTCAACATTTAATTTGAAAAATAGTTATGTGATTAGACAAAAGTGCAAGAAAATTTTGCAATTATTGTAACTATTGTCAGAGTCCGATCACGGACTACTTACAAAGTTTTTTTATGTAGAAATAGAAACTTGAACTTCTTTAGAATTTCTCTTGTTTTGACAGAACTAAATTACACAAAAAATAAAACAAGATTAATCTATGGGAATGTTCGATACTCTGTATATAAGCCCTGATAAATTACCGATTTCAGAGAAGGAAAAAAAAATTTATCAAAACCCACAAACCAAATTATGAATGGCAAACTAAAAGTTTGGATTCTAGCTTAGCAGTATATAAAATTACAGACGAGGGAAAACTTTCTTTGGTAAAAACAGGGTGGTTCGAAGATAAAGACATAGAACCAGAAGAAATTCCTTTTCACGGCTTCATTAATCTTTATGGAGATATTGATGAAGATTGGTATGACTTCTATGCAAAATTTACAGACGGAAAATTAATGGAAATTATGGGACAGAAAAGGTAGTTCAATAAAAGCCGTTGTGATGACCAATAACAAATACTACCACAAATCTAGCAACCTTTTACTAAAAACTAATTGCTAACACAAAAATAAGAAAGCAGTCGTTTTACCTAAGTCTGTTCGTATTTCTGTTGTTGGTCATCGTAACGGCAAGCCGAAACTAAAGACAAAGGCAACGGCAGTAAGGAAATACTCGCAAATGGGGAACACCAACAAGAACGCAGAATATTTATTTCTTAATAAACTCATCAATCGTATAATATAGTCTCTTTTCTGCATTAATTATGTCTATAGTTATCAGCTTGAGAAGCTCTTTTTTCTCTTTGTTTGTTTCTTGAAGGTTGTGAAATATAAAATCCGATTTTTTTTCTATTCTTTCATAAAGGTTTGCTCTTCTTTCCTCAATATCAGACAAAATAGCCAACTGTTCGTATTCTACTAATTCAATCTTAGAATTAGCGATTGCTCTCCACGAATTATTTCTTATCTCTGGTTTCTGAATTCCATTTCCTATCAATACTAGGTCAATTATTGAAACTGCTTCGTCGTCCAAATAGACATCTATACTGTCTAATAATGCTTTTTGCTTAGGTAATGCTTGTTTTATATTTTCATTACTCTGTTCTAACTCCTTTTCGATCGAAGAAAAGATTTGATTTAGATAGTTCTCATTCTTTCTATCTTCATTCCAATTATTGATTACAAGTGCAATCAAAATTCCGATGATGACAGGAATAACTTCTCGTATTATTTGCTTTATTTGTTTCATTGATTAACAATGTAGAAAATAATCCTCAACTAAACAAAACACTAAAAAAAAGTCCTCACTCCTTTTTTTGATTGGAATGAGGAAGGTTTGATTAAAAATAAGATGCGAAAAAATTATATCAAATTCAGATTTTCGTTTCCCAATTCAATTTTAAAACTAATTTTTGCCTTCAATGCCTCAAAAACTCTAAGAACTATATCAAAACTAACACCTTTCAAATCACTTTCAAGTATAGAAATTTGAGATTTTTGAACGCCTATTAATTCTCCTAATTGTTCTTGTGTTAGATTACTTTCTTCTCTAGCTTGTTTTATGGCGTGTGCAATGGCATCAAGTCGTAACTCTGTTTCAAATTGTTCTCTTTTAGAAGTTCCTTTTTTTCCGATGTATTTATCTGTTACTTCTTCTAATGTATAGGTTTTCATATTTTTTTTATTTTTTAGCTTCAAAATAAGCTGCCATTATTTTTTCTGTTTTAGCAATTTCTTTAGTTGGTGTCTTTGCAGTTTTTTTGATAATTGCGTGAGTAGAAATAACGACTGTATTTGATTTATCTGTCTTATCCCAAAACGCAAAAAGTCTGTATTTAGTTTTATTGTGAAGCGTCCGAAACTCCCAAACGTTATCATTTAACTTTTTAAAAAGCTCGTTATCGTTTACTATTTGCGCTTTTCTAAGATTGTAAATAATTTTATCTCTAGCTTTTTCTTCTAGTTCATTTAAAAACTCAACAACTTCTTCTAATAATTCAACCTTAAATTTTTCATTCATAAATAATCTTTTAAATCGGTATTTCTATCAATCTCTAATTTAGAAAATAATTATCAACTACACAAAACACCGAAAAAATTCCTCACTCCTTTTTTTTGATTGGAATGAGGATTTTTCTAGTGCAAGATTCTATCTTGTACTTGTTCTTTCGTCGGTTTTATTGAGCTTTAAAAAATGTTGCACCCGAAGTT
Organism: uncultured Cytophagales bacterium; assembly: GCA_963719525.1. Lineage (GTDB taxonomy): Bacteria > Bacteroidota > Bacteroidia > Cytophagales > Bernardetiaceae > Bernardetia. The sequence goes on along the minus strand of CAVRCG010000001.1, from coordinate 787,272 downwards.
CCAAAGCCGTTGAATTCTATGACAATTACAAATTAAATTGATAATTTTCTTGATATTTTTGTCCACTTTTAACACAAGCGAATATTCTTTGAATAATCTTATTTCTAATAGCATTCATTACTACTCTTGATTTTTTACCTTCGGCTTTTTTTCTATCGAAATATTCTCTGAATTCGCCTTCATATTTAAGCGTACTTGTTACACAGGTTTGTAATAGTGCCTTCATTTTTTTGTTTGCAATGTAGGATACCTTAGCTTTTCCTTTAAATTTTCCAGAGCTATTCTCAAAAGGAGCAACTCCTGCATAACAAGCAAACTTTTTAGGATAATTTATATCTTTAAACGCTCCTGTGGCTATAATAACGGCTAGTCCCGTTACTGACCCTACACCTCTAACAGAAGTAGTTAATTCAAATATTCTTTTGAGTACTTCGTCCTGCTCAATGATAGTTTTGATTTGTAGTTCTACGGTCTTAATTTGTTTTTTGAGTTGTTCTAAAATAACTCTAGAGTTATTATCTAAAAGTGTAAACATCTCCTCTTCTAAAAATGACTTACTTTCTTTAAGAGGTGTTTTGAGTTGTTTTTGAACTTTTACCAATCTATTTCTAAGGGTTTGAAGTACTTTGAGCTTCTCTAAACTTTTCTTTGCAGGTGTGTATAAGCGTACTTTATCTTGAAAACGAGCAGCATAGTGGGCGATTCTTTGGGCATCTATTTTATCATCTTTACCTCTAACTACCCCCATAGATTGCTTGATTTCCATAGCATGTTCTAACCAAACAGAACAGCCTTGAGCTACTAAAACACGCAAAAGAAGCTGCGTGTAAATACCTGTATTTTCCATACAAAACAAGGTATTTTCAAAACTAACTTCTTTGCTAAGTTGTTCTTGAAGATAGCTTTCAATCACTTCCTGTTGATTCGCTATTCTTTGATGGTAATGCACTTTTCCATCGTGATAAATCGCAAAATCTAAGTGTTCTTTACTAATATCAATGCCTACGAAATAAAAATATTTTTTTTCCATTTTTTTGTATCTTTGGGTGCTACATAATTTACAAAATTCATCGTTTAGTTGTACTCATTACCTTGATAATGGGCTTGGTGTCCCGACATTCTATACGAGTTTAAACTAAAAGAACAAGAGTAACTCCTCTTTCAACGGATAGATTTCCAGTATCTGGTTGGTCTTATAGGATGTTTACTCTTGTGATGAATTCTTGTAAAAATACAACATTTACGAGAGAATTCAACTGACTTTTTTTCATTAAATACTTCCTCTTTTTGATGATGCTAATATAAAGGTTGGTCTTTAACTTCGGCTTGCCGTTGTGATGACCAACAACAAACACTCCCATAAATCTACCAACCTTTTACTAAAAACTAATTGCTAATGCAAAAATAAGAAAGCAGTCGTTTTACCTAAGTCTGTACGTATTTCTGTTGTTGGTCATCGTAACGGCAAGCCGAAACTAAAGACACAACAACGGCAGTAAGGAAATACTCGCAAATGGGGAACACCAACAAGAACGTAGCAACCTATTAATAAAAACTAATTACTAAAACAAGAAAGCAGTCGTTTTATCTAAGTCTGTACGTATTTCTGTTGTTGGTCATCGTAACGGCAAGCCGAAACTAAAGACACAACAACGGCAGTAAAGAAGTACTCGTAAATGGGGAACACCAACAAGAACGCAGATGTATAAGAGAAATTTACAAATTGACTACCTCTACCCTGATAGACAGGAATATAAATTGCCCAATGTGCTATCAAAGGAAGATGTTATTCGTTTGATAAATAGTCCTACAAATCTAAAGCACAAAACCATACTTACAGGAAGATTTTCGAACCACGAAACTTTCGGTTATGCACAAAGTTTGATTCGAGCCAAAAGCCTTGATTTTACTGCTGTTTCGCCTATTTTTTATATACATTGTTATAGGGCGTTTTTATTCTTCCGTAATTCTGTCAATCCCTTTTTTAAGCAAAGGAACTACTAAAAATCCTGTCGGAATTGAAAATAAACAACCTACTAAAAAATCAGAAAGCCAAATAACTAAAAAATCTGATGACAATCCTAAGCGTGTAACCAAAATTGCAAAAGACATAACTGCTGTCATTATTACAGAAACCAAGAAGACGAATAGAATATTTGCTATATTTTTTGATAACTTCATAATTGTCTAAAAATTTAAAGTCCATTAAAATTAAAAACGTGTTAGTCAAAAATTAACTAACACGTTATGAATGATTTTATTTGTCAGTCCCTATTGCTCGCTAAACTGGGTAAAAACAATTTAGGTTTTCTAATGTAGCTTAGTATCCAAATCAATGCTAAAAACACTAGTGCAGGTATTGTGTCAAGCGGTGAATTGAGATTTACTGCAATAGCTCCACCATAGTAGGCTGTTAGCAAGAAAAACCCCAAATTGAAAGTTTTTGGGAAGATATAAAGTAGTAAAGCCATTATTTCAATTCCCGCAAGAAGCATTAGTTCTTCCTGAAGCCCTAATTTATCCATTTGATCCACTACTTGTGGACTTTTGAAAATCTTTCCAACTATTGTGAAACCAACAATTATGACGCAAATAATTGTGGCTACTATTTCTTTTTTAAGTTTCATATCTATTTTATTTAAGTTGAACTCTTAAGAATAAACCATAGTTTTCTCCATTTACTTTAAATCGAACCGTATCTGTCAAAATTTGCTCCTAAACCAAATTGATAGTTTTTGATAGACAAACCTGCTCGAAAAGTACAAGTAACTTCTATCGTGAAAATCCTGTTCAGTGTTGTGATTATACAAACCCTGTACTCTTGTATAAAGTCCTAATTTATCTGTCAATTGGGGTTTATATTCTAAAAGTGAAAATGTTTCAAAATTAAAATCATCTCGTAAATCAAATCTTGGCAGTATAATAAAAAGCCATTCACGATTTGCAAATAAATACTGAATTCCTGCGGTCGGTCTAAAACCTGTTTTATAGTTCATTGTTGCTCCTGCCGCAAGTGAAAATCCTCTAAATATCTCGTAATTGACCAAAGCTTGAGATAGGAATTCATTTTCCTGTAAGTTGTTGTCGTAACTACCATTAAAATTGGTAACATTAAAAAATCCAAACTTGCTACCTTCTTGAAAAGGCTTGGCGACAATCATCTGAAAGTTTAGATAATTATTTCCCACAAAAGTCTCAACGGGAATTGGTGGGCTTGGTGGTTTAGCACCTTGCTCTTGAGCTTGAACTGTTGCAACTGTAAAAAGGGTTGCAATACCTAGAATTATAGATTTGTATTTCATACTACCAATGATTTATTGTTTAAAATTTGATAGTGCAAAATTATTTATTGGCGAGGCTTATTTGTTAGGTAAAAGAAAGGAATAAACCTGCAAAATCAATCCTTATTTCTGAATTCAGTTGGTTTTAGCCCTGTTTTAGATTTGAAAAACCTGCCAAAATCGCTTACATCTTGATTAGTTAATTCAAGAGCAATTTCAGAAATTGATTTATTAGTTTGCCTTAACAAAACCTTTGCTTCTAAAATTATCATTTCATTTATCCAATCTTGGGCTGTTTTATTGGTGGTATATTTTACGCATTTGTTAAGATGATTTGAACTTATATTTAGTTTATCTGCAAATCCTGCAACTGTTTGTATGCTGTAAATTTTTCGTAATAATTCTTTTTTGAACTTTTCAGTGATTACAAAAGCCGAAGTATTTGATTGGCTACTTTTATAATCGTAAACTTGATGTATTTCAGATAAAATAAGTTGAATGTATAATGAAATTAACTGTTTATCCAAATGCCCCAACTCTAAAAGTCTTTTTAACAAAGGCTCAATTTGGGACTTTTTATTTTCTGAAATGTCTATAATTGGTTTAGATGAAATGTCCAAAAAATGTAGTTCTCTAACTGACTTATTGGCTATCAGTTCATCCATAAAATGACAATAAATTCCTTTTGCATTCTGACTTACAAAGTCTGTACTTGTAATATTGTGTGCAGGTAAAAAGAATAATTGATTTTCAGTTAATACAAAAGTTTCAAGTCCCTTACTTCTAATGATTTTCCCTTCTGTCAAATAGATAAAGTCATTAATTGTCTTTCTGTGAGGTAACAATGGAAATTTAATGTTGTCTTTGTGGTCTTCAATTCGGTGTATCTCAAATTCGTTGAAACCAATTTTTGTTCCATTCAGTCTGTCCGATGTGTAATTATAGTTTAGTTTTTCAAACTCTTCGGCATTATATGTCGGTATTTTTTTAGTCTTCACTTTGTATTGAGTTCTATCATTTTTTTTAATGCCCTATAACGGTTAGTATATGAAAAGTAGGCGATTTCGAAGCACTAAACTTTCGGTTAAGCACAAAGTTTGATACGAGCCAAAACCCTTAAATTTACTACTGTTTCGCCTATTTTTTATATACATTGTTAGCGGTAGTGTTTATTTCCGTTCAGCCAATTCTTTCAATTTCTTGTTCATAAGTTCAAATCCATTTTTCGTATTGTTATCTAAACTTTTTTTGAAAAGAGGTACGAGTATTCCTTTAAAATTTTCGCTCTGAATGAAAGTTGTTGTTCCATTTCCATTGTCAATAAGTTCAAATTTGTGTTCTCCGTCAAAAATACCTTTAAACAACAAAGTTCCAAGCCAACTTAATTCTTTGTTGGGTTCATTAGTTAATACTTTGGGTTTAAAAGTCATCGGTTTTGAATCGGGTGGCGTAATCGTTACCTCTATTTTGTTGCCTACTTTAAAATTACCTTTTATGGATTTTATAAATGGATTCCATTTCGGATAGTCTCCAAACTTTGCAAGAATTGTCCAAATTTTACTTGGGGTAGCGTTAATTACAATTTCTGTTTTTATTAATTTTGACATTGCGTTTTATTTTTTTGATAAACTTTTATATTAAAGCACAAAGGTCAGTCAAAAAGAACATTTTGCTCTTGACAAAAATCAAGAATTTACAAAAGTTGTTTTTTTCTAATTCTACTAAATGTTTCTGGAGTCATTCCAAGAAATGAAGCAATATATTGTAATGGTACTTGATTAAAAAGTTCTCTATTCTGCTCAAAGTACTCTTCATATCGTTCTTCTGCTGTCATTGATAAATGACTAAAAACTCGTTCTTCCAAAACTGTGAAACAACTTATAGTAAATGTTTTTTCAAACTGGTTCCATTTTGGCACTAACGTTCCAAGTTTGTTATAATCTTCCTTGGTAATTATGTAAACTTCGCTGTCAACTAATGCTTGTATTGCCCAACGTGAAGTTGTTTCAAATAAAAAACTTGAAATGTCGGCTGAAAAGTAACCTTTTTGAGATATCCATAACGTAATTTCTTTGGTTTCTGTGCTCGTAAAAGTTCTTAAAAGTCCCGCTTCCACGAAACAAAGTTTGTCGCAAGTTTTATTAGGTTTGAGCAAAAAATCCCCTTTTTGGATAGTCGTCAAATTGAAAAATGACACTATCTTTTTTAAGTCGTCTTCTTGAACAATTCCAAAGTAAGATTTAATATATTGTTCAAGTTCTGTCATATTTCGCAGGTTTTTTACATTACCGATAACGTTTATATAAACTCAATACTACAAAAATGATGTAAACTTCACAAGAAACATCCAGATAACCAACCAAATTAGTAGTTATTACGTAAGTTTAATTATAGTTACGTATATCCAACTAAAAAAGAGTTATTATGGAAGAAATAGAAAAGTTTATGCAATTATTAGAAATCAAACGCTATGCTTACAATACCAGAAAAACGTATCAATCAGTTCTGGAGAAGTTTTTTAGTCAATTTGATAAATCTGTTGAGCAAATCACACAAAAAGAGGTACAGGAATATCTCTATCAAAGAATAAGAGAAGAGAAAATATCATTTTCTACGCAAAAGCAAGTTGTAGGAGCAATTAAGCTCTTCTATAAAGAGATGTATAAGAGAAATTTACAAATTGACTACCTCTATCCTGATAGACAGGAATATAAATTACCCAATGTACTCTCAAAGGAAGATGTTATTCGTTTGATAAATAGTCCTACAAACCTAAAACACAAAACCATACTTACAGGAATTTATAGTGCAGGTTTGAGAATAAGTGAAGTTATTAAACTCAAAATCAATGATATTGACTCAACAAGAATGATTATCAAAATAAAGGGAGGAAAAGGGTATAAAGATAGAGAAGTGATGTTGTCAGAGAATTTTTTAATCCTTTTACGAAAATATTACAAAGTTTACAAGCCTAAAGAATGGTTGTTTGAAGGTCAAAAAGGGGGGAAATACTCTACTGCAAGTATTCAGAAAATATTTAAGAAAGCACTCAAAAATGCTAACATCAAACAAAAAGCTACTGTACATACACTCAGGCATAGTTTTGCTACACATTTATTGGAGAATGGTACAGATATACGTTTTATTCAAGAATTTTTAGGTCATAACTCTATTAAAACCACACAAATTTACACACACATCACAAAAAAAAGTAAAAATAAAATCAAAAGTCCTTTGGATACTATATAAATTTTTACAAAAAACCACCCGTATAATTCTCCTTCAATTTCGCCAATTCCTTCGGTGTTCCTTCAAAACAAAGATGTCCACCATTTTTTCCTCCTTCTTTTCCTAAATCAATTACCCAATCGGCTGCACGAATAACCTCTACATTGTGTTCGATGACGATGGCAGAATGTCCTTGTTCAATAAGTGCATTGATAGATTTTAAAAGTTTGGAAATGTCGTGGAAATGCAAACCTGTTGTAGGTTCATCAAAAATAAATAAAATATGTTCTCTATTAGCTCTGTCGCTGGCACTTTTGGTAAGAAAAGCAGCTAGTTTTACACGCTGCGCCTCTCCACCTGAAAGCGTATTGGAAGACTGTCCCAACTGAATATATCCTAACCCAACATCTTGCAAAGGCTGCAAACGTGCCATAATGGGTTTTGAATCTTTAAAAATTAGTAGAGCTTCATTGATAGTCATATCCAACACATCGGCAATATTTTTTCCTTCAAACTCTACTTCCAACACTTCGGTTTGAAAACGCTTTCCTTTACACGACTCACAAGTCAAGTAAATATCAGCCATAAACTGCATTTCTATCTTAATTTTTCCTTCTCCCTGACACGTTTCGCAGCGTCCACCTTCCACATTAAAAGAAAAATAAGCAGGTGTAAAACCTCGCTGTTTTGAGATAGTTTGGTCTGCAAAAAGCGCACGAATGTAGTCATACGCCTTCACATACGTAACTGGATTGGAACGAGAAGATTTACCAATCGGATTTTGGTCAACCATTTCTACACTCGTTACTTTCTTTAAATTCCCAGCTAGTTTGTCCATTTTTCCACTCTCGTCATTGTGGTTTCCTAAATGTTTGGCAAGTGCAGGATATAATAATTGACGCACCAAAGTAGATTTTCCAGAACCAGAAACGCCTGTAACCGTAGTCAAAATTCCCAAAGGAAATTTTACCGAAATGTTCTTTAAATTGTGTTCTTTTGCTCCAACTACTTCAATATATTCGTTCCATTTTCGTGGCGTTTGAGGAATAATTACCTGCATTTCGTCACGCAAATATTTTGCTGTATAACTGTCCGAATCGTTTTCTAATTCTTGTAATGTTCCTTGAAAAATAAGATGTCCACCGTGCGCTCCTGCATCGGGTCCGATATCGATAATTTGGTCAGCAGCTCGCATAATTTCCTCTTCGTGTTCGACTACAATAACTGTATTTCCCAAATCACGCAGCTTTTTCAAAACTTTTATCAAATTTTGTGTATCTCGTGGATGAAGTCCAATACTCGGCTCATCTAAAATATACATTGAACCTACCAAAGCAGAACCCAAAGAAGTAGCTAGTTTTATACGTTGAAATTCTCCACCAGAAAGCGTAGCCGTTTTTCTATTTAAAGTCAAATATTGCAAACCTACTTCGTTGAGATATTGCAAACGGTTTCTAATTTCTATCAAAATTCGCTTCGAAACGCTTTCTTGATGCTGAGTAAGTTCTAATTGATTGAAAAATTCTATTAGTTCATCTAAAGGAAGTAAAACTAATTCTTGAATTGATTTTTCGTCAATTTTTACATAACCTGCTTCTTTTCTGATGCGTGTACCGATACAATCTGGACAAATTTTTCTACCTCTATATTTTGAAAGCAAAACACGATATTGAATCTTATAACTTTCACTTTCTATAAAAGAGAAAAATGTATTTAAGCCTTCAAAATGTTTATTTCCTGTCCAAACAAGTTTCTGTTGTGCTTCTGTTAAATCTTGAAAAGCACGATGAATTGGGAAATCAAAATCAATTCCTTTTTTCAAAAGTGGACTAAGCCATTTACTCATTTTTGGCGTTCTCCATGGAGCAATCGCACCTTCATAAACCGACATTGTTTTGTCAGGAATTATCAAATCTTCATCAATTCCCAAAACAGTTCCGAAGCCTTCACACGTCCTGCACGCACCATAAGGACTATTAAAACTAAAAAAATTGATATTTGGTTCTTCAAACAACATTCCATCGGCTTCGAAACGGTCTGAAAAACTGGTACGCTCTGTTTCTTTGTCTTTTTGATAAATCTCAACTACACAATCGCCTTTACTCTCATAAAATGAAGTTTGAACCGAATCAGCAATACGGAAACGGTTTTGTTCGTCGCCTTTTTTGATTACACCTCTATCAATCAAGATAAATAAAGGTAATTTTTGAAGTCGTTTGAGTTCGGCAGTTTGTTCTTTTGTAAGTCTTGAAACAGGTTCTTTTTCTTTTGTAGCTTTTTTTGCTGGCTTCTTTCCTGCTTTTTTTAGCTTTTTCTTTTCTTCTAAATAATCCTTTTGATTTTCGCCTTTGTGTTCTTCTAAAAAGTTTTCTAAGTTTTGCTCTGTTTGGTCTTTTCCTTTTTGAAGTTCTGGGTCAATCTCTTTTGGTAATAATTGTTCTATAAAAATTACTTCTTCTCCTGCTTTTATACGTGTAAAACCTTGCTGCAAAAGTATGTTTAATTGCTCTTCAAAAGTTCGTTCTTCTGGGATAACCAAAGGCGCAAGAATCATATATTTTGCGTTGCTTTCTGTTTCTTTATCGCCATAACTTTCAATAAAATCAACCACATCAGAAACATTATCCTTCTTTACGGCTTCTCCAGAAATAGGCGAATACGTAATTCCAATTCTTGAAAAAAGAAGTTTTAGATAATCATAAATTTCCGTTGTTGTGCCTACCGTAGAGCGTGGATTGCGAGTATTTACCTTTTGTTCGACAGCAATAGCAGGCGAAACTCCACGAATCCAGTTGACATCAGGTTTTTCCATTCTACCCAAAAACTGACGAGCATAACTACTCAAACTTTCCACATACATACGCTGACCTTCTGCAAAAAGCGTATCAAAGGCAAGAGACGATTTTCCAGAACCCGAAACGCCAGTAATTACAATCAATCTATTACGAGGAACGGCAAGACTAATATTTTTGAGATTATTTACTCTTGCTCCTTTTATTACAATATTATGTTTGGTATCGTAATTTTCTAATTCTTTTACTCGTTTTTCTTCTGCTTCTTTTGCTTTTATTTCTTCTTTTGAAAGTGCTTTTTCGGTGGTAGTTGGCATTTTTCTATAGTATAAAGTACAACAGACATCCCTGTCTGTTAGAATTTGTGTTTATTTTATCATCTATGCAACAGACTGAGAAGTCTGTTATACAAATAATATGTACAACAGACATCCCTGTCTGTTAGAATTTGTGTTCATTTTATCATCTATGCAACAGACTGGGAAGTCTGTTATACAAAAGAACTAGCAAAAATAACCAATTTTAGCCAAAAAAGTTAGCAATTTGTTAGATTTTGTAATACGTTATATTCACTGTTAAAACTTATATGAACAATAAACGCCATAATTACCTGAACCAAATTGAGGAACAATAGAAATATCTTTTGACTTTCTATTCGACTTTTTGAAAGGATTAAAATTTTTCAACGGTTCGAAATGATAAATAATTTCAGTTGCCAAAATCCCAATTCCTGCACCTGCCAAAACATCTGAAAACCAATGTTTATTATTTATCATTCGAAACGTTCCTGCTGTTGCAGCAAAAGCATAACCACTATAAGCAAGCAAAACAGAACTATCTTTAAACTCATTTTTCAAAACGGTTGCATTCGTGAAAGCAACAGTAGTATGACCAGAAGGAAATGATAAATCTTCTCCGTTGGGTCTTTCTTTATTGACAATATTCTTGATACTAAAAGATACTCCAGAAGATAAAAGATTAGACATAAGTAAATATTTCGTTTGGTCAAACCAATGATTTTTACTTTTTGCGCCTAACGCATCGGCTAAATACATTTCTATAGCAGGTGCATAAATTAGGTAATCATCAATCTTAAATTCATAATCATTTCCTACTTGGTTTCTCAACCTTGTTTTGATATTTTTCTCAAATTTGCTTTCACTTATACTCGTTCCTGCTACGATTAGGAAAGTAGGTAAAATTGATTTTTTGAGTAAAACAATTGATTTTTTAGGTTTGTCTTTTAACTGAATGCTATCAGCTACATTTTTGGTAGGAATGTTTTGAGAAAAAAGAAAAGTTGTATGGAATAATAAATTAACTAAAAGTAGAAAACAGAAAATGAAAATAACTTTATTAAGTGAAAAGGAATTTTTGTTCATTGAAGATATAATAAGAAAATAATAAGGATTAATTTAGCAAAAATACAAGAAATGGAACTATTATTTGAAAATAGATGAACAAAACTAATTTGGATGTCAATCCTTTTACAAACATATTGCTTTTATCTTAGCATATAAATTTCACATAATTCTACCAAAAAAATGAATTTCAAAACTCGTTCTTACAAAAAGGAATTAATGGACGACCTAAATCTGGCTTCCCAAGACCTCAAAAAAAATCTTGATGAATTAGAATTTATAAACACTACTTTAGGAGGATATAAAGTTCTGACTTCAGCCTTAGATACACTTTATAAAGAAAATAAAATTGGAAATCGTACAAATAGTAATCAAAATCATCAAGAAAATCAAAAATTTGTAACCCTTGCCGATATTGGAAGTGGAGGAGGAGATACGTTGAGAGAGATTGCTAAATGGTTTGAGAAAAAAAATATTACTGCAAAACTAACAGGAATTGATGCTAATGATTTTATGATACATTATGCTGAAAATAAATCTCAAAAATTTCCTCAAATTAGCTACGAAAAAGTAAATGTTTTTGATATTGATGCAAAAAATGAAAATAGATACGATTGGGCTATCATGTCGCTTTTTTGTCATCATTTTACAAATGAAGAACTAATTTTGATTTTTAAAAATGTCTTGAAACTGACTTCAAAAGGATTTATAATTAATGATTTGCATCGAAATCCAATTGCTTATTATAGCATTTATTTTCTGACACGCTTGTTTAATGGTTCGTATTTAGTTAAAAATGATGCTCCTCTTTCAGTTTTACGTGCTTTCAAAAAACAAGAATTAATTACTCTTTTAAAGCAAGCAGGAATAACAAAGTACAGAATAAAATGGCAATGGGCATTTCGTTTTCAAGTAATTGTAGAGAAATGATTTGGGGCGTGAGAAGAGGGACGTGAGAAGGGAGGAGAGGAACGTGAGAATATTAGAGCAATAAATAGGAAAATTAGAATCTAGGAAACGATTTTTTTAAAAACAGAGTTTTGTAATTATTCTAATTTGAATCTTAAATTTTATAAAAAGACAAAACTATGAATTACAATCTTTCTTGGCTTATTTCAGAATATGAAAAGTTGCAAAAACAAGGCAAAAATCTTGATTATTTATTCTTTTGGGGGCATCGTCCGACTTATGACGGAAGTTTGAGTAAAACTATTTTTAGTCAGTGGTGGGAAAAATCGTTTTCTGTAAATGGAATAATTTATCCAACAGCAGAACATTTTATGATGGCAGAAAAAGCACGTCTATTTAATGATAACGATACTTTAGACGAAATTTTAAACTCTGAAACGCCAGCCGAAGCCAAAAAATTAGGGCGAAAAGTTAGGAATTTTGATGAAGCTAAATGGGTAGAAAATCGTTTCAAAATTGTCGTGGAAGGAAATTATCATAAATTTTCAAGTCCAGAATATAAAGCTTTTCTATTAGGAACAGGAAATAAAATCATTGTAGAAGCAAGTCCGATGGATACCATTTGGGGAATTGGCTTATCACAAAAGTCTGATAAAATTTATAATCCAAACACTTGGAAAGGACAGAATTTGTTGGGTTTTGCGCTAATGGAAGTGAGGAAAAGGATGGATAGCAAGAACTAGATTCATAAAAAGCATTTCTTTTTTATCAAACTAAAACTTTCTTTTATGTTTATTTAATAGCATGTACTAGAAATCTGTAGTAAAATAATTTTTATTGTAAGTAGTGAAACAAATAAATAAGTAAACTAAGTTTATCTAAATTTATAAGCCATTTATAGAACATCTATAAAAAAGAACGTTATTTTTGAGTAACTTATGTTCTGTTTTTAATTTCTTGCTACTTTCATAAAAATAGTTTACTTATTCTTACTTACTAATCTGCTATGTTCGTTTATGTATCAAACCATTGAAATTTATAAAGAAGTAGTCATTCAAATTGCTACACCAAAAGGCTCTGGAACAGGGTTTTACCTTCGTAATCATAACATTATTGTTACTAATCATCACGTTGTAGAAGGTTGTGCAGAGGTGGCAATAAGTGGAAAAAATATTCCAAAACAACTTTCAGAGGTTTGTTTTACAGATACTCGTCTGGATTTGGCTTTCTTAGCTGCTCCAAATTCGAATACCGAAATTGAAGGTAGAAAAAGAATAATAATGCCTAACATTGATTATTCGCAAGCCGTTTTGAGAGATGGAGAACCGATTGTAGCTATCGGACATCCGTATGGACTGAAATATACTACGACACAAGGAATAATTTCGAAAGCAAAGCGATTGCACAACGGAATAAGTTATATCCAAGTAGATGCAGCCATTAATCCAGGTAATAGTGGAGGTCCTTTGGTGGATAATGCAGGGCGCATAGTTGGAGTAAACACATTTATTCATAGAGAGGGAAATGATTTGGGTTTTGCGCTACCGTCTAGTTATTTGGAGGAAACACTAACTGATTTTGAGAATTTTGGTAGAGAAAAAGCTGTTCGTTGTGGTTCGTGTACCAATGTTATTTTACTTCCCAAAATTCAAAATTCGTATTGTCCTTCTTGTGGTTCAAAGGTTATTGATTTTACAAAAGAGATTTATACGCCTGTCGGAATTGCTCATCTGATAGAAGAACTGATTACACAATTAGGAAAAAATGCAAGTCTGGCTCGTGCTGGTGCAAACCGTTGGGAAATGGTAGAGGGAAGTGCAACCATTAATCTTTCTTATAATCCAGAAAGTGGTTATATTTTTGGCGATGCCTATCTCTGCAACCTTCCAAAACAAAATATTGGAGATACCTATTCTTTTCTGTTGCAGCAAAATCACTCATTAAAAGGACTTCGTTTTAGTGTAGATGGACAAGATATTATCCTTTCTTTTTCTATTTTTGGGCAATATCTACAACTTCAAACTGCTGTAGATTTAGTTAAGAATCTATTAGAACGAGCCGATTATTTTGATAATGTATTGGTCAATGAATACGGTGCTACTTGGAGAAAACAGGAAGAATGGTAAAATGTAGCTCACACTTTAATGTTAGAAAGTCGTACATTATTTTATGAATTATACTATTTGAATACAAATACACGGCAGAGATGCCGAAATACCTACCCTTTCAAGTCTAAGACTTGATGAACTGATAGGTCTTAGTCACAGACTAAGCCCAACGAGGTGGAACATTGGTACGTATAGGAGGAACCGAACCAGGTCAGAGTAAGAGAGTTGTTATAAAAAAAGGGGATATAACCTATGATATTACGGCAGATAGAGTCAAAGAATATAAATATAATCCACGTAATCCTAATTCTTATTATGGAGGGGATGGAGTAAATTTTAAAAAGAGGGGAGTACCAAAAGGTTCTAGAAGAATAACAGGTGGTAAATCTGGTAAGGGACACAAACGTACCCCTACTCAAAATGAAAAAAATCTAATTTATCAACATCACAAATAATTATGAATGTAACAACATCTATTATCAAATACTTAAATTATATTAATGATAATTGGCATAGAGTAGAGGATAGTATTAACCTTTACTCTATCCCAGAAGATATGCTAATACATGATGCATTTGATAACTGGCTACAATTCAACTGGGAAATCATGGTAGAGTTAGCTATTTGCGACTCTGGAACTTTCTTGGTTCCTTATGGTGGAGGAGCAGATATTTTATCTGATTCTGAGAGAGTAACACATCCATATGCTAAAGAAGTTTATGAGATAATTTGCAAACCTATTCAGGACAAAGTATATGATGCGTTTACAAATGAAGAATTATTTTTAAAAAACTATAGATTTCATAGATTTGTTAAAAGAGATATAGACACATTTACAGATTACCCACCTTACAACTGTATAGTATTAGAAAATCTTTTTATCGATGAATATTGTTATATTACGGTAAAAGATATACAATTTTTTCGTTCTCTCCAGCCCTAGCTCGGGTGTCTAAAAACGGCCTCAGTTGGGCGTAGAATAACCTAAATTGTTAAGCGTTGCCCAGTTGGGCGTAGATTAAAACCAGGTCGTTAAGCGTTGTCTATTGACTACGATTTATCAGTATGGCAAATCTTCAGATTTGCGAGTGGTGGTAGTTGTGTATTTACTTTATAACCTACTGAATAATAGCCTTTTACATAAAAAAATACCTTTCTATAAAATTCATTTATAGAAGGGTATTTTTATAACTATCAGTTTTTATTCTAAAAAACAAACCCAACTCGTACATCAAATGGACTTGTGTAAGGAGAATTTTGTTGGTCAAAAAGAGGATTGTAGAGAGCCATAATATTTATTCCTGCTTTCTTATTAAGACGAATCATATAACCTGCTCCCATCCAAAGAGCTGGAATCCAACGTCTTTCTGTTAATCCTTCTTGAATAGGCAAATCTGCGCTGATGTACTCAAACTCTGCATTAGCAAAGAAATCTTTGAATAAAAACAAACGTCCAAAGCCTTTTCCTCCATAAATCATAGAAGAAACCTTTTTTTGATATTGAAAACCTGTTTGGTCATTGATATAAACAACTTGGTCTTGCCAATACTGAAAAACAGGTCCTGCACCGATTGAAAGTTTGTCGTTGAGCTTATAACCTACCAAGGGAGATATGTTGATGAAGGCTTGTGTTCTTCCCAAAGAAAGTCCAAAATCTCCTCCAAAATAGATGCGTTCTCCAAAAGAAAGTTCTTTTGTTTTGTCTAGTTTTGGGTCAGTAGGGAGACCTAATTTAGAGGCAATATTAACAGGATTTTGTGCTTGAAGTGAAAATAAGACACAACTTAAAAAGCTCATTAAAAGCCACTTACTTATCTTGTTGAAATAATTCATAGTAGAAATATAGTTTTTTTTGCAAAGGTAAGAACATCTATTGAAAATCTACTTTTCTATAAAAAATAATCAAATAAAAATTACTTCTATTAGTCCTTTTTCATCTTGGTAATTTTTGGCACTACTGTATAAATACTGGTCGGAATCTTCTACAATGCCTTCTACAACAGGATTATTATGGATATAATTTAGTTTTTGATGCAAAAATTTATCACTAAAAAGCTCTTCTGGATGGTTGTTTTGTTGCCAAAGTTGATAGTTTGTATTTCTGCTGTTTTTCTTAGCTGCTCGCTGGAACATCCACAACATCCATTCTCTTCTGCTTTCTGGTTCGTTTGTATCTGAAATAGATTTTATAAGACGAGAAGAAGTAAATTTTTTAAAATCACGTAAAATATCAGACAGATTATAGCCTTCTTTTGCTCGTATAATCAGATGAATATGGCTACTCATCAAACACCAACCAAAAATCTCTAATCCTTTGTTAGTTTGGCAATACTTCAAACTCTCCACAATAATATCCTTATACCGTTGCCGAACAAAAATATCTATCCAATTCACAACAGAAAAAGTAACAAAATAAATACCATCAGAATTATTGATACTGTATGCTCTTTCACTCATATTTTTTTTATCGGAAAGATACTGTTTTTTGTAGAAAATGCAAATTTGTACATTTTTATTAGTTGTTGAGCTTCGTCTTATGACTAAGATCTATCAGTTGGAAAGTCTTAGACTTGTAGTTTCAAATAAATACAAAACTACCACCACTCGCAAATCTGAAGATTTGCCAAACTGATAAATCGTAGTCAATAGACAACGCTTAACGACTATTTTTTTGGAACACTACGCCCATCAGGGATTATTTTTATGCTTTGTTCTTATTTTTTGTTTTACCCCCCGTTCGGCGTAGTGTTCCAATAGCCAAACAAAAAAATGAATGTTGGGCGTAGTCTGCGACTACGACCTATCAGTTCATCAAGTCTTAGACTTGAAAGGGTAGGGATTTTGTATTCAATTTTCACAGAATTACTTGGAAACACAAATCTAAGACTTTCCAACTGATAGATTTTAGTCATAAGACTAAGCTCAAAAACGGGTTTATTAAAGTTACTTTTTCTTGTTAGTTTTGGTAAGTTTCTTGTTCCGACTTTCTAAACGTCGTTTTATTTTCTTTACATCTTCAGCAGCAGAAAGTTCTTCAGGATAAACACCACGACGAATTAAAAGCTGTCTAATTTCATCATTATTGGTAATGTGTTCGCAGTTATATCATTTTCTCCCTGCAAGTCTTTATTTTTGATATTGATATTCGTGATACTTATGGCGAATGTTTTACCTTCTATGAGAGCAGTATCCAAATAATCAGCTAATGGTCTGTTTTGAGGAACTCCCAATTTTTCTTTCATTTGTCCAGTTGAATTACCTCCAAATAATGCTGCATCTCCTTTCGAACGAATGCGACCAAATCCTCTTCCATCAACTCCACGTTCGAAGGCAAGCAAAGAAAACAACTTTTCAGAAACTGTCAATTTATCTCTTTTTCGCAATCGTTCAGCTTCTTCTAATCTTTTCTCAATCAATTCTTGTTTTCTAGTCTGAACAGCAAAATAACCTTGAGCAAAAGCGATTTCTTCTTTATTTGGATCTCCATTTTGTGCCACCAGATAACAAGCATAACGAGTAAGTGCATAATCTTTCATTTCTCTCTCTGCTCCATTCCCAATAGTGAACATCTTCCTGACCTCAAGAAAATGTAATTCCACGCTCTCAGAGGTGTTTTCGATAGAAACTGCTGCTCGTTGTATAGCTTTATGAAAATTCTCCCACTTATTGTAGCCAAAAACATTCTGCAAATCTCTTGCAGACCAATATTCTACATTTTCAATTTCTTTACGAATACTTTCCAATTTTTCAAAAAGCTGATTTGATTGTGATTTTTTCATTAGTATTGATTTCTGCTGTTGTCGGTGTCGCTTTGCTAAAACACCAAACGGTATTTTAAATGAATTACAATATACAAAATTTATAAATTAATTCTCCTCTCATAACTCGTTTATCTAACACAGTCATCTTTTGACTTTCTACTATTTCTATTCTTGTTTTCGTGTTTAGTAGCATTCCTTTCAAACCAAAAAGAACAGAGTCTTGAAAATGAAACTCTATTTTCTTTTGTAATTTCTGTTCATTTTAAGAAGTAGAAAAGGTTTTTATAAAATTTTTCTTCATAAATCAATATAATTTTCTTTAATTTACAAAAAAGACAAAATTTTTGTTTGATTTCTCACAAAATTTTCAAATTTTTGGTGTTTAATTGATAAAAATTCAACTTATAATTTAATTCAACTCCTAACTCTAAATTCATTTAATGGAAAATATTATTTACTTAGTACCTCTTTTTGGGGTTCTTGCGCTTATTTATACGGCTATTCGTTCGGCTTGGATTAGCAAACAGCCTGCTGGCGACGAGAGAATGACTACTATTGCTCGCTATATTGCCGAAGGTGCAATGTCGTTTCTAAAAGCTGAATACAAAGTAATGGCTGGTTTTGTGGTCATTGCTTGTTTGGGTTTGTTTTTCTTAGGAATGACAAGCGATAGTTCGCACCCTGCTATTGTGGGTTCATTTGTTATTGGTGCTTTTTTCTCTGCACTTGCTGGTTTTGTTGGAATGCGTGTCGCTACAAAAGCCAATGTAAGAACAGCAGAAGCTGCAAAGACTAGCCTTTCGAAAGCCTTAGATGTTTCTTTTGCAGGTGGCGCAGTAATGGGAATGGGCGTTGCTGGTTTGGCTATTTTGGGAGTAGGTTCACTTTTTATTGCTTTTTACTGGTATTTTGTGCAGCGTGTAGGCGCAGGAGTAAACGGTCTAGAAATGGAAATGGCTCTTGAGGTATTGACAGGATTTTCTTTAGGTGCTGAAAGTATTGCCCTTTTTGCTCGTGTAGGAGGAGGAATTTATACAAAAGCTGCCGACGTTGGAGCTGACCTTGTAGGAAAAGTAGAAGCAGGAATTCCTGAAGATGACCCTCGTAATCCTGCCACAATTGCTGATAATGTAGGAGATAACGTAGGAGATGTAGCAGGAATGGGAGCCGATCTTTTTGGGTCTTATGTAGCTACTATTTTGGCTGCTATGATTTTGGGTAGAGAAATAAAAGCTCCTTTAGATGATTTTAATGGACTTTCTCCGATGCTTTTACCGATGATGATAGCAGGTTTGGGAGCAATTTTTTCTATGATTGGTGCTGCCTTTGTTCGTGTAAAAGAAGGTGGAAATGTACAAACGGCTTTGAATATTGGAAACTGGGCTGCTATTTTACTTACTGTTTTTGTTTCGTATTTTTTAGTTACTTGGATGCTTCCTCAAAGTTTAGAGTTTCGTGGCTTTGCTTTCGAACCTCTTGATGTATTTTATTCTATTGCTATCGGTCTTGCTGTTGGTGCAGCCATGTCTTACATTACAGAGTATTTTTGTTCGATGGGAAAAGGACCTGTTAATTCAATTATCAAACAATCTTCAACAGGGGGAGCAACCAATATTATTGCTGGTTTGGCTGTCGGAATGCACTCTACAACGCTTCCAACGCTAGTTTTGGCTGCTGGTATTGTAGGAGCGTATGCTGTTGCAGGTTTTTATGGTGTAGCCATGGCTGCAGCAGGAATGATGGCGACAACAGGAATGCAGCTTGCCGTCGATGCCTTTGGTCCTATTGCTGATAATGCAGGTGGAATTGCCGAAATGAGTCATTTACCTCCAGAAGTGCGTGAGCGTACAGACATTTTAGATGCAGCAGGAAACACAACGGCTGCTGTTGGAAAAGGGTTTGCGATTGCTTCGGCTGCTCTTACTTCGCTTGCTCTTTTTGCTGCCTTTGTTGGTCTTTCTGGTATCAGTTCGATTGACCTTTATAAAGCTCCTGTTTTAGCTGGTCTTTTAGTAGGTGCAATGATTCCATTTGTATTTTCGGCTTTAGCAATTTCTGCCGTAGGTCGTGCAGCAATGGAAATGGTAAAAGAAGTGCGTCGTCAGTTTAAAGAAATCAAAGGAATTATGGACGGAACAGGAACGCCTGATTACGACCGTTGTGTTCAGATTTCGACAAAAGCTGCGATTCGTGAGATGATGCTTCCGGGTGCGATTGCGATTGTTGTTCCTATTTTGGTAGGTTTTGGCTTCAAAGGAGTTTTTGCAAATGTGAGTTCTGCCGAAATTTTGGGTGGTCTTTTAGCAGGTGTTACTTCGTCTGGTGTTTTGATGGCAATGTTTCAATCTAACGCTGGTGGTGCGTGGGACAACGCTAAAAAATCATTTGAAAAAGGTGTAGAAATTGATGGCAAAATGTATTACAAAGGTTCTGAACCTCACAAAGCTGCCGTTACAGGCGATACAGTAGGCGACCCTTTTAAAGATACTTCGGGTTCTTCGATGAATATTTTGATAAAACTCATGTCTATCGTTTCATTGATTATTGCACCTCACATTAACGTTAATAATCTACATTCAGAATTAGAAATCATTGCTCCAAAAGTTATTGAAGTAAAGAATATGCAAAAATCTGATTTAGCTTTTAACTCTGTTTCTAGCAAAGTCGTTATTTCTGAATTTAAGAAGTAATATTGTTTTACTTTCCCACGAATAAATTCATGGGTTTTATTCGAAAAATCTATTTTCTATCTTTTTTGATGGAAAATAGATTTTTTTTGTAATTAAATTTATTTTTCACTCCACAAGTCCCTTACGTTCTAAACTCTTTTCTTAGTAGAAATAATCAAATTCATTCAAATTTATCTACTCAAAAAACAAGAAAAATTATGGGACAATATCTGCATATCGCTTTGATTTATCAGTTTGAAACAAACAAAAAAGAATTAGGGAAAAATGAAATTTCACTTGACGAATTAGAAAGTAGAACAAACGAAGAAATGTTGTTAGATTTCTCTATTTATGAAAGAAAAGAAGAAGAGGGAAATTATTTATGGACATTAAAAGAAGACGTTTTGAAAGATAATTTATTTTCATTATTACAAAAATTTTATCCTCTCTATTACCGAAAAAGTAAAGGCTATTATGAAGGCATTTTACCACAACTAAAAGACAAAACAGGAAGAGAAATAATAGATTTTGCCGAAGAAAGACAAGAAGAAGCCTATTAGTTGAGTGATTATTTTGAAAATAAACGTATTTATTTTGAAGAAAAAGGCTTTCGAACTTCCGTAGATTTATCATTTCGTCCTCTTATCTTAACCATGGAAGGTAAAATATCCATGGAAACGTATGGCTCTACTTTTCATCTCCTTACGTATAGTCTTCAATCTATTTTCGAAGATAATCCACTTTCAAAATCATTTGTAGTTTATATTGGTGGATAAGAAAGAAAAATACATACAGGCTTTCAATTCAAAGAAAATCCGTTTTCTATCTTGTAATAGGAAATGGATTTTTTGGTAATAAAAATTATTTAATTTCTCACTCCATACATCGTTTACGTCCTAAACTGTTTGCTTAGTAGAATAATTAGATTTACTCACTTATAAAAAGAAAAGATTATGGGAAGTTTTCTGCACATTGCTTTGATTTATCAATTTAGTATAGACAAAAATATATTCGAAGATAATGAACTTTCATTTGAACATTTCGAAGAGAAAATGGGTAATAAGATAAGGTTAGATTTTTCTTTATTCGAAAGGAAAGAAGAAAAATATAAATATGTTTGGACTTTGAAAGAAGACGTTTTAGACAAAAATCTGTTTCCACTTTTAGAGAGTTTTTATCCTTTTGCTTATTACGAAAGTTACAATCATCGTTATAGAGATACTCTAAAGGAAGTAAAAGGGAAAACAGCAAGACAAGTAATAGAAATCGCTGAAAATTCTGGAAGTGAAAGTTTTCAATTGATTTATTATTTTGAAGATGCATATACTTTCTTTGAAGATAATAAAGATGATACATTTCCTACTCATGTTAATTGGTCATTTCGTCCTCTTTTCTTGACAACAGAAGGTAAAATTTCTATGGAGGAACACGGTGCTACTTTTGACCTTTTCGGTCGTAGTCTGCAAGCTCTATTTTCAGACAATCCACTTTCAAAAACATTTGTAGTTTATATTGGTGGATAAAATAGTTATTTTCATTAAATCAAAAAATCCATTCTCTACTATCTGTAAAGAATGGATCTTTTGTGAGTTTAAAAATGAGTTTATTTTTTTAATTGTTTGGAAATTTCTGCTATAAATTCTTTTGAAACCTTCGCATATTTCGCTACTTTTTCAATAGAAATTCCATCTTTGAGCAGTTCAATAATTATTTCCCTCCTTTTACTTTCTTTTCCTTGCTGATAACGAACATCTTCTTCTAAATTATAAGGTATTGGCATAATTATCTTTTTAGCTGCTTTGCGATTTCAGTTACAGATTCTTTCGAAACTTCAAGATATTTGGCTACTTCTACAACAGAAAGTCCTTTCTTTAATAGTTTAATAATTATTTCTGTTTCTTTTAGAGTCTGCCCTTGTTGATACCGAACATCTTCTTCTAAATTATAAGGTATTGGCATAATTATCTTTTTAACTGCTTAGCGATTTCAGTTACAGATTCTTTCGAAACTTTTGCGTACTTAGCCACTTTTTCAATAGAAATTCCGTCTTTGAGTAATTCAATAATTATTTCCTTTTCTTTCAAACGTTCTCCCAAAGTTTGCCCTTGTTGATAACGAACATCTTCTTCTAAATTATAAGTTAGTGCCATAGCTGCAGGGTTTTCTTATAAAAAAATAAAAGAGCAAAAAATTTTTAATTTTGTATTACTAAGTACCAAATTAATCCTAATTTACTCTTCCATGTACAAAGAAACTAGTTTTTATGTTAAATTGCAAAATTTATCAGGTTTAGATTTACGAGATAACCGAGGCAAAACTCATAACTTAGCGTTTGTCTTACTTGGTTTGAGTATAGCTCTTTTACGAAAACGTGATGGAAATTTATCAAGCCTTCATCGTAGTATGAAAAATAAACATCAAGAATTATGTACTTTTTTAGGATTATGTTGTTCTACTGAAGTTATATCTCGCTCTTATCTTCCAGTTTGTCTAAAAAAGGTTTCTCTTCCTCATTTTGAACGATTATTATTTGAAAGCTATGGAATAGAGTTAAATGATGAACAAAAAAAATGGTTTGCAGGTGACGGTAAAGAGTTACGTGGAAGTATAGAAAAAGGTAAAAAACGAGGAGAAGCTATAGTACAGTTAGTAGATCAAGAGAGCAGACAAGTTTTAGGGCAATCCTATTACAATGGAGATAAAGAAAGTGAAAAGCCTTGTATTCGTAATTTATTAACAACTAGTTTAGCTAGTGGACAAAAAATTAGTTTAGATGCCCTTCATTTATGTCCAGCTACTTGTGAGTTGATTAACCAAGCAGGAGGTATTTTTTTGATTGGTTTAAAGAATAATCAAGCACTATTATTAGAAGATATGAAGTTGTATAGCCAAACTGCAAAACCAATTTTTCAAAGTGAAGAGTGGGAAAAGGGACATGGAAGAATTGAATATAGAAAGTATCAATTATACGATATTAGTCATCAATATTTTGATTCACGATGGGAAAAAGTAGACTTCTGTTCTTTAGTTAAAGTAGAAAGAAAACGCATAAATACTAAAACACAAGAAGAAAGTACAGAAATCTCATTTTATATTTCTAATAAAAATGCAAAAATTGGAGAAGAACTTTTTAGAGCTATCCGAAATCATTGGCAGATAGAAGTAAATAATAATATCAGAGATACTACTTTTCAAGAAGACCAACTCAAAACTCAAAAAAAACCTGTTTCAAAAGTGTTAGCAGGGCTTAGAACACTCAGTTTAGCTCTTTTGAATATTTTAAAGCCTAAGAATATGGTAGCACAACTTGAAAAATTTCAAGATGATTTTCAATTTTTACTAAACTTTCTTAGGCAAATGAATTTTTTATAAGAAAACCCTTGCCATAGCTGTTAATTGGTTGATTATTTGAGTTTGTAATTTTCTTAAATTTGATAATACTTCTAACTGTACAACGGTTTTTCTTGTTTTTGAGTTGTCTATTGGAAGGTTTTTTATTTTCTGTAAAATGGTTTGGATTACTGCTTCTGATTTTTCTTTCCCAAAATCTGCAAGAATAGCTATGATTACCTCTTCTGGTTTGTCAGAATTAATGAAAATTTTGTAATCAAAATCTTGCATATTAATTACATCAAAAGCGAAAGATAAGTTTTTTCGTTCAATTTTTCGCTCCATTGCAGCCTTTCCTTCTCCAATAAAGATTACGTATTGATGAACATCTACCTTATATTTTCGAAGCAACATTCCGTAATATTCATTCATACGGTAATGCATATATTTCTCGTCGCTTGATTGAAACTCAATATGCAAAATATAATCTTTGCTAGAATCTTTATGATTTACGTGTCCCAAAAAATCTGGTTTTCTTTCTATGGTACTCTGTATATCCTCCGTAATTTTTACTAAATTTTCTGGATTTATGTTTAATAATTTTTCGGCAAAAGGAATCATTAGTTCCTCAATATTTTCCTTAAAAATCTTATCGTAACGTTGTGAGTCTTTCTTTTTTGACATTAAAATAGTTTTTCAGTTTGTGCAAAAGTTGTGTGAAAGTAATCTTAATTATTCCCTCTATTTCTAGTCTTGAAAACACTCTTCAAATCCATTACTCTATCCATAATTCGTTTGTTATTCCCAAAAAGAAGGATTATATCTATAATTAGAATAATAGTAAAAACAGCAGAAACCAAATTATCAACTACTCTAAAAGAATTACCAAAACTATAACTCAAATTATAAGCATACGCACCAAAAACACCTGCCAGTTGAGGAATGCCAATAGCAGCATTTCTCAAAACCGATTGCCACCAACTCAATCTATTTTCATCTCGTTCTTCCACCACTTCAATGCTCATCAAATTTTTCCCTAAGCCCAAGGAACGACCATTAAACGAGAAATCTCTTAACAAAAAGTATGTCCAAAGCAAAGGAGAAAGTGTATAAGAAAGTGTATATTGAATAAGCATAACTAAAGCCAAATCTATCAAAACACCTCCCAAACGGTGTCCTGCACTTACTACATTTTGTATATTCTCATGAATCTTAAAATTCGAATTTACTCTGCTGTAATATTCTGCCGAACGTTTTTTGAAATGTCCTAATGAAGTCGTTTGAGGAATAGCAGGAAGTGTACTGCTCTGATTGCAATGACGATTTCCCAAATATGCCCAACTATCGGTATGAAAAGCTGATTTACATTCTGCACAAAGTACAATATTATCGCCAGCCTCTAGCGCATCACCCGTAATTGGGTCAATACGTGCTTGTGTCAAAAATTTTTCGTGGCGTTGTGGGTCTAGCTGATGAATGTGCATGATGTATAAATTCTTTTTGGGAAATTCTGATTTGTAAGTCTTATATAACTAATACGTTAGAGTTTGATTTTGTGTTGTAAAATTGCGAACATATTCAATTTTGTTTTGATTCTTAAACCCTAATTTGTTTATCTATCTAAATTACTAAAATTATTCTTAAATAGTTCTTCTTCAAATTTTATTTTTATACAAAAAGTAGTAATTCTAATTCTGCTTTTCAATTCTACCTTCTAAATTCTAAAATCTAAATTTATTTTTTAATATCTTTGAATTATAGAAAGAATTTAGAATTATAATTTTTATTCAAACCTAAAAAACACAAACGTATTATGAGTAAAGTATTGATTATTGGTGCTGGTGGAGTTGGAAATGTAGTAGTCAAAAAGTGTGCAATGTTGCCTGATGTTTTTTCAGAAATAATGTTGGCTAGTCGTACTCTTCCAAAAGTAGAAGCTGCTGCAAAAGAAGTAAAAGAACTGACAGGCAGAACCATTCAGACAGCAAAAGTAGATGCTGACAACGTTCAAGAATTAGTCGCACTTATCAAAAAATTTGAGCCTAAATTAGTGATTAATGTAGCTCTTCCTTATCAAGATTTGCCAATCATGGACGCTTGTTTGGAAACCAAAACAAACTATTTAGATACAGCCAATTACGAACCAAAAGACGTAGCCAAATTTGAGTATAGCTGGCAATGGGCTTATAAAAAGCGTTTTGAAGAAGCAGGAATTATGGCTCTTTTGGGTTGTGGTTTTGACCCCGGTGTTACTGGAGTTTTTACGGCACATGCAGCAAAATATCACTTTGATAAAAATGGAATGGAATATCTAGATATTGTAGATTGTAATGCAGGAAGCCACGGAAAAGCATTTGCAACCAACTTTAATCCAGAAATTAATATTCGTGAGATTACGCAACGAGGAAAATTTTGGGAAAATGGAGATTGGAAAGAAACCGAACCATTGGAAATCAATAGAATGATTAATTATCCAGAAGTAGGACCTAAAAAATCGTTTTTATTATTTCATGAAGAATTAGAATCACTTACTAAGAATTTCCCTTCTTTAAAAAGAGCAAGATTTTGGATGACTTTTTCAGATGAATATATTACTCATTTGAGAGTTTTGGAAAACGTAGGAATGACTAGAATTGATGAAGTGGATTATCAAGGACAAAAAATTGTTCCTCTTCAGTTTTTGAAAGCTGTCTTGCCAGAGCCTTCTTCTTTGGGAGAAAATTATGAAGGACAAACTTCTATTGGTTGTCATATTAGAGGAAAAAAAGACGGAAAACCTGCTTATTTTTACATTTATAATAATTGCGACCACGCCAAAACCTACAAAGAAATTGGAGCGCAAGCCGTTTCTTATACAACTGGTGTTCCTGCAATGATAGGCGCAAAAATGATGTTGGAAGGAAAATGGATGAAAGCAGGTGTTTGGAATGTAGAAGAATTTAACCCTGATCCATTTATGGAAGATTTGAATAAATACGGTTTGGAATGGCACGAGAAATCAAATGAGTTTGTAGAATTTAATGATTAATTTTAGAACTTGGTTTTAATGAAAAAGAGTTTGAACTTTATTGTTTGAACTCTTTTTTATAAATTATTCGATTAATGGAAAATTGGAAGGAAAATATTATCTGCTTTATAGAAAAAATTGGAAACTTAAATTTTCAATACGATGTGTGGGTAAAGGGCTTATTTTGGGATAGAGTAGTAAGTTTTGGCGAAGCCATAAATACACTTGAAGATTACTGTTTTTTTGAGAAGATTGAAAACAAAAGTATAAGATTTGAAGACGAGAAATTACAAATAAATTTAATTGACTTTTCTGCTAATTTATTATCTTATCAAGAACCTGAAAATGTAGAAGAAATGCTAAGAGATGAGGAATGGTTAAATATCGTTAAACAAGCAAAAAATGTGCATTCAAATTCTGATTTATTGATTTTGGAAGAGTGAACAATTAAGTAAATGCAAAGTAAAGTTTTTCAGTTTGTCCTTCGCAAGTAATCAAGATTAATTGATTCGCTTTAATTTGTTGTATCTGATAAACAGGTTTAACTACTTTGTTCCATGGTTTATTTTGGTCTGTCTTTTTTATTCTTTTAGGCATCTTTTGAAACTGTTTTGGTAGAATAAATAAGTTTGTTGAAATCTCCTAAAAAAGGAATTGCTCCATATTTTCCACGAATGTAATCGCTTTCAAAAGAATCTGAACCAGTTACTCCTTCTAATTCTACAAGTGTATAAAGATGACTTGCTCCAAATTTATCTTTTTCTACAAAATCTATTTGGTCAGTTCTTAATAATTGATTGGAAAGTAGGTTAGTATCGTGGGTTACAAAAATAAGTTGAGCAGCATTATTTTCAGTAGAATTAAATAATTCTACTATTTTTTTTGTGAGTAATGGGTGGAAACGAGCATCAAATTCGTTGATAATTAATGGTATTCCTTTTTTGATACTTAGATAGATTAAAGGACTTAATTCAAATATTTTTTTTGTTCCTTCTGATTCAGAAGTTTCAAAGTTAAAGTTTATAGTTTCTACAACTTTATCGTTTTGATCATATAATTTTCTTGACGAAAGCACCAGTTCTCTACCTTCATTTTCTTCAACAAAAGAAATAAAATTGGAATCTAAGTTTTCGTTTGTCAAACCATTTAACTGATCGATAGGCTTAATTTTTATCAAAGAAAGATTTTGTAATCCTATGTCAGCGTTTTTTAATAATTCTGTAGTATATTCTTTTATCGTTTTATCTTTTAATAAATTTTTGGCTCTGTAAAATGCGTCCTCCTCTGCAACTCCCTCTACTATAATAAATGAACTAATTGTTTCTACTAATAGC
Organism: uncultured Cytophagales bacterium; assembly: GCA_963719525.1. Lineage (GTDB taxonomy): Bacteria > Bacteroidota > Bacteroidia > Cytophagales > Bernardetiaceae > Bernardetia. The sequence continues at coordinate 759,492 of CAVRCG010000001.1, read as the reverse complement.
TTTGATATTTTTCCAAATCCTAATGCAACTAAAGTAGATAGAAATAAAGCGTTGTTTCGATATACTTGATTTTCCTGTCCTTCTCCTAATACATTCAATAATTTATATCCTTCTTCAAAATTAATTTTGTCAAGAGCTATTATTTCTTGTTTTTCTCTAATAAATGAAGTTGTTTCTTCTCCCTTTTCAATTACGAACAACCATTCACTAATTACTTCTTGTTTCATTATTTCAAATCCATATCTATAACTTTTATTATTGATAATAAAGATAAGTTGAAAGAAGGTAGGTTCATCTTTAGAAAGGGTAGATAATTTGAAGTTTTCAGAAAGAAGAAGAATTCTATCATTTTTCACGGAGTTTTTTACGATAGCAACAAAAACAAAAAATGCCTTCACAATATTACTTTTTCCACTCGCATTTGCCCCATAAATGGCTTTTGACTTTAATAGAGAATCAAAGCTATTCGAATGAATTACATTGTTTTTATCCACTTCTTCATTTTCAGATACTATGTCAGCAGCATTCATATTCAAAGATTGAATATCTTTGAAAGAACGAAAATTGCCAAAACTAAAATTTTCTATTAACATTTTTATTAAAATATATGAGTATAATTTTCCATTAAGAATGTAATTTTGAGAAACGAATTGTCAAGTTTGTTATCAAGCAAAAACAAAAATATTATCTTCATTATCTTCCTTTATTTCGTCCTTGCTTATAGCTGTTTGGTTAGGAATATAAACCGTAAAAAGAGTTTGCTCAAAAGGAGTAGAATTACAAAAAATACTTCCTTCTAGCTTATTTACGGCTTTTTTGACAAGATAAAGTCCTAATCCACTTCCTATCGAACGCTCCGAAGCTCTGACAAACATATTAAAAATAGAGTTTAGATGTTCGTTTGTTATTCCTTCTCCATTGTCCATTACTTCTATCAAAATTTGTTTTTTATCTACTTTTACTACTAGTTTGATAGTTGGATTTTCATTCAAATTGTGATAAATAAGAGAGTTTCGAAGTAGGTTAATGATAATCAAACGCAGCCATTTTTTGTCTGTAATCAAAGGAGAATAGACTTCTATTTTTGATTGTATTGAAATTCCATTGGGAGCATAATCGTAAGCAGCCGTTTTTGATTCTTCTACAAATAATTTCAAATTACTTACTTCTGTAAAATATAAATCTTCTTCTATCAAATCGTGAAGTTGCATAAGCCTTCGCAGCATCGTGTCCATTTGTTTGAGCGTAATATCAAACAAATCTATGTACGTATATATCTCATACACATTTACAAAATTACCATTATTATCTACTTTATTAGCCGACATTTTCAGAAGATTACTAAGTCCTTCCAAACGAACTAAAGGCGCACGCAAATCGTGAGAAGCTCTATACATAAAACTATCTAACTCGTGCCTTACTTCTGCCAAATTTTCTACACTTCGCTCCAATTCTTGTGTTCGCTGTTCTACTTTATGATTAAGATTGCGATTAAGAGCAGCTATTTTCTCTTTCTGTTCTGTCAGTTGAATATTTTGATTGGCAGTTTCTTTATTTTTTTCTACTAACTTTTTATTAAGGGTTTTCTTCTGCTGATTTTGATACAACACAAGGGTTAGAAAAAATATGGCTGCAAAGAGTCCAACAGTTGTGGCAAAAATTATAATCTGTTTATTTTCATTTTCCTTTTCTAAAATCTTGACTTGTGCAAGTGCCTGACCGTTTTCAAAAGCCGATTGAATGGCTGCTAAATTAATAGCAATTTCACGATGCGTAATCGAATCAAGAATTAGTTTTGCTTCTCTTTCCAGATTTAATGCAATCTCAAAGCTATCTTTCATAACATAGAGTTTTGCCTGTTCCTCGTATATATGAGCTATTGTTTTGTACAATTTATTTTTAGTAGCAATTTTGTAAGCACTATCCAAATAAATAACAGACTGCAACGAATCTTCTCTCTCTCTATAAATTGTACCCAACAAAACAAGCGCATTAGCAGCACTAGACCAATTTTCATATTTTCCACTCAAAAAAGCATCTTGTTCTAATAAATAAATGGCTTGTCCGTAATTTTTCTTTCTGTACAAAATCTCACCAATATTGCCACTCGCTAAAGCCAATGCCGTTGTATCTTTCATTTGAGTAGCAAGCTGTTTGGCAATCCTATAATAATAAAGAGAAGAATCTAATTTTTTGAGTTGTCTGTATGCTACGCCCAAATTGTTAGCTGTATAACGCTGTTCCCACAAAAAATCATTTTTTACGGCATAATTGTACCCATAATTATAATTTTTGATAGCTTCTTTATAGTTTTCTACTTGATAATAAATATCTCCGATTGTGTAAAGTAAAATCGCCTTATTTTTTCTATCATCTATTTTTGTGAAAATTTGTGAAGCATCTAATGCATAAATAATGGCCTGTTCTTCCAAACCCAATCGAATATAATTACCAGCCAAAAGTTTAGCAGATAGACCTCTTTCTCTTAACAAATTATTGTCTTTTGAAAGTTTGTAAGCACGAAGGTTTCGCTCTAATGAAAGTCCACGTTTGCCAATATCTTCATAAAAATGACCTTCCAACCAATGTGTTCGTATTTTTATAACTTTTTGAGAAGTATCATTTACTTTTTTTAGTAACGAATTAATTCGTTTCTGATTAACTTTACTATCTTCTTTGCTAAGCAAATGAACTAATTTATCATAAGCTATCATATCTTCATTTGAAGAAAGAAAAATCAACTCAGTTTTGTCCCATTCTTCATTTGTTTTACTGTTTTGAGCAAATGAAAAAGGAATAAAAAGGAATCCGAAAAATAGCAATAGAAGCCATTTTTTCATAGTACAAAGAGAGTAATAATAGGATAAGCAAGTATAAAATAGGTAGGTAACTATTCCAATTCTACAAGATAATGATTTTTGAAATAATTGTTTAATTTATTAGTGTAATTAAAAATTATCACGATTAATTGAATAATAAACGTTATTACGGTTAATTTAGGAATGTTCATTTTTCTACAATAATAGATGTACAAACATATCACTATGAAAACAAAACTGATTTGGTTTTGAACAAATAAAAAATAGCCCAAATTTTAAATAGAATAAAAAAAATAAGCTATTTGTCATACAAATTGTTTTACTAAAAAAATTACATTCTCAAAATATCCAACGTATAAGCTCCTCCCTCGCTAAGAATAAAAAATACGCTCTTCGAATACGAACTATCATTAGCTTCTGAAGAACGAAAAACAAAACGATAACGCCCTGGTTGAAGCGCAAAATTAGTACGTGGGATTCCTTTTTCTGGCAAATTCATAACCCATTCTTCGCTTCCATCTTTATTGATAACATAGATACTTCCATAGCCTGAAAGTTTGTTCAGAATAGTTACTACACCGGGCGAAGCTACTTTCAAATTTGTTGTTCTACCTTGATTAATCTGTACATTTTCAAAAATTGTCGTCGGTCGTGTCAAAACTTCCACTCTATAGTTTCCAATAAGATAATTATGAGGTTCATTAACTTGTTGATTGACCAAAATTTCTCTACTTCCCTTTTGCTGAACAATGGCACTATGTCCTGTTGAGTAATCTAAAGAACCTTTTTGGTCTATATTCAATTTCCCTTGTGGAGTCATTACTTTTATTACGTTGTGTCTTCCTCCAATAATTTCTACATTTTTCTGTACAATCGGTGGCGTAGTATAGACGATTAAGTCATACGTAGGAATAGCATCAATATCAAGTTCATCTGTTTTGCCACCTTTATCTCTAAAATGAACCAAATTATAACGAGCTTTTTGGGTAACTTGATTGACAAAAGCCATATGAACGTTGGCTTCTTTTGGTTGTTTCTTTTCGTCTAAAAGTTCGACAGTAACAGTAGTTTTTCCTAATGTCTGCTTGACTACTTCTTGCAAAAAACCTTTAAATTGTCTTGATGTTTTAGCATTAAAAAAACGTCCCATACAATCAAAACCTTGCGCATATTTTGGCTCAATTCCCATTCCTACAATAAACGGTTTTAAGAACACTCCTTTTTCTTGCAATCCTCTTGAAATAGCACACGGATCGCCATCACAGGCTTCTATTCCATCGGTTATCATCACAATTACGTTTCTGGTATCTTTTCCATCATTAGGAAAATCTTTTGTTGCTTGTTCTAATGAATACGCAATTGGAGTTGTTCCTTTAGGCTGCAATCCATCTAATACAGTTCTTATTCTGTCATTATTTCTAGAGCCAAAAGGAACTTCCAGTTTAGAATCTTGACAGTTTTTTTGTTTAAAGTTAAATTGATGTCCATACACACGAACGGCAACTTCCACATAAGGAACATTAGCAATTGAATCTATCATGTCAGACAAAATCTGACGAGCAATATTAATACGTGTATCGCCTTCCCATGCCGAATTCATACTTCCACTAGCATCAAGAACAAACAAAAGACGAGTAGTTTGTGGTATTTGCTTTCTTTGTGCAAAAACAGAAGAAGATAAAAAAGAGACGGAAAAAGCACTAATAAAAAGAAAGGCGAAGAGAAAACGTAGATTTGATTTCATAATTTTAGAATAAAATGCAGTACAGCAATATAACTTAGATCTTAGTATAAGACAGAAATAATAGAGTAAAGAAAGAAAGTTTCAAACATCTTTCCAAAAAAACAGAATTGATAGTTTAAACAAATAATTTGATAAATCAAATTGCTACATTTGTAGTTATGTAACGAATTAATTTATCAACTTGAAATAATATCCAATAAAAATAGAGATGACAAATACTAAAACAGAACTTCAAACAAAGGATTTAAAAGAATTAGAAGACAGACAGAACGCATACATTCAAAAAATTAGAACCGAAATAGAGCCGTTGAGAAAGCAACTTCTGACTCATAAAGTCTATAAAAGTATTGGTTCGATAAAAGATTTAAAAATTTTTTTGCAGCATCATATTTTTGCTGTTTGGGATTTTATGTCGCTACTTAAAGCACTTCAAAACGAGCTTACCTGCGTTCAAGTGCCTTGGATTCCGAAGGGAAATCCTTTTACACGTCGTCTGATAAATGAAATTGTGTTAGCAGAAGAAACAGACCAAGATGATGAAGGAAATGCCAAAAGTCATTTCGAACTCTACATTGATGCGATGAATGATTGCAAGGCTGATACTTCCAAAATTACCTATTTGATACAACTTTTAAGAGAATGGAAAAGTGTCAGAACGGCTCTTTCTCAAATTGATATTGCTGATTCTATCAAAGAATTTGTTTCATTTTCGTTTGATGTTATTGATACCAAAAAAGCACACAAAATAGCTGTTGTTTTTACGTTTGGAAGAGAAGATTTGATTCCCGATATGTTTACTTCTATTTTGAGAGATATGAAAGAAAGCACTTCAAAGGAACACAACGAGGAAAGTATCAAAAAATTAGTCTATTATTTTGACCGTCATATCGAACTTGATGGCGACCACCATTCTCACATGTCAATCCAGATGATAAAAGAACTTTGTGGCGACGACGAAACAAAATGGAACGATGCCATAGAAATTAGTAAAATCGCATTACAAAAAAGAATTGATTTATGGGACGGAATACTTTATGAAATTGAGAACGGTAAATAATTAATGGTAAATTTAATTTCAATGAAAAATACGTTTCTACTAATTCTACTTTACTTTTTTTCTAATCTTGTTTTGGCTCAAAATTTTGATTCATTAATTTCAAAAACAGAAAAAGAACAATTATTAAATCAAGAAAACGAAATTTTGATGCTGCTTTTTGATGGAATAGAAATTACCAACAAACACCAAAATAATGAAGTAAAATGGAAACCTAATTTTTATGAAAAAGTAAATCAAAAACATGAAGCTGAATTTTTTTACAGTAATTTGGATACTGTTATTTTCTATCAAGAAAGCTGTTTGTGTTTTTTACACTCAAACTTATAATTTCAATGAACGAGAAAATAAAGAAGAATGGAATTATTTTGGAAGGTATATTTCTGTCGCTACTTTTGAATATGACATAAAAAAGCAAGATTGGAAACTTCAATATTTCGATAAGAATTATGGAATCAAAGATAGAAAAACTTCCGATTTAACATCTATTATAAAAATAGGAACAGAAAAGCATGCTCTATTTTTTAGCTATGATAAATTTGGTTATACAAGTGATATTTCATGGACAACTATTTATGACTTATCAAATTACAAAAATCTAAAAACTATCATTGTTTACGATAACAATCAAACTACTTTCACAAAGGAAATATCTTTTTACGATGAGGAAAATTACGGATATTATAATCTTATAATCAAAACATTTTTGATGAGTAAGGAAATAAAAACGGAGCAATTTGAATACGATTATTTAGAAGGTTACGTCCTAAAAGAATAACTAATTATTTCTCTTCATTAATTTTCTTAATAACTTTAATATTCGGATTTATAGAAGAAATAGAAACTTCTTTCTCGCCTTTTAAAACATAGAATAAATAGATGCTGTTCTGACCTACTACATAAACATTTTTTATAGAATCATTTGCAAAAGTTATTTTATGATTTGCTTCTATTTCTTCATTTTGTATTATGCTTCTTACTTGCTGTCCTCTCCCAATTCCCATTCCTATAAATAAACAAAAGACAACGTAAAGCATTACAGAAACTCCTTTATTTTTTTCTATTCCTTCGTACATTTTATCAGCTCGTTTGACTCCTCCTGTTGTATTGTACCATTTCTTATGTCTATTTTTCTTATGAAATTTTGGTAGAAAATGTGTCATCATAAAGTAACTAAAAACGATTACACCAACAATAACAAAAAATAACTTTAACTTTTTAGTAAGAATATTTAAAGGACTAATAATAACATCTAAAATGGTAGAATAAGTGAGAATATCCACTTCCAAAAACTTAAAATAAATCACATCACTAATTATTCCCAAAACAATTAAGAAGATATAACCTAACGACAAATATTCCTGTAAAGTGAGTTTTTCTTTTAGCATAATTTCTATTTTCTGCAAATAAAATTCGATAAAATGTAGTTAATCGATAGGATTTTGACCCTACTTTGATTATAATTCCTTTTCCTCCTTCCCAAAAATCTTCATAATTCCTTTCACGATAGGCAAAGTCAAAAATCCAACAATCAGCCCTATAACAAACTCTATAATAATAGTAGGAATAGGAAAATCTTCTACAAAGTGATGTACATATTTGATGTTATGAACAAATATTCCTCCTGCTACCAAAATCATAGCTACCGTTCCCAAAATACCTAAACCTCTAACTAAATAAGGCAGCGTATTTACTAAAGCGTGTCCAATTTTATCCGAAGTACTATCATCTTCTTCATTCCTAGCTATCAATTTATAACCCAAATCATCCATTCTGACAAGCAGAGCCACAAGACCATAAACAAAAACAGTCGCTATAAGTGCCACTATGGTTACTACTATTATTTGTGTGGTAATATCACTATTGATTACGGTACTCAAAGTAATAATTACAATTTCTACGGACAGAATAAAATCTACGATAATAGCCGATTTTATTTTTTCATCTTCATACTCTTTTATCTCGGCTGCACTCATTTTCTCACTATCTATACCCACTTTAGTTTTGTCTTTTTTATCAAAAAGAGTTTCATAAATTTTTGCAGCACCTTCATAAGCCAAATAAACTCCTCCTATTAGTAAAATTGGAACAATAGCAACAGGAAAATAAGCACTCAAAAGAAAAAGAACAGGAAGAATAATTAATTTATTGAGCAAAGAACCCTTTGTTATTCTCCATAAAATAGGAAGTTCTCTAGCCGAAACAAAACCAGATGCTTTCTCGGCATTTACGGCTAAGTCATCTGCTAAAAGTCCTGCCGTTTTTTTGGTAGCGAGTTTGCTCATAACGGCTACATTGTCCATAAGTACTGCAATATCGTTGAAGAGAGCGAAAAATCCTGATGCCATTATTTATATAGTTATAGTTTAAAAAATAGAGTTAAAAAAATGTGTTGAGTTGCTTTTTACTTGTAAATTACGAAACCAAAACACGGCTACTAATAAAATGTTTTGCCGTAACAAATTCTACCGAATGTTTTAGCTTTCGCACACGAAAAATCTATTTCCCAAAAAAAGCGAAAATCAGAACAACTTTTTTAAATAGAAAGTTAGACAAGGAAAATATAAATTCAATTATTTCTATGTTATGAAACACAATTTACTTCAAGTCATTTTTTTATCTTTATTTTTCGTTTTATGTAGCTTTGAAATTTCTCAAGCTCAAACTACACAAAATCAAACTGTTAAAGTCATTGGAAAATTAGTAGAAGAAGAAACAGCTCAACCTGTTCCTTATGCAACCGTTGCGCTTTACGATAAAGATACCAAAGAACTCATTACAGGAAACATATCCGATGAAGAAGGAAAATTTTCTATTTCTACTACCAAAACTAATTTTTATGTAATGGCTAGTTTTATGGGCTATCAATCCAAAACGATAAACGAATTTACTATTTCGGAAGGTGTAATAAATCTTGGAACTATTTCTCTTGCGCCAGATATGCAACTTCTAAATCAAATTGTAGTGGAAGGAGAAACTTCAAAAACGATTTTTCAATTAGACAAACGTGTTTTTAATGTAGGAAAAGATTTGAGTACAACTGGAGGAAGTGCGCTTGATGTTTTGAATAATGTGCCTTCTGTAAATGTAAGTATAGAAGGCGAGATTAGTTTGCGTGGAAGTGGTGGCGTTCAAATTTTGATTAATGGAAAGCCTTCTATATTGGCAGATGGTGGAAATGCGTTAGGAACGATTACAGCAGATATGATTGAGAGTGTGGAAGTAATTACGAATCCTTCGGCAAAATATGAAGCTTCTGGAACGTCTGGAATTCTTAATATTATCCTAAAAAAAGAAGAGAAAAAAGGTTGGAATGGTTCTATTTCTGCAAACACAGGTATTCCTGATAATCATAGTATTGGAGGAAGTGTAAATCGTCGTACCGAAAAATTCAATTTGTTTACTCAATTTGGTGCTGGTTATCGTTCTATTCCTACCATTACGGAAGCTATTAACCGAAACCTACGCAACGGGCAAACTATTTTTAGCGATGGAAAAGAGTTTAGAAACGAAACGTTTTTTAATATTACACTCGGAACGGATTACCATTTGAATAAACTAAATGTAATTACGCTTTCAGGAAATTTTGCGTATGAGATAGAAGATCAACCTTCAGAAACTAACTTTCGCTTTTTAGAAAACAACAGGCTTATTTCCCAATGGCAACGAAATGAAACCACTGAAGCGACAAATCCGAAATGGCAGTATGAATTAAATTGGACAAAAACGTTTAAGAACAATGAAGACCATACTTTTCAAGTAAGTGCGCTAGGGAGTTTTTTTGGAAAAGACCTTTCCTCTACTTTTATTGATAGAACTCTGAAAGGCGAAGATGTAAATTCGAATCAACTTACGGCTAGTAATTTTAGTCAAACCGATTATACGTTTAAGGCTGATTATGTAAATCCGTTATCAGAAAATTATACTATCGAAACAGGTGCGCTTTACGTAATTAATGATGTAGGAAATAATTTTGAAGTTCAAGATTTTGTAAATAATGAGTACGTTCCGAACTTTGATTTTACGAATAATTTTGAATGGAATCAGAAAGTATTGGGTGTTTATGCGACGGGTGCTTTTGAAAATAAAGTATGGGGAATAAAGGCTGGCTTGCGTGTTGAGAATACAGACTTACAAACTTTACTTACTACAACGGACGAATCTAATTCACGAAATTTTACTAATCTTTTTCCTACTCTACATACTTCTTATACCGTTTCTGAAACATTTGCACTTCAAGCAGGCTATTCTAGGCGAATTTTTAGACCAAGGTTATGGGATTTGAATCCATTTTTTAATATTCGAAATAATTTTAATATTCGTACTGGTAATCCAAATCTTTTACCTGAATTTACAGATTCGTATGAGATTACAAGTATTTATGACATTGGAAAAGCGACGATGAGTTCGAGTATTTATCATCGCTATACGACTGATGCTGTTGAGCGAGTTTCGACTTTTTCTGATAATGTTACCTTTACTACACCTCAAAATATTGGTACAAATTCGCTTGTTGGTTTCGAAACCAATGGTAAATATAGTCCTATAAAATGGCTTACTTTTAATGGTAATTTTAATTACACTTATTTTAAACGTGAAGGAGTTTTTGAAAATCAGAATTTCAATTTTACAGGAAATCAATGGTCTGCTAGATTAGATTCAAAGATAAAATTACCTGCTGGTTTTGATTTAGAATTGACTGGAGATTACCGTTCTGGTTTCAAAACAGTACAAGGAGAACAAAGTGGGTTTGCTTCTATGGATATTGGTGTTCGTAAGAAAATCTTGAAGGGAAAAATAGTTACTAACGTTTCCATAAGAGATGTTTTTGCATCAAGAATTAGAGAAACATTTGTAAATCAACCTACTTTTGAAAACTATAATTTCGGACAGCGTGGAAGATTTATAACCTTTGGTGTGAGTTATGCTTTTGGAAAAGGAGAAGCGATGAGTTATTCTGGAAGAAGAAGATAAGGCAAATACATATTTTATCAACATCTCAAAAATTCTAAATCCAATGTTTAAATTACATAAAAAAGATAGTAAGAATAATTTGTTGTATGCTGAATGTTGGATTTCTGATAATGAAAAAGGTATTGTTCATACAGGAAAAGTTGGTAAAGATGGAGATACTAAAGAATTTGATATTGGAGAAAAATTTAGAACAATGTCTGATTTTTTAGAATATTTTGCAGAACACTTTAAACAGTTAGGCTATTATAAATTCAAAGATGATGACTTAACTTGGTTAGTTGTTCAATTTGAAATGAAAAGCCTCAAAGGAAACAAAAGAGATCATTGGTTAAAAGATAAAGTGACTAAATATCTTAACAGTGAGCTAGGCTGGAGAGGAATAGGACATGTTAATGGATTTGACATGGGAGAGCAAATTTCATTTAAAGGTAAATATGCATTAAACATATTATGTGAAGTATATGATGAAGAAAAAGGAATTGCAGCAATTAAAAGATGTTTGAGAGAATATCGTCTTGATTATACAAGAATAAAAATTGCTTCTCGTCCTTATTTGTCAGATGTAGGTTTCCAATTAAAATATTCAGCAAAGAAAAATGATCAAAATTTTAGCATATAAGTCAGACTTTAAAAAAATAGTCTTGTAGTAATATATCATCATTACATTTGTGATTTTTCAGAACCTTCTTTAAATAATTTCTTTTTAAAGAAGGTTTTTTATGGCTAATAAAATATTTCTATATATTTTTGACTTTTCAATCATAACTAAAAATCTAAAATAATAACAGCAGAAACCCATGGCGTATTCTTATACAAATCGACAAGGTAAAATTCATTTTTTTAAGAGAGCTGAAACCAAAAAAGGTGGCTATCGCTATTACGTTACTACGTCAAATAAATTTTCTGATTTAATAAATGAAGTACCAGATGATTATGAAATTGCTGAATTACCTGAAGATGCCAAAGTAGTTATTCGTAAGAAAAAAGCAGTCTTAATAACCAAAGAAGAAAAGGAAATTACTCATGATGCAATAAAAGAATTTTCAGCAATCAATGATTTCTTTATACATGCTGACGACGAATATATTTATGTTTATCATTCTCAATTTAATTATACAGCAGGTCAGGAAGATAACTTTAGCAGAGAAGAAGCTAATGAAATTTTTGGATACGGAGAAGATGTTACAAAATGGATGAGATTTTTTACTTCTCTTAGATTTAAGCTAGTCGATAAAAAAAACAGGCTATTTCAAACAGAGCGTGAAGTCTATTTGAGTCTCTATGGTCGTGATTTTCATCCTGTTGGAGAAATAGGACTGATTGAAGATGTTACACGAAATTACGGAAAATATTTGGGACGTGAAACTTTTTTTGATTTAGAACCTAAGTCTTATGAATAATGATTAAATCAAAATACTTAATTTATTGTGCTAGTAGTTTAGTAGATTTACAGTATTGAAGAAATTAGTAAAGCACGGAAAATTTATAAAAGCAAAAATGAAAGTAAAAGTAACTATCAAAAACGTTGAAACAGTAAATAATTTAGATTTTTATTGGACAAAAGAAGATTATGTAAACCTTCTTAAAGAGTTTGATTTTCCAGATGCTGACAAAAATAATCCAGAACTTTTGGAATTATTGATGATGGCAATTACTGATTTTGAGCCACCAGAAGCTGCAAATATTGTCTTAACTTACAAACTAAGTGAAGAGCTAAACGAAGGTCAAATTGATGCTATTTCTCACGAAATGTTAAAGGACAAAATAGCTGAAGAATACCGTGAGCCTGCTTTGCATTTTGATTTGTACAACATTAATCAACTTCTTCATAAAGCATACAATGGTAAATTTCCAAATACAGAAGCCTCAATCATTGATTTAGAGATAATTCCGATAACACACAAAGACAATAAAATTGATAACGAAATAATTTTGAAATCTTTAGTGGAAGGGTTGAAGGATAATAATTTGATAAAACGATTATTTGAAGAACAACTTAACGGAAACGAAGCATTTGGAGATGCCAATAAATCTATGTGGCACGTAAAAAACGTAAATGAAAATACATATCAGCTCGTAACATCAAATTATTGGATAGCGAGAGAAGATTTTTTGAAGTCGGAATATGAAACTGAAATAGTTTTCTTTGAGGAAGAAGACGAAGATTAGAATACGATTTAAAGCAAGATTAAAAAGAATAAATGGCTTATCTTTTCATATTAGAAGAGATAAGCCATTTTTTAGTACTTTTCACAAAAAATCTAACAGTTAGTTTTTAGATATACATCTACTGTTTTTCTTGACTTTCAATAAATGCTTCTAATTTAGTTTTGTTACTCAAAACGATTTCTTTTATTCTCAACATATCTTTGTCTTTTAGATATGGAAAAGTAGTTTCAAGGTCTTGTATTGAAGTTTCCAAAATTGCTCTGCCTTCATGGTATTTTTGGTTACTAACTGCTTCTGCCATTTCTTTAAGCGAATAAGCTAGTTTTCCAATATAAAAGTTTTTGACTACTTCAGTATTTTTATTTATTCCTTCTCGTTCTGTTTTAGAGATTTTTGATGTTTCAATCTTCATTTCCTGTTTTATCGTCTTGTCTTCATTTTCTTTATAAGAAAAATAGTTTAGATTTGCTGAAAAAGAAACAGGTTTTTTGCCATTTATCACTTCTACTTCGCAAAGAATAACTTGAGTAAGACCACTATTTATATTCTTTAGAGGAATTTTTATACTATTTTTATTGTATTGTGGCGTATATCCAAACAGCTTAATTAAGCGCAAATTATTTGGTAAATCAATTTCTAAATATACATTTTTAGCAATCGGAGAAAGCAGACTTTCCAGTTCATCTTCAAATACTTTAATTATATCTTCTTCTACGTTTCCTACAAAATGATTTGCTCCCTTTCCTTCTTTTGCAATTTGTTGTAGAAGCGAATAATTCAAATCACTACCCACACCAACAGTAGAAATATCAATCCCTTCCTTATTATACAAATAGGATTTTGCAACGATTTTCTCTACATCGGTAATTCCTACATTTGCAATTCCGTCGGTAAGCAAAATCACTTTATTGGTATGGTCTGGATTAAAATGTTGCTTTGCCTGTTCGTATCCCAAAACCATTCCGTCGTACAAATTAGTAGAACCCCCAGTAGATAAACTTTCTATTATCCTATCTAAATTATAAACATCACCTACTTTTTGAGACTGCAAAATTACTTTTGCTTCCGAATCATACGCCACAATAGAAATATAATCTTCACTTCGCAATCCTTTTGTAAATTTTGCCAATGCTTTTTTCACCTTTCCAAGTCGGTTATCAGATTGCATCGAACCACTTACATCAATTACCAAATTAATATTTATGGGTTGCATCTGTGAATAATCCATCAAACTTTTGGTAGCTATTCCAATTTGGAGAACTATGTTTTTATCAGAAATAGATTGATAATCCAAGCTCAAAGCTATATTTTCTTTGTCTTTTGGTAAATCAATATTATGTCTATGATAATTGATGTATTCCTCAATAACTACTTGGTCAGCAGAAAAAACAGTATTCGCCCTGTTCATACTCACAGAAGCAGACGAATATCCATCTTGCGCAAATAAAGTATTATTTAATCCTAAGAAAAGAAATGAGAAAAGAAGCGAGATAAAAAGTATATTTTTCATGTGTATTGTCTTTTTTTGATAAAAATCTATATTAGTAAAGTTGTAGAATAGACATTGGAAGGTCTTTGTTAAAGGTAACGAATGATTTTAGGAAAAGTTCAAAATTAGAGTATAAATTAAAGGTAACACTATTAAAAAATAGGATAAACTAACCAAAGAATATATATTGATATTAATACTTAAAAAATATCTTTTTCAAATAAAAATATCATAGAAAATACACTAATTTATAAGTTAAATTTTACAAAACACAAAAAAAATAGAATACTCTCATTTTTATGAAAATATTCTATTTTTTTTCTGCTCAAAAACCTTTATGCTGCCAGTTCAGGTTCTTCTATCTTAGTTTCTTCTTCTCTACCAAAACGTTTAAGTGCATTTATATGAGCCATCAAAGCATCTGAAAAGTGTTCATTCACTAAATAAGGAACATCAAATTCGGCTGCCGTTTGTTGTACAATTTTAGAGATTTCTGGATAATGGACATGACAAATTTTAGTGAATAAATGGTGTTTGACTTGATAATTAAGACCACCAATGTACCAAGAAAGAATAGGATTGTTTGGAGAAAAATCTACTGTAGTATTCATTTGATGAATTGCCCAATCGTTGTTAATTTCATTTTTTTCATTAGGCAATGGATGTGAAGTTCCATCAACAGTATGTGCTAATTGAAAAATTACTGTCAATATTAAGCCTGAAAAGAAGTGCATAAGCAAAAATCCTGTAGCAATATGAAGAACTGGAATGTCAAAAAATACGACTGGCATTACCAACATTACAAATATATAGGTAATTTTTAATACCATTAATTTTGTAAAAGTAACCCATTTTTTCTCTCCTTTAATGACATAGCGTTTGAATTGAACAAAATCTTTTACAAACACCCAAAATATAGTTTGTAATCCATAAAAAAGAAAAGCATAAAAATATTGATATTTATGAAACCATTTTACTTTTGTATGGGGAGAAAAACGCAACACAAATTTATCAGCAATATCATCATCTTCGTGAACAATATTTGTAAACGTATGATGCAACAAATTATGCTGTACTTTCCAATTATCTACCGAACCTCCTATTAAAGTAAGTGTGTTGCCTAGCAGAGAATTTACCCATTTCGAACTAGAATAGGCACCGTGATTAGCGTCATGCATTACACTCATTCCAATTCCTGCAATACTAAACCCCATTACTGACCACAAAAGAGTAGAAATAATAAAAGGAGGATTGTATAATAATATATATAAAAAAGGAATAATATAGGTTGATAATAATACTATTGTTTTTATAACCATTGTCGCATTGGCGTGTTTGCTTATTTTGTTGGTAATAAAATAGTCATCTACTCTTTTCTTTAGTGTAGGAAAGAATAAATTTTTAGATTCAGGAACAAATTTTACGTAAGGATTCATAGTTTGGGGGTTTCACAGAAATACTATTTACTTGTGTTTTACAAATTTAGTCTTTTAAGAATAAATTATGAAGAATTTTGACTAATAACTCACTGAAATCAAAACTTTATGCCAAATTTTACTAGCAACTCAAGTTGCGTATCGCAGACTTCCTAGTCTGTGTAAATAAGAAATGAGCGATTTTAATTAAAAAATACTATTCATTCAGACTAGGAAGTTTGAAATACTTATAATTCACAACTTGAGTTAGTACATAAATAAAGATATAATTTATATTTTTAATGTTTTGTAGTAGGTTAGTGTTTAATTTTGATTGTCAAAACGGCTTTTTCTGACTAAATTACTTCTTATTACTCCAAAAAAAAATTAATGACGATAAAGCCTTCTTTACAGTTACAAAAAAAGTCTATGAAAAAATCTACAAAAACTATTTTTCTCCTATCTTTTTTATCACTTCTTATTCTTTCAATTGGAGGTTGTGTCAGTTGGTGGAAAAGCTGGAATGCTCCCAAAACAATGCTACAGAAGAGAAAATTAATAGAATCTAGCTTAGTTTTGCTGCACAGTAAAGATAATTATATTCCCCTTCAAAACCTTTCTAAGGACAGAAAAGTAGTTGTTAGTCTTGCAGAAAAACCATTTTCTATTTTTGAAGAGAATATCAATTTGTATGCAGATTTTACGACACTTCATATCATTCCTTCCGAAGATTCTCTAAAACTAGCTGCTGATTTTCAGAGTTTGGGAAATTTTGATGAACTTATTTTTTTGGTAGGAAAAAGTGGCAAAGAAGAGTATGTTCTGAATTCTACTTTTAATTTTATAGCACGTCAGATTTCTGTTCTTGCTTCTGCAAAACCTGTTTCTGTTGTCGTTTTTGAGAATAGAAATTTTATAAAAGAAAATCAAAAGCAAATTTTAAAATCAAATGCTATTCTTTTTTGCCCCGTTTATAACTCTACTTCAGAAGAACTATCTGCACAGCTTTTGTGTGGTGGAATAGGTGCAATCGGAATTTTGGAAGATGATATTTTGCCAAACTTCAAAAAAGATGCAGGAATTTTTACTCAAAAAAATAGATTAAAATATACTATTCCAGAAGAAGTGGGAATAAAATCGAAAAGACTTACAACTTATAGATACGCTTGTTTTGGAGGCAATGAATGTAAAAGCAATGCCGAGCGCACAAGTATTGGTTGCTGTAAAAGGAAATGTAATTTACCGAAAAGCATTTGGTTTTCATACCTACGATTCCACCCAAAAAGCAGAAAAAAGTGATATTTATGATTTGGCTTCTGTTACCAAAATTTTGGCTTCAACGGCTGCTTATATGTCTGTTTACGACCAAAACCGTTTGCCTTTGGATTCTACATTATCTTATTTTTTGCCTTTTTTTAAAGAAACAAATAAAGATACTTTAGTCTTGAAGGATATACTGACTCACCAAGCTATGCTTACTCCTTTTATTGATTTTGGACATAAAGAAACACGAAATCATAAAGTTTATCCAAAAGAAATATTTAGAAATAAAAAAGAAAAAGGATACGAAACTCAATTATCCGATAATCTTTTCATAAAAACAGATTATTATAAAGAGAATATGTTGAAGATAATTGCAGATTCAAAATTATTATCCAACAAAGAATACAAATATAGTGATTTGGGTTTTATTTTAGCACCAGAAATTATTGAACGATTGACGTATGAAGAGTTTAGTAATTTCTTACAAACCCATTTTTACAAACCTTTATCTGCGCCTACACTTACTTTCAAACCGTTAGAAAAATTTTCAAGAAATAGGATTGTTCCGACAGAATACGATTCTACTTATCGTAAAACACTTGTCTGGGGAAATGTACACGATGAAGCTGCTGCGATGCGTGGAGGAGTTTCGGGTCATGCAGGACTTTTTGGAAATGCTAATGATGTAGCCAAAATTTTACAGATGTTTCTGAATGGTGGAAGCTATGGAGAAACTACTTTTTTGAAACCTACTACGATAACAGAGTTTACACGTTGCCAGTTTTGTGAACAAGGAAACCGACGTGGTTTAGGATTTGATAAGCCATTATTAGAATGGAATATGAATGGAAATACAGCGAAAGATGCATCTGCTTTGAGTTATGGACATTTTGGCTTTACGGGTACAATGGTTTGGGTTGATCCTGCAAGCGAAATGATTTTTGTTTTTCTTTCTAACAGAGTTTATCCAACTAGAGAAAGTAAAATGCTGATGAACCTTAATACAAGAACTAGAATACAACAAGTAATTTATGAAGCTATTGGGGAATAGGGGCGTGGGAAGTGGGACGTGAGGCGTGGGAATGGAGAATGAAAAAAGAGGCGAGAGAATGGGGGCGAGAGATTAGGGAATGAAATGAAAAAAGAGGCGAGAGAATGGGGGCGAGAGATTAGGGAATGAAATGAAAATTATATGATTTGTCTTTAATTATCTCACAATCAATCGTTTATATTTTTTGTCCTAAATATTTAATAAATTATAATCAAAAATGGAACTTTAAATCAAAGTAACAGGGTTGAAATGATATAATTAAATCGGAAAAGTACAATTAAATTTTAAATTTTAATTGATTATAAAGCTCCTTTTGGTTCAATTATGGATTTAGATGCAGTAAAAGAAAGATATTATCAAAAACTATGTTAAATATTAGATTATTTATGTGCATTTTTGGAGTTTTGAGCGTCTTATAAGCAAACAACGGAAAAGAAATCAATTAGTAATATGCAACCATAATTCAACTTTCTGTGTCTTATTACTACAAGGACTTACAGAGTTCACTTACTTATTATTTATTAATCGCAACTATATTAATTTTACTTATTATGAAAACTACAATCTTAACTTGGGTCAAACCTTAATTATTTAGTGAATTATTCGGATTTAATTATGAAATACAAAATATTTTAAAATCTTGAAATCTGTATAAATTCTACATCTTTTAAACCAGCACAATAATTTATGAAACAAATTTTATGTGTACTGCCTTTACATATTGAGCTACCTAACTAACTACCTCTTAGATTTTTGCAATTTTTGAAGTAGTTTTTTTTGTGCGTTTGTCTATGTAATTTTTAATATCTAGAAAACTAAAATGCACAAAAAAACCATTCCCTATAAAAATAAGAAATGGTCTTTTAATTTATGATAAGCGAAAATGAAATAAAATCGTAGTCGGCGCAAAAAATTGATAAGTCAATAAATAATTAAAAATTACAAACTGAAAAGATAAAAACTACAATTACATTTACATTTCCGATGAAAAAGCAAATTTGCCTTACACTAATAAGACCCAACGAATCATAAAAGGGTTGCACAAAGCTAAGATTATTTACGAAAAAATCAAAATAAGTGTTTAGTGGGTTGTTGGTGTCGCTAAAACACCAACAACTGTATTCTTCTTATAATCCTAAAGATTTCAAAAATGCCTCTTGCTTTGGTTCTCTTCCCAAAAACGATTTTATTTGGCTCATCTCATCTTCGCTTCCACCTTTTGCCAAAATTTTATCTACATATCTTTTACCTACCTTTGGATTTAATAAGCCTTCTTTTTCAAAAACAGAAAACATATCTTCAGCATATACTTTTGCCCACAAATAACCATAATAACCTGCTGCATAACCCATTAGATGACCAAAACCAGAAGCAAAATCTGTATTTTCAACTGGCGCAGTAAGCGTAATCTGACGTTGAAGTTTGTTGAATAATTCGCTCGGCGAATCGTCTGTAAGTGGGTCGTATTTATCGTGTAATGTAAGATCATAGGTTCCGTACAAAATCTGTTGAAGCGTAAAGAGTCCAGAACCTACATTTCTTGCAGCAACCATTTTATCAAATAATTCTTTGGGCAAAACCTCTCCTGTTTTATGATGATGTGCAAAATCTCTCAAAATATCGTAATCCCATGCCCAATTTTCAAAAAGCTGGGAAGGCACTTCTACAAAATCTCGTGCTACATTTGTTCCCGCAAAGTTAGCTAAAGGCGATTTTGTGAGAAGCTGGTGCAAACCATGTCCAAACTCATGAAAAACAGTCGTTACTTGGTCGTGCGAAAGAAGTGAAGGAGAATCAGCCGTAGAAGGAGGAAAATTACAAACTAATGCTGTGTGTGGAGCTTGATAACCTCTAATTGTTTCTATTCCTGAAACTAAACCAAAACAAGCTGCATGACTATACTTGTTTTCTCTTGGATACAAATCGAGATACATTTTTCCAACAACTGTATTTTTTCTTCTTACCTCATAGACCACTACATCTTTATGCCAAACAGAATGATGATACATTTTGATAAAATCGATTCCAAAAAGAGCTTTACAGATTTTGAAAATTCCTTTAAAAACATTATTCAACTCAAAGTACTGTTTTACTTCTTCTGCATTGAGATTGTATTTTTGTTCTAAGAGAATATTATTATAATACCCTGTTTGCCAACCCTTCAATTCTTCTTTTCCATCTGCAACACTCAAAAGTTCTTTGTAATCTTTTTCTGCTTTTGGCTTTACTTTTTTAGTTAATTGTTCTTCAAAATTCCAAACCGTGTCTGGCGTTTTTGCCATTCTTTCTTCAATTACATATTGAGCATACGTTTTGTAGCCCAACAAACTCGCCATCTGATTTCGCAAAGCTATCGTTTTGATAAGTACACCTGTATTTTTTGGATTTCCTCTATTCAAATACTTGATATATAATTTTTTGCGCCATTCATCACTTTTTGCATATTTCATAAACGGACGGTAAGAAGGAGAATCTAACGTAATTTTGTACATGCCATCTTCCATTCTGTGACGATTTTTGTAATCCTCTGGCAGTCCATTAATATCCTCTTCTGTAATAACAATCTGATCTTGATGTTCTGCTATATTCCTTGAAAACTCATTTGAGAGGTCTGATAATTGGTCTTTCAGATTTCTCAATACATCTCTATCTTGTTGAACAAGCGCAAAACCATTGCGTTCAAATTCTCTAACCGTTTCCTTTATAAATTTTTTTTTGTAGCCTTTTAACCAGCGAGCGTCGTCTGATTGACTATATTTTTTGATAGCTTTGTATAATTCTTCGTTGAGAGAAAGACCATTTCCATACCTTTGCAAAACTTGCACACTTTGATTGGCTTGCTTATAGACTTCTTCTTTCGAAGATGTATGTGCTAAAAGAAATAGAATACCTGAAATGCTACTTAATTTGTGGGTCAGTTTGTCCCATTTTTCCATTTTCATTTCGAAAGTTTGTGCATCACTTCCCAAAATAACGGCTAAGTCAGCATCAGATTTACGAATGGTTTTGTCAGTAATGTAACGAATGCTTTTTGCATCAATTTCTTCAAAACTGGGAGAGGAATAAAAAAAATCAAAATAAGACTCCATAGAAAATTATTGTTGTTGAAATAGTTGGTTGATTGTAGTTTAGTTTTGTTATTATACACCTTGCTAGAATAGATGTACTATACAAATTCTTTATTCAATCTTTTTGTTAGCTAATTAAATTATTTTTCCCTATTATAAACTAATTTTTATTAATACGATAAATCCTACAATTATGTCCTTAGTAGATAGCTTGAGTGGAATATGTTATTTGTTTTGGCTAAAAATCTTTGTTTATTAACATTGATTTATTCATATTAATCAATCAAAATGTATTTATTCCGATTTATATTACTTAACAAAAGTATTCAGTAAAAGTACGTCAAAAAATTTAATTTAGTATGCTAATCAACTTAATAAAAGAAATATTTATAATTTGTTTTTACTTTTGTCTTACCGAAAATGTTATTTTGCAACAAGATAACCACTAAAAATTACTTAGTTCTTACAATACACTAAATCACAGACTAAAAATGGCTCTTAACAGAATTTGGATAGGCTTTTTTCTCATTGCTTTTGTCTTTGCACTCTTTCAAGTATTTAACAGCGATGTAGAAGTTTTTTCTAGAATTACTAATTCTACATTTGAGAGTGCCAAAACAGGTTTCGAAATTTCGCTTTATCTAACTGGTGCGATGGCTCTTTGGCTCGGTATTATGAAAATAGGAGAACAAGCTGGTGCGATTGAGGTGTTGGCAAAACTGGTTAGTCCACTTTTCAAACACCTTTTTCCAGAAGTTCCAAAAAATCACGGTGCTGTAGGTGCAATGCTCATGAATTTTTCGGCTAATATGTTGGGACTTGATAATGCAGCTACTCCATTAGGATTAAAAGCAATGGAAGAGTTACAATCTTTAAATAAAAATCTTGAAACGGCAAGTGATGCACAGATTATGTTTTTGGTTTTGAATACTTCGGGTCTTACTATTATTCCTGTTTCGGTTATGGTTTATAGAGCGCAAGCTGGTGCACTCAATCCTGCTGAAATATTTGTTCCTATTTTGATAGCTACTTTTTTCGCTACACTAGCTGGTATTTTGGCTGTCGGAATCAAACAAAAACTCAATCTTTTACATCCTGTCGTAATTGCATATTTGGGAGGTCTTACTGCTTTCATTTCTCTAATTACGTGGTACTTTAGCACGTTGCCACAAGAGAAAATTAGCACTTATTCCTCTGTTGCAAGTAATTTTATTCTTTTTGGTGTAATGGTGGGTTTTATTGCTTGGGCTGCCTTTAAGAAAGTAAATGTTTATGAAACCTTTATAGAAGGTGCAAAAGAAGGCTTTTCGATTGCTGTAAAAGTCATTCCTTATTTAGTGGCTATGCTTGTCGCTATCGGTGTTTTTCGTGCTTCTGGTGCCATGGAAATGCTTATTTCTGGAGTGAGCTGGTTTATTTCTCTCTTTGGTTTTGATACGCAATTTGTAAAAGCTCTACCAGTTGCTATCATGAAACCGTTGAGTGGAAGTGGTGCAAGAGGTCTTATGATTGATGCGTTTACGACGTATGGTGTAGATTCTTTTGTCGGAAAAGTAGCTGCTACTTTACAGGGTTCGACTGATACTACGTTTTATGTTTTAGCCGTTTATTTTGGTTCGGTTAATATTAAAAATACAAGGTATGCTGTCAGTTGTGGTCTAATTGCTGATGGAGTAGGAATAATTGCTGCAATACTGCTTAGTTATTTATTTTTTGCTTAGTACTTTGCCAATGATAAGAATATCTACAACGGCGAGAATTTAAGTAAAGACAGTATAGGTTTTCGGTTTTCAACCATCAAAGAGAATTTGTAATTGTTGAGAATAATGTCTAGTCCTGAAATAATGTTAGGGAAGCCTATAAAGAATTAGGCTTGTTGTATTAAATGGTTTTTGTAATTTTACAATCGTATTTTGTATTTGTAGGGAAAAGGCACGCCTTTTCCAGTTCAAGGTATTTAAAATGGACTACAGGAAAATAATATATGCAACTTCTTCGATTAGAAATAAAAGGATTTAAAAGTTTTGGAGATAAAGTAGTTATTCGTTTCGACGAAGGAATTACTGGTGTCGTAGGGCCAAATGGCTGTGGAAAATCAAATATTATTGATGCCATGCGTTGGGTGTTGGGCGAGCATCGTACTCGTCATCTGCGCTCCGACAAAATGTCAAATATTATTTTTAATGGAACGGCGAAAAGAAAAGCTGCCGATGCTGCCGAAGTTTCGCTTTATTTTGATAATAATAGGGAACTTTTGCCACCAGAATATAAAGAGGCTTGTATTACGAGGCGTTATACACGAACAGGTTCTAGTGAATATTTTTTGAATGGTACGCCTTGTCGTTGAAAAGATATTACAAATCTTTTGATGAATACAGGTGCAACTTTGAATTCTTATGCGATTATCGAACTAAAAATGGTCGACGATATTCTGACAGATAGAGAAGACGCACGAAAGGTAATGTTTGAAGAAGCTGCTGGAGTAGCACAATTCAAACAGCGTAAAAAAGAAACGTTGGCAAAATTAGAAGCTACTTTGTCCGATTTGGAACGTGTGGAGGATTTGATGCACGAGATAGACAAAAACATGAAGGGTTTGGAACGTCAAGCCAAACAAGCAGAAAAATATTTTTCTACTAAAGAAGCCTACGAAAAATTTAGTATTGCACTTGCCAAACGTCAGGTAAAATCTAATTCTGATGATTTTGTAGAATTAAATACAAGTATTAATACTATTTTAGAGCAGAAAGAAACTCTAACCAAAGAACAAGAAGAGTTAGAAAATTCTATTGAAAACCAGAAAAATACAGCAATAGAACAAGAAAAAATAATTGCAGAAAAGAAGCGTTATTTGTCTTCTCAAATTGATAAAATAACTCATCTTCAAAACGAAAAAATTAGAAACGAAGACAGAACGCAGTTTTTGAGTAAAAACAGAAATCAAATTGAAGAGCAGTTAGTAGAAGATGAATCTGGAACGAAGCAAGCAGGAAGCAGTTTGGAGAGCTTGCAGCAAAATTTGGAAAGTCAGGAAAAACAGTTTCTGGAAACTCAAAGCGTTTTAGAGAATTTCAAAAAGTCGCATGCAGAAGAGAAAGTAAGAACTGAAAATCTACGTTCTGCTATGCAAGCTGCACAAGAGAAATTCAAAACGTTGCAAAATGATATTCTTATTCTTCAAAAAGAAATTGAATTAAAGGAAAATCAACAAAGTGGCTCAAAACAAGAAAATGATCAAATTGCGCTAGATTTTTCTGGTCAAGCCGATGAATTACAAATTACATTAAAGAAAGTACAAGAAATTGAAAGCGAACTAAAAACTAGAAATAACGAAATTTCAGAACTTGAAAAATTAGAAGCCGAAAGAACACAAAAAATAAATTCTCTCACCACTCAAATCGAATCGTTAAAAGAACAAATAGGAACAAAGCAGCGAAAAGAAAGCAGTTTGAAAGCAGAACAAAATCTTACCAAATCGCTAGTAGAGAATATGGAAGGTTTTTCAAATGCTTTAAAATATTTGAATAATTCGTTAGGTAAAAATGAAAATTGGTCTGAAAATGCAGTTTTATTAGCTGATATTTTCACAGCACAAGACGATTACAACGAAGCACTTTTTTCAATTTTAGAACCTTATCTTAATTTTTATGTCGTCCAAACAGAAAACGAAGCACGAAAAGCGATTTCATTATTGACAGAAAACGAAAAAGGAAAAGCAAACTTTTTTGTGTTGGACAAATTAGAAAACGTAATTCCAAATCTTCCTCCAATTGATAATGCAGTTGCAGCGTTAGCAGTTATTGAGTTTGATGAGAATTATAAAAAACTCGCTTATTCACTTTTTCATAACGTTTATTTTAGTGAAAATGATAACTCAAATGATGTTGAAGGTTTTACGATTGCTCTCAAAAATGGACAGTTTGTAGCTCGTACTGGTGGAAATTGGACAGGAGGAAAAGGTAAAGAGAACTCAAATCAAAATTCTCAATTAGGCAGAAAACAGCGTTTGGAGGAACTGAACAAGGAAATTACAGTTTTAGAAAACGAAATTTTAGATTTAGAGAATCAACGAAATGATTTTTTAATTCAGGTTGAAGATTTACAAGCACAATCAAAGTTTGAGGAATTACGTAATCTGAAAAACGAAACCAATCACGTTTCACAGCAAAGAATTTCTCTTCAAGCAAAAGCCGAACAGATGCAAGAAAATGTTAGGCGAAGCGAAGAGCGAAAACAAGCAGCACAAGACCGTTTGAGCATTTTGGCAGAACAAATTGAGAAATTAAAGCCAAAAATTAATACAAAAAAAGAAGAGATAATTGAAGCAGAACGAGCTTATTATGATTTGAATGATAATTATTCAATCCAAAATGAGCGTTTTCAAGAAATTGCAGAAGAATTACAAGAAAAGAATATGTCTTTCATTCAGTTTGAAAGTAAATTAGAAAATCTAAAACAAGAGATAAAATTCAAACAAACTTCTCTTTTGACTGGAAAAGAACGCATTACACAAAGTCAGCAACAGCTTCAAGAAATTGCAGAAGAAGTAAATCAGCTTAAAGAAAAAATTGCGTTACAGATTGAAGAGATAACTTCTTTAGAAGAAATCAAAACGGATTTGCAAGGTGATTTATCAGAAATTGAAAGTCAGTTTTATAGATTGCGTGAAGAAATAACGAGAGTAGAAAAGGTAATAAAGGAACTCCAAAGACAGCGAGAAAACTGCGATACCAGAACGATGTCTTTCCAAAATAAACTCAATGAAACAAAATTAAAACTGACAGCAACTAGAGAAAGGTTATCAGCCGAATTTGAAATTGAACTTACCGACGAACTTTTACAAGCCAAAACAGAAGAAGACGAGCTTCCAGATGAAACATTAATCGATGAAATTGAAGCAGCAAAACGTCGTTTGCAGCGTATCGGAACAATAAATGCCACAGCAAAAGAAGCGTATGATGAAATAAAAGGAAGACATGATTTTATTACCGAACAGCGAGGCGACCTTTTCGACGCTCAAAAACTCTTAGAAGATACGATTGCAGAATTAGATGATGCAGCCAAAACAGCCTTTTTAGATGCCTTTCATCAGATTAGAGAAAATTTTATTCGTGTTTTCCGTTCTCTTTTTTCAGAAGAAGATAATTGTGATTTGACACTCACTACTCCTGAAGACCCACTTTCTTCTAAAATTGAGATTATTGCACAGCCAAAAGGAAAGCGTCCTCTTACTATAAAACAACTTTCTGGTGGAGAAAAAACGCTGACAGCCGTTGCACTTTTATTTGCTCTTTATTTATTGCGACCTGCTCCTTTTTGTATTTTTGACGAAGTAGATGCACCTTTAGATGATGCAAATATTGATAAATTTAATAGAATTATTAAAAAGTTTGCAGAAGAAGTTCAGTTCATCATCGTTACTCATAATAAGCGTACAATGGTAAGTACTGATGTCGTTTATGGCGTAACGATGCCTGAAATTGGTGTTTCAAAGGTTCTGCCTATTGATTTGAAGGGGATTTTGGTGGAGTAGATTCTTTAAACATAGAATTTTTAAAGTATGAAATCTTAATTTTATAAACTTAGAATAGCTTTTTTGCGTTGATTAGATTATACCATAAATAATCAAAAAAACGAACACAAAGACTTTAAACATTGATTTTCCTTCGGATATTTTACTAGCTCTAAATACTTCTGAAAAGGAATTAAAACAACAAATCAGAATCTCTTTAGCTATTCGATTGTATCAAGCTGAAAGAACAACTATCGGAAAATCTGCACAAATAGCAGGTCTGTCAAGGTTAGAATTTGAAACGTTGCTTTCTGAAAATGAAATTCCTATTTCTTCTTTGTCTATTGAAGAGGTTTTTGAGGATATTAAAAAACTAAAATAATGTAGGAAAGAGAATTGGTAATAGCAGATTCTGGAGTTATTTTTTCTTTGGCTCTTTTAGATAAATTGGAAATCCTACAAGAATTGTTTGATGAAGTAAAAATACCAATGGCTATATGGAATGAAATTACACTTAATGAAACTGTCGTTTATTATGATAAAATTATTGCGTTCTTTTCTAATAAAACAACTTCTGTTACTTGGGCAAATGAATTGCAATTTGTAATGGATTATGGAGAGTCAGAAGCAATAACATTGTACAAAGAGTTAAATGCAAACTTTCTATTGATAGATGATAGGAAAGCTAGATTAATTGCTGAAAGTATGCAGGTGAATTGTATCGGAACAGTAGGTTTATTAGCTGTTGCAAAACGAAAAGGATTTATTACAGAGCTTAAACCACTTTTCGAAACATTAATTGCAAACAAAAGACATTATTCTTTACAATTATTAAACTCTGTTTTGCATAGTGAAAATGAAGATTTGTTGTGATATGAAATTATAAAATAAATTACCAGCCCTAAAAGGTCATTTTGAAATCGGTGTTTTGAAAGTCTTGCCTATTGATTTGAAGGGGATTTTGGTGGAGTAGGAAAGTATTTTACAGATACTACTATAAGATGTAATCTTATTAACGATAAATAAAATAATCATTCACTAAATATAGAGTAGCGTAATTGTATCTTTAAGCATTATTGTAGGAATCTGTTAGTACTAAGAGGTTGTATTACTTTCTAACTAAGAATAAAATTTGGTAAGCATGAAGCCTATTTATTGTCAGTCCAATATTAGATAAGAGCCTTTCTATTTTTTTAATTATTTGTTTTTTCCTTAAATTTTTGAAAAAAATAAAATACGATTGAAATTAGAGTAATTATCAATGTTATTATAAAAATTGGTTGACTTTTTAAATTATACCACTTATTACTAATTTCTACTTCGCTTTCTATTTTATTACAGTAAAAGTAATTATTATAGTACAATCGCCAAGTATTTAAGCTATTCATTTCTATTTTACTTAAAATGCTATCTCTTCTATTTGCTATTAAGTGTAAAGCCTGTTTTGATTTTTGGTTTTTTTCTATTCCTTCAGAATCTAAAATAGTCTTTATCATACTATCTGTTTCTGATTGAAATTTATCAGATTGTTCTTGCGTAAATCCTTGCTCAGTATCGTGAGATTTTATTTCATAGAATTGCACTTTATATAAAAAAGCCAGAAATACTATCAAGAAGCTAAAATAAATTATTTCTTTTGGCTTTATTTTTAAAGTTTTTTCATTACTATTTTCTGTTTGATTTCCTCTTTGAATAGAAATTGCTTGATCTTCATTGTCGTTTAGGACTAAATTGTTATCATCATTAATTTTTTCTAAACGTTTTTCAAGTTCCTCAATACGTTTTCTAAGCTCAAATTTTTGTGTAGCACCTGCAGTAATAAAATATTCTTTACGCAAGTATTCTAATTTCTCTAGTAAAGCATTCTTTTCATCCATTTTTCGAAATATTTAAATAGAAACTGTAAAACATAAAAATCTAATAATATTCTCTATTTTCTTAATTATTGGGAGAAAATATGGACAAAAAAATAAGCAGCAGTATAATATAGTTTTTTTGAAACGATATCTTGACTATAAAAGTTTAGATGATATATTCAAATTTTAAATTTATACAGTTATGAATGTTTGCAACTAGTGTTTAAAAATCTTGTTTGTATATTTGAAATAAATTTTGATTGCAGGAGGTTTTGACATGCAAAACTTATAATAACTTCTTGCGTTTATTAAAATATGCTTGAATCAAAATTAATTATGGCAAAAGATTTTTATCACGAACAAGTAAAACGTGCTTTAGAAAAAGATGGTTGGGAAATAACAGACGACCCTTATATTTTAGAAAGTGGAAAAATAAAATATCAAATTGATTTAGGAGCAGAAAAGCTTTTTAGTGCAAACAAAGGAACAGAAAAAATAGTAGTTGAAGTTAAAAGTTTTGTAGGCACTTCTGATGTTAATGAGTTTCACAGAGCTGTCGGGCAATACGTAGATTATTTTGTTGTACTAGAAGAAGTAGAACCTGACAGAGTTTTATTTTTGGCTGTTCCAGCTTTCACTTGGGATACTTTTTTTCAAGAGAAGGCAATTCAAAAAGCATTAAAATTTATCAATGCAAAAGTTTTAATTTATAATCCAATTACTGAAAAAATTGAAAAATGGATAAAATAGTAGATAAAGTAACCAACTATCAAAACATCATCATAGATTTTTTGCAACAACAGGCAGAAGCTTCAAAAGGACGAGATGAAAATATTCGTACAGAAGTAATAGCTGATAGACAAAGTAATAATTACCAACTTCTTTCTTTAGGTTGGAAAGAAAATTTGCATCAATTTTTTGTGGCGTTCCATTTTTCTATAATCAATGATAAAATATGGCTGCAATGGAATAGAACAGAACACGAAGTTGTCGATTATTTAATGGAAAGAGGAGTTCCCAAAGATGATATTGTTTTGGGTCTGAAACCTCCTTACGCTAGAATACATACAGGTTTTGCAATTTCTTAGATAGAGTATTCGCATTTACCTTCATTCTTCATACAAATTATTTACCAATAAGTTACCCTATTTTCATTCATTTACAATTATCCAACAGTCATAGAAAAAAGTAATTTAGCCACAGAAAAATAAATAGCTAATCCCAAAAGGTCATTCGCAGTTGTGATAAAATGACCGAAGCGACGGCAGGATTTACATCAAATTTGTTCAGAATAAGTGGCGTTATCGTTCCCATAATAGAAGCAATAATTACTACACAAAAAAGTGCGAAAGAAACTACAATAGAAAGAATAATTTCTCCACCAGTCAAGAGAACATTCGCTCCCAAAACAAAAACTCCAATCACAAAACCATTTATAAGAGCGACTAAAAAGGATTTGAAAAGTCTTTTCCACAAACTTTCTTGTAAGCCTCCTGTATCTGCAAGAGCTTGTACAACCAAAGTTGAAGACTGAATCCCAACATTTCCACCTGTTGCAGTAATCAAAGGAATAAAAAATGCCATTGCAGGAACGGCTATTAATTGTCCTTCAAAAAGTCCTATAAATTTTGCACCCATCATTCCTCCTACCATTCCAATCAAAAGCCACGGCAATCTAGCACGAGAAAGCACCCAAACACTATCATCTTCTTCTACATCTTCCGAAAGTCCAGCCATTGCTTGAATGTCTTGTTCGGCTTGTTCAGTTATTACATCTAAAATATCATCAATCGTAATTCTACCTAAAAGCTGCTTATTTACATTCACAACAGGAACGGCTTCTAAATCATATTTTTGCATAATATTAGCCACTTCTTCCTCGTCTTGATACGAATAAACCGAAATAACATCAGGTTCATAAATGTCTGCAACCTTTGTATTACTGCGATTCAGAACTAATTTTTTTATTCCAACTCTTCCTAAAAGAACATTATTATCATCGATTACATAAATTGAATAAATCTTTTCTACGTCTTCCGATTGTCTTCGTATTTCTTCTACACATTGTACGACTGTCCAGTTTATATTTGCCGTAACGAGTTCTTTTGCCATCAAACCACCAGCACAATCCTCGTCATAATGCAATAAATCCATTACATCTTGTGGCTCTTCGACATGAGAAATAACTTCTTCTCTCATCTTTAGAGGAAGTTCGTTCAAAATATCGGCAGCATCATCAGAATCGGTATAATCCAAAATTTCAGCAACTTCAGCAGGTTGATAAGTCTGCAAAAAATCGGCACGAACATCTGTATCCAAATCACTAATAATATCAGCTCGAACTTGTTCGGGCAAAAGGCTCAAAATATAATGACATTCGTCTGTTTCTAATTCGTCTAGAATAGCCGAAATATCAGCCGAATGAAGAATATCGGTTTGAGAAATAATGAAATCTGTATCTTTGTTATGTACAGCTTCTGAAAATTGGTCTAAATAATCTTGGGTAAGTATAAAATTCACACAGGTATAAGTTTTAAAGTGAGTAATAATTCTTCAAAGTTAAAGCTACTTTCTACAACTTGCAATCACAATCAAGGTTTTTATAAATTTGATTTTTATGACAAAGATAATGCAACAGTTGTTAAAATTTTGGCGTAGCCGTAATAACAAAATTTATTCCTTCAATATTTTTCAAACTAAAATGAAAAAAATACTGTTTATTTTGCTCTTCTTTTTTTCTGCAAATTTTACTTTTGCTCAAAATAATTTCTCTTCACATACTTTATTTTCTTCTGTCGGATTTACGGTTGCTCAAACTGATGTTGTTAGTTTTGGAATAGGAACTAGTTTTGGTTTAGGATATCAACGAAATATATTCTCAAAATTTACTACCAGATTGCGATTTGTTCCTAGTCTTACTTTTGGAGGATACAAAGGTACACATGCTCATTTTCCAGATGCTCATTATTCGTCGTATAACCTAAAAACTAATTTTAATTTTGATGTACTTCGAATCAAATCCTTTTCATTTTTTATAGGAACAGGAATTACTCTAAATTATATGAATGGATATGTCGGAAGTGGTGGTTATCCAAATTATATGAATGACGGAAATTTTATAGAAGAAAAGAAAAATTACTATTTTGATGCGAGTAATTTCGCCATAAACGGTTTGTTTGGTTTTCAATTGAATCCAAAAAATAATCGTTTAGGCTACGAACTAAAGGTACTTGATTTTAGCGTTGTTCCTAATAATAGAGGAAATGTTATAGAATTTACGCCTATTGCTTTTCGTTTATTGTTTAAATTGAAAAAGTCAGATTAATATTCTTCAAACAAAATTCTTTGTCATTCCATTATTCAATCAACAAAGTAGCTTCTTTAAAATCAATCTAAATTAGCTATATTTGTAAATGTATAACAGACTTCCTAGTCTGTTGTATAGAAATATATGAAATTCAACAGATAATTCAACAGACAGAGATGTCTGTTCTACATCAAAATAGAATATTATGCTTACTGCAACTCATACAAGTAAAAATTTCGATATAAATAAAATTAGAGAACAGTTTCCAATTCTCAATCAAGATATACAAGGCAAACCATTAATTTATTTTGATAATGCAGCCACAACTCAAAAGCCAAAAGCAGTCATCGATGCACTTTCAAATTATTATTTAAAAATTAATTCGAATGTACATAGAGGAGCACACACACTTGCCGAACGTGCCACAGAAGCCTTTGAAGCAACACGAAAGTCAGCACAACAGTTTATCAATTCTCCATCTGAAGAGCAAATTATTTTTACTCGTGGAACAACCGAAAGTATTAATTTAGTTGCTCAATCGTATGGAAGAACGTTTTTGAAAGAAGGCGATGAAATTCTGATTTCTAGCTTAGAACACCATTCTAATATTGTTCCTTGGCAAATTGTAGCTTCTCAAACAGGTGCAAAAATAAAAGTAATTCCTGTTTTTGATAATGGAGAATTGGATATGGAAGGCTATCAAAATATGCTTTCAGAAAAAACAAAAATTGTAGCAGTCGTACACGTTTCGAATGCCTTAGGAACAATTAATCCAGTAAAAGAAATTATCCAAAAAGCTCATGAAGTTGGCGCAAAAGTAGTAATTGATGGAGCGCAGGCCAGTCCACATTTAGAGATTGATGTACAAGATTTGGATGTAGATTTTTATGCTCTTTCGGGTCATAAAGTGTATGCACCAACAGGAATAGGACTTTTATACGGAAAAAGAGAACTTTTGGAAGCAATGCCACCTTATATGGGAGGAGGAGAAATGATAAAAGAGGTGGACTATGAGGTTTCTAGTTATAATGTTTTGCCTTACAAATTTGAAGCAGGAACGCCAAATATTGCTGATACAGTTGCTTTGAGATTAGCTTTTGAGTTTGTGAATAATCTTACAAAAAGTGATATTATTGCCCACGAGCAACTGCTTTTAGAGTATGGAACTCAAAAATTATCTTCTATCGATGGACTAAAAATTATCGGAACGGCTAAAGAAAAAGCAAGTGTAATTTCTTTTATTGTCGATGGCGTTCATCATTACGATATGGGTTTGATGCTTGATGCAAACGGAATTGCTATCCGAACAGGTCATCATTGTACGCAACCTCTTATGAAAAGATTGAATTTGGAGGGAACAGCTCGTGCTTCTTTTGCGCTTTACAACACGAAAGAAGAAATTGATATTTTTGCAGAAACACTTGAAATGGTTATTGAAAGACTTCGTTGAAACAGTAATCAGTAATCAGTTAAATTTCGAATACAATGAACAGTTTATCATCTTCTGAAAATTCAAGAGAAAGAATAATTTTGCAAGAAATTAATGAAACTATTCCAAAAGATATTCAAGAAAGGTATAATTTTTTGAGAAATAAAAAGGATAAAGAATTACTACAAGAATCGGAATACGAAGAATTAATAACTCTTGTTGCTTATTTTGAATCTTATGATGTAAAAAGATTAAAATTATTTATCGAACTTGCAGCACTAAGAAATGAATCATTTGATAGAATTTTGAATGAGTTTAATATAGTAAAATCAGCAGAATATGATACCATTTAATTATGAATCCATTTATTAGCCAATTATCTAAAAGTTTGTTTTGGGATACAGATATAAACGATTTAGAACCCAAAAAGCACATTTCTTATATTGTAGAACGAGTTTTGAGTAGAGGTACTTGGAATGATTTTTTAGTTTTGAAAGAATATTACGACAAAAATAATTTGTTAGATACAATCAAAAAGCTGCGTTATTTAGATAAAAGAGTATTGCATTTTTGTAGCACTTATTTTGAAATTCCTTTAACTGATTTTAGATGTTACACTAATTTACCGTCGAACCAAAAACACTGGAGTTATTGAAAAATATTCTTGTAGTAACTTTATTCCAATAATTTGTTTGTCCTGCAATTCATTATAAAAATCATTTACCAATCAGTTCGTTAAGAAAAAAGTAGTTTAATCAATGAATAATAAAAAACCAACTTTAGAAATCTGCCTTACTCCTGATGCAGTTTCTTTTATAGATTTAACAGGAAAAATTGCTGTTATAGTAGATATTTTCCGTGCAACTTCTACTATCGTAGCAGGTCTGGCAAGTGGCGTAACTCACGTTGTTCCTGTTGCAAATGTGGAAGACGCATTAAATTATAAATCTGAAAGTGATGAGAAAAATAATGAGAAATACGTAACAGCAGGCGAACGAAATGGAGAAAAAGTAGAAGGTTTTGATATTGGAAACTCTCCTTTCGAACACATGGCACAAGAATTTAAGAAAATTGTCATGACGACCACAAACGGAACGCAAGCTATTGAAGCCGTAAAAAGTACAGCAGAACAAGTTATTATTGCATCTTTTTTAAATCTAAAAGCAATTACTAATTACCTCAAAACACAAAATAAAGATGTCGTTATTGTCTGTGCAGGTTGGAAAGGACGTTTTAATGCTGAAGATTCTCTTTTTGCTGGTGCGCTGGCTCTAAAACTAAAAAGTGATTTTTGGTGGGAAGGCGACGAAACTTTGTTTGCTTCTCATTCTTATAGTTCTGTCAAAAATAATTTACCTAAAATGCTCAAACAGTCTTCTCATTACAAACGCCTGAAAGAAAATGGTGTAGAAGATGATATGGATTTCTGCTTGCAGATTGATAAATTTAAAAACGTTCCTATTTTGAATGGAAATATTTTAGAGAACTCTTAGATTTCAGAATTATGAAAAATACTGGTATTTGTCCAAAATGTAATTCTTTAGAAATTTATAACAATTCTAATCAATCATTCAATCGTAGAAAGATATTACAAATAGTCAATCCTACAAAAATTTTTGATAGAGGTGTTGCCCTAAACTCGTATATCTGTCTTGAATGTGGTTATGTGGAAGATTACGTTTCACAAAAAGATTTAGAAAAAAGAAGAGAGATTATTAGATACAGATGGAAAAAAGATTAAGTAACTTTGCTGCTTTTAATCAACTTAGTTTAATTTTCGTAAATTCCGTTATAAAAGTTTCAGATAACTAAATAGACATAATAAAGTCAATATGAGTAACATTCTAAAATAGAAAGATTACTGCCAAATTTTATTCTGTGCAATCTTTTTTTTTCCACAAAATAGGGTTTGCAAACCTTATTTTATGGAAAAAGCAAACTAATATTTTGTGAAAAATAAGTTCATATACGGAATTTGCAAAATGTCACTCATATTGAAGGTAATAAATATTCCTGTAAAGTGAGTTTTTCTTTTAGCATAATTTTTACTTTCTGTAAATAAAGTTTGACAAATCAAATTACTACATTCAAAACCGTAGCAACTTGATTTATCAAGTTATTCTATTCTTTATCCAAATATTTAGCATACGTACTCAAATCCTTATCTCCTCTTCCCGAAAGATTAATAATGACTACTTTTTTATCAAAATCTTTATCTTCTGCTTTCAAAGTAGCCAAAACAGCCAGTGCATGAGCCGTTTCAATAGCTGGAATAATCCCTTCTAAAAGAGCTAACTCTTGACCTGCTTCCATCGCTTCCTCATCTGTAACAGCATAAAATTTTGCTCGTTTGCTATCTGCTAAATGTGCCAGCAAAGCTCCAATACCAGGATAATCCAAACCTGCCGAAATAGAGTAAGGCTCAACGACTTGTCCGTCTAAAGTTTGCATCAAAAGGGTTTTGCTTCCATGCAAAACTCCCAACGTTCCACAAGCTATTGTTGCAGCCGTTTCTCCACTAGAAATGCCCATTCCTGCTGCTTCTGCACCGATAAGTTGAACGTTTGGTTCATCAATATAATGATAAAATGCACCTGCTGCATTACTTCCACCACCCACACAAGCAATTACATAATCAGGATTTGGTGTTCCTTCTTTTTCTAATAATTGTTTCCTCATTTCCTCACTAATTACAGATTGAAACCATGCCACCATTTCTGGATATGGATGAGCACCCACAACAGAACCAATAATATAATGTGTATCGACAGGATTATTTATCCAATAACGCATCGCTTCGTTGGTTGCATCTTTTAACGTTTTGCTACCTGAAAGAGCTGGACGAACTTCTGCACCCAAAAGTTTCATTCTTGCTACATTGGGCTGCTGCCTTTCAATGTCTATTTCGCCCATAAAAACGATACATTCCATTCCCATCAAAGCACAAACCGTTGCTGTTGCTACTCCATGCTGTCCTGCACCTGTTTCGGCTACAATTTTATTTTTACCTAATTTTTTGGCTAACAAAACCTGTCCGACAGTATTATTTACTTTATGCGCTCCTGTATGATTGAGGTCTTCACGTTTTAAATAGATTTTTGCACCGTACTTTTCTGATAATCTTTTCGCTAAATATAAAGGCGTAGGTCTTCCTACATAATCTTTTAATAAATATTGAAATTCCTTTTTAAACTCTTCATCAGTCTGTAAAGCATAATAGGCTTTTTCGATTTCTTCAATATTTGGGTACAACATTTCTGGAATATATGCACCTCCAAATTGTCCATAATAACCACGATTATCGGCTATTTTGGAGCGTAAAACTATTTTTTCTTTATTTTTAATTGATTCTGGTTGTTGTATCATTATTTTCTTATACTTTAAATTAGATTTTTTTAATCTTGCTCTAAATTTACGAACTATTTTTTGATTTATTTTTCTCTATAAGCAATCTGTTTTTGATTTATGTTTTGAAATGGTATTTGTAAATAATTTTGAAATACAAAGTAACTGTTTGTTCTATATCTTAATTTTTAAAATTTTGATTGAAAATAAGTTAGGACAAAATAATAAATTGTAATTTCGCATCTTCAATGAAATTAAACTTATTTACTTTTCTCAATTCTAGTGGAAAAAACTACTTCTTTTACGCCTCCTGCTTCTCAAAATCCGAATGCTTCTCCAACAGAAAAAAAGCGTTCGGCGCAAGTTCCGATTTTGCTTTCTTCTATTTTTATTATTGCTGTTTGTGGGATTCTCTACGAACTTTTGATAAGTAGTATTTCGACTTATTTTTTGGGAAGTAGTATTCTTCACTTTTCAATTACGATTGGTCTTTTCCTCTCTGCAATGGGCTTAGGCTCGTTTTTGAGTAGGTATGTGTATCGAAATTTATTGGATTGGTTTGTCGTTATCGAAACTATTTTAGGACTTGTAGGAGGCTGTTCTACACTCATTTTGTATTTTAGTTATACTGTTTTGGATAATTATTATGCTGTTGCACTTATTATTATTGTCTTTTTGGGAGCTTTTGTAGGGTTAGAAATTCCTATCGTTACACGTCTTTTGAAAGAACATGACAATCTAAAAGATACAATCTCTAATGTTTTGGCTTTTGATTATTTGGGTTCTTTGGTGGCTTCGGTGGCGTTTCCTATTTTGCTTTTGCCTTATTTGGGACTGATGAGAACGGCTTTTTTTATTGGAATAATAAATCTAATGATTGCTATTTTTAATGCGTGGATTTTCAGAAAAGAATTAAAAAATGCTGCTGTAAATCTTGCTTTTGCTATAATTTCGATGGCTTTTCTTTTGGTTGGTTTTATTTATTCGTTTCAAATAAGTGATTTTTTTGAGCAAATGATGTATCAAGACGAAATTATTTATTCCGACCAAACGCCTTATCAACGTATTGTAGTAACGAAATATAAGAAAAACACACAATTATTTATCAATGGAAATTTACAGTTTTCAACGCTTGATGAATACCGTTATCACGAAACTCTTGTTCATGTTCCTGCACTTATGACAGGACATTTAGAAAACGTTTTGATTTTGGGAGGAGGAGATGGATTAGCAGTTCGTGAGCTTTTAAAGTACGAGGAAATTGAAAGTATTGATGTGGTAGATTTGGATAAAGCGATTACCAACTTAGCCAAACACAACCGAATTTTTAGAGAAGTAAATCAGAATTCTCTTTCAAATGAAAAAGTAAAGATATTTAATGTAGATGCCTTTAAGTTTGTAGAAGAATCGGAAAAGCATTATTCGCTTATTATTGTAGATTTGCCAGACCCTCATGAGGCTTCTTTGGGAAAATTGTATTCGGTAGAATTTTATCGTTTGGCTAAGAAAATTCTGTCAAGAGATGGTGTTTTGATTACTCAATCTACATCGCCTTATTTTGCGCCAAAACCGTTTTGGTGTATTCAGAAAACAATGCAAGAGGCTTTTCCTTCGGCTTTACCGATTAATGTTTATGTTCCTGCTTTTGGAATGTGGGGTTTTAGTATGGGAATAAATAATCCAAAATTCAATCAAAATGATAGTACAAGTATTGGACTTCCCTCTCAAAATCAGTTAGATAAAATTTATACCGAACTGACACGAAAAATGGAAAAACGAGAATTAGAGTTAAAATATCTAGCACCAGAAATATTACCCAAATTATTCGTTTTTGATAAAGATATGTTTTTAGGAATTGATATTGATGAAGAGGGCGAAGGCGATTCTGTAAAAATAAATCGATTAGACAATCAAATTTTGATACAATATTATGAAAATAGTTGGAAAAGGTGGGAATAGAAATAAAGTTTTGAAGTAAGATTTTAGAAGTAAGAAGTAAATGCAAATTACCACTAAGACACAAAGAGAATAAACAGTTTCACAAGGGAAATCAATTTGGAAATTAGAATTATGAAGTTAGAATTGAATGCGAATTACCACTAAAGCACAAAGAGAATAAACAGTTTCACAAGGGAAACCAATTTAGAATTCTGAATTTAGAAGTAAATGCGAATAAAAATAAGAATAAATTATATTTTGTAGGGAAAATGGCTTTTCTTTCAATCAAAAACTGATTAAGGAATAGTATAAAACGTATTGGGTTCTTTTGGTAAAAAATATCCTTTTATACAATTTGGATTACGAATAGCCACTTGAATATGATTTTTTTCTTTAAATCCTGCATTTGGGTAAAGATCTTTGCCTTCAAAAAAAACACCTCTGACTGAATCAAACTCATACAGCTTATCTACTTTTCTTGCTTTATGAACTGCTTCTATGACAGCACAATCTAGATTTCTTAACAACAAATCATCTCTTTTTCCGATAGGTTTGTTTTTAGGTAAATTAATATCAAATTTCTCATAAAAGGCTTCTATATTTTCATAACTTTTCGAGAGAACTTCCAAATAGGTAGAATCCATCAAATCCATACAGAATCCCAAATCAAGAACTGCTCCTATAACTGAAGGTTTTGTAACAGGTCAAACAGCTTGTTTCGAAAACTTTTTTAAATCTTCTGCATATTGAAAAGCTCTATCGTAATTATTTTCCCAAAAATAAATTCCTGAACCTAACCAATCATACTCATTTTCACTAGCTTTTAAATCAACTTTTCCTACTAAAACAGAATCTCTTACACTTTCATCACATCCATGAAAGGCTATAATCAAACCACTTTTACGAGAATACATTTCACTAATTTTGCTTTCTTTATTCATTTCCTCCATAGTTTTTAGTGATTTTACCCTCTCCATTAAACACGCCCAAATCTTGCATAAATTTTATAGCTTCCTCTTTGGTGGTTATTTTGTTAAATAATTTATCTACGGCAGCCAAAAATTCGGTTTTTGTTCCTTTTCTAGTAGATTTCAAATGTTCGTTTTCTTTTTGCATCTGTCCAAAATTTAAAATTTTAATAAAGTTTTAAACAAGTTACAAAATATAAATGAACTTGTAACTCCTATTTCAAACGAAAATTAAACTCAAATAGTTGAATAAGCTGTGGAAGTAGGAGTAAATTTTTGAAGCAAGAAGTAAATGCGAATTACCACTAAGGCACAAAGAGAATAAACAGTTTCACAAGGGAAACCAATTTAGAATTCTGAATTTAGAAGTCAGAAGTAAATGCAAATTGCCACTAAGACACAAAGAGAATAAACAGTTTCACGAGGAAAACCAATTTAGAATTCTGAATTTAGAATTGAATGCGAATAAAAATAAGAATAAATTATATTTTGTAGGGAAAATGGCTTGCCTTTTCCTAAACATATTGTGTATTTCAGTTAACAAAAAACTGTACTAAATTTTGTATATTGATATAAATTAAGCCACTAGTAGTAAATAAATTAGATAAACTAATATGCAAACTCAACCATCAGATTTTGATAGCCAAAAACAAACTCAACCTCTCACTTTTGAAGAATACGTAGAAATAGAGGAACACAACAATCAAAAATACGAATATCATGACGGATATATTATAGCTATGGCAGGTGGAACGATTGACCATGGCGTAATTTGTGGAAATATTCACGGAAAAATATGGTCGATTTTAGATGATAAAAATGGAAATTGTCAGGTTATGAATAGTGAAATAAAATTATCTACTCAATCAAAAAATAAATATGTATATCCTAATTGTATGGTAATTTGTGGCGATGTAGAAAGAAATGAGGAGAATAAAGAAACCGTTACAAATCCGACAGTAATTATAGAAGTTTTATCAAAATCAACGGCTGGCTCTGATAGAGGAGATAAATTTTTTACTTATAAAAAAATAAAAAGTTTACAGCAATACGTTTTGATAGAACAAGACAAACCTCAAATAGATGTTTATACAAGAAATAAGATAGTTGGAGAAAGTGAAGAAAATATGCTTTGGAAAATTGAAAGAATAGAAGGAATAGAGAACTTTTTAGAACTTAATTCAATAGATATAAAAGTTGCTCTACAATCAATTTATAAAAATGTGGAGTTTCCACTAGCAAAAAAAGAGGAAGAAACGGACAACAAAGAAAAAGATAAATAAAAAAAAGGAATTCAATTTTACTCAAATTCCTTTTTTACTTCAATGTATTTGTATCTACTTCTAACTTCTAACTTCTTACCTCATACTTCTAACTTTATTTTTATTCTCCACTAGCAGCAGCAGCCAAACGCTCTGCATTTTCGGCAAGTTTTAGTTCCTCTATAAACGAACCAATATCTCCGTCCATTACATTAGGCAAATTAAAGACACTAAAATTTATTCTATGGTCGGTAACACGTCCTTGTGAATAATTATAAGTACGAATTTTGTCCGAACGGTCGCCACGTCCTACCATCGAACGACGAACTTCAGAAGTTTCATCGTTCTTTTTTTGTAATTCTTGATCATACAAGCGAGCTTTCAAAACCTTCAACGCCTGTTCAAAATTTTGAAGCTGTGAACGTCCGTCCTGACATTCTACCACTAATCCTGATGGAAGGTGAGTCAGACGAATGGCTGATTCTGTCTTGTTTACGTGCTGTCCACCTGCTCCTGATGCTCTAAAGGTATCTTTTTTGATGTCGCCCATATCTAAATTAATTTCTACGGCATCGGTTTCTGGCAAAACGGCAATGGTAGCAGCCGAAGTATGAACACGCCCCTGACTTTCTGTATCTGGAACACGCTGAACACGATGTACACCTGATTCATATTTTAATTTTCCGAAGGCTTCATTTCCTGTAACCGAAACGATAATTTCCTTATATCCTCCTGCTGTGGCTTCACTAAAAGAGATAATATCCCATGTCCACTTTTGAAGTTCGGCAAAACGCTGATACATTCTGTACAAATCGCCTGCAAAAATACCAGCTTCATCGCCTCCTGCTCCTGCA
The DNA here is from genome assembly GCA_963719525.1 of uncultured Cytophagales bacterium. Taxonomy (GTDB): domain Bacteria; phylum Bacteroidota; class Bacteroidia; order Cytophagales; family Bernardetiaceae; genus Bernardetia. Next base: position 717,975 of record CAVRCG010000001.1, on the reverse strand, counting down.
CGGATTTCAAGAATGGCGTTTTTATCGTCATCTGGATCTTTCGGAATGAGTAATGTCTTGATTTCGTTTTCTATTTTTTCTTGTTTTGGCTCTAATTCCTCTAGCTCTTGTTTTGCCATTTCTCTAAAATCTTCATCTTTTTCTTCCTTCAAAACAGTTTTTGCACCTTCAATATTACTCAATATTTTCTCGTATTCTTGATATTTAAAATCAATTTTTTCTAAGTCTTTGTATTCTTTACTCAATTTTGCATAGTTATCCATATCCTTCATAAGGTCAGGATTCATCATTTCATCACGAACAGCATGAAAACGTTTTCTGATTTCTTCTAATTTATCTACCATGGGAACAATTACGAATTAAAGATTACGAATTACGAATGTAATTCCACTAAGTTATAAAGAATTTATCATCCAAAAATATTTTTTGAATAAAAATTATCTTTTGAAAATTGAGTACAAATATACATTAATAATTTGAGTGTAATGCGTTTTGGAACTGGTTTTAAAAGAAAATTTGCTAAGATAATTATATAAACATTAAAGGGTATCACGGTCAGTTACACGTAGTTCAGACATCTTTTCTGAACATCAAAAATAGCTTTTATTCGTCTTGGTCAGGCTGGAAGACTGACCTACAAAAATAACCGTAATAACGTTTATTTAAACAAATAAAATCTACCATTTATACAACCAAACCTAACGTTTATGAAAAAAGGAGCAAATCATCAAAACAAATAATGTACATTTGATTAAATTCAACTCTATTTATTCACTACGCAAAATCATTTTATCTTATGAGATATTTAAAGTATTTTATTTCTCTGTTCGCTGTCTTGTTTTTATTACTTTCTGTTTTTGAAGCTACTGCACAAGTTTCTCCACAAGAATATGAAGGATTAGTTGCCTTTTATAAAGCTACTGGAGGAGAGAATTGGGAAGATAATTCAGGTTGGGATATTACTCAAAAACCTTCAGAAAATACAGTTAGTGAAGATTGGAAGGGCATTTCAATAAGCGAAGAACACGTTACTTCAATAGACTTGTACGATAATAATTTGGTAGGAAGTATTCCTGATGAGATAGAAAAATTATCTTATTTAGATTATTTGAGTCTTTCTGGTAACAAAATAAATACTATCTCTGCCAAAATTGGAACGCTTCAAAAATTAGAGGTTTTGAGTTTGAGAGAAAACGAAATTACAGGACTTCCACAAGAAATAAAAAATCTTACTCGTCTTTATTCTCTAGCTCTTTCTGGTAATAAACTAACTAAGATTCCTGAACAGGTTTTTTTGATGGAAAATTTAGAAATTTTTGAGTTTTCGGAAAATTCTCTTACCTCATTACCCAAACAAATCAGTAAACTTTCTAATCTGGAAGAACTCTATTTGTATGAAAACAACTTAACAGAATTGCCAACAGAAATAAAATTATTATCTAATCTAAAAGAATTAGTGATTTCTCAAAATAAATTTACAACGCTTCAATCCGAAATATTCCAACTCAAGGAACTAATAATGCTAGAAGCATCAGATAATGAATTGACCGAAATTCCAAAAGAAATAATTACTCTAAGAAAACTAGAAACATTATCTTTAAGTAGAAATAAAATAACAAAAATTCCAGATGAAATAGGAGAATTAATGTATTTAGAGTGGTTCGAAATTGATGGAAACAAAATTAGTACACTTCCTGAAAGTATGAAAAACTTAGTTAAACTGACAGATTTGTATATGGGAGATAATAATTTTGAAACTGTTCCAAAAGTGGTAAGTACACTTCAAAATCTAGCAAATCTTGGGCTTAGTGGAAATAAGATAGATAATATTCCTCTTGAAATTATTCGTTTGCCAAATTTAGAAACTATCTATTGTACTTCTACTTATTTGGATTTTGCTGATTTGGAAGAAATAATGGAAAACTCATCGATAGAAGTAGAGAACTTCCTTTACAGTTATCAAGAAAGATATATCGTAAAACAAGAAAAAATAGAAACACAAATCGGACAAACAGTAACCGTTTCTGCTCCTATAAACGGAAAAGGCAATATGTATCAATGGTTCAAGGACAGCAAAAAAGTAGAAGGTGCTACAAAATCAGATTTTATAATTTCTTCTATCACAAAAGAAGAAGCAGGAATGTATAATTGTGAAGTGAAGAATGCACAATTTCCAGACCTTACACTAAAAAGCAAAATGATTTGGGTAAAAATTGGCGAATAATATAAATTGATTTTTGATAAATAAAACTTATCTTACATAGTCGGTTTAGATTTTATACACAATAATTTTATTATGAAATACTGTTTCTTTTATTCTCTCATTGTTTTTTTACTGTTCCCAATTTTAAAAACTTCTGCACAAGTTTCGCCAGCAGAATATGAAGGATTAGTTGCTTTTTATAAAGCTACTAATGGCGATAATTGGGATAATAACTTGGGTTGGGATAGTACTCAAAAACCATCTGAAAATACAGTTAGTGATTCTTGGAGAGGAATAAGTGTAGAAAACGGACATATTACTATGATTGCTCTACAGACGAATAATTTGGTAGGTTCTATTCCTGATGAAATAGAAAAGCTTTCTTATTTGCAAAGTATTTACTTTGATGGCAACAAAATTAGTTCTATCTCTCCCAAAATAGGCAATCTCAAAAACCTTAGATGGCTTTACTTAGACCAAAATGAATTAGCTGCACTTCCAACAGAAATAGCAAATCTTACTCAACTGACAGCCCTTGCTTTATCCAAAAATAAGTTTACAGAAGTTCCAGAGCAACTATTTAGTTTAACAAATTTGGAAGTTTTTCAATTTGCCGATAATAATCTAGCCTTTCTTTCCGAACGAATAGGAGAACTAACAAAGCTAAGACGTTTGGAACTTTATGGAAATAAGTTGGAAAAATTGCCCACACAATTACAAAATCTCTCTAAGTTGGAAACAATAGATGTGAGCAATAACAAATTGAATTTTATACCAAAAGAAATATTCTCTCTAAAAGAACTCCGTCATTTAAATATATCTAAAAATGAAATCAAAGAAGTGCCAACAAAAATAAGCGATTTGACCAACCTACAAGCATTAGATGTGAGTGATAACACTATATCTATTCTTCCAAAACAGATAGGTAATCTAACAAAATTACAAAAACTAGATATAAATGATAATCAACTGACCGAAATAATAGAAGAAATAGGAAATCTTAAAAACTTAGGTTGGCTCTTCTTTGAGGGAAATAAAATAAGCAGTTTGCCCAAAACAATAAAAAATCTAAAACTTCTCACAATGCTTCATATGGTTGAATAATCTGTTTACGACTGTTCCAGAAGAATTAAGTGGTTTGGAGAGTCTGACAAGTCTGCACATTGACAAAAATCAGCTCAAAGAAATTCCTGATTTTGTTACCAAATTACCTAATTTGGGATTTATAAATGCTTCTAACAATTATTTAGATTTTTATAGTTTGGAGCAATTAGTAAAAAATTTCCCCTTAGATAAAAAGGATTTATGGTATTATTCTCAAAAGGAACAAGAAGTAAAAGACAAAAAAGTAACCCTAACAACTGGAGAAAAATTTGAGTTATCTGCTTTCAGAAAAGGCTCTAAAAATACGTATCAATGGTATAAAGCAGCTTTCTTTGAAAGAACAAGTAATGGCGTAACTATTCAACATTATGAAAAAGTAGAGAATGGAAAAAACGCTACACTTACATTTGATTCTGTTACAAAAGAAGATGAAGCATTTTATTATTGTGAAATAAAAAACGAAGACTTTCCAGACTTGGAAGTACAAAGTGAGGCTACCAAAATTGAAATAATTGAAGAATAATATTATTTAGTTTTCAAACATAAAAATTTTACCTTTGCATTAAATGTAGCATACTCTTTAGAGTGTGAAAATGTAGCGTACCTTTTAAGGTGCGAAAAAAAGATATAAAATTAAAAGCCTTTAATAAATAGATTTATGTTAAGAACGCATACTTGTGGAGAACTAAGACTTTCAGACGTAGAAAAACAGGGAAAAGAAAATCAAGAAATTATCCTTTGTGGTTGGGTACGTCGTATTCGTGATAAAGGAAAATTACTTTGGATTGACCTTCGTGATAGATACGGAATTACGCAGCTTTTTTTGGAGGAAGATAGCACAGACCCAAAACTTTTAGAACTCGTTAGAGAGAAAATGGGTAGAGAATGTGTAATAAAGGCAACAGGAAAACTGATAGAACGCACGTCTAAAAATCCAGATATTCCGACAGGAGATGTAGAACTCAAAATTACTGATTTGGAGATTTTGAATGGTTCTAAAACGCCTCCTTTTTTGGTAGAAGACGAAACAGACGGAGGCGATGAGCTTCAAATGAAATACCGTTATTTGGATTTGCGTCGTCCAAAATTGCAGAATAATATGATGCTTCGCCACAAAATGGCACAAGCAATGCGTAGGTATTTAGACGCAAAAGATTTTATGGAAATCGAAACGCCATTTTTGATAAAATCTACTCCTGAAGGCGCACGAGATTTTGTGGTTCCTAGCAGAATGCACCCTGGAGAATTTTATGCGTTGCCACAAAGTCCACAAACATTTAAGCAGATTTTGATGGTGGCTGGTTACGACAAATATTTTCAGATTGTTCGCTGTTTTAGAGATGAAGATTTACGTGCAGACCGTCAGCCAGAATTTACTCAAATTGACTGTGAAATGTCGTTTGTTTCTCAAGAAGATATTTTGAATAATTTTGAAGGACTTTTAAAGTATCTTTTTAAAGAACTCAAAGGAATAACTATTGAAAACGATTTTCATAGAATGACGTATGATGAAGCGATGGAAACCTACGGAAATGACAAACCAGATATTCGTTTCGAAATGAAGTTTAAGGAAATGAACGAAGTTACGAAGGGAAAGAATTTTAAAGTGTTTGATGATGCCGAATTAGTAGTTGGAATAAATGCAACAGGCTGTGCAGAATATTCTCGTAAGCATTTAGATGCACTTACTAATTTTGTCAAAAAACCTCAAATTGGAGCAACAGGACTTATTTATTTGAAAGTAAATGCAGATGGAACACTAAAATCTTCGGTAGATAAATTCTTTAATGAAGAAGATTTGAAGAAATGGGCAGAGCTTTTTGATGCAAAGGCAGGAGATTTGATTTTGGTTCTAGCAGGTCAGAAAGACAAAACTAGAAAAGCGATGAGCGAACTTCGTTTGGAAATGGGTAATCAATTAGACCTTCGAAAAGCAGACGATTACAAACCTCTTTGGGTGCTTGATTTTCCCTTGTTAGAATGGGGAGAAGAAGAAAACCGTTGGTTTGCAATGCACCACCCTTTTACTTCTCCAAAGAAAGAAGATTTGGAAAAATTAAACTCAAATCCTGCTGATGTTCGTGCAGATGCATACGATTTGGTTCTGAATGGTGTTGAAATTGGTGGTGGTTCGATTCGTATTTATGATAGAGCTTTACAGGAAAAAATGTTGTCGTTCTTAGGTTTTTCAGATGAAGAGGCAAAGGCTCAATTTGGTTTCTTAATGGACGCTTTCGAATACGGTGCGCCTCCTCACGGTGGAATTGCATTAGGTTTTGACCGTCTGTGTGCGCTTTTTGGTGGCGAGCAGAGTATAAGAGATTTTATTGCTTTCCCTAAAAACAATGCAGGAAAAGATTTGATGATTGATGCACCTTCTAAGATTGATGAAAAACAACTTGATGAATTAGAAATTAAAGTTGATTTGAAAGCTAAGGCTTAATAGTAATAAAATCCTCGTTGACGGTTCAGACCTCAACAACGGTTGTATTGAAAAACTGTTTGATAATTTTTATTATTGAACAGTTTTTTTTGTATATTTATGAGAACCCAAAACATAAAATACAATGGAAGAAGCGATAATAAAATTAGAATTATTTAGAATTATAGATAGTTATCAAGACGAGTTACTTCAAGAAATGTACAATCTCGTTAAGGAATTTCAAGAAAAAAAAGAAGCTGAAGAAAATGAAATTCTTGAAAGAGGTTATAAGGCTATGGCAGAAGATGAAGAACGAGAAGAAGAAGCAATGAATGGATTGAAGGAACTTTTGAAACACAATTATAAATGATTATTATAAGAATAAGAAATATGTTAAAAATATTTAAGAGTAATAAATGATAACAGTAGGATCAATTTCAAGGGAAACAGCAGCAAGTATTTTTCTATTTTTACAAGAAACATATAGAGGTAGAAGAAAAGAGATTAAAGAATTTACTCATACATATCCTGAATTTGTTTTTTGGATATATCCAAATGGAGAACTATTTGATGCTAAAGATGCACACAAAAAAAATATTCCTAAAGGATTTGATTACATTTTAAAAGATGAGCCAAATTATGGTAGTTTTCTGCGAGGTAGATTAGCTAGACAATTTGAAGAACAAATTATTGTAATTTATTGTGAGCCAGAAGTATTATATAACAATACTGAAAAAATAAAACAGTTCTTAATAGGAATAGAACAGATTCCAATGCCTATTTCTGATAAAATTTTAGTGATTTCTGATAATGGTGATATGTATGGGACAATTTCTGATATAAAAGAACGACTACAAATGTTATTATAAGAATAGTTTGAAAGTTGTTATATGTAAATTTAGAAAATCTTTAGACTTCGAAGGAATAAATGAGAAGTATTATTTACTTCCTAAACAAAATCAAAGTAATTTTTTCAGGTTTTCCATTCTCTCCATTTTCTTGTTTGTAATAATAATCTTCAATAAAATCTTCAAAATCTACGATAAAATAAAATAGAAAATCACGCACCTGATAAAAATCTATGTTTCCGTAGGTATGTTTTAAAAGTTCGGTCATTCTATACGAAACTTTTACTTTTTCCAATAGATTATTTATTTTTCTTACGCCTTTTGCTGCTTTGCTGGTTGCTTTTTCGTCGATTAAAGAAAAGGATTGATTCAAAATAAGAGGTTCGTTTTTGTCTAGTTTCATAAACTGACTTACAAAACCAGAATAGGCTTTTTCAATAGGAAATTCAAAGCTAAAATTAGCGATGAGATTATTTTCTAATTTGTTTCTCTCAAAAACTTCTAAAGCAGGTCGCTCTTCTCTTGTATAAATTTTTCCTATTTCTGTTCCATTTGTTTTTTTGTGAATAGTAAGTTCTGGTTTGTCGTATTTGTTGTGGTAATGGTCGATTACGATTTTTTCCCAACCTTTTGGCTGTGCTAGTGGATTATTTGCTGCTGGATGCCATTGATGAAAAACAGGAGAAATATTTACTGGAAACCAGTTTACAGTTAGTTTTCTGGAGAGGCGATAGTGAATATCTTTGTCTTCAATTCCCCACATTTTAAAAAATTCATCAAAGCCACCAATTCTTTTTAGTTCATTTGTTTTTACTACAAAAATACCTAAAGCTGTTGGTTTGCTGCTCACTTCTAAATCTGTCGTATCAGCAGTTTCTAATTCCTTTGAATAATTTTTGTAATTGTAATTTTTAGGCAAATAATAGCATTGATAATGCAATACTATATTTTCTTTTACATACATATTGATTTGTTCTAGAAAGTTAGAAAGATAAATCATATCTACATCAATAGTTAGGAAATAATCTCCCTTTGTTCGGTTCAATGCTAGATTTAGAGCTTCTGGTTTGCACCAAAATTTTCCTCTCGTTTCGGTATAAATATAATTTACTTTATCCAAATCTTTACAAAGAAACTCTAATTCATCAGAAATAGCTTTATCACTTCCATAATCTATAAAAATTACTTCGTAACTAAGATTAGAACTTTGATTAAACTTTTGATTTTGAAGAGAAAGCAAACAGCGTTTTACAATCTGTGTATCTCGGTTTCGATAAGGAACAATGAGTGAAAATTTTGGCATAAATTAGAAAGTAGAATGGAATTATTAGTTTATAGGAAAGTAATCAAATTAATCAAAACTTTTTCTTATTATTTCAATCAAATCAGACATTTCACTATTCAAAAGAGAAGCAAATTTTCCTATAATTACATTTTCTCTTATTGTGGCAATCTTGTTACATCTTACTTCACTAAGTTTTGGTAATGGTCTTGAAAGATTTTCATTTCTTAGAAAATAAGAAAACATATCGTTTCGCAAATTACTTGTTATTGGACAAAGCAAATAATCATTATCCAAAGAGTTTGATTCATTATTGCTAACAATAATAGCTGGTCTTTTTTTATTTTGTGAAAAATCGTCAGAATAAGGATAATTTACCCAAACTAAATCTCCTTGTTTGTATTTATTCATCTATTTTTCAATTTGCGTTTCATCAAAAAAACTATCCCAAACATCATCTTCTTTCGTGTTCCAAATGTTTGTAAAAGACTCAAAACTTAGTTTGGTAAGCTCATCTATACCAAATTCTTGTTCATTGTTTTCTATTACTTCTATATTCAAACGTTTTGCTAGTTGAACCAACATAGCCAAATCATTCAAATTATTTGTTTTGAAAGTTATGTTCATAATTTTAAACTATTTTTTTTAAAAATATAGAGTACAATATACAAAAATTAGAGCAAAGAAAGACAAACATAAATCATTTTACATTCTTAGAAACCGAAATATGAACAACTGTAAAAAGCAAAATAGAAACCGTTATTCCAAACAGATTTGCATCTAAATCAAAAGGTAATTTCAGACCATTTAATTTTTGCATCAAAATCAAAATAAGTGTCGTTGTTCCTCCTCCAATCATTGCTACAAGTGCAGCAGCAGGACTTGGATTTCTAATAAAAAGCATCGCCAAAACAGGCACAAAAAGTCCAGAAACCATAAACGCATACGAATAAAGCATCAATTCCAAAACGTTCTGCATGTGCAGCGCAAGCACAATCGCAAAAGCACCAATGACAAAAGTAAGAGCTTGAGAAAGAATCAAATTACTCGCCATTTTCTTTTTGAAACGACCAATTATATCCGTCATTAAATTTCCAGAAGCTGCCATCAAACAACTATCTGCCGTCGACATAATTGCTGAAAAATAAGCCGAAAGCATAAGTCCCATTAAGCCAACAGGAAGCATCGTTCGAAGCAAAAGAGGCAAACCCATTTCGGCATCTAATGGATTAGTTCCAGCCGTTGCCACCGAAAAACCTGCATCTGCAAAAGCTCCTTGCAAATACGCCACCTTGGCAAACATTCCTAACAAAACACCCATAAAAGCCATAAAGGGATATTCGAAAATACCTGCAATTCGCCACGCACGAATAGCCGTTTTTTCGTCTTTTGCAGCATAAATTCGTTGATATAAAGTCATTCCGACAAACCAAATCGGCACAATCGTAATAAACCAATTTATGATTTGAGAAATGGTAATATTACCAAAGGAAAGCATCTCAGCAGGCAAGTATTCATTTATTCCTTCCATTCCACCCACAAAAAAATAACCCATCGGAAGACCAATTCCGACAAGTCCAGTAAGCAAAATAATCCATTGCACCGTATCGGTATAAATAACGGCTTTTATTCCACCAAAAACAGTATAGAGAACAGCCACAACGCCCATAATCCAAACAGATTGCTCTAGCGTAATAGCACTTGGAAAAACAGAAGAAGCCAGTTTTGCACCAGCCAAAATCTGACTACTAGAAAAACCTACATAACCAATAAGTGAAATAATTCCTGCTGCCAGCGCAACATCTCGTGTGTAATAATGCTCAACTGCTTGTGGAAAACTAAGCAGTTTTTTCTTTCTAGCAATCGGATAAACCTTTGGAATCAAATAAACGGCACTCAACCACGCACCTAAAAGACCCGTAAAAAGCATCCAACTTCCTGCAATGCCTATCGTAAAACCCAATCCACCCAATCCAATCGAAAAACCTCCTCCTACATCGGTTGCGACTACGGAAAGTCCGATATGTCCTGCTGAAAGTCCACGCCCACCTACGTAATAATCTTCATCTGATTTGTTGGTGCGATAAAAATAAAAACCAATAGCCAGTAGCGCAATAAAATAAATAACAAAAATACTAATATCTATCCAATGTAAATCCATTAAAACCTGTTTTTGATACGTCTGTGAAATTCAAATTTCAAAGGTAAAGAAAAGGATAGGGAAATGCTAGTTTTGGTAATTTCTTACTCTTTTGGTTGATACGACCAACCTCTACTTGTTGCAAAACTCTTTAATCTTTTGGCTTTTTTAGAAACTTGATTTTTTGATAAATCTTTGAAGTCAATATATGTATGTCCATCAAAGGGAATATTATCTTCTACACATTCTAATTCTATCGATTTACATTCTTCAATAGTTACAGAAACAACTCCTTTTGATTGAAAATTTTGAGTGTAATGGTCGTAAGACTTTTTAGCACTATATTTATCTCCATTATAGACAGATAGTTTATTATCGTCTTTTGGAGTAGGGTTAAAAACAGAAGAAGCAATTGAAGGAAAATTTTTAAAAACTTGTGAAGAAACTACATTATCTATAATGAAACTAGGATGTACTTGTCTGTGTAATACTGTTTTGTCAGTCATTTATTGGTTCAAATTAGAAGGAAAAAGAACAGGAAATAATAGTTCATTTATTTTATTCCATTGCGATTCTACATTTATCTGAAACGTTTTTTCTATATTTTCATCAGTAGAAAGGTTAAGAATTTCTAAATCTGCTTTTTGTTCGTTCAGATGAATTAATAGCGATATTTCATATTCTTTTACAGACCATTCCAACTGAATATTACCTTCAAAAGTTGGAAATATAGCAGGCAAAGGAAGAGTTGTATCATAAAATTTTTCAAAACTATCTCCAAATTCTTGCAACTCTTTTTCTTTAGGAGCAATTCCTTCCGAATTATACCAACCGTCTTTTAACTTTGCAAGCTGATCTAAACGCAACCTTACAGAATTATAGTTTTGATCAAATTTGTTTTCTTCATTCTCTGCTGCAAGTGTTTTTTTACTTCCCATTTTATGTCTTGTTATATTATACTATATTATTTTTTACTCAATTTAATGATTTATGAAGAAAAATCAAAAAAATGAAATTTCGGTTTTGAATATTTTCCATAAAAAAAGCAGTTATTATAAAATAACTGCTTCTAATTTTATGCTTCATAATATTCAACAACTTTCAAAATCTGTTCTTCGTAATTGTAAATTTCATCTATTGATTCAATAGCATGTTTTGTTTCTGCTTTATTCTCATCAAAAACACTCAAATACTTTTTAGTTGCTGAATTAAGATATAACCTACAGATAGGCTTTCTATTATTATCATCTAACAAAACACCAAAATAAGATTGTGTATCTCTATGTGCAATACGTTCAACAGGTAGTTTTCTTCTAAGAATTGCAATAATCACTCTGTAAGCATCTAATTCCTCTTCTGTTGTATCTATTTTGCTAACTTCCTCTATAATTACTTCTTCTGTTTCAACTTCTTTTTCTGATTCAGCTTCTTTGTTTAATGCAGCGTTTAATCTATTACTAACTCTTTCGCTAAGCATTTGACTAAATGCTTTTTGAACTAAATCTGTAAACTCTTCCATAACAGAAGCAGTCAATCTTCCTGAATAAACTTTATTTGCAAACAATTTTACAAAATCTGCAGAGGGAGATTGAATTTCATTACTTATTGCATTTCTTATTTCTCGTGAGTATTTTAATGAACTTGCATTATTAAAAATCTTATCTACATCGAAGTTAGATTTATGAAACTTTTCTATTTCCTTTATTACATTATCTTTCAAATCTGTAAGATTAAATTCTAAAAAAGGCTTTTCGTCCATTTTATTAGCTTCTTCCAAATCTGTATAAAATCTATATTCAATACCGTTTGTCAATAATGAAAATTTAGTTTTTGTTACATGAAAATAGCGAAAAAGTTGAGAACCATGTATATCTAATTTTTGTTTCCAATTCTTACATTCTATTATTAAAATGGGGATATCATCTTGAAAAATTGCATAATCTACTTTTTCCCCTTTTTTAACCCTAAATCTGCTGTAAACTCTGGAACAACTTCGGTAGGATCGAAAGTATCATAACCTAAAAGGTTGATAAATGGAAGAACAAAAGCATGTTTTGTAGATTCTTCTGTTTCTATTCGGTCTTTTAATTGCTCAATTTTGTCTGCAAGAGCCTTTAATTTATTTGCAATCTCCATAATAACTGTAGTTTTGGAAGTGAATGTAATTTTTTACAATTATACATTTTTTATTAGAATTTTCCACACAAAAAAACTATTTTATTTTATTTATCTAAAAATATTAAGATTATAAACTTGTGTTTTAAGAACTGAACTAAGATATAATAGTAATCTTAAAGATAAATTTCGCTCTATTATAATAGATAAAATTTATTCTGAACTTATCAAAAATTATATTTACCGATTTTGAGTATATTAGCAAAAAAATAAAAACATAATTTAGTTGATAATCAGCACATGAGAATTAAAAGCATACACATAAAAGGATTGTTCAATACCTTCGATCATTTTATTCCATTCAATCAAGAAGATAGAATAACAATTATTCACGCTCCAAACGGTTTTGGTAAGACTATTATTTTGAAAATGTTGTATGGACTTCTGAAAATGGATTTTTCTATTTTTGAGAAAATTTCTTTTGAGTCTTTTGTTGTTAATTTGGATAACAAAAGTAAAATAGAAATTAAAAGGCTTGATACTACTAAAAAAGAAAACTCAAAGTATTACAGTTATACGATTTACTTTAAAAAGAAAAATAAAGAAAAAGAAAATTTGTACACAAAAAGTAAATTAGAAAAAGTAGATAATGAATTTGGATTCGATTTTATACAAGGACTAGATGAAGAAAAATTAGATAATCTTAAACTTTTTAATCCAAAATTAATTGCATTAGACAATTTTGAGTTAAGGAACAGAGGTTTAGACACTTCAGATTGGTACAAAAATTTACAGAAGGAAATTTCTGTCCATTTGATAGAAACTCAAAGAACTTTAATGGTAGATAAAGAAAAAATAGATGATAATAGATATTTTGAAAAATCTGATAATGTTCTTATAAGTTCAGTTTCAAAATATACAACAGAACTAAAAGATATAATAGAAAACACATTAAACGATTACGCAACCACTTCACAAAACTTAGAAAGAACATTTCCAAACCGTTTAATTACTCAACAAAAACAAGAAAACCTAACTATTGAAAACATAAAAAATGAATTAAATAATTTAGAGGAGAGAAGAAAGAAACTACAAGAAGTGGGTTTGTGGGATAAAGATAATTCGCAAGATATGAACTTTGAGATTCCAGAAAATACAGATTCTAGTTCGCTTAATGTTTTGAACTTGTATATTCAAGATGCAAAGGAAAAACTAGCTGCTTTTGATGGATTGGAACAGAAAATTGCTTTGTTCAAAAATATAATAAATAGCCGTTTTCAGTTCAAACAGATTTATATTGATAAGAAAAAAGGCTTTTTCTTTCTGACACACAAAAATGAAAATTTGGATAGTAATGATTTGTCTTCTGGCGAACAGCATCAATTAGTTTTGCTTTATGAAATGCTTTTTAAAGTGAAAAAAAATGATTTAGTTTTATTAGACCAACCAGAAATTTCATTACATATCGTTTGGCAAGAAAAATTTTTATATGATTTGGTAAAGATAATTGAATTAAATCCTTTTGATGTTGTCATTACGACACACGCTCCCGAAATTATAAATGACCGTTGGGATTTGTCTATTGGACTTTCTAAAAACAAAGAAAATGCGTAAAAATCCTGAACATAGTAATCCTAACAAAGTATTGAATGCAATCGGTATGAAATTGAATGCAAATAGCGATGTAGTAATTGTACTGGTAGAAGGAGATACAGACAAACGCCTTTTCAAAAAGATTTTTGATGCTTCAAAAGTGAGTATAGAGATTACGTTTGGCAAACAAAATTTATTAGACGTAACAGATTTGTTACACCAAAATAAGCTCGGTCGTGAAGTTTCGTTTTTTGCTATAAAAGATTCAGATTTTGATAGAATTAATCAGAAAAAAGAAGTGAAAAATTTATATCTAACAGATTTTAGTGATATAGAAACAATGATTTTGATTTCTCCTGTTTTGGATTCTATCTTGTCAGAATATGGACAAGAAAATAAAATTGAAGGAAAGAATATATTACAGATTCTATTAAACGAAGCTAAATTATTAGGAAGTTTGAAATTGATAAATGAAAGAGAAGGTTTGAATTTGAAGTTTACAGACCTTAACTTTAGCAAATTCTTAAACAAATCAAATTTAAAAATAGACATTGATAAAATGATAAAAACTGTTTTGGATAATTCTAAAAGACAAGATTTGAAAGTAGAAGATTTTAAACCAAAAGTAGAACATATTTTAGCTCAAAACCACGACCTTTTACAGCTCTGCAACGGACACGATTTGATACAACTTCTTAGTATTGCACTTACCAAACTGATAGGAAGTAAAGACCAAAAAGATGTAAAAATAGAAACTTTGGAGAGTTCTTTGAGAATAAGTTACAGATTTGAAGACTTCAAACTGACAAAATTGTACGCTTCAATTATAGAATGGGAAAAGCAGAATGAAAAGGGAGTTTTTAGAGGAAAATAATTTTTATCATAACAAAAAAAGGCTCTGACCATAAAAAAACAAAGAAAACGAGTTTCTAAATCTGTTTAGAATCAAAGCCTAAAATATCATTTTTTTAAGTAATTTAGACTTTCAAATCTCCTTCTTCACTCAAATCAGGTTCGTTTCCTGTAACTGTTCCTACTGCCATTTTCATAAGAGAAACTAATTTTCCGTGTTTAGTGTCCCAATAATGTGCTTCTTGTGGTCTTACTTCGATAGCCGTTAAGTTTGGATCATCTACTCCATCAAACCAATTATCATCAGAAGATTGATATAATTCTTTCAAGATTGCTTTATCTTTCGTAATTACTGCCTGTCCGTAAACAGTCATAAATTCGAAATTTTTGGGTTGCGAATAGATAAGCTGCGCTCGTCCTTCTTTTCTAATATTTGCGTTGTGGTCGCTATCTTGTCCACTCAAAAACCAAATAGAACCGTTTTCATCTACCTTTTTCGTACTCATCGGAATAGCGTGAAAAGGTTCGGACTTTAAATCAGTTGCCATCATAGCAAAGTCGATTGATTTTGCGAGTTCTTTAATTTTCGTTTTTGCTTCTTTGTTATATAAATTATTAACAGCCATAGTTTCTTAAAATTGAGGTAAAAAAATAAAAGTTAGAAAAATAATAGTAGCATTCTACTACATTAAATTTCTAACTTTAGATATATCAATTTTGTTTTTTGAAATGTAATTTTTCCACAAAGTAGGATGTAATGCTCTTCTTTAATTCTAAAAGTCATTTTTCCATAACGTTGGGTTTGCAAACCCAACGTTATGGAAAAATACAGTAATTACTATTTCTGTTTCGAAGAAAGCCATTTTTTGCGTTCTTCTACTTGCTTCGCTTTTACAAACGGTTCATTTTCAGCTAAATAAACCAAAGCACGATACGGAATTTGTTCTGGAACAACTTCTACGGTATTTTTCTCTCCCAATCTCTCAAAGGTAATAGTTGCTTTTTCTCCTTCTTCCAACGTCTGCAAAACTTCTTTATACTCATTTACCGAAGTGATAAGTTTGTTATTAATGCTTACCAAAACATCGCCTTTTTCTAGTCCTGCGTTATAAAATGGAGAACCGTAAAGCATATAATTTGAAATGGTAGCATTCTTTGATTCTTCTTTATCATCTATATTTAATCCTACTTTTCCAAACCATAGTTTACCCTTTTGAGTAAGCTGAAATTCCATTGCAACAGTAGAAAGCAACTCATTGTAATCTGGCAATTTATTTCCTGTAATATGATTACCAAAAAAATCTTCTGCAAACTGTTTGTCGTTCGTTAGTTCTGCTAATGTTTGTTTAAGATTTGTCATGGTATAGGGTTTTTCTGTTTTGCCAAACTGTTTCCACAACGCCTGCATATAATCATCAAGGTTTTTATCAAAACGTTTTCTAAGTTCCAAATCTAGAGCTAATCCCATAATCCCACCATAATAATAATAGGTAATAAAAGTATTGTGATGTGAAAGTGGATCGTTTGCTGTTGCTGCATCTGCAAAAGCTGCTTGTTGGCTCATTTGGGCAGGAGAATGAAAATTATGACCGGGAGAAGTAAGCACATAATTCAGCATTCCATTCATCAGATTTGCAAAAGTAGTATCATCAATCAAACCAGCACGACGCATAATTACGTAGGTATAATACGAAGTAAAACCCTCGCCAAACCAAAGTTCGGAAGACATATTGGTACTAGAAAAATCAAATGGTTCTAATGATTCTGGTCTAAGTCTTTCGATATTCCACGCATGAATAAACTCGTGAGCAACGGTATATAAATGTCCAAAATCTAGTTTGTCATCTTGCGAAATAATAGTAGAATTTCGGTGTTCCATTCCATCGCCATGTGCTGTGGGTTGATAGTTGAGAAGAAATGTATAAGTTCCATAATCAAAAGTAGGAGCTTCTCCAAAAAGTGCAATTTCTTCTTTTACTATTCTCTTGATGTTTTCTACAAACTGGTTTGCTTCTTCTTCTGTTGTTTCTGTTCCTGTTTTATTAAGTGC
Organism: uncultured Cytophagales bacterium; assembly: GCA_963719525.1. Taxonomy (GTDB): domain Bacteria; phylum Bacteroidota; class Bacteroidia; order Cytophagales; family Bernardetiaceae; genus Bernardetia. The sequence continues at coordinate 701,366 of CAVRCG010000001.1, read as the reverse complement.
AACTCTATAATTTTGACCTGCTTCTTTCCATTCACTCCAAAATAAATCTCCTATCAAAACAGGCGAATCTAACAAATAATAATAATTAGGAGCATAAAAAACAGAATCGTTTAGTTGAGGTAACTGCGTTGCAACTGTCCATTTTTCAGCATTAGAATCTTTCAAATTATTGTCCGAATCTTTATAGTTTTGAGGAAGTGAAAAAGTTACTTTTATGGTTTGCTTTTTTTTGTTTTCTTCCGAATTTCTTTTTATTAAATCAATTTTATCAAAATTCTCGTCATAAAAATTATCTACCAATAAATACGTAGCAGGAGCGTTTAGATGAGCTTGAATGGTATTTATTCCTGAATATGTTCCGTCTGCATAATCGGCAAAAAGCGTATATTCGACTTTCATATTGTCGGTAGGTTTCAAAACATTCCACGTATAAGGCGAGCTACGAACAACCTCTAATTTGTTTCCTTTTGCATCAAAAGCAATTACAGAATAAACATTTTTAGCAAATTCATGTAACGCATAACGACCTGCCGAACTTCTACTCATACGCAAGTTTAAAAACTCCTTATTCGGAACTTTCGGAACAGAAATAGTAACTTTTGTGGTATGATGAACACGATTAGAAAAATCAAAATGATAGGCTACTTTTGTTTGATTACCTTTATTTTTAGATTCATCTTGCGCTTGAATACAAGAAATGTTCAAACTAAAAAGTAAAAAAATAGCTATGAAAAACTGTTTTTTGTAATGTAAATACATATTCTGTAATTAATGTAGCACACTCTTTACAGCAATGCTATTAAGCTAAGAAATTCTGTTCCGTTAGGAACTTTATATTGGTAGAAAAAAGCAGAAAGAAAAGTCGTTTAGCTTCGCTGCTTTCGTTTCACTTCAGGTGTTCCGTTAGGAACTTCATATTGGTAGAATTTTGAATGTTAATCAAACAAAAATACCAATATAAAACTCCTACGGAGTAAATGAGGTTTAACTTTCCATGTTTTCCTACCAATACTGAACTCCTAACGGAGTAGAATTACAATCGCAAATCCTTAGCTTAACAGCATTGCTCTTTAGAGTGTGAAAGGTGTTTTGTCAAAGTAAATAAAGACAAAGATAACTTTTTGTAGTTTCTAAACTATTGTCAGAGTTATTTTGGATTATCGAAAAATTACTTACAAAGTTTTCCTCTAATTTTTCATTCCCATTCCCCATTCCCTAAATCCCATTTCCTAATAATTATCCTTTCATTCCTGTCAAATGGTCTGCAAGATGCAAATAATGCGCTCTTTCGTATTGTGATTTGGAAAGTTTTCCATACATAAAATGAGGTTCATACGCCTTTCCATAATTTTCAAAATCCGAAATAGACTTTTCAAACTCTATCAAAAGCAGCTTGTAAATCGCCTTCTTTTTCTATTGGTGTGGCATCTGGAATGGGGTCGTTTCTGTCGTGGCTCATATACCCTTGTGCATCAAACTTTTCAAAAATTACTTTTCCAATCGTGTTTTTAATGATTTCTGGACGGTGTTTTGGAAATCCTGTAAGCGAATATTCTATACTTTGGGCACAATGAACAAGGTTTTGATGGAGCGACCAATCTCCTAAAAGCTGAATCTTCTGTTCTATTTTTTGAGGATTTAGTAAGACTATTTTTTCTAATCTATCTAATTCTTGTTGTGCTTCTTTTAATGAGGAGAACGAAATATTACGTAAAATCTCATTCTTTGTTGATAATCGATGGTCTAACGCAAAACTTCCTCCTGCTGCTCCTACCAAAACAGCTCCTGATGTAATTGCTCCAATTTTTAAGAATTTGCGACGGTTCATAAGTATAATGTTTTTCTGTAAGTGATAAAGTTAGCGACCAGCAATATGAATAACATTTCTAAATGAACAAGTAGTTGCCAAATTTTATTCTGTGCAATCGTCTTTTTCCATAAAACAGGGTTTGCAAACCCTATTCTATGGAAAAAGCAAACTATTGTTTTGTCGAAAACGAGTTTATATGCAGAAATCGGAAAAGGTCACTCATATTGAACTAAAATACAAAAAAAAGACAACTAAAACTTAGTTGCTTTCTTTTTTTTAAATATGTAGCAATTTGATTTATTGAATTGAATATTTAATATTCTAAGTAATTGAGCAAAATCATTTAACCTAAATTACAAAAATAGCGTGTTTTAAAACTGTATTGTCATTCTTTGTGTTCTCTAAAACTCTGTGTTCGAAAAATTCATTTCAAAACAATCCATGTATTTAATTTTGCATTACTACTTAATTCTCATCAATATAACGTTTTTTATTTCCCATTGCTTCTATCCAGCCAGCAGGAAAAATTGCTTGTTCTTTCCCCTCCATATCTGACATAATTGTTTTTACTTGATTCTGAATTTTGGAAGGTAATTTATAAAAGGCATCATCTATTTTTGTGTTTCTCTCATAATCTGAAACGGCATTCTGATGATGAATCATTATTTTTTCTCCTTTGTAATGAATAATAAAATTTATTCTTCCATCATCAAAATTATTCAGTCCAAAAGTTCCATAAGCAACAATTGGGTCACCTATTCCATCGCCATCGTAATCCTCTAAAGCAATGTGTTTTGTCCAAAACCAAATTGAACTTTCATCTTGGTCTTCTCTTAAATTATCACTTGTTTCAAAGACTGTTGCATATTTTCCGTTTTCGTATTTTACATAGACTTCCTGAATTTTGTTACTTGCATCTTTTCCTGTTGATGCAGGATTTTCTGCCAAAACTAGATAGAATTTGCCTTGAGAATCTGAATAGGTATAAACTCTAAAAATTGGATAATGAATACCCAAATTTGTTTTTTGTTCGGCTGTAAAAATCGTTTTTACTTCCTCTTCGGAAAGCTGTTTGTGTGTTACTTGTGCAACCGAAACAGAATAAAAAGAAAGCACTCCGAAGAGAATGCAAATGCTTGAAACGGTCTTTGAGAAAGAGTTAAGATTAAAATATGTCATTTGTAGAATTAGTAATTTGATAAAAAGTTTAATTGAAAAATCAAAAACCCTCATCGTAGTAGTTTTATGTTAAAGCTAATTAACAATTTTTTTGCCATAAAAACTTACAAAAATTCTAGTGTTGATTAAACTCATATCTTTTAGATTTCTTTTTCTATCTTCGTATTCATATTAAAACTAAAGAATGAAAGTTACAGAAAGCGAACAGTTATTACTCAAACACCTTCAAGGAACGATTTCGCCTTACGAGCGAACTATTTTGATGCGTGTAATTGAAGAAAGTGAGGAAGCAGAACAAGATGGCGATATAGAAAACATAGAATTATCTTCTCAAAAAATATTAGCGTGGGAAGAAATTTGGCAACGAACTAATTTAGAAAAGCCAAATGTATTCACACAAAATAATACAGAACATACATATTTATCTTTTGAAGAAATAGTAAATCAAATCAATCAAAAATTAGGGTTTGAAGATGCAGAAAATGATAAAACAGAAAAATCTAAAAAGAAAAATATAACTCAAAACTCAACTAAAAACCGAACAATTCCATCAGCAAATGCACTTTCAGAGCGAAGAGAATACGAAGAATTTGAAGAATCAGAATTTGTGAAAAGACTAAAAAAACGTAAATCCAAAAATTCGTGGTTTGCTTTTTCTCTTGTAATGGTTTTTGCTGTCGGCTTAGGAATTGGTTTGCAATACCTCAACGATTATGTAAATAGGCAGCCAAAAAGTTGGACAAGCAAAATCCTTTCAGATAGCTCAACGGTTCGTTATACAACCGATTCTCGTTTTGTTTTTCCGACCGAATTTAGAAGCGATGAAAGAGCTGTTCAACTTGTAGGTTTAGCAGAATTGGACGTAAAACTAAATTTAATTTCCTTTATTCTGGATGCAGGAAGTTTTAGAGTGAAGACAAAAAATGCTATTTTCGATGTTTCTAGTCAGGATAGTTTATTTGTTTTTGTGAAAAAAGGAGAAGTTACCGTTTATACGACTTCTGATACTTTGGCAAGATTGAAAGAAAATCAGTTTTTGAGATATTATCCTAAATTGAAAAAGTGGGAGGTTAGGGATGTTATGGATTAGATATTGGGAAATGGCAATGAGGAATTTTTTTATTTAATTAATTTTTGAAATGAAAGATAAAACAGAAGATGAAAAATTACCAAATATCTCTATAATTATTTCTGTTCTAGCGATTATAGGAATTGGTGTTTACTTGTATTTTCAGTATGAAATTATTGGGAAAATTTTCTCTGGAATAATGGGAATTATAATTTTCCTGTTGTTTCTTGATACACTTGGACGAATTGCTTTTGGGAGCTTTGCTATAAATTATAAACCTTCTCTTATATTTCTAGTCTTTAAAAAAAATAATTTGGATAAAGGTAGCCATCAAGTTACTAAAAATCATTTTTTTGGAAGAGCAAATCTAGTTTTAGAAAATTATGAATTAGCAGAAAAATATCTATACAGAAGTGCTGAGATTTATTATTACAAAACGATTATAAAAGGTTATGATGATGAAGAGAAACAAGCACAGAGAGAGAGAAAAATAGATGAATTTTATAAGAAAAATCAAATTTCAGCATTTTTCAAAACTATATGGCTTTATATTATAGAGTTTATAGAACAACATCAAGACACAACAGATACATTTTATCTACATCAAGATGTTTTACCTTACTTAATAAAAATAAAGAAAATATGCTATCCTAATGATACTTTCATATCTGATTTTGATGTAGAAAAATATTGTTTTAAAGAAAACATAGGCAAAGAAAACGATTATAAAGACTTGCCTTATGCTAAACATAGAAATACTTTTTCAAAAAGCATAGATTTATTATGTGTAGAATCTAAATTACTTGTTGAGTTTGATAATGACAAATATTATCATGCAGTAATTGATAATTGTAATGAAGCATTGAAACTTGTAAAGGAAGACGAAAAAAATTATTACAGGTTTTTATACGTTCGTGGCTGTGCTTATCACAAACTAGGAGAAGCTGATTTAGCCTGCAAAGATTGGAAAAGAGGAATAGAACTAGGAGATGTAGAATTTAGTCAGAAAATGTATAATGAGAATTGTAGGGAGTAGATTTTTGCTCTGTTTTATCTTATTCAAATATCCACAAAAAAATACAACTATGATTTTAGAACTTTTAGAAAGGATTACTCAATCCCTTGAAGATAAAGAAATTCAGTATATGCTTTCAGGAAGTATTGCTCTAAATAATTATACAATTCCTCGTATGACAATGGATATAGATATTATTATCGCATTAAAACAAGAAAATTTGAATGAGTTTTTATCTATATTTAATACAAATTATTATTTGAATGAAAATACAGTAAGAGAGGAAACAAAACGATTAGGAATGTTTAATGTTATCGACCACCAAACAGGTTTAAAAGTGGATTTCATTTTAAGAAAAGATACAGAATATAGAAAACACGAATTTGAACGTAAAATCAGAACTAACTTTGGAGCATTTGATGTCTGGACAGTTTCAATAGAAGATTTGATAATTTCTAAATTAGACTGGATTCAAGTTTTACAAAGTGATAAGCAAATAAATGACATAAAAAATCTACTTGCAAACCCTCAATCAGATATAACGTATATAAAAGAATGGTGTAATAAACTGAATTTGAATACTTTTAATCTACTATAAAATGGACGATACAACAGAAGAAATAAAACAGATACAAAGAAATATTTTTTTTTCAAAAACTCCCATGGAAAGATTCATGATTGGAGCAGAAATGATAAACATGGGCAGAACTATTGTAGAAAGTAGCATCAAACAGCAATACTCTAATTTATCTGAATTAGAACTAAGAATCAAAGTAGTAGAAAGATATTATAAAAATGATTTTGATAAAGGAGAGTTTGAAAATATTATAAGTTCTATGAAAAATTATTTCTCACTAAAAAATTTATGAAACGACATCAAGAAATTTTAGAGATTATTGGAGGAATAATTGGACTGGGTGTACTCTGTTTTTTTGCGTACAAAGCCTATCAAGTTGTTGTAGAATTTCCTGTTTTCTTTAGTGCTGTTGGTGGACTTATATTTTTATGGCTGATTTGTAATTTCAGAATTAATGCTGCAAGGTTTTTTTCTTATTTTAAACCAAAAATTGCTTATAATTTGCTCAAAAATCATCTTGAAAAAGGACGTGCAGTTGCTTTGAAGAAATATGTTTTTTCAAGAAACTTTTATAGTATCTATTATAATTCTTCAAAAAGTGAAAGAGAGAATTTCAAATCAGAGTTAGAGAAAATTGAAAATCATCTAACAGAAGCATTAGAGTTATTGAATGAAAGAGATAAGAAATTAAAAATAACACTTAAAGAAGGTAAGGAAAGCTAGATAAAATTGGTAAAAAAATAGCCAACAGAATAGACATTATATTTTAGAATTTTTTTTATGCTTAAAGCTATTTTAACATTTTTTAAATTTTTGATACAAAAACAGGTTTGTTTTTTTTACATCTTAGATTAATCCTAAAATTATGTAGGGCACAAGCTGTTTCCATTACCTTATCTCTAGCTCCTTCTTTCCAATTTCTAAAGCATTCTTTAACCACTCTAAGTCGTTTTACTGCTCCTATACTATGTTCTACATATACTCTAAATTGACTGATACTTTTATTGTACTTTTTTTCTTTTTCAGTTAAGTCTATGTTCTTCTTTTTCTTAATAGGTTGTAGAACTACTGCTCCTTCTACTTGATGTCCTTGGTAACCAGTATCTTGCCAAAGGAAACGTAGCTGTCCATCTTCTAATTCAGGAAACTGAAAAGGAACTTCATTACAAATACCCTTATCATGTTTACTTCCTTGATAGGTTTCACTTAAATATATAATTTTACCTTCAAAATTACTAAGAAGGTTATTTTTTACTGAATGTCCTTTTTTTTTCCACTATAATGACTTTTTTGTTCTTCATAGTCTAAAGAACGAGGTATTTCACGTTCAGTAGCATCTAACAAAAGATGTTCTTCTTCTTGATGTTTTTCTAAATAGTCATGTAAAACGTCAACATTGCGAATAGGTGTAAAACCACTTTCTTTTAAAGTTTTAGATAAAACAACTTCTATTTTTTGCACCCATAAATTAGCTTGAGATTGTTTCATGTCAAAACTAGCAGCTAGAGCTTCTTGAATAGGATTATTTTTATAATAATACAATATAAAAAATAATTTATGAGCTACAGTAGGAAGCTTACCACGACCAGATGTACTTGCTTTGTTAGAACGGTAAGAACCATTATACAAATAAGTTGTATTATGCTCCTGCCAACCCTTCGAAAAGTACAACAATAAGTTGTCAAACTCTTCGACATTGAAGCTAGTCAAAGCTTGAAATTGTTTATTATCTAAACGTAGTTTTTCGTAATTCATCACTTTTTTGAAAATTTTGAGTAACTTGCAAAGTTAATAAATTATTACAATATAATGTCTAATGAATAAAAAAGGTAAAGAAAACATAAAAGGATTCTTTATTGTGAAAATAATACTAAAACAAATATTTTCTATGCTTACTATCATGTTTCCGATGGCTTTCAAATTTATATCTATTCTCTTTCATTACTCATTTCTAAAAAGTGAAAAAGTATATTATCAAAGAGGCTCAATTCGTGCAGCTTCTAAAAAATACGAACTTTCTCTAGCAGATTTTGAAGAGTGTGTAAAAGAGAATTATGAAGAAAAGAGTTCTCTTTACGGAAAAGTATATGCCTTATCTGGTTTAAAACGCTATGAAGAAGCACTACAAACAATAGAAGAAATTTTGCAATTAGATGAAAAGTATAATAAAGCCATTTACAAACGAGGTTCAATTTATGACGAACAAGGAAAAACAGAAGCAGCCTGCAAAGATTGGAAACTTGCAATAGAATATGGATATAAAGAAGACGACGAGGAAAAAGAAAAACGCAAACAAAAATGTGCTGCGTTTTAATCTAAAATAGTTATTTCTTCAATAGTATAAATCGGAAGTTTAGAGTTTTCATATCGCTCATCTACATAACACTCATCGCCTTCAAAACACTTTTTTAGTTCTATTTTATATATTTTTCCAACTCCAAAAAAATTATCTCCTTTAAAATCTGGACACATTACTACACCTAAAAATATTTGCTCAATACTATCATTCTGATTAATCAATTCAAACTTATAGGTTTCATAAATAGTAAGAAATCCACAACTCATAATTTCATATTTAGACATTTCTACAATTTCTGCTTTTACAGTAATTTTTTGAGCAGAAACAAAAGATATTGACAAAAATAAGAGCAAAGAAGCTAATAATATACGCATAGATTAAAGGTTAATTTTTGAAATAATAAATTTACAAACTCTTATTAAAAAGCCACTTCCACATATTCTCTTCTTCATAAGCAGGTTTCCAGCTTCCATGTCTTACTTTTGGATATTCTGTATAATGAATGTCCTTATTTCCTGTCTTTTTTACGGCTTCTACCATATTTCGGCTGCGTTGTGGCTTTACGGTTGTATCTAATGCGCCATGAAAAACCCAAATCGGCATAGATTGTAAAGAATTGGCTGTTACTTCATCTCCACCTCCACAAATAGGAACACTTGCAGCAAACTTTTTAGGAAAACGAGAAGCCAAATCCCACGTTCCATAACCTCCCATTGATAATCCTGTGAGATAAATTTTGGTTGAATCTATCGGTAATTCTTTTTCTAATTCTTCTAAAAGTTCAACTGTCAAATTCATATACTTGCTCATTTCTTTTGGCTGATGGTGAGAATCGGCTGCCCAATCTACTTCTACCCATTTATTGTTTTTTTCGCATTGAGGTACAAGCACAAAACATTCATAATTTTCTCTGTTTTTTTCCTGCAATGCCCACGCTCCAATATGTTTTACGGTCTTGGAACTATCGCCACGTTCGCCTGCACCGTGAAGAAACAAAACTAAAGGATACACTTTACTTGTATTATTTTTATCATAATTTTTGGGAAAAAGCAAACGATACGCCATTGAATCCGTTTTATTTGTAGAATTATTATGCACGACGAACAACTTATGTTCGAAAAGTTCGTATCTTAGTAGTTGAGGTTCTGTTTGTTGTGCCAAAACTGGACACACTAAATTAAGCCCAAACAAACACAAAAAAAGACACACAGAAGCACGAAAAGAATATATTTTATTTTTCATAGATAATTAAGTAATAAACCCTAAGGGTTTCTAAAAACCCTTAGGGTTTGGAAATTCTTACAATTTTAAAAAATTATGAGCGAAATTCAAGCCGATTCCGTTTCTTTTGCAGGTCAAAACTCAAATTCAGGTTCTGATTCAAAAGAAAAAGATAACTCAAAAGACAACAAAAAAGAAGATTTTAAAGCAAACATAGACCAGATCTTTGAGGCGCAACAAAACAACCGTTGGGCAGTCGCAAAAACGACAACAAAAGAACGTATTGAAAAACTAAAACGTCTGCAAGAAGCATTATTTAATTATCGTGCAGCTTTTCATAATACATTACGAGAAGATTTTGGTAAGCCAGAAGCAGAAACTGATTTATCAGAAATTTATCCAACTTCAAACGAAATAAAACACGCCATTTCGAATTTGGAAAAATGGATGAAAGACGAATCTGTAAGCGCACCATTAGCTTTGATAGGTTCAAAATCTTATATTCGTTACGAGCCAAAGGGTGTTTGTTTGATTATTGCACCTTGGAATTATCCAGTCAATCTTATTTTAGTTCCTCTTGTTTCAGCCATTGCAGCAGGAAATTGTGCTATTTTGAAGCCTTCCGAAGATACGCCAAATACCAATGCAGTTATGGCGCAGCTTATCAAAGAAGTTTTTCCAGAAAATGAAGTGGCTTTTGTAGAAGGCGAAGTAGAAGTATCAAAATACTTAACTTCAAAACCGTTTGACCATATTTTCTTTACAGGAAGTACAGCAACAGGAAAACAAATAATGAAAGCAGCAGCCGAAAATTTGACTTCTGTAACGCTAGAATTAGGTGGAAAATCGCCAGTTATCGTCGACGAAACTTCAAATATAAAAGAAGCAGCCAAAAAAATCGTTTGGGGAAAATTTCTTAATGCAGGACAAACTTGTATTGCTCCAGATTATGTTTTGGTTCATGAAGATATTGAACACGAACTTATCCAACAGATGCTCAAATATTTGAGTGAGTTTTATGGAAATTCTTCAGGAGAGCGTTTGGATTCTCCAGATTATGCCCGTATTATCAACGAAAAACAGTACGAAAAACTTGTTCAACTTATCGGAAAAGCAAAAGGACAAGGTGCAGTTATTCATACAGGAGGAACAGTTGTAGCCGAACAGCGTTATATTGCGCCAACAATTATGTCGGAAGTTCCATTGGATTCGGAAGTGATGCAACACGAAATTTTTGGTCGTATTTTGCCCGTTATTCGCTATAAATATTTGAATGATGCGTTGGATTTAATCAATAAAAAAGATAAGCCTTTAGCGTTGTATCTTTTCTCACAAGAGCGTGAAACTATTGAAAACGTACTTTCTTCTACTTCTTCGGGTGGAGTTTGTGTCAATGATACAGTTATTCATTATTTCCAACATCATTTGCCTTTTGGTGGTGTTAATCATAGTGGAATTGGAAAAGCACACGGTATTTTTGGTTTCAAAACGTTCTCAAATGAGCGTGCTGTTTTGGAACAACCTACTCGTTTTAGCGCACCTCAACTAATGTATCCTCCTTACAAATCAGAAGTTCAATCACTTATTGATTTTACGGTAAAATGGATTTAAAGTAGCTGACACTTTCCAAGTGTCAGAAATAATGCAAAAACCTATTCTTTCTTTTTTTTGGAGGGAATAGGTTTTTTTGTATATTTAAAAATTAAATTTAAAATATTAATCTTTTTTATTCAAAAATATGGAACAAAGCGAATCTATAAGAGAACTTACACAAAGTATTGAAAAAGGAACAATTTCTTTACCAGAGTTTCAGAGAGATTTTGTTTGGGATATTACAAAGACATACGATTTATTCGACTCAATTATTAGAGGTATTTTTATTGGTGCAATTATATATGGAAAACCTTCTTTTGAAATTGCAGTAAGAGAAGTAGATGACCGACCAAGAAAAGGGCAAGGAAAGAATCGTAAATTAAAAATAGACAAGTTTACTCGTGAACAGATTGCAAACAAAGTAAAAGTAGATAATTATAGAATTGTTTTAGATGGTCAGCAAAGAGCTACTTCTTTATTTAGAGCTTTTAAAGGAATAGATGAAGTTTGGTTTGTAGCAAAGAATGAATCAGATTACGACCATAGCGAAATTTTAGATAAAAACCTTTCAGACCAAACTTTGGAAGAAATAATATATGAAATAAGTGGAAATGAAGATAAGGAACGAATTTCTGTTAAATTAAGTGATGTATATGATATAATGCAGCAAAATTGGAGAGAATCAAAGATAGAAAAAGAAATATTTAAAAAACAAACTTATAATGGTGATGACTCTGAAGGATATGACTACAATCTTGAAAAATATTTAACAATTTGTGATAAGTTACAAGATATATTCAAAGAAAGTAAATTATTAAACTACTATCTCTTAGATATGGATGTAGATAAGTTTGCACTATTTTTTGAGAGAAGCAATAGTAAAGGAGTTAATCTAAAGTTTACAGATATTTTGGCAGCCAAATTGTATGCAGGAGATTTCAATCTTAGAGATAAAGTAGATGCTTTCAAAGATAGCAATCCTAATTTTGCAAATCACTTTAATCAAGAAGTTGTAGTGAGAACTCTAGCTTATATTGTAGGGGACGGACGTGAAAAAATAGATAAGTCATATATTTTAAAGAAATTGAATCATGAGCATTTTACAGAATATTGGGATAAGATATGTATGTGGTATAAGGAAACTCTCAACTTTTTATTTGACAATCATTATATAGTTTCACAAAGTTGGATGCCTTACGAAAATATGATTATTCCTTTAATCATTTTTAGGTGGGAGTTAGATAGGGATTTCTCACAAATGAATGAAAAGCATAGTGAATTTATACAGTATTGGTACTGGTCTTCTATTTTTTCACAACGCTATACAGGCTCTTCTAATGAAATGATAATTAAAGATGCTAATTATTTAAGAAAAGTAGCTAAAGGAGAAAGAATATTAGAAAAAGCCTACTTTAATCGTTTAGCTAGGCTTCAAATTAATACCAAAGATGATTTTTATGATTACAATAGAAAGGCAAGTGCATTATACAAGGGAATTTTAAATCTAGTTAATTTTCACTCAAAAGGTTTAGTAAGTTGGGAGAATAACAATAAATTGAATTTTAATGACAACAGGTTAGAAGACCACCATATTTTTCCTAAAAACTATATTAAAAAGAAATTCAAAGATGATCTAGAAGCGCAAGATAAAATGTCTTCTGCTATAAACAGAACACTAATTCCAAAAATATCTAATATTCTAATTTCAGATAAAGCTCCTTCTAAATATTTAAAAGAAATAGAAGCTAAAAATTCCTCTTTGAGAAGTAGTTTGAAAAAGCATCTTATACCATTAGAAATAATGGATATGGATGAGCTTTTCTTAGAAATTCTTGATAAAAGAGCCACAAAATTATTTGATATTCTTCAAACTATGTTGGTTGACAAACACACTTATATTTTACAAAATCACTATAAAGAAAGAGAAAATCAGAAAGGCAATATTAAAATTTTCGGTTTTTATCTAAATGAAGAAGTAGAGGCAAGTTTTGATTTAGAAACTTCAGAAGTAATATATAAAAATGAAACTTATTCTCCTTCAGGGGCAGCATCTAAATTCAAAGAAGAAATTTCAGGACAAAGTAGATCTACTAATGGATGGGATTTTTGGAAATATAGAGATGAAGAAAATGAAATCAAACTACTCAAAGAATTAAAAAAATAGTATAATGAAATTTATAAAACCTATTCTTTCTTTTTTGGAAGGAATAGGTTTTTGCTTTTTACAAGAGTTATTCAAATTTTACCTAAATTTGCTTGTAAATCACAAATCCAGACTTATCTATTATGCTGCAAAAAATAGCTTATTTTCTTGTCCTAATTTCGTTTCTATTTTCTTGTAAATCAGAAACACAGACAAAAGAAACTGGATCAACTCAAAACGAAGAAGTTATAAATTATGATAATCAAATAGCTCAAATTAATGATTTAGCAAAAAGATATGTAGAATTAGGGCGTTTTAGTGGTACAATTCTGATTGCTCAAAATGATTCTGTTGTCTTTAATAAAAGCTATGGTTTTGCAGATTATACAAATCTAAAAGAATTTACAGACAGTACAGCTTACAAAATTGGTCATCTTTCAGAGCTTTTTACAGAAGCAATTATTAAAGATATGATAAATCAAAATTTGATAAAATCGAATGAAAAAATATCAACTTATATTCCTCAAATCAAACAAGATTTTACAATAGAAGAATTACTAAATCATCATTCAAACCTTCAAACGATTGAAGAGATACAAGCGAAAAATCCGAATATTCCTTATTCTACGTTAGATTATATTAATCTGTTGAATAATCAGAGTAATAAAAAGGATTTAGAAATAAATTCAGAATTAGATTATAACATTTTGGGTCTTCTTATTGAAAAAGTTACGACCAAAACATTTGCAGAAGTTTTGGAAGAGTACGCTCAAAAATGGAATTTAGAAAGCACTTATTTTCATAAAACAGACACAACTCATCTTGCAATCGGTTATTTATTTTACAATTATCGCAAGCAAGGATTAAAAATTACGCCTTCGCCAAAATATCAAAACGAGATGGCATTTAGTAGCAGAGGAGTAAAATCGACAGCAAAAGATATTTTCAGTTTTGCACAACAGATTTCAAATGAGAGTTTGGACAAAGAAGGATATTTATTAAATGATGGTTTTAGTTATTCACTCAAAAAAGAAGATGATAAAAAGCAAACAATTCTTATTTTGAGTAACCGAAAACACCCAGTGGCTAGAGAAATGTCTGAAAGTATTGAGAAAATATTCAATAATGAAGAATACGAACTTCCTTTACCTCGCCAAGAAATAGCCATCAAACCGAATTTATTAAAAGAATATGAAGGAACGTATGCACTAAATGAGAATATGAACCTGACTTTTGTAGCTGAAAGAGATAGTTTGTTTGTGATTATGGGAGAGAATAAAGTAGAACTAAAACCACAATCTGAAAATCAGTTTTTTATGTTTGAAAGTGATGCTTCTATTCGTTTTGAGAGAGATGAGAATTATAAAGTTTCTAAGGCTATTTTATTAGATGGCTTTTTGGAAGGGAATACAATTTTGAGGATTAAAGAGTAATTATTTAGCTCTCTTCTCAAATTCTATCAATTCTACTTTAGCTTCTTTGCTAAGAAGGATTAAAATTAAACCTAAAATTAATACACAAATTCCAAAAGTAGTTATCATTCCTTCTATTCCCATAGCTAATGATCCAAAAATGGACATGAAGAATTACTCCCCCAATTAAAGCTATACTAGAGAGTATTATAAATATAATCTTTGCCCATTTAGGTTTTAACCAAAACAAAACTGCAAACACATTTATAGCAAACAATGTAGAAGCCTCCCAATAAGAAAATCCCTTACTGAAGTTTGAAGAATACATTGCCATCACTAAAAATGGAAATGAAAGAATAGCTAATGTAACAGAATAAATACGATTGATAGACCAAAAATAAGGAGCTTTGATTGTTCTCTGTCTTTCATCATAAAGCATGTCAGAATCTAATGTGTCTATATTTTTATCTTCTCGTTTTTTATCTGCAAAACCAATAGGAGAAGAAGAAAGGAGAGATAAAAATGCAATTAAACCGAGAAAAATAGGCATTGCTTGAATATTTTTAAAGGAATGAATAGAATTATCAATAGAAGAAGCACTACTATAAATTGAAATTATGGACAAACAAACAAGATAACCTAAGTATTTAGCTAGTAAAGAATAAGTAAATGTCCACAATATAAAAGACAAAAAACATAAGAAAGCACAACTAAAAGCAACTGCAAATAACAAAGTAAATGGACTTAACGAAAATTCTGAAATCAGTTTTTGAACAGAATAAGCAGAAGAAGCAAAGACAAAACCAAGTCCCAAATAACAAATTCCAATAGCTTTTCGGATAGATATATTTTTCATAATTTATTTACGTTACACAATTATCCTAGCACCATTTCCTTTACAAACAGGATTTATATAGGTCTGAATCGGAATATCTACGTTTTGATAGACTTTTTCTAACGCATTTTTGATAATTTTTGCACTTTCTTTTCCCTTAGCAATAGCAAAAACAGAAGGACCAGAACCCGAAATACCAAACGCTAAAGCCTTATTTTCTAAAGCTGCATGTTTCATTTCTTTAAATTTTGGAATCAAAAGGCTACGCATCGGCTCAATAACAAAATCTTGCAACGAATCTGAAAACAAATCGTAATCTTTCTCATACAAACTAACTACAAAAGCTCCCATAAGTCCGACCTGCTGACTAAAAGTAGAAATAGAAAGTGTAGATTTCAAAATCTTACGAGAATCCGAAGTATTCAGTTTTACATTTGGATAAAGCGTAACGGCAAATAAATCTTCTAAAACAGGAAGTTCTAAAATATCATTCGGTTTGTTGCCCTTTGAAAGAATAATTCCACCCAAAATTGAAGGCGCAACATTATCTACATGTGCGCTTCCACAGGCTACACGTTCGCCTTCGGCAGCAAAAGCAACCAACTCTTTATTCGAATACGGTTTTCCGATAAGCTCATTATATCCAAAAGCTGCTGCTGCACTACTGGCACTACTAGAACCCAAACCACTTCCAGAAGAAAAGCCTTTTTTCAAGATAATATCGACACCAATAAATTCGTTTTGCGCTTCTTGCATCTTACGAATTACGACAGAACAGCAATTTTTATCAATTTCTAAAGGCAGATTATCGCCATTTATAATTTCAAGAATTTTATTTTCTGTTGTTCCGTTTGGAGTGAGTGTAATTTCATCGCCCATATTTCCCAAAGAAAGTCCCAAAATATCAAAACCAACATTGAAATTGGCTATCGTGGCTGGTGCAAAGGCTTTTATTTTTTTCATAATTTGGTTTATCTATCTTCTTCTCTCAAAGAATTTACATAATCTTGTGCATCTAAATTCCATATTCCTTTACCAGTTCCGATAAAGTTATTTAATGTAAGAAGAGTTCTTTTTTTACGTTCAACATTTTCAAAAACTTCTTTCAAGATAAGTTCTAACTCTTCTGTATTCATAATTTTATGTTTTCTAATCTAACGTTTCAAATCTCTTAATCGTTTTGCTTTTTGAGTAAGAGTAGATTATCAAATATCCTTAAAAAGAAGGATTGTATAAAAATTGTAATCCTTTTTTTATTTCCCATTTCCCACTAACTCAAAACTATTTTTTTCGTATCTTGTATTAAAATATAATTTTATCTAAAAATAGAAATGAGTATGGCAGTAGTAAATTTGAATTTGAGTTTGGAACAGGTTTTAGAATTTATTGAAAACCTACCTAAAGAGTATAAAAAAGCAGTTTTCGAACTTTTGAAAAAAGAGTTTGATAAAGAAGTTGTAAATGATATAGAGAAGAAAAAACAATAAATGCAAGTCAAAAACAAGCTATTTAACTGTATTCATTCTAAATTCTAAAATCTGACTTCTTACTTTATTTAGTTGTTCATAATAAACATCAAATCAGCAAAAACACCACTTGCTGTTACACCTGCACCTGCACCTGCTCCCTTGATAACTAAAGGCTCATCAACATAACGATTTGTATTTATGGCGACTACATTATCCTTTCCTTCCAAATTATAAAATGGACTATTCGAAGGAATTTCTTTCAAAGCAACCGACAAATTACCTTTTTCCATTTTAGCAACAACTTTCAATTTATTGCCGTTCTTGTGAGCATTTTGATAGAGGGTTGCAAAATGAGTTTCGTTCTTTTTTAGGTTCTCAAAAAGCTGCTCTACATTTTTTGAGTTGGTACATTGTTCTGGTAAAAAGCTAGTAAAAGTAATATCTGAAAGTTCTTTATTAAGTCCTGATTCTCTTGAAAGAATTAATATTTTTCGCATTACATCTAATCCAGAAAGGTCAATTAACGGATTTGGTTCGGTATAACCTTCTTCTTTTGCTTGCAAGACAACATCAGCAAACTCGTTTTCAGCATTGTAATTATTAAAGATAAAATTCAAACTACCAGAAATTACGGCTTCTATACTGTTAATTTTATCGCCACTAATTCGAAGGTCATAAATCGTCTTTAAGATTGGAAGAGCTGCACCTACGGACGTTTCATATTTGAAATAAATATTTCTGTCTTTAGCTAGTTTATTGAGTTTTAAATAAGTTTGATACTCACTACTACACGCAATTTTGTTACAAGTTACTACCGAAATACTATTTTTTAGTAAAAATTCATATCCTTTACTTACAATTTCAGAAGCTGTATTGTCAATAAAAACGGTATTTCTAAGATTCAATTCTTTAATGATTTCGAAGTATTCGTTTAATGAAGAATAGGTTTTTATATTATTATTTTTACTGTTATTTTTGCTATTATTTTCCCTGTTTTGCTTGAAATTCAGAATTTCATCTTTTGTCAATTCTTCTACCTTTTCAAAATTAGTTGAAGAGTGATTGAATAACATCTTTTTACTGTTTGCAACACCTATTATTTTGAGATTAATTTGATATTCTTCAATTAGTTTTTGTTTTTGATTGAATAAAATATTTATAAACTCTGTTCCTACATTGCCAATACCTGCAATAAAAATATGAACATTTTTGATAGCCGAAGCAAAGAACTTTTCGTGAATTACATTTAATGCTTTTTCTTCATCTTTTTTATTTATTACAATCGAAATATTTCGCTCCGATGCACCCTGCGCTATCGCTGTTACATTGATTCCATTTTCTCCTATTGCGCTAAATACTTTTCCTGCAAGTCCAATTGCATTTTTCATATTATCGCCCACCAGAGCAACAATACATTGATTTTCTATTGCTTTTACTTCATTCATTAATCCCTTTTGAATTTCCTTTTCGAAAGCAGAATTAAGTGAAAAAATAGCAGTTGAGAGTTCAGATTGATTGATTCCTATTCCTATGCTTTGTTCGGAAGAGCTTTGAGTAATTAGTATAATATTAATATTTGCTTGTTCCAAAATCTGAAAAACTCGTCTTGCACTTCCTTTTTGTCTAGCCAGTCCAATTCCTGAAACGGTAATAATTGCTATTTCATCAAGCGAGCAAATACCTTGAATTTTGTTGTCTGTAGCTTTACTTTCATTACTAATAAATGTTCCCTCCTGTTCTGGAAACAATGTATTTTTCAAAAATAATGGAATATTTTTATTCATCACAGGCAAAATAGAAGGTGGATACAATACCTTTGCACCAAAATAAGCCATTTCGAAAGCCTCTTCATAACTTAGTTTTTGTAATGAATGGGTAGCTTGCACTTTTCGTGGATTTGCAGTTTGCATTCCATTTACATCACTCCAAATTTCTAAACTATCGGCATCAATCGCATTTGCATAAATGGAAGCCGAAAAATCCGAACCTCCACGTCCTAAAGTAACCGTTTCTCCTCTTTGATTGGAAGCGATGAAACCTGCTGCAATATAATTTTTGTTTGTTTTTTCTTTACTTACTTTATTTATTTCTGTAAGAATAGTTGTAATCGTTTTCTCTAAATCCAAAGCTGCATTTAGATAATCTTTCGGCTGATTGGTAATCGTTGAAATTAATTTTTTGCTATCTAATACATCCAGTTGAATAGCATTTTTCGGATTAACAGAAAGATATTTTTGAACAATAATTGAGGAAAGTTCTTCGCCAAAACTCAAAATAGTTGCTTGTGTTCGCTCTGATAATTCTTTCAAAATTCCGATACTCTCACAAATTGATTCTAATTGATTGCACTTTTGTTGTACTTCTACAAAAAGGTTGATTTGATGCGACTCAGAAACCAATTCTTTTATAAATTCAAAATGAAAGTTTCTAAATTCTTCTAACAAAATGGTATGTTTGCCTTCCAACGAAAGACTAGCAATTTGTTCTAATTTATTAGTAATTCCTGAAAAGGCAGAAACGACGACAATAAAATTTTGAGTTTTGGAAGAAAGAATAGCAGCTATTTTTTCAAGGTTGGATTTTGAGGAAACACTTGTTCCTCCAAATTTTAGGACGAGCATTTGAAGTTTTATTATGTTTTTGGCAAGAATACCAACAACGGCAAAAGAATTAAGAATTAAAGCAAACAGCTATTGTATTTAAAAAAATGCTAGAGAACTTCAAATTTACGATTTAATTTCAGTTAGTTCCAATTGATTTCGAGCAAAAAAAGGGTTGATAATTAAATCTACATTTAAGTAAAGTAATTTATCAAACCTATTCTCTTTATAAAGCAAAAGAACTAACTTTCTATCATTTCAACCGATTTATAAATTTTTTCGATAAGTTCTTTTTTGTCCCAAGGTTTTGACAAAAAGAAGTGCATTTTTCCTTCATCAAAGGCATTTTTAATAGCCTGTTCTTCAGCTTGTCCAGAAAGCATTATTTTTGCTACTTTCGGAAATTGTTTGTTTATCTCTACTAAAAGCTCATCGCCTTTCATTTCAGGCATCAACCAATCGGTAATTACTACAAGCGTATTGATATTTCTTTCTGTCAAGAAATCAAGAATTTCTAATGCTTCATCGCCACTTTCTGCTGTTTCGATGATAAAATCATCATTAAACTCTTGCATCAATTGGATTTTCAGACTTCCTAAAATGATATGGTCGTCATCTACACATAAAATTGCTTTTGTTTTTTTTGCTTTTGCCATAAATCAATAATTTTGATGATTTTGTAATGATAGTAAGTTGTCAAAGTTAGTCAAATTATTTTTCTGTTTCGTAAAAGGTAAATTATAAATAATATATATTGTACTCTTCTAAATAAACCCAAAATGTATAACTACTTGATTGAGTGTTGATTAATTATTTTCTATAAAAGCAAACAGCAAAGAAAATTTCTCTAGAGTTTGTTTATAATGGTAATTCTACAAAAAATGTAGTTCCTTTTCCTAGTTGAGTTTTCGAACCAAATTTTGCCATTGTGTTTTTCTACAATTTTTCTGGTAATATCTAATCCTAATCCACTTCCTTCTCCTTCTCTTTTTGTGGTAAAAAAAGCTCCAAATACTTTGTCCCTTATGTTTTCTGGAATACCTTCTCCTGTATCTGATATAGCTATAAGAGCTGTTTTGGCTTCAGAATTTTCTTTTGATTTTACTAATTTTGTAGAAATGGTCATCTCTCCTTTATTGTCCATTACTTGAATAGCATTATGGATAAGATTTGTCCAAACCTGTACTAACTCATCTGGATAACCCATAAATTTAGGTATTTCTTCAAAATCAAGCTGCAAATCTATTCCGTGTTTGAAGTGATTTTGATACAGAACAAGCGTATCATCAATGCTAGTATTAAGGTGTATCGTTGCTTTTTCTCCTGATTGATCTTGACGAGAGAAGTTTTTGAGAGCGAAAATAATTTTGGAAGCCTTATCAGTAGCCAGTTTTATCATTTTGTTATTTTTGGCAATTCCTGATAACTGATGCGCTACTTTGAATGTATAAGAAGGGTCTTCTGTATCAAGCAACGGTTTATAGATTTCTGGATTCTGATGAACACCCAAATTGACTATAAAATCTGCTATTGTATTTGTGTCATCAATACCTGCTTGCTCCAATTGTTCTATCAAATCATATTTTGCAGCACGTTTTTCTCTAGAAGACAGAGTACTTTTTATGGTGGCCGAATAATCTACCAAATAATTAAAGGCGAGTGATTTCTCAACCGATAATCCTTGCAAAAAGCCAGAAAGACGTGGCATAAGTTCGTCCATTGTAACGACTGAATTATCAGCCGAAGTACGAATTGCACCTAAAGGAGTATTTATCTCGTGTGCTACATTTGCTGCAAGCTGACCTAAAGTAGCCATTTTTTCACTTTCTATGAGCTGTCTTTGCGCTGCTTGTACCTTACGCATTTCTTCTTGCAAATCTTTGAATTTTAGGCGTAATTCTAGCTGCGTAATTACTTGATTTCCAAGCGTTTTGAGAGCGAATTTTTGAGCTTCTGTCAGTTTTTTGGGTTTGTCATCAATGACACAAAGAGTACCCAGATTTAATCCTTCTGGATTTTTGAGAGGCATTCCTGCATAAAAACGAATCTGTAAGCCATCTTCATCTGCTACTAAAGGGTTATCAAAAAAACGTTCGTCTTCAATTGCATTTTCGACTTCAAAAATATCATCTTGCAGAATTGCATGAGCACAGAAAGCCAAATCTCTATGCGTTTCTGGAGCATCTAAACCTACTTTGGCTTTAAACCACTGCCTATCAGAGTCTATTAAAGAAACTAAGGAAATTTCGGATTCACAGATTTGAGAAGCTAATTTTACCAAATCATCAAACTCTTTTTCGGCTTCTGTGTCCATTACTTCGTAGCGAAGAAGTGCTTCTAAACGTTCGTTTTCGTTTTCTGGTTTTAATGCAGATATCATATTTATTATAGGAAAATCATAAGTAGTAGAGGAAATGTTTTTTGATAACTGTTTTTCTAATTGATTGTTTCGTATGTAAGCGAAATAATAATTAAACGAACTAATCATTATTTTTCATTTGAAAGTTGAAAAAAGCAAACCTAATAATGAGCATTTCGAAAGGCAAATACCTTGTTTTTTTTAAATAAACATTATCACGGTTAATTTAGTAATGTTCATTTTTCCATAACGATAGGTTTGCAAACCCTATCGTTATGGAAAAATAAGACTGTTTTTATTTTCTATAACTAATTGATTATTAGACCTGTAGATGACCGTGATAACGTTTAAAAATAAAGATTGATTTGTAATGCAGTTGAATGTTGCAATTTCTCTTTGTTAGTGTTTACTTTGTTTTAGATACAGATTTAGCAGCGCATAAACAAAATGAGATAATTGTTTAACTTTACGAAAAAAAGGAGTGTAAAATGGACTTTTTAGCTAGAAAAACCTTACTTTTGTTGAGCATTGATTTGTTTTGGTAAGTAACTATTAAATTATTTTATTCGAATCTATTTTTATTAAAATATGAAAACAGAAATATCAAAAAACGAAAACTACGAAATTTATGTAGATATAGAAAAAAATAGGTCTTACGTAAAAGTAATAGGTAAGTGGATGAAAAGAGATAATGTAAAAGACTTTTTCCCAGATTGGAAAAAAGCTGTAAGTCATATGAAACCTAACTTTACTATTTTTGCAGATATTCGTCTGATGGGTAGTATGTCAAAGGAAGTAGAGAAATTACATCAAGAAATTCAGACTTATCTTGTCGAACAAGGGCTTTTAGTAACGGCTCAAATTGCCTCTGCCGATGACCTTGCAGATTATCAAATTCATCGTTCAACACAGCGTTCCAAACACCCTATTATGAAGTTCGGAACAAGAGAAGAGGCTGAACGGTATCTAGATGAAGCAACTTTAAAGATTTAGAAAAGAAAGCAAAAAACGATTGATTTTACTGTAAAATCAATCGTTTTTTTATTAAGACTCATCTGAAAACTCTTCCGATTCTTCAGTAGCTTCTTCGTTTGTTTCTTGATTATCAAGTACAGAATTTTCCAGACTATTACTCTCGTCGCTCATCTGGTCTGCCAAAACTGCTCCTGCACCTATCACAGCTCCAATAGCAACAGCTTCTGCCATATCGTCTATTTCATCATCATATTCTGTATCATCGTAATCGTCGTCGTAGTCGTCGTCATCATCAAAAAAGCCTTCATCATCAAACTCATCTCCACCAACAGAATTCGAACGCTTATACATTTTTCTTACTTTCTCGATATCAGATTTTATTTTTAGTGAGTCAGCAACACCGAGTTGAAGGTCAATTTCTACCTGTTCGATAAAGTCCATTTCATCTTCGGTAACGATATTATCCTCCATTACTCTATCAATAAGATTCTGCAAAACTTGAATTTTGATACTATTTAACTCTGCATCAGACATTCCTAATTTGGCTTGTAATGATCTTACATCGGACATTTCATCAGCCGTAATTATGCCATCATCACAGGCTTCCAAAATAGCCACAAAAAGTTGTTGTCTTGCTTGTGTAGCTCTTCCAGAACCTGGGCTTGGAGCAGCCGAACCACTAAAGAGCTGTTGAAATTTGTTGATAAGATTTTTGAGCAAACTCATAAGTAAACGTGTTTTTTGTGCAAAAATTGAAAGCAAAAATTCAATTAAAATTTTCCTTGTTAAATGTAGTACAAAGTACCATTTTTTTTCAAAATTTGTAGTGTTCTAGTTATTTTTCTTTAAAATCTATCTAATTTTTTCTACAAAAATCCTTTTTCTGCTAATTTATCCAAAATTAATCCTATACTCTCATCAACTGTAAATGTATTACTATCAATAATTAAATCTACTTGACTGGCTAATGGCTTTTCAAAAGGACTACTAATTCCTGTAAACTCTTTTATTTCTCCTGTACGAGCTTTTTTGTAAAGTCCTTTTACATCTCTTTTTTCACAGATTTCTAAAGGGCAGTCAACAAATATTTTGAATAAATCAGTACTATTATTTGTGTCATTCTCTTTAAATATAGAAGTAATCAGTTCTTGATTTTGATGTGTTGGAGTAATAAAAGAAGCCAAGACAATAAAACCTGTTTGGTAGAAAAGCTTTGCTACTTCAGCCGAACGACGAATATTTTCACTTCTGTCTTCCAATGAAAACCTAAGATTACTGTTTAGTCCGTTTCGAAGCAAGTCGCCATCTAATTTTTTGATTAAAGCAGAAGGATAATTACTTTTTAGTTTTTCAAATAACGCATCTGAAAGTGTCGTTTTGCCAGAACCTGAAAGACCAATAAACCAAATTACGGAAGGAAGCATATATAAAGTTAGAAGTTAGATTTTAGAAGTTAGAATGTAATACAAATTTAGATTTTAGAAGTTAGAATTGAAAGTCAGCGAAGCTAGTCAAATGCAAATTACCACTAAGGCACTAAGAAAATAAACAGTTTTACAAGAAATGAATAAAGTCATAACTGAACATAAATAAAATAACGTTTTTCAAAACCTTCTGTTTTGACATTCTCTTTTGAATAAATAATGTACTAATTCTGCTACTTCAAATTTAATTAAATAAGTTGTAAGTCGTATATTTGTAGTCCATTAAAACACAAAAAACGCATTTTACACAAATATTAATTAATTTAAAATTAAAACTAGTAGAGTTTATACTCTTTGGTTTGAATTCTTTACTTCTTACTCTAAAACAGAACAGCATTGAAAGTCATCGAACATTTAAACGCAAATAAAGGCAAAACTCTTTTTTCATTCGAACTCATTCCACCATTAAAAGGCGAAAGTATTCAATCTATTTTTGATGCTATGAATCCATTGATGGAATTTAATCCTCCTTTTGTAGATGTTACCTATCACAGAGAAGAATATGTTTATAAAACACGAGGAGAAGGACTTTTGGAAAAGAAAATAACTCGCAAACGCCCTGGAACAGTCGGTATCTGTGCTGCAATCATGAATCGTTATGAAGTAGATGCCGTTCCTCATATTATTTGTGGAGGTTTTTCGAAAAGAAGAAACAGAAAATGCACTTATAGATTTGTCTTTTTTAGGAATTGAAAACGTACTTGCTCTTCGTGGCGATGCTGTAAAATCGGAAGGTTCGTTTATTCCAGAAAAAGATGGACATAATTATGCTGTCGATTTGATTGGACAGATAGTAGATATGAACAAAGGAGAATATATAGACGACGATTTGCACCATCCAATTCCGACAAATTTTTGTATTGGTGTGGCTGGTTATCCCGAAAAGCATTTTGAAGCTCCAAATATGAATAGTGATATGAATGCCTTGAAAGCCAAAGTAGATGCAGGTGCAGAATATATTGTTACACAAATGTTTTTTGATAATTCAAAATACTTTGAGTTTGTAGAAAAATGTAGAGAATTTGGAATTACTGTTCCTATTATTCCAGGATTAAAGCCATTTACTACACAAAAGCAACTTAGCGTTTTGCCTCGTATTTTTCATATCGATATTCCAGATGATTTAGTAGATGCTGTTTCGGCTTGCAAGGATAACAAAGCTGTGGTAGAAGTGGGAATCGAATGGGCAGTTCAGCAGTCTAAAGAACTGATGGAAAAAGGTGTTCCGTGTCTGCATTATTACACAATGGGGCGTTCGGGAGCGACTGAAAAAATTGCAGCACAGTTGTTTTAAAATATAATGGGAAATTGAAAATGGGAAATAAATAGAAAGAATAAAAAAACGGATTTAAGTATTTCTACTTGAATCCATTTTTTTAGATAATCTACTGACAGTTGGGAAACTGTCAGCTACATAAGACTAAGCGTTTACTTTACCCAAAACATCTTTCATCGTAACTCCAATATTTGCAGGAGAATCTACTACGTGGATTCCACATTCACGCATAATACGCATTTTGGCTTCGGCTGTATCATCTGCACCTCCGATGATTGCACCTGCGTGTCCCATACGTTTTCCTTTTGGAGCAGTTTGTCCAGCAATAAAACCTACAACTGGTTTTTTGTTTCCTGATTCTTTAATCCAACGAGCTGCATTTGCTTCTAAGTTTCCACCAATTTCTCCAATCATAACGATTGCATCAGTTTCTGGGTCGTTCATCAAAAGTTCTACGGCTTCTTTTGTAGTTGTTCCGATAATTGGGTCGCCACCGATTCCGATAGCCGTTGAGATTCCCATTCCTGCTTTTACTACTTGGTCAGCAGCTTCATAGGTAAGTGTTCCTGATTTAGAAACGATTCCGATTCTACCTTTTTTGAATACAAAACCTGGCATAATTCCTACTTTCGCTTCGTCTGGTGTAATTACTCCTGGGCAGTTTGGTCCTATTAATCGACATTCTTTTTTGTCCATTACATACGCTTTTGCTTTTACCATATCCTGTACAGGAATTCCTTCCGTGATTGCAATAATTACTTTAATTCCAGCATCAGCAGCTTCCATAATGGCATCAGCAGCATAAGCAGGAGGAACAAAAATAATAGAAGTATCAGCCTTTGCACCTTCTACGGCATCAGCAACAGTATTAAAGACAGGCAAACCTAAATGAGTTGTTCCACCTTTCCCTGGTGTAACTCCACCGACAACATTTGTTCCGTATTCAATCATTTGTTCGGCGTGAAAAGAACCTTCTTTTCCAGTAAATCCTTGCACGATAATTTTAGAATCTTTATTTACAAGTACGCTCATAGTTTCGTTATAGTTATTTTTTGTGAATGTAAAAAATGATATAGACAAAAATACCTTTTATTTTGATAAAATAATAATTATGAGATTAGAAATATTGAAAATATCGTTGGTGGGAATACTAACAAAGGCAGAGTCTTCAACATCCTACTCTCCTTAGTGTGAGTAGGCAATTTTTTTTAAACAACATTTCGCTATTCCTTTTCTTCTTTTTCCACGAGCGAACCGAAAGGCAAAAAACCAAAAGACAAAATAAATTCAACTTCTTTTCTGAATTGAAAAATGAAATAAATCATTAATACTTTCAATGCCTATAAAATGAAAAATAGCCACTCATAACTTTTGGTTATGAATGGCTATTTTCTTTAAAATTTTGAAAGATTCTTGAAGTGTGGATTTAGAAATTTTCCTTAAATCTTTGAACCCTTTTAAATGATTTTTGCAAATTTTAATTTTCA
The DNA here is from genome assembly GCA_963719525.1 of uncultured Cytophagales bacterium. Taxonomy (GTDB): domain Bacteria; phylum Bacteroidota; class Bacteroidia; order Cytophagales; family Bernardetiaceae; genus Bernardetia. The sequence continues at coordinate 674,563 of CAVRCG010000001.1, read as the reverse complement.
AATTACTACCACAGAAACATTTATCATTCGGACGTATTTTAAAATTTTTAGATACTAAGTAAACAACCCTTGTAATAATATCTACACTTTCTACATTTATTACTTCTTTGAAAGAATCTATAATTGCACTAATGTAATTATGTGAAAACTCACCAAACTTATATTCCTTATTTATTTCATAATATGAATTATTATGCAAATAAGGAATTAAGATTATTTTAGTAAAATCTACTAAGTTTTTTACTTGAGTGGCTAAAAGAATTTCAGTATGTACTTGAGTAGTAAAACATAAAGTATCATCTTTATTAACGTGTCTATCTGCTTTTCTTGGTATTCTTTCGTTTGTTTCCCAAACTCTAGGAAATGATGTAGGAAAGTTTGTAATATCTATTTTAATAAAATACTTATCTCCATTTCCTACTTCTAAAAAACCTTCTATTATCCCCTCTTCAACAAATGATAAACTAGGATATTTATGTAATACATCTTCTATATTTTTATCCATTTTTAGCAAAAGGTTTAGGTTTGAATGGTGTGCTAATCAACTTTTTAGAAAGTTCATCGGATTGCTTTTTATCATCTGTATCAGGTGCAGTAGGAAATCTATCTCCAAACTCTTTTTGCATTATTTCACTTGCTTTCTTTCGGTTATTCTCTATATCTGCTTTTTCACACGCATCTAGTAGATTTTTTAAACTACTCAAAAAATTTTCTCTTCTTGTATCAGAATAATCAGCAAAAACATCTTCTATTGGAGCAGTAGGTCTTTCGCATTTAAAGCCATTAACTTTATTCAACTCTTCATTTATTTTGCTAACTGTTTTTCTAAATGCTTCATCGTCGTTATCACACTCTATATCGTTATCTATATAGCTATTTGTCGCTAGTATAGTTAGTTCAAATCCACTTGGTAGTTTTAGATTTGAATTATTATGCTCTCTATAATTTTTCCAAGCCTTTAAATACCTAACTATTTTTTCAAGTTGTGAGTTTTTCAAATCATTAAACCACTCAAAAAATGCTTTAGGGTCGCTTTCTGTCCATCCTTTACTTCTGTGTGCTAATTCTATTTTATCTCCGTTTTTGTAATATATAGGTAAGTCTATGTGCCTACCATTTGAAAAGACAACTCTTACACAAGTAGTCTTTCTTATTGGTGGTATAGAAGTATGGTCTTTAACAGCTTCATATACCCAATTATGCCAAGTATCTATATTTTGTCTGTTATCTTCATTTTCATTCTCTATGAAATAGATACCATAATCTAAATCATACTTTAGTTTTTTTTCTTCTCCCTCGTATTGTGGAATAGGATTAACTGTTGTATTCATTTCAGAAGAACCTTGTCCCCAAAATTTGGGTTGTAGTTCGTCCTTTTTGTTTTCTTTAAACCAGTCTCTAATTTTCTTTTTGAGTGAATTACGACTACTCATTAAATCATCTTTCCTTGCAGAAGTCAGTTTAATTTCTTTATTAAATTCGGTAAATTGTCGGTGTAATACTGCCATTTTTAAAAAGGTGGGTTATGTTTATTATTTATATATTTAAGGTCTGTAAATTGTCCTCTTGTTTGTGGCATACGGTTAGTATAATATTTGCCTTTCAAACGCTTTTTCTCATCTCCATCAAAAACAACTTCTATTATTTCTGTTCCATAATGAGGGGGATATTTTAGCTTTTCATTACCTTCATTTTCATAAGTATATGTTATAGTAAAGGTATCATCTTCTTTTCGCTTGATTAAAACTTCACGACTTATAGAAGGAGAAGATTTTTCGCCATTTATTTTAGATGTAAATGACCTAATAATTATAGTAGAGCCTGTTTGATGTATAATTTTAGTATGTTTTAACTTGCCTGTCTTAGTTTTTCCGTTTTCATCTCTATATTCATACTCTAAGTAACCTTCATAAGTTCCATTAAAATCTTTTATCCAAAATAAATAAGAGATTATAGGATATTTCCACAACCACTTATCTATTGCAAATAATAAAGCTACAATTATAGAATAGGAAGTTATATATGCAGGAAGAACCCAATCTTTATATCCTAGATACAAGGCAATAGAAGGAGTAAGAGCTAAAAGTATAGGTACAAATAAGATTGCACGTGTTAAGAAAGCTGGTTTATAATAGTTGAAGTATCCTTTATTCATTACATTTATTTTACATAGTTTTTTCCACGTAACGACCCTTATTATAATTTAGTTTCATTTACTTCAAATTATTTTAGCAAAATGCTATTTTTACAAACTACCTTAGAATTTTGTCTATAATACCTTGTAATTTGAAAAAAAAACAATAAGCTATATTCATAGGCATCTGCTTAAAAAGCGAACGCCATAGAGACCTTCATTTGAGTCTCCAGCTTCCTACTCTCCTTAGTGTGAGTAGGCGATTTTTTTTAAATGAATTTTTTAACTTTCCTTTTCAAGAGTTGCAAAAAATTAGGATGCAAAACAAAATCAGATTTTTCCTTAATCAGTCTTTTAGTAGAAATAACTTTGAAACGATTTAAGATAAATGCACTTGGATTTGAAAGTCCGTATTGAGTAGGGTTTTTAATGAGAAGTTTGTAAACCCTATGTTCTTCTTTGTATTTTGTTGTGATAGGTAGAATAAGAACCATTCAACGACCTACTTTTTTGTTTAAAATCAAACCTACTCTTCTAAAATTTCATTCTCTTCATTTTGATTGTTCGTTACCTACATTCATTTACTCATAATATCGCCAAAGTTGTCATTCACGAACTGAAAGGATAGAATCATCACTTTTTTCTATTTTTTGTTTTTGCTTGTTTCGCAAATCAAAATCTATTTTTGTCTTTTCCATTCAAACAAAGTCTAAAATAAAATTTAATCGTCTTCGGATAGAAATTTTTTAGCCAAAAAGTTTTGTCGTAATATCTTCTTTCCTCGTGGGCGTTCGCTTAGTTGTTGCAAATGAGGTTTTGAAATATGAGTTTTAAACTCCTCTTCCAAACTATTTTTCTCATCTTCTGAAAGTGCTTTTTCTATCTGAATGATTAGCTGCTCTTTTTCTTCTTGTGCTTTCTGTTTATCTTTTTCACTCTGTTGCTGTTCTTCTATTTTTGCTGCTTTTTTCTGTTGCTTTTTGGCTTTTTCTATTTTAATTTCTTCATCAAAAAGGCTTTTTTCGTGCTTTCCTTCCATCAAAGTCTTGAAAGTATAAGCTCCTAATTTTTCTATTTCTCCTGTTTTGTATTTCTTAGCTATTTCTCAAAGGATTTTTTCCAAATGAAGCAAATCATTCTCATACTTTTTTAGCACCTCACGGACTTGTCTAGGGGTAAGCAAAAATTTTGCACTTAAATCATTTTCCACGATGGTCTGAACTGGGTTTTGAGTATCTTTTTTCTCCTTCCTTTGAATGTAAAACACTAATTTATTTACTCTCCTACTCTTTTTGATTTCTTTAAAGGTAAATGAAATATCACAATAGGCTCAAACTTCTTTCTGCGCTCTCTTTAAAATATACCTTTTAAAATCAGTGTATGATTTATACTTTTTCTCTACTTTTAGAATACTTTTTAGCTCTGTAAGCTCAAAAGTTCTTTTTCCTATGGTTTCGTACTGTTTGAGTAATTCATAAATTCTAATACTAGAAAAGGATTTTATTCTAACAATATTGTGAAGGTTATACTGTGTAAACCTCTCTTTAAGTTCTAATAAATAAGCTCTTATTTCTTCATAAAACTGAATTTCTACATAACCTTCTCCGTCGTGGTAAACAGAAGGTCAGAATAATTGACACATCAAAACAGATTTATCTTCTCCTCTTGGTATTTCTACAATCTTTTTCATTAGACTTTTAACAGTTGCTTTCACTCTTTTATATTCCTGCTTAGATTGTGTATTTACAAGCTGTTTAAAATCTTTTACATAAATTCTATATTTGGTAGTTGTTTTATCTTGTGGCTGTATTTTAGAAACGGCTAATAAAAATACTTTCATTTCTAAAAGAGAAAAATCATATTTCGCATTAATCAGATAATTATGTTTTACTACTAGCTGTTGTGTGGCTTTTTCCATTGTAATAAAATAAGCTAAACACCAAAAATCTAAGGAAAAATTATAGAAATACAAGTTTAAAATATGAAAGGAAAATATTTATTTCCATACTTATCTTTTTTTCTTGCCCTATTTCTCTCATAGTTACACCCTATATTATTCCATCTTAAACCCTAAGTTATTCCACCTTTGACCCTATCTTTCTCATACTTGACCCTATAAGTTTCCATCTTTAAGTCTGAAATGCTAGGTCTGAACTGGTCTTTAAGCTGCGTAAAATATATAAAATAGTAAAATAAAAAAAGACAACGTTGTTTTCTTTAGGTTTTCAGAAAGAGTAGATAGACTAAAATTAGTGTAAGAGCAAAAGCAAGTCCTCCCAAAAGTGCAAAGAATAAGGCTGTTTTTCATTTAAAACGAGCTACTTCCTCTACTTTATCCAAAAATCTATTTTCTAAAGTATCGTATTTTTTTTGTAATTCTTTTCTTTCTGCTTTTTCTTCATTAAACGCAAGTGCATATTTTTGGACTTGTTCATTTAGATTATTGCTATAATTTTCTAACTGTTTTTTCTCTTTATTTCGGTTTTGGGTATTTTCCTTGCTTTCTGAAACTTCTGCAACCCTTTTTCGAAAGATTTCAGAAATTTCAATTTGACTTTTCTATGATATTTTCTTGTACTTCTTCTGAATCACTTTGCATCTCTTTCTGAATGTTCGGAAATATTTCTGAATCTTTCTGAAAGGTATTGCCAAGTGATTTTGCATACTCTAAAAAAGGTACAAACTCTAGGTAAGTCCTACCGTTTCTTAGCTCTTCTTTGAATTTACCTTTTAGTTTTTTCTATAATTATAGATTGTCCTTTCGGAAACTCATAGTTTTTGTGCTATTTGGTGGGGGAATAGGTGCATGAATAATTAGAATACACAATTTAAATCGCTTCTGCAAATAATATCATAACTGCTCTTTCACCTTCTATTATTTCTGATACTTCATGCTTTAACTCAGAGTAAAAACATATCAACATGTTAGGTTCTACATCTATTGATTTTTCAATCTCAGGAAAAATTAAATTACCACCTTTTTCAGCAGATTTTAAGTACAGTAAACAAGTAATTAACCTTTTAGTATTGTAAACACCAGTATCAGAATGAGTTGATAGTTTACTTCCTTTTAAATATTTGCTTATTCCATAGGCTGAAAAGTTATTTACTTCAATCTGAAATCTCTGAAGAATTAATTCTTTTAAAATTGAATGCAATCTTTTTTCTTTCGAAAAAAGTAGAGCTAAATGTAAAATTTTTTGTTACCAAAGCACTAGACCTTTTAGGGTCGTGTTCCCTTCTTATCAATTCATTTCCTCTATACCTATCAACTAAAGCCGGAACCCATACAGCCTTCTCTAAATCTTTATATAATAAATTTAGATATTCTTTAGGTATAAAGTCTTTAATTATTAATCCACAAGGGAAGTGTTCGGTATGAGAACTTTCATTATTAAAGTATAACATGAGCTTGTGTATCGTTTATTTCATCATCAATAGCAATCGTAATATGAGAAATTAGTTCTTTATCTTTAATATCAGATAAATCTAATACATTAAATATTGCATCTACTACTCTATCTCTCAAGATAACATCATTTCTAATTCTAGCACGTAGATGTAATATTTTTTCTTTTCTCAAAAATTCTTCTTGCTTACCTAATTTTGAAGTCATTTTTCAATCTATTTTAAAATCTTGTAAACCCTTTATATAAATATATAAAGATAACGTATTAATTAAGTCAAAAATTGCAGGCAATAAAGCTACAAGGTTTTCAATACTGAGTATATTTTTATTTGTATTGTCAATTAGAAGTAAAAACGGAAGTATAAAAAAACTTAAAAATATTACTTTTAACTGATTTGTTTTTGTTGTTCTAATAAGATTTCTGGTTATTTTGACATAGTTTTTAAAACTGAAATATTCATTTATTACTGTGTCATTACCTAAAGTTTTTATTAGAACTTCTGCATTCTCTCCTGAGCAATTTCTTGCACCTACAGTTACATATTTTCCACCATGTACTTCTTGAGTACTTTCTACTTTTTTTATATTAAAAAAACTCTCAAAGTTCCAGTTTATTAATCTACTACATAGCAGAAAAGATACACTAGATAGAGCAAAACTAAACCTTATGTTATCTGCTTGAAACATAAAATGGAAAACACAATAACACATTAAACTAGCAGTAGTACAAACAGAAAACCAGCCTATAATTCTAAGGGGTTCTGTGTCTATTATTTGTTTCATATTTTATTTTTATATTATTATACACTAAACCAATTATTAAGACAATACTAGATATAAATATAGTCAAAATTGGACTCCAAGCATATGCACTAAAGCTATTTTCACTGTTGCCATTAAATAACATAGAAGTAAAGAATACTAAAATCCCACTAAGATAACTTAATAGTAAAGAAATAAATATTATAGTATTCATGTTTTTGTGTGGTATGAGTTTTCTTTCTCTAAGCCATATTCCATAAATGGTAGCTGGGAATAATGATATAACAGAACCAAAAATAACAAACTGTGCTACAAACACAGTTTCATCTCCTATAAATCTGCGTAAAAGCAAAAATAAAAGTGCTGATAACAAAGCCATAATATAAATGTGAGTACGACTCTTAGATACTATCATATAATGCTCTTTTTCACTCAAAGAGTCTGTAGAATCTACTTTTGAAATAATGTTATGATATATTATATCCCATGATAATGTTTGCGAAGAAGATAATAGATTGCTATCAGCTGTTGACAATGTTGTTGATGCTAAACCAAGTATTATTATACCTAGCATTATGGCAGGTAATACAGATATAGTATCAAGTAAACCACTAGGTATAACCTGTTGAAAGACAATAATAATTTTATTTATAAGTAGTGGAATAATTTCAGTATCATTTATTTCTACTCCTTTCCAGATATATCCTAAAAAGACTCCTAATAATCCAGGTAGAAGTAATATCCAAACAGATGATAAAACCATTTTATTTCTTAGTTTTTTTATACCTTCCTCATCCGTTTTAGAATTTGCTGATATAGTTTGCCAATTAGACATATCTACTATATTGACAGTAGAAGCATAACATAATATTCCAACTATAGAAACTATAGGAAAAGCACTAAAATCAAATAAAGAATCAGTTATACTACTCAATGTCAAATTTTCTTTAGGTATTCCGATAGTATCAGGAAAAAAGAAGACCATTGTTATTATTACAGCTACAGAAAAAGCTCCAAGATAATTCTGTGTTCTATCTGTCTTTGCACTTCCTTTAAACCCACCTATATCACAATATGCAGCAGCAAAAATGGCAACGGCTATGGTTGTGTATTCTGTAATACCTTCAATACCTAAACTTTTAGAAAGTATTTCTGTTGAAACATTTATTTCAAAAGCAAAAGCACCTAAAAATCCTGTAGTCGTGACAATTGAAGATAACAGCCTTACCTTATTTCCAAATAAATTTCCTAAAAAACCATGTAAAGTGTGTTTTTCTGTTTCTTTCATGATTAAAGGTAATTTCCAAGCTAAAAACCATATTGCAAGTACCCAAGGTATTTGTAGCCAAAATGCGCTTAAACCGAAGTAATAACCTAATACAGCAAAATAAAATATTCCGTTTGCAAGCGAAAAACTACTGCCCCAAAATACACTTCCTGATAAACCTGCACCTATATTTCTTCCTCCTAGAAAAAAAGTATCTATTTTCCAAGATTTACTTCTCTGTGTCCAAGCTAATCCGATAAAAAGAATTATTCCTAATAATATTACTATTAAGACTGTTTTAATGTCTGATTCTGTAAAAGAGTAAGTCATTGTTTTAATGTTTTGATATAATTGTAAACTTAGATATTTAATTTCTCAAAAACAAAATATATTTAATAGTAATTATGAGAATTTATTTTTAGAGTTAGAAGTTGTAGTGATTGATTTTTAAATTTTAACTGTATTTTTATGATAAAATGGTCAAAGTGAGCATTACTCAAATATAATAATTTTTATGTATTCTTGACTAGAATAAATTATCATTTAAGTGGAAATAGAGAGTAAACAATTAAAATACTTACTCTAAATTTTCTAATAATCCTTTACAAACATTAGAGTAGCATAATTATACTCTTGTGGCTTCTGACCAGACTGTAATTCAGTCTTTGTAGATTCATCAATGAAAAATAGTTTTTCTCCTGTTTCTTCATTTAAATAGACTAATAAATAATCTATTCCCTTTTGTTCTTTCGCAAATTTCAAGGCATCAAATACAATAGCTTGTATTACCTCTTGTTCTAAATGCTCTTGAATTGTAGCTGTCATAAGAATGCGACCAGAAAAATGATAATCTCCTGTTTTTACTTCTTGTTCTTTTCGTGTCCAGCCAAATTTTGAAATATCCATTGAAAGTAGGGAAATCAAACCGTTCTCCTTTTCTGACAAAATCATCTACAAGCTCGTGAGCAAGTAGTTCTTTTTTACGTAGTTCAAGGTTTTTAGCTTTTGCATTAGGATAGCTTTTATTAAACCTCCCTTTCTTATTATCCCAGTCTTTCGGAAAAGCTCTGTAACCTAGTGAAAGACGATAAGGCTTTTCTTCATAAACGTAAAGCATAACTGGCGACTGTCCATCTGCTAGTTTTTTCTGTGTGTACAAAATAGTTTTGATAGAAGACATCTTGGTGTAAATATAGTGTAAAAAAAATCACTACGTTCTACATTGACTTATTCAACTCTTTTGACTAAAAAGTGCCTTATTTATATCTGAGGGGCGTTTTCATATTATACATAAAAAGTAAAAAAACAATAGATTATTTATTTTGATAAAATAATAATTATGAGAATACGATTTTTGAAAAATGTTGGAAATTAAGGTAGCTCACTCTTCAGAGTGAGTAGCGTAGAGCACAGAAAAACAGATAATTATTCGATAAAACCGTTCTCACTCACTCTTTAAATGATCTAAATACAATATTCCATTAAGATGATCTATTTCGTGTTGAAAGATAACAGAAGTAAAACCATCGACAGTTTCTTGATGCAATTCTCCATCTAAAGTTTGATATTCAATCGTTATTTTGTCTGGGCGAATTACTTTTTCTCTACGCTCTGGAATAGATAGACAGCCTTCTAGTGTTTCTTTTACTTCTTCGCTATATTTGATAATTTTAGGATTTATATAAACTTCAAAAGGCATTTCTTCCTCTGTTTTATCGAATCGTTTGACCCAAATAATACGTTTATTAATTCCTACTTGTGGCGCAGCAATTCCTACTCCTAATGAATTTGGATTACGAACCGTTTTGAAAAGTCGGTGTACAAAATAATGAATTGTAGAATCTGTGGGATTAAATTTTACTTCTTGTGAAGGCTTCCTCAAAAATATAGAATCTTCTTTGTTATTGATTTTCCAAACACGCATCGCCTGACTAGAATCCTGCTGATAAATCAGTTTTAGTTCTTCTTCTGAAAAAAACGAAGTACTAGAATTAGTAGGTAAAATAGGCTTACAAGAATTTAGAATAAATAATGTTGATAGGAATAGAAGGAAATAAATTGATTTCATTTTTTTGGTAAACTTTGATTATTTAGTTATTAAGTTAAATTAAATTTACAAAAAAATAAGCAACTACAAGTTTTTTGTAATTGCTTATTCTTAATTATTTAGGAAGAGAGTATTTGTTCGACTATTTAATTCTCATAGCTGGTTTTTTTAGTTAGCACTTAGTTTTGGATAATTTATAATCTTACACCAAAGCTAAACGCATTTAGTTTTGGTAGGTTAGCATTTTCTGTAAAAAGTGGATTAAGATCATAGCTAAAAAACAAACGAAGACCACTATCAAATTTGTCTTTTCCAATTCCTATTTCTGCTCGCACTCCATATCTCCAATCGTTCAGATAAAAGTTAGAGTGTTCTTTGTCTTTTTGTTTGTCAGCATTTTCGTTATAGACAATTTTTGTATAACTGCCTACTCTATATCCTGCATAACCACCAAAAGCTAATTTTAGACCTCTTTTGTTGTTTTCTGCAAAATCCAGATGCACCATAAGAGGCAAATTGATGTAAGCAGCCGTTAGTTTTGATTTTTCTAAAGGACTTCTAAATTCTGGGAAAGTAACTCCTTCCGACGATTCCAGAGCATAGTTATTGCCTGTAAACATAAAATTATTCCAAGATGCCTCCAAACCATATTGTACCAAAAGTGGACTTTTCTTTCCTCCTAATTGAGTTTTGAACATGACACCAAAGGCAAAGTAACGAGAACCCCAAGAGCGCAATTCATAAGGTGTTCCTGTTGGTGTATCTCCAAAATTACCATTTTGAAAGTAATTATTCAGACCAAAATCAATCGGAATTTGGTAGTGAGTTGTTTTCCAAAATTTAGTTTTTGGCTTACGCTCATCAGCTACTCCATCTCCATCTTCGTCGTGTTCGATACGAATTCCTTTTGTTCCGAAAATAATTGTAGTAGTTTTGCCATCTTCTTTTTTAGAAGTATCTTCTGTTTCCTCTACATCGCTAATTTCTTTTTTCTTTCTTTCGTTTTCAGCTTCATCGTTGTTTTGGTGAGCTTCATCAAGATAATTGGCTGTTCGTTCCATAATCAAATTCCAATCAAGATTGCGTATTTCTTCTGCATCTTTTTGGTTTTGAATAAAAACGGTTACTTTACTGCTATCGCCAAAATCAATAATAACTGTATCAGCTTTTGATTGAGCAAAGGAAGTTGAAATTGTAGATAAAATAAATCCAATTATAAGAGTTGAAATAAAGAGTACTCTTAAATTAATCTGCTTGAATTTCATTTGTCGAATTAGATTGATTGTTTGTTTTTTCGTTGTTGTTTTCATTTTCATTATTCGGAAGTATATTTTGTAAATTAACTTTTTTACCAGTTTTCAAGTTCCAAACTTCTTTCAAGACATTTTTCGCTTTATCAAACTGTGAAGGATTTTGATTTGCATCAAAACCTGTTTGTCCTGCATTGTAGTTTTCATTCTTTCCTACCTTAATCGTAATTGCAACGCTTTGATTATCAAGGTTTAACGTGTGTACGTCTGCATTCGGATTTTCTTTTTTAAGAGAAGAATTTGAACTATGAACTACAAAATCACTTGTCCAAACATTTTCAGAAATTTGTGTACTCGGATTAGTAAATGTTCGGGTACTTGCTTTATCCTGCGAAATGCGATTCTTGTTTTTGGTTTGGTCTTTTTCAAGACTGGCTACTGCTTCATCAATATGATTTTGTGCATTACCATTTTTTACACCTTTTACACTTTGATTTTCAAGAACAGTATTATTTTTAGTAATTGTTGGGGGTATTTGTTGCTGGTTAGATGCAAATGCTTTTGAAGAAGTTGCTTCTGTGTTTTGATTTTCTTCAATATTTTGATTATTCTGAATTTTACTTGAAGCTATATTCTCTGTATTATTCAAACCTGTTGCAACTTCTGTTTTATCAGAATTAGCCAGCGTAGTTGAATTTTTATCCAAACTATTTTGAGTAGAAGGAGTAAAAAATAAAGCCCAAATTAAGAGCGATGCAGCCACACCACTTACAGCCGACCAAATAGGAAGACTAGAACGCCTAGTAATCGATTTTGTAACTACTGCTGCTTTCTTGTCCGTTAATCCGTGATTTATTCTTCTCCAGACGTGGTCTTCTGTCGGAACAGAATGATTTTTAAGTGCTTTTTTGAAAAGAAGGTCTAATTCTGAATCAGAATTAAAATTGTTTCCAGAAAAATTATTTTTTTGAGTGTCCATTATGACGTATATATATTTAAAAGATTTTGTTAGAATCTTTATGTAAAAGACAAAATTTTTGATTTTATACTTATGACAGTTAGAAACTGTCAGCTACTTTATAGCACGAAACTATTTATAGATTGATTATTTTGATTGGTATTATCTGTATTATCATCAATTTGTTCCAACCACTTTTTGAGTAATGCTCTTGCTCTACTTAACTGTGATTTTGATGTATTTTCAGCAATTCCCAACTCTTCGCCAATTTCTTTGTGTGAAAATCCTTCAATGGCGTACATATTAAAAACAGTCCTGTAACCGTCAGGTAATTGTTTGACTAAAGCAAGCAAATCATCGGTTTCTAATGCTGTAGAGGCAGGATTATTTTTTCCTTTGTAGTCTGCATTTTCTATTTCTTCCATAAACACTTTTTTGCGTTTTCGGATAAGTCCTAATGCTTCATTACTGACAATTCTACGAATCCAACCTTCAAAACTTCCTTCGCCTTTGAAAGAATCCAAATGTTCGAAGACTTTCATAAAAGCAGTAACCAGTACATCTTCAGCTTCGTGATGATTGCCTACATAGCGCAAAGCGACACCGAACATTTTACCAGAATGCTGTTCGTAAAGTTGTTTTTGTGCTTTACTACTGCCGTTTTTACAGGCTTCTATCAGTTCGCTTTCTGATAAGTTTTGAGTAGAGCGTTCTTTATTGCGAAGAAATCCGAACATAAAATTATTTCATAAAAAGGGTTGAGTACGTATTTTTTTTAAAGAAATACGCTTGATTAAGTTGTTTTTGTTTCTTGTTTAGTTAGATGCAGAATAGTTTGGGGAGGTTGCGTGGGAGTGCATAATTTTTTTTATTTTTGTATATTAGTAGGAAATAAATTTAGTAACCTTATTCCAAATAGATTTATTATGGCAAAACTAGAAATTGTATTAAAAGAATTAGAAAGTCTAAATAGAGATGAAATCTTGGTAGTGTGGGAGTTTTTACAACAAAAAATAAAATCATTAATTTTAAATCCTGTTAAATCGGTAGAATCAGAATCATTACAGTTTAATGATTTCTCATTTTCTAAGACAAGAAAAATCTTAGACGGAAAAAAAATAAATTTGAGTGAAACAATTATACAAGAAAGGAGAAGTTACGAATGAAATTATTTTTAGACACATCAGCATTATTGAAATTATACAATCAAGAAGTAGGTAGTGAAGAAATGGAACTTTTATTTTTTATAGACTGATGTTACGCAATTAACATGAAACCCACGAATTTATTCGTGGAAGCTACCACCACCTTCTTCGTTTTTTTGTTTCTACTCTATTCTAAAATAAAAGGAGTACTTTTAATAAAACGGAAAAGTAGATTCCTGTAAAAAGTAGTGGTTACTTTCCCACGAATAAATTCGTGGGTTTGGTCTAAACTTCTCTAAACTTTGATGTTGCGTAACATCAGTTATAGATAATAAAATAGAAAAAATATATCTCTCCTCGCTTACTATTTTAGAATTAGAATCTGCAATAAGAAAAAAGCGACGTATGAAAGAACTTACTGATGAGGAAACAAATGCAATTTCAAAATTATTTAGAGAAGACTATGATAAATTCATTTGGATAGAAATAGATGAGAATATTTTGCAACGAGCATTATCCTTACTACAAAAATATGGAATAGAAGGGTTACGGACTTTAGATGCAGTTCAACTTTCAAGTGCTGTTGAAGTAAAAAGGGATGTAGATTTGAATGTTACTTATGATAATTTACTAAAAAAGCTATTTGAAAAGGAAGGATTAAATATTTGATGTATGAAAACAGAAGACTTTGATAGCTTTTTAGGCTATTCCTTAACTCGCATTCCCCAATGGGGACATTCTCGTACTTTGATAAGTATTTTAGAGCGATTTGAATTGACTGAATTTTTTAATAAAAATTTTTTACCTAAAGAAGATTTTGAAGTAGAAAAGAATTTTATAGCAGTCAAAAGGAAGTTTAATTATAAAGAATGCGAACCTGCTTTAAAGCGAGTTAGAGAATTTATTCCTAAAGAAAAAATAGAATTTTATAATTTGATTTTAGAAATTAAAGAAGAATAATAAAACAATTATGTCTGTTTCTTCTTTCTTAACTTGTTTTACTTCTTAAATCTGACTTCATAATTCTTACTTTATTTTCAGTCTTCCAACGTCTGTAAGTCTTTCCAAATGCGCTGGATTACATTTTCTTCTTTCGGATTATAGACCCAATTATGGTCAAAAACTTCCAATATTTCGGCATTTGCGTTTTGTGCAATCGCCAAACTATGAAAACGAGTATCTTTTTGGCGTTCGGTTTCCATTCGTTTGATAAAATCTTCTCGTAGCGAATACATCACAAAATCAGAAACCATCAACACATCGGCATCTTTAAAATCATTTTCCTTCAAAAGTGATAGCGTTTCAGAAAGTGCAGGTGTGGCATCTGTTCCACCATCAAAAGACATAGAAAGAAAATCTACAATTCTGTCCAAAGATTCGGCAATATCATCTAAACGAATTTTCTTTATTCCTACCGAAAACGAAATCAAATAGGCTTTTCTACTTTCCTTTGCAGCCATTTTCATAATAGCAAAACAGAGCGTTTTGGCAATTTGTGAAGGCGTTCCGTGCATCGAACCACTTGTATCAATACAGACTATAAATGCTCCTTTTTCTTTCTTTTTTTGATGTTGGTGTGAAAAAGTTTCTTCTTCTGAATTATAAATCGTTTTTGTTCCTTCGTACTGAAAAGACAATAATTGACTATCAGCATATTTTTTTAAAAACATCCATTCTGTTTCTGGCGTTCCTAAAAAGGCAATTTCAGAAGGCAAAACGGTGTTTAAGTCATTACTCATTCGTGTTCCATTTATTTCAGAACGCAAATTTTGGTCTTTTACTTTTGATTGATAAACAACTACTTCTTTGTATTCTTCTTCTTCGGTTTCAATTTGTGCTTCTCTCATTTTTCCTAACAAATCAACCAGTTCTTGAATTGACGTTTCGTTTTCCAAAATAGCAGCATATTTTTCTAGTGCTTCAAAACCTGTTTTTTTCCAAAGTGCTTGCGACAAATCCCAATAACGCCCAACTTCCATTGCAAAAGGAGAAATCAGTTTTCCCAACTTTTCCAAATCATCTGCCTTTTGATAGAGTTTTTGAGAAAAGTCTTCACTTGCTTCTTCTAAGTATTGAGCTTGAAATTCTAACCATTTTGCAGTAAGTAAAGCGTCCCATTGAGCCAATAAATCAGCTATCAAAATGTCTAAAGGTAATTTTTTTTCTGCTTGTGGGTCGTATGCTGGCGATAGAATAAATTCTTTACTTTCTGGAATAAGTGTTTTGAATTTTTGGGTATAAAAACTAACATCAATTTCTTCCCTATTATATCTCGTAGAAAGATAATTGATGAGATTTTCCCAATCTGTCAAATACAAATGTGTCGGTTTGTGCGCCCACGCATCAAATTTATCTTGTTCTTCTTGAAATGGATTTTTTGCATTAATTTTTTTGTCTGTATCTTTTATCCATTTTATAGTATCGTTTATTATTTGTGTTGTAAGTGATTCGTTTTCTCTAGCTAGTTTGATAATAGTTTGATTTTCAAAAATACGGTCTAGTGTTTTTCTAAGATAAGAAAAATACGAAGATTGAAATTCTGTATTTTCGTTGTATAAATTATCTTTATTTAGTTTATCTTTTGTATTCTCTCCCTTCAAAATCGAATGTAGATAAAATACCAAAAACTTGCGTGTAGGTTTGTCTAGCACTTTTCCAAAATCTATAAAACGGCTAAAGGTAGTTTCTAATGCTTCGAAGGAAATCATATTTGTCAGTTATCAGTAAGTAGTATTTGCAGTAAGTAGTAACCAGTTATCAGTTGAATACTTTTTGTAGTTATAATTGTTCTGCAAAAACAGATTTACCTTTATTCGTTATATTATTTCTTATTGAACATAACCAGTAATATTCTTGTTGTATGATACAATAGTAACAGAAACAAACAGTAAATATCGTTATATCAATTTTAGTTTTTATTTAGAAAGAACACATAATTTGTTCTGTTACAGAATTTGTATATATTTGTATATCCTTGTTCTAATCCAAAACAACACTAATAAAATGAATAATTTTTTTGAAGAATTAAAAGGCTATTTTGAAAAAAACAATCAAGATACTATTTCAAGAGATTGGGAGAAGAGTAAAGAATATGATAAAATAGGTCCTTCTATAAAAGATTTTTTAGGACATACTCAAAAACAATCCATTCTATATTCTGCTTATTTAATTACTTTAGACAGTCAGATTTTTAATTATAAGAATTTAAACCTGAAGTACTCTTCAGGTTTTTTTATGTAAAAATAAACCTATAGGAGATGGATATTATTTTTGGGATACATTTATAGATAATGCTTATTGGTGGGGAAACTCTAGAAAATACAAAAACGGTTATATAATTTGTAAAGCAGATTGTAAGTTTGATACAGCTAATTGTCTTGATTTGGTCGGAAATACAGAACAGATACAACTCTTTAATGATGCTTATGAATTACTAAAATCAAAAAAATTAGTAGATTCTTCAACTACGGTAGCTAGAGTAATTGCTTATTTGAAAATGTTTACTAAAAACTTTAATTACGATGCTATACGAGTTTATGGAATAGAAAGCAAATCACAGTCTAGCAGTTATCATTCTAGTTTGTCTTTTGAAGACGATAAAAAGCAATATTTAGACCTAAAACCAGCTATACAAATTTGTATTTATGATAAATTCAAACTTGACTTGAAAAATTATAAAATCGTTTTTCCAGATGAATATATTGAAGGATTTGTAGTGTAACTTTCATTGTTACTTCTTCCACTCAAAAGTTTTCAACATGTGCATCATATCTTCTTTCGTATATTTCAAAATGGGTGCAAGCGAATCATTTTGGCTAGAAGTAGGAACATACATAGCAGCTCTCAAAAAGTGTGTCGTCGTATCAGAAACCCAATAATTAAAAACAGTCGGAACTTCTCCTTCTGAAATCGTAAAGACAATTCCGTTACCATTTTCCGAATCAATTACTTGGTCAATAGCAGACGAACGAGCCGTATTTATCTCATTAAAAGTAAGTTTGTGAGCATCGTTTACATATTCCATAAAAAGTTTTGGCTGGTTTTTTATCTCTTTATAGGTAATATGAATTTCGGCTATACTTGTAGGTTTATAGTTTAACGTAATCCAATAATCATCAGCATTTTGGCTTGTATTTTTGGTTACTGTGGCATATTTAGAATGTTCGAAAAGAATACGGAAAATCGCCTTCTAACTTTGTATAACTTTGTTTTGGAAGGTCAATTCTGAAATAACCATACGGTTTTGGAATAAAACTATCTTCTTCGTTTTGGCAAGAAGATAAAAATAAAGTCGTTGCAATAAATAGAATAAGTAGAGGAAAAAAAGTAAATTTCATTGTATCGTTTTAATGTTTTCAGAACGCTTTTTTTAGAATGATATTGAACTTATATAACTTCAAAAATAGACTTTTGGTATAAATTATTTGTTGTGCAATGGATAGAGTTAAAGTTTTTTTGAGAATTAATTTTAATCTATTTAGAATCAAAAAAAGCACAAAACCTAAATTTTATGCTCTCTCATTTATTTCGTAATTTTTAATCCGTAATCGATTTTTACTCCAACCAACTATACGCATAATTTGTATTGACATAATCCAATGCTTGTTTTGTCAGATAAAGAGGACGGAAAGTATCTACCATAACAGCATATTCGTGCGTTGCTTTTTTGCCAATACTCGCTTCATACGTACCGGGGTGAGGGCCGTGAACAATTCCTCCGGGGTGAATAGTAAACGAACCTCTATCAATTCCTTTTCTACTCATAAAATCGCCTTCTGCATAAAAAAGAACCTCATCAGAATCAATATTGGAGTGATTGTAAGGCGCAGGAATAGAATCTGGATGGTAATCAAAAAGACGAGGAACAAACGAACAAATTACAAATCCTCCTCCTGATTGGAACGTTTGATGAACGGGTGGTGGCTGATGAATGCGCCCTGTAATTGGTTCAAAATCATAAATCGAAAGTGTATAAGGATACAAACAGCCGTCCCAACCCACAACATCTAAAGGAGAAAAATCATATACATGTTGGTGTAAAAAATTACCTTTTTTTGTCTTGATTAATGTTTCTTTTCTCTCCGTTTCTGTAATTAATTCTTGTGGTGGATGAATATCACGCTCACAATAAGGCGAATGTTCTAATAGCTGTCCCATTCTGTTTCGATAGCGATTAACCGTTTCGATGGGCGCAGTAGATTCGGTAATCATCATTCTAACTTCTACTTTGTTTCCATTTTCATCTACCTGATTTTCATCAAACTCCATTTTATAAACGGTCGTTCGAGGTATTACTACATAATCTCCTTTTTTTACTCTCAATTTTCCTTGTGGACAATACAAATAACCATTGCCATCGTGCATATAAATTACTTCATCTTTTTCGCCATTCTTATAAAAATAATCCATTGTGTTTTTACTTGGATTACAAATTGACAAAATACAATCAGCATTGGCAAGCAAAGGAACACGAGCCTCTAAAAAATCTCCTCCTGTGCGTTCTGAAAGAGAAGTTTTGAGGTGCATCGGTTGAAGTGGATAATCGGTAAGCAATTCTGTTTTGACAGAAATCGGCTCTAGCATTTTTTTGATTTGTGTCGGTGGATTGATGTGATACAAAATTGTGTAAATACCATCAAATCCACGAGAACTGACAAGCTGTTCGTGATACAAACTTCCGTCTTTCTGTCTAAATTGGGTATGTCGTTTGGGAGGAATCTGTCCCATTTTGTTGTAATAACTCATTTCTTTATAGTGTTTTTCTGTGGATTTGGGTCTAATTAGTTAATTTTTTTCTCAAAAATAGAACTCTGATAGACTATTTTAGTTTAGAACGAAGTGATATGCAAACGATGCTCTTTTTTCTTCTTATAATTTTCGAAGTTATAAAACTATAATCTATTCTCAAAATCAAAATTCACACAAAATTAGTACAATATCTCTACTAGCTAGGTATTTTTTTGTGTTATCTTTGTGCATATCTTTAGCAACTCTTTCTTGTATTGCTTTGCAGAAGAAGCCATTTTTTTATGAGAAAGAATTTTTATCAAGTATGAATCAATACGTCAATCTAAAAAATAGAAAAAAATATAATGTCTTCTACCTCCAATCCTAATTCTGACCAGAATTCTAACATAACTTCTAAAAGGAATAGCAAGAATACCAGAAAAGCAGTCATTAAAGCTCCTGACGAAAAAGAAGTTTTCAAGACACTCAATACAAACAAAATTTATATTCCTGTTCTGATTGGGCTTGGAGTTGCTGTTTACTTTTTCTTAGAAAAAGTTGATATTCCTATTTTTTTAGATGCGTTGGGAAAATCAAATTGGATTTGGTTTTTTGCTGCCTTGATTATGCTTCTGGCTAGAGATGCAGGTTATGTTTATCGTATCCGAATGATTAGTGATGAAGAACTTTCTTGGAAATCAAGTATTTATATTATTCTGCTTTGGGAATTTGCCTCTGCCGTTACGCCTTCTGTGGTGGGAGGAACTGCCGTTGCTATCTTTATTCTGAATCGGGAGGGTTTGTCGTTTGGAAAGTCGATGGCGTATGTAATGATGACAGCACTATTGGATAATGTTTTTTTTATTATATTTTCCCCTTTAGCTATTTTTGTTTCTAGTACCTTTGATTTTACTGTTTTTCCTTCTATTCCAGCCGATGTATTTAATGAATTTGTGCAAAAACAAGGTTTGAGAGGTGCTTTTTATATTAGTTATGGTTTGACGGTTCTTTATGCACTATTTTTTGCTTTCGGACTATTGATTAATCCTCGTGGTTTCAAATGGCTTTTGGTAAAAGCAACCTCTGTTCGCTTTTTAAGACGATTCAGAAAAGGAGCTTTTAATACAGGAAATGAAATGATAATTGCTGCCAAAACATTGCGAGGTAGTGGTGCTTCATTATGGGTAAAAGCTATTTTTCTGACTTTCTTTATCTGGATAGCTCGTTATTTGATGCTCAACTGTCTGATTTCTGCTTTTACACCTTTGGAAGCCGTAGATCATCTTTTTGTATTTGCTCGTCAGATTGCGATGTGGATTGTGATGTTACTTTCTCCAACTCCCGGAAGTAGTGGAACAGCAGAAGCCGTTTTTTGTCTGTTTTATGCAGAATATTTAAGAGCAGAATTTTGTGCAGCAGTCGGTATTTTGTGGCGACTTTTTTATTATTATCCATACCTTTTCATTGGCGCATTAGTCTTACCTCGCTGGTTGATACGAGTGAATAAGAAGCAGAAAGAGAGAAATTTGGCTTCTCTTACAAGAGAAAATAAAGAAACTAAGTAGAGATAAATTTTTTATCAAATTCAATTGTATTTTTCCATAAAATAGGGTTTGCCAACCCCTATTTTATGGAAAAACGATTTTACATCATATCAACTACTATCTTACCTTTATTTTTTCCTTGATGCATAAAATCAACGGCATCAGTAATTTGTTCTACTCCTTTAAAAACAGTAGGTTCGGTAAGCAATTTGAGTTTTCCTTCGATGAGTAATTGAGTTAATTTTTGAGATTTTTCAGCAAATACTTCTGGAAAGTCAGAAAATATAAATCCTCTTACAGAAGCAGATTTCCATAAAATATCTCCATAAATTCGTTGTCTAGTAACTTGTTCTAGTTTATCATCTGTATATTCCGAAATATATCCACAAATTACAACTCGTCCTCGTTTGGCTACATTTTTCACACAGGCATCAAACGTTTCTTTACCTACATTTTCCAAAATAAGGTCAAAGCCTGTTGGATATTCTGTTTTCAAAACGTTTGCTAAATCTTCTTTTTTATAATTTATAACTCTGTCTGCTCCTAATTCTTTCAAAAATTCTACCTTTTCATCACTTCCACAGACAGCTACTACTTCATTTCCTGCAAGTTTGGCAAGCTGAACAGCAATGTGTCCAACTCCTCCTGCTGCTGCCGTAATCAATACTTTTTCGTTAGTTTTCATTTCTCCAACTGTTTCCAAACCAATGATAGCAGGCAAGCCACTTGTTAATAAAACTACGCTTTCACGGTTTATAAAAGGCATCGGAAAAACCAAATTTGCATCTACACATGCATATTCAGAATAGGCTTCTCCTATTGTCATTCCTGTTACAAAATCTCCCTTTTTAAGATGATTAATATCCTTTCCCACTTCTACAATCTGACCAGCAAAATCAATCCCTAGACCAAAGGGAGGTTCGATTCCATCAACAAAATAAAGACCTGCTGTAATATTAACATCACTACCATTTACGCCAGCATAATGTATCTTGACGATTACTTCATTCTCTTTCGGAACAGGAATTTGTCTTTCTTGTATCTCTACCAAATTTTTGAAATCTCTACCAAAACGAGTGGCAACTAACTTTTTGTATGTTTTCATTATGAACGCAAATTATTATTAAGAATTAGAATAATTTTTTGGAATATAGAAAATATAACTGGTTCAATCAATAAATTAATCTAATATATCTATCTGATTACCCAAATAAGTTTAATCCAAATCAAAAAACTTCAAAATCCTAAAAAGAATTTTGAAGTTTAAGTATTTAAGCCAAAAAAATAATTACAGATTAACGTTTAACAGGAGGATTATTTTCAATTACTTTTTTCTCACGCTGTCCTTTTTTACCGTGTTTCGCTTTTTTCTCTGCTTTCAATTGCTCATATTTTACAAATTGCTCGTTTGAAAGAATAGATTTTAATTCAGTTTCAAAAGCTACGTTGATGGCTTTGCGTTCTGATTTATCTACTTTTTGTTCTCCAGCAGCTTCTTTCAAGGCTTGCATTTTTGTCATTTTGGTAACTAAAGCAGTTTTTACTTTTGCTGTTTGTGCATCATTTAAAGAAAGTTCAGATTTCCATTTTTCTACACGTTTTTCGGCTCTCTTTTCTGGATTTTTGCGTTCTGCTTTTAATGCTTCGGCTTTTTTGCGTTGTTCTGGTGTCAAAATTTTATCTATTTCTGTTTTCAGTTCTTTTCTATTTTCTTTGAGTTTTGCTCTGCTTTCCTCGTTTCCTTCTTTGGCACTCTTACGCAAACCCTTGTTTTCTTCTTTATTTGAAGAATAAATAGATTTTATTTGTTCCACTTGAGAATCAGAAAGTCCTAATTCTGTTTTCATTTTTTCTAGTTTTTCTTTTTGATTGTGATGTTTTCCGTTTTCTTTCTGTGCAAAAGTAGAAACCGAAAAACTAAAGAATAAAACGAAAGCGAATAAAGATAAAACGGCGATTTTTTGAATATTTTTCATAATTGATTAAAATTTTAAATTTAAGATTTGATTATTTTTGAAATATGTTTTAGTGAATTTTGATTGAATACTTTTGAGATTATTTTCTTTTTTGGTATTCGTAAGGTTAGATACAACTGAAAAGTAAAGGTTTAATGTAGAATTATTTTTTTTAATTTTTTACGAAATGAAATTTTTTACCCTCCAAAAAATCAATATTTACCTTTTACTTTTCGTAAGATTAGATACAGACAATAAAGGAAGGTTTAATGTGAAATAAAATTTTTACAAAAACAAAACCTACAAATCTATTTGTAAAAATAGACTACATAATAAAAGAAAAACTCTCATTCTTATTTATTTTGCCTTAGCAAGTGTCGTCATCGAAGATAACAAGACGTTGTTAATGGCGAAATGAATACTATTAACCTAATTCCCTACTAAAAATATTTCCATTTTCAATTTCTAAAGAAGAATCAATATTATTGTGATATAATTTTCCTGTTCCCAATCCTTGTGGAAGTGTAGGATTATAATTAGCTACAAACTGCGAAATGGCATTCAACCCAATATTTGACTCCAAAGCCGACGTAATCCACCAATCTATATTTCGTTCTTTACATAATTCTATCCATTCTGCTGTCTTTTGTAATCCTCCTAATAAAGTAGGTTTGAAAATCACAAATTGAGGTTTTATATAATTTAGCATTCGTTTCTTATCTTCTAAATTTACCAATGGAATTAATTCTTCATCAAGTGCAATCGGCAAAGGTGTTTCTCGGCAAAGGCGTTTCATTTCATACCATTGATTCGCCATAATAGGCTGTTCGATGGAATGAATGCCATAATTTGATAGAATTTTTAGTTTCTCCAACGCTTCATCAGCAGGAAAAGCACCATTTGCATCTACACGAATTATTATTTTATTCTCATCAAAACGTTTCCGAATAGATTCTAATAATTTACATTCTTTTTCAAAATCTATCGCTCCAATTTTTAGCTTTATACACGAAAATCCTTGTTCTAATTTTTCTTCTAATTGGTTTTTCATAAACTCAAAATCTCCCATCCAAACCAAACCATTTATAGGAATGGGTTTTTGAAGTAACGAAAAATCATTTTTATAAATAATACGTTTCCCTCCATTTTGCAAATCTAAAAAAGCAGTTTCAAAACCAAAGCGAACAGCAGGAAGAGAAGCAGGAATTAAACTGAGAATATCATCTAAGGTATTTATCGTATTTTCTGTAGTATTATTTTCTATTCGTTTACAGACATCACTAATTATGTTTTCAAGATGGGGAAGAAAATCTATGCTCAATCCAGAAAGAGGCGATATTTCTCCTGTTCCTATAATTTTGTTATCATTATCTTGATTTTTATTTCCTTTATCTTCTTTTTTTCGATAAGTAAACAAAATAGGTATCTCTTTCTTTCATCGTTCCACGAGAAGTGCCAGCCAGAAAGCGAAATTTTAAACGGTGTTTTTTGTAAGATGCTAAATACATAATAAATTTAGAAGTTAGATTTCAGGAGTAAGAACTAATTATATGCTATTAAAAGGAGTGTTTACCTTTATTTTTTATGGTAGAGAAGTAATTTTCAAAATAAAAAACACAAAGAAAACAGTTTTATAAGACTATATTCTCTTAAAAGTTTTGTAATATTGAAAAGTAGATAAGCTCAATTTTCTCTTAAAAAAATGATTTTACAACAAAACGACTAAAAATTAGCTTTTCTCTATGAAGTAAAGTTAATTATTTCTCAAAATTCTCTAAACTCAATCTCAAAGCTCTTATGAGTCAAAGCAAGACAGATTTTGCACGCATACAAAGCGTATTGGAATCGATGTACGAAATTGAAAGTTATGTCAAAGAGGCTTCTCATGTAGATTTCCTAAATAACTCAATGATGCGTATTGCGACTGTAAAGCAACTGGAAATTATTGGATTGATTGTAGAAAAAATTTCTGATGATTTAAAGGATAATTATCCACAATTGCATTGGGAAGCTATTGAAAAACTGCACAAAATTTTGGTTCACGAATATCTGGGCATTAATTTCGAACTCGTTTGGGTAACGGCTCGTAAAGAAATTCCTGTTTTAAAGAAACAATTCGAACTTATTCTCTCGCAGATAGGTTGAGTAATTATAAATCAGAAAAATAACTCGTTTTTTTTGGAATAATTTTGAGAAAAATTTCTGAAATAAGTTACTGTTTATCAATTAGATAAAAGTTTAATAGACGTAAAAGTAATTGGTCTTAC
Source organism: uncultured Cytophagales bacterium (assembly GCA_963719525.1). Lineage (GTDB taxonomy): Bacteria > Bacteroidota > Bacteroidia > Cytophagales > Bernardetiaceae > Bernardetia. Next base: position 650,098 of record CAVRCG010000001.1, on the reverse strand, counting down.
AAAAAAAACGAAAAAAAATTAATCTAACTATTGTGTAGTTCAAAAAAACGTATTACCTTTGCATCAGCAAATAAGGAAAACAAGTCGCTTTGAAAGTAAAGAAGACAAGTTTAAGATAAAAATTTTTGAAAATTATTTGCAAATAACCTTAATTCGTTTTGTTTTTCAATAAAGATGTATTACTTTTGTAACACATTCTTTTAAAGAATAAAACCAGTTTAAATTCCTTCTTAGCTCAGCTGGTTAGAGCATCTGACTGTTAATCAGAGGGTCCTTGGTTCGAGCCCAAGAGAAGGAGCAAAATCTTAACAGATTATTATTTGGTAGTTTTAGATTTTTATCTTTTGCTTTTTAGTAGTTCTGATACTTTGAGATTTTCATAATTGAAAGATAGAAAAAAGCCTTTACACTTTTGTAAGGGCTTTTTTTATGTGATTTTTTTCATGTCGCTCGTAGGTATACGAGCAACGGTAAAGTTAATTATTCTTCGAAGAATTGCTAGTTTTGCAAAATAAAATTTTGTTTTTAGAAAACACAAACCGACTAAATTCTTAACTTAATGAAATTGCTCCAAAGCAGGTACTACATCAAAACAAGAACGAAAGTTTGAAGTTGATAGAATTATGAAACTACCTACCTATATTGTACTAATTTTACTTCTTTTATCCTGTAAATTTATGGAGAACAAAACAGATTTGCTTTCTGATTATAAATGGAAGAATCGCATTCTGATTGTCTATTATAACTCTGAAAATAATTTATTTCAAAAACAGATGCAACTCTTCTATCAAAATAGAGAAGGTTTAAAAGAAAGAGACTTAGTTATATTTCAAATTCATGAAAATAAGGAATACAAGAAAGGAATTACACCTAAAAAGAACTTTATTCCTCGTTCTCAAATTGAGGAAATAAAAGAACAATTTAATATTTGGTTTTCAACAAAAGATGTAGACAACTTAGCTGTTTTCTTAGTAGGAAAAGATGGAACTACGAAACTAAAAGTAGAAAACGAAATTTTGACAATCAAAAAACTTTTTGAAACTATTGATGCGATGCCGATGCGAAAGCGTGAAATGAAAGAAGACAATAATAAAAAATAAAAACGGTTGTATTTTGAGAATTCAATTTTCATTTCTCATTATTTTTTAGCAATTTCCTTCTTACAAAAAACAAAAAATCATATGATACCAGTTAAATTTTTGCTAAAAAAGAGCTTACACAGAAACAAAATAATCTTTGCTCTTTTATTCGTACTATTTCTCAATTTTTCTAATTCAGTATTTTCGCAAAATTTGAATTCACTCGCTCCCTTCGAACACGTCTATGGAATGGCTCAAAACGAAGAAGCGAAAACAATTTTGTCTGTCGAAGGTGGCTATCTTATCTTGGGAACGACAACAAGTTTTGATGCTAACTCAAACCTTTTTTTGATGAAAATAGATGAAACTGGAAATCTTATCTGGACACAAAAATATGGTAACGAGCAAAATGAAGTAGCTTGGGATATGATAAAAACGAAAGATGATAATATTCTGATTTGTGCAACTACTGAGAGTCCTTCTTCTAGAAACCCTACAAATCAGCAAAGTTTGTTTTTGAAAGTGGATAAAAATGGAAATCTAATTTGGCAAAAAGTCTATACTCATCAAGCCTACAATGTTCCGACAAGTGCTTTGCTTATGAAAAATGGCGATTTCTTAATTACTGGATATTTTGCTTTTGATATGAGTACAAATACGAGAGATGCAATGGCGATGCGCTTGTCGGAAAGAGGAGAGATTATTTGGGCAAAGGCGTATGATAGTGGAAATGAATATTTTTTACAAGCAACAGCTACAAGAAACGGTAATTTTATGATTGCTACACCTCTAGGAAGTTGAAATTATACACCTAATGGACTTTATGATAATGCCGTTACGTGCATTGATGAAGACGGAAAACTGATTTGGGGAAAACATTTTGGAAAAGAATATAATGATGCTTTTGGTGCGATTGCGCCTTCAAAAGGAAATAAATTCATTGCAGCAGGTGGCTATCGTACTTCGGCAACTAATTATAATATGGTTTTTTCCTTTCTAAACCAAAGAGGAAATTTTGAAGATATTACTTATTTCGGTAAAAATGGTTTTGAGCGTATTTTTAGTATTGCTTCTACCAAAAACGAAAATTATCACTTGCTTGTCGGTTCTACAAATTCTTTTGGAAATGGAAATGACGACGGAATAGCTTTGATAATAGATTCAAAGGGAAAATATATAAAAAGTCAGACTTTCGGAGGGCAAAACGATGATGTTTTGAACTGTGCGATTCTTACCAACGACGAAAAAGGATTTATTTTAGTAGGAAAAACCAAAAGTTTCGGCTTCGGTAATGAAGATGTGTATATAGTTCGAATGAATTTTGATGAGAAAAAAGAAGAAGTTACAAGTAGTTGTAATACAAATGAAGTGCAAGATTTTACTACTTTATTAGATTTAGAAGTAAAAGATTTTTCGTTTAATGAATATACTCCTTCTTTTGGAACTGGTAATTTGATGATGCAAAACGAAGTTACGTTTGATAGTAAAAGTTTGTGCTGCTTGCAAGAGTTTATAGATGAGGCGAATTTGCCTAATATTATTACTCCAAATGGTGATGGAAAAAATGATTATTTAGTTCTTCCTCTAAGAGAAGGCACAACTGCTACTTTATCTATTTTTAACAGATGGGGAGAAAAAGTATTTCAGTCAGATAATTATAAAAATGATTGGAATGCCAAAAAATTATCTAGTGGAACGTATTATGCTGCACTTACTATTTCGTGTACAGGTCAGGAATTGAAATTTTGGGTAGATGTAAGGAAATAATTTTTATTCTAAAATAATATCATAAATCCATAGAACTAAAGAATGTTTCATTAATTTTGTGGATTATTTTTAATTAGATTTAATTTTATTTATCTAGATTATTTGAAAGAGTTATGAAAAATATGTACTTTACTTTATTGATTTGTGGTTTAATGGTTTCTTCTACTCTTTCAGCACAATCCTTTCAAAATACATACGGATTAGCTGGAAATCAAGAAGGAATTGCAGCTCTAGCAGTAACAGATGGATATGTAATCTTGGGCGATGTTACAGTAAGTGGAAGGGGAGATTTATACCTTTCAAAAATAGATGAAAATGGAGAGTTAGTTTGGCAGCGTACTTACGGAACAGCTAACACACATGAGGCTGCTTGGCATCTTACCAAAACAAACGATAACGGTTTTTTGATATCTGCTACCACTGCACCGAGTTCTAGTTCTGTTCAGAAAATACTACTTATTAAAACAAATAATAGTGGAATTGTTCAATGGCAGAAAACATATACGTATTCAAATTATGCAGTTGCTACCTATGCTTTACAACTAGCAAACGGCGAATATATGATAACTGGATATTTAGCTTTTGATTCAGGTACAAATGATAGAACGGGTTTGGTTTTGCGACTTACCTCTACAGGAGATATAATTTGGAGCAAAACGTATTACGCTGGTGGTTCAAATGGAGGAACTATAAATCAATACTTTATAGGAATTAGACAAACTCAAAACGGAAATTTTATTTTACCAACAGCGTATGGTGGAGTTGCTTCTGGAACGTTAGGTACTAGATATGACAATGCGATTACGTGTATAGATGGAAATGGAAATCAAGTTTGGGCAAAACATTTTGGTCAATCTGATAATGATGAATTTAGAGTAATTTTGCCTATTTCTGCTACCGAAACGATTGTGGCAGGAAGTCATAGAAGTCCAAGCTCGGATTTGGATATGGCTTTTTGTACCGTTCAGCAAGACGGAACAATTACGCAACGAAAAAAATTCGGAAGAACAGGTTTAGAAAGAGTATTTTATGCTGCTATTACGGCTGATAAAAGCAAACTTTATTTTGTAGGTTATACTTCATCTGTTGGAGGAGGAGATAGAGATATGTTAGCTTTATGTACAGACATAAATGGAAATTATTTGTGGAGTAAAGCCTTTGGAGGAACTGGATTTGAAGAAGCCAGAAGTGTAATCCTTACTAATGATGGAAATGGAATTGTACTTGTAGGGCGTACAAGCAGTTTTGGAGCAGGACAAAATGATATTTATGTAGTAAAAATGGAAAACGCTACAAGTCAGCAATGCAATCAAACCAATTTTACAGAAACTATTGGAAATATAACAGGAACGGTAAGTAATATTACATTCAATACTCCTTCTGTTACTTTGGGAAATGGAACTACTATAAACACAGGTTCTATTAATCTAACTAAAAATTCTACGTGTTGCGTTGGTTCGGTGTCTATTTCTGGAATTACTACAATTCCGTGTTCTGCAACTAGTACCACTTTATCAGCACCAACAGGCTATACTTCTTATTTATGGACTCTACCAAATGGAACAACATTAACTACCAGAACTATTACAGCTTCACAAGCAGGTTTATATAGATTGAGAGCAAGAAACGCTAGTAATTGTGATTTTTTTACTCAAACTACGGTAACTTTAGCAGTTCCGACAGCATTAGATTTAGTTCCCACTACTTCGACTTTACCGTGTAATGGAACGGTAACTTTATCAGCACCAGCAGGCTACACTTCTTATTTATGGACTTTGCCAAATGGTACAACTTCGACAAATCAAAACATTACAGCAAGCGTAGCAGGAAATTATACATTACAAGTTCAAAACGCTTCTGGTTGTAATTTTACAGATGCAACAAATGTAGTTTTGAGTACGACACCAACAACATTAGATTTAGTTCCTACTACTTCGACTTTACCGTGTAATGGAACAGTAACTTTATCAGCACCAACAGGCTACACTTCTTATTTATGGACTTTGCCAAATGGTACAACATTAACCACTCAAACTATTACAGCAAACGTAGCAGGAGATTATACATTACAAGTTCAAAATGCTTCTGGTTGTAGATTTACCGATGCGACAAATGTAGTTTTGAGTACGACACCAACAGCCTTAGATTTAGTACCAACAACCTCGACTTTACCGTGTAATGGAACAGTAACTTTATCAGCACCAGCAGGCTATACTTCTTATTTATGGACTTTGCCAAACGGTACAACTTCTACAAATCAAAACATTACAGCAAGCGTAGCAGGAAATTATACATTACAAGTTCAAAACGCTTCTGGATGTAGATTTACCGATGCAACAAATGTAGTTTTGAGTACGACACCAACAGCATTAGATTTAATTCCAACAACTTCAACTTTACCTTGTAGTGGAACAATTACTTTATCAGCACCAACAGGCTACACTTCTTATTTATGGACTTTGCCAAATGGTACAACATTAACCACTCAAACTATTACAGCAAGCGTAGCAGGAAATTATACATTACAAGTTCAAAATGCTTCTGGTTGTAGATTTACAGACGTAACAAATGTAGTTTTGAGTACGACACCAACAGCCTTAGATTTAGTACCAACAACTTCAACTTTACCGTGTAATGGAACAGTAACTTTATCAGCACCAACAGGTTATACTTCATATTTATGGACTTTGCCAAATGGTACAACATTAACCACTCAAACTATTACAGCAAACGTAGCAGGAAATTATTCTTTACAAGTTCAAAATGCTTCTGGATGTAATTTTACAGATGCAACAAATGTAGTTTTGAGTACGACACCAACAACATTAGATTTAGTTCCCACTACTTCAACTTTACCGTGTAATGGAACTGTAATTTTATCAGCACCAACAGGCTACACTTCTTATTTATGGACACTTCCAAATGGTACAACTTCGACAAATCAAAATATCACAGCGAGCGTAGCAGGAAATTATACATTACAAGTTCAAAACGCTTCTGGTTGTAATTTTACAGATGCAACAAATGTAGTTTTGAGTACGACACCAACAGCATTAGATTTAATTCCAACAACTTCAACTTTACCGTGTAATGGAACAGTAACTTTATCAGCACCAGCAGGCTACACTTCTTATTTATGGACTTTGCCAAATGGTACAACATTAACCACTCAAACTATTACAGCAAGCGTAGCAGGAGATTATACATTACAAGTTCAAAATTCAGACGGTTGTAGTTTTACAGATGAAACGGTTGTCATAATCGATGGAGATAATGCGCCTACTGATTTGATAATTGATAGTTTTAGTTTGCCTTGCGAAGGAACAGTAACTTTATCAGCACCAGCAGGCTACACTTCTTATTTATGGACTTTGCCAAATGGTACAACATTAACCACTCAAAATATTACAGCAAACGTAGCAGGAGATTATACATTACAAGTTCAAAATTCAGACGGTTGTAGTTTTACAGATGAAACGGTTGTCATAATTGATGGAGATAATGCGCCTACTGATTTGATAATTGATAGTTTTAGTTTGCCTTGCGAAGGAACTGTAACTTTATCAGCACCAACAGGCTATACTTCTTATTTATGGACTTTGCCAAATGGTACAACATTAACCACTCAAAATATTACAGCAAGCGTAGCAGGAAATTATATATTACAAGTTCAAAATTCAGACGGTTGTAGTTTTACAGATTCAACAAATGTAGTAATTGATGAAAAGGTAATAGAGGCTAATTTAACTATTGATGTGCTTGCTTTGCCTTGTGGAACTACTCAAATTATTTCTGCGACAGATGGATATGTTTCTTATTTATGGACATTGCCAAATGGAACGACTTCAAACCTTCAAAATATATCTACTTCTTTAAAAGGACTTTACTTAATTGAAGTTCAAAATAGTGCTGGTTGTAAATTTATAGATTCGGTAAATGTTCAGTTTACACAAACAGAATTAGATTTACTTGATGATAATTACGAACTAAAATGTATTAATCAATCTATTGAACTAACTTTAAAAGATGATATTGAAGACATTTTTGTAACCTATTTGTGGACATTTCCAAATGGAGAAACTTCAAACGAACAAACAATAGTAATCAATCAAGAAGGTATCTATAAAATTACTCTAACTACTGAACAAGGTTGCCAGTTTGAAGATTCAACAGAAGTAAAAGCCGTCAATCCGACACTTACAGAAGAAGATGTTACGAATGTAATCACACCAAATAATGACGGATTTAATGATACATTTGTATTCCCTACCGATAATGCAAAACTGACTATTTATTCTCGTTGGGAGGAAAAAGTATATCAATCTGATAATTATAAGCACGATTGGAATGCCGATAATTTGTCTAGTGGAATGTACTTTGTAATTGCTTATGATGCCTGTTCGGATAGTGAAGTCAAATTATGGATTCACGTTATAAAGGAATAAAAGTAAGAAAAAACAGGGAAAATATAAGTTTGATTAATGCCTAAAATTTTTAATAAAACACACTTTCTAAAATATGCCAAAAATACAAATTGGCTCATCATAGAAAAATTACTTCAAATCGTTTCTGGTGTTTTTGTAGGTCTTTATGTTGCTCGTTATTTGGGTGCAGAGCGTTTTGGAATTCTTAATTATGCTCAAAGTGCAGTTATTTTGTTCAATACACTTGCTTTTTTGGGTATTACAGAAGTCATTACGAGGGAACTCATAACGGACTTCAAACTTCAACAGAAAATATTAGGAACGGCTTTAATTCTTCGTCTTTTTGGTGGAGCATTGTTTTTGGTTTCTATGCTTTGTTATATTTTTCTCTATGAACAAGACATTGAAACTCGTTGGATAATCGGTATTATTTCCTTTGGTTATTTTTTCAATTCCTTTGATATTGTAATCTATTATTTTCAAGCGAAAGTAATTTCGGATAGAAAGGTAAAAGCTTTTTTAATCTCCCTTTCTTTAGGTGCAATTTTGAAATTAATTTTTATATTTCTTGAGCTTCCTTTGATTTATTTTGCGATTGCTTTAGCACTAGAGAATATAATTTTAGTAATTGGATTAGTAGTAGGTTATCAATTAGAATCAAAAGATATTTTTAGCTGGAAATATGATAAAATTGTCGCCAAACGTCTTATCCTGACTGCTTTACCTCTTCTTATCAGTAATGGACTGATGAGTATTTATATGCGTATCGATCAAGTAATGATTGAAAAAATACTTCAAAGCGATGCTCAAAATGGCTACTATGCTGCTGCCGTTCGATTGAGTGAAATGTGGTATTTTGTTCCTCTTTCTATTTGTGCATCTGTTTTTCCTGCTATTTTACATGCAAAGGCAAATGATGAAGAGCGTTATCAGTTACGATTACAACAACTTTTTGATGTTTTGGGGTGGTTTGCTATTTTTGTAGCTCTGTTTTGTTTTTTGTTTAGTGATTGGATTATTCTGTTAGCTTATGGAAAAGAATATGCTCCTTCTGCTGATATTCTGACCATTCATATTATAGGAGGATTTTTTGTTTCGATTGGTGCTGCAAGTGGAAAATGGATTTATGCCGAAAAGTTAGAAAAGATTGTTTTTTTTAGAACACTCTTAGGTGCAATTCTGAATATTACTCTAAACTGGTTTCTTCTACCGATTTATGGAATAAAAGGCGCAGCTTGGGCGACCGTTATTTCTTACTTTGTCGTTTATACGGTAAGCAATTTGTTTCACAAAAAATTAATTCAGTTAGTTATTTACCAAATTCGTATTTTTACATTTCCCTTTCGAATAAATCAGTTTATACAGACTTATTTGGAGGAAAAAAGAAAGAAAAATTAAGTAGCCGATAGGTTAGCTTCGCTGATTTGCAATTCCAAACTATCGTAAACAAACAAAAATGCCTACAAAAGTTCTCGTTATTGTCATAGTTTATAATGGAATGCCATTGCTTTCCACCTGTATCGAAAGCATTGAAAAAAGTAGTACCGATGGTTCTTGTCAAGTAGATTTATTAGTAGTTGATAATGGTTCGAATGATGAGTCAGTAAATTATTTAGAGAAAAATAATGAGAAAATTCATTTTCTTGTTTTATCAGATGAAAATATAGGTTTTGGAAAGGGAAATAATTTTGGAATGAACTATGCGTTGAAAGGAAATTATGACTTTGTTTTTTTATTGAATCAAGATGCTTGGTTTACTCAAAATGCTATTTCTGTTTTGGTAGAAAAAGCTATAGAAAATCCTGAATACGGAATTTTGTCGCCTTTGCAAGTCAATACAAAAGGAGATAAATTTGACCCTAATCATTATTTACACTTAAAGGAAGTGTTGCCAGATTTAGAAGATAATCCTCATCAAGATTTTAGTAAAATAATAGATAATGACTTGATAGAAATTCCTTTTACAAATGCAGCAGCTTGGCTTATTTCACGAGAGTTTTTGGAGAAAGTAGGAGGCTTTGATACGTTGTTTTTTTTGTATGGAGAGGATAATGATTTGAATAACAGGCGAATTTTCCACAATTTCAAAATGGGTGTTGTTACGACAAGTAATGTTCATCACGCTCGTTATAAAGGACATACAAAAAAAAAGAAAACCTTTTCAGAACGCAAAAAACAACTTTCTACTCGTTTTTATTCCGATCAAATAGCATTTTTCAAAAACATTAATTATTCACTACAAGATAGGAAAGCCAAAAGTTTTTCTCATACAGCAAAAAGAGCGTTAAGGCATTTACAAAAGAATAATTTTGCCGAATTTTTAGCAGAATGGAATGCTTATCTTCGCCTCTTGAAAAATCTAAAAACTATAAAAGAACATCGTTTGATTTGTGAAACAAAAGGTTCTCATTTTTTGGATTAAGGAGTCAAAAAAAATATTTCTAGCGCAAAATTCTATCTTGTGTTTTGTTTTGGAAATTAAAATTCTAACTTCTAAAATCTAACTTCTAAATTTATTCAGATGGAAAACAAGAAAGTAAAAAACGTAAAAGCCTACACAGGAACACGACCAGATATTATAAAACAACTTTCTACACCTAAAAAAGTATTAGATGTAGGTTGTAATGAAGGAGCTTTGGGCGAATCTATAAAATTACTTTTTCCAGAAAGTCATGTAACAGGAATTGATTATAATTCGGAAGCCATAAAAGTAGCTAGTTCTAGAATTGATGAAGGTTATACGATAGATTTGGAAAATGAAAACGCATTACCCAATTTTTTGCAAAACAAAGAATTTGATACTATTATTTGTGCTGATGTTTTGGAACATATTCGTTTTCCTTGGAAAGTTGTTGAGCAGTTGTACAATCATCTTTCAATAAACGGAAAAATTATTATTTCGCTACCTAATTTTGGTTTTTGGGAGTCTTTTTTTCATTTGTTAAATCAAAAATTACCGATGAGAGGTAGAGGAATTTACGATGATACACATTTACGTTTTTTTATGCGTAAAAATTTGCCTTCTTTAGCACCTCAAAGTTCAGTTTTTAAGATTGCAGCACGAAATTACCGTCTAAAAGAAACAGGAAAAACTCCTTTAGACAAAATTTTTATTCCTGTTTTGAACAAACTTCCCTTTTTTAGAGATTTGATTACCTTTCAATTTATTGTTACAATTGAGAAAAAGTAAATTACATTTCAACTTAAATTTCTCTTGCCTTCGTTGGTGTTTTATTGAAGCGACACTAACAACATCACTCGCCGTTTTTGGTGTCCTCTTTTTACCGTTGTTGGTGTTTTAGCGAAGCGACACCAACAACATCACTATTACTTACTAGCACAAAACAAAATATCTTCCTCCAATAATCCGTATCTAAACTGCTCATCAGAATTGAAATTTTTTGAGCTAAACTGTTCTACTTCAAAACCTATATTTTTAATTTTAGCATCAAAATCAGTTCCGTACATTCGAACGTGGTCAGTTTGCCCAAAGGCTTTCAAACGTTCTTCTGGAGAAACAATTGTAAAATCTTCGTATGTCTTTTCTAGTTTTGCATCTAAAGGAACTAACAAAATCGCTTTTCCACTCGGTTTCAAAACTCTATATATTTCTTGTAAGGCTTTTTTATCATCTGGAATGTGTTCCAAAACGTGAGAACAAAGCACCAAATCAAAGGAGTTATCGGCTTCTGGTAAAGCTGTCAAATCATAGTTTTTAGTAATTTTGGGATAGTGATATCCTTCTTCAAACTTATCACAAGGTATATAATCAATTTTATTTTTCTTTGATAAATCTAACAAATTACGAAAAAGAGCAAGCTCGGGAGCAACATGTAAAACCTTTAATTTTCCTTCTTTCTTATTTTGAGCAGACAATAAATTATTCTTTTCCAAAAAAAGCCACGTCAAACGGTGTCTTTCTAGCGAGCTACAAATCGGACAATAAGCGTTCGAACGAGCAACTGTTCCGTAAGGAAAAAAAGTAACTAAATTGTTTTTGCAACACGGACAAAAAACATAATTTCCTTTAAGTGCTTTTTTTAAAATAAATTCTTTTACTGATTTGGGAAGCCATTTAGTTGCCATAAATTGAGAGAGAGTTAGAATTAACTTTGTAGATTTGTAGGCAAAAATACTTTAAAAAAATGAAATTACTTTTTCTTTCGCATTATGGAGATTTTTATGGTGCAAATCGTTCGCTTTTAAGTCTTTTAAAAGGCTTGAAAAATGCAACTATAAAATCTTTTGTAATCGTAGCTCAAAAAGGAGAATTTACAGAAGAATTAGAAAAAAATAATATTGAGTTTAAAGTAATTCCTTTTTCATTGAATATGCAAGTCATTTCTCCTAACGAAAAAGGAATGAAAAAACTATTGAGAAATCTATTTTTTAGGTATTCAGCTCTTAAGTTGAAAGTAAAAAACGAAAAAGCAATTTTGAAAATTTTGAAGTGGACAGAACACAAAAATATTACTCTTGTTCATTCAAACGCTTCTGTTTTTGATATAGGTCAGTTTGTAGCAAATGGATTACACATTCCACACATTCAACATTTTAGAGAATTTGGCGACAAAGATTATTTTCTCGTTCCTTATACTTCGTGGCAAAATGTACGACAAGAATGGCAGAAATTAGATGCCAAAATTGTGATTTCAAAAGCGATTGAGAAGCATCATTTTCCAAATCAAAATAGTGAAAAAGAAAGTAAAAATGAGAGTAAATCAATTCATCAAAACACATTTTTAATCTATAATGGAATTTTTGAAAAGCAGGTCTTTGAAGAGTTGCAACAGCAATTTGAAAAGCAAAAAATAGATAATCAAAATAAGCAAAAGCCGTTTGTTTTTACCATTTTAGGACTTTTACATCCAGCAAAAGGACAAGCAGAAGCCATAAAAGCATTTGCAGAAGTACACAAAAAATATTCAAATACAGTATTACAAATTATCGGAAAGTCAAATTTTAAAGGCTATCAAGAAGAACTAGAAGGTTTGGTAAATCATTATTCTTTAGAAGAAAAGGTAATTTTTGAAGGATATATTTCAAATCCGATTTCAAAACTTTTGGAAAGTAATGTTCTTTTAATGTGTTCGGAAGCCGAAGGAATGGGACGTGTAACGATTGAAGGAATGGCGTGTGGCTGCATTTTGATTGGAAAAAATAGTGGTGCAACGAGCGAACTTATAGAAGACAAAATAACAGGTTTTTTATATAATTTTGATGAGGAAGATTTAGCGAAAAAAATGATTTTTGCAATGGAAAATGAAGAATTATGTAATGGGATAAGGCAACATGCGTTTGAGTTTGTGAAAGAAAATTTTAGTACAGAAAGTTATGTTTCGAAAGTAATAGAAGTTTATCATACCGTTACAAAAATGTAGCGTACACTTTAGTGTGCGAAAATGTACCGTAGGCTTCAGCCTTCGGAAAGGTAAAGAAAGCAGTAAATCCAAAGTAAAATGAAAAAAATCAAATTCCCAACCCTTACCATAGCAACTGTTTGTTATAATGCTGCACCAGAGTTAGAAAAAACAATCCAAAATGTAGCAAAACAAACTTACCCAAATATTGAATATATAATTATTGATGGAAACTCAAAAGACAATACATTAGACATTATAAAAAAATATGAAAGCGATATTGATAATTATATAAGCGAGAAAGATAATGGAATTTATGATGCAATGAATAAAGCCATAAATTTAGCTCAAGCAAACAAAAATGGAGATTATATTTTGTTTATGAATGCTGGCGATACTTTTACAAGTGATACAATTATTGAAGAACTATTTACAGACTTGTATCAAAATTTTGAAAGTAAATCTAGTTTTCCAGATTTGATTTATGGAGATTACAACGTCATTAATCAAACATTTTCAGAAATAGTAAAAGCAGAACCATTAAATAAAACGTGGACAGGAATGAAATTTTGCCATCAAAGTATGCTTTTGAAGACCAATTTAGCCAAAAAAGAACTTTTTTCTGGAAATTATATTACTTCTGATTTTGAGCAGGTTTATGAGCTTTATAGAAAAGGAATTTCGTTTTATTACTTCCCAAAACCCATAGCAAATTTTAAAACAGATGGACTGAGCAGTAAAAATAAAATAAAAGTTCGTTTCGAATCTAAAGAAATTGTGCAAAAACACGATAAAAGTCTGAAAACGGCTTTTTCGTTTTGGAAACTTATTGTTTGGACTTATTTTGTAGAAACATTGAGAAAAAGTTTGCCGAACTCTTTTTTTGAGAAGTTGGAGAAACTGAAAACTAAACTTTTCGGAGGAAGGAAAGAAATTACAAATTAAAAAGCTACAAGTTATTATCTAAAAAACATGGCATATTCATAAAAACTTTGTCAGTAGTTTTTTTGGTAATCCAAAATAACTCTGACAATAGTTTAGTGCAAGAGTGCTTATTTTTTAAACTATTGACAGCCTTGTGAAAGGACTGTCAAAGTCAAAAAAATACTATACCCCGAAGGAGCAGCGTAGCTAATTTGTTTGATTAGATACATTTTTAAATTCAATTATTTTTCATAAACATGCCCTATTTGTAGAAATTGAAATTACACAAAAATCAAAAAAAATCCGTATTTTTGAAGTTGTCTTAAATCTAAAAAGGCAAACAATTTTTGATTTGTTTTCTATCGTTTTATCTACTGTTTTCTTATGAATGTTTCGCCTACCGAATCTTTTAAGGTTGTTTATTCACTTTACGAACATCAATTTTTGGGTTGTTTGTTTGAGTCTTTTGTGGTACAGGTTCAACACGGAAAACTGACTCTCAAATATCAAAATATTTCTTCTCGTAATGCTCACGAGTTTGATAACGGACTCTCAGAGTCGGATTATGAACTCATAAAACTAATGGAATCTATTCAACAAGATGCCATTGTCAAAAAATTTAGTGCTGTTTCTTCCAAAGCAACTAACGCAGTAAAAAGAACCAACAAAACAGGAAATATAAACAGAAAACTAAATGTTTATGATTTTATATATGGTATTTTTGATGAAGAAAAAGGCGATAAAGTTATACAAAAGCTAATTGAGGATTATATAGAAACAAGAAAGCTAAAAATCTTGAGCCTTCTTTTAGAGAAAAACAAGCTCGTCTATACGATGCAAAAGGACGGAACTCCAACAGGAGATTTTATTGAAAATTCCAAAAAAACCTGCTACCATTCTTTTTCACGTTTATAAAAATCCAGATAGCACACAATACTATCCAACCATAAAACACGATTCAATTAAGCCTTCTCAAAAAACGATAGAATTTCGTCAGTCTGATGCAAAAATCGTTTGTAGTTCTCCTGCGTGGCTGCTGCACAAAAATATTTTATACCATTTCGACAGACCATTGGAAGGCGCAAAGCTAAAACCATTTCTACGCAAAAAATTCATTTTAGTCAATAAAAGTGTGGAGGAAAAATATTATGAAAAATTTGTCGCTTCTCTTATTTCGTCCTACGATGTAATTGCAGTAGGTTTTGATATTTTTACAAAAAGACACGACCCAAAAGCAGAACTACATTTTAAGATTTTGTCTTCTTCTACAGGCTCACTCTTTGATTTGTCTAATTCTACAAAAAATAATTCTAACCCAAAATCAAATCAAAACGAGAGCGAAAACACAGTAGTTTTCGAACTCAATTTTAGATATAACAATGAAGTTTATAAAGTTTCAGAATTAAACGAAAACCAAAATAGTCATGTCATTTTTGAGAATAAGGAAGGTAATTTTAGTTTTACAAAATTCATTAGACAAGTCGTAACAGAAAAAGCAATCATTTCGAAGCTCAAAGAATTAGGATTAATTATTCAAAAAGGAAAAATTACACTTCCTCGTTCAAAGGCTTTTTCGTGGATTACCAAAAATGAAAGTATTTTAGAAGAATTAGGAGTAGAATTAAAGCAGCACAAGAGCGAAGAAGGTAAAAATTATTTTATTGGAAAATCTCAAATCAGCATTTCGATTAATGAAAATAAAGATTGGTTTGATATAAATGCAAAAGTATTTTTTGGAGAATATCAAATTCCGTTTATGCAACTTCGTCAGTATATTTTGAAAAGACAACACGAATTTGTGCTTCCAAATGGAGAAATTGCCGTTATTCCAGAAGAATGGTTTGTAGAATATAGTGAACTGTTTGAGTTTATGCAGTCAAAAGATGAACGCTTTGCACTCAAAAAACATCATTTAGCCTTAGTTCAGAACTTAGAGCAGGGAAATTTGGCAAATGTAACCATGAACCGAAAACTTCAAAAGTTATACGATGCTGATAATTTTGGAGAAATAGAAGATTTTGAACTTCCAAAAGGATTTAAAGGAACATTACGACCCTATCAAAAAGCAGGTTATAATTGGCTTCGTTTTTTGCAAGAATTTAATTTTGGTGGTTGTTTGGCTGACGACATGGGACTTGGAAAAACCGTTCAAACATTAGCTTTGCTGCAATCACAGAAGGAAAAAGAAGGAGAAGTTGCGCCATCTTTACTCATTATGCCTACTTCACTTTTGTATAATTGGGCTGTCGAAGCCAAAAAATTTGCTCCTGATTTGAAGGTTTGGCGATATACTGGAACAGACCGAAATAAAGATATTGTTACTTATTTTCCAAAGTACGATGTAATCCTGACTTCTTACGGAACGATGCGTATTGATGCCGATATTTTGAATGGATTTTATTTTAATTATGTAATTTTAGATGAATCTCAAGCTATAAAAAATCCTACTTCGGCAATCTCAAAGGCTGTCAAAACATTAAAATCTCGTTTCAAACTTATCTTGACAGGAACTCCGATTGAAAATTCTACGCTAGATTTGTGGTCGCAAATGTCGTTTGTAAATGGTGGACTTTTGGGCAATCAAAAATTCTTCAAAACGCATTATCAACTACCTATAGAAAAACAAAATGACGTTGATAAAGCAAGAAAGCTACAAACTATTATAAAACCTTTTATTCTTCGAAGAACCAAAAAACAAGTAGCAACAGATTTGCCTCCAAAAGTAGAAAATATCATTTATGTAGAAATGAGCAAATCACAGGAAAAAGTTTATGAAGAAGCCAAATCCTATTACAGAAATGAAATTTTGAAGCATATCGAAATTCAAGGAATGGGCAAATCTCAAATTATGCTCCTGCAAGGTTTGACTAGATTAAGACAACTCGCTAATCACCCAAAAATGGTCGATCCAGATTATGAAGGCGATTCTGGTAAATTTTCTGATTTGTGGGAAAAGCTGCAAACCGTTTTGAGTAAAGGGCATAAAGTGCTTATTTTCAGTCAGTTTGTAAGGCATCTTACTTTAGTTCGGAAAGAATTAGACAAAGAAAATGTCAATTATTCGTATCTTGATGGAGGAACAAAAGACCGAAAAGCAGAGGTAGAAAACTTTCAAAACAACGATAAAATAAAAGTATTTTTACTTTCTCTAAAAGCTGGTGGAGTGGGACTAAACTTGACGGCTGCCGATTATGTTTTTATGTTAGACCCTTGGTGGAATCCTGCTATTGAAGCGCAAGCCGTTGATAGAGCGCATAGAATTGGACAAGAAAACAAAGTTTTTATTTATAAATTCATTACTCAAAATTCAGTAGAGGAAAAAATATTAGCCTTACAACAACAAAAAATAGCACTTTCACAAGATTTGATTACAACAGAATCTAGTTTTGTCAAAACACTTTCTAAAAGTGATATTGCTGATATACTTAGATAATTACGAATTAAAAATTAAAAATTACGAATTGATTAAACGGCTAATTCAACTGAAAATTGTTGTGTTTAAATAAATGACAACAAGGATAATAATTAGTAAATACTATTTGAATTATAGAATAAGACACATTTATAGAATTTAAAGAAATATAAAAATGAAAAAGAATTTGGTTTCCCTTTTTTCTGGGTGTGGTGGAATGGATATTGGGTTTGAAGGAGGTTTTAAGGTTCTCAAAGGAATTATAAATACAAAGATAAATCAAGAATGGGTTGAGAAAGAAGACGATTTTTATTATTACCTCAAAGAAACCATTTTCGAAACAAAATTTGCAAATGATATTAATCAGTACGCAAAAAAGACTTGGAATGATTATTTTTTGACTAAAAAAGAAATTCAACAAGATAAGGAAAAAGAAATTTTTAAAGTTGGTAGTATTGTAGATTTTGTAAAACAATTTCAGAATGGAGATACAACTGTTTTTCCTCAAAACGTAGAAATTGTTACAGGAGGTTTTCCGTGTCAAGATTTTAGTGTTTCTGGAAAGCGAAAAGGATTTGATTCGCACAAAGACCATAATGGAAAATTGATTGAAAATATAGATAAAAATCCAAATAATGAGAGTATAAAAAACACAATTCCTTCCGAAGAAACACGAGGACAATTATATATTTGGATGAAGAAAGTAATAGAAATTACGAAGCCGAAAATTTTTGTTGCCGAAAATGTAAAAGGACTTACTAATTTGGGAGAAGTAGAAAAAATTATCCAAAATGATTTTTCAGATATTAATTCCACAGAAGGAAAAAAAGAGGGATATTTAGTGCTTACAAAAATTCTTCATTCAGGAATGTATGGCGTTCCACAGTCAAGAGAACGTATATTTTTTATTGGTTTCAAAAAATCAGCTCTGACAAAAGAAGCCTTAAAAGAATTAGGTAAAGCTACCATTTCAGAAAAATATACACCTTATCCAATTCCTACTCATCGTCTGAATGGCGAAATTTATTATTCTCCTTTACAAGATTTGATGATCAATTTTACCAAAAGCAAAGCCGTTTTAAAGGATTTGGAAGAGCCTGAAAATAGTACAGATATTTCTCAAAAATATTATTCGAAAGCTAAGTTTATGGGAACGCATTGTCAAGGGCAAAAAGAAGTAGATTTAGAAAAACTAGCACCAACTATTCGTGCAGAACACCACGGAAATATAGAATATAGGCGATTGAGTAAAGAAAATGGAGGTAAAATAAATCAAGAATTAGAAAAAGGCTATAAAGAAAGACGTTTGACACTTAGAGAATGTGCCAGAATACAGACTTTTCCAGATGATTATAATTTTGTGATTCCTAAAAAACAAATGAAAAATAGGTTTGAAGTAAGTGCTTCTGTGGGTTACAAACTAGTAGGAAATGCTGTTCCTCCTTTTTTAGCGTATCATTTGGCTAAGAAAATTGAAAGCAACTGGGAATTGTATTTTGGTAAAGAAGAAAGCAAAGGAAAAATAAAATAAAAAGTCAAAGAAATATTCTAATCAATTATTATGAACGAAATTACTCCACTAACTTGTTTTTTGTTTGTCTATTTTTATGAAATTGAACAAAAATTAAATTCTACCAAAAATGAACTTGATTTAATAAAATTTCAGTCAGAAGAAGCCAATACAGATGAGTTTTTGAAACGCTATTTTAAGGAATTTCTATCGATTCATAATTCGATAAGAGAAACGAAAATTGAAAAAATTAGCTTACAAATGGATTCAGAAATACATCAGATTGATACAAAAGAACTTTTTAAGTATCAAATAAAAAATATTTTCTTACCAGAAGAATTGACTACAAGCCAAAGACAGGTAACTACGAAATCTAAAAATTCAGTTTATACCAATCCAGATTTATATTTGGAAATTAGTGATGGAACAACTCTTTTTTATGAGTCTGTAGAATTGAAATCTACAAAAACGGATACAATTCCAGGTTCAAGTATTCAACAAGTTGTACCATTTGAATGGGTAATTTTCATCAAACGAAATACCAATTCTGTTTCAGTTGCGACTGGTTTTTATATTAATAGCGTTACAGAAAAACTTCCTTTTCCTGATAGAAGTCCACGACCACAAGTAGGTTTCAAAAATTTGGTAGATTGGAATAGAAAATACAAGAAAATAGACCGAAATACTCTTTTTGTAGAAAATAGAAGTGAAATTAATAGGGAGAAAATAAAATTATTAACTGATTGGCAAGATTATTTGGCTGCTGAGTGGTTAGAAATTATTCAATCAGATTCTTCTAAAAATAATGAAAAATGGTTTAATAATGCACTAAGAAAATTTTCTCTTAAATTTTTAGAATATACAGAAAACCTAAATGAAGAAGAGAAAAATAACTTGAAAATAAAATTGAGAAACTTAATCAAATAGATTTTGAAACACTTCTTACGTTAAAATTGCTAATAATTTTAGTAATTATCAAACAATACTTGCAATTTATAGTTTATTTGATATAGAAAAACTAAAAAAATATTCACTAAAACAAGTAAAAATTATGGATTCGATGAACCAACTTATAGAATATATGAACGATTTTGTCCTTTTGAGCAAAGAGGAAATGGAAAGTTTGTCAGATGAACAGCGTTCTTTATATCAAGAAAAAGAGAAAATTTATAAAGATAACAAGCACTTTGTAGATTTTGCAAACGAACAGTCAAAAGAAAAATCAAAATTTGGACACGATATTTCTAGAGAAATCGCTAAGAATTTTCTTGCAGATGATATTTCTGTTGAAAGGGTAGCCAAGAATACAAAATTACCAGTTGAAGAAGTTCAGCAGATTGCAGATTCTTTGATAGAATAAGTTGTATCAACTATTGTCAAAGTCTGATTATAGACTATTTACAAAGTTTGAAGTAAATTGTAGTATAAAATTTCAAAATAATGAAATTCTATACTATTTTTTTGTGCGTATAATTTAATTACAAAATTGGGAAACTCAAATTTACTTATCTATATTTGACTATTAAATTCTACACTTATTATTTGTTCCTGCCGTTGTTGGTGTTTTAGCGTAGCGACACCAACAACAAAATACTTTATAATGTCAAAAGAAACTACTGCCATTCCTACATTCTCCTTACAAGAAGCTCAAAAAGCACTTGAAACTCATATCAAAGCCTTAAAAACAGAAGGAAAACCTAAAGATTTGTACGCTCCCATCGAATACATTATGTCGCTAGGAGGAAAAAGAATGCGTCCTCTGCTCGTTCTTTTAGGCTATTCTTTGTATGATAATGAATGGAAAAATGCCGTTGCACCTGCGATTGTAACAGAGGTTTTTCATAATTTTACTCTATTACATGATGACATTATGGATAATGCGCCAATCCGTAGAGGTAAAGAAACGGCTCATGAAAAATGGGACGAAAATACAGCTTTATTGTCAGGAGATTTAATGTTAATAAAGACGTATCAATGGTTTTCAGAATCCATTCCATCGGATAAGTTTCCATTAATTTTGCAGCTTTTTAATAAATGTGCCATTGGAGTTTGTGAAGGACAGCAGTTTGATATGGAATTTGAAAAACGCAATGATGTGCAACTAGAGGAATATCTTGAAATGATAAAACTCAAAACAGCCGTTTTATTAGGTTTTTCATTAGAATTAGGAGCAATTCTGGGAGGTGCAAAACCGTTTGAAGCGCAGCAACTAAGAGAAATAGGAATTTCAGCAGGAATCGGTTTTCAACTTCACGATGATATTCTTGATGTGTATGCCAATCCAGAAACATTTGGAAAACGAGTAGGTGGAGATATTATAGAAAACAAAAAGACCTATTTAATGCTAACAGCTTTAGAGTTAGAAAGGAAAAAGGGAAATAAGGAGCTTCAAAGTTGGATAGATAAAACTGAAAAAAATACTGATTTTGATGAAAGTGAAAAAGTAAAAGCTGTTACAGAAATTTATACTAAATTAAATATAAGAAAAGTTACAGAAGAGAAAATGAACGAATATTTTGAAACAGCTTATCAAGATTTGGATAACCTTTCGGTAAGACACGAAAATCAAAAGCAGTTTTTGAAACAGTTTTTGATGCAAATACAGGAGAGGCAGAAGTAGTTTTAGGGAATGGGAAATTAGGAAATGAAAAGTACTAAATTAGAAGAAACTTATTTTGTAAATTATGAAGCCTAAAAAATCAGATTCAGACAAAGAGCAAATAAAGGAAGAAGCCAAAGAAGAGTTGTATATGCAAGTAGAAAGTTTGATTTCTAGCTCTAAAAGATCACTCATAAAAAGTGTCAATCAAACTATGGTTTACACTTATTTTGAGTTGGGAAAAATGATTGTCAATTTTGAACAGGAAGGAGAAAAAAGAGCAGAATATGGAAAGGAAGTTTTGAAAAATTTGTCTGAAAAATTAGCTAAGAGTTTTGGAAAGGGTTTTTCTGTGGATAATCTGGAAAATATGCGTAAATTTTATGTTGCTTATTCTAAAACTAACTTTCCAACTAAGAATTCAATTTCCGAGAACGTTTCTCGGAAATTGAATAAAAGAGAAAATGAAGAAGAGAACACTACTAAAATTTTAGATTCTAAATCTAAATCTAAATCTAATTTTAGACCCGTTTTTAAGTTAAGCTGGTCGCATTATCTCAAACTCATTAGAATAGAAGACCAAAACGAAAGAGGTTTTTATGAAATAGAAGCTATTCAGAATTTTTGGACACTCAAAGAATTACAACGGCAAGTTGATTCTGCTCTTTATCAGCGTTTAGCTTTGAGTAGAGATAAAGACCAAATAAAGGAATTATCAAAAAAAGGACAACTTATATCCAAACCTTCCGATGCGCTCAAAGATCCTTATATTTTGGAATTTATTGGTTTGCCAGAACAAAAAAACTATTCTGAATCGGATTTAGAACAAGAACTTATTGACAAACTAGAACATTTTTTATTAGAACTAGGAAAAGGATTTACTTTTGTAGCTCGTCAAAAACGAATTTCTTTTGATGAGAAACACTTCAAAATTGATTTGGTCTTCTATAATCGTTTGTTAAAATGTTTCGTGCTTATTGATTTAAAAATAGGAGAGCTAAAGCACCAAGATATTGGACAAATCCAAATGTATGTCAATTATTATGATAGATTTATCAAACTTGACGAAGAAAACAAAACAATAGGAATTATTCTTTGTCAAGACAAAAATGATACGCTTGTAGAAATTACGCTACCAGAAGATAACGAACAAATTTTTGCCAGCAAGTACAAAACAATTCTACCAAGCAAAGATGAATTGAAAAAGTTGATAGAAGATAAAGAGTAAAGTTTGTAATAAATTTTTCTATATCATTTGTAAGAATCTTAGAGTTTTTATTCTACAATTTCCAACAAACAAAAAAAGCCTTTGAACGCACTAGGAAGACACGTCATTGTCGAACTTTACGACTGCAAACCCTCGTTTTTAGACGATGTAACGTATGTACAAAACGCTATGCAAAATGCAGCACAGCAAGCAGGAGCAACGATTATTAATCTTACCTTTCATCATTTTTCTCCTTATGGAGTTTCTGGTGTTGTGGTTATTGAAGAGAGCCATTTAGCCATTCATACGTGGCCAGAATGGGGTTTTGCTTCAATTGATTTATTTACCTGTGGCGAAAGTACAGATCCTTGGAAGTGTTACAACGTTTTGAAAGAAGCCTTTGAAGCAAGCCACGGCTCAACCATCGAAATGAGAAGAGGACAGCTAGAACTTTTGAAAAAAAATGATTACAAACCTTCTTCACTTGCCCAAAATCGTGATAAAATCAAGCAAAACGAAAAGCCTATTTTCAATGAAGAAAATCAAGAACTAAACAAAATAAGTAAAGAAATTTGGTTTACAGAGCGAGATGAAAATCTAGCTTTATCACTCAAACACAAAGGCGATTTATTATTCAAAAAACAAAGTGAGTTTCAGAAAGTAGAAGTATTTGATACGTTTGCCTTCGGAAAAGCTTTAGTTTTAGATGGTTTGGTGGTCGCTACCGAAAAAGATGAAGCTGCGTATCACGAAATGCTGGTTCACCCTGCTTTTACGTTTTACACTAATTACCATTCTTCCAAATTAAATTCTAAAAAAGTATTAATTATTGGAGGTGGAGATGGAGGAACGGCAAGGGAAGTGTTGCGTTATGATTGTGTAGAAAAAGTAATTATGATTGAGCAAGACAAAATGGTTACAGAAGCTGCAAAAGAAAATTTTGAAAGTCTTGGAAGTGCTTTAGAAAATCCAAAACTAGAGATTATTTTTGTAGAAGCGAATGATTTCTTAAATCAAAATCCAGATGAAAAATTTGATATAATACTTGTAGATGCAGCCGATACTACACAAGAACCTATTTTAGATAAAACATTTTTTCAAAAATTATACAATATATTAGATAACAATGGAATTTTGGCTACTCAATGCGATGCACCTCGCTGGCATCAAGAGCGTTTTGTTAGTATTATCAATTCCTTGAAAGAAGTGTTTTTGTTTGATTCGAATAATACAACTAGTAACAAAACGGTGTTGCCTTATTTGAGTTCGGTGGCTTCTCTTCCTACTGGAATGTGGGGTTTTGCGTGTGCAGCTAAAAATCAAGAAATTTTCACAAAAAATAATCAATTAAAAAACGAAGTAGAAAAGACTATTTTTGATAAAGAATTATTTTATTACAATCAAGAAATTCATCAAGCAGCTTTTTGTCTTCCCAATTTTATCAAAAAGATATTATTAAGTAGTTGAAAGTTTTCAACTGTCTAGGTTATAGTATTTTAACGACATTTAAGAACTATCTTTTACCTTTTCAAAAAATAATAACTAAATTTATTTGGTAAATTAGTATGTTAGCCGAATTTTTTATACCTTTTCAGTAAAAATAAGCAAGATAATTTAGGATTTTCACAGAAATTCATTTTATTTTTATCAAATTTGTAAAAAATATTAAATTAAATTTTGATAACTTCCGAAAAAAACATTCTTTTGCTTTATTATTAAATATATCAAAAATCAAAAATTCATTAATCAATTATTCACACACAAATAGTGAACATTTTATGAAAAAAATTATCAAAAAAGCAACTACAAGCCTAATAGGAGCAGGTTTGTTAAGTGCAGGTGTACTCCTTTCAAGCTCAACTGTTATGGCAAGTGGGTATCAAGTAGTTTTGCAAGGTAGCCGAGTTACTGCAATGGGCAACTGTGCCGTAGGTTTTCGCTCTGGCGCACCAAGTTTGTTCTTTAATCCTGGGGCAATGGCAATGGAAGAAAGTAGCTCAATTATGCTAGGCGCAAACTTTGTAAGTTCTAGTGTTCAGTATTTAAGGACAAACGGTATAGCAACAGAAGAAACAAATTCGCCTCTTTCTACTCCTTTCTTTGCGTATGGTATCGTAAAAATAAATGACAGACTTAATGTAGGTTTAGGTGTTGTTACTCCTTTCGGTTCTACTGTAACGTGGGGAGATCAATGGTCGGGTCGTTACTCTCTCAACGAGCTTAGTCTGGCTGCAATAGTAGTCCAGCCTACGGTAAGTTACAAAATATCTGAAAAATTTGGAATTGGTGCTGGTCTTGATATCGCTTTCGGTTCGGTTTCTTTGGAGCGTAATGTTCCCTTGACTCAAACTGGTGGAGATAGTAATGTCCTTCTAAAAGGAAGTGCAACCCCTGCAATTGGTTTTAATCTTGGAGCTTACTATGAAGTGAACGAAAAATTCTCTGTAGGAGTAAATTACCGTTCTAAAATTGATTTGACAGTAGAAGACGGAGAAGCTAATTTTACAGTTCCAGATTTGCCTTTAGTACAATCTCGTTTCTTAGCTACTACATTTAATTCTACATTACCATTACCTTCTGTATTTTCAGTAGGAGTTGGTATTAAGCCAATGGACAAACTTCAACTTGCTTTAGAATGGAATGTAACAGGTTGGTCAGAATATAAAGAATTGAAATTTGAATATAATGAGCCTGTTTTAGGCTCAACTGAAACTGTTTCACAGCGTCAATATGAGAATTCTTCTGTCTTCAAAATAGGTGCAGAATATATGGCTACTGAATCCCTTGCTTTGCGTGGTGGTATTTATTATGACCAAACAGCAGTAAAAGATGGTTATATTACACCAGAAACCCCGGATGCAAACACACTCGGTTATACATTAGGTCTTGGATATACAATAGGAGAACGTTTTACTATTGATGTTCATTATTTATTAGTAGATAAAGCAGAACGTGAAAATGTAGCTGCACCAGACACAGGTGGAATTGACGGAACTTTCGAAGCAGGTGCTAATGTATTTGGTTTCGGACTTTCTTACAAATTTGGAGCGTCCAAATCTTCTGGAACATCTGAATAACAACTAATTATGTTTTTATTACGTATATTTGTAATTGCAAAACTATTATTTGCCAAATTGGTATACATAATTATAACTTCTATTTGTTGATAAAAATTCTATTTTAAGTAAAAAATTATACAAAAAACAGCATATATTTATTATGAAATTATACAAAAAACTTTTTTCACGCTGGACTGGTGTAGCAATGCTTGCTACGATAGGTCTTTTTGCGTGTCAGCCAGAAATTGAAACGCCTACTCCAACAAGTGGTAGCGCAGATTTTACGACTTACGTAGCTCTAGGAAATTCTCTTACATCAGGATATGCTGATGGAGCACTTTATCGTGAAGGACAAATCAATTCGTATCCTAGTATGCTCGCTATGAGTATGAAAGAAGCAGGAGGAATTGTTAATGAGTTCAAAACGCCTCTTATGCCAGAAGGCAATGGTGTAGGAATCGTAAATGGAGTATTCGTTCCTCGCTTAGAACTAACTGCTACTGGATTTCCATTACCGTCTCGTGTAAAACAAGCAGCAAACCCAGCTGATTTGCTTACTCCTATAGGTGCTGCTTGACCCTACCAAAATTTAGGTGTACCTGGTGCAAAGTCTTTTCATTTACTTTTTGATGGTTACGGAAATCCAGCTAATCTACCTTTATCAGCAAATCCTTTTTTCACTCGCTTTGCTACTGCTCCTACAACTACTGTAGTGGCTGATGCAGCAGCGCAAAATCCTACTTTTTTTACATTGTGGATTGGAAATAACGATGTTTTAGGCTATGCACTTGCTGGGGGAGACCAAGGAACAGACCCAATAACTCCTAGAGCTACTTTTGAAGGTTCTATTAATGGAATAGTAGCAGGTTTAAGTGGTGCTAGTGGTGGTGCTATTGCTAATATTCCAGATATTTTAGCTATTCCTTTCTTCAATGCTACTGCTTATAACGTTTTTCCTATAACAAGTGAAGAACAAGCTAATTTACTTAATGGAGGTATTGAAGCTAGAGTTAGAAGTAATCGTGCTGCTTTTAGAGTAGGCGTAGAAATTAATGTAAAAGCTGGTATTAAAGCAAAACAAATTGAGGAGGGCAAATCTGAAGCAGAAGCAGAAGCAATAGCTTCTGGTATTATTGCATCTCCAGAGGGACAAGCCTTAGTAGATGCAGAAACAGATAAATACTTAAATCAAGTTGTTGCTGCACTTCCTAAAGTAGAGAAAAGTGATAACAATCCTTTTCTTATACAAGATGCTCCTAATCCTCCTACTAACCCTACAGGATTGCGTGCTGCTACCGAAAACGATTTGATTTTATTAACTGCTCGTGACTTTTTAGAAGAGCAGGTTAAAGCAGGAAATGCTCCAATACTTACAGGAGCATACGTACTTGATCCAAGCGAACAAGAGAAAATAAAAGCAGCAATTGTGGAATATAATGAAGTTATCAAGACTGCTGCAGGTTCAAAGTATGCTTATGTAGATATGTTTGATTTCTTTAATAAGGTAAAATCAGGTTATACATACCAAGGCGTAGGATACAACACACAATTTGTTTTAGGTGGTGCGTTTAGCTTAGACGGTGTTCACCTTACGCAGCGTGGTTATGCCCTTGCAGCAAATGAGTTTATTAGATCAATTAATACGAAGTACGATGCTAAACTTTCTTGGATTAATGTAAATGATTACAAAGGTATAACATTTCCATAATTAATTAGTACTAGTTAATTCAAATGATTACCTAAGAAATAATTATTGAATTAGTCCTTTAAAAGTCTTACAAAGCTCGTTTTTGTAAGACTTTTTTCTTTTAATCAATTCAGTAATTCCTGTTTTGTTCAACAAAAAATAGTATTCCAAATAATTAATTATTAATTTCATACTTTGGTATTTACTTCTAAATTCTGACTTCTAAATTTATTCTTTGTATTTACTTTTGAAATTCGTTTTTTCATTGCTTCATTTCCCATTTCCTAATTCCCATTTCCTAGTATTTCCCATTCTATGGCGTATCGTCTTAATCCAAAAACCTTAGATTTTCCTCCTGTTCAGTATGCAGACGACGACGGACTTTTGGCAGTCGGTGGAGATTTGTCAGAAGAGCGAATTAAGAAAGCGTATAATAATGGAATTTTTCCTTGGTATTCAGATTATAGTCCAATTTTATGGTGGTCGCCTAATCCTCGTTTTGTTATTTTACCAGAAAATTTTAAGTTTTCTAAAAGTCTTAGACCAATTTTGAGAAAACAAGAATTTAGGGTTACCTTTAATACAGCTTTTGAAAGAGTGATACAAAATTGTAAAGTAGATAATCGTCCTAATCAACATGGAACTTGGATTACTACAGAGATGCAACAGGCTTTTATTAATCTTCATTACGAAGGTTTTTCTCATTCGGTGGAAGTTTGGAAAGAAGACAAATTAGTAGGAGGATTGTATGGCGAAATTGTAGGAAAGTGTTTTTTTGGAGAATCTATGTTTGCGTCAGAAGATAATGCTTCAAAAGTTGGTTTTGTAGTGCTAGTAAAAAATCTATTAGCAAATAATTTCGAAATGATTGATTGTCAAGTTTATACCGAACATTTGGCGAGGTTTGGAGCTGATATGATAACCAGAAAAGAATTTATCGCAAGATTGGAAAAAGGAAAAGAAAAAGAGTTTGATAAAGAAAGTTTTGAAAAGAGTTTTAATGATTCGGTTGATTTTATTTTGTAGCATACGCTTTAGCGTGTGAAAAATGTACCATAGACTTTAGTCTATGAAAATAGGCAAGTAATGAAAAAAATAAGTATTCTAATTGCCGTCCGAAATGAAGAAAAAGTAATTCTATCGTGTTTGCAAAATCTAAAAAAATCTATAAACGAGTTTTACAAAAAAGAGGAAAACAAAGACAATTTTGAAATAGAAATTCTTTTAGGAGATGATAATGATAAAAATACAAAAGATAAAAGTGCAGAAATTATAAAAAAATTTGTAAATAGTAATGAATGTTTAAATTACAAATACTTCAAAATTGAAGAGAATAATTATAATTTAATAAATCAAAATAATCTGAAAGGCAAAGCAAATGTTATTCATCAACTTATTAATCATTCTAAAGGAGAAACAATTATTTTGCTTGATGCAGATATACTTGTAAACAAAGATTGGCTAACAGAATTAGTTACGAATTATTACAAAAGCGAAAAAATAAAAATGGTAATGGGAACTACAATTCCTACCATTACTAATAAGTTAAATCTGTGCCATTGTTGGTGTTTTAGCGAAGCGACACCAACAATAAAAGCCACCACTATTTTAGCGAAGCGACACCAACAACAAATACTTTCTGTTTTTCAAACAATAGATTGGATTTTGGGACAGGGAGTTTTAGCTATTTTCTCAAAACTAGGTTTTCCACAGACTGCAATGGGAAACAATCTCATTTTTGATAGAAATATATATCAAGAAATTGGTGGATATGAAAATATTGAGTTTTCGGTAACCGAAGATGTAGCTCTTTTCAAAGCATTTCAAAATCATCTAAAAACTCCTTTTTTCGTTCATCTTTTTAATTCTAATTCTCTAGCTTTTACAGAACCAGAACCTACTTTAAAAGAATGGATTTTGCAGCGTCATCGTTGGTTTAGTGGTGCGTGGCAGTTCTCTAATTCTTTTGGAAGAGGATTTTTACTTATTTATTTATTCAGAATTATTTTTTTTATAGGAATAATTTTGACTATAAATAATTATCTAATTTTATTTATTCTTATAAGTTTAGGAATTAATTATTTACTAATAATCTCGTTTTTTGTAAAACTAAAGCTAAAAATTTCTGCATCTACTCTTTTATCAGTTTTTATCTTTTTCATAACTGAACCCTTTTTGTATGCTTTGGTAGCAATATATTTTTTGAAGACTAAGAAAGTAAAATGGAAGGAAAGAGAATTTTGATACAGTCAAAAAATGTTGTTGTCCGTAAGGCTAAAATTTTTATTGTAATTTTGTTCCGTAGGAACTTCATATTGGTAGAAAAATGAAAACAAAAAACTGTTTCTTGTTCCGTAGGAACTACATATTGATAGGATTTTTCTTTAGTTACTACCACAATATACAACTCCTACGGAGTAAATAAATAGAGAGATTCCTAGATTTTGCTACCAATATGCAACTCCTAAAGGAGTAAAAACCAGAATTTATTTATAGCCTTATGCCCGTGGTTAGGACACCGACAACAGAAGAGAATTTTAAAATTAGTTTAACAAATCCTATAAATCAAAAATTTGCCAAAAAAAATAGCAAAAGATGACATTTTGATAAAAGTTAGGTTAGGATTTTTAGTAAAAAAAACGCACTTTTAAAGCCTATTTTATTTTATCCTAAAATCTCATTAATTTCCTCAATTAAATTGGCTACAAAATCAAAAGACCCCTACAAAATTTCTGAAATACTCAAAAAAGGTGTTTCAGAAGGATTAATTCGCTTCGATACAATAGGTTCTACCAAGTACGTTTTTTATCCTCATCAATCTATGAGTTTGCGTTGGGAACCCGAAGAAGAGGTTAGAGCGTGGGCGTACATAAAATTGGTAACAGAAAAAAAATATCTACCTAGTAGAATAACTTTTGAACGCAAAGTAAAAATGGGTTCTAGTTATCGATATGTTGATATTGTGATTTTTTCGGACAATCAACACACAAATGACGAAGTAATTATTGAGTGCAAAAGAGCTGATGTAGGAAAAAGAGCTTTTTTAGAAGCCGTAGAGCAAGGCAAATCGTATGACAATCAACTTTATGGAAAATATGTTTGGGTTACTTCTCAAAAATTAAATACATACTACAAAACCAAACCAAAAAAGAACGACAGAGAATATATAGAAATTGATAATCTGCCTTCTTTTTCTACTTCTTCAAAGTTTACAGGCGCATTCAATGAAACTATTTGGACTATAAAGCACTCGTTAAAAGCATTTTATAAAAACAAAATCGTTCCTCAAACTAAAAGACCTTGGCTCTCTGATTTTCTGCTTTTTTGCTTTGTCTTTGTTTTTATTGGTCTTATACTTAGTTGGTTTAATGCAAAAGTTTTGACTGCCCAAATTGACAATCATACTCGCTGGCTTATAAAAGAACGGATTCATTATGGTCATCTGTACTGGTTTGTTCCTATTCTGACTACTTTGGTAATTATGTGGGGGTTTAAGCGCAAACTGTTTCCCAAGCTTACCGAAAGAAGAACAGCACGAAATCGCAAGAAAAAAGGAAAAGAATTGCCTTTTGTTTTTAATAACAAAGTCATTTTTGCGACCCTAATTGTTGTTATTCCTTCGCTTGTTTTGAGTGAGTTTTTGTTTGGAACAGATGCCGAAATATGTAGAAATTGTTGTTCCGAATATTGGTATTGTTGGTGGAGCAGAAAACATTATTACAAAATAGAAGAATCTTGGCGCATGATGAATTATTTTGTTCCTTTCGTAATTGGTGTTCCTGTGCAGGCTTTTATGATGGTAATTCTGAACTGGGTTTTTGAAGCTTTTTCTAGAGTTAGATAAAATGTAGAAGAGTAAGTAATTGAGTAAAATTATTTACACCTACATTACAAAAATAGCGTATTTTAAAGCTGTATTATCATTCTTTGTGTTCTCTGTAACTCTGTGTTCGAAAAATTCATTTCAAAACAATACATGTATTTAATTTTGCATCACTACTTAGAATAAACTTTAGGAGGTATTTTTGTCTTATTAAAATGAGATTTTAAACTAAACCAAAATTTGAAATAATGAAAAAATCATATTTATTATACGTAATTGCCTTTCTATTTTCCTTTACTCTTTTGTCTTGTGAAGATAAAACTTCTGAAACTGACAATGAGATTATTGTTTTTGAGAATGAAAAAGAACTCAAAGAAGTTGCTTATGGAGATGATCCACTTCAAAAGTATGATATTTATTTACCCAAAAAGAGAAGTTCTAAACAAACAAAAGTTGTCGTTTTAGTACACGGTGGAGGTTGGATTGAAGGAGATAAAGCAGATATGAAAGGAATTTATGATTATTTGAAACTTTCTGCGCCAGAATATGCCGTCGTGAATGTCAATTATAGATTGGCTAATTTTACCAGACAACCATTTCCTATGCAAACCGACGATATGGAAAATATAATAAAAGACTTAGAAGATAAAAGTCAAGAATATGGAATTTCGAATCAGTTTGCTTTTGTAGGCGCAAGTGCAGGAGCGCATTTGGCTATGCTTCATAGCTACAAATACGACACAGAAAACAAAGTGAAAGCTCTTATTAATGTAGTCGGTCCTACTGATTTTTTAGATGTTTCTTATACCAATAGTCAGAATACAGAAACTCAACAAGTGGCTTTAGCAATACAAATTTTGACAGGAAAATCGATTGAGAATGACCGTGTTTTCTTCGAAAACCTTAGTCCGAGGTATGCAGTTTCGGCAACTTCTCCTCCTACAATTATGTTTTATGGTGGAGTAGATACATTAGTTCCTTTTCAGCAAGGCGAAATATTACAAGAAACATTGAATCAATTTAATGTTACAAACGAATATTATCTTTATCCACAAGACGGACATGGGTTTAGTAATGCTAATATTTTAGATGCGATGGCAAAAGCGACTGTTTTTCTCCGTACTCATTTGAAGTAAACGGTAATTTTTGACTTGATAAATCAAGCCTCTACATCGTTTAAACGTAGCACCTGAAAAGCAGCGAAGCTAATTTAATTTATCAAATTAGGTTTTTGGTAAGAAACACAGTTTTACTACACAACCAAATGAACAAGTATCACAGACTTCCCAGTCTGTGCAAACAAAAAATATAAAATGTTTAATCAAAAAAAAATACTATTTGTAGAAGACGACCCTACATTAGGTTTTGTGGTAAAAGACCATCTGACATTAGAAGGCTATGAAATTGAATGGATAAAAGACGGACAGACAGCTTTTGAAATCTTTGAAAAAACTATTTTTGACTTATGTATCTTTGATGTTATGCTTCCAAAACTAGATGGTTTTGAACTGGCCAAAAAAGTAAGAGCCAAAAACAAGCAGATTCCTATTCTTTTCTTGACAGCCAAATCGTTACAAGAAGACCGTTTGCATGCTCTTCGGATAGGTGCAGATGATTATCTCACAAAACCATTTAGTATAGAAGAATTAGTTTTGAAAATGGAAATTTTTCTAAAACGTTCTTCTATTTCTCAAACTGATTCTAATCAAAATAAGAGTTCGGAAAATTCTACTCTAAAAGATATTCCTATTCAGTTGGGAAACTATATTTTTGATGTAAAAAATCTATCCTTACTTTCTCCCTTTCAGAAAAAATATTCTCTTACTGAAAGAGAAGTCGAATTGTTAGAACTTTTTTGTAAAAACAAAGAACAGGTTTTGAGAAGAGAATTTATATTGAAAGAGCTTTGGGGAGATGATGATTATTTTTTAGGACGAAGTTTAGATGTTTTTATTTCAAGATTGAGAAAGTATCTTAAAGAAGACGAAAGTATAAATATTGAAAATATTCCTCGTGTTGGTTTTAGGTTGATAGTAAAAAATAGTTAGTAGGATTAATTAAAACCTATAATTTTTTTTTAGACTAAGGTAATTGCAAATCCAATTTTTATGATTATTTTTAGGTCTAAAATATCAATTAATTGACTCAAAATCATGGAAAATAAAAATTATTTACCTGTCTGCTATATTGTTCTTGTTTTTGTACTTAGTATTCCTTTCAATTCTTTGGCACAACCTGCAAATGATGAATGTACAGGAGCATTTGATTTACCAGTAGGGCAGTTTGAATGTACTTTTCAAAATATAACAAACGTAGCAGCTACATATAGTAGTACATTTGGTGGAAATCCCTCTTGTGCCAGTGGAACTGGTGCTCAAGATGTATGGTACAAATTTGTAGCCCCTGCAGGAGGGCAAGCCGTAATTGATACACGAGCTGGCTCAATTACAGATAGTGGAATGCAACTTTATCGTTCCCCTGATGGAACTTGTGGTTCACTTGTATCGGTAGATTGTGATAATGACGATGGAACTGGATTTATGTCAAGAATAGTAGAGTATAATCTTGTAGGAGGAAATACTTATTATGTACGTATATGGGATTTTGGTGGTGGCACAGGAACAATGGATATTTGTATTCAAAATCAATACTCAGATTGTGAGGTAAGTTTTCCCTTGTGTAGTAGTTCTTCTTTTAATACAAATAGTTTTGTCATGGAAATCAAGATGACGTGATTGGTTCTTGTTTTAATACTTTTTCAGAAAATCAAACTATTTGGTTAAATTTCGAAATACAAACTTCAGGAAATTTGGGCTTTATAATTGATTCTCAAAGTACAGACTACTGACGGACTGGGTAATGAAGGAGATGATTATGATTTTATTCTCTATAGAGCTGATAATACTAATTTTTGTTCCAACTATACAACAAATGGAACTGTACGCTCTTGTAATGCTCGTTCTAGTAGACCTAATAGTACAACTGGAGTAAGTACAGCTAACGGAGGAACAACTAATTCAGAAGGACCAAATGCAGGAAATCCATTCAATTTAGATGTTCCTGTGTTAGCAGGAGAAAGATATTATTTAGTAATAGATAACTTTAGTAATACAGGATTAGGGTTTGACCTTACTTTTTTAGGAACAGCAGGGTTAGATTGTACTATTCTACCTTTAGAATTTACAGAATTTAGAGGAGAAAAAGTAAAAGATCAAAACCTACTACATTGGGCAACAGCTAGAGAATATGGTACTTCTCATTTTGAAATTGAAAGAAGTAATGATGCAATGGATTTTATCAAAATTGGAGAGTTAAAGTCTGGAAATAAGAAAATGGAGAATCAAATCTATCAGTATTTTGATAAAGAACCACAAACAGGAATCAATTATTATAGATTAAAACAAGTAGATTTGGACGGAACATTTACTTATACCAAAACAATCGCTATTGATAATCAAGGCATAATTACAAATTTTGAACTCCAAAAAATATATCCAAACCCTGCTCAAAATTCTATCAATTTTGTTTTTGCAATTCCTTCTTCAAATTCAGAACTACAACTAGAAATTTTTGATAGTAATGGGAAATCAGTAGCTCATACTACCGAAAATTATCAAAAAGGAATTCAAAGTTTTACTCAAAATCTATCTTCCTTTGCAAAGGGATTATATATTTTAAGAATTACCAACTCAAAAACAGGTCAAGTAATTAGAGAAAAATTTGTCAAAAATTAATTTCTTAAATCTGATTTTTTAATTCGAAATAATACAAAAGATTCTGCCTTTGTTGGTGTTTTAGCGAAGCGACACCAACAAAATACACATTCATATCAAATAATCATGCAACCTTTTCATTTAGCTATTCCTGTCATTGATTTAGAAAAATGCCGTCAGTTTTATAGAGATGTTTTAGGATGTTCGGAAGGGCGAAGCGATACACATTGGGTAGATTTTGACTTCTTTGGACATCAACTCGTCATTCATCAAAAACCTAAAAGCGAAACAAAAAATGAGATAGTAGAAGAGCCTGTTTCTAGTTCCGTTGATGGACATAACGTTCCTGTTCCTCATTTTGGAGTTGTGTTGGAATGGGAAAAATGGGAAGAACTTTCTGAAAAATTAAAGCCTCAAAAAATAAAATTTGTCATTGAACCTTATCTTCGTTTTGAGGGAAAAGCAGGCGAACAAGCGACTATGTTTTTCTTTGACCCAGAAAATAATGCGTTAGAGTTTAAGGCTTTCAAAAATATAGACCAACTTTTTGCTAAATGATTTGCAATATATAACAGACTTTTTATTCTGTTCGAAATCAAAAATCCATATTCCTTAAAATAGAATATGGATTTTCGTTTTTATGTTTAAAATAACATCTTGATTTTCAGTATATTATGTTTTTGACTAAATTCCTAACAAGCAGAATACTCAAGATGAGGAAGTTTGTTTTCTTCTCCCACACAGATTACTAATTTTGTATCTTCTTCAACCTTATTTTTGAAGCTACATTGACAGGCTAAACGTTCGTTTTCTTTGAGTTTTTCTAGTTCGAAAAAGTTTTTTTCTACACTTCCTTTTGGTGTCAGGTTTTCGCTTCCTTCTTTGACAATCATTTTGCAGGTGGTACATTTTCCTTTTCCTCCACAGGAGTGCAACCAGTCTATTTGCTCATCTAAAATATTTTGTAACAGACTTTTTTTTGTGTCTGCCGAAAATTCTAAGGCGTTCATGTTCTGAATTGTAATTTTTGGCATTGTTGGCAACGTTTTGGAAATCAGTAAATTAAATAAAACTAAAATAAGAAACAGAACAAAGAGAAAATAGTTTTTACTGTTTTTATTAGTGAGTAAGATAAGAAATAATAGCTGTTTAAAATAGAATTAATAGTTAGATTACCAAAATAAAATAGAGTTCGAAATTGTTTTCGTATTTTTAGACAAAATTACTAAACTACATTTTAGTTTTATAGAAACGAATTTCACTAATTTTTGAAAAAGAACAAAAAACATAAAAATTCAATCCGTTAAAAAATAATATCCAAACCCAATTACTACTAAAATTATGGCAAGCAAATTAAATAATAACGCTGTTCTTGCTTATGCCGAATCATTCGCTAAAGCTGTTTGTTCGGACTTTTTTGCAAAACATGAGCGCATTACAGGCTCTCAACTTACTGATTTCTGTGGAATAAAGCAGATAAATTTGTTTATTATCAAAATTCTTTTCGAAAACTGGCAAGCTGACAACGCTAAAATCAAAAGCCCATTTTTTGATTATGAAAATCCAGAAATAAAGGCTCTTTTGGAAAAATTAATGAATATGCTTTCTCGTAATATTTCTATCGATGAAGCTACTTTTGAAAAATTGGTTACTCAATCGGTTGCTGATACGATTCAACTATTGTTAGCTCCTTATGTTTTTTATGAGCAAGAAGTCAATAAATTAGCTCAAAACGGAAATACAATTCGAATAAACGAAGAGTTCAAACCTGCTCTGAAGTATGTAAAGACACACAAAATATTGTTTGAGCAAATCGTGAAAGGATTAGAAGAAAAAAGTGATGCTGGAATGATTTCGGCTACAAAGGCGATTGATGTGATTGGAAATATTGTAGATAATAATGTAGAATATGATGATCCAAAAACAATTCTGCGTCAGCTTGGCGATATAGTTCCTCTCAAAATTCAAGAATTTGTAACATTTACAGACCAAAGTCAAAAAGCAGAAAAAGTAGAAGAAAAAACTCCTGAACCTACGATTGATACGATTGAAGAAGCTCCACAAAAGGAAGAAGCTAAAAGTTTTTTTGATACTTCTTTTGAAGAAGAAACAGAGAAAACAAATAATTTTGCTCCTTCAGAAGTAATGCACATTGAGAAAAAAGTAGAAACGAAGGTACAAAGTATTTCTAAGCCTATTGAGAAGGTAGAAAAGAAAACAGAGGAAAACAAAGAAAATACACCTTTGTTTAAGTCTTACAAACGTGAGGAAGTAAAAGAAACTAGCAATGGTTATTCTTCTACTCAATTTGTGAATGAGGAGAAAAAAAATCCAGTTCAAGCAATGGCAGCAAATCCAATTGCAAAGCAAACTGAAACGTCAAATTCTCCTACCTTTGCAGACAAATATACAACAGGTGCTGATGCTGATGCGCCTACTTTTGCAGAACGTTTTGCACCTTCTGGCAAGACAATTAAAGAACTCATTACGCTCAATCAAAAGTTTCTTTTTACCAAAAAATTATTTGGAAATAATCAAGAGGAATTGGAAGATGCACTCACAGGAATTGATCGTTGTGCGACACACAAAGAGGCAATTATGTTTTTGAAAAACAATTATATTATGAAATATGATTGGAATTTTCAGAACGACGAAGTAAAAGAATTTTGGGAACTGGTAGAACTTCGTTTCTAATGTAGAATACTCTTTAGAGTGTTTTCAGAAAGTCATTAACAAATCTATTTTGTTAATGACTTTTTTGTCTTTACGCCTTTGGAATTACCAAATGAATTCCCAAATCAAAATTATTATGAATAAATTTGTCTTTCATTTTTCCAATTAAAGATTCAGACATATAAGCTATGCCATATTCTGTTCTGTCAATGGTAAGTTTTATGTCTGCTATAATTCTATCTTTATTCATATTTATTTGAGCAGGAAAAATTACTTCTTTTGTTATGTTTTTTATGGTCAGATTAGCTCTTACTTCATAATTATCTTTTCCTCTTTTTGATTTTACTTCTACGATTTCGATGCTAGATAAAGGAAAATTATCCACATCAAAAAAATCTACTGACTTCAAATGGCTTTCTAATTTTTGGGCAATTTCTCTATCTTCGATATCCAGATTTGTAATAGAATACATATCTATATCTATTTTTCCTCCTATAATTTTGTTGTTTTTTGTAAACAAACTTCCTTCTTGTATCAAAATCGTTCCTGAATGTTGTCCACCTACTTTCGAACCTTGCCATGTAACGAAAGACTTATCTAAATCGACACGGTAAGCATCGGAAGAAATTGAAAAAGAGAACAGTAAAAGGGAAGACAGAAAAACACAAACAAAGAGTAGCACAAATGAGAATTGATTTTTCATAGTAAAATTTAGAGAGTTTTTTGTGTAAAAGTAGATAAAAATACAGAATACTACACTTAAAACAAAAAGATATACAAGCCGTTAGCAGAACAATCATCTGTAATTTACCTTTAATACAAAAAAATATGTTTGGCTTATTCAAGAAAAAAGACCCTATTCAAGCAAAAATTGACAAATTATCTGAAACCTACAAAAAAATGAGCGAAGAAGCATTCAAACTTTCTCGTTCGGATAGAAAAGCCAGCGACATGAAAACTGCCGAAGCAGAAGAAATATTGAAGCAAATAGATGAATTGCGTAATTCTCAAAATGGATAATAAACTTTTTTGAAGGTAAATTTTGAATAGTTCTGAAATAAAATTTATCCGTTTTTTTATGTAAACAAAAATTAGGTACTTTGTAGATTGGAAACACATACTAATTTCCAATTTTCCTCTTGATTAACAAATGTCCTGTTTTTATGACGCATAAATTAGCAATTATCGGTTTGGGTTACGTAGGTTTGCCTTTGGCTGTTGAGTTTGGTAAAAAATATACTACTATTGGTTTTGATATTAATAAGAATCGTATTGATGAACTCAAAAAAGGACACGACCGAACTCTTGAAGTAAATACTGAAGAATTGAAGCAAGCAAATCAACTTTCTTTTACTTCTGATAGAGAAAAACTCAAAGAAGCGACAATCTATATTGTAACTGTTCCTACGCCTGTTGATTTGTACAAAAAACCAGATTTGAAACCTATCCTTGCAGCCTCCAAAACGGTAGGAAAAGTTCTCAAAAAAGGAGATATTGTGGTTTATGAATCAACCGTTTATCCAGGTTGTACTGAAGAAGATTGTGTTCCTATTTTGGAAAAAGAAAGTGGACTTGTATTTAACCAAGGTTTCTTTTGTGGATATTCTCCAGAACGAATTAATCCGGGAGATAAAGAACATACAATTTCGAAAATAAAAAAAGTAGTGAGTGGAAGTACTCCCAAGATAGCAGAGGAATTAAACACGCTTTACAAGTCCATTATTACAGCAGGAACTCATCTTGCTTCTTCTATAAAAGTAGCCGAAGCTTCGAAAGTAATTGAAAATGCACAGCGAGATTTGAATATTGCTTTTGTAAACGAACTTGCACTTATTTTTGATAAAATGGAAATTGACACGCTTGAAGTTTTGGAAGCAGCAGGTACAAAATGGAACTTCTTACCTTTCAAACCAGGGTTAGTTGGTGGACATTGTATTGGTGTTGACCCTTATTATTTGACTTACAAAGCCGAAAGTTTGGGTTATCATCCAGAGGTAATTTTGGCAGGAAGAAGAATTAATGATACAATGGGAATTTTTGTAGCTGGAAAAGTAGTAAAATTAATGATTCAGCGAAGTAGCAGCGTAAAAGGCGCACGAATTTTAGTTTTAGGAATTACGTTTAAAGAAAATTGTCCTGATATTCGCAATTCAAGAGTAATAGATGTAATTAGAGAATTTCAAGATTTTGGTGCAAATGTAGAAGTCTGCGACCCTTGGGCAGATGCAACAGAAGTAAAACACGAATATAATTTTGACTTAATAGAAAAGCCATCTGGGAATTATGATGCAATCGTTTTGGCAGTTTCTCACAATCAGTTTGACTCGCTAGATTTTGAAAATCTAAAACATGAAAAAACGGTTATTTATGATATTAAAGGAAAATTTGATAAATCTAAAGTAACGGCTAGGCTTTAAATCCGATTGCAATGAAAAAACATTTAACTAATTACCTTGCAATAGCTGTAGTTTTGGTAGTCTTGTCTTTTCTGATTGTTTTGGTAGAGCATTGGATAACTCCTCTACCCAATCTTTATGATTCAATAACTGATGAAATTATATCATCAATACCTTATTTTATATTTGGAATATTGCTTTATTGGGTTCAGTATCATAAAGAAAAAGACAAAAAATAAAACCCACGAATTTATTCGTGGGTAATACATATACTGAAAATTCAAAGGCTAGTTTAGAAAAAGGCAAGCCTTTTCCCTACAAATTCCTACTTATTTTTTCTGTTTTTTCTCCATCTTACGATTCCAAAAATAATTGCTGCAAGTACAATCCAGAATACCCAAAGGCGCATCACTCCAACTACAAACATCAAGAAATCGTCCCAACCTTCTCCCATATTTTCAAACAAACGACTAAAAAACGAACGTTCTGGTGGCTTTGAGTAATTATCTAATTCTTGTGTAAGTGTTAGATTAATCGTACTTAATGAAATTTGGTCTTTTAGATAGCGTAAACGTCCTTCTTTTGCTTCTATTTCTTCACGAATAACACGTAATTTGTCTTCAATTTCCAAAATTTCTGTAATCGTTTTGGCATCTCTCAAAAGTTCTGTGTAACGTTTTTCTACTTCTTTTTTTGATTTTAATCGTGCTGTAATATCTACAAATTCTTCTCCTACATCTTGTGCATCTTGCGACTGATTTTTGACATAACCAATAGTTGTAAGGTCTTTCATTAATCCTTCAAAATTGCTTGAAGCAACACGAATTGTCATTGTTTGCTGTTTTGAAGAGCTATAATCATTGTAATTTGCAGCCGAAGTAAATCCTTTATAAGTTTTTACCTTTTGCAAAACCTCATCTTTTGCCTTCTCCAAATCTGTAACCTGAACTTGCATATTTCCAGTTTTGATAACATAAAGACCTTGTACAATTGGTTCAGAACTTCCTCCTTCTGTGCCGTCTTGATTACTCACAAGGCTCATTGATGCATCACTTGCTTCTTCCATATATTCAGCATTATCTTCCATTTTGTAAGAAGAATCTGACTGACCACAAGCTGTCAAAAATGGAATAAAAAGTATCCAAACGTAGAGCGAAAATTTCAATGTTGTTTTCATAATTAAATAGTATTAGTTTTGTGATTTTGATTTCGTGATTTTTTTCATTTTATAGTAAGTAGATGCAGTTAGCCGAGAAATTGCACAAATAAATTTTAAAGTTTCCATCAAATTTTATTAAAATGTAGTCAAAAAATCTATAAAATGACAATTTTAGCATAAAAATTAAGACCTTTGTTTTTGTGATTTTATTATCGCTCGTGGGGACACGAGCAATGGTAGAATAAGCTAAAATATTATATAAGCAATATTAAATTTAATTTGAGTTACTAATTTTAATTACGGACAAAGTTAGTAAATGTGAAAAAAACTACCGTTGCTCGTGTCCTCACGAGCGACATATTATATAAAAAAAATATGTTTAAAACTACCGAAATAACGGCTTATACCATTCCTAGCGATAACGTAATTCATCAACGTTTGCTTTTTGCTTATCATCAAACTGTCAAACATGTAAGTGGAAGCATTCTGGAAACAGGTTGTGGAGTGGGAAAAGGGGCAGAGCTTTTCAAACCTCATTGTACCCATTATACTGCACTTGACAAAAATCAAGAACTCATAAACCACTTGCAAAAACAGCATCCAGAATATACTTTTTTGAATCAAAATATTCCTCCATTTGCTAATCAAGCAGATGAGAGTTTTGATACTGTTGTTACCCAGCAGGTTATTGAGCATATCGAAGATGATAATTTTTACCTCAAAGAAATTCAGCGAGTGTTGAAAAAGGGTGGCAAAATGATTCTGACGACACCGAATATTAAACTTTCACTTACTCGTAATCCGTGGCATACACGAGAATATACAGCGCAAGAATTAAAGACACTTTTAGAGAAATATTTTTCGAAAGTTGATGTAAAAGGAATTACAGGAAATGAAAAAGTGTGGGAATATTACAACCAGAATAAACAATCGGTTGCCAAATACAAAAAGCTAGATATTTTTAATTTGGAACAACATTTACCTAGACAAATTCTTCAAATTCCGTATGATATTTTGAACAGAATGAATCGTAAAAAATTACAGCAGCAAGATAATTCTTTAGTTGGTTCGGTTACAATGGACGATTATTTTATCTCTGATGATGCCGATACATGCTTTGATTTCTTTGCTGTGGTGGAGAAGTAGATTCTTTGTAAGTCTATTCTGATTTTGTGATTGGAATAGATTTTTTTTATCCAAATCCAAAACAGTTTAAAAGGCATGAACATTCAAGAATACGAAAGGCTTATAATTGAAGAACTAAATAAGTTGGTTGAGGAAATAATCACAGCAAATTCAAAACTGCCTATTGCTGCAAAGAAAGGAGAACGAGTTGGAGATGCTATAAGTAAATTTCTTGAAAATAAATTTGTAGAGTTTACACAAAGACATGCTTATTTTAAAAATTCTGTAGCTTCTCCTCAAGGAAAAACAAAAAATCCGTTTGATGTCGAAACAGTTTTTGAAATTGATGGACATCAAGAACTAATTTGGATAGACTTCAAAGCACTTAATATGGAAGGTAAAGATTCTAATCCAGATAGTGGAACGCCTGATAAAATTATAACATTGATGCAAAACGGCTATTTTTATTTAGTTTATATCATTATCTATTACAAAGGAGTTATTGATAGTAAAGAATTAGAATTTGTAAGACATAATGATCTGTTGGTAAAATCTTATTTCCTAAAAAATGTAAGTACAACAATGAGAATTACGCCAGCAAATCAAATGCAAGTAAATGGTTTTTCAGAACCTATTTACAGAACTAGAGAAGAATTTTTGGATTTTCTATTGAAAAAGAAAATTGAGTCTAATGAGAGAAAACTCAAAAAGGCAAAGCAAGAATTAGAAAATTTTAAAACAGGTGTTCTAAAACAAAAAACAGCTAAGAAAGATGAAATAACGATTGATTTGTTGAAAGAATTAAATAAATTACAAGAAAAAAAAATAAAGAATATAAATTTCAAAACTCTTTAATTGCTTGTTCAATTTTTTTAATTTCCTTCTCATTTACATCATAATATTCATAAATCAAGTTATCAATAGTTTTTCTTAATTCTGCTTGCAACTCATTTTTTAAATAGATTTCTTTGCACAAAGAAGAAACTTTAGTTTGAAATTCTTCATCAATAGGAAGATAAACAGAACCCAAATCTTTAATTTTTATTTGAGGTTGTTTTCCCTTTGAAA
Source organism: uncultured Cytophagales bacterium (assembly GCA_963719525.1). Lineage (GTDB taxonomy): Bacteria > Bacteroidota > Bacteroidia > Cytophagales > Bernardetiaceae > Bernardetia. Next base: position 607,113 of record CAVRCG010000001.1, on the reverse strand, counting down.
AGCGTATTATATTTCTCTGTTGTGCGTAATAGGTAACCAAATTAGAGTTTAGAAAACCACACAAAAAATATAAAAAATTGATCGTTTTTTCAGAATTAGTACGAAGTGAAAAAACATATAAGCTATTATTAGCAGCACTTTTTTCTAAATCTATTGTCGCAATTATTTCTTTAGCAGATTGTCGTATGAATAATTTAGGATTATCATAAATGATTGTTTCTCCCAACCCTAATCGTTTTTTATTCTTTATTCCTCGTTTTTCAAGCTCTATTTTCAGCTCATCATTTATCTTGTCTTGCAATGGTTTGTTGTAGTGAAAATATTTTTTGTGTTCCAATTTTCCATACTTTTCAGATAATGATTTTGAGCCTTGATAATAAGGATAGACTAAATTTTCGTCTTCTTGATTTATGTTTGAAAACGTAAATTTATCTTCCATATCCAAAAGCATTACACACGTTCTTAGATTTTTCTTTGGATAGATTTCAAGCAATGTTTTGTCATTTTTTGATTCTATTTTTCTGATTATCTCTTTAGAAATTTGACAGTTATTGTACCTAAATTTATATTCGTCATTACTATCGTACCAATCTGATTGAGTAATGAAATAATTTGTTTTCAATTTATGGTCTATTATTTTCACTTCATTATTTGCTGCTTTTTCTTTTGAAAGTTTGATTATAATTTGTCCACTTGCCACCTCAAAATCTTGAATATTAATTTGTAGTTCTTCAATAACTGTACTTTCCAATAAATATTTTCTGGTGTATTGATAAGCTGTTTCGAAAAATGCAATATCTATAATAAAACTTAGCTTTCCTTTTTCCTTTAAAAAATCAAGTGAATGTTTGATAAAAAGCATTACCAAATTTATTTTTCCATTTTTCACAGAGTTTGGAAACTGATTATAATTCTCTAAATAATCAATTCGTTGCTGTTCGTTTTCTTTTTTATCTCGCCTTCCGTACAAACTCACATAAGGAGGATTTCCAATTACATAATCAAAACTTTGATACAAATTATCAAAAATAGTAGGGTGTTTTTCTTCAAAAAGAGAATTGGTTAGAACAATTTTTTTAGTAAAATCTTCATTTAAGTCATTAAAAGTTCCTTCAAATTTTTCTTCAAACAAAAAATAATAGAATGATTTAATAGTAGATTTTGTCTGTTCAATCATTTTTTTATCAATATCTATAAAGAAAACAGAATTTGAAATAAATTTTGAAATAAGTAAACTATCAGGGAATTTTGAGTATAAATTAGAAATTAGTTTTATAACAAAAATTCCTTGTCCACAAGAAGGTTCAAGTATTTTTTTATCAAAAATAGTAGCATCAATTTCGATTATATCTAATAAACTATCAATCGTTTTCAAGGAATTGGTAAGGAAAACACCGTTTTGTTTTCGATCTTTTTTATCTAAATTTTGTTCGTAATTTGATTGATTAAAAATTATCTTTTCCAAAAATAAACAAATTTCCTGTTCGTTCTTTTTTTCTTTTATAATCATGTTCTATAATTTTATAGCGTTCAATATCTTATAAAGATACGAAAATTTGCAGTTTTGTTTTGAATCAAAAATCTAAACTCATTTTTGAAATTCGTAAATCGAATAGCAAATGCCCTGCTCTTTCATTTTCTATTAACCTTTCCCTTCCTTCTCATTCTTACTATTCTCTATATTTTCTTTATTCTGTTTTATCTGAAATTGCTTTGGCGTAATTCCTTCATACTTTTTAAAGACACGAATAAAATAGGTCATGTGATTGTAACCCAATTCATAACAAATATCAGTTACAGAGTTCGAAATATCTACCAGACGGTTTTTTGCAATTTCTATGCGTTCTCTGTTTATATAATCTATTGGCGAAATATCTAGCGTTTCTTTAAACGTTCGGAAAAAAGCAGCCTTACTCATACTTGCAATATCTGTCAAAGTATCAATAGAAATTGGCTCATCAATATGTTCTTTTATATACCCTAAAACGGCTTCAATACTTGGATTTGTTTCATTTTCCTCTTCTTTTTTATCCAACTCTAACTCAATTCTATCTCGTGCTGGCGTTCTTACAAATCGTAAAATCAGCTCCTTAATTGTAAAATCTATAAACGCATCTTTGTTATAATGTTCTTCTGAAAAAAGGTAAATCAATCTTTCGATAGCTTTTTTAATGGCTGAATCGTGCGTAACATTGATAGGAGTTTCGCCAAACTGCCAAACCGAATTATTTTCTACCTTTAATTTGCAATCTTCTTCTGAATTTCCTGTTTTGTTATACTGCGAAATAGTTAGATTGACTGTTTCGATAGGAAGTTGAAGCTCTAACCACGAAAGACCCTTCTTTTTATTTTTTGCAGTTTTGGAATTTTTTTTAGCAGAAACTTTATTTGTTGATTCTAATCGAACAGATTTATGAGGAGGAATAATTAATGATTCTCCTACCGTACAATTTTGTTGGTAGTCCTTAAATTCAAAATTAAGATTTCCATTCAGAACAACAACTAAAGTAACTTTGCTGGTTTGAATAGTTTTTGGCTTAATAGAATTAGTTTTGTCTGTGGTATCAAGTATAGAATTGAGTGCAAAATTAAATACTGATAAAGTAGCTTTTTCAGATTGATAAATAGTAGATTCTAATAAGGAAGCAGACATAAAATAAGATAATTGCTAAATAAGCAGAGTAAATATAGAAAGCTGTAAAAAGCTAGAACAGGTTTTAGTTGTAAAACGAAACAATAGTACTACTTTTTCAAGAGTTTGAAGAATTGAATGTAGAAATAGAGAGTTTCGTATAATTTTTACTGCTCTATTTGCTGTAATTTTGTTATGTGCTAGAAGAAAACACACTTGTAAAAAGCTAGAGTAGTAATTTAATTTACAAATAATTGGCAAGATACAATTTTTCTATCACAGTTTTGGAATAAAACACACAATTATAAATAAGAAAAAAAATAGTTTTACACACACAGGAATTTACCAACACACACAAAGGTATTTTTACTGAAAACTATTTTGAAGAACATAAAGGTTTTAATAAAACTTTGTATCAACTTTGTTTTATTAATTTTAAAAGACATTTTCATTTGTTTGGAATAGACATGGAATAAATACTTTTTGACCTTACACACAAATAACACAAAACACACACACAATCAAAAGGCTTATTTTACTTCAATCTAATTGAGTAAAATAAGCCTTTTGTGGTTTTACTAGATACCTTTTACCGATTATCTACCAACTAATCAGATACGTACAACTATCATTTCCCTTCAAACGAGTAGGTTTCTCTTCATTCAAATCAACCGTAATACCAGTTGCTGATTTTGGACTAAATTTTCTAGCTATTGTAGTAATAATTCCTCTATCAAAATCACTAGGATAAGGATTTTTGCATTCCATAACTGCTTTTTTAGTGTCTTGATTAAACGACAAAAGTTTGTAATAACCAATTTCTCCATTTCTATGATTCATATTGTAGGCTACATCAATAGATTTTAAAGCACTTTCCAAATCATTTATTTGAGGAGGAAAAATAGCATTTTCTGGAATTGCTCTACCAATTACAAACAAAGTAGCCTTTCCATACTGGTTACTAATTTCTTGAAAAGCATCAAGCCAATACTTCTGACTATACCATCTTTTTGGTTCTACGTTTTCCAATCCATATTTTTTTAAAGTTTTCTGCATTACTCCTACAGCAAACGCATTATTTGGAACTGAATTGATAAAAGATAAAATGGTTTGTCCGTTTACTTCTACATTGGGGGAAAAGGGAATAAATTGAGCCATAATAAATAGTTGAAAAATAACAATACTTTTTATTGAACTTTAAATCTATATACTACTTGTTTTGTGTAGCTAATGTTTAAAAATCAGTTTAAAATAATTTTCCATCTTAAACAAAAACTAAAATATATTACCCATTGTTTATCTATAATTCTACAAAAAAGACTTATCTTACTTCAATCTAATTGAGCAAAATAAGTCTTCTTCTAATCTAATTCTGTATATAATCTACCAACTAATCATATAAGTACAACTATCCGAACCGTCAAGACGACTAGGTTTGCTTTCATCTAACTCAACTTTGACAGCATTTGCAGACGTAGGACTAAATTTCCTTGCTATAGTAGTAATAATTCCTCTATCAAAATTACTCGGATAAGGATTTTTACATTCCATAATGGCTTTATTCCCACTTCCATCAAAAGAAACGAGTTTGTAATAACCGATTGCGCCACCTCTATGATTCATATTATAAGCCACATCAATAGAAGCCAAAGCACCTTCTAAATTTTTTACTTGTGGAGGAAAAATAGCATTTTCTGGAATTACTTTTCCAATAGAAAACAACGTAGATTCACCATAACGAGTACTAATTTCTTTAAAGGCATTGAGCCACGATGTTTGACTGTACCAATTATCTGCTTGTAGATTATTTAAAGAATGTTTTTTCAGTACATCGCCCATAAAACGCTGAGTAAGTGCGTTATTGGGAACTGCATTGATAAAAGAAAGTATGGTTTGTCCGTTTACTTCTACATTTGGAGAAAAGGGAATAAATTGAGCCATTAATTGAATATTTTTTATAAGTGTATGTAATTAAAATCGCTTCATTGGAAAGCTAAAACAATGTTAATATAACAAATTATTTTTAGGAATCAATTTTAGTTTGAGAAAATAGAAATTATCAATCAAAACAATTCCGAATTTATTTTAGTAACTATGTATATTCAAAAATTACTTCTCAAAAATCCATTAATCAAAATGAAAAAACAACTATCAAATTATCTAAATCAAAGTAGTAGCTTAATTTTATCAATTCTATTAGTTTACTGTTTTTCTTTCTCATTCTCGCTTTCTGCTCAAACGACAAAGGAGAAAAAAGATTTATTTACATTAGAACACGCAGCTCTTTATTCTCTTTCTCCAAAAAATATTGGACAGTTGCATTGGCGAAAAAATGGTTATTATGTATATCAATCTTACGATGGACAAGAACTCAAAAGCGCACATCCAACCTTGAAAATTGCAGAACAAACCATCGTTTCCACAAAAACATTAAGCGATAAATTAGAACTTCAAACGACTATGCGCCGTCTTCCTTATTTCAATTGGATAGATGAAAATTTGGCTTGGTTTGATTATGCAGATAAAGTTTATACGTATAATTTTGAAAATCAAAGTGTGAAGTTAGTTACTAATGCAGTAGAAAATGCAAATTTTGCTGAATCACATTCTGCTGAAAAATTAGCACTTGTAATTAATGATAATGTTTGGTTACGAAATGTTAGTAAAGATGGAAAAACTGATTTAATTCAGATTACGAAAGACGGAACTAGAGAACTAACGTATGGAGAAGCTGCACATCGTTACGAATTTGGAATTACAAAAGGACTTTTTTGGTCAGAAAATGCTGAAAAATTGGCTTTTTATAGAACAGATAGAAGTAGGGTAAACGATTATCCATTGATTGATTATTCGGAATATCCAGCCAAACACAAACCTATAAAATATCCAATGGCAGGACAAAAAAGCCACGAAGCAACAGTAGGAATTTATGATTTGCAAACTAAAAAAACGATTTATTTAGAAACAAATCAAAATAATGTAGAAGAGGATAGCGTAAAAATGAAAGAACACTATTTGACTAATATCACTTTTAGTCCAGATGCAAAAACGATCTATGTAGCAGTTGTTAATCGGGAACAGAATCATACAAAACTGAATAGTTATGATGCTTCGACAGGGAAATACATAAAAACGCTTTTTGAGGAGAAAGACGACAATTATACAGAACCTCAACATTCGCTTTTATTTATGAAGGAAAATCAAAACTTATTTGTTTGGCAAAGTCAGAAAGATGGCTTTAATCATTTGTATTTATATGATACCGATGGAAAATTAATACGACAACTTACAAAAGGAAATGGAATTGTTACAACTGTTTTGGGAACAGACCCAAAGGAAAAGTTTATTTATTTTGAAGCTGCTTTTGAAAGTCCTATCGAAAATCATATCTATAAAACAGAAGTAAAAACAGGCAAAATTACCAAACTGACAAAGGAAACAGGAACGCATCACGGCAAATTAAGTGATGATGGAAATTTTCTTTTAGATTCTTATTCTAATCTTGAAACGCCAGCCGTTACACAGGTTATCGATACAAAAAAAGAAATAGTAATACGGAATGTTTTCACAGCAGAAAATCCATTATTAAATTATAATCGTGGAGAAATGGAAATTTTCAAACTAAAAGCAGACGACGGAACAGACCTTTATTCAAGAGTAATAAAGCCTGCTAATTTTGATCCGAACAAAAAATATCCTGTCATGATTTATGTTTATGGAGTGACCTCACGTTCAGCTTATCCAAAATAAATGGCTCGGTGGTGCAGATTATTTTATGCAATATATGGCTCAACAAGGTTATGTGATTTTTACGCTTGATAATCGTGGCTCTTCTAACCGTGGAAAGGATTTTGAACAAGCAACCTTTAGAAATTTGGGAGAAAAAGAAATGTCAGACCAACTAAAAGGTGTAGAATGGCTCAAAAAACAGAGTTATGTAGATAGCGAACGTTTGGGTGTTTTTGGTTGGAGTTTTGGTGGATTTATGACAACTTCTTTACTTACAAAACAACCCGATTTGTTTAAAGTAGGTGTCGCTGGAGGGCCCGTAATAGATTGGAATTTGTACGAAATTATGTACACAGAACGCTACATGGACACGCCAGAAGAAAATCCAGAAGGTTATGAAAATGCAAATCTTTTAAATTCGATTGAAAACTTAAAAGGTAGATTACTTATTATTCACGGACTTCAAGATGATGTAGTTTTGCCACAACATACTCGTATGCTGATAAATAAAGCTATCGAAAAACAGATTTTATTAGATTATTTTCCTTATCCTTCACACCCTCATAATGTGAGAGGAATGGACAGAATACATTTGTATATGAAAATAGCGCAGTATTTTGAGGATTTTCTTTAATTCAACGAACGGTTCGCTCAAAGCGAACCGTTCGTTTTTATCTGATTTTCTACTGAAATAATAATATCTTCATCTAGTTTTTGGATTCTTTGTTTTACTACTTCTAAATAATTTTGTCCTAATTGTTGTCTTACTTCTTCTATTGCTTCTAAAAGCGTTTGGACTCCTTTTTCACTCTCGTTTGGCAAAATTAATTTTCGCATAGTAAAAGTAGGAAGCGTTTTATAATTTCGAATATCATCTAAAAGTATGACTACAAAAGAAAGTAAATCTGTATTTATTTCGTTTTTATACTGTTTTAAGAGCATTTTAAGGCTGTTTTGAGCTTGCTGTTCTAACGAAATTTGAGAGGTTACTTTTCTGGTTTTTGGATTATAGGCTTTTGCAGCTTTGTAGTTTTTCCAAAAATATTTTCCTAAATTTTCTCTAGGCGCATCAAAATTGCATTTTGTAAGATGAATAAGAGTTTCAAAAACGATTTTTTCAACTTCTACTTTACCGTTTTCTTGTGTTTTTGCAATAAGTGGAAACAGACTTTTGCCTTTTCTTCTCAAAACAACAGTATGATTTTCTGTAAATAATTTTGCCGTTTTGGTTCGGTTTGGAAACTGATTTATTCGTTTGATTACTTGAGGGTAATTCTGATTAATCAAATAAAATTCATTTCTTATAAATGTATCTATATGTATTTCTTCATTTTGAGCGTGCTTTCCTATTCTTTTCGAAAAGTCCACTAGCAGAAGGCTCTTCTTGAGTATCAAAAATCTTTGCATCTTCGCCTAATGCGTTATGGATAAGAAACATTTTTTGTGCTGCAATTTCTCTACTTTTTACAATATCTGCACCTTGTTCGGTTGGGAAAAAATTGTAAATATAAAGGTGTTCGAAAACTTTTGTTCCAATTCTATTAATACGTCCTACTCGCTGAATAACTCGTGTCGGATTCCAAGGAATATCATAGTTGATAATCAAACCTGCACGATTGAGATTAAAACCCTCTGAAAGTTTGTCGCTGGTAATCAAAACATCAAAATCATCTTCCTGTTTTCCTTCTTTTGTCTTGTATTTTGCATTAAAATTTGCGTTCAAAAGTCTATGCTTTTCTTTAGACAAATTACCATCACAAAACAAAACTCGTCCTCCAAATTCTTTAGAAAAAAAGGCTTCCAAATGACGAACAGTATCAGTATATTCTGTAAACAAAATTACTTTTCGTTTGGGTTCAGAATTGTTTTGAGCTGTATTTTTCTTTAGAATTTCCTTCACGGTTTCTACTATTTTCCTTCGTTTTGGGTCATTTTCTATTAAATCAAATTCTTTTATCTGATGGTGTATTCTTTCAAAAAGCTCAATATCTTTCTGAATATTAGCTAAAAATGCTTTTTTGTACTTAAAATTATCTACATCGTAAATTGTGGTGTGTTTTGGAGTAGTTTTGTTTTTTGCATTTTCTTCAAAATCTTGTAATGCTTTTTCTATTGCATCGGTAGTAAAATTTTCTGTTTCTGCCTCTTGATCATAAATAGATTCGATTACTTTTCTATCCAAAATATATTTATTAGATTTTTCGATAAATAATTTTACCATTTTATGAACCTTTAAAAAGCGTTTTATACTCTCATCAAAAGCCCCAAACGAACTCTCAAAACGTTTTACGAGCAATCGGCGCATAAAATTATACAAGTTTTGCTGTTGCTGATAGACACGATTTTCTTCTTCGTTTTTTTTGTCTTCGTCTTTTTGAGGTTTTTCATATTCGTTGGGACGATAAATTGCACCTGTAAACTGTCCATTTTCTCCAAAATAAGCATGTATTACTTGGTCATAAAATATAGATTGAGCAGTATTGAGTTCATAAAAAATCTCTTTTGGGTCTTCTACTTCTGAAAGGTTTGTAATTTCTTTTTGGTAAGTAATATCTTGTTTCAAATCTAATCTATTTCTACGAATGGTAACATCTCTAATCGTATCTTTTATTTGATTGGCAATTTGTTTTACTCTATTTTTTACTAAAAGAATATCTATCGGAGGTTTTGTACCAAAGAGTTCTTTGTAAAGTCGTTCGGCTCTTTTTTTCTTGTGCGATTCTTTGGCTTGAAAATCTTTGAGAATGGTAGAGAGTTTTTTGAATTGAGAATTGAAGGAAGTAAACAAATTTTCCAAATCACTTTCTATTGTCAAACTAGATTTTGCAGGAATAATAAAGAGTTTGAGAAGGGAATAAATATCAGCAGGCGAATTATTAAAAGGTGTTGCAGTAAGCAAAATAACCTGTTTTCCTCTGCAAATTTTATCTAAAAAATCATACATTTTAGTATCTTCATTTCTAAAACGGTGCGCTTCATCGACGATAATAAAATCATAATCGAAGTACTCATTTTTCATTCCTTCTGCAATAGCTTCTACTTGTCCTGTACTTTGTATCTCACAATTTAGCTCAAAACGATTTACATATTCATACCAACCTGTATTCTGATTTTTGACTCCAATAAGTCCGGGAGGGCATAAAATAAGTCCCCTTTTTCCTAATTTTCTGGCAATCATAGAAGCAATAACAGATTTTCCCAACCCTACTACATCAGCCAAAACAACTCCATTGTGTTGTTTCAAAATATGCAGAGCTTGATAAACGGCATCTTTTTGATATGCATATTTTTCAAAACCTATTTTATCCAAAATTTTATCTAATGAATTATCATCTCTTTCAATTTTATTGACATCAAGATACATTTTGAGAATATAGGCATACGCTTCAAAAGGCGTAATGAGTGCTGCTTGTGTTTGGTTTTTTAAGAATTTTAAAAGTAAGTTTCTATCTTTTTCCAGTTCGGTAATAGAATCTGCTGTTTCCCATCGCTGATCAAAATAGCGTTTAGCTTCCTCAAAACCATAGTCTGTTATTTCAACATTAAATTCTTCTTGTCCTTGCAGACCTGCTTTGGTTAGATTACTACTTCCTGTTATGGTTTGTCCTTTTTTACGTGTTTCCTGTGCTTTGGCTGCACTATAAACGAAAAGGTAAATTTTGGCGTGATTTGGTTTTTGTGTCTTTTTTATTTCTAAACGTTTGTTTTCTATGAGTTTACAAAAAAAACCAAACTGTTTGTGGAAAGTTTCATTGTCCATGTCCGAACTATTCAAAGCCGTTTTGAGCGAAGTCATAAAGTCGGTAAAAACTTCTTCTCTACTTTTATCAAAATCGGCAACATCAAGTTTTTCGACTTCGATAAGACTTCCAGAAATGTGTTTGTCAACATTTAATCCCACCAAAATTTTAAGATTAATTTCTGTATTGGCTTCTAAATACGTATAAATCTCTTGCCAACCCGAAAAATAGAAAAAGCCAACCAAAAATTTGAGTTCTTTACTAATCGGAATGATATGTTGCAAACGAGTTTGGACGTTCTCGCTGTCGGTGGAATTGGTGATGAAGTTGGACATGGTTTTTTTATTTCAACGAACGGTTCGCTTCAAGCGAACCGTTCGTTACGTTACAGTAGATTTAATTGAATTCTATTTTAAATTTATCTGAATCTGACATTTCAGTTTCGTTTTGATGAAATTTTTGATATTCTTCTTTGTTTCCAAACCAACCAATTACCTCATCTCTTTCTAGCTTCGTTTTGTTCTGCAAAAGATGCGAATGATATGAAGAATGTTCGTATTCTCTAAAGTCGGTTACAAATCCGTGTTTTTGTGGATTGCAATGAATATAATGAATCATTGTAGTAAAATAAGCATCATTATCTACATGAATTCTGCGAAAAGGTTCTTCAAAAAGTCTTCCTGTTCGTTTGTAACCTTTATTTATAGCTTGCGAATAACTCTTAAAAAAACTTGCAAAGGCGTTACTAAGAATCCAAGAAATGTCATCTTTTTTGGGTTTCTTGCCTGTTTGCTGCAAAACGAGTTTTATTTCTTCCTCTGAATGAGTACGAATAAGCAAATGAAAATGATTTTTCAACATACAATACGCATATGTAGAAACAAACGGACTTACAAATTGTGCGTATTTTTGTAGGAAATACGCATAATTTTGTTCTTGCTTGAAAATCGTTTCTCCATTGATTCCACGGTTATAAATATGATAGAAACATTCTGTCTGTAGAGGTTCAATGTTAGTTTTCATGTCTGTTATTATTATTATTCTACCGAAGGGTTCGCTCAAAGCGAACCCTTCGGTAAATGATTACGATTATTATTTCAATTTATTTTTGACACAAATATTTTTTTTGGCTATATAATCAGTTACCGTAATTCGGTGTACACCTAATATTCTTCCGATTGCACTTACAGAAACTCGTTTTTCTAAAAGTTCTCTTATTTTTTCTTCTTTTCCAGAGAGTTTGAGTTTTTTTGATTTGCTTCCTTTTGGTCTTCCCAAAATTACGCCTTCTGCTTTTCGTCGTGCTAAGGCTTCTTTGGTGCGTTGAGAAATTAGGTTTCTCTCTATTTCGGCAGAAAGTCCGAAAGCAAACGCCAAAACTTTTGCGCTTATATCGTTTCCTAATTCGTAGTTTTCTTTGATTGCACAAATTTTGACTTCTTTTTCCATACAAAGATTCAAGATACTCATTATTTGCATTAGATTTCTACCCAAGCGAGAAAGTTCACTTACCACTACTTTATCTCCTTTATCCAAATTCAATAAAATATCATTGAGTTTACGAACTTCTAATTTTTTGGTTCGAACTAATAGTTTCTTCTACCCACTTATCGATGGTCAGCTGGTGGCGTTTGGCGTAATTTTTAATTTCAAAGCGTTGGTTTTCGTTGGTTTGTCGGTCAGTACTGACACGAATATAGGCGTAAATCATTAAAAGGGGGTTGTTTTGTACTACCGTACCGAACGGTTCGCTCAAAGCGAACCGTTCGGTGGATTCGGTGGACTGGTAGAATGAGTAGTCTATTTTAATCTAAATTAATCCGTAAATGACAAATCTAACTAATTTAGTTGGAAATCATTTTATACGTTTTGAATTAACTATTTTAGATAATCAAAAATCAAATTTCAGAAAATAGACAAAATCTGTACAATAAATCTTCTCTTTTTTTGTCTAAAAAATGCTTCTTTGAACCTAAAAACGACAAAAACTGTCAGAATTTTATGCCCAATTCTTAGAGGGAGAGATATTAAAAAATATAGCTACAACTTCGCAGAGCTTTATATAATAGCTACTTTTCCATCTTTAAAAATTGATATAGAAAAATATCCTGCTGTAAAAGAACATCTACTTTCCTTTACTAAACATAGGCTAGAACAAACAGGCGAAAAAGGTTCAAGAAAGAAGACAAATAACGAGTGGTTTGAAACTCAAGATAGTATAAGTTATTGGGAGGATTTTTCAAAAGAAAAAATCATCTATCCAAATATGACAAAATTCCTACCTTTTGTGTATGATAATAAAGGAATAGTAACGAATCAAAAATGTTTTATTTTAACATTAAAGAATAGCAATTTATCACTAAAATATTTATTAGGATTTTTAAATTCTAACGTAGCGTTTTATTGGATTTTGAATAATTGCCCAGAACTACAAGGAGGAACAAGAGAACTAAGCAAAATTTTCTTTGAAAACATTCCAATACCTACTAATTTCAAATCTAAAAATACTGAAATAATAGAGTTAGTAAATCAATTAATAGAAATAAAATCTTCTAAAGGAAGTATAGAAATTATAGAAAAAAAACTAAATGATTTAATGTTTGAAATGTTTGACTTCTCTAAAAAAGAGGTTCACTTCATAAATAAAAAAGTAGAAGATAATTAAGTATTTTCTATAAATTTTACCTCTTCTTTTGTTAAATTATACAATTCAAATACTTTATTATCTATTTGACTTTCAAGGTGTTTTGTATCTTCATTTTTAGATTTTAATCCAAAAATTTCATTGACTAGATTAGTAAAATATTTTTCATTTTCTTGTTCGATTTTAGGAATAGGTAAATTATTTAAAAATGCTTTTTTGTAACGAAATCCTTTTTCTCCCAGACCTCCACCAGAATAAAAATTTTTAAAAACCCATGTTAGAAATTTAGAATTTAGTAAAGCAATTAAGTATCTCAAATTATTTCCTGTCATTAAAAATCCTGTTGCTTCACTATAAAATTTTTCAACATCATAATGAAATTGAGAATCTTGTACTATCTCTGACCATAAATTTTCTCCTTCTGAAAATCCTCCCAATAACTTATACTATCTTGAGTTTCAAACCACTCGTTATTTGTCTTCTTTCTTCGAACCTTTTTCGCCTGTTTGTTCTAGCCTATGTTTAGTAAAGGAAAGTAGATGTTCTTTTACAGCAGGATATTTTTCTATATCAATTTTTAAAGATGGAAAAGTAGCTATTATATAAAGCTCTGCGAAGTTGTAGCTATATTTTTTAATATCTCTCCCTCTAAGAATTGGGCGTATAACTTCAACAGAATTAGGCGATTTCTTGATAAGCTCATCACGTTTTTCTTTATTGATTATAAAGGCTTCGTTGTACCCTGTTTTTATTCCATAATTAATTTGAATATCCCAATCTTTAAGAGGCGTTCCAATTTTTTCAATTTTGGCTTTAATTTGTTGTTCGATTTCAGACATAACTACCCAGCCGTTTTTTGGGTTTAGCTTTACAGCGTTTTGTCTAAAAAAAGTGCTGATATTACTTGACTTATTATAGCTAGTTTTGTCTATCAAACATCCTTTTAATTGGTCTTCATTTTTGGCTTTTTGAGTGATAATAATATTTGTATCTACGGTTGCGTTATCAAAAATCTGTACACCACCAAAATCAATCAGTTGTAAAGGATTTGTTTTTTTCGATAAAATAATTACGCATACTTTCCCCATAACCTGCTCTCATCCATTTATTGGAAGTAATGAAACACAAAATACCGTCTTGTTTGAGTAAATTGATTCCTCGTTCATAAAAAAGACAGTAAATATCGCCTGTTCGTTTGTAAGTATTGTAATTTTGGCTTTCAAAATCTTTCTGTTGCTTTTTCAGTTTTTGAATTTGAATGTAAGGAGGATTTCCAATTACAATATCAAAACCTTCTTTTACATCTGGAAAAAAGTAAGAGGCATTAAAAAAATCTACGGTTTTATTTCTGAAAATATTTTTAAAAGAATCCCATTGATTTTGAGCATGTAAAAAGGTTTCTATATTTTGATTTAAACTTTTGAGTTTTGCTTTCGTAGCAGAATTAGCTTGTTTTTGTAGATTTTTGACATTCATTTCCAAATAGCTACGCTGTTGATTACATATTTTTTCTACTACTTGCGAAAGTTCTGTTTTTAAATCTGTTTTCTGATTGTGGGTTTCTGTATCAAAATATTCTTGTGTCAATTCTGCAAACTCTTCTCGTAATGCCTTGAGTTCTTCGGGTTCATGCTTAAACGGACTAGGAATATCGATAAGCGTATTTGCCGTAACAAACTTAAATTCTAGGTTTGGTAAAGGCTCAACTCCTCTATTTTCATCTGTATCGCTGACAGCTTCATCTACAATAAGCGTAAGAAAGCAGCGTAATTTTGAAATCTCAGTGGCAATAGATTGAACATCAACACCAAAAATTGATTTTTGAATAATTCCGAATTTACGAACATAATCAACTGTTGATTTATCTAACTTTGCTTTTACTTCTCTTCGTATTCTTCCTGACGGAATTCCTGCTACAAATTTTCTTTTGAAAATCTCTGCATCAGGGTCGATTTTTTGAAGAGCAAAATTGATTTTTTGTAATGCACCAATCGGATACGCACCCGAACCACACGCAGGATCAAGTATTCTGACATTCAAAAAAGCATCTATAATTTGTTCTTTGTATTCATAAAAGTTCGATTCGCCAAGATCATTTTCTTGAAATAAAAGGCGTAAGGAATCTTTCGGAGTAGGCGTAGTATTAATCAAATAAGTGATTAAAGACTCTTCTATCATATAATCTACAATCGAACGAGGTGTATAAAAACTGCCTGTTTCTTTACGAGCTGATTGTTCTGTTTCAGGATTTATTTCGGCTAACAAATTCTCAAAAATTGTCCCCAACATTTCTGGGTCTATGCTTACTTCTTGATCGCTGAGACTATTCTCGTCTATGGTAAAATTATATCTTTCTAGTGTTTCGAAGAAATTTTTTATCCAACTGTCTGGAATATTTAATGTATTTAGATTAGTAGAAAGACCATTTTTATCAGCATTGTAATAATCTTCTTCTTGTGCTTCGAAAAGTCCACCGTTTAGAAAAGGAATTTTTTGATGATTTTCTAAAATGTTGTCTATGCGTTCGTCTAAAGGTTTATTGAGAACTTGAAAAAAGAGTTTCTCTAAAAAGAAATGGTAATAAGAATCTGTTTGTCCTGCTTTTTGAGAGTTTAGCCAGTCTGTCGGAACAAGAGGCGTTCCGTTTTTAGAAACTTTGTTTTTCAGAAACCAGACAAAAATAGTTCGTCCTATCAAACGAACGGCAAATTCTTTTGAAACCTTTGTAGTTTCTTTTTTATCTAAATAAGGAAGTGTTAGCTGCGCAACCAAAACATCAAAAGCAGTTGATATATCTCTATAAAACTGTTTGTTCAACGGTTCGATACTAAAGGCTTCAATAATACTATCTACATCTGAAAACTCTGCTTTTTCGGTTTGCTCTTTAAATGTTCTGTTACTTTGCTGCTTTGAAATAAAATATGTGTAGCGTTTGAAATCAGTATATTTTTTCGTTTTTCCTTCAAAATTTGCTTTCACAAATGAAAAACGAAAATTCTTTTCTTCATCATAAAAAATAAAAAAAGCTGCATCTTTATTTTCTGTTTGCAATACTTTTTTGGCCATTTCAAACTGTTGTCTTTTTCCTGTTTTATAGGTAAGCGAACTTTGCGTTTGTGCCGAAAAAACTAATAGTTCGTCTGAATCATTTAGCCGAGCTTCTCCAATTTTGAAAATATCAGTATATTTTTCTTCTGTTTTTCCATCGAACAAATGACTACAATCCGTTTTTTCTGGACGAAAAGAGCGCAGTTTTTCTCTAAAAAAAGAATGTAAATTATCTATTGAAACATCTTCTATTAGTTGTGTTGTCAGGCTTTCAAAAATCATACTTGTAAATGAAAAAGTGTTTTTGTTGTCTTTTACTTTTTAAATCATAAAGATAACTTTTTATTTTTATTATAAAAACGAAAAAAACGAACGGTTCGCTCAAAGCGAACCGTTCGTTAATTAAATTTCCCTACCAAAAACAAACTTTTTCAAATCACAAAAGTTATCTTACTCTATCCTCTACTACTTCGTTTTTGCTTGTCTAATTCTATTTATTGATTTTTATTGATTTTCTTTTTAATTTTCTCTAATTCTTAGTTACAAAGACTATCCAAACTTGTTTTTGTGTCTTTTTTTTGGTTAAATTGTGGAATTATTCAAAAAATAGCAAAACGAATTATTTCATCTTATTTCTAAAGGCATTTTGATATACTAATTAAAACCTTTAAAATAAGAATATTTTCAGAACACAACTTTCAGAACAAACCCTATATTTATGTCACAAAACGGAAAGACAATCAAAATTAGCTACGAAGGCAAAGAACACGAATTCCCTCTCATCGAAGGAACAGAAGGAGAAGTAGGTATAGACATCGCTACACTAAGAGCAGCAACAGGACTTGTAACACTTGACCCAGGTTACAAAAATACAGGTTCTACGACAAGTGCAATTACATTTTTGGATGGTGAAAAAGGAATTTTGCGCTACCGTGGTTACAATATTGAAGAACTAGCAGAAAAAGCGAGTTTCTTAGAAGTAGCTTATCTTATTATTTTTGGAGAGCTTCCAGACCAAGCTTCGCTAACAAAATTCCAAAATGATGTTACTAATCATACGCTAATTCACGAAGACATGCGTAAAATATTTGATGGATTCCCAACTACTTCGCATCCGATGGTTGTTTTGTCTTCACTTATTTCGGTTTTGAGTACATTTTATCCAGAGTCGATGAAATCAAATCGTTCTCCAGAAGAAGTATATATGTCTATCGTTCGCCTGATTGCAAAAGTGCCTACAATTGCAGCATGGTCGTACAAAAACGAAATGGGACATCCTGTAAATTATCCAGATAATAGCTTGAATTATGGCGCACGTTTCCTAAAGATGATGTTTGCACTTCCTACACAAGAGTATGATATTGACCCTGTAATGGTAAGTGCGCTCAACAAAATTTTGATTCTTCATGCCGACCACGAGCAAAACTGTTCTACTTCTACCATTCGTATTGTAGGTTCTTCATTGGCTAATATTTATGCTTCGGTTGCTTCTGCGACCAATGCTCTAAGTGGACCTCTTCATGGTGGAGCCAATCAAGAAGTTATTGAAATGTTGGAAGCTATTCATAGTAGTGGTGCAACGATTGAGGAATTTATGGACAAAGTAAAAAATCGTGAAATGCGTTTGATGGGATTCGGACACCGTGTGTACAAAAACTTTGATCCAAGAGCCAAAATTTTGAAAAAAGCATGTGATGATATTTTATCCAAAATGGGAATCGAAGATCCATTGTTAGATATTGCTAAGAAATTGGAGAAAATCGCTTTAGAAGACGAATTTTTTATTGAAAAGAAAATTATATCCAAATGTAGATTTTTATTCGGGTATTATTTACCGTGCCATGAACTTGCCGACGGATATGTTTACGGTAATGTTTGCTATGGGACGTTTGCCAGGTTGGATTGCACAATGGAAAGAAATGTTAGAAATGAAGCAACCTATTGGTCGTCCTCGTCAGATTTATATTGGCGAAAATGAAAGAAGTTTTGTCGCTATGTCTGACCGTAAGAAGGTAGATCACGCTGATGTTATTCAAGAAGATTTTGTTTAAGATTTTGATTTAACTTTAAATAAAATGCGATCATTTTGAAAATCCATTTTTCTAATTTATTTTAGGAGAATGGATTTTTTATTTCTAAAAAGGCTATTATTTTACTTATTTGATTATAAAAAACAGAAATAACGACAAAATAATAAAGGTTTTTCAAATGACAAACCTTTATTGAAATAGAAAGTTTAAGACTAAAGGTTATCACGGTTAATTTAGGAATGTTCATTTTTCCATAGCGACTGGTTTGCAAACCCTATGGAAAAATAAGACTGTTTTGCTTTTCTACAACTAATTGATGATTAGATCTATAAATAACCGTGATAACGTTTACTATACAAAGTTTAAAAAAATGGATTCGTAATCCCCAAAAATTTTCTTTTCTTTTTTACTTCTTCTGGCTTTTCTTCCTTTTTGTTTTTATCAAACTGCTGAAAATCAATTAGTTGTACTTGTTTTTCTCCTACCCATTGCAACGCCTGATCTAGTTTATCAAAATTGCGATGTAGTGTCTTAAACTCTTCACTCGCTTGATTTGCTATTTCTCTGTTTGCGATTGTGGCAAAAGCAGAAGTGGGCAGAATGGTAGCTAATATACGTGCGCCTGCTGCTATCATCCGTGGTGCTGCATCGGTAGCGAGCCATTGTTGGTCTTCTTTCGAGATGCCCTTCATTTCTACCATACCATTTATTGTAGCAGTTGCTTGACGACTTTCCACTAAATCAATTACTTCATTTACATTCTCCCTTAAATAGTTACTAGGTATAAAACCTTTCCATTCAAATGAGATACAATTCACATCAGGGTAATGTGTGATAATAATATGTTTGTCTTCTTTAAGAATCATAATTTACACAAATTAAAAATTACTATTAGGTTAAGTGTTAGGTTTATCGATAAAGTTAAGGTATTCTAATTTTGTTAGATGAAACTATTCAAATATATCCTATATATCTAAAAATTGATAAACATTGTTTGAAAAATTTTAAGGTATTTTATATAAAAAATCAAAATTAGCATTTAATTAACTATCTGTAAAAACAAGTAAAAATCTTCAATTCTAAAAATAAAGTAGTAAAATAATAGTTTTTCTACTTTTTTTTTGCATATTTGAAATAATTTAGCTTAACTTATCGTAGCTTAATCAAACTATTTTTGTTTCTTTGTACATGAATAAATTTTGAAGTGCAACAAAGTATAATCAAAGAACAGAAATTACACAAAGAGTTGTGAAGCTTAATAGCACAATTAAGTAAAAAATGATAAATTAAAAAGATTTACTAGCTCAATTAATACTATTAGTTAGAATAGTAAATAGAATAGTAAATTAAAAAATCAGAAAAATTAGACTAGCTATTTGACTTTACTTAGATCATTTTTGAGATAATTAGATAAACAACAACTAGTCAAAAAACATAAAAGCCTGCTTAAATTAATTTCTATATTGTAACTATATTTTTGTAGTACACATTTTTAGAATTGAATTATTAATAGAATTGAATTAATGCAGAATAAAAATACATAAAATATAACAAGCCCAAAACCTTGAAATAAAATAATCATTCAAATGATGTCAGACGTTACAAATTATAATTTCGGAACAGAACCTTCAATCATTAAAGTAATTGGTGTTGGAGGTGGTGGTGGCAACGCTGTTGCACATATGTACTTGCATGGGATAAAAGGAGTAGATTTTTATATCTGTAATACCGATATTCAAGCCTTAGATTTGAGTCCTGTTCCTAATAAAGTACAAATAGGCAAAACACTTACACAAGGATTAGGTGCAGGTGCAAACCCAGAACGTGGTAGAAGTGCTGCCTTAGAAAGCAAAGACGATATAAAGAAAATATTAGGTGAAAACACAAAAATGCTTTTTATTACTGCTGGAATGGGTGGTGGTACGGGTACGGGTGCCGCTCCTGTGATTGCAGAAATCGCCCAAAGTCTAGGTGTTTTGACGGTTGGAATCGTAACAGCTCCATTTAGTTTTGAAGGAAGACCCAAACGAGTACGAGCGCAGGAAGGTGTAAATGCACTTCGTGAGCATTGTGATACAGTTTTGGTAATCTTAAACGACCGTTTGAGAGATGTTTATGGAAAGGCTTCTATGCGTGAAGCATTTCGCCAAGCTGACAACGTTTTGTTAAAAGGTGCAAAATCTATTGCCGAAATTATTACGGTTTCAGGTACAATAAACGTAGATTTTGAAGATGTTCGTACTGTTATTCAAGGTGCTGGTGCTGCCGTCATGGGTTCGTCTACAGCAGAAGGCGAAAACAGAGCGAGGCGTGCTGCTGAAGGAGCTATTTCTTCCCCACTTCTTAACAATACCAACATTTTTGGAGCAAAATATATTTTGCTTTCTATTGTTATTGGCAACGAAGAAGAGTTTCAAATGGACGAGCTTGAAGAAGTTACAGATTATGTGCAAGAACAAGCTGGCGATGATGCAGAGATTATTTTCGGACAAGCAACCGACGAAACGCTTGGAGATAGTATTAGCGTAACTATTATTGCAACAGGTTTTGAGCATTCGGAAGATTTGCCACCAGAAAGAGCAGAACGAAAAGTGTTTGACCTTACAAGCAATAAAAGAATAAAGAATAGAATTGAAGTAAAAGATTACGAGAAAAAAGACTTTTTTGAGGAAGAGCAGGAAAAACAAACTAATCAAACTCAAAATAATGCAGCAGAAAATCAACAAAAACAACAGCCTGTTCAACAGTCAAAACCTGTACAAACAGAACCAAAAAAATCGGACAAGATAATATTTAGTTTGGAAGATGATTATTTTAATGAAGAAGATTCAAAAAAAAAAATAACTAATCAAGCTCCACAAAATACGGCTGCTGCAAGTGAGTATGGTTTTTTAAATCAACATTCACAAAATGGTCATAATCAACAGAATACAAATACTCAAAATACGAGTAATTCAACTGCTTCTTCTTCACAAAATACAGTTACTCAAAATCAGCCTAATCAGTTTGTAGACAAAAAAGTAGAACAACAAAAAACTATTCCTACAAAAAGTCTTTCTGATTTGAGTGATGAAGAACTACAAGAACGCAGAGATGTTCCAGCTTATCTTCGTAGAAATATTAAATTGAAAGAAATGCCTCATTCTTCGGAATCTTCTAGTTCTCGTTATAAAGTAGATGAAGATAACGAGCTTTTAGGAGGAAATCGTTTTTTGCACGATAATGTAGATTAAGATTTTATACTTTAATCTAATTGATGGAAATAATAGATTAATAAAAATATGGAACGCCTTTTTTTACCAAAAATAAGGCGTTTTTTTATAAACATTTTTCACAAAAATAGTATGATGAAAAAACTAAATCTTCTTTTCGTATTTATATTACTTCTTTTACTTAACTCTTGTAAAGTTCCTACTGCAAGCAAGTTGAAGGATAAAAGCATTTTGAACACTTGGTATGCTGGTCAGCGAGTTTCTGAAAAAAAAATGGTTATTAATCCTACCTCTATAGTTTCTGTTTCTACTTCTTTTGAAGACAAAATTAACGAGGAAGAATTAAACAATCTGAAATGGAAAATAGTAGATACTGTTGATGTCCATAATTTAAAATTTGTAGAAGAAAAAAATACTTTTTTTGCTGTTATTTCAAGGAATGAGCAGAACCAAAAGCGATACAAAGGAATGAGTATAGAAAATACCAATACAGAAGGATTCAAGTTGTTGATGATTTCGGTACAAGAATTTCTAACCTTAGAAGAAGCCCAAGATGATATAAAAAATAAGGCATTTTTAGAAGTACAACAAGTGCCTATTTTTTCTGAAAACTTTCAAAATTCGTCTTTAAAGTCTGTTATGCAAATGTCAAAAGAAGAATATGTAAAGATAATTAAAAAGGTAAAGAGTCTAGAAGCAGATCTTAGAAGCTATGTTACTACTTTAAAAGAAAATGGCGTAGAGAATTATCAAGACATAGGTAATAATTTGATACAAAGTAACTTTAGAAAGCAGGTTTATCTTGCAGGTTTTGATGCTTATAGTGCTGCTAATGAAGACCCTTTTGCTGATTTTGATAAAGATCCAGAAGTAGAGAAATTATTAGAATCAGATAAAAAATAAATTAAACAAAAGAAAATTTGCTTTTAAATGATTTTTCGAACCCAAAGATAAAGACTCAATAAAAAAACAAAGACTCTCTAACAATTTTTGTCTACTTATAACAAATTAAATGCTCAAGCAGAATTAAATATATGTATTAAACGTTATCACGGTTAATTTAGTAATGTTCATTTTTCCTTTGCAAACCCTGTGCTATGGAAAAATAAGACCGTTTTACTTTTCTATAACTGATTGATTACTAGACCTGTAAATAACCGTGATAACGTTTATTTTCTATCAAACACAGAGTTATAGAGAACATAGAGAATGAAATAACGTAGCTAAAATACGTTTTCGAATTACTGTTTTAGATATACTTAGTTCTGCTCAACTACTTACATCTCAAAAACTTAATGTAATCTGCTGATTCTGCAAAAATTTCATCAGAAATTTTATTGTAAAACACTCTCAAATAAACCGTTTTGATAGAAATTTCTGTCGTTTTTGAAGTTCCTATCTAAAGTTCAATTCCCTCCAATTCTTTATCACATCCCAACAAACAGGATTGAGAGCCTTCAATAACTTTTCGTTTTCCAGTCTTGCTGACCATCAAAACAGCGTAACTCGTCCAAGACACAATCGTAACTGCTTCCTCAAATTTTGTGTTTAGCATAATCCTACAAGACGACTCGTATTTGCAAGACTTGTTTTTTAAGGATTTACATAAGCAATAATATTTCCCTTGATGTATTTGTGTTATAAATGCCAACCATGTCAAAGGCAAGCCGTTTGATCATACAAGTAAATGAATTTATTCTACCATCACTCTACAGGGTCATATCCACTTCCTCCCCAAGGGTGGCATTTTCCAATTCGTTTTAGTCCTTTCCAACCTCCTTTAAAAGCTCCATATTTTTTAATAGATTCGACCATATAAGCCGAACAAGTAGGCGTATAACGACAACGAGGAGGAAGCATTGGCGAAATAAAGTATTGATAAAACCGAATAATCGCTAAGAAAATAGAAGAGAAGAATTGAGAAATAAGATTATGTTTCAAAATAGTATTATTTGAATAATTAATTTAATTAGAACGTTATTAAGTAGTTTTGCGTTATAAATTGGTTAGAAAAATTTTACGTTTATTCTTTGTTTTTACAAAAAATGAAAAATAAATCAAAATAAATAAGTTTGTTTTTATAGCAATTCTTATATTTGATAGTTGTACTTAGAAATTTTGAGAATAGATTATCGTTTATTCTCTCCTCATTTATTCCCTTTTATCTATTCTTTTACTTCATTTTGCAACACATTAATAATTATGAAATCAGTTTTGCACATCAAAATCCCTTCGCTTTTAGAAAATATACGTATTGTAGAGAGTTTTATCGATAATGCTCGTGATAATTTTAACTTAAATGATGATATATACGGAAATATTATGGTTGCCGTTACCGAAGCTGTAAATAATGCTATCATTCATGGAAATGGAAAAGATAAAAGTAAAGAAGTAGAATTGAGCTTAGAAGTAGGAAAAGAAAAACTATTTTTTACTATAAAAGACCAAGGAAAAGGATTTAATCCAGATTCTCTACCTGACCCAACAGCACCAGAAAATCTTTTGACAATTGGTGGAAGAGGTATTTTTTTAGTAAAAAATCTAGCTGATAAAGTTGATTTTTTAGACGATGGAAGAACTGTCAAAATGACTTTTAATGTTACAAACTCTGTTTTAAATTAATTCAACTACTGTATTTTAGGAAAAGGCAAGCCATTTTCCCTACTTTTGCTATGGAAAAGATAAATTTGGAAGATTATACCTATCAGTTGCCTAACGAACGAATAGCGCAAAATCCGTTAGAAAAACGAGATAGTTCGAAACTTTTAGTTTACAGAAAAGGCACTATTTCGCATCATAATTTTACAGAAATTACTGATTTTTTGAGTGAAGATTATACCTTGTATTTCAATAATACAAAGGTTATTCCTGCACGTCTTTTGTTTGAAAAAAAATCTACTCAAAAAGGACAAAATGGAAAAGGTGCAACTATCGAAATATTTTTGTTACACCCAGTTCTACCAACAGCAGATGTAAGTGAAGCGATGTTAAGCAAAGGAAAATGTAGTTGGAAATGTGTTGTAGGAAATCTTAGAAGATGGAAAGATGGACAAATTTTGGAAAGAGAATTAGAAATTGATAATCAAAAAATTCTGATTCAAGCCAAAGTAGAAGATAGAAATCAGCTTTTGATAGAATTAGAATGGAGAAATAAAGATGAGAATAGTGAGAATAATCAAAATTCAGAACTTCCATTTGTAGATATTGTAGAAAAATTGGGTGTCATGCCATTACCTCCCTACATAAAAAGAGATGCAGAACAGAAAGATTCTTCAACCTATCAAACCATTTATAGCAAAGCAGCAGGAGCAGTTGCAGCACCAACAGCAGGATTACATTTTACCTCAACTATTCTTCAAAATCTTGCAAAGAAAAACATCAAAACAAACGAACTTACGCTTCATGTAGGTGCAGGAACTTTTCAACCTGTCAAAAAAGAAAATTTTGATGATGTAAAAGCACATACTATGCACTGTGAGCAGATTGTGGTTACAAAAGAAAATATAGAAAGTATAATTGAATCTGAAAAAGTAGCTGCTGTCGGAACTACTTCTATGCGAACGTTGGAGAGTTTGTACTGGTATGGAACAAAGATTTTATTGAAGAATGAAACCTCTTTTTTTGTAGGAAAATTAGAACCATATAATTATGAAGATTATGATAGTCAAACAAAATTACCTTCAAAGAAAGAAAGTTTTGAAGCAATTTTGAAGTACATGAACGATTCTAATCAAGAAAAACTAACAGGCGAAACCGAAATTTTTATTCTTCCTTCTTATACTTTTCGTGTTTGTGATGCTCTGATTACTAATTTTCATATGCCAGAAACTACGCTTATTTTGCTTGTCGCTGCTTTTATTGGCGAAGACTGGAAGAAAATTTATCAATCTGCTTTGGATAATGAATATCGTTTTTTGAGTTATGGAGATTCTTCTTTGTTGTTTTTGTAATAAAAGAAGTGTTAGTTCTAATTATAAAATGTTGAATGTTTTGAATGTTTTTGAAAGTATTGCCTAAGTTTTGTTAAACATTTTTATCAAAAGACAGGTTTAGTAATGTAAATTAATTTGATAACAACAAAACCTCTTTTTATGGTAATCTTTGACAGCAAAACGGTTTCAATAGAATATTATTCAGAACATAATTGTGTCTATTACAAGGCGAAAGGATATGTAAACAGTAAGGAATTTAGAGAAAACGCTCAACGAATTATTGAAGCTGTAAGAGATAAAAAAGTAAATTATTTAGTAAATGATTTGACCGATTCAGGTGTTATTTCTCCAGAAGATCAAGCTTGGATAGTTGCCGAATTTTCTGCAAAACTAATCCCTCTAGGAGTTTCGGAGTCTATTGCTATTCTACCGACTTCTATTTTTGGAAAATTGTCTGCTCAAGCAGTAGAAAAAAAGATTAATGAAGAGAAAACTAGCCTAACTCCTATGTTTTTTCCTTCTAAAAAAGAAGCATTTGAATGGATAGAAGAAAATGAAAAAAAAAGTAAATAGCTAAAAATATAGTATTAACACTATTTTTGAGTAAATTCTGTTTATTAAATTAATAGTTTTATTTTACTCATTAGTTTGTTCTTATCTTACTTCGGTTTTCCAAAAAGATAACGCACTTCCAAACCAAAACGAGAAGGAATAACTCCTGTTTGCCATTCAAAATTAGGATAAGAGATTGCCCACTTTTCCCAATAATTTTTAGGATATAATCGGAGTACTGAAACTGTTCCGTCCCACGCCATCAAAAAGGGTAAAATAGGAATAAAATAAGTAAACAAAACTCGCCAAAAACAAAATGGACGAACAAAAAGCGCACGCACAAAAACACCAACAGGAAGTAAAAAAATAGCAGCCAAAACTTCTATCCAACGTTTACTTGCTCCTTCAAAAATTACAATATTCTGGTTATTTTGAATTGTTTTTTGTAATAACTGATGAACTTGATTTTCTTTAAGATGATGCAGACAAGAAAAAAAAGTGTGCAATCCGTCGCCCTTTAGTTCTTGCAATTCTTGCTTTGTGGGTGGATTGGTAATGTCTATCGGTTTGGAAATAAAATCGATGTTTGGGTTATGATTCTTTATCCATGTCCAACTCTCTATCTGGGGATAAATATCACTCAAAACAATAGGGATAGCATTCTTTGTAGAATTATAATTTTTGTTTAAATCGCTCTCTAAATGAACCAATGCACCTCCACCTCCAGAAGCCATATCTATAATTTTGTCTTGCTTAGATTCTGTAAGCCATCTCTTCAAGAAAGGAACAACAGGACGATAAACTCCAGTTACTTCTATAAAATCTCTAAGCAAATCCATCAAACATTTACGCAAAATAGAAGGAAACCATTTTAGGTCTGCAAACTCAAATAAGTGATAGCGTTTCATAACAAAAAAAATAAAAATAGAAGATTAAAAAATGAGGAGTTTTGTAATCAATTCCTGATAGCTATTTTACTTATCGATATAGAAAATTGTTTAATTAAAACACAAAAAAATCTGTCATTTTTAATTAAAAAAATAAACAGATTTTACATGATGTTTTTAATGTTGCTTCTCTAAAACACTAACAACGGAACGGAATTAGGATTTTGAAAATATAATTTCGGTCGAATACAGAGTTACAGAGAATACAGAGGAAATAAATTTAAAATTCAAAATTGTGAGAATATAAATCCAAAATTGATTCTACCTTCTAAATTAGTTTATCTTCTCAAAGAATTAATAGTTATCATCATCGTTTCTACGTCGTTGTGTTTTTTCTTCTGGATTGGCTATTGATTCACGCATTTGTGTGTCAGATTGCAAATTACGAAGGCGATAATAATCCATAATTCCAAAATTCCCACTACGTAATGCTTCTGAAAGTGCTTTCGGAACTTCTGCTTCTGCTTCAATTACTTTTGCTCTTGATGCTTGCGCTTTTGCTTTCATTTCTTGTTCTACTGCGATTGCCATTGCACGACGTTCTTCGGCTTTTGCTTCTGCAACTCTAAGGTCTGCATTTGCTTGTTCGATTTGAAGTTTGGCACCAATATTTTCGCCTACATCAATATCTGCAATATTGATTGATAAGATTTCAAATGCTGTTCCTGCATCTAATCCTTTTTCCAAAACTAATTTCGAAATTCTGTCTGGATTTTCTAAAACGTCTTTATGCGAATGGGAAGAACCTACTGCTGTTACGATACCCTCACCAACACGAGCTAGAATAGTTTCTTCGCCTGCACCACCAACTAATTGAGCAATGTTTGCACGCAACGTAACACGAGCTTTTGTGATAAGCTGAATACCATCTTGAGCTACCGAAGTAACGGCATTTGTCGTAATTACTTTTGGATTAACAGAAATCTGAACGGCTTCTGAAACATCTCTACCAGCCAAATCAATCGCAGCAGCTTGTTTGAAACTCAAATCAATATTTGCTTTATCGGCTGCAATAAGTGCTTTTACAACTTCCTCAACACTACCACCTGCTAAAAAGTGAGTTTCAAGGTCAGAAGCTGTGATTTCTTTCAGACCTGCTTTACTTGCATTAATCAAAGGCAAAACAATTTTACGAGGACAAACATTTCGGATTCGCATCGCTACAAGTTCTAGCAATCCTAAACGAACACCTGAAAAAATAGCCATAATCCACAAATTAAGTGGAATATAACTTCGGATAAAAAGTATAAGTCCTATAAGTAATCCACCTAAAATGACAAATAAAATAATTTGTTCTGTCGACATATCGTTTTTTTATAATGTTTTTAATTGAAGTAGCAATTTAATAAATTGTTGGCAATTAAATTTTATTTTTTTTAATAAATTTCAATCTCGTTAAAAAAGATACCAAAAACAGCAAAGAAATTTTTTTAAAACAATGCAGTTGAGTAACGTTTTGAGTAATTTGAAATTGCCTGGAAATACATTTTACCGAACTGTTCGCTTTTGTTCATTTTCGTTTTGTATAACAAAAAGTTATGGATCTTTGACAATTTTTACCCTAGTCTTTATTAAAAATTATCTTGTATTTTAAATTGGTTTGTATCAAAGGTCTGACCAGTTTAAAATATGTATTTGAAAGCCATAAAAGGCTTGTTTTGTCTAAGTCAGACTTTCAGTACAGATTTAAACAAAATACAAGATAGATTGGGTTTCTAACAAAAATCATAAAAAGGTAAAAATTGTCAAAGAACCAAAAGATTTTTAGAATTAAATTTTTAGGAACAAAAATAAGAAGGTATTGGGTTTTTGATTTGTTGAAACTAAATAAAGTAAACCTTATCACGATTAATTTAGTAACTGATGTTACGCAATTAAAATGAAACCCACGAATTTATTCGTGGAAGCTACCACCACCTTCTTCGTTTTTTTGTTTCTACTATAGTATAAGGTTATCACGGTTGATTTATTAATGTCATTTTCCATAGCACTAGGTTTGCAAACCTGTCGCTATGAAAAAATAAGACTGTTTTGCCTTTCCATAACGATTAATTAGTAGACACATAGATAACCGTGATAACGTTTAGTATAGAAAATGATTTATTTCACTTCTATATTTTGGAATTGTAGATAAAAGGTGGTATGTTTGCACTCTATTTGTAATTTAAACAATGTTTATCTCATGTACGCAATCGTAGAAATAGCCGGACAACAGTTCAAGGTTGAAAAAGATCGTTTCATTTATACGCACCGTCTTCAAGGTAATGAAGGCGACGAAGTAACTTTTGACAAAGTGCTTTTGGTAGAAAATGGCGACACTGTTAGTATTGGCGAGCCTCAAGTATCTGGGGCTTCAGTGAGTGCAGAAATTCTGGCTCAAGTAAAAGGTGACAAGGTCATCGTTTTTAAGAAAAAACGTCGTAAAGGCTATAAAAAGAAAAACGGACACCGTCAGCAATTCACTAAAGTCTTGATTAAAGACATTCTAATTTAGTTTTAATTTATTTATTTACATTTTTTTTATTACTTCTACTTCGTTTTTTAGAATAAACGTTTCAAGAAAAAATAAAATCCAAAACTTTAAAACAATACAGATATGGCTCACAAGAAAGGTGTCGGTAGTTCACGAAATGGACGAGATTCGGAAAGTAAACGTCTAGGTGTAAAAATTTGGGGAGGGCAAGTTGCCAAACCAGGAAGTATTATTGTTCGTCAGCGTGGAACAAAATTTCACGTTGGAAATAATGTAGGAATTGGTAAAGACCACACTATATTTTCACTTATTGATGGCGAAGTTCAATTCAATAAAGGATACAAAAGACGTTCATTCGTTTCAGTAGTCGCTAGAACAGAAACTGCCGAAGCATAAATTTTATTATCTCGTTAATTCACATATCAATGACGAGGAAAATTTCGCATTTCCCTCGTAGAGACACAAGAAACGATAAAATAAACATACAGAAAGCCTATATTAGAAATGATATAGGCTTTTTTGTGCTTTATGATAAACTACCATCAAGTATTGATGAACGATTTATATAACCCTTAAATTGTTGTTATCACGCTATATTTACATAACCAAATTTATTAAAGGTAAAATAATGAACTTCTTATTTGCTTACTATTTCGGTAAGTTTTGCATTTATATCGACGAACGCATACTTTTTTACGATAAATGCAAATTTTTTCTTATCTTTAAGTAGTTTGATATACTACTTTGTGAGTAATCTCGTTAATAAGAGTAGAGTGGTTTGATTAAAGATATATTTAAAGACAAAATTAAAAAACTGTTCAAACCAAAGAAATTCGAACAAGAATCTTTCAAAAAACTTAACCATGAAACAATTTTTTACTTATACATTTTACGCTAAAAAAGCAGTTCGTTTTCTGTTACTATTATTAATTTTATTGGTAGCAATGCCTGTTATAGAAGTACCACAAGTAGAGGCACAGACCACAAAAAAGGGAAATTTTTTTACTAGGCGTTTCAAAAGAAAAGCTAAGTTTAGAAGAAAATCTAAAAACAGTACAGCTTTTCAACGTAAGCCTTTTAGTTGTGGAGATATAGGAAAAACCAAAATAGACCAAGTAAAAGTCTCGAAAAAAACAACTTCGTAGATGGGAACAAGAGCGACTGGTAAGAGCAGAGCAAGAAGAGTTGAGAGAAAAAAAACAAGCACAGGTCAAAAATGAACAAGAAAATATGGTTTTCTCTGTTTCTTCTAAAAATAACATTGAAGAAGCAGCTAATCAAAAAACTATTTTTATAGAGGAAAGTGTACAAAAAGATAACGTGGCAAGTCAAGAAGAGGAGTTAAAAAAAGAGAGTACAGAAAGTAAAGGTTGGTATTCTTCTCAAAAACCCGATGCGCCAATTATTTCTCCCTTTATGATAAGCAAAAAGAATGAAATTACGAATAAGAAAAATAACCAAGAGCTAGAAACTATAGCCAAATATTCAAGATTAGGGTATAAAATAGCTTTAGAAGGAAACAATGAAAAACAGCTAGAAGTAGTTAGGAAATATTTAATTTCTATTGGTACAGAAGAAGAATTTATACAGATAAAACCGTCTGAGTCTACTGTGCAGAACGAAATAAAGGTTACGATAGAAAAGTAATTTTGAATCTGTTTTATCTGTTTTTAGTTGATTAAAATACAAACTATCCTTTTGTTTCTTCTACAGAAATGAAAGGATATTTTTTGTGTAAAGAGTTTCGAAAACCATTTCTATTAAGAAAAATGAAACCTACAAAATTATTCGTAAAAACATAATTATCAAACTTTTTTGAATTACAAAGTAAAAAAGCATTTCTCATTATTTATTAAATAAGTTTAGAAATGAGTACCTTTGTCTTTTTACTAAATTATTCTGATTTTTCGGAAAAATAGTAACTTTATACTATTAACAGCTAAAGAATTTTTTGAGATGATTTTATACAATGTTACCGTAAATGTAGAAGATGCCATTCATGACAATTGGATTAAATGGATGAAAGAAACTCATATTCCAGATGTAATGAATACAGGAATGTTTGTGGAAAGTAAAATATTGAAATTATTGTCTAAACTTCCAGACGAAGAAGGAACTACGTATGCGTTTCAGTACTTTTGTAATTCATTGAAAGATTTGGAGAACTATCAACACAATTTTGCTCCAAAATTACAAGCAGACCATACCAAAAAATTCGGAAATAAAGTAATTGCTTTTCGTACTATTTTAGAAGTGGTTTAAAAGGAACTAGGAAAGAGGAATTAGGAAATGGTAAATTAAAAACAACTAACATATTAGTTTTTCCAATTCTTTAAATCTAAGTTACTTATTTATGCATCTAATTCATCTATTTCCTAAGTCCCAATCCCCAATTCCTACAACATGGCAGAAATTCGTCCTTTTCGTGCTTGGAGATACAATTCTTCACTTACTAGTCAAATTCAAGAATTTACTTCTCCTTTATTTGATGTTGTTTCTCAAAAACAGCGAGAAAAACTATATCAAAATCCATTGAATAGTATTCATTTGTCTGTCCCCTTGGGAGAAAATCCAGCCGATGATGCCAGAAAGACACTTACAAAATGGATAGAAAACGGAACAATAAAACAAGACGAAAAGCCAACTATTTATGTTTATTATCAATATTTTGCGCTTTCTGCACGTATTTCGAAAAGAAAGAGAATATTGTAGAAAAGGATTTATTACACTCATAAAAGCATACGATTGGGAAGATAACGTAATTTTAAGACACGAAAATACAATTCCTGCTGCCGTAAACGATAGAATAGAATTATTAGAAAAAACAGGATTAAACGTAAGTCCGACACACGGATTATATGGAGATAGCAAATTTGAGTTGGAGGAATATATGGACGAAGCGATAAAAAATCCAATTTATGAAACAGAAGATTATCAAGGTGTAAGAGAAGTTTTTGCAAAGATAGATGACCCCAAAATTGTAGAAAGATTTGTTCGAAAAATAGAGGGAGAAAAAATTATTTTAGCAGACGGGCATCATCGTTACGAAGGTTTGATGGTTCATCGCCAGAAATGTAAATCCGAAAATCCAAATCATACAGGCGACGAACTCTATAATTTTCATTTGATGTATCTCACAAATGCAAACTCAAATGACCTTCGTATTTTGCCTACACATCGTTTATTGACAGATTTAGAATTGAGTGAAGAACAGATTTTAGAAAAATTACAAGAAGATTTTAGTATAAAACAGGTAGAAAACGCATCGGATTTGAATGAGATGATTTTGGGTAAAAAATGGTCTTTTGGTCTTATCTTTTCAGAAACTGCTTATAAAATCCGTTTAAAACCAGAGAAATGGGAAACTTTAGAATGGAAATTTCCAGATGCCGTCAAAAATCTTGATTTGACTGTACTACATTATTTTATTATCGAAAAAATAATTGGAATAAAAGGAAAAGACCAACGTAAAAGCACAAAGATTCAATTTGAAAGAAATTTTACAGACTGCGTAACAAAAGTAATCCGAAAAGAAGCCGATTTAGCTTTGATAACAAACGCTGTTACGATGTCAGAAGTAAGAGATGTTTGTAAATCTGGTTTTACAATGCCACAAAAATCAACTTATTTTTATCCAAAGGCGATTTGTGGTTTTTGCTTTGCTAGTGTGGAGGAATAGTAGTCATTATGTAGCACATTCTTTAGAATGTGAAAAAGCAAAGGAACGAATTACGGTAAAATTGTGTTTTACTATTCTTAGAATACCGAACCGTCAACGAGGCTTTAGCCGTTGTTGAGGATTTGCAAAAAACAAAATTCGAAAAAAACAATGTTCTATCCTTTAACAGGAACAAACAAAAAACACATTCGCCTTTCACATAAAAAAAATATATGCTAGATACTCAAAATACAAAACCCGAAACGGCCGTTTTGGTAGGAATTGTCAATCAGAAACAAAATTTACAAAAATCACAAGAATATTTAGATGAGCTAGAGTTTCTAGCAGAAACGCTCGGTATTCAATGTGTAAAGCGTTTTACGCAACAACTAGATACCCCTGATACCACTACTTTTGTACGAAAGGGAAAGATTGAAGAAATACAAGAATATATGATTTCAAAGGAAATTGATACCGTTATTTTTGATGACGAACTTTCGCCCAGACACGTCAGAAACATTGGTAGAGAATTCGAAAACAAGCAAGTTTTTGATAGAAGTACACTTATTTTAGAAATTTTTAAGCATAGAGCCCAAACTTCACAAGCAAGTACACAGGTCGAACTTGCTCGTTATCAGTATCTTTTGCCACGTCTTACCAATATGTGGACTCACCTTTCTCGTCAGCGTGGTGGTGTCGGGCAGCGTGGAGCAGGGGAGAAGGAAATCGAAACCGACCGTCGTATTGTTAGAGATAGAATTACGCTTTTGAAAGAGCGTTTGAAAAAAATAGAAATGCAAGACGAAACTCGTCGCAAACAGCGTCATAAAGTAGTTCGTGTTTCTTTGGTGGGTTATACCAACGTTGGAAAATCTACCTTAATGACTATTTTGAGTGGTTCGGATGTCTTTGCTGAAAACAAACTTTTTGCTACCGTTGATTCTACCGTGCGTAAGGTTTTTTGGGAGGGAATTCCGTTTTTGCTTTCTGATACTGTTGGTTTTATTCGCAAATTACCTACTACGCTTATTGCAAGTTTTAAATCTACTTTACAGGAAATTGTGGAAGCCGATGTACTTATTCATGTGGTGGATATTTCGCACCCTGCTTTTCGAAGAGCAGATAAAAGTAGTACAAGAAACGCTTAAGGAATTAGGAGCAGCCGAAAAACCAACTCTTTTGGTTTTTAATAAAATTGATGCTTATATAAATGACGTTCAGGTAGGTCAGAATTATTTAGTTTGTCCTCCAACTTTGGAAGAGTTAAAGGAATCGTATTTAGGTTCTACTACCAAAAATACTGTTTTTATTTCGGCAGCTAAAAATGAAAACATAGATGAATTAAAAGAAAAATTAATCGAACTTATTGCAGCTCGTCATTTTCAGATTTATCCTAATTATGTTCGTCCTAATCATTATGCTGAAGCAAAAGATTTTAATAATGAAGATTATGGAATAATTGAGGAAAATAAAGATGAAGAAAAATAATATATTTTCATTCTTACTTTTGATTATGAAGAGCCTGTAAAATGTACGATTTTGTTATGCTGCAACTTAATGCCACAAAAACCTCAACGACGGCTTTAGTCTCGTTGAGGGTGGATGAGTAAAACACGACTATTTTTTGAAAGACTTATGTTACGCTGCAACTTAAAACAAACTAATTAAAAATAACATTCATATTGATGTAAAACTATTTATCTAAGTTATTCCAGCTATGAAACGATTATTTTACCTTTGCTCTGCTCTACTTCTTTGTCTTGGAATTATTTTTTACAAACAAACTCCTACTTACAATCCTTTCGATGATGTTTTTGATATTGATACAAATCAGCTTTCAAAGTGTGATACGATTATTGGAAGTTGTGGAGATATTTATTTTAAGATAAAAAATAATAAACGTATGAAATTTTATTATCAAATATCTTGGGAAGATATAAATAATGTAATTGGTAAAGGTTTTACTTATGTGGAAGATACAATTCTCACTACACAAAAATACAATTATTACAACTTTCCAGATTCTCTAAAAAACTTATCTATTAACATAAAAGAATTTAATAAAGCATTAAACAAGTTTGAGTATAGTTATTTAGATAAAATTATGGAGAAAAACGTAGATATTTATTATCCAATAATAAGAATTATTCATAAAACAAATCTTGATACAATTACAACTTCATTGGATTGGCATAAATTGGAAAATGATTCTACAAAGATTGTTCGTACTATAAGCTATTATAAAAGCAAACCTAGAATATTTCGTAATGTCAATGGAGGTTTTATAGATTAGAATTTCAAACAAGTGATTCTTTAATCTAAAAACTAAATCGTATTATTTGAGTTGAAAATATTTACTATTCAAACTACAAATTAATTCTAGATAAAAATGAAATTTCTCTCTACTATTTTATTTCTTTTATTCTCTACTTTGTATTTTAATCAAAGCTTTGCTCAAAATCCAGTTTCTTCTTCTACTTACGATTCAAAAATTTATGATATTATAAAAAGCGTTTCTACTCAAAATGTAGAAAAAGATGTAAAAAAATTAGCCGAATTCGGAACTCGTCATACGCTTTCTGATACAGTTTCAACTACTCGTGGAATTGGTGCAGCTAGAAGATGGATAAAAGCAGAGTTTGATAAAATTTCGGCAGAATGTAACGGCTGTTTAAAAGTTTCGTATCAACGGAATTTACTCAAAAAAGGAGTAAACGAACGGATTACAAATGATGTTTGGATTGTAAACGTAATCGCTACTTTGAAAGGAACAGAAAATCCGAATAGTTATGTTATCATGTCTGGCGATATTGATTCTCGTGCTTCCGATGTAACTAATTTTACAATCGATGCACCGGGGGCAAATGATAACGCTACAGGAATTGCAGGAATTTTGGAAGCTGCACGAGTTTTGTCAAAGTATTATTCTCAGAATAGCGATGAGGGTAAAGCAACATTCAAAAACAGTATTACTTTTGCAGCTCTTTCAGGCGAAGAACAAGGACTTTTTGGAGGTAAATTTATGGCAGAACAAGCCAAAAAAGAAGGCTGGAATATTATTGGAGTAATAAATAATGATATGATTGGAAATATTGAGGGAATTAATGGAACGATTGATAATCGTAGTTTTCGTATTTTTTCAGAACCTACTCCCATTACCGAAACTGAGCAGGAACGAAATAGAAGGCGTTATTATGGAGGAGAAGTAGATGGAATTTCTCGTCAGCTTGCTCGTTACATTCATTCCACAACACAAAAATATATGCCAGAAATGAACCCAACTATGATTTATCGTTTGGATAGATTTGGAAGAGGTGGACATCACAGACCATTTAATGATGAAGGTTTTGCAGGTGTTCGTATTATGGAAAGCTACGAAAATTACAATCGTCAGCATCAAGATAGTAGAGAAGAGAACGGAATAAAATATGGCGATGTAGTAGAGGGAGTAAATTTTGATTATTTAGCTAAAATGACTTCTGTTAATGCGATTGTACTTGCAAATTTGGGCTGGTCGCCTTTAGCACCTCAAAACGTCAAAATTGGTGGAGCAGTTTAACCTTCTACAACTCTTTCTTGGGATAAACCAAAAGAAAAAGACACAACTATTGTAGGGTATAAAATTTATTGGAGAGAAACGACTTCGCCACAATGGGAGTACGCTCGTTTTGTACCAAAAGAATTTTATCAAAATAGTCAACCAAAAGATAAGGAAAATACAACAGAACAAATTACCTTTGTATTAGAAAATATTATTATTGATAATTATCTCTTTGGAGTTGCTACTATTGATGAAAACGGACACGAGAGTATAGTAAGTTTTCCAAAAGAAGTAATACGATAAAAGGAAAATATTTAGTTATTGGTGTCGCTTCGCTAAAACACCAACAACGGCAAATTTAACTAATTACTGGTAATTATCTACTGGTAATTGAATATGAACTGGTTACTGATTACTGGTAACTGCTAACTGATTAAGAATGGAAATAGAAGATTACAACGATGCCGAATTAGACACCAAATATTTGGGCAAACTAACGACAAATTTCGTCAAGATTGCAGATAATTTGAAAGAAGCAGCTTATCAAATAAAGAAAAGAGGTTTTTCGTCTTATCCAATTTTTCCAATTTGTAAGGCAAAACAACCTATCGGACAAGTTTTGTTTTCTAGAAATGAAATGCCAGAATTAGAATGGGATTATTATGCTTCTTTTTTAGAAGAATTTCAGCAAAGGGATATTTTAGATGAGGAAGGAAGCGAACGTTTCAAGACTGCTTATAAAAATCCAGATGAATTTTGCTGCCTTTTTGTAGTGGATCAAGAATTTACACGATTTGTTTTTGTTCCTTATCCAGATGAAGAGTAATGTGTAAAATGATAGGAATTTAAGAAATTAGACTCCTCTTTTTTGCTAATTATTGAGTTTTAAATTATCGTTTTTGTATTTATTGAAAAGTGTAAAACAAAATTGAAATAAAAAAGTTGAATTAGCAGCGTAAGTTATTTTTGCGTTCCTTCATTTTTATAGTTTAATCCTCGTTTATCAAATGCGAAACATTTTTACCCTTTTCGTACCTCGTCTTTCTGTACAATTTTTCATAGTTTCATTCTTTTTTATTGGTTCTTTGCTAATTAGTGGCTGTACAGGTATGAGCAGAATTACCAAAGAAAATCCATTATATACAGGAAGTGAATTAAAATGGGACAAAAAAGAAGGCAAAATTCCACAAGCTGACCGTGTAGAAACAGAAGTAAAAGAAGTAATTACTCCAGATCCAAATACAAAATTTTTGTGGATGCGTCCTCAACTTGCCTTTTATAATACTTTTTATACCGAAAAAGAAAAAGGATTCAAGCATTGGGTAATGACAAAGATTGGTAATCCTCCTGTTTTGGTAAAAGATATTAATGAAGAGCGTGTTCGTCTTCTTATCTTAAACCGTCTTTTGGCAAACGGACATTTTCAAGCAGAAACAGAAGCTAAAATAGAACAAAAAAGAAAAAAAGCAGAGATAATATATACTGCAACTGTCTATCAACCTTATAGATTAGATACTATTTCTTTTCCAGAAGAACCAGATCCACTTGGAAACGTATTGAATAACGCAACGAAAGAAACATTATTAAAAAAAGGCGATCCTTATAATTTTGCTCTTTTAGAAAAAGAAAGAGAAAGATTAAACGATTACGCAAAAGAAAGAGGTTATTTTTATTTTAATAATAAATTTATTATCTATAAAGTAGATTCGACAGTCGGAAATCGCCAGATGAATGTCTATATGCAGGTAAAAGACAAAATGCCTGATATTGCCAGAAAACCGTACAGGATTCGTGATGTATTTTTGTTTCCTAACTATAAAATGGGAATGGATACCATAAATGATCCTCAAAGACTGCAAAGAATAGGAAAATTAGAAGGAGATTCTACTTTTTATTGTATGATGGATGAATGCCAGTTTAGACCTGAAATATTAGCTCGTTCGATTTATTTAGACTCTGATACACTTTATTCTGCTGCAAAACACGAACAAACCTTAAAACGTTTGATGGGTTTGGGAGCTTTAAAATTTGCTGATATTCGTTACAAACCTGTCGATTCTTTAGGAGATGAAGGCTACTTAGATGCCTATATTCAAATGGTGCCAGCAAAACGAAAATCATTGAGAGCAGAATTAAATGTTGTATCAAAGTCAAATAACTTTGCAGGACCAGGAATAAATTTGAGTTATAGAAACAAAAATGCCTTCAAAGGTGCAGAACTTTTAGTGGTTCGTTTAGACGGACGTTTCGAAACGCAAGTCAGTGGACGCAATTCAAATCAAAATGTAGAGCAACCCAATCAACAAAACGGACTTTATTCTTATGAAATTGGTGCAGGTTTAGAGGTTTATGTTCCTCGTTTTATTACTCCCATTAAAGTTCCACGTTTATCTCAAAAGTATGTTCCAAAAACTGTTTATCAAGGAGAAGTTAGGTTACTTAGTAGAGTAAATTATTTCAAACTTCTTTCTGGAACGGCTCAATTTGGTTATGAATGGAACGAAACAGCAGCAAAAAGACATCGTTTTAATCCTATTTCAATAAACTATGTTCGTTTGATGGACACGACAAGTCTTTTCAATGAAGCTATTGGAGATAATCCCCTTTTGCAACGAAGCTTCCAAAATCAATTTATATTTGGTGGAAATTATTCGTTTACGTATCAGAGTGCTGCAAAAATAAGTGAGGACATCAAAACAAGAAAAAACAAAAATCATATTTTCTTTAATGGAAATGTTGATATAGGTGGCAATCTAATTCATAGTGTTCAAAGCATTTTTGTTTCAAGAAAATCTAGTGGTGCAGAACCTTATACTATTTTTAGTGAACCTTACGCTCAATATGCTCGTGCAGATGTAGATTTTAGGTATTATCTTAATTTTAATGAAGAATCGCATCACAAAATAGCTACTCGTTTTATTGCTGGAATAGGTGTTCCTTATGGAAATGCTGATGTTTTGCCTTACACAAAACAGTTTTTTGCAGGTGGTTCGAATAGTATTCGTGCTTTTCAGGCTCGTTCAATAGGGCCAGGTTCATATATTTCGAAGGATAGTACAAGTGGACTTTTTTATGACCAGACGGGAGATATGCGTTTGGAGGCAAATATCGAATACCGTTTTCCTATTTTTAGTGTTTTCAAAGGAGCTGTTTTTGCCGATGCTGGAAATGTTTGGCTAGTAAAAGAAGACCCAAATCGTGAAGGAGGATTATTCAAGTGGAATAATCTGATTAATGATATTGCTGTTGGGGTTGGTGCAGGTCTTCGAGTTGATGTTACGTTTTTTGTACTCCGTTTTGATGTTGCTTTTCCTCTTAGCAAACCTTGGCTTCCAGAAAATGAGCGATGGGTTTCTCGTCAGATAAATGCTAGAGATAGAGAGTGGCGAAGAGATAATCTAGTTCTCAATATTGCTATTGGTTATCCTTTTTAGACTTTACTTTTTACATAGAAAACTCCTTATTTCTGCTTTGGTAGAAATAAGGAGTTTTTTTATTGATTGTTTAATTTTACTAAAACTGTTTTTCTTCTGTAACTTCTTCGTTCTTTGAATATTTAGGTAAATCTTTAGGAAGTCCATGTTTAGCAATTATTTCTTTCGCTTTTGCTAATTTTTCAGGAAACATATCTCTATTCTTGTATTGTTCTAATGATTTATCAAAAACGATTACTGGTACTATTGAGTTATCTAAATCTTCTGTTTTCATAATTTTAAATGTTTTATTTTTTAGTTATTAAAAATGCTTCATAGTTTTTACTTGTAACAAAAGTTTCCCAATCTCCTGTTTCTGTCAAACCATAAACAGAAAAATATAATTTAATTTCTGACAAATGATTCGAAAATACCCATTCTATACAATCTTGTTCTGACAGGTGTACTTCCTGTTGCTAATATCAAAGCCTTTGGGTATTTTTGAGTAAAAGCAAAGATTGTTGAAACTACTGTAGATAGAATTTTTTCACTATCTCCATTATTAGTAACGGATAAATCATCTATTTGGTTAGTTTCTTCATTCAAATCTCCAAAACCAAGATTATATATGTTTTCTGATCCTGTATATGAGTATATGATTACTTTCTTAATTCTTCCTTTTACTCCTTCACTTACAAAATTGTAAACTAGTAAGTCCTCTTCAGCTTTGTATAAATATTTGGGTTTATTCAATTTTTATTGCTTTGAAAATGAAAAATAAATGCGAAAAATTTCTTATTTTATAATCAAACAAATTTACGAAAAAACTATGATAAAGATACTGTTTTTCCTGTTCACTTAGGGTAAACGCACGAAAAAAAATTGTACTCGTTTAAAGCAAATCAAGCTAGTTTTTAACTTTGTAAATTGAATTTACTCTGATAGTTAAAGTGTGTTTAAACACACTAAAAGCAGTATAAAAAGTTTCGTGCGTTTACCCTACTGTTCACTCTAATTACGTTACTTTCCTGTCAAAACAAACAAGAAAAAGTAGATTCAAATTCACAAAAGACTGAGCAAACAACCGAACAATCAACTATAAATAAAGAATCCAAAAAAGAGATAATTATAAAAGAATTGGAAGAGGTAGATTACAAATTTTATTGTGGAAAAACTCTGGGAGAATTATTGGAAGATGAAACATTGAAAGGCTATGAAAGCCATCTTATCGCAGATGAACCACCGTTTTTACTAAGTTCTGTTGATTTTGATTATTCAAATAGTAATAAATCATTGTCAGTTCATTTTGGAGATTTGGTTTATCAAGAGAAATTCAATTCAAACATTAATTGGTCTTTTGATTTGTTGAAAGAAGAAAAATTTGAATGGATTTCTGTATATGAAGATGGTGTATATGATAGACCAATCTTTATTTTTGATTGTAAAGATGAAATAAAACAAAAACAGGATTAAAAAGAATTGAAATAAGAGTGTAATTTACAAAAAAGACTCTCCACAAAGTAGAGAGTCTTTTGATATATCAAACAAATAGATGAAGTAAATCCATTTTTAAACAAAACTCAAAATTAGATTAGACTACTTTGATTCGTCTTCTAATTCTTCGTCTTCAAAGACAAAGTCCTCGTCGTTATCTTCTTCCTCTTCACTTTCGTCTTCAGAAGTAGCTTTGAGAGCTTTTGTAGCTTTCTTGTCTTTATCTTTGTCTTTTTCCTTGTCTTTGCCTTTTTTATTTCTACCTTCTTTTTCGGCTAAAATAGAGGCTTTATCTAATTCACGAAGTTGTCCTTCAAGGTCTGCCATTAATACTTCATCGTCTTCGATGAGTGCTTTTACAGAATCACGTCCTTGTCCGAGTTTGTTATCTCCGTAAGAATACCAAGAACCCGATTTTTTGACGATGTCTAAATCAACAGCTAAATCCAAGATTTCGCCAGCTTTAGAAATTCCTCTTCCATACATAATATCAAACTCAACTTGCTTGAAAGGAGGAGCTAATTTGTTTTTCTTCACGCTCACACGAGTACGATTACCAGTGATTTTGTCGCCATCTTTTATTGCGCCAATACGACGAATATCCAAACGAACAGAAGAGTAAAACTTGAGTGCATTACCACCAGTAGTCGTTTCAGGACTACCAAACATGACCCCAATTTTATCACGGAGTTGGTTAATAAAAATACAAGTACATTGCGTTTTACTAATTACACCTGTCAGTTTACGAAGTGCTTGCGACATCAAACGAGCTTGAAGACCCATTTTCGAATCTCCCATATCGCCTTCTAATTCTGCCTTCGGTACAAGTGCAGCCACCGAATCAATTACTACAATATCAATCGCAGTTGAGCGAATAAGCTGCTCAGCAATTTCTAAGGCTTGCTCACCATTATCAGGTTGAGAGATAAGAAGATTATCCAAATCTACACCTAAGTTTTGAGCATATTCTCTATCAAAAGCATGTTCTGCATCAATAAAAGCAGCTAATCCACCTTGTTTTTGAGCTTCTGCAATAGCGTGAAGAGTAAGTGTAGTTTTACCAGAAGATTCTGGTTCAATAAATTTCTACTACTCTACCACGAGGAAGTCCACCAATTCCTAAAGCAATATCAAGTCCTAGAGAACCTGTTGAAATACTTGGAATGTTTACTACATTGTCATCGGTCAGTTTCATGACTGTACCTTTGCCGTAGGTTTTGTCTAATTTTGCTAGAGTTACTTTTAGTGCTTCTAGTTTTTTCTTGTTTTGGTCGTCGGCTGATTTTGCCATAATTGAAATATATGTAAGAGTGATAAATTATTTTCTGCTATTTTCCGACACTAAAGTATCGGCTACATTTTTCCTTTTAAGGATAATACAAAATTAAAAGAGTAGAACGTAAGGGATTTACGTTGTAAAAATTATTTTCTAAAAAAAGATTAAAAATTATCTTTTCTAAATTATAATTCTGTTTTTCTGATGTTTAAAAGTATCAGCTACTTTTGACTTCTGAGAATGATACAAAATTAAGAGCGTAGAACGTAAGGGATTTATGGTGTTCAACTTATTTTCTAAAAAAAGATTAAAAATTATCTTTTCTAAATTATAATTCTGTTTTTCTGATGTTTAAAAGTATCAGCTACTTTTGACTTCTAAGAATGATACAAAATTAAGAGCGTAGAACGTAAAGGATTTATGGTGTTCAACTTATTTTCTAAAAAAAGATTAAAATTTATTTTTCTAAATTATAATTCTGTTTTTCTGATACTTAAAAAGTATCAAGCTACTCTTGATTTCTAAGAATGATACAAAATTAAGAGCGTAGAACGTAAGGGATTTATGGTGTAAAAATTACTTCGAATTATTTTTCCACTTTTATTATTTCTATCAAATTTATGCAACTATTATTTTTCGTACTTTTGTAGCTTTATGACACTTGAAAAAAATTAAATATACTATATAGAAATTATGGAAAATTACACACTAAATTATTACAAGACTTTTGCAGACGACATGAGAAAAAGTCTTCAAACTATTTTTGATGCCTATAATGGGTACTTTGTGCAAGAGGCTGTTCCTGCTTTTGGGAGTATTGTTAATTCGGGAGATGCTACTACAATAGATTTTGCTAGTACTGCTCATCGCAACTGTTTTACAGATTATGTTCTTTTGGAGCAACAGGTAAATAAATATAAAGCCTACGAGATTTTTTTGAAAGAACAAAAAGAAAGTGAAGCAATTCCGTTATTAAGTAAATTAGTTCCGTCTTTCGAAAACTCTTATACTTCTCTTTTTAGGGTTGTGGATATAGATGTAGAAGAAGGAATTATTTATTTTGATGATGTTTTGGGTGTAAATGGAAACCAAGAAATTGCTATTGTAGATAAAATACTTACTGAAACGATAGACAAAAATCCTATCAATATGAATTTTCTGATGTTCTTCCGATTTATCCCTTTTTTAGGAGATTTTATTGATTTGAATGATGACGAAGACACCTTAAAAGGAATGTCGGCTGGCTATATTTATTTCTTTGAGCCACAAGAAGAACGAAACTTAATAAAAGAATACGAAAAGATGGCTGAAAAAGTAAGAGTTTCGAAGCCATCTTCTAAAAGACAAATCGCTTTTACAGAACTA
Source organism: uncultured Cytophagales bacterium (assembly GCA_963719525.1). Lineage (GTDB taxonomy): Bacteria > Bacteroidota > Bacteroidia > Cytophagales > Bernardetiaceae > Bernardetia. Next base: position 563,427 of record CAVRCG010000001.1, on the reverse strand, counting down.
GATAAAAAATATGGAAAGAAATTGTTATTGTCATAAACACAATAAAAAAACACAATGAATTTGATTATTTCATTATGTTTTCTAAAATACAAATAAAATTAGTACTATCACATTCTGGTGGTGTAGTAGAATTAGTTTCGAAGAACAGCGAAGCTAGTTTTACTAAACAACACATTTTTAAGATAATTTTATAGTTCGCCCTAAATGCTTGTCTGATGTCTTTAAACAAAATACATTAAAGAAATTTTAGTGGATAACTCAATACCGTGTAACATAAGTTTATCAATAAAAGTAATGACGTTTTATACTCCACCGTCAACGAGGCTAAAGCCGTCGTTGAGGTTTTTGAGCAATAACCCTCGTTGACGGCAAAGCCTCAACGAGCGTAGAAAAATGCTAAAAAATTTATGTTACACGGTACTCAAGTTGTGAATTACAAGTATTTCAGACTTCTTAATCTGAATGAATAGCCTTTTTTACTTGAAATAACTTATCTTCCCTTCTACACAGATTGGGAAGTCTGTGATACGCAACTTGAGTTAAATAATCATACCTATTATTTGGTAGTAATTCTATCAAAATAAGTCTTGATATTTTTTTTAGCAAACTCAAAGACAAAAAGCTGTTTCTGTAGTTAGAGTTAGATAAAGGTAGAAATAATAAATTATTTGTACAGAAGAAAGTTTGTACTATTTTAAAACCTATGAGTCAACCAAAATCGAAAGACGAATTAAGAGAACATTTGAAAGATGTAATTAGGAATATTCCTCGCCAACCTGGTATTTACAAATATAAAGACGAGAATAATGAAGTTATTTATGTCGGAAAAGCAAAGGAGTTACGCAAGCGAGTAGCTAGTTATTTTACCAAATCGCATCAATACGACCGAAAAACTCGTCAGCTTGTGCGTGAAATCAGAAACGTAGAAATTACGATTGTAGATAGTGAAGCCGATGCGCTGCTTTTGGAGAATAATCTAATAAAAGCGCACCAACCAAAATATAATATTTTATTAAAAGATGGAAAATCATATCCCTATATTTGTATAACAGACGAACCTTTTCCCAGAGTTTTTACGACCCGTAATCCAAATAGAAAGCAAGGAACACATTACGGACCCTATACAAATGGGCGAACATTATATGCTTTAAACGAACTTGTAAAGAAATTATATACGCTTCGAACGTGTTATTATAATTTGAGTGAGCAAAATATAGAGGAGAAAAAATATAAAGTTTGCTTAGAATATCACATCAAAAACTGTAAAGGTCCTTGTGAAGGTTTGCAAGATGAATCCGATTATTTGAAAGACATCGAACAGATTAGAAATATTTTGAGTGGAAAAACGAGCCGAGCAAAAGAATATTTCAAAACAAAAATGAAATCGGCAGCCGAAAAAATGGAATTTGAGGAAGCTCAAAAGTCAAAAGAAAAATGGGAAGCTCTGCACACTTATCAAAGCAAATCACTTATTACAAATCCGAATATTTCAGATACAGAAGTAATTGCACTTTTAGATGATGAAGCAACCGTTTATGTAAATTATTTAAGAATTGAAGATGGAAGTATAGTTTACACAGCTAATGAATCGTATAAAAAGCGTCTTGAAGAAACACCAGAAGATGTTTTACCACTAATAGCCGTAGAGTTTAGACAACGTTTTGGAAGTGAAGCACAGCGAATTGTAAGTAATGTTTCGGCAGAAGTTCCGTTACCAAAAGTAGAGGTTATTAATCCAAAAATTGGAGATTTACGAAAATTATTGGATTTATCACTCAAAAATGTAGAGTATTTTAAAAAGGAAAGATTAAGAAAAAAACTAGATTTTGCAGAAAAGAAGCAAGAAAGAGGACTTCTAGCCGTAGAATCACTACAAAAAGATTTGGGATTGAAGGAATTGCCTTTGCATGTAGAATGTTTTGATAACTCCAATTTGCAAGGAACAAACCCAGTTTCTTCGATGGTTTGTTTTATGAACGGAAAGCCTTCAAAACGAAATTATAGAAAATATCACGTCAAGACAGTAGAAGGAGCGAATGATTTTGCAACGATGTATGAAGTGGTTTATCGTCGTTATAGAAGGCTTTTGGAAGAAAAACAACCTTTACCAAACTTAGTAATTGTAGATGGTGGAAAAGGACAGTTGAGTTTTGGGGCGCAGGCTTTGAAAGATTTGGATTTGTATGGCAAAATTCCGATTGTCGGAATTGCAAAGCGTTTGGAAGAAGTTTTTTATCCAGAAGACCAACATCCAATTTATATAAACAAAAAATCGCCTTCTCTCAAACTTATTCAACACCTTAGAAATGAGGCTCATCGTTTTGCTATTACTTTTCATAGAGATATACGAAGCAAAAATGCGTTACGCAATCCATTAGAAAATGTAAAAGGAGTAGGAAAGGCAACTATCGAGAAATTACTTTTAGAGTATAAATCGATCAAAAAAATTGCTAAAACTCCAGATGCTGAACTAAAAGAACTCATTGGTGCAAATCGTACTCGTTTGATTAGAGAATATATTAAAAATAATCCTGATTTGTTGAGTTAGAATTTTTACAAAAAAATGACATTATTCAGAAAAGAACAATGTCATTTTTCCGTAATCCGTAATTGAATTACTGTCTTTCCAAGCGCACATAAATGGGAAAATGATCGCTTGTTCCTCCCAAAAACTTTGTTCCTACATACGTTCTGAATGGATTTCCTTTATATTTCCCCGATGCTTCTTTCAAATATTGAGCATCATAAATATTTCCATCTAAATAACGCCAACCTTTCATAGCATTAATAGATGAGAAAAATCCTTTATTAATTATAATTTGGTCTAGCATATTCCAATCTCCTTTATAATTGTAAGTTCCTTTTCCTTGTTCTTTCAAAGATGCAAGTGTGTTAAAAAGTTGTTTGTCTTTAATATCTGGCATTTCAATGGCTTGCAATCCTTTCGTAATACTTTCATTAAATGGTTCGTCATTAAAATCTCCCATCAACAAAATTTTTGCATTCGGATTTTTAGCTTCCAAATCATCAACTATTTTGCGAGCAACCAGCGCAGAAACCATACGTTTGGGACGGCTTTTTTCTTCTCCTCCTCCTCTTGACGACCAATGATTTACGATAATATGAATTTCTTCTCCTTCCAGTTTTCCAGAAACGAGCAAAACATCTCTTGTCTTATCGTTATCTGGTAATTTTGCTTCATAATTTTTGGACGAAGTAACTTTAAAAACAGGTTCTTTATATAGAAGCGCAACATCAATTCCTCGTTCGTCTGGCGAATCATAATGTACATAATTATAACCGTATTTTTTGAGTTGTGGGTCATTAATCAAATCCTTCAATACTTTTTCGTTTTCTATTTCACATACTCCAATTATCTCTGCGCCATCTTCATCGCCTATCATACTGATTACTTTCGCTATTTTTTTTATTTTTTCTTGATAGCGTTCAGTTGTCCATTTCTGTTTTCCGTTCGGTGTAAAATCGTCATCAAACGTATTTGGGTCATCTTCTGTATCAAACAAATTCTCTACATTATAAAAAGCAACTGTATGAACAGAAGGATTAGAATTATAAGGAGGCATGTTTTCGATAGCTTTGATAGCAGAATCAGCTTCCGATAAGGGTTTTGCTTCGTCTGTTGTAGCTGTATTTTCACTTTCTGTTGTATCTTCAGTAGGCGAACAAGAGCAAAGAATAAGCGAACTAATTAGGGAAAACAAGATAATATTTTTCATTGAGTTTTATTATTTTTATTGTGATTTAAGAGTAATATGAGCGACATTTTCCAAATTCCATATATGAACTTGTTTTTGGCAAAATAATAGTTTGCTTTTTCCATAAAGGGTTTGCAAACCCTATTTTATGCTTTTTTAAGGGTTAATTTGCAGACCAATCACTAAGACATCATCTACTTGGTCTTCATTTTCCTTCCATTTATTGAAAGTACGACTAAATAATTTATGTTGTTCTTCCATTGGTTTTTGATGATTGTCCAAAAGTAATTGTTTGAATTTTGCTTTCATAAACTTGCGTCCTGCTTTTCCTCCAAACTGATCTTGATAACCGTCGGAATAAATATAAATAGTGGTTGGTTTGCTTATATCAATAGTATGTTTTGCAAAGTCTATCTTTTTATTTTTGTAAAAAGCTCCTCCTACGCTGGCATTTGTTCCTTTTATTTCATATAATTGATTATCTTGAATATAAATAAGAGGGTTTTTTGCACCTACAAAATCAACCGTTTGTTTTTCAGAGTCATAGACACAAACAGACAGATCCATTCCATCTCTATTTTCTGTATGTTCTTGTTGAAGCGACTGAATAACTCCATTATGCAGTTTTTGAATTAACAAGTTAGGTTCTTCTAAAGTAGCTTGATTTGAAAATTGATTTAACAAATTATATCCAATCATAGACATAATAGCACCTGGAACTCCATGTCCTGTACAATCTACAGCAGCTATCGCAATACGCATATTTCCATTTTCACTTACTTTTCTGTCTATCCAATAAAAATCTCCTGAAACAACATCTTTAGGTTTGTAAAATATAAAAGACTTTGGAAAAAGAGCTTTCACAACCATTTCTGGAGGAAGAATGGCACTTTGAATATGTTTTGCATAATTAATACTTTGATGTAATGTTTTGGTCTTTGATTCTAAAGCGAGGTAAGAATGTTCTAACGCTTTATTTTGCGCTCCAATTTGTTTTGTTCTTCGTTCTACTTCTTTTTCTAATCGCTGTTCTGATGTTTGCAACTCTTCATTTATTCGGTTCATTTCCTCTATCGCTTGTTGCATAATGGCTTCCTGTGCTTCCATTTGCTCTGTTTTTTCTTGAAGTTCTTCAAACGAATTGCGCATCACTTCCTCCTGTTCTTCTATTTGAAAAAGTTGGAGTTTGTTTTCTTCTATTCTAAGCCTTAATTTTTCCTCTTGTTTCGTTATTTGTTCGTTTACGCTTGTCAGTTCTTCTACTGTTTGGCGCATTTCTTCCTCTTGTGATTGTAATTCATTGTTTTTTAGTGCTAATTGTTTTTTATCTTTTTCTAAGTTTTTCAAGGCATCTTGAAGAGATTTTTCAGTAGTTGCAAGTTCTTCATTTTGTTCTTGTGTAACTGCATTGAGTTGTTCTGTTTGATTTATTGTTTCCAAAAGTTCTAATTCAGATTGCTCATTACTGAAAGAAAGAGAACCTACCATCAAAGTAATAACAGCAATTACCATAGTAATTATAGCCAATGAGAGAATGTATTGTATATTTCTGTCTAAAATTAAGATAGGTTTTAATAATTGAGTTTCTTGTAGCCAGTACAATACAAGAGCCGAAGCAATAGAAAAAACAAGCAAAACCCCTATACGTACTTTCTCTTTTGTAGGATAAATAATAAAAGGCAAAACTGCAACACCATAAAAAAGATCTATGATAGCAGTATCTTTTCCCAAAATGATAGTGAAAGAAGCAGCCGAACCCCAAAAAAGAAAAAACATAAAATTACGAGAAGTATTAAATTTTTGAAGCTTATTTAGATAAAGGTTAAAACCAAAACCAACTCCAATCATAAAAACTGTAAAAGCTACTCTCCAATCCGTAAAAAAATGGATGACTACAAATGGTGGAAAAAGAATCATAACCATAAAATTAATCTGGTTGAGCAAGCGCACACGTTTTCGCTCACTCCTGTCCATAGAGTTGTCTATGCCAAGCGATGAAATTTTTTGCCATTTTTCTTGTATAAAACTCATTTACATTCAAATCAACCTAATACCTAACACAAAATATATTGTTTTTAAAGCAGTTTCATTATATAATCTAGATAAATACTAATTAATCTGAAATTTACCATAATTTTCTGAATCTAAAAAACTCAAAGGCAATTAAAAGAAAACTAAAAAAAACTCTTCCTCATAGAGAAAGAGTTTTCGACCTAACACACAAACACAAACAATAGAGAAAATTCTTAGTATAAAAAATACAAAAAGAAGATTGCTCTATATGTTACACTATTTGATAGCAGGAATTTCCTGCTCTTGGGTTGTGCTTCCCAAGTTTCTTGAATGTCCTTTTTGAGTAGAATTAGAAGAAACTTCATTTCTTCCAGTAAATTTGCTCATTGAATTATATACATTAAAAATATTTCCTGCAAGGAAATCATAAACTCGTGCTGGCATTACTCCTCTTAATAAAGGCAATACTTTTACCATAAACGGCTCTTGTACCAAAATTTCGTTTGACTTAACAGCTTTTATAATTTCTTCAGCAATTTCTTCAGGAATCAAAAGTGGTGTCATAAGCGGCGCAGAAGCTCCGTTAAACATTCCTGTATCAATGTACCCCGGCATTACTGTTGTTACGTGCAAATCTGTTTTCTGACGGTCATTTATTTGCTCCATTTCCAAACGAAGCGATTCCGACCAGCCCAAAACTGCCCATTTGCTACCTGCATAAACAGACATACGAGGATTTGGCGTAAATGCTGAAGCCGAAGAAATGTTAATAATATGACCTGCTCCTTTTTTTATCATTCCAGCTACAAATGCTCTAGCGATGTGCATCACACCCAAAACATTAATGCGAACTGTTTTTTCAATATCTTCATACGTATGGTCTTCAAAATGCTTTCCTACCACAATTCCTGCATTATTGAACAAAATATCTATTGTTCCTACTTCTGTCGCTACTTTTGAGGCTGCATCTTGAATGCTCTCCAAATCCGAAACATCAACCTTATAGGTATGAACTCTATATCCTTTGTTTGCAAATTCTAAAGCTGTTGCATCAAGTCCTTGTTGATTAATATCCCAAATTACAAGTTCAGAAGCACCTTCTTCCATACACTTACGACCCATAATTTTGCCGATTCCACTAGCTCCTCCTGTAATAAGTACGATTTTGTTGGTTATTCTTGACATAGTATTTTAATGGTTAATTATCAATGATTGACTATAAACGAATTACAATTGACTTTAATGAACTTTACTTTCTTTGATTTTTACAAATCAATGAATACAATTTTTTTTAGCAATAGAATATTTTCATTTTCAAAAATATACTCGGCTTGCATAACATTATTAGAACGATTTTGATAGAAATAAGTTGCACACAAAAGAAAAAATAATTAAAGTTTTTCGCTTTACTTGGGAAAAGGCAAGCCATTTTCCCTACTTCTGAAATTCTCATTCAATCCCTAATCTCTCGCCCCTCGCCCCTAATCTCTATTCCCCTCACTTCAACATTCTTTCCACCAATTTCCAATGTGTAGTAAGCAAATCTTCTTTGGTTAGAGAAAAATAATGTTCGATAATATTTATTTTCCTTTTAATGACTTGCAAAACTCCTGTAAACTGACTCCAAAGAACAAAAGCTGTTTCAAACGGATTTCCCTGTTCGGTTATACTTCCATCTTTCACGCCTTCTCTAATCGCTTTTACCAAAATCGTAATTACTGCATTTCCTTCTTCTAAGGCTTGCAACGATTCGGCTTCGGCAGCAGCTAGATTGAATGTATCATTTTCATAATCCAAAATAGTTGTAAAATAATTTGGGTATTTTTCCGAAAACTCAACATACGTTTTGCCTACAATAATAATTTTTTCATAACCTGTATTTCCTTCCTTGATAGCTTCACGAAGCATTTTTTTAAGAATTACAAAACCTCTCAAAATGATTGCTCTATATAATTCTTCTTTACTCTTAAAATAAAGATACAAAGTTCCTTTGCTAAGTTCGGCAGCTTTGGCTACTTGTGCCATTGTTGCGACAGAGAAACCAAATTTGAAAATTACATCTTCGGCTGCATCAACGATTGCATTTCTTCTATGTACTCGCTCTCTTGCTTTTCGTTCTGCTATTCCCATTAAGATTTATATTCTGGCTAAGTAGTACTCCAATTATAATGTTATTTGATATAACAACTAGTAACTTGTTGATATGACCAGCAGTCATTATATGAACACAAAGGTAATAAAAAGGTTTTGATTTGCAAGTGTTTTTTTTAAAAAAAAGCAGAATTATTTTGGATTTAGTTTTTATAAACCACTTTTTATCAATCGGTTGAACTAATAATTGTATTTTTATCGTAAAAAAACATGTTTTTCATTTTTCTTTTTTTATCTCATTAAAATGACCGAGTGTCAGTAGAAAGGAATTTTTAGAGTCAAATAGGATTGTGTAAGATATATTTTCCAAGAGTTGCTACATATTACTATCAAGCAACGTATTCGATTTATAATTTCTCTATCTACTTTAATTCATACTTCTATTTCATCTTTTTACCTTTATGAAAATTCTTTTTTTCTCGCTTATTTTTCAATTTTTGATGTTAAATGTGTTTGCTAGTGAGTGTAGTATTTCTGATAGCATTTTGATAGATAAGTTAGTTTTTGCTCCTAATGATTGTATCATCTCTAAAAATTTAGCGAAAGAAGATTCTAATTTATTAGCACAGTTTATACACCTTGAATTATCAAATTTAGAAGATAATTCGAAATTGATTGAAGAAAACGATTCTATAAGAAAAGAAATGGTTGGTGCTGATATGAAAAAGAAAGAAGTAAAAAGTAAGAGAAAAAATAGAGCGAGAATGCTTTCTGTATTTACTTTTCTATCTGGTTTTATCTGTCTTACACTATTAGTTGTGGGTATTGTGATGCGAATGACAGCAGGAATTGGAGGACTGACAGTTTTAATAGTTAGGCTAGGTTTTATTCCTTTGACTTTTTTGTTAGCTTACTTTGCTTATAAGAAAATAAATTTACTTACCCAGCAAACAGGAAATTATTATGGTTTTTATCGTTTTCTAATTTTTAGAGGGATTTATTTAGCAGCTATTCCAATTGGTTTTGTTTTGTTTGCTGCTGCTTTGATTCTTTATGCTCGTTTGCAGGGAGAGATTTAGAAAAAATACATATCTTGTTTGTTTAGGAATTGCATATTGGTATCGTTTTGAGTAAAATGCCACTTTATGAAACTTCTACTGAGTAGATAAAAATGATTTCAATTCGCTTTCCTCAGTATCAATTACAAATTGCGATTTCAACCCATTAATTATAAATTAATTGATAGTTTGCAAATAGTAGTTTATTCAATTTATGTTCCTTAGGTATTTTTGATATAGTCTTGATATAGTTTATTGTTTTGACTACAAAGTAGCGCAGCCTTTTTATTGGTATCCCAAGAATTTTTGGTTTTGAAGTTTGTTTACAAGAGTATTTCCGTAGACAACTGACAATTTGAGACAAAAAAAATGACATTACTTTCAAAAGAAAATAATGTCATTTTTAGATATATTATTTATTAATCGTTTTTCTATTCCATCTATCAAAAAACAAGAAGGAGTAAAAAAAGTAGATTAAAGAATTTCAGTTACTTGACCAGCACCTACTGTACGTCCACCTTCACGGATAGCGAAACGAAGACCTTTTTCCATTGCAATTGGTTTCAATAGCTCAACAGTAATAGTGATATTATCACCTGGCATTACCATTTCAACTCCTTCAGGAAGTTCGATAGCACCAGTTACGTCAGTTGTACGGAAGTAGAATTGAGGATTATATCCTTTAAAGAATGGAGTATGACGACCACCTTCTTCTTTCTTCAATACATAAACTTCTGCTTTAAATTTAGTGTGTGTAGTTACAGAACCTGGTTTGGCGATTACCATTCCACGTTTGATTTGTTCTTTATCAACACCACGTAAAAGAATACCAGCATTATCACCAGCTTCAGCAGCATCTAATAATTTACGGAACATCTCTACTCCTGTAACAGTAGATTTGATTGGAGCTTCGCCTAATCCTAAGATTTCGATTGCTTCACCTACTTTGATAGCACCACGTTCTACACGACCAGTAGCAACAGTACCACGACCAGTAATTGAGAACACGTCCTCAACAGGCATCAAGAAAGGCTTATCTGTAATACGAGGAGGTAATGGAATACCTTCATCAACAGCATTCATTAGAGCCATAACAGTATCAACCCACTTTCCTTCTCCGTTCAATGCACCAAGTGCAGAACCTTGAACAACAGCGATGTTATCACCATCAAAGTCATAGAAACTTAAAAGATCACGAATCTCCATTTCTACAAGTTCTAATAATTCTTCATCATCTACCATATCCACTTTATTCATGAATACAACGATAGAAGGAACACCTACTTGGCGAGCCAAAAGAATGTGTTCACGAGTTTGAGGCATACGACGATCAGTAGCAGCTACTACAAGAATAGCACCGTCCATTTGAGCAGCACCAGTAACCATGTTTTTAACATAATCGGCGTGACCTGGACAATCAACGTGAGCATAATGACGGTTAGCCGTTTCATACTCTACGTGAGAAGTGTTGATAGTAATACCACGCTCTTTTTCTTCTGGAGCGTTATCAATTGAATCAAAACTACGAGCAGCAGAGTGACCTGCATCTGCTAGTACTTTCGTAATTGCAGCAGTCAAAGTAGTTTTACCGTGGTCAACGTGACCAATAGTTCCGATATTTACGTGGGGTTTCGAACGATTGAAGGTTTCCTTAGCCATCTTAACAAAGAATTTAAAATAGTATGAGAATAGTATGAAAAGGTAATTCTTAATAAAATAACATAACCTATATGATACATTGATAGTGCCTAATGTAGAGCCAACGATGGGAATTGAACCCACGACCTCTTCCTTACCAAGGAAGCGCTCTACCCCTGAGCTACATCGGCTTATAGCATGATACAAACTTTCCATAATCTAGTTTTTTACTTTATCTTTTTAAAGGATTAGTTTAAAAAATATAAATCAAAAAATAGTGAAAAGTTTGTGTCTAATTAGTGTTATCTAATGCTGCTATAAAAAATACCAATAGTTATGTATCAGATTATATTTAGAGCGAGAGACGAGGCTCAAACCCGCGACCTACAGCTTGGAAGGCTGTCGCTCTACCAACTGAGCTACTCTCGCATATAAATTGAATTTTAAGATAAAGTTTTGCAACTCTACATTAAAAATCAAGGTTTGGTTTTATTTGAAAATGCCATCTATTCCTAATGAATAAATATAAAAATAATTTTGAATTACTTGTAAAAAATATTTAAAAGTAAATACAATTAATTATTTGTGGGGGGAGCAGGATTCGAACCTGCGAAGAAATTAATCAACGGATTTACAGTCCGTCCCAGTTGGCCGCTTTGGTATCCCCCCAACTAGATTTTAATCTAAATTTTGCTTATAATACAAACTCAAAGATTTTCAAAACATATAGTTCTGATTGTGTTTAGTTTGTGTGTTAAAGCGAGTGCAAAAGTACAGATTTTATTTTTACAATCCAAACTTTAAAAAGAATTTTCTTGATTATTTTTAAAATTTTTCCTAAGTTACTTAAAACTAGAGTTTTACTAAAATGATATTATTAAGGCAATATGAATAGGCTTGTATTAATAGTTGTAAATCAAAATTGATGAACCTACAATCCATTCTACTAATTTTTCGTTCCATCTTGAGAATATTTTTATAAATTAAAATCAAAAAATGAAACGAAAAACGAATTAATTCAAAATTACAGTCTCTCTGTTAAACTATTATTTTTATTACTACTCTGTCTCAGTTTCTGGGTCAGAAGGATTAGTAATATCATTTTGCTCAAGCTGTGAACCTCCATCAAGTTGACTAGGATCAACTTGTTCTTTTGCTCTTTCTACATTTGGACTAACGTAAGTTGGTGCTTTTGCGTCGGTAAGGAGAGTCGCTCCAATACTTCCTACAAAAACGATTGCTATAAGTGTCCACGTAATTTTTTCCATTACGTTAGTGGTATTTTTGGCTCCCATAATTTGATTTGCGCCTGCGCCACCAAATTCCTTTGAGATTCCACTACCTTTTGGTTCTTGTGCAAGTACTACGACCATTAAAAGAATGGCTACAAAAAGTACGATGCTAATTAAAATGTATAACATATATTTTTTTCTTTACTACTTGGGTTTCAAATTTCTTGTTTTCTCAAATGTTTTCTCAAATTATTATGTTCCTGTTTTTAGAAATTATTTGAGAGCGCAAAGAAACTACTTTTTTAGGGATTATCAAAAAAAGTAATGAAAATAGTTTGATTTTTTGGTTTTAATCGAATAGCAGAAAGTACAATTACAGATTTAACACTAAGAACACTTAAAGAATAAACAGCTTTACAAGGAAGTTTGATAAGATAATCTTAAAGTTTTACTCAAAGTCCTCATATAGTAAATATTTTTTTCTCATTATTTTGTAATCTTCTATATCTTTTTGCCAAGTTTGTTTAATTTCTTGTTCTATTAACCCTTCTTTTATTTGTTTTTGTAATTTATCATTTCCTACTAATGTATTAAAGTAAGAATTGAAAAAATTATCCTTTTTATTCTCTAACTCTTTATCCTTCATAATTTGATAAAATCTTAAAAGAGGTTTTAGAGAAAAGTTACTTTCTAATTTTTGGATTGTATAATCTACTCCATAACACAGTTTGTTTTCGAAAGGTGGATATTTTGCTCCTTCGTTTGGTTTTGGAGTAAATGAAATCGTAGAACTATCATCTGTATTATTCGGAAAGTTTGGGTGTCCTACAACTTCAAAAGGAAAATCTGTTCCACGTCCTACGCTCATTGTTGTACCCTCAAAAAGACATAAGGAAGGATAAAGTAAAATTGAGCTTTGAGTAGGAAGATTGGGAGAAGGAGAAATAGGTAAGTTATATTTGTCCTTGTGAGAATAATTTTGACAGGTAACAATTATTAGATTTTGTTCTAATTGAATCTTATTTTTTGCTTCATTTTCAAGCCATTTTTCGCCTTCAATCATCTTTGCAAGTTCGGCAACAGTAAGACCATGGACAATCGGAATAGGGTTCATTCCTACAAAGGATTTGTACTTTTCTTCTCTAATGCAACCGTCCACGTAAAAACCATTTGGGTTTGGTCTATCTAAGATAATAATTTGCTTTCCGTATTCGGCAGCAGCTTCCATACAATAGTGCATTGTGCTGATGTAGGTATAAAAGCGTGCGCCAACATCTTGTATATCAAAAATTAGAATATCAATATTTTTTAATTGCTCTTTTGTCGGTTTTTTATTTTTTCCATAAAGCGAAATTATATCAATTCCTGTTTTGGTGTCTTTTCCGTTTTTGATAGTTTCTCCTGCACTTGCTGTTCCTCTGAAACCGTGTTCGGGCGCAAAAATAGTTTGTATATTTATTTCATTCTGCAACAGAAAATCCACTAAATGAAGTGATTTACTATTTTTCTCCTTATTTTCATAAATTACTGAAGTATGATTTACAATCATTCCGACACGCTTATTCTGTATTAAATCAAAATACTTTTCAGTTCGTTCTGCTCCTATTATGATTTGTTTTTTTTGATTAGAGATGGGTAGGATTTCGTCATCAAGTTTATTAATAGTGCTAGAATCTTGATTTGTGATTTGATTTTTGTTTTCCTCTTTTGAAATAGATAGTTTGTTATTGGTACAAGAAAACAGTACTATTGAAAATAGAAAAGTATAAAAAATAGATATATTCATTTTTTGTTTTTGATTAAAATTATAAAGCTAATTTGTTTGATGTTATTGGTTTCGTTTCGCTAAAATCCAAATAGTGGCATTGGCTAATGTTGTTTGATTATTTACTCAAAACAGTAGTTCTAAAAAGGTTATTTATTCAACAAAGATAAAATTCAAAATTGCTCAAACTTTTTGTGATAAAGCGTGTTTGAAAAATAGTTATTGTTAAATCTTCAAAAATCGTTATTTTTACCTTTCAATTATAAAGATTTTTTGTGCTGTCTTTAATTGACCTTATCTAAAAATCCATTTTTTCAACTGAAACTTTTATATCTCGTGAACAAACAACAAATAATAGAACAAATTAAGGATTATTTCGGAATAAATGCACTTACCGAACAAATTCGTCTTTATGTTACTCTGCAATCTGAAACTATCAAAACTTCGGTTGTCGATAGTGGAACAAAGGCAATTCATGGGGCAATAAAAGGAGCTGGATTTGCTTTTCTGGGGCTTTGCATTTTTCTTTTTCTTAATTTAATGTTAGGTTTTGGGCTTAGCGAATGGTTTTTTAATTCTCGTTATTGGACTGGATTTTCTATTCTAACAGGTTTTTATATTATTTTGGCTATTATTTTTGCTGCTATGCAATCTATGATTAAATCAAAAGTAGAAGACGGAGTAACGGAGGGCATAAAAGGTACTCCTTTAGAACTCAAAACAATTCCTCAAATATTATATCCAAATTCTACTACTCGTAAGAATATCGAAAAAGGGATTATGAAAGAGGATGTTCGACACGAAAAAGTAAAACCTGCATTGACAGAACAAGAAGCCAAAAAAGAACTTATAGAACAAGTAAATGAAGAAACAGACCTTCGTAATGAGCAACTCAAAAAAGCTATAAAAGGAGAGTAATTAGTGATTACTTATAAATCATTAGTTATTAGTTGAATTATCAAATCATCATTTTTTAAACTACATCACATCATGAACAAACCTTTAGATTTACATAAAAAAGAATTGGAAGAGATGCAATTTGCTCAAAAAATTGCTTTAAAAGAACAAATTGAAGACACAAAAAATGTAACGACTAATGTTGCGAAATTAGCCCTTATTGGTGGTGCTTCTGCTTACGTAGGAATAAAAGTAACAGGTTTTGTGTTTCGTAAAGTATTTGGGAAAAAGAAGAAAAAAGATGAGCCACAAATTGTTTATGTTCAGGCTGCTCAAAACCAGAATAATCAAGCAGAAGTTTCTCCTCAATCTTTCATGAAGGGCGTAAAGGCTTCTTTGTTTGCTGCACTTCTTCCAGTAATTACAGGTTTTGCCAAGAAAGCAGGAATGAAAGCTGTTGAAACCTATTCGGAAGGGATTTTTGAGAAATATAAATATAAATTGAAAGATTTGATTAAGTAGGTTTAATTTTGTGTCGTTAAGAATACCAACAACGGCTTATTTATTTGACTACTCACTACGCTTCGCACACTAAAGTGTACGCTACAGAATTACTATACTTCTTTTGAGATAATATAATCGTTTCTTTCATTAGAATGAATAACTATCATTTCTGCCATAAAACCAGCTAAAAAAAGTTGTGTTCCAACGCTAATAGCAAGAAGAGAAATATAAAAAAGTGGCATATTGACAGGCTCACGGGTATGAATGCCAAGTAGCTTTTCTAAAAGAAGCCAGAAGGCAATTCCGAATCCTACGAAGAAAGAAAACAAACCGAATGTACCAAAAAAGTGCATCGGTTTTTTTTTGAATCGTGTTATGAAAGTAACGGAAAGTAAATCTAAAAGTCCGTTTGTAAAACGCTCTAAGCCGAATTTGGTGCTTCCAAATTGTCTTGCTCTATGTTCGACTACTTTTTCTCCTATTTTTGTAAAACCATTCCATTTTGCCAAAACAGGCAGATAACGGTGCATTTCTCCATAGACATTTAAAGTTCTGACTACTTCTACTTTGTAGGCTTTTAGTCCACAGTTAAAGTCATTTAGTTTTATTCCTGAAAAAGCACGAGTAGCAGCATTGAAAAGTTTTGTAGGCAATGTTTTTGAAAGTGGATCGTGTCTTTTTTTCTTCCAACCAGAGATTAAATCAAAGTTTTTATTCTTGATTAAGTCATATAATTCTGGTATTTCGTCTGGGCTATCTTGCAAGTCTGCATCCATTGTAATTATTACTTCTCCTTTTACCACTTTAAATCCTGCATCTAAAGCAGCCGATTTTCCATAATTTCTTGAAAAGCAAATTCCTTTCACATTCTTGTCTTTGCTTGCCAATTCTTCAATTACCTTCCACGAATTATCATTACTTCCATCGTTTATAAATATTATTTCATACGAAAAATCATTTTTTTCCATTACTTTTACAATCCAGTCGTGCAAAGGAGGAAGTGATTCATCTTCATTAAAAAGAGGAATTACGATTGAGATTTGTAAAGGAATAATTGAAGAAATTGAAGTAGAGAGTAAATCAGACATATTGACTATAGAATAATTACGAATTAAAAATTACGAACTAAAAGTTAATGTAGTTAGCTAATTGAGGGTATAATTTATTGATAATTTAAGATTACTTATTCAATAAAATCCTATTCTTTATTTATAACTCAATTAGAATTAAACTACAATTTTAGTAAAATAATTTGTATATTTTGCCATTGCAAATTTACATACTAAAATAGATAAACGCTTATTTTTATTCTAAATTATGAAAAAAACAACCATACGTAGAGCTACTGAAAAAGATGTTCCTCAAATTTTTGAGTTGATTGTTAAACTTGCTATTTATGAAAAAGCCGAACATGAAGTAAGTACAACACCCAAACAAATGGCTATCGACGGCTTTGGAGAAAACCCTATTTTTGGTGCAATAGTAGCAGAACAGGGCAGCAAAATTATTGGATTTTCTCTTTTTTACATTCGTTATTCTACTTGGAAAGGACGCTGTTTGTATTTAGAAGATTTTTTGGTAAATGAAGAATATAGAGGAGAAGGAATTGGAAAGCTGCTTTTTGAAGCGACTATTTTAGAAGCCAAACGACAAAATACAAATATGATGACGTGGCAAGTTTTGGATTGGAATACGCCAGCAATTAAGTTTTATGAAAAATGGGAAGCTACTCTTGATGGAGAATGGATAAATGGGAAATTCTATCAAGACTACTTAGATAACTACAAAGTAAGATTTCTGAATAAATTAGACCAAGATAAGGTGTTATTAGACTAGAAAGTTTAAGAATAACTAATTATTTACTTCCTCTAGCATTCGGAATTTCATTTCGTGTAGGAGGAGGACTCATATCCAAAGGACTTGGAAGCTCATTAAGACTTTCAGTAATACCAAATCGTTTTAATGATTCTTGATTATAGGCGACGGCTGCTAATTCTGGTGTATTAAAAACACCTAAATAAATCCGTTCGCCTTGATCATAGATAATGGCTCTATATTTTTTTCCATCTTTCGAAACGCCTCTATAATTGTTTGGTGTATGATTAGTTTGATGACGACGAAGCTCTGACATGGTTGCCCATTCTAAGTTTTCTATCTGACAATTTAGTTTGTTAGAATCAAGCATACGCACAAAAAGTCTTTTATCGGTGTCTTGCTTGTTTATAAAAGTATCAGCCAGAATTTTGTGCATATAAAGTGTCTGAATTTTGCCAAACTTCATTTGTTGAAGAACAGCATAACCAGCCGAGTGTAATCTCCAACCTTCATGAATACCCTTTTTACGTAGATACAAAAAACCCTGACGACAGAGTTTTACTTTTTTATCAGAGTTGGTAAGATCAATATGCATGACAGAATAGGAATAATTTAGTGGATAGTAGCGAACAATGAAGGGTTTTTCTCAAAACGGATTGCGCCATCATTGTAAATAAAAGACACAATGTTTTGAACAAAAATACAAAATTTATCTCAAAATTAGGTAGTAGATGTGAGCAAATAGACATTAATGTAGCATTTAAGGCTTTATAAACCTAATAGTACCAAATCATGACGTGATTATTCTTATTACTATTCTATTAATTATTTTTCTTTATGTTAAAAAAATAAGCAGAGTTTCTAGCTATTATCAGTATTTTTTATGAGTGCTGGAGTTACTTCTGGAATAGGAAGTGAATCGCTATCTTTTATGGTGTTAAGGATTACCATAGTCTGCATATTATCCACCTCTTCAATTTCACTAATTTTATTCATTATCAAACTTTGATACGAATCAATATCTTTAGAAACCACTTTCAAGACATAATCGCTAGAGCCTGTAACATAATGACATTCAACCACTTCATCAATTTCTCTTATCTGTTTTACAAACTTCTCATTACTTGCTTTATTATGTTTGTTTAGCTTTACACTAACAAAAGTAGCTACACCCAAACCCAATTTTTGAGCATCAAGACGGGCATGATAGCTTTTGATATATCCTGCATGTTCTAATTTTTTGACACGTTCTAGTGTAGGAGCAGGAGAAAGAGTAATATCTTTAGAAAGTTGAGCATTTGTAATTTTGGCATTTTCTTGAAGAATTTCTAAAATTTGTTTGTCTATCTGATCTATTTTATAATGCAAAGCCATAGTTAAAATTGAGTTTAGTAAATTTAATTAGTATTCTATCAAAACTGATAACGAGTACAACTTGATAATCATTTTGATTACACAACAAAATTATATAAAACTTTTATTAGAAACTAGCCAATAAAAATAAGTTTTGAAACAAAACTTCAATTTATTCTTTGGAATCTATTTTTTGTCCATTTAATCTAACGGCAGCCAAAAGAAAAATGTACTTCCTTTTCCAACTTCGCTATCAACCCAAATTTCGCCTTTGTGGGCTTCTATAAATTCTCTACAAATAGCCAAACCCAAACCAGAACCTTTCTTATCTGTTTTTCCTTCTGCATCTGGAACTTGAAAATATTTCTCAAAAATCTTCAAATGATATACGTC
Organism: uncultured Cytophagales bacterium; assembly: GCA_963719525.1. Lineage (GTDB taxonomy): Bacteria > Bacteroidota > Bacteroidia > Cytophagales > Bernardetiaceae > Bernardetia. The sequence goes on along the minus strand of CAVRCG010000001.1, from coordinate 544,952 downwards.
ACTAATTCCTTTCCCTTTATCACTTACTGAAAAAACAACTCCTTTATTATCAGGATAAATACTCAATTTTACTTCCGATTTTTGAGGGGCATAACGAATAGCGTTTGTTAGGAAATTAATAATTACCCATTTTATTTTATCTATATCAGCAAAAAATACAGGAATACTTGGTGCTATATCAGCTTCTACAGTCAAGAATTTTTGTTCAGAAGAAACCTTTGTAGCTTGCAAAGCATAATTAACTAAATCATCTACTTCAATGGGTTGTAGGTTTATTTTTACTTTTCCTGCTTCTATCTGTGATAATTGAAGAATTTCTCCTGTAAGCGCAAACAATCGTTCGGTCGCCTGTTCAATATCTCCTACCAAATCAATTTGGTCTTCATTCAAAGAACCCATTCTTTTATCCTTTAATAAACCCAAACTAAGTCGTGTAGCAGCTAGAGGAGTTTTGAGTTCGTGCGAAATGGTAGCTATAAAATGCGTTTTGGCAGCATCCATTTCTGTAAATTTTGTTATGTTTTTGAGAAGAATAATAAGACCAGATAAGTCTTCTGTTTCGGGCAAAGTCATTACTTGTCTTGAGAAAAACAAATCTCTGTCAGCCGAAGGAACTTTGATTGTTTTTTCGGCAAACAATTGTCCTTTTTCCACCTCCATCAAATCTACCATGACATGATAAAGAACATCATTATTGACAAGTAAATTAGGAACATAAATATCTACAGCTTCATCAGAAGACATATCAAGCAAGATTTCGGCTACTTGATTAACAAAGATAATTTTGTTTTCTGCACTTACACCAATAATTCCATCTTGAAGATGTTCGATGATAGTTTCTGTACGCCTTTTTTCGATTAATATTTTCTCTAAATTTATACTCTCAAATTCAGCTATTTTACTAGACATTTTATTGAAAGAAAGAGCCAGTCTTGCAAACTCATCTGTCGAACCGACATGCAAACGTGTTGCGTAATTTTTGTTACTCATCTGCTCCAAAGCAAGGTAGAGATTATTTAATGGCTTTGTAAGATAGATAGGAAAGTAAAAAATAAAACCTACTGTAATCAAGACACAAATGCCTCCAATGATAGCCATGTAGAGCAAAGCGTCTTCTGTATTATTCTGTATAAATTCGTTTTTTACTATGATTTCGTTTTGATTAATTTCTCTGACTTTATCCAAATAGGTTCTTACAGGAAGGAAATTTAGTCGCAATTTGTTATAATACAAATCCATATCTGGAAGTACAATAGAAGTATCTTTTCTAGTTTCATTAAATTCTTTTGTTAATTTTGCATATCCTCTTGAAAGAGAATCCAAATAGACTTTTTCTTCTTTACTTCCAGCAATTTGATTTAAAGAATCAATATAAGCTATAGTCAATCCATTTGATTCTTGATAACTTTCATAATTAAAATCCTGATTTGCCAAATAACGAAGTTGAGAAGAAGCCACTACTTGAAAACTTTCAGTTAGGTTTCGAACGAAAAACAAACTTTGATAATTTTCATTAAGAACTTCGTCAGAAGAATTAGAAAGACGTGTCAAATAAGTAACAGCTACTCCACTAATAAGAATAATAATAGCTAATAGAAAAAGTAAACCTGTTGTGATACGTGTGCGAAGTGATGATTTGAGTGCCATTTTGGAAACCTATGAAAAAGCGAACAGATAAGAAAAAATGTATCTGATAGTTGTAGTTAGTTGTTGGATTTTGTCAAAATCGTTTATTAATTTGTAGAAATTCAATCAAATATACAATAAAAAAGAGAATTTGTACAATGAAAAATTTTATTTGTCTATCAAATCAAAAATTGAGATAAAATTTTATCTTAGATTTTCGAAAAAAATAGCTTTAAATGCAAAACGTAATAACCTATTGACTTGTTTTGAAAAAACTAAAATAATAGTTTGACAGATTAACATTATTCTAAAACTAAGAATTGTTTTATCAAAATAGTATAAAAGTGCAATTGCTAAGGGTTTTCAATTATTTGTACGCATAATAAATTGTAATAGCTATGTTGTTGGTGTCGCTTCGCCAAAACACCGAAAACGGCTTTAATTTCTACTTTTAAACCATTTGATAAATCAAATTTCTACGTTTATAAGGAATAAAACACAATTCACTATTTAAAATCACTAAAATTATAGAGAACTAAATTTAGATTATTCAAACTCTCCAAAAATTGTTACTTTTGCATATTCGTATAAATAACAATCGTTTTCAATTCGTTTTACATTATGGAAATCACGACAACCCAAACAGCGCAAAAACTAGGACTTACAGCAGAAGAGTTTACCAAAATTGAAGAAATACTTGGCAGAACGCCTAATTTTACAGAACTAAGTATCTTTTCAGTCATGTGGTCAGAACATTGTTCCTACAAAAATTCTATTGTTTGGCTCAAAACTCTTCCCAAAAAATCGGAACGAATGCTTGTAGAAGCTGGAGAAGAAAACGCTGGTTTAGTAGATATTGGAGATGGTTTGGCATGTAGTTTCAAAATCGAATCGCACAATCACCCTTCAGCTTTAGAACCCTATCAAGGTGCTGCAACAGGTGTAGGAGGAATAAATAGAGATATTTTTACGATGGGCGCAAGACCGATTGCTCAACTTAATTCGCTTCGTTTTGGTAAAATTAGTCTTCCAAAAACACAATGGCTGGTTCGTGGAGTAGTAAAAGGAATTGGAGATTATGGAAATGCGTTTGGTATTCCAACCGTTGGAGGAGAAGTTTATTTTGATGAATCCTATAATGTAAATCCTTTAGTAAATGCCTTTTCAGCAGGAATTGTAGAAACAGACAAAATCGCTTCTGCTATTTCGTATGGCGTAGGAAATCCTGTTTATATTGTAGGTTCGGCAACAGGAAAAGACGGAATACATGGAGCTTCATTTGCCTCAAAAGATATTTCAGATGACTCTATAAAAGACCTTCCAGCCGTGCAAGTGGGTGATCCTTTTCAAGAAAAATTGCTTTTAGAAGCCACTTTAGAAGCCATTGCAACAGGTCATTTGATAGGAATTCAAGATATGGGAGCAGCAGGAATTACGTGTTCGACTTCCGAAATGAGCGCAAAGGGAGAACACGGAATGAAAATCTATTTGGATAAAGTTCCGACAAGACAAAAAAACATGCAGCCTTTTGAGATTTTACTTTCAGAATCACAGGAACGTATGCTTATTGTTATTAAAAAAGGAAAAGAAGCCGAATTACAAGCTATTTTTGATAAATGGGATTTGAATTGCGCTCAAATTGGCGAAGTTACAGACTCAAAGCGATTAGAGTTTTATGTAAATGAGGAATTGGTTGCTGATGTTCCTGCAAACGATTTGGTTTTGGGAGGTGGTGCGCCAGTTTATCATAGAGAATATACAGAGCCAGCTTATTTTAGTGAATATAAGCAGTTTCAGATTGATGAAATAGAAGAACCAGAAGACGAAAAATTACCAGAAATTGCTAAATTTTTAATTGGTCATCCAAATATTGCTTCTCGTCGTTGGATTGCAGAACAGTATGATTCGATGGTCGGAACAGCAAATACTTCTACCAATCAGCCTTCCGATGCAGCCATTGTAAATGTAAAAGGAACAAATAAAAATATAGTAATTTCGGTAGATTGTAATTCTCGTTACGTTAATTCAGATCCAGAAAAAGGAACTATGATTGCCGTCTGTGAAGCTGCCAGAAATATTGTTTGTAGTGGTGGAGAGCCTGTAGCGATAACGAATTGCTTGAATTTTGGTAATCCGTATATTCCAGAAGTATATTGGCATTTTGTAGGAGCGATAAAAGGAATGAAACAAGCCTGTGAGATTTTGAAAACGCCAGTAACAGGTGGAAACGTAAGTTTTTACAATCAATCTTCTGATGAAGGTTCATGTTTTTCCTACACCAACAATCGGAATGTTAGGACTTTTGGAAGATATTAAACTCAAAATGACATTAGATTTCAAAAATGAAGGCGATATAATTTATCAAATCGGAACATCAAGAAATGATATTTCGTGTTCAGAATATTTGTACTCGTACCATAAATACAAAGCCTCTCCTGCTCCTTTTATTGATTTGGAAGAAGAAGCAAAATTACACAAAACAATTTTAGAACTTATCAAAAACAAACTTATCGTTTCTGCTCATGACGTTTCAGACGGTGGACTTTTCGTTACACTTACCGAATCTGCAATGGCTGCCAGCAAAGAGTTAGGTTTTTCTGTCAAGACTACTTCTCACAAAGTGCGTAAAGATGCTTTTTGGTTTGGAGAAAGTCAGAGTAGAGTTGTCGTTTCGGTTTCTCAAGATAAAAAAGATAATTTTGAAACGGTATTAAGAACTAATAATATAGATTTCTCAAATCTTGGAAGTGTTGTTTCTGAAGAAGTATGTCAGATTGATGGAAACATTTGGTTATCGGTAGAAGAAGCAAGAGAAGAATTTGAATCTACTTTGCCTAAATATTTGAATTAAAATGTAGAATAGACTTTAGTCTGTTGAATTTAAAGTAAAACAAAAAGGATATAGAATTTTTTATAATTCTGTGTCCTTTTTTTTTGTAAGATTTTTTATTGATTCAAATAAAAGTCAATTTCAATATCAAAGTGCATTTCTCCATTCCTTAAGAATAATCGCTTGTCCTCATTGACTATAAAATTAGTAAAGTCTATCTATTTTTGAAAATGGGTAGGCTTTTTTTTGTTGAAATGATTTTTTTAACAAAGTACGTCCTATAGTCTTTTTTCTAAAAAATAATTTGTATTTTTGTAATGTCTTCCTATTATTTTACTACTACAATCAACAGAAAATCAACGTATTTTGGTTATCTAAACAGTAACTTTCTACGTTTATTTAGTTAATTTAGAATTATAAAAAATATTTTGTATTGCGATAACTCTATTCCTTACGATATTCAATAAAACTGCTTTAATTATGAACTTATATACACTTACTCTTATGAAAAAAATATTTTACAACACTAGTCTAGTTTTATTTGTTTTCTTATTTATTGTTCCTTCTGCAATAGCTCAAGAATGGCAGTTTGTAGGGAGTAGAGAGTTTAGCCCACAATCGTCAATTGAACCTAATTTGGTCTTTAGTCCAACAACAAATCAACCGTATGTAGCCTATCAAGGCAATAATACAGCTAATGTAATGAGTTTTACAGCAGGTAGTTGGACAGCAGTAGGAATAGAGGATTTTACTGATCCATCATCGACATACAAGCATAAAATGGCTTTTAATTCTGCTGGAGTGCCTTATGTAGCTTATGAGAATGCTTCTGCAAGCAGCATTGTTGTACAGAGCTTTGTTAGTGGAGCTTGGACTATTGTGGGGGGCGATGTTGCGTCTGGAACTTTAGGTAGTTCAAGCATAGCTATAAACAGTAGTAACATTCCCTATGTGTCTTATACGGATTTTTTTTCTAATACAGTCTATGTAAAAAGATTTGTTTCTGGTTCGTGGCAAAATGTAGGTTTACCTATTGCTGATGCTGAAGAAGGTAGTATAGCTTTTAATGGTGGAATACCTTATTTAGCTTATATAGATCAAAGTGGTACTGATAGAAGAGTTACTGTACAGCGTTTTAGTAGTGGCAGCTGGCAGATAGTAGGGAATGATAATTTTTCGGGGCGAGTTAGTGGAATTGTGAAACTAGTACTTGATAATTCTAATGTTCCTCATGTTGTCTATAGAGATTTTGATGCAAGCAACCAAATAAGTGTGATGAGATTTAATGGAAGTACGTGGGAATTTGTAGGTGTAGCAGGAACAAACGGTTCAACTGGAGAACATCCAAGTTTAGCTTTTCATCCTACTACAAATATTCCTTATATAGTTTATGAGAACATTTCAGAAAAGACAAAGGTCAAGTTCTTTGATGGTAGCAATTGGATAGATATGAATGACGGACTTCCTACCACAGATGGAACAGACCCAGATATAGCTTTTCATCCTGTTACCGAAGAACCTTATATCGTATTTAGAGATGGTGGTACTTTCGGAAATTTGTCGGTTATGCGATTTGGTCCTGTTTATTACTCAAAAGTAGCTGGTGGTAATTGGAATACTTCTGCTACTTGGGGTACTAATTGTGGAACTGGAACTGGAGCAGTACCAACAGCTATGGACAAAGTAGTGATTTGTAGTGGATTTGATGTTGTAGTAAATGGAACTGCTAATTGTGGTAGTTTGGTCGTTGATGGAACATTACAACTTTCTAGTGGCAGTCTTACAGTAAATGGAACAACTACTATTAACAGTGGAGCTACGATTGATGACAATGCAAATGCAGGAATAAATACATTCGGAGAGATTATTAATAATGGAAATTTTACTACCACAGCTATAGGAAATACTGAATATAGATTTAATGGAGATATTACTAATAATAGCAGTTTTTCTATGACAGGGGGTTCTCCACAATATAGATTTGAATCTCCTGTAACGATTACAAATAATAATGGAAACATGCTATTTTCTCCAAGTGCTAATACAGGTACTTGTCAAGTAAATGCAGATGTAATCATCGCAAATGGATCTTCTACAGGAAATGTAAATCTGTATGGAGGGCTTTCTATTGCTTCTGGCAGGACACTAACAAATAACTACACAAATGGAAAGTTATCAATCGGTACACTAAGTGGTGCTGGTATCTTAGAAAATAATGGAACTATTTTGTATAACTCTTCTACATCTCCAATAATTACAGGTGGTTTTAATAATAATGCTGGTTCTATCTTTAGGTATAATGCAGATGGAAATGTTAGAGCAGCTACTTATTACCATGTTGAGTTTCGTGGTGGTGGTGTTACAACCAGCACTTTATTAGGAGATATTACAGTAAATGGAAATCTAACTATTGGTAACACTAGAACGTTTGATGTAGGTAATTTCAATATAGATATAAAAGGCAACTGGGCGAATAAAGGAACATTTATAGCAGGAACAGGCACAGGAACAACCACTGGAATAGTTACTTTCAGTGAAACAACTCCAATGCCAGTTGATCAGACTATAGAAGGAGCTACTACCTTCAAAAATTTAGTTATTAATAATCCAGAAGGTGTTACTCTTTTAGACGCTGATCCTTCTCCACCAGCTATTTTAGCTACACCTATTACTGTTTCTAATCAACTTACTCTTACAGATGGATATGTAATTTTAAACGATAATAATCTGACTTACGAAGGAATAGAAGCTAATCTATCTTCTACTGCAACTAGTTTTGTAGTAACTAATGGGACGAATGGTAATTTTATTCGTACCTCAGCATCTCTTTCTACAGCAGGAAGTAAAAAGTTTCCTATTGGTGTTGAGTATTCAGCAGGAAGTTTTTCTGATAATTTAGTAAATATAACTTATAGCACTGCTCCTACTTCAAATGTTTCTTTGAGAGCAGGACTTCCTAACACTAATTCTTTACTAGCTATTCCAGCATCAGCAGGAACAAATAAAGTAGATGTAGTTTGGAGAATGACACAAAACGGAATAATTAGTAATTTAGAGCTTAACTGGATAGCCACAAATGAAGAAGCAGGATTTTCTTCAGCAGCTAGTATTCATCAAAACATGACTGATGAAAGACCGACTACTATTAATCCTTTACAAGCAACATCTAGTGATATTACATCTTTTACAGGAACTCATGATTTTGCTGTCTTTGGAACTGCTGCTCCACTTCCCACCCAACCTGTAGGAAACAGAGGGCTTTATTTTGAGAATAATTTTGCAGATCCAGTAGAGTATGTAGATTTAGGTACTGGTTTGAATAGTCAACTCTACACAGGAGATTTTACTATGATGGGTTGGATGAAACGCAAAAATTTGATGGGGGAGAATAATTTGCTATCAAACCGACCTACTGGAAATACAGGTATTTCGTTTGGAACTCAAGGCAGTACACTAAAATTTACTTTTGGAGATGTTGATGGAATAAACGTGTTAAATGCTCTTCCAAATCAAAACGAATGGTATCATATAGCAGCGACTTATGATGCGAGTACTGATCTTGTTTCAATTTATGTGAATGGAGAATTTAAAGACTCTAAAACGATAACTTCTCCTACCAGTAATTCAGAAAACCTCAAAATAGGATATAGTGAATTTTTTAATATTCGTATGAGAGGGCAGATAGATGAAGTGAAAATATTCTCAACAGATCTTGATGAGGGAAGAATACAGGTTACTATGGGAGATACAGATACTATGGAAACAGATTTAATAGGCTATTGGAATTTTGACCAAGGAACAACATCAGTTGCCGACGACGTACAAACAAATACTACTGTAAATAATGGAACTCTTACTAATACTCCCCTTTGGGCATTACGTGTTACAAACGCTTTAGATGACCCAAATCAAGGCTCTTTGCGTTGGGCAATTAATGAGGCAAATTCAGATACAGATAAAGATTATGTTGATTTTAGTATTGATAATGTAACTCCTTCTACTCACACTATCACATTAGGCTCTCCACTAGATTTAAATATTACTACAGCTTTTATAGATGGTTATTCGGCTTTGGGGAGTAGTGATACAAATCTACTTATAGATATTAATGGGAATACAAACAATATTTTCAATCTAAGTACTAACAATTCTACTCTGCAAGGATTGATTCTTCGAGGTGGTAATATAGCAGTAAATGTAAATTTAGGTAATAATAACACAATCTCTCAAAATAGTATTTTTGATAATTCTTACGGAATTGTACTTGCCAGTGGAGCAAATAACAACAAATTTCCTCCTACAATAAATACTGTTACTACTAGTGCAGTTTTAGGATTTTGTACTGGTTGTAGTAATGGCGAAGTAGTAGAGATATTTAGAAATGATAACGATTATTCAACAGGACAAGAACAAGGTCAAGAATATTTGGGTTTTGCAGTAGTAGATATGTCTTCAGAATGGAGTTTTTCATTTCCTACTGCTATAACTACTACTGATTTTATCACAGCAACTATTACAGATGCAAATGGAAATACCTCTCCTTTTTCAGATGCAAGAGGAGTAGTTACTGAAACTATTACATTAGGAACAATTACACTCACTACTTACTGTGCAGGACAAACAATTACTATTCCCTTTACTACTACAGGAACATTTAATATAGGAAATGTTTTTACTGCTCAATTATCCGATGCAAGTGGTAATTTTACAACACCAATACCGATAGGAACAGGAACTACTTTTCCTATTAGTGCAGTTATTCCAAATCCAATACCAGCAGGTTCAGGATATAAAATACGTGTAATTTCTTCTGACCCATTTGGAATAATTAGTGATGAATTTAGTGGCGTTACGGTTAATCCCATTCCTGCTGCTCCAACTATCACAGGAACAACTACTATTTGTTCTGGTTCTACTGCTACCTTGACAGCAACAGGTGGTGGGACTTTTAATTGGTACCCTACTTTGACAGGAGGCATATCATTAGCTAATACATCAACTTACACTACACCACCTTTAACTGCAAATACTACTTATTATGTAGATAGAACAGATGGATCTGGTTGTGTTAGTTCTCCAAGAACGGCTACTACTGTAACTGTAAATCCGAATCCAGTTTTGAGTCCAAGCTCTCTACCAAACGGAACATTGAATACTGCTTATAATCAAACCATTACAGCAAGTGGAGGTATAAGTCCTTATACTTATTCATTTACAACAACACCTCCAATATGGCTAAGTTTAAATAGTGGAACAGGTCAGTTAAGTGGCACACCTACTTCAGCAGGAACATATACTTTTAGTATAACAGTTACTGATAATAATAGTTGTACAGCAATTCAATCTTATACAATCATCATAAATAATCCTACAATCACTCTAGGCACAATCACATCAACTACTTACTGTGCAGGAACAACTATTAGCGTTCCTTTTACTACCAGTGGAGGAGGTTTTAATGCAGGAAATACTTTCACGGCACAATTATCCGATGCAAGTGGTAATTTTACAACACCAATAACGATAGGAACAGGAAATAGTCCGATTTCTCTTACTGTTCCTACCACAGCAGGAACAGGTTATAGGATTCGTGTAATTTCTTCAAATCCTTCTGTGATTAGTACTATTTCTGGATTTATAACGATTAATCCAGCAACGACTATTACCAATCCATCTAACCAAATAATTACGGCAGGCGATAATGCTACTTTTAATGTTTCTGCAACGGGAACAGGATTAACCTATCAATGGCAAGAAAGATTAAGTACAGGAACAACTTTTAACGATATAACAGGAGCTACAAGTCCTGATTTAACTCTTACAACGGTAAGTGCAGATATGAATGGTAATTTGTATAGAGTTGTAGTAACTGGAGATTGTGGAAATGTTACCTCAATTAATGCCACCTTGACCGTAAACTGTCCAAGTCCTATTGAAGTTGATGCGATTTCTCCTCAAACTATTTGTAATGGAGCTTCTACACCATTAGTAACTTTATCAAGTAATCAAAGTGGAGCTACTTTTAGTTGGACAGCCGCTGCAACAGATTTGTCTTCAAGTCCTGTTTTATTAGGTACAAGTAGTACAATTCCTGTTGAAACACTATCTACTTCTGGTTCTACTGCTGGTAGTTTAGTTTACACAATTACACCTACTTATTTTGGTTGTACAGGAACACCTTATACTTATACTGTTACAGTCAATCCAACTCCAAATGTAACAGCAAGTCCTCCAAATCAAACTATTTGTAGTGGAGCGACTACTAATATTGCTTTAAGTGGAACAGCAACAACATACGATTGGACAGCTTCTGCCACATCAGGGACTGTAACTATATCAAACATATCTGGAACAGGAAATATAAGTCAGCCTATAAATGAGCTTTTAACAGGAAATGGAACAGTTACTTATCAAATTACACCAACAGCAAACGCTTGTACTGGAAATTCAATAAGTGTAGTTGTAACTGTAAATCCAACTCCAAACGTAATTTTATCAATAATAAACAGTTCTGTTTGTCCAAATTCAGATATAAATTTTGAAGCTATTGTAAGTCCAGTACTTACAGGAACTTATATGTATAATTTTTCTGTAAATGGAAATTCAGTTCAAAATCTAACTTCAAATACCTTCACTGCAAATAGTCTAGTAACAGGAGATATAGTTACGGTAACTGTAACCGACCCTAATAATTGTACTTCTAGTAATTCGATTACAATGACTGTTGCAGACAATCAAGCACCAGTTTTGACACCACTACCAAACGTAACCAAAAACACCGATCCAACAAACTGTTATTACACCAACAGAACGACCAATTCTTCGCCACGCATTTCAGATGGAATAGCTTCTGACAATTGTGGTGTTGCTTCCTACCGTTATATATTGAGTGGCGCAACTTTAGGCGATTTATCTTCTTTAGAAGGTATTCGTTTTAATAAAGGGGTTACGAATGTAAGTTGGACAGCAACGGACATTAATGGAAATGTTTCTTCGCCAAGTCAGTTTACAATTACGGTTGTAGATGCTCAAAATCCTGTTATTCAAGCTCCTCAAAACATCACAACTACGACAGATTTATACGGCTGCAGTTCTACTAGAGATAGCCTAACTATAGGAACTCCGATAGTTTCGGACAACTGTTTGGTTCGTTATTTTAATGATGCACCAGCAGAATTTCCTATTGGAGAAACAATCGTTATCTGGACAGCCATAGATTCAGCAGGAAACCGAGCAACAGCAGAACAAATAATTACTATTGAAGAGCAATATTACGTTTTGCCTTCCGATTCACTTATTTTGGTTGATATTTATAATCAAATGGGTGGCTCTTCTTGGAATAATCGTTGGAATTTGAATACGCCAGCTTCTACGTGGAGAGGTATAGGCGTGCGTTGTGGAAAAGTGGCTTCTATTAATCTGTTTGGTAATAATCTTACAGGAACGCTTCCTTCTTCAGTTCTTAATTTGGAGAGAAGAACAGAACCAGATTTTTCATTGAATATTGGAGGAAACAGATTAGGTTTTGAATCGGCAGAAAGTTTTGTAGCTGCAATTTCGAATTTTACGTATTCGCCACAAGCCAAAATTTATGCGCCACGTACCGAGCTTATCAATCAAAACGAATTGATTACCTTCAATTCTGAAACGGCAGGTAATTTTAATAATTATCAATGGTTTAAAGATCAAAATGTAATCACAGGAGCTACCAATCCAACTTACACAATTACAAGTGCCGTTCCGTCTGATGCAGGGATTTATGTTTGTCAGATAACCAATACAGTTGCTACACAGCTTATTTTGGAGAGAAGTCCGATTACGTTGGAAGTAGCAGGTTTTGTAAATGCTACTGATTCGCTTGCTTTAGTACGAATATTTGAAGAAACAGGAGGAGCAGGCTGGACAAATTTGTGGGATTTAACACAGCCTGTCGCTACTTGGCAAGGAGTTACGCTTGTAGGAAATAAAGTAAGAGAATTAGATTTGTCTTCTCGTAATCTAATTGGACTTTTACCAGATGTTTTTGATGCCGAGCTATTTTCAGAACTTCGTTATTTAAGTTTCTTTGATAATAAGCTAGAAGGACAAATTCCTGCTTCTATTGGAAGTCTTATTACGCTGACCTATTTAGATTTGGATAAAAACGATTTTGAAGGTAGTGTTCCTGCTTCATTCGGAAATCTTATCAATCTTCAATCGCTTTGGCTTTCAAGAAATAACCTAACCAGTTTGCCAGACGAAATTGGAAATCTAGCAAACCTAAGAACACTTTATCTCAATGATAACAATTTTAGTTCGCTACCAGAAACGATAGGAAATTTGAGCGAGCTTTTGGTTTTGAATGTAAGTGATAATGAGCTTATAAGTCTGCCAAATTCTGTTACCAATCTTAGGAAATTGAATCAGTTTTATGCAAATCGTAATTTTATTACAACTATTCCACAAGATGTGCAAAATCTAGTTGATTTGACAGTATTCGAAATCAATAGCAATAAGCTAACTGCTTTACCGAACGGACTTTTACAGCTTAGTAATCTAACAAAGTTTAGAGTAGCCGAAAATAAGTTGGAGTTTGATGATTTGTTGCCGTATGCAAACCGTACTTACTCTACCTTTGATTATGCTCCACAAGCTCCAATCAATGAAGAGGAAGATAGGTTGGTTACTCTAAATTCGTCTGTTTCTTTCGCTATCCAAACACAAGGAAATGGAAATGTTTATCAATGGTTTAGAGATGGAAACTCAGTTGCTACTACTCAAAACTTTACTATTAATAGAGTAAGAAATTCGGATGCAGGTCTTTATACAGCACAAATTACAAATCCAGCTTTGCCAGATTTGATACTTCAACGTCGTCCGATTATACTTAATGTAGAGTGTCAAGCGGGATTAAGTTTTGCTATCAAACAGCCTACTCAAACCGTTTTTTGTGAGAATCAACCGTTCGGATTAAAATTGGATATTGATAGTGATTTTGCTATAGCAAGGCAAATCCGTTGGAGAAAAGATGGTATTGTACTTGCCTTTGCCAACGAAAAATCATACACCGTAACACGAGCAGGAACTTACACAGCCGAAGTACTGACGCAGCAAGGTTGTACTGCCATTTCTAATGTAGTAGAAATTACGCTTATTCCTCAACCCGAAGTTGATATTGAATTAAGTATAGATAATAATGATGAAACAGGTGCAAAATTATTTATCAGTACCCTAAACAGTCAAGAATCCGTTGCTTACCAATGGTTAAAAAATGGAATCCCTATCGAAGGCGCAACTCAAAGTAATTACAAACCAACTCAAACAGGAGAGTATAGTGTCCTTGTCAAAACGCAGACAGGTTGTAGTTCGGTTTCTCAAACCATTATCTTTACAGCCGATGATATTACAGGAATAGAAGAACCAATAGAACTGCGAAACTTATCCATTTTCCCTAATCCAAATAAAGGTAATTTCTTTATAGACTTCGGAACAAATACGCCAAATGGAGAACCTATTTTTATTATGATTGATGCAATCGGAAGGAAATTAATTTTAAGGACAAAGCAAATTTCTTCTACTCGTTATGAAGCTACTACAACTAACTTGACAGCAGGAATGTATTATTTACAAATTCAGACAAAAGACGGTTTGGTGTTCCGTAAGTTTGTGATAGAAGAGTAAATTTCATTCTGTAGCTAGAAAAAACCTCGTTGACGGTAAAGCCTTAACGACGGTTCACATTTCCCAAATCATAAAAAAAGCCTTTCATTATCAACGATAACGAAAGGCTTTTTTGTTTGTCTAAACTATTGCCAGAGTTGTTTCGGATTACCAAAACCAACTACTGACAAAGTTTTGTGATTACACTACATTTATTCTATCACAATAGATTTGGAATAGGTAGCTCCATTTTGATTGAAGTGAATAAGATACATTCCTTTTGCTTGGTCGTTCAAGTTTACATTAAAATCTTGATTTCCCTTTTCAAAAGTTTGTGTATTTATCTTTCTACCAATTCCATCAAAAATAGTTACTTCGATGTTTTCAGTTAGAGCTGTTCCAAAATGTACTTTAAATAGTCCTGTACTTGGATTGGGATAAATTTTGAAAGCATCTAAATCTGCTACAAGATTAATCTCTTCTGTAGTTTTGGTTTTGTTGGCAATCCTAAATCCTGTATTACAAAACGAAGCATACACATTTGGAGAAGAACCAGTAATGACCGAAATATCAGCAGCTAATTCTTGTGTAACACCATTTGTAGTTTTGATAAGTTCGCTATTTAAGTAATATTCTATATTTCCATTTTTCCTTAGAATAGAAATTCTATCCCCAACAGAAACGGCACTTGCTCGCATTACCTTAACGCCACTTTCATAAATAATAATACTGTTTTGGAAACCAATCCAAACCGAATATCCTTGTCCGTCCCAGCTTGAAGAAACTCCAGCAGTAGAAATAGATGAGAGTCCGATTTGATAATTTCCAACTCCTTCAAGGGAAGGGATAACATAACTAATTCCACCTTCTGCATTGGCTGCCAATCGGTTGGAAGAAAACCCTCCAGCAGGATTTGACCAGTCAAAAACGGCTGTCGATAGTGCCGTTAACGAACCCGAAACTTGGGTTGTATTGTTTGTCAAGTCCGACCAATTTACCAGACCACCCACTACAATCGGACAAGTAAGTGTAGCTGTTCCACTTGTGAGACTTACATCGTAGAGTCCTCTTTGTACTGCCGTTCTTGGATTGGCTGTAGAAGTTCCTTCCCATTGATACGAATAAGTTGTAGTTCCACCATTCCCAGCAAAAAGTACACTTCCTTCGGCTGCACCTGTTGTACAATCATTGATGGTCGGTTGTGTATAAGACAGACTCAAATTTGAAGCCGTTCCCGTACAAAAAGAAGAATAAATAATAGGAGACATTCCTTGTTCGATCCACATATCAGCATACAAAACCAAAGGAACTGTAGTCAAGCTACGATGAATTTCTGTACTATTTTTATAATACAAAATCTGATTTCCCTCTCTCATAATCGTGATACGGTCGCCATTTTCGATGCCTCTGTAGGAAGCCATCACGCTACCACTTTCGTAAATATAGATTTGATTTTGAGTAATATAAACCGAATATCCCAAACTCGTCCAGCTTGCATCAGTATTATATGCCGACAAACCTATCATATATGAGCCTAAAGAATTGTCATAGCGATAAGTAATTCCTGCATCCAGATTATTTGGCGAGCCTAGTTCCGAAATTGCTCCACCACTTGCTAGAGCCGAAGGACTCAAAACGATTGTATTTTGCGCCTGTGAAACATTTTGCAGAGAAGTCCAATTTACAGGATTTCCAATTATAACAGGAACAGAAACTGAAGAATAAGCATCTGAAACCGAAGCAAATGTAATTCCTGTTTCCATAGCTGTAGGGCTTTGAAGTGGTGCAGCACCATTTCCCCAAAGGTAAGAATAAGGGAGTTGTTCCAGTTTGAGGTAGAAGAGTGATACTTCCTTCTTTTGCAGGTGTTGTACAGTCATCAAAAGCAGTTTGTTGATACTTTACTTCAAACGAAGTAGAACATTTTGAAAACCATACTTGAGGACTTGTACCTTCGGTAAGTGCAATATTGACAATAAAATCATCTGTAAAATTAGAGGGTCTTGTATCGGTAAAAACAAGTGTTGAATTATGGTAATATTTTATATTTTGTCCTTCTCTAATCATTGTCAGACGGTCGCCTGCTATGACGGTTCTACCTACCAAAGAAGAACCTGTATTGTTCCAATAGACCGATAAATCACCATTTGGATAAACATAAAAAGCATTTTTGATAGAATGGTACGAAGCCTCATCATTAACATAAGAAAGTCCGATAGAAACATTTCCAATCGTATTGATATCCTCTACTACGAAAGTAAAACCACCTGTTTCTCCTCCTAGCAATCTAGAAGATGACCTTGCAGCAGCTTCGTTTGTCCACGGATAAATACCATTTGCTTTTATTCTTCCTTCGTTAGTCAAAGTAGCACGAATAGGACTTTCCCACTCTACAGGTCTTCCAACAATGACAGGTAAAATTGTTCCATCAATATCAAGTGAATAAACACCATTTGCAGCATTACTCAAATCTTGGGTTGTTGTAGAACTAGGATTATTCCAAAGATAATTACTTCCAGTAAGTGTAACGTCAATAGCAGCCAGAGAAAGTGAAGAACTACACGGATTCATCTGGGTTTGAGTATAACCAAAAGAAGCGAATATAACAGGAATAGTAACAGTATTCAAAATCTGGTCTCCACAATCCAAATTACGAATAGCAATGATTCTAAAATCAGTAGAAACAGTTAGGATAGGCGTTTGAACATAAATAATAGTTCCAGTTCCTTCTATCGGATTCCCTACGTTTGCATTTCCATTACTCACATCTTGAAGTTGATAGGTTACACCAAGTTGAGTTTCTAAACGAATAGAACCCACTTGATTAGGCAAAATAGGCGTAGTAGAAGCTGAAATGTTTGGCGTAATGGGACAAAAACCCTCTGCTTTTAGAGTAAAGGTATAAACAGGTTCGTCTGTATCATCGTTTGCAATCGTAATGGTAGTAGTTTCGGTACTTTCTATTGTCGGTGTAAAAGTAATAGAAAAACCAATTTCTGTAAAAGCAGGAATGGCAAAAGAAGAAGCTACATTTGAAATCGTAAACAAAGGATTTGAAGAAGTAATACTGCTTACATTGATATAATCTACTCCTATATTTTGGACAAAAAACGTTTTGGTAATATGTTGTGAAGGCGTTCTTCCCAAATCAGTAAAGTTATCAGCAGTAGTAGCCGTCGTGCCAGTCAAGATAGGAACTCCATTTCCTGCAACATTTACCTCTGGAACTCCTTCAGCACGAAGCGCAAAGGTATAAACAGATTCATCGGCATCATCGTTATTTACTGTAACTGTTACGTTACGAGGATTTAAAATATACGGATTGAAAGTAATATTAAAAGAAATATCGTTTCCTGCTGCAATAACTGTATTTGGAGTAAACCCAGTAACTACAAACTCGCCTACATTTCCACCTGAGATGCCGATAGAAGAAACAGTAAGGTCTGCTGTTCCTGTGTTTTGAATGGTATAAATGAGCGTTTTTTGAAAAGGAGTTTGACCAAAATCTGTATCATTATTTGTATCTGTAGAAGTCGTACCACTTATAATATTATTTCCATTTCCTACTACATTGATTTCTGGTATAAGACTTATTTTCGTTCCCCTTACCACAAAATCATACACTCCTTCATCCATATCATCACTATTTACTGCAATGATAGCCGTTCTTGTTCCAGTAGTAGAAGGCGTAAACGTAATAGTAAAAGAAATACTATTTCCACCAGTAATAACTGTACCAGCAGTAAAACCACTCACTACAAAATCACTAGCATTTGTACCACTTACACCAATAGAAGAAACAGTAAGGTCTGCATTTCCTGTATTTTGAATAGTATAAGTAACTACTCTGTTTGTAGTTACACTTCCAAAATCTGTATCATTTGCTATTACGGTGCTAGTGCTGCCGTCGGTTATATCAGCTAGAGGACTTCCTCCTTGTAGGTTTATTTCTGGACAAGTTCCTCCTTGTGTATCTCCTGTTATAGTCCAGTTAGAGTTAGTAATGAGTTTGTTACGAGCTGCTGCACCTGCACAATAGACAAGTCCATTTGCTCCTAGTTGTACATTTGGTTGTACAGTTTGTGCAGCCCAGCCTATGAGAGTAGCATCGTAGTTGGCTGTGCTTAGACCTGAATTATCTAGCATATTTTGCATACTTCGTGAGAAAGGTGGAGAACTTGGACTATGTATTACATTACTAATATTCCACGCCCCAATATCTTGATTGAAGGCAGATGCATCATAAAACATACCAAACATATTTGTAACGGCTTCCGTATTCCACGCCCCAATATCTTGATTGAAGGCAGAGGCACTATTAAACATATAAGCCATATTTATAACGGCTGCTGTATTCCACGCCCCAATATCTTGATTGAAGGCAGAGGCTTGAAAAAACATATTAGCCATATTCGTAACGTTACTAATATTCCACGCCCCAATATCTTGATTGAAGGCAGGAGAGGCGATAAACATACCCTCCATATTTGTAACTGCTGCTGTATTCCAGCTTCCAATGTCTTGATTGAAGGCAGTTGTAACTTCAAACATACCACTCATATCAGTAACTGCTGCTGTATTCCAGTTTCCAATGTCTTGATTGAAGACAGTTGCACCACTAAACATACGACTCATATTTGTAACTGCTGCTGTATTCCAGTTTCCAATGTCTTGATTGAAGGTTGAGGCTTCATAAAACATATGAAACATATAACTCATATTTGTAACAGCAGCCGTATTCCAGTTTCCAATGTCTTGATTGAAGGCTGTGGCTTCATAAAACATATCACTCATATTTGCAACAGCTGTAGTATTCCAGTTTCCAATGTTTTGATTGAATGCTGAGGCAAAATAAAACATACCACTCGTATCAGTAACTGCTGCTGTATTCCAGTTTCCAATGTCTTGATTGAAGACAGTTGCACCACTAAACATAAAACTCATATTTGTAACTGCTGCTGTATTCCAGTTGCCAATATTTCCATTAAAATTACTGCAACCAGAAAACATACTAGACATATCATTTACATTGCTCAAATCAGGAATATCAGTAGCATTATAAGTTAAATTTTCACAACCAGAAAAAGCACTTGCCATACTCCTCCAAGCAATAGTTCCCCATTCTTCTATGGTTCTTAGTTTTGAACTTTCACTTCCATAATTCATATAAAAACGAGGAAAATCTCCTGTAATAGCTACTTCATAGGTACTTCCGTTTTGTAAGCCTGTGATGGTGTAGTTTCCTGCTCGTCCTGTAACAGAGCCATTTCCTACACCTGCGTTGGTTAGGTTTGTCCACGTAATATTATAATTATATCCTGTTCCTGTTGTTGGGATTATTATTTGAGTATTGTTAGTAATCCAAGTAGTACGAAAAGGACGGCATTCTTGTGCATCACCACTAATAATCCAGCTATTAGGAGCAGAAGTAAGCGTATTTCTTGCTGCTACGGCATTACAGTATTTTAGTCCTGTTGCTCCTAGTTGTACATTTGGTTGTACGCTTTGTGCTGCCCAGCCTATCAGCGTAGCATCGTAGTTGGCTGTACTTAGACCTGAAAGCGACAACATACCTCCCATTCCAGTAGTAAAGGGTAAAACAAAGTTATTATAAACTATATTACTAACATCAAAAGAACCTAGATTTTGATTGAATGAAGAAGCATTATAAAACATTCCACTCATATCACGAACGTTCTGTGTATTCCAATTCCCAATAGGCTGATTAAAAGAAGTCGCATTGGCAAACATATTGGCAGTCGTTGTTACATTTTGTGTATTCCAACTACTAATGTTTTGATCAAAAGCAGTTGCATCAACAAACATCTCAAACATACTAAAGACGTTTTGAGTATCCCATCCTCCAATATTCTGATTAAAAGAAGTTGCATCTGCAAACATACCAGACATAACTGTTACCTTCTGCGTTTCCCAACCTCCAATGTTTTGATTGAAAGCGTTTGCACTACGAAACATATTGTCCATTCTTATAACTTCTTCTGTATTCCAAGAGCCTATATTTCCATTAAAAATAGTGCAAAAAGAAAACATATTACTCATATCAGTTACTGCAATAAGATTAGGAACATCAGTAGCAGCATAAGTAAGATTTGAGCAACCAGAAAAAGCACCTGCCATACTCTTCCAAGCTATAGTTCCCCATTCTTCTATAGTTATTAGCTTTGTCCTTTCTGTTGGATTATTAGCCATAAAGAAACGAGGAAAATCTCCAGTAATAGCTATTTCATACGTATCTCCGTTTTCTAATCCTGTTATAGGGTAGTTATTTATAATAACATTATTTGCAGAACCATCTCCTACAGTTGGATTAGTTAGGTTTGTCCACGTAATATTATAGTTGTAGCCTGTTCCTGTGGTAGGAATAGTAATTGTTCCTGTGGTAGTAACCCACGTAGTACGGAAGGCTCTACACTCTAGCGCATCACCACTAATAACCCAGTTATTAGGAGCAGAGGTAAGTGTGTTTCTTTCTGCTACAGAGTTACAGTATTTTAGTCCATTTGCTCCCAGTTGTACATTTGGTTGTACAGTTTGTGCAGCCCAGCCGATGAGAGTAGCATCGTAGTTGGCTGTGCTTAGACCTGAATTATCTAGCATCCGAAATGCACCATTGAAAAAACCTGCATTCAAATTGCTAATATTCCACGCCCCAATATCTTGATTGAAGGCAGAGGCATTTTGAAACATACGAGACATATTTGTAACGGCTTCCGTATTCCACGCCCCAATATCTTGATTGAAGGTAGAAGCTCCATAAAACATAACACTCATAGTTGTAACGGCTGCAGTATTCCACACCCCAATATCTTTATTGAAGGCAGAGGCATTTTGAAACATATCATCCATTCTAGTAACGGCTGCAGTATTCCACGCCCCAATATCTTGATTGAAGGCAGAGGCTAGTGAAAACATAAAACCCATATTAGTAACATTACCAGTATTCCACGCCCCAATATCTTGATTGAAGGCAGAGGCATTATTAAACATAAAAGACATATTAGTAACATTACCAGTATTCCACGCCCCAATATCTTGATTGAAGGCAGAGGCTAGTGAAAACATAAAAGACATATTAGTAACATTACCAGTATTCCACGCCCCAATATCTTGATTGAAGGCAGAGGCAGATTGAAACATTCTAAACATATTTGTAACGGCTCCAGTATTCCACGCCCCAATATCTCCATTAAAAATAGTACAAAAAGAAAACACGTTACTCATATCAGTTACTGCAATAAGATTAGGAATATCAGTAGCAGCATAAGTAAGATTAGAGCAACCAGAAAAAGCACCTGCCATACTCTTCCAAGCTATAGTTCCCCATTCTTCTATAGTTCGTAGTTTGGTTCTTTCATTGACGTTATAGCTCATAAAGAAATGAGGGAAATCTCCAGTAATAGCTATTTCATACGTATTCCCGTTGATCAAACCAGTAATAGTATAATTTCCTCCTACATTTGTAGCAATTACAACGGGAGCAGTTGCTGCTGTTATATTTGTTAAAGTAATAGTATAGTTATATCCTCCTCCAAAAGTAGGAATAGTAATTGTATTTGTTGTAGTTACCCAAGTAGTACGAAAAGGTCTTTCACTAGCTACAAAAGAAGTCGCTAATGGCGTTCCTATTTTGTAGTTTTTGTTTCCACTACAATCTTCGTTGTATTCAAATACGGCTACGTGGTAGGTTGTGCCTTCGGTAAGTCCTGTTACATCTATCTGGCTACCTACTCCATTATAAACTACAAAACCTCCGTCTAGTGCTGTTCCGTTTCCAAAAACAGTATTGGCTGTATAGGTAGTGTTGTCAGTAGGTGCATTTGCATCAACTGCCGAACCTGCTTTCAAGACTACAATACGCTTGTTTCCGTTTCCACTTTTCATCCAATAGATATGCGCTGTCGTTTTGTTGCTATTGGTCTGAATGTCTATTGGTTCTAGTGTTGGTTCGCTGCTGTTTGGGCTTTGGTAGATTCCCTTTGGACTTGCCCATTCTGCACTTTCAAAGGCTGGTGTAATGGTCGCTCCTACGCAGTTATCAAAACTTCCTCCGTTGTAAATGGCATTTGCTGTAAAAGAAGTTACGCCTGCTGCTATCGTAATGGGTACGTTTTTGTTGCTAGTGAGTGTTCCTGTAATGGTTAGGTCTGTGTCTATGGTAATTCCTGCTGTGTTTTCAAATTTGAAGTGTAGAGGGTTTCCTATCGTAAGACCTGCAAAACCTGTGTTTTGTGTTGCTGTTCCATTAAACTGATAGCTTACACCTGCTGTAAAAGTAGGCGAAGTGCTTGTAATAGAAGCTGCAATTCCTCCCACGTTTGCTGTTCTGACAATGGCTTGATTTCCAAAAACAAGTTGTCCTGCTCCTGCAAGTGTTCCTGTTGCTTGAAAAAACAATCTGTTTCTAATGAAAAGGTCATCTCCTGCTCCGTCTGCAAGGGTAAGGGTAGCACCGTTATTGATTTGTAAGATTCCACCGACCGAAAGTTGGTCTAGTGTTATGTTTGCAGTAACTTGTACGGTGTGAGAACCTCTGATAGAGATTGTTCCGTCTGTAGAAGTGGGTGCAGATGTGGCAGCTATCCAGTTTGTGCCGTCGTAGGTTTGCCAGCCAGTAGCAGAAACAAAAGTTGTGTTTGCAGTCGTTCGGTAGTCGCCTGTGGTTTGTGCTATCGAAGCGATAGGAAAACTACAAAGCAATACTACTGCGAAGAACAGTAGAGATATAATTTTTTTCATTTGATTTGAAATAAATAAATTTAGAATTGAATACAAATGCAATTACCACTAAGGAACAGAGAGAATAAAGAGTTTTACAAGGAAAATAAATTTAGCATTTAAAAGTAGTTTTCGCTTGAAAATACTTGAACTTATTGATAAATAGCCATTTAAGATAGTGCAAATTTAATTTAATCTTTTTAACAAAACAAATAATTTATAACTATTTCTTTCTTTATTACACAAGTAAAAATAGTAATTAGTTAGATTAGAATTAATAGTAGTTATTGAAAAGGTATTTTGATAGTCAAACTATTTCTTACCTCACTTGATTGTTAGGGTTAAGAAACTTAACTTTGATAGAAGACTAAATACAGTAATAACATAGTTTTTTTGTCAAAAAAATGTGCTATTTTTCCCATTAGCAACGTCTATTTTGGATGCGCCGACTTAAAAGTTCTTCGAAAATGGACGCTTGCTAAGGGAGATAAAATCTCTGTTTTTTTTA
The DNA here is from genome assembly GCA_963719525.1 of uncultured Cytophagales bacterium. Classification (GTDB taxonomy): domain Bacteria; phylum Bacteroidota; class Bacteroidia; order Cytophagales; family Bernardetiaceae; genus Bernardetia. Next base: position 521,613 of record CAVRCG010000001.1, on the reverse strand, counting down.
TTTTGCCTTAGCAACCGTCGTTATCGAAGATGACAAGACGTTGCTAATGGCGAAATAAAACATACTTCAAAAGTAAAAACACACCAAACCCAGCTAAAAAATAATGTTTGCAACCTCCCACATAGAAATCAGTAAATCAGCACTTCAAAATAATTATACTTTTCTTAGACAATTAATAGGAGAAAAAACGATTATGTCTTCTGTCGTAAAAGGAAATGCCTACGGACACGGATTAGAAAATTTTATTCCTTTGGCAGAGAGTTGTGGAATTAGTCATTTTTCTGTTTTTTCGGCAGATGAAGCTGTTTATGTTCAGAAACTAAAGAGTGAGAATACTGGTATTATGATAATGGGAATGATAGGAAACGAAGAATTAGAATGGGCAATCCAGACAGGTGTAGAAGTTTATATTTTTGATTTGGAAAGATTGGAAGCAGGACTAAGTTTGGCACAAAAAGCACAAATTCCTATCAAAATTCATTTGGAAATGGAAACAGGAATGAACCGTTTGGGAATTGCAAAAAAAGACATTCCTAGAATGTTTGAGCTATTAGAAAAATACCATAATTGTTTTGTTTTGGAGGGAATCTGTACGCATTATGCAGGTGCCGAAAGTATTGCCAATTATGTTAGGGTAAAATCACAAATTATCAATTATAAAAAAATTGTAAAGCGTTTCAAACGAAAAGAAAATCCTGCTTTTATTCCCAAAAAATATCATACGGCTTGTTCGGCTGCAACAATTGCTTATCCACAGACACAAATGGATATGGTCAGAATTGGAATTTTACAATACGGTTTTTTTCCTACACAAGAAACGCTTATTCAATACCTAAAAGACAACAAAACGCATATCGATCCATTAAAACGAGTTTTGACGTGGAAAAGTAAAATTATGACCATAAAAGACGTAGAAGCAGGCGAATTTATAGGATATGGTACATCGTTTTTGGCTTCTCAAAAAATGAAAATTGCTATCGTTCCTGTCGGTTACGCACACGGATATAGCCGTAGTTTGAGTAATATGGGAAGGGTTTTGATTCGTGGCGAGCGTATGGCAGTTGTGGGAGTGGTCAATATGAATTTGATGATCATTGATTTAGAAAAAATGCAAAGTGCAGAAATAGGCGACGAAGTAGTTTTGATAGGCAAACAGGGCGAGCAAGAAATTAGTGTCGCTAGTTTTGGAGAAATGAGTAACCAGCTTAATTACGAACTTCTTACTCGTTTGCCTGTCAATATTCCTAGAAAAGTGGTGGAATAATTTAAACTCAAACGAACGGTTCGCTTCAAGCGAACTGTTCGTTAAGTAAAATAAAATAAAACTAAACCAATGAAAACCAATATAGAACCTCTACAAACAGAATGTTTTTATCACATCTATAATCGTGGAACAAATGGCGAAACGATTTTTAAAGAAGAACGAAATTATCAGTTTTTTTTACAAAAATATATACAATTTGTAAGTCCGTTTGTAGCTACGTATGCTTATTGTTTACTCAAAAATCATTTTCATTTACTTATTCGTACCCATTCAGAAGAAGAAATTAGATTAGAATTACAAAAGGCAGGAAAAAAACCTAAAAAAGAGGATATTTCGTGGATTCTTAGCAATGCTTTTGCAAGTTTTTTCAAGAGTTATTCACAGGCAATCAACAAAGCTCACCAACGAACAGGAAGACTTTTTGAAGAACCTTTTCGTAGAATCCATGTAGATAGTGATGCTTATTTTACTACAATGGTTGAATATATTCATAAAAATCCACAAAAACATGGGTTTGTAGAAGATTTTAAAGACTACGAACGCTCTTCTTATCATTCCCATTTAGTAGAAGGCAAAATTAAACTAGAAAGAGAAGAGGTAATTAGCTGGTTTGGAAATAAAGAAGAATATCAAAAGTTTCATCAAAACGAAAACAAAATTGTAACTTTAGATAAGTATGAAATAGAATTTGACTGATTTTACCGAACGGTTTGGTTTATTAATATAAATGCAACTCTGTTGCAAAAATAGATTTTCTTTGATTACCTTTGCTTAACCGATCAACCATAACCATAACCGAACCATTTGCTTCAATCGAACCGTTCGGTCGAAATAGTAAAAAAAATCTCTTTTTAAAATCATGCAAAGTCAATTCTTAAAGATAAGTTTATCTCTATTTTTTCTTCTCTTGTTTTATATTCCATCTGTATTTTCATTTTCCATTCCCCATTCCCCAAAACCCATTTCCCATTCTCCTCATTCCCCAAAATGCAATGTATCAGTAACAGGATTTATACTAGACCAGAACACAAATCAGCCATTAGAATTTGTAAATGTATATGTTCAGGAAACGCTCAAAGGAACGGCAAGCAATGAAAAAGGATATTTCGAATTGAAGGAAATTTGTAGAGGAAAACAACACATTATTTTTAGTCATATAAGTGGAGAAAAACACAGTATTTTTATAGATATTCAGAAAGATACCGTTTTGTATGTAGAAATTCACGCACTAAATACTGTTTTGGAAAGTGTAATGATTAATGAAAAAACGAACCAAAACACTACACAAAATACACAAACACTCAATCATCAGCACATTTCGGACAATTCAAATCAAAATCTTTCGAATATGTTGGAAGAGATTTCTGGTGTAAGTACAATTAAAAATGGAAATGGAATATCAAAACCTGTCGTACATGGATTGTATGGAAACCGTTTGACAATCTTAAATAATGGAATTGCACAAAGTGGACAGCAATGGGGAAACGACCACGCACCCGAAATTGATCCATTAGTCGCTAATAAAATTAGAGTAGTGAAAGGAGTTTCTAGTTTAGAATATCAAGGTTCGAAACTTAGGAAGTGTAATTTTGGTAGAACCTGCACGCATAGAAAGAGAACCTCACGTACACGGAAATGCCAGTTATTTTTTCGAAACCAATGGAAGAGCGCACGGAATAAACTTACAAGTAGAACAATATAATGATATTTTGGCGTGGAAAATAAACGGAACAATCAAAAAAAGTGGCGACAAAAAAACGCCTACTTATTTTTTGAATAATACAGGCAATCAGGAAGCAAATATTGCTATTCAATTAGAGAAACAGTTTACTGAAAACTTTTTTACAGACTTTTATTTTAGTTCTTTCAATACAGAATTGGGTGTTTTGCGTGGTTCTCATGTCGGAAATCTGACTGACTTAGAAAATGCCTTTGAAAGAGAAGAACCTTTTTTTACAGAAGAAAATTTTAGTTACAATATCAATGCGCCAAAACAGAGCGTAAACCATCATTTATTCAAGATTCACTCTAAGAAGTATTTTGATTCCAAGAAAGAGAACGTAGTAGAACAGTTTTTAGATTTTACTTTCGCTACTCAAATCAATCTCCGAAGAGAATTTGATGTTCGTAGAAGTGGGCGTTCAGAAATACCTGCTCTAGATTTAAAACAATATTCTTACTTTTTAGAAACTAAATATCAAAAAGAATTTCATAATAATTTGATATTCAAAGTAGGATTACAATCTACCATTACAGATAATACAAATGACCCAGAAACAGGAATTTTGCCTTTGATTCCAGATTATTTGAGTTATGAAACAGGAATTTTTACAGTCTTGACAAAAAAGATAAATCGGTGGAATTTCGAAACTGGTTTTCGTTATCAAAACACGATTCAAAACGCTGTTACGATTAGTAGAACTTTGCCTAGAGAAATTGTCCGATTTACTAATAATTTCAATAATTATAGTTCTTCGTTAGGAATTAATTATGAGTTAAATCAAAATCTGCAAATCTCGTATAACATCGGTTATGCCACTCGCAATCCTGCTGTAAATGAGCTTTTTAGCAACGGACTTCATCAAGGAGTAAGTGGAATAGAAGAGGGAAATGTAAATCTAAACACCGAAAAATCTATCAAAAACACGCTTTCATTAAGTGGAACTATCAAAGAAAAACTATCTTTCGAAACCCTTATTTATTATCAAAATATCAATGATTATATTTATCTCAATCCAGAAAAAGAAATCCGTCTGACAATTCGGGGAGCTTTTCCAGTCTTTAAGTACAAACAAACGGATGCTCAAATTTATGGTTTAGATGTTTCTACACGTTATCAGTTTAGCAAGTCGGTAGATTTGAAAGCAAGTTATAGTTTTATAAAAGGCAATGATTTTAGTAATAATTTACCATTAATAAATATGCCTTCCAATAATCTATTGGTAAGTTTTCGTTATCAAATCCAGAAACCAATTTCAATTACCAAAGCAGGAAAACGCCCTAGAAAACTAACCAATACACAGTTTGAAATCACAAATCGCTATGTTTTTAAGCAGAATAATCTTTTAGCAGAACAAGATTTTACGCTTCCTCCAGATGGCTATAATTTAGTAGGTTTGAGAGTTTCTACTAACATTCAAGGACAAAAAACACAGTTGCGTATTTTTGGAAAGGTAGATAATTTGTTTAATGTAGAATATAGAGATTATCTAAATAGACAGCGTTATTTTGCCGATGATATGGGAATAAATGTAGTTTTGGGTGCGAAATTGGAGTTTTAGAAATCAAATTTTATCGATTTCTTCTTTAGTCAATCCTGTTACTTTCATAATATCTTCAGTAGAAGTATTGATAGCTTTTAATTTTCTAGCTACTTCAGTTATACCTTTTTCCATTCCTTTTTCCATTCCTTTTTCCATTCCTTCTTTTATTCCTTGCTCTTTTCCTGCTTTTTTTCCCTCTCTGATACCTAATTTTCTTGCTTTTTCTTTCTCTGAACTTAGTATAGAGAGATTATCTAAATAGAGTTTTTGTTGTCCTTCATAAAAAATACGTTCTTTTTCTGTAAAATACATCGTAGTTAGTGATTTGCTTGCTTTCTGAATTTCTATTATTTCTGCTAGTTCGTTAGGAAGATTTTCTACTCTATAAACATTGGCTTTATTCAAAAAAGTAATCCATCTCTCCAAAGCAGTTTGGATAACCTTTAAGTCGCCTTTAAACTTTTTGAGTTCAATAAAGTACAAATCCAAATAATCCAAATATTCCGTAGTGTCATTTGTGTCGGCATCTTTCAATTTGTAGAAGCGATAATATCTTTTGTCTTTAAAGAAATTAAAGTCCATCAAGCTAATTACGATACATTTTTTGAGGTCTGAATACTTGAACTTTGGATCGTTTTTTTCCTCATCAGTAATGTAATCCAACTGATTACCAAACATTTTTGCCCAATAATAAAGTATCCTTCTTCCATAAAAAGCATCGCCTCGTATCTGCATTTCAATATCGTATTTAATACCTTTTTCGTCTTCTGCTTTTATGTCTAAAATAGATAGTTTTCCTTCTGCGTAATCCGAAACATTGTACGGATTTCTTAACGTTAGTTTCACAATCTGCTGATGAGCTGGTAGAATAGAGTTGATCAAAAACATCAACAAATCTTTGTTTTCTTCTGTACCAAACAGTTTTTTGAATACTAAATCAGTTTTTGGATTATAAAAAGGCATAGTTTTATTTTTTATTGATAGAGTTCTAATAAATAACTTCTTAGTAAATATACAATTATTTTGTTCGCTTCATAGTAAAAAGGAAAATTGATTCTATTACTTTTTTTATTTTACACTCTTTAGTTGAAGGTTAAAAACTAAAAAAAACAGAGTAAGGTTAGTTAAATAAAAACATTAAAAAATTTGAAGTTAGGTTTTTTTAAGCTATGTTTGCATTATAGAGATATATAAAGTAGCTAATAAACTCTATTTATGCACTTCTTAGTATTTTTTTACTACTCGTTCTCTTTGCAAAGTCTATCAATTTTTTTAATTTTATTTCTCAACTTAACTTTCAAATGAAAAAAAATAATGTATTTTTCCTTGTAGCTTTATTTGCCTTACTTGGACTTAATTATCAATCAATCCACGCACAAACTAGTGGGGGGGGGGGGAGCAGAAGCAACCTCCAATAACTGAAACATTAGAAACTATGTTTAATCAAATCAATGGAACAAAAACTCAAACAGGTTTCTTGTGGGACAAAACAGGGTTTGTAGATGTGTTAGACTCAACTATTTTACTCCACAATCAAGAAGTAAAATACGCTATGAATGCTCAAAGATGGAATGCTTATCTTCAAGCTCTTCTGTTTTCTAATGTAGATAAATCTAGGCTAGAAAGTATTTTTCCTAAAAAAGGATTCCCTAAAATTTCAAAGCTTATCAAAAATGATAGCAATACAGTTGCTATAAAAGTATTAGCTACATCTTACGACAGAATCAAAATTACTGCTATTGATAATAATTTATTGACTGTAGATACTGCACAAAAAGTAATTTTTGATGTTCCAAATAGAACGGAGAGTCCCTACAAAACCGAAAATTTGTTTTTAGCTTCTACTACTCATTCTACTATTTACGGTAAAACCGTTTTCTTTGATTTTTCTCAAGATTGGATAATCGGAAACTTAACTGCTACAGAAAAACAAGAATATCTGAGCAACTTGAAAGCAGATTTTGGAGATTGTGAGGGAGAAAAACCAATTGAACCCAACACAACCTACTAAAGTAAATTATAAAGAATACGGATTTCAACAAATAAAAATAAAATCTGTAGTGAGAGGACAAGCCGTTCAATCAAATACGCTCGTTTTGATTACACCTACTATTTCGAATTACGATGATGCTGCCGATCCAAATGGTCCTATTGACTCACCAGCCCCAGGAGTTGATCCTATCATTGATCCAGAATTTTTTCCTCCCTTTCCTCCTACTGATTTGGGTGCTGCACCCTGTTCAGATATTGATGAGGGAGATTTGCCTACTATTAGTGCTGTTAGTTGCAATAGCTTTGAAATAAATAATGGAGATGCAAGTGTAGGTTGTAGTAGAAGAGAAATATTAGCAGATGGTTCAACAAGTATTATAGCTGCTAATAAATGGGATTTGAGTGTAACTCCTCGCAGAAATTTTGAATATGATAGAGGAACAGGAAGCATAAACACAGACCAAGTACGAGCTACAGCTTACACTTTTCTGAATTGTGATAATGTTTTGAATCGACCTGTCATAATAATAGATGGCTATGAAATGATGAATGGTTGTGGTTATGATGAAATAACCTCAAACAAACGTGGTAGAGGAAGATACAATGCTTTTGCAAATGAACTTTTGGATAGAGGGTATGATGTAATCTATTTAGATGTAGAGTTTATAGGAAATTATGTAGAGAATAATGGTGCAGTTTTGAGGGAACTTATAGAAAAAGTAAACTTAGAAAAAGCAAATAATGCCAGAATCTATAAAGTTCCAGTAGAACAAAACGTAGTAGTAGGATATAGTCTAGGAGGAGTAATATCTAGATACGAACTTGCCTTGATGGAAACAGAAGGACTCAATCACGATACACGTTCTTTTGTGTCAGTAGATGCTCCTCAAAAAGGTGCAAATATTCCTTTAGCAATACAGTACTTGGGGAGAGAAATGGATGATATGCTTTTGGTATTGCCCTCTTATATTGCTGTAGGTGGTACAATCGGACAAGGACTCATTGGTAGACCACTTTGGGATAGAGGACAGCGTTGGGATATGGCTGTATATCGACAAGGATTAGATGATCATGGCGCACAACAAATGTTAAAGTATCATATTGGTTTTAGCACTGAACGCCCAAATCCAGAGTATGAAACATTGCAATTTCAATTTAGAAGATTAGGAAGACTTTTAGGAAATACAGGTTATCCAACACAATGTGAAAATATAGCTATTGTAAATGGAGACCTTGAGGGACGATCGACAGCAGACGATGGAAACAATAGAGGACTAGCAGGACGAGCAGGGCAAGAGTTTTTGACTATTCGTGCTAATCCACCTAATTTTCTTCCACTTGGCAATACTACTGTTAGAATAAACGCCTTTTTTTCTCCTACTCAAAATGCTACTGGTAGTAGCCCTCTTCTTATAGGCAACATAACTCGTTATGTAAGCATAGGTTTTACTAATATAGGGTTCAACTTATGGAATGCAAGCTATGCAGGTACTGGAAGAGCAGAATACGATCTTACTTCTGGTGGTTTCATACGAGTAGATAGCGATGAAGAAATACCTGGTAGCTTGAGGTGGCTTTATAACATGGTAACAACATACCAACCCGACCACTTTACTTTCATACCCTCTGTAAGTGCTGCTGACCTAACACTAGATGATATAGGAAATACACATGATGATAATTTTTATCTCTACTATGACTTTACTGGGAATACAGCAGGATATAGACAGATTTGGGATGATAATACATTTAGGGTAGTAGATAATACAAGAACTCCATTTGATTTTATCTATCCCACCTCTAGTATAAGAGGTCCAGATAGAGATTTTGACTTCAATAACAGACCTCATGGGTCAACGCTAGGTTTAAGACTAGATAGAGTCTTAACAAATCATTTTCGGAGAGTAGATGATCCATGTATAGTTTCTAACCAAAACTTGGTTTATGACTTAGTGAGAAGAAGCAATGGTTGTTCATTTAATATTTCTGCTAGAATGGAAGTATTTTATACAGATGGAAAAGGTTGTCCAGCTACTACGCAGTATGTCTGGCGCAGAGATGGTAACACACTTGCTTCTACTGCTACACCTTTTTATCATTTTTCACACCCAGAAAGCGATATAGGAAATACATTTACAGCCGAAGTAGAAATACGAAAAAGAGTCAATCCAGATTCTGCTTGGGTAGTAATCAGTACACTTAGTCGTGATTATAGGATTGATTTTGTTCCAAGAGGAGCAAACTGTCCGTTGAAAGTACGAGTAGAGAACGAAAACGAGCAAGAAAAACCTATTCTTCTCTATCCTAACCCTGCCAATACTTCCATAACTGTAGCAAGTGTAGAAAGTATTTCTTCTATACAAATAATCAATACTTTAGGACAAGGACTATTTTATGAAAATCAAATCTTAAAGACAAAGAAGACTATTGATGTTTCTTCTCTTCCGAAAGGCATCTATTCTATTAAAATAGAATCAAATAATAAGTTACATATATTAAAATTTATAAAAGAATGAAAAAACTGTTTATGCTTTTAGTTTTTCCTTTAATTTGTAGCTGTTCTGAATTTCTTGAATGTAAAGAAACTAGACTTCCAAATGAAAGAGAAACAACATGGTTTCCTAACCTACGTGATAGTATAGTGTTTATATCTAACAGTAGTACGGATTTAGTGAAATACACCTGTACTAATGCTTGGTTTGAGTATGAAACAGACATGTGTGGAGTTGTAATAGGTTATCACACATTTAACTTATTAAATGAGTCTAATTTCCAGATAGAAAGTTTTTCACTACTTAGTTCTCTGAAAAGGAATGAAGGACTTACTCTTTACTACAACTTTTTTCCTAATAATTATCAATTAGAATTACCTGTTGCTTCATACTCTCAAGACATAGGTTGTGTGAACGTTTCTAGAGAGAGACCTTGTGTAAGTGAAAGATATGGTAACAGTTTCTTTTACCATTCTACAAAACAATTCAACGGTATAACCTACGAAGGCGTAATAGAAATGAACGATTACGAACCTAACCGTATTCCAGAAGTAGATATCAGTCGTTTTTATGTCAATCAAAAGGGCATTCTGCGTATTGAGTTTTATAGTGGTGAGGTGTGGGATAGAGTGTTTTAGTGTTTTTATCAAAACTCTACTTGCTTTTTTTGAGTAGGTAGAGTTTTGTTTTTTGCAGCAAATTAAATATAAAAAACGTATGGAAAATATGAATACACTTAGTCGTAATTACAGAGTTGATTTTATTCCAAGGGGAGCAAACTGTCCAGTAAAAATAAGAGTAGAAGATGATGAAGTAAAAATAGAACAAGATACTTTTATTTTAATTTATCCAAACCCTGCTAACAAAAAGGTAGTAGTTAGCAGTAAAGAAAATATCACTTCTATTCGTATCACAAATAATTTAGGTCAAGTAATACATTTCATAGATAATATATTTGTTCTAAAAAAGGAAATAGATATTTCCAAACTGTCTAATGGAATTTATTATGTACAAATAGAAACCAAAAACAAATTACAAACTATTAAACTAATAAAAGAATGAGAAAATTATTAATATTAGTTTCTTTACTGGTCTGTGGTTGTTCTGAACTATTTGAATGTAAAGAAACTAGATATCCAAATCAGGGAGAATTATCTTGGTTTCCTGATGAAAGCGATAAAACTTCATTTATATCTAGCCTAAATAACGATACATTGACATATGTTTGTAGCATAGCAGAGTTTGATAAAGAAGGAAGTATATGTGAACCTACTTATGGTTATCATCATTTAGAATTGATTTCAAGTGTAGATAGATTTACGATTGGAAACATAATTTATAGAAGTATCTTAAAAAAAACAGAAGGTTTGCGACTAGATTTTAACTTTGGAGTAGAAAATGTGAACCCAGAAATACCAGTAGTAGGTACATATCAAGACATGGGTTGTATAAATGTAACAGACGAGAAACCTTGTAATAATGAAAGATATGGCAATAGTTTTTTCTATCATGCTACAAAACAACTCAACGGAACAACCTACGAAGGCGTAATCGAAATGAACGACTACGAACCTAACCGTATTCCAGAAGTAGATATCAGTCGTTTTTATGTCAATCAAAAGGGCATTCTACGTATTGAGTTTTATAGTGGCGAGGTATGGGATAGGGTGTTTTAGATTTTCATCAAAACTCTACTTGCTTTTTTTGAGTAGGTAGAGTTTTGTTTTTTGCAGCAAATTAAATATAAAAAACGTATGGAAAATATGAATACACTAAGTCGTAATTACAGAGTTGATTTTATTCCAAGGGGAGCAAACTGTCCAGTAAAAATAAGAGTAGAAGATAAAAAAGAACAGAAAGAACCTATCCTTCTTTATCCAAACCCTGCTAATACTTCCATAACTATAGCAAGTGTAGAAACTATTTCTTCTATACAAATAATGAATACTTTAGGACAAGAGCTATTTTATGAAAATCAAATTTTTAAAACAAAAAAGATTATTAACATATCTAATCTTCCAAAAGGATTATATTATATTCAAATAGAGTCAGATAACAAATTACAAACTCTAAAACTTATAAAGGAATGAAAAAGCTATTAATTTTAATTTTATTTTTTTCATCTTGCTCTGATATTTTCGAATGTAGAGAGCCAATATTGTCTGAAAATGATAAGGAATGGCTTCCACAAGAAGGAGAAAAATGGATATTTAGTTCAAATAATGGAGATACAATGATTTACACTTGTACTTCTATTATATCAGATCGAATGGGAAGTGTATGTAATGACTATGGGTTATCATATGGACTGGAAGGAGAGAAGAATAACTCTTATAAATTATCTGATATATTTTATACGGCAATAGTGAATCAAAAAAGTGTAAGAGGAGGATTTATCTTTCATACAGGAGGTACTTATACTGAATTTCTTATACAAATAAGTCAAGACATGGGTTGTATTGATATTACTAAAGAAAGACCTTGTAATCTTGACTTTTATAAAAATTCTTATTTCTATCACTCCTCAAAAGAACTCAACGGCACAATCTACGAAGGCGTAATAGAAATGAATGATTACGAACCTAACCGTATTCCAGAAGTAGATATCAGTCGTTTTTATGTCAATCAAAAGGGCATTCTGCGTATTGAGTTTTATAGTGGCGAGGTATGGGATAGGGTGTTTTAGATTTTTATCAAAACTCTACTTGCTTTTTTTGAGTAGGTAGAGTTTTGTTTTTTGCAGCAAATTAAATATAAAAACCATATGGAAAATATGAATACACTTGATAGAAGCTACAGAGTTGATTTTATTCCAAGAGTAGCTAATTGTCCATTAAAAATAAAAGTACAAGATGATATAGAGCAAACAGAAGCTATTATTCTTTATCCAAACCCAGCTAACACAACAGTAAATATTAGTAGTGTTGAAGGAATATCATCTATTTATATATCTAATGTTTTGGGTCAAAATGTGTATTCACAAGCTAGTCTAAAAACTAAGAAATTAGAAATAAATATTTCTTTTCTTCCCAAGGGCATCTATTATGTTCGTGTAGAAACAAAAAATAAAATTCAAACTCTTAAATTAATAAAAGAATGAAAAATGTATTGACAATAATTTTCATAATATTTTTTTCTTCTTGCTCTGATGTTTTTAAGTGTTAGGAAAGAATGTTTACAGAAAGAGAAAGAAGTTGGATTCCAGAAACAGGTGATAAATGGAGTTTTACTTCTAACAATGGAACTACCTTTTCTTTTACTTGTTTGGACGGTATAGAAGATGATAGAATAGGTGGTTGTAAAGATTACGAAGGAGGAAACGTGTTAATGTTAGACCAAGAAGAATCTGCCCCACTTATTTATATTATTTATGGTTTTTCCGTTAAACAGAAAGGTATTAGAACTGGATTCATATTTCATACAGGAGGTATGCAAGAAGAATTTCCCATACGTGTAAGTCAAAGTATGGGTTGCTTAGATGTAACAGGTGAGAAACCTTGTAATGCTTCTTCTATTGGTACCAATAATGTGTATATTGGTACTAAGGTTTTCAATGATAATACCTACGAAGGTGTAATCGAAATGAACGACTACGAACCCAACCGTATTCCAGAAGTAGATATCAGTCGTTTTTATGTCAATCAAAGGGGCATTTTGCGTATTGAGTTTTATAGTGGCGAGGTATGGGATAGGGTGTTTTAGATTTTTATCAAAACTCTGCTTGCTTTTTTTGAGTAAGTAGAGTTTTGTTTTTTGCAGCAAACTAAATATAAAAAACGTATGGAAAATATGAGTCAAAAAATAATAATATTGACAAGTATATTTACAAAAGGATTATATTACATTCGAATAGAGTCGGAAAATCAATTACAAACTATTAAACTAATAAAAGAATGAAGAATTTACTAATATTTATATCTTTCATACTGGTTTGTAGCTGTTCTGACTTATTTGAATGTAAAATAAGGCAAATTTCAGAACGAGAGGAAAGTTGGTTTCCAAAATTAGATGAGAAATGGAATTTTTCATCTAATAACGAATCTTTTATAAGTTTTACCTGTGTAAGTGAATATAGGGGTATACCTAGAAAAAAATGCAATGACTATGATGTCAATCAAGTCATGCTTTTAGATTCGGGATATAATGCTTCTCTCTATGAAATTGCATTTAATACTGTAATAGGAAATACAGAAGGAGTTCGTTCAGAATTTGTATTTGCTAGTGGAGAAATATATACAGAATTTCCTATACGCATTACTCAAAGTATGGCGTGTTTAAGTATTGCAGATGAGCGTCCCTGTCGTACAGATAGGTATGGAGATTTCTATTTTTATCATTCTACTAAAGAACTAAATGGAAATAGGTATGAAAATGTAATTGAGTTTAACGACCCAGAACCTAACCGTATTCCAGAAGTAGATATCAGTCGTTTTTATGTCAATCAAAAGGGCATTCTGCGTATTGAGTTTTATGGTGGCGAGGTGTGGGATAGAGTGTTTTAATTTTTCATCAAAACTCTACTTGCTTTTTTTGAGTAGGTAGAGTTCTGTTTTTTGCAGCAAGATTAATGAAATGAGCAAAAAAAGACACTTCAAAATTAATTGAAGTGTCTTTCAATTTCTATAAGAAAAGTACAAAAAACATTATTCTTTCAAAAGTTTAATTGTTCCTTGATAATTTTGTCCTTCTATTCTAACAATATACATTCCTTTTGGAGCAGCAGGAAACTGAATTTCTTTTTTGTTGGAAATAGAATTCAAAATTTCTGTCAAAATTAATTTTCCTTGTAGATTATAGACTTTAAGGTTTAGAGTTTGATTAGTGATAAACAATTTCTCATCAATTTCTATATTCAAACTACTTTTTACTGGATTAGGAAAAATACGAATTTGAGCAGTTGGATTAGCTAAATCTTCGTTTTGTCCTAAAACAACATCAGGATTATTCATTCTTGCAAAAGTAGGGATTCCATAGCCATATTGTGGGTTTGGAGTAGCATAATCATCGCCAGCACGACGAATTATAGCCATAATCTCTTGCTGACTAAGTTCTGGATTTTTCTGCATAAAACCAGCTATCAAACCAGCTATCAAAGGCGAAGCATACGAAGTTCCACTCCCAGTAGTTAATTCATTATCTTCACTCCAAAGCGTTGTACCTACTCCCATTGCCATTACATCAGGTTTTATTCTTCCATCTGTAGTATTTCCAATAGACGAAGAACTAGCTCTTCGTCTGTTTCTATCTACTGAGCCAACAGCCAAAACATCGGCAGCATCAGCAGGAAAAGTGATTTTTCTCCAAGCACTATTTCCACTATTTCCTGCACTTGTTACTACTACAATTCCTTTTTGAGTAGCTATTTGTGCTGCTCTAGAAATCAAAGCTGTGTTTCCGTCCAAATCTGCAATCGTATAATTGTAAGCTAAACTATCAAAATCATAATAACCAAGTGAAGTTTGGATAATATCAACACCTAAACTATCTGCTTTTTCTGCACCAACTACCCAAAACGCTTCTTCAATCGGCATTTCTTTACTTGTATCTTCAGTTCTGAATAAGTAATAAGTAGCTTCTGGAGCCGTTCCGATAATCTGACCTTCTACTTTTGAAAGCATTGCTGAAAGGACTTTTGTACCATGTGAAGAAGCACGATATACATTTTGTCCGTTTCCAACTACATCATAAACAAAGGGAATATCAGCGTGAGCAAAAGCCGAAAGCTGGTCTGCTCTAAAAAATCCTCCATCTAAAACGGCAATATGAATTCCTTGCCCTAGAAAACCCTCTTGGTGCATCTTATCAACTCCCAACATCTGAATTTGAGCCAACGAGTTTCCATAATCAAAATTCTCTTCGTTGTCTTTAACGTCCTTTGTACTTGCTATTCCATTTACATTAACTGTTTTACAAAGCTCATCTTCACTATCTATATTACAGGTAGCCGAAATTCTAGCGATTCGATTTAGGTCAGAATTAAGTGCAATTTTATCTATTCTCTCTACAAAAGTAAGAGCTTCTATTTGTACGAGAATAGAATCATCAGCCTTTATAATAGCTGCATTAAACCATTTTATGGCATAAGAAACCTCTGCACCTAAATCTTTGAGTTGAGAAATATAATCAGCATTGACAGGCAGATCTTGTTCTGTAATAGCAATATTTTGTTTCGCTCTTCTATCCACCGACTTTTGAGTAAGAAATTCTGACGGACGACTAGTCGAAAAAGTAGTTCCATCTTTATCTGTAAAATAAACCAAACGCTCCGTAATTTGTGCAAAAGAAGTATAAGAAAAACTAGTGCTAAATAGAAAAACAAATCCTATAATGAATGTATTTTTTAATTTCATAGATAATTTTGTGTTAGTTTGATAGTAGATGCTGAATATAATTAATGTATTGACAAAGGAAAATTTTTCGTTCTTCTATTTAATTTCATTAGTTGATGCTTTACAGAAACACAAAACATATCCAAAGAAAAAGTTTTTTCTTGCAAAGACATTAAACGTTATCAGGGTTGTTTATAGGTCTAGCAATCAGTAATTTACCTAAAATACAGACAAGCTTATTTTTCTACAACAACAGGTTTGCAAATCTGTTGCTATGGAAAAAAGACGATTGTACAGAATAAAATTTGGCAACTATTTGTTGATTTAGAAATGTCACTCATATTGTAATAACCTTTATTATCTTTTATCTATTTCTTAAACGATTTGTAGATTCGTTCTACATCCTCCTTGCTTGCTTTAGAGAAAAGAACAGCTTGTTTGACATTCAAACCTCTCAAATAACATTTGCCTACTGAAGCTATCATTTTTTGTTCTATGCTTAGTCCGTTTGGTTCTTCACTAGGTTTTTTGATAGATTCTTTTTTTACGTTTCTGACTCTCCTCTCTATTTCTTTTCGTGATTGTCGTCTTAAGTTTTCCTGTTCTTGTTGGGCTTGTCTTCTGTTTATTTCTTTGTTTTCTTCAATTTCAATTTTTTTTAACAACAGACGAGTGTTTTCTGCTGCCAACTCTCTATTAAAATCAGCTTCTTTTTGCCTTACATTCCGATGACCTAGTTTGCGTTCATCTTCTTTTTGCTTTTTTCGCTCTACCAATTCACTCTTTGATAATCGTTTCTTACCTTTGTTGTTCTTAAAAAGTTCATCTCTTTTTGAATCTCTTGCTTCTTTATCAAGTATATAATTTCTTTTTCTGTAAGAACGATAAATAGTTGTAGCTTCTTCTTTAGTAAAAGAACATACTTTAGCTACAAAATCTATAGAAGACTTTTGTTCAAAACATTTTTCAGCAATTTCTATACGAAGTTGATGGTTTGATTCTTCTACTTGATTTATTGTTTTTGACTTTATTTCTTTATTTGGCTCTTCCGTTTCCATATACTAAACTGTTTTAAGTTGTTTTATTATTTTAAATAAGTAGCAAAATTACCGAACTAACTAGGTAAAGCAATAATTTGTTTGGTAAACAAAAATTTAATAATCTTATTTTTGTACCTGTAAAGTTTCACAAAAATAAGTAAAAATTCTTACCAGAAAAGAAAGTCTATACATTTTAATTTTTTAAGCTCCTAGTTTCTCTCTAAGTGTCTCAACAAGCCCATCCCAAAGTTCTTGTAGTACTTCTTCATCATTCATTTCTGAGTAATCAATAATTATCAAATACGTTGTGTCAGTAAGTTCGCTGTAATTGAGTTTTAGCTCTAAGAAATTATTATCTTTTTTCTTTCTTTTTGTTCTTGTTTTCTCTTTATTTTTTTCTTCTTCAATATTTTCTACAAACTCATACCTAATCATAGAATTATTCCTTTGCGAAACTATCTTTGCTATATGCTTCTCATCGTTCCAATGAATACACAAAAATTTATCACTCAAAACTTCTACTTTATCAGCAAACCATTCTTCTAACCCTTGTGGAGTAGCAATGAATGGATAAACCATTTTGACAGCAGCACGTATTTCGTACTCTGCTTTATATTCTAATTTACTCATTTTTTTAAATTTTTTAGTATGAAAGTAGGCTTATAATATTAATTTATTTTTGTAATTAACTCAAGTTGCGTATCACAGACTTCTCAGTCTGTGTAGAAAGGAAGATAAGCTATTTAAAGTAAAAAAGGCTATTCATTCAGACTAGGAAGTCTGAAATACTTGTAATCTACAACTTGAGTTAATTAGAAAAAAATACTCAATAATTGCCTAATATAATGTATTTTTTTTATTGAAAGAATATATTAGTGCCTTACATCACAAATTCTATTCTTTATTTTCTGCCTGCTTTTCTGCTTCTCTTTCTCGCTCAAAAACTTGTGCTAGTTCAATAAAATCGTGTACTGAAAGCTGCTCAGCACGTCTACTCAACATTTTATTTAGTTCTTCTTTTTCCTTAAATGCAATTGGAATTCCTAATGGCTTTAAGGCACTTCGAAGCATTTTTCTTCTTTGCCCAAATCCAAATTTGACAAGTTGGAAAAACAACTTTTCATTGCAATCCAAGCTTTCTGTTTCGTTTCTTTTTAATCGAATAACTGCCGATTTTACTCGTGGTGGTGGATTAAAAACCTTTTCACTTACTGTAAAACAATATTCAATATCGTAATACGCCTGTAACAAAACACTCAAAATTCCGTAAGTTTTGTTTCCATGTGGCGATGCAATTCGTTCGGCAACTTCTTTTTGAATCATTCCAACTACTTCTGGAATTTGATTTTTGTAATCTAGTACCTTAAAAAAAATCTGTGAGGAAATATTGTAAGGAAAATTACCAATTATACCAAATTTACCTTCAAAAAGAGTTTCCAAATCCATTTTCAGAAAATCTTCATTCAAAAGAGTTTGGTCTGTAAAACCCATATTCTCTTTTAAATATTCTACCGACTCGTCATCAATTTCTACTACCGTTAAATTATACTTTTTGTCACTCAAAATAAATTTTGTCAGAACACCTGTTCCTGCACCAATTTCCAAAAGATTCTGATAACTATTGTCTTGCATCTGATTAACAATCTTGCGAGCAATGTTTTCATCTTTTAAAAAATGTTGTCCTAAATGTTTTTTTGGTTTTACAGGAGATTTTTTTGCCATAATTTTTAGTTGCTATTAATTTAGGATACAAAGGTAATGAAATGTAACGTGTAATTGTATTCTGTAGCGCAGCCTTTAGTCCAATATTATTATACTAAGAATTTGTAATTGCAAATCTGCTTGATTTAAGAGTTCAATATTGATGGAAAAATAGGTAAAAGTAAGCTACAGAAATGCTTTCTCACTCAAAAGAGTAAGCTACATTTTTTTATCCAAAAATATTTTGGAAATTTACAGCATTATAAATTTTACTGCTTTACTATTATTTTTCCTTGCTCCCTCTGATGAACAAATTAGATTATACCTCTTCAGCTTCCATTTTAGATTATTTCAAACTTCATTTTATTGTTTTAGTGTGGGGTTTTACGGCTATTTTGGGCAAATGGCTTACTATTCCTGCTGTCGAAACGGTTTTGTACAGAACTTTGATTGCAGCTTTTGTTTTGGCTTTTGTAGTAAAACGAAATGAATGGAAAATACCTACAAAATTTATTATTCAACTTCTTGGTACAGGAATGATTGTAGGAGCGCATTGGATTACCTTTTTTGCAGCAGCAAAGGTGGCAAATGTTTCTATTTGTTTGGTCGGACTCTCAACGGCTTCTCTCTGGACAGCTTTCATCGAACCTATTTTTAACAAACGAAAAATAAAACTGTATGAAGTAAGTTTAGGATTAGTAATAATTTTAGGTTTGTACATAATTTTGAGAACAGACTTAGAAAATGATATGATTTTGGGACTTATCCTAGGAATTATCTCTGCTATTTTGGCTGCTCTTTTTTCTACCATTAATGGGAGATTTACGCATTTAGCAGAACCAAATACGATTACTGTTATGGAGATGAGTGGCGCAGCTATCGGAATTATTTTGTTTTTGCCTTTCTATTCTATGTATTTTACTGGAGCAGAAGGAATTGATATGGTTTTAAAGAATAATACAGTTTATTTTAATAAAGGAAATTGGTTTTACGATTTTGTTAATTCCATTTACCTCACTACCGATATAGTAATGATTTTTGTGCTGTCTATCGTTTGTACAGTTTATACATATTCTGCAAGTATCGAACTTTTGAGAAGAATTTCTGTTTTTATTACCAATCTAACAATCAATTTAGAACCTATTTATGGGATAATTTTGGCAGCTATATTTTTTAATGAACACGAAAAAATGGACTTTAATTTTTACATTGGTGCTGCGATTGTTTTGCTTTCAGTTCTTTCTTATCCAGTTTTTAGCTACATCAATAAAAGAAGAAAAAGAAAAAAATTACAATCGAATTCCTAAAAGCGTAATATCATCACGTTGTTCTGCTGTGCGTTGATGCTGTTCTAACAATATTTCTAATTCTCGTTTTTGTCTGTTAGCAGAAAGGTCTGCTACTTTTTCTAGTTGTTCTATTATTTTTCTTGAACCTACTTTTTGCCCTTGCAAATCGGCTTGGTCTGCAAACCCATCACTCATCATATAAATCATTGCACCGTCTGGAAGAATAATCGTCTGTTCTTGAAAAGTTTCGTTTCGTTTTTTACTTCTGCGTCCTCCGATAGACATTCTATTTCCTTTCAGTTTCTTAATGATATGATTTTCTATGTAATAGATAGATTGTTTTGCTCCTGCAAAGGTTATCTTATTTCCTATTTTACCTTCTTCTTCTACTTTATCCAAACAAAAAAGAGAAACATCCATTCCATCATCATTTTTTGCTTTTTCTTGCTGTAAGGCTGCACGAACATCTTTATGCAAACGCTCCAAAATAGCAACAGGAGAAAATATTCTTTCGATTGTAACAATCTCATTCAAAAGTGCATTTCCAATCATAGACATAAAACCTCCTGGAACGCCGTGTCCTGTACAATCCACAATAGCAACAAACGTTTTTCCTTTGTAATTTACAATCCAATAAAAATCACCACTTACAATATCTTTTGGCTTAAAGACAACAAAATACTCATTAAAAAGCTGGTTCATTTCTTCTGCTGTTGGCAAAACGGCCTGTTGAATAGTAAGTGCATAACGAATAGAATCGGTAATATTTCTGTTTTTTTCTTGAATAATTTCGTAAGATTTAGCATTACTCTGAGCAATCGAAACATAAGCAGCCAGAGCTTCCAAAATTACGACATCTTCTTTTGTGTAAGCATTTTTCTTAAATGATTGCACCGTCAAAACACCAACTGTTTTTTCATTGATGACCAAAGGAACATAAATAAGTGACTGTGGCATTTTGCCAACATCCAAATATTTGAGCTGCGTTTTGTCTGCAAAATGTGCTTCCAAATCATTAATTAGTATAGACTTTTTCTTAATAAAACTCTGAACCGAAAAACGATTTACTTGTGAAAGCGAATCACTATGAGCAGGTAATGCCTCTCCGTGTTCAATATAATTTTTAAAATCAATCTTATTTTCCTTTCTTCTATAGACTCCTATTCCAAATCCCTCAACTGGCATAAGTGTCATTATATTTTGATAAATCGTCTGGACGAGCATTTCAGTTTGTAGCTTTGCTGTTATCTTTTGTCCAATTTCTCCTACTTTATGAATTTGATTATAAGACTCTGAAATAGCTTGACGCTGTTCTTCAATGCGATCTCTTTGCGATTCAATTTCTTCTTTTTGTTGATTTATCTCTGCTGTTCGCTGTTGAACAGTTTCTTCTAACCTCAAATTTTGATTCTTAATTCGCTTTATTTGATAGCGATACGCCATCCAAACCAGAGCCAAAAACGTTAGTATTAAAGCGATCCAAAAATAAGACGTTTGATAGAAAAAGGGTTTTATTTTGAACTCTACACTAGCTGCTTCTTTACTCCAAACACCATCATTATTTGCCGCCATTACTTCAAAAATGTATTTTTTTGGCATTAGTCCTGTATAAAGTGCGCTTCTTTCATTCGTTACTTCTATCCAATCTTCATCAAACCCTTTCAAACGATATTTGAACTTCATATTAGCAGGAGAAATCAAACTCAGACCTGTAAAATGAAAAACAACTCTTCTTGCACCAGCTTCAACAGATATTTGTTGATTTCCTAAAGCCTTAATGTAAGCAAAATCATATACCACACTATCGACCGAAAATTTGGTAATGTAAGTAGGAGGTTCTAATGTGTTTTTAGATATTTTTTGAGGGTCAATCATAGATAGACCACCAATAGTAGGAAACCACATTCTGCCCTGACTGTCTTTATGAAAATGTACTGCTCCTGTACATTCTTCTTCTTTCATTCCATCACTTCTATCAAAAATTTCTGTTTTCAAATCTTTTCTTTTACCTTCAATATATTCTGTAACTGAATTTCTATCTATTTTGATAACGCCCTGCGAAGAGGAAACCCACAAATCTGTATTCATATCTTCACGAATATCAAAAACGGCATCTACAGGAAAACCATTCGAAGGATTAAAAATATACATTTTGTTGATATTATTCGGCTCAATGGCTACCAATCCAGCATTGGCACAAACCCAAAGAATTTTTTTAGAATCATAACGAGCCGAAAAGGATAAATTAGACGGTAATCCTTCTGCTTGCGTATAGACTTTACTTACTTTTCTGGTTCTTAGATTAATGATATTTACCCCTGCATCGTTTGTCGAAACAATCAAATTGCCATCTTGTGTAGGTTCTATTGCCATCACAAAATTAGAGGTAAGACCATTTTCCGTAGTGAAGGGAATCCATTTTTGTTGGGAAGGAAAATATTCAACTAGTCCTCCACCCCGAGTTCCTGCCCAAATACTTCCATTTATGGTTTGCGTAACTACCCGTACTTGGCTGTCGGTAAGCCCATCGGTTGTAGTAAAAAGTTTTTCAGTTCCATCAGAAGAAATACGTAATAAGCCAGCGTAAGAAGCTATCCAAATATTTCCTTCTCTATCTTTGAAAATAGTACGCAAACGGTCTGTAGAAAGAGGTTTTTTGAGTGAATAAACTCCTACATTCTGATTTTTGATAGTATTAATAATTCCTGCATCCGAACCTACCCAATACTTATTTTCTTCTACTTCATGTACCGAACTTACCGAAACAGACGACAAACCTTGTTGAACAGTATAATTTACAAACTTTCCATCTCTCAATCGAATAAGTCCTGCTCTATACATTGCAAGCCAGATATTTCCCTCTTTATCTGTACTCAAATTCATCACATTATTATGAGGAAGCCCATTTTCAGTATTTAATACTTCATAATTACCAGTAACTGGGTTTCTTCTAAATAATCCTGCACTTGTAGCCAGCCATATACTTCCTTCTTTATCTTCCAGAATATCATTTATTCCGATTCCTGCTAATTCTTTTATAGTTTCGGACTTGCCATTTCTGATGCAATTTAATCCGTTTATTGTTCCTACCCAAAGTGTATTTGTCTTGTCTAACAAAAGACCTGTAATGACATTATTAATCAATAGACCATTTTCCACATTATATCTTTCTACCATTTCATTTTGATAAGAAAACAAACCCTTTCCCTCCGTTGCTATCCAAACAGTACTATTAATACCATTTTCTCCATATTGAAGTTCGTTAATAGAAATAGAATTAACTTCAGAAATATCACTAAAAGGAGTAAATATGCCATTTTTATAAATCAATATTCCGTGTCCTCTTGTTCCTATCCATAAAGAACCATCTTTTGTTTCAACGATAGATTCAATAGAATAATCTGGAAAATTTCCTTTTGTAGTAACTGAATTATAGACGTTAAAATTATGGTCTTTCTGAACAATAATACCACTTCCGTGTGTACCTATCCAAAGCGAGTCGTTTTTAGTTTGGTATAATGCTGAAATAGAGCTACTAGCTAAAAGAGGAAGGTTATTTTTATCAAAAGTTTTGAAATCTACACCATCAAAACGAATGAAACCATTATAGGTACTTGCCCAAATAAAGCCATCTGTAGTTTGATAAACATTATTCAAAGTATTAGTAGGAAGACCATTTTTGGATGTCCATTGATCGATTATATACTGTGAAATTTGCTTTTTGGGATCTAATGCAAAACTAGGTGTTGAGGAAAGAGCATAAAAAAATAAGCCTAAAAATAGCATAATATAATTAGCTAAATTAGATTTATAAATGTGTTTCTTGTGAAAAATAAAGTTATAAAAGTAGTTTTCGATCACTTGGAAAATAATAGAAGGTAAGCATACAATAGAACTTTAACAAAACTTGAAGTAGCTAATCTAATGAAATTTTAACAAAAAAAATAGTTTATAGATAATATTCCATTAAAATTATAATCGAAGTCAGACAAAAGAGTAAAAGAGCTATTACTTTCCTCCTGCTCCACCTCCATATCTTCCTGTACCAAATACATAAATACCGTAATAGGTACTTCGATAGGTTCTGTCACGACAATTTCCCCATTGGTCACGCATATTTTCAGGGCAGTTTTCGTTTAAATCTTTAATAAGATCTTTATCGTGAGCTGTACTTAATCCTAAACTGCTTTTTGAAGCTGCATAAGTAGTAAGTAATAATAAAAATAGACCACCAAAAACGATAAGTTTTGTAAGTATTGACATAATTTTTTGATATAGTACTTGATATAGTATTTAATAATGTAATAATAAACATTTTTAGAATAAAAAAATAAAGTTTCTTATTTCTTTATCTCCTTAGCTCCTTAGCTCCTTAGCTATTTCTTCAACATATTCCTTAGAAACTTTAGCATACTTAGCTATTTTTTCTACAGGAAAATTATCTTTTAGCATTTCCAAGATAGTTTCGGTAGCTCTTTTTATTTCTCCTTTCGCTTCTCCTTTTGCTTCTCCTTGTTGATAACGCAAATCCTTTTCTATATCATAAGTAAGTGCCATAATATGTAATTGGTCTATAATTTTAGTTTGTAATTCTCTTAAATTAGATAATACTTCTAGTTGTATAACGGTCTTTTTTTGGATAGAGTTATCTATTTGTAATGACTTTATCTTTCGCAAAATAATTTCGATAACAGTTTCATCACTTTCATTTTCAAAATCAACCAAAATAGCTAAAATAATCTCTTCTGGCTTATCAGAATCAATAAATAATCGATAACTAAAATCTTGAATATTAATTACTTCAAAAGAAAAAGATAAATTTTTACGTTGAATATCTCGTTTCATTTTGGCTTTTCCCTCTCCAATAAAAAAGACAATCTGATGAACATCCAAACCGTGTTTGCGAAGCAAGATAGCATAATATTCATTCATTCGAAAAGCCATTTTTGGTTCGTCGGCTGTTTGGAATTCTATATGAAGAATATAATCTTTTTTCTTGTATTTTTTGTCTTTACTTGTACTGTCTGAAACTACTCTTTTTAAGAAATCTGGTTTTCTTTCTACAGTAGTTTGCAGGTTTTCAGTAATCTCTCTCAAATTTTCAGGACTTATATTTAGGAGCTTTTCAGCAAACGGAATAATAAGTTCTTCCATATTCTCCTTAAAAATTTTGTCGTACTGTTGAGATTCTTTCTTCTCTTTAATTATTTCAGTTTTTTTTGCACTCTTTTTTGCACTCTTTTTCATTTTATGTAAAGATAGAATTTCAGATCAACAGTAATAAATGTAATTAACTGATTATTATTTATCAATTCCTGCATAAATATATTTTTCTCTTATCGTTCTACCCAATTTACCAAAACTAATAAGCAAAGCAATAAGAGTCAAAAGTCCACTCAAACCCAAGAAATATCTACTCAGCATTGCACCTTCGTTAATCGTAAAATTAACAACAGCTTGTGATTTTGTAGCATCTGTAAAATAAGTAGAATCTGTTTTTGCATATATACGAGCAAAATATTCTCCTTCTTCTGTAAACTTAAAGTATTTAGAAGAAGAAGTATTAGACTCTGTCCAATTTCCTTCTGAATCTCTTCCTGTTTCGTACCAGAAATCACTTTCTACAGCATTAATAACATTTTTGTCGTTATCTAAAAGCTCCACCACTACATACATTCCTTGATTTTGAGAACTTGTAAATTTGACACTCCACTCTATATTATAGTTTGTACTAGTATTATCTATTTTTATAGGTTTAGACAAATAACCTTCCTTTTTATCGATGAGTTTGGTATCTACATTCGTTGTAGAAATAGGTGTTCCATCTGAAAAAAGAGAAACCAAAAACACTAAAAAAGCAACTACTGCTGCTGCACTTGTTACTTTACGAATAGTAGAAAAACCTTTGTCTCTTTCTTGATACGTATCAATATATGGATTTCCCTCTAATGCTTTATATAATTCTTCTTTCGAAATTTTCTTTTCTGCTGAAAATTCTTTCCAACCATCCCCTTGATCAACGGTATAACTCCATAGTCCTTCTTGATAAGTAGCAAAATGGGTTTGTGTTCCGACTGCGTAAGGGTCTTCCTTTTCTGTTTCTCCTTCAAAAAATTCTAAGAATTGAGAACCATATTCGGTAACTCTATAGTCTGCTCTTCCTTCATAAAAATTAGTGAAAAGTTCCAGATTGGTAGGGTCAGCATCGGTTCTGTCCACCGTAATAGGCATTCCTAACGAATATCCTTCTTTATCTTCACTCAAATAAAAACGCTCCTCTATCCCTTCTTGTGTGTTTTGTAAAATATAGGTATCTGAATACCAAATCTCATTGCTATATCCCGAACCCTCATCACTTGTATAATATTCTTTATGCGCAGAACGGTAACGTAGACGAGCTGTAATAATAAATTCTTTTTCCTCCAAATTTAGAATCTGACCTACTCTAAGAAAACTGTAATAAGGAAAATCTTCAGTTTTGAGACTCTCATTAAGTGTGCGATTGAAAGCCAAATCTGAAGCTACTCCACAATTATAACAATACATGTAACGCACGTCTTGATCCCATACATAATTAGTATGCTGACAACTAGGACACGTTTTGGGATTAGTAAAATTCCCTGTTTTTTTGAGTATAGTAGGCGTATTCAAAAGTAATTACAGTTTAATTTGAGTCTAATTTGATTAAGTAGTATTTGCTACATTTCAAAGTTTAGTAAAAATCTAATAGAAATTGGAAAAGCGAAATACGACGTAATATAATCAATTAAACAAAACACTACAAATAATAATAGGTAATTACGAATTAAAATTGAAAATTATGGCGCAATTTGTTTTGATAGTTATCTTTTATGTGTACTAAATTTATAATTTTTTAGACAAATCAGAGTATACAAATTTTACCTACTTATTTGTAACTCAACAAAATCAAAAAAATAATCTATTGTATAATTTAAAGGCTTTATGTTTTTTTTATCACGCAAAACGCAACCTATAAAGGCATTTTACCGTTAGTACAAACACTAGCTAAGCTACTTTGAAAAGTTAATTTAGCTATTATTTTTTAAACTATATATTTTGGTATTAAAATAGCATATCTATTTTTATTAAATTGTATTAAAATACCATTTTCACTAAAATTAAAACCTTCTTATGAATTACAATAACAAAAAAAACCAGCAGTTAAGGCATTTTCACTCAAAAAAATATTTTAGTATTCTTGTTGTACTATCTCTGTT
The DNA here is from genome assembly GCA_963719525.1 of uncultured Cytophagales bacterium. Classification (GTDB taxonomy): domain Bacteria; phylum Bacteroidota; class Bacteroidia; order Cytophagales; family Bernardetiaceae; genus Bernardetia. The sequence goes on along the minus strand of CAVRCG010000001.1, from coordinate 495,005 downwards.
TTCATTTTTTCAGGTAAGTTCTGTAAAAGCACAAACTGCTATTGAGTCTAACAAATCTAACCAAACAACTATAGAGGAAACTGTAGAAGAGTTAGACTGGAACGTAGGAACAGAAGCTACTATTCAAGACGATAAAAAAAATGAACAACTAGAAGAACAAACAGCATTAGGTTGGGAAAAATGGGATGCAGCACATACTTCTGATGGCACTACTACAGTTTACGAGTACAATGAAGAAGAAATAAAGGAAACAAAAAAAGTAAAATCTCCAAATGAAATATTAATGGCTTCATTAATTGGAAACTGGGAAGGGTTTTATGGAGGTAGTAAAGCCTATATTAGTTTTAAAGAAAATAAGACAGTAACTATAAATACTTCTATATTCTTCGAATGTTCCCTCTACTTCAGGTAGAGAGTACGTACAATTATATTACGAAATTGATGCTTCGCAAAGTCCATATAAATTGATATTTTATAATAGAGACAAAGAAATTAAGGGCGTTTTCAGAATTCAAGATAATAATCAAATTACAATTTGTCATAATTTTAATAGTGATGAACAACCTAAGGAAATAGATACAAAATATACAGTAATGAATTTTTCTAAATTGGAAAACAAAAAAGCAAAAGAGAAAACTATTAACGAATAGATTTTACTCAAATCAAGTAACGTATAAGACAACTAATATAATTGCTAAGAAAAGACTATTTTTAAATATGTTTTTTCTTAGTATTTTTTTTGCTAAAAAGCGCAATTTTGAAAATTCTGTACGAAAGAATTGCAATAAATACGTACTCAAATAACTAGCCTTCAACTATTTTTTTTAATTTTGTAGTAGAACTTCAATTTGTCAATAGAACAGAATAAATTTTTACAAACACTTAATAAATCAATATAGAAATGGGAAGAGCATTTGAATATCGTAAGAAAGCCAAATTTGCACGTTGGGGTGCAATGGCTCGAAAATTTTACAAAAGTAGGAAGAGAAATTGCCATCGCTGTAAAAGATGGAGGCCCCGACCCAGATACAAATCCACGTCTTAGAACGGCAATGCAAAACGCAAAAGGTTTTAATATGCCTAAAGACAGAGTAGAAGCTGCTATCAAAAGAGCATCATCAAAAGAAGAGGGAGACTTTGAGGAAATTGTCTACGAAGGATATGCTATGCACGGAATTCCTGTAGTGGTAGAATGTGCAACAAATAACTCAAATAGAACGGTAGCAATGGTAAGAATGCACTTTTCACGCTGTGGGGGTGCTTTAGGAAAAACAGGTTCATTAGAATTTATGTTTGATAGAACAGGTGTTTTCGAACTTGAAGCTGATAATGTAGATATGGACGAATTAGAATTGGATTTTATTGATGCAGGGGCAGAAGAAATTACAACAGAAACAATAGAAGTAGAAGAAGGTGTTGAACAAGAAATCATTGTCATTCATACAAAATTTGAGGATTTTGGTCAGATGCAGAAGTTTTTGGAGAGTAAAAATATTGAACCTAAGAAATCAAATATTCAACGTATCCCAAAAACTACTCAAAAACTTACTGATGAGCAGGAAGAAGAAGTAATGAAACTTATTGATAAACTAGAGGAGGAAGAGGATATTCAGGAAGTATATCACAATTTGGAGTAGATTAAACATTATCACGGTTATTTACAGTATTGATTACCAATAAATTAGCAAAAAACGAAAAGTGCTTATTTTTCCATAGAACTGGGTTTGCAAACCCTATGGAAAAATGAACATTGCTAAATTAACCGTGATAACCTTTATTAAGCTCAATAATTTTGAAAGTCTATTTATTTTTTTAAGAATAAATAGGCTTTTTATTTGTAAGTTGTTGTGGCATATCTTGGTACGGAATTTTGATTGTTTTTCTATCTTTAGAAACTATCAAAAGTGTTTTTTTATACTTTTCGAATTCTACCATTTTTTTGTATAATTCTTTTAAGCCTTTACGCAATTTTTTTGTTCAATTCTGATTTATCTTTCTTAATAATTTTGTTTCAAAGGGTTTCAAATTTCATTTTGATAAAATTAAACTTACCTTTTCTTTTGTAGCCAAACCATAATAAGCAAACTAAAAATAATAACTAGAGAAATATAAAAGGCTGTTTTGAAATTGAATGTAAAACTGTTTTTTAGTTTTTCTTAAAAGATTTTCAAAACTATTATCTCCTAATCAAATTCCCAATCTTATCATATCCAATCGTTCCAACAGCTATAAGTTCTTGAATTATTTTACCCAAAATTTTTCCATCAATATTCAATAAAACAGAACTTAGTTTGTGAAGTGGAATAGAAGTAGAACCTATTTTTTCCAAAATCTGATTTTTCAAGTCTTCGTTTTTATTATTCTTATCACTTTTACTCAAATTATTCAACGCCTTTTTATTTTCTATACAGTTATCACAAACTCCACAAATTTCGTCCGTTTTTTCTCCAAAATAATGAAGTAAAATCTGCGTTCGGCAGCGCATCGTATTGCTTACATAATTAATTACAGAATAAACTTTCTGCATTGCTTCCTCTTTTCTGATTTTCATAAGCTCCAAATCTAAAGGCAAATCGTTTGCATTATGACGAGCCGTAACAAAGGAAAGTTGAGGAACATCTTTTTGAGGTTGATATTCGATGATATTATGCTGCGCTAAATAATTGAGTTGTGCCGTAATTTCCATTTTTGGCATATTCAAAAACTTAGCTAAATTCAGTTCGGAAATAGAAACAAATTGCTGAAAAGCTCCTCCATACGCTCTCAAAATTCCTTTAATTACTTTATCCGATTTTTCATTTGCAATTTGAAAATTATACAGCGTTGAATTATCTACTTTTATCCAAATTTTGGAAGGCGTATAAAAGCTCTCCGAAAGTTGTAGAAAACCCTGTTCTTCCAGAAGTTTGATAGAGTTATAGGTTTCGATATACGGAATAGAAAATCGACGATAAAATTCTTCCATATCAAAATCAAAACTTTCCGTCGGAAAACTTCCCACAGCAATTTTGAAATAATTAGCTAATGCTTGATATACTTTTCTGATAACTTCTTTTTCTGGGTGAGCTTGTAATGTTCTTTTTTCTAAAAAACTCAAATCATTATTATCAAAAAGTGCAATTCCGTAAGCCTTTTTTTCATCTCTTCCTGCTCTTCCTGCTTCTTGATAATAGGCTTCTAAAGAGTCTGGCAAATCAGCATGAATAACGGTTCTGACATCTGGTTTGTCGATGCCCATTCCGAAAGCATTTGTAGCTGCAATAACACGAATTTTGCCACTAATCCAAGATTCTTGAACGTGATTTCGCTGTGCATGTGTAAGTCCTGCATGATAAAAATCGGCTGAAATCTTTTGGCTACGCAACCAAAACGCTATATCTTTGCACTGTTTTCGGTTTCGAACATAGACAATTCCTGTTCCTTTTACGTTATTCAAGATTTGCAACATTTTCTGATTTTTGTTCTCCTGCGCAAAAGCAGAATACGACAAATTAGACCTTGCAAAACTCTTTGTAAAAACCTCACTTTCTGCTTTGTTGTATTTTCCAAACTCCAATTTGTCTTGAATATCTTGGCGAACCTGTAAAGTAGCAGTAGCCGTAAGTGCAATACAAGGAACAGTCGGAATGCGCTCTCTAATAGCTGCAATCTCCAAATAAGCAGGACGAAAATTATAACCCCACTGAGAAATACAATGTGCTTCATCAATTGCCAACAAACAAACATTCATTCTTGCTACTCGCTGCTGAAACAAATCCGTTTTCAATCTTTCGGGAGAAAGGTAAAGGAATTTTATAGTTGCATCATAAACACAATTATCCAACGTAATATCAATTTCTCGTTTGCTCATTCCTGAATAAATCGCCTTTGCCGAAATTCCACGTTTATGTAGTTGAAAAACTTGATCTTTCATCAGCGCAATAAGTGGCGTAACGACAATACAAACTCCTTCCAAAGCCATCGCAGGAACTTGAAAACAAATGGACTTTCCTCCACCTGTCGGCAAAAGTGCCAGCGTATCTTTCCCTTCTAAAACAGCATCTATAATCTCTTCCTGCATAGCACGAAAAGCATCATAACCCCAATATTTTTTTAGAATTTGCTGTGGTAGAGTAGGCATTTTTTATAAAATTGTTTTAGATTCAAAATTGATACAAGATACTAACAAATTTAATGGTAGAATAATAATGTTCAAATTTCTAAATAAAATTATTTGATAATTATTTATATTATCTTAGCTTTTCTTATCAAAAAAATTATTTTCCCTTCCAAAGAAACCGTTTATGTTTGTTCATTTTTATCAATATTTTCGCAAGACTTACCTTACCATTACCAATAGTATTATTTTCTTTCCTTCTTTAATAGGAGCTTTTCTGACAGGGCTTTCTATTTTTATGATGTACTTTGAAGATTCAGAGATAAGTAAGCAAACGAAAGAATATCTGGAAGTAGCTCTTGTATATGGAGCAGATAATGCTCGTTTTATGCTCAATGCACTCATTGGAGGAATAATTTCACTAATGGTGTTTAATTTTTCGATGGTAATGGTTGTTCTCAATCAAGCTGCAACAGCTTTTTCGCCTCGTGTTGTACCAGGAGTTTTGACCAATAAATCTTATCAGATTGTATTGGGAACATATTTAGGAACAATCTTATACTGTCTTTTATTAATTGTCAATCTTGAAAAAACAGAGGAAGGTTTTTACATTCCTCAATTAAGCATTTTTATAGGTATGTGTTTAGGAATTTCTTCTCTCATTCTCTTTATTTATTTTATTCATTCCATTTCTCAATCCATTCAAGTAGATAATATAATTACATTAGTTTATAACAAAACATTTAAAGAATTAAAATCAAAAGATATAAATAGTTATCAAAATTACCAAACCGTTTTTGATAAAGTAATAGATTGGAAAACAATTAATAGTCAGCAGAGTGGTTATTTTAGGGATTGTAGTAGGAAGAATTTAGTTAAATTAGCTAAAAAATACGATGTTAAACTTTTTATAAACCTAAAAGAAGGCTCTTTTTTAGTAATCGGAACGCCTTTGCTCAAAATAGATAGAGAACTGGGAGAAAATGCTATGAATGAAATTTTGGACGAATTTATTTTTTATGATAATGAATATATACAAGATAATTATTCGTATGGAATAAAACAGCTTTCCGAAATAGCAACAAAGGCGTTAAGTCCAGGAATAAATGACCCCGAAACAGCTATTCGAACTATTAATTATCTTACTCTTCTCTTCGTTCAAAAAAGCACTTCGTGAAGGTATTTATTGTTATAAAGACAAAACAAATAAAGTTCGCCTTTGGGAAGAAACCTACTCACTTTATCATCTGATGTACAGATATACAGCACCCATTCTGTATTATGGAAAGAACGATGTAATGGTAATGGAACGCCTTTTTTATATGGTGGAGTGTTTGCTTACAGCAGAACGGATTGAAGGAAAATTAGATATTGCTAAAATTAATTCGCTTCTTTTAGAATTTCATTCTGCCATAAAAGACAATGTAAAAGGAGAACAAAAAATTTATCTCAACAAAACTATTATAAAAATCAATTTATTATTACAAAAAAATGGTTTTCAAACTCCCTTTTTTGAGTAAACCATAAATGAAAGCACTAAAATTAGCCTTCCTAAAATGCAAATTTTAAGAAGGCTAATATAATATTAAGACAATCAAAGAAGTTTCTTCGGATCAGTCTAATTTCTTAACACAATTTTTCTAATAAGAGTTTAAGTTAAATGTTAACTCTACATCTTCGGCATATTCTTCGCCACTTTCAAGCATATCAACATCATCTTTTTCGTAGTACCAGTTTACGGTAACGTCACCATTTTTGGATTTGCTATAATCCTCAAGTAAATCAAAGATTTCTAAGAAACGACGAGAAGAGGAAGTATTGAAATAGGTCATTCTGAAATTAAAAACAATCGTTCTACCTTCTTGCTCCAAATAATTATTCAGCCATTCAAAAATGGGTTGAAAAAATTCGATTGTGTATTCGTGATACGACTCGCCAGAGATTTCTAAAGCTCCAGTTTCGGCATTAAAGTTAACAGTAGGGATGTAGTTTTCACCTTCAATTTGGAAGTTTTCCATACGAATTTTATAGTTTTTTTAAAATTTATTTATCTAATCTTACAGTAATAGTCAAAAATGATTGGCTCGGATAATCTGGATGTGGATACGCTTCTCCAATCAACGGATTGTTGGATTTGCGAACCATATCGATAAGACCAATATTTGCACCTGGTTTGTCAGCACGTTGAGGTGCACGACGTTGTTCTTTATAGTATTTTTTCAATTCATCATCGTCTAAAGAATTAATATACTGGCTTCGTTCCATAACGTGATCCAATACAGAATTTTCTATTAGATTAGAAGAAGAAATCAAAAAATGATCATCGGCTTCACTAACCAAAAGGTATCCTACACCAATAGGCTTATCTTCTTTTATAGAATATGATTTTTCTATAGAATGAAGACTTACATTTTGAGAAAGCTCAATAAAAATCGCAAATATTTTACGTCCAATATTAGGGTCTTCATTCAAACTCTTGCGCTTCAAACTACTCGCCAAACGAGAGAGCAAATCTTGAGAAACTACTCCTTGAAAAGCTAGTAACGTTTGATGTTTACGCATTTGGTCGTAAAAATCATATATGACGAAATCGTTATCCATACGCTTAAAGTTAAATGTACTTGTTTTATAAAAATATAATCTAAAACTAAGAAGTAAAAATTGAGAATTTTAAATTCAACTCTCTGTTTCAACTCTCTGTTTCAATTCTTTGTTCCAGTTCTAGTTTCAAATCATTGATTCAAATATACTTCAATATGTGAGTAAATACGCTACTTTCTTCCAAAAATTATAATAAATCAGATAAGATTCAATAATTTTTCAATAAAACACTATAAATCAATTGATATAATGCTTCAATAGAATATCAATAGCGAAACTAAACAAAAATTAAGAGAAATAAAATCAATTTGCTGTTTTTTTTTAGATTTGTTTGATTTTGTTGTCAATTACGTTTTTCTCATTCCTATTTAATAACTGAATTAGTAAAGTACGGATTATTATTTAAAAGAAAAAGTAGATAGGTCGTATGTTCTTTGTTTAGTAGAAATAATTAGAAAAAGTCAAGAAACTCCTATTTTGCTCAAAATAATGAATGAAATAAGTTTTCCCATTTTGGATATAGATAAAACCTGTTTCTTATGGAAATGAGTTCTTTGTGAAAAAATAAGTCTAAATATATAAACTAAATATTGAAGGAAAACTATTAGAAAGTCTTTTACCATTTTCTGCATATAATTTTAATTTGTCATTTTGTATTATCATATGTTCATTATTTGAATTTTCCCAAATGAAAGTATCATCGTTTCACGAAAAATTTAACATAAATTTGTCTTTTGAAGTGGATTTTATTTTTGTCAGAAATAAAGCGTAAAAAATTCAATCTCAAAAAATGGGAAGAAGAATTGCCTTTGATGCAGCGTGTAGCTCTTCACGCAAAAGAACTCGGTTTTAAGGGAATGAATGGAGAAAGCATAAAAGCAGTAACCGAATACCCAAAAGATTTGACTGCCCTCTTAAGACAACTTAGAAAATTTGATAGGTAGATTTTTGAATTGCCTACAAACCTATAAGACTTCCAAAATCTTATAGGTTTGAAATAAATAGACTCTTAAATTGCTTTCGCTTGACGATTGCTTGGAATTATATCATCAACTACCTTTTGCATTCCGATTTTAAAATTATCTTTGCTTATATCAATACAAAGAGAATTTCTTAAACGATTAACAATATTTGCTAAATTGTTTTCTAATTTTTGATAACGATTATACTCTTCTTGTAAATGTTCAATAGCTATTTTTTCTCTCATACTTTCAGTTATTTCGTCTTCTATTTCTTGTTTCTTCATTCTCACTTTCAATATGCTTTCTCTTAAAAACGCTTTACTGAAAAAAGAATCACCTTCATAAAGAGCAATAAATTTGTTATTGTTAGACTTCTTTTCACCTGTAAGAGCAAATATATTTTCCATTCCCCCCCAAACTGAAATCAAACTATTTTGAGAAATTAAAGCAAGTATAACATCACTTTCTTTTATACTCCTTTCGGTAAACATTTTTAGATTCTCTTCTAATGTCATATTTTCAGAATCTATTATAACATTAATATCATTTTCTTCTAAGTCTTCTTTTATTCTATTTGCTAAATCTTTATCCTTATAGTTATATGAAATAAATACAGATATTTGGTTGACTTGTTTTGCTTCTTCTTGTGTGTTTCTAGATTGGCTTTTTAGTTTCTTTAATTCCTCTCGACATTCTTTCAGTTTTTCTTCAATTCCTTCTAACATAGCAACTAATTGAAGTCTCTGTACAGGAGAATGATCCTTTGTCATTTCTTTAAGTAAAACTAACTTCTTCTCTTCTGTTAGCCTCATAGCTTCTTTTATTCCTTCAACTTCTTTTTCTGTTCTATCAAATGTGTTTTCTAATAGCTGTTTTGTAAGTAATTTCAAATCATTTTGAAAATCAGTATCTGTTGTTCCAAACATGAACTGTCCTTTTAATTTAGTATATTTTTGTTTTTTTTGAAATGGCATTTCTACTTTATCCATTTCCTCAAAATACTCTGTATAATTATCATTTTCAAGATAATCTAATAACAAATTAGCTCTATAATCCATCAGAAATTTCTTTAAAGGTTTTCCTTCCTCTCGGAACTTTCGTAAACGGCTAGAAAACAATTCAATTAATAAAGGGGAGTAATTAAATGTTTCTACAAATTCATTCAAAAACTCATCAAACTCTATTGTATTTTCATTATAAAATGATTTAAAAAGAGAGATAGAATCCTTTTTATTCATTTCCTTTATTTCTAACTGTTGTATGTTGTTTATTGCTATATTTTCTCTGCTTGTTAATAGTAAATGAGCTTTAGTATTTTCTACAAATTGTTTTATGAAATCGACTGATTCCTGTTGAATATCATCTAGTACAATTAGAATTGGTTGTTTGAGGTTATTTATTACATGAATTATACGTCCTATAATTTGATCATTGTTTTTTAATTCATAAGCACTTAAACTAAGGACAGGAAATAAATTATTTTTAATGGAATAAATTATTCCTTTACCACAAGAAAGCCAAATAAGATGATCATATTTATCTTGATATTCTTTCCAGTACTTAGCTGTTAAAGTAGTTTTTCCTATTCCTCCTTTTCCTATAATATTCAAGCAACTGTATTTATTTAAATAATCATTTATAGCTTCTAAATGTTCTTTTCGTCCAATATAATTTTGAGGAAGTTTAGGTGGTAGTATTCCTATTACTTTAGGTAATTTAGTAGTAAATTTTACTCTTTTAGGAATTTCTATTAACTCTAAATACTCTCTCACTTTCTCAAGACAATTTCCATCAAAATCATAAATTTCTTGTGGTATATTTTCTATTGGATTTCCTTCTAGGTAAAGTTCTTTGAGATTTGGTAAGTTTAATAAAAAAGAAATTACTTTTATTTGATTACCAGCTAAATTCAAATATTCTATATTAGTTAGCTCAGAAAGAAAATATACATTAGAAATTTTATTATGGCTGGCATCTAAAAATGATAGAGTTCTTAATTCTGACAAGAAATATGTGTCAGAAACTAAATTACCACTAATATTCAAAGACTTTAGTTTTTTTAGTTCCGAAATATCATAAGTATCTGATATTTTATTAGAACTTATATCTAGTGAAACTAATTCATCCAAGTTAGATAACATTGAAATATTTGAAATAATATTACCACTAATATTTAAAGAGGAAAGGTGGTTTAAAGATGATAAAAATGAAATATCTGAGATATTGTTAGCACTTAGCTCAAGCGATTCTAACTTTTCTAAATCTGCTAAGAAAGAAGCATTTGTGATTTTATTGAAGCTAAGGTTTAAAAATTTTAGTTTTTTAAGATTGGATAGGTAGAATGTATCTAAAATATGATTTCCTAATAGCTCTAATGAATATAGTTCTTTCAAATTTGACAAAAAAGAAATATCTGAAATTTGACTATTTCGTATGCTTAACACTTCTAGGTGGTATAACTTAGAAATTTGTTTTAATTTATTTTTTTCGCTTGATAACAAATTAGATAAGTCTAAATGCCTTTGCTTAGTAGTTAAATTTTTCTCAATTAACTCATCAAACAAAGACTTTTTTGTATTATCAGTATCTGTTTGCGTTGTTATTTGTTCCAGTTTTGAATCCTCAAAATATCTCCTTACTTCCTCCAAACAATTTTCATCAAAATCATAAACATCTTTAGGGATATTTTCTATTGGATTTCCTTCTAGGTAAAGTTCTTTAAGATTTGGTAGTTCTAGTATTGGAGAAATCTTTGAGATTTGATTATTACTTAAATCTAGGACTTCTACACTTTCTATATCCCCTATTTTTTTTAAAAAATCAATATCAATTAAATCTTCATTAGAAAGGTTTAATTTATTATCTATTATTCTGTTTTTTACTATTTCACTAATTCTTTCGTTAACTCGTTCTAATCTTTTCTTAATATCAAAACTTACCTCTCCCTCTCCTAAAGCTATAGTTTGTTCATTTGTTAGAAAATAGATAACTTCATTCAAATCTTTTAAGCTATAATCATTACTATTTCTAAATGCTTTATATTTAATATTTTCATAAGATAAATAACTACCATTAATAATTTCTATTCTTTTCAAAGAAAGATTAATATAATCTCTAGTTGTTTCTGCTAATTCAATTTGCTTTTCATAATATTTAGCTTCTTCTTTATTTGAATGTAAATTATATTGTCTATTAAAATCATCAATTACTTCTGCTCTTATTATTATTTCCTCATGTAACGATTTATCTCTTACATATTTTGCTCTATCTTCTAAGTATTTAATTCTTTTTTGCATATCATATTTTAAAGGAATATGAGTAGATATAGCAATTTCTCTTTTCAAAAAAGTAATTTCCTCTTCATAATTTACCAATTCTTTCTTAGATGTATTTAACTGATTTGGTCTTATAGATGTAATATAATTTGTTACTGATTCAAGATTACTTTCTGAGCTATAAATTTGATTTTTTATTTCTTCTTTTGAAATCTTTAAGTTGTATTTTTTTTCTAAACTATACAGCAAACTAATAGCCTCATCATATCTTAAATTTTCTATATGTTCTAATACTAAAATTTTATTTCTCAAGAAATCTAGTTCTGATTCTAAAAAAATAATTTTTTTATTAACTTCAAATTTATAAATAGGGTTTGAAGTAATACCTTTTTCCATTCTTTGTTTTTCTAACTCTTCAAGTATAATATCAATCCCTCTTTTCATTGTCGTTATAGCATAAAGCTCTGATAAAGTAGCTTGTCCTACTTCTTCCTCTTCTTTATCCAAATTCCCCTCAATCCCTTTAGGCAAATACCCAAGTTTCAAAACATTTTCTTCATTCGTATTATCAGCAGTCATTAAAGAAATTCCTGCTTTTTGGTTTCCATTTCCGTCAAAAGAAGGGGAATTAAAATATAGACTTAGGTAATTTGCTTTTTCATTGTCACTTTTATCACTCTTCAATTTTTCTACGATTTTCTTCTCCATTTCATTAGGTCGCAAAATACCTTCTGCAAACAAACTATGTATTTCAAAAATATTTTTGCTAAGATTACTTTTATTTCTTAGTGCATATTCTTCTATAAATGAAGCTACCTTTTCCCTTATTTCTTTTGTCGTTTTGGATAATACATGCTCACGAATTTCATCTTCCATACGAAATAAATCCGTACCAATCGGCTGACACAAACCAGATAAAATAAAATCAGAAACCACCAAATAAGAAGGCTGTTTTTTAGGGTCTTTCTCTTTGTATCCCTTAAAATTTAGCCATAATTTATAGAGAAAATCAGTAGAAAAAAGCAAGGGTTGTGCTACCAAAACCAAAAAGTCTTGATAAGCTGCTGCATTTTCTCCTGCTTTTTGTGTAAAAAGATTGATTCTTCTTTCTGCTAGTGTTTCGTTTTGCTGCGTTTCCATAATTGATTAGTCTTTTTTATTCTGTTTGCCTTTTAGTGTATGAATCGCTTTTTGTAAATTTCGGTTTGCTGTTTCAGTTCCCTCTGTGCTATCTGACAAACTGTACATATCCACAAAACGGCTAATTCGTTTAGCAGTCGTTTTGTTCCATCGCTCTTTTGGTAAAGGGTTGAGCCATACAATCTGATGAGCGACTTTTTTTAGCTGCAACAAAAAACGCAAAGTAGGCTTAAAACGTCCGTCAGAATTTCCTCCTCGTGCTGCACCTGCATCGCTATAAATCAAAACAAGAAATTTTTTGCGCTTGATTTGCTTAAAAAGTTCATACGTTTTTTCGTGTTTGATATGAACTTTATCTTTATAAAAATACTTTTGAGGAACATTATAGAAAAAATACTGCTCATAATCCATTGCTTTTTTATTCGTTTGAACCTCAAAAGCCTCTGAAAGTGCAGCATCTAACATATCGCCAAGCAGTTCGAAAAGACAACATAGAACCTTTATTATCAGTCAGTAAAACCACATTATTGTACAAACTCTTTTTTCTGTAAAAAATAGGCTTCTCAAAAAAGCCTTTTTTTGCCCAATGGTGTAACGTAGCCTCAATATTTATTTCATTTGAAGCAGAAGAAGATTGAAAAATGGGTAAACTACGAAAACTCTGTTTTATCTGCCTTTGGCTAATATCAAAGTAGTTTTCAGTAAACAAAAAATTGCGTTTTGGCTGTTTAATTTCTGTATTAATATTACTTTTTTCGCTCTTCTCATTAGTATTTCCTAAAATGAATTTTATTAAATGCTCCTTTTGGTTGCTTGTTTTGTTTTTATCAATGTCACTTTTTTCTATTGATTCGTCTTTCTTCTCTGGAGTTTCTTTTGAATGTTCATTTTTTGGTAGGTTTTTGTTTTCTTCCTGCTTTTTTTCAGAAGATGAACCAATTTCCTCAAATGTATCATTAAATATTTTTTCAAACTGGTGTTTACTCTGAGTCGGCTTCAACCAAACCGTTCTAGCAAGAAAGCGTAGATTTTCTTTCTCAAAATGAGATTTTGTAGCGTCAAATCTAAAACCATTGAGCAACGCATCAAGAAAAATATAATACTCTTCTATTCCCAAATCAAAACCGTTTTTTTTGAGGGAATTAAAGGTATTATATAAAGGCAAATCATTGTTTTGGTTACTCATTATCATTGGTGTTTCTTCTACTCTCTTTTGTTTTTAGTAAAACTTGAGGGTACGGAATACTATCTTCGTCTTTATTATCCTCAAACTTTTTGAGTTCGTTCACTAGCATTTCTTCCTGTGGAGTAAGTCCTTCTTTATCTCTAATAGAATTGTAATAAGCTATCATCTTAAACCAGTCTATGAGTTCGCTAGTAGAAGGTTTTTTGTCGTCAATTTCAGTATTGAGTTCTACAAATTTATCAAGGGCTTTTTGAAAATGTTTGTATTCCTTCAAAACTCCATAATGAGAAAGAACAATTTTTTCTAGTTGTTTTTTACTAGGAAATTCAATGAAATGAAACAAACAACGTCTCAAAAAAGCAGGAGGTAATTCTTTTTCTTCATTGCTGGTAATGAAAATAAGTAGATTACTTGTTGCTTCTATTGTTTCGCCTGTTTCTTTGATTTCAAACCTTTTTTCTTCTAACTCTAAAAGTAAATCATTTGGAAAATCAATATCTGCTTTATCAATCTCATCAATCAATAAAATATTTGGTTTATCTCCGTTTGAAGGTTTTGTAAAAGCATCTGCTAATTTTCCATACTCAATGTATTCTTCAATATTTTTAATATTGCCTTTTACATTGGCATCGTACATTCTTTGAAGTGTATCAATTTGATAGATTCCGTCTTCTGCTTTAGTAGTAGATTTTACATTCCACGTAAAAAAATGGTCATACATTTTTTCTTTATGAAGTTCATACGCAACAGCTTCAGCAAGGCGTGTTTTGCCACACCCCGGTTCTCCCATAATAAGTAGAGGACGGTTTACTTGAAAAGCCAAATGAACAGCTTTTATGAGTTCGTCGGAAGGAAGATAAACATCAATTACTTTGTCTTCTCCTTTATAATTGACAGACTTTTTTTCTTTACGTAAGTCTTTGCCTGTGTAGTTGAGCATTCTTTTCATTAGTAGGTATAGTTAATTAAGTTGCAAATATCATCGATTATTTTTTTTGGATTGCCATTTTCATACTCTTCTTTGAGAAGTCTTTCTATGGTTTCTTTGTCTTTGAGTTTGTTTCTTATGGGACGTTCTGTAACATTTTCTCTCCATTCTGTTAAAATTTTCAAATCAAACGATTCTATTCTTTGCAAGTCTATTACAAATGGTTTTTCAGTATTATCTTCCCAATCTGTATAAAATTTATCTTCATCCTTTTTCATTTTACAACACCAATAATTAAGTTGTTGTATGGTTGAATAATCACTATTTACATAGTCTTTTAGAAACAATACTTTTTTATATCCTGAATCTATTTCTGCACGAGGAGTAATATGAGAAATAAAGTGATCGTAAAACGTACAAAACTCCTCACTAGCTACGAAATTATTAGAACAGTCTACAACTATATGATACTCCTTCTCTTGTAAAGCGAATTTTTCAGCAATTCTCTGTAATTTGACTTCATCACTATTACTTTCTTTATATTTAGCATGAACCCTACGCTGCAACTCTATAATTATTTCCTTTAAAGTAATCATACCATTTAGCATAGGACTTGTGATAATAATCTTCTCACTATTAGCTAAATATTTTTTAACTAATTGATGAATAAGCCAATCTTGACCTCGTGTTTTTTCTCCACGAATCAGAAAAGTAGAGAATTTTCTATGCTTAATAAGATTTCTAAAAATATCATCTTGTGGCTTAAAATCAATACTTGCTATTGTTTCGAAGGTTTTTTCTATAGTAATTTCGTTTCCACCTATCTCTAAATCTACTTGTAAGTCTTTAAAAAAATCATTAATATATTTCTTGTTTCTTTTTACAAACATTCTTAATCTACTTCTAAAATCAGTTTTATCAAAACCATTAGGTCAACTAATGCATTCACTATAAAAATCATTATAAGTTGGATTATCCTCACCAAAAATATCATTCAGTTCATCAAAAGCAACTTCTAAGTCTTTATTAATTAAATCGATAATTGCGTTTACATCCATTTTTTATACATTTTTTCTTACAAACATTCTTAATTTACTTCTGAAAGTAGCTTTATTGAAACCATTTGGTTGATTCATATACTCCTCACAATAATCATTATAAGTTGCATTTTCATCTTTAAAAACCTCATCTAACTTATCAAAAGCACTTTCTAAATCTTTATTTATAAGTGCAAGAATTTCTGTTTTGAGTTCTTCTTTTTCATTTGGGTTTTGCATAATAGTTTCCTTTTTAGGTTCTACAACAGTTTGTTTTTCCTCTACTTTTATAGAATGATTTGTGTTAGTTTTGATTTCTTGTTGTATAGGTTGATTGTATTTATTGAGAGCAAGAATAATATCATCGCCTTCATTATCTGTTCTACTGGTAGGTTTTGGTAAATCAAGTTCGTTTTCAGCGTATAATTTCTTTATATTTTCATAAATATCTGAAGTAGTCAAGAAATCTTTTTTGTTGTTTATTCCTTCTTTTAGCGTTTGGATAAGACTTTCTGTAAAATAAGTAGGACGATTTGGGTTAGTTGGGTCAAACTTAGATGTTTGCGTTTGTGCAGAGGAAGTCATGATAAAAGAACCTTTAATTTTTTCAGCAAGTTCTGCAATTTGCAATACAACAGCCTGTTCGGCAGAAGCCATTCTGTCTGTAAAATCTCCACTGAAACAACAATCTAAAATAACTACTTTTCTACTTGCTTTAGATTTGGTAATCATTTTGCGTACCGAAGCAGCCGAAATACCTGTGCTTTCAATAGTTTGTACATGAGTTTTTGGAGTAGTAAAATATAACTCATGGTCTTCTCCCAATACGCCATGACCTGCAAAATAAAAAACTAAAGTAGCATTTTTAGGAACATCATCTAAAAAAACATGTAATCCATGTTTTATATCGTCTCCTGTTGGGTTCGGAAAAGAGCGTATGTTTTCTTTTTTCATACCCTGTTCGTTTACAAAAACTTCATACAACTGCGTGAGATTAGCTTCTACATTTAGCATTTGAGTAAGACCTGAATCTTCTGCATATTCACTCGTTCCAAAAAGAAAAATATAGGTTTGTTGATGCAAATCAGAAGTAGTGAGATTGCTTGTTGTATCCATAGTATATTGTGATTGTTGTATAGATTTTTCAGTTGCTGTATTTTCTTTTTCTTGAAGTTGTTCATTAAGTTCTGAAGAAAAAGTACGTAGTTGTTGCTCAAAATCCCATTCATGTTTACCTACAATAAACTTTCCTTTGTGAGTAGAATAAGCATTTTTTAAAGATACAGGAATAGAGAGTTTATTAATTTCCTCAAAATAGCCTGCATAATCAGCCTTTTCAAGTTTAGATAAAGCTTTTTGTATTGTTGGATTCACTACGGTATTATGATAATTTGCAGTATTTAATTTTTGAAAATACTAATATAATCAATTTCTTCTTTATGTAAACTTTAATACAATAATTTGTACCCTTTTCTGGTTTACCGTTTCTTTTATTACACTTTATCAGTTTTGAATTTTATTTTGCCTTATGTTTTGAATTTGTTTTTTAATAAAATTTCACATCAAAACCGTAAACTATTCTTTTTAAGAAACGTTAGTAACTCCATAAACTTAGGAAACTTTGAAAATTGATTTAGTTTCCTTAGTTTTGTGAGTATAAATTGTAAAAGTAAATTTAGAAGCAATAAGAAATTATATCAATCATCAAAATAAATAAGGAGTGAACTACCAAAATGGACATATCCAACTCAAATAAAAATTCAAATCAAGAACAGGAGAATTTGCAAGAACAGAATAAAAAACAACATCAAGAAAAGCATCAAGAAACAGAAGACAGAAACTTGCAGGAAAAAGTCGTGCAAGAATTTGAAAATGTAAAAAACTCTATCGTACAGGGAGCGCAAGAGCTTTTCTGGACATATGGATTGCGTAGCGTTACAATGGACGATATTGCTAGTAAGCTCGCTATGTCCAAAAAAACATTGTATCAATATATTCAAGATAAAGCCGAACTCGTTTATTTGTGTGCCGAACACCAATTGGAAGGCGAACATTGTCAGATGGAAGAAGCCTCTGAAAATGCCGAAAATGCCATTGATGAAGTGTTGAGAATAATGGAATATAACAGACAGTTTTTTCTAAACTTTCATCCTTCTTTGATTTTGGATTTGCAACGAAGTTATCCGAAAGCGTGGAAAATGTTTTTGAGATACAAAGAAGAAAAAATCATTAAAAGCATCAAAGCGAATATGCAAAGAGGAAAAGAAGAAGGATTGTATAGAAATGATATTGATTCGGAAGTAGTCGCTCGCATGAGAATGGCGCAAGTAGAATCTATATTTAATCCTCAAATTTTTTCTCCCAAAACATATAATATCGGCGATGTTCAATTTCAGATGTTTAAGCACTTTTTGTATGGTCTTGTAACGCTAAAAGGTCATCAGATGCTAACAAAAGCTATTGAAGACGTAGATTTTTTTAATTAAGAAACTGTTTTTTATAATTTGATAAATCAAATTGCTACGTAAATGTAGAGGCTTAATTTATTAAGCAAAACAAAATTATTCACTAGTACTCAATCAACTATTTAACTATAATGTATCGATTTTTAACTTTGTTTTCTACTTTGTTTTTCTTCCTTCTTTTTGGAAGTCAAACAAAGGCACAAGAAAATACACAAGCACCTTCTACAAAAGACTTGCAAAACTATACTTTAGAGCAATGTATAGAATACGCTATCGAAAATCGTGTAGAAATAAAAAATGCACAATTAGACAATCAGATTGCAAAAGCGAAAGTAGGCGAAGTTCGTTCGATTGGACTTCCACAAGTCAATGCTTCTCTTTCTTTAATAGATAATTATAAAGTTCCTGTAAACTTTTTACCTGCTCAGTTTCTTGACCCACAAGCTCCAGAAGGAACATTTGTAGGTGTAGAATTTCAACCTCAATATGTAGGACAAGGAAAAGTGGAATTACAACAACTTGTCTTTAGTGGTTCGTATTTATTAGGATTAAAGGCAGCTTCTACTTTTACACAGCTTTCTGAAAAACAGATTGTTCAATCAAAAATCGAAATTGCCGAATCGGTAAGCAAAGCATATTATTCTCTTCTTATTAATAGGGAGCGTTTGGAGTTGTTAAAGCAAAATTTTAATCGTCTTGATACCGTTTATCAACAAACAAAGGCATTATATGAAAATGGTTTTGCTGAAAAAATTGATGCTGACAGACTTAAAGTAGCCTCTAATAATATCAAGATGGAAATCCAAAATTTTGAACGTTTGATTGAACTTAGCGACATGCTTCTCAAATTTCAGATGGGATTAGAGCAAGAAGATAAATTAAGTGTGAGTGGTTCATTAGAAGAATTAGAAATCAATCCTTCTGACGCTTTAGTTGCTCAAATTAATCCAGAACAGCGTATTGAATTTTCATTACTTCAAACTCAAAAAGACCTTAATTTACTTCAAATTAGAGAGTATAAAGCTCGTTATTTGCCTACATTAGCGTTTTTTGCTAATTATGGTGCAAATATGGGTTCTCCAGAGGCGAAAGATTTAGTTCCCTTTGCTAGTGAAAGATGGGTAGCTAATGGTGCTTTTGGAATTAGCTTGAATGTTCCTGTTTTTGATTCTTTTGAAAAAAAGTATTTAGTACAACAAGAAAAATTTAGACTACTGAAAACTGAAAATCAAATGCGTGATTTTTCAAGAATTGTAGATTTACAAGTTTCGCAATCTCAAACGAGCCTTCAAAACAGTATTGACAAACTTACTTTCCAAAAAGAAAATATGGAACTAGCTCAAGAAATTTTTAGAGTAACTAAAATAAAGTATGAAGAAGGTTTGGGTTCGAACTTAGAAGTCGTAGAAGCAGAAACAGCTTACAAAGAAGCACAAACCAATTATTATTCAGCTCTTTACGATGCTATGATTGCCAAAATTGACTTGCAAAAATCACAAGGAACTCTTTATTCAGAAACAAAGTAAGAAGTTAGAATTTAGAAGTCAGAATTAATTTCAGAAATGCAATTTCATTCCTATTCTAAAATCTGAATTCTAATTTCTAAATTTATTTTAAAGTATTTAATTTAAAAAAACATATTCGTAATTAATTCCACTAATGAAATATTCTAATAAAATCAATTATCTATTCTTCCTTGTTGCTCTTTTTTCTACTTTGACTTTGTTTTCTTGTGATAAAGAACCAGAAACGCCAGAAGAAAAAAAAGCAGCTTTAGACGAAAAGCGCAATGAAATGATGGAACTGCAAGGCGAAATTGCTCAACTTGAAAGTGATTTGGGAGATGCAGCCAAAAAAGAAGAAGTATCCAAACTTATTGAATCTATGCCTGTTACATCTGAAACCTTCAATCATTATATAGAAGTGCAAGGAACAGTAGAATCTGATAAAAATGTAACTATTTTGCCAGAAATGCCTGCTACTATTGTTTCTTTGAAAGTAAAAGAAGGCGATAGAGTTTCAGCAGGACAAGTAATTGCCACTTTAGATGCAGGAACATTCAACAAACAAGTAGCAGAACTTCAAACGCAGCTTTCTCTTGCCACAACCGTTTATGAGAAAAGAAAACGCCTTTGGGATCAAAAAATAGGTTCGGAAATAGAATACTTGCAATCTCAAACTCAAAAACAGTCATTAGAAAATAGTATCGCAACGCTCAAACAACAGATGCGTAAAAGTGTCGTTACTTCGCCTATTTCAGGGACGATTGATGAAGTCTATGCAAAACAAGGAGAACTAGCAAACCCTGCTATGCCGATTGCTCGTGTAATTAATGTTTCTGATGTGCAGCTTGTCGCAGATGTATCTGAAAACTACCTTTCTGCTGTCAAAAAAGGCGATAAAGTGAAAATATTTTTTAGTGCTTTAGGAACAGAAATGGAACAAAAAGTAACTTTTGTAGGGCAAACAATCAATACGGCAAACCGTACTTTTAAAGTGCAGATTGACCTTCCAAATAAAGACGGTGCCATCAAACCTAATCTTGTCGGAACAGTAAAGATAAACGATTTTCAGAAAGAAGGAGCTATAACAGTTCCTACAAATCTTATTCAGATTGGAACAGACGGAAACAAATTTCTGTATGTGGTAAAAGAAGAAGGTGGAAAAAAAATAGCTAAAAAAGTAACTGTCAAAACAGGAATGTCTTATGAAGGTTCGACAATCGTAAACGAAGGACTTTCTGCAACCGACGAAGTAATCAGCAAAGGATACAATGAAGTAGTGGACGGAGAAAATGTTCGTTTCATAAAATCATAATTAATAGTTCAACCATTGCTAAGGTCTGTTTACAGACCATTAACAAGGTTTCTAAAAACATAAATTAGAGTTCTTCCCTTAGCAAGCGTTTGTAATCGGACGTTGCTAATGGGAGTTATAACATAAAACTAAAAAAACGATGAGCGAAAAACAACAAGACTTTACTAAAAAACCAGAGAACAAAAAAGAAGACGCAAAATTTGAAATTTTCGGTTTGTCCAAATTCTCTCTCAAAAACTCTACATCTGTATTCATTATTACCATTCTCTTTGTAGTAGCAGGCGTTTTCTCGTATATTATAATGCCCAAAGAGCAGTTTCCAGAAATTGTGATGCCGACGGTTTATGTCCAGACAGTTTATCCAGGTAACTCTCCTATCGATATTGAAAATCTTATTACTCGTCCGATAGAAAAGGAATTGAAGTCACTTAAAGGAGTAAAGAAAATCTCTTCTACTTCGGTTCAAGATGCTTCGGCTGTCATTATTGAGTTTAATGAAGATGTAGAAGTTTCGGAAGCTGTTGTTGATGTAAAAGATGCCGTCGATAAAGCAAAGAAGGATTTGCCAAAAGATTTGGATCAAGACCCAAATATTATGGAGGTTGATTTTTCTGAAATTCCGATTATGGAAATCAATCTTTCAGGAGATTTCGAACAGGCAAAACTCAAAGAATACGCAGAATATTTACAAGACGAATTAGAAGAGTTGACTCAGGTTTCGGAAGCTGTTATTACAGGCGATAGAGATAGAGAAATTCAAATCAATGCCGATATTTATAAAATGGCTGCTCGTAAGGTTTCTTTTCAAGACATCGAAAACGCTATTCTTTCTGAAAATCTAACGGCTTCAGGTGGTGATGTTCTGACAGAAGGCTATCGTCGTTCGCTTCGTGTAGTTGGAGAATTCAAAAATGTAAAACAGTTAGAGGGAATTATTATCAAATCTGAAAATAATCAACCTATTTACCTAAATGAAGTTGCAGAAGTAAAAGATTCGTATGTCGAAAGAGCGAGTTATGCACGTCTTGCAACAGGAAGTGAATTTGAAACAAAGGGAAGTTTGCCAGTAATTTCTCTAAAAGTAAAAAAACGTAGTGGCGAAAATCTAATCGATGCAGCCTATGATGTAAAAGAGGTTTTGAGAAAAGCGAAAGAAATACATTTTCCTTCTACTTTAGATATTACGATTGTAAACGACCAATCTGAAAATATGGAAATGCAGATTGCAAACCTTCAAAACAATATTATTTCAGGTGTTATTTTGGTAGTTGTGGTCTTGCTTTTCTTCATGGGACTTCGCAATGCACTTTTAGTAGGTGTGGCGATTCCATTATCGATGCTTATCTCATTTATGATTCTTAATTTATTAGGAATTAGTATCAATATTGTTGTTCTGTTTGCTCTTATTTTGGCTCTCGGAATGCTTGTCGATAATGCCATTGTAGTTATTGAGAATACCTATCGCTTTATGGAAGAAGGCTATTCTGCCAAACAGGCTGCACTTATGGGTGTGAGTGAGGTAGCGTGGCCAATTATTAGTTCGACGGCTACTACATTAGCTGCCTTTGTTCCTCTTGCTTTTTGGGGTGGAATTATGGGAGAATTTTTGAAATATATGCCAATTACATTAATCGTCGTTCTTTCGTCTTCGCTTTTTGTAGGACTTATTATTAATCCTGTTTTTTCTGCTTACTTTATGAAAGTAGAAGGAGTAACCAAAAAAGGAATAAAGAGATGGTTAATTATTGGTGTTGTTTCGATGGTCGTAGCTGCAATTGGTTATGTGTATGTGGTTTCTACAAGTGCGAATAATTTTACGATTCCTAATTTATTAGTTACGTTTGGTTCGATTATTTTCCTTAATATTTTCTTACTTACGCCTGCTTCTAATTGGTTTCAAAACAAATTACTGGTTCGTTTGGAAGATTGGTATATGAAGATATTGCGTTATCTCTTAAAAGGTATTCGTCCTTATTTATTGACTGTCGGAATGTTTTTGCTTTTGGTTTCTAGTTTTGTTTTAGTTGGAAATGTAGGACTTCAAATAAGTCTTTTTCCAGATAGTGAGCCATTATTTGTTTATATGTATGTAGAAGCTCCTTTGGGAACGGACATCAAAACAACAAATGAGTTTGCAGAAACGATTGAAAAGAAAGCCTTCAAAATTCTTGCTCCGTATGATGAAATTATAAAATCAATTGGAGTTAATGTAGGCGAAGAATCGGGTGACCCCAATGATAGTTTTGGTAGAAGTGGTGCAACACCTCATAAAGCTCGTATTTCGGTTGCTTTTTATGAATTTCAATATCGACAAGGAATTAGTACTTCGGATATTATGAAGGAACTTTCTACCGAAATGAAAACTATTCCAGGAGTAAAAATCAAGACAGATAAAAATAAAGATGGACCTCCAGTAGGAAAACCTGTCAATATTGAAGTTTCAGGTTTAGAGTACGATGTGTTGGTAAAAGAAGCCGAAAAGGTAAAACAAATGATTGAAGATGCAGGTATTCAAGGTCTTGATAATCTAATTGTGGAAGCTGAAACTGGCAAACCAGAATTAATATTAACGATTGATAGAGAAAAAGCTCGTTTGTTTGGTCTTTCTACAAGTCAGGTTGCGATGACACTAAGAACTGCTATTTTTGGAAAAGAAATCTCAAAGTACAAAGATGGTGATGATGATTTTCCTATTCAGCTTCGTTTGCAAGACAAATTCCGTTATAATATTTCTGCTTTGATGAATCAAGTAATTACCTTTAGAGATAATCGGGGTACATACCATCAAGTTCCAATTTCGGCTGTTGCAAAGATTGATTATAGCTCGTCTTATGGTTCTGTTCGTAGAAAAGATTTAGACCGTATGGTAGCTGTCAGTTCTGGAGTTGTGGAAGGGTACAATGCAAATCAGATTGTAGAACAGATAAAATTACTCATCAAAACACACAAATTACCAGAAGGATATAGCATTAAACTAACAGGAGAGCAAGAAGAGCAAGCCAAATCAATGGCATTTTTGGCAAAAGCGATGTTAATTGCCGTTTCTGCTATTTCGCTTATTTTGGTTTCACAGTTTAATTCTATTATCAAGCCGTTTATTATTATGGGTTCGGTACTCTTTAGTATGACAGGTGTAATGTTGGGATTAGTGATTTTCCAAATGGATTTTATTATTATCATGACAGGAATTGGTATTATTTCTCTTGCTGGTGTAGTTGTGAATAATGCAATTGTACTTATTGATTATACCGATCAAGTTAGAGCAAGGCGAAAGGAAGAATTAGGTCTTGATGAAGAACAACATTTGCCTACTTCCGAATTTTTGGAATGTATCATTAAGGCTGGTTATACTCGTCTTCGTCCTGTACTTTTGACAGCTATCACTACTGTTTTGGGACTTATTCCACTTGCAACAGGAATGAATATTGATTTTGCTAAACTTTACGCTAACTTTAATCCTGATTTTTATATGGGAGGAGATAATGCTACGTTTTGGGGTCCAATGGCGTGGGCTGTAATCTTCGGTTTGGTCTTCGCTACTTTCCTTACTTTGGTAGTTGTACCTGCGATGTATTTGATGGCAGACCAGCTTTCAGAATGGATTAGTCCAAGTGCAAAATCTACTGTTATTGCAGAGCGAAAAGAGGAAATCTAAGAAACTATTGACAGTCTTTTGAAAGAACTGTCAAAGTATTTTAAAATAAAAAGCCTATTCATTTCTTATTATTTTGATGAGAACGTGAGTAGGCTTTTTTATGTGCAAAACGTTTCAAACTTTGTAAATAGTCTGTAATCAGACTTTGACAATAGTTTACAATTCCATCGCTATTTTTTTTTGTCTATCAATAATATTTATTAGTTCAGTAGCAGTTATATTGACAGTACTAATTTTTATTTCCATCATATCTTCTATTGTTTCTATATAAACATAGCTTTCTTTTTTCTCTACACTCACATTTATTATTTCTTCCCATCTTGATATATGTTCTTCTTTGTATTTAGAAAAAGCAGAATTTGACTTCCATATTCCTAAGTCATTAATAATTAATTGTGGTTTTTTTGCAACCAACTTATAAACTCCTACTAACAAGCCTAAGCCAAAAAACGAAATAGATAACCAACCTACTAATTTTATAAAAAATCTTTCTTGTAGATATTCCTCTGTATTGATAATCATAAAATATCCACCTACTACAAACAACAGACAACCAAAAATAATTTTTAGAATATACCAAACAGAATCATAGACTTTAATTTCTTTCATAATCGTTTTACAGATAATTTAAGGTTTGATTTATTACTATATGTGTATGTAGCTCAAATTGTGTAGTACAGATTTCTTATTTTGTGTAGCTAAAAAATGAGCTATTTTAACGACAAATTCCTATTTATTTAGATTAGAAATTCTAAAATACGTTATAATGCACAACTTGAATTATGTAGATAAAGTGTTGATAACAGCCAGCTGAAAAAATGGATTGGTAACAAACTTTGATTAAAAGGTTTAATTTTTGGGTTGTGTAGTAAAATCGTGTTTCTGGTCAAAAACTAAATTTGATAAATCAGATTACTACGTTTATATGACATAGAAGTTATAATCTTGATTAAGGATATAAAATGAATAAATTTACATTAAAAAAAATCACGCATTACTAAACAAGGCTAAAACCCTATCGATTATCTACATGTTTTTTGAAAGCAAAAAAACATTCAAATACCGTTTTTGGTGTTTTAGTGAAGCAACACCAACAACAGCAGAACAATTTCAGACTTATGGAGTAATCGATAGGGTTTCAACCCTGTTTGTGATAGATTGCTAAAAATGCAAGTTTATTTTGTTAGTGTTCCTTAGACATACAATCCAACAGCCAAAAAGTGGCTTATGCTTCCACCCAAAACAAATAAATGCCAGATAGCGTGATTAAAAGGAAGTCTTTCCCAGACGAAAAATATTACTCCTAGAGAATACGAAAGTCCCCCTATTCCGAGCCAAATAAGTCCTCCAGTTTCTAAGTTTTCAAAGAAAGGTTGTACTGCTATAATTGCCATCCAACCCATTGAAACATACAAAATAACAGAAAAACGTTTCCATCTTCCCAAAAAGAACATTTTATAAATAATTCCTAAAAGAGCAATTCCCCAGATAACTCCAAAGAGTGTCCAGCCCCATGCGCCACGCAAAGTAACGAGCGTAAAAGGAGTATAAGAACCAGCAATCAAAAGATAAATTGCCATATGATCTATTCTTTCAAAAAACTGTTTTAGTTTTGCCGTTTTTGCACCGTGATAAAGCGTAGAAGCTGTATAAAGCAAAACTAACGTAGTTCCGAAAATAGAAAAACTAACTATTTTCCATATATCCTGTGCTTCACTTGCCCACCAGACGAGTAAAGTAAGAGCAATAATACTCAAAACAATGCCTAATCCGTGTGTAATCGTATTAGCTAATTCTTGATGCTTGTTGCTAAATTTTTGTAATTTCTGTAAAGTTGTCAATGAAGTTGTTTTTATTGATTTGTATTTATCTTAGCTTCTCAAAATGTTGTTTATTTAATCTACATCAAACCCAAATTGTTTGGCATATTCAATAAGTTTTTCTTTCAAAACTCCTCTAGCACGATGCAAACGAGAACGAACTGTTCCGATAGGAATATCCAAAATGACAGCCATTTCTTCATACGTAAATCCTTCCAAATCACAAAGAATAATCACGGTACGAAAATCTACAGGCAGAGAATTCAAAGCACCTGTAACCTCATCTCCAATTTTGTTTTGCATTGTAGAAGTACGCAAATCTACTGTATGGCTCATCTCAGAAGTTTCTACAGAAGCCGAATTGTAATAATTCTCAACATCTTGATAGTCTACCTTTGAAGGTTCTTTTGTTTTTTTTCTGTAATTATTAATAAAACTATTTTTCAAAATACGAAAAAGCCAAGCCTTTGCATTTGTACCCACTTCATACGAACCTGCAAAACGGTAGGCTTTCATGTACGCATCCTGAACCAAATCTTTGGCATCATCTCCGTCAAAAGTAAGTTTGTAAGCAAAGTTGTACATGGCATCTGCATGAGGCATAAATTCAGTATTGAAAATATGTAGTTTTTCTTTTTCTGGAAGTGATTTAGCCATAAACTAAGAATTGTTTTTATTGGTTAAGATAGGATTGTATTGAAATTAACTGGTAACTATTTAGAAACATGAATTAAATAAACTACTCTTTTCGAATTATTAATCAACTAATAATCAATGAGTTAGAATCGTAATTTATAATTATCTTCGCTGCTTTAACAGGTCGTAATTGATCTTTACTGTTTACTATTTAGGCGTTTTCGGCAACTACTTCTTTTACTTCAGGCATCATATTTTTGAATAGATTTTCGATTCCTGCTTTTAGAGTAATTGAAGAAGACGGACATCCACTACAAGAACCTTGTAAAAGAACGCTTAACTTTCCTGTTGTTTCATCAAACTCTGAAAAAGAAATTGCTCCTCCATCCATTTCGACAGCAGGACGAATATACTGATCTAAAATATCCTTTATTCTGGCAATCGTTGGATTGTCGTTGAGTTCTACTTTTGAGTCTGGCAAGTCTGCTGAAAAAACAGGTTTTTGTGCTTCAAAATAATCCTTTAAATAGTTACGAAGAATAGAATTAATTTCTACCCATTCTACGTTTTCAGTCTTGGTAATAGTAATAAAATTTTTACTCAAAAAAACACGTTCTACAAAATCAAATTCATTGAAAAGTGCAGCAGCCAAAGGAGAATCATTTGTATCTTCTTTTGTCGCATAATCCTTTAAAATACCATCTGCCATAAGCATAAAACTCATAACAAATTTCATTGAATTCGGATTTGGATTTTCTTCTACATATATATGTACGTGAGGCGCACGGTTGTTGTCGGTAATTACTGCCATAAGAATATATTGTTATGCTATTTATTTTGTTGATCTTAATTTAGTAGTTGAGGATATTTTTGACCTATTCGTTTGATTTATCAAACTAATAACAAAGGTTCTGTTTTGCCAGAGTTATTAAACTCGTACTTACCAGACTACAAAGATACTATAAAATAAAACCATAATTAAGCACAAAACCATAATCTATCTAAAAAATATCAAAACACTTTATACTCAAATAACACGAGTTATACAAAACTATTTTAATAGTATTCCGTTATACAAGTAGATTACAATTTTTTTTTGGTAATCTATTTTTTTTATAACTTAACTTTTCGAAAACACTTATTTTTATGGCAACTTATCAAGATAACACAGAAGAAGATACCTCATATAATTCAATGGATAGAGATTCTAATTTTGAATCTCAAGAAACAGCACAAGCAAAATTACAAAATGTTGAATCAGACGAAATAGAATCACGCCCAGCAGGTCAAGCACCTTCATTTATTATGCGTGTTATGCTGACTAGCGTGGTAGTTTTTTTATTAGCAGTCGGTTTAGAGGTTGTTATTTTACATTCTATAATCGGAAATCCAGAGGTAGATTTGGTACGTAGAGTAGCCGTTTTAGCTATTGGTAGTGCGCTTTTGGGTGCTGCAGTAGGAATGATTGTAGGTTTTGCCTATGTAATGAAAAAAGAATTTGAAATCAAAAATGCTATGATAATTATGGGAGTTGTTTTGCTCATATTAATGGTCGGAATTGCTATCATAGGAGATAGTCCAATTATGAATCAGTATATGAACTAGTTTGTAACTAATCAAATCTGCAATTCAATTAACTTTTAAAGTATTTTATCTATTAAAAACGAAAAGCCTTATTTCTTTATTGAAATAAGGCTTTTTTACTAAATTTTATTCTTTCTGTCTTGGTCTATATTTTGATTGTTCAAAAATTTCTTTGTGATTTGTCATTTTCATAAGCTCTGGCAAAGTAACTTCTGAATTTTGTTTCATATATGCTCTTACAATTTGCCAACCCAACCATTGAGCAATACGTCCTGGACATTCTTGACCAATTTCGAAAAGTATGTGGACGAGCTTCTAAATATTTTCGTTTTTCTATTTGTGAAGTCGCATAAAATAATTCGTTTTTAACAAAATGCCCCCAAACATCTGTTTGATAAGTTTCACAGTCTTGTATTTCTTGATTGGAATACCCAATTACTAACGAATCAGCAGCTTTTGGAACTACTTTTTCAATAAAATAATAGGTTTTTCCCCACCAAATCATCTCATTTATCATACTATTATCCGATGGATTACTCAAATTATACCTTCCAGAAAGTTCTCTAGCAATATGTGTCTGAATAGCATCAGGGTTATAACGCTGCCAAATATAATTCGGAACGGCTTCAATTGGAGGACGATAATAAGATTTTTCTCCCAAAAAATAATCTAATCCTACCAAAAACATACTATCACTTGGCACTACATCCATTTCAAAACCTGCTACAATTGTATATACTTTAGGCACATAAAAATCTGGATAATAGAACTTTGTATAACTAAAGACATCGTTTAATTGCTGCCTTAAAAGATCAAAGTCATAGGTTTCATCTACCTGTTTCTGGACAGTATCAATATAAGGGTCAGTTGCTCGTTTTACCAATTCATCTAAAACTCGTATGTCATTTACACGAAAACCTTTTAATAATAAATCTGGATTTTCTTTTAGATAAGTTAGAATTTCTTCTCTGCTTTGTCCGTCAAATATTTTTTTATCAACTCGTTCTATTTCTACATTTACTTTCAAGTCCGAAATATCAGGTAACGTTTCCTTTTGAGTAGAACAAGATGAGAAAACAAAAAAGTTAATGAGAGTAAAAAGAGAAAAGACAAAACTGGTTAATTTTATTTTTTGCATAATTTAAGGTGTCGCTTGAATTGATTTTATTTTTTTAGTTTTATCTTTATGGAACGAAGGTTTGTGTAAAGAATTATTTAATATTCTGAAAAGCAAATCAAAATTAGTGATTTTTGTGGAAATGCTTTTATCACTAAGTTAAATACAGAGAGGAATTAAGTTGCACAAGAATAATTATGTTTATTCTGATGTTGTTGGTGTCGCTTCGCTAAAACACCAACAACGGCAAAATTTTACCACTTAGTTTAATACAGAGGGAAATTAAGCTACACAAGAATACATATTATTTATCAAAAATAATCACATGAGTCAAAAATTCGAAACTGATAACGCACCAAAACCTGTAGGATTATATCCTCACGCACGCAAAGTAGGCGATTTGTTATTTCTTTCTGGAGTAGGTGCAAGAGATGCCAAAACCAACGAGATACACGGAAATGTCTATGATGAGAATGGAAAACTGACAGCTTACGATATAGAAGCGCAATGTCATACCGTTTTTCAAAATGTAAAAGCGATTTTAGAAGCTAGTGGAAGTAGTTGGGACAAGCTAATTGATGTAACCGTTTTTCTTACCAATATGGAAGATGATTTTAAGAAATATAATAAAGTATATGCAGAATATTTTAAGGATAATCAACCTTGTAGAACGACTTTAGGAATTACGGCTTTACCTACCCCGATTGCTATCGAACTAAAATGTGTAGCTACAATTTAAGAAAATTGTGTAATTTTGCATCTTGTTTGAAAAATTAGATAACGAACCTGTTTAAACTTTTATTTTTCCGTTCAGTA
This sequence comes from uncultured Cytophagales bacterium, assembly GCA_963719525.1. Lineage (GTDB taxonomy): Bacteria > Bacteroidota > Bacteroidia > Cytophagales > Bernardetiaceae > Bernardetia. Next base: position 464,870 of record CAVRCG010000001.1, on the reverse strand, counting down.
TTTGATGGTATGTAGGGAAAAGACACGTTTTTTCCTAAACCTATTGTGTATTCTTAACGAAAAACAAATACCGACTAGGAAAAGGCGTGCCTTTTCCCTACAAGCAGACACTAACAATAAAAAGTTCAGACAGCTTCAAACTTATACCTTCCAACATATTTAAAAGAAATTTAATAGAACAAAAAATATAGATTACCGATGACAGAATTCAAAGTTTTAGCCGAAACACCTAATTATTCCATAAAATTAAATCCAGAAGTACCTTGTATAATGATAAAATGGCGTGGCGATATGGAAAGTGAAAGCTACCGAAAAGCACTTGATGACACATTAGTTTGGATGAAAGAACGTCAAGTTTCAAAGATTATAAATGATGACCGTAAAATAAAAAAAGGATTAGGCAAAAAAGATCAAGAATGGGCAATGCAAGATTGGTTGGAACGTGCTTTGGAAGCTGGTTATCAGTCTATGGCAATTATACAAGAACGTGATTTTTTCAAGCGTTTTCCTGCTGCACAGCTTTCTGCCATGACACGTATGCACTTTCAAGGACTTGTAAAAATTGAATATTTTAGCACCGTTAAGGCTGCTGAAGATTGGATAAAGGTAGCGTAATTCAATTACGGATTACGGATTACGGATTACGGATTACGGAAAAATACGATTTCCCATCAGAGAATAAAAGTTAGTTTTACCAATCTTTACTAATTTAATAGGTCGTAATTTTTAATTAGCTTCGCTGACTTGTAGTTCGTAATTGATTAAGATACTTCTTCGTGTAACTGTTTTTCATAAAGCTGCGTATAAAGTCCGTTATGTTCCAAAAGTTCTTTGTGCGTTCCTTGTTCTACAATTTTTCCGTCGTCTAAGAAAATAATGTAGTCAGCAAGTTTGGCAGACGATACACGGTGCGAAATAATAATTGAAGTGCGATCTTTCATAATACGTTTCATATTTTGAAGGATTGCATTTTCTGTTTTTGTATCTACGGCTGAAAGGCTGTCATCTAAAATCAATATTTTTGGATTGCGAATAATTGCTCTAGCAATACTTACACGCTGTTTTTGTCCACCAGAAAGTGTAATTCCTCGTTCTCCCAACATAGTTTTCGAATCCTTCTGGAAAGCGTTCGATATTCTCTAACAAATCGGCATCTTTTGCAGCTTCTTTGATTTGACTTTCTTCAAAATCATTTTCATTAAATCCAAAAGCAATATTATTTCGTATAGAATCAGAAAACAAAAATACTTCCTGTGGAACATAACCCACATTCGAACGCAAATACGTAATTTCATAATCTTGAATAGCCGTTTTGTCTATCCAAATTGTTCCTTCGGTTACGTCGTACATTCTACAAATAAGGTTTGCAATCGTACTTTTTCCAGAACCTGTCGTTCCCAAAATAGCGAGCGTTTGTCCTTCACGAATCTCAAAACTAATATTATCTAAAGCCTTAATACCAGAATCTGGATAAACAAAAGTTACCTTATCAAAACTTACTTGCCCATGTATAGGAGTAATTTTGTTTTCTATCGATAAAATCTCACTTTTTGTATTCAAAAACTCATTTATACGCTCCTGTGATGCTGCTGCACGCTGCGTAAGACTGGTAACCCAACCCAAAGCAGCAACGGGCCAAGTCAAAAGATTTACATAAATTATAAATTCGGCAATATTTCCTGTCGTAATTGTTCCTCTCATTACCTCAATTCCTCCAATATAAACAGTCAGAATCGTACTAAGTCCGATAAGTCCGACAATCAAAGGCAAAAAAAGTGAATCTACACGCACCAAACTAAGTGATTTATTAAAATAATCTTTCGTTTCTCCTTCAAATTCTCTTGAAAAATCATTTTCTCTCACATAAGCCTTCATAACACGAATTCCAGAAAAGGCTTCTTGTACAAAAGTTGTCATCTTAGAAAGACTTTTTTGTATCAAAATAGAACGTTGATTGATTAAATTATTTACATAATAAATGCTTATAGAAAGAATAGGCAAAGGTAAAAGCGCAAAAAGTGTCAGACGAACATTAATTGTAAGCATATAAGAAATTACCAAAACAGCCGTTCCAATCATATTAATAGTGTACATAATGGCAGGACCTAGATACATTCTGACCTGTGAAACGTCTTCCGAAATACGGTTCATAAGGTCGCCTGTATTGTTTTGTCTGTAAAAAGATAAAGGTAATTTTTGATAATGGACATAAATATCATTCTTCAAATCGTACTCAATCAGTCTTGACATAACAATAATCGTCTGGCGTTGCAAAAACAAAAACACACCACGAATAAAAGCCATTAATAAAATAATTCCACCGTAGAGCAAAACTACATTCCTAAAAGTAACCATTACTTGCTGCTGTGAAGCTGTTCCCTCAAAAAGGTCGTTCATTTTGATTGTATTAGCTATCAAATCAAAAGCATAACGCACAATTTGAGCAGGAATAATTGCAAAAACACACGATAAAAGCACGAAAAAAATACCACCCAAAAGATGCCATTTGTAACGATAAAAATATTTATTCAGAGCGAAAAGTTCTTTCATTTTGATTTTTTTAGTAGCTGACAGTTTCTAACTGTCATTTATTAAATACGCTAAAATATATTTCTCATACTTTTCTGACACCTTGGAAGATGTCAGCTACAGAATGCACATTAACTTTTCCTTAACGCTAAAGGTAGCTTAAAAGTTAGATTTGATTTCGTGTTTTTTGGTTATAAAAGGCTTGTTCTGAATTTTTATGAACCAGAATTAGATTATCAATTTTATTCAACTATATTTGTTTTGAAACGTATTTTAATTCATTCTCAAATTTTTCGTAGTTTGGTAAATGTATATAGGTCTTAGTCTTGAATCGTAACGTAGAAAAAATAACAGAGAAAGGAATTTATGAAGCACCAGATTTAATGATTGAAGTAATTTCTCCTGCTAATTACAAAAAATTACGAGAAGAAAAAAAACAAAAATATGCCGACTTTGGAGTGAGAGAATATTGGGAGATTTATCCAAAAAAACAGAAAATTAATGTAGAAGTTTTGACGAAAATAGACGACGAAAACGAAAAAATTAAAAAAGCAAATTATCAACTTTTTTCAACAGACTACAAAAACAGGAAAGATAAAATCTAAAGTTTTAAAGGGCTTTGAACTCAATATTGAGGATATATTTTAAATTAACCATAAAAAAAATGAGTTTTCTAACAGCCGAATGGCGAAAATTAGCCTTTGCAAATTATCAAATTGATCCTTACATACTTCTTCGTCATCTTCCTTTTGGAACAGAATTAGATTTATGGAAAGGGAAATGTTACGTCAGTTTGATAGGTTTTATGTTTAAAGACGTAAAATTAATAGGTGTAAAAATTCCGTTTCACACCGATTTTGAAGAGGTAAATCTGCGTTTTTATGTGAAAAGATATGATAATGAAGAAGATAGAAAAAATGATGTTTATAAACGAGGAGTTGTTTTTATAAAAGAAATTGTTCCCAAACCTGCTATTACATTTGTGGCAAATACTGTTTATGGGGAAAATTATGAAACGATGAAAATGAGCCATAAATGGATAGAAAATGCTGACAATAGAGAAATAGAATATACTTGGCAAAAAAACAAAAAACAAAAAATCAATTCTATTTATCTCAAAACAGCCAAAAATTTAAGTGAAATAGAGCCAGAAAGCAAAACCGAATTTATTACAGAACATTATTGGGGTTACGCAAAACAAAACGACAAAAAAACAAATGAGTACGAAGTAACTCATCCAAAATGGCAGCAATATGAAGTCTTAGAGTATAAAATAAATGCTGATTTTGGAGAAATTTATGGACAAGAATTTTCTTTCTTAGATAATCAAAAACCAAATTCTGTTATGCTTGCTGAAGGTTCAAAAATTACGGTAGAACCAAAAAGTAAAATTAAATAAAGATAAAATATAATTTTATAGTGATTTAGAGCAAGAAAAGACAACATTTTTAGTCTTGTCTATACTTTGTCTATATGCTTTTTTTTGATTATTTCAAATTATACTGCTACTTGCAAACGTCTTAACAGAATAAAATAATTAAATAAGACATATCAGAACGCAAACTTTAAATCTTAATAATCAAAAAATTAGTATGAATATTTTCAAACGTCCCTCCTTATTTCTCTTATCCTTACTGCTTACTTTCTTCACTCTTTCACTTTCCAGTTGTGGAACAGATGACCCATTACCAGAAAACGATGTAGTTGTTGAACCTAACGATCCTAATTCTCCAAATGCAACTGATAAAGATGACTTCGATAAATTGGTAGTTTCTCAAATGTCTTCTCAAGGAATGCCAGCTGTAGCAACGATTGTTTTTAAGGGAGATCAAATCCTTTATGAAAAGTATTACGGAAAGGCTAATATAGAACAAAACTTAGCTCTCAATCAAGATAATTTGTTTTTGATTGCATCGGTTTCCAAAACAGTAACAGGTGCTGCACTTCTTCGTCTTTATGATGAAGGCAAGTTTGGATTAGATGATCCTATTAATGATTACCTTTCTTTTCCTGTAAATCACCCTTCTTCTTCTACACCGATTACGTTTCGTATGCTTCTGACTCATACTTCTTCGATTGCAGATGGCGATTTGTTGTATGATAATTACACATTTGGTGGAGATACGCCTCTTGCTTTGAAACCTTTTATGGAAAGTTATTTGAAAACAGGTGGTACTCGTTATAATGCAAATGATAATTTTTTAGAGAATGCCCCCGGAACACAGTTTGAATATACCAATGCAGGTTCTGCTCTCATTGGAGTTTTGGTAGAAGAAATTTCTGAAATGAGTTTTACTGATTATACCAGACAAAACATATTTACTCCTTTGGGAATGAGTTCTGCCAGTTGGAGATTAGACGAAATTACAGGAACAATCGTAGAGCCGTATAATGTAGAAGATGGAAAATTTGTAAAAATAGACCATTATACTACTCCAGATTATCCAAATGGAGGATTACGCACAACGCCTAGAGATTACTTTAAATTCTTTTCTACAATTATTACTGGTGGTTCTGCTAATGGCTATCAACTTTTAAAGCCTGAAACGGCAAAATTAATGTACACTTCTCAAATTCCTACTATTGACCCAACTATGGGATTTCAGATGTATCAAGAAGAATCACCTTTAGCACTTTGGGGTCATAATGGAGGAGAAGAAGGAACAACTACCGACGTTGTCTTTGATCCAGTAACCAAAATTGGTGTTATCGTTTTTACAAATATGAGTGATATGAACTTAGAACCTGTATATGTAAAAGGATTTGAATTAGGCAAAAAAATACAATAAAAAATAAATTACGATTTGTTTGTAATTATCTATTAACATTACCCTTCCATAATTATATTTTCTTATTTTGAGAAATGTATAAAAAAATGTCTGATACAACAGTTTCATTATTTAGCTATTGTTGTAATTACGATGTATCCAGACGCATACTTTAATTTTATATTTTAATTAATAATTTATTATGAATATTCAAAAATTCCCTGTACTTGCTTTATTATTACTATTATTCTCCTTCACACTACTAAGCTGTGGAGATGACGAAGTAGAAACAAAAGGAAAAGAAAAAGATGACGACACAGAACAAAATAATCCTGACATAGAAGCCTTTAATGATTTTATAATGGAGAAAATGTCTGCTCAAAAGATTCCTGCCGTTGGTACGATTATCTTCAAAGGAGATAAAATTTTGCACGAAGAATATTTTGGCAAATCTAACATAGAACAAGATTTGGCTTTAGAAGATGACCATTTGTTTTTGATTGCTTCTATTTCAAAGACGGTTACAGGAACAGCTTTGCTTCAATTGTATGACAAAGGAGAGTTTGATTTAGATGATCCAATCAATGATTATCTTTCTTTTACTGTTGAAAATCCTAATTTTGATACTCCGATTACGTTTCGTATGGTACTTGCTCATACGTCTTCTATAACAGATGGAGATAATTTGTATGGAAACAAAACATTCAACGGAGATACGCCTATTGCTTTAAGACCACTTATGGAAAGTTATCTAAAAGTAGGTGGTTCTCGTTACGATGCCAATGCTAATTTCTCGCAAGCAGAACCCGGTACAGAGCTTAATTATTCTAATGCAGGCTCTGCTCTTATTGGCGTTTTGGTAGAAGAGATTTCTGAAAAAAGTTTTACAGAATATACACAAACAAATATTTTTACTCCTTTAGGAATGACTAATTCAAGTTGGAAATTGGGCAACATTACAGGAACAATCGTTCAGCCTTACGAACTACAAGACGGAGAAGCTGTAAAAGTAGAAAATTATACGTTCCCAGATTATCCAAATGGAGGGTTGCGTACAACGCCTAGAGAAATGGCTAAATTTACGGCTGCGATTGCTAATGGTGGAACATACAACGGTGTTGAGATTCTAAAATCTTCTACTGTTACAGAAATGCTAAAGATACAATATCCAAACGTTGATCAAGAAATGGGATTACACATGTTTTTCAGAAATGAAGATATGAACCTTTGGGGACACAATGGAGGAGAAGATGGAACAACTACCGAAATGGTATTTGACCCAGTTACCAAAATCGGTGTTCTTGTATTTACTAACATAAGTGCTGAAGACGAAAATGTAGGTAAAACTATAAATAATACGTTAGTAGAAATGTATGAAAAAGCATTTGAATTAGGTAAGAAATTACAATAAAAATTTTAAATCCTAATTTCTAAGCTAAAGGCTATTCTCAACTTCTAAAAATAGTAATAATAGCCTTTATTTTTATTCAAAAAAATATAGTAATCACTCAGGAACAAGATTTCGTTTTTCCTGTATTAGTATGACTATGAAATTGAATAGTATAAAAAAAACAAGAAATCCTGCATTTAGGAGTGAAAATTGTTGTTTTTATAAAAAAAAATATCAAATCAAAAAAACATTATGAATATATTAAGATTCCCTGTGCTATTGGTGTTAGCTTTATTACTTGTATTTTCTGTGTCAAGTTGTGGTGGAGATGAAGATCCAGAACCAGACGAGCCAGATGTAGTTGTTGTTGATCCAGATGATGGTGGAGATGGAGGAGACGGTGGCGATGGAGATGACGGTGGTGATGATGGAAACGACGGTGGTAACACCAATCAAGACAAACAAGTTTTTGATGATTTCATAGCTGCTCGAATGTCTGCTAACAAAATTCCTGCTGTGGGTACAGTTATCTTTAAAGACGGACAAATTCTGCACGAAGGATATTACGGAAAGTCTAATATTGCACAAGGTTTGGACTTAACGGCTGATCATTTGTTCTTAATTGCCTCAATTTCGAAAACGGTTACAGGTGTTTCTTTACTTCGTCTTTATGATGAAGGTAAGTTTGGTTTAGATGATCCAATCAATGATTATCTTTCTTTTCCTGTAGTTAATCCAAATTCGGCTACTCCGATTACGTTTCGTATGCTTCTTACTCATTCGTCTTCTATTACAGATGGAGATAATTTGTATGGAAACAAAACATTCAATGGAGATACGCCTCTTTCTTTGAAAGATTTTATGGAAAGCTACTTAAAAGTAGGTGGTTCTCGTTATGATGCAGATGCTAATTTTTCGGAAGAAACACCAGGAACAGAATTTAATTATTCAAATGCTGGTACTGCTCTTATTGGTGTTTTGGTAGAACAAATTTCTGGAAAAAGTTTTACAGAATATACACAGACTAATATTTTTACTCCTTTAGGAATGACTAATTCAAGTTGGAAATTAGGCAACATTACAGGAACAATCGTTCAGCCTTATGAATTACAAGACGGCGAACTTGTGAAAATTGAAAACTATACTTTCCCAGATTATCCGAATGGTGGATTGCGTACAACGCCTAGAGAAATGGCTAAATTTGTAGCTGCAATAGCAAATGGAGGTACTTTTAATGGCTATCAATTACTTAAATCTGCAACAGTTACTGAAATGTTGAAAAAACAAATTCCAAGTGTAGATAATACAATGGGATTACACATGTTTCTTCAAAATGAATCTTTAGGGCTTTGGGGACACAACGGAGGAGAAGACGGTACAACTACAGAAATGGCGTTTGACCCAGTTACCAAAATCGGTGTTCTTGTATTTACTAATGTAAGTGCTGAAGACGAAAATGTAGGTGAGTCTATAGACAATACGTTAATAGAAATGTACGAAAAAGGATTTGAGTTAGGTAAAAAATTGCAATAAGCTATAATTTTTTTCTAACTAAACGTCATCACGGTTATTTATAGGTCTAATAATAAATTAGTTGTAGAAAAGCAAAACAGTCTTATTTTTCCATAGTGGCAGGTTTGCAAACCTGTCGCTATGGAAAAATGAACATTACTAAATTAACCGTGATAACGTTTACTATATAAAAGCTATTCTTGATTATCTAAAAAATAATCGAGAGTAGTTTTTTTTGTCTAAAAATTTCTACGACAAATCTAGTTAGCACTTATCTAACAAAAACTGTATCTTTGCGTTTCGAAAAATCAAACGTACTATCGTTTTAAAACAAACTATGAAAGATACGAACGAAAACAAAAATAAAAACGGAAGCATAAACGGACACGCTACAAATATTGGAAATGCTCCAGAAAATTCTGCTACTTCTATACCAACAGAACTAGAAAAAAACAAGGAAGAAGACCATAAAAAGAAAAAGCTAAATAAGGAAAGTTTCGAATACTTAATGGGTATCTATAAATATATGATGCCCTACAAAGGTTATTTTTTTAGTGGAATGGTTTGTCTTTTCTTGTCTAGTATTGTGCTTTTAGCTTTTCCAGAACTGACAGGAAACCTTGTTGATGTAGCAACAGGAGATGAGAGTTTTCTTTTGGATAGTATCAATCAAATTACACTCGCCTTAATTGCTGTAATTTTTATTCAAGTAGTTTTTTCATTTTTGAGAGTATATTTATTTGCACAGGTAAGTGAGTATGCAATGGCTGACATTCGAAAAGCGTTGTATCAAAAATACCTTGCTTTACCGATGAGTTTTTATGACAAACATCGTTCTGGCGACCTTATGAGTAGAATTACAGCAGATGTAGCTCTCCTACAAGATACTTTTTCAATTACCTTAGCCGAATTTTTTCGTCAGATAATTACTCTTGTTGTAGGTTTGGGGATTTTGTTTTTCAAAACGCCACAACTTACTTTTTTTATGTTGGGAGTAATGCCTGTTCTTATTATAGGAGCTATTGTTTTCGGTAAATTTATTCGCAAACTCTCAAAGAAAACACAAGAACAACTTGCTCTTTCGAATGTTATTGTAGAAGAAACTATTCAAGCCATTGCAACTGTAAAAGCATTTACAAACGAAATTTTCGAATCTAATCGATATTCGAATACGCAACAAGATGTTGTCAAGACGGCATTAAAGGCAGCTACTTACCGTGGTGCTTTTGTTTCGTTTATTATCTTTGCTATTTTTGGAAGTATTACGGCAGTTTTTTGGTATGGTGCAACGCTTTTAGCAGAAGGAAAACTTACTTCTGGAGATTTAATTTCGTTTATTATTTATTCTATGTTCATTGCTGGTTCGATTGGTGGATTGGGTAATATTTATGGACAAATACAAAAAGCAATCGGTGCATCAGAACGAGTGTTGGAAGTTTTGGGAGAAAATTCTGAATCAGAATCAACTTATAATGAAAAAGAATTAGCGATCACTCAAAATCCGATACAAGGAAATATTTCATTTAAAGACGTTCGTTTTTCTTATCCTACACGTGCCGATGTAGAAGTATTGAAAGGACTTAGTTTTGATATAAAAGCAGGAGAAAAAATTGCTTTAGTCGGACATAGTGGAGCAGGAAAATCTACTATTATTCAGCTTTTAGAGCGTTTTTATGATCCTCAAACAGGAACAATTGAAGTTGATGGAAAGAATAATTTGGATTACGACTTGAATTTTTACCGTTCTGCAATCGGAATTGTACCACAAGAAATTCTGCTTTTCGGTGGAACAATTAGAGAAAATATAGCTTACGGAAAACCAACTGCAACAAAAGAAGAAATCATAGAAGCAGCCAAACAAGCCAACGCATACAAATTTATCGAAACGTTTCCAGAAGGATTAGAAACTCTTGTAGGCGAACGTGGCGTAAAACTTTCAGGAGGACAGCGTCAGAGAGTTGCTATTGCAAGAGCAATTTTGAGAAACCCAAAAATATTAATTTTAGATGAAGCCACAAGTTCGTTAGATGCCGAATCTGAACATCTTGTACAAGAAGCATTAGATACATTGATGAAAAACAGAACGACAATAATTATTGCTCATCGTTTGGCTACAATCCGAAAAGTAGATACGATTTATGTAATGGAAAACGGACAAATTAGTGAAAAGGGAACACACGAGAGTTTGGTAAATCAAGAGGGAACGTATAATAATCTTGTCCGTTTGCAGCTTTTAGAAGTATAATTTGTATTTCAAGTTCTACCTTTGTTGGTGTTTTAGCGTAGCGACACCAACAAATTCGTACCCAATATTCTTAAACAACTTCTTTCAAACCTATAGAGCCGTAAAATCTTTATAGGTTTTTTTATGTGTAAAAACGAATAAATTTGTACCTTCAACAAAACACACAATTACAATCATTAATTTTGAAAAACAAACTTATTCCAATTCTTTTCTTTGCTTGCCTTTTTGCGTGCTGGCTTCCTTCTATAAATAGTCCGATTGCACTTGTAGCAGGACTTTTATTTGCTCATTTCCTCAAAAATCCTTTTCCAGACCAAACAGCAAAAGCAACAAAGCAGCTTTTAAAGATTGCCGTTGTAGGTTTGGGTTTTGGACTTAATCTTCAAATGGCAATTACGGCTAGTCAAAATGGAATTGGTTTGGTTGTAAGTAGTATTTTCTTGACACTTGGAATGGGTCTTCTTTTAGGAAAATTGTTGAAAGTAGAAAATAAATTAGCTCAACTAATTTCTGTCGGAACGGCTATTTGTGGAGGAAGTGCCATTGCTGCTTTTTCGCCTGTTATTGATGCAGATAATTCTGATATTTCGGTTTCTTTGGGTGTTGTTTTTTTACTCAATTCGATTGCTTTACTTATTTTTCCTGTTTTAGGACATTTTTTCCATATTTCTCCTCAAGATTTTGGAATGTGGGTTGCCGTTGCTATTCACGATACCAGTTCGGTTATAGGTGCTGCCGATGCGTTTAGCGATGAATCTACAAAAATTGCTACTACTTTAAAGCTCGTTCGTGCGCTCTGGATTATCCCTTTGGTGTTGCTTTCCGTTTTGGTTTCAAGGTTTTATCCACAAAATGAGGCAAATGATAATTCAAAAATAGAGAGTTTGAAAAAAGATGAAAAAGCAAAGAAACCAGTTTCAAAAATTAAGATTCCCTATTTTATCGGACTTTTTGTAGTGGCTATTTTGATAAATACATACATTCCTTTTGTAGCAGAATATTCTTCGTATTTGGTTTGGGTTGCCAAAAAATTACTCGTTACAACACTTTTCTTGATTGGTCTTAGTTTGTCTATCGAAAAAATAAAAAAAGTAGGTTGGCGACCTTTAGCTTTAGGTGTTACTTTGTGGATTCTGATTTCTGTGGGTTCGCTTTTGGTTATTTTGTAAGTTTTATTCTTGTTTATAAAAATAATTTCTCTAAAAAAAAAGTATGAAATTAATCAAAAAATTAAATCCGTTACAGCCTATTTTGCCAGCTTTATGTTTGCTGATTGCTTTTGCTTGGATAGGTTATGATAGTTTTTTTAGGGAGAAATATAATGAGGAGGAGAAAGCTGTTTTTGTGGAAGGTATGAAAGAAATAGAAGATTTATCGGTAATGTATTATCATTTGGGTAGTAGAATAAATAGCAATATGAGAAACAAAGATTACTATTATGCTTACTATCTGAGAGATGTTTCAATAGAATTTGATTCGGCAAAAAGTCAATTAGAAGCACTAAACAGAAAAATAGTCTATGAAACTTTTGATAAGAATAAGCCACAACAAAACAAAGAAGTTCTAATTACTTCTGCGTTTGAAAATTATATAAATGAAGCTATCAAAATAAATGCTTTGCTAGAAGAGAAGTATCAAGATTTTGTTTTAGAAAATAATTTATCAAATCAAGAAATTAATAAACTTTATTTTTCTGACGATACACTACAAAACAAATATCATTTACAGCGTTTCAAAACTCAATTAGCTAAACTATATTATGAAGATGTAAATTTTCTCTATCAAAAAAAGGTTTTAAATCCTGTTATTGTAAAAATGTCTAATTATTCCTTAAAACCTCATATATTTTGGGATTCAGATTACCCTACTCATTTTGGCGTAGAAATTACTTATCATATTCCTTTTGATACAACGATAACAAAACTTCATTCTCCTAAAGGTGTAGAAACTAAATTTGATAAGAGAGGATTTCTAATTATTCCTTCAGAATTGAGAAATAAGAAAGACAGAAACATGAAAATCAAAATAAATCTTTCACAACAAGACACCGTTTATCATGAGATCTATTAAATTATATGTTTCACTCTTTTTGTGGATAACTTTTGGAATTGTAATAGCTGCTCACTTTATTTCTGATAAAGATAAAGAATTGACAGCAATTAATAATACAAATAGTTTTGTAGCAGAAAACAATAAATTAATTTGGCAAGAGCAACTTAAAAAACTTAGACAAACTATTGCCAATTATGGTAATAACGCTAGAGATATAAAAGTATATAATGACATTAGAAACAGTTACGATTTTATAGATGAATGCTATAGAAATAATGAAATTGATTTCAAAAATGTGATAGAAATTTTACCAGATTCTTCAAAAGTTGCTTTTAAAGAAGAACAAAAACAGAAGTTTGTAACTACTAAAAGTCAAATAGTAAAAGAAATTCATAAATTAAATTTACATCAAAATACCTATCGTCCTTTATATACTGAATATATGAAGATTGGTTCTTTTGGTGGTCATTTTAGCACTATTTGTATTATTCAAGAAAGTGACAGTACATTTGGCTTTTATGGTGTAGGCTTTCCTTTAGAAATGGAATTACCCAAACAAACCATTGAACTAATTTACAATTACAAAAAGCAAGATTATAACTGGAAATTATTCTTTCCTAAAGATTATAATTATACAAAACCAATCATTTTTCAAATTAATACCTACACAAAAACAGATACCACAAGAAAACGCTATCAAATCAAACCTCAAAAAGGAAAGAAGTTGAAGCCTTTTGAGTATGAGGAAATAGAATAATTTTATTCAGCCTTCACTTTCTCCTCTCTCAGATTCTGTAATTCTTGCCATTCATCACGCAGTCGTGCAGCTTCCATAAAGTTGAGTTCTTTGGCTGCCGTTTCCATTTTTCGCTTCGTTTGGTCAATTACTTTTGAGAGTTTTTTTACATTCATAAATGCCATTGTTGATGTTTTAGCAAAGCGACACCAACAACTGAATAAGAAATATTTCTACTTTATTTTTTGAGTAAAATCAATAAAACAGTTAAATTTGAAAGCGCAAATAAAAAGTTTAGTTTTTAGACTTTTTCTGTACAAATTATTCTCTATTTCTCACTTTCATCATTCAGTTAAAATAATTAGTAAAAAAATGGGTTTCATAAAAGAATTTAAAGATTTTGCAGTCAAAGGAAACGTTATGGATTTGGCTGTCGGTGTAATTATTGGAGGAGCATTTGGAAAAATTGTAACCTCGCTTGTCAATGACATTATTATGCCCCCAATCGGAATGTTAACAGGAGAAATTGATTTTGCTAATTTAAAATTTATGCTTCAAGAAGGAGTAATAGATGAAACAGGAAAGGTAATTAAAGAAGCCGTTTATATTAATTATGGTAGTTTTATAAATATCGTAATTCAATTTATAATAATTGCAATGTGCGTTTTTGTAGTGGTAAAAGGATTTAATTCATTAAAGAAAAAAGCAGAAGACCCAGCAAATCCAGAAGCACCAACTCCAAAAGATATTATTTTACTTACTGAAATTAGAGATTTATTAAAAGGAACACCTTCAGAAATTGTAGAAGAAGAAAGTGAACCAAAAGTAGAATAAAACTATAAAAGTCTGATACTCATTAAAACTATCAGACTTTTCAAATTACCTATAAAACTCATAATAAACATATTCTTTATGAATGTAATCTTGCTGACTTTTCTGAAAACCTGCTCGTTGGAGTAATTCTATAGTTGCAACGTTTTCTTTTGTAGTATAAGAAAGAATATAATTTTTATTTAATTGATTAAATATTGCTTCTTTAAAAGTTTCGATGGCTTCTAAGGTATAATATTTTTCCCTATGTTTTTCTGTTGTGGCAAAACCTATCGTACAGCGTTTGTGATTGTCATTTAAGGTTTCTTTACTCAAATCAAAGAGATTAAAAACGCCAATATATTCTCCTGTTTTCTTGCTTTTATAAAACCAATCTGCTGCACCTCTTTTGAAAGAATATTGAGCAAAACCCAACTGATAATCTATATATTCTTCCAACTGGTCAATGGTTTTGTAATCATTCATAACAAAAATACTCTTGTCTTTTTCAAACATAGAAAGAAGTTTTCGGTAATTGTGCCAATCTATTTGTTCGTACTCTAAGCGTTCAGAATCTTCTAAAATAGGTAAAGGAATAGGGATTGTACTTGTCATCTTTCTTTATTGTTTTATAAATTCTTTGTTTGATATTCTTAAACTATAAAATAATTGATAAGAGAAAAGTTTTGCATTTTTCAAGAAACGTTAATAATGGCTGATAATCTAACCCTAGCAATCGTTATAAATTATTCTGCAATTTTCTTTACTAACCAATTTATAGCCAAAACACTTGTACTAAAAACCACAAAAGTAATTCCGAAAAGTGTCCATTTTGAAAAAATAGCATATCCAATTCCAAATAAAAAGCTATATCCTAACGCAATTCCGACAAACCAAGCTGCAATCATATACGGCAATTGATTTTTTGGTTTTGGTAGATTGAGTGAAATACGAATAGGTTTCCAACTTCCTTTTGGAGTTACTCGTTCATAGAATTTTTGTAAAGTTTGCTGATCAGTTGGTTTTGTTAAAAAAGTAACCACAATCCAACTAACTGTTGTAAGTCCTAAAATAAAAAATAGAGAATAAGGAGATTCTAAATGCAAAATAGTTGTATTCAAAACAACTCCAATAAGAGGAGCAATCGTAGCAGCCAGTTCGCTAAAAACATTAATTCTCCACCAATACCAACGCAAAATCAAAACAGCTCCTAGTCCTGCGCCTGCTTCTATCAAAAATTTAAATGCAGCTTCTAACGATGTTATTTGTGTAGTAACTACTATTCCAGCAACCATAATTACAAAAGTTGCAACTCTTGAAGCAGTTATTAATTCTTTCGAACCTGCTTTTGGTTTATAAAAACGCTGGTACAAATCATTGATTAAATAGCTTGCTCCCCAGTTTAGTTGAGTAGAAATTGTACTCATATAAGCAGCAAAAAAAGCGACTAATAAAAGACCTCGCCAACCTGTAGGCAAAAATTCTTTCATTGCCATTACATAACCCAACTTTTCATCTCCTGCTGCTAGATTGGGATATAAAATAATGACTGAAAGAGCAACCAAAATCCAAACCCAAGGACGCAAACCATAATGTGCCAACTGAAAAAACAGAGTAGCTTTAAAAGCATGTTCTTCATCTTTTGCAGACATCATACGTTGCGCTACATATCCACCTCCACCTGGTTCTGCTCCTGGATACCAACTTGCCCACCATTGAATGCCGATATAAGCAAAAAAAGTAGCCAAACTAATAGTGAGCATTTGTGCGCTATTTTTGAGTAATTCTGTACCTGTTGCATTTTCAATTTGAGGGAAAAAGTTAAGTGTACCAGCAGGTAATTTTTCCACAAGACCAGCCACACCACCAATTTTCGGACTATCCAAAACTAAATAACTAAGAACAATACAACCTAACATCGCCAAAACAAACTGAAAAACATCCGTAATAGCAACTCCTAAAAGACCCGAAAGACTAGAATAAATAACTACAATTACCATCGCAGCAGCAACATAATAAATTGTTTGTTCTTTTGGAATATCAAAAAATACGTGTAGAAGAGCTGCAAGAGCAACATTTACCCAAGCAATAATAACAGCATTAAAAAAAAGACCTAAATAAACAGCACGAAAACCACGCAAAAATTCGGCTGCTTTTCCAGAATAACGCAATTCTATAAACTCCAAATCAGTAATTACTTTCGCCTTTCGCCATAGTTTTGCAAAAAGAAAAGTGGTAAGCATTCCTCCAATAAGTCCGTTCCACCAAAGCCAATTTCCACTAATTCCATTTTTGACAACTAATTCGGTAATCAAAAGAGGCGTATCGGCTGCAAAAGTAGTGGCGACCATTGAAGTACCAGCAACCCACCAAGGAAGATTTCGACCACCAAGAAAAAAGTCTTCTGTTGAACCACTTGCTTTTTTGGTGTAATAAATTCCAATTCCTAAAGTAAGAAGCAAGAAAGAAGTGATGATAATCCAGTCGGCAGGTTCAAGTATCATGTTTGAATGGGAAATGGGAGTTAGGAAATTGGAAATGGATAAGTTTGAAGATGCAAAGTTAATTTATTTTGGTTATAGATTTTGTAAGAATTCTATATTCTCATTTCATATTTTTATTCAAGCTGCGTAGCTGCGCAATGTTTGTCTTCGCTGACTATTGGGTGTAGAAAAATATTTGTTTTCAACCGTTGTTGAGGCTTTGCCGTCAACGAGGTTTTATTCCCATTTCCTAATCTCCATTTCCTAATCTCCATTTCCTATTTCCTACCTAATTTTCTCTACAAAACTTTTTCCTATCAAAATCTTCATTCCCAAAATGATTGTATTTTTATTGTACCCTAAATATGAAACCATTTTTTTCCAAAAATCAAAGGCTTGTTTTCTGTTTTTATCGATGTAGGAATGAACGGCACAAAACTGATACGAATATCCTTTTAAAATTTTGAGTTCTGATTCTGAAAGTTCTACTTCATTTTCTAAAAAAGTAGTGGCTTCTAACCTTGCCAAAATTACCTTTTGATTGTTTGCCATCGAACGCTCTGGATGGTCATTTACTGTAATGGTTGTTTTATCGATTACATAAATTGGAATGTTGTGAATGTATAAATTTCTAAACAAAAAAATCCAATCTTCACAGATATTAAAATTAACTGGAAAAGGTTTTAATCCTTCTTTACTTTCAATTAATTTTCTATCAAAACAAACTAATGTTCCAAAATAAGAACCTTCTAAAATCAATTTGTAATCATAAAATCCTTCTTTCAAATGTGCAATATGAGATGGAAATATTTTTTTAATTCCATTTACATCTGCCTCAAACTCAAATTTGGTAGCCAAAAATTGTGCTTCTGGATTTTCTTTAATTGCTCTGTAAAGTGTTTGTAAATGATGCGATTGCATAAAATCATCAGAATCAAAAAAGAGAATATAATCTCCCTTTGCCTTCGAAATGCCAAAATTTCGTGCTGCCGAACGCTCTTCATTATCTTTTTGAAAATAGTTTAAACGAGCTTCGAAGTTGGTAGAAGTTTCATCTAAATAGGTTTTTTCAATAACTTCTTTTGTGTTGTCTGTACTTCCATCATCTACCAAAACTACCTCATAAAAAATGTCTTCTTCTGTCTCTTCATCAAAAACTTGATTAAAAATAGAATCTAAAGTATTTACAATCAAATGCGAACGATTGTAGGTAGGAATGACGATAGAAAAAAATGGATTTTTGATATTATTTTATTTTTAAATTCTAATGAACAGCAGAGATTAATCCTGTCAACACAGATAATATTAAAATAAAAGGCATAGAAATAATACCTAACAACATTAATAGAATTCCGAGTAATAGTTCTCCCATAAAAAGATAAATGACACCACTTATTAAGCCTATTAAAAAACCCAAAACGGCTAACGAAACTGCTATTATAATTCCTAATTCTTCTCTTTTACTATTTTTAATTTCATTCTTATGTATTCTATTAATTTTCTTTTTGATTAGTTTTAAGGCTAGTCGCTTTTTAAAACTATGCTTTTTTTTGTTTGATTGAATCAAACTACTTTTTTTAGAAATGATACTAGTTTTAATAACTTTCTCTTTTGGTAAAATTTCTACTTCATTTTCACTTATAAATGAGGTAAAGAATAATGTAAAGCAAACTAGAGAAAACAATACAACTTTTGATTTAAAATTTATAAACTCTTCTGTCTTCATTATCGATCATAGCAAAAGTTAAAAACATTACTCCAAACAAAGCAGCAATCAGAAGAAGCAGAAATCCAACAAGAATATTTGCAGACAAAAAACTAATAATAGAAAGAATAACACTTGTCAAAACCAAAACAAGAAGACCAAGTTCAACAAGTACAAAAAGTGTCTCGTCCATTTTCACATTGCTACTTACTGACTTAGGTTTTACTTTTTTAATCTTCCTTTTTATTAATTTTAAGGCTAATCGTTCTTTAAAACTTAATTTTTGCTTTTCAAACTGAACTACATTTTTCTTTTGAAAGGTTTCAATTCTAGTAATTTCCTTTTTAGGTAAATTTTCTATTTTGTTTTCACTTGCAAAGGAAGTAAAGAATAGACTAAAAAAAAATAGTAATAAGAAGATTTTACGTTGCATTGTTTTTTGATTTACTGTTTTCGAATACTTTTATACTAATTAGAATACTTGCCCACAAAACTAATAAGGTAACTAGAAAAATGCCTAAAGCGATTAAGAAATTTCCCAGAATAAGAGAGATAATAGTCAAAATTATTCCAGTAATAACTCCAATAATAAGAAGAAAGGCTGCCGTTGATTCAAAATTTTCTCCTTTTATACTCTTGTTATTCTGTCTTTTTGTATTTTTATTTACTGCTTTTTTGATTTTTCGTTGAATTAATTTTAGAGCTATTTTTTCTTTAAAACTAATTTTGTTTTCCTTGTTTTCTTTATTTCTGGCTAAATTACTCTTTCCACGGCTATTCTCATTTCTTGAAGTTACTTTTAAAGGTAAAGATTTATTTCTATTTTCACTCGTAAAAGAAGTAAAAGAAAGCGTAGAGACGGCAAAGAAAAATGATAAAATTAATGTTTTCACAAGTATTTTTTTGTAATTATTTATTCGTTAAAAGTATTAGTCTTGATACCAAAAATAGCTATTAGTGCAATAATTCCTAGTACTAGAGGGACAATAACTGCTCCTCCAAATAGTAATAAAAGTCCTGTTGTAATGTTTCCCAATATAAGAAAAACGATTCCAGATAATACGCCAATTATGGCTAGAAAAATAGATAGTAAGATGGAAGTATAAACAACTTTTTCTTTTTGTTTTATAAAATTATTGTTTTTTTTGTGTCTCTTCTCTGCTTTTTTGATTTTTCTTTTAATTAATTTTAAAGCTAATCGTTCTTTGAAATTGAGTTTTTTCTGTTTCTTGATTAAAGTAGATTTTGATTTTTTGGCAAAATCCCAATTTGAAGTAGTTTCTTTTTCTGTTGAAATTTTAGAATCGCTTTCACTTGCAAATGAGCAGAATGAGAAAAAAAAGAACAAAAAAACAGTAAAGGTGGTAGCTTTCATAAGTAAATAATTATTAAGAGATTTTAAATAAAAAATAGAGTGTAAAAACACCGTCTCATTTTTAAGATGTTACTTTTTATCAAAAAGTTGCTTTATTCATTATTAAAACTATTCATTATTAAAACTATTCATTACTAAAGCAAAAATCAGATAGAATAAAAGAGGTAAAACAATCAAACTAGATAAAATCAATAGAATTCCGATAAATACTTTTCCCAAAACAATATAAATAATACCTACTACAACACTTGCCAAAATAGGCGCAAAGAAAAGCAAACCAACCAAGAAAGAACCCCAAGGATCATCATCGGATTTGTTATTTACTCTTTTCCTTTTTTTGATTTCATTTTTTAAAATTTTTGTAACTATTCGTTTCTTGAAACGGATTTTTTGTTTTTTACGTTGAACAAATTTCTTTTTAGCAGGAATAATTTTAGAAATTGAAACTTCTGAATTAGCTTCACTTGCAAAAGAGTTGCATGAAAATAAAAAAAGTAGAGAAATAGTCAAAAGAATAATTTTCATTTCTTTAACGATAAAATTAGTACTAAAGCTCAATATGAGTGTCATTTTTTACATATAAAGTTATTTTCAACAAAATAATAGTTTGCTTTTTCCGTAGAATTAGGTTTGTAAAACCAATTCTATGGAAAAAATACCGTTTTGCTAGAATAAAATTTGGCAACTGTTTTTGGTTTTATAAAATGAGATTTATATTGAAAGCTCATCACGGTTAATTTTGTAAGCAGTATTGTGTGTTCATTTCCCCAAAAATGAACTATTCTAATAGTAGTTTAAAAACTACAAATTTTCACTTTTGGAAACGACGAAGTCCTCAGCGAAGCAAATGAAGGCACATGAAATAAACCGTGATTGCGTTTGATATTGAAGTCATAAAAAAGAACTTATTTATCTTCCTACAAATGATATATTATTTTCCAAATACATCAAAACTAACAAGGGAATCACAATCACACCGATTAAAATAGATAAAATTCCGAAAAGAGTTTCGCCTGCAATAAGCAATAAAATACCTCCTACCAAACCTGTAAGTACAAGAATAACGATCAAAATAGCTATTAAAAATATCACTATCTCACCTTGGTTTTTTTGAGAGTTTATACTTTGAGATTGTTTTTTGCTTTGTCGTTTTTTTATGTTTCTTATCTTTTTTTCTAAAATTTTTATAGCCATTCGTTCTTTAAAACTACTTTTTTGTTTTTTAGGCAAATTCAAATGTTTTTTTTGGGTACTGACTTTCGTTTTTAAAATAGCTGTATTTTTCTCACTAGAAAAAGAACAGAAAAATAGAAGGGAAAAGAGCAAAAATGATAAATGATTCAATTTCATAAGAATAAATTTATTTTAACAGTCTTTCAATATACTTATTTTTTGCTTGAATTAAATCATAAACAAAATGTAGTTCTTGCTAATCTAAAATTTAGTAACGTTTTTTGTGTAAAAGTAATCTAACAAATCATAGAAATAATGAACATTCAAAATATACAGCTAGAAAATCTAAAATACATTTATTTTATCGGAATTGGTGGAATTGGAATGAGTGCGATTGCTCGTTGGTTTGCTCACAACGGAAAAATAGTTGCAGGCTACGACAAAACACAAACTCCTCTTACTCAAAACCTTGAAAATGAAGGAATTACTATTCATTTTGAAGATAATGTTGACAAAATTCCGAAAGAAATGCGAGAGTTTCCAGATGAGACATTAGTCGTAATTACGCCTGCTGTTCCTGTTTCGCATTCCGAGTTATTGTTTTTTCAACGAAATCATTATACAATTCTCAAACGGGCTGCTGTTTTAGGACTTCTTACGCATTCTTTAAAAACGATTGCCGTAGCAGGAACACACGGAAAAACAACCACTTCGACGATGATAGCGCATCTTTTGAAAGAAGGTGGGATTAATTGTACTGCTTTTTTGGGTGGAATTTCGGCTAATTTTAATTCTAATTTGCTTGTCAATGATATAAATAATAAAAGTGAAGTTTGGGCAGTTGTGGAAGCTGATGAATTTGACCGTTCGTTTTTACATTTGCATCCAACTATTGCTGTCGTTACTTCTACTGATGCCGACCATTTGGATATTTATGGAGAAAAAAAAGAACTTGAAAAGTCATTTGGCGATTTTGTAAGTCAGATAAAAGAGAATGGAACGCTTTACGCTCAAACTACTATTGCAGATTCTGTCAAAAATGCTATTAAAAAAGAGGAGCATATAAAAGTGATAGAGTATAGTTTTGATAAGCAAACACAAATCTATGCTCAAAATATCAAACTAGATAATTTGCAAAAAGATTCTTGTCGTTTTGATTTTGTAGATACAATAAAAAACGAAAAAATAGAAAACCTACAACTCTTTATGCCTGGTTTTCATAACGTAGAAAATATGTGTGCTGCTATTGCTGTAGCTCGTAAATTAGGTATTTCATTGGATAAAATTAGAGATGCAGTAGCGAATTTTAAAGGTGTGAAAAGGCGTTTTGAGTATGTTTTTAGAAGTGAGAAAATTATTTATATCGATGATTATGCGCATCACCCAACCGAAATATCGGCTTTATTGTCTTCTATCAACCATTTATACCCAAACAAAAAAGTTACAGCTATTTTTCAACCTCATTTGTTTTCCAGAACGAGAGATTTTAGAGAAGGTTTTGCAGAGAGTTTGAGTTTGCAAAATCCAGAAGACGAACTGATTTTACTTGACATTTATCCAGCTAGAGAACTGCCTATTGAAGGAATTACTTCAGATATTATTTTAGAAGGTGCAAAGACAAAGAACAAAATTTTACTTTCTGATAATCAACTTCTTACTTATATAGAAAATAAAATTAGTAATAATGAAATAGAAATTTTGCTTACCGTTGGAGCAGGAAATATCGATAATTTTGTTGTTCCTATTTCAAAAATTTTACGTAAATTTGCTAGTGTATAATTCAACTAAAGAACAAACGAAGGTTTTATCAAGAAGAAGTAAAGATATTTCATATTTATTTTACATTTTCTCAAACCTTTTTTTGAATCTGCCGTTATTTATACAAGCAATGACTTTATAGTATGTGGTCTTCTTTCAATCAAAATTGATTTACTACTTCTTTACAAGGTCATTTTTAACTATTGCTTCATTTTTTTAAACTATAATTTTTATAATTCCTATGAAATTTCAAAAAGACATCAAACAAGCGCAATCTAGAGTTCAAGATACAGTTAATAATTTCGATTTTGATAACGTGAAAAAAGAAGCTAGACATTTAGCTCATGACGTACAAGATTATGCAATACATAAAGCAGAAGATGTAAAAGAAACATTATCTGATAGCGTAGAAAAATTTATTCCTTTAGCTCTTGCAGCTTATGGTGGAATCAAAACTTTTTATGGCAACCAAAAAGACAAATATACGGACAATAGCAGTTCTTCGAATGGTGCTACTAATGCTCTTTTATTCGTAGCAGGTGCAGCAATCGGCGCAACTGTTGGTATTTTGTTAGCTCCAGCAAAAGGTTCTGAAACTCGTGAACGTATCTCTGGTGAGACTAAGAAAATCGTTGCTAATGCAGAAGAAAAAGGTAAAAAATTAGCTAGTGATGCGCAAGACCTTATTAGCAAAAATACAGAGACAGTAAAAGCAAAATTCCAAGAAGGAAAAGAAAAGTTCCAAGAAGGAAAAGAAAAAGTTTCTGAAAAGGCATCTGAATTAGCTAGTAATGCAAAGCAAAAAGTAAATTCTAATTCGTAAATAAAAAAGATTTATTTTCACTAAGAATTTAAAGTAAATTGAGAAAGCCAATAATTGATGAGAGATATTCTCTTTGATTATTGGCTTTTTTTTAATGGAAAATTTTACAAATTTTAATTCTATTAATCATAATTTTTTTAATTCACTATTTCCTACTTCCCATTTCCCATTCAGGTAGTTGATAAAGTGTTGATAATCTTGTTTTTCTTAGTTTTATAAAATAATTACTACAATTATGGTTTGATTTTGGTGGATTACAATTCAAAAAAAATCCTACCCAAACAATTATTATTTATTTCTATGAAAGATAAAAACTTATTATTTTTATTGACTATTTTATGCGTTATTACATCTTCTTTTAGCTTTTACCATCCAGAATCAGAGTACAAAAATGTAGAAAAAGAATCAAACATCAATTTCATTCCTAGAAAAGACCGAGATTGTATTGTAGAGAATTATCAAAAAATAGAGTTATGTCTTATCGAAACGTTTAGTAAAGAATGGTATGATGATTTGTGTGAACAAGACAAAGCTAATAATCATCGTTTTTATTTTCACATTATTGCAAATTCTCAGGGCAAAATATTGAGTATAGAGAAGGACAAACTTTTTAAAGGGATGACTCAATACGAATTCGAACAGTTTGCTCTTAGTTTTAAAAGAAATTATGATGTTTGTGTTTTTGCTCCAAGAGGAAGTACAATACAAGAATTTAGAGCAAAACATGGAAATCGTTTGCCGTTTACTTTTCTTTACTTCCCTAACAAAACACGCACTTTTTTGGAAGAATGGAGATTGAATAATAATTGATAAGTTATAATAAGTATAAAAACAGAATTATCTATATGTATTTTTTATTGAACGCAGAGTTACAGAGAATGAAAATACGTTTTGAAATACAAATTTTTAGATATGTTTAATTTTGATTGAATACTTATTACAAAAAGACAAAGAAATAAAACCTTTTGATTATGAAGAAATAGAATAAAACATTACAGTTTTTCTATTTCTTCTTTCTTAAGTCCTGTTGCTTCGATAATGCTATCAGTAGAGATACCTAATCTTTTTAGATTTTTGGCTACTTCAATTTTTCCTTTCTTTTTACCCTCTTCCCTACCTTCTTCCCTACCTTCTTTTTTTCCTGCTTTTAATCCCAGAATTCTAGATTTTTCTTTTTCCGATTCTAGTATAGATTGATTGTCCATGTATAATTTTTGTTGCCCTTCATAAAACATACGTTCATTTTCTGTAAAGTACATAGTTGTAAGAGCTTTATTTGCCTTTTTAATTTCCTTTATTTTTGCAAGTTCTTCAGGAAGATTTTCCTCTCTATATACATTCGCTTTGTTCAGAAAGGTAATCCACTTTTCCAAATTTGTTTGTAAAAGTTTCAAATCCCCTTTGAATTTTTTGAGTTCGAACAAAGTATAAATCCAAATAATCTAGATATGCTGTAGTTTCATTCGTATTTGCATCTTTCAACACATACAAGCGATGATAACGTTTGTCTTTAAAGAAGCTAAAGTCCATCAAACTAATTACAATAGATTTTTTAAGGTCTGAATATTTGAATTTTGGGTCATTTTTTTCTTCATCAGTAATGTAATCCAACTGTGTTCCAAACATTTTTGCCCAATAATAAAGTACTCGTCTTCCGTAAAAGGCATCGCCTCGTATTTGCATTTCTATATCGTACTTTATACCGTTTTGATCCTCAGCTCGTATATCCAAAATAGATAATTTTCCTTCTGCATAATCCGAAACATTATATGGATTTTTTAGAGTTAATCGTACAATCTGTTGATGTGCAGGCAGAATAGAGTTAATCAAAGACTGTAATAAATCTTTATTTTCTTCTGTACCAAACAATTTTTTGAATACTAAATCTGTTTTTGGATTATAAATAGCCATAATTTTATTGTGTTTTTTGCCAGCATCATGCCTAATTAGCAAGGCTTACAAGGTTTGATTGAATGAAGTTAGTAAAGATACAAAAATTAAAAGCAAAGAATTATTTTTAATCCTTACAAAAAATGAATACATTTAACGTATAAAACTATTCTAAATTTCTTTTTCTATTCATTTTTTGGTTGTCTATGAAATCGGTTTCTACCTTTATTACTTTTTGCGTTCTGACAATTGTGTTCATTCTTTCGGCAGCTCAAATTGTTCCTGTATCGCCTTCACAAAGTGCAGAGTTTAATTTTTCGGCTGATAGAGCCTTTACGTATGTTCAGAGGGTAGCTAAAGTTCCACACCCAACAGGTTCGGCAGCTCATGATAGTGTTCGCAATTATATCGTTTCGCAAGCTAGAGCAATGGGGTATCAAACTGAAGTACAATCTACACAGTTTGTCAATGATGGACAAATGCCACAAGTTGCTTTCTTAGAAAACATTTTGGTACGTATAAAAGGGAAAAACTCGCCCTTAAATCCTATTTTATCAGATTCAGTTTTAGCAAATTCAGTAGATTCTACTCTTACCATAACAGAGGTAGCCAATTCAAAAAATACAGTTTTAATTGCCTGTCATTATGATTCACGCAGCAATGCAGCAGGAGCAGCCGATGATGGTGCAGCCGTAGGAGCTATGTTAGAAATATTGGATATGCTCAAAACGAAAGTAACAAATGAGCCTTTTGAAAACGATATTATTCTTCTGTTTTCAGATGGCGAAGAAATAGATCTTTTAGGAGCGCAGGCGTTTATGGAACAACACCCATGGGCAGAAGAAATTGGAGTAGCTTTTAATTTTGAAGCACGAGGAGCAGGAGGAATGTCAATACTTTTCGAAACCTCTGACAAAAATAAAAACTTACTTGACCACACCAAAACAGCTTTCAAAACAGCACAACAAACCTCTAAACTAAGAGCTTTCGGAACTTCTTTTGCAAATCTTGTTTATCAAAATATGCCAAACGGAACTGATGCAGCCGTTTTTGCAAGCCATGACGTTCCTTTTCTAAATTTTGCTTTTATAGGAAAACACACGCATTATCACACTCCATTAGATACGCCTGAAAATCTAGACAAACGTTCGTTGCAACAACATGGTAATTATATGCTTGCTCTGATTCGTCATTTTGGCGATTTAGAAAATCTAAAAACTGCTATTACATCAGAAGAAAATGCTACCTTTTTCGGAATTCCAGGGAGTCTTGCCTTTAGTAATATTTTGTATGGAAATATTTTGGTTTTAGACATAAATCAAAATCATTTGGAATGGACAATCTATGGAATGCTTATCTTTTTTGTTTTGCTTTTTTTGTCTGGTATTCGTTATTGGTCTTGGAAATTAGTGTTCGGTAGTTTGTTTGGTTATTTATTGATTGTACTTACTATTGGAGGACTTGCAACACTTCTCTGGAAAGCAGTTTTGATGACACATTCTAATTACTCTTGGATTCCTTATGGAACTACTTATTTTGCTACTGGTTATCAAATTGCTTTTGCGCTTATCTTTATAGGTGTTTCCTTGCTTGCGTATTCATTATTTTTTAGAACTAAAAAACCTGCTTCTGTGCTTTTGGGTGTCTTACCGTTTTGGATTGGACTAAGTGCTTTGGCTGTTTTTGGGCAATCTTGGATCGGAATGGATTTGCGTCCTGCTGCTTATCTTTTCATTGTTCCTACTTTGTCGATGCTTGTTGCTTGGTTGTATCTGCTTCTTCGCAACAATGCTACTTATCTCAATCCATTTGATACACTTGTTTTGTTGTTTCTTTCTGTACCGACACTTTATTTTTATTTTCCTGTTTTGAGTATTGTTCCAGAAGCGATTGAAGTAATAAATGTAAGTGGTTTTGCTTTGTATGGTTTTGCTATAATGGCTCTTTTGATTGCGCTTTTGGGAGGTCTTTTAGTTCCGATTATGCAACTCCTTACTCAAAGTTGGCGATGGTCGCTTTCCTTATTTTTGATGATGGTAGGAATAGGAATTTTGTTTTGGGGAGCTTTAGAAGCTAGTTTTACACCAGAGAAACCAAAACCGAACAGTATTTTTTATCTTTATAATCTTGATCAAAACAAACAAACTTGGCTTTCTTACGATAAAGAAAATGATGAGTTTACAAACCAATTTTTGAGTGATTCAGCCGTTTTTGACTCTATTCCGAAAGGTCTTTATCCAAAAAGAACAAAAAATTTAAGTGGAAATTGGATCTTTTTACAGGAGAGCAGAAATACAGAATTAGATTCTTCTCTTCGTTTTGATGCTCCTCTACTTTCTTTTATTTCTGATTCAATGATAAATGACACTACTTATCGATACAAAATTTCTATCAAGCCAGCTCGTAATGGAGAATGGATGCAAATTCATAGTCCTGTTTTGGAAGCAATCTGGAATGATACAGTCAAAACTCCTTTGGTTGATAACGATAGGTATTACCAAATAATAAGTATTTGGGCGTTATCAGATTCGGGTGCAGTCATTGATTTGGAAACCTCACAACCCAATCCAGAATTTTGGGTAAGTGAACTTAAATACGGTTTGCAGGAAGTAGAAAGTCTGATAAAAACAAAGCGCAGCACTACAATGATGGCTGCACCTTATCCGTACAGTGAGAGTGTAATTATTCAGAAAAAGTATAGTTTCATAAAAGAAGAAAATTAATAAAAAATCTGAAAATGTTTTTCCAACAAAGTATAGCTTTACAATACTGTAAGGCTATTTTTTTTGAGAAGGGTAAAACTATGGGAGATTTTTTTAGGAAAAATTAGGTTAAAATTACATATTTTTTTATCTTGCAACGGATCTACAAAAAGCTGCTTTAATTAATTAGGACTATTTATACATTCTAATCACATATATACTAATTCAAACCTTCTTTTAATTCACATACTTTCTTACAAATTATATTAAACGATTATTTGGTCTAATAGAAATAATACTTCTTTACTTTAAAGAGTGTTACGTGTGGATTTTGAATTACTTATATTTAATAATTAATTAATTTATTACATTACGATTTATCAACATTTTATGAATCATTACTATTCAAAACTGCGAGTAGTTTTGTGTTTGGTAGCTTTAGGCTTGCTTACTGTGAGTGGCTTCTGGCTCTTTCAACAACTAAACACTAACAACCAACAAAATGAGCTTGCTCTATCTTTATCAAAATACCAATTTGATGAAAACACAGACCCTAACCTTCTAAAGGGAAAAGAAAAATATGCTTACTATCAGTATTTGTACAACAAATATAATGGTTATACAAAAAAGCAACTCAAGCAAATACCTAAACAAGATAGACCAGATTTAGCTTTCTTACAGGATTTCTTGCGTACAGCAGACCCAAATACAGGAGATATTCCTATTCATGGGGCTATTCTTGCCAATCAAGAAACAGACATCCGAATTGCTTCTGGAGGTATTAATCAAAGAGCAATTACAGGCGTACAATGGACAGAAAGAGGCCCTAACAATGTAGCAGGACGTACTAGAGCCTTGATGTATGACCCAAATGATGCCACTAAGAAAAAAGTATGGGCTGCAGGTGTTACTGGGGGTCTTTGGGTAAACAACGATATTACTTCTGTTAATTCTTCTTGGAATCTAGTAAACGGATTTTGGGAAAACATTGGGGTTACAACTATTGCTTACGACCCTTCCAACACACAGATAATGTATGTCGGTACAGGAGAAGGTTTTGGAGAAGGTGTTAGAGGTGGTGGTATTTGGAAAACTACTAATGGTGGTACTACTTGGACACGATTAGCTAGTACCTCTCCTACAGTAGATGCAAACTTTATATATATGCAAAAGATTGTTGTTACAAATAATGGTACTTTACTTTTAGCTTGTGGTAGTAATTTTGGTGGTGAAGGAGGTATATACCGTTCAACTGATGGTGGTGCTTCGTGGACTCAAACACTTAATAATGCTGGACGTGGTGTTGATTTAGAGATTGCTGCTGATGGAAGTATATATGCTGGTCTTAATGGAGATGCTACAATTACGACAGGCTCTATTCATAAATCTACTTCTGCTAGTGGTGGTGCTACATGGACAAATATTTCTCCTACTACTGGTGTTCCTACTGAAACACGTCGTATAGAACTTGCTTCTGCACCTTCTAATGCAAACATAATTTATGCAGTAGCACAAAACAATGTTACTAATAACATTGCTTATTTCAAAAAATCTGTAGATGGAGGAACAAACTGGACAGATGTTACAGTACCAAAAATTCTTAATCAAAACTGTACAGTAAGTGCTGTAGATTTTACTAGAGGACAGGCATTTTATGATTTAATATTAGTCGTAAATCCTACTGATCCCAATCATGTTTTGGCAGGAGGAATTGATATACATCGTACTACTGATGGAGGTACAAACTGGGAGAGTATTTCATACTGGACAGGAAACTGTAAGTCGTATGTCCACGCAGATATTCACGCTTTTGCTTACAAACCAGGAAGCAGTACTGAAATGTTAGCTGGAACTGATGGTGGCGTTTCTTATAGTACAAACCTAACAGCAACTACTCCTACCTTTGAAAATAGAAATAAAGACTACAATGTAACACAGTTTTACTCTGTAGCTATGGCACCTAATGCTAACAATGATTACTTGTTAGGAGGAACACAAGACAACGGAACACAACGTGCCAACACAGCAGGAGTAGGGAATACTGTTTCAGTAACAGGTGGCGACGGAGGTTTTGCTTTCATTGATCAGGACAATCCTTGTCTGCAAGTTACTTCTTATACCAACAACCAATTTTATATCTCTAATAATAGTGGGGTTATCTTTGCCGATTTGGGAGCGCAAGATGGAAATAGTGGAAGTTTTATAAACCCTGCTGATTATCATGACCCTTTGGATCTTCTTTATTCTGCAAATACAACAGGTAATGTAGCTAGATGGACAGTACCGGGAGGAGTTCGTACAGATGTAGCTATTTCTAATGCTACAGGTACAATTACGCACGTAAAGGCTTCTCCTTATTCTCCTGCAACAACAACAACGTTGTACGTAGGAACAAGTGATGGTCAAGTAGTTCGTGTTCCAAATGCACATTCAGGAACAGCAGCTACAGGTACAGTTATTTCTACTGGCTCTATGATTGGGTCAGTTTCTTGTGTTAATTTCGGTACAAGTGAGAATGAAATTATTGTTACCTATTCTAACTATGGAGTACAAAGTGTATGGTATTCAACAGATGGAGGAACAAGTTGGACAAGCAAAGATACAGGACACGGACTTCCAGATATGCCTATTCGTTGGGCATTGTTTAATCCAAATAATACGCAAGAAGTATTGCTGGCTACCGAAACAGGTATTTGGTCAACAGATAATATTTCAGCAGACAAGCAACTGATTTTTGGCAGCCTTCCAATGCAGGTCTTGCCAATGTACGCTGTGATATGCTTCAAGTTCGTGCTTCTGATAAGTTAGTAGCTATCGGAACGCACGGTAGAGGATTCTTTACTACTGACATCTTTAGTGGTGTGAATGCTAGACTTGCTATTGATACAAAAGTAGCTTACCCTTCTCAACAGGTAAAATTTGTAGATGCTTCTACAAAAGCAACTTCGTGGGCATGGAATTTTGGTGCAGATGCAACTCCTGCCACGGCTACTACAAAAGGTCCTCATACTGTAACGTATAGTTCTGGAGGTGTAAAAACAATTACGCTTACCATAAATGGAACTCAAACTACTACACAAACTCTAAATGTATTAGAACAAAAAACCCTTCCTTATACGCTTACAGATGGAGGAAACTTCGAATCTAATCCAAATGATTTTGCTGCTACCACTACAGCTATTGCTTCTTTAGCTACCTGTGCTACTACTGTTGCAGCTTCAGAATGGGAAAGAGGAACGCCAACAAACTCACTAACAACTGTAAATTCAGGCACAAATGCTTGGAAAACAGATTTAGATGCAAATGTAAGTAAGGGAACATACAAATCGTATCTTTATACTCCTATTTTTGACTTATGTGATGTAAATGCAGCAGCTACCTATACGTTGAAATTTAATAAAAGTATGGAAGTCGAATTTACAAATGCACCTATTGGCGTACAGGTACAATACAGTACCAACTTTGGAAATACATGGCAGCGATTAGGCTCTGTTGGAGATGCTAATGGTACAAACTGGTATGATGCTAATGGAATTGATGGTAGTATTTTTACAGATCAACAAGGATTTGCTAATGATTACACAAATCAAGCAACAAGTTATAATCTACAAGCTCTGAAAGGCAATAAAGTAGCTTTTAGATTTGTCTTAGGAGTAAGTGGAAGTTTTAATGCTGCTTATGATAAAGACGGCTTCATGATTGATGATTTTGAAGTAGCTTATACAGGTGGAACAGGGTGTACGGCTGGTATTGTGTTAGGAACAATTCCAACAAATGCATGTGTGGGTTCTACAATTAGTGTTCCGTTCACTACATCGGGAACATTTAATGCTGGCAACACATTCACAGCACAGCTTTCAGATGCAACTGGAAACTTTACAACTCCAACAGCAACAGCTACAGGGACAAGTGCGATTTCTCTACCAATTCCTGCTGCTCTTCCAACAGGTACAGGGTATAAAGTACGAGTAATTGCATCAAATCCAAATACTGTAATCAGTAATGTATCGGCTAATATTGCAGTCAATCCTTTACCTGCTGACAGAACGATTGTAGCAAATCCAACAAGTGTAACAACTGGAAATAGCAGTAACATTGAAGTTCCAAATTCTGAAACTGGAGTTAATTATCAACTTCAAAATACAGCAGGAAATGTAAATGTAGGAACAGTAGTAGCAGGAAACGGTGGAACAATTAATCTACCAACAGGAAACCTAACTGCAAACACAAGTTTTAGAGTAGTGGCGACAAATGCAACTACTTCTTGTACTCGTACCTTAAATACAGTTACTGTAACTATAACGGCAGCCGTTCCGACAATTACGTTAGGAACAATTACTCCTACTACATATTGTGTAGGTGCAACGATTAATGTTCCATTCACAACAACAGGAACGTTTGCAGCAGGTAATGTTTTCACAGCACAGCTTTCTAGTGCAACAGGAGATTTTACCACACCAACAGCTACTGGAACAGCAACAACAGCAGGTACAATTTCACTTACTGCACCTACAGTTGTAGGAACAGGTTATAAAGTGAGAGTAGTTGCTTCTAACCCAACAACAACGAGTACTTCTTCGGCTGATATTACGCTTAATGCTTTACCTGCTGACAGAACGATTGTAGCAAATCCAACAAGTGTAACAACAGGAAATAGTAGTAACATTGAAGTTCCTACTTCTGAAACTGGAGTTAATTATCAACTTCAAAATACAGCAGGAAATGTAAATGTAGGAACAGTAGTAGCAGGAAACGGTGGAACAATTAATCTACCAACAGGTAATTTGACTGCAAACACAAGTTTTAGAGTAGTGGCAACCAATGCAACTACTTCTTGTACTCGTACTTTAAATACAGTTACTGTAACTATAACGGCAGCCGTTCCTACAATTACGTTAGGAACAATTACTCCTACTACATATTGTGTAGGTGCAACGATTAATGTTCCGTTCACAACAACAGGAACGTTTAATGCAGGTAATGTTTTCACGGCACAGCTTTCTAGTGCAACAGGAGATTTTACCACACCAACAGCTACTGGAACAGCAACAACAGCAGGTACAATTTCACTTACTGCACCTACAACAGTAGGAACAGGTTATAAAGTGAGAGTGATTGCTTCTAACCCAACAACAACGAGTACTTCTTCGGCTGATATTACGCTTAATGCTTTACCTGCTGACAGAACGATTGTAGCAAATCCAACAAGTGTAACAACAGGAAATAGTAGTAACATTGAAGTTCCTACTTCTGAAACTGGAGTTAATTATCAACTTCAAAATACAGCAGGAAATATAAATGTAGGAACAGTAGTAGCAGGAACAGGTGCAACGATTAATTTGCCAACAGGTAATTTGACTACAAATACAAGTTTTAGAGTAGTGGCGACAAATGCAACTACTTCTTGTACTCGTACCTTAAATACAGTTACTGTAACTATAACGGCAGCCGTTCCGACAATTACGTTAGGAACAATTACTCCTATTGCATATTGTGTAGGTTCTATGATTAATGTTCCGTTCACAACAACAGGAACGTTTAATGCAGGTAATGTTTTCACGGCACAGCTTTCTAGTGCAACAGGAGATTTTACCACACCAACAGCTACTGGAACAGCAACAGCAGCAGGTACAATTTCACTTACTGCACCTACAGTTGTAGGAACAGGTTATAAAGTGAGAGTAGTTGCTTCTAACCCAACAACAACAAGTACTTCTTCGGCTGATATTACGCTTAATGCTTTACCTGCTGACAGAACGATTGTAGCAAATCCAACAAGTGTAACAACAGGAAATAGTAGTAACATTGAAGTTCCTACTTCTGAAACTGGAGTTAATTATCAACTTCAAAATACAGCAGGAAATGTAAATGTAGGAGGAGTAGTAGCAGGAACAGGTGCAACGATTATTTTGCCAACAGGAAACCTAACTACAAACACAAGTTTTAGAGTAGTGGCGACAAATGCAACTACTTCTTGTACCCGTACCTTGAATACAGTTACTGTAACTATAACGGCAGCTGTTCCGACAATTACGTTAGGAACAATTACTCCTACTGCATATTGTGTAGGTTCTATGATTAATGTTCCGTTCACAACAACAGGAACGTTTAATGCAGGTAATGTTTTCACGGCACAGCTTTCTAGTGCAACAGGAGATTTTACCACACCAACAGCTACTGGAACAGCAACAGCAGCAGGTACAATTTCACTTACTGCACCTACAGTTGTAGGAACAGGTTATAAAGTGAGAGTAGTTGCTTCTAACCCAACAACAACAAGTACTTCTTCGGCTGATATTACGCTTAATGCTTTACCTGCTGACAGAACGATTGTAGCAAATCCAACAAGTGTAACAACAGGAAATAGTAGTAACATTGAAGTTCCTACTTCTGAAACTGGAGTTAATTATCAACTTCAAAATACAGCAGGAAATGTAAATGTAGGAACAGTAGTAGCAGGAAACGGTGGAACAATTAATTTACCAACAGGTAATTTGACTGCAAACACAAGTTTTAGAGTAGTAGCGACAAATGCAACTACTTCTTGTACTCGTACATTGAATACAGTTACTGTAACTGTAACGGCAGCCGTTCCGACAATTACGTTAGGAACAATTACTCCTACTGCATATTGTGTAGGTTCTACTATAAGTGTTCCATTCACAACAACAGGAACGTTTGCAGCAGGTAATGTTTTCACAGCACAGCTTTCTAGTGCAACAGGAGATTTTACCACACCAACAGCTACTGGAACAGCAACAACAGCAGGTACAATTTCACTTACTGCACCTACAACAGTAGGAACAGGTTATAAAGTGAGAGTAATTGCTTCTGATCCAACAACAACAAGTACTTCTTCGGCTGATATTACGCTTAATGCTTTACCTGCTGACAGAACGATTGTAGCAAATCCAACAAGTGTAACAACAGGAAATAGTAGTAACATTGAAGTTCCTACTTCTCAAACTGGTGTAAATTATCAGTTGCAGAATACAGTAGGTAATGCAAATGTAGGAGGAGTAGTAGCAGGAACAGGTGCAACAATTAATTTGCCAACAGGTAACTTAACAGCAACATCTACTTTCAGAGTAGTAGCGACAAATGCAACTACAACTTGTACTCGTACTTTGAATAATGTAACGGTTACGGTAACAGCAGTAGCAGCTCCAACAATAGCATTAGGAACAATTACACCAACTGCTTATTGTGTCGGAACTTCTATTAGTGTTCCATTCACAACAACAGGCACATTTGCAGGAGGTAATATATTTACAGCCGAAATGTCAGATGCAGCAGGTAATTTTACAACTATTACAGCCACAGCAACAGGAACAACTCCAATTTCACTTACTGCACCTACAACCGTAGGAACAGGTTATAAAGTGAGAGTTAGAGCTTCTAACCCAGCAACAACAAGTAATTCTTCAGCTGATATTACACTCAACGCTTTGCCTACCAATTTAACAGTAACAGCAAACCCGGCAAGTGTAACAACTGGAAACGGTAGTAACATTCAAGTTCCTACTTCGCAAACTGGTGTAAATTATCAGTTGCAGATAAGTCCTGCAAATACAAATGTAGGTACAGCAGTAGCAGGAACAGGTGCAACAATTAATTTACCAACAGGTAATTTAACAGCAACATCTACT
Source organism: uncultured Cytophagales bacterium (assembly GCA_963719525.1). GTDB lineage: Bacteria > Bacteroidota > Bacteroidia > Cytophagales > Bernardetiaceae > Bernardetia. Next base: position 429,270 of record CAVRCG010000001.1, on the reverse strand, counting down.
TTCAGAGTAGTAGCGACAAATGCAACTACTTCTTGTACTCGTACATTGAATACTATAACTGTAACGATAGCAGGTGCAACTGGTGGAGGTGGTGGTGGAACTACTACTACAGTAGCTACCCCAACTAACTTTAGAGCAACAGGCGTATCAACTTCACAGATTAATCTTACTTGGAATGCCGTAGCAGGCGCAACAAGTTATATTATTACTTCTGGAAATACGCAAATAGCAACGCTACCAGCAGGAACAGTTTCTTATAATCATACAGGACTTACGGCTGATACTTCTTATGCATATACCATCGTTGCCATAAACGGTGCTGCTCGTTCTGCTACTGCACAAGCAAGAGGTCGTACATTACCAAATGCACCGACTATTGTTTCTGTAATTGAAAGTTGTGGAAGTGGTACTGTAAGAGTTAATCTTAACGGAACAGGTTCTGTTTACCGTGTTTATACTGGACTAACAACAGGAACTTTGGTTGCTGAAGTAAACTCTGCTACTTTTGTTACACCTGTTCTTACTCAATCTACTACTTACTTTATTAGTACAGTTAGTAATGGAAATGAAAGCGCACGTACACGAGTAGAAGCCGTTGTTTCAACACCAATTACAGCGACAATTTCAGAAGGTTCTTCTGTTCGTAGTTGTGGTGCTACTACTACACTTACTGCAAATGAAGTAGCTGGAGCAACGTATGCATGGCTTGTAAATGGGGTAGTAATGAGTGGAGCAACTACAAATACCTTAGAAGTGAATCGCACTTCATCATATCAAGTAAGAATTACTAGAGGTGGTTGTACGGTTACGTCTTCTTTCAGTAGAGTAACTCTCAATTACGCACCAACAGCAACTATTGCTCAAGGAGATGCTTCTAATTTCTGTGAAAATGGAGTTATTAGTGCAAACGAAGTAGCGAATGCAACGTATGAATGGAGTTTGAATGGAAGTGTTGTTGGCTCAGCTAGACAACTTACTGTTTCTGCTTCTGGAAATTATACACTTAAAGTTACAGAAGATGGTTGTTCGGCTACCGACGCTATTCAAGTAACAGTAACTGTTTTACCTTCTATTACAATTTCATCTTCTTCATCTAGCTTCTGTGCAAACGAAAAGGTAACACTTACAGCAGACAATGTAGCTGGAGTACGTTATGATTGGAGCAGACGTGGAAGAGTAGTTCGCAGAAATGCAGGTAGTAGTATTGAAGTAAGTACAGGTGGAGACTATAGTGTTACTATTTCTCAAAACAACTGTAGCGTTTCTTCAACTTCTATAAATGTAGAGCGCATTGCTGAGCAAATTACTTATTTACGTACTACTGAAAACACGCTTTTTGTAGAACCAAGAAACACCTCTACAGAGATTACAGACATAGTGTGGATTGTAGATGGAACAGAAAGTACTACTTTTAGTGGAGAAACGATTACACCAACTGAAAGTGGAAGTTATTCTGCTCGTGTTACCTACTCAACAGGTTGTACGTATAAAACTCGTACTACTTCCTTTACTGTTTTCGTTCCTGCTATTGTTACAGGAGAAGAGAATGATTTAGAAGCTGCGTTGCGTATTTATCCAAATCCTAGTACGGGTACTTTCCGAATCGAATTGGGAAATATTCAAGAAGAAGTTACTCTTACAGTAACAGATGCTCTAGGACGTTTGATAAAAACAGAAGTGATTCCTTCTGGTACAGATTCATACAATTTGAGTTTGGGCAGAAACGCATCGGGAGCTTATACCGTTCAACTTCAAACAGAAAAAGGAGTAGTTATCAAAAAATTAATGGTGGAATAATCATTAAATAGATTTCTTTTTATATAAATCAAAAAACGGAAAGTCTTAATTGACTTTCCGTTTTTTTTGTGTATTTATAAAAAAATGACATTGAAGCTGTTTGAACTTTCATAACTCCCATTATCAACGTCCGATTAGAAAAGTGCAAGCCATTTAGCTTTGCTAACTTAAAAATTCCCTACAAATACGAGGCTTTTCATTCAAAAAAACATGTGAGTAAATAGTAGGGTTTGCAAACCCCTATTTTATGGAAAAATGAATAATTTAGCTATTTCTACGAGGTGGACAAGAATCTCTTCCTCTGTCGTTTCCTCCTCTGCTATCTCTACCATTGCCACGGCTTCCACCACGGTCGTTTCCTCCTCTGTCATTTCTAGGTGGTCGCTCTTCGTAACCCTCTGGTTTTGGTAATAATACTTTTCTTGATAAACGGAATTTACCAGAACGCTGATCTACTTCCATTAATTTTACTTGCACTTCTTCGCCTTCTTCCAAAACTCCTTCCATAGATGCCAAACGCTCCCATGTAATTTCAGAAATATGAAGCAAGCCTTCTTTTCCTTTCATAAATTCTACAAAAGCACCAAAGTCAGTTATTTTTTTAACCGTTCCTTCATATACTTTTCCTTCTTCTGGTGGCGTTACGATTTCTTCTACAATCGATCTTGCTTTGTTGAGAACATCTTTATCGGTTGCAAAAATAGAAACTCGTCCTGCATTATTTACTTCTTCAATCGTAATGGTTGCACCTGTTTCACGCTGAATTTCTTGTACAATTTTTCCTCCAGGTCCGATAACTGCACCAATAAGTTCACGAGGAATAATAATTTGATGAATACGTGGAGCGTGATCTTTTACTTCTACACGAGCTTCTGTAATCGTCTTGCTCATCTCTTCCAAAATGTGTAAACGACCTTCCTTTGCTTGCAATAGTGCTTTATGCAAAATTTCATACGAGAGTCCATCAATTTTGATGTCCATTTGATAAGCCGTAATTCCGTTTGCTGTACCAGTTAATTTGAAATCCATATCTCCCAAATGATCTTCATCACCCAAAATATCAGAAAGAATAGCAAATTTTCCTGTTTCGCTATCCGAAATCATACCCATTGCAATACCAGAAACGGGTGCTTTAAGATTTACACCTGCATCCATAAGAGCCATCGAACCAGCACAAACAGTAGCCATGGAAGACGAACCATTCGATTCCAAAATATCAGAAACTACACGAACCGTATAAGGATTATCCTCATAAGAAGGCAAAATATTTTTCAAGGCACGCATAGCCAAATTTCCGTGTCCTACTTCACGACGACCTGGTCCAACGATTCGGACGAGCTTCGCCAGTAGAAAATGCAGGGAAATTGTAATGCAAAATAAAACGATTATAACCAGAGTTCATCGCTCCATCAATCATTTGTTCGTCTAGTTTTGTACCTAACGTAACTGTTGTGAGCGACTGTGTTTCGCCACGAGTAAAGACAGCCGAACCGTGTGCAGAGGGTAAATAATCAATTTCTGACCAGATAGAACGCACTTCATTTGTTTTTCTTCCATCAAGACGTATTCCTTCATCTAAAACGAAGTTACGAGCAGCCGATTTATACATTTTTTTGAAATATGTACTTACCAAACTTCTATCTACTTTTTCGTCTTCACTAGGTTCTTCTGGAAGCGTATCGAATATACGATTGTTTGATTGCTTTAAAATTATCGCCACGTTCTGACTTGCTGTGTGAAGTACCAGCTTTTACAGAATCATAAATGGCTTGATAATAATTTTCGTGGAGCATTTTCTCCAATTCTTCATTGCCTTCTGGTTGCAAATGTACTCGCTTTTCTGTACTTCCAACAAGCTCTGCCATTTCTCTTTGCAGCGTACATTGTAACTTAATCGTTTCGTGTGCTACTTGAATTGCTTTTAATAAATCTTCTTCGCTTACTTCTTTAGATTCTCCTTCTACCATCATAATATTGTCAAACGTTGCAGCGACAATACATTCCAGACTTGCTTCTTCCATTTGAGCAGGCGTTGGATTGATGATATATTCTTCTCCTAACTTAATTACTCGTACTTCTGACATAGGCTCAAGCATCGGCAAATCGGAAACTGCAATGGCAGCCGAAGCAGCAAAACCAGCCAACGCATCAGGCAAAACTTCGCTATCAGCAGAGATAAGCGAAATCATAATCTGTGTTTCGTTGTGATAGTTATCAGGAAAAAGAGGACGAACAGCTCTATCTATAATTCTTGAAATCAGAATTTCGTGGTCTGATAATCTTCCCTCACGCTTCAAAAAGCCACCGGGGATACGACCATTAGAGGCAAATTTTTCTTGATAATCTACTGAAAGAGGGAAAAAATTCATTCCTTCACGAGCTTCTTTTGCACCTACTACGGTAGCCAAAAGCATCGTTTTTCCCATTCTTACTACTACTGCACCACTTGCTTGTTTGGCGAGTACGCCAGTTTCTACACTTATTTCTCGTCCGTCTGGGAGAGAAACCGTTTTGATAATCGGATTTGGTTTCATTTACTGTTTTTTATTTTTTGTGTTTATTTGATACGAAGATACAGTTTTTTTTAGTATTTCAATTATTTTTTTGAAGTCGTTCTGTTCTGTAGGAACTGTATATTGGTAGAAAGATGAATGAAAAATGTGATTCCTGTTCCGTTAGGAACTTTATATTGGTAATGTTTTATCACATTCAAACAAAATACTATACATATACAACTCCTACGGAGTAAATGAGATGTTAATTTGTTAATTTTCCTACCAATATAAAACTCCTAACAGAGTAAAAATCAAAATTTATTATTGGCTTAAATAGTTATATTGAAAATGCAAAAAAGGAATTCTCAAAATTATTTCTAATCTTGAAAATTCCTTTTTTATGAAAATCTTTGTCAAAAATTTAGTTCAATTACTTACGAATTCCTAATTCTTTGATGATAGCACGGTAACGCAATACGTCAGTTTTGATAAGATAATCTAACAAACTACGACGCTTTCCTACCAATTTCAAAAGACCTAAACGACTAGCATGGTCTTTTTTGTGGATTTTCAAATGCTCAGTAAGGTAATTGATACGGTGTGTGAAAAGAGCGATTTGAGATTCTGAAGAACCTGTATCTGTTTTACTTTTAGAAAGACTATTTTTTTCAAAAATTTCTTCTTTTGCTGCTGGATCTAAATATGCAACTCTTGCCATTTTGTTTTATTTGTTTTTGTACAAACTTATATAATTTTGTACGGTTTGATTAAATGCTAAGGTCAATTCTTTATCACACCATTCAGTCTTAGATTTATATTTTGTGATTTGAAAGCAAATTTCATTTCTGTAATTCGTTTTCAGACTAAATCCAACCTCGGCAATCATCCTTTATAGATAACTGAATGGAGCGCAAAAGTACGCTATTTTTCTGATAATTGCAATTACTCAATTCTAATATTTACAATTTCTCCATTTCTCCAATACACAAAACTAGCTTTTCCTACAATTCTATCTCTATTTACAGAACCTTTAAATCTGCTATCAGAAGCAAAATCTCTATTGTCTCCCATCACAAAATAACTGTTCTCTGGAACTCTTAATGCTTCCATAGTTGCAGTTTGACTATATTCTGGAGGGTTCAATTTTCTAGCAATTATATGTTCTTGATTGTTTAGAAATGTTTCTTTTAAATATTCTATTGTATCTTTTCCATTATAATTAAATTCGTTTTCTATAATTCTAGTTTCTAAAAATTCTGTTTTGCTTTTTTGTCCATTTATATAAACAATATTTTCCTTAACGCTTACTTCATCATTTGGAAGAGCAACAACTCTAAAAATATAATGAATATCTTCTTCCAACTTCTCATCATAGATTAAATAAATAACTATATCTCCTCTTTTTGGATCTTGATTTTGATAAGCTGCCATATCTGCTAAAATACGGTCGCCTTCTAAAATAGTAGGTTGATTTGATAGTGTTGGAATACTGAAATTTTTAGCTTCTAAGCCCTCCCAACCACCAAAAAAAACATTTACAACTCCAAAAACAAGTCCTACCAAAATATAATATGACCAATTATTATAAGACTGTGGGATAAAATTTTTCTGTTTTTTTGCCCAAATAATAGCATCTATAATTCCATAGAGTAAGATGGATAAAGCCAAAAAAGTAAATACTACTGCGCCTTCAAAAAAAGTTATCCATCTGGTTAGTCTGAAAATAATAGTGGTAAACGTAATCATAAGAAAAAGCACTAAAGCTTTTTTTGGTTGTCCGTTATAAAGCTGTCCTAACGGAAATGCAAGAATGGAAAGCAAAGCAGCAATCCAAATTTTTCGTGGTTTTTCTTTTGGAGTTTCGTCGCCTTCCAACCATTCATTCATTTTTAGTTTTGTATAGTAAAAAATCTAAGTCTATTTTAAAATAAAACCCACGAATTTATTCGTGGGTAAAAGGTTAAGATACCATTTTTAATTTTCCATCAAAAAGGCTTTCATATATTCGGTCAAATCGCCATCTAAAACGGCTTGAATATCGGTTCGTTCATATCCTGTCCGTACATCTTTTATGAGTTTGTAAGGGTGCAGAACATAGTTTCGAATCTGTGAACCGAACTCAATTTTCTTTTTTGAGCTTTCAACTTCATCTCTTGCAGCATTTCGCTTTTCTACTTCAATTTGATAGAGTTTTGCTTTTAGCATTTCCATCGCCAGCTCTCCATTTTGAAGTTGAGAACGCTCTTGCTGACATTCGGCTACAATTCCTGTTGGAATATGTTTTAAACGAACTGCCGTTTCTACTTTATTTACATTCTGTCCACCAGCACCACCCGAACGGAACGTCTGACGCTCAATATCAGCAGGATTGATTTTCAATTTCGATAGAATCATCAACCAACGGATACACATAAACAGAAGCAAAAGAAGTCTGACGTTTTCCAGCCGAATTATAAGGAGAAATACGCACCAAACGATGAACACCGTTTTCAGACTTTAAATATCCATACGCAAAATCACCACTTACACGAATAGTAACCGATTTTATTCCTGCTACATCTCCATTTACGAGGTCAAGAAGTTGGTATTTGTAATCGTTTTTTTCTGCCCACATTCTGTACATTCTCAAAAGCATTTCAGACCAGTCTTGACTTTCTGTTCCTCCTGCACCCGAATTTATCTCTAAGATTGCGTCTAGTTTGTCTTCTTCTCCACTTAGCATTTTTTGGAATTCTAAGTTTTCTAAAGTTTTGGTAACTTTTGCAGCTTCTTTGTTGATTTCTTTTTCGGTGGCTTCTTCGGCTTGATAAAATTCATATAAAACTTCTAAATCTCCTAATTGAGTAAAGAGTTTTTCGAATCTATCTGTCCATATTTTTTTTGCTTTAATGGTTTTGAGTAGCTTTTCAGCTTCCTCTGGATTATTCCAAAAATCGGGTTTGAAGGTTTGTTCTTGCTCTTCTTCGATTTCGGCTTTTTTGGTTTCGTAGTCAAAGATAGCCTCGCAAATCTTCTGTTCGATTTTGCAAGGCACGTAATTGGTCTGGAGTCATAAATAAATTAAATTAATTTTCGTTTTGACAAAGGTAAATACTAACAAAGAGTTTGGCAACTATATTTTCGTTTTGCTTTTTTATTGGAACGCTAATTTTATTGATTGAACGAATTAAAATTCAAATGCTGTTTTTTGATTGATTTTTGATTTCTTTACCAAAACTATATAATTCAAAATTAAGTTTAATCTAAAAATAATCTGTTTGATAAAATTAAATGTATGCACATCCATAAAATAAATAGTGAGGAACATTCAGCCTTTTTAAAGGAAAACCGTCAAGACCCAATTACTGGAGATTTGATAGAAGAAGGAGATGAGGTTGTTTTTTGTGCAGAGTGTAAATCGGCTTTTTTGAAAGATACGTGGATTTATTTGGATAAAAAACATTGCAATCAAAGCAGGACAATCAAAAAGCCTACTTTCGGACAAAGTCTTGTTCTGGCAAGAGCAAAACAAGAAACTGTTTTTATTCCATTAGAAGGCGCAAAATCATTCAAAAAGTTTAGCAAACACACAAAAAATGGATATTGGACAAGTGAATATGAATCAATAAAAAATAACATTGTAGTCTATAATGAAAGAGAAGGAACAGGGCTTATTCTTCTTTTGGGAATGATAATGTATGTTGTTTTTATGTTTTACTTTGGTGTTTCGGTAGGTCTTTTTGGTCTTATTAGTTCGCCTGTTTTGCTTTTGTTAGCTCGTTATTACATCAATTTGGTGTATTCTTCTAACAAAGATAAGGCAATGTTGGGAGTAGGAGAAAAGGAATTGATACTTTATTTTTCAGAAAAAAGACAAAAATCTTTTATTGGATATAATCAAGTAGAGAAAGTAATTGTTACTTACAATTCGGAAGACAAATCAAGTATTGAGATAATGGACAAAAATAATGTAGTAATAAAAACAGAGTTACAGACGGCTTTGATTAAAAAATTCTTGACTGCTCTTACAGAACGAAATAGGCAACTAGTAGTAGAGTTAGTTTCTTTTCCAGAAAATTATCAAACTCATAATCTATTTTGGCAGTTGCAGGAAAATCCTTTGCTTCGATTGGTTTGAGTTTTCCTTCTAATTTTTATTTGATAGATAAAAGATTTATTTCTATAATGTTTTTGAAATCATTTATATTAAAAGTAGCTAAGTTTTTCACTTCATTGGCTAACATAATAGAAACTATTTCTATATCAAAAATACGATTTCCTCTAGGCTGATATTTCTCAATGAGTTCCGTGAAAATGGATAAACTTTTTTTACTAGGAAACAAGAAAAACATGTTTTCTTGCATATCTTCATAAAAAGCCATTACTTTTTCACGTTCATAATCAAGTTTCGAACACACAGCAAAATATTCTGAAATACTTTTTGTGGTTATAAAATGATTAAATGAAGTGCTTCTCATTATCTCCAAAGATTTTGAATGAAAAACAGCACTCTCATCTAAAGCATAGAGTAAAATATTAGTATCTAAAACTAAATTAATCATGTGCAAAATCTCTAAGGTTTATATTATTTATTTTTCCGTTAGAACTAACAGAACCCAATGTTGTCCATTTTTCTTTCTTTTTAGGAGTTTGTGTTTTGTTTTCAGAAGTAGATTTTTCTAAGCTTTCCCATTCTAAAAATTCCATTCTCTTCAAAAACTCAATTAATAAATCTCTTTTTTGAGGTTCTTTCAAATAAATTGTGAATTGTTCCATTTTGATAGTATTAAAAATGTAGTAAATGAATCGTTTAATAAATCTAACGCAAAAAAAGTGAATATAGTTTTCCAACAAAAAACCCTAAAAGCTTTTATGATTTTTAGGGTTTGAAGATGATTTATTTATTCACACAAATCAAATAATAATTTTTCTTTCCTCGCTGCACCAACAAATATTTGTCTTGCAAGAGCGCAAAATCTACTTCCATAACTGGGTCAGCAATTTTTGCTTTATTAATGCTAACTCCTCCTCCTTTTATCATCTTTTTGGCTTCACTTTTTGATGCAAAAATTTTATCTTTAGCTAAAGTAGTCAATAGTTCGGTTATGTTTTCAGCTTGATGATATTCATCTAAAGAAATATGAATTTGTAGATCATCCTCAAAGATTTCTAAAATTGTTTTTTCATCGGTTTGTTGCAACTTTTTTAGTACATCTTTTGAAAACAAAATTCCAGAAGCTTCGACAGCATTATTGTAGGCTTCTCGTCCATGAACTCTTACAGTTACTTCTTCGGCAAGTGCTTTTTGCAAAATTCTTTTGCCTTTATCTTTCTCGTGTTCGATTTCTAAATCTTCAATCGTTTGTTTATCCAAAAGTGTAAAGACACGAATCAAACGAGGTGCAACATCATCGTCTGCATGAAGCCAAAACTGATAAAATTTGTAAGGTGAAGTAAGATTTGGATCAAGCCAAACATTTCCACTCTCTGATTTTCCAAATTTCGAACCATCTGCTTTTGTAACTAATGGACACGTAACTGCGAAGGCATGTTCTCTTGTGTCGTCATTTGCTTCACTTTCGGCATTACTAATTCTTCGTATAAGTTCAGTTCCAGAAGTAATATTTCCCCATTGATCCGAACCTCCCATTTGAAGTTTGATGCCGTGATTTTTGTATAAATGATAAAAATCGTAAGCCTGTAATAATTGGTACGAAAATTCTGTAAATGAAATTCCTGTTTCAAGACGTGTTTTGACAGAATCTTTTGCCATCATATAATTGACCGACAAATGCTTTCCTACATCTCTCAAAACTTCCAAAAAACTAAAATCTTTAAACCAATCGTAATTATTTACTAAAACGGCTGCATTTTCTCCTTCAAAATCTAAGAATTTCTGTAACTGCTCGCCAATACATTTTTCATTGTGGCGAAGTGTTTTTTCATCTAAAAGATTTCGTTCAGAAGATTTCCCTGAAGGGTCGCCTACCATTCCTGTCGCACCACCGACGAGCGCATAAGGAGTATGTCCTGCACGCTGAAGATGAACCAAAAGCATAATTGTTGCAAGGTTTCCGATATGTAATGAGTCAGCAGTAGGGTCAAAGCCAATGTAGCCAGAAATTTTGTTTTCAAGCAAGTATTTTTCTGTGTCTGGTGTGCTGTCTTGCAACATTCCACGCCAGCGAAGTTCTTCTATTAGATTATCTATTTGTTTTTCCATACTACAAAAATAGAAATTCGTTTAATTAAGTTCCTATTTTTTTTGAGATTTTTTTGAAATATAAAATTAGTTTGCTTTTTCATAAAAAAACCTTCCCAATAAATGAAAAGGTTTTTGGAGAAAATAGTGTCTTTAATTTCTTTTTATAGCATAAATTGAAGAGCTAAATTCAGACCTCCAAAATCAGAAATGTTAAACCAGTTTTGTTTTCTAGTTGTTTCTGTCCTAGAATTATAATTAAGTCCAGCACGCACCAAATTCATACTCAAACCAAATCGTTTAGCAGGACGGTACAAAATTCCTGTATAAATATTTGCTCCTATTTCATCTGTACTAGATGAATTTGTTTCTCCATCTGATTCATTTTTTAAGTAAGTTAGTTGAGGAGATACAAAAAATGAGAGTTTTTCTATTATATTCAAATATCTTTTGTAGTGAATACCAATACCATAAGTTTGATTTGTATAATCACTTTCTGTGCTATTCCCTTGAAAAGATTGTATTTGAGAAACTTTTCCTTTTCCGAACTTCAAACTCACACCTACTTCTTGATTCTCCTTTATTAGATAACCAAATGATGTAGTTGAGTTAAACTGGTTTCTACTACTTTCTGAATAAGAATAAAAGTCATCATTTGAGTTAGTACGTTCAGAGGAACTAGAATGAAAATCAAAACTTTCATTTATTATGAAAGTCCCTTGTTCTAACTGTGCAAACGAAGAGGAGTAAGTGAATACTGAAACAAATAAGAAAGCAGAGAACACAAAATTAATACGTGTCATAAAAATAAGTTGGGTTAAATTGTAAATTGATTTGAACCCAAATGTAGCTTATGATTTATATTAATTGCAACTATCAAATTTTAAATAGCATTAATTTTGTTAAAAATTTTGATAATTAATTAAATTATTAAGATAAAATAATAGTTTCACAAACTAAAAAGCATAAAAAAAACCATTCTATTCAATATAATTTTTGATAGAATGGTTTTGTGTTTTTTGAGACAAAATCAAAAATTACTCTTTAATTTCTCCTTTTTCTGCTTTGCGTTTTAGTTCGTCATTAGCTACAATAACAACTTCAACACGACGATTTTGCGCTCTTCCAGCTTCTGTATCATTACTTGCAATGGGTGAAGTTTCTCCGTAAGCCGTTGTATTTAATCTACCTCCTTTTACACCATTGGCAACTAAATAATCACGAACTGCATTTGCTCTTTTTGAAGAAAGTTGTCTATTGTAATTATCATCTCCTTTGTCGTCTGTATGTCCTTGAATAGTAAGGCGAGTATCTGGATATTCGTTTAATATTCTACCTAACTTTGCAATATTATCTTTTGCATTTTCGTTCAAGTCAGATTTATCAAAACCAAATAAAATACCTGAATCAAAAGTAACATCAATACCTTCTTCCATACGAACTACTTTTACGTCTTCTACTTCTTCTTCAATTTTCTTTGCTTGTTTGTCCATATATGCGCCAATAGCTGCACCTGCTGCACCACCTACTACTGCGCCAATAATTACACCTGCTGCTGGATTTTTCTTAGAAGCTACACCACCAATTGTACCACCTGCTGCACCACCAATAGCTGCACCTTTACCTGCATTGCTCCAAGAAGCACACGAAGAAAGACCAAAAGAAGACATAGATAAAACAAGAGTATAAACTAAAAGAGTTTGAAATTTTGCTCTGAATTTTGATTGAATATTTTTCATAAATAATAAAAATGAGGTTTAGAAAAAATTAGATTAAAAAAATGATGATTCTAAAGAATGATTCATGTAGTAACAAATAAAAAATAATCACTTACTTTTCTTTAAAATCATATTGCTACAAAACACAAAACGAGCCAAGTTGTTTTGAAAGGCTTTAAAATAGAGTTTGATTTTTAGTTAAAATAGATAAATACAGAAGTAAAGTTTTACACCAGAAATCAGCTAAAAATAAAGGAAAAAAATATGAGTTTTTGCTTCTCTAAAATTTAGGAACTTTATTTGTATAGCATTAAACAAAAAATCCTATATCAAACACTTTAAAACGATTTTGTAATTTGTATTCGTATAAAAGAGAATTATTTTTTATGATAAATTCTTAAATACATCTTTTTAAAAGTAAATTACGATTCGGTTTGAAATGTGTAAAATAAAAAAATTGACTTGCTTATAAAAAACAATCATTAAAATCTATGTCTGTTTCCCCTTCGCCTTTTCTTGTTTCTCCTTCTCTTCATGTTTCTTCTCCCAAAATTAATCTTGAAGGAGAAATACTTTTACCTTCTTCAAAGAGTGAGAGTAATCGTGCTTTGATTATAGAAGCCTTATGTGAAAAAAAATGTTCTTTAATGAATCTTTCAGAAGCTAGAGATACCAAAATCTTGCAAAATTTGTTGGCTCAATTTAGAGATATAGAAGAACAAGAAGAATACATTAGAAGCCAAGCGAAGGGAAGAAGTGCCGATGACGTTTTTTTAGATTTGGCTTTAGATGTGCAAGATGCAGGAACGACGATGCGATTCTTGACAGCTTTTTGTACCATAAAAAATCATCCTACACTTTTGAAGGGAACGGAAAGAATGCACCAACGACCAATAAAGGAACTCGTTTTGGCTCTTCGTGAACTGGGAGCACAGATTACGTATGAAAAGGAAGATGGTTTTCCACCTCTTTTTATACATGGTTTTAGTCCAGAATCACAGCAGCAAAACATTTCTATTAAGGGAAATATTAGTAGTCAGTATATTTCGGCTGTTTTGATGATTGCGCCTCTTTTGCCAAAAGGAATTTTGTTGCAAATTATTCCTCCTGTTTCGTCTGAGCCGTACATCAAAATGACGTTGGAACTCATGCAACATTTTGGTATTTTGCATTCTTGGACAGAAAACAGAATTATTATTCCTCATCAGCAGTATAGCGCAAATCAATATAAAATAGAATCGGATTGGTCGGCTGCAAGTTATTGGTACAGTATGGCTGCAATTTGTTCGAAAATCAGAACTTTTTTTACGAGGACTTAGAGAAAAATCTTGGCAAGGAGATAATAGGATAGCTAAAATGATGAAAGGTTTGGGAATCAGAACATATTATGAAAAAGAAGGTGTTCGTTTGCAAAAAACTTCTTCTAGGCGTTCTCCATTTAAGTATGATTTTACACCCTGTCCAGATTTGGCACAAACAATGGCAGTTTTGTGTGCTGCTCTAGGTGTAGAAGCACACATGACAGGATTACATAGTTTGAAAATAAAAGAAACCGATAGACTTACAGCTCTAAAAATTGAACTTGCTAAGTTTGGTGCAGAAGTAGAAATTATTAATGATAATTCGCTTCACATTCCAGTTTCGACACTCCACGCACCTACCGAACCTCTGCAAACTTACCATGACCACCGAATGGCAATGGCTTTTGCGCCTTTGGCTTTGCTTTTTCCTCTTATTATTGATAGCCCAGAAGTAGTACAAAAATCGTATCCTAGTTTTTGGGAAGATATGGAAAAAATGGGTTTTAGAGTGAAATAAGTTGATAGAGAAGGGAGAATAGGGAATGGAAAATAGGCAATGAAAATAAATTTCATAATAAGTAACTCAAGTTGTGGATAATGGATTTACTTTTTCGAATACAAAAGCTAATAAAAATAGTAGTATCTTAATCAAAAACCCTTTAGGAGTTACTGCGTGTATTTTTTTTGGAAAATAGTTAGTAATTTCACTAAATGTTGTTTCTATTCTTTTTCTATAATGCTTTTTTAAAAAAGCCTCGGTAGGCGTATCTTTTCTTTTTGAATTAGATTTCCGATCTACTAATAATTCTATTTTTTCTACTTCTCTGTACAAGTCCTCTACTTCATACTCTGTATAAGCACTATCAGCATAAAGTTGGCTATCTTCAGGTAGATGTATTTGCATCATATCAAAGGCTGTTTTATCGTGAAGCGAACCTGCTGTAATAAAATAATCTGTAGGAATGCCATCCTCAGTAGTTACTACTTGTACTTTAAATCCATAGAAGTATTCTCGTTTAGAAGCATTATAGCCTCTATATACTTCTTCTTTCAATAATTTACTTCTAGGAATACGAATATTCTTACAAATAGCAACAGGAAAGCTATCTATTAGATATTTACTGGAAATATTTAACTGTTTTAAAGTGTCTCCTAAAGCAAAAAAAATAGAAGATAAGACAGCAGATAGACGATGTAAATGTCTATTGAAATTTGATTTATCTAATTTTTTCATTCCTTGATGATTTTCCATGTATAAGCAAGCAGTTACATAATTGCCACGAAAATAACGAGCTGCTAAAATAACGGTAGTGAGTAGTTCAGCATCACTTATTTTACGTCTAGTATCTTCTTTATTACTAGAAATTTTTAAATAATCGTCTAAAAAACAGTATATTGTAATCGTGTAATCGTTCATAAAAGTATAGTTTTGGTTAGTAGTATATCTAAAACTAATACAATTATTGAATGGTTACACTTTTTTATAATACGCAACTTGAGTTAAGTAATAAATAATCGACTTGATGTACTGATTGTATAATTTACTTTTTTCTGCTAAAACATACCAAATTATTTATGCCATCAGAACCCAATTCAGCAGTTCATTCAGAAAATCAAGTTCCAACTCCAGATGAAGGTTTGATTAAGGATAAATATGAATCGATTTTTAGGGAGTTGCAAGGAATTATTTCAGTATTCTATATTTTTGCTGTGGCTATCGGAATGCTTTTTACTTACCAAAAGTATTCAGAATTTGGAATCAATATTTTTGATTATGCTGATATATTTGAGTTTTTGGTTGCTCCTTTTTCTGAAGTAACTATTTTCCTCTTTACGATTGGTTCTTGCATTTTGGTTTATGGTCTGTATAGATTTGATTTGTTGATTGAAGAAAAGTATACTAAAGTTTATACCAAACTTGTATTTTCTTTGAACAAAAAATCATACTACAATCTGTATCGCTACTTGTCGTTTTTGTTTTTATTTATTTACTATTTGTATAGTTTAGCAGGTCATTACGGAAAAATTGCAGCCGAAAAGACAAAATCACAGACTCCAATTGCATTACGATTTATGGATAATGAAACGAAGAAAGGAATCTTGATAGGCAAAACAAAAGAAGTGATTTTTCTTTTAGAGAATAAAAAAGTAATAGCAATTCCATTCAATGCTCTTGTAAAAGAATTTGAAATTAAAAAGTGATTTTATGCTTTATTGTTTCAAAACCTAAACGATACGTTTCTAACTGAATTTGAAAATAGCAAGCAAAATTAGAATTTCTGTTCAGAAAAAAGTCTTCGTAAACCAAAGTTTGCAGAAAAGAGATAGTAGAGTTTTAATCTCTGTTAGAAGGGAAGGTTTCGAAAAATACAAACTTTTCTATCAAAAAGCATCAAGTTCATACCTCTTTGTACAAACTTGATGTTCTGTTTATTATAATTATTAGTATTTAAAATAGTCTTTTAACTTTCTACCATTTAAAGTTCTATTTTACGTAGCGCAAAAAATCCTGGAGCAAATTGAGAGAAATAAAGAATACGTCTTTCTTTATCTACCGTAATTCCGTTTACGCCTGCCAAACTTGCTTGTAACAAATTTCCATCCGTTGTGGCACGTCTTCCATTTCCTGCAAAAATTTCAAAACTTCCATCTAATTCTATTTTATAAACTACATTTGCACCAATTCCAGTAGCATAAAAAGAGCCTTCAAAGTAAATCATATATCCAATTACATAACCTCTAGTTACGGTAGGAATTTTTCCCATTTTTTCTATATTACTTCCATCAGGACTAATTTTGAAGAAATCGCCATTGTCAAAATTACCTGCCCAAAGATTTCCCTCTTCATCAAAATCCATTCCGATTACACCTGCTAAGCCTGCATTTTCTACCCATACTTCAACTGTTCCGTCAGCCAAAATTCTATCAATTCTTCCCTGTGAATAGTTTGCTACATACACATTATCATTCGCATCTACTCGCAAGCCAGCCACATAACCTGGGCGAACAAAGTCTGTTCGTGTGCCATCAATAGCTATTTTTGTAACCGTTCCTTCTGTAAAACTACTTTTATTAGAAACATACATATTTCCTTGTGAATCAAATACATTTCCAGAAGGTCCTTGCAAACCATCTACAAACGTAGAAACTTCTCCTTGTGGCGTAATTTTTAAAATATTTGTTCCATACGCTTCATTTCCGTTTCCATCAAGTCCATAGTTAGAACAATAAACATTTCCTTGTAGATCAATCGAAAGTCCACCCATTGCATCCAAATTTTCTACTAAAGTAGTTACTTGAAGAGGTGGAGGACTAGAAAGCGCAAACTCTTCAGAAAAATTAGATAACAATTCTACTTCTTGATTATTAAATTTTCCTTTTGAAAGAACAGCGGCTTTATAATTCTCTGCTTCTACAATCGGCTGTCCTCCAAAAGTTTTCAATGTTTCAGGCAGAGTCAGATTATACTCTTTTCCTGTGTTATTGATTTCAAAATAAGAACTTGCATTAAGATTTTTGATAGCACTTAAAGTTACTTGACTTTCGGATTGAGTTTTGAAAATTATTACTCTAAAAAAATCAATAGAATCCAAATTATTTGGAAGCGAAAAAGTAATTGAAATATCACTCGCATTTCCGTTATCTGAAACATCTTCAAGTTTTGAAATTGTTGTTATAAAAGTAGAACTATCTAAAGGAGTTGGTTCTGTTGGAGTAACAGGAACTTCTTGGTCTATAGGCTCTTCAATTACATCAGGTTCTGGGTCTGTTTCTTTCTTACACGCTGTAAAACTTACAAAAATAAGGAAGCAAATAAATAAGCTCAACCAAATTTTGAAAGAACTTGCATAACTTGAACGGTCTAATATACTTTTATTGATAATCATCTTTAATTGGGTTTAAGTGAAAAGATAACCAAAAGTAAGTGTTTGAAGCGTACAGAGCGACTATTTGGGTACAGATAGACTTATTTTGAAGATAAAACTAAATTACTTTTTCTAAAGTCGTTGTTTTGATATAAGCACTTGGCGTATTTTTCATTTTTGCTTTAAAGACTTTATTAAAAGTTGCCTTCGAATTAAATCCAGATTCAAGAGCGAGAGCCAGAATAGTCTTTTGTTTGTGTTCTTGATTATTGACCTTTGACAAGAATTCTTTGATGCGATATTCGTTCACAAAATCATAAAAGCTTTGTTTGTAAATGGTATTCAAAAGCCACGACAAATCATTGGCAGAACTTTCAAGTTTTTCGGCAAGTCTGTAAAGCGTTAAATTCTCTTCTAAAAAAACATTATTTTGATTAAATTCTACTTCTAGTTTTTGCTTTAAGATTTCAATTTCTGGAGTTGTTAATCTGTTTTTAATCTTTACCTTTCTGCTGTTTTTTTGAAGTAATTTTTCCGAATCGCCTATTTTTTGAGAAGAATATTCTTGTTTTGAATACGTATAATTTTGTTCGGTATTTAGATGAGTAGCTAAGTCAATTCTGAAAAAAGTAGGTTTGGCAAGCATATAATATCCTACAAAATAAGTCAGAAAAGGAACAACAAACCACATCGTCGAATAATTGATATATGGTAATTGTTTCTGTAAAATTCCTAAAGCCAGAAAGCTAACTAGCCAACAAATCATACAAAGGAAAACCAAAAGCAAAAATATTCCTAAAAAATAAATCAAATCTTGATTGAAGGAAAAGATATTATTCTCTTGTTTCAAATATTTTCTTCTAAGTTGATTGCTCTTATAGAGAAAAGTTAGGTTAGTCAGTAACCCTACGCCTTCAGCAAAATAAAAGAATGTCCAAATTTGTCCAGACTGAACCAGATTATTAAAATGAATATTTCCGAAAGTAAAAAAATAGAAAACTATCGTTAAGTAAATAAAAGCGGGAATAAAATATAAAATCCAGTTTGTTTTCTGTTCTGAAAAAAGCAATTTTCGCACAAACAAATAAATTAAAGGACAAAACAAAAACATAAGCGTATCGGGCAAAAGTCCCCAAATAGGCAAAGAAGAAGGAGAAATTCTTGAATAAGCAACCTTTCCAATTAATGAAAAAGTACAACATAAAAGCACAAAAGCAAGAAAATAGTTAGCTGTTTTGTTTGTTTTTTTGATGGTAATAAGCACAAAAGCAATCAAAACACCTTGAAAAATAGCAGGGAAAGTCAGAACATCTGTCCAAAGAAAAGTCATCGCAAATCAATGTTTGTAAGAAAGGAATAATTTTTTTTGGAGGGGATATTTCTGAAAGGTACATTTTTTTCAACCAAAAAAGCATTTTATTTCCATTATTTAGAAATAAAATACTTTTTCGAAACTCTTGAATCAAAAATTATCTTCTGCTTAATTCCGTTTTGACATAATCCATAACAAAGAAAAATTCTGTTCCTATCTGTTTACATCTCTGATCATATCTTTGTTCTTCGCTAGGTGTATTATCCGAAATTTTTGGATCTTCAAATGGAATAGCAAAACGAGTATTTGCTCCCATTACCAAAGGACAATTTTTGTCGGCATCACTACAAACCAGAATAGCAGCAAAATCTTTTTGAGGATTCTGTTTGTGTGTGTACTTTTTGGAAAACATCAATGTTTTAGGGAATGTATTTCCAACTGACATAGAATAAACAGGATTTTCATTACCTTCTTTTGCCGTCGTACTTTGTATTTTTACTCCTGCTCGTTCAAGTGCTGCGACTGCTCTAGGATTAAATGCTGTTGCTTCTGTTCCTCCAGAAAAAGTATGTATTCCTTCAATTCCATAATAATAGGCTGCTACTTGCAACCAAACTTGTCCAAAATGACTTCTACGTGAATTGTGCGTACAGATTACAGTAATATCTATGTTCTTTGAAGACTTTTTTTGCTCTGTTTTCCTCTTAATGATATAGTCTCCGATTTCCTTTAATTTTACCTTCCGTTCTTCATCAATGCTTTCAAAATTAGTAGTTAGTTCTTTTGAGTAATTTTGAAGCTTTGGATATAATTTATTTTTGTTCATTTCGTTAATTTTTTCCAACTGTTTAGAAGAATTTTTGAAAGATGATAAATTAATGAAAAGAAAAGAAGCTAAAACAACAACTGAAAATAAATTTGAAGTTTTCATTTTTGTAACGTTTAAAGAAAAGTGATAGAATAATTAAAATTAACAACAACCACTATTTGGGTTACAAACGGTTTTTTCTTCTTGAACAACTTCTTTTATAAAATTATCAGATTGAGAAGAAGCATTTTTTTGAGCAAAAACGGTTATACTAAAAATTCCTGTTTCTCCGTTTCTAAATTCTTCTATTTCGCTTTCAGAAAGATACTTTTGAAGAATATCGGTAGGAATAAGAATAGCTTTTTCTTTTTGTAGAATAATAGTTGAAAAACCAGTTTCTTTGATAAAATTGAGATAATCTTCTTTCTGAATTGCACCAGAAACACAACCTGCATACATTTCAGCATCTTTTTGTAAAGCATCTGGAAGCTGACCTAAAAGTACAATATCAGAAATACTAAAATGACCACCACTTTTCAAAACTCTGTACATTTCTGCAAAAACAGCTTTTTTGTTTGGTACAAGATTCAAAACGCAATTACTCACAATTACATCAACTGAATTATCAGAAATAGGCATCGTTTCGATATCGCCTTCTCTAAACTCCACATTATTATAACCCAATTTATCAGCATTTTGGCGAGCTTTTTTGAGCATAGTAGGAGAAAAATCTATTCCAATTACTTTTCCAGTTTCTCCAGTTTCTGCTCGTGCCACAAAAGCATCATTTCCTGCTCCTGAACCCAAATCAAGAACTATATCACCTTTTTTTATTTGAGCAAACTGTGTCGGAAGTCCACAACCTAAGCCCAAATCAGCATTAGAATCATAACCGTTTAGATTATCATATTCTTCTGACATAATGTTATAAATTTCCGTTCGAACTCTCAGTAGTTCCACAACACGAAGAAACATTAAAATCTTTATCCTGCAAAGCTACTTCTTCGTAACGATTGCGAACCATATCTTTAATTTCTTGGTCGGTTTGAATGTCGTTTTGAGTTTCTGTTTTGGCTAAATTTTGAGTTTTCATTTGTTTATTGCAATTTAACGATAAATAATAAGTGAAATAAATTATTTTTTTTAAGTCTTGCAGAAATTTGATTTATACAATTGAGTTATCTGAACGAAGGCTGAAGCCTACGCTACATTTTAACAGCAAAAATCAGTTTTTGAAACAAAATTGGTAAAAAAGGAATCAAAAAGAGTTTGTATTGCTTTCCAGTTTTGAGGATTAATACAATAACAAATACTTGTTCCTTCAATCGTTCCTTGTATAATTCCTACTCGTTTTAGTTCTTTGAGATGCTGGGAAATAGTAGGCTGTGCAAGTCCAATTTCGTTTACAAGTTCGCCACAAATACAGGTATTGACTTTTATCAAATGCTGTAAAATAGCTATTCTAGCAGGATGTCCCAACACTTTGGCAAAATCTGCCAGTTTGTTTTGTTCTTCAGTAAAAATATCGGATTTGGTAAGTCCCATTTTGTTTAGTTTTATTTATATATTGCAATAATACGATAAATGAATTAGAAATGCAAATTTGAAGTTTGTTTTTAAAGTAAATTAAGAATAACTCCATTTATTAGCTAAATAGACTAAAGAAAGCATAATTGGCACTTCTATCAATACTCCCACAACGGTAGCCAAAGACGCTCCAGAATCTAAACCAAAAATAGAAATGGCTATTGCTACCGAAAGTTTGAAAAAATTACTAGCACCAATCATCGCAGAAGGTGCACAAATAGAAAATGGTAATTTTATCCATTTACCCAAATTCCAAGATAGAAAAAATATAAAATAAGTCTGTATCGTCAAAGGAATGGCAATCAAGAAAATAGCAAATGGATTTTCAATAATTTTTTCTCCTTGAAAAGCAAATAATAAAATAAGTGTAGCAAGTAAAGCTACAACAGAAACAGGTTTTAATTTAGCTAAAAAAACATCTTTAAACCATTCTATTCCTTTCTTTTTGATAAAATATTGATTGGAAAGATAACCAGCACTCAAAGGAACAACTACAAAAACAATTACAGAAGTAATCAAGACATCGTAAGGAATTTCTATATTATTAATTCCCAATAAAAAACGAACAATAGGAATAAATAAAACGAGCAAAACCAAATCATTGACAGAAACCTGTACAAGTGTATAATTTGCATCGCCACGAGTGAGGTACGACCAAACAAAAACCATAGCCGTACAAGGAGCAGCTCCCAAAAGAACAGCACCAGCAAAATATTCAGCAGCTTCTTTTGGTGTAATGTAGGCTTGATAGAGATAATCAAAAAATATCCAAGCAAAAAATGCCATAGTAAAAGGCTTCACAAGCCAGTTGATAATGAGAGTAAGCCACAGACCTTTTAAGTTTTTTCTGACATTTTTTAAAGAGCCAAAATCTATCTGTACCATCATAGGATAAATCATGAGCCAAACCAAAATTGCCACAGGAATATTAATCGTAGCAATAGTCAGATTACTGATAACAGAAATATCATCGCCAAAAAATTTACCTACAAGAACACCTATAATAATACAAAGGCTTACCCAAATCGTTAAATACCGTTCAAAATTAGTCATTATGTAGTGCCATTTTTATTTTTTGAGAATAGTATATTTATTCATTGCAATATTACGATAATTGAATTAGATTTGAAAATATTTTTTATTTTTTATGAAAAATTAATTAGGTTAGAAATTTGTATTCGAAACAAGTAAGTTAATTAACTATTTCTTCTAAATCAAATTTTACTTCAATGAATAATCTATCAAAAAATCAAACGACAAATAAACTAATTGCACTATTGTTTTTAGTAATAATAGTTACTTTTTCGTCTTGTGAAACAAAAACAGATGACCCAAATCCATCTGAGAGTACAGCAAAAGTTCGTTTCGAATTTAAGTTTGATGCTAACCAACAAAGGCTTAACAATCTAGCTCAACCTTCCATAATTCCAGCAGGAAATGCAGCACAGACCCCTATTTTTAATTCTATGAGTGTTCATTATATTGAATTTGCTCCAACTGCTTTTACACAGCTTGGAGAAGGACAGGTTTTGTATAAAAATGAAGAAGTAAGCTCGAATAAGAATGGATTTAATTCAGCGATTGATTTTTCAAAGGCGATTGTAAGTCCAGAAGGAAAGGTTTTTTTAGAAATTCCGATAAAAGATATTGCAGCAGGAAAATACGAGTGGGTTCGTGCTTCGGTGGCTTATCAAAACTTATCTATTAACTATGACTTGAATAATATTCCTATTCTGAATGAAACATTAGACTTGCCAAATCAACAAGGAACGATTGCAGGTTTTATCGGTTATAATACCAGAATCAATGATTTTACAGTAAAAAACAAAACTGTAGTTGTTAATGACGACAAAAAACAAGGCTTTTGGGCTTTCGAAACCGAAGTTACCATTCCTCAATATAATTATACATTTAATGAAGTAACTACTGGGCAATCGGCTGGTACTACGGTTGTTAATCCTTTGGCTGCTACTTCGCCTGTTCCTGCTGGTTCGTGTGTGATTACGGGTTCTTTCGAAAATGCTTTGACGATTACAGGAAAAGAAACAGAAGATATTACAGTTGTTCTTTCTTTTTCAATTAAAAATAGTTTTGAATGGAAAGATACCAACTCAAATGGGAAATGGGATATTAATGTAGGAAATCAAATTACAGAACAAGTCGTTGATATGGGACTTAGAGGGTTGGAGGTTAAGATAAAATAAATGAATCGTATTTTGATATAAAATTTTGACATAAAAAAAGCGAATTCTAAATTAATCAAAATAATTAATTCAAAATTCGCTTTTCTGTTTGCATATTGCATTGCCTGTTACGACTTTTGTGGACCCACTAGGGCTCGAACCTAGGACCACCTGATTATGAGTCAGGTGCTCTAACCAACTGAGCTATAGGTCCATTCTCTTCTAAAAAGAGAACCCTTTGTTTTAAAGGGAATGCAAATCTAAGAAAGAATTTGTATATCTACAAGTATAAATATAAAAAAATAGTTCAAAAGGCGTTTTTTATTTGAAATTTGAATTAATAAAGAGATAGATTCAAAAATTAGAGTGTATTTTGAGTATAGATTTGGTAGAATGAAAGATTATTTTTTTCTTTGAATAAATTTATATAGATTGTATCATAAATACTTATGATTCTCGTTTTTATTTTAAAGTTAGGAAATTCAATCAAAAAATAAAATCCATAATAAGCCTATTTATTGGATAATTTATTACCGTTTGTGGTTTAAATAAATTCATTTTTTATATCTTCATTAAGCAAAATTTAACTAACTTATTTATTTTAGTTTTTTGCTCATTTAACTATTTTGCACCTTAACTAGAATTAAATTTATTCGTATGGCAGATAAAAAATATTATGCAGTAATGCTGATTGACGATAATGAAATCGACAATCTTATCAATCAGAAAATGATTCAGACAGCAGAAATTTGTGATAAAATATATACTCATTCAGGTGCCAAAAGTGCGATTGAATTTCTTCGCAACGTAGAAAAAATTGCACAAGATATGCCTGATAATAAAGTTTTGCCACAGATTATTTTCTTAGATATTGATATGCCTCTTATGGATGGTTTTCAGTTCTTGGATCAATTCAATACGCTTTCAGATTTTACACAAAATTATTGTAAAATTGTAATGCTTACTTCTTCTATCAATCCAAAAGATATGAGTAAAGCCAAAAATTATAATTTTGTACGTCAGTATATCAACAAACCTCTTACTCACGAAACGTTGAGAGAATTGGAAGTGTAATTGATACAATTGTAATTCAATACAAATTAAGTTGCTTATTAACTTATGTAAACTGTTTCTTTAAATTGCTACACGGCATTTGAAGGAACAGTTTTTGTTGTTCATCTGAACTCATAAAACTACGAATTTTCTTATTATTTCTACTTTTTCATGCGTATACAATTATTTACAGGCGATACCATTCAGCCTTATACTCGAAACTTAGCAGCACTTAGAATTGAGATATTCAAAGAATATCCCTATTTATATAATGGAGATTTTGATTATGAGCAAATCTATTTGTATTCGTATATTCATGCCAAAAATGCAGCCGTAGTACTTGCCTTCGACGGAAAAGATGTAATTGGAGCTTCTACTTGTATTGCCTTGAAAGAATCCGACTCATTTATTCAGTTTCCGTTTATTACAGAGGAATATGATGTTAGTAAAGGAGTCTATTTTGAAGAATCAGTTCTCAAAAAAGAATACAGAAATCAAGGAATTGGAGTTCGTTTTTTCGAAGAGCGAGAAAAATGGGCAGCTGATTATTTTAAGAAAGAAAATATAGAGCAAGGAAAATTTACTGCTTTTTGTGCAATTGATTGTCCAGAAGACCATCCTCTTTGCCCAAAAGACTACCAAAATTTAGAAGAGTTTTGGAAACACAGAAAATATGAGAAACAGCCTAATTTGCAAACACAAATAGCTTGGAAAGAAATAGGAAAAGAAGAAGAAGAATTTCACAACCTAACTTTTTGGATAAGACAATGGGAAAACGAAAGTTGAATCAATTAAAGCCAAGCCAAACTAAATCAAATTAAAGGTTATCACGGTTAATTTAGCAATGTTCATTTTTCCATAGAACTGGGTTTGCAAACCCCAGTTCTATGGAAAAATAAGCACTTTTCGTTTTTTGCTAATTTATTGGTAATCAACACTGTAAATAACCGTGATAATGTTAATTAATCAAAACGAGATAAAGATAAAATAAAGATAAATTAGATAAAAGCATCAAAAAACCCTTCTCAAACTAATATTGAAAAGGGTTTTGCTTTTTAAAGGATTGATTGCATAAGATAATTATAAGACTTTATATAGTTTTGAGAAATTACTCTCCATCTGTATCTTCTACCACGTCTTCTAATTTTTCTTCTGCAACATCTTCATCGCTTTTCTTAAATTTTTCTAATTCTTCGTAAGCAGCATACTTATAAGAACCGTATTTTGCACGAGTAAAGGCCGCAACAGCTTGTTCTGATTGATTCAAACTTTGATAAAACATACCTAGCGCAAAGTTATATTGTGCTTTCGTTTCAGCATCTATACCTGGAAATTGAAGTAAATCTTCCAACGTCTTGATAGCGTCTTGTGTAGCCTTCATTTTATGCTGCGAAATAGCTTTAATAAATACAACTGCATAATTTTTGGGTTGAGAAGCCAAACACTCGTCAGCCGATTTGATAGCTGCTTCGTACTTACGAGATTCTAATTGAAGTTCTGCAAGGTCAGCAAATTTTTGAGAACGTTTTACTGCATTTGGTTCTGTTTGGATAGAAGAAAGTTGATGTTCGATGACAGCAGATTTGTCTGTTGCCGAAGCAGCAATTTTTACCAACAGATCATGTGCTTGTGGAAAATCCTTACGCATCTCTAATGCTTTTTCTACTAACTCTTTACTTTTATTCAAATCATATACTTTGAAGTAAGAAAGCGCAATGGCATGATAATACTGTGGTCTTAATTTAGTGATACGAGCCATAAAAGGTCCTATATTCGCTCTATCAAATGCTTTTTCTTTTTCTTCATACATTTTTAAGTGATGGTACGCAAAACCAAGTTCGTAATAATAACGAGCAATTTCTTTTGGATTATCAGTAGCAAGCATTTCGGTAGCTTTAAGCATAGCATTTTTTGCTTGTTCATACTTCGTTGTTGCATTACTATATTTTGCTTCATAATAAAGAACGTTTAAGTCATCTGAAGCAAGTTTTTTTAGGTCTGCAACATGCGCACCAGCTTCTTCTAGGCGTTTCGTTCTATCCAAAATCAAAACAATATTAAGTTTGTAATCTGTTTTTCTTTTTGGGTCAGTATCGTATTTAAAAGCATTTTGATAAGAAGCTACAGATTGATCATACTTTCCAGTAATTTTGTAAAGACGAGCCAAACGTTCATGGGCATCTACAAATTCTTTTTTCAAAGAAACTGTTTTTTCCAACGCTTCAATAGCAGGTTCTGCTTCACGAAGCACTAAATGACAAAGTGCTTTATTGTAATGATATTTATAAACAGTAGGGTCTTTTGCAACAGCAATATCAAACTGCTCAAGAGCTGTCTTCCATTGTCTTTGCTTGCGAAAGTTTTCACCTTTTACAAAAGCATCTAAGGCTTCGCCAGTTGGTTGACCAAAAGATGGATTTATTGTAAATAACAAACCTATAATAAATATAGGCAATAAGAGTAATTTGAATTTCATATTGATACCGTTTTATGTAACGAAATAGAATAGGTAATAAGTTTAGCATAAAAAAATAATTCTATAGTTTATTTAATTAAATACAACTAAATCAATTATTTCACTTCAACTAAATTTTTACCAATATAGTAAAGGACTGTAAATTAGACAAATACAAGACCTGTTATTTTAAAATTATTTTATGATTAAACATCATTATTGAATAGTATTAGACATTTTATTGAATAAAAAACAAATTTTTCCAGAAACTAAAACAAACTTGTCATTATATCTATCTATTGTTCAACTGATGGTTAGTTAATTGATTTGCAAACCATGTGCCATGAAATTGTAAAATAGAATTACATTCGTATGCTATTAAGTTATCAAAAACTTAGCTGATTTTGCTTTCCCTTAAGTTAAAACGTACTACTTCCGTTTTTCTTGTATAAAAATATAAAATAATGTCTTAAACAAGTATTTTTAGAAGTGAGGTAGAATTAATTTTATTATTCAATTATAAAAATGCGTAACTTTACAGTAAAGTTAATAAAATTTTCTCAAAAAAAGTCTTTTTAGTGCCAAATAACACTATTTTCTTTTTTAGCAAGTCAAATTTCATGAATTCTCTTAAAATAGTTCTTATAGCTCTCCTTTCTTTGTTTTTTGTGTTTGTGAATCCGAGTACTGGTTTTGCTCAACGAAAAAAACAACTTGAAAAAGAACGCTCTACTATTTTAAGCAGAATCACGAACACAAATCGAATATTAAAGCGAACACAAAAAGAGAAAAAAACAACTATAAGTTCGCTCTCAGCCATAAATGGGCAAATAAATCAGCGAAAACAACTTGTTCGTGTAATAGGAAAAGAACTTAAATTGTTAGATGAATCTATACAAGAAAATCAGAACATTGTAGAATCATTGGAAAAAGATTTGGCAGAACTCAAGCACGAATACGGAATTATGCTTTATTTAGCCTATAAAAACAATAGTCGTTATGAAAAACTCTCATTACTTTTGGCTTCCAATTCTATTAATGAACTTTTGGCTCGCTTGCGCTATTTTCAAAAATATAATCTGCTTCGCAGAGAACAAATAAAGCAGATAGAATATGTACGACAGAATTTGAGCAAACGAACTTCACAATTACAAGAAAATAAAACAGAAAAACAATCTCTCTTGAAAGTTCAGACAAAAGAAGAAAGAGAATTAGCAACACTAAAAAGCAAGCAAAAACAAATCTTGCAAACCTTTAAAGTAAAAGAATCAAGATTACTTTCAGACTTAAACAAGGAGCGAAAAATATTGAAAGAAGTAGATAATTTGATTAGCAAAACAATTAATAATTCCTCGTTTTCAGCAAGTCTTTCATCAAGTGAAAAAATGACTTCTACTTCGTTTGCAAAATCTAAGGGAAGAATTGTTTGGCCTGTCAAAAATGGTTTTATTTCTGCTCATTTCGGTATTCAGCCCTATTTGCCAGAGGAAGAAGGAAAACCTGTTGTAAAAATAGAAAAACTAGGAATTGATATTCAAACACAACCAAATGAACCTGTACGCTCTGTTTTTGCAGGAAAAGTAGTTGATGTGAGTGAAATTGCTGGGCGAGGTTATTTAGTAATTATCCAACATGGAGATTATTTTACGGTTTATTCTCGCTTAAAGTCTGTCAAGATAAAAACAGGCGACAAAATAAGTGCAAAACAGCCTATCGGAACAGCAGGAAGCTACAAAGATGACACTTACGAAATTGAATTTCAAATTTGGAGGCATCAAGAAAAACTAAATCCAGAACATTGGATAAGTAAATAAATCAGTTACCAGTAAGTAGTAACCAGTTACCAGTTGAATGAAAATTATCTCTGACTTTGTTTTTTTTAATCAACATTACTAAATAAATATTTCATAACTCTGAATTTTGACTTTTTATGCAAAAATTAATACTGATTTATCTAAAAGGAATGGCAATGGGTGCTGCCGATGTAGTTCCAGGTGTTTCTGGTGGAACGATTGCTTTTTTAATGGGAATTTATGAACGACTTTTAGAAGCGATTGGGAGTTTTTCTATTCCTACTATGAAACTATTTTTCAAGGGAAAGTTTAAAGAATTTGCAGAGAAAACTGATTTGTTCTTCTTGTTGGCACTTTTTGCAGGAATAGCAACAAGTTTTATTACGTTTGCAAAACTATTTAAATATTTGTTGGAAACTTATGAAGTTCTGACTATGTCGTTTTTCTTCGGACTTATCATAGCTACCGTTTGGGTAGTGGGAAGGCGCATTAAAGAATGGAAAATTTCTACTATTATTTGGTTTTTGATTGGTGCAACAGTAGCTGTCGGAATTTCTTTTAGTGGAACAATAGAAGGAAGTTCGAATCCTTTTTATCTTTTCTTTTGTGGTTTTATTGCTATTTGTAGTATGATTTTGCCTGGCGTTTCGGGTTCTTTTGTTTTATTACTTTTAGGTAATTACGGACTTTTGATTGGTGCTTTGAGTGATTTTCCTTCTGCTCTTGTTAAGTTTGATAGTGTTGGAATAATTGCAGGTCTTTGGATAATTGTTCCTTTTGCTGTTGGTGCAGTTGTAGGTATTCTTACGTTTGCAAAAGTTTTGTCTTGGCTTTTTGATAATTATGAAAATTCTCTTTTAGCTATCCTGACAGGTTTCGTTTTGGGTTCGCTTTCTATTATTTATCCTTGGAAGCAAGTAGTGAGAAGTGAAATGATACACGGAAAGGTAAAGGTTTTGGAAACGATGAGATATATTCCTGAACTAGATACTCACTTTTTTATGGCTCTTGGTCTTATGCCTATCGGTGCTATTTTGGTGGCTTCTATTGAGTATTTTGGAAACGAAGAATTGAGGTAGTATAGCTTTCAAGTATTAATGAAGGTAGTGGAATAGCAAGTTTTTATTCTGAAAAAATCATTATCTTGTACAAACAAATTCAAAATAATTCAAAATGAAATTTAATATCAAACTTACTGAACCATTACGATTTAGTGATGAAGAATTTTTTACTCTTTGTGCCAACAACCCTGAACTGCGTCTAGAAAAAGATAAATACGGAAATATTATACTTATGTCACCTACTGGATTAAATACAAGCAGACTAAATAGTAAGCTTTTGGCACGAGTGGAAATTTGGAATGAAATATCAAAATTGGGACAAGTTTTTGACTCAAACGGAGCTTTTACTTTGCCTGACGGTTCGGTGCGTGCTGCCGATGTGGCTTTTGTATTCAATGAAAAATGGAACAAATTATCAGAACAAGAAAAAGAGAAGTTTGGAAAAGTGTGTCCAGATTTTGTAATTGAATTACGTTCAAAGTGGGATACAATGAAAGAATTACAAGAAAAAATGGATATTTGGCTTACTAATGGAGTTCCGTTGGCGTGGCTTATTAATCCTAAAAATCAAGAAGTTCATATTTATAAAGCTGGACAGCCAACAGAAATCATAAAAGGCTTCAATCAGTTTATTTCTGGAGAACCTATTTTGAAAGGTTTTGAGATTGATTTAGGATTACTTTTGAGTTAGAGAAAGTAAATGCTCTTTTTTTGATGCTATTGAATATTTTGGAAATAAGGAATTGAGGTAGGTTTTCTTAGTTTTTATATTTCTCTTGTGCAGCAGCTTGATAAAGCTTTTCTTTAATGTTTTGCATAAACAGAATAACAATTTCCCATTTACCAATAAAATCATCGTATGTCATTTCAACAAGTTTTTTTCCATGTGCAACATCATTTCTTATTACTACTAAATTATCAATTTCTGTTCGGATTTTTTTCATATTAATATCATTACTTTCATTTTTATAATCTATAACTGGTTCTAAATCTTCAACATTCAATCCTAATTCTGTCAGAATATCTTCAAATACTGTAAACGTTAAATTAGATTTTGTACTTACTTTATTATCCGACAAATGCACTCTATTATTCAACTGACTTAGAATAAATTCTATTTTAGTAATTTCTTGATAAATCCTTTTTTCATTATTTCCTTTAGACCGAATTATTCTAGCAATGAAACAAGCTTTTAATTCTACTACATTTAGTTTTCTCAATGAAACGTAGTTGAGGTAATTCTCTGAAATAGACTTTATAAACCCTTCCCAATGTGCATATAACATTGCATAATTAGCACGGAGTAAAGCAGTTTGTTCTGTATTATTTTTTGATGGAATCTTATTTTTGAGTACAAGCAGTTCTTGCCTTCGCCAACCGAGTTCATTATCTAAATTATCACTAAGCATTTCAAGTGTTCTGTTGTCCTTCGCCATTCTATAGAATTTTATTTTTTAAAATACTTTTTTGCAAAAGGAATTAATTTTGGAAGCCTTGAACTAGCAGATGTATCAGGTTTCCTATTCGCTAGAAATACATCTTCTTTCCATATATTTTTAACCTTCTCTTTTAGTACTTTCTTATCTTCTTCTGTATTATAATCATGAATATTGTAAGCTATACCTACTACAATAGGGTCATATACAGATTCCAAAAAACCTCCTACATATTTGCCTTTACTTTCATCATATCGTTTAAAAGCATTTTTACCAAATGTTCTTAATTCTCTAAAAGTTTTTTCAAAACGCTCCTTATCTTTCTTAAAGTCAAAGGTAGAAGACTGATTTTTAGCAATTAATTTTATTTTTTGAGTAATAAATTCATTAATAGAATTTAACTCTTTAGGATTTGTTTCGAAGTGTAAGAGAACTAAATAGCGTAAAACCAACTCCATATAATACTGCTCCTGTTCTAATCTTTCTGGAATAGAAATACAAGATTGAAAATCCATATTTTCAGCTAATTCTTTTACCCAAACAAACAGTTCTCTATTTAACATTACTAAAAGACTATTTCTTATTTCCTGCTCAGAAAGGCGTGAACCATTAGCGTTTAATCTTTGAAATACCTCAAATTTTGCATCCTTATCTGATTCTTTCTTTATTATTTCAACAGTAATTCTAGCTCTCTTTATCTCTAACCTTATTTCTTGCGATAAAGATTTCCAAGTAACACCTTCTAAATTTTGTAATTGTTCGGTAGCAATCAGTATTGAGGGAGAATAAAGTTTGCCTTCTTCTCCTTTACGCAATATTCCCATAAACTCTAGCAAAGTAGAAACTCGTTGTAAACCATCTACTAATTCCCAGTTTCCTTCTTCTGTTTGATAAACAAAAATCGGAGGGATAGGAATTCCTAATAATATAGATTCAATTAGACTTGTTTTCTGAAATATATCCCATCTAAAAAAACGCTGAAAATCGGGATTTATGACTATTTCTTCATCTCTATATAAATTAGTTAATTCTCCAATAGACATTGAATAACTATCTGTTTTATATTCCTTTTTTCTATCTTCTATTTCTTTTTTAAGATTGTCCTTTGACAGTACCATATTTAATTTTTTTAATTTAATTCGCTAATTTTCTCGTTTTCAAATATAAACATTAATTTACGAACAGAGAAGATTAATTCAGAAATTCTAAAGCCATTGTTTCGCAGAAACAAAAAAAGAAATTTACTGACTCTTACTCTAATTACTGATGTTACGCAATTAACATGAAACCCACGAATTTATTCGTGGAAGCTACCACCACCTTCTTCGTTTTTTTGTTTCTACTCTATTCTAAAATAAAAGGAGTAATTTTAATAAAACGGAAAAGTAGATTCATGTAAAAAGTAGTGGTTACTTTCCCACGAATAAATTCGTGGGTTTGGTCTAAACTTCCCTAAACTTTGATGTTGTGTAACATCAGTAATTAGTATTAATTTACTTTAAGAAAATATATCATGAAGTTGAAAGTATTAACTTATTTTTTTGAATGCTATAATATTCCAGCTTTAAGATATTTATATCCTACAAATGATAAATTATGGAAGGCATTTAGAAGACAAGAAGGAGAAGAAATACGTCTTACGTTATTAATAGAGATAAATTGGGTACTGAAGCAGGAGGAAAAGGAAAAAAAGATATAAGAAGATATTTGAATCAAGTAGGAATTATGGGAGTATTACAATTTGAGAACAATATAGAATTAGATAATTTTTTGAAAGAAATGAAGGATAATATAGATGTATAGTAATTTTAAATTGCTCTTGAGTTATGAATATTAATTCTCAAATTTCAAAAAACATTTTCCTTATAGTTAGTTATCTTTGCTTAGATTAAAACATGATACTCTACTGATTACTGGTAACTATTTTACTGGTAACTGAAAAAACTGGTAACTGATATATGAATTTCCGTATAGATTCTCCCTACAAACCAACAGGCGACCAGCCAAAAGCGATTGCCGCTTTGATAAAAGGCATCAAAGAAGGTGAAGATTTTCAGGTACTTTTGGGTGTAACAGGTTCTGGAAAGACTTTTACAATGGCAAATGTCATTGAAAAATTAGGTCGTCCTACACTCATTATTAGTCATAACAAAACATTAGCAGCACAATTGTATGGAGAATTCAAACAGTTTTTCCCTGATAATGCCGTTGAATATTTTATTTCGTATTATGATTATTACCAGCCAGAAGCCTATATTTCGGCATCAGATACCTACATTGAAAAAGATTTAGCTATTAATCAGGATATTGAAAAGCTACGACTTTCTACAACGGCATCTTTACTTTCTGGTAGAAAAGATGTAATCGTAATTGCTTCTGTTTCCTGTATTTATGGTTTGGGAAATCCGAATGAATTTGTAGAGAATAGTGTAAAAATAAGTACAGGCGATCAGATTTCTCTCAATGCTTTTTTGTTGGATTTGGTAGCCGTTATGTATAGTTGAAGTGAAGAAGAGTTTACACGAGGAACATTTAGAGTAAAAGGAGATACCGTAGATATTTATCCTGCGTATGCTGATATTGCGTACAGAATTTATTTTTGGGGAGATGAAATTGAAGCCATACAACGCATAGACCCAGTTTCTGGAAAGAAAATAAATGATGAAACCTATATGCTTCTGTTTGCTGCAAGTCTTTTTGTAACGAGCAAAGACACGATAACCAGAGCAATGGAACAAATAGAATTTGACTTAGAAGACCGAGTTCGTTTCTATGAAAATGATGGGCGTTTTGAAGAAGCTGCACGCATAAAAGAGCGCACCGAATCGGATTTGGAGATGATGAAAGAGTTGGGGTATTGTTCTGGAATTGAGAATTATTCTCGTTATTTTGATAATTGAAAGGCTGGCGAACGTTCGTTTTGTTTGTTGGATTATTTCCCTAAAGATTTTTTGATGATAATTGATGAGAGCCATGTAACTGTTCCACAGGTACGTGCGATGTGGGGAGGCGACCGTTCTCGTAAGATTTCGCTTGTTGATCACGGTTTTCGTTTGCCTGCTGCTTTGGATAATCGTCCACTTACATTTAATGAGTTTGAATCAATGATTGACCAAGCTGTTTTTGTAACGGCTACTCCTGCTGATTACGAATTACAGAAAAGTGAAGGCGTAATTGTAGAGCAGATTATTCGACCTACTGGACTTCTCGACCCACTTATTGAAGTTCGTCCTACTCGTACACAAATCGACGATCTTTTGAATGAAATAGACAAAACGATTGCTAATGGAGAACGTGCCTTGATTACGACCATTACCAAAAGAATGGCAGAAGAGTTGAGTAGATATTTTGAGAAATTACAAATGAAAGTGCGTTATATTCACTCTGATGTAAAGATTTTGGATAGAATAGAAATTATTCGTGAGCTTCGTTTGGGAGTAATTGATATTCTGATTGGTGTAAATATGCTTCGTGAAGGATTGGATTTACCAGAGGTTTCGTTAGTCGCTATTTTAGATGCAGATAAAGAAGGATTTTTGAGAAATGAACGTTCGCTTATCCAAACTATCGGACGTGCTGCACGTAATTCGAACGGTCAT
Source organism: uncultured Cytophagales bacterium (assembly GCA_963719525.1). GTDB lineage: Bacteria > Bacteroidota > Bacteroidia > Cytophagales > Bernardetiaceae > Bernardetia. Next base: position 394,625 of record CAVRCG010000001.1, on the reverse strand, counting down.
GTAGTTATGTATGCTGACAAAATTACGCCTTCGATGCGCCTTTCGATTGATGAAACAAACCGTCGTCGAAAAATCCAGCAAGAATACAACGAAGCAAATGGAATTACGCCAACAACTGTATTTAAGTCAAAAGAAGCCATTATGCAACAAACTTCGGTGGCTGATGCTAAGTCGTTGCCAAAAGAATTTTATGAAGAATCTAAGATGACAATTTCTATTGACCCAGTCATAAAGGCGATGAATGTAAAAGATCTTTTCGAAAGTAATTGACCAAACGAAGCGAAAAATGGAAACGGCAGCAAAAGAACTCAACTTTATGGAAGCTGCACGACTGCGTGATGAATGGCAAGAATTACAGAATTTGAGAGAGGAGAAAGTGAAGGCTGAATAAAATTATTCTATCTCTTCATAATCAAAAGTCTTTAATTGCTTTCCTTTTTGAGGTTTGATTTGATAGCGTTTTCTTGTGGTATCTGTTTTTGTGTAGGTATTAATTTGAAAAATGATTGGTTGTGTGGAATTTTTGTCATACTGTAGTTTCCAATCTTTTTCTTTATTATCTTCTTGATTGATAAATTGAATGGTTTTTTCTGGCAACTCTATATAGTTAGGAAGTGCTGTAATAGCAAATGCTAATGTTGAATCGCTGGATTTTGCTATAGAAACCCTATCAAAGCCACAACCCCTACCATCCCAAAACTTATTATGATGGTCAAATAATCTATCGTAAGCATATTGATAGCGAGAAAAATTATCTATACTTTTTATCACTTCATTATCGCCTTTATATCCTTCTAATAAATGTCTTATTTCTTCTTCTTCACTATGTGCGCCTTCGTGATTGTAATAATACTTGCTTAAAAAAGGCATTATAATTTCGGCTTTAATTTCTCCATTTTCAAACAAAGAATCTATTATAGTCCTACCTATTAGAACTGTATCTTGTACTTTCCTATCTCTATGATTATTTCCAGTTTCTTCTAGTAGAATTTCAGTTTTATTTATTTCTTTGTCATAATGCTTTTGTTGAGCTTTTAGCACACTATTTTTTGTTATATCAATGGCTTTTAGCTCTTCTTTTTCTTTGGTATTCATAAAATGAGAGATAACTAATAGTAGAAAACTTAGCCATAAGAAGAGAGAAATATAAATTTTAATTCTCATAATTTATTAGTTTTAATTTATAAGTAGTATCTGTTGAACAATTAATATTTATTTCGATAACCGAATTTGAATTTCTTATTGAACGAGGAATAATTAAATGACCATTTTCATTGAAATTGGTTTCTAAATTTTTTGGAGATATGATTTTTGTATGGCTTATATCAAAGTTATAACAGTAATTCAAATAAATTTCTCCAGTTCCGTTTACTATATAAGGAACTGCAACAGGATTATTTATTCGTTCTTCAACTGCTCCTTTTATACGTTGATTCAATAATAATTCTACATCTTCGTAGTACATTCTTGCAAATTCTACTTTAAACCTTGCCAAATGATATTTACTTTGTAGGCTGTCATAAGAAAAATATTTAAGATAAATCTGCTTATCTGAAAGTCCGTTTTCCAATTCAAAATTATCATATTTTTCTGCTAAAAAACTATCTAGTTTTTTAGCCTTTTTTATGTAGGATTCAAAGATAGAACGTACAGAGATTTCTTTTGTAAAATCAACTTTATCAAAATTTTCTACTGTAAGATTGGAATTAATATACCCAAGCTGCTTTGCTTTCTTTTGCGTATCATAATAGACTTCTTCTATGCAGTATTCACGTCCGAAATACCAATCAATTTCTAATAATTCTTCAGCATCATCTTGATAATTGTATGAAAGAGCTTCCATACTTCTAATAGCAGAACCAAAATAATTCTTCTCCTCTTCCGTATATTTCTGCCCAAAAAAACTATCATATCCCACCCAAGCAAAAGCAATCAACAAACATAAAGCTGGAAAAATAGGATTGAATGGATTTAATTTTTTAATTAATTTCATAATTATATAGTTTAAAAATTCTCATTATCTTTTTATATTATTTTACTTACTCTATTTATACTTTACCAAAAATACAAAAAAAATATGAAACCAGAATAAGAGAATATAAGATAATTTTGAACTAAAATTGTATAATTTAATAAATCAAATTACTACATTTGTTGTACAACAGAACGAACTACGTTTAAGTATAAAAGCAACCTCAATGAAAGAAAAATCAGTAGAACCTTTTCGCCCTCTTACACTTCTTTTTTATATTACTTGCATTTGTCTTGTAATAATGGCTCTTTCACCTGGTGAAGTTTCTCTTAGTGATAGTTTTGCACTCAATGTTTTTACGTTTGAAGATTTGAGTCCACTTCCAGATACAACAAAAAAAGAACTTGATTTTATTGTAGACATTCAAAATAAGGTAGAAAATGCCGAAACTATTTTAGTAGATACGTTAGCTTATTCCGAAGCTGATTCTTTGCAATTTGCTAATCAAGAAGATACTATTTTGCAGCAGGAACGTTACGAACCTGTTGTGGCTGCTCGTCAAGTGATAGAATTTCCTGCTCAAAGTCCAAATGCGCTAGATGCTTTTTTTGCTTCTCTACAATCTCTTTCAAAATCTGCTAATCTAATTCGTATTCTTCATTATGGAGATTCACAGATTGAAGGCGACCGTATTAGTTCGTATTTGAGAGAACGTTTTCAACATCGCTTTGGGGGTTGTGGTGTAGGTCTTGTTCCAATTTATGTGCGTGGAAATGTACGTGCGACACTTTTTACAAGTTTTTCTCCGAATTGGACAAAATATGCTTACATAGACCAAAAGAAAAATCCTCGTCATAACAAACTAGGACTGCTGACAGAATACGACCGTTTTACAAATCCGACTGCTCACAATGACTCGTTGCATGCAGAAATGAAACACGCTTGGGTTCGTTTTACAGATCCAAAACTGGGACACAAAAAAGCCACTACTATTGAAAACGTAAAATTGGTTTATCGTTCGCCTTCTGCACCTTTGGCTTTTCAACTCAACCTAAATGGAGATGAAGTAATTGATAAATTAGACCTTCCAAGAAATGAAAATCTAGCTGTTCATAAAGTTGCTTTAAAAACTAATTTTGATAAAATACAGATTCATTTGGGAAGCAAAGGAAATCCAGAAATCTTGGGCGTTGCCTTTGATTGTAATAATGGTGTTGCTTTGGATAATGTTTCGCTTCGTGGAAGTTCGGGTTTTGAGATTCCTCGCATCAATCGTGATTTTATGAAACAGCAAGTAGAGGCTTTACAGGTAAAACTTATTATAGTTCAGTTTGGAGTAAATATTAGTGGAGAAGGAAATTTTAGTCTTGCGTATTACGAGCGAATGTTTTATCGTCAGTATAATTATTTGAAGTCGTTGCATCCAGATGCGTGTGTTTTGGTAGTGAGTGTTTCGGATAGAGCAAGAAAAAAAGGAACTCGTTTTGAGTCTTATCCAAGTGTGGAGGTAATCAGACAGGCACAGCAAAATGCTGCTATGAAAACAGGTTGTGCCTTCTGGGATTTGCGTAATGCAATGGGAGGACAGAATTCAATGATTTCGTGGGTAAATAACAAACCGTCTTTAGCGCAAAGTGATTATACACATTTTAATGCTAGAGGAGCAAAACTTGTAGGTGAGATGCTATATAATGCAATCAATAATGCGTATGATGATTACAAAAAGCGAGCGCAATAAAGAATGATTAAAAGTCAAAAAATTTGTATCTTAGCCATATCTTAATCATATCTTAGACAAATTCAAGATACTTTTGTCTTTTTTACTCTTGTTGTGTGGATTTTCCTTCACGGTTCTGTAATACTTCTTACTAACATTATTAAACTTTTTCATAACAAGAATAATCTATTATAACTTAGGAACATAAATTAAATAAACTACTGTTACTTAATCTTTACCTAACTGATAATCAATAAGTTGTAGTCGTAATTTTTAATTGATCTTTAAATATAATTTCTTAGAATAAATTATTGTTCTGAGATTGCACTTCTGTAACTATTTTTTTTACCAATGACTTACTTTTTTGGTTCTTTGACAATTTCTGTCCTAGCCTTTATCAAAAATTATCTTATATCTTAAATTAGTCTGTACAAAAGGTCTGACCAGTTTAAAATATGTATTTAAAACCATAAAAAAGCTTACCTTGTCTAAATCAGACCTAAGGTACAGAGCTAAACAAAATACAAGATATATTTATTTTCTACCAAGAATCATAAAAAGGCAAAAATTGTCAGAGAGCCACTCTTTTTACTCTGCTTATTTTTTTATCATTACTACTCATGCAAGAATTAGACTACCCAATTTATGTATTCAATAAACCTGTAAAAACTCCTGTTACCAAATACAATCTCTATTTAGAACTAGAAAAGCTAAAAGAGGTAATGGAAAAATTAGATTTTAAGAAAAAAGATAAAAATATCATTTCCTGTATTTTGGGAACTTATTTTAATGAATTAGAAACCAAATCTGAAGAGTTACAGTATCAACTTATCAAACAAACCAAAACTTCTGCTGTTTTTTATGTATGGTGTGATGGTTCAGATTGTGAAGCCCTTGTTGAAGCTGTTGAGCATTGTAATCCTATGTACCTAAAAGGTGGAATAAGTAGATTGTTAGAACTTTTCAAAGATACATTTGATTCTGCAAAACATCCTTTCCATACGCTACCGATTGCTAATATTGTCAGAGAAACGCTCTCTCCCATAGAAATACAAAAGGGACAAACCAATGGACAAACTGGAATGACAAAGTTTATTCATAAAATTGCTATTGGAATGTAATAATTAATTACGAATATAATCTTAATATGAGTGACATTCTAAAATAGAAAGATTGCTGCCAAATTTTATTCTGTGAAATCGTCTTTTTTTTTATAAAACAGGGTTTGTAAATCCTATTCTATGGAAAAAGCAAACTATTATTTTGTTTAAAACAAGTTTGTACGCAGAAATCGTAAAATGTTACTCATATTGCAATCTAATAATTCAAAATAAGTGTTCAATCAAAATTAAATATACTTATGAAATAGTATTTCAAAATGCATTCTCATTCTCTGTGACTCTGAGTTCGACAAAAAAATACATGTAAATAATTCTGTTTTGGTTTTATAGTGTGATGTTTTACATTTGCTTAATTTATACTTAAATGGAAGAAAAAGAATTTCCTGTTTTGCCTTTGATGAAGTGAGAAGATTTAGAGTTAGCGTGCAAGAAAGTAAGAACGATATTTTTGTTTTAAGGAACGTAAATTAAATAGACGATGGTGTTGCAGAAAGTATGATTTTCATTGAAGTATTTTAAACGAGCTAAATTATTGAACCAAAAACTCTCTAAAGTGCCGTTATTAATGTTTTAGTGAAGCGACACTAACAACAAACTAGTGAAATCAATTAAACCTAATAGGGTCAATCAAAGAAAAATCAGGAATTTTGACTTCAAAAAGCGTATCATCATCTAATCGCTTCATTAAATAAGTACCCGACATTTTTCCCATATCGCTTTTTAAATGACAACCAGATACATATTTGTGCGTTTGTCCAGATTTCAGAATAGGTTGTTGTCCGATTACTCCTTCGCCTTCTACTTCTTGGTGTATTCCTTTTGAATCGTAAATATGCCAATGACGGCGCATAAGCTGAACAGTCTGACTACCTGTATTTTTGATAGTAATGTAATAAGTAAAGACAAAATTCCCATTTTGAGAATGTTTTTTATGAAATTCGGTACGAACGTGTACCAAAATACCTTCTGTAATTGCGCTGAATAATTCTCCAAACATTTTATAAAACATTTAGTAAAGGAAATGATTTATTACTAAAATGATAATTTTTTTTATAGAATACAAATTTTAGTAGATAATTAGCAAATAATAAATTTGTGAATAGTTGTATTCCTGTTTACAAACACACTTTTTAACCTTTATTTTTTTATGGACGTAAAAATTGCAGAATCTTGGAAAACTCATTTGAAAGAAGAATTTGAAAAACCTTATTTTGAAAAACTAACTCATTTTTTGAGAGAAGCCGTACAACAAGAAAAAGTATATCCACCTGGGAAATTAATTTTTAATGCCTTTGAAAAATGTAGTTTTGAAGATACAAAAGTCGTTATTCTGGGTCAAGACCCCTATCACGGAGCAGGACAAGCCAACGGACTTAGTTTTTCGGTAAGTGATGGTGTTCGTGTTCCTCCTTCTCTCAAAAATATTTTTCAAGAAATAAACGATGACTTGGGAAAAGAAATTCCTAAAAGTGGAAACCTTGAACGCTGGGCAGAACAAGGCGTTTTGATGCTCAATGCTGTCTTGACAGTACAGGCTTCAAAACCTGCTTCACATTGAAAGAAAGGTTGGGAAGATTTTACTTCAGCCGTTTTAAAACTTGTTTCTGATGAGAAAGAAAATGTAGTTTTTCTACTTTGGGGAAAAGATGCACAAACAAGAGGACAAATTATAGACAGAGAAAAACATTTAGTTTTGGAATCTCCACATCCTTCTCCGTATTCGGTTCATACTGGTTTTTTTGGAAATAAGCATTTTAGTCAAGCGAATGAGTATCTGAAAGAAAAAGGATTAAATGAAATTGATTGGTAGATTCTTAAACGCAAAACGAAGTGTTCGCTTCAAGCGAACACTTCGTTAAATAGTTAAATATTCGTTAAATAGTTAAATATTCGTTAAATAGTTAAATATATGACAACAAAAAAAGCAACTCTCATAAGAAAGTTGCTTTTTTTTGTTGCTTATATAAATTTCACATAAAGTATAATTTACATAAAGCTAAACATATATTGATTCAATTAAAAACAGGACTAGTAAGAAACTAAACTATTGATAACTAATTCAATTGTTTTGTTTAGTAGTCACGACGACCACCGCCGCCACCACCGAAGTTTCCACCACCTCTGTCTTCTCTAGGAATGGCTTTTTTCACTTGGATCTCACGATCTTTAAGTTCAATACCGTTCAATTCTTCGATAGCTGCTTCGCCATCTTCGTCTGATTCCATTTCAACGAAACCAAAACCTCTTGAACGACGTGTTTCACGGTCTGTGATGATTTTTGTAGATGTAACAACACCTAATTCTGAAAATACAGCCTCTAATTCTTCTTCTGAGATAGAATAAGGCAAGTTTGATACGTAAAGATTCATAAAACTAATTAACGAGATAAAAACTAATAATTGAAGACCCTAAGTTGTGCCTTCAATACAAAGATACGACAATATATTAGAAAACTACTATTTTATCCAAAAATAAATAATATATTTTGAAATAGTTTGTAAATAGGTCGCTCGTGAGGACACGAGCAACGGTAAAATCAAGTTTCATTTTGATAAAATCTACCATTGCTCGTATCCTCACCATGTCCGTCAAGTTAAAAATTTTATGGTTATTCTATTCCTTTAGGAACTTTATATTGGTAGAGAAATGAGAGAAAAAAACCTTTTTAGCTTCGCTGCTTTCGTTTCACTTCAGGTGTTCCTTTAGGAACTTTATATTGGTAGCATTTTGCAATTTAACATGCTACCAATATACAACTCCTACGGAGTAAATGAAGGGAGGTTCTTACATTTTGCTACCAATATGCAACTCCTAAAGGAGTAAAAACCAAAACTTATTTATAGCTTGACGGACATGGTGTCCTTACGAGCGATAAAGTTACCATTTAAACACCTCAATCACTCAATAAAGACAAATACGCCTTATTTTTATCATTCAAAATCTTAAAATAAGCTGGAGAAGTCAAATGTTTTATTTGTTCCTTACTTAGTCCATACAATTCTGCAATCAACAAATCATTTTCAGCTTGTAGCTTATCTTTTTGTTTTTGAGTAGTGGGAATATCTGATTTTTCAATTTTAATTTTTGAGTTTTTCTCTACTTTTTCCCTTAATTCGTCCAAATTCGTAGTATTAGCAATATTGAGTAAAAGTGCATTTTTGATAATCTGTTGATAGACTTTGTTTTCTGAAAGCTCCTCATCTGTTGGTTGTGGAATAGGAAGACGCATCAAATACGTTTTATTCACATGAATATCAATCAAAAAACGAATAATATAATCTACTACTAAACTATTCAAAATAGCTTGAACAAAAAGTAATTTTTCAATCGAAAACTCTTCCACTTCTACTTTTCCATTTTTATAAATATATTTTTTTGGAACAGAACCTTGTAGCGTATTTCCATACGTCTGTTGAGGAGGAATTATCCCAGAAATAATACTTCTATAATCTGTATTTCGTGCAATATCTCTAAAAACTAACCTGAAATAATTGCTGTTCAAAACTACAAATTGTTCTAACTCCTGTGTTTTCTTCAATCCTAAAAAATTTAGTACACTTTTTTTCTTAGTTGACTTATTGCTAGTGCTATTTTTACTTCCTGCACTTTGTTTTTCTAATGGAATAAAATCAAATATATCTTTTATCAAACGACTTACCTCCATTTTTGTAAGTTTTGTTTCAAACTCCTCTCTATTTATCCAGTAATTAGGCTGCGCTAAGTTATTTCTATATTGATGAATCATTTTTCCTTCATACAAAATCATTCCTTCCTGCATAGATAATTCTTTTTCTTGAAACAAATCCCTATCACTTGTCATATTTAGTTCATTTCTGAAATCAATATAATCTGGATTAATTACATCAAAACGCTGATAAGCATTCCTAATTATATCCAAATCTTTCTGGTCTTTGATTTCGAAAAGTGCCTGATGAAATGGCGAAAGCGCATAAATATCTTCATACGGATATTGCAAAATTCCCTTTTTACCATCGTAGGTTTCTGTTTTGTAAAGAATTTCTGTATCAGTTTGCATAAAACGAACGGGCAGCGTTTTACGTCTTTGCGATTCAATATCGATGCTTCTGTCAAATTGAGTAATTTGAAAAATGGCAAATTTATAGCTTCTATGAACATCGGGAAAAATCCCTTTTCTATTTTCAAATTGATAGAAAAACTCTAATTGATAATTCTCAAAAATATGTTTCCGTAGGTTCGTCGATGAATCTTCATAAATCCAAGCCGACGGAGTAATATAAGTAAGCGTTCCGTTTTTGGTTAGCAAATCCAAATTTTGTTCAATAAAGAAACGGAATAAATTACCTTTTCCACCTGCATTATAAGGATAATAATTTTTGCAATATTCGTTTGCATTTGTTCGGAATGACTTTTTTGTGTTGTATTCATTCTGAATTCCTTTATAATCCAGAACGTTCTGACGAGTTTCTTTTTTCTCTTGATTTTTCATTGTCCTGTACGAACTTCTCCACATCGTAAAAAAATCGGCATCATTAAATTCCATTACGTCCCAAGGTGGATTTCCAATGATTAAATCAAACCCTCTATGTCCGTTCTGAAACACTTCGGCAAAGGTAATTTCGTAATTAAAAAAACTAAACTGTTCGGCTGTTTCCTCAATTCGCTCAACTAAAGCAGCATCTTTTCTATTGTATATTTTTTCTTCAAAATCAATTAAAGTAGCATTCAATAAGTTAATTTCCTTTTGTGCTTCGTTTTTATCCTCAAAAATAAAAGGAACAAAACGCTTGTAGGTATGAAAATTCATAGCCAAATTGAGTTGATTCAAAGAGGGTTCTAACTTTTTGTAGATTTTCTTTGACTGTTCTATTTCCTCTGGCGTGGTATCTTTCAAACTAGAAAGTTCGGATAATTCTTCAATAATACTAGCTACTCTATTTTTAAAAGTATTGGCAAATAAATTATTATCGGTCTGCAAACTTTTATACAATTCTTCTTTTTTTGCACCAATAAGTGCATTTCCCTGTTTGATATGATGTTCGATAAAACTAAGAGGCGTACCCAAAACGAAAGTATCCAACCAAAGTGAAAGGCGAGTAAGTTCGATAGCAAATTCATTCAAATCCACACCAAAAATGATTTTTTTGAGCAGTATTCTTTTCAAAAGTGTAAGTTCATCTATCTCGTTCTCTGGTTGTATTATCAGTTTTTTTAGATTCTCAATAATGATTTCTTTTTCAGTGGCTAGAGTTTGTTCCAGTTTTGTGTCTGTTCCATTTTCTATTCGTTTGAGTGCCTCACTTGTCAGAACATCTAAAGATGCAATCAAAAAATGACCACTTCCACAAGCATTATCCATCAAACGCAAATCCAAAATACTTTTACCGTTCTTTTCACCATACTCTATAAGTAATTTTTGAATAGATTCTTCTGCCATAAAATGCGTAATATCTTGTGGCGTATAATAGGAAGCTGTCGTTTTTCGGTTTCCAGACTGATTAGAAAGATAAAGTTCATCGTTTTTGTAAAACCGTTCTTCCAAAATTACAATTTTCTTATTTTTCTTTTTCTCTTGATAATCATAATTATCAAAATAACCTTCTTTCTCTGTTTTGCCATCTAAAAAAGTAAGGTAATATGTCCCTTCGAATGCCTGTCTGAATTCAGATTCTAAAAGTCCTTCATAAATATTTCCCAAATGCGTAACTGAAAGGGTTTTGTAATCTCTATAAGCCTGAAATAAATCATCGTCTTTGTGATAAATCAGTAAGCTCAAAATTTGTTCTATGTCTTCATTCGTGAGTACCAAAGGAAGTTTGAGAAGTGGAGCTTTGTGTTCTGCAAACAAACCACCGTTGAGAAGTGGCATCGCTAAATCAATATTTCCATAATTTAGATAATCAAAAAAGTGCTTCATCATATTCCAGCCGTCATACCTTTTAGGTAAATGTTTGTCCATTTTGACAAAGGCTAATAAATTTCTCAAAGGGTGAAAATCATTTACGCCTTCCATACCAAACACAGGATTTCGAAACTGTCCTTCAAAATAGGCTACAAACAAAAGACGAAAACCAAAAGTAAGCGAGTTAGCATAAATTTCTTTGAGTGAATATTCATTGCCATAGCGAGCAAAAAGTCGCTGTCCAATCATTTCGATAATAGAATCTTTTCCATAGATGAGTTCTTTCAAATCTTGTTCTACTTTAAGAATATACTCTTGATTAAGCTCTGCAAACGTTTTATCTTTTATTGGTATTCCTTTTTGTTTGTTGTAAAGTTTGAATAATTGCTCTTTGTGAAAGGTGTAATAAAAATACTGAAATGCTTTATAATCATTGTTTTGGATAATCCATTCTACATCAATTTCGAAATAAATTTTGTCTTGTTTTGGATTTGTAATATCATAAAAACGCCATTTTTTTCCATTTGTAAGAAAACCATAATTGATTCTCAAATCAGATTGATAACGTAGAAGCTGAAAATGTGGATTGTCTAGTGTTGCTTTTTTGTTGTCCAAACTTATTGTATAGGCTTTCGATTCACACAACGCCAAAATATTCTCTGTACTAGATTTGTCTTTTCCTCCACTTATAGTTTCTATTTCTTCACTTTCAAAGAGAGCAAAATCAGGTTTGTGTATCTTTCCGAATACTTTTTTTGTAACTTGATAGGTATAACCGTAACCTAATTCTATCAATACATTTTTTATAAATTTATCTTCTAATTGCGATTCTGAAAGCTGCGTAATATCTAATTTAGAATATAAGATTTTTATGTTTTCAAACGCAGTTTTACAATCTTGCTCATACTCTTTATCAAAAAAGTTTTGCATCTCATATTCCAACAAATAGGCATTGAAATAAGTGTTATCTGTAAATTGTGCGAAATATTCTGTATTGTTCATTTTATGATTATCCTTTCTTTCTTAATTAATCAAACATTTTGATGTAGATTCAAAGATAGTGATTTTTGATTGCTTTGTAATTGAGTTTTTTTTTAAAAGATAATTGTATATCGGTCTGTTCTGATAAGGCAAAACTCTATTAAAGTAGTTTGTTTTAGATAAAAAATAACAAAATGGATAATGGATAGTAATGGATAAAATAATCGTTTCATAACTAAATCTAATGCGATGAATAATTCATTTACATACCTTATTGCTTTTTTGCTCTTACTAATTTCTTTCAGTTTAGAAGCACAAGACTTAGAAAAAAGATACAGTTTTGCCAAATCATATTTTGGTGCAGATTTTATTTATTCTCCTACTAATGAGACGAGTTCTTACCTCGATGCAAATGGCAATCGTGTAGAATTTAACAGAAATTCTTTTCTTACTCCTGCCATAAATCTGGGTGCAACTCACTTTTGGGGATATGCCGATTTTTATATTTCCATTACGACAAGACCTATTCAGTTAGGAGGAGATGATCAAGAAATTGAAACTTCTACTCGTTTTGGTGCAATGACTGGACTACGACTTTATCCACTTCGCTTAAAAGAAAACAGAATTAGTCCTTTTATTGGGTACAAATTTTCGCCTATTCGCTACCGACAAGAAAATATAGAAAAAGAAGAATACAAGACTACACAAACAAAATCTATGTTTGATGTTGGAGTAGGCTATCAGACTAAGAAAATGTATTTTTATGCAGGTTACACTGCCGTTTTGAATCCTGAAACTGATATTTATCTCTCTCGTGAAACCTCTGGTACAACAAATTACACTAGAGGATTTTTTAATATAGGAGTAAATTGGACATTAGAAAATACAAGAGGAGCGTATGATAAAGCTACTCAAAAACTAGATACATTACTGAACAATAAAAATATGTTGGGTTTCTTTGGTGGAATCGGAATTTCATCGGCTTTTCCTACTATTAATTCGTCGTATGTAAACGAATATTATCCTTTCTTAGATGATAGAGCTATGCCTGCAATTTTTCCAGATATTGCTTTAGGTTATCATTTTTCCAAACAAAATTTTACAATTGCTGCTGCTTTTCGTCCTATTAGACAAGTTAGGGAAGCATTTTCTTTCAAACAAGTTATTTCCAAGACAAGTCTAGTTTTGGAAACTTACAAGTATTTGGGAGATTATCACGGTTTTGCGCCTTTTTTGGGAGTTGGTGCAAGTTATGATAGATTAAATTTGAAAGAAACCGATGAAGGCACACAAATTACAAATACCAATTACGAAGAAATTACGCCTTCAATTATCTTTGGTTGGGATATTAGTCCAGCTTTTGGTGCAGAATATTGGCTTTTGCGTACCAATTTGCGTTATAATCCTTCATTAAAGATAGAAAATAGAAACGAAACACTTAGTTTACAGTACATAGAATTTAATTTTATTCAGTTTGTGTTTTATCCACAACGCTATTCAATGTATAAGAGATTGAGGTAGTGAGTTGGTTTTTTAAATTCAATTTAGAATAACTGTCAAAGTTTTAGAGATGAAAATTGAACCGACAAAGTGTCAGTTAATTTGAAATCACAATTACACAAAAAGACAAATTATACATTCAAAAAATCATTTTCGGCATTGGCATATTGTATGCAAAGGCTACCACGAATGTATCGCAATCAAATTTATAAGACGATACAAAAACAAAACATTCATTCACTATTAAATAAAACGACAACTATGGCTGATGTAAATATTCGTCCTTTAGCAGACCGTGTACTTGTTGCGCCAGATGCAGCAGAAGAAAAAACAGCAAGTGGAATTATCATTCCTGATTCGGCAAAAGAAAAACCACAACGTGGAAAAGTAATTGCAATCGGAAATGGCAAAAAAGACGAACCAATTACTGTAAAAGTAGGCGATAATGTCCTTTATGGTAAATATTCAGGTACAGAAATAAACGTAGAAGGAAATGATTACCTTATCATGCGTGAATCTGACATTTATGCAGTTGTTTAATTGACAATAGGATTTATTTTTAAAAGTAGCCGACAGTTTTCAACTCTCGTAAAATACTATATTTCTGACAGTTGAAAACTGTCAGCTACTCAAAATCCATTTCTACAAAAAATTTTAATAGAACACAAAAAACATTCAAAATAATATGGCTAAGATAGTAGTATTCGATACAGTAGCTCGTGAAAAACTTAAAAAAGGCGTTGATGCTTTAGCAAACGCAGTAAAAACTACATTAGGACCAAAAGGTAGAAATGTAGTAATAGACAAAAAATTTGGCGCACCTTCAGTTACTAAAGATGGTGTAACGGTTGCAAAAGAAATTGATTTGAAAGACCCAATTGAAAATATGGGCGCACAATTGGTAAAAGAAGTAGCTTCAAAAACGGCTGATATGGCTGGCGACGGAACTACAACAGCAACCGTTTTGGCTCAAGCTATCTTTAATGCAGGTATCAAAAATGTTGCTGCTGGTGCAAATCCAATGGATTTGAAACGTGGTATGGACAAAGCTGTAATTAAAGTAGTGGAGAACTTGAAATCTCAATCTCGTCCAATCAAAGCCTCTTCAGAAATTGCTCAAGTAGGTTCTATTTCTGCAAACAACGACATGGAAATTGGTAAAATGATTGCCGATGCAATGGATAAAGTAGGAAAAGACGGTGTAATTACGGTAGAAGAAGCTCGTGGAACAGAAACAGAAGTAAAAACTGTGGAAGGAATGCAGTTTGATCGTGGTTATTTGTCGCCTTACTTTGTTACCAATACAGAAACAATGGAAGTAGAATTAGAAGATGCTTATATTCTAATTTACGACAAAAAAATCTCTTCTATGAAAGAGCTTTTACCTATTTTGGAACAAGTAGCTCAAAGTGGAAAACCTTTAGTTATTATTTCGGAAGACGTTGATGGTGAGGCACTTGCAACACTTGTAGTAAACAAAATTCGTGGTGCGTTGCGTATTGCAGCAGTTAAAGCTCCTGGTTTTGGCGACCGTCGTAAGGCAATGTTAGAAGATATTGCAACGCTTACAGGTGGTACACTTATTAGCGAAGAGCGTGGTTACAAATTGGAAAACGCAGAAGTTTCTTATTTAGGACACGCTGAAAAAATTATTATCGATAAAGATAATACAACTATTATCAATGGTGCTGGCGAAAAAGAAAATATTACTCGTCGTATCAATGAAATAAAATCTCAAATTGAGAAAACAACTTCTGATTATGACCGTGAAAAATTGCAAGAACGTTTGGCTAAATTAGCTGGTGGTGTTGCTATTCTTTATATCGGTGCAGCTACAGAAGTAGAAATGAAAGAGAAAAAAGATAGAGTAGATGATGCTCTTCACGCAACTCGTGCAGCCGTACAAGAAGGCGTAGTACCGGGTGGTGGTGTTGCATTTATTCGTGCCTTAGATTCTTTGAAAGATTTAGTTGTTGGTAAAAACGACATTGAAAATCAAGATCAAGAAACAGGTGTAAATATTATTCGTCAGGCTCTAGAAGCTCCTCTTCGTACTATCGTTTCGAATGCAGGTCTTGAGGCTTCTGTAATTGTACAGAAAGTAAGAGAAGGAAAAGCTGATTATGGTTACAATGCTCGTGAAGATAAGTATGAAAACTTAGTTGCTTCTGGTGTTCTTGACCCAACAAAAGTTTCTCGTTTGGCTCTTGAAAATGCTGCTTCTATTGCTTCTCTTTTACTTACTACAGAGTGTGTAATTGCTGATGATCCAGAAGAAAAAGAATCTATGTCTGCTCCTGCTGGTATGGGTGGAATGGGTGGAATGATGTAAGAATCGTTTCCTTAGTTTCTTTAAAAACTTGCAGCGTATTTTTAGCATTTTGTTTTGAAATGTACGCTACATTATTTGAAAAGTCATTTCTTTTATCTTAATTGATGAAGGAAATGGCTTTTTTTAATTCAACAGACTAGGAAGTCTGTTATACGTAATTCAAAAAAAACACCTTTACATTTTCTGTAAAAGTGTTTCCTTTAAAATCATTAATTGTCTAATAGTTCTGTATTCAACTAATGTTTTACTACAAATTTCTTAGTAATTAGGCTTTTATTATTGATAGAAATTGTATAAAAATAAATTCCTGCTTTCAAGTTATCGACAGGTATTTGAATACGATTATCATACTTATTCAATCTATGCTCTCCTACCATACTTCCCAAAAGGTTGTAAACCGTAATTTTTCCTTCTGACATTTTATCAGTAAGTCTATAGTCAAACTGGATATAATGGGTGGCTGGATTAGGATAGGCTTCCGAAATCTCAATTTTATCCACTTCATTCGTAGTAGAAGTAATAGTTTGAAGATTTTGAGAATAAGAGAATGATGAATACGAAACAGTCATAAAAAATACTAGAGCTACCAAAATGGACTTGATAGATACAGACTGCTTAATTATTTTTTTAGAGGAAGTAAAAAGGTTTGATTTCATAGAATAAATAGTTAAAGTTTTGTCATTCGGAATAGTAGGGTATTTTAAAATAGTAGATACATAATTTGAATAAAAATAAATTGTTTATTCTGATTGTTTTGTAGCTATAATTAATCAAACTGAAATAATACAATTTAGGTTACATGATTTTTGAGAAGATTACGTTTTTTTTGTTCTGTTTACTAGATTATTAAAATTAACCCATATAAATCAACAACAAATCAACACAATGCCTTAAATCAGTTTCCTAATTACGTTATCTAGCTAATCTACAAAATTATTTCTTTATTTGGTACAAAAGTGTTCATTATTATTGAAACAAAAAAGTGATTTTATCTTAAAACGGTACAATTTTGTGTAAAAATAGAAGATTTAAAAATTTGATAAATCAAATTGCTACTTTTAGAATAAAAACTCTGCCGTTGTTGGTGCTTTAGCGAAGTGACATCAACAACCAAACAATATTACTTTTTATACACCTTTTCTCCTGCTGGAATTTCGATATTCAGATGGCTTTCTTGTGGTGGAATCGGACAATCATATTTTTCATCATAAATGCAGTATGGATTGTAAGAACGATTAAAATCTAAAATTGCTCGTAATCCATTTACTTCTACATTGATATAACGCCCAACTTCGTAACTCGTTTTTCCACTCGTTTGGTCGGTAAACAAAACCGTAAATCCATCTCCATCTTCTATTGCTTTATAAATATTCAACGATAAAGGTTTTCCTTTTAATCTAAAATCAGCTTTTGCATAGACTTTAAAATTTCGGTCTTTTCCTTGTGAAGTCTTCAAATCTATTACTTTTGGGTCTTGTTGCAAGGTCAGCATCGCAACAGCATAATACGAAGAATCAATAGGATAATAATCCAGTCCTTCAAAATCCTTTCTATCATCATACGGAATTGGCGAACCGTTTCCTTCTTTGAAGAGTTTGTTTTTTTTGTTTCTTTCTGTCTGAACTTCTACTTCATATTTTGGAGCGCAAGAAGTTAGGATTAGAATAGAAAGTAGGAATAATGTGATTTGTTTTTTCATTTTTTTTGTTGGTTGAAGTTTTTTTCGATTAATCTACTTTGCCTTCTCCGTACCAGTTTGTAACGTTAATAAGACAAATAGAAGGTAATTGATAACGACAAAAATAATTTTTATCTAAAACATACTTTTCATTATTTGGTTCTTTGTTGTAAATATCATAAACAAAACAATCAGAGGGATAACGTCCTGCATAAGTTAGAGAAATGTGTTCATCTCTTTTCCAATACGTATTACAATTTACTTTTTCTAGTTTTTGTTTTAAAGAAACGAATTTTATAAAATCTACTTTCTGATAATTAAAAATTTCCTTTAGTATTAAATTATCAAAATTACCTTTATAATTTATTTCCCAATTAGCAAATTTTTCAGTTTTAATGAATCCATTTGTATTTAAAACTACCGAACTATCTTTCAAAAACTCTATACTTTCTATAAATACTTCTCCACCATAATAACCTTTATCATAGAATACTG
The DNA here is from genome assembly GCA_963719525.1 of uncultured Cytophagales bacterium. GTDB lineage: Bacteria > Bacteroidota > Bacteroidia > Cytophagales > Bernardetiaceae > Bernardetia. The sequence goes on along the minus strand of CAVRCG010000001.1, from coordinate 376,948 downwards.
AATCGTTTCTTTCTAATAGCTGAATATATTCAGTTTCTAAAGTTTTTACAGAATTATAATTACTTATTCTCAACGAAATTACATCGTTTTCATACAACTCGAATCCTCTTAACTCTTTAATATCTCTACTTAATTCAACTATTTTATCAAAGTCATCTTCATGATTTGCAAGATTTTGTTCCATTCTCTTCATCACTTGACTTTTGAAATACTCTTGAATCAATTCTTCGAAATAAAATTTATAAGAAAAGTAACCCACTACTGCCACAAAAAGACATAACAACGAATGCAAAATAATTTTCTTCATATTCTTTTTCATAATTAGTAATTTCTAAAAAACACCTTGAACTTCTTGATAAGAAATAAGCAAAATAGCAAAAATAGCTAATGCTAGACCCAATTTATTGATAATTGATAACTGTTCCTTAAATAAGAAATAAGAAGCAATCGCAGCCATCAAAATTACAGAAATATTAAAAACAGGAAAAACAAGTGCGCCATCTCCATCAAATCCACTCAATACTTTCAATAATAAAAAGATAGAGAAAAAGTTAGGTATTCCCAAACAAATCCCTCCGATAATACTCTTTTTAGTCATTTTCATTTTACCTCTCAAAGACTGAATTGTAAAAACAGTAATTCCTGTTAGTCCTGCAATTCCAAAAAGCAAGACACTAAAAATACCTTGCTGATTCAGTAAAACTATTTTATATTTAATGGTATAATTAAAGGTTGTATCTATCATTCCACTAACCAAAAAAACAATTATTGGAAGAATAATCGCTAAATATTTTTTCTTATCGTCTTTATATTCGGTTGGGTCAGTTATTTTTGAAGGTTTGTAAGAAGCCAAACCGACAGCCATAATCGCCAAAAAAAGTCCTATATAATTGATAAAATCATATTCTTTTCCTCCAGATTGCCAAATAAAAAGATTTACCAAAACAGGAATTACAAACGAAATGCGAGCCGAAAGAGTAGCGACAGCAACACCAGAAAGTTGAGTAGTAAGTCCCATCAAATAAAATGAACCTATAAAAAAAGCACCCATTCCCATAGCAACAACCAGAGCCGTAGAAAATTCTGGACTTTGCAGCGTTTCGAAAACAGGAGGACTTTCAATCCAACCCATCGCAATAAACAAACTTCCCGTCAAAACACAAACTACATAATTAACGACAATCGCAGGGAAAGTAGGAATATTATAGCTAGAAAAAGCACGAAAATTAATGAAAATAGCAACATTTGCCAAAATCCAAAGAATAAATAAAATTACCATTTTTACAGTTATCAGTAATCAGTTACCAGTAATCAGTTGAATTACTTTTATCTGAAATGAATAAAACCTCAATTAATTCTCTAAAATTAGTTAAGGTTTAAAAATTTTTTTAAGACTGCAAAGGTAGCAAACAGTTACCAGTAATCGGTAAATAGTGAGCAGTTAAATACAATTACTTGTTAATTAAATAAGACATTTTTTAGAAAAACGAAACCCACGAATTTATTCGTGGATATACAACTACCAAACTCTATCAATTTTCCATTCTCTTTTATTAATTTTTCACTAATTTCATTTACTTCTTCAAAAAAATCAAACCCAAACCGTCAGAGCCTTTGAGATAGCTTTGTATTCTATGCTCGTTCCTAATCCTCTTGATTCTCCGTCGATGTGTACAGGAACAGGTTTATCAAATGTAATTTTTATTTTATCTGTTTTGTAGGTTTCTACGTAGTCATTTTGAGGAAGCGTTCGTTTGAATAATTGCCAAAGAAGTTTTGGAACGTGTAATTTCGAAAACGGTTTTATAATAGAAATATCTAATTTTCCGTCTTGAATATCTGCTTGTGGAGCAATGTAAGCGTTATTTCCATATTGTGCAGCATTTGCAAAGGCAACTAAAAATGCTTCTCGTTCTATCTTTTGTCCATCAAATTCAAGTGTGTAAGTGATAGGTTTGTATGCAAATAATTCTTTAATCGTGAAATAAGCATAGCCACCCAAACCACGAAAAGTACGTGCTGCAAAGGCTGCACTTACATGAGCATCAAAACCAATTCCAGAGGTACAAAAAAAGTGATTTCCATTTGCAGTAGCTGCATCAATTAGCATTTTTTTAGGTTCTAATAATCTCTTTATTGCTTCTTCTGTTTTTAATGGAATACCTAAATGACGAGCCAAACCATTTCCAGAACCTTGTGGAATAATTGCTAAAGCCGTTTTTGTTTTGACTAATGCTTGTGCAATTTCATTAATCGTTCCGTCGCCACCAACTGCCACAACGGCATCGTAGTTGCGTTCGATAGCCTGCTTTGTAAGTTGAGTTGCGTGTCCTGCAAAATTGGTGTACGCAATATCGTAGTGAACTTTCGAAAGTTTTAGTGTTTCATGAATAAGGGTAACGATGTGTTCTTTTCGCTCTGTTCCAGAAACAGGATTAATGATGAAGACAATTTTAGCTTTTGTTTCGTCTTCTGTTTTTAATGTATTCTGAATAGTTGGTGTTTGTTCTGATTGCATGGTAATACTGTGTTGTGGCTCGTGAGGACACAAGCAACGGTAGATTGGTAGAGTGTCGCTCGTAGGGATACGAGCAACGGTTATATTTTACAACAAAGATTCAAATTTAATATAAATACTATAACTTTTTTATAGAACTTACCGTTGCTCGTGTCCTTATTATCATTAAGTTAATGAATTTAGTGGTTGTATCGCTCGTGGGACACGAGCAATGGTAAGGTATTTTATCAAAAAACAAAATTTTATTTGGTAAAATAGTTTCTTTTAAACTAAAAAATAACTCCTCCGTTGCTCGTGTCCCACGAGCGACATGGAAAAAACCTTAACTTAATGACATTGTACGAGCGACACAAAACCCTTACAATTTTTCCAAATATACAATTACTGCTTTTCTAATATCAGATTGTGGACTTTCCATATCATCTGACGAAATTACATTTTTTATTTCTTTATTGGTTTCCATATTCATAAAATCCATATTATTTTCTTTTCCAGTCAGAACATAGTCGTTTGTAACTACTTTATATTCTTTTTTATCATCAATTTGTTGTCCATTCAATAACCAACCTTTTTGATTATCCAGTTTTAATTTTTCTTCGTACTGCAAATATCCTCCTGCACCTTTATTTTTTATTCCAGCATCTAAATACCTCGTTAAAAGCTCTCCAGAAATAGTAATTTGATATATTTTTCCACCAAAAGGTAACATTCTCAACACATCATATTCCGTAATTACGCCTTCCAGTTGGTCATCTAAACGCACCGAACCACTCGCTAATGTTGTCAAATCTGCATCAGGAAAAGCATTTGCCATTGCTCTTACAATCAAAAGTCCTGCATTGGTTTGTTCGTTTCTAATAGTTGATTCTCTTGCATCTAAAGGTTCTGTCAGTTTATAAATCTCTCTTTCTATATCAAAACCTTGAACATCAAAAACAGAATCAGCTATTTTGTCCCATTTATCGATAGTTGCTTTCGTAATTGGTTCATATCCGATAGAGTTGTCTATGCTTTTGAGTTCGGAGTCAATTTTTATATCTTTTGTTTTTTTATTGTAGGTAATTCTATGAATATAAGCTGTTCTAGCATTGGCATCGGCTTTTGCCATAACTGTTTTTCCATAGGCAAATTTCATATTGTTGTGGTCGTGTCCACCCATTAAAAGTTTTAAATCTGGAACAATTCCTGCTAATTTTTCGTCTTCATTTTCCAAAAGATGTGTAATAGCGACTGCAAAATCAGTTGTTGATTCTATTTCTTGATAAATATTCTTTGCTGTTTCGTATTCGTCTGTGTATCGAACAAATTCAGGTTGATTGTACTGTGTCGTAATTCCTAAAATAGCTACTTTTATACTTTCTCCTTCTTCATTTTTTGGTTCAATGGTCAAGTAAGTAGGAAGATTGTTTCCCTTTCTGGTAAAAGGCTGAATTTTGTTATCTTTATAATAGAAGGTATTCGAAGCAATCCATTCAAAATCAGATTCGTTTATTCTATCCAATACTTCATTTTCTTTTAAGTCAAATTCGTGATTTCCGAAGGTTACAAAATCCATTTGTGCAGCATTCATGACATCAATCATTTGCTGACCCGAAATGCGTTTTCCGTTTAATTTTAATGTTCCCAAAACAGAAGGATTAAGAAAGTCGCCAGAAAGAATTAAATAAGTATTCGGATTTTCTTTTAATAAATCTTGTTTAAGTTGTGCAACTCGTGCAAGATTTCCAAACTTTCCACTACTTACACCACCAATTTCATAGACATCATTAACATGAAGAAAAGTTAGTTTTACAATATCTTCCGAATCTGAAGTAGAAGAGGAATTTTGAGAAGAACGACAGCTACTAAAAGCAATAAGAAAAAGAGCAAAATATAAAATAGATAAAGTAAAAAAGGAAGAAGTAGAAAAGCGTTTCATTGTGCTAGTTTGTTTTATTTTGTAAAAAAAAGAGAAAGCGAACAATGTTTCTTGTTCGCTTCCTGTATTTTGATATATTGATACTATAAATTTATAGAAATGGTTTTTATAAAAGAATGTAAATTAAAAGTTATCCTACTCTAAATCCGATTACCAGAACATCATCTATTTGTGAATGTTCTCCACCCAACCACGCATCAAATTCTAATCTCAATATTCGCTCTTGCTCATCAAAAGGTTGAGTACTTATTTCTACCAAAAATTCTCTAAAACGTTTTTTCATATATTTTCTTCCCTCTTCTCCTCCAAATTGGTCTTGAAAACCATCAGAAAACATGTAAAAAGTAGTTGGTGCAGTAATATCAACCGTTTCTTTGTGGAAAAATCGCTCTACATCAAGGCGTTCTCCACCGATAGGCATTTTGTCGCCTTTTAATCGCTTTACTTTTCCATTTTGAATATAAACAACTTCACTTTTTGCACCTGCAAAATGTACTTGATTTTTGCCTTGATCTATTACACAAAGTGTCATATCCATTCCATCTCGGTTGTCTGTTGCACGTTGATTAAGAGCATTTACTACTCCAGAATGCAAATCGTGAAGTATCCTGTCTGGCTCATGTATATCTCTAGCATTAACCGTTTCGTTCAAAACATCATTTCCAATCAAAGACATAAAAGCTCCCGGAACACCGTGTCCTGTACAATCACAAGCAGCAATTACAGATTTATTCAGAGAAATACGACTAAACCAATAAAAATCTCCACTTACAATATCTCTAGGTTGAAAGAATATAAATGAATCTGGCAATGCCTGTTTTACTTTATTCAAATCAGGCAACATGGCTGTCTGAATTCTTTTGGCATAATTAATACTAGAAGTAATATCATGATTTTTCTTCTCAATAACTTCTTTTTGGTTTTCTAGTTCTATTAAAGAAGCTCCTAAAGCAAGATTTTTTTCTTCTATACTCATCTTGACAAGCGTAAGTTGCTCGTTTGTGGTCTGGAGTTCTTCCGAATTTTGCCTTAGTTCCTCTTCTGATGCTTGAAGTTCTTCGTGTTTTTGAGTAATTTCTTTCTTTTGATTTTCTAAAATACTGTTTTGTGCCTCAATTTTCTTATTCTTTTTTCTGTTTTGAATAAAAGCAACTAGCGCAAAACCAAAAAGCACAATCGCAGCCACAGCAATTAAATATGCAATATATTTAGATGATTTCTGCTTCAAGGATTCCAAACGTTCCTTTTCTGTTTCTAATTCTTGTAATTTGTTTTGATTTTCTAAGAGTTGTTTTTCTTTTTTCTGTTGTTCTGCTTCAAGAGCTTGTTCTCTTAATTGTGCATTATTCTTTTGTCTTTCAAACTCTAAATTTTGAATATCTTCTTTTCTTTTGGCAGCATCAAGCTGATTTTTGGCAAGTAAAAGAGCTTGTTGAGTTCTTTGTTTTTGTAAAATAGCATTTTTAGTCTGACTTTGTTGAAGTTCATTTTCACTTTTCAAAAGCTCGTTTTCTTTTGCTTGTTTTTCAGATTCGCTACGTATCTTGTCTAACTTCAAACGCTCTTGTTCTCTGTCATTTTCATATTGTACAAGCTGAGTTTCTTGCCTTTCGGCTTCTGTACGTTGTTTTTGTAATTCTTCCTTTCTTTGGGAAGCTGCTTTTTCTAGCTTTGTTTTGATGTCGGTATATTTTTTAAAGGCTTCTTGTGACTGTCTGAAATCGCCTTCATATTCCCATATTTTAGACAACAAAAGATAAGAATCTGCTAACGCTTGTTGTTGATTATTTTTCTCTGCAATCGCAATTGCTTTTCCTACCTGTACTCTTGCTTCCTGTGCATGGGCAGCCAGATATTCATTTGCACCCAAATAATTATACGAATCTGCAATGGCTGAAACGTCGTTTTTGGCTTGATTAATTTTTAATGCTTCTCGATATTGTTCTTGTGCAGCAGAATATTTTTTGAGTGCTGTATAAGTTACTCCCAAATTATTAAGTACGATTTCGTCTTTTTTATTAATCTTTTGAAGTGTTTCTAATGCTTTTTCAAAATACTCAATCGCTTCTTTTTCCTGTCCTAATTGTCTGTACAAGTACCCAATACTGTTTGCAGCGAAAGCAATTTGTTCAGGATTATTTCCTTGTTCTGCTTCCAAATTATATTTTTCAATGGAGTAATTAAGTGAATTTTCTGGATTACTCGTTCGGCTTACAATAGCTAATTTTCCTAACGAATAAGAAATTCGATCTTTATCCCCTGTTTTTCTATCTTCTTCTAATAAAGCTAAATAATTTTGTTCCGATTTTTCATACTCTCCATTTAAAAACTGATTATGAGCTATTTTTCTATTTGATTCTATTATTTCTTTCTCCTTATTATTGGTTCTATAAATCTGTTTTGCTTTATCAAAATTTTCTATTGCTTTATCATAAGAAAGCCAGTTTTGATACAAAAGACCTATTTCTGTAAATACTTCTGCTTTGCCCAAATCAGCCTTTTGTTTTTCTTTTTCTACTCTATCAAACTGTGTAGTGGCTTGAATGGCATAATTAAGAGCTGTAGAATAATCATCTTGATAACGATAAGCACGAGAAATAACAGTCAGAAGTTGTCCACGCTGAAAAGCATCATTCATATTTTTCAGAGCATCTTGAGCATGACGAATGGCTTGATTGTAATTGCCTTTCTCTAAATGATAAAAAGGAGAGTTTTCCTCTTGTGCCAAAACGCAAAAAGAAAAAGTACAGTAAATAAAAATAATTACAAAAGACAAAAAAGAACGACTAATTTTGTTAGAATAAGTGATTTTGTTGTTAATCTTTGTAGAAATAAAGGCTATTCTCATCGGAATATATAAGAATAAAATAGAAGTGTTAAATAGTTTCCTACGGAAAGTGCTATTTAAATACGATTTAATTCTGATTTAATTTTTAGGGGAAAGGAATTAATGTATCAATTTGAGAATTTTTTTGCTAAAATGCAAGAATAAATTAGGCTTCTTAACTACAAAACTAAAATTCTACTTAATTATTTGAACTACTGTAATTTATAATTTTATTGCTCAACAAATTAATCTTTATTGCTTCTTTAATTCCTCCAATTTCAACTCTCTAAAATACAAAAACAAAGGAAAGGAAAATGCAATGGCTACCAAAAAAGAAAGAGGAATAAAAACCCACCAATGTTTCATTTTTAGTTTTCGTGCCTCTGGAATATACCATGCAAAAAAAGTAAAGACCACAACCATCAAATCAGCACTAAAAGAACGAGCAGGAAATGTAGTTTTGGTTTGAGCAATATAATTCAAAATAGAAGTATCTTGTTCTGTCAAATAAAATTGAATATTAAAATACCACGTATAACAAACACCAACGATAGCCAAAAAGAGATAAATATATTTTAATTTCATACGTTTTATAGGACGATAATTTGAAGATAGGAAGTAATGAAAAATAGTCAAAATTTTCAAATACCGTTGTTGGCGTTTTAGCGAAGCGACACCAACAACAGCAGAATAAAGATAAGAAGTGATGAAAAACGAGCAATTTTTTTATATACACTAAATATAGAACTTTTTTAAGTAAATTTGTTTAGATTGTCAAATCATTTTTTAATCTAAAATTATAAGTAAATGAATAGAGTAAAAGTAGATTTACCAGACCAGTTTTTGTTCAAAACAGATATTGCTGTTCGGATTACAGACCTTAATTATGGTGGACACGTCGGAAATGATGCTATGCTTAGCCTTGTACACGAAGCTAGAGTTCAGTTTTTTATGAGTGAAGGCTTCAAAAGTGAACTTGACATTATGGGTTTGGGCGTGATTATGGCAGATGTAGCGATGCAGTTTAAAGGAGAAGGATTTTATGGAAATGTCTTTGAAGTTTATGTAACCGTTGGAGGACTTTCTTCCTCTGGTTTTGATTTGTATTACAAATTTATTGACCAAGAATCAAGAAGAGAAATTTTGAAAGTAAAAACAGGAATGGTTCTTTTTGATTATAAAAATAGAAAAATTGCAGCCTTGCCCGAAGAACTCAAAAACCGTTGGCAACTTCCACACCCAGAAAGTCGTCTTATTAGTAATGAATGATTTTTAGTGATAGGTTATACGTGGTAAGTGGTAAGATTCAATTACCTATTTTTTGTTAGTGAAAATCTGAAATAAACTCATTATTTTTATGAAAACATATTCTTTTTTTAGTTATTTTTTCTCGTTTGGGATAATGAGTTTGCTTTGTTTTGCTTGTAGTTCTGAAACTCAAAAAGATGAAAACAAAGAAACAGAAATAGCTGATTTTTCACCTGCACTTCATTTTGAAAAACTTGAAAAACAAAACCGAGAAGCTGCCGATAGTTTGGAAGCCTTATATGATATGCGCTACCGAGCTTTGAAGGATTCTACATTACAACGAAAAGGTGATTTACTTCGCCAGCGTACCGAAACAATTTTGCAACATATAGACAAAACATATTACGACCTTAGCAAACTTTTGGATAATATTCCTGCCGATAAAAATTATAAAGATGCGACAATTCTCTATTTTATAGGAAAAGATAAAAAAGGAAGAGGCTATAAATTAGAAAAAGAATTAAACGAATATGTAAACGAAATAAGCAAAATCGACTCAAAATGGAATTTTACCTCTCCCTTTTCTTCTCAAAATGATGTAGAATTATTACATGGCAAAAATGAAGATTTGGTAGAAGCGCACTTTCAAAAAACGTTTCCAGAAGCTGCTTTTGCTTTCCTTAGCGCACTCAAAAAAGAAGTTATTATGATAGAATTACAAGCTATTGATGAGCTGGCGAAACGGAAAAAATAATCCCAAACCCTCGTTGAGATTCAAATGAAACCGTCAACGAGGTATTAAGCTACAACACTTCACTCTTCAAAATTTCCTTACAATCCGTTTCTTGTTTTAGATTTCCTTTTACAAAACATTTTCTACAACGAGCTTCATATTCTGTTTTTTCGCCTAACAAAATTTTTTGTTTTGATGGAGTAAGACGGAACGAGTAAGCAGCCACTTTTCCACAACACATACAAATTGCATGTACTTTGGTTACATATTCCGAAACAGCTAAAAGTTGTGGCATTATTCCAAACGGTTTGCCTTCAAAATCCATATCTAAGCCAGCAACAACAACTCGCTTTCCTTGATTGGCTAATATCTGACATACTTTTACAAGTTCTTTATCAAAAAATTGTGCTTCATCAATTCCGATAACTTGACAATCTTTTGTATCTAAAAGTGTAAGAATATCGCTTGCTTTTTGGACTGCAATAGAATCAATTTCGTTTTGATTATGAGAAACCACTTTTTGATCGTCGTAACGAGTATCAATCGCAGGCTTGAAAATCTGAACGCACTGGCGAGCAATTTTGGCACGAGTAAGACGATGAATAAGCTCTTCTGTTTTGCCAGAAAACATAGAGCCACAGACGACTTCTATCCAACCTCCCATAGCAGGGTGGTCTAAATGATGTATGGTAGGTTCGATGTGCATTTTTATAGTTAGCAGTAATTAGTTACCAGTAATCAGTTAATTTCGAATGCGATAACTAATCAAAAAGTAGCTTTGAGTTTATAAATTATTTGTAGCTTTTGATATTTTATTCTTTCTTTTAGTAAAGATTTTTTTGTATTCTCATTCCCCATTTCCTAATCTCCATTCATATTCTTCCCTGTCCTTCTAAAGTAGTAATTCCTTTTCCAATTAACAAAACTTGGTTGAATTTTCCGTTATTTTCCAAAAGTTCTAAATGAATTTCTCCACCTCTTTTTGATGCTTGATAAGCAAAAAAAGTATTTTTATTTAGTTTCGTTTGCCAATATTTTGCAAAAAGTCCGTGTGAAACAGCCGAAAGTGCATCTTCATTTATTCCAATCCAAGGACAAAAAAGACGAGAAATAAAATCGTATTTTGAATTTCCTTTTACCGTAATCCCTACTTTTTTAATAGGAATTTCGTAACTATTTTTTACTAATTCTTCAAAATTTGGCTTCAAGTTTTCTAGTTCTTCTTGATTTTCAAATTCTAAAACAAATGTCTGTTTTTTAGGGAAATAAACCGATGAATTAATCTTTTGATTCTCAATTGCTAAAGATTTTAATAAATTAGAAGGAGGAGTTTTTTCTTGAAAACGCTCTTCAACAGGAAACTGCATTTTTATAAAATTAGGTTTTCCTTCAAATTCTTCTTTTTTGATACTCAAATCGCCACTTCGTGTACGAAAAATTATTTCTGTATTTGTGTTTCCTAATTCCTCAAAAATCACATGGGCTGCTGCGAGCGTTGCATGTCCACAAAGATTAGTTTCTTCTTCTACCATAAACCAACGGACTTCGAAGAATGTAGCATTTTGCCAGTTTTTGTCTGTTTCATTATCATCTGTTTTATTATCAAATAATGGACGTAAAAAAGTAGTTTCGGGCAAGTACATTTCTCTAGCGATATTCAAATACTGCTCGTCTGTAAGAGCTTTATCACACAAAAAAACGGCAGCAGGATTTCCACTAAATGGTCTTGTAGTAAAAGCATCGACTTGATAAAAAGGAATTTTTTGGATAGAAGTAGAATTAAAAGACATAAAAAAAGATAGATAAAGAATGACGAGAGTTTTACTATTTTCGATTTGAAAAGGGTTACAAAAAAACGATAATTTTATTAGAATTCCGAATTTATTTTTAGCAGTATTACAATTTAAGTTTTCAAGGCTTCCCATATCTTCTGTTTGTTCCAATAGTTTTTCCATTTCTTTTCAATAATCTCTTTGAGTAGTTCTTCTATATTAGGCTCTATTGTTTGGACTTCTTCCAGCCATTTTTTAGAAAAAACCATATACTCATCAAAACCACTTTCTGCATTCCAACGCATTTCTTGATGAAGTGAACCAGACCAGTAGTCTATTCTTTCTTCTCTATTTAATGTTTTGTACTCTTCTTTTGTCATAATAAGATTTTATAACTCACTTAATTAGCTCAATTCTGGCAATTTCCCACCACAATGAGGACAAAAACAAAGATGGGTAGCATGTGAATCAGAATTTTGGGTTTCTTCTACTTCTCCATTTCTTTGCCTTAATTCTTGTAAAAGTTGTTTTTCTAATTCCTCTTTTTCTTCTCTTTCCACTCGTTTGCGTTCCTGTACTTTTTCCAAAAAACCAGCACTCAAAATACTTGTCGGCAGCGCAACTACACCAATTCCGATAAGGGCAGTTACACCATTCAAAAATTTTCCGAGCATTGTAACAGGCACCACATCGCCATAACCAACAGTAGTGAGCGTAACGACAGCCCACCAGAGAGTAGCAATAATATTTGGAAAACCATCTGGATTAGTTTCATGTTCAATGTAATACATTAATGTAGAAGAAACCAAAAGCAAAATAAGTGCAAAAAACACAGTAGTTACAAGTTCTTCTCCTCGCTCTTTAAGGACATCATAAACCAAATTCAAGGCACGAGAATAACGATTTAATTTAAAGACACGCAGCAGTCGCAAAAGTCGCATCATTCTAAGAAGTCGCAAATCTTCAACTCCTAAAAAAGGTAAATAAAATGGCAAAATTGCAATCAAATCTATAAGTGCAATAAAGGAAAAGAAATATTTCAAATAGGCTCTCCAAGTAGCAAGATGAGGATATTTGAGAGGAGCAGTCCAGAGTCGAAGTAAATATTCTATCGAAAAAACAATAATTGAGAAGATTTCGAAGGCGTGGAAATATTCTCCATATTTTGCGTGTGCTGCTGGATAAGATTCCCAAATTGTAGAAATTACACTAAGAACAACCAAGACAATTATGAAATAATCGAAATAAACACTCTTTTTATCGTGTTTTTCGCCACGTTCTATAATCGTATAAACTCGTTTTCTTAGTGTTAGGTAATTATTCATAAGTGTTCCTGATGGAGATAAAATAAAACGAGAAAATGTAAAAAATAAAAGGAAAAGGCGTGCCTTTTCCCTACACAGAGACAAGAGAATGATAATTTAATTGTCCTTTAAAGGTCTTACATATAGAATAGAATCAGAAACTGAAACAATTTCATAACTTATTTCTTGATTTTCTAATTTTATATCTACTCTATTTTTGTTGTCTTCAATAATGAAAAATTCCCACGTTCCTTCTTTTGTAATATAGCCGTCTGTTGGTGCAATGGCTTGTTTTTTGACTGTTCCATTTTCTTCAAACGTCCAACCTTCACGCCCACGAGCAGGAGGAAATTCGTAACTTTCTGGTCTATAGGCTTCTAAACCGTCTTTATCGTCTTCAAAAGAACGAATCCAAGTAATACCGATTACTTTTTTCATAATTTCTTCGCTCTGGCAAGACATTAATAAAATAGCAAATAAGGAAAATGTAAATAATACGCTTAATTTTGTGAGGAATTTCATATACAAATTTAGAATTTAGATTTTTGAAGTTAGAATGAATGCGAATGAGTTTTCGAACACAGAGTTACAGAGAATGAAAATGCTATTTCAAATTACTGTTTTTATAATAAGCTAAAGGTATAAATAGATTTGATTTATCATTCAACAAAACAACTAAAACACTCAAAGCTATTTCCATTAACAATTTTCCATTAATCATTAACAATTATTTTGAAACCTGCTCATATTCTTGTTCCGACCTTTTTTTCATTTAGAGATGCACTAACGCAGACTTATACATTGCCGTATGTCAAAATTATGAAAAAATATTTACCAAAAGGTAGCAAAATTTATTTAATGACACTAGAACAACCTCATTTTAAGATGAGTGATGAGCAAAAAAAGCAAGTCAAGACAGAACTTCAAAATGATTTTGATATTCATTTACTAGATTTTCCTTATTATCCTTTCGGAACTCGTGCAATGCTCAACTGGACACGAATAATAAGTACTTTGGTAAAAACTGTTTTTACAAAAAAAATAAAATTTATACATCCGTTTTGTGTAACTGCTGGTGCTGGTGGACTTATTTTATCCAAAATTACAGGAAAAAAGCTAATTATTGATAGCTTCGAACCTCACGCAGAAACAATGTTAGAAAGTAATACATGGACAAAAAATAGTCGTGCTTTTCAAATTCTTTGGAACTTGGAAAAACAAGAAGCAAAACACGCTTCTGCTTTCATTCCGTGTGTAAATGAAATGAAAAATTATGCTAAAAACCGTTATGGAATTGATGTTTCAGACCGTTGTTTGGAATCAAAACCTGCTTGCGTGAACTTAGATTTATTTGACTTTGATAAACGAAAAGACCCACAGCTTTTAGAGAAATTAAGTTTAAAAGATAAAATAGTAAGTGTCTATGCAGGGAAATTTGGGGGTTCTTACTTAGAGAAAGAAATATTTGATTTTTGGAAAGTCTGTCATAATTTTTGGGGAGATAAATTTAGAGTTTTGATACTGACTTCACATAAAGAAGAGGAAATAAATTTGTATTGCAAAGTGAGTAATTTAGATAGAAATATAGTAACTACACAGTTTGTTTTTCACGAACATATTCCTGCTTATATTGGACTAGGAGATTTTGGAGTTACGCCTTTCAAACCTGCTGCTTCGAAGCGTTATGGAACACCTATCAAAACAGGGGAATATTGGTCAATGGGTTTGCCAGTTGTCATTACGCCAAACATTTCGGACGATTCGGACACGATAGAAAAGTATAAAATAGGTTCGATTATGAGTGAGTTTACAGAAAAAGAATATTTACGAATTGCAGAAGAAATAAACGAGCTTTTGATACATAAAGAAGAAACAGGATTGCATCAAAAAATAAGAGAAATTGCAGAAAAATATCGTAGTTTTGATATTGCTCATCGTGTCTATGATGATTTGTATGGAGAAAATGGACGAGCTTGGAAGTTTTAGATTTATTTTACCGTTTTGAAAAACAATATTTATTTTAATTATGTGGCAAACAAATACAATTTGGTTTGATATTTCAATAGTAAGCACTACAATTGCGCTGGGTCATATTCTTTTAGGACATTTTGAGGAACGCACTTCTAGATGGAAAAAATTAGCAAAGTATGTTTTTATTCTGATTGTGGTAATTTCTTTATCGTATTTTTTCGGTCAAAAAGTAGCTCTTATTTCATATAGTTTGCTTTACATTCCTGTTTTATATATTCATGTGATAGATTTGCCAAAAAAAGGAGTTAATGGTTGGACAGGAGAACCAAAAGAAAAATATTATGAGTTGAGAGGTTGGAAAAAGGATATTTTCAAAGAAAAGTAATACTTAATTTCTATCTAGATAAGAAAAAAGCTAATATAGAAAATCTTAAAACCATTCTACGACAATGTTCGTTTAGATTAGATTAGACTTAAAATATAAATCAAAAATTATTTTTATAAATGGAAAATAGCACTTCGTTCGAACAAAAAACAGCAAAAGATCAAATCAAAAACGTATTTATTCAATATATCAGACAACACGGAAAAGCTCCTGCAACGCCTTATAACTTAATGGCAGAACTAGGAGAAGATGAAAAATTTTTTTATGATAATTATTCAAGTTTCAATAACATAGAGCAAGAAATCTGGGGAGAATATCTGACTGAAACCGTGCAGCGTTTGCGTTCTGAATCAGTTTATGCAGAATATATGGTGCGTGAAAAACTGCTTGCTTTTTATTTTACGTTGATAGAAGTTTTGAAGGAAAACAGAAGTTTTGTAACCAACGAATTAAGCGCAAGAAATGGAGGATTTAGAAGAAAAGTATTAGCAGACTTCAAAAATGGTTTTTATGAATATATAAATGTTCTTTTAGAAGAAGGAATGGACACAGGCGAAGTAGAACAAAGAATGTTTATCAGCAAAAAATATGATAAATTACTTTGGGCAGAAACAGAATTTTTAATTCGTTTTTGGGTACGAGATGACAGCAAAAACTTTGAAAGAACAGATGCAGCCGTAGAAAAAACTGTTAATTTTGCAATGGATTTGATTGGTAGAAATATAGCCGATTCAGCTTTTGATTTTGTGAAATTTTTGTTTCAACGAAAATAAAGTAAAAAGTCAGATGTATAAAGTCAGATGTAAATTCAATCTGAAAACACAAGTAAACGTTTAATCTTAATAAAAAAAGGAATTTGAGTAAAATCAAATTCCTTTTTTTATTGAGTTATGTTCAGTTTTGTTGGTAAAAAATCTGTGTCAGAATTGTTTTTATTTCCACCTCACTTGGTAGGGATAGCGTTCATAAATAGCATTGTCTTCATTTATGGTGTAACCTTGTTCTCCATAATTTTTCGCTTCTTCTATCAATCCTTTTGCTTCCTCTTTATTTCCCAATTTTGCTTCACAATACGCCTTGTAATACAATACTTCTGAAAACTGTGGGTATTTTTCTAAGGCTCTCTCAAATGCTGTTATTGCTTCTGCGTACTTACCTTGTTCATATCTTGAAATTCCTAAATAAAACAAATCAAGGTGGTGAATCATATCTTCTCCTTGATTTTTTAGTTGTTGATTGGTTTCTTCCTCCAGTATTTTTTCTGCTTGGGAAAATTCGTTCAGTTGGATTTTACTTAATGCAATATAAAAATTGTAGGAATGATCCATAACGTAACCATTACCGTTTTTTTTCTTACAATCTTCAAAGTCCTTTATAGCATCTTTATAGGTTTTGGCAAAAATACATTTTATAAACGCTCTATATTCTTGCCAGTGATTGGTTTTATCAAATTTTACGGCTTTATCTATATAACTCATTCCAAGTTCATATTTACCTTGTTTGAACAATGGCATTGCTTTTTGTTGCCATAAACGAGCAATTGTGGAATCTTTTGCCAAACCTTTATCTATTTCTTCCTGCCGTTCTCTTGAATACAAACTCATTTTAAAAGCTCCATTTATTAAATGCTCCTTTATTATTGAGTCCTGTTGTTCTTTTGATGTAATCTGATAATTTATTTCACTTTCTGAATCAACGCTTTTCTCTGTTTCTTTTTGTTTGCAAGAAACAACTACTAAAACTAGTATTCCAATTTTAAAAAATATTTTCATTTTTGATTTGTTTTATGATGCACAACGGTTTTGGCGAAGATAGGACTTTCTTATCTCATCCCTTCGTAAATCTCTAAAAGTTTATTTTATGTTCAAAAGTCTGTATCAAAATGATATTTTCATCTGTTTATGCTGTTTCTATAATTTTTATTTCTTCTTCGGTTAGCTCGTAGAGTTGGTAAACCAATTGGTCTATTTGGGTTTCTAAGGCTGTGGTGTCGGCTATTAATTTTTTTTCTTTTAATAAAATGATTTTTTCAACTATTTTATTGATTTTTAATTCTTGTTTTTCAGTAGGATAAACTATTGGAATTTGTTTAATTGCTTGAATGGTAATTTCTCCATCAATTCCTCCACTTTGATAGAAATTTTTAAATGCAAATTGGAATAATTTTGAATTTAGTAAGGCTAATAAATATTTTAATTTTTCGCCTACTAAAATATAACTTGTATTCAATACAAAATGCCCTTCCTTATCATAGGCAAATGCTTGAATTTTTGAAGCCTTTGTAAATACTAATTTTTCCTTTTCAAACTCTTCAAGATAAGCACAATTTCGAAGATTTGTGTAATGGTCACCTTTGTCAGTTCTATTGATAAGAGCCGTTTTATGTTGATTCAAATAATTATAAATAGATGAAAAATTATTTTCAATATCTAATGGTTCTAGTTGTCTTGATTTCAAACCATTATGAGCATTAATCAACCAAAGTAAACCTTTTTCAAATCCGTACTTTTTTATATCTCTGCCTCTTAATAAAGGTTTGATGATAGAAGTATTTTTTTTATCTTCTTTTACTAATTTATTTTTAGTGTTTTCATCAATTACAAATGCCTCATTAAATCCTGTGGTAATTCCTCTGTAAAAATTTATATTCCATGTATCTAATGATTTCCCTTTCATTTCCATTTTCTCTTTAATGGTTTGGTATTCAAATCCACCTAAATTCCACGTATCCAATAGGTTGATTACTTTTGTAGAGGAAGAAATAGTAGTAAGAAATTCAGTAACAGATTCTGTTTTTTCTTTTATATCATATTCTAAATAATCGGCTCGTTTTCCGTTTTTATTAGAAAACGATAGTAAACAAGCATCAACAATAGCTTCATCAAAAATTTGAAATTTATTAAAATCAATTATAAATATATTACTTGTATGCTCGGCTAAAAAAGTTCTTGTCTTCTGACCATAATTTGCTGTTAGCCACTTATTTGAAACTATAAAGTGATTTATTCCCAAATCACTTCCTATTTTTTGCGACAATTCTATAAAAAGACAATATATATCGGTACTTTTTATAAAAGTTTTATAATTAGAATTTGAGAAGTAATCTAATTGATTAGTGTCTAATTTTGAGATAGAAAAATAAGGAGGATTTCCAATTACCAAATCAAATCCTACAAAATCGCCACTATCATTTAATACTTCAGGAAACTCAAAACGCCATTCAAAAGCATTTTCATAAATTTTATTACTTTTTATGTCTTCAATTTCGGTTTCTAGTTTTTTGGTTTCTTCGGTAAGTTGGATTACTTTCTTTTCCCAATCGGCTTTTTGCTTTTTACTCATTTCAAAAATTTGAGTCTGATTGGTCATTGAAGCCAAGTCGCCTAAAAGGTTGCGTAATTTCTTTATTTTTGGGTCGTTCAAAGAAATTTCATTTCTAAAATCCGATTTAATATCAGAAATTAATTTTTCCATTTCTCGCTTCTGTTCTCTATTTTGAGCATTGCGATAGGTATTTACTGCGATTTTATAGGTATCAATTGTCCATTTGCTCTTTTTTAAGGCTTGTTTTAGGTCTGCATCAATATCAAAACGGCTCACTAATGAGTTTCCACATTTGATGTTTATGTCAATGTTTGGCAGGGTTTCAAGTTCAGTTTTGTTTTTGTAGTAAGCATTTTTCAATAACTCAATCCACAAACGCAAACGGCAAATTTTTACTGAGTTTGCATTGATGTCCACCCCAAAAAGACAATTTTCAATAATGGTTTGTTTCTCATGAAAGAGTGTTTCTTGTATTCGCTGACTTTCCTTATTTTTTGGATTATAGACAAATGGATAACCATCTTCATCGCTGATACTTAATTCATCGTTTTCCACTTCTACTAGATATTCTTTCAAGCGTTTTCCGTCACGGTCTAATAAGATTTTCAAGTCATTTTTTACAGCAATCATTTCATTGAGAGCCGAAACTAAAAAGTGTCCTGAACCTACAGCAGGGTCACAAATTTTGATACTATTTACAATCTTGTTTGCTTCTTTTCGGTCTTCAATTTTGTCGTAAAGTTCTTCAATGGTTGAGCAATTCCATTTCTTTGTTTCATTAAATTTCTGAACTACTGATTTTCGAATTGTTTCACGACACATATACATAGTAATAAAACCAGGAGTAAAAAACGAACCGTCTTTGTAGCCATTTATTTTTTCGAAAATCAATCCAAGAACCGAAGCATTGATTAGAGTTTTGTTGTCTTCTTGAATTTCTTCTGCACCTTCCCCACCAAAATCATAGGCATTCAAAAACTCAAATAAATACTCAAGTGTCGTTAAATCTCCTGTTTTCTTTTTTCCTTCTTTGTCTTTCAAAACGGTTGAGGAAATAATAGGAATTGTTTTATCATATTTCAGATTACTGATAAATAGCGTTACTTGTTCCATTTCTGTAGGCTCAAATAACGAACTATTCAAGTAAGGCACTTTTTCAAAGGCTTGTTGCACATCTTGGTTTCTGTCTTCATGCTTACGAGCCAAGACTTGAAAAAACAAACTGTTTAGGTCGTCATAGTTTTTGATTTTATCCAAACTCAAAAACGAATACGATTTGTCGCCTTTGTGATACGTAATGAGTTGTGCTTCTAATAATTTAAGAAATAAAATTCTGTTTATCCAAGTAATGGATAGTTCAAGAGCAACACTAAAAAGTCTTTCCTGTTGTGTATTTCCAAATTGACTTGGTTGTTCTAATCGGTTTATTTTGTCTAAACTGTCAAGCTGAATGATTGTATTTTCAAGAATACTTCCCAAATTTCTTTCTCCTTCTTTGTTTCGTTCAATGAGTTTTTTGCTTCCTTTTTTTGTTTCTGTTAGACCGATGATATGAAGCAATTCACTATAAAATTTTTTGTCAAGACTGTTGCTATCGTTGATGAATGGAAGTTTTAAAAGATGCTCTGGCGATAAGAGTTTGAATAGAGCAATTAGCAATTTATCGTCTTCTTTGTCTGTATTGCGAAGTGGATTTTGATAATCTTGAATGTTCAAATACGTAAATTCAATTTCAGAAGTAATTTGGTCAATAAATGGTTCAGCAATTTCTTTGTAAAAAACCTCTGTTTTTTTCTTACTTGCTTCAAAGTTCTCAAACTGTTTTACGAATGCTTTATTTTGAGCAAAAAGTCTTTCAAATAAATGCTCGTCAAAAATAAACCATTCATTAATGTTGGTTACTATCAACTGTTTTACTTCAAGATTTTTGTGAGTTATTCTTTCTCGTAAATAGTAAAGCACTAATTCTTGAAACGCTTTAGCATTCAATTTTTTAGTGGTTATCATTTCAGCCTTGTTGGTAGGCTTTTTTGCTTCAATGATTACACCAACAGAAGTAGTTGCGTTTTTTCCATTATGGATAACAAGGTCGTTTCTTCCTTTTGTATTTATGAAATGGTTTGGTTCGTAATAGGTTTTCTTCAAAAAATCAATGACAAGATTTTTATGAAACTCTTCGCTTTCCGTGTCATTTGTTCTGTCCAGTAGCTGAATAAGATTAGTTTTGAACTCTTCAATTTCAGTTCTGTTCGGCTTCACTTTTAAAAAAGCTTTGTTTAGAGCCTTTCTTGGTTTCAATTCTTTTAATTCCATCTACAATTTATGTTTTTTTGATTTTGTTTATTTCTCAAAGGTCTGTGTCAAAATGTTATTCTTATTTTTGATAATTTGATGTTAGTGGTTGGGTTTTTTTTAATAATTCCAATAGTTTTTAGGCGAAGAAGCTGTTGAGTTCATCTCTCCATTGATTAACAATTTTAATAGTTTGAATGAATGTTGGTATCTATCATTAACGTTTGCAATTTCATTCAATTCATTCCATCTTGAATTATCAACAGTATGCTCAAATTCTTTTTGATTTTTAAACTCTATTTTTCCAGTTTCAGAAAGGATTTTCATAGCTCTTTTTCTCAATTCGTGCAAATTATTACCTGTTATATAATTATCAGTTAAGTCAATTTTATCAATGATTGTGTCAATCAGTTTAACAATTTGAGTTTTGCGTTCATCAGTTATTATAAACTCTTCAAGTAGCATTGACATTCCACCATAAAAAAGAGGTAGCGATTGTAATGCTAACTCACTTTTGTATTCATTAATCCACTCTATTGAGTCAAGTTGTTGATTTTCAATTTCATTTATTAGGCAAAGTTGCATAGCTTCAACAAATCCATCTTTTACCCAAAATCCGTTATCGTTAATATCTACAAAGCTACTTGCCATTTTCTTTTTTGGTTTATCATAACCTGCTGCTAACTTATTAATAAACGCAACTGCATTCAGTTTTTTGTCTTTTTTTGTAAAGATACAAAAAACAAAAAAGCAAGTCCTTGTTTTTGGACTTGCTTTGAGAAGTTTTATTTATCTGATAGGAAAAAAGACTACTTGAATAAAAAATACAAAAACTACGGCTACAAGCCGAATACATATAAATCACTCGTTAAAAACGAGCGACAACAGGTGGCTCGTCCCTGACTAAACCTTCAAAAATTTATTTTATGTTCAAATGTCTATGTCAAAACGTTAAGCCCATTTTCGCTAAGCCAATGTTGCCAGTAGTGCGTCTTTTTAAGTTGCTTTTTCAGTTCGTTTACTGTTTCCCACTAACTTTGTCTTTGCTGTACGCTTTTTCTTGTCAGCTTTTATGAAATTACTAATTGCTTTTTCTTCTTCTTTTGTCAAAGGTCTTGGGTCGACCACAAAATCAACGTCTAAAGGTTCTTTTATTGTTTCCATATTATTTTATGTTTTAAAGTATTTACCTATCAATCTTAATGCAGATTCTGTTGTTATTATCATTAAATGACCTCCAAAATGAGTTGCACCCAAAGTGTTAATGTAATGGTCAAGCAATTTTGTTTTCGCAACAAATGATACATATCCTTCTCCACCTCTTTGAAAAGATAATTTGCAAGCAAAGGCAACTAAATTTCCAGGAATTCCTAAGTAAACTTTGGTTTTTCCAATATTAAAAGGTGCACTTTCAATTAGATGCATATAAACGTGATCCACCTTAACCTCCAAACTGATAAGACCTTGAATTATGTTTGGGTTTCCAACTATTGTTAGTTTGTAAATGTCTTTTTCAGGTTGTCTAAATTCATCTTTCCAGTTGAAACTCCAGCCTTTCTTCTTAGTAATTGTCTTTAGCTCTGAAGCACTCAAAAGAGAGATTTCGGTTGGAAAGCTATCACCAGTTTGTACGTTTTCAATTGAATTTGTTAGTTTGTCAATCACAAAATCTAACTCTATTTTAGAAGGTTTGTTCATAATAGCAATTTACAAAATATTGCTTACATTCTTATTAATGAAAAAATATTTCTTCGCATTACTGGCAACTTATTAATAAACGCAACTGCATTCAGTTTTTTGTTTTTTGTAAAGATACAAAAAACAAAAAAGCAAGTCCTTGTTTTTGGACTTGTTTTGAGAAGTTTTATTTATCTGATAGGAAAAAAGACTACTTGAATAAAAACACAAAACCACGGCTACAAGCCGAATACATATAAATCACTCGTTAAAAACGAGCGATAGCCTGTGGTTTTATGAGCGAGAGCAGGAAAATTACTTTGTTATAAAAAATGTTGTCAGAATTGTTTATTTCTCAAAAGTCTGTGTCAAAACGTTACACCCATTTTCGCTAAGCCAATGTTAGGCACTAGGCTTTGTTGTCGTCTTTGTACTTTGCTTCCTGAAATATTCCAAAATCTCTTCTTTTGTCATTTTCAATAACTTCGCACTTAACTTGTCTCTTTCTTGACGCATGATTTTTATAGCATCAAACGTTTTTTCAGTCGTCTTCATATTTGTTAAATTCTCTTGGTGAACGTATTTCTAATTGTTTATAACCGTTTTTTATGTTTATAGAGTTGTAACCCCTTATTTTTTCAATGTTTACAATGTGTTTAAAGTTCCAACTTATTAAAAAGTCTGCTCTATTTATGGTCGCTAATGCAATATGTAAACAATCTCCAAAACTTGTTTGTCCAACTACCTTTTCTGTTATATATTCAGTTGCTAAACTAATTGCTTCGTTGGTAGTTTCAATGAACTCTGTAAAATCAACTGGTAAGGCTTGTACGAGTTCTTTCACTCTGTTTGGTGCATTTTCAAGTTCGTCTTGCAACACTATTGAGTAGAGTATAATAAACTCGCCCGATTTTACTCTATTCAAAAAGGGAATAGTATACTCTAAAAATTCTTTGTTCGAAGTATCCTCCGAAAACGGACGTGTCTATATAAATTCGCTGTTTCACTATCTTGGTTGTGTTATTGTTTCCAAAGATACGGATTTTTATGCTTAGTTGGTCAGTTTACAATTGTAGATTTTATTTTTCTAGCCTTGTGCCTAACTTGTTTAATAAACGCAACTGCATTCAGAATAAAAAATACAAAGACCACGGCTACAAGCCGAATACGTATAAATCACTCGTTAAAAACGAGCGACAGCCTGTGTTTTTGTGAGCGAGAGTAGGAGATTGTATGCTTTTTAATTTGCCATATTTATATCTGTTATAATATGATTTGCTTCATTTTTTATCAGACGAACAAGTACTCTATCACCACTTCCGATAGAATCAATACCAACTCTAATTCGATAAGTAACAGAGTCTAACTCTTCAATAAATTCATAAGCAGTATATATGTTACCTGTTAATATACTTTTTTCTTTTTTTGGATTCATTTGTTGATTTAATAGTGCAATGCCATAGTGCATTTTTGCATTCTCTAAATCACTATCCGTCCTAAAAACAACAGTACTATCATTTGTTCTTTCCAAGAGAAGAAAATAGTTAATTGAGTCTTTGACTTCTATAAATTTATATCCTTCGTTTATTGTTGGGTGTTTGGGGAAAACTTTATCAATAAATTTCAAATTTTGACTGGTAGAATTATCTTGAATGATAGAATTAGAAATAAAAATGCTGTCAGCTTCTTTATTTCCAATAGTAGATGTAGATTTGTTATCATTGCTTGCAACTTCATTACAACCTAAAATTATAGTCAAGAATAAAACAATAATGCTGAAGTTTCTAATCATGATATTTTAATTGTATAGGTTACTTTACAAATTTCTAGTAAAAAAAAGTGCAATTCTTAAAATGCTTTTAGTTAAAATTACGTTTTTTTTCACAAAGTTTCTTTTCTAACAGAATTTGTAATAAATGGCAAATGAAGTTTTATGTTATGTATTTCATTTACCATTCACAATTCAAAGAATTACGCCTTTTTCAAACCTAATTCTATCAAACGTTCATTCAAAAACTCTCCTGCTGTGAGATAGCATGGGGAACTGAACTGTCTGCCACCACAAAACTTGATACGAAGCACAAAACTTAATTTAACCACTAAATCGCCAATTTCTTGTAGGTGCTTTATAGGTAGCTGTTATTTGATTATGTCTATGATTTTTGATTACTTTCATTTTTGTCATAGTTAAAATAAAAATATCTTAAAAGATAGTCAGCCACAAAAATTAGCATTAACATAAGCCCAATTTTTGATATTCCAAATGAAAAGATGCTATTCCAAAAATTATTATTGAGAAATGCTCTAGAAGAAATAGTCAGAAGTCCAAGGTCAAGCATAATTAGTAGTGGGATAATCTCGTCTTTTGTCTTTAAAAGTCTTGCAGCAATAGTTGCTGTAAAAACAAGTCCCATTATCAGATTAAACATTTTCGTCTGATTGTCAGGATACATATTATACTGCATAAATGAAACTAAAAGCAAATATACAGATGGCATAATTGTCAAACCTTGCCAAATTCGTAATGAAATTATTTTTTTGTTTATGTTCATTTGTTGTGTCTGTACAGTTACCTATAACTTGTTTATAAACGCAACTGCGTTCAGAGAGCAGGGGCATATTAAACGTTCTTTAATTCCAATATTACATTTTCAATTGCTATTTCTCCTTTTTTCTTTCGTTTATAAACTACATACAATCTAAAAATGCCCACAATAAATACTATTCCAATTGGTATAAAAAAATACTTACCACCACCCCTTGTGAAGATAGGATTGTAATAGTCATAAATAGACAATCCAGCAATAATTAATGACATAATTACCATCCACAACCCTATTATTTCCTCTCCAAAATAAGTTTCAATCTTTAATTGAATTTCAGTTCCGTTTTCTGAAGATTTCAATTGACCATTAATTGTGTAAGTTGGTTTTTCATATATATTAAATCTATAAGTTTTCCGAGATTCAAGATTTATATAATTTGAAGAAATTTCTCCTTTTAAATTTGGGTCTTTTTCAATTAGAGAATTAAAGTCATTTTCAATTTCTCTTTTATTTATAAAATACGATTTTTCAATTTTTCCTATTAATTTTCCCACTTTTTTATTTTGAGTTGAATTCTGTCAATTGTTTCAATGTTTGCTAAATTGATGTTACCAGTGTTAGTTCTCGTAGTTATAATGCTCTGTTTTCTATAAAAGCTCGTTTTTCACGTGCTAATTTGTAAAGTTATACAAAAAAATACTGTTCCATAAAAAGTAATTGAAAAAAAAATATTTTTTGCTTTTTACCCTAATAAAACGCAAGTTGTTACAAAGTGCTTATTATGATAAACTATTTTTACTTCCTTTTTCCTAACTATTGCAGGTAACTATCAATAAACGCAACTGCGTTCAATTATTTTACAAAGTTTTGTTTAATAAATGGCAAATGAAATTTTATATTGTGTCTTTCATTTACCATAAATCATTCCCTCTCCTCACGCTCCTAATTCCTCGCCCCAAAAAATTACGCTTTTTTCAAACCCAATTCTATCAAACGCTCATTCAAAAATTCTCCTGCTGTAATGTCTTCAAACTGTTTTGGATTTTCTTTATCGATACAATTATCCAAACAACTCAAATCCATTTCTGAACGAGGGTGCATAAAAAACGGAATTGAATAACGAGAAGTATTCATTTTGTCTTTTGGAGGATTAACCACTCTATGAATAGTTGATTTGAGTTTGTTGTTTGTCAGACGAGAAAGCATATCACCCACATTTACGACAACTTGTTCTGGAAGCGCAGTAATCGGAATCCAT
Organism: uncultured Cytophagales bacterium; assembly: GCA_963719525.1. Classification (GTDB taxonomy): domain Bacteria; phylum Bacteroidota; class Bacteroidia; order Cytophagales; family Bernardetiaceae; genus Bernardetia. Next base: position 351,175 of record CAVRCG010000001.1, on the reverse strand, counting down.
TTGTCATCACGACGCAAAACCTGCAAACCATCGGCACTTGCACCCATCAAAAGAGTAATCAAATTGATGTCGCCATGAGCAGCAGCACGAACGGCATCAGGAGCTAATTCTTCTGGATTTGGAATTGGAAAATAATGAATTGCTCTCAAAATACTGTTTCCATTATGAATTTTGTTATCAAAATAATGCTCTTCCAAACCTAAATACAAAGCAGCAGCCTGTAAAAGTTCTTTACCCGAATTTTCTAAAGTTTGATAAGCATGCGTTGTATATTTTTTAAATTTAGGGTCTTCTTTTGGAAAAATATTATCTGGATATTCATTTAAAGCCGAATCAGTAGCTTTGTCTTTTTCCTCAAAAATTTGTCCGACGTGATAAAATTCTTTCAAATCAGGCGTTTTGAAACCCTTTGCTGTTTCTCTTCCTTTGCTGATATAACCACGCTGACCAGCAAGTTCAAGGTTTTCGTAATTGCGTTTGGTGTCTTCTTCTAGCTGGAAAAAATCTTGTACCGATTTGTACAAATTATCTCTGTCATTATCTGCTAGACCGTGATTTTTGACGGCTACAAAACCAATGTTTTCCCACGCTTTTCCTAATTCTTGTACAAATTTGGCTTTGCGCTCGCCACCTGCTCTAAAGTCTGCCAAATCTACTGACGGAACTTCGTCATATAAAATATCGCTCATAGTATTTTTTGAATTTATTGATTTAAAATTAAATTTTTAGTAAAATAATGAAATCTTTAGTCATTTTCAAAGTGAGTGGAAAATATTGATACTAACTTCTATTTTTTTGTGTAAAGTATAAAAGATTTTTGAGGTAAATTAATTTTCACAATTCCACCTCTTATTCCTACAAAAATATTTTCTTCATCAAACACAGCTATTGAATTTGGATACAAACTAGCCCAAAATATATTCTCAAATATAAGTTTTGATTTAAGATTTTCAATAACATAAAAATTTTGATAAGATGCTATGAAAAGTTTTTTATTGAAAATGATAAAGGCTTGAGGTGCATCTTCAAAATCGATTATTTTTTTATATGAAAAGTTAGCATTTTTTGTTTCAAGCTCAAATAATGCACCTTCACTCATTCCCATGTGTGCAAGTCCTTCAATAAAATAAATTTTATCATCAAACTCAAAAATGAATTCAATATTACCATGTTTTATTTCGACGTGTTTTTGAGTAGTATCAGAAGGGATAAAAAAGAGTTTTCCTCCCCACTCTCCTCTGTTTATTCCTATTAGATTTCCGTTTGATAGTTTAAGCTCTGCATTTGTGTTTGCTTCTACTTCATTGATTTGAACTTTGCTGTTTTTAATTTTTATGCTAAATTCCTCAAAAGAGTGATTCATTTTTCGCCATTTATCGCTTCCTTGTTTAGGGACAGGAGTTTCTACAAAATTTGAAGGTAAAATTATGTTTGTCTGGCTACAAGCAGGAAAAGCTAATAGAGTAAATAAAAATACAACTAAAATATAAGAGGTTTTACTTTGCATATTGTCTATTTTTTTTCAAATAAATAAAAATAATGTAGTAAAATAATGAAATCTTTAGTCATTTTCAAAATTGAAAAAATATAAAAATTATTCTCCAAGATAAGGAAACCAGCTAAAGGATATGTATTTTTGCAAATCTGTTCTATCGTAGCTGATAGCTTCCAAGCTGTCAGAAATTATATTTTATAAAAAAATGAAAAATCCTTTTTGGAAATATGCTTTTCTAACGGCTGCAACAATGGCTGTTGGTGTGCTTTTACTTACTGTTACGCTACATTTGTTTGGAAAAAATCCATTTAGAGAACAGGAGTTTATGTTTATGCCAATTTATTTTGGTCTTTTAGTAGTAGGACTTTTTCGTTATAGAAGAGAAATAATGGGAGGTTATTTGGAAGGTTGGCGAGCCATTGGTTTTGGACTTTTTGCCAATTTTGTAGCTATTATTTTATATTGTGGACTTTTGTATGGATTTTTGAGAACTGTTCCTGAAGCTCTGGAAAGACACCAAATTGAAGTAGATGCGTATAATACGGCTCTAAAAGAAGGTGCAGAAGCACACATGGAAGAATCCGAAAAATTGAGTGAGTTGCTTTTAGAAGCCTCAAAACGAAATGATAGAATTACGCCTGCTGTAATGGCGATAGATAAATTCTTCAAAATGGGAACAATTGGTTTTGTGATTGTAATGGTAGCAGGACTTTTTATGATGAAGAGAAAACCAGAATAGAATTAAAAATTACGAAATTTCTTAGTTTAGTACGAAACAGAGCGTATTCATAAAAACAAAAACGTATGTTTAGTTTCCCAAAACTGAACAAAACGCTTCCTAGAAAGCGTAATTGATGTAAACCTGACACTTTTGAGGAAGCAGTAAACTCGTTTATAAGGAAACGAGTAGACCTAAAAGTTTTATAAACATGTCCTAATACTATGAAACACTCAAAGTAATTTATTAGTTTATCCTTAATCCTCTAAAAGCTTGTTGTTGAGTAATTCTTGATAAAGGGCTTTTTTGTAATGTTTTTTTTCTCTACTTTTTAATAAAGACTGAAAGTGTTGATGTCCGTGCATATCTGTTCCTAAGAAACTGACTAACTTTTCATCAATAAGATACTCAGCTATTTTTTTGGATGGGCGAGAGTAATAGCCTGAAAGAGAATTGATATTTACTTGAAACAAAACTCCTTTGTTGTGCAGTTGTAGAAGTAGTTCTGTATAATTTTCGAACAAATAAACATAGCGTTCTGGATGAGCTAATACAGGAGTATAACCCATTGATTGCAATCTAAAAATCACGTTTTCTATATGAGGAGAAGCGTTCATGTAGGAGGTTTCGAAGAGGACGTATCTCTCTTTGCCAAAACAGAGCAACTCTTCTTCTTTATCAATTCGTTCCATAAACGATTCATCTAAATAATATTCGGCAGCAGCACCTAGTTCTATGTTTAATCCTAATTGCTGGATGATATGATTGAGTTGGTGTAGCTTTCCTAGAATAATTTCAGGTGTGTTTCTATAAAAATCACCCATTATATGAGGCGTACAAATAAGTTTTTTGTAACCCAAATCAATTAGTTCTTTTATAAGTTCGATAGATTCATCAAAAGATTTGCACCCATCATCTATACCTGGCAAAAGATGGGAGTGCATATCTACCGTAATTGGTAATACATTATCATACGATTTGGATTTTCTTCTAAATAATGAAATCATATCTTTGCTTCTTTATTTTTTAGTCAGTTTTCGTTTTGTTTTAATCCACCACTTTTTAGCTTTTTCGAAGGTTGAAATTTCTTTTTCGCCTTCATCATCATAATATCCATATCCATATCCATACCCATATCCGTACCCATATCCATATCCATATCCATCTCCTGTACTTTTGGTAGCTGCATTGAGTATAATAGATAATTTTTTGAAGTTTTGTACCTGATGCAAACGATTTATTCCTCTTACATAAGAACGTTGAGAATATTCTGCTCTCACTACATAGACAGGCAAATCTGCCAAACGCATAGCTATAATTCCGTCAGTAACAAGACCCACAGGAGGCATATCAAATACAATAACATCATAACGTAATTTTAATTGTACAAGCAATTCTTTAAACTCATCACTCATAATAAGTTCTGAAGGGTTGGGGGGTTGCGCTCCTGCTGTAATGAAATCAAAATTAGGAATCTCACTTTGATTAATAGTCTCGTCAATAGATGCTTTTCCTATTAGAAGATTACTAATTCCTTTTACATTACTTACACCAAACGCTAAATGTACTTTTGGCTTTCTAAGGTCTAAGTCTAATAAAACAACTTTCGTTTGAGATAATGCAATAATTCCACCTAAATTAACAGCAATAAACGTTTTTCCTTCTCCACTTGTCGTCGAAGTAACTGATATTACTGAGTCATTAGAAATATTGCCCATAAAATCCAGATTGGTACGCAACGAACGAAATGACTCACTAATAGGAGATTTTGGACTTCTATGAATGATAAGTTGAGAATAATCCATTGGCTTATCATACTTGGGTATCATTCCTAAAATAGGAACAGTAGCTAATTTTTCAAGTTCAAGAAGAGAATCTACCTTATTTTGTCTTATATAAGTAAGTCCAATCAACAAAACAGAGAGAGCCAACCAAGTACCCAATCCATAAACATAAAAAAGTTGGGCTTCTGGATAAATCGAAATGGTACTGGGAATGGCTGTCGAAAGCCGTTGGTAATTTGTAACCGTTCCTGCCATTGTAATGCTTGTTTCTATTAATTTGCCCAATAAAATACTATAATTTTGTTGATACGAGTCTTGATAACGCATCATTTTCTTTAATTCTAAATCTACCTCACTTGCAGAAGAGGGAATTGAACTTTGTAGTTTGTATATATTTATGGCTATTTCACTAAGCTGTTCATAGATAATTCGCTGATTGAGTGTAATAAATTTCTCTACTTCATTTTTAAGTATCTGTATTCTTTTATCCTTTTGTTGATAGGCTGCTGTTTGTTTGGTAACTCTATCCAACATAAATTTTCTCTCCTTTTCTTCTTCATATACCTCTTCCAATCTAATCTTCAAATTAGGATCTTTAAGAATAGACGAATAAGTAAGAGCTATCAAAAGTGTAGAATCGTTTTCCAATAAAGCAGATATTTCTCTGTATATTTTTAGTTCATTATTTATATCTAATCGTTTCTCTTGCCATTCTCTAATATCATTTAGTATATTTTGTATCAGATTTTGATAGTCTTCAGGTCTTTGATTGCTAATTCCGTTTTCCTGTCTGTAATCGTCCATTCGTCTCTCAACGTGTTCCAAACTATCTTGCACAATTTTGACTTGATCCTCTAGATAGCTTATTGTCTGTCTATATACTTTGTTTTTATTTTCTAATGTTTTTTCAAAATAAATATCTACTATTGTATTTGTAATAATAGCTGCTTTATAAGGATTATTGTCTGTAAAAGAAACCTGTATCGTATAGGCTTTTGGGTTTACAATCTCTGCTTTCAAAGACGAAGCAATATAGTTTACTTGAGATTCATAACTATTAATAGTAAAAAAATAGGAGTCTGATAAAGATTTTAATTTGTCAAATGTATTTGTAGTAGAAACAATAAGAGAAAAATATTGGTTTTTGATGCGTGTATTAAATTTATAGGCTTTACTAAATTCTTGTCCAGCAGCATTTTTGTAATACAAAAAAAACTCTTCTTCATCAATTATGGTAACTTCTACATGACGGTTATAAAAAGAAGCATCATAAACTTCAAATTGAGTAACTTCAAATGGACTATCCTGAAAACGCTCAAAATAATTAAACCACCAACGTCCTTGTACAAAATAGCTAACATCTAATTCCAACTTTTCAACGGCTTCTTCATACACCGAACGAGAAAGAATTAGCTCTATTTCTCCTACCAAAAAATTAGTAACATTTTCGTCGTTTGCAAAAACTCCTCTACCTAATAGCTCTGAAGTTCCCTTCATTTCTAATTTTAAAGTAGAAACCGAACTATAGATGCGCTTTGTATAACGCAACACTACCCAAGATGCCGATATACAAATAATCAGTAAAAGAATAACATAAATAAGCTTTTTCCTAACAACTCGGAGGAGTTTGGAAACATCAAAATCAGCCAGAAAACTATCCTCATTAGAAGAAGCATCGGCTGCTTGTGCAGGATTTATAAATGGATTTTCTTCGAAGTCGCTCATTTAATCTATTAAAATAACTATTTATAGTGTAATATAATGATTTGTAAGTAAAACTAATATTTTTATTTATCCTCCAAATCTATCCTGTATCAAAAGTATAGTAAGAATAAGTGTTACCGAACTTCCGATAGCATTAGCTACTTGAGCAAAATCAGCCAAAAATTCTGAACCCACACGACGACGAGGTTCTACATAAATAACATCATTAGGTTGCAAAATAAGTTCGGCATTCTTTAAACCTTGCCACGTACTCAAATCAATATTTTTCATTACAGGATTACCTGTATCTGCATTGCGAATCAAACGAATCTTGTTTGCTCTAGTATTATTATCAAAATTTCCTGCTAAAGTAAGCACTTCCAAAAGTGTCATGTTTTCATTAGTAAGCGTAATGACTTTATTTCCCATAGCTCCCATTACCATAACACGTTTGTTTATATAACGAGTAATAATGTAAGGTTCTTCATAAAACTTACTAAACTTTTTTGCCAACAAACTATCAGCTTGATAAAGTGCAAGCCCTGCTAAATTAGTTTTTCCAATCATGGGAAGCAAAATTTGTCCGTTTTCTTGAATCAAATACCTACGCAAAAAACCTCCCATTCCTCCCCCTCCTACTCCTTGCGCTATTCCTGAATTTCCTGTCGGAATGCCTGATATATCGGTTTCAAACTGACTCTGGTTTTGCGTTATTATTCCTCCTCCATCGGTAACTTCTTCACCAAAATCACCAGAAGGGTCAATCATAATTTCGCCATCATTAGTAAAGACTTGAATGGTAACATAATCAAAAGGGGCAAGCCGATAATTTTTTTCTGCTTCTACTTTTACGGCATCAAATGCACTATTATCAAAATCTTCTCCTGTACGAAAAAGAATGTTGTTTTGATAACCTGCACAAGAAAATAAAGTAGATAAAAGAAGAACTAAACAACTAATCTTTGTTGAAAAAACAATATTATTTTTCATTAAGTAACGGTATAGCTATCAATAATTAAACTGATATAATAATTAAATTTCAATCAAGCTACAAAAATACATTCTTTTTATGGACTTTTGAGAATTGAAAGATAGATTAATAAAGATATTTGTGATTTGTAATCAAAATCTATACACTAAGCCGAATTTTTTTGAACTCATATATTTCTGTCCTTCTTCTCTAATGTAATAGATAGTATATTTGTGATACGTAAAACTTAGATTCAACCCCCTAAAATTTGTTTCAATTTCAGAGTTTTGAGAAGTATCTACACGAGTAACACTTCCTCCATAAAATCCAAAAGTAATTCGTCCTTTAGGATTAAATTTGAATACATATTCTGAATAAAAAATTAAAGAAAGCATAGATTGTTGAGCAAGTACAATAGTAGAATCCACAATAGGAATAGTAGCTATTTTTCTTTGATAATCTCCAAATTCATAATTATAAAGCATTTCTAAACCCACAAATCTAAATTCCATTAGACGAGTATGAGTTACTACATTTACCCCTGATTTCAAATTTATGCTGCCAAAAGTTTGTTCTTCGCCAGTTTGAATGAGATTAGGATAAGGCAAACCAAACGTATAAGTCCCAAAACTTCCTCCTCCTCCATAGTAAAGATTAATGTTTTTTTGTGCATAACTTCTGTATAGCTCAAAGGAAGTAGTAAAGTCGGTATCGTTTTGATAATTTTGCCCATTGCTTATGTTTCCTGAAAAATAAGTGTAGACTTTATTGCCTTTACTTTTTGTAGCTTGATTTTCGTTTTCATTCTCTACATTTTTATCGTCTTCTGTACTATTATTCTTTTCTTCATTTTTTTTGGCTTCATTGCTTTGCTCACTACTTTGCTCGTTCTTTTTGTCTTTGTAATCTTTTTCGAAAACAGGTTTTTCAGTATAAGATTTCATACTTCCATAGGTAGCACTTACATAAATCCTCTCTACTCCACAAGAAGAAAATAGAAATAGAAAAATTATTGAAACAAAATAGATAGTTTTCATAATTAAATTTTTTGATAAAATGAGCGTAAATTTGGTTTTTGCTAAATTAATTAGCATTTTTGTAATAGAATTAGGAATAAAATTTGGTTACTATTCAGTTTTACTCAAAAAATTAGTCATCTTTGCAAGATATTTGATTTATCATTAAAGCTAGAGATAAGAATTGAGGTAAATTTTCAATTCTAAAATCGAATATAACAAAATAAAGATAAAATATAGAAATTTATATAACAATATGGCTCAAAACACTCCTTCTGCTGACAATTCTACCTATAATGAAGATAGCATACGCTCGCTAGACTGGCGTGAACACATTCGCCTGCGCCCAGGTATGTACATCGGAAAGTTAGGCGATGGTTCGGCACAAGACGACGGAATTTATGTCTTAGTAAAAGAAGTTGTTGATAACTGTATTGATGAATTTGTGATGGGACACGGAAAACGCATCGAAATCAAAATTGAAGACCATAGAGTTTCGGTTCGTGATTTTGGTCGTGGAATTCCATTAGGAAAAGTAATTGATTGTGTTTCCAAAATCAATACAGGTGCAAAATACGATTCAGAAGCCTTCAAAAAATCTGTTGGACTTAATGGTGTTGGTACGAAAGCCGTTAATGCACTTTCGGCACATTTTAGTGTAAAATCTACACGAGAAGGAAAGTCAAAAGTAGCAGAGTTTCATCAGGGAAATCTCAAAAACGACCTTCCAATTGTTGATGAAAATGCAAAGAATGGAACGTTTGTAGTTTTTGAGCCTGATAATACAATATTCAAAAATTACCGTTTTATTCCTGAATATTTAGAAGAACAGATTTGGAATTATGCTTTTCTGAATGCTGGTCTTACGATAAATTATAATGGCAAAAATTTCTTTTCTAACAAAGGTTTGTACGACCTTTTGATGAGAAAAGTAGATGAAGATGCGCTGCGTTACCCTGTTATTCATTTGAAAGGAGAAGATATTGAAGTCGCTTTTAGTCATACCAATGATTATGGCGAAGATTATTATTCGTTTGTAAATGGACAATATACGACACAAGGAGGAACGCATTTGGCAGCTTTTAGGGAGGCAATGGTCAAGACAATTCGTGATTTTTATGGTAAAAACTTTGATGCGTCTGATATTCGTCAATCTATTGCTGGTGCGATTGCCATAAAGGTTCAAGAACCTGTCTTTGAGTCGCAAACCAAAACAAAATTGGGTTCTCAAAATATTTCTCCAGATTCAAATTCTTCTAGTGTTCGTCATTTTATTAATGACTTTTTGAGAAAGGATTTGGATAATTATCTACACAAAAATCCAACAGTTGCAGATGCCATTTTGAAACGAATTTTGCAATCGGAGAGAGAGCGAAAAGAAATTTCTGGTATTAAAAAAATTGCTAACGAAAGAGCAAAAAAAGCGAGTGTCCATAACAAAAAATTACGTGATTGTCGTGTTCATTTTGACGATAATAAAGGCGATGAAGAAATAAAAAGACAGACAACTATTTTTATTACAGAGGGAGATTCTGCAAGTGGAAGTCTTACGAAAGCTAGAAATGTACAGACACAAGCCGTTTTTTCATTGCGTGGAAAGCCATTGAATTGTTTTAGTCAGACCAAAAAGGTAGTATATGAAAATGAAGAATTTAATCTTTTATTCCACGCTCTGAATATTGAAGACGGTTTGGAAGGACTTCGTTTTAATAGAATTGTTTTGGCGACAGATGCAGATATTGATGGAATGCACATTCGATTATTAATGATGACTTTCTTTTTACATTTCTTTCCAGATTTAGTCAAAAAAGGACACTTACATATTTTGGAAACTCCATTGTTTAGAGTTCGAAATAAGAAAGAAACTATTTATTGTTATTCGGAAGAGGAAAAACAAACTGCTCTTAATAAGTTAGGTAAACAAGCCGAAATTACACGATTCAAAGGTTTGGGAGAGATTTCGCCAGATGAGTTTGGACAATTTATAGATGAGAACATGAAACTTCAACCTGTGATTTTAAATAAATTGACTTCTATTTCAGAGCTTTTGACTTATTATATGGGCAAAAATACTCGTGAACGTCAAGAGTTTATTATCGATAACTTGAAAGTAGAAAAAGATGCCGTTGAAGATGAAGAAGGAAACAAAATTGAAGTTGTCGTTCAAGGTGATTTAGAAACGGCTTAGATTTTTTATGACTAAGAATTTCAAACCCTAATTTTCTCCATAGATTTTTAGGGTTTTTTGGTTTAAAACTACAAGAAACTTTTTTACAAGAAAATTCGTTTTAACTTTAAATAATCACTAAAAAATAGGACGAAATAGTATGGAAGAGAATAAAAAAATTACAGAAGAAATTAACGAAAGTAAAAGCAAACCTAAAAAAAGGAGAATAAAAGTACAAAGCAAAATTCAACAAGCCATCAAATCTTCTCCAAAAGGTACTTTGTTTTTTGCAAAAGATTTTAAAGAATACGGAAACTCTGAAAGTATAAGAAAAGCGTTGGCAAGACTGACTAACAAACAGTTTATTGTTCGTTTGGCTCACGGAATTTATTTATATCCAAAAATTGACAAAGAATATGGCGTTTTAGTTCCTTCAACTGACGATATAGCTAGAGCAATTGCAGGAAGAGATAATTTTAGAGTTGCTACAACAGGAGTAGAGGCATTGAATTTATTAGGTTTATCCAAACAAGTTGTAATGAATTCAGTATATTTGACAGATGGCTCATCACGAGTTATAAGAATTGGAAAAATAAAAATTAGATTTATACATGCAAGTCCAAAAAATTTAGAAGCTAGAGGTTATATAAGTAGTTTGGCTATTCAAGCTCTGAAAGTTATTGGAAAAGAGAGAGTAAACCAAAAAATAATAGATACAATTGAAGAAGTTTTACAAAAAGAGAAAAAAGAAAATATATTACACGATGCCAAACTTGCACCTGTTTGGATTTCTAAAACTTTACTACAAGCTATACGATGAATACAGATTGGATAAATCTATCAAAAGAAGAAAAAATTGAAACACTAAATCAAGCTAGAAAAATATTAGGAACGAATGTTTATGCAGTCGAAAAAGATTGGTGGGTTACTTTATCTTTGAAGGCTGCTTTTTCTTGTTCTTGCAAGGATAACATGATTTTTAAAGGTGGAACTTCCTTGAGCAAAGGTTATAATTTAATAGAACGATTTTCGGAAGATGTAGATTTAGCAATAGATAGAGAGTTTTTTGGCTATAATGATGATATTTCTAAAAATCAAATTAAGAGAAGATTAAGAAAACAATCTTGTAATTTCATTTCTACAACTTTGGTAAATGAAATAAAGGAAAAATTTGAAGAATGGAATGTTGGTAAGGAGTGCCGAATAAATGCACAACCAATAAAAGATTCAGATAAAGACCCACAAACTATTGAGATTCATTATAATTCAGTTTTCGGAGATGAGAATTATTTGCTAAAAAGAGTTTTGATAGAAATAAGTTGTCGTTCATTGACAGAACCAGCAGAAAAAAGACCTATCAATTCTATTTTGAGTGATGCTTATCCAACTCAAAGATTTTCAACTTCATCTTTTGAGATAAATACAACACTGCCAAAAAAAACATTTTTAGAAAAGGTGTTTTTGTTACACGAAAGATTTGAAACGCCTAGAGAAAACTATAAAGAAAGATTTTCAAGACATTTGTAGGATTTAGTTCAGTTAATGGATACTCAACATGGAAAAGATGCTTTACAAGATAAGCAGCTTTATAAAACTATAATTACTCACAGAGAAAAATTTAATCCCATTAGAGAATTGGATTATTCTACAAATTTTTATCTACCAAGTAAAATCAATATTATTCCTCCTTCTTCCGATTTACAGAAATATGAAGAGGATTATAAAGAAATGAAAAAGTTTATGATATATGGAGATGCTCCTAGTTTCAGCAAATTGATGGATAAAATGAAAGAATTGAATCAAAATGTGAATGCAATTCAACTTTAATTTTATTATTGCAAAAAAGTAAAAGAAATAGTACTGATTTCTCCACACAAATCACGAATGATACTATTAGTATTTCTCAAAAACCAATTCCATACATTTTTTTCTATCCACTTTATCTGTCTGCGTCATTGTAAAATCATTGAGATAGAAAATTCGTTTTGGGGTGTGATAAGCAGGAAGATTTGTTTTGAGATTTTGTAAAAGATCGTTTTCAAAATTTCTGGCAAATGGTAATCCTTCAATTACTAAAATTACCTGCTCGCCTAAAGTTTCATCCGAAATAGAGGAGATAAAAAAACGTTTTTGTAATGCTAATTCGTAAAAAGCTCGTTCGATAAAACTTTCTATCTTTTCTGGAAAAACCTTTACTCCTCCTGTATTAATGGCAAAATCTGCACGACCTAACCATTCAAACTCGTTTTCATTCTTGATCTCAACTAAATCATTTGTTACAATTTCTTTTCCTAACGTATGAGGCGCAGAAATAACCAAACAACCCCTATTATCAGTTTTTATTTTTACATTAGGAAGTATTTTGTAATTATTCGAAACTTCCTTTTTCCCTTTTCCATTCAATCTCTTTAAAGCAATATGAGTAGCCGTTTCGCTCATTCCATAGGTAGAATAAATAGGCACTCTGTTTAGAGCCTTTGTAGCACGGATTTTTTTGAGAAGCAAATACGAAATAGGCGCACCACCAATAATAATTGCTTTCATTTGTCGTAAAATAGCCACTTTTTCAGGTGTTTCGTCCAAAATAGTTTGAAGTTGCATCGGAACAAAAGCAGCAAAATCAAACCACATTTTTGTGTCAAAATCTTCTAAAGGGTTTCGTTTTGGAGGAACAATGATCATCTCTGCATCTAATTCCATTCCACGAACAAGCATCATTTTTCCTGCAATATAATCAGTATTCAAACAAATCAAAAAACGTTCATTATGCTTCAAATCTAATGCCTCTGCTGTCGCCAAGACACTGTTTTGCATCTGCTTTTTGGTAAGTGTAACTGGCTTCGGAACACCTGTTGAACCCGAAGTATGAACTATAAATTCATTTTTATTGCTTTGCCATTCCATACAAAAACTAACGACAAGTTGATTATAAGAACTATGAAGAACGGTTTGAGGAAGTTGTGAAATCAAAACTTTTTTGCCTATTTCTCCTTTATATGTTTCGAGAGGAAAATACAAACTAGACGATGAAGACTGCGAATATTTTGGAGTATTAGTTTTTGATACTGATTCTGACATAATGAGTTGGAGGTAATAATTATAGAATTGTTTTTCATAGATTGTACATAAATCTACTAAGTTTAAAAAATGAACTCAATTATATAACCTAAAACAACGTTGGTTTGTTAGGATAAAGAAACAAAATAGGGCTTCAAAAATTCTATTTAGTTTTGTTTTAAAGTCAAACGTTGATTTACAATAAAATAATTATAAAGAATCAATATGAGTGATAGTTATCAAATTCTACATATTATTTCACTTTTAGCAAAATAATAGTTTGATTTTTTCATAAAATAAGGTTTGCAAACCCTATCTTATGGAAAAAGACGATTGCACAGAATAAAATCTGGCAGTAAAATTTCTATTTTGGAATGTCACTTATATTGAAAAATCAAACTCTATTAAAAACACTATTAATATGCTCATTACCTTTGAAAAAATGCCTTCTTATTCTCGTTTATGGATTTATCAATCTGATAGAGAGCTTATGGAAAGCGAAGTTTCTACAGTTACAAAGATTATAGAAAATTTTATTGAAAACTGGCAAGCACACGGAAATTCATTGGCTTCCTCTTTCGAAATTCGTCATAATCGTTTCCTAATTCTGGCAGTTGATGAAGAAATTGCAAATCCAACAGGCTGTTCGATTGATAAGTCGGTACAAATTATGAAAGCTATTGAAGAAAAATTTGAGATTTCTCTTTTTGATAGAACAAAAGTAGCTTATTATAATCAAGAGAATAAAATAACTATTACCTCGCTTTCCAATTTGAAAGAGTTGGTAGCAGAACAAAAAATTACTTCTGATACAATTGTTTTTGATAATTTGGTTCAGACAAAAGAACAATTAGAATCTGGTTGGCAGACGAAAGCATCAAACACTTGGCTCAAACGTTATTTTCAAAACATACTCTCGTAATTCTTTAAACAATAAAGAGAATAAAAGGCTTTTTGAAGAGTGTATTTCTACGAATAAATTTGTGGTTATTGCTTTATTAATTTTAACTCAATTTGTATGAATCAAACTAAGAAAAACAAAATTGCAGGTTTAGTAATAGGCGTTATTGGAATATTTCCATTCCTAATTGGATTATTGATTTTCGCAGTTGTTCAAAAAGATATATCCGAATCTATTACTGCGCAAGCAACCGTAATTGGCTATGAAGAACATTCACATTCTGGAAAAACAGAGTATCAAACCGTTTTGGAGTACAGAAATGAAGAAGGCAGAATACTGCAATTTACAGATGAAATAAGGAATTATGAACCCAGATATGAACTGAATGAAAAAGTAGAAATTATCTACGTACCAGACAGAGAAAATACCGAAAAAATTAATACACTTTACAGTATTTATTTCTTACCAGTTATTATAACTTTTTTTGGGTTTGGATGTATGTTTTTCGGAAGAGCATTTTATACAGGAAAAGTTGATTTTAAAAATAATAGAAAATAAATTAATTTGATACGTTTGAACGATATAGAGATTTAATTTATCAAGTCAAAAAGCTGAATACCATTATTGGTGTCTCACTAACAACATTCTATTACTTCTTAACTTAAGTTGTGGATTATAAAGTATTTCAGACTTCCTAGTCTGAATGAATAGAATTTTTTCGTTGAAATCGCTTATTTTTATATTTACACAGACTAGGAAGTCTGTGATACGCAACTTAAATTTCTTAATATCCAAAAGCTGTATCATCGCCACGCAGATAATCAGCAGCACCAATATAAGTTTTGTTTGGAAGAACTAGAATAGCTTCTACTTTTCCAATTTGTGACACTTTTTTTAGTTTGTGACCTAATAATTCTAATCTTGAAATAACAGAATCAGGCAAATTTTCATAATAAACTTCGTCTGGCAACCATTGGTGATGCACACGATTTGCATTTATGGCATCTTGAATATCCATTTCGAAAACGGTTGCATTCAAAATAACTTGAAAAACAGTTGTAATAATAGTTGAACCACCTGGAGTTCCGACAACCATAAAAAGGTCGTTTTGCTTTGTTTCAGTATTGTATTTTTCTATGATTGTCGGAGTCATTGAAGAGAGCATCCTTTTATTGGCTTCAATTTTATTGGCTTCTGCTCCTACCAGCCCAAACTGATTTGGAAAACCTGCTTTTATACTAAAATCATCCATTTCATTATTCAAGAAAAAGCCAGCTTCCGAAACCATTACTTTCGAACCATAATTACCATTTAATGTGGTGGTAAGCGAAATTGCATTTCCCTCTTTATCAGTAATGGAAAAATGAGTTGTTTCCATACTTTCAATTACTTTTACTTTTCCTTCTTTTATGCTATCGGAAAGCGTTTTTTTGAAGAGTGAAATAGTAGAATTTCGTTTTGCATTATAAACAGAATCTAAAAGCATTTTTTGAGGTACATCATAAAAATCTGGGTCTCCCAAATAGGTTGCTCGGTCTGCATAAACTCGTCTTTCCAACTCTGTCAGAATATGTAAAGTAGCTGCAGAATTATGTTTTGAGGGTAATAAATTGGGTGTCGAACGGTTTTGATTAATATAACTTGTTGCTCCTTGCATAAGTTGTGCGAGCGCAATTCCACCACTTGAAGGAGGAGGCATCGACAAGATTGTATAAGCCGTCTTATTGTCAGAATTGCCTTTATTGTTTTTATCATTACTACCTAAATCGCTCAGATATATGGTCTGTGCAATAGGTTGTCTCCAAATAGGTTTGTAATCGTCCAAATCTTTTTGAGTAATAATTCCTTTTCCTTTATTGATTTCCTTCAGCAGCAGTTCGGCAGTTTTTCCTTTGTAAAATCCATCTCGTTGGTCTTTTTTTATTCTTGTAAGTGTTTCGGCTAATTGTTTCTGAATAATTGTATTACCTTTTCGCCATTTTTGATTTACTGAATCAGTATTATTACTACTATTTCCATCATAAATAAAAGGACAACTTTCATTTGTATTCCATTTTTCAAATTCTGTTTGATACTGATTTAATTTGTTTGCTTCATTTTCGGTAAGCAAAACTCCATTTTTGGCTAGTTGTATGGAAGGTTCAATCAATTCTTCCCAAGTCAGATTTTTAGAACCATATTTTTCAAAAAGCTCTACCATTCCAGCCACACTTGCAGGAACGCCAACCGATAAATGTCCTTCTTGACTCAAATTAGGCAACGGATTTTTATCTTTATCTAAATACATATTTGTTGTAGAACTTAAAGGTGCAATTTCTCTGAAATCCAAAGCTATAGATTCTCCATTTTTTAATCTTAAAATAGCAAAACCACCACCACCAATATTTCCAGCACGAGGATACGCAACAGCCAGCGCAAATTTGACAGCAATAGCAGCGTCAAAGGCATTTCCTCCTTTTTTGAGAATTTCCAAACCAATTTTGGAAGACAAAGGATGTGCCGATACAACCATTCCATTTTCTCCTGTAATTCCGTTTTTGTTTGTTTCTACGAATGGATAAACAGATTTTAAAGAAGGACGTAATTCTGTTTTGTCTAAATTTTGATTGGTTTTGCAAGAGAAAAACAGAACAAAGAACAAGAGAAAAACGAAGATAAAAGAGTAACGTAATTTCATTATTTTATTTTTTATAAATGAGAAGTCTTTCCCTTAAAAATTATCGTTCGTCATCGGACATTGATAATGGGAATTATGATAAATGTAGTTATTTGATTTATCAAATTACAATTTGTAAAATAATTATTTGTAAATTAGTATCAAAAATTAAACTACATTATACAATCGCAGACTAAAGTCTACGCTACAGAAACAACTATGAAAGGAATAGAATTTATAAAAGAAAATGGAAAAACAATAAAAGCAGTCATTGATTTACGAGTTCATAAAGCACTTTTTGATGAAATTTTTACTCGTTATCAAGCTGAATCGTTATCAAATCCGAACTCTACCGTTCATACCCATTCAGAAGGACATATTGTTGATAATGTTTCAGGAAATCACGATGCTATTGCGCAAAAAGCTATTGATGCAGCTCGTACTTATCTAGGAACGCAGCATCTCATGGGAGGAATTTCTAGTGATGGTTTGGATTGTTCTGGACTTACACATTTAGCATTTAAAGAAGCAGGAATAGAACTTTCTAGAGATTCTCGTTCGCAAGCTGTTAGTGGAGTAGATATTTCGATTGATAATGTAGAAGAAGGAGATTTAGTTTTTTTTGCCACAGGAAGCGACCCAAATCGCATTAGCCACGTCGGAATTATTACCAAAACAGGAAGCAGTAGAGAAGATTTAGAGTTTATTCATACTTCTACTTCTAGAGGCGTGGTGGAAGAACAGTTGTTTAGATATGATTATTGGCAGAAGGCATATCGTCATGCAAGGCGTGTGATTAGTCCTTTGGCGTAAGATGTAGCTATAATAGAAACAGAACTTGATGCCATTATTTTAGAAATTACTGAAAAAAAGCAGTTAGTAAATAAACGTTATCACGGTTAGTTTAGTAATGTTCATTTTTCCATAGCGACAGGTTTGCAAACCTGTCGCTATGGAAAAATAGGACTATTTTACTTTTCTATAACTAATTGATTGTTAGAACTGTAGATAACCGTGATAACGTTTAATAAATAACAGTGTAATTATGGAATTTATTGAACAAATCGTTGAATATATAAAATACTTTATATACTAGATGCGATTAACCTAATTCCTCTTTTACAATTACGCCTAACTGATTTTTTTTCCTACCTTTGTAGTACTAAAAATTCTGTATAACTGAACAACACAAAACACTCAAAAAACCACAAAAAAATAACTATGCGTTATTACAATCACATTATCGAAACGGTAGGCAATACGCCACTTGTAAAACTCAACAGCGTAAATAAAGGAATCAAAGGAACAATATTAGTAAAAGTAGAATACCTAAACCCAGGTAATTCTATGAAAGACCGTATTGGACTCAAAATGATTGAAGATGCCGAAAAAGCAGGATTATTGAAACCTGGTGGAACTATCATTGAAGGAACATCAGGGAATACAGGAATGGGACTTGCGCTGACAGCGATTGCAAAAGGATACAAATGTATTTTTACGGTTTCGGACAAACAATCACAAGAAAAAATTGATATTCTTCGTGCCTTGGGTGCAGAAGTTATCGTCTGTCCTACTAATGTTACGCCAGATGATCCTCGTTCGTATTATTCGGTTGCCAAACGTAAAAATCAAGAAATTGAAAATTCTATTTATCCCAATCAGTACGATAATAAATCCAATCAACAGGCACATTATGAATCTACTGCTCCAGAAATTTGGAATGATACCGATGGAAAAGTTACGCATTATGTAGCAGGTGTAGGAACAGGGGGTTCGATGTGTGGAACATCAAGATTCTTAAAAGAGAAAAATCCTGATGTTGTAACTGTTGGTATAGATTCGTATGGTTCTATCTTCAAAAAACTGAAAGAAACAGGAATTTTTGATGAAAAAGAAGTTTATCCGTATATGACAGAGGGAATTGGCGAAGATATTTTGCCAGAAAATGTAGAAATGGATTTAATTGACCATTTCATAAAAGTTACAGATAAAGATAGTGCAATCATGACACGAAGACTTGCTCGTGAAGAAGGACTTTTTGTAGGTTGGTCGTGTGGTTCTGCTGTTTTTGGGGCATTGGAATATGCTAGAGAAAACCTAAAAGAAGAAGATGTAATGGTAATTATTTTGCCAGACCATGGAACTCGTTATTTGGGCAAAATCTATAACGATAATTGGATGAAGGATCACGGATTTTTGGAAAGAGAATACGCTACAGCAGCCGATATTATTCAAAGCAAAAACGGACATTCTCATCTTTTGGTCATCGATGAAGATATGAAAGTAGGAGAAGCTGTAAGAATGATGAATAAAGAAGGTATTTCTCAGCTTCCAGTAAGCGACAAAAACAAAGAAAATATTGTAGGAAGTCTTGTAGATTCGAAAACGCTTGCAAAGCTTATCGATAATCCTGCTTTGAAAGATATGCCTGTAAAAGATATTATGGATAATCCATTTACTTTTGTAGCGATGAATAATACGGTTGATGTGCTTTCTTCGCTTATCAACAAAGATAATCCTGCACTTTTGGTTAGAGATGCAAACCAGAATGTACACATTATTACGCAACAAGATTTATTAATGGCGTTGGCCAAATAAAAATAGGACAGACTTTCTGGTTTGTTGCAAAATTAATTTACGAAAAATTGAAACCGTAATTTTTATAAGATAGAATTACGGTTTTTTTATGCACAACTTATGATTACGTAGTAGACATCACACGAAAAAGCTTTGTTTTGCCTTCAATAGAATTTTCGTTTTTTTTATGCTTAGTTGACAATTTATTCTAAATTTTAATAGATAATAGAATTAACTTTGAAATCACAAATAAATTAAACTCTCAGCTACTTAAATTGCTGTTCTTTACCGTCCTTTACCATTATCTGTGTTTTACCAACGACTTGGACAAACAAAAACTAAAATCCAAATCTCAAACGAAGACCAAAATTTTTGCCTAATCCTGTTCTTATTTCGTTTTGCAAACTTGGATTGACTGCCCAAACGGCATCTACTCGCAAAATCTTAAATATGCGCTCAAACCCTATACTTATTTCTGTATAATTAGGCGTATTTGGAGTATAAAGATAATGCGCACCAACTACAAATTGCCATTTCAGTTTTTTCAAAAGTGGAATTCTATTCATAATATATCCATTAAAATGATGTTCGGCGTGAGCTTCTACAAAATTATCAGTTGTACTATACTCATAATAGGGCAATAATAAAAACTGAAGCAGACGAGTTTGAGCAAGTAAAAGAGGCAAGGTTTGAAAATGAAAATTATCAGCGAAAGAAGTATAATTATTCCATAAAAAAGTTCCTGTTTGTGCTTCATAATTCAATGAACCCACTACACCCAGACTAACATCATCCTTTACATTCAAAATAAGCTGACCAAAATCTGTTTTGCTATCAAAAATTGTCGGAACTCCCTGCGCATAAGTAAGTGTAAAAGTTGGGTAATTACTCTCTATTGTAATTCTTTGTTTTGGACGCAAAATATACTTTTCTCCTATTCTATAACGCAGTTGAGCCTTAAAAATAAGTGCATTATGTCTTTCAAAAAACACGTTATCACCATCAAAATCAACTGGATTATTGGAAGTAAATTCTGTTTCTTCTCTATTTATAAAAGGCTTTATTGTAGGATTTGCATTTTGCAAAGGAATACGCTGCTCAAAAGCTCCTTGAAAGCGAAAAAAAGCACCATTAAAAATTTGTCCTCCTGTATTGAATTGAACAAATCGTTTTTCAAATATCTTCAAATAATTTTGTTCTCTCCATAACGTATAAGTTCCGTTTGTAGCTGGCGTAATGGCATCAGAATCAAACTGTTCAACAAAAGAGCCCCCTTCCAAAGAAATAAAAGCATTATTCATTTGATTGAAACGATGAAGAAAATTTCCTTTTGCGTAAAAAGTTTCACTTTTAAAACCATAACGACCTTCTGCTCCTACTTGTGTAGTACTAAAATTTCGCTTTCTAAATTTTGTAATATTCACAGATGGGCTAATAACATATCCCTCTACCGTATTGACTTGTAAATTTTGAAGCAAAGGCGCAAAATTGAAGGTAAGTTCTCTTTTTCTATCTCTGTACGAATACCCTAAAAGTAAATTGATAGTCTTAAATTTGTTTCCCTCTCTGTCCATTGAATCCAAATAAACAGGGTCGTTTTGCGCTTTTTCTACACTATCACTTCTTACATAATGTCCTGTTTCTTCTTCTGTGAGAGGAACTGGTCGCATTTTTTCCCAATATTGAGCACTCTTTAAATTCGAACTATCCGAAACGATGGAAATCTCTTTATTAAAAAATTTTCGTTCTAAAACCATTTTTTCTATATCGTTTTTCAAATCACTTTCTAGGTTTTGAACAGAATCTTTTTCTGTTTTGTCTTGATTATTTACTTCTTTATTTTCAATTTTATCATCTTTTACCTCTTCATTTTTGCTCTCATTTTGTTTGTCCATCAATTTTTTTCTATCCTTTTTAGATAAGGTAAAGTTAGGTAACTTTTGTCCTTTTGTATCTTCTGCTAATTGCGCTTTTGTAAAATTTGGTGTTACATCATAATTCGAAAAACTTCCTGCATAGTCTCCGTGGCCCACTATTTTTGCGCCCATCATTGCTATTGAATAATTAAAAGAGAAAGCCTGCGTACTACAAAGCCAAATATCATCGGACAAATTACCTGTGTTTTTTGAGATAGGAACAAAGGTTTGTTTGATGCTCAGTTTATCAATAAATTCTAACCCTACATCTTTCGAAAACCTCCAAATCTGTGCTATGAACTCGCCATGTACTGTCTTGAATATAAATCACTCCACCGAATAATGGCTGCCCTTTCGAACGTGGAAAAATACGGATTTTATGTACATTAACGCCTTTATCCATAAATTCTCCTTCGTGTTGATACTCGTAATACAACATTGCGCCTGCTGCAATCGGCGAGACGAAAGGTCGGTCGCCAATAGGAGCATCAATCGTATTTTCGTAAATATCAAAACTTAAATATAATGCACTATTCCAAGAAAAACCTCCTGTATCACCACTTACTTTTGAAGAAATAACTACTTCTTTTCGCTTGTTGGGAGCAAGAAAATAGTACTTCGAAACCGATTCAGAAAAATAGATAATTTTATTTTTTTGCCATTCTTTTTTAAACTCTTCTGATTCTTCATTTTCTAATATTTTAGGAATTTTGAGTTCATCTAATTTTTGCACATTTTTGATATATACATCACAAGAAAAGGCTTTGTTCTGCGTGCGATAAAAATCTCTTTTTCGTTGTGCTTGACGAATAACGGCATAAGCAGGATCTTCTCCATTTGGAGTAATTACAACTTCTTTTAATCCAATCATAGAAGTTTGCATAACTACATTTAATTCAACATTTTTTTCGTTTTTTATAATTACTGTATGCGTTTGAGATTGAAAGCCGACGTAACGAAAAACAATTTGGTGTGTCCCTTCTGAGAGTTCTAAAAAATAACTTCCCTCTTGATTAGTGGTTGTTCCGTAGGTTGTTCCCTCTTCATAAATTGTCAAAAAAGGCATATTATCACCATCTGATGAAGTTGCCTTTCCAAAAAGACGAGCTGCATCTGAATTAAATGAAAGTAGAATAAAAAATAAAAAGCAGGAAAAAGACAGTAGTAAATTAGAAAAGTAACGCATCTAGTTATGTTGTTTGAAAAATAAAATAATGTAAGTTTTAATTTTAGAATTGGTTTGTCTTTTAGACTACAAATAAGTTACAAGCGTTGCAATATGTTTTTTAATTTTAAGGAAAATTAGGCAAAAATAAAACGAGTTCAAACAATACTGTTCAAACTCGTTTATCTATTTTACATTTAAGGTTTTATTTTTTCTATTTCAAAGTTATTTTTCTACTCAGATGATTATCTCCTTGACGAACAACCAAAGTATAAGTAGCTGCACCATTGACAGCCAGATCAATTTCTCCTTCATAATTTCCAGAAAAATCTACTAAAGACTCAAAGTAGATTACGTTTCCTTCTTGATCATAGATTTCAACATAAGTTGTCTTTTTGTCGGTTTTATTATTTGATAATGAAAAATTTAATATAAATTTTCCTTCTTTAGTTTGTGGAATTATTTTGACAGAATTTTGAACAGTTTTATCAAATAAAATAGTTGTTTCTTTTTTCATTTTATCGGATAAAGTAGGGTTTTCTTCTACATTTAGTTCTGAAAAGTTGCGTTCTACATTTCTACTTCTTTTATAAGGACGGTTATTTTGACACATAATTCTGATGCGTGGAGAACCATTATTTACTTGTATTTCGCCTAGTTCTTCTCTAAGTTCTTCCAAACCTTCGTTTAATTCTTCTACAAAATCTTCATCAATTTCTATTCTTATTTGTGCCATTTCAGTATTTGCTTCTTCTAACCCTTGACGTGCTTCTTCCATAGCGATTTCAACTTCTTGATCTACTTCGTCCCAATCAATATCCTCTAATTGCTTGAAAGCATTTTGTAACTCTACTTTTAATTGCTTTAAATTTACCTTGAGTTCCGTTTTTAGATCATCTATAGCATCTTGCTCAATAATAATTACTCGTTTACGATTTGTTTTACTAGTTGTTTGTGTACTTGTTTTCGTACTTGTACGAGTATTTTCTGTACTCTCTTCTTTCTTGTCATCGTCTGTTTCTGTGTTTTGAGCAAAGATAAAGGTAGGGAATATCAAAAAAAGTAAAACTGCAATAGGAGTCAAAATAGATTTCATGAGAATAGTAGTTTGAGAAATTTGTTTATGATTAATTTTAAACAAAGACAGTCATTTTTTGAATAGGTTGCACTAATAGAAAAATTAAATTACATTTTTTATTTTTTTCGACTTAATAAATCAAGTCTCTACGTCATTTAAAAGTAGCAATTTGATTTATCAAATTGACTTTTTTGGTGTGCAACACATTTCAAAGAACAGCGAAGCTAATTTTACTACACAACCAAAAAATAGGTTGTACAACAAAACAAACAAAAAAGATAATCTATGTTTGAATGACTTAGAAGATTTTTTATAAAAACAAATAGTAATACTATCGTTTAAGTTTTTGTTACTTCTATAGTTAAACAAATATTGTTTGTTTAGTTAGTAAAGCTAAAAAGTGATTGATTTTGTTTAACAAAAGTTTAGTAATATATTAACAAATAGAAGTTATAGTTTCACAAAAAAATTTTTTGTTTAATAATGGTTTGTTTTTATGATAGTAAAGTAGTATCTTTATTAAATATAAAAAATCAGAGTAAAACAATTAAAACTCTTTTGACAGTTTATTTTTAGTGTCTGTTTTGAGAGTTTCAACTAATTAATCTAATACCTATTTTCTTTTAAGTTATCTATTTACATGTATCTATTCATCAAATTTTACTTGTAACTATTTTTTATAGAAAAACAAAGAATTAAAACACTAATAAAACAAAACAAAAATAGATACCAAAAGCTATGGGATACTACAATTCGAAACTATTTGCCGAACGACTTGATGAATTTTTAAGAGGAAATCTTTGTCCAATTACTAGAAAACCAATGAAACCGTGTGATGTAAATTATAAATCGGGGTATAGCAGTTTTCATTACGTTTGCGAAGCCATACACCCAGAAGTAAAAATTGCACTTTCAGGTTCTTTGATTTCTAATGAAGACAAATTATATGATGCTTTGAAAAATAATGCAGAAGTACAAAAGCAGATCATAGGAAAAATAAGACAACACAAAGGAGAAGAGTTTATGATTGCCACTTACACAGTACGTGAAGTACTGGAAGGAAGAACACAAGATGCTTAAAAATTTTAAAAATATAATTTAAACCTATAAGAATGCAATATTTTTATAGGTTTTTCTTTGTTTATGCAAAAAAAATATGAATTCTGTGTTTATGAAAAAATTATTTCTGTTTAATTTTAAATGCTCTACAATCAGTTCTATGTAAGAATAACTAAACAAAAGTAGTATGCAAGCAAAACAATTTTTTGTAAAAAGCGTATATAATCTAGCTACGACAAAACAACAAAGATAGAATATTGAACTTTACTCATTTAGAAAGCAGTATATCTACAGACTAAATCATTTTTCAAAATTCAAAATTATTTCTATCCTTCTATTGCTAACACACGATAGAACACTTTTTTAAACTTTCAATCTCATTTTTTTGCCTTTATATATATGATTCCTATTCCTTTCGAAAAAATAGCTGCTCTCAAACCTCTCTTTGCAGACCCAAAAAGCAATGAGCAACAATTATTAAAAAAATATACGGACAATCGTTCTCGTTTTGTTTCTATCAATGGTTCTCTGATTCATTATAGAGAAGAAGGAACAGGGCAGCCCTTGATTTTGATTCACGGAGCTTTTTCTTCTTTACATACTTTTCGAAAAATGGACGAAAGTTCTTTCCAAAAAATACAGAGTAATTTCATTAGATTTACCTGGGTTTGGACTGACAGGAGCAATTTCTGAAAATGAATACTGCTTTGAAAATTACCTGAATTATTTAGAAGTATTTTTGGATAGATTAGAGATAAAAAAATGTGCTATTGCAGGAAATTCTCTTGGGGGTTGGATTGCGTGGGAATATGCGCTTAGACATCAAAAACAAGTAGAAAAATTAATTTTGATTTCGGCAGCAGGATTTGTAGATGAAGGAAGCATTCCGACACCTTTCAAACTTGCAAAACTTCCACTATTTGGAAAAATGTTTAAATATGCTCTTCAACGCTCTGTCTTTGAAAAATTTGTAAGGGAAGTTTATTGCGACCAGTTGACGGTTTGTGAAGCAACTATTGACCGTTATTTCGACTTTTTTACTCGTGATTGCAATATGAAAGCCTTTTTTAATATCATAAATCAAGAGTTACACGACAATACTGAAAAATTAAGAAATCTTTATACGCCAACTTTGATTATTTGGGGAAGTGAAGATGCTTGGTTGCCTGCTGAAAATGCTCGTCGTTTTAGAGATTTGTTACCTAATAATAGAATGCTTATTTATGATGGAATTGGACATATTCCGATGGAAGAAGCACCAGAAAAAACAGTAAAAGCAGTTGCTAAGTTTTTGAGAGAAGATTTTTAATGTAGAACATTCTTTAGAGTGTTTGTATTGAATTTATAAGAAAATCCATTACCGTTTTAGTTATCTAAAATGATAGTGGATTTTTACTATTCTTACTTCTTTTTCAAATATGTTTTGAGGTCTTTACTAGAAGGTAATTTATTACTTAACTCTTCTGGCAATTCTTTATACAAAATATATTCAGCTACTCCGATAGGTTTATTTTGACTTCTCAACGAATATTCTACTTCCAAATTATCCTTTTCTGCACATAAAATAATACCAATACTTGGGTTTTCGTGAGGCAATTTCACGGTATCATCTAAGACTTCTAAGTAAAAATTCATTTTACCAGCATATTCAGGAATAAATTTGGTAATTTTTAGTTCGATAGCGACCAAACATTGCAAAGAACGATGCGAAAAAAGAAGGTCTATAAAATATTCATTTTCTCCTAATCTAATTTTATACTGGCTTCCCAAAAAAGCAAATCCATAACCCAGTTCTAACATAAAATCTTTAATTTTTTGCAAAATTTGACTTTCTAACTCTCGCTCTTTTACTAAAGCTGAAAGACCTAAAAACTCTAAATTATACTTGCTTTTTAATATTTCTTCTGCTTGAATAGCCAAATTTTCTCCCAATGTTTTTTGAAAATTATGCGTTTTTAAGTTTACTTTAAGTGTTTGATACGCATTTGCCTTTATTTGATTTTCTAAAATAGCTCTACTCCAACCAAATTCTGCACTTGCTTGTAAATAAAATTCTTGTTCTATTGGGTCTTTTATTTTTGTCATTATAGTCACGTTATGCATCCAACCAATTTCTCCAGCAAGCTGCTGGAGATTTGAATTACCTCTGTAAGTCAGATAAAATTGTCGCATATACCAAAGATTTTGCACAGAAAATCCCTTTTGGTTTGGAAAGATAATTTTCAAGTCTTCCGATAGATTTTTTACAATAGATTTTCCCCAGTTTTGAGATTCTTGATCTTTGACAATCTTTTTACCAATGTCCCAGTACAAATCTATTAACGCATTATTTACTGATTTGCTTGCTTTTACTTGTGCTGTCTGTATATTTTCTTTGATTGAGGTAAGCAAATTTTGATATACTTCAATATTAATTTTCATAGGATTTAATTAAAGGTAGAATGTCAATTCAATTATTCTCTAAAATAGCGTTTCTTTTTCATTTTTCTAGTTTAATTTAAGATTTTATCAAAACTCCAGCAGCCTGTTGGAGAATTAGAAAATTTGTAACACTTTCTGTAGAACACTCTTTAGAGTGTTTTGTATTGCATTTGTATATTTACACATAAAATCCATTACTTTTTGATTGTTCAAAATGGTAATGGATTTTTTTGTACTTTTGCATAGTTGAAACTCATATCTTAATCATCGTACAAACTCACAAAAAGAACGAAGTTATTTTTATGGAAAATCACAAAAAAGCAGTCTTACTCCTTGCAGACGGAACAAAATACGAAGGCATTGCTATTGGAAAAATAGGTACAACAGGTGGCGAAATCTGTTTTAATACTGGAATGACAGGCTATCAAGAAATTTATACCGACCCTTCTTACTTTGGGCAAATTGTAGTTAATACAAGTTCGCATATCGGCAATTATGGAACGATTGATATTGAAAATGAATCTTCAAATGTCAAGATAAATGGTTTAGTAGTTCGTAATTTTTCAGATTTGCACTCTCGTTCTACGGCTGATAGTTCGCTTCAAGATTACTTAGAAAAAGCAACTATCACAGGAATTGCAGAAATTGATACTCGTGCTTTGGTGCGTCATATTCGTAATAAAGGTGCGATGAATGCAGTTATTTCTTCAGAAGATTTGACAGAAGAGGAATTACAAAAACGACTTTCCGAAGTTCCAGATATGAACGGTTTAGAACTTTCCTCAAAAGTAACCACAAAAGAAACTTATACTCTCGGAGATGAAAATTCTGAACTACGAGTAGCCGTTTTAGATTTTGGAATCAAGACAAGTATTTTGAAAAATTTAGCTCAACGAGGAATTTTCTGTAAAGTTTTTCCTGCCAAAACTTCGGTAAAAGAGCTATTAGAATTTAATCCAACTGGTTTTTTCTTATCTAATCGGACCTGGTGATCCTGCTGCAATGGATTACGCAATAAAGGCTACAAAAGAACTTTTAGAATTAGATAAACCTATTTTTGGAATCTGCTTAGGGCATCAAATTTTGGCTCTCGCTGGTGGACTTTCTACTTACAAAATGTTCAATGGACATAGAGGACTAAATCATCCAGTCAAAAATTTGGAGTTGGGAAATTGTGAAATTACTTCTCAAAATCACGGTTTTGGTGTCGATAGAGAATTATTAAACCAACAAAACGAAATTGTAGAAACTCATAAAAACTTAAACGATAAAAGTGTAGCAGGAATTCGTTTTAAGAATAAAAAAGCCTTTTCAGTTCAGTATCACCCAGAATCTTCTCCGTCCTCACGATTCTCGTTATCTTTTTGATCAGTTTGTCGAAATGATGAAGAAAGAAAAAGTAATGGCTTAGAATCAGATGTAGCTGATAGTTTATAACTGTTAGAAAGTTGCTGTGGTTGATATTTTAGCGAAGCGACACCAACAACATCAGTAATCGTATATAAGTTATCAAGAAAAAAAGCAAAGAAATTTAGCAAAATACTATGTTAGTGGATTACAAATTTTTATATTTGTAGTCTTACAAGAAAAATAATTTACCATTAAATATAGATACGATATGAAGTTTATTGTTTCATCGGCTGCGCTGCTCAAACAACTCAATTCGCTTAAAGGACTTGTTCCTAGCAATCCAGTTATTCCAATTTTAGAAAATTTTTTATTTGAGATTAGTGATGGCATTTTGCGTATAACGGCTTCCGATTTACAAAATGCAATGACTTTAGAAACGGCTGTTGAAACAGAAGAAAAAGCAAATGTGGCTGTTCCTGCTCGTATGCTTTTGGATACGCTTCGCAATCTGCCTGAACAACCAATTACGTTTACGATTGATACCGAATCGCATAGTATAGAAATTTTGTCGGATAATGGGCGTTATAATTTGGCTGGAGAAGATGCTGGAGATTTTCCTCGTCCTGCTGAACCAAAAAATACGACAAATTTAATGTTTTCGTCTGATGTAATTTCAAGTGCTATTTCGTATGCTCTTTTTGCTGTTAGTTCGGACGAAATGAAACCTGCTATGAATGGTATTTTTGTTAATTTGTCTGATGGAAAAACAAGTTTTGTAGCAACAGATTCTCATCGTTTGGTGCGTTATCGCTATGAAGGAACAGAGGGAAATAGTAATTCTTCGATTATTATTCCAGGGAAAGCCTTTGAGCAATTGAAAAATGCTTTGCCTTCTTCTCCACAAGAAATTCAGTTAGAATTTAATGATACAAATGTATTCTTTAATTTTGCTAATATCAAAATGGTAAGTCGTTTGATTGATGAGCGTTTTCCAGACTATGAAAACGTTATTCCGACAAGCAACGACAAAAATCTAACTATTGACCGTTTGCAGCTTTTGAGTTCATTGAAACGTATTTCTATTTATGCCAACAAAACTTCTCAACAAATTCGTTTTAAATTAGAAAATAATAATTTGCTTATTTCGGCAGAAGATGTTGATTTTTCGAATGATGCAAAAGAAAATCTACCTTGTGATTTTGATGGCGATGCAATAGAAATTGGTTTTAATGGCAAATTTTTGATGGAAATGTTATCCAATCTGAATTGTGATATGGTTCATTTTGAGTTTTCAGAACCAAATCGTGCAGCTTTGATGTATCCACACGAAGCAGGCGATGAAGATGTTTTGATGCTTGTAATGCCAGTAATGTTGAATAATTATTATTAATATTCTTATTTTCGTTTCCGTTGGTCAGACACCAACAACAGTAAGTTTTTTTTGAGCGTTGCATAATAATTGCAGAAATTTATCGTACTACAAACTTTATTGAAATAGAGGAGTTTGTAGTACGATTTTTTGTTTTACTTATCTAATATTTGTTTTAATTCATCTTTTTTCTTTTCTTTCTTTTATTTGTTTTTAATATCACTATATAATTTTATTATGCTTGCACCTGTTGTTTTATTCACTTACAAACGTCCTGTTCATACAAAAATGGTTTTAGATGCACTTTCAAATTGTGATTTGATACACCAAACAGACGTAATTATTTATGCAGATGGAGCAAAAACTACAGCTACTCAAAAGGATAGAGAAGAAATAGAAGAAACAAGAAAAGTTTTATTAGAGTATAAAGAAAACAATAATTTCAATAATTTAGAACTCCATCTGTCTGATGAAAACAAAGGAATTGCCTATTCTGTAAAAAAAGGAGCAGAAAAACAACTAGAAAAATATGGAAAAGTAATCATTATGGAAGATGATATTGTTCCTCAAAAAGGGTTTGTAAAATATATGAATGAAGCCTTAGATAAATATGAAAATGAAGAGAAAGTTTGGGGAATATCAGGATATGCTTTTCCTCTAAAAAATGAAAAATTAGTAGAACAAGAATCATTTTTTTTGCCTGTCAATTGTTCTTGGGGTTGGGCAACTTGGAAATCTCGCTGGGATAAAGCAGACCTAAATGTAACTAGTATTTTTGATCGTTTTGAGAAAAATAATGTGGAAAGAGAAAATTATAATTTTGGGAGTTATTATTATTACGAAATTTTGGAAGTATTGAGGGACAAAAAAAGTGATGTTTGGGACGCACTTTTTCAGGCTTCTATGTTTTTGGATAAGGGAATGTTTTTATATCCGAAGCGTTCTTTGGCTAAAAATATAGGTTTTGATGCAACAGGAACACATTGTAACGAAGAAGATGCTTTTTTTAATACTACTCAAATAGATTATGTAAATCTAGAAAATATTCCACTTACAACAAATAACGAAGGAAGAAAACAAGTAGAGAAAGCTTTTAGAGAACAATTTACGAAGCCCTCGTTTTTGAAAAGAATTCAAAATAAATTAGACCCAAACTCTCCTTATTTTATCACAAAACGAGTCAAGAGTATTTTAAATAAAAAGTAACATGTTATAAATAATTTTGATTTGCAAAGTGAAATATCTAAAATAAAACCCACGAATTTATTCGTGGAATAATGCTTTTTCCATAAAATAGGGTTTGCAAACCCTATTTTATGGAAAAAGCATTTTGCAAAATGTCACTCATAATGTAACATCAAAACTAAAAATTAAGTCCAGGAAAGTAAGCTGCTTCTCCCAGTTCTTCTTCAATCCTCAAAAGTTGATTGTATTTTGCCATGCGATCAGAACGAGAAGCCGAACCTGTTTTTATCTGTCCAGTATTCAAAGCGACTGCCAAATCTGCAATGGTATGGTCTTCTGTTTCGCCACTTCTGTGCGACATAACCGTTTTGTATTCGTTTCTGTGAGCTAGATTTACAGTATTTATTGTTTCTGTAAGCGTTCCAATTTGATTTACTTTTATCAAAACTGAATTGGCAACCTGCTTTTCAATTCCTTCTTGTACTCGTTTTACATTGGTTACAAAAAGGTCGTCGCCTACTAATTGAACTCTATCTCCGACAAGTTGCGTTAGTTTTTGCCAGCCGTTCCAATCATCTTCATCCATTCCATCTTCAATCGATAAAATAGGATATTGTTTGCACCAATCTGCCCAATATTCAGCCATTTGGTCAGAGGTAAGTTTGTCGCCTGTTGATTTATGGAAGTGATATACTTTTTCTTTTGCATCATAAAATTCGGAACTTGCAGCATCAAGTGCAATGAAAACATCTTGCCCAGCCTTATAACCTGCTGCTTCGATGGCTTGCAAAACTACTTCAATCGCTTCTACATTTGAGCGAAGGTTTGGAGCAAAACCACCTTCATCGCCCACGTTGGTAGAAAGTCCGTTCTTTTTTAAGACTGTTTTTAAATGATGAAAAATTTCTGTTCCCATTCTTAGTGATTCTGAAAACGTTTTTGCTCCAACAGGCATAATCATAAATTCTTGAAAATCGATAGCATTATCAGCATGCGAACCTCCATTCAAAATATTCATCATCGGAAGAGGAAGTGTATTTGCATTTACGCCACCAATATAACGATACAAAGGAAGATTTGCTTCTTTTGCAGCAGCTTTCGAAAGAGCAAGCGAAATTCCGAGCATTGCATTTGCACCTAATTTTGACTTATTTGGTGTTCCGTCCATTTCAATCATTAGTTTGTCAATGATATTTTGGTCAAAAACTGAAAAACCGATAAGTTCGGGTGCAATAATTTCGTTTACGTGTTTCACAGCTTGTAAAACGCCTTTTCCTAAAAACATAGATTTGTCGTTATCTCTAAGTTCGACAGCTTCGTGTTTTCCTGTCGATGCGCCAGAAGGAACAGCAGCTCGTCCCATGTTTGCTTTTGTAGTGTGTAAATCTACTTCAATAGTTGGATTTCCTCTTGAATCTAAAATCTGACGTGCGTGAATATGCTGAATTTGAGCCATAAATAGTTGTATTGGAATGTATTAGAATAAAGTTGAAGAACTAATGAAAAACTAACAATTTAATTATTAAAATAGCTCTTATATCACAAAGGTAGTTTCTAAATTGAAAAATGACAAGTTTGAACGCAAATCTATCTGTATCTTTAAATTAGCTTCCTATTTTTTAAAAAATCAATTTATAAAAAGTTACTGAAAATATAAAAAAATATCATTTTTTTAAATAATCAAAATTCTAATTAGATTTTTGATTAAATTGAATTTAGAAACTATTTGCTTTCTGGAAAAGTTGAATAGAATACACACACTCACTAAAAGACTTTATTGGCTATTATAAACTATTTTAGACCTTAATCTAAATTTATAATGAGCTAAATTAATTAAAATTTATGCGTGAAAAAATTAGAGAACGACTCAAAAAAACATCATACAAGATTCGAAATCACAGGCGTGTAGAAGGTGCTGAACGTTTTTTGGGAAGTGTTCATTTTAGAAAAAATCCAGAGTTTAATTTGTATTTGATTTTGGAAATATTCTTCTCCAAAATTCAAAAAGATGCCGTTCCAGACCGTGCAAGTGGAATTGCTTTTAATCTTACTTTAGCCATTTTTCCTTTTGTAATATTTTTGTTTACAGTAATTCCTTATTTACAAATTCCAGATTTGGAGGAACGGATTTTTACAGAACTCAATGCCATCGTGCCAAATGGAATTTATGCTTTTATTGATACTACGATTTATGATATTGTAAGCAAACAGCGAGGAGGACTTTTATCCTTTGGTTTTGTGGCTGCTCTTTTTGCTGCAACAAGTGGTACGATTGGTTTTATGGACGCTTTTAGCCGTTCGCAACGAATAATTGACAAGCGAAATTTTATCAAAAAACGAATTACTGCGCTTAGCTTGACGCTTATTTTTACGGTTCTTCTTTTGCTGACCATTATCCTCATTATTTTGGGAGAAGATTTACTCAATTTTTTGATTTTCAAGAATATTTTGAGTCAAGATGGACTCTACTATAGTATTCAAATTTTGAGATATGTTGTTGGGTATTTAATTATTCTGCTTACACTTTCTATGCTCTATCATTTTGCGCCTGCTCACAAAATTCCTTGGCGCACATATGGTGTAGGTGCTATTTTGGCTTCGCTTTCTTGTGTTTTGGTTTCGATTGGTTTTTCTTCTTACATTAGTTATTTCAACACTTACAACAGGCTTTACGGTTCTATCGGAACTTTTATAGGGTTTATGTTTTGGCTTTTCGCAATTTCGTTGGTAATTCTGTTTGGTTTTGAGATAAATGTAAGTATAGAAAAAGCAAGAAAAATAGCTGCCCGAAGACAGAAAATTTTGATAAAAGATATAGCAGAAGATTTGGAAGAAGAAGAAGAACTAGCAGAAGAAAAAATAATGAATGAGCCACAAAAAGAAGAATCAGAACAAGAAATAGAAAAAGAGGTAGAGAAAGAAATTGAAGAAGAATTGGAAAATAAAGTAACAGACAAAGACAAAACAGACTAAAACTTTATATTTTGATTCCAATCAAACTAATATCATCTACTTGTGCGCTTTCCTGTTGGTGTTTTGTCAAAAGGTTTAGTAATTCTGTTCTTTGTTTGGTCATTGATTTTGAAGCGTTTTTTTCCATTGCATTTCGTAGATGTAACGAACCGATTTTCTTGCGCTCTGGGTTAGGCTGATCTGCAAAACCATCTGTTGTAAGATAAATTACCGAACCTTTTTTTAGCGTAATTTCATTATCTACAAACGGAATAGGATTGTTTCGTGTACGTCCACCAATTGAACGACGATTGCCTTTTATCGTTTTTAGCTTTAATTGTTCATCTGATTTCTCTACAAAATACAAAGGTCGTTTTGCACCAGAAAATGTAATTTTAAAGTTATTTTTCTGATTTTCGTTATTACTTTCTTCCTTATTTTCTACCTCTTCGATACAAACAAGAGCAACGTCCATTCCATCATCGTTTGAGGTTTGGTCTTGTTTCAGAACGGCACGAGTATTTTTGTCTAATAATTCCAAAATTCTGGATGGCTGCCTTACTTGCTGCGTTTGTACAATTTCATCTAAAAGAGTTTTTCCAATAACAGACATAAATCCTCCCGGAACTCCGTGTCCTGTGCAATCAATAATGGCTGTGTATGTTCGTGTTTTCAAAATCCCTTCTTCTTCGGTTTCTATCTTACTTACCCAATAAAAATCCCCTGAAACAATAGAAAGAGGTTTGAAAATAACAAAATGAGAAGCAAAAAGTGAGTTCAAAAGTTCTGTTTCTGGAAGCATCGCTTGTTGAATTGTAAGCGCATAACGAATCGAATCGGTAATATTTCTGTTATTGGTTTCAATGGTTTTGTACGCTCTAGAATTATCCAAAGCAATGGAAGTATAGGCTGCCAAAGAACGCAAAATAGTAATGTGCTGACTAGAATAGGCATTTTTTTGAAAACTCTGAACCGTCAAAATTCCGATAGCGTGCTGCTCTACACTCAATGGAAAATAAGCTGCTGATTTTGGCGTTTTGCCGAGTTCCATTTGTATTCCGTCGGTTGAGTATTTATCAACATAGTCTGTATTTTCATTATCAAAATCTTGAATTATTATCTCTTTTTGATTTTCATAACAAATTACTGAAAGACGTTTTTTGTCGGTCAATGCCTTTGCATGAAAGGGAAAATACGTATCGCCTTCTACAAAAAAAGGAAACTCCAAACGCTGCGATTCTTCATTAAAAACACCAATTCCGAACCTATCAACAGGCATAAGCGCACTTACGTTTTGATAAACCGTTTCTATCATCTGGCGCATATCTAATGTAGAAGTGATTTTTTGACCTACTTCACTCAAAATATTTACATTATCATACGCTACTTGTATTTCTTTCGATTGCGTTTCCAAAAGGGCATTCTGACTTTCTAATTGTTTGGTTTGGCTTTCTAGTTCCCATGTTTTTTCTGCTAGTTCGTTGGTGCGTTCTTCTACTTGATGCTCCAAACGGTGTTTTTGTTCTTGAATTTGATACGTTCTTATTTTATATCCTCCTATCGTAACAGCCAGAAAAGTAAAAATAGAAAACGTAATAAACCACCACGTTCGCCAAAAAGGAGGCGTAACAACGATGTTCATTTCAATTCCTGCATCATTCCAAATTCCATCACTATTCGAACCCTTTACTTTCAAAATATAACTTCCAGAAGTAAGATTAGTATAAGTAACAAAATTACGTTCGGTAGAATGCCATTCTTTATCGAATCCTTCTAAATAATAGGAATATTTTGTTTTGTGTGGCGCAATAAAATCTAAAACCGAAAAATCAATGGAGAAAACATTTGCATCATAAGGCAATCTAATTTCATTCGTATAAGGAATTGTATTTTCCAAATAAGAATTATTTTCTGTTGGAGAAATAATTTTATTAAAAAGCGAAAACTGTGTAAAAACTAATTTTGGAACGTCAGTATTATAACTCAAACTATCAGGATTGAAACGATTAAAACCATTTATTCCACCAAAATAAATAAAACCCTGCTTTTCTTCTCCTGTATCTTTGTCTATAATTCTGTCTTGAAAAGCCGAACCCGAAATAAACTCATTACTCTGCAAACCGTCAGACATATCATAAGAACGAATCGTTTTTGCATACGGGTCAAGCTCTGCAACTCCTTGACTGGTACTTACCCAAACCCTATTTTGTAAATCACAAACTACTGCATGAATAATGTTATTCGGCAATCCGTCCTTTTCTGTAAACACCGTAAAATTACCATTCTTTACATCAAATTTATTGAGTCCATTTGCTGTTCCTATCCAAATATTACCATCGTCATCTTCTGTAATGGACAAAATTTCGTCATTACTAATGCTATTTTCATTTTCTATCTGGTGCATATAACGCACAAATTTTTCACTATCAGGACTATTATCATATAAATTAAGTCCGTCTTCTGTACCTATCCAAAGGTTTCCAATTCTGTCTTCAAAAATTACACGAACGTAATTATTACTCAAACTAAAATCATTATAGGTTTCGTTTTTGAAAAGCTGCGTTTGTCCAGAGGGCGAAATCTTTACCAAACCTTGCTGATATAATCCTATCCAATAATTGTTTTTTGTGTCTTGATAAATTTCTTTTACCGATGTCTTTTCAGGATTAGTTAATTTTTCATTATAAATCAAAACGTGTTCGAATGTCTGTCTTTGTTCGTTAAAACGCTCCAAACCTTCCGATGTTCCTACCCAAATCTGTTTTTGTCGGTCTTCATAAACTACCGAAACTTTATCACTTGCAATGGTAGTTTCATCTTTATCTCTATGCTGATAGGTTTTGAAAATCCGTTCTTTTTCATTTTCAGGACTTAAAACTGCAATTCCTCCACTAGCTGTTCCTATCCAAAGATTATTTGTTGAAGAAGACTTAAAAATACTTGTAATCCTACTATCTGGAAGACTTTCTGGTCTGTCTGCTTCTTCTCTAAAATGGGAAAATTTGTTTTTGAGAGGGTTAAATTTATTGATTCCTTCGGCAAGTGTTCCTATCCAAAGGCTATTCTGATTGTCCTTAAAAATACTCGTAATATGATTATTACTAAGCGAATAACGCAGCGAAGGATTAGATTCAACCTTTTTGATTTGATTAGTCAAAGAATTAATAATCAAAAGACCGTTTTCTTGTGTTCCTACAAAAATCTCATTTCCAAAACTCTCAAATGTAGTAACTATCTTTCTAGCAAAAATACTCCGTGTGGCTTGCTTTACTGTTTTGTCGCCTTTTTTATAATTTTTACTCTCTTCTTGATTCTGCTGATTTGCTTCCAAAACCGTAAAAATTTCGGTATCCAAATCTAAGATATTAATTCCTCCATCACGAGTAGCAATCCATAATTTTTTTGATAATTGATTGGTAGTCGAATTTTCACTTTTAAGAATTTCTAAACCAATAATCTGCTCACTACTCGGCGCACTCGCACTACTTCCATAAATACTCGGTCTGAAATGCACAAATTTGTTTTCATTTTCCTCAAAACGGTCTAATCCTCCTTCTGCTGTTCCTATCCAAAGGCGTTTTTGATTATCTTCTACAATATCGGTAATATGATTATTGGCTAACGAATTTTGATTGCGCTCATCGTTTCGATAATGGTCAAAAGTTTTGGTTTCAGGATTGAAAAGATTTAGTCCACCGATAGAAGTTCCTACCCAAATCCTGTTTTTAGAATCTTTAAAAATGGAAGTAACTGCTCCAGCACTCAAACTAAGAGGGTTTTGTGGATCGTAAGGAAAAATTTCAAACTTATCTGTAGTTGTATTCAGAAGAGCAAGTCCACCATTTTGAGTTCCTATCCAAATAAAATTATCTTCTGTCTGTAAAAGGAAAGTAATATGATTATCAGGAATTGAATTTTTGTTTTGTTCTACTTTATAGGTTTTGAAATTGCTTGCATCGTAACGATTAAGTCCATTTTGAGTTCCTATCCACACAAAACCCAAATTATCTTGAAGCATACACGTAACTGTATTTTGAGATAATCCATCTTGAGAAGTCAGTTTGTCAAAACGCCAATCAGTAGCTAATTCTTGTGCATACAAACTCAAAGCCTTATTTTCTTGATTAACATTTCCCAGAAAAGACAAAACTGTATTTTGGAAAACAAAAAAAGTAAGAAAAAAAAGAAAGAGAATTGTACGAAAAGAAGAGAGTAAAAAAAGTTTGAAAGAATTTTGAAAGTACTGCGACATAAAATTTTTAGTGTCTGCTAAGAAGCCGTTTTTTTTGGTTTAGGAATAATGGTTATATTCTATTTGAGAAAGATAAAAAAAAACAAGCAGATTACAATAAAAATTTAGACTAATGCCTTTATAAAAAGACAAAAAAATAACCTGTCAAATTTCCTTTTTTGAGATTTGGGTTGTGTAGTAAAATTAGCTTCGCTGTTCTTCGAAATGTGTTTGGTATAAAATCGTCTTTCTAAAGACTAACGAAAACTTTATTTTTGCCTTAGTAATGGTCTTTTTTCGAAGAAAAATAAGACCTTGCTAATGGCGAAAATGAAGAAACACAATTTTACTACACTACCAATTATTTTTAGATTGAAAATTAGGAGTTAGAAAAAGTAAAACCTACTAAATTCAATTGGATTTAGTAGGTTTAGATAATTGTACGATTAAATAAGCATTATTTA
This sequence comes from uncultured Cytophagales bacterium, assembly GCA_963719525.1. GTDB lineage: Bacteria > Bacteroidota > Bacteroidia > Cytophagales > Bernardetiaceae > Bernardetia. The sequence goes on along the minus strand of CAVRCG010000001.1, from coordinate 312,940 downwards.
GATAGAATAAACCTTTGATAAATGCAATCTACAGGGTATCTCTTCTTTCCCATATCGTTTCAACATAAATCAAACTATCTATAAAACTTTGAGAACAATAATGCTCATACGAAACACAGCTAGGAGCATCACTACATATAAATTCACAGTTTGAACTTGTATAACCAGTAATAGAAAAAGAGTTTTGATAGGAAGCACCTCCTGTAAATATTTGATAAACATAGTCATCTCCCTTTCTATATTTTTTTACACTAGCAGGAGGATTAGTAGGAGGAAGATTTCGTTTTGAATCAATAAATAATTTTATCCTATAACACTCTACGCTATCTTTCGAAGGTAAGTTGTTTACTACTTCTTCTCCTTCTTTTTCTTTCTCTTTGATTAGTTGCTCTTGTTCTGCTATTTCTTCTTTCTCAAAACAAGAAGTAAATAAAAATAAACAGACGGCTATAGATAAGAATACATGTTTCATAATTTTCAGAAGTTAAATGCGTTGTTTTTACTTTAATTAGAATAAATTTTATCTTGAATATACCGTAATTATCTTTCTTTACGAAATGTAAACTTAAAAAAACACAAAAAACCTATCAAATTCAAAAGAACTTAATAGGTTTTGGTAGGTTTTAGTACTTATAAAAAAAAGTAAAACTAAGCTTCTTTGTTCTTATACCAGTACGAATCTGTATTTACGGTAGCGTTGAGTTCGTGTAACAAGAAATACAAACCAAAATAAGTCCTATTTAAGTAAAGAGAATGTTGAGAACCTCGTGCTTGTTTTGAGTTACGCAGTTCTGGCATTTTGGAAAGGCGTTCTCCAAACTCATTCAAATCTTGAAAGTACTTTTTATCTCCAAAATAAAACGTATCACTATGAAAAGGACGCATCGAAAGCGATAATAATTCTTTAAAAACACCTTTGAAAAACTCTCTTTGTTGTGGCGTATCTTCTGGCATCAAAAATCCTAATCCTTCAAAAGCGATTTCCAACTGCTCGTCGTCTTGCAGAAGTTTCTTTTCCATTATACTAAAATGCTGCAAATAATATTCTTCTGGAATTACTTTTACTGCGCCAAAATCAATAAAACCAACTTTTCCATCTTCCTGCATAATAAAATTACCAGGGTGTGGGTCTGCATGAACTTCCTTCAAGACGTGCATTTGATAATCGTAAAAATCCCAAAGTGTTTGAGCAGCTTTGTTTTTTATTTCTTGTGTCGGATTGGTTGCCAAAAACTCTTTTAGGTGCATTCCTTCCAAAAAGTCCATTGTCAAAATTCTTTCCGATGAATATTCTGGGTAATATTCTGGAAAAATAGAATTTGGAACGGCTGCTGATGTCAGTTTGGCTAGTTTTTGAGAGCGTTCTAATTCTAGATCATAATTAGTTTCGGACTTTAACATATCGCCTACTTCCTTCATATAAATCTCCAAATCACGCTCACTAAGTCCCAAAATCTGCATTGCAAACGGTTTTATCATTCTCAAATCCGAATCTATACTTTCAGCTACTCCTGGATATTGAATCTTGACAGCGAAAGTTTTATCTCCAATTGTTGCTTTATGCACCTGTCCGATAGAAGCAGCATTAATCGCATCTTTACCAAACGTTTCGAAAATATCACTCGGACTTTTACCCAAATATTGCTTAAATGTCTTTACAACCAATGGAAACGACAACGGAGGCGCAGTATATTGAGCCATTTTGAATTTTTCACTATATGCACTCGGCAACATTCCCTCACTCATCGACATCATCTGTGCTACTTTCAAAGCACTTCCTTTTAGTTCGCTTAATGTTTCATATACATCACTTGCATTTGCATCATCTAATTCCTGTCTGCTAAGGTTTGGGTTTATTGTTTTTTTGGCGTAATGTTTCACATAATTTGCGCCTAATTTTACACCTGTTTTAGCAAATTTTGCTGCTCGCTGAACTTTACTCGTAGGTATGTTATCTTGTGATTTGCGTTCCATAAATGTTTTTATATTGTTTTAGGTCGCTGGTAGAAATACCAACAACAACAAAATGTTCTGTTCTAATTTTTTAGTAATACGTTTGCTATCAATGCACTAACGTTTGATTAAAAGTAATAGTTTTGTTATTTTTTGTAAAACACAAAAAAGCCACTAGTTTTGAAACTAATAGCTTTTTTCGGCTTGATAAACTTATACCTTATTTAAACGTAGCAATTTGATTTATCAAATCTATAATTAACAAACTGAAATCGTAATTACTTTTTGTGAATCACTAATGTATTTACGTAGTTTGTTCTGCAATCTGTAAGGCTTGAGCTTGCTCCCAGTTTTCAAAATCATTAATATCATCAGTCAGAGAACCGATTGTCCAAGAAATGAGTGCAAAATCATCCATCATTCCTACAAAAGGAATAAAATCTGGAACTAAATCCAGAGGAGAAACCAAATAAATAATAGTTGCTGTCGCTTTTACTAACGAACCCCAAGGAAAATCTTTGTATTCTTTTTTGTAAAGCGCACGAATCAAACGCAAAAGAGTTTTGAACTTATCTTTTACTTCTGCACTCATTGGTCGATCATTTTCTTTGCTAGAAAAATGACTATAAGCCTTATTCAATAAAGCAAACATTTTGTTTCTACTTGCGATTACTTTTATTGCCTTTTTAGCTGCTTTTTGATAGAAAGGAGATTTCTCTACTTGTTCTTCTGGTTCAATTTGAGAACTTGGTGTAACTATAGGTTCTTTTTGTTGATCAAAATCTTCTTCTGTAAAATCTGTTGGACTAGCTTTCTTGCTTGATGTATTTCTTGACATAATTAATGTATAGTTTAGTTTAAAAAATGAGTAATTAGTGTTGTGCGTTTCTAAATTAACTAAAATTACTTAAAAGAGTTTTGAATAAAATCATTCAGTACTTCTGTATAAATTCTATGTGTTCCTTTATAAGGGACTAATTTTAGATTGACTCCCAGTTCGTCTAGTTTTATAAAACTTGTTTTCAGACCTTCTTCACTAATTAACTCATCTTGATCGCCATAAAAAAGAGTTATTTTATCTTTTACTTTTTGATAAAAAGTAGGTTCTATATCGTGTGCTATCATTCCACCCCAAACTAAAAAGTCTGAAATCTCAAAATTTGTATCAGCAATCCAACGACTTGCCGTAGCTGCACCCTGCGAAAAACCCAAGACAACTAATTTTTTGTTAGAAAGTGTAATATTATTTAATTCACTTTTGACTAGTGTCTCTAAGTAATTCAAATTGTTTTCAATGTCTAATTCTCTATCGTGTTTGGTCATCCAATTTGCACCTACTCTTCCTGTAAAACTTTCTAAATAAGCTGTCGAAAGTCCTTGAGGAGCAATTACGTAATGTTGATTTGGTTTCGAATGTGGATTTAGGTCTTCAAATTTCTTAATAAAGTATTCAGCTAATTGTCCATAGCCGTGAAATATTACCCAGATATACTCTGTTTCTTGGTTAGAGAGATTTCCAGATGTACAATATCTAGCTTGATGAGTAAAGGGAATTGTCTTTTTTGTCATAATTATAAATTTCAATGTTGCGCATACTAAAATATACGGTACAAAAATGCGAATACAACGCACACTAAAGTGTACGCTACAAAAAAAGAGTAAAAGATTTTCTCTTTTACTCTATTAAATTTTGTCTAACTTATAAAGTTAGCTTACTATTTTGAGTACAGTTTTTCTTGTAGTAGTGAGTTTTGACGTTCTAGTAAGTTTCTAGTATAATTTTGTGGGGTCTTATTTCTAGCTTTATCTAGCGACGGAAACCTAAAACTGCAGCTCCACAATAACTATTTGAATCTTTAAATGTAAAACTCAAGTAATAAATACCTGTTGAAGCACATTTGAAAGTCAAGCCGTCATAATACTTGTTATTCAAATAACTTGTCGCTAATTGCGAACGGCGAGAGTCATAAAGAGTAGCGATAAGACCATTAGGGCCTCCATCTTTACCAGCCATACGAATCATATAATCAGTACCTTTACTAAATACACACGTATATTCTATTTTTTTACGTTGTCCGTTTTTACCGTCAATACGATAGCTTTTTACGAAAGTGTAACCAGGAGCAAGCTTTTTAAGCGCAAGGTTGTTATAAAGGTCAGTATTACATTGCGCTTGAGCGTTAGTAGCTGCAAATGCGACAAAGAAAAAAGCACAGAAAAGAATTAATAAATGTTTCATACGTTTTGCTTATTTGGACAAAAACTTGTTCGATTAGGAATTAGGAAATAGTATAATTACTGTAACAATTAGGTTAATAATGAGTGATGTTGCAAATACTTTTCCAAAAGTAAAAAAGAGAGATAAAAATAAAGAAACGTTTCTCCCAACTTAATACACGCTACTCAAATGCGACTAAAAGTTTTATTATATTGTAGAAGAACTGTAAAAGCAGAATAGATCCTAAATAAATTTTAGGTAAGTTTTGACTCTATCTACAAATAATCAATAACTATTTATTGATTTTTTATTATATACACTTCTTTATGTAGCATGTAATCAAAAAACCGTCCAATTTGAATTTGTGTGCTAATTTCTTACAAAAATGAGCTTTTAAAGACAATCAAAGCAATTTTTTAATTACATTTTTTCTCAAAAATTTAAGATGAAGATTAATTGCTAATGATTTTGTTGCGAATAGAAGCTACCAAACTATTGATAGATTGTACATCAGAATCAGAAATATTAACGACTGTTTCTTTTGTATCTGTAATTACAATTTCACCATTTACGACTTCCATTTTTGGTTGTCCGTCTTTCTCTACAATTTCTACGTTTTCATATACTTTTTTGAGTTCTTCCAAATCAGCTATAAAACCACTAAAATTAGGTTTGTTTTTGTAAACATTCAAAACTAAAAGAATACGATTAAGAACAAGCTTTTGCTCTCCAATTTTTTCTCTAAGGTCTCCATTATTACTTTCCTTGAAAACTAAAGAAGTAATATAGTTTGCTTCTAACCACCCCCCTGTAAGAATAAGAATACTCAAATATTCACGTTTCTGTTTGCGAAGTTCGGTATTGATTTTCTCAAAGTTTTGCGTAGTAAGCTGTAAAAGCGAATCCAAATCTTTGTTTGATTGAGTTAGTTTTTTGATAGTTGTATAATCGAAAAACTGCCCAATATTAAGTCCGTCAGCTAGTTTTTTTACCGAATTAAGATAATTTAGTGCATCTTGATTTTTCTCATAAATGTTAGCATACCCCAAATCTGTACTATAAACACCCAAATTAAGTGCCTTTTTGTAGTTGTTGGTATAATTATCCACCAAATCAGGGTTACTCAAATTATCTTTGTGGTAATCTGTTCCTAAATCTTTAATTAAAATAGAAACTTCCAAAGGAGAAGGAATAGACTGAATAATATCATTCATAACACCAGGTGCTAAAATATCTTCGTCTGCTCCTGTTTCGGCAGTACCTGCATTGGCTTCTGTTGTATCGGTTGTTTCTTCTGTTGATTTGGTATCACAAGAAGTGAGCGTGAAGAGACCAAAAGTAAGTACAAAAGCGATAAGTTGTAATTTTTTCATAGAAAACGATTTTTTCTCAATTACGAAGTTGAGAGAATTGGTGTGGATAGAATAAAATAAAGAGTTCATATAAGATAGTATTGACGTAATTGAAATAATTTTAATATAGTTTTTGGGTATAGCTTTATAGTATTAAAGTTGATTTTGGATAAGAAAGTATATTCACAATCTCTGTGAGCAGTTTATATACCTTAACTTTAGTTCTTGAATTTATCTTCAAATACTTTTATCTAAAGAAAAAGTCAAATAATAAACTAAATTTAGCAAATCTATTATAATAATCAAGTACTACTACAAAGTTATTTTTTCTTTACCCTAAAATTAATATTTCCAAGAAAATCAATTATTTTCTTCAAAACTTCAAAGTAAAGAGTAAAAAGGAGAAAAATAGTCATTGCCCACATTACAAATACATTGAACCACATGGTATCGTAATAATTACCCAAAAACTGCTTTTCAGGAGCAAAGAAATGAGTACGATAATCCAAAGGACCAGATAAGTTATTTGGATTACGAACAGCAAAAATAGGATCGGTTTGTTGTACCAAAAATCCATTTCCTTCTACATATCTATCCTTAATCATTTCATTTTTAACTTGTGATTCTAGATACTCGTTTGTGTATTTGTTCTTTCGTTCAACTACTGAAAGTTTGTTTGCAGGGTCTTGTTCCATTGCATTGATGATACTATCTTTTCGCTCTCCAGCCATTACAAATTTTGGAGTAAGGACTTTCGAACGTATCATTTCCAGAACAGCCTTTAATTTATCAGCCATTTCTCTATCAAATTCTATGATTTGAAGCATTTTTTCCAAATCTACATTTAATAGTTTTTGTTCCTCAGAAGAGAGTTCCATGTCCTCAGCTTGAATCTTCAAGCGCTCTAAAATCTCATCTACTTTTTCACTTTCCCATTCGTGAAGCAGCAGAGCAAGGTCATCTTGAAGTAAGTATGAAATAGAATCTTTATCTATATTCTCTACATAATTTGCAGAACGATCTAAGATTTCTTGCATTTTAGGAATCCAAAAATTAGCTTTATGTTGGTACTGACTAATCTCAAATTCGACATCAAAAATATTCCTTTCAAATGGATTATCCTTAAACTGTTCTACAGCTAATGCTTCATACGCCCAACGAGAAGCCATAAAATCGGCAATAAGTGGAATACGTCCTTTTTCTACAATCGAATTATTGAGCTGGTCAAATCTAAAAATTGCACCACTCAAAATCATTTGAGGAATCAAAAGAAGTGGAATCAAGATATAGACCGTTACAGCCGAATTGAAGGAAGCCGAAATATTTAGTCCTAAAGCGTTGGCAAAACAAGAAATACTAAATAATACGAGCCAATATTGCCAATACATACCTTGAATTTCTAAGATAGTATTTCCGATAAGCGCAAAAGTAAGTGTCTGTATAGCCGAAAGTGTGAACAAAATACCTACTTTCGAAGTCAGATAACTCATTCTACTCAAATTCAGAAACGACTCTCGCCTTTGGATTTTCCTATCCCGAATAATTTCTTCTGCACTTACTGTCAGTCCCATAAAAAGAGCAACAATAATAGCAATTAACATATAAGCAGGAACATTGTCGTTGTATCTAAACACATATTCTTCTGCATCTTTTGCATTCTTGAAACGAACAATTACTGAAAGTAAAAGCGCAAGCAAAGGAGCTTCAAGAAGATTAATCATCATATATTGCGTATTACTAATCTTAGAGAGAAAATCCCTAGTTACAAAAATAGCAGCTTGTTTTATCTTCGATGGAATACTCAATGAGTTTGGTGGTGGCTCATTGACCGTTTCTACTGGTGAAATTGAATGTGTTTGTTTGTAAAGGTCGTTCCATTCAGCAGGCGCAATTTTTCTAACACCTGTATATTCTCCATATTCATTTACAACTCTTGCCTCAATTATATTAAAGAGAAGCTCTGGCGTAACCGTTCCACAGGTTTGGCATTGCCCATTATCACTTCCTACTTGATTTGTCGCACGTTTAAAGTACGCAATCGCTTCAACAGGATTTCCATAATAAATTGGATAACCACCAGTATCTAACAAAATCATCTTGTCAAACATTTTATAAATGTCTGATGAAGGCTGATGAATAACTACAAAGATTAGTTTTCCTTTAAGAGAAAGCTCTTTCAAAAGGTCAATTACATTTTCCGAATCTCTTGAAGAAAGACCAGAAGTAGGCTCATCGACAAACATAACAGCAGGTTCACGAATAAGCTCTAAAGCAATATTCAAACGCTTGCGCTGACCACCACTAATCATTTTATTCAAGACACTTCCGACTGTAATATCTTTAATTCTATCTAATCCTAAACTTGCCAAAACCTCCATTACACGAGCATCAAGCTCTTTTTCGGTAAGGTTTTTAAAACAAAGTTTGGCATTATAATACAAATTTTGATAAACGCTAAGTTCTTCTATCAACAAATCATCTTGCGAAACATAACCAATTACGCCTTCTACACTATCTGGCTCTGTATGAAGATTAAAACCGTTTATGCGAACTTCTCCTTTATATGGACTTTCCAAACCTGCCAAAACATTGAGAAGCGTAGTTTTTCCTGCTCCACTTGCTCCCATTATACTGAGAAGCTTTCCAGGTCCTTCGGCAATATTTACGTTGCGAAGTCCGATAGTTCCGTCTGGAAAACGAAAATCTAAATTAATGGCATTAAACGAGATTGGGTTTTGCTGTGCTGTATCATTGTAACGAGTAACTAAATCACTATAATAAAGAGGCGCACCTTTTGGCGTTTTGAAGACACTACCATTTGAGAAAAGAACGATTGTACCTTTTTTGACTACCTGACCATTAAGAAAAATCTCATCGTCTCCTGTATATTTTGTAAAATATAATTCTACACTTTTCAGACGAATAAAAATAATTTCGCCATCTAAAAGACCCGAATCAATAAATTTCTTTCTACTTTCTACTGGAGGAGCTTCTTCATCAAAGACCAGAAGGTCTGGAGAATCAAACATTTGGGGAGAGTCTGTCGCCATGACAAAATCTTGCATTAGTTGATACTCTTCTTTTGGGATTTTGAAAATCTTAGAAGCTGTATCAATAATCTCTAATCTATGGCTACTAAAGTTTCTGTTGACGGCAAGCATCTCCAAAATCTTAAATGTAACAATTACTTTTTGTTTTTGAGCTAACGATTTATTAATGTCTCTACATACTCTTAAAGTACGCATACTATCCTTTAACTCAATATTGTTATCGCTTTCTCCACCTCCTTCGGCTGCTTTTTTGGCTTTTCGGGCAGCTCGCTTTATTGCTCTAGCTTTATCCTTTTCTTGTTTTTCTATTTCCTCAGGCGTTTTTCCTTCTGTAATTATTACTATATCTTCAGGATTTTCTGCTGTTGCTTCTGCACCTTTTTCTTCTACATCTACTCCAGATTCTGCATATTGGTCATAAAGGGCAACATACTCACTGAGCCTTTTTCTGTCTAATTGTTGTTCGAAGTATTGAATAACAAAATTACGCTCGGCTTCAGATACGCCACCATCTTGTTTAGAAACGACTGCAAATAATTGGGTTAGGGCTTTTAGTATTTCCTCACTCATATTCTATTCTTTATCTTTCTTTTGGTAGTTTTGTTTTAGTAAATATGTATGTTTTAAATTGTATAATTATAAATATACTTTCTGTTTAGAAAACAATTTTACTCAAAAGGTATAAAAGGGCAAACTTTGAATAGATATTACTCTTAGCGAAATTACCCTATAAAAATTAATTGACAATGAATAATTAAATAACTGATGTTCAATAATTTAGATTAGACAAATTGCATGTAAGTTGCATTATTAACTTCATATAAAAATCAGTATTCTTATATAAAAACGTAGCTAAGATACTTTTTTCAAAAGGAAAGAAGAGAATCGCAAAAGGTAGCAACATTAGCAACTTGTTTGCTTCCTCTTTATCCCTTCGTGAAATTTACTTTGTTTAGGAAAATAATTAAATAAACTACTCCTTTTGCGTTATTGATCAACTGGTAATCAATGCCTTGAAATCGTAATTTATAATTTTTAATTGATCCTAATAGGTTTTGAAGTCAAAAGGAATATCTACAAGGTCAGAGAATTCTTCTCCTGCTTCTTCCATGTCTTCATCGTCTTCGTGGAAATACCAAATTACAGATGCGCCTTCAATTTCTTCTAATTTAGAGAGAATATCCAAAATAAGTTTTGAAGAAGCTGTATTAAAGTATTCCAACTTAAACATAAACTTTGTTTCTGGATTTACTTGGTTTTCGTATTCATCAAGCCAATCTAAAATAGGCTGATAAAATTCGGCTGCATCTTCAGGAAGAGAACGACCAGATATTTCGAATACCTGACGGTCTTTGTCTAAGATTACTTTTGGTGTGTCTTCTGTCGGTTCTAAGTTAATTACGTCCATATTCTTTATAGAGTATTTTTAGTATAAAATGCTAAAATGAGTTGTAAGTTGAATAATATAATGTCAAATTGAATTGACTACTTCTAAATGTTTTTCTTTATTGTTGCTTTTTTAGGTCTAACAACTTGATTGTCTTTTTTGATTAATCATTTGTTGCTGCATCAAGATTGCGATTGATGGTCATGCGAACAGAGAAAAAAGAAAGCTCATCGTTTATTTGTTCAAAATCAAAACGAATTTTATTACCTGATTTACGAGCCATGTCAATAAAGCCAAGACCAGCACCTCCTCTTGGAGAGAGTCCTTCTTTACCAGTTCCTCTATTTTTATTGCTCTTGATAATACGTTTGTATTCTTCTTTTAGACCTGCTGCATCCAACAGATTTATTTGTTCGAGACGATACTTAAGGTCTTCTACTTCTCCTGAAAAAGAGGATTACCAGATAATACAAAATAATGATCATCTGTTTTGGCAAGAGAAAAGATAGCGTTATTCTTTCCATAAATTTCTTCTTGATAGCTTTGCGAATGCTTAAAAATATTTTGCAACAATTCTACCATAACATTGAAGACCTTTGTTTTGACTTTTCGCTGTTCGCCAAAAGAATCCATATTACGTTCTGCCATCGCCAAAACTGCTTTTGTTATTTCTTGACTAAACTCGCCTTCATATACCAAAAGTAAGCTTTGCTTGAGCATCACTTTATGTAAGTCATAAATATATTTCATAGTTAGTGGCTTAAATGTCTTGAAGTTTTCTTTAAAATATTTTTAAAATCGTATCAAAGTTCGTATAGGAAATAGCTAAATTAATAAACCTATTACCCTTGCTATTAGTCTTGCTAGAATAAGAATAACTAGATTTAACAAAAGTACATAGAAATTAATGTTCTAAGCAAAATTTTTGTCCAAATAAAACAAGTTTTTAGCGAAAATAAAGACTATTTATAGTAAATGCGCCTTTTTCCTTTTCCTTTTTACAAACTTAGCTGTTTAAACATGCTTTAAGTTAGGATAAATTCTTAGAAGAACAAAGAGAGATTTAAAATAACTTTAAAAACAGGTTTGTTTTTTTATAATTTAGATAAAAATCCTATTGTTTTTGTTCAAATCTCATCAAAACTTAATTCCTATCATCAAAATATCGTCAATCTGCTTACTATTTCCCATCCACTTAGTAAAGTGATTTTCGAAAGTAACATGCATTTCTTCCATGTTTTGTGTTCTGTTTTCTACCAAAATTTTTCGTATTTGTTTTGCAGAGAATTTTCTATCTTCTTTCCCCCCAAATTGGTCAGGCAAACCGTCGGAAAAAATATAAATTGAATCTCCTTTTGATATAGATTGACTATGATTTTGAAAATCATCGGATGCACTATAAATAGCACCTCCACCAATCGGTTTTCGGTCTCCTTTTATTTGTATTAAATCGCCTTCTTTTGGCAAAATATACAAAGGACGATGCGCACCAGCAAATTCTATTTTATTGTTCTTTTTATTGACATGGCAAAGCGCAATGTCCATACCGTCTTTAGTATTTCCTTCTGTATCTTGCCTCAAAGTCTGTGCGACTCCTTTATTAAGTCTATCCAATACTTGAGCAGGAGTGAGAATACTTTGACTAGAACTGATTATTTCATTGAGAATAAAATAGCCAATAAGCGAAATTAATGCTCCTGGAACGCCGTGTCCTGTACAATCAACAGCAGCAATATAAATGTCATTGCCCTTTTGTACATACCACGGAAAATCTCCACTTACAATATCTCTAGGCTTATAAAAGATAAACGAATCGGGAAAAATGCTTTGCAAATGACGGCTTTCTGGCAAAATTGCTCCCTGAATACGTCTGGCATAATTGATACTTTCCGAAATTTTACGATTGGTTTCTCGTACCTCAAATTCTGTTCTTTTTCGTTCTGTAATGTCATGAGAAACTACCAATATAGACTCCAAATAAGATTGGTCGTTGTATTCTGGAATAGCTGTCGTTTGCATAACACGCTGACCTGCAACTGAATCAATCTCTAATTCTCTAAGTACTTTGTTTCCTGTACGATTGACTTTTTCTGTAATCTCTTCAATTCGCTTAATTAGCGCAATAGGTAATTCCGAATTTTTCATCATCTTATTAGTAAGCTCGGAAGCCTCCAAACCTGTAAGATTTTTGATGGTCGGATTGACATAAAATATTTTTCCCTCTGGATTAATACGCATAATAAGATCGGGCGAATTTTCAGAAAGTGCTTGCATTTGTCCACGCATACGAGTTTCTTGTTCGGCACGTCTTCGCTCGGTAATATCTCTAGAATTAATAACAATTCCTCTAATTGCTGGGTCGCTCAAACGGTTTGTTCCTGTTGCTTCTAACCAAACAGGGTCGCCATTTTTCTTGCGATATTCATACTGAATGGTAATATTCTCGTCTGGATGTTCTAGAAGATTCTCAAAAAGCTGTCTAAAGGCTTCTTTACTTCCCTGTTGAACGTTATCCACGTCGTTTGTACCAATAAGTTCGGACTGTTCATAACCCAAAATAGATTCAATAGACGGACTTATATAACGCACTTTTCCATTTTTCTCATAAATCGTAATTACTTCGGATGCATTTTCTAACAAGACCTGCATACGTTTTTGAGTACGATTTACTTCTAAAATTTGTTCTTCTAATCGTGCGTTGGACTTACGGAGTTCTTCTTGAGTAGATTCCATTTCCTCTGCATTTTGGCGCAAAACTTCTTGTTGTAATTGAAGTTCTTCACTCATCTGTTGCGATTCTTGAAGAAGGGAAATAGTACGGTCGTTTATTTTTATATTAAAAATTGTCCTTGCAATGATAATGCTAATTTCACGAACAAAATTTACTTCTGTATCTGTAAAGCGAGAAAGCCCTGCAAATTCCATTACTCCATAGACTTTTTCATCAGTAATAAGAGGGACTATAAGTAACGCTTTGGGTTTTTGTTCTCCCAAAAGTCCAGAACTAATGGTCATATAATTATCAGGAATTTCTGTACGAAGAATAATATCTTGCTCAATGGCTGCTTGTCCGACTAATCCTTCTGCAAAACGAAACGACCTTTTTATGTATTTTCTCTTGTGGTACGCATACGTTGCACGTACTTCGATAGTGCTTTCTTGAGTAATTTCGTCTTCTTCTACAATATAAAAACTACCTTGAACAGCGTTTATTTTTTCTGTAATAAAACCAATAATTTTTTCTGAAAGAAGCTCAATCGTTTGATACTCACGCAAGATTTGTCCTACTTCTGCTACTCCAGACACAATCCAGTTTCTTTGCTTATCCTTACTATCTGCATCTTGAATGCTATCTCGCATCGTAATTAAAGCATTTCCAAAAGTATCGTTATCTCCCATCGGACGAAAAGAAGCCTTATAATTTCCCTTTCCAATTTGATAGGCAAAGTCTGCCGTTCGTTTTAGAGCTTGAACCAAATTATTGACAGCCTCTGTCATTTGACCAATCTCGTCGTTAGTTTCCTTTTTTATTTCTTTTGGTAATTCTCCCTTTGCAACAATTCCCAGAACTACTTGCAAACGCTCAATAGGACGAGTAAGGACGGTCGAAAAGCCAAAAGCAAGACCACCAGCCACAATGATAATTACTGCTCCAGTAAGAATAAATGCAATTACAAGTCCGTTCAAATCACTTTCTACGGCACTTTTATCTACCTGCGTTACGATTCCCCAACCAACTGGTTCGATATAATTCCAAGCTGCAAGTGTTTCTTTTCCATCATAATCTATTGCAAATCCGTATCCTGTGTTTTTCTCTTTGAGTGCTTTCTCTAATCCTTCTGCTTTTCCATCTCCTATAATTTTGGGCGTATTTGCTCTTTGCTCTTTCAAATCATTTAGGAAAGTGAGTGTTGTTGCACTTTTTTGTCTTGCCAAAACGATTTCTCCTGTTTCTCCTAATCCCGTTCTATCTGCAACGACATCATAGATTATCTGCATGTCCAATTCAACGATGATATAGCCGATAATTAGATAATTTTGTTCTGGGTCGTAAATAGGAGCAGTAGCTTCCATTCTTGAAGCATCTGAAAGTTCTTTAGCTATTCTAGGTTCGTCAAAGTAAATTCCGTCTCCAGCATGTGTGAGAAGATCTTGATAACGATCATAGATTCTACCAAAAACAAGATAATCAGCTGCTGGGTTGGTCTTATAAATTATTCTTCCATCTTTGTTTACCAAAACTAAGTTTGGATAATTATAGGTTTTTTGAAAAGGTAATAAAGAAGCATCTAAGCTTTGACGCAATTTGTTTTGTAATGTATCTGTATACCTGCTCTCATTAATCGTATTTACACTTCGAAGAGATTGCAAAATAGAAGAATACTCTTGAAGCAAACTAACATGAGAAGTAATCTGAGAAAAGACGCCTTGAATTTCTTTACTCTTTAGCGTATTTATTACTTTAAGATTTTGCCAATAACGCTGCTCTACTGCTTCTTTTCCACGATTATAAGAAACCAAACTAAGCACAAATGCAGCCATAAACACTACTAATATGAGTAGCAGTGTGATTTGGTTACGAATGCTGAATCGATTGAGCATAGAGGTTAATTAAATTCTTTTAGTTGTATTTCTGAAACTTAGAACGGCAACACCGTCGACGAAGCAAAAGCGTTAGCTACTTTATTAAGGTAAGTAAATAACAAATTGTCTTTTTTCAATATCAAATGCCGTTATTGGTGTTTTGACGAAGCGACACCAACAACATCAGAGCAAATTTGTCATACACCCCTTCATTATTTTATAATTTATTCTTAAAAGTAAACAATAATTTTATAATTTATAAATGTTTTGCGACTAAATCAGCAACTTTATCTATGTATTCCTTTTCTGAATCGGTAAAATCTTTAAAAGAAGCGAGTTCAATTACTCCTTTTACTGGATTGTTTTTTACTTCTTTTTTAGTATTATCTTGTTGGATAGGTACGGCTAAAAGAACAGACGGCTGACTTTCTCCCAAACCCGACAGAACATTCAAATACCCTTTTGGAATATCTCTAATGTATGTTTTTTGGGCTACTTTTGCAACTTGTCCTGCAATTCCTTCACCAAATTCATAAAATAAAGTTTGGCTGTCTGGCAAAGCGAAAGCATACGCAGCAACAAGTTCTATTCTCCTTAAATCTGTATCTATGTGAGAAATATAAAATGCTCCCGAAACAGCTTCTAATTCGTTACAGATATGTTTGAGAATATTGTTTAATGAGTGTGCTTTGTTTGGGTTTTTGAGAATAGCAGACAAAGTTGAGCTTTGCGTAGTCCAATCTAAAATTTTAGCTTGATTTTCAGATTCGTTTACTTCCTCATTTACATATCTATCTACATAAATAATATCACCCTGAGCTTGTTTGCGTTGCCATTGTACATAAAAAGCAACCATAAGTATAAGCCCTAAAAGTAATTCTGAAAGAATAAAACCCATCAAAAAATTACTATTTTCGTTTGAATTTATTATACTTTCAAGTGTTTCGTTTAAACGCAAGAGCAAAAACCCAGACACAAAAATACCGATAGCATATATTCCTATTGCTAGACCAAACCAAGTGCTATTTTGAAAGAATTTTTTCATTTATTCTTAAAAATTTACATTAACTACTTCACACTCTAAAGAGCGTGCTACATTAAACTACTGTTGATATACCTTATTTAATTTTAATAAAAAAGCTATAATTTCATCTACTTTTAATTCATAATCAATCTCTACAATATTTTTTGCAGCTAATGGCATTGCATTAATCATGCTTTCTTCAATATCTTGAATTATGGTAAGCCCTTTTCTATATTTTATTTTTTGCATTCCTACAGCTCCATCTTTATTCGCCCCTGAAAGCAAAATTCCGATTAACTTGTCTCTATAAACATAAGCTGCCGACTCAAAAGTAATATCTATTGCAGGACGAGAATTGTTTATCAAATCTTCTGTGTTTAGAGAAACAGAATTACCTAACTCAACTGCCATGTGATAATTAGCTGGAGCTAAATAGACAATTCCTTTTTTGATAGTTTCTTTGTCCATTGGCTCTACAATATCTTTCTGACTTTTGATAGACAGAGCTTCCACAAAGCCATGACGCACATGTTTGAGCCTATGTAAACAAAGAAATATAGGCAACGGAAATTCACGAGGAATAGAAGAAAGAATTTGAACCATAGGTTGAAAACTTCCTGCCGAACCACCAATGACGACTGCTTTATATTTGTTTGTGAGATGTGTTTCTTTTACCATTTAGCTCAAAATTAGCTTGCTGTAGTAATGATTGTGAATTAAAAATTAAAAATTACGAGTGTAATTTTCTGATAAGACAATAGATAGTAATATATAATTTATTTTAATAATTATAGTATGTAAAAACAAATTAGTCTTTAATTTTCTTATAAATTTTTTCTTCATTATTTACTACAATAAATTTGTGAGCAATATCACACCAAATTAAAGATTCCTTTGAACCAATAACTAGATATCCATATTTAAACAAACTTTCATGCAAACGGTGCAAAACCTGATTTTGAAGTGTTTGATTGAAGTAAATCATTACATTTCTACACAAAACCAAATCAAATTTGGAGAACACTCCCCCTTGTACCAAATCGTGTTTGCGATACGATACATTTTCCAACAACGCCTTATTCATAACAGCTTCTGAACCTACTTCCGTATAATATTTTTCCAACGAATATTTACCTTGATAGCGCAAATAATTCTTCCTATTTACTTCCATGTGCTTCAAAGGATAGCGTCCTTCTTTTGCTTTTGCAATAATGGAACGGTCAATATCTGTCGCTACAATCTTTGCTTTATCCAAAATTCCCATCTCATCTAAAACAATAGCCATAGAGACTATTTCTTCTCCAGAAGAACAGCCTGCGTGCCAGATGCTTATTTTGTTGTGATTAAGCATAATGTTGGGAATAATATGTTCACGCAAAACACGCCAAAACGTAGGATCACGAAACATTTCGGTAACATTAACCGTCAGTTCGGAAACAAACTCTTCAAAAAATCCCTCCTTTGTATTCAAGATATGAATCAGCTCATCGACAGTTTGAAGTTTATACAAATCAAGCATTCGCTTAATACGTCTTCGAAACGAGGACATGGCATAATCTTTAAAACTATAATTGAATTTGTCCTTAATAAAGGTAGTCAGTTTTCGTAATTCAGCTATTTCTATTTCGCCCATAGTTGAAGACATAAGGGAAGTTTTAGGTTTTTTTGTTGTTTTAAAATTATTAGTTGAGCTTAATTGCTATCTGTTTTTATCCTAATTTAATCTTGATTTAATCTTGATTTTTGGATTTATTAGGCAAAGTACATGCTTCTTTCAAACTTTACAAGTCTAAGATAGTATTTTTTGTTGATTATCTAAGCAAATAATTGATAATCCATAAATTAATATAGATAAATACGTGTTTTGAGTAGATAGAATAATAGTAATATTGCTAATATCACTTTACCAAACCACTCAAAAAAGCTGCGTTTGGTATCTGAGATAGTTAATCAGTATAAGTGATATTTATCAAATTCTACATATTATTTCACTTTTTCCATAAAATAGGGTTTGCAAACCCTATTTTATGGAAAAAAGACGATTCCACAGAATAAAATTTGGCAGTACTCTTTCTATCTTAGGATGTTACCCATCTTAGTTAATACTTTTTATAGATAGTAGTCAAAATTTCTTCCATTTTATTTCCTACTGTTTTTGAAGACTCTCTATGGTGATTGTTCTGAAACGAAAAACAGAACCTGCGACCCGATTTAGTAACCAAAATTCCACTCAAACAATGATTATTACTAATCGTTCCTGTTTTTCCATACAAAAATGGTTTTGAGTTTCTAGGAAATTCATACCTGCGCCTTAACGTCCCTGCTTGCCCTCCAATAGCTAAGGTTTCGAATAATTTTTCTTCTCCCATGTCTATGCGAATAGATTTGAGCATTTCTACAAAATTACGAGGCGTAAAAAGGTTGTAACGAGAAAGTCCAGAACCATCTACCCAGCGAGGACGATTATAAAACTTGTTGAAATAGTTGGTGTCTAAATATTCAATTACTTGCCGCGTAGAAAGTGTACCAAAAAGCTCTGCCGAACACATAAGAAGTGTTTGTTCGGCTAAAAAATTATCACTTTGCTGCATCATTCGTCTGTACATTTCATCACTTTTGAGTGTATAAAACATAGCTGTGTTTTCAGGCATTGGATAATCGATATGCGTAATCTCTAACCCTAATGTATCTTTTAGAAGTGTTGTTATGAGTTCGGAAGTAGCACGAAAAGGATAAGATTTTCCATTTTTATAATACAAATCTCCAATATTATACTCAAAAGCATTGACTCCTAAATCACGTTCTATTTTGAAACTATTTGTTTTGACGGTACTATTTTCAACCATAAACTGCTTAAAGTAATTGGGATAAACAGCAATCTCACAAGAAGGATCAGCCTCAAAATAAACTGAATTACCATAAATAGGAAAAGCAGATTTTTCTACTCCATACGTAGTTCTGTAATCTTCCCACGCCCAACCATCGCCAAAAGGCTCATCGTTATAATTTGTGGTAGAGAAATAGAGTTTCTTAGTCTTGGATTTTAATAACAGAAAATCAAGCACAGCAGAATTGCCAAAAACAGGATGCAAAAAAGTAGGGTCGCCTGTTCCCCAAAAAATCAATGAATCTCCTTTTTCAAAATAACTAAGAGAAGGCAAACGCTCGCTCAAAATCTTTGTTGCAGCAAAAAGAGAAGCTATTTTTACGTTCGAAGCAGGTGTAAAATATTTATCGGCATTATATTCAAAAAGATATTTCGAACTATCCAAATCATACAAAACAAAACCGTGAAAGCTGTCTTTAAAACAATCCTCTTGAAAAACTTGAATTAAATTATCTATATAATCATTGTTTTTCTTTTGAGCATAAGTAGAAAAATTAATAAAAAATAAGCTAACAAACAATAGAAAAATTGATTTTCTTGAACAGATGGAATTGATTTTCATTTTTGATAAAGTAAATTATAATAGGTTAAATTTGATAATTGTAGTAGTTATTTTTGGTTATTGAAAGTTGTTGGTGAGACACCAGCAACGGCGAAAATATTTTTGACCGTCAACGAGACTTCGTCGTCGTTGAGATTAATTAATTAATTAATTTTTGAGTAATTTTGAAAGTAAAATAGCAAAAAACAATACCAAAAAAATGAACAATTCGCCTTTTACTATTGATAACGAAGAATTAAAAAATAGTGTTCAAATCTTACTGTTATTATCTGTCTTTCCAAACAAAATTTCTGAATTGATAGCAGAAGCCTATAAAAATACACCTAAAAAGTGGCAAGAAGAAATATTTTATTTGCTGAACAGTAAAAATCAAGACCAGCAAAAACGAGAAGAATATTTTGCAAAAGAATTAAATTCTGATCTGTTGGAAAGTATTTATGAAAGTCAGGTTTGGCGAAAAATAAATGTGCTATCTTTTGAAGACAAATTGCCTTATCTATTGCATCATATTTTGGATTGGAACAACGAGAAACTAAGTAATTTGTTAAATCTATCTATTTCAGAAGTAGAAATTTTGCTTGTCAGGATTTTGAAGAAACTAGAGAAATAGATAAGAGTTGTAGTCTGTTTATTTGTTGGTGTCGCTTCGCTAAAACACCAACAAAGGCTGGGAAAGTTAAGTAAATGATTTACTCTACTATTTTTCATTTACAATCTTGAATGACTTATTTAGAGTTGCACTAAATTTATATTCTTTAGTAACAGGCAAAATAATAAATTCCAAAGTAGGCTCTTTTCCATCTTTTTGTTGTGTTTGTCCTGCCAATATAGAAACAGAATAGAAGCCATTAGGAATTTTAATTTGTGCTTTGCGAATTTTTACTAATTTTTCAACTGTTTCTAAGATATAATTCTTTAGATAAGGAATAGTGAAAAGACAAATTTTTTCTTGTGTTACTTCTAGTAAATATCCATCTTGACGTATCTGTAAGTTATTTTGAGGTTTTTCCAACTCTATATTTTTTCCTTTCAGATTAAAATAAATTGTATAAGGATAATTTTGAATATTTGATAATGGAATCATTTTCCCTTCTTGTACTACTTTATCTCCAAAATCTGTCATAGTCATGTTGGTAATCAAATCATTAGGCAAATTATGTTGTTTTTTATAATTTAAGAGCGTAAATGGATCAGCCAAAATGAAATAATCCCACAAATCGTTTAGCTCTTCTGTAAATTTATATCTTTTCATAATTCAAAATGGTTTATTAATTACAAAAAAACTCATTGCTCAATCAAAATCGAACAATGAGTTTCTCATTTATCATTCCCTATTTCCCAATTCCAATTCCCTAATCCCTACTTTGCGTATTCTTTTTTGAGTTTATTAGGAAACACTTTTTTGAGCTTATCTACCTTTGGACTGATTACAAACGAACAATAACCCTGTGTTTTGTTATTATTGTAATAATTTTGATGATAATTTTCGGCTACATAAAATTTGTCTAGTGCTGTAATTTCGGTAACGATGGGTTTGTCAAATACTTTTTCTTCTGTCAATCGTTTTAGATAAAATTCGGCTTTTTCTTTTTGCTCATCGTTGTGATAAAAAACACCCGATTGATACTGCGTTCCCACATCGTTTCCTTGTCTGTTTAATGTTGTAGGATCGTGAGTTGCCCAAAAAACTTCTAATAATTCATCAAAAGAAATGACTTCTGGATTAAAAGTAACTTGTGCTACTTCAGCGTGTCCTGTTGTTCCTGTACAAATTTGTTTGTAAGTTGGGTCTGGCACTTGTCCATTTGTATAACCCGAAATAACTGTATCAACACCTTCTAAACGTTGAAAAACGGCTTCGATACACCAAAAACAACCTGCTCCAAAAGTTGCTGTTTCTGTTTTTGCATTTATATCTAACATAGTAGTATTTGTTTTAGTTTGTTCTTTATTAAAATCTGTTGAATCTTTTGCATGAGCATTTTGTTTTGGCGAACATGCAGTTGCAAAAATAGCCGACAAACTTAGTAGTAGTAAAACGAGTAAAGGAAATTTTGTTTTATTTTTCATATTTTTTGGTTTTAGTTATTTCTAATTTTCAATTAAATTATCTTGATTATATAATAATTAATAGTGGTGCTTTCTTATCACTAAAACCTCCCTTTTTAAGATTTGGTTAAATGATTCATTGATTTTTGTGAATACACATTTCGCTACAAACATTACGCAGCTACGCAGCTAGAAATTAAAGAAACGTTTGAATTAGGCAAAATCAACCTATTATTACAGTTGTGGTACATTATTTCGTTCAAACAAATACTGAATTATACCTTCTCTTAATCCTACCTTTGGAACTATAATTTCTCTTATATTTGCAGCCTTCATTACTTTCAAATAAATTTCTGTAGCTGGAACAATTACATCTGCTCGGTCATCGTTGAGACCAAAATCTCTAATACGTTCGTAATAATTTCTCGTACTAAGTTCGTGATACAGGCGTTCCATTTCTTTTAGCGTAAGAGCTTTACCACTTCTGAATTTTTTGGAAAGGTCGTAGAGTTTATTAATATTTCCACCTGTTCCTACTGCATTAACAGGCGTAGAGAGTGGTTTTATTGCTTTTTTTATCCATTCTTTCAACATTTTATTTTCTTTTTCTATAAATTCTTTAGTAGCTGTTTTTTTGCTTGTTGTGATAGAACGAACCGAACCCATATCAAAAGAATGCGCATCTATTTTTTCAAGATTATGATAAATATTTACTTCTGTACTTCCACCACCTACATCAATATGAACAAAGTTATCTGTAGAAACATAAGTCAAAATAGATTTATTTATTAGTTCGGCTTCCATATCTCCGTTTATAATTTCAATATTTATTCCTATTTCTTGTTTTACTTTTTCAACAATTTCTGCTCCATTTTTAGCTTCTCTCATTGCCGAAGTAGCGCAAGCCATATAATCATTTACTTCAAAAACATCCATTACACTTTTGAAAACGTGCATTACTTCCATAAATTTTTCCTCATTTTGAGAACTAATTCTGTGAGAACGACTAAAAACATCAGTTCCCAAACGAAGAGGAAAGCGCACTTGTTCGATTCGTTTAAAACTAGGAGTTCCCTCTTTGTCAGCAAATCGCACTCTGCTAATGTGCAAACGCAAGGCATTTGAGCCAATGTCAATAGCTGCTAAACGCAAATCTTTTTCAGAAATGTCTTGATTATCGTCTAAATTAAAAATCATAGTTTAAAATAAAATAGGTTTTACTGACTTTTTATAATTGCTTTTATAGGTTTCAAATTAATTGTCTTTAGTAAGAAGAGTAGTATCACTTTCTCGTTTGATAATAATCGGAATTGGATCAGGCTTATACATTTTGAATTCTTGAATATTAGCAGGAAGACCAAATTTGTTTTCAAGAAGATAATTTTTGACCGTTCGCATAACTTCTGTTTTTGTTTCTAAAGCCGAAATTTTGTAATCTTTTGTATGTACCCAAAATAGTACTTTTAGATTAACAGTACTGGCAGCAAACTCATCTATCAAAACAAGTGTTTTTTCATCTTTTAATACTTCTGAATGAGAATTTACTATTTCTGTAATTCCTTTAATTGCTTCCCTTACATCATCATCATAATCGATTCCTATCAAAAAATCTAATCGCAAAAAACCGTCTTGCGTATGATTATAAACTTCATTTGTGATAACCAAAGTATTGGGAATGTAAACATCTCGCCCATCAAACGTTTTCATTTCTGTCGTTCTGAAATTAAGAGAAGTTATTTTGCCCATATTTCCCTCTACCGTTACGGTGTCGCCCAAATTAAAAGGACGATCAAATACTAAAATTATACCAGCCAAAAAATTTGAACCAATTTCTTTGAACGCAAAACCTAAAATTACAGCACCAGCACCAGCACCAGCTAAAAGTCCTCCAGCAATACCTGTAAGCCCCATTGTATGTAATCCCAAGATTATTCCTGCTAAGATAAGTAAGAATTTGACAAGCTTTACAACATAATCAACAACTAATTTATTCTCTGCTTTTTGCATCATTTTCTTTCGAAACAATTTTGCTAGTCCGATAGCAATTAGGATAAAAACAGTCGTTATAATAAGAGAAAGGGCAATTCTGGGAACACTTTCAATAAGAATTTCCCAATAGGAAAGGAGTTTTGATTGTATTTCTTCGGCTGCGTCCATATATATAGGAATAAAAATGTAAGATTAAAAAATAGGGTAATTCTAGGTTTTGCTAAAAACAAAAAATCTAAACGGCTATTGAAAGTAGATTGTTTGAATTAACTGATTTTAGTATGTAAGCAAAAAAATGTATTTTTGGAAAAGTTAGTAGTTCAACTATTTATTTATTCAATCTAAAAATCAAAATTTATGAAAACGAGTTATTCGAAATCAGTTATTTTATTTTTGTGTGTAGGTTTGTTTTCTTGTCAATCAACTACTAATTCTGGATTATCAGAAGCTAATGCAATTGAGAGTCAAGAAGTAGAAGTTAAAGAAGAGAAACAAATTGAAGTTTCTTTCAAAATCAATACTGTAGAAGACGACATTAATGGAAATAAAAGTACAATAATTTCAACTACCAATGGAGTAGAAAAAGAAGTAGCACAAGCAGCAAATTGTACAGAAACAGAGGTGACAGAATACGAATCTATGAAAGTACCTTCTGATGCCATTTGGGCGTGTGCTTGTTGGTGGGCAGGTGCAGGAGATAATTTTTATGCAGAAAAAATAGATGGAAAAGTAAACGTATATAGAAAAGAAATCTATGAAGAAATGACTGAAGAAGAGGAAAAATGGAATCTTATCAAAACATTATATTAATCTAATTTATGTATCACAGACTTCCTAATCTATGGCAACTGTAAAAAAAGCTATTCATTCAGACTAGGAAGTCTGGAATATTTGTAATCCACAACTTTAGTTAGATTAATCTTTACAAAAAATGGAAATTTATCTTATTCGTCATACCACACCAAAAATAGAAAAAGGAGTTTGTTATGGTTTTGCAGACTTGGAAGTAACAGGCTCTTACCAAAATGAATTAGCAATTTTGATAGAGAAAATTAGCCAAAAGCTAGAAATTAAATCAAAGCAAAAAATACAGAAACACGATTCAACTAATAAGGAAAAAATAGAATTATTAATTTATACAAGTCCTTTAAAACGCTGTTCTGTTTTGTCAAATGATTTGAAAAATAATTTTCAAACTCATTTTCAAACTAACCTTCAAACGTATTTTGATTTACAGTTAATAGAAGATGAAAACCTAAAAGAAATGAATTTTGGCGATTGGGAACTCAAAAAATGGAACGAAATAAATGAAACAGAATTGAAAATTTGGACAGATAATTTTGTAACAGAATTTACACCAAATGGAGAAAGCTTTGAAACGCTAAATGAACGTGTTATTAGTTTTTGGAAAAATAAAATTGAAAATAAAACAAAAAAGGGAAAAAATAAGATTGTTTTCATTGTTTGTCATGCAGGAGTAATTCGTTCTATTCTCTGTCATGTATTACAAATTCCTCTTCAAAAAGCGTTTTCTGTTTCGATTGATTATGGAAGTATAAGCAAATTAAAAGTTTTTGAAACGCATACCCAAGTTGAGTTTATTAATCTATAAAGTAAAAAGAAAACAAAAATTATTTTGCTTCTCTTTTATTCCATTCTGCTTTTATAGTGTACATTTTTATTAAATAAGGAATAAGTAAAAGAAGTTCGAGGCGAAAACTTAATTTAATTCCCAAACTGCTCATAAATAAAGGCGCAAGCATTACAAGTACACAGATCACAATTCCTAAAATAGCATCAGCAATCGCTAACAAGACAGCCCATTTTTTCTCCGTCCATAAACCGAAAGCAACAACTCCTTTGTACAAAACAACTGAAATAATCAGTAATCCGAGTGGTGAGAGAGGATAAAACGTCTCTAAACCATACATAGAAAGTTTGAAGTTTGTACCAAAAATAGCCGTTATAAGTAATATAGGAGCAAGAATCCCAAAAGCTATAAATATCCAAACAAATACTTTTATCCAAATTGGAAGTAAGGTTCTTCTTCTTTCTTTGAGAGAATCAAAATCGGAGTCTAATATTTTATCGTTCATTTTGTAAAAGTTAAGTTGTAAAATTAAATTAATTTATATTTTGTTATTCAAAAAGCGTTTCTATTTCTATCTCAAAACCATTCAGAACTTTAGATTTTACTTTACCTATTTTGGTAGCTTCTGAAAAAAGTTTGTATTTTCCTTCTTCATTCAGAACTTCTATTCTTATTTCTTGTTTTTTTGGGAAAATTTGCCAGTATTCCGTTACACCTTGATTTTGATAGGTTTTGTGTTTCATTTCTCGCTCTTTTTTTATATTAGAAGGCGACCAAATTTCTACTACTAAATTAGGAGTTCCTTTTACTTTTTTATTTTCTATAATGTAGTAACGACTGACAGCAATAAAAATAATATCAGGTTGAAACAAATTATCTTCATCAAATTGAATATCAAGAGGAGCAGTAACTACTTTGCCTATTTTATGAGTTTTACAAAAAAATGTGCATTGCAGAAGATAGTTCCATAGAAATTTCTTGATGATTGAAGTTTGGAGTAGGGATAATAAAAATTTGATTTTGAATAATTTGTACACTAATACTTAAATCTTGAGGAAAATAGGTTTCAATATCAGAGCTTTTCCAATTATAACTCTTAGGAAATAAATCTGCATATTCTTCAATCTCCTCAAAGCTATAATCTGATTTTTGAGCAAGTGGAAAAGGTAAAGTTTGTGTACTTCCGTTTTTAATATGCTTTTCTGTGTTATTTTCTTCTGTTTTTTTGAAATCAATTTGTAAGGCTTTCAATAAAGGAAGTAATAGTTTTTCTTGTTCTTCGGTAAGCTCAATTTGGTAATTATTCATTTTTCTCTATTTTTAATCGGCTGATTAATTTCTGTATTTTCTTTGAATAAAGATAAAGAAAATATATAATTTTCTATCTTTGAAAACTTCACAACTAATTACATTTTTATGAAAATACTTGAATACCTTTGGGTTCTTCTATGTTTTGTTATTGCATTCTTGGGTTTGTATTCAAGTTTCAATAAACAGGACATTACTCTTGAACAAACTAAAACTCACGAAGGAATAGTATCTGAAATCAATTCAGATGAAGGAACAACAGAGTACATATTTGAAAATGACTCAATCAATGTCTATATTATTACTTCCATTACTGATGGAGAGATTAATCATTCAGAGATAGATATTCTTGAAACAGGACAAAATTATAAAGTTCACCACGTAAATTATCATAAAGGAAGAGAAAAAATGAAGTGGAAAAAGAAAATTATTACTCTTTCGAAAAATGGTCAGAATGTTTTGTCATTACAACAATATAATGAAGGACAAAGGTCAAATATATTGTGGGGAAGAATGATAGGTGTTGCTTTTCTTATATTAGGGTTGTTTCTTCTTATTATGATTTTTTGTAACGTAAGGATAATATACTGAGGTATTTTTCTCTATTTTTAATCGGCTGATTAATTTCTGTATTTTCTTTGAATAAAAATAAGCAAAACATAAAACTTTGTAAGTAGTTTTTCGGTAATCCGAAACAACTCTGACAATAGTTTACAAGACGAAAGAACTATTGACAGCCTTCTGAAAGGACTGTCAAAGTAATTAATACGTGTGAAATGTTCCCCAAACTATATCTTGCTTTGAAATCTCTAGCTCTTTTATTAAATCTAGTTTCTCTGAAGTCTTATGATTACGAATATTCATAATTGAAAAACGTTCTATATTCTCTATTTCTAAAACTTGAAAATCATATTTAGTAAAGTGTTCAAGTACTTTAGAAGTGAATGTTTTTTCATTTTCTGCAACACAAGCAACATTTACATAAGCTCCTTCTGAATCATCTAAATCATTATTTCCGTTGATAACTTCAACGTTTACTAAAGCAAACCAAATATTATTTTTATTTATCATTTTTATAAATTGTGTTTAAAAAAAGCAACATTTCTAGTCAGACTAAAAATGTTGCTTCCTAATATAACCGTTGTTGAGACGTTGCCGTCAACGAGGTTTTAGTTATTTATACAAAATCTCAAAAGCCTCTTCGACTACTTTATCCAATCCAGATAAATCTTTTCCTCCTGCCGTAGCAAAGAAAGGCTGCCCACCTCCTCCACCTTTGATATTTTTGGCTAAATCTTTCACAATTTTTCCAGCATTCAAGCCTTTTTCTTCTACCAATTCTGGCGAAATAGTGACGGCAATTTGTGGTTTGCCTTCAATATCAGCAGCCAAAACAGCAAAAAGATTTTCTACTTCGTTTTTGAGTTTGAAACTAAGATTTTTGAGCGCATCAGCCGACGGAATAGAAATTTTTTGAATCAAAATATTTATTCCATTTTCATTTTTTACTTCTGTCAGAAGATGCTTTTTAATGTTCTTTGCTTCTTTTTGTTGAAATTCTTCAATCTGTTTTTGTAGAATTGCATTTTGTTCTACAAGTGTGCTTACATCGTCTTTCAGATTTTTGTTTCCTTTTACAATTGAACGAATTTCTTTAACCAATTTGTTTTGTTCTTGAATCCAATTGTATGCTTTTTCGCCTGTCAGAGCTTCTAAACGACGAACGCCAGAAGCAACCGAACTTTCCGAAAGAATTTTGAAAAAACCAATTTTTCCTGTTGCCGAAACGTGCGTTCCTCCACAAAGCTCAACCGAATAGTCTTTATCAAACATAACTACACGCACCGAATTACCATATTTTTCTCCAAAAAGAGCCATTGCACCCATTTCTTTTGCTTGCTCAATAGGAACGTTTCGCATTTCCTGTAGCTTAATATTTTCTCTAATTTTTTGATTGACGATAGTTTCAATTTTTTCAATTTCTTCGTCAGTCATTTTAGAAAAATGAGAAAAATCAAAACGCAGAATATCTTCTGAAACGAGTGATCCTCGCTGCTGAACATGTGTTCCCAAAACAGACCTTAAAGCAGAATGTAAAAGGTGCGTTGCAGAGTGATTATTTTCTGTTCGAAGCTCTCAACGTTTCACTAACAATGGCTTGATAATTTGCCTTGAAATCAGAAGGTAATTTTTTTGTGATATGAACAATTAAATCGTTTTCTTTTTGCGTATCAATAATACTGATTTTTTCTCCATTATTTTCTGAATCTAAATTCTGAATATAACCTCTATCTCCAACTTGTCCACCACTTTCTGCATAAAAAGGAGTTTGATTGAGAACGATTTGATAAAGTGTTTTTCCCTTTTGTGTAATTTCTCTCCATTTTACGATTTTTGCTTTTGCTTGTAATGTATCGTAACCCAAAAAATCAACATTTAGAATTTCGTCTTTTTGAATTTCGTGCCAATCCGATTTTTCAGAAGAAGCATCTTTTTGTGAGCGTTTTCTTTGTTCGCTCAATGCCTTTTCAAAACCCTTTACATCGATTTTCATTCCTGCTTCTCGTGCCATTAAATCTGTCAAGTCATCTGGAAAACCAAAAGTATCATAGAGTTCGAAGACTTCTTTTCCGTTCAATTATATTTCCACTTGTACGATTTTTTACTTCTTCAAAACGCTTAATTCCATTTTCTAAAGTACGCAAAAACGAATTTTCTTCTTCTTTTACAACTCGTGCCACAAAATCTTTTTGAGCATCTAGTTCTGGAAAAGTATCATCAAATTGTTCTGCTAGAATATGGACTAAATTAAACAAAAACGGTTCTTTCAAATCCAAATACGTATAACCATAACGAACAGCACGGCGCAAAATACGACGAACTACATAACCTTGTTTGTTGTTCGATGGAAGTTGTCCGTCTGCAATTACAAAGCAAATCGCACGAATATGGTCGCAAATAACACGAATAGCAATGTCTGTTTTTTCATTTACACCATACGAAACGCCACTAATTGCCTCCACCGTTTTGATAAGAGGAGTAAAAACATCGGTATCATAATTGGATTGTTTGCCTTCGATAGCACGAACCAAACGCTCAAAACCCATTCCTGTATCTACGTGTTGTGCAGGAAGTTTGACAAGTGATTTGTTTGCTTTACGCTCAAATTCCATAAACACATTATTCCAAATTTTCAATAACTTGTGGGTGGTCTGCATTTACCAATGTTTTTCCTTCGGTTTCTTTTCGCTCTGCATCGGTACGCAAATCGATATGAATTTCTGAACAAGGTCCACAAGGTCCTACATCACCCATTTCCCAAAAATTATCTTTTTTATTTCCGTATAAAATCTGGTCTTCTCCTCCCAAAATCTGTTTCCAAATTTTCGAAAGATTCTGTATCCAACTCTAATTTATCTTCTTTATCTCCTTCAAAAACAGTTACGTACAAACGCTCTTTTGGTAATTTATAAACTTCTGTCAATAATTCCCACGCCCATTCTAAGGCTTCTTTTTTGAAATAATCGCCAAAAGACCAGTTCCCTAGCATCTCAAAAAATGTATGATGATACGTGTCAATTCCTACATCGTCCAAATCGTTGTGCTTTCCAGAAACACGAAGACATTTTTGTGTATCTGCAATTCGTTTGGAAGGAGGATTTCCATTACCTAAAAAATAATCTTTAAATTGTGCCATTCCAGAATTGATAAACATGAGCGTTGTATCGCCTTTTGGAATAAGAGGTGCAGAATCAACAATCAAATGCTGTTTTTCTTCGAAAAAATTGAGAAAGGTTTGGCGTACTTCTTTAGCTGTCATGTTTATATTTTTGATGTTGCTCGTAGGGATACGAGCAACGGTAGAGTTGGTTTTTCTTTAAAAGGCAAAGATAGGAAAAGATAAAAAGAATTAGAATAAAAATCTATTCAATTTGACTTTTTAGTTTTTGAACTACATTTAAGCTATTCGTAAAAGTAGTTTTGTCTTCTTGGTCGGAAGTATTTTCTATCATTTCAAGAAAAACATTTTCAGATTGATTGAATAATTCTAATGCTCTTTGATTTTGCCCCATTGCTTTATAACACTTACCTAATTTTACAGTTCCGATAGCTAAAAGGTTTTTGAAATAATCTATTTCTGTTTGTTCTGTTCCTTCTGATTCTTGCGATTCTTCTGCTTCGTCTGATAGAAATTCGTAGGTATCTATTTGAGATTCATAATATGCTATTGCTATCTTTGGCTTTGCTTTTTTGTAATAAAAATCACCTATTTTTTGATTTGTTTCCCCAGAAAAATCTGCATATTCTATTTGTTGTTCTGCTGTAACAACATCTGCAAAATTGGATTCTAACTGTTCCAAATATTCCAAGTTCTCTCTATATTTTTCTATGGCAGTTACTGGATAACCCATCAAATTATTTATTTCGGCTAATTGATTTGTTACTTCACTCAATAGATTTAGATAATCTACATTTTTTATCAAACCTTCTGTGTTTTTTATATATTCTGATTGCTGCTCATACCATTCCATTGACTTTTTATATTCTTCTCTTTCAAAATCAAGTTTACCCAAACCTCCATATAAAGAAACCAAATCAAAAATAAAATCATCATTATTAGGAAAAAGAGAAGCTAGTTTTTTTGCTATGTTTAGTTTGAGATTATAGAAACTAAAAGCCGTTTTGATGTGTCCTGACTTGTATAGAATATCTCCCCATTTTTCGTAGATAGTTCCTAATTCACTTTCATATTCTACATTATTGGGATATTTTTCTGTTAATTTTTTTTGAAGAAAAGCTGATTTTTCGATAAAGAAAAAAGCATCTTTTTGCTCCGAATTATCAAAAGCATATAAGCCAATTTCTTTACAAATTTTGGCAATAGAATTTTGAATAATTCCCTCTTCGACATCCAAAAATGGAATTTGATTTTCATTACGTTCTAAAAAATGCTTTGTGTAATTTGCGTACTCCTCATAGTTTTTTTCTAACAATGTATCTGACTGCATTTTGTACTTCCAACTTTGAAAAAAACTGTAAGTAAGTTTCCAAATCTGTTCTTTTTGAGTTTCTAAAAGTTGTTTTCGGTTGGTTTCTGATAAAAAATAATAAGTTGTTTTATCTGTTTCGTCTTTTTTTATTTTCTCAATCCAATTCTGATTAATCAATTCTTGTATTGATTTTTTAATATTTTTCTTCCCTTTTTCTAATCTGACTTTTTCTATATGGCTATCTACATACTCTTCACTAGGGTTTCCGATAGACATCAACATAGACTTTATATAATCTTCGCCACTATTTTCTCCTAAAATTGGACTAAGCAAATCTATGTTTTGTTCGCCTTCATCAAAAGAAAAATGTAATTCTATGAAAGAACTAGGAATTTCTTTATTTGGCAAGACTGACAAAACAGAAAGTAGGCTTTGAGCTTGTGGAGACAAATTTTCGAAAGATTGTTTTGAAGAATTCATAAGTGTTGTTTTACAATTTAAACCTAGATTTTAATCTGGAAAAAAAAGGTTGAGGAAGAGGAATGATAAAATTTTGTATAAGATATTCTCGCTGCAATTCATTAGCAACAGTCATTGAACTCAAAAAATCAACAAGTTTATTGACATCTATTTTTATCATAGACAAAGGAATATTCGTATCTTGAAATCCCATTGATTTATTTAGTTTAGATATGTTTTTTTCTACTGCATTCTGCTTTTTGGGAGTGGTAGGAATAATTTTCAAGCAAAGGAATTTATTATTGTTTATTGAAGCCCAATATATCCTACTGATAGTTTGCCATTCTATTATATTATCTGGATTATGTTTTTTCCAAATGGCTTTTTTGTACCAAATTCCTTTTTGACTGATAATAATTTGAGGTTTTTTGTCAAAGAACAAATATAATCCTACAAAAACTCCAAAAATAGAAAATAGAAAACCTAGCCAACCTATTAAAATATTTTCTCTAAAAATCAGAAAAATGCTCATAAGGAGAAATAATAAACTTCCTATAAACATATAAAAAGCCTGCAGAGGCGATTTGTATAATTTTATTTCATTCATAAGTATAGCGATTTGATAGGTCTGAATATTTATCCAATACCAGCAATTGCACCAGCAGCATCTTGTTGTCTGATTTTCATAATAAATATTCCACCCAAAATAAGCGCATTGAGATTACTTTCTCCTGTGTTTCCAAAATTAAATTCTCCTTTACTTTCCAAAAAATTAGAAACTTTATTCTGAACTAACTTTTCGGTAGTTTTTGCAAGATTATCAGATTTGGCTAGTTGCTTTTGCTGCTTGTTAGCACCTTCTAGTAGCTCTAATTTGGGCATCTTTCTTTCCCACCACCAATTTCCCATACTCCACATATTTTGTTTGAAAATAAACGTTTCATCGTCTTTTTCAATATACATTTCTGTTTTGCTGTTCCAGATATTTATGTTTAAAGTAGCAATTACTCGCTCGTCTATTTTATCGGTAATGGTAATTTTATTTCCCCAAAAATTAATTGGTTTTATTTCGAATTCTCTATCCAGAAGCATTCCTGTTGCTCTTCTATATTTCCAAAAATTCATTTTAAAGAATCCTATCTCTTTTTCATTGTATAAAATACAAGTTTTTCCTTTCCAAAAATCTGTTTTCCACGTAATTCCGTTCATCGTTTGAAGTAGATTTGAATAAAAATTATAATAACAAGTTGAGTAAAATTTTCGTAATCAAAACTAATAAAAAATTCTACAAAACCCATTTTTTTGATTTTCTTGTCTATCAACTTTTTACTTGCTGTAAGACTACTGTTCTTTGGATTTATTTTGATTGCTTTTTTTAATGAAGGTGCTATTTGAAATATAAATTTCCATAGCGACAAGTTTTCAAACCTGTTGTTGTGGAAAAATAAGTCTATTTTAGTTTTGAATTACTTACTCATTTGCATTAATTTTTAAAAAAGAGTTCTTCTAAAACGATTTCGCAATTTCTATGAAATCTCTAGACTTCAAAGCAGCACCTCCAATAAGTCCACCATCTACATCTTCACATGCAAAGAGTTCTTTTGCGTTATCTGGTTTACAACTTCCTCCATATAAAATTGGTGTTTTATCGGCAATTTCTTTTCCGTATTTATCCGAAATATGACTTCTAATAACTGCGTGAATTTCTTGTGCTTGCTGGCTAGAAGCCGTTTTTCCTGTTCCGATTGCCCAAATAGGTTCGTAAGCAATTACTATTTTTTCAAAATCAGAAGCTGATAAATGAAACAGACTTTCTGAAATTTGATTCTTTATAAAGTCAATATGATTTCCTTCTTCTCTCAACTCCAACGTTTCGCCACAACAAAAAATAGGAAGCATTTTGTTAGCTAAAACCAAATCTAGTTTTTGAGCAATTTCTTGATTTGTTTCTTTGAAAATTTGCCTCCTTTCGCTGTGTCCGATAATTACATATTCGGTTTGATAAGACGAAAGCATCTCTGCCGAAATTTCTCCTGTATAAGCTCCTTTCTCTTGAGAAGCTACATTTTGCGCTCCCAAATGAATGTTTTTGGTGTTTTTGAAAAGTGGTTTTATAGTAGCAATATGAATAAATGGAGGACAAAGAATTAGTTTTACCTCTTTATTAGTCGTTGATAATTCATCATTATTTATTCCTACAATCTCGGAAGTAAGACTTTGAGCTTCTTCTTTAGTAAGATTCATTTTCCAGTTTCCTGCTACAATTTTTTGGCGCATAATAATTTGAAATTTGATTTTTTTAAAATATCTTAAATTAGATTCAGATTAAGTTTAAATTTAGCTTAAATTTAATTTAATTTCTGAGTATATTTTGAATGTAAAGTTATTTTATGTTTTTTTGTTAAAAGAATACAACAAATACTAATAAACTGTCCTATGGTTCTTTTAGATAAAATAGAACTAAGTAATTATGTATTTTTGTCAAAACGATTATCTGCAAAAATAAGAAAAACTAAATTACTCTTCTTAACTACTCGCAAAATAAATACTTATGATTGTTATATTATCACCTTCCAAAACACAAGATTTTGAAAATGTAAATCGGGCAAATACACATACGCAACCCGAATTTATGTTAGATGCAAAGGAACTTTTAGAGTCTATTCAACAAAAAGAAATCGATGAGCTACAAGAAGTTATGCAAGTAAGCGAGCGATTAGCGTTCCTAAATTACAATCGTTTTCAAGACATACAATTTCCATTTAATCCAGAACATGATAGACAAGCTATTGTTGCTTTTCGTGGAGACGTGTATGAAGGATTAGGCTCAGATACACTTACCGATGAAGAATTGTATTTTGCGCAGAATAATTTGCGTATTATTTCAGGGTTTTATGGTATTCTGCGTCCCTTTGATTTAATCCAACCCTATCGTTTGGAAATGAGTACACCTTTAAAAACAGCTAGAGGGAAAAATTTATATGAATTTTGGGGGAAATTCTTAACAGATTATTTTAATACTCGTTATCCAAATGAGATTATTATAAACTTAGCTTCCCAAGAATACGCAAAAGCAGTAATAAACAGGTATTTCAAACTTGAGGTTATTACGCCTGTTTTTAAGGAAGAGAAAGAAGGAGAACTCAAAACGGTTGCTATCTATGCCAAAAGAGCGAGAGGAAAAATGGCTCGTTATATTGTTCAAAACAAAATAAAACAACCACAAAAATTGAAGTTTTTTGAAGAAGATGGGTACAAATTTGATGAAGAATTATCTTCTGAAAATGAATGGGTTTTTAAAAGACCAAGACCTGCCAAACTGGAGAAAGAAATCAAAGAACCTAAAAAAAGAGGTAGAAAATCTAAAAACAAAAGTAACTACGAACAAGAATAGATTTTATTATCGTTCATATTTTTGGTTATGTAGTAAAATCGTGTTTCTTATCAAAAACTCAATTTGATAAATCAAATTGCTACGTTTAAATGATGTAGAGGCTTGATTTATCAAGTCAAAAAACAACAAACACATATTGAAGAACAGCGAAGCTGATTTTACTACATTACCATATTTTTAAAAGTTGGCTTTAGTTTTTTGAAAATAGGCACAAAATTAGTATTTTAGTAGTTTAGATTGCTTCTTATTTTATTTTGATAGTGTATAAAAGCTGGTAATTAAAAGTTATCACGGTTATTTACAGGTTTGATAATCAGCAAGTTGTAAAAAAGCGAAACCCTCTTATTTTTCCATAGCGACAGGTTTGCAAACCTGTCACTATGGAAAAATGAACATTACTAAATTAACCGTGATAACCTTTATTAAATACAATTATTTTTCACGTCTAGTGTCTCTCGTAAATTATATAAAAAATATTTCTGTTATGATTCATCACGTAAATAACGAATTTGGCTCTGTTTGTCTAACTGTAGAATATGACGAAAAATCGCAATGGGTTTTTTATCAATGGAAAGGTTTTATTCGAATGCAAGACATCAAAACAGGTTATAATAAAATTATTGAACAAGTAGCAGAAAATAATGCTGTTGCAGTTCTGGCAGATCATAGCCAAATTGTGGGTCCTTGGAATGAAGCCAACGAATGGTTGACTTTTGACTGGACACCTCGTGCGATACAAGCAGGAATGTTTTATTGGGCTATTAATACTGGAAACGACCTTTTCTCTAATATTTCTTTGGAAATGTTTTTAAGCAAAAATAGTAATGGAGATTATAAAGTACAGGTTTTCGAACAGCTATCGGATGCCAACAAATGGCTCACTAACAGAATTATGTTAGACCCAAATCCTAAAAGAGCAACATCAATTACAACTCCTACAAAGAAAGAATTACCTAATCCAGCAAAAACAATAGAAGCCAAATCGGTAATAAAACAGACCAATTCTACAGACAAAGCTGAACAAAAAGAACAAGGAAAAAGATTTTAGTTTGATATTAAAAATTCAATTTTGTAAATCAAATTACTACATTTGAATAATGTAGAGGCTTGGTTTATCAAGCCGAAAAACTTTAGTACAATTAAAAAACCTTCTCAAAATCAAATAATAAAAAATGATTTTAGGAAGGTTTGTCTTTTATGAATAATGTATAATAATTTGAAACTCTATTTCCGTTTTTTAATTCTTGTTTCATTAAGCGAATAGGTAAAACAAATTTTAGGCGTGTTGCAAAAACGGTTTCCAGTTTTCATCTCCCATTCTTGAAAATTCACGTAAGAACATTACGAAAGTAGGTTTAAATGGCTTGTAAGGCAATTTCATTCCTACATCTTCAAGACTAAAATCACTTTTCTTTGAGTTGCAATGCTGACAAGCACTTACTAGATTTGTCCAAGATGTTTTTCCTCCTTGCGAACGTGGAACAACGTGGTCTAAGGTAAGATTTTTTGTGCTTTTGCAGTACACACATTGGTTTGCATCTCGCTTAAAGATATTTTGACGTGTAAGCATCACTCCTCTGTATGGAATATTGACGTAAGAATTTAGACGAATAACAGAAGGAGCAGCAAAAGATTTGCTTACCGTTTGGATAAAACCATTAGGAACAGAATTTACCATATCTGCTTTTTGTAAATAAACAAGCAAAAAAGCTTTGGCTACACTACAAACAGAAATTGCACGATAATCTGCATTCAATACTAAAACTTTCCGACCAATCATGACTTTAAGATTTTGGATTAATGGATAATTAAATAAATAAAATCTAATTAGATTTATTAAATTTTGTATATGCCAAAATTATGCAAATTAAGTTTGCTAAAATATTAATTCTGCATAAAATTATAGTTAAAAAGCAATTTTAACCCTAATTTTGTACTTTTCTATCATATACTTTTCCAAAACCAAAAATTGAATAATAAAGTTCAGAAAATAAGGTAAGAATTAAGAAATATGAAGTAAGAAGTAATACATTTGATTTTCTACTTCATACTTCATACTTCATACTTCTAAATTCTAACTTTATTCAATTACTTCTCCATTAAAACGAAGAACAACAGGCTCACTTTCACCAGCCATCATAACAGTAACGGTTTTGCTAAATGCACCAATCTTAGCAGCGTTGAAAGTTGCTTTTATAGTGCTTGATTGTCCTGCTGGAATGGCTTCTTTCGAAAATTCTACGCCTGTACACCCACAAGAACCTTTTGCAGATTGAATAACAATTGGAGTTGTGCCACTATTGACAAACTCATAATTAGCTGTTACTGGTTTGTTGCGTTCTATTTTTCCAAACTCAATACTGGTTTGTGTCCATTGTACAGAATTTAATAAGACATTGTGAGCAGGAGAAAAAGCGAACAAAAAAGTAAGAACTACTAAACTAAAAAGAAAACCAAAAAATTGCTTTTGCATAATTTTGAAAATTTAAAAGGTAAATGAAAATAACTAATTAATAAATCAAGTCTTCGTTGCAACAAGAACTTATACAAACTTACGGTAAAATAGCTTTGCTTGCTGTTAATGACTTTCAAAGGTTTGTTAAGGAGATGTTAATGCAACAAATTTAGAAGGTAG
This sequence comes from uncultured Cytophagales bacterium, assembly GCA_963719525.1. GTDB lineage: Bacteria > Bacteroidota > Bacteroidia > Cytophagales > Bernardetiaceae > Bernardetia. Next base: position 275,507 of record CAVRCG010000001.1, on the reverse strand, counting down.
ATTTTAGATTTAATGAAATTAAATACTACATATTTGTATTCAATTAGCTACGCTGACTTTCAGTTCTGACTTCTAATTTCTAATTTCTAAATTTGTATTTATGAACAAACGAACCATTACTCTTCTTCTAGTTTTTGCTTTACTTTCTATTTTCGGAATTATTTCTATTCAAATTTATTGGGTTCGGCGTGCTTTTGATGCAAATAGAAAACAGAATGAGCAAAAAATACAAGTCGCTTTGCAGAATATAGCCGAAAAAATTGCTGAATATAGCAAGACGAGTTTACCTTCTCAAAGTCCGATTAATCAACTCTCTAGTGATTATTATACCGTTAGTGTAAACTGTGAAATCGATGCTGCTGTATTGGAATATTTTTTGAAAAGTGAGTTTTCGAAGCGAAACATTCAAACAGATTTTGAATACGGAATTTATGATTGTGATAGCGAAAAAATGGTGTACGGAAATTATGTTTCCTTAAATAGAGAAAGCAAAAACGATAAAAGACTAAAAAAAGAACTTCCAAAGTGGGAAGGACAAAACTATTACTTCGGTATTCGTTTTCCGTCTGTTTCTTCTCAACTGGTTTCAGAAATGGACATCTGGATATTTTTGTCTGTCATTCTGCTTTTAGTAATTTTCTTTTTGGTCTATGGAATGTTTTTTATTATTACACAAAGGCAGTTTTCACAAGCTCAAAAACAGTTTATCAATAATATTACACACGAGCTGAAAACACCGATTTCTATTTTAGGAATTGCTGCAAAGGTTTTGACAAACGATAATGCAAAACAAAATGAAATAAATCCAAATGAAATTCTGAAAAACAAAGCAAGAAAAAATCAGTATGCAATCATTGTAAAAGAACAAACCGAAAGGCTAAATTCTCAAGTAGAAAAATTAGTAGAGCTTTTGATGTTAGAGCGAAGTAGTTATGTTCCTCTTTCATTAGAAAAAATCAATCTTAGAGAAACGATAAAGGAAACGATAGATAGTTTTGAGTTAGAAATTTTGGCAAAACAGGATTTTCAAAATCAAGAATTTAGAGTTTTGCTTAGAAAAATAGATACAGAAATTTTTATAAAAGCCGACAAAGTTCATTTTCAAAATATGTTACACAACCTACTGGAAAATGCTTTTAAGTACAATCAAAATATTCCTTTTGTAGAAATTTCTATTCAACTTCAATCAAAAAACAAACTCATTTTGTCCATAAAAGATAACGGAATAGGAATTGACAAAAAATATCAAAAACGAATTTTTGATAAATTTTTTAGAGTTCAAAATGATAATGTTCACACGACAAAAGGCTTCGGATTAGGACTTAGTTATATCAAACAGGTAACAAAGGCACACAAATGGAAAATAAAAGTAGAGAGTAGAATTGATGATAATAATGGTGGAACAACCTTTTTTGTGGAAATTCCTTATTCTAATTATTGAGCATTCAGAAAACGAATTTTTTCTTGATATGCCATTACGTCGCTACAATATTCATTCAATCGTTTAGACATTTCTCTTAACTTTTGAAGTTCTTTTGGAGAAATAGTTTCGTTTTCAGTAGCTTGTTCATTGGCATTATTCAATCCATCATACTCTGTTTTGAGAAGTGAAAGAACGTTTTTGATTTGAAGTTTGTAAGTCGCAATTTGATTTTGAGCTGTCATATTCATAATTGATTGTGTAAAAATTAAAAAAAGTAACTAAATTAGAATTTGTAACACTAGCTTTTCTTTTACGCTACAAAATTACTTCTTCTATATTGCATAGTAATTTCCAAATTATTAGTAAATTATTAATTTAAAATAAAACAAAAAATATGGCCTTAATTCTTCCTGTTCGTGGTTTTTCTCCCAAATTTGGTAAAGATTGTTTTCTTGCTCCTAATTCTACAATCGTTGGCGAAGTAGAAATGGGCGATAATTGTAGTGTTTGGTTTAGTGCAGTCGTTCGTGGCGATGTAAATTATATCCGAATCGGTCATCACACCAACATTCAAGACAACGCAACTATTCACGGAACATACCAAACGGCTGGTACAACGATTGGAAATTATGTGAGTATCGGACACAATGCCATCGTTCACGGCTGCACCATTGAAGACAACGTTTTGATAGGAATGGGCGCACGATTAATGGACGGTGTAATTGTCAGAACAGGCAGTATTGTAGCAGCAGGCGCAGTAGTTTTGGAAGGAACGGAAATTGAAAGTGGATTTATCTATGCTGGAGTGCCTGCAAAAAAGATAAAACCAATCGGAGAAAGAGGCGAGATGTTGCAGCGAATTGCTAACAATTATGTGAAATATTCGGGTTGGTTTATAGCAACGAACGGTTCGCTCTAAGCGAACCGTTCGTTAAATCATTTACTTCTTATTTACCATAGCAGATTTAGCTTGATCAGCAGGAAGAATCAAAACATCAGCAATATTTACATGAGAAGGACGAGATACCACAAAATAAATTAGTTCTGCAACATCTGCTGGAGTAAGTGGCGTATAATTTTGATATACTTTTTCTGCTTTTTCTTCATCATTTTTGAAACGAACTTTTCGAAAACTCTGTTTCTACAAGCCCTGGTTTTACTTCGCTTACCTTTATATTTTCCTTTAACAAATCAATTCGCATTGTTTCGCTAAGCATCGCAACGGCTGATTTGGTAGCACAATAAACATTTCCGTTTGGGTAGGAATCTATTCCTGCAATCAAACCAATATTTATGATTTGCCCTTTGTTGGTTTCTGACCTGTTTTTGTTTAATAATTTTGGTAAAAGTGCCTTTGTTACGTACAAAAGTCCTTTTATATTGAGGTCAATCATGGTGTCCCAATCGTCTAAATTTCCTTCTTGAATGGGAGAAAGTCCGTGTGCATTTCCTGCATTATTGACGAGAATATCTATGTTTTGAAAATCGGTTTCAGAAACAGAATCAAGAGAATTTACTGCTTTCTGAACTTCTTCTCTATTTCGGACATCAAAAGAAAGTATTTTTATCTTAACTTTTTGAGAGAGTTCTTCTTCTAATTCTTGCAGTTTTTCGGTTCTTCTTCCACAAAGAATAAGGTCGATATTATTTTCTGCAAAGATTTTTGCTGTGGCAAGTCCAATTCCTGAAGTTGCGCCTGTGATGAATGCAATCATATTGTGTTCAATTATGACCTGTCAAAGCAACGAAGTCAATTAAAAGTTATAAATTATGAAGTAAATCAAAAACTGGTAATTGATTACTACTTACTGGTAACTGTAAAAATTACCATTCAATTACATCGCCTAAATTATTCAAAAAAGGCAAATCATCTTTATAAATAGTTAGTTTTCCTTGATTTGCCCAACTATTGACACGCTGTAACTCTTCAAAATTCGGAGTATGAACAGTCAAGGGGATTTTACGAAGACGAGAATCAGATTTTTGAAAAGGAGCTTCTTCTTTTGAAGTATAAAACAAGTGCCATAAATCTGGCGAACCACTTTGTCCGATGCGTTCTACTTTATCAAAAATATTTGATTTTTTGTGCCATTCTTTTAGCTTTAAGTTGATTTGCTCAAAAAACCAAACTGTATTTTGAAGACGAATACGAGAACCTAAGCGAGATTTTCCCTTCGAATTAAGGTGTTTTATCTGTGATTTCCCTTGTTTTTTTCTTACCATATAAGCCGTAATTGCTTTATGATAAATGATTTCTCCTTCTTCAAAATATCCCAAAGAAGCATAACCAGCTTGAATCAAAATTAGTAAATACGGTTTTGGTACAAATAAAATTGTATCAGAATAATCTGAAAGGCAAAGTGAGTTTTGTTCGTCTTCTTTTTCTGGAAGCGAAGGAAAAGTAATCGGAACACGAAAATCAAATAGTTTTTCTCCTTCTTGATTTGTGCCATACAAAACGCCTTTTTTAGGTTCAGAATCGAATAAAACGTTGTCTTCCTTTTGGTCTAAAGAAGCTAGTCGTTCTATTAAATCTATCGAATCTGAATAATTCATTTTGTTAGAGTATTACTATTCTTCTCTTTTAAAGTCTTGCTTTGTTTCATTATCTTCTCCTGCTATAAAAACATTATTTTGAGAAGTATCGCTTTCTATTTCTTGATTCTGATTATCAAAATCTGGTTCGGTAATTTCGTTTTCCGTGGCTGCATCAAGATTAGTTCCTTCAAAATTACTTTCTATATTTCTTTCTGTATTATCATCTCTAATTTCGTCTTCTAAAGCATTTTCTACTTCCATTTCCACAATTTCTTCTTTCGGAAAAAACTTTCTTTGCCAAATTAAGATTATACAAACACCAATAAAAATAGCTGCATCAGCAATATTAAAAATAGGGAAAAAGGAATAATGAGAACCTCCAAAATAAGGAATAGCTTCTGGAAAATAACCCGAAGCAATATCAAAATAAAACATATCAATCACTTGTCCGTGAAACCAAGGGTAAAAAGCAGGTTGGTCGCCATAAAAAGGAACAGCATTTCCATCTATAAAAACACCGTAAAAAGTAGAATCTACAATATTTCCAAATGCTCCACCCAAAATCAAAGCCATGCTAAAAACAAAGCCTTTTGGCGCATCACGCAGTGCAGCACGAGCCATCACAAAGGCAATTCCTATTCCTGCAAAAATCCTAAAAATAGTCAAGATTAGTTTTCCATAATCCGAACCTAGCTCAATTCCAAATGCCATTCCGGGGTTGAGTGTATAATGGAGTTTGAACCAATCGCCAAAAATCAAAATATCTTCGCCCAAAGAAAGTGTAGAATGAATGTATAATTTGAGAGCTTGGTCAATAAGAATTACGCCCAGCGCAATGAGAAAATAAGGTAGGTATTTCATTGTTTTTTTAGAAAATCAAAAGGTAATTTGACATTTGTCAATATCTATATCAGTATCTAGTTTTGTAATTAGCTCAATCAGCAAACTAAAAGTAAAAAATGTAACTACAAATTTATTAAAAATGCAGCGTTTAATTAGCACCACTTAACAAGTTTTATTGCTTGAAATTATTAAATCTTTCAAAAAGACTATCAAATTTTATAAAAAACAGGAAAAAATGTAACTCAAATTGCCGAAATGACAAAATAAAAAAATATTAAGTTTTAGAGTAAATAGAATTAGCTACCAATTTTAATTTTAGTAATTTTGCAACCTTATTAAATAATACCCTTTTTAATTTGGTTTGTTTTAGTTCTAAAGTAAGAGCGTGTTTTAAAATTTTTCTTTCGGCTTCAAATGAGTAATTTAAGTTCAATCTTCGTTATTTTATCGTCAAGTAACTCGCTATTTTTCTCAAAAATGCCTTGATTGAGCTAAAATTCTTTCATTTTCGCTATCAAAATAAAAATTTAAACAAGCTCTAAAAAACGATTTATTCAAAAAATAAAATTATCATGAAACTTCTAACTATATATTCATTCAATTATCCATCAAAACTCTTTATTGTAGGACTATTTTCAGTATTTCTTTTTCTGAGTAGTTGTTCTGATTCTTCCAAAATCAAAGGAGAGTGGGTAAGTTCGGATTACAAAAGTACACTCAACATAACCGATGAAAAGGTAATTTTTGATAACGTAACAGAAAGAGATTACGCAGTAGATAAAAATACACTAAAAGTTATAGCGTATGGAATTGCAGATGATTATCAATTTGATTTTAAAGGCGATACGCTTGTTTTGACAAAAGGAACTTCTATCAAAAAGTACATTCCAAAAGATAAAATAAAACCCGATGAAGGACAGATAGAGGCTCTTTTGCAGCCACAAATAGAAAAAAAGTTTGAGAAAAAAGTAGCGACTTTGACGTTAGAAAGAGAACATTGGGGAGATTTAAAGAAGAAAATTACGTTAGAAAAAACGCCTTCTATTCCTGATGAAGAATGGGTATATCTAGCAGAAACTACTTTTGAAGACGATATAACTACTCCAGCAACTGTTTTTGTACGAGCAGGAAGAAACAACTTAGGACTTTTACAACCAGTCTGGGTAGAAATATTAGAATCTAGTACAAGAAGATATTTGGTAAATGCAATGGGAATTCCTGCTGAAAAAGTAGAACTAAAACCGACTAATGGAAATGGTTTTGAGGTAGCAGTTACTACAAACGATGGAAGTATATTACCCGTTTTTTTAGACCCAAAAGCAGGCGTTTTTCCAAAACAAGATGAAGAGTCTATCTCTACTTATCTTCAGTATTCTTTACGAAAAAAGTATGGCAAAGAGCTTATCAAAAATGTAGAGTTAAAAAAAGGTGATGCCATCTACACAGGAAAGGTTACTTTGTCAAATGAAACCAAAATCCTAGCTACTTACTCTAAAGTCAAAGGAATAGAATTTACAGAATTGGATCAGAAGACAAAAGAATTACTAAGCCAAGCAGTAGTTGAGAACGAACTAAATGTAGAGTTAGAAGTACAGGAGACAGAAGTCATAGCTGACTTTACAAAGATGACTTTTGTTACTTCTTCACAGGAAAAATTAGTAGCTTATGTAGATGTAATACGTGGTTGGTATCCTGAAAATAATCCTATTTCTCTTTCTACGGCTACTCGTTATCGTATTCAGAAAAAATTAGGAGAACTAAATAAAGTAGGTTCGGTTATGCTGGCGCAGCGTTCCCAAACAAAGTATGAAGGAACTGTCAATTATGCTTCTGGAAATGTTCAGCGCATTATTGTTGAACATACAGGAACAGGTTTTACTTGGAAAGTAGCAACAGAAAAGGATAAATAAAGAAAATCTATGTCCTGATAATAAAGGTTATCACGGTTAATTTAGCAATGTTCATTTTTCCATAGGGTTTGCAAACCCAGTTCTATGGAAAAATAAGCACTTTTCGTTTTTTGCTAATTTATTGGTAATCAATACTGTAAATAATCCTGATAATGTTTAATGATAACAAATAAAGAAACCCTAAAAAATAAGACTGTAATTATCTGACTTTTAGGGTTTTATATTTCGAAAAGTAATCTATGTTATTTTGCTATAAATATTCAAGTTTATTCAACTAACTCAACAGCTTTTCCAAAGAGCGTAGCCGAAGTACAATCGTGTACAGCCACATTTACATATTGTCCTTTTTTATAATCTTCTCTAGCAAAAATAACTACTTTATTATCTGTCGTTCTGCCTTGCAAATCTTTGTCAGAGCGTTTTGATTCTCCTTCTACCAAAACTTTATGCGTTTTTCCAATTAATCTTTGATTACGAGCTAAAGAATGTTTTGATTGAAGTTCAATGATTTCGCTTAGTCTTTTTTTCTTTATATCCATCGGAATGTCATCTAAATATTTCTTTGCAGCTAGTGTTCCTGGTCGTTCAGAATAAAAAAACATATACGAATAATCATAATTTACATACTCCATTAATGTCAATGTTTCTTTATGTTCTTCTTCTGTTTCGGTACAAAAACCAGAAATCATATCTGAACTAATAGCACAATCTTCTCCCAAAATTCTGCGAATTGCATCTACTCTATCGATATACCATTCACGAGAATAGGTACGATTCATTAATTTCAAAACTCTACTATTTCCACTCTGAACAGGCAAATGAATGTATTTGCAAATATTTTCATACTTCGCCATTACGTGCAGAACATCGTCTGTCATATCTTTTGGGTGCGAAGTAGTAAAACGCACTCTTAGATTTGGATCAATTTGAGCTACCATTTCCAGAAGTGTAGCAAAATTTTCTTTTCTTACTTTTTGTCCTGTTTCTGCTTCAAAATTCTCTGTTCTTATTGTTCTTGGTACATTTGTCCATTTATATGAATCTACATTTTGTCCTAATAAAGTAACTTCTTTATACCCTTGCGCCACCAAATCTTTAATTTCTTGTACGATTGAATCAGCAGGACGACTGCGCTCACGACCACGAGTAAATGGCACAACACAAAAACTACATACATTATCACAGCCTCGCATGATAGAAACAAAAGCAGAAATTCCGTTGGAATTTAAGCGAATAGGCGAAATATCAGCATACGTTTCTTCTCTTGAAAGCAAAACATTTACGGCTTTTTGTCCGTCATCTACCGAACCTACAAGTTTTGGTAAATCACGGTAAGCATCGGGTCCTGCTACTAAATCGACGATTTTTTCTTCTTCTAAAAATTTGTGTTTCAAACGCTCTGCCATACAACCCAAAACACCTACCATCATTTCAGGTTTGCGCTTCTTGAGTCCGTTGATATGAACCAAACGTTTGCGCACCGTTTGTTCGGCTTTTTCACGGATCGAACAGGTATTTAAAAATATTAAATCGGCTTCTTCTGCTTTGTCAGTTGTGCCAAAACCGTGTTCTTGCATTACAGCAGCTACGATTTCGCTATCTGCAAAATTCATTTGGCAGCCGTAACTTTCGATGTAGAGTTTTCGCTCTCCTTCTTTTGCGTTGTTGGCTGTTTTTTTGACTTCCTCGCAAGATTCGTTTATAGCTTCACTTGCGTTTGTGTCAATGATATTGACAATGTCTATGTCAGTAATTAATTTATTCATTTTGAATGTTATTTTGTCTTTTTTAATGTTCTTTTGCCAAATTCGTTTATTTAAAATTTAGCTTCTTCTATCAACTTACAAAGTTAATCAATTAGTTCTTATTTGTGGGAATAAAATTTGCTTCTGTGTCATTTTACAAAAAACGAGTAGCCTTTTTGTCTTTTACCAGTTCTACTATTTTGTTTACTTCATCTGGATGAATGAGTTTTAAAAGTGGATTTTTATGTGCTGTTTCCCAAATAAGATGTTTTTTCTTATCTGTAAGTTGTGGTTCTTCTGCAATCCAAAAAAAAGAATTTTGAGATAAAGGAGAATTATATTTGTTTGAAAGTGTAGAAATGAGTGCTAAATAATTACTAAAATGTCTGTTTAATGTGCGTTTGTCAGTATCAAAATTTTCTGTTTTTGCGCCTATAAGTACGCCATTTTGTCCGATACAATCCAACTCAAAAGAAAATGGAATGGGTAAATTAATCGGTTCGAATTTGTAATGCGTATGAATTTTATTTTTTAAAGGTTGAATTAATTCTTTTTCTATTTTCTCCTTTAAAAGCACATTTTTGTTTTCTTTTTTATCTTCTATTTCTTTTAATTCCTTCTCTTTTACGCTAGATTCTGAAAAAATCATTTTTACCAAAAAGGCTAAAGTTTCTTCATTAAAAGGAGCTGCAACAGGATTAGGTGCAGAAAATTGAAGCAAACCGTTACAGTAATTGGATAGATATAAAAAGTATTCTTCGCCAAATTCTTTATTGGTAGATGATTTTGAAATTATTTGAGTAACTAAAAAATCAATATCTACAGTTGAGGATTCTAACCTAACCAAACGAGATGCAATTTTCTTCCTCTTATCCGAAAAAAAACAAGAAAACTTCTTTCCATTCAATACAATAACACCAATTGTAATCGTGTCATTTGTACTAGAATTAAATCCTACTTTTACCAGAGAATAAAAAGTCTGCATTTTGTATTAGTTTTTTAAACGATAAATATATTCCTCAAAAACTCTTTCATTTCTTTCTTTATGAAATAAAAAATTATAAATATTCTCTACATCTTCATCATTTAATGGATAATGCGTTTGAAGATTTATTATAAAGACAGAGAAATTTTTCTGACACGCATCTATACAATTATAAAAGTAATTTTTCTCTTCTTGAATGAAACGTTCATTGATTTCAAATTGTTTCTTAATGAAAATTCCTAGTTCAGATACTAATAAATGGTCGTTATCTTTTGGATAAAACTCATTTGGATTTAGATAATTATACGAAAAACTCTCAAAAATAAAAGAATGATCAATAGGAATTACTTTATATTTACTAGTTTGAAGTAATAATAAATTATAATTTGTAGGCTTTCTGTCATCATTTTCTATCCATAAATCAAACAATGAAATATGTAAAATAGATAAAGGACTTTCTAATTTTTTGTAGAAAAAAACATCGTATTCTATAATATTATTCATATCCGTAACTCCTTCTATCCATTCCGAACCAAAACATAAATAATTGTAATAATTCGTTTTTTGATTTGCAGAAGATAAGATATTATTTCCCTTTACCAAAAAATCGGCTACATCAACTAAAGCATAATTTGCAAAAGAAAGGTTAAAGTTTTCCAATAAAAAACAAGATAAAAATTCATTGATGATACACAAAAATTTACCTCTATCATGTTTAACAACATATTTTTTTGAATCATCACAAAAAGCCAACATAGGACGATGTCCAGAAGTCTTCATTTCTCTCAAAATTGTTCTTACACTTACTTTATTCATTACAAAAAATATAAATTGTACAAAACCTATTTTTTCAATTCCATTACACGCTTAGCAATATCCTTTGCAGCATCAGGGCGAGCAAAATTTCTAATATTATTCTTCAATTTCTCTTGTTGATTTTCATCGTTTAAAACATAAATAAGCGTCGGAATAAGTCGTTCATCGGCTTCATTATCTTTTATAAGCATAGCAGCATCTTCTTTTGCAAGTGCCATTGCATTTTTGGTTTGGTGATCTTCAGCTACATTTGGTGAGGGAATCAAAATAGCAGGTTTTTCTACCAAAGTAAGTTCGGAAATCGTCAAAGCACCAGCACGACCAATCACAATATCAGCACATTGATAGGCTTTTTTCATATCATAAATAAAATCACTTACAAATAGATTTTGATGGTTTAATAGACTTTTCTCTTTTAATTTTTCTTTTATCGAATCGATATAAAATTTTCCAGTTTGCCAAATAAGTTGAAAATCGCTTTCAAAAATTGTTTCAAGTCCATTCAAAATAGCTTCATTGATGACCTTTGCGCCACCACTTCCACCCATTACCAAAATCGTTTTTTTACCTTGTAGAAGATTAAAATAATCAAAATCAGTTTGAATAGGATTCGGTAAATCTTTCAAATCCGAACGAACAGGATTTCCTGTAAACTGTATTTTTTTGGTTGGAAAATAATTTTCCATATTCGGATAAGCCACACAAATCGCATCTACTTGGCGTGAGAGAATTTTATTTGTAATTCCTGCGTGTCCGTTTTGCTCTTGAATAAGCGTCGGAATGCCCATTGTAGCAGCCACTTGCAAAACTGCACCACTTGCATAACCACCCGTTCCGACCACTACATCAGGCTTGAAATCTTTAATTACCTTTCTAGCTCTGCTCAAACTATTGAACATTCGAAGAGGAAAACGCAAATTTTCAGCTATATTTTTTGCCGAAAAACTGCGCTGCAAACCACGAATAGGTAAACCGATTACACGATAGCCTGCCTTTGGTACTTTTTCCATTTCCATTTTTCCTTCTGCACCAACAAAGAGAATTTCTATTTCTTGATTTATTTCCCTAAAATATTCTTTTAGGGCATCAGCAATTGCAATTCCAGGATAAATATGTCCACCTGTTCCTCCTCCACTTATGATTACTCGCACGATAGTTTTATTTTTTTTGATTAAATTTTTCAATATTTTGTAAAATTACAAACTCTAACTCAATCTAGCTAGTTTTTAGAATGGATTATCAATTTACTACAATAAATTTGTGCTTTGTGAGTTTCGAAAAACAAACAAAAACTATTTTTCTTTGATTATCTTTGCATCAATTCAATAGTATTTTACCGACACTTGAAAAGTATCGGCTACTTTAGTAAAACAAAAAACAATAACTTCTATGAAAAAAATAAATCATTTCTCGTCTATCATCTTGCTTGTTTTGTTTATGAGTAATGTAGTTTTTTTATCTTCTTGTAACGACAAAAAGACACAGGAGGAAAATCAAGAGATTACAGAAGAAAATCAAGACGCAGCAGAACAGGAAGCACTTTGGGAAAAAGCAACTGAAAATCTCCCTGATACAGACACGCTTGCTTTGCCTGATAAACTGACCATGCTCAACGATAGTGTCGTCGTAACTTGGAACAGACTTTTGTCTGCCGAACGTGAAAAAGATGATATGTTGCAAAAATTTGTTCGTGAGGCTCGCTTTGTAGAGGGTTTTAATGGAAAAGAAATGATTGATAAATTAGAAACCGAACGCAAAGCACTTTTGAAATTGCGTTACGACAACAAAACAATGCAAAGCGCAAAGACAATGGATGCTTACGATAAAAAGTTACAAGACATTCAAAAACTTGTAAAACAGATTAAGGAGAACAATCCAGAATTGGAGCGTTATCCGATTCCTTATTCTGTAATTACTTATTTTTCAGAATTAGATAATACAGACTTTTTGTTGCGTAAACATTATACCGATTATGCAGGTCAGTTGAATGAGCTTTTGATGGTTAAAAAAGATGAAATACCTACTTTAGGAGAACAATTTGTAAAGATAAAACCAGCTCCTAAGTTTGAATATGGAGAATTAAACTAAATTTTTACTTCCTTATTTGATTTATAAATTTAGGAATAGTTATTGCAAAATTGATAGTATAACATCTTTTAGTTATATTATTTTGAAGATAAAAATAATCGTTTTTATCTTTTAAAAATTTGTTAAAGTTATTTTTGATATAGCATAAGGTTTGCAAACCCTTATGCTATGGAAAAACAAGAAAACATTCCTAAATTTCTCATCACTATTCTATTATGAAAAAGTTACATACTCATATATTTTCAAATTTATTTTTAAGTAAATTGAAGAATTCGCCTTTCCGAATGCTTGTCATTTTGACAGTTTCTATTGGATTACTTATTTTTTCGACTTCTGCATTTATGACTTATCAAAATGGAAACAGAGTAGCTATGCTTTCTGACGTAAATTTCAAAAAAGGAGAAAAAATCTCTTATTTGGTTCATTATGGATTTATCAATGCTGGAGAAGCTGTCGTGAAAGTAGATGATAGTTTTCATTCTGTGAATGGAAATAGTTGTTATAGAGTTGATGTAGAGGGAAAATCGGTAGGCGTTTTTGGTTGGACAACAGATATAGATGACAAATGGAGTTCGTATATAGACAGGCAAAAACATATTCCACGCAAATTTTACAGAAAGATAAAAGAGAATAAATACAGAAAAGAAGAAACAGTACTATTTGACCATTCTGGAAAACAAGCAAATGTAAAATATAAGAAAAGGGATGATAAAAACTGGACAAAAAAAGAATATCCAATTCCGACAAATGTACAAGATATGATTAGTGGATATTATTTTCTGCGTAGAGTAGATTATGAAAAACTAACTAAAAATGAAATTATCAGAATGGATGCTTTCTTTGAAGATTCAGTATATGATTTTAAGGTGCGTTATATTGGAAAGGAAACTATCAAAACCAAAATTGGTAGAAAAGAAACTTTTGTGATGAGTCCGATTATGCCAGAAAATGGTCTTTTTAGTGGAAAAGAATCTATCAAGATTTGGATGTCAGCCGATGAGGATCGTATTCCTCTCAAAATTAGAGCAGATATGTTTATCGGTGGAGTAGAGGTTGATGTAACCGAATATGAGAAGTAAAAGGAATTCAATTTCTATAATTTGTAGGGGACTGTAAGCCAGCAAGTCATCAAAGCTAGAGGGCTTACCTTTTCCTTTTTTTATGCTTTAATTTCATAGCTCAAATTCTCTAAGCAAACGACCGTGAGTTGATTTTGAAATAATCCATTGAATAGATTTTCCTTTATCAATACTATATTTTCTAACAAAATTTTGGATTCGTTTAAGTTCTACAAAACCATCATTTTCGCTTGCTATAATCGTAATTTTTCCGTTTTGATTTTCCGAAATCTCTTTCCATTTTTGCCCATAAATTTCAAAAGAACGATAACCTTGCCACGCACCAGCAAGTGAAATAATATTTGTATAAACCTGATAACGAATGAGTTGTTGTGCCTTCTTTGAAAAAATCAGAGAGGAGATAGAAAGAATGATTTCTTTTACTCTAGTAGAAGAAGCTAATTTTGTGAGTATAAATTTTCCTGCTAAAGTCTGTGTTCCAAATCTGTACCAACGATTGATAGCAAAAGTTTCGGGAGCAATTAAAATGATTTTATTTATAGTAACAGGTTGTGAAAATAAATTTGAGAAAAGAGTTGAAAAATTAGAAACAAACTGTAAAGCAGGACGAACACCCAAAGAAAAGCCAATTACATTTATAGAATCACCTTGAACATTAATTTTTTGTTGTTTTAAGAATTGTTGCATCAAGATAAGCCAGTTTTCTAAACTTGTTTCTCTTGTATCTTTTATATCTGAGAGTTGATTTTGATTTTTTTCGTGGTAAAACAACCCAAAACTATACACTTTAAAATTATTTTGATTTGCAAATTTGTTAAAAGCTTCTGTGTTTTGTCCAATTCCATGAAAGGCAAACCAAATTTGAGGTTTTGTTTTGCTATCCGTACTCTTAGGTTTGAAAATTTCATATTCTAATTTATAATCCAGTTTAGAACCTTTGTTATAATCTGAATTGTGGTCGTCTTCCATTATATCAATTTTTGGTTTATAGAAACTAAAGTAGTATTTTAATTGAAAATTCCGAACAGATAATACACAAATTTATATTACCTCTTTTGCTTTATTTTCATGAAAAAAAATATACGTATTCCATTCAATAGAAAAAAATACTTTCAATTACTGTCCTCTTTATTTACAATTTTATTTCTTATTTCCCTCACAACATTTACTTTTTCTCTAAGTTCTTGTAATTCTTCTAAAAATTATAAAAGAGATAATTATAACGGTTTTAGTTTCGCAAGACCTAACAAGCATTCTTTGATGTTGAAGTTCAAATTAATAAATAATTTGATTGTTATTCCTGTCAAGATAAATAATTCGGACACACTTCATTTTATTTTGGATAGTGGTGTACAAAATATGCTCATTACAGAACTTGGCGTAGGAGATAATTTGAAAGTAGATTATATCAAAGAAATAGAACTTTCTGGTTTGGGTTCTGGAGAAAAACTGATGGCTTATGGTTCGCCAAATAATAATTTTAATATCTCTGGAATTATAGGACATCATCAAGACTTACTAATTTTAAAAGAAGATATTTTTCATTTATCCTCTCGTTTCGGAATGCGTATTCACGGAATTATGGGGTATGGGATTTTTGCTGATTTTGTGGTAAAGGTAAATTATGAAAGCAAAACAATTACGTTCTACAATAAGAAAAAATATAAATACAAACCACGTAAAAAAGATGTAATGATTCCTATCGAAATAGTTAATCTAAAACCGTATATTTGGGCAAATTTGCAGCAAAACTCAATTGTTTTTAGTAATGACACAACAACAATTCCGATAAAATTACTTATCGATACAGGAGGAGGACACGCAATTTGGTTAGATATTTCTTCAGACGAAAGATTACAAATTCCACAAAAAAGGAAAGAGGCTTATCTTGGAAAAGGAATGCGAGGCGATATTACGGGTTATCTAGGTCGTTCTTCCAAATTGATTTTGAATGATATTGAGCTAGAAAATGTAACAACAGCTTTTCCAGATTCTAGTTCGATAGCTACCGTAAAAGGGCAAGGAGAACGCAATGGAAGTTTGGGTTCAGAGATTTTGAGGCGTTTTCATGTTATTTTTGATTACTCAAAAAATAGAATGATTTTAAGACCCAACCGAAGTTTTAAAGAAGAATTTAATTACAATATGGCTGGAATAGAATTAACTACTCCTGTTCCAGGAACAGCTATTTTTTTGATTTCTAATATTGAAAAAGATTCTCCTGTTTCGAAAATGAATGTTAAAATAAATGACCAATTGGTAAGCATCAACGGAAAAGACATCAACAAATTTACGATTCATGAGATTTATGAACTCTTTAGAAGCAAAGAAGGACGAAAAATACAACTCCGTTTGAGAAGAAATGGAGAAACACTTAATGACTGGACTATTGAATTTAGATTAGAAAATCCTATTTAAAGAACGAAAAAATATTTACCTTTGTAACTACATAAAATCACAATACGATTTTGTTCAAGATTACTACTTAGATAAAGGTTACCTAAAAACTAACTAAAAATTACCTATTCAATAAATTTTTTATGGATTACGGCTCTTTACTCAAAGACCTTTTAATAATTACATTGCCAGCAGGCGCAGTTTTGTACGGCATGTTTTTGGTTGTCAAATCGTTTATCGGACGAGAGATGAACCAGTCTTTACTTCAACTCAAATCTAAAAATAGTGAAATAGCACTTCCTATTCGCTTGCAGGCGTATGAGAGAATGGCTATTTTTTTAGAACGAAATTCTGTAAATAATCTCATTCCTCGTCTTACCGAAGGAGGGCAATCTGCTGCCGAGTTACATCAAATGTTGCTATTTACTATCCGTGAAGAGTTTAATCATAATGTAGCACAACAAATTTATATCAGCCAACCTGCTTGGGAATATATAAAAAGTGCAGTAGAAGAATTTATTTCTGTTATCAATCAAGCTTCAAGAGAACTTCCAGAAGGAGCAACAGGTTTTGACCTTTCCAGACACATTTTTGAACTTCAAGGAGATAAAGAAATTTCTCAAAATGAAGCTGCATTACAATTTATGAAGGAAGAAATTCAACAATATTTTTAGGGAAATACAGGGAAGAGTAATATGTGGGGCGAGGGGCGAGAGATTGGGGAATGGAAATGAAGGAGAAATTGGGTTTTTTCTAATAAATACTTGCTTGTCTTTGTTTGGTGTTTTAGCGAAGCGATACTAACAAAATATAATCCACACTTTTAACTTTTTACCTTTGTTGGTGTTTTAGCGAAGCGACACCAACAAAATATAGTTCAACACCTAATTTTTCAATGAAAAAGCCTATCATTTTTTCCATAGACGACGATCCACAGGTAGCACGAGCTATCGAAAGAGATTTGCGTAGTGAGTTTCGTAAAGAATACAAGATTATTAGTACGACTTCTGCAAATGAAGCATTAGAAAGTTTGGAAGAGTTTAAGAAACAAAATGAAGAAATTGCTCTTTTTCTTGTTGATCAGCGTATGCCTGATATGCTTGGTGTAGAGTTTTTGGAGAAAGCAAAGCTAATTTATCCCAATGCAAAGCGTGTTTTATTGACAGCCTATTCAGATATTGATGCAGCCATAAAAGCAATTAATGATGTTCAGTTAGATTATTATTTGCATAAACCTTGGAATCCTCCACAAGACAAATTATATCCTGTATTATTCGAACTTTTAGACAGTTGGCATATTTCTTATCAACCTGATTTTGAGGGTCTTAAAGTAATTGGGTATCAATTTTCGCCACAATCTCATGAGCTAAAAGACTTTTTGGCGAGCAATCTTTTTCCCTATCAATGGTTGGATTTTCAACAAGAAAAGAAAGCAAAAGAACTTTCAGAACTTCATAAATTTGATGAATCAGATTTACCAGTTATCGTTTTTGAAGAAGGCGAAATCTTAAAAAAACCATCAAAGGCACAATTAGCCGAAAAACTAGGACTTTCCACAACAGCTTCACAAGATATTTATGATGTAGTAATAATCGGTGGAGGTCCTGCTGGACTTGCAGCAGCCGTTTATGGTGGTTCGGAAGGATTAAAGACACTTTTAATAGAAAAACACGCCCCTGGTGGACAAGCAGGAACGAGTTCAAGAATAGAAAATTATTTAGGTTTTCCGACTGGGCTTAGTGGTTCGGAGCTTGCCAAACGAGCAACTACACAAGCACAGCGTTTTGGAGTAGAATTTTTAGTGCCACAAGAAGTAACAGGAATTGAATTTAAGGACAATTATAAAATACTAAAATTAGCCGACGACAAAGAAATCGTTGCTAAAAGTGTAGTGATTACTTCTGGTGTTTCGTACAGAAAACTGGAAGGAAAAGGAATGGATGAGTTTGCAGGTGCAGGAATTTATTACGGTGCAGCCACAACAGAAGCCGTTTCTTGTTCTGAAAAAACTGTTTTTGTCGTTGGTGGAGGAAACTCGGCAGGACAAGGAGCGATGTATCTTTCTCGGTATGCCAAAAAAGTTAATATTGTAGTCAGAAGAGAAGACTTGTCTTCGTCTATGTCGCACTATTTAATCAATCAAATAAATGGAACAAAGAATATTGAAGTTGTTCCATTTACCGAAATCATAGAAGCAAAAGGAGATGGACACGTACAAAGTGTAATTCTTCAAAACACAAAAGACGACTTGACAGAAGAAGTAGAAGCTGATGCACTATTTATTTTTATTGGTACAAAACCTCATACTGAATGGATAAATCAAGTCGTAATAAAAGATGAAAAAGGTTTTGTCGAAACAGGTAGAAACTTGTTAGTGTATGATGAATTGAAGAAAATTTGGAAACACAAACGAGAACCCTTTTCGTTAGAAACTTCTGTAAAAGGAATTTTTGCAGCAGGAGATGTGCGTGCAACTGCTATGAATCGGGTTGCTTCAGCCGTTGGAGAAGGCGCAATGGCAATTAGTTTTGTACATAAATATCTAGCAGAGATTTAGGAAGCAAAGCTAACTGATATATGCCTTTATAGTTGTGTTTTATCCGACGACCAATAAACTATTTATCCTTTAATGATAACGCCTGTTGCCATAAATGATATTTTAACTTCATCTTCTATAATTTTTTCAATTTCTTCTTTTGACTTTCCTGCATCCTCTGCATAGTGGCGAAGCTGTGAAACAGTAATGACTTCTTTTTTTACTTTTCCTTCCATTATAATTTCTTTTCCTTCCGAATCCATTGGAACAAAAAATCCATAATCTTTGAAACGAACAAACATTTCCTGTGTTTCTGAAATCGGAACTTTCATCCAACAACCTTTTTTCTGGCAACATTCGCCTATTGTTCCGATTACTTTTAGTTCGGCAGAATCTTGTTTGGCAAGTAGAGCAGGAATTTCACTAACAGCCATTGCATTTTCTGTAGTAATTTCTGCACCATATTTTTCGTCTTTACTGCTTTTAGTATCTGTTTGATTTAGGTTTGTTTCTTCGTTAGCCAAAACATTTCTTTGATTATCAGAAGAACTTGAGTTACAAGCTGACAGATAACCAATTGAAAAGAGAACAACACCGATCTTAAATAATGATTTCATAAAAATAGATTTTAATTGAAAGTGAATCTAAAAAAAGATTAGCAATAATTTTTTTCAAAAATACAAAAAAAAGTATAAAATTAAACTTTAATCCTTCGCATTTTTCTTGGTTTTGGTTTTTTATAACCCAAAATTATAAGGGCAATCGTATAAAAAGGAAGAAGTGGAATCCGATAACGGACAAGTGTACCAAAATTACTGCTTACAATACCAATTATTCCCCCAAAAAACAAAGTAAAAATAAGACATACTACTACCATTTGTTCTGTCTTCAAGCGTTTTATGATAGTTGCCCATTTTTGATTTTTGATTACTTGAAGAGTAAGAAATACCAAAATTAAATTTTCCAAAGCAGCCAACAACATATTTACATTTTTTACTTCCCATATAAAAGGGCGAAACAGAGTAATAAAAATTCCTTTTGGATATAGCTTTAACATACCCATCATAGTTCCGTCCATTTGGTCAAGTCCTATATCATACGCACTACCTTCAGAACTCATTTGATGAATCCAATCTGCTGTAATATATGCTTTTTGAGCTACTTTATTCAAGTCATATTGTGTTCCCTCAATAAGATTGGAGAAAGAATAAAATACTAATCCACCACCAATAGCTAACAAAAAAGGAGCAAAAGCACCTTTAAGGAAACCAGATTTTATCTGTTTGGTATATTGTGAATAAAACCACCATCCACAAGCAGGTATAAGGCAAAGTAAAATATAAAGTTTTACAACATAAAGAGTATAACAGCATAATAAAAACACAAAAATATTTGCATACGTTTTTTTTCTACGTATAATACCAAAATGAAAAGCCGAAAAAGCAAAAGTTAGGGCTGCAAAGGCAATAGAATCTTTTACTACACCAGAAGCCCAAAAAAATATAGAAGGAATAAAGAAGATTGCCCAGCCAAGTTGTTTTTTTAATACAGGATATAAATCTGCCCATGCTCTATACATTTGCCAGCTACCAGCAAAACTTAGGAGGGCAAAAAACAAACAGTTTATAGTATAAGTATGGAAAGAAAGAATAGAAAATACAGAACCAATCTGACAAATAGCAAATGAAGATTTGTCTCCATAATAAGGCATTCGATAAGCATAATTATACGTTTGAGCACTTGTATAATCATCCATATCTTGAAATAAAATTTGAAAATAAGACCCAATATCATTCAAAAAGGCATCTCTAGCTATGCCTGCTCCTTCAAAATAGAAAAAAGTATCTCCATATCCATAAACAAATTGAAATATAAGACCGAAAAAAATAGCTCCTACTATTTTGACTGTATAACCGATTATAAAAAAATTGCGCATTTCCTTATCCACAATACTAGTACGCAGAAAATATAGAAGACTATAAATTAGCAACAAATAAACTGGTGTAAGAAAAAGGTCTTGAAGGGTAATATAAATCCTCATAGTAGTTTTGCTTTTATATTCAGAATGCACTTTTATCTTGTAGAACTCTAACAAATTTAGGTAAAACCGAGTTAGTCTTTTTTTATACTTGCTAAAGATCAGTCAAAATTTATTTCATTTCTACTTCTATTTAGACGCAATGCAGACCAAAAATGATATTTCTATTACTCATTCTATCACTTATTTGGTAGAAGCAACTCGCTTTTTTGTACAGAATAACATCAATTTTTTTAATGGACTTATACTAGTTATGTATTTTGCAGGACTTCTAGGGCTTTGGTTTGAGCCTACTCGCCATATCTTTCAACTTGCTACTCCCTTTAATTTGATTACAAGTATTATACTTCTTTTCTTAGCACAACGCAACTATTCGTCTTCTTTTTGGATTTTTGTGAGTATTACATTTTTGGTTGGTTTTTTTATTGAAGTAATTGGTGTCAAAACAGAAGCTATTTTCGGAACATATAACTATGGAAAAACATTAGGTTTCAAGGTCTTGGAAGTACCTCTTTTGATAGGTATAAATTGGGTAATGCTTATTTTTATACTTAACTACTTTGTTTCTACCTATTTTACTTTCTTTATTTTTTCTTCCAAACTAACGCTCTTTTTTAAGTCTGTTTTTAGTGCTATTTTGATGGTAATGCTAGATTACTTGATAGAACCTGTAGCAATTATTCACAATTTTTGGAGCTGGGAGAGTGATATTATTCCTCTTCAAAATTATATTGGTTGGTTTTTGGTTGCTTTGCCCTTGTGTATGCTTTTTCAGTATTCTAAATTTGAAAAGATAAATAAATTCGCTTATTTTCTTTTATTGGCCCAACTTCTTTTTTTTGGAGGATATAATTTGCTGTTGTTTTTCTCACGCTAAAGCGTAAGCTACATTCATACAATTCTCACGCTAAAGCGTAAGCTACATTAATTACAATTCTATTTGATAAACAAAGTGAGAAAATGTTTTTGCTCCGAATTCTTCTTTCCATT
Source organism: uncultured Cytophagales bacterium (assembly GCA_963719525.1). GTDB lineage: Bacteria > Bacteroidota > Bacteroidia > Cytophagales > Bernardetiaceae > Bernardetia. The sequence continues at coordinate 254,119 of CAVRCG010000001.1, read as the reverse complement.
TAAAAAGATTTTCGTTTATAGAATCTTTGTTTTTGCTTTTATTATCATTATTTCTCAATTCACTTACTCCCAAACTCAAATAGTCAAAACTACCAGTAGGAGTATTTTTGCTAATTTTATCAAAATGAACCGTATGATTTTCTACAAAATGATTAATCAAAAAATCTAACGCATTTATTTCTCTACCTTTTTTTGTAGCTGCCATATACTGCAAGTGAATAGTAGCACGATTAATAAATGAGACACTACAAGCTACAATTTCGCTTTTTGAATCTCTTACCAAAGAAAAAAGAATGTTTTGAGGAAATTTGTCGTGTAATAACTGAATTTCTGTAGCCGAATGAACAGGCAAAAGATGATGACGAAGTTTTAAATTATTTTCTACTATTTTCCAAAAATCTATTGATTTTTGAGTTTTGTCTATTCTTAAGTTAGATTGATAGGCTTTTTTGAGATTTCGTTTTTTTCGTTTTGAATAATTTTGATACGTAGTTTTTTGAAAATCTACTTCACTTCTTGGCAGCATAATAACAGAATTTGCTTCTACTCTCAAAATTTTGATTTTAATACTATTAGTAGAAAAATTCTTATTCAAGAGCCTATGAATACTTTCGTCGATAGAAAAATAAGAAGGTAAAGTTTTGATAATCAATTCATCAAAACTGTTTTGTTTTAAGAAAGTAAGACAAGTAAAAACACACTTCTGTTTGTCCAAAAAACTCAACTTATCTCTAAAAACAAACCCTCCAAAGGTTAATCCTTTATGAGAATAGAGAGTTTTTATTCCGTCCTTTTCTTCAACACAAGCAGGTAGTATACATTTTAAAATGTTTTTTTTGTCATAAATTAACAACGAAAAATCCTCAAAACGTTCCTTATGATAAAATAAATAATCTGTTTCGAAGAAAAAATGACCTTCTAAGTTGTTTTGTACAAATAAATTCCATTCTAACTTATTTTCTTCAAAATCAAATCGCTTTATAGATAACATTTTAATTATTTTATGAGTGATTATTCGATAAACCTTTAACAATACCAAACTTCAAAAGTTAGGTAAATACAGAAACTAAAACCATTTTTTAAACTTCATTTTTAGATATGAAAAAATACGACGCAATCGTTATCGGAACAGGACAAGCAGGAATTCCACTCGCAGAAAAGTATAGCAAAGAAGGAAAAACAATTGCCTTAATAGAAAAAAATAAAATTGGAGGAACGTGTGTAAACGATGGCTGTACGCCTACAAAAGCGTATGTTGCTTGTGCCAGAAGAGCCTATGTAGCCAAAAATAGCGATGACTTTGGAGTAAAAACAGAAAATGTAAAAATTGATTTGAAAACTATTAAAAAGCGAAAAGATAAAATGGTAGAAGAATCTGTATCCAATGTTTTAGGACGATTTGAAGAATTGGAAGGTGTAGAAGTATATAGAGGAGAAGGAAGTTTTGTTAACGAAAGAGTGATAGAAATCACTTCAGAAAATGGAGAGAAAGAGCAAATAAAAGCTGACAAAATTTTTATAAATGTAGGTACAACTTCCGTAATTCCAGAGGAATATAAAGAAATTGATTTTCTAACCAATACAAGTATTTTAGAATTAGAAGAAATTCCTGAGCACTTAATTGTAATGGGAGCTGGTTATATTGGTTTAGAGTTTGGGCAAATGTTTGCTCGTTTTGGAAGTACAGTAACTGTTTTAGATACAAGTGAACGCTTTTTAGAAAAAGAAGACAAGGATATTGCAAAAGAAGTAAAGAAGACATTGGAAAAAGAAGACATAAAAATTCACATAAATATAAAAGACCCAAAACCAACTCAACATTCAAAAAATAAGATAGAAATCAATTTTCAAAAAGAAGGGAAAAAGCATTCTATCAAAGGTTCTCATTTGCTTTTGGCTGTTGGAAGAAAACCAAATACCGATAAATTAAATTTAGACGAAATAGGAGTCAAAGCCGACGATAAAGGTTATGTAAAAGTAAACGAACATTTACAAACTTCTAAAAGTCATATTTTTGCTGTTGGAGATTGTAATGGCGAAGGAGCTTTTACACACACTACAGGACACGATGCAAAAGTAGCCAAGAATTTTATTTTTGGAGATAAGGAAGAAAAATTATCTGATAGAGTTATGTGTTATGCTATGTTTATTGATCCTCCACTTTCTAGAGTTGGAATGAATGAAGAACAAGCAAAGGAAAAAATGAAAGAAGATAGTTCGTTCAAAGTTTTGCAGACCACAAGACCGATGAGTAAAGTTGCTCGTGCTACCGAAAAAGGCGAAACCGATGGAATGATGAAGATTTTGGTGGATGCAAAAACAGAAAAAATAGTAGGTGCAACGTTGTACGGAATTTCGGCAGATGAAGTTATTCACTGTATTATTGATACTATGTATGCCGACAAATCGTATAGAACTATTCTAAATGCTGTTCATATTCACCCAACAGTAAGCGAACTTATTCCTTCTATGTTAGGAGAATTGGAAGAGTTAAAGTAAAATGATTACTACTAAAAAATTCTTAACTGTCATACATTGAAAAATGTACTGGCAGTTTTTCTATCCTTTATACAAACTATTATCTACTTCTAAAGCAAAACTTATCAAGGCTTCTTTATATTCTTCATTTTTTACTCCTGCTACAAAAAATCCTTTTAATTCTTGGTAATTTGTACTCATAGAAGAAGGAATAATCATATCCATTTCTTCGAAATATCCTCGGTAATTGTTAGCGTTTAATTGATTTATGGCTTTTTGGATTAATGGGTGCATGTTTTTGATGGTATAATTCTTTTAGATCAATTATTGAAGATACAAAAAATAATTCTACTGCTATTTTTTGTATCTTAGCTTATCAAAACTACAAAAATACACATTATGAAAACGCTTATTTTACAGACTGATAATAGTTCTGATCTCAAATTATTTAAGGAGTTGGCTCAACGATTAGGTGTTACATATTTCGAAACAGATAATGCCGTAAAAGATGATTTTGAAGAGGAAATAAAAAAATATAAAGAAGAAGACAATTATACTTTTGAAGATATAAAAGAAATTGCAGCCCAGTTTCCAAAAGACTACAAATGGACATATCAAGATGTAGTCAATTATTTTCCTCAAGACCTCTCCATTAAAGTAGAAATTATCAATAATCAACTTTTTATTATGCCTACTCCAAATACAACTCATCAGATTATTTCTGATGAACTCGTTTTTCAATTTAATCTCTTTATTAGAAAAAATAAATTAGGTAAAGTTTTGGCAGCACCTATGGACGTAAAATTTGATGAAGATAATAGTGTACAACCTGATATTTTATTTATTGCAGTAAGTAAATATGAAATTATAGGAGAAAAAAATATTGAAGGTGCACCAAATTTAGTAGTAGAAATTTGGTCGCCAAGCAATAGGAAAAAAGAAAGAGATTCAAAAAGAGAACTCTACCAAAAAAATAAAGTTACAGAGTTTTGGCAGATTTTCCCCAAGAAAAAACAAGTACGTGTAGAAGTATTGAATGAAGAAGGAAAATATTATGTTTTTTCGGAAGCAAAAGAAGATGGAATTATTCAGTCAAAGGTATTATTAGGTTTTGAGATGAATATTATTGACATTTTTGAGTGATTTTGTTTATTTCAGTCATTGCCTCAATCTCCAGTCTCCAAGAACCTACTCAAACTCCTTCGGCTCAACCATCACAACATCTTCTCTTTCCACGACAACTGCCCCAAGTGCTGCACCTTTTGGCTTTCTGACATATTTTTTAGGCGTTACGATGACAGGACAAAGTGAATCCGTTTTTCGTTTGGAGTAATAGGCTGCTAAACTAGCCGCTTTTTCGATAACAGATTTTGGAAATGGTTTTCCTGCTCGGTATTTTATCACAACATGCGAACCTGCAACGCCACGAGCATGAAGCCATAAATCTTCTTTGTAAGCAAATTTTTGAGTGAGCAAATCGTTGTTTTTAGAATTTTTTCCTACCAAAATCTGAAAGTCTTGATATTCAAAAACTTTAAAAGGTAATTCATCAGGTTCGTTTTCTTGTAGATTGGTAACTTTGATTTTGTTTTCCTTCAAAAATTTTCGCATTTCTTTGAGCGATTCAAAATTATTTATCTCTTCTAATTGACTTTCAAAAAGCTGTAATTGTTCTTCTTTTTTACCCAAATTTTGATACAAATTATCAATTTCTAGTTTTTGGTTCTTCCCTTTTCTATAAAAAAGCTCTGCATTTTTTTGTGCCGTCAAATTATCTTTTAATGGAATAATGATTTGCTCGTTCGTGTAAAAATCAAACAATTCTACTGATTTTGAGCGAGGTTCTACTGCATGAAGATTTGCCATAAGAATATGTCCAAATTCTTCGTAACGCATTTTGTTTTCTACCTTTTCTATATTTTTGAGTGTTTTGTCAATGTAGTTTTTGGTTTGACGATGACGTTTTTCTATTGCTTTGAGTGCTGCATTTTTTTCTTTAAGTAAATAATAACGCTTCGAAAATTCTAAGTAAAACAGGTTACAGGCTTCAATGGCATTTTTTGTTTTGTGTAAAATTTCTATGTTTTCCTTTCTATTATCTTCTTCAAAAACTTCATTCGGATTAATAATAAATAATTTTACTTCATTATTTTTCAAGAAAACATAAAAATCTAGTTCTTCAATTTTATCAAAATAAGCAAGTAGTTTTTCAATTTCTTGCCAGTACAAATCCTTATCTTCTATATTCTTTACTTTATTATCCAAATATTTGATAACATCTTTTCCAAAAGTAGGAAATGTTTTTTTGATTCCGTTTTCCAGAAAATCTTCTTTCTCTTGTTCTATACTTCTATCCAAATCTTCATAAATTATTTCCCAATCGGCTTGTAATTTATGCTGAAAAATAGCTTCTACTTCTTCTTGTAAACTTTCATTTTGAGAAAACAAAATCACATTCGAACGATTACCAAATAATTTGAATAGCAAAGTAAAATTTGTGTTTTTATTATTCTCGTCTTCTAATTCAATTCCAAAAGCTCGTTCATTAGTAAACTGACGAATACTTGTAATTTTTTTTCCAATAATAGAATCAAAAAGATCAATACTATTTCGTTTTGCTCTTTTAAAATCTTGTGGAAAAGAAAGCGTTGTAAGTTCTGGCGTGAAGGTAGCACGAATCCAACATTCTGTTTCAGGATTGTTAGTATCGATTAATCCTATTAATAATTCGTCTTTATTTTGAGAAAAAATAGTCGCAATTTCTAATCCGATAATTAGTTTGGAAAGCTGGTTGGAAAGACTGCGAATGAAATAATAATTGTTTTGCATGACTTATATTTTAACCGTCGTTGAGGTCTGAACCGTTAATGAGGTTTTTGAATTTTTTTATAAGAGCTTGATATTTTCTTTAACTTTAAAGATACAACTCTAAAAAGCCAGAAAAGATATTAGAAATAAATAGAAAGAAAATTTATCCTTTTATTAAGACAAAAAAACAGAATTTCTCAACACCACAGCGAAGTTTCCCAAATCTTAAAAGCAGGAACAACTGTATAATTTTCATCATTTACTGTTCGCACAAACTGACTGGCACGGTAGCGCATCCAGTCTTCATTAATCACGTTATACTCTTTATCAAATCTAATTATATTACAGACAAGAGCCGTCAGAGCCTCCAAAGGACTTCCCATATAATCCAAAAAATAATCTGCATAATCTTCACTAAAATCTTTCAAAGGAATTGTATCTAATTTCCTATTACCAAAATCCATAAAGAAACGAGCTATTGCGCTGCGCCAGTTTTTATCTGTTTGAAGGTTTTGTTTTGTAAAAGGATATTTGATAGGCAAAATTTCTTTCCTTTCATAAGCTAATTTTATGTATTCTTTTATAGAAACAAAGTTTTCTCTCGTTTTTGGTTTTTCATTAAGTGTTCCGTTTTTGGTATAATCTCTGAACAGTTCTAGGGCGTAAATCATTCCTAAATGTTCAGATTTTTTATAGACAATATCCAAATTTATGTTGTTTTGAATAAGCAAAGTATCATTTCCAATATAAAAACCAAAAAAACGTAAGTTTGCCACTACTTCGTAAGAAAGTCAACTTCCTCTTCTCGCATCAAAAGGTTTCATAATTTTTAGTAAAATAAAAGATTTTTAAGTGTAAAGATAATATAAACTATTTTCAAGTATTTGAAACAATGTACAGAAGTAGCTTGTTATTATAGCTGGCACTTTAAATTATAATTTTTTCAACTTTTAATAAACTAAAACAAACCCTATTATGAAAAATTACTTAAAAACAACATTGTGGAGCATGGCTCTAATCTTATTTACCTTTATGGCTGTTAGTTGTAACGATGATGAGGACGACAAAGCTCCTTCATCTAAAGTTTATAACCTTGAAGCTGTAGGTGGATCTGGTGTAGGTGGTACAGTTACTTTTAAAGAAGGAACTGCTACGACAACTACTGTAGTTATCGAACTTACAGGAAATCCTGCTGATAGTACACACGCAGCTCATATTCACAACGGCGTGAAAGGTAGTGGTGGTACAGTAGCTTTTCCTTTGACTAATGTAGTGAACGGAAAAAGTACAACTATTGTAGATCAAAAATATAGCGAACTTACAAGTTTTAATGGTTATGTAAACATACACGCTAGTACTATGGATAGAAATAGAGTTGTTGTAGCCGATACCAACATTGGTTCAAACGAATAATAATTAATTATTTATTCAAAGCAAATTACTTTGAGAGCAATTCTGTTCCTAACTTTCTTTTAGTAGAAAGTTCTGAAATAAAGTTGCTTTTTTTTGTGTAAAATTTTAAATTAAAACTAAAATAATCGTAACAATTTTATATATCAAAAGTTAGTAGCATTGTAAACACATTTTTTATAAACATAACTTTTTAAACTACAATTTTTATGAGCAAAGAATCAAATAAAATAGCAGTAGATGCTTTAAACGAACTAATAGAAAAAAATTACGATGCTGAAAAAGGCTACAAAGAAGCCGTAACAGACGTAGAAAATCACGAAATAAAAGACTTCTTTACTAAATCGGTACAACAGCGTTACGATTTCGGACACGAACTAAAAGCAGAAATCGCAAAATTAGGTGGAACTCCAGAAAAAGGCTCTAGTGTAGTTGGTACATTGCACCGAATTTGGATAAACTTAAAAGCAATGGTTACTTCACACGATGCAGTCGCTGTACTCAACGAATGCCAAACAGGTGAAAAAGCTGCCATTGAGGATTATGAAAAAGTACTGAAAGTGGAAGAAGTTCCGATGGAAGCCAAAATCGTTATTCGCAAACATTTACAGCTTATTCGTGCTTCGTTAGAACATTTGGAGTCGATGAAAAAACGTTTTGCAGATGCTTAATTTTTAGTTTCTCTGTTAGTAAAATAAAAAAAGCCAATTATTTGTAAAAAAATAATTGGCTTTTTTTATTTAAATTTGGAACTATAATTTCAAAAAGTAATTTGCTCTTAATTCCCAATTCCCAATTCCCAATTCCCAATTCCCAATTCCCAATTCCCAATTCCCAATTCCCAATTTACTCTTTCACTATTTTCAAATACGTAGTTGTCCTTGTTCCGATAGGTGTAATTTCAACAAAGTAAAGTCCTTTTTTCCATTTATTAGCAGCAATTCGAAACGAATGAGTAACTTGTGCCTTATAGATTACTTTTCCAATAGAATCACGAATAGCAACATTATACCTTCCTTTCGGAATCTTCAAGAAATAATTTTCAGTACTTGGATTAGGAAAAATTTTCATCGTCTCTGGTTCTGCATCTCCGTTTTCTTCATTTGCCAAAACAGGATTATCACAAAATAAATTCGAAATCTTTGCCCAAAGCTCATTATCAAAAGAAGAAATAGCATTCAATTGAGCTGCTTCTGCACTATTACCAACTCTAACAACAACTAAATTCTGACTAGGAACAACATAAATTTTTTGATCATTTGCGCCCAAAGCTGCAATCATATCAGCAGGTGCATTCGGAATTAAAGAACCCTCAAAGACTTGGTCAGAAGCAGGAAGTTTGAACTTATCTTTTCCATTTAGCCACCACAAATAACCATACGCAGGATTCAGAAGTTGAGAAGTGTTTGTCATTTGTTCAAAATACATAGCATCATTCAAAACTGGATTATTTTCCCATTTTCCTTTATTCAAAATCATAAGACCAAAACGAGCCATACTTCTAGGCTTAGAAAACAAAACATGGTTTACAAAAGCTCCTGTAATTCCTGTTTTACGAGTAATTCTTTCAATAAAATATTGATTAATCGGTTTCCCTGTTGTACTATCCAACACATTTTGTAGAAGTTTGTAGGGAGCAGAATCATAATACCATTCTGTATCAGGCTCTGCTTTATATGTAAAACAATTTGGTTCAAGACAATCATTAAAACCTGCATTTTGAGGTGGTTTCAACCCTGTCGTCATGGTAAGTTGATGGCGAATTGTAATTTTGTCTTCCTGTTCTTTTGTCAGGCTTGTCCAACCTTCTCCCAAATACGTTGAAGTTTTTTTGTTGATATCCAAAAGACTAGAACGCTCTGCAATTCCGATAAGTGTAGCGACCATTGATTTGCCTGCCGATGCCCAATACCAAACGCTATCCTGCGTAAATGTACCGAAATACTCTTCCAAAACAATTTTGCCATCTTTCAAGACAATAAAACCTTTTGTGTTTTTCTGTTCCAAAAATGAATACAAACTATCTATTCGTTCATCGCACCATTCTAATTCTGAAGCTGGCATATTTTCCCATTCATTTTCTTCTGTTTCAATAAGAGGAGGAAAATACAAATCTTGTGCTACAATAAAATCAAGAGGAATAAACAAAAATAAGAATGAAAAAATAAAAATTATAAAAATACGTGTAAAAATTGATTGCATAAGTTTAAAAAAATGAGTGAGATAGAAAATAACTTTACTCACAAAGTTGAATGATTTCTACTACCTAAACGGATTTATAGGGGGTAAATGTTATTAATCCTTCCCAAAAAAATAAAAAGGAACAGTTAGATTAGAAAAAATCCAAAAATTATAGTCCAAATTATTCAAAATTTAATTAAATTGTAAAAAGATTGATACAAAAGTTATTAAATACCGAAAATAAATCCGAAATTTATAAACAATTAGTGTCTTTTAAGAAACCCAATTAAGATATTTTTCGTTCTAATTACTACAATCGCTCACTAACAAGTTAATAATCAATAAGTTAGGGTTGTTTTCTTTGCGAGTGATAGTACAAAAGAAATTTTTTCAAAGATAGTTTTAGGGATTCTTTGAAAAACAAAAATTGAATGTTTTTGAAATACATTAGTTTTCATACCATTCATATCAATAGGGTTAAGTTGTAAGTTGAAAAGAGTCCGATAAGTTATCGGACTTTTTTTTGTGTACGTTTATTTTTTCGTAAATTCAAATTGAACGATAAATACTCAAAACATATTTCTTCTCATCTTAATTGTCTTACTAGTTATTAATCGCTAATTTCATTCACTTCTTATTTCTAACTTCTAACTTTATTTTTATATGGGTGCTTTGATGATGATTTTTGCTTCTGCTTGTTCGCTTTTACTTATTGGCGTACTTATGAAAATTGCTTTTTTTAATGATAAATCTATTTCCTCAAAAGACAAGGAGGAAGTAGATGAGCTAAAGCAGCGCAATCACGAGCTAGAAATGCGTATGGAAACACTAGAAACCATAGTAACAAGCATTGACCCCGAACTTTTGGGTGGACTTTTGGAAATGAATACCCCCAAAAAACGAGTTTCGAAAAATGTGAGAGATAAAATTGATAGAATGAAAAGGAGATAGGGGCGAGGAACGAGTAGAGAGAAATGGGAATTGGGGCGAGAGGCGTGTAAATGAAAATGAAAACATTTTTTTCATTCTAAAAACTGTATTTGCATTTTACATCTGTATAATCAGTAAAATCTGCGTTCCAACAAGTACAGTATTTTAATTCGTTCAATCAGTAAAATCTGTGTTCCAAAAAAAAGACTATTTTTGTGAAATCATAATTCTTTTAGACTTCTTACTTCTAAAATCTAACCTCTTACTTTATTTCCATGTATTCACTTCTACGCCCTCTTTTTTTCAAACTTGATGCTGAAAAAGCACATTATACAGCCATTGCAGGATTGAAAACACTTTTAAAAATAGGAGGTAAGTCAATTGTAACAAATCCTATAAATTCAGATAAACGGTTAGAAAGAACGGTTTTCGGATTAAAATTCAAAAATCCTGTTGGTTTGGCAGCAGGTTTTGATAAGAATGCAAAATGGATTTCAGAATTAGATAGTTTAGGTTTTGGATTTATAGAAATAGGAACGCTTACACCAAAGCCACAAAACGGGAATGAAAAACCTCGTTTGTTTCGCTTGAAAGAAGATAATGCGCTTATAAATAGAATGGGATTTAATAATGAAGGAGTAGAAATTGCTGTACAAAGATTGAAGAAAATAAAAGCCAAAAAGCCAAATATAATCATTGGTGGAAATATTGGAAAAAATAAAATTACTCCAAATGAGGAAGCAACAAACGATTATTTATTCTGTTTTAATGCACTTTTTGATTATGTGGATTACTTTGTAGTCAATGTAAGTTCGCCAAATACGCCAAATTTGAGGGAGTTACAAGAAAAAAAACCACTTACAGAACTTCTCCAAACATTGCAAAACCGAAATCAAGAACATTTAATTCCTAAACCTTTATTACTCAAAATTGCGCCAGACCTTACTGATTCTCAATTAGACGATATTATAGAAATCGCTAAAGAAACCAAATTAGCAGGAATAATCGCCACCAACACAACTATCAGCAGAGAAAACTTGAAAACAGATTTTAAACAGGTAGAAAGTTTGGGAAACGGTGGACTTAGTGGAAAACCATTAAAAAACAGAAGTACAGAAGTAATTGCTTATCTTCATCAAAAATCAAATGCAGCTTTTCCAATTATTGGAGTGGGAGGAATTCATAGTCCAGAAGATGCCATCGAAAAACTAAATGCAGGTGCTTCTTTGATACAACTCTATACTGGTTTTGTTTATGAGGGTTGGGAATTGATTAGTAAAATAAATAAAGAAATTTTAAAGTAGCTGACAGTTTCCAACTGTCAGAATATATACCACATTTTTAAACACGACAGTTGGAAACTGTCGGCTACATTATGCAACAACAAGAATACGACTTTTTACCTTATGTTTTTACAGAAAATCTGTATTATATCGATGCCGTAAAATCAGAATGGGAAATTGAAGCGAATACAAACAAAAAGCAAACTAATGAAACTTCTCAAAACGAAAACGAAGAAACCAAAACAATAACACTAAAGCAAGAAATAGAAAATGTAAGAGTAATAAATTCTGATAACTCTGACTTGCAAAGTGAAGAGATAAAATCCAATTCTAGTAAAGAAAATAACGATACAGATTTCTCTTATTTTGGAAAGAACCGTAAGAACTTTTTGATTTTGATGAAGGAAACAGAAGGAGAAAACCTAAAAGAAGCCGATAGCAAACTTCTAACAGGTATTCTAGCAGCAGGACAATTATCTTTAAACGATGTAGCGATAATAAATATAGAAAAAACAAAAGCTACTTTTCTGGATATGTACACAAAATTAAAACCTACTTCTGTAGTCAGTTTTGGTGTAGATATGAAAAAATTAGGCGTTCCACATGATTTTGAACTCTACAAGCCAACTAAAATAAAAACAATTACATGGATTGTTTCACACAATTTTGTAGCTCTTCATTCCGACAAAACCAAAAAATTAGGACTTTGGACAGCTTTGAAGGAGTTGGAATGTTATAAACAAATTTAGAAATCAGATTTTAGAAGTTAGAATTGAAATGCCTATTCTTACCTCAACGACGGCAAAACCTCGTTGACGGTAGCAAAAACGCTGAAAAACACAACAACTATGCACAACTACAAAACCTTCCACCTAGAAACAGAACATGGACAAACCTCTTTTCGTCTAGTAGAGATACCAGCAGGTTCTTTCATTATGCAAGAAGGAGAAGACAATACTTTAGAGCTAGATATGCCTTCTTTTTGGCTTGCCGAAACGCTCACTACACAAGAACTATGGCAGACTGTTCTGGGAGAAAACCCTTCTCATTTTAAAGGAAAAAACCGACCAGTAGATAGCGTATCTTGGAATGATATAAAACAAAACTTTCTACCCAAACTGAATGAGCTTTTAAAAGACGAATTATTACAAGCAAAACCCTTTGATTTACCCTCTGAAGCCGAATGGGAATATGCAGCTAGAGGAGGAGAGGGAAATAAATACAAATATGCAGGTTCGGACAATCCAGACGAAGTAGGTTGGTATTATAATAATAGTCACCAAGAAACAAAACCAGTCGCTCTTCTGAAACCTAATAAGTTTGGTTTGTATGATATGAGTGGGAATTTATGGGAATGGACAAGTACAGAATGGGATAGTAATTTTAAGAAAAATATAAACAATAAAATTATAACAAATCACACAAATAATGGTGTCGTGGTTCGTGGAGGTTCTTGGGACTTCATTGATTACTACCTCCGTCTTACAAATCGTAACGACGACGTCCCTAATGACGATGACTATAACAATGGTTTTCGTGTCGGAGTATTTGTGTAGCTTACGCTTTAGCGTGAGAAATTCCGTACCTTATGCTTTAGCATAAGTGAATTTTTATAAAATGGAATTCATTTTTAAAATTTTTCTTACTATCTTGTATCTGCTATTTTACACAAAGACTAAAGTCTTTGGTACATTTTACTCACGCTAAAGCGTAATCTACATGCAACATCGCAATTTACCACATATCTATCCAAAAGGAGCTACTTTTTTTATTACTTTCTGTCTGTATGGTGCAGTTCCGAATGATGCTGTAAATGCTATACAAGGAAAATATGATATAAAAATAAAAGAAGCTAGAGAAAAGCAGGTTTCTAAAGATGAAAAAAAAATATCGCTCTACCATCTAGGAAAAAAATATTTTGCAGAGTATGATAATTTATTAGAACAGTATGCAAAAAATGATGATTTCTTGAAAAATCCAAGAGTAGCTCAATTAGTTATCAATAAAATAAAGGAATATGACGGTAAAAGATATGATTTATTGGCTTACTGTATCATGTCCAATCATGTCCACGTGTTATTTTGTACAGCAGATTACGAAAACGAAAAAGTAAGCAAGACCATGCAACTCATAAAAGGAACTTCGGCTTATGATAGCAATCAAGTTTTGAAACGAAGAGGGAAATTTTGGCAGACAGAAAGCTACGACCATTATGTTAGGAATGATAAAGAACTCCAAAACATCAAACATTATATTTTAGAAAATCCTGTAAAAGCAGGAATAGTCAAAGAGTGGACAGAATATCCATTTACCTATTTAAAAGTATAGCGCATGTAGCTTACGCTTTAGCGTGAGAAACTTGTACCTTATGCTTTAGCATAAGTCGCATTTAGTAAAAGTATAAATGATATTCATTCAAAGACTAAAGTCTTCGGTACTTTTTACTCACGCTAAAGCGTAAGCTACATAATTTTGAAAAATAGTATTTTAATGTTTATCTTTTGTTCTTGTTTTGCAAAGACTAAAGTCTTTGGTACGTTTTTACTCACGCTAAAGCGTAAGCTACATAATTTTGAAAAATAGTATTTTAATGTTTATCTTTTGTTCTTGTTTTGCGAAGACTAAAGTCTTCGGTACTTTTTTCTCACGCTAAAGCGTAATCTACTATGATTCCTACTCTACTTATCCATCAATTCGAAAAAAACAAAAAACTTCAAAACAAAGCTCTTGAAGGTATTTTATCACAAGCAAGACAAAACAAAGTCAGTTTTTTGAATATTAGCAAAAACGAGTTTTCAAATCTTGATTTTTCTACTATTGAAACAATGGAAAATATTGAAGTCATAGATTGTAGTTATAACCAAACTGAACTAGAAAAAGTACGTATTTCGGCTGCCGTTTTTCCTAATCTAAAACACCTGTATCTTTTTGAAAGCAAGATTAAAGAAATTGAATTAATCGGTAGTTTTCCAAAACTAGAAACATTACACTTTGCCAAAAATTCACTTTCAGAACTAGAAATAGATTTTAATGATTTTCCTGTTTTGGAAACGCTTTATTTGTATGATAATCCTTTTTCAAGTACAGATATATTGAGTATTTTAGGTTCAATTGGTCGTAAAAATTGTCTTTCTGAAGTAAAAGAACGCTATGAGCGAGCAGAAATTGAAGGAGTAAGTGAGGATAATGAAATAAAGATATTGCTTATTGGAGAGGGAAATGTAGGAAAAAGTTGTTTTGTAGAGCGTTTGGTTTTTAATCGTTTTGAACAAGAATGGAAATCTACACACGCTATTAGTTTAAAGCAATTTGATGTCAAAAAAAATACGTGTTGTCCAAAACTAGATTTTACTTTTCCTTATATTCTCAATCTTTGGGATTTTGGAGGACAAGATATGTACCACGCTACACATCGTTTGTTTATGCAAGGCAATGTGATTTATCTTTTGTTTTGGGATGTAGAAACCGAAAAAAGTCCTTATACAGAAATAACAGAGTTAGAAAAAAATCGTAAATATCCTGTTCATCGTCTGCCGTATTGGTTGGCGTACTCGTCTTCACAAGGCGAAGGAAGTCCTGTGTTGGTTATTCAGACCAAAACTGAAAAGCAAGGAGAACAAACTGCTCCTAATCAAACTGAGCTTCAAAAAGAATATAAATCTATCTTGAAAGGATTTTTTCATATAGAATCAAAAGAAAATGATTGGGACGAAAATGGCTACAATGATATTTTGCAGCAACTCCGAAAACAAGCCGAGAAAATCAAACCAAAAAGTGACATACTCACTAGTTTGAAAGAAATCAGAAATCACATACGCAAACTGCAATCCGAAGAAAATAAAACAATAGAATTGAATGATTTTATAGATTATGCAGCAAAAAAAGGATTTACTGCTGCTATTACGCCTTTGAATGTATTAAACTGGCTTGTTCAGACAGGCGTAGTTTTTTATAATAAAGGATTATTTGAAGATAAAATAATTCTGAATCAAGAATGGATAATTTCGGCTATTTATACGCTTTTTGATAGAACTAATAAAAATTCATATTACTTCATTAAAGAAAATAAAGGCTGTATTTCTGGAAAAGAATTGAGTGAGATTTGGGAAGAATATTCAGAATCAGAAAAAGAACTTTTTGTCAGTTTTATGAAATCCTGCGAACTTTGTTTTGAAACTACACCAAAACCAAAGGAAGAAGATAGATATAAAAGAGTAGATTTTGAAGAACGCACTTTTGTAGCTCCACAGATGTTACCTAACAAAGAAGAAGATTATTTTTGGGAGAATAGAGAATGTCTGTATGTTCGTTATCGTCAGCATTTTATGCACAAAGGAATCATGGAGAGTTTCATTTTTAGAACGCAAGAAAAATATGCTACTCAAACTATCAAATTATGGAATGGTGGTATTCGTTTGAAAACAGATAAAAATGAGTTTGCAGAAGTAGAACGCATCAATGACCAAGAGCTACAAATCCGAATTACACCAAATGCAAAAGATTTATTGGATAAAATTCGTAATTTGATAGACGAAATACAAGGCAGAGAAATAAACGAATTTGTAAGCGCAGACGGACAAAATTTTGTTTCTCTACCTCTTTTAGAAAAAACTGATATTTCACAAAATAAAACCATTCTTTCAGAAAATGGAGCTTCTATTGAAATAGAAAAACTACTTATCTTTTTGAATCAAGACAAACAAACTACATTTGAGATGAAACAAACAAAAATCCATCCTACTATTCAAAAGGCAATTCAATGTCTTCAAAAAGCAAATTATTCAGATTATTTTGCAACGCTAGATACAATTTTGATGCCTCTTACTTTGGAAATAACATACGAAGAACACAAAAGAAAATTCATAAACGGAAAAACAGATTGGAATTTTTCTGATCAACTAGTAGCCTTTACTGATTCTTTAAATAAACAAATTAATCCCTCTTCTAACTCTACTATTATGCAAGACCAAAATAATAATCCAAAAAATGATGGTTCAATTAATATAAATATTACAAACTCTCCTCAAAATAGTAATACTAGTAAAAATGTAAATGAGAATAAAAACTCTCAACATCAGCAAATAGATTTTAAAACCTATTCAGATGCGCTTGAAAAGCTGCAAGAAGGTTTGCATTTTGTCAAATTTGATATAGAAAGTAGGCTAGAAAAAGGAGATAATAACGAATTGTTGGAAGTCAAAAAACAAATAGATAAGGCTATTGAAGGCGTACAAGAAACTGAAAACCAAGTAGAAGAAGCACAAGAAGGAAATGAAGAAGCAAAAAAAGCATTAAAGAAAACTAAATTTACTATGCGTTATCTTTTAGACGAAACAGCTAAAAAGATAGCTTTACTGACTAAATTTGCCATTAATCCTCAGAATATGACAAACCTTCAAAAAAGTTTGGAAACAGCACAAGCAATGGGAGGACAGTTGGGTTTGTAGGCATTCAAATAAAAACCTATACCATTTTAAGAAATAGTATAGGTTTGAAAATCAATTACTCATAAAAATTACTTCCTGTATCTTCATTATTTCTAATTTTTGCACTATATTTCATACGAGATGATTTTTCTCTGCGAAACATTTTTTTGATGTCTTGCTCATTTGCTTCAAATTTTAGTGTATTATCAATTGAAATCGCAGCTGCAAAGGCTTCTACATCGTGATTTGCACCAATATAAGTGAATGTCCAATTTTCTGATTTTAGTTCTTCAACCATCGTTTTGATAGTTTTTCCATTGTATTCTTTTGATGAATTTTCTTCTCCATCAGTCAGGATTGTAACCAAAACATTATAATCAGAATGTGTTTGAGTAATTTTGCGAAGCTGTGAAATACTGTTTCCCATAGCATCAAAAAGAGGAGTTCCTGCTGTTGGATTGTATTTTGTCTTATCAATCTCATCTAATTTTTCTACGCTTTCATTTTCTAAAAGTGTATTAGTTTTAAGAGAATTGAAGGTAACAAGTGTAATAAAATGCGCCTGTTCTGGATATTCTTTCGCCACTCCTTTTACAGTCTGGACAACTTCATTAAAGCCACTAATAATTGTACTTTTGATAGAGTTCATCGAACCACTCTCATCAAGAATAATAAGATTGAATACGTTGTGTGTTTTCTGATTGCTACTTGAGTTTGACATAATAATATAGATAATTTGGGTTTTTAATTGATAAATTATTGAGAGAATAAGATACGAAAAATCAATGAAAACTCATTTTGTGTTAAAAAATCAAACCAATTTTTCTTAAAGTTTTTTGTAAGAACATTAAAGGTAATAAACTGTTTGATTAGCAGATTTTAAACAACGATTAACCTAAAAAAGATATGTCAAACAACGTAAAAGCATTTGGAACAGAAGCGAAAGATAAGCCTTTAAAACAGATGACTATTGAAAGAAGAGAAGTAAAAGAAAATGATATTGAAATAGATATTTTGTACTGTGGCGTTTGTCATTCCGATTTACATACTGCCAAAAATGATTGGGGTGGAACAGTTTATCCTGCCGTCCCTGGGACATGAGATTGTTGGAAAAGTTACGAAAATAGGTAATAAAGTTTCTAAAATAAAAGTAGGAGATTATGCTGCCGTAGGTTGTATGGTAGATTCGTGTCAAGATTGTGGGAGCTGTAAAAAAGGATTAGAACAGTATTGTCAGAACGGTTTTACAGGAACATACAACGGAAAAGATAAGCATTTAGGAGGACGAACGTTTGGTGGATATTCTGAAAAAGTAATTGTAGATAAAAATTTCGTCTTGAAAATCCCTAAAAATCTTACCGATTCTAGTTCTAAGTTAGCTGCTGTTGCTCCTTTGCTTTGTGCAGGTGTTACAACGTGGTCGCCTTTGGTTCATTGGAATATAAAAAAGGGAAGTAAAGTTGCCGTTGTTGGTTTGGGTGGACTTGGACACATGGCAATCAAACTTGCTAAGGGAATGGAAGCTGAAGTTACGCTTTTTTCTCGTTCTCCAGATAAAGAAAAAGATGCAAAAGAATTGGGTGCAGATACCGTTATTATTTCAACCGATGAAAATCAAATGAAGTCGGTAAGAGGAAAATTTGATTTAATTATCGATACTGTTCCGTATGAACATGACCTTAATCCTTATATTTCTACGCTTTCAATTAATGGGACTTTGGTTTTGGTAGGCTTTATAGGCGAACTAGATTCTATGCTCAAAACTCCTCCTATGATTATGGGAAGGCGTTTGATTGCTGGTTCTTTGATTGGTGGAATAAAAGAAACACAGGAAATGCTAGATTTTTGTGGGGAACACAATATCGTTTCAGAAATCGAAATGATTGATATGCAGGATATAAATAAAGCCTATGAAAGAATGCTTGAAAGTGATGTTCGATATCGTTTTGTGATTGATATGAAATCGTTGAAATAAGTATAAATAAATTTTAATTTCAGACTTGCCCACGAATAAATTCGTGGGTTTTGTTTTTTATCCTCGTTGACGGCGAAGCCTCAACAACGGTTAGAAAATATATGACAGAACAAAGCGTTATTTTTATGTATTGAAACTATATTGAATATATCTAAGAAGTATTTTTTCGAAAATGTATTTTTATTCTCCGTGTTCTCTGTAACTCTGTGTTCGAACAAAAAAATATATAGATAATTCTGTTTTGGTACTTATCAACTATTTACCGTCATAAATTCTAAAAATGAAATTCAAATTACTCGTAGTATTCTTTCTTATTTTTTCTACTACTTTTTTATCTATCAAAAATGGCTTTGCTCAAACTTCCTATTCTCTTTCTCCGAAAACGGATAGTGCATTAGTTCGCTTTTCCATTTTTGATTCTGACAATAAAATTCTTCAAACCAATATTTTCTTTTACGGAAAGAAAAATAAAAAGACATTTGGTTTGCAAAGTAAAACATTAGAAGATAATCAAAATGAAATTCTGCTTCCAAATAATGATACGTATTTAGTTTATTCTTCTATTTCTGCGATAGCTTATCAAATTGAAGTTTCGGATACAGAAAACCAGTTTTATAATGTTGCTTTTGCTTTTCCTACTGACAAAATAGGTCAAGTTCATCCTACTCCAGATAAAGCTCTTGTTCGAATTCTTCTTATCAATCACGAAAAAGAACCTCAAAAAGCAAAAGTTACGCTCACAAGTCAGAAAGATAATTCAGTTTATAGCTCTATAAATGACTCTACTGATTCGGAAGGAGCAGCCACTTTTTTGATTTTTACTGGCGATACGTATTCAATTTCAATTAATGGAAATAAAAATTATGATAAGATAGAAGTAGAAGAAAAGTATTTTTCGAAAAGTAGATAGATATATTCAGTATGAAGGAACAAAATTTGGAAAACTTTTGCCTTCTTTGGATAGTGCTGTCTTTAGTCTAGTTTATTTAGACTTGTCGGAAAAACCTGTTGCCAATGAAATTTTTATGATTACCAGCAAAACGACAGGAAAAGAATATATTACTTCTCCAACAGATAAAGAGGGAAAAATACAAATTAAAATTCCTATTGGAGATACATATTCGATTGGAATAAAATATTTTCAAGATTTTATGCAGCAACAAGTAAGTAGTGATGAAGGAATATATATATTACCATTAGAAATTCTTTATCCCTCTTCACAGCAAATAGAAACAAGAAAAAAGGAAATTGAAGAAGCCGATGAAGAACGTGAAATAGAATGGAAAAAATTAGAGAAAAAAATGGCAGCCTTAGACAAAAAAAATGAAGAATTGCGATTAGCACGTATCAAAAAAGAGATGGAAGAAGCAAAAAAAGCACAAAAAGAATATGAAATTCAAGTTGAAAAATTAAGAATTGCTCAAAAAATACAAGATTCTTTAGAGTCTATTCAAGCACAACAAAAAATACAAAGAGAAATAGAAGATTACAATAAGAAAGAAGCAGAACGCTTAAAAAATGTAGCAAAACGAGAAACCGAAATAAAGGAAGCCGAAGCAAAAGAATTGAGAGATGTCTTGAAAAGAAAACAATACAGTTGGGGAAGTGATACTGTTGTAAATAAAATATTGAATGGTAAAAAAGAATGGAAAAAGAAACTTATTGTTTTAGATGTAACTTCAAGTATGTTGCCTTATATTGAACAAATAAAATATTGGTACAGCCTAAATTACGCACAAGATTCGACAATGGAATTTTATCTTTTCAATGATGGAAATGGAGTATCTTCTTACAAAAAAGAAATCGGAAAAACAGGAGGAATTTATGAATGCAAATCTTGTCAAATCAATGAATTAGAACGACTTATAGACAAAGCCAGAAAAGCAGGAAACGGTGGAGATTCACAAGAAAACGACCTTGAAGCAATTCTTTACGCCTTAAAATATACAGATGGATATGATGAGCTTGTTTTGGTAGCCGATAATATGAGTTATGCAAGAGATGTTGTTTTGCTCAAAAAAGTAGGCGTTCCTATCAGAATTATTTTGTGTGGAACTTCTCGTTTCATAAACGAACAATATTTGGATATGGCTTACATGACACGAGGTTCGGTACATACGATAGAAGAAGAAATCACAGATTTGAGTGATATGATAGAAGGCAAAACAGTTAGTATTGGTGGATACGAATATCAATTTACGAAAGGTCGTTTTTTTAGAATGCCTAAGAAATAATTTTAATCAAAAAAGGAAAATTTGTATTTGACTTCATTTATAATAATAATCATTTACCAATAAGTTACGGTTTAGACGAAACCCACGAATTTATTCGGGGGAAAGTAACCACTACTTTTTACAGGAATCTACTTTTCCGTTCTATTAAAAGTACTCCTTTTATTTTAGAATAGAGTAGAAACAAAAAAACGAAGAAGGTGATGGTAGCTTCCACCAATAAATTCGTGGGTTTCATTTTAATTGCGTAACATCAGTTACTAACTAGCAATCTGCTTCAAAATTTCATAAAAACGGTAGCAATCCATATACGAATTATACAAAGGAATAGGAGCAATACGGATAACATCTGGTTCTCTCCAATCTGAAATTACTCCTTTTTGTGTCAGAATTTCGTGGTATTTCTTTCCTTCTTTATCAAAAACCAAAGATAACTGACAACCTCTATCGGCTGCGTTTTTTGGTGTAATAATTTTAATAGTAATTTTTGATTGTTCTTGATTAAAACGTTCTATCAAAAACTGCATATAAGCCGTTAGCTTTTCACTTTTTTGTCTAAGATTTTCGAAACCTGCTTCCTCAAAAATATCTAAAGAGGCTTTATGTGCTGCCATCGGCAAAATCTGTGCATTGCTAAGCTGCCAACCTTCTGCGCCAGCCATTGGAATAAAACCTTTTTTCATCTTGAAACGAGATTTTTCTTCGTGTCCCCACCAACCTGCAAAACGAGGAAGCGAATTATCAGTAGCATATTTTTCATTGATAAAAACGCCAGAAGTTCCACCAGCACCCGAATTTAGATACTTGTAACTACACCAAGTAGCGAAATCTACTTTCCATTCGTTGAGTTTTAAGGGAACATTTCCTGCTGCATGAGCCAAATCAAACCCTGCTATTGCACCTACTTTGTGCGCTGCTTGAGTAATTGCTTGCAAATCAAAAAATTGTCCTGTATAATAATTTACTCCTCCAATCATTACCAAAGCCAAATCGTCGCCTATTTCTTCTATCTTTTTTGTAATGTCTTCTGTTCTCAAAGTGTCCTCGTTTTTTCGAGGTACTAATTCTACAATAGTATCATCTGGAGAAAATCCGTGAAATTTTACTTGAGATTCAATGGCGTATTGGTCAGAAGGAAAAGCTCCTCCTTCCATCAAAATCTTGAAACGTTTTTGAGTAGGACGATAAAACGAAACCATCAATAAATGCAAATTGACAGTCAAGTTATTCATTACTACGACTTCGATTTCTTTCGCTCCTACAAGCCTAGCAGTCTGTTTTGTAAGAAGTTTGTGATAAGAAAGCCACGGATTTTTGCCATGAAAATGTCCTTCTACACCTAAGTTTTTCCAGTCTTCTAATTCTTGTTCAATGTATGCTTTTGTAGTTTTGGGTTGAAGCCCTAGAGAGTTTCCACAAAAATAAACAACTTCTTCTTTGCTAGAATTAGTGTTTTTTGAAACAGAACTTAAAGTAGGAATCCAGAATTTTTCTCTAAAATGAGCTAGAGAATCTTTTGAGTCTAATTGTTCTGCAAAATCTTTGGTAGTTTCGAAGTTCATTTTGTGGTTTTTGATAAGTAGATTTAATTTCTTTATCTTCCTAGTACAAGAAAAATATTAGTTACAAAAAAAACAAAATTGACAAGTGTATTTGCCAAATTAATTAGAGGAGCATTGGTCTGTAAAGCCTTCACTCCTTTTATAGGTTCTACATAAATAATATCTCCAGGTTGAACATAAAAAAGAGGCGAAGTAAGAATATCATCTTTAGTAATATCTACATAATAACTTTCTAAAGTAGCTCCTTTTCTTCTCAATATTCTTACCTTTTGCCTATCTGCCGTAACTAGTGGTTCTCCTGCAAGAGACATAACATCTAAAATAGTAGTCATACGCATATTATAAATCGTAATCTGTCCGGGTGCCGTTACTTCTCCTAACATAGTAACTTGAAAAGTGAGTAATTGTACTTTTACTATCACTTCTGTAAAACGCTCTTCTACTGCTATTTTTATTTTACTAGCAGCTTCATCAACTGTCAGACCAGCAACTTGTACATTTCCTACTAAAGGCACTTGTACATAACCACTATCACTAATGGTATAACCTGATAAAAGTGGATTTTGAGCCTGACCTCCTGCTTGATTTTGTATATTACTTGCTTCTGTCGTACCCAAGTCATACTTTGAAGGAACAATACTTTGTACATTAATTCCTAAAATGTCATACGACTGCAATCTATAAGAAGTAAAATCTAAAGAATAAGTAGAAGGTGTTGTACTTCCTATATCTGGATTTTTTTGCTGTTCTCCCTTCAAATAAGTAAGATTGCGAGTAGGTACACAACCAGAAAATCCCAATAATAATACAAGTGAAATCAAAACAATGTTGCCTATATTTTTCATAATAGCGATTAATAATAAAATAACCTTCAATTCTGATTGTTTCCAGAATTGAAGGTAAGGTGAGATGAGATATAAGTTAGTTTTAATAACTATCCTTATGATAACTTATACTTCCACTTCGTTGCTTGCATACGAATTAGAAGCTGCATAAACAAGTTCTAACTTTTCTTGTGTAATACCGTGAAAATATTGAGGTATTTTCGATAAAGGCTTCATAAAACGAGTATAAAATTTAGGCTGCAAATCATTAATTTTCCAAGCTTTATAATCTTCTATATTTGCCATCAAACGATTTCTCAAACTACTATTACTTTTCCCTCCTGTACGCATACTCGCCATTACCATAGGTAAATAAGTAGCCGAGACTTTATATTTTAGAAGCATACGCAAAGTAAGTTCATAATCAGCAGCACTTTTAAAACGAGTATCATATACGCCATACTTCAAATAGCATTCTTTTTTTATAAACAAAGCAGGATGTGGAGGCATCCAACCTTTATAAAAACTCTCACAGTCAAACTCTCCAGATTGCCAATATCTAATTACTTTCTGAGTATCTTCTTTGTCTACATACACCAAATCACCGTATACAGCATCTGTGTTTGTTTCTTCAAATGCTTTGACAAAAGAAGAAACTACTTTATTATTTGGGTAAAAATCGTCGGAGTGAAGCAATCCAATAATATCTCCACTACACATACGAATTCCTTTGTTGATAGCATCGTAGAGTCCTTCATCTTTTTCAGAAATAAAACGGGTAATACGATTTTGATACATACGTACCAATTCGGTAGTTCCATCTGTTGAGGCTCCATCAATAAGAATATATTCTAAATTAGGATAATCTTGATTTAAAACAGATTCAATAGCATCTGCTACCATTGATACATTGTTATAAACTACAGTTACAATGGAAACTTTCAATTTTTTTTAGGTTAAGTTAATTTAAATGTCTAGATGCTTACTTTTATAACTAATTTATAAAAATAGCTTTTTATTTTGTAGTAGATGTTTTTACTAATTTAAAGCAGAAAAGCTACGATATATTTTTACAGAAAAGATAAAATTACTTTTAACTGTATTGTCAATTCCTTAGCTTGAAGTAATGAAGTTACAAAATTGCGAATTTTTATACAAAAATCAACTATAATTATAATATTTTTTCAAATTTTACAGAAACTATACTTTTTTTATACGTCTTTTTAGATAAAACAAAGAATTGATTGTAATATGCTCATATAGAAATTTTACTATTTCATATCTTACTTTTTAATAAATTATAAATCAAAAAAACCTTATCCTAAAAAATAGAATAAGGTTTTCTTAAAATCAAACAAAAAGTAGATTAAGAATTTGCCATTGCTTTCGGTGCGCCAGCCATAATCTCATTGTTTGCATATTCTGCATATTTTTCAAAGTTAGTAACAAATGCAGAAGCTAATTTATTTGCTGTTGCATCATACTCTTCTTTGTTTGCCCACGTATTTTTAGGATTCAAAATTTCGGTAGGAACTTCTGCACACTCACTAGGCATTTTTACGCCAAAAATTGGGTGTTCTTCAAAATTTACGTTGTCTAATTTTCCTTCCAAAGCAGCCGTAATCATAGCACGAGTATAAGAAAGTTTCATTCTTGAACCTGTACCATAGCTTCCACCAGACCAACCAGTATTGATAAGCCAAACATTTACATTTGATTCTTCCATTTTTTTACCCAACATTTCTGCATATTTTGTAGGGTGTAATGGCAAAAATGCAGCACCAAAACAAGCTGAAAAAGTACGCTGAGGTTCTGTAATTCCTACTTCTGTACCTGCGACTTTTGCCGTATAACCAGAAATAAAATGATACATCGCTTGTCCTTTCTCTAACTTTGAAATTGGAGGCAAAACGCCATACGCATCACACGTAAGAAAGAAAATATTTTTTGGAACACCACCAACAGAAGGCTCAACAGCGTTATCGATGTGATAAATTGGATAGGCAACACGAGTATTTTCGGTTACATCAGAGTTTAGATAATCTACTTTTCGTGTTCCTTCGTGGAAACGAGTATTTTCTAATAATGCACCAAATTTGACAGCATTAAAAATTTGAGGTTCTTTTTCTTCTGTAAGGTCAATTACCTTTGCATAACAACCCCCTTCAAAATTAAAGACAGAATCAGAAGTCCAGCCGTGTTCGTCATCTCCAATAAGTGGACGATTAGGGTCTGCTGAGAGTGTAGTTTTGCCTGTTCCAGAAAGACCAAAGAAAATAGCTGTATCGCCATCTTGTCCAATATTTGCCGAACAGTGCATCGACAAAACTTTATGTTTATGAGGAAGCAAGTAATTCAAGACAGAGAAAATACCTTTTTTCATTTCTCCTGTATAACCTGTTCCACCAATCAAAATCATTTTTTTGGTAAAATTAATGATTGCAAAATTGGCTTGGCGAGTTCCATCTACTTCTGGGTCTGCCTGATATTCTGGAACTTGAAGGATAGTAAAAGTAGGGTCAAAAGATTTGAATTCTGTCGCTTCTGGACGAATAAACATATTATAACAAAAAAGATTCGAACACGCACCCGTATTGATGACACGAAGTTTGAGCTGATAGTTTTTGTCTGCACCAGCATACGCATCACGTACATAAAGGTCTTTTCCTTCTACCGATGCAATCATTTTTTCCATTAAGGCATCAAATTTTTCTGGAGAAAAGGCAATATTTACATCTCCCCACCAGACCGAATTTTCAGTTTCTGAATCTTTTACAATAAACCTATCTTTAGGAGAACGACCTGTAAATTCGCCTGTATCAAACATTAAAGCTCCTTTGTCAGTCAGTACACCAAGTTTTTTGTCTAGTGCATGTTCAATAAGCTCTGCTGCTGGTAAGTTCCAATATACATTTGCTGCATTTTTTATTCCTAGCTCTTCGATTCCTGATTGGTTAGACTTGACTCCGTGTTGTTGCATAATTTGAATGAAATAATAAATTGTTAAAATCAAAAAAGCCACCTCCTTTTCTATTGTATGAATAGAAAAAAAACTGGCAAAATATCAAAATGAATATATAATTTTTTTAGTAGAATTAGTTGTTATATTTTTTTCTTTCATACTCTTTTTTATCAATAAGATAAGAAACAAAAGAAGATTAGATTTTGTATTACTCACAAAAACTCCATTGTTAATTTCCGATAAAAAAAGAATCAAATCAAGTTTAAAATTGATTTTTTGAGATGATTTTTCAAACGTTCTTAACAAGTTTATCTGTGTTCTTGAGAATAAAGGCTTCAAAAGTGATAGACACATAAGCAGTTAGTTGCTAATATTGACTAAATATATAGGTCAAATATATAAATTAGGCAAAAATACAAGAAAATACAAAATTATTTCTACAAAAATCTGAATTGTAATTATTGCGTGCAAAGTTACAATTATTTTTAGGATGTAGCACAAAATTCACACCGAAAAAATGAAATGAAATACATGGGGTGCATAACAAATTGTCGCTCTGATGTTGTTGGTGTCGCTACGCTAAAATACCAACAAGGGTAGTTGCTATTGAAAAACGACAATTTGTTGTACACCCAATACATGTCAGTCGTCTAAATAAACAGCAACTTGATAAAACTTATTATATTTGAACTCGCACTAATAAAGGCTATCAGATAGGTGTTGAGTAACTTGACAAATAGGTTGTTGATTTTTGTTAATTAAGGTAGAACAACTAAAACTTGAATTAAGAGAATACAAAATACTGATGACTTGTGGAAAAATAAGATTGTTTTGCTTTTCTACAACTGATTGATTATTAGACCTATAAATAACCGTGATAACGTTTAATGTAAAAAGTTTAAAACGATAATTTCAAAAAAACAATTTTCCTATTTACCATTACTTTCTATCTTCCAAAATCCAGAACGCTATTAAAACGGTATGTCTTGTGAGGTTGAACTGAAACGCCTATTGTTTTGTATTTTGCATCCAGACAGATTTTGCGATGTCCTAAACTTTGTACCCCCGAATCTATGAGTAATTGCATGACGATAGCAAGGGCATCGAATTGTCCATAAGAGCAGCATTCACCAGCAAATTTTGATTTGCAATTGAAGTTTGGAAGTCGTGTATGTCCTACATAACCTACTTTTCCAGACGAGACAGCATGACATTTTGCACTTTCAAACAACTCTTTTTGAGGAACAAGAACACCGACAGGTTTCATAGCTTTCATAGTTCTGTAAAGCGAACCTGTGTAATAATTCAACAAACTCAAATCTTCATGCGAATTCCATTTCTTATATTTTACTAAAAAAGTTTCAGCAAAAAGTGAAGGATTAAGACGAGCTAGATTGAGGTAATAATAGACTAATTTTTCATTTTCAGTTAAATAGTCTGTATTTTGAGCTGTATAAGCTAAATTATACTTTGCGCTTTTCCATTCTGGAACTACTTCTTGAAACTCTTTCTGATAGGGTTTTATTCCCAAATTTTCATTTGAATCGTTTATACTTTCTGTATATTCACTTACTGTTTGGTCACTATCTTGGCTTTCTTTTATCTCCAAAACTTTTCTATCAAACTCGGTAAGACGAGCCGAAGTTTTTCCTTTCTGTAATGTTGATAAAATAGAAATACCAAAGTAAGTAGTTTTGTTAGAAAGTAAAATTTGTTTCGCTTGACTATTAGACTGTGATTTTAAGATTGACATAAGTAAACGCATTCCTGTATTTTCGTAATACATTGAAGACGATGTTCCACTTGTTTGAAAGGTTTTGCATTCTTTATCTTTGTTGTAACAAGTAGCCAGAATACATTCCTCTCTCATCGGAGAAACAGCAGAAAGTGGACGCATTCTTTTGAGCTGAGTAGCTAATTTTTGAATATCTTCTCCGAACATAACTACATAACCTAATGAATTTGATTTATTCCAATCTGTACATTTTTCTAAAAAAGTTTCTGCAAAAAGTGGAGGGTTTAGACGCATCAAATTCAAGAAATAATAAAACTGTTTTTCTTCTTGGTTTAAATAATCTGCCTTGTCTGCCGAAGAAGCTACGTTATATTTTTGTTGTTTCCACTCTGGAATCCACCTTTCAAAATTATCGCATTGAGCAAATGAAGATTTATTAAAGCCAAATAGTCCTACAAGTAATGTAATTACTACAACTAAAATTGATTTTTTCATAAGTGAATTGTTTTTTTGATGTATTTATTTACTTTTCAATTTACTTGCCAATAATACAAATTACCACTAAGTTGAATTAAGGAACACAAAGAAGCACAAGGGAATTTCAAATACGTTTCGAACACAGAGGAAATACGAATACAATTTTAAGTAAAGAGTAATTTCAAATACGTTTCGAACACAGAGTTCACAGAGAACACAGAGGAAATACGAATACATTTATAGAATACAAAAAACTCTTTCACTATCTGGTAATGAAAGAGCTTGTATTTTTCGAATTTGTATTTACTTCTAACTTCTAAAATTTGCCTTCTAAATTTATTCTACCGTAACTGATTTAGCCAAATTCCTAGGCTGATCAACGTTACAACCACGCATCAAAGCGACATGATACGACAAAAGTTGAAGAGGAATAACTGAAACTAAAGGCATAAAGGCATCGTGTGTGCTTGGCACTTCGATAACATAATCTACCTTTTTTGGAATGGCTGCATCGCCCTCTGTAACCACAGCAATTACTTTTCCTCGCCTTGCTTTTACTTCTTCGATATTCGACAAAATTTTGTCATACGAACTATCACGAGTTGCAATTACTACAACTGGCATTTCTTCGTCTATTAAAGCAATGGGTCCGTGTTTCATCTCGGCAGCAGGATAACCTTCAGCGTGAATATATGAAATCTCTTTAAGTTTCAAAGCTCCTTCTAAGGCAACTGGAAAATTATATCCACGTCCTAAATATAAGAAATTACGAGCATTGACAAAGTCTTTTGCTATCTTTTCTATTTGTGTGTTCAATTTTAGAGCTTGCTCTACCTTTTGAGGAATGCGCTCTAATTGACGTAAAATATCTTTTAATTGATTTTCGGAAAGTGTTTTTCTTTCTCTTGCCAGCATCAAAGCTAAAAGAGACAAAACGGTTACTTGTCCTGTAAATGCTTTTGTACTTGCTACACCAATTTCGGGCCTGCGTGTATGTATGCGCCTTCATGTGTTGCTCGTGCAATCGAAGAACCGACTACATTACATACTCCAAAAATAATTGCACCTCTGTTTTTTGCTAACTCTATAGCTGCAAGTGTATCAGCCGTTTCTCCAGATTGAGAAATAGCAATTATAATATCTCCCTCTTCAATAATTGGATTGCGATATTGAAATTCAGAAGCATATTCTACCTCAACAGGAATCCGTGCAAATTCTTCAATGATATATTCAGCTACCAAACCAGCGTGCCACGATGTTCCACAGGCTACAATTACAATGCGTTTTGCATTTACCAAATTATCCAAATACTTATGAATACCTCCTAAATTTACGTGTCCATTAGCTGCAATTAAGCGTCCACGAAGGGCATCACGAATAGATTTTGGCTGCTCAAAGATTTCTTTAAGCATAAAATGTTCGTATCCACCTTTTTCAATAGATTCCAATTCCATATCCAATGTATGAATGTAAGGAGTGGTTGGAATGTCTTCTATATTTCTAATTGTAAGTGAGTCTGGTGTAAGAAGTGCAATTTCGTCATCGTTTAGATATACTACTTCGTTGGTGTATTCGATAATTGGTGTAGCATCAGAAGCAATAAAAAATTCGTCTTGATCTTTTCCAATTCCAATAACTAATGGACTTCCTTTTCGTGCTGCAATCAGTTGATGAGGACTATCTTCTGACATAATAATAATGGCATACGCACCAACTACTTTATGAAGGGCTAGGCGAACAGCTTCTTCCAAACTACATTTATGTTGGTCTTGAATCTCTTCTATAAAATGAATAAACACTTCTGAATCAGTATCAGATTTAAAGGTATGCCCTTTGTTTATCAAATCTTGTTTTAAGACGGAATAATTTTCAATAATTCCGTTATGAATAATTGCTAAACGACTAGAACCTGAATAATGAGGGTGTGCATTTACATCGTTAGGTTCTCCATGCGTTGCCCAGCAAGTATGTCCAATTCCTACATTTCCCTTTGTGTTTTTGCCTTCTGCAAAATTTTCTAACTCGGCTACTTTTCCTTGTTTTTTATAAATATTGATGCCAGAGTCCATTAAAGCTACTCCTGAGCTATCATAACCACGATATTCTAATCTTTTTAATCCTTTTATAAGAATGGGATATGCTTCACGCTGTCCGATATAACCTACAATTCCACACATAAATTCGTATTTTTTTAGTTAGTTAGTGAGTTTTTCAATTCAAACTCTTTAGTGTTAGCACATTAATAATAGCAAATTACAGAATAATTTTAAGTCACTTTATGATTGAAAAGCGATTTATAGAAAAATAAGTATTTTTACTTTTATTGCGCAGTGCTATAATACATACGTAATCGAACAGCAGGAAGGTTATCTGTATTTTTTTGGGTAGGGAAAATAAATCTATTTACACTAATATTATTTTCAGAAGGTTGAATAATCAATCCATCACCTTGTGAAAATATTCCCTTTGCTTGCTGATTGATATAGGTTGTAATATTTGCAAAACTGTATGACTTTCCTGCTATCGAATAACCCATTGACAAACTCTCAGTAAGACTTCCTTCTCTCAATATAAATTGAATGTTTCCATTGGGAGTATAAAACCCATTTCCCAAACCAGAGAAAAATAAGAGTTGATTTGGTGCTGGAATAGTGGCATTAGTTGCTGATTCTAAAATAGGAATATCTAGTTTGACACGTTGAATAACAACACTTTGATCAGTTACAAAACTTTTCAAATAAGGAAATTCTAATTTTACTGCAATGCCTGTTCCTGCTTGCAAAGCTGCTATATTATTTGTGTTTTCGGTAGGGACAAAATCTTGTGTCATCAAAGGAGATAAATTAGAATTGGATAAATCACTTTCTATATTTGAAAAACTTAATGGCATATCAAATCTGTAAGTAGAAGTAACGCTATCGTTTGGATAATGAAAATACAAGGTTAGATTTGTTGTAGGTGCAAGTGGATTTATTCCTATTATAGAAGTATTGGGAGAAGTACTTTTAAAGGCAAGTCCTTTTGAAAAGCGACGAAATAAAGAATCGTTTTCAAATTTATTATTTATTCCATAATCAAATAGTTGCCTTCCAAATTCTTCTGCAAAACTTACTCGTAATACTTTATTAGTATCCAAATCAGCAGGATAAGAAGCAGTCCCAATTACAGAATTTGATGTTTGGAGGGTACTAAATTGATAGTATGATTTGGTCTCAAAAAACTCTGAAACTTCGTAAATTTCTATATTATTTTGTGCAGTTGCATCTCCATAAGCATAATCAGTTTGAAAAAAACCAACTAAAGAGTCAAATATAGCTATCTGACCAGCATCATTTCTCAAATCTTCAGTCAGCGTAGTAAGTGAAATATTTCCATAAGCTTGCGCCGAATATTTACCTACATAGTCGTCAGTCAAAGAACCCATCAAGAGACGAGAATTACCTGCTCTACTCGTAGTATTTATACTATCTAATTGAAAAACTTTCACATCAACTCTCATCGTATCAGTATAATAGGTATTGATAAGCTGTTCTTCTCCTATTTCAATAGGTTCAGGTTCTTTTTCACAACTACTTAAAATTACACTAAAAAGTAGAAACGTAATTAGACTAAAAAAAGACAGAGTTTTTGAAGAGAAAAACAAAGATAAAAAAGGCGAAAATGAAACTATGCGAGATGAATTATTATTTTTCATTAAATTAAATTTATGACAACTGTTTTAGTGTTTTTTGAGAAAGCTGTTTCGATACAGAATGAAAGCACTACGATTCAACTGTCTCATTGCGTTGCAAAAGTACGAATTATATAGAAATTTTCTACACTACCATTTCTTATAACTGAATTTGTTAAGGATTTATAGGATTAGCAGGATTGGGGGTATAAAAAATTATCTTTTTCAATTTCAAATATAGAGCAACAATTTGTTATGCACACACAGGATTTTGAATGGATATAAAAATGAATAGAAACTTATAGCCAAACAAAAAACAGACAAAATAATAATTCTGTCTGTTTTTCTTAATTAATCTATACTGGCTATATAAATCCAGTTTAAGCTGTTTTTTCTACAAGCAATTCTGCCATTCTGTCTTCTCCCAAAATATTTTTGTAAAGTTCATAATATTCCTCACAAAACTCATCTCCTTCTCCTATAATAGTGCTTAATTTATCTGACGAAGAAACCGAAACAATATCATTTGTTTTTCCAGATTCTTGTGCATTTACGACACAGTCAGAATATTTTGCGCCTATTTCCATAAATCCTTGTGGTGTTGGATTAGCCATTAGAGAAGCCAACATTTCTTCTGTAATATCTTCTAAAGCTACTTTGTCAAAAAGTGTTGTGGTATCAAAATTTTGCTCAAAAAGATTATCATAAACAGTAGAAACGATTTTTGATTCTTTGAATAAGGGTTCGTTTTGATACGTTGTACGCAAATAAAGAGGTAAAAGCCCTGTAAACCAATCGTTACAATGAACAATATCGGGTGCCCAACCTAATTTTTTTACGGTTTCGGCAACACCTTTACAAAAGAAAATTGCACGCTCATCATTATCTTCAAAAAGATTTTCTGCTTTGTCTTTGTATAATTTCTTACGGTGAAAATAATCCTCATTATCGATAAAATACACCTGCATTTTGGCTTGTGGAATAGAAGCAACTTTGATAGTAAGTGGTTTGTCTTCTTCTCCAACCGTAATATTAATTCCAGAAAGTCTGACTACTTCGTGAAGGCGATTTTTACGCTCATTGATAACTCCCCAACGTGGTACGATGACACGAATTTCGATGTCTTTATTCTGCATTGCTTCTGGCAACGGACGTACATAATCTCCAACTCCTAATTTATTCAAAAATGGTGCAATCTCGCTCGTTACGTAAAGTATGCGTAGGCTCTCCGACATAGTATATAAAGGTTTGGTAAATATTCTTTAAAAGTTTCTCAATAAATTACTGCATAGCATAGTTTCAATTTTTCAAAAAAATAAATACATAAAACAATTTATTAAACGAATAAGTAAATTAGTTTTTCTGTATTTTCTCAAAACTTCTTTTGAAAGTTTGCTTAAAGTAATTTAAAATGTTTTACAAAAATACGGAAATTTTTTTCAGAAAACAATAGGTTTCTCAAAAATAACTTGTAATATTGCTTTTCAATCTACAATTTGCGCTACTTGTGTTTTTAAACCAGTTAGGAGTTTTTATCATACCTTAGAAGAATGTGCTGCTGATAGAGTTCAAGTTTATGATTCTCCGAAGGCATGGTTGGGTTTTCGATGTGTAACTGAAGTAGTTGTGAGAAAAAAGGAAGTAGAATAATTTGAACGAAACGGTAAGTAAAACCCACTAATTTGTTCGTAGAAACTCAATTTCAAACAAAAAAAAGGCTTTCTACATTTCTGTAAAAAGCCTTTTTTAATATAATTTTGTAAGCTAAAGTTAGGGTAAAGAAAAATTACTCTCCACCACCACCTCTACGTGAACGACCTCCACCTCCACTACGGCTTCCTCCACCAGACCTAGAGCGACCACTTCCAGAACTTTGTGTAGAGCTTCCTCCACTTCTGTTTCGAAGAGTTTCGAACTTCCACTTGTACTTGTTCCAGAGTTGTTTCTGCGCTGATTTGTATTTCTACGAGTATTGGAATTCGTATTACTATTTCTGTTAGAATTATTTCCTTGGTTGTAATTACCACTATTTCTTCTATTACTGTTGGTATTACCTTGGTTATAATTTCCGTTATTGCGATTGTTATTCGTGTTTTGGTTAGACATATTACTGTTTCTATTTCTCCCATTTGTATTGCGATTACCCCCTGTAGTAGTAGGAATAATTATATTTCCACCTCTGCGCTGGCGTGCTGCTGTTACACTCTGACTGCGTCTGTCTCCTCTATAAACTCGGTCATAAGTATTCCAATTGTTATTATTCCAACCGTTGTTATTCCAGTTATTTCCCCAGCCATTATTCCAGCCGTTTCCGTAATATCCATTTCCCCAGCCTCTATTATTCCAACCATTATTCCAGTTGTTTCCATAGCCATACGACCAGCCAGAGTTCCATCCTCCACGAGACGACCAACCAATTGACCATCCAGAGTTCCAACCGTTATTCCAATTATTTCCCCAGCCGTTGTTCCAGCCATTATTCCACCTATTGTTTGAAAAACCACCTCCACAAGGCGATCCACAAGGATTTCCACACGGATTGTTACACGGATTATTAAATCCACTATTTCCACACGGATTATTAAATCCACAAGGAGAATTGAATTGATTAAACTGTCCACAACTGTTGCAATTTTGTTGTTGGTAAGGTGTATAAGTAGGTGTAAACTGATTTGCTTGTGCTTCTTGTGCATCTAGCCTTGCTCTAATTTCGGCTTGTTGTGCATACTCTGCTTCTGCTCTTGCACGAGCTTCATCGGCACGTTGTTGTGCTAAAGCTGCTTCTTTTTCTTTCTTAGTAGTTAGAGCAACTCGGTCTTTTTTTGAACCATAAACATCGTCATAGTCATAGCCATTGCTTTTAGTATCTTGCGCAAAAGAATTTCCTGTAAAAATAAAGAAAGCTAATAGAATCCCTATAATAGAAGGCATAGCAGGAGGAGAGCCGATAATCGAACCAATTATTCGGTGTGATTTTATTTTATTTTTGCTTGTATTTTTCATAATGATATAGGTATAGTTTGAATGTATTTTATATTTAAGTAATTACTAGTTGTTGGCTTAATTTAATTTGATGAAGCTACCGTTTAAAGTTAAAATAAAACTAATTTTTGGTTTGTTGGAAAAACTTCTCTACTTACTTAACTCAAAAATGATGCTTCTGTTACTTATTAGATGCAAAAGTTTGCTAAGAAGTTGCACCAAGCATAAAATATTTTTTTAGAATATGCAAAACAACAAACAGAGTAGCAGTTTTACTTAACAATATAATGAAATATGTCTTATTTAGGATAAATCATTGGATAGCCAAAAAACTATAAAAATAAACTTTTTAGAAAGATGAAAATCATAAATTCGTTCGTGGAAAAATAGTTGTACCAGTCCATTTATAAAAAGTGAACTCTACAACTATAGTTGTAAATATGCTAAAACAATCTTACAAATCAATAATTCTACCTACAAATGAACTTCAAATTTCTATCTTTGCAACTCTATTATAATAAATTAGAAAGACAGAAATCTATCTTCAACCCTCATAATAAATCATTTACCAATCCGACCTTACGGAAATAGTAAAGTAAAATTCAAATTATTTTATGATTAATCAAAACATAAAACTAGACATTCTAGCCTTAGCTGCACACCCAGACGACGTAGAATTAAGCTGTTCGGGAACACTTTTAGCAGCAGCAGCAAAAGGAAAAAAAGTAGGAATTGTAGATTTTACAAGAGGAGAGTTAGGCTCAAGAGGAAGCGCAGAAATTCGTGATAAAGAAGCCAAAAAATCAGCCGAAATTCTAGGACTTTCTGTAAGAGAAAATTTAGCTTTTAAAGATGGATTTTTTTATGATGATAATGAGCATAGGTTAAAAGTAATTCAAGTAATTAGAAAATTCAGACCAGAAATAATGTTGATAAATGCACCCTCTGACCGACATCCAGACCACGGAAAAGGTGCAGAACTTTCAAAAACAGCCTGTTTTTTGAGTGGACTTATCAAAATAGAAACCGAATACAACAGACAAAAACAAGAGCATTGGAGACCCAAACAAGTTTATCATTATATTCAAAGTAATATGCTAACTCCTGATTTTGTAGTCGATGTAACTCCGTTTTGGGAGCAAAAAATGAAATCTGTTATGGCTTTTGAATCTCAATTTCACAACAAAAATTATAAATCAGACGAAGTCGAAACATTTATTTCTTCGCCTCGTTTTGTACAGTTTTTGGAAGCACGAGCAAAAGAATTTGGACATTCCATTGGAGTAGATTATGGAGAAGGATTCATCAAAATTGCTCAACTTGGAGTAAAAAATATTACTGATTTGATATAAGTATATATTCAGACCCTAAGGGTTTTTAAAACCCTTAGGGTATTTTTTAATGAACTAATTTCTATGAAAAACTATCTTTTCTACTTCAAAAAACACATTCGTCTGTCTTCGCCAATCGTTTTAGGACAAATCACGACTGTCTTGATTGCACTTTCAGATACGATAATGGTAGGCAATTACGATACGGTTGCACTTGCTTCGGCAGCCTTTGCAAATAGTGCAATTTTTACGTTCGCTACTTTTGGAATTGGTCTTAGTTATGGTTTAAAACCTCCAGTTGCGAGTGCGTATGCAGCCCAAAATTACCCACTCTGTGCTAAATATTTGCAAAATGGAATGGTACTTTACGCCCTTGTGAGTACACTTATGTGGCTAGGTTTTGAGTTTGCCATTCCGTTTTTGGATTATTTGGATCAACCCCCTTCGGTTGTTGTGTTGGCAATTCCGTATTACCGTCTGCTTGCTCTTTCTATTATACCTTGGTTTTTGTTTTTGGCTCTGCAACAGTTTTCGGAAGCTCTTACAAAGACAAAAATACCGATGAGCGTAAATATTATCTGCTGTATCATTAATATTGCGCTTAATTATTTACTTATTTTTGGCAAATTTGGGTTTCCAGAATTAGGTCTCGTTGGAGCAGGAATAGCTACACTCTCTTCTCGTATTTTGATGTTAATTTTAATGTTAAGCGTGTTTTTTGGATTAAAATTCTTTAGACAATTCATAGATTTTACATTCTCACTTTCTGTTTTTTCAAAAGAAATTTTCAAGAAGTTATTAAACATTGGTGTTCCTATCGGTATGCAAATGGTTTTTGAGAGTGGAGCGTTTGGAGTAGCTGCAATTATGGCAGGTTGGATTAGTAAAGAAGCCTTGGCAGCACATCAAATTGCACTCAATATTGCTTTCACTACGTTTATGGTCGCTGTCGGAATTTCGCAAGGAACCACAGTTGCGATAGCCAATTTGGTAGGAAAAAATAATTTATCAGAAATAAAAATCACAGGTCGAAGTGCCGTTTATTTGATTGTTATTTTTATGACAGTAATGGCAGGACTTATATTCTTATTCAGAGGACAAATTCCCCTTTGGTACATCAACGAAGCAGAAGCCAATGCAGCCGAAATTGTAGAAATAACAATGCAACTTTTGATAATTGTAGCCGTTTTCCAGCTTACAGATGGAATACAAGTAGTTTCGGCAGGTAATCTCAGAGGATTAGAAGATATTAAAATTCCGACAGCCATTAGTCTCTTTGCGTATTGGGTAGTCGGAATTGGAGGGGGGTACATTCTTGCTTTTCCGTTTGGAATGGGCGTTTCTGGTATCTGGTGGGGATTATGTTTAGGTCTAATTACGTCTTCTATTTTACTTACTTGGCGTTTTGAAGAAAAGAAATTTTAATCAGAATTATGTAAAGTAAAATGTAGTTTATTAATGATGAAGAAGCATCAAGTTGTATTTGAAAAAATAAGTATCTCGTTGTTGAAGTGTATGAATAAAATAATTTACTCTAAAGAATAAACAAAAAGTGTATCGTTTTCAATTTTCAAAACTGTATTGCAAAACGAAATTAGACTTTGATTTTTTGGTAAAATTGTAGTTCTATCCTTACTTTCATTGAAAAAACCTATTTCCGTATTTATAGTAAAATTTTCGTACCCTAGACTGTCAATTATTTCTATACTTTTGTCTTCATTAATTTGAATAAATTTGTAATTACCCTCTCTATAGCTAATGGAAGCTATTATTACTGAATTTTCGTAAGCTATAAAGGTAAGTAAATCTTTGTCAGAAGAAAACAATAATTCATCTCCCTCTTGTCCTACAATTTTCATTATCTCCTCATGAGGTAACCTTCGAACTTGTTTCCTCAATGAATCTAAATTTTGCTCTTTTGTAGGTTTCAATAATTTTGGATTTTTAATTCTTTCTACACTTATAGAACAGCCCATATGACATCCGTTTCCAATAATCCAGTATGAATTATTTATCCAAAATATTCCTTTTGCTTTTCCTGTAATCGTAAAATATCTATTTTTAGTCTTCTTATCTTCAAAAACAACTAGAGAAACCATATAATCAAAAGTCATGACATAAATTATATAATTTTCATCTTCGTTAGAAATAGGTTTATGAAAAACACCTAACTGTTGAATAGAATAAGAATCCTCTTGATATGCTGTATCTAAACCAAATTTAGAAATATCTTTTGGAAATAAAAGACGAACTCCTACTTTTGGGTCTTTAAATGAAGCTAATTTTTCTATACAATTTCTATCTTTGGGGTATTTTACATTACTCAACATTCTATATTCAACAACTAATTTTGATTTCTCTCTTTGAATAGAAAGTGAATCTAAATTGTCATTTTCTGCATTTCTATTATTCTGGCAAGAAAGCAAACCAACTAAAAAGATACTCAAACAGACACAAAAAAGTAATTTCATAGGTTTTGAAAGAATTAAATTATCTTTGTAAAAAGAAACAAAATTTGAGAACTGAAATTATGAAATTTATAGACACACACGCTCATTTATACGACAAAAAATTCAAACCAGACTGGAACGAGCTAGTAGATAGACTAAATGACTCTGGAATAGAACGAGTTTATTTACCAAATATTGATCACGCTTCCATCGAACCAATGTTTGAGATTGAGCAGAAAGACAAAGAGCGTTTTATTCCTATGATGGGTTTGCATCCTTGTTCTGTCAAAAAAGATTTTGAAAAAGAACTTTATACTGTTGAAGAGTGGCTCAATAAACGCAAGTTTTCAGCCGTTGGAGAAATTGGACTAGATTTATATTGGGACAAATCCTTTTTCGAACAGCAAAAAGAAGCCTTCGAAATTCAGATAAATTGGGCTAAAAAATTCAATATTCCAATTGCCATTCATACACGAGAATCAACCGATGAAGCATTAGATATTTTAGAAAATCATAAAGACGAAAAACTCAAAGGTGTTTTTCATTGTTTTGGAGGAACAGTAGAGCAAGCTGAAAGAATCCAAAAACTAGATTTTTTAATGGGAATTGGTGGAGTAGTTACTTATAAAAATGGAGGATTAGATAAAGTATTACCAAACATAGATTTGAAACATTTGATTTTGGAAACCGATGCGCCGTATCTTTCGCCTGTTCCATATAGAGGAAAGCGAAACGAAAGTAGTTACATTCCAATTATTGCCAAAAAAATAGCCGAAATAAAAGGACTTACTATAAAAGAAGTAGCTGAGAAAACTACTCAAAATGCGAAGAAATTATTTGGGGCGAGGGATTAGGGGCGAGAGGAGAGGGAAATACGAATACGAGGGAATGGAGAATAGGGGCGAGAGGAGAGGGAAATACGAATACGAGGGTATGGAGATTAGGGGCGAGGGACGTGTTAAAGGCGAATGCAGAAACTTGAACTATAAATTGTGTTTACTTCTGAAATTTAATTTGAATTTTACTTCTAAATTCTGAAATCTAACTTCTAAATTTGTTTATGCTTTTAGACCAATACAACATCATAAAATTGCGTACTGCTGCCGATGAAGATTGCAATACGTCCATTTTGGTAATTTATACAGGAGGAACAATCGGAATGGATTACGACGAAAATGGTAGTCTTGTTCCTTTTGATTTTGAGGTTTTGTTGGAAGAAGTTCCAGAGCTTACTCGTTTTAAATTTCGTTTGACGATGTTAGTTCCTTTTGAACCGATTGATTCTTCGAATATGGGAGCAGAACATTGGTTGAGTATGAGTTGGTTGATAGAAGAATTGTATGAAAAATTTGATGGTTTCGTGATTTTGCATGGAACTGATACAATGGCTTATTCGGCTTCTGCAATGAGCTTTTTACTTCAAAATCTAGCTAAACCTGTTATTTTTACTGGCGCACAAATTCCGATAAGCGCACACCGAACCGATGCAAGAGAAAATTTGATTGGTGCTTTAGAAATTGCTTCTATGCAAGAAAGCAAACAGCAGTTTGTGGTTTTAGAAGATGGAAACGAGATTGTAAAAGAACAAAATGTAGCTTTAGTACCAGAGGTTTGTATTTATTTTGATAATCTACTTTTGAGAGGAAACCGTTCTAAAAAGGTTCAGACGCTAAATTTTACTGCTTTTGAATCTGAAAATTATCCTCATCTTGCTGAAGCAGGAATTTATATCAATTATGCAAAAAGTTCTATTCTACCTGTTCCTACTGAAAAACTGACATTCAAAAGTGCTATGGACGATAATGTAATTCTTTGGAAAATTCATCCAAGTATGAATCCGAAATATTACCTTCCTATGTTGGAAAATGAAGATTTGAAAGGTGTAGTTTTAGAATCATTTGGTTCTGGAAATATTCCTACCGAAAAATGGATTATTGATGTTTTAGAAAAAATAATTAAGCGTGGAGTTGTGGTAGTAAATGTTTCTCAATGTGCTGGTGGCTATGTTTTGCAAGGACATTACGAAACAAGTCATGCACTTACTAAAATAGGTGTAATTAGTGGAAACGATTTGACTTCCGAAGCTGCACTTACAAAACTCATGTATCTCTTTGGAAGCTACGACCACAAGGAACAACAAAAAATAATAATCGGACTTCTTCAAACGCCTCTTTGTGGAGAAATGACTTTGTTTTGATTAATTCTTACTTCAAACTTTGTCAATAGTTCAGACTTTGACAATAGTTTGCATTTCCATTTCAGAGTTTTTTATACAATCTAATTACAAAGTTCTTATTACAATTTACTTCAAAATCACTTTATAATAATCGATTATACTTTGAAAAATTCCTAATAGTTCATTTATTTCGCTCAAATAATATTTCTTGTCATTGATATACAATTTATCAGAATATTCTATAAACTGCCAAACATCGCCAGTAGTGGTACAGCCGTATAATTTTTCTGTAAAAATTCCTTTGCGTTCATTAAATTTTCTTGCGCCTACAAGTTGTGCAGAACATTGTTTTATTCCTTCGTCCAAATCATTTCGTCTTGCTTCTACAATTTGAAAAATAGGAACACTAATTTCGTAGGATTTTGTGTCTTTACTCAAAATGAAATCACATTCTCATTGAAGTCCTGTTTCTTTTTCTCCTACAAGTGTATCTCCAGAATAGATAGTAAAAAATTTGTCATTTCTCCTCCTAAGTTCTTTCAAAATAGGAACTACAATCCATTCACTTTTTGCTTTTTCACTTTTGATAGGCATTTCTGTACTTTCTGCAAGTTCTGTTTTTAATCTTTCGCTTACTTCAAAAGGCAAAACAGAAAATTGAAGTGTCTGCCGTTGATGCTTTACTCCAAATTTTTCTTCTAAATCGTATAATGTAAAATCTGAATAAGCCATTTTTGGTAGGATAAGTTTATTGAATCAATTTATCTTCTTTGTAAAGATATTCAAACTTTGTCAATAGTCTGTAATCGGACTTTGACAATAGTTTAGATTAAATAAAAAATGCTTGAAACTTCTATACAAATAGAAATTTCAAGCATTTATAATTAACAATTAAATTCTTATCCACCAAAATCATCAAACATAACATGTTCTTCTGGAACACCATAATCATCTAACATTTTGATTACGGCTGCATTCATCATCGGAGGTCACAGAAATAAAATTCTATTTCTTCTGGATCTTCGTGCTTAGAAAGATAATTATCAATCAAAACTTGATGCACAAAACCTACATAACCGTCCCAATTATCTTCTGGAAGTGGTTCTGAAAGGGCAATATTAAACTCAAAGTTTGGAAATTCTTTTTCAATAGCTTTAAATTCTTCTACATAAAAAAGTTCTCTCTTCGAACGTCCACCATACCAAAACGAAACTTTACGGTCAGATTTTAATGTATGGAACAAGTGGAAAATGTGAGAACGTAGAGGAGCCATACCAGCACCACCACCAATATAAATCATTTCACGTTGCGTATCTTTTATGAAGAATTCGCCATAAGGTCCTGAAATATTTACCTTGTCGCCTTTCACACAATCAAATACATACGAAGAACATTTTCCTGGATTTACGTCCATCCATTTATTATTCGCTCTATCCCACGGTGGAGTAGCGATACGAATATTAAGCATGACAATATTTCCCTCTGCTGGATGATTTGCCATAGAATAAGCTCTAAACTCAAGCTCATCATTTACCATTTTCAAATCCCAAAGACCAAATTTGTCCCATTCATCTCTAAATTTATCTTTTCCTAATGGATCATCTGGATGAGGATCAATATTCATGTTTTTGAAATCAACCGTAACTGGAGGAACATCAATCTGAATATATCCACCCGATTCGAAGTGTAACGTTTCTCCTTTTGGCAATTCTACTACAAATTCTTTGATAAACGAAGAAACATTATAGTTTGATTGAACCGTACATTCCCATTTCTTAATTCCAAAAATCTCTTCTGGAATACGGATTTCCATATCGTTTTTTACTTTTACTTGACACGTCAAACGAACTTTTTCTTTTTGTTCGGCACGGCTAAGGTGTCCGACTTCAGTAGGCAAAACATCGCCACCCCCTTCATCAATGATACATTTACACATCGCACATGTACCACCACCACCACAAGCAGAAGGCAAAAATATTTTGTTTTCGCTTAGCGTAGTAAGGAGTGTTGAGCCAGCAGGAACGACTATCGGTTCGCCTTCATTACCATTTATGACAATTTTTACATCTCCACTTTGTACTAATTGCGCCTTTGCAACAAGAAGCAAACCAACAAGAAGAAGCGTAACAACTCCGAAAACGGCAAGTCCTGAAAGAATTACAGTTAAATCAATCATGTATTCTGTTTTTTTAGGTCTATTTTTACGTTTGAATAAATTACTTTTATAATAACTCAACAAAGGTTTGTTTGTTGAAAAATTCTAGCTACAAATATACATTCAAAAATTCTCAAATACCAATAGCAATTTGTCAAAAAACACCTTTTATTTTAAAATTTTGCTATTTTTTTCAGTTTATAAATTTCTACTTATAAATTGACTATTAAAATTCGTGTTAGTTTTTTTATCTGTAACTTTGTTGTTTGTAATCAGAAAGAAATGTAGTAGAAAAATGTTTTGAGAAAATAATTATTTGATAATGTGTTTTCATTGTAGGGAAATGGCTTGCCTTTTCCTAAACAGCAATGTACTTAAGATGGTAAAATTATGAATCCGTTAAATTTAATAGAATCAGATAAAATAAATCTTCTCATAGACGGTCTAGCCGAAAAAGGTTGGGCAAGCGTTGATGATTTTTTACCTTTAGAAATTGCTAATTCTCTCAAAAAAGAATTGAATCAGGAATATGAAGAAGGAGAATTTGACCCAGCAG
Source organism: uncultured Cytophagales bacterium (assembly GCA_963719525.1). Lineage (GTDB taxonomy): Bacteria > Bacteroidota > Bacteroidia > Cytophagales > Bernardetiaceae > Bernardetia. The sequence continues at coordinate 210,517 of CAVRCG010000001.1, read as the reverse complement.
GAATTGGAAGGCGTGGCGTAGATTGGCAACTGCGACCAGAAATAAGAAGTGATTATGTAAAATGGTTGCAGCCAGATAATCTAACCCAATTTCAACAAATTTATTGGACACAAATTGATAATTTCAAAGAAGCCATCAACCGAGAATTATATTTATCGCTAAATAATTTTGAAGGTCATTTTGCTATTTATCCTCCAAAAAGTTTTTATAAAAAGCATTTAGACAATCATCAGACTGCACAAAAACGCTTTATTTCTTGTATTCTTTATTTTAATGACGATTGGAAAGAAGAGGATGGAGGGAAATTACGTATTTACGCTCAAGATAGTAATGATGACGATGACGATAAAACTGAAACTGATATTTTACCTATCTTTAATCGCTTTGTTTGTATGCGAAGTGAACTAATTTGGCACGAGGTTTTGCCAAGTGAAATCAGAAATAGAATGAGTATTACAGGCTGGTTGAGAAGGGAAATTTGAGTACTTTTCCCACGAATAAAAAGCGTTCTTTCTGACGAATAAATTCGTGAGTTTCGTTATTTCCAATAGAAGTATTTTAGTTGCAGCGCAACGTCCTATTTGTAGAATCATACAAACCAAAACCTATTTTCAAAAAGTTGCAGCGCAACGTTCTATTGAAATTTATCATTCCGAATAAAAAATAAAAATAGTGCGTTGCTCTGCAACTTATGAAATTTCGTTTGAGGTGTTTTCTACAAATAGAATGTTGCTCTGCAACTTTGAAAAACTACATTACAAATCGAATTTTGGCTAAAAAAATTAGTTTATTGCAAAAAATATCATCTTTTTCTAAAAAATGTTTACCTTTAAAGCTACAAAAAATAAACTGTTCACTATTTGTTCACTATTTTAAGATAGATAGAGAAAATAAAGACAATTCAAATGAACTTAGATAAAGCTCGCCACGCCCTCCAACAATATTTTGGTTATTCTACTTTTCGTCCTTTGCAGGAAGATATTATTTCTTCTGTTTATGCAAAAAATGATACGCTCGTTTTGATGCCGACAGGTGGAGGAAAATCTATTTGTTATCAAATTCCTGCTGTTACTTTAGATGGAATTTGTATCGTAATTTCGCCTTTGATTGCCCTTATGAAAGACCAAGTAAATGCACTTCAAACGAACGGAATTTCGGCAGCTTTTCTAAATTCTTCACAAGATGCAGGAGAACAAAGAGAAATAGAATCAGAAGTAAAGCAAGGAATTATCAAATTATTATATGTTTCGCCAGAAAAATTACTGACCGATTCGTTTACTTATTTTTTGCAATCGTTACCAGTTTCGCTTTTTGCTGTTGATGAAGCGCATTGTATTTCGCAATGGGGACACGATTTCAGACCCGAATATACGCAGTTGAAGTCATTAAAAGACCGTTTTCCGTTTGTTCCAATGATTGCTCTTACTGCAACGGCTGATAAAATTACGAGAAGAGATATTGTAAGTCAATTAGGTTTAGAAAATCCGACAGAGTTTGTAGCTTCTTTTAATTGTCCTAATCTTTCGCTCAATGTTTTGCCAGCTTATAAACGTATGGATAGCATTGTGAGTTATATTTTAAGACGACCAAATGAATCTGGAATTATTTATTGTTTGAGTAGAAAAAATACGGAAAATGTAGCTGCACGACTTCAAAAAGCAGGTGTCAAAGCAGATTATTACCACGCAGGACTAACTTCACACGAGCGAAACCGAGTTCAAGATGATTTTATTGCAGACCGAACGCCTATTGTTTGTGCGACGATTGCCTTCGGAATGGGCATCGACAAGCCAAATGTTCGTTGGGTAATGCATTATAATATTCCTAAAAACATTGAAGGTTATTATCAAGAAATTGGAAGAGCAGGACGTGATGGATTAAAAGGCGATACAATGCTTTTTTATAGTTTTCAAGATTTATCAATTTTGAAAAGTTTTGCAGAAGAAAGTGGACAAAAAGAGTTGCAACTTGCCAAGCTAGACCGTATGCAGCAATATGCAGATGCTCAAATTTGTAGGAGAAAGATTTTGCTTAGTTATTTTGGAGAAACGCTATTAGAAAACTGTGGAAATTGTGATGTCTGTAATAATCCTCCCAAGCATTTTGATGGAACTGTAATCGCTCAAAAGGCATTTTCTGCTATGATGCGAATGGATGAAAAAGTGGGTTTTACGATGCTTATTGATGTTTTGAGGGGTTCGCAGCGTTATGAAGTTTTGGAAAAAGGATATGATAAAATAAAAACGTATGGCGCAGGTTCGGATATTTCTTCAGGCATTTGGCAGCAATATTTATTGCAGTTTTTGAATATGGGATTGATAGAAATTGCTTACGACCAAGGCAACTCATTAAAGCTAACCGATGCAGCAAAAGCTGTTTTGTTTGAGAAAAAGAAAGTTGATTTAGTCAAATTTGAGTTTAAATCTAAGAAGGAAAGAGAAAAACAAGCAGAGCGACCAAAAAGCAAAAAAGCACAACTTTACGAAGGACTTTTCGAAGAGTTGCGTCAGCTTAGAAAACAGATTGCAGACTCAAAAGGAGTTGCGCCGTATATGGTTTTTGGTGATGCAACACTCAAAGATATGGTTGATAAAGCTCCTACACATTTGTTTCAGATGCGACAAGTTTCTGGTGTAGGTGATATGAAATTGAGAGAATTTGGACAAGTGTTTTTAGATGCTATTTCAAATTATGTCAAAACAAAAGGAAATACACGAGTTGATGCACATTTAGAGAATGCTAAAAAAGAAAATAGAAATGTGAGTTCGGCACAAGTAACATGGAAATTATTCAAAAATGAAAACAAATCACTCAAGCAAATAGCAGAGGAGCGAAATATGACCGAAGGAACAGTTTTAGGGCATTTGTATCAAGCTACACAAGAAGGTTTTAAAGTCGATTGGTTAGAGTTTGTGAGTTTAGAAGAAATTGAAATCATAGAAGAAGCCACCAAAACAGTAAAAAAACGTCTTCCAAAAGATGAAACATTCCGAATGAAATTTGTTTTTGAGTTTTTAGAGGAAAAGATGAGTTATGTCAAAATTCGTGCTGCTGTGGCGTATCGTAGGGAATTGGAAAGTTAGGAGTGTGATTTTACGTAGCTTACAGCTTCTAACTGTCAGAAAATATACGGCTAAAAAAATGACAGTTGGAAACTGTCAGCTACTTAATAACAAGAAATTCATAAAGAAAAGATGCAACATTTTGATAAGAAGTATCTACACTCTTTTTACAAACAACTCTAAACAAAGTTAAGATATGTTCTTCAAATAAAGGGTCGTATTCAGAAGTTAGAATTATTCTATTATCTTTATCTACATTAAAAACATAAAGCGAACTTTCTAACTCTTTACCTAAATTTATTTCTTTCAATTTATACAAATAATCATCTGTCGATTTACCTTCTTTAATTAGGAAAATCAAACCGTTTATTTTTGCTTTAATAGTAGATTTTTTTTCAAGAGAAAAATTAGTTAGGTCTTTTTCAAAACTTTCTGAAATATTTATTATAACTTCCATTTTATATTTTATTTAAAAGTAACATAAAAATAATTTGTTAATAAATCTACAAAAATATATCCAGTAAACAATGCCACAAAATCAATCTTCAAGTAAAATTTCTCGTATAATTGGAGTAACTCTGTTATTTTTTATGATATGTTTTACAATTTTTATAAATTTTCCTATTGAAGAACCAATGGAAGCAGAAGAGATGGAAGAATATGAAAATATAGAAAAAGAAGAAATTTATTTTGAACCTTTCAATGATACGGCGATAAATGATTTATGGAAACTAGACAGCATAGAAACGAAAGCAGGTAGAATAGTTGAAGAAGAGCAAAGATATTCAATACGTTTTTATAGACAAATGCCAAAAACTGATTTAATTCATAAGACTGTTACTGATGAAAATGGAGTACAAAGGTTAATAGAAATTCCAGTTGATAATGCTTATACTATTGGAACATTGAAGTTTGAAACTAAAATACATGATAGCAAAGAAGAACCTTTATTTTTTGAAAAATTTGAAATTGAATGTTGTACAAACGAAAGAGATATTATTCCAATCAATGAAATAGGTAATTTAGTTTTGAAGTATCAAATTAATAGTATTACAACCTCTTCTGACTACGGATATTTTACTGCTATCCATTTCAACGACGGAAGAAAAGTTTTTTAGTAAAAAAAGGTGCATACATAGTTGATAATTATTATAGAGAATTGATTGAAAAAGCTAGTTTTATAAACGATAGCACAAAAATAATTCTTCCTCTAGCTATCAAAAAAATATATGATAAACATTATGAAACCATCGATGGAATAACAAGGAAGAAACAATAAAACTATTCAAATATGCCACACAATCAATTTACTAGTAAAATTTCTTGTGTAATTGGAGTAACTCTTTTACTTGCAATTATAGGTTTTACTATTTTTATAAATTTTTTCGTTGATAAATCCATGAAAGAAGAAGTGATAAGAAGATATAACCAAAGGGCAATAGAAAAAGAGTATTTCCTTTTTGATAGTACAGATTTGAATAATTTATGGAAATTAGAAAAATTACAGACAGGTTCTCCCCTGATGCGTTTGGAAGAACATGGAGGAGTAAGAGTAAGCTTAGATATTGATAAAGTAATAGAAATTGGCGATTATAAAAACGCTTTAACATCAGGTTTTGGCGATGAACTGCCTGATTCGATAAGGCAATTTTTTAGTAAAATAGAAAATAACGATAGTAAAAAACAGTTCATAGTTAATTATGGAACATTATCCTTTTTATTAGGAGAAAAAGTCAGTAGAACTGCAAATAGAGAATTTAAAAATTTTACAGTAACTCATAATGAAAACTTTTCTTTCAACTTAAAAGAAATAGGAAATCTATTTCTAAAATATAAAATTCATTCTATCATAACTGATGAGGAATATGGCAGTTTCACTTGTGTTGAACTGAAAGATGGAACAAGAATATTACTAATGCAAGAAGATGGTAAAGTGAAAAGAAACTATTATTATACAGAGTTATTGCAAGATTCTAAGTATGTAAACGATAGTACAAAAATATTTCTACCCAAACTATGATAACTTCAATATGCCACGAAATCAATCTACAAATAAAGTTTCTGCTTTTATTGGATTTTTACTGCTATTTTTAATGATAAGTTTTACTATTTACACAAATCTTATTCCACCAAAAGATGAAGTAGAAGAATTAGAAGAAGTAGAAATTCTTGAACCATTCAATCAAAATGACTTAGCTAATTTTTGGAAATTAGACAGTATAGATACAGAAACAGGTAATGTAATTGAAAAAGACCAACAACATTCAATATATGTGAGTAAAAAAATAAAGGTATTAAATTCAAAAGAGGAAATTAAATATGATAAACATGGAAATAAAAAATGGGTTACAAATACTATTGATAGTAAATATGATTTTGGTGTGTTAAACTTTAAAACTAGCATGTCTAGCACCGAAAATAAATCTTTAGTATTTGAAACTTTCAAAATTCAATATTGTAAAATCGAAAAAGAGTATGTTTTTCTGAATGAAATAGGTAATTTATTTCTAAAATATCAGATAAAAAATAGCGTTTCAGATTCTCAATATGGAAATTTTACTTCTATTCATTTGAAAGATGGGAGGATAGTTATTCTATTAAAAGAAAATATAGAAATAAGAGATGATTATTACAAAGGAATTATTAAAAAGGCAGATTTTGTAAATGATAGCACGAAAGTAATTAACCCATCAGAAGCTAGAGAAGTCTATGACGAAATTTATGACAACAAAACAGTCAAAGTAAAAAAGCAGAAGAAAAAAGAATGGTATGAAGAATTGTTAAAACTAATTTAATTGATGTAGAAGTCTAATGAATTAAATCTGTTAGTATTCAATTAATCAAAACTTTCTATTGTAAAATACCAAATAAATCGTTTTTTTTGTAAGACCTAAATAGAAACACGAAAAAAGTAAACTAGCACACACTACACAAACTATGGCAGATAAACCACAAAATAAAGATAAGGAAAAGAAAAGTAGCACTACACATAGTAGTCCTTCTAAGTCTGAAAAAGAAAACATTCAGCATAATATCAATGAAGATGCAAACAAACAACTCGTTTTTCAGCTTCAAGCAAAACTGGAAAAAGTAAAATTAGGAGGAGGACAAAAGAAAATAGACAAACACAAATCGAAAGGAAAACTAACGGCTAGAGAGCGTATCAACTACCTTTTGGACAAAGACGAAAATGGAAACCTAACTTATTTTACAGAAATTGGAGCTTTTGTAGGCGATGAAATGTATCAGGAATGGGGAGGTTGTCCGTCTGGTGGCGTGGTTACTGGTTTGGGTCATGTAAGTGGACGGCTTTGTGTAATTGTGGCAAACGATGCAACAGTAAAAGCTGGTGCGTGGTTTCCAATTACAGGAAAAAAGAATTTGAGAGCGCAAGAAATAGCGATGGAAAACCGAATTCCTATTATTTATTTGGTTGATAGTGCAGGAATATTTTTGCCTTTGCAAGACGAAATTTTTGCAGATAAAGAACATTTTGGTAGAGTTTTTAGAAATAATGCTCACATGTCTGCCGAAGGAATCGTACAAGTTTCTGCTATTATGGGAAGTTGTGTTGCTGGTGGTGCATATTTGCCGATTATGTCTGACGAGGCTTTGATTGTAGAGGGAACAGGTTCAGTATTTTTGGCGGCTTATTTGGTAAAGTCTGCAATAGGTGAAGATGTAGATCAAGAAACATTGGGAGGTGCTTCTACACATTGCGAAATTTCTGGTGTTACAGATAATAAATATCCAAATGACGAGGCGTGTCTTGATGCAATCCGAAATATTATGGATAAAATTGGAAAGCCTGACGATGCTGGTTTTAATCGTTCAGAACCAAAACTTCCTACCAAAAATATGGAAGAAATTTACAGACTTTTACCTGCTGACCGTACCAAACCGTATGATATGCGAGATATTATCGAAAGAATGGTCGATAATTCGGAATTTGATGAGTATAAAAAGGACTATGGCAAAACAATTTTGTGTGGACATGCACGTATAGATGGCTGGTCGGTCGGAATTGTAGCCAATCAACGAATTATTTTGAAAAGTGGTAAAAAAGAAATGCAAATGGGTGGCGTTGTTTATTCAGATTCTGCTGATAAGGCTGCTCGTTTTATAATGACGTGTAACCAAAAGAAAATTCCACTTTTGTTTTTGCATGATGTAACAGGTTTTATGGTGGGAAGCCGTTCCGAACACGGAGGAATTATTAAAGACGGTGCAAAACTCGTTTCTGCAATGGCAAATAGTGTTGTTCCAAAGTTTACGATTGTAGTGGGTAATTCGTATGGTGCAGGAAATTATGCGATGTGTGGAAAGGCGTATGACCCTCGTTTGATGCTTGCTTTTCCAACGGCTAAAATTGCTGTTATGAGTGGTGCATCGGCTGCAAAGACACTTTTACAAATAAAAGTAGGTTCGGAAAAAGCAAAAGGAAGAGAAGTTTCTCAAGAAGAAGAAGACAAATTATTAGCCGAAATAACAGAGAAATACGAAAGGCAAACTACTCCTTATTACGCTGCTGCACGTCTTTGGATTGATTCTATTATTGATCCATTAGAAACTCGTCAGATTATTTCGATGGGAATTGAAGCTGCCAATCAAGCACCAATTACGAAGCGTTATAATGTTGGAGCGATTCAGACTTAGAAAATTACTATTTAAAAACAATTATTGACCATTCATGCAAAAAAGATAACCGTTCATACAAAATGGTTGTCTTTTTTTTGTATTATGAATTACATTTATAGAAAATTACTTTATCAAACCAAATTATTATGTACAATTTATTCTCTATTTCACTAGCTTTATTTTGTGTTCTGTTTCTTTCTTGCAACTCAAAAAATATACAAGAAACAAATAGTACTACAAAAATTGATACAATCACAACTTCAAATGAAACTGTCAAAGAAAATATAAAAGAAACTGTCAAAATAAATTCTAACTTAGATGATGCTATTTTAGAACAGATAAAAAAGCATTATTTAGAAGATGGAAAAAATATGCGTTTAGTCAAAATAGAAACAGATCAAACAATAGAAATGAAATATTACAACATTCCGACCGAAAAAGATGGGTATTCATTCTCACAAATGACCATTACTATTCCTAAAATATCCAGTTCTGAGTCAGTTTTTTTAGGCGACTTGAATAATGATAATAACGAAGATTTAATTGTAAGTGTCAGTACGCAAGGAGGTTGGGGAGGTGGAAATATTGGTTGGGACGATATTTTTATCTTTTTAAAAGAGGGAAATAATTATAAATTAAAACTTACCAAAACAAGTAGTGAAATGGTAAGTTGTAATGGTTCTATGGCGATAAATGAAATAAAGGATAATAAAATAATCGGAGAATCTTTTTGTTATGCTAAAGATGATGCAAGATGTTGTCCGTCTTTGAATTATGATGTTTCCTTAAAATTAGAAGGAGACAAAATAATACTGGACAAACAAACAAAAAAGTAAAAAATAATGGATAAAGTAATTAAAGAAACAGTAAAAGGAAACTGGAAAATTGTTAGTATTGCTAAAGACGATGAAACGATTATCGAGAACCAAATAACTAACATTGATATAATACAAGACAGACTTATACATATTCCTACTAATAAAATAGTTATGGCAGCAAGGAGTTATGAACAACTGACTTCTGTGGGTTCTTACGAATATTCTGAAACGCTTTATTTTTCAGATGAAGAGAATTATGTTATCAAAAGTTATTCTAAATACAAGTTGTCCGAACTATTAGAAAAACCTTATCATAGTGCTTATTTTGCTAAATAATATAAACTTCTATGGCATTCAAACAATGTTCTAACTGTGGAAATACAGAAAACTATGATTTGGGAGAACTAGAAACAGATATGAAAAATACTTCTCCTGTCTATATTTCTAATAAAACAATAGGAGTAGGATTTGGAAAAAAAACGATAAAATATAACACAAAAGCTGTCTTATGTTTAGGTTGTGGACAGATACATTTGTTTGCAAAAGGAAATTGGCAGAACCTAAAAAAAATATAGAAACAAACGGAATAAGTTCTACTAATCCTTATTCTGTCAAATAAATATGAATAGAGTTACGTCTTCTAAAAATACCGTTTGGGAGGTTCGTTCCAATCATTTTTATTTTTCCATAAGGAATATAAATCGTTGCTCTATTATTTATTTTGCTTCCAATAACTAGATATTCATCTCTGAAATCAAACTTTAAAGTTCTGGAATTGATACGCAACGTAGATTCTTCTACTTGAAAGTTTTCGAGGATTATTTGATGCCGTAATATCGGTTACAATAAAAAGACGATTGTAATCTTGCAAATTTATTCCTGTTATCATTTCTTTAGCCGATTCTTTTGTCATTTGTCCGAAAACAGGAAGACAAAGAAAGCAAAAAAGTAAGATTGTCAGTAAATTTTTCATTTTATATAAAATTATAAATTAACTTATAAAGTAGTACTATTTTATATAATTAAACGTAGTTTTGTTATAATAGTTTTAATCAAAAACTGTTATTCTTTCATAAACGGTTCACAAATTTTCCACGCTTTTCTAATTGATTCCGAACTTTCTTTCAAAGAAAGTGAAGTGTTTTTCAAATGACTAGCTAACTGTAATCTATTTCTATCTCTATCTGCCTTGCTATCTTTTTCTAGTTTTTGACTCAATAATTGTAAAAATTCACTCAAGGCATCGTAACGCAAGTTGCCCAATTCGTTAGCTAACTCTTCTAAATTTCCGTTATAGTTTTTTAATTGTGTGGGGTGCTGCATTATGCTTTCGGTTTAATTCCTAAAGTTTTAAGGTCTTTATAAAATTCCTCTTCATCATAATTCAAATAAATATCTCTTTCTTTTAGAGCTTTCTGAAATTCTAATTGATTAAGATTGGCTAACCTTTTAGCTTGTCCTGTTGTTAATCTTCTTTTGTCATACAGATAAGTCGCAATATCTATTAAAAAATCTTTTTCATTTAGGTTCGCTTTTTTTAATAACTCGTCTGAAATTATAATAGGCATAACTTTATTAGTTTAGAGTAAAATGTAAAAATCATTCTGTACTATTCTATACGATATTGGAAATTTATAGTTTATAAGAATTTCTCTACCGTTGCTCATTTCCTCACGAGCGACATTATTCCATTTATTCTAATACTCCAACGTTTCAAAAATAATTTCCTCCTCTGCTACATTTCCTAATTTATCCTTTACTTCTACCAAAATTGTATAGCTTTTATTCTTAGCAAAACCACTTATCTTTCCATTATAAATACGTTTTCCACTTCCATTTATACGGTAATAAATCTGTTCTGTGTTGGTTTGTCCGTCTTGCGCTCCCAAAAATAACTGTACATAAGAGGGATAAGCTGTATCTCTACTTTCTTCTGGCAGCGTACTAAAGTGATAAAAAACGGTAGGAGCTTCTGCATTGACGGTAAACGAAGTAGTAATTGTATTTCTATTATTTACATTATCATAACCAATAATTTCAAGACTTTGAAGACCAGATTCACGAACATTAAATGGAGCATCATAATCAATTTCTTCGCCTTGTCCGTTTACTTTATAAGTTACTTTATTCAAACCCGATTCGCCATCGTTAGCCGTCAATCTCACATTTGTTTCTGGACTAATATAAAGAACGTCTCCTTTTTTAAATGTTCTTCCCTGATATTTATACCCTAACTTTGGTCCTGTCAAATCCACATAAACGGCACTTACATTGTGTCTATAAGTGTCAAAACGTGGATCAATCGCTCCCTCAACACCAACATTTTCTGTATTATTGATAGCATAATATTGAATAGTGTGTGTTCCAGATTTTGAAGGCAAGTAAAAAGGGTCATTATATTGTGTCCATTCTCCCCCATCAATTGAATACCACACTTCTTTTACACCTGATTTATTATCAACGGCAGTAAGTTTTAGCTTTGTACGACCAGAAAAATAAACCTGCTGACCTACTATAAATTTATCTCCCAAAACGTCAGCCGACATAATAGGAGCAGTTCGGTCTAAATAAAAAGCAAATGATTGCTCTGCTTCTTCGTTTTTTAGATAATCTATTGAATAAAATTGAAGTGTATGATTTCCATCACTTAGAGCTTGTAAAGGCAAATTTCGTTTATTGTAATAAGGTGTCCATTTTTGCTCATCAAAACGATAGAACGTATTTTTTACACCAACACTATTATCTTCTAAGGTAAAATAAATTTTTGTTCCTAATGAAATTACATTTTCAGAATTAATACCGACTACATTATAAGTACTTATCGGAGGAGTAACATCAATTATAAATTCTTTTGTATTTTCTTTTTCTACATTTCCTACTTTATCTACCGAAAAATATTTTATTGAGTGGTCGCCTTCTGAATCTACCGAAATTGTATTTGTATAAGGCTGATTTCCTAATCCATCAAGATTAAAATAAAAACCTTCTACGCCAGACATTTGGTCTTTTACACTAAGATTGATCTTCAAATCTCGTCCATAAAAAGTAGTTCCACGTTTGCGATACACATAAGGAGTAGAAAATTTTGAAGTAGAATTGGGTGGAAGTCCGTCGGCATAAATTATATATTCATAACTATTTCTATAGTTTTTAGAATCGCTATGTTTGATGACGTGCATTCCGTGTCCATCTAAAATAATCGGCTGAACAGAAACTTCTCTTTCGTTTACTTTTCTTCCAGATAAAGGAATTTTTTCTCCATTCGGACTGGTAGAAATATGAAGATAAACAGGTAATTCGGCTTGCTGATAATATTTTCCGTCTTCATCCACATACGTTCCAGAAAGAGAGTCCGTTTGTGCAGATACATTAATAGAGAATAAAAAGACAAACAAAAATATAGCAAGTAATAGAAAGTATTTTTTTTTCATATTTAGTAGAAACAAATGAAGAGGAGTAGCGATTTTAAATACAGTTTTTAGTAGGAATTTATCTATAAAAAGAGTATTGAATTTTATCAAGAATGAGTAAGTAACAAAAATCAACAAATGTTAAAGGGAATTATTTGTTGATATAATATCAATGTAAAATAATGAATTTAAAGCCATTTATCCAATTATTAACCAAACATTTATCCATTTCAAGCTATTTTATTTCTTTAATTTTTATCAAGAATCATTCTAAATGATTACTTTTGCATTCTATAAAAATAATTCCTTATTCTATATTTCGCTTAAACTATGAAAGTTTCCTTTGCTATTCTTGCTATTTTATGTGTTGTCTTTTTTGCATTTCAACAGTTTAAAATTAGTTCTTTACAAAATGATATAGAAAAACTAGAATCAAAAAACGCTAATCCTAATGTTGAAAAAATAGAAACAGAAAACGAACAAGAACATTATGAATTAGCGATTGTAATGGCAAGAATGCAAACCTATATGCAAAAACTTCATTTTGCAGGACAAAACGAAAACTGGAAACTAGCGCAATTTTACATCCACGAATTAGAGGAAACAATGGAAGATATTATTGACCACAAAGTAACCGATGATGGAAAAGATATTAGTTCTTTAGTCAAAACGATGGCTTTTCCAAATATAGAAAAATTAGAAAAAACGATTGAATCACAAGACAAAACTTCTTTTGTAGAAGGTTATCAACTACTTTTGCGTTCTTGTAATAATTGCCACGTAACAAGCAATCACGAATTTATTAAAATTACGACACCAAAAAATGAAGAGTTTATCAATCAAGATTTTAGACAATAATTGTTGATGATAAATGGTTAATTGTGAATGAATGACAGAGTTTTTTGTATTCTCATTCTCTAACCTCTTATATTTGTACTTTCATTCCCTAATTCCCATTTCCCATTTCCTGTATTTTTATTCCCTAATTCCCATTTCCCGTATTTTTATTCCCCAATTCCTAACTCCCATTTCCCATTCATTGAACCAACAAAACTATCCTTTCATTTTCATTTCGTTATTTATAGTCTTGATTTTTTTGTTTGTATTAAATCTGTCTTTGGGTTCGGTTTCTATTCCATTATCTGAAATTTGGACAATTATTTTTCAAAAAACGGCTTCCAAATCTTCTTGGATAACTATTATTTGGGAGTTTAGGTTACCAAAAGCTCTAACTGCAATTATTGTTGGAATGGCTCTTTCTGTTTCTGGACTTCAAATGCAAACACTTTTTCGTAATCCATTAGCAGGTCCTTTTGTACTCGGAATTAGTTCTGGTGCAAGTCTTGGAGTTGCTATTTTGATGCTTTTTGTTTCTGGACTTTCTGCCAATCATTTTTTAAGTACATTACTATCTCAAAATTCTCTTTGGCAAACCAGTATCGCTTCTACGCTAGGAGCTGCCCTTGTTTTGAGTTTGGTAATTGTTGCATCAATCCGAATTTCGAATAATATGGCTTTATTGATTGTAGGCTTAATGTTTGGGAGTGCGACAGGCGCAATCGTTAGTATTTTGCAATATTTTAGTGAAGCCGAAGCGATAAAATCGTATTTATTATGGACATTTGGAAGTCTTTCACAAGTTACTTGGGACAAATTACCGTTTTTGGTAATTCTTAATTTCATAGGACTTTTTGTAGTATGGGCAATGCACAAACCACTAGATGCACTACTTTTGGGTGAACGTTATGCACAAAGTATGGGTTTGAGTTTGCAAAAAACTCGTCTAGGAATTATTTTTACTACCAGTATTCTGGCTGGGAGCATTACGGCTTTTTGTGGTCTTATTGGTTTTATTGGTTTGGCAGTTCCTCATCTTACCAAAATTTTGATAAAAACGGCTCGTCATCAAATTCTTATTCCTGCTGTAGCGTTGGCTGGCGCAATTTTACTTTTGATTTGTGATAGTATTTCACAACTTCCGATGTCTTCAAAAGTGTTGCCCATCAATGCCGTAACTGCACTTATCGGTGCGCCTGTTGTGATTTGGGTAATTTTGAAGAAGCGTAGTTTGTGAAGTCAAACTCTAACAACAGTTGGGAGTATAATCTAAAAAACTATTGTCAAAGTCTGATTACAGACTATTTACAAAGTTTTGAGAAATTTATCTATTGTTGTTTCAATCCATTTGTATTCCTTTAGCTCTTTTAATTTATCTATAAGTTTTTTAGGTAGTTCGTTTACTCCAATTAATGTTCCTGCGATTTGTCCAGCAATAGAACAATTTGTATCTGTATCTCCTCCAATTTCAATTAATTGCAAATACATTTCTTCTATTCCGATTTCTTTAACTTTGTTTGCTGCTGCAATAGCCAACGGAACTGAATCTACAACATATCCACTATTGCCAATTTGTCCAATTTCTTTTAATTTGTAGAGTTTAAAATTGCCGTATTTTATTGAAAATCAACTCTGTACGGCAATTATATTTTGCAAAAGTCCTATATTTGTTTTTAACTACAAAAATAAATTAGTACCTTTTTTAAAATACACTACAATGATAAAAAAAAAATAGATGAAAAGATAGTTTCTTTAACAAAAAAATATTTTGAAAATGAATTTTTGGATATTTCTGCTCTTTTTAACAAAGCATTTTCAGAATTAGACATTTCCAAGTTAGACAATAAAGAAATAGCATTTTTTGAAAAGATGAACATTCTACTTTTTTTAGGTCAGTTACTTGGTTTACCTACCCTAAAAAGCATCTTAGTAAAGTACGGTGTCATAAGTAGTTCGCTCTATATTAACTGCAACAACTTATATGAAAAGCTGACTATCAATAAAATACGCTTACTTTATGAATATGTGTTTGAAAACCAAGTTGTTGATTTATTAAAAAAAAGGCTTTCAAAAGATAGTAGTATTTGGTCAAAAAAAACAGTTACTGCAGTTTTAGATGATAGTATTTTTCGTCAATGGCTCTCTGAATTAGCTAGAGAAAACGACTATTTTGGAAAATTCTTTAGTGGACAGTATCGTGCTACTACTTTAGGATTTAAAGCTGTGTGTTTTGGATTATATATTGATGATGTTTTTCATCCTTTATTCTTAGATTTTGTGAGAAAAAAAGATAAAGCTGATAAAGGAGAAGCGATTGAAGTGGCTAAAAAATTAGTAAATCGTTGGGGTAGATTACAAAAAAAATTGGCTAAAGAAAATATTGTATTACCTGCCATTCATTTTAGCTGTGATAGTGGCTATAGCAACCTTTCTTTAAGTGAAGAATGTAGTAAAAAAGAAAACAATTTAATTTACATTAGTGTACCAACTAAAAGCCATATTATTTATCTAAACAATAAAAAAAGTAGTTTGAGTAAATATATAGAAAATGTGTTTTTAGAAAAAGAAAAACAGCATCAAGACCAAGAAAAGTATCTTAAAGAAGAGGATAAAACACCCTTCACTTTACGTATAAAAGCATTTTATCAATGTCAAAAAAGAGAAGTTGTTTTTTTATTTTTTAGGTTAAAGGGTTCTAAAAAAGTAAGTGTTATATATACGCCACATTTAACTATTTTTGCAAAAACATTGAGAAGACATTGGTTCAATAGAACGTACATAGAACAATTCTTTAAGACACTTAAACACGTTTTAAAAATTAGTGAACCAAGAACAAAAACAAAAGAGGAATTTGAAAATAAACTTTTACAATTTGCATTTTTAGGTATTGAGGTTCAAAAAATAGTCCGATTTATTAGACGAAAATGTAAACAATTTAAACAAAAAGGATTTATTTCTTTACAGAGAATACTTTGTTCTAGCCAAGAAATACTAGACCTTTTGCAAAATCAAATCAATGTAAAAACTTGAAAATCAAAAAGTTAAATCATAATTAAACTCTACAAATTAAATTCTTTATTGCGTTTATTTTAATCAATCTATCTCTAACTCTTGTATCTGGGATTTGGTCTATGATTAATTCAATCAAATTTGTTTCTCCATTCCAATTTCTATTTAGTATTTCTCTAATTGCAATTATTACAGATTTTGCTCCAATATATGCTTCATCATTATTATGAGTAATTATACAAAAATCTCTTATTTCAAGATTTGTAGCATTTTCTTTGAATGCAATCGGTGCAATTCTCATAGCTGCTCCATTTCCTGCTGCATATTCTCCTCTTCGTCCTACTTGACTCCAATGTATTCCAGACTCCAAATCTCTTAAAGCTTTTAGAGTGCTTGCTCCAATTCCTCTTAGTTTTCTTTGTTTATGATAGTTAAGAAATTGCTTTGCTAATAATTCTGGTGTTAGTTTTTCATTTTCAATCATTACTTCTATCGTCGCTAAAGTAAGTTGAGTATCATCTGTTATTCTCCATTTTGGTTCTTTTACTTCTGGTTTTCCATAAAGATAAATCACATCCTCTTTTTCTTTGACTTGATTTTCATATCCACTTCCAAACGCATCTCCAATTGCTCCTCCAATTATACATCCTTTGAATCTTTCAGATTTTATCATCTATTGTAATGTTATGGTTTGACATAAAAAAGAGTTTTTCAACTCTTAAATTAATTGTTTACACTTTCTATCATTTGTAAAACAACAGAAATTTCAATAGAATATTCCTCATCTTGTGATTCTACTCTAAAAAACTCTTTTTCTAATTCTTCTAGTAAGTTTGGTTTACTTAAAAGATATGATAACTGTGTTTCACAATTCTTATCAATAAAATAATTTCCATTACCATAAAAGTAACTTACAAAATTTCTTAATGCTATTTTATTAGTTGGATAATTCCATAATCCAATGAGTTCTTCTTCATTTAGAAAACGTGAGAAATCTGCTAAATCTGAATATATGTCATCATTCAATTTTTGATTTACAGATTCTATCCAACTATTTTTTATAAAGTTCATTATAATAATCTGCTCTTCTTCTTCCCATTCTTTCCAATTTCCATATTCTAATTTATTATAAATCACTCCCAAGTCTATCAAACCAGAATTTTCTTTTTGACTATAAATTTCTAAAATTTTCGGTAAAAAGTGTTTATAATCAAACACATTTCCCCAAGTAGTCATTGCTTTTCTTGCATAATAGGTTAAATCATTTTCTGTGAGTTCTTTTAATTTCTTTGCGTATATTTTCTTTTCATCTTTTTCAGAAATACAACCACAAGGACAAGCATCTAACTTTCCATTAAGCGTATATTTTGCAAAAACTTCATAAATATTGTTTATACGTTCTTGTTTATTCATTATTTCATATTTACATTACAAAAAAAAAGCATTTCCCAACCAAACCTAAATTTAGTAAGAAAATGCTTTTTTATAAAATCTATAAAAATACAGAAATTACACTTTAATTTCTACATCAACACCAGAAGCTAGTTCTAATTTCATCAAAGCATCAACCGTTTTTGGGCTACTTGAATGAATGTCGATAAGGCGTTTGTAAGTACAAAGTTGGAACTGATCACGAGCTTTCTTGTTTACGTGAGGAGAACTAAGTACAGTAAATTTTTCTTTCTTAGTAGGCAATGGAATTGGTCCACTCACTACTGCGCCTGTATTTTTGACAGCTTTAACAATCTTTTCAGCCGACTTATCAACCAAATTATGGTCGTAAGATTTTAATTTAATTCTAATTTTTTGTGACATACTCGTTTGAGTTTAATTGTTTTGAAAGACTTGTATAAAAACAAAACTGTTTTTCATTATTCAAATAATAAGGATTTAAGCAAAAAACCTAAATCCTTATTGTCTAAACCAAATCTTTACTGAAATGGTAAATATATAGATTCTGTTAAAACAGATTTAAGACAAATATAAGACAAATTAGTGCGCTCTCATACCTTTCACGTCTTCGATAACTTTTTCTGCTACGTTGTTCGGCACTTCTGAATAGTGAGAGAACGTAAGTGATGCAGCACCACGACCAGAAGTAATTGTACGAAGTGAAGTAACATAACCAAACAATTCCGACAAAGGAACATCTGCTTTGATTACAACTCCTGTACCTTTCATCTGCTGACCTTTAGGCATTCCACGACGACGGTTAAGGTCACCGATTACAGAACCCGTAAATTCTTCAGGGCAAACAACTTCTACGTCCATGATTGGCTCAAGAATCTTTGCACCTGCTCTTTTACCAGCATCTTTGTAACCCATTTTGGCAGCCATTTCAAAAGAAATAGCATCTGAATCGACACTATGGAATGAACCAAAGAATACACGTACACGCATACCCACAACTGGGAAACCTGCAAGTACACCGTTTTTCATAGCTTCTTCAAATCCTTTTTTGATGGCAGGAACAAATTCTTTAGGAATTACACCCCCTTTAATCTCATCAATGAATTCAAGAACACCTTCTTTTTGGTTTTCTGGATCTTCTGCTGGTCCGATTTCGAACTGAACATCAGCAAATTTACCTTTACCACCTGATTGCTTTTTATAGACTTCTCTATGTTCAACATTTTTAGTAAATGCTTCTTTATAAGCAACCTGTGGCGCACCTTGGTTTACTTCTACCTTAAACTCACGCTTCATTCTGTCCATGATAATCTCAAGGTGAAGCTCTCCCATTCCTCTGATGATAGTTTGTCCTGTTTCTTCGTCTGTATTTACACGAAGAGTAGGGTCTTCCTCAACAAGTTTGGTAATCGCCAAAGAAAGTTTATCTTGGTCTGCTTGCTGCTTAGGCTCAATTGCATATCCAATTACTGGCTCTGGGAAAACAAGTTCTTCCAAAACTAAAGGATTTTTCTCTGTCGTAAGCGTATCGCCTGTCTTGATTTCTTTGAAACCAACACCTGCACAAATATCACCAGCACTAACACTATCAATAGGATTTTGCTTGTTGGCGTGCATTTGCATCAAACGAGAAATACGCTCTTTTTTACCTGTACGGTTATTTAAGATATAAGAACCTGCATCCAAAGTACCTGAATAAACACGCATAAAACACAAACGACCAACAAAAGGGTCAGTTGCAATCTTAAATGCAAGTGCTGTAAATGGCTCATCAACAGAAGGAGTACGCTCTTCTTCTAACCCTGTATCTGGATTTGTACCTTTTACGGCTGGCAAATCAAGAGGAGAAGGAAGATACGCACAAACGCCATCAAGAACAGCTTGAACACCTTTGTTTTTGAATGCACTACCACAGAAAACAGGGAAAATCGTCATTGACATAACGGCTTTACGAACTGCTCTACGGATTTCATCAGGAGTAATAGATTCTGGATCTTCATCATATTTCATGAATAAATCTTCATCCATTACAGCTACTTCTTCCAAAAGATTGTTGCGATATTCTTCAACATCAGCTTTCATATCTTCAGGAATATCAATCGTATGAAAAGACATACCTTGAGTTTCGTCTTCCCAAACAATTGCACGTTTTTCAATCAAATCTACTACACCTACAAATTTGTCTTCTGACCCAATAGGAATTTGAAGAGGAATTGCGTTTGCACCCAAAGTAGCTTTGATGTCTTTAATAGCTGCATAAAAATCTGCTCCAGCTCTGTCCATTTTATTTACAAAACAAACACGAGGAACACCATATTTATCTGCTTGTCTCCAAACTGTTTCTGATTGAGGCTCAACACCTGAAACAGCACAGAAAAGAGCAACAGCTCCATCAAGTACACGCAATGAACGTTCTACTTCTACAGTAAAATCTACGTGACCGGGAGTATCGATTACATTTACTTGATATTCTTTTGTCAAACCATCAATATCCAAACTTTTTTCGTCTGTAGGATATTTCCAGCTTGTTGTTGTAGCAGCCGAAGTGATAGTAATACCACGTTCTTGCTCCTGCTCCATCCAGTCCATTGTTGCAGCTCCATCATGTACCTCGCCAATTTTGTGGCTGATACCTGTATAATAGAGAATACGCTCTGTAGTGGTTGTTTTTCCAGCATCAATGTGAGCCATGATGCCAATATTTCGACGGTATTTTAGATCTTTATTGTTAGCCATTGTAACTAAATGTATAATGAAATAGAAAACTTCTAGTTATTAATTGTTTCTAAATCAAGTGAGAATAAGTCTGTTTTTAAATTAAGTTGCACAAAAGTACGAAAATTATTTCAAAAAAGCAGTATTTCAAACTTAATCTAACTGATTAACAAATGGTTAAGAAGTTTTGTGATTAATTTTTATTTATATAAACAAAATGTAATAATCTGACAAATCAAATTACTACATCTTGTTTATAACCAGTTTTGGATGGCTTTAATTCCATTTTTTTAATATTGACAGTTTAGAACTGAAAGTCAGCGTAAGCTAACCTGTCGGCTACTTTAGAAACGGAAGTGAGAGAACGCTTTGTTCGCCTCTGCCATACGGTGTGTATCGTCTTTACGTTTTACAGCAGACCCTTCTCCTTTTGCAGCAGCCATAAATTCGGCAGCCAAACGGTCGGTCATGTTGCGCTCGTTACGACGACGAGAGAAAGTAATAAGCCATTTCATACCAAGAGCCATTTTACGCTCTGGACGAACTTCTGTCGGTACTTGGAAGGTTGCTCCACCTACACGACGACTTTTTACTTCAACACCTGGTGTTACATTAGTCAATGCTTTTCTGAAAATCTCTAGTCCATTTACAGACGGATCTTCTTTTTTCATTTTTTCTTCTACACGCTCTAATGCGCCATAGAAAATATCATACGCTAAACTCTTCTTGCCAGAGTACATCAAGTTATTTACAAACTTAGTTACTACTGTATCGCCAAATTTTGGGTCAGGAAGAATATCTCGCTTTTTTGGTTTATGCTTTCTCATGAGTTATCTCAAGGTTTTTTAAAAGTTTTAAAAAGGAAACAATCCGAAATAATAAGTAGGCGACACTTTTCAAGTGTCGTTCTAATTTACAAACAGTTGGAAACTGTTTGCTACCTTATTTTTTCTTTTTAGTTGGCTCTGGTGCTGCACCTGGTTTAGGGCGTTTTGCACCATATTTTGAGCGTGATTGCTTACGACCTTGTACTCCAGAGGTATCTAAAGCACCACGAACGATATGATAACGAACACCGGGTAAATCTTTTACACGACCACCACGGACGAGTACGATTGAGTGTTCTTGAAGGTTGTGTCCTTCGCCAGGGATATAGGCAATTACTTCGATACCATTAGAAAGACGAACTTTAGAAACCTTACGCATTGCAGAGTTTGGTTTCTTTGGTGTAGTCGTATAAACACGAGTACAAACTCCACGCTTTTGAGGACAAGCATCTAAGGCTGGAGATTTCAATTTTTTAATGATTTCTTTGCGTCCCTTGCGAACTAATTGTTGAATAGTAGGCATTTCTGAAACAAATGTTTAGACCACTTAAATACTGTTCTTCTCTAAAAGTCTATTGGAATACACCGAAACGTTGCCGATGTATTCTTCAAACACTCCTAAGCCTAATAGTAGTTTTTATTAAATTAATAATAAAAATATATATCGTAGGTGAGGAATTTAAGCAGCGTGCTAGAATAAATTTAAAATAAGTTTAGCAACGTCTGAAAAATTGATTTTCTTTTTATCAAGAATGAATTTGATACAATTCGTTCTTTTTGTAAGGAAATATGTATTTTTTCAGAACTGCAAAGGTAAGATTAATTTTATTGGTTTGCAAGTAGTTTTAAATTTAAACGCATTCCATTCTACCGTTGTTTGTGTCCTCACAAACGACACTACCACCACCAAATGCTGACGACCAGCAGAGTTTGGTTCGGTATAGAAATGAAGATGTAACTGAAAATTTGGATGTAACACTTCCTTATACTATTATTTCTTGTTTGGGAGATATAAACAAACTCCACGAAACACTTCAACGAGCTGCTACTACACACGACTATATTTTTATAGATGTAGCAGGACGGCTTGATGAGTTTACCAAAAAAGTATTATTTTATGTAGATGTATTGGGTATTCCTTTTCAAGCAGGAAATTTTGCCTTAGAATCTACCTTTGATTATATTCAGTTTGCTTTGAATGTTTCACAAAAACGAGTAGCCAATAAAATGTCAGATATAAAACTGATTGGTTTCGTTAATATGTATATGAAACGTCGTGTTCGTTCGAAAGACATACGAGAAAGTTTGGAAGCCTTTGAAAAACACATGAGCATAATGGAGAATAACTTAGGCTTTTATTCTGCTTTTATGGATGCGACTACATTGGAAACGGTCTATGACTAAGAAGCAAAAGATACAGCAAAAACAAATTTTATAAACTGGTTAAACGAATTTATTAAACTAGCTCAACTATGACCAAAATAGCAAAAAAAGGAAAAAACTTAGCTGACAAATTAAGTCAGTTGCCTACACCTAATAATGTAGATAAAATGTTTGAAGATGTAGATTCTTCAAAAGAAGAAAAGGTAACCATAGATAGAAAAAAGTTTGGAACACAGCTCCGTCCAGAACTTATCATGAAATTAAAAATGAGAGCCATACAAGAAGGAATGACAATTAGCGAACTCTTAGAAGCAATATTAGACGAATATTTAGAATAGTATAAGTATATAATAAAATATATTTCTACTTTAACTATAAAGTAATAAAAATAATTATCTAACTAACTGATTATTATATTAATAAAAATTAGAATATATTTATATTATTCTATATAATCAGAAAAAATAATTATCTAAAAAAATAGAGTTTCATTTTTGAACCTCTATTTTTTTTGGTTTGTAGTACATAATAGCAAATAAAAAAAGACCTACCCTTTCAAGTCTAAGACTTGATGAACTGATAGGTCGTAGTCATCGCTTCGCTAAAGACAACGCCCAACATTCATTTTTTTATTTTTTAGTCTTCGGAAGACTCAGCCGAACGGGGGGGGTAATCCCATTTTGTTTTTCTTCTAACACAAATCCGAAAACCTATATGATGATAAAACTCTTTACCATTGATTACGAACCTATCTTGATCATTATCTAACATAAATCGTTGATAATAAATATCAGAAACTCCACGCACAATACGTAGTTTAATTAATTCACGATTGTTATCTTCTTTGTTCCAAAAACTATCTAAATTTTCTTCACCTATCCAGTAATCTTCCAAGTATCCATTCCAGTTTTCAATAACTTTACTATAATATGCTGCAATATTGAAACACCACTCTCCTCCACAAGAAAAAAGATTATGAAACCTGTTCCCCTCTTTTATTAGTTTTGAGTAACTTTTTTGTAAATTAGTACACTCATAGTAAAATTCTGGGTTATCCATACTTGAAGTAAATTTTTCTAAGCCTAGATAACACGATTCTTGTTTGCTACAAAATTCCCATTGTAACTCTGTTGGTAAACTAAAAATATAACCTTGAGGTAGTAGGTTTTGATATAGGATATTTAATTTATTAAGAAAGGATAAAGATTCTAACCAACTTACACCAAAAATAAATTTTCCATTGAACCAAGGCTTAGAAGGCATTTTCAATAATTCCCATTGTACTATACTTACAGGCAGACCAGCTAACCAAAATCCTTCAGTTATAGATGTTTCAATACTATTAAAACCACTTGAATAACCCATTGTGCTATCTTCATTACCTAAAGTATATTTGTATGTTGAATTTACCCAAATAAAATTTACTTTTTCGCTTCCTTCCAAGTGTAATAAATTATTCTTTCCTATATTAAAAGGTATGTTTTCTTTAATGATATTTTCCATGTGAATCAGCAGGTTTTTTTATTAATTTATAACCAGAATCCTTAAAATACTCTGTCAGCTTTTCCATCATCATATCTTGGTATTTCTGACCTAATATAGCTCTATCATTTGTAGGATCATCCATTAAATTTCCACGCCTGTTTAATTCCCCAGCCGTTGCTCGTAAGATTGCTCTCAGTTGTTGGGCTTAGTTTGTAACTAAGACCTATCAATTATATAAATCTTCAGATTTGTGTTTTTAAGTAAATACAAAAATACCTTACACTCGCAAATCTGAAGATTTGCCAAACTGATAAATCGTAGTCACAAACTACGCTTAACACTTTTATTTTTTATTTTCCTTTTGGAACACTACTCCCAACTGAGGATTTATCAGCCATTTCTTTATAGAATTCTTTTATCATTCTTCTTTCTAATTTAGCTTTTTTTCTATCTTCTTTGTTTGTAGCAAAAATCACATACTTAATTCTTTCTCCATCAGGGTCAATAGCTTGTAAAGGAGTGTTAGCAACAAAGGCATAGGTAGATAAATGAGGATATTTCCACTCTAAAGGATCACAAGCCATCCATCTCCCAAGTTTTTCATCATACACTCTAGCCCCAAAATCAGTCTTCCCTTCCCCAAAGTCTGTATCTTTCTCCATTCCATTAAACCCAAATCGGTATTCTTCATTACTAAAAGACCGCTCTTTCATCGCCATACCGAAAGGATAGTAATCTGATTCAGAGATAACCAGAGGCTCATAATAATCAGCAACGCCATTAGTACCTATCCCTATTTTATTATCAGAGATTACAGAAAGTACATTTCCTAAGTGATTAGAAAGTTCATATTTTTTGTTTCCTAAAGTACGCTTTCCTTGGTCTGTTTTTGCGTTGTAGCTACCCAAACGAGAAGAGCCATAAATCACAAGTTCATCTAAGACTTCATTTTCATAGATAGCTAATACATTTCCAGAGCCATCACGTACATAATGGGTTTCTTTTGTAACGGTAGTAGTGGCTACTTTCTTGTAAATACGCTGTCCTGTACCGTCGTATTTGTATTCTATTTCGGTAAGGTCTCGTTTTTTTACTTTGGCTATTTTACCATAGACTGTCCATTGTATGCTTTCAATGTCTTTGTCAATTCTATAGTATTTTCGTATATATCAATAAGTTCATTTTCTTCTAAATACTTATTAGTAAGTTGCATTTCAACGGAATAAGTATTTTCATCACTACTTATCACGATTTCATTTACATATTTTGTTTTATTCAAAAATACTAAAAACTGTGATGCTTGTAAAATATTTCCATTGACTATTTTATACTGTTGCTTGGAAAAGAACCTTTTTAAAAAATGGTTTTTCTTTATGTGAAGGTTAAGGCTTTTTAATTTGATATTGTTTATAAATATTTTTACTTTATTAGAGTATTTATTTTCATGGTAAGCAACTCTACTAACTGTTATTGTAAAAATGATACTTTGATTTTTTTTTAGTATATCTTTTTTTATAGTAAAGATGGTTTGTTCTAATCCAAGATAACTTTCTCTTTCCTCAGAGCAAACTCCAATTATTTTCTTAGCAAAATTGGTATATTCTTTTCGTTGTTTGTTCATTTATTCTTGCTGTTTTTGTCTATATTTTTTATAATCTTCTGCTGCTGCATTTGCGTTATCCTTTTTAAACTGTGCATAGTCAGAATCTAAAAGTCCTACATTATCTTTTCCATAATACTGGATCATGAAATTAACAATGGATTCATCGTATTTATCTGGGTTTTGCTTATAATCTATCCAAAAATTTATCATAGAAGCCAGTTTTGCACCAGCCGTCGCTCGTAAGATTGCTCTCGCTTGGCTCTGCCGAGTGAGCAATATGTATTCGGCATCCTGCCGTGTATTTGTATTCTGTTATACAGTTACAAATCTAAGAAAAGTATATCAAAAACACGAAGTACAATTATTTATTACTATTTACCATTCATTTTCTACGTTCTTGTTGGTCTCAGCTAAACAGGGGGAGTATACCTTTTTTTTATCTTAGTGAATAATTCATACAGTAAAATTATAACTGTAATTACAATTAATATTTCAAGTAGAATCATACTAAAATATATAACATGAACCAAAACGGTTATTGATTTTCCTGCATTATTTACAAAATTATCTATTAACCAATACATCATTCCACTAGTAAGAAAAAGAATTGATGATATGTCTATTAATTTAATTGTTATATATAAAAATACATTTGTTTTTATAAATTTGATTATCTTATTTATCATTCTTCAAGTATAAATTTTGGTGTGTTAAGGTTTTCCCCCAGCCGTTGCTTGTAAGATTGCTCTCGCTTGGCTCTGCCGAGTGAGTTATATGTATTCGGCATCCTGCCGTGTATTTGTATTCTTTTATACGCTTACAAATCTAAGTAAATAATAATCAAACCAAAAATACATAACAAAATGGCTCTCGCTCGTTTCCAAACGAGTGAGCAATATGTATTCGGCATCCTGCCGTGTATTTGTATTCTGTTATATAGTTACAAATCTAAGAAAACCTGCTACGTGTGGTTGTTGGTCATCGTAACGGCAAGCCGAAACTAAAGACAAAGACAGGTAATTAAAAAAAGCCTTCATTTTTTCAAACAAAGGCTTTCTAATTATTTCAAAAACGTTGATAATGGTCTGCAATCAGACCTTAGCAGGCGTTATAATTATTGCCCCTGACCTAAAGAATAAGCTCTATCTCCATCAAGAGTAAACAGATTTTCCGTTTTGATAATATCCAAACCTGCATCTGTAAGTACGTGCATCAATCTCAAAACATCTCTATAATCGATTAATGATTGAGTTGTGTTTTGGAAACGACAACGCCAGTGGTCTGTACAAAAAGTTTCTGGGAAACCATCTGGATAAACTTTTACACCTCTATTAGTAATCATTTTAAGACCTAAAGGAAGTTTTGTTTCTTCTGCAATTTTAGCCAAAATTCCACCCAAAACATTTGGATCTCTTTTGTCGTCTTTTTCTGTCCAATGCAAGAAAATATCTGAACCGATAAGTTCTTTTTTAGCTTTGTGAGTAGGCTTTGCTTTTACTGTAATTGTACGTCCTTTATCGTATTTTACAGGCTCAAAGTGAGAAGGTTTTTGTCCTAAACGCTCAACAACTGCTTGTCCGAATTCTTTTGTTCCTACTTTCTTTTTACTTGTTTCTTCGTTGTAAATATCTGCTGTATGAATGCCGTCTTCAATCGTTTTGAGCCACGCATTTTGTACTTTTTCAGCAACATCTCCTTGTCCAATATAAACTAACATCTGAACAGCTCCCAATAAAAGACCCGACGGATTAGCAATATTTTGCCCTGCAATATCAGGCGCAGAACCGTGAATTGCTTCAAACATTGCAAAGCCATCACCGATATTTGCCGAACCTGCAAGACCTACCGAACCTGTAATTTCGGCAGCTGACATCAGACAGAATATCACCATACAAATTTGGCATTACAATTACATCAAACTGTTCTGGCTTAGTTGCTAATTTTGCAGCTCCTATATCTACAATCCAATGTTCTTTTTCTATTTCTGGATATTCTTTTCCAATTTCGTCAAATGTTTTGTGGAAAAGTCCGTCCGTAATTTTCATAATATTATCTTTGGTAAAACACGTAACCTTTTTACGATTATATACCTTTGCATATTCGAAAGCATAACGAACAATTTTTTCTGTTCCGACAGTTGTAATAAGTTTCAAACATTGCGTTACTTCGTCTGTCTGTTGGTGTTCGATGCCTGCGTACAAATCTTCTTCGTTTTCTCTGATAATTACAACGTCCATTTTTGGGTGTTTGGTTGTAATATAAGGATCATAAGAAATACAAGGACGAACATTTGAATAAAGTCCTAACGTTTTGCGAATCGTTACATTCAAACTTTTAAATCCACCACCTTGAGGAGTTGTGATAGGAGCTTTCAAAAATAGTTTTGACTTGCGTAAAGAATCCCAAGTTTCAGGCGAAATTCCTGTTGAATGTCCTTGGTGGTAAACATCTTTTCCAATTTGTACCTCATCATATTCTAATCTTGCATCAGCAGCTTGCAAAATAGAAAGTGTTGCATTCATTATTTCTTCTCCAATTCCGTCGCCTTTAGCTATTGTAACTAAAGTTTTTTTGTCTGAACTCATATTAGTTTTTTTGTGTGTTATTTCTTCTGTTAGCATAAGAGAAATTTAATAATTTTGTTTGAAAATGATTGTTTATTGGTTGAATAGACAAAGGTCTGTAAATATAATTGGTACAAATGTACAAATCAAAAAATTAGAAATCAAAAATGGAGAAATAATTAGACTAAATAATAATTGTTTTATTAGCTAATGTGATAGTAATACTTTTATTTTTTTTAATACTATATATTTTCAATTTCTAAAAAATGTGAGAAATACACGTGCAGTTTTTTTTGAGTTTAGGATTTGTCTATCACTTATTGCGCTTATCAATTCTTTGAAGTCGAATGAAAGAGACAATTTTTTGAATTACGGATTTCAGAGAATTTGTTTAATTCTATAGAGAAACAGAGTAGAAGGGAGTAGAAGGAAGTAGAAAAGTAATTGCATAAAAAATCCTCTTATTAAATAAAATAAGAGGATTAAAATATTTTTGTACTTATTTCTCTTTATTTTAATGTATATAAAAGAGCAAGTCCTAATACATTTGGAGAAGAATCTGTACCAGGCAATACATCTTTAGTACTGAAAAGGTAAGAAAAACGAATACCTACACCATTATAAGATAAGCCAGCATTGAATACTGAACCACTCGTAGCAGCCGAATTTCCTCCATAAATAAAATCATTATTCGAAAGACGACTAATACCATATCCAGCACCTACAAAACCACCAAAGTCATTATCATTATCAGGGTTAGAACTGTTTCCAAGATTAAGTTCTAACATTAAAGGAAGAACAAATACAAATGAACTTTGTCCTTCTGCTCCTGTACGAGGATTATAAGTAGAATTGCTAGAATAACCCAAACCGAGATGTGTACCTACTGAAAGTGTAGCTGCATCTGAAAGGGAAAGGAAGTTTAATCTAGGCGAAAGTACGACAGCATATCCAGCAGAACCTCCTCCTAAATACGCTCCTACACCTGCTTTGAAGGAGAACGAAAGATCGCTTTGTGCCTTTGAAGAAAAGCTAAAGGCAGTAAATACAAGTAATAATAGAGAAAAAACTAACTTTTTTATTGTAAGATATAAGTTTGATAATTAATTATAAAATGCAAATATAGAAAACCTATTTTGTTTTTACAAAAAAAAAGTAAAAAAATAATAATTTAATACAACAACTGTCAAAGAACTAAAATATACCTTTTACAACTGATTTCTACAAAAGAAATTTAAAGATTCATATTATTTTCAAGTTTTCCATTTTATTATAAATTTTACTTCATTTCCTTTTTAGAAAGAATTTCAAACAAAAATCCGAATACAATTACCATTACGCAGCCGATCAAATTGTACCATAAAAAACCAATTTCAAACGTTTCTTTCAAGAAAACATAATGACAAATAATAATTGATTCGCTAATTACGGCAGCCGTAAAGACAGCATTTGATTTGATTTTTTTGATATAAAAAGCAACCAAAAATATCCCTAAAATTGTTCCATAGAAAAGAGAACCCAAAATATTTACAGCTTGTATAAGATTGTCTAATTGTGTGGCAAGCATCGCAAAAAATATCGCATAAACTCCCCAAAACATCGTAAACCCTTTCGATGCCTTTACATAATGTTCTTCATCTTTATTTTTTATTATAGAACGTTTATAAATATCAATAACAGTCGTTGAGCCAAGCGCATTTAGTTCGGAAGAAGCTGAAGACATGGCAGCCGAAAGCATCACAGAAACCAACAAACCAACCAAACCAATAGGCAGATAATCCAAAACAAAATTGATAAAAGCATAATCCAAATCATTATTACTTAGTTTTTTTGCTTCTGCTTTGTCGCCTTTTTCTATTTTATTTATTATTCCTGTTGCCTGATTTCTAAGTACATCGTTTCTATCATTGTAGGTTCTGATACGACTTGCATAGATTGTATCCAATTTTACATTTTTAGATTCAGCTTCTTTTTTCGCTTCCAAAAACTCAAAAATAACTTCTTTTTTCTCTTCAAAATTCTGCGTATAAAGCGTTTCAATATTTTTTAAAGAATCTGCTTGATTTGGATTTTCTTGTATAAAAGTAGTTTTTTTATTTTTATTAAAGAAAATAGGAGGTTGATAAAATTGATAAAAAGCAAAGAGAAAAATACCTACCAAAAGAATCAAAAACTGCATCGGAATTTTGACCATTCCATTCATAAGTAATCCTACACGAGTTTGTGCAATCGATTTTCCTGTCAGATAACGCTGAACTTGTGATTGATCAGTTCCAAAATAAGACAACGCCAAAAACAAACCTCCAATAAGTCCAGACCAAAGATTATAGCGATTGTTTACATCAAAATCCAGATTAATTACTTCCAATCTTCCCACAGCACCAGCCACACTCAAGGCTTCTGTCATCGAAACTTCCTTGGGCAAGAGCGAAACTAAGATGTACCCTGCTGCAAACATTCCGACCAAAATAACTAGCATTTGTTGTTTCTGTGTCTGACTTACAGCCTTCGTTCCACCAAAAACAGTATAAGCAATCACAACAATTCCGATTATTACAATCAAATAATAAATATTCCAACCCAAAACAGTCGATAAAATAATGGCAGGTGCATAAATAGAAAGTCCTGCTGCAAGTCCACGTTGAGTAAGAAAAAGAGCAGCACCTAACGAGCGAGTTTTTAGGTCAAAACGGTTCTCTAGATATTCGTAAGCCGTATAAACATTGAGTTTGTGATAAATTGGAACAGCCGTAATCGACAAAATTACCATCGCTATCGGCAGACCAAAATAGAATTGAATAAAACCCATTCCGTTCCCAAATGCTTGCCCCGGTGTAGAAAGAAACGTAATCGCACTCGCCTGTGTCGCCATAATAGAAAGACCGATCGTAAACCAGTTCATATCTCTATCGGAGAGTAAATAGCCTTGTAAGTTTTTGCTTTGTTTACGAGTTTTCCAAACGCCATAAGCGATTATCAAAACCTGTGTTACAATGAGTACAATCCAGTCTAAAGTATTCATATTTTCAGTTACCAATTACCAGTAAACAGTAACCAGTTAAATACTTTAATTTGTATTTTTGTGTTATCTGTTGAATCTGTATTAAAAAATATAGTTGTAATTTACCTATTTTTGAAATCCATACGTTTAAGAAAAGGCAAGCCATTTTCCATGTATAAGTTATGTATTCGTATTTCCCATTCCCTCTTCTCTCGTCCCTAATTCCTCGTTCCTAAACTCCAAAATATTCTCCAAATAGATAAAAAAGAACAATCAAAAGTACGAGTTCGCCCAAAACAATAGTATAAAAAGTTTTCCATGTTCCGAAGATAGGAGGTTTTTCAAACTCGTTTTGATTCTCACTTTCTTGTTTCTTTGTAAAATCTTCTACAGAGTCTTCTTTATTAAGATTAACATTAATCTTTTCCATAATTTTTGTAATTTGAAGAGTAGTTGTTCATTCAATCCTAAAACTAATCAAAACGCTGCATTTTATGTCAATTTTTCTACGAACCTTTAGTATTTTTTGTGTATTCAGAAATAGATATTTATAAATTCTATAAAAAACAGTATCTTGTAACAACTCAATTTTAAAATTTATACCAACCAAAACAAAAACTATGTTAGATGATTTGTTACAACTCGCAAAATCTCAACTCGGAACTCAACTCAAACAAGATGCTAATCTTTCAGACGAACAAGTAGAAAAAACGGCTGATGTAGCCAAAGAATCCTTTTTCAAACAAATGGCGAGCGAAGCAATGAGTGGAAATTTGCCACAATTATTAGATATTTTTAATGGAAAATCTACGGCTACAACTGCCAATCCGATGGTCTCACGTCTTGTAAACCAGTTTGGAGGCGATATGATGGAAAAAATGGGTCTTTCTCCAGAAAAAGCTGCAATGATTTCGAATATGGTCATTCCTTTTATTATGTCAAAAATTGCTTCTCCAGAAACAGGAACAGCAACAGATGAAGGTTCAATGATGTCAAAACTAGGACTTGATAATTTGGATAGTATTGGTGGAATGCTTGGAGGATTGCTCGGTGGAAATAAAAAAGGTGGAGGAGGATTAGGAGGATTTTTTAGCTAAAATTTTTCTTAGTTTTTCTTATTTTGTCTTAGTTTTCAAAAATTTCTCATAATCTGATTTAGATAAATAAATAATGATTATGAGAAATTTTAGTTTTATATTTCTACACATCAAAGCTACTTATTTCAACATTATTCAAAAATTTACAGAAAAAAACAGGTAATTATGGTTACAAGCCCAATAGACAAAATTATAAATGATGCGAAAAACAATTTTTCGGAAAAAGTAAAAAAAGAAATACCTACGTCTGAAGAAAAAATAAATACTGTTTTTGAGCTTGCTAAAGATTCTTACATCCGTCTTTTGGAAAGTGAAGCAGGAGCTGGACATTTTGATGAGTTTTTGAAAATTTATAATGGAACAGCTACTTTACTTTCTGTTTCTCAAATTACTTCTTTGTTGGAATATTTTTATGCCAAAAAATTGCGAGATAATCTGGATTTATCAGACTTGGAAGCTGCGAAAGTATCACGAATGATTTCGCCTTTTGTCATAAAACAGATAAACAACAAAAAATCTATTTCGGCAAAAGATATAAAAACTTTATGCACTCAAATGGGTTTGGATTCTTGTATTACAGACTTGGAAGCACTCAAAAAAAGATGGGACGACTTGTCGCCAGAAGAAAAAATACAATTTAGCCGTTAGAATAACTTTAATTCTGACTTTGATTTCTCAATCTAATTTTCCATTATTCTTTACTGCCGTTGTTGGTGTTTTAGCGTAGCGACACTAACAACATCAGAGCGACAATTTGTTATGCACCCAAACTCCATTTTTCATTTCATTCTCCATTCTCTAAAACCTAATTTCCAACTTGATTTTACTTTCTAACCCTTTATTGTTCAAAATATTGAAAAATCCTCCTCGTGGAATGGCTTTGTTTCCTTTCGTTTTGGTGGCTAAAGAAGTAGATAAATATGATAAAGTATTAATCAATCACGAAAGAATTCATATTTGTCAGCAATTAGAAATGTTAGTCATTCCTTTTTATATTGTCTATTTAGGAAATTATTTTATTGAGCTTATCAAATTCAGAAAACATTATCCAGCTTATATGAGTATTGTATTTGAAAAAGAAGCTTATCAAAATGAATGGAACTTGGAATATCTGAAAGACCGTAAAGTATGGGGGTTTTGGAAATACTGGTCTAAACGAAATAAATTATAAAACGATTATTTTTCAAAAAAGTCAGGAAAAAAACAAGAAACTGATACTACTATTCAGATTAATTGTTATATTTACATATCCTTTAAAGACAGAATTTTAATAGTACTACTAAAGGAAGAAAAAGAGGACGAATTTGTGGAACAATTTTAGCAAAATAAATCGGAAAACAAATCAAAAATAGAGTTCATCAGAACATTTATTTATAGATTATCCATAATTTTGATACTTGTTTGAATTGATGCTTTATACTATTTCTTATAACAAATAATTTATCTCCTCTCATTTTTCATAACACGTATTTTTTACTTCTAAGAGGTTTTTATAGTATTTTGCTACCATTAAAAGGGTAAATAAACTTTAAGAAACACCTTCAATACATCAAAATCAGAAAAATTTTAATACAAGTTTTGATATATGATTCAATCTGATTAGTTAGATTGTATCATTAATCTACTTTTACAACTTATTTTATTTTAAGATAATTCAATAGAATAAGTAAAAACGGTTTCAAACTTTGTGATTTCAATTTTTAGCATTTATTTTTATTACAACAACTTCACGTTTTTTTTTACATCTAATTCAGATTTTTAATGTAATTATTTGAAAGAAACAGTAGAATCAAACAATTATTCCTACCAACTCATAAGTCAATATGTATAATATTGAGGAACTCAACGTTCGCTTACTCTCCGAATTGCGTACCATCGCTACCGAAATGGGCTTGAAAAATCATAGCCGTTTAGTCAAAAAAGACCTTGTTTATAAAATCTTGGATTATCAAGCTAATAAAGATGATGAAAATAATACAGATCAAGACGAACAAGAAGACAAAAAATCTTCTTCCAAATCTTCTGTAAAAGAAAAAGAAGATACAAAAGAAACTAAGAAATCAGAGTCGACAGAATCAAAAGCAGAAGAACCAAAAACTAGTTCTACTAAGAAAGATGATGACAAAAAAGAATCTGGTTACAAACTTCCTACTTTCAGTTTCTTGAAAAGAGATAAAGAAACAAAAGAAATCACAGAAGAAAAATTAGAGCCAACAGAAGAACCTAAAAAATCATCTTCAAAAGAAGAACCAACAGATAAAGAAGAAAAATCAGAAGAAGCTAAAAAGGATAGTTCGATAGAAAAAATTAGAGAAACTCTTCGTGAGCGAAAACGTGAAAACCTAATTGGAAAAGGCAAAACCGAAACTACCGAAAACAAGGAAAGCAAAGAAGACAAAGAAAAAAACGAGAGTAAGCAAGATTCGAACACAGAATCTAAAGAAAGAACCGAAAGACGTTCAAGATTAGATGCTCGCAATGAAGATTGAAACACTCGTAACGAAAGAAATGAAAACGATTCTTTG
This sequence comes from uncultured Cytophagales bacterium, assembly GCA_963719525.1. Taxonomy (GTDB): domain Bacteria; phylum Bacteroidota; class Bacteroidia; order Cytophagales; family Bernardetiaceae; genus Bernardetia. The sequence goes on along the minus strand of CAVRCG010000001.1, from coordinate 176,133 downwards.
CGTCGTCGAAGCAGAGTAAATGTAAAAGAAACAGATACAAAACCATCTATTCAAAGAGCTTCTCAGCGTTCGAAATCAAATGAAGACGAGAACGAAAGTGAGGAAAAAACAAGCCGTTCTGAAAGAACAAGTCGTACAGGTGATAGAAATTCTGACCGTAATTCTGATAGAAATTCCGACAAAAAAGAGAAAAGCGAACGTTCATCTAACAAAAAATACAATATTCGTGAATTCGATGGTGTCGTAACAAGTGAAGGAGTTTTGGAAGTAATTTCTGATGGATATGGATTTTTGCGCTCTTCGGATTACAATTATTTGGCTAGTCCTGATGATGTTTATATTTCGCCTTCACAGATAAAACTTTTAGGATTGAAAACGGGCGATACCGTAAAAGGACAAATTCGTCCACCAAAAGATGGAGAAAAATATTTTGCTTTATTAAGAATCGAATCTGTAAACGGAAAAACTACCGAACAGATTAGAGATAGAGTTTCCTTCGAACACCTTACACCACTTTTTCCTCGTGAAAGATTAAATCTTGCAACAAAATCGAATACCTATTCGACTAGAATGTTAGATTTGTTTTCACCGATTGGAAAAGGACAGCGTGGAATGATAGTAGCGCAGCCAAAAACGGGTAAAACTGTTTTGTTAAAAGAAATTGCAAATGCGATTGCTGAAAACCACCCTGAATGTTATTTAATCGTACTTTTGATTGATGAACGTCCAGAGGAAGTAACCGATATGGAACGCAGTGTAAGAGGAGAAGTTGTCGCTTCGACTTTTGATGAACAAGCTGATAGACATGTAAAGGTTTCGAATATGGTTTTGGAAAAAGCTAAGCGTTTGGTAGAATGTGGACACGATGTAGTGATTCTTTTGGATTCAATTACTCGTCTGGCTCGTGCTTACAATACAACCATTCCGTCTTCTGGCAAAATTCTTTCTGGTGGTGTTGATGCCAATGCTCTTCACAAACCGAAACGCTTTTTTGGTGCTGCTCGTAATGTAGAAAATGGGGGTTCGCTTACCATTATCGCAACTGCTTTGATAGATACAGGTTCGAAAATGGACGAAGTAATCTTTGAAGAATTTAAGGGAACAGGTAATATGGAGCTTCAACTTGACCGTAAACTTGCTAACAAACGTATTTATCCAGCTATCGATATTCCTGCTTCTGGTACTCGTCGTGAAGATTTGTTGTTAGATAAAGATACTCTACAACGTGTTTGGATTTTGAGAAGACTTATGAATGATATGCACTCCAATGAAGCAATGGATTATATGCTCAAACATATGAGAGGAACGAAAACAAATGATGAGTTTTTGGCTTCAATGGATAGTTAATCAATAATTAGGAATTATAATTTAATATGAGTGACACTCTAAAATAGAAACATTACTGCCGAATTTTATTCGGTGTAATTGTCTTTTTTCCATAAAATAGGGTTTGCAAACCCTATTTTATGGAAAAAACGAAATAATATGCAGAATTTGATAAACGTTACTCCTATTGATAACTTATAATTCCTTTTTACAATACATAGAAAAGCCTATTTCTTATCACAAGAAATAGGCTTTTTGTTGTACTATTTTCTAAATTCTATCCATTCTATAAGTATTTCATTTATCGAAACATACTTTTTCCTACAATATCTTTAGGGTAAAAATGGGTCAAATATTCTTGTGCTTCATTAATTAAGTCTTTAATATAATCAGTTTCTACTCTTTCGGCATCTTGATTTCGTAATTCTTTAGTTTCTTCCATTTTTACTAAAAACTCTTTTGTATAATTCAAGTCCAACATATCACAAATATCTGTGAGTAATCGTTCGGGCGTTTCTCTAAAATCTTCATACCTAAAAAATAACCAATCTGGATAATTGAGTTGATAATGCAAGATGGTTTCGGCAAAAACAAGCCATATTCTCAATGCTTTTTGCCATTCTTGTAAGTCTTCAACTATTTTTTCTTCTTTCTCTAACTCAATACGTGCTAAAATATTGGGTGCATAACTGATAAGTTTTGGAGAGAATAATTTATCCAAATCCATATTTTCTTTATTTTTTATCCAATTATAGACAAAATGTAAAGGGTGTTGAATCAAAATTATTACTTCTGTTGCGTAATGTTTGTTTAACCATTCTGCCAAAAAAATTCCGTGCTTGTCATAAATAAGTGGACGGATTTCTTTTTTTGTTTCCTTATTAATTTGATATTTGTCCACAAAACGCTGATAAAGCTGTTTGAAACTATTCCCAAAAGCTGCTTTTACATTTTCTTGTCCTAATTTATAACCAAAAAATTCTGCAATAAAAGGAGCATACGGATTATTCTCTTGAGGAGCAATAAAGGGAAATTCTTCTTCAAACGAAAAAATCTCCATCGAATCAGCTTGAGGGGAAAAAAAGTGAGGAAGATAACGAACTGAAGGAAAAACAGATAAAATAGGTTCTATCCATTCTTTGTCAGAACAAAAAGCACCAGTAAATAAAATAGGTTTTTGCGTTTGCATTAATTTAGGGACAAGTTAAGACAGAGTAGTTGTAAGTTGTTCTATAGATTAGTAATAAAAATAGTATCGTACAAAGAACTATAAATATAATGAAAAATAATTGTTTTTTGGCTAAATTTCTAACTTCATCTTTAAAACGTTTCTGGATATATTTTATTTAAAAATTCTATTTTTTTATAGAACATTCACTTTTAAGCCTTACAAATTTGTGATACTTTTGTAGTATTATATATTGCTAGTGAGGAATTTTGTATTTTCATTTCCCATTTCCTAATTCCCAATCCCCATTTATGAGTTTGAGTGTCAATCATTTATTAGGAATAAAAGACCTTACAAAAGCTGATATTTTCCATATTTTCGAAATGGCAGAGCAGTTTAAGGAAGTCATTAATCGTCCTATCAAAAAAGTGCCTTCGCTACGTGATATTACGATTGCCAATGTTTTTTTTGAAAATTCTACTCGTACTCGTATTTCTTTTGAGTTGGCACAAAAACGTCTTTCTGCTGATGTCGTCAATTTTTCGGCAAGTAATAGTTCGGTTTCGAAGGGTGAAACGCTTCTTGATACCGTTAATAATATTTTGGCGATGAAAGTAGATATGATTGTCATGCGCCATTCTAGTGCTGGTGCGCCTCATTTTTTGGCAAAACATATCAAAGCAGCCATCATCAATGCAGGCGACGGAACACACGAACACCCAACGCAAGCACTTTTAGATACTTTTTCGATAAGAGAAAAATTAGGAGAAATAGAAGGAAAAAAAGTAGCCATAATTGGAGATATTTCACATTCCAGAGTTGCACTTTCAAATATTTTTGCGCTTCAAAAACTTGGTGCAGAAGTTATGCTTTGTGGAATGCCTACACTTATTCCAAAATTTATAAATCAGCTTGGTGTAAAGGTAAGTTACAATCTTAGAGAAACGTTGGAATGGTGCGATGTGGCAAATGTGTTGCGTATTCAGTTAGAAAGACAAGATGTAAAAAATATTCCTTCGCTGCGTGAATACTCGCTTTATTATGGAATAAACAAAGAATTATTAGATTCTCTAAACAAAGAAATTGTAATTATGCACCCCGGACCCATAAACAGAGGAGTAGAAATTGATAGCGATGTAGCCGATTCTGATCATTCTATTATTCTTAATCAAGTCGAAAATGGTGTAGCTATCAGAATGGCTGTTTTGTATCTTTTGGCAGAGAAAATAAAAAGAAATTGAAGAATTGGGAATTGGGAATTGGGAATTATGGTAAATTCAATTTTGATTTTTTTGTTTTGATTATTTTTCTTTATTTTTAGTAGATAAACTTTGTCAGTAGTTTTTTGGTAATCCGAAAATAACTCTGACAATAGTTTAAGTTGAACTATTGATTACAGACTATTTACACAGTTTTTTATACTAATAAACTTTTTTGATTATGACTATTAAAGAATTTCAAGAACTTAGGAGGAAGGAAATGTCTAAATATATTGTGAATTTAGAAGGAAAACAAGATGAGGAAAATAATAGTAATCAAAAATCTTCTAAAGAAGAAAAAATAGAAGAAAAACCCACAGAAATTACAATCAGATTTATAAAGAAAGTAAATTAAACTTCATCACGTAATTCGTAATTTGTAATCAATAATTGTATTTCTCTTTCCAACGTTCTTTCAAAAACTGTCGTATTGCGTTTTCTCTTGGATTTTGTGCAGGCTCGTATAATTTCGTATTGGCTAATTCTTTCGGAAAATACTCTTGCTCTGCAAAATTATTGGCGTTGTTGTGAGAATAATTATAGTTTTTTCCATAGCCTTGTTGTTTCATTAATTTTGTAGGCGCATTTCAAAGGTGCAACGGAACAGGCAAATCTCCATTTTCTTGTACAATTTTTCTAGCTGTTTTGATGGCTGCATAAGATGCATTACTTTTTGGAGAAGTAGCTAAATAAGTTACACATTGCGCCAAAACAATTTGCGCTTCTGGAAAACCAATCTGAATAGCTGCTTGAAACGTTGTTGTAGCCAAAACTAAAGCTGTCGGATTTGCATTTCCTATGTCTTCGGAAGCCGAAATAACCAAACGACGAGCAATAAATTTTACATCTTCTCCTCCTTCAATCATTCTTGCCAACCAGTAAATCGCAGCATTTGGATCACTTCCACGAATAGATTTTATGAGAGCCGAAACAATATCATAATGATTTTCGCCACTTTTATCATACGAAGAAATGCGTTGCTGTGCCGATTGCATCACTTTTTCGTCTGTAACTTCTATTGTATTATCAACTTTAGCTTCAATTATATTTCCCTCTTCATCTTTTACTTCATCTTTGTTTGGAATGTTGAAATTAGGTTCAGATTCTACAACCAGTTCGAAAAAGATTTAATAATTTTCGTGCATCTCCTCCAGAAATTCTGAAAAGTGCTTGATACGATTTTATCTCAACCGTTTTCTTTTTTAGCTTAAAATCTTTTTCCATTGCTTGCTGCAAAAGCTGTTTTAATTCCTCTTCCGAAAGTGGATTTAAGATATAAACTTGACAACGAGAAAGCAAAGCCGAATTTATTTCAAAAGAAGGATTTTCAGTTGTTGCACCGATAAGTGTAATCGTTCCACGCTCAACTGCTCCTAAAAGTGCATCTTGTTGCGATTTACTAAAACGATGAATTTCATCTATAAATAAAATAGCTCTAGTTTGTCTTTTTGCCGTTTCAATTACTTCTCGTACATCTTTTACACCTGCCGAAATTGCGCTAAGTGTATGAAAAGGACGTTTCAAGGCTTTTGCAATGAGTAAAGCAAGCGTAGTTTTTCCAATTCCGGGTGCGCCCCAAAGAATCATAGAAGGAACTGCACCAGAAGAAATAACACGAGCCAAAACACCGTTTTGTCCAATTAAATGTTTTTGTCCGATGACTTCTTCTATTGAAGTTGGTCGCATTCGTTCTGCTAAAGGAGGATTTTGAGATTGCATAATGTAGGCGACAGTTTCTAACTGTCGTTTTATATAATAATTTCGTTGTTTTTTTGATAGCTTGGAAGCTATCAACTACTAAATTTCTTCTAAAACAGAATTTCCTTCTGAATTATCGCCTGTTGTCCATTGCCATTTTTCGTATAGTCTTAGTTTTCCATTTTCTAACAACTCTGGTTTTGAGTTACAAATTCCTGTCATTAGTTTGCCTTCCTTGTTTATTTGATGATAACGCATATCTATATTTCCATTTTCATCAACCAATCCGATTAAATGTCCTTTAATTATTTTTCCTCCACTATAAGTAGAAGTTAATATATTTCCTTTTTGTTTGTATTCAAAAATAGTTTCGTTAGAAGTTTCTCCATTTTCTGTATTAGAAACAGGTCTGAACCTTTTGTTGTTATAATTTATTTTCATTTATAATTGCGTTTTAAAATTAGCTATCAAAACTAATCTTTTATCTAAACTTATCAAAGTTTTCTTGTTCTCTATAAAGTCTGTAATACGTAATTTAAGTCAATTGATGAAGTCAAAAATAAGAAATCAGATGCGTAAGATGAAACAAATTCGGTTGTCTGATATTTTTGTGAAAGTTGTTGATGAGACACCAGCAATAGTAAGTATTTCCTGCAAATATTGCGCAGCTCACGGCTAAAAATTATCAAAAACTCAAACTAGATGCAATTAATTTAGTGTCTTACCAACTATTTTCTACCGTAACACAAGAATTATCATACACCTACAAATTTTTCTCTTTGTGTATAATTTTCGTAAATTAAGTGTTAAATACTAAAAGTAGATTAAACAAAACGAGTAATTTAGTGTTTTTCTAAGCATAATTTCACAGAGATTATTTTGTGAATTATTTTGTAATCTATTTTTTTGTCAATATTATTTTTTAACCTTATTTTTTTATGTCTAAGAAACTCAACACCCTGAAAGACTTATTAATCAGTCAGATAAAAGATTTGTATTCTGCCGAAACTCAAATCATTGCTGCACTTCCAAAAATGGTAAAACACACTTCTCATACTAAACTCAAAAAAGCATTGGAAGACCATCTGGAAGAAACAAAAACGCAAAAAGAACGCTTAGAAAAGATGGCAAAGCATCTCAAAATTGATATCGAAGGTGAAACGTGCCACGCTATCAAAGGAATTATAAAAGAAGCATCTGAATGGATGAAAAAAGATGCCGATGCAGACGTAATGGATGCTGGAATCATTGCTAATGCACAACGAGTTGAACATTATGAGATTGCAGGCTATGGAACAGCACATCAATTTGCAGAGCAATTAAAACTAACAGAAGTAGCAGAATTGCTTGCAGAGACATTAAAAGAAGAAAAAAGTGCAGATAAGAAACTAACAAAAATTGCCGTTTCTACAGTTAATGAAGATGCAGAAGCATAACCGTGTAATTTATAAATCTAGTGAATCTAAACTTTAGTGAAAATCAAAAACTCATTTTATTTTTTTATAGAATGAGTTTTTTGATTGAAAACAGTAAGTACGGATTAGAAAAACATATTTTTCTCTATAACAATTAGATTTATTGAACTCTATCAGGATTTTCTTCTAAAAATGCAGACCAAGAAGTACTTTTTGGAAGAAGTGCATTTTGTTGGAAATAATGACAAACAGCTACGCCAACGGCATCGGTAGCATCTAAAAGATCTGGAATTTCATCAAAGGCAAGCAGACTCTGCAACATACTTGCCACCTGTTCTTTTCGAAGCCGTTCCTTTTCCTGTAACAGCTTGTTTTACTTTTCGGGGTGCATATTCTTCTACCCTAACTCCACGAGAAAGCGCAGCAGCCATACAGACACCTTGTGCTCTACCTAATTTTAACATAGATTGAACGTTTTTACCAAAAAAAGGAGCTTCTAATGCCATATCTTGAGGCTCAAACTCTTCAACAATTGTACTTACTCGGTCATAAATCTTTTGTAAACGAACATAATGATCTTTCCATTGTGCTAATTTTATGACTCCAAACTGAATTAAATACATTTTGCTATCTTTAATCCCTAAAACTCCATACCCTAAAACAACAGTTCCTGGGTCTATTCCTAATATAATTTGGTTGAAAGAAGTTGGTTGCATAATGTAGCCGACGTTTTCTGAGTGTCGTTTTGGATATAAATAAAAGTAGTCGTCTTTTCGTTAATCAACTGTGTTACTACTTTTAAAACTGGTAAATGAAAAAATATTTTAATAGAAAAAATAGCTTAAATTTTCTCAATTTTGTGTTAATGATTTTGGCTTGGACTTACTTATATTCTCAAATCAAGAATCATCAATCTTTTTTTATACAAATAACCGATTTATGGAACGAATTGCAAAAAAATAAAGCAATTTTGTTGATAGTTTTTGTATTAATGTTGATAAATTGGATTTTGGAAGCCAAAAAGTGGCAATTATTGATAAAATCATTAGCAAAAATTAGTTTATTACAATCTCTTCAAAGTGTTTGGATAGGTTTATCATTAGCTACTTTTCTCCCTTTTGGAAATTTCTTGGGACGAGCAAAAAATCTACCTCAAAAAAATAGATTTCATTCTGTCGGTGCTTTATTAGTCAATGGAGGAGTACAGTTTTGGGTTACATTATTGGGAGGAATTTATGGAATAAGTCAGTTTTCAAACTTTAGTAATTACTTTACTTTACTACTTTTTGCTTTTTGGATTTTACTTTACTTTGTTGGATTGTCTCTTTATAAAAAATGGTCGTCGGTGGAAGTAGTGGAAAAATCGCTTGTGGGAGTACCAGTAATAGAGGAAAAAAACAAGAGTAAAATTGTCAGACGCTTTCAGAGTAACAGGCAGTTAAAATTAATAGAAAAAATAATAATCTGGTTGCAAAAAAATCTATATTTCGTAAGCCATTATTCTCAAAAAGATATTCTCAAAACTACTTTTTTAGCCTTCCTTCGTTATCTGATTTTTTTGGTGCAGATGATTTTGATATTCAAAGCTGCTGACTTTTCGTTATCTGTTGAGAAAATAATTATAGGTTCGAGTCTTTTATTTTCTGCAAAATCAATCTTACCAGTAGGAGGTTTTTTGGTCGGACTTAGTGTAAGAGAAGCAACAGCACTTTATTTTTTTGGAAGTTTGGGAGAGGAGAAAATAATAACGATTACGTTTTTACTTTGGATTATCAATATTGGGATTCCTGTTTTGATAGGTTCGATATTAGTAATAAAAACGAAAAGATAGAGTAAAATTTATTCTTACTCTGTCTTAGTGTTTCTTTTTCCAAAAAAAAACAAAAATGATACTATTAATTCCTAAAGCTACCAATATTGGTTCTAAGATTTTGTAAGAAAACAGACTTTCCGATGCAAATTTGAAAAGTAATATGTAAGAACCAAATAATATAGAGAATACAAATATAAAAGCTATTAATTTTTTCATTTCGTTGTGGTTTAATTACTCTTCAAATTTGGTAATAAATTCATCCAAATCATTACTCTTCACTTCAAAATGCGCTTTTTGGTAAAACTTTTTTCTGTCTTCCCATTTTTGAGAAATAAGTTTGTGTAATTCTTCAAACGAAGTAGCATCTTTGAAAAGTGGACGATTATCGTTTTGTTGTTGTTGGGTTTTGAACGTTCGTTTTACTAAAACATCTAATCCTACATTTAGAAAACAAACAATTCCTTTTTCTCTCATTTTATCAAGATTATCAAAAAAACAAGGCGTTCCTCCACCTGTTGCAATGATAGTCTTTTTTAAGTGAAAAGTAGTTTGAAGTGTTTGTTGTTCTTGGTTTCGGAAAAAATCCTCTCCTTTTGTTTCAAAAATTTCTGAAATGGTGGTATGATTGTCCTGTTCTATTAAAATATCTAAATCTAAAAAAGCATAGTTTAATTTTTCTGCAATGAGTTTTCCGAAAGTAGATTTTCCAGAAGCTGGCATTCCAATCAAGTAAATAAGCATACAATCAATTACAAATTAAAAATTACGAAATGTTTATCTGAATTTATTCACGCAAGTTGTGTACTATAAAAGGGTGTAACTATTCACTAATTGTACTATTTTCATTTCAAAATACAAACAAAAAGCTAATCTTTCGAAATATTTTGAGTGAAAAGCTATCTTATCATAAATCAGTTTGTTCTAATTGTTTCAATATACAGAGAATAAAAATAGTTTGTTTTCGCTAAAAATAAAATAGATCATTTTACTACATCACTACGAGAAATCTTACTCAAATCTAAAGGCATTTCGATATACATCTTCCAACTACTCCCTGATTTGTTTTCTTCAGTTGCATCTGGATGATGAACAAAGTTAGAAGCCGTTGCATCTTTGGAAGGAGGTAAAAACCACGAACGCCCTTCTATTCTGACTGCATTACTCGTTACATCAAAATTATCCACTACAAATGTATTTGTTTTTTCGGTAGCATTAATATTTCCTTCTTTCGTTCTGGACATTAAAAAAGTAGCTTTACTTATCTTTCCATTTTCTGGATTGAGCCGAGCAATTACAGCAACTTTTGCAGCTCCACTTGCTCTACCATAACTATTCAAAAATACATTATCAAAAGCTCCACTTTCTGTTTCTTTTTTTGTAATAAAATTCGAATCATTACTTCCTCCATCTACCGTAAAGACGACAAAAGGAGTAGTTCCATCTTCTGCAATGCTTACCAAAACGGCACGTTCATCTACACCTGTACTGGCGTGAATTTTTTTCCAAAGAAGTGTACCAGCAGAATTATATTTTTCTACAAATGGATTTTGATTATTACTACTAACTTGCTCAAGTCCTACCTTATACACATTTCCATTTTTATCTGTTGCTTCGGTAGTGGAAACAGAAAGAGGTTTGTCGGAAGGATTTTGAGTGTCGTCTTCTTTTTTGTCGCAAGCAGAAGAAAGTAGGATTAAAAAAGTAAAGAGAGTAAGATTGAAAGTAGAAAATTTGAACATAAATTGAATTAATTTTAATGAACATAAATTAAGGTTGAAATTTTTGAGCAAGTTAGAAAATATAACCTAAAGTTGGATTAATTTACATAAGAAAAAATCATTCTCTAACCCTAATCATATCGTTATCTATCAATTTTCATTATATTTTAGCAAACTGAAAGGAGGCTCTAATATCATTTAGTTCCAAACTTGGATGGTCTTCTATGATTTCATTATAAGTCATTCCACTTCCCAACATATCCAAAATTACCTCCACAGGAAAACGCATTCCTCTAATACAAGGCTTGCCATGACAAATAGTTGAGTCTATCGTAATACGTGATAATAAATTTTGCATAATTTTTTTGTTTTGCTTTTTGATTCTTAATTAAAGATAACGAAAAAAAATGAATTTTAAACTAAAAAATATAACCTAAAGTTAGATTAATTTCTTTAAAATCTTGTGTCGTTTGGCGATAGGAAATGGCTGCGTTTAGTCTCATTTTTCTATGATAAAACCCTCTATTTAGACGTGCTTCCCACGCCCAGTAGTCTTGCCAGTAAAAAGATTTGGCTGAAATACGCAGTCGTCCAAAACGGAGATATTTTGAAACTCCTAAATGAACGCCAAAATTTACAGATTCATTATTTTCTAGTCCTTTTTTAGAAAATGTTTGATGACCTATCCCATAAAAAAGGTCAGTTTTGATAGATTTTAGATTACTCTTACCTGCCAGAAGATGGGTAGTAATTGTATTTTTTATTTCTAAATTTTCAAACGTGGTTTGTTGAAACTTGTAATAGAATTCCCTTCTGAAAATATTGCTTCCTATCTGACCATAAAAATCTTGATTGCTCTGAAAGTTTGTACTATATCCAAAATCAAAGTCAATATTAAAATTAAGAGAATAAAAACGCTTCGTTTTAGTTACAGAAATTCCATAGGGATTATAGAGAACGCCACACCAATAGTTTATTATTAGAGGATAGGAGATTGTAGGATGATCAAGTATATGTTCCTCAAGTAAAACTATATTTTTAGTTTTACCTATTTTTGAAGCAGTTATTGCTTTTGTTTTATAACCAACAAAACGAAATACTAAAATGTCGTCTTTACTTTCTACAGTAATGGAAAACCTTCCTTCAACATCAGCTATTGTACCTCTATCTGTTCCTTTTATTTGTACAGTTGCTCCAGGTAGCTCTCCATCTATACTAGTAACCTGTCCAATTATAGTAACCTGCCCAAAAACAGAATAAGAAATCAATAAAAGAAAGAGCATAAAAAGTATAGATTTTTTCATAGGTTTTTGAGGTTTTGACTAAAAAATGTAACCTAAAGTCAGATTGATTTCTTTAAAGTCTTGTGCTGTTTGGCGATAGGAGATAGCTGTATGAATTTTATTATTAAAATCTTTTTTAATCTCAGCCTCCCACGCCCAGTACTTTTGCCAGTAGAATGATTTAGCTGAAACTGTTCCTATATATTTCATTCTTTTTAATACTCCTAAACTAATTCCAATATTTTGATAATTATCATTTTCTAGTCCTCTTTTCATAAATTGTTGATGACCAATACCATAAGAAAGATACGCTTTTACAAATTTTAGAGTGCTATTACTTTCTACAAAGTGTGTGATTATTCTATTTTCTGTTTCTGATTTATTAAATGTGGTTTGTTGGAATTTATAGGAAATATTTCTTCTTAAAACTTCAGTCTTTAGCTTTCCATAATAATCTGAGTTGCCTTTCAAGTTTGTACTATAACCTAAATCAAACTCAACATAATTCCTGACAAGACGATAATACCTATTTTTGTTAAACGAAATTCCATATGGATTATAAAACACTCCTGACCAATAACTTACCGTTTTTGTATTTACGAAGAAGATACCACAACCTGTAATGATTTGTTCTTCCAAAACTACTTCGTTGCTATTTTGTAGTTCTGAAATGATTAACTCTTTGCTCTCCAAACCAACAAATCTAAATATTAAGATAGTATTTTCACTATCAACAGTAATAACAAAGTTCCCCTCCACATCGGTTGTTGTTCCTTTATCAGTTCCTTTAATTTGTACGGTAGCTCCTGGTAATCCTCCATTTTCATCAACAACCCTCCCACTCACACTAATCTGCCCAAAAACAGAACAAGAAAAAACAAAAGAAAGAGCATAAAAAGTATAGATTTTTTCATAACCATAAATTAAGATTTATTAATCATTTTCTTAGATTACGCAACTTTACCCTCAAAACGCTGCAAAATAAATTTTAAAATGGAATTTTTTTGTTTCTACTTCTCGTTTATTTGATAACTTTGTTAGTGTAAACTATTTTTTGAACAGACTAGGAAGTCTGTTATACTTAATATTATTGTCAATGAATCCTGAAAAAGACCTTTTACTCTATAATACGCTCACTCGCAAACGAGAAAAATTCGAACCCATTAATGCGCCTTTTGTCGGTATGTATGTCTGTGGTCCTACTGTTTATAACGATGTGCATTTGGGAAACTGCCGTACATTTACATTTTTTGATGTCGTTTATAGATATTTAAGTTATTTGGGTTACAAAGTGAGGTATGTTCGAAATATTACCGATGTAGGTCATTTGACAGGAGATAGTGATGAAGGCGATGACAAAATTTCGAAGCAGGCACGATTAGAAAAAATTGAGCCGATGGAAGTCGTTCAGCGTTATACCAATGGTTTTCACGATGTGATGTTGGAGTTGGGAAATATTCCACCGAGTATCGAACCTACTGCAACAGGACATTTATTAGAGCAAATTGAAATGGTAAAACAAATTCTTAAAAATGGATTTGCGTATGAATCTAATGGTTCTGTTTATTTTGATGTAGTAAAGTATAACGAATCCCATAATTACGGAAAACTCTCTGGTAGAAATATCGAAGAACAACTAGAAGGACAAGGAACACGAAAATTAGACGGACAAGAAGAAAAGAAAAATAACGTAGATTTTGCCATTTGGAAAAATGCAGACCCTTCTCATTTGATGCAATGGGACACAGAATGGGGAAGAGGATTTCCAGGGTGGCATTTGGAATGTTCTGTTATGAGTACAAAATATTTGGGAAATGAGTTTGATATTCACGGTGGAGGAATGGATTTGCAGTTTCCTCATCACGAATGTGAGATTGCACAAGCCGTAGCCACAACAGGAAAAGAACCTGTAAAATATTGGTTGCATTCGAATATGCTAACTATGAACGGAACAAAGATGTCAAAGTCTTTGGGTAATGTAATTATGCCTGAAGAACTTTTTACAGGAAATTCAGAGCTTTTGACAGAATCGTATTCGCCAATGGTTTTTCGCTTTTTTATGTTTCAAACGCATTACCGTAGTACAATGGATATTACAGACGATGCCTTGAAGGCTGCCAAAAAAGGCTATTTTAAGCTGATGAACGGAATTAAGAATGCGAGGAATTTGGAATATCCATCGGAAGTAGAATTGAATGTTGATACAAAACAAGAGGACGATATTCAAAAATCAATAACTTCTGTCTTTAGAGGAATTAATGATGATTTTAATACTGCCAAATCTATTGCAGCTCTGTTTAATCTTGTCAAAAAAATAAATATGCTCCACGCTGGACAACTTGAATTTTCTCAAATCTCTAAAGAATCTTTTGATAAACTAAAATCTACATTGATTGATTTTACAGAGCAAGTTTTGGGAATAAAAGAAGAATTGCCACAAGGAAAAGTTATTTTAGAGGGAGTGATAACTACTTTAGTTGAGCTTTACAAAGAAGCAAAAGAAGCTAAGAACTATGAAAAAGTAGATTATTTGAGAAGCAAAGCAAAGGAGATTGGTATTGTCTTTAAAGATATGAAAGATAAGATTGATTGGGCGTATGAGGAATAAGATTTATTTTTAACGAACGGTTCGCTTTAAGCGAACCGTTCGTTTTTTATAATTTTATTTCCTAAAACCTTCTAATTGGTGTTTCAAATCCAATTCTCCTTTTGGTTGTTTGGTTACTTCGCTTTCTGCATCATCGCCTGGATTTCCTTTCGAAATTACAATTCCACCATCAACTAAATGCAATGAACCTGTTACATAGCTCGCTTCATCAGATGCCAAAAACAGATAAAAATTAGCTACTTCTTCTGGTGTTCCACGTCTGCCGAAGACAGAGGCTTTTTTTACCATTTTTTCCATTTGACTGCTCATTGCACCTTTATCAGCATTAGTCATTTGAGTATCAATCGGACCTGGACAAACACAGTTTGCACGAATTCCGTATTTTCCTTGTTCAACAGCAACTCCTTTCATAAAAGCGTGAATAAATGCTTTACTTCCTCCATAAGGTGTACACATTCCGATTCCCTGCATACCTGCTTCCGAACCTGCTGAAACTATATTTCCTTTCGTTTTTTTGAGTTCTGGCAAAGCTGCTTTGGTCATATAATAAACGCTTTTGATGTTGTCGTTTAAGATGCTATCAAAATATTTGTCTTCAAAATCCTGTGTTTCTTTCATATCAGGAATTATTCCTGCATTGTTTATCAAAATGTCTAGTTTTCCAAATTCTGAAACAGCTTTATCAACGCACTGCTTAGCCACGTCTGCATCTCCCAAATCTCCCATAAAAGGAACTGCTTTTGTTCCATATTTTTGGTTTATCTCTTCTACTACTTCCATTATTGGGTCGTCGCCTACACCTGCTACAACTACGTTTGCACCTTCTTTAGCAAATTTTTTGGCTATTGCTTCGCCAATTCCCGTTGCGCCACCTGTTACGATAGCTACTTTTCCTTGTAATCTCATACTTAAAATGTTTAAAAAATTGAGTTAAAAAAATGAATAAAAAAAGTAGCACTATTTCAATCAATAAAGAAATTGAAATAATGCTACTTGTATAAAAAGTATTTCGACTGTTTTGTTTTATTAAATCAGATTAAATGTTGATTAATTTTACAATGTGTTAAACAAATTCCTAAACTTTGAGAGTCCTTTCAGAAGGCTGTCAATAGTTGTACAAGAACTATTGTCAGAGTTGTTTCGGATTACCGAAAAACTACTGACAAAGTTTCTATAAGTGGTTTTTTACTTCCCCACTAATTCAATTTCCACTCTTCGCCCATAAAAATCTTCTCCGTAAGGATTATTTGTATCTATTCCAAAAGAACCTTCTACAATACGACTTTCAGAAATTCCTGCCTCTAAAAGCATATTTTTTACTGCTTCGGTTCTTTGTTTGGATAACTTTTGATTAAAGGCTGCACTTCCTTTCGAATCTGTAAAACCATAAATACGAACACTTAGATTTTTATCATTTTGCAAAACTTGTATTAAAGGAGCAATTTTTTCTTTGTCCTTCGGAACGATAGAAGAAGAACCTGTTTTAAAGAAAATCTCTACCTTTTTTATTCCAACTACTTCGCTGCTTTGATTTACGATAGTTGGTGTTTTTTCTTCCTTTGTTTCATCTGTATTGTTTTGATTTTGATTAATTTGTTCATTTTGCTTTTGATTAGCCAAAAGTTCAAATTGTGTTTGAATGGTGTTTAATTGCTCTGTAATTTTGGATAAATCTTCATCTTTTGTAGAGTTAGTGTTTTTATCTTCTGCTTGATTTTCAAGTTGTTTTTCTAAAGTAGCCATTCGCTTCTGCATATACTCAAACTGCAATTCCATTAACTTGTAGGTAGCAGAATCTTGTTTTTGTGTATTGGCTTGCGTATTTGCTGACTGATTTGGATTTTGTAGCGTAATCGAAACATTATTCTTACGCTCTTCTTTCAGTTCTTCTAACTGATTTTGAAGTTCTTCCATTTCTTGTTTTGCTTCTTCGGCTGCTTCTTCATCGGCTTTGCGCTGCGCTCTTGATTTTTTGTTTTTCTTATTGTCTTCTATTTCTCTCAAACGGTTTTCCATTTCTTCTAATTCCGTTTTCGTTTGAGCTTCTTTGTTTTCTTGTTCTTCTTTTTGAAGTTGAGAAGTAGAATTTTGCGAAGTAGAACTGTTTATAGTTTCGCCATTTTGAGGAACAACGACAACTTTTGTAACGCTACTGTCCGTTCCTGATTTATTAGTAGTAACGTTTACATTAATATCAATTTTGACAGTCTGAACAGGATTAGGATTTTGATTATTCTGATACGGATATTGTTGATTTTGATTGTAATTATACGGATTCTGTTGTTGATTATTCTGTCCGTTTTGGTTATAATTATACGGATTTTGTTGTTGATTATTATTCTGACTATTTTGATCATTTTGGTTATTCTGTCCATTTTGATTTTGCCCTGCATTTATTTCAGAGTTTTTGCTATAGTCTGGAATTCCATCAACAGTAACCGTTTTCAAAGAATCTGGATTAAGTTCGAAAACACTTTTCGGACGATTTGCAGCATATAAAGCTGGCGCACGAAACGCTTCACGCTTAGGAGAAAACGACCAACTAATACCAAAAGAAGTAAAAATAAACGCATCATTTTTCAAAAATCCTTGTCCTGAATTACCTCTTTTTCCTTCTCCATTATTATAATTTGCAGGATTAGCGACATAACCAGCTTCTGCACTTTCATACGAAGAACGAAAATCTCCACTTACATCATCTAAAAAATCACTTGTAAGAGAATAATTAATGACCGATTGAACATGCAAACTAAGACGATTCAACAAACGAAGTTTCAGACCCACACCAACAGGAACAGTCAAAGCATAAGGCGAATAACCATTTGTTTTTTCTGTATTAAAATCAGAAAGACGAGTTTCGAAGTTTCCATCTTGCTCAATGATTTGTCCGTTTCCACTACTTTCTACTGCATCACGAATTGTATTATCTGACCAGTAATAATAAGGTGATTTTGTGTCTTGCGAATTTTGATAATATAAATCGCCATAAGTTTCAAAATACGTTCCACCTACTCCAGCCATTAAATAAGGCGATAAAAACGCATTTTCTCCCAAAAGCCAACCATTATCGGTATAAAAAGTAAAGATGTAAGCAGCCGAATAAATTTTGGTTTGCACATTTAATGAACGTTCCAAAATTCCTGTACTTCTGTCATTAGCTGTAAATTCTCCATAATTAAGTTGAAGACGATTTGAAAGCGTTTTGTTGGGCGTATTTTCGATACTCAATCCAAAAGAAAAATTAGTATAATCGGTAGCAAACATATTGTCAGGTTGCCAAAATTTCTCGTTCAAATCTCCACGATAAGTCATATTTCCTGCTTCTAAGCCAACACGCCAATTAAAATTATTTTGTTGGGCAAAAGAGGAAGAAATAAAACCAGAAGGAACGAATAAGAATGTTGAGAGAATTAGGAAGTATATATTTTTCATTGTAGTTATTTAGAGGAAATGGAGATTGGGAAATGGGAATTAGAAAATTCTAATTTCTTTAAATCTATTACTAATTTAATACTGAGATAATTAGGAAGTATATTTTATTAATTGTAGTTTGTAAATAATTATCTACAACATTTGAAAAATCATTATCTTACAATTTTTCTAGCAAAAATGAATTGCACATTATGTGAAACGCTACTGAAAATTAAAGCAGATAATTCTTATTTTATCTGTGATGTCTGTGGTGCGTATCTAAAAAATCAAGATTTGTATCTAAATGATTTTCAAGAAAAAGATGTTTATAACCAGCACAAAAATGATGTAAACGACTTACGCTACCAAAAATTTACCTCACCGATTACTAACTTTATTTTGGAAAATTTTGATTCAAAACAGTTAGGTTTGGATTACGGATGTGGTAATGGTCCTGTAATTTCAAAAGTATTACAAGATAAAGATTATAAAATTGAACTCTACGATCCTTATTTTTATCCAAATGAAAATTATCTTGACTATAAATACGATTATATTTTTAGTTGTGAAGTTTTTGAGCATTTTTATCAACCAAAACAAGAAATAGAAAAACTTTTATCTATCCTTAATCCAAACGGTTCATTACTCATAATGACGCACATTTATGATTCTGAAACAGACGTAAATTTTAAGGACTGGTATTATAGAAAAGACCCTACTCACGTTTTTATTTATACTAAAAAGACAATTCAATTTATTGCAAAAACATATAATTTGAAAGCTAAAATAGAAAATAATAGAATGGTAATTTTTCAAAAATAGAGATTAGAGATTAAAGAATGGAGGTTAGGAATTGGAAAATTACAACTCCTCTTGCCGTTGTTGGTATCCCTACTAACGACATAATGTAAACCTACTTTTCCTGCCGTTGTCGGTATCCCTACCGACGACATAATACAAGCCTACTTTTCCAAATCTATCCAAAAGCGAAACTCTGCACTAAAACCAACAAAAGGACGAATATAAATTTGGTCAAACAAGGCATCTCCTCGTGTTGGGTCTTCCAAAAAAGTACCTCCTGCGTTGAATCGAATAAAACGAAAAACTCTATATCCCAAACCAATATAAGTAGGACGTTTAAAGATAGGACCTGTAATTTCTTGTCCTCCAGCGTCTTCAAAATTATTCCAAAAGAAGCCTAACGAAATCGAACTTCTACTCCAAAACTCTCTTGAAAACCCTTTTTTACCTAATGGCAATGATAAGCCAACATAAGGCGAAGTACCAAAAGAACTGTTTTCTGTGTTTGTTCCCTGCAAATGAACGCCACCATAACCTACATTCAAAGGAATTTCGGTACGTGTTTTTTCGGTTGGATAATCGTCCATAAATTTACGGTCTTGCAAGACTAATAAATCTACATTCAAAACCTGTCCTAACTCACTAGCTAAAAGCTGTTTTAGTTCAGTCATTAATTTTTCTCTATAATCTGCACGAGCATCTTTTTTCTTTCTTTTAGAGAAAATAAACTTTCCTTTTTTTAGATTTGCACCATTAATTTGATCAATTTTAGAGACCACTAAATCTGAGAATCCTTCAAACTGTAGTTGACTTCTATTTCTATATAATGAAATTCCTTTTCTAGCAATTTCATCTAGATTTCTTACAAGTTGTGCCGTTCCACCAATTACTCTAGCTCGCTTTCTCTCAACAGTAAAAGATTGTTCTGCATAAGCGAAAAGATTGTTGTATAAGTCTTGACGAAGATTTTCTCGTTCCATATCCGTAATTCGTCTATAATAATCGACCTGAATATCATATTTGGAAGAACCACGTAATTTGTAATTCATTGGAACAGTAAATGTACCGATAGAAGAGTAAGGAGGACGAACCCAGTTAGCAACAAACAAAGGTTTGGGATTCTCTTTTCGATTGCTTTTATCATCTAAAATAGTGATTTCTACCAGAATAGTTTCTGGCTGTGCTGCTCCACTAATCATCAAATTTTCTTCAGCAGGAAGATTTTGGCTATTATTAAAAGAGGATTTTTCGTATTCAAAAACGGCTGTTGCGTATTGTGCTTTCGCTTTATTAATCGAAACTAAGAATAAATTAAAAACAGTAAAAGCAGATAGTAAAAGTAGGTTTTTTAGTAGATTTTTTTGCATCGAAAATAAGGTTATTATAGTTCTGAAATGTTGAAAGAGGAGTTGATTTTTGTTAAAACTAAGACTTGAACGGTTAATTTAGAATTAAGTTGTGAGAAAAATGAAAATAATTTAATTATTTGCGTGATAATTTTGTAACCTTGCTTGACAAATTCCGTATTACGAACAGTTTTACCTAAAAATCGTTTAGCTACTTTATATTTACTTTCAATTCTCTTTCAAAATTAATCAAAAAAAATATGTCTTTCGTTACTCACATCAAAAATCATATCTGGTATTTATTGGTCTCTATTTTGCTATTTGTAGGTTTGGTATGGCTTACTATTTCTTTTTTTAGTGCCAAAACTGATTATGATACTTCTTTTTTAGAACAACAAAGTAATTTTAATCAAATTGAAGCAAATCACAAAATAGTTTTGGATAGCATACAAAAAACGAGAGTAGAACAGATTTCTACTATCTTTTCTTGGTCGGTTCGTGGCGAACTTATGCGTGAAAATTTGGAACAGATAGATCAGCTTTTTAGAAAGTTTATAAAAGAAAGTGGCGTAAGACGTGTTGAACTTATCGATGAAACTACTAGAAAAGTAACCATTTCTTCGGATAGAAAAACCGAAAATGAAGAAATTGCTGCCGATAATCCTCTTTGGAATCTTTCGGAAATAGAAATACAGGATAATGAAGACGAAATTCTGGTTCTTGTTCCTCTTATGGATTTGACTAAAAAATTAGGCGTTCTTAGAATTGCTTATACCAAAAATGTAATTGTTGAGTAGATAATATAATCCTCGTTGAGGGCAAAGTCTCAACAACGGTTTGAATACAAACTTATTTTAGAAACTTCCTCTTTTAATTGAAAAACTTTAAATTATACAAAAATGAAAAAAAATAATACCGTATTTTTTGCGCTTCTTATTCTTGTTTTCTCTGCTTTTACATTTTCGGTTTCGGCTCAAAATGTAAGTGAAAAACAGATTAAAATAGAAAAGAAAAAAACATTAAATGGTTTGGAAATTCAGTTTGATGCAATTTCTGATGATGCCGAAAAAGCACTTGAAATTGCTATTGAAAAATGGTTAGATAATCAAAAATTTAAGTACAAAGAAAAGAAAGGAAATTATCACGCAGAAGAAGTAATTGTAAAACAATTTTCTGATAAAACTTCTGATTTACATATTTTTGTAGAAGAGAAAAAAGGCAGGATTACGATGCAAGTTGTCCAAACTTTGGGTTATGATTTGGCAGTAAATAGTAAAGACCATCCACAAGAATCTCAAAATATTCGCTCTTGGTTGGAGAATATGGTAAAAGAAGTTCGTCTGGAACAGCTTAATCTTCAAATTGCAGAATTACAAGATGACTTGAAGAAATCTGAAAAAGAGATTGAGAAGAATCAAAAAACAGATGAAAACTTGAAAAATACAATTGAAGATGCAAAAAAGAAAATTGCAGAAGCTGAAAATGATATTCAGAAAAATGCAAACGAACAAAAAGAAAACGAACAAAAACGAGAAGAACTAAAAAAGCAAATCTCAGAACTTGAAAAAATGAAGTAGTATTTTACTTAAGTGTTAAATTATAAAGTCTATCTATTTTCGAATGAATAGACTTTTTTTATGGAATTGTAGTATTTATATTTGAGTTAAATCATACAATTTTTGAATACAAAGCATCGTATTTATTAAGTAAAAAACGACCTGCAATTATAATAAGTAATGATAGTTTGAACTCTTTAGATAATGATTATTTGCTTTGTCCAATAACAAGTAATTTAAGAAACGATATATTTTCATTTCTTTTAGAAAATCAATATTTATCCAGACCATTACCAAAAATAAGTGAGGTTAGGTGTAATAAAATAATAACTATTCGAGAACCTATCATCATAGCAAAATTTGCATCACTTTTACCCTCTGAAATAGTAAAATTGGTAGAAGTTGTTAAAAAGGCTTTTGTTAGATAAGTATTTTTTTGTATAACAGACTTTCTAGTCTGTTGAATGTAAAGTAAATCAAAAAAAGGATATGGAATTTTTATAATTCTGTATCCTTTTTTATTTTCTATGATTTTGTTACTTCTCAATAAAAAGTGTCAGTCAATGTATTTAAAATCTCTTACCAAATACAAAACCATAAACTGTACAAAACTAAAGAGTATTATTACAGCATAAGTTGTTGGGTTTTTGGTAATAGGGAAAAGATGTTCAAAAATTATAGTTGCTGTTTGAATTGGTTTTGTAAATACATCCCAAGAGTTAAGTCTCAATATTCTACCTAGATAAATTCCGAAACTACTTAACAATATACAAAATCCGATAACTGATAACGCAAATTTGTGATTCTTTTTCCTTTTGATAATCACATATATCAATCTCAAAGAATAGAAACCAAAAAATAGAGCCAAAATAGATAAGGAAAATATGATGAGTGTATCATACAGAACAATAGAACTTGCTTTATCTACGTGTATCAAATCACTTACCATATAAGGAGCATTAGGATAAAATAAGATCCACAAACAACCTCCTACAATTAAAAATAAAGTATTGAGTTTTTTATAGAATATTTCTAACAAAAAGGCAACTATAAAAGGAACGATTGCTAAAAATAAATTCCATAACAAGAAATTATAGTCTTTATTTCCTACAACAGCATTTCGAATTAGTAATAAAGAAACACAACATATAGTGGAAATAACTAAAGTTGTAAGATATTTTTTTTGATTTGTACTCATATTAGAAGGTTTTATGATGAAATTAATCTTGGTTACTTAGCTTTATAGAAGGATCGAATCCTATGATATAAGCAACTACAAGCCACATCAACCAACATATTATTCCAAAAAATAAATATCCAAAATAGCCTAAAAGAGGCATTTCAGAAAAAATATGAATAACATCTAAATAAGGAATAGAATATTTCCAGTAGTTAGGGTTAGTAGGTGCATAATCGTGAAACCATTCGCTTCCAAAGTTCCAAAACTCCCAAAGAAAACCATTTATTAAAGAAGATAAAGCGATTAAAATCATAAAAGACCAATCTCCTTTTTGTGCAATAGGTGTAAATGGATTCCAAAATTTCCCTATATTCATTGAGCCTACCAAAACGGGTATTAATCCAACCCATAAAACCCAAAAAAGTAAAAATGGAAAATAACCCATTAAGAAAAGTAAACCAAGCCCACCTATCAGTACTATCCATTGAAAAGTAGGAGAAAGAGAAATTACAAAACCTTTTTTGTAATAATTATTTAGTTTTTTAAAGGTTTTGAGAAGAGAATACCATTCAAAGACTGCTGGTAAAACAGTTGTATAAGAAATTAGCTGCCACGAAATATTACCGAAGTTAGAAAAAACTTTATTATTGGGATAGTACCAATTTTCAATCACAAAAAAATTGAGATATTCAAAAACAAACCAACTAAAAGCAGAAGTTACAGCTAGTAGTTTCATTGTATTGGGTTTAGAGGAAATCAAAGAAATTCCTCCATTTCGTTTATAAACAATTCCATCTAAAACTAAAATAAAACCCCACCAAAGAGGAACAAACGTAAAATGCTCTACTGGATATAAAAATTCTATTCTTGCCCACATCAAAATCCAACTAATAAGCATGACAACTAGAGCAGGGTAAAACCAAGATGGATAACCTACTTTTTTTGGCGTAGGTCTTGATGAAGAGTCTTTTTTAAATCCAAAAAGTCTAGGGAAAAGTAAAAATAAGGCAATAATAACTCCTGCCACACTAGCAATAATAAAATAAGTCAAATTGAAAGGAGGATCATTCATTACTTTTTGAGAAGGAAAAATTCCATAGCCTGGAGGAAATCCATTCCATTTTATGAATGAGCTAATCAAAGGTAAAATTAAGGTAAGAGAAAAAGCAATAATTAGTAATAATCGTTTTTGTTTCATTGCATTTGTTAGAGTAAATAGTTGTGATATATTCTCAAATATAAAAATAAATTTCGATGACTTATTGTAAAGCTATATAAAAAACAGTAAATTTAGATTCAAACAATAGATATACGTTCAAATTAACATTTTATCTAAATGAAGCCACTTTTTTTACTTTCCATTCTACTATTTGTTTCTTTTTTTGCAAAAGCACAAAATGCTATTGTTTCTTTAGAGGATGCAGATGATATTCTGCAAGTCGGAAAAAAAGTGTCTTACTTGGAAGACAAAGAAGGTAAGTGGACAATAAAAGATGTTTTAGCTGAGGAAAAACAAGATTTGTTTGTATTAAATGAAAAAGATGTATTCACAAGACCTGGAACTACAAGTGCATTTTGGTTCAAAATACAAACAAAAAACTTAAGTAAAGAAGATGAATGGTTGGAGGTAGCAACTACATATCCTTGGAAAATAGATTTTTACAGTCTTGATAATGATTATCAAGCACATACAACAGGCTCAATGTATGATGATACTACAAAGCTTTATCAAGTAAATTTATTTTGGTTTCCACTCAATAAAGCAGAAGATAATACACTAAAGACATACTATATACGAGTAGAAGAAGGACTAACCTTTGAACTTCCTCTTTATGTTGGAACAATACGTTCCTTGTCAAGAAATAAAACCATAAATGACTATTTGACAGCAGGTTTTTTTGGAGTTATGCTTATTATGATACTCTATAACAGTTTTCTTTATATTGCTACTAAAGATAATGTTTATGGATATTATATAGGTTATCTGTTTTTTATGCTTCTTTCCATGACTTATGCCAATGGCTATCCTTTTATTCAGTATATCGATATTGGTTTTCTAGATAATTATTGGATACATAGACATTTTTTAGTTTGGCATTCGTTTGCTTATCTTTTTGTAGGACTTTTTTGTATTCGTTATCTAAATTTGAATAAAAATAAAGGATTATTAGCTAAACGAATCATTTTAATAGAACTATTTTTTATTGTGATTTTATTTCCTGTTTTATCTCTTGTAGGATTCAAAATACAAAATATAGTAACTCCCTTTCAAGGATTAATACTCATACTCTACATTACTTGTTTGACGACAGCTTATTATTACGCTTTCAAAAAAGATAAACAAGCTCGTTTTTATGCTTTTGGTTGGACATTTATGATAACTGGAGTATTTATATTCTTTCTAGTGCTTTATGGTTTTTTGCCTTTCAATCCTTATACACGTAATGCACTTTATTTTGGAGTAGCTTTAGAAGTATGGATGTTCTCCCTTGCTTTAGGAGATAGAATGAATGTTATTAGAAGAGAAAAAGAAGTAGTACAGGCTGAAAATATAAAAATAATCAAGGAGCAAAAAGAAATGTTAGAGTTAAAAGTAGAAGAACGTACTCTACAACTTCAAGAAAAACAAGACGAAGTACTAACACAAAATGAAGAATTATTACAAAAACAAGAAGAAGTTGAAACTCAAAGAAATTCATTATTAGAACAAAATATAATTATAGAAAAGAAAAATCAAGATATTACCTCAAGTATTGCGTATGCTAAACAGATACAGGGAGCAATATTACCTAGTATTTCAGAAATTAAAGAAGTATTTGCTGAAAGTATGATTTTCTTTCGTCCTAAAGATGTTGTTTCGGGAGATTTTTATTTCTTTTCTAAAAAAGATAACAAAGTATTTATTGCTTGTGTAGATTGTACAGGACACGGAGTTCCAGGAGCTTTTATGTCATTGATAGGAAATGACTTGTTGCATCAAATTATTCATGCAAAGAATATCACTCGTCCAGATAAAATTTTAAATGAACTAAGACAAGAAATAAATAGAGCATTAAAACAAAAAAATACTGCAAATAATGATGGAATGGATATTTCTCTCTGTAAAATAGATTTTTCTTTAGAGATTCCTTATCTAGAATATGCAGGAGCCAAACAGCCTTTGATATATTTTAAAGATGGAGAAATTCATAAAATAAAAGGAGATAAAATCATTATTGGAGGAGCAACTCAATATTTTAAAGGACAAGAATTTACATTACATAAAGTTTTTATAGACTCTTCTATCACATTTTATATTTATTCAGATGGTATTCAAGACCAATTTGGAGGAAAAGAAGATAGAAAATTTATGCCCAAACGTTTGCACCAACTATTGACAGAAATACATCAATTACCTTTTTCTGATCAAAAAGATAAAGTAGAGAGTGCAGTAGATAACTGGCAAGGAAAAGTTCCACAAATTGATGATATGCTTTTGATAGGATTTAGGTTAGAAAATAAACAAAATGTATAAGCAGAAAAAACACTCAATGAAATTCAGAAAAGCCACAAAAGAAGACATTTCAATAATCGTAGAAATGATTGCTGATGACGAATTAGGAAAAAAAGAGAAAATTTTCAAAATCCATTGCCACAAGAATACATAAAAGCATTCGAAGAAATAAATGCTGACAAAAATCAAGAATTGATTGTTGTAGAAGACGAAGATATTAATAAAAATACTGAAATTATAGGAACTCTGCAACTCTCATTCATTCAATACTTGACTTATCGTGGTGGAATTAGAGCGCAAATAGAAGCTGTCAGAATTAGAAAAGATAAAAGAGGAATCGGACTTGGAAAGACAATGTTCGAATGGGCAATACATAGAGCAAAGCAGCGTAAAGCACATTTGTTACAACTCACAACAGATAAAAAAAGACCACAAGCGATTAAATTTTATGAAGATTTAGGTTTCAAATCAACTCACGAAGGAATGAAAATGCACTTTGAGTAAAAAGATAATTATTCAAAACACAGCGTTTTATTAAATTGTCGGAAGAACTTAAAAAATGTCTTATATAATTAAAAAAAATGAAATCACACATAGAAAAATGGGTTTGGATAGCTAGTAATGACTCAGCTTTAGAGTTTGTCTATTTTGTGGAAAGTTTGGGTACAGAAATTTCTTTTGAAGAAATTTACAAGTACTGCAATCTAAAAGAAAAACT
Source organism: uncultured Cytophagales bacterium (assembly GCA_963719525.1). Classification (GTDB taxonomy): domain Bacteria; phylum Bacteroidota; class Bacteroidia; order Cytophagales; family Bernardetiaceae; genus Bernardetia. The sequence goes on along the minus strand of CAVRCG010000001.1, from coordinate 149,340 downwards.
TCAGCTTAGAGAAATTATGAAAACAGAAGAATATTGCAGTAAATTAGCAGTAGATTATGTTTGGAAAAATAAGAAAATTGAAGACCGTTCTTCCTTTGCTGATGCGATATTAACACTTTCTCTCATACTAATTGATTGTTACAAAAATGAAGGTTTTTCTGATTTGACTGTTTTTGTAGGAGCTGAAACTACAATTCAACTAAATTACGAAAAAGAGAATATTGAAGTTTTGATTGATAGTCTGAAACTTTTAGAAACCTATACTACAAAATTCTTTGGATTTAGTTTTTATGCAGAAGAAGACAAAGAAACAAAAGAAGCCAAAACTGCAATTGGGGAAATTATAGAAGAGCTAAAGAAAACCATTAGTAATTAGTACTATTCTTTCTCAAAAAATCAACTGACCAATAGTCATTTACACATTTCTGTAAAATCTCTATTCATTCCATTCAAAAAGCAGCTATATACAAAGACTTTATTTGCTCAATAATGGCTTTCACAGAATTAATTCATAAAATTTAAAAAAAAACCGATTATTTTTCAATTTTTCTCAACTTTATTCGTCGTGCATACGTTTATTTTAGTAGATTTGTGATAATAGTATGCAAGCATACAAAATTGAATTAATACTTACTCTTGTTTTATGGTTCTACATCACTCACACACAGGCGATTAAACATAAATGTAAAACAAGAAATTAGTAATTAGGTAGGCTAATTCATACTCAAAAAATAATTATACTATAATAAGTATTAAAATTTGTTCTGCTCGGCTGTATATTTAGCCCACATAAACCAGAATAATTTTTATTACCTCATAAAAAATAAACTAAAAAAATATGTCAAACGTAGCAGAACAAGAAGTATTAAGAGATGCCTTACGAGGAGGCGAGTTTCTAATCAAAGAAACTTCAGCAGATGATATTTTTATTCCAGAAGAATTTTCAGAAGAGCAGCAAATGATGGCAAAAGCGACTGATGATTTTGTGGATATGGAAATCACACCCATTGCAAAGAAAATTGATAAAATGGAAGATCCTAAGCTTATGCCTTCTCTTTTAGAAAAAGCAGGAGAGCTAGGTCTTTTGGGAGTTGGTATTCCAGAATCTTTGGGAGGTCTTGGAATGGACTTTAATACGTTGATGCTTATTGCAGATGCTGTTGGTTCAGCAGGTTCATTCTCAACAGCTTACGGAGCGCATACAGGAATTGGTACGCTTCCAATTTTGTATTACGGAACGGAAGAACAAAGACAAAAATACATTCCTAAATTAGGAACAGGCGAGTGGAAAGCGTGTTATTGCTTGACAGAACCAGATGCAGGCTCTGATGCAAACTCTGGAAAAACGAAAGCAGTTTTGTCAGCAGATGGAAAATCGTATTCTATTACAGGACAAAAAATGTGGATTACAAATGGTGGTTTTGCCGATGTACTGATTGTTTTTGCTCGTATTGAAGATGACAAAAACCTTTCTGCATTTATTGTAGAGCGTACTTTCAATGGAATTACGATGAACGAAGAAGAAGAAAAATTAGGAATTAAAGGTTCTTCTACTCGTCAAGTATTCTTTAATGATACAGTTGTTCCTGTTGAAAATATGCTTTCTGAACGTGGAAACGGTTTCAAAATTGCCGTTAATGTGCTTAACATAGGACGTATCAAATTGGGTGCTGGTGTTCTTAATGGATGTCGTCAGGTAATTCGTCAGTCGGTTCGTTATTCAAATGAGCGCAAACAGTTTAATACTCCTATTTCTTCTTTTGGAGCAATCAAGTATAAATTAGCAGAAATGACTGCTCGTAATTACGCTACCGAATCGTTGTGTTATGCAGCAGGTAAAGATATTGATGACCGTATTACGTTTTTGCGTAAGTCTGGAATGACTCCTCCAAAAGCAAAATTAAAAGGGGTAGAAGAATTTGCTATCGAATGTGCGATTGCTAAAGTTCACGGTTCTGAAACGCTTGATTACTGTGTAGATGAAGGCGTTCAGATTTATGGTGGAATGGGATTTTCGGAAGATGCTCCTATGGCTCGTGCTTATCGTGACTCTCGTATTGCTCGTATCTATGAAGGTACAAACGAAATTAATCGTATGCTTTTAGTAGGTATGATTATGAAGCGTGCAGCGAAAGGAGAATTAGATATTTTTGGTCATGCAATGCAAGTAGGAAAAGACCTTCTTCAAATGCCTGCTCCTGCAAATATCGATCGTACTCAACCTTTTGCAGCAGAAAAAGAATTGATTACTCGCATGAAAAAAGCTGTTTTGATGGTAGCTGGAAAGGCTGCTCAAACGTTTGGCGCAAAACTAAACGACGAGCAAATCTTGCTTATGGCAGTTGCTGATATGATTATTGAAGTATATGCAGCAGAAACTTCTATTATGCGTGCCGAAAAATTAGTTCGTCATCACGGAGAAAATGCTGATGGAATTAAAGGAAAATTAGCTACATTATATCTTCAATTAGCTGTAAACAAATTAGAGCGCAAAGGACGTGAAGCAATTTCTTGTTTTGTAAAAGGAGATGAAATGCGTGTTCTTTTGATGGGCTTAAAGCGTTTTACGAAGCACGAGCCAATCAACCAACGTGATTTGCGTCACGAGATTGCTGATATAATGATTGAAAAAAATGATTATGCGTACAAACTTTGGTCGTAATTTTTAATTAGAAATTACCAGTTATTAGATAGTTAATTAGAAAATACAAGCCTTATAAAGTTTCTTTTATAGAAATTTTGTAAGGTTTTTTTGTTGAAAGAATATTAATCTATTTTTTGTATTTTTGATAAACATAAAATGGGAGTTAGAAAGCAATAAATGTAAATTAAAAAAAATATGAAAAAATTACCTATCGGAATACAAAGTTTTAGCGAACTAAGAAAAAATGGTTTCTTATATATTGATAAGACAGAACATATTTTTGAATTAGTAAATAATTCGAAGGTTTATTTTCTTTCTCGTCCACGTCGTTTTGGCAAATCCTTGTTAGTCAGTACATTAAAAGAACTGTTTTCTGGAAATAAGGCACTTTTTAAAGATTTATGGATAGAAGATAAAATAGAATGGAAAAAATATCCTGTTATTCATCTTGATTTTGCGAAAGCAGATTACAAAGCTATAGGACTAGAAAAATCTATTTTCGAAAAAATAGAGTATCAAGCTGATTTGTATGGAGTTACATTAGAAAAAACAGCTATTTCAAGTTTGTTGGACGAACTAATAAAAAAAATTCACAAGAAATATAATGAACAAGTAGTTTTATTAATTGATGAATACGACAAACCAATTATAGATTTTTTAGGCAAAGATGAGGCTGATATTGCTATAAAGAATCGTGAAATAATGAAAAACTTTTATTCTCCTATCAAAAGTTTGGATGACGAGCTTCGTTTTTTCTTTTTGACAGGAGTTACTCGGTTTAGTAAAGTATCTATTTTTTCTGATTTGAATCATTTGAAAGATTTAACGCTTCATCGTTTAGGAGAAGAGTTAGTGGGTTACACACAAGAAGAGTTAGAACGTCATTTTGAGAATTATATACTACAAATAGCATCTTTACATAAGATTTCAGAAAAAGAACTAAAAAGAACTATAAGAGAATGGTACAATGGCTATAGTTTTGGTGGTAAAACACTTTATAATCCATTTTCTATTTTGAGTTTTATGGATGATAGAAAATTTAATAATTACTGGTTTGAAACAGGAACGCCTACTTTTTTAATAAAATTAGTTGCAGAAGGAGGCTACTATGATATGAAAAATATTAGAGCAAATTCAGCATTTTTAGGAAAGTTTGATTTAGTCAGTTTAAGCCCTGTTCCTATTCTTTTTCAAACAGGTTATCTTACTCTAAAAGAACACATTGTAGATAATGCTTATAATTTGGGTTATCCAAACAGGGAAGTAGAAAACTCAATGGTTCAGTTATTATTAGATGAATATACTCAAAAACAAACTGATCAAACTACCAATTTGCTTTTACAACTCAAAGAAAACTTTGATAATAATGATTTAGAGAATGTTTTTATAGATTTAAATGCTCTTTTCGCAGATATTCCGTATCAAATTTTTGATGCCAAAAAAGAAAAATATTATCACAGTATTGTCTTCTTGGCTTTCAAAATGTTAGGATATTATGCCGTTTCGGAAGTAAGCACTTCAAGAGGTAGAATTGATGCCGTAGTAGAAACCAAAACCACAATTTATGTAATGGAATTTAAGGTAAACGGCACAGCTCAAGACGGATTAGACCAAATAAAGGAAAAAAAATATGCAGACAAATATTTGAATCAAAAGAAAAAAATAATTTTGATAGGCATTTCTTTTGAAGAAAAAGGAATTAAGGAATATGTAATAGAAAACTTGAAATAATTATATTTCGTATTTCATTCTAGCTTCTAAAATCTAACTTCTAAATTTGTTTACGCTTCCTTTATAAACCGAACTAACTGTCTAGCTTGATTCAGAAATTGTGCATCTTCTGAAAGCGAAGCAATTTTACTTTCTGTTTGTTTGATAAGTACTTGATGATTCGAATTCGTTTGTAGATTCAATGTTTCAAAATCTTGACGAATTTGGCGCATCAATTCTTTGAGTTCTTGCACTTCATTTTCCTTTCTATTTATCCAAGAATTAGAGTTTTCTGTATTTAATGTGGCAGAAATTTCATTTACTTCATATTTTAGTTCTGCTAAATCTGTCAAAACCTTGTTTATATCTTGTCTAGGATATTTTATTCTCTGTTTCATACTCGAAAAGGCGATACGAAATATATTCATACATTCTAACAGAAGGACGAAGAGCCGTAAGAGCAAGCGCAAACCCAGCACCGATATAACCCACAACACTAACACCTGTTTTTGCTAAAATATAAAGACCAATAACCGATAAAATATGTAAAAAAATAGCTGCAAAAAAATATATTTTTGAGATTTTTTGAGCGTAATCAATATCAATAGTTTCGACATTAATTCCTGTTTTTTGAGATTCTTTTATATCTGACAAAATTTCTTTTGCTTTGAAGTGCATATTCCAAGGGACAGTTGTGATAAGCAGAAGCCACCAAAAACAACCTACTCCAATTATCCAGTCCACAAAATCGCCTGTCGGAATTTGAAGCCACTTTAAGACAGCAAAAACAGCCAAAACTAAAAAAGTAATGCCTACTAAAGGTGCGCCAAAATTTGATGATGAGTTTTTCATAATTTTAATTATTTTGTTATTTTTTGAAAAAAATTTTAATCGCCAAAAAGTGATACGAAATTTTGTAACTAAATAAATAGAACAAAATTTCTGTATCACTAACCGAATTGAATAAGCGATTTTAATTCATAAGTGCATTACTTATTTGCATCGGTTTGGCTTTAATTGATATTTAAAGTGAAATAATAATTTTTCATAAGTGCATTTTTGTTTTTTCATTCCCCATTCCCCATTCCCCATTTTCACTCCTCTTGCTCCTAATCACTCGCCCCTTCATTTCCGTATTTTCATTCCCTCTCCTCTCGCCCCCAATCTCTCGCCCCTATAATTACTCATATTCCTTCAACACTCTTTCAGTTTTGGCATTTGTAATTCGGTTTATCATTTTACCATTTTCGTGGTCATCTCTAATGGTTTTGGAAAGTGTGAAGGCAGAGCCAACTGTAAAAAACATTCCCATAATCAAAAACCCTTTTATCCATAAATCGGCTGGTAAATAAGCGATTCCTGCGCTTGTACTTAAAAAAGCAAATAAAAATGAAATCCAAGTTTGGATTCTCCAAGCCGATGTATTTTTTTGATGTAATTCTGTATTATCCATAATAAAAGTTAATTTAGAAGTTAAATGTAGAACACTCTTTAGCGTGTTTGTATTTCCGTAATGTATGTTTTAGATTGCTTTGTGTTCTTGTGATATAATAGACCAAACGGCAATAAAAAAAGTCTGTTGAGTAAGGATAACGCAAAACTGACTTTACTAAAAATGATAATAATTACTTTAAATTATATTTGGGGTAATCTACTTAGCTTTTAAAACTAATTTTTACACTAAAACTGACTTTATGAAAACTATTGTTTTACCGAAACTAATTTTTCAATTTATGCTTTTTGTAGGCGTAACATCATTTTATTTGTGTTTTAATCTATCCGAAGCACAACAGATAGGGCAACAAGAAGCAAATAGAAAACAAATAGAACCACCCAAAAAAACAGCTATTTCCTTTGTGCCGACTTACATTTTTCGCTCAACTTTACAAATCGGAATCCAGCGTTTTAATAAATATCAAGATAGAAGTTTCGTTCTGTATGGTGGAATTACAGGACTTAGTAGTGAGTATTTGAAAGAAAATGGATTTACAGCAGAAGCTCAATATCGTTTTTATGTAAAGCGTTTTAAAGTCCGTACAAATTTCAATGAAAAATCATATCAACAAGGAATTTATGTTGGAATTTGGGCGAGAGCAGAACAGTTTGAGCAAGATTACGATTACAAAAACATTTCTTATTTTGAAAATACAGGAAGAGAAACTATTTTGACTTACAAAGGAACACGAAATACAGAAGCATTGAGTGGAGGAATTCAATTCGGTTTTCAACAAACATTTGCACAACATTTTTTTATTGATGTATATGTTGGTGGAGGATATAGAGCTGCAAATGTAAACACAGAAACAGAAATTCAAAACACAGACAAAATACAGCACGAAAAAATTATCCGTTGGCACAATGGAATTTTTAACAGAACTTATCAAGGTGTTTTGCCTAGAGCTGGTTTGAGTTTGGGGGTAGTTTTTTAGTACTATGTAGCAAACAGTTTCTAACTGTTTGAAGTTAAAAGTAGCAAATAGCTTCTAAGCTGTTTGTATAATTAAAAAAAAGACATAAATAGTAAAAAATATAAATGAAAAACTCTTTAGTTTGGCTTCGCAACGATTTACGATTAAATGATAATCCAGTTTTAAAAAAGGCTTTTGACAGGAAAGATGAAGTAGATAATGTAATTATAATTTATATTTTTGATGAAACGAATTTTAGAAAAACAGAGCTTGATTTACCAAAAACAGGAGTTTTTAGAACTAATTTTTTGTTAGAATCTGTACAAGATTTGCAGAACCAACTCCGAAGCTACGGTTCAGATTTGTTTGTTTACAAAGGAAAGACAGAAGATATTTTATCAAACCTCGTTCAAAAATTAGAAGTTGAAACCGTTTTTAGCTCAAAAGAAATAACGTATGAGGAAACAAATCTGGAAAGCAAAGTAAAAAATAGTTTAGATAAAACAAATACAAAATTAGATTTAACATTTCAACAAACGCTTTATAGTTTTGATGATTTGCCTTTTGAATTGAATGATTTGCCAGATGTTTTTACACATTTTAGAAAAAAGGTAGAAAAAGATTCAGTTGTTTCGAAGCCAATTTCTATTCCCAAAGAATTAAAAGAATTAGTAGAATTAGTAGAATTAGAAAAATCAAAAGATAAAAGTAGTTTATTAAGTCAATTAGAATCAACACAGCTTCCAACGTTACCTGATTTTGGTTTTACAGAAACAGAAATAAAATCGTTGCACAATCCAAAAGCAGTTTTGAAATACGAAGGAGGAGAAACGGCAGCTTTACAGCGATTAAATTACTATCTTTTCGAATCTAATTTGATTGAAACCTACAAAGAAACACGCAACGGACTTTTAGGAGGAGATTATTCTTCCAAATTTTCGGCTTGGCTTGCAAATGGTTCTATTTCTCCAAAAACAATTTGGGCAGAAGTAGAGCGATACGAAAACGAAGTAACGAGTAATAAATCAACGTATTGGTTAAAGTTTAAACTTTTGTGGAGAGAATATTTCAAATTTATTGCTGCAAAATTTGCTAATAAGATTTTCCTTTTGGAAGGAATGAAAGACAACCAAAACTTAGAGCGAATTTATGGAAAAGATAGAGAATCGTTAGAAAAATTCTTTGAAAACGAACAAAGCAAAAAGCTATTTGATAAATGGAAAACGGCAAAAACAGGAATCCCTTTCATCGATGCAAATATGAAAGAGTTGAACGAAACTGGTTTTATGTCTAATCGTGGAAGACAAAATGTAGCTTCTTTTTTGGTAAAAGATTTAAAATTAGACTGGCGTTGGGGAGCATCTTATTTTGAATCGAAATTGATAGACTACGACGTTACGAGCAACTGGGCAAACTGGGCGTATGTGGCTGGCGTTGGTAATGACCCACGAGAAAATCGTTATTTCAACATCATAAAACAAGCTAGAGATTACGATCCGAACGCTGATTTTGTGAATTATTGGTTGCCACAACTTGTCGATGTTCCTACTAATCTGGTACATACGCTTTACAAACTTACACCCAAAGAGTTAGAAAAATATGAAATTTCGTTGGGTGGAAATTATCCTTATCCGATTGTAAAATTGTAAAAAAAATAAAAAAACTTTGTCAGTAGTTTTAAAAAAATTCTGACAATAGTTTATATATTCAACTATTGACAGCCTTCTGAAAGGACTGTCAAAGTTTTGTTCTAAAAATAAAATAATTATGAAATTTACTTTTTTACTTCTGTTTACATTACTTTTCTTCAATCAAACTGCTTTCTCGCAAGATTATTCTAAAATGTCTGCGAATGAGAAAGCAAAGGTTATAATTTATGGAAATGACTATCCATATTCTTTGCTTTTGGAAAGTGGAAGTGATACACTTTCTGTTTATGTACCATTTAATAAAATACAATCTACATTGATTTTTGAAGACGGAAAATTAATACAAATAATCAGAGCCAAAGACACATCAACTTATTTTTATGAAAAAAATAGAATAGTAAGAGCAGAACAAACAATTGAAGGTCATTATCTGTCCCCTTTTGCTTATCTGCCAAAGTATAGAAATGATAGTATAATAGGTTTACCCTCGCATACTTTACCTTATTATCCTATGAATCAATATTTTGCTAAGAACAGAAACGAAATATGCTGTGATACTATGAATCGTATTGAGGAATGTGTTTATTATAAGAAAAATACAATCGTTCATCTATCACAAAAATGGATTTTCTATAAAAAAAAAGTAACATGTGAAAATATGCCAAGTTTTCATTTTCCAGAAAAGGTAGATATACAAATGAACACTTTTTTTATAAAAGATGGTTATGTTCACATTATTAGAGAAAATATACTAACTCAAGAAGGCTACGAAAATGAATATTGTTTGACCGATTTTTTAATGACAGAAAAACATGAATTGAGATTAAGAATATTGAAATCTCCAAAAGATAAGCCTGTAAGAGAAGAGAGTATGACAATCGATGAGTTTTTAGATAAAAAATAGATATGAAATCAATTTATTCAATTCTGTGCCTATTACTTTTTCTCTCTCAAACTGCTTTCTCACAAGATTATTCCAAAATGTCTGCGAATGAGAAAGCTAAAGTAATTATTTATGGAGATTTATATCCGTATTCTTTGCTTTTGGAAAGTGGAAGTGATACGCTTCATCTATCTCAAAAAAGTATGTATTTGATTTTTGAAGAGGGAAAATTAATTCAAGTAAATGATGAAAAAGGAAGTACAACTAAATATGTTTATCAAGATGGAAAAATTGTGAGAGTAAATATTTATGATGAAGATACTACCTATATAATGGCAGCTTATAGTAAAGATAGTTTGAAATATGTTGTTCCTTCTCCTAAAACAGGTTCTTTTGATGATGACTTTTTTGGTTGTGATGATATGAGAGAAGGATATTCAGACTTTTGTGTTTATTATAAGGGAAATATGATTTTTTATGGTTATGATAAATTGATTTTTCTGAAGGATAAGATAGTTACTGAGTTTCAGCCAATGGGTAATTTTCCTTATTTTGATAATCAGCAAAAAATATTTTTTGTGAAAAATGGTTATGTAAATATTGTGAGTGAAGATTTAATGACAAAAGAGCAACTTCAAAATGAATTTACAGAAGGAGATTTTGAGAGCGAAGAAAAAAGAGAATTAAAAGTAAAAATATTAAAATCTCCGAAGGATAAGCCCAAAAAGATAAAAGAAGAAATAATTGAAGTGGAAAACGAAATAGATTGACACTCATCAAATTTCTTCAATTCAAAAAAACCACAAACATAAGCCATCTGTGTTCCATAAATAAATAAAAAACTATGTCTTTACGAAAAAATCAAAAAAATCACAGTAATAAAGACACAGAAATGATAAAATTCAGAAAAAATCTATTTTAATTTCAGTTTAATTCTACTTTTTCCATAAAAAAATCTTATTTTAAAGGATTATTTCCTAGGACTAATAAAACAGACTTACCATTCAATCAAATTTAACTTATCAACTTGTATGAAAGACCACTTTCAGATTGTAAAAGATTACTTGCTAGAGCTCGGCTACGACATCACAGCAGAAGATGCTGAAGAACAACTTTTTATTATCAATGACGAAGAAGAAGGCATTCGTAATTTAGTCGTCGATTGTGAAGATCCGATTCTAATTATTGAGCAGTATATCTTAGAACTCAAACACGTTAACGAAAGAACGCTTACTCGTTTGCTCCAAAAAAATAGAGAAATTGTACACGGAGCTTTTTCGCTAGATGAAACAGGAAAAAAATTACTCTTTAGAGATACACTTCAAATCGAAAACTTAGATTTAAACGAACTTGAAGGTTCTATTAATTCACTCAAACTATTGATGGCAGAATATTCGGAACACCTTTTAGAGTTCGCAAAAGCAGATGTAAATTCGGAAAAAGAAGAGTTTTATGTTCAAAGCTAAATTATTTAGAACTATAGTTATGAGTTATCAAAAAAAATTAACTTTTTAGTAAAACAAGAAGTAATAAAAACGTATAACTTTATCTAATATATTTTAGATTGATAAATCAACATAATTTGGTTTATTAAATTTCAGAACTCAATTTCAGAACAACATCGTATAATTACCAATTTATTTGTATTATTAGTACAGATAAAAAGAATAAAAAATTAAACAGAACTTAAAAGCAACTATAAATTATGTCTATATTCAAACGTCTTTTTAGCATGGGCAAAGCAGAGGCTCATAATGCAATAGATAAATTAGAAGATCCAATCAAGATGACTGAGCAAGGAATTCGTGATTTGAAAGGAAACCTCAACGAAAGTCTTCAAGGATTAGCAGAACTAAAAGCATTGGCAATTCGTGCAAAACGTGATCATCAACAATTTTTGTCTCAATCTAAAAATTACGAACAGAAAGCAGTTTTGTTACTTCAAAAAGCACAAACTGGAGAACTAGACCCTGCTGAGGCAGATCGTCTGGCTTCTGAAATGTTACGTAAAAAGGAAGAAGCACAACAACAAGCAGAGCGCACAGGAAAAGAAATGACTTCACATGAGCAGCATGTCTCAAAAATGAATCAAAACATTCAAACGCTAAAGTCAAAAGTAGGTACGTATGAAAACGAACTTCGCACATTGAAAGCACGCTCAAAAGTGAGTTCTGCAACTAAGAAAATCAACAAACAGATGTCTCAAATAGACTCTAGTGGAACGGTTTCTATGCTTGAACGCATGAAAGAAAAAGTAGCACAAGAGGAAGCATTAGCAGAATCGTATGGCGAAATTGCTGCAATGAGTACCTCTGTTGATGACGATGTAGAAAAGGCTCTTGGCGCAGGTTCAACTTCTTCTTCGGCTTCTCTTTTGGAACTGAAAGCAAAACTAGGATTGGCTCAAAATGCGTCTTCTAGTTCGGATAGTTTTGAAGATACATCAAGTACTGATGCTTCAACTCCTCCACCTCCTCCAACAAAAGAAGGTTAAGAAAACATGTTTTTAAAATTACAGAAAACCTATTTATAACAAAAATAAATAGGTTTTTTTGTAGTTATACCTGTATCTTACTCTTCAGAGTGAGCAAAATGTACCGAATGCTTCAGCTTTCGTAGAAATTTAATTATAGAATAAAAATAAACAAAAATGAAAGCAATTTTATATAATTCTGAAAACCCAAGTGAACCATTACAACTAGAAGAAACAGAAAAACCAACACCATCAGAAAGTGAAATTTTGGTAAAAGTAAAAGCAACAGCCTTAAATAGAGCAGACCTTTTACAACGAGCAGGAAAATATCCACCACCAAAAGGCGCATCAAAAATTTTAGGATTAGAAATAGCAGGAGAAGTAGTAGAAATTGGTAAAAAAGCAAAAAAACATAAAATAGGAGATGAGGTTTTTGGACTTGTAAGTGGAGGAGGATATGCAGAATTCGCTACAATAGATGCAAAGATGGCAATTCTGAAACCAAAGCATTTTTCTTTTGAACAAGCAGCAGCCATTCCAGAAGTGTTTCTGACAGCTTTTCAAACGATTTTTTGGACATTGAAATTAGGGGCGAGGGACGAGGGATTGGGGAATGGGAATGAAAATACAGGGAATACGGAGAATGGGGAATGGGGATTGGAGAATGGGAATGAATTAAATCAGAAATCAATTTTGATTCATGCTGGTGCTAGTGGTGTCGGTTCGGCTGCTATTCAGATTTGTAAAGTTTTAAAGATGAAAGTTTTTGTAACGGCTTCAAAATCAAAACAGGAGTTTTGTAAAAACTTAGGTGCAAATGTAGTCATTGATTATGAAAATGAAGATTTTGCAAAAGTAATTTTAGAGCAGACCAACGAAAAAGGAGTAAGTTATATTATCGATTTTATTGGGCAGAATTATTGGAAACAAAATATTGATTGTATTGCAATTGATGGTAAAATGGCTATTCTAGCAGCTATGAGTGGCGCAAAATTAGAAAACGCAACTCTTTCTAAAATCTTACTAAAAAGGATACAGATTACAGGTTCAACACTTCGTTCTCGTTCTTTAGCATATCAGAGAGAACTTACAGAGCAGTTTTCAGAATTTGCTTTGCCTTTATTCGAAAAAGGAGAATTAAAACCAGTTGTTGATTCTATTTTTGATTGGTCTTTGGCAGAACAAGCACACAAAGACATGGAAAATAATCAAAATAAAGGAAAAATTATTTTAGCTGTTTTATAAAATTTGTTTATTAAATTCATTCACTAAATCAAAAGAAAATGAATATCTTAATAATAGAAGACATTGAATTTAGGCAGGAATTAATCAAATCTAAATTAGAAAATCTAAATTTTGCTGTAATAGATTGTGCTGATAATGCTCAAAAAGCAACTGAATTATTAAAAGAAAAAAAGTATGATATTGTCTTCTTTGACCACGATTTGGTAGGACACAAAACAGGAAGTCATATCACAAAAAAATGGTTTGAAGAAAAAGACGACTATCAAACCAAGCGACCTATTATTTTTATTCATTCGATGAATATTGCAGGAGCTGATGTAATGGAAAACTATTTGAAAGCCTTTTGCAAGTCTATAGACAGGATTCCCTTCAAGTTTATTGCAACAGGAACAACAGATTTGCAAAAACGAGTAAAAGAAGCAGTAGAAAAATAACTGATTCAAGTATCAATGCTTGAACCAGTCATGCAAAAAAACTCAATCTACTTAATCGTAATTTCAGTAATTTTAGTATCTTTTTTTACTTCACTTGTTTTGAGCTGATAGCTATAATGTTGTTCGTCAAGTCTATAACCCAAATCTCCTACAACAGCTTGCGTGTAGCCTTCTATTTCCGAACCATACACTTTCAAGTCTGGATATTTTTCTAGTAATGTTCCAAAAGTATCGCCTATTTTAATTCCATCTTCTGTTTTGGCTAGTTCTGATGTAATGGTAATAGAACCCACTTTATCCTCTTTACCTTCTACTTCTCCAAAAGGAACAAAATAAGCAACAATATTTCCTTCACTATCTTTCATATTAAACATTGGAAAATCGCCTTCTCCTGTTTGTAGCAAGCCTTTTTCTAGTGTTCCTTTATAATCTGCAATTTTAGTATCTGGAGACAAACCTAAAAAAGATGTTTGATAAATAATGAGTTCATTGTCTTGTTTTGCTTCTTCTTGAACCTCTTTTATTTCTTCTGTTTCTTCTGTTATTGGTGCTACAATTTCAGTTTCCATAGATTCTGCTTCTTTCGTTTCAGTAGAACCACACGAAAAAAGACTTGCAAAACAGATAATTAGCACACAAAATTTCAAATTTCTGATATTCATACGTATAAAAATTGGTAGTAAAATAAGTTGATAAAGTTTCAAGTCTTAATTTACACATTATCGTTTTATTCAGGAAATTTTATGAATCTCTGTTTTTTTATTCTTCAAAAGAAAAATCCTTACCTATTTCTTTGTACAAAGAACTAAATAAGGATTTTTGAATATGTAGTAGGACATAAAATAGAATTTACTTTTCTAATAAACATCTTCGCCTGTAAAACGATTTTCTAGTTCATCGGCAACTCGTGCCACTTCAAAAATCATATATCGAACTTGGTCATACGTGCAGAGTTCATATTTGGTAGAAGAACCTACTTCTACATAGCCATCTTTGAGTAGAATTTTGGAATAACAAAGACCACTATTAAGTTCTAAAAGTTCAGTCAAACTAATATCTGAATTATCTTCTAACTTGCATACCTTGGACATAAATTCTAACATAACACCATCGCCTCTAGGAATAATGTATCCTTTTACGTTTTGATAACGCCCATCACTAAGAGGAATTGTTACGATAACTGTATCGTCCGAATAATCAGTATATTTTCCATTTACTTCTTCAGCCAGTCCACGAAGGTAATTTTGTACGTGTTTATCGGGAGTTTGATTTGCAGTAGAAACCATAATTTTGTGATTTGTGTGTGTGTGTAGATATTTTTATTTAAATGAATTTCTATTTTAATTAGGATAGTATATTTTTTCTTCTATAATTTACTCAAAATCAAGGAATTTTCAAAATAATTATTCACTTTTTTTGGATAAAAGGAAGGTTTTTTTAGAATATGAGGATAAAATAAGTTGTAAAATCCCAGAAATAAGAATTTTGATAAGACTGAATCAAAATACTGTATTAAAATTTGATAATCTGAAAAATTGATTTATAACAAAATAGGCTTTTTTGTAAATTGTATTTTGTAATTTAGGCACAAATTAAGTCTTCCTATCAAATAATTGTTTCTTTTGAAATATTTACCCAATTCTTTATTCTCTTTTTCTTCTAAAAATTCAACTGTTGAGAAGTCAAAAATTTGCATTTTTGAGATTCTTGACCTGTATTGGTTGAGTTTTTTTGTAATTGTATTTTCTCTAACTTCTTGTTCTTCTTCTGATGAATTCGAAAAGCCGAAGGAAATAGCCAAATCTATCGAAAAGTTACCCAAAGAATGGTTTCTTCTGACAGAAAAAGAAGGAAAACGAATTTTGATAGAACCGTATGAGGGAATGAACCCAACTTTTAAGTTTGAGTATGATTTGGCAAATGAACGCATGCAAATTCGTTATCAAGCTAATTTAATTCAACGTGTTTGGCTTATTCAAAAGCTTATCAAAAAAGAGAATAATTATATTTTTTATCTTTTAGAAAACGGTGGTAATACAACTACCCGTCTTTCCTATTCTCAAACTTCACATCCTGCTGTAGGAAGCTGGCAAGAACCTTCGGCTGTTTTTTTGCCTTACAAAAATGCACATTTTGCTTGGGACAAAACTCCGTTTGAGAAACGAGAGCAACAAAACACAACTATTTCTACGCAATGGGAACGTGGAGAATGGTTGCGTATGAAAGGAACGATTGAAGGAAAAGATTATTCGCTTTGGTCGTATGTATGCGTAACGGCAGATGTAAGTTCACCTCAATTTCAGCGTGGAGTATATTTTTATGATACATTTTGGCGAGATATTTATCTAGAAAATGCAACTGATTATAAAACTAGCAAAACTTCAAAAGATGATAAAAACAAACAGTTTGAATGGATAATTGAAGAACGTGCAGCCTTAGATGCCGAGACTATTTCTGGATATTTCAAAGGTTCTGTTGATTATGATTACAACTTTAAAGGTGTTTGGGAATCTGCCAAAACGAATCAAAAACTAGACTTTTTATACAAAGAAAAAATCCTTCCTTATTCATTAGAAAATCATATTAAGCGTTTCAAAACATCTGATGGTAGTTCGTTATGTATGTATTACCCACAAATTACAGGAACAGATGATGAAAATGTATTGAAGGATTTTAATGAAACTTACATCAAATCGCACGTAAATGCCTGGCAGAGAGAATTTCTAGCAAAATTAGATTCTACAGGCTCTCAAAATAGAAATTGTGATATAGAAATTAATTACAATATTCTTTTTGCAAACAAAAATCTGATTAGTGGACTATTTTTTATCCGTCAGGGGAGCAAACGAACCGAATATGTAGCTTTTAATTATGACTTGAAGAAGAACGAAGTATTTAGATTAAATCATCTATTCGAAACCGAAATTGACAAGAAAAATCCTCAAAATAGCTTTGAAGCACGTATTCATTCACGAGCAAAACGCCATGTAGAGGTAGAGTCTGATCGTCATCAAATGGAGTTTGAACCTTATGATTCGCTTACCGTTTTGGAGCATTATAATTTCCTTCCTGATAATTTGAGATTGACACTTTACAGCCGTTCACAAAAACGTTTTTTTCCAATTTATATTCCTTACAAAGATTTGAGGGCGTATATAAAAGATAGAGAAAAGGCTATTTATTTGGAGTTGGAATAGTCAGTTACCAGTAAGTAGTAATCAGTTACCAGTTAATTTCAATTACTGAAATATCGAACATTATGATTAAGAAAACGAGCTATTCAGAATATGTAGATCCAACTTTAGCAGGAGATCCAACACACCCAAGTGAAATCTTGTCAGATGAATTAGAACATAGAAAAATTTCTAATCAAGAGTTTGCTCAAAAAATGGAAATGGATATTGATTTCATTAATTTATTTTTAAAAGCAAAAAAACCTGTAACTCCAGAAATAGCTTTGAAAATAGAATCTGTTTTAGGAATTAATGCTCCACTTTGGTTGAAACTACAATCCAATTACGAAATAGCCAAAATTCGTATCAGAATGAGAAAGCAAATAGAAACAGCAAGTATTAGCAATCAAGAAAAAGAAAAACTAAGAAAGGCAATATAGGGTTTGTACAAGTACTATTTTTCGTGCTAAATAATTAATTTCTTTTAAAATACAATAATATTTTTGTAATTGATATATATATATATATATATATTGCGAACGTTTTGCAAGACAATTGTACTATATCAATATTAATTCATTCAAATTTATTTTCAAGATGACAAAGTTTTTTTTAAGTTCGATTATCGCAGCTGACTTTCATGTTTGCAGGTTCTATTACTACTGCTAATGCTATAGCACCTTCTACTACAACTACTATTAAAAAAGTAAAGGATGAAGGAGATTTACATAGAACTAGAACTGCTAGTGGACACGAAATAATTCAAGTGGAAGATGCTAACGGCGATCTTCATCTTGTTTGTATTTGCTAAAATTCTTATTCTGGAAAAAGCCAAATATCTTAAAATATTTGGCTTTTATTTATAAAAATCATTTAGAAATTATGAAATTACTATCAATTATTGTTGTATTATTTTTATCAGCTTTCTCTATTCAAACTGATGTCGGAAAGATGGTACTACAATACGACTATACATTGCCTTCTAAAACAGAAGAACAATTGGAGAAAGAAATACAAAACGTAAGAAATATAATTGCTGATGAAGAACTTAGTGAAAAAGTCATAGCTTCAAAGTTATTGGGTAACAAACCAGTAATTTTTAAGAAAAAACTAATTTGTGATGGTAAAAGAGCTTTTTATACTGACGGAATAATAAATAATCAATCTTTGAAATTAGGAGAATATTCTGTTTTTTTTGATACAAACAAAAACGAATATTTAGCTCAATCTTATATTTTCAATAAACCTTTTATTGTAGAAAAAGAAATCATTAAGCTAAATTGGACATATCCAAATGAAACAAAACAAATAGGAGCATTCAAAGCTAAAAAAGCAATAGCAAAAGAAGACACTACCTTTTTTGCAGAAGTTTGGTACACAGAAGATTTACCTACTTTTCCAATAGAAGGTTTGTTTGGATTGAAAGGTGGAGTTGTGGAAGCTAATTTTGCAGAAGGACAACAATTAAAATTAAAAAACTTTTCAACTACATTATCTAAGGAAGATATTATTGAAAAACCAACTAAAGGCAAAAAAATTTCTGAAAAAGAATACAAACTACTTGAAGAACAAAAAATAAAAGAAGTAAATGAACACGCAAACAATAGTCGCAAAAATTAATCTTTTCTCTGTATTATTATTTTTAATCTTTTTTTCTGCTGCTTGTAATGAAGCTAAGACAGGAAAAGCAACTTATACATTTACTAATCAAGTAAGTGAAGAGTTTATGCAAAAAGAAAGAGAAACGGCTGAGGTAATGGCAGGAGAAGATGAAGAATTACTAAAAGAAGTAATGGAGCATATAAGAAAAACAAATACTAAACGTGTTTATTCTTTGTTTTTTCAAGGAGATAAATCTGTTTTTAGTATGGATACAGAGTGGAATAATGGACAGGAAGACCCTAACAAAATCTACATAGATTACCAATCTAAACAAATAATTAGACCCAGAGAGGGAAAGATAAGAAGAGAACCTTTTACTAAAGCAAAGTGGCAGATTACTGATGAAACTAAAAAGATGGGCAAGTGGGATGTTCAGAAAGCTACTGCAGAATTTGATGGACAGACAATTACAGCTTGGTTTGCAAAAGATGATTTGAGGATTTCACCTAGAGGTTATGCAGGTTTAGATGGAGTTGTTGTTGAACTAATACTTGAAGCAGGTGCAAAATATACACTTACTAATTTAGAGTTTGACAAGTCTATAAAAGTGGATTTACCTTAGTTTTTTATTAGAAATAAAACATATACTAGATTAGAAAAATTTTTGACTTCTGTAAAATTAAATCACTATGAAAATCATATATTTTCTATCGTTCATCATTGTACTCTTACCTTTATTTTCTTACCAAGTTAATTCTAACAAATTTATAGTAGAATACGACTTCACAACACCTTCAAAAACTGAACAGGAAATAGAAGCAAGAATTGAAAGAATGAAAAAAATAGTACCAGAAGCAGAACTTCAAGAAAAAATTGCAGCTTCTTTTATTAGTAATAATAATCCTGTAATTACTCAAAAAAAATTAATTTGTGAAGATAGAAAAGCTCTTTACAAAACTATGAAAGACCATATTCTAAAAATGGGAGAATATGAGGTGTTTTTTGACTATAATAAAGAAAAGTATTTAACTCAATCTTATATTTTTGACAAACCTTTTGTAGTCATAAAAGATAGTATTCAACTGAATTGGACATATCCAAATGAAGCAAAACAAATTGGGGCATTTAAAGCTAAAAAAGCAATAGCAAAAAAAGATACTACTTTCTTTGCAGAAGTTTGGTACACAGAAGATTTACCTGCTTTTCCGATAGAAGATTTATTTGGAGTAAAAGGAGGCGTAGTATAAGCTACTTTTGCAAAAGGGGAAAAGCTCAAACTAACAAACTTTTCAACTACTTTATCAAAAGATGATGTTATCAAAAAGCCTTCTAAAGGTAAGACATTAACTGAAAAAGAGTTTGAAGAATTAAAAAACCAAAAAACAGATGAGGTAAATGAACAAGCAAGAAATAGTCGGAAAAAATAAATTTTCGGCTCTTTATGAATTCGGTTGTAACTTATATTTTTGATAAGTCTTTGTACTGCAAGTCTAATCTATCAAAAATAAATTTCTTGTTCGAACAACTCACAAAAGAAATGATATTAATTTAATTTAGAAAAGATTAATATTTTTTTAGATGATATATTTATAGATTGCAGTCCAAAAAAATTGTTTTTAATAGTATTCATTTCTACTTTCAATAACCTATATTTTTATGAAAAACCTGTTTGTTTTTTGTCTTTTGACATTAGTATTTATGTCTAAACAATCATTATCTTATTCACAAGGTTATCTCAAATATGAGTTTACTTCGGCAGCACCTTCAGAAGAAATTATGCAGGAGCGTATTGAGCAGATTAAAACTCAAATTCCAGATGAAGCTCTTCAAGAACAGGTTATTGAGAAACTTAGAGAAAAAATGATTCAAAACTATCAAATTAATTTAGTCTTTGAAGGAGAAGTTGCAGTATCTCAAAATGAGAGCATCAAAAACTCAACTTTTAAAATAGGTGAGGAAATTGTTTATCGCAACACAAGCGAATCTGTTTTTATAGCTCAAAATTATATCTTAAATAAGGCTTTTGTAGTAAATGACTCTTTGCCTGTTTATGAAGTAGTTTATACAGAAGAGACCAAACAAATTGGAACTTTTCAAAGCCTACAAAGCGATTTTGAAACAAAACAAGGAAGAAGTAGCTCAGGTGTGGTACACAAAAGAAATACCTTATGCACACTCGCCTCTCAAAATGTATATAAAGGAAGGATTAGTATTAGAAATTTTGAAAAAAGATGGAGCAAAAGTAGTTTTTAAAGAATTCTCGGCAGCACTTCCTAAAGAGATTCCTCTTGAAAAACCTAATAAAGGTAAAACCCTCACACAAAGTGAATTCGAATTGCTTAAAGAAGAAAAAATTAAAGATGTTCAAAAAGGTGGAGGAAATACAATTGTTATTGGAAAATAAAAATCTATACTAGATTAGAGAAGTTTTGATTGACTTTTCTAATCTATTTTTTGTTATGAAAAAATACCTCTTATTTACTCTTTTTTTATTTTACTCTTCTATTTTAATGGCGCAAACAGCTACATTTGAAGGGAAAGTATTAGTGAAGGAAACAGAAGAAAAAATACCTTTTGCTCAAGTAATTTTGCGAAATAAAATAGATTCTTCTTTGGTGGCTTTTAGTTCGGCAGATGCAGATGGTAAGTTCAATATTACAACCACTTTAGGAACGTATATTTTGGAAGTTAGAAGTGTTGGTTATTTTTCTAATAATCAACTCATTACTATTGATAAAAAGAAATTTGAGTTTGATGTTTTTTTAGAAGAAGATGTGCAAGTTCTCAAGCAAGTAGAAGTCGTAGATAGCGCACCGATTACACAAAACAATGATACGCTTACTTTTAATGCCGAAGATTTTAGTGCAGCAGGAGATGAAAAGTTAGAAGATATTGTAAAGAAAATACCAAACTTAGAAGTAAATAATAATGGTGAGATTTTTTACAAAGGAAAGCAAATTGAAGATATAGAAATAGAGGGAGAAAGTCTTTTTAAGCAAAGCCCACAGACAATTAATCGTTCTTTACCTGCTGATGTGGTGGACAAAATTCAAGTCATAGAAGGAAAATCGTGGGATGAAAACCCCAAATTAAATATTAGAATAAAAGAAGATAAAAAGAATATTGTCTTTGGAGAGTTTACTGTTTTTGGTGGAATTAATAATCAAGAAAAAACAGCGTATTGACTTCAATCTAATGCTTTTTACATCAACCCTAAGCTCAAAATGATGGCTTTGTTAGATGCAAATAATGTAGGCAAACACCTTTTTGATTTGCGTTCGTACCTTTCTTTTACAGGAAATAGTTTTTCTTCTTTCCGTTCGCAAAACATTAAAGATTTGCCTTTACAGCAAACAACTAGTGAGATTCCACCCAAAACAGAGACATTTTTTACAGGACTTAGCGCAGTCTATACTATTTCTAAGAAGTTTAAGCTAAAATCATATAGTTTTTATAATCAGAGAAATGAGAGTTATCTCTCAGAAACGATACGTGATTTTACAGAAAGTTCTATAAATGGAGTTTATCAAAATACACAAAATCAAAGTCAGAATAAAGGTTTTTTGAGTAGTGAAGTCAGTTTATTATTTTCTCCTTCTATTTCTCAAAGCCTAACTACTCGTATTGCTTTTCGTTCTCTTACATCTTCTATGGAAGATAAAAATGAAATTAATTTTTTAGACACAGAAAATTTAGCCAATCAAGAAATAAAATTCAAAAATCCTGAATGGAATTTAAGTACTCTTTGGACAAAAACAATTAATAAAAAAAATCAAATTAATCTATCTGCTACTTATCAATATTTGCAACGAAATAGAGGACTTGATTTACAAAATACACAAGATGTTTTTTCAAACACTTTTTCAAGATTAATGATAGATATTTCAAACATTTCTCTGCAAAATATAAACACACAAGCTAATCAAACGCATCACAACTACGAACTGAAAGGTAATTTTAGACGTTTATTAAAAGAAAAAACCTATTTAGGAATAGAAATACAATCAGAAAATCAAAACCAAAATCAAATTTTCTTTTCTCATAAAGTAGAAAGGATTGATAAACTAAATCCGACAAGTGATTACAGCATTCAACGAAATAGTGGAAGTGCGTTTTTTGAATTAGACAAACCAAAATTTCAGTTCAAAACGTGGCTTACTTTAGCAAATTATAACTATGATTTTGAAGGAAAAATTAATCAAGTAAAAGTAAATGAATTTCAGTTTGAACCAAAAATGGATTTTTCTTTTACAGTTGCTTCTTCACAGCGACTAAACTTGAGCTACCAACGGAAAAATGAATACCCAAATGCTCAAAATCTAAATCAAGTTTGGCATTTTGAGAACTTTAGAACGATACAAAACGGTACAGATTCATTAGCTAAAATGACAACCGATGAGGTAAAATTAGGATACAATTATACAAACTTATTCAATCGTTTGATGATTTATGGCTCGCTTTCACACCAGAAAATTAGTAATGCCATTGCACAAAACCAATTTATATTTGCAGAAGCAAATGCTCAAACCGACATTAATGTTCCTAATTCGGTAACAACAGGATTATTATATATTACAAAATCGTTTAATGTTAAGGAAATTCCTTTTTCTGCTAAAACACAAATTGTTTGGAATAGATTAGAAAGTCAGAATTTTTTGAATGAAATAAGAAATGATTTTAAAAATGGATTCACTAAATATCAAATTGATTTAAACTCTCATTCGAAAGGCGTTTTCAATATTTCCATCTCTAGCTTTTTCCAACAAAGTAATCTTAATTCTTCTCTAAACACTACTACAATTTCTGTAAATCAGTACCAGTTTTTGATAAATCCTGTTATTTAGCCTAGCGAAAAGTTTAATTTTTCTTTTTCTTACGAAAAATTATTTTATCAGAATCCAAATCAAACTACTACCTTTAGTTTTTTAAATGCAAAAGCAAACTATTGAATTTTCAGACGGATAAATTTGAAGTTAGAAGTATACAATTTATTAAATACAAATTCGATAGAATTTTTGAGTATCACTCCTATTTATACACAAACATTGAACAGGCAAATTTTGGGTAGAATTGTTCTGCTTGGTTTGAATTATAACTTCTAATTCCCCATTCCTTACTTCACAATCTCCACTTCCTCCCAAACTACATTCAACCAATCATTTAAAGGTTGTCCTATAATTGCTATTTCGGCTACTTTTGTAGCAATCTTATCAGACAAAAGTTCCTTATCCGTGATTGATTTCTGCACAACAAAATGTTTTAAACGCAGAAGTTCAATATTTTCGTGGTCTTTTGGATAGCCACGAGGAGCAGTTTTCAATACTCCATTTTCCAATTCTGTAAAACCATCAAAATGACTTTTAAACTCTTTCTTTTTGAAAATGGTTTTCAGTTCATCTGCATTATAATCAATTTCTTCTCTAATTTTTTTGATATATTCTTTATCAGGTTGATAGACTCCAACTGCCAAAAACGAATTGTTTTCTGGTGCAATGTGTAAATAAAAAAGAGGTTTTTCTGTCTTTTTTCCGTCTGGGTGTAAGACTGCACCAAAATAAGTTTTGTAGGGCGTTTTGTCTTTACTAAAACGAATATCTCTATTCAATCTAAAAATACAATCTTTTGCTGTAAGCGTAGAAAAAGCAGGATTTACTTTATTTGTAAAATGTTCTAAAAGAATGGTAAGCAATCCAGAAAATTCTTCTTTTGCTGCTTCGTATTCTTTTTTGTGTTCTTTAAACCATTCTCTATTATTATTTTTATGTAGTTTTTTAAGGAATTTTAGAGTTAGGGGAAGTTTCATTTTCGATAGTTGATGTTTAAGGGTAATTTGATTTCTTTATCAAACTATTAAATCTACTTTTTGATAAGCAAATTTAGGTTAAATTTTGAAATGATATATTTCACTATTCAACTTTGATACTGCTATAGAACACCAGCACAATTGTACAATTAGTTGTGAAATACTTACAAAAGCGAAAAATTTATATCAAATAAAGTCAGAATTTTATTTGTTTAAAACCTAAAAATTCAATATTTTATTCTGCAATAAATAATTTTGTAGTTATTCCTATTAAAAAGTTGTTAATTTCCTTTTACATGGGTGTGTTCACAATTTGTCAATAATAATGGTTTTTAGAACGATTTTTGCTACCATTTTATCAAAACTTATTTACTAAAAAATACGTATTATCTTTCTGTTTTAATTCATAAATCTGAACTTATATTGAAACAAAAGGCTTTCTAATACGTTCTATTCTAGCGTATTAAAAACGGTTTGTACAAGAACTAATTTGATAGTTGCTAATTACTTATCTAAATAGTTATTGTGTATGTGTTAAAATTCATTGATAAGAATTTGCCAAAAATCTACCAGTAAGTAAACAGAAATTATAGATAACAAACAATAGTAAAAAATTATAAGAATTATAAAGAGTTACTTAGTTTTTATACACAAACTCCATAAAAATTTGTTTTCATTGATGCCTTTATCAATTTTTTTTGATAAAAGATTTGATAATGCAAAGAAAATATATTAAAATATCTACCACCTTTTTACATAGGAAACAACAATAGATGAGACAACTAAAAATAAGCAAACAGATAACCAATAGAGAAAGTCAATCACTAGATAAATACCTCCAAGAGATTGGAAAAGTGGATTTACTTACTCCAGATGAAGAAGTAGATTTAGCAAAACGTATTCGTGATGGCGATCAAATTGCACTAGAAAAACTAACAAAAGCCAATTTGCGTTTTGTAGTTTCGGTAGCGAAGCAATATCAAAATCAAGGACTTTCTTTAGGTGACCTTATCAATGAAGGAAATCTAGGACTTATTAAAGCAGCACAACGTTTTGATGAAACTCGTGGTTTTAAGTTTATTTCGTATGCTGTTTGGTGGATTCGTCAATCTATTTTACAGGCTTTGGCAGAGCAATCTCGTATCGTTCGCCTTCCTCTAAACCGTGTTGGTTCGCTTAACAAAATCTCAAAAACGTTTTCTGAATTAGAACAACGTTATGAGCGTGAGCCTTCTCCAGAAGAATTAGCCGATGAGTTAGAAATTACGCCAGCAGAAGTAATCGATACACTCAAAATTTCGGGTCGTCATGTGTCTATGGACGCACCTTTTGTACAGGGAGAAGATAATACGCTTCTTGATGTGTTGGAAAATGATACAGAAGATAAGCCCGATTCGGAACTCATGAACGATTCGCTTCGTCGTGAAGTTTCAGCGTGCTTTATCAACGCTTACTCCTCGTGAAGCCGATGTAATTACGTTTTACTTTGGACTTAATGGAGAACATCCAATGACGTTAGAAGAAATTGGAGAAAAATTCAATCTTACTCGTGAGCGTGTTCGTCAGATTAAAGAAAAAGCGATCCGTCGTCTTCGTCATACAACACGTAGCAAGGCGTTGAAACCTTATTTGGGTTAATCTCAAAACGATATTTTTATACAAAAAACCGAAATTCAATAGATTTGAATTTCGGTTTTTTTTGGAAACTTTATTGAATAGCTCTTATTAAGTTGTTCTTTTTCTCAAAATAGATTTATAGTATTTAGCTCGTTCTTCCTTCTCCCATTTTGTATAAATCTCAATTACCTTTTCTAATTCCTCTAAACCAATATCAATTTTATTCTTTTTCAGAATGTCTGAAAGCAGTGCGTTTTCTAGTTTTAATTGTCTTAGCTCTTTTCTACAATTCATACAATGAAGAGGTATTGAATCAATCCAAAACTTCAAACTTTCAAACCAATATTTTTTTTCCTGTTTAGAAAATGTAAAATCCGAATTGCAGTTTTCACACTTTATGCAAGAATCATAATAAGCATAACTGGGATTCCAAGAATAACTTTGAAGGCTAGGATTTGCTTTAATTGCTTTTGAATCTTCTAAACAAATATCACAAGCCCAATCAAAATTACTGTTTATAAAACTATTGTATGTATCAATTCTTAACTCCTTGTAATTATTGCATTGGAGTTTTTCTACTTTTTCCATTTCAGAAATTGCTATCTTCATTTCTGTTTTGTGTACATTAGCTTTACACGAAGGGCATTTAGCATATTTTCTCTTGCCTTTTTTCATACTTTGACTATAAAATTAAAAATATGCTCTATTTGAAATTTGTTTGAACATGAAGAAAAACCTACTCTTCAAAATAGCTCATCTAATTTGTTACTAAGTTCTTGCTTTGATTTTTCTCTTTCTTGGTAAATCTCATCTATGAATTGTTCTACATCAAAAGAATTCTTCTCTATCAAATTTTCTTGTGTCTGACAAGAAACAAATTCTACAAATTCCATTCTTTTGAGCAATTCTAAAAGAAATTCCATTTTACTATTATCTGTAATTTGAAGTGTTAATTGTGTCATAATTTTCTTAGTTAAACGAAATATACTATTACTTTTAATAAAACGTGATAATGTGATTTTTAGTTTTCTATATAATTAGCTACTCCTCCATTTCCCTTAAAATCCCAACCGTTTCGACACTTACTCTACATACTTTTCTCAAAAGCTCAATGAGCCTTTCTTTTTGATTATCGAAAGAATAGGTAGTAAAAATTCCATTTTCAACTGCTTTTCTGACTGTTTTATCTCTTAATTTTCGTTCGCTATGATGTTCCAAAACCCATTCTAAAGCAGAACGAACGCCTAAACGATATTGCCAAGCTTCTTCTGGAATATTTTTTAGATAAGTCGTTTCATCAATCCAAACTAAACTGCGAACTCGGTCAGCTTTCAAAATTGGCTTTTTCTTAGATTTTGATTTTACTTTTTCTTCTTTATTATCGTTATCTTCTTCTTGTTTTTCCTGTTCTTTCTCTTCCCTTTCTAATGGATAAATAGTAACATTTTCATAGTTAATGTGCAGGTCTAGTAATTTTTCTCCCCAAATTGCCCATTTCCAAAAGTCTTCATACATCGGAATTCGTGGCAGCTCGGTATGCAGTATTTTTTCATACTTCTTACGATATTCTGGAGAATGCAAAACGGCATAGATATACGCAAAAATAGTATCTTTTGTTAGCGTTCTGGCTTCTTCCTGATTGTCTTTCATGTTCTGCAAACTCTTCTTTAACTCCTTAAAATTCTTTGCTTTGAACTTTACAGGTTTGGAAGAATAATGATGCCTAAACTGTTCTAACGCCCAATCCGTAATGTTTTCTTTAAATTCATCTGTTTCCTCATCAAAGAAATATTTTGCAAAACTATGAGTCGCCCTTGCACCATAACCATTATCAGGAATAAAATTAGTTGCATGAACGACTAAAGGAACTTGCTTATGAACTGTAACACAGATAGTAGGATTCGGAGTTTGCTGTTTTTGAAGTGGAAAAAAACGAAATTGCTGGTACGGACGATGAGTCAGAACTTCATCTACATAGACAAACTGCTTTACAAAAGGACGATAAGATGCTTCTCTAATCTTGAAAGAATTATAATTTGTACTTGCATTCCTTTTTAAGTTTTGCATCAGTTCGGCATTCCATTTTATTTTGTTTGTACTTACTGCATTAGTCGTACTTTTTACACCTAAGAAATTTTGTAATGATTCGTTTTGTTCCGAATTATTCCATTTTTGACGTTCATGTTCATAAATCTCACTAAAATAACTTGCTTTTTTATCTAAATTATCTTTATCAAAATCATACATCCATTCATCTCTAGCCGTAAGAAGTGCAGGAGAAGCCCATTTGAAAAGAGCCGTTTCCTCGTCTGCAAATTCTGCTGTTTGAGTAGCTTTGTGAGAAAGAGGCATAAAACCTAAAAAATCATCTTCTGGAAGTGCAATCCAATAATTTACTGATTGGCTTACTTTTTTAAAGGATAAATTCTGAAATTGTGTACGAGAAAGAGCTTCGCCAAATGTTTTTAAAGATTTGTAGGTTTTGGTTGGTTTCCAATAAAAAACAGGACATTGAGAACGCAAATGAGCCAAACGAAAACCATTTGAATAATTGTTTTTATTCTTACGAACCAAAAAAAGTAAAGCAGATTCGTTTTCTTTTAGATTAAAGTGTTTCGTAATTTCCTTGCTATTTTCTTTCGCACTCTCTTTTGATAATTCTGTTTTTTCTTCTATAATTTTTGTTTCATTCTCTTTTTCTATGTTTTTAAACTCCAAATCCATTACATAAATACTATCAAATTCGGCCTGAACTCGCTTTCTAAAACCTTCATAGGTAGGTGCATGAAGCACAATTGAAGGAAGCCAAACAGCAACAACTCCTTTATCGGTAAGCCTATCGGTTGCCCAACGCACAAAACGCAGAGGAACAGGCGAGAAGAGATTTTTTTCATAAATAGGTGCATACGCAGCCGTTACACGATTATCGATAGCCGAAAAATCTACTTCTTCATTTATTTTACTTTTATCTTTGTTTTTTTCTTTACTCTTTTCTTTGTTATTTTCATAGTAAATTAACTGATTTTGCTGGCTCGTTTTGAAAGAATTTCCAACAATGATATGATAGGTAGAATCAATGGAACGATAAAATTGGTGTGCTTCATTTTGCTGTGCATCAAACAAAAAAGTCTGTTTGGGAATATCTACAAAATAGGCTGCATTTGCCCAAAAAATAGACTGTATACTAATAGGATTATTGACAGAGTTATTTCCACTATTTCCATTTTTGCCTCCATTATTCAAACTTATTTTCCACAAATAATACGACCAGATAGAAAGCGTACAAGTATAAGAATCTCCAACAGAAGGCTGAATATCTTGAAAAAAAGTACCTTGATACAAAGAAGGAGCTTCAAGGTTGGCGATAGATTGTAATATAAAATTCGAAAACTCCAAAGGAGCAACACCTACTTCAAACTTGCGCTGCCAATAAACAATAATTTGTTCTTTTTCTATCTTCGAAAAATGAGTAGAAATAGCTTTTAAAGCAGAACAATATTTTTTCCATTGTTCTAGAAAACCATTTTTAAAATAAACAGAAAAAGTATCTAATTTTTGAAAAACAGAATCCGATTTTATAAAAAAAGAAGCTTCTGAACTAGCAGAGTTTTCTACAAAAAACAAACTTTCTACCAAAGGAAAAACAATCTGATGCGACAGAATAGCCGTTTTGAGCAAGTTATCATCTGGCAAACTATGAAACTGAGAAGCAAAAGCACCAAAAGAACGGTACGCAGAAACTTTACGAATTTTGTTTTTATCAAACTCCTCTTGCAATGATTCTATTAAATTATCAACTGCAAAAAACTTAGGTATTTCTATATTTTTATTCTCAAAATTCATTAAAAAAATATTCTTTTATTCTGTCTTATTTTTATTCAAATCGTAAAGACAAAACTACAAAATAGTTTGCTAATTTTAATGGAAATTGTGGTTTATTTGTTGAAGAGCGTAGAGTTTTATTTTTCTCAATCTAATTTTTCTGACCAACAAAAGTTACAACTAATCCTAAAAGTAGAGCAGGATAAATTACACAAAAAACAAAAAAATTGATTTCGTAATACGACAAATCTAAAATGTTAGCAAGATTGATAATAAAATCGGTACAATAGAAATAAAGTTTGGCTACCAGATTAGTTAGAAATTCGTTTGTGGAATCATTAATCAGAACAAAAAAGATGAAATTTTCTTGTCTTAGAGATTGAATGTTTTTGATTTTTCGTTGTAACGATAGCGATTTTATCAGTAAAAAATACATCAAAAGAGGAATCAA
The DNA here is from genome assembly GCA_963719525.1 of uncultured Cytophagales bacterium. Classification (GTDB taxonomy): domain Bacteria; phylum Bacteroidota; class Bacteroidia; order Cytophagales; family Bernardetiaceae; genus Bernardetia. The sequence continues at coordinate 119,426 of CAVRCG010000001.1, read as the reverse complement.
AACCACTAAAATTATAATATTTGCAGTTTGGTATTTTCCTGTAGATTTTAAAAAACGAATTACTCCAAAATAAACTGGGTCGGTAAACTCAAAATAATTTTGAAGAATTTTGACATGATTTTCTTTGCAATAATTTTCTATGTTATGACACGCCCACGAACATTCTTCTATGGATTTTATGGCTGAATTAATAGCTATTATTCCTTTTTGTTGAAAAGGTTTTTCTTTTATAGTTGATCTGATAGCTTCGTTTACTGCTATCATTGAAAAGAAAGGCAGAACTAGGAAAGCAATATTTCTAAGAAAGATGAGAAATGTTTTCATAATTTTTGATTTTTGATGAACTAGGAGTTTGAAGCAAATTCGAAAGTAAACAAAACCAAACTTTGATTATACAGTTTTGTAAGAATATTTTTTATTTTAGCTCAATAATCTAAACTCCAAAAACAGAACACATGAAAAAATCCATATTAGTTCTTAATGCAAAACTCATCAACGAAGGAAAAATCGAAGAAAAGGATATTTTTATAGAAAATGGAAGATTTAGCCGTATCGAAAATGATTTATCAAGCCTAAAAAGTAATACAGATTACACTATTATCGATGCAAAAGGACAGTACGCTATGGCTGGTGTAATCGATGATCAAGTGCATTTCAGAGAGCCAGGGCTTACACATAAAGCACAAATTTATACAGAAGCAAAGGCAGCCGTGAAAGGTGGAACGACTACTTTTATGGAAATGCCAAATACAAAACCTCAAGCCTTGACACAAAAATTATTAGCTGATAAATATGAAATTGCTGCAAAAGATTCTATCGCTAATTACTCGTTTTTTATGGGCGTTTCGAATGATAATTTGGAGGAAGTTTTGAAGACGGACACAACTAATGTGTGTGGTCTGAAAATTTTTATGGGTTCTTCTACTGGCGATATGCTCGTCGATGACAGAGAAGTTTTGGAAACTATTTTCACTCAAACTGATATGCTAATTGCTACGCATTGTGAAGACGAAGAAACAATTAAAGAAAATGAAAGACTTGCAAAAGCAGAATATGGAAATGATGTTCCGATGCGTCTGCATCCAGAAATTAGAAGTGTAGAAGCCTGTTACAAATCGTCTAGCTTAGCAGTAGAACTTGCCAAAAAACACAATACAAGATTGCATATTTTGCATATTTCAACAGAAAAAGAATTGGATTTATTCACTAATCAAATTCCATTAGAACAAAAAAGAATTACGGCAGAAGTTTGTGTACATCATCTTTGGTTTGATGCCGTTGATTATGAAAAACTAGGTTCGCAAGTAAAATGTAATCCAGCTATAAAAGAAGCGCAAAATAAAGATGCACTTTGGAAAGGACTTTTAGATGACCGTTTGGATATCATCGCCACCGACCACGCACCTCATACATGGGAAGAAAAACAAGCTAATTATTGGAATGCACCTTCTGGTTTGCCACTTGTTCAACACGGACTTTTGATGATGTTGGAGGCTTACAAACAACACAAAATTAGTCTAGAAAAAATAGCTGAAAAAATGGCTCACGCTCCAGCAATTTGTTTTCAAATAAAAGATAGAGGTTTTGTAAGAGAAGGTTATTTTGCCGATTTGGTTCTCTTTGATTTGGAAAATGAAATAACGGTGGTAAGTAAGGAAAATTTGGAATATAAATGTAATTGGTCGCCTTTTGAAGGAAACACATTTAATTCTCAAATTACGCATACGATTGTTTCGGGTCATTTGGCTTATGAAAACGGAAAATTTGATGAGAGTGAAAAGGGAATGCGTTTAGCTTTTGATAGAAGTTAGTAAATATGTTATTGGTGTCGCTTCGCTAAAACACCAACAACGGCAGGGGAATACGTTTGAGTTTTGATAGATAATGAATTATGAAATGAAAATACAGGTTCGAACACAGAGTTACAGAGAACACGGAGAATGAAAATTCAATACTATTTGATAAATTAAACATCAAATTTTATTCTACAAAATGGTGTTTTTTTCCATAGAATTGGGTTTTTAAACCCAATTCTATGGAAAAATGACATTACTAAACTTAATTATGATAATCTTCATTTGCGTTTTTCCATAACCCAATTTTTAATGAAAAGGAGTTTGATAAAAATCGAATTCCTTTTTTTTGCGATTTTTTGTTATAAAACGAAAAAATTAAACTACTTTTAACACTTCTAATTTTATCAAAGGTAGTTATGTTCATTAATTTTTTTCGGCTTTCGTTCTATTTATTTTTATCATTATTCGTGTTCTCTTTTTCTTCTTTTGCACAAGATACACTTGATTACGAACGCTACAAATTTGCTTTGGAAGAGCTACAACAAGATTCGACCGATAATTTGATTACACTCGCCACCCAAACTTCGCTGCGTTTGCGTGATGCGCCTAGTGTTGTGAGTGTGATTACTCGTGCTGATATTGAGGCGATGAATGCTAGAGATTTGTTGGATATTTTGCGTCATATTCAAGGCTTTGATTTTGGTGTAGATGTAAATGGAGTAGTCGGAATGGGCTTGCGTGGAAATTGGGCGCACGAAGGCAAAATTCTTTTGATGATTGATGGATTGGAAATGAATGAACTGATGTACGCCACCACACAATTAGGAAATCATTTTCCACCTTCACTGATTGAGCGTATCGAAATTATTCGTGGTGCTGGTTCGTCTATTTATGGAGGTTTTGCAGAATATGGAGTTATCAATATTGTTACGAGAGGAAGCGAAAATCTAAACGGTTTGCAGATAAATAATATGTTTGGAAAAGTAAGTAATAATGGAGATAAAATTTCTCCACTTCGTCAGAATTTTACAGCTTCTTTGGGTCGTTCTTCTGTAGATTGGAAAGCGTGGGGAAGTGTTTTTAAAGGAAGTGCACTAAGAAGTAATCAAAATTTTACAGATGGATTAGGAAATACGGTTGATATGAGTCAAAATTCGCTTATCCAAACCTTTACGGCTCATGCAGGAATCAATTATAAGCGTTTAGAAATTAGAGGACTTTTTGATGAATATAGGAATAATACAGGGAGTAATTTTGCGTACGTAACACCTGTTCAGTTTGCCAGAGCATTCAGGACGGCTATTTTAGACGTAAAATATCAAGGTAAAATAAATGAGAAACTGACGATTGTACCACAAATTAGTTATACCCATTCTCGTCCTTGGTACTATCAAAATCAGGATAGTATTTATTCAAATTACAATAATAATGAGTTTGTGAATCGTTTGAGAATAAATACGGTTGCTAATTATCAACCTACAAATTCCCTCAACGTTACTTTGGGAGGGGAATATTATCAAGACCACGCCGAAAATGAAGCAGACGGATTTTATACAGGAGAAAATTTTATCGACTTTACTAATATAGCTTTATTTACTCAACTTCTTTTAAAAACAAAGTACGTAAATATTACAGCAGGTGCAAGATATGATGACCATAGCTTTTATCCATCTACATTTGTACCTCGGTTTGGGCTTACAAAAGCGTGGGAGAAATTACATTTCAAACTCTTATATAGTAATTCTTTTCGTGCGCCAGTAACTCAAAATATCAATTTTAGTATTAATCAAAATATTTTACCCGAGCGAACTACCGTAGCTGAATTAGAAATTGGTTATATCATTTCGCCAAATCTTTCAACAACGATTAATTTTTATGATATTACTACCAAAGACCCAATCATTTATTTTGTAGGAGAAAATGAAGTAGAAGGATATATAAATCAAGAAGAAACAGGTACACGAGGTGCAGAACTAGAATTTCGTTACAAAGGAAAAAATGGATTTATTGAAGCTACTTATTCCTACTATACAACAGCAGGAAAAACAGTTGTAAACACTTTTGCAGTACGTGAAGATGAAAACCAACTTTTAGGACTTGCTCCACAAAAATTATCTCTTTGGGCAAATTGAACTATTTACCAAAATTTAAAATTAAATACTTCACTCGTTTGGTTGAGTAGTAGATATGCCTATAATTCAGAAAATCAAAATGGAGAACTTATTTTAAAGAAATTTGATGCCAATACGCTTTTCAATGTTTCTTTGATGTATAAAGATTTTTTGAGAAATGGAATTAATATTTCTTTGTGTGTACAAGATTTGTTTAATCAATCGCCTCCTTTTATGCAACCTTATGATGGAGCGCATGCGCCTTTATCCAACCTTTCAAGAGAATTTATTTTTAAAGTTAATTATGATGTAAACTGGTAATATTCAGTTATTAGTAACCAGTTTTTGAGTTAAGTTAGCAAAAAAAGGTCGCCTCAGCAAAGAAACGACCCCAATTATAAAATATAAAAGAAAGTAATTTTTATTCTCAAAACTTCATTTCCTAATCTCCATTTTCCCATTTCCCATTTCCTAAAATCATTGAATATACCTCAAAAACTCATTGCGAGTAGCTTCTTCATTAAATTTCCCTCCATAAAAACTTGTAATTGTAGTACTTGTCTGGTCTTTTATTCCTCTCATAGACACGCACATGTGAGCAGCATCTAATACAACGGCTACATCTTCTGTGTCTAACATTTTCTTCAACTCTTCGCCTATTTGGTTAGTCAAACGTTCTTGCACCTGTGGACGGCGAGCAAAATAATCTACAATTCTATGCAACTTTGAAAGACCCACAACGCCATTATTAGAAATATAAGCAATATGTGCTTTCCCATAAATCGGAACAAAATGATGCTCGCAGTGTGAATAAAAACTAATATCTTTTTCTACTAAAAGTTGATTATAACCAAACTTATTTTCAAACATTCTACTGGCTGGCTTATTGTCTGGATGCAAGCCTTTGAAAATCTCTTTTACATACATTTTTGCTACTCGTTTTGGCGTTCCTTGCAAACTATCATCGGTCATATCAAGACCCAAAACATTCATTATTTCTTCAAAATGATGTGCTATTTTTTCTATTTTTGTATCGTCATCAAGCTCAAAAGCATCTTTTCTTAATGGAGTATCAGTAGAAGTGGCTAGATGATTTTCTCCAATTGTTTCTAATTTGTCTTCCTTTTTTAGACTATTTTCTTTTTTCGAATTCAGTTTTTTCACTTGTTTTTTCTTATTGGTAATGGTAGAAGTAGTTGAGTTTTGAGGGTCTTGTTTGTCGTGATTATGAATACCTTTTACCTTTTTAGGCTGGATATTCGACGAAGTTTCTTTCAGTTTCATAGAGTTTTATTTTTAAGTCTAGTTTTGAGTCTAATTTTGAACGCAAAATGTTATAAATTACGACTGATATATTTTCGGCACTTGGGTTTAATTCCTTGAATTCTGGAATCTCCAAATTAAGATTTTTATGGTCAAAACGGTCTGCAATATGTTCTTTTATCAAATCACTAAGTACTTTCATATTGACGACATATCCTGTTTCTGGATCAATTTCGCCAATTACTTGTACAATAAGGTTGTAATTATGACCATGATAATGTTCATTATTGCACTTACCAAAAATCTCTTTGTTTTTTTCGACTGACCATTTTGGATTATTCAAACGGTGGGCAGCATTGAAATGTTCTTTTCTGAAAACGGAAACACGCATAATTTTGAGAGAATAAAATAAATGAAATTGTTTTTTCAAACACAGAGTTCTTAGAGAACATTGAGAATGAAATATGTTTTTAAAATACTATTGCTTAAATTAATAGACTATCAAAAGCAATAAGGAATTTTTTAAAAGTTTTGTTTTGAAATTTTTATTTTTCCATAAAGTAGGGGTTTGCAAACCTTACTTTATGGGAAAAGTATAAACTTTGTTAGTGTTACAACCTTTGTTGGTGTTTTAGCCATGTCCGTCAAGCTATAAATAAATTTTGGTTTTTACTCCTTTAGGAGTTGCATATTGGTAGAAAAATCTAAGAATCTCTCTTCATTTACTCCGTAGTAGTTGTATATTGGTAGCATGTTAATGAAAAATGCTACCAATATGTAGTTCCTAACGGAACAGAAAGGTTTTTTTCTCTCATTTCTCTACCAATATAAAGTTCCTAACGGAACAGAATAGCTACAAAATTTTTAACTTGACAGACATGGTGTTTTAGCGAAACGACACCAACAAATACAACAGAACGACTTCTAAAACAGATTAGAAAGACTAAAACAAATAGAAAACCAAATAGATTAAACAGTCAGTAAGTCAGTTTATAGTTTTTCAATTTTTAATATTACTGCATTGTTATTCAAATTGTTTAATCATTATTTCAAATAATTAAACAAAACAGATTTGTAAACTTCGCTTTCACTAAATAAGGTATTCAATTTATGGATTTTTTCGACGATATATTCAAAAAACTATTTCCAAAGCGAAACAAAACTATTCCTTTGATAAAAGAAAATTTAAAAAGGTCGGAAAAAGACGAACTAGAATTTCAAATTTGGTCTTCAAGTAACGATGCTAATTATTGGTTTGCACGAATTTATGAATCTTATCATCTAAAAAGACAAGGTTTGCCTTCTGAAGATATTGATGTTCATCTGTTTTCTTCGGCTGCTTCTAACGGTCTTGCAATTACTTATACCAATGCGATGAGTAGCAAACAGTTTCGTTTTTTGTTTGATAAATTAAAGGAATCTATTTTAGAATTACCTTATCCTTACAAATTATATACGTCTGATAGAGCACATTATGAGCGAAATAATTATGTCGAAACGATAGAAAAACATTATCTAAAACCTGTTTATGGAACGAATAAAGAAGTGCAAAACGAACTCAAAACAGACGGACAATTGCCTCAATTTTATGGAAACATTTTGATAGAATATATTCAAATTGATGGAGAACCTAGCTTTATTCGTCTTTTGGCTAATATTTATTCAGACAGACTTTTTCTTGATGCCTTTCCTTTTGAGGAACTTATTGAGAAGGTTTTGAAGTAAACATTTATTTTTCTACTCCTATTTTTTGTATATTTACATCAAAATTTGAGCTTTTAGAAATGATTATCTACTATGGAAATTCTTATTAAAAATTTAGGTTCGATAAGGAACAACAAACAAACTATTGATTTAAGTAAAAAATTATATGTTTTTGTAGGAAATAATAATAGTGGAAAAACGTATGTTTCTCAACTTATTTGGACAATAGTAAACGAAGAAATACATCAGAAATTTGCTCATCAACTAAACCTAGATTTTGATTTTAAAGTAGATAGTTTTGAAATAAACAAAGAACTTATAGATGATATTCTCAACAAATATTTACTATTTATACAGAAAGAATTAGCAATAACTTATAATATAGAGAAGACTTCTTATGAAACAACTATATTAGATAATTTTCAGTTACAGTTCATTTATAATATAGAAGAAATTATTACAGAAGGTTTTGAAACCATTGCAAATTTTACTAAAGAAGAGTCTGGAGATACGATAATATATAAACTACGAAAGGAGAAAAACTCTTCAAAAGTATCGATTATTAATACTAATGTTGATAAGTTGCCTTTTAGTCTTCCAACAATTGCAACGACTGCAACTGAAATGAAGAAAAATACTCTTGTTATGTCGGTTATCAAGACCTTTTTAGGCGATACAAATACACTCTTTTTGCCTGCTAATCGCTCGTTTTATGCTACCTTTTACCCTTATATTTATGAAATAGAAAGAGAAAAAAGAGAAAAAGAGATAACAAAATTGAGAAACTTATTAGACAAAAAAAGTAAAGATAATGGCTTAGATTTGGCAAACTTTAAATTTTTTAAAAGACCTTATACTGCTCCTGTCAATGATTTATTTGAAAAGTTATATGATTTTAATAAAGATGCAAACGAAACAAAAAATTACTCTAAGTTAGTTAAAAGAATTTCTGAACTTATGGGAGGAGAAATCACTACGAATAGTTTAGAAGGTGTTTCGATGATTGATTTTGCTCTAAAAATAAAAGATACAGATAAAAATCTACCTATGTATTTGTCTTCATCATCCGTAAATCAACTTACACTTATTTATTTGTATCTGAAATACTGGGCAGACAAGGAAGATAATTTTCTTTTGATAGACGAGCCAGAAGAAAATCTAAACCCTAAAAATCAAATTAAGTTACTTGAAATACTGATTGATTTTGCAAATGAGAGTAATAATAAAGTACTCATAACTACGCACAGTCCAATAATTGCAGAATCTATAAATAATTATTCTCATTTAAACATATTGAAAAATGAGCTAAATATAAATGTTAAAGAGGTAATAAAAGAAAATAAGTTGAAACACATAAACAGTAATACATCTATTGCTAAAGAAGATGTAGGAGTATATTTTTTTGATGGAAACAAAATCATACATTATGATGATAATGAATATGGGATTTCTTTTGATAATTTTAGGGAAGTTTCGAAGTCAATGGATACAAATAGTAAAGTATTGACAGATTATATTTATTTGAAAAGACAAGAAACGGTAGAAAGTAATGGGTAAGAAAAAGTATTTGATATATAATGGAATAGAAAAAGGAAATTTCATTGTTCGCAACGAATTTCAAAAAATTCTAAGTAGATTAGAACTTATTGAAGATATATATGGAGATGAAAAAATTGTAGTTGAAGAACTAGATGATGCTAACAAAACTATACAAAAAATCATAGTTGATATAACTAAAAATAATAAAATTAAGGCACTTTGGAGAGTTAATTTAGAAAAGGAAATTGAAGGAATATCAACAAAGAACTATTTTAGAACTCCAGAAATCGCTTTACTTGTTCTTTTATCAAATAATGATTCTACTTATACGTTGCATATATTATTTATAGAACTGAAAAAATCATTACAAGACAAAAAATTAAGAAAAAACAGTAATCCTTCAAAACCTAGTAAACTGACTAAAAGTACTATTGATACTTGCCACGAAAAATTTACGATTGCAATGAACCGTTTATATTTGTTGCTTACTTTGAATGAACATAAGAATGATGATTTTTATAAAAATAAAACTATTGATTTGCAATTTAAAGGCTTTATATTTTACAATAATGACGAAATAAAAGAAAAGCAAAACACGCAGTTATATGCTATCTTTAAAGGAATTAGCAATAATAATATCATAGATTGTAAAACTATTTTTGGAGATAATGACAAAATGAGAGTAGCTTTTTATAAAAATATCGATGCTGTTTCATTAGATGAATTACTTACTATTTGATTAAATAGTAAATTTGTAATCCTTTAAGACAATAATTTCCCTAAACAAAACTTCAAAACACTATCGCAAAAAAAATCTACAAAAATTAAAGTTTAACATTTTCTAAGCTCTTCTAAGTTCGGTTTTACCAACTAAATATTGCATTTTTTCCTTATTTTTGTAGTTATGAATAAAACGATAACGACTTTTTTCCTTCTTATAGTTATAAGTATAGGAATTTATACAAATGCTACTGCTCAAATTTTGGTTTTTCCAATTCAAACTCAGCAGCAACAAACAAAGACTAACAAAACAGATGCAACTAAATCTGTCAGATTAAACAAAATTTCTAAGGTAGATAAAATAGATAGTACGGCAGTAGATACAGTTGTTCTTACTTTACCTTTCTTTGAAGATTTTTCGACTACACCTATTGGTGCGCCAGATTCTACAAAATGGGTAAAAGGAAGTGGTGTTTTTGTCAATAACGGAATTGCCTTTAATCCTCCTACAAAAAATGTAGCTACTTTTGACGGTGTAGCAGCAAATGGAAAACCGTATGATCAGCTTTTTCCTACTCGCCAAGGTTTTGGAGATACACTTACTTCTCAACGAATAGATTTGACAGGTACAGATACAGGCGATGAACTTTATTTTTCGTTCATGGTACAAGCTCGTGGAAACGCAGAAACACCAGATACAACTGATTTTTTGAAAGTAGAATTTTTAGATAATGAAGGAATTTGGGAACAAAAATGGGAAAAGCGAGGAGGCAGAATTGATACCAAACGCTTCGAACACGTGGTCTTGAAAATTCAAGAAGAAAAATTTTTTCACGATAGTTTGCAGTTTCGTTTTATGTCTTACAATCGTCTTTCTGGAGCTTTTGATGTTTGGAATGTAGATTATATTTATTTCAATACAGGAAGAAATCCGACTGATACTGTTTTTCTTGATGTAGCGACGAGCAAAACGCCTACTCATTTTATAAAACCTTATACAGCAGTTCCTTACGACCATTTTTGGAGTGACACAACTCGTTATATGGCTGATTCTATCTTTTCTTCTGTTAATAATTTGGACGGAACGTTTAATATTGTTTCTTATTTATGCGAGGTTCGAAATGAAGAAACGCAGCAAGTTTTGGGGTATTGGTATGGTTTGGATTCTGACGAGATTTCTTCTTCAAGTTTGGTAGAAGGTTTTGAACGAAACAAGAAGATTGTAGCCGTTCCAAATGCTAGTATTCTGCCTCAAGGACAAGATTCGATGACCATTACGCATCAGTTTCAAGTCACGACACGAGAGCCAGATGAGAATTTTGGAGGAGTTTATACACGAGATAATGATACGATTAGCCAGACTTCCGTTTTTAAAGATTATTATGCCTACGATGATGGAAATGCAGAATATGCAGCAGGAATTAATCAAAAATTTGGACAATTAGCTTCTCAATATTATATTTCCAAACCTGATAAACTAACTCATATTGATGTTTATTTTACACGAATTGGAGCAAGTGTAGAAAATCAAACTTTTAATTTGAGAGTTTGGAAGAAAATAGATTTATTGAAAGTGGATATTGAAGATTCGGTAATGCTCACTCAAAATTCGATTTTGAAATATTCGGACACTATAAATGAGTTTAAACGGATTAAATTATCTCGTTCAATTGATGTATCAGACACTATTTATATCGGAATTTAGCAGTTGGGAGAAAGTATGTTGCCAATTGGTCTTGATGTTCAAACGGATTCTAAAAGCAAACTATTTTTTAATGTTCGTAATTATTGGGAACAAAATCAATTTTTAGATGGAAGTCTGATGCTTCGCCCTGTTTTTGCAAAAGATGATGTTGTTACAGGAATTGATAATCTAAATGAAGAAAATGAGTTTGAACTGTGGCAGCAAAATCTAATTTTATATCCTAATCCTGCACAAGACAAAATCCGTTTCAATAAAAAAATGGAGAATGTACAGATTGTAGATTTGACAGGAAAAGTATTGGCAGAATATACATTAAATCCATATTCCTCTTTTGATTCTGATAAAGAAATCGTTTTGCCTTCTTATATTAAAAACGGAATGTATTTGGTTAGATGTCAATATAAAAATTTTAGTACAGTTAAGAAGTTAGTTATTCAGAAGTAGGTATGGTCTCGTCGGTAAGGACACCGACAAGGGTAAGAATCAATTTTTGATCAGAAGCGACACAAAATAGTGTTGCTTTTTTTTATTTTTACTATTTAACTTTTTTTAATGTATGAAAAAATAAAGATTTATTGATTCTTTTCTAATAGCATTAATCAGTATATAATTTTGTTTTTTGTATTTACACAAAATATAATATTGTAAAAAATAGTTGGTTGCAGATTGTTATATTGTTATGATTTATTATGAGAGAATGTTTGTTGATAGTATTACTTTTAACTTAAAATTGTAAAATTGTAGAATATTAAGTATGAAACATATCTCTATGCAGAATATAATTTTGATAAAACAATTTCAGAGTGATTTTTATTTGGGTTGCATATTTTTTAGTTAAAAACGGTTTTTACAAATGTGCTTCTTTTGAGTGTAACCTCTACCTAAAAACTCCGTTAGGAACAGTAACAACAACGAAAAATAAGGAAACAAAAAACGAAACTATTTTAGTTGTCTTTGTAAAAATTTTTTAAATATATTTTATTATAAAGTAAATACTTTTTAGTTACACCAATTTATAAATCACAACCAGTCATGAATATCTCAAAATTAATCTTCGCTTTAGTTTTTACTCTTACTTTTTCGTTCAGTTCTTTTGCAACTAACTCAACTACAATAGAAAAAGTAACAAACGAATTTACAGCTACTTTTTCTTTTAAAATAAAAAATCAAGCGACAGCAAATATTGAAAATAATAAAGGAACGGTTATCGTAACCCTTACCAACGAACAAGGAAATATTTTGCAAGAAAGAGCTATCAAAACAGAAAATATAAAATATACAATCAATCTTGAGAGTCTTCCAAAAGGAACGTATTTTTTACAAGTAAGAAGTGAAGACAAAGCAACGTATGAAACTTATTACGTAAACTAATTGAAACATAATTATTTTCCTCTTCCTAAATATCAAAAAGCAACTTCGTTAGAAGTTGCTTTTTTTTGTTTGATAAATTATATTGTAATTTGAGTTTTTTTATTATCAACCAAGTCTATGAAAATTATCTTCTCTCTTTTATTGTTTCTGTTTTATCAAACCAACTATTTCCCTCAAAATTATACGAAAGAATATACACGAGAAAATCAAAATGCAAAAACAAATACTTTTCTAGTTTGGCAAGAATTGGATATAGAGCAAGCAGAAAATACAGGATTTGTGTATCAAGATTGTAATTTTAAAACTATGATTCTGCAAAGTGTAATTTTAGGAATTATGAGACCTTATCAGAATGATTCTTTACAATTAAGACTGTCCAATCAAATTTTTGAAGATAAAATAAAAGATAAATACATTTCAAGTGAAATAGTTTTGAAAAACAAAGTAAAGTACGAATATGATGAAGTTATTTATCAAGAACTAATAGCGATTAGTATTTATTCTGTAAATGAAGAAGGGAAAGGAAAAGGAAAGAAAGAATTAATTTGTTCTTTTAGCTATCCAGAACTTAAAGACCATTTACTCTTGGATAATCCAGAAGCAATGATTTGTTTGGGAAATGGTTTGAAAATCCCTTTGATAGAAGTTTTTGAAAACCGAAGCTTTAAAACTAGAACTTTGAGGAAAATTAAAATGTAGATTTCTAATTTCTGTAGCATTGTAGAAAACGAGCTGTTTTTAATGAGAATGTGTTTCGAAAATTACTACAAACGTTGCGCAGCTTAAATACTTTTACCGTTCTGCTTCCATTCTCCTTCCTAACTTTATTTCCGAAGATAACTTGCCAACTTTTCTTTAAAATGTTCTTTATTAAATGGTTTTGCGATATAATCGTTCATTCCTGCTGCGATACATTTTTCGGCTTCTCCTTTTAATGCTGATGCCGTCATGGCAATAATTGTAATGTCTTTTGAGATGGTTTCTCTTATTATATTTGTTGCTTGGTAGCCGTCCATTTCAGGCATGTGAACGTCCATTAATACTAAATCGAATTTTTCTTTTTGGAGTTTTTCGACGGCTTCTTTTCCATTAAAAGCGACATGAATATCATAATTCCAATTTTTTAGCATCGTTACTACTAAAAGCTGATTTATTTCGTTGTCTTCGGCTAACAGAATTTTGTTTGTAATCGGTCTTGGTGTTGCAATACTCGTACTATCGATACTATTTTTATTACTTTGTTCGGCACTAATGGCATTGCGAAGAAAATCAGGAATTTGATTAGTTCTATCTCTTTTTATAGCTGGTTGAGCTGTTTCTACATACTTTTTGTATCGAATCTGAAAAGCAAATGTACTTCCTTGTCCTACTTTACTTTTTGCAAAAATTTCTCCTCCTTGCAGTTCTACCAATTGTTTGCAAATGGCAAGTCCCAAACCTGTTCCACCGTATTTTCGTGTAGTGTCGCTACTTGCTTGTGTAAACATCGTAAAAATATCCTGTATTTTTTCTTCTGGAATTCCTATTCCTGTATCACTTACATAAAAGTGTAAGACAACCGAACTCTTATCTTCATCTACCAAGTCTGCACCAATTACAATTTCTCCTTTGTGTGTAAATTTTACTGCATTTCCCAGAAGATTGAGCAAAACTTGTCGCAAACGCACTTCATCACCCAAAAAACGAGCAGGAATATCTCTACTTATTTTGCTTCTCAAAACTACTTTTTTTGTATCTGCTTTTACCTTTATACTACTTATCATATTTTCTACAATCGGATAAAAATCAATCGGACTTTCCTCAAAAGAAATTTTTCCCGATTCAATCTTTGACAAATCCAAAATGTCATTAATAATTACTAAAAGATGGTCAGCAGAAGATTTGATGGCATTTACATACTTTAATTGAACATTATTAAGCGAAGTATCGAGCAAAAGTTCGGACATTCCATATACTCCATTCATCGGTGTTCTAATTTCATGACTCATATTTGCTAAAAACTGTTCTTTTGCCTTTGCCGATTGTTCGGCCTGTTCTTTTGCCAAAACTAAAGCCAAATTTTGCTGTTCGATTTGTGCCAACATATCATCAAAACTCTCTGTCAAGGTTCCGATTTCGTCCCTTCTATCTCCTCTACTAATTCGGGTAGAATATATTTTTTCTTGTGCAATCTGCTTTGTTTGTGCTGTCAATTCCAGAATAGGTTTGGAAACCAAACGCTGCAAACGAATAGCAATAAAGTAAGTCAGCAAAGAGACGGTCAATAAAATAAGTCCAGTAATAAGTGCATAACGCTGTAAACGGTCGTAAAAGCGATCCAGATTAGATAGTAAATAAACGGTAGGATAGGTTGGAGGACGATTGTCTATCGAAAGTCCTGTTGTATTATCTTGATTAAAACTAGCAATTTCTACTTCTCTACGATGATAAATTGCCATTTGATTGTTCAACAAGTCAAAATCTGAATTTGCGTAAGGAGGATTTTTATAAGGAGGATTTACTCTCATTCCCAATCTTTCGTATTTGGCAAACGGTTTTCCGAGTGTGTCATAAACTTGTGCAGCCAAAATATTAGGATCAGAGGCAAACAGATCTTTCAATTGATTTTCGGTAGCAGAAGGGTCTGCAAAACTAACAGAAAGATACGCATCTCTAGAAATAATTTGCGCTCTATCACGCAATCCCGTTTCCAATTCGGTTTTATAATCAATCAAATCATAGATAATAAAGGCTGTAAAAGCAGTTATTAATGCAATAATAGTCGCTATCATAATCGAACCGACTACTTTTGTTTTTATAGAGACATGATTTAGAAATTTGAACATAAAAAAGAATAAAAATAAAATATGCTAGTATACGACACTTAGAAAGTATCGGCTTCCTAAACTACAATAGTTTTGCCTTAAAATCAAAATTAGAACAAAATCACTTGTAATGCTATCCTAATTTAGACGAAACACACTATTGTATTGATCAAACTGCTTTAACCAAAAAATAAGTAGTAATTTGATGACTTAATTTAGTTTTCAACAGTCATAAGTTCTTTAGAATAATAATAAAGCGTACTACAATTCTCTTTACGCAAAACCTTTTTAGCTGTCTGCATAAGCTGCTCTTTCGTTACTTTTGCCATTTCTTCGGCAATCGTATTTACCTTATTTACATCTCCTAAAAGTGCATAATAAGCAATATTCATGGCACGATTTAGCACTTCAATTTCTGAAAAGATATGTGATGCTTCGGCTTGATTTTTTACTTTTGTGAGTTCTTCATCAGAAATACCATTCTCCAAAAACTCATCAATTATACTTTGAATGGCTTCTTCTCCTTGTTCTGGCGAGTAAGCAGGGTTTAGTTTTCCAGCAATCACTAACAAACCTTCATCTACCGAACCCATAATATAAGCTCCAATAGAATTGAACATTTCCTTTTCTTTGATGAGTTCTTGATACAAACGAGCCGATTTATCTCTACCCAAAACATCACTTACCAAATCGGTTGCATAATAATCAGCAGCTTTACGATTTCCCATTCTATATGCTTTATAAATGGCATTTAATGGAACTTTCGCCTCTACTTTTTTGTGTCTTGCTTCTGTTTGTGGTGGCTCATTTTCCAAATTTCTCATCGGTCGGTTTCCTTTCGGAATATCTCCAAACCATTTTTTTGCCATTTTTTCTACGTTTTCTTTTTCTACATTTCCAGCTACCACCAAAACAGCATTATCGGGTCTGTAATGTTTAAAGAAAAAGGCTTTTACTTCTTCCAGAGTTGCATCTTCGATATGTTTGATTTCTTTTCCAATCGTTGCCCAGTTATACGAATGTTTTTGATAAACTAAAGGGCGTAAATGAAGCCAAATATCGCCATAAGGTTGGTTCAGATAACGCTGCTTGAACTCTTCAATCACTACTTTTCTCTGAACTTCCAACGAATTATCGTTAATAGAAAGTGATAACATTCGGTCAGCTTCCAACCACAAAGCAGTTTCTACATTTGGCGCAGGAACAACCGTATAATAGTTGGTTACATCAGGCGAAGTATAAGCATTATTCGAACCTCCAACCTGTTGTACAACCGTATCAAAACTAGGAATATTTGCAGAACCACTAAACATCAAATGCTCAAACAAATGTGCAAAACCTGTGCGCTCTGGCGATTCATCTCTAGAACCAACATCGTACATAATGTTTACCGTAGCAATAGCGACCGTCTTGTCCTCATGAACATAAACACGTAATCCATTATCAAGTGTGAAGTGTGAAAAGTCTATCATAATTTTGGGGAATGGGAATTAGGGATTGGGAATTAGGAATTGGGAATTAGGAATTAGGGATTGGGAAATGGGAATTAGGGATTGGGAAATGGGAATTAGGGATTGGGAAATGGGAATTAGGGATTGGGAAATGGGAATTAGGGATCGGGAAATGGGAATTAGGGATCGGGAAATGGGAAATGACTTTTGCAATTTGTAATTCCCCAATCTATATCCTCCATTCCCTAATTCCCCATTCCTTCGTGTTTTAAAAATTTCTCGTAATCTTTTTCTAGTTCGTCGGTAATAAAATTCTTGAATTCTATAGTTTCATTTACTTCTTTCAAAATATCTATCAAAGAATTAATTTTTCCTTCATTAGTAAACATTTTATTGACAATAATAATAGGTGTTCCTTTTACTAAACATGCGCCCGAACGAAAATTACCTTTTTCATAACGAACTTTATAACCTCCCAACTCAAAAATATTTTCAATTTTGTCTAATGTTTCTTTCGTGTAACGCATAATTTTTTACTGTCTATAACAGACTTCCTAGTCTGTTGAATTACATATATCATTTTCTAACAAATTTTCATTAATGTGAAAAGTCTGTTACATAGTTCAAAATACATAAAAAACTTGCTCAAAAACAAGTCAAAAGTAAGTAACGAGGTTATCGTTTCCCAAATCTGATAACTTTACTTTGTAGAAATGGTTGTGATTAAATCAATTTTTGATAATTATTCATTATTCTTTTTTACCAAAATCTCACTCTAAAGAGTGGGCTACATTATGAAAAACATTTTTTTACCTTCATTTTTAGTTTTTTCTCTCCTTACAATCCTATTCATATTTTCTAATTGCGCTTCTAAAAAACACAAAAATATAGCTTATTTAGAGAAAGCAGTTTCAGAAAAAACAAAAGACCAGCCTTTACCAACACTCAATATTTTTTCTCCTAAAAACCTAAAAGAACATAGTAAACGATTTGATGTAAAAGATCAAAAACTACCTGTTTTGATTTTTGTACATGGTGGAAATTGGAATAGTGGAGATAAGAAAACTTACAATTTTTTTGGTCGTAATTTCGCTAAGAAAGGAATTGTAACGGTTGTTGTTGGTTATACACTTAGTCCGAAAGCAAATTATGACGACATGACAAAACAAGTTGCAGCAGCTATAAAATGGACAAAAGAGAATATTGCAGAATATAACGGAAATCCGAATAAAATATTTTTGACAGGACATTCAGCAGGAGGACATTTGATTGCGCTTTCTACCATGAACCCAGAATATGAAGTAAAAGATAATACGATTTCAGGTATAATTCTGAATGATGCAGCAGGTTTGGATATGCATCATTATTTGCAAGAAAAACCACCAACAAGCAACAGTAACTATGATACAACGTGGACAAAAAGTCCAGAAACTTGGAAAAAAGCATCGCCAATTTATTACATTGATGAGCAAACGCCATCTATTATGCTGTATTTGGGTAAGAAAACCTACCAATCAATAACCGTTTCGAACGAGCGTTTTTTAGATTCTTTGCACAGAGTTCAGCCAGATGTAGAACCAATTATGATTAATAAATCTCATATTCCGATGATGATTCAATATTTTTTTCCTTGGAATAATCGTTATGATGAAATAATTAAATTTATAAAGGAGAACTAGAAACTACAAACCCTAAGGGTCTTGAAGACCCTTAGGGTTTAAATACATTTATTTCAAAATAATTTCTACCAATTTATCATAGTCATTTTCTATAAAAAGTTTCTTTGCCTTTGACAAATCTACCTTTTCAGATTCATAACTTGGAATGGCTTTTTGTATAATTTCTGAAAATTTTTGTGGGTGTGCTGTTTCTAAAAACAAACCGATTTCATTTTCTTTCAGGCTATTGTGTAAAGCTAACTTTCCGACTGCGCCATGTGGGTCTAAGAGATAATTATTTTTCTCAAAACAGTCTGCAATTTCTTTGATTGTAGAGTCGTCATCAACTGTAAAAGCAGAAATATCTTTTTTTGTTGCTTTCAAATCGTTCTTGTATAAATATTCTATCCTTTCAAAATTACTTGGATTTCCTACGTCCATTGCATTCGAAAAGGTCTGAACGGACGATTTTTGTTGATATTTTCCTGTTTGAAGATAATTATAAAATGTATCATTTGCGTTGTGTGCAGCTATAAAACGCTCTATCGGCAATCCCATTTTTTTGGCTATCAGTCCTGCCGAAATATTTCCTAGATTTCCAGAGGGGACAGAAACAACCAATTTTTTAAAATTAGTTGAACTTAAATTTCCTTGAGTTTTTAACTGTTTGTAAGCCAGAAAATAATACAACATTTGAGGAAGTAAACGAGCTACATTAATAGAATTTGCACTACTTAGCGTTACTTTTTTTCTTAATTCTGTATCATTAAAGGCTTGTTTTATCATCTTTTGGCAATCATCAAAAGTTCCTTCTACTTCAATAGCTTGAATATTTTTGCCTAACGTTGTCATCTGAAATTCTTGATACGGACTTACTTTTCCTTTTGGAAACAAAATCTTTACATCAATTCCCTTTACATCAAAAAAACCGTTAGCAACTGCGCTTCCTGTATCGCCAGAAGTAGCAACTAAAATAATTACATTATTAGTTTTATCTTCATTTTTATAAAAATGCGACAAACACCTTGACATAAATCTCGCTCCAACATCTTTAAAAGCCTGCGTTGCACCATGATAAAGTTCTAAAGAAAAAATATTTCCCTCTACTTTAATAACAGGAATAGGAAAATTTAATGTTTCTTCAATGACTTGTTTTAACTGTTCATCATTCAAAGATTCCTCTACAAACGGCTTCAAAACTTCAAAAGCGATTTGATTGTCTTCTAAATTTGCGATATTCTCAAAAAAAGAACTCGATAAAGAAGGAATGGTTGATGGAAAATAAAGACCACTATTTTTTGTAAGTCCATTAATAACAGCTTCTTTAAAAGAAACTTTTTCTTCGTTTTCTGTTCCGTTTTTTCTTGTGCTAATGTAATTCACTAGATTTGCTTTTTAAAGATGATATACTTTTTGACAAATTTACTATGAAAAATTGTTTTTTAATCATAAATCGAAAAAAATGGGCTATGCAAAAGAAGTAAACTGCTATAAAAAGCAAGAGTTTTTAGAATTTAATGCACTTAATTTGATTGAATTATTGCAATCAACTTCTTGGGAAATTAAACTGTTTCTTATAGACAGGGGAAATGATTTTGATTGGATTAGCTTAGAAGACAATCAAGAAGGCAGAGAAGAATTTGTAAATATTCTAAAATATAAAATTGAGAATGATGAAGCTATAGGCTTTTCAATTTTTAATACACAAATAGAAAGATGTGTGAGTGTTGGTTTTTATAGTAGTGATAATTCCATTTGTTTTGATTTAGAAATTGGAAGAGATGAAGATGAATCTGAGTGGTTTGAATGGTATCATCAAAATCTAATTGTTCCAATAGAAAAACAAAAACCAGTTTTCTCTAAAATAGAATGGGAAACTGGATATGAACGTAAAATCTTGAAAACTTTTGAGAGAGAATAAAATCTTATTTCATTATATCTATATATAAGAAAATGAACAAACAAATCAAACGATATAAAGAATTTGCTGATAAAATTGAAGCAAAATGCAACCAAAAAACAGAGAATTATCTTTTGTTACAAGGCGATGTTTTTACAGTTTCGAAGGAATTACATAATAGCAAAAAGAAGATAGTTTTTAGTTTTAAAGTTAGTCGACCTGCTTATCAATCTTACCATTACACCAATTACATTTATCTTCCTATAAATAACAAAGAGGTAAAGAATTTACACATAAAGAAAACGTTGATGTCTAAAATTCTGCCTATCAAAAGCAGTTATTATTTAATGGATAAAAGTAATTCTTATGGATTAATTAAGTACTCTGTAACACAAGTTTTGTAGTAAAAATAATGGTGTTTCATACTCCACCGTCAACGAGGCTAAAGCCGTCGTTGAGGTTTTTGAGCAATAATCCTCGTTGACGGCGAAGCCTTAACGACGGTAGAAGAACATAGCAAAACTTTTGAAAAAGTATAGTTTTCTTTCCCCTATTATCATTATCATTCATATTTGGCAGTAGTAGGAATATCTTGATACGGAATTTCTACTAGTTGCCCATTTTGAGAAATTACTAAAGGTGTTTTTTTATACTTTTTAAATTCGACCATTTTTTCGTAGGCTTTTTCTAAGCCTTTGCGTAATTTTTTTCCCAATTCTTTATGCTCTATTTTTTCTTTGTTATTTTCCATAATAATCGTTTTTTAAAGCGTTCCAAATTTCATTTTGATAAATTTCTTGATTAAATTTTGTTCCTTCTGCAATAAATTTGAATGGATTTTCTGAATTATTTATAAAAAACCATTCATCGACAATAGGCTGAAAAATAGTAAAAAAATTCTTTAATCCATTTTCATAACGTCTTCTAATTACATCTTTTGGAATGTTGTGTCCACCTTCTGCAACTCTAGTTTTTACTCTCAAAATAGCTAATTCTGGAGAGTTTAACCAAAAGTATAACAAAATAACTCTATAACCTTTCGCTTGTGCTTTTTCTACAAAAATTTTATAACTCTTTGTTGCAAGTGTAGTTTCAAAGGCAAAATCTCTTCCTTGTTCTAGTAAAAAATGGATTTTTTCTAACATCAATCTTCCTGCTTGAAAACTTACTGTTTCGGGTTGAAAGGGAGATAATCCTTTCGCTATTTCGTCGGCATTGACAAACTCTCTACATTCCAAAATTTCTGGCAAAATGGTATAAGAAGATGTCGTTTTCCCTGCACCATTACAACCTGAAATGATATATAAATTTTTCATTTTTTATAAAATTACTTCAATTTTACAGCCGTTCCGTATGCAAAAATTTCGGATGCTCCTTGCGAAATCATAGAACTTTCAAAACGAATATTTACGATGGCATCAGCTCCTAATTGTTCGGCATCTTTGATGGCTCGTTCTAAAGCTTGTTCTCTTGATTGTGCTTGTAATTTTGTGTATTCTTCAATTTCTCCTCCTATAAAGTTTTTGATAGAAGCCATAAAATCTCGTCCTGCATTTCTGGCTCTTACGGTACTTCCTCGTACAAGTCCCAAAACTTCTGTAATTTCTTGTCCGACAATAGTTTCTGTGTTTGTTACTAACATATTTTTCTGTTTTATTTGAATTTGCAATTTTTGTGCAAAAGAATTTTTAAATTAATTTTAGTTTTTCTATTTTCTCTTTTATCTCCAAATCAAAACCCAATTTACTTTCCAAATTATCAAATTCATCTTTAGGAACAAATGTACAAGTTTTATTCTGCAAAAAATAGAGTTGATCACACGTATCTCTCAACGTAGAAAAAATATGCGATGAAATGAGAATAATTTTATCCAATTTTTTAAGTTCTTTAATGATTTGAACGATAATCAAATTACTTTCTATATCTACACCATTAAACGGTTCATCAAGAATGAAATAATCGTTTTGTTGTAACAAGATAGCAAAAATAGCAAGTTTTTTCTTCATTCCTGTCGAATAGGTAGTCGCATAATTATTCAACGGCAAATCAAAAATGTTCTTACTTTCTGTTTCTTGATTTTTTATTCTTCTAGCATACAAAAGTAATTCAACATACTCTTTTCCTGTCATTTTAGGCATAAAATAAGGTTCTGACAAGAGTAAGCCCAAATGATTTTTGAGGGGATTTTTATCAGAACTAATTTTGCCTTCATATTCTTCTAATCCTGCAATACATCTAAATAAAGTGGTTTTTCCTGCTCCATTTTTTCCTACTATTCCATATACATTTCTCTTTTCCAAAGTAAGATTGATGTTTTCTAAAACCGTATGATTGCCGTAGCTTTTTGATAAATTTTGAATTTCTATCATTTCAAATAGACCTTTAATTTTTTGATAGATAAATAATAAAAGTAAGCCAAAACAAAGATAAGAGAAGGAGGAAAATAAAGACAAAAAGCTATCATAAATCCTTTTACAAGATTAATCTTGTTTGGGTAAGAAGCATATTTTGCCAAAACTACCACAAGAAGAAAAATTAGACCAAGCAAATAACAGATTACAAGACCATAAAAATCGTTTGGAGAAGCGATAAGTAGAGCTACTAAAATAGGAAGAATCAGAATCGTACTATGAAACAAAGCAAGTAGAATCTTTTGATGAATAAGCCGTTTGGCAGAATATTTATAATTCCATAGATAGTATTCAGGTTCTGGAAGGCTATAAAAATTGGTACTTATCAAAGATGTAGAAATCAAAATCGCAATACCAATATTTACATTATTTATCCAAATAGAAGCAGCAATTCCTAAATATACAATAAGCCAAATCAGAAACGTTTTTCTAAAACCCAAATTAAACTCAAAAGGAGCTTTAAAAGGTGTTGGAATGTAGAAATTAAATTGATATTTTGAACGAAAAAAAGCAGGAACAGCTATTATAAAAGGTAAAAGACCACTCAATAAAAATTCCTTTTCATAGAGTAAAAACAAAATAAAGGGAATAGAAATTACTATGTTTTCTATACTTCTAATAATTTTATAATTGGAAAAATAAATCTCCAAAAACTCGTTTCTATACAAAGAAGATAGAGGTTGAACGACAAGCAAAGCCAGAAGCAAATACACACAAGGCGCATAAATGACCTTTTCAAATAATTGAGTAGAAATAAGTAAAAACAAAACAAAACTTCCCAAATATCCTAACCAAACAGGCAGACCAAAATCTAGTATGGTTCGGTTGATTATTTTGTATTGTAGATGGAAATAATATTTCATATTTTTTGTTCAAACCTCATAGGTTTATCTCTATTTGCTGTTTTCTTTGTTTAATCAACGCTTTAAATTTTTCCTTGTTTTCAGAAGTTAGAAAACTCTTATCAATTAGAGTTGTCCAATTTTGCATTCCTTCTTCGATACGTTTCCAAAGATTACTTATTGCTTTTTCTGTAATTTTAGCCTTCTTCATAGCTTCATCAAAATCGTTTCGTTTTAGCTTTCTTTTTTTTCCATTTAAGTGTAATGCTAATTCTTCATTATCTTTTGGAACTAAAAGTTGAGCCGAAATCATATCATAAACAGGAGTTAATTTGTATTTATTCAATTTTTCAGCAATCAATGAAAAATTTTTGAGGTGCATATCATTATTTCCTATCAAAAAAGAAACAATTACTTGTTCGTAAAAACGAATATTGTCTATAATTGGATTATAAGAATATTTGTGTATTGCTTTTGCTATTTTTTCATACGAACTTCTGTATTTATGTTCTGTTAAATGCTCTGTAAACTGACAAGCGTCTTCCATTGCAAATTTAGTATTACCCAAACCTCTATCAATTCTTCTAGTAAGATAAGATAATTCTCCTTCTTTTAATGGAATAAGTAAAAACGGAACAGTATCAATACCACACGATTTTGCCAAACACATCGACAAGGCTTCTAGTTCTGGCATCTGTGGAAAATCTGAATGAGGAGGTTTTAAGATAAATTTTCCGTTCAATGCGCCTACTATTGTTAATCTTGTTTTTGATTCATCACTAAAACCTAGAGATAATTTGGGCTGAACTCCAGTAACAATAATACGTTGTTCAACGTTTTTTTGAGCTAACTGATCAAGTTCTGAAAGGGAATAATCTAACCGAAAAACAGGCGTGTTTTTTTGCCAAAAATCATTTAGACATGTAGAATGATATAGTTTTTCTTCATTCTTTAATTCAGTATGACAGGCTAGACAAATCATAATTTTTCAGTGTTTTTTTCAACACTTTTCTCAGTATTCTGTTCAATAATGCTAACATTTCCAATGCAATCTCTACATGTTGCCAAAAGCAAACCCATTCTATCTCGTGGGTTTATTTTCCAATTTTTTTGAATAATATGTAAGAGCCAACCTTCTGGAATTAATCCATCAAAAAAAGGAAATAATGTTTTAGAATAAAATACTTCTGATTGAATTGGAAGAGTTAAGGAAACAGATTGTTTATTGTTTTGACTCAAATACAAAATATCATATTCAAAGAAATATCCTTCTTCTGTTTCAGAAATTATTCCCACTAGAGTAGAATTTATAAAAACTTTTCCTTTTCTCATTATTCAATTAGTTGTTTACTTTTCTATTGGATTTGGGACTAAAGTATGTCCAAAAAATGACAATACTTCGTTCACTTTATCCATCATTAAATTAGGTTTTCCTTGTTCTAATTCACGCAGAAAACGCAATCCAATTCCTGTAAAATCTGCAAACTCTACTTGTGTGTAACCTGCCTCTTTTCTTCGTTCTCTGACAAATTTAGAAATAGAATTATCTTTGTTCCAGTTTTTCATAATTTTTTTACACTCTTTTATTATACCCTTTTAGGTGTAATTTAATGAAAATAATTGAAATTATACCCTTTTAGGTGTAATATACGTTTTTTCAAGTAAATTATACCCAATAGGGTATAATAATTGAATGAGCAAAAATCTATATCTTCATTTCAGGAACGTCAGCAGGAATAATTAATTTCCCTTCCGTAGCAGCTTTTATTTCTTCTACACTTACACCAGGCGCACGTTCTAAAAGAACAAAACCATCTTCTGTAACATCTAAAACTGCTAGATTAGTAACAACTTTTTTGACACAACTAAGTCCTGTAATCGGTAAATCACATCTTTTTAAGAGTTTTGATTCTCCTTTTTTGTTGGTGTGCATCATCGCAACAATGATATTTTGAGCCGAAGCCACCAAATCCATAGCTCCTCCCATTCCTTTTACCATTACTTTTGGGATTTTCCAGTTGGCAATATCTCCATTTTCAGCAACTTCCATTGCTCCCAAAACAGTTAGGTTTACATGTCCACCACGAATCATGGCAAAGCTCATCGAAGAGTCAAAAATGGCAGAACCAGGTAATGTCGTGATGGTTTCTTTTCCTGCATTGATAAGGTCTGCATCGACGTTTTCTTCGGTTGGGTAAGCGCCATTCCCAAAAGTCCGTTTTCAGATTGAAGAACTACATCAATTACTTCAGGAACATAATTAGAAACTAAAGTAGGAATTCCGATTCCTAAATTGACATAATAACCGTCTTTGAGTTCTTGTGCAATGCGTTTTGCAATTCCAAATTTATCTAACATAATATTTTATATTTATAGGTCGCTCGTGGGGACACGAGCAACGGCTGTGTTTTTATTGGTTTGTCAAAAATGAATTTATTTATCCGTTGCTCGTGTCCTCACGAGCGACAATAGAAAATAAAATTACTTATTTACTGTTCTTTTCTCAATGCGTTTTTCGTAATCTTTTCCTTCAAAAATTCGCTGTACAAAAATACCTGGAATATGAATAAAATTAGGGTCTAATTCTCCGTTTTCTACTAATTCCTCTACTTCTACGACTGTTATTTTGCCAGCCATTGCCATCATTGGATTAAAATTTCTGGCTGTTCCTTTAAAGATTAGATTTCCATTTTTGTCGCCTTTCCACGCTTTTACAAAAGCAAAATCTGCGTGTAGAGCTTCTTCCAAAACATACATTTTTCCGTTGTATTCTCGTGTTTCTTTTCCTTCGGCTACTTCTGTTCCAAATCCTGCTGGCGTAAAAAAGGCTGGAATTCCTGCTCCACCTGCTCGGCAGCGTTCGGCAAGTGAACCTTGTGGAATCAAATCTACTTCTAATTCGCCTGATAAAAGTTGTCTTTCAAATTCTGCATTTTCTCCTACATACGAAGAAATCATTTTCTTGACTTGGCGTTGCTGTAGCATCAAGCCGATACCAAAATCATCTACACCTGCATTATTCGAAATGCAAGTCAGACCTTTTACACCTTTTTTGACAAGGGCAGTAATAGAATTTTCAGGAATTCCACAAAGACCAAAACCACCTAACATAAGTGTCATGTTGTCTTCTATTCCTTCAAGTGCAGCGTCTGCATTGGGATATACTTTATTCATTTTTGATGTGTTTTTTTGTGTTCTTTTTAGTAATTAGGTAAAAGGATTATATTTTACTCAAAGTTTGAAAAATAAGAGGAGTTTTCAAAATAACAAACTTAGAAAGATAATTAAATTTATACTAACTCTAGGAAATAAAAGTAACAAGAAGGCAAAAATAAGGTTTAGAACTCATTCATTAAAAATTAATCGCTAATCAATAAAAATATGCCTTTCAATTTTCAATCTATGCGTTCTCGTCCTCGTCGTAATCGCCAGTCTGCTGCTCTGCGTGCAATGGTAGAGGAAACTTCACTTTCTGTGGCTGATTTTATATTTCCAATTTTTGTTATCAATGGAACAAATAAAAAAGAAGAAATTGCTTCAATGCCCAATATTTTTAGGTATTCTTTGGATATGCTTTTGAAGGAAATTGAGGAATGTTATAATTTAGGAATAAGAGCTTTTGCACCTTTTCCAAGCCTTACCGATGAGCATAAAGATTCGATGGCAACTTCTAGCTATAATATCGAGAACCTTTATTTGAAGACAATTAGAGCCATAAAAGACAAATTCCCAGATGTTTTCTTAATGACTGATGTAGCAATGGACCCGATACAGTAGCGACGGACACGACGGAATTTATAAGGACGGAAAAATATTAAACGATGAAACGCTAGAAGTGTTGGGTAAAATGGCAGTCGCACAAGCTCGTGCAGGGGCTGATTATGTTGCGCCTTCCGATATGATGGACGGAAGAGTAGGATATTTACGGCACGCTTTAGACGAAGAAGGTTTTCAAGATGTGGGAATAATTGCTTATACAGCAAAATATGCAAGTGCTTTTTATGGTTCATTTCAGAGATGCGCTTGATTCTGCACCTCGTTTTGGAGATAAGAAAACCTATCAAATGAATCCTGCAAATATTCGTGAAGCTCTTTTAGAAGCAAAGTTGGATATTGAAGAAGGAGCTGACATGATTATGGTCAAACCTGCACTTTCGTATTTGGATGTGATAAGTAGAGTAAATCAAAATTCACACGTTCCGATTGTTGCTTATAATGTAAGTGGAGAATATGCGATGATAAAAGCAGGTGCAGAAAAAGGTTGGATAGATGGCGAAAAAGTAATGATGGAAGTTTTGTTGAGTATCAAACGAGCAGGTGCAAAGGTTATTTTGTCGTATTTTGCAAAGGAAGTCGCACAAATTTTGTCTAAAAAAATGTAGCTCACTCTTCAGAGTGAGAAAAATGTACCGTACCTTTTAAGGTGCGAGTTATCTATGAAAGATGAAAAGAACAGAAAAACAGCTCGTTTATTACGACGAACAGAAACAATTATTGACAGAGTTTTGTCAGGGCAATACAAAAGCCTTTGCAAAACTCTATCAGTATTATTATGGCTTTGTGGAAAATTATGTTCTTAAAAACAACGGAACAAAAGAAGATGCACAAGATATTTTTCAAGAAACATTAATCGTCTTTTTCGAAAAATTAAAGCAAGAAGATTTTTATCTTACTGCTTCTCTAAAAACGTATATTATTGCGATTAGTAAAAATATGTGGCTTAATGTATTGAGAAAAAATAAGAAAACAACTGTTTATTCTCTCGTTACTTCTAATACTAATTCTGGAAATTCTGATGATAACGAAAATAGTTTTAGTCAGAATCTTTTAGAAAAACACACTTTTATTTTATCACAGTCTTTTGATGAGGAGCTAGAAAACGAAAAACCATTATTAGAAAAGTTTGATGATTATTTTTCTCGTCTTACTTCGCATTGCCAAAACTTGCTTTCCACTATCGTAGAAGATGAAAAAACAACGGAAGAAATACAAAAAGAATTTGGTTATACTACTCGCCATAATCTTCACAATCAGAAACACAAATGTGTCAAACAACTTAAAAAGGTAAGGGCATTAGCAGAGGCAAAGTAATTTTTGTTACTATTGAAATTTGATAAATCAAAATGCTATGTTTTTTTACATCAGTTCTTGAGGATTCCAAAATAGTGTTGAAAAATCTTGTATTTGGTGTTCTTGCACTTTTATATTCTCAGCTTCTAAAAGTTGCTGCATCGTTGTAGGTGTTTCGAAGTGGTGTCTTCCAGTAAGTAATCCGTTTCGATTTACAACTCTGTGTGCAGGAATTTTTATGTTTCCTTCTTCGCTTCGCTCCACATTAATTTTGACACAATTATTCATAACCCAGCCAACCATTCTTGCGCCACGTGTGTGTCCCAAAAATTTGGCGATTGCTCCATAAGAAGTTACTCGCCCTTTTGGTATTTGAAGAACAACATCTATTACGTCTTGTTGGAAATTGGTTTTCATAGTATCCTGTTCACAAACCTATAAGGTTTTCAGAAACCTTATAGGTTTAGTTTATATATTAATTAAATTCTAATTCATCATTTAAGCTTGCCAAATTTTCCCTATGAAACTTTTCAAAGTCATTTCTATTTCCAAACCAATCTACTACTTCATCTCGTTTTAATTTTGTTTTTTTATCAGACAAACAGGCTTCATACGAAGAATAAACCCAGTCATCAACATTTTTACAAAAGCCATGACGAACAGGATTCTGATGAATATAATTTATTAAATTAGTATAATAACTCTCTTCTCTAACAGCAATTCGTTTTGTGAAATCTAAAAACAAAGCACCTTTACGATTATATTTAATGTTGTAAGCCTTCGCATACGCATTCAAAAAATTACTAAGTTTTTGCATTACAAACTTATGTATATTGTCTGAAAATTTGGGTAATAGACGAAGTTCTTGTTCTGATTTTACTTTTATGAGTAAGTGAAAATGGTTTGGCATCAAACAGTAAGAATATATTTCCCAAACACTATTTAAATGATGGTCATACTTTTTTAGAAAATAACGAAAATTATCATCGCAACGAAACAAATTTTCACTTCCTACTGCGTGATTTAATACGTGGTAAAATGTATCTGCTTCGAAATCATCTCTATATTTCATAACATATTTCTTATTTCAAACCTATAAGGTTTCTAAAAACCTTATAGGTTTATTTATAATTTATAATTAGTGTTTTAACTAAAACTAATCCCAGCATCAAGCACTTTTTGAGGACGAGTACGCACTCTTGCATCGGTTGCATTGGCTACAATCGTTTGAATAACTCGTTTTTCATCAATATTTTTTAATGCAGCTAATGAATTAATTCCTGTTTGTTTCATTACTTGTTCCATCGCTGGTGCAAAAATACGTAACGCCCCTGTAAGTCCTTGATTAACAGCCAAATCTATCAAAACGGTTATTCCTCCTGCCGAATTTATGAAATCTGTTACAGGTTCACGATTTACATCTAGTCCGTTTGCATTCAATGAAATTTTGGCTCTCAATGCAGGTTTTACGTATTCTTGTACGGCTGCCAAAACTTGTAATTTTGCTACTTCAATATTTTGTCCTGCTCTTACAAACACACCATGTAAAACTTTGTCCGAACGAATATATTTTTCTGCATCTGTTCCTTCATAACGTTTTCCGTCTGGCGTAAAGACAACCATACTTGCAGGGTCGTATCTATCATTTCGGTAGGTATATTCTACATCAATTCCGAATCTTCCGAAGGCTTCTTCAAATAAAGATGGGTTTCTGTCTTTTATAAGTGCCATCATGTGAGGGAAAGTTCCTCCTCCTGTTTGTCCTGCAAACTGAATAAATCCGAAAGAAAAAGCAGCTTTGTCATAACTATTAATCGCATCAAATTTTCCTTCGTTTTTAGATACAAATTCTAAGGCTTCGGCAAGCTGACGAGAAAGACCAACACTTTCATAATACGACGCAGGAATATCGTGAATTACTGTTCCTGAATACGAAACTCCATACGGATAAACACTATAATTACTTCGTACAAAATTGGAAAAACTAACCTTTTCCAGATTTCCTCTATGGTCTTTGTAGGTAATATCATAAGTGGTGTGTTCTCTCAAAAGTTTGTAGGTAACATCGTTTGGATTGATAAGTCCGTCTCTATAACCTGTTGCTCCAATTAAAGAAGATTTTCCTGCCCACCAATCAATTTTGTTTCTTCTTTGAAAATTATCTATCGCTGAAATAGTAGCTTGAATTTGAGAAAGACCTGCAACAGAGTTCATATAATCCAACTGTACAAAACGCTGTTGTACTTTTTCTACATCTGCTTGACGGTTTGCACCACCACGCCCAACACTTGCAGAAAGTCCACTTCCAAAAATCTGAACTCCATTTATTGAGTTTAGATTAATTACTTCTCTCTTGTTTTGTTCGTATTTCGAAATATTTCCTGTATCTGAAACAGAAGAAGAATTATTTCCCTTCGAACCTCCATCTCCACTTCCTATATTTGTATTACTGTTTCCACTTCCTATATTTCCACTATTACTACTTGAACCAGAACTATAATTTGTAGTCTTTGCTTCTTTCATAATTATCAAACGCTGACCTAATGAAAGTGCATTCGAACTAAGTCCATTACTCTCCTTAATATCCTGTACACCAACATTATACGCCATTGCAATTCTATATAAAGAATCTCCAGAAACGACAGTATGATAAATAATTTTTGGTGCAGCTTGTGTAGGTTGAGGAGGCTGAACGGGTGCAGCTTGAGAAGCAACTTGTGGTTTTTCTTCTAAATAAAGCATCTGACCGATACGCAAAATATTACTTGTCAGATTATTAATACTTTTGAGTTCGTTTACCGAAACCCCTACCTTTTGAGAAACTCTCCACATACTATCTCCAGCCTGCACCACATAACTCGGACGAGGAACAAAAACAGGAGCTTTTACAATCGTTGGCGAATTAGTTTGAATAGTTGGAACAACAACAGGAGCAGTATAACTACTTCCACCACTTACTCTAAGTTGCTGACCCAAAGAAAGTGCATTCGAAGTCAGACCATTTAATGCTTTTATTTCATTTACTGAAACATTGAGTTTTGTAGCAATTCTCCAAAGTGAGTCTCCAGCTTGTACCGTATAAATATTTCCAGTAGGCGAAGAAGCAGCAGCCGTATTTCCACCACCATAAGAAGGAGAATCTATGCTTACCTGCAAACGCTGTCCTAACGAAAGACTAGCATCTGACATATTATTAATTCTTCGGATTTCATCTACCGATATTTGATATTGCCTAGAAATTCCCCAAAGTGTGTCGCCACTCTGTACTGTGTGATAATTTGCCATTCAAAAAGTAGTATAAATTGTCTAAATACTTAAAAGCTAGTTTTAAAAATATTACTTGTGGTAAGATACGTATTTTTTTGTTTTTTGAGTAGAAAAATTCAAAAATTTCTTTAGATTTCTTCAATTAGATATGCTGTGATTGTTTTTCCTTTTCAGACCATACCGATTAGAAAAGCAACGCTATAATAATAACTACTCTATTTTTGATTATCTACAATTAGTTTACTTACCTAATAAACTGTATCTCAGTCTTCTCTTTTTTTGAGTAAAAAATGTTTTGATAGGACTATTTTTTGCAAATGAAATTTGAATGTTAAGCATTAAATATGAGTGACGTTTCTAAATTAACAAATAGTTGCCAAATTTTATTCTGTGCAATCGTCTTGTTTTTACAAAATAGGGTTTGCAAACCCCTACTTTATGGAAAAAGCAAACTATTATTTTGTCGAAAACAAGTTTAGCATGACAGAAATCGGAGAATGTTACTCATATTGATACTAAATCAATTATGATAATCTTTATTTATCGAATAGGGTAAACGCACGAAAAAAAATTGTGCTCGTTTAAAGCAAATCAAGCTAGTTTTTAACTTTGTAAATTGAATCTACTCTGATAGTTAAAGTGTATTTAAACACACTGAAAGCAGTATAAAAAGTTTCGTGTGTTTACCCTATTTATCGAAATAAACTTTCCTCAAAAAGACAAAACTAATAATAGGCATTAATAAAGCAAAAGGAAGAGAAGTAATAATGAGTAATTTCTGTAAAGCTGTCAAAACATCAATATCTGGTTTGGCTTGTCCTAAAAGTAAAATCGCAATCGCAAAAATTACCATTGCAACAGACCAAATAAGACGGTGCGAACGCTTCGGTTCACTATTTCCATTATCGGTAAACATACTCAAAACAAAAACAGCTGAATCTACAGAAGTAACCAAAAAGCTAACTAAAAGAAGCAAAACAATAACATTAGTAAGACTAGAAAGAGGATATGTACTCAAAAAAACAAAGATAGACGTAAAGACATTTCCAAACTCATTTTGATAGGTTAATAAATTATCAATGAACAAAAAAGCCGAATCAGCAAAGAAAGCAAACCAAACAAAAGTACCCAAAGAAGGCAAAATCAAAACTCCTAAAAGCATTTGTCTAATCGTCCTGCCTTGAGAAATACGAGCAATAAAAATTCCTGTAAACGGACTCCAAGCCAACCAAAAAGCCCAGTAATAATACGTCCAGTCTGTCAAAAATTGTTCTCCAGCATTATACTTTCCAATTGCCAAACTCAAAGGAACAAAATCAATAATATAATGGAAAAGAGCTTGAAAGAAAATGCTCATCGTATGTAGAAAATTACTCTGAAAAACGACAAACAAAAGAAGGAAAATTGTAACTCCGATATTCATTTTCGAAATAATCTTTATTCCTTTATCAATTCCGTTCCAAACTGAAAGAAAAGCCAAACTACAAATAAGGAATGTTAGACAGACTGTAGTTCCAAAACCAAAACCATTTTCAAAATTACTTCCGTACAAATGATTCAACCCACCATTTATTTGTGTTGTACCAAGTCCGATTGCACCAACTAAACCGAAAATAGTAGTTAGAATAGCCAAATTATCGACTATCAAAGCAATCACTTTTGAGTATTTTTTATTGGGTAAGTCTCCCAAAGTAGCACTTACCAAGATAGGTTTTTTCTTCTCAAAAAAGTAATACCCCACTAAAAGCGCAAAAAGTCCGTAAAATGCCCACGCTGTAAAACCCCATTGATAAAACGTATATTCCAATGCTAACACATCAGCCGAAACTCCTGTTTGAAGAGGTGGATTCTGGTACATAAAAACAGGTTCTTGAACAGCACGAAGCAAAATTCCTGCTCCCATGCCTGCACTATAAAGCATTGCTATCCACGCCCAGAGACTGTATGCTGGTTTTATTTTCTTGTTACTTTCTCTTTCTGGTGTCTTTCCTGTTATGTTTCCTAAGCGTTTTTTGCCTAGAGGAGAAAAAGCAATTCCCAAAATAAAGACTACACAAAAAAGACCCAAATACAAATAAAAACGTCCGAAATAGTGCCGTACAAACAAAGAAACCGTTTCTACCTTTTCATAAAAACCAGTTGTATCGAAGAATACAAAAAGCGAAAAAAGAAGCAAAATAGTTAAAGAAGATTTGAGTAAAATGTTTTTCATAGAAGGAATGTAAAATTTATAAAAGTAGTTAGCTATATCTAAGAGGAAGACTATTTT
This sequence comes from uncultured Cytophagales bacterium, assembly GCA_963719525.1. GTDB lineage: Bacteria > Bacteroidota > Bacteroidia > Cytophagales > Bernardetiaceae > Bernardetia. The sequence continues at coordinate 85,545 of CAVRCG010000001.1, read as the reverse complement.
GTTTTGTATAAAAGGTGTTGTATTTTCTTCTTTTAATTTTTTGGCAACACAATGGTTTCTTTTTTGCAAAACATATCTCAAACAAGACTGTTTAACTGGAAAGCTAAAACTATTTACCTTTACTATCAAAGCTGTTGTCAGTATTCCCACCAGTAACACTAAATGCTATTTTTGCAAAAAATAAAGAAAATATATAATAAATCTGCTATTTACCTCCGTTGGTTTATGATACGTGTGGGCAGAACCATACGCTTCACACTCAAACTAGCTGTAGGTATTCTGTTGTTTTTGCTTTTTCTCTCGCTTATTGGACAATATTCAGGAACGCAAACTTGGGCAGCCAAAATTGGAGCTACTTATTTGAGTGAACGTTTGGGTTTTCCTATTTCTATCGAAAAGACTTTATTTTTCTGATTTTGATAAAATTACACTTATAGATTTAGTGGTTACTGACCATACTGATAGGCTTTTTATAGACTCAGATACATTAAATGTAGATTTGGGTTGGCGAGCTATTTTTGGAGGACAGGTAATCCAGATTGATAAATTAGAACTCAGAGGAACACAGTTTAATATGACAATGAACCCTGCAACTAATTCGTGGAATGTAAACGAACTTGTAAAAGCTATTTCTGCACTTTCTACTACAAGTGATACGACCAAAAAGACAAAAGCAATTCCATTCAAGATTAGTAAAGCAAGTTTGCACAATGTTCAGTTTTCACTTCATAATCCTACCAAAGATTCACTTGAAACAGGTCTGTTTGATTACAATCATTTTACTATTAATCAGATTTATGGAGATATAAATTATTTTAGATTATTCAAAGATACCATTGAGTTGGATGTCAAAAAGGGAAGTTTGATTGAACCTTTTGTTGATTTTCCGATTACAAACTTAGATGTGTTTTTTCGTTATACCGAAAAGTCAATAGAATTTCTCAACCTTGATGCAAAAGTGGGTAATAGCCATTTGAAAGACACACTTATTTTTAGGTATGATGATATAGATTATCTCTCTAATAACTTTATTGAAAAGGTAGATATTTATGCCAATCTTACAAATGCTCAACTGGATTTTGCAGACTTGGCTCGTTTTGCGCCTTCCTTGAAAGCTTATAAAGAACGATTAGTCGCAACAGGTTTGGTACGTGGAACAGTTAGTGATTTGCGTTCAAAAGATTTGCGAATTGATTTTGCAAACCAGAGTTTTATCGATGGAAAGATTGCTATTCGTGGTCTCCCAGATTTGGAAAACTCTTTTCTTGATTTGCGTTTTAAAGATGCTCGTCTTACTATTTCAGACATTAAACAATACATTTCGCCTTCTGATTATCAAACTGTTTTGCCTTTGGGAATGATTAATTTTTCTGGTGAATTTCTGGGTTTCCCTTCTGATTTTGTGGCAAATGGAAAGTTCAAAACTTCGATAGGCAATGCTGTAACTGATATTCACTTAAACACAATTGATAAAACGTATGAAGGAAAGTTGGATTTAGTTCGTTTTCAAATTGGAAAATTAGCCAAAACAAATTTTGTAGGACAAATAACGGCAAAAGGACAAATAAATGGAAAAGGTTTTAATCAAAAAGAAGCAGATTTGAATGTAAAAGCTGAGATCGATAGTATTACATTAAAAAATACATTCAAGTATTATTCATACAAAAATATTCTAGTAGATGGACGTTTGAAATATCCTTCTTTTGCTGGAGAAATGACTATCAATGATGCCAATTTAATTGCTGATATGCGTGGTAAAATTGATTTGCAAGATAGCGTAGTTAATGGACGAGTGCGTATAATGAAATCGGATTTGCAAAATTTGGGTCTCTCCAGAAAGATTGCTAATCTACAAGGAAATGGTAATTTTAATCTAAAAGGACTTACACTAAACTCTATTACAGGAACTGCCGAAATTCGTCAAGCACAATTAGAGTATAATAAAAGTAAATTGGCACTTAGCGTAATTTCGCTTAATTCTACGCTAGAAAATGGTTTTCGTGATATTATATTAAAATCGGATTACGTCGATTTGGATATAAAAGGAGAGTTTCAATTACAAGATGCGATCGATGATGCAGTCAATACATTTGAAGAATATCAATTAGAATTTCTAAACGATTCGGCTTCACAAGTTGCTTATTATAATAAAAAGAGAGAAAATTTAGAAAAAAATCCTGCTGAAAAAACACCTTATAAAATTGATTATTCAATCAATGTAAAGAAAATAAACCCTCTTGTTCGTCTCTTCGAACCTAAATTTTTTATTGCCAATGAGTCTAGTTTTGAAGGTAATTTTGAGCGAAATTTAGAAAAAAATCAAGTTATTTTTACTTTAGATTCTTATATAGATTCTGTTTCTTATCAAGATATAGCTCTTTACAAAACAGATTTGAAAATCAATGCCGTAAAACCTCTGGATTCGATGGGAGTTGATGTACAAACCAATATTTTTTCTGAAAGGCAATATTATTCTACGGCTGTAGCTGCCGAAAATTTACGTTTAGATGCTCAATGGTTTGGAAGAGAAATATTATTTGATACATACATAAAAAGACAAAAATTTAAAGATAACATTTCATTAAAAGGTTCTTTAACACTTACAGATTCACTTTATTCACTTAATCTTATCAATCCAGAGTTTTTGGTAATGGATAAAAAATGGAAAAGCGATTCTTCCGTGAGAATAGGAATACGAAAAGATGAAATTCGTTTTGAAGACAAATTTGTTTTACAAAGTGATAGCCAGCGAGTAGAAATAATGGGTAAAGTTTCCAAAGACCCAGAAGCAATGTTAAATGTTGGTTTGGTAAACGTAAATCTAGAACCTTTCGGAATATTTTTGGGACAAGATATTGAAGGACGAGCAAGTGGGGAAGCCTTTATTAGTGGTGTTTATGATACATTAAAATTAGAAAATAATCTTAATCTTCAAAATTTGGTAATGGCTTCTATTCCGATTGGAAACTTACATACTGAATCGAATTGGAATAATGAAGAACAAAAATTGAATATTGAAGCGTATTTGGCTTATGGACGTAGAGAAGTAGTGGATATTTCGGGGTATTATTCACCAAAAGACAAGGAAAATCCATTGAACTTAGATGCCAAAATTATCGGAATGAAACTCAATATTATTGAGCCATTTTTGAAAGTAGTAGCAGATAATTTTGAAGGAGATGTTTATGGAGCTGTCAAGATAAAGGGAAAGCCAAATCAAATTAGACTTATCGGAGAAGCCTTTGTAAGTGGTGGAAGTTTTAGAGTAGGTTATCTAAATACAGTTTATCATTTTGATGATAAAATTACCTTTACCGAAAACCAAATTGGTGTTGATAGATTGCGTTTGTATGATGATGCTGATAATATTGCATTTTTAGATGGTGGTATTTATCACGATGGTTTCAAAGATTTTGTGATGCAGCTTCGTGGAGAGATGAAAAAAATGAAAGTATTAGACACTCGTCCACAGGATAACGACCTTTTTTACGGAACTGCTTTTGCAACTGGAGATTTTGAGCTTTTTGGTGCTTTGGAACAATTAGGGATTACGATTAATGCAAAAAGTGAAGCAGGTACACGAATTTATATGCCCTTATCTAATCCTGAAGACGTTTCTTCAACACAGTCATTTATTCGTTTTGTTTCCCATACCGATTCTACACAATTGGATTCTCTCAAAACACGCCTAAAAAAGGAGGATTTGTCTAGCCTAAAAATGGAGTTTAATTTGGATATTACGCCTGATGCCTATATAGAACTTATTTTTGATAAAAAAGTAGGTGATGTAATTCGTGGAAATGGACGTGGAAGATTGAAAATGATTATCAATACTAAGGGAGATTTTAATATGTATGGAGACATCGAAATTGTGAAAGGCTCGTATAATTTTACGTTTTTGAATGTTATTAATAAGGAATTTAATGTCAATAAAGGAAGCCATATTACGTGGAGTGGAAGTCCGTTTGCTGCGCAGGTAGATTTGACGGCAACGTATCAACAAATGGCTTCGCTCGCTCCCCTTATTACGGCAGCCGATAGTAGCGTGCTTTCTCGCCCAGAAATTAGAAGGCGTTATCCTGTTGTTGTGGACTTGTATTTGAAAGGCGATTTGCTCACTCCAGAAATAAAATTTGATATAAATGTTACGCAATATCCAGCCTTGATAATGGCAGGAGCTACTCCTATTTCTTTAGAATCTTACGTTGCAGCTTTCAAAACTCGCATTCAGAACGACGACCAAGAAATGAACAAACAGGTTTTTAGTTTGATTTTGCTACGGCGATTATCAGCTCAAAATGCTTTTGAAGGAATTAATCAGTCAGCAGGAAGTAGTGTAAGTGAGCTTTTATCGAACCAGCTTAGTAACTTGATTTCACAAGTAGATGAAAATTTAGAAATAGATTTGAATGTTCAAGGTCTTGATGCACAGGCACTTAATACCTTACAACTTCAATTGTCCTATTCTTTTTTTGAGGGTAGAGTGCGTGTAACTCGTGAAGGTTCGTTTACAAATGTACAGAATCAAGCTAATTTGGCGAGTATTGCAGGCGATTGGACAGTTGAATATATGATTATTCCAGATGGAAAACTACGTATGAAAGTGTATCACAAAAATAACGTAAATACCTTCAATACAGCACTTCAAAATAACTCTACAGCAGGTGCAAGTCTTCTGAAAATATTTACTTTTGATAGTATAAAAGACCTTTTTAAGTTTAAAAAGAAGAAAAAGAAAGTTCCTTTTGTACAGGATAATGAAATTCGGATTGAGGAGTAATTTTGTCCTGTTTTTTAGCTCTCCTTATATTTCAAAAATAAAAAAATAGTACAAAATTTTTGAAATAATGCACGAAATTTTAAATCAAACAAAAAAAACTCAAGCATTTCTACTTGAGTTTTTCGTAATTTTTAATCTGTAATTGATTTTTACTTCCTAACTGCACCAATCGGCATATTTGGATCAAAGAGTCCGTATAATTCTGGGTTCTGACGGAAGTTTGTATATTGACGAGTTTGTGTCTGGACGTAATCAAAAAGTTCTCTTACCGAAACGATATTGTCAGCATTAAAATCGGCTTCTCCTTTTAAGCCACGAATCAAATAATAACTAAAAACGCCTTGGCGAATCGTTTTATTTTCAAGTGAAGTTTCCTCTGCTTTCGAAGACATCATAAGTGCCGTTCCACCAGAAGTTTTGGCAAGCGCATCGTAATATTTATCCATCGTTTCTTTTACATTTCCACGCAAGTTTTCACTACTACTGCCCGAATGACAGGCATCGGCAATAAATAATTTGTTTTTCGCTTTGCAGCTTGTAAAAATATCTTGTACGTCTTTATGTAAAAGTTTTGTATTTTCTGTTCCATTGTAATCATAAGGAAGAAAAGAACCCTCCAAACCGTGTCCTGCATAATAAAAAATCACTAAATCATTTTCAGATGCAGCTTGAAATTTCTGTTCTAACGAATTAATGATTTGACTTTTTGTAGCATTTTCATCCACTAAAAGTGTAATTTGATTATCAGAAAGTGCGCCACCTTCAGGACTTTTCAAAAACGCATACATTTGATATGCATCGTCATCAGAATAACGCAGCGTTGGCATTTCTGTATAACTCGCCACTCCTACCACAACTGCCCAAACTTTCGGCATTCTTGCAAATACATTTTCTGTACGACTAGGCGAAGTAAAGGTAACATTTGCTTTTTCCGAAAAAAATGTTCCTTGTGTAGTTGTAGCTTCCAGACGAATTTCATTTGTTCCGTTTTGCAATGGAATTTTGCGTTTTATAGTAATGGCACACGCACTACTTGGAGTTACGGTAAGCCCTCTAATTGGGTCTTGTTCCTTATTATTTACAAAAACTTTCACTTCATTTACCATTAATTCTGATTCCAAACAGACCTCCAAATCAAAAAATGAACTTGAAACAGTTGCAGATAATGAACTAGCTGAGGAAGGATTTTGAAAATGGAATTTTACGTCTTTCTGTTCGTTTAATTTTTTCTGTTCGTTGATAAGTTTGTCAAGTGTTACAATTTTCTTTGCAATTTCTGCACGGTTTGGGTGTCCTTGCTGCCTTGCTGTTTGTAGATTTTTTAGGCTTTCTTCGTAATTTTTATTTAGATAATTAATGGTTGCAAGTTGGTAATTTAATTCTGCTGAATTGCTGCTTCCTTCTCCTAACGCTAATCTAAAATTTTCTACAGTTTTGTCAGAATTATTTAACTTTTGATAAGCTAATCCTTTATATTCATAAATTTCTGAATTGAGTTGAGAATCTTTTTCTTTATTCAGACTCAATGCTTTATCAAAATAACTAATTGCTTCTTTATACGAATCCAATGAATAATAACTTTTACCTTTCCAAAGATTTGCTTCTGCCAGTTTATAATTAAATAAAATCGTTCTGTCCAAATCTGAAATGGCATCTTTATATTTCCCCAAATGCCATCTCGTTATTCCTCGTTGAAGATAGGCTTCTGTATTCCTGCTATTGTGTTTTAGTGAAGTCGTAAAATCTATTTCTGCTTGCACATAATTATCTTGTATTAATGATTGATTTGCACTTTTGAGATAATGAGTATCATATTGCGCAAAAGCGATATTCTGAAAACACAGTAAAATTAAAAGCGAAAAGGTAGTAGTAATTTTAGTAGTAAAGAAGAAAGTAGGCATAAGGATAAATTTTATTTTATTTTCAGTTTTATTTTCAGTTTTTTGTATTTTAACGAATAAAAATTGGTATTCGTCCATCAAAAAAGCGTGTTCGTCTGTTCTTATTTACTCTTACGCAAATAATATGCAAAAAGGTTGAATAAAACAAAATGATTTTTACTAATGACCAAAACTTCTTCACTACATCAAAGTATTACTCAAATTTCAACGTAATTTTTTGTCTTTGTAACTCTTCTGGGTGTTCCATTCCCTTCTCATAATTTTCAGTTGCAAAAACCATGTAAATATCTTTATTAATATTTTCTATTTTATAATTATACTTACTTTCATCTGAATTTCCTTCATCTCTTGCATCCATATCATAGATATTTTCTACCGTTACTTCTGCATAAATAATTCCTTTTTCTACCTTTACACCTTTATCAAATCTATGCCAATCCATTGATTCGTCGTAAAACCAAGCATACTGATAAGAACCATTTCCTACGTAAATATCTTTGTTTTCATTAAATTTCTCTTCATTCCCTGTCTTTACAGAAACAAATCTACAATCTGCCAGTGTTTTGTCATTACATTCGAAGATATTTTTATTATCTGGATAATCATAATAAAATTTGCCCCAAGAAGCAGACACAAAAACGTCTTTTGTTTTGATAAGCGTTAAGCGCAGTTTGAAAGGTTTTTTTGCTAATCTAACAACATCATTTTTTTCTGTTAGTGTTTGTCCGTCTTGAATGACCTCTACTTTAAAGTAATTTTCTTTTGTCAATGAATTATTGCTTGTAGTGGTAGGTTTTGTACAAGAAATAAATAGAAAAATTGGAAGGAATAGAAAAGATAAAAGGAATAAATTTTTCATTGGAATAGAATTTAATGAGAATTAATAAAACAGTATAGATTGTTTTTGAACCAAATGTTAATGGAGTAAAAATACGCAATAATTTTATTTTAAATACTGGTGTTACGCAATTAAATGAAATCCACGAATTTATTCGTGGAAACTACCACCACCTTCTAATCCTTTTGTTTTTTAGTTTCTGTTATGTTCTAAAATAAAAGGAATAATTTTAATAGAATGGAAAAGCAAGTTTATGTAAAAAATAGGGGTTATTTTCCCACGAATAAATTCGTGGTTTTCGTCCAAATATCTATAAACTTTAAACTTTTACGCTGCGTAACATCAGTTAAATATACAGAAATTAGAATCAAAAAGATAAGTTTCGGTTTTAATTTTAATTTTTCTTGGTCGTATAAAAATGCTTTCTAAAAACTTTTGAGTAATTTTGGCTTTAATCAATTACACAAATATAAAACAGAAGATAAAACGATGCTTACAGAAACACAAAACGTATCAGCAGGACAACAAAAATTCATTGATTTAGAGGAAAATTATGGAGCGCACAATTACCATCCACTTCCAGTAGTTTTGGAAAAAGGCGAAGGCGTTCACGTTTGGGATACAGATGGAAAGCAATATTTTGATTTTCTTTCTGCATATAGTGCTGTTAATCAAGGACATTGCCACCCACATATTATTGGTGCGCTTACTCGTCAAGCACAAAAACTGACACTTACTTCTCGTGCTTTTTATAATAATGTATTAGGAAATTACGAAAAATTTATGACCGAATTTTTTGGTTATGATAGAATTTTGCCGATGAATACAGGTGTAGAAGGTGGAGAAACGGCAATAAAACTATGTCGTAAATGGGCTTATAAGATAAAAGGAATAGAAGAAAATAAAGCAAAGATACTTTTTGCAGAAAATAATTTTTGGGGTCGAACACTCGCAGCCGTTTCTTCTTCAACAGACCCAAGTGCATATAGCGATTATGGTCCTTATTTACCTGGTTTTGAAATTGTAAAGTACAATGATTTGGCTGCTTTGGAAAAAGCATTAGAAGACCCAAATGTAGCTGGTTATATGGTCGAGCCGATTCAAGGAGAAGCTGGTGTAGTAGTTCCAGATGAAGGATATTTGAGAAAAGCGTATGAAATGTGTAAAGCTAAAAATGTACTTTTTATTGCCGACGAAGTACAGACAGGAATTGCTCGTACAGGAAAATTAGTTTGCTGTGACCACGAAGGTTTTCAACCAGATATTCTTATTTTGGGAAAAGCACTTTCTGGTGGAGTTTTCCCTGTTTCGGCAGTTCTTTCTAGCCACGAAATTATGCTTACTATCAAACCGGGCGAACACGGTTCTACTTTTGGTGGAAATCCGTTGGCGTGTGAAGTGGCGATGGCAGCTATGGAAGTAGTAAAAAATGAAAATCTATCTCAAAAGGCAGAGGATTTAGGCAAAATTTTTCGTCAAAAAATGAGTGAATTAGCTGATAAATCTGATTTAGTAAATTTAGTTCGTGGAAAAGGTCTTCTCAATGCAGTCGTGATTAATGATTCTCCAGATAGCTCAACAGCTTGGGATTTGTGTGTTGCTTTGAAAGAAAACGGATTGCTTGCCAAACCTACACATGGAAATATTATTCGTTTTGCTCCTCCATTAGTAATCACAGAAAAACAGTTAATTGAATGTTGTCAGATTATCGAAGATACTGTTCTTGCTTTCAAGAAGTAACATACTTATAAATGCCGTTTTTCCATAACGTTGGGTTTGCAAACCCAACATTATGGAAAAATATAAAAAAAACGAATTTCAAAAAATGAAATTCGTTTTTTTATTATTCTATTTTTATCAGACTTTGATTCCGATAATACAAATATCATCAATCTGTTTTTGTTTTTTTCCTATCCAATTTAATAAAGTCATCTTTAATGCTCTGCGCTGATGCAACATAGAAGAAGTATAGGTTTCATACAAAAGACTACGAAAACGTTTTGACATAAATTTGCGTCCGTATTCTCCTCCAAACTGGTCTTGATAACCGTCAGAGTAAAGATAAAATGCTTCTACTTCTTCCAAATTAATAACGTGATTAGTATATTTTTTATCTGCGTGCTTTCTGCTTCTTCCTCCAATCGAAATTGAATCTCCTTTAATAACTGTCATATTTGCTTCTTCTCCTCCTCGGTTTCTCTTCTTGTGCATATAAACAAGAGGGTTTTTTGCGCCTGCAAATTCCAAAACATTTTTTTGATTATCAATAACAGCAATAGAAATATCCATTCCATCTTTATTTCCTGTTGTTTTTTGTTTCAAAATATCTTTAATTTCTAATTGAAGGCTATCCAAAATCTCAGAAGGAGTAGTTATTTTACGCTGTTTTACAATCTCATTCAGAAGAGTAATTCCTAATAAAGACATAAAGGCACCTGGTACTCCGTGTCCTGTACAATCGGCTGCAATAACAATTTTGCGTTGGTTTATTTCTGCATACCAGAAAAAGTCTCCTGAAACAATATCTTTTGGAGTAAAATAAATAAATGATTCTTTAAAAATAGCTTTCATTTCACGAGTACTTCCCAAAAGAGCAAACTGAATACGCTGAGCATAATTTACACTTGATACAAAGCTATCGTTTTGTTCTTTAATCTGCTTTGATTTTTGTTGAATATTGAGCCTCGCAATTTCAGATTTGGTAATGTCTTGTAATGTTCCTCGTTTGCGAATTATATTTCCCTCTTCATCAAATGAAGGATACGCCTTTTCTCTAATATAAAATGTATCTCCTCTCGGAACGTTTACTCTATAAATTTCATCAAAACTAACTTGTTTTTCAACTACTTCTGTCCATTTGCTTTCTATTCTTTCATAATCAGTAGGTTCTATCCAATTTCTAAACTCCTCCAACGAAGTAGGAATGTCCTTTTTATCAATACCAAAAATATCAGAAAAACTCTCCGACCATTTCGTTTCTGATGAAGCAACCTCTCTTTCATAACTCACTATTCTTGCCAGACGTTGAGATTCTTCCAAACGCTCTTTGTTTCCACCCAAAACTTTAAAGAGATCTTCTAATCGTTTGTTTTGTTCTACTTCTTCGGTAACATCTTGTGCTGTTCCTGTAAGCAAATAAGGTTCTTTTTCCACATCATAACTGATAAGAGAGAAAGCACGATAATGTCTCCAATCTTCTTTTTCAGCTAAATGTTTGGGTCTGGCTCTATAATTAGTATATATTTCCCTTTGATTTCTTAGCGCTGCTTCGGATAATTTTTCTTGGTTTTTTTTATAATCCTCTGGATGGGAAATGTCTTTGAAAAGGAATGGCGTAATCTTTTCCCCCTCTTCTAATCTATAAATTGAGGGCAGGTTATCAGAATGTTCAACGGTTTGTTTCTTCAAATTCCAACTAAAACTACCCATTTTTGCCATTTTTTCGGCACGTTTGAGCAAATCTTGTTTTTGTTCTAATTTGTATTGAGAATTCATCATGTGTTCATTGACTGCACCCATTTCTTCTGCATTTATGCGAAGTTCTTCTTCTGATGCTTTTAGCGTTTCATTACTTCTTACTATTTTTATATTTGCTTCTTCTACATCCAAAAACGCTTGCTTTACTCTATCTATCATTGGTTTTAATCCAAAAACAGCTAAAAGAATTACAAATACAATTATGATAGCAACTACAGCAGACTGTATTACTTTTAAAGTTATAATCTTATCTTTTGCTTCCCTTTCATGAATATTTACGATAGATTGCATAATAGCAGAAAACTCTTCTTGATTTCTTTCTAATTGTCTTACCGTTTTTATAGCGTGATTTTGCAGACTTAAAGAATCTACATTTTTGATTACAAAATTAGGGTTTAGAAGCTCATCAATTCCCTTAATTATATTTTCATAACTAGATGTAAGTGTATCAAATGAGTTTTGAAAGTCTCCATTATTTCCTTCACTACTTTCTAATAAAGTAGATTTTTTAGTAAGGTCTATATGTCCTTCCTTAAAATTTTTCAATGACAAAAGTAAAGAATCAGTATGTTTTATTTTTTCTTCTAACTCTGTAACAGGAATTTTACTAGCGTGATAAATTATTTTCTGACTAAGCAGATTCTGACTATTCCCAACTTTAGTTATACGTATATCTTCTTGTTCTTTATTCGAAAAATCTTGTAACAACAAAAAGCCAATCAGCAAAATTAAACCAATTATAACTGGAAAAATAGTATTAGTTAGCTGCATTCGCTTTATGATAGCTTCATTTTCCTTGTTGTAATTGACTATATTCTCATGAACTAACAGACTTTTTTCTTTTAATCTATCCATATAAAAACCCATAGTTCCGAAAGCAATCGCCAAAACAAAAGGCGCAGAATCAATTATAAAATGTATAGGATTATTGATATGAATGCGAGCCACCATATCAAAACCTAAAGACAACTCGTTGAAAAAAAGTCCATCAAGAATCCAAGAAAACAGAGGAAACAGAAGTCCGAATAAAAAACCTCCTAGCGTATATCGCTTTGCATTTGAGTTACTAGCCAATTTGAAAAAATAAATTAAACAGTATGAAAAAAATATAAAAAATGTAATATCAACATCAATTATACTATAATCTAAAATCAAATAGAAATAAAAAATTTAAAATCAAATCATTTTTTACCGTACTTACATGATAGTGAATGACAAATATAACTACTTTTTTGAGTAATGGTTAGAATTAAGAACTTAATTTTGTAATTCAATTCAAACAATGCAAAAAGATTTGTACTTTTGCAGCGTTAAATTTTTACACAAAATAAAAGAAAATGAATAAGTTACTCACTAAAATTTTTGCTCTCTTTTCCGTTTTTATATCCCTACTTTTTATTGCTTGTTCGCCAAAAACGGTTTCGAATAAAGTTAATTATCAACAATCGCCAACACTTCTAAAAATAGATGACCAAATCGTTTCGGCAGATGAGTTTGAATATCTCTATCAAAAAAATAATTCTACTGGGGAAGATAGCCTTTGGAATAGAGACAAAATTCAAGAATACTTAGATTTGTATATCAATTTCAAACTCAAAGTACAAGAAGCCAAAGAATTAGGAATGGATACTTCACAGGCTTTTCAAAAAGAATTTGAAATCTACAAAAACCAACTTGCTGAGCCTTATCTTACTCCAAAAAATGTAAGTGAAAAGTTGGTAAAGGAAGCCTATTCTCGTCTAAATGAATCGGTTCGTGCTTCTCATATTTTGATAATGGTGGAGCAGTACGCCAATCCAGAAGATACACTAACAGCCTACAAAAAGATACAAGACATCAGAAAAAAAGCCGTTAATGGAGATGATTTTGCAGAACTAGCAAAAACGTATTCTGACGATCCATCGGGTAAAATAAACGGAGGAGATTTGTATTATTTCTCTTCATTACAAATGGTTTATCCCTTCGAAACGGCAGCCTATAATACAGAAGAAGGCAAAATTTCAGAAATTGTTCGTACTCGTTTTGGGTATCATATTTTGAAAGTAACAGACAAAAAACCTTCTTTAGGAAAAGTTCAGGTAGCTCATATTATGATTCGTTCGTCCGATGGAATGATTGCAGAAGATACATTAAAGGCGTATCGAAAAATTCAAGAAATTTATTCTCAGTTACAAAAGGAAAACGACGAAACAAAACAAAAAACACTTTTTGAAAATCTAGCCAAACAGTTTTCAGAAGATTATCGCTCAAGAGAACGAGGAGGGCAGCTTGCCAACAACGGAAACCCAGAATTTACTTCAGGAACGCTCGTTCCTCCTTTTGAAGAACAACTCTCTACTCTCAAAAAAGGAGAAATTACTGCTCCTTTCAAATCTACTTTTGGCTGGCATATCGTTAGGTTAATTGAAAAAGATGCCATCGAAACCTTTGAAGATTTGCAACCCATTCTTCAACAAAAAATAGCAAAAGATTCTCGTGCCCAAATTCAGCAAGCCGTCTTAATAGAAAAATTAAAATCTGAAAATGGGTTTTCTCAAAACAAAAAAGTAGATGAAATTCTGACACAGATAGCAGCCGATTCAACCATTTCAGCTACTCAAAAAGCAGAGATGTGGACAGCAAAACGTTTTGAAAATCAAAATCCAAAACTAGCTAAGAATTTGGAGAAAAACCAAAACTTATTTGCTGTAGGAACTCAGAACTACCAATTAAAAGATTTTGCTTCTTACTTACAAGATAATAAAAAATTACCTGCACCAGAAAAAGCGTTGCCTTATTTGAGAGAGGAATATGAAAATTTTGTTGCTCAAAAAATTATCGATAATGAAAGAGAACTTTTATCAAAAAAATATCCTGAATACCGTTTTCTATTGCAAGAATATTATGATGGAATTTTGCTTTTTAAGATAATGGAACAAAAAGTGTGGGCAAAAGCATTAGCCGACCAAGAAGGTTTGATGAATTTTTATGAGCAAAACAAACAAAACTACAACTGGCAAGACCGTGCAAAAGTAACTATCTACAATGCAGCCGACCAAAAAACGCTTTCTATGTTGAAGGACAGTTTGAAATTGGGTTATTATGCTACAGATAATTTCAAACCAGTGCAGTTAGAATTTGATAGAAAGAATATCAAACTATCCGAAGCACACACCAAAAAACTAGCTCCTTTTGCGTTGGCTGCTAAAACAAATCCTTCTTATGTCTTTACTTTAGAGGCTGCAAAAGGAATTGGCGAAACAGTCGAGATGATGCAATACCGAATTGATGCAATACGAGCATATTTCAAAAGTGAAGGTGTTGAGAATGTTCGTTTTATAGGTCAGAAAATGGGAAGCGCAAAGGTAGTGAAAGCTCTCATCCAGATTAAACTCCTGACGACAGATTATAAAGTACTAGAAAAACGCTTCAATAAAGAAAATGCTCTTCGTTTGGAAATCACAGAAGGACTTTTTGAGAAACAATCACAATCAATTCTTTCAAAAGTAGATTTCAAAAAAGGAGATTATACAGTTGAAGAAAACGGTAGAATGTATTATGTAATTGTTGAGGAAATTGAACCAGCCAGAACGAAAAAACTAGAAGAAACTCGGGGCGTTGTTATTTCTGATTATCAACAATTCTTAGAAAAAGAATGGATTGCAGAGCTTCGTAAAAAGTATGAGTTTAGTACAGATGAAAAAGTAATGCAGGCTGTTTTATTGAAGAACAAAAAGTAATATTGTTCTCATCAGCTCAAAAAAACACCTTATTTTGTTCCTTTTTTGGATAGAATAAGGTGTTTTTTTGTATCTTGTATAAAAAAAAATAAAATTATGGGATATTCTAATTTTAAGAGATTGCAACAAGTTTTGCAAAAGTTTGATTTAACAGATATTCGTAAACCTATTTTTGATAAAATAACTCCTGTTGAACCTTCCGATAGATTAAAACAAGCCTTATAAATTTCTAAATTTGCACAATGAAAAATCTAAGTCTGAATGGTTAATTGCTCCTATTCTGACAGAAGTTTTACTTTCTCATCTTCATCTGATTTCACTTTATTCTGGAGAGGAAATAAATGTTGATGCTACCAATGATCTGGCTGGTGCTTGTGATTTTGTGTTTTCGCTTGTTCCGAATAGTTACCAACTCCACGCTCCTATTTTTGCACTTACCGAAGCAGAAGATGAAGATTTAGATTATGGAATTGTTCAATGTAGCGCACAAATGTATGCAGCTCAAAAGCTAAACGAACAAGAAAACAAGATTTTACCTTTTGTATATGGCTGTGCAACAACTGGTGGAGAATGGCGTTTTTTGAAGCTAGAAAATAATATTCTTTTTGTCGACAGAACATCTTATTTTTTACCAGAGTTACCTTTGATTTTGGGGAATTTTCATCAAATTACAAAAGAATTTGACTTAGAGAAAAAGTAGATTTATTTTGATTTCATTTCTCTTCAATTAGATTTCTCAACGTTTCAATAAACTCTTTTGTAGGTGCAATCATTGGAAAAATATCTTCTTTTTGATAGTTTGAAAAGGTAGCATAATCTCCTTCTTGTTTGTTATCAAATAGTTCATTATAAAAATATCCTTTCAATTCTTCTATAATTCCTGTTTTTATAAAATATTGATTGAATAAATTCTTAGTTCCTGAATGAGTTTTGCTATAAAGGTCGTTTTTTATAAGCAATGCAGTTGTAGCATAAAAAGCAGCATAATAGAGCCGATTAGCACAACTATTACAAGATGAATTAGTAGCTAATAAAATAGCATCGTTTAAAGTTCCATTTGCACGCTCCAAATTATATAAAATTGCTTGCTGTCTTTCGTTATCGTCTTTGTATTCCATAATTTTATTTTGAATTTAAACTACTATTCCTTCTTCTTGAATGAATTTGTAATATGGAGAAAAATAATGTTTTTTGTGCCATTTTTCTCTATTAAATAACTGTAAACTAACAGGTTCGCCAATTTCTAGCTCCATCAAATAAACAGGCATTCTATATTTTCTCTTTACACGGTCTGTAATTTTTTCATTTTCAGTCAGAATAAGCAAATCCCAATCTGAATCTTCTCTGGCTGTTCCTCTAGCACGGCTTCCATACAAGATAAGTTCAACGGTAGGTTCTACTTCCAGCAATTCTTCTTTTAATTTTATGAGCCAATGTGTTGAAGTAATTCCTAGTTCTTTGAGTGTTTTTCTTTTCTCTATAATTTTCATAATTCAATCAGATTTTTTACTGTTTCTATAAATTTTTTTGTAGGTTTCAATCATTGGAAAGACGTTTTCTTTTGTGTTACTTACAGAGTTGCCATAATCTCCTTCTTGTCTTTTATTAAATAGTTGAACATACAAATAACTTTCTTTTGATGTCAATATATCTGTTTTGATAAAATGTTGATTAAACAAATTTTTAGTGCCTGAATGAGTTTTACTATAATGGTTATTTTTTACAAGTAACGCAGTTGTAACATAAAAAGCAGCATAATAAAGACGATTAGCACAACCACGCCAAAGCTGGTTTTTAGCTAGTACTTCAGCTTCTTTCAAGGTATCTTCTGCACATTGCAGATTATGCAAAATTACCTTTTGCCTTTCTTCTTCATTTTTATATTCCATAAATTTGCTATAATTTTAAATTTGTATACCTTCTTCTTCAATAAATTTATAATAAGGAAGAAAATAATATTCATTATGCCATTTTTCTTTATTATAAAGTTGTAAACTGATAGGTTCGCCGATTTCTAATTCCATTAAATGAACTGGCATTCCATATTTTTTTTCTATGTCAAGCGTAATTTTTTCATTTTCAGTCAGAATAAGCAAATCCCAATCTGAATCTTCTCTAGCTGTTCCTCTTGCACGGCTTCCATACAAGATAAGTTCAACGGTAGGCTCTACTTCCAACAATTCCTCTTTTAATTTTATGAGCCAATGAGTTGAAGTAATTCCTAGTTCTTTGAGTGTTTTGCGCTCTTCTTTTTTTTCTATGATTTTCATGATTCAATCAGATTTTTTACTGTTTCTATAAATTCTTTTGTAGGTTCAATTAAATAAAAAATATCTTCTTCCGTGTATTCTACAGAGTTACCATAATCTCCTTCTTGTCGTTTATCGAAGAGTTGAGTGTATAAATAAATTTCTTTTGAAGTAAGTATATTCGTCTTGACAAAATACTGACTAAGTAAATTTCTAACTCCTGAATGCGTTTTGTTATGATGATTATTTTTGACAAGTAAGGCATTAACACTATGAAAAGCAGCATAATAAAGACGACTAGCGCAACCATTCCAAAAATTTCCACTTGCTAAAAGTACAGCTTCTTTAAAAGTTTCGTCTGAACGTTTCAAATAGTGTAAAATTACTCCCTGCTTTTCTTCTTCATCTTTAAATTTCATAGTTTTATAAATAAGTATTATATCAAAATACCTTCTTCTTCAATGAATTTGTAATACGGAAAAATATAATATTTACTGTGCCATTTCTCCTTATTAAACATCTGCAAACTAATTATCTTACCGATATTTATTTCTATCAAAACAATAGGCATTCTATACTTTTCTTCTATTTTAGGGGTAATTTTTTCATTTTCAGTCAGAATAAGCAAATCCCAATCTGAATCTTCTCTAGCTGTTCCTCTAGCACGGCTTCCATACAAGATAAGTTCAACGGTAGGCTCTACTTCTAACAATTCTTTCTTTAATTTTATGAGCCAATGTGTTGAAGTAATTCCTAGTTCTTTGAGTGTTTTTCTTTTCTCTATGATTTTCATAATTCTACTATTTAATTTTGAGGTAGTACTAAAAGAACGTAGGAAAATGAATAAGAGTTGTACACAAAAAATGACTTGTATTCCCCATTCCCCATTCCCCAATCAATCTTCCAAAGCACTAATCAAAAATGTATTTTTTAGAGCAAGCCAAATAATCAAAAATACAAATGCCCATGTCAGATAAATTTCATAAAAATCTCTAGTAAGTGTAAATTTGTTTTCCTTGATTTCAGAACGCTCTAACTTATCAATAGTAGAAAAAATCTCGTTCAATGATTTGTTGTCTGTTGCTCTAAAATATTTTCCTTCACTAATTTGTGCAATCTGTTTCATAACAGTTTCATCAAGTGCATTTTCGATATACTGAACCTGTCCGAAACGATTTCTGTAAGGTACTTTTCCCTCTTTTCCAACCCCGATTGTATAAATTTTAATTTTGTATCCGTTGGCTAGTTTGGCTGCTGTAATTGGGTCAAGAGTTCCTGCGTTGCTTTCTCCATCGGTAAGGAGTATCATTATTTTTGATTTTGTTTCTTTGTTTTCTCTCATTCTATTTGTTCCTACACCGATAGCACTTCCGATGGCTGTTCCTCCTTTTTGTATCATTCTGAAATCTATTTCTTCCAAATATCCATACAAAAGTTCGTAATCTGTAGTAAGTGGAGCAAGACTAAAAGCATCACCAGCAAAAACTACAATTCCGATTCTATCTTGCAAACGTCCTTTTATGAAGTTGTTAGCAACTGTTTTGGCAGCTTCCAAACGATTTGGTTTTAAGTCTTCAATTTGCATCGATTCAGAAATATCCATGACAAGCATAATATCAATACCTTCTGTATAACGTTCTGGAGGTTGTTCGGATGTTTTTTGAGGGCGAGCAAGGGCAATCAAAACAAAAACCAAGAACATACTAAAAAATATCTTTGGAACGTGTCTAAGAATTGTCCAAAAATCGGATTTTAGATTTTTATCTGGAAATGCTACTTCTAACTTTTGACGAAAACGCACAAAAATAAGCCATTTTAGTAAAAATAAAAACGGAACTCCAATAAGAGCATACAACCAAAACGGACTTTGCCAATCAAAACTTTGAAGTGTTTTGAGTGTAAACCATTTAAAATCTAACCATTCAAAACTTGATTTATCAAACATTTTCTTTATTATTTAATTTTCTATTTCTTTTTTGAGCTTGCTTAACGACAGGCGAATTTTGATTTTTTGAATTAGTATTCAATTGGTTTTCGGAAGTTACTCTGAGTTCTGCCAAGCGTTTCTCAAAAATATTAATGGCATAATTCTTTAGATTTTGAAGTGCCAGTTCTGTATTCTTGTCTATCTGTCCTCCATAAATTGCTCTATCAATTACTTTTAAATTTTGACCTAACGATTCATTTCTGGTAAGACGAGAAATTTCACTTGACGTATAAGTAGTAAAAGGTTCATTCTTGAGTTTTTCAATGTAAGCCTTCCACATTCCCAACGTATGGTCGGTTGCTTCTGGATTTTCTATTCGTTGTAACTGATTTGCATATTCTTGTATAAACTTTTCGTGTTGGCTCTGCAAACGTTTCAAACGATATCCTCTTCTGATACTTTCTCCAAAAAACACAAAAAATAAAATTACTGCAACTACCAGAATTACTACAATAAGTCCATATAAAGGATAATTTGTAAAGCGAGGAATATCTAAAAAAGCAGTGTTTTTGAGGAAAGTAACGCTATCTTTTTGCAACATAGTTTGCAAATTTGCCATTGACAAAACAAACTCGGTTTTTTTGGTAGAAACTTCTGTAAAATACTTGAGCGTATCACCTGTTTTTTGGTCAAGAACAAAAACAGGTAATTTGAGCGTTTGGACAGTATCTAACTCAAAACTACGCAGCCAGTAAATAGCACTATCAGTAGCAATTCCCTTTGCATCAGTTTGAGTAGGGAAAGCGTCGGTTCTGACCCATTCAAAAGGCTTAAAATTGTACAACGAATCTGCAAAAACAACTTCTTCATTAAAATTATGAATAAAGATTACTTTAAACGGAATATGTTTTCCCACCTTCAAACTATCGCTTGAAAAAGAACCTGTAACACGAGGTAAATTATTGTTTTTGTTATCCCCTTGATTGTTGTTTTGTGCAGTATTTTGTGCAATACTAGAAAAATTGCAAAAAGCAAGATTTCCAATTACAAAAAATAGAAACAGTAAAAGGGAAATATATTTATTTATTTTCATATTTTGTCATTATTTTACGCATTACTTTCTACACTATCGAAGCAATTATAATTTTAATAGTTACAAACTTAACATGTAGAGTTTCTTTTTGCAATAGTTCTATTAAGGTAATAACTTTTTTTGTGCAAATGGTTTGGAAAATTACTGAAAGTTAATCAATTTATTTTGTAGCTCACTCTCTAGAGTGAGTGATATTTTGTATTATTTCGAGAGATGCAACGAATAAATTTTTTTTGCATCTAAACTAAAAGCAAGCAACTTAATTCCTCTAAAAAACTACAAATGCAAAACAATCACTTATGTTTCAAACGAACAACTCTCTTATCATTTTTATTCTTTTTTATTTTGGTTTTTCAAGATACAAATGCGCTAATGCCTTCTCTTAGCACAAATTTACTGGAAAAAAAAGATACAAAAAAAGACAACTTACAAAATAATTTGGAAGTTGAGGGCAGCACAAATAAAGAATTAAATCAATCGAAAGCAGTTGAAGAACTTGTTTTTGCTTCTAAAAACACAACTTTTAAGAAAAAAAGAAAAAAAATATCCTTACGAAAAAAACTTTCTATCCTAAAGCTAGTTCTAAAAAGCAAATACCACAACAAAAAGAAGTTTCATACTTCCCAAAACAAAAAAGGTGCAAAGTGGAACGGTCGTCATACGGCTGGCTTTATCAGTTGGATAAGTGTTCTTGTAGCTGTAATGGCTTTTTTTACAGGACATTTTTTGTTTGGCATTTTAGCTGCCTGTAGTGCAATTCTTTTTCTATTTCTAATTTTTATAGAAAAGGATAACCAAGGAACTGTTGATGATACACTTTGGATTTTTGCTCAACTCATTAATTTGATAGTTATTATAGGAAGTATTTTTGACTAACTTCTTTTGGATTTTTTCAACTTTGCATATATTTTTATACTTTTTCAATTCAAACCCCAATTTTTATTCTATGAAAACTACTTTTTTAACCCTCGTTCTTTTAGTATTTGGTTTCTCTTCGTTTGCTTTTATGCCTTCTTTTCCTGCTGAGAGTAATTCTGCATCAGAGAAAAATGTAGCAGTTACTTCTGAAAAACCGAAATCAGAATCTGAAGCTACTACTGAAACAAAAACTCTTACTGCAAAACAGCTTACAGAGAAAATGGAAGCTAATTACGAAGCCAACAAAAAAGATATGAGCTTGAAAGAACGTATTGCTAACAAATTAATTATCAAAAAACTCAAAAAAGCTGAGAAGAAAGAAGTTAAAGGTTCTAAGGATACAAAAATGGATAGTGGATTAGCTCTATTATTCAGGATTATCGGTATTGTGTTTATTATAGCTGGTGCTTTAGCCATAATTGGAGTGGGTATCTCTGGTGGTATATTGTATGGTATTATTCTTATCGCTTTAGGTGTATTATCAATTTCTTTACCTGCTATTATCTAAAAATTAGATAGTACAACATTTTTTAAGAAAAAAGTAGTGCATTTTTAAGCAAATTGCATTACTTTTTTCAATTCAATTTTTTAACCTTTAAATTTTAATCAATATGAAATTTTTTTCAATCTTCTTGCTTTCTGTATTTATCAATTTTTCCTCTTTTGCGTTTATTCCTGCTGAAAATAATTCTAATGTAATAGTTTCTAAAGAGAATACTTCTAAAGTAGAAAAAAC
The DNA here is from genome assembly GCA_963719525.1 of uncultured Cytophagales bacterium. Classification (GTDB taxonomy): domain Bacteria; phylum Bacteroidota; class Bacteroidia; order Cytophagales; family Bernardetiaceae; genus Bernardetia. Next base: position 63,907 of record CAVRCG010000001.1, on the reverse strand, counting down.
TAAAATAGAAGCAAAAAAAGCTACTAATAAAGTCAAAATGACTTCGACAGAACTCATAGAAAAGCTAGAAGCGAATAAATCAAAAATGAATTTTAAAGAGCGTTTGGCTACTAAGTTGATTACTAAAAAGCTAAGAAAGCTAGAAAAGAAAAACGTTATTGAATCCACAAAAGAAGTTAAAGATGGTGGTTCTTTAGCTGCTGTTTTCAGAATAATAGGAACAGTTTTGATTATTTTGGGAGTTGTAGGCTTATTTGTAAGTACTGTAACAGCTGGAGTAGGTGCGATTATTTTAGGAGTTATTCTTCTTTTATTACCTTCATTAATATAACTTTTTAACCTTTAAAATTTAATCTATTATGAAAAATATCTTTGTAGTAATTTTATTTTTTATTTTTACGTTTCCCTCTTTTGCATTTTTGCCTGCTGAAAGTAATGTGTCTTCTTCAGAAAAGGTAATTTCAAATTCTGATAAGTCAGAAAAAGAAGCGAAATCTGTTACTATTGATTCTAAAGAAATCACAGAAGAGTTGAAAGCTAATCTAAAAGCAAACAAGTCAAAGATGAGTTTTAAAGAAAGATTAGCAGTAAAGTTAATCACTAAAAAACTAGCTAAACTTGAAAAAAAGAAGGCAAAGGAAAATCTAAAAGATACTACTAGTTCCAAAAAAGATGGAAGTGTAGTAGGCACAGTTTTCAAAGTCATCGGAGTTATTATAATACTTATAGGTGTAATTGCTTTATTTACAGGTTTTACGCTTCTTACAGGATTAGGAACAGTTGGTATAGGTGTTCTTTTGTTTTTGTTGGGTATGGTATTTTAAATTTTTTTTAATCTATATTTGTTTTATTATTTATTTTATATTGAAAAAGCAATGCAGTTTTACAAAAACTGCATTGCTTTTTTTTGACTTATTAATAAATTAAAATGTATATTTAGTAGATTATTACATTATTTTATAGCATTTTATCAAAACGAATTGAAACAAAGTAGCTTAAAATAGATTTCTAAAATAAAAATACCTCACTACTAAAAAAGACCTTTCCAGTAAATACTAATTGTCATGAAAATAATAGAATTACTCAAAAATTTAAAAACACAGTCTATACATGGAGATTTAGAAAGTTCAGTCAATCAAATCCAATTTGACTCTCGCAAAATAGAAAAAAACGATGTATATGTAGCTCTAAAAGGAACAATAGCTGACGGACATCAATTTATAAAACAGGCTATTCAAGATGGAGCTACAGTTATTGTTTGTGAAAATTTACCTCCATTTTTAGAACCCAACATAACCTATATACAAGTAGAGAATACAGCAAAAGCATTGGGGATTATAGCAGGAAACTTTTATGACAATCCTTCCAAAAAAGTGCAATTGGTAGGTGTTACAGGTACAAATGGAAAAACAACTGTTGTAACTATTTTATATAAATTATTCAAAAAGTTAGGATATAATGTAGGATTAATCTCTACCATTCACAACAAAATAAAAAGTAGGATTTATCCATCAACACACACCACACCAAATCCAGTAGAACTCAACCGATTGCTTGCTGAGATGGTAAAGAAACGTTGTACACACGTTTTTATGGAAGTGAGTTCGCACGCCGTTGTTCAAAAACGGATAGAAGGAATTTGTTTTAAAGGAGCTGTTTTTATGAATATTTCGCACGACCATTTGGACTATCACGGAACGTTTGCAGAATATATCAGAGCTAAAAAAGGATTTTTTGATATGCTTCCACATACTGCCTTTGCGCTTGTCAATCAAGATGACAGAAGAGGATTAGTGATGCTTCAAAATTGTAAAGCAAAACATGTAACTTTCTCAATGAAATCTATGTCGGACTATAAGGTTCGGATTTTGGATAGTTCCTTTGAAGGAATGCAGTTGCAGATAGAAGAAAGACAAAATGGAATTATAAATGGAAAAGAAACTTGGACAAAACTAATAGGACATTTCAATGCCTATAATTTGTTAGCTGTCTATGGAGTGGCAATGCTTTTGGGAGAAGAGGAAGACGAAATTCTGACCGAATTATCAAATATAAAAGGGGTAAGTGGACGTTTTCAGCATTATACTTCGTCTCTTGGCGTTTATGCGATTGTGGATTATGCACATACGCCCGATGCACTTGAGAATGTTTTGAAGACAATTAGTGAAATCAAAAAATCACATCAGCACTTGATTACCGTAATAGGTTGTGGAGGAGACAGAGACAAAACAAAACGTCCAGAAATGGCAAAATTGGCTACTAATTATAGTGATTGGAGTATTTTTACATCTGATAATCCAAGAACAGAAAAACCAGAAACAATATTAAATGACATGTTGGAAGGTATAAAAGAAGTTGAACCATCGAAATATCAAAGTATAGTTTTACGAAAAGAAGCTATTGAAAGGGCGTGCAGTATGGCTGGGAAAGATGATATTATTTTGGTAGCAGGAAAAGGACACGAAACCTATCAAGAAATAAATGGAGAGCGTTTTGATTTTGATGATAGAATAATTTTGAAAGAATCTTTAGAGTAATTTTTCGATTAAAATAAGATTATTCGCTTTTGTTTCGCCTTTTTTTGTTATCGGAATAGGTTATTTTTTATATTTGTTTAATTTGAAGTAAATAATTGTAATTTTAGCACTATTTTTTAAATATATATATCATTTCCTAATCTCTATTACTTCAATGAAATTTTCTATCTCTGTTGTTCGTAACGGCAAGCCGAAAATAAAAACCAATAAGGGCAGAGTGGACACTACCAACAAATAAATTATTCTTCTACCCGTATTATTTTTTCTATCACATAATTGTAGGAAATTTTACTATTATTTCTTAGTTTAGGATTTATCAATCCCCCTACTGTACCACTAATTCGGACTTCTAAATAATCAGTAATTGTTAAAGAGTCTTCATAAAACAACTTAGATACTTTGTAGCTTCCTATTTCAGTATCTATTTTATGGTAAATTGTAGATTCTGCATATCTTCCTCCAGAATGTTGATTTGGGTCATCTTTTCTATGTGCTCCCTTCCATATTTCTACATCTACTGATATATTATTGCAGGGTTTTCTTATAAAAAAATAAAAGAGCAAAAAATTTTTAATTTTGTATTACTAAGTACCAAATTAATCCTAATTTACTCTTCCATGTACAAAGAAACTAGTTTTTATGTTAAATTGCAAAATTTATCAGGTTTAGATTTACGAGATAACCGAGGCAAAACTCATAACTTAGCGTTTGTCTTACTTGGTTTGAGTATAGCTCTTTTACGAAAACGTGATGGAAATTTATCAAGCCTTCATCGTAGTATGAAAAATAAACATCAAGAATTATGTACTTTTTTAGGATTATGTTGTTCTACTGAAGTTATATCTTGCTCTTATCTTCCAGTTTGTCTAAAAAAGGTTTCTCTTCCTCATTTTGAACGATTATTATTTGAAAGCTATGGAATAGAGTTAAATGATGAACAAAAAAAATGGTTTGCAGGTGACGGTAAAGAGTTACGTGGAAGTATAGAAAAAGGTAAAAAACGAGGAGAAGCTATAGTACAGTTAGTAGATCAAGAGAGCAGACAAGTTTTAGGGCAATCCTATTACAATGGAGATAAAGAAAGTGAAAAGCCTTGTATTCGTAATTTATTAACAACTAGTTTAGCTAGTGGACAAAAAATTAGTTTAGATGCCCTTCATTTATGTCCAGCTACTTGTGAGTTGATTAACCAAGCAGGAGGTATTTTTTTGATTGGTTTAAAGAATAATCAAGCACTATTATTAGAAGATATGAAGTTGTATAGCCAAACTGCAAAACCAATTTTTCAAAGTGAAGAGTGGGAAAAGGGACATGGAAGAATTGAATATAGAAAGTATCAATTATACGATATTAGTCATCAATATTTTGATTCACGATGGGAAAAAGTAGACTTCTGTTCTTTAGTTAAAGTAGAAAGAAAACGCATAAATACTAAAACACAAGAAGAAAGTACAGAAATCTCATTTTATATTTCTAATAAAAATGCAAAAATTGGAGAAGAACTTTTTAGAGCTATCCGAAATCATTGGCAGATAGAAGTAAATAATAATATCAGAGATACTACTTTTCAAGAAGACCAACTCAAAACTCAAAAAAAACCTGTTTCAAAAGTGTTAGCAGGGCTTAGAACACTCAGTTTAGCTCTTTTGAATATTTTAAAGCCTAAGAATATGGTAGCACAACTTGAAAAATTTCAAGATGATTTTCAATTTTTACTAAACTTTCTTAGGCAAATGAATTTTTTATAAGAAAACCCTTTATATTATTGCTTTTCCAGTCCAATACAAAATCTTTGTCTAAAGAGATATTTTTAGGAAAGTTGAATTCGGATGTTATTTTGGGAGGCTTTATATAAGCTATAGGATATTTAGTACTATCTGGTAAAATTATTTCAAAATAATACGATTCACGTCGTTCTAAATCATCAGTTCTATATACAGGATATTTGTCATAGTAATTACCAACGCCCACAAATAATTCTAATGGTTTTCCATTTAATTGAATTTGTATAGCTTCGTTCATAATATTTTTTTCTCCATCGGATAAAAAAACACTAATTCCATGCAATGAATTTTGTTCACTACCAGTTCCAATACTTATTTTAGCTTCTATATTTGAGATATTATTTACCTCTTCTTCCGAAAGTGTAATTGTATTACAACCTTGTAAGAGCAATAACATGAATAGTATAGTGTAGTATTTCATTATAATTAGTGCTAATTTGTACATAAATGCAACTGCGTTCAATCATTAAAATCAAAACCGTTTATTCATCTAAATAAAGTAGTAAAACGAATATACTCCTCAGCTCTCTCTCATAAGGTTGCTGTCGCTTGGCTTTGCCGAGTGATTTATATGTATTCGGCTTCCAACCGTGCATTTTATATTTTGGTTGTCTCAATTAATAACAACAAATCCACAAAAAAACATCCACCAAAAATAAGAAATACCATCACTCTCGCTTATAAAACACAATGGCTATCACTCGTTAAAAACGAGTGATGAGCAGCATTTTGCGTAACATTGGTTACTATTTATATTCCTTTTCAGAAATCATGTTATCGTCTTTATAGACTACTTCCTTCTCTATTTTTCCATTGAGTTTGTAGTATTTCCATGTTCCTGTACGCTGTCCATTTTCATAAATACCTTCTACTTCTTTTCCTCCAGCTTCATTGTAACGAATATAAGCACCATCTTTTACACCGTTTTTATAGTCTTGACTAGACTCTTTGTCTCCATCATCATTGAAGTAATTCCAAGTTCCTGTTTCTACATCATCTTTATAAAAGGATTCCATTGTTTTGATTCCTTTTTCATTAAAACGTTCTGATTTTCCTTGTTTTTTATTGTACTGATAAGAAATATCATCTCTTAACTTTCCATTTTGATGAAAATATTTTTTGCCCATTAAATATCCTTCTTTATATTCTTTATAATGAATCAAATCTCCAGTTTCACTATAAAATTCATGTTTTCCATCTAAGGTTTGATCTTTATAATGTGCTATACTTGCTACTTTTTTATTATCATGAAATGTTTTTTTTAGAAATTATATAGCCTTTATCATATTCTGCTTCGTATTGAAGTTGTCCTATTGTGCTATAGGTTTGAGAAATTCCATTCAGTACATTATTTTGGTAAGTTTGAAGCGTTGCTAATTGTCCGTTGGGATAAAATTCTTTTTCTTCATAATCATTGTGAGCCGTAAATTTTTTAGACTTTATTACTCTTCCTTCTTCATCTTTTTCTTCCCAAGTTCCTGTTCTTTTGTCGTCTTTGTAAAACTCTGTAACTACTGTATTTTTTCCTGTTTGAGTAGAAGTTATTTTTTTAAGCCATTTACCATCTTTCAGATCGTTTTTATAGGTTTCTTCAGACCAAATTTCGCCTTCTTTTCTATATGATTTCCACGTTCCTGTTTTTTTGCCTAAGTTCCAATACGACTCTTCTTTTATGTTTCCATTCTGATAAAAAACTTCACTTTTTCCATCTCCAATTCCGTTTTTGAAACGAGAAATAGATTCTATTTTTCCTTTAAAATCGTATGTTTTCCATTCTCCATTTGGCTTTCCATTCGAAAAACTAACTTCTGTATAAGCACCACTATTTTCGGCAATTTTATAATCACCAGTAAGCGTTTTGCCTTCTTTTGTTTTATAAATAACTTCTTGTCCAAACTGAGTCCGTTCGATTTGCTTCCAAGTGGTATAGTTCCATTCTTTATCTTGAGCTATTGAATTAGAAAAGGTAATACAGAAAAACAGTAAAATTAAAATTGCAGATTGAATAGTTTTCATTTTGATAAAATTAGATGATTATAGAAGTTATTGGTGTATTTGTTGGTATCGCTACGCTAAAATATCAACAAAGGCAGTACTATTTTATGACAAACATTCACTGTAAATAGTACTTTTGATGAGTCAGTTGAAGAAAATAGAGTTTGTTGAAACAGAATTAGTAAAAATTAACTCATAAAAACAGGAGTAATAGTGTGCATATCCTTCAATTTAGACTTTAAGGTAACATTAACAGAAACACATTTAATTATGCTTTTCTTACGAAATTGAGCTTTTCCATTATCATCATAAGTTATATATTTGTTGTTGATGGATAGATAACTTTTACCTGATTTTTTTGGAGTATAGAAAGTAAAAGTACTATGACTTTCGTGTTTTGAATCTTGAGCCAATCGAAGTTCATCAAAAATAGTTATATTTCCATTTTCTAAATTTTTGACTACAAAGTTTTTGTCTTCCTCTTCAATAAACTGAAAAGCAGGTAGTTCTTCTTCTTCAAGCCATTGATTGGTTTGCTCACAAAAAGGTATCTTTGAATGAGAATTAAAATTTGAAAAGAATATAGTAGTACCAAATACTATAAGAAATTCTATTACCCAAAATAGATATAACATAAAACCAGTTACAGGGGTATTACTTTCAAAAGACCACGCTCCTTTTTCATTTGTATCTACAATTAATTCAAAAAATAAAACTGGATCAAAAATAAGTTCTATTACTTCCGTGTTGTAATAAATAATATTAATCCAAAAAATCCAATGCATGTAAAGCGTAATCAGACTTGCTAGAGCATAAAAGCAGATTGCCAAAACAGGATTTCGAACTTTACCTAATTTTATTACTGTCCAATCAGTTATCAAACCAATGAGAATACTAAAGAGTATGGTCATCAAAAAACCTACATAAACAAAAGGATTATAATAAATAGCGTAAGCATACAAAAAAGCAAGTAAAGGAAGAGCCGTGAAAGCTATCAAAGCAAAAAAAGCGAAACACAAAGGCGAAAATTTATTTGAAGGTTGATAATAGGTTGCCATAATATAATTTGTAAATAATAATTCTACTTAATTTTTTAGAATAAAAAAACTGACAAAAATAAATTCATCAGTCTTTTTCATTTTGAGTAATTGAAATGTACAGATACTTGTACTTCTATAATTTCAACATCTCCCCTTTTACCCACTTTTAGTGAATAACTCCCACTTTTAGGTTAGGATACAAGTTTCCTAATTTTTCAAAGAAATATTCAGAAGTGATTTTTGCCTTTGCCATATCGATAGCATATCCACCTTTCATAGATTCAATCATGTTTACATTAACAAAACTGGCATTTACGACACGGTCAATGGCTTGTAGAGTAGTTTTTCCTCTCATTGAATCCAATGCGATAGTATAAACTTTTGGGTGGTCGCTACCTGAAATAGCTGCCACGTTCAATCCCATTTCTTTCTTTGCTCCTGCAAATTTTATCTCTGCATTGCTGAGTTTTTGTGCATCAAATACAATATGTTCTGACAAATACTTTTGTTGGTCTGTACTGATATAATGAAGTTCTGTTCCACTCAAAATAAAAAAAGAAGGCGTTTCGACGGTATTTCTATGCGAATAAGTAAGAGATTTTTTGATAGTATCTTTTACGGCCGTTTTGATAAAATCACCCATATCTGTAGGCAATGTAGCAGAAGTGTAAGCATCAACAGGGCTTTCCTTCATCCATTTTTTTAGATAAGGAAGTTGTTTATCAAGCAAATCATTTGAAACTTGCGCTTTATCTTGTCGAAGAGCGTCCATATCAATATTTGCAGTTGCCTTTTTTTGTTGTTGATTAAACAGATAGGCTGCTACTCCTACAACTAGAAAGAACGGAATGATATATAATAAGGTAGTTAGCATTATTTTTTAGTATTAGTTTAATTTGTAAATAATAGGATAATAATTTACATTGATTTTGCTTTGTCTTCTTCACTCTCTTTTTGAAAAGCAACAAAAATACCTATTCCGATAACAATTAAGAGTATTATTTTCCCACCTAATTTTTTCCATAAACCTAAAGGATTTCCATCTACATCTACATTATAGGTCTTTGCTAACTCTTGTAACTGCTCTTCAGAAATTTCGTAATAAGTTGTTTTGTCTTCATTTGTCAAAACATATTTACCTCCTGTATTCCAGAAAGAAATAAATAAAATACCATATTCTTCGTGTAAATAACCCAAATCCAAATACGAACCCTCTTGATTTAACGCTTCTTCATCAGGTAATTCTTCTACTACATCTATTGCTTCACACGGAAAACAAACAGGTATTCTAGCTTTTGCGTGAGCTTTGCTGGTTGCAAAAAAAGAAAAAACTACAAAGAAAATAACAAAAAACAGAAGTACGGTCAACTTTTTCATCATAATAATTTTTTAAATAGGTGTGGATAAATTCGGTAGTTTTAAAACTATTTTAATAGAAAAAAACAGTAAAAATAGGTCTGAACTGTTAATTAATGATACGAAGGTAAGAAGCTATAATTATTTAAAGAAGCTGCTTTTAGTATTCGTTCAATTTTGGAAGCAAAGTGTAAGCAATAAAACAGTATTCGTATTTTATAGTTGAAATGTGTGATTGAAACGGATTATCTAATAAATTTTCCATCAGTTGTGTAATCGTACATTCTCATATTGGTAGAAGCGAATTCATACTTTGTTACTCTAGCACGAATTTTTGGTTCTTTATCATATTCTGTTTCGATAGTAATACTAGTACAGTAAGCCTTTTCTACATTTGCATCTTTCTTGAACGCTTCAACAGATTTTTCCATAACTTCTCGCAGTACGTTTAAACTTATTTTTTCACTAGAAAATAAATAAGGCTGATACGTTTCATAGGTGTTCGATTCTTTTTGCTTAAACACTTCTCCAACTGAAATATTGATTCCTTCATTGGTTAATTCTCCTTCGCTATTTATCCGATGCTCAACAATAGCATTTTTGTCATCGCCTTTTACAAAAGAAATACTTATATCACTAGAGAGTTCGTTTGTTCTTGAATCTACAGAAGCATCATATTCAAAACTCATTACTTCGATAGTGCTTTTATCAAGAGTTAGTACTTTGACTCAATATCATCAAACAATTTTTCAAATGCTTCGTCAGTTTCTAACACGTTTTTAGGCAATGAGGAAACAGCTTGTTCAGTTGTAGAAGTGGTCTGACAAGAACTCAGAAATAAAAACAACACAAACACTAAACTGATATTTTTCATAATTCGTAGAATTTTAAGGGTTAATTATTCTACAAAGGTAAGAGCAGTTTTATAAGCGAAAAAGGTGTGTTTAGTATTCGTTCGATTTTGAAAGAAAAGTGTATGAAGTGAATGAGTATCTGTATTATCAACCTTTTGAAAATCCATTGATGATAGGAAGTTTTAGACATACAGTAGTACCTTTTCCGTTCTCTGAAAAAATTTGGTAGTCTGTCGGTATCTTGTACTTTTTAGATAATATCTCTAAACGCTCTTTTGCAATATCACCAGAAAGTGATTTATGGTTCTTTTTTGAAGTTGTATGTATTCCTACTCCGTTATCAATAATATCTATTTGCAACTGATTAGTTTGGCTTAGTTCGGTTATCTTTATTTCTATATGCCATTCCCTTTCCCCATCAAAACCGTGTAAAATGCTATTCTCTACAAAAGGCTGAATAAGCATAGGAGGAATAAACAAAGCATCTATTTCTAGTTCGTTGGGAACTTGTATTTGATAGGTAAAATAATCTTTGAATCTAGCTTGTTGTAGTTTTAGATAATTGTGCAAACTTTCAACTTCATCTTCCAAAGAAACCATATCTTGCCTACTAAGTTCCAAATTACTACGCAGCAGTTTACTAAATAGATTTAGATAATCAATCGCTTTTTTGGGTTCTTGAAAACGAATTAGACTTTGAAGGGTAGAAAGTGTGTTGAAGATAAAATGAGGTTCCATTTGAGTACGAAGCAGTTTTTGTTCTAAGACTATCTTTTCATATTCCTGTTGAAGTTGTTTGCTTTTCTGACGGTAATATAAAATGGCTAAAATGGCTAGTATTATTGCAATAACCGAAATAGTAAGAGTAAGTAAATATTCCGTTTTCTGTAATTGATTTTCTTTTACTTCTACATTCTGATTTAGCTCCTTTATAGACTTCTTATTTTCTGTAAGCTGATACATGGTGTGCATTTCTTCTTTTGCTTGTAGTTCGGCTTTTTGCTGTTTCTCATTTGTCAGTTTTAACACTTTTTGGGTAGCTTCGTGATATTTCTCAAAATTCTTTGCCTTGTAGTAATAGTCCATCATTACTTCTTCGAAAAACAAATGATGTGAGATAGTCAAATTAGGAGAACGCTCTTCTACTTCGCTGAGTTTACTCCTTATGCTGTCAGCTTCATCCATTTCTCCTCTATCTAAGCTGTTTTGTAAGAGGTCACAATAAGATAGATACATATTGACAGGCGTAGTAGCAATGTTTTTTAATTCGTTATGACCAAGCTCTATGCACTTTTGAAGGTAGACTCTAGCAGAATCAAACTGTTTATTGTGTTTGAAGAAAAGAGCTTTGTTTGAATAATACAGCATATCGGTTTCAGGCGAGTTGGAGTAGTGTGCTAGTTTTTCTAAATAATAGCGAATTGAGTCATTACTTATTTTCTTCCAAATTCCACTAGAAGAAAGTTGTATGTAAGACAGAACTTTCATGTTATCGTCTTCGGAAAGAGAATCTAAATAAACTTCTGCCTTTTTGACTAGCTCATAAGAATTTTCCTTAAGACCTATGTGCTGGTTGTCTTGTGCGCTATGCAAATAGTAACGTACTTTTCGTCTAGCTGGAATAGCTGTGGGATTAGCGTCCACTATAGAAACAGTTTTATTAGAATAAAAAGAAGCCAGAAAAGAATTACCTTTACGATGAGCAGTAGTACTTAATCCACTATAAACGGTTGCTTTTTCACTCTCAAAACCTTCTACATTTTCGATTAGAATGAGAGCTTTGGTCATATAAACTTCTGTAGTATCTATGCTCAAAGCAGCAAAACTTCTTCCTATGTGGTAATGTATAATTGCTTTGGCTACTCTATCAGAAGCATATCTATTTTCATTCAGCATGTTTTTCCAAAATGTTACTTGGTTTTCTTGTTCAGAAGCTTGTGATTTAGCTTTCTCTATTTCTTGGAGTAACTCTTCTGTTGAAGCTTTTTTTTGAACTTCTGTACAAGAAGAAAGTACAATGAAAAGACAAAGGAAAGCAATAGTAAGGTATTTTATCATAATCCATTCAAATGATTTAGTATATACTCTTTTCGTCTAACAGAAACAGAAATATGTTTTCCATTTTTGAGTAGAATATAACCTGTTTTTAAATATTTATCAATATAAAATTTATTAACTAAAAAAGATTGATGACACCTCAAAAAAAACTCCTGTGGCAATATTTCTTCGTAAAATTTGAGTGTTTTGGAGGCTACAATAGATTTATTATTTTGTAGATAAATTTTGGTATAAGAAGAATCACTCTCACAAAAAACAATATCTTTTAAGCTAACCATCTGAATAAAATCAACTGAAGAAACAGAAATCATGTCTTCTAAAGTAAGTTTTTTCCGTTCATAGGTATGATTCATTACAGCGAGTTGTTGATTAATTGGTAGTATTTTTTGTTCCAAACGTTCTATAGATTTTGCAAACTCTTCATCGTTTATAGGCTTTAAGAGGTAATCAAAAGCACCATACCGAATCGCCTTTATGGTATGCTCTTCAAAAGCAGTAATGAATATAAATTTGAAGTCAATATGAGCAAAATGATTCAGAATATCAAAAGAAGTTCCGTCGGTAAGCTGAATATCCAATAGTACCAAATCTGGTTTAAGTATTGGTAATTCTCTAATTGCATCTTTTACTGTTCCACTACTTCCGACATATTCCAATGAAGGATTATTGGTAACATGCCATATTATTTCTTCTCTTATTATCGGCTCATCTTCTACTACGAAAGTTCTTAGTTTATTCATATAATAAGCAGTCATTTTTTTAGTATTCCAATCCAAAATTTAGATAGCGAAAGATAGTAAAATTTGATTATTTTTAGAGGATAGATTTTATTTTTAAAGATTTAGTTAGAACTTCTTATCTGGCTAATTTTTTTCTATTAAATGATTATAATTTAGAATTACATGCCAAAAAATATTGCTACTAGTCGTTTCTTGTTTAGTCTTATCATAAATGGATTTACATTTTATGGAATCTTTTTCTTTGATTGGAATTTTTTTACTGTTATCTATTTGTTTTGGTTGGAAGAAATGGTTCGTATTCTCTTTAAATTTATTGGAAATTTATTAGAGTTCAAAAACCGTATAGTTTCCAAATTAGAGTTTAAGTTGGAGAAAAAAGCTATTATAGGAACACTTATTTTCATGTTTATTTACTTGTTCTTTATTTTGCTTATTGTAGGTTATCTAAATAAACCCAATAATCACATGTGGAAAGATAATTTGAGTACGGTTTTATTTCAGAATATGCACTTTAATTTTAATCTACTTTTGATGATTATAAGCGAAATGATACTGTTTTCCTATCTTTTTAAAGATGTAAATAAATATAAAGAAAGTAATGAAAAGATAGGCGAGGAAGAGTTACATAATGGTTTTTTTAGAAGACACGAAAGGGAACAGAATAAAAGTGATACAAATAGTTCAAAAGATATTTCTGATGATTATTATTTTCCTCCCTTCTCTATTCAAATGGTAATTTTACATCTATCTATCATTTTTGGAGTATTTTCTTACTTTTCAAGCAATAAGCGTTTATATACTTTTACAAATCATATAAGAGCAGCAACAGAACTTCTTTTTATGCTAGTTTTCGTTGCTCTGCAAATAGTAGGGGAGTTTTTAGATTTTACTACAAGGAAAAAATAGTTTCTTAATTTTAGCACGGTTTTTTAAGTAAACTATAATTATTCTCCAATATTTCCATTTAACAATTCCTATAAATTCAATGAAACTATTAATTCCTATTATTCTACTAAGTCTTTTTAGCTTTTCTTTCATAAATAAAGATTCACTTCAAACAGATAAAAACGGGCTGACAGTAAAAGAATTTATTTCCTTCTTCGAAAATCGTGCAACTCCAGATGCTGTAGATAAAGAAATCGGCAAAAAAAATTGGATTTATGTGAGTTCGGAAAAACACGGAACTACACAGGTTGATATGTGGATGTTCGAAAATCTATTACCACAATGTACAGTATATTATGCAGAGTATTTTTTCGCCAGTAGAAGGATTGCAAACCAACCAACTTCAATTACATTTCCAACACCGTCAGCCGTATGAAGACTTTGTAGCGCAGTTTGTAGATTCTAATTTAGACCAAATCAAGCAAGAAAAGAAGGGAAATATCTATATTACGCATTATGCAAATAGCAAATATTTTGTTTACACAATCATTGACAGAGCGCAGAAAATGCCATATCGTGTTACGATTGCAAAATTACCTTAACAAATCGTAACTTTATAGCGTTTGTATAACTACTTGTAGCATACGTTTTATGGTAAGAAAAAATGAAATAGTATAGTATTGATAGTTTTCTGACTGTATTCGTAATTTTTAATTTCTAATTCGTAATTATTTTTATTATGGCTGAAACAATATTATTTATCATTTTTATTATCTTTCTTGTTTTGTTTGTCGTTTATTCTCGTGCAAAAAAGTTGAAATCAAACTTTAGACATAACATGGATGAAGAAGAAGTAGCTATTGAACCACCAAAACCAAAGGCAAGACGCTCTTTAGAAGATACATTAAAAGCTCTTACACAACGTTACGAACTTCCAAAAATAGAGGAAGAAGAAAATCCTGCTGAAAATCTTTTGCAAGAAGTAAGAGATAGAAGAGCAAAAGATTTGATGGAAAGAAACAAAAGTTTGAAAGATATTCCAGAGAAAAAACCTATTATTTCACAGCTTGGAAATCCTATTACGGAGAGTCCAGAAACGAGGCGTTTGAAAGAACAATTAAACCGTGGTCGCCAAAGTAATCAGCAAGTTGATGATATGATAAACAGAGGAGGAAATAAAGGAAGACAAAATTTTCAAAACTCTTCTAATTATTCTATGGATAGCGAAGAAGCGCACTATAATGAGTACAAAAGAAGGCAGAACTCCAATAATAGATATGGCGATATGATGCGAAATCCAGATTCTGTTAAAGCTGCTTTTGTAGCTTCGGAGATTTTTAAGACCAAATTTTGAGTTTATTTTCTTAACGAACTGTTTCTTATAAAAGGAACAGTTCGTTTTTTTAGATTTAGATTCGTAAATTTGTTAATTACATTTTTATTCTATCGTTTTAACTGTTTTTGTTCAATTAATTATAGATATAATTCAAATCATTTCAAAAGTAACTGATACTTTCTACGTGGCAGAACCAATAGTTCTGTTTCAATTTTATGCCAAACTCTCTTTTTTACATTTTTTGTTGGTGTGCTTTTCTTATTTCTTTTTTGGGAGAGAATGGAAAAACGATGGCTCAAAATTCGTATAAAAGTCAGAACTCAAACTTCGAAAAGGTAAATAAAAATAAGGTAGAATTTGTATTGGACAAAACACTAAGAGGACATTCAGCAGGTGTACAAAATATTCGTTTCAGTCCTGATGGAAAATGGATTGCTTCGGCTAGTCTTGATCGAACTATTATTATTTGGGACGTAAAAACAGGAATTTTGAGGCATCGCTTGCGTTCTCATTCTGCTAGTGTATATGAAGTTACATTCAATCGAAGAGGAAATTTATTAGCGAGTGCTTCCGAAGATGGAACGGTTTGTTTGTGGGATTCTCGTTATGGAAAATTACTAGAAACCTATCAAAACAAGCCTTTATCGTTATCTAACGGACTTATTTTGCGTTCGGTTTCATTTGTTACTTTTTCTCCAGATAATAAATACTTGTATTTTGGTGGCGATAATGGTTATATAATGCGTGTCCGAATTGATATTCCAAATCAGATTCCGATGCAAGTTTTTTCTGTAAATGCAGAAAAAGAGTTGCTCTCAAATACGATTACAGGAGGAACGATTGCTAGTACAAACAAAGAATTAATTTTTAGTGTCGATCATTATGTATATGCTATTTCTCTTCAAAATCATAAATTAGTTCGTCGTTTTCATCACTCAAAATCAGATATTAATGATATTGTAATTAGTGCAAATAAGAATCAAATTACAGGCTGGGCATTTGATGGAACGCTCGTTACTTGGGATTATTCTTCTGCAAAAAAACTGGATATTTTTAAGGTTTCTCCAGAAGATAATTATAGTGCAGTTTCTTATAGCAAAGATAAAAATTGGTTTGCGACAGGAGCAAATGGAACAATTGCTAAGATTTGGGACACAAAAACAAAAGAAAATATAGCTGTTCTTCAAGAACACAAAAAAGTAGTGAGAGTGTGTCGTTTTAGTCCGACCGAAAATGATAAACTAGCGACGGCTTCCTATGATGGAAGGGTTTATATTTGGAAAAAACAAACAGAGCAGGACAAAATAGAGCAAAAGCAGAAAGAAATAGAACAAAAAGAGGAAATTTTAGCAAACAAAAATGAAATTGACTTACAGAAAAAGGAAAAACAAAATCAAATAAATGGAGCTTGTGATACTGTTTTTGTGGATAGAATTGTGGAAAAGATAGTTGAAAAACCTGTTTATTTGGAAGCAAAAACAAATAGAGAAAGTAGTAATAAGTCAAGTATCGATTTGTCAGAATCAGAAAAAATCGTCTATGTTCACGACACAGTTTATATTAGAGATACAATTTATCAGAAAGTGTTGGTAAAAGCAGAGTTTGCAAGTGATATGAAAAAAGACAGTACAGGTAATCAAATTATTGCTAGTATAAAAAAGGATAATGTTCAAACTATCTTAGAAAAAAAGGAGAACAAAGAAAAAATAGAAAGTAGTAATAAAATAGATGAAGAATTGGAAGAAGAATCTGAATTTGACAAACAGTTTGCAGTAGGCAAAACGCTCAATCTTCACAACATTCAGTTCAAACAAGGGACTGCAAAACTACTCTCTGAAGCCTATCCAGATTTGGAAAAATTATTATCTATTTTGAAGAAAAACCCTAAAATGAAAATTTCTTTGGGAGGACATACAGATAATGTGGGTTTGCATACTGTCAATCTTCGTCTTTCGGGAGAGCGTGTCCGAACAGTTCAAAATTATTTGGTTTCTCACGGAATTTCTCGCTCACGCATTCAGACACGAGCGTATGGAGGAAAATATCCGATTGCAAACAACGAGGAAGAGGAAACAAGAAAACTGAACCGAAGAGTAGAAATTACGATACTTTCTAAGTAGAAAAAAATACACGTATAAATTCAAAAATCCTTATCTTACCAAAAGATAGGGATTTTTTATGCTTTCTAGCAGAACTATATCTTTATCAAAAATCTACTCTAAACTTATTATAAACTATGAAAAACAAAGTCAATTTTCTATTTACCTTTTCACTTCTACTCATTTTATCAAGTTTTGTTTTTATTTCTTGTGAATGGAAAAACGAGGAAGAAGACCAAATTACAGTTATCGATTGTGATACTTCACAAGTTACACTTTCTGGAGATGTTCAGCCTATTTTATCATCAAGTTGTTACCGTTGCCATTCTACTCAAAATGCCCCAATAGCAGGAGCAGGAATAGATTTAGAAGAAATATTCAGCTCTAAAAGTAAGTGCAGATAATGGTTCTTTGTTTGGTTCTGTCAATCATTCATCTGGATTTTCTAATATGCCAAAAGGAGGAGGCGAAATTTCAGATTGTAACATTAGTTTTATAAAAGCGTGGATTGATAAGGGTGCACAAAATGACTAAAATTTAGAGAAAATAATCTATCAAATTAAAAATACACACAACTAGTACTACCAAAAAATAAAACAATGAACAAAAATTATTTATTCCTTTCTGCTTTTTTAATCTTATTTTTTACTTTCTTCTCTTCTCAATTATCATTTGCTCAAGACGATCTGGATGACATTTTAGATGAGCAAGAAAAAGAAAATCCAAAAACTGAATATACAAAAGGAGCATACAAATCTACTCGTCTTATCAATCTTCACACTACCGAAAAAGTAGCACAAGGAGCTTTAGAGTTTAGAATTTCGCATCGTTTCGGAACTTTAGATGGTGGAGCGTATGAGTTTTTCGGACTTGACCAGGCCACACTTCGATTGGGTTTTGAGTATGGAATTAACGACCGAATAATGATAGGAATTGGTAGAAATACGGTTCAGAAAACATACGACGGACTTTTCAAAATGGATATTTTAAGGCAGAGTACTGGCGAAAAAACGTTGCCTTTTAGCTTGACTTACGTAGGAACAACAGCCATAAACACGCTAAAACCTGTGATAGGAGAAAGAACTTTTACTTCTCGTCTGACTTATTCTAATCAACTTATTTTGAGTAGAAAATTTAATGAAGGGTTTTCGTTTTTGCTTGCGCCTTCGTGGGTACATCGCAATCTTGTACCGACCGAAAATGATGCAAATGATTTGTATGCTTTGGGTTTCGGTGGAAGAATAAAACTAACAAAACGCACTTCTTTTAATGCTGAATATGTCTTTAGAGTCCCTATCGAAAACTCTCCTCTTTTTGATTCGTATTATAATTCTTTTTCAGTCGGTTTTGATATTGAAACAGGTGGACACGTTTTTCAATTACATCTTACCAATTCTCGTGCAATGATAGAGAGTGGTTTTATTGCTCAGACTACTGGCGACTGGCTAGACGGTGGCATACATTTTGGCTTCAATATTACTAGAGAATTTGTAGTCAATAGAAAAAAGTTTGACTAAGATAATTACGTATCACAGACTTCCCAGTCTGTGGCAGAGAAAATAATTTTACACAAAATAAGAAGTCTGTGATACAATAATCAAAATTACTTTACTTATGAAAATTTATCGTTTATCATTTTTTATCGCAATATTATTTGTTTTTCAAAGTACAAATTCAACTGTTTTTGCGCAGCGTTACACATTAGAAGACAGTAAAGTTCACTTTTTTTCTAGTGCAGTTGTGGAAGATATAGAAGCCGTAAATAAAGATTGCAAAGGCGTTATTGATAGTAAAACAGATGCTTTTTCGTTCCGTATTCCTATCAAATCATTCGTTTTTCCTTCTTCTTTGATGCAGCAGCATTTCAATGAAAACTATATGGAAAGCGAAAAATATCCGAATGCAACTTTTAAAGGAAAAATCGAAGGCGATTATGACTTAAAAAAAGACGGAACGTATGATGTTATGGCAGTTGGAGATTTAGAAATTCACGGTAAAAAACAGCCTCGTAAAATTCATAGTCAGATAATTGTAAAGAATGGAAAGGCTTCTATCAAAAGCACGTTTAATGTCAAATTAGAAGACCATGATGTTGAAATTCCATCACTTATGTTTCAAAAAATAGCCGAAATTATCAAAGTGGATATGAATTCGGATTTGAAATTGTATGAGAAAAACTAGATAAAACCTTAATCTATTCTACCCACAAACGCCTATTAGGAATAGTATTTTTTCCTAAAGTAAGAATAGCATGTATTCCAAAAATAGGAGTTTGTTGATTTAGGTTTCTTGTAGGTTTTAGCTCTTCTCCGTCCATATTAAACTGTGCTAGAGCAATAAATTGTCTGGTATGAAATCCTGCAAAAGCTCCCAAATATACGTTTTTATGAACAGGAAAAAACCATTCTGTTTGTATTCTTTGTTCTTGAAAAAAACGACGTTCCGAATTAGGATTGATTTTCTGAATTTCCTTAAAAAGCTCAAAAGAAAGTGTTCCAATGAGTTTTTTTTGTGGGTTATTTTTTGAAATAGTAATATGTTTGTTTGCTGCAAACTGAAAACGAAGCCTAGAAATAGGTTTGTAAAAAGAGTTATTTGCCCAAATGCGTTCGACAGCGATTTGCTGCCAAAAGGTCAAATCTAGTTTCTTGATAGGTGAATAATGACGTATGTGTCCTCGCAAAGTTGTTGTATTAATATTTAATTCTGAATATCTAAAAGAAGCTCCACCAATCCATTTTTGAGAAAGCAATCGTTCATAAGTTACATACAAACTCTGCTGATAAAAATAAGCTGCATCACTCATTTCCATCGTAGAATGCTTTCCCAAAACTTGAACAATAAAAGCATTTTTTTTGCCAAAAGTAGGATAAAAAACTAAAGAATCTACATCAATATTCAAATCATTTTTGCTATTCAGGCTAATTTGAGCATTCAGACCAAACCAAATATCATTTTCTAATCGTACATTTTCTTTTGTATAATTCTGACTATACAGATGTATTGAAACCCAAAAAGCAATAAAAATCAAAATTATTTTTTTCATAAATGTTAATCGTATTTTCATTCTTTGCATTGTGTTGAAATTCCCTCTCCTCTCGCCCCCATTTCCTCGTTCCTACAAAACATTCAAAGTCTGTTCCTTTATTTTCTCTAATTCTTCTTTCATTTCCACTACAAAATGTTGCATATCGGCATCATTTGCCTTCGAACCAATTGTATTTATTTCTCGTCCCATTTCTTGAGCGATAAAATTTAGTTTTTTTCCACTTGTAGTTGATTTATTAAGTTCCTTCAAAAAATAATCAATATGCGTTTTCAAACGAACTTGTTCTTCTGCAATATCTAATTTTTCGGCATAATAAATAACTTCTTGTTCGAAACGATTTTTATCAAATTTATCTGAATTTACTACACTTTCAATGTTTTTTTCTAATTTCTGACGCACTTTTTCCATTCTGCGAGGTTCTATTTTACCAATTTCTGCCAGCGAATTTTGAATAGAATTAAGACAGCCTTGAATATGATTTTGCAATGATTTTCCTTCCTCTTTTCTAAACTCATTACAATCTAAAAGAGCCTTTTCAATGGTTTGATAAATGGCTTTCCAATGCGATTCGATGGCTTCTTCGTTTGCTTTTTCTATAAAAACATTGTCTTGCATCATCGCAATTCTGAAAATATCATTGGTAGGTGCATTTAATTCTTTAGCCGATTTTAGCATCGCTTCATAATAACTACTGACAAGCTGCTGATTGACAACTAATTGAGAAATATTTTCTCCCTTCGAAACGTAATTGAGATTAATATACACCTTTCCTCTTTCTAATATTTTTTGTGCTAGATTTTTCACTTCAATTTCTTTATCTGCAAACAGTTTTGGAAGGCGAAGACTACAGTCTAAATATTTCGAATTGACCGTTTTTATTTCTGTATTAATGGTATATTCTTCGTTTTCTAAATTACTACTTCCATAACCTGTCATTGATTTTAACATAATCTTTTGTTTTCTAATTGCTTATAAATTGAAGTTCTTTTTTTGAAGGGATAAAGATAAGAAAGTTTGATTGAAATTAGTCGTTATCTACTAGTCTAGTTTTGTATATTTGTATAACAAAAAAATACACAGCAAGATGCCGAATACATATAAGTCACTCGCAAGGTGTGAGCGACGGCTGGGGAGGACTGAGAAATTTTAATTATTTCTACTATTTAAAAACACAATAAAATTAAAAATATAGATAAACCAGAGCTTAGTTTTCTGCAAACTTTAGCAGTTGTATCCCTTTTGATAGGAATTATTTATCTAATTATCTTAGGAGTTTTGGATTTGGATACTGTTTGAATATTTCGAAGTGATAATAGCCTAGGAGGTAATCTTGCAAAATATTCTGTGACATTTTGGATACTAGTATTTATAATGCAATATTTTATACCTAAAAGAAGAAGAGTATCTTTTAAAATAGTTGGTAATGATTTATTAGCTTTGTTATGGTGTTTTTATATTTATTCCCTCATACTTGAAAGTGCAATCTACAAGTACAATAATACAGATAAAAATAGTATCAAAACAGAAAAACTAGCAATAATACAAAGGGATTATAAATTAAGTTGGGGTAGTAATCATAAAAGGGGTAGTTATACATATATGTCTTACTACATATATACAGATTCAAAAAGTAAAGACTTAAAACGCATAGTTGTTTCGGATAAACAATACTCTGAATTGAAAACAAAAGATTTTATATATATAAATTATTACAAAGGAAAATTAGGTTCTGCTTTTACTACTTTAAATGTTCCTTGAAATATTTTTTGCCGTTACGAAGACCAACAACAACACGAGCAGACTTAGAGAAAGATAATAAATAAGAACATTTTACTATCTACTCATAAGAATTACTCTCAAAAACCTCATTCTCTTTTCTATAAAAAAACATATCCATTTGCCAGAGCATATCATCTTTTTTCCTCCTCATAATATCTACCAAATCAGCACAGTAAAAACCTTTCTTATCCAAATACTGACATAGTTCGTAAAAACGAAGGCTATTCTGTGAAGTATCTTCATCATTTTGTACAATCTGAAAATTATATACTTCAATAATCAATAAATCAGCTTTTTCAAGTGTCTTTGTTGCGCCTTCCAAAATAGGAATTTCGAAACCGTGTGTATCTAATTTTATACAAAAAGGAGGTTGTAATTTATGTTTTTCTACCTGCAAATCTATTGTCGTAACAGGAACAGTAATGCAATTTGTAGCTAATTTTTCCTTAGAAGCCAATCCTGCATGAAGATCGGAAGCGTCAAAATAAATTTCTCCTTCGGCATCGCCAGCAGCAGCCATACAAATGGAAATATTCTTGTTTTTTGATTGAAAATGCTCCAAATCCTTACGGTGTCCTTCTTGTGCCTCAACAAGTAAATAATGTGAATTTGGGAAGAATTGCATCGCTAGTTCTGTCCATCTTCCGTCCGAAGCTCCTATATCTATAAAACTTTTTGGCGACGTATGTTTTGAGCTGCGTTCTAATCCACCAGCCATTGTGAGCGAATTTCGGTCTATTTTATCTATGTGATAGCCTAATTTATTGATAAAGGCTTTTAGAGAGCGTACTAATTTTTGTTTCAATTTGATGTTTGATTGTTTAATTATCCATTTCAATAAAAAAAGCAAGATGCAAAATTAGGAAACCCTTTTTCAAACGCAAAACAGAAAGAACGAATATTTATTTGAGTTTATTGATTTTTGGAATAAAAATTACAAAGAAAATAAAAATTTTATAAAATAGTAGTGGATTTTTACCAAAATTTTAAGCAACTTTGTTTATCGACACGATTTTTATACTTATTCTGCTTACACTTCCTTGAATCCTTACAATTTAGCTATAATTTTTACTTCAAGAAAACATTCAAAAACCCATTGTTCAAAAAATCAGATTGCAAATCGTTTATTTACGCTTTTGTATTCTGTGCTTTTGATAATGAGTTGTTTGGCCGTGGAGAGTATATTTTTTGCTTCAAACGTTTATGCACAAAGCAATATGTCTTTTGAGCATATTACCATCGATGAAGGACTTTCTCAAAATACACCTAATGTTTTCTTTCAAGATTCTCGTGGTTTGCTTTGGATAGGAACACAAGACGGACTTAATATGTACGATGGAATTAAGTTTCATCATTACAAACGTGCCGTTGATAATTCAAATTCTATTTCGGATAATCTTATTTTGTGTATCACAGAAGATAAAGAAGGCAAAATATGGATAGGGACAGAAGGAGGATTGAATGTGTTTGATTTTGCAAAACAGTATTTTACTAGATATAGAAATAATCCGATTGATGAAAATAGTATAATTAGCAATACAGTTCGTTCAATTATTTGTGATAAAAATGGAGAAATTTGGGCAGGAACAGATGAAGGATTAGTTCATTTTATAAAAGAGTCCAAAAATTTTGAAACATTTAGAGAAAAAAATATTGACGAATCTATTGTTCGTTGTTTTTTAGAAGATGCAGATAGTAATCTGTGGGTAGGAACAAATGCAGGTCTGGCACTTTTTGATAGAAAGGAAAAGAAATTTGAGAAACGAGGTTTTAGTCGTTATTCTATTAATGGAATGGCAATGGATAATGCTGGTCATATTTGGGCAGGTGCAGCAGGAGGACTTTTCAAACGTACTTTTAAAGGAAGAGGGTATATTGATGTTGTCCAGAATAGGTATTTGAATATAAATGGTGTTTTTTTGGATAGTAGAAATTTGCTTTGGCTTATGACCGATGATGGTCTGCAGTATCTAAAACCGTGGTGGAACTCTCCTCGTTTGCGTGTTATTCGTTCTCGTAATACCGATGCTTCAAGTCTTTCGTCGAATGATATTTTGACAATGTTTGAAGACAAAGCAGGTATTTTTTGGATTGGTACAAATGGGTATGGAATTAATAAATTTGATAGAAATAGAATAAAATTTGATACTTATACGGCTTCTCGTACAGGATTGAGTGATAATACAGTTCGAAGTGTTTTGGAAGATCATCACGGAATTTTGTGGATAGGTACAATACAGGGACTTAATAAATACGAAGAATCAGCAGAACAGGCTTCTGTCATCGGAACGGTCGTAGGAAAGGGAATTTATGCTTTGTTTGAGGATAATCAAAATCAAGTTTGGGTAGGAACTGTTGAAGACGGACTTTATGTTTTTGATAATGGTAAGGCTAGTTTGGGTGCAAATTTCAAAAAACGTTTTACTCAACAATCTACAAAAGGGCTTTCAAGTAATTCTATTCGTGTAATCTATCAAGATAAAGCAGGTACAATTTGGGTAGGAACAGATAAAGGTGGAGTTTCAAGATATGATTCGACTACAAATTCTTTCAAAAATTTTATTCACGATTCAGATGTGCCGAGTTCATTGTCTAATAACAGAGTGAGAGGTATTCATGAAGATTCAAAAGGTACACTTTGGGTCAGTACGTATGGTGGAGGACTTAATAAATTTGATGCAAAAACCGAAACTTTTACTGCTTACAAAAGTGATGTAAACGACAAATACAGCATTAGTACAAACCGTGTTTATCCTGTTTATGAAGATAATGCAACTAATTTTTGGGTCTTGACGTATGGTGGAGGACTAAATTCATTAGATAGAAAAAGTGGAAAATTCAAGCATTTTACAGAAGAAGACGGACTTCCTAATAATGTTCTTTATGGTGTTTTGGAAGACGATAAGAATAATTTATGGTTTAGTACCAATAGAGGAATTAGTAAATTTACACCTTCTGATACTTCTTTTGTGAATTTTGGAGTAGAAGATGGATTGCAAGCCAATGAGTTTAATTCGGGAGCGTATGCAAAAGGAAAGTCTGGAATGATGTATTTTGGAGGTATTAATGGTCTAAATTATTTTTATCCTGATAGTATAAGAGGAAATAGTTATGTTGCGCCTGTTTTGTTTACCAATTTTCAAATTAATAATAAAGACGTTCAGATAGCAGATAGTAGTGTTCTTCAAAGTCATATTTCTGTTATTGAAAAGATACAACTCAATCATTTACAAAACTCATTTACATTTTTCTTTGCCTCTCTACATTACTCTTTTCCACAAAGAAATAAATACCAATACAAATTAGAAGGTTTTGATGGAGATTGGATAGAAACAAACAGAGGAGAAGCACAATATACCAACTTAGATGCAGGAAATTATACATTTTGGGTAAAAGGTTCTAATTCTGATGGGGTTTGGAATGAAACTCCTATTTCTGTAAAAATTACGATTACAGCAGCTTGGTATAATAGATTAGAATCAAGAATTGTATTTGTTGTTTTAGGATTATTAATTCTTTATTTAATTTATAGATGGAGAATATGGAGAGTAGAAAAGAAAAAAGAGCAACTAGAAGCAAAAATTGTATTAAGAACTAGGCAACTTACCAAAGAAAAAGAAAAGGTAGAAAAGCAGAACGACATGATAGAGTCGGCGAATAAGAAGATTATGGATTCTATTCGTTATGCACAGCGCATTCAAGATGCCATTATTCCATCTGAAGAAGAAATGACAGATTCTTTTACAGAACACTTTATCGTCTTTCAGCCTCGTGATATTGTAAGTGGCGATTTTTATTGGGTATGGAAAAAGAACGGAATTAGTCAGTTTGCAGTAGTAGATTGTACAGGTCATGGCGTTCCGGGAGCGATTATGTCTGTTGTGGGTTTTGCTATGCTTGAACAGACTACAAAAGTAAAGCAAATTGATGAGCCTTCTAAGGTTCTGACTGAAATGAATACAGGAATTGTCGATTGGCTAAAACAGAATGAAGGAAATGTACTTCATGAAACAGGTAAAATGTGGAAAAGCCGTGATGGAATGGATATGTCTATGATTAGTCTGGATAAAACAAATCGTAAAATTGCTTTCTCTGGAGCAAAAAACTCATTGTTTTACACAAAAAATGAAGAAATAATAGAAGTAAAAGGAGATCGTTTTTCTATTGGTGGAACACTGCTCAAACAAAAAAAGAAAACCTTTACAGATAAATATATCAGCCTTCAAAAAAATGATATGATTTATCTTACTACTGATGGATTCTTAGACCAGTTTGGAGGACCAGATAGCAAAAAATTCTCTAAGAAGCGTTTTATAGAACTATTAACAAAAATTCAACACCTTCCACTTCAAGAGCAACAGAAGAAACTACAAGAGAGTTTTGTGCATTGGCAAGGCTTACAAAGACAAATTGATGATATGCTCGTGGTAGGAATACGTATGTAATAACAGGCAATAACTAACTTACACTAAACTAGTATCAAACTAACCTTATTTATTATATTAATAAATAAGAATTTAAAACCTTGAAATACAGTATTTTATATAATGATATGCGCTTTTTAACACCTGTTTGTATAAAATTCTGCAAAAATCATTTTGTCTTCATATAAATTTTGATTTACTTGCATTCAGAAAAATTACCTTTTCGTTCAAGAAGACACATAATTCTGATATAAAAATAAGACTTACTAAGATTTTTTGTTTTTAATTTAGAGATAAATAGGTTTTTTATTTAAAAATACTTAATTTGACAGTCCCTTCAATAAAACAAAAAGTGATATTTCACTGCTTAATATAATTTATGATAAAAGTTATCTATAATTCGTTTTCATTTCCATAAACAGAAATACAGACAGATTATTTATATACCTATCAAATAAATATACCCTCCGAAAATTAATTTTTAAATTTTTCATTATCAACTAATCAATTTACTCATGAAGAGAAAATTATTACTAAGTATGATGTTGATGTTCTTGCTTGTTAGTACAGCATGGGCACAACGAACAATTACAGGTACTGTAACTTCTGCAGACGGTACTCTGCCAGGTGCTACCGTTCAAATAAAAGGTACACAGCAAGGTACACAGACTGATATAGAAGGAAAGTACACAATCACAGTTCCTGAAGGAAATGATGTGCTTGTATTTCGTTATGTGGGTTACAATTCTATTGAAGAGAAAATAGCAAATCGCACTGTTATTGATGTAATACTACAAGAAGATCAGCTATCCGAAGTAGTGGTTACAGGTGTCGCTATTGAAAGAGAAAAAGAAGAGTTAGGATTTGCAGTAACTCAAATAAGTGGAGAAGAAACGATCAAAGCAAGAGATCCTAATGTTCTTAACTCCCTTTCTGGTAAAGTACCAGGACTTCAAATTACTCAACAATCTGGTACAGTTGGTGGTTCCTCAAAAGTAGTTCTTCGTGAACCAGCTTCTCTTACTGGAGATATTCAACCTCTTTTTGTGGTAGACGGCGTTCCTATTTTTAATAGCAATATTGCTGCTGGTGGTAGTGCAGGAAGCAGAATAAGTGGTGGATTTGATACAGGTAACAGAGCGCAAGACATCAACGCAGATGATATTGAGTCTGTAACTGTATTGAAAGGTGCTGCTGCTGCTGCTTTGTATGGTCAGAGAGCAAGAAATGGTGTAATTATGATTACTACTAAAAAAGGAAAGAAAGGAAAAGGAGTAATTACTTTTAACTCTTCTCTTCGCTTTGATACTCCTGCTCGTCTGCCAGATTACCAAAACGAATATGGACCAGGTACCCAAGGTAAATATTTTTATGATGCTAGTGGTGAGACAAGATGGCCTCCCCTTAATGGTTGGGGACCCCGCATTGAAGGACAGTCTGTTCCAGATTGGAAAAATGATACAGTTTCTTTGGTTGCACAACCTAATAATGTAAAAGATTTTTATGAAGTAGGACAACTCTACATTAATAGCCTTTCTTTTGCTGCTGGAAATGAGAATTCAGATTACCGTCTTAGTTATACCAACTTGACTCAAAGAGGTATGATTCCTAATAGTCAATTGGCTAGAAATACATTAAGTCTGAATGCAGGAACTAAAGTAAATAGTAATCTTACAGCTAGATTAGGTCTTAATTATATAAATACATATAGTCAAGGTCGTGCAGCTCAGGGTTCGAATGATTCAGATGTTTTGACAAGCACTATTCATTTCTTACCTAGAACAATAGCTGTATCTGATTTAAAAGATTACTTAAATCCAGATGGGTCTCAAATTCAATTGAGTGAGTTTACAGACAATCCATATTGGACAATCAATAATAATATCTTTAAAAACAATGTAGATAGATTATTTGGTTTTGCTTTGCTTGAATTTACTCCAATTGCATCTAAAGAATGGATAAAAGTTACGGCAAGAGGTGGGTTAGATAATGTCAATGAATACCGTAGAAGAGTAAGAGCAGCAGGTTCTATTGGGCTTCAACAAGGTGAATTTAGTGAAATACTTATCAATCAAAAGCAGTTGAATTTTGATGTATTCGCTTCTGCTGAACGTAATGTTTCAGATAAAATCAAATTAAGAGGTTTAATTGGTTACAATCTTAATCAACGTGATTATCGTGAGAATGCGACAACTGCTTCTCAGCTTTCTGTAGCAGATCTTTATACATTTAGCAATGCAAACATTCAAACTCCTACTAATCGCTTTGAAAGACGAAGATTATATGGTGTATATGCTGATGCAACAATAGGGTACAATGAATACTTATTTTTGAATCTTACGGCAAGAAATGACTGGTCTTCTACTTTACCACAGGGTAACAACTCTTATTTTTACCCTTCAGCGAATGTAAGTTTTGTATTTAGCAAAGCACTTGGGTTAGAAGCAAATGATAATTCTCCACTTACTTTTGGTAAACTTCGTATAGGAATCGCTCAAGTAGGTAGTGATACAAACCCTTACAGTTTAGCATTTAGATACCTTCCACAATCAGATTATTTTGGTCAGTTCAGTACTGGAAATGATTATCCTTTTGGAGGACTTACTGCTTTTTCTTCTACATCTGTTAATCCTCCATTGGATTTACAGCCAGAAATTCAAAATTCATTTGAAATTGGTACAGAACTAGGATTTTTTGAAGGCAAATTAAGATTAGACTTAAATTACTATAACATAGTAACTAATAGACAAATTGTACGCCTTACTGTTCCAACTTCTACAGGATTTAGACGTAGAGAGTTGAATGCTGGTGCAATCTCAAACAGAGGTGTAGAGATATTAGTTAGTGGAAAACCAATTAAGACAACAAACTTTTCATGGGAGTTAGTAGCTAATTTCTCTTCTAACAAAAACACAATAGATGATCTTCCTGAAGGACTTGAGCAATTTGGTATTGCAAGTGCATTTAGTGGACTTGAAGTTCGTGCTGTTGAAGGAGAAGAAATCGGGTTATATGGAAGTGATTGGTTAAGAGATAGCGTAAGTGGGAAGCCAGTTATTGATCCTCTTACAGGTTTGCGTACAATAGGTAATAGTGAAAGATTAGGGGACTTATATCCAGATTTTAATCTAGGTATTCAGAATAACTTTACTTATAAAGGTTTTAGTTTGAGTTTTCTGATTGACTGGCAACAAGGTGGGGTTCTTTACTCTAATACAGTTCAACAACTTCGTTCTACTGGCTTAGCTATCGAAACTGCTGAGAATAGAGAAGGTACTTTTATAGATGATGGTGTTATTGTAGAAGGCGAAACTACACGTCCTAACGACGTTCCAGTACAGTCTATGCAAGCTTTTTGGCAAAATCATGATGATGTGTTATCAACAGGTGTATTTGATGCTTCGTATGTGAAGTTAAGAGAGATGAGAATTGCTTACAGCTTACCTAAGAGTTTAGTTTCTAAGACACCTTTTACTAGAATCTCTTTAGGATTAGAAGGTCGTAATCTGCTTTTATTAAATAGCCAAATTCCACATATTGATCCAGAAACGAACCTGTTTGGTTCTTCTTCGAATGGTTTAGGAGTAGAGTGGAATAATGTTCCTCTTTCCAGAAGTTATGGATTTAATATTTTTATTCAACTATAGAAAAACAAAATAATATGACTATGAATTATATAAATAAAACAACCCCTAAAATAATAGGAATGTTATTCCTTCTCTCTTTAGCAGGGTGTGGCGAAGAATTTTTAGATATAAATACAGACCCAAATGCGGCTACTGCTGTGAGTCCAGATGTACTTATTCCAACGATACAGACAAACCTCTCTTCAGCAAGAGTAGTAGAATTAGTTCCATCAATGGAATTTATTACTCAACATTGGGGTTCTACAGGTTCAGCAGGTGTTTTTATTGATCCTGAGAGGTATAATATTGGTACTTTTATGCCAAGAAATACATGGAGTACATATTATGGTAGTGTAATGCGTAATGCAAAACTTATGGAACTTGATGCGAAAGAAGACGAGAAAGATAATATAGCTGCTCAAGCATTAATTATCCAAGCACACGCTTATTTTTCTTTGACTACATTGTTTGGTGATGTTCCTTTTTCACAAGCTGTAGATTTTGAAACTACATCTCCAATTTTTGATTCTCAGGAAGACGTATTTCGTGGCGTAATTTCTTTGATAGACGAAGCTAATGCACTTATAAATCCAAATGCAGAATTTGGTGGTATAACTGATGCTGATTTGTATTTTGGTACTTTTACAAGTGCTTACAATACAAGTGCTGATAAAGCAGAACAGATGGAGAAATGGAGAAGATATGCAAACTCTGTAAAGTTTAAAGCACTTATGTTTTTGCGTTCGGGAGGAGCTTCTGTAGATTCAGAGATTGCACAAGCTATTAATCAACCTATGGTTTCTGAACTAGACCAAGACGTTGCTCTGCCTTTCTTTGATTCTCCAAATAATGCTAATAATGCGTGGAAGATTTTTCTTCTTTTTAGTGGTGGTGAAAATGTCTGGTTTTATGCTGCAAAACCTACAGTAGAATTAATGAACGAGTTGAGTGATCCTCGTATTACTACTTACTTTGATTATGGCGAAAACAGAGCGGGTGGAGATACAACTGAAATAATAGGAGTACGTCCTGGAACTGTTTCAAATAACTTAGCTATATCACCAGTAAGTACTAAGGTCGTTCGAGCAGATGCTCCTGATAGACTTATTACAGCATCTGAGATGCATCTTTTGAAGGCTGAGGCTATTGCAAGAGGCTATGCAGGTGGAGGAGATGCAGCTGCGAAGCAAGAACTTGAAAAAGGAATTAGACTTAGCATGGACTTTTTTGATGGAAAGGAAGGCGAAATAGATGAAGCTGCTAAGTCAGCTTATATTCAACGTGTATCTAGTTCATCTAATACTGTACTTGCAATCCATCAACAACAATATCTTGATTTGTTTAATAGAGGAGTAGAGGCTTGGGCACAATGGCGTAGAGTTAAAGTACCTACTTTACTCTTACCAAATCAAGCTCGCCTTGGAGACTTTATTCGTAGGTTACCTTATTCAGATGAAGAAACAAATTCTAACTTGAATTTTACAAGTCAAGTTCCTTTAGACACTCCAATGTGGTTTGAAGAAAACTAAATTTGATATACTAATGAGCCTGTAAAAATAGAACAGAATCATTAGTTTAATTAAGAAAATAACCATATTTTAATTAAATATAAATGAAAAAAATAATCAAAACCGTACTGATAATAGCTATTTCTTTAACATTTGTGTCTTGCGACAAGGAATTTGAAGATGATACCTACAATTTGAATACAGCGCAGGAAGCTTTGGCTCTACTCGACTGGGACGAATATCCAGAAGATACAATCCAAGTAGTTGAAGAAGAAGCTGTTACATTATCTGCATTTACTCCTTATAATCAAACTGAAGACGTAACTGCTACTCTGTCTTTTTCGGGCAGTGCAGTTTTAGGAACTGATTTTGACATTAGTGGAGAAAATGTAATTTCTGCTTCTGCTTCTGGAGCACAAATAAAAATCCCTTATGATGAAATTAATAATTATGAAGCGAATGAAGGAGACTTTGAACTCTTTGTTCTTCCTAATGCAACAGATAGTACTATTGTAGTCATCAATATTACAGATGCTTCAACTGCTAGTGGAAAAGCACTAATTGTTGGTCAGCAAAATGTAAGGAAAACCTTAGTTGCTAGACTTAGAAAAAAAGAGTAATTAGAACATAAATTATATCTGTAGTCTCTTCTTATTTTAAATAGGAAGAGACTTTTTTGTGGAATTAATTTAAAAAATATCCTTAACTATTTTTAACCACGCTAGTTAGTTAATTATATCAAAGCGATGCGACCTTTTGAGCATTTTCTGCATCTACATTTCAAACTACAAGACAAACGATTTTACTTTACTCGTTTTCTACACATTTTTAAACCTTTTGTTTTTATTAAGATTTTACTAAAACTAACTTATATTATACAATGAAAATTATAAAACTGATTCAATTAGAGAAAATAACTTTAAAGAGGATTATAGGAATAATTACTTTTTCTACAGCATTATTTTATTCAAGTTTTGTCTCTGCCCAGACTGGTTCTGCTAACCCAATAGTTCCTGGCTCAAATTATTATATAGATGCCAATCGTTTTGCCCAAACCATTCCTACAATGGGTGCAAATGCTCGTATTCAAGGAATTGGTGGTGCAGCAACTGCAATCGGTGGTGATATTAGTTCGGCTTCTGTAAATCCTGCTGGTCTGGGATTTTTGAAACGTTCCGAAATCACATTCTCGCCTTCCCTTTCTTTTATAAATTCGGACGCTACTTATAATTTAGGTTCTCAAAACTCACTCCCTACAGAAGAAGTAGTATTGAGACCAAACTTTGCACAGTTGGGAGGAGCATTTTATTTGCCTTCAAATAGTTCGTCAGGTTATAAAGGGGGATCGTTTTCGATTGCTTATAGCCGTCTCAATACATTTAATAAACGTACAAGTTATGAGGGAAATAATTCGGAAAATTCTATCATAGATTATTTTTTAAATGAAGCTGATGGAGTTTCTTGGGAAACTATTTATCCACAAATAGGTGGAGCAATAGATTTGTTAGCTTTAGCTTATGATACGTATTTGGTTAATAAAGACTTTGCACAAGACCCAGGAGGACAAAATACATATTTTCCTATAGTACCTAATTCTCCTATATTACAAAGAGAAACTCTAGAATATTCTGGTTCGCAAAGTCAATGGAATTTTTCGTATGGAGGTAATTATGATGACAAACTGTTCTTTGGAGCAGGTTTGGGCATACAGTCTTTCAAATACACAGAAAGTAAGCGTTTTGAAGAAGTTGTAACAGGAGAACCATTCAATCAGGAAGCTATAAGGTCGTTAGATAATTTAGTTATTAATGAAAATTTAACAATTAATGGAACGGGTGTAAATCTTACAGCAGGAGTTATTTACCGTCCTATTTATGCTATTCGTGTAGGGGCAAGTATTACAACTCCTACCTATTTTTCCGTTGACGACACTTATAATGCAAGTATAAATGCTTTGTATAATAATTATAATTATGAAGGTGACCCAACCCAACCTCCATTTTTTTTAAACGAGGAATCTTCAAGTACAGTTGATGTTGTAAGTAATTATAACATGACTACTCCTTTGCGTGCTTCTTTGGGAGCTGCATTTTTTGCAGGCAAATTTGGTTTTATTAGTGCTGACGTAGATTTTATTAATTATCAATCTTCAAAACTGCTTAGTCCTCCACAGGAGTTTAGTTTTACGGCTGATAATCAAACTATCAAAAATCTGTATGCTTCTACTATGAACTACCGTCTGGGTGCAGAGCTTCGTTTGAATACGTTTTATTTGCGTGGTGGAATTGGCTTATATGGAAACACAGTAAAAGAAGAATTTCGTAGAGAAGATGATAATGCTTTCCAAACTCGTATTTCAGGTGGTTTAGGGATTCATAAAAAAGCATTTTATGTAGATTTGGCAGTAGTTCAGCAAGCTATTAATAGTCAGTATGAACCTTATAATACCTTTAATCAAGAAACGGGAGCTAAAACAAATCCTACTGTTAATATAAAAAATACGACAACAAATGTAGTCGCAACAGTTGGGTTTCATTTTTAGAAAAGAAAGCAATTTTGAAATAATTAAAATTAGATAGTAAAAAAGCCTTATTAATCCATGTCAATTAATAAGGCTTTTACAATTTTAAACTAGTAGTAATTACTTTTCTATTACAAATTTGTGCGATAGAATTTCTCCGTTCTGAAGTTCAATCAAAA
Source organism: uncultured Cytophagales bacterium (assembly GCA_963719525.1). Classification (GTDB taxonomy): domain Bacteria; phylum Bacteroidota; class Bacteroidia; order Cytophagales; family Bernardetiaceae; genus Bernardetia. The sequence continues at coordinate 30,137 of CAVRCG010000001.1, read as the reverse complement.
CTAGATAAATTCCAGCAGACAAATGATTAATATTCAATTCTAGTTCTCCTTTAGAATTTTCATTTTGAGTAAATGAAACTGTTTTGCCTATTGAAGAAATAATTTTAGTTTGAATAGGTTTGTTTTCATTTGGATAAGTAATGTAAAGCCTATCTTTTGCAGGATTGGGATAGATAGAAAATTCTCCACTACGTTTTGGATTGACAGTTACGATAGGAGAATAATGAGAAGAACCATTTTTATCAAATTGATTGATTCTGTAATAGGTAAGTTGTCCTGTCCATTCTTTATCTATAAATTCATAATCAAGTGTACTAGGAGTACTCTGAATAGCTTGATATGAATTTATTTTTCCTATTTTTTTCCACTCTTTTCCATTCGTACTTCTCTCCATTTCAAAATAAGCAAGTTCTTTATCGATAGTAGTTTTCCAAGTAATTAAAGATTGATTTTCTTTGTATCGAGCATCAATACTAAGCCATTCTATCGGAAGAAGGGCATCACAAACAATTCCATCACTACCAGCCGTAGAACCTCCAGTAGCAGCATTGGTACAAGGAGTAGCGTTATTGTTACACCCTCCTGCTCCTACGTTTGTATCAGCCGTTAGATTAGGAATGGTGCTATTACATCCTGTTGAGAAAAGAACTAATCCTCTTCCACCACCACCTCCTCCTCCGTGAGCAGTTCCAAAATTAGCTCTACCACCTGCTCCACCTCTAGCCGAATTGGTCAAAGGACAAGCAGCATTAGGAGCAATTACATTTACCCTAAAAACAATAGAACCACCTGCACCAGCACCACCAGCAGAGTCATTTCCTCCTCCTGTTGTGGCAAGACTATTATTTCCATTAGCTGTAATTTCAATAGGAGTTCCACATGTAGCAGCAGTAGTGAGCTGGACGGCTTCGATAATCACAATTCCACCTCCGTTAGCTCCATTAGTACCAACATTATTATTTTGATTGGCTCCTCCTCCTCCTCCTCCCATAAAAACTCTATTCAAATTTACATAGGAGAAGAGAGCAAGTCCTCCATATCCACCTGCACCAGGAGAACAACCTGCTGAACCTCCACTATAGCCTACTCCACCTGTACCTCCAGCAGTCATGTTTCCACCACCACCACCACCACCGTTGTGATAAACTCCACCACCACCACCATTAGTGATATTTGCGATAGCATATCTATATTCAGGGTTTACGACGGTATTTACACGGTAAATACTTTCTCCTTTTTCTCCATAATTATTACTAGCATCTCTATACGGATTTGAAAAGCAAGTGACCTAAAGTAAAATTAGCAGAACGACTTCTACCCCGAAAACCAATTCCATTTGCATTTATACTTCCTGTAAGAGTAAGCGTTCCAGGACAACGAAAAGCAATTACTCCACCTATATCTCCGTTCCAGTCTAATCCTGTTGTAGCTCCACGGGTACAAAACTCTGGAAAGGATATAAGTTGAAGAGAAGAATTAGCTCCCACGTTGAAGGTATTGACAAGACTTGCAAGTGTAATACTTGTTCCTGCTCGTGCTGTAATGGTAGTAATTTCATACAATCCAGCTGCTGCAATCGTTCCTACATTTCCAAAAGTAGCTGTTTCAGTAGTAGTTCCGATAACATTGTCTTGCATTTGCATAACAATTACTCGCTGTCCTGCTGCAAATGCACCTGCTGTTTCATTTATTTGTCCTGCTGTGTTAGAAATAGTTATATTTGCACCTGCAAGTGCCGTAATCTTTGCATACGAATTAATAACCTGTGCCTTTAGGGAAGAAGTCAGGAATAAGATAGTAAAAAAAGGCAAAAAGAGAGAGGATCTAAGTAGCTTCATATAAAGTAGTAATTAGTATTGATAAATAAATAATTGAAGGTAGTAAGTAATAAATTTGAGATAAAATGAGAAACAAGTTTACTTTTGTTGATAAAATGTAGAATTTTTATTCTTAATGGCAAGTACACTTCTATACTACAAATATACAGAATATAAAAATCAATAAAAAATTATTTTTTATATCGGAATAATCACATTTTAATTTATAACAAAAAAATTTTGAAATCTTCTTTACATGTCGGGAATAACATAGAAATAGCTAAAATTGAACTACAAAAAGGAAATTTAGTTGCCATTCCTACCGAAACAGTTTATGGTTTGGCTGCTAATGCGTTTGATATACAAGCTGTTGCAAAAATTTTTGAGGCTAAAAATCGTCCTACTTTTGACCCTTTGATTATCCATACTGATAGCATCGACAAAATTAAAAATTGGACAACTGATTTTCCAAGTTGGGCAGAAGAATTAGCAAATCACTTTTGGGCAGGTGCTTTGACGTTACTTTTGCCAAGAAAATCAATTATTCCAGACCTCGTAACGAGTGGACTTCCACACGTTGCTGTACGCATTCCGAATCATAAACTTACTTTAGAATTACTTAAAAATCTTGATTTTCCATTGGCTGCACCAAGCGCAAACCCATTTGGATATATTAGTCCGACGACTGCAAACCATGTTTTTGAGCAATTAGGAGAAAAAGTAAGCTATATTTTAGATGGTGGAAACTGCAAAATAGGAGTAGAATCGACAATAATTGGAAAGGAAAATGGAAAACTGACTGTTTTTAGAAAAGGAGGAATTGCCATTGAAGAACTAGAAAAAGTAGTAGGAAAATTAATCGTAAAAGAACATTCAAACTCAAATCCTCATTCTAATCAAAAAGAAAATAAAGAACTAACAAAAGTAGCTTCTTCTGGAATGTTGTTAAGTCATTATGCGCCAAAAATAAAAATGCGTTTGGGAAATATTAATGAAATGATAAAGGAATATAATACAGAATATAATTTGAGTAAAGAAATCAAAATGAGCGAAATAGGAATTTTATCATTTACCAAAATGTATGAAAAAATTCCTCAAAAAAATCAATTTATTTTATCTAAAGAAGGTAATTTTTCGGAAGCTGCACAAAACTTATTTTCTCACATGAGAGAATTAGACAAACTAGCTATCAAAATTATTTTAGCAGAACTTTTACCAGAACAAGAATTGGGAAGAGCAATAAACGACCGTTTGAGAAGAGCAGCGTATTAGTTAGGGGCGAGGGAATGGGGGCGAGAGAAGAGGGGAATGCAAAATACAGGGGCATGGGACGAGGGAATGGGGGCGAGAGAAGAGGGAAATGCAAAATACAGGGGCATGGGACGAGGGAATGGGGGCGAGAGAAGAGGGAAATGCAAAATACAGGGGCATGGGACGAGGGAATGGGGCGAGAGAAGAGGGAAATGCAAAATACAGGGGCATGGGACGAGGGAATGGGGGCGAGAGGAGAGGGAAATGCAAATACAGGGAAATGGGGGTTAGGCAATGAAGAATACAAATACAGGAGATTGGAAATTAAAACGTTGCTAATGGTTGAGGTACGAAACCTTAGCAATCGTTAGGAATTATAAAAAATAACTTCTTGAAGAAGAGCGTTCTGTTTCGATATTTTCTTGCAAAATTATTTCTAAGGTATCCAAATTCAAAGCTATCAACTGTCCTAAACCTGCTTTTCTGCGTTTTTTATAAACACAACCATTATCGATACAAATAGAAGTACAACCATAATCAATTTCTTCTTGAATAAACTGTAAATATTCTGGAACATGTCCGTGAATAATTCTTTTATCTCCTACAATACTTGTATCAACTTCAAAATGACGTACCCAAAGCATTTTCTCCGTTTCAGAAAAAGGGTCTGGAGCTTCAAAATCAAAACCTGCATGAACTAAATAGTAATCGTCTAACTCAAAATAATAATTCAAATTTTCTAAAAAAGATAAATATTCTGGCAAAATACGACGGTTTTCATCAACCAAACCTCTACCACGATGCAAAACAGGAACTAAACGAATAGATTTATCGCCTCCTGCTCTTCGGTGCGCCCTCATCAAAAGTTCTTCGTGATTTCCTCGCAAACAAAAAACAGAATAATTACTTTGAAGTTCTATAATATAATCCAAAACACCTTTACTATCTGGTCCTTTATTGATATAATCTCCCAACAAAAAAAGCTGGTCATGGGTAGAAAGATTTATTTTATTGATAAGAGCTTGAAAAGTTTGAGCGCAACCGTGTATGTCCGAAATGGCATACCGAGTACCCTTTGAGGAATCAATTTTTGGAATAGGAAGAGTAATAAGTGGATTAGAAGCGTTCATTTTTCAAAAATAATATAATTCTTGCAAACTAACAGTAGTAAATTCTTTATTTATGATTTTATAATTGAATTTACGAAAAAACAGAAAACCTTTTTTACTGAAAAACGATACTATTTTAATGCAATCCAAAATTTTGTATTTGTGATTGACTAGCTTATCTTTATATTTACCTTCCGAAAATATAACATGGATTTGTTTTTTATACAAAATTCCCTTCTACCAAAATTAACTGGAGATTGAAAACCCTCCTTTAAAAATACAGTTATTTCAATATATATTAGTATCGACAAAATTAATCTACACCAATGAACAAGGATTTTTTACACGATTTTGAAACTATAAAGTATAAGAAACAGAGTAAACCAAAATTTTTTACTTTTGCTTTAGTTGCTCCTAGAGTTACTAAGCTGACTTTTAGTGTTTTCTTTCTGCTTTTCTTTCTCTCATTTCTATCGACTCAAAATGCACACGCTACTCACGTCCGAGCAGGAGATTTGACAGCCGAACGTATTTCTGATATTAGCCTCACTTACAGGATTACGGCTATTATTTATACCGATGATTCGGGTGTACCTCCAGACCCAGAAATTGAATTTAATTTTGGAACAGGAGAAACTCGTATGGTAGAACGTCTTTCTGGTGTTAGTATTGGAAATTCTACTACTCGAAATACTTATACAACAACTTATACTTTTCCAGGTGCTGGCGAATATAATGTCGGTGTAGCTATTCGAAACCGTAATGAAGGAATTGTTAATATTCCCAATTCTGTCAATACAGCGTTTCATATTCAATCTACTTTCTTGATAAATCCGTTTTTGGGTCTGAATAAATCGCCAGTTTTGCTTGTTCCACCAATTGACTTTGCTCGTGTGGGAGAAAAATTTATTCATAATCCAGGGGCGTATGATGCTGACGGAGATAGTTTAGCGTATATTTTCGTTACTCCAAAACGTGCCATAAATACACCAGTAGAAGGTTTTAGACTTTTAGATGATCCTGCTTTTGGTGGAGAACGAGAGGAAGGAGGAGCTACAACGGCAACTCTTGACCCAATTACAGGAGATTTGATTTGGAATACACCAGGTAGAACAGGACAGTTTAATGTTGCTTTTATTGTACAGGAATGGCGTGAAGGCATTTTGATTGGACAGGTAAATCGTGATATGCAAATTATTGTACGAGATAATCCAAATAAACGACCTATTTTAGAAATTCCTAAAGATACTTGTGTTACAGCAGGTGCATCTTTGAGAGCAACTGTTACAGGAACAGACCCAGATAATGATTTTGTAAAACTTTTTGCGTATAGTGCTTTGTTTGAAGAATCTAATCAATTACAAACTGTTCCACCGAGAAATTATGCTACTTTTAATGTTTTGAATCTGCAACCACCCAACGGACAAGAAAGAGCAAATTTTGAATGGCAAACCGTTTGTGAAGATGTACGCTTGCAGCCTTATTCAGTTACCTTCAAAGCAGAAGATTTACCTCAACCGAGTAGTAATAAATTAACGGATTTGAAAACGTGGCAAATACGAGTAGTAAGACCAAAACCTGATACGCTGATTGCAAATGTAAACACGGTTGATAATAGTATTTCGCTAAGTTGGTTTTCCTATCAATGTCCGAATGCAAGTGAGATGACAATTTGGCGAAGAGTAGGAGCTTTTGAGTTTAATCCAGATACCTGTGAAACGGGATTGCCAGCTTATACAGGTTATACTCAAATTGGAACAAACGAAATAGGAAACCGATTTTTTTTAGATGATAATAATGGAGAAGGATTAGAACGAGGAAAAACATATTGTTACCGTATTTTTGCAAAATTTCCTAATCCAGCAGGAGGAGAAAGTTATGTTTCGGACGAAGTATGTGTACTTATTCCAACTAATGCACCCTATATCACAAAAGTAAGCGTAGAAGAAACAGATACAGAAAACGGAGAAATACAGGTAGAATGGACAAAACCCCAAGACCTTATTGAAACAGAATTTCCAAGACCTTACGAATACGAACTTTTCCGTGCAGATGGTTTTTCTGGAACGCAAAATTACACACAATTAGGAGAACGTTTTGCAGAAGATGACACTACTTTTTTAGACACAAATCTAAACACAGAAGAAAATGTATATAATTATAGAGTTCTTTTTTACTCAAATGATAATCTGGTAGATTCTTCGGCTGTGGCGAGTTCTGTTCGTCTTTCAGCAACTCCTCAAGTAAATGCAGCAACCTTAAATTGGCGTGCAGAAGTACCATGGAACAATACAGACGGACGTTTTCCACAACATTATATTTACCGTCAGACAGATTCAGAAGGAACTGATTTTGTTCTTTTGGACAGTATAAATGTTTTTAGTGGTTCGTTTTCTTATACCGATACAGGACTTTTAGACAAAACGGAATACTGTTATTATGTTACGACACAGGGAAGTTACAACCGAACAGGATTGCCAGAACCATTACTCAACAAATCTCAAAAAGTATGTATTGTTCCATTAGATGAAACGCCTCCTTGTTCGCCTACAACCTTGTTTTTAGATTCTTTGATTTGTGAAACCATTAATTTTACAGACCCAATTTATTGTAGTGATTCACTTTTTAGAAATGAATTACGTTGGCAAAATGATTACTCGCCTGACTGTGATTTGGAAGTAAGTAGTTACAATTTATATTTCAAAGCTCAAACAAATGATTCGTTGCAGCTTTTAATAAATACTACTGACACTACTTATACGCATCAGCAGGTTCGTTCTGTGGCTGGTTGTTATGTGGTTACGGCTTTGGATAACGCTGGAAATGAGAGTACTTTTAGCAATCAAGTGTGTAATGATAATTGTCCAAATTATGCGCTACCGAATGTATTTACACCAGATGGCGACGGAATAAATGATACCTTTAGAGCTTTTGATTGTCCTGCTTTTGTCAAAAATGTAGAAACCAAAATTTATAGCCGTTGGGAACAGCTTGTTTTCGAAACCACAAGCGAAGAAGATAATAATGTCTTTATCGATTGGAATGGAGAAAATAATAACGGAACAGCAATGCCTTCTGGAATGTATTATTTCCAAGTTAAGGTTACCTTTAATCGTCTTAATCCGGCTGATGAAGTGTTGATTTTGAAAGGTTGGGTTTCTTTGCTTAGAGAATAGGAATTTAACGAAGGGTTCGCTTTAAGCGAACCCTTCGTTTTCATATATTTATTTCCTGTTTTTATCTTTCCATTTATCCATTCTTGACATTGCATCAAATTCATCAAACACACCATCGTTTATTAATATTTGACAACACATAAAAACGATAGACCTATCATCGGTAGTTTCTATAATTTGTTCTAATAATTTTTCCTCTTTTTCGGTAAGTTCTTCTGCATTTTCAGTTCCATAGTAGTTTTCCAAACCAGAAAGGGCACAATATTGTATTTTTTTATTTTTGTCTTGTATTTTTGATTTGAATATCTCTTTTATTCCTTTTATTTCATAATAATAATTCAGATCACCTAATAATTGAAGAGCTTGAGCAATTCTATTTTGATAGCGTTTTGCTTTAGCTTCTTTAGCAGTAACTTCACTAGCAATTATTTCTTTTGCATAATTCATTAACGTCGAATTTAATCTTAGAGCAATTCTTTCATTGCCTTCATACTTCTCTTCTAATATTTCCATCTCTTCTAGTGTTTGTTTATTATCTATGTCTATAAGAATACACATACTTACCAAACTACTCATAACGTCCTTTTCAATCGATGCAGCCCTTTGATTTTGGACTTTGACTAATTCTCTATGCAAATCAATTACTTTTTGCACACTCTCTTTATCTTTCATACCAGCAGAAGGTAATTTAAAACAAAGATCATATAATTCTTGTCTTGATTTTTTGTATTCTTCGCTAGAAAATTGAGAAAATTTATAAATTCTCTCTGTTATTTCAATTATTTCTAAGTGGCTAAGTTTGTTCATGTTTTTTAGATAAAATAAGTTTAAAATTAATCTTCATTTTCTTCAGCAGCCCAAAGTTCAGCTTTTTCTAAAGCTTCATCTAATGAACTTGAATCTTCATCTTCATAGCATAATCCTCCTGTGTCCATAATTCTAATCCAAGAATCGCTATTTTCATCTGAACCGAGTTCAATCCAACCTTGTGCATCGACCCAATATTCTAAATTCGGATATTTTTCTGAAAACATAGTTTTTTTATTTTTTAAGTGAGAATTTTTAGTTTGTTTTTAAATTAATATTTATGCCTATATCCCCATATTTGAAAAGTATTTAAGGTATCTTCATCTGCTTTCACGTTTCGGAGTTCACTTATTTCTACTGGAATAATCATATCTACCTCATCAAGTAAGGCTGATAAATAATATCCTTTTCCACCATATTTTGAAGTATAAGTATGGCTATCTATAATTTTGACTTTTTTCCATTCGGTCGCTCCTGATGCTTTTCTTATCAAACATTCAGCTTTAAATGGAAAATTGATATTTTCTCCCATATAAATTTCCCATCCTGTATGTACTTCCTCGTCATCATAACAATCTACAATGATTCCTTCTTCAATGATTTCTTTAATTTCTTTTTCTGTTAGTGGCATGATTGTGTGTTTTTTAGGTAAAAATTATTTGAACTCTGTCAATGGTCTGTAATCAGACTTTGACAATAGTTTAGATTATACTGCTTTCAACTATAATATCATTACTTTTCCCAAATTTTGCGAATTAATTTTAACATTGCAAATATTGATTTGTTTCTTGTCTTTTTTGTTTCCCTCCACGTTGTTACATATTCCTTTTGCCACTCTTTGTGTGTTGGTTGTTCTAGTTTCTTTCCTCCTTTATGTGGAAATTGTATATAGGCTTTTGGAGGTTGAGGTAATTTTCTTTCACATTCTTTCGAACAAGAATTGACCAACAAAGGCGAAATATCAGTTCCAATTTTCAAAGTAATCCATAATTGATTTGTTTGTTCTTGAGTAATTTCCTTTTTACAAATACTACATTTTATTTCTTGATTGTAATAAACAGGATTATTTGTTAAATCAGGAAAAGGTTTTCTATATTTATGATTTCCATATAATGCTCTAGTACTTACCCTACTATCTTTCAAATTTTTACAATTCGTAATTTCATAAGGAAACCAATGTAAGTCATACGAAGTATAAGGGTCAAAATTTTCTAATGCTTCCATCTCTCCAATTTCTGGAGGAATGCGTTTTATTTTGCTTGCATATAAAAGAATGTGTTTTACTTTTTTGAGTTTGGCAATCGTTTTTGGCAATGTGTAAATTTGAAAATAAAGTTCTTCTCCTAAGTATTCATAAGGAGAAAATTCTTCGCTTCCTTCTTCTGCTACTTTTTCAACATACTCACATAATTTTTCCCAAGCTAAAGAGGTTTCATCTTGAACATTGTTTTCTATATTAACTAATTTTTCTTCGTAATCTGAATCCATAAGTTTTTAATTTAATTATTTTTCATTTTTTACTGATTGTCCAAAAAAGTAACCTAAGATTAAAAAGAAAGCACTTTCTATAACATTTGAAATTTCTGTTCCTGTAAACATAGCAATCAAAAAACAAGATGTCATTATTAATAATAAAAACCCTCCTAAAATTGAAGCAATAGATTCTCTTCCAAATATTCTTAACCATATTTTAGACCTTTTATCGAAAATGTCTAACTTGTCTTTTGTTAGTTCGAGTTCTTGTTTCTCTGAATTAAATTGTTCCTCCTGCTTATCTAGTTGTTCTCGCTCTATTTTAGCTCTACTTGCTTGTTCTTCTAACTCTTTGAACTGTTGATTGAGTTCCTTTCGTGTATCTTGATCAGGTATTGTATTAATAAGTTCTGATATAGATTCTATCTTAGTTTCTGTTTTCTTTGTGTTTATTATATCTAAAATCTGCTTTTTCTTATTGATTAGTGAACCTCCAAAGTTAAAAACATATCCTCTATTAAAATTTGTATAACTTTTAGGAAAGTTAAAATCTTTACCTTTTTTATATATGAATTTTAACTCATTTTCATCATTATTTAGTAATATCTCATCTATCTTATTTATTTCATTTTTTAAGTTATCAATAGATAGTTTTTCTAAATCAGAATGAGATTTTTGGAGTACATCAAATTTTATCTTTGCCTCCTGTAAAGCTAACATTCTTAAAGATTTTTTCGCTTGTGTTGCGTTTTTATATATTGTCATAAATTTGTGTGTAATAAAAAACACCCTCATCAATTTCCATAAAAATAAAGAAATTAACAAGGGTGAAAATAATAATCTTAAACCACCTTAGGCTTATAAACTTCCGTAGGAAACAAATTTTTCTCTATTCGTTCGTCTCCAATTTGTTGGAAGGAAGAAACTATCCAACCTCCACCAATTACATCATCGCCATCATAAAAAACAGCAGATTGACCTGGGGCAATAGCATCTACTGGCTCGTGAAAAAGAACGGTAAGTTCTTGTCCGTCTTCGCTTTGTGTGATGGTTGCTGGCGCACCTGCATGATGGACACGAACTTTTGTAGTGGTCAGTAAATCGCCTTCAATGTCTGCATATTTTTGAAGATTTAATTTTTTGACAATCATTCCATCTCTATACAAATCATCTTTGTAACCTAAAATAACTTCGTTGGTATCTTTTTTAATCTCAACTACATAAGCAGGCTGACCCAAGGCAATTCCTAATCCTTTTCGTTGTCCGATTGTATAAAATGGATAACCTTCATGTTGTCCGACTATTTCGCCAGTTGTCATAATAAAATCTCCTTTTCCAACTTTTTCGTCTAAATTAGGAACTCTTCTTTTCAAAAAACTACGGTAATCATTATCTGGAATAAAACAGATTTCATACGATTCTGATTTTTTGACAAGCTCATCAAAACCTCTATCCAATGCCATTTGACGAATTTGGTCTTTTGTAAGATTGCCCAAAGGAAGCATCGTTCTACTCAAACTTTCCTGTGAAACGCCCCACAAAACATACGATTGATCTTTTTTCTCATCTACACCTTTCGAAACTACAAAACGTCCTTTTTCTTCTCTAATATTGGCATAATGACCTGTTGCAATATACTGACAACCCAAATTATCGGCACGTCTTAAAAGTGCATCCCATTTGATATGCGTATTGCAAAGCACACACGGATTTGGCGTTCTGCCTTCCATATATTCCTCTGTAAAATAATCGATGACGTAATCGCCAAACTCTGAACGAATGTCCAAAATATAGTGAGGGAAACCCAAATCAACCGAAATAGAACGTGCATCATTGATAGAATCCAAGCTACAACAGCCTGTTTCTTTTTTCATATTGCCACCCGAAGCAGCATAATCCCACGTTTTCATCGTCATTCCGATAACTTCGTAACCTTGTTCGTGCAACATCACGGCTGCGAGCGAACTATCAATTCCACCACTCATGGCGACCAAAACTCTACCTTTCGAATTAGGAGAAATTGGATTTTTAGTATTTATATTCATAATATTGTTTTTTAAAAACAGGTTCAAAGCCTGTTAAAAACATGTATCACAGACTTCCTAGTCTGTGCAAAAAAAATATTTAAAACTCAACAGGCTAGAAGCCCATTGTACATAAAAGCTAAGAAATTGAATTTCGTACCTTCTGCGTATATTCACGCAGTGCAGCACGAGCATCAATCCCGTCCTTTTCCATTTTTTCTTTTACCCAAACGGCTGCAATTACGTGTGTAAATTGTTCGCCTTCATCGTCGCCTTTTACTTCCATGTTAGGAGTTTCGCCTTCTTCCATTACAGATTCAGCTTTTTTGAGTTCTTCTAGCGAATAATTTTCTACTAACGCTTTTATAACTGGTAATTTCATAGTATAAGTAGCAAACAGTTTTCAACTGTTTTTATTTTGGTAAATAAAATAATTTATTGAATTGGTGTTACGACACTTTCAAAGGGCGTTGTTGCATTGACTGAAACGCTGGAAACGCACTTTTTGAAAAAAACTAGCGTTTTATAAGTCGTTTTAGCTCAAGAACAGTCATTTTTTTGACTAAAAAATCAAAAAAGTGCGTTTAAAGCAAACTGACCGTTGCAACAACGCCCTTTCAAAGTGTCGCCTACTTTACAATTTCTCTAAAAGCTCAACAACACTTTCTTCTTTGCTTGTCGAAACACCTTCTACAAACTCGCCATTTTTGAAAATAGCAAAATAAGGAAGGTTCTTTACACCTGCTAAATTTCTAGCTTCTGGATTGTGTTCGGCATCAGTATCTAAAAAAGCAATTCCTGCAAAACGATCATCATTAGATAGACGCTTGTATTTTGGTTTGATAAGTCGGCACGAACCACACCAACCTGCATAATATTTTACAATTACTTTTTCGTTTTGGTTCAAATTTTCTTTTACGTTTGAATCGTCAATGTCTATAACTGCCATAATAATAAAGTTAGAAATTAGATTTAGCTACGCTGACTTTCAGTTCAGACTTTAGAAGTAAAGCCAAATAAAATCTGAAATGAGAATAATATTTTACAAATTTACGAACAAAAAATGAAATAGTTTTTTTAAGACACGTTTATAAAAACTTTGTCAATAGTTTTTCGGTAATCCGAAATGACTTTGACAATAGTTGAACAGTTAAACAACTTTTGTAAAAGGGTTATGTTTTATCAAAAAATTCCTTTTACCTATAAAAACAATCCGTACTTTTGTATTCACATTCATCATTTACAATTAATAATTCATCATTTCCATGATTGAGCTTTCTGTCATTATTCCAATCTATAACGAATCATTAAACATTCATTTGCTTCACGAAAGACTTACAAAAGTAGTTTCTAATCTAGCTAAAAGTTATGAACTTATTTTTATAAATGATGGAAGTAAAGATAATTCATTAGAACTCGTAAAAAAGCTTTCTGTATTGGATAATAATGTAAAATTCATAGATTTGAGTAGAAATTTCGGACATCAAATAGCCGTTTCTGCTGGTCTGGATTATTGCAAAGGACAAACAGTTGTCATTATTGATGCTAATTTGCAAGACCCACCAGAACTTATCGAACCGATGTGGCAAAAACTCAAAGAAGGTTATCAAGTTGTTTATGCCAAGCGAAAAGCTAGAGCAGGAGAAGGATATTTTAAGAAATTGACTGCCAAAACATTTTATCGTTTGCTTTCAAAAATTACCTCTTTTCCCATTCCTGTTGATACTGGAGATTTTAGGATTATGGATAGAAGAGTAGTAGATGGACTTTGCCAAATGAAAGAAAATCATAAGTTTTTGCGTGGACAAATTGCTTGGATTGGCTTTAATCAAACGTATGTAGAATATGATAGAGCCGAACGAAATGCAGGAATTACTGGATATTCGTATAAAAAAATGATAAATTTAGCTTTAAATGGAATTACAGCTTTTTCGAATGTTCCAATAAAGTTTGTTACCGTTTCTGGCTTTGTGGTTTCTGCGATTGCATTTTTGATGATTATTTATTCCTTTATTGCCAAATATATTATCGTTACTGGTTATGTAGGTGGCTGGTCTTCGATTATGGTTAGTATTATGTTTCTGGGAGGAGTACAGCTTATTAGTTTGGGGATTATTGGCGAGTATATTAGTCGTATAAATACAGATGTAAAAAACCGTCCTCTTTATTTTGTAGCCGAAACAAATGCAGAAAATGAGACTGAAAAAATAGTGAGTAAGGAGTAAGAAAATAAAAGTGTGATAATTTAATTTAATAAATGATTGCTTAATTTAATAATGAAATGCTTATTTTTGAGTAGCTTCTTTAAACATACGCTTTTATCATCTATTTCAAATGTATCAATTTTAATTATGGAAGAACAAATTAATTACGTTTTATATGGAGGAATTTTAGCTTCAGTAGTTTTATTTCTATTACTTGTTGTAATCTTTCAAAGACAGATTATAATTTTTTTAATGACTAATTTTTCTGATAAAGCAGTAAAAACAAAAGTGATTGAAGTTTTGGAAGGAGATACGATTGTAGTAGAAATTCCTAAAATAAAAAACGAGCAAAACAAGAAACTACAAATTACAACTAATAAAACGTTGTCTGTAAATGCTGAAAATACAACTACTTGGACAGTTCGTTTAATTGGTGTTGATACGCCAGAAAGCCGTGCTTCTCTCTATATCGATGAAGCTCCTTTTGGTAAAGAATCATTGGCTTATACAGAAAAAAGACTTCTAAAGAGTAAAAATATAATTTTAGTGTTTGATGAGCAATTGTTTGATAAATTCAACAAACATTTGGCTTATGTTTATTTTCCTTCTGGAGAATGTCTCAATATTACGCTTTTGAAAGAAGGTTATGGTTGGATTAGAAAACACGCCTTTGATATAAAATTTGATAAAGAGTTTGTAAACGCACAGGAAAAAGCCAGAACAAGAAAAAAAGGAGTTTGGAATGCGTATGTAACAAAAGGAATTTTGAGAGAAGAATACAAACAGTCCGAGCATTTTCAAGAATATAAAAAAAGGTTAGAACTAAATGAGTAAAAAAAGTAACCAGTAATCAGTTAATTCGTTGAAAAATGCTAAGGAGTAACAAGTAATAAACATTATCACGGTTATTTATAGTGTTGATTACCAATAAATTAGCAAAAAGCGAAAAGTGCTTATTTTTCCATAGAACTGGGTTTGCAAACCTATGGAAAATGAACATTGCTAAATTAACCGTGATAACCTTTAATAATTAAACAATTACTTTTTAAAGGTGTTTGCTATTTACTAATTTTGCTTCTCAATTTTTAGACTATCAAAATTATTTTTTAAACTTCATTTTTTCGTATTTATCTAATACATCACTTCAAAATCAATTTTACTTAATGGAAATTATTGAGCGTTATTTTCCCAATCTTACCGAAAAACAACTTCACCAACTCGGAACTCTTAAAAATTTGTATTCAGAATGGAACGACAAAATAAATGTCATTTCAAGAAAAGACCTAGAAAATCTATACGAAAGACACGTTTTACACTCTATGAGTATCGGAAAAGTAGCTGAATTCGAAGCTACAGACAAAATTATTGACATCGGAACAGGTGGAGGGTTTCCAGGAATTCCGTTAGCTATTTTGTTTCCTCAAACAGAATTTCATTTGGTGGATTCTATTGGGAAAAAAATTAAAGTAGCGACAGAAGTAGCAAGAGAAATTGGTCTGGATAACGTAACAGCAGAACAGATGCGTGCAGAAACAGCCAAAAAAAACAATTATGACTTTGCCGTTACTCGTGCCGTTGCTGACATTTCAAAACTTTACCATTGGATAAAACCAGCCTTACGAAAAAACAAAGCTACTGAAATAGTAGAAGGAGAATTACGCCACGGAATCTTTGCATTGAAAGGTGGAGATTTGAGAGAAGAGTTGGCACTTTTCAAATATTATGTTCGCATTTATAACTTAAGCGAACATTTTGAAGAAGAGTTTTTTGAAACCAAGAAAATTCTTTATGTTTCGATTTAAAGAAAAAATATGACAAACGCACAACGAAAATTTTTACGTTCACTTCAACAAAAAAAAGTAAGAAAAGAGAATAATTGCTTTTTGATAGAAGGCGCAAAAATTGTAACCGAAACACTTAAAGCAACAAATTCGCCTTACAAAATCAAGCAAATTTTTGCTACACAAGATTTTCTAAACAACATAGAAATTCAAAACATTTTGAATAACAAAGTAAAAGATGGAAATACTGAAATTATTCTATCTACTTCCAATCAACTTTCAGAATCTGGTTCTTTAAAGTCTAACAATGCTGCGATTGCTGTAGTAGAACTTCCTGTTTTAGAACTACCAAAAAAGTTGAATGATTTAGCTTTACTTTTAGAAAACATTAATGACCCTGGTAATTTGGGTACAATTATCAGAATTGCAGATTGGTATGGGATAAATGCTATTTTTTGTTCTGAGCAAACGGTTGATTTGTATAACTCAAAAACGCTTTCGGCTACAATGGGTTCTTTTCTACGTGTGAATGTATATTATGGAAACGAATTTGACTTTTTAAAATTAGCAAAAGAAAATACGTTTGGTGCTTTTTTAGATGGAAAAAATGTACATCAAACTGAATTTCCAAAAACAGGAATTTTAGTAATTGGTAGTGAATCACACGGAATATCAGAAAAACTGGGAAAAGAGATTGTCAATAAAGTTACTATTCCTAGTTTTGCTTTGAATAATATAGGTAATGAAAATAATGGACAAAATAATCAAAGTGCAGAATCTTTGAATGCTGCCATTGCTACAGCTATTATCTGCGATAATTGGAGACGAAATTAGAAAAGTATGAATTTTGAATTATATCTTTAAAAGATAGCTAAAGAAACGTATTACAAAATCTGTAATACGTTTTTTTATAAAAAAATTATCCAAAAACCTAAACAATTGATCAGACTATATTCAATAAAATTGATGTAAAAATTAATTTTATTGAGTAATAGTTGAACTTTATTAATTTTTTTACTAAATTTATGCAGAAAACAAAATGAACTGTTTGATTTAGATTAAGAATTATCTAATTACTTATTCAATAATTATGAAGGAAAATTTGCCTAATCTACCTGTTTCTTGTCCGAGTTGTCAGTCTGCTTTAGTAGTTAGTCAGCTTAGTTGTCCGAACTGTGAAACGATTATTTCTGGAAAATATAGTTTACCTATTTTACTTCAGCTCTCAAAAGAAGAACAAGAATTTATCATTGAGTTTTTTATGAGTAGTGGAAGTCTGAAAAAAATGGCTGCACAATTAGGAATTAGTTATCCAACAGTTAGGAATAAATTAGATGATACGATTGAGAAAGTTCAAAAACTTACAAAAGATAACAACTAGAATACTGACTAGAAATAGAAAATAATGAAACAAATAACTACACTTTTATTCAATCCTTTTGAGAAATATTCGGAAACGATTTTGCTCACTTTTGGAATTACCTTTACAGTTTTGGGAACGCTCTTAGGATTTTATTTTGATGCTCGTTTTGACGGTGTTTTGGATATGCACTTTGTCGAAAATGCTACCTTGAAACAAGTTGCTTTAGATAATTTGATAGCTATTTTTTGTCTTTTTGTTTTTCTTTTTGGAGCAGCAAAGTTTATCAATTCCAAAACTCGTTTTGTTGATATCTTGAACACCATTTTGATAAGTCGAGTTGCAATTTATTTACTCTCGTTTGCTCCAAAACCTAATGACGATTTCTTTGAAAGTTTAGTAATAAAAAATGTAACACAAATAAACGATTTAGATATTTTTTTAGTAACAGTAATGAGTTTTATTGTGTTTCTGGGTGTAGTTTGGCATATTACTTTACTTTATAATGGATTCAAAACAGCTTCGAATGCAAAGAAAATTTTGCCAGTTATTCTGTTTGTTATATCAATTATAATGTCCGAAATTTTATCTAAAGTATTAATTTATTATTTCAATTAAACATATAAATCAATTAATTATGAAAAATCAAGAAGGAAAATATGAAGAACCAATTTTTGAAGAACAATAGAGAGCTTATAAAAATAAAGCAATACTTTTCGTCTGTTTTGTAGTCAGTTTGCTTACTCTTGCTAGTTTTATGCAGGGAAAATTAGATGTTACAAATTTAGTTGCTCCTTTTTTTACTTTGGGTATTTTTGCTCTAATAACAGTTTTTCTCAATCTAAAAACCAAAGTATTTTCAGATTCTATTAGCGTTATAATGTTTCCTTTCGTGATAAATAAAGTCATTAAAAAAGAAGATATTTTGAAAGCAGAAGATGTAAAATACAGTCCTCTTTTAGATTGGGGAGGTTGGGGAATAAAGATAAGTTTTAAAGGAATAGCTTATACTATGTACGGAAATAGAGGTGTAAAACTGACAATGAAAAATGGAAAAATTATTCTTTTAGGTTCACAAAAATCATATTTGTTGTTTGATGCAATTTTGAAAAAAAAATAAATTAGTATGGAAACAGATATTCTCTTTAAAGAAAAACAATTAGGATTAAAGAATTGGGGTCTAACATTGGTTCTATTATTTACATTAATTCCTCTTTGCATTTATTTATTTCTTCAAATGACAAAAGCATCAGGTTCAGACAAAATTATTCTTTTTTGTACCTTAATTTTTACTATTGCTCTCTGTCTATTTTTTGTTTTTATCAAACTTAAAACTGAAATAACTCAAAAGAAAATAAAATATCGTTTATCTCCTTTTCATTTTTCTACTCAAACACTTTCAAAAAGTGAGATTGTAGAAGTAGAAAACGTAGTTTATAATCCTATTGGAGAATGGGGAGGCTGGGGAATACGATATGACTTTAGAGGGAATAAAGCCTACACAATGTATGGAAACAAAGGCGTACAAGTAACTTTAAAAAATGGGAAAATGGTTTTATTTGGCTCACAAAAATCGAATAAGTTATACGAAGCTATTATAAAAAATACAAACTTATCAAAATAAATGAAAACTCTATTTTTATCAATCATCAGTTTCTTAATTTCTGTTTCACTTTCTATGGCTCAAAATTCTGATGCTTCCATTTTGGGAAGTTGGAAAGGAGAGTTATCTGTTTCTGGAACAAGATTACCTTTAATTTTCCATATTTCAAAAATTGAAAATGAGCAAGATGAAAATACAGGAAATTTTTCGGCTACAATGGACAGCCCAGCGCAAGGCGCAAAAGATATTCCTATTAGTGAAGTTACTTTTTTAGATAACAATTTAGTTGTAAAAATTGCAGTTTTAGGAGCTTCTTATGAAGGCAAACTAATTTCTGAAACTCAAATTGAAGGCACTTTCAAACAAGCAGGACAAAGTTTTGATATGATTTTGAATAAAATAGATTTGGAGAATGAAGATAAAAATGAAGAAGCTAAAACTTTAAATCGTCCACAAGAACCTAAAGCACCTTTTGATTACATAATTGAAGAAGTAAAATTTGAAAATAAGAGGGCAAAGGAGGAAACCATTTTAGCAGGAACATTAACATTACCAAAAAAATCAGAAACAAATGCAAGTAAAAAAACGCCTGTTGTAATCTTAATTTCTGGAAGTGGAGCGCAAGACCGAAACCAAGAAATTTTGGGACACAAATCATTTTTAGTAATTGCTGATTATCTAACAAAAAATGGAATTGCAGTTCTGCGTTATGACGATAGAGGAACAGCACAATCAACAGGAAATTTCAAGGGTTCTACTTCAAAAGATTTTGCAAGTGATGTAGAAGCTGCCATCGATTTTTTGAAAACAAGAACAGATATTGATACAAAAAAAATAGGACTTATCGGACATAGTGAAGGTGGAATGATTGCGCCAATGGTAGCAGCAAACCGAAAAGAAGATGTTGCCTTTATCGTTCTTTTGGCTGGACTTGGAGTAAATGGAAGCGAACTTTTAGTAAAACAACAACAAGCTATTGGAAAAGCGAGCGAAATAAGTAAGGAGGGTTTACTAAAAATGGAAACTTCAAATGAAGCTATTTTTGATAAAATTAAATCGATCACAGATACGGAAATTCTTAAAAAAGAAATCACAACTTATCTGAAAAAGAATATTTCAGATGCAGAAGTTCCACCGAATATGAGTAAAACAGATTTTATCAATCTCCAAGTAAATCAACTTACTGATGAATGGCTTTTGTATTTTTTGAGATATAATCCAAAGGAAAATTTATCAAAAACGGTTTGTCCTATTTTGGCGATTAATGGAGAAAAAGACCTTCAAGTAGATGCAAAAATCAATCTTACAGCCATAGAAAAAATAACCAAAGAAGCAGGAAATGAAACTGTAACTATAAAATATTTTCCAAACCTAAACCATCTGTTCCAAACAACTCAAACAGGTTTGCCTTCTGAATATGGAGAAATAGAAGAAACATTTTCGCCTTTAGTTTTGGAGTTTATGAAAGATTGGGTAGTAGGAAATGGGAATTAGGGAATGGGAAATGGGGAACTAGGGATTAGGGAATGGAGATTAGGGAAATACGAGTAGCACAAAACCCTACTAATTTTAAAAACTAATAGGGTTTTAAGTTTCAAGAAAAAGTATCAAAAAGCATTTTCATTCCTCCGTGTTCTCTGTAACTCTGTGTTCAACTCTGTGTTCGAAAAAGTATTTTTATTATTCGACAAAAAATCAACTTCTTTGTAAAACCATATCTTCCAAAGATTCAATCCAAAGAGGATGCGAGTTCAGACTATCAACCATATCCCAACGTTCTCCACCGAGTTCTAAAAAATCCTCGTGATACGTTTCAGCTACTTCCACCGTTGTTTCCAAACAATCGGCTACAAAAGAAGGCACAAAAACGATTAATTTTCTATGTCCTGCTTCGTACATTTCCTTAATTATATCATCGGTATAAGGCGTAATCCAAGGATCTCTACCCAAACGAGATTGAAAACAAACGGTATACTCTTTTTCTGTAATTCCTAATTCTTTTGCCAAATGACGTGAAGTTTCGTAACATTGTGCTCTATAACAAAGACGATTTACTGCACCAAAATTTTCACAACAGTTTCCAATTTTACAATGTGAACTCGCTTTTTTGAGCTGTCTTTGTGGCAAACCGTGATACGAAAAAACGTAATGGTCGTACTTATGAGTAGCTAAAAGTTCTTGTCCTTGCAATGCAAATGCTTGTATCATTTTTTCGTCTGTTGGATAAGAATCCACAAAAGAAACTTCTGGAATCAGTAGCCATTTAGACACAAGTTGCATTACTCTTTCCAAAACCGAACCTGTAGAAGCCGACGCATATTGAGGAAACATCGGAATTACAATAATCTTTTTTGGGTTCATTTCCTGTAATTCCTTCAAAACATCTGGCAACGCAGGACTTTGATAACGCATAGCAAGACGAACTACATACTTTTCTCTTTTTGTTTTATCTTCCTGTTTTTTTGAATACTCATCTAAAGAATGTTGCAATTTTTCGGCTACATCTACTCCGTGATACTTTAAAGGCGAACCTCTATCTGTCCATAATTTTTTGTATTCGGCTGCTGATTTTGGAGAACGAAAAGGAGCAATAACTCCATTGACGAGTGCAAAACGAAGTGGTGCAGCAATATTGATTACTCTTCCATTGAGCAAAAATTCACGTAAATATTTTCTTACATCTGAGGTTTTTGGAGAATCTGGCGTTCCCAAATTGACTAATAAAACTGCAATCGGTGCATTTTTCATAAAACTGTTTTTCTATATCTTTTTAGTTCTTTCATTTTTTATAAATCTCCGTTCTAACTTTGCGTTTTAGAAAAGAGTTTTTGAATTTTTATGCAAAAATAGGAATTTAATTATTTAATCTCTCAACAACCAAAAGGGGAAATAACTTCTCTCAAATTTAGCAAGTACGTTTACAAATTCTGTTTGATTGTCTATTTCTACAAATTCATTTTTTTCGTTCTGTATTCCTACCAAATTATTTTTAAGTACCAAAGCAGATTTGAAAACTAGCTTATCATTTTGATAAATGTAAATATAACTTTCCGACTTTCTAACATCGGCTTGAACAGGTCTGAAAACAAATTTTTCTTGAAACTCCTTTATTATTTCTTTATCTTCACAAACAAAAAAAGTTGTGTTTTCTATTCCATCTGGAACGCTCGACCTATCAAAACGTTCTAAATAAATATAGATTTTAGTAGTATGATTAAACTCATAATTAGAAATAGGATTTACTTTTTTTTGAGGTGCAGGTTTGATTATATAAGACGGTAAAGAATACTCAAACTCACTTGTCAAATCTATAACAAGTGGCGAATACATCATTATTGCTAAAAATGTAGATAAAAGTAAAATTAAAACTGCATTATCAATTATGCTTTTTATTTTCATAAAATGTTATATTTTTAATTAGCCAATATGAGTAACATTTATCAAATTCTGAATATTGCTTCACTTTTGGCAAAATAATAGTTTGCTTTTTCCATAAAACAGGGTTTGGAAACCCTATCTTATGGAAAAAACACAATTGTACAGAATAAAATTTGGCAGCAATGTTTCTATTTTAGAATGTCACTCCTATTAATTAGCAAAAACTAATTTTAAAAATCTACTTTCTTTGTTTTTATGAAAAAGTGCTTTTTGCTAGTATTTATTTATGCTAAAATACTAAATTCTGATATTTTTTTTTAAAAAAATAAAATTTCGTAGTACAAATTAATTTTTGTTTATCTAATTTATGAAAATGAAATTATACAACTACTGAATAAATAAAAAAAATGAAAGATTTCGCAACCCTAAAAAAACAAGCTGAAGACTTTTCGAAAGGTTAGAGATTACGAAAAAGCCTTACCAATTTACAAAACTATCTGGGAAGATTACAGACAAAAGGCTAGTAAATGGGAAGGTTGGGGATATGCTTTGTGCTTAAAAGACACTAAAAATTACGAAAAAGCATTGGAAATTTGTAGGGAAATTTATCTATTAGACAGCGATTTTAAAAATATACATTCTCTTTATGCGTGGTGCATTTATTATACAGAAATAAAGTTTGATAAAATAGAAGACGAAACTAAATTTCTCAAAGCTGCAAAGGCAATCACAAAATTATCCAAACAAGAAGCAGGCTTTTCTCCCTACGTTTTGACAGTTTTTAAAGTATTGGATTATTTATCTACGAAAATACCTTATCCCAAAAATGAAATTTTGGAATGGTGTAGCAAATTAGAGATAAATAATTTAGACGACGAAGCATATATTTTTACCAACAAACAAGGAGAAAAACAAGAAGGAGCATCAAAACAAGAACAATATTTTGCGCATTGTACAAAAGCACTATACGAAAAAGGTCTATACGACGAATGTATTTTTATGTGTCAGAAGGCATTAGAAAGCATTGAAACGTTTCATAATAATAATGCAATTTGGCTTGCAAGGCGAATTTCTGTTTCCTTTAAAGCGTTGGGAGATACCGAAATGGCATTGGAATTATTACATAGTTTGCTGCAAAAAAAACGAGATTGGTTTATGTACAAAGAGATAGCAGAAATTTATTTTGAAAAACAAGATTATCAAAATGGATTAAAATATGCTATTTATGCCGTTTTGGGTAATGGAGAGAGAGATAAAAAGGTAAATTTATACAAACTTTTGGCTAAAATCTTGAAAGAAACGAGCAGACCAAACAAGAATGAAGAAATCAAAAAGCATATAGAATTTATTTATTTTATTAGAAGGAGTAATAATTGGAAAATTGATAATGAATTAAACCAACTTATAAACGAATATCAAATTGATACGCAGAAAAACATAGATTTGAAAGTTTATGAAAAAGAATTAAAAAATCTTTGGCGAGAACTCCGTTTTTATAGAAAACCGATTCAAACAGGAACTATTAAAAAGCTAGACAACAGAAAAAGAGTAGGTAAAATAGAATGTGAAAATGGTAAAACGTATTCTTTTCGCATTAGTAATTTTCTATTTATACAGCCGTGGTTTAGGACAGGACAAACTGTAAATTTTTATTTGGAAGAGGGATTGAACAGTACCGAAGAACACAAAAAACAAAATGCTTTTGAGGTTCGGATTTTGGAGTAAAATTGTAAAAGACAAACCAAAATTGTGTTTGTTTTTTAATCAAACAGGGTTTTTGTATCTTCGTTAAAAATAAAATAACAGAAAAAATGAATCATTCCATCACAAAGTCTAGAAAAAAACGATTTAATGTAACAGGAAACTGCTATCCACATTTACATTATATGATGGATATTTCTGCCAAGATGAAAAAGGTTGATGAACTGATAGATTATGGCGATTATTTTACAATTAGTCGTCCTCGTCAGTATGGCAAAACTACGCTGCTTTTTGCTATTGAAGATAGATTGAAAAATAGTGATGAATACTTTCCTATTTTTCTTAATTTTCAAGGAATGGATGAAGTAACAAATTTATCAGATAGTAATTTTGCTATTAAGGTAAAAGAAGATATGGAAAATGCGATACAATTTAAAAATCCTAAGTTGTATGAAATTGCTAAAAATACAGAAGTAAATAATATGAGTAGTTTATCCAGATTGATTACCAATTTGGTTGCTAATTCTGATAAAAGAATAGTTTTGCTTATCGATGAAGTAGATGCAAGTAGTAATTATAAGCCTTTTCTGACCTTTTTAGCAATTTTGAGAGTAAAATTTTTACAACGTTATGATAGAAGTAATTATACATTTCATAATGTCATTCTTGCTGGTGTTCATAATGTAAAATCACTAAAGTATAAAATTAAATCTTTGGAAGATTTACAATATAACAGTCCTTGGAATATTGCAGTAGAGTTTACAGTTCCGATGGAATTTAATCCACAAGAAATAAAACCGATGCTTGTCGATTATAATGAAGCTGAAAATATAGGAATGAACAATGTAGAATTAGAACAACTAGCAGAAAAATTATATGAATATACTTCTGGTTATCCTTTTTTAGTGAGCCGTTTGTGTCAGATTGTAGTCAATGATATTTTGCCTAAAAAAATAGAGGAAAAAAATACTCAAAAGTGGACTTTAGAAGACCTTGAAAAAGCCTTTTTCTTGATACAAAAAGATGTAAATACTAATTTTGAGAGTTTGATAAAAAATTTAAAGAATAGTAAAGATTTATATGATTTGGTTTGTGATATTCTTTTGGAAGGTAGGAAAGTTGCGTTTAACGCATACAATGAAGTTATTGAAAAAGGAGTTATGTATGGTGTTTTTAAACAAAACGGACAAGTCAAAATTAATAATCCTATTTATGAACAGATTATCTACGGTTACTTAATTACCAACACAGATATAGAAAAAGTAAAACCTGCTTATTTTACCGACCATCAATTTATTCTTCCAAATAACGAACTTAATTTTCAATTAATTTTAGAGCGTTTTCAAGTTTACATGAAGGAAACCTATAGCCACAAAGAAGAATCTTTTTTAGAAAATCAATGGCGTATAATTTTCCTTACTTTTCTTTTTCCTATTCTCAATGGAAATGGTTTTGCTTTCAAAGAAGCACAGATTTCAGAAGAGCGAAGGCTTGATGTAGTCGTTACCTATCATCAACACAAATACATTATCGAACTCAAAATATGGAGAGGAGAAACTTACCACGAGCGAGGAATTTTACAACTCTATGATTATTTAGAAAAGCAAAATCAAGATACAGGGTATTTAATTATTTTTGATAATCGAAAAGAAAATAAAAATACACTAAAATCCGAATGGATACACATAGAAGAAAAACGGATTTTTATGGTTTGGATATGAGGGTTTTTAGTAAAAAATTAAGAAACCATTTTTAATAAGCCTTCTAAAGGCTCTTCAATGGCTGCTTCGTCGATTAATGAAAAAACAATACTTTTATTTGAAGAAATAAAATTTTGCTTTTTCATTTCTTCTTCCAAACTAAAAGTAGGTTGTATTTCGGTACGATAATTTTCTAAATCTAGTTCTATATTTTTATTGCTTTTCGTTTCTATTTTTTCATTAGATATACTTTCAACTAATTCTAATATATTTTTATACATTTGTTCTAATACTCTTTCATTTTCTAAGGAAAGAATAATCTTTGCTAATGTTATTTTTTTTACCTCTATATTCATAATTGAAATTATTTTTTGTGCTACTCAATTTATACTAAGATACTAAATTTTGGTAGATTTTAGAAAAGCAAAAGGTAATTTAGAAAATAGATTTTTTGATTCTTTCATTTAAGCTACGGTAAACTGATTTGTTTTTGTAAGTTAATGGGATAATATTTTAAAAAGCTTTGTCAATAGTTTTCGGTAATTTGAAATGAATTTAACTATATCTTGCTTCTTTTTTAATTTTCTTGTTTAAGGTACAATAAATTATTTTTTCAGTAAATTTAATAGAGTAGAAGAAAACTAGATTTTTATGGTTTGAATCCAAATCTAACATCTTGTGTAATTTCTGCTTTAAAAAAATTTTAGCTTTGACATATTTTTTGTAATTTAGACATGAAAAATTTAAATTAAAAAATATTGATTGTATGAAAAAATATTTTATTATCGTCTTTGTTACCATCATTGTATTTGTCGTCGCAGCAACTATTTATTCTATATTTTTTCAGACGGAAGCTACAGAAATAGTTGAAGAAAGTAACGCAAAGATAGAACCACCCATCATTGTTTCAGTAAAAAATTCAGAAAATTGCACTTTTTCTGAATGGGTTGTACAAGAGGAAGGGTATAGTAATGAAACTATAGTCAGTTTAGCGAATAGCTTATCTGCTGCAACAGAAGTGTATGCTAAATCTGATAGCATAATAAGCATAGTTGCTAATGGAAAATTAGCAAGTTCTTTCGAGAACTTAGTGAAAAATACGGCTAAGAAAAGTGTTTACAGAAAAGCTAGTGTTTCACAAGAATTTTATCAGCAGTGTATAGCATATTGTATAATAATAACAAATCTAGAAAGACAGATAAAAGAGGGTATTTATAGTAATGAAAAACAATTAACAGAGGCTAGAGAAATACTGCTTGAAATAAGTAAAAATTTTGCTGGAATTGCCAAATCAGAAAAAGCAAAAATAACGACCATACAAAAAAAACAAACTAGGAATATTATTGTAAAGGGATGTTTAGAATGTAAAGTAAAAATAAATAATAGTCTAACATGGCTTTCTGATAGAAGCTTTGAAGTAAATAGTGATTATAAACTGTCTAGTGTAGTCTATTTTTTAGGTGAAATACCGAAAAGTACCCAAAACTTCCAGACGTATGAATTTAATACATCTGATTTTGTAATAGAGTATAAAGAAGATTGAAAATTATGATTAAAATTTTATTTGTTTTCTTGTTTAATTTATTACCTATCTTTTTGTTTGCTTCAGAAGGAGTTGAAATATGTGGTGAAATTGTAAATAGTAGAGGAGAAAACATTGTCAAAGCTGGAGGAGTTATAAGGGTTGTTCCTACTAGTTTAACGCAACCAATAGCTAAAGATGGAACTTTTACATTAGTTTTACCTGCTGATTATAGTGATGACGAATATATAGAGATAGAAGTAAAAAATGTAGAAGGTTATAAAAATTATAAGAAACCTGTGAAGATTACTAAAGTAAATAATTTGACTTGTAAATATCAAATCAAGATTGTATTAGAAAAAGAAGAATCTTATATTGTAAAGGCTAAAATCAATTTAGATAATTGTATAAATAAATTTGCCTATAAACTAGAAGTACGTAATCCTATTAATAATGAAGTGATGATTTCAAAGGAGTTAGAAGATAGTGAAATAAAAGAAGTTATAACAAATCAAGAAAATTTAAAAGAGGTAGAGATAAGAATTATTCCATTAAATAGTTCCCTATTTGAGATTTTCACAAAAAATGTTTATATCGTGGATAATTATGCTAACGTAGGAAATATTGATATAAAATTAAAAGATGACATACAAGATGTAAGAGAAGAAATATATTCTTTAGACAAGGAAATAAGATTAATTTTAAATAAGTCAGTTATGGAAATTGACTTTAAGATAATGCAAAAACTATATCGTGATTTCGTTATGCTTACGGAGATAGCTATAGAAATTGAAAGAAACAGAGAAACTGAATATATAGCCATAAAAAACAGCCTTACTGATTACCTTTATAGAAAAAATGATTCTATTTCAAAAGAGTTGGATAGGTGTTACATAAATTATAAAGAAAGTAATTACAATGGAAATATTAAAATGTTTTCACTAGATGTAATAAATAAAGATGATAAAGTAAAGCAATTATTCATAAAAACTTACTATTCCTTCAAAATTCTTAAAGAAGTTTTACCGTGTTCTGAATTTAGAGGGCATTCTATTTATTATCATTACGAAAAAATGTGTGCAATCTATTCCAATATATATTTAAAATTATTAAACAAAATTGACAAATGAAAAATTACACATTTTATATAATAATTATTACTTTAATTATAGTTATATCAAAAACTATGTGCTATTCACAGAACAGTGATTGTAAATATCCACAAAGACCTAATTTATTTTGGTTAAAGGAAAGCTTTAACACTAAGAAATATAAAAGCTATGAGAAAGAAATTGAAAAATATGATAAGTGCCAAGGTAGAGAAGATAGAGATAAAAAATTTACTGCTTTTATAAAGAGAAGTAAAGAACAAAAAGAGCAAATTAGCAAAGCAAACCCAACAATAAATAAATCAGATAAAATTGAATTGAGTGGTACACATTTGTTAAATTGTTTTGATAAAGATGAAAATGAAATCCTTAAGGAGATTAAGATAGATAGTGATTATTATTTTAATTTTGATAGTTTTGAAATAGATAATTCTTTTAAAGCAAATTCGCAATTTGAAACTAAATTAGAAGAGAATTTAATATCTAAAATCAAATGCTATTTAGAAGATACTGTAAATACCAAAATTAGCATATTAATCACTGTAGATGGCTATTCTGAAAAAGACAATGTAGAGAATCTCACTAAAAAAGAGAGAAAGGAAAATGAAGACTATAATCAAGAGTTATCAGAGGATAGAGCAAAAGAAGTGGGAAAACTCATTGAGAATATATTCGAAATTTATCAAATTCCGAAAGGTTTATATTATATTAAACCTATTGGTCATGGAAGTCAAGAAAAATCTGGTGGGAAAGATTGGAAACTATGTACTGTGAAATATGATATAATCTAAAACAAGTAAAAATTATGAAAACAGAAGATAAAAAAACACAAGAATCAAACAAAGAAAAAGAACCAAAAATTGTTTTTAGTAAACGATTAGAACAGTACAAAAACAGAGAAATGTTTCCTAAGAAAATGGCGAAAGTAAAAGCAATAATCGCTAAACACGGACTTCCCAACATAGAAGAAATAGAAAAAAATAGCTAGTCAATTAGATTTCAAAGAGACTCAAAACAACAAAAACTCCTAGTTTCCAGAAAGAAGAAATTAGGAGTTTTTCCATTTTACCATAAAAATCAAAAACCCTTAAAACCTACTAGCCACCACAACCACCATCTTCAACTACTGCACATCGCCATTGAGATTATATTTTTCTAAAAACAGAATATTCATAATTTATCATTAAATTAGCTATAAATAAATTTCAAAACAAAGAATCCTATTTACAAACTCTAAACTGCCTATCTACGTTATGACAGTAAAAGAATTAAAACAAAATAAATATGCAAACCTATCAATTTAATACTATTGTAGAAAATGGAATGATAAAAATTCCTGTCACTTATTCTGAATTAAATAGTCAGCGTGTGAAGGTAATTGTTTTGTTGGGAGAAGAAAATAAAAGTAGTTTACCTTATTTTGTAAAACCATTACGACAAACCATTTCTGTTGAAGAACTTAAAATAGAACAAAATTATAAAGGTTTTGATGCAAAAACCTTTGAATTGTTGTGTCAAGAATTTGATGAAGAATTTAAAGATGAGAAAAGTATAGAAGAATTATTGGCTATGTTATAAAAAAACTATGAATTATTTACTAGATACTTCTATTGCTTTACTTGCTATTAGAAAAAGAGAATTTAGAGAAACACTATTGAAAAACTATATAAACGGAAATACACCTTTAATTTCTGTTGTTAGTTTGGGAGAATTACGTGCTTTAGCAATGCGAAATAAATGGGGAGAAAATAAATGGAAAGCAATGAAAGAAATACTAAATTTATTTTTAGTAGTTGATATTCATGTAGAGGAAATAGTACAAAAATATGCTGAAATAGATGTATATAGTCAAGGAAAATTAGAAAACAAACCCTTGCCTTTTGGACTTTCTTCTCGTAACATGGGAAAAAATGATTTATGGATTGCTGCAACAGCATACGTTTTGGAAGCTACATTAATCACGACAGATAACGATTACGACCATTTAGAAGACGTATATTTTGATTTGGTAAAAATTAAAGTTTGAACAAGCAAAAACTCCTAATTTCCAAAAAAGAAGAAATTAGGAGTTTTTCCGTTTTACCATAAAAATCAAAATCCCTTAAAACCTACTAGCCACTAC